>NZ_JACFXW010000005.1 GCF_014158035.1 Rhizobium sp. G21 | reverse complement strand
GCAGGGCATGACCAGCCCGTGAGCTGCTTATAGCGCCACTGCGCATAGGCATGGCGGTAGCCGTGGGCATTCCCGATGCCCGCCTTGAGGAGCTGGTTTTCGTAGGCCTTCACAGCCTGAAAATAGTTCCTCCCCCCCCTATCAGCGACCCGTCGCCCACCAGCTCGCGCACCTCGTCGAGGAGAGCGCGTTGCTTGTCGTGCGTGATCGGAATTTCGCGATACCGGCCGCCTTTGCACCAGCTCGCCTTCAGGGCGAGGCGGTCGCCTTTGTCAGCCAGTCCCGGCCGGAGCTTCAACGCCTCCTCACGCCGCAGGCCGAACGCGGCCTCGAGCTTTAGGGCAAGGCGCACCCGCGCGTCACCTACGCGCTCAAGTGCCGCGCCCTCGAGGCGCTTGGCCTTATTGCCGGAGAACCGGCCGCGTTCCGCGAGGCCGAACGTGTCATTCGCCTTCGGCAGGAGGCCCGTCTTGCCGACCTGGTGCGCCCACCAGCGCAGCCACGTCAGGCGGTTTCGTATGGTTTGGTCGGACAGGCCGCCCGCCTTCCAGTGACCGACAAGGGCGGTCACATGCTTGCCTTTTAGGCTGCGCGCATCAGGCAGGCGATACCCGAGCGCCAACAAATCGTCAGCCATGGCCAACAAGCCCCGCTGCCTCAGCGCACGGGTGCCGAAACTCCCTTCACCCGAGCGGGTGCAGAGGGTTTTCAGGCTAAAGCTCAAGTCGTCCATGGTTCATGTCTTTCGGTAAGTTTTATTGACCAGCCATGAGGCCGCGTGCGGCGTTCAAGGCCCTTGCCGAGGCAAGGAAAAGGCCGGATACTCCCTGTTGTTATCTCCGTTTCTACGGTCGATTAGTCTCCCTGTCGTGTCGCCCGATGATGGGCCGTTGTGTCATGCGGTCGTGCATCGTTGCGTCCTCTCTATGGGTTGCCTAGCTTGGCTCCCCGTGTCGTGCCCGTGGGGCCGTACATGCGGGCGGGGGTTGGGTGGTGCGCCCTCTGGCGCGTCGGTGTCAGCAGTCATTGAGGTTGTCCTTCCGGTTAAAAGGGGCAGCTCTGGCCCGTGGGGTTGTGGCTTAGATGTTTCGTGCCTGTGCACAGACGAGGTTCGGCTGAACCTCGTCACACCCTTATGTACCCATCCCTCATCCGTTGACTGACATGTGGCGACGGCCTGCCCAAAGGGGCGCAAGCGGTAGCGGCGCGCCCTGTCACTACCTGCGATGCGGTAGTGACAGGGCTAGGGCGTGCCCTGCCCGTGTGTCGGCCGTGCAACGGCCGAATGGGAGGTTGCCCTCCCAAACCCTCCCGTGGATCGCTTAGGGCCTAAAGGGCGCCCAGCGACCCAGCAGGGGACTTGCAACCCCCGCACCCCTGCCCTTGCGGCTCTAAAGGCCGCAGCGGGATTGCATCCCGCGCCTTGCGGATACCCGCACGGGGTTCCCCGGCGCTTGCCCCGTGTCGATGCTCCAAGCCTTTGGCCGGGCCGCGTGTCCCGGCCATTCGCTACGCGACCGGCTTTCCCGCATAGACCCGGTGCCCCGCGCGCCGGTGACATGCTGCGTGGCGACTGGATGCCCTCCGGGCACGGTCAGGCCTTTAGACCTGACCTTAACCAGTCTTGGCCGCCACGCCGCACGTCAACCCCGAGCTACCGAAGGAGCAAACTTGCTTGTCAGTGTAATGAGAAAAGGCGGCGCCCACGGCCGCTGATAGGTAGAGGGGCAAGCCCCTGCTCCGGTCTAGATCCAGAAACAGGGGCTTCTCCGCATAATTGACGCATCATCCCACTGACTGCGCCGCCTATCGGAGCCGGATTCGGGCAACACACTGAAACCCTAACCCGTGACCTTACAAGAGGATAGCTACCCCTTTCAGGTGAAGGCGTCAATCGAGCCAAAGGTAAAAATCTCATTTCGGCACGAAATGGTCATTTTTTAAGGTGCGCTCTTTTTCGGGATTTATACGTGGATTTTTATTCACAAATGCGAAGATAAAAAACGAGGCGGATCCGATAACCCCCTTCATCATTCCTCATCCCACATCCCCTAAATCCCCTTCGCCCTTATCCTTGCTTCTCCCCCTAAAATTGTCAATACTTAAAACCCGCTTACGGATAGGTTTTTACTTAGGAAGGCTAATCGCGCTCCATTTCGCTGAAATCAGAGTATCAGGGGAATTTTTCCAACCGAAATGCGCGGAATCTCGCGTGCCATAAGGCGAAAACGAAAAAAGGCACCACTTCAACAGCGATGCCTTCCGGTTTCCTACCCATCAGAATCCTATCACCCCCACCCATCGGAGGAAAGCACCCCTTGACCCCTACGGCTGGCGGCCGGTTGGCGCCCTGCCCGTGCGTCAGTAGCTCAAAGGCAGAGTGTCCGGTTTCCTACCCGGAAGATGCGGGCTCGAAACCCGTCTGGCGCTCCACATAGTGGCCCTGCCGTCGCACTTGCCATTGTAACCGACCGCGCCGAGGCGCAAGGGGATACTTGGCTTTGGAGTAGCCCACCCTTGGGGTGCTAGGCCGCAATAGAAGCTTCCCCTGCAGGGGATCCAGTGAATGCCCTGCAGAAGCTCACCGCAGAGCGGTGGTGTCCTGTTGCGGATCTAGGAAGGGTACATGGTGCCTGCACGAGCTGGCACCTACATAGGTATAAAGGGGGAGTGTTCAGGGTAACAGTACCCCAGAAAAAACTTGCCCCGGCGGTGTGCAGAGCAGTGACCAGCCGGGGGATACATGATCTATATGGCACAGGGCATTACCTATTACAAGGATAATCCCTGACATAATGCCCTAACCTATTACCCAAGTAATGCAGACACCATGCCCCTGAGTGACATTCTATCTACTGATCGGTTCGCTACCTACCTAGGGTGGGCACAAGGTAACGTGGCCCTAGGTGAGCGCCTCTACAGCTACAACGTCCAGCTATCAGCCGACCTGTATGCTGCCCTCCACATGCTGGAGGTGGCATTGCGCAACAGGGTGGACGTGGCCTTGACCCAAGCCCATGGTGCTGGGTGGCTCTACGACCATGCGGTGATGGCCGAGGCCTACCAGCAAGGGTGTGTCAACAGTGCCCAACAGATCCTCCTCCGTGACGGTAAGGCCGCGACCCACAGCCAGATGGTGGCGGAACTGAACTTTGGGTTCTGGACGTCCGTGTTCGGCCGTTCGTCCAATCACCTCTGGGGCACCCTGCGGCCGATTTTCCAGACCCAAGGCCTCAAGCGTGCGACCGTGGCCCAAAAGCTCCGTGACCTGCGTAAGCTGCGAAACCGCACCGCCCACTATGAGCCGATTCTGGCGCAACCGATCGCTGCGCTTCATCAAGACATTCTGGATCTCACCGCGTGGCTGTCCGTAGACGCCGCCGCATGGATCACCGCGCACGCGACGGTCAACTATCCGATTACGCCCATCATCGTGCGCAACCCGCAAACGGGCGTGTCAATTTTCGACCAGGCGCTCATGGCGCATTTGCCGGTCTAGCGTGCCCGGCCGCCCATAACGAGGCCCAAAAACCTGATTTTCATAAATAGACATGTGATCAAAAACAGAGGAGTTTCACATGTTAATTCAAATCGAACATTTCGGACTGCCATTCGCGGATAACCAGTATGCAAAGCTGGTCTTTACAGGGATGCGATATCATTACGTGATCGTCTATTAACGAGACGAGCAGGGCTATCAACATTGGTAGCCCTGTCTTTTTTGCCCCGGAGGCTGCCCGCTCACGGGCCGCAATCATCTTGCGCTGACGTTCCAGCTCGCGTTCTTCCTTAAGCCACGTAAGGAATGCCCGGCGCCCGGCATCCATGGAAACATGGTCGCAAAGCGCGGCCTTGAAATTGAAATTCGAGGGAATGCCTCGGGCAAGGCCCTTGGCCTGCCGGTTACACCGTAGGCGCTCAATCGGCGCTTTGCGGCTGCGCTTTCCTTCGTTCAGGTGCAGGTCGTTGAAGGTGCCGCCCATGCCCTGCTGGACATAGAGGATCTTGCCTATTGGCCCTCCGGCCCTGACGCCGTTGAACGAGTAGGATTCCTGCCAATCCGGCTTGCTGATCTTGAACTGGAGCTTGCCCATGTTTCCCGCCTTGCCGAACACGGTTTCGAGCGTGGCGCGGATCTGCTTATTGGTCTGCCGTTCCGGCAGGATCATCAGGGCGTGAAAATGGAGGTTGGCAATGCCACGCTTGCGCTTTTCGCCCCATCTGCGGGTTGAGACAGTCTGAAAGTACACCAACCGTTGCCACTCAACGCCCTTGTCGTGAAAGCGGCGGTTGAAGAACCTTTTGATGTTCCCATCTTCCGCTGCCATTTCGATCAGGCTCGTTTCGATACGGCCGTCCACGAAAACTGCCCGCTCGCCATAGATTGCGATCATAGCCGCCGCGACATAGGCCTGCTTGAGAACGTCCGTCTGCTTTTTCCAGACCGTTGTTTGCAGGTCATCGAGGCTACAAGAGGTAGCGATGATATTCCGAAACGCTTTCCACTGATCCGGGTTTATCTGTCTCTCCGTAGGTGAGCAGGAGGTTGGGTGCTACTAAAAGGAAGAACAAATATAGATATCCGGCCGAAAGCCTTGAAACGCAAGGCCCTCAGGGTGTTCTCATCCCCTGATCCCGCTCAAAAAGGGCCTGCTGGCAAACCGTGAACAAAGATCGCTCATCGCGAGAACAGAACTAAGGGGCTTTGCCCCTCGCGCAGGCAAGGGGGCGGTTCCCGAGGCTCCGCGCTGCGCTTGTGCGCCCGCCGCCTGAAACCCTTGCCCTTGCTACCCCTAGACCTCGCCGGTCAGGCAGGGTTGCAGGAGGATTCCTGCACCTGCTTTTACTGGCCTTCGGCCCCTTTCTGCCGGTCATGGGCGAGAAGCGCTTAAACAAAACGCTTGAAACTTTACCAACTAGTTAGTAAAGTAATGGCAGCTTTCTAAAAATCGAAATGGCGAAAAAATGACCTCTACTCACTCGAATAGATGGGTTTTGCTCATGACCGTTGGCGCCGGTCTGCTGCTTATCACCCTTGATAACTCGGTACTCTATACCGCTCTTCCGACGCTAACACGCGAACTTCACGCGACTGCCACTCAGGGGCTTTGGATAATCAATGCCTACCCACTTGTAATGGCGGGCCTTCTGCTGGGCGCAGGCACTCTTGGTGACCGGATTGGTCATCGTCGCATGTTCCTTGTCGGCCTTGCTCTATTTGGCCTCGCCTCAACGATAGCGGCATTCGCTCCGACTGCGGAGGTTCTTATCGGAGCGCGAGCTTTCTTGGCCGTAGGCGCCTCTGCCATGATGCCTGCCACCCTCGCACTCATCCGAGTGACATTCGAAGATGAACGTGAGCGCAATATCGCTATCGCAATATGGGGTTCGTTGTCGGTCGTAGGCGCGGCCCTTGGCCCAATTGTTGGCGGCTTCCTGCTTGGTCACTTCTGGTGGGGTTCCGTGTTCCTCATCAACGTGCCAGTCGTAGTGATAGCCTTTGCGGCAACTCTAATCGTTGCTCCAAAGGTGGCAGGCGACCCTACTACACCGTGGGACATTGTATCCTCGCTTCAGGCGCTGGTAGCCCTGTCCGCGCTTGTAATCGCGATCAAGGAGATGGCGCACGCGGGCAGCTCATGGGTTATGCCTATCGTGGCATTTGGCATTGCGGTCATTGCATCGATTGTCTTCGTTCGTCGTCAACTCCGTATGACGTTCCCGCTGCTGGATTTTTTCTATCTTCCGCAACAACGCATTCCTGTCTGGAACTCTTGCTGCCGCCTTCTCGCTATTTGCCATTGGGGGTGTCGAGCTTGCCACCACGCAACGCTTCCAAATGGTAGCAGACTTTACCCCGCTTCAAGCAGGCCTACTGGTATCGGTGGCCGCGCTTGGCTCACTACCTACTGCCATTCTCGGCGGTGCTTTCCTGCATGTGATCGGACTACGGTTTCTGATCGCAGGAGGAATGGCTGTCGGATCTCTGTCAATTCTGGTTGCAACCTACGGCATCAGCCACGGCTTCGGTTGGCTTATCCTTGGTCTAGCGTTGATGGGAGCGGGTGTTGGCGGATGTATGTCGGTTGCCTCAACGGCAATCATGGGCAATGCACCGGTTCATCGTGCAGGCATGGCTTCCTCGGTCGAAGAGGTCTCCTACGAGTTTGGCAGCCTGTTTGCAGTGACGATCCTCGGCAGCCTTTTGGCCTACTTGTACACGATCAATGTTGTCTTGCCGGAGGATGCGTCCGCTCTTGCGCGCGACAGCATGGCAGCGGCGATTGAGATCGCCGGGGCAGAGGGTGAGAGCCTGCGGGCGGCAGCCAACATGGCATTCGATAGCGCCTATACCACCGTTATGTATGTAGCCGCTGGCGTGCTTGCCTTGGGATCGTTAGTAACCGCCTTACTGCTCCGAGCCTATGGCCCCGGTTCGGAATCATCCTCCTATCAAACGGGGCACTAGGATAACCAATGGTGAGATCGAGCAAACGAGATGAAGTTCTCGAAGCCATTGTAACGATCATCGAGCGTGACGGGTTAACTCCCGTCACGCTCGATGCGGTTGCAGTCGAAACTGGCATGACAAGAGCGGGGCTTCTCTATCATTTTCCGTCACGCGAGGCATTGATCCAAGCCACCCATGAACACCTTACAGGCATGTGGGAAAAAGAGCTTGTGGCAAGTGCGGGAAAGTCCGCAGACGCTGCTACCGAAGCCGAACGCCATGCAGCCTACATCAACGTATGCGCCAAGGCCGCTCGGCGGGTCGAACTTCTTCTCATGCTTGAGAATGCTGATAATAAAGCACTTGGCGACCTCTGGCAGCACATCATTGATCGATGGGCGCCGCCCGCTCCAAATATCGAAGATGCGGCCGGGATCGATAAATTCATTGCACGCCTTGCCGCAGACGGGCTTTGGGTTCACGAGGCCCTTTCAGCCCGGCCTTTGCCAACGGCTTTGCGCAAGCAAATCATTCTCCGTCTGAACGAGCTGTTACAGAACGACGACAGTAAGCAAGTTTGATGCATAAGTTATGACTTTTGCATCAAAACTAACCAACTGGTGAGATTTCGCTTTTTGATGCAAAATTCTGATGCACTATGGAGGCATGATTTACGGATATGCCCGCGTCTCGACCGAAGCCCAAGAGCTGCGTTCCCAACTCGCCCAGCTCAAGGCCGCCGGGTGCGAGAAAATATTTCAGGAGAAGGAGAGCCGGATGCGAGAAGACCGCCCCCAGCTCGAAAAGCTCCTCAAGAGCCTCAAGGCCGACGATGTTCTGATCGTGGTGGCGACCGACCGCCTAGGCGGTGGCCCTCGCCTCCTCCTGAATATTCTCGATGCCATCCGCAAAAGCGGCGCCGGGTTCAAGTCCTTGGCCGAACCACATATCGACACCACGGCCTCGCCCGAGCTTGCCGAAATGGTGTTCTTCTGGGTCGGCTGGGCCGCCCGCTGGGAGTGGCAGCGCATCCGCGCTCGGACGTCCACCGGTCGCGCCGAAGCGACTGCACGCGGCGTTAAATTCGGCCGTAAGACCAAGCTCACCGATCACCAGAAGCGGGAAGCCCTCGCCCGCCTTGCCACAGGCGATGAGACGCAGCGCGCTATCGCCCGCAGCTACAACGTCAGCCAGAGCACCATTGCGAGGCTCCGACCATGACCCCGTTTACCTCACCCACGTTGATCCCGGCCGGAACATGGCGCGCTTCTACACCATGAGCGTACAACCGACGTTATTCGGCGAGTGTTCGGTGGTACGCGAGTGGGGGCGCATCGGCACGGGCGGGCAGGTGAGGGAAACCCATCACACCACCCGCAGGAAGCGCAGGCCTTTGCCGAGGAGATTCTCCGGCAGAAACTCCGCAAGGGTTATCAATTGATTTGATGTTGCAGGGGCTTACCCCTGCGAACTCTAACTTTAACGCTAATGTTAACGTCAGATTTAAAGTTAGTGCGAACGTCAAAGTTAATGCTTATTTTAACATTGCGGCTTACGATTCGTTCGTAAATCAAGGAGCGGCTATGTTCACCATCACCTTTGCGAACCCGAAAGGCGGTTCGGGGAAAACCACTTCGGCCATGCTATTGGCCGAGCAGATCCGTGCCGCTGGCGCGACGGTCGCCATTCTGGATTGCGACCCTAACCAGAACATCGTGCAGTGGGACGCCCAACGTGCGGAGCAGGGGAGGGCATCGCCCTTCATCGTGCGCCCCGTGCCCACCGAAGCGCAGTTTCTCGACACCGTGGAGGACATCCGTGGCAAGGCCGATTACTTGATTATCGACCTTGAAGGTACGGCCTCGAACCTCGTCACCTATGCCATCAGTCGCTCCGACCTGGTGCTGATCCCGTTTGAGCCAACTCCCATGGAAGCCCGGCAGGCAGCCCGCGCCGTGCAGCTCGTGCAAAACACCGGCCGGATGATGAACAAGGCCGTAGCCCACGCCCTGCTGTTCACCAAGGTCAACGCGGCTATCCAGACCAATGACGAAAAGGACGTGCGCAAGGAAACCCAAGCGAACGACATTCCCGTGTTGCGGGCCGCGATTGTGCGCCGTGCCGCCTTCACCCGCATTTTCCGCGAGGGTTATCTCCTGAGTGAGCTGTTGGAACAGGCCCGCGAAGAGGTCAAGGCCAGCACAGCGTCAGCACAGGAGCGTGTTCTTAAGCCGCTGGAAGCGGCCATTCAGAACGCCCGCGAATACACCCAAGAAGTCGTCAACCACCTGCCGCAACAGAAAGCCGCCGCATGAGCTACGGATTTGGAGAAAAAACAACCGGCGCCGTTCAGTTGCCACAACAGTCCCGCGAGGCCGTCCCAGCCAAGCCTTCCATGAACCACATCTTGCAGGCAGGCGCCGAACTGGGGTTTGTCTCGCGGGAGACCGCGACCCGTCGCAAGCCGGGGCCGCGCCGTGTCGAAGCACAGGACAAAATCACCGTGACCGGCCCAAAGCGGGTGATCGACCAGCTCAAGGCCTACTGCGATGCCAAAGGCGGAATGTCGTACTGCGAGGCCATTGCCGAGCTGCTGGATGCCAGAAAGTAGTGCTGAAAATTCATGCAGGCCGGTAGGTTATTCCCCTAAATCAGCTAGCGTTTCGCTCATGAACCACAACGACGAATCACTTATTCGCGACGACGACCTGCGCGCCCAGCTTGAGGCGCAGCGGGGCAAGTCGCCCGTGTTCGACGTTTACGTGCGCAGCCTCATCAGCACGCAGATCAAGCGGGATGAGAAAAGGCCGCCGACGAAGCCAAAGCCGCCAAGCTTGCCGCCATGCCGCGCGAGAAGCGCCGCCGGGCGATTTTCCGTGAGGTTATCGAGAACGAAGGGCCATCGCCGGATAACCTGCGGTACATGCCCACGCCTTTGGCGATTTGTGGCCTGCCCTACAAAGCCCTGCCGGAGGGCGTGACCGAGTTCGAACGCACCCAAGGACGCATGGCCGTTACCGTGACCGCAGGCAAGCTCCGCTCGCCCGATGGCCGCAAGGTGCAGCAGCCTGTGCCTTATGGCCCGAAGGCACGCCTCATCATGGCGCACCTGTCAACCGAAGCCTTGCGCAACAACTCGCCCATCGTGGAAACCTCCGAAACCCTGTCCGCCTTCATGCGCGACATGGGGTTCGAGCCGCGCGGCGGGAAGAATGGCAATATTGAGCCGTTCAAAGAGCAGCTTCGCGCTCTCGCAGCCTGCCGCATGGAAATCAGCACGTGGGACGGCAAGCGTTCCGGCCAGATTGACGTCAAGCCGTTGCAGAAGGTCGAGCTATGGTTCCCCGACCACGACCACCAGAAATCCCTTTGGCCAACCACCATCGCGTTTTCCGGTGACTTCTACAACGAACTCAAGAACCACGCCCTGCCCATCGACGTGCGCGTGTTGCGCGCCCTTTCCAATTCGGCTCGTCGTCTCGACCTGATGTTGTGGGTTACTTACCGCATCACGCGCCTGCAAACGCGCCTTGTTCTCGACTGGCAACCGCTCAAGAGCCAGTTCGGGGAGGATTATACCCGAGATCGCGACTTCAAGGCCGCGCTGGTGCAGGACTTGGCAGCTCTGAAAGACATTTTCCCGAAGCTGCCGGTGAAGCTCACCGAGCGGGGGCTGGAGATGGAAGCGGCCGACGCTTCGGCCCTTGCTATCCCCAAACGCGCCCTCAAAGCCTAACCCCTAAAAATCAGGTAGTGAAACGCTGAAAAGCGTGTCTTTTTGCGTATTTAGCTACGCTGATTAAGTCGCGCTCAGTGGATAACTTTTTGCAGCTTTTTCAGGTATCTAGACCCCCTCCTACGCTGATTAGGTCGCGCCCCTACGCTGATTAGGTCGCGCTTTCGCCCCCAGCTACGCTGATTAGGTCGCGCCCCTACGCTGATTAGGTCGCGCAATCCACGCTGATTAGGTCGCGCCTATATATAGAACAGAAAGATTCAGAAAGGTTTTTACAGAAAGCTTCTCTACAGAAACCCTTTTACAGAATAACAGAAAGAGGCTTTTTCAAATTTTGGAAAAGGGATTTTGGAGACACAAACGCAGGCGGCAAATAAGGGCCTCTGAGGCGTTTCTTTCTTCCTGATGACCCGACACTAGGAAAAACATCGAAACCCATCTCACAGCCCTCCTATGAGGTTGTGAGGGCATGGTAGGCGCTGGGCGATGCCCAGCGGCCTAACCCTTGACGGTCATCGGCTCCTCAGCCTGTACCGTGTGATGAAGTGAATCATTCTTTTGCGGCCATGGCAATGGCCGGGTTGGTGGCTGATCGTGCAGCGCCGCCATGATCGCAACGACCTCGGCGGTGGTTGGTGCATGGATCTCGTAATCCGCCGTCTTCACGGATGAGCCGCGCCCCCAAAAGGCAGCGCCGCGTGCCGCGCACGCTTTCAGACAATCGACCAACCAATCCTGCATTTCCAGCGCCTCCATGTCGTTCCGAAGCTTGTAGGCGGCAAATGGTTGTCACCGCAAAGCACAGGCTCGGACACAGGGTAGGGTGGCATGGGGAGTGTTGAATGCGAACGCAGGATTCGGGAACCGAATCACGCAGGAGCATGGTGCAACTCATGTTGAGTGCGAAAATCAGGCCTAACCCTTGTTCAAATACCTTCGGGGGTATGGGGGCAGACAGCCCCCATTCAAGAAAATCACGGCGTTAATAATACACCAACCTTGGCGATTGACTGCCGCAGGCTGCTTTGTAAGCTACGATTGTAGAGGGCAATTGGGGAATACTATGGGTAAGTTGGTTATTGGCACCGGCATGATGCTGGTCGGGGTATTTATGTGTTTCACGGTCGTGCTGGCTATTCCGGGAACGATCATGGCCTTTATCGGCGGCGGCATGATGTTCGCCGGGTTCGCCTCAGTCACCAAGTCCACCGTTAAGGGGGTATGGCGGCCGGGAAGATCGCCCGCGACATGAGGGCGAACCGCGAAGATACGACACTCATCGAGGCGCAGCCTGTTGAGGCTCACCGCAGCGTGGCGGATGAAATCGCCAAGCTTGCCGATCTGCTTAACGCAGGACACCTGACGCAAGCCGAATTCGATCAGCGTAAGGGCCAGCTTCTCAGCCAAGCTTGAGCAGCCCGCCGCTGGTATCGAAGGCCTTCGCCGACTCCATACGGTCGGCGAACTCGGCATAGCCGTAGGCCTTCACCACGCGGGCAGGGGAGTGCCCCTGCGCTATTGTCAGGGTCAGGTCGCGGAAGGCCTCGCCGGTCAGTTCGTGTGGGAACACGAGCGGCTTGCGTTGGCCGTCAATCAGGCCGTGCCGCTCGTCCAACTGCTTGGACAGGTTCAGGGCTTGCTCGCCGCTGATGCCCATAAACTGCCGCACGAGGCTGTTTTGCAGGAATCCGTCAGGGTTCTTGTAATGCTCTGCGAGCTGCCCGAAATTTTGCGCAAACATCCAGAGCCGCACGCCGTAACCGCGCCCCATGTCGAGGGCGGTTTCCAGCAGGTCAAGGCGATGGAGCTTGGGCATTTCATCGAGGAAGAACGTCACGACCGGCGCGTTACGGTCGGGTTCATCCCGGCACAGCGCATAGATGGTCTGTCCTATGAGCGCGCGGAAGAACGAGGTGTATTGCTTCAGCTCCTTTAGGCTGATGCAGATATAGAGGGTCGCCTTGTCCCGGCGCAGCGTCATAGGGTCGAAGGTCGAGCGGGCGCTCAGCTCCTCGATGCGCGGGGCCTGCCACGTGTCGATGTGCGTGCGCGCCGTGTCCGTGACGCTTTCGCGCACCTTGGGCGGCATCGAGCGCACGGCCTTGGCCGTGCGTTCCAGCTTTTTGACGCCGGATTGGGCGAGGTGGTTGAGCCACAGCTCCAACTCACTCCCCGCAATCCCGGTATCGGCGCCGTCAGGCGCCATGGGTTCGAGATACAGGCGATCAAAAATTGCCGACAGGGTACGGTCGTCCTTCTCGAACAATGCCGTGTCGAGAATGGCGTCAGCCAACAAATCAAGGCCGCGCTTGTCCCAATAATCCTTTTTGCCGACTTCCTGCGGCACCATCAGCAGATCCACGAGGCTTTTGGCATCTTCGTAGGCATCAGCCAGCGGCTCCGCGCGCACGGTATCGAGCGGGTTGAAATGGATGGAGTTGGCCGGATCGGAGGGTGCGAACCTATAGACCGGCCCGACATTACGGGCGCGCCAGACGGCCGTCTGGTCGAACAGCTCGCCCTTGATGTCGAGGACGACTGCGCCGCCGTCCATGGTCAGGAGGTTGCGCATGACCGTCTGGCTCTTGCCCTGACCGGGAGGGCCGAAGGTGATGAGGCTTTCGTTCTGGTCATACAGGAGTTCGGATTCCGAACCCTCTATGCGGCCCAAACGTAGCACCGAAGGGCGCGGAGGTTGATGCCTGCATAGCGCCGTGGCGGCCTCCTCTGGTGCCATCCATGTGGCGCCGGTGACAAGCAGCCGTTTCAAGGTGGCGCGCTCTTCTGCGGTCATAAGGCGAGAGGTGAGGGCATCCCGCAACGCCTGTTGCAGGCGTTCGGTCGCTTCGCCGGTCGGGCCGAGGTGGCCCTCGATCAAGGTCGTTAGGGTGCGGCGTAGTTCGGCCAACAGGTCGGCCGACTTGAACGGGCCGTCTGTGACCATCAGGCCCTTGCCCTCATTCCAGACAATCGGCGTAAAGATCGCCAGCCGCTCGCGGCGGTCAATCTGCCCCACGGCCGCCAATAGGTCGGTCAGGCGAAGGGTGGCTCGTTCGGCCTCCGTCATGTCGCGCAAAGTGCGCCGGAACGCGGCGCCTTTGAGCGCCAGCTCCGCCGAGGCTTGCAGATAGTCACGCTCCATCGATCCTGCCGCCTTGAGGAGGTAATCCTCGTCACCAGCGCGCCGGTCGAGGTGGGCGTGTTTGTCAGAGATGGTTCGGGCAAGCCGGAAGAAGCTGACCTCTTTCAGGAGGTCGGGCGTCAGCTCTGCAATCGTCAGGCTGACGGCGTTCAGCTCGTTGGCGTGGAACGCCTCGATTTCCGCCAGCCGATTGCCCGCCGCGGCGGGAGCGGGCGCAGGTTTGGCCGCGGAGACTGGTAAGGCGGGACGCGCTCGCGAGCGGGCCAAAGCCCCGCCGACGCCGCCGCTTACGGAATAAGCGTAACCGCCCAGAAAGATGGCGCCGAAGAACGCCGCTAAAATCAGATAATCCATCAACACCCCCATGCCCAAGGTGAAGGTAGCCGGAGGGAAACAGGTAGGCAATGCAACAGGCAGTGGTGGGTGAAGCAACGCCGCAGCGGTGGCCGGGAGATACCGCGCCCTTGCCCGGCCCATGACGTTGCCATGGTCACGGGCGGCAGGCGCTTGCGGTTTCTAATGAAGGCTTGTAGCTTGGCGGCATTGTTAGGGCGCACTTATGGGTTTCGTTCCGAAACCCGCGCCCACCACCGTCTGGGGCGTTGAGTGGCAATCTATAGCCTGAACCACAAGCCGGTCGGCAAAAGCACGCAGGAGCGGCCGTACACGACCGGTGCCCACGTGAATTACATCACCCGTGAAAAGGCTCTAGGCCGTCTCGACGGCGCCCGCTTGCCCGTGGACAAGGACGGCGCCCGCGACTTCTTCAACAGGGCCGAGGACGGCAGCCGCGCCAATGGGCGCGTTGCGGACAAGCTCATGCTGGCGCTGCCCAAGGAGCTGACACCCGAGCAGCGCCACGAGCTGGTGCGTGGCTTCGCCGAGGACGTGACAGGTGGCAAGGCGCCATGGCTGGCCGCCCATCACGACAAGGGCAGGGATGCCAGCAACCCTCACTGCCACCTTGTCCTACGTGACCAAGACCCGACCACCGGCAAGCGTGTGTTCGGGATGAGCGAACGCGGTTCTACCCAGCGCCTGCGCGAGAAATGGCAAGACCATGCCAACCGCGCTCTAGAGCGCGCAGGACGGCCGGAGCGCATCGACGCCCGCACCCTGAAGGCGCAGGGTATCGACCGCGAGCCGCAAATCCATGAAGGGCCGCGCAACCGCGCAGCTTCTGAAAACGGCCGCAGGCCCGTGTCACGGCCGCGCAATTTTCGGAACCGGCCGGGAGCCAAAGTTCCCAACCGACGCGTTGATTACCCCTCAATTGATAAGGGCCGAACGCGGGCCGAGTATAACCGTGAGCGGCCGACTGAGCGCGATTATTGGAACGAGCTGGACGCTCACCGCCAACAGGAGGAGCTGGACGGCTTGCGCCGCCTGCACCTCCCTCCGGACGGACGGCGCGACGAGCCGCCGCCCCGGTCGTTTGGCGACAAGCTCAAGGCCTTCCGCGCGCAAAAGGAGGCCGACAAGGGTTTGCCCATGCCGTCGGCCAAAACACCCGTACAACAGGGCTTGCCATTGAAAGAGTTTCTGGCGAAAAGTAGGGGCAGGCCTTCCGATCGCGCGCCGCCTCTGCGGCCCACGCGGAAGGGCAGGGACGACGACCGCGAGCGGTAGGGGTGGCATGTCAGTCGACGAGCGCGACCTCGCTATGAGCGAGGACGAACTGGCAAGAGCACGGTTTGCGGAACGCAACAGCCGTAGCCGTCTCAATGACACGATGCGCCAATCGTTCCTGTCGCCAAAGCGCGCCATGAACCGCATCCAGAAGGCCCGCGCCAAACACGGTGACAAGACCGTTTTCGACAAGCTCCGTGACCCTAAGAGCCGCGCCTATGGGCGGCGCCCCGGCAGTCTGCTGTCACGGGGTGGCCTGCGCGGCGGTGCCCGCCGCAAGCGACACGAGGCCTTGCTGGCGCGCCGTCGCCTGCCCGAGCAGCTTCTCGACCATGAAAACAGCGCTGGACGCCTGCGCGGCGCCGAGCGGGGCCACAAGGAGGCCCGCGACCGGTATCGGCCGCCAGCGGGCGGCGGCCCGAAACAATCGTTCCTGTCTCGCCTCATCAACCGTCCCTCTCCTGACGCCGTGCCTGCGCCTCATAATCATGCCGGAAAGGGATTCTCCCTGAAGGAAGCTCTTGCCAAGCGAGCGCAACGGTCGGCCGAGAGACCGACCTCGAAACCGCGCCCAAAAGGCCGGGATTTTGAGCGAGAGCGCTAAAGCGTCCAACGCACCACGAGGGCCTGCGAGGTGCGCCCATCTGGGTGCTGGCGTTTCTCCCATTCCACGCCAAACCCTTCCGCCCGCAGGGCTTCGGCCGTGGCCTTCGCCGCGACCGTCTGCGACACGTCAACGGCCTTCTCGGGCGCCACGGTGATGTGGGTGAATCCGTTCCCAGCCGCGTCAGAGATCCGCGTCTTTACGGCCGACAGGTCAAGCAGTTTCTCCGCTTCGCGTTCGAGCGCCTGCCGGGTCATTTCCTTGACCCGCTCCAAAATGGTGCCCGTCATGCCGCCGCCCCCTGTTGGGTGGTGCTGGCAAAGCGGCGCCCCAAATAGGTGTCTGTGACATCGAGGCGGCCGTGTCCCAGCTCATGCGATACCTCCAAACGCGCGGCGCGGTCGCGCGCCGCCTGCGCGGGTGTCATGCGGTCAACGGTTGGGCCGCCGGCG
>NZ_JACFXW010000004.1 GCF_014158035.1 Rhizobium sp. G21 | reverse complement strand
GAATGCGCATGTAGCCGAGACGGGCGACCTCATCGAGCAGGAAAAGCGCTCGCCCTTCCATCGCACCATCACGATTATAGATCGCGTTCAGGAAAGAGCCGATCACGACACGCGCTAATCCGCTGTGGGTCTCCAGCGTCTTCAGGTCGATATTGATGAACACGTCCGTTTTGCCCGACGCGATATCCTCGGTGTGGAATGTCGAGCCGGAGACGAGCGCCGCATAGTTCTGGTAAGAAAGCCAATGCGTTTCCTTGATTGCGTTGGCGTAGACGCCGGAGAATGTTTCAGGCGTCATGTTGACGAAGGCAGCGACGTTCTCCTTCACGAAATCCGATCCAGAGTTATCGTAGATATCCTGCAGGCGCTGTCTGAGTTTCGGCTCGGGCTCCGACAGGTAGCTGCGCACCTGACGCAACGTCTGCTGCTCCTTCGGCGTATGCCCGGATAGGCAGACATCGGCGATGATCGCCGTCAGGAGCTGGAGGCCGGAGGCACGGAAGAAGTCGTCGCGGACCCCGCTCGCACGACCGCTATCGCTCATGATCCACGACGCGACTGAAGCAATATCCTCCTCCTTTGTGCCGCCAAACTGGCCGACCCAGTCGAGTGCATTGAAGCCCGTCGCGGGTTTGCGCGGATCGAGAATTCTGACGCGCCTGCCTGCCGCCTCGCGATGTTTTGAGACCATGGGAGCGACCTCGTTCGAGGGATCGAGCAGGATGAGCGAGCCACCCCATTTCAGCGCTGTCGGGATCGTCACTGACGTCGTCTTGTAACCGCCCGATCCAGCGAAGACGATGCCGTGCGAAGAACCGAACGATCCGTCGAAGCAGAGCAGCGGGGACTTTCCACCGGTGCCCCATGTATCCTTGGTGTCGGCACGAAACGATACGCTGGCAACGCTGTCGCGGTCGACGCGATACCGCTCGCCGACTACAATGCCGCCAGTGCCTGGAAACAGCTTCTCCGCTTCGGCAAGTGTCATCCAGTCGGCCTCGCCGTGCAGGGCACGCTTGCCGATAATTCGTTTGGGCGTTGCCCGGGCGAAGGCGGCGTTGCCGACCATCGCCACGCGTAGTGCAAAGCAGCCGGACATCATTGCCGCGGCTGCGCCGATCATGGTCGAAGGATCGAGATAGGATAGCGCGGATTTTCCCTCCGGCACCTGGGAGGAGAGCGCTACAAGACGCATGCTTTCGCGCACGCAAGCTGTCAGAATGACGGCCGCGTTTCCGATTGCGGCGCCAGCGCCTGCAGAGCGAATGCTCGCCGACCCGGCCGTAGCAAACAGAAACGCTAGGCCCAGAGCTGCGGCCGTTACGAATGGCGCCGCGACCCCTGCCCGTCCCAGGGCAAGCTTTGCCGCCTCGGTCTTTCCGAACCCGGAAAGCCATGTCTCCATCCCTGTCATAGCGAACACGGTCGCCACCATCATGACCGCGGGCAGAATGACGAGAGCGACCCTATTCGCCTTCATTGCCGAACGCCTCCGCCCCGATCGCTGTCAATCGTGATCGCTCATGGCCGTCGGACTTCAGCCGGCGCTGCAGATCTATCAATGCGCCGAGCAGAAGAGCCCGCTTCTCGAAGCGGAGACCGGCTTTGACGATGAGGCCGCCAAGCTCGATCTTGTCGCGCGTGTCCTTCTTTCGGGCGTCGGACGTTGCGTTCCTGCTCATCCGCTCAAGCCTCGCCAACGCCGCCCGAAGCCGAGCCAGACGCGAGCGCCTCGGTCTGCCCGCTGCCCGTGCTGCTGTCGCCCGCCCCTTTCTTTCCGACCGAACCGAGTTTGCCTCCGCGAAAGCCCTTCGCCAATTCCTCGAACGCCGCCTGAAGGTCGGTCTCCTCGATTTCGATCTCGCCAAGACCTCCCCGAAGCGCGATGCGACCGATGCGCTCGGCCTCTCTCGTCTCCGCGTGCTTGAGCTGTTCCTGGAGTTTGGCGATTTCTTCGCGGATCTTGGAGGATGGCTTCTTCATCTCTGGATTGTCCTCTGTTGCTGCATGACGTGCTTCACGTAGCCAGAGTCGTTCAGATCGGCGTGCCGATCTACTAACAGAAATGCGAGTAGGCGGAGCCTACGCTTTTGAGCATCATCCCATCCGTTCGCAAGGACGGATCCGAAGGGCGCAATTATACGTCGCTGATGCGACGCTCTGCTTTTGCCCCCTGGCGGGGCCTTCCGCTCCTGACGAACACGTTGATTTTGTTCGATCGAAGGAGCTTGCCTCGTCATGGCCGTCCCGCATTTCTCAGTCAGCATCGTCGCCCGCGGCTCCGGCCGCAGCGCGGTGCTGTCGGCGGCCTACCGGCACTGCGCCAAGATGGACTATGAGCGGGAAGCCCGGACGATAGACTACACCCGCAAGCAGGGCCTGCTTCATGAGGAGTTTATCATCCCCGCCGATGCGCCTGAATGGCTGCAATCGATGATTGCCGATCGGTCTGTTTCGGGAGCGTCGGAAGCGTTCTGGAACGAGGTCGAGGCTTTCGAGAAACGGTCTGATGCACAGCTTGCAAAGGACGTCACCATCGCCTTGCCGGTAGAGCTGTCGGCTGAGCAGAACATCGAGCTCGTGCGGGAATTCGTAGCGCTGCACATAACGGCCGAAGGCATGGTGGCTGACTGGGTTTTCCACGACGCGCCGGGCAATCCGCATATCCATCTGATGACCACTTTGCGGCCGCTGACCGCCGACGGGTTCGGTTCGAAGAGGGTGGTGGTCACGGGACCGGACGGCAAAGCGCTGCGCAATGACAGCGGCAAGATCGTCTACCAGCTCTGGGCCGGTGGGCTCGATGACTTCAACGCGTTTCGCGACGGCTGGTTTGCCTGCCAGAACCGGCATCTGGCACTTGCCGGCCTCGATATCAGGATCGACGGCCGGTCCTTTGAGAAGCAGGGAATTGAGCTGACGCCCACCATCCATCTCGGTGTTGGCACGAAGGCGATCGAGCGGAAGGCTGTCGGTGCGGAGGAGAAGGCTGCGCTCGAACGGCTGGAGCTGCTGGAGGAGCGGCGAGTAGAGAACGCTCAACGAATCCAGCGCAATCCAGCGATCGTACTCGACCTGATCACGCGGGAGAAGAGCGTGTTCGACGAACGCGATGTCGCCAAGATTCTGCATCGCTATGTCGATGATGCGGGCCTCTTCCAAAGCTTGATAGCGCGGATCCTTCAGAACCCCGAAACCCTCCGGCTCGATCGCGAACGTCTGGACTTCGTGACCGGGGTCCGTGCGCCGGCAAAATACACGACACGCGAACTGATCCGCCTCGAAGCCGAGATGGCCAACCGGGCAATCTGGCTCTCGCAACGCTCGTCGCATGGCGTCCAGAAACCAGTGCTCGAGGCGACGTTCGCGCGCCACGAACGGCTGTCCGACGAGCAGAAGGTCGCCATCGAACACGTTGCCGGTGGTGAGCGGATCGCCGCCGTGATCGGCCGGGCCGGCGCCGGCAAGACCACGATGATGAAGGCTGCCCGTGAGGCATGGGAAGCGGCCGGCTATCGTGTGGTTGGTGGTGCGCTCGCCGGCAAGGCGGCAGAAGGTCTGGAGAAGGAAGCCGGTATCGTCTCGCGCACGTTGTCGTCCTGGGAGCTTCGTTGGAGCCAAGGTCGCGGGCAGCTCGACGACCGGACGGTCTTCGTGCTGGACGAGGCCGGCATGGTTTCGTCGCGGCAGATGGCATTGTTAGTGGAAGCTGTCACCAAAGCCGGCGCCAAGCTCGTGCTTGTCGGCGATCCGGAGCAACTGCAGCCGATCGAAGCGGGTGCTGCCTTCCGCGCCATTGCCGATCGCATCGGCTATGCCGAACTCGAAACCATCTATCGCCAGCGTGAACAATGGATGCGCGACGCTTCGCTCGATCTCGCGCGTGGCAATGTCGGCAAAGCCCTCGCAGCCTATCAGTCCAACGGCAAGATGATCGGCTCAGAGCTGAAGGCCGATGCGGTCACCAACCTCATCTCGGACTGGAACCGCGAATACGATCCTGCGAAGTCCACATTGATCCTTGCGCACCTGCGCCGTGACGTCCGCATGCTGAATGAGCTGGCGCGCACGAAACTGATCGAGCGCGGCATCATCGAGCGGGGCTTTGTATTCAAAACCGCCGATGGCAACCGCAACTTTGCAGCCGGCGACCAGATTGTCTTCCTGAAGAACGAGGGTTCGATCGGCGTAAAGAACGGCATGCTGGGCAAGGTGCTGGAAGCCACACCGGGTCGCCTCGTGGCCGTGATTGGCGAGGGCGAACATCGCGCCCAAGTTACGGTCGAACAGCACTTCTATAACAACGTCGATCACGGTTACGCGACCACGGTGCACAAAGCCCAAGGCGCCACGGTCGACCGGGTCAAGGTACTGGCATCCCTCTCGCTTGATCGCCACCTCACCTACGTCGCGATGACCCGCCACCGTGAAGATCTGGGCGTCTATTCCGGCAGCCGATCCTTCACCAAGGCTGGCGGTCTGGTCGAAATACTGTCGCGGAGGAATTCCAAGGAAATGACACTCGATTATGCCGGCGGCAGCCTCTACGGCCAAGCACTTCGGTTCGCCGAAGCGCGCGGCCTTCACATCATCAACGTCGCCAGAACGGTTGCGCGCGATCGTCTCGAATGGACGGTGCGGCAGAGCTCAAGGCTCGTCGATCTCGCCGGCAAGCTTGCGGCTATTGGTGCCAGGCTCGGTTTCGCAACGTCGGCGGCCAACACAATTCGAACGTCAGCTAAGGAGGCCAAGCCCATGGTATCAGGTATCACCACCTTTCCGAAATCGATCGACCAAGCCGTCGAGGATAAGCTCGCCGCAGACCCAGCGCTCAAGAAGCAATGGGAAGAAGTCTCGATGCGCTTCCATCACGTCTACGCGCAGCCGGAAAGCGCCTTCAAAGCCGTCAACGTCGATGCGATATTGCGCGACGACCAGGCAGCTGCAGAAAAGACCATCGCCAGGATTGCCAGCGAGCCTGAAACCTTCGGTGCACTCAAGGGCAAGACGGGTCTACTCGCCAGCCGCGGCGACAAGGTCGACCGGGACCGGGCGCTCAAAAATGTGACGCCGCTCGCCGACAGCATCAGCGATTATCTCCGCCAGCGTGGCGATGCCGAGCGGCGAAATCACGCCGAGGAGCTGGCGGTGCGCAGGCAGGTCTCGCTGGAGATCCCTGCCCTCTCGTCCAATGCGAAGAGCGTGCTGGAACGCGTCCGCGATGCCATCGACAGGAATGATCTGCCCTCGGGCCTCGAATATGCGCTTGCCGATAAGATGGTGAAGGCAGAATTAGAAGGTTTCGCCAAGGCAGTTACCGAGCGGTTCGGAGAAAGGACGTTCCTGCCACTCGCAGCGAAGGATGCCAATGGAGAGGCGTTCCAGCGCGTCACATCAGGCATGAGTGCTGCCCAGAAGAGCGAGGTGCAACAGGCCTGGAATACGATGCGGACGGTCCAGCAACTGAACGCCCATGAGCGCAGTGTGACGGCACTCAAGCAGGCTGAGACACCGCGTCAGACGAAATCTCAGGGGCTTATCCTCAAATGAAGATGCGCCATCGACATAAAGTGCTCCGGCGCATGAAGCGGCTCGTCTGGTTCTATCGGATCAGCAGCGTCAGCCTCTTTACGCTTGGCCTCATTGTGCTGCTCGGAGGTCACGGCTTCAGGGTCAATCTCACACTCAGCGAGCCGCTGGGCCTGTGGCGGATCGTCAAACCCGATCGTCCTATCCTGGTTGGCGATCTGGTCTTCATTTGCCCACCGGACACTGACGCGACGCGTGCGGCGCGTGCGCGTGGATATCTGCGCTTCGGCCTCTGCGCCGGTTGGGTCGCACCATTGATCAAAACGGTGGTGGCGACATCCGGACAGGCGATCGAGATTGCTGATGATGTGCGTGTTGATGGTCGGCCGCTGCTCCATTCGCGTATAGCACGGGTGGACGGTCAGGGTCGTAAGATGGTGCCTTACGATGGGGGCATCGTTCCGCCCCGCGCAGTCTTCCTGCATTCCGAGTTTCCGGGATCGTTCGATAGCCGCTACTTCGGTCCTTCGCCGTCGGATGGCATCCTCGGACTGGCGCGAGAGGTGTGGACCTATGCGCCGTGAACTCTTCCGATCAGGTGCCCTCATCGCGCTGTCGACGAGCGCTGGATGGATCAGCTGGAGCGGTGACGTGCTTCTCTTGCCCGTCGCTGGGGCATTCCCTATGCTCTGGTCTCTGGCGCGGAAGCGCCTGCACGCAACGGCGATCTCTGCTGCCTACTTCCTAGCTGCATCGCGTGGACTGCCGCAAGGCGTGGCGAACTTCTATGGGCAGGATATCTGGCCTGGCCTTCTCCTTTGGCTGGTCGCCTCCTCCGCGTTCATCACCGTTCACTCCGTGCTCTGGGCCGATCACGAGGGATGGCAGAAGCCGCTTCGCTATCTGGCCGCATGCGTCGCAATGGCGGTCCCTCCCCTGGGCATTCTGGGATGGGCGCATCCGATCACGGCTGCGGGCGTTTTGTTTCCCGGCTGGGGATGGTGGGGTCTGGGAGCGATGGCAGCCGGCCTGATCGTCACGACGACGCGGTATCGGCCGGCTGCAGCCTTGGCCATGGCAGGCTTCTGGCTCTGGTCCGCCGCTGAGTGGACGCCGCCGATTCTACCTGCGTCGTGGATAGGTGTCGACCTCGAAATGGGCGCATCTCTCGGACGCGAAGATGGCCTCGAGCGGCAACAGAAGCTGATCGACATCGTGCGCCTCCACCCGCCGGGCACGACGATTGTTTTACCGGAAAGTGCTCTCGGTTTCTGGACGCCGACGGCTGGCAGCGTCTGGCAGCGATCTATCGCCGGAACGGGCGTCACTGTCATCGCGGGAGCGGCCGCCATCGACGGCCAAGGCTACGACAATGTGCTCGTCAAACTGTCGGCTGATGGAACCAATATTCTCTATCGGGAGCGGATGCCGGTCCCCGGGTCGATGTGGCAGCCGTGGCGAGCCTGGATCGGCGATCAAGGCGGCGCTCGGGCACATTTCTTCGCTAATCCCGTTGTCGACGTCGGCAACCAGACTGTGGCGCCGCTGATCTGCTATGAACAGCTTCTCGTCTGGCCGATCCTTCAATCGGCGCTCCATCGACCCGGCGCCATCGTCGCAGTCGGGAACGGCTGGTGGACCGCGGGAACATCGATCATCAACATTCAACGGGCAAGCAGTGAGGCCTGGGCCCGCTTGTTCGACCTTCCTCTCGTCATCTCGTTCAACAGTTAGGGATTGGAGCTCGCATGCTGGACGCTGCCTTGATCAAGGAATGTGCCGACCCGTCGCTGAAGCCGGCAATCGTCGAACAGTTCGTGCAGGCCGCTGGCTCGGAGGACCCGCTGGCCATCACGGTCAAGTTCGGGGACCGTCTGATCCTCATTCCCAAACCGAAGACACCCGAAGAAGCAATCGAGATCGTCCGCGAGAACATCGGTGGCTCTATCGTCCGGGTCGGCCTCACCCAGATCCCTGCTGGCATCGGGTTGAAGGACGCGTCGGAGCTGAATGTTGATCTGGTTGACCCTTGCGCCAATCTGCGGATGGGCACATCGATGTTTTCAAAGATCTTTCGCATAGTCGCGAATTGGTATGGAAACCCGATGAGCGAAGAGGTGTTCCCGCAGCTCTTCGACGATGCTGTTCACGCTTGGCGGACCGGCAAGTTCGAGGGTGAGAGCGTGTTTCAGGCCGAGGATCCGGGTGGCGCAGTGGTGCAGCGTTCGGAGGTGGAGGCCGACGATGCCGGCAAAGCCGAGGATGATACACCCTCTGAAACGCCGGGGGAAACGCCGATCAAGCCTGATGATGCTGGCATCCGGATCGATCTGACCAGGATCGGCGGCCAGAGGTGAGGATGATCACGATTGAACGCCTAATGGATTAAAAATGGACGGTGCGCTACTTTAAAATAGACGCGAATTCAGTTAAGAATGGCCGTATGAACGAACGCCAGAATTCAAAGACCCTTGTCGATCGCAAAGCGCGGCCTCTCGTAAAGACAGCGCTCGCCGATACCCGGGTAATCTTGATATCCGGACCTCGGCAGGCCGGGAAGACCACGCTAGCGCGCATGTTCTCGGACGAGGATCGACCATACATTACATTGGATGATGCGGGTACGCTGAATGCCGCAAAAGCCGATCCCACAGGGTTTATCCGCGGGATCAAGCGGGCGGTGATCGACGAGGTCCAACGAGCCCCTGATCTGATGCTTGCCATCAAGGCAAGCGTGGATGACGATCAGGAGCCGGGGCGGTTTCTGTTAACGGGCTCCGCCAATCTCGCGACCATTCCGGCTATTGCTGACTCTCTGGCCGGCCGAATGGCAGTCATTCCCCTTCTTCCATTTGCGCAGGCCGAAATCCGATCAAGTCCTGGTCTCATGCTCGATCGTTTGTTTGCGGGGAGGAACCAGCCATTAAGGGTGAGGTTGTTCTGGGCAAGGAACTGATGAGCATCGTTCTGGCGGGCGGCTACCCTGAAGCCTTGAGGCGAACCACGTCGGCCCGTCGCGTCTCGTGGCTCGAAGACTATGTCAGTCTGATCCTGGATCGCGACGTGCGCGACATTGCCAACATCGATCAGCTCGATCGTTTGCCGCGCCTCCTGAACATCCTTGCGGAACATGCCGGGCAATTGATCAACAATAGCAGCTTCGGCTCGGCGCTGGGATTGTCCGGGGTCACCGCCCAGAAATACATAGCCATCCTGGAGCGGTTATTCCTTGTCAAAACTTTGGCGCCATGGTCGAACAACCGGCTCAGTCGGCTTGTCAAAACGCCGAAGCTCCATTTCATCGACACAGGACTTCTGGCGGCTTTGCGTGAGGACGAACTGGCGAGGCTATCTGATGACAAGACCCGATTTGGCGCGCTGCTAGAAAGTTTCGTCGTTTCCGAACTAATGAAACTGGCATCCTGGTCCGAGAGGCGCGTTTCGTTTTCGCATTATAGAACGAAGGATCTGGATGAGGTCGATGTCGTGATTGAGGATCGGCGTGGGCGGATCATTGGTATTGAAGTGAAAGCGTCTGCGACCGTCCGGGCCGATGATTTCCGTGGGTTACGTCAGTTGCAGGCAGCGGTCGGTGACCGTTTCGTGCGTGGCCTCGTCCTGCATGATCATGACCGCATCACGCCGTTTGCCGAGCGCCTCCAGGCTGCGCCCCTCTCAATCCTGTGGTCGATGTGAAGTGGTACTTACCGGTCTAAAGAGGTTTTGCCTGGTGGCAACCGTAGCGAGAAACGCTTTGCGTTGTTCACCGTGGCGCCAAGGTCTGAAAGTCTGGATAGTCTGCCGCTTACCGGGTGTGCCGTCGACCAGATGTCAGCAAGCTCGACCATGCGAACCGTGAGCGACGGATAACCTGCAACGATCTCCTCTGTGGTCGCGCCCTGGCTCCTCATGGCTGCAACCATTCTAACCGGAACACGGGTGCCCCTGAACATAGGCTCACCGCCGCAGACACCCGTAACACGCTCGATCGCGTCTTCGGCCTCACGACGGGGCAACTCAATCTCCAGTTCCATTGTGGGGCGTAACCAGTTCAACATGGCTTACTCCGAGCGCCTGGGCGATTTCATAGAGCGTAACGATGGACGGATTTCGCTTTCCGCGTTCGAGATCGCTCAAGTATTGTTGGCTGAAGCCGGAGCGCGCTTCCACATCCTCTTGCGTCAGGCCTTTTTCCCGACGGAGGCGGGCGAAATTTCGGCCGACCAGCTTGCGCATATCCATGCGCCGAAAGATCGTCGTTTACATACTTTAAGTTTATCAACTATAATATGTAAACGCGCGTTAAACCGATTTGCCTTCGCGGATACCTCATTCCAAAGAAGGTTTACACCGGCAGGATATGGGCGGTACTTACACCGATAATCTTCAAAGCAAGTGCAGACGGGCCTGTGTCTGATACCAAACTCATATTGCGCCCACTTATCGGATTGATGCGTGACCAGCCGTCCGAAGAGATAGAGCGCCACGTCGTGCGTGAAATTGAGAAGCATCGCCGCCTGCGCGATGACGCCGTCATGCTTGAAGCCCAGGTCGATACCGCAGCTGACCCCGAGACGGCTCGTGAAACAATTCAGGCCTATATCACGGCGATGATTGCCGTCCACGCGCAGCAGACGGTCGTGTCAACGCTTCTCGACATTCTGGGCTATATTCCCGACTTGCCGAAATCTAAGGGGCACTGACCTAGATCAGGCCGAACTCCTTGGCCATTGCCGTCGCCTGGGGCAAGCTTGTCGCGCCCAGCGCCGATTTGGCATTGCGCAGAAAGAACGCGACATTGGCATATGTCGTGTTCTCGATAATGGCGATGGCCTTCATGGACTTGCCTTCCGCCGACCAGCGCAGGCAGGTCAGTTCGTCCGATTTCATCCGAATTAGGGTGCGATCGGTCGGCTTCGCCCCCAGACTTTCCAACCGCGAGTGTAGTTGTGCGACAGCAGAAGCGGCAAGCACCGGGTTCAGTGATTGCCCCATGGCGAAATCTGCCCCCTCCGACGCCAGCGTGAGCATCGCCATCCGACCAAATCCTGCTTTTATAGGGACCGTTATACCGGATCTGATCCCGAACTCTCCCGCCTCTCCATAAAAGTTTCTGCGCTCTTTGCTCATCCGGAGCGACGTTTGATTGGACCAGGCGAATGCCTCTGGTTGATCGCGTGCGCTACGCACGACGGGATCGATCAGAGCGTAGGACTTTTCGAAGTACCGCTGCTGCCACTCGACATCATAGTTCGAGATCGCCGTTTGCGTTTCTGCTTGCAGATTGAGATAGGCGTAAGCCCCAAAACCCGCTTCCCGGCTTAACTTTTCCAAGGTCATCTTTACCGTGGCATCGTCATGCGCCAGGGTGACCTGCTCGGTCAAACGCTCAAACCATTGGTTCAATTCATGGCCTCCTTTGCGTGAGGTTATGAACGCAACAAGGTTGCAGTCATATATGGCAGTACCCTTTGTCGAGGGCTTGGTTGCTCCGAAACGGAGGCGCAGCGCATGATTGCGCTCGCCGAAAGTCGAGTACTAGAAGAAAGAATATGAATGCGCAAGTTGTGTGATGGTGCCGCGATTCAATTTTTGAGGCGGAGGGGTCAGATTGCGCTGATGGTTCTTCTAATGCCGATATGAAGTCGGGAAAATAATATCCTGATCGACCAACACGTTGAATTTGTAGCCCGGCCTGATCCTTAAGGTCGGCTGAACATTGAGATTTTTTGAGATGGTCTGCTCTGCAACACGACCGAAGGATTCGGCGAAATTTCGCCGCGCGGCATCTGAAGCCGTATCCTGCGTGGCAAGCGTCGAACTCTCCGGCATCGACATGTCGATCCCCGTGCCGATGATGGCAACGAGAGCAGCAGACCCGAACGTGCGCCACAGATGTCGGTCGACCTTGTCCTTGAAGCCGCCATATCCCTCGGCATCCGTTCCGGCCATCCCGCCGATCTGAAGCGTCGACCCATTTGGGAAGATCAGGTCGGTCCAGACGACCAGCACGCGCTCCTGTCCAAACGACACCTTGGAATCGTAGCGGCCAAACAGCTTGGCTCCCTGGGGGATAAGCAGCCGGTAGCCGGTGGCGCTGTCATAGACATTCTGGCTGACCTGTGCCGAAATTCGTCCAGGAAGGTCTGAGTTCAGGCCCGTTATCATCGTGGCAGGGATGACCGATCCTCGCTTCAACTCGTAGGGCGAGAATTGCGGGACGACCTGGTTCGGCAGATAGCCGAGATCCTTGATGTCCTGGTTGAAAAAATCCTCCTTCGAGTTCTGCCCGTTTTGATCGACGTTCTGTCCGAGTAAACCGGACTTCATCGCAGCGCTGTAGAGATCAGATGCACTGTTCGTCGTGGCATTGAGCGGTTGGCGGGTGTCGATCCTGGTTTCGGAAGCATTCTTCTGCACCTCTGAGACGTCCACCTTGAGCGGGGAATCGAGCGCTGTTGCCCGTGCCTGGAGGCTTGCCATCCTCTGACGCTGCGCCTCGCGGAGAATTTGCTCGTCCTGTTCCCGCTTCAGCCGGGCCTTCCACTCGGCTTCTGGCTCGAGTCGCGAGCGCCGTTCTGTCCGAACTTCGTTCTGCCGCTCCACGACGGCCTCTTTCACCGGCTCGCGTTCGACAACGACGGGCGTCGGCTGAAACACTTCTCGGCTCTCCGGTTCGCCTATGATCCCGTCCGACACGCCGCGTTTCAGTTGATCGCCAAACGTGGTCGCCGGTGACGCGGAGGTGGTGTCGAGTTCATTTCCGCGGTTGAAGGAGAGACCGCGCCACGACAGGCCGATGATCACGACACCGAAGAACAGAACAATAATGACGATCGCAACGATGATCGGCAGGCGATTGAGGCGTCGCATGCTCTGTTGATCGTCAGCATTGCCCGCCGTGCCGAGCTGGAGCGATTGAACCATGGTCTCCCCTCCCCTCAGTTTCGCTGCATGATCGAAAGCGGACTGGCCGGCGTCGCACCGGCGGACGTCGCGGTATAGGCCCGCCCGAGCGCGATGGCCGGTGTGCTGACACGTGCAAGGACCTGCCCGTCGAAGCTGTCGATCGCCCACGCGATCTCGACCGGCTTCTGATCCTTGCCGACTTTTCCATCGGCAATGACCGTGTATCCCCATCCCTTCAGCGCGGCCTCGAGCGCGGCGGCGTATTCTGATTTGTCCTTGTCCATTTTGAGGGTCGTGGCGCCAGCCGGGCCGACCTGTTCGGCAAGGCGGCTTGCCATGTCGCCGGCGATCGCGCTTGCGGTGGAGCCAGTGACAGAAATCGGCGTGGAACTCGTGGTCAGCGTTTCATCCGCAGTCTGGCAACCGGAAAGAACGGCGGTGATGATTATGGCGGCGATGGTCTTGTTCATCGGTCAGCCTCCCCGCCGGATCGTGATCTTCTGCTGGCGCCAGCCAACCCCGGAGATGAGCACGGCCTTGTCGACGGCGTAGTCGACGATCATCATGTCGTTCTTCATACGATAATTGACGATGCGGTTCTGCCCGCCGCTGACGACGAACAGCACTGGAGCGTCCTGCCCGGAAATCGACCGGGGAAACTGGATATAGGTCTTGGCGCCGTCGGAATAGACGCGCTTTGGCCGCCAAGAAGCTCCGCCACTGACCGAATAGGAGAAGTTCAGCCTGTCCGGAGCGGTCCCGGGAATGCCGCCGGTCTCGAGGCGGGCATTAATATTGGCCAGCTTGGTCGACACATCCTCCGGATACTCGAAACCGATCCGGGCCATGTACTGGCTGGGATGGGATTTGAGCTGGATATGGTAGGTCCGTCGGGAAGTCGTCACGACCATAGACGTGATGAGGCCGGCCTCCGACGGCTTGACGATCAGGTGGATCGCCTGCCCGCCGGTTGCCCCTGACGTCGCAGGTTCGACCTTCCACCGGACCGTGTCACCGACAAGCACGTCACGGACGATCTCTCCGCCTTGCAGCTCGATGTCGCAGACCTGAAGCGGCGAGCAAACCACGGAGGGCTGGGTCTCGCCAAACAGAAAGATGACCTTGCCATCCGGTCCAGTCGTGACCAGACCCGGCGTTCCCCGCCACTTCCGCGAAATGTTGGTCCCCTTCACCTCGTTCGACGTCATGCTTTGCGCGATTGCCCAATCCGCAAGGGCGAGCCCGGCCATGCAGCCGACGGCGGCGATCAATCCTGTTCTGTGCATGTGAATTCCCCTGCCCTTAAAGCTGTGCGGTCCAGTCGAAATCCTGGACATAAAGACCGATCGGGTTGAGGCGGATGATCGCCTCGTCCTGTGGAGCGGTGAGCGCGACGGTCGCGATGCCGCGAAACCGGCGTGTGCCGGTCTCCTTGCCCTTGCGGTCGCGTTCGTATTCGGTCCAGTCGATCTGATAGGTCTGGTTGGAGAGCGCCACGATGTTGTTGACCTCGATCGCGACAGTCGATGTCTTGGCCTTTTCGAACGGCGAATTGCCGCGAAACCAGGCATTGATCTTCTGGGTGGAAGGATCGGATGTCCTGAGCAGGGCATAGGTCCGATCGATATATTGCTTTTGCACCACCGCGTCGGGCGTGATCGACTTCAGGCTGGTGATGAAGTTGCCGAGCGTTGCGCGAACGACCCGGGCATCGGCATACTCGATCTGCTGGGGAAGCCTGCCGTCACCGACGTGCCGAGCTTGTCGACCTCAACGATGTAGGGCACCAGCTTGACCTGCGTGCTGAGATACATGGCATACGTGAAGCCGATCACGGCCATTGAGAGTCCGAGAATGCCGACGATCCGCCATGCGCGCGCGGCCTGGACATAGGATCCATATCGTTCCGTCCATTCCTGCCGCGCGGCAAGGTAGGGGCTGTCGGGCGGCCGGTTTGCTGCCATCGCTTGTCGCCTTCCTGTTGATTACTTGTCGTTTCGTTCGGGTGGCGTATTTGGGCCGGCTCGACCGGTGCGGCTCTGGTCGAGCTTGGCGTTGGCAAGCCCCATGATCGAACCGGCATAGGCGCCGGGCGAACCGATCGCCTTTTCTTTGGCGGCCGACCCGGCTGCCTTCCCCGCCGACCCGATCCCGGCACCCATCCCGCGAAGTGCGGCTCCCGCTACAGAAGATCCTGCAGCGCGTGCCGATTGAGCCGCTGCGGCGCCAGCTCCGATTGCGCCCGCTGCCAGAGATGCTGCGCCAAGCGTGAAAGAAGCAGCCTGCCCACCGTGGCGGATAGCTTCCATGCCACCGGAAACAGATGCACCCTGGACGACACCCTGGATGATGTTGGGGACGTACATGGCGATAATGAACACGACGACAGATATGCCGGCGATGGCCAGGGTGGTAATGAACTGATCGGTTTCCGCGGTCGGTGCCTGCGCCAGGCCGAGGAGGACTTCCGACCCGATTTTTGCGATCATGACGAGTGCCATCAGCTTCATGCCGACGCCGAAGGCATAGACCAGATAGCGGACGGCAAAATCCTTCGTAAAGGATGATCCCCCAAGCCGAGCATGATCATACCGGCCAGCAGCCCCACATACATCTCCACCATCACGGCGACGAAGATCGCTGCAACGAGCGAGAAGCAAATCACGACGACGCCCATCGCAAGGACGGCGGCGATCCCTAGCGCATTGTCCTCGAACACCCCAAACCTGGCCTGCTCGGACATCTGCGATGCCACCCTAATACCGGCATCGAACACCTCGGCCGGTGAGGCGGATCCACCGCCTGCACCGATCTGGTAGAGACTGTTGACGACGTCCTTCGCAAGCGTCGGTCCCTGGGTGAGAACAAACGCGAAAAAGCCGATGAACATGATGCGCCGGACGAGTTCGGCAAACCAACTATCAAGGGATGCGGCCTGTATCGCGAGCCAGACGGCGGCGATGCCGACCTCGATCCCGGCGAGGATCCAGAACAGCGACCTTGCCGCATCCATGATGGTGGTCTCCCATCCCTTCGCGGCAGCAGAAACCTGGTTCTCAAGCTCCGTCAGGACCTGTCCCTGTTGTGCGAACGCTGGAGTGGCCAGCATCAGGCAGGCTATTCCCCGAGTAAGAGAGCCTGTTCAAGATTTCGCTTCACCATCGCGGCCGCATCTCCTGACCTTTTTTCGATCGGCGGTAGCTCCGTAGCTGTACCGAAAAACTTCTCCCGGGTGATCCGTTGTTCTTCGCTCATCTGGGGTGATGCCGAAGCGTTCACCTGAACGAGATAGAAAGTGGTGCCGGAAGCCGCCGCAGCTACTACGGCCAGCACCACTACGATAAGGACCGGTCGGCTCACCAGCGTGGCTCCATCTTCTGACCGCTCGGGATCGTGGAAACGTCGGCATTGAAGAATTTCTCACGTCGGGCCTGTGCGAGATCCTTGTCGGTCTGCTCGGTCTGGAGCCACGTCCCCATCATCGTCATTTGCTGGGAAACCAGGCCGCGCAGCTTCTGCATCTGGGAAACCTGCTGGGCTGCGATCTGGTGTCCGACCTGGAGCGCCTTCATCTGGCCGTCGGCCGACTCCGACATGGATCGCAGCGAACTCATCGTCCCCTCTTCGGTGTCGAACTGATCCGCTGTCAGGCTCGCGGCTTTCAGCGTGCTGCCGATCGTGTCCCGGTTCGTGTCCGACCAAGACTGGTAGGTACTCGAGAAGGATTCAGCATTGGGCAGATTGGTCTTTAGATCCGCATAGCTCTTGAACCGCTGCTGAAGGACATCGTCTGCATTGCCCATTGAGAACGAGATGCTCTGCCCTTGATCAACAATGCTGCGCAGACGGTTGAGGTCGCCCTCGACCTGACCCCAGATATGATCAGGGAGCTGCGCCGTGTTCTGCAGCATGTTCTCGTAGATCTTCAGCTGGTTCTGGATTTGCTCTGCCAGTTGGGTGATCTGGGTCAGCTGGTTATCGACCTGCAGGCCGGAGCTTTTGAGAAGGTCGATGAGCTGAGCATTGTTCGCGAGCTGCGTCCATTCGGTGGCAGCTCCTGTTGCAGATCCAGCGTGGGCGGGAGCAATCTGTGACAGCGCGATTGCCGCGGTCATCGTTGCGACGATCCAGTTACTGGACGTTGAGGTGCGACGTGGCATCGTGAACTCCTCTCGATTGAAGCCAATGGGCAGGCCAGTCCTGGCCGTTTTCCGCCTTCAGCGCGCGGATCCGCTTCAGGTCTTCCTTTCCGGATGCGCCCACAAAGCTCAGCGCCACCGGCCCGAGCGACATGTCGAAGAGCCGCCTCCCGTCTGGCGTGGCGACGTAATATTCGCGCTTGGGGATGGCGCCCGAGACGATCTCGATCTGGCGCTCGTTGAACCCGATCCGCTCGTAGAATTCCCGCGTCCCTGGCTCGCGTGCGGCGCCGTTCGGGAGGCAGATCTTCGTCGGGCAGGATTCTTTCAGCACGTCGATGATGCCAGAGCGCTCGGCGTCTGAGATCGATTGGGTCGCGAGTACCACAGCGCAATTTGCTTTGCGGAGCACCTTCAGCCACTCCCGGATCTTGTCGCGGAACACGGGATGCCCGAGCATCAGCCAGGCTTCGTCGAGGAGGATGAGGCTCGGAGAGCCATCGAGCCGCTTCTCGATCCGGTGAAAGAGGTAGGTGAGAACGGGCGCCAGATTACGCTCGCCCATATTCATGAGCTGCTCGATCTCGAAGCACTGAAAGTCCCGAAGCGTCAGGCCGTCCTCTTCCGCGTCAAGAAGCTGACCCATAGGGCCGTCGACTGTGTAGTGATGGAGCGCATCCTTGATTTCGCGCATCTGCACGCCGCTCACAAAGTCCGATAGCGACTTTCCGGGCGCTGTCGCCATCAGCCCGATCTGGCGCGAGATCGCATTACGATGATCGGGCGTGATGGTGACGCCCTGCAGGGCGACGAGCATTTCGATCCACTCGGTCGCCCAGGCGCGATCGCCATCTGTTGCAAGGTCGAAGAGCGGGCAGAGCGCCAGCGCCCTTCCCTCCCCGTTCTGATCGTTGCCGATTTCGTAGTGATCGCCTCCGGCAGCGAACGTCAGGGGAGCAACGAGTTGCCCTTGTCGAAGGCAAAGATCTGGGCAAACTCGTAGCGACGGAACTGCGCGGCGATCAGAGCGAGAAGGGTCGATTTCCCGGAGCCCGTCGGCCCGAAAATCAGGGTATGGCCGACGTCGTCGACATGCAGGTTGAGGCGAAACGGCGTCGAGCCCGAGGCGACCTGCATCAGGGGCGGAGAGTTCGGCGGATAGAAGGGGCACGGCGCCACCGGATTTCCCGACCATACCGAATTCAATGGAACGAGATCCGCGAGGTTGCTCGTATTGATCAGCGGCTCGCGGATATTGGCATACCAGTTCCCCGGCAGGCTCCCGAGAAAGGCGTCTGTCGCGTTCAGCGTCTCGACACGAGCCCCGAAGCCTTCGGCCTGGACCAACCGGCGTATGGCTTCCGCCTTTTCCTGCAGGGCGTCGCGGTCTTCATCAAACAGGATGACGACAGGCGTGTAGTAGCCATAGGCGACAAGCTGGGATGATGCCTGAGCGATGGCGTCCTCGGTCTCGGCAACCATGGTCATGGCGTCTTGATCGACCGACCGGCTCTGGGTCTGGAAGAGCTGGTCGAAGAAAGGCCGCACTTTCTGCTGCCATTTCTTCCGGGTCCGTTCGAGCTTCTGGCGTGCCTCTTCTGCGTCAAGGAAGATAAAACGCGACGACCAGCGGTAGGTCAGCGGCATCAGGTCGAGATTGTTGAGGATGCCGGGCCAGCTTTCTGCCGGCAGGCCATCGATAGCGACGACAGCGAGGAACCGGTTCTCAACCTTCGGCGTCAGGCCATGTTCCAGCTCAGCCGTTGCCAGCCAGTCGAGATACATCGGCACTTCGGGCAAGCGAACCGGATGGCTCTCCCCGTAATGCAAAAGCGGACGAACTGAAGGAGATCGTCATAGCGTGCGACCCGCTCCCCTCCCCTTTCGCGTACCTCGCGGGTCAGCATGCGGGCGATCGACAGGGTGTTGGCCAGGTACTGTTCGATTTCCCGGACCGCGTTGCGGAACACGAACAGGACCGTGTCCGCATAGGATTTCTTCCGGCTCTCCTCGTCTGAATAGATGTATTTGCTGAGCGCCGTCTTCTTCGACTCGAGCGGCCGGTAGGTGAGAATGATCGCATGCTTGCTCTCGAAATGCCCCTGCTCCCGCCCGAAATGAGCACGGCGCTCGGCATCGATCGCACGGGTGACAGGGTCAGGGAAATGGCACTTGTCCGGCGTGGGATAGTCGACCGTCGGCACTCGAATGGCCTCGACCTGTATCATCCAGCCCGTCCCCAGACGCGACAGGATCGCGTTGATCTGCCGTGAGAGCTCGTTGCGTTCGAGGTCGGTGGCGCTTTCGGAGTCCGGACCCGCGAAATACCAGCCAGCCATCAGGCTGCCGTCCTTCAGCAGCAGGACGCCGTTGTCGACCAGGCCGGCGTATGGAACCAGATCAGCGAACGAGGGACCGGTCGCGCGGAATCGTTTGAGGGCAACCATCAGGACACCTCAGTATCTTCGCCACGGCGCGGCCGTTGGCCGGTAGTGGGGCTTGTAGGAAATGTGACGGGCATAGACCCGCCGCATCAGAGGGTCGGACTTGGCCATCATTCGAAGCAGACCGACGATAACGATCCAGACGGCCACTCCGAAGAGCGCCGAGTAGACCGTCAGGACGACGAAGATAAGGATCACGGCCGCAAGCCCGGTGATCAGCACCAGCTCGCGGTCGGCGCCCATCAGGAGGTTCGGACGCGACAATGCGCGATGAATGCGGTTGCGGTGGAGGCTCACGATGCCTCCTCCCCCGCTTCATCGTCTGAAACAAATTGCGCGACTTGATCTGTTGACAGGCCGATGGATGCACCGGTGGCGCCAAAGAGGCCGACGATCGTCGTCGCACCCAGCAGAATGCCGGCGACCAGGACGACGTACATCAGTCTGCGGGCGAAATCGTTGAGCTCGCCACCGAAGATCAGCATGCCGCCGGCAATCGCGACCGCTGCCAGTGCGATGTAGCCGGCGACCGGACCGGTGATGGATTCCTGGATCTTTTCGAGCGGTCCTTCCCATGGAAGACTTCCGCCGGAACTGGCGAAAGCCGGCGAACTGGCGGCGGCGACAGAAAGGGCCATCACGGCAAGTGTCAGGAGTGATCTCTTATGCTGCATCGCGGTTTTCCTGTCCGTAGGGTTCTGTCTGGTACTGGCCCCCTGCAAAGCGGGTGACGTGAAGGATTTCGCTGATGCGCCGGCCTTTGGCGGTTCGTTCGATCGAGATAATCAGATCGACCGCATCTGCGATGACCGCCTGCATAGGCTGGTGACTGGCCTCGGCGGTCAGTTGCTCAAGACGTTGTAGTGCGGAGCGTGCGTTGTTTGAGTGGATCGTTGCGACCCCTCCCGGGTGCCCGGTGTTCCAGGCCTTCAGCATGGTCAGCGCTGCACCATCGCGGACCTCGCCGACGATGATCCGATCCGGCCGAAGGCGCATCGTGCTTTTAGGAGACGCGACATGTCTACGGCATCGCTCGTGTGCAGGCTCACGGCATTGTCCGCAGCGCACTGGATTTCGGCTGTGTCTTCCAGAATGACGAGGCGATCATCAGGCGAGCTCGATACAATCTCGGCGAGGATCGCGTTTGTGAGGGTAGTCTTGCCCGATCCCGTGCCACCGGCAACGAGGATATTGAGCTTCGAGGCAATCGCGCTGCGGATGATCTCGGCATGCTTTGCGGTCATCACCTTGCTCGAGACATAGTCATCCAGCGGAATGAGGCGCGACGCACGACGGCGGATCGTGAACGATGGTCCTGAGACCACAGGCGGGAGCAATCCTTCGAAACGGTGCCCGCCGATTGGAAGCTCGCCCGACACGATCGGGCGCTCGTCGTCGACCTCGGAGTTCAGGACATGAGCGACACTCCCGATCACGGTTTCGGCGGCCGAGCGTGTCATCTCGCCAGCTGCGGCCATTCCGTGACCGAGCCTTTCGATGAACAGACGACCATCCGGATTGAGCATAATCTCGACGACACTCGGGTCTTCGAGCGCCACGCACAAATGATCGCCCAGAGCATTTTGCAGCTTGCTGACAAGACGGGGGAGTGAGCGGTTTTGGGTGCTGAGCATGATCAGGCCGCTTCCTTCTGATGGAGTGAGAAACTCGAGGAATAGATGCTGGGGCGAAGTCGATCGAAGCTCAGCCAGTCTGCCGGGAGCAGGCCGGCGACGCTCTTCGTTTCATTGATCTGGGCAGGTGAGCCGAGGCGGGTGAGAGGCCAGCCAGCGCGACGGAGGATACGCTCAAGTCTGACATCTGTGGCCGTGACGATTTCTCGGTAGCCGTTTAAGATGCTCCACTCGATGATCCCGGCGAACATGGCGAGTGTCGCCGAGTGGAGGCCCGCTTGCTCCCGTTCGGCTGCTGCATTCGTATCCACGCAAAATCGGGAGCTTTCGATCATCCGATGGTGAGTAGCGAGTTGGTCCATCTCCAGGAGTTGGGGAAAAACCCTTTCCAGCATTGTGCCGCCGATCGCCGGCAAGAGCCGGGCGCAACCAATCACTGCGTCGGAGCGGTCAATGCATAGAACGTATGTCGGCTCTAGCTTGTCGAAACCGTCGATCTCAAGACCGGATGTGCAACGAACAGTCCATGCCAGTCGACCGCGGAAAATGCGGGCGCGGAGCCGGTGCATTTCGTTTATGAGGCGGCGCTCAGCTTCGCTCTTTGGGTTCTTGATGGCGACGACGCGCATCGAGCAAATCTCCCTTGCGTTGGTGACGCAAGGAGGTTTGCCGGGGCTGAGGAGTTCGATCTACTGCCAAAAGTGTTAGCGAGTGATTCGCGCTGAAGTGTGAATTTATCTGCGGCGAGCCTTACTGACGCCATCGGATTTACTAGCAAAAGTGTTAGCGGACCTATCTTTTGGCTTTCGTTCTACAAGCAGCAAGATACCGGAATTGCTGAAGAAACGCAAATTTTCCGGACAACGTAACCGCGTTGGCTTGTGCACATTAGGGGTTTGTTAACCCTATTTTTCTTGCCATGCTGCGGGAATCGGGCAATTGTCACGATAATTAGATCAAACTTCCAGAATTATCGTGACTGAAGGCGAATAGCTAAATGAACGTGAAAATGGCCGCTTCGGAGAAAGTGACGAGTTTCGCGGACACGATCCTCGCACAAGGCGGGGATATATCCTCGAAGCTCGACATGCTGCGGCAGGAAAAATTCCCGCCAAACGCTCAGAAGACACTACGTCAATTCTCACTGGCCGAAGTCGCCGACTTTATCGGTGTGTCGCAGAGCTATCTCAAGAAGCTGCACCTTCAAGGGAAAGGCGTCGAGCCGAGCACAACCTCGACCGGCCGGCGCTATTATACCGCCAATCAGGTCGACGAGCTTCGCCAGTTGCTTGATCGGGTGCCACATCGGCAGGCTCATGAAAAGTTGCAGGTTATAGCAGTCGTCAATTTTAAAGGCGGTTCAGGGAAGACCACGACATCAGCTCACCTTGCGCAATTCCTCGCGTTGAAGGGCTATCGGGTGCTTGCCGTTGACCTCGACCCACAGGCATCGCTCACCGCGCTGTACGGTATACAGCCGGAGTTGGACGAGAAAAAAATCGTTTTACGAAGCATTAAGATATGACGGTGAACGCAAGTCGATCAAGGAGGTAATCCAGCCTACCAATTTCCCTAACCTTGATGTCGTGCCAGCGAATCTCGAACTTCAAGAATATGAGTACGAGACGCCAATCGCCATGCAGCGCAAAGATTCGACTGCCGGCAAGATGTTCTACACGCGGATAGGCGATGCTTTGGCGGAAGTTGATGATCGCTATGACGTCGTTGTCGTCGACTGCCCTCCCCAGCTTGGCTATCTCACACTGACCGCGTTGACTGCGGCTACATCGGTGCTCATCACAGTGCATCCGCAGATGTTAGACATCATGTCGATGTCTCAGTTCCTTCTGATGCTCGGTGAAATCCTGAAGAGTGTCGAAAGCGTGGGTGTCGATGTCTCGCTTGATTGGTTCCGCTATCTGGTCACGCGCTATGAGCCGACCGATATTCCGCAACAGCAGATGGTCGGCTTCATGCAGTCGATGTTCGCTCAACATATGATGAAGAACCATATGGTGAAGTCGACTGCTGTATCTGATGCGGGGCTGACCAAACAGAGCCTGTACGAAGTCGAGCGCGCTCAGTTCACGGCTACGACATATGACCGAGCCCGCGAAGCGATGGATGCTGTTAACAACGAAGTCATTGAACAGCTCCATAAGGCTTGGGGGCGGCGCATTGGCTAATAAGTTGTCAGCCGTACAGATGTCGAGATTTATCAACGAAAACAGCTATGTTGTGGAATACGGAGGGTGCTCCCATGGCGCGTAAAAACGTATTTGCGAACATCACTTCTCCGTCAAGCGAAGTAACCGAGCGTAAGGCAACACCAGGCTATGCCAATCATGGTGCTTCTCGATCGATGATCAGTTCGCTAAGCGAGCTTCGGGATAAGGTTGCGCAGGCGGAACAACAGGTACCAGGCGAGACGATCATTGAGCTTGATCCCAACCTCGTCGAATCCTCATTTGTCTCAGACAGGATGGGTATCGACGATATCGCCTACGCTGAGCTGCTCGAAGCAATCCGGGAGCGTGGTCAGGACACCCCTATACAGGTCCGGCCCCACCCTACAGCGGAAGGGCGCTATCAGATCGTCTTCGGGCATCGTCGCGCGCGCGCAGCCAAGGATCTCGGGCGCCCGGTGCGGGCGGTCGTAAAAGCAATCTCAGACGCGGACCATGTCATTGCCCAGGGTCAGGAAAATTCTGCCCGAGAAAATCTGTCCTTCATCGAGCGTGCAATGTTCGCCAAGCGGTTGGTTGACATGTCATATGAAAGGTCAACGATCCAGGCCGCACTCTCTGTTGACGCGCCGATGTTGACGAGGATGTTGTCGGTATCTGGTCGCGTACCAACGGAAATCGCAAACGCGATTGGCGCGGCGAAGTCCGTCGGTCGTGATCGTTGGACCGAGTTCGCACAGCAGATCGAACGACCGGCAACGCTCGAGTTAGCGTTGAAGCTGGTGAATGATCCGTCATTCTCGTCGCTCGATTCAGACGCACGTTTCGAGTTTCTTGCTATTGCCTTCAAGAAAGCTGCCAAGCCCTCGAAACGGCCTAGCAATACGAGCGAGTGGCGCGCGGATGATTCGAGTGTGCGGGCGGAGTTTAAGGGCAGCGGGAAAAGCTACTCGATCGCGCTAAAAGCGAACGACGCAGGCAGGTTTGGTCGGTTCATTGCCGAAAACCTCGGTCGTCTGCATCAGGAGTTTCTACGTTCAACTGAAACAGAAGGAAAATAGCGGCAAAAGAAAAAGGCCCCCAAACGTCGCCGTCGTGGAAGCCTTCCTCATGTCTAAGCAACCTGAGAATCGCATTTTCATGAATCGCAGTCAAGAGTCTTTGGCGCCAGTTTGGTGAACTGATTTCCTTTGCCTTTAAAAAGGTGAAAGAAACATGCGAACAGGAAATGTGACGACGCCGTTTGGGCGGCGGCCTATGACTCTTGCCTTGGTGAAACGGCAGCTTGCGACGGCAGATATCCAAGCGGGGAAAACTGTTGACAAGTGGAAAGTCTATCGCAGCGTCTGCGAGGCGAGGACGATGCTCGGCCTGCGTGACCGCGCCTTGGCCGTCTTGAATGCCTTGCTGAGCTTCTACCCCGACCAGGAGCTTAGCGAGCAGAGTAATCTCGTCGTCTTTCCATCGAATGCGCAGCTTGCGATCCGCGCCAACGGTATCGCGGGAACGACGCTGCGTGAGAACCTCGCTCTTCTCGTTCAGGCAGGACTTATCCAGCGAAACGACAGTCCGAACGGCAAGCGCTACGCGCGCAAAGGAACTGATGGAGTAATAGAAACCGCCTACGGGTTCAGTCTTGCGCCGCTTCTTGCCCGCGCAGAAGAACTCGCGATAATGGCTCAACATGTTGCCGAGGAGGGCCGGCGGCTGCGCATCATCAAAGAACGCATTACGATTACACGCCGCGACATTCGCAAGCTGATCACTGCTGCTGTGGAGGAGGAGCTGCGGGGAACTGGCAAGCTGTCGAGGATGCTCTTGTGACTACAATTGCTCGTATAAAGCTGGCTAAGACACCCCCTGCACTCGAAGCTTGCCTCGATGAATTGACCTTATTGAGTCAGGAAGCTGTCAACATGTTGGAAGTCCAGATGATTTCTCAAAAAACCGACACCAATGGCAACGGAAATCGGCATCACATACAGAATTCAAATACCGAATCCGTATATGAACTTGAGCCTAGCTCTAGAAAAGAGCAGGGCGAAAATGCGGTCGCAAAACCGATAGCAGCTGCCGAGCCGATAAAGGCTTTCCCGTTGGGTATGGTGCTTAGGGCTTGCCCGCAGATTGCAGATTACGCTCCCGGTGGCTCAATCTCTCACTGGCGGGAACTGATGACGGCCGCAGTTGTGGTTAGGAGCGCGCTTGGGGTTAGCCCGTCAGCCTATCAGGACGCCTGCGAAGCGATGGGACCTGAGAATGCAGCCGTGGCTGTGGCTTGCGTTTTGGAGCGGGCAGGGCACATCAACTCGCCTGGCGGATATCTGCGTGACCTCACGAGGCGGACGGTGCGAGGCGAGTTTTCGCTTGGGCCTATGCTGATGGCGCTGCTGCGGACGAAAGCAACGGATGAGCAGAAGTCGGCTTGAGATCCATGGTGGTTCCTCATCGTTTGAATCAGAGCAATCATGAGGTCCTTCGATTGTCAGCCGTACAGATAGGCATTTTTACCAATGATTACAGAAAGATGAGATAGTTTGTAGCCGGCAGGCGAGGCTATCGAGCGCCTGACAACGACCGTTAAGTCGGGAAACAGGCCAATCGACAGCACGCTGCACATTGGCTCGATCTCGAGCACAGAGTGGTATTCATCGATGAAGGAAATCATCGGCTCAGTGCGCGCTCGGGTTCCGTTACCGCAAATTATGCCGAAGCTTATGGGGGCTTCCGCTATAGAGCCTTCATTCTCTCGGCGAAGTTGCTCGGCAGCCCCGCCCGTTAGCCAATGTCGACCTTGGCCTTCTTCACCCACTCGTGGAGCGGATTATCCGATTTTGGCGGCATTCAAGGAAACCGCAGCCCCAGCGAGACGGATGCGTGGCCTCGTGTTCCGCCACCATACGAATAGCGCGGGCGCGGACATCAGAGCAAAATTTGTGCGTCATCTTGCTTGTCACAGACCCTACTCTTCACGAGATGGAGTCTTCGGCAAAGCCGGGGCGGTTCACAGCATGAAGTTTGCCTGCGCCTATGTGCGAGAGCCATCAACATAATGGGCAGACTTTAAAGGTAAGAATGAGGCAACTTAGGCGCTGTCGTGCGCAAATGACTGTTTGTTAGGGGGCGCTGTCTCGGTCAGTCAATCCCGGCGAGGTATTTCGATTGCCCTAAAAGCTGAGCAAAAACCATCTTCATCATCATAACGCACCGTTCGTAAGCGTCAGGTAATGTAAGGGAGAGTAACTCCAATTTCAGAGTTGTAGCGTCAGCGCTCTTTTAAATCATGTGCTGGCGAACTGCGCCATCATTCTATTTGTGATCCTCGCTTGGACACACGTTCCCTCTGGACGCAACACCAGCAGCCAATTTAATCACATCAAGACTGGTATTGTGTTTGGCCTTGGGGCACTCGCCGTGATGTTGCGGCCGCTCGAGGTTGAGCCCGAAATATATATCGACTTGAGAACCATTCCTGTCGCTATGGCAGGGTTGATCGGCGGTTGGCCCGGGGCTGCGGTTGCGGCTGTCATGACGAGCGCGTATCGGCTTTGGCTCGGGGGCGCCGGCGCATTGCCCGGTCTTGTCGTGATCAGTCTTACGGCGGCAACCGGCGCCGCGGGGGCCGCCTATCTTGGCCGTCGGATTGCACGTTTTATGGAAATCGCCCTATTTTCCGCAGTGATCTCATTGGGAGATTTCTTGGTCATTCAGCTTCTGCCAAAGAGCAACAGCATCATTCCGGAGATCCATAGAGCTGCCTTCATATGGACAACGATTGTCTTCTTCACAACATTCTTCGCCTGTCTTGCCGTTTTCGCTGAGCTCCGCCGGCGGGTCGCGGAGCAACGCCTCCAGATGTACGAGGCCGTCATCCAATCGCTCCCAGAGAGCTTGAATGTCAAAGATCCAGGAGGACGTTTTGTGCTGGCGAACCCAGCGACCGCCTCGCTGATGAAAGCGCCGTCGGCGCAGGCTCTGATTGGTAGATCAGACTTTGATTTCTATCCTGCCTTCGTTGCCAAGACGCTCCGTGCCGATGAAATCGCTGTTATGGCGCAGGGAGAGCCGCGCACGATGGAGCAGACCGTTTCGTGGGACGATGGTGAACCACTGGTTCTTTCCACGTTGAAGTCTCCACTCCATGACGAAAGTGGCGAGCTCATAGGACTTATCACTCACAACCGTGATCTCACGGAAAAGAAACGGCTTATGCTAGCGCTGGCCGATAGCGAGCGGCGCGCAAAAGCAGCCCTAAGCAACATGGCTGACGGCTTGATCATGTTCGACGCTGATCTGAATGTGGTCTTTTGTAACGAGCAATATCGGGGCATGTTTCCGCTGACGGCGGATCTGAGAGTGCCGGGAACGCCAGCGCGATCCATTCTTGAGGCAGCCATTGCGCGCGGCGAATTTGCCGACATAGCCGCTGACAAGGCAGACGAGTTCATCGATGCAGCGATGGGGAAACTACGTATGCCTGGCGTGGTCGAATTCCCGCTCTATGATGGCAGATGGGTGGAATCCCGTACAACGCCGACCGAGGATGGCGGCTGTCTCGTCGTCTGTTCTGACATCAGCCGTTCCAAGCGGGATGAGCAAGCGCTGAGGGATCTGAATGAAAAACTCGAGGAGATGGCCACGACGGATGGCCTGACAAATCTTCTTAACCGACGCGCCTTTGACGCCTCGCTGGCAGCGGAGATGACTCGTAGCCAGAAGAACGGGACATGCGTCAGCTTGCTGCTAATCGATGTTGACCGCTTCAAAGCCTATAACGATACCTACGGCCACACCGCTGGCGACGAATGTCTCCGCCAGATCGCGCAGGCAGTTCGCGCCACCGCGCGCCGACGCGGAGATCGTGCCGCGCGTTACGGAGGCGAGGAAATGGCTGTCATCCTTCCAAACACACCTGCTCCGGACGCCTTGGCGGTTTCGGATGATCTACGGCAGCGTGTCCGCGCCCTCAACCTGAACCATGAGGCAAGCGAAAAGGCATTGTCACCATTAGCGTCGGCGTTGCTACCTTCGGTCCGGATGGCAACTTAAAGACCCCTAGTCAATTGGTGAATCAGGCGGATGAAGCGCTTTACCGAGCAAAGGCTGAAGGACGAGACGCAGTGCGAACCGCAGAGGGTGCAAATCATTTGAGTGCAAAAGCGGAGCGGCAATAACTTATTTGGTTACCGGCCCAGTTCGAATGCGCCTGCAGTTCCAGCACAATAAATTTGGTCAATCAACGAAGTTTAACCAGACCTCAGCGACAAGGCGACGCTTTCGCCCCTGAAGCTAAGAAGAAAACAATCCCGCGAGAGACCAGTTCCTTTTCTATCTTGTTGAGTGCTGCGCTCTTGCTTGAAACGATTTCATCCTCGATGCGACGGATCGTGGAAAAGGACACGCCCGCAGCTTCGGCGAGGTCTCGGGCCGTTATACCCAAGAGCGCGCGAGCTGCCCGAACATGGCAGCCTTGTATTCGTGGCGTCTGCTGAGTATTCTGCGCTTGCGCTTCTCTTACCCACGACATTCCGTGCCACTCGATCAGCTCGCCATCTGACGCCAAAACCGGTGTCACTTTACAGTCGACATAGCAATATTCGCCATCGGCCCGTCTGACACGTATTGTAAACTCAACAGCCCTTCGAGAGCGTAATCCTTCAGCGCGGGTCTCTCTAACGATTTGGCGATCCTCAGGGTGAATTGCCGGGAGGCCCTCATGATCACGCAGGCGCTCGGCTGTCTCTCCGGTCAGCCGTGACCAACTGGCAGTATCTATCAATCGTCCTTCTGCATCAGTTCGCCAAAAGTCTGCGCCTGTGATCTTTTTGATGGACGAGATCTCAGTTGCAAGCAGGTGCGCATCTGACCGCACCTTCTCTTGATCCGATACGTCCTGAACAACGCCATGAAGAAGCACCAACCGTCCTTGCCGATCGTATTCCCTTTGCGAGCGGCTCTCCAGCCAAAGCAAACGCCCGTCAGGTCTGATCATCCTGAAGCGGCGGATCGCCAGTCCCCCGGATTCGGCTCGTTCGATAAGTTCTTCGTGAGAAAGTCGATCATCAGGGTGGATCATGAGGTCATAGAGTTCACGACTCGCCGAGACTGTCCGGGGATCTAAACCGAGCAAGGCGTAAAGACCCGCGGACCAATGCAGATCCCTTGTCTGAATGCTGTAGGTCCACATCCCACATACGAGAAGATTTTCGAGCAGGCTCAACCGCTTTTCGGGGGCACTGGCAACGCGTAGAGGCATGGGTTGTTCTCGTCATTGCCACCATGGGCACAAATTGCTCACAGCCGAACCTGAGCTCAGCTCGATATGGGCAGATAGTGCTCTTTTTCTCAAAATGAGCAACAAGTATTCATCATTTAACGTGATTTATAGGTCCGAGATTAATGCTGCCTATAAGAATGTGCTGATATGTTGTGGGCGTCCGCTCATCACATTCAGATGGTTCGTATGCTTACTGTTACGATATCACGTCTCACCGTCATTTTTGGCGCAGTTGTTTCTCTTGGCCTTGTCTCTGCCTTGGGCCTGCAGCGCAACGCGCTTGGTGAACTGAAGGTTGGCGGACCGGTCTACAGCAGGATAGAGCTCGAGAAGGATCTTGTAGCGGACATCCTGCCGCCACCCCTCTACGTCGTTGAGGCCTATGGCCTTGCGAGTGAAGCTTTTATCCATAAAGACGTGACGCAGAGGGACCTCACCAGGATCGACGGCCTCAAGAAGGCTTTTGACGGGCGGCGGCAATTTTGGAATTCGGCAAACCTGTCGCCGGCTCTCGCTCCATTGGTGCAGAAGGACCTGGAAACCGCAGACGCATTCTGGGCGGCTCTTACGACTTCGTACTTTCCAGCCGCAAAAGCCAATGACACAACGGCGATGCGAGCAACGTTAGATGTCTTAGAGGAGCGTTTTCATACTCATCAACAGGCGGTCGACGAGCTTGTCGCAACCGCCAATGCGGCGATGAACGAGACCGAAGCCTTCGCTGCCAAACAGGATTCCTTCTACAGCAAAATGGCGATGACCGGGGGCGTCGGGTCTGTCCTGCTTTTCCTTGTGGGGCTTTGGTATATTCGCCGCCGTGCCGTGACGCCTTTGGGAGCATTCGCCGCTTACATGGGCAACCTCGCCGGTGGCGACTACAGCCAGCAGGTGCCCTATACGGAGCGAAATGACGAAATAGGCGGAATGGCGCGGGCTGTTGAGGTCTTTCGGCAGGCGGCTCTTGAACGCCTGCGGATGCGACAGGAAATGGAAGAAGCCCGCACCTTTTTCAGAACAAGAGCGTCTTGACAGGGAAAAGCTTCAAGCTGAGCAGGCGGAGAACCTGGAGAAAGTCGTCCAGACTTTGGGCGCTGGCTTGGGCCGACTGGCAGAGTGCAATATCCGTATGACGATCGACGAGCCTTTTTCCGGGGATTCGAGACGCTGCGCAATGACTTCAACAATTCGATCGCCACGTTCCAGGCGACTTTGGAGCAGGTGCTTTCCAAGACCGTGAACATCACCGCGAATTCCCAGGCTATGAAAGAAGCTGCTGACAATCTTTCGCGTCGGACCGAGCAACAAGCAGCGGCGCTGGAGCAGACTGCCGCGGCGCTTGAGCAGGTGTCTTCCGCCGTCCAGGCTTCGACGGGCCGAACATTGGAAACACGTGATCTTGTTCGCGACGCCCGTGTTTGCACATCCCAATCCACGACGGTCGTCCAAGAGGCTATCCAGGCCATGTCCCGGATCGAGGGGTCGTCAGAAGCAATAGGGCAGATCATCGATGTGATCGACCAGATCGCGTTTCAGACAAACCTGCTTGCCCTGAACGCAGGCGTTGAGGCCGCACGAGCGGGTGAGGCAGGAAAGGGCTTTGCCGTTGTTGCACAGGAGGTAAGGGAGCTGGCGCAGCGGTCCGCCAAAGCGGCCAAAGAGATAGCTGGGTTGATCCAGCAGTCCCGCGGCGATGTGGCCGATGGCGTCAAGATGGTCGGACAGACGGTCGATGCTCTTCATCGCATTCACGGCTTCGTAAACGAAATCGATGGCAAGGTGGATGCAATTGCCACGGCCTCAAGAGAGCAATCGGTTGGATTGACCGAAATCACCACAGCGGTGAATTCCGTTGATCAGATGACCCAGAAGAACGCTTCAATGGTCGAGGAGACAACGGCTATCAGCCATGCAATCGCATCTGATTCTGAACAACTGTCGGAACTGGTCGGTAGGTTCAAACTAAACCGCCGCAAACACATTCGGGAGCCGGGGTCCCGAGAACGGACTTTGCTTCTGATACCCGTCGGGCCGTGGGTTGATCGAGATCGATAAGGGGTTTCTCAGTGAATCAAGCGACACCTGATACGTGGAACGATCTTGCTGGGAACTTTGCAGCTGTCGCTCTCATCATCTCCATATGGGCTCATGCGACTGTCCACAGCGAGGGCGTGTTAAGAAGCCAGCTTCGCGCAGTCTCGATTGGCTTGGCCTGTGGTTTGGCAGCGGCGATTTCTATCTCTATGGCCGTGCCTTTGGCTCCGGGCATCATCGTGGATTTCCGCAACGGACTTATTGCGGGCGCTGTGGTGGCTGGTGGGCCGATTGCAGGCGGGGTGTGTTTCGCAATTGCCTGCGTCATACGTGTTCTGCACGGCGGCGCAGGAGTACATGATGCCCTGGCCGCAATGTCTATGGTCCTGGCAGTATCATTCGCCTCTCATGCAATAGTCGGCAAACGAGCAACTGTTGTCCGGCTCGTGGTTTCCATTGCTACTCAGCTGTTAGTTTCAACAGCGCTCTTTCTGACTCTGCCTGCCTTAACCGAAACAGATGCGCTAGCCAGAGTAGGTCTTCCCTTCATCTTCCTGAATACACTGGCAATATTGCTGGTTACCCTTGTCGTCGAAGTTGTAAACGCCAACGGCAGGGAAAATAGGATCTTGCGAGCCGCACTCGCCCAGGCCCCGGATTTTCTTTATGTCAAGGACCTCAACTCGAAATTTATCGCAGTTAATCGCAACACAGCAGCGCATCACAAATACACCACGCCTTCTGCCATGATCGGCCTTGATGACTTCGCACTGACATGTCCGCCGAGGGCGGAAGAGCTGTTTGAGCAGGAACGGGCGATCATGAGGGGCAACAAGCCACTTTTGGATCATCTTGAGCATCTCGATGGCCGTATGTTTCTGACGTCGAAAGTCCCGCTACTTGATGCAGATGGCCAGGTTATCGGTTTGGCGGGCGTCACAAGAGACATGACGGAGCAGGCTAAGCTTGAAGCGGAAGTAATCGAGAAGGGTAAGCAGCTGACAGAGGCGCTAGAGACTATGTCTGACGGCTTTGCCATGTTTGACAGAAGCGGCACGCTGCTTCTTTGCAATGATCAATATCGTTCAGCCTTCCCACTGACCGGTCATCTTTTGGTTCCAGGCGCATCTGTGTTCGAAGCATTGCGCCGCGCCTTACAATTGGGCGAGCTATTGGACATTGGCGCAAACGACGACGATCAAGCGATGAATGAGTTGACACGAGCGATGAGCGTCGATGGCGTCAAGGAACTACATGTCTGCGACGGTCGATGGCACAGTATGAAGCTGAGGTGGGCAGGTGACAGGGCCATTGTGATTGCTTCTGATATCACTGCCATCAAGCAATCCGAAAGCACGCTGAGAGACGCCGCGGAGGTAATGCGGCATTTCGCTGAGACGGATGGGCTGACGGGGCTGGCAAATCGGCGGATGTTCGATCTCGCTCTGTCCCGCGAATTCTTGCCTGACACGGCAAGCCAGTCGCCGCTCAGCCTGATGATTATCGATGTGGATCACTTCAAGGCCTATAACGATCGCTATGGGCATCAAGCAGGTGATGATTGTCTCCGGCTGATCGGCAAATTGCTACGAGAAACAATGAAGCGAAGCAGCGACACCGTTGCCAGGTATGGCGGCGAAGAGTTTGTTGCAATTCTGCCTCAAACTGACGCGACAGCCGCCATGGCTTTGGCTGAGAAGCTGATGCAACGTCTAAGGGTCGAAGGCATCCCTCATGAAGGCTCCGGGTCAGGCATTGTGACGGTCAGTATTGGACTAGCCACAACATCGCGCGGTCCATGGTCAAACCTTCTAGAAGATCAATTTGTAAAGTATGCGGACGCTGCTTTGTACGAAGCCAAGCGGCTCGGCAGGGACAGAGCGTGCGTTTGGGGGCGAGCCTGGCCGATGAGCAACAACTGCAGAAGCTGATCCAAAGGTAGCAATTGCCATAGCGTTTGGCGACGCACGGTGCACAAGCCAAGGACGAAGTCAACTTGTAGAGCACAAGCGGGTCGCCCGTCCCATTTGGCCTCATAATCTTGAGATCAAATTGATGCTCCAAGTGGCGTGATGGCCCTCCTTAAGGCAAGCGGCCGCTCCGCATATTTGAGGGTGGGATAGCTGTGCGAAGCCTCTCAGTCGAGCAGCCTGGAGGCGCGGCCGCTGCGGCGTTGGGCATTGTTGTAGTAGCTGGACGCCTGCTGCACCGAACGATGCCGCGACTGCTCCATGGCTTCCGGCAGCGGAATGCCACGATTGGCGGCTTCGGTGAGATAGCCGGACCGCAAGCCGTGCGCGGAAAACTCGCTCGGATCGAGCCCTGCTAGCTCCGCCCGCTGCTTGACGATGTCGTTGACGGCTTTGGGATCGAGCGCCCGCCGGGACAGATTGCCCCAGCGATCGATAGCGCGGAAAATGCTGCCGCTGTCAATTTTCGATGCTCGGAGCCAACTGTCCAGCACGTCGACCGGCCGGCCCGTGAGATAGACGATCTCGCCGCTTTCCGCCGAACTGGTTTTGGTGCGGCCGAGGTGAATGGCGAGCGAGGGGAGGGATGCTCCGTCGACCTTTACAGGCTCTTCCGGCGCCAGTTGCTCTACTCTGAGCCCCGCGACTTCGCTGCGCCGCCGCCCGCCGGAGGCGAAAGCGACCATGAGGAGGGCTCGATCGCGGAGATCGCGCAGACTATCGGTCTTGCAGGTGGCGAGCAGTTTTGCGAGCACATCGCCGGTCACCGCTTTGGCGCTCTTGCGCCGCCGTGGTCGAACACTGGCCCGGACCGCGAGTTTGATCGCGGATTTGAGGGCAGGGGAGGGGAAGGCGCCATCGAGCCCGCGCCATTTGGTCAGGGTGGACCAGGTGGCGAGCCGACGCCGCACCGTATCCGGCGCATGCGGACCGTCCGCGCGGAGAAAACCCTGCAGCCGTAGTTTGTTTTCCACATCCGCCGGCATGCCATGCAAGGGATCTGTGAGGCGGCGTTCGGGATCCCAGAGATGATGGGCGACAAACTTCAACAGCAGCGCTTCTGGCGCCGGCCATGGCAGGGCGTCGCCAGTCGACGCAAGCGACCAGGCCTGCAGATATGCGAGATCGGAGGTCAGCGCTCTCAGCGTGTTGGCCCCCATGCCCTCGTTGACTAGATGACGAAGCGTCTCGACATCCTGATCGGTCAAAAGTTCCGCCAGCTCATCGCGGCGATCCATTGGCAGCACTGCAGCGATAGTGTCGAGTTTGGCCGCGCGGAGATCGACAGGATCTTTCATGAACAGTGAACCTCAGAATTGGAGCATCTAGTTGCAATGTGGGCCATGAGCGATTTGCAAAAGTTCCGTAATCCCCGTATAGTCCGGAACAAAGGAGACCTGCCATGACATCGATTGTGACAGCCGCTGCGGTTTCGAAGAACTTTGGCGCTTATCAGGACGCCGCGGTCCGTGAGCCGGTGATTATCACCAAAAATGGTCGCCCGCGTACTGTGCTGATGGCCTATGAGGATTACATCCGGCTGGCGAAGCGTGATCGGCGTGTCGAGCTCACTACTTCTCTCGATGACGATGAATTGGCCGCGGTCGAGGCGTCGACGATGGAGCCTGGCCTGGATCATCTCAACGCCGAACTGCTGATGGACAAGAATACTACCGACTGACCCGAAAGTCGGCTGGGTCTTTCGCTATTCCTATCTTTGGCGCTGGCAGCATCTGCAAGGGCGGGAAGAGGGTGACAAGGATCGCCCTGCTCTCGTGCTGGCGATTGTCGCCACACTTGAGGATGGAACGCCTGTGGTTCGCGTCCTGCCGATCACGCATTCCCCCCGTCCGATCCCAGCGAAGCCATCGAAATCCCAGCGGCCACCAAACGCCGCCTGGGCCTGGATGACGAGCGGTCGTGGATCGTGCTCTCGGAGAGCAACCGCTTCGTCTGGCCAGGACCCGACGTCCGACCTGTTGACAGCGAAACCGGTTATTGCGGAGCCGTGCCGCCCGCTTTGTTCGAAGAGGTGAAGCGACGCTTTGTCGAATTGGCAAGGAGCCAGCGCCACAGGGCGACCGTCCGCAGCGATTAAGCGGCTTTGCATTCTCTTGTCTGCCATCGAAATCCGCGCGTCCTGCAGTCGTTTTCAACGTGATTTGCTGCGACTCTAAGGCTTCAGAGTCGCCAAATCAATCAGTTCCGATAAGGGTTACTTATCGGCGGCCAGGCGTGGCCTGGAGCATTCTATGGGGTGGCGAACTCAAATGTAGAGATAGATTTCGCTTAATGAATCATTTACCATAAATTCAATGTCTTACGATCTCGCAAAATTGCCCATCCAGAGCCTGCTGCGGCCAATTTCCGACGCCGCCGTCGTGCTTGCCCGCCTCGATGAGCGCATTGCCCGCTCTCCCGTCGGTAAGGGCTTTCTCGAGCGCTCGCATTTCCTCGAGGCGCATGCCTCACTCTGGGTCGATGGCGAACTCGTCCATCTCGAGGACCTCGTCCTGCATGATGCACTCCGCGACATCCGCGCACCCACCCACGAACTTACTATCGCCCGCGACATCCTGAAAACCCGCCGTCGCATCGCCGCCCATCCACCGGCCTGGGCGCTCTCTGTTCAAGGCCTCGCTTCGCTGCGCGGGCGGGCGTGGCCCGCGGCATCATCGGGTGACGACGGGGAGGGTTTGCCGGATGGGAATGTTGAGGTCAGCGACACTCGGGCTGGGGTAGGGGAGGCCGGAGATCCTGATGCCGACGGTCTGAGTGATGCGTTTGCCGCGATCGATGCGGTGCTCGCCCGGTCCGAGGCCGCGATCGAAGAGGCGAAGACGCCGGGTCGCGCCAAGAACACTCCGGACAAGGATCCCTTCGTTTATGACCTCGACTGGGATGAGGACGAGCGGCTGGCGGAGTGGCAGGCCGTGCTGGCTCGCGCCCAGGATCTGCCACCGGTCCTTCAGGCGATCGTCGCCCTCGATGCCTGGAATGAGATCTCCGTCCTCCAGCATGCGCCCTGGCTTGGTCGGCTGCTCGCCGCCTCCCTTCTGCGCGAAGGAGGTGTGACTACCGGCGGTCATCTCGCCGCGATCAATCTGGGGCTCAAGGCTATTCCTGTCGATCGGCGCCGGCATCGTGATCGCGAGACGCGGTTGCTGGCAATTACAAGGGCATTGGCCATCGCGGCTGAGAGCGGCCTGAAGGAGCATGACCGGCTGGTGCTGGCGCGGCAGATGATGATGCGCAAGCTTGAAGGACGGCGGACGTCATCCAGGCTGCCGGAGCTTGTTGAGCTGGTCATGGCGCGGCCGCTGATTTCTGCCGGCATGGTGGCGAAGACGCTTGAGGTCACACCGCAGGGAGCGCGGCGGATCGTGCAGGAACTGGGGTTGAGAGAGATGACGGGGAGGGGGAGGTTTCGGGCGTGGGGAATAGTATAGCCTTGACCGTTTCTCGAACGACCAGATCCGCTATCTGCTGTAATTCGCTAAGTACGTGCAATCGCTTTAACATCAGAGTGGCCTAGCTGGTGCGAAAGTGTGTAGCGAGGCATGAGATGACAGAGGGTGGCACATGTTTACGCGCAACCCGCGCCCCAGTAACTTCGACCTCCGATCGGACCATGAACCGTATTGCGGTTTCCCTGCCACAGGGCGCTCTCAAGTTCACAAGATCCCTTAGGAGGACTACGCTGGACCTGTTGCGGGCCGTTGCACAGGGGTGAGACAATCAGAGCGATCCGTCCCGACTTATGCGCGGGAGTAGCAACTGCCACTCAAACGAAAAGAGGCCCCGTAGGGCCTCTAACAGCAATCACATGGAAAAAACTTAGCCCGGAACGCGGAAGAACTTGCCGGGGCGATTGCCACGGTTGTTGCAGATAAAGGCATTGCCGGTGGTCTGGCTGAACATAATTACGCTACCAATACGAGCCTGTATCCCTTTGCCGATAATGCGAAGGAATTCGCCAAACGGCATATTGTCCGGCTTGGTGATCTGCAACGTAGTCTTGTGCGGCAGGATGTCAGCGGGAATGCCACGCCGCTCGAAGTAACGAAGCGCCTTGCGCACGCTGTCCCCAACGGCACGATTGAGCTCCAAAATGTAGCGTCTCGGTTTGCTGGCTACTTTCCTACGAGTCTTCGGCATGAAATTGTCCTCTCCGGATGAGAATGATGGCTCTACAATTTTGCGCTCTACGTTTTCCATCTGGGTGTGAGGGGAGGAATTATCAATCTGCAACGATGAAAAAATCCGTCCGTTTCGCCAATTATCAGTTGCGAATTGAGGGAGCCGTCCAAGGTTTGCGCGGAGCTTGAGGAAATCGGGCTCGACGCGTGGGTAGGTAACTCTGCGTGGTCACCACAGCCCATACGATAGACAGTGATCGTTACCCTATTCTGCTTCGGGATCGCCCTCTTTGGACTTGACGGTCCAAATCATATGAGTCTTGTCACCAACCTCAGCCAAGAGTGATGCGACATTCACAGGGTAGTGATGGTGGGTAATCGACGACGTTGGGTGAAAGTGAGGCGTAAAACTGGTGACCTGTCCATCGTCGCCACAAAAATGATGTGCGGCACCTGGTAGCATTTCCACCTGCAAGGGCACTCTAGCTCTGGGATTGTGATAGACGTTTAGTCCTTCGATCCAGTCTTCCTCATATCCATCCGAATTGACGATAACCTTGAAGAACTTGTTGGTCGTTGCATTCGGGTCGTGATCGACCATCCTACCTTCTCGCACGAGCAAGACCCTTTTAGAGCCGAATTTCCCTAACACGCCCAATCGGTTGAATTTAGCAATGGTTCCAGCATTCGTGCTGACGACTGCGCTTACATTCTCTGAGTCTGGCAATCGAAAAAAGCCTGAAGGAATAACCTTTCCATCGTATTGATGCTGCTCGATTCGACGTGGCGTAATGACTAGCGTGCCGCTATCATTGAGCACTCCTTCGTGTTCGTACCCCCATAAATATCTTTCCAGAGCCGGCTGGGAATGAACCATCGACATAGGCGACGAGAAATCGGCGATCGCAAGAACCAGCGGAGCGTCGGCTACGTGTGGATGAAGCCAGTATTTCTTCCTCAGCTTTGAGAAGAGCGGACTGCCAAACTTAATCGGCATGTAGTCCTTGAGATGGCGCTCCAGTCCCTCCGGCGTGTCGATTGCCGGCGGGGAACGATTCGACCTTCTCGCACTGTCGGTCCGACTGTGACTGCCTCGACGAAGAGCTTTCCGAGGAAGCCGCTACAAGAAAAATCGGGAACATTGTGCTTTCGATCAAGCAGGTAACCGGCCTCGATCAGAAGGGCGAATAGATACAGCTCCCAGATCCGCTGGTCGAATCCGGTGGTTTGGAATTGCTCGACGAAGTTTCCATCAGCATCCTCGTACCACCGCATCATCGGTTCGATAATATCACGTGCGGGCGAATACCCCTCGTTTGTGGTCAATTGGACGAACGATGGGTTGAGGCGGGCAGGTTCGTGTCGATGCGCAAAGAAATCGACGGGTTCGCCGACTTCGTCGCCTTGGTGATGAGCCTCTACCTGTACTCGAGCCGCATTCCGCATGCCATCCACCAGGGCTTCCCTCGCTTCTTCCGAGTGCGCGAAAAAACCTGTCACGTCTACGCCACGAAAGCGGAGATTGCGGTCTCTGGCCATGACTATTCCGCCGAAATCCTCGTCCGTCAGGTCTTTTGTCAGTATGCCGATCACGCTTCCGCCCTCAATCTCAAGATATTCGAGTTCCTCAAGCGTCATCATCGTAGCGGGATGTCGAGCGTACCCTCCAAGCGCGTTGAAGCGCGTCAAAGAGATCGATTTTATTGCGAGCTTTTCCATCCCTCTATATCTGCCACGAAAGCAAGGCTTGAGACAGCCGGGGATTGCAGCGACCCCGAAAGAATCCGAAAGCGGCCGCATCGAAGTGAGTCCGTCGATGCACAAGTTTGAACCGCTCGCTTGGGGCGTTGATAGGTTGCTGTCGAAATCCATGAAGACGCCCTAAAAATCGCCTCCATCATTTGAAAGTATGGTCTTCTTGAAAACATGATATATAGAAGAACCGTCATCAAACTTTAGCCGCGTGAGCGAAATGAGCGACGCCGAAACCGACAACCTCCAACTCAAGGTCCCCTCCACGCTAAAGCGCGAACTTGCGATGGATGCGGCGAAGAAGGGAGTAACGATCCGCACTTTGATACTGAGTGCGTTGTCCGCAGCAGGTTACGAAGTCGCGAGCGAAGAATTGCGGGACAAAAGGAAGGGGCGCTCATGAATCAAGCCGCTGTGTCGTTGAAACGTAGACCACGTAGCCAAGCTCAGTCTCTCAGCTACGGGTCCGTCGTCGATCTGTTTTGTGGAGCCGGCGGGCTCTCCCATGGTTTCAAGCTCGAGGGGTTTGATGTCGTTGCCGGCGTTGACATCGACGAAAAGTGCCGGTTCCCCTTTGAGACGAACAACGACGCCCCCTTCTTGCCGCTTGATGTCGCAAGCATCGACCCCAAGGAGCTGAACGACAGGTTCGTTCCGGGCGTTCCGAGGATCCTCGTCGGTTGTGCGCCTTGCCAACCCTTTTCCAAGTATTCGCAAGGTCGCGAAGACGGCCGCTGGCAACTACTCGAACATTTCTCCCGGCTCATCTGTGAGATAAAACCCGACATCGTGTCAATGGAAAACGTGCCGAGGCTCCAGAAGTTCAAGGACGCGTCGGTGTTTCACGCTTTCGTCCGTGCTCTGCGCAACAACGACTACTTCGTCGATTGGACGGTAGCGTATTGCCCCGACTTCGGGATCCCGCAGTCGCGATCGAGGCTCGTTCTTCTTGCCTCCAGATATGGTCCTCCCGGTGTTCCGACTCCGACACATACGACAGAGCGCTACGTGACCGTCCGCCAGACGATTGGATCGCTGAAACCATTGACGGCCGGCGAGGCCGACGCGGACGATCCTTTGCACCGGTGCAGTGCGCTCTCTTCAACCAACGTGACGCGGATGAAAGCGTCGAAGCCAGGCGGCAGCTGGAGAGACTGGGACGGTGATTTGGTCACTGATTGTCATCGTAAGGAAAGCGGTCAAGGATATTCTTCCGTCTACGGAAGAATGGAATGGGACCAACCCGCGCCGACGATGACGACACAGTTCTTTGGTTTTGGGAACGGCAGGTTCGGCCATCCGGAACAGGATCGTGCAATCTCGCTGAGGGAGGGCGTTGATACAGACGTTCCCCCGGACTACGCGTTCGTTCCCGAGGGTCAAAGGATCGAAATGAAGTCGGTTGGACGCTTGATCGGGAATGCGGTACCAGTCGACCTGGGAAGAGCAATTGCTCGTAGGATTAAGGACCATCTTGAAGAGTGCTCAAAATGAGCTCGGATGCAGAGACGATCGACCCTACGCGACATCGGATTATGGCCTCCGTGGGTCAAAAGGACACCAAGCCGGAAATGATCGTGCGCCGCCTGTTACATTCCATGAATTACAGGTACCGGCTCCATCGGAAGGACTTGCCCGGTCGACCTGACATCGTTTTCGGGAGCAGACGAAAGGCAATCTTCGTCCACGGCTGCTTCTGGCACCGTCATCCCGGATGCAAGAAGGCTTCAGTTCCCGCAACCCGAGCCGATTTTTGGGCAGACAAGTTCACACGCAACGTTGAGCGCGACGCCGAGGTGGAACGAAAGCTCCGAGACCTTGGGTGGGAGACTTTCACTGTCTGGGAATGCGACACGTCGAAACCGCATGCTCTCAGTGAGAGATTGCGAGAGTTTCTAGAGCGCGTAGACGGGACACCAAGCGAAGGTGAACGACCACAATGACAGACGTCGTGTCGTCCACAATCGAGAACCGAGACGGCTACGACGAGCAGGTCGCTGCCGGTGCGAACGAGGTCGCTCTTTTCAAAGCGGATTCGGCACTTCTTAGGGAACTGGGCGAACGCCTTGTTGGCAAGCCATATATCGCTTTGGCTGAGTTGATCAAGAACGCTTACGACGCCGACGCGTCCCGATGCATCGTGGAACTCTCAGCAACGGAAATCAGAGTATCGGATGATGGTCATGGAATGTCGGAAGAGGATTTTCTCGGGTATTGGATGACCATCGGCACCCGCCACAAACAACACGCCGACCGCAGCAGAAAGCTTGGCCGTCGTGTGACTGGGTCCAAAGGTGTGGGTCGCCTTTCGGCGCAATTTCTTGCCCGCCGCATGCAACTGTTATCGACTGCAGTCGGTTCTGCCATGCGCCTCCACGCCTTCGTGGACTGGGAGAGCGCCATCGATAAGGGTAACCTGACGGAGGCTGAGGCGCTCTACCGTATGGAGCCCTCGGACGAGCCGCTGTATCCTAGAGGTTCAACTCACGGGACTGTAGTTCGGCTGCACGATCTCAAACAGAGTTGGGATGCGCAGGAGATACGCGAGCTCGGGCGGCAGATATGGATGCTCAATTCGCCGATCTATCTTTTCGGAAGCAATCGGCGGCAACGAAACGACGCCAATGACTTTCGTATCGTCTTCAAGACGGATTTGCCAGGGATTGACGAGGCGTTTGAGACCCAGCTGACTCAGGCGCTTGAAAACTATCAAGCGATTATCCGCGGAAAGATCGATCGTGAGGAGGGTCGAACGGTTTCTCTGGTGACGGTCGAGTTCGACGACGGCGATAGGCGATCGGAGAAATTCGATTGCCCCGACTATCTGCGTGAGGCCGATTGGGAGATTCGGATTTACAATCTAGCGGGACGTCAGGCCGGCGGCGTATCTGTCACTGACATGCGGGAGTATTTTGAACGCTACGGCGGCGTAACTGTTTTCGACAAGGGGTTTCGTCTTCCTTATTACGGGGCAGAGAATGACTGGCTCGAATTGGAATACGACCACTCCCATCGTCGCAATCGGTCGAAACTGCTTCCGGACCACTTGCATGTGGCTAGGGCGTTGAACGACCTACCGACCCAAGGCCGTATCTTCGGCGTGGTGAACGTGAATACGTCGCGTGAAAATAGTCTGGCGGATGGGAGCCGTAAAGACTCCGGCGAATTTCTCAAAATCCAGGTATCGCGCGACAGGTTGGTGGCCAACAAGGCTTTCGCCGCTTTGAAAGACAGCGTCAGGCAGTCCATCGACTACTACGCGACACTCAAACGTCGCCGAGTTGCCGAAACGATAGAGATCGTTCGTCCTTCCGAGCGCCCCGAATCGAAGTTAAGGCGCATGCGCATGCTGGTGGACGACGTGGTCGCCGCCTATCCGGACGATGAGAACATCGCAGCGCTCGAGAGCGAACTCGACGACGTAGACGCCAGCCTGGAGAGAGTTCGGGAGACCGACGAGGCTTCGCGAGTGATTTTGGGACCCTTGGCTTCAGCCGGGATGGCTGCCTTGGCAATCGAACACGAAACTCGGAAGGAAATGCAGGGGGTTCGCTCGAAGCTTCGCAAGCTGAAGAGGATCGCTGTTGAGAATGACATTCCCGAACTAAGCTCTACGACCGACGAGCTTGTTGCCTGGGTTGATAGGCTAGAGGCCACAAGAAACATCTTCCTGCCACTTCTCGATGCCGAAGACAGAGAGAAAGTAGAGGCGCTCGACAGCGAAGGTGTGGTGCGGGCTGTCGTCGATAACCTCAAACCGCTGCTCGGAAGCGTCGCTATCGGGTTCCGTCTGCAGAGGGGTCTCTATCTACCTGCAGCGGCTTTTTCCGAGTGGAATGCGATACTTCAGAACGTTCTTTTGAATGCGGTGAACGCGACACTCGACAGGGAAAACCCAAAAATAGAGATTTCGTCGTCAATTCATAATCGCTCTGCCCGCTTGCAGATTTCGGACAACGGTGTTGGGGTCGGCGAAAACGCCGACGATATGTTTAAGCCATTTGTCCGAAATTCGAAGATTTCACAGGAGCGGCGGGAATTGGGTATGGGTGGAACCGGATTGGGACTCACTATAGTCGAGATGATCGCAGAGAGCAGGCACTGCTCCGTCGCTTTCGTCACGCCGGAAAGCGACGCATGGAGCACGACCTTCGAACTGAGCTGGAGGGTAGATCGGTAAGATGAGAATTCGTGTTTGTGATGATGTCAAAGACATCGCGGATTCGTGGGTAAAGGATATTTCCGATGCGCTTGATAGCGCCGATGTTGCGCGGATGGACAGCGCAAAGGACGAAATATCTAAGTTGCTCAATAGAAAGATCGCGGTTGAGGAAAAATCAGATCCGCACATCCACTCAACCGAGTTCGACGAAATTGACGTACTAGTTGTCGACTATGACCTCCTCCACCTTGATGGGGCCGGCAGCAGAACCACAGGTGAAGGTGTGGCACGCCTTGCGAGGACCTACTCTACTTGCGGCGCGATCGTGGTGATGAACCAGTACCGAAGTGCCCAGTTCGACCTCGGGATGAGAGGACATCTGGAGAGCTTTGCGGACCTGAACGTTGCGGCGGAGCTGATCGGAAGCACGCCGCTCTGGCGTCCCGTTGAACCTTATGCGGGAACGTTCAATCCCACGATTTGGCGGCCGATGCCTACCTTGCTCTCCGCAGCGCGAAGTCTGGCGGAGTCGCTTTCCGGCGCGGGTTACGACGCGCCGATCTGTGATCTGATCGGCTTGGATCTGGAGGCGGCAACAGAACTTTCCGATACTGCATTCGGCTTCCTGAGCAGTAAAGCGCAAACAGCTGAAGATCTTCGGAAGGTCACGCTCCGCGGATTTCTGACTCAATCGCTTGATCCCAAAATTTCCGAGTCGCTGATCGAAACGATGCCCGACGAGCTCACCAACTATGCGGCATTCCGAATCGCCAAATGGTTGGACCGTGCTGTCTTGAGACCAATGGACGTCCTCATCGACGTTCCGCATCTGATCGATCGACTGCCGTTTGTGATCTTGTCTGACAAGAGCGATGTCGGAGATCCTGAGGCGTGGATCAAGGCGACCCTCGACCCGGAAAACCTACTGGATTGGGACCTGCTGTCCAAATACATCAACGAGCGCGCTTCGAGCGCGCTCGGTCGCCAGGTCTTCAATTGGTACCAGTTGTCACGCGACAGCAAGATTGACGATCTGCAGGACGAATATCTTGAGAAAGAGAATGTTCGCTTCCATCTTGCGGAAGATACATCACGATTCCTGCCGAGCGAAAAGTTGACTCAGTACAGAGCTGACTTCCATAACTTCGGCGACAGGCGCGCGATTGAGAAACTAAGTTCGATCACTTACGGCCCGCAGCGCCGGATGCGTTTCGGCTGAAGCCATGAAGGAGCAGTATGAGGCCGTAATATTGATCCTGGAGCGGCTGAAAACCGAAGGACTGTCGTGGTACCGACGTGCTGCGCGCGATGACGTCGATCTCTTCGAACGCCGAGTTTCTGGAAATTTCGCCGTCTTCGACGGCGGCGAAATTCACCTGATTGGCCGTAAACCGGTTGGGTGCCTTCCGTCGAAAAAGATCTTGATCATGCCGCCCCTTGGACGAGAAAAGGAATCGGTTCTAGGTATGTGGCTGAGATGGAATTTCGCTGCGGATCCCTTTGAATTTCGCCTGTTCCTCGGTCATTGGTCGGAAATCGACGGCTCGAAATCGTTTATCGCATTCCGGTTTGAAGCGCCGGAGCAAGGTGAGGAGCACGACTTCTACCACTGCCAGCCGTGTAGAAATTTCGGTGACAAAGAAAAGGTTCCTCATGCAGTACCAGTATCGGAGCATTTTCCAACCGTTCCAGTCAACGCTTCAAATATTGTCGAATTGACAACATGCGCTATCATGGCCGTCCTGGGCCGAAAGGACACGCGCCGCTTCTTTCAAAAGATGATGCGGGACTCCGGCTTTTCGACGAGCAATTCTATAAGAACCGCTTACGCGAGGTGCTGCAAAGAGGTCTCGGTTGATTTTTCCCGCTTCGCTCCTTTGAAAGACGAAGTTGCGGTAGGGAAGTGATGCCCACGTGCGATAGGTCAGCAAAGATTCAGGGATTCCTGATATGAACTTGCTGGCTATCGCCCTCTAGGGAGCAGTGACAATTCCGGACACTTGGGAAGACTGGAAACTCTACGAGCGATTAGTCGCACGCTTGATGGCAGATCAACTGTCCACGGAATTTTGCGTGACTCCGAACGCTTTAATACGTGGAGCAATCACCGGCATCAAGCGACAGATCGATGTTCTGATCGAAGCGCGACACGACACCGACAACACGCGGCGGATCATCGTCGACGCGAAGCGGCGCAAGCGTAAGATCGACGTTAAGGATGTTGAGAGCTTCCGCGGGATGATGGAAGACGTAGGTGCAACCCACGGCTACCTTGTTTGTCCTCACGGACACACGGAGGCTGCGGAGAAGCGAGCCCAGACTGCGGTCAGTATTCGCTTATTGCCACTCAACCGTCTTGAGGATTTTGACCCAAGAACTTGGCCCCGCTGCTCTCGCCCACGCTGTAGCAACGGACGCGTTTTCTGGGATGGCTATCCGGAGGTGTCGCTAGGCCTTCTAGCTTTCGACGGCACCCCAGCGCGACGCGCATTCGTTCACCATGTCGGGAAGTGCGATCGCTGCGGTGTCTTTCATGTATTGTGCGCAACCTGCGGCGAGATTCTTTGTGTTCCCGCAGACGACGGCACCGACATAGGCCATCGGTGCGCGTGTCGACTGCCGTGGTTCTGGCTCGCGTCTATCGAGGAGGATGAGCGAGGCGCGCAGTCCGCAGAACTTCATCTCGTTACGGGCTTGGGCAATGTCCGAACAGTAAACCGACGATCTCTATCCACGGCGTGATTGCGCGAGAGATCTCAGATGCAGCCTGACCTTTTGGCTCCGTGCAGGCTGGAAAATTTGAGCGGTCATAGCCCCATCCTGGTACGCGCTATCCATGCACTTTTGAGAGCTGAATTCGGTTGGCGGTTGAACATGCGCGTAACCCGCTTTACGCTCGACCTGACGGGGAGCGGGGGTTTATCTTGAGAGGTATATTCGATACCAAGCGGGACTCTGGTTACATGGACGAAATTGCGTTCCGTTACCATTTCCCGCGACAATACCGCGCCGTCGCCGAGACATTGGTCGGCGGCTGGATCATATATCGGGAGCCACAGCGGAATGGTGGTCGCAGGGCATATGTAGCCACCGCGCAAGTTGTCGCTATCGAAGATGACCCTATCAAGCCCGGCCACGCGTTCGCCGTGATGGCGGAATATCAAGAGTTCGACGAACCCGTACCTTTCGTCCGCGATGGACGTTATTGGGAGACGTCACTTTCGTCGTTGAATCCAACACGTGTGGGTGCCTTCCTCCAAGGGAAATCCATTCGTGTCATTCCTGACACCGATTTTGCAGAAATCGTCCGAGCTGGGCTTTCCGAAACACTCGCGGCCGAAAACGCCGTCCGGCTGGAGCTGGATCCCAAGCATGTCGATGGCCCCACACAGGAGCTTCTCGATATTACGCTCGTTGAACAGAAGCGCCGCATTGAGCAGATTTTGTTGAACCGCAAGATTCGGGAAGCCAGCTTTCGGCGCAAGGTCTGCGATGCTTATGACAACCGTTGCGCTATCACCGGACTGCGAATAGTCAACGGCGGGGGCAAATCCGAAGCACAGGCTGCCCACATATGGCCGGTAGCCGACGGCGGTCCGGACGTCGTACAGAACGGCATCGCACTCTCGGCAACGGTGCATTGGCTTTTCGACAGACACCTCATCTCGCTCACCGATGATTACCGGATTCTCGTTTCGCACAACAAAGTACCTTCGGAGCTGCGAACGCTGTTTACGAAACAAATGGACCGGATTCATTTACCTGAGGATGCCCGGCTGTGGCCTCATCAGCCGTATGTCGCGCGGCATCGCGAACGATTCAGTTCGATGTGACGGCTATGCCTTCTTTCGCTTGCGTGAAGAGGGTCGTTCCAAGCAAAAAATAGTGCTTATCTTTCAGCTGCATAGGTCCTTTGCCTTGCCGTCGACGGTTCGATTCCTTTCAAGGCGAAGACACTGGCAAGGCATCTTGCTCAAGCCTATTGCGGGTCAGGCCCAGCGACGGCTTTGCGCCGTCATTCCTGTCATTCACGCGGAATTGCCGAGTACTGTAAGCAGACCATTCGAGTTGTCGGCTCTACGCTCGAATGGAGTTAAGAAGCTGCTACGCGCAAATCGTCGACCTTGGCTTGCAGGCGACTCGACGCTGAGCTCGGCAAAAGCTCCGTCAACCCATCTAAGGCGCTATCGGCCTCGACGTGACCAAGGCGGCACGGCGCCAGCAAGAGCCTGAGGCGTAATTTCATCGAGCGTCAGCGGTGACGGTCGGCGTTCCGCTTCTTGCAACGCCGTGTATCGTGATCAACGGCTTCTATGCCGCCGAGGGGTATGACAGGTTCCGTGGGAAAGACCTGCAGAACGACGGGTCCTAACCTGGCGAAAGATCATATGATAAAGAAAATATTGATCGCATCCTTTGCGATCGCGTCCATCTCCGTTTGTCGAGCAGAGACCACTCAGGGGTCACCGGGCGCCGACCTCATTGTTTTCAATGCGAAGATATTCACTGGTAACGTTGGGCAGCCAGAAGCATCCGCGATCGCTGTTACGAAAGGACGGATTTATGCTGTCGGATCGGATTCAGACGTCCTGAGCCTTAAAAACTCTGAGACAAAAGTGATCGATGCGCACAGCCGGCGCCTCATTCCCGGCATTATCGACGCCCACACCCATGTGCTCAACGATAGCGGCTTTAACTACAACATCCGATGGGATGGCGTGCCTACAATCGACAAAGCGCTCGCAATGTTGAGCGAGCAAGCTTCGCGTACGCCTGACGGACAGTGGGTCAAGGTGATAGGAGGCTGGTCGCCTTACCAGTTCAAGGAAAATCGCCTCCCTACGATGGAAGAACTTGAACAGGCCGTACCCGACAAGCCGTTGATCGTTCAATACGCGTACAACCAGGCCTTCTTGAACAAGCAGGCGATGGAAACCCTCGGCGTCGGGACTGATCGGTTTCCAAACTTGCCCGACACCAAATTCGAGCGGGATGGCGAAGGCAGATATACCGGCGTCGTCTTCGGCAACACCTGGACGTTCGTGGCTCTTGAGACCATGGTGCCGCAGCTCTCCTTCGACGAGGAAGTAAGCTCGTTGACCTCAAGCATCCACGGGTTGAACCGCTTCGGTGTCACCTCGATCATCGATGCTGGCAGCAGGTGGGGATATCCGAAAGCGCAGGCGATGGTGGAGGTTCTCTCACGCGAGAAGCGCCTGAACGTGCGCATGCCCTTCATCGTTCTTCAGCTTGGCGGCGGACCCGGCGTCAGCATGACGGACTTGCAGCTTGAGGCGATCACGAAGACGGCGCCTATCAGCCCAGGACAGAATCTGGATCCATCGCTCGCCCACGGACACGAGTACCGGGGCGCAGGCGAAGTCCTCGAGGCGGAGGTGCATGATCATGAGAACTTCGAGCGTCCAGCCATGATCATTCCGCCCGAGCAAATGCATCGGCTGGTTGACCGGGAAATCAGGAAGCTTGTCCAGAGGCGGATGCCGTTCCGCGAGCATATCAGCTATAACGAGAACATCACGCCCTTCCTCGACGCCCTGGAAGCTCTCAACCGGGAGATCCCTTTCAATGGACTGCGGTGGAGCCTCGAGCATGCAGAGACCATCAGCCCGGAAAATATCGAACGGGTCAAGAAACTGGGCGGAGGGATCGCGCTAGATCACAAAATGGCACTTCATGGCGACGCTTTCATCAAAAGCCATGGACGGGATCAGGCCCTGTGGACGCCGCGTCTGCGCCAGCTTGTCGATAGCGGCATTCCGCTTGCAATGAGCACGGATGCATTTCGTGCCGCCACGTTCAATCCTTGGGTCGGTCTGAGCTGGATGGTCACCGGCAGGTCTGTTTCGGGATCCGAAGTGCTTGCTCCGGAAAACAGGCTTACCCGCGAAGAAGCCCTGAAACTCTTCACCAGGGGAGGCGCTTGGTTCATGAACACGGAGTCGGAGATGGGATTGATTGCTCCTGGCAATCTCGCAGATTTCGCCATCCTAGACCGGGATTACTTCTCGGTTCCGGACGATCAGATCAAGTCAGTCTCGTCGGTGCTCACCGTCATGGACGGCAGGGTCGTTTTCGGTGCACAGGACTACGCCGCCCTTTCGCCGACCCTCCCGCCGATTTTGCCTGATTGGTCGCCGGTGAAATATTTCGGAACATACTACGGCGAGAAATGAGCTTGCAGGTTCCTTTGAATTGCTGACATGGCGGCGCGACGCTTGGAAGGCATTCCCGCAAGGGCTGCACTCACATGACGGACGATGGCAACTTCGCCAGTTCCGGGACGAAGCGATGATCGGGCGGAAACGCGTGCAGCGCCTAGAAGAGCTTTCGCCACGGCACGAAACCACACATTATCAACTCACGGAGATCGATTACATGAAACCCTCTATCAGGCCTTCAGGTGAAGACGCGGCCGCTAGCTCGGCCCGGCTGGAAATTGAAAAGGCGCTCGCGCAATATGAGGCCGCCTTGAATGCTTCGGACACCATGGCCGTCGCTAAAATGTTCGTTGCCGACGCCGTCTTCATGGCGCCGAACAATCCCTCCGCTATCGGCCTGGACGCGATCTGGAAAGCGTATGATGGAATCTTCCAGACGATCACCTTCGACACGGAATTGACTGTGGAGGAAGTTGTGCAGACCGCACCAGAGTGGGCCTTCGTACGCACCAGCTCGAAAGGTTTCGTCACCGTCAAGGCCACCGAACAACGCGTTCCAGACGCCAACCACGAGCTCTTCATTTTCCAGAGGGACGCCAGCAATCAGTGGAAAATAGCCCGCTATTCCTTTGCGACAACCAATCCGCTGCCGCATTGAATTCAAGCTGCGCCATCAACCTCTGAAGTGGCGGCAATAATGCCACCTTGAACCTGGGAGAGCGGCATCAATAAGTGCCGCTTTCGACCAAAGGCTGCTCGTCGTGGTGCGGGCGATCGAAACATTCGGCAAGCATCTCCGTTAGCCTCTTCACTTTTTCCGACGGATAGGGACTGGGCGCCCGCACGACGAAGATACCTGCAGGGGGCACAGGGTATCGGTTCATGACTGCGACCAGCGCTCCTGACGCGATGTGATCCGCGACGAGTGGTTCGGGAAGATAAGCGAGTCCCACCCCTCCACAGCGGCTGCGACAAGTGACAGTGCATTGTCGGCGACGAAGCGTCCGTTGGGGCGCACGGCAGTGATGTCGTCTCCATCCACGAATTTCCAAACCTCTGCCTCCCTCATCACAACGCGATGGTTCGCGATCTCCTGAGGCGTCTGGGGCGCTCCTTCAGCATCGATGTAGCTCGGACTCGCGACGAGCTTACCGAACATGGGGCCGACCCGCTTTGCAACGAGATTGGAATCTGGAAGATGACCTACCCGGATCGCACAGTCGAAGCCTTCTCCCACAAGGTCCACGAAGCGATCAGTGTACGAGGAAAGCACCTGGAGCTTCGGATGTCGCCGCGCAAGGCTGGCGAGAACAGGAGCGAAATGTGTGGGTCCGAACGACAGCGGAGCGGCGATCCTCATTCGCCCCTGCAACTCGCCCGCCCGCGAAACCGCCTCCCGAGCCATGTCAACTTCGGCGCAGATGCGGGCGGCATACGCCCTGAACGTCACTCCGGTTTCGGTAACGACCATGCCGCGCGTCGTTCTCGCGAGCAGTTGCGCGCCGAGATCGGCTTCCAGTTGGGTAATCCGCCGGCTGATTATCGTTTTCGAGATGCCCAGACGGAGCGCGGCGGCGGAGACGCCGCCGGAGTCTGCAACCTCCTGGAAAATCCTCAGATCTTCTATTTCCAAGGCTGAATCCTTTCTTGGCAGGAGACACCGTGGGTTCGATTGGGGTCGGACACGCTCCCTAGGCCCTCCCGAGCACAGCGAAGAGGGACGGCCCTTCGTCCGAAGGCCGTCCGTGGATGAAGATGGCTCAGGCGATCGCGCCGCCATCGGCGGTGAGCGTCGCGCCCGTGATGACGCTCGCTGCGGAGCTGGCCAGGAAAACAACGGCGTTTGCGATCTCCTTTGGCTCGCCAAAGCGCCCGAGCGACGTCAGGCTTCGCTGGAAGTCTGCTGCTGTGCCGTCGGCCGGGTTGGCATCCGTGTCCGTCGCCCCAGGCTGGACCAGGTTTACGGTGATGCCGGACGGCCCAAGCTCACGCGAAAGGCCGCGCGTGAAGGATGTCAGCGCCGCCTTTGACATGGCGTAAGGCGTCACACCGGGAAAGGGCACCCGCTCGCCGAGCGCCGATCCGATCGTGATGATACGGCCGCCGTCCCGCAAATGTGGGATGACCGCCTTTGCAAACAGCACCGGCGCCCGAACGTTGACGTCCATGAGGGTTTGATAGTCGTCCAGGTTCAGATCAGCGATGTTTCCAGAATGCCCGATCGCTGCGTTGTTCACGAGGATGTCCAGCCCGCCGAGCGCGGCCACGGCGTCCTCGACAGCCCGCGCGATCGCCTGCGGATCGGCGCTGTCGGCCTGGATGGCGACGGCGCGGCGGCCGCGGCTTTCAACGGACCGGGCAACCGCCGAAGCCTTCTCGCTCGAACTTTGATAGGTGAACGCCACATCCGCACCATTCTCCGCTAGCGCTTCCACGATGGCCGCGCCGATGCCGCGCGAGCCGCCCGTGACCAAAGCGCGCTTTCCACTCAAATCGATCATTTGCGTCGGTTCCTTTCTTCGTCGTCAGTGGTGAAGTCGGGAGTGCCGCAGCTCCGCGGATGCGCCCGACAGGGTGTCCGGTCTATTTCGTGGCCTAGCGCGGCGGTTGAAGTGGCGATGAATGCGACAGCTTGTTGCGCGGTGGGGAACAGCAACCGCTTTCCATCCCGCCCGTTGCAAGTCGCGCAACATGGCGTTCCCGACAGGGCGCCCTTTCTAGGAAGCGCGGACAACCTACATGTCACCACAGGCTTCTTTGGAGAATGGAGTGAAGATGAAGGCCGCTGTCTACGACAATCCGGGACCACCGTCTGTCCTCAAATACGTTGACCTGCCTGATCCGGTCTGCGGGCCGGACGAAGTCGTCATAAGGGTGGAAGCGATATCCATCGAAGGCGGAGATTTGATTAATCGAAGATCGACGTCCCAGGTACCCCGGTGGGTGGTCGGATATGCAGCGGCCGGCACGGTCGTCAGTTTAGGCAGGGACGTGACCACCCGTGCCGTTGGCGACAAGGTCGCTGCCTTCAGCATGCAAGGATCGCATGCTGAACTCTGGGCAGTCGCTGCTTCGCGAACGTGGCCGATTCCGGCGGGCCTGGACATCGCGAAAGCCGCCGTGCTGCCCATCTCGTTCGGCTCCGCCTATCACAGCGTGGTCACCCGAGGAGGTGTCGGGGAGGGCGAAACCGTCCTCATCCACGCCGCGGCTGGAGGGGTGGGGCTGGCGGCGGTACAGCTCGCCAAGCGGGCAGGGGCGACCGTGATCGCGGTGGCTAGCGGGAGCGAAAGGCAGGCTCGTCTGATCGAACTCGGCGCCACCTTCGTCGTCGATCGCCTTCAGAATGACGTCGTAGGAGAAGCGCGCCGACTGACCAATGGGAAGGGCGTCGATCTGGTCATCGACCCGGTCGGCTCCACATTGCAAGCTTCGCTTTCCGCGCTCGCACCGGAAGGGCGTCTCGTCTTCCTTGGCAATGCTGGCGGCGGAAAGCTCGATGCCGATCTATGGCAGCCGATGCAGAACAATCTGACGCTGCACGGGGTATTTATGGGATCCATCTTCGAACGGCCTTCGGTGCACGGCAGCGTCGACGATCTCCTTGCTGCCGCCGCAGCCGGAAAGATCGACGTCGTGATCGACCGATCTTTCGCGCTCGACGACGCTGCGCGCGCGCACGAGTACGCCGAAACGGCCAAGCCCCTCGGGCGGGTCGTGATCACCCCCATGAACAGAGAAAGTAGGGCCACCGTATGATCAAGCGGGTTTCGTTCAGGAACAGAGATATCGAGGTCGTCGGCAATATCCACCTGCCGCCCGACTTCGATGAGGGTGGCAGATATCCCGCGATCGTCCTTTCGACGCCGGGGAGCAGCGTCAAGGAACAGATCGGCGCCGTCTACGCCGAAAGGCTCTCCGCATGCGGCTTCATAGCCCTCACGTTCGATCCGTCATACCAGGGCGAGAGCGGGGGCCAACCACGCGATCTCGAGGATCCTGCCGTTCGTGTCGAAGACATTCACTGCGCGGTCGATCATCTGACGACACTACCCTACATCGACGAGGCGCGGATCGGGCTTCTCGGGATTTGCGCAGGCGGCGGCTACGCGGTCAAGGCAGCCCAGACCGAGCGGCGCTTCAAGGCGGTGGGAACGGTCGTTGCCAACGACATCGGCGAAGCGATGCGCCGGCTGCTTCCCGACTTCCGTCAGACCCTCCGGGACGTCGCGGCAGAGCGCACCGCGCAGGCCCGCGGGGCCGCGCCCCGGAGAGATCCTTGGATCCCTGATAGCCTTGCCGACGCCAAGGCCGCGGGAATAACCGATCCCGAGCTGCTGGAGGCGGTCACGTTCTACCGGAAGTCGGAGTATCGGCATCCGAATTCGACGAACCGCCTGCTCTTCGTCAGCTATGGGGACCTGTTGGGTTTCGATGCGTTCAGCCTAGTGCCCGAACTGTTCACCCAGCCGCTGCAGGTGATCGTCGGCGGGCGTCGCGGTCCGACCGGACAATACGAGGCGGGTAGGCGTCTCTTCGAACTTTCTCCGTCGAACGCGAAGCACTTCTTCGAAGTCGAAGGCGCCGGTCACTATGATATGTACTACAAACCGGAATATGTCGGCCCGGCGGTCGCAAGGCTGTCCGAGTTCTTTTCACAGCACCTTGCGCCATAGGATTCGGCGGGCTTCTATGACGATCCGGTATCGTAGCACTCGATCAGCATCTCTGTCAGCACGCGAACCTTCTTGGCAGGATGCTGTCCAGGAGGCCTGACCACGAAGATGCCCGCGGTGGGAGGCGGATAATTCGTCATTACCTCGACGAGGGCGCCGGAGGCGATGTGTTGGTCCGTTAGACCGTTGGGAAGCCTGGCGATGCCTAGCCCTTCCAGCGCGGCAGCGAGCAATGCTACTGCGTTGTCGGCCTTGAAGCGGCCTTGCGGGCGAATGTTGAGCACTTCATCGCCATCAGTGACCGGCCACAATTCCGTTCCCACCATCAGCGCCTCATGCTTGAGCAGTTCGTCCGGCGTCTTGGGCGAGCCATTCCGGGTGACGTAGTCGGGGCTGGCGACGAACTTTGCGTAAAGAGGTCCGACGCGCCTCGCCACAAGATTGGAATCCGGCAGGTAGCCGATCCGGATCGCACAGTCGAACCCCTCGGTGATGAGGTCGACGAAACGGTCGGTGTAGCACGACGTGACATGGAGGTGCGGGTGCCGGCGCGCCATCTGAGACAGGACAGGAGCGAGGTGGGTCGGCCCAAACGACAGAGGGGCGGCGACCCTGATGCGCCCGCGAAGTTCGCCCGCCGGCAAGATCGTCTCGCGGGCCGCATCGATCTCCGCCGAGATCCTCGCCGCATAATCTCGGAACGTCGCGCCTTCCTCGGTCAGCGCGATGCCTCGGGTTGTTCGCGCGACGAGCTGAACGCCCAACTCTGCCTCGAGACGAGCGATACGCCGGCTCACCATCGATTTGGAGACGCCAAGCCGTTGAGCGGCGGGTGTCACCCCTCCTGCGTCGGCGACTTCCACAAAGGTCCTGAGATCGTCGATCTCCATCTTGCGTTCCCCTCTCTGCAACACAGCTCGCGTTTTCGAGGGCTACCGCATCAGGACCGGCACTGACAAGGTTTTCGTCGATCGCATCGTCATGAAGCGGTCGGACGGTTTTGCTGAAGCTGAAGCACCGATATAGCATGACCTTCTTACCACTAGGGCACCGAAGGCTAGTGCTTGAGCACAAGCGGGTTTATTACAGAGAGCTGGGGCGCCTGCGTGTCCTGCTCCTAATCATCAATGATTATCGATTGAAGAAGAGGACGAGACATATGAGCTGGAACCCTGCGATCGAACCAGGATGCCCTGATGAGGTCGGCGTAGAGGCGATCGAGACGTTGATCGTTCCGCGCGCCCGCGATCTTGGCGGCTTCGAAGTCCGACGCGCACTGCCCGCGCCGAACCGACAGATGGTCGGCCCGTTCATATTCTTCGATCAAGCCGGTCCCGCCGAACTCCTGACCGGACAGGGCGTGGATGTTCGACCGCATCCGCATATCGGTCTCGGCACCGTGACCTACCTCTATGAAGGTGACTTCCATCATCGTGACAGCACTGGTGCCGATCAAATTATCAGGCCAGGCGAGTTGAACTGGATGGTCGCAGGAAAAGGCGTATCGCACTCGGAGCGTACGAGCGCGGCTGCAAGGAGCGGCCCGAACAGCCTGTTTGGAATACAGACCTGGCTCGCCCTGCCTGACGGCCACGAGGACGTGGCGCCTTCTTTCGAGCACCACGGCAGGAACGCGCTTCCGATGATTCAAGACAAAGGCGTCTCGGCGCGCCTGATCCTGGGAAACGCCTACGGCGAGCATGCTCCCGCCAAAATGTTCTCGGAGACCTTTTACGCCGACGTCAAGCTCGATCCGCTCGCACGTCTGCCCATGCCCGATGAACATGAAGACCGGGCGATCTACGTCATCGAAGGTTCAATTTCGGTCGCCGGACAGGAATTCGGCACTATGCAGATGATGGTGTTCCGTCCCGGAGACAGGATAACCGTTGCGGCCGGCGAACGCGGCGCCCGGATTATGATACTCGGAGGCGCAACGTTCTCTGGACCAAGATACATCTGGTGGAACTTCGTCGCCTCATCGATGGAACGTATCGAAGAAGCCAAGGCGGAATGGCGAGCCGGAAGGTGGGGCGAGGGCCGTTTCGACCTTCCTGCTGACGACCGCGGTGAGTTCATACCCTTGCCCGATTGATGCCTCAGGTAAGCAGGGACGCGGGAGCTTGACCCAACGTCATGTAACGACGGACGCTAATTTGTGAGAGAGACTCATGTCGACGACAATGGACGAGCTGCGTCAGGCGGACGAGGAGTTGTTCCGCGCCGTTGACAACGCGATTGATCACGCCGTTCGTGCTGCCGGCGCCAAGCTCCGGTCCCTCGGCGTGCCTGCTTCGCCGCACGACTACTTCAGCGATGCAGCACTTCGCCATTTGTTCATGCGTCTGTGCGGAGCCGACGTGCGAACATATAAGAATGGCGATGCTGATGTCGCGTGGAAGATCCTGTATGCGGGCCGCCACGTCGCTCGGAAATGGGAACGGGAGCAAGGCGGGCCAGCGTCTGTGCGAAAGAAGAGCGAACGCGCTGAAGATATCGCAAAGGATCACAGCGAAGGCCAGCAGTTGGCGAAATCGGCGGAATCCTTTGCCCTGAGATCCGTTCTTCGTGCCCTGATGGAGCACGCGCGTGCCACTGATCCCCAGATAGACGCTCGGCTACAGGCCGCGGTGGATGAACGCGCTTCCGACCTGGGCGACGGCTCCGAGGCAGCGCAAGCCTTTATCGAATCTGCGCAAAACTACCTGGCGCTCTTCACCAAATGACCGGCTGACGACAGTCGATGCCGCCGAAAGAAAGAGGCATGACAAGATACAATCCCGCCCGATTCCATGGATAGGGACATCGCCACCGTCATTGAGCGTGCCGACAAGACGTTGGCCGAAGCCATCTTCGCCGCCCTGCAGGATGCGAGAGATCAGGCCGCACTAGGGATGGCGGCTATAGGACACGAGGAAGCGACGCCCGCGCTGGAATTCTTCGCAGCGGTCGTTCATCAGCGGATGTATTGCCTGATGTTCGGCGCCGATTCGGACACGTTCGCTGGAGGTAATCCCGATATTGCATACTACGTCATCCGCAACAGTCAGAACATTGCCAGGCACTACTGGTCGGCGGAGATCGACGTTTATCCTGCGAACTTCAAAGTCCCATAGGTCACCGCATGAGACCGCTTCCAAGACATCGGCCGCATGTCCGCTTCGGGGCCGAAAGGGGACGTCGGCTATAATGTAAGCGGCGTCTACTTTTCAATTCAACCTCGTGGCAGCAGACCTCCCGCTCGCGGCCCCATACCGGACATTCGAGAGCAAGTGGTTGGCCGGGTTAGAAAAATTCAATGCGAATGTAGCCATTGAATGAAAGGGTCGGCGGTTCGGCTCCATTCAAGAGCCTAAGCCCAGAGCTCAATGTGAATATTGATCAGAAAGATGACGCCGTGCGTGTGACCTTGAGGTGGTGAACGAGATCACGCCGAGGCCGGCAAGCGAGGGTGATCGACGCCTGCATCTCTAGACGCGGCGCCGCTGGTTCCCACTGAACATGCCGCCTCGGTAAACCTCCGCTGCAGGATCCATCGAGAACAGCAAGACTTCTGATTCAGCCCATGCGGTGAGATTGTCATAGGCAGCTGTCGAAAATGCGCTTTCCCCTTCCGATATGACCTCGCCCGCGATGTAGATCTTTCCACTGTAAACGTAGAGCAAGGTATTTCTTCCGGTTTCCTCGGCGGGCAGCCGCATTTGGACGCCTTCGGCGATGTGGGCGTCAAAGACGCGGACGTCAGATCTGACCTTCAACGGTGCAGCGCTCGGTCCGGCGATGAGTCGCCAGTGATCGACGCTGTGTTCCTCCGGGAACTCATGGAACTGTACCATCGACTCCAGATCGGGAGCGTTCGGTCGCAGAAATATCTGCAGCGCGCGCACTGGACGATTTCCGAGCATCAGCTCTTCATGCTGGAAGGTATGCCCGGCGTTCATCATCATGAAATGCGTCTTGTCGAGCGTCTTCTCGTTCCCGACAGTGTCGCGATGAAGCATCTCGCCGCCGCGAATGTAAGTCAGGATTTCGTCGTCCTTGTGCGGGTGCATACCGATGAGATGACCCGGCTGAGCCTGAGCGCGGTCGATCCTGCCGATCGGGCCGATCCCGCTATCGTCCGAGGTCAGTGTCAATCCGGGATAGAGGATCTCGACGCCGAAGCCTTGGGCGAAGTCGCCGCGTGTCCGGCCCGCGGGAATCCTGGTGATGGTCATTATGTTTCTCCTTTCATCCGTGCGCGGGCTCTATGGCCCGCGCCGAACGGCCCAGTTGTCGAGCTCAATGGTAGTTCAGGATGCCGACCAGCTTCTGACCGAGTGGGCTTGTCCAGTCCACGGCAAGCTCGGAAATGATCTGGTCGACGGTGGTAATGATCGCGCCGGCCTTCTCCATGCGGCGCAGGGCGATATCGTCACCGTATTTGGTGTAGGACGCGGATGCGTCCGCTGACACCTGGACCTCGTAGCCTTCGTCGAGCATCTGCAGCACGGGGAAGGTGACGCAGATCTCGGTCGTGACGCCGGCAACAAACAGCTTCTTGCGACCGGTCGCTTTGACCGCCTTATTGAAGCCGTCGTGGTGCATGGCGTTGACGATGCCAGGACGCTTGATGCGGGCTTCGAACGATTCCGGCAGAATGGTCTCGAGTTCCGGCAGCAGCGGTCCCTGGATCTGATTTTCCATGCTGGAGGTCAGGATCGTCGGGATATTGGCAGCCTTGGCGATGCGGGCGAGCTTCAGTGCGTTCTGCTTGACCAGATTAATGTCGTGCGAGTGCGTCCAGGCCATGGTGCCGATCTGGTGGTCGATCAGCAGCATTGCGGAATTCTCGGGGTGAATACGTCCTTATGCATTGTCGTGTTCCTTTTCTTTGCTCGGCGGCTGTTGGTGAAGTTCGTTTCGGTCCGCTCGATGTTTGGAATTTAGCGTTGCGATCAGCGGCACGGTAGCTCTATGGTTGGCCACTCTGTAGAACGAAAAATGGAACACTGGAATGATCAGCTTCGAGGACATGCAGACCTTCGTCGAGGTGGCGGATGGCGGCGGAATCACGGTCGCCGCACGGCGTCTCGGCTTGCCGAAGTCGATCGTCAGCCGACGGCTCGTCCGGCTTGAGAGCGAGCTTGGCGTCCAGCTTCTGGCCAGGACGACTAGAGGTGCCTCTCTCACCGAAGCTGGCGTCTCTTTCCGCGAGCATGCCGCCCGCATGTGTCTTGAAATGGACGTTGCGCGCGAGGAGATGCTTCCGACCGGAGAGCTGCGGGGACGCCTTCGCGTGGCGGTTCCCTCGTCTTTCGGTCCTGGGCACTTCGCCCCGGCACTGGCCGAGCTTGCTCGCCTGCATCCGCTGCTTCAACTTCACGCGCATTACAGCGACCGGTATGTCGATCTTGTCGCGGAGGGCTTTGACTGCGGCATCCGCGTTGGCTACCTGCAGGATTCGAACCTGACCGCGCGCAAGATCGGCGCCTTCTCGGCCGGCCTGTTCGCGAACCCGGAATACTTGCGTATCCAGGGCGTTCCGCAGAAGCCCTCGGACCTGCTCGAACATCAGGCCATCCTGCAGGGGACCGAAAGCTGGAAGGTTTCCGACGGCACCCGGACGGTGGTCGTCAACGGTCAGGGACGGTTCAAGGCCGACAGCGCTGCGGGCATCGCCGAAGGGACGGCGGCGGGCCTAGGGGTCGCGGCGCTGCCTGTCGTCATTGCGCAGAGCTACGTGGAAGCCGGAACTCTCGTGGCGATCATGACGGACTACAGCCTGCCGGAGATCGGTGTCTACATCGTGCGCCCGCCGGGGTCACACGTGTCGAGGAAGGTCCGGGTTCTGATCGACTTCTTTGTCGAGAGGTTCTCCGCAAACGGAGGTGCTGGCCAGAGCAACGAAGGCTAGTATTACGTGGCCGAGCGCCGCTCCTGGAACGCCACACCCCAGTCACGCATAGCCATCAGCACGGGTGCCAGAGTCTGCCCGAAGGGCGTCAGAGAATATTCGACGCGGGGCGGAACCTCCGCGAAGACTTCGCGGTCGACGATCCCGTCGGCTTCGAGCTCGCGGAGCTGCATCGTCAGCGAGCGCTGGCTCGGGTCGCCGACAAGGCGGCGCAACTCGCCAAACCGTCGCGGCCCGTCCAGCAGCCGATAAATGATCATCGGCTTCCATTTTCCACCCGTAACGTCGACGGTTGTTTCGACGGGGCACTTCTGGCCAGCAGTCATTGCGTGCTCCAATAGTGTACTTTCTATCCCTATAGGCAGATCTGTTGCCTACTTGCAAGTTTGCCTGTATCGCTCCTAGTTGAAAGCAGTTATATTCAGAGGTGCGTCATGCGAGCTGCTTTCTACGACCGACAAGGATCTGCAAAGGAGGTGCTGTTCGTCGGCGAGCTACCCGATCCGCAACCGGGAGCCGGAGAGGTTCGGGTAAGGGTGGTCGCGTCAGGCATCAATCCCTCCGACATCAAGACGAGGACTGGATTCGGTGGAAAGGCAATGCCGTTCCCACGGATCGTGCCGCATCAGGACGGCGCGGGCATCATCGATGCCGTCGGTCCCGGCGTGCCTCCGTCGCGCGTCGGCGAGCGGGTCTGGATCTATATGGCGCAGTGGGGTAGGGCGTTCGGTACTGCGGCGCAATTTGTCGTCGTGCCGTCCGTTCAAGCCGTAAAGCTTTCCAACAACGTGCCGTTTGAGACCGGCGCCTCGCTCGGCGTTCCAGCGATGACCGCGCATCGATGCCTCTTCGCCGACGGAGACCTGCGCGGCAAGCGAGTCCTCGTCCAAGGAGGAGCAGGCGCCGTCGGCAATGCAGCGATCCTTCTTGCGAAGTGGGCGGGGGCATGGGTGGCGGCGACGGTGAGCCGTGAGCTGCAAGCGCAGGTCGCGCGTGCGGCGGGCGCCGATCTTGTCGTCAACAGGCGCAAGGAAAATGTCGCTGCGGCCGTCCGATCAGCCACCGGCGGCAATGGCGTCGATCGCATCGTCGACGTCGATATCTCCGCCAACATCGACGTAGCAATCGCCTGTCTAGCCGGCGACGGTGTCGTGTCGGCCTATTCGACGGAATCGCCAGATGCGAAGCTGACGATCCCGTTCTTCCCGGCGCTAATGGGCGGCTTCTCGTTCCGTTTCGTCTACGTCTATACCATGCCGGAAATCGCGATGAGGCAGGCAGCCGATGAGGTTTCGGCCTGCGCCGCATCGGGGGCATATGCTCCGCCAATCGCGAAGACATATGCGCTTGACGAGGTGGCCGAGGCACACGAGTTGCAGGAGAGCGGCACGGCCATTGGAAAGATCATCGTCCGAATTCAGAACCCGTGACGCGGCCTGCTCAATCTCACCTCATCAGGCGATGACTGCCCTCGGCTCCAGGAAAGCCTCAAGGCCGAACACGCCATACTCGCGACCGATACCCGACTGCTTGAAGCCGCCGAAAGGAGCGAGCGGCTCGTGCGGGGCGCCATTGATGACCACGCGGCCGCACTCGAGGCGATCCGCAATCGCCTGCATGCGTGCGACATTCGTGCCATGCAGATAGGCCTGAAGCCCATATGGCGTGTCGTTGGCGATCGCCACGGCTTCGTCCTCGTCTCGATAGGAGATGACCGACAGGACCGGCCCGAAAATCTCTTCGCGCGCGATGCGCATCTGGTTGTTGACATCAGTGAATATGGTCGGCTTCGTGAACCAGCCGCGCTCCAATCCGGCAGGTCTTCCCAGACCGCCCGCTAGCAGGCTGGCGCCTTCTCGCATCCCCAGCTCGATATAGGACTGCACGCGCTCGTACTGCTTGCGGCTAACCATCGGTCCGATCATCGCATCCGGGTCGTCTGGCGCACCGACCTTGAACGTCTCGATCTCCTGCTTCAGCCTGGCCAAAACGTCGTCGAGCCGATGGCTCGGAACCAGGATGCGAGTGCCGGCGATGCAGGCCTGGCCGCTGTTAATGAAGCCCATCCTCAAGACGGCGGGGATAGCTGCATCCAGATCGGCGTCATCGAGAATGATGTTCGGTCCCTTGCCGCCAAGCTCAAGCGTCACGCGCTTGAAGGTGCCAGCGGCATTGCGCATGATTTCCCTGCCAACCGCGGTGGAGCCGGTGAAGGTCACCTTCGCGATGTCCGGATGCCGGCTGAGTTCCGCGCCGACGACATTGCCGAGCCCGTTGACGATGTTGAATACACCCTTCGGTAAACCCGCTTCATGAAGGCACTCGGTGAGGATCTGCGTCTGTATCGCGCTCATCTCGCTGGGCTTGATGACGATGGTCGTGCCGGCGGCGATGGCGGTTGCGAGCTTCGAGGTGATGAAGCCGATATTGCTGTTCCACGGCGTGATGGCGGCGGTGACCCCGACCGACTGCATGACGACGCGGGCCCGGCCCATCTGTCGCTCGAAGTCGTAATCCTCCAGCACCTTCGCCATGCTCAGAAAGCTTGAAGCAGCATGGGGAATAGCGAACCGGGTGAAGGTCTGAGGAGCACCATATTCGAGTGCCATCGCTTGCGTTAGATCGGAGGTGTGTGCCGCGACGGCTGCGTTCAAACGCTTAAGCATCTCGATCCGCTCGACCTTCGTCGTCAGTGAGAACGCCGGGAAGGCCCGTTTCGCGGCGGCGATAGCCTCACGCGCATCTTCGAGGCCGCCAAGTCTGACCGTGCCGATCTTTTCCTCTGTCGACGGATTGTAGAGATCAGCGGTCTCCGATCCCTTCGGTGTGACGAAGCTTCCATCGATATACGCCTTGTCGATGTTGAACATCTCAAACTCCTTTTGGCTGTTCCGTCATATCTGGCACTTCGACACTGTCCTGATAAGCTGGTTAAAGATGCTCAGCCTGATAGGAGATTACGGACAATGATGCGTGGTTCGCTTGCTGAACTCGAGGCGGTTCTCGCCGTCTCTTCCCAAGGCGGGTTTAGGGCCGCGGCTCGCGAGCTCGGTATCTCGACGTCCTCGCTCAGCCAGCAGATCGCTGCGCTGGAGACCCGCATGGGCGTCAGGCTGTTCAACCGCTCGACCCGTAGCGTTGTGCTTTCAGCCGCGGGAGAGCAGTTCGTGGCCAGCGTGGGTCCGGCGCTGGAGGCGATCCGAAGCGCTGTCGAGCATGTCGATGAACATCGGGCGGAAGCAACGGGCACTCTGAGGATCAACACGTCGGTGGGCGCAACGCGGATGATCCTGACGCCGCTGATCCTGGAGTACATGCGCCGGAACCCGCAGATGTCGGTGGAGATCGTGACGGAGGGCGCGCTGGTCGACGTCAATGCCAAAGGCTTCGACGCCGGGATCAGGATCCGGGAGGCCGTTCCTCCCGACATGGTGGTCGTCCCGATCGGCGATAATATCCACCCGGCCATCGTCGGGTCGTCCGATTACTTCCGCCGTCATGGAACGCCTCGGGATCCGGCAGAGCTCCAAAACCACCTGTGCATTCGTGCCCGAATGGCGAGCGGAACCATCTATCGCTGGGAGTTCGAGCGGCGAGGCGAGAGCTTCGCGCTCGACGTTCCTGGCAAGCTCGTGCTCGACGATAGCGACCTTATGCTCCGGGCCGCGCGTGAGGGGGCCGGGCTAGCTTACCTGAGTGAGTGGCAGGTCGAAGACGACATTGCCGCGGGCAGACTGGAGCAGGTGCTTGCTGACTGGACCCCGCCTTATCCGGGCTTATGTCTCTACTATCCCGGAAGGCGCAATTTACCGGCGAAGCTGCGCCGGTTCGTCGACTTGATCAAGGAGCTGCGGACAACCGTAACGATGTGACCGTACTCTTCAGCTTGGAGGATCGCCCGACGGGGTGGAGGCGAAGTTCTCCCTTTCATCCTGGTGCTAGCGGACTATTCCGCTCCGCGTAACAGTCCAATGTCAAACATGCGTATTCAGCCGCGCGGTTGCGCATTGCATCCTGTGTTCACGGATCGGGAACGAACCCGGCCTTCAATCAGGAGCGATCACATGAAACTCTATCACCATCCGCTGTCAGGTCACGCACACCGCGCCCGGCTCTTCCTTTCCCTAGTCGGGCTCCCCACGAGCTGGTCGAGGTGGATCTGAAATCTGGCGCGCACAAGCAGCCCGACTTTCTCAAGATGAACCCATTCGGTCAGGTGCCGGTGTTGGCGGATGGGGATGTCTTCATCTCCGATTCCAATGCGATCCTCGTCTACCTCGCCAAGAAGGCGGGTCAGACGGAATGGCTTCCGGAGGACGCTAAAGGAGCCGCCGACGTCCAGCGCTGGCTTTCTGTCGCAGCCGGGGAGATTGCCTATGGACCGGCAGCTGCGCGTCTGGTGACAGTGTTCGGCGCCAAGTTCAATCCGGAAGAAGTTATCGGGCGTGCACATATCATCCTTGGCCGGATTGAGAGCCATCTGCAAGGGCGCGAATGGCTGGTGGGCAATCGCCCGACGATCGCAGACGTCGCGGTCTACAGCTATGTCGCGCGCGCTCCGGAGGGCAATGTCGACCTGAGCGCCTATCCGTCCGTAAATGCTCTGCTGCGCCGGGTCGAGCAACTTCCGGGCTTCGTCGATTTCGTCAAAACGCCAGTTGGTCTTGCTGCCTGAGCCTCTATAGAGCGTGCGGCACCTCGCACGCTCTCCGCCTCTTTTCTGGAGAACGCAGATGTCCGTGAAGCTTACAAAACTGCCGACGTGGCATGAAGGCGAGACCTTTATCCAGGAAAAGCTCGGCGTAAAGGAACGCATGGCTTCCGTCGGCCAGCGTGTCGTTCGCGACTTCATGCCGGACCAGCACCGGGACTTCTACGCCCAACTCCCCTTCATCGTTCTCGGGAGCGTCGATCAGGCTGGTGACGCTTGGGCAACTTTTGTGGAAGGCAAGCCGGGGTTCATGTCGTCGCCTTCGCCCGTCGTGCTCGACATTGCCGCGACCCAGGATCCGAGCGACCCGGCCAGTGAAGGACTGGCAGAGGGCTTGCCGATTGGTCTTCTCGGCATAGAGATGCACACGCGCCGCCGCAACCGCATGAACGGTTTTGTCTCAACGACCGGGAGTGGCTTCCGCATCGATGTCGATCAGAGTTTCGGTAATTGCCCGCGCTATATCCAGCTGCGCGACTTCGCGTTCGAACGCCAGCCGGGGACCTTGTTTCAAGGTGCAGTCGAGGAACTGCCTGCACTCGACGACCAGGCACGCGCGATCATTCAGGAGGCTGACGCGTTTTTCGTGGCGTCCTACGTCGATCGCGAAGATCGGCGCCAGGTGGACGTCTCACATCGCGGCGGCAATGCCGGGTTTGTTCGCATCGGTGACGATGGCGTCCTGACGATTCCGGATTTCGACGGCAATCTCTTCTTCGCAACGTTGGGCAATATCCTGCTGAACGGAAAGGCTGGGCTGCTTTTCGTGGATTTCGCAACTGGCGATATGCTGCAGATGACGGGGAAAGCCGAAGTCATTTTCGACTCGCCGGAGATAGCTGCCTTTCAGGGCGCGGAGCGGTTTTGGACATTCAAGCCGACACGGATCGTACGTCGCCGTAATGCACTGGCGTTGAGATGGGCTTTTCAAAAGGACGGCTGGTCGCCGAGCTCTTTGATGACAGGCAGCTGGAGCCAAGCCGCCGACCGTCTCCGCGCGGCAGAGTTTGCTAACAGCTGGCGGCCAATGACCGTCAACGCGATCGTTGATGAAAGCGCGACGATAAAATCTTTCCACCTCCAGCCAGCCGATGGCGCAGGGCTTCTTCCGCACGCGGCCGGTCAGCATCTGCCCATCCGCATCAAGCTGCCCGGCGAAAATAGGGCGGCCATTCGCACCTACACGCTCTCGGTCGCGCCGTCCGATGGAATCTACCGCATCAGCGTCAAGCGCGATGGTCAGGTATCTCAGTTCCTCCATGATCGCATCGCCGTTGGCGATGTCATCGAGCGCGCGCGCGCCGGCCGGCGAATTCAGCATTGACGCCCGCTCGACACGCCCGGCGGTTCTTCTTGCGGGGGTGTCGGCATCACGCCGATGCTCGCGATGCTCCGTCACGTTGTCTATGAAGGGCTGCGCAAGCAACGCGTCCGTCCGGTCACTTTGTTCTACGCGGCTCGCTCCAAGGCTGATCGGCCTTTTGACAAGGAGATTGCGGACCTTATCGGTGCGACCAAGGGTGTTGTTCGCTTGGTCAGGGTCCTCAGCGACACGACGGATGCTGAACAGGGCAGGGACTTCGACGCGACAGGGCGGATCGATATGGCGATGCTGACTCGGTTTCTTCCCTTCAACGACTACGATTTCTACCTCTGCGGACCTGCCCAGTTCACCCAAGGGCTCTATGATGGACTGCGGGCCCTCAACATTGCTGACGATCGCATTCAGGCTGAAGCCTTCGGTCCGTCGTCGCTGGTCCGTACAGGGCAATCCACACCGGCAGCCGTGTCTTTCGCCACGCAGCCGTCCGAAAAACCTGTGCCCGTCATATTCACGAACTCCTTGAAAGAGGCACGGTGGACACCTGGTTCCGGCACTCTCCTAGAGTTCGCTGAGGCGCGCGGTCTCGAACCCGAGTTCAGTTGTCGGGAAGGAAACTGCGGGACGTGCCGGACCAAGCTTGTCAAGGGCGCCGTCGCTTACGTCAAGCAGCCCACAGCAAAGATCGAAGCCGACGAAGTGCTTCTGTGCTGCGCTGTTCCTGCCGACCAGGAAGGCGGCCTGCAGCTCGCTGTCTAAGGGCCGATTGCTGCGTCCAGCGCAACGGTCCCTTGTTTCCTTTCGATGTTCAGCAATCGTTCCGACCGGATCATATTCAATCTCAAGGGAGCGACGTCTCCCTCAACCAAAAAAAGGAGAATACAATGTCACGCATTCCTACCCCCGTAACGATCGACGACGCTCCAGAAGCCTCTCGTCCGATCCTCGAGACCATCCAGAAGCAGATCGGCTCTGTCCCGAACATCTTTCGTCTGGTCTCCAACAGCCCCGCCGCATTGACGGGCTTGACGTCGCTCCAGGGCGCGCTCGGCAAGGGTAAACTGCCGCCGGCTACTCGCGAACGCATCGCACTCGCCATGGCTGAAGCAAACGGCTGTGACTATTGCTTGTCGGCCCACACCTTCACCGGCACGAAGTTCGCCAAGCTCGACAAAGTGAAATCGCTGCCAACCGCAGCGGCACGTCGAACGATCCCAAGGCGGCGGCCGCTGTCGAGTTCGCCCGGGCACTAACCGTGGCTCGCGGTTCTGTTGCGCCCGCTGAGATCACCAATGTCCGTGACGCCGGCTACAGCGATGCCGAGATAGTCGAGATCATCGCTCATGTGGCGCTGAACACCTTCACGAACTACGTGAACGAGGCCCTTGATACCGAGATCGACTTTCCCCGTATCGATCGCGCGGCTGCGTGACCAAACCCTCGAGAGGCGGTGCGAGATGCGCCGTCTCTCGCCAACAAAGACAAACGCCATCTTGAGAGGAACTTTAAACATGTCCCGTCCCCCGCTTCCCCCATTCACCAGAGAGACTGCTATCGAGAAGGTCCGTCTTGCAGAGGATGGCTGGAATAGCCGCGATGCGGGGAAGGTGGCACTTGCCTATACGCTCGATACGCGCTGGCGGAACCGCGCCGAGTTCGCGAAGAACCGCGCCGAGGCAGAGGCATTCCTGACCCGCAAGTGGAACAGGGAGCTCGACTATCGCCTGATCAAGGAACTCTGGGCCTTCACCGACAATCGCATCGCTGTCCGATATGCCTATGAGTACCGCGACGACAGCGGTCAGTGGTTCCGCGCCTATGGTAACGAGAACTGGGAATTTGCCGAAGACGGCCTGATGCGGGAACGCCATGCCAGCATCAATGAACACCCGATCGCCGAAGCGGATCGCAAGTTTCGTTGGCCGCTAGGCCGCCGGCCGGACGACCATCGTGGCCTCAGCGATTTCGGCTTTTAGACGGCTGAGCCAGGAGATGGAAAAATGGCCAGCTCGTCAATCGATGCTCGCATAAGGCTTTCAGTAGAACTGGCTCTCACCGGAACCAATGCGAGCAAGCCACTGTTTGCGAAACAAGAAGAAGCCGGTCGTGCACTTGGTATGACCGGCGCCGAAATGGACATGGCGCGTCGGGGCTCAAGCTTCGACTTCGAGACGTCGATCGCAATATCCCTTGCATTGAATGCTTGTCAGGAAACGCACCAGCGCGCACTGTGCGCCGGTCTTTCCGAGGAAGCCTGTGCGGAAATAGAGCGCATCTCGCAGGCTTGCCGTTCGCCAATCATGATCCTCTGTTAGAGGCTCTTGAGGCTTTGGTTCCAAGCCCTTAGGGTCGTGGAAACGCGAGTGCTTTTGGGGGAGTGGATGGATCGTTGGCAGGCAATGAGGATCTTTGTGAAGGTCGCCGAAACTGAAAGTTTCGCGGATACCGCACGCCAGATGTTCATGAGCGCACCGGCTGTCACGCGTGCGGTTTCGTCACTCGAAGACCTGATTGGAGCGCGCCTCCTGGTGCGGACCACCCGCTCGGTGAAGATGACCGAAGCGGGGTTCGCTATTTTGAAGACTGTCGCCGGATCCTTGCCGATATTGCTGAAGCAGAGGCAGCTGCCGGCGGTTCCTACGCGACGCCGACGGGGACGCTCTCGATAACCGCGTCCGCGCTGTTCGGGCAGATGTACGTTCTTCCGGTCGTGACGGATTACCTCGATACCTATCCGACGATGAAGGCAAAGACACTGTTCATCGACCGACCGGTCAACATTGTTGAGGAAGGCATCGATGTCGCTGTGCGCATCGGCCATCTCCCCGACTCTAATCTTTCTGCCGTGAAGGTTGGTACGGTCCGTCGAGTCATGTGTGGTTCGCCAAAATATTTCGAGCGCTTTGGTGTTCCGAAATCGCCAGCCGATCTTAAAGACCACCGTATCGCGGCTTCCACGGCGGCCTGGGCTTCACCAGAGTGGAAGTTTCGCGACGATCTGCGAGTATCCGTGGATGCGGCTTTACAATGCAACACCAACGAAGCAGCGATCCAGTCGGCCCGCGAGGGGTGGGGTCTGACAAGAGTGCTCAACTACCAGATCGGCCCAGCTCTCGTTGCTGGAGAGCTGCAGATCATCCTCAGCGAATTCGAGGAACCGCCTTTGCCCATACACATCCTCCATCCGGAGGGTCGGCACGCTCCAGCAAAGGTGCGCACCTTCGTCGATATGGCTGCGGCAAGGCTGCGCGAGAACCGCCTTCTCAACTAGCCCCTCGATATCACCGAGCTAGGCCTAGGCTCTTGGAGCGAACTGCTTTCGCACCCCGTCTCGTTGGGTGGCACCGCCGCTCGAGTAGACAATCATCCCTGTTTCTGAACGCGATCGTAACACCGCAAATCGATCCCCTGAGCTACGATCCTGCGGACAGCTTTTACCACGCCGACGCCACCGTAGCGGCTCATCCAAATGGTCACTGTTGTACTGCATTCATATCACTAGAAGCAATAATCCCTTGTCGAATACGACCATTCTCCTTCCGAGCTGAAAGAGCGATGTTGGCTCCAGGCAACAAGCCCCCACAACCGTTCCTGAGGAGAACCACAATGTCCCGTACTCTTACCGCCGTACTTTTCGCATCCGCCAGCATCTTTATGACCACGCCCGCAAACGTGGTCTTCGCCGAAACGCCGGCGATCGCCCTGCAGGAATCTGCAACAGTTCACTATCGCTCCGTGAAAATAGACGGTGTCAACGTCTTCTATCGCGAAGCCGGACCGGCCGACGGCCCGGTCGTCGTCCTGCTTCACGGTTTCCCCACATCGTCGCACATGTTCCGCAACCTGATCCCGCTGCTCGCTGACCGTTACCGCGTCATCGCCCCTGACTATCCGGGCTTCGGTCAGAGCGATGCGCCCGATCACACCAAGTTCGAGTATTCCTTCGGCCACTATGCCGATATCGTCGACACGCTGCTGACCAAGCTCAGCGCTACCAAATATTCGGTGTATCTCATGGATTATGGCGCACCCGTTGGCTACCGGCTAGCGCTCAAGCACCCGGATCGCGTCACCGGAATGATCGTTCAGAACGGCAATGCCTATGACGAAGGCATCCGGGATTTCTGGAACCCGATCCGCGCCTACTGGAAGTCGGGGGCGAAGAAGGATCGGGAAGCGCTCTCTGTGCTCGTCGCGCCGGAGACGACCAAGTTTCAATATACCGATGGCGTCGAGGACCTGACGCGGATCAGCCCCGACAACTGGGTCCACGACCAGGCGCTGCTCGACCGGCCAGGCAATAAGGATATCCAGCTCGACCTGTTCTACGATTACCGCACCAACCTGCCGCTCTATCCGCAGTTCCAGGCATTCTTCCGCGACCGTAAGCCGCCGACGCTGATCGTCTGGGGCAAGAACGACAAGATCTTCCCGGAAGAGGGCGCGCATCCCTATCTTCGCGATCTTCCCGATGCAGAGTTCCATCTCCTTGATACAGGCCACTTTGCGCTTGAAGACAAGCTGGACGAGATGGCTCCGCTGATCAGGAGTTTCCTCGATCGCAAGATTGCAAAATGAAAGCGGAGTGAGGCTCCCGCATCGGCTGAAAACGATTTACGAAGCCTCCTCCACAAGCCTCTCTTCATGGGGCAGCCATTTGCTCTGATCGCCTGCCGCATCTCGCCTCCCGCGGCAGGCACTTTTAGATGGAAATGTTGGTCATCATTATCGTCGGCTCTCGTTTGGCAATCGCAGGTACAGGTCGTCGGTTCAAAACCCATCAAGAGCTTAGATCGATCGATTGGCCTTCAGAAAGTCCAGAAAGGCCCGCATTCCCGCTCCAATATGGCGGTGTTTCGGGTAGTACAGGCACAGGCCAGGATAGGGCGGGGTCCATTCGGCAAGCACCTGCCGGAGTCTTCCGTCCGCGAGTGCGTCAGCCGCCATCCACCGCGTCACATAGGCAAGCCCGCAACCGTCCAAAGCCGCCGCTAGGAGAAGTCGGGACTGGTCGACGACGAGGTTGCCTGTCGTTGCTACTACGACCTCCTCGCCGCGGCGCTGAAACTCCCAACGATAGATCAACCCGCCTGCCATCCGGAGCTGGATGCACTGGTGAAGCGAGAGATCCGAGGGGCTTGCGAGGGGAGGCGCATTATCGAGATAGATGGGCGACGCCACGATGATGTGCTGCTGATCCGGACCGATCGGGATCGCAACCATCTCTCCGGGAACCAGTTCGGCAGCCCGGACGCCACAGTCGAAACCTCCTTCGGCGATGTCGACCAGTTTTCCCTCGGACTGGATCTCAAACCGCATCGCGGGCTGCAGCTTCATGAAGCGGGTCAGCAGCGGCATCAGCACTTGCTCGGCGGCATTTGTGTCGCAGTTGATCCGCACGAGCTCGGAGGGAGTAGCGGCCTGTTCGTGCAGTTCCTCGACCGCCAATCCGATTTCGCTGAGCGCCGGCATGAGCCGCTCCGCAAGTCTCCGCCCAGGCTCTGTCAGCGAGACGTTCCTCGTCGAACGGTGGAAGAGCTTCACTTTGAGACGTCTCTCCAGTCCAGCGACCGCGTGGCTCAGAGCCGACGGCGTCTGGCCGAGTGTTCGTGATGCAGCGCGAAACCCTCCGTGCTCCGCGACGGCGAGGAAGGCTGCTAGCTCGCCGGGTGGGAGCGTGCTGACTGTTCGAATTATCTCATCATTGCGTGTAACGGTGATCATCTAGTTCACGAATGCCACGTGCTTATCTTTTGGGCAAGCCGAATGTCTGAAGGAGAATGACCATGACATCACCCATCCCGTTTGGGTTCTCGTCGACCGCCGCCGATGTATTGGAGGGTATCGACCTTGCCGGCCGGAATGTCATTGTGACCGGTGGCGCCGCAGGCATCGGGTTGGAGACGAGCCGCGCTCTCGCCGCAACAGGCGCGGCTGTGACGATTGCGGCCCGCCGATCGGATGAAGCCGAAAGGGCTGTTGCGGAGCTGAAGCGCGCAATGCCTAAATCCCGCCTTCGCGTTCGTCGCCTCGACCTCGCCGACCTGACTTCCGTGAAGGAATTCGCAGAGAGCTGGAACGAGCCTCTGCACGTCCTCGTCAACAACGCGGGTGTCATGGCCATTCCGGAATTGCAGCGGAATGCGCAAGGACGGGAGATGCAGTTCGCCACGAACTACCTGGGGCATTTCGCGCTCGCACTCGGCCTGCGTCCGCATCTGGCCAAGGCAAATGGTGCCCGTGTCGTTTCGGTCGCCTCGACCGGCAACCTCTTTGCGCCGGTATTCTGGGATGATCCGGACTTCCGCTTCATTCCGTACGATCCGCTGCTTGCCTATGGGCAGTCAAAGACAGCCTGCATCCTGATGTCCGTCGGAATCACCAAGAACTGGGCCAGCGACGGCATCACGTCCAATGCGCTCAATCCCGGAGCAATTGCAACGGGTCTTCAGAAACACACCGGCGGTCTCCGAACGCCTGAGCATCTGCGCAAGACGATAGAGCAGGGGGCCGCCACGTCGGTGCTACTGGCGGGTTCGCCTCTGGTGGAGGGCATTTCCGGAAGATATTTCGACGACTGTCAGGAAGCCCCAGTCGTCGACGAGCGCGGACCTGGGCCGTTCAAGGGGGTAGCAAGATACGCGGTCGATCCCGAAAACGCGTTCCGTCTTTGGGAGATGGCGACGAGAATGGTATTGTCACCGTTGTAGTTGGAGCAACCTGCCGGACCGCGAACGGACCGGCAGGTCGGCTCTTTCGGAGCGTTGCGACGCGATCAGGCCTTTGCCGCCACCGGAAGACGGAACGGCGCACCAAGTCGGTTGAAGGCGTTCATCGCGGCGATCGTGATCGTCAGATCGACGAGGTCCTTGGGTTCGAAAGCGGCCGCGGCAGCGGCATAAGCTTCGTCCGACGCGTGAGTCTGGCTGACATTCGTCACCTCCTCAGCCCAGGCGAGAGCGGCGCGCTCCTGATCATTGAACAGATGAGGCACCTCGTCCCACACCGGCACCAGTGCGATTTTGTCGACGGAAATCGTCTTGCGCAGATCACGGCTATGCATGTCGATGCAGTGGGCGCAGCCGTTGATCTGCGACACGCGCAGAAAGACGAGGTGGATCAGCTCGGCCGGCAGGTTCGTCTTAGCTGTGACGTAGTGGTGGACACCAAACAGCGCCTTTGCGCCGTCGGGGGCGACTTCGGACCAGTTCATGCGGGACATATTGTTTTCCTTTCTTGTGGACGCGGTTCTCCGTTCGCCGGTGAAACCGTCGTTGCTTGTGCGGTAGGTGAGGGGTGGATCTGGTAGGTAGCGCTATGGCTTGCGCGGCGTCGTCAGGACGGTGTCGTCGGTATCGACGACGAAGACGGCGAGCAGCTTCGCCGGCTCACTCCTGCTGGCATTGGCGCTGACGTCATGGCGGTCGCCTGGCAGCTCGGTGAAGTTCTGACCGGCGGTAAAGGTCTTCGTCTCGCCGCCGTTGACGGCACTCTGGATCGCTCCCTCGAGAACCGTGGCGTAGATGAGTGCGGACTTCGCATGTGTGTGAGCGGAGCTGTACCCGCCCGGCCCGTATTCGACGAGCACGCCCTTGACGCTCTTGCCAGGGACGTCGGGCAGGGGATGCTCGTAGACGAGCGTCACCTTGGCGTCCTTCGTATCGTAGGCTAGTCCTGGCTTAGCGACATCGTGAGCGGACGCGGTGGCAAGGGTGGCCGCGAGTGCCGCAGCCGCATATGCAATTGTCTTCATGATCGTGCGCTCCTTCTATGCCTTAAGCCATTCGGCGACCGTGACGCGGCCTTTGATGAAGTCTCCGCCGGGAACAAGAGAGCCTGCGAGGACGGACGCGCCAAAGTAGTCGACGGAGGCGTCGGCGTGCACCGGTCGGGCGTCGCCCTTCGCATCGAGATACGTCCGGATGAAGGATTCGAACGATGACCGCTCCGGTCCCGCAAGATCCACCGTCCCGTTCCTCGGTTCGCCGAGCGCGGCTTCGACGAGAGCGGCGGCGACGTCGTCGGCTGCGATCGGCTGGAAGTCAATGTCAGGCACTTTCACCACTCCGTTGGCCGAGTACGCGCCGGCCAGAGTCTCGAGGAACTCGTGGAACTGCGTTGCACGGACGATGGTGTAGGCCTGGCCCGACGATGCCACCGCCTCTTCCTGCGCCAGCTTTCCCGCCATATAGGGATTGGCCGCGAGCTGGTCGGCGTTGACGATCGACAAAACAACGTGATGACGCACGCCCGCGGCCTTTTCCGCGCTGGTTAGGTTGCGGCTCGACGTGCCGAAGAAGTCGACGAGCGCCTGTCTGTCGAACGACATCATGTTCGACACGTCGATGACGGCGCCAGCGCCCGCTAGCGCATCGGCCAGTCCTTCTCCGGTATAGGCGTTGATGCCGGTGCGGGAGCTTGCGGTGACGGCTTCGTGGCCGGCGTCCTGCAGCAGCTTCACTGCCTTCGAGCCGATCAGGCCCGTGCCGCCGATGACGACGACCTTCTTCATCTTGGTCATGGTGCTTTCTCCTATGACGAGGCGCGATTGCCCGTCTTGCGTTCGTGGAGTTCGAGGAAGGCGCATCCGCGGGCGGCGATACCGCCGTCGTCGTCTGCGCCGAGATCCGCCAGAAGGTCCGCGACGGATACCTTGGCGAGTTCTGCGCGATAGGCCTTTTCAGCCTTTAGCATCGCGGCGTTGATCTGGCAGGGCTTTGTGAAATAGCGCTGCGGCAGAGGGTTCGGCCCCCGCTGACGGATCTCGGCGCATCGGAAGGCGGGCGCCGGCCCTTCGACCGCGAGGACGATGTCGAGAAGGCTGATGTCCTTCGGTGCCTTGGCCAGCCGATAGCCACCCTTTGGTCCCGGCGTCGTTGCAACGATGCCCGCGCCGGACAACGCCTGCAGGTGCTTCAGCAGATAGCTCGTCGACACGCCGTGGAGTTCGCTAAGTGCCGCGGCCGACAGGACGCCGTCTTCCGACAGACCCGCCAGGAATGCCGTGCAGTGGATGGCCTGCTCGACGCCTTCGCTCAGTTTCATCTTGCATCTCCTAATCGTGGATATAAGATGTCTACGATTATGGAAGGTGTCAATCCCCGATCACATGGTCTGCTCGAAAATCCGAATATGAGATCAGAAAACGGAGTTTCGACGCCTTGGGACCTCGCCATAGTCAGGACGCTCGCACGAGCAGAACAACCACGAAGGACATCGAATGACCACCAAGCTCGCACTCTCCTCGACGCCGGAAGGCATCGTCCCGGCGCTTCTCGCCCATCTGAACTCGCTCGACGTCGAGACCATGCTCAACTTCTACGACCCGGAAGGGTTGATCGTCGATGCGGCGGGCGTCGCTCACGTGGGCAAAGACGCAATCGGCAAGGAGCTTGCCAAGTACTTCAGCCTCGGCCTTCAGATGTCGATCACCCAGCGTCACCTGTTCGTAGCTGGGAACGTCGCGTCCCTCATTCTCGATTGGTCATATATGGGCACGGCGCGGGACGGCACGGAGATCAATATGGTGGCGACCGCAACCGACATCGCTCGCAGGGGGCCGGACGGTCTGTGGCGCTACCTGATCGACAACCCGTTCGGCTCGATGCAGAGGAGCGCCGGCTGATGACGGACGCCGCGGAAGTTCCGAACGAGGCGACTGCGTCCGCATTCCGCGGCGTCCTCACAACCGGCGTCTATTGCAGGGCGACATGCATCTCCCGTCCGCCTCGGCCGGAGAACATGCGCTGGTTCGAGTGCGTCTCCGACGCCCAAAGAGCAGGCTTTCGCCCTTGCCGACGATGCCGTCCCGACGACGAGAAATTCGCAAGGAGGAATGCCGATCTCGTGGCTGAGGCGTGCATGCTGATCAATGCCGGCGACAGCTCGCCGACTGTGGCGGCTCTCGCACATGCGCTCGGCGTCAGCGAAGGGCACTTCCACCGGACTTTCCGCGCGCAAACAGGAGTGACCCCGCGAGCATACATTCAGGAGAAGCGGGCAGCCCTCCTACGAGAAGGACTACGGCCGGGAAAGTCGGTGACGTCGACATTTTACGATGCCGGCTACGGCTCGAGCAGCCGGTTCTACGCGGTGTCCAATCGTGCGCTCGGGATGGCGCCTGCAGACTACCGCGCTGGCGGACGCGCGGAAACTATCCGCTTCGCCCTTGGTCTGGCGTCTCTTGGCTCGATCCTTGTCGCGTCGAGCAAAAAGGGCGTCGTCGCCATCCTGATAGGGGATGATCCGGGTAAGCTCCTCAGAGATCTTCAGGATCGCTTCCCGAGCGCCAATCTTGTCGGCGGTGACCAGGACTACGAACATGTCGTCGCCTGCGTCGTCGGAATGGTAGAAGCTCCCGGCCTGGGTTTGGACCTTCCTCTCGACGTACGGGGAACCGCGTTTCAAAGGCGGGTATGGACCGCCCTGCGGGAAGTTCCGCCGGGCCAGACGGTGAGCTACGAGGAGCTTGCTCGCAGGATCGGGAGCAGGAAAGGAGGGAAAGCGGTCGCCAGCGCCTGCGCGAGTAATCCACTGGCCGTCGCTATTCCCTGCCATCGCGTAACAAAGAGCGACGGCTCCGCCTTCCGCTACACCTGGGGCATCGATCGCAAATGCGAGCTTCTGAGAAGGGAGGCAAGCTTTGCCTCGGACCGCTGCCCTGCTAATGAATGTCTGGGCGAGAGACAGCTGGGTCCGCATCTGTGATGATTGTCAGTAGCGCGGCAAGATCGGATTTCCTGCGAGCCACGTCGGCCAAGGTGTAGCGGTCGAATACGGCGACAAACGCGGCTGTCGCTTCCCGGAGAACAACGGGAAGACCGCATGCTGGGGCGATGATGCATCCATCGCAGACGAAGAGGTCGGTAAGCTTTTCCGTGTGGCGGAGGATCGATCCGAGGTTGATCTGATCGGCCGGCCTCGCAAGCCGGATGCCACCATTACGACCACGCATCGCTTCGATGAACCCGGCGCCGGCAAGATCCTGAACGACCTTCATCAGGTGGTTCTGGGAAATATCATAGATGGTGGCCACCTGACGGATGGATGTCAGGGCATCGTCCTTCGCCGCCAAGTGGATCATCACCCGCATCGCGTAGTCACTGTAGGTCGAGAGTTTCATCAGCATCCCTGCGACAAAATGGCAGCCGTACAAAATATGCGTTTACATAGCATGTTTTTGGAAACATGAATAGATGCATGTCGTTTGCATCATTTAAGGTGAGCCATGGTTACCCAGACAATTCAGCAGGAAGACATCATGCCGGTGCTGTCGAGATTCTATGCACGGGTCAGGCGAGATGGCGAACTTGGGCCGGTTTTCAACGAAGTCGTGGCGGACTGGGCGGAACACCTGCAGCGGCTCGAGGACTTCTGGTCATCGTTGATGCTCACCAGCGGGCGCTACAAGGGAAATCCCGTTGCGATGCACGTCATTCATGCGCACCGGATCCAGCCCCAAATGTTTTCCCGATGGCTTCAGCTATGGGAGGAGACCACCAATGATCTGGTGCCGCCCGACGTTGCGCGGGAAATGCAGACGAAAGCCACTCGAATAGCGGATCGACTGAATAGGGCGATGTATGGCTCAGAGGCCGTTATCGGCGCCCGCTGGCCGTCGGATGCAGCGGTTACAGAGCCATATCGCAGAACAAAGATCTTCGACCAGGTGACCGTGCCGCCGGCTTTGCTCAGCCAGCACCAGACAAAGGACGGCGCATGGGCGGTTGTGAGGATCATGGACGGGCAGGTCGTCCTTCACTTCGAAGAGGCTGCCATCCAACCCATTGTCCTCGACCCGCAAAACCCTGGTGTCATCGAACCGCGTCGGCCTCACCATCTCGAGCTTCGTGGTCCCGTACGGTTCCAGCTCGAATTCTTTGACCGCGATCCCCGACCAAACCTCGACGTAAACCAGCAAGGAGGCTACCATGCCTACGCCCCTCAGTGAGAACACAATCCTGATCGTAAAGGAAAGCGCGCCTGCGCTCGCCGTCCATGGGACCGCGATCACGACGGCGATGTATGCCCGGCTTTTCCAGGACGCCCATATCAAAGAGCTGTTCAACCACTCAAACCAGGGGAGGGAGGATCGCAGGTTCACGCACTGGCGGCGGCGATCATCGCATATGCCCAGAACATTGATAATCTCGCCCCGGTCGTTCCGGTGGTCGAGCGTATTGCTCACAAGCACATCGGGTACCACATCCTCCCGGAGCACTACCCTTACGTCGCCACCGCGCTCCTGGCCGCGATCAAAGACGTGCTGGGCGACGCCGCCACGCCAGAGCTGATCGAGGCTTGGGGTGAGGCGTATTGGTTCCTCGCCAATCTCCTTATGGAGCGCGAAGCTGATATCCGCGAAAGTCTGGAAGCGCAGGTCGGCGGGTGGAACGGCTGGCGACCCTTCGTGATCGTCGAGAAGCGCGAGGAAAGCAGCGTCATCACGACGTTTATACTGAAGCCTGCCGATGGCGGGAGCATCGTCAGGCACAAGCCGGGCCAGTATCTGACCATCCGTCTATTTCTTCCGGATGGTTCTCAGATAAAACGGAACTACTCGATCTCGTGCTCGCCGAACGACGACTACTATCGCATCTCTGTCAAACGGGAAGCCGAAGGTGCGGGCGGATCGCGGTTCCTGCACGATACCGCGCGGGTCGGAGACACGATCGAGGCGACGCCGCCGGCTGGAGATTTCTTCCTGCCAGAAGAGCCCGTCCGGCCGGTGATTCTGCTCTCCGCTGGTGTCGGTCTCACCCCAATGGTCAGCATGGTGGAAACGATCGGCGCGCATTATCCTGACGTGCATGCCCATTACGTTCATGCTGCATTGAACAGTTCGACCCATGCCATGGATCGCCACGTCAGGTCGATCGCCAGAGACCACGGACGCATTTCGGTCGCAACGTTCTATAGTGAACCTGCTCCGAGCGATATGGTCGGTTTTACGCACGACCATGACGGCTTTATTCACGTGGACTGGCTCAAGCACAATACGCCGTTTGCGACGGGAGATTTCTACCTTTGCGGCCCGAAGCCGTTTCTGAAGTCGCTTGTGACTGGCCTCTGGAACGCGGGTGTTGAAGCCGATCGCATTCACTTTGAATTCTTCGGACCAGCCGACGACTTACTGGCAGCCTGATCTTCGAAAGTGGGGCAAGCCCTAACCCGCCCCACACGCTCCACGAAAGAAACCGCCATGTTCGATAATCTCAAACGCGCAGCACCTCTCATTATCGCTCTCCTGCTTCTCCCGGCCAGTGCATCCGCGCACGTCAAATGGTTCGCGCCCTATATTGTCGGAGCGCCTCCAGAGCCGATCGGGAAAACGCTTACTGACACATGGTTCTGGGTTGGCCTCGGATTGGTGTTGTTGTTCTTCTTGTTGACCCGCCTTGTTGAGCTGAGCAAATGGGGTGGCGCAACGATCGCGGCCTTGAACAAGGCAACGAACCCCATATGGCTGCGGCAGGACGATTACATCCGATGCATCATCGCCGCGTTTTTCGTCGCTATATTCTCTGTCGGCAACGTCTACCTGACGCCTGATTTGAAGACGCCGCACGAATGGGTATCCTGGCTGCAACTCGTCATCGCGTGCTGCATCTTCTGGCGCGCGACGATGCCGCTTGCAGGCGTTGGAATCATAGCTCTATGGGTGCTCGCCCTACGCGACTATGAACTGTTTCATCTTTTCGACTATCTTGCCCTCGGCCTGGGCGTTGCCGCGTATCTCATCCTCGAACCCCAGAAGAACGAAGCCCTCAGGGAACGCCGCTTTGAAGCCCTGCGATGGGGGCTTGCCGTTGCGCTGATGTGGTCAAGCCTCGAGAAATTCGCCTTTCCAAGCTGGTTCTATCCGCTGGTCGTAGAAAAACCGTTCCTGACATTTGGTATGCCACGCGACGTCTTCATCCCTATGGCTGGGGTCACCGAGTTCACCCTGGGATTCGGGCTCCTCTGGACGCCTCTGATCCGACGCCTCTCAGCGATAGCCCTCCTCGTGATCTTCACGGCCGCCGTGTGGCCCTTCGGGCGAATAGATCTGATAGGCCATGGCCTCATAATGGCGATCCTCATTGCGGTGGCTGCCGAACAGCGTTCAGGCCTTGATCTATTCACAGGGCTGAAGCGCAAGTTGATCAACGTGCCCGTCGGATTGTCAGGCGCTCTGATTGTCTTTTGCACTGCCTACTGGGGACTGCATGTGGCATTCTTCGGCATTAACGGAATTGACCCGAACGAGTTTCAGACGAAGACGACCCACTCCTACAGCAGCGAACATCCACACGGTCCGGGGGACCGTCGGACACGCAAACGCATGGACACTGACGACAGAAGAGAACTGGATTATGCAGCTTCACCCGCTATGTGAAACATCGATTGAACTGCTCGGTTCGATCGATGTTGTCGCCTGCAACGGACGTCTTTTGCAGGTGAGAGAGTACCAATACCGATTGAGACAGCAAACCAAACAAGGCGAGCGCTGGTTTCCCCGGCGCTCGGTTTTGGAAGACGAGCGAGGGTGAGAAGGTGAAGGTGGTGGATCTGACGATGTTTGAGGTCATTGCAACCGGCGAGATTTTGTTCTCATTGGGCTAGGGTGCAATGTTTCGCTCAAAGTGATAGCCGACTGGTAACAAATCTGAACAACGTTTTGCCACGAAGCAGAAACTCCGCCTAAGCAATGAGAGGTCTGCGGTTCGTGTACCTTCAAGAGCGTTGGATTTGACGCAAAGTGCCATCAGCTGGATGAGATGTTCATGCGATGCCATCTGTCACCGCATGAACGAGGTGCGCGATCAGCGCATGGATTTGAACGCGGCGCGCAGCTCTTCGGCGAAAATCTGGGGCTGCTCCCACGCTGCGAAGTGACCGCCTTTCGCCGCCTGGCTGTAATAGACCAGAGAAGGGTAGGCCTGTCTGCTCCAGCTTTCAGGTGCTTTGTAGATTTCCTTCGGAAAGGCCGTGATGGCGACCGGGACCTTGATGTCCTTTGTCTTCTGCGTCTCCGAGCTGAAATTGTTGTTGTTGTTTTCCCAGTAGAAACGCGACGAGGACGCACCAACATTGGTCAGCCAGTAGAGCGTAATGTCGTTGAGCATGTCGTCTCGGGAGAGGACCCGCTCAGGGACACTGTCGCTATCGCTCCATTGCGCAAACTTCTCGTAGATCCGGGCCGCGAGACCGGACGGGGAGTCGGCCAGCGAGTAACCAATGGTCTGTGGACGGGTAACCATCATCGCACCATAGGCGGCATTCCGGCCAAAGAACGTGCTAAGCGACTGGTAAGCGTCGCGTTCAGGCTGCGACAGGCTCGCCGGAGCCGGATCGCCGGCATTGATACCCTTCATGAGGTCGCCGGGGACGGTTGCCGGCATGTTCAGGTGAATGCCGAGCAGGCCTTGTGGGGCTTGCCGGGCCAGCGCATCCGAGATGACCGAACCGTGGTCGCCGCCCTGGGAGACATAGCTTGTGTAGCCGAGGCGCTTCATCAACACGTCCCAAGCCTTGGCAACACGATCCGGTCCCCAGCCGAGTTCAGTCGGCTTACCCGAAAACCCATGTCCGGGAATAGAGGGAATGACCACGTCGAAAGCATCTTCCGCGCGACCGCCATATGCAGTCGGATCGGTGAGCGGGCCAATGGCCTTGATGAACTCGAACTGCGATCCAGGCCACCCATGGGTCAGAATGAGGGGCAAAGCGTTTGGATGGCGCGACCGAACGTGAATGAACTGGATATCCACGCCGTCTATCGTCGTGATGAATTCCGGCAGCGCGTTCAGTTCCTGCTCCGCCTTGCGCCAGTCATAGTCGGTTCCCCAGTACCGAACCAAGTTCTGGACCCGTTCAAGCTGAATGCCTTGAGAGATATCCCCGACAGTCTCCTTGTCGGGCCAACGCGTGCCGGCGATGCGGCGACGCAGGTCGTCGAGCTGTGACTGGTCGACATGGATCTTGAAGGGCCTGATACTTTCATCGGCCTTCTGCTCGGTGGCAGTAATTGCGGCCGTTTCCGCAGCGCTTGCTTGCCGTGGCCCCAAGACCGGTAGCAACATCAGAGAGCCGATCGCAAAAGCCGAGACGAGATGCAGATTGCGGCGGGATAACGTGATAATCGAAGTCATTCAACCCTCTCCTTCTTAAAGTCGTCGGTGACGACATCTGGGTGCAGGAGGGATTTACGGAGCCAACGTATCCGGCATGCATCGTGAACAAGCCGAATTGTATCGAGACTGTAGGTGTAATTTTGGCCGATACAATCCAGTGGCCGCAACGCCGAGGCTACAGTGAGATACAAAGAAGGGTATCCGTGGAAACATGCCAGATACATGGACCGACAAATAAGGTCTGATCGAAATCAGAACGTGAAGGCTGAATCCATGAGAAGCGCACTCTTCTGTTCCATCGCACTGTCGCTTGCGGCGACCGGCGGACGCGGCGACATTCTCGGCCGCAGCTGGCAGCGGCCCTGAAAATGCCTCTCCCATATACGGTGTCACCATACCCGAAGGCTATCGGGACTGGAGATTTATCGCGCCGGCACAAGAGGAGCCGCCGCTCGATGAATTGCGAGCGGTGTTGGGGGAACGATATTGCGATCAACGCCTATAAAAGCGGTACGCTCCCTTTCCCCGATGGCTCGATCTTGGTGAAGCTCGCTTACAAACGAAAACAATCGACCGAGTTTACCCCTGCGACGGTTCCCGGCGCGCCGACCACTGTTCAAGTCATGGTGAAGGATACTAAAAAATATCCTGACAGCCATGGATGGGGTTTCGGGCGCTTCGATACGCGCCGTAACGGTTCCAAAAGCTTATTTGGGGAACCGCGATCATACGCGAACATAAGCCCAGGTGACCTCCAGTTCCGTTTTGGCTCTTCCATCGCGTCTCGTCGCGACTGTCACGGAACTTGAGCGCATCGCATATTGCGCTTATATAGCAGCCGTGAATTTCAAAACAGGATCATCGACAATGGATTTCAACCCGATCGCAACGCCACTTTGCCTTGCCATACGGGAAAACCTTGTCCATGCCTTACATCACTCTTTCCAACCTATCCTGGTCCACGCCTGACGGGCGCCCACTTTTCTCCAATCTGAATACCATCTTCGGTCCTGAACGCGCTGGACTTGTTGGCCGCAACGGCATCGGCAAGACGACGCTTCTGAAGCTGATATCAGGCGAATTGTCGCCGTCTCAGGGATCTGTCACTGCGCCGTCATGCATCCATGTCCTGCGGCAAAGTGTGCAGGTGGCCGAGGAGGAAACGGTTGCCGACCTCTTCGGCGCGCGGCATGCGCTGGTTCTGCTCGCGCGGGCCCAGGCAGGGAGTGCAACGCTGGAGGAACTAGCGGACATCGACTGGATGCTTGAGGCGAATATCGAGGCGGCCCTGGCGCGTTTCGGCTTGTCCATGCCCTTGACCGCGCCGCTTGCAAGGCTCTCAGGTGGACAGCGGACGCGCGCTGCACTTGCTGCCCAAGTTTATCACGCGCCCGATTTCCTGATCCTTGACGAGCTCACCAATAATCTCGACCGGGATGGCCGGGCGGCGGTGATCGAGCTTGTCGCGAGCTGGCGACAGGGCGCGATCATCGTCAGCCATGACCGAGAATTGCTCGAAATCGTCGATGCCGTGGTCGAACTGACCTCGCTTGGCATCAGCCGCTACGGCGGCAACTGGAGCCATTACCGCGAGCGCAAGGCGCTGGAGCTTACTGCCGCGCGTCATGATCTGGCCGACGCCCAGAAGCGGCTCGGCGAGGTGGAGCGCAAGGCGCAGGAAACGGCAGAGCGGCAGGCCCGTCGCAGTGGCGAAGGCAAAAAGAAAGCGGCGGAGGGAGGAATGCCAAGGATATCGGCTGGGGCCGCGCCATGCGTGCCGAGCAGACAGGCGGCGATAATGCCGCCGCTGCACGTCGAATGACGGGGGAGGCCAAGGCAGATGTGGCTGACGCGCGGCGGCGAATCGAGGTTCTTGATCCCTTCACGGTTTCGCTGCCATCCACGGGTCTTGTGGCGTCAAGGACGGTGCTGCGGCTGGACAAGGTGACTGCGGGTTATGCAAGCGATGCACCAGTCCTCTCTGATCTTTCGCTGACAATGACTGGTCCCGAGCGGCTTGCCATCATAGGCTCGAACGGCACGGGCAAAACGACGCTGCTGTCCGTCATCACTGGAGGCCTGGCACCGTTTTCAGGGTCCGTCAGGGTCGAGGTGCCATGCGCCTTTCTCGACCAGAAGGTCAGCCTGCTTCAGCCGCAGCTGTCGATCCGGGACAATTTCATGCGGCTCAATCCCGAAGCCAGCGAAAATGCCTGCCGGGCGGCTCTCGCCCGTTTCATGTTTCGTGGCGATGCCAGCCTCAGGCAAGTGGGACAATTGTCGGGTGGGCAGATGCTGCGCGCCGGCCTGGCCTGTGTCCTCGGTGGAGAAAGGCCGCCGCAACTGCTTATTCTCGACGAGCCGACCAATCACCTCGATCTTGACTCCATCGCCGCTGTGGAGGCGGGGCTGGTTGCCTATGATGGTGCGCTTCTGGTGGTCAGCCATGACGAGGCTTTCCTCGAGGCCATCGGCATTACTCGGCGTTTTCTGCTTGGCGCGCCGCTCGGAGCGTAAAAAAGCCGCGCCTTTTTGGGCGCGGCTCAGACCGCTGACAAACCCGCCGATTTTTCACGGCGGGTTTTTGCGTTTTACGGTCCGCTCGTTCAGGTGGTGTTTCTTCGAGCGTTGTGGCGTGAGCGCAAGGTGGTCGAGACCCTCATCCCCAGGCTGGGGCCGGGGCTTTGGTCATTGCAGTGGCGATCTTCTTGATATTCTGGGCGCTCGCGGCCAACAGGCATTGCCATTGAACCTTGATGAGGCCCCGGAAGCGCGCGTAGCGATGGCCATGCAACTGCTTAGCATCGGCGAAGGAGCGCTCGACCGTCTCCTTTCGTCGTTTGTAGATCGCCTTGCCCTTGGCCGTCTTGCGGTTGGCGTCGGTGCGATCACGGGCTTCCTGCCAGACATGTCGGGTGATGGTCCGCTCCGCCTTGGCGTTGGTGGTGCAGGTGGCGAGAAGCGGGCAGTTCTTGCAGATCTTGGGGTCGGAGCGGTAATGCTTGTAGCCGTGCCGGTCGGTGGTGGCGTAGGCGAGGAGTTGACCCTGCGGGCAGCGATAGCCGTCGTTTCCTGGCTCGTAGACGAACCTGGACTTGCGCATCATCCCCTCCTTTGGCGGGGTGGGGTTGCGATAGCCTGTCACGCCCATGACGCCGCGATCCTCCAGCCCCTTGGCGATGCCGGATGTCGCATAGCCCGCGTCCAGCCCGACCGCCCCGACATTGAAGTCGAAGCGCGCCCGCTGCCGGTCCAACCGGTCCAGATAGACGATCGAGTCATGGACATTGGCCGGCGTCACATGCGTGTCGGTGATGATGGCGAAGCGACCGTCGACGATGCGATGATCGAGGTAGAAGAAGCCCTTGGGCTTGCCGTCGCGCACCACATAGCCGCTGTCGGGATCGCTGCGCGACACCTTGGTTTCCTTCACCTCCGGCTCGCGTTCCTTCTCCTTGAGCGGCTTCTGGCCATGCGCCGCCTGCTCGGCCTCGATCGACCGGTCGAGATCGTCCCAATAATCGGCGCGCGACTTCTGCAGCATCTGGAGGTCGTATTTGCCCTTATTGGCGTTGGCCTTCAGATGGGTCGAGTCCGTATAGAGAACGGTCCCATCAACCAGGCCATGCCGGATCGCCTGCTCCACGATCGCATCCAAGATGTTCTGGGCCACCGAGGCGTCCTTGAAGCGACGGCGGCGTTTCTAGGAGAGCGTGGAGGCGTCGAAGACCGGATCGGTCAGCTTCAGGCGCAGAAACCAGCGATAGGCGACATTCACCTCGATCTCGCGCACCAACTGCCGCTCTGAACGCACGCCGAACAGATAGCCGATGAACAGCGCCTTGAACATCCGCGTCGGATCGAGCGCCGGACGGCCGTTGTCGGCGAAGTACAGCCCGGCGACGCGATCATGGATGAATGAAAAGTCGATCACCGCGTCGATCTTGCGAAGCAGATGATCCTTCGGGACAAGCCCGTCGAGCGTTACAATCTCGAGAGCCGTTTGTTCGGGAGCGGGTTTCTTCAACATGTCCCAGTGAATCACAAACCCCTGGATGTGGCCAGGGGTTTGTCAGCAGTCTGAACCCGCCTCGCGGCCTCTTTTTGTTTTTCCTCGACTCGGCACACCACGTGGTGGTTGCCATCCAGCGATGGCTTGAAGCGGTAACCAAGCGTCGCGAGGTAGCCAAAAAGTTTTTGGACTGACAGTACCGCAATCTTGCCGCGGACGAGTTCACTTACCCGGGACTGTGGGATATTAAGCGCCGCTCCGATGTCGGCGTTTTTCCACCCTCGTTCTTTGAAGATCGCAACCAGCGTGTTGACGAGGTCGGATCGCAACGTCAAATCCGCAGCCTCAATCGGATCGTCTGTGATCGAGTCGAAAATGTTGTCGTATTCGAGCTGTGTCATATCGAATTCCAAACTTTAAAATTACAGAATTCTGTAAATAGGTCAAAATGACGGACCCGTCAAGTTCGCAATAACGGGATCTTATTTGCGCCGGGCGGGTCGGACCTATCGCGTCTCGGTGAGCGGTAGACGTGTCGCTTGCGCGCGTACGTATGGTGGTTGCAAAATGCGGGCAGTCATGCCCAGCGGCCTGTTATCACTGCGCATGTCGGACTACCGCTATCGCAGCAGCCCATCGACGTCGAACTCGTCCCAGCCAAGCAGCTTGCTGGCCGCGGCATCAATCTCGCTCCCGACCGTCTCTGGCTTCTTCGCCGCCTTCTTGAGCGAACGGGTGAGTTTCGCCCGGTAGGCCGCCTGCCTTCTGTTCTCAGCTCTCGCGGCGATATCCTCTTCACGCCATTCATCGACGACGGCCCGGTCAAGCAGATCCTCCACCACGCGGGGATCGAACACATGGAAGGTGATCTGCCTTGCGCGGCCGCTCAGTCGCACGGTACGCGTTCCGGCGCTCGGAAGACGGCCGTCCTTCAGCCACCGATGCCGTTCGGTCGTGGAGATGGCGAGGATGTCCTGAATTTCGCGTGGAATGACCGGCAGGCTTTCGATCCCTCCGAGCGCCGCGGTGACGGCTGCTGACGTCGAGGCGAACTCTCGCTCGCCTTCTGTCGCCATCCCCAAAACGAGAGCCATGCCGTTCACGTCGAGAGATTTCCGAACGGCCAGGGGCAGACGGGCCCGGACTTCCAGAAGAATACCTTTGGCGCGGACGGAGGAGCCGAACGTGGCGGCCGGCGACAGTGTCCAGGTCTCCACGAGCGCGGGCGCGATGATGATCTTCTGTTTCGGCATCCAGCGTAGATGGGTTGGGCGTTGCTCGGGATCAACAAGAAAATGCGGTCGTTCCGACAGGCGTCGCATGCTGGCGCAACAAAAAGGCCGGGGCGAATTCGCACCGACCTTCTCATGTCGCTCCTCACACCAGTGCCAGTACATCCGTGGTCAAAGGCAGAAAGCGACTTCGGCGATCGCGAACATCCCTTCGGACACTCACCGGCGACGCCTGTGCAACATAGATAGCCACCGATTGTGTTCGTATCAAGTTCGCGGCGGTACACGCGCGGATTTCAACAGAGAGCATATCAATACGCCCATCTTGAGATCGCCGCCCGCGTAACTATCTCGAGTCGAAACCCTCGACCTGGAGCATCGAGATGGAAGAAGACATCCTACACCTCTTCGCAGACGCCGACATTGAGATCCTGCCGCCGGAGACCGTTTCGGCTGATCCGGCGACGCCCCCTTGCGCGTGTTGCGGACGGTCCGCATCGACCGAGGAAGACTGTTACGGGATCTGCGAAGAATGTCTGTCGCCGTGATTGGCTCGCCGCGAGCTTCACGCTGCCGCCGCCTCGGCGCGATCAGGCAGACAAGCGGCCTCTCAAGGCATTGCGGGCAAATCACACTTCTTCATCTGAGGTGAGCTAATCATCATGCAGCTCAATCCAAGCGGGGGCGTGATCGCTGGTGTGCTCCCATGCACGGGCGAACTTGTCCACCCCACAGGACTGTAGTCGTTCCCGCAGTGACGGGCTGAGCAGGAAATGGTCGATGCGAAGGCCGGCGTTTCGAGCGAAGGCTTTGCGGAAATACTTCCAGAACGTGTAGATCCACTCTTCCGGATGCAGCAGCCGAATGGCGTCCGTCCAGCCCATAGCGATGAGTTCGGCATAGGCGGCCCGCACTTCCGGCCGGAACAGGGCATCATCCCGCCAGCGCTCCGGGGCGTAGACGTCGAGGTCGGTCGGCATGACGTTGAAGTCGCCGACAAGGGCGACCGGCACCTCGAGTTCGAGCAGCTCGGTGGCATAGGACTTCAGGCGTTCGAACCAGCGGAGCTTGTAGTCAAATTTCGGACCGGGGGCCAGATTGCCGTTCGGAAGATAAAGGCAGCCAATCACCATTCCGTCGATCGCTGCTTCGATATAGCGGCTATGGCTGTCGTCGGGGTCGCCTGGAAGGCCGCGGCGTGTCTCGCGCGGCTCCTGATCCCGGACAAGGATCGCCACACCATTCCAGGATTTCTGACCGTGCCAGATGGCGCCATAGCCGGCACGCTCGATCTCGCGGCGGGGAAACTTCTCGTCCGGCGCCTTTAACTCCTGCAGACAGACGACATCAGGCTTCGCCTCGGCAAGCCAGCGGAGCAGGACCTCAAGCCGGCCGTTGATGCCGTTGACGTTATAGGTGGCGAGCTTCACTAAGCGTTTCCGTCAGTGCTTGCGGTCGCCCTTGTCGCCCTGACCTGGCTTGGCATCATGCTTCGCGTCATGGCGAGCATCGGCAGACAGCGATCGCGAGACGTCGACGCTCTCCTTGAACTTGCCTTCCTTGTCACGCCGGACATAACGCTTGTCGGTTCCAGTATCGATCAGTTCACGTTTGCTCATGGCAGGACTCCTCTTTGGTTGCTGCATGAGGAAACGCGCGCGGCCCCGAAAAGATGCACCGGAATCAAGCGTCTAGCGCAGACTCGCAAAACGAGCGGCGCTATCGGCCTAAGTCCTTGAAAAATGATTCGTTTCGACTCGGAACAATTGCCTGCTGATTCGCTTGAATCGCCTAGGTTGCGTCAGGAGTTTTGCGTCATGGTTGCCCCAAGAGCGAATTGGAAAGGCTTCATCAAATTCGGAGAGGTCGCTTGCCCGGTTGCCCTCTACACCGCGGCATCATCCTCGGAGCGGATCGCCTTCAACACGCTGAACCGCAAGACGGGCAACCGGGTGAAGCGCGAGTTCGTCGACATCGAGACCGGCGATCCGGTCGAACGTGACGATCAGGTGAAGGGCTACGAGATCGAAAACGGGCAATACATCGTGCTCGAGCCAGAGGAAGTGGCAGCGGCCGTGCCCGAAAGTGACAAGACGCTCAAGATCGATGCCTTCATCCCCTGCAACGAGATCGATGACGTCTATTTCGACAAGCCGTACTATCTGGCGCCGGACAAGATGGGCACCGACGCCTTTGTGCTTTTGCGCGACGGCATGAAAAAGCCAAGGTCGCCGCGATCGCCTGCACCGTCCTCTTCCGCCGTGTGCGTACAGTTCTCATCCGGCCACACGGCAAAGGGCTGATCGCGACCACGCTGAACTTCGATTACGAGGTGCGCTCGTCCGAAGAAGCGTTCGAGGAACTGCCCGATCTGAAGATCCAAGGCGAGATGCTTGAGCTCGCCGAGCACATCATCGGCACCAAGAAGGGCAGCTTCGACGCCAGCACGTTCGACGATCGCTACGAAGCTGCCGTCGCCGAACTGGTGAAGGCCAAGATCGAGGGCAGGGCGCTTCCGAAGAAGAAGGCTCCGCCCGCCTCGAAACCCAGCGATCTTCTCCAGGCTCTCAGGAGAGCGCCGGCATTGGTGGGAAGAAGGCCGAACCGAAGCGGACGGCGGCCAACGCCAACAAGGGCACGTCGCGTCAGAAGGCGGCCAAGCCCGCCGCTGCCAAAACCAAGTCTGCGGCGTCGCAAACCCGCCGCGCCGGTTGATCGGAGGAGACCATGGCAGTTCGTCCCTATTGGAAAGGCTATCTCAAACTGTCGCTGGTCACCTGCCCGGTGCAGATGATGCCGGCGACCTCCGAGAGCGAGAAGGTTCGCTTTCACACCCTCAACCGCGAAACCCAGAACCGTGTGGTCAGCCACTATGTCGACAGCGTCACCGGCAAAGAGGTCAAGGACGAGGACGAGGTCAAGGGCTACCAGCGTGGCGAGAACGACTACGTCATGCTGGAAGACGAAGAGCTGGAGAATGTCGCGCTCGATAGCACGAAGACGATCGACATCTCGACCTTCACGCCGCGCGACAGCGTGGAATGGATCTGGCTCGACACCCCTATTACCTGTCGCCAAACGATCCCGTCGGGCAGGAGGCCTTCTCCGTCATCCGCGATGCGATGGAAGCGCAGGACATGGTCGGCATCTCTCGGCTGGTAATCTCCCGCCGGGAACGCGCCGTCATGCTGGAGCCACGTGGCAAGGGTATCGTCCTCTGGACATTACGTTATGGGGATGAAGTCCGTGACGAGGATACCTATTTTGCCGGGATCGATGACGGCGAGACGGCGGACAGCGAGATGATGCCCCTGGTACAGCAACTGATCAAGCAGCAGACGCAGCACTGGAACCCGAAGATGGTGATAGATCCGGTGCAGGATCGGTTGCTCGACCTCATTGCCGCCAAGAAGAAGGCACTGAAAAAGCCGTCGAAGGCCAAGGCGAAAGCCCCGGCCTCGGCACCCGCCCCGAACAACGTCATCAATATCATGGATGCGTTGAAGAAGTCGGTCGCGGCCGAGACCCGGGCCGGCAAATGAAGAGACCGGCGAAGCCCCTTCTACAGGACGACAGTCTTTCCGCCAAATCGCAGCCGCGCCGGAAGCGCGACCCGGCGCAGCCGAATCTTCCCTTCGATCCAATGCCAGACCGGGTCGAGCCATGCCTTGCCTTGCTGAAGTCAGCTCCACCGACCGGTCCTGATTGGGCCTATGAGGTCAAATGGGACGGATACCGTCTGGCGATCCACATCGAGCCAAAGGGCGTCCGCATCATCACGCGCGGCGGCCATGACTGGACGCATCGGTTTCCGGCGATCGCAGCAGCTGCCAAAGAGCTTGGGGTTGGAACCGCGATTCTGGATGGCGAAGCTGTGGTGCTGAACAGCGAGGGACGATCCGACTTTGGAGCCTTGCAGCGCTCGCTCGGCGGACGCGGCGGCGAGCGTGCCTCCACGGAATCCATTCTTTACGCCTTCGATCTACTCTATTTCGACGGGCACGATCTGACGAAGACCGAACTGTCGGTCCGCCGCCATCTCCTCACCGACCTGCTCGACGGCGCCGTTGGCGCGATACAGCTTTCCGAGGAGGTGCAGGGTGACGGGGCCGAGCTCCTGGAGAACGCCCGCTCGCTTGGACTGGAAGGCATTATCGCCAAGCACCGGGACCGTCCCTATCGATCCGGCCGGACTGGCGACTGGCTGAAGATTAAATGCATTCAGAGCGAGAGTTTCATGATCGTCGGCTACGAACAGTCCGCCACCGCCCGAGGCGGGATCGGCAGCCTGCTGCTTGCCGCCCGGCGTGGCCACGACTGGATCTATGTCGGCGAAGTCGGCACAGGCTTCAAGGAAAAGGATGCAGCCTACCTGAAGAAGACGCTCGACACGCTGAAGACGAGGACGCCGGTCGTGCCGCTCAAGGGCAAGAATTACGTCTTCGCGCAGCCGACCCTGATCGCCGAGATCGAATTCCGCGGCTGGACCGACGACGGCAATCTGCGACACGCATCCTACAAAGGGCTGCGTGAGATCCAGGACAATGCTGCAGTCTACGAGCTCGATTGAGCTGATCCTGGCGGCCCTTACCGCCTTCAATTTTTTCTGCTGACTCTCTTGAAACGAAAATTCTCAAAAACCAAATCGGTTGTCGCCAGCTGCTGAAGACAGGGCTGGACTTGCTGGGAGCGCCGCTTTCGGCGCTTCCGTACCCATGTTGCTTCAAGGAGGATATGGCTATGGCAACATCTTACGACTACGCACCCCTGTTCCGCTCGACCGTCGGCTTCGACCGGGTTTTCAATCTTCTGGAAAACGCCCAGCGCGCCCGTTCGATTAGCGACTGGCCGCCTTATGACATCGTCAAGACTGGTGACGACAGCTACCGCATTTCGATTGCGGTGGCCGGCTTTGCTCAGGAAGATCTCGACGTGACCTTCCAGTCCAACCTTCTGACCGTCAGCGGCAAGAAGCAGGAGGCCGCCAATGACGGCTACCTGCATCGCGGCATCGCCGGCCGGCCATTCGAGCACCGCTTCGAGCTCGCCGACCATGTCCAGGTAAACGGCGCCGATCTGCAGAATGGTCTTCTGTCGATCGATCTCGTGCGCGAGATCCCCGAGGCTTTGAAACCGCGCAAGATCGACATCCAGACCAACGCTCTCTCGCAAAAGGTCGCCCTGGCGCAGATCGAAGCGCAGAAAGCCGCCTGATTTCCAGGCCTGTTCAATAGATCAGGGCGCCACGGCGGTGGCGCCCGTCAACATTCCGGGTTGGGAAGGAGAGAGCGATGAAACCCGATATGTTCAGAGAACCTGTGACCATCCTTGTCGGCCTCGGTTTTCCGACGAAGGTCCACACCGTCATGGACGCCTACCGGCACCTTGCCGATTGGCCCGCCTCGTCTGGGGACACGGCGCATTCCATCGCCCTGAAGGCATGTCAGGCGGCCCTTCGCGGAGAGATCGAAGCCGAGACCGCGCGCGGCCTGTTCGCTGCCTTTGCTGCGAAACACGATCTGCTTGCGCCGGAAACAGACGTGATCGTCGCTTCCCGTTGTAGGCACGACAAAGATCCGCACGTTCGCTAAAGAGGCCGACATGCACGAGATGTTGCAGCAGGCCGCAAGTTGTGCCGCTGCGACTGGTCCGACGATCCTGCTTCGGGGCATGGAGATTGAGCGGCCGGTCGACGTGGTGAAAGCGACCGCTCTGTCCGCGGACGACAAACGGACCATCCTGGGGGCATCGGCTTCGGACTTCTATGCGATCGACTCGAAGCCGGCGTTCCGCCATATGCCTGGAACACCGGAGCCGGTTTCCATTGATGAAGTTCAGGCTGCCCTTGAAGAACTCGATCGATGTTATTGAGAGTGAGTGAGCGTGCCGGCCGAGCGGGCCGATTCATTCCGATATCGGTCGTTTGCGATCGAGATCGGAATGGTCGAGATTGAAATGTTCCAGGACAAGGGCGAGGTTACGGCGGTTGGATTTGAAGTAGACGTCGAACAGGTCCCCGACCAATGGGACACTGCCGGCCGCCGCATCGAAACCGATATTGATGAGCATCTTAAGAAGCTTGTCATTCGGCACGCCAAGGCGTCGCGCCTCGTTGACGATGTAGAGACTGATGGCAGCGCCGGCCAAGTCACCGACACCTGGGATCAGTCCCATCACCGAGTCAGCGCCGAACGAAAATCGTGTTCCGGGAATGCGCAGCGCCGTGTCCATGAGGCGCGCCAACCCCCGTATGCGGCGAAGGCGGACGATCCGATCAATGTCCCCGAAATCCGTGTAGTGGGTATGTGCTCGCTCGTATGTCATGCCGCCGCTTTCATCATCTTACCTAAACGCTTAATCGCCTGCTCCAGAGACCTTTGCCCGTCGCAGTAGTCCTGCCAGGCGCTGGTTTTTGCCAGAAGCGCGGGCACGGTGCGGATGGTGAAGCGTTTCGGTTCGAGATCGGTCTTCACCTGGCTCCAGGTGAGGGGCATCGATACCGTCGCTCCCGGCCGGGCGCGTGGAGATAGGGGCGCGACCGCCGTCGCCATGCGATCGTTGCGCAGGTAGTCGAGGAATATCCGGCCATTGCGCTGGTTCTTGGCCATCTTGATCAGATAGAGGTCGGGGTTCTCGCGGGCCATCTGTTGGCAGACATCGTGGGCGAACCCTTTCGCCTCCGGCCAGGTTAGCTTTTTGCCTTTCGCTACCGCGAGCGGCGTGACGACGTGTAGGCCCTTGCCGCCTGTGGTCTTGCAGAAACTGACGAGGCCGAGTTCTTCGAGCCGGTCACGCATCTCGCGGGCGGCTTCGACCACGGTGGAGAAGGGAACGTCCGGACCCGGATCAAGGTCGAAGACGAGACGACCGGGAACCTCCGGTTGGCCCGGTTCGCAACTCCAGGGATGCAGCTCAACGCCGCCGATCTGGGCGATGGCGGCGAGGCCCTCGACCCTGTCGATCTGCAGATAGGGTTTCTTGTCGCCGAACACTTTGACCAGTTCGAGCAGGTTCGACGTTCCAGGCATAGCATGGCGTTGGAAGAACTGCTCCCCGCCAATGCCGTCCGGCGTTCGGATGATCGAGCATGGCCGACCCTTGATATGGTCAATCAGCCATGGGCCGACAGCTTCATGATAGCGGGCGAGATCCTCCTTGGTGACCGGCTCTCCGTCATTGGCATCCGGCCACAGGGGTTTGTCCGGACTGGAAATCATCACGCCCATCACCTCGGCCTTCGCATTCTTGCCGCGCGACGGTCTGGGGGCTTTGTCACGGCCGGCGTCGGGGTCTCTGTCTTCGCCGGCGATGCCGGCTTTTCGGCCTCGACTTCGGCTGCAGGCTTGTCTTCGCGCAAGCCCTTGAAGGCCGCCTGACGGACGAGGCCATCCGCTGTCCAGCCTGCGAACTCAATCTCCGCGACCAGTTCCGGCTTCACCCAGACGACATTGGGGTCCTTTTTCGGCGCCCCAATACCGGTAAACGGGGACTTAGCCGTTTCCAGCGCGCGCAGCTTGGGAAGCAGCACACTGACCTTGCCAGCGCCGTAACCCGTGCCGACACGGCCGACATAGACGAAATGGCTGCCGCGGTTGACGCCGACCAGCAACGAGCGGAACTTGCCGTTGGTCGTGGCATAGGCACCGATGACGACCTCATGGCCGGCGCGGCATTTGGACTTCGCCCAGGTCTCGGTGCGGCCCGATTGATAGGGCGCTTGGGCCTGCTTTGAGACGATGCCTTCCAGCGAGAGCTTGCAAGCAGACTTCAGGACGGCATCTCCCCCAGTCTCGAAATGCTCGACGAAGCGCAGGCCCGGATCCTCGCCGGCATCCTCGAGCAATTTCTGCAGCCGTTTCTTGCGCTCGGTTAGCGGCAGTTGTCGCAGATCCTCGGCACCCTCGAACAGCAGGTCGAAGGCAAAGTAGACCAGGGCGTCGGTCTTTCCTTCCGACAGCGCCGCCTGTAGTGCTGCGAAGTCCGGCACCCCGTTTTCGTCGAGGGCGCAGATCTCGCCGTCGATCATGGCATCCGGCAGGTTCGCGACTGATGTTGCGATCGCCGGATACTTTGCTGTCCAGTCCAGGCCCTTGCGGGTCTTCAGCGTCACCTCGCCGTTTTCGATGCGCGCCTGGATGCGGTAGCCGTCGAACTTGATCTCGTGAATCCACCCGGGGGCCGACGGCGGCCGCTCCAGCGTCTCGCACAGTTGGGGCGCGATGAAGTCGGGGATTGCGGACTTCGCTGGCTTGGCAGCTTTGACCGTGGCGGATTTCCTTTTAGTTTCGGCTTTGCGTTCATCCGCAGCAAGCCCGTGGTTGCTGTCCCAGACCGCATCCGCTTGAACGTCGCCGCTCTGCACCATGAACGGCTTCGGCTTCCTGCCTTTGCCGGCGGCAATCGCTTCCATGGTTCGGCCGGAGGCGACCGAGGTTGCGTTCTCCTCGAGGACCGCAGCACCGTTTTCCTCGACCGAGAAATCGTCATGATGCTTGATCAGCAACCAATTGGTCCGGTTGCCGCCTTCACGATCGTTGCGCATCCGCACGAGGACAAAGCTGCCATGCAGCCGCTCGCCTTCCAGGGTGAACTTGAAGTCGCCCTTGGCCAGCGCCTGCTCGGGCGTCTTGTTGCCTTCCGGCTCCCAGTAGCCGCGATCCCAGAGCATCACAGTTCCGCCGCCATACTGTCCCTTGGGTATCGTCCCTTCGAAGTCGCCATAGTCGAGCGGATGATCCTCAACCTCGACGGCAAGGCGCTTGTCGTGTGGATCGAGCGAAGGCCCCTTCGTCACCGCCCAGGACTTGAAGACACCATCGAGTTCGAGCCGCAAATCATAATGCAGCCGAGTGGCGTCGTGCTTCTGGATGACGAAGCGCCTTCGGTTCGATACCTTCAGCTTCGCTGCGCCGCTCGGCTCCTGCGTCTTTTGAAAATCGCGCTTCTGCTTGTAGGTCGAGAGCTTGTCGCTGGCCATGGCAGTCCCCAATACAACTCCACTCCCCGCCTCGGATGAAGACGGGATGAGGCGCGGGCTGGACACGTGATACGATCAAATCCGTGTTTAACTGGCCCGATGAGAGACACTGGAAACTTCATTTCCTTCGTCATCCCTGTCACGTCCTGTTAGCACACGCTACCTCAACAAACAAAAGACACCAGATAATCGTTTTGTTCCATGGAGTTGGACAGCTGGCAGGAGCGCCATAACCTCGGAATGACCGACCTGGCCGTCGGGAATTGATATGCGCTTTGGGCATCTGCACTGCAGCAAAGTCTATGTAATAGGCGACGAGAACCCGTAAGATGTGGCTATCGAAGCGATGCACCTCCTCCCGCGTGGGTCCGATATGCAGACCTCCTCTCCTCCTCCCAAAGGCGATTGCGGGAACAGCAGCACTCCTCCTCCCAGTTGCTGTTCGGTTGTTTTCGACAGCCTGCCGCACCTCATCCGCGGCAGGCTTTTTCGTTTTATGCTTGGAATATGTCTGCATGGTCGAAGGTTGTAAAGGCATGCTTGTTATAATCCGTCCACCCACAACCTTCAGATACAAAGACAACCTTTGGACCAACTCCTTGCTATACGCACATTTGTGCGCGTCTCAGAGGCCGGCTCTTTTGCGAAGGCCGCAGACTCGCTTAACCTGCCGCGGTCCACTGTCAGCAAGCTGGTGCAGGACCTGGAAACGCATCTCGGCGCCAAGCTTGTCGAGCGCACGACAAGATCTGTCACCATTACCGCGGAAGGTGCTGCGTATCGAGAGCGAGCCCTTCGTCTTCTCGTCGATCTGGAGGACATGGATGGGCATATTGCCGGAACCCGCGCTTCGCCGAAGGGGCGGTTGCGTGTGGATATCGGTTCTGTCATGGCCAACAAAATCCTCATCCCGCGGCTCCCAGAGTTCCAGGAACTCTACCCGGAGATCGACCTGATGTTCGGCGTCAACGATCGCTCTGCCGATCTTATCGGCGAAGGCATAGACTGCGTCATCCGCGGAGGTCCGCTGGCGGACTCGATGCTGAAAGCCCGCAAGCTCTGCGAATTCGATTTCGTCGCGAGTGCTGCGCCGACCTATCTGGCCGGAAGGCGGCTGCCGAGACATCCGGACGACCTCGCGGAGCATCGCATTACAAGCTATTTCTCGGCATCATCGGGAAAGCGCTTCGCCCTGGTCTTCCAGAAGGGCGACGAGCGGCATGAATATATGCCGGTCACCCCGGGCATTTCGGTCAATGAAAGTATGGCGCACCTGAACTGCATCCTCGCCGGTCTCGGCATCGGCCAGACCTTCGGCTTTCTCGTGAGGCCATATCTGGAAGACGGCTCTCTCGTGGAACTGCTTCCGGAGTGGAAGCCCGCACACCGTCTTCTCCACCTCGTTTACCCCGCGGAACGCTTCCCGAACGCGAGGCTGCGCGCTTTCGCAGACTGGGCGGCCGAGATCTTCAAGCCATTCGACATGCATCGATAATTAGACGCCATTATCCATCCGGCTGAATAGTCTCTCCAGAAAGACCGTCTTCCGGCGGCAAGTCCCGGCGCCTATCTTCTGATCATCGGACGGCGACGACTGGCTAAGCGCCACGCCTCTTCCCGAACAAACCAGCCGTTCAACAGGCCGCACGCGCTCGGGCTGCGCCCTTTCGCGCGGCCAGACATAGGAGATCGAGATGACCAACCGACTTCAGGACAAGATTGCCCTCGTCACGGGCGCCACCAGCGGCATCGGCCTTGCAACCGCCAAGCTCTTTGCAACAGAAGGCGCGCGCCTCTACATCACCGGACGGCGCAAGGACGCCCTGGGTCAAGCGATCGCCGAAATCGGCCATGGGGCCGTGGGCATCAAGGCGGATTCCAGCAGCAACACCGACCTTGACCGCCTCTTTGGTCAGATCAAGGCCGAGCAGGGTCGGCTGGATGCTCTGGTGGTCAATGCCGGCGGTGGCAGCATGCTCCCGCTGGGCCAGATTACGGAAGAGCAGATTGACGACACCTTTGGCCGAAACGTCAAGTCGGTCATCTTTACAGTCCAGAAAGCCCTGCCCTTGATGGGCAAGGGCGCATCCATCGTGCTCACCGGCTCGACTGCCGGAACGGAAGGCACTGCTGCATTCTCCGTCTACTCCGCATCCAAAGCCGCGGTTCGCAACCTCGCCCGTTCTTGGGCGCTCGATCTGAAAGGAACCGGCATCCGCGTCAACGTCGTTTCACCCGGTGCAACCCATACGCCGGGTCTCGTGGAACTGGCCGGCGACGACAAGGCGCAGCAACAAGCATTGCTCGACTTCCTCGCGAGCCGCATACCACTTGGCCGCGTTGGCAATCCCGAAGAGATCGCCAAGGCCAGCCTGTTCCTCGCGTCCGACGATGCAAGCTTCGTCAATGGCGCCGAGTTGTTCGCAGATGGAGGCCAAGCGCAGGTCTGATTTGAAAGGAGGGAGCGGTAAGCCGCCCCCTCTCATTTCCGTCGTCAGCTTTCCACACGACGCAAGTTATTGCTCAATGTGCTGGCGAGGCACATTGCAGATCTTCGTAAACAGGAGCATATGCCAGCGGCCTTCTGGCGTTTCCTCTTAATGGCCGGCTTCGGGGCCACATAACGCACATTAGCCCATAGCATCTTCGAACCAATCGCTTGCAAATGCCGCTGCATACTATTCGGCAGATTGGCTAACTCAACCGCCCCATCTGCGTATCCAGCAGCGGCCGCTGCAACGCTTTCGCCCCCGCCCAGGGCGCAGTCAGCCAAACCTCGACTTCCTCATCTGTCGTGAGCATCACCGGCATCGCCTTCTCATGCACCGGGCGGACAACGCCATTGGGCTCGGTCGTCAGGAAGCCGTAGAGGTCGGCCTTGATTAGCCCCTCCTTGACCTTCCTCACGCTCTCCCACTGCGGCACCCAAATGCCTGCAAACCAGAAGACGGGGCAGTCCTCGTTGAGGGCAAACCAGGCGTTCGGCGTGCGTCCGCCTTCTGGCTTGTTGGCGGGGTCCGGCTCGGCGAAGCTGGTGACGGGGACCAGGCACCTGTGTTCGATGCCAAGCCAGCGGGTCCAGTGCTTGCTCGCCGTGTTTCGCACATTCGTCGTGCCGCCGTCCGGCTCCATCTTCAGTAGAGCGTCGAAGTCGACATCCTTGCCCTTCGCCCGAAGCTTGTCGGCGCGTTTGGCTGCCGCCTGGTAGAGCGCCTGGGAAGAACTCGGCAGTCCCCAGCGGACATTCGCGAACTGTCGCTTGCCGTCAGCCGTATTCCGCAGGACCGGCGCCGTCTGGTCCGGATAGACTTCATAGGAAGGCATGAGGTTCACCAGGTTCTCGGCGTCCTGCAACCAACGGTTCGGCCAGTCCTTCGGATTGAAGCGATAGAGATTGCACATCAGAGCGTTCCATCCTCCCAGTCGTACACGCGCACCAGTCTTACACCGACGAGACGCCGAAGGCGAATGCCCTTGAAGTCTCCGCCTTGCGCCGTCAGCCAGTCGGCGGACAGGAACGCCTTGCGACCACAGGATTCGCAGCGGAAGAAGCCGGCGATCTCATCAAGCTGGACATCGCCGCAGATGGTGATGAGGTCGGCAGGCCGATAACAATGAGTGATCGAGCAGGCATGACACTTGATCTTGACCAGCATGCCGTCTGTGTTGGCGTCTGAGAGGCCATATCGGGGTGCGCCGATGCGAATGCGCCGCATCAGTCCCTCGCCATCGCGCCGATGATGAAGCGGTTGCCGCCCTTGCTCTGGCATCGGGTGCAGCGGAGCAACGGCTGAAGACGGATCAGTTGCACCGCGCCATAGCGGCGTTCCAGATCGTATCGATCAAGCCAGCCCTCATGAGCGCAGCGGCAACAGAGACCGCCCAGTCGCTGCCACTGACGCAAGGACTGGAAGTCTGCCTGAGGCGCGCCCTCGCCGTTCTCAATGCGACCGTCATCAGAACTTTCGGGGATGAGCACAATGGAGCGCGCGTGCCGCATGACGCTCCTCACACACGCTCATAGCGAGGCCTCCATCCACGGCCCATGCCGTGGCTGATGAGGCAGGAGGCGGTGTAGAGCTGATCGCGCAGGAAGTCGGCGTCGAGCAGCAGTTCCTCAATCGCCTTGCGGTAGTCGCCCTGGTAGAAGTCGATGACGCTAGATCGAGCAAATCGCGTGATCGACGTAGCTTGTGGCGGAAGGAGAGAAAGTATAGGGCGTCCTGGTTTTAGCCAACTCCGAAGCCAGTTTTGACTGCAAATCCAACTGATATCTGCTTTAAATGCCATCTAGGCACGACGCCGCTTGTTTTGCACGCGTTGGCGATAAGTCGTACGTCTCTGCTACCTCATGAATTCAGAGAGTTAGATAATTCTGGGACGAGAACGAAGGTTCACGTCCTTATCAAGGCGAGAAGAACGGTTAAAAGCCTTACCGATTTCCGGACATTTGATTTCCACACATAGTTTCCTGACCTTGGCCGCCTTGGATAGGGTGCGTGTGGACCGAATATTTTAGTGTAGGGAAAACGGTCGTTTACCGGGAACCTCCTGATAGCACTTTCAGCGAGGACAGAGAGTTGCAGTGCGCTAGGCAACTGCGCACAAATAGCGGAACAGAATACTCGGCCAATTGGCAGGAGGAAGCCTTTCATCCTCACGGTTGTCGCAACAACATCAACAGACCTCGTCATCAATGTAGCCATCGATAATAGATTTCAATATATTTCCGTCATAAACCATGTAACGTCGATCTCGAGCAGATGTGATCATCCCTGCAAATCCGAAGTAAGCGTCATGCTCCGGAGTCTTTCCGATAAAGAATACCGGTGATCCGCTCATTCCGTCGGGGTCGATCGTCTGCTGGTCAGCCCGATCATCTTGGATCATTGGAATACGATTTTCAGTGTCGAGGAGAGCAGGCCGGTCCACTTTAAGGTATAGTTTCACCCACCTCGATAATGGTGACCAGCTCTTTATTATGCCGTCCTCATCGTACGTTATGTCCGCCTCCCTTGCGAATGTGGGATACCCTATGGCGAACACCGCTAAAACCTCGTCATGAGGCACGGAATGAAGATTTACTCCAAGGTCCATGCTCAGAAACATGCCGCGGACATCACGTCCATTTCGGATGTCCTCGTATTCGACAATAAGCAAATCTTGGAGATTAGCGTGGTCGGCATTCGGCATGAGCACCCTGCTGATACTATTGGGCGAGATCCCTTTTTGCCCCCTTCAATAATAACAGTGAAATCCTCGTGCTTAACGTTCCCGTCGACTTGATGAGCCGTGCAAATCCCGAGATTTTTCCCTCGGTATCGGAACAGAAAGGCGGTACCTAGCACGCTGAGATCGAAGTCCGAATTCTCGTGGTGAAAGTATGCCGGTGTGCAAAAGCGGCGTATCGCGGTGGGAACATCCCTAATCGACTGCAGGAAACCATTGATCGGCACAGAAAGCTTTGCCCTGGCCTTGAAAGACGTGAAAACCATTGCCTGAACCTATATTCGGAAACTGCGGCCGCGCGGCCGAGACAGTCTCGCACATAGCTGTAAGGTTTCCAGTCATTTCGATCATAATGGAACATACGCAACAGCTTTGCTATCCTGTTATTAACACTAAGAAAGCGAACCGATGGAAGAAGAAATCTCTCATTACATGCTTCGTGCAGCGAAGTTCGAGTTTTTCCTGGTCAATACGGATATCAATCTCGCTCACGTGAGTGGACCGAAACAAGCCATTTCGGGCGTAAACTGGACACGGCTCGCCCAGCTTGTCGAGCACCATTACCCGTTCGCACAATTCGATTTCGATCATCCTCCCATCCGGATGTGTTCAAGGAAACAGCACCCCAGTTTCTCGTAAAGTCTGACCATGGCAGGATAAAATGGGACAGTGACGACGTGGTCATCGACTCATGGGAGAGGCTATTTACGAGAAGCTTTGCGCAGTTACGAAACAATATCGCGCACGGCAACAAGGCCTTGATGCCCGCCGCTTTCACTTATGAAAGAACCGCCCAGTTCATATCTGCGGGCCACGCGCTTATGGATTTCGTAGGGCAGGCCATATTCAATCGCGGCGATTGGGACGGCCCGATTGCGTTCAGCTGATCCGATAAGGATATGGGAGCGGGAGAGATATCGTTGAAAGAGCAGATCCAAAGCAACTATGAAAACCGGCTTCGGAGTTATGCCGCGCTTATTCACGGAAATGAGCCCCGGGCCTCGTTGCTAAGCTTGCTATCTATTCATCGCTCCTGGTGCAGGAGCACAAACGTGGTGAAAGATTTCTGCGGATTGAACCGCTTCTTTATCCACTATCTCAGGCGGTAGAAGTCGATCTTCATTTAGCAACGGCGAAACTGCTTGAACCCAATGGTAATAGGAGCGAGCGGAGCATATTTGCTTTTCTCGACTTTTGCGAAAAAAACTGCCCAAATATCACATGGAAGTCGGGTTCTATGCCCGCTGATGTCATTCAAAAGCAGCGCGCCGACCTCGAAGCTCACCGAGTCACCATTCAAACTATTCTGGCGCGACGCGACAAGTTTTTCGCTCATCTAGATAAGCAGTACTTCAATGATCCGACTGCGATCAATCGAGACTACCCGCTAGATGGTCAAGCCGTTATTGCGCTAGTGAATTGCATCATAGCTATCATTTCGGATCATCAGATCGCGCTTGAAGACAAGGCCAATTTTCACATCGCAGAATTCTACGAAATAGCGGTCGACAATATGCTCCGTAATCTGGAGGAAGGCCGGACAAGGAATTTTCCTGGTCAGCTTGAACAGCAGGTCCCGACTGCCCAATGCCCCGAACTGTGATCTAGTGATTTGGAACCACGGATTCTATCCATGATAAAGGACATTATCATGGATATTCAGCGAGATGAGCGATTGGGAGATCTGCGGGTCGCGGGTTCAAACCCCATCAAGGCGAAGACGCCGGCCAGACAATTCTCTTGATGCGACCTACAAAGGACAATGACCGCTTTGCGCCTCCATGTCGGACGTCGACCCACTTCAACGAAGTACTCAAAAGCGGCCATCCATGCGTTCGTTGCATTGGGCACGCATTTGAATTGGCCGATAGTTTGGTCGCATCGCACGAGGCTAACAGGATGACAACCGAAACTTCGATTTTCGCCAGCAGCTCAGTTATCCATGCGACTGGTCTGACTTGCAACAACGGGCTCGAACGAGGACGTTGGCACACTCTCCTCCGTTGGAACCGATGGATTGCCCTCTGTGCGATCGCGATGAAGCGCTGCTCTGGCAAGCAGGATCAGTGTAATAGGTGTGGTCACGGTGATGAAAGTGCCGATGAGGATTTTCGTGCAGGACGGCGCGGGAGCCGACGACAGAGAAGTAGACGATCGACGCCAGCATGATCGCGCCAACGCCCCAACTTGTTCCGAGCGTGGGCGCATGGATTCGTTCGTAAAATGTCGGCAGCCGCAAGAGGCCGATTGCGCCGAGCAGCGTCAGGCCGGAGCCGATAAGGAGCAGCGCGGAGACGATGATGGCAACCCAGATCGGCAGATCGGCGACAGGCGTGATCATTCGATGACTTCCCCCGCATTAGAAATTTGGCCAGCGCGACCGTTGACACGAAGCCGAGAAGGCCAATTACCAAGGCCGCTTCGAAATAGACCGTGCGCCCGCTGCCGATCCCGAAGGTGACGAGCAACAGCATGGCTATGACATAGGACGCATCGAGCGCGATGATCCGGTCTTGGGCGCGCGGACCAATGACGATGCGCAGCGCCGCGATCATCAGAGCAATGGCCAACAGCACTTTGGCGATCGAGATGGCGGTGAAGAGAATGGTGGCGTTCATTCTATGATCTCCAGCAGCAGGTTTTCGTAGCGGTCCTTGGTGTTCTTCACCCAGGCGTCCTCATCGGTCAGGTCCAGCACATGGATCAGCACGGTCCTGCGACGGCTGTCATAGGCGAGCCAGGCAGAGCCCGGCGTGCTCGTCAAGATCACCGCCAAGAGGGCGAGCGCCGTCGGATGCTCGATCTGAAGCGGGAGAGAGATGAAGCCGGCAGTCCGCGTCCGGCGCTTGCCGCGCAGGATGAGAAGCGCAACCGCGATGTTGGAGCGGATGATGTCCGTGAACACCCGCCAGAAGAGCTTGGGCAGCAGATGCCATTTCTTGATCCTCGGCTTCTCCGGCCGGAGCGACGCCATGGCCCAGCCGGCAAAGATGCCGACCACAGCGCCGAGGATCAGATGGCCAAGCGTAAGGTCGTTGAGCAGCAACCACATCAGAAGGAGCGACAGGCTCAGGAGAGGATAGGGCATCATGGCGCGTCGCCTCCCTCGCTTTCGAAAGCCGGGATCGGCGCCTTTACCGCCGACGCGTCACGCACCGCATCGACATAGGCGGACGGCGTGGACAGCGACCGGATGGTGTTGTCCAAATAGGTCATCGCAGGGCCTGCCTGGATGGTCAGGACGAGCGTCAGCGAGAGCAGCAGCATCACCGGAAACAGTTCCACCACGAGCACGCGGGGCACGGCGCCCTCGATCGAGCCCCAGAACGTCCGGATGCCCACGCGGGTCATTGAGATCAGGGCCGCAAGCCCGGACAGGATGACCAGCACGATCAGCGCCCAGACGGCGGGGTCCGGCGTCGCGCCCATGGACCCGACGCCCATCATCGCGGACAGCATGGCGAATTTGGAGATGAAGCCCGAGAGCGGCGGGAGGCCGGCCAGCAGGATGCCACACGCGGCAAAGCAGATGCCCAGGATCGCCTTCGCGCCTGGCATTGTGGCCCCGTCGCCATTCTCGACATCGGCCTCTTCTCCGTCGCCATAAGCCTCCATGGTGACGGCGAGAACATTGGCGCCGGCGTCCTGTCCTCGTTCGACCAGTTCGATCAGCATGAAGAAGGCGCTGATCGTCAGGGTCGAGCTGACGAGATAGAGCAGCGCCCCGGAGGAGACGACGCCGTCATTGATGCCGAGCACCATCAGAAGCGTGCCGGAGGAGACGAGCACCGAATAACCGGCAAGCCGGCCGAGCGCCTGGGACGCCAGGACGCCGATCGTGCCGAAGACCAGCGTCGCCATGCCGCCGAACAGCAGCACTTCGCCGCCGAAGCCCGCCGACGGCCCCTCCCTGAACAGCAGCATGGTCAGACGCAGAATGACGTAGATGCCGACCTTGCTGAGGATTGCGAACATGCCTGCGACCGGCGCGGAGGCGGCGCTATAGGCGGTCGGAAGCCAGAAGCAGAGCGGCCACATGCCGACCTTGATGAGGAAGGCGACGCCCAGAACCGCCGCGCCGGCTTCCATCAGGATCAGCCGGTCGGGCTCCATCTCCGGCATGCGCATAGCCAGGTCGGCCATGTTCAACGTTCCTGCCGTGCCGTAGACAAGGCTCACCCCGATGAGGAAGAACAGCGCCGCGACGAGATTGACGGCGATGTAATGCAGGCCCGCCTTGACGCGCAGCGTTCCGTTCCGTGCAGCAACAATCCGTAGGACGCCGCCAACATGACTTCGAAAAAGACGAAAAGGTTGAACAGGTCGCCTGTCAGGAGTGCGCCGTTGACCCTGCCAGCAGAAGCTGGAACAGGCTGTGAAAATGCGCGCCGATGGCGTGCCATTTCGCAAGAGAGAAGATCAGCGCCGCAAGCGCTAGGATGGATGTCAGCAACAGCATCATCGCCGACAGGCCATCGATGACCAGGACGATGCCGAATGGAGAGGCCCAATTACCCAGCAGGTAGACGTTGTCGAAGCTGTTCGGTCCGCTTTCCACCATGAACAGGATAGCGGCGTTCGCCAGCAACAGGACGATTGCGGCGAGGCTGACCAGCGCCTTCGTGGTCCTGTTGCGCTCGTCGATGAACAGCAGAAGCGCCGCCGTGATCATCGGCAACAGGATCGGCGTGATGATCAGATGTTGGCTCCAGGCAGTCACGGTTACTCGTTCCTCCCGTCGACATGATCATTGCCGGTCAGACCGCGGGCGGCCAGCAGCACGACGAGGAAAAGCGCGGTGGTGGCGAAGCCGATGACGATGGCGGTGAGGACGAGAGCTTGTGGCACCGGATCGGTGAGCGTCGTCGCCACGACCCTTCCTCCAGGATCGGCGGCATGTTGCTCTTCACACCGCCGACGCCGAAGATGAAAAGGTTGACGGCGTAGGACAGCAGCGAAAGGCCGACGATTACCTGATAGGTGCGCGGGCGCAGGATCAGCCACACCCCGCAGGTGGTCATCAGACCGATGGCGAGGGCAAGTACCATTTCCATCAGCGTTTCTCCCCTCTGGCTTCGAGCGCCCGGAGGCGGTTGATGCGGATAGACTGGTGGGCGAGCGCCACGAGGATCAGGACGGTCGACCCGACAACGAGCGAAAACACGCCGAGATCGAAGAGGAGCGCCGTGGCGGCCGGAACCTTGCCGATCAGCGGGATGTCCAGATAGCTGAAATGCGAGGTGAGGAACGGATAGCCCAGCAGCCAGGCGCCCATGCCTGTCACGGCCGCCGTCAGGATCCCGATCCCCATCCAGCGCAAGGGCAGGATGCGGATGCGATCTTCCGCCCAGCGCGTCCCGCCCGCGAGATACTGGAGAAGAAAGGCGATCGACATCGTCAGACCGGCCGAGAACCCCCGCCGGGCATGTCGTGGCCGCGCATGAAGAGGTAGACTGCAAAGGTGATGATGACGGGGAAAAGCCATTGCATCAGCACCGACGGCACCAGCAAATAGTCCCGCATTATGTCTCCAGGCGAACGCTCCGGTTGTTCGGCGTCGAACTGGTTTTGTGTCTGCTGCTGCTCCGGCAGTTCCATGCTGTCCTCCGCGGGCCGGAAACGGCGCAGAAGGCCATAGACAGTCAGGCCGACAATGCCGAGCACTGCGATCTCGCCGAGCGTGTCAAAGGCGCGAAAGTCGACGAGGATCACGTTGACGACGTTGCGGCCGCCGCCTTGTGCATAGGCGTTTTCCAGGAAGTAATTGGCGATGGCGTCCGGAACCGGCATGGTCATGACTGTAAAGGCCACCACCGCCATGCCGACGCCGCAGAGGATCGCAAGAGTCAAATCGCGGAAGCGCCGGAAGCGGCTCTGCAGCGTCGTCACCACCGTCATGTCGAGGCTCCGTTTTGGAAGCCAGCGCAGGCCGAGAAGAATAAGCACGGTGGTGACGATTTCGACCAGCAGCTGGGTAATCGCAAGATCGGGCGCAGAGAGCCATACGAAGGTCATGCAGACGACTAGCCCAACGCCGCCTAGCATGATGAGCGCCGCCAGGCGATGATATTTGGCTGAGACGGCCGCGCCGATCGCCAGTCCCATACCGATCGCCCATAGTAAGCCGAAAGTGGGATCGACCTCCGAAAAACAATGGGCCTGCGCTCAAAGCCGGAGAGATAAAGCGGAAGCGTCGCGGCAACGAAGCCGGTCACGACAATCCATCGGAGTTGCGGCTGGAGACTGCGGGTTCCGAGCCTGCTCTCGGCAAGACGCGCCCATCGCCAGGATACGGTGACAAGAACGCGCTCGAACAGGCGCTGACCGCGGAGCCTGCGCAGATAGGGCGGCCCATCCTCGGAACGGGCGAGGTACGTCCGCATCGCGATATAGAGCAAGAAGCCGCCAATCAACGCGATGACGCTCATCAACAGCGGTATGTTGAAGCCATGCCAAATGCTGAGGCTGTATTCCGGGGTCCGGTCGCCGAGGACGCTCTCGACCGCCGTCTGCAGGAAGGGTCCGATGGACATGGCGGGAACGATGCCGACGACCAGGCAGACGACCACCAGGATTTCGATTGGCAGGCGCATCCAGCGCGGCGGCTCATGCGGGTTTTCCTTGGGCAGTCCGACCGGCGGCGGCCCGAAGAACACGGTGTGGATGAAGCGCAGTGAATAGACGACGCTGAAGACGCCGGCGAGCGTCGCCACATAGGGCAGGAACACATCGAGATAGGAATCCGCATGGGTTTCGACGGCTTCGGCAAAGAACATCTCCTTGGACAGGAAGCCGTTGAGCAGGGGAACGCCGGCCATGGCGGCGCTCGCGACCATCGCCAGCGTCGCAGTCGCCGGCAGGAAGCGATAGAGCCCACTCAGCCGCTGCATGTCGCGCGTGCCGGTCTCGTGATCGATGATCCCGGCTGCCATGAACAGCGAGGCTTTGAAGGTGGCGTGGTTGAGCATGTGGAAGATCGCGGCCACGGTGGACAGCGGACTTCCGAGGCTGAGAAGCGTGGTGATGAGGCCAAGATGGCTGATGGTCGAATAGGCGAGAAGCCCTTTCAAATCACGCTGGAACATGGCCAGGAAGGCGCCGAGCAGCAGCGTGGAAATGCCTGCGAGACCGACGAGCATGAACCATTCATAGGTGCCCGAGAGAACCGGCCAGAAGCGGACGAGCAGGAAGACCCCGGCCTTCACCATGGTCGCGGAATGCAGGAAGGCCGATACCGGCGTCGGCGCCGCCATCGCATTCGGCAGCCAGAAGTGGAAGGGAAACTGGGCGCTCTTCGTCAGCGCTCCCAGCAGGATCAGGATCAGCGTCGGCAGATAGAGCGGATGCGCTCGCACAGCCTCGCCCGAAACAAGCACCTTGTCGAGATCATAGCTGCCGACGATCTTTCCGAGAAGCAACATGCCGACGAGCAGACAGAAGCCGCCTATCCCGGTGATCGTCAACGCCATGCGCGCGCCGTCCCGCGGCGGCGCTCTTATGCCAATAGCTGATGAGCAAAAGGAAAAGATGCTGGTCAATTCCCAGAAGATCGACAGCAGGATGATGTTGCCCGAAAGGATGATGCCGAGCATGGCCCCCATGAAGGCCAGAAGGAACGAGAAGAAGCGCGGTATGGGGTCATCCTTGCCCATGTAATAGCGGGCATAGAGGATGACGAGAAAGCCGATTGACGTGACCAGCATGGAAAATATCCATGCAAAACCATCAAGCCTGACCGCAAAATCGAGCCCGAACTGCGGCAACCACTCCGCGCTGAACCGGAGCACGCCATGCTCGACAATAAGGGGATAGGTGGAGGCTGTGATGACCAGGGTCATCAGCGTCACCGCCCCTGCCACAAAGACCGGCAGATCACGGGACGTCGTGTTGAGGATGAATGCCGAGGCAATGCTGCCGACAAAAGGCAAGACCAGCAGCGACAACAACAGGGTCGAACCGTCCACCGTTATCCCAAATCCATATCCTCCGACACATAGCGCCTGCGAAAACCGCAGACTGGAAAAACATCTCAAGTCATCCTAAATAGGCAATATCATTCTATATGGGCAATATTGACCATGGTTCAACCCTCACACGTCACTGTTTTTACGCCGGCGCTCTGCCGCGCGGCGCGAGGCTATCTGGGATGGACGCAAGACGATCTGGCGGCTCAATCGCTCGTCTCTCGCAGCACCATCAAGGATTACGAGGGGCAGCGGCATGGTGTGCATCGCTCCACCGAAGCGCAACTGAGGCTGGCCTTCGAGAAGGCCGGCCTTCGCTTCACGCATGAAAACGGCTTCCCTGGACTGTATTGCTGCAGTCTGGCCGAGGAGTAGCCGAGGCTGAGCCATCAATGGGCCCCGCCTCGAGCGCCTCGTCAAGCCGGCTGCTTCTGCGCGACGACCTCCATTCTCTTTCTCCGACGAGTGCGCCAGTCTCCCAGGAATAGGAGGATCGGCGCCGCGATGAAGATGGATGACGACGCGGCGATGAAGATTCCGAACACCATGGGAACGGCAAAGCTCTCGACGGCGCTGCCGCCCCAGATCGCCATGGGGAGCATCGCCAGGAAGGCGGTGGCGGAGGTGTAGAGGCTCCGCGCCAGCGTCTCGTTGATCGACAGGTTGATCAGGTCGCGGAACGGCATCGCCTTGTAGAGACGCATGTTCTCGCGCATGCGGTCATAGACAACGACTTTGTCGTTGACGGAGTAGCCGACAAGCGTGAGCAGGGCTGCGATTGCAGTCAGGTTAAAGTCGAGCCCCGTCAAGGCGAAGAACCCGATCGTCTTCGTGACGTCGAGGATCAGCGTCGCGATCGCCCCGACCGCGAAGGGCCAGTCGAAGCGCACCCAGATATAGACGAGCATCGCCAGCGAGGCGAGGATCACCGAGGTGAGCCCCGCCTTGGCGAGTTCCCCGCTGACCTTCGGCCCGACGACTTCGGTCCGCTCGATCTTCGCCGAGGGATCGATTGTCCGGATCGTGTCGCGAACTTTCGAGACAGCCTCGGTCTGAGCTTCTTCCCCGCCCGGCTGGCGTTCGAGGCGCAACATGACATGATTGCTGTCGCCAAATTCCTGCAGCGCAACCTCTCCGAGCTTCAAACCTTCGATGCTGGAGCGGAGGCCCGCGAGATCGGCCTGTCCGCTCGTCGACAGTTCCAGCTGAATCCCGCCCTTGAAATCGACGCCGTAATTCAGGCCGGGCGTGAAGAACAGGATGACCGACGAGATTGAGAGAAATGCAGAAACGCCGATGCCGAAGAGCCGGGCCTTCATGAAGTCGATCCTGACGCCGTCCTTGATCAGCCTGAACGGCAGGAGCGGCCTGATCGTGATGGTCTTCAGCTTGAATCGATCCGTGATCGCGATCATCGCGACGCGCACCACCGACACCGCCGTGAACATGGAAATGGCGATGCCGAGACCCATGGTGACGGCAAAGCCGCGCACGGGGCCGGAGCCGAACCAGAACAGGAGAATAGTGGCGATCAGCGCCGTCACATTGCTGTCGATGATGGTCGAATAGGCTTTTGAGAAGCCATGATCGATGGCGGCGAAAGCCCGTCGCCCCTTGCCGACTTCCTCGCGTATGCGCTCGTTGATCAGCACATTTGCGTCGACCGCGAGACCGATGCCCAGCACGATGCCGGCAATGCCGGGCAAGGTCAGGGTTGCGCCGAGCAGGGTCAAGCCGGCGAAAGTCAAGACGACGTTGAGCGTCAACGCGACGACTGCCAGCAGGCCCCAGGCGCCGTAAAGGGCGATGATGAAGGCGACGACAAGACCGAAGCCGACAAGCCCCGACATGACGCCCATGTCGATGGCATCGCTGCCGAGATCCGCGCCCACGGTGCGCTCCTCAATCACCGTGAGTTTTGCCGGCAGCGCGCCCGCCCTCAGCAAGGCCGCAAGCGTGTTCGCCTGCTCCACGGAGAATTGACCGGAGATCTGGCCGGCGCCGCCGGTGATCGGCTCGCGGATCACCGGCGCGCTCAAGACTTTATCATCCAGCACGATTGCGAAGGGACGGCCGACATTGTCTCGCGTGATCCGGGCGAAACGATCCGCCCCGACACTGTCGAAGCGGAAAGACACCACGGGCTGGCCGCCCTGTGGGTCGAACTGCACACGGGCGTCGGTCAGCCTGTCGCCAGCCAGTAGAGCCGTCGTCTGCACCGGATAAGTCTGTCCTTCGTCATCCTTGAAGGTCTTAACGCCGGCGGCTCCGGCCTCGCCCAGGAGATGGAAGCTCATCTTCGCCGTCGTGCCGAGAAGAGCGCGTAACCGCGACGGATCCTGTTCGCCGGGAAGCTGGACGAGAACCCGATCGGCGCCGACGCGCTGGATGGTGGGTTCCGCCACACCCACCTGATCGACGCGCTGGCGAATGACCTCCAGGCTTTGTTCGACCGCTTGCGTCATGCGGGCGGCAATGCCTTGATCGGTTGGCGCTATGCTGAGCGCATTGGGGCCGGTCGTCGTTACATTGAGCTCGCGGGCCGCCGCTCCGCTCATCGCCACGGTCTGATTGTCGAGAACGGCGAGCGCCTTGGTCGCGGCGGAAAGCTGCGCCGGATCAGTGAGCGTGACGGCGACAGCGTCGCCATTGCGACGGACGCTGCGCGTTTGGATGCGCGCTTCGATCAGGGTGGAGCGGACCTCCTGGGTCAGGCTCTGCAGCCATTCGTTCACCAGGGCAGGTCGATCCACCTCAAGCACGAGATGTGAACCGCCGCGGAGGTCGAGGCCCAGTGACACGCGCTGATGCGGCATCCAGGACGGAAAACGGGACAGGGTTTGGTCGGACAGCACATTCGGCAGAGCGATGACGAGACCGACCAGGATGACGAGCACATAGCTCATCACCTTGGACAGGGAATTTTTCATAAGACAATCCAGCATGTTGCGACCGCGGCTGTCGGAGCCGTGGCGCAACGGGTCGAGCCATCGGTTTGATGGCGGCGAAACGGTCAGGCGTGCTGGAGTGTCGGGGGTGCGCGCGACCGGTAGGCAAGCGCGAGCTGGAAAACCATACGGTCTGCAAGGGGCCGCCAAACCAGTTTACCATTGCGGCACATCCACAAGGTCTTGATATCAGGCGCAAGGCAGCCGTCGCCATCGACGCCTGGTCGCAACTTCAGCCGTGAAGAATGGTCGACGGGGCTGAGATGCCTGGTCTCGCTGACGCCGGCGGCCACTTTTCCGTGGTCGGCGCGCGACAACGAGGCGGAGCCGAAGGGCGCAGTGTGCAGACGACCGAAAACATCACCGCCGAACACCAGCAGCAGAAGCGCAAACAGACTTGCAATGACGGGGGCAAGCGGCGCGCGCTTCAGGAGCGTCGCTTCATGCCTTTGGTCGCGATCGGTCATACTATTCCTTCCACAGAGGCATGTGACACAGATCAACCGCTTTTTCCACCCGTATCGAAAACAGAGGACAAGACTCCGCCTGTCGCAGAAGGCTCGTCACCAAGTCGCTGCGACAAAGTAGGCGATGAAGAGGCATGGTCGCTGCAGACGCAGATCTGAAATGCGAGACAAGTATGATTGAAGTTACAGGGCCTTCGCGGCCATACCAGTGAACTTCCGTTCCAGCCCTTTCTGGTGGAAATATCTGACAGTCTGCTTCCGGCCCCAAATCTGCCACCCCGGCCTGTAAACTGTCGCCCGGATCAGGAAGGTGCTGCCAATAAAATCCACTGAATTACGGTCGGCCGTGCGACTCCTTATAAGAGCTTGTATGGCCAGAAACTGACGCTCTTCGATCAACATGGGGTTGTATCGCTAACAGATCCGGTGAAAGCCGTTCACAATTCAGCCTTGGGGACGCATGGCACAAGCGCCTTGTGCTCCCACGGGCCGCCAAGATATGCCCAGAGGTCTAGGCGAACGATCTCGATATGCCACGGCTTGAAGCTTGTACTCAGATCGCGATGGAGTGCGTCTGCCTTCGGTCTTTCCACCTTGTTCTGGATCGTGATGTGCGGCCGCCAGGGCTGCATGTACTGTGGGCCGAGCCAGGATAGGAATTGGCTTTTTAACCTTGCGCGAACGCTTTCGAGTTCCGGGCTTTCAATCGCGAAGGCGACGCCGGCGCCGAGATGTCTGACGCCACCGACTTCGGCAATGACCGGCTGCGCGGCTTCGATTACGCGGTTGAGGCGATCGACAATCTGCGCCTCATATTCACCGGGTAGCCGGTGAAACATCGTCAGGTGCGCGCGCAGGAAGTTTCGATCGGGCGGAAAGTGTGCCCGCCGTAGTCGATCAAAAGGCTCAAGGTCCTCGTCCTTAAGCCGAGCGGTCAGAATGAGCGGATGGCGCGTCTTCAATCAGGCCTCCCACTTTGCGGATGACGGGTTGAGTTTGCATTCCGTGAGCTCCTCAAACCAGTCAGCATAGAGAGTGTTCTTCACCAGATGCCTGTTGAGGTCCGGCGCGCCATCGTCCCACCAGACAGGCCCACGCTCACCCAGCGCGACCTTCGCGTCGTTCACCCTCTGCCGTGCCAGTCGCATTTCGGACGGATGGTTCTTTGCTTCCCGCACCGCGCGCCTTGCCGACATCAGCTCCCTAACCAATCCTTCTCTCGCTTCTTCGTCAAGAGCCGGATTGCTTTTACGCCAGAGCCGTCCGCGCACCACGAAATACCGACCATCGAGCGTGTCTGGATAGTGTGGAGGCGATGCGCCTGTCTTCACAGGAATGACCCCTGTGCTGGCTTGTCGGCGTCCGCCTCTCCATTCTCACCACGTCTTGCCAATTCGCTCTGGGCGCTGAAGCGAATGTCTGCATCGCGGTCGCGAAGATAGTCCTGCAGCGCATCCGTTCCGAGCCGATCCCAACTTTTGCCGCGATCCGGTCCTGACGGAACGCGCGGGAGTAGGCCGGGTTCGGTACTCCACTGCAAGAGCTGCTCGATCGAAGCGGTGTTCAACAGGTCGCGCAGGTGATGCGCCGTAACATAGGCATCCGGCATGGCGCGATGGGCAGGCAGCCCCAGTTCATGGACAAGACCTTCGGGCCTGCGCTGATAACGCAGCATCTGGTTGGAAAATCGCGTGAGGTCTGGCCAGACACGCAGCGCGCATTTCCAGGTGCAGATCCACGGGGCGCCTCCGCTGAGGCGCGGTGTGCAATAGCGCTGCTCGAATGCGGCACGGTGAGCCGCCAGCGCCGTAACGCCGCCATCGGGGCTCAGGATGGCTGGCGCGACGTCTTTCCAAAAGGGCGCGTCAGCGACCTGCTCGTCGAGAATGTGGTGGATTGCCATCGTCTCAGCGGAGATTGGCCGCCCCGGATTAACGAAGTGCGCGCCCCGTTCCTCGGTCAAGATCCATTGACCATCTTCATTGAAAACCACATCCTGCCAGCCGATCTCGCAGACGTCGTTTGCGCCATTTCCGGCGGTTTCGAGATCAACGACGCGGACGCGGGGTTTCGGCACTGTTGGTGGTTCTTTCCGTTGTTCCAATAACCACAAATCAAGACCGAGCTGTGGAAGTTCCCCGTCGTCAACAATGCGCGCATTGGTCAACGAAGACAAGGTCACGCCGAGAAGGCGGACAGGGAGCCTGAACAGGGTAGCCTATGGCCAACAGGCTGGCTGTCGCTCAAAGCATCATCGCCATCGACAAAAGGCAGATTGCTGCTCCGGGACCGCTTCGCCTCTATAAAGCCGGAATCTTGAATTTTTGCGTTCAACGTCTTGCCGTCGAACGCTTTCGCTCCACAATGAGGCTAAACCTTCTCGACGAGAGGCTTCAACTCGCTTGCCGCAAGATCGGGATCGTCGATATCTGCCGCAAACCTATCTTCGGCGCCGCCAGACTTTCTGATCCGGTCATGGCACATAGGTCAGCCGTATAACGTCCCCATCAAAACGCTGCGTGTCGACGAGTCGAAGCGGCGGTACGGCGGCGGCAAAGAACGGCGCCCCGTGTCCGAGCACGACGGCATGGAGATAGATGCGATATTCGTCGATCAATCCCCAATTGCTTAGGCTGCGGGCGAGCTCAGGTCCCCCGACTTCGATCTCGCCGTCCACATTGGTCTTGATGCGCCGGATCTCGGCTTCGACATCAGCGCCCAAAAGTGTCGCGTTTGGTCCAACCGCCTCAAGCGTCCGGGATACGACCCATTTCGGGTTCTTGCGCCAGGCGCGTGCGAATTCGTGCATGTCAACCGTCCAGTCTGGCTGGTCGTTGTCCCAGTAGCGCATACTCTCATAGAGACGGCGACCATAGAGACTTCCTGACAGCTTCTCCGTCTGGTCGATGAATTGCCGAAACAGCATCGGGCTGGGCGCCGAGGGAAAACGTTGATGATCGATGTAGCCGTCAAGAGACTGGTTCATTCCGAATACGAATTTGGCCATAGGAAATTCCTTTTGCATAAGAGCCTTCTGTAGGTCGCCGGCTCTTCTTGGCGTCAGGTCCACTTTCGGAGTTCAAGCCGCACAGTACGAGCGCACAGCCCGAGCTTGTCGTTGATGCGCAACGCCGCGGCATTATCCTCACGGTTGTCGATTGATACGTGTTGGCAGCCGGCCAGCGACGCCTTTCTGATCAACTCCTGCATCAGAGCCGGCCCGATGTTGCGGCCGCGGAATGCCGGCGTCACCCCAACGAAATAGAGATAGGCGTCGCTTGTATGCTGATGCATGACGCTGACGCCGACCGGGTCGCCTTCACAGAGAGCGAGGATGATCCAGTCGGGGCGGGCGTTTGGGCTTCGCCTGAAGATTTCATCGATCCTGTCTATCGTCCAAGGCGGCATGTCCCGAAGATCCGGGGTCTCCGACAGCCTGTTCTGCAGGAACTGGAAGAGCAGCTCCCAGTCGAGACCGCTGCTGGAGAAATCCACCAGGCTGATGCCGACCGGCGGCATGGTCGGGGGTGGACGATTGGGCTCTTCGAAGTCCAGGCAACTTTCCCGGCGGCGGACAGCCACTTCAAACCCCTGTTGGCGAAGCCACCCCACGGTCTCTTTATTCCCTTGATCCTGCTCGCAATAGATACCGCGGAAGCCATTTGCGACGACCTGTGTTTCCAGCGCCGAAAGCAATTTTCCGCCCAAACCGATCTTGCGGTGTCTTTCGTCGACGATGAGGTCGAGGCGAAGAAACTCCTTGGGGACATATGGCGAATAACTCAGCTGCCCGATCGCGGCTACGGTGTCGCCAAGACGCAGAACAAGCCTTGACTGGACGTCCTGTGGTGACCGCGAACCTTCTCGTTCCAGAAACGCTTCAACCCCCAACGGTTGTCTTCTCACGGTGTTCAGCAGAGTGACCCACGCATGCGCGTCGCTCGGTCTATAAGGATCAATGACGCCGCTGCCGCCTTGCATTTCGATCTCCTCCTGTCGGGTGCAAGGCTCAACTAGCCTTTCCGGCCGGCTCGCAGGTGAAGGCTTGTGCTGCGCTCTTGAGCCGCGCTCGATGGCCGCGAACCTTGGCTCGATTTCCGCAACTGTCCATCGAGCACCAACGCCGCGGTTTGGTTCGACTTGAATCGATGAAATATCCGCCGCAGGGATCTCCCTCGCAGCGTCCGATCCTGCGTCCGGCGGGGATCATCGCCAGGCTCGCGACGGCGATGCCGATACGGACCAGCGGCAGCGCAAGGAAATCAGCAGTCTTATGGTTGCCGTCTTGCTCGACCTGCATCAGGCGCTCGGAAATCGCAAAAATCTGAACGAGTTCGCGACGAAGATCGTCACTCTCCATTCGCCTGCCGGGATTGCCGACCACGTTGTCCAAGGTGTTGCGCCAGGCTGTTCGGAGCATGATCGCCTGACGGTGGGCTTCATCTGCTTTGTCAGGGGAGGCGGATGCGCAGTCGAGCAGAGTTTGGCATTCACCCGCCGACAGCAGCGCTGCAGGCACAGACCATTCCACCAGTGCGCGATAGTCCGGCAGGAAGTCGACCTCGCAGTCGTCGCGCCAGTGCAGCGTGTTGACGAAATCGAGGGCCGGATCACCGGCCAACATGCGTATCCGCCCGATCGAGGAATGATAGGCCGGCGTCTCGGGTGTTGCTGTTTCTTTATCTCTCATGTAACCACATAAACAGTTACAGATTCAGTTTGCAAGGTTGACTCATCATGCGGCGTCACGAACTTGCCCTCTGCCTCTTCGCTTTCTTCCACGCCGCTTCATCTGAAGCCCCGGCAGAGGGGCTCGGCTCGCTCTACGTCTCGCAGGCGATCGTGACCGGGCAGGGGAGGCCAACAGGGAGTTCGGCTTTCGGGATTGCCTCGAAAAGGTATTGGTCCGTGTGTCCGGTGATCAGCGTCTGCTCGCTCATCCGCGACTGGCTGAACTTCGACAACGAGCCGCCTCCTTCATCAGCGGGTTCAGCTATCGGGATCGACTGGCGGGAAAACCTATTCACGACGAGCAGGGGACTTACGATCGACCGCACGATCTCATCTGCCGTTATGATCCCCCGTTGTCGATCACCTGCTGTCCGACCTTGGCGCCCGACCATGGCTGGCCCCTAGGCCGACCCTCAAGGTATTCTTGGAGGTGAAGCGCAATGCTCAGGACTATTGGATCGACGCTGTCGCAGCGCGTGATCAGGCCATGCGAGAAGCGTTCCAACAAGCGGCCTCGCCGATGGCGATGACAATCGCCTTTCCGTCTCCAGCCGACGCAGCCGCGGCTCCCGATGAAATAGTTTCGAGCCCGGACGGCGAGCCTTCTGGAGGCGCCCTTCTCATCTCGGGGACGCTGGTCTGGAGCGACCCCGATCTCGGCTGGGTCGCGACCTGGCGCTTCCGCCAAGACGGCAAGCGCTATCAGTGGCAGGTAAAGGGTGTTAATTTCGATGAGGCCTTCCGTGTCGCCATCCGCGGCACCGCGCAGATCCTATCCGGCAATGGGGCGCCGTAGTTGGAATATGGTTCTTCAGACGGCAGTCTACCTTTGAGATACTCCCGTCCATTGTAAGGGACAGTGCGGTCTTCGTGTACGGTATACCAATGCGGTTTGGTTGCAGAAGGCTTCTCTCCTAATGTAAATTATCCATGTGTTTTTAAGTTCGTTGTGATATACGAATAATGTCTTTGAAGTTTTTTGCACTGATCCAACGGAATCAAACCCGCTGCGATTGTAGATCTGAGCATGAGAAAGCGGGAGCCTATTTGCAGTCTAAGAGTCTTCTCTGATTGGGGTCGTTGAAGTCAAGCTGCTCCCGATCTAAATTTCGGATCATACCGCCCCGCAGGTCACTCGCTTCTCTTCGCGGTCGGCGCGTGGCCGCCGCATGATGGGGTCAGGAAGGCAAGGTGTCCCAATCTGTTTCACGACCTCGGGGTTTTCGCCCTCAGGTTCGAGACTCTAAACGAGATCAACCTTGCCCATCGTCCCCACGGGAACGATCCGATTTGCCCTTTCAGGCAGAACTTGCTGTTTGCGCCTTTTCCCTCCGGTTGTTCATCATCAGGCTGCTGCGAGGTCGACCTGCTTTCCGAAACGGAATTCGGAACCGTCGCACCACATGCGATGCAGGATCACGGCAAGTTTGCGGGCGACTGCGACGCGGGCCCGCGCCATGCCGCGACGCTTTGCAATGCCCATGCCCCAAGCCCTGAGGCTCGACCATTGTTTCGATCGCACGAGCAGCGAATGAGCTGCTTCATATAGCGCAGTTCGTGCTATCTCGTCACCACATCGGCTGATCCGGCCCTGGATGTCGGTCTCGCCGGATTGATAGCGCGACGGCGTCAGGCCGAGATGGGCGCCGACATCTCGCGATCGACGGAAGCGATCGGGGCGATCGATGGTGGCGCGGAAGGAGAGCGCGGTGATCGGCCCGACGCCCGGCACGCTCATCAGTCGGCGGCATGTCATCTCACCTTTGGCAACGTCGAGCACCTGTTTCGTCAGTTGGGTGAACTGCTCCAGCATCGTGGCAAGCACGGCCAACAGCGGCTCGACCAGCGCCATCACCAGCGGATCGCTGGTCGCCATCTGGCGCGCCTTGCCTGCAAAGTCTGCCCGGCTTGGCGTTCCAAGCGATTCCGCCCTCCCGCAGAATGGCGCGCACCACATTCTCGATCGAGCGCATCTCGTTCATCACCGTCCGGCGCGCGACCAGAAGCGAGCGCCACAGCCGGCATTGGCGGCTCTTGACATGCACCTGCCGGAACCAGCCCGTGCGCATGATCTGCGCCAAGGCGCGTGCATCATGGCGATCGGTCTTGTTCGGCATCGTCTTCATCGCCGCATTGGCCTGACGTGTCTCAATGCAGATTGCCGGCAGGCCGGCGGCCCGCAAGCCGTCATGCAGCCAGGCCGTCAACGAGCAGGCTTCAAGGCCGATGCGCTCCATTGGCAGGCCGATATCCTCAAGTGCTGCGATCAACGCCTGCGGCTCGCTTGCCGCCCGCAATTCTTTCACGATCCGGCCCGTCTCATCGACAATACAGATCGAAGTTTCTTCCAAAGACACATCCATTCCCGCATAGTAGTTCATGGCTGCTTCCTTTCGATGCTTGTGGCCGATCAACACGGACCACGTTCTAACATCCTCAGGGAGCAGCCACACCCGCGGCGCAGACCCCAATCACCCCATCTGACTCGAAAAGCCTTCAACGATATCCATACCTTGCAAGCCGTCTGGTGATCATGCGGATGTGGGCGATCATGATCCATGCCTCGGCTGAGGCGATGGACTTTTCGACGTCCTTTGCCAGTCTGCGGCATCTTCCGAGCCAGGCGAAGGTTCGTTCGACGACCCAGCGGCGGGGTAGGACTTCGAAGCCTTTCGCCTTGTCCGAGCGCTTGATGATCTCAATCGTCCAGCGCCCGATCTTCTTCAGCCGCCGCTTCAGCTTGTCGCCCGCATAGCCGCCATCGGCGAAGACATGCAGCAACCACGGCCACCTGTGACGGATGGATTTCAGGAGATCAGGAGCACCGTCGCGATCCTGGATGTCGGCGCTGTGAACCATGAGGCCGACCATCAGGCCGAGCGTATCAACGATGATGTGGCGCTTGCGGCCCTTGATCTTCTTGCCCGCGTCATAGCCTCGGATACCACCGCTTTCCGTGGTTTTGGCGCTCTGGCTATCGATCACGCCAGCCGTCGGACTTGCCTCTCTGCCCTCCAGCTCGCGGGCTTCCATGACAAGATGATGGTTGATGCGTGTCCAAAGCCCCAATGCCCGCCAGTCATAAAAATAGCGCTGAACGGTCGAGCAAGGTGGAAAATCCTTCGGCAGCATCCGCCACTGGCAACCGGTCGTGGCGATGTAAAGCAGGGCGTTGACGACCTCCCGCAAATCCGTGCTGCGCGGACGACCAAGGCGACGGTGTCTGGGCAGAAAAGGTTCAACCAGTGCCCATTCTCGATCTGTCATATCGCTTGCGTAGCGTCCGGTTCGCCGGGCATAGTGCCGACGGGTGATTTCGCTCCAGGCCATTGTGAACTCCAACGAATCTCGCAAATCCGAAGGAATCATAACCTCTTGAAATCACCCACCTCTTTTTGAGGCAGCCTCTAACCTGAACCAGATAACGGCCGAGTTACTACACAAGTTGCTCGAGAACTATTCCGCCCTTGGTAGCCGTATGATCGCTCTGGAAGCTGTGTGCGCAAAGATGCTCTAGGAGGTGGCGCTATTGTCAGCCACGCCACCCGAAGAGATGGTCAGGCTGGCATCAGAGATCCGGGGCATGGGAGACGCCATCGCGCAGGGCACCAGCCACTTGGCTGCGTTGGAAGGTTTCGATCCGTCAGAACTGACCCGCGCCCTCGAAAGATTATGCGAAATGGCGGAAACAGACTTTCCTCACACGTGAGTTGCTCGTTCATCTGCGGTCATCGTTTTCAATCATCGCTCTTCCTGGAGCAGGCTATGGATGACAACAAAATCCAACTGGCGATTTCCATATCTGTCGCGGCTGCTGTTATCCTCTTCGGCATTCTTTTCACCAAAATATATCGAGCTGAACACGTACAGGCGACCGTCGATATTCAAGTCGATGATGCCGAACGCAGTGGCTGATTGTTGCGCCGTTATAAGCCCCTCAATCTGCTGAGTCTGAGTTCGCGCCTCTCTGGCAGCGGATACATGACGAATCTAGATATGCCGCGGTGTACATTTAAATTTAGACTTTGGTCCGAAGATCTGTTCAGAAATCTCGTATATAAGCTCACCTGCAAACAGCCTTTCTTCGGCCATCGCCCGGTCCAGTCCATGGTCCGCTCCCTGACTGATCCAAGACTTGTTCGGGGCTTGTCGCAAACATTTTCGGAGCGCGCGATTATCCCGTGAGCATCTGAGGTTTCATGCTTTATTAACCTTTTGCAGTCCGAAGAGGTGCGCGAGCGGATCGTTCTGATCATTTACGGTCCACACGCCGGAAAAGCCGAAGCCCTTCTTCAGCCAGAGCATGGCTTCGAAGCCTGCGATTGTCCGACGCGCCGTTTTGAAGGATTGGAAGCCGCCGATCTTGGGCATGTTCTTCTTAACCCGAAAATGGTCACTCTCGATGCGTTGTTGGAGATGCTTTGTGACGTAGTGCACAGGGTTGGGCTGAAGCAGACCATCATCTACCGATGCTTTAATCGCGGATGGGAAGGTATTGGCTCCATCCGTGCCGATCTTCTTAGGCGATAACAGGGGCTCGTCTTTGAGCATTTTGCGGAAGAACCTCTTTGCAGCATCCAGGTCGCGCTTGGCTGTCAGCAGGAAATCCATCGGGTTTCCATGCTTATCGATCGTCCGGTACAGATAGCGCCACTTGCCGCGGATCTTCACGTACGTTTCGTCGATCCGGATCGAACCACAATGCGGGCGTCGGAACTGGCGAAGCCGCTTCTCGATCATCGGCGCATAAGCCAAAACCCAGCGGTTGACAGTGCTGTGATCGACCTCGAAACCACGTTCCCGAAACATCTCCTCAAGGTCTCGATAGTTGAGCGGATAGCGCAGATACCAGGCCACCGCCTGCATGATGAGCCATGCCTCGAAATGCCGACCTTTGAAGTCGTCCTTTGATTGGCGCTTCAGCTTTTCGGCAATGGCATTCAGAATCATGGCTACGCTCCGCTACATTGGGAGCGGCAATTTCTCCGCTGGTGGTCAACAGCCCGTTAACCAAGAAAATTTGCGACAGGCCCGGGATGCTCGTATCTGGACGCTTGTTTGGCGCTCTCGGTCTATTTGCACGACGGCTCAGGGGCATGATCGCGAACGGCGAGATCCAGCCCAATCAGCTTCAGCAAGGAGGTCAAAAAGCCCTCCGTCTGACGTAGCCGAAGGCCGAACACCAACCCCAGCGTCAGGGCAGTCTCGATCGCCAGATCGGAGTAGCGCGGCTGTCCACCGCGCGTCGTCCGCTTCGGGGCCTGCCAGGAAGACTGTGCCTCCGGCGTTATCCAAAGTGTCAGGCTGCCACGCCTACGAAGGCTTGCCTCGTATTCCGCCCAGTTCGTGACCCTGAACTTCATCTTGCCGATACAATGGCGGCGGGAGGCATTGTGTTTGAAAGGCATCGTGGCGGAAACCAGTTATGGGGCTGGCCCAGCCAACTACGACACCCCCGATGAAGGATCCGTGCACCAAGGCACAGTTTCAGACAAAATGATCTAGAACTGAAAGTCATTTTTCTGAAGCTCTCGGAGCTCGATATCAACGAGCACGATTTTAGATCCGTCAGTCGCTGTAATAAGAAGATCGTCACCGATATCGTCGATGTGATTGTTCTTCAAATCCTTGAAGCCTGTGATTCCTTCTGCATCCGAGAGATCGATGACATCGCCATTCACGCCTCTGCCTGAAAAGTCTGTAATTGTATCCTTCCCATATCTTGCACCGAATATGAACAGGTCACTGCCGCGTCCGCCGGTGAGGATGTCGTTGCCTTTTCCGCCATCGAGTTCATTGTCATCCTTGTCGCCCGTGAGCTTGTCGGCGAAGTTCGACCCGAGAAGGTTTTCTATGCTTATATAGCTGTCTCCGTCGGCGTCTCCTGTATTCTTGCCCGGACGAGAAAGATTAACGGTGACTCCGGTTTTTGCGAGAGCGTAGGATGCGGTATCTGCGCCGTTGCCGCCGTCGAGTTCGTCGGCTCCGCCCAATCCCTCAAGAATGTCGTTGCCCCTGAGGCCCCGGAGAATGTCGTCACCGGATGTACCCTTCAAGCGATCATTCTTGGCCGTACCGACGATGGCCTCCTCGACGTCGAGCACCTTGATGGTGAAGTCCTTGTCGAAAGACAGGCCGCCCGAGTCGGTGACCCGCACCGTGATCGAGTAGGACTTCTTTGTTTCGAAATCGAGGGACTTCCCGTCGGCCAAGATGATTTTATCCTCGACGAGGGCGAACATGTTCTGTGCGCCGCCAACAATGCTGAAGCTCAATGTGTCTCCGTCGTCCGGATCGACCCCTTCAACGTTCCGACGAGGTCCCCACCTTCGGCGTCCTCGGCAATCTTGCCGCCGGTGAGCGTGATGTTGGTGGGAGACGCGTTCGGAGATGCGATGTCGATGTCGAACGTATCTGTCGCAGACGCGGAGCCGTCAGACGCCGTCACCATGACGGAAACCGTCCCAACATCGTCTTCGTCAGGTGTTCCGCTGAACACCCCGGTTTCAGTGTCGAAACTCAACCAGTCCGGCAGTTCCGAACCGTCCGGCAATGTCGCCGTATAGGTGAGCGCGTCGCCGTCCACATCGACAAAAGCGTCGCCGGGCAGGGAGAAGCTCCAGGCAACTCCCGCTGTCGTCGCCTGGTCTTCAATCGCGGTGAAAACGACAGGGAGATCGTTTTCCGGCGTTACGCTCAGCATGAATGTTGTGGAGATGGAGGATGAACCGTCGGAGGCGGTCACGACGAGACTAATCTCGCCGTTGAAATCGGCCGGGGGCGCGCCGGTGAAAGTTCCGTCCTCGAAGGAGAGCCAATCCGGCAAGGCGCCGCCGCCTTCCAGCGAAGCGGTAAGGGCGAGCGCGGCGCTATCGACGTCGGCAAACGTGTCCGCCGGCACCATGAAGCTCCAGGAACCGTCTTCTACGACCGATTGGCCCGAAATTGTATTGGCCACGACGGGCGCATCATCGACTGCGGCGATCACGATATTGCGGCTGCCGTTAACTGTGCCGCCGAAGCCATCGGAGACGGTGTAGGTCAGAACGAGTTCGCCGTTGAAGTTGGCGGCTGCCTTGATCGTGAATGTTCCGTCATCATTGTCGAGGATGTCCGCGCCGGTGGACGCGACTAGATCGGTGACAAAGAGGCCGTCGCCATCAGCGTCGGCGAATCCCGCCAGCAGATCCGCAGCGGCGACGAGGTAATCCTGATCCTCGACGCCAGCGGCGAGAGCGGCCGTCGCCGCCCCGGTCGGCGCGTTGTTCGCGACAATATTGAACGTAAACACGTTCGGCGTTTCATCCGTGTCCTTTCCGCCAAAGGCAGTTCCGCCGTCATCGACAACGGCGAAACTGAACCCCACGTCGTCTCCCACCGCAAGCCCCGGAGGCGCCGACCACATAAGCCCGGAAATATCGCCAACCGCTACGACCTGGTTTTCCGTCACCTCTACCCCGTTGAGCAGCAATGCGCCGACCGACGGCAAGCCGACGATTTTCAGCCCCTGGAAGGCGTTGCCATTAGCGTCGGCAAAGGCGAAGTCCTCGCTGGAGAAGTGATAGACTTCGCTTGCCCTGATGTCGATGCTCGTATCGGAAGAGGACGGAGCGTCATTGTTGTGAGTGATGGTCACAAGGCCAGTTGTTGTAACTCCCTCGTCGTCGCGAACCACGTAACTCAGGCTGTCCGAATAGAAACCGGAGCCTGCATGGGTGTAGACGATCTTGCCATCGACAATGGTGGCGGTCCCCTGTGTCGGGTCTGCGCCGATCGATTCCAGCGTCACGGTTCCGGTGTCGGGATCATAGTCGTTGGCCAGAACATCGATCACGACAGGCCCGGCGCCATCAGCGAGATCGACGACGTCCTGAGCTGCGACGGGAGCGATGGCCACAGCTCCATTCACTACGTCGAAGCGCCAGATGCCGACCGAGCCGGTGTTGCCGGCATTGTCGTCGAGCCCCAACATCTGGTCTTCGATCCGAGACTGGGGCAGTTCAACATAATGCACCCCGTCACCGGCAGAATAGCCGGCGCTGGCGATGGCGCCGCTGTGGCCGTCGACGCCCCCGCTCGCGTCGCCCGTGGTCCAGTTGACGTCTTCATAACGGAATACGACCGAGAAATTGCCGTCGCCAGTGTCGATCAACTGCATTTGGAAGGCGTTGAGACTGTCGGTGTTGTTAGAATAATAGCCGACATCATCCCAGGTGATGGTCACGACGCCTGCGGCGGCGTCCAGATCATACCAGACGAGATTGGAACCGGTGCTGGTCCCTCCCTCCGTGGGCGTAACGCTGCCGCTTCTCGTATCCACATCCGAGAAGAAGGCGGCGATGATGGGAATGGATGAGCCTGCGATGCCGAAGGGCGTAAAGGTGGACAGGCCGCCATTGAAGGTGATGTTGCCGTTGTTGTTGATATAGATGCTGTCGAAACGTGTTCCGAAGAAATTGATGCCGTCTTGGAACACCGAGGTAATATCAACGGCGGAAGACGAGCCGTCGTCATTGCGCGTCAGCGCGTTTTCGCCGAAGCCGGAGTCGCCCCCAGGCCGTTCACCAGCGCCGCCTGCCCCGTCGAAGGCAGTTCGTCCACATCGCCGATGGAAATATCGAACGTCTTTTCGGTGACATTGCCTAACGCATCCGTCGCCGCCACCACGACTGCGAGCGACGATGTCAGTTCGTAGTCGATCGCCCCGGCGACCCGCAATTCATTGCCGACGATGGTGAAGCGTCCGCCAGCGTCGTCCGCCAGAGAATAGGTGATGGCGTCGCCTTCGTGGTCGCTGGCCGCGATCAGCCCAACCACCGTGCCAATGGCGGCGTTTTCATCGACAGCATTGGCGCTCAGCGTGAGATCTTCAGGCGGCGAGTTGATGTCTTCGACGGAAATTTCGAAGGATTCGAATGCGGACAGTCCGGTCGGATCGGTCGCTTTTATGATGATAGAGATAGGAGGAGCGCTGGACGGATCGAGATCGATGTCTTCCTTGATGCGCAATTCGTTGCCAACGATCTCGAAAATGCTGGCGGAATCGCCCTCCAGCGTAAATGTCAACGGATCGCCGTCGGCGTCATAGGCCGAAAGCAATCCGACCACGGTCCCGGCGCGCGCATCGGCGTCAAGCACCGTACCGCTGAGCTGAAGATCTTCGGGGGCGCTGGCGCTGCCCTCAGTTTCGTCGGAGAATTTCAGGATCTCGACGCCAGTGAGTTGATCGGTCCCGTCATAACCCTCGCCACGAAGATCGACGATCGTCGTGCTCCCGTCCGCATTCTCGGTGATCTGATAGTCAGCGCGCGTTCCCGAGAAGATCGCAGTGTCGATGCCCAGGCCGCCATCGATCTTGTCGTTGCCTTTGCCGCCGGTGATTTCGTCATTGCCGCCGCCGCCGGCCAAGGTGTCATCCCCCTCGTCGCCGTCGAGATTGTTGTCGATGACGGTTCCGGTGATCTGATCGCCGAAGCGGGTGCCGACGACATTTTCGATGGTCGACACACCCGTCACGAAGCCGACCGATGACTGGATGACATCCACGATATTGGAGCTGTCGGAGTTCAGGGTCACCACAGCGCCGAAGCCCGCATCCTCAACCATTTGCTGATAGACGGCTTCGGAACCATCGGTCACAGCATAGATTGGCGTGATGCCCGCGGCCCGCAGCGCATCGGCCAGTTGGCTGAACCCGGGATAATCTTCTCCCGTCGACGGGGGTGTTCCGTCGAGAACCGTGTCGCCGTCATTGGGTGTGCTGATGCCCTCGCTCGCGCCGTCGCCAGCCACGTGAGGCGGCGCGTCGGTGAGGATGACTGCGATTTTCACGCCGTCCGCCGTCCAGCCGATCTCCGAAGTTCGCAGAGCGATCTGCAGCGCCGCTTCGAGTTGCGATTCCGGACCATCCGCGCCTCCGCCCAGGGTGAGCGCATTATAGGCCTGCAGGAAGTCGATGATATCAGACGTCAGCGCCAGGTTCGTCGCATAGGCGTAATCGGTTCCCTCGTCACCGAACGACCCGATGGGCTTGTCCATGAAGGAGGTCAAGCCGAAGGTCGCGGAGGGATCGAACGCCCTGATCGCATCGATGATCTGGGGCACGAGATCGAGAACCATCGGCAGATCGTCCGCGAAGGAGCCGGTGAGATCCTGCGAGAAGACGACCTGCAAGGGGCCACCCGTCGCGCCGCCGACACTGCCGCCGACCAATGTCACCATCTTTCCGTTGACGGTTCCGCCGGTTGACAGGTCGATGATCGCGGGACCTACGGCGCCGGACAGGTCCAGCGTGTCCTCGCCGGACGAATCGGTGATCTCCGCCGTTCCATCCACATAAACATAGGTGTCGTCGCCAGAGCCGCCATCCAAATCATCGTCGCCGGCCGACTGGACCAGCGTGTCATTGCCGGAGCCGCCAAACACGGTGTCATTGCCTGCCGCGCCATCCAGACTGTCGTTGCCGCCTTCTCCGTAGATCAGGTCATTGCCGCCGCGCCCGTCAATCGTGTCGTCCGCAGCCGAACCATAGACCGTATCGTCGCCCTCGGTCGTGATTCCGGCATGCTGGGGAAGGTTCCAGACGGTTCCGTCCTCAAACCGCAATTCCTCCACCTGGTTGGACAGGGCATCGACATAGTCCTCGATGATGATAGCATCGTCACTGCCGATCTTGATCACCAGATCGCCATCCGATTGCGAGATCGCAACATCATCCTCCGTGATGCCGTATCCGAGCACGATCGCATCGGTGTCGAGGTTGACACCGGAGCTTTCCGCGCCGGCATCGGTTTCCGATATTGTGTCGACTCCATCGCCCCATTCGAAGTAGTAAGTGTCCGATCCATGGCCGCCCTGCAGGTCGTCATCGCTTTCGCCGCCGCGAATGGAGTCGGTGCCATCGCCGCCGCTCAAGGCATCGTCGCCCAAGCCGCCGTCGAGCCTGTCAGCGCCCGCGCCGCCCGAAAGCGCGTCCGCGCCGTCATCTCCATACAACATCTGTCGTCGCCCGATCCGCCGGTGATCGTGTCGTCGCCATAATTTCCGTAGATCGTCCAGCCGGTGTCGGCGACGGAGATATCCACCAGGTCATTGCCCGAAGAACCTTCAACATATCCTTCCAGGCCGCTTTCAATCGCGCCGATTGCGAAAGACCCTTCGGAGCTCAAGGTAATTTCGGCGCTGTCATATCCATCCGCGCCCATCAGCGTCTGCGCGCCGTCGAAAAAGTCGGCGTCGGCGGTGACGTAACCGACCTTCACGATTTCGACATCGATCGTGGATCCGTCCGCGATCGAGCCTCTAACAAATGCGGTGTCCACGCCGTCGCCGCCCAGAAGGGTGACGGTGGAATGGTCTCCCCAGACATCGAAGAGATCATCGCCCGCGCCCCCATCTGCATAGATCGATTGTCCGCTGTCCCAAGCGTCGCCGGTAATCGTATCGTTGCCCTCGCCGCCGAAGGCTGTGTCGCTTGCACCCGTTGTATAGTCCCGACCGACATCGATCTGGTCGTCGCCGTCGCCGCCAGAGATCACGTCGCTGCCGTCGCCGCCCGAGAGACTGTCGTCGCCCGACCCACCGGTGATCGTGTCCTCGCCACTGCCTCCGTAAATTGTCCAGCTCGCGTCTGCAGCCGATACATCGATCGTGTCCACGCCCGCTGAACCGCTGACATATCCGGTCAGCCCGCTTTCGATTGCACCGATTTCGAAGGAACCCTCGGAACTCAGATAAATGTCAGCAGTATCATAGCCATCTGCGCCCATCAGCGTCTGTGCGCCGTCAAACAAGTCGGCGTCGGCAGTGATATAACCAATCTTGACAATCTCGACATCGATTGTGGAGGCGGCCGAAAATGAACCGTAGAGAACAGCCGTGTCCACGCCGTCGCCGCCCACAAGCGTGACGGTGGAATCGTCTCCCGAAACATCCAGCAGGTCGTCGCCGGCACCTCCATCGAGATACATGGAATGCTCAGGATCCCAGGCGTATCCGGTGATCGTATCGTTGCCCTCTCCCCCGAAGGCCGTGTCTCGCGTAGTCTGCAGAGCGTTGGAACCAATATAAATCTGATCGTTTCCGCCGCCGCCGGAGATTACGTCGCTGCCGTCGCCGCCCGAGAGACTATCATCGCCAGATCCGCCGGTGATCGTATCGTCGCCACCATATCCATAGACAGTCCAGCTGGCGTCGGCGGCGGAAACATCGATCGTGTCCGAGCCGGAAGAACCAGAGACTTGTCCGGTCAGCCCGCTTTCGATCGCCCCCATTGCGAAAGAGCCAGCGGAACTCAGGTCGATATTGGCGCTGTCATGTCCATCCGCGCCGACCAGCGTCTGCGCGCCATCGAAAAAGTCGGCGGCGGCGGTGACGTAACCGACCCTCAGGATTTCGACATCGAGTGACGAGGCGGCCGAGAATGAACCGTCGAGAACAGCCGTGTCCACACCGTCGCCGCCCAGAAGCGTAACGGTGGAAACGTATCCCGAAACATCCAGCAGGTCATCGCCCGCCCCCATCCGCATAGATCGCTTGCCCGCTGTCCCAAGCGTCTGCGGTGATCGTGTCGTTGCCCCCGCCTCCGAAGGCTGTGTCGTTTGCCACTCCTGAATAGCCCCACCCCATATCGATCTGATCGTCGCCGTCGCCGCCAGAGATCACGTCGCTGCCGTCGCCGCCTGTGAGACTGTCATCGCCCGATCCGCCGGTGATCGTGTCGTCGCCGTCATTTCCGTAGATGGTCCAACTGGCGTCGGCGGCGGACACATCGATCCCATCCGCGCCGGAAGAACCGCTTACATATCCTGACAAGCCGCTCTCGATCGCGCCGATCTCAAACGACCCTTCGGCGCTGAGGTAAATGTTGGCGCTGTCATATCCATCCGCGCCGACAAGCGTCTGCGCGCCGTCGAGGAAGTCGGCGTCGACGGTGACGGAACCGACTTTCACGATCTCGACATCCAGCGACGAGGCGGCTGAAAACGAGCCGCTGGCAATGAACATATCTACACCATCGCCGCCCGTGACGGTGATGGTGGAATTCGTTCCTGTTATATCGATCGTGTCATCATCCGAGCCACCGTCGATCGAAACGGATTGGCCTTCATAGTTCACGTATCCGCTGAACGTATCTGCTCCGCCGCCGCCGAAGGCGATGTCGACGGTACCGTCAGTGTAATTGCTACCGATATCGATCTGGTCGTCGCCGTCGCCGCCATCAATCACGTCGCTACCATCGTCACCCGACAGAACATCGGCGCCAGATCCGCCGGTGATCGTGTCGTCGCCGCCATTGCCGTAGATAGTCCAACTGGCGTCGGCGGCGGACAAATCGATCCCTTCCGCGCCGGAAGAACCGTAGACCTCTCCGGCTAGGCCGCTTTCAATCGCGCCGAATTCAAGAGATCCTTCGGAATTCAGGGCAATGTAGGCGCTGCTGTACCCATCCGCGCCGACCAGCGTCTGCGCGCCGTCGAAGAAGTCGGCGTCGACGGTAACGGAACCGACTTTCACGATCTCGACATCCAGCGACGAGGCGGCTGAAAACGAGCCGCTTGCAACGAAACTATCGACGCCGTCGCCGCCCGTCACGGTGACAGTGGAATTTGTTCCCGCAATATCGATCGTGTCATCGCCCGAGCCGCCATCGATGGACACCGATTGGTCCTCATAGAAAATTGATCCGCCGATCGTATCTGCTCCGCCGCCGCCGAAGGCAATGTCGACGGTCCCATCGGTGTAATTGCCGCCGATATCGATCTGGTCGTCGCCGTCGCCGCCAAAAACCACGTCGCTGCCATCGTCGCCCGACAGAACATCGGCGCCAGATCCGCCAGTAATTGTGTCGTTGCCGTCACCGCCATAGAGAGTCACGGAAGAGCCGGCGAAAGCACCGCCATCCAAGCCGCTTGAAATAATGTCGTCACCGGCGTCGGCATATATATTGTCGTAAACATAATAGACTGTATCGTTCGGATCTGAGCTATCAACAACAACCTTTGCTTCAAGGATTTCTGATGAATTATCACCATACTTAGCTTGTCCGGTGAGAATGGTCATTTTTTGTTCCCCCACTGATATTAAACAGGCGCTGAGATGAGCGCGCTGGCGTCCTGATCCGAGTGTCTTTTCGAAGCGAAGCAGAGTTTTGTATTCGTTTCACCCCCATTTGGGGGAGATTTACGATTTATTTATAGAAATATTCCACGATGACATGTTATTGTAGCGTGACAATAGCCGATTATACGCTCCCTTAATGCCAGCGAACTACCTTGCTAGCATTAACTTTGTTGCTGTCTCAATGCTGGATAACTCGATTACCTCCACATTGGTGACCGGCAGGGCGGTCAGGTGCTCCTGGCAGAATTTCCCTCTTTTTAGGTTGGCTTTGGTCGAGTGATGGCCCTTTCGGGGCGGCCAGCGTAATGCGTGGCGCGGCGGACCCATGGAGGACGTATTGCAGCATGTCGTCGGCAACATTGGCCATGCTGATCTTAACCCTGGCCCTTCTAACCCCGATCGTCCGGATGAAGAGCTTCATCTTGTCCTTCTGTCAGGCAAAGACATGTGACAAGTCGGACCGCATCTTTGATCCTCGTCCATTGGCCTTCGACATCGCTTTGGGCATCGGCCAAGCGCTTCGGATTCTTGTAGCGGAGATCCGACGTCAGGCCTTTATGATCCAGCCATTCCTCGTTGGCCTTTGAGCGATAGGCGCTGTCGGCCCTGACGATCGAGGCCGTGTGTCTTCCTCTTTGACTGCAATAAATAGTTGTATGCAGCCTTAGGGAGCGGCACGCTTCACCTTTGATCAGTGAATGATGCCGTGCGCCCGTTCGATACCGGCATGGTTATTGTTCCCAAACATCCGAATAGCGATGGTAACAATTTCCATGGTGTCAAAAGAGAATGCAGACGCGACGATTGTCATCCGCCGCGCCCGTGCTCCCGCTTGCGCCATGCAGCGGGTGATGTTCCCACCGAGCGCTTGAATTCGCGGCTGAAGTGATAGACGTCGCAGAAGCCGCATATATGGGCGATCTGGCCGATTGACATGGTGCTGTCCGCAATCAGCGTCTGGGCCTTGGTCAACCGCTCGCGCAGCAGCCATTGATGCGGGCTGATTCTGAGATGCTTTCTGAACAGCCGGCGGATCTGAGACGGGCTGACCCGCATCAGGCTCGACATTGCGATGCTGTCCCAGCTTTGCCCGAGATCCGAGCGCATGGCCAGCAATGCCTGGTCGAGCTGTTGCGGCAGTCTGCCTTGCTCGTCACCGCGAATGGCGAGGTCGACCAGCGTCAGGAATTCGGCCACCATCTGGTTGAGCCGCAGGTCGAGCCCCGCGCCACCGCCGCGCATCAGCAGAAACAGTCGATCGAACCAGGCCGGAAGCTGCAATTCTTCGGGTATTCGCACCAGGGGTTCGGCTTCGCCGAAGATTTTCTCGCGCAGCGCTGTGAGACTGGGTCCATCGAAGCGAAACCAGAGCAATGTCCATGGATCGTCAGGATCGGCGTGGTGGGCATGCGGCGCCTCGTTGGCGATCCAGACAAGTTCCCCCGCCCGTATGGACAGCCTTCGCCCCAGCGTCTCCACCACGCCGGCCCCTTTCATGCAGAACAGAACATCTTGGCCAACGTGATGGTCGCGCACGATTCTGTAGTCCGCCGCTGCGGAAACCTTGCCTGAGCGTATAATCCTGTGGGCCGCAGCCGCCCACCCGGGCTGCGGAAAATAGTGCAGGCTTTCGAGAAACGAGACTTTGGCGTTCATGAGCGGATTATACAAAAAACGAGTGCCATTTGTCCATTTGACTTTTGTCAGCTTCCTCTATCGTCGGATCAAAGACGTCGCCCGCACGGTCTGGCCGGCCCCCGCAGCGGTAGGCGTCTTTGAAAAGCCGTCCGGAGGATGGCGGCGAGAGTCGAATGGAGATCGAGATGCTGACGATGAATGATGCAGAAGCGGCTGCCTATGCTCGCGACGGATACATCATCCGCAAGGGCCTGCTGAATATCGAAGAAGTCGATACGTTCCGGGAGCGCGCACGCGCGCAGCTCGAAGCCGAGAACAAGGCCGGCGCCGTGATGGCGAAAGGCGACAAGGAAGGGAAGACCACCCTCCTGAAAATGTGGAACACCGCCGAAGAGGACCAGTATGGCTACCTCGCCCGCGACGAGCGCCTCGTCGATCTCGCGGAGGATGCGATCGGCAAGCCGATCTATCTCTACAGCCACAAGATGACGATGAAGCAGCCCAACGAGGGCGGCGCCTGGGAATGGCACCAGGATTTCGGCTACTGGTACAATTACGGCTGCCTGGCGCCTGAAATGATGAGCATCTATGTCGCGCTCGACAAGGCGACGAAGGAAAACGGATGTCTTCAGGTGCTCAAGGGCACGCATAAGCTCGGTCGCCTCAATCACATTCGTGAGAACGATCAGACGAATGTCGAGCAGGAGCATCTCGAGGCCGCATTGAAGCGCTACGAGCATATCTATGTCGAAATGGAAGCCGGCGACGCACTCATCTTCGACGGAAACCTGCTGCATCGCTCGGACGCCAACCGGTCCGACACCTACCGATGGGGCTATATCAGCTCCTACAACGCGGTCGAGAATGCACCCTTCAAGCGCGTTCGCGACTACGGCAACTACGAGGCGCTTGAAAAGGTTGCGGCCGGTAGCTTCATGACCATCGCCGACAAGGCCGCCTGAGATTTAAGGCCGAAGAATTGCCGGCGGCGGAATGTGAGGAGCGCAACCGCCGCCGGTCTCGCCGCCTGAAATGGGTGACATGGAATGAGGATTTGACCGGTCGCGCGAGCCCGGTTATGGGAGGAGACGCAATGGCCGAAACGGTCAGGGCTGGCGCCGCGGCGCCGAACATGGACAGATTGGGCCTCGGACGCCTGTTGCGGGCCCGCGAAGCGGGCGTATTTATCGCACTCGTTGTGCTCTGTCTTTTCCTGTCCTTAGCCACGGACGGGTTCCTCACATCGATCAACCTTCTCAATGTCGGCCGGCAGATATCTCTGCTCGGCATCATGGCCGTTGGGATGACGTTCGTGCTGATCTCGGGCGAGGTGGATCTCTCGGTCGGCTCGATCTACGCCTTCTCGGGCCTCGTCGCCGGTATGACGATCCTTGCCGGCTGGGGGCTGCTGCCCGCTTTGGCCGCCGGCGTTGCCGCAGGCGGCGTGATCGGTCTCTTCAACGGATTGCTCTCGACCTATGGCCGGCTACCCTCATTGATCGCCACGCTCGGCATGCTCAGCATGGTGCGTGGCGCCGCGTTGATCATGACCAATGGTCAGCCGGTCACCGTCAACCTGCGCAACGGCGCCGATCCGGGCGTGCTGAGCGCCTTTACCGGGATGGGCCAAGGCTACCTGTTTGGCGCCATCCCCATGCAGCTGGTCTTCTTCGTGATCATCGCGCTAATTGCCTGGTTCATCCTGTCCTACACCAATTTCGGCTTCCGCATCTTTGCGGTCGGCGGCAGCGCCAAGGCGGCGCGCGTCTCGGGCATTTCGGTCAGTTCGGTGAAAATCTGGGCTTTCGTGCTGATGGGCGTGCTCGCCGCGATTGCCGGCATTCTAGGCCTGGCCTTCCTACCGTCCAGCCAGGCCGGCCGCACCGGCATCGGGCTTGAACTCGACGTCATCGCGGCGACCATCGTAGGCGGCGCATCGCTGTCGGGCGGCGAGGGCACGATCCTCGGAACCATTCTGGGCGTGCTCATCATCGGCGTCATGCGTAACGGATTGGTGCTGATGGGCGTGTCGCCCTTCGTACAGGAACTGATGATCGGCTTGGTCATCCTTATCGCGGTCGGAATAGACAAATGGACATCGCGCAAGACCGCTTGAGGAGAGCGGTGCGATATCCAGGGAACTGACATCAACTGGGAGGAAACAGACTATGAAACTAAGAAATTTACTGATTGCCGCGGCAATAGCAGTGCTGCCGATGTCGGCTCATGCAGAGCAGAAGCTGGCCGACTTCAAGCTCGCTGATCGCATAAAGGCCAAGCTCGATGCCGGTCAGAAGCTCGACATTTATGTGTCGTTCCACGATGTCTCCAACGAATTTGCGCCCTTCATCAAGGCGGGCGTCGAGCGCGGCGGCAAGGAGCTCGACGTCAACGCGAATTTTGTCGGCCCGGTCGGCTCCGACGCCGATGGCCAGATCAGCGAGATCGAAACATTGATGGGCAAGATGGATGGTCTGGCGATCTCGTCGGTGTCGACGGATGCGCTGGCGCCGGTCATCGACCGCGTTCTCGCCGCCGGCATTCCCGTCGTGACCTACAATACCGACAATCCGGATTCCAAGCGCCTCGCCTTCGCCGGCCAGGATCTGGTCCAATCCGGCGTCGAGGCCGGCAAGCTGATGGGCAAGGTGCTCGACGGCAAGGGCAAGGTCATGATCACCACGATCGACGCTGCCGCCCAGTGGTCGCTGGATCGCGAGAAGGGCGCCCGTGAAGGCCTCAAGGAATTCCCCGGCATCGAGGTCGTTTCCACGCTGAACACCGGCACCGATCCTCAGAAGATCTATTCCTCGATCGAAAACGCCATGCTGGGCGATCCGTCGATCACCGGCATCCTGTCGCTGGAATGCTGCTCCACTCCCGCTGCCGGCGAGTGGGCGGCGCGAAACGGCCAGACCGGAAAGCTGAAGATCGTCGGTTTCGACCTGCTCGACCAGACGGTGGATCTCGTCAGCAACGGCAACATCCAGGCCACGATCGACCAAGCGCCCGAAAAGCAGGGCTTCGCCGCCGTCGACCTGCTGGTAAAATTCCTGCGCGGAGCCCCGATCGACAATCTCGATACCGGTGTCGGCGTCTATACGCAGGAAAACATCGCCGAAATCGCCAAGAAGTAACCTCCCCAGCGCATATGACCGCCGGCGCGCAGCGCCGGCGGTCCATCATGGACAGGTGGTGCACATGCAGACCAATAGTTCAGACATCGTCGAAATCGTTGGGGTGACCAAGCGGTTTCCCGGCGTCGTCGCGCTCAACGACGTGTCGCTTTCATTTCGCCGGGGCGAAGTTCATGCCGTGATCGGTGAGAACGGCGCGGGCAAGTCGACGCTGATGAATATTCTCGCCGGCGACCTCAATCCGACCGAGGGCGAGGTGAGGGTCAATGGCAAACCGGTGCGCTTCCGCACCGCCATCGACAGCCGCGCCGCAGGCATCGTCGTCGTCTACCAGGAACTGGCGCTTTGTCCGACGATGAGCGTCGCCGAGAACATCATGATGTCGACGGTGGCCGAAAACTCGGTCGTCTCGCTGGTGCCGCGCTCCGAGATGCGCCGTCAAGCTCGCCAGGCGCTGTCGCGGCTGGGAATGACCAATGTCGATCCGGACACCAAGGTATCCCGCCTGTCGATCGCCGAAAAGCAACTGGTCGAGATCGCAGGCGCGATCCGCCAGAATGCCCGCGTGCTGGTGCTGGATGAACCCAATTCTGCGCTCTCCAAGCGCGAGAGCGCGAGCGGCTGTTCGAAATCGTCAAACAGTTGCGCGCCGACGGCGTCACCGTCATTTATGTCTCCCACCATCTCAAGGAAGTGCTCGCGATTGCGGACCGTATTACTGTCATGCGCGACGGCCGCAGGATCGAGACCATCGACAATGTCGATCTCGACGAAGAGCGGCTGATCCGTGGCATGGTCGGCCGCAATCTCGGCGCCGCGCGTCCCTGGGCGCTGGATGCGCCGGAGCCGTCGGGCGATGTGCTACTTGATGTCCAAAACCTCACCGCGGCGGGCTTGGACGATGTCAGTTTTTCCGTGCGCGCTGGCGAAATCCTTGGTATCGGCGGCCTGCCTGATTCCGGCAAGGACGGGCTTGGCGAGGCGCTGTTCGGACTGGTCATGCGCCAGGGGCTTGTGGTCGTCGAAGGCAAGGAAATCCGGCCGCACGATCCGGTCGGCGCGATCCGCAACGGCATGTCCTTCGTGCCCGCCGATCGACGCGGCGCGAGCGGCCTGCTGACGATGAGCGTGGCCGACAATGTCGTCTCCGCTTCGCTGCCGCGCTTTTCGCTGGCCGGCGTGCTCCGGCGCGGCGCAATCCGCCGGGAGGCTCGCGCCCAGGTGGCGCGGCTTGATGCGCGTATATCGCATCTCGCCCAGAAACTCGGCACGCTGTCGGGCGGTAACCAGCAGAAGATCATTCTCGGCCGCAGCCTGATCACCAATCCGCGCGTGCTGGTTCTGCACGAGCCGACCCGCGGCATCGACGTCGGCGCCAAGGCGGAGATCTACCAGATCCTTCGCAGTATCGCCCAGGAAGGTGTCGCCGTCATCCTGATTTCCTCCGAGATTCCCGAACTCATCATGAATGCCTCGCGCGTGTTGGTGATGCGCGGCGGTCGGATTTCAGGCGAACTCGCCGGATCCGATATTGACGAACAGAAAATATTGGCTCGGGCCATGACGTCATGACTGGAGAGACAATGAAGAAACCCGAAGTGACCGTCGTCGGCTCATTCGCTGTGGGCCTGACTATGCGCGCGCCCAAGCTGCCGATTTTTGGCGAAACCATGCTGGGAACAGATTTCGATATGGGACCGGGTGGAAAGGGCTCCAACCAGTCCGTCGCCACGGCGCGGCTCGGTGCGAGTTCGGCATTGATCGGCCTTATCGGCGCCGACAAGCTGGCCTCGATCGCCACCGATCTTTACGCCGCCGAGGGTGTCGATGCCGGACTTGTCAAGGTGCGGGAAGAGCGCGCCACCGGCGTCGGCTTCATCATCCTCAACGACAAGGGCGAAAATTTCATCATTCTCGACATGGGCGCCAACGAGTTGATGGACGCCGACGCCGTCGATGCCGGAGAAGCGCGGATCAAAGCCAGCGACGTCGTCATGACCGTGCTGGAAATCCCGACCGTGGCCGCCGCCCGCGCTATGGAGCTCGGGCGCAAACATGGCGCCAAGACCATCCTCAACCCCGCCCCCGCCCGTGCGCTGCCAGACGACATCTTCGCCAATGTCGATTACCTGACCCCCAACGAGAGCGAATTGCGCATCCTGCTCGGCCTGCCGGCGGACGATCCGCGCTCGTCCCGCGAGCTCGCCGGGGAGTTGCGCCGCCGCGGCGTGCGCAATGTTGTCGTCACCCTCGGTCGCACCGGCGCGCTTGTTTTGACCGACGAACTCGACATCATGGTGCCGGCCGCTGCCGTCGAGGTCGTGGATACGACGGGCGCCGGTGATGCCTTTAATTCGGGCTTTGCCGTTGCGCTGGCCGAGGGCAGGGACATTGTCGACGCCGTGCGCTTCGGCGTGGTCTGCGGCGGGCTGGCCTGCACGAAGCTCGGCGTCATTCCCGGCCTGCCGCAGCGCGAGCAGGCCGACGCACTCTTCGAAAAAGCCAAGTCAACGATATGGAAGGACGACAAGTGAACCGCAACAAGCTGCTCAACGCCGAACTCTCCCACGCCATCGCCTCGATGGGCCATGGCGACCTGATGATCGTCTGCGACGCGGGCTTTCCGATCCCGTCCAATGCTTGGCGCATCGATCTGGCGCTTTCGCCCGACGTGCCGGATCTCGAAACCGTGCTCACGCCGATCGCCGCGAATTTCATCGCCGAGAAGGTTTCCTATGCCGAGGAAGTGCCGAGTTACAACAAGCCGCTGATGGACAAGATCAAGCGTCTGTTCCCGGATGCGGAATTCGAACCCATCCAGCATGCGAAAATCCTCAGCGAGATGGCGGCCAAGGCCAAGGTCATCGTCCGCACGGGAGCCTTCGATCCCTGGGGCAACATTCTTCTCTATTCCGGCGTCGACGTGCCGATGTTCTTCAACCGAGAAGGCGTTATCGCGCCCGACTACTACGCCAAGAAGCTCTGATGCCGCGTATTTTCGATTTCGGCGGCCGCGATGTGCACCGGAGCCAGACGGTTGCCGGGCTGAAGGCCCTCAAGGGTTTAGGCCGGCAGGCGGCGCAGGTTACGGCGGAAACCGCCGACGAAGCCGCCGCCGCCGAAGCCGCGGGAATCGAAATGGTGGTTTGCCGCGCGGCAAGCGTGCCGCGCGTGCGGGAAGGCTCCAAGGCGGTGTTCGTCACCGCGGCCCTGGGCTTCGCCGATGCGATCACCTCGGAGGAGATCCTGCGCACCGCTTTCGACGCCATTCTCAAGGGCGCCGACGCTGTGCTCTGCAGCCGCGGCTACGAGACGGTCCGGATGCTCGCGGACGAGCAGGTTCCGGTCATGGGTCATCTCGGCTTCGTGCCGCGTAAATCGACCTGGGTCGGCGGTGTGCGCTCGGTCGGCAAGACGGCCGAGGAGGCGCTCGATCTCTGGGATCGCTTCCGACGTCTGGAGGATGCCGGCGCCTTTGCCGTGGAATGCGAGATCATCGCGGCGCCGGCCATGGCCGAAATCTACAAGCGGACCAATCTCGTGACCGTGTCTCTCGGCTCCGGGGCGGATGCCGACGTTCAGTTTCTCTTCACCTCGGACATATGCGGCGAGTCCGGCCGCCTGCCGCGTCATGCCAGAGCCTGGGGTAATCTGGCGCGATTGCACGATCAGGTTCGGAAGGAGCGCGTCGAAGCGCTCACGGCTTATCGCGCTGCGGTCGCCGAACGCACTTTTCCTGTAGCAAACGAGTTTAGTGCGATGAGTGATGTTGAGCTCGAACGGCTGAAGTCCGCGCTAGATGTATAGTTTGCCACTCCAAGCCGGGTAGCGCCGCCAGTCAGGCTGTGCTGACGCTTGGATCGGAATCCGATAATGTTGCATCATATCCTGCGGCGGCGAAATAGTTGTGGCATCAGGTTGGCGTGAAGAGTTTGAGGAGGCGACCGATTGCGTTCCAGAAGCCGCCGATGGAGCGTTCAGCGGCCCTACGCAACATCGCCTCGAGTTTCGAGAAGGCGTCTTCGTTCGGGTTGAAATCCGGGCTGTAGGGCGGCAGGTATTCGAGCCTTGCGCCGGTGTAATTAAGTACGGAACTCTGATCGCCTTCGGCGCGGAAGAATGACCCCAAATGTTGCAGACTAAATGCGGGGTGACCTTGTGTTTCTATGGAGAGCCTCGTGTTTAATGGCAAAGAATCCGCACGTACTCTGCGCCTGCGCTGTTCCATAAATCGCCTTATCAGGATTGGCTTCTCCAGCTCGACGATCCGTTCTTCACAGCGCCGGTCTACGCCTTCCCTGGTCCAGGGCGATAAGGGCGAGCACAAGCTGATCTGGTTACGTTGACCAGCACCACGGCGCTCCGCTCATAGCGGGGCGTCCTCATTCGATCACATAACCTAGCGCGCGATAACCCAATCGTCGCTTTGCGGCCATCCGGGCCAGAACCGGAACGGTGCTGTCGACATAATCAACGACCAGGACGTCCCGCTTTCCATCATGCTGACGATGCAGACGGCCGACATACTGCGCCAAAGTGCCTTTCCAGGCGATCGGCATGGTCAGGAACAACGTGTCAAGACGCGCATCATCGAAGCCTTCCCCGATGTAGCGGCCTATCGCAAGTATCAGGCGCTCCTCATCGACTGCGACATTCAACGCCGCGGTGGCTTGCTTGCGATCCTTCGCCGACATGCCACCGCGCAGCACCACCAGATTTTTCACGAACGGCAAAAACTTCTGTTGGAAATAATCGAGGTGATCCTTCCGCTCCGTCAGCAGGATGGGCGAACGTTTGGCCTCGAGAGATTTCAACACGTCATCGAATATCAGGTCATTTCGGCCTTGGTCCTGCGCAAGGGCCGCATAGATCGCCGGCATTGACGGGCGCTCTGCCAAGACGAGTGACGCTGGCAACTCAAACTTGGTCGAACGGTCGCGGGCACGGTGGCGAATGCCACGTTCGGCGGCCTGCACCCTCGCATCGACCCGATGGCGAACGGGGCCGCATTGCATGAAGATGATCGGATGATGACCGTCCTTTCGGGCAACGGTGGCAGATAGGCCGACGACATATCGCGCCTTGGATCTGCGAGCGACAAGCTCAAAGCTCGCAGCGGACAAATGGTGGCACTCGTCGACAATCAGATGACCGTAATTGCCCACGACGTCATCGACCTCGCCATTCCGAACCAGGCTTTGGATCAGCGCCACATCAATGATCCCTGTCGGCTTCCTTTTCCCGCCACCGATGATGCCTATCTGCTTCGGGTCGATGCTCAGGAAGGAGCTCAGACGCTCTACCCATTGGGTGAGAAGCTCCCTGCGGTGAACAAGAACCAGCGTGTTGCGGCTACGATGTGCTATGAGTGCCGCTGCGACAACTGTCTTGCCGAAGGCGGTCGTGGCGGCGAGCACGCCGTTGTCGTTGGCGACAAGAGCATCAAAGGCCCGCGATTGTGGGCGTCGCAGTTCCCCTTGGAACGAGATGCCGGCGGGTAGAGCCTCTCCATCTTCGCGGAGATCCTCCAAAATGGCGGTCGCGCCATGGCTCTTGATGAGTTCAATCGCTTCGTCGAAGCAGCCTCGTGGCAGCGCGACATGGCGCGGGTGAAGCTCGGCACAGGAGATGATCCGAGGCTTGCCGAATGTCGGCAATCGCATTGCTTGTGCGCGATAGAATTCCGGGTTCTGGAATGCTGCCAGGCGCACGAACTGCGCAATCAGTGCGGACGGAAGCTCGGTCCTATCAATGTAAATCTGATCTGCGATCACGACCTTGATGCTTTGTGGGATCGCAGCCTCTATTCGCCGCGGCTCGCTACGACGCGACGGTAACATCTTCCAAGGCTCGTCGGCATGTTCGTCATCGACCGGCATCCGAACGCCTAAGACCCGCCCGGACAATTCGGCTTCGTCGGCGACCCTGTAGACTTCGTCCGCCGATAACCTGGGTTGAGACGACAGGTACGCCCACTGGTCATCGTAGGGTCGCAAGTCGTCATCGACAAAAACGCTGTTGCCATTTTCACGAGCTTTCTTTTGCAGGGGAAGCGCGATCAGATTGCCGAAGCCGCCAAGCGGCATGGTATCCTGGTTGGGAAAGAAACGGTCGTAAGACGTGAAGCCGATCTCGGGACGGTTCTCCATCGTCTCCGTTATCAGTGCGGCACCAAGTTGTCGGGCGATCTTTGCGGGAACGGGTTCTGAGAAGAATATCCACAAATGGCCACCGTTTCCCGACCTCGACCGTTCAAGGGCAGCGGAAATTCCTTTTGCACGACAAGTGGCCAGCAGAGCTCTGGTGTCGTCCACCCAGCTTTCCTTGTCGAAGTCAGCAGCAAGGAACCAGCATGTCTCGTCCTGCAGCAATGGATATACGCCGGCAACAAAGTCGCTTGAACAGGCATCGCCGCCACGAAGGTGCTTCTCGATGATATCCTCGGAATATGGGATGAACGCCTGATGCGGGCAGTCCCCACATTTCACCTTCGGCTTGCCGCAGATTCCTTTCGCCCACTCATTAGAACAGGCCGGTGAATAGCCGGAGCGTCCGTCCTTCTTGTTGTTCCAGCGAACCGGGAAGACGTCGGGGCGCCCGGCAAACAGCTGCCGGAATAACTCCACCTTCTCCATCGACGGTGAGCTGTTGGTAACAGGGGCGTCGACGAACGCTGGCTTCTCTGCGTCGGCCTGGCTATCGGAAATCAGCTGTTGCTCAACCGCTTCCAGTTCACGCTCAAGCGCCTTCCGCTCATCATTCAGATCAACCAGCCGCCGTCGAATGCGAGCAATGTTTTCCCATGCATCATTCTTTTCCGCCAACTTTGCAGCTTTCACCAAAATGATCGTGGGGATCAGCATAGGCCAAAGGCGTCCGTTTTTAAGGCGCACTATCCATCTCAGCCTCCGGGATTATGCGGAGCAGAATCCGCCGCAATCACCGGCAAATCCCGCCTTCAGCGACCGACACTCTGCATAATCACGTTCTCAGCATAATCAACGTTTTGCGGTGCACCGCAAAACGTTGAACTCGGCGCGGCCTGGCAGAAGACCTCTGAGCAGGGCCGCGACTACCTTTCGGTCAAGCTCGACGATCCGAGCTTCCCGGCCCCGATCTACGCAACGCTCGCCGAGGTGGAAGGCGAGGATGGCCTCCAGCTCATCTTGTCCCGCCCGAACCGGGGCTGATTAATATCAGGAGGTTCCGCCACCGATGGGTCTATCGCCAGCGCAATTTGGTGGAGCGGTTCTTCAATCGTATCAAGTAGATGCGTAGCTTGGCGACCCGATATGACCGACGGGCCGATAACTATCTCGCTGCCCTCAAGATCGTTGCCGCGAGCATATGGATCACGTCCAACTTATGAGTCTGCGTCCTAACTGTTGAGATCCCCAAACGTCGAAAGTCTACCGCCGAGATCTCGCTCCATTGAAAGGAGACCAATCCCGCTTCTTGTGATGGCGCCCTGAACCAGGTCCGGATCTCCGTCGATCAACCCTCAAGGGGTCGGCTAGCAAGCTGCCGCCGCTCCGTCTTCGTCTCCGCGGTGATCGCGACCGCCCCTGTTCCTTTGAGGAGCCATCAGCGGGAATTGGCCCGCTTCCGATGGAGCACCTCAAGATGGCACACGATCTTTCTCTCGCCCAGTCTCACGCCTTCCACCTCTGCAACAATCTGATGGTCCCAATCACCCTGTTCAGATCCGGCAACGAATTCGGCGTCCTTCCGTCCGACGAACTCGATGACGAAGACGATCTTGAGATCGTGCACGAATACTTCCCGCGTGGGTCTCATTGAGACCCACCTGTTCCTGCCGCTGGCGACCTGTCGGCTGCAAGGGAAGCTCCGCCGCAGCGCTCTGCTGCAACTTTTGTCAGTTGCACCCTGCGCCCTTGCCCCCTCCGCTCTTCGCGGCGGGACGAAGGTGGCCCGCAGATTGCGGGAAAATGAAGGGACGGCCGCTGTGCGGCCGAAGAAAATATGAAACGAGAAGAATTGGAGGCGCTGCGCGCCAATGTGAGTTGCGAAGCTGTGCTGGAGCAGACCGGATACAAAATCGATCTGAAAGAAAGCAGCCGTCGAGCCGTCAAATACCGGCACGGTGGCAACATCATTATTGTCACCCATCACGGAAGAGGCTGGTTCGATCCGCTGGGTGATGAGAAGGGTGACGTCTTCGGTCTTGCGATGTTTCTGGAAAGGACCACGTTTCCGGCCGCCGTGGACGCTGTCGCAGCGCTCGTCGGGTTTCAGCTTTCCCGGCCGGAATGGCGCCCGGCGCGGTCTGCAGTGTCAGACGAGGCCATTGCTGAGCGTTGGCGATGCCGGCGCTCGCCTTCGCCGGGATCGGGCGCGTGGCGCTATCTATCTTGGCAGCGCTTGATCCCGCCTGCCATAATCCGGCAGGCCATTCGGGAAGACGTCCTGCGGGAAGGACCTTTTGGCAGCATGTGGGCGGCGCATGTTGATAGCCATGGCCGAGTGGTCGGCTGGGAAGAACGAGGACCCGAATGGCGCGGATTTTCGACCAGGGGATCAAAGCTTCTGTTCCGATTGGGTCCGAGTGATGCCAATCGCATTTGCGTCACCGAGGCCGCGATCGACGCGATGAGCCTCGCAGCGCTCGAGGGTTCACGTGAGGGCACGCTTTATCTCAGTTCAGGAGGCGGGTGGTCACCGGCGACAGATGCAGCGCTCTGCGAACTCGCCCTCCGGCCGGGGCTGACACTGGTGGCCGCGACGGATGGCAATTCCCAAGGAGACAGCTACGTAGCGCGTTTGCGTGCGCTCGCCGAGGCGTCCAGCTGCGATTGGCAGAGGCTACGTCCGCCGGCGGACGACTGGAACGAGGTCTTAAAGAACAGAGAAAAGGAGAGACGGGAAAGGAAAATGGAGAAGAAGATGAGGCCTGCCGCATGCGCGCCGGCCGCGTCAAGGAGGCTTCGCCCGGCCAAGGCCGGCCCTTGACCCGCCCGGACGCGAGGCCGGCCGATCGGGAAGGGTCATGAAGGACTGAAGAGGATAGTGAGGTCGAAACGACGGTGCTGCCTTCGGTCCGCAAACCCCGAAAGGACCACGCTGATGACGTCGATATCCCTCCCCCGCAAAGTGTTTCAGGGTGTGGCCAAGCGCGCCGACATGTTCCGCATGTTCGATCGGCACGCCAAGCGCCCAGACCGTTTTGGCGGCGATCAGTCTGCCACCTATGCCGGCGAATGGTTCGAGATCGATGAGACCTCCTACAGTTACATGCTCGACATCCTGCCGCCGCTTTGGATGCGGGGCCCTATCTTTGCGATGCGCGAGTTCATGACGGGTTCCGTAACCTCGGTGTTCTACGCGATCCGGATCGATGACGCCGTCCGCTATTTCCACACATACTGCGACCTATCCGATTCAAACTCTGTCGAGGCGATGCGCTCGGCGATCCTTGACCGCGAAACCCGGCCGGTTCGGGCGATGAGCAGAGAGGAACGGCTCGAACATATCTGGAGCACGACCGCGGACGACTATCGCGGTTATGCCGGAGATCTATGGCCGAAGCCGGTGCAGGGCCGTCGCACGGTCATGCTTTATGGCGGCAAGGAAGGCACTCTCCTGAAGCTGCTCGAAACGCTGACCGACGACGAAATCGCAGCCAAGCTGCCGGTTCATCTGCGCCATCTCCCCACGGTCCTGGCGGCCTAAGCCAGAACCAATCCCCCACCATCCGAGCGCTGCAACCGTTCGAACCCTCGACTGGACGATTTCGTACGCCCGCTTTCCAAGGAGATTTCCATGAGCCACGATCCATTTTCACTCGATAGAGCTGGCACCTTCGACATGTTCGGTTCAGGCGCCCTTTCATCCGGGCTCAGCCTGGGCGTCACCGCCTTCGGTGACTTTTCGCCTGAAGCTGCCAATGATGACGATCCCGATCCAGTGCCGCCGGCTCCGGCTCCCGCCCTCCCCGTTTCTGACACCCCCGTGCGGCGGGCAGGACTTCGTGCAAATTTCTATCTCGATGGCGACCGCGAACTGGGCGCCACCTGGAAGGATCGCGCCCGCGCGAATGTTGCGGCGATCCTCGTTGCCGACGGAATTGCTAAGCAACACCGGCCCGCAACGCCCAAGGAGCAGGCACAACTGATCCGCTTCACAGGCTTCGGCGCCAGCGAACTCGCCAACGGCATGTTCCGCCGCCCGGGGGACGTCGATTTCCGCACTGGCTGGGACGATCTCGGCAACTCACTCGAAACAGCTGTCTCCGAAGCGGAATACGCGTCGCTCGCCCGCTGCACCCAGTATGCCCATTTCACGCCGGAGTTGATCATCAGGGCGATCTGGGCCGGGATCGCAAAGCTCGGCTGGCGCGGCGGCCGCGTGCTTGAACCCGGTATCGGAACAGGTCTGTTTCCAGCCCTAATGCCGGAGCGCTATCGTGACGCCGCCTATGTTACCGGGATCGAACTCGATCCGGTCACCGCCCGCATCGTCGGTCTGCTCCAGCCGAAGGCCCGGATCATCAATGGCGACTTCGCTCGCACCGATCTGGCGCCGATCTACGATCTCGCCATTGGGAATCCCCCTTCTCCGATCGCACGGTCCGATCCGACCGGGCCTATCGGGCGCTCGGCCTCCGGCTGCACGACTATTTCATTACCCGGTCGATCGATCTCCTGAAGCCCGGCGCGCTGGCCGCCTTCGTCACCTCGCACGGGACGATGGACAAGGCCGACACGACGGCCCGTGAGCAGATCGCCAAATCCGCTGACCTGATCGCCGCGATCCGCCTGCCCGAGGGCAGCTTCCGCCGCGATGCCGGCACGGATGTCGTCGTCGACATCCTCTTCTACCGCAAGCGAAAGCTCGGGGAGCCGGAAGGCGACCAGCTGTGGCTCGATGTGGATGAAGTCCAGCCGGCTACCGAGGAGAATGGCGCAATTTGCATCAATAGGTGGTTCGCCCGGCATCCGGATTTCGTACTCGGCACTCATGCCCTGATGTCGGGGCCGTACGGCGAGGCTTATACCTGCCGGCCGCGCGATGGCGAGGATCTCGAAACGGCGCTCGCCGCTGCCATCGATCTCCTGCCCGCCGATCTCTACGACGGAGAGCCGACGCCGATCGATTTCGATCTGGAAGACGAACTCGCCGAGATTGTCGATTTACAGCCGAAGGGCGGGCCTGTTCGCGAGGGCAGCTTCTTCCTCGATCGGTCGAGGGGCTAATGCAGATGCTCGACGGCGCTGCCCTCCCGGTCACGGTCCGGAAGGGCCGCACCGGGGATGGTATGCCGGAGAAGCATGTCCGGATCATTTCAAAGTTGATCCCGATCCGCGATGCGGTGCGCGAGGTGCTGAAGGCGCAGGAAACCGATCGCCCCTGGCGTGATCTTCAAGTGAGGCTGCGGGTCGCCTGGTCGAGTTTTGTCCGTGATTTCGGGCCGGTCAACCATACGACCGTTTCCATTCAGGAAGACTCCGAGACAGGGGAGGTCAAGGAAACCCATCGTCAGCCCAACCTCGCGCCGTTCCGCGACGATCCGGATTGCTGGCTGGTTGCCTCGATCGAGGATTACGATCTGGAGACCGACACGGCGAAGCCCGGTCCGATCTTCTCCGAGCGTGTGATCGCGCCGCCGGCCCGCCGACCATCACGTCGCCGGCAGATGCGCTGGCCGTCGTGCTGAACGAGCGCGGACACGTGGATATCGACCATATCGCCGAGTTGCTGCACCGCGATCCCGCTGATGTGGTCGACGAACTAGGTGAGGCTATCTTCCGTGACCCTGCGGATGGATCGTGGCAGACAGCCGACGGATATCTTTCCGGCGCCGTCCGCACCAAGCTGTCCGCCGCTCAGGCTGCGGCCGAGCTCGATCCGACCTATGAGCGCAACGTTCGCGCTTTAACTGACGTCCAGCCGGCCGATCTTCGACCCTCCGACATCACCGCGCGTCTCGGCGCGCCATGGATTCCGGCCGGCGACGTTGTTGCCTTCGTCAAAGAGAAGATGGATGCCGATATCCGCATCCACCATATGCCGGAGCTTGGCTTCTGGACGGTGGAGGCCCGCCAGCTCGGCTATACCGCCGCCGGCACGTCCGAATGGGGCACCAGCCGCCGCCATGCCGGCGATCTGCTCGCCGATGCGCTCAACAGCCGGGTTCCCCAAATCTTCGACACCTTCAAGGACATCGACGGCGAACGCCGAGTCCTGAACGTTGTCGATACGGAAGCTGCCCGCGAAAAACTGCAGAAGATCAAGCAGTCCTTCCAGGATTGGGTCTGGACCGATCCCGACCGCACCGATCGGCTGGCCCGCGATTACAATGACCGCTTCAACAATATCGCGCCGCGCAAATTCGACGGCTCCCATCTCAAACTTCCCGGCGCCTCTGACGCCTTCGTTCTTTATGGGCACCAGAAGCGCGGCATATGGCGGATTATCGCCGATGGATCGACCTATCTCGCCCATGCCGTCGGCGCCGGCAAGACGATGACCATGGCTGCCGCGATCATGGAGCAGCGCCGGCTTGGTCTGATCGCCAAGGCCATGCTGGTCGTGCCCGGCCATTGCCTGGCACAGGCCGCCCGCGAATTCCTCGCGCTCTACCCCAATGCCCGCATTCTCGTCGCCGACGAGACGAATTTTACGAAGGACAAGCGGGCTCGCTTCCTGTCGCGCGCGGCAACCGCCACCTGGGATGCGATCATTATCACCCATTCCGCTTTCCGCTTCATCGCCGTGCCCTCGGCCTTCGAACAGGAGATGATCCAGGACGAACTTCAGCTTTACGAGGATCTGTTGACCAAGGTCGACAGCGAGGATCGCGTCTCGCGCAAGCGCCTCGAGCGGTTGAAGGAAGGATTGCAGGAGCGTCTGGAGGGGCTCGCCACCCGCAAGGACGATCTGCTGACCATCTCGGAAATCGGTGTCGACCAGATCGTCGTCGACGAGGCGCAGGAGTTCCGCAAGCTTTCCTTCGCAACCAACATGTCGACGCTAAAGGGCATCGACCCGAACGGCTCGCAGCGCGCCTGGGATCTCTATGTCAAATCCCGCTACATCGAGACGAAAAACCCCGGCCGCGCGCTGGTACTCGCCTCCGGTACACCGATCACCAATACGCTGGGCGAGATGTTCTCGATCCAGCGGCTGCTTGGCCATGAGGCACTTGCCGAGCGCGGGCTGCACGAATTCGATGCGTGGGCATCCTGCTTCGGCGATACGACGACCGAACTCGAAATCCAGCCGTCCGGCAAATACAAGCCTGTCAGCCGTTTCGCCAGCTTCGTCAACGTGCCCGAGCTGATCGCGATGTTCCGATCCTTCGCCGATATCGTCATGCCCGATGATCTCCGCCAATATGTGAAGGTGCCGAACATCTCCACGGGGGCCGGCAGATCCTGACGGCCAAGCCGACGGCGCTGTTCAAAACCTATCAGCAAATGCTCGACGGCCGGATCAAGGCGATCGAGCAGCGCGAGGGACCAGCCAAGCCCGGCGATGATATTCTGCTCTCGGTCATTACCGATGGTCGTCACGCGGCGATCGACCTGCGCTTCGTGATGCCGGCGGCCGACAACGAGGCGGACAACAAGCTCAATCTACTGGTCCGCAATGCCCACCGGATCTGGAAGGAAACCGGCGAGACCGTGTATCAGCGGCCTGACGGCAAGGACTTTGATCTCCCCGGCGCCGCACAGATGATCTTTTCCGATCTCGGCACGATCAATGTCGAGAAATCGCGTGGCTTCTCGGCCTATCGCTTTATCCGCGATGAGCTGACCCGGCTTGGCGTGCCCGCCGCGCAGATCGCGTTTATGCAGGACTATAAAAAGACCGAGGCCAAGCAGCGGTTGTTCGGCGATGTCCGCGCCGGCAAGGTCCGCTTCCTGATCGGGAGTTCCGAGACGATGGGGACCGGCGTCAATGCACAGCTGAGGCTCAAGGCTCTCCACCATCTCGATGTCCCATGGCTGCCGTCGCAGATCGAGCAGCGGGAAGGCCGGATCGTTCGCCAGGGCAACCAGCATGACGAGGTCGATATCTTCGCCTATGCCACCGAGGGAAGTCTCGATGCCTTGATGTGGCAGAACAACGAGCGCAAGGCCCGGTTCATTGCCGCCGCGCTGTCCGGCGACACCTCGATCCGGCGGCTGGAGGACGTTGGCGAAGGTGCGGCCAACCAGTTTGCCATGGCGAAGGCCATCGCGTCTGGCGATGAGCGATTGATGCAGAAAGCTGGGCTCGAGGCCGATATCGCTCGGCTCGAACGCCTGCGCGCTGCCCACGAGGACGACCAATATGCCGTCCGCCGGCAAATGCGCGACGCCGAGCGCGAGATCGAGGTCTCGACGCGGCGCATAGGTGAAATCGGCGAGGACATCGCACGCCTCCGGCCGACCAATGGCGATGCCTTCACGATGACGGTACTGGGTCAGGACCATACCGAGCGTAAGGAGGCCGGTCGCGCGTTGATGAAGGAAATCCTCACGCTGCTTCAACTTCAGCAGGAGGGCGAGGTGCATCTAGCGACGATCGGAGGCTTCGATCTCGTCTATGAAGGGGAGCGCTTCGGAAAGGGCGATGGCTATCGTTTCGAGACGCTGCTCCAGCGCACCGGCGCGGAGTACGAGATCGACCTCGCCATTACGGTGACGCCTCTTGGCGCGATCTCACGGCTGGAGCATGGGCTTAATGGCTTCGACGAAGAGCAAAGCCAGTATCGCAGGCGGCTCGACGAGGCCGAGCGCCGGCTGAATTCCTATCAATCGCGCATCGGTGGCGCCTTCCAGTTCGCAGAGGAGCTCGGCGCGAAAAGGATGCAACTTCGCGAGATCGAGGGAGAACTGGCTGCTTCCGCCATTGCTGAAGCAGACCAGATGGCCGCATGACAAACTTAAAACCGTGCTGGTCTTGCGGCTTGGTCCTGCTCCCGCCATAGCCATCGCCGGATGGCGGGGCCGATACTTGAAATCCCTCAACCTCGATAATATCTGAGGATCACTTCCCGTTCAGATAATGTCCTGCCGCCGCAATCGCTGTGGCTTTCGATGTCGTCCGGGATCAGCAAAGGGCGCTCCCCTCGCGGGTTAAGCGCCCTTTTTGCGTTTCTGCTTCCAGCCGAGGTCTTCACGTGCCGTTCTGGCCGCGGCGTTTGCGCGCCGGGTATTCAAAAGAGAAACTGAAGAGAGGGAGGAGGACGGAACCGGTCGCCGATCGGTCCTCCTGCCGCCGCGTCGCTCAACCACCACCTGCGCCATCTCGGCCACTCGTCCTTCGCAGGGCCCAAAAGCCCCGCTTGTACTTCGCGGCAGGGATGCTCGGTCGCAGTTGCGTCAGTCCGGCCGATCGGCGGTCCGGGAGGTGTCTTCGAGAAAAAATGAAGACAGGAAGGGCTGGCGAGGCGCTGGTCCGAACTCCCCGAAAGGAGCAATCCCATGCAGATCATGAAAGTTGACCCCCGCGCTCTGAAGGAAAACCCAGAGCGGATGCGCCAGTCGAAGTCCTCACCGCAGGCCGATGCATTGATGCTCGCCACCATCAAGGCCGTCGGTATCGTCCAGCCGCCTGTCGTCGCGCCCGAAGCCGATGGTGGTAACGGCTACATCATCGACGCCGGCCATCGTCGCGTCCGGCTCGCCATTGCCGCAGGTCTCGAAGAAATCGAGATCCTGGTCGTGGATGCGGCCAATGACAATGGCGCGATGCGCTCCATGGTCGAGAACAGTGTTCGCGAAGCACTCAATCCCGTCGATCAATGGCGTGGCATCGAACGGCTCGTGGCTCTCGGCTGGACCGAGGAGGCGATCGCCGTCGCTCTCGCCCTTCCCGTCCGCCAGATCCGAAAGCTGCGCCTTCTCGCCAATGTGCTTCCGGCCATGTTGGAACAGATGGCGCTAGGTGACATGCCGTCCGAGCAGCAGTTGCGCGTCATCGCGGCCGCGGGCCAGGTCGAGCAGAAGGAGGTCTGGAAAGCCCACAAACCGAAGAAGGGTGACACCGCGCCTTGGTGGCAGGTAGCCAATGCGCTGACCAAGAAGCGCATGTATGCCAAGGATGCGAGCTTTGGCGATGATCTCGCTCAGGCCTATGGCATTGAATGGGTTGAGGATCTCTTCGCGCCTGCTGACCAGGACGGCCGCTACACCACCAATGTCGAGGGATTTCTCGGTGCGCAGCATGAATGGATGACGAACAATCTGCCGAAGAAGGGTGCGATCGTCGACGTCAACAGCTGGGGCCAGCCGGAGTTGCCGAAGAAGGCCTCTCAGGTCTACGGCAAGCCGTCCAAATCCGACCAAGCTGCGATGTACCTCGATCGCGATGGCAAGGTGCAGACGGTGCACTACCGGATGCCAGAGGCCGCGAAGCCCAACGGGATCGCTGGCGACGGCTCTGTCGGTGGCGGTGATGACGCTGACGCGATCGCCACGCCGAAGGTCCGGCCCGACGTGACCCAGAAGGGCCACGACATGATCGGCGACTATCGCACGGATGCGCTGCACGATGCGCTCGGTCGCGCGCCGATCGAGGACGACATGCTGATGGCGCTGATGGTGCTGGCCTTCGCGGGACAGAACGTCCGCGTCGACTCCGGTGCGGATGGGACCTTCTATGGCGGCAAGCGTTTCTCGCGCCATGCGGTCGGCTTGTTCGATGAGCATGGCAAGCTCGCCTTCGATCAAGATACGCTACGCGTTGCCGTTCGCTCGGTCCTCATCGATGTTCTGTCGTGCCGCCGGGGCATGTCGAACAGCGGCATGGTCGCGCGCATCGCAGGGGAGGCGATCGGCGCTGATGAATTCCTGCCAAACATGGGGTCGGAGGACTTCCTGTTGTGCCTGTCACGCCAAGCGCTGGAAGCATCTTGCGCCGAGGCATCGGTTCAGCCACGGCAGAAGGTGCGCGAAACCCGCGCAGCGCTCGTCGAGCATTTTGCGACCCAACACTACGTCCATCCGGTCGGCCGCTTCGCACCGCCGGCTGACGAACTACTCGAATGGATCCGCGCAGGTGCTGCCGCTCACGTCATCGGCACGGGCTCCCAGGATGACGAAGACGGCGATACTGGCGGCACCACTGAAGAGCATGAGGGGCCGGTCGAAGAGGAGGCGGGTCAGGATGATCTGCACGACGCCGAGGTCGCCGATGGCCACGACCAGGATTTCGATCAGAGGGCGGCCGCATGACCGGCGCACTCAAGTCAAGCTCGGCAACACCCACCCCCGATCTTTCGGGGGTGGAGTTTGCCACAAGTGCGGACGGAATTCCCGTTGCCCGCATCGCTGACTTGGTCCTCGCCATGGTCATGTCGCCAAGCGGCTTCGCATTCCTTGCAAGCGCAGCCTTCGTTCGCCGGCCGCTCGCTGAGCTGACCCGCGCCGATTTCATCGGGCACGATGGCCGGCTAGCGGGAGAGGCCGAGTTTCGAGCGCGTGTCGCCGAGACGGCTGGTCACAAACGTGACCTCGCTGCGCTGAACCGCGTGCAGACGCGCATATCGGCGAGCACGCCCTGGGGCGGTTCGCAGATGGCGGTCATCTATGCCGATGGTGTCGTTGCCCATAGCACGGCCGGCCACGGTGGTTTTCACCTTTCTTCCGACCGCAATGCCAAGGTCCATCCGCTCTTGCGCAAGGATACTTCCTGGTACGAGGAAGATTGCGAATGGGCGATCGTGGCCTTCAGCTTTCCAGAGCTTTTCACCGGCTACGAGCGGTCCACTGCCGAAAAGACCATTCGCAATACCTGGCCTGATGAATGGGAGGCGATCCACGGCGCCAAGCTGACCTAAGGCGAAAGCTGGGCCAGGGATCGACGGGCGTTCGATCAGCTCCATGCGGCAGACTATATCGTCACTTCGGCAATCCTCTCCGTTCAACACCCCGGCATGACCGAAGTCGTGGCTGTCGTCGGTGGTGACCGGAGATCTGACGACGATGAGCGTCGCTTCCTGGTGCCGAGCGACGAGTATGCTGGGCGCGGCCGGTTTGGCTTTGTCATCGATCCCGACCGTCACGCCGAATATCATGGGCTGTCCTCCTTCATCGGCTGGCGAGGTCAGGAGGATGGGTCATGATCGACATCCTCGCTCCGAAGCCGTTGGACAAGGCAATAGGCGCCCGTCTGGAAACCCTGCGGCACCTTGATTGTCTGACCCGGCAGATTGCGGCGCGCGCCGGACGGCAGGCGATTACGATGAAGGTCCGGAGCCGGGGGCGACGCCGATCGGGCCCGCGTCTCTATCATCAGGGGCTGGCTGACCGCCTTGCCTTCGAACGCTGGGGCGAACTCGACACGCTCGCATCTAGGCTGGCGGTGCAGGAGCAGATCATCGACACGCTCGAGCATTGCGGTGATGCGCCTGTTTCGCCGGTGGCGGGGATAGGCGGACCTCGAATGGGCTCTGCGCTGGATGGCATCTGGTCATCTTGCGGGCACGACATCTCCGAAGGTGGCGGGCTTGGCCATGTCGTCCCTCGTCGGCGTGCATCTGATATCGGACCCGTGCTGGACTGCCCTTCTTCTCGTTGCGTTCTGAACCGGCGGCCGGTCGTTTCAAGGCCGCTTGCGCGCCGCGGGGCGGCCGATCCAACCTCTCTGCGTGAGGGCAGGCTCGCGGACTGCTCAGGTCAAGACCTGCTGGCCCGCAAACCTGCCCTGCTGGTTCAGTCGGACCGGACCTATGAAGCCGCCCGTCCTATGCCGGTCCTGGTCGTCCGCATCGAAGGGCAGACCGGCACGGGCCGGAACCGCTTCGGCAGCCACGGAAGGAACAGACATGGCCAAGCCCACCACTCCCAATCGCTCCACCGCCCGATCGGCGCAATCCCGCCGAGGGACCACCCTCGAAATGGTCCGCCTCTCCTGCCCCGACGCCATCCAGGCGCACAAAATCGCCGAAAGCTTCGGCACGGCTATCGTCGACAGCGATGGCATCCGCAGCCTGCATGAGCGGCTGATCGTCGAGACGGCCGAAAGCCTTTCCGAAGGCCTGGGCGAAAAGGCCATGCAGATCCATCTGCAACGCATCGTCGGGGCCTTCGTCGGATCGGCGCATGGCGCCGGACAGTTCTATTCACGCGCCGTCACCGAAGCGCGCGACGCAACGGCCAAAGCTTCGAACGATGCCCGTGACGAGGATCTCGACGGTCCGGTCGGGTATGACAGCGGCGCCCAGCGCAAGCGGGAGTTCGCGGCCGACATGGGTGTCCAGTCCCATGCGCTGCGGATGGCGGCCGAGGGAGCAGTGGCCGCCTACGAACAGGTTGTCGGCGAAACCTGGAAGCCTTTCGACCGGCCGATCGAGAATCCCGGCGCTTCGCTCGACCGCAAGGCGGCCGAGGCTCAGATGGCGGCCTTCGGATAGCCCCATCGGCGGGGGCGACCCCGCCATCTCCTCTGCTCTCAGGCTGGCGCCTGCACGCGCCGGCCATTTGTCATCTCGAAATCAAGGGTTGGAGAAGCGCCTGTCGCGGCCCGTCCCGCTCGGCGGTCCTGCAGGAGCCGGGCGCCCATGCAACGGCTTTGCCGTCCTCCACGCTGTTGCGGCCGTTTCGGTGCATGGGCTCGACCTCCGGCTCCTGACTTCGGACCTCCGTGACGGACCGCGATAGGCGCGGTTTTTAGAAAAGGAGAAGAAGTCATGGCCAGGAAAACGGACATAGATCGAATCGACATCTACACGCGCATCACCGACCGGATCGTCAAGGATCTCGGACAGCGCGTGCGCCCCTGGATGAAGCCGTGGAGCGCCGCCAACACCAGTGACCGGATTACCCGGCCGGTGCGCCATAACGGCCTGCCCTACTCTGGCATGAACGTGCTCCTGTTGTGGTCGGAGCAGCTGTCGCGCGGCTTCTCCTCCTCGATTTGGATGACATTCAAGCAGGCTCTCGAACTGGGCGGAGCGGTGCGAAAGGGCGAAACGGGCTCGACGGTGGTCTTCGCGAGTCGCTTCACCAAATCGGTGGCCGACGGGAGCGGCAACGATGTCGCTCGGGAAATCCCGTTCCTGAAGGCCTATTCGGTGTTCAATATCGAGCAGATCGATGGTTTGCCTGACACCTATTATGCCCCGCCAGCCAAGGTGCGGGATACTGTCGAGCGCATCGAAAGCGCCGATCGCTTCTTCAAAGCGACGGGCGCAGTCATCCGGCATGGCGGCAACCAGGCCTACTACTCGCCGGTCATGGACTATATCCAGATGCCGCCCTTCGAGGCGTTTCGCGATGCCGCCGGTTATGCAGCCGTCCTCAGCCATGAGGCGACGCACTGGACGGCGGCGGAACATCGCGCTGGCCGTGACCTGTCGCGCTATGCAAAGGATAGGACGGAACGGGCTCGTGAAGAGCTCATCGCCGAGCTCGGCAGTTGCTTCCTTTGCGCCGATCTCGGCATTGCGCCGGAGCTTGAGCCACGGCCCGACCATGCGTCCTACCTGCAGTCATGGCTATCGGTCCTTGCCAACGACAAGCGGGCCATCTTCCAAGCGGCGGCTCACGCGCAACGCGCGGTCAGTTTTCTGCATTCCCTGCAGCCGGAAGCGGATTTCAAGGCTGCGGCCTGAACGTCAGGCGCGGTCGTCACCACCGGTGGCGGCCGCTTCTTCCATATCACGCTGATCTTGGAGACCTTGTGCGATGTCATTACCCAGCCTTCCCCAGATCGACAGTTTTGTAGTGTCGGGCTTCGGTTTGCGGGATGGCTTGCGCTCAATGATGAACGGCTTGGTCTGCTGACGCATTGTTCCTCCAGGCTGCGATTCGCGAGCGCAACGATATCGCACCGGGCATGGCAGGCAAGCCGGACCGCCGCTGTACATGACCCACTCCCCAACCGAAGCAGGCTCCGACGACGGGACAAGCGGAGCATGATCCAGGTTGCCATTCTTCCCACGGGCAAATGCGGTGAGCGCCATTGCCATATCCCTTCACGACAGAGTTTCCGGCAACCCATCTGCGGGCTCGATGGGGCATGTCTGACCGGAGACCGGCTGCGCCTCGATCGTCTTCCCGCAACGACAAGGCTTAAGATTTCTTACCCCGGATCCCTCACGGGCTCCTCCTCTCCCACTAACAAATCTGCGACTTGTCGCCCTCCATTGCATTGCGGCCCAATCGCCACCCCAACGCGCAGGCGCGCTGGGGACCCCGGCTGGGTGCGGTCCGATCGTCCCCAGTCTTTGCGACTGCCATCGAGGCCGCGATGGGCGCGGCCCGAACACGAGAAAAGGATTACGACAATGGCGACTATCGGCACCTTCACTTCCGAAAAGAACGGCTTCACCGGCTCCATTCGCACTCTCGCCCTCAACGTCAAAGCCCGCATTGCCCGGGTCGACAACCCCTCCGACAAGGGTCCGCAGTTCCGCGTCTATGCCGGAAGCGTCGAACTCGGCGCCGCCTGGCAGAAGACCTCCGAGCAGGGCCGCGACTACCTCTCGGTCAAGCTAGACGATCCGAGCTTCCCTGCCCCGATCTACGCAACGCTCGCCGAGGTCGAAGGCGAGGAAGGCCTCCAGCTCATCTGGTCCCGCCCGAACCGCGACTGATCGGGATCACAAGGCTCCGCCACCGGCGGAGCCCACTCTCTGCCGAGGGTCAAAGCCGGATCTGGCATCGAGCCAGGCCCGGCTTTTTTAGGTGGCATACGGTGAGCGGGGAAGCTGCTCAGAATGCCTGATCCTGCCAAGCGGCGACGCCGGCTTCAAGGATGAGCGGTTCCCCTAATTTGCTCCACCTGCCCTCAAGGGCAGTTTCCGCAAATCGGCTCCCCCACTCACCGGCTCTGCCGGTCGCTGGCGCGATCCCTGACCCCGTCATCCCCTCTCGGACCCGGCTGTCATCTCTCACAAACGTCAAGGAGACGAAGATGACCTAAGAACTTGAAATTCAGATCGAAGAACTGCGGGCCGAGCTGCGCAACGCTGTGGATGGCGCCGAGCGTCGCCAGATCCAAGCCGAGCTCGACATCGCCCAGGCGGAGATGATCGTCACGGCTACCGAGATGGAGGGCCTGGCTGAGGCAGAGCCGCCTTTCTGAGGTAAATTCCATCGCCTGTGGTCTTCCGACCAGAGCTGCCACAATTCTCTCGATCCCATTTCATCGACATTGGGAATGATGCTGATCGTGCATCCCGCCGCAACCTGACGCCGGCAGAATTTCCCCGCCTTCGGCTCCTCGCGCATCAAAATTCAGCCGTCATCAGGTCCTCCGCTGCGCTGCGGCCGTCACCGGTGCGGCACTCCTTCCCGATCCGCAATTCATCCCCGCGAGGAAACGCAATCGACAGGAGAAATCATATGCAACAGCTCGCTAAATTCCTCAAAGCAACCGGCCGCCGTCTTCGCATCCTCGCCAATGTGATCTGTCATTTGATATCTGCGATTCGGATCTTCTGTCCGTTCAGCGATGGCCCCTTTTTCGGCGAATACAATCATAAGCCTGTCTTGCAAGAGAAGCTCGATCAACCCTTCAAGCGATGATCTCGTTCATCGACAAACACCGTAGTTTGTTTGGGTCGAGTCGATTTGCAGGCTGCTGCCTATCGCCCCGACCTAAGATGAGAATGTCGCCAAACGCCTGGACGTGTATCACCTGCTCAGGCGTGCCCGTTCACTTCCGTGAGATCTCTTCGAGCATCTTGATCAAGTGCTGAGTTGCTTGGACCCTGACCTCGTTTGGATAATTGCGGTTCGCCAGCACGACGATTCCGAGTTTTTCTGACGGCAAAAGGGCGACATAGGAGCCAAAGCCGTTAGTTGAGCCGGTTTTGTTGAGGAATACGGCTTCGGATGCAGGTGCCGCAGGCGGAGCCAAACGCTTCACAGGCTGCGTCTTCAAGGCCATGTCACTCGAGTTGCCCGCCTGCAAACGACGGGCGTCGACCGGCCAGGGATACTGCTCCCAGATGAGATCCTGGGTATAATAGCGGGTCTCGAAAAAGCCGACGCGCGTGCCTGCGAGCGCATCAGCGATCTCCTTTGGCGCTTGCACCGCGCCGAGATTTGCGCCCAGGAACCGAGTCATGTCCACCACGGTCGATTTCACGCCATAGGCTTCTGCATCGAGTACGCCGGGGTTTAGCCGGACTGGCCGGTCGTCCTTCTTGGAGTAGCCATAGGCATAGCGGCCAGCGGCTGCATCAGGCACCGACACGTAGGTGCTGGAAAGTCCCAGTCGGCGAAACACCTGGGCTTCAAGAACTTGACCATATGGTTTCTTAAATTTCTCAGCAGTGATCTTGCCGAGGAGACCTATGCTGACATTCGAGTAGGAACGCAACGTGTTCGGATCGCCCTGAGCCTTGAACGCTCTCAAATATTCGGTAAGTTCTTCTCCGGCATCGGTGACGCTCTCCGGCGCCTGGAGCGGCAAACCAGCTGTTGTATGGGTCGCAAGGTTGAGAAGGGTGATGCCGTCAAAAGCAGTTCCTCTTAAGGCGGGAATATGGGCCGAGACGCTGTCGCTCATAGACAGGAGGCCTCGCTGCTCCGCAAGCTCCGCCAATGTGACGTTGAAGAGCTTGCTCACGGAGCCAAGCTCGAAAATAGTGTCTTTGGCGACCGGCTGATGCGTGGCGCGTACGGCTTCGCCATGCGTGAAATAGTACTCATGACCGTCTAGCGTCAGACCGACAGCGACACCCGGGATGCGGTACTCCTTCATGACCGGGATGAAGACCTTTGTGGCGATGGCTTGGAACTCAGCATCCGTCAGCGCGTGAGCGGCGGACGAACCGAAAGCGAGAGCTAGGGTGGACGCGGCAATAAGGCAGGATCTCAATAGAAGACTCCGAGATGAATTGCGAAGCCCATTCTCTGCGGGTTTGTGGCATTGATGCGTCCGCTCTCGGAATTACACTGAAAGACCTGAGGTCTTGGCGGCGCACCAAAAACAGAAAAATTTCAGAGCAACTGTCGAAACCAGCCGTCCTCGGCCGTCACTGTCTCGCCAGGGCAGTTCCCAACTGATGGGAAATACTGACAATGAGCCTAAATACGACTGGGGGCGCTGGGACGCGCCGCCACGCCTCATTCAAGCCAGCACAGCCTTAGGGGTGCCATGGGAACGCATATGGCGTAAAAATTGCTTGCTTCTGACCCAGATGGTTCAGGAGATCTCATTGCTTGCCTATCCGCCTATCCTCAGCATCGTCATCGGATTGTGCTGGACTGACTTCGTTGCGATGTTCTCGGCGCAGGCCGGCGCTTCGCGCGGACGTTTGATCCGGATGACGATTGCCTCCAGTCTGCTGCTGACCTCACTGGCGTTGGTGTTTTCCGAGGCGGATTCGGTGTTGAGTCTGGCGCTTTTGCTGGCAATTGCGGCCGCCGCCCTCCTGGCGAGCCGCAGTCTGAGTTCCAATTCGGCGTTGAGCGTCGCGGGTGTCGGCTTCGCGCTCTATTTCTCCGGTGCAACGCCTTGAATGAATCGAAGAATACGGTCGACCTCACCATTCTCGTCATCGACGAGAACGCAATCCGCGCGTCGATCATCGAAGAGGGGTTGAACGAGGCGGGCCACCTCAATGTGAAGGTGATCCACGAGATGCGAGGGGTGGCGCGGCTGATCGAGACGCTCGATCCCGACGTCATCATCATCGACATTGAAAACCCGAACCGCGACATGATGGAGCATATGTTCCAACTCAGCCGGACAGTCTCGCGCCCGATCGCCATGTTCGTCGACCGGTCCGACACCGCTGCGATCGAGGCCGCAGTCGATGCGGGCGTATCCGCCTATGTGGTCGACGGCCTGAAGAAGGAGCGCATCAAACCGATCCTCGACATGGCCGTCAGCCGTTTCAACGCTTTCAGCCGGCTGCAGCGGGAACTCACCGAGGCGCGCAATGCGCTGGAGGAGCGCAAGGTTATCGAACGCGCCAAAGGCATTCTGATGAAGATGCGCGGACTGAGCGAAGAACAGGCTTTCGCGCTGTTGAGACAGACCGCCATGAACGAAAAGAAAAAACTGGCGGACATCGCCCAGAGCGTCGTCACGGCAGCGGGACTGCTGCTGTGATGGGAGCGTCGGACGACACAGGCTGGGGAGAACCATGATGGCCACGACACAAAACGGCCACGCCGTGAAATCACCAGCGCGGATTGGCGGCCGCGACAGGAAGGTCGTCAGGGCGGGCTTCATCCCCTTGATGGACGCTTCAATTCTCATCGTCGCCGCAGAACTCGGTTTCGCCGAGAAAGAAGGCCTCCGCCTCGATCTTGCGCGTGACGTCTCCTGGGCCAATGTGCGGGACCGGCTCGCATTTCGCCAGTTCGACGTCGCCCATATGCTCTCGCCGATGCCCGTCGCCTCCATGTTGGGGCTGGGATCGAACCCCTCGCCGACCATTGCGCCCTTCTCCTTCGGCCGGGGCGGCAATGCGATCACTCTCTCCGCGCGCATCTTTGAACGCATGAAAGCCGCAACGGGCCTGACCGACGACGCCGGCGCGCTCGCAAACGCCCAGGCGCTCGCATCGCTTCTCGCCGACATGCGGTCTCGGGGGAGCCCGCCCCCACGCTCGGCATGACCTATCCGTTCTCGTCCCACAATTATGAATTCCGCTACTGGCTGGCGGCTGGCGGCATTCATCCCGATCGCGACGTCAAGCTGGTCGTGGTTCCTCCGCCTCTGACCTCGGATGCGCTGGCGGCAGGCGAAATCGATGGATTCTGCGTCGGCGCGCCCTGGAATATGGTCGCATCCGAACGCGGCGCGGGGCGTATTGTCGCCGCCAAGCAGGACATCTGGCCGCTCGCGCCCGAAAAAGTGCTCGGCATGCGCCCCGATTGGGCCGAAGCCAACATCGACACCGTATGCCGGTTGATCGTCGCGCTGGACCGGGCGGCGCGCTGGTGCGACGACACCGCCCATCATAACGAACTGGCGGAAATTCTTGCAGCTCCCGCCTATATCGCTGCGCCGAAAACCATCATCCGCCGCGTTCTCAGCGGCGAATTCAGTCTGGATGCTCAAGGCACGACCCGCGTCATCCCCGATTATTTTCTGTTTCATCGTGGCGAGGCGAACCATCCGCGCCTTGATCAGGCAAGTTGGATCTACAGCCAGATGATCCGCTGGGGGCAGACGAAGTTCAGCGCCGAAGGCCTGATGCGGGCGCAAAGCGCCTTCCGCCCCGATCTCTACAAATTGGCGCTCGGCGCCGACGCCCTCGAGCCGCATGATGTCGATGAAGGCGGGGCCCATGGCTATGACGGCTTCATGGATGGCCAGCGCTTCGACCCGAACGACATCGAGGACTATGTGCAGCGCTTTTCAGTGCGTTCGAACGCGCCTGCCAAAACTGAAGCCCATGAGGACTGATGAAGTGCAATGCACAATCCGAGGGCATTTGCATGGAATGCGAGTCCGCTGAACGTGCAATGTCCTGCCTCTTGCAGCGATCGATGCCCAGGCCGCCATCCGCGAAAACACCTATATCTGTAATGGCTTGATCAACCTGTGCCTGATTTGGCACGGCGTTTGCTTGACAATGTCAGTCCGCGGTCAACGGCGACCAAGGACGGATGAGCGCCCTGTGAGGCGCAGATAACCATCAGACACCGACGTCGCAGGCTTTTTGCCGTCCGGCCCTCCCGCCCGGACCTGGCAGATCAGCTCGCGGCGTTTTTTTTTCCCCACTCCGTCGAACTCCAGAGGGACACGACCCATGACGATGATCACAGGAATGACCATCAGCCGCCGACAGCTTCTCAAAGTCAGCTCCGCAACGGCTCTTGTCGGCGCCGCGCGTCTCGCTTTCCCCTCCGGCGCGTTCGCCGCGTACGCCGGACCTGAGGTTACCGGCGTCAAGTTCGGCTTCATCGCACTCACCGATTCTGCGCCGTTGATCGTCGCCAAGGAAAAGGGCCTGTTCGCAAAGCATGGCATGCCCGATGTCGAGGTCCTGAAGCAGGCCTCCTGGGGCGCCACCCGCGACAATCTCGTGCTCGGCGGCGAGGCCAACGGCATCGACGGCGCGCATATCCTGACGCCGATGCCCTATCTGATTTCGACCGGCAAGGTGACGCAGAACAACGTCCCGGTGCCGATGTCGATCATCGCTCGCCTCAATCTCGACAGCCAGGGCATATCGGTCGCAAAGGAATATGCCGAGACCGGCGTCCAGCTCGATGCGTCCAAGCTGAAGGAGTCTTTCGCGGCCAAGAAGGCGGCCGGCGGCGAGGTCAAGGTCGCCATGACATTCCCCGGCGGCACGCATGACCTCTGGCTGCGCTACTGGCTCGCAGCCGGCGGCATCGATCCCGACAAGGACGTCTCCACCATCGTCGTGCCGCCGCCGCAGATGGTCGCCAATATGAAGGTCGGCAATATGGACGCCTTCTGCGTCGGGGAGCCCTGGAACGAGCAACTCGTCAATCAGGGCATCGGCTTTACCGCCTGCACCACAGGCGAACTCTGGAAGGGCCATCCGGAAAAGGCGCTGGCGCTCCGCTCCGATTGGATCGAAAAGCACCCGAACGCGACCAAAGCGCTGATGATGGCCGTGATGGAAGCCCAGATCTGGGCTGACAGCATGGACAACAAGGAGGAACTCTCCGCCATCCTCGGCAAGCGCCAGTGGTTCAACGTGCCGCCGAAGGATGTGGCGGGACGGCTCAAGGGCACGATCAATTACGGCAATGGACGCATCGTCGAAAACACCGGACTCGAGATGAAGTTCTGGAAGGACCACGCCTCCTACCCCTTCAAGAGCCACGACGCCTGGTTCCTGACTGAGAATGTCCGCTGGGGCAAGTTTGCGCCTGATACGGACATCAAGGGGCTCCTCGACAAGGTCAACCGCGAGGACATCTGGCGCGCCGCCGCCAAGGATCTCGGCGTGGCCGCAGCCGATATTCCGGCTTCGACATCGCGCGGCAAGGAGACCTTCTTCGACGGCAAGGTTTTCGATCCGGAAAATCCGAAAGCCTATCTCGACAGCCTGACCATCAAAGCCAGCACGTGATGCGGTTTCGCCCTTCGTCTCCGGGGCGAAGGGCGCGCCCCAGCGCCGCCGACATCACTCGGAAGAGGACCTAACCATGACTGCCACCGCTCGAAAAAGCACCCCTCAAACGATCACTGCCATCGCCGGCGCGAAAAGCGGGGGAGCCGTTGTCCAGATGACGCCACGTCCCTCGCCACGGCTCAAGCTCGGCTCCGTCCTTAAAACGATGATGCGCTCGGTCCTGCCTCCGCTTGTGGTGCTGATCGCCCTTGTCGGCCTCTGGCAAATCCTCTGTTCCGGCCCGGGAGCCACGCTTCCGCCGCCGTCCCAGGTCTGGATCGACAGTTATGATCTGATCGCCTCTCCATTCTTCGACAACGGATCGCAGGATATCGGCCTTGCCTGGCGGGTGCTCGTGTCCCTGCAAAGGGTGGCTGTCGGCTTCGGGCTTGCGGCAATTGTCGGCGTCGCTCTCGGCGCTGTCGTCGGCCAATCGGTCTGGGCCATGCGCGGTCTCGACCCGATCTTCCAGATCCTTCGCACAGTGCCGCCGCTCGCCTGGCTGCCGCTGTCGCTTGCCGCCTTCCAGGATTCCAATCCCTCCGCCATCTTCGTGATTTTCATCACCTCGATCTGGCCCGTCATCATCAACACAGCCGTCGGCGTTCGGAACATTCCCGACGACTATCGCAATATTGCCCGCGTGCTCAGGCTCAACCCGCTGGAATTCTTCCTCAAGATCATGATCCCAGCCGCAGCGCCCTACATCTTCACCGGCCTGCGGATCGGCGTCGGCCTGTCCTGGCTGGCCATCGTCGCAGCTGAAATGCTGACTGGCGGCGTGGGCATCGGCTTCTTCATCTGGGATGCGTGGAATTCCTCGCGCCTCTCCGACATCATCGTGGCGCTCGCCTATATCGGCGTGACCGGCTTTGTCCTCGACAAGCTGGTCGCCCTTGTCGGCAGCGTCGTCACCCGCGGCACGGCCAAGAACTGAGGAGACGAGCACATGACCGCCTATCTCAAGATCGACCACATCGACAAAAGCTACGAACGCGGCGGCGTCCGCACCGACGTCCTCAAGGACGTGACGCTGACCATCGACAAGGGCGAATTCGTCTCCATCATCGGCCATTCCGGCTGCGGAAAATCGACCCTTCTCAACCTGATCGCTGGATTGACGCGGGTCTCTGCCGGGGCCGTGCTTCTGGAAAACCAGGAGGTCAACGCCCCCGGTCCCGAACGCGCCGTGGTCTTCCAGAACCACTCGCTGCTGCCCTGGCTGACGGTCTATGAAAACGTCAATCTCGCGGTGTCCAAAGTTTTCGCCGGCAAGAAGAGCAAGGCCGAAAAGCATGACTGGGTGATGCGCAATCTCGATCTCGTGCAGATGGCGCATGCGAAAGACAAGCGCCCGACCGAGATCTCCGGCGGGATGAAGCAGCGCGTCGGCATCGCCCGGGCGCTGGCCATGGAGCCGAAAATCCTGTTGCTCGACGAGCCGTTCGGCGCCTTGGACGCGCTCACCCGCGCCCATCTGCAGGACGCGGTGATGGAGATCCATACACGCCTCGGCAATACGATGATCATGATCACCCATGACGTCGACGAGGCCGTGCTGCTGTCTGACCGGATCGTGATGATGACCAATGGGCCCGCCGCCCGCATCGGCGAGGTTCTGGAGGTCCCGATCCCGAGGCCGCGCGATCGCATCGCGCTTGCAGCCGACCGAACCTATCTCAAATCCCGCGAAGCCGTGCTGAAGTTCCTCTACGAACGTCACCGCTTCGTCGAAGCTGCGGAGTAACCACCATGACGCAGAAACTTGTGATCATCGGCAATGGCATGGCCCCCGGCCGCATGCTGGAAGAACTGTTCGAAAAGGCGCCCGGCCTTTATGACGTGACGATTTTCAACGCCGAGCCGCGGGTCAATTACGACCGCATCATGCTCTCGCCGGTCCTCTCCGGGGAAAAGGCTTATGAGGATATCGTCATCCACAATGACGACTGGTACGCCGCTCACGGCGTGACCCTGCACAAGGGCGCAAGAGTCACGGAAATCGACCGTCACGCTAGGACAGTCTCCTCCGCCAATGGCGTGACGGCGTCCTATGACAAACTCGTTATCGCCACAGGCTCCCTGCCCTTCATCATTCCCGTGCCCGGTCATCAACTGCCCGGCGTTCTGCCCTATCGCGACCTCGACGACGTCGAGAAGATGCTGGAGATCGCCAAGGGCAAGGGGCGTGCGATCGTTATCGGCGCCGGTCTGCTCGGGCTTGAGGCCGCCTATGGCCTGAAGCGGCAAGGCATGGAAGTCACCGTAATCCACCTGATGCCGACGATCATGGAGCGGCAGCTCGATCCGGCTGCGGCCTATCTTCTCGAAAAGGCGCTGACCGAACGCGGCATCGAGATCATCACCAAGGCCAACACCAAGCAGATTCTCGGCGCGGACAAGGTCGAGGGCATCGAACTGGAGGATTGCCGCATCATCTCGGGCGACATGGTGGTGATGGCTGTCGGCATTCGTCCGGCCTCGAGCCTCGCCAAGGAAGCGGGTCTGGCCGTCAACCGCGGCATCGTTGTCGATGACGGCATGATGACGTCTGACCCCAACATCTTTGCGCTTGGCGAATGCGCCGAACATCGGGGGACCTGCTACGGTCTCGTCGCGCCGCTTTATGAAGCGGCCCGGGTTCTGGCGGATCGCCTGACCAGCGGCGCAGCAGAATATCATGGCTCGGTCGTCAACACGAAGCTGAAGGTCACGGGCATCAACCTGTTCTCCGCAGGCGACTTCGCGGAAGCGCCCGACCGTGAGGAGATCGTGCTGCGCGACGCCTCGGCCGGCGTCTACAAACGCCTCGTGCTCAAGGACAACAAGATCCTCGGCGCGGTTCTTTACGGCGACACGGCGGATGGATTCTGGTTCTTCGACTTGATGAAGAAGGGAACCGATATTTCCGCCATGCGCGAAACCCTCATTTTCGGCCAGTCCTTCCAGGGGGAGCGCCGCTGGACCCTATGGCGGCCGTTGCAGCCTTGCCGGATGATGCGGAAATCTGCGGCTGCAACGGCGTCTGCAAGGGCAAGATTACCTCGACGATCACATCCAAAGGCCTGACGACGCTCGATGGCGTCCGCGCCCATACCAAGGCGTCCGCGTCCTGCGGCAATTGCACAGGCCTGGTCGAACAGCTCATGTCGCTGACGCTTGGCGACGCCTATAATCCCGCCGCAGTCACGCCGATGTGCGCCTGCACGGAACTCGGCCATGACGATGTGCGCCGTCTTATCAAGGCGAAGGGCCTGAAGACCATTCCCGCCGTCATGCAGGAACTGGAGTGGAAGACGTCCTGCGGCTGCGCCAAATGCCGTCCTGCGCTCAACTACTATCTCGTCTGCGACTGGCCGGATGAATATGCCGACGACTACCAGTCGCGTTTCATCAACGAGCGCGTCCACGCCAATATCCAGAAGGACGGCACCTATTCCGTCGTGCCGCGCATGTGGGGCGGCGTGACGAGTTCTGCGGAGCTTCGCGCCATCGCCGATGTGGTGGACAAGTTCGAAATCCCGATGGTGAAAGTGACGGGCGGCCAGCGCATCGACCTGTTGGGCGTCGAGAAGGAAGACCTTCCCGCCGTCTGGGCCGATCTCGGCAAGGCCGGCTTCGTCTCAGGTCAGGCCTACGCCAAGGGCTTGCGCACGGTGAAGACCTGCGTCGGCTCCGACTGGTGCCGCTTCGGCACGCAGGATTCGACCGGGCTCGGCATCCGCATCGAAAAGTTCATGTGGGGCTCCTGGACGCCGGCAAAGCTGAAACTTGCCGTATCGGGCTGTCCGCGCAACTGCGCCGAAGCGACTTGCAAGGACATCGGCGTCGTCTGCGTCGATTCCGGATTCGAAATCCATTTCGCGGGCGCCGCCGGCCTCGACATCAAGGGCACGGATGTCCTGGGGCTCGTAAAGACCGAAGACGAGGCGATGGAACATATCGTGGCGCTGACGCAGATGTATCGCGAGCAGGCCCGCTATCTCGAGCGCATCTACAAATGGGCCAAGCGCATCGGCCATGACGAGATCCGCCGCCAGATCATGGAGGACCACGACAAGCGGCGCGCCTATTTCGAACGCTTCGTCTTCTCTCAGAAATTCTCCCAGGCCGATCCCTGGTCGGAGCGCGTCTCCGGCAAGGACAAGCATGAATTCAAGCCGATGGCGACCATCGGTTTCCATCAGGCGGCGGAGTGAGATTATGGACAGCAATTGGATCGCCATCGGCCACATCGACGACATTCCGCTGCGCGGCGCCCGCTGCGTAAAGACGCCCGAGGGCAAGATCGCCGTTTTCCGCACCGCTGAGAACGAGGTCTTCGCCATCGAGGATCAATGCCCGCACAAAGGCGGGCCGCTCAGCCAGGGCATTGTGCACGGCAAGTCCGTTACCTGCCCCCTGCACAACTGGATCATCTCGCTCGAAAGCGGCGAAGCGCTCGGCGCGGATGACGGCGCAGTGCGGACCACGCCGGTGCGCAACATCGACGGGCGACTGTCGATTTGCCTCAGGCCAGCGATGATGGCGGCGGAGTGAAGGTGATGGCGGCATCTGACGCACTCCCCTTCGGCAAAGCAAAGCGCTGTACCTCCGCGCAAATCGAAGGAGGCATCCATGTTCGCTGAAACCCGCACCACCTGTCCCTATTGCGGCGTCGGCTGCGGGGTCATTGCGAGCGTCGAGGATGATGGTCGCATCAGCGTCAAAGGCGATCCGGAGCATCCAGCCAATTACGGCCGTCTCTGTTCGAAAGGCTCGGCGCTCGCCGAAACGCTCGATCTCGACGGCCGGACGCTCTATCCGGAAGTCGGGGGCGTCAGGACCGGCTGGGATGAGGCTCTCGATCTCGTCGCCAGCCACTTCCGCCAGACCATCGCCGAGCATGGCCCGGACGCGGTCGCTTTCTACATCTCGGGTCAGATGCTGACCGAAGACTATTACGTCGCCAACAAGCTGATGAAAGGCTTCATCGGCTCGGCGAATATCGACACCAATTCACGGCTCTGCATGGCGTCTTCGGTCGCCGGCCATCGTCGCGCTTTCGGCTCGGACACCCTGCCCGGTTGTTATGAAGATCTCGAATTGGCGGATCTCGTGGTTCTCGTCGGCTCGAACATGGCCTGGTGCCATCCGGTGCTTTACCAGCGCCTGTCAGCGGCGAAAGCCAGCCGGCCCAGGATGAAAGTCGTCGTCATCGACCCGCGCCGAACCGCCACTTGCGACATCGCCGACATGCATCTCCAGATGCGCCCGGACGGCGACGTCGCCTTGTTCAATGGTCTGCTTGCCTATCTCGCTGAGAACGGCGGGATCGACGAAACCTTCGTCGGCAAGCACACGTCGGGGATTGGCGAAGCGCTGGTGGCCGCCGCCCGTTTGGACATGGCGGAGCTCGCCGAGGCGACCGGAGTTTCCATGCCGGCGCTCCGTCAGTTCTTCCGGCTTTTCCGAGCCACCGAACGGGTGGTGACCTGCTACAGCCAGGGCGTCAACCAGTCGGCCTCCGGGACGGACAAGGTCAACGCCATCGTCAATTGCCACCTGGCGTCCGGCCGCATCGGCCGGCCGGGCATGGGCCCGTTTTCCCTGACTGGCCAGCCCAACGCCATGGGCGGGCGCGAAGTCGGCGGGCTCGCCAATATGCTCGCGGCGCATATGGCCATCGAAAATCCCGCGCATCGGGATCTCGTCAAGCGCTTCTGGAAAGCCCCGGCGCTCGCCGACAAGCCTGGGCTGAAGGCCGTCGACATGTTCAAGGCGGTCGCCAACGGTCGAATCAAGGCAATCTGGATCATGTCCACCAATCCCGTCGTGTCCATGCCCGAAGCCGATCTCGTGCGGGATGCGCTTCGAGCCTGTCCCTTTGTCGTCGTGTCCGACATCCAGAAGAATACAGATACAGCCCGGCTTGCGCATGTGCTCTTGCCCGCAGCAGGATGGGGCGAAAAATCGGGCTCCGTGACCAATTCGGAGCGACGGATCTCCAGACAACGCGCATTCCTGGCATCGCCGGGCGAAGCGCTGCCGGATTGGCGGCAATTGGCCGAAGTCGGCAAGCGGATGGGGTTCGGCGCGGCGTTCGATTATGCTTCTCCGGCGGAAATCTTTGCGGAACATGCGGCCTTGTCGGCCTTCGAAAATGACGGCGCGCGCGACTTCGACATCGGCGCCTACGCTGAAATTGATGAATACGCGTATGAGGAACTGACGCCGTTCCACTGGCCTCGCTTTAAAGATGGATCATCGCGCAAGCGCTTTTTCGGAGATGGCCGCTTCTTCACGGAAGACGGCAAGGCGAAGCTCGTTCCTGTTCACGCCCCGGCTCGGTCTGAACCGGACGATCTGTACGCCTTCACCCTGAACACCGGCCGGATCCGCGATCACTGGCACACGATGACGCGAACCGGAAAAAGCGTGCGACTGTCGGCGCATATTGCCGAACCCTTCTGTGAAATTCATCCGCACGACGCGCGTCATCATCACATTGGGGACGCCGATCTCGTTCGCCTTCGAAGCCCCGAGGGCGCCTCGATCGTCGTGCGGGCGCTGATCACCGATCGCCAGATGCGCGGCTCGGTTTTCGTGCCCATGCATTGGACGGCAGAAACCGCGCCAAGCGCCCGGGTCGATACTCTCATCCCGTCCCGCGTCGATCCGGTCTCGGGTCAACCCGCCCTCAAGATGGGCCGCGTCTCCGTGAGCCGCTATGCGGCGCCGGCTCATGGCTTTCTGGTGTCCGCCGGCCGCCCCACCGATTTGCCGTTCTCGTATTGGGCGATTGCCAAGGCGGATGCGGGCTATCGTGTCGAGTTCGCAGGCGACCCACCTGCCGAAGGCTGGGAGGCCTGGTTGCGGCGCAGTTTGTCTCTTGAGGATATCGGCGATCTCGTCGGCTATCACGACGCCGATGCGGAAGATCACCGATTTCTCGCCTTCGACGGTGAGAGTCTCCTCGCCGCATTGTTCGTTTCAAGCGGTCCCGTCGAAGTGTCGCGCCAATGGGCGGCGGAACAGTTGCAGGTCCGTCATGCAGATTTTCGCGCCCGGACGGCGCTGATCGCGGGCGCCCCGCCGCGGCCGGCTCGGACAAAGGCGCGATCGTCTGTTCCTGTTTTTCGGTCGGCGTCAACGACATCTTGGCTGCGGCGCGGAGCGGTTGCCGCTCCGTCGACGCCATCGGCGCGGCGTTGAACGCTGGAACAAATTGCGGCTCCTGCCGCCCAGACATCAGGAGGATTCTCGATGCGACCCATATCCTTGCTGCCGAATGAGACTGCGTCCCGTATCGCGCCCCTGGCCAAACTGCCAGTCTTCTGGAATCTCGCGGGAAAACGCGTGGTCATGGCAGGCGGCTCGGACGCCGCGGCGTGGAAGACCGAGCTGCTCCTCGCCTGCGGCGCGGCCGTCGATCTCTATTGCGAGATGACCGAACTCGGCGATGCCATGATCGCTTTGCTCGATCGGGCCTCGTTACGACATCACGCGCAACCGTGGTCTTGCGGCGTCTTCTCCGGCGCTGCGATGGCGCTTGCGGATTGCGACGACGAGGCCGAAGCGCAGGCATTCTTTTGCGCCGCCCGCGCGGCCGGCGTTCCGGTCAATGTGATCGACAAGCCTGAATATTGTCAGTTCCAGTTCGGCTCAATCGTCAACCGCTCGCCGATCATCGTCTCCATCTCGACGGATGGAGCGGCGCCGGTGCTGGCGCAGGCGATCCGCCAGCGGATCGAAACATTGCTGCCGCCGGCGCTGAAGCAGTGGGCCCAACTTGCTCAGTCGCTCCGGGAGAGCATCAATCGTCGGCTGGCGCCGGGTCTGCCGAGGCGAGCGTTCTGGGAGCGCTTCGCAATCCGAAGCCTGACGACCAATGAGCCGCCGCCGGACGGCGCGGGCGAAGCACTGCTTGCGTTGACTGACGAGATGTCTGGGCAAACTGGCTCGGTGACTCTGGTCGGCGCCGGTCCCGGCGACGCGGAACTCCTCACGCTCAAGGCCATGCGCGCCTTGCAATCCGCCGATGTCATCCTGTTCGACGATCTCGTGTCGCCGGAAGTGCTTGAACTGGCGCGGCGGGAGGCAAAGCGATTTCTGGTCGGCAAGCGCGGCGGCCGTGAAAGCTGCAAACAGGACGACATCAACGACATGATGGTTCGCTTCGCCAAGGCAGGCAATCGGGTGGTTCGGCTGAAATCCGGCGATCCGATGATCTTCGGGCGCGCCGGCGAGGAAATCCAGCTGCTGCAGCAGGAGGGGATCGCTGTCGACGTCGTCCCCGGCGTCACGGCCGCCTCGGCGATGGCGGCTGCGCTGAAAACCTCCCTCACGCATCGCGACCATGCCCAGCAAGTACGTTTCGTGACAGGCCACTCCAAGAACCACGACCTGCCCCGGACCATCGACTGGGCGTCGCTGGCTAAGCCGCATCAGACGAGCATCTTCTATATGGGCGGACGCATGGCCGGGCAGATCGAACAACGCCTGCGTGAGGAGGGGATGCCGGCAGATATGCCGGTTGTGATCCTGTCTTCGGTGAGCAGGACGACAGAGCGGCGCTGGGCTGGCCGGCTCGAGGATCTCGGCGCAACCATGGGCAGGATTGGCGTTGACGAACCAGTCTTGATCGGTGTCGGCCAGGTGTTCGGAGCTGCCGCAGCAAGTCGCATGCCCACTAAAAAAACCGCCGCGCCGACAACAAACTTTAGGACTTTGGTCGGCTGAGCGACCATCAACCCACGAAGAGGGAGGCGTCATTGATGAGGAGGGGAGGTCGGTTAGATAGATGTGGTGGGCTTCCATATTCTAGAAATTGCCGCCGGCGCGGCTGACATCCCTTGCCACCGTCGTGCCATGATACTGGGTCTCAGATCGCGGGCGATGTTGACGAACTTTTTGGCTTTGGCGTCATGCCCGAAGTTCCTACCTCGCCCGATCATTTCAAACTCAACCCGTTGCCATCGCCATTGGATCGACACCGAAGGTCTCAGATGGCCGCCGGCCAGCAGAAGCGCGACCGTCAGTGTCGCAAGAGCAAACGCCAGCCAGGCCGAGGCGTCCCAACGGATCTTGAGAGGATTGCGAAGCACAAGGGACGTGCCCTCCGAAACGATCGTCCATCGCGCACCGGGACGCTTGCGACCGCGGCGCTCCTGCATGGCGACGCCGCCCAGGGAAAACAGCGCGAAACCGCCGAACAGCAGCAGCGACCGCAGATCGCCATTCGGCGCGATATGGCCGATAGCCCATAGGAAGAAACCCCAGAGCACCGGATGGCGGGTGAAGCGGACGATCGCCCCCATCTTGCCCGTCTGTCGTCTGAGCGTGACCGAATACGGGTTCGGGCTGATCAGTCCGGCGGTGACCAGGAAAAGGCCGACCGGAGCCAGCAGGAAGGTGATCCAGGCCTGCCAGGGCGCGGGCTCCCAAAGCTCGATGTAATCCGTCTGCAGCGCCTCATAGAACAGCCAGCCGAGCACCAGCGACGAGACGATAGAATAGGCGACGAGATAGGTCCGGCGGCCCATCCTTTCGATCAGCCGACCGCGCAATGCCGGGATCGCCGGAACCGAATGCAGCGCGATGAACACGGCGAGCGCGAGGAGGAGGCGCGACATGGTAGCCTCCGCCCTATTGCTGGAAGAACAGCACGCCGGCGATCACGATCGACGCCGTCACCGCGACCGCCGCGCTATAGCGTTGCAGCACACCCATTCTGTAGAGCGCGATCGAAAAGCCGATGATCACCGGCGTCGCCACCGCAAGCCCTGTCTGCGCATCCGTCATGGCCAAATCTCCTTTTCCCAATCTATCCGCTCTCCAAGCCTCCTGCTCTTTGTCAAAGAGCAAAGAAGAGAAAATTTCGCCGCGCTACTCCAATTTAACGAAATGGAGAGACGGCGATGGCGGCGAGCACAGACAGCATTGCAGTGGAGGACGAAGGCGGAGACCTTATTCTGTGGATTTTGGTGTGGAGCGAATTGGCGGCCTTCGGCGTGCTGCTCGGCGGCTTTCTGGTGATGTCGTTTCTGCATCCGGAGGATTTCGGCGTCGCCAAGCTTCATCTCGACACGCGGCTGGCCAGTCTCAACACGCTGGTCTTACTTGCAAGCGGCTGGCGGGCGGCGGCGGCGGTGCGGGCCAATTCCGAGCTGGGCCGCAAGATCGGTCTGTGGTCGGCGGCCTTTCTCGGCCTCGTCTTCGCCGCGATCAAGGCTTGGGAATATCGGGGCGATCTGCATTTCGCAGGCGAAGCGAGCTTCAACGCTTTCTTCGAACTCTATTTCCTCATCACCGGCTTCCATCTCGCCCATGTCGTCTTTCTGAGCTTGATCATGTTGCTGGTGGCGCGGCGGCCGCAGCCGGGCAATGTCGCCCTTGTCGCCACGCTCTGGCACGCGGTCGATCTCGTCTGGCTCGTCATTTTTCCCATCGTCTATCTCGGGTGATTTCATGCGCAATATGCAAACGCGCTGGCTGTTCGGCTGCGCCATCTGGCTTTTCCTCATCGCCATCACCGCCTCGCTGATCGTCTCGCAATGGAAACACGAGACGTTGCCGCTCTGGGCGCTCGCCGCCGTGATCGGGCTGACGATCATCAAGGCGCGGATCGTCATTCTCGATTTCATGGGACTGCGCGGGGAGAGGCCGCGACTGGCCGCGGCGCTGATCGCCTGGCCCGCGCTGTTCACGGCGCTCGCGGCCGCCAAAGCCGCCATTCCCTTTTTCCTGAGCTGACGCGGAGGCCCTTCGGGGCGTCTCATTTTTGGCGTCAGATTTATTTGCCTTTCGACAAAGAAGGCGCGCGTCTCTTCCGGCATCCCTAAACTCAGAGGCTGGCGCGCCGGCCTCCGCATCATCCGATCCCGCGCCTTGTCCGCGGGAAGCGAGAGGGACAGACATGTCGGACTATTTGACCAAAACAGGAGCGCGGAACGTCTTCTACGGCGGCTCGGCCTTCTTCTTCGCCATCTTCATCGGGCTGACCGCGCACAGCCACTACTACATGCGCACCACCTCGACAGACGAAAGCACACTCACCTCTGCGGTCGAGCGGGGCAAGCGGGTCTGGGAGAAGAACGCCTGCATCAACTGCCACACGCTGCTCGGCGAAGGCGCCTATTTCGCCCCCGAACTCGGCAATGTCTGGACCCGCATGGGCGGCGACGATGATGTTGAGACAACGCGCGAGACCTTCAAAGCCTGGATGGCCGCCCAGCCTTCGGGCATCGAGGGTCGCCGTCAGATGCCGCAGTTCCATCTCAACGATCAGGAACTCAACGACCTCTCCGAATTCCTGCGCTGGACCAGCAAGATCAAGACCCAGAATTGGCCGCCCAACGAGGCCGGTTGAGAGACGGGAAGGAGCATCATCATGAAATATCAGACCCAGAAGGTCGCCATGCTGTATTTCTACGGCGCGCTCGGCCTCTTCCTCGCCCAGATCCTGTTCGGCGTGCTCGCCGGAACGATCTATGTCCTGCCCAACACGCTGTCGGAGCTCCTGCCGTTCAACATCGTGCGCATGATCCACACCAATGCGCTGATCGTCTGGCTGTTGATGGGCTTCATGGGCTCCACCTATTTCCTGCTGCCGGAAGAGGCGGAGACGGAGCTTTACAGCACCCGCATCGCGGTCGTGCAGTTCTGGCTGTTCCTCGTCGCTGCCGCGGTCGCCGTGGTCGGCTATCTCTTCCACATCCATGAGGGCCGCGAATTCCTCGAACAGCCCTTCGCCATCAAAGTCGGCATCGTCGTCGTCGCGCTGATGTTTCTGTTCAACGTCACGCTAACGGTGCTCAAGGGCCGCAAGACCGTGGTCACCAATATCCTGATCTTTGGGCTCTGGGGCGTGGCGATCTTCTTCCTGTTCGCCTTTTTCAATCCCGCCAATCTCGCGCTCGACAAGATGTATTGGTGGTTCGTCGTCCATCTCTGGGTGGAGGGCGTGTGGGAGCTGATCATGGCCTCCGTCCTGGCATTCCTGATGATCAAGCTCAACGGCATCGACCGCGAAGTTGTCGAGAAGTGGCTCTATGTGATCGTCGGGCTCGCGCTGTTCTCGGGCATTCTCGGCACCGGTCATCACTTCTATTGGATCGGCGCGCCCGGCTACTGGCAGTGGATCGGATCGATCTTCTCGACGCTCGAGGTCGCGCCCTTCTTCACCATGGTCGTCTTCACCTTCGTGATGACCTGGAAGGCCGGCCGCAAGCATCCCAACCGCGCCGCCATTCTCTGGTCGCTCGGCTGCTCGGTCATGGCCTTTTTCGGCGCCGGCGTCTGGGGCTTCCTTCATACGCTGTCCTCGGTGAACTATTACACCCACGGCACACAGGTCACCGCCGCGCATGGTCATCTCGCCTTCTTCGGCGCCTATGTAATGCTGAACCTCGCCATGATGGCCTATGCCGTGCCGGAACTCCGGGGACGGGCGCCCTATAACCAGATGCTGTCGATGATCAGCTTCTGGATCATGTGCTCGGCCATGTCGGTGATGACCTTCGCGCTGACCTTCGCCGGCGTGCTGCAGGTGCATTTGCAACGGGTTCTCGGCGAAAGCTACATGGATGTGCAGGACCAGCTGGCGCTGTTCTACTGGATCCGGCTTGGCTCGGGCGTCTTCGTGCTGATCTCGGCCGTCATGTTCCTCTGGGCTCTGTTCGTGCCGGGACGCGAACGCGAGACCCGCGCAGCGAGCCTCCAGGCGGCTGAATGACCTTCCTTCGGCCTCGCCTCGGGCGGGGCCGCTTTACTTCCCATTCCGGAGTGACGTCATGAACATGCTCTCGACCGCGCGCGAACGCGCAAGCATCGAAATCCCGCCCTACATCCCGAGCGGCCGTGAATGCGAGCTTTTCGAATCCGCCTGGACCCGTCAATTGCCTCTGCTCCTCAAGGGGCCGACCGGCTGCGGCAAGACCCGGTTCGTCAGCCATATGGCGGCGCGGCTGGGACTGCCGCTCTCCACCGTGTCCTGCCACGACGATCTCGCCGCCGCCGATCTGACCGGGCGTTATCTGCTCAAGGGCGGCGACACCGTCTGGGTCGACGGGCCTCTGACCCGCGCCGTGCGCGACGGCGGGATCTGCTATCTCGACGAGATCGTCGAAGCGCGCAAGGATGTCGCCGTGGTGCTGCATCCCTTGACCGACGACCGCCGCATCCTGCCGCTCGAACGGACCGGCGAAACGCTCGCCGCGCCGGCGGGCTTCATGTTGGTTGTCTCCTACAATCCCGGCTATCAGACTATCCTGAAGGCGCTGAAACCCTCGACCAAACAGCGTTTCGTCTCGATCGAATTCGACTTCCTGCCCAAGAAGCAGGAGATCGCCATCGTCTCGATCGAAAGCGGGCTGGACGAAGCCCGCGTCGCTCCCCTGGTGGAACTGGCGAGCCGGCTGCGCAAGTTGAAGGGCGCAGACATCGAGGAGGGCGTGTCGACCCGGTTGCTCGTCTATTGCGCCGCCCTCATCGACAGCGGCATGGACCGGAAGGATGCGATCCGCGCCGCCATCATCGAGCCGCTGAGCGACGACGCCGACGTCAAGGCCGCACTGACCGAAGTCGCCGCCGCCATCATCGCCTGAGGCCGCCATGTTCGAATTCCTGGAACTCGAGGAGAGCGTCGGCAAAGTCTGGCACCGGCTGGTGGGCTCTACCTCCAGCATGCCGCGCTATTCGCAGGCCGCCGTCAGCTTCGATGACGTCAAGCCGGTATTGACGACCTGCTTTCGCGGCTTCGGCGGCGAGCCTGCAGCCCAGCTCGGGCCCGCCCATGTCAGAGCCAGCGGCCACCGGCTGCGCCTCCGCCAACTGGTGGGGCTGGGGGAGGAAAAGACCGCGCCGGCGGCGCGCGATCGCGGCGCTGTGCAACTGCCGCCGGTGATCGATCTCTTCCCAGAAGCAGCGCTCAATCGTGATCTCTATATCTGGCTTGCTGCCTATATGGCGCAGATGGAGCTGACCGCCACCGATGCGAAAGACGCGCTGAACGCTGATGTCGCTGCGCTGGACGCGTCCAAGCGCGCGACGCGGCGGACGCTGCAGGCCTTTCCGGGACTGGCGTCCCGCTACGCCGCGCTCTGCCGCGGCATGCTCGCTGGCCGCCGGCGCGGCGTGCTGCCGCCGGTGGAGCAATTGGTGGAGAACGAGGCGCTCGCCATGCTCAAGGCCGGCGCGGGTCTGCCGATCGATTGTCCGCCGTCGATCTTTCCATGCAGCGCGCCGGCAGGCTATCAGCCGCTGATGCCGATACCGCTCTGGCCGCGCTATGAGCCACGCGCCGAGGCGTCTAGCGACTCCGAGGCCGACGAGGACACGGCGACGATTGGCGACGGTCTGGGCTCCGCCGGCCGCTACCGCGCCGATCGCGAAACCGAGCGCGGCGCCAGCGACCGCTCGCCCTTCATCCTCAACCGTTTTGAGAAGATCCTGGCGATGGCCGAGATGGTCAATGTCGACCGTCCCACCGACGACAATGACGAGGCCGATCGCGATGCGGCCCACGACCTCGACGAGATTACACTGGGCCGGCGCAAGGAACGGCCGTCCTCCAAATTCCGCTTCGATCTCGACCTGCCGCCTGAAGCGGTCGATCCCGCAGCCATCGAGGCGGATATCAGCTATCCCGAATGGAACTACCGGACCGGCGCCTATATGCCCTCTTATTGCCGGGTCGTCACCGCTGCCGCGAGCGAAGCGGAGACGAGCGTCTTGTCCACCGAGGAGACGCGCGCCCATACCCGTAAGGTGCGGCGGCAGTTCGAAATGCTCCGGCCCAAAAACGAGACGCTCAAGGCGCAGCTCGATGGAGCCGAACTCGATCTCGACGCGCTGGTGCGTCGGCAGACGGACCTCGCCGCCGGCGGCGAGGGCAGCGACCGCATCCATCTTCTCTCGCGCCCGCAAGGCCAGGATCTCGCGGTGACCATTCTCGTCGATGTCTCCCTCTCGACAGACGCCTGGCATGACGATCATCGTGTGCTGGACGTCGAAAAGGAGGCGCTCGCCGCGCTGGCCCATGGCTTGTCGGCCTGCGGGGTCAACCATTCCGTCCTCACCTTCACCTCGCGCCGTCGCGCCTGGGTGCGGATCGAAACGGTGAAGGCCTTCGGCGAGCCGATGAGTGACCGGATCGAGCGGCGCATCGCAGGTCTCAAGCCCGGCTATTACACCCGTATGGGCGCGGCGATCCGGCATGCGTCGGCGGAGCTCGCAAAGCAGCCCAATCGGCGCAAGCTGCTGCTGGTGCTGACGGACGGTAAACCCAACGATATCGATCACTATGAAGGCCGTTTCGCGCTGGAGGACTCGCGCAAGGCAGTGGCGGAGGCGCGCCGCAGCGGCGCGGCCGTCTTCGCCGTCACCGTCGACAGGGAGGCGCAATCCTATCTGCCCGTCATGTTCGGCCGTCATGGCTTCACCGTGGTCGGCGATATCGGTAAACTGCCGCGGGCGCTGCCCGCCATCTATCGCGGCCTGACTCGCTGACAGACAGGTCGACGAAAAAAGACCCGGCGGAGCTGGTCTCGGCCAGGTCTTTTTATGCGCGTGAGGAATGTTGTTCCTGCTTTACGCCGCCTTGCTGAAGGTGCGCCCGAGATCACTGAGATAGGCGTCGAAAGCGGCCGCCACGGCGCGGATCAGAAAACGCTTGGACGCATCGACCCGAACGACTCCATTGGCGATCGTCGCGATCCCGTCTTCGGCCAGAGCAGTCAGCGCGGCGTTGCCGCTCAACAGCATGTCGGGCTCAAAACCGTGAAAGACGGAGATTGCTGCGACATCAGCCGCGAAATCGCACATCAGCCGCTCGATCACATGCGCCCGCAGCCGGTCTTCGGCGGTGAGGCGATAGCCTTTGCCGTGGGCAGGCGGCCTGCCATGACCTCGCGGGCATAGACGCCCGGCGGCGTTGCGTTTTGCACATATCCCTCGGCGAGCCGACCGATGGATGAAGCGCCGAAGCCGATCAAAGCGTCGCAGCTGTCCGTCGTATAACCCTGGAAATTGCGGCGCAGCAGGCCGCCGTCGGCGGCTTTCGCCAAATCGTCTTCGGGCAGGGCGAAATGGTCGAGGCCGATGCGGCGATAGCCGCCGGCTTCGAGCGTCTCGGCGATGGCTTCGGCCTGCTCATGGCGGGCGGCGGCGTCGGGGAGGGCAGCCTCATCGATCAACCGCTGGTGCTTCTTGAAGCTCGGCACATGCGCATAGCCGAACACGGCCAGCCGCTCCGGCCGCATCGCCACGCAGGCGCGGGCGGTCTCTTCGCAGGAGCGCAGGGTCTGGTGCGGCAGGCCGTAGATCAGGTCGAAATTGATGCTGCCGACGCCATTCGCCCTCAAGCCCTCGGCCGCTTGCGCCGTCTCCTCTTCCGACTGGATGCGGTTGATGGCTTTCTGGACGCGCGGATCGAAACTCTGCACGCCCAGGCTCGCACGGGTGACGCCGGCTTCCCCTAAAGCTTGCGTCATCTCCCGGGTGAGCCGGCGCGGGTCGATCTCCACCGATACATTGGCGTGGCTGTGAACGCCAAAGCTGCCACGCAGCCGCGTCATCAGGCCGATGAATTCTTCGGGCTTGATGATGGTGGGCGTACCGCCGCCGAAATGGATCTCGCGGACATCGAGATCGCCCTCTGTCAGCCGCGAGACCAAGTCGATTTCCCGCGTCAGCGCATCGAGATAATCGACGATCGGCTGGTCGCGCTCGGTGATCGTGGTGTGGCAGCCGCAATACCAGCACATCGACCGACAGAAAGGGATGTGCAGATAGAGCGATGTCTGGCCTCCCCGCGCGCCCTTCAGCCATTCGGCATAGTCTGCAGGGCCGATCGCATCGGCGAATTTCGGCGCGGTGGGATAGCTGGTGTAGCGCGGCAGGCGCGCCTCTCCATAACGGGCGATGACGGCGTCGGACATGGCGTTTCCTCTGGTTTTGCTGCCCGAGGCCTAAGCGTTTCCTGCGCCGCCTTCTTTGCCCCAACGCAAGCCGGCCTGACGAAATGCAAGCAGTTTGTTCCGGAACAAGGTGTGCGAGGCTGCTTCAGCCTATCCAATCGTTGTCGGGCGAAAACCCGGCGCGACAGCAACATTGAAGCGGAGACGATATGTCGAGCGCCATTCCAGAAATCGACGTGCGGGTGATCCCGCCCAGCCAACGCCATCCCTCCATTTTCGGCATGCTCGCCCAGCTCGAGCCGGGACGCGCCATGCAGGTAACCAGCGACCATGATCCACGGCCGCTGCATCACCAGATCATGACCCGCTTTCCCGACGAATTCGGCTGGGACTATGTCGAAGAAGGTCCCGAGGTCTGGAAAGTGCTGATCACCCGCGCCGAAGGCGGCGGCTGCGACTGCTGCTGCGGCGGTCACTGAGGACCGATCATGCCGGGAGCTCCCTTGTCGCGCTGGACCATGAGCTATTTCGCGGTCGCTCTTGCCTGCCTGTTGTCAGGGCTTGCGCTGATGGGCTTCGGCTTCGGCTATCCGTCCGCCGATGCGGGAGCTCCCGACACGCTCGTCCTCGTGCATCTCATCGCGATCGGTTGGCTGGGCCTTTTGTTTCTCGGCGCGCTCTTGCAATTTGCTCCTGTCTTGGCGGCCGCGGCGCCGCGCTGTGCCTGGGTCGCCGCGCCGGCGCTTCTAATGCTCGTTCTCGGCCTGCTTCTGCTTCTTACTGGCTTTCTGTCGCTGGGAGGACGACTGGAGATCAATCTCCACGTCCTGCCGCTCGGCGGGTTGCTGCTGTTTCTGGGCTTCGGCGCCCAGATCGTCTCGATCGCCGCCACACTTTGGGCGCGGCAGGAGTGCGATCCGCCGGGACGGCTTGTGCTTCTCGGGCTCGTGGCGCTGGCTGCGACCGCTGGTCTCGGGCTCACTTTTTCCACGCTGCTGTCCGGCGTCTTCATCCCTGATTGGGCGGAGGCCTTCCTCGCCTATGGTCTTACCGCGCATGCCTTTTCGGGTCTTGTCGGCTGGATGACGCTCACCGCGATCGGCGTGAGCTATCGGCTGTTCTCGATGTTCATGCTGGCGCAGGAAAAGAGCCGCTTCGGACGGTTGCTAAGCGTCCTGGCCTTTGCCGGTCTTATGTGTCTCTGGGGCGGCGCCGTGGCGGATGGCTTGCTTCCGCCGCTTCAGCCGTTCGCTTTCTTTGCGGCTACGCTTTTATTCTCCCTGGCGCTTGCCTGTTATCTTGCCGATCTCGTCGCCATGACCCGCGCTCGCCGCCGCAAGGCGCTGGAGCTCAACACGCTCGCCGGTCTTGCCGCCGTACTGCATCTGCCTGCTGGTCTCGTGCTGATCCTATTGTCGCAAACGATCACGACCACTGCGCCGCTGCTTGAAGCCGGCGTCTATAGCCTCGCCATGGGTTGGCTTTCCGGCCTCGGCCTCGCGCAACTCTACAAGATCGTGCCGTTCCTGACCTGGCTCGAAGCCTATGGGCCGGTGATGGGCCGCAGCGCCGTGCCGCGCGTGCAGGATCTCGTCCGGGAGCGGAGGGCGCGGATGCACTTTGCGCTGTATCATGTCGCGGTCATCGCCGGCGGTCTATGCCTGCTCTTGGGGCCCGATTTCTGGTTCCGGCTCGCCGCCTGGGCGCAGTTTGCGACGGTGGCGGGGCTTGGGCTGGAATTCTTCCGCGCCCGGCGCCTGAGTTACGCGCCCGAGCCCGTGCGGCTTCCCTCGGGCGCAGTGCGCCCGCATCTCGTAACAGCCAATCCGAATTGAAGGAGATCATCATGGCCGTGGAGTACAAGGACCTCGATGTGAGGCCGATCCTCAAGGCGGGCGTCGAGCCCTTCGCCGAGATCATGGCGAGCGTCAATGCTCTCGGCCCCGATCAGGGGCTGAGGCTGATCGCGCCATTCAAGCCGCAGCCGCTGTTTTCAGTGATGGCGCGCAAAGGCTTCCGCCACGAAGTGCTGGAGCTGGAGGACGGCGATTTCGAAGTCCGCTTCCTTCCGGAAACCATCGCCGTGCGCGCCTCTGACGACGACGCCGACGGCGCCGATGCCTGGCCGGATCCGGCCGTGGAGCTCGACCTGACCGATCTCGACCCGCCGCAGCCGATGCTGCGCATTCTCCAGACGCTGGAAACGCTGCCCAAAGGCGCGGTGTTGTTCGCAGCGCTCGGCAGAGAGCCAATCCTGCTCTATCCCGAACTGGTCAAGCGCGGCCATCAATGGGTCGGCAATTACGACAAATCGGGCGAAGCCTTCCGGGTCATGATCCGGCGCGGCGAGACGGCGGCATGACCGCCGATCTCGCTCCCGACATGGCCGCAGCGCTCTCAGAAGTCATCGATCCCGAGCTCGGCCTGAGCGTCGTCGACATCGGCTTGATCTATGGCGCCGAAACCACAGCGCAAGGCGGGCTCCGCATCGTCATGACCACGACGACGCGCGGCTGTCCTGCGACGGGTCTTCTGGTCGAAGCGGTCAGGGAGAGGGCGCTGGCGTCGGGTCTGGCCGCCTCCGTCGAGGTCGAACTGACCTATGATCCGCCTTGGACGCCGGACCGCATGCGCGTCTGACCCAAGGCAAAGAAAAAGCCGGGAGGAGCCAGATCGGTTCCCCCGGCTTTTTACATGTCCCGTCAGCCACTTATCGGCTGCCGGCGGCGGGCGACAAGCATCGGGCCATATTCCAGGAGATAAAGGCCGAAGCCGGCGATCCACAGCAGCCCCGTTACCGCATAGATCAGCGCCAGATGATCGGGGAAAAGACCGGCGAGCGGGCGGATCAACGCGCATGAGAAGAGGGCGGCGTAGCTCATGCAGGTCATGCGCGAGGCGGTCAGCGCCCGGCCGGTATGGCCGCGGGTGGCGCGCGTCATCACCGCCAGCATCATCGTCGCGACGCCGCCCACCGTCAGCGCATGCAGGCTCGATATGGGGTCGAGAACATCGAACGCCGCAGCGGCGATGGCCAGGAAGCCGAGCGGAATGAAGGAATAGGCGAGATGCAGCACGCTCACCAGCGGCTCCCGGCCTGTGGTCCAGCCTTTCCAGCGGAAAAGCCTGGCCGCGTGAAGCGCTGACGCCGCGAGCGCTGCGGTGCCGGTGATCCTCTCGTCCGGCAGCGCGATCCAGAGCGCCAGAGCGGGAAGCGAGGCGAGGATCACGGTCGTGTCATAGCGATTGTAGGGAACAGGAAAATTCGTCCTGCCGGCTTTGGCCAGCCAGTTGCGGGTGAAGCTCGGCAGCATACGGCCGCCCACCACGATGATCATTATCAGATAGGCGGAGACCGCCAGCCGGGCGGCATGATCAGGACCGCCTTCGGCGATGACTTCATAGTGAAAGCAGAGATTGGCGACCGCCAAGGCTCCAAGTCCGGCCATGACCTTGAGATCCGCCCATTTGCGGCCGGCGATGATTTCGCGGACGCAGACGATGGTCATGACCGGCAGGAAAGCGGCTTCGATGGCGAGGGATGGAATGACGCCGAGCGCATCGGGAAACAGAAGCGCGAGCCGGCCTATCGCCCAGAGAAGAAAGAGCAGCATCAAGGGTGGACCCGAAATCGGCAGCCGCCCCGTCCAGTTGGGCGTGGCGGTCAGAAGAAAGCCCGCGACGATGGCCGAACCGAAGCCGAACAGCATTTCATGCGCATGCCAGGCGCGCGCGCCATAGTCGCCGCCGATTTCCAGACCTGACGACAGCGAGGCGATCCAGAGGAGCATGGTCAGGCAGGCCCAAATCGCTCCGCCCAGAAAAAAGGGCCTGAAGCCATAGGAAAACAATGTTGGGCCCAGCGCCGAAAGACCGCGCGGGGTCTGTCTTTTATCAATTGCGTCTCGTGTCAGCGTCATAACAATCTCCTGTTTGATCAGGCGATAGTAAAGACGGCTAAACCTGCGCTCTTTGCGAAAACACAAGTTCAGAGAAAGCGCGCAAAGCCTGAGGATATTGTGCTGGCGCAAAGAGACCGGAGCCATCATCGATTAGGTTCTTCTTCGACAGGACGGAAAGACAGCCGTTCAGACCAAGGAGATGTCCGATGAGCAATGAATTCCAGATCACAAGACGCTCGATCCTCGCAGGCGCCGCTTTTGCCGGGGCCATGGCCCCGCTGGTGGCCGCAACCGTCGCGCATGCCAGTGAACAACCGGTCGCGAAGCCCGCGCCTGCCGACCTCTCGACCCTCGAACGGGTGAAGCTCGAGCTGGTGAAGCCGCCCTTCGTGCATGCCCACAGCCAGAAGGCTGAAGGCGCGCCGAAGATTTACGAGGTGACGCTGACCATTCAGGAAAAGAAGATCGTCGTCGACGACGAAGGCACGGAAGTCCACGCGATGACCTTCGACGGCTCTGTTCCCGGACCGATGATCGTCGTTCATCAGGACGATTATGTCGAACTCACCCTGATCAATCCCGAAACCAATGAACTGCAGCACAATATCGATTTCCATGCCGCCACCGGCGCCCTGGGCGGCGGCGCGTTGACGCTGGTCAATCCGGGCGAGAAGGCGGTCATGCGCTTCAAGGCCACCAAAGCGGGCGTATTCGTCTATCACTGCGCCCCTCCCGGAATGGTGCCCTGGCATGTCACCTCGGGCATGAACGGCGCGATCATGGTGCTGCCGCGCGACGGGCTGAAGGATCATCAGGGCCGCGATCTCGTCTATGACCGCGTCTATTATGTCGGCGAACAGGATTTCTATGTGCCGCGCGACGAAACCGGCGCCTACAAGAAATACGAAAGCCATGGCGACGCCTATGCCGATACGCTTGAAGTGATGAAAACGCTGACGCCCAGCCATATCGTCTTCAACGGCGCCGTCGGCGCGCTCACCGGCGCCAATGCGCTCAAGGCCAAGGTCGGCGAGAAAGTGCTGATTCTGCATTCGCAAGCCAATCGCGACACTCGTCCGCATCTGATCGGCGGTCACGGCGATTATGTCTGGGCGACCGGCAAATTCGCTAACCCGCCGGAGCTCGACCAGGAGACCTGGTTCATCCCCGGCGGCGCGGCAGGGGCGGCTTTCTACACATTCCACCAGCCCGGCATCTACGCCTATGTGAACCACAATCTGATCGAAGCTTTTGAGAAGGGCGCGGCCGCCCACTTCAAGGTCGAGGGCGAGTGGAACAACGACCTGATGACGGCGATCGTCTCGCCCAACACCCACTGAGGAAGCGGAGAAACCGAGGAGATCGCCATGGCAGGCAAGAGAACCATGAGCAAGAGCGTTTCGCTTTTCTCGGTCACAGCGCCTGCGGCGCTTCTCCTCGCCTTTTCGCTCGGCGTCGCCCATCAACTGGGCCTCGGCGAGCACAAGACGGGCGCCGATCCGGCGCTCGCGCCGGAGACGGTGATCATTCCCGATCATGCCTTCCGCTACCGGGCGGACGGCGAATTCTACCGGAGCGGCTTCGCAGTCGACGCGCCCACGGTTCAGAAAGAGGGTCTGGGCGCGCTGACGGTTATGAAATACCAGGTCTCGGAAGCCGACTATCGCCGTTGCGTCGACGCCCATGCCTGCGCCGCGACTTCGCAGGCTGACCGCCATGGCGACGATCGGCCCGTGACCGGCGTCAGCTTCGACGACGCCAGCGCCTATGCTCGCTGGCTGAGCCGCGTGACCGGCGAGGTCTGGCGGCTGCCGAGCCATGAGGAAATCGCCTATGCGGCTGCCGACCGCTTCCCCGACGATGCGCTCGGCGTCGACGAGAAAAGCGACAATCCCGCTCTGCGTTGGCTGGCGGATTACGATCGCGAGACCGCGCGCAAGGCGGCCAGCGATCCCGAGCCGCGGGAACGCGGCCATTTCGGCGAAAATGCCTATGGCCTCGCCGATTTCGCCGGCAATGTCTGGGAGTGGACCACCACCTGCCATCGCCGCGTCGATCTCGCAACTGACCAGACCGCATCCGCTGTCTCGGCCTGCGGCGTCTATGTCACCGTGGGCCAGCACCGGTCGCCGATGAGCGCCTTCGTGCGCGATCCCAAGACCGGCGGCTGCTCGGTCGGCGCGCCGCCCGCCAATCTCGGATTTCGGCTGATCCGCGATGATCGCTGGTACGCCAAGGCCTTGATGCGGTTGAGGGAGCGCGGGCTTATTTCGTGACGGTTTGCTCTATGTCAATTGCGGAGGCTCTCCATCGGTTATCGTCGCGCCAAAGACCGGGGAGAATTCCGTGAAGATCGATAGAACCGTCCTGCGCCGTTTTTCCATGTTCGAACGCATGCCGGACGGCGATCTCGATGCGCTGATGGCGCAGGCCATTCCCAAGCGCGCGGACGCCGGCGAAGCCTTCTTTGAACAGGGCGCGCCGGCGACGCACTTTTTCTCCTCATCAACGGTCGGCTGAAGGTGACGCAGGTCACCCAGGACGGCCAGCAGATCATCGTGCGGGTCGTTCATCCCGGCGACCTTTTCGGCTTCGCGCGGGCGCTGCGGCGCAATGACTATCCCGGCACCGCGCTGACGGTGACGGAAAGCTTGGCCATGTCCTGGCCGACCGATGCCTGGCCGCAATTCATCGACCGCAGCCCGCATCTGGCCGTCAGCGCGCTCAACACGATCGGCCAGAGGCTGGAAGAGGCGCATACGCGCATTCGCGAAATGTCGACCGAGGAAGTCGAGCGGCGGGTGGCGCATACCGTGCTGAGGCTCAGCCAACAGGCGGGCAAACAGGCCGACAACGGCGTGCGCATCGATTTCCCCATTACTCGCCAGGACATCGCCGAGATGACCGGAACGACGCTCCATACCGTTTCGCGCATTCTCAGCGCTTGGGAATCCAAGGGACTCGTGGAAGGAGGACGGCAGAAATTACTGGTGCGCGACGTAAAGGGCCTGCAGTCCCTGGCCGACGCCGCCGATCGCTGAGGGCGCATTTCGTTCCGCTCTTTGACGAACCGCAAAGAGCCTCCGGGCGAAACGACTATGGTCTTGCCAACAGAGCCGAACGGGCTCTCGAACCGGAGCAAGACCCATGACCAAGACAATTTTCTCCCTCGCCGGCGCAGCCGCTCTTTCGCTCGCCATGGCCTTCGCCGCCCAGGCGGCCGATCATGAAATCCACATGCTCAACAAGGGCGCGGATGGCGCCATGGTGTTTGAACCCGGCGGCCTGAAGGTCGCGCCCGGCGACACGGTCACCTTCGTTCCGACCGACAAGAGTCACAATGCCGAAAGCGTCAAGGATCTGATCCCCGCCGGCGCCGAGCCCTTCAAGGGCAAAATGAACGAGACGATCAAGGTCACCTTCACCGTACCGGGCGCCTATGTGGTGAAATGCGCGCCGCATTTCGGCATGGGCATGACCGCCGTCGTGGTGGTCGGCGACGCCCCCGCCAATCTCGACGCCGTCAAGACCGCGAAGCTGTCGAAGAAGGCACGCGAGCGTCTCGACAAGGATCTCGGCGAGCTGGGTCTCTGACATCCATAGAGGTTATGCGCAACAGAGCGGTCGGTGGTGACAGCCCCGGCCGCCTTCTGCGCCGCCACGTGGCCGGTTTTTACTCCGCCGTTGACAGGCGCAGGCAATCCGCCAGCGGATCGAAACATTGCTGCCGCCGGCGCTGAAGCAATGGGCCCAACCTGCTCAGTCGCTCCGGGAGAGCATCAATCGTCGGCTGGCGCCGGGTCTGCCGAGGCGAGCGTTCTGGGAGCGCTTCGCAATCCGAAGCCTGACGACCAATGAGCCGCCGCCGGACGGCGCGGGCGAAGCACTGCTTGCGTTGACTGACGAGATGTCTGGGCAAACTGGCTCGGTGATTCTGGTCGGCGCCGGTCCCGGCGACGCGGAACTCCTCACGCTCAAGGCCATGCGCGCCTTGCAATCCGCCGATGTCATCCTGTTCGACGATCTCGTATCGCCGGAAGTGCTTGAACTGGCGCGGCGGGAGGCAAAGCGATTTCTGGTCGGCAAGCGCGGCGGCCGTGAAAGCTGCAAACAGGACGACATCAACGACATGATGGTTCGCTTCGCCAAGGCAGGCAATCGGGTGGTTCGGCTGAAATCCGGCGATCCGATGATCTTCGGGCGCGCCGGCGAGGAAATCCAGCTGCTGCAGCAGGAGGGGATCGCTGTCGACGTCGTCCCCGGCGTCACGGCCGCCTCGGCGATGGCGGCTGCGCTGAAAACCTCCCTCACGCATCGCGACCATGCCCAGCAAGTACGTTTCGTGACAGGCCACTCCAAGAACCACGACCTGCCCCGGACCATCGACTGGGCGTCGCTGGCTAAGCCGCATCAGACGAGCATCTTCTATATGGGCGGACGCATGGCCGGGCAGATCGAACAACGCCTGCGTGAGGAGGGGATGCCGGCAGATATGCCGGTTGTGATCCTGTCTTCGGTGAGCAGGACGACAGAGCGGCGCTGGGCTGGCCGGCTCGAGGATCTCGGCGCAACCATGGGCAGGATTGGCGTTGACGAACCAGTCTTGATCGGTGTCGGCCAGGTGTTCGGAGCTGCGATGGAAGACCGGTCCCCTATCGATTTGCCTGCCGGCCAGCAGGATCGAGCAGTCCGCTACGCATCCCTCTAATAATGCGAGCGCGCATGAACCGCCTAGATCGCCATGCACGGTCTTGAACATAACCTGTACAGAAAACTGAACCCTATGGGGAAGGTAAGCAGTCTAAAAGCTTGGACTGGAATCCTGTTCATTCATTTTCGTTGCGATCGCTGTGATCAACTGCGCCGTCACGAACGGCTTTTGCAACATGATGCTTCCAGGGACCCCGAGAGCAGCCCAGTCTGATGCCGATCGGCCGGTCATGTAGATCACCGCAACGGCCGGATTTGCCTCGCGCGCTCGTCTAGCGACATCCCATCCCGTCAGATCGCGGCCAAGGTCGATATCTGTCACGATGACTCTGATACGGTCGGTCTGCTCCTGGGCCTGCTTGATCGCGTTTGCCCCATTCCCGACCGCCAGCACCGAAAAACCCGCCGTGTGCAACTCTTCCTGCAGGAGATCCAAAATCAGAAACTCGTCGTCAACCAACAAGACGACAGGATCCGGCCGTTCATTTTCCATTGTGCCCTCAGTCGCGATGTAAGCGCCGCCAAACCTGCAAACATTACGTGGTTATAATTTACTCACTCTTGAAAGCTGCAACATGTCATTTCTGGGTGCATATATCCCTTCTGCGCGCCGGTTCCAGCAGCATGTCAGCGTTTAGCAAGCGCCTTTAATTCCACAGTGTCGACGTCACTGTTCGTAATCGCAGGGACCTCACTGTTCATGATGAAGACCTCGCATCTCTTGCGCAGCCTGCAAGACTCTGGATTCAACGCCGGCTCGGCAGAGACCGTTGCAATCTGGAAGTTAGGCATTATGGTGCTGATGACGTTATAAGACAGGGGCAGGGGCACGGCGCGAGAACATGAAGCTGTCACGGCGATTGCTGGTCTTGTCGATGACGGCGGTCCTTCCACTGACGGTCGTGCTTTTTACAATCTCTATATCCTCTATGACAGCCGTCGAGAAGAAGTCCACGCTCAGGCATTCCGCCAGAGCCAACTGATCGCTCTAGAAATTGCCAGGGTTGTCAGCGGGATGGAAAGCGTTTTGCTGACAGTCGCATCTGCGCCTGCCGTCAAGGATTTTGAGATTGATCGGTGTAACGCGTTTCTCTCGCAGACGGCTGACCGTCTGGCCGGAGTGGCGGCGATCGGGTTGTTGGATAAGTCCGGAACTGTTCGTTGCCGCAACGCGGCGGCAGGACTGGGCATTTCACTGGCTGACCGCCCGTATTTTCGGGAGGCGATGAAAACTGGCCAATTGGTGGTCGGCGACTATACGAAAAGCCGCATCGATGGAAAAACCGTACTGCCGATGGCCATTCCCCTGATTGATGCCCAAGGTCTGGCTTCAGGCGTGTTGGCGCTATCCGTCGACCTTGATTGGCTCCAGGGCCTCTTGACTCAGAGGCAATTCGAAGCAGGTTCGGCGATCACCATTGCGGATCGACACGGCGTGATCCTGGCGCGCTACCCTGATCCGAGACGGTTTGTCGGCACCACCATTCCGGACCAGTATCAATATCTGGTCAATGCGGCGGCGGCGGGAACAATCGAGCTGACGAGCCAGGATGGAACCCGGCGTGTCCTTGCCTATTTCCCGGTCGATTCGATCGCGAAAGGGCTCTATGTCAGCAGCGGGAAGTCTGTTCAGACCAGCTTCTACTCCATAGAACGCGCTGCTATCTTCGGCTTTCTGGCCACGATCGTGATCATGGCTTTCACACTTGCTCTGGCCTGGCAGACAAGCCGCTACGCAATCGAGCTTCCGGTGCGCCGTATTTTGGCGGCGCTTGCGGCTTGGCGCAACGGCGAGAGCGAGGTGCGGACCTCGATGCAATCCGGCAAGGACGAATTCAGCGAAATCGGCTCCGCCATCGACACTTTCATGGACGAACTGACAGAAAGTCGCCGCCAGAAACAATTGCTCGAAGATGAGATGGGACATCGGATCAAGAACCTGATGGCGATGATCCAGTCCGTCGCATCGCGCACCTTCACGGACCAACGTCCACGCTCGGAAGCCTTGCAAATCTTCAGCCATCGGCTTCGCTCGATGATCGACGCCTTCACGGTTCTCGGCAGCGGCGTACAAACGGCGGCGGATCTCAGGTCGCTCGTAGTCTCGGCCATTCAACCCTTCGACAATCCTGAGAAAACGCCTTTTTCAGTTGCTGGGCCTGTGCTGGAGGTGAATTCCAAAGCAGCGCTTTCCATCAGCATGGCGCTCCACGAGCTCTGCACGAACGCCGTCAAATATGGAGCTCTCAGCAAAGACGGCGGTGCTGTAGCAATTTCATGGGGCGTCAGGGCTGAAGACAACATGCTGGTCTTTTCCTGGGAAGAGCGCGGCGGTCCGGAAGTGACGCCACCCGCCAAATCAGGCTTCGGATCGCTGATGATCCAGACTGCGCTGGCCTCCCAGACGAACGGTGAAGTTGACACTCAATTTGCCCCTACGGGTCTGAAGTTCCGCCTAACTGCTCCCCTATCTGAACTTGCGGAGTCGTGATAATCGCACGACATTGCAACAATAGGAGCGAGTAGTGCACGCGGCGCGACGACTTTGTCCGGCGTCATTTCCCACTTGCCGATGCACTATTTTCGAATGACCGGCATGTATCCGCGACGCCTCTTCTGACGTAGGAGATCGAGGAAAAGGGCAACAGCTTCTCGTTCAGATTTAAAATGATGGCTCATTGACTGGCCTCTCGTTCCGATACGTCCCCAACGCCGCATCAGGCAAGCTTCCTCAAACAGGTTGAGCTCGATGGCCATTGCATAGAAGCGGGCCATGTTTTTCCTGACGTCGGTCTTCTCAACATAGAGGTGGTAAGGCTGGGTGATCATGCCGACATGATCATGCTTCTTGAATTCGCCGTCCAACGAGAGTTCTGAATCGTTTCGGCGTGATCGATTCAAATTCGTGATGCATCGACGTATAACGGCATGTCTTTGTCCATGTGGACGAGATCCAGCTCCACATGAGCGTCCGGCGCTTGTCATGGCGTAATGCCTATGGAATGAAGCGGTCCCACTAATGTTGAGAGGGACTGATGGAAGACGCGATTCAGATCGATAACCGCGGCGACTTTGGCCTATGGGCAATAGAAGTGGCCAAGCAAATTGTTGCGGCTGAGGGGTTTGAGCTTGCCCGTGCTGCCCGCGATGGTTCTGAAGACGACGTCCGCGTGGCTGGCAACGCTCTCGGTCAGGCGATAACCGACGCGATGATGGAAGTTTTCGACGGACTCATGGACGGGGTTTCCGGCGAGTAGGCAGCCGTTTGAAGCGGAATGCTTCTGTCGGGGGCAGTCGATCCCGGCTTCCGCTGACGCGGCGCGATGCTAAGCCCCCTGCGGCTGCCCGCCTTCCGACCGAAGCATGACGAGAATTCCCGAAATCACGCCCTGGCGGTCGTCGCTATGCTGATTTCTCCGATGCTCTTCATTGTTCATGGGCGGACGCTTCGCGCCGTGAGAACCTGCCCTGCTCAACGCAAGCTTTCATATCGTTTCGCCGGAACCAGATGGCGCGACCGCACCTCAGCGGCGGGTTACCCGCAGTGAACACAATCTGCTCGTCCGCCCTCATGCGCAACACTTCGTACGGCTGGATGAGCGGCCGGGCGGCCAACTGTTTCGACCGGGTCCGCGACGAGCCGCGCGACTGGAAGCTCCGACTGACCTGCTCGATCTCGACCGTCGTCATGCCGCAACGACGCGAGATGTAGTCTGCTGTTTCCGGATCGTTGATGGCTGCAAAGCTGATCCAGCTCGCGCTTTCGAACCATTTGCTAGAGGCGTCGCGCCCGCCATAGGTTTCGCGTAGCTGGCCGATCGACTGATAGATCATCGTCAGCGTGATGCCATATTTGCGACCGGCGTCCCGCGCGGTCTCCA
>NZ_JACFXW010000003.1 GCF_014158035.1 Rhizobium sp. G21 | reverse complement strand
GCGATGTCGCTCTCGTCAAGATAGCCGGAGCCGAGCAGCACGGACTGATGCGTCATGCCGCCGAGGCCGAAACAGATCACCGGCGCTTCCTCCGCCATAGTGAGGACGCGCTCGATGATCGGGTCCTGTTCGAGCGCGATCCGCGTCGATTTCGAACCGAGAATCGCCGGCACGGGCAGAAGCGTCGCCTGGCCGCCGGCCGATTGCGCGAATTCCTCCGCGACGGCGGAATTGCGTGTGGTCGTGGCCCTGAGCGCCGCCGATCCATTGACCAGCACCACCTGCAACCCGCGGCACCAATCCTTCGGCAGGGATCTCGCCACCGCCGCCATGGTGCGGCCCCAACTGACGCCGAGCACGGAGGGACGCGGATTGAGGCTGACGAGATGGGTGGCCGCCGCCTGCGCGACGCTATCCATGATGAGGCTGGGATCCTCAATCTCGCCGGTGGGCACAACGATCGCCTCGCGCACGCCGAACTGCCGTTGCAATTCGATTTCCAGCGAGGTTCGCCGCCCCGCGCGCGGGGTGATTTCGATCCGGACGACGCCCGACTCCTTGGCTTCAGTGAGCAGACGCCCCACCTGCCAGCGCGTCAGGCCGAGCTCGGCAGCGATATCGGATTGTGTCCGGTCGAGATCGTAATAGAGCTTCGCCACCTGCACCATCAGGTGATCGCGCTGTTCGTTGATCGGCAGACGGGCCGTGTAAGGATTACGCGCGCTCATTGCCCGCTCCTCATCTGGCGTCCCGCCAGCTTGTGCAGCACCGGCCGGGTCGCCTCGGTCGCTTCGAGATACAGCGGCAGCATGCCGGCATACCAGTCTGCGCGACGAGGGTCGGGGAGAAGCTCAGTCGAGGGCGCGACGCAGCTTTTCGCGGCGGTCGGGAGATCCGAATAGACACCGATCGCCGATGCGGCGGCGGCGGTGGCTCCGATGAGGCTGAGATTGTCCTCCCGCGCCACCTGCACCGGCATGCCCAGAGCATCGACGGTGGCTTGCAGCCAGGCGGCGTTCTTGACGATGCCGCCGGCCATCATGATCCGGTCCACCCCTACCCCGCGCGCCTTCAGCACCGACAACACATTCGCGGAGCCCAACGCCAGGCTGTCGACGGCCGACGAATAGATGTCGGCGCGTCCATGGCCGAGGGTCAGTCCCATCATCGCCCCGCGCAGGGACGCGTCGCGGAAAGGGGTGCGGTTGCCCATCATGTAATCGAGCGCGAGCAGACCATCGGACCGGCCGGGATGGGCGGCGACCTCGGCGATCAACGCCTTGTGGCCGGCGGGATCGAGGCCGAACATGTCGAAGGCCAGCCAGTTGAGCATGGAGCCCGCGGCCACCTGACCGCATTCGACCAGCCATCGGCCCGGCGTCAAGGCATTGGGATAGGGCCCCCAGAAAGCCGTGACATCGGCCTCCTCGGCAAGTTGAACCAGTTGCACGATCGAGGTCCCGCCGATGAACAGCATGCCGCCCGGCTCCACCGTGTCGGCGCCGAGAATGCCGATATGGGCGTCGATGCCGCCCTGGGCGATGATCGGTCTGTTGTCGAGCCCGAGCTCGCTCGCCATCTCGGCCCGCATGGGGCCGATCACGCCGCCGACGGGAACGATGCGTTGCGGCAGCTTGTCCGCGAGCTCGGGGATGCCGAACGCCTCATAGATCTCAGGAACGAAGCGGCGGGCGTCGCTATCGTAATTCCATTTGCAGGCCGCGTTCATCAGCGACCCCGTCCATTCTCCGGTCAAATGGAAATTGATATAGTCCAGCGCCTCGCAGACGATGTCCGCCGAAGCCCAGATGTCAGGCTGATTGCGCTTGAGCCACATGGATTTCGGCACCAGCCATTCGACGGCGTCCGAGCCGCCGCAAAACCGCATGACGGAATGGGAAAACTCCGCAGTCTGGCGGGCTTCGGCGTCGGCGCGGCAATCCATCCACAACAGCGCGTCGCGCAGGGGCGCGCCGTCTTTATCGCAGACGGCCACGGTGGAGGCGGTAGTGGCCACACAGACGGCGTCGACGCTGCGGCGGCCGGTTTCGGCCAGCACTGCGCGGCCCGCGGCCCGCAGCGCCGCGAGCCATTCGCGCGGCTGCTGCTCCGCCCAACCGGCGCGGGGATAATGCGTGGCGTAGGCGGCGTCCGCCTGGGCCAGCATCTTTTGCCGGTCGGTGTCGTAGAGACCCGCACGCACGCCGCCGGTGCCGAAATCGAAACTCAGAATATGAGCCATATATCCTCCTCCTGCCTGCCCGTTCCCGCGCCCCGGCCTCCTGTCTCCGGGGCGTTCCGTCAGGGCCGGAACATGATCTTGGAAAAGAACAGGCCGCGATCGGTCTTGAGCGTCTCGAACATCGCCGGAAGCTCTTCGAGACCCAACTCATGGGTGATCATGAATTCCCACTTCAGGGCGCCGGACGCAAGCTTGTCGAGCGTCACCGTCCACTGCGGACCGGGATAAGGCGCGCCGAAGGAATTCCAGGATCCGTGGAGAGAGACTTCCTGCCGCAGGAAATGCTGGAAGGCGGCGTTGGTCAGCGGCACATCGCCGACGGGAATGCCGATGAACACGACATGGCCGCCCGGCGCCGCCAGCCGCACGGCCGCATTGACCGAGCTGGGATGCCCCGCCGCTTCGACGATGACGTCGGCGAGCAGCCCCTTCGGCAGCTCGGCGTCGGACAGGAAGGCATGGGTCGCGCCGGCCTGGCGCGCGAGTTCCAGCTTCTCTTCGGACACATCGACGGCCACGACCTCGCGGGCGCCCATCAACAGCATCCACTGGATGGCGAAGAGGCCGATCGGCCCGCAGCCGATCACGGCGCCGCGATCGCCCATGCGCACGCCGCCGGCCTTCCAGATGGCGTGAAGCGCGATCGAGGCGGGGTCGACCATGGCGGCGGCGCGGGGATCGCAGCCTTCAGGAGCCTTGAGCAGGTTCTCGACCGGGGCGCAGACCCATTCCGCATAGGCGCCGTCACGGCGGGAGCCGAAATAATCATAGTTGCGGCAGCGGGAGAAATTGCCGGTGCTGCACTGGTCGCAGACGCCGCAGGGCAGCATCGGCGGGACGGTGACGAGATCGCCGAGAGCGAAGCCCGAAACGCCGGCGCCGAGTTCCTCGATCCGGCCGGAGAATTCGTGGCCGCAAATGATCGGCATGCGATGGGCGCCCTTGATCAGCATGCGCGGCAGATCCGATCCGCAGACGCCGACAGCGGCGACGCGCAGCAGAACCTCTCCGGCGGCCGGCGTGGGTTTGGGACGATCTTCGAGGCGGATGTCTCCGGGAGAATAGAGAACGGCAGCGCGCATGAGGCAATTCCTTGGCGATGAAAAACGGTCCGCCGGCGCGGCAACCGGCAGGGGAGTTGGGAGGAGCGATCCGCCCCTCCCGTTCTGGCTTGGAGGTTACTTCTTGAGAATTTCCGGGCGATATTCGGCGAAGAGCGCCGTATGCGGGAATTTCGAGACGTTTTCGGGCGTCACGAGCGACGTTCCGGCATCGACGAAGGCCGGCACAGATTTCTTGGCCGCCGCTTCACGCGCCACCTGGATGGTGACGTCGCCGAGATATTGCGGATCATTGAGGGCGGTCGCGACATATTGCTTGCCCGCCGACATGGTCTGCAGCGCCTCCGACAGGCCGTCGACGCCGGCGATCAGCACGTCGGTGCGGTTGTTCTCGGTGAGAACCTGCAGGGCGCCCAGCGCCATGTCGTCATTGTGCGCGTAGACCACCTTCACGTCCGGATTGGCCTGCAGCAGGTCCTGCATGGCGGTCACGGCGTTGGCGCGGATATATTCGGCATAGGGGCCTTCGGTGATGGTGTGGCCGGAGCCTTCGATCGCGGCATGGAAACCGTCGCGACGATCCATCATCACGGCGCCGCCGGCGTCGCCCTGGATTTCGATGATCTTGGCGTTGGTCACGCCATCGGCCTTGAGACGGGCGACGACCGCTTCGCCGACCAGTTTGCCCATCGCCTTGTTGTCGCGGCCGACATGGGCCACGACCTGGCCGCCCTTGACCGGACGGTCGACGGTGATGACCGGAATGCCCGCCGCAGCGGCGGCTTCGAGCGAAGGCGTGACGGCCTCGGGATTGACCGGATTGATGATGATCGCGTCGACGCCCTGGGTGATCAGGTCCTGGATGTCGTTGTTCTGTTTGCTTACGTCGCCATTGGCGTCGAGAAAGACGAGCGTGTCGCCGGACGCCTTGGCGGCGGCTTCGGCGCCGTTCTTGAGCTGGACATAGAACGGCGACTGCAGCGTCACCTGGCTGAAGCCGATTTTCAAGCCTTCGGCATAGGCTGGCGCGGAAACGGCCAAAGCGGCGACGAGCGATCCTGCGGCCATCAGACCGGCGATGAAGTGGCGACGCGTATTCATTGGAAAACCTCCCGGTTGAAACAGAGACGAATTGCCCTCCTCAGCAATTCAGCAGATGTGATATTAATTCACTTCTGCTGTTTCAAAGTCATCATGAGGCGGCCCGATCTGTCAACCGCAGCGCTCGGGCAAAAGTAAGAAATCTGATATCCATATATTTTCACTTGCTTTTTCACACTGTTCACCTGATCCATCGACCATTGAAAGATCAGCCTCCGGGGAGACCAAAGTTCGAATGACCGACGAGCCAACGGAAGCTTCCTTCAGATGCAGGAATTTCCCACCAATGCAGCGTGTGGATCGCAGCGAAAAGCCATGCCTCCCGAGACCCGGTTTTCTCATCCGATTTCCAACGGATAATCGCGCCGTCGCGAATGCCTGTGGCAGCCCCTTTTCACAATGAAGGGAGCTTGGGAACGAGGACGCCGACCGGCATGGACCGAGACCGCGTGGTGACGGATGACCAACGGCCTCCGTGTCGCTTGGCGTCGACGGGTTAATAACAATTGGTAATTAACCGCGCGCTTCACGGAATTAGGGCGCTTACGAGCTTCCTGTTAGCTTGCATAGGAAGGTCGCTTGGACCGGCAAATGGACCGAAAGCAATGGCAGACTACACTCCTCCGTCGATTGCCGAGATACAGCAGCGCTACGACGCTGGCCTGTCTCCGGTCCGCGTCATTGAAGATTGCCTGGAGCGGATCGCCTCCAGCAACGATCGGATCAACGCGATGATCTTCGTCGGCGGCGAGGAGGCTCTCGAACAAGCATATGCTCTCGAAGCGGAGCTTCGATCCGGCCGGTCGCGCGGGCCTCTGCATGGAATTCCCATTGCGGTCAAGGATGTCATCGACGTGAAGGGCTGGCCGACGACGTCGGGTTCGCGCCTGTTCGGCGATCATGTCGCTGCCGACGACGCCATCTGCATCCACAACCTTCGCGCCGCAGGAGCCGTGATTGTCGGCAAGACAAATCTGCATGAGCTGACGGCTGGCGGTCACGACAATCCATGGTTCGGCAAGGTCGTCAATCCTTTGGACCCAACGCATGGAACCGGGGGCACCAGCAGCGGCTCGGCCGCCGCCGTCGCCGCCGGCTTTTGCCTTGCAGCGCTGGGCACGGATACCGGCGGGTCAAACCGCTCGACGGCAGCGGCGACCGGCCTCGTTGGGTTCAAGCCGACAAACGGGCGTGTCGACGCGCGCGGGGTTCGACCGACCGCTCCGAGCCTCGACGTCATCGGGCCCATCGCGAGCAGCATAGAAGATGCGCGGCTCGTTCACTTCGCCGCCCTCGGGGGCGCAACACCAGGCGCAGAGACGATCCCGCTTGCCGGGCTGCGCATCGGCCTCTGTCCCGATCTTCATGCCTCCCGCGTTGATCCGGTCGTGGCCGGGGCCCATGAAAGACTCCTCCGCGCATTGACGGCGGCGGGCGCGCGATTGACTCCGCTTGCATTTCCTCTTGCCGGGGCGGTCAAAGACGCGGGCCTGACTATCCTGCAATACGAGTTCGCAGCCTCCTATGCCGATCGCATCGAGGCCGCCCCGGACGCTGTCGGATCTGCCGTGCGCGACTTCGCGGCAGGCGGTCGCGCCATCTCCTCCGCCGCCTATGAGCGCGCGTTGATGTTGCGCCGCCAGGCGCGCGTGGAGTTTCTGGAGCTGATGTCGTCGGTCGACCTCGTGCTCGCGCCCGTCGCGCCCGGCCTGGCGCCGCGCCCTGTCCGACGAGATGACCGTCGTCGGCGACACATGGACGCCGTATGGCCCGGCAGGCGGCAGCTTCCGTCGCTGGGCGAATTTCTTCGGTCTTCCGGCGCTCGCTATGCCTTTGCCGACATCGGGCGACCTGCCCGCATCCATTCAAATCTCGACGCCGCCCGATACCGACGCGTTGCTGTTCTCGCTGGCCGAGGCAGTGTTCCGCGCGGAGGAGGCGCGTTGAGGGGTGAATCCACGACGTCCACAACACCTAAAAGGGGAACGAATATGAAAAACGTCATTGTCGCCTTATCCATCCTGCTCGCGCCGCTCACGGCGGCCAGCCCATCCGCGGCCGCTGACGAAGTCTTGCGCTTCGGTGTCGCCGCCGAACCCTATGCGCCCTTTTCCGTGAAAGACGCGAGCGGCAAATGGCAGGGCTGGGAAATCGATCTCATGGACGCGGTCTGCGCCGAGATGAAAGCAAAATGCGAAATCGTCGATGTCGCATGGGACGGCATCATCCCGGCATTGCTCGAAGAAGTTCGACGTCATCTGGAGCTCGATGTCGATCACCGACAAGCGCAAGGAGGTCATCGACTTCACCGACAAATATTACTATTCGCCGAATGTGCTCGTGGGCGCCAAAGCCGATACGCGTGTCTTCGACGTGACCAAGCCCGAGACATTCAAGGGCCTAAACGTCGCCGCACAGAGCGCGAGTCTCCAGGCGACCTATCTTCAGCAGAAGTTGGACGGCGTCGCCGACCTCAAGATCTATCCCACGCTCGACGACGAGATCGCCGATCTGCAGGCCGGGCGCGTGGATCTGATGGCCGCCGCTGGCATTCAGATACAGGACTTCCTGAAGAAGCCCGAGGGGCAGGCCTATGAAATAAAGGTCACCCTGCCGCACGAAAAGATGTTCGGCTATGGCGATGGCGGCGGCGTCCGCAAGGAAGACACCGCTCTTCGCGACCGGCTCAACGCCGCCATCAAGGCGGTTCGCGCGAGCGGCGAATACGACAAGATCACCAAGAAGTACTTCACCATCGACATCTACGGCGATTGATCCTGATTTCCAAATCTACGCGCCGGCCGACATCGGGTCGGCTGGCGCATCTCTCAAAAACCGGAATAGGCCGCATGGATCTGATCGCCTCTTGGCTAACCCTTCTCAGCTTCGGCGATCGGGGCTGGAGCGACGAATTGGTTCGGGGCGCTTGCCTCAGCCTCGGCATTTCGATCAGCGCCTATATCCTCGGCTTGCTGATCGGTCTCGCCGGAGCCCTGGCGAAGCTTTCGAACAGCGCCGTCGCCAAGGCCTTCGCCGCCGCTTACACCACGCTCATTCGCTCGATCCCCGATATCGTCATCATCTTCTTGGTCTATTACACCGCCACCGACGCCATCAGAACCTTCCTGGGGGCCTCCGGTCTGATGACGGATTTTCAGATGAACGGCTTCGTCGCCGCCGCGATATCCCTGGGGATCGTCCAGGGCGGCTACAGCACCGAGGTCCTACGGGGAGCCATCGTCGCCGTCGCTCCCGGGCAATCGGAGGCGGCCTTTGCGCTGGGACTGCGCCGGCGCCAGGTTTTCCTCAAGGTCGTCATGCCCCAGATGGTTCCTCTGGCTCTGCCCGGATTGGGAAATCTCTGGCTGGTGGTGCTCAAGGAAAGTTCGCTGGTCAGTCTCATCGGTTTCACCGAGCTTGTGCTCGCCGGAAAGATGGCCGCGGGGGCCACGCGCCATTATTTCCTGTTCTACTCCATGGTGGCGCTGATCTTTCTGATCATGTCGGCGGCCTCGACAGTCCTGCTGCATTTTTTCGAAGCGAGATCCTATCGCGCGTGGAGACCGAGGTGATGACGGATTTTGGCTCCTATCTCGCCACCCAGTTGTTCGCGGGGCTTCAGGCGACGATAGTCTTGTTTGTCGGCTGCGCCCTGGTCGGCAATGCGCTCGCGGTTCCGCTCGCTCTCGCCCGGCTGTCGTCGTCGCGCTGGCTGCGCTACCCCGTGATCTGCTTCGTCCTCGCCTTCAGGGGGACGCCTTTGCTGGTCCAGCTCTATCTTGTCTATTTCGGCGTCGGTCAGATTCTCTCGGGCATTCCCGCCATTCGCTACAGCCCGCTCTGGCCCGTGTTGCGCAGCGCCTATAGCTACGCCTTCCTGACATTGTCGCTCAACACGGCGGCCTATTGCAGCGAAATCTGGCGGGGCGCCCTGCAGGGCGTTCCGAGGGGGCAAGACGAAGCCGGAAGGTCGCTCGGCCTTACCAAAGGCCAGATCCTGCGCTGGATCCTGCTGCCGCAAGCGCTGCGGTTGGCTTTGCCTGCCCTCGGCGGCCAAAACATTCTGCTTTTGAAGGGCACGGCGTTGACGGCGACGATCACCTTGTTCGAGTTGATGGGCGCGGCAAACCTCGTGCGGGCGCAGACGTTCAGGGTGTATGAGCCTCTGGTCGCGGTCGCCTTCGTCTATTTTATGCTGGCAATCGTCATCACAAGCGGGTTCAAGTTCGTGGAGCGACGGCTGCCATCCTATTCGTGAGGCAGTCGCTGAGCGCCATGGCGTTAGGGAGATCGAGTTGCTGAACAATGACGGCGAATTCTCGCCCCGCGAGATCGAGGTTTTTGCGGCGGTGATGACGCATGGGACGACGACCAAGGCCGCCGATGCGCTCAACATCACCCAACCCGCCGTCAGCAAGATCCTGCTTCAGTTGACGACGAAGGCGGGTTTCCCGCTATTTCGTAACCACCGTCAGCGGCTTATCCCGACTCCTGAGGCGCATATGCTGCATGCCGAGGTTCGGCGTGTCTATGACACGGTTCGCGGCATTTCGCGGGTGGCGCGCGAGATCAAGGAGTTGCGCAGCGGGCGGCTCAACATTTCGGCGCTTCCCGCCTTCGGCCTGACCTTGTTGCCGTCGATCATCGCCAGCTTCACCAAGGACTATCCGGACGTGGCGGTCACGATCGATATCCGCAGTTCCTCCACGATCATTCAGCGCGCCAGCCGAAGCCAGCTCGACATCGGCGTGGCGGCCGAAGTCAACGATGAATCGCCATCCGTGGTCCGGCGGGCGCTGGTGGCGACGCCGCCGGTCTGCATCATGCCCAAGGGGCATCCCTTGAGCCGACTGTCCGTCGTGCAGGCCGACGATCTGGAGGGCTTGGATTTCGTTTCGCTCGGCGTGGGCGATCCGATGCGGCGGCAGCTGGACGCCTTGTGCGAGGAGCGCGGCGTGCACCGGTCGATGAAGATCGAAGCTGCGCTGTCCGACACCTGCGCCAATCTCGTCGCCAGCGGCGTCGGCGTCGCCGTCATAGACCGGCTGTCGGCCTGGATGGCCCGGGATCTTCCCATCGAGATCCGGGACTTCCAGCCGCATCTGGACATCAATCTGAGCGTCTACCGTCCCTGGGGGACCATCGCGTCATCCGTCGCCGACACCTTTGTCGAACACCTGATTCAGAACACCCGCGATTACATGAACGCGGTGGATCGCGGCGTCAGGGCGCTCGCCGATTCCTGACGGCGGGCGCCTTTGAGCGCGGTCGACCTAGCGCGTGAGCTCGTCGAGAATGTCGAACAGCCTGACAATGTCGCTCTCGTCATTGTAGACATGCGGAGTAACGCGCATCTTGCTGCCCCGGATCGTGACGAAAACGCGCTTTTCTTTTAGTCGCTTGGCGAGGTCGTCGCGATTGCGCGATCCAAGCTCCACGACCGAAACATGGCCAGCCCGCAAACTTTCAGCAGGTCCCGAATAGCCGCGCTGTTCGGCCTGCCGCCAGATCATGCGATTGAGGTCCAACAGGCGTTCATAGACCCTCTGGCCGCCCCATTGCCGCAACAGTCGCATCGATTCGATGGCGATCGGCAGGACGGCGAAATCGGAGCGTTCGCCCATGTCGAAGCGACGCGCGCCGGGCAGGTAATCGAGCATGGTCTCGAGGAAGAAGTCGGGCCGCTCGCCGCCGGCGCGATTCCAGGAGTGAAATTCGAGGGGACGGCCGGCCGTCTGCCACTTCTTGTCGGCATAGAGAAAGGCCAGCCGATAGGGTCCGAGCAGGAATTTGTAGGTCGCAAAACTCAGGAAATCAGGGCGAACCCGCGCGACATCGAAAGGGACTGCGCCGACCCATTGGGTGCCGTCCATGACCAGACTGGCGCCGACGCCGCGGCACGCATCGGCGACGGCTTCGATATCGACATGCGTTCCCTCAAACCAGTGCAGGATCGTGCCCGCAACGACAGAAACCGGCGCCCGCGAAGTGCGGATCGCCGCGATCAGGCAATCCGACCAGGCCTCATCCGGCGCTCTTTTGACCATCACGACCTCGGCTCCCTTTTGCTTGGCGAGCTCATACCAGGCGTAACGATGCGAGGTGTGTTCGTTCTCCATCATCAGGATCACCGAGCCTGCGGCCACGGGAACATTGGCCGCAGCCAGCGCAATTCCGTAGGACGTGGCGGGAACGAGCGCCACGTCATCGGGAGAAGCGCCGATGAACGACGCCGCCAAAGCGCGGGCCTGCTCGACCTCGTCATAATAGGAGTCGATGGTCATCTCCCAAGGCGCAGCCTTGACATGAACGCCGCGCAAGCCGGCTTCGACGGCGCTGCGGGGAATCGGCGACATATAGGCGACGTCGAGATAGGTGACATCATCGGGGATGGAAAACAGATGCCGTTGACTGGTGAGCATTGTCAGGTCCTTACAATGAGACTTCGACGCCGAGGCCGAGATCTCTCGCTTTCTGATAGATGAAATTGGCCAGCTCCAAGTCTTGGGCGGGAACGCCGAGGGAGCGATACAGGGTGATTTCGGACGCGTCGTTGCGACCGCGGGCTTCGCCGTTCAGCGCAGCGCCGATCTCTGCGATGATGCGCGTCGGATCGAGACGGCCATCCGCCAGCGGCTCCATCAGGTCCGCCGCCGATGTCATGGCCATCGGCATGTAATCCACCCAGATGCTCGACCGCAGGACGCAGTCCGCATCGAGCTCTTTGAGTGATGGGATGCTGGCGCCGACGGCGTTGATATGCGCGCCTTCGGAGATCCACTGTCCCTCGAGCACCGGGAATTGCGCTGATGTGACGGTGCACACGACATCGGCCCCACCGACGGCCACGCGCGCGCTTTCACAGGCCGTAGTCGGATAGCCGATCCGGCTCTGAGCCTCGGCGAACCGACGGGTTTTCTGCGGATCGCGGCCCCAGACGCGCACATGCTGGATCGGCCGCACCAGGGAGATGGCTTCGATATGTCTGGCCGCCTGCTCGCCATAGCCGATCACGGCCATGTTTGTGGAATCCTCGCGTGAGAGCAGGCGGGTGGCCACGGCGCTGGCGGCCGGCGTCCGAAGCCCGGTAATGGCATGTCCGTTGATCAGGGCGACCGGGCGCCGTGCGCCCGGTCAAACAACAGCACGCCGCCTTGATGCGACGGCAGGCCGTGATCGAAATTCTGCGGACTGACGGAGAGCACCTTGGCCCCGAAAAGGGGGAGGTCTTCAGGTGACGCATACATGAGCGACAGACAGGCCCCGGCCGCGCCCGACAGACCCAGCGTGCGCCGGACATCTTGCCGGGTGACGCCGCTCGAGGTCTTGCTCAATGCGGCTTGCGCAAGTGTGATGGCTTCGCGCTGGCTGACCAGCGCTTCCACGGTCGGTCCGTCGATGATCAACAGTCGGTTGGCGGAGTGAGCGGGGCGGAACGTCATGGGCGACCCTTGATGTGTGAGGCGCTCCAAGACGTATCATCGCACCGACACTCCGGGCGGCCAAACTTTATAACTTCCGCGCGGCATGTACTGTCGTTTTCTCATATCCGCCCCAGGTTTCCTGTGGTTCGGCTCGGTCCGCGCCGCTTCATAACTATTCATTATAAGCCGCCCCGATGCGGTTGTTTGATTGTGCGCCCCCCTTCTCCAAAACCATCTGACGTCGCCGGGTGGGCGTCCGCTTCGCCTAGAGGCAATCAGAATCGTCGCAGTTTGACGGGAGAATGAAATGCGTATTGTCGTTATTGGGGCCGGGATCATCGGGAGTTCGGTGGCCTATGAAAGCGCGAAAGCGGGCGCGGAGGTCACCGTGCTGGAGGCGGGTAAAATCGCCGGCGGCGCATCTGCGGCGAGTTTCGCCTGGACCAACGCCACAGGGAAGAGGCCGCAAAGCTATTTTGCGCTGAATGTCGCGGGCATGCGCGCGCATCTCGATCTCAGCCGCGAATTCGGCCATGCGCCATGGTTCAAGCAGGCTGGCAGCCTGGAATGGTATTCAAGGCAAGAGGACTGGGCGGCGCAGGCCGAAAACGCCGACCAGATGCGGGATTGGGGCTATGGCGTCGAGTGGATCAGCAAGAGCCGGCTGGCGGAGCTTGAGCCGGAAATCGACCTCTCCGCCATCGGTCAGTCTCCGATCATCTATTATCCGGAAGAAGGCTGGGTGCATCCGGTTCTCTATTCCGCCAGCCTGTTGAGGGCCGCCCGCGAGCGCTGGAACACTCGGGTGCATGCCTTTTCGCCGGTCGAGAAGCTCGACCTCAGCGGCGAGACCAAGACGGTCCGCACGACGCAAGGCGATGTCTACGAGGCGGATGTCGTCATCAATTGCACCGGCAGCTGTGCAGATCGCAAGCTGGATGGCGCTCCGACGGTGCCGATGGCCTCGACCGTGGGTGTGCTCGGCTTCACTCTGCCGATCGCTTCGACGCTTCAGAGACAGTTCCATATGGACGATCTCGACGTCCGGCCCGACGGCGCAGGCCGGTTGATGATCCACAAGATCTCGGTCGATGATGTCGTGCCTGCCTTGGGTGAACTCGACCCAAAGGGGCCCGAGGCGGAGCTTCTGATCGATGCGGTGAGAAAGGTGCTGCCGGCGGTCCAGCCGGATGATCTCGAGGCAATTCGCACGACCATGCGCCCCATCCCCAGCGACCGGCTGACCTGCAGCGGCTGGGCGCCGGGCGTCAGCGGTTACTATGTCGCCGTCACCCATAGCGGCGTGACCATCGCGCCCTATCTCGGCAAGGCGGTGGCCGACGAGGTAGTTCGCGGCAATGTCCAGGAGAGCCTGGCGGATTTCCGCCCCGATCGCTTCTTGTCTGCGAAAAACGGCATGGGACAGAGATCATGATGCTCCAGCATATCGACAAGACCGAGCGGCTGAGCCGCGTCGTCGTTCACCACGGGATCGCCTATTTCTCCGGGCTGACGGCCGACGACAAACAGGAAGACACACGCGGGCAGACCGCGCAGATCCTCGCAAAGGCCGATCTCTACCTGGAGCGCATCGGCTCCAATCGCGCCTCGATCATCAGCGCGATGATCTGGCTGAGGGATATCGGCGATTTCGATCAGATGAACCTCGCCTGGGTCGATTGGATCGACAAGAGCGCCCCGCCGGCCCGCGCGACCGTGGAAGCAAAGCTCGGTCTGCCGGAGATCCTGGTCGAGATCCAGTTCACGGTGGCAATTCCCGACTGACCATCGCCGCCGGCGCCTGCCAAGCGCGTCCGGCGGCAATCGCTGCAACACCGAAGGGGATTTCCCGCCATGACCGAAAAACGAACGCCCCTGCAGGCCGCCGGATCCGAACCCTCTATCGAAATCATCGGCATGAACAAGTGGTACGGCGACTTCCACGTTCTGCGAAACATCGATCTTAAGGTTCGCAAAGGCGAGCGCATCGTGATTGCCGGCCCCTCGGGCTCCGGCAAATCCACCATGATCCGATGCATCAACTGGCTGGAAAAGCATCAGACGGGAAAAATCATCGTCGACGCGATAGAGCTGACCGACGACAACAAGAAGATCGACGAGATCAGGCGCGAAGTCGGCATGGTTTTCCAGCACTTCAATCTGTTTCCGCATCTGACAATTCTGGAAAACTGCACGCTGGCGCCGGTTGCGGTGCGCAAGATGTCGAGGCGAGACGCCGAAGAGCGCGCCATGCATTATCTGAAGCGGGTCAAGATTCCCGAACAGGCCGACAAATATCCCGGCCAGCTCTCCGGCGGGCAGCAGCAACGCGTCGCCATCGCCCGGGCGCTGTGCATGACGCCGAAAGTCATGCTGTTTGACGAACCGACATCGTCGCTCGATCCGGAAATGGTCAAGGAAGTGCTCGACGCCATGGTGGGATTGGCCGAGGAAGGCATGACCATGCTCTGCGTCACCCACGAAATGGGCTTTGCGCGGCAGGTGGCCGATCGGGTGATCTTCATGGATTGCGGCGAGATCATCGAACAGAACGCCCCGGCAGAATTCTTCGACAATCCCCAGCATGTCCGCACCCGGCAGTTTCTCAGCCAGATCCTACATTGATTGGATTCCGGCGACACCTGTTTCGAAATTCGGGGTGCAAAATGGAGAGGAGAGATTCGTGTTCAGCAAGGTGAACATTGCCGATGACCGGCCCAGTGTCGTCATCGACATCGACGGCCATCCGGTCGCCTGTCGGGAGGGCGACACCGTGGCCGCAGTCGTCATGCTGCATGGCTCCCAACCTTATCGACGCAGCATTCTCTCGGGCTCGGAGCGAGCGCCCTTCTGCATGATGGGTATTTGCTTCGACTGTCTGATCGAAATAGACGGCGTTCCGAACCAGCAAGGCTGTCTCAGGCGCGTCGAGCCCGGCATGCGGATCCGGCGTCAGATCGAAACGCCGGGCGCCCTCCGGCAAGAGGAGACGCGGCCATGACCCTCAAAGTCGATATCTGTGTGGTGGGCGGTGGGCCCGCAGGAATGGCCGCGGCAGAAATGGCGGCGCGACACGGGCGGTCCGTGGCGCTGCTCGACGAGCGGCCGAGCGCCGGCGGCCAGATCTATCGCGGTCTGGAAGACGGCCCATTCAGCAGGTCAGAGGCGCTCGGGGCCGATTACCGGCAAGGAGCCGACGTGATCTCCCGCTTCCGGAGCGCCCGTGTGACGTCTTTCTTCGGCGTCGATCTCTGGCGCATCGACATGAGCGAAACGGGTGGCGTCGCGAGCTTTGTTCATGACGGGGCGTCGAGCCGTCTGGCCTTTGGGGATCTGATCCTCGCGACCGGGGCCATGGAGCGTCCTGTTCCCTTCGAAGGCTGGACCTTGCCCGGCGTGATGGGCGTCGGCGTAGCGCAGCTTCTGTTGAAGACATCGGCAATCGCGCCATCGGGCCGCATTGCTTTGGCAGGCAATGGCCCGCTCTTGTTGTTGTTTGCAACCCAGTTGTTGAAACTGGGCGTCGAGATATCGGCAATTCTCGACACTTCGCCGAGAATCAGCCGTATTGCCGCAGTCCTGGAGCATGCTCGCGGCCTCGCGTCGAACGCCGGCAAGGTCTTGAAAGGCGCAGGCTATATCCGCGCCGTAAGACGGGCGGGCGTTTCCGTCTACCGCGATGTCTCGAGCCTTTCGGCATCGGGAGGAGACCGGATTTCTTCGATCGCTTTTGAGGCGGAAGGCGGCGCTCGAAAAATCGACGTGGACGCCTTGCTGGTCCATGAGGGCATCATTCCCAATACCCAGCTGTCGCGCGCCTTGGGATGCCGGCATATCTGGGACGCGGCGCAAAAATGCCTGCGCCCGGAGATCGATGCGTTCGGTGAAAGCAGCGTGGCCCGCGTCTTCATCGTCGGCGACGGCGCAGCAATCACAGGCGCGGTTGCCGCGCCAGCCTCGGCGGAGATCGCCGTCGGCCGTATTCTCGACCGTTTGGGACATGGAGGAGCGGAGCTGGGCCTCAGTCTGCGTCGGGCCTCAAGAACGCTTTCGCGCGAACGCGCCTTTCGTCCCTTTCTGGATGCGCTCTATCCACCCCGGCTTTCGGTCGCGGCGCCCGACGATGCAACCATCCTGTGCCGCTGCGAAGAGGTGACGGCGGGCATGCTCCGCGCTGCGATCAAAGACGGAGCGATCGGCCCCTCCCAGGCGAAAGCGTTCACGCGCTGCGGCATGGGCGCCTGCCAGGGCCGCGTCTGCGGCCCCATCGTCTCGCAGCTGATGTCTGCCGAGACCGGACGATCGATCGGCGACATCGGATCATACAATGTGCGCTACCCGCTGAAGCCCATAACCCTGCAGGACATGGCACGCAGCGGCGATGACGCGCGGCCTGCGGGAGGCGAACATGCTGCTTGAAACCGATGTTGCCGTCATCGGCGGCGGGCTGGTGGGAATATCAGTGGCCTACGGCCTTGCCCAGCGCAAGGTCGACAGCGTCGTTGTCGATGAAGGCGACGGCGCCATCCGGGCCAGCCGCGGCAATTTCGGTCTGGTGTGGGTCCAGGAAAGGGCCTCGCGCTGCCGGCCTATACAGGCTGGGCCATGCAGGCTGTCGGGCACTGGCCGGATCTGGCCGCCCGCCTCTTGTCCGAGACGGGCATCGATGTCGGATTGACTCAGAAAGGCGGGCTATATCTGAGCAGAAGTCCCGAAACCTTCGCGCAGCGCGCCCGGGATCTGGCGACTGTGAAATCGCGCTTCCCCGGCGATTACCACTTCGACATGCTCGACAATGCCGAGATCCGCAAGCGCGTGCCGCATATCGGCCCCGAGGTCGTGGGCGGCAGCTATTCGCCTTATGACGGCCAGGCCAATCCGCTCAGACTTCTTCACGCGCTGCATCGAGCTTATCTCCAACGCCGCGGTCGCGTCCTGTCGACGGGCGGCGTGTCGGATATTGCCGTCAAGGACGGAAAATATATCCTCGAAACTGCCGCGGGCCAGGTGGTTGCTCGGCGCATCGTGCTCGCCGCCGGTCTCGGCAATGCCCATTTGGGCGCCATGCTCGGCGCCGAGATACCGGTGAAGCCTGTCCGGGGACAGATCCTGGTGACCGAGCGCATGCCGCCGATGTTCGATATCGCCATCGAACAGGTGCGCCAGACCGAAGACGGCACGCTGATGATCGGCGGCAGCTGGGAAGAGGTGGGATTGGATGTCGCCACCACATTCGACGTGACGCGGCGGATCGCCGAGGACGCCCTGCATTTCTTCCCAGCCTTGAAGGCGGTCCGCGTCATGCGCAGTTGGGCAGCGCTACGGATCATCACGCCCGATGCTGCGCCAATTTACGAAGAGGTTGCGCCGGGCGCTTTTCTCGTCACCTGCCATAGCGGCGTCTCGCTTGCGGCAGTCCACATGCGCGATACTGCCGGCTGGATCGCCGAGGGCGCTATCCCCGCCGCAATGAGCGATTTCGATCGGCGCCGTTTCCTCCTCTGAACGAGGGTGGTCTCCGTCGATCAGCTCTTCAGCGGTATATTGCCGACTGCAAGATGCAAGTCTGCGCCGCGCGTATATTCCATGTCGCTCCGCGCTCTGAGCTTCCTCTCGCCGGTTCAACTCGTGTAGCCTGGGGTGATTTCCAATCATGCGCAAATCAGATTCAGGGATGCTTCGGAACGCGTTGTGTCCACGCGACCTCGCAAAGGCGTACCTCTAAATCGTCCATGTCCAGTTATCCGCCTTCTGCCCGTTCACCTCAACCGCGACCGCTCCGACATCGTCCCGGAAAACCGATATCTCAAAACCCTGCCCTCCTGCACCAACCGAGCCGAAAAGCCGGGCCAGGCGGCTGGAAGCGAAGGCGTGATCCGCAGGAGGTCGCCTTCACGGCGGATCCCGAGAATGGCTTCGACGGCGGTGCGGTAGAGCCAGCCGGCAGAACCGGTGTACCATGTCCAGCCGCCGCGTCCCGTCTTGTCGCCCACACCGTAGACATCTGCGGCAACGACATAAGGTTCGACACGGTAGACATCCGCGTGCTCGCGACTAAGCGAATGATTGATCGGATTGAGCATGGAAAACACCTTGTAGGCGTCATCCGATCTTCCCATCTCAGCCAGCGCATACGCCGCCCAGATCGCAGCATGGGTATACTGGCCGCCATTTTCGCGCACGCCCGGCGGATAGGATTTTATATAGCCGGGGTCCTTGTCGGAATGTTCAAAGGGCGGCGAGAACAGTCTGATAAGGCCCGCTTCGGGGTCGACCAGTTCGTCGAACACGCTGTCCATGGCCTGCGCCGCCCGCACAGGATCGGCCCTGCCGGACAAGACGCCCCAGGACTGGGCGATGGAATCGATCCGGCATTCGTCGCTATCGACCGAGCCCAGCGGCGAACCATCGTCGAAATAGCCGCGCCTGTACCAGTCGCCATCCCAGCCATCGGCCTCGACGGCCGCTTTCAGCGCGCTCCGATGCGCCCGCCATGCCGACGCATGCGTCTGATCGCCGCGCGCCTCGGCAATGCCGCTCAGCGCGTCCAACGCCTTGATCAGGAACCAGCCGAGCCAGACGCTCTCGCCTTTGCCGGCGATGCCGACGCGGTTCATGCCGTCATTCCAGTCGCCGCCGAGGATCAGCGGCAGGCCATGGTGGCCGGTTCTCGATATCGCGAGATCGAGCGCGCGCGCGCAGTGATCATAGAGGCTGGAGCGTTCGTCCGAGATATCAGGCTGGAAGAAGCTCTCATGCCGCTCGCCGAGCACGGGGCCATCGAGAAAGGCGAGCTCTTCGTCGAGCACGCAGTCATCTCCCGTCACCGCCACATAGTGCGCTGTCGCATAAGCAAGCCAGACCACATCGTCGGAGATCAGCGTTCGCACGCCAGCCCCGGTTCTCGGCAGCCACCAATGCTGCACGTCGCCCTCGGGAAACTGGCGTCTGGCGGCATTGAGGATCTGTGCTCGGGCCAGGCTCGGATCCTGCAGCATCAGCGCCAGGGTGTCCTGCAACTGGTCGCGGAAACCGAAGGCGCCGGACGCCTGATAGAAAGCGCTGCGGGCGCGGATACGGCAGGCGAGATTCTGATAGGGAAGCCAGGTGTTGACCATCCGGTCGAACACTTCGTCCGGCGTCGACACCTGAAGCGCTCCGAGGAACCCCTCCCATTGGCGATCGGTCTTCTCGTGTTCCGCAATAAATCCCGCTTTGATCAGCTTGGCAATGAGCGGCGCGGCCACCGCTTCGCTCTCGACGTCGCCGAGAACAAAGAGCGTGTCCATCGTCTCGCCGGGCTGAACAATCAGATCCACCGCCAGCGCCGCACAGGGATCCCCGGCCGTTTCCAGCGTATTGGAGAGCGTCAGGCGCCGGCTCACGGCCGATGGCGCAAAGGCGTTGGTGTCATCGCCCAGGAACTCCGCGCGAGCCGAAGTGAAGGATTGCAGCAGACGGCTGGCGGCGAGAAACGAGGTGCGCGACGAGCTTTCCACGGAAAACGGGTTCTGCGCCATCAGCGCATTGCCGCCCTGATCATGCCAGGTCTTGATATAAGGCGCGGTGCGGGCGCGATTGTTGCCGAGCACCCATTCGACATAGGCGTAGACGCGCAGCGATCGGGCATGGCGGCCATGATTGGTGATGCTGAGCTGCATCAGCTTGGCCGGATCGCTCTCCGCCACGACCTGCGTCATGACGATGGCGAGCCCGTCTGTCTCGACTTTGAAACTCGACCGGCCGGGCCCGTGTCGGACCTCATGGATGTCCTGGGGATTGCGTCCGATCGCGGCAAACGGCGAGAACGCTTTGTCGGACTCCAGATCCCGGATGTAGAAAGCTTCAGATGGCCGGTTGACGACGGCGTCGTTGCTCCAGGGCGTGAGCTGGTAGTCGCGGGAATTGGCGCTCCAGGTGAAGCCGGCGCCTTCCGCCGCAATGTGGAAGCCGAAGACGCCATTGGAGATGACGTTTATCCAGGGTTGCGGCGTCGATGCGCCGCCATTGAGCCGGATGACATAATCGCGGCCCGTCCGATCAAAGCCGCCATAGCCGTTCCAGAACGACAGATCATCGCCGTCCACGGTCGGCTGCTCGACCGGGTTGAACGCTGTCCGGCTTCGCCTCCACCAGGGCGCATGCGCCGGCTCTTCCGTCTCATTGCCTGACAGACGCTCGAGCCGCTCGATCTGCTCGGATATCGCGCCATTTTGAGTGTGCAAGACGATGCGGCCGGCGCTGATCAGGGCGTCATAGGCGCGATGATCCATCAGATCCTTGCGGACCGAGAAGATGTGTTGGGCGGGGCCCGAGGAGAGGCCGCGCCTGCGCGCGTTTTCGCACATGAAGTCAATGGCGTGCTGCATGTCCTGGGCATAGGAGGCGGTGCGCTCATTGATGATCACCAGATCCGCGATCACGCCGCGCGACCGCAGATATTCCTGCATGCGGAAGGATTTCTGCACGATGGGCAGGTCCGCCTCATTGTCGATGCGCAATGCAAAGATCGGAAAATCCCCTGAAATGGCCAATGGCCACAGCGCGGATTGTGTGGCCTTCACGACATTGCCGGGCGTCTGCACCTGGCGAAGACGCGTATCGGGATAAATCAGGAAGGAGGCGATGCGCTGAAACAGCAGCGCCTCGCTCTTGCTCGTGTCGAGATGCCGGAACTGCACCTGGCTGCGGGTCCACGACAGCGCCGCCTCATTGTCAAAATTCTCCGCATGCCGATAGCGCGCGACCTGGGTCTCAAGCTCGGCGCGGCTGGGGGCGACACAGGTCCAGAACACAACGCTCGCCTTTTGCCCGGCTTCAGCCGGACCGTGCGGCGCAGGGAAAAGATCGGGTCGAGCGTGAAGCCGTCATGGCCTTCGAGCTTGGCGTTCTCGTCGAAAGCCCGGGCGGTGGCGAGATCGCGGCCACGGCCGATGAAGGCGCGCCGATCGGTCTCCGCTTCCACCGGCGCGCGCGCGCCCGATCCGCCCAGGAGATGGGCGACGTGAATGTCCGGCTCATCGACGTTGCGCTTGTTGCGGGCCGCGTAGATGACGTCGCCGCTGGCGCCGATCTCCGTCTTGATGAACATTTTGGAGAAGACGGGATGGGCCGCATCGCTGTCGGCCGAGGACAGAACCAGCTCGCCATAGGAGGTGACCTCGATCAGCCGCTCATAGCCGCTATTGTTGACGATAGTCAGCCGGCGGCCCTCCGCATCGCTTTCGGTGGCCACCAGGCATTCGAGCTTGGATTCGATCATCCCTGCGGTCTTGTGGAACTCGGCTTTTTCGTCGGAGAACACCGTGCTCGCCGTCTCGCCCGGAAAGGCGCGCGGCGCAGGCGTCGCCGACCACCAGTCGCCGCTGCCGACATCCCGAAGGAAGATGTAGGAGCCCCAATCGTCGACGGTCGGATCGGCCCGCCAGCGCGTGACGTCCAGGCCATTCCAGCGCGAATAGCCCGAGCCGGTGGCCGTGACCATAAGCGAATAATGGCCGTTGGAGATGACGGCGACCGAGCGCTTGGCGCTCAATGGATTGGCGATCACGCGATATTTCGCGCCGGTCGCCAGCTCCGCAGCGGCGTCCGTTACTGGTTCGCTCTCATCCGGCGTGCGCACCGGCACGATCTCGCGCGGCGCCCGCTCCTGCAGCAGCAGTTCGGCGGCCTCGATGACCGGATCGCTATGAAAACGGTCGCGCAAGCGCCCGTTCAGCACGACATTGCCGATGGCTGCGATCGACATGCCCTGATGGTGGGCCATGTAATTGCGCACGACGGCCGAGCTTTGACCTTCGGGCAAACGCGTTTCGGTGAAGTCCACCGCATCATAATAGCCGTAGACGCCGAGCGCCCCGATCGAGGCGAGCCATCCCAGATTTACGACCGCTTCACGCGGTTTGAACTGACTCGCCAACACGCTGGCGTAGGGCGAGATGACGACATTGCTGCCAAGCTCGCGCTTGAGCCCGAGACCCGGGACGCCGAAGTTGTGATATTGGTAGTTCAGTTCACGGTCGCGGGCGTTGAAGGCCGATTCCGATACGCCCCACGGCAGGTCTAGCGATTTGCCATAGGCGATCTGGCGATCGATCGACAGATTGTCGGACTGGTTGAGAATGCCGCCCTGGCGTTCATGCATGACCAGCGGCGGCATCAGATATTCGAACATCGAGCCCGACCATGACACCAGGCACGCCTGCCCCTGACGATCGCCACCGGTCGGCCGAGCCTGAACCAGTGTTCGCTCGGCACATCGCCCTTGGCGATGGCGAACAGGCTGGTCAGCCGGGCTTCCGACGCCAAGAGATCGTAGCAGGATTCGTCGAGCTTCCGGTCTTCGCCATTATAGCCGATCGACAGGAGCCGGCGCTCCAGATTGAACAGAAAGCCGAAATCCATTTTGAAGGCGAGGCTGCGCGCGCGCTCGCCGAGCGATGTCAGCCGAGCCTCCAGGTCCCCATAGCGTCCACGGTCTGAAAGCGCATCGGCGAAATGGGCTTCGCAATTGGCGTGCAAACGATCCGCCCATTCGACCAGCAGATCTGAGGTCGCGCCGCCGACCTCGTGATCAATATCGCCAGCGCAGGACCGAACTTCGCTCGCGATGCTGGTCAGGCTGATCGACCGCACCGATGCGAGCTCCGGCTCCTTCAGACAAGAATGCAGTGTGGCGTCCAAGCCAGCCAGGCGTTCCTCCAGCCTGCGGCGGAGCGGGCGGATCGCGCGTCGCGCGTCTGGGATCGCGTCGAGCGTCTCGCGCACCACGCGCACGGTGTCGATGACCCCACGTACATCGCCGCTCAGATGCACCGTCAGCGCCTCGGACCACTCTCTCAGCGTTGACGAGATGACGATCAGATGCCCCGCAAGATTGCCGCTGTCGACAGAAGATACATATTGGGGATGCAAAACCGAGAGGTCGCGCGTGTCATACCAGTTGTAGAGATGGCCGTTGAGCTTCTCCATCTTCTCCACGGTGGCGAGGGTTTGCTCGAGCCGCTGGACGCAATCGGCAAAGCTGATCCAGCCCATATCGCGGGCCGTGATCGTCGACAACATGTAGAGGCCGATATTGGTCGGCGACGTGCGGTGCGCCACGACTGGGGTCGGCTCCTCCTGGAAGTTGTCCGGCGGAAGGAAATTGTCCTCGCGAGTGACAAACACCTCGAAAAAGCGCCATGTGCGACGCGCCAGCGCCCGCAGGCTCGCTACGTCTTCGTCCGACACCTTGAGCCGATCCTCGGTTTCCAGCGTCTGGCTGATCCACCACGCCAAGGCCGGCGCGGCCATCCAGATCAAGCCGAACACCGAGGCGATGGCCGCGTTCTGCGGATTGACGGCGAAGACGAGGCCGATGCAGGCCAGGCCGATACCGGGAGACGCCCACATCAAGCGGTAGAAACCTTTGAGATCACTGGATGTCGACGAGGCGATTTCGAGCGTCGTCTTCCATTCGATGAGATGCCGGCGGCTAAAGAGCAGCCGGACCAATGTCCTGCTGATGGCATCCACCATCAGCGCCGCATTGTGCGCCATGAAGGCGACATGCAGGCCGATCTGGGCGATGATGTCCACGAGATCGTCGACCAGTATGCGGGCATGGATTTCGGGCGTCACGCCAACCTGACGCGGCACGATGCCGGCAAACAGCGACACGATCGGCCCGACATAGAAAGCGATGATCAAGCCGAGCTGCCACAGCGCCGCAGGTCCCGGCGCAAGCAGGCTCCAACTGAGCAGAGACGAGGCGATCCAGACGGCAGGTGTCGCCGAGCGACGCAGATTGTCGATCATCTTGAAACGCGACAGCGCCGAGGCCCCGCGCGCGGCGCCGAAAATATAGGGCAGCAATTGCCAGTCGCCACGCACCCACCGGTGCTGGCGCGAGGCCTCGACGCTGTACCGGACCGGAAAATCCTCGATGAACACGACATCGGTGACCAGAGCGCTTCTAGCAAAGGCCCCTTCCAGCAGGTCATGGCTCAAAACCGTGTTTTCGGCAATCCGCCCTTCCAGCGCCGCATGGAAAGCGTCAACATGGTAAAGCCCTTTGCCGGTGAACGAGCCTTCTCCAAACAGGTCCTGATAAACATCCGACACCGCAAAGACATAGGGGTCGAGCCCGCGATCACGCGAAAAGATGCGTTGGAAAATCGACGCTTCGTCGCCCGTCGTCAGCGATGGCGTGATGCGCGGCTGCAGAATGCCATAGCCTTCGGTCACGCGGCCGGACACCGGATCGATGCTCGGGGCGTTCAGCGGATGGGCGAGCTTGCCGATCAGCTTGCGGGCGGAATCGCGCGGCAGGCGCGTATCTGAATCGAGCGTCAGCACATATTGCACTTCCGCAGGGAGTTGGTCCGGCGCGCCGAATGTCGTGTCCGGGTCGCCGCGCAGCAGCATATTGAGCTCCTGGAGCTTGCCGCGCTTGCGCTCCCAGCCCATCCACACGCCTTCGGACGGATTGTGCAGCGGCCGGCGATGCAGCAGGAAAAACCGCCTCTGTCCGACAGCGGCGTATTTCTGCGCCAGCAAATCGATTTCGGCCGCAGCAAAGGCGATTATCTCAGCACCGCCCGCCGTCTTCTCGCTTTTGCTGTCAGCGAGATCGCTGAGCAGAGCAAAGAAGATCTCGCGATCGGGATTGGCGAGATAGTGAACCTCGAGATTGCGCACCAGGGCTGCGACCGTATCGCGGTCCGACAGAAGACAGGGAATAACCACCAGCGTGCGGGCGGATTGCGGCACGCCGGACTTGAATTCGTAGCCGGGCAGGAAGGCCGGCCGGGCGAGCGCAAACACCATGGCGCGAAACAGCGCAGAAGCCGCCTCGAGCGCCGGAAGCGCGAAGGTGGCGAGAAGCAGGAGGACGGCGACGGCAGCCGTCGATCTCCCCATCAGGAACCAAACGCCGAAGGAAAGGATGACGACCGCAATCGCCAGCGTCGGCGCCACGAGCGCCAGAACGCCCATTCGGCAATAGGCGCGCCCCAAGCGTTCCCTCACCGGCGCCCGGTAGCCGGCGGCATCCTTGAGTTCAGCCAATCCCTCGCCGGCAAGGTAATAGCCGACATCGCCGCGACGGTCGCCGTTGGTTTCACCGGCCCGATAGCGGCGGGATTTCTCGATTGCGAGCAACGCCACCGCCATTTCGGTCATGTCGGAGCGCCGGGCGATGGTTTCGATCGTGGTGCGGTAATGATTGCGCGAGCGTGGATCGAGCGCTGCAAAATCGGACGCATCGCGCAGCGTCACATCGACCTTGGATATGTCCTCGAACCAGATCGTCCAGTCGAAATCATCGATGCGCTTCAAGCTGCGAATGATGTTGCCGACGGTGACATTGCCTGTCGAGATCTTTGCGTGCTCGGAAATCATCACCTCTTCGGCGTCGCTCAAACGGTCCTCGAGCTTTTGCTCCAGCCATGTCAGCGCCTTGGAGGTGGAATTGGTGTCTTCGCGCAGGCGGTAGAGCAGCTGCGCCACAAAGCTCGTATCCGTCGTGTCGGCGTCATAGCCGCGAAGCGATTGTCCGAGATCGCCGCCCGGCTCGTTGGACGCCATCTGGTCGGCCAGATTGTTGGCTCTTTCGCGCATGCGGCGCGACGTCTCCACCCGGTCCGACAGACGCCTCAGATTTTCAAGCAACACATAGCGCAGAATGGCGGGCACGGCCCAGATCTCGCCGATCGCCAGCGTATCGACCTCCTGAAACCCTCCCACAATGGCGCTCAATGTCTCCGGTCTGAATGTGCTGTCGGTATGGGCGACATATTCCCAGGTCAGTGCAAAGGCGCGGGGCAACTGCGTGGTCCCGTTGACGAGGACCGCGGGAAGCTCACGAAAGAATTTCTTCGGCAAATCTCGGCGAACCTGGCGGAAATTCTCCTTGACCGTATGGTGATGATCCAGCAGCCACTCGGCCGCAGGCGTGATCATCTGCTTCTTGTGCGCCGCCTCCGCGATCGCCGCATGATTGCCGCGCAGCGCCTGCTCGTTGTTGTCGAGTTGGTCGGGAAACCGAAGACCTCCAAAGCTATGGAGCTGGGCGGATTTTTTGGCGGCAAGCCTGTGGCCGAGCGCCGCCAGCTCCGAAGGCGTCTGGAAATCGCTGCGTATCGGCGCCTGCGCGTCCCAAGACGCCACACTTTCGATGTCGGGGGAGGTTGCGGCGCGGTTCAGATGGATGTTCATTGTTGTTGTTCCATCTGTTGGATCTTTGGCCGTCACATTGAGCGACGGACCTTGTTCATCATCGCCTCAGGGCGGACGTGTCCGCACCGAAGCGAGCGAATTCAACGCGGCTGAGCGAGCTCGCAAGGTCGCGATCGGCGCCGGCTCATGCTGCAGCGGGCCGAAGCGAATTTTTCCGCCGAAGACGGTGCGCTTCGCCCGCTGGCTACGAATTGGGGACGTCGTCTGCCTTCTTCGCCGGCGGACGCAATTCCTTCGGCGGGAGCGTATCTCGCTGTTTTGCGGTCGCGTCGCGAACCGGATCGAGGGGGTTTTCTCCGCCCTGGCGCCTGTGGCGTCGGCTGGCTTTTCGTAACGGATCACGATCTGAGCTCCTGTGGTCGGTCCTGCGCGTGTCGGTTCATGCCGACAACGCCGCGCTACAGCGTTCGGCGATGCGTCCGTTCACCGAACTCTGCCCCGGCATCGACGCCCAGCCGCCGGATTCGATGAATTGCCGCCTCTTGTAGCTGTCGGACAGAGCCTTCAACTCCACCAGTTTCGTCGCAGAATCCGGCGCGGTCTTGAAGCGGTCGACGCAAATTGCCGATGCGAGTTCAATCTTCGCCAGTTCCCCGGCGTCCGTCGCAGTCTTGAGCGCGCTGCCTCCCGTCACCCAGCCTCCCCAGCCAAATCCGACAACCATCGTCGCGACCGCTGTCATGCCGCAGGCCCATATGAGGATCGATTTCGAGGGTTGATAACTGTCGAAACGTTGGAACAGTGTTTCTTTGGTCGGTGTAACCGTGGTCAATGCAATTCTCCTTGTTGTTAGGATGAATTCGCGCTGCGCCATCGCGGCGCAACCCATGTTGCGCCATCAGGCGAAATGACCCCGGGCGAGGGTGATGCTTTTGTCGGGCTTGGATCCGTACGCGCGCCGGGCGGCATCGAGTATCTTCGAGCGCAGCGCATCGAAAAAGGCGAGATAGTCACTTTCGCCCAGCGTCCGGGCCGGGTGCTCGCCGGCGAGCACGTCTGCGAGCACAAAGAACCTCACCTCGAACATTCCGTCATGGCCGAGAAACCGGACGCGCGAATGGGCCTCGTCATAGCTTCGGGCGGGATTGGGAAATGATAGAGCCATCACCGGTCTCCCGCGTCTGGCCAAAGGCTCGCCGCTTCAATTCTTCGAATTTTCGCAAACGCGGATTTTGAGACGCCAGGTTCCTCTTTCAGAAGATGGATGCGCGACCGTTTTTCTGACGCTGCGTGACTGCAGACTGCAAACCAGGCAACAGCGGAAGCATCAGGGTCGGTGTTTTTCCGCCCGGAATAATCGAAGATCCCGATGCGATATGTCCCACGGTTTGGCTCGCCGTCGGAAGGACTGGATTTGTCGTTGTGGAGACTGGAAGACATGACGTCCTCCTTTGTTGGGGCAAGGAGTCTAAATCCTCAAATGCAGCGCCCTCAAGACGAGCCGCAACTATCACACACATGGCGTCGCCATGATTCATTTTCAAGTAGCAATCATCAATGATCTTGAACCTCATATCCTATAGTGGCGCAAAACGCCCTGTCGAAAAGCTCGCCCCGGCTCCAGCAGCGTGTTCGCCGCATCCTTGCAGCGAAAGAGCAGCGCAACGCTCTGGGAGCAGGTTCTCGGTGAAGCTCGGCCTCGTTTGTCAATCGGCATCCAATATTGCCCCCTCCCCGCCTGCGTGGATCAGCACTTGGCCTGCCCGGCGCTGGCCGGGATTGCAGAGGGCGGGCCAAATGCGGGTGATGATCGTGTTCGGCTTTAGCTTTGAGAGCGGTTCTTGAAGCGCCAGGACTCATTGCCGGTTTCGACGATTTCGCAGTGATGGGTCATACGGTCGAGGAGCGCGGTCGTCATCTTGGCGTCGCCGAACACCGTCGGCCATTCTCCGAAGGCGAGGTTCGTGGCGACGATGATCGAGGTGCGCGCATACAGCCTGCTGATCAGATGGAACAGCAACTGACCTCCAGCCTGGGCAAACGGCAGATAGCCGAGTTCGCCGAGAACGATAAAGTCGAGCCGGGTCAGGTAGTCGGCAATCCCAGCCTTGCTGGTTGTTCAGTCCTTCCTTGAGCAAGGTCAAAGCGGAATAATGTCGGGTCATGCCTTGGACTTTCTCCGATCGAGCGGGGCGAGAGATCCCCGGCGGCCGTGATGAGCCCCGCCGGCGCCGATAATCAGGCGCGCATGGCCTTGCCTGTCGGGTCATAAGGCGAGGCGTCGATGACAACAGCCCTGCATTCGTCGCCGACAAGGTGAACTGTCAGCTCATTGCCGGCTGTGGCCTGCTCGCGATCGATCATCGCCATGGCGAGACTTCTCCCGATGGTGTGGCCGTAGCCGCCGGATGTGACGTAGCCGATGAGATTGCCGTCCTTCCAGACCGGCTCGTAGCCCGACGCATCGGTGTCGCCCGCATCCACTTCGATGGTCGCAAGAACTTTCGCGGACGGCTGGCTTCGCTCGGCAAGCGCCCGCTTACGACCGACGAAGTCGGCCTTGTCCCAGGCGATGAAGCGATCCATGCCCGTCTCTCCGGGCGTATAGGCCTGGGTGAATTCAGCCGACCAGACGCCAAAGCTCTTTTCGAGGCGCATCGACAGGACTGCGTTGAAGCCGACCTCGCGAATTCCGAACTCCGCACCGGCCTCCAGAAGGATTTCCCGCAGCGTCGATTGCTCAAGCGCGCCGCAATTGATCTCGTAACCCAGCTCGCCGGTGATGGACAACCGCGCGACCTTGGCGCGGATCAGGCCGACATCGATTGTCTGGCAGGCCATGAAGGGCATTGCCGCCTTGGAGACATCCTGATGCGTGAGCTTCTGCAGGATGTCGCGAGACTTTGGTCCGAAGATAGCAAAGCCGGTCACGCTGTCTGAGATGTCACGGACGTCGACATTGTCGCGCATGTGGTCGGCGAACCATCGCATATGCCATTCGCGCAGATAGTAGGATCCCATGATCCACCAGACGCCATCGCCCCAGTTGAGGACCGACAGGTCGCCCTTGAGCTTGCCGTTCTCGGCCAGCATGGGTGCGAGAGCTGCGCGGCCTGACTTCGGCAGCTTCGACGCAAGCAGCCAGTCCAGCCATGCCTCGGCGCCCGGCCCGCTCACTTCGTAACGAGAAAATGCGGTCGTATCGAGAAGAGCGGCTCCCTCGCGGGCAGCACGCGCTTCTGCGCCGATGAATTCGAACGCGTTGGAGCGTCGCAGCGTCGGCTTTTCCTCGAAGTCCGTCGGCGCAAAGTAGAGCGGCTGCTCGAGCCCCCAACGCGCCCCCAGCGGCACCCGGCGCGCGTCATCGCCTCATAGGCCGCCGGGCGCTTGAGAACCCGGCCCGCCGGCAGAGGCTCGTTGGGGTAGCTCATCACGAAACGGCGGGAATAGAACTGACCGGTCGTCTGTCGGATATATTCCCGGTTGGAGGCAAATGCGCCGTAGCGGGCGATGTCCATCCCGAAGATGTCAGCCTCAGGTTCGCCGTGGATCATCCATTCGGCAAGCGACTTGCCGACGCCGCCGCCCTGAAGGAAACCGGCCATGACGCCGCAGGCGACCCAGTAGTTGCGAACGCCGCGCAGCGGCCCGACGAGCGGGTTGCCGTCCGGGGAGAAGGTGAAGGCGCCGTTGACCCAACGCTTGATGCCGGTGGTCTCCAGGCACGGGAAGCGCTGGAAGCCGAGTGCGAGCTCGTTTTCGATACGACCGATGTCTTCCTGAATGAGTTCGATGCCGTAATCCCAGGGAGCGCCCTCCATATGCCAGTGCTTGTAGTCCCGCTCGTAGATGCCGAGCAGAAGCCCCTTCTGTTCCTGTCGTGAGTAGGTGAAACCTTCCAGATCCACGATGGTCGGCAGTTCGCCTTTCATCGCCAGAAGCTCGGGAATGGCCTCCGTCACCAGGTAATGGTGCTCCATGGGCGTGACGGGCAGATCCACACCCACCATCTGGCCGAGCTTCTTCGCCCAAAGACCGCCCGCATTGACGACGTGCTCCGCATGGACGACGCCCTTGTCGGTGACGACATCCCAGGTTCCGTCCGGACGCTGCCTGAGATCCTCGACCTTCGTGTGTTCGATGATATCGGCGCCACGCTTCTTGGCTGCCCGCGCATAGGCGTGAACAACGGCCGAAGGATCGATATGTCCCTCGCGGTCGCTCCAGAGACCGCCGATAATGTCATGCGTGCTGAGGATCGGGCAACGCGCCTTGATTTCATCGGGACCGATCAGCTCGACGTCGTTGATCCCCAGAGATTGAAACGTCCGGTAGGACGCCTTCAGCCACTCCCAGCGCGCGGGATCGGTGGCGAACGAAATGCCGCCGGTCATGTGCATCCCGATATCGATGCCGGACTCCTCACCCACTTCGGTCAGGAGATCGATCGTGTAGGCCTGAAGGGCCGCGATGTTCGGATCGGGGTTGAGTGCGTGAAAGCCCCCGGCGGCATGCCAGCTCGACCCGGCCGTCAGAACGTCACGCTCGATCAGAGCGATGTCCGTCCAGCCGAATTTTGCAAGGTGATACGCAACGGAGGCGCCGACCACGCCACCACCGACGATCACGACACGATAAACACTCTTCATGGGAAGCCTCCAGAATTTTCTCCAGAGTGCCATGAAGGTACACATGTGTCCATACAGTAATCAGAAAAGATCGAATCGCTCCGCCGAGTGGCCGTCACTGGCATCCACGTGACAATGCACCACCATTCTATGTTATTGATTTCACTTGATCACCATAGAACGTCCACGTCTCGCATTTGTGGACAGAGACGGCTTGGCGCCTCATTTCACAGGCTGAAAATCGGGATAAAACAGCTTGATCTTGGCATACAGTTCCGCGATCTGCCTCGCGTCGGGCATCTTGCCCGTAAAGGCGTAGAGGTACTCGGCCCCGTAAGAAAATCGAATATTGGGGGCGTCGAAAGTGTCGAGCGTGTACTGCCCGATCTGCGTGAAATAGATGACTCTGGCGCGCACGAGCGCTTCCGTATCGGGGTAATTATAGCGCAGGAACATTTTTTCAGCGCATCGACGCGCATCGTATCCGCCTGCTCGACAACCTCGCGAACGACACTGGATCTTCGCCCCACAACCGAACGGCGACGTCCAACTTTGGATCGAAAAGGTGCTCGTCCACCCAGCACTCGAAAACAGAGCTAACGGCGTGGACAATGTCGGGCGCAGGACGCATGGCCCGCTCCATGATCGGACCGGTGTTCTTCTGCAGCCATTCGTCCAACATGGCCTTATGGAGTTCGTCCGTACTCTGAAAGTGCCAGTAAAAACTCGAGCGGGCGACCCCGAGCTTTTTCGCCATGATCAGGATCTTTACGCGATCAATGCCTTCCGCAACCAAGGTGTCCAGGGCAAGAGCCAACCAGTCAGATCTCGTGAGAGTTTGAGCTCGCTCGTTGTTTTCCGAATCGGCGCCTGCCGCTTCGCCGGAGACATCAATCTGCTGAATCGGCATTCCGTCTCTCCTTCAGGTCCATCTCTGTTTAGCGGATATCGCCGGAATAATTCAACCGCGACAAGATCTTAATGAAACAATTCAGGCGACGGCGCTCGCAGAGCCTCGCCATGACTAATTTCCCGGGAATATTCACGTTAAGACCCGTTGAACGGATTGAGGGCTTTCCTTGGCGAAACCCGGCAAAATTTAATGGACACTTGTGAACGGAAAAGCTATGTCTTCGTAAAAAGACAAGCTGAGTAACATGCGCATCAGACAAATGTCCTTGCGCCAGATCGAACAGACATCGCGCTTGACCACATGCCGACCGAGGCCGGCGCGACGGCTAAATTTTGGCTTCTCGCTCAGGGAAAAAGTGATGAGTGGCGGCGTCGTAACGGCTGGTTTCTCGAACTCGCTTCCGGCGGCGACGCGCCGTGACATTCAGAAATACAACTGCGCCACAGAGGCGGCCGCGGCCTTCTCCACCCCCATGATGAGCGGCAAGGACTACGCCGAAGAACGCAAAAAGGCGGCGCAACGCGCCTTGGTCTCGAAGGCGGAGCCGCATCGGATTGCTTCGACCACGCCATCGACAACGACTCTGTCCCGGCCTTGATGTCACTGACCATCATGAAGGTGCTCGTCGAGTATGACGAAAACGGCAATCCTGGGCGATTACCACCTCGTCGTCGCTCCCAACGGCCACACCGCGTGACCGGCGCTTCTGCGGAGCTTTGATATGGACGAGATTCTCAAGATCCGAGGCTTGCGTGTCGAAACGGTTCCGGGCGGCTGCCTCGTCGACAGCGTCGATCTGGACCTCCGGCGCGGCGAGGTCCTTGGCCTGAGCGGCGAAAGCGGCGACGGCAAGAGCAGCATCGGCCCGACAGACATGCTCTATGCAAGCGCCGGCTGCCGTATCGTCGGAGGATCGATCGGGAGCGAGAACCTGCGCGGGACGGCGCAGCGAGGCCTTGGCAAGATGCGCGACACCCGCACCGCCTGTGTCGCCCAGAGCGCCGTCGCCGCTTTTCCGGCGAGAGCCGCGACGCGCTCTGGCGAAGACTGCGTTGCGACAATTTGAAAATACGGGCTTCGACGTCCCAACGGGTATGGAATAAGGAGATAGACCATGGCTGAGAGAACTGACGTCAACGGCCGGCGGGAGCGCAAGCGCGGACGATCCGGCGGCGATGTTACCCGGACGACGGAACGAACCGTCGATTATAGCCATCTCACAAACACTTTTCAGCCGCAGACCGTCTTTTCCGCGGACGAGATCGCGGCGATCCATCAGACATCGCTTCGCGTCCTTGAAGAGCTGGGTATCAAGGTCCTGTTGCCCGAAGCACGCAAGATTTTCGAGACGGGCGGCGCGATCGTGGACCACGACACCCAAATGGTCCGGATAGGTCGGGATATTGTTGAAGCCGCCCTCGCCGCGGCACCCAGATCCTTCACCGGCAAGGGCGGTCACGCGTCGCGCGACGTTCTTTTCGAGTTGGGAAGCGCCATCTTCATCGCCGGCTGCGGCGCACCGAATGTGACGGATATCGACCGTGGACGCAGGCCAGGCACTCTGGCGGCCTACGAAGAAATCGCGAAGATCAACCAGAGCTTTGACGTCCTGCACGCACAGGGTCCCTATATCGAAGCGCAGGATGTCGAACTCAAGTTCAGACACTATGCCGTGACCCGGACCCAGCTCGTTTTATCGGACAAGCTCCCCTTCGTCTTTGCCCGCGGCACGCCGCAGGTCGAACAGTCTTTCGAAATGATCGCGCTGGCGCGCGGCGTGGATCAGTCGACCTTCTTGTCCGAACCGTACACCTACACTGTGATCAACACGAATTCGCCGCGCCAGATCGACATCCCCATGGGCCGTGGGATCATCGATTTCGCCCGCCACGGACAGGTGTCGGTCATAACCCCGTTCTGCCTCGCGGGCGCAATGGCCCCGGTCACCGTTGCCGGCGCGTTGACGCTGCAACATGCAGAAGCGCTTGCCGGGATCACGCTTGCGCAGTTGAGCCGAACCGGCGCCCCTATCGTCTACGGCAGCTTCTCATCGAATGTCGATATGAAATCCGGCGCTCCGGCGTTCGGAACCCCGGAGCATGTCAAGGCGATCTCGGCGCAGGCCAGCTCGCCAGGTATCTTGGCTTGCCATGGCGCAGCGGCGGCGGCTCCGCGTCCAATGTTTCGGATGCGCAAGCCGCGCACGAGAGCCAATTTGCGCTCTGGGGATCGATCCTCGGCGGCGCGACGCTGTGCATTCACGCGGCAGGTTGGCTGGAAGGTGGGTTGTCGGTCTCGTATGAGAAGCTGATCACCGATCTGGAGGCCCTGCAGACATTCGCCGAGCTATTCCAGCCGACTTCGGGCAACGAGGCGGAAATCGGCTTCGAAGCGATCAAGGACGTACAGCCGGGCGGCCATTTCTTCGCGACCCCCACACCATGGAACGGTATCGAACCGCGTTCTATCAGCCGCTTGTGGCCGACCTTTCCAACTTCGGCACCTGGACCGAGTCCGGCTCGAAGACGGCAACACAGCGGGCCAACGAAATCTGGAAGCGTACGCTTAAAGATTACACCCCGATCGAGCGCGCCGACGAGATCGCGGATCTGCTGGATGGCTATATCGAAAAGGGCAAGGCGGCGGGTGGAGCCGAGCCCGAAAGCTGAGCTGCGGCGTTCAACCCTGTTGATTTGCGCTTCTCGGAGCGGCTCTTGAACATCCCGTTAGTCGCTCGTGGAGAGGTACTGGCAACGTTCGGTATTATCTCTCCTTCGCCGGCGGCGGATACCGCAGCCTCAAGGCGGAGTTCCACCCCTTCGCGCGTATGGGCTAGTATTCTAGCGAACAGGGTGCATTATCTACAGTGCGAGGAAATGCACCGACCCTTTAATGGGGGCAGAACCATGGCAGACCGTCCTTATCCGTCATTCTTAATCTACAAAGACACCGCCGGCGAATACCGCTGGAAATACCAAGCGTCGAACACGAAAATTATTGCCGATGGCGGCGAAGGCTATAATTCAAAATCAGACTGCGAGCATGGAATTGAGCTAGTTAAAGGCTCTGAGAATTCGCCTGTATGGGTGACGCAGGATGCGAAAACTTAAACTTGCAGCCTTTCACAACTCAAATTCCCCTCAGCGTCCACAGCGCTCTTTAACATGCTCTTCGGCCTTCGTCTCCCGGAGGGCTTTGCTTGCCCGCTTAGTCAACGCCGACAGGTATTGCCTATCACCGCATCTTCACCGCTCATGGAGAGAATGACTCTTGCGATATCCCGACTTGGCAGCGGCCCTTCCGTGTGGCGTAGCTCACCCATGATGGCCTTAGCCGACTCCCCACGTCAGAATATCACCTCCCGCTTCTGGCGTTGCATGGCGGCGTCTAGATGACCCGTATAGCCCAAAACGCAAAGCATCCGGTCTATCGCTCTTATGCCATTATTGATTTCTGCCAAGCCTATCGCGGATGCGCTCTGCTACGCTAAACAGATCGGCCCGCTTGCCAAAGAGGCCGGTTATTGTATGCACAAATGCTTCACTGCGAATATATACCATCCAATGACGTTAGCATTGCATGAATAGGCAGACATCATTATCTTCGGTAACCTTGCTACATATTGCCGGAAATAATTGCCGCCCTTGGCTTGCTGGAGATATTCTCGCCGAGAGGTGGAGAAGGGACCGGATAAACAGTCCCATCGATTTTCACCGGCTGTTGATCTAAGCTGGGCGGTCCACCCCGCTAGGCACCGTGTCAGTAATCCACGATCCTGCCGTCGGTGTGATCGGCCCAGCGCGTGTTGGGCATGTAGGAGAACCAGCCAGGACGGGCTGGATCGCGATCATAGAGATAACCGCCGAGCGACTTGTAGAGATCGGAATATTTACCGAGCTTGTCGCGATCGAGCTCAACGCCGAGACCCGGTCCAGTGGGGACTGCAATTGCGCCATCAACATATTTCATCGGGCCACCGACGATAATGTCGTCCACCAGCTGATGGTAATGCGCATCGGCGGTATAGACGAGGTTCGGAAGGACCGCGCCGAGATGCAGCATCGTGGCCAGCTGAATTCCGAGTTCGCCAGACGAGTGCACGGCGATACCGAGTTGGAAGGTCTCGCAGACGCCGGCCGCCTTGATGCAGGGGCGGATACCGCCCCAGAAGGTGGTGTCAAGCAGGATGACGTCGACGGCGGGATTCAGCACATTGGTGGAGAGCTGCTCGAAATTGACGACGATCGTGTTGGTCGCAAGCGGCATATGGGTGTTTTCGCGGACCCGGCGCATGCCGTTGAAGCCCCAGGTCGGGTCTTCGTAATAGTCGTTGTTGAGATCCTCGATGCCCTTGGCGAAGCGGATCGCCTCCTCCACCGAAAAGGCGGCATTCGGGTCGTAGCGCACGGTGTCGGCGCCGACTGCCTTGGCCAGCGCCCGGAACACTTCGAGTTCATAATCCGGCGCGAAGACGCCGCTCTTGAGCTTGTGCGCGCGAAAACCATGCGTGCGCTTGAGCTCCAACGCTTGTTCGATCAGCTGTTCGGCGGTGCGAATCTCGCCCTCGCCGGTATCCTTGTTGGGCAACCGGAAGAAGAGGTAGCTGGCAAAGCCGACCGCATCGCGCATCTTTCCGCCCAGAATGTCATAGGCCGGCACGCCGAGGAACTTGCCGATAATGTCGATGCAGGCGAATTCGATCGCCGCATGCATCTGGGTGCGGTTGTTGTAAAGGCTGGCGGTGGGATTGCAGATCTTGAACCGGAGCTGCTCCAGCTCGAAAGGGTCGTGCCCGACGAGATAGGTCTTGAGCGCCTTGAAAGCTGCTTCCGCGCTTTCGCCGCCGCCGCCCATTTCGCCGAGCCCGACAATGCCGATATCGGTCTCGACCTCGATGATCGTGCGCACGAAGCGACCCCAATGGGCGCCGTTCGAATGCCGGAGCGGCGCTTCGAGCGGCACGGTTACGGTCGTGGCGCGGATATCGGTGATCTTGGGCCGCTTCATGCTGGTCTCCGTCAGGCAATGCAAAAAGAAAATGGGGGTCAATCCGGCAGCACGATGCCGAGCTTGGCCATGGCGCCGCCGTCGATCTTGAAATCGGCGCCGGTGATGAACCGCGCCTTGTCGGAGGCGAGGAAGGCGACGAGTTCGGCCACTTCCTCCGGTTTGCCGACACGGCCGATCGGGTGACCCTTGCCCCATTGCGCGATCATCTCTTCCTGGCTCATGTCGCCCTTGTAGAGATCGGCCGCCCAGCGCAGCATCGGCGTGTCGATCGAGGCGGGACAGACGGCGTTGACCGTGATGCTCTCGGCCGCATGGTCGAGCGCCATAGCCCGCACCAGCGCATTGATCGCACCCTTGCTGGCGGTGTAGGCGGCCACGCCGGCCTGCGAGGCATAGGACTGAACCGACGAGATCGCCACGATCGCGCCCGCGCCGCGCTTGCGCATTTCCGGAATTGCATATTTCGAGGCGAGATAGACGCCCTTGAGATTGATGTCGAATACGTCATCCCAAACATTTTCCGACGTATCGACCACCGTGCCATAGCGCTGGATGCCCGCGCAGCAGGCGAGGATGTCGATGCCGCCATGCCGCGACACCGCCGCAGCCGCAGCCCGCTCCATGTCGGCGCCATTGCGGACATCGCCCACGAAACCGCTCGCCGTTCCGCCAATTTCGGCCACCGCGCGCTCGACCGAGTCGCTGTCGTTCGATACGATCAGCACCTGTCCGCCGCCCTTGACGAAACGCTCGGCGCAGGCGCGGCCCATGCCGAGACTGCCGCCTGTCACAATGATGCTTTTGCCCTCGAATTCCATATTCGGGCGCTCCTCCCCTAATTCGGCCTTACTTAACATTCTACCATACTAGTTTGTCAACCGGCGAATTTCCACTCCGGCGCCCCGCGAATTCCCGTCTCCACCGCAAGGAGGCTGCCCTCCTGGGGATGCGCTTCGAGATGCTGCGCCGTCATCGTGAAGCGGGCGGAGGTGATGTAGAGCGTCGTAAGATCCTTGCCGCCGAAGGCGCAACTGGTCGGCCAGGATACCGGCAGTTCCACAAGGCCGAGCTGCTCGCCCGTCTCGCTGAACCGCGCCACCGCCGCCCCTCCGACAACGCGGCAATTCCACAGGGCGTCCTCGGAATCGAGACACGAGCCATCTGGCAAGCCGCGCTCGAAGCCGCTGACTATCGTGCGACGATTGGCGAGCGTCTTGGTCGCCGCATCGTAGTCGAAGGCGTAGATTTCGTTCGCCAGGGTATCTGCGAAGAGGAAACGGCCGGTGCTCGTCCAGGCCATCGTGTTGGTGATGCCATATTCGTTCGGCGTCAGCCGCGACACCGCGCCCGCCGCATCGACGCGATAGACGGCGCCGACATGGCCGTCCATATCCTTGGGAGTGCCGTCCGGGTTGAGATTGTTCTGCATCGTCGAGACCCAGAAGGAGCCGTCGGGCGCCACGCGCCCCTCGTTCAACCGGTTGCCCGGCCGACTTGGTTCGGGGACCGCCAACGTTTCGAATCTGCCGTCCGGCGTCCAGAGGCAGACTTCGTGGGCGAGACCGACGATGAAGCCGCCGTTTGCCCGCATTCCGATGGAGGTCGGAAAATCAGGTGTCGGCCAAGCGTCGTGGCGGCCGCCCCCGACCTCCAGCCGATGGATGCGCTTGCCGCCGATATCGACCCAGTAGAGCGCCTGCTCGTGATCGGACCAGATGATGCTCTCGCCGACGATATCGCGCGCATCGAACATGATGTTGGCCTGCATACTCTCTCCCAAATCAGTCCAAGTTTGGCGTTGACAATAGGCAAAGGCGAATCTAAATCAAGGTAAGGTTTACCTATATGATAGGTTGGAGGAAAGCTTGATCATCAATTCCCCAGATGTCGCCAGGACGGAGCGCCGCGAAGCGGCAGGAGACGGCCTGCTCGGCGGCGTGATGGCGTCGGTGAAAACCTATATCCGCGAAAACGGTCTGCAGGTCGGCGACGAGTTGCCGAGCGAGGGCGCCTTCGCCGAAATGACCGGCACATCCCGCACCATCGTTCGCGAGGCCTATCGTTCGCTCGCGGCGCTGACGCTGATCGATATCGGCAACGGCCGTCGCGCCCGGGTTGCCGCCCCCACCGCCGACGTGCTTGCCCTGATCACCGACCATGCCGTCCACACCAACCAGACGACAATCCAGCAGATCTTCGACGTGCGTCGCACGATCGAGCGCCGCACGGTGGCGCTGGCGGCCCTGCGTCGCACCGATCGCGAAGCCGCTGAGATCTTCGCGCTGGCCGAGGCCATGCAGCGCGACTTCAATGATCCGCAGAAGGTGATGATCCATGACATCGCCTTTCACGAGGCGATCGCGGCGGCGTCCAAAAACCCCATGTTCTCGCTGATCGTCGGCTCCTTCCATGTGGTGACGCGCCACACATGGCCGATCGGCTGGGCCAGTCGCGCCAGCAACGAGACCCGCCAGGAAAGCGTCGACGGCCATTTCGCCATCGCCCAGGCTATCGCCAATGGCGATCCGGCCAGGGGCGAAGCTGCGATGGTCGAGCATTTTGACCTGACCGTGAAGGCGCTGCTTGCGGCCGGAGTGTATTGACCATGAAAATCACCGCCCTCGAGACGATTCGCGTCGAGGAATTCCCGAACATTCTCTGGGTGCAGATCCATACGGACGAAGGCCTTGTCGGCCTCGGCGAGACCTTTTTCGGCGCCCAGACGGTTGAAGCCTATATCCACGAAGAAGTCGCGCCGAAGCTCATCGGCAGGGATCCGCTGGCCATCGACCTCATCTCGAAAGACCTCACGGGCTATCTCGGCTTCCGCTCGACGGGCGCGGAAATGCGCGGCAATTCCGCCATCGACATCGGCCTGTGGGACTTGTTCGGAAAGGCGACCAACCTGCCGATCGCCCAGTTGCTGGGCGGCTTCTCGCGCCGGGATATCCGCACCTACAATACCTGCGCCGGCAACACCTACATGCGCGCAGGCACCGGCCAGCAGACCGGCAATTACGGCATCGGCGGCCCGCGGCGCGACTATGACGACCTCAACGGCTTCCTCGAACGGGCCGACGAACTGGCGGAAGACCTGCTCTCGAAGGCATCACCGCTATGAAGATCTGGCCCTTCGACATCGCCGCCGAAAAGAACCGTGGCCAGTATATTTCCGCAGCCGACCTGAAGAAGGCGCTCGAACCCTTCGAGAAGATCCGCAAACGGGTCGGCGACAAGATCGACATCATGGTCGAGTTTCACTCGATGTGGCAGCTCACCCCGGCGATCCAGATCGCCCGTGCGCTCGAACCCTACAATACCTTTTGGCACGAAGACCCGATCAAGATGGATTCGCTGTCGAGCCTCAAGCGCTACGCCGCAGCCAGCCGCGCGCCGCTCTGCGCTTCGGAAACGCTCGCCACCCGCTGGGCCTTCCGCGACCTGATGGAAACCGAGAGCGCCGGCGTGGTCATGCTCGACCTCTCCTGGTGCGGCGGCATTTCCGAAGCCAAGAAGATCGCGACCATGGCCGAGGCGTGGCACCTACCGGTCGCGCCGCATGATTGCACCGGGCCGGTGGTGTTGGCCGCCTCGACGCATTTGTCCCTCAATGCGCCCAACGCGCTCGTGCAGGAGAGCGTCCGCGCTTATTACCGGACCTGGTACGCCGATCTGACGACGCAGCTGCCCATGGTCGCCAATGGCATGATCACCATTCCGCCCGGCCCCGGCCATGGCGTCGAACTGTCCGAGGATCTCGACAAAAAGTTCACGACCTTTCGCCGTTCGACGACGGCGGACACATAATCGCGCAATTCGACTTGACTTGTATGGTAGTAGGTTAGTATAGAACGGGCGGCGGAAATGCGCTCGAGGAGGAGGCTCGCATGAACCCTGCAAAATCCGCGCGGGCGGTTACGATCGGCGAGACCGTAGGTCCGCAGGTCTATCGCATCCTGCGCGAGCAGATCATTCACGCGGAGCTCCTGCCGGGCGAACGCCTGTCGGAATCCGATGTCGCCAAGGCGCTGTCGGTCAGTCGCCAGCCGGTGCGCGAGGCCTTCATCAAGTTGTCCGAGGAAGGGCTCGTGCATGTCCTTCCCCAACGCGGCACCTTCGTGACCAAGATTTCCGTCGCTTCCGTCATGGATGTCCGCTTCGTGCGCGAGGCGATCGAGGCCGATGTCGTGCGTGCGGTGGCGGAGGTCCATGCGCCGGAGACCATCGAGGAATTGCGCCGGCAGATCGTCGAACAACGCAAGGTGCCGCAGCAGGATCGCGCGGCGTTCCTCAGGCTCGACGAACTCTTCCACCGCACGCTGGCCGCCGCGGCCGGCAATGCCTATGCCTGGAGCGTCATCGAAAGCGTCAAGGCGCAGATGGACCGCGTCCGCTTTCTCTCGGTCGACGACATGCATGTCGGCCGCCTGATCGACCAGCACGAGCAGATCGTCGACGGCATAGCGGCCGGCGACAAGGCCGCCGCCGAGAAGGCGACACGGCTGCATCTACGCGAAATTCTCAGTTCATTGCCGGAAATCGCCCGGTCCCGATCCGAACTTTTCGACGGGACCGAGTGAGCCGGTGGGGGAGCACTGTCTAACAAGGGAGGTACGCATGTTTAAGAAATTGATCGCCGGGACGGCGTTGGGGTTGTCGATGATGGCATCCGGCGCTTACGCGGAAGGCCTGAATCTCACATTCATCAGCCATTCCTCGGCATCCAATACGTTCTGGCAGTCCGTGAAGAAAGGCTTCGATGACGGTTGCGCCCGTGTCGAAGCCAACTGCCAGCTGATCCTGACCCAGACGGAAGGCTCGGTCGAGCAGGCCGTCGCCAACCTGCAGGCGGCGATCGCCACCAAGCCGGATGCGATTTTCGTCGCCATCGTCGACGACAAAGCCTACGACGCCGTGATCCAGGAAGCCACTGACGCCGGCATCCTCGTGCTCGCCGTCAATGTCGACGACAGCCAGGGCGCCAAGGGCAATGCCCGCAAGGCCTTCGTCGGCCAGGGCTTCGTCGCCGCGGGCTATTCGTTGGCAAAGGCGCAGTCGCTGAATTTTCCCAAGGACGGCCCCCTCAACCTGCTGGTCGGCGTCAATGCGCCGGGCCAGACCTGGTCCGAACAACGCGCCGCCGGCGTGAACAAGTTCCTCGAGGAATACAAGGCCGAACATAAAGACCGCGAGATCAACATCACCCGCATCGACGCGGCGACCGACCTCGCGCTGACCGCCGACCGCATCGGCGCCTATCTCAACGCCAACCCGAACACGACGGCCTATTTCGACACCGGCTACTGGCATGCCGGCGTCGCCAAGGTGCTGAAGGATCGGGGCATCGAGCCGGGCAAGGTTCTGCTCGGTGGTTTCGACCTGGTGCCGGAAGCGCTGCAGCAGATGACGGCCGGCTACATCCAGGTGCAGGTCGACCAGCAGCCCTACATGCAAGGCTTCATGCCCGTCATGCAGGCCTATCTCTATAAGACCGCCGGCCTGACCCCGTCCGATGTCGACACCGGACAGGGCATCGTTGTTCCCAAGGACGTTCCGACGATCATGGAAATGTCCAAGCAGGGCCTGCGCTGAGACATTTGCCCCTCATCCGCCTGCCGGCGCGCCTTCTCCCCCGCATGCGGGGAGAAGGGACTTGGGGCAAGCTCGGCGCTCCATCTCCCCTCTCCTTCCTACAGGCAGAGGATGGCGGCGGCAGTGTGAGGGGCAGCGACATCCACAGTTCCGTCATGTTGCCGGAGCGCCACATTCGAGTTATTGCCGATGAAACGGTTTCTGAAAATCTATCTGGACAAGCCGGAACTGGCGGGGCTGGCCCTGCTCATCGTTCTGATCGCCATCTTCCAGATCAAGTCCAACGGCGTGTTGCTCTCCTTCGAGAACATACGCGGCATCATGGGCCTACTGCCGGAAATTGCGCTGGTCTCCATCGGCGTCACGATCCTGATGATCTGCGGCGAGTTCGATCTGTCGGTCGGCTCCGTCTTTGCGCTGATGCCGATGAGCATAGCCGTGATGTTGAATTCGGGCGTGCCCTTTTCGGCGGCGCTGCTGATCGGCCTGCTGATCTCCGCCGCGGTCGGCCTGGTCAACGGCTATGTCACGCTGCACTTCTCGATCCCGAGCTTCATCACCACGTTGGGCATGCTGTTCATCGCCCGCTCGCTGACCATCGTGATTTCGGGCGGCTTTCCGCCGCTCCTGCCGGATAACCTGCCAACCTGGTTGTTCACCGACTATATCTTCCAGGGTTCGATCTTGCGCATGTCGTTCATCTGGTTCGCCGTGATCGCGGTCCTGGCGACAGCCTTGTTGTCGCTGACCAATTTCGGCAACTGGATTCGCGCCACGGGAGGCTTCAACGAAGCCGCAGCCTCGATGGGAATTCCGGTCAAGCGGGTCAAGATCGTCTGCTTCATGCTCTGCTCGGTGCTGGCGGGCTTTGCCGGCCTGCTGCAGGTGCTCCGCCTCGGCTCCCCCTGCCCTCGATCGGCGAAGGTCTCGAACTTCAGGCCGTCGCCGCGGCCGTGATCGGCGGCACGGCTTTGGCTGGCGGCATCGGAACCGTCTTCGGCGCCATCATCGGCACGCTTCTCATCCGCACCATCGACAACGGTCTCGTATTGTCGAGAGTCGACGCCAACTGGTTCAAATTCGCCATCGGCCTTCTCACCATGTTCGCCGTCGTCGCCAATAGCTGGATGGGCAAAATGTCTCGCAAGATCAAAGTGGAGGCGCACAAGTGAGCATGCCCGATATCGCCATCCCCGTCATCGAATGCCGCAACCTGCAGAAATGGTATAGCGGTGTCCATGCGCTCAAGAATGTCTCGCTCACCATCCATCCCGGCGAAAGCGTCGGTCTGGTCGGCGACAACGGCGCCGGCAAGTCGACGCTGATCAAGATCCTGTCGGGCGTGCACCACCAGGACTCCGGCGAGATCCTGATCGAAGGCAAGACGGTCGACTTCCGTTCGCCCAAGGACGCCATGCATCACGGCCTGGAGACGATCTACCAATATAACTCGATGGTCCCGACAATGTCGATCGCCCGTAACCTGTTCATCGGCCGCGAGCCCTTGAAATGGAAGATCGGCAATTTCGGCCTGATGGACCAGAAGCGGATGCGTGAGGAAAGCGTCAAGGCCATCGCCGATGTCGATCTGCATCTCCGCTCGCCGGACGCACTGGTCGGCGAACTCTCGGGCGGCCAACGCCAGGGTGTCGCGATTGCCCGCGCCATGCATTTCAAGTCTAAGGTGCTGATCCTCGACGAGCCGACCAACCACCTCTCGGTCAAGGAGACCAACAAGGTGATCGGCTTCGTGCGCGGCTTGAAGGCGCAGGGCCTGACCGGCATCTTCATCTCGCACAATATGCAGCATGTCTTCCAGTCCTGCGACCGGATCGTCGCCATGGCGCGCGGCGAGATCGTCTTCGACAAGCCGACGGCCGAAACCTCGATCGACGAAGTCCACGAACTACTGTGAGGCCCGCATGGGAGTCCTGACCGGAAAGACGGTGCTTCTGACAGGCGCGCTCGGCACACTCGGCCGGGCGCAGGCCGAAACGCTGGCTCACGCCGGCGCCACCATGCTGCTGCTGGATCGTCCCGGCGCCGAGGGCGGCGACGCCTTCGCCTCGCAGATCACGCAGGCCGGCGGCAATGCGCATTTTGTCGAGCAGGATCTCAACAACCTCGCCGAGAGTGAACGCAGCGCCTCCCAGCTGTCAGATCTATATGGCGGCATCGACATCCTGATCAACAACGCGGCGCTGATCATCAACAAACCCTACGAGGAATTCTCGCTGGAGGAATACGAGGATCAGCTGCGCGTCAATTCCTCTGCTGCTTTTGCCCTCACACGCGCCGTAGCGCCGGGCATGAAGCGCAAAGCCTATGGCAAAATCGTCAATTTCTGCTCGATCACGCTGAATGGCCGCTGGGATGGATATGTCCCCTATGTAGCGTCCAAGGGCGCAATCTACGGCCTGACCAAGTCGCTGGCCCGTGAACTCGGGCCATGCGGCATCCGCGTCAACGCGGTTTCGCCCGGGGCAGTCGTATCGGAGGCCGAGGAGCGCGTCTTCGGCGACCTGCTGAAGGAATATAGCGACTGGATCCTCGAGAACCAATCGCTCAAGAGCCGGATACAGCCCGACGACGTCGCCCAACTTGTGCTGTTTCTCGTTTCTCCCGCCTCAGACATGATTTCCGGCCAAAATATCGAGATAAGCGGGGGCTGGTGATGACGGTCAGGCTCGACAACGGCCAGGCCCGCGTCACCATCCGCCCTGACTTGGGCGCGGGCGCAACGGCTTACGACTTTCACGATGGCGCCTGCTGGCAACCTATATTTCGACGCGCGCCCGATGACACGGCGCATCCTTTCCAGCTCTCCAACATCCTGTTGGCGCCCTTCTCGGGGCGGGTGTCGGGCGGCGGCTTCACCTTCGACGGCAAGTTCCATGCGATCGAACGCAACATGGAGGCGGAGAAATATCCGATACATGGCAGCGCCTTCGCCTTGCCCTGGACAATCACCGGCCAGTCCCGCGATCGCCTCGATCTCCGTCTCGCCGCGACGGGGCCAGGTCCTATCGCTATGACGCGGAGGTGACCTATGCTCTGCAAGGCGCAACTCTGGTCATGAGCCTCACAATGACCAATCGCGGCATCCGCCTTCCGTTCGGGCTCGGCTTTCATCCCTGGTTCGTCCGCGACCGGGATTTAAGGCTGACGGCAAGCTGCGATCACGTCTGGCTGGAGAATGACGATCATCTCCCGAAGGCCGTCGAACCCGTGTCGCTGCATCCGGACATGAACTTCAACACCGCACAGCCGCTGCCTGGGCGCTGGATCAACAACTGGTTCTCCGCCTGGAACCGGCAAGCCGCCATCGACTGGCCGTCGCGCGGGATCTGCGCCCGTATCACCGCCAGCGAAGCGCTGAGCCAATATGTCCTGTTCTCTCCGGCCGCCGATGCAGATTTCTTCTGCTTCGAACCCGTCTCCCATCCAGTCGACGCCTTCAACCTCGAGGGTGGACCAGAGAAATACGGCATGGCGGCGCTGGGGCCAGGTTCGGCCATCGCCGCGACGATGAAAATCATGCCGCGCAAACTTTCCTGAAGCGCGATACAGGCGTTGAGTCCTTAGCCGCGCGGATATTCGCGTGCCGCCCAATCCCCTTGACCTCGAGCCTCTCATCAAAACGCCAGCGGCGATCGCATGACGAAGGGCCGCCGAATCTCTTCGACGGCCCACGGACAAATCGCTTGGGAGGAGTTGTCAGTCTGCTGCGAACTGCTTCGGGCTCAGCCGGAGAGCCGCCGCGCGGCGATGGCCTTCTAGCTGTTCCGTCGCGCTCTGGCGCGCAGCGGCAGGGGCGACGGCGGCGACGCCGCGTTCGTCTAACCATTGATGCGTCGCGATCTTCACATAGGATCCCACCCAGAGACCGCCCGTGTAGCGTCCGGCCGCCATGGTGGGCAGGGTGTGGTTGGTGCCGCAGCACTTGTCTGAATAGACCACGCTCGCCAGCTCGCCGACGAAGATCGAACCGTAGTTGCGCAGTTTCTTCGCCGTTGCATGCGGGTCGCGCGTGTGAACCTGCAGATGTTCCGTGGCGATAAAGTCGGAATAGGCGATCATCGTCGCCTCGTCATCGACAACCGTCACTTCACCATAATCTCTCCAGGCGACGCCGGCGACGGGCGAGGTCGACAGCGTCTCCAGCTGCTTTTCGACTTCGCGGATCGTCTCTTCCGCCAGCTTGCGGTCCGTCGTCACCAGACCAACCCGGGTGCGCACATCATGTTCGGCCTGGGCCAGCATGTCTGTTGCGATCATGGCGGCGTTGGCGGTTTCGTCGGCGACGATGAAGATCTCGCTCGGACCGGCCAGCTGATCGATACCGACCTGGCCGAAGACCTGGCGCTTGGCTTCGTTGACGAAGGCGTTGCCGGGACCGACGATCTTGTCGACGGCGGGAATCGTCTCTGTGCCATAAGCCATGGCGGCGATCGCCTGAGCGCCTCCGACCCGGAAAATGCGATCCGCGCCGGCAAGGTGGCAGCCGGCGATCATGGCCGGATGCGCATTGGGCGGCAGGCAGGCGATCACCTGATCGCAACCGGCGACCTTTGCCGGGACGATCGTCATGACCGGAGCGGACAACAGCGGATAGCGGCCGCCGGGCACGTAGCAGCCGACGATCTCGATCGGAATGACCCGATGGCCGAGATGCAGACCCGGCAGCGCCTCGATATCGAGCGGCAGAATAGTTGCGAGCTGCGCCTCTGCGAAACGGCGCACATTCGCGATGGCGAATTCGGTGTCTTCTCGCGTCTGGGGATCGAGATCGGCGATCGCTTTGTGTTTCTCCGCATCACTGACCTCGAACTCGCCGACATCGGCTTTGTCGAAGGCGAGGGAATACTCCCGAACCGCGGCGTCGCCCCTTTCGCGCACATTGGCGATGATCTCTTTGACGGTGGCTTCGACCGGCGCCGTGTCAGACACGGCATTGCGGGTCGGCTCCTTGATCCGGGTGAACTTGCCTTGCAGCGCATCGAGACGCGACGACATCGAAACCTCCTGTTTGGAATGATGCGCCACCATCTTCCAAGGGGCAGGCCGCAGCAATTGCCTCAAGAATGGATGTTTAATATATTCACCAGTAGGATCAGATCGGCGGCCAAACCTGACCGCCGCGCTCGACCCATGGCGCTCTTGCAGGGAAGGAATTCTACATGCCGAAATTAGGAAGCAAACTACGGGAATTGCGACGTCGCCGCGATCTCGGCGTCCGGGAGCTCGCGGCGCGCTCGGGTATTTCGCATTCGACGATTTCACTGATGGAGCGCGACAAGATGAGCCCGTCCGTGGATACACTCGGCGCAGTGCTCGATGCGCTCGGAACCACCCTTCCCGGCTTTTTCTCCGACCTGCAGTCCAGCCTGCCCTATTCGCCTTTCTATGCTGCGGAAGACCTCGTCGAAATTGGAAAAGCCGACACGATTTCCTACCGCGTGGTGGGTTTCGATCACCCGAACCGCCAGATGCTGATACTCCACGAGCGTTATGCCGAGGGCGCGGATACCGGCGAAGAATTCACACACGCCGCTCAGGAAGCCGGCATGGTTCTCTCCGGAAAAGTGGAGATCACGGTCGGCAACCAGAAAAAGATCCTGCAGCCCGGCGACGGCTATTATTTCGACAGCCGCCTGCCACACCGCTTCCGCAATGTTCACAGCGGACCGAGCGAAATCCTCAGCGCCATCACGCCGCCGACCTACTAGCCCGGTTCCTTCTAACGTGCTTGGTGAGTATATTGAACATGCGATGCCGGCCAGCTTCCCAAAGTTTCGAAACATGCTTTGCTAGCAACCGATCAAAACACAAGAGGGAACGCCCAATGAATATCTTCAAGGCCACGATCATCGCTTCCACCATCTTGATGGCAGGCAGTCTCAATGTGCATGCGCGCGACTTGACGGTCGTGTCCTGGGGCGGCAACTTCCAGGATGCACAGCGTAAAATCTTCTTCCAGCCCTTTGCAGCCGAAAGCGGCAAGCCGGTCCTCGACGAAAGCTGGGACGGCGGCTACGGCGTTCTGCAGGCCAAGGTGAAAGCCGGCGTTCCGAACTGGGACGTGGTCGAAGTCGAAGCGGAAGAACTGGCGCTCGGCTGCGCCGACGGCATTTACGAAAAGCTCGACTGGGAAAAACTCGGCGGCAAGGACGCCTATCTGCCGGCCGCCGTCAGCGATTGCGGCATCGGCAATATCGTCTGGTCGACAGGTCTCTCCTATGATGGCGAAAAACTCGCAACCGCCCCGGAGAGCTGGGCCGATTTCTGGGACACGAAGAAGTTCCCGGGCAAGCGCGGCCTGCGAAAGGGTCCGAAATACGCTCTCGAATTCGCGCTGATGGCCGATGGCGTTCCTGCGGACAAGGTCTACGAGGTGCTCAGCGCCGAAGGCGGCGTCGACCGAGCGTTCAAGAAGCTCGACGAACTGAAAGCCGACATCATCTGGTGGGATGCGGGCGCCCAGCCGCTGCAGCTTCTTTCGTCTGGCCAGGTGGTCATGACCGCCGCCTATAACGGACGCATCAGCGGCATCAACCGCAGCGAAGGCAAGAAGTTCGGCTTCGTGTTTCCCGGCAGCGTCTATGCCATCGACAGCTGGGTAATCCTGAAGGACAGCCCGAACAAAGATGCCGGTATGGACTTCATCGCCTATGCCAGCAAGGCTGAAAACCAAGCCAAGCTTCCGGAATTCATCGCCTACGGCCTGCCGAATCTCGGCGCGACCAAACTCGTGCCGGAACAGTTCCAGAAAGAGCTGCCGACCACGGATGAGAACATCAAGGGAGCCATCGCGCTCGATGTTGACTTCTGGACCGACAATTCGGAAGAGCTGACCCAGCGCTTCAACGCCTGGCTCGCCCAGTAAATCGGCGCTGCAGGCACGACATCCGCTTTCCTGACGGGCAGCGGATGTCGTGTATCGTCAATTCAGCGAAGACAGGTCATGATGCGCGAACCGTTTCTCCACTTCGACAAGGTCACAAAGTCCTTCGGCATCATGACCGTGGTGGACAATCTGGACCTGTCGATCGCCAAAGGCGAGTTCGTCAGTCTGCTCGGCCCATCCGGCTCGGGCAAGACGACGCTCCTCATGATGCTGGCAGGATTCGAAAGTCCGACTAGCGGCGCCATTTCCGTGGGCGGCAAGCGAGTAGACGCCTTGCCGCCCCACAAACGCAACATGGGCGTGGTGTTTCAGAACTACGCCTTGTTTCCGCATATGACCGTGGTGGAGAACGTCGCTTTCCCGTTGAAGATGCGCGGGGCCTCACGCAGCGAGATCGTCGAGCGGGTCAACAGGGCGCTCGACATGGTGCAACTCGGCGCTTTTCATGAGCGACGGCCGATCCAACTCTCGGGCGGCCAGCAGCAGCGTGTCGCCCTGGCGCGCGCACTGGTGTTCGAACCGGAGGTCGTGCTGATGGACGAACCTCTCGGCGCGCTCGACAAGAAGCTGCGCGAACAGATGCAGATGGATATTCGCGCCATCCATCACCGACTGGGCCTCACCATCGTCTTCGTCACGCATGATCAGACCGAAGCCCTGACCATGTCGGACCGGATCGCCATCTTCAATCATGGCAAGATCGAGCAGATCGGCGGCCCTGCCGACATCTATGATCGTCCCAGGACCCAATTCGTTGCGGAATTCATCGGCGAAACCAATCTCCTCGGCGGCAGGGTCACGTCGTATGACGAGGGCATCCTGACTATTGCGCTCGGCAGCAGCCAGAATATTCGGGTCGCCTCGTCCACAGGCATGGAGCCTGGAAAGCAGGTCAAGGTCTCTGTCCGCCCGGAACGCATTGAACTCGGAACCTCAGGCCAGGGGCAGAACCAGTTGATCGCGAAAGTCCGCGACGTCGTCTACCATGGCGACCATCTTCAGGTTCAGATCGAAGCCGGAAGTCAAAGCCTGGTGGTCAAGGCGCCGCGAAAGGCGGATGCTCCGCATATCGGACAGGACGTTCGAGCCTCGTTCTATCCCGAACATGGCTGGATCGTCGCATGATCCGCCGAACCTGGTTTTCGAGGCGGCTGAAATCCCTCGCCCTCGTCGCCCCTCTCGCCTTGTTTCTGATCTTTTTCTTCATCGCGCCTCTTCTGACGATGATGACGACCGCGGTGTCCGACCCGGTGGCCTCCAACGCCCTGCCGACGGTCACCGAAGCTCTGAAGGACTGGGACCGCGCCAGCGCGCCGCCTGCCGACGCGCAGCAGAGCCTTGCCGACGACATCCGCAATATCGGCGATGATGAGCTTTTCGGCGATCTCGTCCGTCGACTCAACAGCGCCAAATCCGGCTTTCGCACACTGATGACGAAGACCCGCAAGGCCGTCGTCGAGGATCACGAGCTAGCCGATCTGGTCGCGGTCGATAAGCGTTGGGCCGACCCTGCCTTCTGGCGGGCGATCCAGGATGCGGCCGGAGCCTCTCTCACCGACCGCAATCTGCTTGCGGCCGTCGATCTGACCCGAGATGCCGACGGACACATCGTCAACGCGCCTGAAGGAGCCTCCGCCAACCGCACGACGCTCGTCCGCACCCTGGTCATGGCCGCGATTGTGACCGCCTGCTGCATCGCCCTCGGCCTGCCATTCGCCATGGTGGCGGCATCGACCACGGGCTGGAAGCGCCAGCTGCTGCTGGGCGCCGTGTTGCTGCCGCTGTGGACCTCGCTGCTGGTGCGGACCGCCGCCTGGTACATCATCCTGCAGGACAATGGCCTGATCAATCTCACGCTTCAAACGCTTGGCCTCACCAGCGGCCCGGTCCCGCTCATCTTCAACCGGCTCGGTGTGGTGATCGCCATGACCCATGTGCTGCTGCCTTTCATGGTGCTGCCGATCTTCAGCGTTCTCATCGGCATCCCGAAAAACCTGATGCCGGCGGCGGCTTCTCTCGGCGCTCCACCGATCCAAGCCTTTCTGCGTGTCCTGCTGCCGCTCAGCCTGCGCGGCGTGGTCTCCGGAGCGCTGCTCGTCTTCATGAGCGCACTGGGCTATTACATCACGCCGGCGCTGATCGGCGGCGCGAAGGATCAGATGATCAGTTCGGTGATCGCCTATTACGCCACCGGCGCCGCCAATTGGGGCATGGCCGGCGCGCTGGGAATCGTGCTTCTCGTCTCGACGATTCTCCTCTATGTGGTTTACCTCCGCCTTTCCTCCGAGGAGAGGCCCGCATGAGGCTCCTCTCTCTCAGCAAGGCGATCTTCGCGGCGATGGTGGTCATCTTTCTGATGGCTCCCCTGTTCGCCATTCTCCCACTCGCCTTTACCGACAGCATCTTCCTGAACTATCCGATCGAGACCTATTCGCTTCGGTGGTTCCATGAACTCTTCACGGCCGACGCCTGGCGCCGCTCGATCCTGAACAGTATCCTGATCGGCGCGGGGACGACTGTTCTCGCCACCGTTCTGGGGACAATCGCAGCCCTGGGCCTACGCGGGCATGCCTCCGCACTGCTGTTCAGCTTTTTCAGGACGGTTTTTCTGCTGCCCATGGTCGTGCCGGCAGTGGTGCTCGGCGTCGGGATGCAGTTGATGTTCGCCCGCTATGGCCTGGCCAACACCTATCCCGGCGTCGTCATCGCCCATACCGTCATCGCCATCCCCTTTGTGGTGGTCAACGTCACCGCGGCGCTGCAAGGCGTCGATCGCAGGTTGGAAAACGCCGCCGCCAGCCTCGGCGCCGCGCCGATCGTCGTGCTGCGCCGCGTCACCCTGCCGCTCGCCATGCCGGGCATCGTCTCCGGCGCGGTTTTTGCGTTCGCGACCTCTCTGGACGAAGTCGTTCTGACGCTGTTTGTCGCCGGACCCAATCAGCGTACGGTTGCGCGTCAAATGTTTTCGACCATCCGGGAAAACATCAGCCCTGCCATAGCAGCGGCCGCCTTCCTGTTTATCGTCAGCACAGTCGTTATTGCCGGGCTCGTCCTGTTGGTTAAAAAGAGGAAAGTGAGCGCCTAGTTATCGCCTATAACGACGCAAGTCTGCGCCGTGAGCCTGCGAAAGGCCCTGGGAGCCATCACGTCACGGGACGGCACGACTTGACTACATGTATGGACAAGTTATCTTGACCCGATCGAGTAGCTTGAGGACATGTAATGCATCTTTCCATGTGGACCTACCCCTGGGACATCCAGGACCAAGGTATCGACGGCGCTTTGGGCGATTTGAGGGACCGCGCCGGCCTAAACACGATCAGTCTGGCCACCTCCTATCACGCCGGCCGCTTCCTACAGCCGCGCAGCCCCGGCCAGAAGGCCTATTTTCCCGAGGACGGCACGGTCTATTTCAAGCCGAGCGCCGCGCTCTGGGCCGGCAAGGAGATTACGCCGCTCGAGGCGCAGAACCTGGCCGAACGCGGCGACATGCTGCGGGCGCTCGTCGATGCTCGCGCCAAAGGGGGAATGAAAGTATCGTGCTGGACGGTCTGCCTGCACAATACACGGCTCGGCATGCTGCATCCGGACCACGTTACCCGCAACGCTTTCGGCAATCCGAACTACTACAATCTGTGCCCGTCGAGCCCGGCGGCGCGCGACTACGTCGTGACCCTCGTCAAGGATGTCACCACCGCCTACAAGCCCGACATGCTGGAACTCGAGAGCCCGAACTTCATGGGTTTCGCGCATGAATTCCACCATGAGAAAGATGGCGTCGGCATGAATGCCGAAGACGATTTCCTGCTCTCGCTCTGCTTTTGCGATCATTGCATGGCGCGCGCCGGCAAGGCTGGAGTGCCGATGGAAGCCGCCAAGGCCACCGTCGGCCGCTTCATCGCCGACATGTGCGAGCGCGAGGTTCCGGAAATACAGTTCCCCGATTTCCCCATGGCCGGCATCGATGCCTTCAAGCCCTGGCCGGAACTGCACGCCTTTCTCGCCTGGCGCACCGAGCCGGTGACCAGCCTGGTCAAAGAGATCAAGGACAATGCGGATCCCGCAACCAGGATCGTGCTGATCGACCTCAAGGATGGATGGCTCGGTGGCGTCGATCTCGAAGCGGTCGGCAAGGTCTGCGACGGCGCCATCCTCTGCTGCTACTTCATGCCGCCCGCCGAGACCGCCGCTCTGATGAGGGCGGGGCGTGCGGCGCTCGGTCCGGACAAATATCTCGGCGCGGGCTATCGCGTATTCTATCCGGAAGTGACCTCGGCCGACGATATCGCAGCGCGCGCCAAGGCGGCGGCGGATGCCGGGGCAGATGGCATAAACTTCTACAATTACGGGCTTATCCCCGCCAAGCGGCTCGACTGGGTGCGGCAGGCGGTAAATGGATTGACCAAAGCGTCATCGGACGTCTGAAATTCTCACTTGACTACTTGAGTGGACAAGATAGCATCCAACCGTCAAACCAAGTCTCAGGACATATAGGGGAACCACCATGAACCTGAAGAATACCATGATGGCTGCGGCCATCGCGCTCGGCATCGCGGCGCCCGCCGCGGCCGCGGACAAGTACAAGATCGGCTACGACATCTATTTCGGCGGCAATTCCTGGTCCGTGCAGCTCTATAAGGAGTTCCAAGCGGAAGCCGAAAAGCATTCCGACGAAGTCGAGGTCTCCTATACCGAGTCCGAACTGAAGGCCGACAAGCAGGTCGCCAATATCGAAGACCTGATCACCAAGGGCGTCGACGCCATCATCATCACCCCGATCTCGCCCACGGCGGTCATTCCGGTTCTGAAGAAAGCGCAGGCCAAGGGCGTCAAGGTCGTGCTGCTCGCCTCCAAGATCAAGTCGCAGGACTATGACGCGCTCGTCACGGTCAACGACGAGGATTTCGGCAAAGCTGGCGCCGAATGGCTGGCCAAGAAGCTCAATGGCAAGGGGAAGATCATCGCGCTCAACGGCATTTCAGGCATTTCGGCCAGTGACGATCGCTGGGCCGGCGCGCAGGAAGTGTTCAAAGCCTATCCCGATATCCAGGTCGTGAGCGCAGTCGACGCCTCTTGGGACTACGCCCAGGCTAAGGTCGCTGTTTCCAACTTGCTCGCCGCCAATCCGGAAATCGACGGCGTCTGGTCGCAGGGCGGCGGCATGACGCTCGGCGCGATCGACGCCTTCGACGCGGCGCAGCGCAAACTGGCGCCGATGACGGGCGAAGACAATAACGGCTACCTCAAGCGCTGGGTCGCGCTGGCGGACAAAGGCTACACCTCCGTCGCGCCGTCCAAGCCGACCTGGCTCGGTTCTGAATCGCTGCTCGTCGCGCTCAAGCTGCTTAAGGGCGAAGCGGTCGAGAAGGAAACCATCTTCCCGCCGCCGATTATCGATGACAGCAATGTCGCAAAGTCGGTGCGGTCCGATCTCTCTGACAGCTTCTGGGTCAATACCCGCATGACCGACGACCAGGTTCGTGCGACGTTCAAGGATTGACGGTTCCGGCCGGAGTTTGGGTATCTCCGGCCGGAAAATAGGGTGCGGACGGGGCGGCGCCATGCAGGGCAAGGCCGCCCCGGACGAAGGTTTGAGGATTTGACCGATATGGCCGATAACAACATCAGAACGCCGCTGGTTGCCGTTTCCGGCCTTTCCAAGGCCTTCGGCCGCAACGGCGTTTTGAAGAACGTCTCCTTCTCGCTGCTGCCGGGCCAAGTGCTGGCGCTGGTGGGGGAGAACGGGGCCGGCAAGTCGACGCTGATGAATATTCTCTCCGGCAATCTGTCCTATGACAGCGGAACGATCGCGCTCGAAGGTCAGGACTATCGCCCCGCGAGCCCAGCGGAGTCCATCCGCCGCGGTGTCGCCATCGCGCATCAGGAAACGGCGATCATGCCGGACCTGACGGTGGCGGAGAACATCTATTTCAAACGCGAGCCCAGGAACGCATTCGGCCTCTTCCGTCAGAACAGGATGCATGACGATTGTCGCGCCCGGCTTGCCGAACTCGGCTTCGACATCGAACCACGCCGGATGGGCCGCTCCCTCTCCGCCGCCGAGCGGCAGATGGTGGAGATCGCCCGCGCCGTAGTGCAAAAGCCCAAGGTGCTGGTTCTCGACGAGCCGACCGCCTCGCTCTCCGCCCAGGCCGCCGGTATCGTACTCGGCCTGATGGCGAAGTTGAAAGGCGCCGGAACGTCGGTGATATTCATTTCCCATCGCCTTACCGAGGTGATGGACGCGGCAGACCGCGCCGTCGTGCTCAAGGACGGCGAATTGACGCTGGAAGCCGAGCGCGGCGCATTCGGCCGCGACGACCTGATCCAGGCCATGGTTGGCCGCAAGCTCTCCAACATCTTTCCCGAGCGACCGCGCATCTCGGCGACCGACACGGTCTTCCAGCTCGAGCAGGCCGCCAACGCGAACCTGCCGCCGATCGATCTCGCGATCCGCAAGGGCGAGATCCTCGGCATTGCCGGGCTCGAGGGACAGGGCCAGAAACCGCTGGCCGATGCGCTCTGCGGCATCCGTCCCTTCACATCGGGCGCCGTTCGCATCAATGGCGACATCACCAAGCTCGCCACCCCATCGCGGGCCATTGCCTCTGGCATCGCCAGCATCCCCGACGACCGCAAGCATGAGGGCTTGGCGCTCGGCCTTCCGATCCGCATGAACATGAGCCTGTTCGCCATATCGGACTGGACCCGCTTCGGCTTTCTGCCGCTGGCGCGCGAACGCCACTTCGGAGAAGAGGCGCGCAAGCGCTTCTCGATCCGCTCCACCGATCTCGAACAGCCGGTCGGCCAGCTCTCGGGCGGCAACCAGCAAAGGTCGTCTTCGCCCGCTGGCTGGCGCATCGGCCTAAACTCCTGGTGCTCTACGAGCCGACCAAGGGCATCGACATCCAGTCCAAGAGCGAAATCTATCATCTGGTCGACGAATTGACGCGACAGGGCGTTTCCGTGCTGCTGATCAGTTCCGACATGCTCGAACTGATCGGCCTTTCCGACCGCATCCTGACCCTCTACGAGGGCCGCGTCACCGGCGAGATCGATCGCGCCGAATTTTCCGAGGAAAAGATCATGCGCCATGCCGCCGGCATCGCCGCGACCGAGGGAGCGGCCGTCCATGCTTGAAGGCTCGCTCCGCTTCAACTTGCTGCTGACACTGCCGGCGCTGATCCTCACCGCGCTGCTGATCGCGGTCACCGGCGTGCTGTCGCCAAGCTTCCTCACCGAAGCCAATCTCGCCAACCTCGCCACCCGGCTGCTGCCGCTCGGACTGGTGGCGCTCGGCCAGGCTTTGGTGCTTTTCGCCGGCCGCATCGATCTCTCCGTCGGCTCGATCATGAGCCTGGCCACCGCGATGATGGCCCTGACCTCGGCCTCGCTCGGCTGGCTCGCCATTCCGCTTGCGCTCGCCGCCGGGGTCGTTTGCGGCCTGTTTACCGCTGCGGGTGTGAACATGCTGAGGATCAATCCTCTGGTCATGGGCCTCGCCACTGCGGCGGTCGTGAAGGGTATCACCCTGCTCGTGCTGCCCTCCCCGGGCGGCGAGGTGGACTACGCCCTTTACGAGGTCTTGTTCGGCTCAGAGCGGCTGCTCGCCCTGCCGCTGCTGCTTGCCGTTCTGGCCTATGCGATCTTCGTGCTGGCCATGGGCTGGACCCGCTTCGGCCGGTCGATCTACGCTTTTGGATCGGATCCCCGCGCAGCCTTCGCCAACGGCGTGTCGAGTTGGAAGGTCGACCTCTCGGTCTATGGCCTGTCCGGCTTCCTGGCCGCCGCCGCCGGCGTCGTGCTGTCGATCCGCATCCTCTCGGGCGATCCGCTGATCGGCGAATCCTACACGCTCGATGCCGTGTCCGCCGCCATTCTCGGCGGTGTGGCGCTCCAGGGTGGGCGCGGCAATCTGATCGGCGTCTTCTTTGCCGCCGTCTCGCTCGTGCTCGTCAACAACATGTTCAACCTGCTCGATCTCAACACCAATCTGCAGGATATCGCCAAGGGACTGATCTTCGTGCTGGCGCTCGTCTTCTTCATGCGCGGCAAGGCGGGGGAGGCATAGGATGGCTCTACCCGTCGCCCTCGCCAATGCCAGGCCCGCGGCCGCCACGCTGCGCGCGCTCGGCTTGCTCGCCGTCCTGCTCGTGGTTCTCTTCGTCGCCTCCGGCACGGTGTCGTTGCAGCAGGTCATGGACAATGCCCGGCAGGCAGCCCCGCTCGGCATCATCGCGCTCGGCCAGGCGCTGATCCTGATGATGGGTCGGCTCGATCTCTCGGTCGGCGCCACGGCAGGCCTCGCCAATGTCGTGCTCGCAACGGCTTTTACCGGCAATATGGCCCACATGCCCTTCGCGCTGGGACTCACCCTGGCGCTCGGTCTTTCGGTTGGTGTGGTCAACGGCCTGCTGGTCGTGGCCTTGCGCATCCCGGCTTTCCTCGCCACACTCGCCACCTCACTGGTGCTGGCGGGTGCAATCCTGGTCTATACCGGCGGCAGCCCGCGCGGCTCGATCCCGCCAGCCTTCCGCACGATCAGCGAAGGCTGGCTCTTCGGCATCCTGCCCTGGTCGGTGGTGATGTGGATCGCCTGCGGCGTGATCCTGATGCTGTTCGTGCATTACACGCTGGCCGGCCGCAAGATGCTGCTGTCGGGCGCCAACGCCACCGCCGCGAAGCTCAACGGCATCGCCGCCGACGGCATGGTGATCCTGTCCTTCGTGCTCGCCAGCCTGATGGCCACCATAGGCGGCATCCTGCTTTCCGCCATAACGGGCATGGCCTCGATCGGCATCGCCGACAGCTATACGGTCGATACGATCGCGGCCGTGGTCATCGGCGGGGCGCTGTTTTCCGGAGGCGTCTTCCTGCCGCTCGGCGCAGCCGCCGGCGCCCTCATTCTCTTCTTCCTGCAGAGCCTGCTCTACGTTATGTCGCTGCCGCCGGCGGCGCGTTTCGTGATGCAGGGCGCGATCATCATCATCGCACTCGCGCTCGCCAACCTGAAAAAGGACCGCTGACATGAGCTTCATCCGCACCCTGAACGGCGACATCGCCCCAGAGGAACTCGGCCGCACTTACGCCCACGATCACCTCTTCTGCATTCCGCCGCTGTGGAAGGAAAAGAAGATCGATGATTTCATGATCGACGACCTGGAAGCGTCGATCAAGGATGTCGAACTGTTTACCGCCCAAGGCGGCCAGGCCGTCTATGACGCTACCGCTATCGACTATGGCCGCGACCCGGTGGCGTTGAAGGCGATCTCCGATCGCACCGGCATCAAGATCATCGCCACAGCCGGGTTCAACAAGGCCATCATGTGGCCGGGACAGATGGCGGGCGCCGGCTGCACGTTCCAGCAGTGGATCGACGGGCATAGCCGCGCCGAAATTCGGGACCATGTGGTGCGCGAAATCACCGTCGGCATGGACGGCACCGAGCTGAGGGGCGGCGTTGCCAAGTTCGGCACCGGCTACAACACCATCTCGGAAGCCGAGGACAAGGTCATGCGCGCCGTTCTCGACTCGCACAAGGAAACCGGCTCGCCGCTGCATTCTCATACCGAACTCGGCACGCTGATCCTCGAACAGCTGAAGATCGTCAAGGAAGAAGGCGTCGACCCAACCCGGCTGACCATCGCCCATGTCGACCGCAATCCGGACCATTGGATCCATCTCAAGGCCGCCGAAACAGGCGTCTTCATGTGCTTCGACGGCATCAGCCGGGTGAAGTACCATCCCGAAAGCATCCTGATCGAATGCATCCTCAATCTCGTGCGACACGGCCATGAGGACCAGATCCTGGTCGGCGGCGATATAGCCCGCCGCACGATGTTCAGGAACTATGGCGAAGGCGGCCTCGGGCTCGGCTACATCCTCGAAAGCTGGGCGCCGCGCTTCATAGAGCAGGCCGGCGACGCCGGCTTCGACGGCAAGGCGCTGATCGAGACCTTCTTCGTCAAGAACCCGCAACGCGCCTTCGTCTTCAAGCAGTAACCCGCATGACACCTGACAAGACCGACATCAGCCTGCTCAACGACAGCGACATGGAAGCGGCGCTGGCGAAAAAGCCGGTGCTGATCCTGCCGATCGGCGCCGTCGAAAGCCATGGCGACCATATCCCCGCCGGGACCGACAATATCCTTGCCGGCCGGATGGCCGAAGAGCTGGCGCGTGTCGTGGCTGGCTCTACGCCGATGCTGCGGCTGCCCGTCCTGCCCTTCGGCCAGGTCTGGTCGCTGGGCGATGCGCCGGGTTCGTTCGGCATTTCCAACGCGACGGTCACCCGCACGATCGTCGAGATCGCACAATCAGCCAAGGCCAAGGGTCTGTCGATCGTCGTCGTCATCAACGGCCATCTCGGCAACGCCAATGCGATCCGCGACGCCCAGCGCATCATGCGCGAGCAGGGCGTCACCATCGCAAACTTCTTCTATCCCGGCGCCTCGAAGGTGGTGGACGAGGTGCGTGAGAGGCCCGAGGCGCATCCGGCCTATATGCATGCCGACGAGATCGAGACCTCCTACATGCTGCATCTCGCGCCCGAGGCGGTGGACATGGACAAGGCGATCGAGAACTATCCCACCTTCCCCGCGGATTTCGGCACCATCGCTTATCGCTGGACGGATTTCTCCAAAAGCCCGATACTCGGCGATGCGCGAGCGGCAACTGCCGAAAAGGGCGGAAAAATCCTGACTGCCGTGCTCGCCAATATGGCAAATCAGGTTGCCGCGCTCTATAAGCGGCAATTCGAGTAATTTCCGGCACGAGGACCGATACGTGAACAGCCAGGCAGCGGCGAAGGACCATAGACCAGTCTATATCCAGATCGCCGAGACGCTGAGGGCGCGTATCGTTTCCGGCTATTACGACGACAAGGTCGATGGCGAACTGCCTTTGGCCGGCGAATTCAAGGTCAGCCGACGCACCATCCAGCAGGCGCTGGAGATTTTGGTGCAGGAAGGCCTGCTCGTGCGCCAGCACGGCATGGGAACTTTCATCAACCGCAAGGGCGTGGAAAAGCGCTACCGTGCGATCACCTCGATCACCGAGGGCATTATCGGTCAGGGCCTGAAGCCGGAATTCACGGTCCTGTCGAGCGGCCCGGCGCCAGCCACCGACGACGAGCGCGCCTTCTTCCGCATCAACCCCGCCGATCAGACATATCGTCACAAACGGCTGGTTGCCGCCGAGGGTCGTGCGCTGGCTGTGGTCGAGACCAGCCTGAACCTGAAATTCCTCGAAGGGCTGGAACTCAGCCATCTCTCCCAGTCCCTCTACCAGACCATGCGCAGCCAGTTCGGCCGCACGATCGTTCAGGCCGAGGACCAGTATATTCCGGCCATCGCAGATGAAGAGACCGCCGAATTGCTCGGCATAGCCGTCGGCAGCCCCGTGTTTGTCGCCATCCGCCGCGCCACCGACCAGACCGGCGCGCCGATCGAGCTGTCACGTATCGTCATGCTGCCGGTGCCGCTCGACATTTCGATCCGCAATGTCGGCTTCACGCGTCCGAAACAGGAAGAACTGACGCCGGAAGCCCGCGAATGGACCTACACCGTCGGCTTCGGCGACTTTCATCGCTGACAATGTCGCGTTTATACCCTTCGTCCTGAAGGACAGAGGAATAGAGGACGCTCTTTATACAGCCGCGTCCCTGAGCACGCCGAGCGTTGCCGCGCTCGCCACCTTGAATCGCGCGAACCCCGCGTCATAGGCCGGCTTGAGAGCCGCGTCGGGCACATGCCGCCGCCGGGCGCGATAGGTGGCGTCCACCGCCTCGCCGATCGATCCGAAATCGCCGATTGCCACCGCTGCGCAGAGCGCGGCCCCTTTGGCCCCGAACTGCGTCCCCTCGGGAACCTCGACGACATAGCCGGTGACATCGGCAATCATCTGCGCCCAGAATGGGCTGCGCGCACCGCCGCCCGAGAGCCTGACCCCCTCGCCTGCCCCGCCGATCTGCTCGTAGCAATCGCGGATCGCATAGGCCATGCCCTCGTAGATCGACCGCACCATCTCGGCCCGGCCGAGATGCGGCGCGAGGCCGTGGAATCCTGCGCGGGCACGCGCTTCGATCCGCGGCGCGATCACGCCGCTCGCCGAGAGATAGGGCACGAAGGTGACGCCGCCACTGCCCGCAGCACTGGTCTCGGCCAGGGCGCCGAGCGTTTCATAAGGCTTTTCGCCAGCAGCAATGTCGGGACACAATGTGTTCAGGCACCAGTCCAGCACCGTCGTGCCGGCGACATTGACCATGGTTTTCATCCAGCGCCGGCCGGGAATGATAAACAGCAAGCCGAGATCGCGCGGCTCATACATGGCGTGATCGAACAGCACGCCATTGAGGCAGGTGGTCCCCAGCACCGTCACCGCCTGCCCCGGCTTGTGGGCGCCGGCGCCGAGCACGCAGGCGCCGGTATCTCCGGTGCCGATCGCCACTGGCGTCCCCGCTGCAAGCCCGGTGAGCGCGGCCGCATCCGCCGTGACTTTGCCCGCCACGCTCTCGCCGCGCCGGACAGGCGCGAGCAGATGAACATGCGCCTCGATCCCGAGAAGCTTTGCCTGGTCGGGATGGAAATTGCGATCCGCCGCCGATCCAGGCGCCATCGCCGCCTCCGACTCGTCGGTCGCGAGTTGGCCGGTCAGGCGGTAGCGAATGAAATCCTTGGCGCAGAGAAGGTGGCGCGCCTTGGCCAGCGCTTCAGGCTCGTTGGCTTGCAGCCAGGCGATGACGGGCAGCGTGCAGCCGAGCTGCATCATCGAGCCGGAAAGAGCAAAAACCTTCGAGAAAAAGCAGGCTCTTGCGTCGCCAGTTCGTCGACCAAGGCCTGCGCCCGCGCATCGTTCCACAGGATCGGCGGGCGAAGCAGCGTTCCATCGGCATCCACGAGCCAGGCGCCGACCATTACGCCGGTAACGCCGATGCCGCGAACCTGCTCCGGACAAAATGTCGAACCGGCGAACAGCGCGCGGATCACCTCGACGACGACCCGCCAGACAGCATCGCCATCGAGCTCCGACCAGCCAACCGGCGCCGGCAGCAGTTGCATGCGTTGCGAAGCTTCTGCGCATTCGCGACCGTCCCCATCGAACAGCGCCGCCTTGATCACCGATGTGCCGATATCCAGACCGAGATACATGATGCCCTTACTTGACTATATATGTAGTCAAGTTATGGCCTGATCGACGGCAAATCTCAAGTCCCACCGTGCTGCAATTGCCGGCGATCGAACTTTAGAGCATGACTCAGCTTTTCAGCCTCATTCTGTTGGTCCAAACCGGGATGATCCGCGAGGAGAAGGACGCAGGTCGTAGCAGATGCCACGGCCAAGCCGTCCGACGACGCGGGCGCCCGGTTTCGACCAACCCTTCGGGCAGGATGAATTCCGGCCATTATCTTCGGCTTTTGCCTCCGCCGTACATCTGGGTTGGCCCTCGCCAAAAGCCTCGCCCCCTACCCGGCCCGCAGTGACGACGGCTGACCATTCGCCTTCAGGAGGGCCATCAGCGCCGGTCCAAGCGAGAATTCGCCTTGCCGGGTCTTGGCCGTGAGGCTTCGCAAATAGCCCCCGGCCGAGTTGATATGGCCGGATCGTTCGAGGATGCAGGCAATGGAGATGGCGGCGTTTTCCGGGCCCATGGCTTCGCAGGCGTCCTGATAGGCGGAGGGACTGACGCCCAGCATCGATCGGACGACCACGGCGGCGCTCATCAGGTCGCGCCAGTTCGCAATCGTCCCGCCTGGCCCGTAGTCGGCCAACTGCGGGCAGGCCCGCAACACCAATCCCAATGAAAACGCCTTCAGCCCCACCGACGTGCTTTTCTGGCCTGGCGCGGATTTCTCCTCCTGCATTCTTTCAGAAGCGGGTTCAAGTTCAATGGAGGATTCGGTATTTGAATTCTGTATGTGCTGCTCATCGTGATGGTCATTGCCGGTCACAATACTCGTTTTAAGATGCTTTTCCAAGGCGTTGGAGACGTCGTCCATCAACCGCGCAAGCGCTTCGACGGCAGCGTCGACATCGCTCTGGCAGGCGGAACGCGGCAAGCGGCTGAGAATGCCGATATAGCGGTCTTCGAACCCTGCCCAATCGCCATGCGCGGCCTCTTCCAGAGCGGCTGATATCAGCTTTCGGAGATCGCGCCGAAGCAGGGTCAGCCGTTCTCGCGAAATACGCAGGCTGCGGGCCTCGGCGGCGACTTGCTGGGCAAGCAGTGCAAGCTCGTTCGCACGCGTCAGCAGGGGTAGGAGACTGAAGCCGAAGGCCGTCTCGACATCTCCGTCCTGATCCCGGCGGGCGTAGCGCTTGCCGTTCGGGCTGTCGCGACGGAAAATCAGTCCGGCGTCCACCAGCGCTGCCAAAGCGCGCCGCAGCGTAGCCCCGGAAATGCCATGCGCCCGCACAGACAACTGGGCGTTGGATGGAAAGACCACAAGTCCCTGCCCTTCCATCAAGTCCGCATCGGGATAAAAACTCAACAACGCATTGAGCACCGCGAGCGGTCGGTCATTGAGACCGAGCAGGCTGCGCGCTTCGCAGACGTCGCGGAACACTTTCCATTTGTCCACCACCCTGTTCCTAGGGGCGTCGTTGACGTCGATCTGGCGTTTGATCAGCGCAAGCTTCGCCGGCCGCCGCCCAAAGGGCGTCGTTATATCTCCGATCCTCATCGTCTTTCACCTTTCTAAAGGCAAAAGAAATTTCTCCGCCAAAGAGGCGCCGAATACGCTTGACTAATTTTCGTGGGGATGCGATTCTCTAGGGGCTCAATCGAAGAGAGGCTTCCACGACGGCGACGTTTTGGGGGCCTTTTTTCTTTGCGTTAGTCTCCTCTGGTTTTCAAAAAGTCCTCGAAGAGCTCATCGAGCCTCTTCGAGAGATAGTTTCCGAAGGCCGCAGCCTCCGTCGATTTGAGGGAGAGTACGAATGTCTTCCTCCCGGTCTTGATACTTGCGGCGATATCGCCGCCTGCTTTGGGAGACCATTGAACGGCGGGGGCTTCGCGCCCGCCCTTGGCTGTAACCGACGCCAGGGCCAATTCGAACCGCTCATCCGAGGTTAGTGCGCGCGCCTCCGCTTTTCCGAGCCGCGCAGTCGCCGTCGCCAGCGTCCTCGGCGACAAAGCCTCCGACAATGCCAGCCACTTCCGGCGGCCAATACCCGGCGCGGATCCGACCAGCCGGATCAGTTCGGATGGCACGTTGGCGGCGACGGAAAGCATTTTCGACAGCTCCGTCTTGTCGGTGGATAGGGCCTTCATGATGACGTGTCGGGGAAAGCCTCTCTGCTCGAGCGCCAGAGCAAAGGCGACGCGCTCGATATAGGACAGATTCTTGCGCTCGCCGTTTTCGATACCTTGGGCGATCACCAGCGATTGATCGTCGAACTCGCGAATGACAGCCTTGACCTTGATGCCCAGCACCATGGCGGCCTTGAGTCGACGGTGGCCATAGGCGACCTGGTAACGCCCCTGCTCTGTCGGATGAGGACGCACCAGGATCGGAACCTCCTGGCCATTCTCCGCAATCGACCGAACGAACGGATCGTCTTCGCTGAATTCGATGTCCTCGAGACGATCCCGCACGAAGGATGGATCGATCGACGCGGGGTCGAGGTCCTGAACGTGATGGCCGGATTTCAGCGCTTCCTGCAGCGCCTTGGCCTCATCTTCCATTCGACCCAGGGTCAGCGCCATGGATTTGACCGGGCCTGCATGGCCCCGCGGCTCCTCTCGTTCATCGAAGTTGGCCGCGGCCAACCCCTCGACCGATTGCTGAAAGATACCGCTGAGGGTGGTTCTTCTGCTCATTTGCGCCCCCAGACCTTGAGCACATTGGCCAACACTTCGGAATTGGCGGCATTGACGGATTCGAGCGCGCGGTCGTAAGTCGACTTCCGGACCTGCCCGCGCTCGATTTCATAGAGCGTCTGCTTGGAAAGGCCGGCATCCGAAATCGCCGTCGATTTGAGGATGGTGGCCGTGAGCACATCGTCGGAAAACAAGCTGCGCAAAAGAGCGACGATCTGCGACTGAGGACCATCGAAGGGCTCATGCCGTGTGACAACGTACTTGATGAAGTCGTGCGAGAGGTCTCCGCCCGCCTTACGAACCACGGCGAGCAGATCGGAGGTCATCAGCAGAAACTGCGACATCGACGCGACGTCGACCATTTGCGGATGGATGGTGATCAGCATGGATGTCGACGCGCAGACCGCGCCGAGCGTGAGATAACCGAGTTGCGGCGGGCAATCGATCACGACGATGTCGTAATCGGCTTCGACTTCGGCGATGGCCGCTCCGACGCGTCGGAAAAAGGCTCGCTCTGTGTGCTGCGGCGCTCGGCCAGCGCGCGGGGGTCTCATGCTCGAATTCCATCAGTTCGAGATTGCCGGGCACCAGATCGAGACCATCGAAATAGGTCTTGCGGACAATGTCCTTGAGACTGCGCCGCTCATTGTCGTAGCGGATGGCGCCATAGAGAGTATCGCCGTCGCGCAGATCGAATTCCGGCTGCACGCCGAGCATGGACGACAGCGACGCCTGGGGATCGAGATCGATCGCCAGAACGCGAAAGCCGCTCAGCGCCAGAAACTGCGCGAGATAGAGCGTCGTGGTCGTCTTGGCCGAACCGCCCTTGAAATTGGTCACGGCGATCGTCTGCAGCTTTTCACCGGCGCGGCGATGCGGCAGCAGCGCCAGCGCGTCTTTCGGCTTGACCGTGGCGAGATGCCGCCTAAGCTCATTGATCTGGGCCAGCGTATAGGAACGGCGGCCGCTGCTCGTCACCTCCGGCGACGGGCCTTTTCCGTCGAGCGAGAGCTGGCGAAGATAGCCGTCGGACACGCCGATCAGTTGCGCGGCTTCGCCGGAGGAAAACGTCCGGAGGTTTTTCTGCGATTGCGGCGGAAAGAGATGTTCCGACAGAAGTTTCAGCTGTCGCGAAAGCTGTCTGGCCTGGCGCTCGATACGAACATCGGTCGTCGAAACGGTGTTTGCGGTCAAGTCGAATTTCCTTCGTAAAACGGTTTACGCCCTGATACGGAAACTAGACGTTTATGGTAAAAAAACCGTACCGCCCTTATGGCACGATTCGGATTTGGCGCCAAACGACAAAAAGTTGGCCGCGGCCAACATGGCTTTTTTCGTAGGTAGAGCTTGGCGGCAGTCATTCATCACGATCGTGAATCGATGCCGCGAACTGATTCAAACAACTGATTGGACGAGAAACCGACGGCGGTCGATACTGCCGTCATGACCACAAATGATTATACTCTCTATGGCGAGAGGCGAGACACGCGTCGCAACATGGCGCGCTTTTATGCCCTCGAAATTACCACGGATCTCCTCGGGGGATTTCGCTTCGAGCGTCGATGGGGACGGATCGGCCAACATGGGCGGTTGGCCGTGGAAATGTATTCGTCAGCCTCGGAGGCAAAAAGGGCCTTGGATGCCTGGAGGGCGCGAAAGTTCTCGACATCGTCCAATGCTTACCTGCCGAAGGACCTGAAACGTTGAAGGCCCGTCGAACCAGACGCGCCCTCCTCTCTCGATCCAATGCAAGCGGATAGACCCGGCACGCTCAGCGATCAGCGCGGCTCTTGTCGTGAATGGCGTCGCGCACCACGCCGTATGACGCGCCCCAGGCATCGGTCATCTCCGCCCTCACATCCCATAATTCAGGAAAGAACCGGTGTCGGGCTCCCGCCTGCAGAATATCCACCGGGCGGCCCTTGAGCGATTTGGAGCCGAGCCCGATCGACCGCTGAATGAGGTAGACGTGATTGGCGCGGAACTTTTGGAAAAGTTCGTCGAATTCCACCAGCGCTTCGGCCGCCACGTAGCTGTCGCCGTGATCGTATCGGCTGTCATAGACATCCTTGACCGTCAGCCCCTTGCCGTCGAGATAGCTGGCCTTGAACGCGTCCCAGAGATCATAGGGCATACGCAACAGAAGCTTGAAACCCGGCGATTCCTGGCCTGAGCCATTGCCGAGCTGGAGCCGGATTTCCTGATATTCCTTGGGCGACATGGTCTCGAGCACATCGAGTTGTTCGGTCATCAGCCGCATCAGCCGGTGGACGCGCCCCATAAGCGTCACCACGCGATGCGTGTTGGCCGCGTTCAGATACTCGATCACATCGACGAGGGTGTAACAGATCAGCTTCATCCAGAGTTCTTCGACCTGATGGACGATCTGAAACTGCAACTCGTCAGCATTGCAGAGATCGTCCAGAGGCTTCTGACATGTCAGCAGGCGATCGCAATTCAAATAGACGCCGTAATCGAGCATCTGCGGCTGTTCGATCATGTCGTAATAATCGCGCTTGGTCTTCATTCCTGCTTCTCCGCTCAACATTTCGAGCGTCAACCATATCCTGCATGCCTGCGAACAATGTCTTGAAAACATCGCCCAATCCGACAAAGTGCAGGCCAACGTCTTTCATTCGCTCATTTCATCAGGACGATGTTCCATGGACCAGATCGATCGCAAAATCCTCCATGCGCTCGAACGAGATGCGCGGACCTCCTTCGCGGATCTCGCCGACATGGTCGGATTGTCGAAAACACCGTGCTGGACACGTGTCAAGACATTGGAGGCGGAGGGCTACATAACCGGCTACCATGCTCTTCTGGACTCCAAGCGTCTGGGATTTTCATTGGAAGCCTTCATCCATGTTTCCGTCGACCTGACGATGGCGGAACAGTTCGAGGCCGCGGTCATAAAGCAGCCGCTGATTCTGCGATGTCACGCCACCACCGGCGACGCAGACTACACTCTGCACATCGCCGCAGCCGACATGCCCGGTCTCGATCGCCTTCTGAGGGATGTGATCTGTCGGCTGCCGGGCGTGCGCAAATTCGTGACGTCCTTGATTACGCGCGACGTAAAACCGGCGGCGCGGATGATGTACGCCGCCGACGGGCTTTGACAATTCGTCACTGAGGGGAGGGCCCTCTGCGCCGGAATCGCGCGCCGCGTCTTGACACCTCAGATCCGACAAGCTCTGTCAGCCTGACGCAGTGCGGACGTTCGGACATCTATAGACGAAAAGGAAGATCAGTTATGAGCATCGAATACAAAGGAAAATCGATTGCGAGCCTCGCGGCCATGCTCCAGACCGGCGCACTCGCTCCACGCGACCTGATCGAAGCTACGTTCGACGCCATCGCCAATCATTCCGATCGAGCCGTCTTCACATGCCTCCTGCAGGATCGGGCGAGGGCGGAGGCTGACGCCGCAGCACGCAGGCTGAAAGAGGGACGTTCCCTCGGTCTTCTCGACGGCGTACCCTTCGCCTGGAAGGATCTCTTCGACATCGAGGGCGTGACGACGACCGCAGGCTCGGTCGTGCTTTCCGATCAGGAACCCGCGCGCACCGACGCCGATGTCGTCAAGGCGCTGGCGTCTTCCGGGATGGTGAGCGTCGGCAAGACCAATATGAGCGAATTTGCGTTCTCGGGGCTTGGGCTCAATCCCCATTACGGGACGCCGCGCAACCCCGCGTCCACTAATGAGGATCGCATCACGGGCGGGTCGTCATCGGGATCGGCCGCGGCCGTCGCCGCGGGCCTCGTCCCGGCAGCCATGGGCACCGACACGGGCGGCTCCATCCGTATACCCGCCGCATTCAACGGCATCGTCGGCTACAAGGCGACGCGCGGCCGCTATTCAATGAGAGGCGTCTATCCCTTGGCGAAGAGCCTGGATTCGCTGGGCCCGCTCACCCGCACGGTTCAGGACGCCATCTGGATCGACGCCGCCATGTGTGGTCTCACGGCGCCGCAGATATCTCGACGTCCACTGGTTGGCCAACGCTTCGTCATCGCCGAAACCGTTTTTTTCGACGGCGCGGAAGAGGGGTGGCCAACGCCTTCGAAGCGTCGGTCGAGCGTCTGGCCCGCGCCGGCGCCGTTATTCGCCGGCAGGCTTTTCCGGTCATCTCCGACATCTTCGCGCTGATGGCGGAGCGTGGGCCACTGGTCACCGCGGAAGCCTTTGCTTTGCACAAGGACCGTTTGGCCGGTCCGGAAGCGGCGCGCATGGATCCGCGCGTCGTTGCCCGCGCCACTCTCGGCGAGCGTATCAGCCTGCCGGATTACCTTCATATTCTGGAGCGTCGGCAGGCAATGCAGGCAGAATTCGCCGCCGCGCTTCAACCAGGGGAACTGGTGCTGACGCCGACATTGCCGCATGTCGCGCCGCTCATCGAACCGCTTCTCCGACATGACGACCTTTTCTTCGCCACAAATGGCAAAACGTTGCGCAATACGTTGATCGGGAATTTTCTGGACTGGTGCGGTGTCTCGATACCATGCGGATCCGGGGACGCCGGCATGCCGGTAGGGCTGATGATATCGGCCTTAGCGGGAGACGACGATGTTCTGCTGGCGGCAGCCCTTGCGGCAGAACCTGTTGTTCGAGCAGATATTACCTCAAGGTGACAAAGTCACGCCGTTTATTGGCGAACTGTTCGACATCCTAAGCGCTTCATCTCGCTCGCCAGCGGCATTTCACTCTGGCCGCACATCAATCCCTGAAGGCATGCGCCGAAGCCGGGTTGAAACGCAGATGCACGTTCGCCCCGTGACCCAGGCCTTCCAGCATCGGATGGCCGAAGGGCAACCGCACCGAGATCGGCTCGCCTGCGCCGATATCGACGAGAAGATGGGTGTTGTTGCCGAGGAAGGTCAGATCGCGCACCTGTCCTGAAAGTGCGCCATCGCTCGTCCCGCGCGCCAGTTCGATACGCTCCGGCCTGAGCAGGAGCGAGGCCTTTCGCCCTGTTCCCTGGCTGTGCAGCGGCACGCCCGAGACCGTGACGCCGCCGGGCAGAGCGAGCGTGCTCATGCCGCCATCCACCTGGACAATATCCGCTTCGACGAAATTGGAATCGCCGACGAAGCCCGCGACGAAGCGCGTCGCCGGATCGGCATAGAGTTCTTGGCCCGTGCCGATCTGGTCGATCTTGCCATGGCTGAACACGGCGATGCGGTCGGACAGGCGCAGCGCCTCTTCCTGATCATGGGTGACATAGAGAATGGTGACGCCGGTTTCCTGATGGATGCGGCGAATCTCGAACTGGATTTCCTCGCGCAGCTTCTTGTCGAGCGCCGAAAGCGGCTCGTCCATCAACAGCACCGGCGGCTCATAGACCAGCGCGCGGGCGAGCGCCACGCGCTGCTGCTGGCCGCCCGACATCAGCGCGGGCTTACGGTCTTCGAACCCTTCGAGGCGCACGAGACGCAGCGCCTCCTTCACCCGGCGTTCGACATCGGCCTTCGGCAGCCTCCGGATGCGTAAGGGAAAAGCGACATTCTCTCCCACGGTCAGATGCGGAAACAGCGTGTAGCGCTGGAAGACCATGCCGATATTGCGCTTGTGCGACGGCGTGTCGAGCAGCGTCTTGCCATTGAGCAGAATATCGCCCTGGGTCGGATCCTGAAAACCGGCGAGGATATAGAGCGTCGTCGACTTCCCCGACCCGGACGGTCCGAGAAAAGTCATGAACTCGCCCTGCCGCACATCGAGCGTCACGTCCTTCACGGCGGTGACGGGGCCGTAATCCTTGCGGATGCCGCGGATTTCGAGAAAGGGTGAGGTCATGATTTCCGTCCCTTGCGGACAAAAGCCGCGATGATCATCAAAAGCATGGTGAACAGGATGAGAAGCGTGGAGGCGGCTGCGATCACCGGCGTCAGATCCTGCCTAAGCGTCGACCAGATCTTCACCGGCAGCGTCTGCAGCGTCGGGCTCGCCATGAAGATCGCCAGCACCACCTCATCCCAGGAGGCGAGAAAGGAGAACACCGCCGCGCCGAACAGCCCATGGCTGATGGCCGGAACGGTGACCCTGAGCCGCGCTTCCCAAGGGGATGCGCCACAGAGAATGGCGGCGTCCTCGATGGATTTGTCGAAGCTTTCCAAAGCATTACCGATCGAAATGATCGAGAAGGGCAGGGCGATCAGGAGATGGGCGATGATGAAGCCGAGCGTCGTGCCCGCCAGTCCGATCTTGAGGAAGAAAGCGTAAAGCGCCACCGCCAGCACCACCACCGGCAGGATCATCGGGGTGAGAAACAACGCCCGCAGCGTCTCCTTACCGAAAAAATGTCCACGATTGAGGCCGAGCGCGGCCAGGAAACCTATCACCACCGAGAGCGCCGTGACGATCAGCGCGATCTTGAGGCTGGTCCAGGCCGAGGACAGCCAGCGCGGATCGGCGAACAGCTCGGCATACCAGCGCGTCGTCCAGGACGGCGGCGGAAAGATCAGCCATTGCGACGAGCCGAAGGACAGAGCGGCGATGAAGACGATCGGTAGAATGAGGAAGAGGCACACAAGCGTGGTCACGCCGAGGAGCAGCCATTTCCACGCGCCGAGTTTTTCGAAATCCAGAAGCATCGCGTCCTCCTCAGCTCGTCCGGCCGGCGCCGAAGAAGCGCAGTTGTACGCCATAGAGGATCAGCGTCACCACCAGCAGCACGAAGGCCGCAGCGCCGCCCATGCCCCAATTGACCAGCGACTGGACGAACTGCGCCACCATTTCCGCCAGCATCATATTGGCCGTGCCGCCGAGCAGGGCAGGAGTGACGTAGTAGCCGAGCGCCATGACGAACACCATCAGTGCGCCGGCGGCGATGCCGGGCAGCGACAGCGGCAGCAGGATGCGGGTGAAACATTGCCAGCTATTGGCGCCGCACAGCGCGCCAGCCCTGAGGATCGCGGGGTCGATCGACCTGATGACGCCGACAAGCGGCAGGATCACGAAAGGCAGCATGATATAGGTCATGCCGATGGTGACGCCGACGAGATTGTTGACCAGCGCCAGGGGTTGCTCGATCAGGCCGAGCGCCTTCAGCGTCTTGTTGATGACGCCGGTGCGCTGCAACAGCACCATCCAGGCATAGGTGCGGGCGAGAAGATTGGTCCACATCGACAGGATGATGATGGCGAAGACCAGCCGCGACCAGCGCTCCGGCATGACCGCCAGCGCCCAGGCGACGGGATAGGCGATCACCACGGATAGAAGCGTCACCACGCCGGCGACGAGAAAGGTATTGGCGAAAATTCGCACATAGGTGCCGGACCCGATCAGTTCGGCATAGTTCTGCAGGCCAAACTGCGGCTCGGTGAGGCTGCGCAGCATCAGACCCGTGACGGGAGTCAAGAAGAAGAGAACAATGAGAATGAGCGCCGGCGCGACATAGGCGAGGGCGTTTCCGCGCCGCGCCGGTCCCCGTCTCAGCGCGACTGTGGCGCTCGTGGTCATGGCAATGATTCCGGTGAAGAATGAGCCGGCCGAGCTCAGAGATCGGCCGGCTATGTGGTGTGAAGGTTACTTCGCCTGCCAGTCGTACCAGCGCTTGCCGATCTCATCACGGTGTTCGGCCCAATAGTCCATGTCGGCATTGACCTGGCTGTCGGCTTGAATGTCGGGCAGCGTCTTGCGGATCGCTTCTTCCATCAACAGGTTGGAGTCGAGATTGGTGGGCGCATAGCCGGTCGTCATGGCGAACTGAGCCTGCTGCATGTCGGCGGTCGCATGCGCGATGAACTTCATCGCCGCGTCCTTGTTCTTGGCGCCCTTGGGCACGACGAGCGAGTCGGCGGCGGTGATGTTCTGGTCCCAGGAGGTCTCCACCGTGACGCCAGTCGCGGCGAGCGCGGTCAGGCGACCGTTCCAGAACGAGCCGAACGGCGCTTCGCCGGAGGCGAGCAACTGCTGCGAAGCGGCGCCGCCGTCCCACCAGACGATGTCGGCCTTGATCGTGTCGAGCTTCTTGAAAGCGCGGTCGAGATCGAGCGGATAGAGCTTGTCGGCAGACACGCCATCGGCGAGCAGCGCGGCCTCGATCACGCCCGGAGCCGACCACTTGTAGAAGGCGCGCTTGCCGGGGAATTTGGCGGTGTCGAAGAGATCGGCCCAGGTCTTCGGGCAATTTCCGGCGATGTCCTTGTTGCAGCCGATGACGAAGGAATAATAGAAACTGCCGACCGAGTAGTCGGTGACGAAACGCGGATCGAGCTTGGACTTGTCGATCACCGAGAAGTCGAGCTTCTCGAGCAGTCCCGCCTTGCCGGCCTGCACAGCGTAGTCGCCTTCGACATCGACGACGTCCCAGGTCACATTGCCGGCCTCGACCATGGCCTTGATCTTGCCGTAGTCGGTGGGGCCGTCCTGAATGACGTTAATCTTGGTGTTGGCGTTGAAGCTATCGGCCCAATTGGCCTTCTGCGCGTCCTGCGTGGTGCCGCCCCAGCTTGCGAACACCATGTCCTCGGCTTGCGCTGCGCCGGTGAAGCCGACCACAGTCATGAGAGCGGCGATTGCGAATGATTTTTTCATGTTCCCGTTCCTTGTTTTGATTTTTGGCATTCACGTGGTTTGGATAGGCGCACTCCCGCCGAGCGGCGAAAACGCCGCCGGCTTCATGATCTTGTTTTCCGCAACCTCGATCAGGTCGCGGATCTTTGGCAGAAAGGCGCGCCAGGCGGGGTCCGCCATCAGGCGGGCGCGGCGCGCGTCACGGTCATCAAGGCTGTCAAAAGCCCAGATATGAACGATCTCGTTGATGGGGCCGACTTCCGAGAAGAAATAGCCGACAAGCTCGCCGAGATGCGACTTCTGGATGGCGATGCCCTCCTCGCCCACGACCTTGAGATAATCGGGGATCGCGCCATTCTTCAGCCTGTAGGTGCGGATCTCGTAATACATAGCGTCACCGCATCACGAATGGATCGGGGATGGGATCGTCGGAGGTGCGAACCCAGACGGTCTTGGTGCGGGTGTAATCGAGCGCTGCGGCAAGCCCGCCCTCGCGTCCCTGGCCGGACTGGCCGAAACCGCCGAAGGGCGCAATCGGAGAAACCGCGCGATAGGTGTTGACCCAGACGACGCCGGCGCGGATGCGCTTGATCATCCGGTGGGCTCGGGTGAGGTTCTGGGTGAAGACGCCGGAGGCCAGACCGAACGGCGTGTCGTTGGCCAGTCTGACCGCCTCCTCTTCCGTCTGGAAGGACAGCACCGACAGCACCGGACCGAACAGTTCCGTCTCGACCGAAGGCGAGGCGACGCCGTCGCAATCGAGCACCGTCGGCGCATAATAGAAGCCCTTGTCGCCGAGCTTGCAACCGCCAGTCACCAGCTTTGCCCCGGCGGCAATCGAGGCAGCGACCGTCTTCTCGATCAGCGCACGCTGGCGCTCGGTGCAGAGCGGGCCGACCTCTGTCGCCATATCCAGCGGTTCGCCGATGCGGATCGCCTCGGCGCGGGACTTGAGAATGGCCAGAAACCGGTCCTTGACGGAGGCTTCGATGATCAGACGCGAGCCGGCCACGCAGGACTGGCCGGTGGCGGCGAAGATGCCGGCGATCTGGGCATTGGCGGCGCTTTCGAGATCGGCGTCGGCGAACACGACGAAGGGCGATTTGCCGCCGAGTTCAAGCGAGGTGCTTGCGAGGTTTTCGGCGGAATTCCGCACCACGGCAGCCGCCGTGCCGGGACCGCCGGTGAAGGCGATATGCGCCACTTTCGGATGCCGGGTCAGCGCGCTGCCGCAGGACGGGCCGAAACCGGTGATGACATTGACGACGCCAGCCGGAAAGCCAGCCTCATGCACGAGACGGGCGAATTCCAGAAGCGGAGCCGGGCCGTCCTCGGAGGCCTTCACCACGACCGTGCAACCGGCCGCGAGCGCCGGTCCGAGCTTGACCGCGGAGAGAAACAGCTGGCTGTTCCACGGCACGATGGCCGCGACCACGCCGATCGGCTCGCGCCGGAGCCAGACATCCATATCGGGCTTGTCGATCGACAGATAGGCGCCCTCGATTTTGTCGGCGAGACCGGCGTAATAGCGGTAATAGTCTGCGACATAAGCGATCTGGGAGGATGTTTCGCGTATGATCTTGCCGGTGTCGCGGGTTTCCAGCTCTGCGAGGCGGCTCGCGTTGGCGGCCACGAGATCGGCGAGCTTGTAGAGAAGCTTGCCGCGCTGTGTCGCGGTCATACTGGCCCAGGGGCCGGACCAGAGCGCCGCCTCGGCGGCATTGACGGCCCTGTCGACCTCGGCTTCGCGGGCCTCGGGCATATCGGCCCAGGCCTCGCCCGTCGCAGGGTCGATGCTGGAAAAGCGTCCGCCGCCATCCTCGAATTGTCCGTCGATATAGAGCTGAAAACGCTGCATCGGGCTCTCCTCAGCCGAAGGCCGGCATGACCTCGGCGATGAAGCGTTCGAGCGACGCCTTCTTGCGCTCGAAGCTCATGCCGGTGTCGATCCAGAAGGAATATTCGTCATAACCGAGCGCTTCATAGGCCTTGAGACGGGTGATCACCTCGTCGGAAGTTCCGATCGGCATGTTCGCCCGCATGACCTCGGGCGAGAGATTGGCGTTGGCCGCGATCTCTTCGTCCGTCAGGCGTTGGATGAGACCCTGATGAATGGGCCGCTCGTTCTTGAACCAGGCGAAGAAGTAATTGTAGTAGACGCTGACTTCCTTCATCGCCTGCTGCACATCCGCCTCGTCAGAGCCGACATAGGTGTGCAGAAGCAGCATGATCTTCGGCCTGGCGATATCGGGGCTCTTCTCGCAGGCGGCGTTGAAGCGGCCCATCAGGCTCTCGATCTCGGCGTCGCCGTTCCAGAGCGGCGTCACCTGCACATTGCAGCCTTGCGCGACGGCGAATTCGTGGCTGTTGGGATCGCGCGCCGCTACCCAGATGGGCGGATGCGGCGTCTGGACCGGCTTCGGCGCGGAGGTCGTGGAGGGGAACTTCCAGAATTCTCCGTCATGCGCATAGTCGCCAGCCCAGACGCCTTTCAGCGCCGGAATCAGTTCACGCATGCGCTGGCCCGCGCCCCATGCGTCCAGTCCCGGAAGAAGGCGTTCATATTCAAAGCCATAGGCGCCCCGGGCGATGCCGACATCGAGACGTCCGCCTGTCACGATGTCGGTCATCGCCGCTTCGCCCGCAAGCTTGATCGGGTGCCAGAAGGGCGCGATCACCGTGCCCGTGCCGAGCCGGACATTCTTGGTGCGGCGGGCGAGATCGGCAATGTTGATGAAAGGATTGGGGGCGATGGTGAAATCCATGCCGTGATGCTCGCCCGTCCAGATGGCGTGCATGCCGCCGCGATCGGCGATCTCGCACAGTTGGACGAACTCCTCATAGAGCTCCTGATGGGTCTGGCTGGCGTCCAGCCGCTCCATGTGAACGAAGAGCGAGAATTTCATGCGTCACCCTCTGACGGCCTGGGCATGAACCCGGCCCTTTTCCTGATTACCCACATAGACGCCGAAATTGCCGAGGCTGGCTTCGGCGGCGTAACGCTTGAGCACATCCCGCGTCGCGGCGTCCACGATCCGCTCCATCGGCAGCGCGTCGATCGGATAGAGCGCGCCTGACGCGACAGGCCCGTCGCCGAGAGCGGCGCGATAGACCACATGCTGACGCCGGGTCTTGGTGTCCTCATAAAGGGAATAAAGCAGACCCGGCTGAACGGCGAGGCCTGAGAGCGCGGCGACGGCATCGGTCAGCGCATCAAGGCCCTCGCCGCTCGCCAGCTCGACGCCGGGCAGGCCGAGCGAACCGTCGGATGTCTCCACCAGAAGCACCTGTCCATCCCGTTCGGCCACCGCGCTCAGATGCTGCGGCATGTCCTGGCCGGCGAGCAGCGCCTTATCTGCGAGAACGGGCGAGAAATAGCCTCCGCGGGCATAGCCGAGACCGGCCTGACCGGAATTCTCAAAGGCTTCGACGCGGCCGATGAGAATGACGTGATCGCCGGCGTCGATCACCTGATGCATGGCGCAATCGAACCAGGCCGCAACATCCGCGAATACAGGCGAGCCATGCGGCCCCTTGCGCCAGTCGACGGCGGCGAAGCGGTCCTCGACCGGTCGCGCGAAGGTGTTGGAGACGTCCTTCTGACCTTCCGAAAGAATATTGACCGCAAAGCCAGAAGCCGTGGTCATGGTCGCAAAATTGCGCGATGTCTTGGCGAGACAGACCAGCAGCAGCGGCGGATCGAGCGAGACGCTGGTGAAGGAATTGGCGGTGAAGCCGATCGGCGCCCCAGTGGCGTCATGGGTGGTGACCACGGTGACGCCAGTCAGGAAGGCGCCGAAGGCGTCTCTCAAAGCTCTCGGTTCAAGCGTCATGGCGGGCCTCCTCCCTCGTCCATGTCATCCATTCGGTCAGCGCCGCATTGACGGCTTCCGGCGCCGTGAGGTTCACCATATGGCGGTGCCCCTCGATGATCACCGCCCGGCCGTTTCGGGCGGCTGCCGCCATGGCCTCGGCCATCGCAGGCGTCGAATTCAGATCGCCGTCGCCGGTCAGAAACAGCGACGGGCAGGTGACGTGAGGCCAACGATCCGCATAGGTCGCATCGCCGCCGGCGAAAGCGCCATAGGCGGTGGCGTAACCCTGCTGATCGACCAGCGCCAGCAGGCGCCGGGACAGGGCGTAAGCCTCCTCATGCTCATGCCCTTCGCCAAACCAGCGCCGGAGCGGCGCTTCACGATCGAACGCGCCTGTGACGATTTCCGCCGCCCGCGCCTTCACCGCGTTGCGGGCCGCGTCGTCCCGCATGTAGACGCCGTTCAGAAGCGCGACCCGCGCTACGTGATCGGGCGCCTCGGCGGCGATACCGCCTGCGATCAGCGCGCCCATCGAATGACCGGCGACGCTGACCGGCCCCCTGCCGAGTTCGACCAACACCGTTGCGAACCAGGCTACGAAATCCTCGAGCGACGCGCCGAGGGGAAGGGGCGGCTTTCGCCGTGGCCCGGCAGATCCACCGCGATCACCTCGAAGCGCTTCGACAACGCCTCGATCTGCGGCGTCCAGGCTTCGAGCCGCATGCCCACGCCATGGATCAGAACGAGCGGATCGCCGGCGCCCGCCACGGCATAGGCCGCGCCCGAGGGCGTCTTACACCGCTGCGGGATTGGCGACATCGTGGCCCAACTCCTTGAGATCCTCGTAGCGATTGCCGATCCGATGATGCGGACGCCCGCCGATCGACGCGCCGAGCGCAATGACGATTTCATCCGCCGCCGGCGCATCCGGAATGGCGCACTGAATGGTGAGGTAGTGCGAACGACGGCCCTCGTCGTTCTTGTCCATCAGCGGAATCATGATCGGAGCGTTGGCCGGCCCGCGCGTGTTGCAGAAGGCGAGATAGGATTTGGCGCCGACAGCATGGCGATAGTGATTTCCGAACCGGAGCGTGTGGATCAGCGCCGAGGCGTGTTCGATTTCACCATCCAAGCCAACGACAGCGCTTTTGCCATAGCCTTCGACCGCCTCGCCTGAGCCGGCGACATCGAGGATCATCTTGGTCAGGAGCGCGCCGAGCACGGGAGCCGCCGCGTGGATTTCAGGCTTGAGGTCCTCGACGAAGCCACGGCCTGCCCAGGGGTTTTTGATCACCGCCATGGCCGCGATCATCTTCAGGGGAACGGCGGCTTCCTTGCCGCCCTCGATGAGCGTGTTTTCCACATGAAGAAGAGTTTTGCGTATAACGGGAACCAAGGCCGCCTCCTGTCACTTCGTATGACTGCATGTTGGTATACCATAAGACGACGTGTCAAGAGCTTGCTTGAAACAAATTTTGCGGCTACACGGAATCATGACCTCACAGGACGCTCATCTCGCTGATCTCCGGATCGACACGCCCCCCGCAACGTTGCGGGAAATCGCGCTCGAGCGCATGCGCCGCGCCATCATCGCCGGCCTGTTCGAGCCGGGTCAGCGGCTGGTCGAGCGCGCGCTTTGTGAACAGCTCGGCGTGTCCCGCTCGGTCATCCGCGAGGTGATCCGGCATTTGGAGTCCGAGGGACTGGTCGAGAGCATCGCCAAGCAGGGGCCTATCGTCGCCCGGCTCAGTTGGGATGACGCCCGGCAGATCTACGAAATCCGCTCCGCGCTCGAATCCACGGCGGTGGCCGATTGCGCCCGCCGCGCCGGCGCCAAGGTCAAGGCGCGACTCGGCGCCGTGCTGAGCGAGCTCGACCGGACATCGAAAAAAAATTCGCCGCCGGCCATCCTCGACGCCACCCATGAATTCTACAAGATCATTTTCGAGACCAGCGGCCATACGATCGCCTGGGAGATCGTCAACCGGCTGAACAGCCGCATTTCCCGCCTCCGCGTCATGACGTTGTCCACCGCCAACCGCACGGTTTCGGGGCCGGCGCGCATGCGCGAAATCTATGCCGCCATCGAGAGAAACGACCCTGAAGCCGCCGCCGCCGCATGCCGGGCCCATGTCGCCGAGGCCTCCAAAATCGCCGAAACCCTGCTCGCCGAACACGGAGACGTTTGACGCCGTTGTTCGACGTTGAAAAACCCACGCTCGCGATGCGACGTTGCAGCGGCCGGTAAACCGGCCGCTGCTCAGTCAAACCGAAATCGGGTCTGATTAGACGAGCATGAAATCGCTTTGCGACAGCGTCTTCACGTCATCGAGCGTTGCAAGGAGCACGGCCTCCTCGTCGCCCGCCTTGCCGTCCGCATCGAACCAGAGGCGGTGCGTATCGCTTTCGAACAGGAAGGTCGGAGCGGCGGCGGAGAACTCCACTTCATCGGAGACCACGACATTGACGGCTTTTTTTCCGGTCATGTCGAAGTTGATGGCGTTGACCGACAGGCGATCCTGGCCGCGGGTAAAGTCGGTGATTTCATCGCCGGCGTCGAATGCGCTGCTGAACACGAACACGTCCTTGCCCGAACCTCCGCTCAGGAGATCGCCGTCGAGACCACCGACCAGCGTATCGTTTCCGCCTCGACCGAAGAGGACATCGTCGCCACTGCCGCCATCGAGATGTTCGCCGAGGTTTGCGCCGCGGATGTCGTCGTCCTTGTCCGTGCCCGTCACCCGCTCGACATTCCTGACGGTAAGTCCCTTCGCCAAACCGTCATTTTCCGCATTGTCGGCAAGATCGAGTTTGACCGATGAGTCGCCGTAGAAATTGAAGGCCAGCGTGTCCAGGCCCGCGCCGCCATCAAACAGATCCTTGCCGGTGAACTCGTTGCGAACGAGTTGGTCGTCGCCATCGCCGCCATAGAGCTTGTCATCGCCGGCGCCGTCATAAAGGACATCGGCGCCGGCCATGCCCTTCAATTCGTCATTGCCGACATTGCCGCGCAAGGTGTCTGCACCGGCAGCCGCGGTCACACTATCGGCCCCCGATGTTCCAAAGAAGTCGAGCGCTTCCATGCCCGAAACGGTGGTCGAAGCATTCACCTTCACGGTTCCCGAGGTCAGGGTAAAGCTGACGCCGACATTGAGCGCGGAGACATCGAGGTGAAGGCGGTCGGAACCCGCGCCCCCGGCGGCCTGGTCGCCGGAATTGATGTAAATGTCGTCATTGCCGGCGCCGGCGTCCAGAACGTCGCGATCCGCCTCGATCGACATATGACCTGCATAGAGATGATCGTCCCCGTCTCCGCCCTTGAGGTTGTCGCGGCCGGCTCCGCCATAGAGCCAGTCATTGCCGCCGAGGCCGTTCAACGCGTCGGCCCCGTCATTGCCTTCGAACGTGTCGGTGAGCTTGCCCCCGGTGAAATTGTCATCGCCGGAGCCGCCGGAAATGTGGACCTGCTCGAAGTTCTTGAGGATGACGTCGCCATTGACGAGGCGGGCGTTGGCGCTCAGCACGAAACTCAGATTTTTGGTCGTTTCGCCGCGATCGACTTCGGCGAAGTCGACGCCGCTGCCGCCATCGGCCTCCAGCGATCCATAAATGTCGCCAAGACCGGCATTGAATTGGACGCTGTCATTGCCTGCGCCGAGACTGACCTTGCTGAGCCCGTCGCTCGACTGTTCCATGACGGTGATGTCGACCTCGTCATTGCCGTCGCCGCCGATCAGCGTGTTGTCGCCGCCCATATCCATGATTTTGTCGTCGCCCGCGCCGCCGTCGACTAAGTCGCGTCCAATGCCCGCATCGAGGAAATCGTCGCCCTTGCCGCCATAGAGCTTGTCATTGCCCGCTGCCGATTTGAACCACACCTGCTGCGCATCGCCCGCCTTCAGAGTGTCGGATCCCGATCCGGTGAAGACGTTGAATATTTCGGTGTTGGCGGCCGTCGTGCCGTTGGACAGCACGCCTTTGCCCTTGGAGACGTTGAACGTCATGTTCTGGTTGTAGCTGTCGACATACAGATAGGCCGTGTCGAGACCGGTTCCTCCATCGAGAAGATCCTTCTCTCCCTGGGCGATCAGAGTGTCGTTGCCGGCTTCGCCATACAGCTTGTCGCGACCGTCGCCGGCCTGAAGCGTGTCGTTGCCGGCGCCCGACCGCAACGTGTCGTCGCCGCCATAACCATAGAGATCGTCATTGCCGCCGAGCGTCGTGAATTGGTTGGCGCCGTTGGAGCCATGGAGATCATAGGCTTCGACATGCTGGATGGTCGTTCCGTCCGCGAGTCTGTTGACCAGGTTTTCGGCTTTAGCGGTAAAATTGCCGTCGATATAGCGCAGTTCCAGCCGGTCGACGCCCGCGCCGCCGTCGATGATCTTCTTGCCGGAATCTACGGTGACGAGAATTTCGTCGTCGCCAGCGCCCGCCAGGACCTTGTCGTTTCCGTCGCCGGTGATGATATAATCGTTACCGACACCACCATCGAGGGTGTCGTTTCCGAGACCGCCTGAGAGATAATCGTTGCCTGCGCCGGCGACGAGTTCGTCGTTTCCGTCCTCGCCATGCAGCGCATCGACGCCGTTGCCGCCGTCCAGCGCGTCATCGCCATTGCCGCCCGAGAGATTATCGTCGCCATAGCCGCCAAGCAGCCGATCCTTGTCGTCGCCGCCATTGATATAATCGTCGCCCTGGCCGCCGATCAGCATGTCCGCGCCGGCGCCGCCGGAGAGATAGTCGGCTCCGCCCTGGCCATCGAGCCGGTCGGCTCCGCCATTGCCTTGGAAGAAATCATTCCAGCGTCCGCCGGTCAGAGTGTCGGCGCCAGTGTTGGAGCCGTCGATGTAATACTGCTCGATGTCATGCAGTCTGGCGCCGTACAGCGTCACGGTCTCGATGGGATCCGCCGCGGTGAAATTCACGCCGGACGCCCGGTCGGAGAGAAAGAAGCGCACCGTATCCCTGCCCAAACCGCCGTCGATGACGTCCCCCTGGTAGTCGTCGATCTGGTTGTCGGTGAAAGTATCGTCGCCGAGACCGCCCTGCATCGTGTCGGCGCCGGAACCGCCGAGGAATGTGTCGTCACCCGACCCGCCGTTCAAGCGGTCGTCGTCTTCATCGCCCATCAGTGTGTCGGACTGGAAACCTCCATCCAGTTGATCCCGGCCATCGCCGCCAGACATCGTGTCGCTGCCGAACAGGCCGATCAGATTGTCGGCGCCGCCCATGCCGACCAGCAAGTCGGTCTCATTGCTGCCGATGATGGTTTCCGCTGCATCCGTTCCATATTTCGTCGTCATGATATCTTCCCATTTTTCAGACGCATGCCGGCCAAACCCTCCTCGGGCCCTCACGCCGGCTGCGTGGTCTTCCGAACCCTGCGCTCGGATGGGGATCTTGTGTCATACGCCAAAAAGCCTGCCTGTTTCCGCCGGAACAGGGCTGGCGCAGTCACGGCGTGCAGCCGATCGGGCCGCGGCAAATGAATGCGCTGCGATCGATTGCGCCCGGCTTTTTGTTCCCGGCGCCAGCTAAACCCACGAGATGGACGCGAGCTGAGGCTCCAGTCGGCTTGGCAAGGGAGAGGGGAGGGCGGAAGGGGAGGGCGTTTAAGCCGAATTTCGCAGCATCAGCGCGGCTTCCAAAAGTATGCGGTCGCGGGCGAGCCTTGGATCGTCCCCTTCGGTCTCGCCGAGTTTCCGCAGGAGGAGCGCCATCGCCAAAGATCCGATCTGGGCATAATCCTGCGCCACCGTGGTCAACGGAGGACAGGCGTAGCGTGACAGCGGATGATCGTCATGACCAGCGATACGAAGATCGAAACCCTCTCCATGCCCGATCTTGAGGCCGCGCCGCCAGGCAGCAGCGAGCACACCGAAAGCGATCCGGTCATTGGCGCAGACCAGCGTGCGGCTCCGAAGGGCTTGCCGCTCGAAAAACGCGGTCGCCTGCTCAAAGCCGAACTCCTCGAAATCCCAGGTGGAATGTGCGGATAGTTCGACGATGTCGGGCCTATGCCCCTGCGCCGACATGGCTTCGACATAAGCGTCACGACGGTCAGCGGCATTGTGGTTGACCGGCGGCATACCGAAAAAGGCCGGCGGTTCGCCGCTGCGACAGAGATAATCGACGATGAGCGCGAAACTCTTGCGGTTGTCGGTGCCGACAAAGGCCGCATCCTTGTCGGGCGGCGCGTCGACATGTACGACCGGTATGGCGCGCCGCAGTTTCTCCAGCGCCCTGCCGCTGGCGCCATGCCCCGTGGGCGCCACGATCGCTCCGGCGACATTCATTGAAGAAAGCGTGGCGATGGCCTCTTCCTGCTTCTCGATGCGACCATCCGACGACAGGATGAACGCCACAAATCCCGCCTCCGCCGCCACCTGCTCTATGCGCCGCGCCAGCGCCATGAAAAATGGATCCAATGCATTGGGTATGATTACGCCGAGGATATTGCTGCGTCGACGGTTGAGGTTCACCGCCAGGAGATTGGGCTTATAGCCGCATCTGGCGATCGCCGCCTCGATCTTCACCCGCGTCGTCATACGCACGGACGCCGGATCATGGAAATATTTCGACACGGTCGGACGGGAGAGGCCGACAAAGCGCGAAAACTCCTCCATGGTCTTGATGCCCGCCGCCAAAAAATTGCTCCCTCATCCGCTCCAAGCATGACAGGTAAAGCGTATAATTGACGCATGTCCAGTTTTTCTTTCGAGTTCATGCCCTAGGATGAAGGCGCAAGTGTCAACTCCCTTTCACCCCGCACGCAAATTGTTTACGCGTGTCAATTTTTGTTGACCGCAGCGCCCGCACCGACTTAGATGCCTTGGATTTCAAGTCACTGGGCATGGGAGGCAGGGCCTTGGACGCATCAACCGGCATCGCGGACGAAACGCTCGGGCCGACGATCACGATCGGCGAGATCCTCGTGGAGATCATGGCGACGACCATAGGGGAGGGGTTTCGGGAGCCGCAACCCTTGACCGGGCCGTTTCCGAGCGGAGCCCCTGCGATCTTCATCGATCAGATCGCCAAGCTCGGTGGCGGCTGCGGCATCATCGCCGCGGTCGGAGACGATGATTTCGGCTGGCTAAACATCAATCGACTCGAGGCGGACGGCGCTGACGTCTCGGCCATCGCGGTGCTTGCCGACCAGCCGACCGGCTCCGCCTTCGTCCGCTATCGGGCGGATGGATCGCGCGACTTCGTGTTCAACATTGCCCGCTCCGCCGCCGGTCATGTCCGTCTGACCGACCAGGCCCGAACCCTGATCGACCGCGCCGGCCATCTCCACGTGATGGGCTCGGCTTTCGCCATTCCGGCAATCGGCGCGATCGTACTCGACGCGTTGCGGACGGTGAGGGCGAAGGGCGGGTCGGTATCGCTCGATCCCAACGTCCGAAAGGAATTGCTGTCGGGCGGGCGGGGAGGGAAGCGCTGGACGAGGTTCTGGCGCAAGCCGATCTGTTGCTGCCTTCGGGCGAAGAATTGTCCGCCGCAGCCGGCGTCGCCGATGAGGCCGAGGCGATCGAGAGTCTCTTGGCGCGAGGCGCGCGCGAGATCGTCGTCAAGCGCGGCAAGGCCGGCGCGTCGGTGTTCAGCGCATCGGGTCGATTGGATCTCGAAGCGTTTCAAGTCGAGGAACTGGATCCTACCGGGGCTGGTGATTGCTTCGGCGCCACCTATCTGACCTGCCGCCGCAAGGGCATGCCCATGGAGCAGGCGCTGCGCTACGCAAATGCCGCCGGGGCGCTGACGGTGACGCGTCGCGGCCCGATGGAAGGAACCTGCGGCTTCGCAGAACTCGACAGCTTCATCGCTAGCCAGGAGGGGAAGCTAACCCCATGAGCGCGCTTCTCCTGCAATTGGCCGAGGCCCGGCGTCTCGGACGCCCTTTCGGCATCGCCTCTGTCTGTTCGGCCCACCCGACCGTGCTGCGCGCCGCCATCCGACGGGCCAAGCAACGCGGCAGACACGTGTTGATCGAGGCCACTTGCAATCAGGTCAATCATCTCGGCGGTTACACCGGCATGACGCCCGCCGATTTTCGCGCCTTCGTCGAAGCAATCTGTGCTGAGGAGGGGCTGGCCTTTGATCAGGTCATTCTGGGTGGCGATCACCTGGGCCCCAATCCCTGGCGGGGCGAGGAGCCCATGACGGCAATGGCCAAGGCCGAGGCGATGGTGGAGGCATACGTCGCCGCCGGGTTCGGCAAGCTGCATCTGGATACGTCCATGGCCTGCGCGGGCGAATCCCAATCGCTAGCCGAAAGCGTGATCGCCGAACGCGCCGCGCGCCTTTGCGGCGTCGCGGAAGCGATGGCTGCCCGTCTGAACCTGCCGAAACCGCTCTATGTGCTCGGCACGGAAGTGCCTGTTCCAGGCGGCGCCGACCATGTGCTGGATACCGTGGAGCCGACCCGCCCGGACGCTGCGGAGGCGACGATCGCCTATCATGCCGAGATATTTGATAAGGCGGGTCTGGCGGAGGCTTTCTCACGCGTCATCGCTTTCGTCGTCCAGCCCGGCGTGGAATTCGGCAGCGACAATGTCATCGCCTATGATCGTCAGAAGGCCAGAAGCCTCGCAGCCGTGCTCGAGAACCATCCGAACCTGGTCTTCGAGGCGCATTCGACCGATTATCAGTCGCGTGAGGCCCTGAGGGCGCTCGTGGAAGACGGCTTCCAGATCCTGAAAGTCGGCCCCTGGCTGACCTTCGCCTATCGCGAGGCGCTCTATGGGCTGGACATGATCGCGGCAGAACTCGTTGCCGAATATGGCGGCCGACGTCTACGCGACCGGATGGAGGCGCTGCTGACTGCGGATCCCAAAGACTGGCGCGGACATTATCACGGCGACGACACCGCGCTCGCGCTGCAACGTCACTACAGTTACAGCGACCGCATCCGCTATTACTGGAACCGGCCGGAAGCCCATGCGGCCGTCGACGATCTGCGCCACGCCCTGTCAGGACTGACGATACCGGAAACGCTGTTTCATCAATATCTCCCGTCGCTGGCTTCAATCCTTGCATCGCAGGCGATGGAAGAGATCCTCATCGCCGCGTTCGATCAGGTGCTCGACCTCTATGACCAAGCCGCCGGCGACCCGACATGACCCTCTGCGCACGCCGCCGGCAAGTCGGCGCGCCGATCATAGTTTCAGCTTCTCACCGAGCCAGACAAGCGTCGCCGCCTCATTGAGCGGCGCCGTGGTGTTGATCGTCAGGGAAGGCGCCCGCCCAGTGGGCGCGGCGCTGCGCGCAAGCTCAATCAGTTCCGGCACATAGCTTTCGCCGGGATGTCCCGGCAGACGCTCCGTCAATCGCGCCCGATAGCGTTCGCCGATCACCTCGGGCGGCGCCGAGCACCAGAGTTCGGCCAGCCCATCCACGCCTGAAGACGCGAGATACCCATCCAATTGCTCAAGCGGCTGAAAACCAAACCAGGCGTCGATGACGAAGCCCGCGCCGGGCGGCGCGGCCGCCACGATGTCCCAGATCGCCCGATAACTCGCTTTGCCGAGCCTGCGATTGAACAGGCGATCGACATCGTCGAGTTCGGCCAGGAAGGGGTTCTTGACCATGTCGAGCGACAGCATCTGCCAGCCCAGACGATTTGCAATTTGCGAGGCCACCCGACTTTTGCCGGAGGCCGGCACGCCATTGACGAGCACGACTTTCTTACCCACGTGGCGCAGCCCGGCAAGTTCGAGCGCGGCCAGCCCCGCCCCGATCATACCGGCGTCATCGCCGAGCGCTGCGGTTCGCACCGGCGTCTGATACCATCGGCCGATCGCAGGCGCGAAATCCAGCGCGCCGGCCGCGCCCCCAAGCCCGCCGCCGAGCAGCAGCACATCGGGATCGAACGTTGCCGACAGCGTGTTGATTGCCGCCCGCAAAGGCTTGGCCCAACTCGCAAGCAAGGCGCAATGAGGCACATCGCCGGATAAGGCTTTCTCCAGGATCTCCTCGCAGCGCAGACCGGACGGCAAACCGGCTTCCGCCGTCAGCCTTCCAAGCGCTGTGCCTGAGGAATAGAGCTCTACACAACCGGCCTGTCCGCAGACGCAGATCGGGCCATCGGCCTGCACCACGACATGGCCGAGTTGGCCCGCCGCCTGCTTGCCGTTGACGATGCGGCCGTCCAGCATCGCCGCGCCGCCGATGCCGGTGCCGATCGTCAGCATCACCACATTGGCGAGCCCTTTGGCGGCGCCGACCCTGGCTTCGGCGATGAGCGCCATCGAGCAGTCATTCTCGATGCGAACGGGGCGGCCGAACTCCCTTCGATCCGGCCCTTCACATCGACGCTGGAAAGATCGAGAAAACCGCCGGAAAGCACCGCGCCGCTACGGGCGTCGACCCTGCCAGGCACGCCGATGCCGATCGCGCACACGTCAGGTCCGTCGAACTCGCGAATGAGGTCGCAGAACATGTCGAGCGCGCGGCCCGGTTCGCGGCACCCCTCGACGATTTTCTTGTCGAGGATCACGCCGTCCGCGCTGATCCGGGCGACGCGCATCCGCGTGCCGCCGATGTCAAGGCCGATAGCCTCATCCGCCATGCCGGCCTCCGTCACGCCGCCTGGCGGCGCTGGGTCTTGGCGTAGCGATCGATGATCGCTTGGATCTCGCGCAGGCGCGGAACGGCGATTTCCTGCAGGCGGGATTTGGTGACCGTGCGATCCAGTGAAATGCAGTCCTTCCACAGGGAACGGCCCGCGATCACGCCGGAAGCGCCATGCTTCATCGCGCTTTCCACCTGCACCAGGAAGGTCGAATGATCGACGCCGGCCGACAGCACCGCCCAGGGTGTGTCGCCGCAGAGTTTGGTGACAGCGGCGCAGGCGTCATCCGACCCCGGATAGGGAATCTTCAGCACCTTGGCGCCGAGGTCGATGCTCATGCGGCAACCGTCGAGAATTAGCTGCGGGAAAATCGCCTCATAGGCTTCCTTGCTTTCGTCCTCGAGCCTGTAGGTCAGGAATTCGACGACGAGAAACAGCTCTTCACGCGCGAAATCATCGATGCAATCCTTCAGGATTTCCAGATTGCGAGTGTTGGCCTCGGGCTTGTCAGAACGGAGATAGACCATGATCTTGCCGCCTGTGCCGCCGAGTTCGCGGACCTTGCGGGCATTGACGCCGTCGCAGAGCTTGGAGATGCGGTAGCCCTCGGGCGACACGTCCCAACCCGACGCGTCCAGGCCGATCAGCAGCGCGGTGTTGCGCGGCAGGACCCAGTTGTCGACGAGATGCGGCACCGCACAGACAGGATCGACCAGCACGCAACCCGCTTCCGACGCCAGATAGCGGGTGATGTCCGCCTTGGTGTCGCCGAGCACATCGTTGGCGATTTTCGCTTGCGCTTCGGGATCATCCGCCAGCAATTGTCGCATGCCGCCGCGCTGGTCGCAGGCGATCACCATCATCGCGCCATTGTCGCCACAGATCTGCTGGTAGCCGCGCAATTCGGCCGTAGTCATCATGCTCATCGTTTCTCTCCCAAAGCGGGTCTAGGCCCGCAATTTCAGCATTTCAGGTCGAACACCTCCGGAAAACCATAGGCAACAGAGCGCCATTGGCGGAAATGCGGTGATTTCCGGCCCTCATCGCTGATAACAGCGTCGTTTCAAGCGTTGCTAAACTGATGGTTTTCGGCGATAACTCCTCCAGCAATCGTGTAACACGTTTCTGAAAGGAATTGCAAGCTGCCTCCCCAACCCGCTCAGGAAACGGCGGCGACCCGCGCCATGCTGCATATGGTGGCCAAGCTGCATTATGTCTCCGACATGTCGCAGATCGATATTGCGCGGAAACTCGGCATGTCCACGGCCACGGTCTCCCGCATGTTGCAAAAGGCCCGGTCCGTCGGCATCGTCAGGATCGAGGTGCTCGATCTCGTCTCGCCCGAAGAGATTACTGCTGAACTGATTGCGGCTCTGGGCCTGAAGGCGGCGGCGGTGATCGATACGCCGCAAAGCGGCGTGCTCGGCGCGCTGGCCCAACCGCTGGGCGGCCTTCTCAAGGCGGCCGGTCTCGGCGAAGGCGCGGTGATCGGTCTGGGGTGGGGACGGGCAGTGCGCGAGGTGGTGCTGGCGGGACTGCCGCCGCTCGGCGATGCTCAAGTCGTCCCCTTGAACGGCGGCATGCAACAGGCGGCGCCGCATTTTCAAATCAATGAATTCGTCCGCTCGGCTGCCGAGCAGATCGGCGGCCAGCCGAGATTTCTGCACGCGCCCTATCTTTCCTCGCTCGAACTCCGCGACGCATTTCTATCGGACGCCTCGGTGCGAGAGACCATCGCGCTCTGGGACCGGCTCGATTGCGCCATAGTCGGCGTCGGCCTGACGCATGCGCCGCAACCAACCGAGGCCAGCGCCGCCACCGCCAGCGAGAAGGCGCTGATCAATGCCGCCGGCGATGTGATCCGCCATTACGTGGCGGTCGACGGCAGATTGCTGCCCTGGGATGGCGAGGAGAGGATGATCGCAGCGAGCCCGCAACAACTGCGCCAGACCCCACTCTCGATCGGCGTCGTCGCCTCACCGGAGAAGGCGGCAGGCGTTGTCGGCGCCGTGAGATCCGGCATGGTCAACGCCGTGGTGACGGACACGACCACCGCGCAGGCGGTCATCGACCTCATCAGCGCAGAGCGCACTCCAGATTAACGCAAAAAAACGCAAGAAATATCTTTCAGGAAAATATTTCACTTGACGCCGGCTCTGAACGAGCGTGAATATGGGCCATGCACGATCCCGAGGAGGAGTGGATCGGGCTATCCCAACACGCACATCTCGAGGAGGAGACTATGGAGCGTCGTTCATTTTTCAAGGCGGCCGGTGCGCTCGCAATGGCGAGCGCGGTCGCGCTTTCGGCAGGAAGCGCTGGCGCGCAGGACAAAAAATTCACCATCGCCCTCATTCCGGGCCTGACCACGGACGCCTTCTACATCACCATGCGCAAGGGCGCGGAAGCCGCCGCCAAGGCGGTAGGCGCCGAACTCGTGTTCCAGGGCGCGCCGGATTTCAACCCGGTCACCCAGGTTCCGGTGCTCGACGCCGTGATCGCCAAGAAGCCTGACGCGATCCTGATTGCGCCGACCGACAAGACGCAGCTCGTGCAGCCGCTCAAGAAGGCCGCCGACGCCGGCATTCCCGTGATCACCGTCGACACCTTCATCGGCACCGGCCAGTATCAGACGGGCGCCGGCGACGCCGATTTCCCGATCTCCTATGTGGCGTCCGACAACGTGCTCGGCGGGGCAATCGCCGCCCGCGCTTTGGCCGCGGCGATCGGCGACAAGGGCAAGGTCTATGTGTCCAACGTCAAGCCGGGCATCTCGACCACCGACCAGCGCGAGGAAGGCTTCAAGGCCGAAATGGCCAAGCATCCCGACATTACCGTCCTGGAAACCCAGTTCAACGACAACGACGCCAACAAGGCCGCGTCCCAGCTGCAGGCCGTCTATGCCCGCAATCCCGATCTTTCGGGCGTGTTCGGCGCCAACCTGTTCTCCGCCCTCGGCGCCGCCAACGGCGTTCAGCAGGCCGGCCAGATGGGTAAAGTCCGCGTCGTGGCCTTCGACGCGCCCGGCAGCATTGTCGACAACATCAACGGCGGCCTCGTGGATATGGCGATCGCCCAGCATCCGGCTGAAATCGGTTATTTCGGCGTCATGGCCGCCTATGCGCATCTGACCGGCAATTCCGTGCCGACCGCGATTGGCACCGGCTTTACCGTGATCGACAAGTCCAACCTGTCCGATCCGAACGTCGCCAAGTTCATCTACTCGGAATAACTTTTACTCCCTGAGCCTCGGCGCCCACGCTTTGCGTTGGGCGCCGCTTTTCCTCGTTTGACGCGTCGGGGCGATGTTGTTCGCCCGGTCGCCGGGACTGAACCCGGGAAAAACAATGACGGATATTGCAACCATGACGACCGAGGCCGAAAAACATGTCGCGCCGCAGGCCGACCACGCCGAAGCCGGCAAGACGCTGCTGCAGCGTATCGCCCAACTGAGGGCCTGGCTTTTTCTGGCCGCTCTCATCATCATTTTCGAAATCTGGTCCCGCGTCTCGTTCGGCGGCACCTTCGCCTTTTCCTCGTTCAACTGGCAGTCCGTGGCGATCTTCGCCGTGGCGCCGCTGCTGATTGCGGTGGGGCAGACTTTTGTCATCATTTCCGGCGGCATCGACCTGTCGACCGGCTTCATCATGGGCCTGGCGGCCGTCGTCGCCGCGCATTTGACCAATATCGCCGGTGTCTACATGCCGCTGCCGTTCGCCATGCTGTTCGGCATCCTCGCGTCTATTCTCGCGGCCGCCGTGCCGGGCGTGGTCAACGGCTTGCTGATTTCCCGACTCAAGATCCCGCCCTTCATCGGCACGCTCGGCATGTTCGGCGTCGCCCGCGGCGCGGCCTTTCTTCTCGCCGGCGGCACCACCGTGCCTGTCAGCAATTCCTGGTTCGCCGCATTGGGCAATGGCCGTCTGTTCGGCGTGCCCTATCTGGTCATCGTCACCGCGATCTTCGTCTTGGCCATGCACTACGTGCTCAGCCAGACGCGGTTCGGTCAGCACAATTACGCCATCGGCGCCAATGCTCAGGCTGCCCGCCGGGCCGGCATCGACATCAAGGCGCATATCCTCAAGCTCTACATCCTCTCGGCCATGTGCGCAGGATTGGGCGGCGCGCTATACGCCGCGCGCTTCACCGCCGGCGCAGCGCAGGCCGGCGAACCGCTGCTGCTCGATTCCGTCGCAGCCGTGGTCATCGGCGGCGCGTCGCTTTTCGGCGGCTCGGGCTCGATCATCGGCACGGTTGCCGGCGCTCTCGTCATCGCCGTGATCCAATACGGCCTCGTCTTCATCGATGTCGAACCGTTCTGGCAGTTCATCGCCGTCGGCGTCGTCATCATCATTTCCGTGCTGATCGACCAGGCCCAGCGCCGGTTCAGCGGAGGCAAGCAGGATGAATAGTCAAACGCCGCTTCTCGAAGTCCGCAATCTCTCCCGTCATTTCGGCGCGGTCCGGGCGCTCGAAGGTTGCTCCATGGTGGTCCGCCCCGGCGAAGTCGTGGCGCTGGCCGGCGACAACGGCGCAGGCAAGACCACGATGATCAAGGCGCTCTCCGGTGTCTATCCGCCGACATCGGGTGAAATCCTGATCGAAGGCGAGGAGGTGAAGTTCGGCTCGCCGCAGGAGGCGCGCGCGCTCGGCATCGAGACGATCTATCAGGATCTGGCGCTCGCCGACAATCTCACCATCGGCGCCAATATCTTTCTCGGCCGCGAACCGATGCGCAAGTTGTTCGGCTTCCTGCCGGCGCTCGACCGCAAGAAGATGGCGGATGCAGCACGGGAAACCATGGCCAAGCTGGATTTCCACGTCAAACGGCTGGACGCCCCGGTGAGCAACTTCTCCGGCGGTCAGCGTCAGGCTGTGGCCATCGGCCGCGCCGTCTACTGGAACGCCAAGATCCTGATCATGGACGAACCGACCGCCGCGCTCGGCGTGCCGGAACAGCGCAAGGTGATCTCGCTGATCAAGGCGCTGAAGGCGCAGGGCAAAGGCGTGATCTTCATCTCGCATAACCTGCAGGATATTTTCGCCGTCTCGGACCGTATCGTGGTGCTGCGCCGCGGGGTCGTCGCCGGCGAAAGGCAGATCGCCGAGACGACGCATGACGAGATCGTCAAGCTGATGATCGGCGGCTGATCGTCCCGCGCTTCGATACAGGAGGCTCCGGCGCATGCGCCGGGTCCTCCTTAAGCCTTGGCAAAGGCGACCAGCCCTTGATATGAGGCGAAAAGCGCGGGAGCGACGGCATCCCGCGTATTCAAGGGGAATAGACATGCAGAAAGAGACGGCGGCCAGCGCCGCGCTGCCGGCGGTGCGGCAGAACCGCCTCATCGATCTTCTCCGGCAGCATGGGCAACTGACCGTCAACGAATTGATGGAACAGCTTGCCGTTTCTCGCGACACGGTCCGGCGGGATCTCGATCAGCTCGAACAACGTGGACTTCTGCTGCGCACCCATGGCGGCGCCGTGTTCAACGATGCGCTGGTGCGCGTCGACACCACGCTGGGCAGCCGCATGGACGCCTATACCGCCGCCAAGCAGCGGATCGCCAAGAAGGCGGCCTCGCTCATCCGCAATGGCGAGACGCTCATCGTCAATGGCGGCTCCTCCACCTGCTATTTTGCCGCAGCACTCGGCGAGCGCCGCGATTTGACGCTGATCACCAACAATCTCCGCATTCCGCCTGTGGCGCCTGACCATGCTGTCAGGGCGCTGCATATTCTCGGCGGCGTCTATTGGCCGGTGTCGCAGGTGACGATCGGCGCAGTCGGCTTTCCGGAAGTCTCCGGCATCAGCGCCGACACCGCCGTGATCGGCGCGACCGGTCTATCGGTGGCCGGCGTCACCATGGGCCGGCTCGACGAGGCCTCGGAGACGGCGGCGATGATCAAGATCGCCAGCCGCGCCATCGCGCTGATCGACCATTCGAAATTTGGCGTCACCGCCTTCGCCAAGATCGCCACCTTCTCGCAGATCGGCGTGGTGATCACCGATGAATGGCCGCCCGAGCCGATCGCCCAGGCAATGAAGAAGGCGGGAACCCAGCTGATTGTCGCTTGACCTCAAAGGGACCGCAGCCAGGCCATGCGCGCCGGCAGATCAGGATCGTTGAAGGCGAGCGAGCCCATCACCACCGTCTGCGCTCCCGCCTGGCGGAGAAGCGGAACCGTCGTCTCGCGAATGCCGCCGTCCGCCGCCAGAACCGCATTGTTGCGGCCGGAAGCCGCGATGAGCGCGCCGGCTTCCTGAAGCCGGGGGCAGGCGGTTTCCGACAAGCCCTGGCCCTTGACGCCGATGGCCGTGCCGAGCAGCGTGACGAAATCCAGCCTCGACACGTAAGGCGCCAGCGCCGACACCGGCGTTTCCAACCGTAACACAAGCCCCGCTTTCACACCCAATTCCGCGATCAGATCCAGCCCTGCGCTGGTGACGTCGCCGGTCTCGGGATGAAAGGAAATCAGATCGGCGCCGGCTTCCGCAAATTGGCGGATCTGGCTCAGAAGAATGTCGCCCTCGATCATCAGATGCACATGGATCGGCTTGGCCGTGACTTTGCGGATGCGGGCGATCTGGTCGGGAAACATCAGGAAGGACGGCGCGAAACGACCGTCTGCGGCGTCGGCGTGATAGAGATCGACGAACTCGTCGACCCGGCGGACATCCGCTTCGAGATTGGCAAGGTCCGCCGACCATAGCGAATACTCCGCCATCAGGCGCTCGCGCGGCAAAGTGTCGAACCAGTCGGAATTGGGCTTCAGGCTCATGATCGGGAATCCCTGGATGTCATTCGGAAGAAAGCGGAGAGCGCGCCCTTGAGTTCGGCGGCATAGGCCGTGCGGTCCACGGCCTTGGGGGTGATTTCGGCGCAGACCGCGCCGGGGATGAGCGCGGCGAGCTTTCGCGCGTAATCCAGCGGGTGGACGACGTCGACCCCGTGCCCGACCGTCAATGTCGGGACGCGAATGGCGGCAAGATCGTCCTCCGTCACCCCCGGGCCATCAAGCGCGATGTCCAGCAGGAGAGCGGCGAGTTGATCCGGTTCGGGATGGGCGAAGAAACCGAGCAGCGAGGCGAGATTGTCGGGCGCGTGCTCCGCTAGATAAAGTCCGATCGGGGAGGTGGCGAAACTGTCGCGCCCCTCCGCGCCATGCGCCCGGAGATGATGGGCGACCGCCACGAATGGCTGCATATTGGTGGGCGCGGCAGCCGTCAGCCAGGCGGGACGCACCAGCGCGAGCGCGTCGATGCGATCGGGAAAACGGCAGGCGATGTTGAGCGCCACGGCGGCGCCCATGGAAACGCCGCCTATCGAAAACCGTTCGAGGCCGAGACTGTCCGCCGTGGCGATGACGTCGTCGGCGAAGCGGGCGATGGAATAGCGCCCTTTGGGATCGAAGGGGCTGAGCCCATGGCCGCGGCATTCCACCGTCACGCGCCGGCATGGCAAATCGGCGGGAAAGCTGTCGGCGATCTGGTTTCTGTCGCCGCCCAGGCCATGCTGGAAGACGACAGGCGCGCCCGAGCCGATATCCACGACATGGAGCGACGGCGTCGAGACCAGCGTCAGTTTTTCCGCCATCATACAACCAGCCTCCGGAGAAAGTCTGAAACTTCAGGCGCTTCCGCAGCCGACAATCCATGCGTCACCACCGAACCATCGAAGCCGGCTGCCTTCAAGCGGCGAAACATATCCGGGAAATCCACGACGCCGCGGCCGGCGGTGACGAACTCGCCCCGCGCGTCGCGATCCTTGGCATGCGCCATGGCGATGCGGGGACCGAGCGCGTCGATCGCGGCAGCCACGATCGCGCGGGCTTCTTCCACGCTCGCCATTTCGAACAGATTGGCGGGGTCCAGCACGATTTTCAGCCTGTCAGAGGGCACGGCGGCGAAAAGCCGTGCGGCGTCATCGGCGTCGCGGATCACATTGGCCTGTTCCGGCTCGATGCCGAGGCAAACGCCATGCGCTTCTGCAAGCGTCGCGGCGCGGCCCATCTCCTTGATGAGATCCCGCCAGGCCTCCTCCGTCTGATTGTCCGGATGATGCCGCCATTGATTGTCGGCATCCCGCGTGCCGGTGCAGAGTGTGACCAGGGGAATGCCGAGATCGGCGGCGGCGCGGATGGCGACGCCGAGCCTGACGAGACCCTCGGCGCGAACGGCCTTATCGGGATGGATCATGTTGTAGGTCGCAGACAATGCCGAAATCTCGACGCCGGACGTTTCGCGCGCCACCGAGATATCCTCGAGCACGGCCTCGTCGACACTGTCCGGCATCGAGGGCACGCCGCAACAGGCGAAATTGAACTGTACGCAGTCATAGCCCGCAGCCTTGGCGGCCGCGAGCACAGGGCCGGGCCGCTCGCCCGCAAATGTCTTGGCGAAAATGCCGATCCTCATCAGACGGCTCCCCTGATGTCTGCGACAAAGATCTTGTCGCCGCTCTCGGCCGAGCGGGCGATGGCCGCCATGGCCTTCACGCTCGCCAGTCCATCGGCGATATCGGCGCCCTGCATCGGCGCCCCGTCGAGAATGACGCGGGCAAAACCTTCGAGCTGGCGGCGGTAGAAATGACCATCCGCGCCGAGCGGGCGATGATAGGTCGCCGTGCGCTCGTCGAAGATCTCGACTTCGGAAGACCGGAAATACCAGGGATTAAAGGTCTTGGCGGTGACGCTGCCGTTCTGGCCATAGAGCTGGAAGCCCTCGTGCCAATCCATCCGCACCGCCACCGTCAGGTCAAGATGCCCCAGAGACCCATCGGCAAATTCCGTCTCGACGAACCAGGAATAGGCGCCGAACCGTTCGAGCAGTCGCGCCCGGACCCAAGTGATCTCGCCGCAGAGATAGCGGGCGAGATCGACCAGATGGCAGCCATGCGCCAGCATGTAGTAGCGCTTGAGATCGGCCTTGGGATTCTCCTTCGGCTTGAGCGCCGCCTTGCTGAGAATGGGCAGGGGCTGGACGGCGTCGGTCATCGTATAGCGATGAGTGCTGTCGCAATACCAGGCCTTCAGCGCCAGGCGCTCGCCCATATCCCTGTCGATGAAACGCTTCGCCGCCTCGATGCCGTGGTCGAAGCGCTTCATATGGCCGATCTGCAGCACCTTGCCGGTGCGCTCCACCACCGCCTGGAGGGTCTCGACCTCCTCGACGGAAAGGCCGATCGGCTTTTCGCAGAGAACATGTTTTCCGGCTTCTAAGGCCTTGATCGAGGCGGGCACATGGAAGGCGTCCGACGTGGCGATGATCACCGCCTCGAGCTCGGGATCGGCGAGCATCTGGTCATAGTCGAGATAGATCTTGTCGGGCTCATAGGTCGCGCCCATGCGACGGGCGAGGTCTTCGGCGGCGTCGCAGATTGCGTAGAGACGGCAATTGGACGCCTTCACGGCGGATTCGAAATGCGCGAACTGGGCGATCGGGCCGCAACCCAATACGCCGACCCGCAATTGCCGGCTGTCTTTCTTCACGGTTTCCTCCCAAAAATCCGTCAGGAAAGAAATGCGCTCTTCTGCGAAATGTCAAGCGATATGAGCAGAAAAGCGCATAAATGCTGAAACCAGATCAAGCAACGCCGAGACCTGCAAGCAGCCCGCCGTCGACCCGATAATCCGCGCCGGTGATGAAACCAGACTTCTCCGACGCCAGGAAACAGACGAGGCGCGCCACTTCCTCCGGCTCGCCGATGCGGCCGATGGGATGCGCAGCCCCGAAACGGCGGAAGACATCCTCGACATCGGCGTCGTCGCCGTCGAAGGTGCGGGCGGCGAGCTCGAGGATCGGCGTGCGGACAGAGCCCGGGCTGATGGAATTCACCCGCACATTCGCTTTGGCGTGATCGAGCGCCATGGCTCGCGTCAGCGCATGGATCGCGCCTTTGGTGGCGACATAGGCGGCGACATTCTTCTGGCAGGCATGTCCTTGCACCGAGGCGATATTCAGGATGGCGCCGCCGCCGCGCCTTTCCATCATGGGTATTCCGTATTTGCCGGTCAGCTGGATCGCGCCGACATTGACGGCATAGGCGCGCAGAAAGGTCTCGTGCTCGGTCGTGACAACAGTGCCATAGGGGTGCACCGCCGCCGAATTGACGATGACGTCGAGACCACCATGCTCGCATCCAAGCGCCTCGAAGGCCGCAGCCACCTGATGTTCATCGGCGACATCGGCCTGCCGCACGGCAAGGGGCAGCGCCTCGCCAGCGGCGATCTCGGCCAGTTCTGCGTTCGCCTTGGGGTCGATGCCGAGCGCAATCACCGTGGCGCCCTGATTCGCCAGCGCGATCGCCGATGCTCTGCCGATGCCGGACGTGCCGGTCACCACGGCGATTTTTCCCGAGAACTCCACGCTTACTCCTCCCTGTCCGCCGTAGGGCGCACAAAACGCATGCCGTAATCCAGATGCCGGCTCAGCAGATAGGCATAGGCGATACGGTCTTTTGCTCTCAAAGCCTCGACGATCGCTTGATGATCCCGCCAGGTCTCCTCGTTGATGAACCGCGTCTCCTTGCCGAGCCGCATGAGCTCAAGCATGGTTTGCCGCTGGTAGCGATAGCTCGCAAGCAACACCGCATTGCCGGCCAGCGCCACCAGCTTCTCGTGAAAGGCGTAGTCGGCTTCCGCCGCTTCGGCCACTGTAGCGCTGTCCAGTATGTTTAGATTGGCGACGTCCAGGTCAGCGAGCTGCGCCTCCGTCAGCGTCGGCAGCGCCGCCTCTCCGGCGCCGGTCTCGACGATCTTGCGAAAGCCCTGCACCTCACGAAAAGACGCCGGCGAGATCGCGTGATGCAGAGTCAGAAGCGACGACATCGCGTCGGAATGGCGGTTTGCGAGAACTGCGCCGGCCTTGGGCTTGATGTCCACGATCCCATAGGCGCGCAGATATTGCAGCGCCTCGCGGACGGTGTTGCGGCTCGCGCCGAATTGCTGCGCGAGGTCGCGCTCGGTCGGCAAGGGATCGCCGAAAGACAAGCGCCGCTCGGCGATCATCTCCTGAATCCGCTCCACCAGCCTCGAGACGGCCGAGCCGCTGGACTTGCGAGCGCCGCTATCCGCTGCCTCGATCTGCATCTTGTCCTCCCCTGAAGAATTGTTGGACCAATTTCCCTCGATCGTCAACATCGGCGGGGGAGGGAGATCATATTGATCTCATCTTCGTTCTGTGGTCCAACAATAGCGCAAGGGAGGATGACGATGCAGGAATGTTTTCGCTGGTACGGGCCGAATGACCCCGTCACGCTCGACCATATCAAGCAGGCCGGCGCCACGGGCGTGGTTTCGGCCCTCCACCACATCTATAACGGCTCCGCCTGGCCAGAAGACGAGATTCTGAGCTACAAGCGGCGAATCGAGGCCGAGGGGCTCGAATGGTCGGTGGTCGAGAGCATTCCTGTGCACAATTCGATCAAGATTGGGGGCCCCGAGCGCAGCGCCTTTATCGGCCGCTACAAGGATACGATCCGGGCGCTTGCCAAGTCCGGCATCCGCACCATCTGCTATAATTTCATGCCGGTGGTGGATTGGACCCGCACCGACCTGATGTATCGCATGCCGTCGTCCGGTTATGCGCTGCGCTTTGACGCCATCGATTTCGCCGCCTACGACCTGTTCATCCTTGCGAGACAAACCGCGGAGGCCGATTACTCCGCAGAACGCATCGCCGAGGCCCGGGCCCGGTTCGAAACCATGGACGAAACGACACAGGCGCGGATCGAGAAGAACCTGATCGCCGGCCTGCCCGCCACCGAGCGCGTTTACGATCGTCCTGCCTTCCGCGCGGCGCTCGCCGATTACGCCGGCATCGACGCCGAAGCCTTGCGCGGCAATCTCCATCATTTCCTGCACGAAATAGTCCCGGTGGCGGAGGAGTGCGGAGCGCGGCTCTGCATTCATCCCGACGATCCGCCATTTTCGTTGTTCGGCCTGCCGCGCGTGGTCTCGACGGCTGAGGACGCCCAGTCGATCCTGCACGCGGTCGATTCGCCGGCCAATGGCCTGACCTTCTGCACCGGCTCCTATGGCGCCCGAGCCGACAACGATCTCGTCGCCATGGTCGAGGAATTCGGACCCCGCATTCACTTCACCCATCTGCGCAATGTGCGGATCGAGCCCGACGGCTCCTTCCATGAATCCGATCATCTCGACGGTTCCGGCGACATGGTCGGCGTGATCGTGGCGCTGATGAAGGAGGAGAAGCGGCGCAAGGAGGAGGGGCGGCAGGATTGGCGCATTCCGCTCCGCCCCGATCACGGCCATCTGCTTGCCGACGACATCGGCAAGGCGCGGGTTAATCCGGGTTATTCGCTCATCGGTCGCCTGAAAGGCCTGGCCGAGATCCGCGGAGTCATGCGGGCGGTGGAGCGGTTGGCGGCCTGACGTCGTGGCAGCGTTCGGAACATATGGACGAGCTTCCGCAAATAATGCGAGAAAGCGCCTGGAACGCGTGAACTGCCAAACGCTGCCTCGATCAGGCGGGCTCGTTCACGAATTGGCCTGTTTCGATTTAGGATTTCGACGATGACTTGGCGCATGCCTTCAGAAACCGCCCGCCACGACCGCACCTGGATGGCTTTTCCACGCGCCGGCGAAACGCTCGGCGATGGTGAGGCATGGAAGGAGACAGGTTACGCCGCCTGGACCGCGGTCGCCCACGCCATCGCCGAGTTCGAACCCGTCGCCATGGTGGTCGATCCGTCCGAGCTCGACCGCGCCCGCCGCATGCTGGGCAGCCATATCGAAATCGTCGAAGCGCCGCTCGACGAATTCTGGATGCGCGATTTCGGCCCGACCTTCGTTCTCGACGACGAGAGGCCCGGCGCACTCGGCGCCGTCGACTGGATCTTCAACGGCTGGGGCGACCATGAATGGTCCGAATGGAAAAAGTCGGCTGACATAGCGCGCTTGATCGCCGCCCATACCGGCGCGGAACTGATCTCCAGCGTGCTGGTCAACGAAGGCGGCGGCATTCACGTCGATGGCGAGGGCACGGTTCTCGTCACCGACACCGTGCAGCTCGATCCACGCCGCAACCCCTATGCCGACCGCGCCCGCGTCGAGGCCGAACTCGCCCGCACGATCGGAGCCACCAAGGCGATCTGGCTGCCGCGCGGCCTGACGCGCGACTACGAGAACTTCGGCACCAGCGGCCATGTCGACATCGTCGCCACGATCGCCTCGCCCGGGGTTCTGCTTCTGCACAATCAGCCCAATCCGGAGCATCCCGACCATCAGATCATGCGCGATCTCCGCGCTCTGCTGACCGAAGCCACCGACGCGGCCGGTCGGCGCTTCACCATTCTCGATCTCGATGCGCCCGCACAAATCCGCGACGAGGACGGTTTCGTCGATTTCAGCTATGTCAATCACCTCGCCGTGAATGGCGGCGTGATCGCCTGCGGCTTCAGCGACGACACGGCGGACGCCGCCGCCGCAGACGTCCTGCAACAGGCCTATCCTGGCCGCGAGGTCGTTACGGTGGATTCCGCGCCATCTTCGCCCGCGGCGGCGGCATTCACTGCATCACCCAGCAGCAGCCCGCCGTCACAGCCGGGATGTGACACGATGAGCCGCTTCGACGTCGTCGAAAAATCGATCGCCCAACTGCGCGCGGCCCTGGAGGCGCGGGAGGTGACGAGCGTCGAACTCGTCGAGGCCTATCTGGCCCGCATCGAGGCCTATGACGCGCCTGGAACGGCCACGGCGCTCAATTCGATGGTGGTGATGAACCCGGACGCCATCGAGGAAGCGCAAGCCTCTGACGCGCGTCGCAAAATGGGCGAGGTTCTGTCGCCGCTCGACGGGATTCCCTATACCGCCAAGGACAGCTTTCTGGTGCGCGGGCTGACGGCCGCCGCCGGCAGCCCCGCTTTCGAGCATCTGATCGCCCAGCGCGACGCGTTCACCATCGAGCGACTGCGCGGCGCAGGCGCCATCTGCATCGGCCTCACCAATATGCCGCCAATGGCGAATGGCGGCATGCAGCGCGGCGTCTATGGACGCGCTGAAAGCCCCTACAATCCCGAATGGCTCACCAGCGCATTCGGCTCGGGATCGTCCAACGGCTCCGGCACGGCGACGTCGGCGTCGTTCGCGGCCTTCGGCCTCGGCGAGGAAACCTGGTCGAGCGGTCGGGCGCCGGCCTCCTACAATGCGCTCTGCGCCTATACGCCTTCGCGCGGCGTCATTTCCGTCCGCGGCAACTGGCCTTTGGTGCCGACGATGGACGTCGTCGCGCCGCATACCCGAACCATGACCGACATGCTGGAACTGCTGGACGTCATCGTCGTCGACGATCCGCAGACGCGCGGCGATTTCTGGCGAGCCCAGCCTTGGATCAAGCTGCCGGCCGCATCGACCATGCGACCGACAAACTATCCGGCGCTTGCGCCTTCGGATGAAAATGCGGCGCGGAAGGCGCTGGCCGGCAGACGTTTCGGCGCCCCAGCATGTACGTCAACGAAGATCCGGAGGCCGGCTCGAATCCGAAAGGCGGCATCGGCGGCTCGACGGGCAAGCCCATCAATACGCGGGCCTCGATCATCGAGCTCTGGCGCCAGGCGAGGCGTGATCTCGAAGCGGCGGGCGCGGAGGTCATCCTCGTCGATTTTCCCGCCGTGACGAACTATGAGTCGGATCGTCCGGGCGCGCCTTCGATCGCCACGCGTGGCCTCGTCGACCCCGACTTCCTGCATTACGAAATCCATGACCTCTCCGCCTGGGGCTGGGAGGATTTCCTGCAGGCCAACGGCGATCCCGCGCTGAACAGTCTCGCGGATGTCGACGGCGCCAAAATTTTCCCGCGCCCGCCCGGCGCGCTGCCCGATCGCTACACCGGCTTCTCCGATGATATCTCGCAATATCCGGCGCTCGCCCGGGCGCGTCCCTATCGCTCGCTCGAGGAAATCCCTGCGCTCGAGGCAGGCCTGCGAGGTCTCGAGGAGACAAGGCGGCAGGATCTGGAGCTCTGGATGGACGGGCTCGGTCTGGACGCGGTACTGTTCCCCGCAGTCGCCGATATCGGCCACGCCGACATGGATGTGAATCCGGTCCATGCCGATCTTGGATGGCGCAACGGCGTCTGGGTCGCAAACGGCAATCTCGCCATTCGCCATCTGGGCATCCCGACAGTCACCGTGCCGATGGGAACGATGGCCGATACGGGCATGCCGGTCGGCCTGACATTCGCCGGACGCGCATATGACGATACCAATTTACTTGCGCTGGCGGCCGCCTTCGAGATGACCGGCGTGCGGAGGACGAAACCACCGCGGACGCCCGCGCTCTAGTCATGCATGGGCGCCGCGGCGCAGGCCTTCAATCCAGTTGTTGCAGAGACGGACGCCTTCTGCCGGGCGAAAGGCGTCCGGGTTGAGGCACCATGCCAGCCAAAGCCCGTCCATCAGCGCGGTGAAGGATACGGCTGCGAGGCGGAGATCAGCCACCACAAACCCTTCTTCGCGGGAGAGATCGCCCAGCAAGCCTTGGACCGTGCCGACATAGTCGCCGTATTCCTGCCTTTGCGATGCGCTCATGCGCGGCGAATGCAGGATCAGGCTCCAGAACACCACCCAGACGCCGAGCACGTCGCGGTCCATCATGATCGGCGAGAAGGAGGCCGTGATGAAGGCGTCGAGCCGCGCTTTCGGCGTGGGCTCAGCCTCCTCCACCGCCTTGACGATCGATTGCAGGATGCCTTCGGACATGATGTCGAAGGCATAGGCGACAAGTTCGTTGATCTCGCCGAAGTGATGGGTAATCAGCCCCTGCGTGACGCCCGCCTCGGCCGCGATCTGCCGTACGGACACGCCGGCATTGCCATGTTTGACGATGCAGCGCAGCGCCGCTTCGCCCAATTGGCGGCGGCGCTCCTCCGGCGCCTCGCGGCGAAAGCGGGCGCGTGTCTTCGGTCCTGTCTTGGCAGTCGTCACAATTGAAATCCCTTCGCGCTTCTATCTACCCTTTTCCAAACCATCCATCAACACCATAATTTAATTGGTTTTTTTCTTCTTGTTATAAGATCGTATAATTTTCCTTGACTTCAGGAGCGGCGCTTCTATCCTGACCTCAAGATCGGCAAAGCCGGCAAAGGGGAACTGCATGAATGTGATGACGAAACCGCAATCGCGGTATGACGTCCTGTTCGAGCCTGTCCGGATCGGCCCGGTCACTGCGCCCAATCGTTTTTATCAGGTGCCGCACGCCTCGGGCATGACCAATGCTCTTCCCCGAGTGAGAGCGGGCTTCCGTGAAATGAAGGCCGAGGGCGGCTGGGGGTGATCTGCACCGGCGCCTGCTCCATCGACGTCTCCTCCGACGACGCGCCTCTGCCGATGGCGACGATGTGGGACGACAACGATATCCGGGCGCATGCGCTGATGACGGAGGCCGTGCATCGCCATGGCGCGCTGGCGGGCGTCGAACTCTGGCATGGCGGCGCTTCGGTGATGAACCGGTCGAGCCGCATCGCGCCGCTGTCGCCTTCCGGCATTCCCTGGATGGCTACCCATGTCGGCTTCATGGGCAATCTGCGCCCCCGCGCCATGGACAGACAAGACATCCGCGACGTGCTGCGCTGGCAGGCGGAAGGCGCCCGCAAGGCCCGGCAAGCCGGCTTCGACATCGTCTATGTCTATGCCGGCATGGGCTATCTCGGTTATGAATTCCTGTTGCCTGAATATAATCACCGCATCGACGAATATGGCGGTTCGATCGAAAACCGCGTCCGCTTCGTGCGCGAACTTATCGAAGTCACCAAGGACGCGGTCGGCAAGGATTGCGGCGTGGCGCTTCGCATTTCGATCGAGGAGTTGCGCGGCCGCCCCGGCCGGCATCTGCCGTCTGAGGCGCATGAGGTGATTTCGCTGCTGGCGGAGACGCCGGATCTCTTCGACGTCAAGATGGATTCCAGCCCGACCGACTGTTCCGCCTCCCGCTTCACCGGCGAGGGCAGCCATGAGCCGGTGATCGATTTCGTCAAGACGCTGACGAAAAAGCCTGTCGTCGGCGTCGGCCGCTTCACCTCGCCGGATACGATGGTGAGCCAGATCCGGCGCGGGGTGCTGGATTTCATCGGCGGCGCGCGTCCCTCGATCGCCGATCCCTTCCTGCCGGCCAAGATCCGCGAGGGCCGAGTGGACGAGATCCGTGAATGCATCGGCTGCAATATCTGCATTTCCAGCTGGCATGACGGCGTGCCGGTGCGCTGCACGCAAAACCCGACCGCCGGCGAGGAATGGCGGCGCGGCTGGCATCCGGAAAATCCGGGCAAGGCCGAGCGGCGCGAAAAAGTGCTGGTGATCGGCGGCGGTCCCGCCGGGCTCGAAGCCGCATTGACGCTCGGCCGGCGCGGCCATGAGGTGACGCTGGCCGAGGCAGGCTCGAGCTTCGGCGGCCGGCTGGTGTTCGAACGCGGTCTTCCCGGTCTTTCAGCCTGGAACCGGGTGGTGGATTACCGCCTTGGCCGCTTGCGGGAAATGCCCAATGTCCAGCTTTATCTCGAAAGCCGGCTGGGGGCCGACGACATCGCCGATTTCGCCCCCGATCATGTGGCAGTGGCCACCGGCGCGCGCTGGACCAATTTCACCTATTCCTCGATGGAGATCCCGGTCGGCCGCATCGAGCATCCCCATGTCTTCACGCCCGACGATATCGCCGCAGGACGATTGCCCGAAGGTCCGACGCTGGTGTTCGATTTCGACAATTATTACATGGGCGGCGTCATCACCGAACATCTGGCGGGGCTAGGCGTGAGCGTCTCCTACGCCACGCCGGCGGGGCAAGCCTCGGCCTGGACGATCATGACCAATGAGCTGCCGCTGGTGCATCGCGCGCTCAGCCGCCGCGCCGTGCCGGTCACCACGCTGGTCACCGTCTCGGATTTCGATGGCGAGGTGGCGACGCTCACCCATATCTTCACCGGCGAGACGGAAAAGCGGCCCTGCCGCAATCTGGTGATCACCGGGCTGCGACTGCCTAAGGACGAACTTTTCCAGGAGTTGATCGCCCGGCGAGACATGTTGCGTGACGCGGGCGTCAAGACGATCGAACGGATCGGCGATGCGCTCGCCCCCGGCGCCATCGCGCATGCCGTCCATAGCGGCCATCTCTATGCGCGAGACATGGGGCAGGGGGCCCGGGGCTTCCGCCGCGATGCGCCGATCGTCGAATTCGAGCCGGCTTTCACCTCGCGCGCCGGCCTGGCGGAGGCGTGATGACCACCTCCGCTCCCACTCTCTCGCCCTGGTCCGTCGCATCGCCGCTCGCCGGCGGGGCGCTGCATGCGGTGGGGTCGGGCCTGTTCCACACGCTTCTGCCCTTGCGGCTGGTGGCGGACGGGCAGGGGGCGGACGCAGTGGGTCTGGTGGTGGGCGCGGAAGGCGCAGGCTTCATTCTGGGCTGCATCGGCTCTGTCCGGCTGATCCGCTCGGTGGGCGAAGTCCGGGCTTACGCGGCGCTATCGGCCGTGTCGGCGACACTGATCCTCTGCCTGGGTCTCGATCCGCATCTGGCGCTGTTCATGGCGATCCAGGCGGTGATCGGCTTTGCCAATGCCGGTCAGGCGGTGGTAATCGAAAGCTGGATCAACGCCATGGTCTCCAATGTCCATCGCGGCCGCGTATTGACGCTCTATGTGCTGGTGCTCGGCCTGTTCTATGGCCTGGGCCAGTTGCTCGCCACCAATCTCGATCCCGCCGGCCATCCGATGCTGATGATCACCGCCGGCTTCTATGTCATTGCGCTTGCGCCTGTGACCGCCATCTGGGTCGGCGAGCCGCAACTGCATGTGCCTGTCGGCGTGAGGCTGTTCCGCACCTTCGCGATCTCGCCGATCGGCGCGCTGGCATGCCTGATGACGGGGCTCATCTCCTCGACCTTCGCCTCGATCGGGCCGCTTTACGGGCTGCAGATGAATTTCAGTCAGAAGACCATCGTCTTGCTGATGGCGGCGGCGCAGCTGGGCGCGCTGTTCCTGCAATTTCCGCTCGGCTACCTCTCCGACCGGGTGGACCGCCGCGCGATGATGCTGTGGTTGTCGCTTTCGCTCGCGCTGGTCTGCGGCGTCTTCCTGCTGATGCGGGCGGACTCGCCGTTCTGGCTCTATCTCATCCTGTTTTCGCTGTTCGGCGGCATATCCGAGATCTTCTATCCGCTCGGCGTGGCCCATGCCAATGACAAGGCCGATCCCGCCGATTTCGTCATGCTGTCGTCCAATCTCCTGCTGATCTGGGCATTCGGCGGCGCAGTGGGCCCGGCGATCGTCACGGCCGGCGTCGGCTCTTTCGGGGCGGATCTGTTCTTCTGGTACGGCATCGGTCTCTCGGCGCTGTTTGCCGGTTACGCGCTGTTCCGGCTCTACCGCCAGCCGCCGGCCCGCAAGCGCGAGCAATTCGTCGCCTATCCCCAGACTTCGCCGATGGTCTATGAATGGACGCCGCATGATCAGGCCTCCGACAGCGACGGAAAGGCTGGGCCATGAGCCGGATCGTCGACAGTTTCCCGCGCAAGATCAACACCCTCGATCCGGTGTTCATCACCATGCCCGATGGCGTCAGGCTCGCCGCCACGATCTGGCTGCCTGAAGACGCCGAGGCCGACCCCGTCCCGGCCATTCTCGAACTCATTCCCTACCGGCGCCGCGACGGCACGGTGTTCCGCGACATGAAGATGCACCCCTATGTTGCCGGCCACGGCTTCGCCTGCGTCCGTGTCGACATTAGGGGATCGGGGGATTCCGAAGGCATGTTGACCGACGAATATACCGAACAGGAACAGCGGGACGCCGAAGACATCATCGCCTGGCTGGCCGCGCAAAGCTGGTGCACGGGCGCTGTCGGCATGACTGGTATTTCCTGGGGCGGCTTCAACGCGCTTCAAGTGGCCGCCCGACGGCCGCCGGCGTTGAAGGCGGTGATCGCGCTCTGTTGTTCGGATGACCGCTATGCCGACGACGTCCACTATTTCGGCGGCAATCTGCTGACCGAGGACGGCATGTGGTCGAGTTTCATGCTGGGCATGAATGCGCTGCCGCCGGACCCGCAGATCGTCGGCGCGCGCTGGCGGGAGATGTGGCGCGAGCGGCTGGAGGCCATATCCTGCTGGTCGGAAATCTGGCTCCGTCATCAGCGCCGCGACGCCTATTGGAAGTTCGGCTCCGTCTCGGAAGATTTCGCCGCCATCGATATTCCCGTCTATGCGATCAGCGGCTGGGACGACACCTATTTCAACGCCGTGCCCCGGTTGATGCAGGGGTTGAAAGGACCGAAGAAGGGGCTGATCGGCCCCTGGAGCCATGCCTATCCCTTTCTCGGCGCGCCCGGTCCCGCCATCCACTATCTCAAACAGGCGATCCGCTGGTGGCGGCATTGGCTGGTCGGCGAAGACACCGGCATCATGGAGGAGCCCGCCTATACCGTGCTGATCAAGGACCCGCACCGGCCGGCGCAGTTCTACCCCGATCATCCCGGTCAATGGGTGGGAGAGCCAAGCTGGCCGACGCCGTCTGTTGGGGTGCAACGGCTCTATCTCAATACGACGGGGCTTGCCATGGAGCCGGCAACAGGTCCCGTCATGCGGCTCAAATCACCCGTCACCGCCGGCCGCGATTGCGGCCGTTACGGCGGCTATGGCGGTGAAGTTCCGGATATGGCGGGCGATCAGCGCCGCGAGGATGGGCTTGGGCTCTGTTTCGAGACTGAGGAACTCGACGACGACCTCACATTGCTCGGAGCAGCCGCAGTCGAACTCGAACTGGCCTCGGACCAGCCGCAAGCGACCATCATCGCCAGGCTCTGCGCGGTCTGGCCGGATGGCGTGTCCACATTGATCACATGGGGGCGCTCAATCTGAGCCAACGGGAAAGCCGCGAAGATCCGACGCCGCTCGTCCCCGGCGAAACCGTCAAGGCGCGGCTCGAACTCAATCATTGCGGCCGACGACTGGCCCGCGGCAACCGTCTCCGTCTGGTTCTCTCCAACCAGCACTGGCCCGTTCTCTGGCCCGCGCCTGAAATGCCGACCTTCATGATGCAATCTGGCGCCTCGGCGCTCCTGCTGCCGATCCGCACCGCCCAACCCAACGACGGCGACATCGCCTTTGAGCCCGCCGAAATGTCCCCGCCCGTCGCAGTGACGGAGTTGCGCGAGACGCATGACAGCCGCATTGTGACGATCGACGCTGGCATGCGGCGGGAAACGCTGACGCTCGACAGCGACTACGGCCGTCAGCGGCTTGAGGATCGCGGCATCGAAACCTGGTCCGCAGTGCGCGACATCATGGCGATCACCGAGGATGATCCGCTGTCGGCCAGACTGGAAACCGGCTGGACGCTCGGCTTCAAGAGCGGCGATTGCGACGCCGAGGCGACCTCGCAGGTGACCCTATGCTCGACGGCGACACAGTTCCATCTGCAATGGCGCATCGAGGCGCGGGAGAAGAACGAGACTATTTTCACCAGGGAGGGCGAGGCGTGGATCGACCGGGATCATCTCTAGCCCCGTTGGGGAGACGGCGAGCGAGTGAGCCGCGCCTTGGCCGTGGGAGGGCGAGGTCATGACCGCCTTCGTTATTCGCCGCATCGCGCTTGGCGGGCTGATCCTTCTTCTGGTCTCGATCCTGCTCTTCCTGATGCTGCATATGATCCCCGGCGATCCCACCGTGGTCGCGCTCGGGCCGCGTTCGACGCCTGAGATGCGCGAAGCCTTCCGCGCGATGATGGGCCTCGACAAGCCGCTTGTCGAGCAGCTCGCCGCCCATCTTGTTCGCCTTGCCCATCTCGATCTCGGTCAGGATGTCTGGAGCCGCAGGCCGGTGGCGGAGATCGTCATGGAGGTCTTGCCCTATACGGTGACGCTGGCCTTCTGCAGTTTCGCCTGGGCGGTGACGCTCGGCACGCTGCTCGGCTGCGTCGCCGTGGTTCATCATGGCCGCTGGCAGGATTGGCTGATCGGCCTGTTCTCGGTCGGTTTCGTCGCCGTGCCCTCCTTCGTGGTGGCGCTTTATTCGCTGCTGTTCTTCGCGGTGACGCTCAACTGGCTGCCGGCGATCGGCGCAGGGGAGGCGGGCGATCCTCTGTCGCAGATCCGGGCGCTGATCCTGCCCTCCTTCGCGATCGGCATCGGCTGGGTGGGCTATGTCGCCCGCATCATGCGCGCGGCGATGATCGAAGCGCTCGGCGAAAGCCATGTCCGCACGCTCCGCGCCTTCGGGGTGCGCGAAAGCCGCATCGTCTATGGCTACGCGCTGCGACAGGCCTTTCTCTCGGCGCTGCCGGTGATCGCCATCGGCTTTGGCGGATTGCTCACCGGCTCGGTTTTCGCCGAAATCGTCTTCACCCGCCCCGGCCTCGGCAAACTGACCTATGACGCGGTGATGTCGCGTAATTATCCGCTGGTGATGGGCGCTGTGCTGATTGCCTCAGCCCTCTATGTCGCTTGCATGATCATCGCCGATCTCCTCGCCGCAGCGCTGGATCCCCGCGTCAGGAGCGCCCTCTGACATGGCCGAGATCGCCAGCGCCGGGACCGAAGACAGACATCAGGAGCCCGGCGCGCTGGCGCGGTTCGGGGCGGTGCTGGTCTCGGTCCTGTCGACGCCGCTCGGCTTGATCGGAGCGGCGCTGGTGTTGCTGGTCGTCTTCACGGCGCTGTTTGCGCCCTGGCTCGCGCCTTATCCGGCCACCGCCATCAATGTGAAGGAGAGGCTTGCCGATCCCTCCTGGGCGCATTGGCTCGGCACCGATCAGCTCGGACGCGATCTGTTCTCGCGCGTGGTGATCGGCACGCGCACGGCGATGAGCGTGGCGCTGACGGCGCTCGCCATCGCGCTCGCCGCCGCCCTGCCGCTGGGATTGATCGCCGGCTATGGGCCGCGCTGGCTGGACGCGCTGATGATCCTTGTTTTCGACAGTTTCTCCTCGCTGCCGATGATCATGCTCGGCCTGACGCTCGTGGTGCTTCTCGGACCAGGCCTGGGCACGGTCATCCTCGTCATCGTCCTCTATTGCATTCCGAGCTACGCCCGGCTGGTGCGCGCCCAGGTGCTGAGCCTGAAATCGCTCGATTTCATCCGGGCTCAGCAGGCGATGAACGCCAGCACGCCGCGCATTCTCTTCCTGCATCTGCTGCCCAATGCGGTCGGACCACTGCTCATCCTCGCCTGTCTCGATCTCTCCACCATCATCACGCTCGAAGCGGGTCTCTCCTTTCTCGGCCTGGGCGTGAAGCCGCAGATCCCCAGTTGGGGCAATATCCTCAGCGATGGCTTCGCCGTGCTGCGCAAGACGCCGGTGCCGGTCATCGCCGGCGGCCTGCCGCTGATCATCGCCACGATCGGCTTCACATTCTTCGGCGAGGCCCTGCGCGACGCGCTCGATCCCAAGCTCGCCAGGAGGCGGTCGACATGACGGACGCTCCCGTGCTCGACATCGACAAGGTCAGCATCACCTATAGCGGTGTCGCGCGCGCGGTGTCCGAGGTCAGTCTCCGAGTGGCGCCCGGCGAGGTGGTCGGGCTGATCGGCGAAAGCGGATCGGGAAAATCAACGCTCGCCCATTCCATTCTCGGCCTCCTGCTCAAAAGCGCCGAGATCAGCGGGAACCGCATGCAGCTTGCCGGCGTCGACCTGCTCAAGGCCGGGGAGCGCGATTTCGCCCGCCTGCGCGGGCCGGCGGCGGCCATGGTGTTCCAGAATCCGATGGCGACCTTCAGCCCGCTGCACCGGATCGGCCGGCAACTGACGGATTTCCTCTGGCGCGACCGGACCTCCACAGAGCGCCAGAAGCGGGCGAAAATCATCGCAGCCCTCGCGGACGCCGGCATTTCCGACCCCGAAGCGCGCTTTGACGCTTATCCCTTCGAACTCTCGGGCGGCATGTTGCAACGCGTCTCTATCGCCGCCGCCCTGATGTGCGAGCCGGCGCTTCTGATCGCCGACGAGCCGACCACCGCGCTCGACGTCACCATGGAAGCGCAGATCCTGCATCTGATGCGCGAACTCAGGCAAAGGACCGGCGTCGCGATCCTGATGATCTCGCATCAGCTCGGCGTCATCGCCGAAATCTGCGACCGTGTCGCGGTGATGCAGGCGGGCCGGATCGTGGAGGAGGGGCCCGTCGAGCAGATCTTCGCGGACCCCCGGCATCCCTATACGCGGGCGCTGCTCGCCTGCGAATTGTCGCTGGTCGAAGATGGCGCCAGACGGCTTCCGGCCATCGCCTGGGATGAGACGATGGAGGCGGCGCGATGACGGCGGCTCCAATCCTTGAGACGCGCTCCCTCTCGGTCTCCGTTCCCGGCAAGAGCCGCCTGCCTTTCGTGAAGGGTCAGCTTGTCGATATCCTCCGGGACGTATCGCTGGATATAGGCCGAGGAGAAATCATCTCGATGGTCGGCGAAAGCGGCTCGGGCAAATCGACCTTCGGGCGCACGCTGGTTGGCCTGATGAACCCGTCGGGAGGCGAGATCATGCTCGACGGCGAGGCGTTGCCGAGATCGCGGGCAAGCGCCCGGCGGCTACGCGATGCGGCGGCGCTTCTGTTTCAGGACCCGGTCACCTCCTTCGACCCCCGCCAGCGCATCGGCTCGATCATCGCCGAGCCGCGCCATATCGCCGGCCGCCGCGACACGGGCCGGGACGCGATCGCGGAGCTGGCCGCGAAAGCCGGTCTCACGCGCAACCTGCTCGAACGCTTTCCGCATGGGCTCTCAGGCGGACAGGCGCGCCGGGCAGCGGTGGCGCGGGCGCTTTCGGTGACGCCGAGGCTGATCATCGCCGATGAGCCGACCGCCGGCCTCGATCTCTCGGTGCAGGCGGGCGTTCTCAACCTGTTTCTCGACATTCGCGACGATGTCGGCTCGGCCTTCCTGATCATCACTCATAACCTGGCCGTCGCGCGCCGCGTCTCCGACCGCGTCGCCATCATGTATCTCGGCCGCATCGTTGAGACAGGACCGACGCGCGCGATCTTCGCCGCGCCGCGCCATCCCTATACGCAGGCGCTTCTGGCCGCAGAACCCGCGCCGGACCCGCGCAAGCGGCGAACCGAACCGCCGGTGATCGGCGAAACGCCGAGCCTCCTGCATCGCCCCACAGGCTGCGAATTTCATCCGCGCTGTCGCCTCGCGCAAGACCGCTGCAGGACGGAAGCGCCTGAGGAGACGCGGCTCTCAGACGACCATCGCATTCGCTGCCACACTCCGCTCACGCCGCCGGCGTCAGGAGACGGCTGACCGCATCGCATCACAAAAGAGGGAACGATCATGACCGGACTGATGATGAATCGCAGGCATTTCCTTCACACGGCAGCTGCGGCGGCCGGCGCACTGGCGCTGAGACCGGGACTTTCCTACGCCGTCGAGGGCGACACGCTGGTGATCCGCGGCGCCTCCGATATCGAAGTCCTCGACCCCGCCTTTCAGAACGGGCTGTTGGAGGAAGAAGTCGGCCGCGCGCTGTTCCTGTCGCTCAACCGGCTGGGCGATGTCCGCGGCGGCACGAAATGGGATCTCTACGCCGCCAAGGAGCTCAAGCAACTGTCGCCGACCGAAATCGGCTTTGAGCTGCATGACTGGCTGGAATGGACCGGCGGCCATGGCCCCGTCACCGCCGACGACGTGAAATTCTCCTTCGAACGGGTGAAGGATCCCGCCAACGCCTCGGCCTGGGCCTATGCCTTCGACGCCATGGACAAGGTCGAAGTGACGGGCGAACGCACCGGCGTCATCAACTTGAACGCGCCCTCGGCGCCCTTCTGGCTGACCACCATGCCCTATTACATGGGAAAGATTGTCTGCCGCAAAGCGGTGGAAAAGGCGGGCGGCAAATTCACCACCGAAGCGCCGGCGACGTCAGGCCCCTATGTGATCGAAAAATGGACGCCGAAGCAGAATCTGACGCTCGCCCTCAATCCCGGCTGGAAGGGACCGGCCCCGGTCTTCCCGAAAATCCGTTTCGAGATCGTCACCGACGACGAGGCCGCCGCGCTCGCCTATGAATCCAAGGCGATCGACTATGCCAAGATCAGCCTCAACACGCTCGCCGCCTATCGCGACAAGCTGCCGGAGAATACCGACCTGATCGAGATGGACGGCAACCGCTTTCTGTGGCTCGCCATCAACGTCAACAATGAAAAATTTAAGGACGAGCGCGTCCGCCGCGCGATCCAATATGCCGTCGATGTCGAGCAGATCATGCAGGGCAGTTATTCCGGCCTCGCCAAGGCGGCCACGGGTGTAATCCCGCCGGGGATGACAGGCCATCGCGACGCGATCCTCTACCCCGCCGACGCCGCAAAGGCGCAGGCGCTCCTGGAAGATGCCGGCGTTTCGGACCTGACGGTGGAGCTGATCTGCCAGAACGACAAGACCAGCCAGCTGACCTGCCAGATCGTCCAGGCGCTGCTCGGCCAGATCGGCGTCACCGTCGAGATCAAGGCCTTGGATGACGGCGTCTATTGGACGGTCGGCGACAAGAGTTCCGGCGATCAGTGGAAGACGCTGGAGATCGTGCTGATGAATTTCGCCGGCGGCGTCGATCCGTCCGAAAATCTCACCTGGTTCCGACCTTCCCAGATCGGCGTCTACAACTGGTCGCAATTCGACAGTCCCGACTTCGAGAAGCTCTATCAGGACGGCATGGCCGAGACCGATCCGGCCAAGCGCGACGTCATCTACAAGAAGATGCAGGATCTGATGGAAGAATCCGGCGGCTTCGTCTTCCTGACGCATGAAACCTTCGCCGCCGTTGCGCGCCAAGGGCTTAAGCCGTTTATCCTCGCCGACGGCTATCTCGATGTCACCCGCTTCGCCAAAGCCTGACCGAAACCCCGATACGGCTCCTCTTTGTCGAAGAGGAGCCCCTGATGCAGGAGATAACCATGATGCGACAGTCGGGACGCCGCGAGGCAAGACGGGCGGCGGGCGGGATCAGGCAGATGGGCTTTGGCGGCGTCGTCAATCGCTATCCGCCGATCGCGCTGTTGAGCGAAGACGAGGTCCACTCCATCCATCTCGCCTCCCTCGATCTTCTCGCCCGCACGGGTATGGAGGTGATGCATGGCGAAAGCCGAAAGCTGCTGAAAGCGGCCGGCGCCGATGTCGACGAAGCCAGCCAGCGGGTGCGCTTCGATCCCGCCATGATCGAGGAGATCATCCGCAGCGCGCCATCGTCCTTCACATTGCATGCCCGTAATCCCGCCCGCGATCTCCGCGTCGGCGACGGCAGCCTGATTTTCGCGGCCACCGGCGGCCCGGCCTTCGTCTCCGATCTCGATCGCGGCCGCCGCGCCGGCAATTATCGCGACATGTGCGACTATATCAAAGTCGTCCAGAGCCTGAACGTCATTCACCAGGAAGGCGGTTGCCCTTGTGAGCCCACAGACCTCGATCCTGACAGCCGCCATCTCGATTTCTACGACGCGGCCATCCGGCTGACCGACAAGACCTGGCAATGCTGGGCGCTGGGCCGCTATCGGGTGGAAGACGCGCTGGACATGCTGGCCATCGCGCTCGGCCAGAGCCGCGATGAGTTGCGCCGGAAGCCGGCGACGCTGACGGTGGTGAACTCCAACTCGCCGCTCCGTCTCGATATTCCCATGGGGAGGGGCTTCTCGCCATGGCGCGGGCCGGCCAACCGGTAGCGATGACGCCGTTCACGCTGTCGGGCGCCATGAGCCCGGTCACGATCGCCGGCGCGCTCACCCAGCAGAACGCCGAGGCGCTGGCGCTGATCACCCTGGCGCAGATCGCAGCGCCGGGCGCGCCGGTGCTTTATGGCGGCTTCACCTCGAATGTCGACATGCGCACGGGATCACCGGCCTTCGGCACGCCGGAATACGCCAAAGCGCAGATCGCCTCGGGCCAACTGGCGCGAAAATACAACATTCCCTTCCGCTCTTCGAACGTCACGGCGTCGAATACAGTCGATGTCCAGGCGGCCTATGAAAGCGGCATGTCGCTGTGGTCGACGATCATGGGCGGCGCCCATCTTATCGAACACGCCGCCGGCTGGCTGGAGGGCGGGCTGACCGCCTCCTTCGAAAAGCTGATCCTCGACGCCGAAATGCTGCAGATGATGCGCAGCTTCCTCGATCCGCTGCAGGTCGACGCCGACACCCGCGCCGTCGAGACAATCGGCGATGTCGGCCCCGGCGGCCATTTCTTCGGCGCGCCGCACACGATCGCCCGTTTCGAAAACGCGTTCTACGAGCCGATGCTGTCGGATTGGCGCAATTTCGAGACTTGGTCCGAGACGGGCGCTCGCAGCGGCACCGAACGCGCCAACGCCATCTGGAAGGAGCTGCTCAGAACCTATCAGGAGCCGGCATTGGATCCCGCTGTCGGAGAGGAACTGGAAGCCTATGTCGCGCGCCGGAAAGAAGAGATTGGCCGCGGCCAACTCGACGCGGCCTGATCGGACCTCGGTCCGATCATCTCTCCTTGCTGACCAGGGCTGCCGCTGCGCGGTTGGCGCTGTGCAGAGCCTGCTCGAAGCCTGCTCCCCGCGCCATCTCGGTGGCGAGAACGCCGGTAAATTCGTCGCCGGCCCCATGAGTGCTGACCAGCTTCACCTTGATCGCCTCGATCGAGTAGTCTTCGCCGTCTGAGACGGCCGCGACACCGTCGCCGCCGGCCGTCACCACGACGGCGGGGAAGCGTTTTGCCAGCCCCTTGGCCGCATCGAGCGCGCCGGGGAGGGAATCGACCACGGCTGAGCCGCCGATCTGCTCGGCCTCGATGGCGTTGACCACGAGCACGTCGACCAGCCCCGCCATCTCCTCTGATAGCGGACGCGCCGGCGCGGCGTTCAGGATGACCGCGCCGCCTGCCTTGCGCATGGCCTTGGCGGCGGCGATGTTGGCGGCTTCGGGAACTTCATTCTGCAACACCAGAACAGCGCCATTCTTGAAGAGGTCGGTGGCGGCGTCAATATCGGCCTGTCCCAAAGCGAGATTGCTCCCGGAGACGATCACCGCGCCATAATCGCCTTCAGCGTCGAAGATCGCCACGCTCATGCCGCTGCCTGAACCGGCAAGCGTACGGACATGGCGGTGATCGACCCCGCCGGCCTTGAGATTGTCGATCAGCGCCTTGCCGAAAGCGTCGTCGGCGACCGCCCCGATCATGGCCGTTGCAACGCCGGCGCGGGCGGCGGCCACAGCCTGATTGCCGCCTTTGCCGCCGCATTTCGGCTCCCAGGCGCGGCCGGTGACCGTTTCGCCCTTGCGTGGACGGTCGGGGCCATAGACCATGATGTCGTAATGCAGGCTGCCGAGCACCACCACCGACGGCTTTGAACTCATGGGATCTCGTCCTTTCGCTTCGACATGGCGGCAATGAGTTTGTTGTGCGCGACTGCCGCCTTCAGTTCAACATCCACAGACCGGAAATCGCGTCAACCAGCGCCGGGCTCGATCAGGATGGCTCTGAAATCATTGACATTGGTGAGAGTCGGCCCCGTGACGACCTGACGGCCGATCACGCCGAAGAAAGTGTGCGCATCGTTCTCCGCCAGCGCCTTGGCCGCGTCGAGCCCCGCCTGTTGGGCGTCAGCCAATATATCGGGATCGACCAATGCGCCGGCGACTTCCGCCGCTCCGTCGACGCCGTCGGTGTCGCAGGCGAGCGCATGGATGCCAGTCGCGCCACCGAGCGCCAGAGCAAGAGCGAGGCAATATTCCGCATTGGGCCCGCCGACACCACCGCCACGGCGCGTTACCGTCAGCTCGCCGCCGGACAGGAGCAGGACGGGCGCATCGCCAGGCTTCAGCGAGGCGCAGATTTGCAGGGCGAGGCGCGCCTGTTCGGCAGCGACATCGCGTGCTTCGCCCTCCAGCGCATCGCCCAGAATGCGAACGTCGCAGCCGCTTTCGGAAGCGAGATCGGCCGCCGCCTGCAGCGACTGGCGCGGCGCGGCGAAGATGACGTTGTCGACGCGAGATAGCCTCACGTCTTCAGGGGCAACGACGCCCGAATGGCCCTTGAGCGCTTGCTCGACGGAGGCGGGCACGCCGACCTTCCAGCGCTCCAGCGCCGCGCGCGCATCGGCCGGCGTCGACAGATCGCCGACCGTTGGTCCGGAGCCGATAAAGGCGGGATCATCCCCAGGCACATCCGACAGCAGAAGCGCCAGCATGCGGGCGGGATAGGCCGCCGCCGCAAGTTGTCCGCCCTTCACACGGCTCAGATGCTTGCGCACCGTATTCATCCGGTCGATCGGCGCGCCGGAGGCCAAAAGCGCCTGATTGACCGCCTGCTTTTCCTGAAGCGTCACACCGTCGACCGGTTGCGCCAGAAGCGCCGACGCTCCGCCTGAGATCAGCGCCAGCACGAAATCCGCTTCCGATGCGCCTTGGACCAGCTCCAGCATCCGCGCCGTCGCTTGGAGCCCGGCTTCGTCAGGCACCGGATGCGCCGCTTCGACAATCTCGACGCCTTGGCAGGGACGGCCATAGCCGTAGCGGGTGATCACCAGACCCTCGCAAGGCCCCCAGACCGCCTCGACCGCCTCGGCCATCCGAGCGCTGGCCTTGCCGGCCCCGACGACCAGAATGCGGCCCTGCGGCTTCGACGGCAGGAAGGCGGCGAGGGCGCGCATGGGATCTGCGACCTCCACCGCCCGGTCAAACAGCCGTTTCAGGAAGTCTCCGGGATGCTCGATCACGCTGGCTCCGCCCTTCGCATGAGATGGGATGAGGCCTGTTTATCTGAGTCGCATGCTCGGCGCCCGCATCTCCCGTCGGCCGGCGGCCCTGACCCGGGCGGTTCCGGCGGCTACAGGAGAGAACTCCACCCAAGTCCGGTTCTCGTCGTAGCGCCAGGCCATCTGTCCCCCGTCATCAAGGGTGAAGAGACTGAGCCAACCATTATCGAACAGTGCGCGGACATTCGGATGACGCTGCAGGATTTCCGAAATCGCCTCCTTCGGCGCTTCCACGGCAACCGTCAGACGTAAGGGCTCGTGTACGAAGGCTTCGCCGTCATGCACGGATTGCCAGGGCAGACCGGCGCGCAGGTTTCCGCCATTGCCTTCGACCACGCCGACGCCGCCGACGACATTGTGCAACAGCTTGTTGCCGGCGCCGAACAGCGAGGGCGCAACCGAGGAACCGAAATACTGCAGGCTGATCCAGCTCGCCACCACCACCGGCGCCGTCAGGATCAGTTCGAGGATCTTGAAGCCCTCGTCCTTCCGCCAGACATAATCATGCAGGAAGACCTGCCCGTCGAGCGACCGGCCCGCCGTACGCGACCGCGGCGCAGCGATGAAGGCGCGGCAGCCGGCGAGACCGAGTTCCGGCCGCACTTCCGACCAGTCGCGGCTCCGGGCAATCACATCGCTCGCTTTGGCGCGCGGCAGCTTCCGGGCCCGTTCGGCCCGTGTCAGCTGTCCCGCGAGAGCGAGCCAATGTCGGATGCGCGCGAGGTCTTCAGCCGCGATCGCCGGTTCGACATCATCGGCAAACAGGGTGACCGCATCCGTGGTCGTGTCATGCAGACCGGCGAGGAAAACTGTGTCCGGCGGGATGCGGAGACCCTTCACGGCAAGCCGTTCGCGCACGGCCCGATCATTAAGGAGATCCGCCAGGAGACGCGCATTGACGTCGCCGGCATAGCCGCCGCAGGCGCCGCAATGCAGTGCGCTGGCATAGGGATTGTTGACTGTGTTGGCGCCGTGGCCAGCGATCAGCACATAGCGGCCGAAGCCTTCCGTCAGCGACATCGCCTCCAGCACGGTCTCCGCAATGCCGGCGCGCTGGTCTAAATCGAGGCTCGCAGAGAAGCGCGGCTTGGCAGTATCTGGACGCTTGGCCTTGCCGAAGCCGAGACCGTCGCGCAGGAGTTTGGCCGCATAGACCGGCCCCATCGCCTCGACGAAGGCAAAGGACGAGACTGCCGCGAGCTTGAACCGACCCCAGGCGCGAAGGCCGCGCGCGGTGAAGCGGGCCTGCCTGTCCACATCCTTGTCCCGATCGACTTCGGCGCAGGTGAAGACCGACGGCTTTAGAAGCACAGGCAAGCGGTGTTCCGACACGTCGGAGGCAAAACCCCTATGGCTGGCGCCGAGGCCGAAGAAGCCGGCGAAGCCCAGAGTGCGGATGCCGCTATCGGCGCTTTCGAGCGCGCGCCGGAACACTTCCGAACGCACGTCGATGCAGAAAGCGGCCTGCAGCATCGGCCTGATCTCGGCGACTTTGGCTTGGGAGGGGGCGGCGAGCAAGGACGCCAGCTTGCGTTGCGCAGCCCTCTCGGCGGCCTGTTGCAGCACGGCGTCGATGCGGGTGTCGGCATCCGGGATCGCCGGCTCGGCATGGGTATTCCGAACCCCGCGCCACTCATCCTCGATTGCGCTTCTGTGGCGGAGATAGAGGGCTTCTTCGAAGACGAGGCGTATGGCGAGGAGTTCGAGCGGCGTCGTGTCGCTCCCGCCTGAGATCTCGGCCTTAAACTGGATATGGCGGGCATATTGCGCCCAGCCGCCAAGGGTCAGCAACAATTGGTGGAAATAGGAGCCGGGCTCGGCGCCGAGGCCGAGCGAAACGGCGGCGCGTTCGATCGCCGCCTGCGGCGTTTCCGGCGTGTCGGAGACATGTCCGCCAAAACCCTTGAGGCCGAGGATCTCCGGCGTCAGGTCATGCATGGCGAATGCGCGCCAGGCGGCAAAGAGGCCATTGCGCCGCGAGGCGGCCCAGAGCGCCTGCCCCTCGTCGAAGAAGCCGGCGGCGAAGGCGCCGATCCGGTCCGCCACCAGCGCCGGCCAATCTTTGCCGGCAGCGCGGGCCGCGAGTTGGGCAATGGTGGGCAAAGCGGAGACCGGCTTCGGCTCGACAGTCAGCGCCGATTTGAGCGCAGCGAGATCCAGGTCCGACCCGCCGCTGGAGGCGTGAAGCGCCGCCAGCAGATCGTCGTCCGTGATGTCGCCCGCAGCGACCTTGTCGGCGTAGTGCTTGCGGGGCAGAGCGAGGCGCACGCCGCCGATGCGCGAGAGGAGGGCGGCGGTCGTTTCGAAGCTTTCGGTCGACTGGCCGAGAAAGGGATTGACGGCGACGGTCGCGGTAAGCGGCCAGGCCGGCGGGATCGCCCTGACGGCCTTGTCCGCCGCGCGAGACAGCGCCTGACCATGCAACGTGTCGAAAGAAGAAGTGTCGTCCATGGGTCAATCCTTCGAAGTAGCGGGTTGAGCGGAGAGCGAGCGAGAGCTGGACCAACCGCCGAGGAAGCGATCGAAGAGGGCGTTGACATAGAGCCCGTTGGAAAGATGGACGCGGAGGCCGGCGGCGGCCGGGTGATAAGCCCAGAGCGGGAAGAGCGACTGCGCCACCGCCACCGCGCCGAAGGAAACGACGGCCAAGAGCATCAGCGACCATTCGAGCGGCCCGGGCGAGGGCGGGGGCGGCAAGACGCCATGCATCAGCAAGTCCGACAGGCGGTGAAGCCCGAAATAGGCTGTGGCGGCGGCAATCGAATAGAGCGTCGTCCGCCAGGTCAGCGCCCAAGGGGCCGCATCGGCCAGTCCCTGCGCGATGAGATAGGCGACGCCGAAGATCAGCATGGCGCCGAGCGCCAGCGCTTGCGGCGACATATGGCCAAAGCCGAACAGCAGGCCGATCACCGCGTAGATGGCGAGCGCCAGCAGAAAGGCGCGACCGACGGCCTTTGCGTCGGGGATCGCCACCGGGCCGGGCCGGCGGATGGACGCGACCCGTTCGATGGCCGAGCCGGACGCCAGAAAGGCGTGCGCCTTGTAAAGAGAGTGGGCGACGATGTGTAGCAGCGCGATCGGAAACAGGGCGAGACCGCATTGCAGGATCATGAAGCCCATCTGCGCGACCGTGGACCAGGCCAGCGACGTCTTCACCGCCGGCTGGGTCAGCATCACCAAGCAGCCGAACAGCGCGGTGAACCCGCCGACCATGACCAGCACCGCCAGCACGCCGGGCGCCTGCAACATGACATCGGCAAAACGGATAAGCAGGAAGCCGCCGGCATTGACGACCCCGGCATGCAGGAGGGCGGAGACGGGCGTCGGCGCCTCCATGACTTCCGTCAGCCAGCCATGGGTGGGAAACTGCGCGGACTTCAGGAGTGCGGCGAGTGCGAAGAGAGCGGCCGCGCAGACCGTGAGCGGTAGTTCTTGCCCCTGCCGCGCGGACGCCAGAATGGCGGCGATGTCTCCGGTTTCGAAGGAAACGGCCAAGAGCCCGGATGCACCGATCAGCGCCGCGTCGCCGAAGCGCGAGACGATGAACTTCTTGCGCGCGGCTCGCCGCGCAGCCGGCCGCTCCGGATAAAACAACAGCAACCGATGCAACAGCAGGCTGGCGCCGACCCAGCCGATGATCAGCATCAGCAGCGAGCCCGCCTGAACCAGCAACAGGACCGCAGCCAGCGTCGCCGTCATCCAGCCGGTGAATGCCCCTTGCCGGGCCTCGCCGTCGAGAAAGACGCCTGCGAAACGAAGCACCACCCAGCCGACGAAAGAGACGAGGGCGAGCATAACAAGACTGACGAGATCCAAGCGAGCAGAGAGCGTGACATAACCGATACCAATGGCGGGGCTGGTCCCGGCCCCATACCTGCCGATCACGAACGCGGAAGCGGTAACAACTATTATGGAACACACGGCTGCGATCTCAGCGGCGCGGACTGCTCTTCGCGGACGACGCCCGGGAGACATGAACGCGAACACGGAAGCTGCCGCGAAAAACAACGGCGCGAGCAACGGCAAGGCATGGATCATGAAAACGCTCCGATCAAAAGCCCAGCCCCGGACGGCGGCATAGGCCAATTCACGGCTTTGTTATCAGGCGAAGTTCCTCAATAAAAATTCATTGTTTCTGCAATTTAATTCTATAAAATAGATTTATGCTGGAACTGAACTATCATCATCTGCGCTATTTTCGCGCCGTCGCCCATGACGGGAACCTGACGCGCACGGCGGAACGCCTCAATCTGTCGCAGTCGGCTTTGTCGATCCAAATCAAACAGTTGGAGGAGCGGCTGGGACATGCGCTCTTCGAGCGCAGAGGTCGGCAACTGTTTCTGACCGAAGCCGGCCGGATCGCGCTCGATCATGCCGACACGATTTTCTCCGCCGGCGAAGAACTGGTCGAAACCCTGAAGGAGACAGGGCGAAGTCGACGCGCCATCCGCATCGGGTCGCTCGCGACGCTGTCGCGCAACTTCCAGATCGAGTTTCTCCGTCCGATTCTCGGCCGGTCGGACGTAGACATCATCCTGCGTTCGGGCAGCGCCGGGGAATTGCTGGGCGCGTTGGAGGGACTTAATCTCGACATCGTTCTTCTGAACCAGCCGCCCATGGCCGAAGCCGCCACGCCCTTCATCGCCCAGCATGTCTATCAACAGCGGGTGAGCCTCGTCGGCCGACCATCCTATGGCGAACCAGGCGCGAAACTCTCGGATCTATTGGCCACTCATCCGGTGATATTGCCCACGCTCGAAAGCGGCGTGCGCACGCAGTTCGAGGCGTTGGCGACGCGCCTCGGCGTATCCCCGCAAGTGGCTGCAGAAGTCGACGACATGGCGATGATGCGCCTCCTGGCGCGTGAGGGCGCGGGCCTCGCCGTGCTGCCGCCGATCGTCGTCAAGGGTGAACTCGAAACGGGCGCGCTCGTGGAATTCGACGCCCTGCCTGGGATGATCGAATCCTTCTATGCGGTGACGGTCAAACGCCGCTTCCCCAACCCGCTGATCGGCCCGCTCCTGGAACCCGCACTGGAGCGGACGATCGGGACATGACGAAAAATGGTTGCCGACGGTTTCGCCCGGCGCCGCACACTGTCTATGTTCCAACGCTGGAGCGCAATGCACGCTCCAGCCCATTCCAGCTGCATGACGGACACACCGTCAGTCCGCCTTCGCGAGAGACAGCAAGCCGTCATAGAGCGCAGTCGCCAAGGGATCTACGCCGGGCGCCTCCTCGTTGAGCCTGAACGTCGTCGCCACCAGCTTGCCGCGACCCAGCCGTTTCTCGACCAGAAACGCAGCCGGCTTGTGGACCCAGCCGACGACAACGCCGGCATGAACCCGGCCCTGAAACTCCCAGGGGCGAAAACCCGCCATCAATTGCTGGGGCGCGACCGTGCTGAAGGACAGATCGAACAAAGGGCCGCCCGGGATCACCGAAAAGGCGCCGTCTCGCCGAAGCCATGAGAAATTGCCCACCCAGTCACCGCGCCAGATCGTCTTGTGACGATTGACGAGATTATAACCGGGGAAGCTGAAGTAAGGGCCGGAGATCATGCCGCCGGCGCCGGGATCGATCTCGATCGACATGGGGCCGTCGCGCGGCGGCGTGTCGTCGCGCAGGCGGCCCGGCTCCTTGGCGACGATCTGCAAAACGCGCAGACCCGAATGGATCGCTTCCACCCGCGCCGCGTCGATGTCGCCGGTGACGAAGACCTCGCTGTCGCCGATATCGACCTGCTCATGCCCAAGCGCCACCAGACGCGCAGCGATATCCTCGGCGTCGGACGCAAACCGAACCGGCTGCAGGTCCTTGCGGCTCGCATGGATCGAAATCGTCTCGGTGTTGCGCGCCAGCCGCTGGCCATTCGGACCGAGGATGCTGAATTCCGCCGTCCTGCGATCTGCGCCGGCCGCCCTGCCCGACCCTGCGCAAATTTCGACATCCTGCACCTGCATCGGCGAAGAGGATCGGAGCGCCACATCGCCGCTCTCATCGCCAAACCGCCATACGAGGCGACTGCCTTCGGGCAATGTTGCCCCGCCGGTGGCAATCTTGAGATCGAACGTCGCATCGTCGCCAGAGGCGATTGCGAAACGTCGCGCGCCCGGCGATATGACGATATCGGAATTCACCTCCGGGAGCGCCTCGGCGAACACGCGAGGATTGCGCGCCATGTCCATCAGCCCATTGCCTTCCCAATGGACATCGGTGAGTTCGGTGATCACATATCCACCGATCGGCGCATGGCTGCGGATCACCTCGAGTTCATATTTCAGGTTCATGTGCTGGTGCCACTGCACCTGCTCGATGAAGCTCGAAAACGCTCCGAAGACCTGCCCCAGGCCGAGCTCGCGATAGCGCGCCTCCACGCCTTGCGGCAGCGCGACGCCATCGGCCCAGGTGGCTCCATAAGGCATCCACCAGGGATCGCGGCCGTTCTCGTCACGCAGCTTGGCCGGATCCGGCAGGCCCCAGACGCCGAATTCGGACAGGATCAACGGCTCCTGCTTGGTCCGGACCGCTTCATTGTCCTGAGAAAAGGTCCAGTCCGGATTGCCCGCGAATTCCTGGCAGAGCCTGTCCCATTCCTCACGGCGATCGACCGCCGTGCGATAAAAATGATAGTCGTTGATATCGGTCTTGACGTGGACATTGGGGAAGCAGGCGGAATTGTCGACCACCAGGCGCAGCGGATCCTCCGCGCGCAGCCAGTCCACCATCGCCGAGATCCATTCGCGCTGCTCGGCGGCCTCGCGCAACCGCGTGCCCCAGTCTTCGTTGATCAAGGTCCAGATCACGATCGACGGATGGTTGCGGTCCCGCGCCAGAATCCCTTCCATCGTGGCCCGCAACCGCGCGCTCGAAGCGGGGGAATATGTCTCGATATTGGGGATCTCCGTCCAGATCAACATGCCCAGACGATCGGCGACGTCGTAGTAGCGCGGGTCAGGCACTTTGATGTGGCAGCGCAGGCAGTTGAGCCCCATGGCCTTGGCCTTGCGAAGCTGGTCTTCCAGCATTTCGAGCGAGGGCGGGGTTCCGAAACCATCGGGATAATAATCCTGGTCGAGCGCGCCGCGGAGATAGAGTGGTTCGCCATTAAGATGTAGATAGCCGTCCCGGGTTTCGAACTTTCGAAAGCCGATCCACTGACGCGCTCATCCATGACAGTATCGCCAGCCCGCAGCGTGGCGCGAACCTTGTAGAGAATCGGCGCATCCGGCGACCAGGACTCGACGTCGTTCAGCGATACGCTGTGCCGGCCTTGCCCACTATCGACAGCGCAGGAACTCGTATGCACCACCGTCCCGTCCGCACTGGTGATTTCGAAGGCGAGCGACAGGGCCGATCCTTCGGAAACGCCGGCCAGGATATCGAGCCGGCCTTCCGGCCATATCGGGTCCAGCCGAAGCGTGCCGATATGCAGCGGATTGCGCGCTTCAAGTCGCACCGACTGCCAGATGCCCCCTTGGGGACCGTACCAGCTTTGCTTGCCATGCGGGATTTCTGCGAAATCGGTATGATCGCCGCGACGACGCGCGTCCGGCAAGGTAGCGATCACCTCGACGACATTGTCCTCTTTCAGCACATGCTCCGGGATGACGATCTCGAACGGCAGATAGCCGCCCTCGTGACTGCCGATCTCAAGCCCATTGACCGAAACGACGGCGAATTCGCTCACCGCGCCGAAGCAAAGCGCCACTTGCTTGCCGCCCCAGCCCGCCGGGATCGAAAACGCGCGCTGGTATGTCGCTTCGCCGAAACTGACGGCGAGATCGTCGAAGCAGGCTTGCCACGGCGCCGGCACTTTCGCCTGCCGCCAACCGGCCTCCTTCTCGAAGCGAAACTGCCACATTCCATCGAGGGAAATCGCCGTGCGAAGCGGCGTCCGGGATTGGCGGGGCATGGGGAATGGGCATTCATCGGGTTTTCCTCGGCAAGGCGATTTCGGTCCAGGACATGCGAGCGCCGAGCCCGCATGTCCTGGTGGGAGGCCAGCCCCGACAAGCAGGGCTGGAGGGGACGGTCAGCGGTTGCGGCGCAAGATGCGTTCCGCGCCGGCCTGCATGGCTTCCAGCGCAGCCTGGGGTTCGGAGCCGGCGAGCCACATGGCGTTGAGGTCGGTCGTCATGGCGTTGTAGATGCCGCGCTGGTTCTGGATCTGCGGCAAGGACGTGGCGTTGTTGGCCGTGTCGGCAAATTCGGCGCGATGCGGCAGCGCCTTGAATTCCTCGGATCCCAGCACCGACTGGCGCACCGAAAGGTGACCCGTCCGCGACCACTGGAAATTGTTGTCGTTGAGGAATTTGATGAAGGCGAGCGCGGCTTCGGTCTTCTCGGCGCTGCGGTCGTCATTCTTCGGCATGACCCACATATGGCTGTCGGCCCAGACGGCCGGCTTCGAGAACAGCTGCGGGACATTGGCGACGCGATAGTTCTTGAGCGCGACCTTGCCGCTCTTGGCCTGCGCGTCGTAATTGTCGACGCCCCAGGTGCCGTTGATCAGGATGCCGGCTTCGCCGTTCAGGAAAGCCTGCTCGGAACCGGGATAGTCGAGCGCGGGATTTGCGAGACCTTCGGAATAGATCGAGGAAATCAATTTGGCGGCGTTCAGGCCTTCGGGCGTATTGATGCTGGCCGTCTTGCCGTCGGCGGAAATCACGTCGACGCCCTGCTGCCAGACCAGCGAGTCGAAGATGCGCACCATCGTCCCCTCGGAACTCTGCGATTCCACGGCGATGTAGAATTTCCCGGTGGCTTCCTTGAATTTCTTGCCGTGCTCGATCAGTTCTTCCGGCGACTTGGGCAGGATCGGCGTGCCGTCGGCGTTGACGAGGCCAGCCTGCTTCATCAGGTCCATATTGACGTGGAACAGTTCGGCATGCAGGTCATAGGGCAGCGCATAGACTTCGCCGTTGGCGCTGGCGTTCTTCAGCGCGGCCGGCGCGAAATCTGCGGTGTCGATGCCGATGTCGGCCATCGGCTTGGACAGCGGCGTCAGCAGATCGCGGCCGGAGAAGTTCGGCATCACCGACGCATGCATCACCGCGACATCCGGAACGTTGCCCGTCGAATACGTCGCCGTCAGCAGATCGTAATAGGCGCCCCAATCCACCGTCTGTGTGACGACCTTGGCGCCGATCTTGTTCTCGGCGTTGAACTTATTGGTCAGAGCGGTGATAATGCCGCATTCGCCGTAGGCTTTGGACATGTCGGTGACATTGCTGAATTCGGTGTTGCAGTCACCGAAGAAGCGAAAGAACGAGATCTCGGCGGCGCTGACTGCGCCGGTCCAAAGCGAGGTCATCAAGGCCGTGGCCAGCGCCAGGCGCTGTATCGTTTTTGTCTTGCGCATCATATCCTCCTGTCGATGCGGTTGTCGTTATCTCGCCCGGCTCGCCGGGACAGAGGGCGTCTACTTGCCGGCGCTCATGGCGACACCCGCCACGATAAAGCGCTGGAAGATCAGAAACAGAAGCACGATCGGCAGGCTCGCGAAGACGGCAGACGCCATGACGGAGCCCAATCCCTCGGTGAAGGCGAAATTGCCCTGGATCGACGCCAGCCCGAGGGTCACCGTGTACATGTCGGCCTTGGTGGCCGAGACCAACGGCCACAGAAAGTCGTTCCAGGCGAAAATGAAGGTGAACAGCCCCAGCGTGGTCAGCGCCGGCACGGAAAGCGGCAGCATGATCTTGAGAAAAATCGTCATCCGCGAGGCATGATCGATCGCGGCGGCTTCCTCCAACTCCTTGGGCACGCCGCGAAAGAATTGCGTCATCAGGAAAACGCCGATCGGTACGGCCACCCGCGGCATCACCAGCGCAAAGTGAGTGTTGTGCAGGCCCCAATCGGAAAACATCGTGTGCAACGGGATGAAAACCGACTGTTCCGGGACCATCAGACCCGCGATCATCAGCAGGAAGAGCGTCTTCTTGAACGGGAACTCGAGACGGGCGAACGCGTAGCCCGCCATGGACGAGACGACCAGAACCACGCACGTCATCGAAACGGCGACCAGGAAACTATGCATCAGCCAGTTCGGCACGGTTTCGAGTTTCAGCAGTCCGATATAATTGTCCAACGTGAACGGGATCGGCAAAAATCCGGCCGTGGAGCGCATCAGTTCCTGATTGGGCTTCAGCGACATCGCAACGACCCAGATGATCGGGGCGAGCCACAGGATCGCGAAGGCGACGGTGGCGCCGAGGATCAGCGTATCGGTGATGCGGCGAGCGCCGATTGCGCGTGCGGTGGCCATCATTCCTCTCCCTTGCGGCCGAGCCAGAGCTGCAGCATGGTGAAGCCGAACATCAGGATGAACAGGCCGACGGACATGGCCGATGCATACCCGACCTGCCAGTCGCGGAAGCTCGTCTCGTAAATGTACTGAACCAACATTTTCGTCTTGTTGGCCGGCCCGCCCTGGGTCATCAGATGCGCCTGGCCGAAGATCTGGAACTGGCCGACGATCTGCAGCACCAGCACCAGCAGCAATGTCGGGCGGATGGAAGGCAATGTGATCCGGATCAGCGTGGTGAACCGGCCCGCATGATCGAGTTCGGCTGCTTCGTAGAGCTCCGAGGGAATCTGGCTGAGCGCGGCCAGAAACAGCGCCATCGGCAACCCGACGCCCCACCAGAGCGTCGTCAGAGCGAGCGACGGCATGGCGAGCGTCGGATGACCGAGGAAATTGATCGGCTTGACGCCGAACAGATTGAACAGCGGCACGAGCAGACCGTTGTCGGCGGACAGCACCATCGACCAGATCAGCGTCACCACGGACACCGAGAAGACGCTGGACATGAAGAAGATCGACCGCAGCGCACCCTTGAGCCTGCCGTCGCCAAAGACCGCCAGGGCCAGAGCCAAAGCCAGAACGGTCATGGCGGGAACGGTCATGACGACGAATTTCAGCGTGTTGCCGACCGCCTTCCAGAAAATCGTGTCGGCCCAGAGGTCCTGATAGTTCAGAAACCCGATGAACTCCCGATAGTCGCCGGCGAGCTCCCAGTCATGCAGGCTGATCCACAATCCCTTGAAGAAGGGATAGACGAGAAAGGTGCTATAGATGACGAGGAACGGCGCCAGGAAGACAAAAGCCGCCAAGGCGTCGCGGCGACGGACGATCTTGTGCGTGACGGCTGTCATGCGCCAGCCTCCGCATGCCGGGTGATGGCAACGTCGTCCCCATTGAAGACATGCCGAATACCCGCGCCGATGGCGAAATGAACGCGTGATCCGATCGCCGGCGCGACCGCGCCCCGCACCTCCGAAACAATCGAAGCGCCGTCGACGAGCGTGGCGTAGACAAGCTGGCTCGACCCGAGTTGCTCGACCACGTCGACGACGCCCGCGATCGATCCGTCCGCGGACGGCGTGAGATTTTCCGGCCGTAGCCCGAGCGTGACTTTGTCGCCGGTCCGGACCGATCCCGGCGCGACCTTCGCCTGCACGCGGGCGCCGCCGGGCGCCGACAGTTCCACGTCGCCGCCGGCCACGGAGACAACCGTGGCGGGAATGAGATTGATGCGAGGAGCGCCGAGAAAGCCCGCCACGAAAGCATTGACGGGGCGCTCATAGAGTTCGATCGGCGCGCCCACCTGCTCGATCCGCCCCGCGCGCAGCACCACGATCCGGTCGGCCATCGTCATCGCTTCGGTCTGGTCATGGGTGACATAGATCATCGTCGCGGCAAGGCGATGATGGAGCTTCGCAATCTCGGTGCGCATGGACACGCGCAAGGCGGCGTCGAGATTGGACAAAGGCTCGTCGAATAGAAACACGTCGGGTTCACGCATGATGGCGCGACCGATGGCGACGCGCTGGCGCTGGCCGCCCGACAGGGCCCGGGGCTTTCGTTCGAGATAGGGGCCGAGCTGCAGAATATCGGACGCCTTGGCGATGCGCTGGGCGATTTCCGCCTTGGGCGTGCCGATATTCTTCAGCCCGAACGCCATATTCTCGCGAGCGGTCATATGCGGATAGAGCGCGTAGTTCTGGAACACCATGGCCACGCCGCGATCACGTGCGGCGACGTCGTTGACCCTGTTGTCGCCGATCCGGATCTCTCCGCCGGTGATGGTTTCGAATCCGGCTATCATTCTCAGGAGGGTCGACTTGCCGCAACCGGACGGCCCGACGAACACCACGAACTCCCCGTCCCGGATCTCGAGCGAGACATCGCGAATGACGTTCACGGCGCCATAGTCCTTCGACACGTTCGCCAACGCTACCTTCGCCATTCACCCCTCCCCGAGCGATTAGTTATAATTTAGCGTTTATAACCTATTTTATTATCAGGCAAGCCCCGGCGAATCTTTTGAACGGCGAAACTTCGTGTTAAGCGATAGGCAGCATAGCGTGAGGGGCCGCGTGACCAAGAAGCCGACCATGTCCGACATCGCCACCGCCTGCGGGGTTTCGCAGGCGACGGTGTCGCTTGTTCTGAACAATTCGCCGGGGACCCGCGTTTCGGACGCCACACGCGCCGCAGTGCTTCAGAAAGCCGAAGAGATCGGTTATAAAACCGGCCATCGCCGCTTTGAGCAACGCCGCCTGATCGCGATGATCATCAACGAAGTGTCGAGTTCGCCGCATGTGGCAGGCCTGATCGAAGGGGTCTCTGAAGCCGCCAACGATCTCGGCTTCCTCACGACGATCATTCCGACGGCCGGAGACGACGACGCCGAGCATTCGGCGCTCGAACATCTGGCGGGCCTGCCGGTGGCGGGCGTCATCTACACGCGCCTGATCACCCAACAGATCGAACCGCCTCCTCAACTCGCACATTGGCCGACAGTGCTGCTCAACTGCCATGCGACGGGCGACCCGTTTCCGAGCGTCGTGCCCGGCGATCTCGCCGGCGGCATGGCGGCGACCCTGCGATTGATCGCGGCCGGCCACAGGCGGATCGCCTATATCGGCGGCGAGGACACGATCGAAGCCTCGCGCGAGCGCATCAAGGGCTATCGCCGCGCATTGACGACCAATGATATTCCCGTGGATACGTCATTGATCATCAAGGGCGGCTGGACCATCAAAGGCGGCTATAACGCCTTCAAGAAACTGCAGAAGCTCCAGACGCCGCCGACCGCCATCTGCTGCTATTGCGATCGCACCGCGATGGGCGTCTATGCCGCCGCCGCCGAAGCCGGTCTTTCGATACCGGACGACATCTCGATCATCGGTTTCGACAACGAATCCTTCACCGCGGACATGCTGCCGGCGCTGACGACGCTGGAATTGCCGCACTACGACATGGCGCGCTGCGCGGTCGAGCAATTGGCTGAAATGATCGCCACGCCGAAACGCCGGCATGGCCATCACAAGCTGAAAGTCGAGTGCGAACTCATCGAGCGCTCCTCCGTTCGCCCTCTCGACCGAACAGAGCCGGAGCCCGCTTAGATCGGGCTTCGCAACTATTGGAAACGCAGGCGAGCGATTGAACGGGACCTTCGCTCCACGGTGGCCCTTCAGAGCAACGCGACGGGTTTCGTCCACTGAATGAGAACGACGCAACCCTCCTCGGAGGCGACGGAATGGACCGTGCCTTCCGCGTTGGCGACCAGCGAGCCGGGACCATATCGGCCAGATTCGTCGCTTTGCGAGCCTTCGAGCACCAGGATTGTCTCCAGACCGGTATGCAGATGCTTGGGCACGCTGGCGCCCGGAGCGTATCGAAGCAGCGCCAGCTCCGGCTCGCCACGGACAAGGCGGCAGATTTCGACGCCGTCGCGAAAATATTCGAAGGTACATTGACGCCAGGCGCCGGTCAGAAAGTCAGCGATATGCAGCGGTTCAGTCATCAAGCGCCTCGACAATCTCATCGACGGTGGCCGCCCAGCCGACGATCGCGCCTTGGGCGGTGATCATGTCGATGGCGGCTTTCTTGAATTCGGGAAAATAGCTTTCGGTGGCGTCGGTGGCGAGAAGGCACTCATAGCCGCGATCATTGGCCTCGCGCATGGTCGTCTGCACGCAAACCTCGGTGGTCACGCCGGCGAACACCAGTTGGGAGACGCCTTTGCCCGCAAGGATGTCGCCGAGCGGCGTCGCGTAGAAAGCGCCCTTGCCCGGCTTGTCGATGACCGTTTCACCCTCGACCGGATAGAGCGCTTCCACGATATCTGCGCCTGCTTCGCCCGCGATCAGAATGCGGCCCATGGGCCCGGGGTCGCCGATCCGCAGCGACGGTTTGCCCCGCGTCCGTTTCGCCGGAGGGCAGTCGGAAAGATCGGCCGCATGGCATTCGCGCGTGTGAATGACAGGCAGTCCCGCCTTGCGGAAGCCTGCAATCAGCCTGGCGGTGGCGGGAATGATGGCCTGAAGCAGGGAGACGTCGTTGCCGAGCGTCGCGCCGAAGCCGCCCGGCTCGATGAAATCGCGCTGCATGTCGATGACGATGAGCGCCGTTTTCGCCGGAACGAGGGTGAAATCGAAGGGTCGCGCCTTGATCGTCGCCATCAGTGATGTCCCGCCATGTGTTTCCCGATCTCGCCGATATCGGCGCCCGCCGCCTGGGTTTCGAAGACGACGGATCCTTCCGACATAACCAGAATGCGATCTGAAAGCTCGAGGATTTCGTCGAGATCCTCGCTGATCAACAGCACCGCCGCCCCCGCATTGCGGGCGGCCATGATGCGGGCGCGGATATCGGCGACGGCCGAGAAATCGAGCCCGAAACACGGATTTGCGATGAGGAGGAGATCAACCTCTCCGTTGAGTTCGCGCGCGAGCACGGCGCGCTGCACATTGCCGCCCGACAAAGACGATATCGGCGTGTCGAGCGAGGCTGTTTTCACGTTGTATTCGCCGACCAGCCGGGCGGCGAGCGAGGCCATGCGGCGGCCCTCGAGCCAGAATTTCGATGTGCCGGCGGAAAAGTCGAAGTCACGGAAGAAGATGTTTTCGGCGACGCTCATCTTCGGCGCGCAGGCGTTGCGCAGGGGCTCTTCCGGCAGAAAGCGCACATTCAGCGCCCTCACCTCGCTGCGGCTGGCGCGGAACGACGTATCCCCGACCCGGATCTGGCCCGCCGACAGCGGCCGTTGGCCCGATAGCATCTCCATCAGCTCCATCTGGCCATTGCCGGAAATTCCGGCGATGCCGACGATCTCGCCGGATTTGACCTGGAGATCGGCGATAGCGATCGTCTTCAGACCCGAACGATCCGACGCCTTGGCGCCCGACATCGTCAGAACGGGCTTGCCGTCCATCGCCATGCGGGCGGCGGGCCGCACGAGTTCCTTCTCTCCGATCATCATCGCGGCCATATCCACCGTCGAGAGATCGGCGACCTTGCCGCCGCCGACATGCTCGCCGCGCCTGAGAACGGAGACTTCGTCGGCGAAGGCGGTCACCTCGCGGAATTTGTGCGAAATCATCAGGCAGGTCAGTTCGCCCGATGTCGTCAGTCCGCGCACCATGCCCAACAATTCATCCGCCTCCGCCGGCGTCAACACCGATGTCGGCTCATCGAGAATGAGAAAGCGGCGACCGAGATAGAGCTGCTTAAGCAGTTCCAGCTTCTGTTTTTCCCCGGCCGCCAGTCTGCCGACCGGCACGTCAAGAGGAACGGCGAACGGCATCGTCGACATGAAGGCCGAGAGCGCCGCGCGCTCCCTCTCCCAATCGATGCGCGAGGGCGCGTCGTTGCGGCTGATCACCAGGTTCTCCGCCGCCGTCAGCGACGGCGCGAGCGTGAAGTGCTGATAGACCATGCCCAGGCCGAGATCATGCGCCGCGCGCGGATCCGGGACCTCCACTTCGCGACCCTCCACCGCCATCTGCCCCGATGTCGGGCGATAAAAACCCATCATGCATTTGACGAGCGTGGATTTGCCGGCGCCGTTTTCACCGAGAAGAACGTGAAAGGAACCGGCCGCGACCCGGATCGACACATCCTTCAAGGCCGTGAAAGAGCCGAAGCGCATGGTCATGCCGATCGTCTCGACGCCGATGGCGCGCGACGGCGCCTCCTGCTGGAGCGGCGGGACTCTCATGGCAGCGCCTCAACGAATTTGGCGCTGTCGGAGACCGAGCCGAACACGCCGCCCTGCATCTTCACCATCTTGATGGCGGCGGCGTGGTTGCCGGGGTCGGTGGCGGCGCAGCAATCCTCGAGCAGCAGGCATTCGAAGCCGCGGTCATTGGCCTCTCGCATCGTCGTGTGCACGCAGACATCGGTGGTGATGCCCGAAAGCACGATGTTCTCGATGCCGCGCGTGCGCAGGAGCAGTTCGAGATCGGTGGCGCAGAAGGAGCCCTTGCCCGGCTTGTCGATGATCGGCTCGCCCTCCAGCGGCTTGAGTTCATCGATGATCTCCCAGCCCGGCTCTCCGCGCACCAGGATGCGGCCGCAAGGCCCGGCGTCGCCGATGCCCGCGCCGATCTGGCGCGAACGCCAGCGCTTGTTCGGCGGCAGATCGGAAAGGTCCGGCCGATGTCCTTCGCGGGTATGGATGATGTGGTATCCCTTGGCCCGCATCGCCGCGAGCACCGTCTTGATCGGTTCGATCGGAGCGCGGGTGAGCGAGATGTCGTAGCCCATCGTGTCGACATAGCCCCCGGCCCGCAAAAATCCGTCTGCATGTCGATGATGATCAGGGCGGTGTTTTCCGGCCTGAGATCGCCGTTGTAAGGCCAGAGATAGGGATCGGCCTGAATGGTGGTCATCACGGTCTCCATTCCTTCGCCGCCGGTTGCGGCGCATGTCTATTTGGTGATGCTGAGCTCACCCGGAGCCGACGGCATCGCCCGGGTCGGCGAGCTGGTGGCGACGAGCAGCCCAAGGGTGAGCACGTAAGGCGCGGCGTAAAACAGATAGTAGCCGCTGGTGGCGCCGACCGATTGCAATGCCGGACCGAGCGCTCCCGCGCCGCCGAACAGCAACGAGGCGTAGAGGCAATTGACCGGATTCCAGCGGGCGAAAATGACGAGCGCCACCGCCATCAGACCCTGGCCTGAGGAAATGCCTTCGTTCCAGCTGCCGGGATAGTAGAGCGAGAGATAGGCTCCGCCGACGCCTGCGAGCGCGCCGCCGGCCGCCGTGGACCAGAGCCGTACGCGGTTCACATCGATGCCGATGGCGCGGGCGGCGTCGGCGCTGTCGCCGGTGACGCGGATGGTCAGGCCGATGCGGGTGTTTTTCAGCATCCAGGCCGCGGCGAAAGCCAGCACGACGCCCAACAGGAAAAGAACATTGACGTTGAGCGCCGCCGCGACCTGCGGGCTGCCGGACCAGAAACCGAGCGGAATGGCCGGAAGATCCGGCGCGACGGGCTGCACATAGGGCTTGCCGAAGAAGAAGGCGAGACCGGTTCCGAAGATCATCAGAGCGATGCCGATGGCGATATCGTTGACGCGCGGCATCTTGCAGATCCAGCCATGCAACAGGCCAAACAGCAGGCCGGCAAAGGCGGCCGCGAGCGTGCCCAGCCAGGGAGAGCCCGTGTGATAGGCCACCGCATAGCCGCTCATCGCGCCGAAGACCAATGTGCCCTCGAGACCGAGATTGATCCGTCCCGAGCGCTCCGTCAGGCATTCCCCGATCGAGACGAAGATGAAGGGGGTGGTGACGCGGATCGCTCCGCCGAGAATGGCGAGGGGCACGCCCCAAAGGCCGATATCGTCCGTCATGCCCGCCTCCGTTCGAAAGCCGCCAGAAAGCGCAGCCGGCCCTGAACCGAGTCCGACAGGAGGATGGCGATAAAGACCATTCCCTCCAGCACAAGAACCGTCGCATCGGGCAGATCCATTCGCCGCTGCACGAGCCCGCTCGACGCTTCGAAGCCGGCAAGAAGGATTGCGGCGGGGATGATCGCCAGGCCATTGTGCCGAGCGAGAAAGGCGATGAGAATGCCGGTGTAACCGTAGCCTGCGGCCAGAGACGCATTGGCCGAGCCATGCACGGCTGCGACTTCGAACATGCCGGCAAGGCCGGCGAACGCGCCGCCGAGAGCCGTAAAGCCGATGGCCAGCACCGCCGTCGGCAGTCCCTGAATTTGAGCGGCGCGGACATTGCCGCCGACGATCCGGGCGGCGAAGCCGAGTGTCGTCCGCTCGATCAGCACCCAGCTGACAAGGCAGGCGAAAATGCCGACCGCGAGACCCCAATGCACGCCCATGCCCGGAATCTCGCCGATCCGCCACGCCTCTGGCAGGGACGCGGTCGAGGGCTTGTTCAAACTGGCGGGATCACGGAAAGGACCTTCGATCAGGTGGTTCATCAGCGCAATGGCGATATAGGCCATCAGCAGACTTGAAATGGTCTCGTTGACGCCGCGCAGCTGGCGGAGCGCCCCGACCCCGCCGATCCAAAGACCGCCCACGACCATCGCGGCGATCGCCATGATTCCGATGCCGAGGGGCGCCGGCAGACCCGGCGCGAGCATGGCGACGACGCCCGCCGCCACGCCGCCCAGCACGATGGCCCCCTCCCCGCCGATGATCACCAGACCGAGCCGCGCCGGCAGCGCCACGCAGAGGGCGGCGAACAGAAGCGGCCCCGCCCTCGCCAGGGTGTTGGTCCATGAAAAGGCGGTGCCGAAACCGGCCTTGTAGACCAGAAGATAGAATTCGACGGGCGATTTGCCGAGCGCGGCCAGAAAGACGGCGAAGGCCGCCAATCCAGCCAGCAAGGCCCCGAGCGGCAGAAGCGCCGCCTCGACCCGCCGCGCTGCGGCTTCGCTGAGAAAGCCCGCCCGTCCGGCGAACGCAGCCGCCTGTTCGACCTGCACGCTCATGGTCTGCCCTCCGGTCTTCAACCGCTGTTTCAGGAGGTGGAGCCGACAACGCCTTCCACGAGGTAATCCATGCTTTCGAGCGCCACATCGGTCTCGACGAAGGCCTGCCCCTCGGTCGCCACGACCTTGCCCTTGTTGTCCTTGAGCGGCCCCTTGATGGCGGCGAAACCGCCCTTGAGGATCTCGGCTTTCACCGCTTCGAACTGGGTGCGGGCCGCTTCGGAGACGGCCGGGCCGAGCGGGCTCATCTTGATGAACCCTTCGGCGAGGCCGCCACGCACGAAATTGTCGATCGTTCCGCCCGACAGGGTCGCCTTGACCATGTCGGTGTAGACCTTGCCCCAATTCCATTCGGCGCCGGTAAGATACTTTTCGGGCGCAAGCGCGCTCTGGTTGGCGTGATAGCCGCACAGATACATGCCGCGGCCCGCCCCGGTTTCCATCACCACCTTGGGACCATCCACATGGCAGGTGACGACATCGACGCCCTGATCGGCGAGCGCATTGACGGCCTCGGCCTCCTTCACCGCCAGCGACCATTCGCCGGTGAAGATGACCTGGCAGGTGATGGCGGGATCGACCGCGCGCGCCCGAGCAGGAAGGAGTTGATGTTGAGGAGCACCTGCGGAATGGGCTTGGCGGCGACGAAGCCGATCTTCTTGGTCTTGGTCGCATGGCCGGCGGCGATGCCGTTGAGATACTGACCCATGCCGATATAGCCGAAATAGGAGCCGACATTCTTGGGCTTGTCGGGAGTCCACAAGCCGCCGCAATGCTCGAAACGCACAGCCGGGTTTTTCGGCGCCAGGGCCAGGATGTGCGGATCGAAATAGCCGAAGGATGTCGGGAAGAGCAGCGTCGCGCCGTCGAAGCCGATCATGCTCTCCATGGTCTTTTGCACGTCGACGGTTTCGGGAACCTGTTCCTCCTCGACCACGGTGACGCCTTCCATCGCCTTGACGGCGGCGGCGCCTTCAGCATGCGACTGGTTGTAACCGAAATCGTCCTTGGGGCCGACATAGATGAAGCCGACCGTCAGCCCGGCGGCGCGCGCCATTCCGGCCGGCAACAATCCGGAAAGAGCGGCTGCGCCGGCGAGGCCGGCGGTCGTTTGAAGAAACTGGCGGCGATTGGGCATCAGGATCTTGGACATGAGATTGTTCCCCGTTTCTTGTTTGATGCGGCGTCGTCCGCCGTCTTGAATTCTGACGCCAGTAATCCAGATGGACGCGCTTCTGTCTTGTGCTATGTTTTGGCCAGGCCGCTGCAAAAATTGCAGCGCCGGAGGGAAGCCGGCATGCGCTATCTGTCATCCATCCGCTATATCGACGCCGTGGTGAAGGCAGGCTCCATCAGAGCCGCAGCGGATACGCTCGCCATCACGTCGACGGCGCTCAATCGCCGTATTCTGGCGATGGAGGAGGAGTTGGGCGTGCCGATTTTCGAGCGTCTTCCGCACGGCGTGCGGCTGTCGGCGGCAGGCGAGATCTATATCCACCATATCCGCAACCAGCTCTCCGACATGGAGCGGGTGCGCTCCCAGATCGCGGACCTGTCAGGGGTAAGGCGGGGCCATGTCTCGATCGCCTGCAGCCAGGCGCTCTTGCCGTATTTCCTGCCGAACCAGATTGCGCTCTACCGGAAGGAGCATCCGAATGTAACCTTCGGCGTCCACCTGCGCGACCGCGAAGCGGCCGAAGGGGCTCTGGTCGATCACAGCGCCGATCTGGCCGTCGTGTTCGAGCCGGTTCGGCTGACGGATTTCATGACCTTGATCAGGGTGCGCCAGCCGGTGCATGCGGTCATGTCGCCGGATCACCCCTGGCGACGAAGACGACCTTGCGTCTATCCGACTGCATTGACTATCCCATTTCATTGCCGACGACGGCTTACGGGGTCCGGCATCTTCTGGATATCGCAATGCGAATGACCGGAGTGCGTCTCGACCCGGTCATCCAGTCCGACAATTTCGAATTTCTCCGCAATCATGCGGTGGCGGAAAACATCGTCACGTTCCAGATCCCGATCGGTTTGTCGGACCAGACCTCGACCGGCCGGTTGATCTCCCGCCCCCTCGACATTCGCGACGTGCCGGCGGGAATTCTTTATCTCGGCCAGTTGAAAGGCCGCACCCTGCCCGTTGCGGCCGCCCGTTTCGCCTCGCAACTCACCAGCGCTCTGGCGAGCCAGTTCGAAGCGTCGTAAGCCGCGCATGGCGCGGCTCGAGGCATGCCTGCGCAGCGCCCAAGCCGTTGTCTTTGGGCGCATCGTATCGAAGCCCAGGCAAGCCGGGCTTACGGTCAGATCCGCAGCCCCGATACGCCGTCGAACAAATGAACAGAGCCCTGGTCGAGCCGAAGCGAGCAGGTCGCCCCGATGCCGAAGTCAGGCCGGCTTCGCATGACCATCGAGATGGGTTTACCGTTCATCACCAGTTCGACGAATGTCTCCGAACCTGTCGGCTCGATGTTCACGACGTTGGCCGAAAGAGGACCGGCCGCGTCCAGGGCTATTTCCTCCGGGCGCTTGCCGATCCGGACAACGCATCCTTCGGCCAGGCCTGCGGGAGCGGCAATGCCTGTCCGGGCGACACCGTCGATCAGCAATTGCCCATTGCGCACCGTCGTCGTGAACAGGTTCATGGCCGGCGAGCCGATGAATTGCGCGACGAAACTGTTGGCGGGCCGATCATAGAGTTCCAGCGGCGCGCCTATCTGCTCCACGCGTCCGCCTTGCAGAACGATGATGCGGTCGGCCATGGTCATCGCCTCGACCTGATCATGCGTGACATAGATCATCGTCGTGCCCAGGCGGCGATGCAACGCCTTGATTTCGCTGCGCATCTGCACGCGCAGCTTGGCGTCGAGATTGGAGAGCGGCTCGTCGAACAAGAAAACCTGCGGGCTCCTGACGATAGACCGCCCCATCGCGACGCGCTGGCGCTGGCCGCCCGACAGTTCTTTCGGCTTGCGCTCGAGCAGTGGCGTGAGCCCGAGGATCTCGGCGGCTTCCCGAACCCTTCGATCCTTTTCCGCCTTGGGCGCCCCCGCAAGCGTCATGGAAAACGCCATGTTTTCCGCGACCGTCATATGCGGATAGAGAGCGTAGTTCTGAAACACCATGGAGATGTCGCGTTCCTTCGGCGGAAGGTCGTTGACGACGCGCCCGCCGATCGAGATCGCCCCGCCGGAAATGTCCTCCAGTCCGGCGATCATCCGCAGCAGCGTGGACTTGCCGCAGCCGGAAGGGCCGACCAGGACGACGAACTCGCCGTCCCGGATCGCCGCATCCACTCCGTGGAGAACCTCCACCTTGCCGTATCGTTTCACCGCGTTCTGGATTGTGACGCTTGCCATCAGTTTCTCCTCAGACAGGACGGACGCGGATGCGGGTGGCGGAAAGCGCCCCTTCATACACGACCAGACCGGCCGCTCCGCCAGGGAAAGAGGCGTCGCTGGCGGTGATGACCGTATCGCCGATGCGAGCCTCCATTCGGTCCTGGACGGCGCTGACCGTCATCGAAAAGGCCGTTTCGAACGGCATGTCGAGCGATGTCTCGGCGAGCACGGTTTCAGTCTCGTCCTTGCGGCGGACGATCTGGAACCGGCCGTCGCTCGTGACGCGTGCGGCGTAGAAACGCCGCTGTCCCTCCGCGCGCAGGATAACCCCGCCATAAGCGCCGAGATGCAGCATGAGATCGGCCTCGACGGCGTAATCGGCCCAGTCGCGGCTGCCCTGCATGATCAGGCCTTCGCCGCGATTTTGGCTGATGCGGAAATCCTGGGGAAGTTCTTCGAGAAGAAGTGCACATTGCTGACCCAGGCGCGCCGCCAGAAATCGCCGTTGCCGGCCGGCTTCCGAAAGACCACATCCGGGCAGCCGTCCCAGGTCAGGCTGTCGAGGAGCACGCGGCCCGAACTCCGGCCGTCCGCGACGGCGAGGACGAGGCCGACCTCGGCGATCGGCTGGAAGCCGGTCTCCGGGACTGTCCATACAAGTTCCGCCGAACGACCAGGGGCCAGATCGATGGGCTGAGGCATGTCGACATCAACGAGGTCGTCCTTGTCGTCATAGTGCCGGATGCGCAGCCGCGCCTCGACGGTTCCCTGATTGTCGGATGCCGCGCGAACAACGGCCCTGAGCACCTGACCGGCATGAACGCGCGGGCTCGCCATCAGGTCATAGGTGCGCATGCCCTTGACTTCTTTCGGCGTGAAGACGGGCGTCGTCGCCGAGGCTTCGCGTCCCCTGGCGAGCGCGCGATAATCGAGGGCTAGCGCTTCGCCCGTGCCGGTGACCGAAAAGTCGGCGAGCGCCGCCAATCCGCCCTGAGCACGAAAGCCCTGGACCGAGCCCGGCAGAGAGAAGTGGAATTTGGCGCCGTTCTTCGGGTCAGGCTCGGCTTGGACGCCGGCCAGCTTGCGGCCGAGATTGGCGAGCCAGAGCGATATCTCCACAGCATCGGTGATCGAGCGTCCGCCGTCGGCGGTGGAGACATAGAGGCGGTCGGCCACCGGCCCGCGCCAGTCCGGTCCAGCGTCCAGGCCGTCGAGCCCGAGCATGATGCCGTGCAGGCAGCCGAGATTGCCGGCGTTGCAATCGGTGTCCCAGCCCGACGTGTTGACGATCATCTGCCCGCGCTGGAAATCGTGCGGAGCGTGCAGGAGCGCCATGATCATCAGGGCATGGTTCGGCACGACATGGCAGTTACCGGGATATTTGTCATAGCCGTAATTGTCCTCGATGCGCTGCCGCGTCGCCTCCCAATCCTCGTTGCCGGAGGTCCATTGGCGGATATCGGCGATCAGCGTCGCAATCAGGCTGTCCTTCGGAATATAAGAGAGCCCGGTGTCGAGCAGATGGTCTACGTCGCGGCTGAGGAAGGCTTCCGCCTCCATGGCCGCCCAGAGGACGGCGGCGTTGACCGCTTCGCCATCATGGCTGACGGAGCCGGCGGCCCGCGCCAGCTTCGCCGCCTGAGCCGGATTGCCCGGCGAGACCAACGCCCAGCCGTCGATGAAGATCTGCGCGCCGATCTGCTCGGCCACGGTGACGCCATTGGTGGCGATGGAGCCGGAGGCCGGCGCCATGATGCCTTTTTGCAGATTGAGCCAGGCGGTGTGCTCGGTGGAATTGCCCGCGCCGCCCCACCAGAGGATCGAGCGCTCTTCGACGATATAGTTCATCCAGGCCCGGCCGATGTCCTCGGCGCTCAAATCGGCGGATATGCCGTAGTCGTCCAAGGCGCGGGGAAAGGCGAAGGTGCCGGCGACATCGTCATCGGTGACCACGAGCGGGTCGCCCAGCCGGTCGTGGACATAATATTCGATACGGCCGAGCTTGGCGAGAATGTCCTTGTAGCGCCAGTTTTCGAAGGGACGACCGAGATAGACGCCGATGAGCTTGCCGAGGACGCCGGCATAGACCCGGTTCTGGTAGTCTGCAGGGAGGGACATGCGAATTCTCCTGTTCAGCCCTTCACCGAGCCGCCCGCCATGCCTTCGATGAAGCGGCGTTGCAGCAGGATGAAGAGGATTACGATGGGTAGGACGATGATGAGCGCAGCAGCCATGATGACGCCCCAGTCGGAGCTGTACTGGCCGGACAGAAGGAAGAACGACACGACGCCGGTCAGCCTTTCCTGTCCCTGGAGGAAGGTCGTGGCGATGAGGAATTCATTCCACGAATAAAGGCCGATGATCAGAGCCACCGTGAGTATCCCCGGCGAGACGATGGGGAGAAAGACCCGGGTGAACACCTGCCAATGGGTGGCTCCGTCGATCAGGGCGGCTTCTTCGAGTTCTTTCGGAACCGCCAGGAAATAGGTCCTGAGCAGCATGATGGCGAAGGGCGAGTAGACGGCCGTGTAGATGAAGGCCACCGCGACGGGATTGTTGATCAGCCCCAGTTGCGCAAAGCCGAAATAGAGCGGGAACAGAAAAAGCTGGATCGGGGCGGTGGTGCTGGCGAGCAGGTAGAAGGTCACCAGCTTCCAGGTCTTGATCTTGCGTCGCGCCAGCACATAGGCCGACAGTGATCCCGTCGTGCAGACGAGCACGATCGTCATGGCGGTCAACGTCACGGAATTCATCAGCGTCTGGCCGAAATTCGCGTCGCTCCAGGCGCGTGTGAAATTGTCGAAGCGCAGGGTCTCCGGAAGCGCAAGCGGATTCTGGACGATCTCGGCCGATCCCTTCACGGAGTTGAGGATCAGCAGCGCGATGGGGAACAGCGTGATGAACAGCAGGACGCCTAGCGTCGCGTAGACGATCCAGAGCGTCAATCGGCTTTCGGTCGATCTCATTGGTCGAACTCCTTCGCCTGAATGCGGATGTAGAAGACGGTCGCGGCCAGTCCGAACAGACTGATGACCACCGAGATCGCCGCCGCCTTGCCAACCGCGAGATCGTAGAAGGCGGAACGGTAAGCGAACGTGGACAACACCTCGGACGAGAAAGCGGGACCGCCCTGGGTGAGGATGTAGACGAAGTCGAAGACGAGGAAAGACCAGATGACGGTCATCACCATCATCAGCGTGATGGTTGAGCGGATGCCCGGCAACAGCACGTAACGGACCGTCTGCAGGAATGTCGCGCCCTCCACTTTGGCGGCTTCGAGTTGCTCCTGCGGCACCTGGCGCAACGCCGCGAAGAAGATCACGCAGAGAAATCCCCACCAGTGCCAGAGATCGACGACCGCGATCCCGTAGAGCGCGCTCGATGTCTGGCTGAGCGGGTTGTCGGCCTCGATGCCATAGCGCTGCAGCAGCCCGGTGACGCCGGTGATGGGCGAATAGATCATGCCCTGCCAGATGCGCCCGGTGATGGCGGTGGCGATGATGACAGGCAGGAAATAGATGACCTGGAAGAAGGTCGATCCGCGGCGGGCGATCAGCATCATCGTCGCCGCCAGGAGCCCGAGCGCGATCGGCGCCGTCAGGAAGATCAGTGTCCAGACGATGTTGTTGCCGAGCGCGGTCCAGAAGACCCTGTCGTCCCAGAGATCCGCAAAATTGGCGAGCCCGACGAATTGCGGCGCACTGATGCCATCCCACTGGAAGAAGGCGAGCGCCACGGTCAGAAGGGCGGGAATCGCGATGATCGCGGCGTTGATGATCAATGTCGGCAGGACATAGAGACGGTGCATGATATTCCTCCTGGGGGCGCGGCGGCCCGACTTCTCCCGCCGGGGAGGCGGGAGAAGGAGTTTTCAAGCTCGGATCGACGTTTCCGGGGCTCAGCGGTTCGGCACGGCAGGCACCTTGCCTTCGGCCTTTTCCTTCTGGAAGGTCGCGTCCAGCTTGGCGAGGAAATCCTGCGTGGTCGCCTTTTTCAGCCAGACTTCCTCAATGCCGTTGATCAGGTAGCTGTCGGTGGCCGGCGGCAGGAAGGTCCAGGTGGTGTAGCCGTATTTGCCGTCGTTGACGGATTTGGCGAGCACGCCCATGGCTTCGGTGAACAACGGCATCACATTGTCCGCCATCTTGACGTTCGACAGATCCTTCAGCGGAATGTTCCACTCGCCCTGCCAGGCGGAATTCATCGAGCCGTAGACGGCGGGGGTGAAGATGTGGTCGATGACGGCGGCCGCGCCATCGGGCTGCGTCGACTTGGCCGCGATCGAGAAGGTGGAGCCGACGCCGAGCGGAAACACCGGATCGCCCGATGCGCTGGGGAAGCCGACGAAGCCGGCCTTGTTTCCGCTCTTGCCGAAGTAGGTCCCGACATTCTGGAACTGCCAGGTGCCGCTCGGCATCATGCCGGCTGCGCCCGTCGCGACCGCGTCGGCGGCTTGTTCGCCGCTGTTCAGCGAAAAATAGTTCTTTCCGAAGTAACCCTTGTCCCACCACGCGGCGATCGTGTCGATGGACTTGACGAACGGCTCGGAGGTCCAGGGCATCTCGCCCTTGAGCGCCTTGTTGATGTTGTCGGGGCCGGCGATGGCGTTCAGCGCCAGCGTCACGAACCACTCATTGGCGCCGCGCCAATCGGCGTTTCCGGCGGCGAAGGGGGTCACTCCCTCCTTCAACATGGCGTCGGCCAGCGTTTCGAGCTCGGCGATCGACTTGGGCGCCTGCCAGCCATGCTTTTCGAACAGCGAGGCGTTGTAATACAGGCCCAACGTCTCATAGGTCTTGGGCAGCGCGTAGAGCTTGCCGTTGTAGCGGCCCATATCGAGGAAGACGGGCAGGATGCGGTCGCTCCAGCCGAATTTGGCCGCGTAGTCGTCCAGCGGCAGAAGCTGGCCGGACTGGGCCATCGGCGCGACGTAACTCGGCCCCGGCGTATAGACCACGTCTGGTCCGCTGCCGGACAAGAGCGCCACGCGCAGCTGCTTGTCGAGCTCGTTGCCCCTGTAGTCGACCACGAGATTATAGGTCGATTGGGCGGCGTCGAACGGATCGACGATGTTGTCCTTGATGATTTTCTGCTGGTCGGGCGTGGCTTGCTCATACCACCAGCTGACACGATCCTGCGCAAGCGCGGTCTGCGAAAGACCGGCGACGGCGATCAAGGCGAACAGGCTCTTCCTGTAGTTCATGGGTTCTCCTCCCTCTGTATTAGTCGTCTTTCCGACACGGTCCGACGGAGCCGCGCAGGACAAGTTCAAACGGCATTTCCTCGGCGTGACCCGGACCGCCTGTCGCCGCGGAGAGGCGCTCCACCAGCACCGCGGCCGCGCGCGCGCCGAGCCGATCCTGGAATTGTGCGACGGTGGTGAGCGGCGGCGTCACCAGAGCCGAAGCCAATATGTCGTCAAATCCCGCGACCGATATATCGCCCGGCACGGAGAGGCCCTCGGCAGCGAGCCCCTGCATGACGCCGATCGCCATCAGATCGTTGGCGGCGATGATGGCGGTCGGCGGCAGGGGCGCGTCGAGAAAGCGACGAACGCTGTCTCGTCCGGCTTCCAACGTGTAATTGGCGGCCTCCACGACGATGGGATCGGCTCCAACCGACCCCATGGCCGCAAGATACCCCTCCAGACGAAATGGCTGCGGGCCGCCCGGCGCCGCCACCATGGCGATGCGGCGATGCCCGAGGCCGATGAGGTGAGAGGCCAGCGCATGGGCGGCGGCGATATTGTCGATATAGAGATCGTCGATCGGCTGGGGCCCACCGGCTTTCCGGCTGACTTCGATGCGAACAACTGGAATGTTGAGACGTCCGAGCCGCTCCAGATCCCGGGCGCCGAGATGAAAAAACACTCCCACCACGCCATCATAGCGGCCCTGCGCCGCAGCGGCGACGACGGATCGCTCGTTTGCCGCGACGCCTTCCGTATCGATCGTGACCACTTCGTAACCTGCCGCCCGGGCGACTCTCTGCACGGCCACGACCAGCGACGGATAAAAGGGATTGGCCAGATCGGGAACGATGCAGGCGATGACGTAGCTTCGCTGCGTCCGCAGCGCCTGAGCAAACCGGTTGGGCTGGTAACCGAGCTCCTGAATTGCCGCCTCGATGCGCTCTGCGGTCTCCACAGCGACCTTCTCACGGCCACCGTTGAGGATCAATGAAACGGTCGCCTGCGCCACGCCGGCCCGGTCAGCGACTTCTTTTTGCGTGATGCGTTTTCGGGACACGACGACTTCATCTCGTTGATACGTATCAATTCCATAATTGATACGTATCAACACGTCAAGACTGGCGCCTCATATTTATCTTTCGTATCCCAGGGAATGTCTGGGCGACATCAGCGCCATAAACACTTGAGACGCGATTCAGTCCGTGTTTTTGGAAAATCGAAGACCGCGTCCTGCTTGCGAGCCGCTGTCGGTCGACCTCAAACCGCAATCGCCAAGGCGTCTGCCGGCAACCGCCGGATAAGCGATACCGGCCATTTGGGGTTCGGTGCTTTTGCGCGATACGGACTACATCGCCGCTTTCGCCCGCCTCTGCGACATTTCGGATATTCTTCGGCTATACGCGGCGAGAACATGCCCAGATCGCGCAAAATTAACGATCACGCTGTATATTTGCGAGAAGCACTGAAACCCATCGCCAAAGGTCTACAGAATGTCCGCTGACTACTCCGCTGAATCTCGGGCTTTCCAGCAATGCTTTGCGGTTGCCAGACTCGATGCAGCCGGCCGCATTCTCAGCGCCAACATGAACTTCTCGAAGTTTTTCCAGATCCCGCTGGAGCAGCTTTCCGGTCGAAACGTCTTCGACTTTGCGCATGGGCGCGATGTCGAACGCCAAAAACGGATATGGGCCGAAGGAAGATCCGAGTCCAAATACGAGGATGTGGGTCTGTGGTGCGACGCCCTTGGGTCCAGTCTCTGGCTGGCCGCGTCCTATGTCGATGTTACAGAACGTGGTGATGCGCCGCAAACGATCATGATTGCCCGCGACGTCACGTTGGAACAGGAGCGGGAAGCCGAGGCGCGGGGCCAAATGGCGGCGATGAATGCGACACAGGGCTTGGCGCATTATTCCGTCGACGGTCTGTTGCTCGACGCCAACGAGAACTTCCTCGTCACGATGGGCTACCACATCGAGGAGTTGGCCGGCCGGCCCCATTCGATCTTCCTGGAAAGCTCAAACGCGTCATCCGACCAACAGGCGCTCTTCTGGCGCAGACTCGCCGACGGCGAACATATCGCCGGAGAATTCATCCGAGTGGCGAAGAGCGGCGAGAAGAAGTGGCTGCGCGCCGTCTATAACCCGATACGGGATCGCACGGGTTCAGTGGTCAAGGTTGTCTCCTATGTCAACGACGTCACCGAAGAGCGGCTTCAGCAAGCGGATTACCAATGGCAGATCAACGCTATCCATAAATCCAACGCCGTCATCACCTTCGACATGTTCGGCACCATCCTCGAGGTCAATGATCGTTTCATCGACGCGATCGGCTACGAAAAATCCGCGGTTCTCGGCCAGCACCATCGCATTTTCGTCGAGCCGGCATACGCCCATAGCGAGGAATATGCTTCTTTCTGGAATGACCTGAGGAAAGGCCTTCATCGCTCCGGGGTTTACAAGCGCATCGCCAGGGATGGTCGAGAGATCTGGCTGCAAGCCACCTACAATCCGATCTTCGATCTCTATGGCACGCCGATCAAGGTGGTCAAATTCGCGTCCGTCGTCACCGAGGAAAAACTCTTTCAGTCGGAACTGCAGGGACAGATCGCGGCGATAGACAAGGCGCAATGCGTCGTCGCCCTGAGCCTGGACGGGTCCATCTTGGACGCCAATGAAAACTTCCTGTCCTCCGTCGGCTATCGGTATGGGGAAGTGAGGGGCAGGCATCACAGTATGTTCGTCGACGAAGAGACCCGACAAAGCGCCGAGTACAGGGAGTTTTGGGAGCAACTGCGCCGCGGCGAATATCAACAGGGCGAATATAAACGCATTTCGAGGAACGGTTCGGAAATCTGGTTGCAGGCCAGCTACAACCCGATCTTCGATCCGAACGGAAAGCTCTCGAAGGTCATCAAATACGCCACCGACATCACCGAGGAGAAACGTCAGCAGGTCGAAATCAACGGACAGATGGACGCGATCAATCGGTCCCAGGCCGTGGCCATGTTCGACATGAATGGCGTGATCCTTCACGCCAACGAAAATCTGCTCGACATTTTCGGCTATCGCGCCTCGGATATCCTCGGCAAATCCCATAGCGTTCTCATGGATGCGCAGGAGGCGCTGAGCAAGGAGTATGGCGATTTCTGGGACGGACTGCGCCGAGGCGACTATCAGCAGGGTCTGCATAGACGGGTCGGCAAGGATGGCCGCGAAATATGGTTGCAATGCTCCTATAACCCCATCCTCGACATCAACGGCGCGCCTCTCAAAGTCGTCAAGATCGCCACCGATGTGACGATGAACGTCGCCTTGGCGGAGGCTTTCGAAGACGCCAAACGACAGGCTCTGCACGACACGGCCACGTCGCTGCCCCCACAGGGCGAAGCTGTCGACCTTTCTCGATGCGCATCTCGCCGATCCCTCCGCCAGCCTCGCAATCTTTTATATCGACCTTGATCGCTTCAAGCCGATCAACGACACGTTCGGCCATCAGGTCGGCGACAAGGTGTTGGGAGAAGTGGCGGACCGCCTACGCCGCTCTCTCCGGGAAAACCAGATGGTGGCCCGGGTGGGTGGCGACGAATTCGTCATCGCCGCGCCGGGGATGACGGTCGACGCGGTCGAACGCTTCTGCGCCAAACTCTACGCCATGATCAGCGAACCGATCCGGCATGACCGCGGAGAGATCAAGGTGGGAATGTCCATCGGCATTGCCCTGGCGCCGTCGGACGGCGGGACGCCGGACGAACTGCTGCGGGCTGCCGACACCGCCCTCTACCGGTCCAAGCAGCAAGGACGCGGCCAGTTCGCGTTCTTCGCGACGGAGATGAATGAAAAGATCATCGCCATGCGGCGCCTGGCCGACGATATGCGGCATAGTCTGGCGGCCGGCGACTTCTACCTTGACTATCAGCCGCGGTTTGATACGCGCGCGCGCCGCATCAAGAGCGTGGAAGCGCTGGTGCGCTGGATGCATCCCGAAAAAGGTCGGATCAACCCGATGGATTTCATCCCGCTCGCAGAACAGAACGGCCTGATCGTGCCGCTCGGCGAATGGATCCTGAGAACCGCCTGCCGCACGGCCCGCGACTGGGACGGCATCGGCGTCTCGGTCAATCTCTCCCCGATCCAATTCCGCGATCGGGATCTGGTGCAAAAGGTTCGTTCGGCCCTGCAGGACTCAGGCCTGCCAAGCCAACTGCTTGAGCTCGAAATCACCGAAGGCGTGCTTCTCGAAGACGCCGCCAATGCGCGAGAAGTTCTCGAAGAGTTGAAATCCCTTGGAATCAAGCTCGCCATGGATGATTTCGGCACCGGATATTCTTCGCTGAGCTATCTTCGCAACTTTCCATTCGACGTGATCAAGATCGACCGCAGCTTCATCATGGACCTCGACAGCAGCGACAATGCGCGCCCGATCGTTCAGGCGATCCTCGGCCTCGGCAAGGCGCTTGGTCTTTCCGTCACGGCGGAAGGCGTCGAGACGAACGAGCAGCTCGCGATCCTCACCGCCGATCAATGCAACGAAATCCAGGGTTATCTGATGTCTCGGCCGCTGAAGTCGGATCAGGTCACGGATCTGCTGAAAGAAATCGACAAGATGGTGGTGTGCAAACAGGAAAGAAGTCAGTCTGAAAGACTTGCTCGCGCCCCTGGCGTCAGTTGATTTCCGTCGGGCCTTTGGCGGGCGTGGTGAACCAGCGAGGTCCGTCATCCGTCATGTAGATGTGATCCTCCAGACGGATCCCGAAATCACCTGGGAACACCAGCATGGGTTCATTGGAGAAGCACATGCCGGCTTCGAGAGACATGGTGTTGCCGCGCACGATGTAGGGCGCTTCATGGATCTCGAGACCGAGGCCGTGGCCGGCGCGATGCGGCAGGCCGGGCAGACGATAATCCGGACCGAGCCCATGACGCGAGAGCACGTCGCGAGCGGCTCTATCGAGGTCCTCACATGGCGCGCCGAGCGCGGCGGCGTCGAAAACGGCTTGCTGCGCCGCGCGCTCGATGGCCCAACCCTCCGCAAACGCCTTGTCGCCCTCGTCGAGCATATAAGTGCGGGTGATGTCGGAATGGTAGCCGTCGAGTCGGCAGCCGGTGTCCACCAGGATGACCTGCCCCGCCGCGAGAATCTGGTCTCCGTCCGCGCCATGAGGCAACGAGGTCGCCGTTCCAAAGGAGACGATGGCGAAGGTCGACCCATCGTCGGCTCCGGCCAGCCGATGCTGCTGGTCGATGAATTTGACGACTTCGGAGGCCGCGACGCCCGGCGCGAGCATCGAGAAGACCTTGCGATGGATATCCATGGTGATGTCCATCGCGTGCTGGATCAACGCGATTTCCGCCGGTGATTTGCGGACGCGCAGCCCACGGATCAACGGTCCGCCATCCATCAACCGTTCGGCGTCGAACTCTCGCATCAACGCATGGTAGACGAAGAGCGGCAGCGCATCATCCAGTGCGAGTTTTCCATCTGCTCCAATCAGTCGGGCAACCAAGCCGGCGGCGCTCTCCTCCTCCTGCCAGACGGCAATCTCGCCTGCGATATGGGGCAAGGTTTCGACACGGCTGCGTTCGAAGCCCGGCACGACATAAGTGATGGCGTCCCCGGTGACGAGCGCGCCGAGCAGGCGCTCGCTCTGATGCCAGACCAGGCCGGTGAAATAGCGCAGGCTCTCCGTCGAACCGAGCAAGACGCCGTTGATGCCGGCATGATCCATGCGTTCTCTCAGACGGTCGAGCCGGGAGCGATATTCAGTTTCCGCTGTACGGGCGACGGGGTGCATCAAATCCATCATTTCTCTCCCTCGGAGCAAGCTTTTCAAGCGGCATAAGAAACTGTAGGTAGATTGTCGACAGACGCATCACTTACTGAGGCGTGGGTTGTCGACGGCATTCTGTTCGACACAGATATCTCTGGGGACGGCCGAGCGGGTCGCTCATACGCCTGCCTTGACGATGAAAGACCCGAATTCGACGGCTGGCGACGGTCGCCAAACATGCTCCTTCAATCGATGCGAATGGTGCAGGATGTCGGAAGCTCCCTTCCCCGCTGATCTCATTTAAGCGGCAACGCCATAGGCTCCTCGAGATTGCGCGCGACATATTCCTGGATCTGCCGAACGATCTGGGCGGCATGAACCGTGGCGAGCGCGTCGGCGCGGGTTACGTCTCCCGCCTCGATCGTCACGATCATTTCCTCATGCTCATCGACATACTGGCGGGGCAGCCGGTCGTCGAACGTCGAGTAATAAAGCCTTAATATGCGGCGGCCTTCATCGAGCAGACGCGCAAAAAAACGCGTGTAGTAGCCGTTTCCGGCCGCTTCCGCGATCGCGACGTGGAATTCCCTGTTGGCGTCGATCATCGCATAAGCGTCGCGCGCGACAACGGCGGTCGCGAATGCCCGCTGGTGAGCGCGGATCTCGTCCACCATCCTTCCGCCGCGATGGAGCGCCGCGCCACGTGTCGTAACCCTGTACATCAAGGTCAACGCCTCGAAATAGGGAGGAAGACCCGCGAAATCGATCATCGAGACGATCGTGTTGCGGTTCGGCAGCGTGGTGACCAATCCATCGGCGGAGAGCCTCAGCAACGCTTCGCGAACCGGCGTGCGCGACATGCTGAAGCGCTCCGACAATCCCACCTCGTCGAGCGGGCTGCCCGGACCCAGCTTCATCGTCAGGATCTCGTGGCGCAACGCATCATAGACGCTTTGTGTGTTGGAGCCACGCGCTCGCGTCGGCTCCGGCTGGCCCTGCATCACATCATCAAGCATGTCGACCTCCGGACCCCATCTGAACGTTCACGCACCTTATCGCCTCGTGCCGAACGCGGTCCGCGCTTGAACGATACAATCTGGACTCCTGGATCTCGGCAAACCGTGTCTTAGAGCGACTTTCGCGAAAAGAAAACCAGCTTCACATCCGCGCGAGCGAGCGACCGGATTCCAAGTCGAAGAGATGCATCTGGTTCATGTTGAACGACAATGACATCGTCGATTGCGGACGAGGTTCGCTTTCCGGCTCGATGCTGGCGCAGAGTGTTGCAGCGCCGATATTGAAATAGACCATCGTCAGGGGACCGAGCGGCTCCACGAGATCGATCTTGGCGTCGAGCATTGCAAAGCCCGGTTTCGGCGCCAGGCTCGAAATCGATTCAGGGCGAATGCCGAACACCACGGCTTTACCGGCATAGGCGCTGTAGACGTCCGCTCTGGGGGCCGGAACAGCAAGGCGCGAGCCGTCTTCCAGGACGACGACGAGATCGTCGCCATCTTTCTCCAGGCGTGCGGTCAGCATGTTCATCGACGGCGAGCCGATAAAGCCGCCCACGAACTGACTGGCGGGATGGTGATAGAGATCCTGCGGCGGGCCGACCTGCTCGATCACGCCGCGATTCATCACCACGACGCGGTCGGCCATGGTCATGGCCTCGATCTGGTCATGAGTGACATACACCGTCGTCGTCGGCATCTGCTGGTGCAGGCGCTTGATTTCCGTCCGCATCTGCACGCGCAGTTTTGCGTCGAGATTCGACAATGGTTCGTCGAACAGGAAGACCTTGGGATTGCGCACGATGGCGCGGCCCATGGCGACGCGTTGACGTTGCCCTCCTGACAACTGGCCGGGGCGCCGTCCGAGAAGTTCGGTGATGTGCAGCGTCTCTGCCGCCCGCATGATCCGATCGTCGATTTCCGCTTGCGGCAGGCGCTGTTGCTCCAGGCAGAAGGAGATGTTTTCGCGAACGGTCATATGCGGATAGAGCGCATAGCTCTGGAACACCATGGCGATGTCGCGCTTGCCGGGACCGAGGCGATTGACGGTCTGGCCGCCGATGGCGATCTCGCCGCTGCTGATATGTTCGAGGCCCGCGATCATGCGCAGCGTCGTCGACTTGCCGCAACCGGATGGACCGACGAAGACGACGAATTCGTTGTCTTCGATATCGAGGCTGATGCCGCGCACCGCCTCGTAGATACCGTAGGATTTCACCACATTGCGCAATTCGAGCCGGGCCATGATGCTCTCCTTACTTCTCGTGCAGCCAGACCGACATTGCGCCGGCCTCGCGATTTGCCCACAGGTGATAGGGTATCGCCTTGAACCGGCGGGCTTTCAACCTGGGTGGAGCCGTGCGGTAGAGAGTGTTTCGCCAATCTGAAGCATCGGCTTCGACGGCCTCGCCCTCGATAACTGTCGCGCCGCCGAGAAGATCCTCGTCGAAACGGGCCGACAAGGCCGCGTCTGCGGCCAGGCGCAGCCGTTGCGGTTCCGTGCCGATATCGGTTTCCTCGACGCAGAAAACGACCGGGCCGCGCTGGAGGGCGACGCGTCCCGCATCTTCTGTCGCCGCGGGATGGGCATAAAGCCTCTCGATCGGCATATCGAAGGACAGGCGCACGACATCGCCGTCACGCCATTCCCGATCGACCGCCGCATAGCCCGCGATGACCGACTTGCCGAGATCGATGGTTTCTCCGTTGACCGAAACGACGGCCTTGCGGCACCAACCGGGAATTCTGAGTCTCAAGGTGAAGCGGGCCGGCGCGTCGACGCCGATCAACAGGGCGACGTCGCCTTCCCAGGGGTAGCGGGTCTCCTGCCGCAGTCGGAGGTAACGATCGCCGACGGTCAGTTCGGCGCTGTTCTGGCCGTAAAGATGCACCGCGACGTCGCTTTCGGCGCAAGAATAGAAATACTGGCCGAGCGACGTGATGAAACGGGCGATGTTGGTCGGGCAGCACGGGCAGTAATGCCATTTCCAGCGTCGATTCTGGCCATGGCTTTCCAGCACGTTCTCATAAAAATAGTGCTCTCCGTCACGCGAGAGGCCGGACAGAGCGCCATTATAAAGCACCGTTTCGAGCTTGTCGGTGAAGCGGCCGTCGAGTTCGATCTGGGCCATGCGATGGCTCCAGAAGCCCAGTGCGATCGCCGCGCAGGTCTCGGCATAGGCCGTCTCGTTGGGCAGGTCGTATTCGCGGGTGAAACCCTCGTTCGAGGCCGAAGGGCCCAGTCCGCCGGTGATGTAGAGTTGCCGGCCGATCAGATTGTCGTACAGGCGGTCACAGGCTTCAAACAGCGACGGATCGTCATTCTCGACGGCGAGATCGGCCATCGCCGAGAAAAGATACATGGCCCGCACGGCATGGCCGACCACTTGATGCTGTTCACGCACCGGCATATGCGCCTGGCTATAGGCATAGGTCTTGTAGACATAGTCTTCGGGATTTTCACCACGCTTGCGCGCTTCCTCGTCGAAATAGGAGGGCATCTGGCCGCGCTCGTCGACGAAGTAGGTCGCCAGCGCCAGGTGGCGCGGATCGCGTGTGACGCGATAGAGTTTGACCAGGGCCAATTCGATTTCTTCATGCGCGTCATAGCCGCGAAGCTTGCCCGGCTCACGGCCGAACGTGTCGATGATGTGATCGACGGCGCGGATCATCACGTCGAGAAAGCGGCGCTTGCCGGTCGCTTCGAAATAGGCGACCGCTCCTTCGAGCAAATGGCCCATGGAGTACATTTCGTGAAGATCGCGCAGATTCGTCCAGCGCTTCTCCGGCTCGCGGCGGATAAACCAGCTGTTGAGATAACCGTCCTCCATCTGCCCCTTTTCGAGCTGGACGACGATCGCATCGATCTTGGCTTCTATATCGGGATTGGGATTGTTCTTCAGCGTGTAGCTCGCGGCCTCGATCCATTTGCCGAAATCGGAATCGAAGAAATGCTGCATCGAAAGACCGCTCGGCTGGATCGGTCGCGCCAGCGGCGCAGGGGGCATGCCGAAATCAAGCACTTCGAGGAAGCCTTCTTCGTCGAGGCGCATGTGCTGGGTGGGAATGGTGACGTCTCGCACCGTTTCGCTCCAGCTCTTCCAGAAGCCGCCGTCGAAGACGACGCGGCTGTGGTCGACCGGGACATAGCGCTGGACGGGACGGCGGGAGGGAGAAGTTTTCGTCGAAAGCATGGGGACTCCTAGAGCGGCGGGGCCGCGCTTTACTTGACGGCGCCGGCGGTCAGGCCGCGCACGTAATAGCGTTGCAAGAGCAGGAACAGGATGATGCAGGGGATCATGGTGACCACGATGCCGGCCTGCAGCGCGCCCCAATCGATGATCCCGTAGAGACCGGAGGATACGTTCACCAGCATGATGGGCAAGGTGAACTTGTTCTGGTCGGACAGGAAGATCAGGGCGGCGAGGAACTCGTTCCAGGAATTGAGGAAGGCGAACATGGCCACGGTGGCCACGCCCGGCAGCGCAATCGGCAGCATGATGCGGCGAAGAATCGTCATCTGGGACGCCCCGTCGATCCGCGCCGCCTCGATCAGGGCCTTCGGCACGGCGTCGAAGGCGTTGCGCATCATGAAGACCGAGAACGGCAGCTGGAAGGTCACGTAGATCAGCACCAGGCCGACAAGGCTGTTCTGCAAACCGAGAAACTTCAGGATCAGGAACAGCGGCGTCAGGATCGACTGGAACGGGATCATCATCGTCGCCATGATCAGCACGAAGAACAATGATTGGCCGGGAAACCTGAACTTGGAAAATCCGTAACCGGCGGGCACGGAGACCAGCACGGTGAGGATGACCGTGCCGATGGCGATCATCACCGAATTGCCGGCATAGACATACCAGCCGGCGCCGACATTTTCGAGACGCCGGTAGTTCTCCAGTGAAAAAGCCTTGGAAAACAGCGCCGCCGGATTGGCCAGCGCTTCGGCGGCAGGCTTGAAGGAGTTGGCCACCGACCAGACGATCGGCATGATGAACAGGATCGCGAGCAGGATGGAGATGGCTAAGAACAGCCAGTAGCCCAGGCGCTCGCTCGTCGGCGCGCCGCTTGATTTCGAAGCAGGACCGGACATCAGCTTTCCTCCGGGCGGTCGCGCAACAGCACGAACTGGATGGCGCTGATCGCGACGAGGACGACGAGCAGGGCGAAGGACAGAGCCGATCCATAGCCGAGCCGATAGGACGAGAAGGAGGCGAGATAAATCGAGAACACCGCCGATATCGTCGAATTCTCCGGTCCGCCCTGGGTAATGATGAAGAACTGGTCGAAGGCAAGCATGGAAGAAGTGACGTTGATCACCAGCGCCAGCACCAGCGAGTTGCGCATCAGCGGCAGCGTGATGCGGCGGAAGCGGGCAAAGACGCTCGCGCCGTCGATCTTGGCCGCTTCGATTACATCGTTGGAGATGCTCTGCAGTCCGGTGAGAAGGATGACCATGGTGAAGCCGGCGGTTTTCCAGACGACCATAAGGATAATCACAGCCAACGCCGGCCAGAAGCTTTCGAGCGGGCGCGGCGCCGACGAGATCAGGCCGAGGCCGCGCAGGACCTGGGCGAAGACGCCGCTGTCGGGATTGAGCAGCCACATCCACAGTGTCGACGCGGCTCCGAAACCGATGACCACGGGCATGAAATAGACCGTGCGGAAGAAGCCCGCCGAGCGCAGCGGCTTGTCGACCAGAAGCGCCAGCGGAAACGCAACCGCGAAGATCGCCGCGGTCACCAGGCCGGTGTAAAGCAAGGTGAAGCCGAGCGAGTGCCAAAGCTGGGTGTCGCCGAGCAGTTCGACATAGTTTTCGAGGCCGATGAACTTTCGACGGCCGAGCAGCGGCCAGTTGTAGAAACTCATCCAGATCGTCATCGCCAGCGGCACGAGGAACAGGACGAAGATAAACAGGAAGCCCGGGAGAATGAAGGCCAGGCCGAGCCAGCCCTTGGGCTCCGCATCGGCGGCAACGGCGCGCTTCGTACGCGCTTCCTGATCGCTCGTGAGCGGTTGTGACACGGGATGCCTCAGGTTCGGAATTCGGGAGATCGTGGAGGTCGAATGCGAGGCGGCGAACCGCCTCGCACCTGATCGATCAAGGATTGGTGCGATCGAGAATCTTGGTGAATTCGCCCTGGGCTTTGGAGATCGAGCCATCGACGTCTTCGCCGAAGATCGCACCCTGGATGAGGTTCAGGAACGGACCGGTGCGGCTGACGAACAATTCGTCCGAAGAGAAGGTGTAGGGCGTGCGCGCTTTCGCCAGGATATCATAGGCGACGAGGTTGCGCGGGTCGAACTGGGCATAGGCCTCCTTGGCGAGGTCGGTGCGCGACGGCATGCCGGATTCCTTGGTGATGTAGACCTGCTGCTCCGGCTCCATGTAGAATTTCACGAAGTCCAGCGCGACTTTCTTCTTTTCCTCGCTGATCCCCTTGATGAGGGCGAGCGTGTCGCCGCCGGCGAAGCTCGATGCCCCGCCGTCCGGACCCGGGATCGGCGCGACGTCAAATTTCACGTCGGGATACTTGCTGGTCAGCAGGTTCACGATGTAGGAACCGGTCATGAGGATGCCGACCTTCCCGAAGCGAAGGCTTCCACGGCGTTGTTGCCATTGCCGGAACGGGATGTCGGGTGAATGGCGCCCGCCGCCCACATGTCGCGATAGGCCGCGACAGTAGCGCGGAACGCCGGGGTGTCCACGGTCGCCGTGCGGCCGTCCTCGCTCAAAATATCGGAATTGGCGGCCCAGAGATGCGGCAGGAAATCATAGATCAGCCAGCTGCCGGAATTGGCGACGAAATAGAATCCGTAGGTCTCGTCACCGAGAGCATGGATCTTCTTGGCGTCTTCGGCGATCTCCTTGAGCGACGCCGGGGCCTTCTTGGGATCGAGGCCCGCTTTCGCGAAGAGATCGGTGTTGTAGGCGATGATCGAGGCGTCGGGCAGCGCGGGCACGCCATAGATCTTGCCGTCGTAAGTCGCGAGGCGGATGTGAGATGGGCTGAGAGCATCGGCGTAGGGCAGGCCCTTCACGAATTCGGAGATGTCCTCGAGACTGTCGTTGGCGGCGAATGTCGGCATGTAGATGAGGTCGAGCACGGCGCCATCGGGGCTGCGCCGCCGGCGATAGCGGCTCCCAGCTTCGGGACCATCTGTTCGGCGGTGATCTGCGTGACGTTGACTTTATCGGAATGCGCGGCGTTGTATTTCTCGGCGAGGCCCTGCAGCACGGCGCCCGACGAGGTGCGCACCCAGAGCGTGACTTCTTCGGCGCTCGCAAGCGCGGTGCTCGCCAAAAGTGCAAATGCGGTGACCGTGGCTTTCAACTTCAACATGATGCGTTCTCCTCTTCCTTCGGACCGTCCTGGCCTCTCTACGAAGGAAACGTTATGAGAGAAGATCCGGAATGTCGACAGTCTGTGCACACCGTGGGAGCAACTTTTTGATAAAACCTTTCATCAACACGATTATTTCTGCTAAAAGGTTTTATCATAGAAGCGGAACAGGAGGCTTGAGTGACCAGATCCGATAAAGGCAGGCGTACGATTCGCGATGTGGCGGATGCTGCCGGGGTCAGTATCGCGACGGCGTCGAATGCGCTCAACGGCATCGGCCGGACCAAGGCCGAGACGGTCGAAAAGGTGCGCCGGGTGGCTGAAGAGATCGGCTTTCGTCCCAATGCGCTCGCGCGTGGGTTGTTGAAGCGACGAAGCCATGCGATCGGCATGATCACCAACGACACCTATGGCCGACTGACATTGCCGATGGTCGCGGGCGTATCGGAAGCCCTTGTCGACCACGGAGTTTCGGTGTTCCTTTGCGCCACCAACAATGATCCGCGGCTGGCGCGTCTCCATCTCGAATCCCTGCTCGATCGCCAGGTCGACGGCATCATCTTCACGGCTACGCGCCTCGACATGAGGCCGCCGCCGGAATTTGCAAAGCTGCCGATCCCGGTGGTCTACGCCTTTGCGGAGGGACCGGAGGAGAGCGTCACCTTCCATCCCGACGACGCCCAGGGCGCAAGGCTCGCGGTCGAACATCTCCAGGGCCTGGGGCGCCAGCGGATCCTCCACATCACCGGCCCCGAGGAATACAGGGCGGCGCGCATTCGCGCCGACGCCTATCGCGCGCTGACCGGCGATGGCGCTTCGGTCGTCTTCGGCGAATGGACGGAAGAATGGGGCCGCGAGGCGGTGGCGCAGATGCTGAGCAGCGGACATGCGCTGCCGGACGCCATCTTCTGCGGCAGCGACGAAATCGCCCGCGGCGTCATCGATGCGTTGCGCGACAACGCCATCTCGATTCCCGACGACATCGCCATCGCCGGTTTCGACAACTGGGAGATCGTCGCCAAACAGACCCGGCCGCCGCTGACGACGGTCGACATGGAACTCAAGGCCTTGGGACGACGCGCCGGACTCGCCATTCATAGGCTTTGCAACGGCGAATCTGTGGAGCCTGGCACGACGAGACTGCCCTGCAGTCTGATCGTCAGGAAGTCGTCTCAATCCGATCCTCGATAGACATGTCCGATTACGTCGTCTTCGGTGACGAGTTCGGCAACACAACATCGTCGATTGCCATGAGATGGCGCAGTTGACGCCCGAGCGGAGGGCGGCGGCGTCATTACATCGCTGGCAGGAACCCGCCGCGCGCGACCGCGTTTCGGGTTTTTGACAGGAGCGCCAATGTCACTTCCCCTCCCCGTCCGCTACGCCCCCGGCGTCGAAACGATCCAACCGAACGAGGGGGAGACCATCGCCGCCCTCATCGACCAGTTCGACATCATTCTCCAGACGACGTCCAAGGATTATGGTCACGCCGTCCGTTCCGTGCATGCGAAAGCGCATGGCGTGATCGAGGGCGTCATGCGCATTGCGGCCGGACTTCCCCCGAACTCGCACAGGGTCTGTTCGCCAAGCCCGGGGAACATCGGGTCTTTATGCGCCTTTCCACCAACGCTGGCGACATCCTGCCCGACGCCGTGTCGCTGCCGCGTGGGCTAGCGCTGAAAGTTCTCGAGGTCGACGGCGCCCGGCTTCCCGACGCCGATGGCCGGACGCAGGACTTCATCATGGTCAACGGTCCGATCTTTCAAGCGCCGACGCCTGAGAAATTCCTGTCGAGCCTGAAGCTTCTCGCCAAGACGACGGACCGGATGGAGACGACCAAGACCGTGATGTCGACCGTGTTGCAGACAGTCAACAAGGGCCTCGAAGCGGTCGGCGTCTCCAGCCCGACGATTGCCGGGTTGGGCGGCGCGCCGAATTCCGATCCGCTCGGAGAGACTTATTTCAGCGTCACGCCGTTTCGCTATGGCGACTACATCGCCAAATTCCGCCTCAAGCCCGTCTCGCCGGACCTCACCAGGCGCACAGGCGCGGAAATCGACGCCAGGGATCGTGAAAACGCCATTCGGGAGACGGTGCAGTCCGAGATGAGGACGACGCATGGCGTCTGGGAATTTCAAGTTCAGCTTTGTCGCGATCTCGCCGCGCATCCCGTCGAAGACCCGACGGTGGAGTGGAAGGAGGACGACGCGCCTTTCGTCACCGTCGCGACGATAGAGGCGGGACCTCAAGACAGCTGGCGCGACGATATCGTTCAAAAAGTCGATGAGGAAATGCGGTTCAGCGTTTGGACGGGCCTCCTCGATCACCAGCCGCTCGGCGGCATCAATCGGGCGAGGAAAGAGCCCTATCGCCATTCCGCCGAATTTAGGGCTCGTTTCAACGGCTGTCCCTTCCACGAGCCGGCCCAATAAATCTGCGCCGAACACACCGACAGCGCCTTCACGACGAGGGCGCTGTCGACCATTTTTGCACCCGCAATGGGAAATTCATCATGACCGACGCCATCGCCAACCCTGAATCCGAAGGCCCGGCCGGGGCTGGGGCTCACTTACGTCACTCGCCCGCATCGCAAGCGACACGCATCCGCCGGCGGGCGTCGTCGAAGACATCTGGCGGATGAACAAGCCCGGCGGCGTGATGTGCGTGTCCTGCGCCTGGCCGAAACCGGCCAATTACAGAGCGTTCGAGTTTTGCGAAAATGGAGCGAAAGCCACGCTCTCGGATCTCACCGGCGCCCGCTGCGGACCAGAGTTCTGGAGTGATCACACGGTTTCGGAGCTGCGAAGCTGGAAGGATTACGATCTCGAGCAAACCGGCAGGTTGACCCATCCGCTGCGCTACGACGCCGAAACGGATCGATATGCAGCCGTGTCCTGGGAAGACGCTTTCGCAGACATTGGCGCGACCTTGAAATCACTGCCGCGCGACAGCGTCGTCTTCTACGCCTCGGGCCATGCCGGGCTCGAAGCTTCCTATCTCTATGCGCTTCTCGCCCGCACCTATGGCAACAACAACCTCCCGCAAAGCTCGAACATGTGCCATGAGACCACCTCGGTGGGCCTCAACAAGGTCATAGGGTCTCCGGTCGGCACCGTGGTCTGGGACGATCTGGAAAAGGCCGACGCCTTCTTCTTTTTCGGTCAGAACCCCGGCTCCAACAGCCCACGATTCCTGCATCCGCTTCAGGAGGCCAAGCAGCGCGGCGCTAAGATCGTGACGTTCAATCCAGTGGTCGAGCAGGGTCTCGTTTCTTTCGTCAATCCGCAAAATCCATTCGACATGCTGACCGGCCGTGAAACCCCGATCTCGGACGAATATCTGCAGGTCCGCGCCGGCGGCGACATCGCCGCCATTCTCGGCCTTTGCAAAGTCGTGATCGAAGTCGACGACGACGCTCTGGCCCGGAACCTGCCGCGGATCATCGATGTCGCCTTCATCGCGGAACACACGACCGGCTTCGACGGCTTCATCGAACTCGTGCGCTCGACGGATTGGCATGCGATCGAGCGGGAGAGTGGTTTGTCGCAGGCCGCGCTTCGGCGCGCAGGCGAAATCTACATCGAGGCGGAACGCGTAATCGGCGTCTATGGCATGGGTCTCACCCAACACTCCCAAGGCGCACTCAATATCGCTATGGTCGTCAACCTCCTGCTGTTGCGCGGCAATATCGGTCGCGAGGGCGCTGGCTGTTGTCCCGTGCGAGGACATTCGAACGTCCAGGGACAGCGCACCGTCGGGATCGCCGAAAAAACCAAACTGATCCCGATGGACAGGCTGAAGACCTTGTTCGACTTCGACCCGCCGACCGAAGACGGAACGACGATCGTCGATGCGGTCAAGGGCTTGATGTCGGGCAAGATCAAGGCTTTCATTTCGCTCGGCGGCAATCTCGTCCGCGCCACGCCGGACCAGGAGGCGATGGAACGGTGCTGGGCCGCCCAGGACCTTACGGTTATGGTCTCGACGAAGCTGAACCGCAGCCATCTTTTTCCGGGAAAGTCCGCCTATATCCTTCCTTGCCTGTCGCGCTTCGAGCGGGACGAACAGGCGACAGGGGTGCAATCGGTCACCACGGAGGACAGTTTCTCCAACGTCTCGGCCTCCACCGGCAAAAGGACGCCGGCGTCGGAGCATTTGAAGAGCGAATTGGCGATCGTCGCCGGGATCGCCAAGGCTTCGGTGGCTGCGAACCCGAGACTGACTTGGGATGATTGGACGTCAGACTACAGCCTAGTCCGCGATCTGATCGAGGCGACCTATCCGGACGACTTCAAGGCTTACAACGCGCGCATGTTCCAACCGGGCGGCTTCTACCGCGGCAATGCGGCGCGTGAGCGCGTCTGGAAGACGGAGCAAGGCAAGGCCGTCTTCACGACGCCGGATCGGCTGAACGCGCTCGCTTTCGCCGACGCCCCCGGCCGCTACCGCCTGATGACCCTGCGCTCCAACGACCAGTTCAACACCACCATCTACGGCTATTCCGATCGCTTCCGCGGTATCGAAGGCACGCGTGACGTGGTGCTGATGTGCGACGACGACATCCGGTCCGCCGGATTGACGGAAGGCCAGATCGTCACCCTCGTCAGCGATTTCGAGGATGGCGTCCGCCGCGCCCTTCCCGGTCTGCGGGTCACCCGTCACACGCTTCCGCCTGGAACGATCGGCGCCTATTATCCCGAGGCCAACGTCCTCGTGGCGATAGACCACCATGACGAAATGTCCAAGACGCCCGCCTCCAAGGCCGTGCCGGTTCGCATCGAGCCGTAAGCCGGTATGAAAACGCCGCCGGCGCTCGCGCGTCGGCGGCGTTGTCGTTTCAGGGCTCAGCCAATCCGCAGACATTGCCGGCGCCGGACTTAGCGAGGCGTATTAAGCCTTCATCCGAGCGAAGGCATGCCCTTCAACAGCTTGTCCAGCGTCACCGGGTAATCGCGCACACGAATGCCGGTCGCGTTATGGATCGCATTGGCGATCGCCGCAGACACGCCGCACAGGCCGAGTTCGCCGACGCCCTTGGCTTTCATCGGCGAGGAGTAAGGATCGGTCTCATCCAGGAAGACGACCTCCTGATGCGGTATGTCCGCATGGACCGGAACCTCGTATCCTGCGAGATCGTGGTTGACGAAAAAGCCGCGGCCGGCGTCGACCGCGAGTTCCTCCGACAGGGCCGCGCCGACGCCCATGGTCATGGCGCCGATCACCTGGCTGCGCGCCGTTACCGGGTTGAGGATGCGACCGGCGGCGCAGACGGCGAGCATACGACGTACGCGGGTTTCGCCGGTGTAGACATCGACGCCGACCTCGACGAAATGCGCGCCAAAGGTGGATTGCTGGTGCGTCTTGGTCAGATCACCCCATTCCATGCTGTCTTCGGCTACAATCTCGCCGTCGACGGCGGCTTGCGCGAGCGCTTCTGACCGGTTGCCCGAGCGGACCTGGCCGTTCTCGAACACGACGTCGCCGGAATTGAACCCGAGCTTGCTGGCCACCGCATCGCGGAGTTTCACGCAGGCCGCGTAAACGCCCGAAGTCGAGGAATTGGCGCCGAACTGACCGCCGGAGCCCGCAGACACCGGAAAGCGGAATCACCGAGATGCACGGCCACCTTGTCGATTTCGACGCCCAGCATCTCCGCCGCGGTCTGTGCGATGATCGTATAGCTGCCCGTGCCGATGTCGGTCATATCCGTCTCGACGGTGACCAATCCATCGGCGCCGAGGCGCACGCGGGCGCCCGACGGCATGACGAGATTGTCGCGAAACGCCGCCGCCACGCCGTAGCCGATCATCAGATCGCCGTCGCGCCGCGAGGCGACCGCAGGGCGATCCTTCCATCCGAAACGATCCGCGCCCTGTTCGAGACATCCGACCAGATCGCGGTGCGAGAAGGGACGCTCGGGATTTTCAGGATCGACTTGCGTGTCGTTGGCGATGCGGAAAGCGATCGGATCCATACCGAGCTTTTCGGCCATTTCGTCGATGGCGATCTCCAGCGCCATCAGGCCGGGAGCTTCTCCGGGGGCGCGCATGGCGTTGCCCTCGGGGAGATCGAGGGTGGCAAGCCGCATCGCCGTCATCCGATTGGCCCCGGCATAGAGAAGCCGGGTCTGGTTGACTGCAGTTTCCAGGCTGCCGCCGGGAAGATTGCCGGACCAGCTCTCATGGCCGATCGCGGTGATCTTTCCGTCGCCGCCCGCGCCGATCCGGATGCGTTGGATCGTCGCCGGCCTGTGGGTCGTGTTGTTCATGATCATGGGGCGCGGCAGTCCGACCTTCACCGGACGTCCGACTTTCTTCGACGCCAACGCGGCGAGCACGGCATCCGTTCGAAGGAAAAGCTTGCCGCCGAAACCGCCGCCGATGAAAGGCGACATGATGTGCACTTTGTCCTTGTCCATGGCCAGCGTCGTCGCGAGGTCTGTTCGCCACCAATCGATCATCTGGCTCGAGGTCCAGACCGTGAGGTCTTCCCCGTCCCATGCGGCGATCGAGGCGTGCGGCTCCATCATGGCGTGCGACTGATCCGGCGTCGTATAGGTCTCGTCGAGCGTGACGGGCGCGGCCTTGAAGGCCGCGTCGAAATCTCCGACCGCCGTGTCCGGCTTGTCGGACTCATCGGGTTTCTCAGCCTTCGGCTTTGCTTGCGCCAGGTCGAAGACGCCGCGCTCTTCCGCATAATCGACCTTCACCAAGGCGGCCGCGGAACGGGCCTGCTCGAATGTCTCGGCCACGACGACCGCGACCGCCTGGTGATAGTGCTGAACCTCGCCGCCGCCGAACAGTCGGGCGGTGTTCAATTTACCCTTTTTCAAATCGTTGAAATCCAGGGCGGAGATGACGCCGAGAACACCGGGCGATTTCATTGCCGCCGATCCATCGATCGAGAGAATGCGTCCCTTCGGGACCGATGCGCCGACCGGATAGCCGTAGACATAGGCGATATCCGGGTCATGCCATTCATAGGCGTATTTGGCCCGGCCCGTGGTCTTGAGCTGACCATCGATGCGGGAGATGGGCTTGCCGACCACGCGAAGGCGATCGATGGGGTTTTCGGTCGCAGGCGTTTCGAACTTCATGCCTCAAATCCTTCCTGCAGCGATCACCGCACTGAGCGTGCGCTCAACGAGATCGACCTTGAACCTGTTGTCGTCGGTGGGGCGAGCATCGGCCAGCAACGCGCTGGTCGCCGGCCCGGCTCCCTCGGGCAGCGCGCCATCCGCGGCATCCAGACGCCAAGGCCTCGGCGCAATCCCGCCGACCGCCACTCGTCCTGTTCCATCGGGCTGGAGTATCGCGCCCACCGAAACGAGCGCGAAGGCGTAGGACGCGCGGTCCCTCACCTTCCGGTAAATCTGCTTGCCGCCGATCGCTGGCGGGAGCAGTATGGACGTGATGATCTCGCCGCCTTCCAAGGCCGTTTCGATATGCGGCGTGTCGCCGGGAAGTCGATGGAAATCCGTGATCGGGATCGAGCGCCGGGAACCGTCGGCCTTGACGGTTTCGACGATCGCATCGAGCGCTCTGAGCGCGACGCACATGTCGCTCGGATTGGTCGCGATGCAGGCGTCGCTGCCCCCGATGACGGCGAGCTGCCGCGAATAACCGCCGATTGCCGAACAGCCGCTGCCGGGCTTGCGCTTGTTGCAGGGCTGGTTGGTGTCGTAGAAATAAGGACAGCGCGTGCGTTGCAGGAGGTTGCCCGCGGTCGTCGCCTTGTTGCGCAACTGACCGGATGCGCCGGCCAGCAGCGCGCGAGACAGAAGCGCGTAATCGCGGCGCACTATGTCGTGGGCGGCGAGATCCGTGTTGCGCACCAACGCGCCGATCCGCAGACCGCCATTCTCGACTTTCTCGATCTTGTCGAGGCCTAATCCGTTGACGTCGATCAGATGCTTGGGCGTCTCGATGTCGAGTTTCATCAGATCGAGGAGGTTGGTGCCGCCGGCTATGAATTTTGCGTCGGGACTCGACGCCGCCGCCTTGGCTGCGGCCTCGACCGAAGAGGCCCGCTCGTAGGAAAACTCTCTCATGCGCGCGCCTCCGCCACATCCATGATCGCGTCGAGAATGTTGGAATAGGCTCCGCATCGACAGATATTGCCGCTGATGCGTTCGCGAATTTCATCCTCGGTCAATTTGGCGGCGACGCCCAAATCGGCCGTCACATGGCTCGGGATGTTCGCCTTGATCTCTTCGAGCACGGCGACCGAGGAACAGATCTGCCCGGGTGTGCAATAGCCGCATTGAAATCCGTCATGCTTCGAAAACGCCGCCTGCATGGGATGCAGATCGCCGGGCTGGCCCAGTCCTTCGATCGTCGTCACCTCGTCCCCGTCATGCATCACGGCGAGCGACAGGCAGGAATTGATACGACGGCCATTGACCATAACGGTGCATGCGCCGCACTGGCCATGATCGCAGCCCTTCTTGGTTCCGGTCAGATGCAGATGTTCCCGCAGCGCATCGAGCAACGTCACCCTGTTGTCGAGAGCGAGATCATGATGCGACCCATTGACCGTCAGGCGAACTTCACTTTCTAGCCGATCTTCGGCAGCGGTTCGGCTCTCGCCATAGGCGCGGGCGATCCCGCTGCTCGCGGCGACAGAAACTGATGCGGCGCCGACCATGAGATGTCTCCTGGAAATTTCGAGGATGGATGAATTTGGCATCGAGGCTCCCTTGCAGCGCAAATCGCCTTGCGGACCGCGCGCTCGCAATAAGCAATCCGTCAATCGTCGTTCGGTTCCTCCGGAGAAGGGAAAATTTGCGTCGGGCCGGAATTTGCCCGTCGGCTTCGCTCGCAACAAACAGCAACAGGATGAAACGCCGTTCTCGGACGTGATCTTTAAGGTCGGGGTCGAAATCGTCTGCGTTGCATGAATACCCGCAGACCAACGAAGAGGGTTGTTCGATGCTGAAGAAGGCGAGGCCAGTGCGGCTTTTGAACTGGGTAACCATCAGTCTTGCGCTTGCCGGCGTTGTTGTCTTGCAAATGGATCCCGCGGCGGCGCAGGCCGCAGATCGAATGCCCGTTACCGTCGTGATCGCGCGACAGGCTCCAGTGAAGCAGCAGATCACCGTGGTCGGCACGCTGGCGGCGCGGGAGGAGACCCGGGTTCAAGCCTCCACGGATCGCGAGATCAAGCAGATCCTGGTGGAAGTCGGACAACGCGTGGAGGCAGGCCAGCCTCTGGCGATCCTCGATACGACCGACGCCCTGCTGGCCCTAGACAAGAATGCTGCGAGCCTGGAACGCGCCGGCGTGGCGATCGCCGCCGAGAAAAGCAAAGTGGCGATCGCGCTCGTGAGTGAACGCGAGGCTGCAGAAAGACTGAACCGAAGCCGGACGCTGCAGCCGAAAGGCGCAATTTCGAACCAGACGCTGGATGAACACCAGAATGGCCATGATCGCGCGATCGCCGAACTGGCGCTGGCCCGGCAGCTGCTGGCCCTAGCTGAAAAAGACGAGCAGATCTTGGCGAGCGAGCGTCGCGAGATCATGGTGGCGCTGGAGCGCTGCACCGTGCGGGCCACTAGCGCGGGCACGGTGATCGATCGCAGCGCTCGCATCGGCGCCGTGACCTCTTTCTCGGACGGTCCGCTCTTCGTCATCGCCCGTGATGGAGCGATAGAATTCGTCGCCGACGTCACGGACGTCGATTTCGCTCGGCTGAAGGAAGGAATGACGGCGCGGATCAGCGTCGCGGGCATCGATACGGCGGCGTCGGGCAGCGTTCGGTTGATCGCGGCGCGTCTCGACCCGAAAACAAGAAGCGGTTCGGTGAGGATCGCTCTCGACGCCGTGGAGGGCCTGACGCCCGGGGCCTATGCCCGCGGCGTCGTCGAAACCGCGTATCGATCCAATGTGCTTCTGCCGGGGACGGCGGTCCGTAGCGCCGCCGGAACCAATAGTGTCTTCGTGGTCGAAAACGACCGGGTGTTGCAGCGCGCCGTCGCGGTGGGCGCTAGACGTGACGAACTGGTCGAAATCGTTGACGGCGTCAGCGCCGGCGAGATGGTCGTTGTGAAAGCCGGCGGCTTTCTGAGAGATCGCGACAGGATCATTCCGGTTCCTGCGTCTGTCGCGGGCGTCGAGCAGCGCGAACTGTCTCTGCTTGCGGCGGCGGCCGAAGCCGGAGAAGGAGTAGGCCCGTGAACGTCAATATTTCAGCCTGGGCGATCCGGAGGCCGCTGCCCTCGATCCTGTTGTTCGTGATCCTCACGGTCGTCGGCCTTATGAGCTTTTCGCGCCTGCCGGTAACATATTTTCCGACCATCATCACGCCGACCGTCAAGATCACGATTGATCAGTCCGGCGCGACGCCTACCGAACTGGAGACGGAAGTCGCACGATTGGTGGAGAATGCCGTCGCGTCGCTGCCGGGGCTCAAGGAGGTCAAGTCGACGATCGGCCAGGGGCGTTCGGTGACATCCGTCGAGTTCGAAGTGGGAGACGTGACGCCTGACCGGGCCATGACCGATGTGCGGGACGCCCTCGCCCGGATTCGATCCGACCTGCCTGCGACAATCGACGAACCACTCATCGAACGCGTGGAGGAAGAGGCGCAATCGGTGGTGACCTACACGGTCTCCAGCCGCGACATGACGGTGGCCGAGCTGTCCTGGTTCGTGGACGATGTCGTTTCCCGCAAACTGCAGAGCCTGCCCGGCGTCGGGAGGATCGAACGTGTCGGCGGCGCCGACCGCGAAATCCGCGTCGAACTCGACGCAGACAGGCTCCGCGCTTTTTCCTTATCCGCGAACGCCGTGAATGACGCGCTCGTTCGAACGCAGGTGACTGCGTCGGGTGGGCGCAGCAGCGTGAGCGGCCGGGAACAGGCGTTGACGACCGTGGCCGCGGCCGAGACGGCGACCGATCTCGCCGACCGACGGATCGCTGTGTCCCCCGACGTGTCGGTGCGTCTTGCAGATCTCGGGAAGGTGCGGGACACCGTTGCGGAAGCGCGATCCTTCGCGACGCTCGACGGCCATGACGTCGTCGGCTTTTCGATTTACCGCACGCAGGGCGCCAGCGACGTGTCCGTCGCCGCTCTCGTTTCCGACGCCGTGCTCGCGCTGGAAACAAGCCATGCGGATGTCGGTTTCCGCCTCGTGAACGACACGGTTTCCCTCACCACAGGCAACTACAGCTCGGCCATGCATACTCTTGTCGAAGGTTCGATCCTGTCCATTGTCGTCGTCTTCCTGTTTCTCAGGGACTGGCGCGCAACGGCCGTTGCCGCATTAGCTCTGCCGTTGTCCATCATCCCCACCTTTTTCGCACTGGAGCTTCTCGGCTTCTCGCTGAACATTCTCAGCCTCCTCGCCATCACGCTGGTGACCGGTGTTCTGGTCGATGACGCCATTGTCGAAATCGAAAATGTCGTCCGTCACCGCAACATGGGCAAATCGGCCTATCGAGCCGCCTTGGACGCGTCCAACGAAATCGGCCTGGCAGTCATGGCGATCTCCGCCACGATCATCGCCGTCTTTGCGCCCGTAGGCATGATGAGCGGGGTGATCGGCCTCTATTTCCGCGAATTCGGCCTGACGGTCGCCATCGCCGTCTTCTTTTCCCTGCTCGTCGCACGGCTGATCACGCCGATCCTGGCCGCCTATATCATGAGCGGCGGCCCGACGTTCGAGCCTTCCAAAGGGCTGTTCATCACGTGGTATGAGCGGTTGCTGCGCTACAGCCTGGGCTGGCGATGGATGACGATCACGATCGCGGTCGCCTCCTTCGTGGTGTCCATACTGGCGCTTGCGTCGGTCCCCACGGGTTTCCTACCCGAAGAGGATACCGGCCGGCTGACCTTGACGGTCGAGCTTCCGCCAGGCGCGTCGCTTGCGGAGACACGCGCTGTCACCGACGAGATTTCCGGCCGCATACGTCGGGTCGAAGAGGTCGAAGGGGTGTTCGTTCAGGCGGGATCGAGTATCTCGGGCCAGCAAGACCTTCGTCACGCCATCGTTCTGATCGATCTCACGCACAGGTCGGCGCGGTCGCGGTCTTCATTTGCGATCGAAGCTGATCTGGAAAAAGTCTGGTCTCGATCGCCGACGTTCGATTGCAATTTCTCAACAGCCGCGGCGGAAGAGACTTGTCGTTTGCGGTGCTCGGCGCCGACGGCGCCGGGGTGCAGAAGGCCGCAAACCGCATCGTTGCCGAAATGGCCGGCGATCCCCTATTCGTCGCGCCCGCAGCGGAGAATGCCGATATGCGGCCGGAAATCCGCTTTAGGGTCAAGACGGACGAGGCCGTCATGTTGGGCCTCTCGCCTGCCGACATTGCCGACCTGATCCGCGTTTCGACGGTCGGCGACAGCGATAGCGACTTGCCGAGCTTGCTCGATGGATCGTGGCAGATCCCTGTCCGGGTCGTCCTCGACCGACAGTCGAGGGACGACATCGACAGGCTGGAAGTTCTGACGGTGGCCAGCGCAGACGGAACTCATGTGCCGCTGTCGGCCGTCGTGGACATCGAATTCGACGAGACCGTGACTGCGATCGAACGTTTGGATCGAAGCCGGCTCGTCGAAATCGGAGCCGACATGGCTGGCGGACTGACGTCGGGACAGGGCATGGAACGGTTGATGCAACTCAACAGCGTGAAAGGCCTTCCCGAGGGAATCCGCATCCAGGCCACAGGAGATTCCGATAGTGAGGGCGATGTTTTCGAAAGCTTCGCTCTCGCCATGGGATCCGGGATCATGCTGGTGCTCGTCGTCCTGATCCTGCTGTTCGGCAGCCTGCTGGCGCCATGGACTATTCTGGCGTCCCTTCCGCTGTCGATTGGCGGGGTCGCGGCGGGGCTCATCCTCACAGGCAGCGCCCTGTCCTTGCCCGTGGTGATCGGCATTCTGATGCTGATGGGCATCGTGACCAAGAATGCGATCATGCTGCTGGATTTCGCCATCGAGCGCGAAGCCCATGGGCTGTCCTGTGTCGAAGCCATCATCGAAGCCTGCAGCGAGCGGGTGAGGCCGATCATCATGACCACGCTCGCCATGGCCGGCGGCATGGCGCCGTCGGCCTTCGGCGTGGGCGATGGAGGCGAATTCCGCTCTCCCATGGCGATTGCGGTCATCGGCGGGCTGCTGGTGTCGACGCTGCTGTCGCTGATCGTCATTCCCTCTCTGCACCTGATCGTGTCCAATCTCGGCGATCGCGTCGCCCGAAGCGTCAAACCATTGCTCCGGTCGGCGGAAACCTGATCTTCCGGATCATGGCGCCGCGATAGGACGGCGAGCAGGGAGCAGCATCGCTTCTTGTCGCCTCACCGAGATCGCAACAGGATGCAACAATTTGAAATACTAGGCGCCGAACCGAAAGGCATGCTGTAATGGCAAGCTCAAGGAGACAGACATGCAGGCATCGGCGGCGAACCCACAGATATTGATCGTCGAGGACGACCCCGAGATCGGGAAGCTCCTGGCGTCGACCATGCGGGAGAACGGCATGACGCCGACCGTCGCCGAGGACGGCCACGTCATGCAATCGCTTCTGCGCAACAACAGCTTCGATCTGATCATTCTCGACGTCATGCTGCCGGGCGACGATGGCCTGACGCTGTGCCGGAGGATCCGCGCCGAGAAGACCATCCCCATCATTCTGGTGACCGCGCTGGGAGAAGAGGTGGACAGAATCGTCGGGTTGGAAGTCGGCGCCGACGACTACATCACCAAACCATTCAGCCCACGGGAGGTCGTTGCGCGTATTCGAAGCCTGCTCAGGCGCGCATCCTATGGCCTCGTGGCGACGACCGGGCAGCGGAAACTGCGCTTTGACGGGTGGCAGATCGACCCGCTGCGTCGCCAACTCCACGATCCGACCAATGCCAGGGTAGCGTTGACGACCACCGAATTCGACCTTCTCCTGGCTTTCTGCCGCAATCCCGGACGCATCATCACCCGTGAGGAACTGTTGACGCTCACACATTCGGGCCTCGCCGGACCGATCGAACGCAGTATCGACGTTCATGTCAGCCGTCTCCGCCAGAAGATCGAGACGGATCCCCGCGAACCGGCCCTTCTGCAGACGGTCAGACTGGGCGGCTACACTTTCACGGCAGTGGTCGAAGAGGTGTGAATAAAGGGGTCGGCCGCGCGACGCGGCCGACCCTTTTTGCAGCGCTCTCGATCAACGTCAGAATTTGTAGCCGACAAAAAGGCCGGCGGACGGCTGTAGCTTTTCCTTGACGATGGGACTGTCGGCCGCGTCGCCTGTCAGGAGACCAAGGCCCGCCTCGCCGCGGATCAGCCAGTTTTCAGTGAGCAGATATGTGGCGGAGGCGGAAATGTCGACACGCTTCAAGCCTGCTTCCGGCTTGTACTTTGGCATGCCGGACGCCGCGGACTGTGCCCCGTTGACGCCGAAATAGGCCTGCATATGCTTTTCGTTGGCGAAAACAGCCTCGGCATTGGCTTTGAGGATGAGCTTTTCCGTCACCGGCGCCGTGTAGCCGACGCCCAATTTGCCAATGAGGCTCTCGCTTCCGCCGAGCGTCTGATCGAGCCCCGCATAGAGGTCGAGAGGCCCCAATTCATAGGTCGCCTTCAAGCCGAGCGTCGCGGCGAAGTCGATGTCGCCGAGGCCGCGCAAGGCGGCATGATCGCTCTCGTCCCTGCCGGACTCGTAACCGACATTGGCGGCGAGGGAAAAATCCGCGTAGTGGACCGGCGTCAGGGTGACGCCGGTCGGATCGACTTCCAGCCAGTCGCCATAGGTGAAGACCGCGAAGGGGACGGGGCTGATTTTCAAGCCGCCGCTGCCCTCGTATTTCGGCTCGTACATTGCGCCGCCGCCGACGATCAGATTCCAATCCGCCTCGGCGGGCTTGTTTTCGAACCGCTCCTTATCGAATGCCGGGACCTGCGGCGGCTCCGCATCCATCGCGTCTGCGGCAAGCGCGCCCGCAGCCGTTATAGTGATGCCCAAGCCGGTGAAAAAGGCGAGGGATGCGGCGCGCAGCGTGTTTTGTGGGACGAAAGACATGTTTACTCCGGATTTGGGGTTGCCCAAGCCAGGATTAGAGGCCTCGGGCGGGAGGTTCGACGCTCTCAGTTTTCACGGGAACGGCAGCCGTAGGGTGTCGTTGTGTTGCCGTTTGTTGCGGCGACCACACCATCGATGAATGACGCTAGGCTTCATCATCGAAATGAAATGTAACAAATCCCGGTACGGCGAATTGATTTCGTCATGCTAGGCAAGCAGTTGGATGATGCAAGGAGCGTCCCTGCGGTGGCCACTGAACATAGAACCGAGATGTCCTGGCATGTTTCGCGTGGCGGACAAGGTGTGATTGCCCTGCGGCCATCCATGGAGGCATTATGAATCTGCGATTGCCGTTCACCCCCAGGACGATCCATGGACAGATCGTCGTGATCGTCATCCTGGCGCTGCTGATCGTCGTGACGGCCGCCCCCTTCGTGGAGCGGTGGCTCCGGCAGGATTATCACCCTGCCGACATCGAACAAATCGCCGATCGCCTCCAGTCAATGGCCGATATTCTGAAGGTCGCCACACCGGACGAGCGGCAAACGATCATCGCGGCCGCCCGACGCTCAGGCTGGGATTTGACACTCGAACCCCTATCGCGGAGCACGCAATTCACCGGAACGTCGATGAACGAGCGTCTTATCGACAGGGTCATCGAATGGCTCTTCCCACCGGACGAGTGGATCGCACCGCTTGGAGGTTGGCGCACGTTTCTCGATGACAAACGCATCGTCGCGATGCAAATCGATGACAAGTCGATGCTCGTCTCGACCATTGCGACAGGCGACGTCCTGGTGATCACCGATTTTGTAGGCCGGGGCGCCTATTATGTCGTGGCGATCCTCACTCTGGTGTTCCTCTTCTCGACATTCGCGATATGGACGATCCTGACGCCGCTGAGGCGCATCGCTCATGCCGCGATCAACGCCGATCTCAACGATCAAGCTCCGGTGTTTGAAGAGCGCGGCAGCCGGGAAATCGTCGTCGTGGCGAAGGCGCTGAACAGCATGCGCAAACGCATCTCCGAAATGATGGAGGCGCGGACGCGGATGCTGAGAGGCATCAGCCATGATCTGCGCACACCGCTGACAAGACTGCGAATCCGCGTCGAGAACTTGGCCCAGGACGCGGCGCGAGACGCAATGCTGTCGGACATCAGCCGTCTCGACCGCCTTTTGACCGAAAGTCTCGATTACCTGCGTGAGAACCACCGGCAGGAAAGCGTCGAACGCACCGATGTCGCCATCTTGGTCAGAACCATCTGCAATGAATTTTCAGATGTCGGGTTCGATCTCGGCTATCGGGGCCCCAACCGCCTTATCGCCAGATGCCGACCACTCGCGATGACGCGAGCGATCACCAATCTCTGCGACAACGCCACCAAATTCGGCCAGTCGGTCCAGGTCGAGCTGCATCAGGCTCACGATCGCGTGGTGATCGACATCATCGACGACGGACCAGGCATTTCGGCCGAGGACAAGAAGCGGGTGTTTGAGCCCTTCTTCAAGGCCGACGCCGCACGACACGGACCGAATGACGGCTTTGGGCTCGGCCTGCCGATCGTGGCGGAGATAGTCCAGGCGCATGGCGGGCGTCTGCATCTTCTCGACCGCGAACCCCATGGGCTGCTTGTCCGGTTGGAATTACCCGTCGAGTGACAGGATGCTGCACCCGCTGGCGCCGAACACGGCGGTGTCCGGAAAAACGACCGAAGGTCGGCGCCAGCGGAGCGCCTCGTCTATTATGAAGCTTTGACGATTCGGAAACCGTCGATCTCCTTGACGAGAGGCAGATGGCCCCACCGGTCATTGTCGTGCATCATGACCAGTCGGGACATGTCGCCGGCGATTTCGTCATTGATGCGGTCCATCGTCTCGAGCTGTTTCCATATGCTGCCGACGCCATTGTTCAACGGCGCATAGACGCCATCGTGATTGTGGCCCGTCAGGTTGAGGCGGGAATAGACGCAGTCGCCGGCGGCGACCAGCCGGCCCCGCCCCGTCTCGATCAGCACGAATTGCTGGCCCAGCGTATGACCCTCGCCGAGGCGCACATGGATGCCCGGCAGGATGTTGTCCTTGTCGCCGTCCACGAGCATCAGCCGGTGTTCGACCGCCGCATCGAATGCGGAGCGCATGTCGTCGGGATTGATGATGGCCGTGAGGAAACCGTATTGCGGCGGCAGCGCCATCGCCTCGTTCCAAGACAGCCATTCGCGCTTCTGGATGAAGATACGCGCCTTCGTGAAAGCCGAGATCGAGCCCATATGGTCGAAATGCGCATGGCTCAGCACGATATCGGTGACCGCGTCCGCCTTCACGCCCATTTCTTCCAGCATCCGCACCGGCGAAATCCAATCGGGTATGCCGAACTTCTTCGAAAACTCGGCGCCGCTGCCCTCGTTGAGGAAACCGGTGTCGACCAGCACGTTTCGCTCGCCATTCTGCGCGAGGACGAAGCCGAACGGCAGATCGAGCACCGTCTCCGGAGAGGCTCCGTTGACGAGGTCGATCAGCGGCTGGTTCTTCGATCGGGCGAATTCGATGACATGGACGTCCCAATGATTTGTCATAGTCGTTTCCTATCGCTGCGAGAGGATGCGGCCGAGGCTCGACAGACCCACGGCGATGATCAGGATAGCGCCCTGAAAGATATATTGCGAATAGGTCGGCGCGCCGAAGATATTCAACCCGTTGAAGCCGAAGGCGATGATAAGAGCGCCGACGAAGGTTCCGAAGACATGGAACTCGCCGTCGCGCAGCGTCGCGGAGCCGAGGAAGACGGCGGCGAAGGCCGTCAGGAGATAAGGGTCGGCGGCGCTGGTTGTCCCTGAGCCGAGACGCGACGCGAGCAGGATGCCGGTCAAGGCGGCGCACATGCCGGAAACGACGAAACCGAGGATTTTGATGCGGTCGACATCGATGCCCGCGAGGCGCGCCGCCGAGGGATTGCCGCCCACGGCCTGTATTTCCTGACCGAGCGCCGTACGCTCGACGAGCACCCAGAGAGCGCCCAGCACCAGCGCCATGATGACGATGTTGTTGGGGATGCCGAAGAGCCAGCGTCCGAGCGAGACCTGCAGAAACGCCTCGGGCACGCCGGCGGTGATCGGCACGCCGGCCGAATAGGCGAAGGAAAGCCCGGTCAGAATCGTGCCGACGCCGAGCGTCGCGATCACCGAATTGACCTTGATTTTCGTCACGATCAATCCGTTGACGAGGCCGATCAGCCCGCCCAGCGCCACGACGATCAAAATGGCCACCGGAATGGGCAGTTGGTTCGACACGATCAGGCCCGTCACGAGCACGCCGTGAAGCGAGGCTGCGAAACCGATCGACAGATCGAGTTCGCCCACGATCACGGCCAGCGTCAATCCGCCGGCGATGATCATGGCGAGAGACGCCTGGTTCAGCACATTGGTGAAATTGTAAAGCGTCGGAAAGGCGCGCGGCGACAGTAGCGAGAACGCGACGATCATCGCCACGAGGCCGATGATCGTCGCGTAACGGGCGAAGGTGCCCAAAGCCGCCTTGGCGCCGGGGAAAGCCTGCGGTTGGTCGCAAAGTCGTTCATGTCGTCTCCCTGCCTTCGAAGGCGTAGCTCGCCTCGACAATGGCATTGCGAGTAATGTTGGCGCCGGTCAGTTCGCGCACGATGCGGCCTCCGGCCATGACCAGCACCCGATCGCAGAGGTCGGGCAATTCATCCGGCTCGGAGGAAACGACCAGAACCGCCATGCCGCCGGCGGCGAGATTGCGGATCAGTCGGTGTATGTCCGCTCGTGCGCCGATGTCGACGCCGCGTGTCGGCTCGTCGAGAATCAGGATTTTGGGCGCCCTCAGCAGCCAGCGTCCGATGACGACCTTCTGCTGGTTTCCGCCCGACAGCAGCCCGACCGGGGTTTCGATCGACGACGTCTTGATCGCCAGATCCCGAACCGTTCGCGCCGACAAATTCTTTCGCTTGCCATAGTCGATCAGCGGCAGCGCCGGGCTCCTGACGATGTTCATCAGATTGGAGATCTGCAGGTTGAAGGCGACGCTCTTGGCGAGCAACAAGCCGTCGGCGCGCCGCTCCTCGGGAACCAGTCCCATCCCCGCCTTGACCGCCTCGGCCGGACTGGCCGGCGCGAAGGTTCTGCCCTCCAGGGTCATCGAGCCCGCATCAGGCTGGTCTGCGCCATAAATGAGACGCACCAACTCGCTGCGGCCGGCGCCGACAAGGCCGCCTATGCCGAGGACTTCGCCGCGATGAAGGTCCAGCGAGACATCGTCGACCCGGGGCGAACGGGACAATCCTTTGACCGACAACACGGTCTCGGCATGGACGACGTCTCTGGCGTGCTCGACCTGTTCGACCTCCCCGCCGACGATCGCATGGACCAGCCGAACGCGGCTGAGTTCGTGTTTGTCGATCACCGCCACCGATTGTCCGTCGCGAAACACGGTCACACGGCTGCAGAGCCTGAGAATCTCGTCCAGGCGGTGCGATACATAGATGACGGCGACGCCGGTGTCGCGCAGGTCCTCGATGATGCGGAACAGCTTTTCGCTTTCGGCCGCCGACAGCGAGGCGGTCGGTTCATCCATCACGATCAGCCGAGCTTTGCGGATCAACGCGCGGCAGATGTTGATGAGCCAGTTTTCGGCGGTCGATAAAGTCCTGACTTCGGCGTCCATCGAAGCCGTGATCCCGACCCGGCGCGCCACCGGCTCCACGTCACGCGCGATCGCTGTCCAGTCCACCATGCCGAGCCGGGTCTTTTTCGGCAGTCCGAGCATGATGTTTTCCAACACCGTCATGCCGGGCACGAAGGCCAGTTCCTGATGAATGAAGTTCATCCCGAGTTCAGCGGCTTGCGCGGGATTGCCGAGCATGACGGCTCGGCCGTCGATCGCGACTTCGCCGGCGTCTGCATGGGCAAGTCCGGCGAGGATGCGGATGAGCGTGGACTTGCCGGCGCCATTGGCTCCGACAAGTCCATGAACCTCGCCTGCCCCGACGGTCAGGGACACGCCCTTGAGGGCCTTGACGCCGCCATAGGCCTTGGCGATGCCTCGGGCGGCTAGGAACGGCGGCGCTTGCGGCGCTTTCGTTTCCGATGTTGAGGCAAGCATGGTCGTTCCTGTATCGTCGGCTTACTGGACTGCTTCCGGGTGATCTTTCAGGAAGCCTTCGACGGTATCCTTGGTGATCAGGACGGCCGGAACTTCGGCCGCCTTCGGCTGCCAGTCCGCACCCGCCTTCTTGATGTCCACGAGCAGTTTGACCATCTCGTAGCCTTCGGTGAAGCTGTCCTCCCATGCGGTCGCGGTCATGTGACCGTTGCGGATATTCTCGATCGCCTGGGCATTGCCGTTGACACCATACACCATGACGTCGGTGCGGCCCTGGGATCGAAGAGAACCGATCGCGCCGATGGCGGGATCGTCCCAGCATCCCCAGATCGCGAGCTTCTCATCACCGGGAGGATGGGATGCGAGCCACGCATTCGCATATTGCGCTCCATCCTCGAAATAGCCGGGGATGCGCACTTCGTTCTTGGTCACCTTGATGTCGGGATGGTCCTTGAGCATCTCGTCCATCAGCGCTTCACGATTACGGCAAACCTCGCCGGTGCGATAGGTGAGCGCCAGGATCTCACCTTTTCCGCCGAGATCCTCGATCATCTTCTTGATCACCGGTTCGGCGATCGGCGCCCCGACCCGTTTGTCGCCGCCACCGTCAGGCCTAGGCCGCCGCCCCAGGTCACGACAGGAATATTGGCCTGTTTCGCGGCGTCGAGGCCCGCGCCGATCGACGAGGCCGGAAAGACCAGATCGACCACGGCATGCGCCCCGCGCTGGGCGAAGTTCTGAATTGCCGCATTGGCCTGATCGGCGCTGCCGGCGGCGTCGACCACCGAGACCTCCCAGCCCAGTTCCTCCGCCGCCTTCTTGGCGCCATTGATGTAACGAACATTGTTGGCTTCGGTCGCGGCGATGGAAACCAGACCGAGAAGCGGCTTTTCTTCCGCCTGTGACGACAAGGCCGTGACGCTCATGGCGGCAGCGACCAGTCCCAATGAAATCAGTTTCATGACAGTTCCTCCTCCAAACAAGCTCGCTCCGTTCAGTGAACACTAGCTAACCGTTTCGTCGAACATTCTCGATTTCAGTTGAGAGCGCAAGCGAAATCTGCATTTTATCTAGACAAAACCGTTGATTTGAAGCATCTCTGCCAACGAAACGATTAGCTAGGTGTTTGATGGCGACCATTCGAGATGTAGCGAACCGGGCGAAAGTCTCGACGGCGACGGTGTCGGCGGTGGTCAACGACTCCGCCTATGTCAGCCCGGAATTGCGCGCTCGCGTGCTGGCGGCGATCGGCGAACTGGACTACACGCCGTCGCTGGCGGCGCGAAACCTCAAGCGCGGCCGAAGCCAGCTGATCGCGCTCGTGGTCGCCGATCTCGCCAATCCCTTCTTCGCCCGCCTCGTCTGGGCTGCGGAAGCGGCCGTTGCGGCCTGGGGCTATTCGCTCGTTCTGTTCAACAGCGACGAGAAGCCCGAAAACGAGCGTCGAATTCTGTCGCGCATCAAAATGCTTTCCTGCGACGGCGTCATTCTCGTGCCCGTCGATGTCGCCGCCACGCAGCCGCCACGCGATTCCGAGGGCGAGCCGATGCCGACCGTGTTGTTCGGCCGCACGGTGGAGGGGCAGAAGGCCGATACGATCACCATCGACAATGTGTCCGCCGCGCGTCAGGTCACCAACTATCTCATGGATCTGGGTCATACCAGGATCGGCACGATCACCGGTCCGCTGCACCTGACCACTGGACGCGGTCGTCTGGACGGCATGCTGGAAGCGATGAGAGCGCGGGGACACGAGCCGGCGCCGGCCCATGTCCGATCCGGCGAGTTTCGCGAAGACACCGCCTATTCGGTCGCGCGCGAACTTCTGACCCAACCGGACGGCCCCACCGCGCTCTATGTCGCCAACGGCGTCATGGCGCTCGGCGTCATGCGGGCGCTGGCCGATCTGGGGATGAAATGTCCCGACGATATTTCCATTGCCTCGACCGACACCATTCCCGGCATCGGCGGATTGCGGCCGAGACTGACCCGAACCGAACATCCGGTCATCGACATGACCAACGAAGCGCTCCGGCTCCTGGTCGAGCGCATCAATCGCGGCGCGGGCGCAGACTCTCGCAATGTCGTGTTCCAGCCCTCTCTGGTGGTCGGTGAAAGCTGCGCGCCGGCGCGGCGGAGATCCTGAGCGCGAGCGGTGCGACCCTGGCTATGCGATAGGGAGACGCATGCGTGGCGCGCGTCGAGGCGGCTCCCATGGAGTCGAGCAGCGAATTGGACGCGGACCGGCCATCTCGCCCGGCGCCTAAACCCTATTTAGACCCGTCCGCCGCATCTGCATTTCTGAGCGAAATGCTTATTTCGCGCTCGTCCGACATCATTCGAACGCCCTCCTCTTCGAAGGCGTGGCGCAACTGCGTTTCGGTCGCCCGATGCAACTCATGCCGTCCTCCCTCGAAGTCGCGGATCGTGCTGCGCGACACACCTGCCCGGTCAGCCAGCTCCGCCTGCGTCCAGTCGAGCATGGCGCGCGCGCCTCTGCAGAGCGCAGGGGTCAAAAGAGATGTTTTCCGGTCTTGATTCATCGATTTTTTCAACCATATTGGTCAACATCACTCCAATTTAGTGACTTTTCATTTTTTTTCCAGTTCGAGGACGATCCATGCATCATGCGACCCCGCTTATTTCGACTTTGGTGGCGGGGTTCGTATTCGCCTTCATTCTCGGAGCTTTGGCGAACCGGCTGAGATTGCCCCCCTCGTCGGCTATCTCATTGCCGGTATACTGGTCGGACCACACACGCCGGGCTTCGTCGCCGATCAAAGTCTCGGGGCCGAACTCGCCGAAATAGGCGTGATTTTGCTGATGTTCGGAGTCGGCCTGCATTTTTCACTCAAGGACCTCTTGTCGGTGCGCATGATCGCAGTGCCGGGCGCCATCGTGCAGATTGGCTTCGCGACGCTGTTGGGCTGGGGTCTCGGCGCAATGATGGGCTGGCCTCTTGGCGGCAGCCTCGTGTTCGGCCTTGCGCTGTCCGTCGCCTCGACCGTCGTTCTTCTCAAGGCGCTGCAGGAGCGGCGACTGGTCGACAGCGATCGAGGACGCATCGCCGTCGGCTGGCTGATCGTCGAAGACCTCGCCATGGTTCTGGCGCTCGTCCTGATACCGGCGGCGGCGGGCGTCGCCAGCGGCAATCCGGAACAGTCGCATGACTCCGTCGCCATTCTGCTGGGCGAAGCGCTGAATGTCGAGCTCGGCATCGGCGCGATCATTGCGATCACGCTCGTCAAGGTCGCGGCGTTCGTCGCCTTCATGCTGGTCGTCGGACGCAGGGTAATCCCCGCCATCCTGCATCGCATTGCCCATACCGGCTCACGAGAGCTCTTTCGGCTCGGCGTGCTGGCAATAGCGCTCGGCGTCGCCTTCGGCGCGGCCAAACTGTTCGGGGTGTCGCTCGCGCTCGGGGCATTCTTCGCGGGCATGATCCTGTCGGAAAGCGAACTCAGCCATCGCGCCGCCCAGGAGAGCCTGCCGCTGCGCGACGCCTTCGCGGTGTTGTTCTTCGTGTCAGTCGGCATGCTGTTCAATCCGGCGATCGTGCTCGAGCAACCGCTTCCGCTCATCGCGACCGTGTTGATCATCGTGCTGGGCAAGTCGCTTGCCGCCTTCGCCATCGTCGTCGCCTTCAGGCGCGGCGCGGGCACGGCGCTGACGATTTCCGCCAGTTTGGCCCAGATCGGCGAATTCTCGTTTATTCTCGCCGAACTCGGCGTCGGCCTCGATCTGCTGCCCACCGAGGGCCGGGACCTCATTCTCGCCGGAGCCATCATTTCGATCATCCTCAATCCACTGGTCTTCTTTCTCTGCGACCGTCTGCGTCCAGCGGTGGAGACGCGCGTTCTGCGGGCCGGCACCGCCAAGGCGACAGGTGAACACCCCCGGCGGACGTCGAACCCGCGCCGACTGAAACGCCGTCGGAAGCGGTCGACGTCGCTCCGACCACGCTTGCCGATCACACCGTGCTGGTCGGCTATGGCAGGGTCGGCAGCCGCATCGGCGCAGCCCTGCAGGCATCCGGACGGCCCTTCCTGGTGATCGAGGATGGCGAAAGCCGCATCCGCGCGCTCGGCGAAGCCGGTATCGAGGTGATTGTCGGCAACGCCGCATCGCCCAATGTTCTGGCGCTCGCCAATCTCGCTTCCGCCCGCGTGGTGCTCGTCGCTATCCCCAACGCCTTCGAAGCCGGCCATGTGGTGGAAACGGCCCGCGCCGCCAATCCGGCGGTCCGAATTCTCTGCCGCGCCCATTCGGATGAAGAGGTCGCACATCTCACCCAGTTGGGCGCCGATGCGGTGATCATGGGCGAATCCGAAATCGCCCGCGGCATGATAGAGAGGATCGACCAGCCTGGCAGCGGCGAGACGCCCGCGCCGGAAGGAGCCAAACCGTCGAACTCCATCTGACGCGGCGGAACCTGCGCGCAAAGCCTCGACTGCGCGGCAAGTCCGTGCTTCGAAGGCGGACATCGGCCGTTGATGTCGAGGCCTATCGATCGAGAAAATCGCAGATTTCAGCCACGATGATGGCCGCAGAGGCCGCGCCGGGGTCGACATGGCCGAGAGACCGCTCGCCGAGACGCGAGGCCCGCCCCTTGCTCGCGACCATCGCCTTCGTGGCTTCCACGCCATCCTCGGCCGCCCTGCGCGCCGCCGAAAGGGCATCCTTGACCGGCCATTCTTCCTCGCGGGCCTGCGCCACGGCGATAGCCGCCGGTTTCCAAGCGTCGATCATCGTCTTGTCGCCCATCTCCGCCTTGCCGCGTTCTTCTATGCCGCGCGCCATGGCTTCGATGAGCCCCGGCGCATCGTCGAGCTCCACGGTTTCCTTGCCCTTTAAGGCCGCGCCGGCGCGCAGGAAGGCCGTGGCGTAGAGCGGCCCCGAGGAGGCTCCGACCGCGTTGAGAAAGGATTTTGCAGCGATGTTGAACACGTCGGTCGGCGTCGCGGCGTCCACGGCCAGCGTATCCAGCGCCTTGACGATCGCGCCGAACCCCTGCTCCATGGCGATGCCGTGGTCGGCGTCGCCTATATGGCCGTCGAGTTCGCAGAGATGGTCGCGCTCGCCGGCTAGACGGGCCGAAAGCTTGTGGAACATGGCTTTGAAATCGGCGGCGGTCAGTTGCACCATGGAGCCCTTACCTCACCTGAAACATGGCGCAGTCGCACGGATGATCCAGCATCTCCGTCAGCTCCGCATCGAGATGCAGGATCGTGACCGAGGCTCCGGCCATTTCCAGCGACGTGCAATAGGGACCGACCCAGGTCTTGTAGACGTCGAGGCCGGCCTCCGCGAGTCGCTGGCTGACCCGCCGGTTCATGATGTAGAGTTCCATCAGCGGCGTCGAGCCGAGAGAGTTGATCAGCACCGCCACCTTATCGCCGGATGCGGCGCCCATTTCGGAGAAAATGCGGTCCATGATGGCGTCGACGATGACATCGGCGCCGGCGAGTTTTTCGCGGGCAATCCCCGGCTCGCCATGGATGCCCATGCCGACCTCCATCTCGTCCTCGCCCATGGTGAAGTTCCATTTCCGCGTCTGCGGCAACGAACAGGGCGACAGCGCCACCCCCATGGTGAAAGTGCGGTCGTTCGCCTTTCTGGCGACGCGCTCGCATTCATCGAGCGACATCATCTTGTCGGCGGCGGCGCCGGCCAGCTTGAAGATGAAGAAGTTCCCTGCGACGCCCCTGCGCTTCTCGCGCTGATCGCGCGGCGCCGAGGCGATGTCGTCGGTGGTCAGCACCGTGCGCACCTCGATGTCGTCGAGCGCCATCATCTCGGCGGCCATGTAGAAATTCATGACGTCGCCGGCGTAATTGCCATACATGTACAGCACGCCTGCGCCGCCATGGATGGCGCGGGTGCACGCCATGATCGGATCGGGCGGCGGCGAGGCGAACACATTGCCGACCGCGCAGGCGTCCGCCAGTCCCTTGCCGACAAAACCCAGAAATGTCGGCTCGTGACCCGATCCGCCGCCGATGAGAATGCCGACCTTGCCCCGGCGCGGCCCCTGGCGCGCGACAATGGCGCGGCGATTGTCCTCGACGACGGTCAGAACCTCGGGATGGGCGGAAAGAATGCCCTCCACCATCTCGTCGACCGCGTTTGCGCCGTCGTTGATGATCTTCTTGGTCTGCATGACGCCTCCCCTGATGCGACCGACCGCCACCGCGCACCGGCCGCATGTTCCTGAAATTCAGCACCTCATCGAAATGCCGCACTCCACTCCCTCCATGAGCGGCGATGCGTGACCTTGGCGGCTCCTCGACCAGTCACGCGGACATTTGTCGATGATGTTGCGCTTTTTATCAATGCGACTTCAAGAAGGACTCAAAGAATCTGACCGGGGCGGTACGGCGCGTCGGCTGGCGCTCCACATCCGCAATTCCATGACCCGTCACTGACGATCGCTGCCGGAGACGAACCGCGGTCGTCGGTATTCCCCATCCAGTTTGGACCGGCGAGGGTGTCAATTGCGCGTCATGAGAAGAAATCCTGCAAAGCGGCCCGGCTCATTCTCGACCATCGACCAACGTAAAATACAACATCCTCGGGGCCTGAGGAGTTTCTTAACTAAAATTTGGAAGATTACCGAAAATAGAAGTCATTGCCGTCACGCAAGACGTCGACGCATATTTTCAAAGACCGGATATGAACAACAAAAAGATTGTCATTCTGACGTCGCATGTTTTCCTTGATGGTTTCCGCAAGGCGAGCGTTCATTTCGTGGCGCGTCAATGGGCGGCGCAGGGACACGAGGTGCATTTCACCACCGTCGGCTACAGCCGCATGAGCATGTTCCGCAAGGCTCTTCAGTTCAGGGCGCTGCGAAAGCAACAAAACAATCGCTATGCCGAGATCGCTCCGGGCCTCTATGCTGGCGCCTATCTGCCGTTGCTGCATGCGTTCAGCAGCGCGAGCTCCGTGTTGAACACGCTGAGCGGTCCGATGTTCAGGGCCTATGGCCGCAGCCTGCCGGACTTCGTCGCCGAGCGGATCAGATCTGCAGATCTCGTGGTGCTGGAGAGCGGGACGCCGCTTGCGTTTTTCGCCTTGGTGCGGTCACTCAACCCCGCCGCGCGAACTCTCTATTTTGTCGCGATCTGCTGCGCACGGTGGGCGCCGCCCCGGTGCTGCAGGAGATCGAGCGCGAGACCGTGCCGCTTTTCGACAGGATCTGCGTTCCATCGCAGCGCCTCGCCGAACTCCTGCCGGCGGGCGGACGCGTGGAATTCATACCTCAAGGCATCGACCCCACGATTTTCGACGCGGCGGAACGATCGCCTTACGCCGCGGGCAGTCGCAATGCCGTCGCCGTCGGCGACATGCTGTTCGACCGCAATGCGGTCCGCAGCCTCGCAAGGGCCGCGCCGGGCGTGACGTTTCATCTGTTCGGCATCGACTGGCAGGGCGAAGCGCCATCGAACATCCGTATTCATGGCGAACGCAGTTTCGAAGCCATAGCGCCCTATATCCGACATGCGGATCTTGGGCTGGCCCCCTACCGCGTTACCGGAGATGAGATCTACCTCGCCGAGTCCAGCCTGAAACTCCTGCAATACAGCTACTGCCTGCTACCGGTCGTCATGCCCGATGCGCTGCCGGTCGCTCGAGGCAACGAGGTCAAGTACCGACTGATGGGTGAGAATTCCTGGCGTGGAATCGTGGAACGGGCTCTTGCTCTCCGGCGGTGCAAGACGCTTCGATCCGGCATTCTCACCTGGGATGAAGTCTCCCGACGCACCCTGGCGGCAGCTTTCGCCTGATTCTGACGCTTTTCTAAAGCGACGGTCAGCTTCAGGCGACCCTGTGTCCGGTGACCAGAGCGACAAGACGAACAAAGAACGAGCCGCCCCATCGATCGCCCGGGCGCCATTGCGCAAGCTGGAGCGCATCCTCTTTCGACACCAGACGCAGCACGCGAACCGACGCCAGGTAGACCAGGGCGCCGACGCCTATCGCAGCGATGATGCCCGCGACGCCGGGCAGCCAAGACACGATTGCGAAGGCGACGCCGGCGGTGGCCGACGCCGCTACTCCGGTTGCGAAGAGTGCGCCAAATGGCAGCAGCGGTCCGCCATGCCGTTTCACTGCACGGGTGTGAAGGCCGAGCGACAGGCCGTCGATGGCGAGACGCGCAATCGCTGCGCCTTCGACGCCGCCCCACCAGATCGCGCCCGGCAGAACAGTCAGAAGGACAACCGCAGAGGTGAGCGAGATATGCATGATACGCCGACTTTGCCCGCCGGCGGCGAGGAAGGCCCAGGGAGGCACGGTCAGCGCTGTGAACGCCGAGCCCGCCATCAGCGCGGCTGCGGCTGGTATGGCGGGACGGAAGGCTTCGCCGAACACCAGCGGCAGGAGCGTGGGCAGGATAGCCGCAGCGCCCAACGCGACGGGCATGGCGCAGAGCGCGGCGATGCGAAAACTCCGACGGTAAAGCAGGCCGGCGGCCTCGCCAGCGTTGTCAGTAGCGAGCGATGACGCAAATCCCACGAGCAAGGCGGAGGACAGTTGGAACGCCAGTTGCGCGATCAGTCCGGCGAAGATGATGGCGACGGCATAGTGTCCGAGATCGGTCGCCGACAGCATGAAACCCAGCACCACATATTCGGCGCGGGTCAACAAGACGATCTCCACCAGATCGCTCAGCCACATGCCGCGAGCATAGCGCCGCAAATCTGCCGGCAGAGCCAGGACGCGCGCGGTTGAAGAGAGGATCGATATAGCGCGGCAGATCGGCCGCCTGGGGGGGTATCGGACGACCATGCCCAGCAGCGCGCCGGCTGGCCCGAACAGCCAGGCCAAGACCAACACCACGGGAAGCTGAAGAATATTGCCGACGACAGTATTTTTGGCCGCCGCAGCGAAGTGACCGCGGCCGCGCGCCGCCGCGACGGAAAATGCGGCGAGCAGATAGACGAGAAACAAAAGGCCGGCAGCCAGCCAGATGGTGGCGCCATAATTGCTGTTCGGGAAAAGCGAGGCGAAAGCCGATGCGCCGGAAAACACGACAATGACAAGGGCGGCAGGGGCCAAAAGCCGAATGAACGCCGCCCGGGACAGCGATTTCCATGTCCCATCCGCTGGCTCCCCTGCGAGGTAGCGAAGCATGGTCTGCGGCATGCCGAGATCGGCGATGGAGGCGGCGGCGATCGCCAGCCACAGCATGAAGGCGACCGTGCCGGAGCCGGCGGGACCGAGCAGACGCGCGATCACGATATTGACGAGCAACCCGCATCCGAGCGATACGCCCGTTGCGGCCACATTGAGCAGGAATGAGCGCATAATACTGGACATCCGCTATCTTCCCGCGAAAAGCTAACTTTGATTTAAGAAAACGCCCTCATCACTGATCGGACCGAGATTTTCCGACGGGGACGGCATGTCCGAAGCAGATCGCAAAGAGACGTTCCTGATTCCGGGCTACCAGGACAGAACCCTGAAGGAGCTTGTCCATCACGCGATCTGGCGGCTGATCGCGCCTCTGCCGGATCGCCCGTACATCGCCGTCAAATATCGAGTCATCAAAGGCGCCTGGCCGGATCTCAAGCAACCCAAAACCTTCACCGAAAAGGTGCAGGCGCGCAAGCTTCATGACCGCAATCCGCTTTTTCCTGTCGTGGTCGATAAGGCCGCCATGAAAGACTACGTCGCGCGACGCGTCGGCGGCGACTATGTGATCCCTTCCTATTGGGTCGGGACGGATCTGGCGGACGTGGATTGGAAGGCCGTCGAACTTCCAGCCGTGGTGAAGCCGACCCATGCCAGCGCCCAAGGGCGTTTTCTCTACCATGCGCGCGATATAGACAATCTTCTCACAGACAATCCCGCGCCGCGATGGCTGACGCTCGATCATGCGGCCTATAATCGCGAATGGGCCTATGCCGAGGTCAGCCCCCGCATCGTCATCGAACAAATGCTGCGCACCCAGGGGGCATTCCCTGGGATTATCGCGTCTTCACATTCAATGGCGTGGTGTCGCATATCGAGGTCAATATGCGTATCGAGGGAAAGGGCTATGCGTGCCACTACAGTCCCGCCTGGGAGAAACTGCCCTTCCATGATCCCGACTATCTGCCTCTCTATTCAGGCGAAGTGAAGCGTCCGGCCCGCTTGGAGGACATGCTTCGAGTGGCCGAAACGCTCGGCAGCGATTTCGATTTTGTCCGTGTCGATCTCTATGCCGACGATCAATGGATAAAAGTCGGCGAACTGACGCTTTACCCGGGCGGCGGCTTCGAGCGGTTCGATCCACCGGACTATGATCGGTGGCTCGGCGACAAATGGACGCTCGCTTTCGAAATTCCCTGAAAGATCGTCGCGGTTTCAGGTCCTTGGGTCTGACGATGAAGGTGGCGAAATCGGCGCCCCACGAGAGAACATTCTGGAATCTTCGATCCCCAATTCCGCCATTTGCCGCCTCATGCAGGAAGGTTGACCTCGGGCCGGTCAAGTCGGCGCGGCCGCACGCCAACGCCCCGCCGACGTCAGTCGTTCTCAGACATCCATTGTCTCGCGAGCTCGACATCCTCGTCGGCCAGTTGGTGCCCCGCGTCGATAGAGCTGGCTGTGAGCCTCGCCCCGCATTCGGCTAGCCAGGTTTCCAAGCGTCGCGTCGAAGGAACCACGTCATCCTGCCGGCCATTCACCAACAGCAATCGCGTCCCTTCGAGGTCGACGACCGCGGGATTTTCCAGCACCATCATCGGGCGGAAAAGGATCGCCCGCCGGATCAGATCCGGGTAAAGCGCCAAGACGGAAGCGAGGAAGTTGGCGCCGTTGGAGAAGCCGACAAAGGTCATCTCGTCCGCCTCCAGGCGATAGCTCTCCGTGGCGCCGGCGACGAAAGCGGCGAAAGCGTGGACCTCCGCCTCAATATCCTTCTGGTCGAACAGACCGCCGGGAAAACGCCGGAACCAGCGAAGCGAGCCCTCTTCCGTGGATCTCCCGCGCACGCCGAGCAGTGTCGCTCGTTCTGATATTCGATGCGCCGAGGGCATGAGATCCCCCTCGCTGCCGCCGCTGCCATGCAGGAGAACGAAGGTCTCACGTCCCGGCTCCTCCGGCACGAAGAAGCGGTGCGCGAACGGCAAGTCCCGGCGGGGCATGCGCGGCTGGCCCGGCAGCGAAAACTGCGGCAGGAAGACTCTCATATCAGCCGCACGCGCCTCGTCCCAAGGCGGCATGAACAATTGCTCGCCGAGGCGGCCCGCCTCCTCGTCGATCGCAAAGCCGGGGCCGTCGGTGGCATATTCGATCAGCGTCCCGCCCGGCTCCCGCACATAAAGTGACGTGAAATATTTCCGATCATGCATCGTCGTCTGAATGGAGTGGTCACGCGATATGTCTGTTTCCATCCGCTCGATCGCGGCGACGTCGGCAGCCCTGAACGCAACGTGATCCGCCGTACCCGTGCCCGGTATACCCGGAACGTAGCCCTTCGCATTTCGCACGTCCACTGCGTCGGTATCCGACAGCATGCGCCGGACATTGCCCTCGGCGGGGCCGGAGCGATAGCCGAAACGTGAAAGGAAGGACGTCGTCTCCTCCGGCGTTTCCGTCAACAGCGTCACCGCCCTCAGTCGATGAACCTTCGGGCCCGTCGCCGCCGCGTCGGAAGACGCCGCAAGGTCTGCCAGGCCGACCAGCTTGACGATGATCCCGTCGGGATCCTTGAGGCGCAGCACCGGTTCACCGAATTCCTGCTTGGGTCCCTCCACTTTCGCCCCATGCGTCAGCGCCCGCGTCACCCACTGGCCGATCTCGTCTTTGGGGACGGAGAACGCAATTTCGGAGACCTGGCCGTTTCCGACGCGTCCCGGCGCGCCATCCTCCCACACGAGGAAGGTCACGAGGGAGCCGGGTTCGGCCTCGGGGTTGCCGTAGAACAGATGCAGTTGCTCGGTGTCCTCGAAGCCGCCCGTGCGCTTCACGAGGCTCATCCCGAGGAAGCCGACATAGAAGTCGACATTGTCCTGCACCCGGCGGGTCACCAGCGTGACATGATGGATACCGGTGGCAAAATGTTCTTCATGCGACATCGTCGTCTCCCAGATGTTTCGAAAAGCGGCTGCGGTCGTCCAACCGGTACATAATCGATATGACTTATAACTTCATCCACGACGATCCGGCACCAACCGCCGTTACGCCGCGCCGGGTCGGTTGATCGTCAGGAAGTGACGCACGACAGGTTTGTCGGGACCGACGTGATGGGCCAGAACCTTGCCCTGCAGGTCCGCATCGGCATTGGAGACGCGCTTGTGCTGCCGAAGGTGTTCCGCCCAGGATTCCACCATGAACCATTCGACGATCTTTTCCGGGTCGGCGGAGTCTTCGGTCACGCCCCATCCATACGCGCCGTCACGGCGACGTTGTTTCGAAAGCAGATCGAGCGCGTGCAGGAAGGCGCTTCGTTGATGTTTCTCGACCTTGTATTCGATCAGGATCACCACCGGGCCACGGTCATGGGCGACAGGTTCGGCAACGAGCGGCTCGGGCCAATGATTGGAGGGCGTCAGGTCTGCGTCGCCGGCGGGGAGCTTTATCCGGTGCATGGCGAGGCCGGCGACGACCAGGCCGGCGGCGCCGACGAGCAGGGTCCACTGGATGCCGACAGCCGCGCCGACGGCTCCCCAGCCCAGGCTTCCGGCCGTCATCGCGCCGTTGAAAACGGTCAGGTAGACGGCGAGGCCGCGACCACGCACCCAGTTCGGCAGCACTGCTTGCGCGGCGCCGTTCAGGGTCGTCAGCGCAGTGATCCACGCGGCCCCGAGAAACAGCAGAGCGAGGATCGCGACGATCTTCGGCGGAGCGAGCGACAGGATTGCCATCACGGCTGCGGTGATCAGGGCGGCGCCGAGCAACAGGCCGTCAGCGCTGAGACGCTCACGCAGCTTCGGCATGACCAGAGCGCCGCCGATCGCGCCGGCGCCGACCGACCCGAGCAGGGTGCCGTAAAAGCCGGCGTCACCGCCGAGGAGCTGTCTCGCGACAAGCGGAAGAAGCGCCCAGACCGCGCTGGCGAATGCGAAGAATATCGCCGCGCGAAGGAGAACAACATGCAGCGGCTGGCTCGACCGTGTGTAACGGAGACCGGCGCGGAAGGCCCCGAAGAAATTTTCCTGCAAGGCGTCATTGCCGTTCTTTGCACGCGGCCACCAGACGAGAGCCGCAATGACGACGATATAGCTTGCGACGTCCGCGCCATAGGTGATCCCGGCGCCGAAGGCGGCGAGAAGCAGACCGCCGGCGGCGGGCCCGATGGAGCGGGCGATGTTGATGCCGAGCGAGTTGAGAGCCACCGCGCTCTTGACGTCTTCGCGTTTCACCAATTCGGGAACGATGGCCTGCCATGTCGGCCCCATCAGGGCGGCGCCGATGCCGCCAAGAAAAGTCAAGCCGATGAGGGCGCTGACCGACAGCATGCCGGTCTGCGAAAGCACCATCAGCGAAATACTCACCGAAGCGAGCAGCAGCTGGATCGCGATCAGGAATTTGCGACGGTCGAGTATATCGGTGAGAACGCCCGCCGGAATGGCCAGCAGGAATATCGGAAGCGTTCCAGCCGCCTGAATCATGGCGACGGCGGCGGGTGAGGCCGAAAGGTCCGTCATCAGCCAGGAACTGGCGACATCTCGCATGAAGCTGCCGGTATTACCGAGCACTGTGGCGAACCAGAGAACCGCGAAGACCGGCTGAGCAAGGGGAGCAAACGTGCCCCTGGAAGCTTTTGCGGCGTTCATTTGCTTTCTCCCTTGATGAGATCGGATGCCGCCACGAAGACGAACGCGCCTGCGAGGCCGAGATGTTCGAAGAAGGCGTTGGTCGCCATCATGCGGTCCATACCCGGGGCCATTTCCCAGAAGCGTAGAGCGATGACGGTGGCCATAAGCGTGAAAGCCGCCAGCGCCAGAGCTGCCGCCCAACGGAGAAGCCCGGTGATCACCAAAGCCGACGCCGTGAGCTCGAAGACGATGACCGCGACCGCGAAGAACGCGGTTGGATGAAGACCGAAGTGATCCATTTCCGCCAGCGCGCCATTGAAATCGAAGATCTTGGTCATCGGCCCCTGTATATAGGCCGCACAGAGCGCACAAAGCGAAAGCGTGCGGATGACGGGATAAGCACCGAGCGCCGCCAGACGCTTTCGGCCCTCATTCATGGTTCGGTGTCGGTTGGTCATGTCTGCTCCTGCGTGAGCGCCGCTCGGTTCGAGCCGCTGCTTTGATGAAGCGATCTTGACCGGTTGGCTCCTTGCAAACAATTGCAGCAATCATTCAGATTTAATTGCGAATTCTGCAACTGTCGTCGAGATTGCCTAGGGCGGCGGTTGAGCCGCCCGAGACAGAATTGAGCTCATACGGCCCAACATGAGCAGCCGAGCGCCCCGAAGAAGCCCTTGAGATCGCCGATCGGAAGCTTGGATGTCCAGGCCCCCGCGTGATCATGTCCATGCACATTGCAGTCGGCAGCGCAGCCGCAATTGGTTGCGGCGGCGCGGCGCAGCGAATGCGCCCCGGCTCCCTCCGGTTCGCCCCAGGCGGCGTAGCCGCCGAACTTGCGGACGGGCGACCAGTCCGGCATCGCGGGGGAATGGAGGATTCATCAAACGTCTTGAAGTCGCCGCTTCCATAGACGATCCGGCCCCCGACCATCGTCAATTCCGATACGAGGAAAGAGATTTCGTCCTCTGCGCAGGAGAGGAAATCCTTGTCCGGCACCACGAGATCGGCGAACTGACCTTTTTCTATGCGTCCCTTCTTTCCCTCCTCGTTGGAGAACCATGTAACTTTCTCGGTCCACATCCGAAGCGCCGTCTCGCGATCGAGGCAGTTGGCGCGCGGATAAAGCTGCATGCCGCCGAGAGTTTTGCCGGTCACCATCCACGAAAGCGATACCCAAGGATTGTACGAAGCGACGCGGGTGGCGTCCGTGCCGGCGGAGACGTTCACCCCTTGTCCAACATCTTCCGGATGGGCGGCGTCGCTTCGGCGACCCCGTGGCCGTAGCGTTCGACGAAATATTCGCCCTGATAGGCCATGCGATGCTGGGTCGCGATGCCGCCGCCGAGAGCCGCGATGCGGTCGATGGAGCGATCCGAAATGGTTTCGGCATGGTCGAAGAACCAGTTCAATCCTTCGAGCGGAATGTCCTTGTCGACCTTCTCGAACACGTCGAGCGCGCGGGAGATCGTCTCGTCGTAAGTCGCATGCAGGCGCCAGGGCCAGCGGTTTTCGGCCAGAATTCGCACCACATCTTCCAGCTCACCTTCCATTTCCGGCGGCATGTCCGGGCGGGGCTGGCGGAAATCCTCGAAATCGGCCGCCGAAAAGACCAGCATCTCGCCGGCCCCGTTGTGGCGGAAATAGTCGTTGCCCTGCTTGTATTTGACCGACTGCGTCCAGTTGAAGAAGTCTTCCTTTTCCTGCTTCGGCTTCTGGGTGAAAAGGTTGTAGGCCAGCCTCACGGTCATCTGGTTCTCATCCGAGAGCTTCTGGATGACCTCGTAGTCGTCGGGATAGTTCTGGAAACCACCGCCTGCATCGATGACACCGGTGACGCCGAGACGGTTGAGCTCACGCATGAAATGACGGGTGGAATTGATCTGGTAGTCGAGCGGAAGCTTCGGGCCCTTGGCGAGGGTGGAATAGAGGATGCCTGCATTCGGCTTCGCGAGAAGCATTCCGGTGGGATTGCCGTGCGCATCGCGGGTGATCTCGCCGCCCGGAGGGTTGGGCGTATCCTTCGTGTATCCCACCGCACGCAGGGCGGCTGCGTTCAGCAAGGCGCGGTCGTAGAGATGCAACAGAAACACCGGGGTGTCAGGCGCCACGGCGTTGATTTCTTCAAGTGTGGGCAGACGCTTTTCGACAAATTGATGCTCGGTGAAGCCGCCGACGACCCGGACCCATTGCGGCGCGGGCGTGATCGCCACTTGGCGCTTCAGCATATCCATGGCGTCGGCCAGCGAGCGCACGCCATCCCAGCGCAGTTCCATGTTGAAGTTCAGCCCGCCGCGCACGACATGCGTATGGTTGTCGATCAGACCCGGCAGAACACGCTTTCCTTTGAGGTCGATGATCTTCGTGTTCGGCCCGGCGAGCGCCATGACCTCCGCATCGCTTCCCACCTCGAGAAACAGGCCATTCTCGATGGCGATCGCCGTTGCATTCGGATTGCCGCGATCAAGCGTGGTGACGCGGCCATTGTGAAGGATGATGTCAGGATGCATGGAAGAACCTCCGCTCTCGATGGGATCAGCGGCCTGAGCCGGCGTGAACAGATTCGGAAAGGCGAGACTCGACGCGGCGCCGAGGAAAGTGCGTCGCGTCGGCATCAGCTTCTCTCCGATTCGGTCTCGGCGCGTCGAGCAAGCTCGATCGTCTCGCCGCCCTTTGGCATATGGCCGAACATATGCGGCTTGACGTGATTTAGCCAGGACATAGCCGCAGGCTCCCTGCTCCAGAGAGACTTCGCGAGCGGGATGATCTGTTCGCCGACCAGGATGCCGAGAAGCCCGACGAGCGCGATCACCGGCGGAGCGGGCGAGCGGACATTGAGAAGGCTGTAGATGACGCCGACGAGCAGACCTGTGCCCAGGGACATGAGATAGAGTTTCATGGGATATCCTCCACGCGTTGAAAACGGCCACTCCGCCAGGGGACGCGGAGTGGCCTGTCAGCATGCTTATTTGGCGGGATTCGGACCGATGCGCTTGCCGTGCCGGACGCGCTCCTCGGCGCCGTGAACCATGGTGTAGGCGTAATCGATACCCATGCCATAGGCGCCGGAATGCTCCTTGACGAGCGTGGTCACCGCATCATAGGTCTCCTTCCGAGCCCAGTCGCGCTGCCATTCGAGCAGCACTTGCTGCCAGGTGACAGGGATCACACCGGCCTGCACCATCCGGTCCATGGCGTATTTGTGCGCATCGGCGGAGGTGCCGCCGGAAGCATCGGCAACCATGTAGATTTCGAAATCAGGACGATCGTTGAGGGCGGACAGCGCGAAGGTCGTATTGCAGACTTCTGTCCAGAGACCGGAAACGACGATCTTCTTTCGGCCTTGGGCGGCGTTCTTGTCCAAGGCGTCGCGAACATTCTGGTCGTCCCAGGAGTTCATCGAGCTGCGCTCGAGTATATCGTTGTCCGGATAGACGGCGAGCAGTTCGGGATAGGTGTGGCCCGAAAAGGATTGCGTCTCGACGGTGGTGATGGTGGTCGGGACGTTGAAGATCTTGGCGGCCTTGGCGAGGCCGACGACGTTGTTCTTCAACGTCTGGCGATCGATCGACTGCACGCCGAATGCCATCTGCGGCTGCTGGTCGATGAAAATGAGCTGGCTGTTTGCGGGGGTCAGGACTTCGAGCTTGGACATGGTTTGCTTCCTCTGGGTTTGGCCGCCATCGTCGCGGGGTCTTGAACGGGGCGCAGCGGTCGAATGGCGAGACGTTCGCGGCTCGTCTTGGCTGCTGGAAACAAACCTAAAACGAAACGCCCAGCGACGTAATTGCAATAATAATTTCGAATGAATTGCATCAACGACAATAATCTGGCCGAGACCGGAGTCGTGTCCGCCGCGACTGCGCCTACCAAACGCCGATGCGAAGACCGAAGTAGCGTCATCCGGCTTGAATCATCATGATGAGTGCAATATTCATTCGGCTAGAATTGCAATCAGTGAAACAATGAGATGAACGACTACAAAGCCCTGCGAACCTTCCTGCTCGCTGCGGAAAAGCGGAATTTCGCTCAGGTCGCTCGCGAATTGGACATGACGCCCGCCGCGGTGACGCGCGCCATCGCGGCGCTCGAGGCGGAACTCGGCGTGCAGCTTTTCGTCCGCACCACCCGACAGGTGTCGCTGACCACCGATGGCGCTATCTTCGCCGCACAGATCCAGCCTGCGGTCAAGACCCTGGAGAATGCCAGGCGCGACGTGATGAACGCGCACAAGGCGGATGAAGGGCGGCTGCGGATCAGCGCCCCGACCTGGTTCGGCAAGACGGTTCTGCCGCCCATTCTGTCAGGCTTCAAGGACCGTTATCCGAAGATGAGCTTCGAGATCTCCTTGTCCGATGGGCTCGTCAACATCGTCGACGACGACTACGATCTCGCGATCCGAATCTCGTCGCAGCCGTCGGATAAATTCACGATCTGGCGAAAGATTCGGGTGGTGCCGCGGATTCTGGTCGCCGCGCCGGGCAGCCGGTTCACCTTCATGGAGCATCCCGCCGAACTGAAGCCGGACGACTGTCTCGCCTATAGTGGCGAAAGCCGGCGGGAGAACTGGGTGTTGTCGGACGGCGGCTCGAGCATCACCATTGCCGCCGGTCGGGGGTTCAGCGCCAATGCCGGCGAACTTCTCGCCGATATGGCCGCCGACGGCGCAGGCGTCGCCCTTCTGCCCGGCTTCAACATCGCCGATCATCTCAGGAGCGGACGTCTCGTCCACGTCTTCAAGGGCTGGGCGCCGCCGGATCTATGGCTGACACTGTTCTATCCGCCCTATCAGGCCCTGCCTCCCCGGATCGCGTCCTTCTCGAAATTCTTCGAAGAACAGGTCGCCGCGCATATGGTCATGCTGGACTGATGTCCGTGCTACGCGGCGGGCGAACCGCGCCGAAGGCCCCAGATCCAGGCACGCGACCGTTTACCTCTCCGGCAACGCATTCAATTTCGCAGCCACCATCTCCTGAAGCCGCCACAGGTTTCGATCGCGGATATTTCGCTCCGCAAGATCCAACACGGTGCGATGCAGATACTCCGCACAGGATCCGGCGGGTCCGCATGCTTGGGAAATCATGTTCGCAGCCGTTTCGAGCGGCATTTTCTCCGTAAGTGGAGAGCGCTCCGAACTCGCCCAGAATGTGAGCGCGCGCCGTGAACCTGAGGCGGTCTTGACCGACACCCATCGCACCATATCGCGAGCCTCGGAATAGCGGATCTCACGCGCCATCAGCCTGTGAAGATCCTGCTGCTTGGTGGCGCAGGGCACCCTGAGCACAACGCCTGAACAACTGCCTCCAGGCAGAAGCGCCAGCATGAGGCCGGGCGCGTCGGACGTGGCCCTGAAGCGTTCTATCTTCAACGAAAAGGCGCGATGCCAGCCTGACGCCACCGCATTTTCGCTGGCGGCGACGTCGAAGCCTGGGTTCCACATCAGGGATCCATAGGCGAACACCCAGATCTCTTGATCGCCGGCCTCTTCCTCGATGCGTCTGACCAGTCCATCGAGCTCTTCAGAGGCGATCGGGGTCAAATTCGGCTCCGGGCTCTCTTCCTCGACAGGCTTGATTGTTCTGGCGACGAGTTCGGCGGTCAGACGCAACGGCGTCGGACCGCATGTCGCGGTGTTCGAACGTCTCGGCATTTAAGGTTCCGTTTAAACGATATCACCGCCGGCGCCTTGGCGCGTTTAACGGCGGCTGCAGGGTGAGCTCAGCGAGGGGCCGGGGTTTTCGATGACGGCGCGGATCTGCGAAGACGGCGGCTGCAGTGATCGGCTGCATCCGCCGCCCGACCGGTCAGCCCTTCACGAAGGCCAGCAGGTCTTCGTTCAGCACGTCGGCGTTGATGGTGAGCATGCCGTGCGAGAAGCCCGGATAGGTCTTCAGCGAGCCGTTCTTCACAGGATCCGGCGGGTCCGCATGCTTGGGAAATCATGTTCGCAGCCGTTTCGAGCGGCATTTTCTCCGTAAGTGGAGAGCGCTCCGAACTCGCCCAGAATGTGAGCGCGCGCCGTGAACCTGAGGCGGTCTTGACCGACACCCATCGCACCATATCGCGAGCCTCGGAATAGCGGATCTCACGCGCCATCAGCCTGTGAAGATCCTGCTGCTTGGTGGCGCAGGGCACCCTGAGCACAACGCCTGAACAACTGCCTCCAGGCAGAAGCGCCAGCATGAGGCCGGGCGCGTCGGACGTGGCCCTGAAGCGTTCTATCTTCAACGAAAAGGCGCGATGCCAGCCTGACGCCACCGCATTTTCGCTGGCGGCGACGTCGAAGCCTGGGTTCCACATCAGGGATCCATAGGCGAACACCCAGATCTCTTGATCGCCGGCCTCTTCCTCGATGCGTCTGACCAGTCCATCGAGCTCTTCAGAGGCGATCGGGGTCAAATTCGGCTCCGGGCTCTCTTCCTCGACAGGCTTGATTGTTCTGGCGACGAGTTCGGCGGTCAGACGCAACGGCGTCGGACCGCATGTCGCGGTGTTCGAACGTCTCGGCATTTAAGGTTCCGTTTAAACGATATCACCGCCGGCGCCTTGGCGCGTTTAACGGCGGCTGCAGGGTGAGCTCAGCGAGGGGCCGGGGTTTTCGATGACGGCGCGGATCTGCGAAGACGGCGGCTGCAGTGATCGGCTGCATCCGCCGCCCGACCGGTCAGCCCTTCACGAAGGCCAGCAGGTCTTCGTTCAGCACGTCGGCGTTGATGGTGAGCATGCCGTGCGAGAAGCCCGGATAGGTCTTCAGCGAGCCGTTCTTCAACAGCTTCGAAGACTTCAGAGCCGAATCCGCGATCGGAACGATCTGGTCGTCTTCGCCATGCAGAACGAGCGTCGGCACGGTGATCGCCTTCAGGTCTTCGGTCTGGTCGGTCTCCGAAAACGCCTTGATGCCGTCGTAATGGGCCTTGGCGCCGCCCATCATGCCCTGACGCCACCAATTCTGGATGACGCCTTCGTGAACCGTGGCGCCGTCCCGGTTGAAGCCGTAGAACGGACCTGCGGGCACATCCCGGAAGAACTGGGCGCGATTGGCGGCGAGCGCTGCGCGGAAGCCGTCGAACACTTCCATCGGCAGACCTTCCGGATTGGACGCGGTCTTGAGCATCAGCGGCGGGACCGCCGAGACGAGCACCGCCTTGGCGACGCGGCCGGCCGGCTGGCCATGCTTGGCGACGTAGCGGGCGACTTCGCCGCCGCCGGTGGAATGGCCGATATGAACGGCGTTCTTCAGATCCAGGTGTTCGGCGACGGCGAAGGCGTCGGCCGCGTAGTGGTCCATATCGTGACCTTCCGAGACCTGGGCGGAGCGGCCATGGCCGCGGCGATCATGGGCGACGACGCGGTAGCCCTTCGACAGGAAGAACAGCATCTGGGCGTCCCAGTCGTCCGAGGACAACGGCCAACCGTGATGGAAGACGATCGGCTGCGCGTCCTCCGGACCCCAATCCTTGTAGAAAATGTCAACGCCGTCCTTGGTGGTTACATAAGCCATCGTTCTGTTTCCTTTGGTGGAGGTTGTATTGGACGCAGCGTCGGCTGCGAATGTGAATACGGGTGAAAATGCGACGGTTGCGGCGGCGCCGGTGGTGGCCAGCAACATGGCGCGCCGTGTCATGGAACTGTAGTGGTCGGTCATCTTGCTCACCGCGATCTCGAAGGGCGTAACGTCAGGCAATGCTGTGTTCGTCTGACAGCTCGATACTGCGGCAAGAGAAGCCCACGCACAATTGTGGCAATAGTTTCGAGTTTATTGCGATAGTCGCAATGATCGTGCGTGATCGAAAAGAGGACCATGGACGCGCCGGGCCAACCTTCCATGATCGGGCGCGCGCGCTCCGGCTCAACACACAGCTGTCTCCAGCCATCGTCGAGAAGCAAGTCCTGGCGATCAGAATATGATCAGGGCGAAGACGTAAGATAGCACCGTCGCCATCATGCCCAGGAAGGCGAATTTTACGAAACGGAACTTTGTCCGGGCGATTGTCGACAACACGTCCGCGTTCGCAAGATATTGCTCGAACAGGTAACCTACGTTTCGCTCCTGAGCGGCCCGCCGGAAATCCTCCCGCTGCGAGATCCAATTGCCCCAGAAGAGCGAGGTCGATTTCGGGACGTGACGCGGCGCCACCGCGAAGACGGCGAACAACATCGTCAGCGTCGAGGATATCGCGAGACACGCCGACGCGATGATGGTGACGACATCGCTATCGATATAATGAGCTGCGGTAAAGGCCGCCTTCACGTCCTTCGACGTGACCAGAAGCGCCATCATGAACGTGAAGATATAGGCCGCCTTTTGATCGGATAGCTTGATCTGATCATAAAACACGTCATTTATCTTCTTTATATGGTCGAAATACTCGAGATCACCGATCGTCTGGGAGTTTCCGGCGGTTCGCGTGATCTGCATTTCGGAATGATGACTCGCCACGTCCTGCGTCTCCGATATTTGCCGTCTCTTCTACCAAAATGACAGGCGTTTCAAGAACTGAAACCGGCGACTACCAGCTTCTCGGCGATCGCGGCGCGTAGACCCGTATGAACGCGACATGTCAACAGGAGACCCTCCCACACTCTGGCAAGTTCAACGATGCAGTCGACCGTCCACTGTCGGGTTCTCACATGCAGATCGCGCTTCGCGCAATCGCCGAGATCGTTCTGACAAGCCGGGGATTTGGGAATGATGCGAAAATGCGCGCTTGCGAGCAGAAGCGCTTCGCCATGCGTCGTCGACAGGCGGGGTGATGGCCCTTAATGGCTTTTGTTCACCCGGAACCTTTCCGCGCGCTGGGCTATTCAGTCTTCATATGACTGAAAGGCAATCGCATGTGGCTGGAGGCGGCATATTGGGGCCTGGTCGGAGGATCGGCTCGTCTTCTTCTCGGCGCAGCCATCCCTTTTCTTACCCCTCTTCCCCGAGGTCTGGGGCCGTGATCGCATCGGGCGTTGCGGCTCTCGCGGGCAATATCGCCCTTCCGGGCGCCGGCTCCGACCTGATTGGCGCCGTCACCGCGCTCGCGGCGGGCGCGATCCCGGCGATGATCCCGGAAGCCTCCGAGTCCGCCCACGAATATGCCAGCCTCATCACCGTAATCGGTTTCCTCGCGACATTCGCACTCACCAAGTCGGCAGGCGGGTGATGACGACCGCCTCCAAGCCTGCCGACGACCATGGCCGCCGCCCGTACGGATATAGCAAAGGAATTTGAATATGATCGCTGCTGAAACGGCTGCAACACGAGATTTTCTCGGCCTGCGAGGCCAGGTCGCCATCGTCACGGGCGCGAGTTCGGGCATAGGGCGCGCTTGTGCGCTGGCGCTTGGTCGGGCCGGGGCGCATGTCGCCGTAAATTGCCTGCGAAGCTCGCAGGATGTCGCCGCGTCCATCGCCGCGGAGATCGACGCGACCGGAGGCTCGGCGATGGTCGTGGCCGCCGATGTCTCGGATGAGGCGGATGTCGAGCGAATGTTCGCAACCGTCGTCAAACGGTATGGAACCATGCACATCCTCATCAACAATGCGGGGATCCAATCCGGCGCGCCCTTCAGGGACATGACGCTGTCGCAATGGCGAAAGGTCATGGACGTCAATCTCGATGGCCAGTTCCTGTGCGCGAGGTCGGCTGTCCGCGAGTTTCGCAGGCGCGGCCTTCAACCCGAAATCTCCGCAGCCTTGGGAAAGATCATCTGCATGAGTTCGGTCCACCAACGTATCCCCTGGGCATTCGAAACAAATTACGCCGCATCGAAAGGCGGAATTTCTCTCCTGATGAAGTCGCTCGCCCAGGAAGTGGCGGGAGATCGCATCCGGGTGAACGCCGTCGCGCCGGGCGCAATCAGGACGCCGATCAACCGAGAGGCCTGGGAGACGCCCGAGGCGGAAAAGAGGTTGCTCGACCTCATCCCCTATGGCCGTATCGGAGAACCCGCCGATATCGCCAACGCCGTCCTATTTCTCGCCTCTGACTTTTCCGACTACATGACGGGCTCGACGATGTTCATCGATGGCGGAATGACGCTCTATCCCGGCTTTCGAGGCGAGGGTTGACCCATGAGCAAGCCGATTGAAGACTATGGCCTGATCGGCAACATGCTGTCCTGCGCCCTGGTGGCCAGGGACGGCTCGATCGACTGGCTATGCCTGCCGCGGTTTGATTCCGACGCTTGTTTCGCCGCCCTGCTCGGCACGGCCGAAAGCGGGGCCTGGCGCATCGCGCCGGTAGATCAAACCGCCGTGGTCACGCGCGCCTACCGCCCCGGCACGCCGATTCTCGAGACGACCTTCGAGACGGACGAGGGATCGGTCACGATCATCGATTTCATGCCGCTGTCGCGGGATGAGGAACATGTCAATCTCGTGCGCATCGTCCGCGGCAATCGCGGGCGATTAACGATGCGCTGCGATTTCACCCTGCGCTTCGGCTACGGAAGCACCGTACCCTGGGTTCAGAAGACCGACTTCGGCCTCCGGGCGGTGGCGGGACCGGATGCGGTGGAGTTGCATTCGCCTGTCAAACTCGTCGGCGAGGACATGAGTTCGGTGGCCGAATTTCCCGTCGAAGCGGGCGATTCGTTTGCCTTCGTCCTCGCCTGGCATCCGTCTCACCGTATTGGCGAACGCGACCTCGATCCACAGCAACGCCTGCAGGAGACCGAAGCCTGGTGGCGTGAGTGGTCCGGTCGATACGATCCCGGCATCGCCGAACCGACAAAGTGGCACGAGGCCGTACAGCGATCGCTCATCACGCTCAAGGCGCTGACCTTTGCGCCGACCGGCGGCATCGTCGCGGCGGCCACCACGTCGCTTCCCGAGGAGATCGGCGGCGAACGCAATTGGGACTATCGTTATTGCTGGATCCGCGATGCGACGCTGACGCTCTACGCCTTTCTCAATTCCGGCTATCTCGAAGAAGCCGAGGCGTGGCGAGAATGGATGTTGCGGGCCACCGCCGGCCATCCTGCCCAAGTGCAGATCATGTATGGTCTGGCGGGTGAACGCCGGCTGACCGAGATAGAGCTCGCCTGGCTGCCCGGCTATGAGGGATCCCGGCCGGTGCGCATCGGCAACGGCGCTCATGGACAGCTCCAGATCGACGTCTATGGTGAGCTGATCGATGCTCTGCATGCCGGACGCAAATACCGCTTGCGGCCGTCCAGCGAAGCCTGGGCGTTTCAGCGCGCGCTGCTCAACGACCTCAGGAATAAATGGCGACTTCCCGATCAGGGCATCTGGGAAGTCAGGGGCCCGGCGCGTCACTTCACCCATTCCAAGCTGATGGCCTGGGTCGCGTTCGATCGCGGCATAAGAGGCGTCGAAGACTTCGACCTCGACGGCCCCGCTCACGACTGGAAAGTCGAGCGGGATGCTCTCAGAACGGAAATCCTCTCCAACGGCTGGAGTGAAGCGAAGAAGGCGTTCGTGCAGAGCTTCGGCTCCGATGTGCTCGACGCCTCTCTGCTGCTGATGCCCCTGACCGGTTTTCTGCCGCCGGATGATGCGCGGGTCGTATCGACCGTGGACGCCATTCAGACGGAACTGATCGAGGACGGCCTCGTTCTGCGCTACCGCACCGAGCATGCCGAAGACGGGTTGCGCGGCAGGGGAGGGCACGTTCCTCGTCTGCAGCTTCTGGCTCGCGGACGCCTTGACGATGATGGGGCGCATCGAGGAAGCGTCGGCCATATTCGAGAAACTGCTCGGCCTTCGCAACGATCTGGGATTGCTGGCGGAGCAATATGACCCGCGGAGCCGAAGACAGCTCGGCAATTTTCCGCAGGCCTTTTCGCATCTCGGCATCGTCAACACCGCGCATAATCTCATGTCCACCCGTGGGCCGGCCGAACAGCGCGCCGATCGCGCTCAATCAACCGAGCAAGGCGTGGGATGAGATCATGGCTCATGCAGGCCGGAACAAGCCGGCAAACATGAAGGGGATGCCAGTCACGGCGGCAGAACCGAAAGCCAGCAAGCCTCCTTCGACATCGGCGCCCACATGTGGGCGCCGCTGCCGCTCTCATGTTTCGCGACGGGCGAGGCCGGCGCGTCTCCGAAGAGTCTCGCGACCGACGTCGCTGGTCCGGTCCGGCGCCGGAACCCCTAAGCCTGGCTTTGCGCCTGCATCTGGATATCCTCGAAGATCCGGATCCAGCTTCTGGCGCCCCGACGAAGCCGCTCGCTGTCGTAGCGCTCGTCGGGCGCATGGATGGCGTCGCTCGGCAGAATGAACCCGATGACCACGCATTCTGTCTGCAAGGCGTCGCTTAACTGTTCGACCAAAGGGATGGCGCCGCCCGTGCCGCGAAGAACGACGGGTGTTCGCCATTCTTTTTCGAGCCCCCGGGCCGCCGCCTTCAGATAGGGGCTTTCCTGAGACAGCACGACCGCGGAACTGCCGCCATGTCCTTCGAATTCGACGCGGCAACCTTTCGGAAGCAAGCGTTCGATGTGACTGCGAAAGCGCCGGCGGATCGTCTCCGGCGCTTGTCCGGCCACCAGGCGGAAGGACAGCCGCGCGGTCGCCGAGCCCGGCAGGACCGACCGTTCGCCTGGCCCCTGATTGCCCCCGGTAACCCCGTTGATGTCCACCGTCGGACGGGCCCACATCGCTTCGATCGCCGAAAATCCCTCTTCCGTGACGCCGCCCGAAAGATCGACATCGCCGAACAATTCGGTTTGCCCCGAGAGCTCACGCCACTGCCGGCGCACCGCTTCCGGAATAACGCGCACCCCGTCATAGAATCCGTCGATGGCGACCCGCCCCGCGTCGTCATGCAGGCTTGCCAGAATGCCGCTCAGGATCCGGATCGGATTGGCGGCGACGGCGCCGAAATGTCCCGAATGAAGATCCGGATTCGGCGCGGAAATGGTGACGCGCTCGTGGACCAGCCCCTTGAGCTGGGTCGTGATGGCCGGTTGCGTCGCCGACCACATCTCGGCGTCGCAGATGAAGGCGACATCGCAGGCCAAGTCGTTCCGGTGCGCCTCGATGAAGTCCGGCAGGCTTGGCGATCCGCATTCCTCCTCGCCCTCGAGCAGGACGATGACCTCGGCTGGAAATTCGCCATGCACGGTTTTCCACGCCCGCAAGGCTTCGATGAAGGTCCAGAGTTGGCTCTTGCTGTCGGAGGCGCCGCGTCCATAAAATCTATGGACGCCATCCTCCTCGATGACAGCCGGCTCGAAGGGAGGGTGTTTCCACTGGCCGATATCGCCTATAGGCTGGACGTCGTAATGTCCATAGAACAGCAGGCGCGGTTTTCTGCCGTTCGGCGCCATGGCCGAGCGGCCGAGAACGACCGGGTGCCCCTTCGTGCTGACCACATTCGCCATGAGCTCCATGGATGACAGCTCGCGTTTCAGCCATTCCGCAGCCTGAGCGATGCCCTCGGCGCCCGAAGGGTCGCTGGAGATCGACGGAATTGAAATCAACTCGAGCAGCTTGCCGAGAGCGATATCGAACGTGTCGTCGATATGCTTCAGCACGTCTTCCGTCTTTGGCGTGTCTTTCACGTTCATGTTCCCTGAATTTACGCTTGCGATGTCATCCATGACGCGTCGTCCTCTGCGAAGCATCGCTCACGGCGCCGTTGGCCCTGGTCTCGAGGACGCCGAGGAAACGCTCCATGTCGTCCCAGAGCTCCTTTTCGTCCTCGAGCCCGATGCTCAGCCGCAGGATGACGTCTGGGCCATTCCAGGCGGTGGCGCTGCGAAATCCCTTGATGGACATCGGCGCCGCGAGACTCCGCGTGCCGCCCCAGGAGGCGCCGATGGCGAAAATCTTCAGCGCGTCGAGCGACGCGGCGACTTGTGTGGACGCTTCCTCGGTGAAAACAATGCTGAACACGCCGCTCGATCCCAGAAAATCCCGCTTCCACAGCGCGTGATCGGAAAACGAGGCCAAAGCGGGATGAAGGACCGCCTTCACCAGAGGATGACCTTCGATCCGGCGCGCGAAATCGAGGGCAACTCGCTCGGAATGGCGAAGGCGCACACCGAGCGTTTCGAAGCCGCGCAGCACGAGCGAGGCGTCATCCGGCGAAACGCCGATGCCCATTCGACCGATCAACGAACGGATCGGCTTGATCAGGGACTCGTCCCGCACGGTGATGGAGCCCATCAGCACATCGGAATGCCCCGAAACGAACTTGGTGAGCGCCTCGGTGACGATATCGGCGCCGTGATCGAGCGGCTTGAAATTGAGGGGTGTCGCCCAGGTGTTGTCGACGCCGACCAGCGCGCCCTGCGCATGGGCGATCGCGGCGATGCGCGGCAGGTCGCTGATTTCCATCGTGGTCGACCCGGGACTTTCGCACCAGACGATCCGCGTCGATTTCCGCATCTTGGACGCGACGTCGTCCGGAGACCGCGGATCGAAGAAGTCGACCTCCACACCGAGACGATGCAGATCGGTTTCAGCCAGGTCGCGCATCGGCGGATAGGCTGTATCGGCGATCAGAATATGATCGCCGGCCGCCAGGAAAGGAAGAACCGCCAATGCGTTGGCCGCCTGCCCCGATGGCGTCAGAAATGTCCACGCGCCACCCTCGAGGCTCGTCAGCTTGGCCTCCAGCGTGCGCGTCGTCGGCGTGCCGTAGAGGCCATAGGAATAGCCTTCACGACCACGCTCGCCCCGGGACGCATAGGCGGCGGCGTCTTTGAAGACGATCGTCGAGGCGCGATGAACGCCCGCGCCGAGCGGCGCGAATCCCTCCGTCGGCACGTCGGGCGTGAGGACGCATTGGGTGAGATCGCTCATGGAAAGGCCTTTCGAAACAAACGCGGCGCACTCGCGGAAATCAATTCCGAAAATGCAAGTTTCGCGCTACTGCTATTCATTGAAGTTATTGATGTGAGAGGAGCCCGCCCTTGAACCTGAGGCAGGTGGAAGTCTTCAGGGTGGTGATGACGAATGGCACCACGGCGCGCGCCGCCGAGGTGCTGCATGTCTCCCAACCCGCCATCAGCAAGATGATCCAGGAGTTGGAGCGCTCTCTGGGCTTCGACCTGTTCAAGCGGATCAAGGGACGGCTGCAACCGACCCAAGAGGGCCAATTGTTTTTCGGGAGGTCGAGCAGGCCTTTCTCGGCCTGTCCCACCTTCGCGGCGCGGCGGCCCGAATTCGCGACTACGGTTCCGGGGAAATCAGGATCGCCTGCCTGTCCGCCTTGTCGACGAATGTCCTGCCGCGCGCGCTTCATGACTTCATGGCCGCCAACCCGAATGTCGCCGTCACATTCCAGGCGCGCATGTCTTCGAACGTGCGCGACCTCGTGGCGTCCGGCCAGTTCGATCTCGGAATCGTTGCCGACGAGATCGACAGAACCGGCGTCGAAGTCGAAGAATTCGCCCGGTTTCGCGTGGCGATCGCTCTGCCCAAGGGACATTCGCTCGAAGCCCTCGATGTCGTTCGTCCGGCCGATCTCGCCGGACAGCCCTTCATCGCGCTCGCGCCCGAGGACACGACCCGTCGCGAAGCCGAGATCGCCTTCGCAAAGGAAGGCGTCGCCGTTCGCACGGTGATGGAGACGCCCTATTCGACGACGATCTGCGCGATGGTGGCGGCTGGCATCGGCGTCGGCCTCGTCAACCCGCTGACGGCCGAACCGTATGACGGACACGGATTGTCGCTTCGGCCCTTCGAGCCGGCGCTTCATTTCCGGACGCTTCTCATCACGCCGCCCAATCGCCTTCCATCCACAATTCTGGAAGACTTCATCCGGGTGCTGCGTCGCGCGATCTGAGCGCTTTGCCGTGTTCATGCGCATGCCCGCCTCAAAGCACCTTGGACAGAAACGCGGCCGTGCGCGGATTTTGTGGATTGGCGAGCATGGTGCGCGGATGTCCTTCCTCGACGATCTGGCCCTGATCCATGAAGACGAGATGGTTTCCCACTTCCCGGGCGAAGCCGATTTCATGCGTGACGACGACCATCGTGATGCCGCTCAGCGCCAGATCCTTGATGACATCGAGGACCTCGCCGACAAGCTCGGGATCGAGCGCCGAGGTCGGTTCGTCGAACAACATCACCTCCGGCTCCATCGCCAGTGCGCGGGCGATGGCGACGCGTTGCTGCTGGCCGCCGGACAGCTGCGCCGGATAGCGGTTTCCAAAGCCGTCGAGCCCGACGCGCCGCAGCAGGTCGTCGGCCTTTCGGCGTGACTGCTCCCTCGACCAGCCCTTGACGTGCCGGGGACCCTCCATGACGTTTTCCCGCGCGGTCATGTGCGGAAACAGGTGGAAGCGCTGGAACACCATGCCTGTCAGCCGCCGCTGCGCCGCGATCTGGCCCGGCGCAAGCGGATGAAAACGACCCTCCCGCTCGGTGAAACCCTGCAATTGACCCTTGAGGAAAACCCGGCCGGCCGAAATGCTCTCCAACTGATTGATGCATCGAAGCAGTGTCGATTTTCCGGAGCCGGACGGGCCGATGGCCACGCAGACCTCGCCGCGTCGCACGCGAAGGTCCACACCCTGCAGGGCGTGAACGGGGCCGTAGAATTTGTGAATGTTCTGCATCTCGACGCAAAACTCGGAAACTTGTGCGCTCATGGCCTACTCCGCCCGTGTCGGGTGAACGGAAACGCCCTTGCCGAAATGGCGTTCGAGGAAATGCTGGCCGACCATCAGCAGGCTGGTGATGGCGAGATACCAGGTGCCGGCGACCAGCAGCAGCGGGATCGGCAGATAGAGGCGATTTGAAATCGCATTGGTCGCGAAGGTCAGGTCCAGGGTGAAGGGCACGGCGAGGACCAGAGAGGTCATCTTCAGCATGCCGATGGTTTCGTTTCCCGTCGGCGGAATGATCACCCGCATCGCTTGAGGCATGAGGATCCGCCACCAGATCTTGGCGGGTTTCATGCCGAGCGCTTGCGCCGCTTCGGCCTGTCCGCGATCGAGAGAATTGAATCCGGCCCGAAAAATTTCGGTCAGATACGCCGACTCGTTGAATCCGAGGCCGAGGATCGCGGCCATGGCCGGCGTGACGATATATTTGGTCTCGACGCTGACGATGTCGGGCCCGAAAGGGATCGCGAGGCTCAAACTGGGAAAAAGCACCGCGAACAACCCCCAGAACAGCAACTGCGTATAGATCGGAGTTCCCCGGAAGAACCATACCCAGGCATAGGCGATGCCGCGTAGAATGGGATTGTCGCCGTCGCGCATGATGACGAGCAGAGCTGCGACCAAGATGGCCACCGTCATTGCGACGACCGTCAGAAGCAGCGTCCAGCCGACCCCGCGAATGACTTGCGGGGCAAAAAGATAGGTCAGGTAGACGTCCCAGTGGAAATTGGGATTGGCTGAGACGGCCTGAACGATCTGCAGCGCCAGAATTGCCAGAATGGCGACGGCGAGCCAACGGCCCGGATGGCGGCGCGGGACGACGACGTTGCGCATGATCGCCGCCTTTGGGGATGGAACCGGCTGAAAGCCGGTCCCGGTAGTGTCCACGGTGGAGTCCATTGGTTCAGATCTTGACTTCTGGGTTGACGAGAGCCTTGTCGACGATCACAGAACCGACGCCCCAGGTGTCGAGCAGCGCCTTGTAGGTGCCGTCGGCGATGAGAGAATTGATCGTGTCGGCGATCAGTTCGGTCAGCGCCATGTCCGACTTGGCGACGGCGATGCCGTTCGGACCATGTTTGCTCAACGCGCCGCCGGCCGGCTTCATGGTCTCGAAGGCGCCGTTCGACTGCTTCGCGGCGTAACCGATGCCGGCTTCGCCCGAAACGGTCGCGTCAGCGCCCCCGGCGGCGACGCGGGTCAGTGCTTCGGGCTGCTTCGAGAAGGGCAGGATCTCGATTTCGGCCTTGCCGGCCGACTTGCAGAGATCGCTTTCGGAGATCACCGCTTTTTCGTGATAGCTGCCCGACTGAACTGCGATCTTGCGGCCGCAGAGGTCGCTCGGATCGAACTTGGCCGGATTGCCCGCTTTGACGGCCCACATGCTGCCCGTATCGGCGTAACTGACGAAATTGACGGCTTTCATGCGTTCGGTGGTGATCGAAAACGCCGAGACGCCGAGATCGAATTTGGAGCCGAGTGCCGGCAGAATGGCTTCGAAGGCGGATGTCTGAAACTCGATCTTGACGCCGAGCTTCTTTCCGATGGCGTTCGCGATATCGACGTCGATGCCCTCCGGCGTCTGGCCGTCCTTCTCGCTGAGGAACTCCCATGGCGCATAGGCGGTGTCGGAGCCGATCGTCAGGACGCCGGCGGCCTTGATCTTCTCCGGCAACCGGGCCGCCAGAGAATCCTCCACCTCGATCGAGGAGGTATCGAAACTTTGCGCGGCGCTCTGGCCGCCCATGGACATCACGGCGAGCGCGGCAAATATCGGCAGGCAAGTCAGTGTTTTGAACATTGTTGTTCCCCATTTTTGTTCGGCGACGGATTGAGGGGGCGCTTGGGAGGAGCGACATCTTCACCCGACGCCGACACTATGAAACCCGAGGAACAGTCCGTCCAATAATAAGATCCGGCTATTCTATTCTCACAGGTTATCGATGGGAGGATATAGCATCGCCCTTTGACATAACGGTTTTCGTTTCGTCGGATAACAGGACTTCAGAGGCGTCGAAAATCCGATAAAGCGTCTCTCCGCCGGCTTGGCGGGGGCACGCGTCTCGCAGTTGAGACAGATTACCGGATCGCCGGATAGAGACGCGGAAGCCACCGCTCTATGATGTCGACCGGGAAACCGAGACGGACTTTCCCCTTGGGACTGGGCGACGTCAGCACACCACGCTCCAGGAGACCGGAAAGGACCGTGCGGGCTTGCCGTTCTTGATATCCCGTCAAAGACGGCGCCTGCGAACGCGGGAACTCCCCGGCGAGAACGGCTTCCCGCAACAACGGCCAACTGCCTTTCGGGAGCCGCTGCATCTGAACCTCTTCGGCGCACCACACTTCGATGCGATTCAACAACTCGTCCGGCCTGAGCAGGCTCTCCATGAAGGTGACCTGGTCCAGGCAACACCTGAGAAAGAAGTTGGTGAATTCAGCCAAGCCGGCTTGAGTGAGGTTTCCCCGTCCATCGAGATCTCCCCGTCGCGGCTGATCGGCCTGGGCAAGCAGACGCTTGTAATCCGAGACATTCCGAGCAAGCCCCGAGACACCGACCAGAGCTCCGAACCGATCCCGAGATCTCGAAGAAGCGCATGGGATACCAACCGCGTGACACGGCCGTTGCCGTCGAAAAACGGATGAATCCAGGCGAGGCGATGATGAGATGCCCCCACCCCGATGATTTTCTGCAACTTGGAAAGCATCTTGGATGAATAAGCGTCGACGAACCTGTCGATCAGCGGCCTGATCATATCCGGCTCCGGCGCAATATGCTCTCCGACCTTCACGTAAAGCGTTCTCAGCTGGCCGGGAATCATTCTGATTGTTTCACCGCTGTCCGGATTGCGCATGATGAGCAGTTCATCGGGCAGCCGCCGGCAGTATTCCCCATGTATCCAGCAGATGCCGTCGAGCGACAAAACAGGGAAAGGCATTTCGCCGTTGTCTATCAGCTGCTGGACTTCGATATGGGCGCGCGCCTCGAGCTGAAGGTTCCGCTTCTCCGGTTCCTGGGCATACTCGCCGGCCATCGCACGGTCGATGTCGATGGGAAGCGTATTGTGGCCCTCGATGAGATTCGAGTAGTAACAGTTCATCGACCGCACGAGATCGCCGACCGACGCCCGCATAATCGGCTGCAGCCGCGCCGCAAATCGACTCGCCGCCGAGGTGAGTTCGATGGCGACGTCTTCCAACTCTTTGCTGCTGTCCGGAAGCAGCGGTTCCATGCTCGCAGATGTAATCATGTTTCGCCGATTTCTACGCCATAAAATTCCTCTTTGAGAACATATCGATAGGTTGTTTTCCAGGCAAACGTTTTGCCGGTATTTTCGCCGATCTTCCAGCCTGATCTGTGCATCGGCTCTGCTCTAGCCGCCGCTGTGGAGCGCAGCGCTCAGGTCTCGTCCGTCTCACTGGCAGCCGCTGCGACTACAGCGCCCGAGAGGCGATCCAGATTGACGATCAGCCGGTCGAGAAGCTCTACCAACCGTCGCTCATCTTCGTCCGAAAAGCCTTCCATGGCGTCTCGATTGCCCTGCAAGAGCGTCGCGGAGGCTTGCGGCAGCCGCTCCCGAACCGCAGGCGTCAGATCGATCCGGCTGCTGCGCCCGTCTCGGGGATCGCGGGTCCTCGTGATCAGTCCGTCGCGCTCCATCCGCGCCAGCATCTGCGCCATCGGCGGCTGCTCCACTCTAGCGAAACGAGCGAGGTCGCGCTGCGTATTCGCGACGCCGTTTCCGAGCGCGACGAGGACGGGGAGATGTCCCACCCCGAAACCCAGAGGCCCGAGCCGCTCCTCGCTGAGGCGGGCGAAAGCGCGGGCCGCAAGGCTGACGAGATGGCCCGGCGTCCGGAGTACTTTTTCATCCATATCTGGTCCCCAATGCTGCTTGACCAAATTTACATATGCACATATGCATTTTGATGTCGAGCCGCTTTGCGCCCGACATCATCCATCGCTGTCTAGCGGAGACCAAGACATGAACGAAGACGACAACAAGATCATCGACGAGATTTACGTCCGCTTCAACGCTCGCGACATCGATGGCGTGCTGGAAGCCCTCGACGAGGACGTGGCGTGGGCGAATGCGATGGAGGGCGGCCACGAACAGGGCCGCGAGGCGGTGAGAGCCTATTGGACGCGACAATGGGCCGTGGTCAGTCCCGTCGTGACGCCCAAGACGTTTCGGAATTCCTCACCCAACGAGATCGTCGTCGAGGTGGAGCAGCGCGTCTATGATCTGGAAGGGCGGCCGCTCGAGGGCGAGCAGGACCACGATTTGAAGGACAAGACGGTAAAGCACATCTTCCAGATGAAAAACGGGAAAGTCGTCCGCTTCGACGTCGCCTGATCAGGGTATTGCGGTCTTTCGGAAGGCAGCGGGCCCGGCTGCCGATGATGGCGAAGGTGGGCTTCGCTGGACCGGAGAAAGATCCGCGACATCTTTCGGGAAGGGGCGGATGCGGCGATCGCGGGCTCGACCGGGCGAAGGTGCGCCGTTCACTAACGCTCGCCGCGATCGAACGTCGCCTCGCTCACCCCCTTGCTCCGCAAAACGTTCCTCGCAATCTTCTCGGTCGGCGTCCGCGGCAGAGATGTATCGGTCATCTCGATATAGCGTGGGACCATGTGGCGGGGCGCCGCGACGCGGAAATGCTCCAGGAGTTCGCTCGGCGTCACCGTCGCTCCAGGTCTCCGCATCGCGACCACCATGATGTCTTCCTCGGTTAAAGCGGAGGCAATGCCGAAGGCCGCGCTTTCGACGATGTCGGGATGGCTATCGGCGACGCTCTCCACCTCATAGGCGGAGATATTCTCACCGCGACGGCGGATTGCTTCGTTCATGCGGTGCTTGAAGTAGAGCCAGCCCTCCGCATCCATCACGCCGGCGTCCCCGGAATGGTACCAGAGGTTTCTGAGCGTCTCGACGGTTTTCGGCTCATTGCGATAATAGCCGGAAAACATGCGCCAGCTCTTTTTCGGACGCGAGACGATTTCTCCGAGACTGCCGGGCGCAACCGGCTGGTCGTTGTCGTCGACGATGGCGACCTCCCAGTCTGGATGAGCGCGACCGCAGGAACCGTCGCGGGTCTCGTCAACGGTGTCGAGCGTCACGAAGCTGGTCTCCGTCTGGCCGTATCCCGTCACGAGTCGCATGCCGAAGCGACGCTCGAAGGCCTGCTTGTCGGGGACCATCGGAATGCACTGACAAACGCGAACGGGGTTGTCCGCATCGTCGCTTCGCGCCGGAGCCCGCATCAGGATAACCGCCATCGCGCCAAGCAAATTCGTCGCGGTGGCGCCGCTGGCGCGAACCTGCTCCCAGAATTTCGACGCGCTGAAACCTTCCACCAGGGTTGCCCTGCCTCCGTAGATCAGCGGCAGGTAAACACCGAACATCTGGGCGTCGGTGTGGAACAGCGGAAGCGCCGAAAAATAGCTGTCTTGCGTCGTGAAACCGAGATTGGCCGCCATCGCGGCCGCCCAGGCATAGCAATGGTGATGCGACATGATCGCGCCCTTGGCGGGGCCGGTCGTGCCCGACGTGTAGAGGATCGCCATCGGATCGGAATAATGGACGGCCCTGCGGTCGACCTCGACGGGCGAAGCGAGGCACTCCTCGAAGCGGACGATACGAGGGATGTCGATCCCGACGGCTTTGGCTTCGGAGACGTCCACGCCAACCAGGATGAGCGTGCGGATCAAGGGAAGATCGGCTTGGACCCGCGCCAGTTCAGGCAACGCCGCGGCGTCGGCGACCAGCACGTCGGCGCCGCAATTGTTGAGATTGTGGCAAAGGAGGTCGCCTTTGAGGCCGGGATTGTTGGGCGCCTCGATAGCGCCGAGCGAGGCGATGGCGAACCACAGAGCCACCAGTTCGAAACAGTTCGGCAACAGCATGGCGACGCGATCGGACTTCTGCACGCCGAGCCGACGCAAGCCGCCCGCCAACCGCATCGACACGTCGAACATTTCCTCGAAGCTGGCCGAGCGTCCGCAGATATCGATGAAGGGTCTGCCGCCCAATCGCTCCGCTTGATGGCGCAGGATATGCGGCAGCGTTCTCTGCTCTATATCCTCGTCGCGCATGCCGGGAACCGGAAGAGTGGTGGACGGGGAGAGGACGAGCGTCATGATCAGAACTCCTTGGCGCGGGCCTGGGCCTCCGGCGAGAGAAACCCGCTGACCGTCGATCGTGTTTCCAGCGCCATGGCGTCTTCGAGGGATGAGTGAAAGCCTTCATTGATCGCATGCTTGATGTCGGCGACAGCGCCGACCGGCCGCTCGGCAATCGCGAGCGCCAGCATGCGCGCCTCCCCAGCAGTTGGTCGTCCGGCACGACCTTCCAGGCGATGCCCACCTCGAGCGCCTTCCTGGCGTCGTGCTTTTCGCCGAGGATCATCAGCTCCTTCGCGATCTGGGGACCGGCCTGCTTGGTCAACAGCGCCGTGACGCCGCCTGTGACGAACAAGCCGTAGGACACTTCCGGAAAGAACCACCGCGCCTTCTCGGAAAAGATGCGGAAATCGCAGTTGACCGCCCATTCCAGCGCGCCGCCGACGCACCATCCATGAACGGCGGCGATGACGATCTTGCGCGACCGCATGATTTGCAAGGTGATGTCCTGTATCGAGTCGACCCAATCCTGCGCCGCCTCGGGCGATGCGGTCTGGGCGTCGAGATCCTTGAGGTCGTCTCCGGAACAGAAGGCGCGACCTTCGCCGTGAAGAATGATCGCGCGGATCGTATCGTCGGCCTCGGCCCTCGCCAGCGCTGCGGCGAGGCCGTCGACGAGCTGCCGGTTCATGGCGTTGAGCCGTTCCGGCCGATTGAGCTTCACCCAGGCGATCGGGCCTTCGTGCGTGGAAATGACGGCGTCTTTCACTGTGATGTTCTCCTCACACGATCATGGGTTCGACATAGGAGCCCCAGACGCCCCGAAGCGCGCCGCAGATTTCTCCCAGCGTCGCCTTCGCCTTGACCAGCTCGATCGTCTTGGGCAACAGGTTGATGTCGTCCGACTTGGCGTGCTCGGCGAGCTCATGCAGAAGCTTTTGCACCCGCTCGCCGTCCCGACCGGCGCGCACGGCCTTCAGGCGGTCGATCTGCCGCTGGGTGCACTCCTCGTCATAGGGGTGGATATGGACCTCGGCCTGGATGCTCGCCTCGTCGACATGCCTGTTGACGCCGACGGAGACTTTCTCGCCGGAATCGATCTTCTTGAAGGTCGCATAGGCCGAGTCCGCCAGCTTCTGCTGAAACCATCCTTCCTCGACGAGCTTGATGGCGCCGCCGCGCTCGCGCACCTCGTCGAGTACCTTCCAGATCTCGGTCTCCATGTCGCGCGTCAGGCTTTCGACGAAATAGGAGCCGCCGAGAGGATCGATGACCGACGTGACGTTGATTTCCTCGCGGATGATCTGCTGGGTCCGGATCGCGAGCTTCATCGCCTCTTCGGTCGGTATGGCGAAAGCCTCGTCGAGACCGTTCGTGTGCATGCTCTGACAGCCGCCCAGCACCGCGCCGAGCGCCTGGATCGCCGTCCGCATCAGATTGTTGTGATGCTCGATTTTGGTCAGGCTCATCGCGGCGGTTTGGACATGGACGCGCAACCGCATGGATTCGGGTTTCTTGGCCCGGAATTGCTCCGACATGATCTTGGCGTAGACCCGCCTGGCGGCCCTGAATTTGCAGATCTGCTCGAAGAAATCCTGGTGACTGATGAAGAAGAACGACAGGCGCGGCGCGAATTCGTCGATGTCCATTCCGGCCTCGATGATCTCTTCGCAATAGGCGATGGTGAAAGCCATGATGAAGGCGATTTCCTGGATCGCATTGCCGCCGACATCGGAGAGATGATAGCCGCTGAGGCTGATCGGATTGAGCTTCGGCGTCGCCTTGGCGCTGTACATGATGAGGTCGCGGAGCAGCCGGACGGCGGGCCGGACCGGGTAAATCCATTCTTTCTGCGCGACATATTCCTTCAGCGGGTCGGCCTGAAGTGTGCCGGTCAGTTTGCCGAGGTCGTAGCCGCGTCTCTCGGCGACGGTGACGAACATGGCGTAGATAACCCAGGCCGAAGGGTTGATGGTGAGGAGACCGAGATCGTTTCGAGGTCGATCCCGTCGAACAGCCTGTCGACATCATCATCCACCGTGTCGATCGCAACGCCGACGCGGCCGACTTCTCCAAACGCCATGGGATCGTCGCTATCCAGCCCGAGCAGCGTCGGGAGATCGAAGTCGGTCGAAAGCCCGGTCTGGCCGGTCTGGATCATGTATTTGTAGCGCTGGTTGGTCGCCTCGGGATTGCCGAAGCCGGCGACCTGCCGGATCGTCCAGGGTCGCCCGCGATACATGGTCGGATAGGCGCCGCGCGTAAAGGGATAGGCGCCGGGAAAGCCGAGATCCTCCGGCGCGATATCCGCCACGTCGGCGGCGGTATAGAGCCGTTTGAGGGGATGCCGCTCTCGGTCTCGTAGACCGGTTTTTCCTCCGGCCGACTTTTGAGAGCCGCAGCGAGCTCGCGCGCTTCCCACTCGGCCCGACGCTTGCCGATGTTTTCGATAGCCTCGGCGGAAAACAATCCCGTGTCGCTCACGTCTCCTCCTCCCATCCCAAAAGACGCCTCGCGGCCATGGTCGGCCCGATCGTCCTGCAGACAACGGCGTCGACATGTCTCTCCAGACCGTCGTCCCCTTCGTCGAACTTCCGCTGGAACATCTGCCGCGCCGTGCCGAGAATGCGCGTCCGGGCGATGCTGCGACGCCGCGACGCCAGCTCGCCGCTTTCTTCGAGATGCGCTCGATGCGCCGATATCGTCTCGACGAGCTCATCCAGACGCTGGCCTGAGACGGAGCTGACCGCCATGATCGGCGGGCGCCAGCGCGTATCGGTCCTGCCGGCGCCCAGCGCCATCATTCCGTTGAGCGCAGCGACGGTTGCGACGGCCTCCGGCTTGTCGGCCTTGCTGACCACATGGATATCGGCAATCTCGATGATGCCGGCCTTGATCGCCTGGACGTCGTCTCCGAGCCCCGGAGCCGAGAGCACGACGACGGTATGCGCCGCGGTCACCACCTCGACTTCGTCCTGACCGACGCCGACCGTTTCGATGACGATGGGCGAGTAGCCGGCGCTGTCGAGAATATCGACGGCCTCGAGCGTCGCGCGGGCGAGGCCGCCGAGATGGCCGCGTGTCGCCATGCTGCGGACATAGGCGCCCGAACTCGCGGCTGCATCGCTCATTCGCACGCGATCGCCCAGGATTGCGCCGCCGGAAAACGGACTGCTGGGATCGACGGCGACGACGCCCACCTTGTGACCGGCGACGGCGAGCGCCTTGATGAGCGCGGACACGAGCGTCGATTTGCCGGCGCCGGGAACCCCGGTGACGCCGATGACATGCGCGCGCCCCGCACGCCTGTAGAGTTCCGCGAGCGCATCGGCGGCTTCGGGATAGGCGGACTCGGCGCGCGAGATCATCCGCGCGATCGCGGAGACCCGGCCTTCGAGAACCTGGGGAACGAGGTCCATCGACGGGACATACTGGGTGCGCCGCGGCGTTTTCGTGAACGTCGCGGCCGTCATATCTGACCGCGTGCGGAGACGAGATCGATGATCGTCGTGACAATCAGATCGGCGCGCGCTTCCTGGGGCACGATCGCGTCGACGCCGCAATCGAGCAAAGCCGGATAGTCCTGTTCGGGAATGACGCCGCCGGCGACGACGAAGATGTGCTCCGCCTTCTCCTCGCGCAGGCAGCGGCCGAGTTCTCGAAACAGGGGCACATGCGAGCCCGAGAGCAGGCTGACCCCGATCACGTCGACATCCTCCTGCACCGCGGCCCTCACGACCTCGATCGGCGATTTGTAGAGGCCGGTATAGACGACCTCCATCCCGGCGTCGCGCAGGATGCGCGCGACCACCTTGGCGCCCCGGTCGTGGCCGTCGAGGCCGAGCTTGGCGACGAGAACCCGGATCTTGCCGGGCGCATGGCTCTTCGTCGCGGCCCCGGACGCCGGGGCCGTCATATCCGTGTCTGTCATGTGTCGATCGTCCTATTCGGCGGCGATGCCGGGCGCCGTCATCCGGGCTGCGAGCGCCGCCTCGATCGATTGCGCGATAATGCGGAGCCCCCTGTCGATATCGTCATCGGAAATCGTCAGTGGCGGAGCTATGCGAAAGACGCCGCCCATGCCGGCCAGCTTGACGATGTTCATGCTCAGGCCGCGCCGGAAGGCCTCCGCGGCGATCTGGCTGCCGAGTTCGTGATCGGGAGTCTTGTCGCCGCCGTCCTTGATGATCTCGACCCCGAGCATCAGTCCGCGACCACGCACGTCGCCGACGCATTCGAACCGGTCCTTGAGCGCCGACAATCCATCGAACAGCCGCTTGCCGGCGACGCCGGCTCGCTCGACGAGCCGTTCCTCGGCAACCACGTCTAGCACCGCGAGACCGACGGCGGCCGGCAGCGGATCGGAGACATGGGTGGTGTAGAAGAGAAAGCCGCGTTCATGGGCGGCCTTTTCGATCTCCGTCGTCGTCATCATCGCCGCGAGCGGCAGGCCGGCGCCGATGGTCTTGGACAGCGTCAGGATATCGGGCGTCACACCGTCCCGCTGGAAGGCGAACATGTCGCCGGTTCGGCCGATGCCGGTCTGCGCTTCGTCGAGGATCAACAGCATGCCGCGCTCGCGGCATTTCTGCTTCAACGCGGCGAGATAGCCCGCCGGCAATTCGATCATGCCGCCGCTCGACAGAATCGGCTCCGCCAGGAATGCAGCGAGACTGCCGGTCGACTGGCTGTCGACGAGGTCGAACGCATCGTCCAGCTCCGTCTTCCAGTCGAGGCTGCCGTCGGAATGCTTGAAACGGGGACGGAACGCGTTCGGCGCCGGGATCGCGAGTGATCCGACCATGCCCGGACCGTAGCCCTTGCGGCCGGCGCTGTATGTGGCGGAAGCCGCAGCGCCCGTCATGCCGTGCCAGCTCCTGGAAAAAGCGACGATCTCATGCTTGCCCGTCACCAGCTTGGCCATCCGGATGGCTGCCTCGTTGGATTCGGCGCCGGTCGAGAGCAGGATCACCTTATCCAACCCGGGCGCCAGGGCAGCGAGGCGCTCCGCCAGATCGACCACCGGCCGCGACAGCATACCGCTGAACAGATGCGCGACCTTCCCCATCTGCCGTTGGACGGCCGAGACGATTCTCGGATGCGAATGGCCGACAAGCGCGCTCATCTGGCCGGACGTGAAGTCCAGGATCGGCCTGTCGTCGGCGTCGTAAACGTAACAACCCTCCGCGCGCTCGATGATTGCAGGATCGAAGCTGCCGCCATAGCGGATCAGATGCTTGTCCGCAGCCGCCCAAAACCTGGAATCCTGATTGTTCGACATTTCCGCCTCCGGGCCGTTCGCTATTGAGAGCAAGATTATCGGCTGGCCCACATCGTGTAAAATTGATAGTTCTTGGATTGCGATATAAGGAATATTGATATGTGGAATCCGCTCGATCCAAAATTACTGGTGACGTTCGTGCACGCTGCGCATTCCGGTTCGCTCAGCCTCACCGCCCTCCAGGTCGGACGGACGCAATCGGCGGTCACGATGCAGATGCAGCGTCTGGAAGAGACGCTCGGCCAGACCTTGCTCCACAGGAGCGGCAATGGCGTGCGTCTCACCGGCGCCGGCGAGCGCTTCCTGATCCATGCCGAACGCATCCTGAAAATGCACGACGAAGCCATCTCCGCCTTCTCGGGCAGAGGGTTGCATGGCTCGATCATCTTCGGCTGTCCGGAAGATTATCTCGTGGCCTTCTTTCCCAGCCTGCTGCGGAGCTTCGGGCGCCAATACCCCGATGTCGACATCAAAGTCGTCGCCGCCCCGACCGTGGAACTCAAGGCCCTGCTGCAATCGAGAAAAGTCGATATCGCCCTGGTGTCGACGCCAAATCTGGGCGACACCGTCAATATCGTGCGTACGGAGCCGCTCGTCTGGGTGGGAGGCAAGCCGACGGTGGAGCAACTGGATTTCGGCTCCATCCTTCCGCTGGCGCTTCCGGCGTCGAACGCCATGGATCATCGCGCCGCCTGCGAGGCGATGGACGGCGCCGGCCTGCGCTACAACATCTCCTACGCCAGCAACAGCATCGCCGGCCTGATCGCAGTAGCGCGCTCGGGCCTGGCCATCAGCGTCATGACCGAAGGGGCCGTGCCGCCGGACCTTCATATCCTTGGCGCACCGCTCCCGAAACTGCCGCATCTCGGCATTCTCGTCGCCTTGCCGGACGCCGAACAATCCGCGCCTGTGAATGCCTTCGCGGAGCATGTCCGGAAGATGCTGAAGACGCTATAGCAGCGCAGGCCGCCGGGTTGCCCCTGCGGCCTGCGCCGATCCGCCATCATGCGCTCGATCGTTATTTCTCGAAGTAGGTCGGTTTGCCGTCGTCACCCTTGCGCCATTCGTAGATCACGTAGTCCGGCCTGGTGATGTCGCCCTTGGCGTCGTAGCCTATGTCGCCGAGCGCCGTTTTCCAAGGACCGCCGGCTTTGATGGCCTCGGCAACCTTCTGGGCGTCGTCGGCAGATCCGGTGCGCTCGATTGCGGCGGCGATGATCTGCAGGGCCGCATAGGAATAGAGCGTGTAGGCTTCCGGCTCGAAGCCTGAAGCGCGGAACCGCTCGACGATATCCTTGGCGGCGGGGTTTCTGCGAGGATCGGGCGCAAAGGTGTTCAGCGTGCCCACCACGCCGTCTCCGGCGATCGACGCCAGCTCGCTCGACACCATTCCGTCGCCTGAAAACAGCGTCGCCTTCAGACCCTGATCCGTGGATTGTCGAATGATGAGTCCCGCCTCGGTGTGCAGGCCGCCGAAATAGATCAGCGACACGCCATTCTCCTTCATCTTGGCGATGAGCGCCGAGAAGTCCTTTTCGCCGCTGTTGATGCCCTCATAGACGACCTCGTTGATTCCCTTGTCGTTCAGCACTTTCTTGGCGACATCGACGAGACCCTGGCCATAGGGCGTCTTGTCGTGAACGATCGCGATCTTCGCATCCTTGAAATGATCGGCGATATAATCGCCCGCCACGGTGCCCTGCTGATCGTCGCGACCGCAGGTGCGGAAGGTGTTCCACAGACCGCGCTCGGTATATTGCGGATTGGTCGAGGCCGGCGTGATCTGAAGCACTCCATTTTCGGCATAGACGTCTGAGGCGGGGATCGAAACGCCGGAATTGAAGTGGCCGACGACATATTTTACGCCTTCGCCCACAAATTTATTGGCCACGGAGATGCCCTGCTTGGGATCGGAGACGTCGTCGCCGACCACGACCTTGATCTGCTGACCCAGAACCCCGCCGGCCGCGTTGATATCGGCCGCAGCCTGCTCGGCGCCCTTGAGCAATTGCGCGCCGAACGCGGCGTTCGGACCGGTCATCGGACCCGCAACTCCGATCACCATATCGGCCCACGCCGTTCCGCTGAAGGCGACCAACGCCGTGATCACGGCCGAGGACAGAAGTGACTTTCGCATGAATGCCTCCCAGTATCGCAGCGGGCCGTTGAAAACGCTTCGTTGCGGCGCCCGCCTGGCCCGAACGAAGCAAACCGAGTGTGGATCAGGCCGCCGCCTCGACGGCGATCGCCGTCGCCTCGCCGCCCCCGATGCAGACCGCCGCCACTCCGCGCCTGAGACCATGCCTTCGGAGCGCGGAGACCAGCGTGACGATGATCCTGGCTCCCGAGGCGCCGATGGGGTGACCGAGGGCGCAGGCGCCGCCGTGAATGTTGATCTTGTCCGCGGGCAGGTCGAGATCGCGCATCGCCGCCATCGGCACGACGGCGAACGCTTCGTTGATCTCGAACAGATCGACGTCTCGGATCGCCCAGCCGATGCGGTCGCAGAGGCTTCTGACGGCGCCGATCGGCGCTGTCGGGAAAAGCTCGGGTCTATCGGCGTAGGTCGCATGTCCGCGGATCAACGCGAGCGGCGCGCGGCCCCTGCTCTCCGCCGTCGAATGGCGCATGAGCGCCAGCGCCGCCGCGCCATCCGAAATCGACGACGCATTGGCCGCCGTGACCGTGCCGCCGTCGCGAAAGGCGGGCTTCAGGGTCGGGATCTTGTCGACCCGCGCCTTGCGCGGCTGCTCGTCCTCGATGATCATCGAGACGCCGGATTTCGCCTTAAGGGCCACGGGCGCGATTTCTTCCGCAAAACCGCCGTCGCGCATCGCCCGCTGGGCCTTTTCCAGCGAAGACAAAGCGAAGGCATCCTGATCGTCGCGCGTGAATTGGTAGGCGTCGGCGCAATCCTCGGCGAAGGCGCCCATCAGCCGCCCGCGATCATAGGCGTCCTCGAGGCCATCGAGGAACATATGGTCGACGATCCTGCCATGGCCCATTCGATAGCCCGCCCGCGCCCGATCGAGCAGATAGGGCGCGTTGGACATGCTCTCCATTCCGCCCGCGACCGCAACGCCGATGCTGCCGGCGGTGATCAGGTCATGGGCGAGCATGACCGCCTTCATGCCGGAGCCGCACATCTTGTTGATCGTGGCGGCGCCGACTGAAGCCGGCAACCCGGCTCCGAGCGCCGCCTGCCTGGCAGGAGCCTGCCCCTGCCCCGCCATCAGCACACAGCCGAACAGGACTTCGTCGACGGCATCGGGCTGCAGGCCGGCGCGTTCGAGGCTGGCCCGGATCGCGATCGCTCCGAGCTCGGAGGCGACGACATCCTTCAACTCGCCCTGGAAGCCCGCGAGCGGCGTGCGCGCGGCCCCGACGACGACAACTGGATCGGCGTTGTTCATCTCCATCTCCTTAGCGCGGCGCCATGCGCAGGGCTCCGTCGAGACGGATCACCTCGCCGTTGAGCATCGTGTTTTCGCAAATATGCTTGACGAGGGCGGCAAACTCCTCCGGTCGGCCGAGGCGCGGCGGAAAGGGCACGCTGGCTCCGAGGGCGTCCTGCACCTCTTGCGGCATGCCCGCCACCATCGGCGTCTCGAACAGGCCCGGCGCAACTGTCACGACACGGATGCCATGACGCGCGAGCTCGCGCGCCACCGGCAGAGTGAGCGCGGCAACCCCGCCTTTCGAGGCCGCATAGGCGGCTTGCCCGATCTGGCCGTCGAAGGCGGCGATCGACGCAGTATTGACGATGAGGCCGCGTTCGCCGTCTCCATCCGGCTCTTGTTTCGCCATCACATCGGCGACCAGGCGCATCATGTTGAACGTGCCGACGAGATTGATCGACACGACCCGGGCGAAGCTCTCCAACGAGTGCGGCCCCTTCCGCCCCAGCACTTTTTCGCCCGGCGCCACGCCGGCGCAATTGACCAGACCGTGAATCTCGCCGCCGAAATGACGTCGCGCGAGCTCCAGGCCCTCGGCGACATCGCGCTCCACCGTCACGTCGCCGGCGCTGAACCTGACGCTGTCGCCGAGTTCCGCCACAAAGTCTTCTCCGGGCGCGGGATCGACATCGATGCCGAGAACGCGACCGCCCTCGGCGACCAGCATCCGGGCGACGGCCCTGCCCAGACCGGAGCCGGCGCCCGTGACGACAAAGACCTGTTCCTTGATTTTCATTCCCGCTCTCACACCCCATGCCATCGACACATGTTGCGGCGAAGAAAAGTGGTATACAATGACAGGAGATGCGAGTTTCCTTGATCGCTTTTGCCATGTTCGCCACAGGAGACGGATGATGGAACGCCGGATGATCGCCCCCTGTTTCATGGACGACACGCTCGATTGTCTGCGCCGTCATGGCGTCGACGCTGCGCCCTTGCTGGCCCGGGTCGGCCTGTCGGGCACGATCAGCGACCCCATCTCGTCGGAACAGTATGGCGCTCTCTGGCGCGCTGTGGCGCGCGAAATGGACGACGAGTTCTTCGGTGAAGGCGCGCGCCCGATGCGCGCAGGAAGCTTCGCCCTGCTCTGCCACGCCATCCTGTCGACGGAAACGTTGGAACATGCGCTCAGGCGCGCGCTCCGCTTCCTGCGCGTGGCGCTGGACGATCCGCATGGCGAGTTGGTCGTTGAGGATGGACTGGCGCAGATCGTGCTGAAGGATGCCGGATCCGTCCGCTCGGCCTTTGCCTACCGGACGTTCTGGATCATCGTGCATGGCGTCAATTGCTGGCTCGTCGGCCGTCGGCTGCCGATCCGCTGGGTGGATTTTCGTTGTGGCGCGCCGGCCGTCGGCGCCGACTATCGCCTGTTCTTCGGGGCGCCGGTCCGTTTCGACCAACCGCAGACGCGGCTGGTCTTCGACGCGGAATTCCTGAAACTGCCGCCGATCCGCGATGAACGCGCATTGCGGGAATTCCTGCGCCACGCGCCGGCAAACATCCTCGTCCGCTACCGCCATGACGAAGGCCTCTCGGCCGCCATCCGCCAAAGGTTGAGGGCGACTACGCCCGCGACCTGGCCGACTTTCGACCTGCTTGCCGCCCGCCTGCGCATGAGCGCACCGACTTTGCGCCGCAGATTGCAGCTCGAAGGCCAGACCTATCGCTCGATCAAGGACGATATCCGGCGTTCATTGGCGACGGAGGCTCTTCTGGAAGGAAACACCGGCATCGCCGATCTCGCGACCGCCCTCGGATTTTCCGAACCGAGCGCCTTTCACCGCGCGTTCCGAAAGTGGACGGGTCTGAGCCCGGCGCGCTTTCGCAGGGATCAGGGCGCGCGTTGAGCGGCGCAGCCCCAATCGGCCCGCAGGTCGCGACACGCGCCGATTTGGTTCCGAATTCTTGTGCGAATGCAATATTCTAGACGACGTGCAGGAAAAGAGTTTCGCCGTCGGCGACATAATCCATCATAAACCACTTGTCGTGCACGTGTTCCGATGAGCCGGACGCCAGCCGGCATTCGTTCATGTCAATCCTGTCCGATTTGATCCGAGCGAGCGCCCCTAGGCATCCTGATATTGAAGCATTGCATTAGGGGACGGCAATGAAACCAATCCTGCTTGTGGACGACTCCACCACCATGCTGTCGAGCCTTTCCAGCATTCTCACGAAGGCGGGGCTTTCCTTTTCGACCGCGTCGAACGGCCAGGACGCGATCGACAGCGTCAATCGCGGCCTGTCGCCATCGCTGGTCATAACCGATTACCATATGCCGGGCATGCATGGCGTCGAGTTGATTTCCCGTCTACGCCGGCTGCCTCAAACGCGTTTTACGCCGATGCTGGTCCTCACCACGGATTCGCAACAAGACAAACGGGCGGCCGCCAAGGCGGCAGGTGCCACGGGATGGCTGGTGAAGCCGGTAGATCCGACCGCCCTTTTGCAGGTCGTCCGCCAGGTGACGGCCGCTTAGGCCGATGAAATGAGAGAGTGGCCATGCGTGTTTCCCGGTTTACCAGACCACAGGTCCTGCTCGCATTTCCCTTGGGCGGCGTCATTGGAGCCGCCTGTCTCAATTCGGCGACGCCCCGCATCGCGATGACGATGGCTGGGGCTTGCCTGGTGCTGGCCGGATTGTTGTGCGGGTTTATTGTCGGCAGACGTCACCCCGTCGTCATCATACGGCGTTCCGAGGCCTCAGACGATTTTCGCGCGGCAGTGGAGACGGGCGCGGTTGCCGAACCCGGAGAGAAGGATGCGGACATAGAAGCGATCAACGACAATGTCATTCCGTTCCCCGCCAAGCCACAACCGTCTCAGGAGTCGAGCCGCGGTGACCTCGCTCTGGCGGCGACCCGCCTCGACGACTATCCCGCCTATGTCGATCTGTTGCGGATGCAATTGCAGTCGGTGACGAATGTCAGTCAGGATGCGGCAGAAAACCTGCTCGCAAGCCTGCTCGAAGTGGATGGCCGGGTGACCGCGCTGATGGACTTCCTCAAGAGCGCCGGATCGAACGACAGTTCCGAGCGCATTCTCGGCCAGATCGAAGAGCAGCTTCTGGGGTGCCGGCAGCACCTTGCCAAACTCGGCGATCAGCAGGAGAAATCCGCCTCGGACGCCGTCGCCTTCCAGCAGCGCCTGTCCGACGAAACCCAGAACGTCCTTACCGTGCTGAATGGCGTCCAACGGATCGCGCGGCAGACGACGATGTTGTCGCTGAACGTTTCGATCGAGGCGGCGCGGGTCGGCGAGGTCGGAAAGGGTTTCTCGGTCATCGCTCAGGAGATCCGATCGCTCGCGGGCGAAGTACAGCATTTGGCAGACAACGTGCATGATCGCGTGTCGGGCCTTATGTCCTCGGTGAACACGGACCTCGAGGACCAGTCCAAGCGGCGACAGGACAGCGAAACGGCGGCGATGAACAACATCTCCGATGCGCTGGGACTGCTGACCACCAATCTGATGCTGCTGCTTCAACACCAGCGCGAAGTGCTCGTTCGGGTCAAGACGGAGAACGAGGATATCGCCGAACCGATCATGGCCATGATGGGCAGCATCCAGTTCCAGGATATCGTTCGGCAGCAGATCGAGCAGGTCATTTCGATGGCGACGGAGGTCAAGTCGCATATCGGTTCGGTGCGCGACGGGCTGTTGGAGCCGTCGAGGCTGAAAGGCCTGGCAGCGCTCGCCGAGACGCTCGATCGGCTCTCGTCGTCCTATGTCATGCGCGAACAGAGGCAAATCCACAACACGGTCCTGAGCGACAATTCTGTCGACGAAGCGCCGGTCGCGATGATCGAGCTCTTCTAATGCACAGTCAATCAGACTTCCCTGACCGGAGAAGCAGTCGCCCTCGCCATACCCATATATACTAATTTATTTTCAATACATATAACGAATATATATTTATACTTCAAATGAATATCTGTTTCCAGGATGCAATATTCCTTATTTCGCGAGCGATCTCCAAGTATAAATACAAGCTCGCACAAGCTCCGAAATCAAACCATCCGCTGGCCATTTTGAGAGGCCCACTCGGCGGAGACGATTGATGACACTTGTTAAAAAATATCAGAAACAGATTAGCGACGCGATGAGCACACCCGCCTCGACGCGCGGCAATGGCTCTGCGTCGCGCGACGCAGACCAGCAGCGCAAGCGCGCTCGCACATTGGCCAAGCAACAACAGGCCGCGGAACGGATCGCCGCGGCGACGGCCGAGATTTCGGCCGGCATCAACGAGGCGGCATCGGCTGCCGAAGAGCTGAAGCGCGCCTCCGACCAGATCGCCTCGGGCGCCTCGGAAGCGTCGAACGCAGCCCAGGAATCGTTGGTGGCTTGCCGGCAGATGACCGATTCCATCACGCGTCAGCTGCGGGCATCCGAAGTAGGCCAGACCAAGATGGAAAGCACCCAGGCGCTGGTGCAGCGGACGAGCGCAGATGTCGGCGTGCTGATCGCCAATGTCGGCGTCGCCGCGGTTCGCCAGCAGGCTTCGGTGGAGTTGATCGCCGAGCTCGAAAAACAGGCGGCCAATATCGGCGATATCGTGAAGGCGGTGGGCCGGATCGCCGACCAGACCAATCTTCTGGCGCTCAACGCCGCGATCGAGGCTGCCAGGGCCGGCAAGCACGGCAAGGGATTTGCAGTCGTCGCCGACGAAGTCCGCACCCTCGCCGAAACGTCCGAAAAATCCGCCAAGCAGATCGCCGATCTCGTGGGGCAGATACAGGTGGACGTCAAGGCGATCACGTCGGGGATCAACACCTCGGCGGACTCCATCAAGGGCGAAATTGAAAAGGGCAAGATGATCACTGCCCAGCTCGACCAGATCCGCACCGACGCGATCGACGTCATCACCGGCATCCGCGAAATCGCCGCTGGCGCCGTGCAGTCGAACGCTGCCGCGCTCCAGGCCCTGAAGGGCTCCGAAGAAATCGCAGCCGCGGCCGAGGAACAATCCGCCGCAGCCGAAGAGTCGGCCAAATCGGTGCAGGAGCAATCGCAGGCGCTCGCCGAATGCGAGCAGACAGCCCAGGCGCTGACCGAGCTTGCCGAGGATCTGAAGAACTCGACCGACATCGCCAAGAGTTCGGAGGAAATGGCGTCGTCGTCGGAAGAGCTGTCTTCCGCCATCCAGGAAATCAACCGCTCCGCCAGTCAGGTGATGACGGCGCTGGACGAGATCCGTCGCGGTGCGCAGACATCCGCTTCGGCAACCGCCGAATCCGCCGCCGCCATGGGCCAGATCGAACGAGGCCTCGACATCGCTCAGAACCGCGCCACGGACAGCGTCGACAGGCTCACCAGCATGAAATCGCTGCTCGGCGCCAACAAGACCTCGGTAGACCAGCTGATCGAAGGCATCCAGGGTTCGGCTACAGCCACGCGGACGAGCATCAATCAGGTCAAGGATCTCGCAGTGGTCTCGCGCCGGATCGACAAAATCGTCGAGGCGATCGCAACGGTCTCCGTGCAGACCAATATGCTGGCCGTCAACGGCTCGATCGAAGCGGCGCGCGCAGGCGAATTCGGCAAGGGATTTGCGGTCGTCGCAACGGATATCCGCAACCTCGCCCGGGATTCCGCCGAGAACGCCGACCGCATCAAGGATCTCGTCAAATCGGTGCAGGATCAGATCCAGGCCGTGAGCCGCGATCTCGACGAGATTGTCGAAGCGGCGCTCGACGAGGTCGAAAAGGCCAAGACGACCACTGCGAACCTGGTCAGCATCGAAGTGGAAGTCGCCGACGTGCAGAACGGCGCATCGGAAATACTCGCCAGCGCAAACGAAATTGCCGCCGCGGTCGCTCAGACCAAGCGGGGCATCGACCAGATCTCGGCTGCTTCCCAGCAAGCTGAACGCGCTGCAGAGGAAGCGTCGACGGCTGCCCGACAGCAGTCCCAGGGCGCCGAGGAACTCGTCAAGGCCGTCGAGGAGATCGCCTCCCTGGCCGACGAATTGCAGACAGCAGCGTGATCGGAGCACGCCATGTCCTTTGATGAAGTCGTCTCGACAGAAGAAGCGCCCGAGATCGAAACCAGCGACAATCAGTTCGTGACGTTTTCGGTCGAGGGAGAAGTCTTCGCCGCGCCCATGGCGCCGGTTCAGGAAATCATTCGTGTGCCCGGGCTGGCGCAGGTTCCGCTCGCCCCGCCATCGCTCCTCGGTCTCGCAAATTTGCGGGGCCGAATCCTGCCGATCGTCAACCTGCGACGCATCTTCGGGCTGGCGGATGTCAGCGACACCGACGCGACGAGGGCTTTGGTCATCAATCTGGGAACCCCTCTGGGCTTCGTCGTCGACCGGGTTGCGAGCGTCATCGCCGTGGATCAGGCCGATATCGAACCGGCTTCGTCCATCGGAGCGAGCGTCGATGCAAGACTGCTGACCGGTGTCGTCAAGATGGCCAACGGCGAGATCGTCATGATCCTCGATTTCGCCGAATTGATCGCCCGCGAATTCGCCGGCACCGCGATCGATGGTCGTCAGGCCAACCTCGTCGCATCCTCGGATCTGGACCCCTCGGAAGAGGCCGCCGAAGAGGAGCGGGACACCGACGAGATGCAGTTGGTGTCCTTCAAGGTCGAAAAGCAGGAATATGCCGCCGATATCGCCGCCGTTCAGGAAATCGTCCAGATGCCCGAGCGCGTGGTCGCCATACCGAATGCGCCGGTCCATGTACTCGGTCTGATGACATTGCGCGAGCGGCTGCTGCCGCTCGTGTCCCTTCGAGCGTTGCTCGGCCTCGCAGAAACCGACGAGGACGAAACTCAGCGCATCATCGTGCTCGGCCTCGGCGAAGGCCAAGCCGTCGGCGTCGTGGCGGACTCCGTCGACGAAGTTCTCAGGGTTTCGCGTCAGCAGGCCGACACCCTTCCCAAGATCCTATCCGGTCGGGGCGGTCTGGAGGAAATCTCGGCCGTCTGTAGGCTGGATGGCGGCAAACGGCTGGTCTCTGTGCTCGACACCAACCGGATGTTCGCCAATGCGGACATGAAGAACGCACTGGCGACGGCCACAGAAATGGAGAGGGACATGCACGACGCCGATTTCGAAGTGGATGATCACGACGCGCCGGAAGACGAGGAACAGGTCGTCGTCTTCCGTCTGGGCAGCGAGGAGTTCGGCGTGCCGATCGCGGCGGTGCACGAAATCGTTCGGGTGCCCGAAAGCCTGACGCGCGTTCCGAAGGCGCCGACCTTCGTCGTCGGCGTCATCAATCTCCGGGGCGCCGTTCTGCCGGTGATAGACCAGCGCCGGCGGCTCGATCTCGACGATATCGAGAGGAACGACCGTCAGCGGATCATGGTCTATGCGCTGAACGGCAAACGCACGGGCTTCATCGTCGACTCGGTGACGGAGGTCCTCAAGATTCCGCGCAACGCCATCGAGCCTTCGCCCAAATTGTCGCTCGATCAACACCGCATCCTCGGTCGCGTCGCCAACCTTGAGAAGCAGAAAAGGATGATCATGTTGATGGATCCGGACGCGCTGCTCACGGAGACGGAACTCGCGGATCTGGAGGCTTAGTCGTTCCAATGCCTCTGAAAGTTCTGGTCGTAGACGATTCCGCTCTGATGCGAAAACACCTGACGTCCCTGCTGACCGAGCAAGGGTTCGACGTCCAGATCGCCCGAACGGGTCAGGAGGCTCTGGAGGAACTGGCGATCTTCAAACCCGATGTCGTCACGCTCGACATCAATATGCCGGTTATGGACGGCCTGACCGCTCTTTCGCACATCATGACGGAGCGGCCCACCCCGACCGTCATGGTGTCGTCCCTGACCGAGAAAGGGGCGCTGGCGACGCTCGAAGCCCTCGCTCTGGGCGCAGTCGACTATGTTCCCAAGCCGGGTGGGACGATCTCGCTGAGCATCGACGCGATCGCCTCCAGCATCGTCGAGAAGGTGCGGACCGCCGCCAATGCACGCATTCGCGGGCGCCCCGGTCGTGGCGCAGAGGCGCCGCAACCAGCCGCCCCGCGGCCGGCGCGAACCTCCGTCGTCGAACCGGCGGCGCCGCGCAGGCGGATCTATTCGGCCAGCGGCAGTCCGTTCGGGTTGGTGCTGATCGGCGTGTCGACGGGTGGTCCTCGAACCCTCGAGGAGATTCTGCCCAACCTGCCGGCTGATCTGCCATGGCCTGTTCTGGTCGCCCAGCATATGCCGGCGTCGTTCACCGCGTCCCTGGCGTCGCGACTGAACGGTCTTTGCAGCCTGGACGTCAGGGAGAGCGTCAGCATGGAAGAGCTGCGGCCGGGCCGCGTCTACATAGCGCGCGGCGGCTCGGACATGGTCGTCGCCCAGCGAACGGGCAAGCTCATCGTCATGAACCGACCGGAATCGCCGCACTACACTTGGCATCCTTCGGTCGAGCTGATGGTCCAGACCGCGCTCGAAAACGTGCCGGCGCAAAACCTGATCGCCGTCCAGCTGACCGGCATGGGACATGACGGGGCCCAGGCTATGACCGAATTGAAGAGCGCCGGAGGGCGCACCGTCGCCGAAAGCGAGGAAACCGCCGTGGTGTTCGGCATGCCGGCCGAATTGATCAAGCGCGGCGGGGCGGGCTGCGTTCTGCCGAGCGGCAAGATTGCCCAGCAAATCCGCCAATGGGTCAGCCGGGCGCATTGATTTTCAAAGGACCGACCAAATGCCGATCAAGAAACCGAAAGCACCGGAGGCGGATAGCAGGGTGGATGCAGACGCTGCCGACCCTCGCCCTCTGGAGGAGATGATCGCCGTGTTGAGCGCGGGGAGCCTCGGCGAACGCCTGGCCGCGATCCGGGCGCTTTCGGCGCGTGGCGGGCGGGCCGCGGTCGACGCGCTGTGCATTGCGCTGGCTGCGGATGACGAGCGGGCTTGTCGCGAGGTCATCGCCGTCGAGTTGGCCCATCTGGGCGGCGAAGCCGTCGTGGACGGACTGATGCCGCTGCTGAGATCGGATGATGCGGCGCTGCGCAACATCGCCATCGACATCCTCAAGGAGCTGCCTTCCGACGTCGCGCCGCGTATGGAGGCGCTGCTCGACGACCCCGACCCCGATGTTCGCATCTTCCTCGTCAACGTCCTGGAAGCCCTGCGTCATCCGGCCGTCGAGGATTGGCTGATCGCCGTAATCACCATGGACGCCAATATCAACGTCGTCGGCACCGCGCTGGATCTCTTGAACGAGGTCGGCACCACCGCAGCGGTCGAGCCTTTGCGCCGGGCAGTCGCCAGATTTGGCGAAGAGCCGTTCATCGCATTTTCCGCCGAGAACGCCCTCAGGCGCATCGAGGGTTCCACATGAGCACTACGAAGGCGATCTCCGCCGACGATTTCACTCGATTTGCCGAATATTTCTACCGTCGCACCGGAATACACTTCGACGCCAGCAAGCGGTACTTTGTCGACAGACGGCTTTCAGATCGCATCGCAGCAACGGAAACACAGGACTTCAACGGCTACTTTCGCCTGCTCCGGCTGAATCCGACGGGCAGCGAGACGCAGATCCTCACCAATCTGATGACCGTCAACGAAACTTACTTCTTCCGCGAAGCGTATCAATTCGATTGTCTGACGGATTCCATATTGGCCGAGGTCGTCCGCTACAAGAGCGCCAACGATCCGATCCGCATATGGTCCATGCCCTGCTCGTCCGGCGAAGAACCCTATTCGCTTGCGATCCATCTCATGGAGCATTGGCCGCATATCGATCGCTACGATGTCGAGATCCTTGGATCCGACATCGACACCTCGATCCTGGCGAACGCGCGTACGGGGATTTATTCGCCCCGCTCCGTCCAGGGCGTGCCGCCGCACCAGTTGAAGAAATACTTCACCAAGCTGCGCGACGGCAACTGGCAGATCAGCCAGGATCTGCGCGATTCCGTCGAATTTCTCCGCGCCAACCTCAATCAGCCGGCCGATGTCGCTCGATTCACCCGCATCGACGTGATCTTCTGCCGCAACCTGCTCATTTATTTCGACGACATGTCCCGGCGCGCAGCGGCCGAGGCCTTCTATGAAACCATGAGCCCCGGCGCCTTCATATGCCTCGGCCATTCGGAATCGATGAGCCGTATTTCCAGCCTGTTCAAGGTGCGCCGTTTCGGCAGCACGATCGTCTATCAGAAGCCCCTCACAGGAGATGCATTCGCATGAAACAAGCGTTGATTATCGACGATGCGACGACCGTGCGCATGTATCATCGCCAGATCCTGACCGATGCGGGCTTTGCCGTCGACGAATGCATCAATGGCGTCGAGGCGCTCGAAAAGGCTCTCGCCAAGCGCTACGATCTGTTCGTCGTCGACGTCAATATGCCCAAGATGGACGGCTACCGCTTTCTGCGCGAATTGCGCTCCCATGCGGATCTCCATCAGGCTCCGGCCATCATGGTCTCCACCGAGGCCGAGGCGAAGGATCGCAAAGCTGCGTGGTCGGCCGGCGCCAATTACTACATGACCAAACCTACCAAGCCGAGCGCCCTGGCGCGCGTCGCCAATCTTCTGACGGGAGACGTCCAGTGAGCCCGCTTCTCGAGCAATTCCTGATCGAGGCGCGCGACTTCCTCGAACAAATCGGTGATAAACTGCTGCTGTTGGAGGAACGCCCGGGCAACGAAGTCTTGATCGGCGAGATATTTCGGGCGGTTCACACGCTTAAAGGGAATTCCGGTCTGTTCGACATGCCGATCCTCACCAGCGTCGTGCACGCCGCCGAGGACTTGCTGGATCGCGTCCGCGACCACAGCCTAGAAATGGATCCGGAACTCACCGACGCCTTGCTGGACGCGATGGATTTCGTCAGCAATCTGCTCAACGACGTCGGCGACGACGGGACGATTCCGCAGAGATACCTGCAACCGTCGAGCGAGATCGCCGCCAGTCTTCGACGCCTGCTTCCGAAGCGTGACGATATCGATGTCGACGCGCATCTGGAAGAACCCGAGGCGATGCCGCCGCCGTCGGACTGGACATGGCTGGCGAGAATTGCCGATGACGAACGGGCTTCCGCTTTCGACGCGTTTGGAGGCGTCGACCTGTCGATCGCGGTCCGGTATCGCCCTGAGCCCGATTGTTTCTTCAAGGGCGAGGACCCGCTGCTCCTGATACGCAATTCGCCCGGGATGGTGCTGTTCGACGTCATCGCGCCGGATCCTTGGCCCGACGCCGACGCGCTCGACGTCTACCGCTGCAATCTTCAATTCGACCTGGTCAGTTCAGCCGACCGGGAGGCCATCGAACATCACTTCCGATATGTCCCGGACCAGATCGCAATCTACGACATGCCCGTCTTCGCCCTGGCTTTGCCCGCCGGCGGCGAAGAACTGGAGCAGAATTCGATGATCGGTCCGATATTCATCGAGGAGGCGCGCGAACGCTTGGCGGCCGACGATCTTGCAGGCCTGCGAGCTGCAGTCGACGCCGCATTGGACATGATCAATCCCGTGTTGCGCGCCGCTTCGGGTCTGCGCTGGCTGCAACGGCTGCTGGATGCCGGCGTCCCTCGCGATACGATCTCGTATCTCGTGGATGCGCTCGCAGCCGATGAACTCCCGGATTGGAAGTCACTGCCTGAAATGGCGGCGGCCGCGGAGAAGCCGGACGTCGAGGATCAAGCCGACGATGTCGTTCGGCCCCAGACTCCGCCGCTGCCGTCGCTCGATAGCGACGACCTCGAAGCCTGGAATGATCTCGTCGGCGCGCAGGCGTCGATGCTGTCGTGCTCGGCCCATGCCTCAGAACGGCCGGGGCGCGTCCTTTCGGCTCGCAACGTCCTGGCCAGTCTGCTGACGGTGGCCGGACGCGTGGACGTGATGGAACGGCTCGACGACGCGACACGGCGTGCGCAGCAATCCGGCGAGGTCGAGCCGCTTCTCGCCTTCATAGAGGACATCCGGACCGGCGATACGATCGTCAGGGAAAGAGCGGCTGCGCCTACCCTGGCGCCCGCGCTCGAGACCATGGAAGGCGTTCTACCGGCCCAAGAGAAACTGCGGGCGACGCCAGAGCGGGCGCTCGAGACGGCCATGAGCGGCGCTACGGCGCCACAGGCCCTGCCGGGTCCCGACGTCGGCGAGGCCGGGCGCAGAACAACCGAGCCCGGCGGAGGCGATCGGGGCGTTCGTGTCCTCAAGGTGCCGCAGGAAAAGGTCGATCGGCTGATGGAACTGATCGGTGAAATGGTCGTGGCCAAGAATGCGCTGCCTTATCTCGCCGCCCGGGCGGAAGACCACTTTGGCTCGCGTGAACTCAGCAGGGAACTGAAGTCGCAATATGCGATCATCAACCGTATCGCCGAGGAAATGCAGGACGGCATCATGCAGGTGCGTATGCTGCCAGTCGGCGCGGTGTTTCAACGCTTTCCCCGTCTGGTGCGCGATGTCGCCCGTCAGCTCGGCAAGGTCGTGAAGCTGGTTGTCGAAGGAGAGGAAACCGAAGCCGACAAGAACATCGTCGAATCCCTGTCCGATCCGATGATCCATATTCTGCGCAACAGCCTGGACCATGGCTTGGAGACCCCGGAAGTGCGCCGCGCCAACAGCAAGGCAGAAGAAGGCCGACTGACGGTGCGCGCGAGCCAGGAAGACGACCGCGTCCTCATCGAGATCGAGGACGACGGCAAAGGCATCGACCCCGACGTGGTCAAGCGGAAGGCCTTCGAAAAGGGGCTGATCGATGAGGCGCGGCTCGAGACGTTGACCGACGCGGAGGCCGTCCAGCTGGTGTTCGCCGCCGGATTCTCCACCGCGGACCAAATATCGAATCTCTCCGGCCGCGGCGTCGGCATGGACGTCGTCAAGTCCAGCCTCGAAAAGTCGGCGGCCAGGTGAGGCTGACCAGCGAGAAGGGCAAAGGAACCCGCATTCTGTTGTCGCTGCCTCTGTCGATGAGCGTCTCGAACGTGATGATGGTCCAGATCGCCGAGCAACATTACGGCGTGCCGATGGAAAGCGTGGTCGAGACGGTGCGCGTGGCCAGCAGGGACATCCACGCCTTCAAGGCTCAGCGCACCGCGGTGCTGCGCGGACGGATCGTGCCACTCTATGACGCCAGCCAGTTGCTCCGCTGCGCCAGCGCAGCACAGCCCAACGCGGATGATGAATATGCGATCCTGGTGGTGCGCGTCGCCGGCCAGACGGTCGGGATCATCGTGGATGGCTTCGCCCAGACGATCGACGTCATCCTCAAGCCGCTGGAAGGCCCGCTCGCCAATATCCGAGGCTTCAGCGGCAGCGCCCTGCTGGGCGACGGCAGCGTATTGCTGGTGCTAAACCTGAAGGAGTTGTTGTGATGCCGATACGCAAACTCAAGAAAAAGACCGTCCTGTCGGGCAACTGCACCGTGGAAGAGGCCGAGGAGATTTTCCAGTGGCTGATCGGCAACTCCAAGTCGGAGTTGGATATGACCGGCGTCACCCATCTGCATGCCGCAGCCTTCCAGGCCATCGTCGCCTCCGGCGTCCGCGTGACAACGCTTCCCGACGATCGCTTCAGCGCCCAAGCCCTCCAGCGCCTGACAGGCGGCCCAGCCAAGCTATGACGACAAGCTCAGGACAGGAGCGATGAATGCGCGCCACCATCGAAACGACCGCTCCTTTCGTGATATCGGTCGCCAACCGCAAGGGGGAACGGGCAAGACCACGACGGCCGTCAACCTGGCGGCCGGCTTCGCCCGCAGCGGCTTGCGCAGCCTACTGATCGATTTCGACACCCAGGGGCATTCGGGTCTGGCGTTCGGCGCGGTCGCCGGTCGTGGCGAACCGACCGCCCACGCGGTCTTTTCGAACGGTCCCGAGGCCTTGCAGGCGTCCATTCGCATGCAGACGGCGCGGAGGGATTGGCCGGACATCGCACCGGCCGACATCGGCTCGACGCATCCGGGAGGCAATGTTTCACCCGACCTGCTCGCAAGGGCGCTCACGACACCGCGCATGCGGGAGGCTTATGACGTCGTCGTCATCGATACGCCTCCTTCCCTCGATGCCTTGATGGTGACCGCGCTGGCCGCGTCCAACGCCGTCATCGTGCCGTTCGTGCCCCATCCGCTCGCCATCGAGGGCGTGCGCCAGTTCAGCAGGGTGTTCCTCTCGGTGCGCCTCGGCGCGATGCAGCGCCTCCACCATGTGGCTCTGCTGCCGGTCATGGCCAATCCGACAGTGTTGGTTCACCGTCGGATGATCGAGACGCTGCGCCATGACTTCGGCGAGCGTCGAATCCTCGATCCCATCCGCTCGGACATACGGCTCGCAGAGGCTTTCGCGGCGGGCCAGCCGATTTACGACTACATGCCTTCGGGCCGTGGCGCTCAGGATTATGCAGCATTGACGCACTCCATACTGGGTCGATGGTTTCCCCATCAAACGTCGCCAGGGGGCGAGATGCATTTAATTTCAAAGGAACAGTCAATGACTGACAATGTTATGGATTCGGTCGGCAAATCGGCGACCGGCATATTCGGACTAGACGGCGTGATGCGCGGCGGTCTGCCGACGGGGCGGACAACGCTGATCGAAGGAGGGCCCGGCTCCGGCAAAACCGTGCTCGCGCTGCAGACGCTGGTCAATGGCGCCAAACTCTGCGGAGAGCCCGGCATCTTCGTCGCCTTCGAAGAAAGTTCGCAGCGAATCTTGGCGAACGCCAATTCCTTCGGTTGGGACCTCGCGGAGCTGCAGCGTGAAAACCTCTTCTTCATCGACGCCCAGCCGAGTTACGAACTCCTTCAATCCGGCCGCTTCGATCTCGGAGGCATGCTCGCCGCGCTGGAGATCAAGGTAAAGGAACTCGGGGCGAAGCGCGTGGTGTTCGACGCGATCGACATGGTCCTCGATCTCTTCGAAAACAGACAGTTGGCGCGGCGCGAAACCTATCGTCTGCATGAATGGCTCAACGACCATGGCCTGACGGCGCTGATCACCGCCAAGGCCAGTCCGCTGGCTGCGGGAGCCACGTCCGAAGCACTGGAATTTCTGCAATTCATGGTCGACTGCTCGATCTTCCTGCGGCACGACATGATCGAGTCGACATCCCAGCGCAATATCCGCATCGGCAAGTTTCGCGGATCCTCCTTCGAGGAGAACGCTACTCCTTTCGGGATCGGGCCTCAGGGGATCGAGGTCGCGTTCGGAAACGAGGCGCGCAGTCAGCGCCCCAAGGCGTCGACCGAGCGTATGTCGAGCGGTGTGGACCGGCTCGATACGATGCTCGACGGCGGCTATTATCGCGGCGCCGGCATTCTCCTGACCGGATCGCCCGGCACAGCGAAGACGACATTGGCCGGCGCTTTCGCGGTGAGCGCCTGCAGCCGTGGCGAGAGAACCCTGTTCGTGACGCTCGATTCGCCGGAGGAAGAAGTGGTGCGCAATCTAGCTGCCGTCAACCTCGACTTGGACAGCCATCTGAAGTCCGGCGTCTTGCTGTTCAAGACGTCGCGTTCGACCACTGCGAGCGCCGAAATTCACCTCATGCGGATCCGGGAGCTCGCGCATAAACACCAGGCGCGATGCGTTGTCGTCGACCCTATCTCCGCGCTGTCGAAATCAGGCAATTCCGGCACAGCCAGAAACGTCATCGAGCGTCTCATCGATTGGTCCAAGGCGGAGGGCATCACCCTGGTGTGCACGAGCCTGCTGGAAGGCGACAATCCGCTTTCCGAGGGCACAGCCGCGCAAATCTCGACGCTGGCCGACACTTGGATCCATCTCAATTATCTGGTTCATGCCGGTGAACGCAATCGCGCCCTGTCGATCATCAAGTCGCGCGGCAGCAATCATTCCAACCAGGTGCGAGAACTCGTTCTCAGCGCTTCGGGCATTTCGCTCGCCGACGTCTACACCGCAGGCGGCGAAGTCCTGATGGGGGCCTTGCGGTGGGAAAAAGAATCCGCCGATCGTCAAGCGAAAATCGAGCGCAAGGCGATGTTGCAGCGAAAGTCAAATGCGCTATCGACTGAAACCGTCATCCTGCAAAGCCAGATCGACGCCTTGCAACAGCAACTCGCGGGTAAAAAGAAGACTTTGCACAGCTGATCGCCGGAATTGGCCAAAGTGAAGTCACGGCCGTCGACAGCCTCACAACCCTACGCCAAATGCGCCGAGGGGACGCGATCGGTTCTAATCCGCAAGGTCATTCCTGATGGTTGCAAACGTTCACTTTCGACTTTATGTGGCGGGAAATGCCCCGAATTCGCAGAAAGCGGTGATGAACCTTCGCGCTTTCTGCGATTCCCATGTTGCCGAATGCTACGAAATCGAAATCGTCGACCTGTTCGACGAACCTCAACGGGCGCTGAGCGAACGGGTTCTGTTGACGCCTATGCTGGCGGTCACCGTCGGCGGCAAGACGAGGCGGATCGCCGGTGATCTCAGCGAGACGTCCGTCCTGATCGACGTGATCGGCGGTGGAGCGGGACGCTCGTGACTGCGCCCCGGAGAGCGCTCGAAGACTTCGACGACGAGTTGGCGCGGCTTGTCGAACGGCTCCAGGAAACGCAGCAACAGATACTGGCCCTGACCAACGGACTGGTCGACGCCGTCATGCCGGCGTCAGGCAACCTGCTTCTGCTCCCGGAGACACAGACGCATTTCCGCGATCAGGCGCTGGCCTATCAGGCGTTCGCCGCTGAACAGCCGGCCATCCTCGACGCGCTTCCGGCACATGTGGCCTTGTTGAGCGCAACGGGCGAAGTAAGGGCCATCAACGCCGTATGGCTCGCCTTCGCCCAAACGCTCTCGAAAGGCCCGGGGCTCGCGGTCGGTGAAAACTACTTCGATTTCTGGAAGCCAGGCGCAATCTTCGGCGGCGTCGATGTCGCGTCGGTCGCCTCCGGCGTGAAAGCGGTGTTGAGTCGCGAGCAATCCCAGTTCGCGGCCGAATATCGGATCGAAGGCCTGGCGTCACGGCCCTGGTTCCGCCTGATCGTCGCCCCCCTCGCCGAAAGCGCCGAGAAAGGCGCCGTCGTCATGCATGTGGACATCACCGACCAAAAGGCGAATGAAGAGCAGATCCGGCAGATGCAGAGGCTCGATGCGCTGGGCCAGTTGACCGGCGGCGTCGCACATGACTTCAACAATCTGTTGATGGTCATCATGGGCAATGGCGAAGCGCTGCTGGCCAGCCTCGAACATGACGAGGAGCGTCGCGGTTCGGCGGAGCTGATCGTCATGGCCTCAGAGCGTGGCGCCGCGCTCACCAATCGCCTGCTGGCGTTTGCACGCCGCCAGACGCTCGCGCCCCAGGCGATCGATTTGCGCGAACTGCTTGCCGGTATCGAGATGCTTCTTCGTCGCACCATCGGCGAGAATGTCAGGATCGTGTTGCCGACCGGAATCGAATCGCATTCGGTCCTGGCGGATCGGTCTCAACTCGAGAACGCGGTCATCAATCTCTGTCTCAACGCGCGCGACGCCATGCCGAAAGGGGGCGCCGTCACCATGGGGCTGGAGGCTGTCGATGTCACGGCGATGGACATGCCGGGCAAGCCGGATCTGCCTCCTGGCCGGTATGTCGCCTTGACGGTTTCGGACACGGGTTGCGGCATGGATGCGGCGACGCTGGCGCGCGCGCTCGAACCGTTCTTCACCACGAAACCTGCTGGCAAGGGTTCCGGCCTCGGGTTGAGCGTCGTATTCGGCTTCATCAAACAATCCGGAGGCAATGTATCCATCGCCTCGACGCCCGATGTTGGCACGGCGGTGCGACTCTGGCTGCCCCGCGCCGATATCGTGGTTTCTCCCGAGCCCCCGCCGGGGCGCCCGACACGTCAGGTTCCGACCATCGTATTCTGCTCGTCGAAGATGACGACATGGTCAGGCGGTCCGTCAGCCGTCAGCTCTGCAATCTCGGCTACCGGGTGGTTGGTGTGGCGAACGCCGCAGAGGCCCTCGCCTCGCTCAGCGGCGATGACAGTTTCGACCTGCTGTTTACCGATATCGTCATGGCCGGCGACATGGATGGTCTGACTCTGGTGAAAACGGTTCGGCAACGCTATCCGGCAATGCCATTTCTGATCACGTCGGGCTATGCCGATGCGCTCGACGCCGCCATGCGGGCGAAGTTTGCGGATCACCTTCTGGCGAAACCCTACAGGCAACGCGATCTTGCGGCGAAGCTGAAAGCCCTTCTGCCGCAGCGCGGCGCAAGCGGATCTCGTTGAACCGAGACGCGCGATATCCGTCCAATGCGCGGACGGATCGTCCCAGCCGGACGCACCAGATTTATAAGAATGAGGCGATATCGATGGATATACTTTTTGTGGAAGACGACATCCTGATTTGCAAGACCGTGAAAGCCGCATGGCCGATGCCTGGCGACAGCCTTCATTTCGTGTCCACATACGCCCAGTCGCTCAATTTGATATTCGGTTCGGAATTGATGCGCTTCGACGCCGTGGTGCTCGATATACACCTGCCGGACGGAGACGGTCTCGGGATATTGCGAACGATCCGCTCGAACTCCTCGGTTCCGATCGTGATGATTTCCGGCTCGGGAACGCCGGAGACGCGGGCCGGCATCTTCGATGTCGGCGCCGACGACTATCTGATGAAACCGTTTTCCGTGCGGGAGCTTCAGGCCAGGGTGTCACGACTGGTCAGCGTCCGCAATTCGACGCGCGTCGATCGGCAAGCTGCCGTCTTCATGATCGGCCGTTGCGAGTGTGATCTCCAGAAGCAACAATTACGGCTCGATTCCGAATCGCAGACGCTGACCGATGCGGAAGCGCGTATTATCGGCTATCTCCACGAAAACGCTGGCCGCAACTGCAGTAAGTCAGCCATCTACAAGCATGCCTTCTTCCGCAACTACGTCCCCGGCGATAAGACGCTAGATGTCTATGTCGGCCGAATCCGCAAGAAACTCTCTGCGCTTGACACATCCGGGGCGGACTTCCTCATGACGGCCCGCGGCGCTGGTTATCGGCTGGAACAAGCGGTGCGATAGCCAGAAGGCGTTTCGGGACGCTCGGCCAGCTGCAGTCTGAAATCCTCGATGCCCGCAGGTGCGCCAAACAGGTCGCCCTGAGCCTCGCCACAGGTTTCCCGTCTCACGACCATCAAATCCGCCGCGTGGTCGACCCCGTCGACGATCACGCGGGCCCCCAGTCTGGCCGCGTCGGCGACCAGGACGCGCATCATCTCCAGTTGATCGGCGGATTTCGAGATCCCGCGGGTGACGGCTGCATCGATCCTGACGGCTTGGAACGGCAGATCGATCTGCCCGCCCGCGCCCTGACCGGCGCAGCGGAGAGTGAAGCGCAACCCATATTTGGTGAGGTCGCGCAGTTGTGCGGTCTGATCCTGGGAAAGGGCGGCCACCGCTTTTTCCTCCAAGGTCAGTTCGAGCCTCCGAAACAGGTCCGGCGTGTGCTGGGCGATGATCCGGATCTCGCTCCCGAGCGTCGAAAGCGCCGCCGCACTGGTCGGAATGTCGACCAGTAGTTCCCGCGTTTCGTTGCTGCCGATCCGCAGCTTTTCCTGCACATAGGCGAGGTCGCAGAGAAACAGCGTGCGCGCCTGCTCGCTGTTCAGGCAGGGCAGGAACGTCGTGGAATCGACCACGCCGAAATCCGGATGATGAAGGCAATTCAACAGTTCGACAGACGAGATCCGTCGTGACGCAATGTCGAACCGAGGCGCGAGTGTCGTGCGCACAGATCCCTGCCACACGGCGCCGAAAATATCGATCCGTTGCAGGACCGCGACATTGCGAGCGGCGGATAGGTTGGGGATGTTTGAAATCGGAGCGCTGTATCGCGTCTTCGGGCGGTGTCCGGAATGAGTGGTTTCATCCAGTCTGAACGCTTGAGAGATCATCGCATTACGCTCCTGTTGCCTATGTTGGCTCCAAGGATGCCGGGAGTCCGTTAAGCGATGCTGTCGCAAAAGTAAAAAATGGTAAAAGCGCGAGGGCGATCGGCGCCGCTTGGCGGCATCCCCGCAGGATTCTGAGGCGAGGTCAGCCCATCGAGGATCCCAACCTGTCGCGTCTGGCTTCCGAAGGCGGTATGCCGAAAGCCTTCTTGAAGCTCTGGCCGAAGGCGGCATGCGAACGAAACCCCCACATTTCGGCGATCACCTTGAGGGGTATGTCGGGACTGGAAACAACCATTTCCTGGGCGCGGTGCAACCTGAGCAATCTTTGATAATCGCTGATGGTTTGACCCATCACCGACAAAAACGAATATTGTAGCGTCCGTTTGCTCACGGAACTCAAGTCGGCGAGCATTTGCGGTTCTGAATGGTGGTTCGGGTTGCTGTGAATGTAATCGAGGGCGCGCTTGACATGCCGCGGCGCGACACGCGGGGGTGTCCTGGCTGAGAACGGGACTGAAGTTGTTGGGAAACATCATCAGAATGCAATCGACCACCAGGTTTCTCAGACTTTCGTTGCGGGAGCCGAGATATTTCGAGGTCCTTTGAATGTTCGAAGACTGCAAGTCATTGAGATGATCTCGCAGGATTTGCAGGGATTCCAGGTGCGGAGCAGGAAAATCGACGAAGGCGATCTGCTTTTCGATCGGCCTGCCCATCAACTCGGAAAGCCTTCTCTGAAACAGACGATTGGGAACGCAGACCGAAATAAATTCGCATCCGTCGTCCAGCCCTATTGTTTCCAGTCGTCCCGTTGGAAATGCCGCATTCAAATGGGGCATGTCGTCGGCTGAGCCGGAAGTCCGCTGGATCCCGCCCTTGATCATAAAGAAGAATATCTTTGCTTCTTCCTCCGGGTGGATGGACATCCTCAGATCACCGCTGACCCTGCGCCACTGAACGGAAATCTCGTCAATCTGCAGCTGGCTTCCGATTATCTGGACGGAGCTAGCGTCCGAAACCAGAAAATCCAAGTTCCGGTATCCCCGAAATACTGTTTCGGACTTGCTCTCGCGCGATACTGCGATGTTTACGACCATAGCTAATTTGCCGTCTCAGTCAGGCGTCTTCAATTTATAAATGAAATTAGAATTCTCATCTCTCATTGATTAAATCGCCTCTCGGAAATTGTAAGGTTGTATTTTCAAACAAAAACCTATCAAAAACTCAGCATAATGAGAAATAATGCACCGTCGGACATCGCTAACATTCACATAACATCAAATTAGAGTTATATTCAATTAGATATACGCGCATATATGCGAATTTGAAACTCTATGATACTTTATGTATATGTCGTTATTCTAGGCGAGATCGAAGGATACTAGGAAGGGGATCTATCTATCTGCAGCGCAGTTTTCTTTGCAAAACGCAATTTTTCACCCCGCGATGGGACGCGCATGGCGCAAATGTCATTAGCGCCTGCCTTGGTCGGGTCAGAACGATGAATCAGGGGACCAGAACCATCGAACCGACCGGGTCGACAATCCCTATCTGCGCTTCCACGCCTTGAAGAGCGCCTTCTTTGTCCGTGTCGGACCAGAACAAAGAAGCCGTCGACCCTCGTCACATCGACCGTTTCATGCCGCGACGTGAACCTTGCCGAAACTCTGCCGCACATCCCGTGCGGGTGATTTCCCGAACAAGCGACCATATTCGCGCGTGAACTGGGGAACGCTCTCGTAGCCAACCGCGTAAGCCGCGTTGCTGATCGGCGCTCCTTCGGACATCATGATCCGTCTCGCCTCGATCAGGCGCAACTGCTTCTGAAACTGCAGGGGGACAGCGATGTGACCGCGCGAAAATGGAAGTGGAAGGAAGAAAGGCTCATACCGGCGACTTCGGCCAACCTATCCACCGACAGGCTCCGAGAATAGTCGCGTCTGATGAGCGCGACGGCGCGCCCGATCCGGCTGGCATGGCTGGCGGTTAGGCCCAGCGCACGAATGCCGGCGCCGTGGCGCCCGTCAGCAGCCAATAATGCAGTTCGCGGATCAGCTGGTGTTGCAGGACCGGGATCGACGCCGGGCGATCAAGAAGGCGCATCAGCCGCAAAGCGGTATCGGCGACTTCCGTTTCGGTCGGATCGACACGGATGGGAACGCCGGCTTCCGCCTGGGCGATGCCGATGTCCACCACAAGCGATTGCGTCACCGCCGGATCGATATCGAAAACCAGCGAATAATAGGGAACGCCGACGGTGGCCTGCGTGATCTGGCTGACATTGGGGACGTCGGCGGCAATCAACAGGAGTCTCCGGCGCCGAAATCGAAGGTCGCGTTGCCCGCCGTCACGCGCTTGCCGCCCTGAAGCACGAGCGCCACGAGAGGCTTGGAGATCGCATATTGCATTTCGCTCGGCGACGTCGCCCGTATGGCGAAAAGCCCGGCGATCGGCGTGCGCGCAACGCCGTATGCGTCGGCCTGGGCGTCAGCGAAACGGCGCACGCAGTCGAGCAGAGTGCTGTTCATTGTGGTGCGCTCCAATCATGGCAGGCGCACATCTTAAAGCCGGTCGGCGTCTGACCGCAACCCCACTCGGCGAATTAGGCAAAGAAGCACGGTCCAAGGCAACGATGATCGGGCTCGGCTGCAGCCTCGGCGGCGGCGGCGATCGGTCTTGCGGATGTGACCCGCCGCACCGATCCCGCCGGCGTTCATCGACGTCCCAGCTTATCACGTCGGCTCTGCCTTGCGGATCGACGTGCTCATCCGGCAGGCTCATGGATCGAATTGGAGAATCAGGCAAAAACCGCCGAGGATCCGGCAACCGTCGCGCCGAGCGCCATGTCATGACATCCCGGTCACCAACAAACGGATTGAAGGACACCAGACATGAATACAGTTTCCATCGTCACCGGCGGAAGCCGTGGCCTCGGCCGCAACACCGCGGTCAGCATCGCCCGTCATGGCGGCGACGTGATCCTGACCTACCGTAGCGGCGCTGCGGACGCGCAAGCCGTCGTGGCCGAGATCGAAGCTCTCGGGCGCAAGGCCGTCGCGCTTCAGCTGGACGTCGCCGACGTCGCCTCGTTCAGGGCGTTTAAGGACAATGTTCGCCAGGCTCTGTCGTCCACCTGGGGCCGCGACACGTTCGACCATCTGATCAACAATGCCGGCCAGGGCGAAATGGCGAGCTTTGCCGAGACTACCGAGGCTCAGTTCGACGCTCTTTTCGACACTCATGTGAAGGGCGTTTTCTTCCTCACCCAGGCGCTGTTGCCGCTGTTGGCCGACGGCGGCAGGATCGTCAATTTCTCATCGGGCCTCACCCGGGTCTCGGCCGCGGGTTTCTCCGCTTACTCCGCCGCCAAGGGAGCCGTCGAAATCCTGACCATATACATGGCCAAGGAACTCGCGGCCCGCGGCATTACCGCCAACACGGTGGCGCCGGGCGCGATCGAAACAGATTTTCTCGGCGGGGCCGTTCGCGACATGCCCGATCTCAACACACAGTTCGCCGGAATGACCGCACTCGGTCGCGTGGGCGTCCCCGATGATATCGGCCCCATGGTCGCGAGCCTTCTGGGTCCCGACAACCGCTGGATCACCGCGCAGCGGATCGAAGTCTCCGGCGGACAGACCATCTGAATTACGGCGCCGGGACGCCGCTGCGCGATATGCGGCGGCGTTTCGGGTAACGCTCACGGTGAGGCCAATGTCTTGCCGCCTCTTGATAATTCAATCGGTCGCCATGACATTCACGACGGCTGGTTGACGTTTCGTCACGGCCAGAACGCGAACTTGGATTGATCGATGTCGAGAACGGGTCGGCTGTTCGAATTGATAAGCCTGCTCAGGGGACGCAGAACGCCGGTCACGGCGACGTTTCTCGCCGGTGAATTGGGGATCTCGGAACGGAGCTTGTACCGGGACATCGATACGCTTCGTTTGCTGGGAGCGCCGATCGATGGCCAGGCCGGCGTCGGCTACTGTTTGAGGCAGGGCTTCTTCCTCCCCGAATTCGCCTTTTCGCCGGACGAACTGGACGCGATCGCGCTCGGTTTGGGATGGGTGCAACAGCGCGCGGACCCAGCTCTCGCCCGAAGCAGCGAAAGCGCTTTGGCAAAAATTCAGTCCGCTCGAAAAGATGGTCTCGTGACAGGCCAGGAGCCGCCCGCGCTCCTGACCGCCGCTCCCTTGTCCGGAACCAGCGATCCCGCTGACGCGGCGCAATTGCGAGACGCCATCCGTCGGCAGAGAAAGGTGGCGATCATCTATGAAGACGCGCAGGGCGCGTTTTCGGACCGAACAATTTGGCCGGTTGCGATCGTTTATTTCGACGGTGTCCGCGTACTGGCGGCCTGGTGCGAACAGCGATCGGCCTTCCGTCACTTTCGGCTGGATCGATTTCGCGCTTGCGCGGTCTTGGAGGAGCGATATCCCGGACGACGCCACGTCATCATGGAGCGTTGGCGACAACAGGATCGGGATTGGCGTTCCTGACAGTTTCTGACAGGCGACGATGCTATCGACCGGCTGTCGCACGCAACTCACGCGTCAAGCCAAGGGATAATCAGATGGTTTCATTGTCGCCCACCGCCCTCGATCATTTTTTTGCCGAACCAGACGATTCCGCAGTCGTCATGCTGAATCTCCTGCAATTCCATCCCGACGGCGGGCGGGAAAGGCATCTGGAATATTTGAAGTTGGCCGAGCCGATCCTCGCGCGATTCGGGGCGAGGATCCTCTTCCGAGGAAAGGGTCTGCCGGCCCTCACGGCGGGAGACCTGGAAGGATGGGACGCCGTCATGCTGGTGCAATATCCGCGTCGGTCGGCGTTTCAGGATATGATCGCGGATCCGGACTATCAGAAAGTCTTTCAAGTCGGGATCGCCGCGATCTCCGATATCGTCCTGCAGCCGCTGAAGCAGCTTCACAGCCTGGATTGAATTGCGATGACGACCAGCGCGACGCCCGAGGGAATCAAGGTGATCGAGTCTGGTCGTCAATCACGCTCTCAGCGCGGCGATCAGCGCCTTGAGCGCCGGCGGAGATTGACGCCTGCCCGGGTGGTAGAGGTGAAAACCCGCGAATGGCTGACACCAGTCGGCCAGCACCTGAACCAGCCGCCCGGCCGCGATATCCGTTGAAACGTCCTGCTCCATCAGGTATCCCAGTCCCACGCCGGCGCGCACCGCCGCCGCTGCAAGCCCGCCGTCATTGGCGACGAAAACACATCTGGGCCGAATGCTGACCTTCTTGCCGTCTTTCTCGAACTCCCACGGCAGAAGGCCTCCCGACGTACTCAGGCGGTAGCCTATGCAGTCATGCGCGCTGATGTCTTCAGGCGCGCGCGGCGCCGGTCGGCGCTCGAAATAATCGGGTGTTCCGACGATTGCCGACGTCAAGGGCGGACCCAGGCGCACAGCCACCATGTCCTTTTCGACAGTGTCGCCGAGCCGTATGCCGGCATGGAAACCTGCCGCGACGATATCGGCCAGCCCGTCGTCCACATTGACTTCGACGCGCACCTGCGGGTGGGACAGCAAAAGGCCGGAAGCCTAGGCGCCAACACCAGCTCCGCGGCATAGGCGAACGTGGTGATGCGCAGCGCGCCTGCCGGTTCGCCGCGCCATTCGGCAAGAGCATCCAAGCCTTCGCGTATCTCGGCCATGGCGGGGTTCAACGATCGGAGCAGCCTTTCTCCAGCCTCCGTGGGCGATACGCTGCGGGTCGTCCTGGCAAGAAGTCGTACGTCCAGGCGCTCTTCGAGGCTTTTCATCGCATGGCTGAGCGCTGACGGGGAGATGCCGAGCACGGCTGCGGCGCGCGTGAAGCTGCGTTCCCGCGCAACCGCGGCGAAAGCCAGGAGATCATTGAATTCACCGCGTGTCATTGCTGCAAATAATTCACAAACCCACGCGATCGGCAAGATCTAATCGGAGATGCGGCGACAGGATAGATACGGGATATCGCAGCAGGATCGGAGAATGATCATGGATCTCACCCATTACAGAACGCTCGGAAGATCAGGGCTGATCGTCAGCCCGCTCGCCCTCGGAACGATGACCTTCGGCGCCGGTCGCTGGGGCGCCGATCAGAAGACCGCGCATGCGCTCTTCGATGCTTACATTTCCGGTGGCGGCAACTTCATCGACACCGCGGACATCTATTCCGGCGGCGCCAGCGAGGAGATGATCGGAGAATTCATGGCCGACGCCGGCAACCGCGATCGCCTCGTCGTGGCTACGAAAAGCGGGTTCTCGCGGGGCGGGCCAACCCCGCTCTGGAGCGGAAATGGAGCCAAGAATTTCCGCCTGGCGCTCGAAACGTCACTTCGTCAGCTGAGGACCGAATATATCGACATGTATTGGGTGCATGTCTGGGATCGGACGACGCCTTGCGAGGAAGTGCTCCAAACGCTGGTCGACGCCGTCCGTGCCGGCAAGATCCTCCATTACGGCTTCTCCAACACGCCATCCTGGTATGTGGCGAAAATCGCCACTTTGGCCGATGCGCATGGACTGCCGAAGCCGATCGGTCTGCAATACGCCTATTCCCTGATCGATCGCGGGGTGGAGCTGGAAATCCTCCCGCTCGGCGAAGAATTCGGCCTGGGCATGGCCCCGTGGAGCCCGCTTGCCGCCGGCCTGCTCACGGGCAAATACAGTCGCGAAAAACTGAATGACGCGGGTCTCGCGCCAGCGCTTCCCGATAAAGCGAGCGATGGGCGAGGTGAAGGCGGCGACGGTCGGTTGAACGGCGACAATCCCTTTGGCGGCATGCTGTTCACGGAACGAAATTTCGGCGTGGTCGATGTGCTGAAAGAGGTCGCATCCGAAATTGGTCGAAGCCCCGCCGAAGTCGCGCTGAAGTGGGTCGTGGAACGCAAAGGCGTATCCTCCGTTCTGGTCGGCGCAAGCCGCGTCGAGCAGTTGCAACACAATATCGGGGCGCTGGACGTCGCGATCTCGGCTGAGCAAACGCGCCGCCTGAACGATGCGACGGCCCTGCCGCCCATCAATCCCTACTTCATCTTCCAAATGCCGATAGACCGCCTGTTCGGCCGTCGGGTCAACTGACGACAACAGCAGATCGGCGCTGCGGCTCATGCGTCAACGTCCGGAAGAGCAAGGGCCTGGCTTTCCGATCTCGTCATCGGAATGATCTGGATCGAAGACGGGCATTTCCGACGGCAACCACTGTCCGCCGGATACGTTTACCGCCTGTATCCCTCATGATCAGGAGCGTTCCGATGGCCGACGACAGCACGACGACAATCCAAGCCACTTTCAAAACGCGCGAGGCGGCCGAACTCGCCGTCGAACGCCTCGTGCAACAATATGGCGTATCGCGGCCCGATGTGTTCATCCAACCCGTGAGCGATCGGAACAGCGCGGGATCAGCGCCCTCGGGAGGGGACGCATCCCATGCGGACGGGGCAAGGCGCGATGCGCCGCTCCGCGGCGACATCGAAGTGTCGGCGGACATCGCGCCGGAACAGCTCGCCGCCGTGCGGCGTAGCTTCGAGGAAGCGGGCGCGGTCGAACTGTCGGATCAATGACGATGGCCGATAGGCTTTCGACCTATCGAAGCAAGCGCGATTTCGAAAAGACGCGCGAGCCCAAGGGCGAGGCATCCGTCAAGCCATCCAAACGGCTGCGCTTCGTGATCCAGAAACATGACGCCACAAGACTTCACTACGACCTGCGGCTCGAGCTCGACGGCGTCTTCAAGAGCTGGGCCGTCACCCGCGGCCCCTCGCTCGACCCGCACGACAAGCGTCTTGCGGTGGAGGTCGAGGATCACCCGCTCGATTACGGCGATTTCGAAGGAACGATCGCCAAGGGCCAGTATGGCGGCGGCACGGTGATGCTGTGGGATCGCGGTTACTGGCGGCCCGAGGGCGGCCTGTCGCCCGAAGAAGCCTTGGCGAAAGGCGATTTCAAGTTCACGCTTCAGGGCAAGCGGCTGCGCGGCGGCTTCGTCCTGGCGCGGATGCGCCGGGATCGCGAAAGTGGCAAGAGAACCAACTGGCTCCTGATCAAGCATCGCGACGACCATGCGGTTACAACAGACGGCGCCAGGATCCTGGATGAAAACGCCACATCCGTCGCCTCTGGCCGTAGCATGGAGGAAATCGCCGAAGGCCGGGGCCGCAGGCCGCGCCCTTCATGACCGCCAAGGCGGATGTCGCTGCGGATGCGATGTGGGACAGCGCACAAGGCCTGGCGGCGGAAAAACGAAGGAAAAAAGTTCGTAAGAATGGAACGCCGACGTCGAAGACCGTTCCACAGTTCATCGCGCCGCAGCTATGCGGACGTCTCACACGCCCGCCGACGGGAAAGAACTGGCTGCATGAAATCAAGTTCGACGGTTACCGAATTCAGATGCGGGTCGAAGCCGGCGCCGTCACGCTCAAGACGCGCAAAGGCCTCGACTGGACCTCGAAGTTCGCGGACATCGCCCGCCTCGCCGCGGATCTTCCGGATTGCATCATCGACGGCGAGATCTGTGCGCTCGACGAGCGCGGCGCGCCTGATTTCGGGGCTTTGCAAGCGGCGTTGTCGGACGGCGACAGCGGCGGCCTGGTCTATTTCGCCTTCGATTTTCTCTTCGACGGAGCGGAAGATTTGCGAGCTCTGCCTCTGATGGAGCGAAAGGAGCGCCTGCAAAAACGCCTCGCCGATGCAGTCGATACTCCCGCGATCCGCTATGTCGAGCATTTCGAGACGGGCGGAGACGCCGTGCTTCGATCCGCCTGCAAGCTCAATCTGGAGGGGGTCATTTCCAAGCAGAACGACGCGCCCTATCACTCCGGACGCAGCGACGCCTGGGTGAAATCGAAGTGCCGGTCGGGGCATGAGGCGGTGATCGGCGGCTACGCCAAGACCAATGGCAAATTCCGATCCCTCCTCGTCGGGTTGCATCGCGGAGAGCAGTTCATCTATGTCGGTCGCGTCGGAACCGGCTACGGCGCTCGCATGGTCGAGATGCTCATGCCGAGACTGAAGGCGATGGAGGCGGATAGATCGCCATTCACCGGAGTGGGCGCGCCGAAGCAGCAGGCCGAGGTGGTGTGGCTGAAGCCCGAACTCGTCGCCGAAATCGAATTCGAAGGATGGACAACCGACGGGCTCGTCCGGCAGGCGGCGTTCAAGGGCCTCCGCGACGACAAACCTGCGCAGGAGGCGCGGGCCGATGAGCCGGCGGCGCCGGCGCAGGTGAAACCCCCGAACTGGAGACGACAGCCGATACCAGACCCGCCCGACGCAAGGGCGCGAAAGCAGAGGTCATGGGCGTCTTGATCTCCAATCCGGACAAAGCCCTGTGGCCGGATGCGGGGGATGGCGAGCCCGTCGCCAAGGAAGATCTGGCGCGCTATCTCGAAAGCGTCGGTGCCTGGCTCCTCGACCATATCCGGGGGCGGCCCTGTTCCATCATTCGCGCGCCCGACGGCATCGGCGGCGAGCAGTTCTTTCAGCGCCATGCGATGTCCGGGACCTCCAACCTCGTCGAATTGGTAAAGGTCGCAGGCGACAGGAAACCATATCTGCAGGTCGACCGGATCGAAGGCCTGGCGGCGATCGCGCAGATCGGCGGGCTGGAACTGCATCCCTGGAATTGCCGGCCGGGCGAACCGGAGATACCCGGTCGTCTGGTGTTCGATCTGGACCCGGGTCCCGATGTCCCTTTCAGCAAGGTGGTCGAGGCCGCCCGCGAATTGCGCGATCGACTGGACGATCTCGGCCTGATCGGCTTCTGCAAGACGACCGGCGGCAAGGGGTTGCATGTGGTCGTTCCGCTCGCCGCGGAAAGGCGCAAGTCCCTGACATGGGATGTCGCCAAGGCTTTCGCCCATGACCTTTCGGAGAGAATGGCGCGCGACAACCCCGATCGCTACCTGATCAAGATGACCAAGAGTCTGCGCCAAGGCAGGATCTTTCTCGATTATCTCCGCAACGACCGTATGGCCACGGCGGTTGCGCCTTTGTCGCCACGAGCAAGGTCGGGCGCCACCGTATCCATGCCGCTTTCCTGGACGCAGGTCACATCAGCCCTCGATCCGAAGCGTTTCACCATCCGCACCGTCCCCAAGTTGATGGAAAAACATCAGCATGGCAGGATTATCCGGACGCTGAACGTTCGCTCGAACAGGCGATCAGACGTCTCGCCAAGATGAAAGACGCCGGGTGACGCTTTACAGGAAATGCCGGCAATGAGTTGTCACGGCGTTGCGGGGGATGTTTACATGCCAGACCAGCAAAGGCGGTTGGAAGAATTTCGAAAGTTGGACGCTGTCGCGCGCCGGGATCTCATCGGTCTCTGGGCAGGTCGCGGCATCGCCGCCGGTCATCCGCTGGATGGGGTGCTTGAAAATCTCGGCTGGTTCGGCAAGCGGTTCCGACCAGATATGCGGGCCGACGCCCTGTTGTTTCGCGCCGGCGATCGGCGCCTGGTCGCCGTCGATCCCAAATGGATCCCGCTGCATCTGGCTATGCGCTTGCAGGCGTTGGGCCGGACACGCATGGCATATAATCTGTTTTCCTATCTGCAGGGTCGGCTTCGGGCGAGAGGGCCGGTCGCTGACATCGGTATCCGGACGTTCCACGGCGTCGAAAGTGCCGCCATGATCTATGACCGGCAGCCGATCACGGATCACTTCAGACGCATCGACGACCGCAGGATCATGGGAGCGATGATGGTGGCCGACGAAAATCTTTTCTATTTCTTCGAATTGGAGCGCGTCGAGGAAAGCTGAGGCGGCAGCCGGCAAGCCGCCGCTCACCGCCTGCTCCGCGTCTCGGCGGCGATCGATTTCTTCAGCGCGTCCATGATGTTGACGACATTGGTCGGCTCGGCGGCCGGCTGCGTCCTGGCCTTGCCCCTGGCGGGTTTCTTTCGGGCTTTCTTCTTCGCGTCGATGATGTCCAGCAGCCGCTCCTGGACCGGATCGGCGACCATGACGGGGCTCCATTCCTTCGTCTGCTTCTTGATGAGCTTGCGCATCAGCGGCATCGTCTTGGGATCGGCCCTGGCGTCGCCGATGTCCTTGAAATACTCGCCCTCCCCACGGACCTCGTCGCCATAGCGAAGGGTCCAGACGACGATGCCCTTGCCGCGCGGCTCGAGCATGACGGCCCGTTCGCGCCGGGCGATCACCAATTGCGATATGCCGACCATGTTTTCCGCAGCCATGGCGTCTCGAATGACGGAAAACGCCTCTTCCCCGATGGATGCGTCGGGGGACAGGTAGTAGGGTTTGTCGAGCCAGATCCATCCGATGCTGTCGCGCGGCGCAAACAGGGAAATGTCCAGCGTTCTCGCGCTTTCGAGCGCGACATTTTCCAGTTCCTCGTCTTCGAGAACGACATATTCGTCCTCGGCCCGCTCATAGCCTCTGACTTCGTCTTCTTGCTTGACGGCCTTGCCGGTGACGCTGTCGACATATCGACTGAGGACGCGATTGCCGGTCTTGCGATTGAGTGTGTGGAACCGGACTTTCTCCTCTTCGGAGGTGGCCGGCGTCATCTGCACCGCACAGGTCACCAGCGACAACTTGAGATAGCCTTTCCAATAGGGGCGTTGCGCCATAGTCGGCTCCTTCGGTCAACGAGCGCGCCGTGCGGGCGTCGCGGCTTTCTTGTCCTCGCCCTGCTTCTTCCGGACCGCCTTCTTGTTGGCGTTTGCGGCGCGCTTGAGCTTCGGCTTTTTGACGTCGGAGCCTGCGCTGTCCCGCAGCGCCTGAAGCAGATCGCCGGGCTTGGAAGCGACCGGCGCGGCTCTTTTCGGCAAAGCGCGACCCTCGATCTTGGCCTGGACCAAATCCGCCACCGCTGCCTCGTAGCGATCGTCGAAGGCGCTGGCGTCGAAGCGCCCTGTCTTGGCCCCGATGATATGCTTGGCCAGCTCCATCATCTCGCCTTCGATCTTCAGATCGGGCAAATCCTCGAACGCCGTTTCGGCCGAGCGGACCTCATAGTCGGAATTGAGCGTCGAGGCGATCAGCCCCCGCCCATGCGCCCTGATGAGCACGGTGCGCATTCGACGAAAGAGCACCGTATGGGCGATCGCCACGACGCCCTCCTTCTGCATGGCGTCGCGGAGCAACACATAGGCGTCGCGGCCAACGTCGTCGGGCGCGAGGTAATAGGGCTTGTCGATATAGGCGGCGTCGATTTGCGAGCAGGGGATGAATGCCTCGATCGCCAGCGTCTTGTCGCTTTCCGGCACGGCCGCCGCAACGTCCTCCGGCTCGAGGACGACATAGTCGCCGCTGTCGAGTTCATAGCCCTTCACCTGCTCTTCACGGTCGACGATCGCGCTCGTTTCGCTGTCCACGAATTCGCGTTTAACTCGATTACCGGTCTTGCGGTTGAGCGTGTGAAAGGCGATCCGTTCGGCAGTCGACGCAGCCGTATACAGCGCGACCGGAAAACTCACGTCGCCAAACCTGATATGTCCTTTCCAATTCGCTCGGTGACCCGGCATGCGACAACCCTCCAGACTGAACTCGTCAATCAAGTAGGCACAAGCGAGATCGTTCCCGAACGAGAGTGAGTTTGTTGCCCCTCCTGCGCCGGCGGGAGCACGTGGCGTCTAGATCCGGTGTCCGGTCGAGAAGCAGCAGTGGATTTTGCTCCTACCGCCACAGGTTCATCGGCGGACATCGAACTGGCGTGTTCTGAGCGGCAATTTGCCCGTGTGTCACGGCTCCAGGCCTGCGCAACGCGCAGTATTGCGGATATGCGCCTCCATCTCGTGCTTCGCCTGCGCGCCGTCATTGGCGCGGAGCGCGCGGATAATCTTGCGGTGTTCGGCGATCGAATCCCGCATGCGCTCCGGATCGGTGATCGGGATGGGCTGACGCTGGGTTTCCGTCACCTGATCGCGCACCGTCTGGTAGAGCGCCTTGAGCATGGCGTTGGAGCAGGCGGATACGATGGCGGCGTGAAATTCGAGATCGGCCTCGACATTGGCCAAAAGGTCTTGGCTTGCCCAGCACTCCTCCATCGTCCGTGTCGCCTGTTCCATCTTGTCGAGCTGCAACTGCGTCAGGCGCCCCGCCGCCAGCCGTGCGATCTCGCCTTCGAGCAGGATGCGGGTCTGGAAGACGTCGAAGACGGAATAGCTGTCGGAATAACGCCAGGGCGCCATATGGCCCGGGGCGCCGGAGGATGGCGCGGCGGGACCGGAGACGAAAGTGCCCCGCCCTGCCTCGGTTTTCAGAAGGCCCAGCGTTTCCAGGGTCAGCAGCGCCTCGCGCAAGGAAGCGCGGCTGATGCCGAATTTCTGGGAAAACTCCCGTTGCGACGGGATTTTCTCTCCGGCTTCAACTGACCGGATTGGATCATGGTCTGGATCTCGCGCGCAACAGATTGCGGAACAAGCGTCTTATTGAACATGCGGTCCCTTCTCTGGCGGCGTGCTTCGATGCGCAATCTATTTTTTCCACCAGCCCCTTGCCAAGTACAAAGCAGCATGCTTGTTTGGCCTGACTGGTCTGACCAGTTAGACCAATGTAGATTGAGTCACGTTCAAAAACAAGGGGAACTCTCATGACACGCCTGTCCATGCTCAAGACGACGCTATTCGCCGGCCTGTTCGGCGTCTTCGCCACAACTGCGGCCCATGCCGCCGATCTCACGGTCGGCGCCAATATCGGCAATGTCCCCTGGGAATTCGAAGACGCCAGCGGCAAAGTTACGGGCTTCGAGGTCGATCTCGTCAACGAGATCGCCAAGCGTCTCGGCAAAAGCGTCGAGTTCGTCAACACGCCCTTCAACGGCCTCTTCCCGGCCGTTCAGTCCGGCCGCATCAACATGGCTGTCTCGTCGATCACCATCACGGAGAATCGCCTGCAATCCGTGTCCTTCGCCCAGCCCTATTACGACAGCGACCAGTCGCTGACGGTAACTGCGGCCTCCGGCATCACCGGCCTGAAGGACATGGGCGACAAGGTCGTCGGCGTCGACACCGGCTCGACCGGCGACATGTGGGCGGAGGGCCACAAGGAGGAGTACAAGTTCGGCGAGATCCGTCGTTTCGAAGGCCTGCAGCCGGCCATGCTCGATCTCGTCGCCGGCCGCGTCGACGGTTATATCTCCGATATTCCGGCGCTTCTCTACTATGTGAAGGACAAGCCCGAGCTGAAGGTGGTCGAGCGCATCCCGACCGGGGAAAAATACTCCATCATGTTCAACAAGGATGATCCGCTCGCCGCTGAAGTCAACACGGTCATCACCACACTCAAGAAGGAAGGTTTCATCGCCAAGCTGCATGAGACCTGGTTCGGCGCCAAGGCCGAGGACACGACCTCGACCGTCACCGTGCTCGACATGCCCAAGGGCAAGTAACCGTCAAAACGCGACCGGCGGAACGATCTGGTTCCGCCGGCCCGTCCCGGAGCCGCCGCGGCATGACACTCATCAACACCTTCTTCAACCTCGATGTCCTGGCGACGAGCCTGCCGGCCCTGCTCTGGGGCTTGCTCGTGACCCTCGAGATCGGAGTGACCAGCATTCTTGTCGGTCTCGCCGGCGGACTGTTCCTTGCGGTGACGCGGCTTTATGCGCCGTCCGCGGTCAAGGTTCTTCTCAAGATCTATATCGACATCTTCCGCTCGATCCCGCTTCTGGTGCTGCTGATCGTCGTCTATTACGCCCTGCCCTTCATCGGCATCCGGCTGTCGCCGTTTCTTTCGGCGGTCACGGCCCTGTCGCTGGTGTCGGCGGCTTACACCGCGGAAATCTTCCGAGCCGGCATCGAGGCCATCCCGCATGGGCAGTTCGAGGCCTCGGCGGCTCTGGGTCTGTCCAACCGCGACACGATGGTGGACGTGATCCTGCCGCAGGCGATCCGCATCGTCATCCCGCCGTTGACCAACAACTGCATCAACGTGCTCAAGGACACGGCGCTCGCTTCCGTCGTCGCCATGCCGGATCTGCTCAAACAGGCGACCCAGGCCCAGGCGCTCGCAGCCAATCCGACGCCTTTGATCGGGGCTGCGCTGATCTATATCGCCCTGCTCTGGCCGATGGTCGGCGTCGTCTCGCGCCTCGAAAAACACTACAGCCGAGGAAAGCGCTGATGTCACAGCCGAGCACGCCATTTATTTCCATTCGCGGCCTCACCAAGGCCTACGGGACTTTCACCGTGTTGCACGGCATCGATCTCGACATCGCCGAAGGCGAAGTCGTCTGCGTCATCGGCCCCTCGGGCTCCGGCAAGTCGACGCTGATCCGCTGCATCAACCATCTGGAAGCCTTTGCGGCGGAAAGCCGGATCATCGTCGACGGCATCCGCGTCGAACCCGGCCCGGCGCTCGCCAAGGTCCGCGCCGAAGTCGGCATGGTCTTCCAGTCTTTCAATCTCTTTCCCCATATGACTGTGCTCAAGAATGTCATGCTCGCCCCCATGCGGGTGCGCGGCGTGGCGGAAGCTGACGCCGAACGGAAGGCGCGCGAGCTTCTGGCCCGCGTCGGCATCGCCGAACAGGCGGAGAAATTCCCAGGTCATCTCTCGGGCGGCCAGCAGCAGCGGGTCGCGATCGCCCGCGCGCTCGCCATGGAGCCGCGTGTGTTGCTGTTCGACGAGCCGACATCTTCGCTCGATCCGGAAATGGTGGGCGAGGTGCTGGATGTCATGCGCAGGCTCGCCGGCTCCGGCGTCACCATGGTCGTCGTCACTCACGAAATGGGTTTCGCCCGCCAGGTGGCCGATCGCGTGATCTTCATGGATGGCGGGCGGCTGGTCGAAAGCGGCGCGCCGGCGGAGATCTTCGACGCCCCGAAACATGAGCGGACGCGCGGATTTCTGCGCGCGGTCCTCAATCATTGAACAAAAACAAGAACCGGAGGACACACCGCAATGCCCACTCCCAAGGCGCTCGACCTCGATTTCGTGCGCAGCCAGTTTCCAGGCCTCTCCCGCGGCTGGACCTTTTTCGACAATGCCGGCGGCTCCCAGATCCTCAAAGGCGCCGTCGAGAGGATCAACACGTTCCTGTTTGAAAAAAACGTCCAGATCGGCGGCTCCTACGAAGTCTCGCAGGCGGCTGCAGCCGCGCTCCATGAGGCCCGCACGGCCGCCATGCATCTCGTCAACGCGACGCGGCCCGAAGAAATCGTCTTCGGCAACTCCACCACCGCTCTTCTACAAAACCTCGCCCGCGCCATGCAGAGCCAACTCTCGCCGGGCGATGAGATCGTCATCACCGTCTCTGACCACGAATCCAATATCGGCCCATGGGATCGCCTGCAGGAACGGGGCGTAACGCTCAAGATCTGGCCGTTGAACAAGGAGACGCTGACGCTTGATCTCGCCGATCTCGCGCCGTTGATGACCGAGCGGACGAAACTCGTCTGCGTCACACACTGCTCGAACATATTGGGCTCGATCAATCCGATCCGCGAGATCGCCGATTTCGTCCATGCCCATGGCGCCAAAATTTGCGTCGACGCGGTCGCCTATGCGCCGCACCGCGCCGTCGACGTGCAGGCCTTCGACGTCGATTACTATGTCTTCAGCCTCTACAAGACCTACGGCCCGCATTATGCGCTGATGTATGGCCGCTATGACCTGTTGTTGGAGCTCGATACGCTCTACCATTATTTCTACGGCAAAGACAAAGTGCCGGGCAAGCTGGAGCCGGGCAATCCCAACTACGAACTTGCTTATTCCACCTGCGGGATCGTCGACTACCTGATGCGCCTCGGCGAACAGGCCGGCGAAACGGGCGGGGCGCGCCAGAAGATCGAAGCCGCGTTCGCCGCCATCACGATCCAGGAAAATGCGCTGACCGAGCGGCTGCTCGTCTATCTCCGCTCGCGTAACGACTGCCGGATCGTCGGCCAGCCCGTCAACCGCGACGGAAGCCGCGTGCCGACCGTCGCCTTCCGCTTTGACGGGCGCGAGGCGGCCGATCTCTGCAAGGCGATGGACCAGGAAAAAATCGCCATGCGCTTCGGCGATTTCCACTCGCGCCGGCTCGCCGAATATCTCGGCCTGACCGACCATGGCGGCATGCTGCGTGTGTCCATGGTCCATTACAACACGATCGAGGAAGTCGATCGTTTCACCGCGGCGCTCGACCGGATCCTCGCCGGGGACGCCGGCCTCGCCAAGGCGAGCTGAACACAACGAAAAGGATGGGCTGATGCGCTTCGATACGGTGATCCGCAATGGAACGGTGGCGACGGCGAGCGATACGTTCCCGAGCGATGTCGGCATCAAGGATGGCCGGATCGCAGCGCTGGCAGCCGGGCTCGACGACGCGGACGAGGTGATCGACGCCAGCGGCCTGTTCGTGCTGCCCGGCGGCATCGACAGTCATGTTCATCTCGACCAGCCGTCGGGTGACGGCATCGTGATGGCCGATGATTTCGACAGCGGCACGCGTTCGGCGGCCATCGGCGGCAACAGCACGGTTTTGGCCTTCTGCATGCAGGAGAAAGGCCAGTCCCTGCGCGAGGCGCTGAAGGTCTATCACGCCAAGGCCGACGGAAAATGCCATGTCGACGTGTCCTTCCATCTCGTGATCACCGATCCCACCGCCGAGGTGCTGGGCCAGGAATTGCCGGCGCTTGTCGAGGATGGCTACACCTCGCTCAAGGTGTTCATGACCTATGAGGGCCTGCGCCTCCGAGACGACGAGATTCTGGCGACGCTGGATACGGCGCGACGCACCGGCGCGCTGGTGATGGTTCATTGCGAGAATGAAGACGCGATCCGCTACCTGATCGGCCGGCATGAGGAAGAGGGCAAGTTCGCGCCCAAGTACCACGCGTCGACCAGACCCGCGGCCGCCGAGCGTGAAGCGACCCACCGCGCCCTGTCGCTCGCCGAAATCGTCGACGTGCCCATCGTCATCGTCCATGTGTCCAACCGCGAGGCGATGGAGGAAATCCGGCGCGCGCGCCAGCGCGGTCAGAAGATCGCCGGCGAGACCTGCCCGCAATATCTGATGCTCACCGCAGACGACCTCGATCTGGAAGGCCTGGAGGGAGCCAAATATGTCTGCTCGCCGCCGCCGCGCGACAAGGCCAGCCAGGACGCCTGCTGGGAAGGCATCGAACAGGGCGTGTTCGACCTGTTCTCCTCCGACCACTGCCCTTTCCGTTTCGACGATCCCGAAGGCAAACTGAACGAGAAGGGCAAGCGGCATTTCCGCTGGATCCCGAACGGCATTCCCGGCGTAGGCACCCGGCTGCCGATCCTTTTCTCCGAAGGCGTGATGAAAGGCCGGATCGACATCAACCACTTCGTCGCTGTCACATCGACCAACCACGCCAAGCTTTACGGCCTCTATCCGCAGAAGGGGACGATCGCCATCGGCTCGGACGCCGATATTGCTCTTTGGGATCCGACCGCGCAGATGACTCTGACCAACGACATGCTGCAGCATGGGGCCGATTACACCCCTATGAGGGGCTGGACATAACAGGTTGGCCGGTGCGCCTTCTGGTTCGCGGCAAGACCGTCATGGAGCGCGGCGCGCTGGTGGAGCCGGCGACAGGCCGCTACCAGAGCCGCGAGCGGTCGAACCTGACCAGGAACGGCGCTGGTGGCCGCAAAACGACTTAAGCGCTCGCCCCAAAAGAAAATACCGCGCAAGCGCTGCCGGGAAGCTCCGTCATTCAGGACCCAGATCGGGCAGCGCCGCTCATCTGGCGATGTATGCAGCCAATTCATCGGGCGTTCCGCCGGGGAATGCCTGCTTGAGGAAGTCCAAAAAGGCAGACACGCGCGGGCTCAACAGGCGCCGTGACGGATAAAGCGCCCATAAAGCGATCTCCGATCCCTCTACATCGCCCCAGTGAACCAACGCGCCGTCGGCTGGGTCGTGGCTCACCAACGAGATCGGCAGGCTGGCCGCGCCGACGCCCGCCCTGGCGGCGTCCCGAACCATGATCAGCGACGACAAAACGAGGACGGGCTCGATCCTTATAGTGGCGGTTTGTTCGGCCTTTATGACCTTCCAGGTCTGCGAACCGCCGCCTCCCCGCACGACGCCTGGCGCCGGCCGGTCGCCGACTGGCCGGGGCAGCTCGGGGCTCGCCGCGACGACCAGTCGATCATGCAGAAATGCTCGACCCACCAGGGTCTCGTCCGGTTCCGGATTGACGCGAATGACCAGATCGTAGCCTTCCTCGATCATGTCTACCGCCCTGTCTTCGGTGGTGATTTCCAACCGCACCTCGGGATATCTGAGCGCGAAGCCGGCGGCTATTTTTCCCATGGCGGTCTGTGACAGGAGAAGCGGCGCACTGATCCGAAGACGGCCACGCGGTTTCTCTGCACCGGAGGCGATGGCTGCGGCCGTCTCGTCGATCTCCGTGAGCAGCGCCGTCGTCCGTTCATGAAGGGCGCGCCCCTCCTCCGTGAGCTTGAGGTCGCGTGCGCCACGCTCGAACAGTCGGAGCTGAAGCGCAGCCTCCAATTCCGTAACGCGTCTGGACAGCGTCGCCTTTGGCCGCCCGGTCGCGCGCGCCGCCTTTCCGAAGCCGCCATGTCGGGCGACGAGGTTGAAATCGGCAAGTGCGACGAGATCCATGTCGTTCCACCAGTGAGACGAAGCGTCTAGATTTGCGGACTATTGGATCGATATTGAGCCGTACATAGTGAGGGTGTCAAGCAATTCCAACCTCGGAGCAATCCCATGACGATCCTCGTTACCGGCGCCACAGGCAATATCGGCAGCCAAGTCATCCAGCATCTCGTCGAGCGCGGCGCAGACGTTCGCGCGCTCGTCCGAGATCCTTCCAAAGCCCGCTTTCCGGCAGGCGTAAGCGTCGCAAAAGGTGACTTCCTCGACGTCGACTCGCTACGCGTCGCCTTCGACGGAGTGTCCACGCTGTTCCTGCTGAATGCCGTCGTATCCGACGAATTCACTCAGGCGCTCATCGCGCTGAACGTCGCCCGCGCGGCCGGCGTCGAAAGCATCGTCTATCTGTCGGTGATCCATCCTGACGTCTATGTGAACGTTCCGCACTTCGCCGGCAAGTTCGGCGTCGAGCGAATGATCGAACATATGGGCATGAACGCCACCATCCTCCGCCCGGCCTATTTCATCCAGAACGATCTGTCGATCAAGGACGTCGTCACCGGTCATGGCGTCTATCCGATGCCGGTCGGTGAAAAAGGTTTGGCGATGATCGACGTGCGCGATATCGCGGAGATCGCCGCCCTTGAACTGCTGCGCCGTGAGCAGGCCGCACGGCCACTCGCGCCGACCCGCCTCAATCTGGTCGGTCCAGACACGCTCACAGGCGCCGACATTGCGGCCATCTGGTCGGATGTGCTCGCTCGCCCGGTCAGCTATGGCGGCGGCGACACAGCCGCGTTCGAGCAGAATCTGAAGCAGTTCATGCCGCCCTGGATGGCTTACGACATGCGTATGATGGGCGATCGGTTCCTGACCGACGGCATGCTGCCCGAAGGCGGTGATGTCGAGCGTTTGACCACGCTTCTCGGTCGGCCGCTTCACTCCTATCGCGATTTCGCCGCGCAGATTGCCGCCTCCGCCTGAGACGCTGCACATTTCAAAGAAGGAAAAACAACATGATCTATTCGACCGCGACAGTCTTGGTAAACCCGGAAGGCGAAACGAAGCTCACTCGGGATCAGGTCTGGAAGGGCCTTGAGCTGAAGGCGCGCGATGCACGCCTGTTTCTCCCGCCCGGCCTCTGCACCCGATGCGACGTCGTGGAAGAGACCGCGACCCACTTCGTGCGCGACGCCACGATCGCCGGTTCCGCCATAAGGAGATCATCACGCTCGAGCCGCAGAGCAAGGTCACCTTCTTCCAAGCAACGGGCCCCCGCGAAGGCGCCATCATCAACGAGCTGTTCGAGGATGAAGACGGAGCCCTGAAGCTGAAATTCTATTGCTATCTCGGCCTCCGCGACAAGCAGCCGAATGGTCCCGAGGAGCAGGCCGAACAGATGATGCAGTTCGACAGTGACAAGGGCTACAGATCGGCCCTCCTGTCCACTTTGAAACGGACTCGCGAGCTGCTCGCACAGGGCCGGCTCTGATCACCACAATCAATCCATGGCAGGGCGACCGGTTGGGCTCGATCGACGCGATCCGACCCAGCGGCCGCCCTGTTCGGAGGATGATGAGACGATGGAAATCGATTTGTCCTCTCCGGCGGCCGGCCTGCTCGCCGACGTCATCAGCCGGATCAATATTCGTTCGCTGGCGCGTCCAGGAGCTGCGCTGACCCGCCATTCGGCAATCTCTCCGTCAAGCAGGCGTCAACGATCAGAGGCGAATCCTGTCGCGAAGATCGAGCATCGTCTCTCAGCTCCGTTCCAGCGGTCCCTCAGCAATCTCGCCGCGGTCGCCCGCAAACGCCTGCGGCACGGCCTCTCGCAATCGGAGGGAGGGCCGATGGTGATGCGGATAAATTTCTCGACCGCGCGCGTCATGTCCGCTCCACCTGTCGCCGCATACGCAGCCGAGGCTTTCTTGAGCAGCATTCACTTCATGGCCGAGCGCCGCTTGAGATCGCAGCTCGATCACATTCATGAAAGCGCGGAAAGGAAATGCGCGGCAAGCCTGGACTGTTTCATTTTCCGAAACAGTGAACTGTGAAGGTCGCGCGTTCTCAGAAACGCTGATTTTGATCATTCTCAATCGCGGATCGGGGCTCAACCCGACTGACACACAGGAGCGCATCATGAAACTCTATCATCATCCCTTGTCCGGGCACGCGCATCGAGCGCGTCTGTTTCTGTCCCTGCTGGAGCTGCCGCATGACCTGATCGAGGTGGATCTGGCGTCCGGGGCCCACAAGAAGCCCGAATTCCTGAGCCTCAACTCGTTCGGTCAGGTGCCGGTTCTCGATGATGACGGCGTCGTCGTCACCGATTCCAACGCCATCCTCGTCTATCTCGCCAAAAAGGCCGGACGAACGGATTGGTTGCCGGAAGAGCCGGCCGCCGCCGCCGCCGTCCAGCGTTGGCTTTCGGTTGCCGCGGGCGAAATTGCCTATGGTCCGGCCGCGGCTCGCCTGATCACCGTCTTCGGCGCGAAGTTCAATCCGGAGGAAGTCATCGGCCGGGCGCATACGCTTCTCGGCCGGCTCGAGAGCCGTCTCGGCGACCATGACTGGCTCGCTGGCGAGGGTCCGACGATCGCCGACGTCGCCATCTACAGCTATATCGCCCGCGCGCCCGAAGGAAATGTCGATCTGGGCGCCTATCCAGCCGTCAACAGCTTCCTCCGCCGCGTCGAGGCTCTGCCCGGCTTCGTGCCCTTCGCCGAGACCCGCGCGGGGCTTGCAGCAGCATGAGCCATCAGGCGGAGAGCGCTTGCGCGCTCCCGCCCCCGTCGAAACCCAGGAGTCGGACATGCGCGAAGACCTCCAAGAAATGCAGACATGGCATGAAGGCGAACGTCGCCTGCAGGAACGTGCGGGCGCCGTGGAGCGCATGGCGTCGGTCGGCGCGCGCGTGGTGCGCGATTTCATGCCGGATCAGCACCGGGCGTTTTACGCCCAATTGCCCGTCATCGTGGTCGGCAGCGTCGACGACGCGGACGACGCATGGGCGACGCTGCTGGAAGGTGGACCCGGCTTCATGAATTCGCCATCCGCAACCATGCTGGATATCGGCGCAGTCGCCGACCCGGGGACCCGGCGGCGGTCGGGATCTCCCCGGGCAAGTCGATCGGCCTCCTGGGAATCGAACTTCACACCCGCCGGCGCAATCGCATGAACGGTGTCGTGACGCGCGCGGATGGCGGTATACGCGTCGAAGTCGACCAGAGCTTCGGCAATTGTCCGCGCTACATCCAACTGCGCGATTTCACATTCTCGCGCGCTCCGGGTCAGAGGTCCGACGGCGCATTGGAAACCCTCGAAGTCCTCGACGCCGAGGCGCGAGCCCTGATCAGCGACGCCGACGCCTTCTTCGTCGCATCCTATGCCGATCGGGAGGCGCGGCGACAGGTCGATGTCTCGCATCGCGGCGGCAAGGCGGGTTTCGTGCGCATCGGACAGGACGGCGTGCTGACAGTGCCGGATTTCGACGGCAATCTGTTCTTTTCGACGCTCGGCAATATCCTCCTCAACGGCAAGGCCGGGCTCGTCTTCGTCGATTTCGCAACCGGCGACCTGTTGCAGATGACGGGTGACGCCGAGATTATTCTCGATTCCCCTGATATCGCGGCATTCCAAGGCGCCGAACGTCTCTGGACATTCACGCCGCGACGGATCCTGCGACGGCGCAACGCGCTCGCGCTCCGCTGGACTTTCGAGACGGACGGCTGGTCGCCCAGCTCGCTGATGACCGGCGACTGGGATCAGGCGGCAAAACGCCTGAAAGCGGCGGCGCGTTCAAACGACTGGCGCACCTTCGCAGTCACAAGGATCGTGGATGAGACTGCGGCGATCCGCTCCTTTTATCTCAAACCCGCAGATGGCGCCGGCCTCGTTCCGCATCTTGCCGGCCAGCACCTGCCGATCCGCCTGAACATTCCCGGGATGGACAAGCCGACCCTCAGAACCTACACCCTTTCGGCCGCCCCCTCCGATGGCCTCTACCGGATCAGTGTCCGACGCGACGGGCTAGCATCGACTCATCTTCACGATACAGTGCGTGTCGGCGACGTAATCGACGCGCGGGCGCCGGCCGGCGCCTTCACCATCGATGCGCACGCCACCCGGCCGGCCGTGCTTCTGGCGGGCGGCATCGGCATTACCCCTTGCTCGCCATGCTGCGCCATGTCGTCTACGAGGGGCTGCGTCGGCAGCGCATGCGTCCGGTCATTCTCTTTCAGGCTGCGCGATCTCGGGACGATCGCGCATTCGACGCCGAAATCGACGAGCTCGTGGACGCAGGCCGTGGGGCGATCCGGCTCGTCCGGGTGCTGAGCGACACGCAGGGCGCCGAAGAGGGCGCCGATTACGATGCGGCGGGTCGCATCGATATGCCGCTTCTCACCCGCTCCCTGCCGTTCGGCGATTACGACTTCTACCTCTGCGGCCCCCGTCTTTCACGCAGGCGCTCTATGACGGGCTCCGCAGCTATGCGGTCGCCGATCATCGCATCCACGCCGAGGCCTTCGGTCCCTCTTCACTCTCGCGGCGCGCCGATCCGGGCTCCGCACCATCGATGCAGCCCGCTGCTTCGACACAGCCGGTGCCGGTTCTGTTCACCGCGTCGCTCAAGGAGGCCCGCTGGACGCCCGGTTCCGGGAGCCTTCTGGAGCTTGCCGAGGCCCGCGGTCTCGACCCAGCCTTCAGCTGCCGCGCCGGCTCTTGCGGATCCTGCCGCACGACATTGCTGGCCGGCGCCGTAACCTATCCCACTGCGCCGACCGCCAGCATCGGCGCCGGCGAGGTTCTGCTCTGCTCGGCCGTGCCCGCGGCCATGGACGGCGAGGCGGCCAACCGCATCGAACTGGCGCTCTGACGGCGACGACATCGTGATTGATGCGGTCCGAGCAACGGTGACTTCCGGATTTGAGCCATTCACGGTCCAGCGGGAAAAGCACATCTTGAATGCGTCGCGGAAACGCTTCCGCCGCTGAAAAACAAGGAGAAAAACATGTCACGCATCCCAACCCCTGTCCGTATCGAGGACGCGCCTGAAGCCTCTCGCCCTGTGTTGGAAGCCATTCAGAAGCAGATCGGCTCGCTTCCCAACATCTTTCGCCTGGTGTCGAACAGCCCGGCCGCTCTCAATGGTCTAACTGCGCTGCAGGGAGCGCTCGGCAAGGGCAAGCTTCCGCCCGCGACCCGCGAACGGATCGCGCTGGCCGTGGCCGAAGCAAACGGCTGCGATTACTGCCTCTCGGCCCATACCTATACTGGCGCGAAATTCGCCAAGCTGGACGACGGCGAAATCCTCGCCAATCGCCGCGGCACATCGCTTGACGCAAAGGCTGCGGCGGCCGTTGAATTCGCCCGCTCGCTGACGCTTTCGCGCGGAGCGGTTCCTGCAAGCGCAATCGAAACGGTGCGCGCCGCCGGCTATAGCGACCCGGAGAAATCCTTGAGATCATCGCCCATGTCGCGCTGAACACTTTCACCAACTACGTCAACGAAGCGCTGGGCACGGAGATCGATTTCCCCGGATCGCCGCTCTCGCCGCCTGAGCACAACGAGTGGCTACGCCCCCGCAGCCACTCTTCCCTTTTTCGCCCTTCAAAGGATGACATTGATGTCCCGTCCCCCTCTTCCTCCCTTCAACGAACAATCCGCCATCGAAAAGGTGCGCCTCGCCGAGGATGGCTGGAACAGCCGCGACGCGGCCAAGGTCGCGCTCGCCTATACGCTCGACACGCGCTGGCGCAATCGCGCCGAGTTTCTCGTCGGCCGCGCCGAAGCGCAGGCCTTCCTGACGCGCAAGTGGAACAAAGAGCTGGACTATCGCCTGATCAAGGAACTGTGGGCGTTTCAGGACAACCGCATCGCCGTGCGCTACGCTTACGAATATCGCGACGACAGCGGCCACTGGTTCCGCGCCTACGGCAACGAAAACTGGGAATTCGCCGAGGATGGGCTGATGCGCGCGCGCCACGCCAGCATCAACGAGCAACCGATCGCCGGGGCCGACCGTAAGTTCCTCTGGCCGCTCGGGCGGCGCCCCGACGACCATCCGGGCCTCAGCCATTTCGGCTTCTAAGGCGCGAGATTCCACCATGGCCAATTCAGGCTTGATGATCGGACAAAGCTCTCCATCGATATCGCTCTCGCCGCCGCAGGTGGCGACGGCGAGCGCCTGCGTCGCGGAGAGCAGGCCGCCCGCCTGCTCGGCCTGACCGGAGCGGAGCTCGATGCGCTCCACAACGGGTCGAGCTTCGACTTCCGCCTCTCGCGGGCGATCGGGCTGGCGATTTCCCCGGGCGCCGAAAGCCGGGGCCGCGCCCGACGCGCCGGCCTCGATGAACAAGACTGCCGGGCCATCGAAGATTATGCAGCGGGTTCATCGGGCGACCGCTCCTGAGACGGCCCGAAGCGCCGCCCGGCAGCGTCGCTTTACGGCTGGCGCGAAGGGTCGATCGGTGCAAATGTGCCTTGCGGGGTTTCAAAGGAAACGGATCATGGATCGATGGCAGGCGATGCGGATCTTCGTCAAGGTGGCGGAGACCGAGAGTTTCGCCGAGGCGGCGCGACACATGAATATGAGCGCGCCTGTGGTGACCCGAACGATCGCGTCCCTGGAGGACCTGATCGGCGCCCGCCTGTTCGTGCGCACAACCCGCTCGGTCAAGATGACCGAGGCGGGAAGTCGCTACCTCGGCGACTGTCGGAGGATCCTCGCCGACATCGCCGAGGCGGAGGCGACCGCCGGCGGCGCCTATGCCACGCCGACCGGCACGCTGTCAGTAACCGCGCCCGCGCTGTTCGGCCAAATGTATGTGCTGCCGATCGTGATCGGTTATCTCGACGCCTATTCCGACGCGCGCGCCCGAACGCTCTTCGTCGATCGCCCGATCAACATGATCGAAGACGGGATGGATGTGGCCGTGCGTATCGGCCATCTGCCGGATTCCGGCTTTACCGCCGTCAAAGTGGGAGCGGTCCGGCATGTGATCTGCGGCGCTCCCGACTATTTCGAACGGCATGGCGTTCCCGCGACGCCCGCAGACCTGCGGGATCACCGCATCGCCGCTGCGACCAGCGCCTGGGCGTCGCCGGAATGGCGTTTCGCCGACGACCACAAGGTGACGACCACGCCCACGCTCCAGTGCAATACGAACGAGGCGGCGATCACTGCGGCGCGTCGAGGTTGGGGCCTCACCCGTGTGCTGCACTACCAGATCGGCCCGGCTCTGGTCGCAGGCGAGTTGCAGATCGTGCTCGGCGATTTCGAGGAGCCGCCGCTACCCATCCATCTTCTGTATCCCGAAGGCCGAAGCGCCCCCGCCAAGGTCCGGGCCTTCATCGACATGGCCGTGCCGATCCTGAGAGACAACAGATTACTGAATTGAACGGCCGATCTTGCTGCGCAGCGGCCAAAAATAGGGAGGCGCGGTCCGGGCTGCAGCGGATCGTGGGCGTCGGCGGCACGGCAAAACCCACGCCGAGCAGCACTTGAGGGACAATGATGGCGGCGCCATCTCATGCGCCGCCTTTTCCCGCAAATTTCGCTCTCAGCGGCCGCGCCGAATATCGATGAACCGGTTGAGCAGAATGGCGGCGACGATGATGAATCCCGTCACCGTCATTTGGTAGAACGAGCCGAGGCCGAGCAAATTGAAGATGTTGCGCAGCACCTGCAACAGCATCACAGCGAAGAAGGTGCCCAGCACCCCGCCGCGCCCCCGAACAGGGACGTTCCGCCGAGCACCACCGCCGCGATGGCGTCGAGCTCCAGTCCCTGCGCCGCCGTCGGCTGACCGATGCGCAGGCGCGAGGTCAGGAGAATGCCGGCCAGCGCGCTCATGATGCCGGAAACGGTGAAGACGAGCACGAGGATGCGGGTGGTCGGCAGGCCCGACAGGCGGGCGGCCTCCGCATTGCCGCCGGTCGCGTAAACCGATTCCCCGAAGACGGTGAGCCTCAGCAGGGCGCCGGCCAGAATGCAGAGCGCGACGAAGATCAGACCCATAGAGCTGACGGCGACGCCGGGAAACACCGGCACCATGGTCGAGGCGATCGCCCCGAAGCTCGGCGGCAGGCCCGACACCGGCACGCCGTCGGTCAGAAGATAGGTGACGCCGCGAAACGACACCAGTCCCGCCAGCGATACGATGAAGCTCGGCACCTCGGCGAGAGCCGTGATCAGGCCGATCGTTGCGCCGGCGGCGGCGCCCGCCAGGATGGTGATCAGGATCGCGGGCGCGACGGGCATGCCCGCCGCCATCATCACCGCCGCCAGCATGCCTGACAGCGCCGTGACCGATCCCACCGACAGGTCGATATTTCCGGTCAGGATGACGAAGGTCATGCCGATCGCGACCACGCCGACGACGGCGGCCTGCTGGAAGAGATTGGCGATGTTGGTCACCGTCAGGAAGCTCGGCGACAACAGCGCGGCAATGGCGACGACCACGAGAAAGATGAGGATGAAATTATATTCGATCGCCAGATCGATCGCGCGGCGTGCTGAAATCTGCATGGGCGGTGTTCCCGTCGCTGTGTCAGTCATGATGTTGTGTCCCGAGGATCTGCTGCTTTAGGATCTCATCTTGGTCCGTCTTCGACGGATCGAAGCGGGCGATGTTGCGCCCCTCGTGGAAGACCCAGATCGTGTCGCAGGCGGCGTAGAGTTCTTCGAGTTCGGATGAGGCGACGATGACTGCCGCGCCGTCCGCCGCGAGTTGCTCCACCAGGCGGTAGAGATCGGCCTTGGCCCCGATGTCGAGCCCGCGCGAGGGCTCGTCGAGCAGCAAGAGCCGCGCGCCCTTTATGATCCATTTCGCCAGCACGACTTTTGCTGATTTCCGCCCGAGAGCTGAATGACCTTCTGCTCCGGCGCGCCGTATTTGGTCGACAGCTGCTTGAGCACCGGCACGGTGCGCGCCTTCAGCTCCCCATGTCGGGCGAGGAAGCGTCCCTGCATGGCCGGAAGCGTCGCGTTGCGATAGATCGGCGCGTCGAGGATGAGCCCTTCGGTCTTGCGGCTTTCCGGCACGAGGCCGAGCCCGGCGGCGATCGCATCGCGCGGCGATCTCGGCGAGAACGGTTTGCCGTAGAGCCGCATCGACGCCGCGCAGGGATCTGCCCCGAACAGCGCTTTCAGGAAGGATGTGCGGCCCGAGCCGTTGAGGCCGGTCAGACCGGCGATCTCGCCGCGCCGCAGCTGGAAATCGCGTATGTCGAGCCCGTGCGGCCCCGTCAGTCTGTCGATATCGAGCACGACCTCTCCGGTGACGGGCGGACGGTCCCGGCGCTCCACCAGCGTCCTGTTGTTGCCGAGAATGGCCTCGACCAGCGCCGTATCGGGCGTGTCGCGCACGCCGAAGGTTTCGATCGTGCGCCCGCCGCGCAGCACGGTGACTCGGTCGCCGATCTCGCGCAATTCGCCCAGGCGATGGCTGACATAGAGGATGGCGACGCCCTGGGCGGTCAGTTCGCGGATGATCCGGAAGACGGCTTCGAGCTCGGTCTCGTTGAGCGCCGCCGAGGGTTCATCCATGATGATGACCTTGGCCTCGCGCGTCAGCGAGCGGGCGATCGCGGTCAGCTGCTGGTTGGCCACCGACAGGCTGCCGACGCGGTCGTCGGGCGAAAAGCCCGCGCCGACGCGCGCCAGCGCTTCAGCCGCGCGCGCCCGACGACTGCGCTTCTGAAGGAAACCGAAACGGGCCGGAGGGTGGCCGAGGAACAGGTTTTCGGCGACCGTCAGCTGTGGCACCAGATCGAGTTCCTGATAGATCATGGAAATCCCGGCCGCCGCCGCTTCCGACGGCTTGCGGAAATTCACCGGGCGGCCGTCGATGCGGATATCGCCGCCGGTCGGCGCGAGCGCCCCGGCGATCAGCTTCAGAAAGGTCGACTTGCCCGCGCCATTTGCGCCGAGCAGGCAATGGACTTCGCCCTTGCGCACATTGAGATCGGCTTGTTCGAGGGCGATCACATTGGGCGGGAAGCGTTTGGAAAGCCCCGAAATCTCCAGAACATGGTCGGTCATGCCGCCTCCTCCAGAATACGCCGCGCCGTGCCCTCGTCGGTCACGAGGTCGGTCATGTAGCGCGCCTTGAGACAGGCGGCGGCGATAAAATGCTTGTCTTCGCCGGCGGCGACCGCGATGACCCGCTCCTTGCGCGCCAGCGCGTTCAGCCGCAAGCCGATCGTGCGGTCGTCGAGTTGGCGGTCGACGATGCGGCCCTTGGCGTCGACGAAGCGCCCCATGATGTCGCCGACCGAGTTGAGATCCTTGAGGCGG
>NZ_JACFXW010000002.1:670000-671716 GCF_014158035.1 Rhizobium sp. G21 | reverse complement strand
AAATTCAATTTCACTGAGTCTGCGTTGGAGACAGCGGGGAAGTCGTTACGCCATTCGTGCAGGTCGGAACTTACCCGACAAGGAATTTCGCTACCTTAGGACCGTTATAGTTACGGCCGCCGTTTACTGGGGCTTCGATTCAAAGCTTGCACCTCTCCTCTTAACCTTCCAGCACCGGGCAGGCGTCAGACCCTATACGTCGTCTTGCGACTTCGCAGAGCCCTGTGTTTTTGATAAACAGTCGCTACCCCCTGGTCTGTGCCACCCCTCAATACTTGCGTATAAAGGGGTCACGCTTCTTCCGAAGTTACGCGTGCAATTTGCCGAGTTCCTTCAACGCAGTTCTCTCAAGCGCCTTGGTATGCTCTACCTGACCACCTGTGTCGGTTTCGGGTACGGTCTATAATGGCGGAGCTATTTCCTGGAACCGCTTCCCTGCACAATCAATCCAGTAAGACTGTACAAGTTACGCGATCCGTCACTACCGCCAGGCCCACGATTATTAACGTGGTTCCCATCGACTACGCGTTTCCGCCTCGTCTTAGGGGCCGGCTAACCCTGCTCAGATTAACTTTAAGCAGGAACCCTTGGTCTTTCGGCGAGGGAGTCTCTCTCCCCTTTATCGTTACTCATGTCAACATTCGCACTTCCGATACCTCCAGGAGCCCTCACGGGTCTCCCTTCACAGGCTTACGGAACGCTCCGCTACCCCTAGATATTCGTAAGAATGTCTAAGCCTCAGCTTCGGTGCATGGCTTGAGCCCCGTTACATTTTCGGCGCAAAGACCCTTGACTAGACCAGTGAGCTGTTACGCTTTCTTTAAATGATGGCTGCTTCTAAGCCAACATCCTGGTTGTTTTGGGATCCTCACATCCTTTCCCACTTAGCCATGACTTGGGGACCTTAGCTGGAGGTTAGGGTTGTTGCCCTTTTCACGACGGACGTTAGCACCCGCCGTGTGTCTGCCGATTAGTACTCCCGGGTATTCGGAGTTTGGTTAGGATCAGTAAGACGGTGAGTCCCCATAGCCCATCCAGTGCTCTACCCCCGGGGTATTCGATCGACGCTCTACCTAAATAGATTTCGCGGAGAACCAGCTATCTCCAGGTTTGATTGGCCTTTCACCCCTAGCCACAAGTCATCCCAATCTATTGCAACAGATGCGGGTTCGGTCCTCCAGTTGGTGTTACCCAACCTTCAACCTGCTCATGGCTAGATCACCTGGTTTCGGGTCTAATGCAACTAACTGAACGCCCTGTTCAGACTCGCTTTCGCTGCGCCTACACCTACCGGCTTAAGCTTGCTAGTTACACTAAGTCGTTGACCCATTATACAAAAGGTACGCAGTCAGCCTTGCGGCCTTCCACTGTTTGTAGGCAACCGGTTTCAGGTTCTATTTCACTCCCCTCGTCGGGGTGCTTTTCACCTTTCCCTCACGGTACTGGTTCGCTATCGGTCATGCACGAGTACTTAGGCTTGGAGAGTGGTCTCCCCATGTTCAGACAGGGTTTCACGTGCCCCGCCCTACTCAAGGACATCGAGTGTTCTACGTCTACGGGGCTATCACCCATTCTTGCCAGGCTTTCCATCCTGTTCGACTTTATTCCTCGATGCCACTGGCCTGGTCCGCGTTCGCTCGCCGCTACTGACGGAGTCTCGGTTGATGTCCTTTCCTGCAGGTACTTAGATGTTTCAGTTCCCTGCGTTCGCTTCTT
>NZ_JACFXW010000002.1:395000-665000 GCF_014158035.1 Rhizobium sp. G21 | reverse complement strand
TCCACGAGTTTGCGCCCGATCATGCCGGCGGCGCCGATAATCATCACATGCATGCTGTCTCCTCCCAGGGCTAGCGCCTCCACACGCAAAACCCTGCATCGGAGCTAGCACGGCGCGGGACCCAAGGCAATTCGGAGCAACGCGACATTTCCTCGGCTTTCCCGCAGTCGTCAACCGAGTTGCCAGCTGTCAACTCTTCCCGATTGCTTTGCCTGGCAGGGGGCTGAAGCGGCGCGCGCCGGCGACACAGGCGATGACGCCGGCCGTGGCGACGAGCATTGCCGGGCTGACCGGTTCGCCGAGCAACAACCCCGCAAGCGCCAGGCCGAAGAAGGGCTGCAGCAATTGCAACTGCCCGACCGCCGCCACGCCGCCCATAACCAGGCCGCGATACCAGAACACGAAACCGATCAGCATGCTGAAGACAGAGACATAAGCGAGGCCGAAGAGCGCAGGACCGCCGATCGCATGCGTTTGCCATCGCAACAGCACAAGGGCCGCGCCGAGCATGACCGGGAGCGACAGAGCCAGAGCCCAGGAGATTACCTGCCATCCCCCAAGCCGCCTCGACAGCTGCGCGCCTTCGGCATAGCCCAACCCGCAGACCAGAATGGCCGCCACCATCAGCGCGTCTCCCTCCGCCAGGCGCACATCGTTCTGCAGCAGCGCAAAGCCTGCAACGCAGAGACTGCCGAGCGTCGAAAAGATCCAGAAGGCCGGACGCGGACGATCGCCGCCGCGCATGACGCCAAAGGCCGCGGTCGCGAGCGGTAGCAGGCTGATATAGACGATGGAATGCGCCGAGGTGATCGTGCGCAGCGCCAACGCCGTCAACAGCGGGAAGCCGACCACCACGCCGCCGGCGATCAGATAGAGAGAAACGAGATCGCCGCGGGCCGGCCGCTTTTGCCGAAAGATCATCAGCAGACCGAGCGCGAGAAGACCGGCGATGGCCGCGCGCGCCGCCGTCAGAAACAAGGGATCGAAATCGGCGACCGCCAGGCGCGTGGCGGGCAGCGATCCGCTGAAGATGATCACCCCGATCAAGCCGTTCACCAAACCGGATCTTTCGCGCGTCATAGGCCACTCCTGTTTTCAGCGCTTATGACCGCGTCTCGCTCGCATCGCCAGAAACAGTCTGATACAGTTTGACAGAACTGTTATGGCGCAAGGATCAGTACAGATGAACGAGGCTTCCCCAAAGGCGGCGCCCCGCGCGGTCATGGCGGCGGATGTCATCCGCCAGCGCATCGCCAGTCGCAGCCTTGCGACAGGCGCCAAACTACCGTCGATCCGAAAGCTGGCCGCCACGCTGGGCGTCTCCACCTCGACGATCGTCGAGGCCTATGATCGGTTGTTGGCGGAAGGCGCGATAACGTCGCGGCCCGGCGCCGGCTTCTTCGTGGCCCGCGCCATAGCGCCCTTCGATGTCGCCGCGTCCGAACCCCGCCTCGACCGGGCCATCGATCCCTTCTGGGTCTCGAGACAATCTCTGGAGAGCGGCGACGACGAGGCGAAGCCGGGCTGCGGATGGCTGCCGTCTTCCTGGCTGCCGGAGGAGGGGATGCGGAAGGCGTTGCGGCAGGCGTCGCGCGCGCCGGCGGCGGGCTTGATGGCCTATAGTTCTCCGCTCGGTCTCGCCCCGCTCCGCACGCTTCTCTCGCGGCGAATGGCGGAAAAGGGCGTCGAGGCCGGCCCCGACCAGATCATGCTCACCGAATCCGGCATCCAGGCAATCGACCTTCTCTGCCGACTGCTGATCTCGCCGGGCGACGTGGTGATGGTCGACGACCCCTGCTACTTCAACTTCCAGGCCTTGCTGCGCGCACACCGCGCCAGGATCGTCGGCGTCCCCTATACCCCACATGGTCCCGATCTCGACGCTTTTGCGCGGACCGCCGGGGAGCATCGGCCCAGGATCTATCTTACGAATTCCGCACTCCACAATCCTACCGGCGCCGTGCTGTCGGCCGTCACGGCGCATCGGGTGCTGAAACAGGCTGAAATCCACGATCTCGTGATCATCGAAGACGACATCTTCGCCGATTTCGAAGAGCGTCCCGCTCCACGGCTCGCAGCCTTCGACGGGCTGGAACGGGTGATCCAGATCGGCAGCTTTTCCAAGACGCTGTCGGCCTCGGCGCGCTGCGGCTATATCGCCGCCAAGCGCGACTGGATCGATGGGTTGATCGACATCAAAATCGCAACGTCTTTCGGGGAGGGCGGCTCTCGGCCGATCTCACTCACGCCGTTCTGAGCGATGGGGGCTATCGAAAACATCTGGAGACGTTGCGGGCGCGGCTGTCGCAGGCGCGGCTGTCAACCATGACAAAATTGCAGAAGCTCGGGATCACGCCTTGGATCGAGCCGGACGCCGGCATGTTCCTGTGGTGCCGGCTGCCGGAGGGGCTCGATGCAGCCGACGTGGCGCGCGCGGCGCTCAAGGACAATCTGGTTCTGGCGCCGGGCAACGCCTTCAGCCATGCGCAAACGGCGACCGGCTTCATGCGCTTCAACGTAGCGCAGATGACGGATGAACTGGTGTTTCGAAAGCTCGAGGCGGCGCTCGCTCGTGCGGCGCGTCAGGGCGCGGGCGGCTGAGCCGGCGCGATGAAAGCGTAATAGGCCCAGACGACAACGAAAAACGCCGCCACGCCAGCGCCGATCAAAGCCTTTTTCTGCCATTCCGGACGAGGGGGCTTCGGGGCTTCCGGCTTTTTCCGCGGTTCGAACTTGATCACATTGGTCACGGACAGCCTCGTCTCGCCTGACCGCCGGGAAGGCGGCCTTACAGTCTACGGTCAGGCGCATCGCGCCTGGATCCTCTTATCCTGTGTTTCCTAAACAAGGCCCGCGCGCCATGCAAGCGGGGACCCGACACGATCATCGGGCCCCATGCCCCATTCTCTATGTCTTCAACGAGGCGATATAGGCCCTCCAGCCGCCGAGATCGGTGACCTCGCGCGCGCCTTGGACAGCGAAGGGTTCGCAGAGAAACCCTGAGACCTGGCTGCCCTCCTCAAGCGTCACTTTGCCGATGCCGAGCGGGGAGGGGATATTCGCCACGAAACGACCGAAGGCGTCATAAGGGATCGACCAGACCTCGACATCGAGCCCGCCGCCGGAAAATCCGGGGTCGCGGATCAGACCGGGCTTCGGCGGCGTGGTGTTGGGCAGGACATAGAGACGATAATCGCCTGCGGTCTTGCAGGCCTTGACCAGCCGCCCGCCGGGACCGGTCAGTTCATGATTGAGCGGCATGCCCGTGAGATGCGCGCCGACCACGACGATCTGAGCCCAGTTCGAGGCCGGAGACGCGACTTTGCTCGCCTCGGGCAGCGCCGCGTGACGGTCCTTGCCCATGCCGGCTCCGAGCGCGCGATGCATGGCGTCGGCGAAAGGCGCAAGCGCATCGTCGGAGAAGCCGGGACCGAACAGCGTGACGCCCGCCGGCAGATGGCCCTTCGAGTCGAAGCCGGCCGGAACGGCGATCGCCGCATAGCCGAACAGATTGGCGAAATTGGTGTAGCGGCCAAAATGGCTGTTCTTGACGATCGGATCGGCCTGCATGTCTTCCACCGTGTAGGTGGTCGGCGAGGTCGGCAGCATGAGAATGTCGAGTTTTTCCCATTCCGCTCTGGCTTTCTGGCCGAGGGCGCCGAGCTTGTACAGGCCTTCGAAAGCGTCGACCGCGCTATAGGCTTTCGCGCCTTCGATGATCTTGCGGACGGTCGGATCGACATCATCGGCGTTCGAGGAGATGAAATCCTTGACCGCCGCCAAGCGCTCGGCCACCCAGGGACCATTGTAGAGCAGTTCCGCCGCCTGCCGGAACGGCGCATAGTCGAAGGGCACGATCGTCGCGCCGAGGCTTTTCGCGCGCTTCGATGGCGGCGTCGTACAAAGCTTCGACCTCGGAATTGCCGAAGAATTCGCGTTCGGCGCCATCGAGAACGCCGATCCGAAGTCCGGAAGAGGGCAGGGCGGTTGGTTCAGCCTTTCGGAGAACGGGTCTTGCGCCTCATAACCATCCATCACCTTGCGGACAGATGTGGCGTCGCCGACGGTCGCAGCAAAGACGGTGACGACATCGACGCTGCGGCAGGCCGGCACCACGCCGACATTCGGCACAAGACCGGGCGTCGGCTTGACCCCTACCAGATTGTTGAAGGCGGCCGGCACGCGGCCAGAGCCCGCCGTGTCGGTGCCGAGCGAAAAGCTCGCCAATCCCGAGGCGACGGCAACAGCCGAGCCTGAGGACGAGCCGCCCGAAACGTAAGCACTGTCGAACACAGAGCGCGGCGCGCCATAGGGCGAGCGCGTGCCGTTGAGGCCGGTGGCGAACTGATCGAGATTGGTCTTGCCGATCACCAAAGCGCCGGCCGCCTTGAGACGCGCCACGACGGTGGCGTCCCGCTCAGGCTGGTAAGCAAAAGCGGGGCAGGCGGCCGTGGTCGGAAAGCCCGAAACGTCGATATTGTCCTTCACCGCAAACGGAATGCCCCAGAGCGGCAGGCTGTTCGGCTCCGGCGCACGCGCCAGCAGCGCTTTCGCCGCCGCGCGCAAATCATCCGCAGAGATGGGGGTGATGAAAACAGCCGGATCTTCGGAAGCTTCCATCCGCGTGGTCACCTCTTCGACGAGATCGAGAAGCGGCAGGCCGCTCGCATAAGCGGCTTTGAGCGATGCAATGTCGAGAATTTGCGGGAGCATCATTTGTCCTCCAGAACCACCAGCACATCGCCGGCCTTGACGTTTCGCCCAGGCCCGGCGCGCAATTCGCGCACGACGCCGGCGGCATGAGCAGTGATGTTGATTTCCATTTTCATCGATTCGATGATGGCGAGCGTATCGCCCGGCGCTACGCTCTGCCCCTCGTCGACGAGCACTTTCCAGACATTGCCGGGCACGGCGCTTTCAACGCCGAAACATCCCTCGGGAATATCACCCGCCAGTCCGCTGGCGGCGCCCTCGTCTGAGATGAAGCTGTCGAGGCCTTGTTCCGGCCTTCCATCGCTGCCGTTCGGCTTCGAAGGCGGATTGCTGCCGGGCCTTGAACGCGCCGATGCTGGAGGCATTCTCTGAGAGCATTTTCTCGTAGGCGGCGTAGGAGAATTCGCCCTCTTCGATGCGGATCGGATATCCGCCATGCGGAAAGGCGGCGCGCGCCTCTGTCAGTTCGTCATGGCTTACCGGGAAGAAGCGGAGCTGATCGAAGAAGTCGAGCAGCCAGGGCTTGTCTTTGCCGAAGACAGGCGTCTGACGCCAGGTGTTCCAGACCTGGATTGTCCGGCCGAACAGCTGATAGCCGCCGGGGCCCTCCATGCCGTAGATGCACATATAGGCCCCGCCGATGCCCACGGCATTCTCCGGCGTCCAGGTGCGGGCGGGATTGTATTTGGTGGTGACCAGCCGGTGCCTGGGATCGACGGGTGTGGCGACCGGCGCGCCGAGATAGACATCGCCGAGACCGAGCACCAGATAGGAGGCGTCGAAAATCGTGTTCTTCACCGCCTGCTCGTCCGCCAAACCATTGATTCGCCTGATGAACTCGATGTTCGATGGGCACCAGGGCGCGTTCGGCCGCACGAGCTCCTGATATTTCCGCATGGCCAGTTCGGCATCCGGATCGTTCCAGGACAAAGGCAGATAGACCGTGCGGCTCGGAACCTTGACCTCCGAGACCGGCGGCAGACTTTGCTCGATCTCCGCCAATAGTCCCAAGAGGTGCGACCGCGACAGAGTCAGACTGTCGTAGTGGATCTGCAGCGAGCGAATTCCCGGCGTCAGATCGATCAGTCCGGGCAGTTTCGCCGCCTTTACCGCCTCCATCAAAAGATGGACGCGCAGCCGCAAGGCGATATCGAGTTGCATGGGCCCATATTCGACCAGCAGATTGTCGTCGCCCTGACGGCGATAGGCGACAGGGACAGGTCCGGAATCGATGGTGGCGAGGATGGGAGAGCCGGCGAGGGCGCGCCAAGCGGTACCCCCTCTGGTCTGCCGACCATCTCCCCTCAAGGGGAGATTGGACGGCGGCGCCGGCTTCCCCACTCTCAACCGCAGTATTCTCAAGGCCAGTTGCCGGGCGATGGTCGTACGTCTCTGCAATCTCCCCCTTGAGGGGAGATGTCCGGCAGGACAGAGGGGGTATCGCGGATGCTGATGCCACATCCCCTCCCGCGCCACCGGATGAAAGCGAATCCTGTCGCCCGGCTTGAACTGCCCCATCTTCCATTGCTCGTCGCGCGCAATCACCGCCGGGCAGACGAAGCCGCCGAGGCTGGGGCCATCGGGACCGAGAATGATCGGCATGTCGCCGGTGAAGTCGATCGCCCCGATCGCATAGGCGTTGTCGTGCAGGTTGGAGGGATGCAGCCCCGCTTCGCCGCCGTCCTCGCGAGCCCATTTCGGCGCCGGGCCGATCAGCCGAACGCCGGTGCGGGCGGAATTGAAATGCACCTCGTAATCCGTCGAAAACAGCGTTCCGATGTCCTCATCGAGAAAGAAATCCGGCGCGCCATGCGGTCCATAGAGCACCCTCACGCTCCACTCGCGGGTGAGATCCGCAGGCTCGCTCGCGGGTTTGACGCCGGATAGGGAAGCCCGCGCCAGCCGCAGCACATGGCCGGCGCGAAGCGTGCCGGTGGCGTTGCCGCCGAATCGACCCAGCCCGAAGGTCGCGCGGGACCCGAGGACGACAGGCGCATCGAAGCCGCCGGCAACGGCCAGATAGGCGCGTTGCCCCGCGCCCTTGATCGCGCCGACAGCCAACGACTGGCCCGCGCGGGCCTTGATCGCGCTGTCATGAGCGACAGGCACTCCATCCAGCGTCATCGGCATCTCCGCGCCGGCAAGCGCAAAGACGACATCGGCGCAGAATTTCAGCACTGGACCCGACACGGTTAGTTCCAGCGCCGCCGTCTCATCGGCATTGCCGACGAGGCGGTTGGCGTGGCGGAAAGAGCGTTCATCCATCGGCCCGCTCGGGGAACGCCGACATGCCAGAGACCGAGACGACCGGGAAGCTCCTGCAGGCTCGACTGGGCGCCCGGCGCCACGACCTCGATGACATCGGGTGTGAAGTCGAAATCCTTGAGCGCGGTGGTCGCGACATCGCCTGATTTGAACAGATCCGAGGAAGTGATTGCCTTGAGATACTCAAGATTGGTCTCGATGCCGGAGATGGCCGACTGCGAAAGCGCTTCTTCGAGGGCGCGGATCGCCAGCTCCCGCGTTTCAGCTGACACGATCACCTTGGCGAGCATGGGGTCGTAGAAAGGAGTCACGTCCGTGCCGGTTTCCACCCATCCATCGACCCTGACGCCTTCGGGAAACACCACGTCCGTCAGTAATCCGGCGCTCGGACGAAAGCCCGCATGCGGCATTTCCGCATAGACGCGCGCCTCGATCGCGGCTCCCCTAGGCGTAAGAACTTCCTTACCCGTCAGCACATCCTCTCCGGCGGCCTGGCGGATCATCCATTCGACGAGATCGACGCCGAACACGGCTTCGGTGACAGGATGCTCCACCTGAAGCCGGGTGTTCACTTCGAGAAAATAGAATTCTTCGCGAGCCGGATCATAGATGAACTCGACGGTTCCCGCCGACGTGTAATTGGCGGATTTGCCAAGTGCGACCGCTGCGGCATGCAGGCGCTCACGCACAACATCGCTCAGGCCCGGCGCCGGCGTCTCCTCGATCACCTTCTGGTTCCGGCGCTGCAGCGAGCAATCGCGTTCGCCAAGCGCGATGACGCGTCCCTCGCCATCACCGAAGATCTGCACCTCGACATGCCGGGCTTTGGAGACGAAGCGTTCGAGATAGACGCGGGCGTCGCCGAAACTCGCTTTCGCTGTGCGTTGCACGCTGTCGAAAGAGGCTTTCAGGCTTTCCGCGTCATGGCAGAGTTGCATGCCGATGCCGCCGCCGCCGGCGGTGGATTTCAGCATGACGGGATAGCCGATTTCGAGAGCCGCGCTCAGCGCGTCCTCGCCGGTTTCGATGAGCCCGGTGCCCGGCAGCAGCGGCACGCCGCTGTCCCGCGCCAGTTCGCGCGCCGTATGCTTCAATCCAAAGGCGGCGATATTGTCGGGCGTCGGACCGATAAAGGCGATGCCTTCCGCTTTCAGGCGCTCAGCGAAAGCAATGTTTTCGGACAAAAAGCCGTAGCCTGGATGCACAGCCTCCGCGCCGGTCTGCTTGCAGGCCGCAACGACCGCATCGACATTCAGATAGCTTTCGGAGGCCGGCGCAGGACCGAGCCGCACGGCTTCATCCGCCATCAGCACCGGTTTGGAAAAACGGTCCGCGTCTGAATAGACGGCGACGGAGGCGATGCCCATGCGCTTCAGCGTCCGGATGATGCGGACGGCGATCTCGCCGCGATTGGCGATCAGGACTTTTTGAACATCAGCCGGCCTCGCCATCCCAGACCAGCACGCGGATCGGCGTGGGATCAAACCCGTTGCAGGGATTGTTGATCTGCGGGCAATTGGAGATCACCAGCAGCACATCCATCTCGGCCTGCATCTCGACATAATCGCCGGGCGAGGAAATACCGTCGACGATGGTCATGTCGCCGCTTGGGGAAATCGGCACATTCATGAAGAAGTTGATGTTGGGCGGCACATCGCGTTTGCCCATGCCGTATTTCGCCACTTCGAGCACGAAATTGTCGCGGCAAGCATGCAGATATTTGGCGCCGTGACCGAAACGCACGGTGTTGCTCTCGCAGGAGCAAGCCCCGGCCGAGGTGTCGTGTCGACCGCAGCTGTCGGCCGTCATCGTCAGCATCACCTTACCTTCGTTGGAGATGATCCTGGTGCCGGTGGTCACATAGGCCGCGCCCTGTTCCCGCATCGTATCCTGGTTCGAATAGCGCTCGGAATAGTCTTCCGCATTGTAAAACAGCGTGTCGATGGCCTGCTGGCCGAAGCTGTCCTCAATACGCAGAACCTGCCCCTTGCGAACCACTGTGGAAAACGGCGCTTCGGCGGGGATGTAATGATCCTGCACGGCGGTTTCGGGCGTGCGGTCAGGGGAGGTGACGATAAACTTGCTCATACCAGGACCTCCTCAGATCACAGCCAATGCGTTGTTTTCGAAGCCGCGCACGGCTTCGGCGGTGGCGGTGCGGCAAAGATCGTCCGCCGCCGGTTCGGATGCCGCAATGCGCGTGATCGCCACCGGATTGGGCGCATAGACAGGGCTCGGGTCGAGCGGATGCGGGCAATTGGAAAAGCCGACCAGCATGTCCATTTCGGCGCGAAGATCGACATAGTCGCCGTCTTCCACCAGTTCCGGCTTCCAGACGAACCGCCCGTCGTCATCGACGCGCACAGGCGCAAACAGCGCGAGCGCTGCGGGAATGTCGCGGCGGTCGAGACCGAGTTTGGTGGTCAGCTTGACGAGATTGTCACGCGTGTTGCGGATCTCGGCGCCGTTGGCGCCGGCATATTTCCGCGCATTGGAGGCCGCCGTCGATCCGCCCATCAGGCAATCATGCGCTGCGCAGGAATCCTCGGTGATCGAGAACATCACCGTGCCCATATCCGAGAGAATGACGCGGCCTTTACCGAGGCCCGTGGTCCATTGAACCTTCACGGTATCCGGCAGGTTCAGCCTCTCGCTGGGCTCGTCGGCCTTCCAGGCGACAAGCGTCACAGTCGAAAAACCGTGATCGAGGCTGACGCGCAGGATCTCGTTTTTGCGGACCCGGGTCGACCAATACCAGCCGCCGGGAACAGTTTCCCGGTGCAAAACCTGATCGGCCGCAAGCTCAGGGGCGGGTTTGGCGCTCTTACCAGGCAGGGCCTTGGGAGCAAATTCAAGCCCCTTGCGCTGATGCTCTTCATAGCGGGCGCGATTGGCGGCGATTTCTTCGGGCGAACGTCGGATATGCACCGTTCTTCTCCTTGATTGGGAGCCGGGTCGTCCCGGCTAGAGACCTCTGGGCGCCGGGCCGTCCCGGTCTGGTCGGATGAGAGAGGCCTGGCCGGCGTCGCGCGGCGGCCAGATCGGAATGTCGCGGGTGATCGTCGCGCCATAGCGCAGTTTTTCCTCCGGACGGTCGCGCGGACGCTCAAACGCGACGACGCGACTGGCGAGTGTGAAGGCTTCGCGCATGTCATGCGTGACCATGACCACGGTCATGGGGTTCTCGTGCCAGAGACGCTTCATCAGCACATGGATATCGGCGCGAATGCCGGGATCGAGCGCCCCGAACGGCTCGTCGAGGAGAAGCACTTTCGGCTTCATCAGCAGCGCCTGCGCCAGCGCCAATCGCTGCTGCATGCCGCCGGACAGCTGAGCCGGATATTTGTCCTCCGAGCGGGACAGTCCGACCTGCGCCAGCATTTCCCGCGCATCCTCGAGCGCCGCCTTGCGTTCGGCGCCGAACAGACGGGCGAGGCGAGGGGAGCGGGTCAATTCCCGGCCGAGCAGCACATTGCCGAGCACGGTCAGATGCGGAAACACCGAATAACGCTGGAACACCACGCCGCGATCGGGCCCGGGTTCAGGCGGTAGCGGCGCGCCATCGATCAGGATCTGGCCGCGCGTCGGCTCCTCCTGACCGAGCAGCATGCGCAGAAACGTGGTCTTGCCGCAGCCGGAGGGGCCAACGAGAGCCACGAAAGCGCGGTCTTCGATGTCGATCGACACGCTTTCGAGCACGATCTGGTCGCCATATTCCTTCCAGACATTGTCGATTTTCAGCGCGCTCATACCTGCTTCTCCAGTTCTGACCAGGGGAAGAGGCGGATGCGCAGCCGATCCAGCAGCCAATCTGCGGCGACTGCGAGCAGCGTAATCCAGACGACATAGGGGAAGATCACGTCCATCGCGAGGTAACGTCGAACGAGGAAGATCCGGTAACCGAGACCGGAATCGGCGGAAATCGCTTCGGCCGCGATCAGAAACAGCCAGGCAGGGCCGAGCTGCAGCCGAAGCGTGGTGATCAGCCGCGGCAGGATCTGCGGCAGCACCACGCGCAACCCGATCTGCCAGGACGATCCGCCCAGCGTTTCGGCCTTGATGATCTGCTCGCGCGGCAGGTTGACAGCTGTCAAAGCGAGGTCGCGGATCATGATCGGCGCGACGCCGATGACGATCAGGGCGATTTTCGATGTTTCGCCGAGGCCCGCGATGATGAACAGGATCGGCAAGAGCGCCAGCGGCGGCGCCATGGAAATCGTGGCCACGAAGGGCGAGAGGGCCGATCTGACATAGGGCAGCATGCCGATCAAAATCCCCAACACAAGGGCGATCATCATAGCGATCCCGAGGCCGGACAGCAGCCGGATCAGGCTTGCCGCCGTGTCGGTCCAGAGCAGATAGTCGCCGGTTCGGGCGTCTGCGGTGAAGGCGAAGCGATCGATCGCGGTGGCGAAACCAATAAGTCCTGGCAGCAGCTTGTCATTGGGGTTTTCGGCGAGACGGGCCGCCGAGCCGATCGCATAGGCGATCAGGACCAGCCCGAACGGCGCAAGCATCAGGGCTAGTCGCGCGCCTTTGCTGGGATGAGTGTTGATCCACCGCATCATGGGCTCCGATCGAACAGGGAAATGCGGCGGGCTCGACGGCCCGCCGATGACGGGTGATCAGAGAGTTCCCTTTTCCGCCGCATCCATGAAGCTGGTGGTGAAGCGGAACTTGATATTGCCCTTGTCGCCGAGCACCGAGCCGTCAGGCATTTCGATGCCGATGACGTCGGCAGACGGCGCGCCGCTGCCGAGCAGGCCCTTTTCGAACAGGAAGTTCCGCACCAGATTCATCGTCTTCGGCAGATCGGGCGAAGCGGTGAACGCCACGGCGTCGGCGGGCTTGTCGAACAGTTTGGTCGCCGCCATCTGCGCCTCGAAGCCCTTGAGATCGGTGCCCGACGCCTTACCCATTTCCTCGCGCGCGGCTTTGCCTTCGGCGCTGTCGGCGGTCATGACCGTCATCGTGTCATACCAGATGCCGGCCAGCGCCTTGCCGAAATCGGGATTGTCCTTCAGCACATCGGAATTGGCGACCATGAGATCCATGATCTCGCCGGGAATCTTGGAGCTGTCGAACACCGATTTGGCGGTCGGATCTTCGAGGATAGAAGCGACCAGCGGGTTCCAGGTCACGACAGCGGTCACGTCCGCCGTCTTGTAAGCCGCGACCATGTCTGCGTCAGACGTGTTGACGACCTTCACATCGCGCTCCGAGGAGCCGATGCTTTCAAGCCCGCGGGCCAGAAGATAATGCGACACCGAGAATTCCACCAGATTGACGGTCTGGCCCTTGATGTCCTCGAGCTTGTCCTTGCCCTTCAGAATGATCGCGTCATTCCCGTTGGAGAAATCGCCCACGATGACGGCGGTCGTGTCGACGCCGCCCGCGGCGGGGATCGACAGGCCGTCCATATTGGTCAGCGTCACCGCGTCGAAAGCGCCGGCGGTGTATTGGTTCATCGATTCGACATAGTCGTTGAACTGCGTGACTTCGATCTTGATGCCGTATTTGTCCGCCCATTTCTGGACGATGCCGTGATCCTTGGCATAGCCCCAGGGCATCCAGCCGACATAGATCGACCAGGCGACCTTAAAGTCCTTCTTCGGCTCGGCCATCGCGCCGCTCAAACCGCCCCAGGTGATGAGAACCGTCGCGGCGGCGGTTGCGAGTATTTTGCTAATTGTCTTCACGTGCATTCCCCTTCTTGTCTTGAAAGGGATCGGCATAGACCAACGCCGCCAATCCCTTGGCTAACGAGGTCTCCCGGGCTTTTGTCCCGCCGTGCACCCGGCGGGATGTCTCCCCGCCGGTGGCTGCTCTCGGACCAGTCGCGCATTCTGCGCCGGAACCCTAGCGGCCAACTCAGCTAAGACGATGCAAGCGGCGGGCCAGTTTGCGATTGTCTAGGAAATCAACGTCTGAGACGGCGTGCTTTGCAGGAAGACGCCCATTCTGCCTATGCGATAGGCAACACAGGCGCAAATGGAGGGCGTTTGCCTGTCCACGGCGACTCCGCGTCTGTCTTCCCGGAACCGAGCAGCCGTGACAATTCCGCAAAGCCGCCGCGATTCGCGGACAATTCCGGCTCAACACCGCCACCTTCCCCGTCTCTTCTCAGGAAAAATAACGAAGGGACAACAGCCATGCGCATCACACTCGTCAACGCTCCGCATCCGTCGATCGGCAGCAGAATTCCGGATGATCACCTGCCGCCTCTCGGCCTGCTCTCTATCGGCGGGCCGCTGATCGATGCCGGGCATGATGTTAGACTGGTGGATGGCGATCTCAAAAACCTCTCAGTCGACGCTCTCGTCGCAGAAACGCTCCGGCATGAGCCGGATGCGGTCCTGTTCGGACATTCCGGCTCCACCTCCGGACATCCGGTCATCCGGCTCGCCGCGCAGCGGATCGTGGCGCTAAGACCCGAGATCACCATCGTCTATGGCGGCGTCTTCCCCACCTATCACTGGCGGGAAATCCTGACAGAAGAGCCCTATGTCACGGCCATCGTTCGCGGCGAGGGCGAGGAGACAGCGCCGAAGCTAATCGCAGCTTTGGCCGAGGGCGCCGATCTCTCCGCAATTCCCGGCATTGCCTATCGCGCAGGCGAATGCATCCGATCCACGCGTCCCTCGGCGGCCATCGCCGATCTCGACGCGCACCGGATCGGCTGGGAACTGATCGACCACGCCGATTACAGCTATTGGGGCGGCAAACGGGCTGTGGTGGTGCAGTTTTCGCGCGGCTGCCCGCATTTGTGCAATTATTGCGGCCAGCGCGGCTTCTGGACCCGCTGGCGGCATCGCGACCCGGTGCTGTTCGCCAAGGAGATCGCGCGGCTTCATCGCGAGGAGGGCGTCGAGGTCTTCAATTTCGCCGATGAAAACCCGACCTCGTCGCGCAAGGCTTGGCTGGCTTTTCTCGAAGCGCTGATTGAGGAAGACGTGAAAGTGCTGCTGGTCGGCTCGACCCGCGCCGACGATATCGTCCGCGACGCCGATATCCTGCATCTCTACAAGAAAGCAGGCGTGATCCGCTGGCTGCTCGGCATGGAAAATATCGACGAATCGACGCTCGATCTCATCAAGAAGGGTGGCTCCACAGCGAAGGACCGCAAGGCGATCGAGCTGCTCCGGGCGCATGGGATCATTTCCATGGCCACCTGGGTCGCCGGCTTCAAGCAAGAACGCGACGCCGATCTCTGGCGGCTGTTCCGGGTGCTCTTGGCTTACGATCCGGACCAGATCCAGGCGCTGTACGTCACGCCGCACCGCTGGACGCCCTATTTCCGCATCGCCGCCGACCGCAAGGTGATCCAGCTCGACCAGCGCCGCTGGGACTACAAGCATCAGGTGCTGGAAGCCGGCCTTCCCTCCTGGCGGCTGACGCTGTGGATGAAGACGATCGAAGTGATGATGCAGGCGCGGCCCAAGGCGCTCGCGCGCATCCTGTTTCATCCCGACAAGGAGGTTCGCCACGCCATGCGCTGGTACACCAGGATGGGCCGGCGCGTGTGGTTCTTCGAATGGAAGAATTACCTGTTCCGTGACAAGCGCATCAAGGATGGCCCGCGGCTCGACGCTTTCTGGGGCGAGCCGCAGGATGCGGAAGAGGAATCCATGCTTCCGCCTCCAAGGTCGCCGCGCGCCGCCCGGGAGCGACGCGCCGCAGCAGGTTGATTATTCTTCCTCGGCGACCGGCGCCTGATCGCGCTGGCTGATGATCTCGCGCTTGCCGACATGGTTGGCGGCGCCGACCAGGCCTTCCTTCTCCATCCGCTCCACCAGCGAGGCGGCGCGGTTATAGCCGATGCCGAGGCGGCGCTGGATATAGGAGGTGGAGCATTTCTTGTCGCGCAGCACTACCTTGACGGCCTTGTCGTAGAGATCGCCGTCGTCGCCGCCCATGTCGGTCTTGTCGAACACGGCCTGGTCCTGCTCGGCCTCGCCGTCATCCTCTTCGTCGGTGGTGACGGTGTCGAGATAGTCGGGCTTGCCCTGGCATTTCAGATGCGAAACGACCTTTTCGACTTCCTCGTCGGAAACGAAGGGGCCGTGAACGCGGACGATGCGGCCGCCGCCGGCCATATGCAGCATGTCGCCCTGGCCGAGAAGCTGTTCCGCGCCCTGTTCGCCGAGAATGGTGCGGCTGTCGATCTTCGAGGTCACCTGGAAGGAAATGCGGGTCGGAAAGTTGGCCTTGATCGTGCCGGTGATCACATCGACCGAAGGACGCTGCGTCGCCATGATCAGATGGATGCCGGCGGCGCGGGCCATCTGGGCGAGACGCTGGATCGCGCCTTCGATCTCCTTGCCGGCGACCATCATCAGGTCGGCCATTTCATCGACGATCACCACGATATAGGGCATGGGCGACAGGTCCATGTCGCGCGTCTCGTGGATCGCCTCGCCGGTGCCCTTCTCGAAGCCGGTCTGCACCGTGTGCGACATGGTCTCGCCGGTCGCGCGGGCCTGTGCGGCGCGGGCGTTGTAGCCGTCGATATTGCGCACGCCGAGGCGCGACATTTTCCGGTAGCGCTCCTCCATCTCGCGCACCGCCCATTTCAGCGCAAGGACGGCCTTTTTGGGATCGGTCACGACAGGGGTCAGCAGATGCGGGATGCCGTCATAGACCGACAATTCCAGCATCTTCGGATCGACCATGATCAGACGGCATTCTTCCGGCTTCAGCCGATAGATGAGCGACAGGATCATGGTGTTGATCGCCACCGATTTGCCGGAGCCGGTGGTGCCGGCGACCAGGAGATGCGGCATCTTGGCGAGTTCGGCGATGACGGGCTCGCCGCCGATGGTCTTGCCGAGGCAAAGCGGCAGCTTGAAGCCGGTCTTGGAGAAATCCTGGCTGTCGATCAGCTCGGAGAAATAGACCGTTTCGCGGGTGGCGTTCGGCAGTTCGATGCCGATGACATTGCGGCCGGGCACCACGGCGACGCGAGCCGACAGCGCCGACATCGAGCGGGCGATATCGTCGGCTAGGCCGATAACGCGCGAGGATTTGACGCCTGGAGCGGGTTCGAATTCATAGAGCGTGACAACGGGGCCCGGGCGGACATGGATGATCTCGCCGCGAATGCCGAAGTCTTCTAGCACGCTTTCCAGAAGCCCGGCATTGCGCTCGAGCTGCTCCTGCGACATCACGAAGCCCTGACGTTCGGGCGGATCCTGCAGCAGTTCGCGCGGCGGAAACTCGTAGGAGCCATCGGCGGCGCGGCTGAAGCCGATCGCCTCGATCGAGAAGGGCATGGCGACCGGAATGCCGCCGGACGGACGAACCGGGCTCAGCGCCTTCTGCGGCGCGGCCGCGCGCGGCGGGGCCGGCGGCTCGGTCATATCCTCGACAATGATGGGCGCTGGGGCCGCCACAACCGGCGCAGCGGCGATGGCCGGCGCAATCACGATCGGCGCCTGAACGGGGCTAGGGGCAACTTTGGGCGCAGCCGAGCGGGCGCCGCGCGCCCAGGGGAAGGCCATCTTGGGAGCAGCCTCAACGGCAGGAGCCTCCGTCGTCTCGACCGGTTTCAGAGCGAGACCCGAAGCAGCGAGCGGATCGACGGCGGCCTGCGGCGCGGACACCGCCGCACCCGGCGACGTGCTAACTGCCGGCCGCATTGACAGAGCCGGCTGCATCGGCGCGACCCGCGCTTGCGGCGCGGCAGCCTGCTGAACGACTGGCTCGATCTTGAGTGGCTGCCGCTGGACGGGCGCTGGCGGCTTGGTGATCGGTCGAAGCTCGGCATAGATTACCGGCGGCGGCGCGACCGCATCCTCGTCCTGCTCCAGCGCTTCCCAGAAAGCAAAGTCCGAAAGATGCGACATCGCCGTCAGTGGACCGGACGCAACGACAGGGGCCGGCGCAGTCTGCACTGGCTGGACGGGCGTGATCTTGAGCGGCGTTGCGGTCGGGCGGATTTCGATCTTCGGCTCGGCGGCATAGGCGCGCGCATCCATCCGTCCGGTCAGCAGCATCGCGGTCTGAAAGTCGGCGTCGCCGCTCTGTTCGGCGGACGTTAGCTTGATCGCAGGCGCGACAGGTGCGCGCAGAACCGGCTCCGGCTTCGGCGCCGGCGCCACAGAGACTTCCAATTTGGGAGTTTGAGCCTCGGCCTGAACTTGAGCCTGACGCTCGGCAGCGGCGGCGCGGGCGGCGCGGATCTGCGGCGCAAGCAAAGGTGGGCGGGACGGCGACGGCGCGGTGACGGGGGCCTTGGCGACCACAGGCTCAGGCGCAGTTGCGATCACGGGTTCAGCCGGCTGAGGCAGCACGCGCGGCGCGGCGGGCGCGACCATGCCGCCGGCGGAGGATTCGATCGCCTTGGCGGCTTCGGCATCGAGCGAGCCGGAATCGGTGGTCAGAAACACCCGCTCGGGGGTGCGGGTGAAGCGGACATTGGGCGCGAGGAAGAAATGATTCTCCCAGTCGGTCGCCCCCTGGCTCTGCCGCATCTTGCTGGCCATCTCGCGAAGTTTTTCAAGACTGCCGGCGCCGGAGGTTGAAGATTGCAGGCCGTCCGGCGCGGCTCCCTGCTCAAGATCAGCGATTTGGGCAGAGGTAAGATTGGTTCTCGGCAGACGCATGAACTTCGATCACTCATTGAAGGAATTTGAACACCATCATTGATAGGAAATGAAGGTTAAAATTCCATTTCGGAGGCTCATGCCGGCGGTCTCAAGACGGCGCGTCGACAGGGGTCCAAACAGCTGAAAATCCCGCGCATCGCAAGACGCGCCCACGCATAACCTCAGTTCATGCATCTGATTTTCAACGATAATTGCTATCCGTAAAGATGGTCGAAAATTTTGGAGCGAATTTTTGAGACGTGGCGCGCATGTTTCGGCTTTTGGCTCACGCGCCCATGGCAATGGTTAACGGGCGGTCGAGGCGATTGCAGCTCTTTCACCCGAGATCAACCGTGCAATCGGCCCATGCTGCTCTGCGACCCTGGCCTTCAGCACAGCGAGGGGTTGCGGCTCGTCCTTCACGAATTCAATGAACATCATGTTGAGGTTGTTGAACAGCACTTCCCCGACCGCGCGGGCCGACACCGCAGCGCCCACCAGACGCCGCGCCTGCAGCGTCTCGATCAATCGCACCATCTGGGCGGACAGGCGCTGGTCGAGTTCGGTGTAGGCTTTCGACAGCGGCGTATCCGGCTGCTGGATGGAGATCGCCATGGCCGCCCGCCACATTTCCTTGGAGAGATAAAACAGCGAGTGGTCGAAATACTGATCGACCAGGCGATTGACCGCCTTCTCGACATCGGCGGGGGATCGGCGACGATCGCCTCGCCGGCGTCCAGCACCTCCGTCACCTCCATATTGACGGTGGCCATGAGAATGTCGCCCTTGTTCTCGTAGTAATTATAGAGCGTGCCGACCGAAACCTCCGCCATATCGGCGATATGCTCCATGCGGGCGTGGTCATAGCCCTGCTCGCGAAACAGCCGGGTCGCCGCCTCGAGAATTCGCTTTTCCTTATCGGCTTTCTTCCTCTCCCTGAGACTCGTCATTCTTCTCCCGCACGGCCTCCTGAACCGGTTCATTTTCTATGTTGACTTAAAAAATGAATTCGTTCAATTTTTTTCTCAAGGCGCCGCGACGAGCGCCAGACTGATCGAAACCATTCGTTCAACCAGAGGGAAGATCATGAAAAGCCAAGTCACGGGCGCGCGCGTCCGCAGCATGCTCATGTCAACCGCCGCCATTATGCTCGGCCTTTCGGCCACGGCGCGTGCGCAGGAAGAACTGAACGCGCTGGTCTGGTGCGACCACACCGATCCGGCGCTGATCGAACCCTTCGAAAAGGCCAACGACGTCAAGGTCAATCTCAAGGAATATGAAGGCACCGGCGCGGGCCTTTCCATCGTCGAACAATCGCAGCCCGGCGATTGGGACGTGTTCGTGGTCGATGGCGTCGACGTGCCGCGTGTCTCGGGCATGGGCATCCTCGCGGAACTACCCAAGGACAAGCTGCCGCTCGGCGATATCTTCCCTGAAGTCCGCATGGACGAGAACAATGGCAAGGACGGCAAGATCTACGCCGTCACCGAGAAATTCGGCTACAACACCATTTCCTACGACAAGACCAAGGTCGATCCCGCCGACATGGAGGATCTCTCCAAACTCTGGTCGGAGAAATACAAGGGCCGGATCGCCGTTTACGACTATTATCTCCCGCTGATCGGCATCACCGCCATCGAGATCGGCAAGAAGACGGCCGGCCTCGCCGAAGCCGATCTCCCGGCCATCAAGGACCGCCTCATCGCGCTCAAGAAGAACGCGCGCCAGGTCTCCGACGTCGTCTCCTCGCAGACCGCGCTGGTGTCGGGCGAAGTCGACATCATCCTCGGCGGCGGCGAATGGGTGACGGCCGGCCTGACGGCGGAAAAGCCCAATCTCGACTGGACCGTGCCGAAGCAGGGCGCGGTGCGCTGGTCGCAGTCGATCGGCGTCTTCAAGGATTCGACCAAGCAGGAACTGGCGCTGAAATTCGTGCAATATATCCTGAGCCCCGAGGGTCAGGCGCGGCTCGCGACCTCGTCCTGCTATTGGGCGATGCCGGCCAACCAGAGAGCTGGCGCTGTGCTGAATGATCAGCAAAAATCAGCGCTGCGCTGGGACAAGCAGGCCGGCTATCTCAAGAACACCCAACTCTATCCGGTCGTCAACGCCGACCTCGACGGCAAGATGCAGGATATCTGGACGGAAATGCTGCAGAATTGACGTTTCGGCGCCATCTGTCATCGTCCGCGCGCGCTCAGGCGCGGACGATCGATCCCTGTGCGAACGCCTCCCTAAGAGTGACGTCCCATGTCATCCACCGCATTCGAACGCGCCGAACGCCGACGAGGCTGGGCCTTCACCTTGCCCGCGCTCGGCTTCACCGCGCTGTTCTTCGTCATCCCCTTCCTGTTCATGGCGGTGATCAGCCTCTGGACCCGGCAGGGCCGCGAGATCGGTCCGCCCTGGACCGGCGTCAATTACATGGCCTTCCTGACCAAGGAGCCGATGTACAAGGCGCTGTTCGTATCGCTGGAAATCACTGCGACGGTGACGATCATCTCGATCCTCATCGCCTATCCGCTCGCCTTCATCATCGCCGAAATCGTGCCGGCGCGGTTTCGCCGCCTGGCGCTCATTCTCGCGGTGCTGCCTTTCTGGACCTCCTATGTGGTCCGCTCCTATTCCTGGCTGCTGGTTCTGTCCAAGGGCGGGGTGGTCAATGAGACGCTGATGACGCTCGGCCTAGTGTCCGAACCGCTGCAACTCTCAGCCAATCGCGCCGGCACGGTGATCGGCTTCGTGCATTTCTTCGTCATGCTGCTGACGCTGACGATCTACGCCAATCTCATCCAGCTCTCGCCGAACTATCGCCGCGCCGCGGCCGATCTCGGCGCAAATGCGTTCCAGACCTTCTGGCATGTGATCCTGCCGCTGACGCTGCCGGGCGTCATGGTCGGCGCCTTCCTGACCTTCGTGCTCTGCATCGGCGATTACATCACGCCGCAGATCCTCGGCGGCAACAATGAGCTGACGCTGCCGCAGATCATCATGATGCAGTTGGGACGCCGGGCGGATTTCCCGCTCGCCGCCGCGCTGTCGATCGTGCTGATGGCTGTCGTGGTCGTCGCCTATCTCGCCGCCGCCCGCTGGCTGAAGATGGAGAGAAACTGATGCGCCGCCTCACGCTTCTTCTCTCCGCGCTCTACATGGCCGCCGTCTACATCTTCATCTTCCTGCCTGTCGCGGTGCTGGTAATCTTTTCCTTCCAGGACGGATCGCTGCCGGTGCCGCCGCTGCATGGGCTGACGTGGCGCTGGTATGGGGAAGTGCTGAGCGATCGCGGCTTGATGGACGCGCTATTTAATTCGCTGATCGTCGCGATTGTCTCCTCGCTAGCATCCTGCCTTCTCGGATTTCTCGCCGCTTACGGCCTGGCGCGACATAGGCTGCCGGCCTCGGCGCTGATGCGGGGCCTGCTCGCCGCACCGATGTCGGTGTCGACATTGATCATCGGCCTCGGCCTCCTGGCGCTGTTCAATCGCTTGGGCGTGCCGCTGTCTCTGTTCACCATCGGCGTCGGCCATGTCGTCATCAACATGCCGCTCTGCTTTGCGATCATCTACGCCTCGATGGGCGGCCATCAGGTCAATATCGAACGCGCCGCCCGCGATCTCGGGGCGCGGGAATGGCAGGTCGTTGCGCTGGTGACCGCGCCGATGCTCGCTCCGTCGATTCTTGCGAGCTTCTTCCTGTCGGTCACCTTCAGCTGGGATGAATTCATCATCGCCTTCCTGCTCTCGCGCTTCGACGTCACGCTTCCCGTCGAAATCTGGAGCATGCTGCGCTCGGGCCTCAATCCCAAGACCAACGCCATCGGCAGCCTCGTCTTCCTCGTGTCGATCGCGCTGTTGTTCCTCGCCGAATTCACGGTGTTCAGAAAAGCAAGGACACGTTCATGACCGCCGATCTGTCGATCCGCAACGCCACCCGCGTCTTCGGCCAGTTCATCGCGCTCGAACATGTGTCACTGGAGATCGAGGCGGGGAATTCATCGTTTTGCTCGGCCCATCCGGCTGCGGCAAGACCACGCTTCTGTCCATCCTCGGCGGCTTTCTCGAACCTTCCGAGGGCGAAATCCATATCGGCGGCCGCGACATGACGCATGTGGCTCCGTCGAAACGGCCGACGACGACCGTCTTCCAGGATTATGCGCTCTTTCCGCATATGACGCTTCTCGCCAATGTCGGCTTCGGCCTGCGCATGCGCGGGCAGGAGCGGAATGTTCGCGACGCCAAGGCGCTGGATTTCCTCGATCTCGTCGGTTTGCGGGCCTCCGCCTCCAAGAAACCGCATGAACTGTCCGGCGGCCAACGCCAGCGTGTGGCGCTCGCCCGCGCGCTCGCCGTCGATCCCGACGTCATGCTGCTCGACGAACCGCTCGGCGCGCTCGATCTCAAACTCCGCCGGCAGATGCAAGATGAGCTGAAGGCGATTCAGAAGCGAGTCGGCACCACCTTCGTGCATGTCACCCATGACCAGGAAGAAGCTATGGCCATTGCCGACCGGATCGTGGTGATGAACAAGGGCCGCATTGAGGATTTCGGCGCGCCCTCGCGCATCTATCGTCGCCCCCGGTCGCTCTTCGCCGCCGGCTTCATGGGCGAAGCCAACATAATCCCGGCCCGTATCGCCGCGCTCGACGCGACCGAGATGGCGATGGAGACCGCATTGGGCCGGCTTGTTCTACCGCGCGACGCCTTCACATCAGGCGAACCCGTCGCGGGACAGAATGCAACGGTGGTGATCCGGCCGGAACATTTCCGCGGCGAAGGGCAGGGGGCCTCGGTCGATCTCGGCGAAGCCTTGGTAGAAGACGCAGCCTTCTTCGGAACGCATCAGCGCTGCCATTTGCGCTCGACCCGCTCAGCCGATACGGTCCTCGTTGCGCATCTGCCTCAATCGGCGGAGCCGAAGCGCGGCGACAGGCTGATGCTGGCGGCGCCTGCCGAGACGATCGTCGTGCTTCCCGCCGAATGAGGTCCGAGATGAAGAGAGTGAAGCCCGAAGACTGGTATGCGACCCGCAGGCTCGCCGACGGCGTGACCGCCATTTCCGAGCCTTTCATCCAGGAATTCTACCGTTGCAACATCTGGCATGTGCGCGGGCGGGATCGCGACATGCTGGTCGACAGCGGCATGGGCGTGGTGTCGCTCCGGGAATGGGTGCCATTGGTGACCGAGCGCGACCTGATTGCGGTGGCGAGCCACACGCATTTCGACCATATCGGCTGCCACCACGAATTCGAATGCCGCGCGGTGCATGCTGCGGAGGCGGATCTGCTCGCCAACCCTACCCGCGCCAACACGCTCGCCGACCCCTATGTGACCGACGATATTTTCGACGCGCTGCCGCCAGAGCCCTATTGCTCGAAATGCTACGGGGTCAAAGCCGCGCCCGCGACCCGCATTCTCGAAGACGGCGACATCATCGATCTCGGCGACCGTTACTTCGAGGTGATCCATACGCCGGGCCATTCGCCGGGCGGGATAGCGCTGTACGAGAAGGCGACGGAGATGCTGTTCTCAGGGGACATCGTTTATGACGGGCCGCTGATCGAGGACACCTATCACGCCAATCCCGATCATTACATCGCCTCGATGAAACGACTGCATGACCTGCCGGTTCGGCTCGTGCATGGCGGGCATTTCCCGAGTTTGGACGGCGCGCGGCTCAAGACGCTGATCCGCGATTGGCTTGATGGCAAAGGGCTGACACCCTAATCCTCGGCTCCGTCCACCACGTAGAAACAACAAACTGCGGCCGCGCGGCGGAGAATGACATTCATGGATACAAAGATCGCCGTGATAGGCGCGGGCCTTGCTGGTCTCACTCTGGCCAGCCGGCTTCAAAGCGTCGCAGACGTCACGCTATTCGAGAAGAGCAGGGGCCTCGGCGGCCGTATGGCCGAACGGCGCCGCGGCGACCATCGCTTCGATCACGGCGCGCAATATTTCACCGCGCGCGATCCCGCCTTCCTGTCGTTGACCGCCGAGATGACGCGCCTGGGCGCGACTGCGATGTGGCCCGTCATGATCGACGATCGCCGGCCGGGCGCGCCCGTTTCGTCCGAAGCGCGCTATGTCGGGACGCCCGGCATGAACGGAATGGCCCGCAGGCTCGGCCGGGGTTTGAACATCACACTCGAGACGGAGATCTCGGCGATACAACCAGACGATCGGCGCTGGCTGCTGGTCGACAAGGCTGGCGCCGCGCTCGGCGTCTTCGACTGGGTGATCTCGACCGCGCCCGCACCGCAGACCGCCCGGTTGATGCCATCGGAATTCTCCGCCGGCGCCCGACTCGCTCAGGTCCGCATGAGCGGATGCTTCACGCTGATGATCGGCCTCGATCGCGCGCCCGAGCTGAACGCCGAGGCGATCCGCGCCCATCATCCCGTTGTCGGCTGGATCGCGCTCAACAGTTCCAAGCCCGGCCGCGACGGTCCGCCCTGCTTGGTCGTCCATAGCCGCAATGACTGGGCCGACACGCATATGGAAAACGACCGCGATTGGATCGAGAAAGAACTCCTCGCTGGAGTGGTGGAACTCACGGGAGAGGATTTTTCAAACGCCCCGCATCGCGATCTGCATCGCTGGCGCTTCGCCAATGTCGAGACGCCGCTCGGCGCGCCGTTTCTAATCGATGCCGGGCTCGGATTGGCCGCCGCGGGCGACTGGTGCCTCGGCGGTCGCGTCGAATGCGCCTTCCAGAGCGCAAGCAGCCTGTCGCAGGCGATCGCAAAACACTTGGGAGAAACATGACCATGTATGGCGAGAAGCGGCTGACGCAGGCGCTCACCTATAGCGGCGGGATTCCCTTTGTCGGGCTCGCTGTCATGGCGGCGGCGGGTTTCGAGAAGGATTGGGCTGTCAACGCCTTCATCGCCTATGGCGCAGTCATAGCCGGCTTCATGGGCGGGACGATCTGGTCGCAGGCGCAAATGACGGATGTGGAGACGCGAAAGCTGCTGGCGCTCAGCAATGTCGCAGCGCTCGTCGCCTGGGCTGCGCTCATCGTGCCGGGGCCGCTCGGGTTCGGCCTGGCCCTGCAAGCCGGAGCCTTCGCGCTGCTGCTCGGTCTAGACTGGCGGATCCGGAAGGCCTCGGCCCAGCCGGAGTGGTATTTCATGCTTCGCCGCAATATCAGCGCCATCGTCATCGCCTCTTACGGACTGATGGCGCTGGTGGCCTGAACGAAACCGGCCGCCCGAGGGCGGCCGGCGCATTCGTCTGTGGTCACCGCGCCTTGCGCTGCCGGTCGGCCGGCTCGATCAGTTTGTTGAAATAGAGCGCGATCAACGTGCAGAGGGCGCCCGACAGCAGATAGTAGCCCACGAATTCCAATCCATAATTGGCCGCGAGGCTGAGGGCCACGAGCGGTGCGAAACCTGCTCCGACCAGCCAGGCGAGGTCGGAGGTGAAGGCTGCGCCGGTATAGCGGTAACCGCGCGAGAAGCGCGACGACACCGACCCCGTCGACTGTCCGAACGACAGGCCGAGCACGCCGAAGCCGATGATGACGAAGGCGTCATGGCCGGCTGAACCGCTGCCGAGCAGCTTGGGGCCGAGGAACGAAAAGGCGGCGATGATCACGGCGGCGATGCCGAGCTGGCTGCGGCGGCCGATCTGGTCGGCCAACAGGCCGGAGGCGATGACGGTGAGCACGCCGACGGCGGCGCCGATCACCTGCACCCAGAGAAAATCGGAAATCGACTGTTCGCCATAGAGATTCATCCAGCTGAGCGGGAAGATCGTCACGAGATGGAACATCGCGAAGCTCGCCAGCGGGACGAAGGCGCCGATCAGGATGTCGCGGCCATGCAGACGCAGCACGTCCTTGATGGGCGCCGCGCTCAATTCGTTCTCTTCGAGCAGATCGCCGAATTCCTGCGTCATGACAATCCGGAGGCGTGCGAACAGCGCTACGACGTTGATGGCGAAAGCCACAAAGAACGGGTAGCGCCAGCCCCAGCTCAGGAAATCCGCCGAGGCGAGATTGGCGACGAAAAAGCCGAACAGCGCGCTCGCCAGCGCAAACCCGATCGGGGCGCCGAGCTGCGGCACCATCGCGTACCAGCCGCGCTTGTTCTCCGGCGCATTGAGCGCGAGCAGCGAGGCCAGACCGTCCCAAGCGCCGCCGAGCGCGAAGCCCTGACCCAGCCGGAACAGCGCAAGCAGATAGATCGACGCGACGCCGATCGATTCATAGCCGGGAAGGAAAGCGATGGATGCCGTCGAGCCGCCGAGGATAAAGAGTGCGATCGTCAATTTGGTGCCCCGTCCATAGCGACGGTCGATCGCCTGGAAGATCACCGAGCCGACGGGACGGGCGATGAAGGCGAGCGAGAAGATCGCGAAAGAATAGAGCGTGCCCGTGAGCCGGTCGGGCGCGAAGGGAAAGAACACCTGCGGGAAGACCAGCACCGATGCTAGACCATAGACGAAGAAATCGAAGAATTCGGACATGCGCCCGAGAATCACGCCCAGTGCGATGCTCCCGGGCGACACCGGCTTGTCGTCATGGATGTGCCGGGCGTCGCGTTCGAGCGCCGATGACGAAGGACCGTCATAATGGGTTGCTGTGTTCATTTTTCTCTCCTCCTACGCTCCTGTGACAAAGCGTCCCGAGATGATCATGATCAAGTTCACAGCGATATCAAGGCCCAAAAGTTCAAAAAGTTCACTTGCGATTGCATTAGCGGGTGAAAAGATGCGCCGTTCCAGCGCCATCTATCTCACGGGAATGGCGGCGCTTTTCCCTCATCGTTTGACGATTGTCATCCGGGTTTCAAAAATACAGCTTCGGCGCCCCTGATTGGCCATCTCGCGCAATGTTAGAATATTGCAGTTTGCCGCAGCGCGATATTTCTTCCGCAATGCGACAAGACACCGCATTTTGTTAACGTCTCGTGTGGTTTAGGCGCGGCTTGACATAAATCAAAGAGGTTCGAGAGACGTGCAAAAACTGCTGAAGTTTTCCTGTCATCTCCTTGGTCTGACAATGCTTCTCGCTTTGGCAGGATGCGACATGGTCGTCATGTCTCCTTCGGGCGATATCGCCATGCAGCAGCGGGATCTGATCCTGGTGTCGACCGGGTTGATGCTTCTGATCATCATTCCGGTGATCATCCTGACGCTCTATTTCGCCTGGCATTATCGCCGAAGCAATGAAAAGGCCGTCTACGCCCCCGATTGGCATCACTCGATGCGGCTGGAAGTGGTGATCTGGGCCGCGCCGCTGATGATCATCATCGCGCTCGGCGCCATCACCTGGATCTCGACCCACAAGCTCGACCCCTACCGCCCCCTCGACCGCATCGACGCCAGCCGGCCGGTGCCGGCCGACGTCAAGCCCCTCGAAGTGCAGGTCGTCGCGCTGGACTGGAAATGGCTGTTCTTCTATCCGGAACAGGGCGTCGCAACCGTCAATGAAATGGCGGCCCCGATCGACCGGCCGATCACCTTCACGATCACCGGCACCTCGGTCATGAACTCCTTCTACATCCCGGCGCTCGCCGGCCAGATCTATGCGATGCCGGGCATGCAGACCAAACTGCACGCCGTCATCAACAAGGAAGGCGTTTTCGAAGGCTTCTCCGCCAATTACTCCGGCTCGGGCTTCTCGCATATGCGCTTCAAGTTCCATGCGCTCGGCCAAGACGGCTTCGACCAGTGGGTCGCGACCGTCAAGTCGCGCGGAACCATGCTGAACATGGACGCCTATTTCAAACTCGAAAAGCCGAGCGAGAAGGTGCCGCCGACCTATTACGCCGGTTTCCAGCCGGATCTCTTCCACCGCATCGTCAATCTCTGCACCGCGCCCGGCTCGGTCTGCGTCGACGAAGTCATGCATATCGACCGCATGGGCGGCGGCGGCAAGGAGCCCGAAGTCTCCCGCGACCAGCTGCGCTACGACAATCGCTACACCGATTTCTATGAGAAGTTCCACTATACGCAAGGACCCCACAAGGACGCCGAAGCGCTCAACGGCCTGAACCCGACCTTTCCCGCCACCGGCAATCCGGCCAAGTCCGAGGAAGCGCCCGAGGGAACGGCAACCGGCGCACCCGAGCCGGCGCCCGCCGAAGCCGCTCCCTCCCAAGGCGCGCCAGACGGGGCCCAGCCGCAAAGCAACGATCCTGCGCCCGCGCAGATCAATCCTTGACACGGCGTCTCAGCGCCCCATTCGATGAACGGACGAGACATCCATGTTTTCCGATCCTGAATTCCTGAAACTCATCTTCGGCCGGCTGACGCTGGACGCGATCCCGTATCACGAGCCGATCCTCGTCATGACCTTCGCCGGCGTCGCCGTGGGCGGCGTCGCGCTGTTCGCCCTCCTGACCTATTTCAAGGTCTGGGGCTTGCTGTGGCGCGACTGGCTGACATCCGTCGACCACAAGAAGATCGGCATCATGTATGTGATCCTGGCGCTTGTCATGCTGCTGCGCGGTTTCGCCGACGCGCTGATGATGCGCGGCCAGCAGGCCATCGCCTTCAACGGCAATGAGGGCTTCCTGCCGCCGCATCACTACGACCAGGTCTTCACCGCCCATGGCGTGATCATGATCTTCTTCATGGCCATGCCCTTCGTGACCGGCCTTATGAACCTCGTCGTGCCCTTGCAGATCGGCGCGCGCGACGTCTCCTTCCCGTTCCTCAATAACTTCTCCTTCTGGATGACGGCGGCGGGCGCGGCGATCATCATGATCTCGCTATTCGTCGGCGAATTCGCGCGCACCGGCTGGCTGGCCTATCCGCCGCTGTCGGGAGCCGATTACAGTCCCGGCGTAGGCGTCGACTATTATATCTGGGGCCTGCAGGTGGCGGGCGTGGGCACGACGCTGTCGGGCATCAACCTGATCGCCACCATCGTCAAGATGCGCGCGCCGGGCATGACCATGATGAAGATGCCCGTCTTCACCTGGACCTCGCTCTGCACCAACATCCTGATCGTCGCGACCTTCCCCATCCTGACGGCCACCCTCGCTCTGCTGTCGCTCGACCGTTACGTTGGCACGAACTTCTTCACCAACGACCTCGGCGGCAATCCGATGATGTATGTCAACCTCATCTGGATCTGGGGCCACCCCGAAGTCTACATCCTGATCCTGCCCGCCTTCGGCATCTTTTCGGAAGTCGTCTCGACCTTCTCCGGCAAGCGCCTGTTCGGCTACGCCTCGATGGTCTACGCCACCGTCGTCATCACCATCCTCAGCTATCTCGTCTGGCTGCATCACTTCTTCACCATGGGCGCCGGCGCGAGCGTGAATTCGTTCTTCGGCATCACCACGATGATCATCTCGATCCCGACGGGCGCGAAGATATTCAACTGGTTGTTCACCATGTATCGCGGCCGCATTCGCTTCGAAGTGCCGATGTACTGGACGCTCGGCTTCATGGTGACCTTCGTCATCGGCGGCATGACCGGCGTTCTGCTCGCGGTTCCTCCGGCCGACTTCGTGCTGCACAACTCGCTGTTCCTGATCGCGCACTTCCACAATGTGATCATCGGCGGCGTGGTGTTCGGCCTGCTCGCCGGCGTGAACTTCTGGTTCCCGAAAGCCTTCGGCTTCAAGCTCGATCCGTTCTGGGGCAAGCTGTCCTTCTGGTTCTGGCTCATCGGCTTCTATTTCGCCTTCATGCCGCTCTATGTGCTCGGCCTGATGGGCGTCACCCGCCGCCTCAGCCAGTTCGAGGATCCCTCATTGCAGATCTGGTTCGTGATCGCCGCCTTCGGCGCGGTGCTGATCGCCGCCGGCATCGGCTGCTTCGTGATCCAGTTGGTCGTGTCCTTCTTCAAGCGCGAAGAACTGCGCGACGTGACGGGCGATCCCTGGAACGGCCGCACGCTCGAATGGTCGACCTCGTCGCCGCCGCCGGACTACAACTTCGCCTTCACGCCGGTCGTGCATGACAGCGACGCCTGGTATGACATGAAGAGCCGCGGCTACAGCCGTCCGCTGGAAGGCTTCAAGCCGATCCACATGCCGAAGAACACCGGCACGGGCGTCATTCTCGGCGGTTTGAGCGTCGTCCTCGCCTTCGCCCTGATCTGGTACATCTGGTGGCTCGCGGCCGTGTCCTTCATCGCCATCCTCGCGGTGTCGATCGGCCACACCTTCAACTACAAGCGCGATTACTACATCCCCGCCGATGAAGTGATCGACACCGAAGCCAAGCGCACCGCGCTTCTGGCCGCCAAGGGGTAATCATGAGCGCGCATCCTCAAACCTCGACCGACAAGCCGCAGTTCTACCTGACGGAAGATCACCATCCGGAGAACAGCACCAATCTGGGCTTCTGGCTCTACCTGATGAGCGACTGCCTCATCTTCGCGATCCTGTTCGCGACCTATGCCGTGCTCGGCCGCAATTATGCGGCCGGCCCGTCGCCTGCGGATCTGTTCGACCTGCCGCTGGTGGCGATCAACACCGCCATGCTGCTGTTCTCCTCCATCACCTATGGCTTCGCCATGCTCCGGATGGAAAAGGGCGACAAGAGCGGCACGCTGCTCTGGCTTGGAATTACCGGTCTGTTCGGCGCGGCGTTTCTGGGTCTCGAACTCTATGAGTTCCACCATCTGATCCATGAGGGCGCAGGCCCACAGCGCAGCGCCTTCCTGTCGGCCTTTTTCACGCTGGTCGGCACCCATGGTCTGCACGTGACCTTCGGCATCATCTGGCTGATCACGCTGATGGTGCAGGTGTCGATGCATGGCCTGATCCATGAGAACAAGCGTCGCCTGATGTGCCTGTCGATGTTCTGGCACTTCCTCGACGTCGTCTGGATCGGCGTCTTCTCTCTCGTTTACCTGATCGGAGTCATCGGATGAGCGCGCATTCTCACGGACATGAAGACGCCATGGAAGCCCACCATGCCCATAGCCATGGGCATGAGGCCTCGCATGGCACGTTCAAGAGCTATATGACGGGCTTCGTGCTGTCGGTCATCCTCACCGCGATCCCGTTCTATGTGGTGATGGCTGATGTGTTCGGCGACAACAAGCTCGCCGCCGGACTGGTGATCATGGGCTTCGCCGTCGTGCAGATCGTCGTCCACATGATCTACTTCCTGCATATGAACCTGAAGTCGGAAGGCGGCTGGACCTTTATGGCGCTCGTCTTCACCCTGCTGCTGGTGGTGATCGCACTGACCGGGTCGCTCTGGGTCATGCATCACCTCAACACCAATATGATGCCGATGTCGCCGGACATGATGCGCAACGTCCCATAATCGGGCCGCGACATCGGGCGTATAAGCTCAGCGAAGCCGCGGCTCACTCTTGCGCCGCGGCTTTTTGTTTGGAGAGACGACATGACCAAGCGCATTCTGCTTCTCGGCCTGCTGGGCCTCGCCTTCCTGACCTTCGTCGGCCTCGGCGTCTGGCAGATCGAACGGCTGCAATGGAAACAGGATCTCATCGCCCGCGTCGACGCCCGCATCCATGCCGCCCCCGTCGCCCCGCCTGAGACGGCGACAGGCGACGACGAATATCGCCGCATCCGGATCGCCGGAACCTATATCGCCGACGCCGATACGCTGACCCAGGCGGTGACGAAACTCGGGCCCGGTTTCTGGGTGATGACGCCGATGACGAGCGAGGAGGGCCGCGTGATCCTCGTGAACCGCGGCTTCATTCCGCAGGATCTGAAAGACCAGACCGCCTACGCCGCGCCGTCGGGCGCAATCAGCGTGACCGGGCTTCTGCGGTTGACCGAGCCGAAAGGCGGCTTCCTGCGCGACAACGATCCGGCGGCCGGACGCTGGTTCTCCCGCGATGTCGTGGAAATCGCCCGCGCGCGCGGCCTGTCGTCCGTCGCGCCATTTTTCATCGATGTCGAGGCTGCCGCCAAGGGCGCGGCGAACGCCTATCCGGTGACCGGATTGACGGTCGTCGCCTTTTCCAACCACCATCTCCAATATGCTCTGACCTGGTTTGCGATGGCCGCCTTGACCATCGTCGGCGCCATTGTCGTAACCCGACGCGGGGACAGCGACGAGGGCTCCGCCTGAGCGCGACATCGTATGCCCGCGTCGTGATGATTCCATTTGCAATCTCCGCAAAAAGAGGATTGAAAGGCCGCGCACAAGGCATATTCGTCCCATGATCTCGACACCCACGCTTGGCGACCACCAAAACGAAGACATGACCGCGGCGAAAGGCTGGAAGCCGAAACTCGACACCGCGCCGCTTTATCTTCAGGTCGTCCGCCACATCGAGGGCAAGATCAACAATGGCGACTATCCGGTCGGCTCGCTGCTGCCGACCGAAAAGGAGATGGCGGAAACGCTCGGCGTCAGCCGCCAGACCATCCGCCAGGCGATCGGCATGCTGCGCAATCAGGGTCGTCTTTCAGCCCGGAAAGGCGTGGGGACGAGGGTCGAAGCGGGGTTCAACCCGGCGCGGGCCCGGTTCATCGCCCAGTCCCGTTCCGAACTGTTCGAGATCGCCGCCGAAACCGAATTCGTGATCTCGTTCAAGGAAGAAATTTCCGCACAGGGCAGGCTGGCGGTCGAGCTCGGCTGCCGCCCCGGCCGCAAATTCCTGCATATGGCCGGAATTCGCTATCCCACAAATCGCAGCAAACCATTTTCCTGGAACGAAATCTATGTCGACGCGCGGCTGTCGGCGGCGGTCAAGGATCTCGACATCGCCCGCAGCGCGATCTTTCACTACATTGAACAATATACCGGCGAGAAAATCCAGGAAATCGAGCAGGATATCAAGCCGATGGCGCTCAACGAAGAGATCGCCGCCCGGCTCGACGCCAAGGTCGGCGATCTAGCGCTGGTGGTGACCCGCCGCTATTACGGCTCAGGGCGGCGGCTCCTGGAATATGCCTTCCAAGTTCTCCCCGCCGAACGGTTCACCTATACGACCACGCTTCGCGCCGAGAACTGATCCAGTTCAGGCGATCGCGACTTTCGCCTCTGCGCGACGGCGCGCGGCCGCGGCGTATTTTTCGGCGATCACGGCGCAGGTCATCAGTTGGATCTGGTGAAACAGCATGATCGGCAGCACGATCGAGCCGATTATCGGCCCGGAGAACAGGGCGTTGGCCATCGGCACGCCGCTCGCCAGGCTCTTCTTGGAGCCGCAGAAGACGATGACGATCTCGTCCTCGCGGTTGAAGCCCAGCGCCTTCGATCCCCAATAGGTCAGCGCCAGCACGATCGCCAGAAGCAGCACATCGATGACGGCGACCACGGCGAGATCGCGCAGCGAAAAATCGCTCCAGACGCCTTCGATCACCGCATGGCTGAAAGCGAGATAAACGACCATCAGGATGGAGCCGCGATCGACGGGCAGAAGAAGGTTCTTCTTCGACCGCACCCAGTCGCCGACCCAGGGCTGCAGGATCTGGCCGAGCACGAAGGGTGCGAGCAATTGCAGCATGATCTTTTCCAGACCGCCCAGTGAAAAGCCGCCGCCGCCATCGCCCAGCGAAAACAGCAGATAGACCAGGAGCGGCGTCAGGAACATGCCGATGATGTTGGAGGCCGAGGCCGAGCAGACGGCTGCCGGCACATTGCCGCCCGCCATGGAGGTGAAGGCGATCGACGACTGCACAGTGGACGGCAACACACAGAGATAGAGCAGGCCGAGATAGAGCGGCTGCGGCAGCAGGCTTTCCGGCAGCATGCCGAGCGCCAAACCCAGGAGCGGGAAAACGATGAAGGTCACCGCCAGGATCACCAGATGCAGTCGCCAATGCAGCATGCCCTTGATCACCGTCTCACGCGACAGCCGGGCGCCATGCAGGAAGAACAGCAGCGCAATGGCGATGTCGGTCGCGACCCCGAACCAATCCGCAAAGGCGCCGCTGGCCGGCAGCAGCGAGGCGATGATGACGGTGGAGATGAGCATCAGCGTGAAGCTGTTGGGAATATAGCGGCGCATGGCGGAATCCTTCTGACGCGGCAATTGTCGATCATCACGATTCGCAATACAAGAAATAATAGTCATCATGGAGCGCAATAAGCATGTTCGACCTCGTCCAACTCCGATCGTTCGTCGCCGTCGAGGAGACGGGCAGTTTCACGCTGGCCGCGGAGCGGCTGGGCCTCGGGCAATCCACGGTCAGCCAGCATATCCAGAAACTCGAAACTGTTGTCGGCCGACGACTATTCTCGCGAGACACGCAGCGGGTGGCGCTGTCCGGTGATGGCGAGGCGATGATCGCCTATGCGCGGGATATTCTGGCCATCGCGGGCCGCGCCGAACGCCACTTCCGCGCGGGCGACCTTCGCGGCCGCATCCGCTTCGGCGTCTCCGAAGATCTCGTCAACAGCCAGTTGCCGCTGATCCTCGAAGGCTTCGCCCGCTCCCACCCCTCCGTCGATCTCGAATTGACGGTGGCGCTGTCCGGACCGCTGTTCCAGATGCAGGACAATGGCGAGATCGACCTGGTGCTCGCCAAGCGGCGATTGGGAGAAACCCGCGGCGCACTCCTGCATCGCGAACCGCTGGTCTGGCTGGCCCGTGATCCCGACCACTCCCTGATGCAGACGCCATTGCCACTGATCGCCTTTCCCTCTCCGAGCGTCACCCGATCGATCGCGCTCGAAGCGCTGAACAAAGCCGGCGTCACCTGGCGGATCAGTTGCACCTGCGGCAGCCTCAGCGGGCTGACCGCAGCCGCCAAGGCCGGAATGGGCGTCTTCGTGCAGCCGCGCAGCCTCGCGCCGCCGGGCCTGCGCGAGATCCCCGCCGGTCGCCTCCCCGAACTCGAAGATGTCGAATTCGTGCTCGTCGAGCGCCGCGGCGCCGACAAGGCGCTGACCTCGGCGCTCAGCGAAGAGATCATGCGCAAGGCGATCAATCTGCGCGCGGCGCCCTGACGTCGCGATGCGTCCTTGCGTCCGCCACGGTCGCAGCGGTAGTTTGCGGCAAACAGGAATCGCCTCGCATGACCAGCGCCTATGACATCCTCGACCGATTGATCGCTTTCCCGTCCGTCAGCAGAGACGGCAATATCGATCTCATTCGCTATATCGCCGATGCGCTGGCGGCGGCGGGCATTGCCTCGCGTCTCTTCCCGCATGAGAATGGCGACCGCGCCTCGCTCTTCGCCACGATCGGCCCGGAAGGGCCGGGGGCATCGTGCTCTCGGGCCATACCGACGTCGTGCCTGTCGATGGCCAGGCCTGGACCGTCGACCCTTCCGCATGAGCCGCAAGGGCGACCGCTTCTATGGACGCGGGACCACCGACATGAAAGGCTTCATCGCCTGCGCCATGGAGGCGGCCGTCGCCGCCACAGAGCGCCGGCTGACGCGGCCCTTGCATCTCGCTTTTTCCTATGACGAGGAAATCGGCTGCGTCGGCGTACGCCCGATGCTGGATGAGCTCGCCACCGCCGGCATCGATCCGGAATGGGTGCTGATCGGCGAACCCACCGCCATGCAGGTCGCCACCGGCCATAAGGGCAAGACCGGCGTCAAAGCCTATTGCACCGGCCATTCGGCCCATTCGGCGCTCGCCCCCACCGGCCTTAACGCCATCTATATGGCGACGGAGCTTCTGGCGGAAGTGCGCGCGATCCAGGCCGACATCGAAGCCTCCGGCCCCCGTGACGACGACTACACCGTGCCCTACACCACGCTGCATGCCGGCGTAATTCAGGGCGGCACCGCGCTCAATATCGTGCCCGACGCCTGCCGTCTCGATTTTGAAATCCGCAATCTCGCCGGCGACGACCCCATGGCCTATATAGCCAGGTTGTTCGACAAGGCCGAGCGGATCACCGCCGAGGGCCGCAAGCGCTTCCCGGAAACAGGCATCCGTCTAGACATCTTCAACACCTATCCGGGCCTCAATGTCGATCCGCGCGGCAAGGCGACCGAGGCGGTGAAGTCTCTGTCCGGCGGCGAGCAATTCAAGGTCTCTTTCGGCACCGAAGGCGGCTTGTTCGAACAGGCATTCGGCGCGCCTTCGATCGTCTGCGGTCCCGGCGATATGGAGCAGGGCCACAAGCCCGACGAATTCATCGACCTCAGCCAGATGGAAGCCTGCCGGACCATGCTCGGCAAAATCCTCGACCGGCTGACCTGACCTTCATTCCAGCGGATAGTCGCCGGGCCGCCAAGCGGCTCGTCGCTTCATGGAAATATATTAAACCAGTCGGTTGACAATTATGCGCCGATCGCGCACATTCAACCATATGGTTGAACATAATACACAACAGATGGATCAGATCTTCCACGCTTTGTCGGATGCGACGCGCCGGGGCATGCTGGCGGCGCTCGCCTCGGGCGAACGCAGCGTCGGCGATCTCGCCGCGCCGCACGACATGTCGCTGGCCGCAGCTTCCAAGCACATCAAGGTGCTGGAAAGCGCAGGCCTAATCCGCCGGGAGGTGAGGGGGCGCACGCATGTCTGCCGGCTCGATCCCGGGCCTTTGGCGCGGGCGCATGAGTGGCTGGCGATCTACCAGCGCTTCTGGACCGATCGTCTCGATATTCTCGAAAATCTGCTGCGGACGGACCGCGGCGGCGATGGAAATGCAACAAAGGGAGAGACCCGATGAATGAGCATGCCAAACTGAACGCCTATGCCGCCGTCGTCGAACAAGCGACCTTGAAACTCGAACGCCTCTTGCCCGGCCCCGCCGAGCGCGTCTGGTCCTATCTTACCGACAGCGAGCTGCGCCGCCAGTGGCTGGCGTCGGGACCGATGGATCTCACGATCGATGGGCCCATCGAACTGGTCTGGCGCAATGACGAGCTGACCAGCCCTCCGGGCCAGCGTCCCGAGGGTTTCGGGGAGGAGCATCGCATGCAGAGCCGTGTGACGGAAGTCGATCCGCCGCACAAACTCGCTTTCGCCTGGGGTCCCGGCGAAGTCAGCTTCACGCTGGAGCCCAAGGGCGAGGATGTTCTGCTGACGGTGATCCACAAGCGCATCAGCGACCGCGCCAATATGGTCAAGATCGGCGCCGGCTGGCACGCGCATCTCGACATCCTCAAAGCGCGGCTGGAAGCAGCCGATCCGAAACCCTTCTGGAATGTTTGGTCGCGCCTGCGCGACGAGTACGAGACGATGATTCCGGCATGAAGCGGCTGGGGCCGGAGCTATCCGGCCCCGCAACATTTCTTGAATTTCTTGCCTGAGCCGCAAGGACAGGGATCGTTGCGGCCGGAGGCCGTGGCCGCGGGCTGCGACGCCCGGCCGACATCGCCGCGCATATAGCGCCAGCCATCCGCAAGTCTCTGGAATTCAGAGGTTTCCGTTTGCGAAAACAGCCGGCCGCCCTCGCGATAGCGCACGGTGAACCGCACGGTTCCTTTCTCATCCTCCTCGCCGCCGGCGCGGACGTCCTCGATCGTCAGGCCCAGCCATTCCGTCTTTGCGATAGACAAAGCGAGAGAGGCGCGATGGAAGGCGAGCCTCGCCTCTCCGGCGCAGGTCCGCTCAATATGGTCGAGATCGCCGCGCGTGAACGCCGTATAGCGCGACCGCATCAGGCTTTCGGCCGTCGGCGCAGGCTTGCCGGCCAGATAGGGGTCGCAACAAGAGATTTCGAACCGGCCGGAGCCGCAGGGGCAGGCGATCATGAAGGCCTCGCGCATGGATAGACCTTCCGCCCTTAGCGCCTTGCCGCGACCTTGGCCAGTCCCGATCAGTCTTGGCGCGCCGCGATGTGCTCCGCCAGATATTTGGCGTCATGCCAGACGCCCCAGATGAAGGGCGAAGCGCGGCGGGAGAGCCAGGGAAGGCCGAGGAAATAGAAGCCGGGGACAGCGGAGACGCCGCGATGATGAGAAGGGCGTCCCCGTTCGTCCATCACGTCGAGCTTCAGCCAGCCATAATCGAGCGTATAGCCCGTCGCCCAGATGATCGAGGTGACGCCGGCTTCGGCAAGATCGAGGTCGAGGACCGGGTCTTTGACGCAATTGGGCTCCGGACCGATGATCCGGGCTTCGGGCTCTTCCGGGAAATCCAGGCCCTCCCGGGCGATATAAGCGTCGGCGGAATCGAGCACCGAAAGATAATCGGCGTCGCCCATGGCGATGTTCTTCGCTAGATCATCAGCGAAATGCAGCACGCCATTTTCATAGTACTGGGCGCGGCCGACCAAGGTGATGCCATGGCTTGCGAGGACGCGGAAATCCACCGTATGGCCGCCGCGCGCGCCGCTGACGGCGATGGTGACATGTTCGAGCGAGGGATCATTGGCCTTGACGTCCCAGAGACCGAGAGCCCCGAGCCACCAGACGAAATCCTTGCCGCGATAGCTGCGCGGCGGCCGATTATGCGGCCCCACCGCGAGATAGACTTTGCGACCGGCGCGCGCCAGTTCATCGGCGATCTGCACGCCCGAGGAGCCGGCGCCGATGACGATGACGCCGCCCTCGGGAAGCTCTGACGGATTGCGATAGGAGGACGAATGGATCTGGGTGACTCCGCTCGAGGCTGGAATGAGAGCGGGAAACACCGGCTTCTGAAACGGGCCGGTGGCGGAGACGATATTACGGGCTTCGAACACGCCTTGATTGGTCTCGGCCGTGAAGCCGGACCCATCGGGCTTGCGGCCGAGCGCGGTCACTTCGACGCCGCAACGAACCGGCGAACCATTCTCCCGCGCATGCGCTTCGAGATAGCTGACGATACTGTCCTTGCCGGCGAAAGCCTCCGGGGCGATGTCGTCAAAGGTGCGGGTCGGGAAACGGTCATGCCAGGCGGGACCGTTGGCCACGAGCGAATCCCAGCGCTCGGAGCGCCAACGTTCGGCGATGCGATTGCGCTCCAGCACGAGATGGGGAATTCCCGTCTTGGACAAATGCTCGCTCATCGCAATTCCGGCCTGGCCCGCCCCGATGATGAGTGTGTCGATGGTTTCCACCGTCATGAGGCGGGCTCCTTTGCCGAAATCCTGAAAGCCGGCCTGTCGCCGGACGAGGAAAAGGCTAACCGAGCCGATTGGTTCGGGAAATGATGATTTATTTGACATCTGATTTGGATATTTCGAATTAGCGGCGTATACTGAAAACCAACGGCATATCCTCATTGTCCTAAGCAATGGAGCAGCCTGCTTCGGTTTTCCTGACGCAACGGCGACGGAAAGCCTTCTTTCCTCTCTTGCAAACATCGGTTCCTATGCCGCCAGCACCGCCCTGCCGGGGAACGCCAACCGAAGAATGGAATGACCATGCCCGTCCACAAGCGCATCCGGATGTTCAACACAAAGGACACCTATCCCGAACAGAAGCTCGACAACGATCTCTGCCAGGTCGTGGTCGCCCGGGGTACCATGGTGTTCGTTCGCGGCCAGATCGGCCAGGACCTCGACACGAGCGAGAATGTCGGCGTCGGCGATGTCGAGGCGCAGACGGAACAGGCGATGAAAAACATCAAGATGCTTCTGGAAGAGGCCGGCTCGGAACTCGGCCATATCTGCAAGATCACCATCTATCTCGTCGATCCCCGCTATCGCGAGACCGTCTATCGCGTCATCGGCAAATGGCTGAAGGGCGTCTTCCCCGTTTCGACCGGTGTGGTGATCTCGGCGCTCGCCCGGCCGGAATGGCTGGTCGAAGTGGATGTCACCGCCGTCATTCCGGATTAAGCCCGCCATGACCTTCTCGATCCTCGGGCGCTGCAAGACCACCGGCCGGCTGGGCATGGCCATCTCCTCCTCGTCTCCTGCGGTCGCCGCGCGCTGCGCCCATGCCCGCGCCGGGACCGGCGTCGTCGCCAGCCAGAACATCACCGACCCCGCGCTGGGGCCGAAGGGGCTCGACCTGCTCGCAACGGGTCTGGCCGCGGACGCCGCGATGACGGCGCTTCTGGATGGTTATCCGCATGCGGAGTGGCGTCAGCTCGTCATTCTGGACGCAAAAGGACAATCCGCGCTGTTTTCCGGCGCGCAGGCGCTCGGGGTCCACGACATGGCGCAGGGGCGCGATTGCGCCGCCGCGGGCAATCTGCTCGCCAATCCCTCTATTCCCAAGCGGATGGTCGCAGCGTTTGAGGCGGCCGAAGGCGATCTCGGCGACCGGCTGCTCGCCGCCATGCATGCGGCGCTCGAGGTGGGCGGGGAGGCGGGGCCCGTTCATTCCGCCGGTCTGCTGATCGTCGATCATGTCAGCTGGCCGGTCGCCGACCTCCGCGTCGACTGGGCCGAGGACGATCCGATCAGCCAGCTCGCCGATCTCTGGCGGCTCTACAAGCCGCAGCTCGACGCCTATGTCACCCGCGCCCTCAATCCTTCGGGCTCGCCGAGCTACGGCGTTCCCGGCGACGACCGCTAAGGAGCCGAACCGATGACCATGACTTTGGCCGACTGGAAAGACGCCGCGGCAAAACTCCGCTTTCGCAACCAGGCCTTCATCGATGGCGCTTTCGTTCCGGCGCTCTCCGGCAAGACTTTTCAGAGCGTCAATCCGGCGACGGAGGAGGTGATCACCGACGTCGCCGCCTGCGACGCCGAGGATATCGACCGCGCGGTCAAAGCTGCGCGCACCGCCTTCGAGGACGGACGCTGGTCGGGCAAGACGCCGGCCGAGCGCAAGGCGGTGCTACTGAAGCTCGCCGATCTCATCCGCGACAATCTCACCGAATTTGCGCTGCTCGAAAGCATGGACATGGGCAAGCTCGTGACGGATGCCGCCGCCATCGATGTGCCGGGCGCGGCCGGCGTGTTCCAATGGTTCGCCGAAGCCATCGACAAGATCTATGACGAGATCGCGCCGACGGGTCGCGGCAATGTCGCCATGGTCAGGCGCGAGGCGCTGGGCGTCATTGGCGCTGTGACGCCCTGGAATTTCCCGCTCGACATGGCCGCCTGGAAATGCGCGCCGGCGCTCGCCATGGGCAATTCGGTGGTGCTGAAACCGGCCGAGCAATCGCCGCTCTCCGCACTCTTCCTCGCCGAACTTGCGCTTCAAGCTGGCGTGCCGGCCGGCGTGTTCAACGTCGTTCCAGGCTTTGGCGAGACCGCCGGAAAGGCGCTCGGCATGCACCCGGACGTCGATTGCATCGCCTTTACCGGCTCCACCGAAGTCGGCAAATATTTCCTCGGCTATTCCGCCCAGTCCAATATGAAACAGGTCTGGCTGGAATGCGGCGGCAAAAGCCCCAACCTCATCTTCGACGATTGCGAGGATCTGGACGCCGCAGCCGACATGGCCGCCTTCGGCATCTTCTTCAATCAGGGCGAAATCTGCTCGGCCAATTCCCGCCTGCTCGTCCAGCGCGGCGTCGCCGATGCGTTTCTCGATAAAATGAAGCAACGCGCCGCGCGCTATGAGCCCGGCGATCCGCTCGATCCGGCCTCCACCATGGGCGCGATCGTCGACGGCCGCCAATGCGACCGCGTGCAATCCTATATCGAACACGGCAAGACAACGGCCAAGCTGATCGCCGGCGGAGAGCGCGTGACGGTCGCCGGCAAAGGCCATTTCATCCAGCCGACCATCTTCGCAAACGTCGATCCTGACGATCGGCTGTCGCGGGAAGAGATTTTTGGCCGGTGCTCACCGTGACGGTGTTCGACACGGAAGAGGAAGCCGTGGCGCTAGCGAATGACACGATCTATGGGCTGGCCGCCTCCGTCTGGACGTCAAACCTGTCGCGCGCGCACCGGCTGATCGATGTGCTGAAAGTCGGCACCGTATCAGTCAACACGGTGGACGCCCTGTCTCCGATGACGCCGTTCGGCGGCTTCAAGCAATCCGGCGTCGGCCGCGACCTGTCGCTGCACGCCTTCGACAAATTCTCCGGTCTCAAGACGGCCTGGATCAAATACTGACCGTTTCTCCCGCCAAGCCTTGCCCGCCGGCTGCTGTCGGCGGGCTTTTTTGTGTTCGCACAAAATAATCATTACCTCATTGACTCATCATACCAGTTGCTTTACCCGTTCACTCCAGAGTGAGGAGCGGCGCCGTCGGGAGAACGGCAGCCTGGGAGGCCTCCGCCGCAACGTCGGCGGACATCAACCCTCTGCGCCCGAAGCGCCGACCCTCCACGTGACACAGAAGCAAGGACGGAGACGACACAATGACGGCGATCGCGCTATTCGGAGCAGGCGGAAAAATGGGTTGCCGCCTGGCGAAAAACCTCAAGGGATCGCGTTTCGACGTCCGTCACGTCGAAGTCAGCGACGCCGGAAAGGGCCGCCTCGCCAATGAACTGGGCGTCACGGCCATTGACGCCGACACCGCACTCGATGGCGCTGATGTGGTGATCCTGGCGGTGCCGGATACCGCCATCGGCAAGGTCGCCCATTCGATTTCCGACAAACTCAAGCCGGGCGTGATGGTCGTGGTGCTCGACGCCGCCGCTCCTTTCGCCGGCCATCTGCCCGATCGTAAGGATCTTACTTATTTCGTCACCCATCCCTGCCATCCGCCGATCTTCAACGACGAGACCGACATGGCCGCCAAGAAGGATCACTTCGGCGGCGTGCACGCCAAGCAGCATATCGTGTCTGCGCTGATGCAGGGACCGGAAAGCGAGTATGCGCTCGGCGAGGAGATCGCCAAAACGATCTGGGCGCCGGTCATGCGCTCGCATCGCGTCACCGTCGAACAGATGGCGCTGCTGGAGCCCGGCCTGTCCGAAACCGTCTGCGCATCACTGCTGGTCGTGATGAAGGAAGCCATGGACGAATGCGTCCGCCGCGGCGTGCCCAAGGAGGCGGCCCGCGACTTCCTGCTCGGCCATATGAATGTGCTCGGCGCGGTCATTTTTGAGGAAACGCCCGGCGTGTTTTCCGACGCCTGCAACAAGGCGATCGAATTCGGCAAGCCGGTGCTGATGAAAGACGACTGGCTACGCGTCTTCGAGCCCGAAGAAATCGCCGCCAGCATTCAGCGCATTACCTGAGGCCTGAGGCCACAGATCGACGGACGTGGAGGCGACCGTCGTTGAAACGACATGGTCGGCCAAAGCGCCGCGCCAAAACTTGTTCAAGAGGAGGAGAACATCATGACTTTGACCCGTAGACTGACGCTCGCCGGCTTCGCCGCCATCATGGCGGCCACCACCGCCATGCCGGCCTTCGCCGCCGATCTCATCGCCATCATCACCCCGAGCCACGACAATCCGTTCTTCAAGGCGGAAGCCGTGGGCGCGGAAGCCAAGGCCAAGGAACTCGGCTACGACACGCTGGTGCTGGTGCATGACGACGACGCCAACAAGCAGTCGCAGCTGATCGACACCGCCATCGGTCGCGGCGCCAAAGCCATCATTCTCGACAATGCCGGCTCGGAAGCGTCGATCGCCGCCGTCAAGAAGGCCAAGGACGCCGGCGTCCCCTCCTTCCTGATCGACCGCGAAATCAACGCCACCGGCATCGCCGTCTCGCAGATCGTCTCCAACAACTATCAGGGCGCACAGCTCGGCGCGGAAGAATTCGTCAAGCTGATGGGCGAGAAGGGCAATTATGTCGAGCTGCTCGGTCGCGAAGCCGATCTCAACGCCGGCATCCGCTCCAAGGGCTATCACGACGTCATCGACGACTATCCGGAGATGAAGATGGTCGCCCAGCAGTCGGCCAATTGGAGCCAGACGGAAGGCTATTCCAAGATGGAAACCATCCTCCAGGCCAATCCGGACATTCAGGGCGTGATCGCCGGCAATGACACGATGGCCATGGGCGCGATCGCCGCACTCCAGGCCGCCGGCCGCAAAGATGTGATCGTGGTGGGCTTCGACGGCTCCAACGACGTGCGCGACTCCATCAAGGCGGGCGGCATCAAGGCCACCGTCATGCAGCCGGCCTATGCGCAGGCCCAGATGGCCGTCACCCAGGCCGACGAGTTCATCAAGACCGGCAAGGGTCCGGCTGAAGAAAAGCAGCTGATGGACTGCGTGCTCATCAACGCCGACAATGCCGACAAGCTCGAAACCTTCGCGCTGAAGGAGTGATTTTCCCAAGGCCGCCTTACGGCCAACTTTGCGCGGGGGCGCCGTCCAGCATCCCCGCGCCTTTTCCCTTCATTCCGGGCCGTTTGCCGGCCCATCATTGGTGTACACGACCGGAGCGCGCCATGTCCCGACATCACGCCTTCATCGCCCTTCTGGCGCTGACTGGGCTCACGCTGGCCGGATGCAAATTCGTCAAGACCGAGGACCAGCAGAAGGAAGCCGCCGCCGCCGCCTTCGATCCAGACCGGCAGGTGGCCGAGATCTGGGACAGCAAGGTCGCACCCTATTTCGATAAGAAATCCGGGCCCTATAAGGACGTGGCGGCCCTTGTCGCCTCCGATCCGGACGCCGCCAACAAGACCTATGGCCATAAGGAAAAGCAGGGCAACGCGCCCTGGACCTATGTCGCCAAAGTCGACGGCGTCATCGTCAAGGCCGAGACCAAATCGCGCGCCGGCTATGTCGACGTCGATGTCGACGGCGACCAGAAGGCGGATATCCGCGTGGCGATCGGCCCGGCCATTCGCGGCACAGCCCTGCGCGACGCGCTGGATTTCGTCGATTTCAATTCCTTCCGCAACCAGATCGAATGGGCGCAGTTCGGCAAGTCCTTCAACATCCATGTCAACAAGCTGACGTTGGAAAAGCTGCCGCGCGACACGCTCGTCGGCAAGACCGTGAAGGCGTCGGGCGCCTATCCGCAGCCGTCTTCAGGCCAGTTGCCGCAATTTGTGCCGGCGACGATCACCATCGGGGGCTGATATGGACGTTTCCCAAAACGACGTCATCCTCGAACTGCGCGACGTCACCAAGGCCTATTCCGGCATTCTCGCCGTCAAGAAGGCCAATCTCAAGCTGCGGCGCGGCGCGGTCAATGTTCTCGTCGGCGAAAACGGCGCCGGCAAATCGACGCTGATGCGCATCATCGCCGGCGTCGAACAGCCGACGCTCGGCGAGATCTGGATGGACGGCGAACGCATTTCGCTCTCCTCTCCCGCCGACGCCGTCAAGCATGGCATCGGCATCGTCTTTCAGGAACTCAACCTGTTCGGCAATCTCACGGTCGCCGAAAACATCTTCGCCACCCGCGAGATCACCCGCGGCCTGCGCGGCATCGACCACAAGGCGCAGGTGGACAAGGCCAACGCCTTCCTCAACCGACTGGAAGCCGGCATCTCCGCCGAGACGCTTGCCGAAGACCTGCCGATCGGCCAGCAGCAGCTGGTGGAAATCGCCCGCGCGGTGTCGCTCGACACCCGCATCCTCATCATGGACGAGCCGACCTCGGCCCTGTCAGCCGCCGAGGTCGACATTCTCTTCCGGGTCATCGCCGAACTGAAGGCGCAGGGCGTGGCGATCGTCTATATCTCGCATCGCCTCGAAGAGCTGATGCGGATCGGCGATTACATCACCGTGCTGAAAGACGGCCAGATCACCGGCCAGGCGCTGGTGAAGGACATCGACACCCGCTGGATCGTCCGCTCGATGATCGGCTCGGACGCCAAGGATTTCGCCAAAGCCACGGATCACAAGATCGGCGGCGAGGCGCTGCGCGTCGAGGAGATCTGCCTGCCGCGCGCCCAGGGCGGCTATGCCGTCGATCACGTATCGCTCACGGTGCGCAAGGGCGAAATCCTCGGCATTTATGGCTTGATGGGCGCAGGCCGCAGCGAATTGTTCGAATGCGTCATGGGCCGCCATCCGCTGGCGTCGGGCCGGATCTTCATCGACGGCGCGGAACTGACGGCGCCCGACACCACCCGCCGCATCCAGCAGGGACTGGCTCTGATCCCCGAAGACCGCCAGCGCGAAGGCCTCGTGCAATGCCTGTCGATCGCCGAGAACCTGACGCTGGCGAGCCTCGGTCAGTTCGTGAAGAGCCTGTTCCACATCGATCTCGCGAAAGAGAAGCAGGCGATCAAGGACTCGATCCGCAATCTCGCCATCAAGGCGCCGAACCCGGATTTCGAAGTCACCTCGATGTCGGGCGGCAACCAGCAGAAGGTCGTGATCGGCAAGGCGCTGATGACCGGCCCTAAAGTTCTGCTGATGGACGAGCCGTCGCGGGGGGATCGATGTCGGCGCCAAGGCCGATGTCTTCCGCACCATGCGCCGGCTGGCGGGCGAGGGGCTCGCCATCCTGTTTTCCACTTCCGACCTCGAAGAGGTCATGGCGCTGTCGGACCGGATCGCCGTGATGAGCAACGGCCGACTGGTGACGATCCTCGATCGCGCCGCCGCCACCGAGGAGGCGATCATCGCCGCCTCCGCCGAAGGACATAAACAAAGAAGGACGCTTCACTGATGACCGCCGCCGCCAATGCCGCAACGGGCGCGAGCCCAGTCTCCGGATCGCTGCTCCTGACGCTCATGAAACTGCGCACCTTCATCGCGCTGTTTGCCGTGATCGCCTTCTTCTCGATCTTCGCCCCGAATTTCCTGTCGACGGCGAATATGATTCTGATGTCCAAGCATGTGGCTCTCAACGCCTTTCTCGCCATGGGCATGACCTTCGTCATCGTCACCGGCGGCATCGATCTGTCGGTCGGCTCGATCGTCGGTCTTTGCGGCATGGTCGCGGGTGGGCTGATCCTCAACGGCGTCCAGCTGCCGATCGGCTACACCGTCTATTTCAACATTTTCGAAGTGGCGCTGATCGTGCTGGTGGTCGGCGTGTTCATCGGCGTCATCAACGGGCTGTTGATCACCAAACTCAATGTCGCGCCCTTCATCGCCACGCTCGGCACGCTCTATATGGCGCGCGGCGCGGCGCTTCTCTATTCCGACGGCCAGACGCTGCCCAATCTGGTCGGCAAGCCGGAACTCGGCAATGAAGGCTTCGGCTTTCTCGGCGCCGGCTATATTCTGGGATTGCCGACATCGGTCTGGCTGCTGATCGCGGTGGCGCTGGCGGCCGCCTATTTCGCCCGTTACGTGCCGCTCGGCCGCCACATTTTCGCCGTCGGCGGCAATGAGCGGGCGGCCCGCATGTCCGGCATCCGCGTCGACCGGGTGAAGATGTTCGTCTATATGTTCTCAGGCTTCTGCGCCGCGATCGTCGGCCTGGTGATCTCGTCGGAACTGATGGCCGCGCATCCCGCCACCGGCAATTCCTTCGAGCTCAACGCCATCGCCGCAGCCGTGCTCGGCGGAACCTCGATGTCGGGCGGACGCGGCACGATTGGCGGCACGATCATCGGCGCCTTCGTGATCGGTATTCTCTCGGACGGGCTGGTGATGATGGGCGTCTCCTCCTTCTGGCAGATGGTCATCAAGGGTCTGGTGATCATCGTCGCGGTCGTGGTCGATCAGGCGCAACGCAAATTGCAGCAGCGCGTGACGCTGATGCAGATGGCCAAGGCCGGCTGAACAGGGGAGGGCGATGATGTCGACATTCAAGGGCGCGTTGATTGGCTGCGGCTTCTTCGCCGTCAACCAGATGCATGGCTGGGGCGACGCCGGCAATGTCGAGATCGTCGCCATCTGCGACAGAGACCCCCAACGGCTGAAGATCGTCGGCGACCAGTTCGGCGTCGCCAGACGCTATCAGGATGCGGAGACGATGTTCGCCGAAGGCGGTTTCGACTTCGTCGACATCGCCACCACCGTCTCCAGCCATCGGGCCTTGGTCGAACTCGCAGCACGGCACAAGATCCCGATGATCTGCCAGAAGCCGTTCGCCCCGACGCTTGATGACGCCAAGGCCATGGTCCGCGCCGCCCAAGACGCCGGCGTTCCCCTGATGATCCACGAGAATTTCCGCTGGCAGACGCCGATCCTGGCGGTCAAAGCTGTGCTGGACTCCGGCGAAATCGGCGAGGCCTTCTGGGGCCGCGTCTCCTTCCGCTCCGGCTTCGACGTGTTTTCCGGCCAGCCTTATCTGGCCAAGGGCAAGCGCTTCATCATCGAAGATCTCGGCATACATTCGCTCGATATCGCCCGTTATCTGTTCGGCGACGCCACCCGCATGACCGCGCGGACGCGACGGATCAATCCTGCGATCGCCGGCGAGGATGTCGCCACCATGCTGCTAGACCACGACAACGGCGTCACCTCCATCGTCGACGTGTCCTACGCCTCGAAGCTGCCGGAAGAACCGTTCCCGGAAACCTTCGTCGAGATCGATGGAACAGAAGGCACGCTCCGGCTGGGCAAGGATTATCGCCTCGCGGTGCATGGCCGATCGGGAACAACAGTCTCCACCGTCGCGCCCAACCTGCTGCCCTGGGCCTCGCGCCCCTGGCACAATATCCAGGAAAGCGTAGCGCTGATCCAGAAGCACTGGATCGAGCGGCTGGCGGCGGCGCAGGCGCCCGACACCTCCGGCGAGGACAATTTGAAAACCTTCGCCCTGGTCGAGGCCGCCTATCTCAGCGCCGAAACAGGAATGACCATCGATCTTGCGGATCTACTTGGTTGAGCTCGCTGCAATCCACGATGAGAAAACCATGAGCAGTCTCGATTTCCGCCTTTATGGAACCCGTGAGCCTCCGGCGCCGGCGCGCCGGCTCACGGCCGGGCCTCTGAGTGTCGACCTGCAGGACGGCAATCTCCGCACCATCCGCTATCGCGGCCACGAAGTGGTGCGCGCCATCGCTTTCCTGGTGCGCGACAAGGATTGGGGAACCTGCGCGGCGAAGATTTCCGACCTTGCGATCCATGAGAACGAGGCCCATTTCCGCATCACCTATCGCGCAAGCTATTCCGCTCCCGATGGCGCAAGGCTCTTCGCCGACATCGTCATAGAAGGAGAGGCGGAGCGCATTCGCTTCGCGGCGGATTTCATGGCGGAAGGCGATTTCGAGACCGCCCGCGCCGGCTTCACCGTGCTGCACCCCATTGTCGGCCTGTCCGGTCAGCCGGTGACGGTGCGGCATGCGGATGGCTCGATCGAAGAAGCTGTCTGGCCTCAGGCCATCGACCCCTGGCAGCCTTTCAAGAACATCTCGGCCATCACCCATTCGGCGGCTCCGGGCATCAAGGCCGAGACGCGGTTCTCCGGCGACATCTTCGAAATGGAAGACCAGCGCAACTGGACCGACGGCTCCTACAAGACCTATGTGCGGCCCTTGGCGCTGCCCTGGCCCTACCGGCTCGAAAGCGGCGCGCCCCACAGCCAGAGCGTCGAAATGATCGTCTCAGCGGAGACCGCCGCGCCGGCTTTTTCGCGCTCGGATGAGCCTGTGGATCTCACCCTGTCTTCGACGTCCTACCGCCTGCCTGATATCGGCGTCGGCCTCCGCCCCGATTGCATGGAGGAAGAAGCGTCTCATCTTCCGCTGCTGGCGGAGATCGGCGCGCGCCATCTCATCGCCCATTACGACCCTCTCGCCGGACACGGGATCGACGCGCTCCGGCATTACGCCAGCGTGGCGCGGCAGACCGGTCTCAAGATGACGCTCGAATGCGCCGTCCCATGCCGGCGGCCGCTCGATGAGGAAATGGCCGAACTCGCCGCCCTCGTTGAGCGAGCCGACCTGCCGCTGGACACGCTGTTCGTCTGCCCCTCGGTGGATCGACAATCGACGCCGCCGGGTTCGGCATGGCCGGAATGTCCACCTCTTGAAAACCTCTATCAGGCGGCGCGGGCGGCCTTCCCAGGCGTCCGTCTGGGTGGCGGCATGCTCTCTTATTTCACGGAACTCAACCGGAAGCGCATTCCCGGCGACCTCGTCGATTATGTGAGCCATTGCACCAATCCCATCGTGCATGCGGCCGACGATCTCTCGGTGATGCAGACATTCGAGGCGCTTTCCGATGTCGTCGCCTCCGCACGCGCGATCTACGCCGACAAGTCCTATCGCATCGGCCCTTCGACCATCGCCATGCGCCAGAACCCCTATGGTTCTGCGACCAAGGACAATCCGACGCTTTCGCGCATCCCCATGGCCAATGTCGATCCGCGCCATAACGGCCTGTTCGGCGCTGCTTTCGCGCTCGCCTACGCGGCGGCCACGCTGCCGGCAGGACTCGAGCTTCTCACATTGTCCACACTTGCAGGGCCATTTGGCTTGATCCCCGGCGAGGGGGAGCCTTGCGCCGCCGGCGCCATCCGTCCACTCGGACACGTCATCGGCGAACTCGGCCGCCTTTCCGGCCAACCGGCCTGGGCGCTCACCTCGGACGCGCCTTCGGACATTCTCGGGCTCGCCGTGGAAGGCGAGGAGGGCGTTTTTGTGCTGGCGGCGAACATGACCCCGTATGAACGGACGGTCAGGCTTCCCGGCCCCGCCAGCAGAGTTTCTCTCCTGACAACGGAAAGTCTCGGCGAGGGCTTCCGGCCCGGGTTGGCTTCAGAAACCGTCGCCCTGCCGCCATACGCCTGTCTCAAGGCGTTGATCTCTCATTGAAAACATGTTCACGAGGAAGTTATCTGGAGTTGACGTGACAAGTTTTGCGGGCCGTGCGATGGCGCTGAAGCATAGTCCTCCCAGCCAAGCAAGGCAGTAAACACATGACGCTGACCAACAGACTGACCTCCTATTCGCCCTATATGCTCAGCATCACCCGCATCATGTCGGGCCTTCTCTTTCTCGAGCATGGCACCGCCAAGCTGCTCGGCTTCCCCCTGTCCGACATGAATCCGGCCGCTTTCAGCCTGAGCTGGTGGGCGGGCGTCATCGAACTGGTCTGCGGCATTCTCCTGACCGTCGGCTTCCTCACCCGTCCGGCTGCCTTCCTCGCCTCGGGCATGTGCGCCTTCGCCTATTTCATCGCGCATGCACCGCAGAATTTCTTCCCGATGAACAATGGCGGCGACGCGGCGATCCTCTACTGCTTCCTGTTCCTGTATCTCGTCTTTGCCGGCGGGGTCCGCTCAGCGTCGACGCCCAGCGCGCCAGGGCCTGATCCATCTCTCACGAGGGGAGGGCGGACAGCCGCCCTCTCTCGAAGCGTCAGGGACGGCCGGCGCGGATCATCGAAAAGTAATCGTCGCCGCCGACCTGCCCACCCTTGAGCGCGATCTGCAGACCATCGAGAGCGCCGCCATGCGCCGTGCAGAGCGGCGAGCCCGGCGTCTGCGGCAACGGCATGGTCAGCGTCAGCGCCTCGATCCCCATTTCGCCGAGCGCATGGCTGGATGTATCGCCGCCGGCCACCACCGCGCGGCGAAGTTTCGCTTCACCCAGCAGACGTTTCTGGATCTTTCCCAGCCCCCGACCAATCCGGTGACGCGCGCCCTCGCGCATATCGATCTCGCTGCCGCGATCGGCGGAGGGTCCGAGCGCCGTGAAGATGACCGGGCTCGCGCCGCGCGACAGGATCTCCAAACCAGCGACCACGCCGCGTTCAACCTCGTTTTCCGCATTGTCGCCGGTCAAATGCAGCGGATCAAGCGCTACCGCTTCAAACCCATGCGCCAGCGCGTGACGGATCTGCCGCTCCGTCGTCGGCGACACGGACCCGGAGACCACGGCGATCTGCTCGACGGGCCCGACCGGCTCAAAACCCGGCTTCGCACCGATCAGCCCCTCCTGCCGCCAGGCTTCGATCAGCGCATATTCGACGCCCGAGGAGCCGCAGACGAAACGGCCGCGATCACGCAGCGCATTCCACAGGATCTGCCCCGCGGCGGCCTGCGTGCCGGAATCCAGGACGTCGATCAACAGGATGGCCGGATCGTCCGCCAACGCCGCACCGAGCGCGCCGCCGACATCGGGGCCGGTGAGCCCCGCACAATCCAAAAGCGCCGACGACAGCTTCGTCTGTCGCGCCAGATGCAGCAGAATATCCGCCTCGTCCATCGGCGTCACCGGATGCCGGCTCATCACCGGATGGCGGTCGATCCGGTAGTTACGACCCTGATAGGCGGCGAACAACTGGCCGAAAGCAGTATAGCGGCGGATCTGCGGCGCGCCGACGATGAGGCTCGTGGTCCGATTTCCGAATATGTTTGCGCCGATCTCGATCGCCTTGCCGATATTGCCGAACCCCGGGCTGGAATCGAAGGTCGAGCAGACCTTGTAATGACAGAGTTCGGCGTCGAGCCCGCCAAGCCACCTCAAGGCATCGCTCAGATGGACATCCATCCAGTCCGGGCTTTCGCTGCGGCTCGTACCGGCAAGACCCATGGCGCGCGCCTGCCGAAACCGCTCCACCAACTCGCCGCCGGGCTTCTTCAAAAACAACACCGTATCGACGCCGTTGGACGCGAGCGCCTCCATCACATCGGTCGAGCCGGTAAAATCGTCGCCGTAATAGCTGATCAGGGGCGGGTCATATCCTACTCCGGGAAGGGGTCTCAGGCGGCCTTGCCGTCGGCGAATTTCTCGATCGAGCGGGCGAGTTCGGTATGATCGCGCGCATAGTCGTCGAGCGGGATATCCGCCGCCGCCGCCTCCCAGGCCTGCCGGACGGCCTTGACGCCCGCGCCGGGCCCATCCGGATGGCTGACGATGCCGCCGCCGCAGAGATAGAGGAGATCGGTCGAGCCGCCGGTGGCCTTGATCGTATCGGGCGCCTGGCCGCCCCATTGGCCCGAGCCGATCACGGGCAGGGGGCAATCGGAGGCGTCGAAGATCGGCGTCGACACCGCTTGATAGGAGCGCACGAAACTCTCGTCGGGCTCCCAGTATTTGACCCGGATGCCGTTGATCTGGAACTGGTCGACGCCGAGCAGCCGCCAGAACTGTTGCCAGACGGAGAATTCGAAGCCGATGCCGGCATGCCGGGTGAGAACATCCCAGCCATTGCGATGAGCATGCAGCACGAGGCCCGAACGCTTGCGCAGGAAGCTCATGCCACTGAACCCGATCGAGTTGATGTTGACGACGGCGCAATTGCCGCCAGCCTTGAGCACAAGATCATGATTGCGCATCATCTCATCGGGATCGGCATGCGAAATGCCGAAGGCGTACATCACCTTCTTGCCGGTCTTCTGCTCGTGGTCGAGAATGCGCGGCATGATCGCCGCAACCCGGTCCTCGAGCGACGAATAGGCCGGGCTCATCAGCTTCTCGTCGTCCTTGATGAAATCGACGCCGGCCTCGATCAGTTCGCCGACCATCTCCGCCGTCTCATGCGGTCGCAGGCCGAGCGCCGGCTTGACGATGGTGCCGATGATGGGCCGATCCGCGACGCCGGTCAGTTTGCGACTGCCTTGCACGCCGAATTGCGGTCCGGGATGAGCGGCGCGGAACGCGTCGGGCAGTTTGAGATCGACGATACGGATGCCGGTCATGCCCTTGATCGAAAAGACCCCGCCGATGCAGATCGTCATCAACGCGGAGAGATCAGTCCCCACCGCATCCAGGGGAAAATCGATATCGACATCGGCGCGGTGAAACAGTTTCGCGCCGCCGCCTTCGTCCGGAAATGAAGGCTTGTCGGTCGGGGGCAGGGGGCGGATCTCGACGACGCGGGCCGCAACGCGGGCCTTGAGTTCTTCCGTTTCTCCGGGCAGCGCCACGAATGTGCCGGTGGACTGGTCGCTGGCGATCTTGGCGGCCATTTTTTCGATGGAGCCCGACGTTTCGATACGATAGGTGACCCGGATCACGCCGCTCCTCCCCGAGCATTCGCGTTGCAGCTAGATGGCAACTGGTATAATGAGTATCACTGTCATGCAAGGGCCTGCCGACGGTTTTCTTGCTTCGCGCAATCGTGCATAAGATCAGCGGCGAAACAGAAGGTGACGCGATGACTATCCTCTCCGAACCGATCGTGCGGCGGAAACTTTCCGACGAGGTGTTTTTGCGTTTAAAGGCGCTCATCGAAACCGGCGAACTCAAGGCCGGCGACGAAATGCCGTCCGAGAGAACGCTGATGGAGCGGTTCGACGTCGGCCGGCCGGCGATCCGCGAAGCCATGCAGGCCTTGGCCGGCAAGGGACTGGTGGAAATCTCGCATGGAGAACGGGCGCGGGTGCTGAAGGTCACTGCCCAATCACTGCTGCGCCAGGTGGATCTGCCCGCCAAGGTCATGCTGGCGGGTTCTTCGGATTCGCTCGAACATCTGAAGTCAGCCCGCATCTTTTTCGAGCGCGGCATGGTGCGGGAAGCCGCCGAAAAGGCCACGGACGAGCAGATCCGCGAACTCAAGTCCAAGCTCGAAAAGCAGAAAGCGCAGCTCGGCGATTCCGAAGGCTTTATCGGCGCCGATATGGAATTCCATACGGCGATCGCCCGCATCTCCGGCAATCCGATTTTCGAGGCGGTGAGCGAGGCCATGCTCGGCTGGCTCAAAGCCTATCACACGGAAATGCTGATCTGGACCGGCAAGGAGAATTTCACGCTGGCCGAGCACGAGGATATCATCGCCGCCATCGAGGCCCATGACCCCGATGCTGCGGAAAACGCCATGATCAAGCATCTGGAGCGCTCGCGCGCGCTCTACGCCCTCAAGAACGGGCTGGGCTGAGAAACTCGCGAACGATAAGCTCGATTGAACGGAGACGCCGGACCGGCGAAACCGACGAACACCGGACATCCGCCGCATGCGCTTCACGCTGAGACAGCTCGAATATTTCATCGCCGCCGGCGAAACCGGCAGCATTTCACAGGCGTCCGAGCGCATCAACATCTCCTCGCCCTCGATCTCCACGGCGATTTCGCAATTGGAGCAGGAGCTGGAAGTGCAGCTCTTCGTCCGTCATCACGCCCAGGGCCTGTCGCTGACGCCGGCCGGACGCGTGATGCTGATGGAGGCGAAGCGGCTGATCGAACAGGCCGAAGCGATGTATTCGGCCGCCACGGCGACCTCGGAAGAGGTGAGGGGGCAGCTCAATATCGGCTGCCTGACCACGCTCGCGCCGATGATCCTGCCGGAATTGGCGCTGTCCTTCATGTCCGCTTTCCCGAAGGCGTCGATCCGCCCCTTCGCCGATCACCAGGAAACGCTGCTGTCAGGGCTGCATAAGGCGACGATCGACGTCGCCATCACCTATGACCTGCAGATTCCGCAGGGCATAGACTTCCTACCGCTCGTCGACCTGCCCGTGCATGCGGTCGTCGGCGAGACGCATCCCCTGGCCCGCCAATCCGCCGTGACGTTGCAGGAACTGGTCGAGCTGCCGCTGATCCTCCTGGATATGCCGATTTCTGCGGAGTATTTCATGGCGCTCTTCCTCAAGGAGGGTCTCCAGCCCACCATAGGCTTCCGCTTCTCGCAACCGGATGTCATCCGCACCATGGTCGCCAACGGCTACGGTTATACGCTCGCCAATGTCACGTCGCGCTCCGAGCAGGCGCTGGACGGCCGCCGCGTCACGCGCGTGCGGCTCGCGGGCGATCACAGGCCGATGACCATCGGCGTCGCGACGCTCAAGCAGCTGCGAAAATCGCGCCTGCTTTCCGCCTTCAGCGCGCATGCCCGCGCGTTCATCTCCGATTCCTATATTCCGGGGATGGTGGCGCCGGCGATGGGCCACAAGCGCCGCTGACGAGATAGAAAAGCTGGATCTGCTTGCAAAAAGGCAGGCGCCCAAGGACTTGCAGCCGCCTGCACATTTTTTGACCTTCTTTCGCACCAGCTCATGCGAATGGCTGCTGATTAGGTTTTTCCTAATCAAATTCGTCAGAAAAGTCTATTTTTCCAAATGAACGTTCCATGCTTACTTGTATAGGCAACGAAAAAAGACGCCGGTCCGGCACGGTCTTGGGCTCCTCCCGCCCAAGCGACATCCGTCGGGAGCCAGGACGTCGAGAACGAACCACAGACAAGGGAACGTCACATGAAATCTCTTTCTCGCCTGTTCAAGACTTCGCTGGCCGCCGGCGTCGCGCTCCTCGCGGCTGGCGCCGCCGAAGCCGGCACGATGAAGCTCGGCATGACCACCTGGGTCGGCTATGGCCCGCTCTTCCTCGCCCGCGACCTCGGCTACTTCAAGGAAAAGGGCTTGGATGTCGATCTGCAGATCGTCGAAGACCATGCGCTCGCCATGGCGGCCGAAGCCTCGGGCGAACTCGACGGCGACGCCGGCACGATCGATGAGACGCTGCAATACCGCACCAAGGAATTCTGCTTCAAAACGGTCTATGCGCTCGACGACAGCCATGGCGGCGACGGCATGCTGACGCCGACCACCGTCAATTCCATCAAGGATTTGAAGGGCATGGAAGTCGGCCTCAACGAAGGCTCGGTCTCGCAGTTCTGGTTCAACATCCTGCTCAAGCGCGAAGGCATGACGGAAGCGGACGTCAAGGTCACCAACATGACCGCCGACGACGCCGCCGCCGCCTTCATGGCAGACCGCATCCCTGTCGCCGTGACTTGGGAGCCGCATCTGACGCTGGCCAAGAAGGCCAACAAGGGCAAGGTGCTGATCGATTCCTCCAAGACTCCCGGCGTGATCGTCGACGTGCTTTCGCTGCGCTGCGACTATATCGAAAAACATCCGGAAGACGTGAAAGCTCTGGTCGAAGGCCTCTACAAGGCCAATGAATACATCAAGACCAACAAGGAAGAGGCTTACGCCATCATGGCCAAGGGCGTTGGCGGCTGGCTGTCCGATCCCAAGGATTTCGCCGATTCCGCCGCCGGGGTGAACTTCTACGGCAAGGACGAGAACGCCCGCTTCTTCAAAGGCGGCGCCGATAGTGAGGCCGGCACGTTGATCAAGCTCGGCAACGAGATCTGGGGCGGCTTCGGCAAGGTGAAGATGGACGCCAAATTCGAAGACGTCGTCGACGCCCAGTTCCTCGACATCAAGTAAACGCTCACCTCTTCGCCGGGCGGCCCAGCCGCCCGGTCTGAAGACGCGCCTCGCCTGTCCCGAAGGCCGGAGCTGGAGTTTCGATTTGTCTCAACGTTCTCTTCTCAAAGACATGGCGTCGCCGTTTCGCGCTATTCCGCCGTCACTGACGGCGGGCCTCGGCGTGCTGGTCTGGGTGCTGGTCATCGGCTTCTGGATCTTGGTGACCTTGTCCGGCTACGTGCCGGACATGTTTCTGCCGAGCCCTGGCCATGTCCTTGAAACCACGCTAAAATTTGCTCAGAACGGCCAACTTTGGGAACACACGTCCTCAAGTCTCAAGGTCGTGATGCTCGGCTTCGTCGTCTCCTCCGTCTTCGCGGTCCCCCTCGGGTTGCTGATGGGCTCCTACCGTGTGGTGCAGGGGCTGTTCGATCCGCTGGTCAACTTCATCCGCTATCTGCCGGTCACCTCCTTCGTGCCGCTGTTCATCCTGTGGATCGGCATCGGCATCGAGCAGAAGATGGCCGTGATCATCTTCGGCATATTCTTCCAGCAATTGGTGATGATCGCCGACGCCGCGCATTCGGTGCCGCGCGACCTGATCAACGCCGCCTATACGCTCGGCACGCGCCGCATCGAGACCGTGTTCCACATCGTGCTGCCGGCGACCCTGCCCAACATTCTCGACGTGCTGCGCGTCACCATGGGCTGGGCCTGGACCTATCTGGTGGTCGCCGAACTCGTCGCCGCCCGCGCCGGCCTCGGCTATATCTCGCTGAAGGCGGCGCGCGGCTTCCAGGTCGATGTCATCTTCATGGCGATCGCCATGATCGGCCTGCTCGGCCTCTGCACCGACAAGATCTTCCGCCTCATTCGCCGCTATCTGGCGCCCTGGGCCAATTGAGAGGCGCCGCATGTCCAAACTCGATTACAATTCCTCGGATATTTCCGTCTCGCATGTACAGTTGCGTTACGGCGCGGGCAAGAAATCGGTTCTCGCGCTCAACGACATCTCGTTGCATGTCGAAAAGAACGAGTTCTGCGTCATCGTCGGGCCATCAGGCTGCGGAAAGTCGAGTCTTCTCTATCTGATCGCCGGGCTCGAGGACCGGACCGGCGGCGACATCGCGGTGGGGAGCCGCAGCGTCACCGAACCGGGGCCCGATCGCGGCATGGTCTTCCAGGGCTACACGCTGTTTCCCTGGCTGACGGTCGCGCAGAATGTCGAATACGGCCCGAAGCGAAAAGGCGTCAACCCCGCCACCCGCAAGGATCTGGTCGAGCATTATCTCGCCGAGGTCGGCCTGTCGAAATTCGCCAACCACTATCCGTCGCAGCTGTCGGGCGGCATGAAGCAACGCGTCGCCATCGCCCGCGCGCTCGCCAACGATCCCGAAGTGCTGCTGATGGACGAACCCTTCGGCGCGCTCGACAGCCAGACGCGCCACCAGATGCAGAAACTGCTGCTGCGCGTGTGGGAATCGACCAAGAAGACCGTGCTCTTCGTCACCCATGACATCGAGGAAGCGATCCTGCTCGCCGACCGCGTGCTGGTCATGTCCGGGCGGCCCGGCCTGATCAAGAAGGAAATCAGGGTCACGATCCCCGGCCGCGCTCGGCCGACATCGTGCTGGAGCCGGAATTCATCGCCATGAAGCGGGAGATCCTGGAGCTCTTGAGAAATGACGAGGACGACGCGCACTAAGCGTCGTCGCCCTTCCACCCACGCAATACCAGTCTCGCGCCGGGCTTCTGGCGCGACAGCGCGGAGACATGCGCATGGATAAGCTCGAATTCGATTATGTGATCGTCGGCGCAGGCTCCGCAGGTTGCGTGCTCGCCAATCGGTTGAGCGTGGATGCGACGAAAACCGTCTGCCTGATCGAAGGCGGCGGCTCGGATGACAGTCTCAGGGTGAAAGTGCCGGCCGGCATCCTCTCGCTCTACGGCAATCCGCGCTTCGATTACGGCTATGTCGGCGTTCCGCAAGCAGAGATGAACGGCCGGCGCATTCCGGTCAATCGCGGCAAGGCGCTCGGCGGCTCCTCCACGATCAATTCGATGATCTATATCCGCGGCGCCCGCGAGGATTACGACGAATGGGCCGCGCTGGGCTGCAAGGGATGGGGTTATGACGACGTGCTGCCGGTGTTCAGGAGTTTCGAACGAAACCTGATCGACCAGGACCCGACTTATCACGGCTTCGAAGGAGAACTTCTGGTCGACAGGCCGCGTGACCCCAATGTTGTAGCGCGCGCGTTCGTAGAGGCCGGCAAGCAGGCGGGCCTGCCGGAAAACAGTGATTTCAACGCCGCGAGCCAATATGGCGTCGGCATCTACAATGTGACGCAGGATAAAGGCAGCCGCTTTTCGTCGCACACGGCATTCATAAGACCGGTCGCGGGCAGGGCGAACCTCCATGTTTTGCCGGACACCGAAGTCGTCGATCTCGATATCGTCGGAGACAGGGCAACAGCCGTAAATGTCGTGCGCGATGGAATTGCGCACAAGATTGTTGCGCGCGGTGAAATCATCCTGTCCGCAGGCGCCATCGGCAGTCCGCGCATTCTTCTTGCTTCGGGCCTCGGCCCCGCGCCTGAGCTCGCCGCCGCAGGCGTCGCGGTGAAGCTGAATATTCCCGGCGTCGGCAAAAACTTGCGCGATCATATAGACGGCATGATCACCATGCGCTCCAAAAGCCTCGAGACGCTCGGCCTGTCATTCGGCAATCTGCCGGCGATCCTCGCGAGCCCGCTGAATTACCTCCTGCGCCGCAGGGGCATGCTGACCACAAACTATGTCGAAGCCGGCGGCTTCGCCAAGACGCGGCTCTCGACGGGCCTTCCCGATATCCAGTTTCATTTCGTGCCGGGCTATCGCAGCCATCGCGGCAGGCTGGTCGAATATGGCCACGGCTTTGCCGTGCATACCTGTGTTCTCCGGCCGAATAGCATCGGCGAACTCAGGCTCACGGAAGATGGAACGCGCCGCAACGCGCTGATCGACCATCGCTTCTTCACCCGGTCGGAAGATCTGGACACGCTGGTCGAAGGCATCAAACTGGCCCGCTCGATCTTCGCCCAGCCGGCGCTGGCCGAACTCGAGGGCACAGAATTTCTCCCGGGGCGGGATGTCCGGACGGACGATGAAATTCGCGCCTATCTCCGCACCGAGGCGCTTACGGTCTATCACCCCGTCGGCACGGTGAAGATGGGCGTCGACGACATGGCGGTGGTCGATCCGGAGACGTTGAAGGTGAGGGGCTTTCCAACCTCCGCGTCGCCGACGCCTCGATCATGCCGACGCTGATCGGCGGCAACACCAATGCGCCGTCGATGATGATCGGCGACAAATGCGCCCGGATGATCCGGTCCGCCTGACCCCTCAGGCATAGCCGCGCCGCCGCTTGATCCGCTCCAATCGCGCCCAGGCGCGCGCAGCGTCGTCTTCCGAGGCGAAGGTCTCGACTTTTTCTGCCCTTCGCCGCCGATGCGGCCCCATTGACGGATGAGCGAGACTTCGCCGAACAGGGTGTGCTGCAGGCTGAGGAGATAGAAACGCGCCATGTTGCGGGTCGGATCGATGCGGTGAAGGCGCAAGGGGGTCGAGAATGAACCTGTCATGGCGCGATTCTTCCAGCCGCGCCGGCGCACGTCTAACGACTTCGGTGAATCGATCCGCCTCGACCGATTCACCGATGTGATGGATAGGAATCAGCGATAGCGGTCCAACCATTTAAGACCGGCGGTCGTTCCCGCCATCGGCCGGTATTCGCACCCCACATATCCCTCATAACCCAGCGCGTCGAGTTCGCGGAAAATTCTGGCGTCGTCGAGTTCGCCGCTGCCCGGTTCTCCGCGATGCGGAACCGCCGCTGTCTGGATATGGCCGATCAGAGGAAACAGCGACCTCAGGCCGGTCAACACGTCGCCATGCAGGATCTGGCGGTGATAGATATCGAATTGCAGCCTGAGACAGGGATGGCCGATCCGATCGACCAACTCTGCGGCATCGTTGAAATCACCGAGAAAATATCCGGGCATATCGCGCGGATTGAGCGGCTCGATCAGGATTTCGGCGCCGATTGCGCCGGCTGTGTCGGCCGCCTTCGACAGATTGTCGCGATAGACGCCGGCCGCAACGGAATTACCGCGTTCTGCGACGCCCGCCATGCAATGCAACTTCCTGACCCCGAGCGCGCCGGCATAGGTCACAGCGAGGCTCAGCGACGCGTCGAATTCGTCCTGGCGACGCGGATCGACAGCCAGACCACGATCGCCAGCGCTCCAGTCGCCCGGCGGCATATTGATGAGCGCCACTGGCAAGCCGGCGTCCTCGACCCATTCGGCGATCTGGGCGGGAGCGTGATCATAGGGAAACAGGAATTCCACCGCATCGAAACCGGCCTCGGCCGCCGCCTTGAGCCGAGACTCGAACGGCATTTCCGTAAACAGCATGGTGAGGTTGGCGGCGAAACGCGGCATGGAGACTCCTGATATGAAGCAGAATGAAGCGGTTCGAGGGATCAGGCAACAGGCGGCACATTGGTGAATGGCACCTCCACAGCGGATAACGTGGTAATCTAAATTATGGAACTCAGGAATATGCGTAAAAGCCGAGGCATGTTCGACGCCGGTTGCGTAAAGCCCGATAAAGCCGCAATCTCTGATGCGTTGAATAAATCACCCGGACAAACCGTATAGCGCAAGAAACCATAATCGTCGTCGTCGACTGACAACCGCAGCTATTTCGAGCAGAATGCCGGACTGGATTGGCGCACGGACCCCTTGATGAGCATACCGCGATCTTCCTTCGACACCCGCAAGCTGCCGCCAGGACCCGCCTGGGACCTCTGGCACGACCAGATCAGCGTGATTTTCGATTCCCGCCCGCATAAGAGCATCGAGGACGGATTTTTCGCCTCGGTGGACGCCTGGCTGGTCGGCGAGGTCGGCATCGGACATATCCGCGGCGCCGGTCAGCGGTTCGATCGCTCCCGCAAGAAGATCGCCAAGGATGCGATGGACGGCTATGTGCTACAGTTCTACTTGCAAGGACAGAGCGAAGGTCGCGTCAGCGGTCAGACGGCCAAACCGGGCGATCTTTATCTCATCGACATGGCCCAGGCCCTGGCGACCGCCACGACCGATCATGAGCAGATCAGCTTCGCGCTGCCGCGCCGCATGCTCGCACCCTCTTTGAAAATGCCCGATAATTGTCATGAGCTGGTGATCCCGGGAGATCGGCCGCTGGTGACGCTGCTGCGGGAATCGATGCTCAGCTATACCCGCAATCTCGACCGCTTGCGCGCGGAAGACGCGGAAGCCGCGCTGAAGCCGCTGGTCGATCTCACCGCTGTGGCGATCAACTCCGAACTTTCGGAGGAAAAGGCCGAAGCGGTGAACCTGATGCTGACCGCCAGCATCAGGCGTCACATCGAAGCCAATCTGCTCGATGCAGATCTCTCCGCCGAAACGGTCGCAGCCAGCTTCGGCCTGTCGCGCCGTTCGCTGTATCGGCTTTTCGAGCGGTTCGGCGGCTTCCAATCCTATGTGCATGAGCGGCGCTTGCGCCGCGCCTGGGATGCGCTGCGGGCGTCCGACCAGCGCCATGTCGCCATCGCCTCGATCGCCGAGAGCCATGGTTACGCCAATCCGGAAAACTTCACCCGCGCCTTTCGCCGATTGTTCGGCATGACCCCGCGGGAAGTTCGCCACCTCTCGGCGTCGGACACGGAGCGGGCCATCGCAGCGACCCCGCAAGCCATGTGGTCGCAATGGGTCGCCAAGATCGGCAGTTGACTCCTGATCGCGCCTGGCGCCGGCTCAAGCGCTCAGCCGCACGGACTCCATCGATGCGAGGGCCGAAATCCGCGCATGGCGACGCGGCGAGACGCCGAAGCGTTCGCGATAGGCGGCGATGAGATTGTTGGCGTGACCATAGCCGATCAGGAAAGCGATCTGCTTGAGAGGCATTTCCGTTTCCCCAGCAGCCGACGTGCCGTTCTCAACCTGCTCTCGCGAAGATAACCGAAAATCGTGCTGCCGAACTGCTCCCTAAACCCCTGCGACAGCCGACGCTGGCTGAGCCCGACCATGTCCGACAACTGCCCCAAGCTGAGCGGGTTCGACAAATTCTGCTCGATCAACAGCCCGGCGCGGCGAACGGCGTCGCGCTCCCTGGCCGTCAACGGACGAAGAACCTCGCCGCCGTCATTGGCGCATCTATTCCCATGAGCATTCTGCTCCACCACGCTGATCACTTGCATTCCGAAATCTTCCTCGCTTGCCTCGAGCATCGGCGACGCCCGCCGACAATTTCTTGAAAGCGATCATGAAGGTCTCGTTAAGTCCCTGCAATGGTTGGGTTTTGGACACCATTCAATCAGTCAGCCGGTGCCTTGGAACCGGCAAATAGTGCCATGCTTTAGTAAAATGAGATGTGAATGGTCCAGAATGGGAGGCGTCGAACGACGTCGCCTTCCCAAACCGGAACGATTTTCACAGGCCTGGCTCGCCGAAAACGAGTCTCAGCCGCGAATGCCGGGCGCTTCCTGTCCGGTGCGCGCGACATATTCGGTATAGCCGCCATCATAGCGATGAACCCCGTCGGGGTCAGCTCCAGCACGCGGTTGGACAGAGCGCCGAGGAAGTGACGATCGTGGCTGACGAACAGCATGGTGCCCTCGTAATCGGCGAGCGCCCTGATCAGCATTTCCTTGGTGTCGAGATCGAGATGGTTGGTCGGTTCGTCGAGCACCAGCAGATTGGGCGGATCGAACAGCATCTTGGCCATGACCAGCCGCGCCTTTTCGCCGCCAGAGAGCACGCGGCAGCGCTTGTCGATGTCGTCGCCCGAGAAGCCGAAACAACCCGCCAGCGCCCGGAGCGGCGCCTGACCTGCCTGCGGGAAGGAGGATTCCAGCCATTCGAGAATGGTGGCGTCGCCGTCGAGCAGATCCATCGCGTGCTGGGCGAAATAGCCGAGCTTGACGCTGGCGCCGATCGCCACCGTGCCCTCGTCCGGTTCGGTCGTGCCGGTGACCAACTTCAGAAGCGTAGATTTGCCGGCGCCATTGATGCCCATGATGCACCAGCGCTCGCGACGGCGGACGCTGAAATCCAACCCTTCATAGATGGACCGGGAGCCGTATTTCTTGTGCACGCCCTTGATGTTGATGACGTCTTCGCCTGAGCGCGGCGCGGGCCGGAATTCGAACGCCACCGACTGGCGGCGCTTCGGCGGCTCCACGCGGTCGATCTTTTCGAGCTTCTTGACGCGGCTCTGCACCTGCGCCGCATGGCTGGCGCGCGCCTTGAAGCGCTCGATGAACTTGATTTCCTTGGCGAGCATGGCCTGCTGGCGCTCGAATTGCGCCTGCTGCTGCTTCTCGTTCTGCGCCCGCTGGCCCTCATAGAAGCCGTAGTCGCCGGAATAGGTGGTCAGCGTGCCGCCATCGATCTCGATGATCTTGGTGACGATGCGGTTCATGAATTCGCGGTCGTGCGAGGTCATCAAAAGCGCGCCGTCATAGCCGCGCAGGAAGTTTTCGAGCCAGATCAGGCTTTCGATGTCGAGATGGTTCGACGGTTCGTCGAGCAGCATCACGTCCGGACGCATCAAGAGGATGCGGGCCAGCGCCACGCGCATCTTCCAGCCGCCCGACAGCTTGGCGACATCGCCATCCATCATCTCCTGCGTGAAGGAGAGACCGGCCAGCACCTCGCGGGCGCGGCCATCCAGCGCATAGCCGTCGAGCTCCTCGAAGCGCGCCTGCACCTCGCCATATCGCTCGATGATCTCGTCCATCCGGTCCATCTGGTCGGGATCGGACATCTGGGTTTCGAGGTCGCGCAGCTCGGCCGCCACTGCGCTGACCGGCCCTGCCCCTTCCATGACTTCCGCCACGGCGCTGCGGCCCGCCATTTCGCCGACATTCTGGTCGAAATAGCCGATCGTCACGCCCTTATCGACCGAAACTTGGCCTTCATCGGGCAGTTCCTGGCTGGTGATCATCCGAAACAGCGTCGATTTTCCCGCCCCGTTGGGGCCGACGAGGCCGATCTTCTCGCCCTTGTTGAGGGCGGCGGAGGCCTCGATGAACAGGATGCGGTGGCTGAGCTGCTTGGAGATGTTTTCGAGGCGGATCATGGCTTATCTGGACTGGTTGACGCGGGCGCCCTTATGGCATGCGAAAATCCATCTGTCGCAGGTTTTCTGACCACCCGCCTGTCCCTGATGGTATGGTGGTAAAAACAGCAACGAGGCGACGCGGACATGACAAAAGAAACGATGCCATTTGTCCTGAAAGAGCGCGACATCATCAACCGCGTCATCGCACGGTTCGGCAATGAGGCCGAAGCCTGGGGCTGGTTGAACAGCACGCCGCTGCCAGGCCATGGAGAATCGACCGCTCGCAACCTTGTTCGTGAGGGCCGGGCGCAGGATGTCTTAGCCTACATAGACAGTGTCGACGCTGGCGTTCACGCCTGACCTCACACCCGCCGCCCCGTCTCCGGGTCAAACAGATGCACCAGTCCCGGCTCGATCGTCAGCCGCAGGCTGTCGCCCGGCCGCACACGCTCCCTGCCCTGCTCTACCACGGTGATTTCACTCTGACCTGAACCGAGCACGATATAGGTGAGCGACCCCGTGGATTCGATCAGCGACACCGGCAGGGTGAAGCCGGCTTCCTCGCCATGCGCCACCTTCAGATGCTCCGGGCGAAGGCCAGCGAGCAGCTTGCGGCCCGGCTCGATGGGCTGCGCAACGGCGAGTTCAGGCGCGCCCGGCAGATCGAGAACCACGCGGTTGCCGCCGGCGCTGGTCGCGGTCACAAAATTCATCGCTGGCGAACCGATGAAGCCGGCGACGAAGCGATTGGCGGGGCGATCATAGAGTTCGAGCGGCGCGCCCTGCTGCTCGATCACCCCGTCTTTCATCACCACGACATGATCCGCCATGGTCATCGCCTCGATCTGATCGTGGGTGACATAGACGGAGGTCGCGCCCAGCCGGTCGTGCAGCGCCCGGATTTCCTTGCGCATGGAGACGCGCAGCGCCGCATCGAGATTGGACAAGGGTTCGTCGAACAGGAAAGCCTTGGGGTTGCGAATGACGGCGCGCCCCATGGCGACGCGCTGGCGCTGGCCGCCCGAAAGCTGGCGCGGATAGCGATCGAGAAGACCGGAAAGGCCGGTGATCGCAGCCACCTCCGCGGCCTTGGCCTTGGCGGCGGCTTTGTCGGTTCCGCGCATGCGAAGGGGATACATGAGATTCTCCTCCACCGTCATATGCGGATAGAGCGCATAGGACTGGAAGACCATCGCGATGTCCCGTTTGCGCGGCGGCGCGTCGCGCATATCCTGGCCGGCGATCGTCATCCGGCCTTGGCTGATCTTTTCCAGACCGGCGAGCGACCGCAGCAGCGTGGACTTGCCACACCCGGAAGGACCGACGAGCGCGACAAAACTTCCCTTCTTGATCGTAAGATCGATATTCTTCAACGCATGATAGGCGCCGTAATGCTTGTTGACGCCTGTCAACTCGATTTGCGGAATCATTTGAGGGCTCCTGACGTGAGGCCGGACACGATGCGGCGCTGCAGAAGAACGAAAAGGGCGAGGATCGGCGTCACATACATCGAGGCGAAGGCCATGATGTTGTTCCACTCATTGGTGTTGGGTCCCATGAAGGAATAGAGCCCGACGCTCGCCGGCTGATACTCGATCGCCTGGATGATCGACTTGGAATAGACGAATTCGCCGAAGGCCTGCATGAAGATCAGGATGGCCGAGACGAGGATGCCGTTACGGGCCAGCGGCAGCACGATATGAAAGAAGGCGCCGATACGGGAATTGCCGTCGACCATCGCCGCCTCTTCGAGTTCGATCGGCACACTCATGAAGGTCGCGCGAACAAGCACGACGAAAGGGCATGCTTTTGGCGGCGATGGCGATGATCACCGCCAGCCGGGGGTATTCGAGCAGGCCGAGTTGCGAATAGCCGACGAAGATGGGCGTGATCATCAGCGAGGCCGGCAGGACCTGCAGCATCAGGATCAGGAACAGGCCGATATCGATCCAGACATTGCGGTATCGCGCCAGAACATAGGCGCAGCCGGCGCCGAGGATAGTGATCAGCACCACTGATCCCAAAGCGACCAGCAGCGAATTCCACAGAAAGCGGCCGACGCCCCTCGCCTGCCACACCGCGCCATAGACGCCCCATTGCGGATCGGACGGCCAGAAGTTCGGCGGCGTGGCGAACATTGCCGAGCCGGTCTTCAGCGCCGTGATATACATCCAGTAAAGCGGAAAGAGATAGATCGCCGCCAGAACGAGCGCGATGGCGAGCATCAACCGGTTTCGAAACGTTTCGGTCATCCCCGCACCTCCTGCCGCGTCGAGCGGACATAGACGACCGAAGCGATCATGACGAAGACGATCATGATGACCGACACGGTCGCGCCGCGGGCGAAATCATATTGCTTGAACGAGAGATCCCAGGCCCAGTATTGCGCCACATTCGAGGAATTGTTGGGCCCGCCCGAGGTGATGCCGGCAAAGAGATCGAATTGCTGCAGGGTGAAGATGAGGCCGAGCGAGATGATCGCGCCGATGGTCGAGCGCATCATCGGCAGGGTGATGGTGACGAAACGCTGGAAGACGCCCGCCCCATCGAGTTCCGCCGCCTCATAAAGATCCTTCGGGATACCCGAAAGTCCAACCGAGAGCAGGATCATGTTGAAGGACGTGCCGAGCCAGATATTGGCGAGGATCACCGCCCAAAGCGAATAATGCGGATCGGACCGCCAGAAGATATTGCCGGAAATGACGCCCGCCTCGCGCAGAAAATAGTTGAGCACGCCGAAATCGCCGGAAAGGATCCAGTTCCAGATCGCGCCGACCACGAGGCCCGGCATGACCCAGGACACGAGAAACAGGCCGCGCAGCCAGCTCGATCCCGGAAAATCGTTCCAGAAGAACAGCGCCAGACCGAACCCGATCAGAAACTGGCCTGCGATCGAGGCGACGACGAAGACCGCCGTGTTGCGCAGGATCGGCCACGTCTCCGGCTGCGAAAACAGCGCGACGTAGTTCTTGAAGCCGACGAAAGGCCGGATGAACGTGCCCAGCGAGAACATGTCCACTTCCTGGAAGCTCATGAGCACATTGTAGATCAGCGGCAGACCGGACATCACGAACAGGAAGCCGAGCGGCAGCGCCACGAGGCCGATGTCGAAGCCGCGACCGTCGGTCAGGCTGGTGAGGAATCTCTTCATGGAACCCCGCGAAAACTAGACGTCCTCGGGGCCGCCCGCCTCGGTCGAGCGAGACGGCCCCTTCGGGAGGAACGGGTGTGGCTTTCCCCGCGAGGAGGAAAGCCTGTAGCGTCAGCCCAGTACCGCGGAGATCTTCTCCGCCGCCTGGTCGAGCGCGTCTTTCGGGCTCATCTGGCCGGTCAGCGCCGCTTGGATCGCGTCCTGGATCGCCTTGGAGATTTTCGGCCAGGCCGGATGCGGACCGCGCGGCTGGGCGTATTTCAACTGCTCCAGGAAGACCTTGAGCGCCTCGTCCTTCAGCGGCTTTCCGGTCGCGGCAATGGTGATGTCGGAGCGGGCCGGCAACTGCCCGAACTTTTCGAACATCTTGTCATCCTGCGAGGCGAAATATTCGAGCACCTTGAAGGCTTCGTCGGGATGTTGGGTGTTCGAGAAGATCGCCCAGTTGAAGTCGCCCATGGCCGAAGAACGCTGCGCGCCCGCCTCGGGCACCGGCAGCAACGCCACGCCCCAGTCGAACTTGGCTTCCTCCAGCATGCGGTCGAGCTCCCAGGGGCCGGAGATCGCCATGGCGGCGTTGCCGGAATTGAAGGTTCCGGTGGAATCCCACTGGCCGCGCGTCAATGTGTCAGGCGACGCGAGCTTTTCGTCCATGATGGTCTTCCAGGTCTCCAGCGCCTTCACAGCGCCCGGCGCGTTGATCTGCTGATAGCCGCCGCCGCCCATCTGCGCCCAGGGCAGGAACTGGAAGGTCCCCTCCTCGCTCGCCTTGGCGGAGAACGCCAGGCCGTAAACATTGTTGGCCGGGTCGGTCAGCTTGCGGGCGGCTGCGACCAATTCGTCCCAGGTCTGCGGCGGCTTGGCGGGATCGAGACCCTTTGCCTTGAACATGTCCTTGTTGTAATAGAGCGCGATCGTATTGGTGGCCTTGGGAACGCCGAAATATTTGTCGTCCCACATCACCGATTTCAACGGGCCGGGATAATAGTTCTCCGGCTTGATCACCGTGGATTTGGCGATCCGGTCGGTCAGGTCGAGAAAGGCGCCGCGCGACGAAAACAGCGCGTGCTCGGGGTTGTCGACGGCGATGATGTCGGGCGCCTGGCCGGTGGAGTAAGCGCGCATGGCCTCGCTGACCACATCGTCGAACTGGATCTGGCGGTACTCGACCGTGATCCCGTTCTTCAGAGCGTTGAAATCCTTGATCAGATTGGGCGCCGGCTGGATGTCGCGGTCGAGCGACCAGACTGTGATCTTCACGTCCTCGGCATGCGCGGACAGGCCGAGCGCAGAGACGGATGCGAGCGCCAGCGCGCCCGCCATGAGAAATTTCCTGATACCCATGTTCTCCTCCATTCAGGTTCAGAGTGATCCGGGCGGCTTTCCTCCCTGCCGCCTGGGCATTCTCATTGCGGGTCGATGACGAAGTCGCCGCCCCGGCAATTCTTGAGATAGTTGAGCGCGTGGACCTGACCGGTCATTTCGAGCGCGTCGCGATAGACGGGATCGTGCCAGCCCTCGATGTCGATCGAACCGGTCCATCCGGCCAGGCGCAGCTCCGAAATCACGTCGGTCCAGTTGGTGTCGCCGAAGCCCGGCGTGCGCATGAAGACGAATTTCTCCTTGCCGAAAATGCCGTGCTCGCGGATCACCTCCCAGCGGATGGTCGCGTCCTTGCCATGCACATGGAAGATCTTGCTTGCCCATTTGCGGATCTGCGGCAGCGGATCGATGAGGTAGACCATCTGGTGGCAGGGCTCCCATTCGAGCCCGATATTCTCATCCGGCGTCTCGTTGAACATCAGCTCCCAGGCGTCGGGATTATGGGCGATGTTCCAGTCGCCGCTCCGCCAGTCGCCGTCCATGGCGCAGTTCTCGAAGGCGATCCTGACGCCCTTGTCGGCGGCTCGCTTGGCGAGCTCGCTCCAGATCTCCTTGTAGCGGGGCAAGCTGTCGGTCAGCGGCTTGCCCCGGATGCGGCCGGTGAAGCCCGCCACGCAGGTCGCGCCGAAATGATGGGCGTTGTCGATGCAATCCTTCCAGCCCTGAAGCGTGATCTGGTCGATCTCGGTGGTCTCCAGCGGATTGCCGAACATGCCGAGCGTGGAAATGGTGATATCGCGGTCGCCGATCGCGTCCTTGCATCGCTTGCCGAGTTCGGCGAGATCCTGGCTATTGGTAGTCTGCCAGAAGAAGGGCTCGAAGCTTTCGAAGCCCATATCGGCGATCTGGCCGATGCGCTCGGCCGCCTTGCCGCCGCTGGCGCTGACCATGGTGCCGACGCGGATCGATTTTGCCGGGTTGCTCATCCTGCTACTCCTTGGAAATGACGACGCGCTTGCCGCGCCTGGCGCTTTCTATGGCGGCGAACACCATGGAAAGGCTCTTGATATTGTCTTCGCCCGCCGTCTCCGGCGGCGTTCCGGTTTCGATCGCTCGGACAAAGGCGGAAAGGACGCTGGCGTGCCCCTCGGTCGCTGCAAGATCAGGCGCGTCGGGCACGGAAATCTCTTCCTGATCGCGCAGGAACCCTTCGTCTGCGGCGACGCGATGGGCGGAGAATTGATCCAGCCCGTCCCAGAGCAGCGTGCCCTTCTCGCCGGTGATCCGCCACTGGCTTTCCCAACTGGTGTTGGCGCCTTCGGCGCACCAGGAGCCGCGATAGCTGAAGGTCACGTCGTCGCTCATCTCGAAGATCGCGAAAGCCGATGCGCCATGCGCATACCAGGAGCCCTTGGGATTGGTCTCATGGCAATAGACAGCTTGGGGCGTCTTGCCGGAAACGAAACGGGCGGCGTCGAACGTGTGGATCGCCATATCGAGCAGCAGGACATTGTCCATCTCATCGCGAAAACCGCCGAAATGCGCGCCGATGAAAAAATCGCAATGGACGCCGGTGATCTCGCCGATCGCGCCGGATTCGACGAAGGCTTTCATTCGCCTGACGCCCGGGATATAACGGCGGTTCTGAACCACCGCATGGGTCAGACCTTTCTTGCGCGCTTTCCGGATCAGGCTCTCGGCGTCCTTGATCGAGGTGGCCATCGGCTTTTCGGACAGGACGTGGCAATCATGGGCAAGCCCCGTCTTCACCACATCCTTGCGCGCCGGCGGCACGACGACGTCGAACAGGAGATCGGCAGATGTTTCGGACAGGACTGATGCAAGATCGGAGCCGATGACGGCGTCGGTCAGCCCGAATTCCGCGGCCAGCCCGCGGGCCACGCCTTCATCGAGATCGACAAGCCCGACGATGGCGACCTTGTCCTTGAGGTCTTCGTGTTCGGCGATCGCACGCAGCCAGCCCTTGGCCATAGCTCCGCAACCGCACAAAACGGCTGAATATGTCACTGATTTCCTCCACCGACGGAAGCGAAACTCCTCTTTCGCGCTCCGTAAACGTTTACGATACTATTTACAGGAATCGATATTTGTCAATAGGGTTTCCGTAAACGATCACGGAGCGCATCGAGACAGCATGACAGGCATCCGCCAACTCGCCGACCATCTCAAGATTTCGATCGGCACCGTCTCCCGCGCCTTGAACGGCAAACCGGACGTCAATCCGGATACGCGCAAGCGCGTCCTCGACGCGGCCGAAAAGCTGGGCTACGTGGCCAATCAGTCGGGTCGCGCGCTGCGGAAAGGCGAAACCGGGGTCATCGGATTCATGATGCAGACGGGCCCCGAAATCACCGGTCGCGGCGACACCTTCTTCATGAGCGTCTTCGACGGCGTCCAGACCGTCCTCGCCCGCCATAGCCTCGATCTGGTGGCGATGTTGTGCTCGTCCGAAGAAGATCCCGACGAATACCTGAAACGCATGGTGGCGCGCGGTTTCGCCGACGGCGTCATCCTCTCCGCGACCCGGCGGCAAGAGGCTCGCTTCGAGTACCTCGCCCGCCGCAAAATTCCCTTCATCACCCTCGGCCGAAGCCTCACCGACGTCGATCAGCCGTGGATCGACCTGGATTTCGAAGGCATGGCGGAACGCTCGGTGCGGCGCATGGTCGAGCGGGGCAAACGCGACCTGGCCTTCGTCTGGCCGCACGGAGACCTCAATCTCGGCTATGTTTATATCGAGCGATGCCGTCAGGTGCTCGCCGAATACGGTCTCGATCTGCCGGACGCGCAGATTTACCACGCCGCGGCCAGCGAAAAAGGCGGCTACGATGTGGCGAGCCAGATCCTCAGTTCGGACAAGCGCCCCGACGGCGTGTTGTTGGTCAGTGAATCGGTGGCGCTCGGCCTTTACCGGGGCCTCGCCGAAGTCGGCCTGTCGCCCGGCCGCGACATCGCGGTGATCGGCATGCGCAGTCCGCAGGCGGAATTTTTGGCGCCGAGCCTTACTTATTTCGACCTGTCGCTTCGCGATCTCGGGGCCGCTCTTGCCGAAAGCCTGCTTGCCGCCATGCCCGGCTACCGCGAACATTATCCGGATGCGCCGCAACGCCAGCTCTGGCCGATGACCTTCGTCGAGGGCGAAAGCGGCTGAAGATATTTGACAGGTCGTCAGAAACTTGGCAGCAAATGGCCGACAGACTGATGGCAGGCAGAATAACCATGGCGAAACGACCGGACAATCAAGGACGCTTGGACGAGGCGGCGCGCGCCGGCTGGCTCTATTACGTCGCCGGCCGCACCCAGGACGAAATCGCCTCGATCATGAGCATTTCCCGCCAGAGCGCACAACGTCTGATTTCATTGTCGGTGGCTGAAAAGCTGGTCAAGGTCCGGCTGGATCACCCGATCGCCGCCTGTCTCGAACTCGCCGAAGCGATCAAGGATCGCTTTGGACTGAAGCAGGTCGAAATCGTGCCGAGCGATCCGGATGCTGGAAACACGGCGATCGGCGTGGCCGAGGCCGGCGCCGCCGAGCTCGAACGCTGGCTGAAGCGCAGCGACCCGCTGGTGATCGCCATGGGCACCGGCCGCACGCTGCGCGCCGTCATCGACCAGCTGTCGCCGATGGAGTGCCCACAACATAAGATTGTGTCGCTCACCGGCAATATCAGCCCGGACGGATCGGCCGCCTATTTCAACGTCATCTTCTCCATGGCCGATGCGGTCAAGGCGCCGCACTTCCCGATGCCGCTGCCCGTCATCGTGTCTTCGCAGGCGGAACGGGACCTGCTGCATCGCCAGCCGCTGATGGCCACGACCATCGATCTGGGCAAGCATTCCGACGTCACTTTCGTCGGCATCGGCGAGATGGCGCAGAACGCGCCGCTGCTGGTTGACGGATTCTTGAACGATGCGGAGATGGAGGAGTTGCTCGCAGCCGGCGCGGTCGGCGAAATCTGCGGCTGGATTTTCGGACCGGATGGAAAACTCCTCGCACATGGGGTGAACGACCGCGTCGCGAGCTTGCCTATTCCCTCCCGCGACGCCTCGACGGTCATCGGCCTGGGGCGCGGTGTCCGCAAGCACAAGGCCATTCGCGCCGCCGTCATCGGCGGCAAAATCAACGGCTTGATCACCGATGAAGACGCAGCCCGGATGCTGCTCGCCGGCTGACAGCCACCTCGCCTTTCCAACAGCAGCGGACTTCACGCGCGCCCTGGAAGACGGGCAGCGTGTGCGGCCCTGTTTTTTTATTCGATATTTCAGGGACTTGCATGGTCCTTTCGGCGCTGCAAAAAGAATCCCTATTGACAGTTTTCCGGACGAAGTGAATATCTGCCCATGAGCATGGCATTTGCTCAAGTTTCTCTTCTGGGAGGAAGACCATGAACCTGAAGACTTTCCTGCTGGGCGCAAGCTCGGCATTGGCGATGTTCGGCCTCGCGAACGCCGAGACCCTGACGATCGCCACCGTCAACAATGGCGACATGATCCGTATGCAGAAGCTGACGGACGATTTCACCAAGAAGAACCCCGGCATCGAGCTGAACTGGGTGACCTTGGAAGAAAACGTTCTGCGCGAACGCGTAACCACCGACGTGGCCACCAAGGGCGGCCAGTATGACGTCATGACCATCGGCACCTACGAAGCTCCGATCTGGGCCAAGCAGGGTTGGCTGGTCGCGCTCGACAATCTCGGCGCGGACTATGACGTGGACGATCTGCTGCCGGCTATCCGCGGCGGCCTGACTTTGGAAGGCAAGCTCTACGCAGCGCCCTTCTACGGCGAAAGCTCCATGGTCATGTACCGCAAGGACCTGATCGAAAAGGCCGGGCTCACCATGCCCGACGCTCCGACCTGGGACTTCATCGCCGACGCCGCCCGCAAGATGACCGACCGCGCCACCGGCGTGAACGGCATCTGCCTGCGCGGCAAGGCCGGCTGGGGCGAAAACATGGCTTTCCTGACCGCCATGTCCAACTCCTTCGGCGCCCGCTGGTTCGACGAGAACTGGAAGCCCCAGTTCGACCAGCCGGAATGGAAGAACACGCTCGATTTCTACGTGAAGCTGATGAACGACGCCGGTCCGCAGGGCGCGTCCTCGAACGGTTTCAATGAAAACCTCGCGCTCTTCCAGCAGGGCAAGTGCGGCATGTGGATCGACGCCACCGTCGCCGCATCCTTCGTGTCCAACCCCAAGGATTCCACCGTCGCCGACAAGGTCGGTTACGCTCTGGCTCCGGACAACGGCCTCGGCAAGCGCGGCAACTGGCTCTGGGCCTGGAACCTCGCGATCCCCGCAGGCTCGCAGAAGGTTGAAGCAGCTGAGAAGTTCATCGCCTGGGCGACCGGCAAGGACTATCTGAAGCTGGTGGCGGACAAGGAAGGCTGGGCCAACGTTCCTCCGGGCACGCGCACCTCGCTCTACGAAAACGCCGACTACCAGAAGGCCGCTCCGTTCGCGAAGATGACCCTCGACTCCATCAACGCAGCCGACCCGACCAAGCCGACCGTCAAGCCGGTCCCCTATGTCGGCGTCCAGTTCGTGGCGATCCCTGAATTCCAGGGCCTCGGCACCACTGTCGGCCAGCTGTTCTCGGCGGCTCTCGCCGGTCAGATGAGCGTCGACGATGCGCTGGCTCAGGCTCAGCAGGTGTCCGAACGCGAAATGACCCGCGCCGGCTACATCAAGTAATCCACAGGCTCCCAGGCCTGACCTTGCTGCCCGGCCCCTCTGGGCAGCCTTTTTCAAAGAATCATTCCGCGCCCAAGCGCGACATCTATTGTCTCGACAATTCACCATACCGCTGCGCAGGGGAGGAAACGATGGCGACGCAACAGACGAGAACGCTCGCGCGCGCAATGATGGCTCCATCAGTGGGGCTGCTGTTGATCTGGATGATTGTGCCACTGGCGATGACGCTGTGGTTCTCGTTCCAGAACTACAATCTGTTGAACCCAGGCAATGTGAGTTTTGCCGGATTGTTCAACTATCGCTTCTTCTATACCGATCCCGCCTTCTTCCAGTCGATCTACAACACGCTGGTGCTGGTCGGCGGCGTCCTGTTGATCACAGTGATCGGCGGCGTGCTCATCGCCCTGCTCCTCGACCAGGACATGTGGGGCCAGGGCTTTGTCCGCATCATGGTCATATCGCCCTTCTTCGTCATGCCGCCGGTCGCGGCGCTGGTGTGGAAGAACATGATCATGCATCCCGGCTACGGCGTTCTCGCCGACATCAACCGCGCGCTCGGCTTTCAGCCTGTCGACTGGTTCGCCCAGTATCCGCTGTTTTCGATCATAGTCATCGTCGCCTGGCAATGGCTGCCTTTCTCGACGCTCATTCTCCTGACCGCGCTGCAGTCGCTCGACGGCGAGCAGAAGGAAGCCGCCGAAATGGACGGCGCCGGCATATGGAGCCGCTTCATCTATCTGGTCGTGCCGCATCTTTCGCGCGCCATCACGGTCGTCATTCTCATCCAGACGATCTTCCTGCTCGGCGTCTATGCGGAAATTCTGGTCACCACGAATGGCGGCCCCGGCTACGCCTCCACCAATATCGCCTTCCTGATCTACCGCACCGCGCTGCTGGGCTATGACGTGGGCGGAGCATCCGCGGGCGGCATCATCGCCGTCATCCTCGCCAACATCGTCGCCTTCTTCCTGATGCGCGCCGTCGGCAAGAACCTGGACAAGTAAGGAGAGACCCATGGCCCGCGCCGTTTCGACCCGCCGCAAAGCCTTCTTCACCGTCGCCGCCTGGTCGGTCGCGTTGTTGATCTTCTTTCCCATCCTCTACACGCTGATCACTTCGATCAAGACGGAGAGCGAAGCGATCCAGGGCTTCAGCCTCATCCCCTCCGGGACTTTCGAAAACTATATCGAGGTCCAGACCCAGCGGGATTATTTCAAGCCGTTCATGAATTCGGTGATCCTGTCGGTCGGATCGACGATCCTGGCTCTGCTGGTGGCGGTTCCCGCCGCCTGGTCGATGGCCTTCGCGCCGACCAGCAAGACCAAGGACATCCTGATGTGGATGCTCTCCACCAAGATGATGCCGGCGGTCGCCGTGCTGGTGCCGATCTACCTGCTGTTCCGCGATTTCGGCCTGCTCGACAGCCGCATCGGCCTGACCATCATGCTGATGCTGATCAACCTGCCGATCGTCGTCTGGATGCTCTATACCTACTTTCGTGAAATCCCGGGCGAGATCCTCGAGGCCGCCCGCATGGACGGGGCGACGCTATGGGGTGAGATCGTGCATGTGCTGACGCCGATGGCGGTGCCGGGCATCGCCTCGACCATGCTGCTCAACATCATCCTGGCCTGGAACGAAAGCTTCTGGTCGATCCGACTGACCACCACCAACGCCGCGCCGCTGACCGCCTTCATCGCCTCGTTTTCGAGCCCGCAGGGCCTGTTCTGGGCGAAGCTCTCGGCGGCTTCGACCCTCGCCATCGCCCCCATCCTGATCATGGGATGGTTCTCGCAGAAGCAATTGGTGCGCGGCCTGACCTTCGGCGCGGTGAAATAAGAGACAAGGGGAGAAACAACGATGGGCACGATCCAACTCAAGAAGGTCAACAAGTCATTCGGCGCGACCACGGTCATTCCGAGCATCGATCTCTCCATCGAAAACGGCGAATTCGTCGTCTTCGTCGGCCCCTCGGGCTGCGGCAAGTCCACGCTTCTCCGGCTGATCGCCGGTCTCGAGGACACCAGTTCCGGTCATATCGAGATCGACGGAAAGGATGTCACCAAGACGCCGCCCGCCAAACGCGGGCTCGCCATGGTGTTCCAGTCTTACGCGCTCTATCCGCATATGAGCGTCTATAAGAACATCGCATTCCCGCTGAAAATGGCGGGCATGGCGCCCGAAGCCATCGACAAGAAGGTCAAGGACGCCGCGCGCATTCTCAACCTCACCAACTATCTCGAGCGGCGGCCCGGCCAGCTGTCGGGCGGCCAGCGTCAGCGCGTCGCCATCGGCCGCGCTATCGTGCGCGAACCCTCGGCCTTCCTGTTCGACGAACCGCTCTCGAACCTCGACGCAGCGCTTCGCGGCTCGATGCGCCTGGAAATCTCCGAACTGCACCAGCAGCTCGGCGCCACCATGATCTATGTCACCCACGACCAGGTCGAGGCGATGACCATGGCCGACAAGATCGTCGTGCTGCAGGCCGGCAATATCGAGCAAGTCGGCTCGCCGATGGATCTCTACAACCGTCCCGACAATCTGTTCGTCGCCGGCTTCATCGGTTCGCCGCGCATGAATTTCGTCACCGGCGCAGCGGCCGCTCCGGGCATGGCGCGCATACGATCGGCATTCGACCGGAACATGTCCGGCTGTCTTCGACCGAAGGTCTTTGGAAGGGCAAGGTCGGCGTCACCGAACATCTGGGCTCGGACACGTTCCTCCATATCCACACCGAAGAAGCCGGCAGCCTGACGGTTCGCGCCGATGGCGACACCACGTTCCGGCATGGTCATGAGGTGTATCTGACGCCGGACGACAAACGCATTCATCGCTTCAACGACAAGGGGATGGCCGTCCGATGAGCAGGCTTGACGGAAAATCGGCGCTGATCACCGGCTCTGCGCGCGGCATCGGCCGCGTCTTCGCCGAAGCCTATATCCGCGAAGGCGCGACGGTGGCGATCGCCGACATCAACCTCGAACGCGCGCAGCAGACGGCGTCGGAGCTCGGCGCTTCGGCCTACGCCGTCCGCATGGACGTCACCGACCAGACCTCGATCGACGCAGCGATCGCCGCGGTCGAAGAAAAGACCGGCGGCCTCGACATTCTCGTCAACAACGCCGCGCTCTTCGATCTCGCGCCGATCGTGGAAATCACCCGCCAGAGCTACGATACGCTGTTCTCGATCAATGTCGCAGGATCGCTGTTTACGATGCAGGCGGCGGCCAAATCGATGATCACGCGCGGCAAAGGCGGCAAGATCATCAATATGGCCAGCCAGGCCGGCCGCCGAGGCGAAGCGCTGGTTGCGGTCTACTGCGCCACCAAGGCGGCAATCATCTCGCTCACCCAGTCGGCCGGTCTCGACCTGATCAAATACGGCATCAACGTCAACGCCATCGCCCCCGGCGTGGTGGACGGCGAACATTGGGACGGCGTCGACGCCCTGTTCGCCAAGCATGAAAATCGCCCGCTGGGCGAGAAGAAGAAACTCGTCGGCGAGGCCGTGCCTTTCGGGCGCATGGGCCGCGCCGAGGACCTGACGGGCATGGCCGTGTTTCTCGCCTCCGCCGAGGCCGACTACATCGTCGCCCAAACCTACAACGTCGATGGCGGCAACTGGATGAGCTGAGGCTCCCAGACCCCAGGATCGGAGACTGCCCATGACCAAACTCTCGCTCGCCAATCTCGAAGCGCTGTCCGCCAAAGCCAGCGTTCCCCGCTACCGGCGCGACGATCTCTCGGCCGGCATCGTGCATTTCGGCGTGGGCAATTTCCATCGCGCTCATCTGGCCGTTTACCTGCATGAGTTGATGAACGAGGGCAAAGCCCATGATTTCGCCATCATCGGCGCGGGCGTCATGGCTTCCGACGCCAAGATGAAGGCGACCCTTCAAGCCCAGGATTATCTCACCACCGTCGTCGAGCAGGACGTCAACCGCTCGGCCGCCACCATCACCGGCCCGATGATCGACATCATCACCGCGCCCGACTTCGACCGCATCATCGACACGCTCGCCGATCCGAAGATCCGCATCGTGTCGATGACCATCACCGAAGGCGGCTATTTCATCGATCCCGCCACCGGCAAGTTCGACCCGGAGCATCCGGCGATCGTCGCCGACGCCGCCGATCCCGAGCATCCCAAGACCGTGTTCGGCCTGATCATCGCCGGACTGAAGGCCCGACGCGACGCAGGAAACGCGCCTTTCACGGTGATGTGCTGCGACAACATCCCGGGCAATGGCGAAGTGACCGAAGCGACCGTCACTGGCCTCGCCAAGCTTTCCGATCCGGATTTCGCCCACTGGATCCACGACAATGTCGCCTTCCCGAACTCCATGGTCGACCGTATCACGCCGGCGACGGGACAGCGCGAGATCGAAATCGCCCGCGACGCCTATGGAATCGAGGACGGTTGGCCGGTATTCTGCGAAGAATTCAAGCAATGGGTCATGGAAGACAACTTCCCGCTCGGGAGACCTGATTTCGAAGACGTCGGCGCGACCTTCGTGCCGGACGTCGCCCCTTACGAACTGATGAAGCTGCGCATCCTCAATGGCGGCCATGCGGCGATCGCCTATCCCGCCGCGCTCATGGATATTCATTTCGTTCATGAATCGATGGAAGACGAGCTGATCCGCGCCTTCCTCGCCAAGCTCGAGCATGACGAGATCATTCCAGTCGTTCCTCCGGTGCCGAACACCAGCCTCAACGACTATTTCGACCTGATCGAACGTCGCTTCGCCAATCCCAAGATCGGCGACACCATTCCGCGGCTCGCCCAGGACGGATCCAACCGTCAGCCGAAATTCATCCTGCCATCCACCAGCGATCGCCTCGCCAAGGGCCTCGACGTCGTCGGTCTGGCGCTGGTGTCGGCGCTGTGGTGCCGGTATTTCGAAGGCGTCTCCGACAGCGGCAAACCCATCGCGTTCAACGATGCGAGCGCCGAGAGATTGCAGGCAGCCGCGCTCGCGTCACGCCAAGACCCGAAAGCCTTCCTTGCGCTCGGCGATATTTTCGGCGATGTGGGTGTGAACCCGCAATTCGTCGCCCGCTTCGGCCAGGCGCTCGCTAGTTTGCGGGACCGAGGCACGGCGGCGACTTTGCGCGCCTATCTTGACGGGACGCTTGGCGGGTGACGACACAGAACAACGGCGGCGATTGGCTCATCATCTTCGATTGCGACGGGGTGCTCGTCGACAGCGAGCCGATCGCGCTGGATGTGCTGCGCGCCATGCTGGCCGAGGAAGGCGTTGCGCTCGACGCCGACTCGATCTCCGATCGTTTCCTGGGGCGCAGTCTCTCCTCGATGACGGCGCTGATCCGGCAGGAATTCGGCGTCGCTCTGCCGGAAGATTTTCCCGACAAGATGCGGAAACGGCTGTTCGTTCGCTTCGAGCAGGAATTGCAGCCGATTCCGGATATGGCCGATACGCTCGACGATCTGGCCTCGGCCGGCTTCTTCTATTGCGTCGCCTCTTCGAGCCAGCCGGAGCGGATCGCCAAAAGCCTGGAAGTCACGGGGCTTCATAGCCGGTTCAGCCCCCGCATCTTCAGCGCCACCATGGTGTCTCGGGGTAAACCGGCGCCGGATCTTTTTCTGCACGCCGCCGCGCGGCTCGGCTTTTCCCCCGAACGCAGCATCGTGATCGAGGACAGTCCCGCCGGCGTTCAGGCGGCGCGGGCGGCCGGCATGACGGTCTTCGCCTTCTCCGGCGGATCGCATGCGAGCAGCGAGACCTATCATGCCGCCATCAAGGCTCTCGAACCCGACCAGCGATTTGACGCGATGGCCGATTTGCTGCAACTTGCCGAGCGGGTGAGGAGAGCGAAAGACGGCATTGATGGGTGAACATGTCATCGCGGTGGATGTGGGCACCGGCAGCGCGCGCGCTGGCGTGTTCGATATCGACGGACGGCAATTGGCGCGAGCCGTGACGCGCATCGGGCTTCACCGACCACAGCCGCTCCACTACGAGCAGAACAGCGACGAGATCTGGTCGGCGGTGTGCCGCTCTGTCCGCGAAGCGCGTCAAACCTCCGGTTTACCCGCCGACGCGATCGTGGCGATCGGCTTCGACGCGACCTGTTCGCTGGTCGCCCGCGACAAGGGCGGCGCGCCGATCTCGATTTCAGCCTCGGGTAAAGGATCATTCGACACGATGCTGTGGATGGATCATCGCGCCCGAACGGAATCGGACGAATGCTCGATCGCGGACAATCCCGTCGTCTCGCGCTTCGGCGGCCGTCTTTCCCCGGAAATGCAGGCCCCTAAACTGCTTTGGATGAAGCGACACCTACCCGAAGCCTGGGCGCGAGCCGGCAACATTTTCGATCTCTGCGATTATCTCACCTGGCGCGCCACCGGATCAAACGCGCGTTCGCACTCGCCGCTCGCCGCCAAGTGGGGCTACGAACCCGTCGCGCCCGGCGCCCGGCCCGATGATTTCTACGATCGCATCGGCCTGTCCGACCTGGCGGACAAGGCAGGAATTCCCGAAAGGTCGACGCCGCTCGGCCAGGTCGTCGCACCATTGAGCGAGGCGGCCGCCGACGACCTCCTTCTGAGTCCAGATTGCCTCGTCGCCCCTGGCCTGATCGACGCCTATGCCGGGGCGATCGGGGCCTTCGTTTCCGAAGGCGGCGATTATGATCGAAAGGCCGCGCTGATCGCCGGGACGTCCAGTTGCGTGATCCGCTTCGATCGCATCGCAGAGACGAAGGTCGGTTGCTGGGGCGGATTTCACGATGTCGCCTTGCCGGATCTCTGGTTGATGGAAGCCGGCCAATCCGCGTCCGGTGCTCTGCTCGATCACCTCATCCGGCTTCACCCTGCCGGTCGAAGCGCCTCGCCGCCTTCCCCGATGACGTTGTTCGACGCCATCGCCGAACGGCTTGCGGTCGAAGGCCCGGCCTACGGCGCCCCTTTGACCGTTCTGCCTGATTTCCACGGCGCGCGCTCGCCTGTCACCGACCCCCACTTGACCGGTATCCTGGCGGGCTTGACGCTCGATGAAAGCTTCGACGGACTGTGCAAACTGTTCTGGCGGGCCTGCGTCGGTCTCGCCTGTTCGATCCGCGACAGCCTGTCCAACATGCCGGGCGCCGGCGATATTGAAACCCTGCTGATGGCCGGCGGTTTCGCGAGCCATCCGCTGATCCCCGCGCTCTACGCCAATGTCACCGGCAGAACCGTCGTCACCGACACCACCCGGGATTCCGTTCTGTATGGTTGCGCTTTGCACGCAATACGTGCTTCTGGCCTGGCTCGTAAGGCCGCGGGGAAAGCGGTGTCCTTCAATCCGGGCAGACGCGCCGTGTCGCCCGATCCGGATGCGGCGCGCCTGCACGAGCGCGATTATGCGGCCTATCAGATCATGAAACGTCATCAGGCGGAACTGACGGCGCTCTACGGCTGACCTCCACCTGCGACGCGTGGAAAGGCGACTGCAGGCCTTGACTTGGCGCCGCATCGTATAACGTCGCCGATCTTCCCACCCATGCCGTTTCGTCGCAGCGAGCGAACGCCGTCCATCTCGAACCGAAGTTTTTATTGCGAGAGGCGGCGTCATCGGGCTAAGCCTGCCTTGTCTAATTGCCTAGACATCCAGCGCAAGGACCCGAGTGCAAAGCTATCTCTCCACCCTCGCCCCATGGACGCGCGAAATCCGCGCCGGCCGGCTCGTCGAACAGGCCGCGGCCCTCTGCCTGCGACGCGACGTCGACGGCGGGTCCGAGGTCCTGCTGGTGACCAGCCGCGATTCCAGGCGCTGGGTGCTGCCCAAGGGCGCGGTCGAGAAAAGGAAAACACCGGCGAGGCCGCGGCCCGCGAGGCCTTCGAAGAAGCCGGTGTGTCCGGCGCGGTGCAAAACAAGCCGCTCGGCCGCTATATCTACGTCAAGCAGAAGGAAGGGGTAGTCTGCCTGGTCACCGTTCACTGCGTCTTCGTGGAAAAATGCGCGGAGTTCTTTTCCGAGACCGGGATGCGAATTGCGGAATGGACCCCGCTTCTGGAAGCAGCCCGCCGCGTGCAGGAGCCGGAACTGAAGAGCCTGATCGCTTCGCTGGCTTGATCGCCAGGATAAACCGCTTGGCGGGAGGTTCTCAGGCCTTAGGATCGACCGCCTCGGCGCCGACGTTCATCGTCGCGCCGAAGCTCAGATCTCAGCCAGGGCAATCTCGATCTCGAGCAACGTCCCGTCGCCGTCCACACGCAAGGACTCGCCTTTCTCGAGGCGGACGACGTCCCATTGCGACAGTCGCCGACCCGCCGCCGCCACGTCGCCGCACAGAACGACGAGGAATGTCAGCTCCGCCGCCTCCACGCCCCCGCAGGGCGTTTCAAAACGCGGTGGACCGCGACGCCACGGCGCGTCATCACATTGAAGTCGGCTGTCGGTCCGCCACGATTTCGGCTGGATATCGCCAGGTCGCCGGAAAACGTGAATGGGTCGCCAGAAACATGAAGCTCAACGCTTTCTTCAGGCAAATCGAGCGTCATGCCGTCACCCGAAAGCAGCGTGATGGTGCGGTCTATGCCTGGAAAGACCGAAAAAGATCCATCCTCCGCCACATGCGCGATCGAGAGCCGCCAGATGAACGCGTCGAGCCCTGCGCCGTCGGGAAAGGACGCGACCTCTTCGGTCACGCCCTTGCCGTTCTTCCACGGCATTTTGCGATAATCGTCCCGCCGGAGGATGCGCATCAGTTGCCCAGAATGCCCGGCAGGCGAAGGCCCTTGTCGCTGGCGCAATCGAGCGCGATGTCGTAGCCGGCGTCGGCGTGACGCATGACGCCGGTGGCCGGGTCGTTCCAGAGAACACGCTCCAGCCGGCGCGCCGCATCATCCGTGCCGTCGGCGCAGATGACCATGCCCGAGTGCTGGGAATACCCCATGCCGACGCCGCCGCCGTGATGCAGCGACACCCAGGTCGCGCCAGACGCGCAATTCAGGAGCGCGTTGAGCAGCGGCCAGTCCGACACGGCGTCCGAGCCGTCCTTCATGGCTTCCGTCTCGCGATTGGGCGAGGCGACCGAGCCGGAATCGAGATGATCGCGGCCGATGACGACGGGCGCCTTGAGTTCGCCGTTGCGCACCATTTCATTGAAAGCGAGGCCGAGCTTATGGCGATCGCCCAGGCCCACCCAGCAGATGCGCGCCGGCAGACCCTGGAAGGAAATGCGCTCACGCGCCATGTCCAGCCAGTTATGCAGATGCTTGTTGTCCGGCAGGAGTTCCTTCACCTTGGCGTCGGTCTTGAAGATGTCCTCCGGATCGCCCGACAGGGCCGCCCAGCGGAACGGGCCAATGCCGCGGCAAAACAGCGGACGGATATAGGCGGGCACGAAACCCGGAAAGGCGAAGGCGTTTTCGAGCCCTTCGTCCTTGGCGACCTGACGGATATTATTGCCGTAATCCAGCGTCGGCACACCCATGTTCCAGAAATCGACCATGGCCTGGACATGCACCTTCATCGAAGCGCGCGCGGCCTTCTCGACGGCTTTGGGATCGCTCTCCTGCTTGGCTCGCCATTCGGCGACCGTCCAACCGGCGGGAAGATAGCCGTTGATCGGATCATGGGCGGAGGTCTGGTCGGTGACGATATCGGGGCGAACGCCGCGACGCACGAGTTCGGGGAAAATATCGGCGGCGTTGCCGATCAGGCCCACGGACTTGGCTTCACCCGCCTTCGTCCACTGGTCGATCAGCGCCAGAGCTTCATCAAGGGTGTGCGCCTTGGCGTCGAGATAACGGGTGCGAAGCCGGAAGTCGACGCGGGTCTCGTCGCATTCCACCGCCAGGCAGCAGGCGCCGGCCATGACGGCGGCGAGCGGCTGGGCGCCGCCCATGCCGCCAAGGCCGCCGGTGAGGATCCACTTGCCCGTCAGATTGCCGTCGTAATGCTGGCGGCCGGCTTCGACGAAGGTTTCATACGTGCCTTGGACGATGCCCTGGGTGCCGATATAGATCCAGGAGCCCGCCGTCATCTGGCCATACATGGCCAGGCCGCGCTTATCGAGCTCGTTGAAATGATCCCAGGTCGCCCAATGCGGCACGAGATTGGAGTTGGCGATCAGCACGCGCGGCGCATCCTTATGCGTGCGGAACACACCCACGGGTTTGCCGGACTGCACCAGCAGCGTTTCGTCCTCGTTCAGATCCCGGAGCGTCGCGACGATCTTGTCGAAGTCGTCCCAGGTGCGGGCGGCGCGGCCGATGCCGCCATAGACCACCAGATCATGCGGCCGTTCGGCGACGTCGGGGTCGAGATTGTTCATCAACATGCGCAGCGGCGCTTCGGTCATCCAGCTCTTGGCGGTCAGTTCAGTGCCGGTGGCGGCGCGGACGTCGCGGATATTGTGGCGGGGATTGGCGGTCATGTCTGTTCCCTCTGTTCGTGTTCTTGAAAATCAGCTTTCGAGCCGCGGCAACAGGCCGGGCGAGATGCTATCGGTGAGCCCGCCCTCGGCGATGAGCCGCGAAGCGGCGTCGAGATCGCCGGCCATGTAGCGGTCGACTTCGAGCGTCGGCACCACAGTGCGAACGGCGGCCATGGCTTTTTCGAGTTCGGGACTGGTGCGCAACGGCGCGCGGAATTCAACGCCCTGAACCGCCGTCAAAGCCTCGATGCCGACGATGGCGTTGAGATTGTCGGTCATCTGCAACAGGCGGCGCGCGCCATGGCAGGCCATCGACACGTGATCTTCCTGATTGGCCGAGGTCGGCGTCGAATCCACGGACGCAGGATGCGACATTTGCTTGTTTTCGCTCATCAATGCGGCGGACGTGACTTCGGCGATCATCAGGCCGGAATTGAGACCCGGCTTCTTGGCGAGAAAGGCCGGCAGTCCGTAGGACAGCGCCGGATCGACCAGAAGCGCGATGCGGCGCTGGGCGATGGCGCCGATCTCGCAGATCGCAATGGCGATCTGGTCAGCCGCGAAGGCCACAGGCTCGGCATGGAAGTTGCCGCCAGAGACGACCGAACTGTCCGACAGCACCAGCGGATTGTCGGTGACCGCATTGGCTTCGATTTCGAGCGTGCGGGCCGCCATGCGCAGGAGATCTAGGCATGCGCCGTCGACCTGCGGCTGGCAACGGATGCAATAGGGATCCTGCACCCGCTCGTCGCCATCGAGATGGCTTTCGCGGATTTCAGATCCCGCCAACAGCGAACGGAGCGCGGTCGCCGCATCGATCTGGCCCTTATGGCCACGCAGCGTGTGTATATCGGGATGGAACGGCGCCGACGAGCCCATGGCGGCGTCGGTCGACAGAGCGCCGGTGATCAACGCGGAGCGTGCGGCGCGATGAGCGCGGAACAGACCGGCAAGCGCCAGCGCCGTCGAGGTCTGCGTGCCGTTGATGAGCGCTAGTCCCTCTTTGGCGGAAAGCACCACCGGCTCCAGTCCGACTTTCGCCAGAGCTTCGGCGGCCGGCATCCGCACACCTTCGTAAAAAGCTTCGCCCTCGCCGATCATGGCCGCCGCCATATGCGCCAGCGGGGCGAGATCGCCGGAAGCGCCGACCGAGCCTTTTTCCGGAATGACCGGCGTGACGCCCTTTTCCAGCATGCCTTCGATCAGGCGGACGAGCTCCAGCCGAACGCCGGAGCGCCCGCGGCCGAGCGAGATCAGCTTGAGCGCCATGATGAGGCGGACGATATTGTCTGCGAGCGGGCGCCGACGCCGCAGCAATGCGACAGGATGAGATTGCGCTGCAGGGTGGCGAGATCGGCGCTGTCGATCTTGATCGAGGCGAGTTTGCCGAAGCCGGTATTGACGCCGTAGACGGGCTCGTTGCCGGCGGCGATTTCTGCGATCCGCCCAGCGGCCTTCTCGATCGCAGCGTCGAAAGAGCGGTCGAGGCGCGCTGGTTCGGAGGACCAGAAAATCGTTTCGAGGTCAGTGAGCGGCACGGAGCCGGGATGGAGCGTGATGGTCAAAGCGAGATCCTTTCGCCTTTGAAGACATGCAGATGCAGCGGATTGAAGCCGATGCGGTAGACGAGTTCCGCCAGGCTCTCGACATTCCAGACGGCGAAGTCGGCCGACTTGCCGTCTTCGAGAGATCCGGTTTCAGCCGAGACGCCCAAAGCGCGGGCGGCGTTGCGGGTGGCGCCGAGAATGCACTCCTCCACGGTCAGACCGAAGAGCGTCGCCGACATGTTCATGGTCAGAAGCAGCGAGGTCAGCGGCGAGGTGCCGGGATTACAGTCGGTGGCGATGGCGATCGGCACGCCGGCCGCACGCAATGCGGCGACCGGCGGCTTGCGGGTTTCGTGGATGGCGTAGAAGGCGCCGGGAAGCAGCACCGCGACCGTGCCGGACGCCTGGAGCGCCGCGACGCCCTCATCATCGAGATATTCGATGTGATCGACGGAGAGAGCGCCATGAGAGGCCGCGAGCTTGGCGCCGCCGAGATTGGAGAGTTGCTCGGCATGCAGCTTGACCGGCAGTCCTAGCTCTCGCGCATGACGAAAGACGATCTCGATTTCGGCCACCGAGAAGGCGATGCCTTCGCAAAACCCGTCAACGGCGTCGACGAGACCTTCGGCTTTCGCCGCCGTCATGCCCGGAAGCACGACGTCGGCGATATAGTCGGCATTGCGGCCTTTATAGGCGGCCGGCGTGGCATGCGCGGCGAGATAGCTCGTCACCACGCGCACCGGTCTGATCTCGCTGAGCCGGCGAGCGGCCCGGAGCATGTTGAGTTCGCCTTCGATCGACAGGCCATAGCCTGATTTGACCTCGATCGTGGTGACGCCTTCGGCGATCAGCGTGTCCACACGCGGCAGCGAGGCTTCGACCAGTTGGTCGACGTTCAGCGCATTGGTCTGGCTGACCGTGGAGACGATGCCGCCGCCGGCACGGGCGATTTCCTCGTAGCTCGCGCCCGCCAGCCGCATTTCGAATTCCCGGGCGCGATTGCCACCGTGCACGATATGCGTATGGCAATCGATGAGACCCGGCGTGACCCAACGTCCCTCGAGATCCTGCACATCCAGGTCGCGGGGCTCCGCGCCGGCGGGAAGATCACCCTCCACGCCGACAAAGGCGATCCGGCCGTCGCGCACCAGTATCACGCCGCCCTCGATGACGCCGAGACCTTCGGCGCCCGGCGTCATCGAGGCGATGCGGGCATTTCTGTAGAGCGCGTCGGGTCGCGAAAAAATCTGGTCCATGATCGATATTCCGCTTCAATCTTTATGATTCATGTATATACATAATAAGTGACAGGCAAGAGAAATTTTCGAGCCGCCCGCCGACAGGCCAAGAGAACCGGAGAAAACGCCGATGACCCGACTTTACGCCAAAACCGCTCTCACCGCGTCCGGTTGGAAAAAAGACGTCCGGTTGACGCTTGCCGATGGGCGGATCACGACATTGGAGACCGGCGTCGCCGCTCTGCCGGGCGACGAGATCTCTGACGTGCTGCTGCCGGCTATGCCCAACCTGCATAGCCACGCCTTTCAGCGCGCCATGGCGGGTCTTGCGGAATTGCGCGGGCCGGGCGCCGATAATTTCTGGAGCTGGCGCAGCATCATGTACAAATTCGCGCTCACCATGACGCCAGAGGACATGGAGGCCGTGGCGGCGCAGCTCTATATGGAAATGCTCGAAGCCGGTTTCGGCCGCGTCGGCGAATTCCATTATGTCCATCACGACAGGGACGGCGCCCCCTATGGCGACATTGCCGAACTCGCCAACCGCATCATGGCGGCGTCAAGCGAGGCGGGCATCCATCTGACGCTGCTGCCGGTCTTCTATGCCCATTCCGGCTTCGGCGGACTTGAGCCTATCGACGGACAACGGCGATTCATCAATTCGATCGACAGCTATGCCAAACTCATGGACGCTTGCCGAACCGGACTTGCCGCTCTTTCGGGCGGGCGACTCGGAATCGCCCCGCACAGCCTTCGCGCCGCAACGCCTGACGAGTTGACCACGATCCTGCCGCTGGCCGAGGGCGGGCCCATCCACATCCATATCGCCGAACAGGTGAAAGAGGTTGAAGACTGCGTCGCCTGGTCTGGCTCAACTCCCGTCGAATGGCTGCTTCGCAACATGCCGGTCGATGACCGCTGGTGCCTGATCCACGCCACCCACATGACCGAGACGGAAACGGCGGGAATGGCGCGGTCAGGCGCGGTCGCCGGCCTCTGCCCGATCACCGAAGCCAATCTCGGCGACGGCGTCTTCCCTGCTCCGCGTTTTCTCGACCAGGGCGGGGCGTTCGGGATCGGATCCGACTCGAACATTCTGATTTCCGTCGCGGAAGAACTCCGAACGCTCGAATATTCGCAGCGTCTTTCGCTCCGGGCCCGCAATGTCGTGGCGGCGCCCGGCGGCTCGACCGGCCGGAGGCTGTTCGATAGCGCGCTGTCGGGCGGATCCAAAGCGCTCGCTTCAAACGCCTCGCTTGCAATCGGGGAAACAGCCGACATCGTCAGCCTGGATCTATCCGAAGCGTCCCATCTCCAGGACGACCAGATCCTCGATCACTGGATCTTCGCAGGCCGCCTCAGCGTCGACAAGGTCTGGACCGCCGGCGTCAAGCGCGTCGAGGGCGGCCGCCATGTCCAGCGAGAGGCCATATCGACCCGGTTTCACAAAGCGATGGCGAGGCTTCTCGACGCCTGATCTTTTCGGCGAGCAAGGGGCAGTGTAAGCGCGGGCCAAGACAAACCGGGGCGGATCCATGGAGACGAGCAAGGAATCCTTGCATCAGAAAATTCTGAGCGACATCGAGACGCGCATCGTCTCCGGCGACTGGCCGCCGGGTCATCGCATCCCGTTCGAAGTCGACCTTGCCGAACATTACGGCTGTTCGCGCATGACGGTGAACAAGGTGATGACGCAGCTCGCCGCTTCCGGTCTGATCGAGAGACGCAAGAAGTCGGGCAGTTTCGTCGCGTTCCCCAAGGCGCAGTCGGCCATTCTCGAAATCCACGACATCAAGGCCGAAGTGCAGAGCCTCAATCTCGCCTATGGATATGAGATCGCCAGCTTCGTCACCCGCAAGGCGACCGCCGAGGATCGCAAGCGTCTCGAACTGCCGTCCGGCGCCCGCGTCGCCGATATCGTTTGCATCCATTTCGCGGAAAGCAGGCCCTTCTGCCTCGAAGAGCGGATCATCAATCTCGAGACAGTGCCCGAAGCGACAAAACCGGATTTCTCACAAAACGCCCCCGGTCCCTGGCTGCTCCAGGAAGTGCCATGGAGCGCCGCGGAACACCGGATCACCGCGGTCTCCGCGAGCCAGGATGTCGCCGTCAGGCTCGATATCGATAAAAGCGCCGCCTGCCTTGCGGTCGAGCGTCGCACATGGAGCGGCGCGGGACCCGTAACACACGTGAAATTCACCTATCCCGGCGATCGGCACGCCCTCGTCGCGCGCTTCACCCCGCCTGCCCAGACCATTACCGGAGCATCGAAATGACCGTTCTTTTATCCGACACGCTGACCTGGCCGGATGTCGCCCGCATAGCCCATGGCGAGACGCTCGAATTGGCGCCGGATGTCTGGGCTCGCATCGAGCAGGCGAGCGCCATCGTCGACGCGATCGTCGAAAGCGGCGTGCGCGCCTATGGCATAACCACAGGCGTCGGCGCGCTGGCCGATCGGGTGGTGAGCCGCGAGCAACAGGCTGCCCTCTCCCGCCATATCGTGCTCAGCCATTCGGCCGGCGTCGGCCCGGCTTTGCCGAAACCGGAGGTGCGCGCGATCATCACCGCCCAGATCAACAATTTCGCACATGGCAAATCCGGCGTAAGGCCGGAGATCATTCGCTACTATCTGAAATTCCTGGAAACCGGCCTGACCCCGGTCACACCTTCTCGCGGCTCTGTCGGTTATCTCACCCACAATGCCGCAATCGCCTTGCTACTGATCGGCGAAGGAAAAGCAGAACTTGACGGCGAGAGCCTCGACGGAAAAACCGCGCTCGAGAAAATCGGCCTGCCGCCTTTGACACTCCGCGCCAAGGAAGGCTTGAGCCTCGTCAATGGCTCTGCCTGCGCCACCGGTCTGTCCAGTCTCGCCGTATCCCGCATGGCGCGGCTGCTGGACTGGGCGGATGCGATCGCCGCTCTCACATTGGAAGCAGCCGGAGCGCAAATCGACGCCCTGTCCGAATTTTCCGTCTCCGTCCGTCCGTCGCCCGGCAGCCTTCAGGTCGCTCGTACGATTGAAACCTATCTCGCCGGAAGCGGTCTGATCGCTGCGGCAAAGGGTCGGCGCACCCAGGATGCGCTCAGCCTCCGCGCTATTCCCCATGTTCACGGCGCAGCTCGCGACGTCTTTGCCTCGGCTGTCCGTATCGTCGATCAAGAACTTGCTTCCGTCAGCGACAATCCCTTTGTTTCGGGAACACCCGACAAACCGCATGTGCAGTCCGAAGCGCATGCGGTGGCGCCGCATCTCGCCCAGGCCATGGACAGCCTCGCCATCGCGCTCGCGCAACTGTCGCTCATGAGCGAACGCCGCCTCGACCGTCTCGTAAGCCCGCTGGTCAGCGGCTTGCCCGCTTTCCTCGCCCAGGACGCCGGCGCCCATTCCGGATTCATGATCGCGCAATATACGGCAGCCGGGCTCGCCAACGAAAATCGCCGGCTCGCCATGCCGGCCTCGGTCGACGGCGGCGTGACCTCGGCGCTGCAGGAGGATTTCCTCGCCAATCCCACACCCGCGGTCAACAAACTCCTCGCCGCCCTCGACAACGCCGAATATATCTTCGCCATTGAACTCATGGCTGCGGCGCAGGCCCAGGATTTCGTGTCTGGCCAAGGCGAACGGGCGCCGCTCACCGATCGGCTCCAAACCGCTGTCCGTCAAAAGGTTTCCGCTTATGCGGACGACCGACCTCTGAACCCCGATATCGAGACGCTGCGGAGCATGTTGCACGCCTCCGACTGGTCAGAACTCCGGTAGACAAAGCGGCAAGCCTATTTTGTCTTTCGTTCGAGCGCCTGAAGCATCGGCAGGATGCTGAAGGCGCCGACTTCCGCCTTGTCCGTCAGGTTGCGCAGGTAACCGCCGGGCGATTTGATCTCTTCTGCCCTTTCCAGCATGACAGCGATCACGACCGCGGCGGCTTCTTCGCCCATGGCTGCCCGCGCTTTGCGCCATGCATCCGGCGAAACCCCCAACATCGAGCGGACGAGATCCGCTGTCTTGATGAGATCGCTCCAACCTCTTACGCCCTCGCGGGCATAATCCAATATTTGCGGGCAGACCTTTTGCAATCGCGCCAAGCTCACCAAGGCTTTACGCTGTTGCGCTTCCGTCTTTTCTTTTTCATTGCCGCTGGATTCAAGTAGCTGTTCTGACTTTGAATTCTGTATATGGCGCTCAATTTGTAAGTCATTGGCGCTCATTTCTTCTTCGGACAATGCTTCGAGGTATAGCGTTTCCACCTTATGCCTCAACAGGTTAAGGTCGGATTTCGTCTGGCGGAGCGTCTCGATTTCCGTCTTTCTGGTAAGGGTGGACCGGATGCCGGCGAGTTGGATCGAGAAGTCCAGCCAGTCGCCCGCCCTCCCTTCCTCGATGGCGATCTCCAGGATCTTGGCGATGTCGCGCTGATGAAGCGTGATTTCGGTCCTGATCGCTCGCAAAAGCTTGTCGTCCTCGCGCGCCTGTTCGGCCAGAGCGAAGATTTCATCGGCCTTCAACGCCAGCGGGGCGAGATCAAAGCCGAAGGCTTCTTCGACGGCGCCATGATCGCCACGGCGACAATAGCGTTTGCCGTTGGCGCTGTCGCGTCGGAAGATCAGTCCTGCTTCGACCAGCGCCGCCACATGGCGGCGGATGGTCGCCGGCGACATGCCGCGCGCGCGCAAGGACAATTCGCGATTGGAGGGGAAAACGATGATCGGTTTCGCGCCATCCAGCTCGCGCTCGGCAGCGAAGCTCGCCATTGCTTCGAGAAGGGCGATGGCGCGGTCGTTCAAACCGTAATGCGCCTTGGCTTCCGTCAGCGCCCTGAGCAGCCGCCATTTGTCGGCGCGGCCGGTTTCATTGCCGCCCTCGCCGCCCTGCAGCGCCTGCTGTCGCTCCGCCACGTCGATCTGGCGCTTGAAAAGGCGCGCAGACATCTTGCCGCCGCCAAAAGGCGTCGTTCCAATTCGTTCGGTCATGTCCAGTCCCCTGATCAAGAAGACAAGGAGGGCCTGCAACGGCATTTCATCGGGACATAGGTCATCGCTCCCGCAAGCATGGCTCGCGAAGCGTATCCAGCCGGAAAACTTAAGGCGCGACAAAGGGTTCGTCGCCTATGGATCAAGCCAATGGGGACGACGATCGAACTCTGCGGCCCACGAAATGCGCGGCCGACTCTTGACTTTGACCTTGGGAAGTGATTCTCTTGGGTTGCTACATCAAAGAGGGCTTCCGAAATGGCGACGTTTTGGGGCCTTTTTTCTTGTCTCGATGTTCCCTTTCTCTCGTCCCGACGTCGCTACAGGGGCCGCTTCCAGCCCCCGCAGCCTATGGTCACGATCCCGCTTTCGCGAGGAATCGCGCGTAATCCTCCGTCATGCGCTCGATCGCAGCTTCGATGAAGCCTTGATCCGCCTCTACGGAGAATTCGATCTTCACGCTTCTGCCCTGACGATTGACCCGGGCGAACACCTTGCCGTCCGGCGTCGACAAAGCTTCCGGCGCTGATTTTTCCGATCGAGCCTTGCGGGACAGGCGCTCGAACAGCATCTGGAAGCGCTCGTCGCTTTCCGCTGATCTGAAGCGGTCGGAGGCGATTTCCGCCTCCGCCTTGCCTTTGGCCGCGTCGTCGTCGAACAGCTGGCCGAGCGCCATCCAGCGTTCACGGCCGATTTTCGGCGCAGGACCGATGGCGCGGATCAGCGCGTCCGGCACGCTGTCGGCCACCTGCAGCAATCGCGACAACTCGCTTTTCTGAACCGCAAGCGCATCGCAGGCGATCTTTCGCTCGAAGCCGCGACCGATCAGCGCCTTGGCGAACAGGGCGCGCTCGATGAAGGAGAGATTGCGCCGCTCGGCGTTCTCTTTCCCTTGCGCCAGCACCAGCTCGCTGTCGGTGAGATTGCGGATAACCGCCTTGACCTTGAGACCGAGACGGTGAACGGCGCGCAGGCGACGATGCCCATAGGCGACCTGATAATGACCCTGCTTTTCTGGATGCGGGCGCACCAGGATCGGCTGTTGCTGACCGCTCTCGCGGACGCTGTCGACCAGTTGCAGAAAGTCGGGATCGTCCCGTTCTTCTTCGCTGAGACGGTCGCTGACGAAAGAACCGGAGATCTTCTCGGTGTCCAGCGATACGATGCGCTCGCCTTCTTCCAACGCTTGGCGAAGAACGCGGGCTTCTTCCGCTTCCCGCGTGATGTTGGTCAACGACAGGCCCATGGCCTTGATGGCGCCGGAAGCGGCGCGCGGCGGCGGCGCGGCCTGTTCTGCCGCCGGCGGCTGCGAGGCGCCTTCCGGGTTGATCGACGTCGACAGATTGCTGACGTCGCCCGCCGGCGTCACGGCGTCTCCGAACAGCGCCTTGAGCGAATTCTTGCGATCGCGGCCCGCCATGCTCACCGTCCCCATGCCGTGTGAATGAGCTTTTCGATCTCGGCATTGACGGCGTCGAGGGACTCCATCGCGCGATCATAGGTTCCGCGACTGAAATTCTCACGACCGACCTCATAGAGTGTCTGCTTGGTGAGGCCGGCGTCGGAGACAGCCGTCGATTTCAACATCGGCGCGGTTAGAACGCGGTCGCCGAACAGCGAGCGGAGGAAGCCGACGATCTGCGTCTGCGGTCCGTCATGCGGTTCGAACCGGGTCACGAGATAGCGCAGGAAATCGAAATTCAACGAACCGCCCGCCTCGCGCACCACTGCGAGCAGATCGGCGGTCATGAACAGGAACTGACTCATCGAGGCGACGTCGAGCATCTGCGGATGCACGGTGACGATCACCGACGTCGAAGCGCACAGCGACGAGAGCGTGAGATAGCCGAGCTGCGGCGGGCAATCGAGAACGACGACGTCATAATCGTCCGCCACCGTTTCCAAGGCCTGTTGAACGCGGGCGAAAAACAGGCTGTTCTCGTCGCCGGGTTTGCGCATCGACAAGGCCCGTGGCGTCTGATGCTCGAATTCCTGCAGTTCGAGATTCCCGGCACCAGATCGAGGCCATGGAAATAGGTCTTGCGAATGATGTCGCGCAGCGGGCGCGCCTCGTCGTCATAGCGGATCGCGCCGTAAATCGTGTCGTTGCCGCTGAGATCGAGTTCCGGCTGGTAGCCGAACAGCGCCGAAAGCGAGGCCTGCGGATCGAGATCGACCGCGAGCACCCGATGGCCGGTCATCGCGAGATATTGCGCCAGGTGCACGGCCGAGGTCGTCTTGCCCGAGCCGCCTTTGAAGTTCGTGACCGAAATGACCTGCAAATGCTCGCTGCGCGCCGGATCCCGCCATTTCAGATAGGTCCGCGCCTTGGCGTCATTGCCCTTGGCCAGCGCCTGGTCGGCCAGGAAGCGCCGCAGCGCATCGATATCGGCCAGCGAATAATAGCGCCGCCCCGCAGAGCCGATCTGCGGCTGCGGCCCCTCCCCCCCGCCAGCGTCAACTGACGCAGATAACCGTCGGACACGCCGATCAGGCGCGCGGCCTCGCCCGACGTAAACGACCTCAATGTCTTCTGCGACGCCGGCGGAAACAGCCGCTCGCGCATGGCCTTCAGCTGCGCCGACAGAGCCTGCGCATCGAGCGCAATGGTCTCGTCGGCTGATCGGCCCGCCGCTTTGTCGACATTCATGCTGGACGGGATAGCCATCCAAATCTCCGTAAGTGATGTTATCCTCTCCGCATTAACGGCGTCATGCCGACGATTAACGGAGCGTCAACCTTTGACACACCCCTTCCACGATTCTCGCCGATTTGAAATACGCGCCGAGACGAAACTAACAGGAAGCGATATCAATTACGGCGAACTTGGCATTCTTCGCCGTTTTCCGTAACAACGGTGCGACAGACAACGAGTCGCGTCAAGAATTTTATGAGACCGCATAAGAGCGCCGGGGAGCGCTTCGCAAGCCTCGCACAAGCTTCGACGTCCGCGGCTTCGCCGGCGCCTGGCCTCGACGGCGAGAGATCTACTCTGGGCGCTATTGCTGTAGTGGGGCCGCCGAATGCGCTCTCAATAACTTTTCGTCGCATTCGGACACGTCTCGCGCTGGCGTTGGCGAAGTCCGAGAACTCCCAGCGCATTCCTTGGCGCCGGATATCGTCGCGACCTCTACCGAGCGGACGAAAACATCATCACCTTTCGCCGGCGGTTTCCGCCAACAGCCATTCTCGAAAAGCCTGCAATGGCGGATAGGAGGCGCGCTCGCTCGGCCAGACGAGATAATAGGCTCCTTCGCTGGTCATCGGCAGATCTATGGCTTTCACGAGACGGCCGGACGCCAATTCAGTTTCGATGAGAAATTCCGGAAGCAGCGCCACGCCCATGCCGGCCATCGCCGCTTCGGCGATAGTGGAAAACTGGTCGAACAGCATGCCGCGCACGCTGTCATCGGCCGCGCCGTAATGGCGGAGCCAGCGCTCCCAGGCGTCAGGTCGAGTGGTAAGATGCAAGAGCGGCGCTTCCCGCACGGAGGCCGCGTCGCTGAAATAAAACCTCGCTTTGAGATCCGGGCTGCAGACCGGCGAGACGGTTTCGCCACGCAGCATGGCCATTTCGCCGCCCTGCCACTCCGGTCCGCCGAAATGGATGGCGGCGTCGACGGGGTCGAGGCGAAAGTCGAAATAACTAAGCCGGGTCACCAGGTTGAAGCTGACGCCGGGATTGGCGTCGATAAAGCGCGGCAGGCGCGGCGCCAGCCAGCGCGCGCCGAAGGTCGGCAGCACCGCGAGATTGAGCGTTCCGCCGAACGGATTGGCGCGCAGATTGAGAGAGGCGGTGCTGATCAGTTTAAGCGCATCGCGGATGTCGCGGGCATAGGCCTCGCCGCCGGCGGTGAGCCGGATCGTCTGCTTCTCGCGGTGGAAGAGCTCGACGCCCAACTGCTCCTCCAGCGCCTTGATCTGCCGACTGACCGCCCCCTGGGTCAGGGACAGTTCACGCGCGGCCGCGGTGACGCTGCCGGTGCGCGCCGCAGCCTCGAAGGCGGAGAGATAATGAAGGGCGGGAAGGAAGCGACGCGGACTCTGCATCCGCTCAACCCCAATTTTCCTTGACCGACTCCATCACCACATTGGTGGACGTGCTGGAGACGAAAGGCAAGCTTGAAATCTTTTCGCCCAAGACCTGACGGTAGCGATGAATGCTCGGCGTGCGTATCTTGAGGAGATAGTCGAAGCGGCCGGCGATCATGTGGCACTCCTCCACCTCCTTGATCCGCTTCACCGCTGCGTTGAAGCTCGACAGAGCCTCTTCACGCGTATCGGTCAGCTTCACCTCGGCGAAGGCGACGTGATCGAGCCCGATCTTGATCGGGTTGAGCACCGCCTTGAAGCCGTCGATATAGCCGTCTTCGATCAGCCGGCGCATACGGATCTGGCAGGGCGTTTTCGACAGGCCGACTTTCGCCGCGAGATCGGTCACGGAGATGCGGCCATCTTCGGCGAGCGCGTCGAGTATTTTCAGGTCGAATTGGTCCAATTCACCATGCGAGACGGCTTTTCTCATCTGATCGCCTGATTGTATATCACGTTTTAGGCGATACGATTATTTTTTGGCATAATTATAGTCAAGCATTTTAAGCGCGGAAGAGATATGATCCTGACGAGGAATCCATAAAACCGCCCCCGTGTCGCGCCCTTGTTTCAATAGAGGTGATCCATGTCCCAGACCGCCCCTTCGCCTGCACTTCAACCGGAATCCAGCCCGTTCAACGATTTCGCACCGCAGGTGCGGCCCCAATCGGCGCTGCGCCGGGCGATCACCGCCGCCTATCGCCGGCCGGAACCGGAATGCCTGCCGCCGCTTCTCGACGCCGCAACACTTTCGGCGTCGACAAGCGCACAGGCGCAAGCGACGGCCCGCAGCCTGATCACCGCGCTCCGGGCCAAGCATAAGGGAACCGGGGTCGAGGGGCTGGTTCAGGAATATTCGCTGTCGAGCCAGGAAGGCGTGGCGCTAATGTGTCTCGCCGAAGCGCTGCTGCGCATTCCCGACACCGCCACCCGCGATGCGCTGATCCGCGACAAGATCGCCGAGGGCGACTGGAAGTCGCATATGGGCGGCGGCCGCTCGCTGTTCGTCAACGCCGCGACCTGGGGATTGGTGGTGACCGGCAAACTGGCCTCCACCGTCAATGATCACTCGCTGTCGGCGGCGTTGACCCGGCTGATCGCCCGCTGCGGTGAGCCGGTGGTGCGGCGCGGCGTCGACATGGCCATGCGTCTCATGGGCGAGCAGTTCGTGACCGGAGAAACCATCGATGAGGCGCTGCGCCGCGCACGGCCGCTGGAGGAGCGTGGCTTCCGCTATTCCTATGACATGCTCGGCGAAGCCGCCACCACCGCTGCGGACGCCGAACGCTATTATCGCGATTACGAAAACGCCATTCACGCCATCGGCAAGGCCGCCGCTGGCCGCGGCGTCTACGAAGGTCCGGGCATTTCCATCAAGCTGTCGGCGCTGCATCCGCGCTATTCGCGCGCCCAGGCAGCCCGTGTGATGGCCGAACTTCTCGGCAAGGTGAAGGCGCTTGCGGCACTCGCCAAGCGCTACGACATCGGCCTCAACATCGACGCGGAAGAGGCCGATCGCCTGGAGCTTTCACTCGACCTGCTGGAAGAACTCTGCCTCGACGAGGCGCTGTCGGGTTGGAACGGCATGGGCTTCGTGGTGCAGGCCTATGGCAAGCGCTGCCCCTTTGTGCTCGATTATATCATCGACCTCGCCCGCCGTTCGCGTCGCCGCATCATGGTGCGCCTGGTCAAGGGCGCCTATTGGGACGCCGAGATCAAACGCGCTCAACTGGACGGACTGGACGGTTTTCCGGTCTTCACCCGCAAGATCTACACCGACGTCTCCTACATCGCCTGCGCCCGCAAGCTGCTGTCGGCGACCGACGTGATCTTCCCGCAATTCGCCACACACAATGCCCAGACGCTGTCGACCATCCTCCACATGGCCGGGCCGGATTTCCATGTCGGCAAATACGAATTCCAGTGCCTCCACGGCATGGGCGAACCGCTTTACGAAGAAGTCGTCGGCGCCGACAAGCTCGATCGTCCCTGCCGCATTTATGCGCCTGTGGGCACGCATGAGACGCTGCTCGCCTATCTCGTCCGCCGCCTGCTGGAAAACGGGGCCAATTCCTCCTTCGTCAACCGCATCGCCGATCCCAATGTGTCGATCGACGAGTTGATCGCCGATCCTGTCGACATCGTCAGGGCGATGCCGGCGCCGGGCGCGCAGCACGACAAGATCGCTGCCCCCGTCGATCTCTTCGGCGCGCGCCGCAATTCAGCGGGTCTCGACCTTTCGAATGAAACGACGCTGGAGCAACTTGGAGCAGCCCTGAAGGCCACGGTGTCGACCGGTTGGTTCGCCGAACCGATGCTGGCGGGCGTCGAAGCGCGCGGCGCGACGCGGCTGGTGCTCAATCCTGCCAATCACGCCGACGTGGTCGGCCATGTCACCGAACTCGCCGCTGAGGACGCGGCTGCGGTGATGGCCGCCGCAGCTTTCGGCGCGGAAGACTGGGCCGCCACGGCGCCGGCCGAACGCGCCGCCTGCCTCGATCGCGCCGCCGACCTGATGCAGGCTCGCATCGAGACGCTGATTGGCGTGATCATTCGCGAAGCCGGCAAATCTGCGCCCAACGCCATCGGCGAAGTGCGCGAGGCGATCGATTTCCTGCGCTATTACGCAGAACAGGCGCGGCGCACGCTGGGTCCGGCGCATCTGCCGCTCGGCCCGATCGTCTGCATCAGCCCGTGGAATTTCCCGTTGGCGATTTTCACCGGTCAGGTGGCGGCGGCTCTCGTCGCCGGCAATCCGGTGGTGGCCAAGCCCGCGCCGGATACGCCTCTGATCGCCGCGGAAAGCGTCAAGATTCTGCATGAAGCCGGCGTTCCCGTCTCCGCCTTGCAACTCGCGCCCGGCGGCGGCGAGCTCGGCGGCGCGCTGATCGCAGCGCCCGAGACCTCGGGCGTCATGTTCACCGGCTCGACCGAGGTCGCCCGCCTCATCCAGGCCAACCTCGCCGGCCGCCTCTCGACGTCGGGCCAACCGATCCCGCTGATCGCCGAAACCGGCGGACAGAATGCGATGATCGTCGATTCCTCGGCGCTCGCCGAACAGGTGGTCGGCGACGTCATCGCCTCCGCCTTCGACAGCGCCGGCCAGCGCTGCTCGGCGCTGCGCATTCTCTGCCTGCAGGAAGAGATCGCCGACCGGACGCTGACCATGCTGAAGGGCGCGCTCAACGAACTCAGCATCGGCGCGACCGATCGGCTCGCCGTGGATATTGGCCCGGTCATCAACGCCAAGGCCAAGTCGGTCATCGAGGCGCATGTCGAGCGCATGACCGCGCTCGGCTGCAAGATCGACCGGCTCCCGCTCGGCCAGGAAATGGAAAAGGGCACTTTCGTCGCGCCCACGATCATCGAGATCAAGTCGATCGCAGACCTGAAGCGCGAAGTCTTCGGCCCGGTGCTGCATGTCATCCGCTACCGCCGCAAGGATCTCGACCGCCTTATCGACGCGCTCAACGCCACCGGCTACGGCCTGACCTTCGGCCTGCACACCCGTCTCGACGAAACGATCGCGCATGTGACGAGCCGCGTCCGCGTCGGCAATATCTATGTCAACCGCAACGTCATCGGCGCGGTGGTCGGTGTACAGCCTTTCGGCGGGCGTGGTTTGTCGGGCACGGGTCCGAAGGCGGGCGGTCCGCTCTATCTCGGCCGTCTGGTAGAAAAGGCGCCGGCGCCGCCGCAGGTCAGCTCGGCCCACAGCGATCCCGCGCTGCGCGACTTCGCCTCCTGGCTCGACGCGCAGGGGCAAGAAGACGAAGCGGATTTCGCCCGCGCGCTCGGCAGCCGCTCGGCGCTCGGCTTCGAGACCGAGCTCGACGGGCCGGTCGGCGAGCGCAATCTCTATGCGCTGCATCCGCGCGGCCGCATCCTGCTGGCGCCGGTGACGAAACAGGGGCTGTTCCGCCAAGTATCGGCGGCGCTTGCCACCGGCAATACGGCCGTGATCGACAAGGGCGCAGGACTGGCGGATCACCTCAAGGATCTGCCATCGAGCCTGTCCGGACGTCTGGTCTGGGCGAGCAACTGGGCGGCGGCTGGTCCGTTCTCCGGCGCGCTTGTGGAAGGCGGCGCCGGCAGGATCACCGAAGTCAGCCGTCGCATCGCCGATCTGCCGGGACCGCTGGTGCTGATCCAGGCGGCGTCGAGCGAAGCCATCGCCGGCGATCCCGACGCCTATTGCCTCAACTGGCTGCTCGAAGAGGTCTCGACCTCGATCAACACCGCCGCCGCAGGCGGAAACGCCAGCCTGATGACGATAGGCTGACATTTCGCCTCTCAGCGAAACTTCGCGGCGATCACGCAGAGCAATTCGAACATCATGGTCGCGCCGGCAAGCGCGGTCATGCCGCCGATATCGAAGGGTGGCGCGACCTCGACCACGTCTGCCCCGACGATGTCGAGACCTTCCAGCAGGCGCACCATCGCCTGCGCCTCGCGCGTGGTGAAGCCGCCGATCTCGGGCGTGCCGGTGCCCGGCGCCTGCGAGGGTCGATGCAGTCGATATCGAAGGTGACGTAGATGGGCTGGGCGCCGACGATCGCGCGCGCCTCCGCCATAACATCCTCGACACCGCGCCGGACGAATTCTTCCATGTAAATGATGCGGATGCCCTGTTCGAGCGCCCAACCATGCTCGTCGAGCTCGTAATTCGAGCCGCGAATGCCGATCTGCACGATGCGCTTGGGGTCGAGCAATCCCTCCTCGATGGCGCGGCGGAATGGCGTGCCATGGGTGAAGCGGTTGCCGCCGAAATAGGTGTCGTTGGTGTCCGAATGAGCGTCGAAATGGATCATCCCCACCGGTCGCTGCTTCGCCACGGCGCGAAGCGACGGCAATGTGGTTAGGTGATCGCCGCCGGCGGCGAGCGGAATGGCGCCGGCGGCCACGATCGAGGCGATGCCGTCCTCGATGCGCTTCAACCCATCCATCAGATCGATCGGATTGACCGAGACGTCGCCGACATCGGCGACATTGGCGAGGTCGAAAGGCGCGATCTTGGAGACATGATGGACGCGGCGCATCAGGCTCGACTGGTTGCGCATCTCCCGCGGTCCGTGCCGGGCGCCTGCTCGGTTGGTCGTGCCGCCATCCCAGGGAATGCCGACCAGCGCGATATCGAGCCCCTCGGCTGTGGGCACGGCCGGCAGGCGCATGAAGGTGGCGTGTCCCGCGAAGCGCGGGACTTCGGCGGCGTCGACGGGTTGGTGTGTGGTCTTTTTCATTTCAAATCCCTCTGGAGCCGGCGGCTCTGCTCTTCGCAGCTGCGAAGGATTTCCCGATTCGGCTCGCGAGTAAATCGAAGGGCGCCGTTTCATTCGCCTTTCCGATCATGCTATTCGGAACGCCTCGCCGGGCGACACATTTCTCCCGCGCGTGGATAGCCAGCATTCATTGGCGGATGGGAGACACGACATGGCCGGAACCGATCAGAACAAACCCCTCGCCATCAATGTCATGGGCGTTACCGGCTGCGGCAAGACGACCGTGGCCGAGGCGCTCGCAGGTGCGCTCGGCGCCGATTTCATCGAGGGCGATGCGCTGCATCCGGCCGAGAATGTCGAGAAGATGTCCCGGGGCGAACCGCTCACCGACGAGGATCGCGCCGGCTGGCTCGAGAGCATCGGTCGGGCGCTCGAAACCAATCTCGGCGAGAACCGCTCGACCGTGACCACTTGCTCGGCGCTGAAGAAGACCTATCGCGACACGCTGCGCGCGCATGCGCCCGAACTGATCTTCGTCTTTCTTGATATCAGCCGCGAGACGTCTTATGCGCGCGTCTCCCACCGTCCCGGCCACTTCATGCCGGCCAGTCTGGTCGACAGCCAGTTCGACACGCTGCAGCGACCGGGCGCCGACGAACGACATCTGAAAGTGGATGGGACATTGCCGATCGAGGATATCGTCGCGGCGACGCTCGACTATCTCCGGACGCTATAGCGTCTCCTCATCTGCCGCGATGATGTCGAACCGCGCATAGTAGCCTGCGAGGGCGGGATTCTCATCGGCCAGACGCATGGCCAATTCCCGCGCCTTCAACGGATTTGCGCCGTAATGGGCGTCGAGAAGCGCGCGATGAAGGGCGAGCACGGCGGCCGATGCAGTGCGTAGCACCGTAAAGACCGGCGCTTCCTCCGTCTTGCCCTTGACGATGATCCGATCCAGCTCGAACACGGCCAGCCGGTCGCCGATGATCCGCGCCGTTTCGACGCCGATCAGCAGCGGCACGTCATAGAGTTTGGACGCGCCTTCTAGGCGGGAGGCGAGATTAACGGCGTCGCCCAGCACAGAATAGTCGAAGCGCGCCGTGGAGCCCATATTGCCCACCACGCAATCGCCGGTGTTGACGCCCACCCCGATGCGCAGTGGAAAATGACGTCGGCCATGCGCCCTGGCGTCCGCCTCCAGCGTGCGGTTGAGCGCCTCCATGGCGTCCAGCATGTCCAGAGCCGCCGAGACCGAAAGATAGGCGTGATCGGGCGATTCCAGCGGCGCATTCCAGAAGGCCATCAGGCAATCGCCGATATATTTGTCGATCGTGCCGCCGCGCGCCAGCACGATGTCCGAGAGCGGCGTCAGCAGGCGGTTGATCAGCGTGGTCAGTTGCTCGGGATCGTCCTTGAGCTGCTCGGCGATCGTGGTGAAGCCGCGCACGTCGCAGAACAGGATCGAGAGTTCGCGTTTTTCGCCGCCAAGCCTGAGACGCGAGGGATCTCGGGCCAGTTGATGCACCAGTTCCGGCGCGAGGTATTGCGCAAACGCCTTGGTGATGCGCTGGCGCGATTTCCGCTCCTGGGCGTAATCGATCATCGCCTGGCCGGCCTGAATGGCGACGAAGACCGCAAGCGACGCATGGGCGAAATGAACAGTCGGCCATAGCGCAGCATGAACCACGACGCCATGAAAACGGCGGCCATCAGGGCGAGGCCGACGGCGAAACCCTGCCAGCCAGAATTGTTCGAAACGATCAACGCCGAAGCGATCGCCACGAACAGCAACAAACCGAGGCGCAGGGTGTCCGATCCATCCCGGACCGAAAGCGAATGCCTGAGATTGTCGAAAATCGTCGCCTGGATTTCCACGCCCGCAGTCAGCCGTCCGTCATGCACCGTATGCGGCGTCGCGAAGGCGTCGGCGCCGCCGCCCTCGAGGGTCGGCGCATTCTGAAGGCTGAGGCCGACCAGCACGACGCGGCCCCTGAGCAGGCCGGGCGGCAGGAAGTTGTCGGGGTCGAGCGCCTGATAATAGGAAACCGTCTGGTATCGGCGCGGGCCGCCGAACACCTGGATGAGACGGCCCGTATCCGGCACATCGAAGGCTTCGCCGGCCGCCTCGGCCAGCATCGCGGCGAATCCGTCGGAGTAAGAGGGCGCCTCGCGGAGCACGCCGTCACGGCCGAGCGCGACCGATGCGATGCCGGCGCGGGCGCCTTTGTCCGAAAAACGTTGAAGCGGCATGGCCCGGATCAACTGATCGGCCTGATCGGAGGTCACGAGGGATTCGTCGGCCGCCAGCACCACATCCGGCCCGAGCGTTTTTCGAAAGCCGAATCCTCGGCCTCGTCCGAAGGCTCGGAAAAGACGATGTCGAAACCAATGGCCTTCGCCCCGGCCCCGCGCAGCGCCTCGATGAGACGGCCATGCAGGCTGCGCGGCCAGGGCCAGCGCTGATTGATATCTGCGAGCGAGGGCTCGTCGATGGCCACCACGATCGGCGCGTCTTCCGGCAGAGGCGGCGCGCCGATGGTCGACAGATAATCATAGGCGCGATAATCGACCAACGGCCAGAACGGCAGCCGGGCCAGACCGGCGACCGCGAGAAACAGCAGCGCCGACAGCAAGGCCACCTGCCCTCGCCGGCCACCCAGGCGTCGCCAGATGCGCCGGCCTTGAGCCCATGCCAGCATCAGAAGCGGGCCTTGAACATGCCGCGGAAAGACGGCCCCCAGCCGGGAACGCCGTCCGAAATCTCGAAATCGGCATCGAGAAGATTGTAGGCAGAGAACTCCAGCGAATAGCGTTTGTCGAACGGCTCCCAGGTGAGACCGGCGTCGAGCGTCCAGACATCGTCGAGTTTGACGCCGCCGCCCTCGATGCGCTTGCCGAGATAATTGCCCGCAACCGTCAGCCGGAGGTTGTTTTCATTGACCCAGGTCGCCGCCACCTGCCCCGCCCATGAGGGCATGAAGGGCATGTTCTTGCGATAGGTCAACGTTCCGGCGTCCTGATTTTCCGACCAAGTCCGGACAGCGGTCGCAGACACGCCAAGGCCGCCGCCCAACGCCAGATTGCCGGTGGCGCTCACTCTGTCAGATATGCCTTCGGCGATCGAAACCGGGATGTTCTGGCTGGGGACCACAGCAAAATATTCGTCGATGCTTTGATGTTGATATTCGACGGACGTGAAGAAGCGATGCGTCCATTCCGCGTCCCAACGCGCCGCCAACGTATCGACGCCGCCATTCGCGTCCACTGGAACCTGCGCCGGCTGGAGACCGACGACGCCGCTGGGCGACAAGGTTGGAGTCGTGAATTCGAGGCTCTCGGCGAGGTAGCCGAGACGCAGCCATTGTCCGTCCACCGGTTCCCAGGCGAGACCGACGCGCGGGTCGACGCGACGAACGCCTTTTTCCCCGGCTCCCAAGGCTGAGGCGGTCAGACCGTATTCCGCCTTCCAGCCGGTCGCGATGTCGTGAAGCGCATCGAGATAGAGACGGCCGTTGAACTTGTCGCCGGCGGTCGAGGCGGAAATGTTCGTTGGCGGATCTGTCTCCTCGCCATAAGAATAGCGGGAAGACTGGCGTTGCCAACCTCCCTCGACGCCATAACGCCAAGTGATATCGCCCGTCCTCGACGGTGCGCCCCAAAGATCCGAGAACGGCTTCATGATCGATGTCCTGCAGGCTTTGCAGGTATGGAATAGGAAAGCCTGGAGCGAGGTAAAAATCGACCGCCTGAGAGACATTGCTCTTGGCTTTGGTGTAGAATACCGCGGCATTGACGACATCGTGGTAGGCGAGCGTATGGCTCCAGCCCATGCCGGCGGCGATGGCTTCTCCATCGTCTTCGAGATCTCCCTCACCCGGTAGAATACCGGGCACAGATTGTAGAAAGTCCTGTTTACGGGTCGAGTAATTGAAAAAGCCGATGACGCGATCATAGGGCGTGGGACTGGATGTCGCGTAGAGAAGCCCGTTGGCGATTTCGCTCGTCGAGGAAATTTCGCCGGAGCCATCGACCGGTCGTGCGTCGGTCGTACGCTCCCAGTCGACATTTGCGTAGAGGCTCAGGGGGATCCGGAATTCGAAAAAGCCTGTAGTTCGGCATTGGCGATGGGGCCGACGTCCGACCCCGACAGCGCCGCTCCGCTCCCGACCGATGTCTCGATGAACGGCGCTCGCAAAAGCTGTGGGCGTCTGGTCGGCCCGGACACCATATGCGGTTCCAGAAGCAGGCCTTGGAAAAGGGTCGAAGCGGAACGGCTCGTCGTGGCGTTCTGCACGATGTCGACGCCGTAGGGATAGCTTATGAAGAAACCCGGAGCGTTGCCGCGCAATGCCTGGTCGATCAAGGCCGAACCGGAGAAGGGATCGAACACAGCGTCGGAATAATAGTCCGCCCACGCGTTGAGGCCCTGAAAGCGGAAGGCGTCATTGAGGGTCGAGCCAGACTCTGATTGGCGCCGAGCGCCCCGTAGTAGCCGCCCCGGGCGCGGGACAGGCGCACATAATCGCGCGCATAGCGGATGGCGTTCTCCGAATCGTAGTCGTCGAGAGCCATGCGCGCGCGCACGGCGGACACCACAGGGTCATTCCCGTCCAGCCGTTCGGCGTTGTCGAGCGCCTGATCGGCGGCGACGCGGTCGCCCTTCTGATATTGCGCCGCCGCGAGCCCAAGCTGGGCCTGTTGATAGCCAGGGTCGGAGACCGATCCGGCGAAGATATCCTCGACGCCGAGTCTCGCTTTGCCGGTCTGCAGGTAGTATCGACCTCGAGCAACCAGCGCCGGCGAAAAACCGGCATCCAGCGACAGCGCCTTGTCGATCAAGGGCTTGGCGTCGTTCACCCGATCAAGATCGAGATAGAAAATCGCGAGATTGGTGTAAGTTGCGGCGCTGAAAGGGTCGATAGAGATGGATTTGCGAAATGCGGCTTCCGCTTCCCGAACGCCGCCGAGTTCAGATTGAATATTGCCGATCTGGTTCCAGCTGGATGCGGAGCCCGGTTCTAGATCCACGGAGCGCTCGACCTTAGCCAAGGCGCCTCTCAAATCGCCGCGAATCCCCCAAAGGTAATGAGACGACACCTCCAGCGCCACGGGATTATCAGGATCAAGAGCCAGAGCGCGCTCCGTCGCCTCCAGCGTCTGTTCCCGGTCGTTGAGAAGCAGCGCGATCCAGGCCCGATAGGCCGGAAGCACGGGATCGTCGGGAAACCGTTTTTCCGCGCTCTTGAATTCGGCGATCGTCGCCTTGAGATCGTTCAGAAACCCCAGCGCATAGGCGCGCAGGAACGCCGCTTCCGGGCCGTCGACGGCGGTCGGCAACGGCTCGACACGGTTGGGATCGGCGAGCGTGCGCGCATAATAGCCACCGTAAAGCGCAATGCCTTGGCGCCGCTTGTCGAGCCCGGGCTTCGCCTCGGCGAACAGCCTGGCGGACGTTGTGTAGTCATTTTTGAAGCCTGCGATGATCGCCCTGACGAGGGTGAGCCGGGCGCGCTGGCTGCGGCTGAATTTGCTGTCGTCGAGACTGGCGAGCGTCTGCTCGGCGGCCAGCACGCCGTCCAGCCGCAACTGTCCCTCGGCGAGCGCCACCCACTCTTCAGCGCTGCGCGCATCGGCGTCCTTTTCGGAGATGGCGGTGATCGTCCGACGCACCTCCACCGGCCGACCGAAAGTGGGCGACATCCGCTCGAAAGGCTCGCGACGCGGCAGATAGAACAGCATCTGTTCCCGGTCGTCGGAATCGACGATCGCCAGCATCTCCGGCGCCTGGCCGATCGTCGCAGCCGCCGCCTGGCCTTGTGACACATCGACCGAACCCTGCGGATTGCTCAGCGACACGCGACCATCGAGCACGCGCAGCGCGGTGCGGGAGCCGGCGACGGTCATGGTCCAGTCGGTGCCGCGAATGGCGGCGGTGGCGGCGGGCGTCTCCACCTTCACGCTCGTGCCGCCGCGCTCGGCGCGCGCCCAGATCGAGCCCGATTGCAGTTCGAACACCGTCTCCTCGCCGCCGGATGCGGCCAGGTTCTTGACGACGAGCGAAGAATTGCGGCCGAGACGAATTTGGGTGCGGTCGGAGAACAGGATCGCGAGCTGCCCGACGGCGTTGGTCCGCAGCACATCGCCGACCAGAAGGTCCTGTTTGACGTCCACGAAGCGCCATTGCGAGGCGTCGATGAAGCGCACTTCCTCGCCGGTCTTCCGCGCGATCACGGCGCCGGCCGCCGGCGATGGTCTCGGCACGGGATCGGCGAATGCGCAAAGCGACGACGCGCCGATCAGCGCCCCGCCCAACAATGCCGGTAACGTAAGTCTATGTGCCCCCATGACGCATCATGTGAAAGCGCCGCAACCACTTGTCAAGCGACCAGGAAGACCTGACCAGCTTGAAACACCTCACTTTCAAGCATTCTTCGCTTTTGTGGAGAGACAGCGGTCATCCAACATCCGTATTTTCCAGCGCGGAACAGCATCTTTTTCGGATGAACGCCAGACCACATGACCTTGAAGCATCCGATGTTCCGAAACGGCGAAACAGTGGCAGATTTTTAAGACGTTCGGGCGGCAACGCCGCCGCCGCCCGTAATATTGTCGCTATCCGACCATCGCTGCGGCCATGAGTTCCTTGGTATAGTCCATCGAGGGTTGGTCGAAGATGTCGTCGGTTTGCCCCTGCTCGACCACTTTTCCGTTCTTCATCACCATGATGTAGTCCGACAGCGCCCGGACAACTGCGAGATCGTGGCTGATGAAGAGATAAGCGAGACTGTGCTTGGCCTGCAGATCCCTCAGCAGTTCGATGATCTGCTTCTGCACCGATCGGTCCAGCGCCGAGGTCGGCTCGTCGAGCACGATCACTTTGGGCTTGAGGATGATGGCGCGGGCGATGGCGAGACGCTGGCGTTGGCCGCCCGAAAATTCGTGCGGATAGCGATTGCGGCTGGCCGGATCGAGCCCGACCTCGATCAGACTTTCGATCGCGCGGCGATCACGCTCGGCCTTGCTCAACTGCGGCTCGTGGATCAGGAGGCCCTCGGTGATGATCTCGCCCGCCGTCATGCGCGGCGAGAGCGAGCCGTAGGGATCCTGGAAGACGAGCTGGAGCTCACGCCGAAGCGGACGCATCGCCGCCTTGTCGGCCTTGGAGATGTCCTTGCCGCAGAAGACCACCCTCCCCTCGCCGTCATAGAGGCGCAGCAGGATGCGGCCGAGCGTCGATTTGCCTGAGCCGGATTCGCCGACGACGCCGATCGTCTGTCCCTCCCTCAGCATCAGCGACACCTTGTCGACGGCGGTCAGATACTTCACGCCGCGCCCCAGGAAATCTCCGCCATATTTGAAGCGGATCGACATGTTGCGCGCATCGATCAGGATGGGCGCATCCGCTGGCGGCGGATCTTTGCGACCGGTCGGCTCTGCGGCCAGCAGCATCTTGGTGTAGTCATGCTGCGGATCGGCGAAGATTGCTTCCGCTCCACCCGTCTCAACCACCTCGCCGCGTCGCATCACCGCGACGCGATCGGCGAAGCGTCTGACGACGCCGAGATCATGGCTGATGAAGACGATGGCCAGGCCCAGCCGATCCTTCAATTCCTTGAGGAGATCGAGGATCTGCGCCTGGATCGTCACGTCGAGCGCGGTGGTCGGTTCGTCGGCGATCAGCAGTTCCGGATCGTTGGCGAGCGCCATGGCGATCATCACGCGCTGGCGCTGGCCGCCCGACATTTCATGCGGATAGGAATCGAGCCGGCGTTCGGCGTCGGGAATACGGACGAGATTGAGCAGCTCCAGGGCGCGCGCCCGGGCTTCCGCCTTGAAACCTTGCGGTGATAGCGGATCGGCTCGGCAATCTGGTCGCCGATCGTATAGAGCGGATCGAGCGAGGTCATCGGCTCCTGGAAGATCATCGTCATCTTGACGCCGCGCACGGTGTTGAGCGTCTTGATCGGTTGGCCGATCAGCTCCATGCCGCGATAGAGCGCCGAGCCGGTCACCCGGCCGTTGGCCGCCAAGAGGCCCATCACCGCCATCATGGTCTGGCTCTTGCCGGAGCCGGATTCGCCGACCACGGCCAGCGTTTCACCCTTGGCGACGGACAGGCTCACGCCCTTCACCGCGTGGATTTCGCCGTCTTCGCCGTCGAAGCGGACATTGAGGTCGCGAATGTCGAGAACAGTGTCCGTCATGATCAGCGGTCCTTCGGATCGAATGCGTCGCGCAAGCCGTCGCCGATGAAGTTCAACGACACCAGCGTCACGACGAAAAACAGCGAGGGATAGAGCAGCAGCCAGGAGGCCGCCTCGATGGAGCTCGCGCCCTCGGCGATCAACACGCCCCAGCTGGTCAAGGGCTCCTGAACCCCCAGTCCGAGGAAGGACAGGAAGCTTTCGAGCAGGATGACCTGCGGGACGAGCAGCGTGACGAACACCACCACCGGGCCGATCGTGTTGGGGATGATGTGCCGGCGGATGATCTGCCCGTCCGTCAAGCCCATCGCCACCGCCGCGCCGACGAATTCGCGGCGTTTGATGGCGAGTGTCTGTCCGCGCACGATCCGCGCCATGTCCAGCCAGTTGATCGCGCCGATGGCGATGAAGATCAGCGCGATATGGCGGCCGAAAAACACCACCAGCATGATGACGAAGAAGATGAACGGCAACGAATAGAGGATTTCGACCAGCCGCATCATCACATTGTCGACCCGGCCGCCCAGATAGCCGGAAATCGCGCCATAGACGACGCCGATCACCAGCGACACCAGCGTGGCGAGGATGCCGACCATCAGCGAGATCTGCCCGCCGACCATGATGCGGGCTAGCATGTCGCGGCCGTTGCGATCCGTGCCGAGCAAGAAATACTGACCGTTCACGCGACCCGTGACGGTGGCGGCCAAGCCATCGATCGAAGTCTCGGTGATTTCGGCGCCGTCGAACTCGTCGGGCCGGTCGAGATAACGCACGATGCGCGGATCGAGAGGCTTTTCCGCGCGGATACGGGCCGTGTAGGTCGAGCCGTCGACTTCGAAACTCTCCATTTCGGCCCGGCCGCGTTCGACCGCCGCCTTCATCACCGGCTCCATCGTATCCTCGTGCGGATATTGCTCGAGGCTCGGAGGAACGGCGACATAGCTCGGATAGATGTCGGAATAGCCGTGCGAATTGAAGAGCGGCCCCAGGAAGCAGATCAGCGCGACCATCGCAAGCGCGAAAATGCTGGCGACCGCAGCCTTGTTGCGGCTGAGACGAGCGAGCGCCAGTCGCGTCAGGCTGCGGCCCGTGCCGGTCTCGGGGCTTGCCACGGCAGACGTTGCAGGGTGGGTCATGTCACTCATAGCGCACCCTCGGATCGATGAACGCGTAGATGACATCCACCAGCAGGTTGAGAACGACGATGAACACAGAGATCAGCACCACGGTGCCCATCACCAGCGTGTAGTCGCGATTGAGCGCGCCGAGCACGAAATAGCGCCCGACGCCGGGCAGCGAGAACAGCGTCTCGACGATGATCGATCCCGTCAACACCGAAGCGGCCGTAGGGCCGAGATAGGAGATGACCGGCATCAACCCGGCGCGGAGCGCGTGGCGTCCGACGACGCTTGACGCCGGCAGGCCATAGGCGCGCGCGGTGCGGACGTGATCGGCGCGCAGCGCCTCGATCATCGAACCGCGGGTCAGCCGTGCGAAGACCGCGAGTTGCGGAAGAGCGAGCACGATCACGGGGAGAATGAGATTGCGGAAACCGCCGTCGCCCCAACTTCCGGTCGGCACGAGTTGCAGCCCCACGGCGAAGATCAGCGTCAGGATCGGCCCGATCACGAAATTCGGCACGGTGTTGCCGAGTGCGGAGAACGCCATCAGCGCGTAATCCGGCCAGCTGTTCTGGCGGAGCGCCGCATACACGCCCATGAGCACGCCGCCGAACACGGCGATCGCCAGCGCCCAGGCGCCGAGAATCATCGAATAGGGCAGAGCCTGCAGGATGAGTTCGGCGACGGTGTAATCCTTATAGATGAAGCTCGGTCCGAAATCCCCGCGCAGCACATTGCCGAGATAATAGACATATTGCAGCCAGAGCGGCTGGTCGAGATGATAGACCGCCTTGATATTGGCGAGCACTTGCGGCTCCAGCGGCCGCTCGAGATTGAAGGGACCGCCTGGCGCGATCCGGATCATGAAGAAAGACAGGGTCACGACGATGAAGACCGTCGGCAGCGCCGACAGCAGTCGCAAAGACACGAAACGCAACATGGGCGCCTCCTCGATTACGAAATGGCCAAAGCCGCCGTCGTTGAGACGGCGGCGTCTGGGCCGCGCCCGTGTTCCGAAAACGGTCCGCGTACGCGAGCCCGGTCGGGATCACTCGATCGAGAGATATTTGGTCAGGTGCTCGTTGACGGTGTTTTCCTCAAATCCCTTCACCTTGCGGCTGACGAGCCAGAGGCTGGCGTAGTTCATCATCGGGGTGATCGAATATTCGTTCAGCGCGATGGTTTCGGCGTCCGCCAGGATCTTCATGCGCTTGGCCTGATCCCGTTCCTCATAAGACGCCTTCATCAGCTCGTCGAACTTGGCGTTGACCCAATGGCCGTAGTTGAAGGCCTTGTTGGTCGAGACGAGCAGGTTGAGGAAGTTTTCCGGGTCGGCGTAGTCGGCCGCCCAGGCGGCGCGGGCGACGTCGAACTCGCCGCCTTCCTGCAGATAGGCGTAATGCGCCTTCACGTCGAGATTCTGCGTGGTGACGGTCGCGCCGATCGCTTTCCACATGTCGGCTACCGCGATGGCGACCTTCTTGTGGTTTTCGTTGGTGTTGTAGCGGATGTCGATCTTCAGCGGCTTGCCGCCTTCGCCGTAGCCGGCTTCCTTCAGAAGGGCCTTGGCGGCGTCTTCACGATCGAGCTGGTCCATGTCGGCGATGTCGAACTTGGGCGCGGTGTAGCCTTCCATGCCCGGAGGCACGAGATTGTAGGCCGGCAGCTGCGCGCCGCCGAAAATCTTTTCGGCGAGGAAGTCGCGGTCGATCGCCATCGACAGCGCCTTGCGCACGCGCATATCGCTGAAGGGCTCGTGACGGGTGTCGAAGGCGTAGTAATAGGTCGACAGCGCCGGGCTGGCGTAGACCTGGTCATCGCCGAGCTTCTTCTTGAGGAAGTCGCGCTGATCGGCCTGGTAGTTATAGACGATGTCGAGCTCGCCGTTTTCGAACATGCGCTCGGTGGCGGCCTGGTCTTCCGACGGATTGTAAATGACCTTGTCGATCTTCACATTCGCCGCATCCCAGTAATTGGGGTTCTTGACGGCGGTGACATGGTCGTTGGCGACATATTCCGTCAGCATATAGGCGCCGTTGGTCACCATCTTGCCCGGCTTGGTGAAATCCTTGCCGTCCTTGTCGATGCTGGCCTTGTTCACCGGCAATGCGGTGTAATGGGTCATCAACTGAAGGAAATAGGGCGTCGGACGCTCCAGCGTGATTTCCAGCGACTTTTCGCCGACGGCTTTGAGACCGAGATCCTCGGCTTTCGCCTTTTTCTGGTTGAACGCTTCTGCGTTCTTGATCGGGTAGAGAATGTTGGCGTAGCCGGCGGCGGTGGCCGGGTCGAGCAGGCGCGTCATCGAATAGACGAAGTCGGCGGCGGTCACCGGAGAACCGTCGGACCACTTGGCCGCGTCGCGGATCTTGAAGGTGTAGACCTTGCCGTCTTCGGAGACGGTCCAGCTTTCGGCCGTGCCGGGAATGACCTTGCCCTTGGCGTCATAGACCGTGAGGCCTTCCGACAAATCGCGAATGATGAAGCCTTCGATATCGATCGAAATCTGCGCCTGATCGAGCGATTGCGGCTCGCCGCCATTGCCGCGGCGGATCACGCTTTCCGCGAGCGCCGGAAGCGCGAGCGACATGGCCAGCGCGCCTCCGAGCAGAACACGGTTGAAGGACTTGAAGTAGGGATGGACGCTCATTGCAGCACCTTTCTTTTTCACCGCCAGTTTCCCCTCTGGCGCGGCGCCAGACTATTTGCTCCCTGAAAAATTGCAACATCGATCCGCTCGGCCCAGCGCCTCCGCCTGCGCACAGGCTCGTCTCGCCACGACAATATTCGGCGAAATCAGACATTTACGGCGAGCGAAATGAGCTGTGAACAGCGTTTGGAAGCCTTCTGCCGCCGACGGGCTTCAAGCTTTCAGTATCCTCTGCATCAAAGTGCTGACGGCCGATTGCAAGCCGGCGTCGCTGCGGGCGACAGGCGTCAGGCGGGCGAGAAACGGGCCGGTCGAGACGACGAGCCCGGCCATGGCGAAAGACGAGATCACCATCAGCACCTCGTCCAAGGGCGGTTTTTCGTCGCCTCGAATGGACCGGAGGAATGGCAGGAGAACGCTCAGCATCGGCTCGACCAGGCGCGTCTGGATGATGTCGCTCCGCGCGTCATCCTCCGCTGCGATGATCTCGCCGACCAGCAGTTGGGCGAATTGGGGACGCTCGCTGATCATGTCGACGATCTTCGCGGTCATCCGGGAAAGTCTTTGGCTGTCCTCCAGTTCTTCGCATTCGACCACGAAGCCCTTGAGCCGAGCCAGGGAATCGTCGCCGACGCTCGTAATCACCTCGGTCCATAGTCCGAGCTTCGAGCCGTAGTGATAGGAGATCAGCGCCACATCGACACCCGCACGCGTCGCGATCATCCTGAGCGAGGTGTTCTTGAAACCGTTTTCCGCAAAACAGGCGAGCGCAACCGCCAGCAGGGCGTCACGATCATGGCCCTCGCCGCGACGCGGACGGCCGCGACCCCGCTCTTGCCCCTTTATGTCATCGATCAAATTTAGCTCCTCCTAGAGACTTGACAAAAATAGCGCTTCCTCGGCATATATTCAACAGTCGATGAATAAATTTCGACCTATTCCATGGGAAAAGAACATGCTGGAACGCGCCGCTCGGCCAGATGACTGGAGAATTTTCGGAAATCGCGTCCTTTTGCTCCCGCTTCTTCTCGGCATCCTCATGCTCTCGCTGCCAGGCTGCGACTCGGACAAGAAAGCCGCCGCGCCGACGATTTCGCAGGTCGCCGTGCAGACAGCGGCCTTGACGCGGGATGTCGAAGAAGGCTCCGGGACGGGGAGATCAAGCCGAGGATCGAAAGCGAACTCTCATTCAAGGTGAGCGGGCGTGTGAACGCGCGCTATGTCGGCGTGGGCGATCGCGTCAAGACCGGACAGATCCTCGCGACGCTCGACGACACCGAGCAGCGCGCCGACGTCGCCTCCGCCCGCGCCTCGGTCGAGTCCCAGGAAGCCAGCCTCCGTATCGCCCAGTCGGTGCTGAAGCGCCGCGAAGCGCTGGCCGCGACCGGCGCCTTGTCGCGCCAGCAGCTCGACAGCGCGGTCCAGGAATTCCAGTCGGCGCAGAACGATCTGGTGGCGGCGAAAGCCTCACTGGCGACGGCTGAAGACGCGCTGGTCCAGACGGTCCTGCGCGCCGACGCCGACGGCGCCATCACCGCCCGCACCATCGAAACGGGCCAGGTGGTTCAGCCCTCCTCCACCGCCTTCACGCTCGCGCATGACGGCGAACTGGATGCGGTCTTCAACGTTCAGGAAAATGTGCTGAGCGCCCGCGATACGCCGCCGACGATCGAAGTGTCCCTGCTGTCGCGCCCGGCGATCCGCGCCAAAGCGAAGATCCGGGAGATCAGTCCCGCGCTCGACACGACGCTCGGAACCGTCCGCGTCAAGCTCACCATCGAAAATCCTCCGCCGGAAATGACGCTCGGCTCGGCGGTGGTGGCGCATGTCCGCTACGGCAGCAGCGAGCGCGTGAAGATCCCCTGGCAGTCGCTCTATTCGCTCGACGGCCGGCCCGCCGTGTGGGTGGTCGATCCAGCCTCCATGCAGACGCAGCTGAAGCCGGTCACGGTGCTGCGTTATGATTCCGCCACGGTGGTGCTGGCCGATGGGCTGACGCCGGGCGATATCTTCGTGGTGGATGGCGGCCAGTTCCTGCGCAACGAAGAGAAAGTCGCCTTCACCGACGAGGCTGTCCAATGAAGCTCATCTTATTTCCTCCGCTGATGCTGATGGCTGCAGCGCTTGCGGCCTGCAACGAAGCGCCCGGAGCCGCCGAAGCGCCTGTTCGTCCCGTTCTCACCACGGTCGCCTCCGCCAGCCACGCCGATGCGATCGGATTCACTGGCGCAGTCGAAGCGGCTTTCAGCGCCGATCTCGGCTTCCGGGTTCTCGGACGCATCACCGCGCGCAACGTCAATGTCGGCGATCTCGTTCGAAAAGGCCAGGTCCTGGCGACCCTGGACGATTCCAGCCTTCGTCTCGCGGTCGACAAGGCGAGAGCGGATTTAGCTTCCGCCACCGCAAAGCTGGATTTGGCCAAGGTGACGGAGGAGCGGCAGAAGAAGTTGCTCGCAACCAATGCTACGACGAAGGAAAGCGCCGAAGAATCCGTGCAGTCGCGCGAAGCCGCCGAAGCCTCGGTGCAACAGCTGCAGGCCGATCTCACCAAGGCGCAGGAGCAGTTGAGTTATGCCGAACTCACTTCTGAAACCGACGGCGTCGTCTCAGCCGTGTCCGGTGAAGTCGGGCAGGTCGTGTCTGCCGGCCAGACCGTCCTCACCATTGCGGGCCTCGGCGCCCGCGACGCCGTGGTCGACATTTCCGACAGCTACGATGCGCTGACGGCGATCGGCACGCCTTTCGTCGTCACGCTGCAAGCCAATCCCGCCATCACGGTGAAGGGCAAGGTGCGAGAGACGGCGCCACAGGCCGATGCGGCCACGCGGTCGCTCCGGACCAAGATCGCCCTCGACTCCCCGCCGTCCACCCTTCGTCTCGGAAGCACCGTGACCGCTGCCCCTGACCAGCCTGTGCGCGACCAGATCTGGTTGCCGCAAAGCGCCGTCGGCGGCAAGGACGGCAGCCAGTTCGTCTGGATCGTCGACCCGCCACCAAGAAAGTTTCAACACGAACCGTGACGAGCGAGACGACCGCCAATGGCGGCGTCTACATCCTGTCCGGCCTCAAGAGCGGCGAGCGCGTCGTCACAGCCGGGGTCAACTCGCTTTCCAACGATCAAACAGTCCGCATTGCCGGTGAGGCGCCCTGATGACCCAGAAATTCAACCTGTCCGAATGGGCGCTCGCGCACAAGTCGCTGGTCTGGTACTTCATGATCCTGGCCGCCGTCGCAGGCGTGCTGTCCTACATCAATCTCGGCCGCGAGGAAGATCCCGATTTCAGCATCAAGACCATGCTGATTCAGGCCAGCTGGCCCGGCGCATCGATCGAGGAAATGACCAGCCAGGTCACCGACCGGATCGAAAAGAAGCTGCAGGAACTGGATAATCTCGACTACACCAAGAGTGTGAACGCGCCCGGTCAGGCGACGATCTATGTGAACCTCCTGGACACGACCAAAGCGTCGGACGTCAAGCCGACCTGGGTCAAAGTCCGCAATATGATCGCCGATATCGCGCCACAGCTTCCTTCGGGCGTGCAGGGGCCGACCTTCGTCGACAGCTTCGGCGATGTGTTCGGCAATATCTATGCATTCACGTCGGACGGCCTCACTCAGAGACAATTGCGCGATTATCTCGAAGCCGCTCGCACAGAGATCCTTTCTGTTCCCAATGTCGGCAAGGTCGAACTGATCGGCGCACAGGACGAAGTCGTCTATCTCGAATTCTCCACCCGGCAGATGGCGGCGCTCGGCGTCACCCAGGAACAAATCCTGACGACGTTGCAGAACCAGAACGCCGTCGTGGCCACGGGCACGCTGCGCACCACCACCGAGCAGATCAATCTGCGCGTGTCAGGCGGCTTCGCCTCGGAAGACAGTCTCCGCAACATCAATCTCCGCGTCAATGACCGCTTTTTCCGGCTGAGCGACGTGGCGACGATCACCCGCGGCTATTCCGACCCGCAGGATCCGCTGTTTCGCGTCAACGGCCAGCCGGCGATCGGGCTCGCGATCGGCATGAAAGCCGGCGCCAATCTCCTGGAATTCGGCGAAGCGCTGAACAAGACGATGGAGCGCGTCATCGCGGATCTGCCGGTCGGCGTCGGCGTCCATCATGTCGCCGCACAGGCGGAGGTCGTGGAAGAAGCGGTCGGCGGCTTCACCAAGGCGCTGTTCGAAGCCATCGCCATCGTGTTGATCGTCAGCTTCCTCAGTCTCGGCATGCGCGCCGGTCTGGTCGTGGCGGTGTCGATTCCGCTCGTTCTCGCCATCACCTTCGTGTTCATGGAATATGCCGGTATTTCCTTGCAGCGCATTTCGCTCGGCGCGCTGATCATCGCGCTCGGCCTGCTGGTCGACGACGCCATGATCGCCATCGAGATGATGGTGTCGAAGCTCGAAGAAGGCGAATCGTTGCAGAAAGCGGCGACGGCCGTCTACACATCGACCGCTTTCCCGATGCTGACCGGAACGCTGGTGACGGTCGCGAGCTTCATTCCGGTGGGACTGAACAACAGCGCTGCCGGTGAATTCACCTTCACCCTGTTCGTGGTCATCGCCGTTTCCCTGATCGTATCCTGGGTCGTGGCGGTGCTCTTCACGCCCCTGCTCGGGGTCGTCATGTTGCCGAAAACGATGAAGAAGCATCACGAGGAGAAGGGGCGCGTCGCTCGCAGCTTCTCCAGCCTTCTGAACGTCTGCGTCAGCTGGCCGAAGATCACCATCGCCCTGACCCTGATCGCCTTCGGCGTGTCGATTTATGGCATGGGCTTTGTGCAGCAACAGTTCTTTCCGTCATCCGATCGACCGGAACTGGTGGTCGACTGGACCGCGCGGCAGAATTACACGCTGGCGCAGACCAAGGCCGAAATGGACAGTTTCGAGCAGGAGCACCTTGCCGGCAATCCCGACATCGATCACTGGACGTCCTATGTCGGTCAGGGCGCCAAGCGCTTCATCCTGTCCTTCGACGTGCAGCCGAACACGCCGAATTTCGGCGAAATGATCATCGTCGCGAAAGACATCGAAGCCCGCGATCGCCTGAGGGCCCAGCTGAGCGCGGCGGCGGAAAAGGAATTTCCGGGCTCGGACGTCTTCGTCAAGCTCCTCGATTTGGGGCCCCCGGTCGGCCGGCCGATCCAATATCGCGTGTCGGGGCCCGATCCCGAAAAAGTTCGCATCTATGCCCGCGACATCGGCTCGGTCCTTGGCGCCGATCCCCGTCTCGGCCGCGTGGTCTATGACTGGATGGAGCCCGCCCGCACCGTCAAGGTCGAAATCCTGCAGGACAAGGCCCGCCAACTCGGCGTGACCTCCTCCGACATCGCGACTGCGCTCAACAACATGACGGGCGGCTCGACGATCACCCAGATCCGCGACAGCATCTATCTCATCGATGTCGTCGGACGCGCGGTGAAGGATGAGCGACAGTCGGTGGAGATGCTGAGAAACCTGCAGCTGTCGGGCGGCAACGGCCAGTCGGTGCCCCTCGCCTCCATCGCCAATTTCCGCTACAAGATGGAGCAGCCGATCATCTGGCGTCGCGACCGCATGCCGACGATCACCGTCAAGGTGGCGATCAAGGACAGCACCCAGCCGGCCACGATCGACCAGAAGCTCGAACCGCAGATCAGGGCCTATGCCGGCAAACTGCCGGTCGGCTACAAGGTCGAAGTGGGCGGCTCGGTGGAAAGCAGCGCCAAGAGCCAGGCGCCGATCGCCGCCGTGGTGCCGATGATGCTGCTGGCGATGGCGACGATCCTGATGTTCCAGTTGCAGAGCTTCCAGCGTCTGTTCCTGGTGGTCATCGTCGCGCCGCTCGGCCTGATCGGCGTGGTGGCCGCGCTCCTGCCCAGCGGCGCGCCGCTCGGCTTCGTGGCGATCCTCGGCGTGCTGGCGCTGATCGGCATCCTGATCCGCAACTCCGTCATCCTGGTCGTCCAGATCGAGACGCTCATTCACGAGGGGCTCGCCCCGTGGAACGCCGTCATCGAGGCGACCGAACATCGCATGCGGCCGATCATGCTGACGGCGGCCGCCGCGAGTCTCGCGCTGATCCCGATCTCCCGGGAGATCTTCTGGGGTCCGATGGCCTATGCGATGATGGGCGGCATCATCGTCGGAACGGTGCTGACGCTGCTTTTCCTGCCGGCGCTCTACGTGGTCTGGTTCCGCATCAAGCGGCCGGACGCAACCGACGTGGCGCAAAAGGAGCAGGAAGATCATGCGCAGCCGTCAGAACCTCATCCCGCCTGATATCCAAACGACAACGCGGCCCCGCTAACGGGGCCGCGCTCGTTTTGGAACCCCACCCCTGAAGCATCAACCACGGGCGACGGTGACGATGCCGATCAGCGAGACGATGAGACCGACGACCATCATCCAGGACATCGGTTCGCCGAACATCGCCCAGGCCCATATCATCGTCACCGGCGGACTGGCGTAGAGCACGGCGGTCACCCGCGCCGGCGACGATTTCTTGAGCGCCACATAGTAGAGCGTCCAGGCGCCGAAGGTCGCCACCACGACGAGCCAGAGCACGCCGCCGATGAATTCCGGCTCGAGCACCGGCGCCACGCCGTGTTCATGATAGGCGAAGACGGAGAAGACGGCCGCTGCGGCGAGGCATTGAATGCAGAGGCTCTGATAGACCGGCATGTCGCGTGACTGGAACCGCCGCTGCAAGAGGGTGGAGCAGGCCAGGGCCAGTGTCCCCGCCACAGGCAGGAGATAGGCCCAGATCTCGACCGATCCGAGCGACAGGGATTCCATCGACGCCAGCACGACGCCTGTCATGCCGAGACTTGTGCCGAGCCACTGTCTCCCGTTCAAGGCATGTCCGAGAAGCGGCCAGGACAGGACGGCCACCGCGAGCGGCAGCATGTCGGTGATCAAGGCGACGAGCGCCGTGGGCACGCCGAAGCCGATCGCGAAGCCGAAGCCGGCGAGATATCCGGCCATGGCGAACGCGCCGATAGCCGCCTGCTCCAGCGCGTCGCGCAGACGGATTTTGGGACCGAACACCAGGGCGACGGGCAGAAGAAGCAGGCCGGACGCCAGGCTGCGCCACAACAGGATGAGCGAGATCGGCGCGTGATCGCTGGCGAAGCGGGTGCCGATAAAGCCCGCGCTCCAAGAGAGCAGCATGGCGATTTCGAGCCCGATCAAGCCGTAGGCGGCAATCGGGCTCTTGCGGGACGCCGCGGTTGCAGCGGGAGGAATGCGGGCGTTCGTCATGCGGAGATCAGACACCGATCCGCAGTCTGCGTCCGGTCCGCTTGCGACACGCCCGCGCCCATCAGATGTTTTTCACCAGCCGCAGAGCGTCATAAATCGCCGCGTGTGTGTTGCGGGCCGACACCGCGTCACCGATCCGGAACAGCTGGAAGCGGCCCTCCGGGTTGCGCGACACCGTCTGCGGCAGACCGTCGATCAGATCGTCATAGGCGACTTCGCCTGCATTCACCGACAGCGGCTTCAGCTCGAAATAGAGATCGTCGAGCGGGATCGTGCCGTTGTTGACCACCACTTGATCCACATGCCGGGTCTTGGATACGCCGCCGTAATCGCTGCCGACATGGGCGGCGAGGCCGTTGCCATGACGCTCGACGGATTCGAGACGATAGGTCACGGTGAAGGTGACGTCCTTGTTCTGCAGCGAGCGCATATACGGCACGAGGTTCATGGCCATGACCTCGGGCGAGAAAGACCGGTCCGGCGTCATGATCTCGACCTTGGCGCCGGAATTGGCGAGGATCTCCGCCGCCTGGAGCGCGGCGTGATCTCCAGCGTCGTCGAAAACAAGCACATTCGTCCCCGGCTTCACGTCGCCTGAAATGATATCCCAGGAGGACACGACGAGATCGTTACCTTCGGAGAGCACCTCGGTATGCGGAAGGCCGCCGGTGGCGATGATCACCACGTCCGGGTTCTCCGCCTGCACGATGTCGACTTCCGCCCAGGTGTTGTAGCGGATGGTGACGCCGAGTTTCTCGCATTGCGCCAGTCGCCAGGCGATGATGCTCATCATCTCGCGGCGGCGCGGGCTCTGCGCCGTCAGCCGAATCTGCCCGCCCGCTTCGCTTGCGGCTTCGAAGACGACGACTTCGTGACCCCGTTCGCCGGCGACACGGGCGGCTTCGAGACCGGCAGGGCCGGCGCCGATGATCACGATCTTTCGCTTATCCTCCGCTTTGGGGATGGCGTGCGGCATGGTCAGTTCGCGGCCGGTCGCGGCATTGTGGATGCAATAGGCCGCGCCGCCCTGATAGATCCGGTCGAGACAGTAATTGGCGCCGACGCAGGGGCGGATGTCCTCTTCCCGCTTTTCGATGATCTTGCGGACGATGTGCGGATCGGTCATGTGCGCCCGCGTCATCCCGACCATGTCCACCTTGCCGGCGGCGATCGCATGGCGGGCAGTGGCGACATCCGGGATCTTGGCGGCGTGGAAGGTAGGGAAATTCGTGGCCGCGCGGATTTCGCCGGCGAAATCGAGATGCGGCGAATTGGCCATGCCCTGAATGGGAATGAGATCGGTCAGGCCCGGATCGGTGTCGATATGGCCGCGCACCACATTGAGATAATCGATCAGCCCGCTGTCGCGCAGGCGGCGGGAGATCTCCAGGCCCTCGGCCTTGCCGGTCCCGCCCTTCAACTGCTCGTCGGCCGTATAGCGGACCCCGAGAATGAATTTGTCGCCGACGCGTTTTCGAATGGCGGCAAATACATCGAGACAGAACTTCATGCGGTTTTCCAACGAGCCGCCGTAGGGGCTATCGAGCTCGTTGGTGAGCGGCGAGGCGAACTGGTCGATCAGGTGGCCATAGGCTTCGAGCTCGACGCCGTCCATGCCGCCCGCCTGCATGCGCTCGGCGGCGTCGGCGAAGTCCTTGATGATGCGCTCGATATCCCACTCTTCGATTTTTTTCGGATAGGCGCGATGAGACGGTTCGCGCAGATGCGAGGGCGCCACCACCGGCAACCATTCGCCCTTGTCCCAGCGCGTGCGTCGACCGAGATGGGTGAGCTGGATCATGATCGCGGCGCCGGCCTCATGCACCGCGTCCGTCATTTCACGCACCCAGGGCACGATCTCATCCTTGTAGGCGAGGAGATTGTTGAAGACCGGGGGCTGTCCTTCGACACCGCCGCCGACCCCGCCGTCATCGTCAGCGCCACGCCGCCGAGGGCGCGCTCGACGGTGTAGGCGCGATATCGCTCCTTCGGCATCCCGTCTTCCGGATAAGCAGGCTCGTGGGACGTCACGATGATGCGGTTTCGCAAGGTGAGGTGCTTGAGCTGGAAGGGTTGCAGCAGGGGGTCGTTGGACATGGCGCGGCTCCATTTTGGCGATCGCTGCAATCTAAGCAGAAATGTACACTGACGTCAACAATATTGACATAGGTGTACATTTAGAGTTTTATCCAGCGTATCGAAAATTTCCGCCAAGCGTCGTAAGCAGGTGGGATGATCGGGAATCATTCATGACTGAGACTTCGACGGACAGCGGCTGGCGCGGATCGATCGACGGATGGCTCGAGGCCGCCTATGAGGCGCTGCTCGAAGGCGGCGTCGATGCGGTGAAGATCCTGCCGCTCGCCAAGCGACTCAGTCTCTCCCGCACGAGCTTCTACTGGTTCTTCAAAGATCGCGAGGAGCTTCTCGATGCGCTCGTGGCGCGTTGGCGCGACAAGAACACCGGCAATCTGGTGCGGCAGACCGACGCCTATGCGGAAACCATCGCCGAGGCGGTGCTGAACGTATTCGATTGCTGGCTGGATACGGCGCTGTTCGATTCCAGGTTCGAATTCGCCATGCGCGGCTGGTCGCTGCAGTCGGACGACATCCTGAAGGAGGTGCAGGCTGCCGATCAAACGCGGCTCGACGCGATCTGCCGGATGTATCGGCGACACGGTTTCGACGCCGTGTCCGCCGACGTGCATGCGCGCACCCTATATCTCGTGCAGATCGGCTATATCTCCATGCAGACGCGCGAAAATCTGGAAACGCGGTTCCTGCGCATTCCGGAATATGTGACGATCTTCGGAGGCGCGACGCCCAAACAATCCGAACTCGACCGATTCTTTTCAAGGCACAGGCTCAGGGAGGAGCGTCTGGCGACGAAGGAAAACTGACCGCCACCCTCCTATGTTTCAGCCGCTCAGTCCGAGCCGGACAGATGATTCCGAACCGATGCCTGCAACTGATCGATACTGTGATTGAGCGCCGGGAAGATTTCTTTGTCGACATCCGCCATCATTTCGCCGAGCCAGGTTTCATGCACCCGCGCCATCTCGGCGAAAGTCTTCCGACCCTGTTCGGTCAACCGCGCGACCGTCACGCGGCGATCATCCCCGGGCGTTTCCCGAACGAGAAGCCCATCGGCTTCCAGCCGCTCGACGAGACCGGTGATATTCCCGTTTGTGACCATGGTGCGCTTGGAGATTTCCCCGAGGCGCAGACCTTCCGGCTCGCGATAGAGCTGCGCCAGCAGATCGAACTGTGGCAGGGTCGCCCCGAATTCGGCGCGCAGGCGGCGGCGGATCTCCTGCGTCACCAGTTTGGTGGTCGACAGCATCCTGAGCCAGACCCGCAATTCCTGCTTCGCGCTCTCGGTCGCCTCTATCCCGCTGTCCTGTTCCGCCGTCACGCGCCTGTCCCTATGCCGCTCGCCTCAGTCTATCCCGCTTCATGCCCGGAAATCGCGCGGTTTTCAATGTTCTGCGGTGGAAACTCACTTGCCCGCCAGCATTGACGCCAGCATGAAGCCGGAGCCTGCTCCCGTGCCCGCTCCGGGCCAGGTCGAAGCGCCGCAGAGATAGAGGTTCTTGACCGGCGTCTTGTAGCGGGAATAGCCGGCGACCGGGCGGAAGAGGAAGTTCTGGTCGAGGTGATGCGAGCCCGAAAGATTGTCGCCGCCGATGAGATTGGGGTTTTCCCGTTCGAGATCGGCCGGCGAGAAGACCGAGCGCCCAAGGATTTTGGTCTTGAGCCCGGGCGCGTAGCGCTCCAGAAGCGCAATCACGCGGTCTGCATAAACATCCTTGATCGCGTCCCAGTCTTTCTCGTGGATTTCCCCCGCAGCATCGCCACGGACTTCCGCCGACAACACGCGCACCTGCACCCAGAGCACATGCTTGCCCTCAGGCGCGCGGCTGGGATCGATCGCCGTCGGCTGGCCGATCACCAGCGCGGGTTCGGCCGGCAAGAGACCATCGACTGCTTCCGCATAGACCCGCGACATCATTTCGAGATCGGGCGCGAGATGCACATAGGCGAAGCGCTTCAGCGCCTCTCCCGCAGCCCAGTCCGGCTGACCGTCGAGCGCCAGATGGATCATCATCGTGCCCGGACCGGCGCGGAACTTGGCGATTTTGCTATCGAAGTCGGCGCGTGATGGTTCAGGTTTCAGGAGCTTGCCGAACACCAATTGCGGATGGGCGTTGGCGATCACTGCCTTTGTCGCGGTCAGAACGCGTCCGTCCGCAAGCCGCACGCCGGTCGCCGCGCCCGCCGCCGTCTCCACCGAAGCCACAGGCGCGCCGAGGATGATCTCGCCGCCTTTCGCCTTCAGAAGACCCGTCATCGCCTTGATGATCGTATCGGCGCCGCCATGGCCGATGACCATGCCGAAGGCCTGGTTGGCCATGCTTTCGAGATAGGGAAACAGCGCGCCGCCCGCGACATCGGGCGAGAAATCGAGATGCAGGCCCCAGGCGGCCATCATCGCCTTGACCTTGGGATTTTCGAAACGGGCGTCGAGGAAATCGCGCGGCGACGACAGCAGCAGCTTCACCGTCTCATAGAGCCAAGCCGTCCCCCGCGTGCGCCAAGCCTTCCACGCCACCTTGGCGGCGGCGAACGACGGCATCGGCGACCCCAACAGACCGAAAATATGCGGTGCGTCGGCGCCGAACTCGGAAAACATCATTCGCCAGGCGGCGGCGTCGCGGGCCGAGAGGGCGGCGATCCGGCCCGCCGTCGTTTCGAGATCGGAACTGACGCCGAGCCAGGTCCCATCGCGAAACACGCTGGCGAAGCAGTCGCTCGCCCGCGCAAAGCCGAGACCGTGGGCGAAGAGCGCGTCCTTGTTTTTATTGAAGAAGGCAGAGCCGGCGAACATCGACAGGTTCATCGCGCAGAGGTCGTGCCGGAAGCCGGGCAAGGTCACTTCGCGCGTCTTCACCGCGCCGCCCGCCTCCTCCTTCGCCTCGACAACCGCGACCTTCCAGCCGCGCGAGGCGAGTTCCACGGCGGCCGCCAGCCCGTTATGGCCAGCGCCGATGACCACGGCGTCGTAATTCATTGTCCCGTTCCCCGATTTTTTTCGATAGCTTCATATGCATACATCTTGAAGGCCGAGCGGCAAGCAAAAAATATTTGAAGCCTAAAGGTTTTTAGCGCGAGCGCGTGAATGGCGTTTTGATGAGTAGCTTCAACGAGATGAAGTGAAGTGTTCGCACGCCGGCCCGCTCATCCAGCCGCCCGAACGATACTTGCATTTTCATATTTACTGACTTAGCGTCGGCGTCATCGGGCAGCTGCGGCGCTTGCAACCGGCCGCAGCGAGACCCTGGCAAAGAGGGAACAGATCATGTCAGCCACCATTCTCGCCGATGTCGCGAAAGCGCTTCTTTCCGGTTCCATCGAGGTCGTGGACCTCACCGCGCCGCTCGGTCCCAATACGCCGGTCCTCTATTTGCCGCCGCAGTTCGGCAAGAACACGCCGAGCGTCAAGGTGCACGAGATCTCGCAATACGACGAGAACGGCCCGTTCTGGGCCTGGAACTGGCTGGAGCTCGGCGAACACACCGGCACGCATTTCGACGCCCCCTCGCATTGGATCACCGGCAAGGACCTGCCGGGCAACACCACCGACACCATTCCGCCGCAGGCTTTCGTCGGTCCGGTCAACGTCATCGACCGCTCCAAGGAATCCGCGGAAAACCCGGATTACCTGCTGACGGTCGACAGTATCAAAGCCTGGGAAGCCGAGCATGGCGAGATCGAAGCCAACAGCTGGGTGGTGATGCGCACCGACTGGTACAAGCGGAACGGCTCGACCGAAACCTTCCTGAACGCCGACGAGAACGGCCCACATTCGCCGGGACCGACCGCCGAAGCGATCGAATATCTCGTGTCCAAGAACATCATGGGCTGGGGTCAGGAAACCATCGGCACCGACGCCGGCTCGGCCGGCGGCATGAACCCGCCTTTCCCCGCCCATAACCTCATGCACAAGGCCGGCCGCTACGGTCTCGCCAGCCTCTGCCATCTCGACAAACTGCCGGCGAAGGGCGCGATCCTGATCGCCGCACCGTTGAAATTCGTCAAGGGCACGGGGTCGCCGATCCGCGCGCTGGCGCTGATCAGCAAGTAAGCATCGAAAGCCGGCGGATATTTCCGCCGGCTTTTTCCGATGCGCGAGACAGAGGCATGAGGCAGGACGGACGCCATGAGCATCCATGACTATATCGTCGTCGGCAGCGGCATCAATGCGCTGATTGCAGCGGCGCTTCTCGGCAAGAGGGGCAAGAAGGTGCTCGTATTGGAGCGCAATGACCGCATCGGCGGCTGCCTGCGCACGGAAGAGATCACCGAGCCGGGTTTCCGCCATGACGTTATGGCGACGACCATGGTGCTGTTCCTGACTTCGCCCGCCTATGGCGCGCTCGGCAAGGATCTCGAAGCGCGCGGGCTCGAATTCGCTCATTCCCCTCTGCCCACCGGCGTCCTGATGCCGGATGGCCGCCATGCAATCCTGTCGATGGACCGCAAGCGCAACGTCTCAGCCTTCGACGCCTTCGCCGCTGGCGACGGACAAGCCTTTTCGCGCGAGATGGACAGACTCGGCGCCGATGCGCCTTTCCTATTTTCGCTTTTGGGCGGCTCGCTCTGGTCGGGCAGCGTGCTCAAAACCGTGCTGAAGGAAGCCTGGCGGCGCGGCCCGCGCGGCTTGGCGGCCTGGTTCGGCGAAGCGCTGGTCAGCGGCAGGTCGCATCTTGAGGCCACTTACCGCTCCGAGGAACTGCAGGCGCTCTTCGCCCCCTGGGTGCTGCATTGCGGCCTCAATCCGGAAAGCGCCTATTCCGGCGAAATGCTGAAGGTAATCGGCTTCGCCATCGAACTGGCCGGCTGCCCGATCGTCAAGGGTGGCGCGGACAATCTGCTCAAAGCGTTTGAAAGGTTGATCACGGACCAAGGCGGCGAGATCCGCACACATGCCGATGTCGATGTTGTCACAGAAGACGCAAGCGGCCGCGCGAACGGCGTCCGCCTCGCCAGCGGTGAAACGCTTCAGGCCAAGAGCGGCGTGATCGCCTCGGTGACGCCGACGCAACTTTACGATCGCCTGCTGAAAAGCTCGACGAAGCCACGGCCGGCGGACGTGGGCGAAGGGCTGAAGACCTTTCGCTACGGCAAGGGCAATATGCAGATCCATTACGCGCTGAAATCGCCGCCTCGCTGGAAAGCCGGCGGCGAACTCGGCCAGGTGGCGCTGCTGCATCTGACTCCGGGCCTCGACGGCGTGTCGCGCGCCGCCAATGAATGCGAGCGCGGTCTCCTGCCCGCCGTGCCGACCATCTGCGTCGGCCAGCCCGCCGCGCTCGATCCGAGCCGCGCGCCGGAGGGCAAGTCGATCCTCTGGCTGCAACTGCCGGAAACGCCGCGCCACATCAAGGGTGACGCCGCCGCAGAACTGCCGATCCCGGCCGACGGTCGCTGGACCGAAGAGCTGCGCGAACGTTTCGCCGATCGCGTCGAGCGCATTCTCGAAAGCCATATCGACGGATGGTCCGACAATGTGCTGGCGCGCCGCGCCTATGCGCCGAGCGATCTCGAAAGCATGAACATGAATCTCGTCGGCGGCGATCCCTATGGCGGCTTTTGCGGCGTCGACCAGTTTTTCCTCTGGCGTCCGTTCAAGTCCTCGGTTAACCACCGCACCCATGTTCCCGGGCTTTATCATATCGGCGCCTCGACGCATCCCGGGCCCGGCCTCGGCGGCGGCTCCGGCTTCCTCTTGGCCTCATCGCTGACATGAACAGGAAGGTTGCATGACGGATCGATTTTCTGGCGCCGTGTTCGGGCCGGTCGAGGGCCCGGAGAACAAGCGCCCGACCATGGGAGAAATCGGGCTCAACAACTTCGCGCCCTATCTCATGAACAGGGTGATCGCGCGCTGGAACGCCAATCTTGCAGACGACCTCAAGGCGCTCGACATCACAACCGCGAAGATGCGGGCGCTCGCCATCCTGTCGATCACGCCGTCGGTGACCATCAACGAATTGTCGGTCTTCGCCGTCACCGAACAATCGACCATGAGCCGCACTCTGGAATCGCTGGAGGAACAGGGTTTTATCCGCCGCCAGCCGCGCCCCGACGACATGCGAGTCCGCGACGTGACGATCACCGAGGAAGGCAGGGCTGCGTTCGAAAAGATCTGGCCGACCATGTATGACGACTTCCTCAAGATGTTTGAGGGCATCGAGGAAGAGGAGTACAAGACATTCATCGGCGTGCTGCACCGGATCCTGCGCAATATCCGTCAGAACGATATCTGACCGAACGCTCCGTCTGAAACGCAAAACGCCCCGCACCATTCAGGCGCAGGGCGTCAAGAGTTTGGCCCTATGCCGTTCAGGCGTAACGGGCCGCGTACCAGGCCTTGAACAGGGCATACTGGTTTTCGAGATGACGCTGCTGCGAGGCGCTGAGCTCGTCGGTCTCGTTGAAGTGCAGCGTGTACTCAGTGTCGCCGTTCAGCACCATCAGATATTTGTAGTGCAGGACGAGATCAGCGCCTTCGTCATAGGTCGAGAGCACCATCAGCGCTTCTTCGAGTTCGAGCGCTTCGCGGCGGGCGGCAGGATCGCCCTTGGCGGCCTTTTCGCAAAGCGACACGAGATGCAGCACTTCCTTGGGCAGCGCATTACCGATGCCGGTGATGGCGCCGCCGGCCCCGCAATTGACGAAGCCGTGATAGACGCCGGTGTCGACGCCGACCATCAGCGTCAGCGCGTCATCGCCCGAGGTGATGTTCTCGGCCGCATAAGTCATGTCCTTCTTGCCGCCGAATTCCTTGAAGCCGACGAGATTGGAGAACTTCGAACGCAGGTCGAAGAACAGGTCGGCGCGGGTGGCGAAGCCGTAATAGGGGCTGTTGTAGATAACCGCCGGCAGATCCTTGGCGGCCGAAAGAATGGCCGAGAAATGATCGCGCTGGGCCGAGACCGAGGTTCCGCGCGACAGAACGCGGGGAATGACCATGAGGCCCTTGGCGCCGACCTTGGCGGCATGCGCGGCATGGCTGACGGCGGACTTGGTGTTGATGGCGCCCGTGCCGACGATGACCGGCACGCCGGCTTCGACGAGGCGACGCACGCCTTCCTGGCGCTCTTCATCGGTGAGAAGCGGCCAGTCGCCCATCGAGCCGCAATAGACGACGGCGGACATGCCGGCAGCGATAAGCTCTTTGCCCTTTCGGACCAGTTGATCGAAGTTCGGCGTCCGGTCCGGATTGCAAGGGGTCATGAGCGCGGGCATGCAGCCGCTGAATACGTTCGCCGTCATTAGGGTCTCCTGCGTGTGGGCAGCACTGCCTCGATCAATCTGATGAAACTGATATATCAGATCTCGATATACGTGTCCATTGAATTTGTTCGATCGAAAAACGACTTCGTGACGCCCTGATTTTATATCCTTATCTTACCGCGCAGTTGATATTTCAGAAGACCGTGAACAGTCGCCGCACAATCAAAAACCGGCCTTCCCTTTGCAAGGAAGGCCGGAAAGCGTCGGCAAAGCCGACGGCAGGGAAATCGTCAGCGTCAAGCGGAGGAAGTTGTACGCTGCGACGCGACCGAAATGGAAAGCCTTAGAGGCTCGCCACGGTCTTGAGCGCACCGTCCAGCGCGATGCCACCCTCATCGAGCAGCGCCGCCTGCTTGAGACGACGCAGCCAGTCGGCGCCGTCTTCGCGATTGCGCAGCATCGGCAGGGCAGAGAGGACTCGGTCAAATTTCGACAGGCCGCGCGAATGGGTGTCGGAATAGCCCTTCACCAAACGACGCGTGGCGAGAACTTCCGCTGCGAGATCGTAATTCACCGGCAACAGATCCGTCGCCGCTTTCAACCAGGCGTTCATATGCTCCATTTCGCGGGCATGCCGCAACGTGCCGCGACGGCGCGAGCGCAGCGCCGACACCATATAGAGGCTCAAGAACCAGAAGAGCGTCGCCGTCTTTACCCGGCGCCCTTTGTTGATCCGGCGGTCGAGGAAGGCAAACAGGCCCGGCCGGTTCTCGACCCACAGCCCGAAGCCCTTCGGCAGTGTGCCGCAGACCTCTTCCATGCGCGGATGCATATATTCCGTCATATAGACGATCTGGTCGTCCTTGGCCCCGACTTCCTTCCGCACCCGCTCGAAACGCGACTGACGAACCTTCAGATCGGCCACGCGGATCACGTCGTCATAGGCCATGGCGACCGCGACATATTTCGCCGCCTGCTGGGAGAAGGCGAAGTCCTTGTCCGCGCCGCCCTGTGCCCGGTCTAGCGCGAAGAGCGCCGCGACCCGGTCGAGATATTCACCCGCATAGGCGGGATCCTGGAAATCGGTCAGCTTCTTGACGCCGGCGTAGAGCATGGCGTGCAGAACTTCCGGGAAGTCCGAGCGGATGCGCGCCACAAGACGATCGAGATCCGCATGACCGGCCGAGGCCGGCAGCGGATCGAGGCGCTTGACCGGCTTGGCGGAGACGGGATCCCGCGGCTTGTCGCGGGCGCGGTCGAAGGCGGCGGCGAAGGCTTTCAGCGAGGGTTCGATGCCCTTGCCGCCGGCGCGGATCGTCGCCTCGAAGGCTTCGCGCGGAAACGGCAAGGCGCCGGAGCCGGCCAGCGCGCCGAACATCGAGGCGGAAATGACGCTGCCATTGCGCACGGCGAGCGTTTCCATGTCGAAGGCGATGGTGCGGCGCGCGGCGAAATCGGTCGCCTCGACCACGGTCTCGGGATTGCCGATCCCGTCGCCCGGCGTCTGCTTTTCGGCGACCGCGAAGGAGCGATGGGTGGAGGCGATCAGCGTGGTCTTATCCGGCGTCACCAGACCGCGCAGCACCGAGCGCCCGGCCTCCATCAGCTCGGCGGCCATGACGACGTCGACATCGCCCGGCGTCGGCATCAGCGAGAAGATCGGCGCGCGGCCGTCCCGCTCCGGCAGCATTTCGATATAATAGATCGTCGCGCCGGTGCGCTGGGCGACACCCGGCACGGAGGTGGTCTGGGCCATCCAGCCCTGCGCCTCGGCCATGCTGACGATCCAGTCGGCCAGCACGCCGCCGCCCTGCCCGCCCATGGCGAGCACGGCGATGGCGAGCGGTTTGTCGGTGGCGAGGCGCTCAGTGCGGAGGGCGTCGATGGACACATGTTCGTTCATGACGCTCTCCTCAATCTGCGAAGCTGACGCGGCCCGCGGCGCGGCGGGCCTGCAGCCAGCCGATCACCTTGGCGCGGACGGACGCCGCAAAACGGTCCCAGCGGGTGGGATTGTGGATGATGTCAGCGCGATAGAATGACGGACAGAGAACCGCCGCCTCCGACACTTCGCCGCAATTGCCGCAACCGACGCAATTGTTGTCGATCGCCGCGACCGGATCGTCCTTGAGCGGATCGTCGGTATGCTTGACCGAGAGCGACGGACAGCCGGACAGACGGATGCAGGCGTGATCGCCTGTGCACACATCTTCGTCGACGCCGAACCGCTCCTTGACCATGCGCTTGCCTTCTTTCACCGCCTTGGCGAAGAGCGGCTTGATGCGGCGCTGCTTGTTGAGCATGCATTCGGAGGAGGCGACGATGATCTTCGGCCCCTCCTCCTTGGTGGTCAGCGCTTCCTTCAGCGTGTCGCGCATCTTGGTCACGTCATAGGTGCGGTCGATCTGGCGCACCCAGGTGGCGCCGATGCCCTGGACCGCGTCGACGATGGAATTCTTGGTCTTGCGGCGCGGATTGTCGGCGCGCGAGGAGAGAATGTCCTGACCACCGGTGGCGGCGGAGTAGAAATTGTCGACGACGAGGATGACGCCGTCCTGCTTGTTGAACACCGCATTGCCGACCGAAGTCGCGAGACCATTGTGCCAGAAGCCGCCATCGCCCATCACCGAGATGACCCGTTTGTCGGCCTTGACGTTGAAGGCGGAGGCTGCGGCCGGCGACAGGCCGTAGCCCATCGTGGTCGCGCCGATATTGAAGGGCGGCAGGATCGAGAAGAGATGACAGCCGATGTCGCCGGAGACGTGATGCTGGCCGAGCTCCTGCTCGACCATTTTCATCGCCGCGAAAATCGGCCGCTCGGGACAGCCGATGCAAAAGCCCGGCGGCCGGGGCGGTACGACTTCGGCCAGAGCTTTGACGCGCGGATCGGCCAGCACCGGGGTCGGATCGGGGATCGGCGGCTGATTGCCAAGCAGATTGCGCTGATAGGTTTCGATGAAGGTCTTCAGCCCCTTGACCAGCACCGGCGCGGTGTATTCTCCGCCCATCGGCAGCACGTCCTTACCCGAAATACGAGTCTGGATGTCGCGGCGGCGCAGGAGCGTGTTGAGCGCTTGCTCGATATATTCCGGCGCGCCCTCCTCCACCATCAGCACGGCCTTCTTGCCGACGCAGAAATCGACGATCTCTTCATCGACCAGCGGATAGGAGACGTTCATCACGTAAAGCGGCACCGAGGATTCGCCATAGACATCGGCGAGGCCGAGTTGCTGCAGCGCCCTGAGCACGCCGTTGTAAAGACCGCCCTGCAGGATGATGCCGATCTCGCCATCGGCGGGACCGAAATATTCGTTGAGCTTCCGTTCGCGGATGAAATTGACCGCCGCGGGCCAACGTCGCTCGAGCTTTTCCTTCTCATGCAGGAAGGAGGCCGGCGGCAGCACGATGCGGCTGACATCGCGGATCGGCTGCTCCAGCGCCTGGCGGAGCGTAAATTCCGGGCTCTTGTTGTCCTTGGCGACGAATTGCCCATGCACGTGGCAGCTGCGGATGCCGACCTGCAACATCACGGGCGTATTGGACGCTTCCGAAAGCTCGAAACCCTGTTCGACCATGGCGACGATGGAGGGCAGATTGGGACGCGGCGTCAGCAGCCAGAGCTGCGACTTCATCGCAAAGGCGTGGCTGCGCTCCTGCATGATCGAGGAGCCCTCGCCGTAATCCTCGCCGATGATGATCATCGCCCCGCCGGTCACGCCGCCGGAGGACAGGTTGGACAGCGCGTCGGAGGCGACATTGGTGCCGGCGGTGGATTTCCACGTCACCGCGCCGCGCACCGGATACATCACCGAAGCCGACAGCATCGCAGCGGCGGCGGCTTCGGACGCGGAGGTTTCGAAATGAACGCCCAGCTCGTCCATCACATCCTTGGCGTCGGCCAGCACGTCCATAAGATGCGAGATTGGCGAGCCCTGATAGCCGCCGACATAGGAGACGCCGGATTGCAACAGCGCCTTGGTGATGGCCAGGATCCCCTCGCCGCGGAAGATTTCGCCTTCGCCCAGCTTGAGGTCTTCGACCTCGCTGGCAAATGATCGTTCGGCCATTGTCCGTTCCCCTAGCCTCGTTTCGAGGTCGTCAGAATAATATATGCAAAATCATGTTTCTGATTTCAGGGGTTTGTCAAGCGGGAAAAGCGGCGGCTTCTTATCCCTCTTTCTACGGCAATCGGACGGTAAATTCGGCTTGAGCTCCTCATATGCAAATGAATATAAATGACTTTTTCGCCTCCCGAACGGCGAAAGACGCGACCGCCGAAAAATCCGCTTGCCAAGCGTCCGAAATTAATTTTAAGATTAAAACATTCCGAGCAAATAATGCCTGCCGTCGGGTGGTTGGATCCGGCGGAACACTGGGGAACAACGGAGCCAATCATGACTGAACTGACACGTCGCCAGACACTGGGTCTGGGCGCAGCCGCATTCCTGTCCAGCGTTCTGGCCGGCAAAGTGCCCGTCCAGGCGGCCGAAGCCGGCACGCTGACCATCGCCTTCAACGTCAACCTGCCGTCCTTCGATCCGACGGTCGGCCCCTCCGCCGTCAATCCGACGATCCAGGCGATTTATCGCTCTGTGTTCGACCAATATGTCGGGCAGGCGCCGGACCTGAAATTCCAGCCCGGCCTGTTGACCGCCTGGGGCTGGAACGACGACAAGACCAAGCTCTGGATGGACGTCCGCGAAGGCGTCACCTGGCATGACGGCTCGCCCTTCACGCCCGAGGACATCGTCTGGTCGCTCGAACGCGCCGCCAATGAGAAGACCGGCAACCCGATCCAGTTCATTTGGTCGACCGCCGGCAATTACAAGATCGAAGGCAACAAGATCACCGCCGACGTGCTGCGCTTCGAACCCACCTTCTTCATGTGGATGGCTTTCCTGACCGGCTATGTCCTGCCGAAGGCTTATTACGAAAAGGTCGGCGCGGAAGGTTTCGAGAAGAAGCCTGTCGGCACCGGCCCCTATATGGTCGACGCTTACGAAGGCAACGCCTTCCTGCGTCTCAAGGCCAACCCGACCTATTGGGGCGGCAAGCCGGCTTTCGAGACGGTGATCTTCAAATTCACGCCCGACAGCACCAGCCGCGTCGCCGAAATCGAATCCGGCTCGTCCGACATCACGCTGGAAATTCCCTATGAAGATTTCGATCGTCTGAAGGACAAGGAAGGCCTCGCCGGCGTCGCGACCCCGATCTCCGACATCGGCATGATCTTCCTCAACAATATCGAGGCGATGAACGACAAGAACGTCCGTCTCGCCGCCCATCACGCCATCGACAAGGCTGCGATCGTGAAGCGCCTGCTGCGCGGCTACGGCGTGCCGATCGATACGCTCGAAGCGCCGGAATATTCGGCCTACGACGCCTCGATCAAAGTTCCCTATGATCCTGAACTCGCCAAGAAGCTGCTGGCGGATTCCGGCTATTCCACCGACAAGCCGGTCAAGTTCAAGATTCAAAGCACCCGCGGCCTGAAGCCGAAGGATTACGAGATGGTTCAGGCCATCGTCGGCATGTGGCGCAAGGTCGGCATCGAGGCCGAGATCGAAGTCTACGAAATCGCCAAGCATTACGAGCTTCGCGCCGCCGACCAACTCGCCCCCGCCGCTTTCTACAACTGGGGCAATGCGATCGGCGATCCGACCACCTCGACCGGCTTCGCCATGTTTGGCCCCTCGCCGCATTCGGTCTGGAACACCGACGATCTCGACGGCATGATCGGACCGCTCTGGGGCGAAAAGGACGAAGCCAAGCGCATCGCCGGCTGGAAGGCCGTCAGCAAATACATCGCCGAACAGGGCTATGTGATCCCGCTGCTGCAATACGCCCAGCCGGTGGTCTACAAATCCTCGCTGAAGGTCACGCCGAATGTTTCGGGCGCGCTTCAGCCGGTTCTGGTGTCCAAGGCCTGATTTGAAAAGGTCCGGGCGGGTTCTCGCCCGGACCTTTTAACCGCTGTTTGGCTCTCGCGCGTCGTATGCCGGCCGCGCGTCGAGCCGTCGCGCCCGAGGCTCTATATTCCATGCCGCTGCTCGTCCTGTCGGTTTTCAACCGCGTCCTCCTTGCCGCCGTCACCTTGTTGGGCGTCGCCGTGGTGGTGTTCGTTCTTCTCCGCGTCGTTCCCGGCGATCCCATCGCCATGATGATTTCTCCCGGCGCAACGCCCGAACAGATCGCGCAACTGCGCGCCAATTACGGTCTCGACGGCTCCATCTTCAGCCAGTTCATGATCTGGCTGAAGGCGACTGTAACGGGCGATTTCGGAACGTCGATCTCGCTCCGCCGCAATGTGCTGGACTTGCTCGGCGAACGCTTGCCGGCCACGCTGGAGCTGGCCGCGGCCGCGCTCGTCTTCGCCGTCATCCTCGGCGGCGCGGTAGCGATCACCGGCGCGCTCGTCCGCCGCACCCTTCTCGAGCCGGTCGTCGACACCGTCAACGGCACCGTGCTAGCCGTGCCGGATTTCATCTGGGCGCTGGCGCTGATCCTGATCTTCGGCGTCTTTTATCCGGTCTTCCCGCTATCGGGCCGCATGGATCCGAGCGTCGAGACCCATTTCGTCACCCATTTCTATCTGCTCGAAAGCCTGCTGACGCTCAACTTTCCGGCGTTGCTCGATATCTCAGCGCATATGATCATGCCGGTTCTGGCGCTCGGACTTCCGCTTGCGGCGATCATCGCGCGGGTGCTCAAGGAAGCGCTGCTGGAAGCCATGGTGCAGGACTACATCCTGCTTGCCCGGCTCAAGGGCAAATCGACGCTGCGACTGATCCTGCAAGAGGCGCTGCGCAACGCGGTCGGCCCGACGATCGCGCTGACCGGCGTACAGTTCACCTTTCTCATCGGCGGCACCGTCATCGTCGAACGCATCTTCGCGTATCCCGGCATCGGCAACATGGCCATCGACGCGGTGATCAATCGCGACCTGCCGCTGATACAAGGACTTGTTTTGACTTTCGGCGCGCTGTTCATTCTCATCAATCTTTGCGTCGACCTCTTGGTGGCGGCCTTCAATCCGAGGCTCGCTCATGGCTAAGTCGCTCCGCGCCCTCTTCAAGGAGCCGAAGATCCTCTTCGGTGGCGGCTTCATCCTCCTCTTGATCGTGCTCGCGCTGTTCGCGCCCTGGATCGCGCCGAAGGACCCGTTGGAACAGGATCTGATGCTCGGAACCCTGCCGCCGGCCGGCATGGACGGCGCGGAGCCCGGCTATTGGCTCGGCACCGACGATCTCGGCCGGGATGTACTCTCCCGCGTCATCCATGGCGCCCGCATCGCTTTGCTTGTCGCCTTTGTCGCCGCCGGACTCGCCGCCCTACTCGGCTCGCTGCTCGGTCTCTTGGCCGGCTGGTATCGCGGCTGGGTGGATCTGGTCATTTCGCGGCTGGTCGATATCTGGATGGCGTTTCCGCCGGTGCTCCTGTCGATCCTGCTGGTCGCCGTGCTCGGCTCGGGCGTGCATTCTGTCATCGCCGCCATCGTCATCATCGACTGGACGCGCTTCTGTCGCGTCGTCCGCGCCGAAACGCTGGCGCAGGCGCAACTCGATTATGTCACGGCGGCGCGCACGATCGGCTTCTCCAAGCTGCATATTCTGCTCAAGGAGATCCTGCCCAATGTCGCGCCTGTGATCGTCGCGTTGATCAGCCTGGAAATGGGCATCGCGGTGATCGTCGAGGCGATCCTGTCCTTCGTCGGCCTGTCGGTGTCGTCGGATACGCCGACCTGGGGCGCGATGATCGCGCAGGGTCGCACCATCATCTATCAGGGCTGGTGGGTGCTGCTCGCCCCGCTCGTGATGCTGTTTCTCACCGTGCTCGCCTTCAATCAACTCGGCGACGGCCTGCGCCGCGCCCTCGACCCGATGATGCGCCGATGACCGATCCGCTTCTCTCCATCGCCGGCCTGTCGGCCATATCCGAGCGCGAAAACGGCGCGCCCATTCTCCGCGACGTCTCGCTCACCCTCGCGCGCGGCGAAGTGCGCGGCCTCGTGGGCGAGAGCGGCGCCGGCAAATCCACCATCGCCAAGGCGCTGCTCGGCATCCTGCCGCGCACCGTCAGGATCACCGGCGGCGCCATCCGCTTCGAAGGCCGCGATCTCCTCACGCTGCCGGCGCAGGAACTCCGCAAGATCATGGGCAGCGAAATCTCGCTGATCCCGCAGGACCCGCAAACGGCCCTCAATCCCGGCCGGCGCATCGAGGCGCAGCTGACCGATGGGCTCCGGATGCGGCGCGGTCTTTCGAGCCGCGAGGCGCATGACCGCGCAGCGAAACTTCTGGAGGAAGTGCATATCCGCGACCCCGAGCGCGTGCTGCGCAGCTATCCGCATGAACTCTCAGGCGGCATGCGCCAGCGCGTTCTCATCGCCGACGCCTTCGCGCTCGAACCCAAGCTGGTGATCGCCGACGAGCCGACCACGGCGCTCGATGTGACCGTGCAGAAGCAGATCCTCCGCCTGATCCGGTCGATGCAGCAGGCCCATGGCACCGGCGTGATCTTCGTGACCCACGATCTCGGCGTCGTCGCCCAGATCTGCGACAGCGTCACGTTGCTTTACGCCGGAAAAGTCATCGAGCAAGGATCGCCCGCCGATGTGCTCACGGCTCCCCGCCACATCTACACCCAGGCGCTGATTGCCGCAGGTCCCCGCTACGACCGGCCCGACGCCGGGCTGGAGCCCGTGCCGCAAAGCGTGTTCGAGCAACTCCGCGCCGAGATCGGGATCAGCCGATGACCGAAAATCTGCTAGTCGCCCGAGGAATCGAAGTCACCTATGGAGCAGGTCGCGGCCTGTTGCGTAACCCGGGCCATAGGGTGCTGCACGGCGTCGACGTCACCGTGGGACGCGGCGAGACCGTCGGCATCGTCGGCGAATCCGGCTCCGGCAAAACCACATTGGGGCGCGCCCTCCTTCGGCTCGTGGATGTCTCCGCTGGCGAGATCCGCTTCGACGGCGCGGACATCACCCATCTGCCGGACCAGCAGATGCGGCCGCTCCGCCGGCGCATGCAGATGATCTTCCAGGACCCGATGGCCTCCCTCAATCCGCGCCATTCGATCCGTCGCATTCTCGTCGAACCGTTGCTGCTTCATGGGCTGGCGCGAGACGGCAGACAGGCGGAGAGCCTGGTCCTCGATATCCTCGACCGCGTCACGCTGCCCAAGATCGTGCTGGAGCGCAGCCCGCATGAATTGTCGGGCGGCCAGCGCCAGCGCATCGGCATCGCCCGCGCAGCCCTGCTGCGCCCGGATTTCGTGCTGGCCGATGAGATCGTCTCCGGCCTCGACGTCTCCACCCAGGCGCAAGTCCTCAATCTCCTGAAAGACCTGTCGCGCGATCTCGGGCTCGCCATGGCCTTCATCAGCCATGACCTGTCGGTGATCCGCGCAGTCTGCGACCGGGTCTATGTGATGCGCTTCGGCAAGGTGGTCGAAGAAGGTCCTTGCGAGCAGGTCTTCTCCGCGCCGCGCACGGCCTATACCCGCGCCCTTCTCGACGCCATTCCGCTGCCGGAAATCGATCCCGACTGGCTCCTGCGCGAGAGCCTGGTCGAAGACGCCTGACCACCCGGCCGCGCCCGGCGGCCGTCGCATACACGCATGCCAAGTTACGTCACGCCGGAGACGCGGGCTCCGGCGAAGGGCGAAGCCATGCCCGCGATCAGAGGGGAATGAACATGAAGATCAGCATTTTCAGCGCAACGATACTATCCTTGCTCGGGGCAACGGCGGCGCAGGCCGATATGATCCCCGGCATGCGCGGCCATGACCATACCGGCGTGACCGTGCCCAATCTCGAACAGGCCGTGGGCTTCTTCTCTGACGTCATCGGCTGCAAGAAGGCCATGTCGTTCGGCCCTATCGGCGACGACAAGGGCAAGTTCATGGAGGACGCGCTCGGCGTCGATCCGAAGGCGGTGATCAAGCAGATCACCCTGATGCGCTGCGGCTTCGGCTCGAATATCGAACTGTTCGAATACGCCGCGCCCGACCAGAAGGAAATCAAGCAGAAGAACAGCGATATCGGCGCCTTCCACATCGCCTTCTATGTCGATGACGTCGCCGCTGTGAAAACCTATCTCGACTCCAAGGGTGTGGCGACACGCCGCCTCGGCCCGATCCCGATCTCGGAAGGACCCGCGGCCGGCCAGACCATCCTCTACTTCCAGGCGCCTTGGGGCCTGCAGTTCGAGGCGATCAGCTATCCCAACGGCATGGCTTATGAAAAGACCGTGGAAACCAAGCTCTGGGACCCCAAGAAACCAGCCGAATAATCTCGGCGCGCTGTTTTTCCGCGCCCATGCGCTTTCCGCTCGCGGATGATCGCGAGCGGCTTTTCAGTTCGAACCGCCTAGATAGTTTAATGTTAAAATATCTGGACAGGACGCTGTGGCCGCATTGACAGGAGCATCCGACCAACTTATTTTAATCTTAAAATATCAGTGCGATTGATCTCGATCGAGAAGAGGGAACCGATATGCGGCTCGTATGTATTGGCGGCGGCCCCGCCGGGCTCTATTTCAGCCTGCTGATGAAGAAGTTCGACCCGACGCATTCCATCACCGTCGTCGAACGCAATCGCCCTTACGACACTTTCGGCTGGGGCGTCGTTTTCTCCGACGCCACCATGCAGGCGATGAAGGTCTGGGATCCGGAGAGCGCCGCCGAAATCCAGGACGCCTTCAATCACTGGGATGACATCGAAGTCCTGTTCAAGGGCACGCGCCAGCGCACCACCGGCCACGGCTTCGTCGGCATCGGCCGCAAGAAGCTGCTCAACATCCTGCAACGCCGGTGCGAAGCGCTCGGCGTCGAGTTGAAGTTCGAGACCGAAGTCGACAGCGATCTCGATTTTCCGGACGCCGATCTAATCATCGCCTCCGACGGCTTCAATTCCAAGGTCCGCAATCACTATCCCGAGGTTTTCCAGCCGGATCTCGTCACGCGGCCGAACCGCTATATCTGGCTCGGCACCAACAAGCTCTACGACGCCTTCACCTTCGACTTCCGCAAAACGGATCATGGCTGGTTCCAGGCGCATATCTACAAGTTCGACGACCAGACCTCGACCTTCATCGTCGAGACGACCGAGGAAGCCTATGAGAAGCATGGGCTCGGCGCGCTCGACCAGCAGGGCTCGATAGACTTCTGCGAAAACCTGTTCTCCGAGGTGCTCGAAGGCGCCAAGCTGATGACCAATGCCCGCCATATGCGCGGCTCGGCCTGGCTGAACTTCAATCGCCTGATTTGCGGCAAGTGGAGCCATTTCAACGGCAATTCGCATGTCGTGCTGATGGGCGACGCCGCCCACACCGCGCATTTCGCCATCGGCTCGGGCACCAAGCTCGCCATCGACGACGCCATCGAACTCACCAACCAGTTCAACAAGGCCGGTCACGACAAGTCCAGGATCCCCGCCGTTTTGGCGAGCTATGAAGAAATCCGCCGCGTCGATGTCGCCCGCATCCAGAATGCGGCGCGCAACGCCATGGAATGGTTCGAAGTCGTCGGCCGCCGCTACGCCGATACGCTGGAGCCGGAACAGTTCATGTATTCGATGCTGACGCGCTCGCAGCGCATCAGCCATGAGAACCTGCGTCTCCGCGACAAGAATTGGCTCGAAGGCTATGAACGTTGGTTCGCCCGCAAGGCGGGCCTCCCGGCCGCGGCCAACGACCGTTGCCTGCCGCCGATGTTCACACCCTTCACGATGCGGAACGTGACGCTGCCCAACCGCGTGGTGATGTCGCCGATGGCGATGTATTCCGCCAAGGACGGTCTGATCAACGATTTCCATCTCGTTCATCTCGGCTCGCGCGCCATGGGCGGCGCAGGCCTCGTCTTCGGCGAAATGACCTGCGTGTCGCCGGATGGCCGCATCACCCCCGGCTGCCTCGGCCTCTGGAAAGAGGAGCAGGCGGAAGGCTGGAAACGGCTGGTGGAATTCGTGCATTTCAACACACCCGCCAAGGTCGGCATCCAGCTCGGCCATGCCGGCCGCAAAGGCGCGACCAAACTCGCCTGGGACGGCATCGACCAGCCGCTCGAAGAGGGTTCATGGCCGCTACTGTCCGCCTCCGCCATCCCCTATCTCAAGCATAGCCAGACGCCGAAAGCGATGGATCGCGCCGATCTCGACCGGGTGCTGCAGGACCATGTCCGCGCCGCCGAATTGGCCGTGACCACCGGCACCGACTGGCTCGAACTTCACTGCGCGCATGGCTATCTCCTGTCGAGCTTCCTCTCGCCGCTCACCAATCGCCGCGAGGACGAGTATGGCGGCGATCACGCCGCCCGCGCCCGCTATCCGCTGGAAGTCTTCAAGGCCATCCGCGAAGTCTGGCCGGAGGACAAGCCGATCTCCGTGCGTCTCTCCTGCCATGACTGGTTCGACGGCGGCAACACGCCCGAGGACGCCGCGATCTTTGCCGCGATGTTCAAGGAGGCCGGCGCCGATATGATCGACTGCTCGTCGGGTCAGGTGTGGAAGGAAGAAAAGCCCGTTTACGGCCGCCTGTTCCAGACACCCTTCTCCGACAAGATCCGCAACGAAGTCGGCATCCCCACCATCGCCGTGGGCGCGATTTCGGAAGCCGACCACGCCAATTCGATCATCGCCGCCGGTCGCGCCGATCTCTGCGCGGTCGCTCGCCCGCATCTCGCAGATCCCGCCTGGGCGCTGCATGAAGCCGCCAAGATCGGCCTAACATCCATCTCTTGGCCAAAGCAGTATTACTCCAGCAAGGCGCAATACGAGTCCAATCTCGTCCGCGCCCAGCAGACCGCCGGCGGAGCGAAGTAAGCGATGTCGCCTCCGCTTCAAGGACGTCACGCTTTGGTCACCGGCGCCGGCAGCGGCATCGGCGCGGCCATCGCCCGCAGTCTCGTGCAAGCCGGCGCGAAGGTGACGTTGGCTGGCCGTCGCCGGGAGCCGCTCAAGGCCTTGGCGCGCGAACTGCCCGAGGGCGCTTGCCTCGTCCTGCCCGGCTTCGACGTGACCGATACGGCGGCGATCGCTGCGGGTCTTGAGACGGCCCGCGCCGCCTTCGGGCCGATGAGCATTCTCGTCAACAATGCCGGCGAGGCGCCGAGCGCGCCGTTCGAGAAGACCTCGCTCGACATGTGGACGCATGTGCTGTCTGTCGATCTCACCGGCGTCTTCAATGTCACGCAGGCTGCGCTCGCCGATCTCAAGGCGTTCGGCAAGGGCGCCCGCATCGTCAATGTCGCCTCGACGGCGGGGCTCACCGGTTACGCCTATGTCTCGGCCTATTGCGCGGCGAAACACGGCGTGGTGGGCCTGACGCGATCTCTGGCGCTGGAGCTCGCCAAGAAGGGCGTGACTGTCAACGCCGTCTGCCCCGGATTTACCGATACGCCGATCATCGCCCGCTCGATCGCCGAGATCGTCGCCAAGACCGGCAGGACGGAAGAACAGGCGCTGGCCGAATTCACCAAATCCAATCCGCAGGGACGGCTGGTCAAGCCGGAAGAAGTGGCGGACGCGGTTCTATGGCTCGCGTCGCCGGGCGCGGATGCAATCACAGGCCAGGCGATCGCCATCGCCGGTGGGGAGGTCATGACCGGATGAGCGACGATATTGCGAGCATGAGCGGCCATCTCCGCCCCTTCCGTGACTATAAACCCAAACATTTCCTCTGGTCCGTCGAAGGCGACGGGCGGGTGGCGACGCTGACGCTGAACCGGCCGGACAAGAAGAACCCTCTGACCTTCGAAAGCTATGCGGAACTGCGTGATCTCTTCCGCGATCTCGCCTACGCCTCCGATGTCCGGACGATCGTTCTCAAGGGCGCAGGTGGCAATTTCTCCTCCGGCGGCGACGTGTTCGAAATCATCGAGCCGCTGACCCGAATGAAGATGCCGGACCTTCTGGCCTTCACCCGCATGACCGGCGATCTCGTCAAGGCGATGAAGAAGTGCCCGCAGCAGATCGTCGCCGCCATCGACGGCATCTGCGCCGGCGCGGGCGCCATCCTCGCCATGGCGTCGGACCTCCGGCTTGCGACGCCTGAAGCCAAGACCGCATTTCTCTTCACACGGGTTGGTCTCGCCGGCGCTGATATGGGCGCCTGCGGCATCCTTCCGCGCATCATCGGGCAGGGACGCGCCGCAGAACTGCTCTACACCGGCCGCTTCATGAGCGCCGAGGAAGGCGAACGCTGGGGCTTCTTCAATCGGCTGCATGCCGCCGAAGATCTGGATCAAGCAGCAGCAGATCTCGCCCGCTCGATCGCGGATGGCCCCTGGTTCGCCCATGGCGTCACCAAGACCATGCTGAACCAGGAATGGGCGATGGGCATCGATGAAATGATCGAATCCGAGGCCCAGGCGCAGGCGATCTGCATGGCCACTGGCGATTTCCGCCGCGCCTTTGAAGCCTTCGCCGCCAAACGCAAGCCTGTCTTCGAGGGCAACTGATGTCGACGCTTACAGGCCCCACCCGCGACCATCTCGACTGGCCATTTTTCGGTCCACAACATCGCGCCGTCGCTGAACGGCTGGATGCATTCGCCGCAAGCGGCGCGCTCGCTTCAGTCGATCACCACGACACCGATAACGCCTGCCGTAATCTCGTCAAACGCTTGGGGGAAGCAGGACTTCTCGGCCTCGCCACCGGCGATGCCGGAAACGCCGCCATCGACTCTCGCTCGGTATGCCTCGCGCGCGAAACGCTGGCCTGGCATGACGGACTGGCCGATTTCGCCTTCGCCATGCAGGGCCTGGGCACCGGAGCAATCGGCCTTTCCGGCTCCGACGAGCTGAAGGCCGCCGTGCTGCCGAAGGTCACCTCCGGTGAATGGATCTCCGCTTTCGCGCTGTCGGAAAAGGAAGCCGGCTCAGATGTCGCCGCCATGGCCTGCGCCGGGCGCGAGGATGGCGACAGCTATGTGCTCGACGGCGAAAAGACCTGGATTTCCAATGGCGGAATCGCCGATGTCTACACCGTCTTCGCCCGCACCGGCGAAGCGCCGGGAACGCGTGGCATCTCGGCTTTCGTGGTCTTCGCCGATGATCCCGGCTTTTCGATTATCGAGCGTATCGACGTGATCGCGCCGCATCCGCTCGCCACCATCCGCTTCGACGGCTGCCGCATTCCGGCCTCGCGCCGGCTCGGCGCTCCGGGTGAAGGCTTCAAGATCGCCATGCGCACGCTCGACATTTTCCGCGCATCGGTTGCGGCCGCCGCGATCGGTTTTGCGCGCCGGGCGCTGGATGAGGCGCTGGCGCATGCCAAGAGCCGCAAGATGTTCGGCGCGACACTCAGTGATCTGCAACTGACCCAGGCTGCGCTCGGCGACATGGCGACCGGCATCGATGCCGCCGCGCTGCTGACCTATCGCGCCGCCTGGCGCCGTGATGTGCAGAAGCTGCCGACCACCAAGGAGGCGGCCATGGCCAAGATGACGGCAACCGAGACCGCGCAAAGCGTAATCGACCGCGCCGTGCAGCTGTTCGGCGGCCGGGGCGTCCGCACAGGCGAGATCGTCGAAAGCCTCTACCGGGAAATCCGCGCGCTCCGGATCTATGAAGGCGCGACTGAAGTGCAGAAGCTGATCGTGGCGCGCGAATTGATGAAGGCGGGCTGAAGCGATGTTCCATTGCACAACGCCGCTGCGTTTCGGCGACTGCGACCCCAGCGGCATCGCCTATTACCCGTCTTATCTGCGCCTGCTGGACGGCGCCATCGAAGAGTTCTTCGCCTCGCTCGGCGCGCCGCGTCGGCCGATGATCGAAGATCTGAGGATGGGCACGCCGACTGTGAGCCTCAACCTGACCTTCAAGCGGCCGGGCTTTCACGGCGACCTGCTGGACTTCGCCATCAAAGTCGTCGCCATCGGCCGCACCTCGCTCGATCTCGACCACACGGTTTCAACACGCGGCGACGTCCTGTTCACGGCCAGCCACCGGCTGGTCGCCACGTCCCTCGACACCCATTCTTCCTGCCCGTGGCCGGACAACCTCCGCGCCGCGCTGACCCATCATCTGGAGACCGACCATGCACACGATCCTGCAACCTGAAGGCTGGGCCAAGCCCATCGGCTACGCCAACGGCGTCGAGGCGCGCGGACGCATGATCTTCATTGGCGGACAGATCGGCTGGAACGGACAGAACCAGTTCGAAACCGACGATTTCGTCGGTCAGGTGCGCCAGACGCTGGAAAATGTCGTGGCCGTGCTGGCCGAAGCCGGCGCCGAACCCAAGCATATCACCTCGATGACCTGGTACTTCACCGACAAGCAGGAATATCTCAGCAATCTCAAGGGCATCGGCCAGGCCTATCGCGACACGATCGGCCGGCATTACCCGGCCATGGCCGCCATGCAGGTCGTGGCATTGGTCGAAGATCGCGCCAAGATCGAGATCCAGGCGACCGCCGTTATTCCGGACGCCTGATCATGACGAGCGCGGCGGCAAACCCGATGAGGGTCTATTCGAACTGCGTCAGCGGCGCGGCGCAGGACGGCGTGCTGGTGGCAACCATCGACAATCCGCCCGTCAACGCCGCTTCGCTTGCGATGCGCCAGGGACTTGCCGCGGCCATTGCCGACGCTCAAAATGACCCTGAAATCAAGGCTGTCGTTTTGACAGGCGCCGGACGCATCTTCGTGGGCGGCGCCGACATCACCGAATTCGACAAGCCGCCGATAGCGCCCATTCTGCCCGACATCTGCCGGTTGCTCGAAAATTCATCGAAGCCGGTCATTGCTGCATTGAACGGGGCAGCGCTCGGCGGCGGGCTGGAGATTGCACTCGCCTGCCACTATCGCATCGCCGCGCCCACCGCCTCTGTCGCCTTCCCCGAAGTCAAGCTCGGCCTCATCCCCGGCGCGGGCGGCACCCAGCGCCTGCCGCGATTGACGGGAACAGCGGTCGCCATCGACCTGATCGGCTCCGGCCGAAGCGTCAAGGCGGAAGAGGCGCTGTCGCTCGGCGTCATCGACGAGATCGCCGCCGATCCTGTCGCCCGCGCGATTGAACTGGCGTCGGAGGCAGCTGGAGATCGTTTCCGCAAGACCGGGGAGCTCGCTGTTCCCCCTATTCCGAGGACGAAATCGCAGTTGCAAAGCGCAAAGCCCTGTCCAAGGCGAAGGGCCAGATCGCCCCGGGAGAAGCGGTGACGCTGATCGAGAGCGCAGGTCGGACTCCGCTTGTGGACGGCCTCGCCCACGAGCGCGCCGCCTTCCTGAAGCTCAAACAATCGCCGCAATCCGCAGCCCTGCGGCACGTCTTCTTCGCCGAACGGGAAGCCGGCAAGATTCCCGGACTCGCAGGCGTGGTTCCGCGCAAAATCGAGATATTGGGCGTGGTCGGCGCCGGGCTGATGGGATCAGGCATTGCCGTTGCCGCGCTTGATGCAGGCTTTCGCGTTACCGTGGTCGAACAGACCGACGACGCCGCCGACAAGGGCCGGCTTCGGATCACCGGCCTTCTCGATAAGGCGTTGGCAAGCGGCCGCACCGATGCGGCGACGCATGCGGAGCGGGTTTCCCGCCTCACCGTCGCCAGCGAGCTTGCCGCCCTCGCCGACGCCGATCTGGTGATCGAGGCTGTCTTCGACGATCTCGACGTCAAAATCGATCTCTTCCGGCGGCTCGATGAAGTGGTGCGCGACGACGCCATCCTCGCCACCAACACCTCTTATCTCGATCCCGACGTCATCGCCGCGGCTACAAAGCGGCCGGAGCGCATGCTGGGTCTGCACTTCTTTTCGCCAGCGCATATCATGCGGCTGGTTGAGGTGGTGCAGTGCGCAAAATCAGCCCCCGAGATCGTCGCCACCGGCTTCGCCGTCGCCAAGGCGATGCGGAAACTGCCTATCTATTCCGGCGTGACCGAAGGCTTCATCGGCAACCGGATCTTCTCGGCCTATCGCCGCGAAGCCGAATATCTGGTGGAAGACGGGGCAGAGCCGCAGGACGTCGACAGCGCCATCGAAGCTTTCGGAATGGCGATGGGACCTTTCGCCATATCCGATCTCGCCGGCCTTGAAATCGCCTGGGCGCGGCGCAAGCGGCAGGCGGCGACGCGTGATCCCAACGAGCGCTATGTCGAAATCGCCGACAGGCTCTGCGAAGCCGGACGCTTTGGCCAGAAGAACGGGTTGGGCTGGTACAAATATGTCGACGGCAAACGCGTGGTGGATGCCGATGTAACGGCGCTCATCTCCGAACTTCGCGCCTCGAAGAACATCGTTCCACAGGTCTTTTCACAAGACGACATCCTTGGTCGGCTGTTGAAAGCCATGGCGGACGAAGGCCAGCGGCTGCTGGACGCCGGGGTGGCGCTCCGGGCAAGCGACATCGATCTGGTGCTCATCAACGGCTATGGATTTCCTGCCCATAAAGGCGGCCCGATGTATCTGGCGCGCAGCTGATGCAGCTGTGCCGAAAGCGATCTCAGGTCGCCAGCGCATCCTTCAGCGTCATCGCCGCGACCTCGCGCAGATCGAGATCCGCTTCGATATGATCGATGTGATGCAGCATCAGATCGCAGGCGCGGTCCGCATCGCAACGCTCCATGGCGTCCAGCAGATCGCGATGTTCACTATGGCCGCAGCGGGACACGCCGGTGCGCCCGTAAAGCGCGATCACCAGCGACGAACGGGCGACCAGTTCGTCCATGAATTTTTCGAGAATGGCGTTGCCGGAATGCCGGGCGATCTTGAGATGGAAATCGCCTGACGCCTTGATTTCCGCCCGCCGCGCCGCAGGCCCGCGTTCATTCATGAACCGCTCTTCGAGCGTCAGGTGATCGCGGAGATCCTCGATATCGGCTTTTGAAATCCGCACGGTTGCCGCGCGCACGATGCCCGGCTCGATGAGCCGGCGGGTGTCGAACACCTGGCGAGCTTCCTCCGGCGTCGGATTGGAGACGAAAGCGCCACGATTGCGCTCGATCCGCACCAGCCCTTCGTAAGCCAGCATTTGCAAAGCCGAGCGCACCACGGTGCGACTGACATCGAACAGCGCCCCGACCTCGGCTTCCGCCAGCTTCGAGCCCGGCCCGAGGCGGCGGTCGATGATCGCATCGCGCAGGCTGTCGCGGATCGACTGGGCGCGATCTTCCTGGTTCTGGTCGAGCATAAGGTTTTTATCGATGAGATTCATGTCGCTTCTTCCGTGCAGATTCGTTGTATCTCGGAATGAGCTTTCGGGAAACCTTCATTCGCCCACAGGCGCATGCGATATTGCATACAACAATACCAATAGATTGCCGACAATCGCACAATTAATGCGCAACGTATTTTCCGCAATGATGAAAACAACGGCGAAGACCATCACAATCTGCCCTTTTGAGCCCGGCTCCTAGCCGTTTTCGAACTGGCACGCTGCATGCATGGATTGTTGCGACGCGAAAAGGAGCGCCGCATGAGCAAAGCCGCAGACATCGACATCGCCGCCGTCTCGAAAATTTACGGACAGACGACCGCCGTGCATGCGATCAGCCTGAAGATCCCCGCCGGATCCTATTGCTGCCTGCTCGGGCCATCAGGATGCGGCAAGACCTCGACCCTTCGCATGATCGCCGGGCACGAAACGATTTCCAGCGGCGACATCCTGCTGGGCGACACGCTGATCACCGAACTGCCGCCCGCCAAGCGCGGCACGGCGATGATGTTCCAATCCTACGCGCTCTTCCCGCATCTCGATCTCGTCGACAATGTCGCTTTCAGCCTGAAGATGAAGGGCGTCGACAAGGATGCGCGCCGCGCCAAGGCCATGGACATGCTCGAGTTGATGCAACTCGAGCCCTATGCGACCCGGCGGCCGGCGCAATTGTCCGGCGGCCAGCAACAGCGCGTGGCGCTCGCGCGCGCCCTCATCACCGATCCCGAAGTCCTGCTGCTCGATGAGCCGCTGTCTGCGCTCGATCCGTTTCTCAAGATCCGCATGCGCGCCGAACTCAAGAAGCTGCAGACCTCGCTCGGCATCACCTTCGTGCATGTGACCCACAGCCAGGAAGAGGCGATGGCGCTGGCCGACATCGTCGTGGTGATGAATGACGGCCGCATCGAGCAGGCGGCGCCGCCGCGCACCGTGTTCGAGCGTCCGGCCACCGCCTTCGTAGCCCGCTTCATGGGTGACCATAACGTCGTCACTGGCCGCGTGAGTTCGCTCTCCGAAGAGAGCCTCACGCTCGACGTCGCCGGCGGCGGCCAATTCGCGGCATCCGGTCACGGCCCCGAGATCGGCGAGACCGCCGACATCGCCATCCGCACCGACCGGGTGATGATCGGCGAGACCGCGCTGCCCGGCTATGGCTTCAACGGCGTTGTGACCAACATCGAATATCGCGGCTCGACGGTCAAACTGTCGATGTCGGGCGCCGGCGTGGAGGATTTTACCGCCATCCTCAGCGACGACGTTTTTTTCAGCCGGACGATTTCCGTCGGAGACGCCCTGCCGCTGATGTGGAATCCGGGGACGTCATCGTCCTCGGCAAAGTGGAAAAATAACGACAACAAACCTCAGAGGAGACTGCGCATGACCACTGAATCGACCACTCCCGCCAAGACCGGCGTCACCAGACGATCCCTGCTCAAGACCGGCGCCGCCGCCGTCGGCGCGGCCGCCGGCGCGGGCGTCATCACCGGCTTTCCGATGATCTGGGCGCAGAACCCGATCACACTCCGCCAGTTCGGCACCGGCGTCTCCAACATCAACGCCATCGCCGAGCAGTGCAAGAAGGACCTCGGGATCACGCTCGAGATGACGGCGACCGATTCCGACGCCGCCGCCCAGCGCGCCGTGACGCAGCCGAATTCCTACGACATCGCCGACATCGAATACTGGATCCTCAAGAAGGTCTATCCGACCGGCGTGATCCAGCCGATGGAAACCAAGAAGCTGAAATATTACGACAAGGTCGTGCCGCTGTTCAAAACCGGCAAGCTTCTGCCCGACAGCGTGATCGCCCAGGGCACCGCGCCGCACACCGTCGGCTATGTCGAAGCCAAGGACGCCAAGACCTTCGCCAAGGGCGAAACCGAATTCTTCACCATGATGCCGACGATTTACAACGCCGACACGCTGGGCATCCGCCCTGACTTGGTCGGCCGCGAGATCACCACCTGGGCCGACATCATGGACCCCGCCTTCAAGGGCAAGACCTCGATCCTCAACATTCCGTCGATCGGCATCATGGACGCCGCCATGATCTGCGAAGCGATGGGCGTGATCAAATATGCCGACAAGGGCAACATGACCAAGGCGGAGATCGACACCACCATCGACTTCCTGATCAAGGCCAAGCAGGCCGGCCAGTTCCGCGCCTTCTGGAAGAGCTTCGACGAATCGGTCAACCTGATGGCCTCGGGCGAAGTCGTCATCCAGTCCATGTGGTCGCCGGCCGTCGCCGCCGTCCGCTCCAAGGGCATCGCCTGCAAATACCAGCCGCTCAAGGAAGGTTACCGCTCCTGGGGCGGCGGTCTCGGCCTCGCCGCGCATCTCGAAGGCGCGCAGCTCGATGCGGCCTATGAATATATCAACTGGTACACGTCCGGCTGGGTTGGCGGCTATCTCAACCGCCAGGGCTATTATTCGGCCTGCATGGACACCGCCAAGGGCTTCATGTCCGAAGACGAGTGGGGCTACTGGATCGAAGGCAAGCCGGCCAAGGGCGAGATCATGTCGCCGGAAGGCAAAGTCATGGAAAAGGCCGGCGCAGTACGCGACGGCGGCTCCTTCGAAGAGCGCATGGGCAAGGTCGCCTGCTGGAACTCGGTCATGGACGAGGACCGCTACATGGTTCGCCGCTGGAACGAGTTCATCGCGGCTTAAACCAAGCTTCCCCTCCCGGCCTGCCGGCCACCCTCCCCACAAGGGGAGGGAAACCTACAGCGCCGCTTGGCTCTCAAGTAGCAGCTAAAGCTGGAGGGATCGTAAGCTAAGTCATGATCTTCGCAGAGCCAGCTGCGGAAATCACCCTCCGAGGGAGGGCAATGCGTCGCCGCCTGCTGTCTCCCCTTTGTGGGGAGATGGCCGGCAGGCCAGAGGGGACTTCCCGAAGGAGACGGTGAATGACCACAGTCAGATTGATCGGCGTGAGCGACAAGCCTTCCGAGCGCGCGTTCCGCCTGCCCGCATGGCTGCCGCCCTATCTTCAGGCGGCTCCCCTGACCTTGATCCTGGCCGCGTTCCTGCTCGCGCCCATCCTGCTGATCGCGGTGGTCAGCTTCTGGGATTACGACTTCGCCCAGATGTATCCCGATTTCGTCACCTTCAACTATGCTGAAACGCTCGGCTCCTGGGTGACGTGGAAGACCTATCTCAACACGCTGAAATTCGCGGCGTTCGTCTGGGTCATCACGCTGTTCATCGGCTTCTGGGTCGCCTATTTCCTGGCTTTCCACATCCGGTCGAGCGCCATGCAGACGGTTCTGTTTCTGGTGTGCACGGTGCCGTTCCTGACCTCGAACATCATCCGCATGATCTCATGGATCCCCGTGCTGGGCCGCAACGGGTTGATCAACCAGGCGCTGGTCGGCGCGGGCATCGTGCCGCAGCCCATCGAATGGCTGCTCTATTCCGATTTCGCCGTGGTGCTGGCCATGGTGCATCTCTACACGCTGTTCATGGTCACGCCGATCTTCAACACGCTGACCCGCATCGACAAATCGCTGGTGGAGGCCGCCCGCGACACCGGCGCTTCTAGCTGGCAGATCCTCACCAATGTCATCTTGCCGCTCGCCAAGCCGGGCATGGCGATCGGCACGATTTTCGTCGTCACGCTGGTGATGGCCGACTTTTCGACCGTGCAGGTGATGTCGGGCGGACAGAGCGCCTCGGTGGCGCTGATGATGAAGAACCAGATGTCGCTTCTGCAATATCCCGCCGCCGCCGCCAACGCCGTGGTCCTGCTGATCCTGGTGCTGCTGATGGTGGCCGCCATTCTCCGCGTCGTCGATATCCGCAAGGAGCTTTGAGCCATGCATCGAGAAAAACGCTCCCGCGAATTCTATATCCTCGCGATCTTCTTCGCGCTCTTCGTGCTGTTTCTCTATGGGCCGATGTCCGCCATCCTCATCCTCGCTTTTCAGGGACCGAATGGCGGCCTGACATTCCCGCTCAACGGCGTGTCGGTGCACTGGTTCGTCAATCTGTTCGAGAAACAGGCGGTCGGCGATTTCGGCGGCTCGTTCCGGCGGTCGCTGTTCCTCGGCCTGATGGTGATGGTCGTCACGGTGCTGGTGTCGCTGCTGGCCGGCCTCGCCTTCCGCCGCAAGTTCATTGGTGCTACGCCACTTTTCTATCTCTCGGTCGCGAGCCTCGTCGTGCCCTCGATCATCATCTCGCTCGGCATCGGTGTGCTGTTCTCACAGCTCGGCCTGCAACCTGCCTGGTATTCCTCGGGCTTCGGAGCGCATCTCACCTGGACGCTGCCCTTCGGCGTGCTGATCATGTTCGCGGTGTTCAATCGCTTCTCGCCGGCTTATGAAGAAGCCGCGCGCGATCTCGGCGCCAGTTCCTGGCAGACTTTCTATCATGTCGTGCTGCCGATGATCGCCCCGAGCCTTGTCGGCGTCGGCCTGTTCGGCTTCTCGCTGTCCTATGACGAATTCGCCCGCACGCTGATGACCTCGGGCACCTACAACACGCTGCCGCTCGAAATCTACGGCATGACCACCAATGTCACGACGCCCGTGCTCTATGCGCTCGGCGCCGTGACGACCTTCTTCTCCTTCCTGGTGATCTCCGTAACGATCGGATCGATCATGCTGATCAATCGCAGACGGATGCGCGCGTGACCCGAATACTTCTGATCAATCCCAACACGACGAAGACGATGACCGCCACAGCGGCGGACGCGGCAAGCCGGGTGAAGAATAAAGACACCGAGATCGTCGCCGTCACCTCGTCGATGGGACCAGTCTCCATCGAAGGTTATTACGACGAAGCCTTCGCCGTGCCCGGCCTGCTTCTGGAACTCGCCAAAGGCGAGAAAGCCGGGGCCGACGCCGCCATCATCGCCTGTTTCGATGATACGGGCCTGGACGCCGCCCGGGCGCTTGCCAGCATCCCCGTCATCGGCATCTGCGAGGCGGCGCTCGCGTCAACCGCCTTCATCGCCCAGCGTTTCACCATCGTCACCACCATGGAGCGGTCGCGGCTGCCGCTGGAGGGGCTCGTTCATCGCTACGGCATGGCCGGCCGCTGCAAGGTTCGCGCCGCCGATATCCCGGTCCTGTCTCTGGAAGATCCGCAATCCAACGCCCGCGACCGGTTGCGCAATGAAATTGCCACCGCGCTCCGCGACGACAAGGCCGAGGCCATCGTGCTCGGCTGCGCCGGCATGGCGGATCTCGTCGAGCAACTCAGACATGAATTCGGCGTCCCCATCATCGATGGCGTCGCCGCCGCCGTGAAGCAGGCGGAAGCTCTGGTCGCCCTGGGCCTCAAGACGGCCAAGCGCGGCGCTTACGCCACGCCCGTCCACAAACCCTATGCCGGCCTGCTGGAAGATTTCTCGCCATCCCGGATTGCGTCGCTTTAAGCGCACTCACCGCTCGCTGAAACCGGAATGCCGAAACGGCGATCCGGATGGCGGCTGTCCGTAGACTCTCCCCTCCCCAATCCAGTCGTCATTTCTCGAACGCTTTTTGCGCGTCGAGCGTAATCGCGATTGACAAACATCTCGCGACCTCATTTTATACAGGTGTGAACAGGTTCACAGAACAGGTAGACAGCAGATTCTGATGAAGAGAGCTTTATCACCGGGCGCGGCCAAACCGACGCAGATCGCCAATGTGCTGGAACAGGAGATCCTGTCTGGAAAACTGGGCTTTGGCGAACGTTTGCAGAGCGAAAACCAGCTGGTGCAGCGCTTTTCCGTGAGCCGCAACACGCTGCGCAAGGGCCTGGAGGAATTGAACAACCGTGGCCTGATCACCACCAAGGTCGGTATCGGCTCCTTCGTCACTTTCGAAGGCAAGACGATCAACGACGCCGCCGGCTGGTCGCGCGCGCTCGCCGATGTCGGCGCGGAAACCACCACTCGCGTGCTGCGCATCGAGGTGCTCGAAGACAAGGCGCTGGCGGCCGAGATCGGCGCAGAGCGCGATCTGTTCATCGCTATCGACCGTCTGCGATGCCTGACCGTGGGCGAGACGCCGATTTCACTGGAGCGCAGTCGGCTGCCGCTTCTGCCAGAACTGGAATCGCTGCCGATCCGCGGTCTGACCGCCGGCTCGCTCCGGGAAACCATGCGTGAGGCCGGACTGGTTCCCGCCAAAGGCGAGGAATGGGCTGATATCGAAATGCTCTCGGCAGAGGATGGCAAGTTGCTGAAGAATTCGCCCGGCTCGGCCTTTCTGAGAACGCGCCGGCTCAGCCGCGACGAAGACGGCAGGCCGATCGAATATGTCGTCAGTCTGCTGCATCCCGCCTATTTCGCCTTGCATCTGGAGTTCTGACGCATGCCGCTTTCGAAGACAGAGATGATGGATCGCGCCCGCGCGGCGCTGATCGGCGGCGCGCTCGGCGATGCGATGGGCATGCCGACGCAACTGCTGTCAGCGGAACAGATTGCAGCGCGCTACGGCCATGTCGAGGATTTCGTCGCGCCTGACGCCGATCATCCCGTCTCCAAAGGTCTCGAAGCCGGCGCCATCACCGACGACACCGAACAGACTTTGCTGCTGGCCAAAGTGCTGCTGGCCTCGCCCGCCGGTTTCGATCATCACGCCTGGATCGAGGCGCTGGTCGCCTGGGAAGACGATATCCGCCGGCGCGGCGGCTATGATCTTCTGGGACCCTCGACCAAGCGCGCCATCGAGGCGATCCGCAATGGCATGACGCCCGAACAGGCCGGCCGTTACGGCGACACCAACGGCGCGGCCATGCGCATCGCACCCGTCGGGATCTTGTCGTCGCCCTCCTCCGGCCTGATCGCACGGGTGGCTGAAACCTGCCGGGCCACGCACAACACCTCGATCGCCATTTCAGCAGCCTCCGCCGTCGCCATGGTGATCAGCTCAGGCCTCGACGGCAGGGGTTGGCGCGACGCAGTGGCGAAGGCGGCGGACGCCGCGAGAGCCGGTGCCGATCAGGGCGTCTGGATCGCCGGCGGCCAGCTCGCGGCCCGCATCGAACTGGCGCTGGATCTCGCAGGGAAAGCGCAATCGAGAGAAGACGTGACGCGGCTTTTTGCAATACTCGGCTCGAGCGTCGCCTCGCAGGAATCCGTGCCTGCCGCTTTCGCAGCGCTCGCACTCGCCGATGGCGATTGCTGGAAGGCGGCCGTGATCGCAGCCAATCTCGGCGGCGACACCGATACAATCGGCGCGATCGCCTGCTCCATGGCCGGCGCCTGCTCGGGCATGACCGATCTGCCGGCGGACAAGATCGCGAAACTGCGCGGCATTGACATCAACGAGGTCGAAACACTGGTCGAGGCGCTGGTGACCCTGCGGATGGCCGGAGGCGGCGATGGCTGAGCCCCGGCTTGTTCATTTCGGCAGCGCCGTCATCGATTTCATCTATCGCTTGGATCGACTGCCTCGGCCGGGCGAAGACCTGATCGCCTCGTCTTACTTCTCCATGCCCGGCGGCGGCTTCAACATGATGGCGGCGGCCAAGCGGAGCGGTCTCGCCACCGCCTTCGCCGGCCGGGTCGGCGATGGCCCGGCTGGAGCCATTGTGCACAAAGCCTTTCGCGACGAAGACATCGACGTGCTGGCGCCGCTCTATCAGGGGAAGACACAGGCGTCTGCATCGTGATGGTGACGGATGACGCCGAGCGCACCTTCGTCTCCTATCCCGGCGCCGAGAGCCGCCTGTCCGCCGACGACCTGCTTGCGCTTGAACTGCGGCCGACAGATTGTCTGTTCACTTCGGGATATACGCTTCTCTACCCGCAATCCGGCGGGGAGCAGACACGGTTTCTGTCCGAGGTCGATCCGGCGCTGAATTTCGTCTTCGATCCCACCGGCATCGTCGCGGATATTCCGCGTGAGCGGCTGGATGTGGCGCTGTCGCGCGCCGATTGGCTGAGCTGCAATCGCGACGAAGCATCGGCGATGATCGGCGACGATCTTGAGCCAGGCGATCTTGCGCGCACACTCTTGGACAGGCTCTGTCCCCGCGCCAGGGGCGTGGTGCTGCGCCTCGGCGCATCCGGCGCGATCCTCGCGCTGCGCGGCGCCGAACCCCAGACAATTCCTGCTTTCGAGGTAACCGCCGTCGACACGACCGGCGCCGGCGATTGCCACCTCGGCGCATTCGTCGCCGCACTCTCCCGCGGCGATGCTCCGGAAAGGGCGGTGGAATACGCCAATGCCGCCGCCGCCCTTTCCACACTCAAACACGGCGGGGCCACAGCGCCCCGCCGCGAGGACGTTGATCTATTCCTGAGCCGCGCGGGGAAGCTGGATCGATGAAAAACCGGGAACGACGCGCGTTGCGACTGAGAGGAGAATGCCATGAAACTATTCGCCAAACTGGCGGGCGCCGCCATGCTCGCCGTGCTATCGCAGACCGCGCTGGCCGGTGACGTCCATGTCCTGAACTGGAAAGGTTACGGCGCCGACGAGCCGTGGGCCATCGAAGCCTTCGAGAAGGCCACCGGCCACAAGGTCATCAACGACTTCTTCAATTCCGAGCAGGAAATGCTCACCAAGCTGCGCACCAATCCCGGTCTTTACGACGTGGTGATGATCAACGCGGCCTTCAACGACCAGGCCTTCGCCGAAGGTCTCATCCAGCCCATCGACGTCTCCAAGATCGGCAATTACGCCGATCTCGGCGAGGAAAAAGCCAAGTCGCCGATGCTCAATCATGACGCAAAGGTCTATGGCGTTCCCTGGGTATGGGGCCTGACCTCGATCGCCGTCAACGACAAGGCCTTCGACAAGACGCCGACCTCCATCCAGGTAATGTGGGATCCCGCGCATAAGGGCCGCGTGGTGCTGCGCGACGATGCGCTCGAAGCCATTCAGTTCGGCGCGATCGCCAGCGGCCAGAACATCAACGACATCAAGGATCTCGACGCCGCCAAGGCCAAGCTCGCCTCGCTGATGCCGCAGATCCGCACCTTCTGGAGCGCCGAAAACGACTGGAACCAGATGGTTGCCGCCAACCAGATCGATGTCGGCACCTATTGGAGCGGCTCGGCCGGTCGCGCCAAGAAGAACTTCAAGCTGCCGGTGACCTTCGTCGTGCCGGAAGAAGGCGCGGTCGGCTGGCTCGACGCCTTCTCGATCCCGAAAGGCTCGAAGAATGTCGAAGGCGCTGAAGCCTTCATCAACTACATGATCGACCCCGCCTTCTATGTGGAGTGGGACAACAAAGTCGGCGCGCCGGTGTCCGCCAACACCAAGGCAGTGGCAGGCCTGCCGGCAGACGCCTTCAACCGCACGGTGATGGGTGATCCGGCTGTGGCGGCCCGCATCCAGTTCCAGGCGCCGGTCTCCGACGCCGATCGCGAGAAATATCTCCAGATCTGGCAGGAACTGAAGGTCAACGTGAAATGACGACGGGACAGGCGGGAACAGTATCGGCGGCTTCAGCCCCCGGGGGCGGCAATGGACGCATCTCCGATGGCGCGAAGGCGGCTCCGTTGCTCGCTCCCGCCTATCTATGGCTGACAGTGGCTATCTTCCTGCCGCTGTCGGCGATGATATTCTTCAGCTTCGTCACCGACCTGCCGCTGTCCGGCAAGCCGTGGAGCCTGACGCTCGCCAACTACGCCGCCTTCTTCTCGACCGGCATCTACGCGACCCTACTGCTCGCTTCGCTCCGACTTGCGCTCGAAGTGACATTCTGGTGCCTCGTGCTCGGCTTTCCCACCGCTTTCGTGCTGGCGAAAGTGCTGAAGGGCGCAGCCGCGAGATGATCTTTCTTCTGGTCATCCTGCCCTTCTGGAGCAACGGCCTGGTCCGCATCTTCTCCTGGGCGATGGTGCTCAGAAGCGGCGGCATTCTGGATACATGGCTCAACGCCATCCTGCCTTTCGAGATCAATATCGATCTCATGTATTCTTATCCGGCCGTCATCATCGGGCTGGTGCATTCCTATGTGCCCTATATCGTCCTGACATGCTATCTAAGCCTGCAGGCGATCGACGACAGCCTGATCGAGGCCGCCCGGTCGCTCGGCGCGTCGCGCCTGACCATTCTGCGCCGCCTGGTCCTGCCCCTGTCCATGCCGGGCGTGGTGGCGGGCGCCGTGCTGGTGTTCGTGCCGGTGATCGGCTCCTTCATGGAGCCGCGCATTCTCGGCGGCCGCACCGGCACCTTCTATGGAACGGTGATCGAGGATCAGTTCGTGGCGGTGTTTAACTGGCCGCTGGGCGCGGCGCTGTCCTTCATTCTGCTTGGACTCGTGCTGATCATTCTGGCGCTGGCGTCGCCGGTGATGCGGAGGGCGTCATGACCGCAACCACACGGCTTCTCAATGGGCTCGGGCGGCTCTATGTCGGCCTTCTGCTCGCCTTCCTCTACTTGCCGATTGTGATCATGGCGTTGATGTCTTTCAACGCCTCGCCCTTCTACATGCTGCCGATCGAGTGGTCGACGACCTGGTATGAGGCGCTGTGGCAGGACGACCAATTGATCTCGGCCGCGTTCAACAGTGTGAAAATCGCTGCGCTGACCACGGTAATCTCGACTGCGCTCGGCACAGCGGCGTCGCTCGCGCTATTCCGATACGATTTCACAGGCAAAAAGGTCTTGCAGGCGCTGCTTTTGCCGCCGATCGCCATTCCCTGGCTGATCACCGGCACGGCCATGCTGATCTTCTTCTTCGGCGTCGGCATCGGCCGCGGGTTGCACGCCATCATTCTCGGCCATGTCGCGCTGGCTTTGCCTTACGTGATCATCGTGGTGAACGCCCGGCTGAAGACCTTTCCTCGGGAACTCGAGGAAGCCGCCCGCTCGCTCGGCGCCAATCAATGGCAAGTGACCCGTCGGGTTACCCTGCCCGCGATCGCGCCCGGGGTGATCGCCGGCGGCCTCTTCGCGTTCGCCGTATCCTTCGATCAGTTCGTCGTCTCCTATTTCTTGGCGACGCCGGGGAGACGACCTTGCCCGTCGAAATCTATGCGGCCATCCGCAAGGGCTTCACGCCCGAAATCAACGCCGTGTCGACCCTGATCATCGTCATGTCCATGGGCGTGATGCTGTTCACCGCCCGCTTCTACAAATTCGGAGGAAATGACTGATGGCCAGCGTGGAAGTCAGCAATCTGTCGCGCAGCTTCGGCATTTACAAGGCGCTGGACGATGTCTCGATCCGTTTCGAGGATGGCGGCTTCTATGCGCTGCTCGGTCCTTCCGGCAGCGGCAAGACCACGCTGTTGCGGATGATCGGCGGCTTCGACTATCCCGATCAGGGCCGCATCGCCATGAATGGCGAGAGCGTCGAGCGCGTGCCGCTGGAAAAGCGCAATATCGGCATGGTGTTTCAAAGCTACGCGCTGTTTCCCAACATGACCGTGTTCGACAATGTCGCCTTCGGGCTCGAAATTCGCGGCGTGTCGCGGCCGGACATCAAGAAGCGCGTCGGCGAGGCGCTGGAACTGGTGCAACTGTCGGCGCTCGGGCATCGCAAGCCCAATCAGCTCTCGGGCGGCCAGCGGCAGCGCGTGGCGCTCGCCCGCGCCATCGTCATCAAGCCGCGCGTGTTGCTGCTCGACGAGCCGCTCGGCGCGCTCGACAAGTCGTTGCGGCTGGACATGCAGGTGGAACTGAAGCGCATCCAGCGCGAAATCGGCGTCACCACCATCTTCGTGACCCATGATCAGGAGGAAGCGCTGACGATGAGCGACCGCATCGGCATTCTGAGCGGCGGTCGCGTCATCGAGGAAGGCGCGCCTGCCGACATCTATCACCGGCCCAACACGCTGTTTGCCGCCACCTTTCTGGGGAAGCCAATATCTTCGAGGGACGATGGTCCGATGGCGCCATCGAATTGAGGGATGGATTGAGGATTCTCACCGCATCGAATGCCAAGCCTGAACCGAATGGCGCGCCCGCCCATTGCCTCGTGCGTCCGGAGCGGATCACGATCGCCTCGCTCAAGGATCCGATGGCCGACGGGATGAACCGTGTGACCGGCCGGCTGACGCGCCGGTTGTTTTCCGGTCACTGGACAACGCTTTTCGTCCAGCTGGGCGATCAGGAGGTTCGCGTCGGGCTTCCGAGCTCGGCGACAATGGAGATTGGAGAAGGGGACGAGGTCGTCCTGGCCTGGTCTCCGGACCACACGATCATCCTGGCGACCTAAAAATCATCTCTCCCGCTCCGAGCTTGGCAGGCGGTCCTTCTTCGCGGCAGCCCAGGCTAGCGGGGAAGTGGAGAATTGACGCACGCTCTGCGCCGTGAGCTTTTTATAATATAATCAGCTTCAAAAATGTCACAAACTATCGGTACCCAGCTGCTGCACCACAACTGGGAGACGTCGCATGGCGAAAGAAATCCGCGTCAACAGCTATGGCAACAATTGGCAGGAGGACTCCAATGTCATCGGCCTGAAAGGGGGCGGTTATCTCGTCACCTGGTCGAGTTATTTCAATCAATACGACGATACCGACATCGAGACGACCTATCTCGGCGCACAATTCTACAACGCAAATGGTCGCCCGGTCGGTCGGCGGCGAGAAAATCATGCGGGCTATAGACGGCGGTTATTCCGGAACGCCGCAAGCCACGCAGCTGAAGAACGGCAATATCGTCCTCACCTGGACGGAAAATTTCGATCATCCGATCTTCACCACCGGCGCGCATATCCGCGCCCAGATCTTCGATTCCAAGGGCGAAAGCGTCAGCAACGTCATCAAGGTCGATACGGTCAAATCGGCGGAAGCGATCCTTCCCGACGTCGTCGCGACCGGCAGCGGCGGTTTCGTGGTGAGTTTCGGCCTCGAACGGTCGGGCGCCAATTTCGATGAAGTCTATTCCCGCGCCTACTCGTCATCCGGCAAGGCTTTGCGACAGGATTCGGTCCTCAACACACATTCCAACGATTTCGACGAACTGGTCACCAAATCCGCTGCGCTGAAAAACGGTCATAGCGTGGTGATCTGGAACTCCGAAGCGGCGATCGACGACGGCACGGATGATGGCCAGAACCAGTTGCGCGCCAGCCTGCTCGACGAGCGGGGCAAGGTCATCAAGAGCGATTTCGGCCTGACGCCGCATTTCGGCGGCGCGGGCGGCGCCTGGAGCGACGACGAGAATTACGGCTACGCCGTTGCGGCCCGCGGCGACAGCGGCTTCGCGGTCGTCAATCTCGACTGGACGCCCTCTACCAAAGACGCCGGGGCGAAAGGGATCTATTTCACCGCCTATGACGGCAAGGGCAAGCAAGTCATCGACTCCCACGCAATCTTCCAGAAGGGAACAGTGCCCGGAGACGTGGACATAGCGCAACTTTCCAACGGTCGCTATGTCGTGGCCTGGACGCAGCAATCGCTCAAGCAGAGCGATGTCGGCGACGACGCCTATGCGATCGTGCTGTCCGCCAACGGAAAACCTCTCGGCAAGGTTTTCACCGTCGGGGTGGACGCAAGCAAGTACGACGATCAGCTCGACGTCTCCGTCGCGGCGCTGAACAAGGGGCGCTTCGTGATCACCTATACGTCCGAAGCAATCGATAATGACGATACCGGGATCGCAGCCACCGTCTACGGCAGCAGCACGGGCGTGTCGACCACGATGAAAGGCGGCGCGTCGCGCCAGTCGACCGATGCGCGGCATGACGCGGCGGCGTCCGATACGATTGCCGGAACCGCGCGTCAGGATCACCTTCAAGGCGCAGCGAACGACGATATTCTCGTTGGTCGCGGCGGAGCCGATGTCTTGAAGGGCGGCGGTGGCGCGGACATCTTCGTATTCCGGACGCATGACCTGCCCGAAGCCCGGGCGGCCGACCGGCACGAGAGAATTGCCGATTTTTCGGTTGCGGAGGGTGATCGCATGGATTTCTCCCATTTCGACGCCAGCGCGTCGGAAAGCGGCTTTCAACGCTTTTCCTTCCTTGGCGCCGCAGATTTCAGCGGACGCGAAGGCGAATTGCGCGCCGAAATCATCGGACGCCACACACTGGTGAGCGCCGATCTCGATGGAGACCGCATCGCGGACTTCGTCCTGAGCTCAACGGGCGGGCGGCTTTGGACGGAAGCGACTTCCTTCTCTAGACAGAGGCGGGTCGCCACCGACAAAAAAGTGTGGCGCTGCTTATGAGCGCCCAGGCGGCCTGCCTCGCCATGCTCGCGTTCCGGCTATTTGTCTTCGGCCTTCATCGCGCGGTTGCCGAGCAGTTTCACCAGCCAGTCCACGAAGACCCTGACCTTGTTGCTCAGGTGCCGATTGGACGGGTAGACCACATAGAGCGGCATGACTTCGCAGGACCACTCTTCGAGAACCGGGATGAGCCGCCCATCGCGCAGCTCGTCCCGGATCATGAAGTGCGGAAGCTGCGCAACGCCGAGCCCGGCGAGCGCTGCGGTGACATAGCTGCGCGCGTCGTTGACCGATAGAATATAGCGACCGGTCACCTCGATCGTCTCACCGTCCTGGATGAATACGAACGGCAATGTGCGGTTGATCTGGGCTCGAAAGTAATTGATGCAGTAATGCCCTGTTTCGAGTTCGCCGGGAGTTTGGGGGAAACCGAACTTCTCGACGTAGTCGGGTGTCGCGCAGGTCAGAAGAGAAATTTCCGACACGCGTCTGGCGATGAGCGATTGGTCGCCCGGCGCGCCGGCTCTCAACGCGCAATCGACGTTTTCCGCGAGATAATCCACCGTTCTGTCGCCGACGCCGAGATCGAGGCGGATGTCGGGATAGGCCTGGGCGAAATCGCACAGCGCCGGAATGACGATCCAGTCCGCGAAGGCTCCCGCCATTTCCACTCTCAACCGCCCGCTCGGACTGGTGTTGGAGTTGGACAGACTGCTGTCCAATTCGTCGACCTCCGAAATGATGCGCACCGCGCGTTCGTAGTAGAGGGCGCCATCCGTGGTGACGACGACGCGCCGCGTGGTGCGGTTGAGCAGTTGCGTGCGCAGATGCGCTTCGAGGCCCTGAATCAGATTGGTGACCGTCGCCTTGGGCATCCGAAGCGCGTCGGCGGCGCGGGTAAAATTACCGGTTTCCACCACGCGAACGAAAGCTCGCATTGCCGAAAGCTGGTCCATATCCCAATCCTTCTGCTGCCCGTTTTATGTGCATTGCGATATTGTTCGAATTTTCGAATAGTGAAGCCATAAATAACGAACTTGTTCAATCAATCAAGTCAATCTACATAGATCTCACAAAAGACGAGCATTGTGCATCCGGGGCGTGATAATGCAGCAGCATGAAAGCGAAGACGATGCCAGTGGACGTGACAGACATGGTGTTCGACAAGGTGGCCATCGGCCCCGTGTCAACGAGGATCTATCAGGGCGCGGATTACAGCAAAGGCGCGCCGGTGCTCCTGTATTTCGGAGCCGGAGCCTTTCTGGGATCGCCGATGCGGGACAACGCCGCCGCGGAGTGTCTGGCCGGAGCCGGCGCAATCGTGGTGGTGCCGGACTACATTTCGCCTCTGGGCGGCGCTTTTCCAAAGCCGCTGGAGGTTGGATTTTCGATCTTCTCCTATCTGGCCAAGAAACGGGCGGGATTGGGCGACCGGAAATCGCTGTTGTTGATCGGAGGCGAAGAAGCGGGTGGAAACATCGCTGCCGCAGTCGCCTTCAAGGCCCGGGATCACCTGGCGCGGGAACTGGATGGTCAGGTTCTGTTGTCGCCGCTGGTCGATCCGTTCATGGGCTCGGTCTCGATGCGCGAAGCGGACGCCGCGGGCATGCGGGAACGATGGACGGAAGGCTGGAGCCATTATCTCAGCGCCGGCGTCTGTCATCCCTATGCGGCGCCGTGTCTTTGTTCGCGCATGACGGGCCTGGCGCCGACTTTGCTTGCGACATCGGACGATGATCCGTTGCGCGACGAGGCTATCGGTTATGCCGAGCGCCTGAGACAAGCGGGCAATCATGTCCAGCAGCATCTGCTTCCCGCCGGAGCAGGATGGCCTGAACTCTACGGCGGGACGACAGGCCATACGCCCAACTGGGCGGACAACCTTCGCCGGCATTTTGCGGACTTCGTCCGTGAACTCGGCGCCGGTTGATCGATGACGACACTCTACTGAGATCGGGTTTTCCCCGGGATCGCAAGGAGACATTCCATGACACCGAACAGCAAACGCTGGGCCCTCGCGGGCGCCGGCCTGGGACTGGCTGCGTCTTTGGCAGCCGCGACTTTGTTCTTCGACCTCCCCGGAGGGACCGCCGCCGCCGCGACCGAAGCGCCTGCGGCGCCGCCGGCCGTACCGGTGACGGTCTCCGTCGTCGAAGACAAGTCCATCACGGCCTGGGAAGAATTTTCCGGCCGCCTCGAAGCCGTCGAAAGGGTGCAGATCCGCCCTCGCGTCTCCGGCGTCATTCAGACCGTCGCCTTCCGCGAAGGGGCGATTGTAAAGGCGGGCGACCTGCTCTTCACCCTGGATCCCGCGCCGTATGAAGCCGCCGTCGCCCAGGCCGAGGGTCAGGTCGCATCCGCGCAGGCGCGGGTCAGCCTCGCGCAGCTGCAATTGGATCGCGGCCGCAGGCTCACCGCCAACAAGGCGATCTCGCAAAGCGATCTCGACGAGCGCCAGAATGCGCTGACCGAGGCGGAGGCCGGCCTTCGCACCGCACAGGCGGCGCTTCGGACCGTATCCCTCAATCTCGGCTACACCAAGGTCATCGCGCCCGTCACCGGTCGGGTCGGCAAAGTCGAAATCACCGTCGGCAACCTGGTGGAAGCCGGCGCCGCTTCGCCGGCGCTGACCACGCTCGTTTCCATCGATCCGATCTATGCCGGCTTCAATGTCAGCGAAGAAACGGTGACGCGCGCCCTCGCCGATCTCCCCGAATCCACGGCGTCTTCGCCGGCGCTCGATCAGATCCCGGTCGAAATCGGCACTGTCGCAGACAAGGGCACGCCCATCAAGGGACGTCTTCAGCTCATCGATAACCAGGTGGACAGCGCCAGCGGCACGATCGCCGTCCGCGCCGTGTTCGACAATCCGGGCGGCCGGTTGATCCCCGGCCAGTTCGTGAAGGTCCGTATGGGCCAGCCGAAGGCGGAAAAGAAGATCCTGGTCAGCGAACGCGCCATCGGCACGGATCAGGACAAGAAGTTCGTCTTCGTGGTCGAGGCCGGCAACAAGGTCGCCTATCGGCAGGTAGCGCTCGGCGCGGCCGTCGACGGCATGCGCATCGTCGAAACCGGTCTGAGTGCCGGCGACACGATCGTGGTCAACGGACTGCAGCGCATCCGTCCCGGCGTCGTCGTCGCTCCCGAAGTGGAAAAGACAGCCGCTCTGGGCGCGGCACAGCCCGCGCAGTCGCAATAACTGTCACATCCGCCTCCCGCTCGATCTTCGATCGGGAGGCGGATCCGTCTTCGCAGTTTCCATATCCGGCGCCCTCGGCGACCGGGGTGTGCGCCTGCGTCTCAAATTCTCGTTGAAGAGGGTTCCCTCATGAACATCTCCCGCTTCTTTGTCGACCGCCCGGTATTTGCCGGGGTGCTGTCGGTGCTGATCGTGGTCGCCGGCCTTCTGGGCATGAGGGCGCTGCCGATCTCCGAATATCCCGACGTGGTGCCGCCGTCCATCGTGGTGCGCGCGACCTATCCCGGCGCAAATCCCAAGGTCATCGCCGAAACGGTGGCCACTCCGCTCGAAGAGCAGATCAACGGCGTCGACGGCATGCTCTATATGTCGAGCCAGGCGACATCGGACGGCGTCATGACGCTGACCGTCACCTTCAAGCTCGGCACAGATCCCGACAAGGCGCAGCAGCTGGTGCAGAACCGGGTGTCGCAGGCCGAGCCGCGCCTGCCGGAAGAAGTCCGGACCATCGGCGTCACCACGGCGAAGAGCTCGCCGGACCTGATGATGGTGGTGAACCTGCTGTCTCCGGACAATCGCTACGACATCACCTATCTGCGCAATTACGGCGTCCTCAACATCAAGGACCGCCTGGCGCGCATTCCCGGCGTCGGCCAGGTGCAGATCTTCGGCTCGGGCGACTACTCCATGCGCGTCTGGATCGATCCGCAAAAGGCCGCCGAACACGGTCTGGCGGCGAGCGACATCACCAATGCGATCCGCGGCCAGAACGTTCAGGCCGCGGCAGGCGTGATCGGCGCATCGCCCAATCTCGCCGGCATCGACGTGCAATTGAACGTCAACGCCCAGGGTCGCCTGCAGACGCCGGAAGAATTCGGCGACATCATCGTCAAGAGCGGCGCCGAGGGTCAGATCACCCGCCTGCGCGACGTCGCCCGTGTCGAACTCGGCGCATCGGACTATTCGCTGCGGTCGCTGCTCGACGGCAAGGCCGCGGTCGCCATCCCGGTTTTCCAAGCGCCAGGCTCCAACGCGATCACCATCTCCGACGAGGTCGTCAAGACCATGAACGAGCTGCAGGTCGCCATGCCGGAAGGCGTGAAGTACGAAATCGTCTATGACACGACCAAATTCGTTCGCAGTTCGATCGAGAAGGTCGTCGACACGCTTCTCGAAGCCGTGGCGCTCGTCGTGCTCGTGGTCATCCTGTTCCTGCAGACCTGGCGCGCCTCGATCATTCCGCTAATCGCCGTCCCCGTGTCGATCATCGGCACATTCGGCGTCATGTACGCCTTCGGTTTCTCCATCAACGCGCTCAGCCTGTTCGGCCTCGTCCTCGCGATCGGCATCGTCGTCGACGATGCGATCGTCGTGGTCGAAAACGTCGAACGCAACATCGAAAACGGCCTTTCGCCGCGCGAGGCGACTTATCGCGCCATGAAAGAAGTGTCGGGGCCGATCATCGCCATCGCTCTGGTGCTGGTGGCCGTGTTCGTGCCACTCGCCTTCATCACCGGTTTGTCGGGCCAGTTCTATCGCCAGTTCGCGCTGACCATCGCCATTTCGACGGTGATTTCGGCGATCAATTCGCTGACGCTGTCGCCGGCGCTCGCCGCGCTTCTGCTGAAGGGTCATCATGCGCCGAAAGACTGGCTGACGCGTGGCATGGACTTCCTGTTTGGCTGGTTCTTCCGCGGCTTCAACCGCCTTCGGCGCGAGTTCGAACGGCTATGGCCGCAGCATAGGCGGGCTCCTGACACGCAAAACGCTGGTCATGGGCGTCTATCTCGCTTTGGCCGGCGCCACTTACGGGATCTTCAACGCCGTGCCGGGCGGCTTCGTGCCGGCTCAGGACAAGCAGTATCTCATCGGCTTCGCCCAGCTTCCCGACGCCGCAACCCTCAACCGCACGGAAGACGTGATTAAGCGCATGAGCGACATCGCGCTCGCCGAGTCGGGCGTCGAACATGCGATCGCTTTTCCGGGCCTCTCGATCAACGGCTTCACCAACTCGTCCAATGCCGGCATCGTCTTCGTGACGTTGAAGGATTTCGAGGAGCGGAAGACGCCGGATCTCTCGGGCGGCGCGATCGCCATGAAGCTGAACCAGAAGTTCGGCGCCATCCAGGACGCCTTCATCGCCATGTTCCCGCCGCCGCCCGTACAGGGCCTGGGCACCACGGGCGGCTTCAAGCTGCAGCTCGAAGACCGAGCCGGCCTGGGCTATCAGGCGCTCGACGAAGCGACCAAGGCGTTCCTCGGCAAGGCCTATCAGACGCCTGAACTGGCCGGCCTGTTCTCGAGCTACCAGATCAACGTGCCGCAGCTCTATGCCGACCTCGACCGCACCAAGGCGCAGCAACTCGGCGTATCGGTGACGGATGTGTTCGAGACGCTGCAGATCTATCTCGGTTCGCTCTACGTCAACGACTTCAACGCGTTCGGCCGCACCTACAGCGTCCGCGCCCAGGCCGACGCCAAGTTCCGCGCCAACCCCGAAGACATCGGTCAGTTGAAGGTGCGCTCCGCGAGCGGCGAGATGATCCCGCTTTCGGCGCTGCTCAGGGTGGACGCGACGACGGGGCCGGAGCGGACCAACCGCTACAACGGCTTCCTTGCCGCCGACATCAATGGCGGCCCTGCTCCCGGCTTCTCCTCGGGCCAGGCTCAGGCGGCCATTGAACGCATCGCCGCGGAAACCCTGCCCAAGGGCATCGGCTTCGAATGGACCGACCTGACCTATCAGCAGATCCTCGCCGGCAATTCGGGGGTGCTGGTGTTCCCGCTCGCGCTGCTGCTGGTCTATCTGGTGCTGGCAGCCCAATATGAGAGCCTCACCCTGCCGATCGCGATCATCATGATCGTGCCGATGGGCGTGCTGGCGGCGCTCGCAGGCGTCTGGCTCACGGGCGGCGACAACAACATCTTCACCCAGATCGGCCTGGTCGTGCTGGTGGGGCTGTCGGCCAAAAACGCCATCCTGATCGTCGAATTCGCACGCGAGCTGGAATTCGAGGGCCGGACGCCGGTTCAGGCGGCCATCGAAGCGAGCCGCCTCAGGCTGCGCCCGATCCTGATGACCTCCATGGCCTTCATCATGGGCGTCATACCGCTGGTCGTCTCCACCGGCGCGGGCGCGGAGATGCGCGCCGCCATGGGCATCGCGGTCTTCTCGGGCATGATCGGCGTCACCTTCTTCGGCATCTTCATGACGCCCGTCTTCTATGTGCTGGCGCGGCGGATCACCGGAAACAAGGCGCTGACGCAGCATACGGACGACGCGCATGCGCAAAATGTCCATGCGACGGACGCGGAGATGGCCGCTTCGGGGCGCCCGTCCCGCAGCAAGACCCGGTCGCTGCTGCCGGCCGCATGACCGGCGGCCGAGATGGCCGGACATAGAAAGAAGGACGAGAATACCAGCCGGGCGGACAGCGCCCGGCTTTTTCGTGCGGTGAAAAGAAGACGCCCAACCTGATCGTCATAGAAAGCCGAATACCGATGTCGCGCGCAAGCCGAACTCTTCGGCGCTGTTATGTCGGGCGCAAAGCCGAAAAGTCGAACTCGAAGAGACGGTCGCCCAGCACGGCCTCGGTGATTGCGGTAGCGAGCGGATACTGCGCCCTCGCGTCGTCCTGCCCCTTCAGCCAATCGGCCAATAGCCGCGCGGTGTCGACGCCCTCCACGGTTTCCCCCTTCAGATCCGTGGCCAGCACTTCCGAGACAGTCCGGCCTGCGCCGAGGCCATGCCCCAATCTGCTGTTGCGCCCGCCGCCGACCGTAACATGAAGGTCGCCGAGGCCGGCCAGGCCGATGGCCGTTTCGCCGGATCCGCCCAAGGCGGTGACGATCCTGGTCATTTCCGCAACGGCGATTGAGAAGGCGCCGGCGCAAGGATTTTTCGACTGGCCGTCGTTACGTCTGTCGTCGGGATAGCGGGTTTGCATCGCGCTCACGCCGATGGCGTAGAAATTCTTCAGCGCGGCGCAGGCCTCCAAGCCCACGGCGTCAGTTGTCGTCGCCAGGCGATAATAAGGGGTTTGCAAAAGGCTGCGAAGGCGATCGGCGACGTCTCGATCGGGACTGGCGTAGATCGACAAAGTCGGGACGCGGTTGGCGAGTTCGCGCGCGATGCACGGACCGCCGATCCCGACGAAAGCCTGACAGCGCGTCGTCCGTCGAGGCAGCGTGTCGGCATATGTCGCGAGCGCGCCGCCCAGCAGATCGAGCCCTTTGGTGACGAAGGCGATCGGCTTGGGACGGCTGAGCCTGGTCTCGACATAGTCGGCGAACCAATCGACGCCGGGGCTGCTGACGCCGGCAATGATGACATCCGCCTCGTCCAGAACGGTGGATTGGAGTTCGGCTTGCGTGACGGGCCGAACACTGGCTGGCAACGGCGCGTCCAGCTTGGGATGCACGCCGCCGGGCGATCGCAAGACCTCAATGATCCCGTCGTCGAGCGGCGAGCCGACCAGCGTCACCGCATGGCCGTTGTCGGCGGCCGGAACCGATAGCGCCGAGCCCATGACGCCCGCGCCGATGATCGCAATGTTCGCCATGGCCGCCTCACCGCATCATCGCGGCGACATTGCCGCCGTCGACCGTGATCACCGCGCCAGTGGTGGCGCGGGCCTTGGCGAGATGCAAAAAGGCCTCCGCCACATCCTCGCCCGTCACCTCGCGGCCGAGTAGATTGCCGCGCATGTAATCATGCGGCGTGACGCCTCGGGCGCGGCTGCGCTCCTCGACCATCGCGTCGGTCATCAGCCCGGTGCGGATGCGGTCGGCATTGACGGCGTTGCAGGTCACGCCCATCGGCCCGTATTCGATGGCCGAATGCCGCATCAGCGCCAGCGCGGCAGCCTTCGCCGTTCCATACGGCGCAAACTCCGCGCCGGGATTGACCGCCTGCTTGGAGATGTTGAACACGATCGCGCCGCCGGTGTTCTGCTTCCGCATCACCTTCGCGGCCTCGCGCGACATCAGCTGATGCCCCCAGAAATTGAGGTCCATCGACTTGCGGAACACCTCGTCAGACACGTCCAGAAGTTTGCCTTGAAACGCTGCGCCGGCATTCGAGATGAGAATGTCTATGCCGCCGAAGGCGCTGACGGTTTGGGCGACCGCGGTTGTGGCGGATGCGGGATCGGTGACGTCGCAGACGACGCCGACGCCCCCAACCGTTTGGCCTCGGCTTTCACCGCGTCCTCGGCGATGTCGACGAGAACCACTTCCGCGCCATCGGCTTTCAGCGCCTTGGCGATCGCAAGACCCAGGCCGCCGGCCCCGCCTGTGACGACGGCCACCTGGCGCGTCAATGGTTTTTCGACGGATTTCGCGAGCTTGGCCTGTTCGAGCGACCAATATTCGATGTCGAACAGATCCTCTTCAGACAGCGCCTCGAAGGCTTCGATGCCCTCCGCTTTGGTGATCACGTCGATGGTCGCCTCGGCGACATCGGCGGCAATGCGGGCGTTCTTGGCGGTCGGACCGGCGGCGAACAGGCCGACGCCCTGGACATAGAAGACGCGCGGCATAGGATCGAGCATGGTCTTGATCCCGCCGACCCGCGCATTGTTGCGCTCGAAATAGGCCTTGTACTCCTCCGCATAGCGGGCGACGGCGGCTCGGACGTCTCGCGCCCAATCGTCAAGCTTTTCAAGATCGGGCGCGGGCAGCGCGACGCCGTAGCGCTTGATATGAGCACATGCTCAGGCGTGGCGTTGCCGCGGCGAACGAGATCGGCAGCATTGTCCGCATTGCAGAAGTCGAGGATCTTTTCGCTGGTTCTGTGCTCCAACACGAAGCGCTTCGGCGCCCCTTCCAGTCCCGTATCGATGGCGATGGCGCCGCGGAGGATCGGCGCGATATCCGAAGCGGGCGCGACGTTTCTCGATAGGGACGCGGATTTAAACGGCTTTGCGATCCCGCGCGCCAGCCGGCGCTCCGCCATGTCGATCTTGGCGATCATGTCCTCATAGGCTTCGCGCGGATCCTCCGACCAGGTGAAGATCCCGTGCTTCAAAAGGATCATGCCGTCGCCTCGCGGCTGGGCTCGGAAGGCCTCGTCGCAGACTTTCGCCAGCACGAAGCCGGGCATGACATAGGGCACGATGATGCTGTCAGGAAAAAGCTCCCGCACCAGCTCTTCGCCATGCGGCTGATTGGTCAGGGAGACGATGGCGTTGGCATGGGTGTGGTCGATATGCTTGAACGGCAGGATGGCGTGAAGAATGGCTTCGACCGAGGGATTGGGCGCGGCGGGATCGAGCAGAAGCCGGCGCTGCAGCATCACCATGTCTTCATCGGAGAGGCTGTCGAATTTCACCAGGTCCTGAAGCGGTTCGAGCCGAACCGCTGGCAGTCCCTGCGGCTCGATCACGCCCATATCCCAGCCGCTACCCTTGACGCAGAGCACCTCGACATCGGAGCCGTCGCGATCGGCGATGACCGTCTTGACGGATGTGTTGCCGCCGCCATGCAGCACGAGTTCAGGATCCTGGCCGAGCAGCCGCGTCGCATAGGTGCGAATGGCGAGATCCCGATTGACGCCCTTGTCGACATAGGCCTGCACCACGGAGGCGAAATCGCCGTCGTTCCATCTCGATTTCATGGCAATATCCTTCCTGCCCGCGCGGCGACCGGCGGGTTCGCTGTCATTCATGTGGCTCCTCAGAGCCGGTTTTCGGTTTCGGCGTCGAAGACGTGCACCTTCTCAGGCGCGATCGCGAAGCGAACCTCCTGTCCGTCGGCAAAGCGCGCGCTCTTGTCGACGATGGCGAGGAATTGTCCCTCCGGTCCTTCGCAGCAGAGTTGCGCGTCATGGCCCATGCGCTCGATCAGCAGCGATCGCGCCGCAATCCCGCCAGCCTCGTCGACGGTTACATCGGTGGGTCGCATGCCGATCACCACGCGCCGGCCGGGCTCGACGGCATGCGACGGGGTAATCCGGACCCTGCCCGCCTTGGTGTCTACGGCCGGGGCGCCCTCATCGGCGACCACGACGCCGGTCAGAAAATTGATCGCGGAGGAGCCGATGAAGTCGGCGACATATTTGCTGGCCGGTCGGTCATAGACGTCGTCAGGCGTGCCGATCTGCTCGATCTTGCCGGCGCGCATCACCACGATCTTGTCAGCCATGGTCATGGCCTCGATCTGGTCATGGGTTACATAGATCGTCGTGGTCTTGAGCCGGTTGTGCAGCTGGCGGATCTCGGTGCGCATATGCGCGCGCAGCTTGGCGTCGAGATTGGAGAGCGGCTCGTCGAAGAGGAACACCGCCGCCTCCCGCACCATGGCGCGGCCCATGGCGACGCGCTGACGCTGGCCGCCGGACAGTTCCTTGGGGTAGCGCTGCAGGTAGGGCGTCAGGTTGAGGATTTCGGCGGCCCGCTCGACCCGCGTCTTGATCTCGGCCGGCGGCAGTTTCGCCACTTCCAGACTGAAGGCGATGTTTTCATAGACCTTCATGGTCGGATAGAGCGCGTAGTTCTGGAACACCATGGCGATGTCGCGGTCGCGGGGATGCACGTCGTTGACCCTGCGGCCTCCGATCATCAGATCGCCGGCGGTCACCGTTTCAAGTCCGGCGGTCATGCGCAACAGCGTGGTCTTGCCGCATCCCGAGGGACCGAGCAGCACCACGAACTGATGATCCTCGATCAGGAAGGAGATGTCGCGCATGATGGTGAAGGCGCCGAAGGACTTGCCGATATTCTTGTATTCCACGGTGGCCATGTCGAATTCCAATCAATGAGAAGATCTGCGCGTCAGTAGGTCTGCCGGGTCGGCGTGATGACGATTTCCTGCACGATGGCGCGTTGCGGCAGCTGGTAGGCGTCGAGGATCAGTTGCGCGACGATGTCGGCGGAAATGCCGCCGCCGATGGCCGCTTTGTTGGCCTTGTAATTGGCGAGCGTCTTCTCGTCCTTCACATGATCGAGCACTTCGGTGTCGATGATCCCAGGCGACAGCACGATCACCCGCACATCATGCGGCGCAAGATAGGCGCGCAGGCTTTCAGAGATCGCGTGGACGAAGTACTTGGTGCCGCAATAGACGGTGTGATCGGGATAGACTTTCCGGCCGGCGATCGAACTCATCATCATCAAGGTGCCCGTCTTGCGGGCGATCATGCCGTTCAGCACGGCATGCACGCTGTTCATCACCCCTTGGCGTTGATGTCGATCATCTCGTCCCATTCTTCGGGCGGCTGTTTGGCGATATCCCCGAGACGGGCGATGCCGGCATTGGCGAACATCATGTCGACAGGGCCATGGATTGCTTCCGCATCACGCACGGCGTCTGCAATTGCGGCGCGGTCGCGCACATCCACCTTCTTCAGAACCGCATTCGGCAGACCGAGCGCCTCGAGCCGATCCAGGCGGCGCGCCATGAGGAGCAGAGGGTGGCCGGCTGCGGAAAAGGCCCGGGCGGTCGCTTCGCCGATGCCGGAGCTTGCGCCAGTAATGGCGATCAGAGGTTTGCTTGTCATGTCAGACTCTCGGATTGCTGCTGTTCAACACCTGGGGACGGGCGCGAGAGTTTCCTCCCGCGCCCGGCTTCGCGGGATCAGCCCTTGAGGACTTCGCCGACCTGCTTGGCGATGTCGTCCATGGCTTCCTTGGGAGAACCATAATTGCCGGCGAAATATTTGCCGAGCGCGACCGGGATCGTGTCGCTCGACAGCTGCGCCCATTCCGGAAGATCCGGCTCGGAACCCATATGCTTGGCGATGGTCTCGCGCACCACCGGCAGGTGGCGCGTGGTGCCCGCGCCGACGCGGGCATTGGCGAGCACGCGCGGATCGTCATAGACCGACGACCGCGTCGGGCCGGTGCCGCCGCCGAGCGTGGTGATCAGCGCCTGGGTGTCGGCGCAGGTCGCCCATTGCATGAAGATCCAGGCGGCGTCCGGGTTTTTCGAATAGCGCGAAACGGCGAGCGAGGAGCCGCCCTGATGGCCGACGCCGGGGATTTCGCCGTAGCCTGTTTCCTTGACCGTGCGCAGCGACGAGGCGCGCGGCGGCACGGCCACTTCGCAAAGACCGGAGACCTTGGTCTGGGTCGGATCGTCGAAATAGGGGAAGAACTCGCCCCAAGACAACATGGACGCCGCAACGCCCTGGGCCACCGACTGACCCTGGCCGTCCCATGTCCAGCCATCGACGCCGGGAGGCATGGTGGCCTTGAGTTTGGTCCAGTATTCCATCGCGGCGATGCCATTTTCGTCGTTGCCGGTGAACTGGCCGTCCGGTCCGAAGATCGAGCCGCCATGGCCCCAGAGCCAGGCCGTCCAGTCGCATTCCAGGCTGTAATGGCCCGACTTCATCTGGCCGCTCGTGCCATAGACGGTCGGTCCCATTTCATCGACGATGATCTTCGAGTTGGTGTACAGCTCTTCCAGCGTCTCCGGCGCCTTGAGGTTGAACTTGTCGTAGATGTCCTTGCGGTAGATCATGATGAAGATCGGAATGTCATAGGGCACGCCGACCCAGCGATCCTCGTATTTAGAAATCCCGTCCACCAGCGCCGGCAGGAAGTCGTCGAGATTGTAGTTGGGCATGGCGAGATCGGCCTTGCCCGAATATTGTTCGCGCGGATCGAACACATCCTGGCTGAAGCTCGCCGCCCAGCTCTGGTCGATATAATAGAGATCATAGGTGCCGAGCGAAGAGGCGACGTCGAGCGTCAGCTTCTGCAGCACCTGCTCGAGCGGCAGGACTTCGATCTCGACCTTGATGCCGGTGGCTTCCTCGAAATATTTCTTGAGCTGACTGTTGATGGCGTTGGACGGCGGCGTCGATTCCGTCGCGAGCTTCAGCGTCGTGCCGGCGAACGGCTTGGCGACGTCCTTGAGCCAGGCGAGGATTTCGGGGTTGGGCGCCAATTGTTCGGCGGCCTGTGCGCTCGTGACCATGCTGAAGGGACGATTGCCGAAACCCATGCCGAGCGCGCCTGCGCCCAATCCGAGCTTTCCGGCCGCGCGCAGGAAGTCGCGCCGGCCCATCTGGCCGCGGACGAACTTGTCCGTGATCGAAGCCAGATATGATTTCCTCAAACTGTCTTTCATGCTCTTCTCCTCCTCTATCGAACGACGAAAGCGTCGGCCGGATTGATGTTTCGGCTGGCCCCTCCAGGCCGCCGGTTCATTGCTTCAGCGATCCCATGGTCAGCCCCCGCACGAGGTGGCGCTGAACCAGGAGGATGACGATGAAGGCTGGCACGATGGCCGCCGCTCCCAAGGCGGCCATATTGCCCCATGCCGTGCCGATCGACGTCACAAAGGTCGAGGACACGACGGGAACGGTCTTGATGCCGGTCTGCGTCAGGGTCAGGACGAACAGGAATTCCGTCCAGCTGAAGATGAAGCAGAGCACGGCGGAGGCGGCGATGCCCCCTTTGGCCATCGGCAAAACGATGCGACGGAAGATCGTCCAGCGCGAGGCGCCGTCGAGCAGCGCGCTCTCGTCGATTTCGGCCGGGATGTCGTCGAAGAAGCTCTTCATCAGCAGCACGGCGAGCGGCAGATTCATCAGGCCGTGCACGAGGATCAGCCCGAGATAGGTGTCGAGCAGGCTGAACTGCTTGAAGATGAAGAACATCGGAATGGCCACCGCCACCGGCGGCATCATGCGCGTCGACAGCACCCAGTTGACGAATTCGTGGCGGCCGCGGAAATGCATGCGGGACAAACAATAGGGCGAGCGTGGCGACCACGATGGCCAGGACAGTCGAGAAGGTCGCCACGATGATGGAATCCAGAAGCCGCGGGGCCATGTAGAAATTGCCGCCGCCGGGATCGACCGTCTCCTGCGTGCCGTAGCCGAAGCCCAGCGAGATGCCGAACACCTTCTCGAAATTGCGGACGGTCGGGTCGAAATCGAAGAATTTCGGCGGCCAGCTGAAGATATCCTTGGCGTTGCGGAAGGCGACCGACGTCCAGAAGAAGATCGGGAAAAAGAAGATCGCGACGACGAGCCAGCCTGCGAGGGTGCGCACCGTGCTTGCGGTTCTGCTCTGGCGCATGGTCACCACCTCACCTTGAAGATTTTGATGAACAGATTGGCCATGATCATCACGATCACCAGGCTGACCAGGCTGAGGGTCGCGCCATAGCCCCATTTCAGATTGCTGAAGGTCTGCTGCCAGGCATAGAGGCTGACCGTATAGGTCGCGGTGCCGGGGCCGCCGGAGGTCATCACGAAGATGTAGTCGAAGACGCGGAACAGATCGATGCCGCGCAGCAGGATGGCCACGGCAATGACCCGGCTCATCATCGGAAGCGTCAGGCGACGAAACATCTGCACGGCGGAAGCGCCGTCGATCATCGCCGCCTCATAGGGCTCGGCTGGCAGCGAGCGCAGGCCGGCCATGAAGATCAGCACCATGAACGGCGTCCATTGCCAGATTTCCGCCACCAGCACGCCCGCCAGCGCCAGCGAAGAGGTCGCGAGAATGGGCGTCGTCTTGTCGAGAAGCCCGAGTTGATTGAGGAAATAAGTGATTGCGCCGAATTGCGGATCCTCCATTAGCAGGAACATCATGCCGGCAATCGCGGGCGGGATGACCAGCGTCATCGAGAGGACCGCGCGCAACGCGCCGAAGCCCGGCAGTTCGGCGTCCAGCAACAGAGCGATCGCCATGCCCAGCACGAGTTCGAAGATCAAAGCGATGAAGAAATAGATGAAAGTGACGCCGAGAGCGCCCCAGAACCGGGTGTCGTTCCACAGCTGGATCCAGTTGTCGAAACCGACAAAGGCGAGCGTGCGCTTGCGCGGCAGAAACTCGTGAAAGCTGAGCCAGATATTGTAGAGCAAAGGATAGATCGTAAAGACGACGAGCAAGGCGACGAGCGGCGCCAGCCAAGGCCATGGCGAATCCGAGATCGCGATGCGTTTCACCTGCAATACGGACATTCCGTACTCCTCCCAAGAGCGAATGCCGACCGGACGCGGAGAGAGCCGCGTCCCATCCTCTCGATCAAGGCGGCTCCTCAACCGCCGGTTCGTCCTGCGCAGTCCCGGTGGGAAAGCGCCTCTTTTTCAGCCGTTGACGACGCCTTTCAATGGCGACGTCCGGATCCGCGCAGCGCTCATCCAACGGTCGAGCGCGTCGAGTTCTTCAGGGCTCATGCGAATGCCGGCCTTGGTCCGCCGAAAGGCGATATCCGCCGCCTCACGCGCATATTCATAGTCGATCAGGTAGCGGCATTCGGCCTCGGTCAGCTCCGGCCCGAACGCGGTTCCGAGATCGGATGGAGTGCGGGCAGCGCCGAGAATGCGGCGGGCTTCCGTGCCATAATGGCGGACAAGGCGACGCGCCGCCTTTTCGGTCAGGAAAGGATAGTCGCGCTGCAATCCGGCGACGACGCGACCGGCCTCTCCTGCCGGGAAATCTCCGCCGGGCAAACTTCTGTCCTTCGTCCAGCCACGCCCGCTGCTCCATTCCGGGAAGCGCTCCGCCAATCGCGACAACGCATCTTCGCCGAGGCAGCGATAGGTGGTGATCTTGCCCCCGAAGATGTTGAGCAGCGGCGGCTGATTGCCATCTCCATCGAGCGTCAGGACGTAATCGCGCGTCGTTTCCTGCGCGTTGGCCTTGCCGTCGTCATAGAGCGGGCGGACGCCGGAATAGGTCCAGACGACATCGCCGGGCGCGATGGTTCGGTTGAAATAGGAGGCGGCGGCGCCGCAGAGATAGTCGATTTCTTTTTGAGTGATCGCCACTGCGGCGGGATCGCCGGTATAGTCGACATCGGTGGTGCCGATCAGCGTGAAATCATCCTCATAGGGAATGGCGAAGACGATGCGGCCATCCGGGTTCTGGAAAATATAGCAGCGGTCATGGTCATACAGTTTGGGCACGACGATGTGCGAACCCTGGACCAGCCGCACGGACCCCGGCGCATTGCGGCCGATCGCCGTCGCCAGCACACGGTCGGCCCAGGGTCCGGCAGCATTGATCAGAGCTTTGGCGCGGATCGTGTCCACTGTGCCGGAATAGCAGTCTTCGAGAGATAGCCGCCAGCCATCCGCTTCACGGACGGCGCGGGTGCAGCGGGTGCGGGTGCGGATATCGGCGCCATGCGCTTCGGCGTCACGGGCGTTCAGGACCACCAGCCTGTTGTCCTGCACCCAGCAATCGGAATATTCGAAGCCGATCGAGGAGACGTCGCGGAGCGGCTCGCCTGCCTCATGCCTGTTCAGACGAAGCGTCTTCGTGCCCGGCAGTTTCCTGCGCCCGCCGATATGGTCGTAGAGGAAAAGCCCCAGCCGCAATAGCCATGCCGGGCGCAAGCCCTTTCGATGCGGCAGGACGAAGCGCAGAGGCCAGATGATATGCGGCGCAATGCCCCAGAGCACCTCGCGCTCGGCCAGCGCATGCCGCACCAGGCGAAATTCGTAATGTTCGAGATAGCGCAAACCGCCGTGAATGAGCTTGGTCGAAGCCGAGGACGTCGCAGACCCCAGATCGGATTTCTCGCAGAGAAAGACCTTGAGGCCGCGGCCCGCTGCGTCGCGGGCGATGCCCGCGCCGTTTATACCGCCGCCGATGATGGCGATGTCGTAAAGAGGCGCCGTCATGCCGCAGCCCTCCCCGACCGCGCCGCAAGAATGCGCTCGGCCACTTCCACGAAGCCCTGACCGCCCTCGGCGCTGGCCACATAAGCGGGCTCGGCGTCGATCCGACCCAGGAATTTCAGCACATTGGCGACGCCGCAGGCATTGGGGAAGAAAGAAAACATCGGCGCGTCGTTGGGGCTGTCGCCGACGAAGACGATGCGTTCCTTGTCTCCGTCGATGTCGAGTCCGAGCACGTCGCTGGCGAACAGCCGCGTCATGGTCAGCTTGTCATAAGAGCCGAACCAGCCATTGACATGGATCGAAGACACTTTGGCGACGGCACCCTCTTCCTCGAAAATGCGCTTGATGCGGTCGACCTCGCTTGCGCCGAGCGGCGGCACGTCCTCGCAGAAATCGATGGCGAGATCGGCTTCGCGATAATGCTGGTCGGCGGAAATCGCAGCGCCCGGCACCTCGGCGAGAATACGGGCGCGCACACGCTCCAGCCGCTGGCGATTTTCCGCACGTTGCCGATCCGGCGCCGCAAAGACGCGGCGCATGCGGCGGTCGGCGGCATGGCAAGAGAAATAGAAAGCGCCGTTCTCACCGACCACGCCCGCCACCGGCCACATCCGGGCGATCATGTCGCACCAGCCTGCCGGCCTTCCGGTGATCGGCGCGACCGAGACGCCCGCCTCCGACAGAGCCTCGAGCGCCGCATAAGCCGCCGCGGGCAGCCGCCCCTCGGTGGTCAGCGTGTCATCGATATCGGCGAACAGCGTGGTGACGCTCCGGGCCGTCTCGATGGGCATGTCGGCGACCGCGCGCATGGCTCAGACCTCCGCCGCGACGAGTTCGTCGAGCACGCCGCTGTCGGCGGCGATGTCGAGGAAGGAATATCGATTGCGCATTTCCCGGCAATGCATCACCGCCTCGCGATAGAAATCGACGGGAACGCCGAGCTCGGCCGCCGTGGTCGGCCCGCCCGCGGCCTTCAGCAGCTTGGTCATCTCGTCGACCGGGATGACGAAAGCCCGGAGTTCTTCGCGCAGCGTCGGCCAGAGGTCGGCAAGACGCACATTGATCTCATCGGCGTCGCGCTGGTCGTAGATTTTGGGAGCGATATCCGCCAGGCATTGGTCGGCGACATCCACACCCATGCGCCTGACCATGTCGTCGCGGTCGATCCGCGTCGGTCCGATCCTGGGCGGCGTCGCGCTGTCGAGAAAATGGCGCTGGATGCGGGCCATGGTCAGCGAGGCGACGCCGACCTGCTGGCCGTGCAACGTGCCCGGATGACGGTCGCCGGCGAAACAATCGATGTAGTGGGAAATCTGGTGCTCGCCCATCGAACCGTGATGGGACATGCCGGTGAAGGACACGCCGAGCCCGCACAGCGTCAGCACGCGATAGAGATAACCGTTCGCCTCCACATCGCCCCTGCCGATGCCTGCGGCGCGGCGGTTGAGTTCGATCTCGTCCTGAGCCTGAATGATGTAAGGGGAATTGGCGTAGACCGAGCCCAGCAGCCGGTGCGACATCCACCAGTCGACCTGAGCCACGGATCGGCAGATGCAATCGGCGAAGCCTGCGGCCGACAAATAAGTCGGCGCCTGCGCCGCCACCGAGAGATCGACGAAGAAGCCCGCCGGCGCATGCGACGGCAAGGAAACCTTCAGCCCGCTTTCGAGGGTGATGGAGGCCGTGGTGGAGGTGTAGCCATTCATGGACGCAGCAGTGCCGAACACGCAATAGCGCCGGCCATCCAGCCCCGTCACATATTTCACGAGGTCGTTGATGGTGCCGGAGCCCACGGCCACCAGGCCCTCGGCTCCTTTCAACCGCTCCGTCAGGTCCTCCACCGTCGCCATATCCGCATGAGGATGATCGAGAAGCACCGTTTTGACCGGACCGAGGCTTTCCAGCGCCTTGGCGACCCGTGCGCCCATCGCCTCCCATGTCGCATGATCGGCCACGACGGTGAAGGACGAACCGAGATCCAGGCTCTTCACCAAGTCCGCTTCGCGGCCTGCGAGACTTTCGGCAATGACGATCGAGTCATAGGGCACGGACGGCCTCTCGCCCGTTTCCGGATTGGTCCATTTCCCGGCGACGATGTCATCGATAAGCGCGGTCCAGCCGCCCAACGGCGCGCCATCGACGGCGCCCCGGTTCCTCAGCGTTTCCATTCCCACTATCCATTTTTAATTCTTGGATACAAGTGACACCACTTTCTGACACTTGTCAACACAGATGACAGACGACATTGACATTTGTCCTGGGATGCCGTCAGATGACGATGAAAAGACTGCTCGAGGAAACACATGCTGGAAAGCGCGGCCGCGAAGCCGACAGAATTCGAAGACGCCGTCACCTGGGCGGCATGGCTCTATTACGCCGATGAAATGACCCAGAGCGAAATCGCCAAGACGCTCAACGTCTCCCGGGCGACCATCGTGAACTACCTGCAGGAGGCGCGCGAACGCGGCATCGTCTCGATACGGCTGAATACTCAAGCGAGCGGACGAACCGCGATCGCGCGCCGCCTTATGGAACGTTTCGACTGGACGGCGCCCTCGTCATTCCCTCGGGCGAAGACAGGGATCTCGTGCGCCGCCTCGGCGACGCCGGCGCGCGCGTGCTCGCCGATCAATTGAAGCCGGGCGACGTGATCGGCGTCGCCTGGGGCCGCACCGTGCTCTCGGTCGCCAATCAGATCACGCTTCCCGATCCCATCACCGACCTGACGGTGGTGCAGGTGTCGGGCAGTTCCACCGGCGAGCCCGACTTTTCGCCGGAACTCTGCACCTCGCTGCTGTCAAGCCGCATCCGGGCGCGCTGCGTCAACCTCTTGGCCCCGGCTGTGTTGTCGACTCCCGAATTGCGAGACATGCTGCTCGAAGAGCCGGTGCTGAAGAAACAGTTCGACCTGATCCATTCGACCAACCGCATTCTGTTCGGCGTCGGCGATGTCGGCGGGAAAAGCACGGTCCGCATCTCCGGCATCGCCAGCCAGCAAGAAATCGACGACTATGTGTGCAACGGCGCCGTCGCCGTCATCATCGGCCGCTTCATCAACGCCGCGGGAGGCGGCGTCGGCGGCCAGCATGACGCCCGCATGGTCGGCATCGCGCTGGAAGAATTGAAGCAGACGCCGAACCGCATCTGCGTGGCCGGCGGGGCGGGCAAGATAGACGCCATTCTCGCCACGTTGCGCGGAGGGTACGCCACCCATCTCGTCACCGACATGGCCACGGGAGAAGCACTGCTCGAACAATGATCGCCGCGGTCGCCGCGTCGACGCCCATACGGAAGTCTAGCGGAAGGAGGAGCCGCATGCATCCGAATGAACGTTACGTGATCGGGATGGATTCATCGACCCAGTCGGTGAAGGCGATCGCCTGGACGCAAAACGGAGAGCCGCGCAGCGAAGGCCGCGCAGCCCACACGCTTCTGACCCCGGACGCCTATCGCGCCGAGCAGGATTCGGCCGAATGGTGGACAGCGGCGCAAACGGCGTTGCGCGCCTGCATCGCCGGGATCGATCCGGCTCGCATCGACGGCGTCGCCATTTCCAACCAGCGCGAAACCATGGTGCTGCTGGACGAGAGCCGCCGGCCGCTCGCGCCCGCCACCCTATGGCTCGACCGTCGCGCCCGCGACATGACGCATGTGCTGTCGGATGAAATCGGCCGCGAGCGGCTGCATCGCATTTCAGGCAAACCCGTCGATGTCATCCCTTGCGTCTTTCGTCTCCGGCATTTTCGCGCCCATCAACCGGAACTCCTCGACCGCACCCGCCATATCCTGTCGGTTCATGATTTTCTGGTGATGCATCTGACGGGAGAGCCGGCGGCCACATGGACCAGCGCCGATCCGTTCGGCATCTTCGACATCGAGGCCAAGGCTTGGTCTCAGCCGCTGCTGGATCACCTCGGCATCGACCTGGAGAAACTACCCTCGGCCCATCCTCCGGGCGCCATATTGGGCAGGGTGACCGCGGCTGCGGCTGCGGCGACTGGGCTTCCCATGGGACTTCCGGTCTACGCCGCTGGCGGCGACGGCCATTGCGCGGGCCTCGGCGTCAGCGCCATCGATCCGCAGACGGTCTATCTCAATCTGGGCACCGCGGTTGTGGGCGGCGTCTGGTCGCCGACGCCGGCGATCAGCCCCTTCTGGCGCACGCTGATCTCGCCCACCGGCGAGGGATATCTGCTCGAAGCGGTGCAACGAGCCGGCGCCTTGTTCGTCAATTGGCTGATCGACAATTTCGCCGGCGGTCGCAGCGACCCCGCCATCTTCCAGCGCCTCGAACATGAGGCGACGAATATCCCGGTCGGAGCGGACGGCGTTCTCGCCTGCACCTATCTGATGGGCTGCATGGATCCGCATTGGGACGAAGAGGCGCGCGCCTCTTTCATCGGCCTGGGGCCGAATCATCGGATGAGCCATCTCTATCGCGCCTCGCTCGAAGCCATCACGCTGGAATTCGCCCGGGCGCTCAAACAGATGCAGGCCGCCGCGCCGGGAGCGGAAGAGATCTATGTGATCGGCGGCGGCGCCGCGAGCACGCTCTGGCGCAAGATGGTGGCCGACGCGACCGGCTTTCGGGTGCGGCGCAGCCTGTCGGATGAAGCCTCGGCCCTGGGCGCCGGCATCTCCGCCGCCGTCGGCGCAGGCTGGTTCGACGGTTTCCGGAGCGCGACGGCCGCGATGTCGCATCAGGCCGAGGCCACCGAACCCGATCTCGCTGCCCATATGGTTTGGGAAGAATTGTCCCAGCGTCAGGCCGATGTTTATCTCAGGGGAAAAACAACTGAATTCGGCGACGGTCGCAGCTTTGCCTTCGGCGCGGGATCGTCGCTCTGTGTCGAGGAGCCCGGAATGGCGGGCGCCGGCCAGGCCGGCGCCCGCCATTTATCAAGCCAAATGATGCGGCGCGGTCAGTCTGTAGACCGGCGTGTCGATGCCGGCCTGACGGGCCTTGAGTTGCAGCGACAGATATTGCGAATAATGCCGGGACTGGTGCAGGTTGCCGCCATGGAACCACAGCGCCTCCTGTTGCGTCGGCTTCCACATATTCCGCTGCTCCCCCTCCCAGGGACCGGGATCTTTGGTGGTGTTTGAACCGAGGCCCCAGCACTTGCCGACCTTGTCGGCGACCTCGCGCGAAATCAGATCGGCAGCCCAGCCATTCATCGAGCCGTAGCCGGTGGCGTAGACCACGAGATCGGCCGGCAACTCCGTTCCATCCTTCAACACGACGGCTTTTTCCGTCAGATGGGAGACGTCGACACCGGATTTGAGCTTGATCGAGCCGTCGATCACCAGATCGCAGGTGCCGACATCGATGTAGTACCCCGAGCCGCGCCGCAGATATTTCATGAACAGGCCGGATTCGTCGTCGCCGAAATCCAGCATGAAGCCGGCCTTTTCGAGCGCCGCATAGAAATCGGCGTCCTGCTCGCGGATCTTGTCGTAGATCGGGATCTGGAACTCATGCAGGATCCGATACGGAAGCGAGGCGAAGATGAGATCCGCTTTGCGCGTCGTCATGCCGCCCTGCACCGCCCGTTCCGAATAGAGGTCGCCGAGGCCGATCTCCATCAGCGAATCCGACTTGACGATATGGGTGGACGAACGCTGCAGCATGGTGACATCGGCCCCGGCTTCCCAGAGCGCGGCGCAGATATCATGGGCGGAATTGTTGGAGCCGATCACCACGACCTTTTTGCCGGCATAGGCGTCCGGACCGGGATGCTGGGAAGAATGCTGCTGCTCGCCCTTGAACACGTCCTGTCCCGGAAATGTCGGCACGTTGGCCTTGCCGGACATGCCGGTCGCCAACACCAACTGCTTCGGCCGGAGCACGACCTCCTGGCCGGCGCGGTCGACGACCACGGTCCATTCGCCGGTCGCCTCGTCATATTGTGCGGATTTGCAGGTGGTGGAGCCCCAATAGTTCAGCTCCATGACCTTGGTGTACATTTCCAGCCAGTCGCCCACTTTGTCCTTGGGCGTGAACACCGGCCAGTTTTCCGGGAAGGGGATGTAAGGCAGGTGATCGTACCAGACGGGGTCATGCAGGCAGAGCGACTTGTAACGCTTGCGCCAGCTGTCGCCCGGCCGCTCGTTCTTCTCGATGATGATGGTCGGCACGCCGAGCTGGCGCAGCCGCGCGCCAAGGGCAATACCGCCCTGCCCGCCGCCGATGATGACGACATAGGGCTGGGTCTGATAACCGAGTTCCGCCGCCTCAGCCTCGCGCTTTTCCTTCCAGGTCTTGCGGTTGCGGCCATGGCCGTGCTCGGCGCCCATCGGACGTTGGAAGCCCTTCGGCTCCTCATGGCCCTTGAGTTCGGTCATGGTGGTGAGCAGCGTCCAAATCAGCCCGTCCTTGAGGCGGATATGGCCATAGCCGCGCGCCACGCCGGTTTCGAACTCGAACCAGCCATCCGTAACGCCGCCGGCTTCCGACGCCTGCTCCTTGGCGTCCTGCACGAAATTGGAGGGTTTTGTCGCGCCGAGCTGGCTCGCCAGCATGTCGCGGATCTGCTCATGCCCTTCCAGCGTCTTGAGGTTCCAGGTGAAGGTGACGAGATCGCGCCAGTAGCAATCCGCCTGAAACAGATTGACGGCGGCGTCGATGTCGCCGCTCTCGAGGGCCTGGCCGAGTTTTGAAAGAACCGCGTCGATCTTGGTTCCGGGGCTGATATCAAGCATGGTCATCTCCTCCATGGATGCTTGGTGGATTTGGGGATACGCCCGAGAGGCGCTCCGTTTACTTCCGAACCTTGGCCGACCGGACTCCTCTCCCGAGCGGCCAAGGCTGAAAATCTCACTTCGACAGATCGATCAGGATCTTCAGATGCGCGCCGGCGGGATCGAGCAGAACGTCGAATCCTTCCGTGACGGCCGTGTCGAGGGTGATGCGCTTGGTGACGATCCTGGTCGCCGGCAGCAGTCCTGATGCGATCAGCCGGATCACCCTCGGCCAATAATGGGTCGGATAGGCCCAGGCCCCCTTGATCTCGAGATCGCGGAAGGTGACCTGAAACCAGTCGAGCGGGTTTTCATGAGGATGCAGGCCCGTCTGGACGACGACACCCTGCTTGCGCACCGCGTCGACACAGGCTTTCAACGCATGTTCGTTGCCGACGCATTCAATGGCCACGTCACAGCCGACATGGCCTCCGGTGAGGAACGAACGACATCGCCGACACTGTCACGCTTCGGGTTGATCGTGACGACATCCGGCAGCACGCTTTTCGCCAGGTCGAGTCTCGCATCATTGAGATCGGACACGAAGAGCTGCGCCGCTCCGGCGGCGCGGGCAGCGAGAAGCGTCAACATGCCGATCGGACCTGCGCCGGTCACCAGCACGCTGTTGCCGGCGGTCACGCCGCCGCGATCGCAGGCATAGACGGCGACCGCCGTGGGCTCGACCAGAGCAGCCTCTTCATCGGTCATCTCATCGGGCATTTTCTGGACATTGTATTCGTTCACGACAGCCGCTTCCGCCATGCCGCCGCCATCCCAGCTCAGCCCGACCAGCGCCAGTTGCGGGCTCAAGTGAAACAGCCCGCGATCGGCGAAATAGTCGCCCGACCGGGGCATGATCAGCGGCTGGATCGACACACGGTCGCCGGCGACCACGGAGGTCACGCCTGCTCCGATCGCCTCGACGACGCCTCCGAATTCGTGGCCGAGAACCTGCGGACCGTGTGCGCCGGTATAGGGATGCGGCTCTTTCGGGATAAAGATCGGACCATAGCTGTATTCGTGCAGATCGGTACCGCAAATACCGACGAAACGATTGCGAACCAGAACTTGTCCCGGACCCGGCTGTTTCGGCTCGGGAAGCTCTTCCAGCCGCAAGTCCCTGGCCGCATGAAATCTGAGCGCGCGCATATTCTCTCCCTCTGGTCTTTTCGACGCAAGGTGAGCTGCAACGCCCATGCCAATGGCCATTCGCCATTCAGTCGATTGAACTTGTTGGATATTCCTGATCGCCGGCCATACTGTGCGCCACATCTGCGGCGCCACAGGTGTGGCGCGCGCCACAACGGGCGCTCAATGCGGCCGCTCAATGCCGAGGCGTTTCATCCGCCGATGCAGCGTGGTGCGATCGACGCCGAGCCGCCGGGCGGCCTCGGACACATTTCCCTTGCAGACGGAGAGGATGGCGCGGACATCCGCCTCATCCTTTTCTCGGTCGGGCAGATCGCCGGTGAGCGTGAGATGATCGGGCAGGTCGACGACCTCGATCACGCCACCCTCGCACAGCGCGGCGGCGAAAGCGATGGCGTTGTCGAGTTCACGGATGTTGCCGGGCCAGCAATAGCCGAGGATCAACAGTCTGGCGGCGCTCGAAAGCCGAAGGGATCGGCCCGCTGATCCGTGCTTTTCGAGAAGGCGATCCAACAGCCAGGGGAAATCCTCGCGCTTTGAAAGCGGCGGCAGCGAGAGCACAGCCGCATTCAGCCGATAATAAAGATCCGAACGGAAGTCGCCCGCAGCCACCAGATCGGCCAGCAATCGATGCGAGGCCGAGATGACGCGGAAATCGACCTTGCGCGGCGACGATCCGCCGACGGGCAGCACTTCGCCCTCGGCCAGCACCCGCAGCAATCGGCTTTGGGCCGCGAAAGGCATGTCACCGATCTCGTCGAGAAACAGCGTGCCCCCTCAGCCTCCTCGACCAGTCCCTTGCGTCCCTTGGCGAGCGCGCCGGTAAAGGCGCCGGGGACATGGCCGAACAACTCGCTTTCGATCAGTTGTTCGGGAATGGCCGCGCAATTGACGGCGACGAAGCGACCGGAAACGCCGCTCGTTTCATGAATGATCCTCGCCAGGAATTCCTTTCCCGCCCCCGTCGGCCCCTGCAGGAGGATCGGAAGTCGGCTTGGCGCGAGCTTTTCGATCTTGCGCTTGAGACCGTCGATTATAACGGATCCACCGCCCAACCGGGCTATCGCCGGCGCGGGACGAACCATTCGGGCCATCGGCGTCGCCGTCCCGCGCTGCTGCGGTTCGATCGCATGCGCGTAGAGATTTGCGCCGTCGCGCAAGGCGATGCGCCTGTCGCGCGGAAGGGTCGCCCGGGTCAGCGAAGCCAGTTCATCGAGACCAGCGTCGAAGAAATCGGCGACGGGCTGGCCAATGAGGCGATGAGGGCTGCGCCAATCCAACCCGCGCGCTCGGGCGAGAAGCCGCGCGCCGCCATGCGTCATGCCGGTGATGCGCCCGGCGCCGTCGACGGACACGGCCGCTTCGGGATCGACATCGAGAAACTCTGGCGCGGCGGCGAAGCGCAGCACGAGATCATGCCGGCTGTTTGCCATGAGATTGGCGAGCTCGATCCGACGCACCGTGGAAGAGACGAGATGACGCGCCATGTTCTGGCTCGTCTTCAGGATCGGCGAGCTCAAAAGCGAAATGTCGAGCACCGCCGTGAGCGCGCCCTGAGTGTCGTAGATCGGCGCGGCGGTGCAGGACAGCGGCGTGTGGGTGATGTCGAAATGATCGGTCTGGTGGATGGTCAGGGCTTCGCCGGTGGCGATGCAGGCGCCGACCGCGCAGGTGCCGGCGAGCGGCTCCGACCATTCCGAACCGAGGTAGAGGCCGGCTTTGCGCAGATTGTTGTTGAAGGAGGGATCGCCGAGAAATTCGACTGTCACGCCCTGGCGATCGGACAGCAGAAGAACGTAATTCTGCTCGGCGACCTGCCGGTATAACCGTTCGAGACCTGAACGTGCGATGTGGACCAGATCCTCCGCCTGCTGGCGATGTTCCCGCAGCCGCGTTTCGGAAACGATGACCGCTTCCCGCGCTTTGGCCGGATCGAGTTGATAAGTTTCCAGGCATCGCCGCCAGGATTCCACCACCAGCGCATCGCGACCGGTATTGCTGCCCTGGCCGACGCGTTCGATTTCCTTCACATGCTCAGAAAAACCCATGAAATCACCGGCCCGTCAAGGACCGCCTCCCGTGATCTTCGGGACGAGGATAGCCTCAAATGCGGCGGGAGCATAATCATTCGATCAATGCCGCCGGCTTGGCGCCCGGTCGACGCGACAGGCCCGTTATGGGCTCTTGGCGAGCGGCCCCAGCAGCACATCCCCAAACAGAGGCTGGTAGCTCTTGCGGACGTCGGGGTCTTCCTTGAAGGACAGCGCGTATTGGCCGATCTGGTGGAAATAGGTGATGCGCGCCCGCACGATGCTTTCCTTTTCGGAATAGCCTATCGCGAGGAAGGACCGCACCAGGAGATTGATGCGCAACGCGTCGATCGCATCCACTTCGCGGGCAATCTCCTTCGAAGTCCGGGCCCAATCGCGGATCGCGAGATCGAGCTTGGGGCTGAATGGTTTCTCATCCACCCAGGTGTGGACGATGTCGCTGAAGAACTGCACGCCGTCGGTCACGTCTTCATCGACCATCGCCTGGAAGGGCGCGCAATTGGCGCGCCGCCATTCGGACAGCAGTTCCTGGTGCAGATCCTTCAGGCTCGAAAAGTGAAAATAGAAGCTGCCGCGCGTCACCTTGAACTGCCGCGCCAGCCGATCGATCTTCACCTCTGCGATGCCGCCCTTTTCCAGGACCTTGCGCGCGGCGGCCACCCAATCTTCACGAGTGAGCGTCCGCCGAGCGACCTTTCCACCGTCCCCGGCGTCCGGGGCTGTCGATGACTGTTTTACTTTTGCCAAAGGCTTTTTCGCTTTCAAGACCGGGAAGGGCTGGCGACGCTCGCCGGCCGGTCCGGACATAATTTCCTGCCGTTAGCAACCAGCGGGCGCAGAATCAAGGGAGGGCGCTGATCCGCTCCAACATAAGTGCAAAGAAAGGATCGGGATCGATGCGGCGCAGCACGTTGCAGTTTTTCTCCTGACCCGTCACATGCCACCAATCCACAACCGTCATGCCGATCGTGACAGGCGATGAGATTTCCACCGTCACATGGCATTGGCGCTGCTCGAAGATCTCCGGCGCCAGCAGATAGCCGGTGACGCAGGCGTCGTGGATCGGCCGCGCCTCGGTCGGGAATTTGTGCGAGCCATAGATGCGGAAGAAATCGGCGAGATTGGCCGCCTCGATCGCCGCCCGGCTGCCGGTGGCGCGCAACTCGCCGAGCCATTCCGGCGTCATCTGCGCCGTATAGGTGCAGTCGATCCCGGCCATCGTGACAGGAACGCCCGATGCGAACACTTTGTGGGCGGCATGCGGATCGACGAAGATGTTGAACTCGGCGGCCGGCGTCGCATTGCCGCCCTCGAAGAAGCCGCCGCCCATCAGCACGACTTCGCGGATGCGCGGGATGATCCGCGGCTCCATCGTCATGGCCATCGCGAGATTGGTCATCGGCCCGAGCGTGCAGACGGTGATCTCGCCGACCTCGGCTTCCATGATGGTGCGGACCATCCAGTTGACGCCATGTTCTGTCTGAAGCGGCGTCACCGGCTCCGGAAGATCCGCGCCATCGAGGCCGGTCTCGCCATGGACATATTCCGCCGTCATCAGCGGCTTAACCATCGGCGCCGGGCAGCCGGCGAAGACCGGGACGTCGGTCCGGCCCGCCAGTTCCACCACTTTCAACGCATTGATCGCGGTCAGCCTGAGGGGAACATTGCCCCCGACAGTGGTGATCCCCACCACCTCCAACTCCTTGGGCGATCCGAGCGCAAACAGAATCGCAAAGGCGTCGTCCTGCCCCGGATCGGTGTCGATGATGATCTTGCGTGGGGTCATTGATTTGAAATTCCCATGATTGACGAATGCCTATTGCCGATATCATTTCTATGTGTAGAAATACAGTACTGTATCGTATGTTCAAGACAGGAGTTTGGCGATGACCTCGATCGACCGCGGCGACTTTTCCGAGATTCCGATTCTAGACGTCTCCTCGCTTTACGGCGACGACGAGGCGGCCATCCGCGCCACGGCGGCGACGCTGCGCAGCTATCTCGAGACGATCGGCTTCCTCTATGTCGTCGGACATCCCATTCCTCGCGCCGATGTCGAGGCGGTCCGTGAAGCCAGCAAGCGCTTCTTCGCGCTGCCGGACGAGGAAAAACTCAAACTGAAGATCGACAAGAATTTCCGCGGCTTCCTGCCGTTTGCCGGCTCCACCATCGTGACCTCTTCGGTCGCGACCGTCAGCAAGCCCAACCAGAGCGAATCGATCTTCTTCATGCATGAGGTCGACGAGAACGATCCGCGCGCTATCGCCGGCGAGCCGCTGCAGGGCCCGAACCAGTGGCCGGACGAGGCGCAGCTTGCCGGCTTCCGCGCCACGATCGAGCATTATGTCGAGGAGATGAGCACGCTGGCGCGCAAGATGGTGCGGGCGATCGCGCTGTCGCTCGGCCTGCCCTCGGACAATCTCGACCGCTATTTCGAAGATCCGACCACCTTCCTGCGCCTGCTGCACTATCCCACCCAGCCGCAGGAAGAAGGCCTGTTCGGCTCCGCGCCGCACACCGATTACGGCTTCATCACGCTGCTTGCGCAAGACGATGTCGGCGGCCTCGAAGTCAAAAACAAGGCCGGCGAATGGGTGCCCGCGCCGCCGATCCCGGATTCCTTCGTGATGAATGTCGGCGATATCCTCGCCCGCTGGTCCAACGACGTCTTCGTCTCGACTCCGCACCGGGTCATCAACCGCACCGGCCGCGAACGCTATTCGCAACCCTTCTTCTTCGACCCGGCCATGCATGAGATGATCGAGGCGCTGGACGTCTGCGTGCCCGCCGGGACCGAACCGAAATATCCGCCGGTTCAATATGGCGACTACCTGATGGAGCGGATCGACAAGAACTATCACTACCGCAAGAAGCAGGCGGCGGAAGCCGCCGCCAAGGCCTGAGATCCGAGGAGGCGCGTTTGGGACCGCAGGTCGACCCAGTCATCTCCGCAGATAAGCCGCCCGCCAGGACCGATGTGGTCGTGGTGGGCGGCGGCATCATCGGCTTGAGCACGGCGCTGTTTTTGGCGCGCCGCGGCCTGTCCGTGACCGTTTGCGAGAAGGGCGACTTCGTCGGCGAACAATCGAGCCGCAACTGGGGCTGGGTGCGGCGGATGGGCCGCGATCCGCGCGAGCTGCCGCTGATCGTCGAGGCGATGCGGATCTGGGACGATATGAATGCGCTGGTCGGCGCCGATGTCGGCTTTCGCAGAACCGGCATTCTCTATCTCTGCGACGGGGAAGAGGATGTCGACCACCATCTCGACTGGCTGAAGCGCGCCGGCGATTTCGCTTTCGACAGCCGCCTGGCGCGGGGCGCGGAACTCGCCGACCTCCTGCCGGGCGCCGCGCGATCATGGCATGCGGCGCTGTACACCGCGAGCGACGGTCGGGCAGAACCGCAAAAGGCCGCCTCCGCGATTGCGCGCGCCGCGGCCGCCGATGGCGCGATCCTCATGGCCAAATGCGCCGTCCGCGACATCGAGACCAGCAATGGACGGGTCTCGGCCGTCCTCACCGAATATGGCCGCATCGACTGTCAGTCGGTGGTGGTCGCCGGCGGCGTCTGGTCGACCAAGCTGTTGCGCCGCTTGAACCTGCGGCTGCCGCAGCTCGGCGTCCGCGCCTCCGTGCTGCGCACCAGCCCCGTGGCGGGCGGCCCCAATGGCGCGGCCTGGTGCAAGGAATTCGCCTATCGCAAACGGTTGGACGGGGGCTATACGATCGCCGACGGCAGCCAGAACCGCCATGACATCGGCGCCGACAGCTTTCGCTATTTCAAGGACTTCATGCCGATGATGCGGCAGGAATGGGGAAGCTTCAGCCTGGGCCTGTCTCCGCCGCCGCCATCGGACAGCAAGGGCGAGACGATCTTCGAACAGACGCGCACGCTCGATCCGGCGCCGATGGACAATCGCCTTCAGCAGACATTTTCTGACCTGCAGAAAGCCTTTCCGATCTTTCGGGGCGCCAAAGTGGAGCAGAGCTGGGCAGGCATGATCGATGCGACGCCGGATGCGATCCCGGTCATCTCAAAAGTGCAGTCGCTGCCCGGGCTGATCATTGCGACGGGATTTTCCGGTCATGGCTTCGGCATCGGACCCGGCGCGGGCAGACTCGCCGCCGATCTGGTCACCGGCGATAGACCGCTCGTCGATCCCACGGCATTCCGCTACGAGCGCTTCATCGACGGGACGCGGCCGCGGCCGACCACGGGGTCTGAGACGACGCGTTGGGAGACAAACAGAATTTCCATTCGGCGGGACCGGATCGGAAGCCGCCGGGATCAGGCGAAAGACTGAGACCGGCGCCGGGAGTAACAACAATGAAGAGAGGAACGACCGACATGACATCCTATCTCACCTATGCAGGCTTCGGCCTCGCCGCGATGATGACCGTCTGGACCGGCGCCGCCACAGCCGCGGACATAAAGCCTTCTCCGGAGGTGGCCAGCAGCGGCAAGCTTTCTGTCGCCAACACGCTGGATTACGCGCCCTTCGAATATCTCGACGCCGACGGCAAGCAGACCGGCATCATCGTGGAGCTCGCCGGCGAAGTCGCCAAGCTCGTGAAGGCGGATCTCGATATCCAGCGCACGCCCTTCCCGTCGATGATCCCCGGCCTGGCTTCCGGCCGCTTCAAGATCGCCTGGGAAACCTTTTCCGCCAATCCCGACCGCCTCAAGCAGGTGGATTTCGTGATGTTCATCAAGGCCGGCATCGCCGCCTCGACCTCGCCGGAAAAGAAGGACAGCTTCACCGGCGACATGCCGCTCTGCGGCAAGCGCATCGGCGTCTCCGCCGGCAGCGCATCCGACTTCCTGGTCGACAAGCTCTCCAAGGACTGTGCGGACAAGGGCAAGGAAGAGATTAAGAAGTCGGTCTTCAACTCCTCGACCGACATCGTCCAGGCCGTGCTCTCCGACCGCGTCGACGCCCGTATGGACGACGCGACCGCGTCGAGCTATTTCGAAGTGACGAGCAAGGGTCAGTTGGTCGTGCTGCCGACGCTTTATGATGTGGCGCCGCTCGGCCTCGCCATCGCCAAGGACGATCCGGCGACCGCCGACATGATGGTGTCGGCCCTTGCGGAGCTGTTCAAGAACGGCAAGTATCAGGAGATCCTGAACAAATACGGCATGGGCGCCTATGCGATCAAGGAGCCCTATTTCGTCAACAAGATGGAAGCCCTTCGCGCCGAATAAGGCTGGAAACAGCTCTCATCAGGAGCTTGACCCATTCATGAGCGCCGCCGATTGACTCCGGCGGCGCATCGTCGGCGTTTTGCGCCGGACGCCCTTCGAGAATTCCAAGGACAGTGATATGAGCACCGCCGATCCTCCCCAAACCCACGCGCATGCGGCCATCGCCGAGCAGGTCTCGCGCCTGAAGGTCGTGCCGCAACGGCAATACGGCATCTGGATCGGCACTGCGCTCGCTCTCGTGCTGGCCGGGTTCATCATTCGCGCCTTCGCCGTCAATCCCGCCTTCGATTGGGGCACGGCGATGGGCTATCTCTTCCATCCGCCGATCCTGCGCGGTCTCGGCACGACGCTTCTGCTGACCGTGCTGATCATGGCGGTCGCGATCGTCATCGGCGCAATCGTCGCCATCATGCGGGTGTCGCCGAGCCCGATCCTGCGCGCCTTCGCCGGCGTCTATGTCTGGTTCTTCCGCGGCGTGCCCGCGCTGATCCAGCTGATCTTCTGGTTCAACCTCTCGCTCCTGGTGCGCGAGGTGTCGCTTGCCATTCCCGGTCTCGGCACACTCTTCTCCATCCGCACCAACGATCTGATGTCGCCGTTCCTCTCCGCTGTCGTGGCGCTGTCGCTCTGCGAGGCGGGCTATATGGCCGAGATCATCCGCGCCGGCATCAAGTCCGTTCCCTCGGGACAGGCGGAAGCGGCAAGCGCGCTGGGCATGCCCTATCGCATGATCCTCAAGCGCATCACGCTGCCCCAGGCCATGCGCTTCGTCGTGCCGCCGACCGGCAACGAGGCGATCAATCTGCTCAAGATGACCTCGCTCGTCACCTTCATCGCCGTCGACGACCTCTTTTATTCGGCCCAGAGCATCTACGCCCGCACCTTCGAGACCATCCCGCTCTTGATTGTCGTGGCCTTCTGGTATCTGGCGGTGGTCAGCATTATGTCGGTCGGCCAGCATTTCCTCGAACGGCATTTCGGCCGCAGCGACAAGCGAGAGGACTCGCTTCTCGCGGATGTTTTCGCCAAACTCATGCCCGTCCGCAGGAGCCATAGCCATGTCTGAGGCCAGCCTCTCCAACCGCGCCCGCTTCCAGATACCGGCGGAATCCATGGTTTTCGCCCGCGGCGTTCGTAAATCCTACGGAAATCTCGAAGTGCTGAAGGGCATTGATCTGGACGTCGCCAAGGGCGCGGTCACCTGTATCATCGGCCCATCGGGTTCCGGCAAGAGCACGTTTCTCCGCTGCATCAACCATCTTGAGAAGCTGTCCGGCGGCCTGCTGCTGGTCGACGGCGACTTCGTCGGCTACGATCTCGTCGGCGACAATCTCTATGAGGTCAAGGACAGCCTGCTCTGCCAGCGCCGCGCCGAGATCGGCATGCTGTTTCAATCCTTCAACCTGTTTTCCCATATGACCGTGATGGAAAACATGATCGAGGCGCCGACCCAGGTGCGCCGCGTCCCCGTCGAGCAGGCCCGCGCCGAGGCGGAAGTGCTGCTCAAGCGCGTCGGCCTGTCCGACAAGCTCGACCGCTATCCGCGCGAACTCTCCGGCGGCCAACAGCAGCGCGTCGCGATCGCCCGCGCCATGGCCATGAAGCCGAAGGTGCTATTGTTCGACGAACCGACCTCGGCGCTCGATCCGGAACTGGTCGGCGAAGTCTTGAACGTCATGAGAGATCTCGCCGAAAGCGGCATGACCATGGTGGTGGTGACGCATGAAATCGGCTTCGCCCGCGAAATCGGCGACCAGTTGATCTTCATGGATCAGGGCGTGATCGTCGAACAGGGCGATCCGCGCGCCATGATCGCCGATCCGCAATCGCCGCGCACCCGGGAATTTCTGTCGCGGGTCTTGTAAGACGCGGGCGACATGATTTGGACGCGCCGGCTTCGGACGCGTCTTGCCGACACGCTGGATGGCTTCATGCGCAGAAACCCGCCGCGCTGAAGCTCAAGACCGGATGCGAGCTCCGACGCCGGGGCTGCGTTCGATGTCATTTCTGTCGGAAACGGGCCGACTCACCGGACATGTCGATCGTTCAGGTCGCGCACGAGCCTCTGGTGGCTGCGCATTTTGGTCAGCACATCGCCGAAACGGACGAGCCCCTGACCCGCCAACATATCCTTCAGCTTGATGAAGATGTCGGCCGTGGCTATGGCGTCGCCGAGGGCTGTATGACGGTCTCTTTCCTCAATGCGAACCCCGAGGCGATCCGCGAGCGCGTCGAGCGTGTGCGTCTCCGCCCGACCGAAAGCGCTTGCCGACAGGAGGACCGTGTCCAGGATCGGATTGACGAAGCGCAGCCCCATTTCTCTCTCCCGCCGCGTAAGGAACTCCATGTCGAAGGGCGCATTATGGGCCACGAGCACGGCGCCTTCCGCGAAGAGATGAAATTGCCGAACGGCCTCCTGCACGCTGACCGCATCCAGAACCATCGCATCCGTCACCCCGTGAATGGCCGTAGCGGAGCGCGGGATGGCTCGTCCCGGGTTGACGAGAAGGTTGAAGACCTCGCTTCCGATACGCTTGCCGTTCACGATGCGCACGGCGGCGATCTGAACCATCTCGTCTCCCTGTTCCGGCAAAAGACCCGTGGTCTCCGTATCGAAAACGACATAGGTCAGGGCGTCCAGCCGCGCGTCGGCGAGCTTCTCGTCGTGCATCCGCGACAGAAGTTCGAAATTGTAGACGACATGCCTCGATACGTCCGCTCCGTACGCGTGCTGCTCGCTCAGTTGCAGGCGTATGGAGATTGACGGGGCTTCGTCGGCTCTGACGGCCAAGGCCGCGGCGCCATGCGCCGACAGGATCGCCTCGCCGGTCGCGCCGCTTTCGAACACCGGCTCGTCCAGCCACGTTTTCAACTCGTCGGGAAAGACGCCGCCCCCTGCCAGGACAAGGCGACTTCGGCCGCCGCCCCGACCGGCGCGACAGACAAACGATAATCGGCGGCTTCCCTCGTCTCGCTGATCCGATCAATGAGGTGAGCCATCAGACTGACGATGTCGAAAGCGTTGCAGCGTAGGGCAATGTCTGCGACGTCGATGTCGAGAGAGCGCGTCCGCCTGTCCAGCTCGCGATGCAACAGCCGGGCAATCTCCCGCGCATGCTCGACCGCCATGGGCCAACCGTCGGAGCGCAGGCGTTCGAATCGCGTCTCCAATTCCGCAAGAGTGGCCTCCAGGCGCCGAAGCGGGGGCGACACTTCATCCCCGGCAATCATATCCAGATCGTGCGCGCCGGCCAGCCGACGAAACTCCGACACGATGGGTCGAACCAGCGCGAAGACGTCGCCGAGAAGAGCATCACGCCCCGCATGGGCCGCAACCTCCGTCGTGACATCCCTGAGGGTCATGACATAGGCCGCCTGATCCCCACCATTGTCGCCGGCGAGCCGCATGCGCCCGGCAAGCCTTCGTCGTCCACATGGCCCCAGACAGAGGAATTCGACGATCGCATCCGGCTCGGCGCTTTCCAAAAGCCTATGATGCGCGGTGCGGATCGGGCCTTCGCTCAAATAATCGAAAATGTTCCGGTCGAGGCAGACCGGTCTCGACGAGCCCGAGAGCAGGTGCTGAGCGACGCCGTTGTAAAAGACGATGTGATGACGGCCGGTGCAGAGAAGGACTGCAGGCGGAACATCGGCAAGCAATTGCTCGAGCTTGCTTTTGTCGGAAGACAGCCTCGTGGTCTCCCGCTGGACCTGTTCCGCCAGCGCGCCCCTCGTCCGCGCGAGCGTCGCCGCCGTCGCGGACGCCGCCTCGGCGAGCTCGCCGAGATAGCGCGCCTCCTCCGCGCGGAAATCATGCGCCACATTTGCATGCGCCCTCGCCCGCATGGCGGACGCCACTCTGGCGATCGGCCGCGCGAGATGCGTGTCGAACAGGAACCAGATCCACGTCACGATGGCAAGGATCAGAAAACCGGCGGCGATGGCGCTCTGCATGAAAGCGGTCAACATGTCCGGACTGCCTGCTCGGTGATAGCCGAACCACATGCCCACCGCCAAGGCCGCCAGGGCGCCGGCCGCCAAAGCCACGAAAAAGAGTAGGATACGACCGCGCAGGCTGATCCTCGTCAGCATAGCTCCCTCACCCGGCCGCGCATGCGACCTTCAAAGACGCATCGTCGGGCTTCACGTTGTTCCACTCCGCCCCGACGAGACTGCCGTCGTCGGCAATGGCGACATCGGCGTCGATAAGATCGGCGCGTCGCGCATTGCCGCAGTCATAGACCACCTTGACGGGCTTGACCGGCTGCCAGCGCGCCACGAGCAGAATATCCACCATCACCAGACCGGGCTGCTTCGGATTGCGCTTGGCGCCTTTGAGATCGACGGCCGTGAACCTTGTGGTCACCGGCTCGAGATAGGACCAGGGACGCCAAAACGCCGTTTGCTGATTTTTCCAAGTCACGGCGATCCCAGGCAGCGCCGTGGTCATCCGGTCGAACCAGCTATATTCGCTCCAGACCGAATAACACAGCATTCCGAGACCAGCAGTCGCAGGAATGATCCATTTCGGCAAGGATCCCCGGCTCAGCCAACGCAGGGCCATCGCCACGCCCGCCAATGCAACACCGGCGACGACCGCCGCGATCAACTCAAACAGCATTCTTCATTCCTTCAGACGGGCGCTCGACCGCCATTGGCGAGCGCCGATTGCATGGTTCTGACGACGACAAAGGCATCGCGAAGGTGCGAACGCTCGAAATCACCGAAATCGTAGGGCGCCAGAAAGTTGTCTGGCTTGCGGCCGTCGCGCACCTGCCGCATCTGACTATGCAGGCGCATATCCGAGATGAGATCGTAGGCCGCGATGAGATCCTTCGCCCCTGGCCCGGAGATGATCCCCGCGTCCTCCGCCGCAAGCAGTCGCGCGCGCGTGTTCACCGGCCTCAGCCTGCCCATCAGGGCATAGACGCGTCCGAGATCGACGACCGGCGCCACGCCGTTGTGCTTCATGTCTATATGGTTTCGATGCTCCCCGCTTCGGATCGTGGCGAAGCCTCGCAGCAGGCCGAGCGGCGGCGCATGCTTCAGCGCGTTGCTGACCATATGCGCCGTGAAAATCGAATTGCGGCTCGCCTCTTCCAACGTCTCGGCCTGCAGATCCTGATATAGGGACGGATCGCCGCAGATCGGCCTGAGATCGAACATGACGCTCGCCAGCATCTGCGCAGTCGGATCCGGCCGATTGATCCAGTCACGGAAATAGCTGCGCCAGACCGAAAGCGGCTGGCGCCAACGTGGATTGGTCGCCATCATGTCGCCCGGGCAGTAATGATAACCGCAGAGATCCAGACCACGGCTGACTTTGGCCGCCAGTTGTCGGAACCAGGGCGTCGCATCCGGCGCGACGCCGTCAGCTATGAACATGCAATTGTCCTGATCGCTGACGCCGGTCTGCTCCTGACGCCCCTGACTGCCGCAGGCGGCGAGCCAGACATAGGGCGCTGGCGGCGGCCCGAGTTCGAGCTCGGCCAGCACGACAAGACGGCGCGTCACACTGTCGGCGATATCGGTGATCAGCCGCGTGACGACCTCATGCGCGTTGTTGCCGCCGACGAGTTGGACGAGCAGTTGCGGAATACGCGCCGTGATCGCACGCATCGCCTCGGGCGTTTCGGCCGTCGAGATGTCGCGAACCAATTGCGCCGAATTGATTGCGTGAAAACGGATGAGATCCGTCTGCGTGATCATCCCCACCAAGCGGTCGCCATCGACCACGGGCAGATGACCGACACGCTTCTCGAGCATCAGATGAAGGATATCCGAGCCGAGCGCTTCGGCGCTCAGACCCACTGGATCCGGCGTCATGACCGCGGACACCGGCGTGGCTTCCGGGTCGAGCCCTTCGGCAAGCACCCTTCCCGTCAGATCGCGGCTGGTGAGGATGCCGAGAAATCGATCACCGTCGACGACGCCGAGGCTGGAGACATGCCGGCCCCGCATGAGAGCTGCGGCCGAACGGACCGTATCGGTCGGACCGCAGACGATCGGGGGACGCGACATGAGCTCGCTGACCTTCTGGACCGACACATCGCCACGACGGCTATCTGCGAACCGCCCGCGGGTGAAAAAGCGGGCGAAAACCGCATGTTCCTGCATCAGCCGCCGAAACTCGTCGGCGGGCAGCAGAAGAAGCGCGCAGTCGCTGCGGGCCGTGGCGGTGGTCACGGCGAAGCCATCCGCCATCAGTCCGCGTTCGCCGAAGGAATTGCGTGGCGCAAGTTCCGATATCACCGTGTTGGCGGCGTCCGTGATTTCAACTGCGCCATCCCGAATGAGATAGATGCCCTGCTGTGGACTACCGCGGCGGTAGATCTCCGCATCTTTCTGAAATGACAGAGGCTGGAAGCGGGTCGAGACCCGTTCGATTTCCTTCCTCGGAAGACTGTCATAGGGGTGGACCGTCTCGAGAAACGCCAGCACGTCGGAATTCGTCTGGGTCATGCGCTGTGCCCTCATGCGGCGCAAAGGCGCTCTGTCTGGTCGAGGGACGGGAGGGGCGATCTGCTCGCCCCTCCCGGTTGCCGTCTATCAGTGACCGGTCGCGGCGCCCGCTCCCCGGGGAACACGGATGGACTCGACGAGGTCCTGCACATGCTTGGGCGGCGCCTGGGTCATCGTCGAAACGACATAGGCCGTCCCGAAGTTGAGCAGTGCGCCGATCGGGCCGAACGCGGTCGGCGGGATGCCGAACAGGTAGTTGGCCGGAACGTTTTCGAGCATGTTGGTGCCGGCGACGAAGAACCAGCCCAGATACGTGAACAGGTAGACGCAGGTCACCACGAGACCGACGATCATGCCGAGCGTCGCGCCGAGCGAGTTGATGCGCTTGGAGAAGATGCCCATCATCAGAGCCGGGAAGATCGTCGCAGCGGCAAGGCCGAAGGCGAGAGCGACGGTCTGCGCCGCGAAGCCCGGCGGATTGAGGCCGAGCAGCGTAGCGACGAGAATCGCGCCTGCCATCGAGATGCGAGCGGCCATGAGTTCGGACTTCTCGGAAATGTCCGGCTTCAGGAAGTCCTTGATCAGGTCATGGCTGATGGCGGACGAGATCGCCAGCAACAGGCCTGCGGCGGTCGACAGAGCGGCGGCAAGACCACCGGCGGCGATGAGACCGATGACCCAGCCCGGAAGCTGTGCGATTTCCGGATTGGCCAGAACGAGAATGTCGTTGTTGATGGTCAGTTCGTTGCCGGTCCAGCCGCGCTGCGTGGCGGTCTCGGTGAAGCCCGCGGCAGTATCGTTGTAATACTGGATGCGGCCGTCGCCATTCTTGTCTTCGAATGTCAGGAGACCCGTGACTTCCCAGTTGCGCATCCAGTCGGGGCGTTCCTCATAGAGAACCGCGTCCTGCTGGGTGCCGCCGGGGTAGATCGTGTCGATGATGTTCAGTCGCGCCATGGCGCCGACAGCCGGAGCCGTCAGATAGAGGAGCGCGATGAAGATGAGCGCCCAGCCGGCCGACCAGCGCGCATCTGCGACCTTCGGAACCGTGAAGAAGCGGATAATGACATGCGGCAGACCCGCGGTGCCGATCATCAGCGACAGCGTGAACAGTGTCATGTTCAGCATGGAGCCCTGGCCGGTGTAGGCGTTGAATCCCAGATCGGTGACGACCTGATCGAGCTTCTGCAGCAGCGGAAGCGCGGATTCGGTATGCGTCCCAAACAGGCCGAACCACGGAATCGGGTTGCCGGTCAGTTGCAGCGAGATAAACACCGCCGGGATCGTATAGGCGATGATCAGCACGATGTACTGGGCGACCTGCGTATAGGTGATGCCCTTCATGCCGCCGAGAACGGCGTAGACGAAGACGACCGCCGATGCGATCCACAGACCGGTCGAGACGTCGACTTCGAGGAAGCGCGAGAACGCCACCCCGGCGCCGGTCATCTGGCCGATGACATAGGTCACCGAGATGATGATCAGGCAGACGACCGCCGTCAGGCGCGCGCCTTGGCTGTAGAAGCGATCGCCGATGAACTGCGGGACGGTATATTTGCCGAACTTGCGCAGATAGGGAGCGAGCAGGAGAGCGAGCAGCACATAGCCGCCGGTCCAGCCCATGAGATAGGTGGAGTTTCCATAGCCGACGGTGGCGATGAGACCGGCCATCGAGATGAAGGAGGCCGCAGACATCCAGTCGGCAGCGGTCGCCATGCCGTTCATGACGGGATTGACGCCGCGGTTGGCGGCGTAGAACTCGGCCGTGGAGCCGGCGCGCGCCCAGATGGCGATGCCGATGTAGAGCGCGAAGGACGCGCCTACGATCAGCAGATTGAGTGCATACTGATCCATTGTGGGTCCGCCTTACTGCTCGTCGACGCCGAATTCGCGGTCGATCTTGTTCATATACACCGAGTATCCGAAAATCAGCGCGATGAAGACGACGATCGAGCCTTGCTGGGCGAACCAGAAGCCGAGATCGGTTCCACCCACGGCGATGCCGGACAGCGCCGGACGCAGCAGTATCCCGAATCCGTAGGAAACGACCGCCCAGATCGCCAGGCAGATATAGATGACGCGAACATTGGCGGACCAATATGCGTTGGACGAAGATTTATCCATTACGATTACTCCTCCCTTTCTTGATGGGACGTCGCCAGGACGCCCCTTCCTCCACGCCGATTCCACCACTCCGAGTCCCGAGGCGGAATTGACAATTTTCAAGGAATAACTCATTCGCCAAAGACCGTACATTCGCCGATAGTCGTAGCCCGGCGCGAGCGGTTGGGCGCCTGTCGGAGCAACCACCGTGCGTTTATCTCAAGCCCCGCATGTCGTTCTCGGCCGCGTCTTGACCCGAACGCCCCCGGATGCCCGCACAGGGCTCACCGAGTGAGCGGTCCACCTAGGCGCATCAGCGACAGCCGCCGCTAGCGGCCATGAGAGCGCATCGCCCGGTTTCCTCTTTACGCGAGGCTGAAAGGATGGCGCCGCCGCCTCCGAACAGTATCGCGGCGACATCGAAATGAGCCGGTTCGCATATGCCGGCAAAAGCAACGCCAACTGTCAATTTCCTCTTCTAATCCCAGCAAGAAAGTGTCAATGTATGTTGACACTCTTTGGAGGAGGGTTCCATGGCGACGCCATTTCCGTTCACGGCCATTGTCGGCCAGGAGGATATGAAGAAAGCCCTGCTGATGGCGGCGGTCGAACCCCTGCTCGGCGGCGTGCTGATCTTCGGCGATCGAGGCACCGGCAAATCGACCGCGGTGAGAGCGCTGGCGTCCCTGCTGCCGAAGTTGGAGACGCGCGAACGCTGTCGCTACAACTGCCTTCCTTCGGAGCCGCAACAGGCCTGCGCGACCTGTCGCGCGCACCCGAAACCCGCTCTCGTCAAGATCCGCGCGCCGATGATCGACCTGCCGCTCGGCGCCACCGAAGACAGGGTCTGCGGCGCGCTCGACATCGAAAAGGCGCTGACCGTCGGAGAGAAAGCGTTCGAGCCGGACTGCTGGCCGCCGCCAATCGCGGTTTTCTCTATATCGACGAGGTGAACCTGCTCGAAGACCATCTGGTCGACCTGCTTCTCGATGCGGCGGCGTCGGGCGTCAATGTGGTCGAGCGCGAGGGCCTCAGCATCCGCCACGCCGCCCGCTTCGTGCTGGTCGGCAGCGGCAATCCCGAAGAGGGCGATCTGAGGCCGCAACTGCTCGATCGTTTCGGCCTGTCCGTCGACGTGCGCACGATCAACGATCTCGCCTCGCGCATCGAAGTGATCCGCCGCCGGGACGCCTATGAGACCGATCCCGACGCCTTCGCCGGCCAATGGGCGCGGCGAGAAACAGCGATCCGCAACCGCGTCGTCGCTGCCCGGAAGATGCTGCGCGAGGTGACCATTCCCGATCCGGTGATCGAACGGATGTCGCAGCTCTGCATGCGTCTCGGCATCGACGGCATGCGCGGCGAACTCACCCTGATGCGGGCCGGCCGGGCCGCCGCCGCGCTGGACGGGCGCGGATCGGTATCCTGGAGCGACATCGCCGACATCGCGCCGATGGTGCTTTGCCACCGGCTGCGACGCGATCCGCTGGATGACGCGGGCACTGCGCCGCGGATCGAGCGAGCGCTCGCCACCATGGACAACGGGCACGGCCATGGGTGATCGCCTCACCCAGGACGAGGTCTGCGAAGCCATGCTGCGGCAAAGCGAGGAGCGCTGGCGCGATGCGCTGATCGCCGCCCGTGCGCTCGCCGCCGCCGGCCCCGAGATCGGCGGTTTGTGGCTGACGGCGCGGGCCGGAGGTGTGCGCGATCTTTATCTCCGTCATCTGTCAAGTCTCATGCCCGGTCCCGTCCTGCGGCTGCCGCCGGGCGCATCCGCCGCCTCGCTTTCCGGCCGGCTCGATATTGCCGAGACCAACCGCACCGGCAGGATCGTCTGGGATCACGGCATCCTCGCTGCGGTCGATGGCGGCACACTCGTCATTCCTATGGCCGGACGGCTCGACGCGTCCGCCGCTGCCGTCGTCGCCGAGATCCTCGACACCGGCCGCCGCCCTGAGCTTGTCCCCGCCGGCGTGGCACAAAACGACAATGCAAAGACACGCCTCACGATCATCGCCCTGGACGAGGCGGCGGAGTGCGAGGAGCAGATCCCGTCGATCCTCGGCCAGCGGCTCGGCCTTCACGTCAATCTGGACGGCGTCGCCTGGCGGACCGTTTCGGATCTGCCTGTAGAAGCCGACGCCTGCGCCGCGGATTGGCGCGCGGTCGCGATCGACGACGCGCTGCTCGGCCAGATCCTGACGATCGCAGCGGCGGGCGGGAACGGATCGGTCGGCGTCCAGCATCGGCTGGTCAAGGTCAGCCGCATCCTCGCAGCGCTTTCGGGGCGGCTGCGGGTGACCGAGGAGGATGCGCTGACGGCGCTGAGGATCTGCCTCGGCATTCGCCTCGTGCATGGCGAACCGGAGGCGAAGCCTATGCCGGATGCGACCACGCCGTCGGCAGGCGATGAGCCGGATGGAGCCGAGTGCTCTACCCCGCCCGCCGATGCGGCGCCCCGGGACGACGAGCAACCGGCGACGACCGGCCCGCTCGACGCCCTCCAGACGGCGATCGAACGGGGAGTGATCGAGGGTCTTTCGCTTGCCGTGTCCGAACGCGCCGCGCGCATGGGCGGCCAAGCGGGCAAGGCGGGGGCGAGGCGAAAAACGCAAGGCGGGGAAGGCCTTATGCGGCCAGCCGCAACGCGCCTTTTCCCGACGCCAGACCCGATCTCGTCGCGACGCTCCGTGCCGCGGCGCCCTGGCAGGAGATCAGGGCGCGCCTGCATCCCGACGAGCGCGACAGGCTGCTGATTCGCAAGGAGGATTTTCGCTATCAGCGCCGTCGCCACCTGCGGCCTTCCACCGCGATCTTCGTGGTCGACGCCTCGGGCTCGACCGCGCTCGAGCGGCTCGGCGAGACGAAGGGAGCAATCGAAGAGCTGTTGGCGCGCTGCTATGTCAGGCGCGACGAGGTCTCGCTGATCGCTTTTCGCGGCAAGAGCGCCGACCTCATGATGGCGCCGACGCGATCGCTGACATCTGCCAAACGCAAGCTCGCCGACCTGCCCGGCGGCGGCCTGACGCCCCTCGCCTCGGGGCTCGAAAAAGGGTTGGAGCTGGCGCTCTCGGTCCGAAGACGCGGGAGTACGCCGGTGGTCGTGGTGATGACCGACGGCAGCGGCAATATCGCGCTCGACGGATCGGCGGATCGGCCGCTGGCGGCGCGCCAGACGGAACAGATCGCCCGGCTCTTCCGCGCCCATGCGGTGACGTCGATTTGCATCGACATCGCCCGGCGGCCGCGCGACGCCGTCAGCCTTTTGGCCGATCAGTTGGGGGCGTCGCTGCATGTACTGCGGCAGGCCGATCGCAGCCGCATGTCGGACCTCGTCCACGCCTCGATGGAGGCGAGCAGGTGATGATGAGCGGCGGAACATGGCTCGACTGGCGCCGCGACGGGCTTGATTGGCCGCACCGCGTCGCGAGCCGTTTCATCGACGCCGGAAGCTTCAATTGGCATGTGCAGATCATGGGACCCGAAACAGGCTCCACGCTTCTCTTGCTGCATGGAACCGGAGCGTCCAGCCATTCCTGGCGCCACATGCTGCCGCTTCTCAGTCAGCGGCGCCGCTGCATCGCCATCGATCTGCCCTGTCACGGCTTCACGCGGCCACGCGCCGCGACGGATCTGTCTTTGCCGGGCATGACGCGCGCGATCACGGCCTTGCTGCGTCGGCTCGGCGTCACGCCCGATGTCATCATCGGCCATTCCGCCGGCGCGGCGATCGCTATCGCGCTTACCGCGGAAGAGGAGCGCGCGCGTCAGCCGCAGGTAGTGGGCATCAATGGCGCCTTCCGGCCGATCCGGGGCGAGCGACTGTTTTCCCCCATGGCCAAGCTGTTGTTCGCCAATCCCTTCTCGGCCTCTGTGTTTTCGCTGCTGGCCGGGTCGACGCCGCTCGGCGGCAATCTCCTGCAAGCGACCGGTTCGCCGATCGACGCCGAAGGGGCCGCGCTTTATCGGCGTCTTCTCACCTCGTCCGGCCATGTGCGCGGCGCGCTCGGCATGATGGCGGCCTGGGACCTGACCGGCTTCGACCGCTGTGTCGCAGCGCTGGCGCGGCCGCCGATCCTGATCGCGGCGAGCGACGATCCCATGGTGCCGGCGGAGAATTCGCGACAGCTGGCGCGTCAGTGCCCAGGCGCAAAGCTGGCGCTGAGCGAGCGCGGCGGCCATCTCCTGCATGAATGCAATCCCGGCTTCGTCTGCCGCGCGATCGGCGACGCCATCGACCGGTCCTCGAGCGAAGGAGTGGATGCGGCATGAACATCGCCGGACGCTTCAATCCCGATCTCGCGCGCCCTCTTGATCCGGGGGCGCCGCATGCCGTGGTGATCGGCGCGGGCGTCGGCGGCCTGTCGAGCGCGGCGCTTCTGGCCGCCCGCGGCTATCGCGTCACCGTCTTCGATCGCCTCGATGCGCCAGGCGGCCGCGCCTATGCGCATCGTCAGGACGGATTCACTTTCGACGCCGGCCCCACCATCATCACCGCGCCCTGGCTGTTCGAAGATCTCTGGCGCGATTGCGGCGGCAGGATGCAGGATGACGTACAGCTCAAGGCCTGCACGCCCTTCTACCGCATCCGCTTCAATGACGGCAGTTGGTTCGATTACTCCGGCGACAAGGCGGCGATGGAGGCGGAGGTCGCCCGCTTCGAGCCGGCCGATGTCGTGGGCTATCGCGGCTTCATGGACGAGAGCCGCCGCATCTATGAGGTCGCCTTCGAGCAATTGGCCGACCAGCCGTTTCACAGCCTCGCCTTCACGCTGAAGACATTGGCGGGCATGGTGCGCCTCGGAGGCTATCGTTCGGTCTATTCCGTGGTGGCGCGCCATTTCCGCAATGAGAAGCTCCGGACGATCTTCTCCTTTCATCCGCTGCTAATCGGCGGCAACCCGTTTTCCGCGACCTCCTTCTATTGCCTGATCGCGCATCTCGAAAGCCGATACGGCGTGCATTACGCCATGGGCGGCACCAACGCGCTGGTCGAAGGCATCGCCAAGCTCGTGCGGCGCAATGGCGGCGTGATCCGGCTGGGAGAGACTGTCGACACTGTTATCACCGAAGGAAGGCGCGCGACCGGCGTCCGGCTCGCCTCGGGCCAAACGGTCGCGGCCGACATCGTCGTCTCCAATGCCGATCCGGCGACGCTCTATGGCAAACTCTTGAAACACCATCCGCGCCGACGGTGGACCGACGCGAAGATCGCCCGCGGCGATTATTCCATGGGGTTGTTCGTCTGGTATTTCGGCGCGAACCGCCGCTATGACGACGTCTATCATCACACGATGCTGTTCGGCCCGCGCTATCGCGGCCTGCTGACCGACATCTTCCATCGCCGTCGCCTCGCAGAGGATTTCAGTCTCTATCTGCATCGGCCGAGCGCCGTCGATCCCTCGGTGGCGCCGGAGGGCTGCGACGCCTTCTATGTGCTGAGCCCCGTGCCCAATCTGGCCGGATCGACGGATTGGGAGGCGATGACGGAGACCTATCGCCGCCGCATCGAAAAACGGCTCGAAGAGACGCTCCTGCCCGGCCTCGGCGCCCATATCGTCACCTCGAAAGTGGCGACGCCGATCGATTTTCGCGATCGGCTGCAGTCCTGGCAAGGCGCAGCGTTCGCGCTCGAACCCAAACTCCTGCAAAGCGCCTGGTTTCGCCCGCACAACAAGAGCGAAGAGCTCGACAATCTCTATCTCTGCGGCGCGGGCACCCATCCGGGCGCCGGGCTGCCGGGCGTCCTGTCCTCCGCCCGCATCGTCAGCGAACTGGCTCCAGACCCGCTGTCGCTGCGCGCCGGGAAAGTGACGGAGGTTCGGCCATGAGCGCGGGAGGCTTTCCGGATGGGATCGGGCTACGCTGCGATGACCGGCTGTTGGCGCGATCGCCGAACGGCGGGGGCGCCAGTCCCAATTTCGGCTTCACCGGTCAGGAGACGGATCTGCGCGTCTGCACGCAATCGATCCGGCGCGGCTCGAAATCCTTTCACATCGCCTCGCTGATCCTGCCGCGGCCGATCCGGCAGGCGGCGCATGCGCTTTACTCATTCTGCCGCCATTCCGACGATGCGATCGACGAGCCGGGGCGCGGGCCCGATGCGCTGGCGCGCCTGCGTCAACGTCTGGACCTCATCTATGAGGGGCGGCCGCTCGACCATGCCTGCGACCGCGCCTTCGGGCGGCTGGCGCATCGACACGCCATTCCCAAAGGCATTCCCTCCGCGCTGCTCGACGGCTTCGCCATGGACATATCCGGCCGCCGATACCGGACCATCGGAGAGCTCAAGGACTATGCCGCCGGCGTGGCCGCGACCGTGGGCTTGATGATGGCGCTGATCATGGGCAAGGACGACCGCTGGACGCTGGCGCGCGCCGCCGATCTCGGCATCGCCATGCAGCTGACCAACATCGCCCGCGATGTCGGCGAAGACGCCCGCAACGGCCGGCTTTATCTGCCCACTGATTGGCTGGAGGAGGTCGGCATCGATCCGCATTCCTTTTTGGCGAAGCCTCGCTTCTCCCCGGAACTTGGTCTCGTTGTGCGGCGGCTGCTGGCGGAAGCCGATCATCACTATGCGCTCGGCCATGCCGGGATCGAACATCTACCGGCCGACTGCCGTCACGCCATCCGCACTGCCGCCCTCACCTATCAGGACATCGGCCACGCCATCGCCGCCAATGGCTATGACAGCGTCACCAAACGCGCCCGCACGACGCTTCCGCGCAAGCTCGCTCTGATGGCGAAAGCCGCGCGGGCTCAGCCTTTGTCCCGGGAGGCGCAGCGCCGGGCCATGAGCGCGCCGGCCGATCCGAGCGTCGAATGGCTGATCGAAACCGCTGCCGACGCGGCCGTGTTTGTCAAACGCGAACATGGCGGCGCGCAAGAGGCGGGCCTCGAACGGCTCGCCGCCATTTTGATGGGACTGCAGACGAAGACGAGAGACGACCATCGCATCAGGCGGCTGCAGCGCTACGAAAAGGCGGTGAAGCTTGCTTAATTCCTATTTCGGCCTGATCGAGGCGGTCTTCGTGTTCGGATTGGCGATCGCCTTCTATATCTGGCAGAAACGCGACCTCGAGCGCTATGAAGAGCAGGATCGGAAGGCGGACCGGGATAATCAGGATGAGCGCTGAAATCCGGTTCGCCGCGGCATGCGGAAGGGCAGCATCATCCGCACCAGCGGATTGGCGAGCCGCCGGCAATCGAGTGTCTCATGCACCATCGTAAGCGGATGACCGCCCATGCGGGTGCTGACGAGCGAACGCCGGTAAAAGGGAGAATCCTCCAGACGGCGTACGATCTCCGGCTCCGCCGCGTCGTCACAGGCGATCGCGCCGCCGACACCCCAAAAGCCTCTGGGCAGGCGCTTGGCCGAGGGCAAGTCGAACGCGGAGGGCGCACCATCGTCCCCGAACCGCAATGCGAGGCGCCGGCGCCCTCCATGCAGAAGCTCGGCGTCATAAAGGACAACAGTCTCGCCGCTCTCTTCATCGACGCCCCGCGCCCAATCCCAGCCCATGAAATCATGCTCCACCGGGCGGCTGCCGAAATTGACGTCGTGATAGGCGTGACCCGCCCAGCCGCCGCCGGGAAAGGCGTGACTGCGCACGACCGCCCGCGCCTGCGGCAGGCGCGGCGACCAGACATGCGCTCGACCCGGATCGAGAGCGATAGCGGCGTCGCTCTCACTGTCAGCGCTGATCTCGATATCGCCGGTGATGCGTTGCGGAAGCAGGCGCTGTCCCGGCCAAGGCAACGCCATTTCGTCGAAATGGATCAGCAGCTTGCCGGGGTGGATCTCCATGCTGCTGGCGCCGATCTTCAGGAGATGAGTGCCACGCATGAGGCTGGCTTTCCCCCGCTCGGTCATCGCCCAGGCGTTTACGCCGGTTCCATAGAGCGCCACGTTGAAAGAAATGTGATCTTCGGGCTCGCGCCGCCCGGCCCAATGATAATAGGGCGAGAAAACCGACCCGACGAAGGCGATGACGCTCAGGGCGAAAGATCCGCAATCGCTGACCGCATCCGCATACCACCAGTGATAGCCGCCAGGCGCGACCGGCCGTTCGAAGCCCTGTCCGCGATCAGGCGCTGGGCGGCGATCTTGCCCGAAAGCGCCGCCATCGGCACGCCCGGCCCCGGATGCACGCTCCCACCCGCCAGATACAGACCCTTGAGCGGCCCCCGCGCGCCCGGCCGCTGGAAGGACGCCATCCAGCCATGTGACGCCACCCCGTAAAGCGCTCCGCCCGAGCCCGGATAGAGCCGGTCGAAGCTCTCCGGCGTCGTCACATCCAGCATCGCCCGATCGAGCGAGATCGTCAGGCCGTTCTTCTCCAGGCGATGTCTCATCGAAGACAGGCATTGCTCGATCTCGCTTTCCGCAGGGGCATGGCTGTCGCCATCGGCCGGCATGTTCATGAGACAGTAGAGACGTTCAGGGGCGCGCTCGTCTTGCCCGACCGAGCGCGCGCCGGAGGCTAGCCGATCCTGGGCGCAGAGATAGACCGTGGGATCGCGCGGCGGACGGACCTTGTCGAAAATGTCATAGAATTCAGCGCGGTAGTCATCCGAAAAGAACACCGTGTGATGGGCGAGCGGGACGCCGAGGGGCCGTTCGAGGCCGCAAGTCACCAGCGCCGAAAGAGACCGCGGCGACCGCCGCTCCGCAGCCGCCGGCCGCCCCAGAAGCGGGCCGAGCGCGGCGACATCGCCATTATAGAGAACGCTGTCTGCAGCGATGCAGCGCTCGCGATCGGTCAGAACGCCTGCGACCTTTCTGCCGGAGCCGTCGCTGAGAATGGAGGATACGCGTTCGCCATAATGGATCTCGACGCCGAAATCGCAGGCGATGTCCATCAGCCGCCGCGCCAGCGCATGCATGCCGCCCTCGATCGTCCAGACACCTGCCTGTTCGACATGGGCGACCAGCATCAGCGTCGCCGGCGAGAGGAAGGGCGACGAGCCGCAATAGGTGGCGTAGCGGCCGAAGAGCTGACTCAGCCGCGGATCGGCGAAATAATCCGACAGCGCCGACCAGAGCGTGGCGAAAGGCTTGAGCGCCATCAGCGCATGGGGTCGATTGAGCCCGATCCGCGCCGATAGCGACAGGGGATTGGGCCTGGCGGCATCGATGAAGCTGCGCTCCAACAGATGATAGATGCGGGCGCTGTCGTCGGCGAAACGCTGAAAGCCCTGCGCCTCACGGGCGCCGGCGAAATCAGCGATCGCCCGGCGGCTCTCCGCGACATCGGCGAAAAGATCCAGCCTTTCTCCATTCCGCCAATAGTGGCGGGCGATGACATCAGAGCGGGTGAGCGGGATTTCCTCGGCCAGCGACGTGCCGCAATGAGCGAGGATCTCGTCGAACACCCATTTCATGGTCAGCACGGTCGGCCCGGCGTCGAAGGCGTGGCCGCCTGCCGTCACCCGCCGCATCTTGCCGCCCGGCGCTGCGGCGGCCTCGATCATCTGGACCTTCAGCCCCTGCGCGGCGAGCAGGATGGCGGCTGAGATGCCGCCCATGCCGGCGCCGATCACCACCACCGTGTCGCCAGTCCTTTCGCGCACCCTCACCCCCTGCGCCCGATTGACATTCCCCTTCAGTATGTCAATTTATGTTGACACATTTTTAAGTCAATGCAAATTGACAATCATTCGATCGTCATCCTTGGGGGAGCGGATCATGGATTTGTCTGAGCGCATCGAAATCGGAATGCAGCTGTCCCTAAGACTTGCAACCGCCAATGGCTGCCCCCAAAACTCGCCGCCGCCATGCGTCACGCGGTCTTTCCCGGCGGCGCCCGCATTCGGCCGCGCATTTGCCTGGCGGTCGCACTGGCCTGCGGCGATCGCGACCCCAAAGCGGCGACAGGCGCCGCTGCGGCGATCGAGCTTCTGCATTGCGCCTCGCTCGTGCATGACGACATGCCCTGTTTCGACAATGCCGCCACCCGCCGCGGATTGCCCTCGGTTCACGCCGAATTCGGCGAGGAAATTGCTCTCTTGGTCGGAGACGGCTTGATCGTCGCGGCCTTCGAAACGATCGCGCGCGAAACCGTGCAGGCGCCCGCCCTCACCGCGCCGTTGATCGCCATGATCGGCAAGGCGGTCGGCTCGCCCTATGGGCTGGTCGCAGGCCAGGCCTGGGAGAGCGAAGCCGAGATCAATATCGACCAATATCACCGCGCCAAAACGGCCTCGCTTTTTGCTGGATCCGTCTCGACAGGCGCGCTCGCCGCCGGCGGCAATCCGCAGGACTGGCTGACGCTCGCCGACGCGCTCGGCTCGGCCTATCAGGTCGCCGACGATCTCTATGACGCCATCGGCGACAGCGGCAGCATGGGCAAGCCGGCGGGCCAAGACAGCCGCAACGGCAAGCCCAACATCGTTCGGTCGCTGGGGCTCGAAGGCGCGCTCGGACATCTGCGTCGCCTCGTCGACAAAGCGGCGGAGAGCGTGCCGGATTGCGCAGGGCAAGAGCAGTTCCGCGCCATGATCCGCAATGAAGCGACCAGGCTGATGCCGAAAAAGCTCGCCGCAAGCGCGGCCTAAGCCGGCTCTGGAAGGAACAAGATCATGGCGACGCCCTCGGAGATCCGGATCGAGCCCGCGCATGCCGCGGTCGCGCCGTCTCTTGCCGTGAGGTTTCGCCTCTGGCGCAATCGGCTGGTGGGGTCGACCGATTTTCGCCGCTTGATCGCGCGCGTCCCGGTGTTGCGGGCGCTCGGAAACCGCAAGGCCAACGCCCTCTTCCGCCTCACCGGCGGCTTCATCTCGTCGCAACTGCTGCTCGCCGGCGTCAGGCTCGGCCTGTATGAGCTCTTGCGCGACAAAGTCCTGAGCGCTGGCGAAATCGCCCATCGACTGAACGTGCCGCCGTCGCGCATGCGCACCCTGCTAAAAGCCAATGCGGACCTCGGCCTGTTGATCGAGATCGAGCCCGATCTCTGGGCGCTCGACGACGCCGGAACCGTGATCGCCTCCGATCCCGGCGTGGCGGCGATGATCCGGCATCACGACATGCTCTATCGCGACCTGCTCGAACCCGAACAGTTGTTCCGCGAGGGAGCCGGCAATACCGAACTCGGTCGCTATTGGGCCTATGCGCGCGGCGGCGATCCCGGCGCCCTACCGCCGGCGGCGGTGGCAGACTATTCCACCCTGATGCGCCACAGCCAGTCGATGATGACGGATTGCCTCCTCCCCGCCTATGACTTCGGCCGGTACAGCATGCTCGTCGATGTCGGCGGCGGCGACGGCGCCTTTCTCACTGCGGTGGGCCGTCGCCATCGAAACTTGAAACTCGGCCTGTTGGATCTGCCGGCCGTGGCGGAACGGGCCCGCATCCATCTCGCGGCGGAAGGGTTCGCCGCGCGCAGCCAGATATTCTGCGGCGATTTCTGCCGCGATCCCGCGCCTGCGGACGCCGATTGCGTCACGCTGATTCGCATTCTCTGCGACCACGATGATGATCGCGTCCGCGTGCTCCTCGCCAATCTCTATCGCTCGCTACGCCCCGGCGCCCGGATTCTGGTTGCGGAGGCGATGAGCGGACCCTCGGCGGGCGCGCGATTGGCTTCGGCCTATTTCAGCGTCTACTTCCTGGCGATGGGATCGGGCCGCTGCCGCAGCGCCGACGAGATCTCAGACCTGCTTACCGAGGCCGGTTTTCAGGCTGCCAAGACAGTCTCGACCAGCAATCCTCTCATCGCGACCATCGTTTGCGCACAACGTTGACACATTGGACGCGATAAAAGTGTAAATAAGATTTGACACTTTTATCTGTCAACATAATATGACAGTCGGAGACGGGAGCTCCTGTGTCTGGGGAGGCACGCACATGAAGACGTCAGCTGTGATATTCGAGAGACCAGGCGAGGTTGCCCTCCGGCAGCTGGCGCTGAACGTTCCCGGCCCCGACGAGGTCGTGATCGAGGCCATCGCAAGCGGCGTCTCGACCGGCACGGAGAAAATGCTCTTCAGCGGCACGATGCCCGCATTCCCCGGCATGCGCTATCCGCTGGTCCCCGGCTACGAAACGATCGGGCAGGTCATCGAAGCCGGAGCGGTATCGGGACGCAAGGAAGGCGACCTCGTCTTCGTGCCCGGAGCCAATTGTTATGCGGGGGCGGCGGGGTTGTTCGGCGCCACAGCGTCGCGTCTGGTCGCGCCTGGCGCACGCACGTTCAAGATCAGCGCAGAGATGGACGAAGACGCCATTCTGCTGGCGCTCGCCGCCACCGCTCATCATGCCGTGAAGCGGGCGCGTGGGGCAGTCGGCCTCGTGATCGGTCACGGCGTTCTGGGACGACTGATCGCCCGGATGGTGATCGCGCTGGACGCCGAGCCGCCGATCGTGTGGGAAAAGGCCGCGGCGCGGCGCGGGGGCGGCGAAGCCTATGTCGTCATCGATCCCAGCGACGACCATGCCTCCCGTTATCTCACCGCCATCGACGCCAGCGGCGGCGTTGCGGTGGTCGATGCCGTCATCGCGCAATTGCAGCGTCCCGCTGAACTGGTTCTGGCAGGCTTTTACGGCGAGCGGATCGGCTGCGCCTTCGCCCCCGCCTTCATGCGCGAACTCACGCTCTCCATCGCCGCCGAGTTTCGGCCTGAAGATGTCGAGGCCGTCCTCGCGCTCGTCGATCAAGGGCGGCTGTCGCTCAAAAACCTCATCACGCATCGCGCCGCGCCCGAACAGGCGGAGACGGCCTACCGGACCGCATTCATGGATACGACCTGCCTGAAAATGGTGATCGACTGGAGGAACGCCGCATGAGCCTTGATCTCGACATCGACGCCTCGCGCCTGCAGGAGCACCTCCGCGATGAAGCCGCCATCGAGCCCGATCCGCCCGTAGTCGGAAAGGTGACGAAGGAAACGCAGATCATCGCGATCTATGGCAAGGGCGGCATCGGCAAGAGCTTCACGCTCGCCAATCTCTCCTACATGCTGGCCCAGCTCGGCAAGAAGGTGCTGCTGATCGGCTGCGACCCGAAGAGCGACACGACCTCGCTCCTGTTCGGCGGCCGCGCCTGCCCGACGATCATCCAGACGGCGTCGCGCCGCAAGGAAGCCGGACTGGAGGTGTCGATCTCCGACGTCTGCTTCAAGCGTGACGGCGTCTTCGCCATGGAGTTGGGCGGGCCGGAAGTCGGCCGAGGCTGTGGCGGCCGGGGCATCATCCACGGCTTCGAAACGTTGGAAAAGCTCGGTTTTCACGACTGGGACTTTGACTATGTCCTGCTCGACTTCCTCGGCGACGTCGTCTGCGGCGGCTTCGGCCTGCCGATCGCCCGCGACATGTGCCAGAAGGTTGTGGTGGTCGGCTCCAACGACCTGCAATCGCTCTATGTCGCCAACAATGTCTGCTCGGCGGTGAAATATTTCCGCAATCTCGGCGGCAATGTCGGCGTGGCCGGCCTCGTGATCAACAAGGACGACGGCACCGGCGAAGCCCAGGCTTTCGCCAAAGCGGTCGGCATTCCCGTGCTCGCCTCGATCCCGCAGCACGAGGACATCCGCCGCAAGAGCGCCAATTACCAGATCATCGGCACGCCCGAGTCCCAATGGGGGCCTCTGTTCGAGGCGCTGTCGATCAATCTCGCCGAAGCGCCGCCGGTGCTGCCGCGCCCGCTCGATCAGGATGGGCTGCTCGGCCTGTTCGACGCCAGCGAAACGGGCGCCGACTACAAGCTCGTGCCGGCGACGGCTGATGACATGCGTCCGACCGGCGCGATGACGCGCCCGTCACTCGAAGTCATCTACGATACGGTTTGAGAGCGAGACCGCCATGGATGACCATCGCAAAGAATTTGAAGCGGAGAGAGACCGGGAGATCGCAGCCCGGGAATTCGATCTGCCTCCGGCAGAAGACGCCGGCTGTCACAACGGCGCCGAACGCTCCAAAGCCGCCGCGCGCGCAGCCGGCGCCGGCGCGCTGATGGATCGGTTCGAAGCAGACTACCCCAAAGGACCCCATGACCAGCCGCAATCGATGTGCCCGGCTTTCGGCTCGCTGCGCGTCGGCTTGCGCATGCGCCGCGTCGCCACGATCCTGTCGGGCTCGGCCTGCTGCGTCTACGGCCTCACCTTCACCTCGCATTTCTACGGCGCCAAGCGCTCCGTCGGCTATGTGCCCTTCAGCTCCGAAACACTGGTGACCGGCAAGCTCTTCGAGGACATCGTCGAAGCCGTGCATCAGATGGCCGATCCGGATAAATACGACGCCGTCATCGTCACCAATCTCTGCGTCCCAACCGCCTCCGGCGTGCCGCTGCAGATGCTGCCGCGCGAGATCGACGGCGTGCGCATCGTCGGGATCGACGTGCCCGGCTTCGGCGTGCCGACCCATGCCGAGGCCAAGGACGTGCTCTCCGCCGCGATGCTCAGCTATGCGCGGCAGGAGATCGAGGCCGGCCCCGTGCAGCGGCCGCGCAGCGGCCTGGCCGACAGACCGACCGTGACGCTGGTGGGCGAGATGTTCCCCGCCGATCCCGTGGTGATCGGGCGCATGCTCGAGCCGATGGGACTGGCGGCCGGACCAACCATTCCGGTGCGCGAATGGCGCGATCTCTACGCCGCGCTCGATTGCGCCGCCGTCGCCGCCATCCATCCTTTCTACACGGCGAGTTTCCGGGAATTCACGGCGGCCGGCCGCAGCATCGTCGGCTCCGCCCCGATCGGGCTCGACGGCACGGACGCCTGGCTCTCCGCCATCGGCCGGACCTGCGGCGTGCCGCAAGCGAGGATCGACCAGACCCGCAACGCCATGCGCGGCGCCATTTCCGCCGGCCTCGCCGCCAATCGCATCAAAGGACGCATCACGCTTTCCGGCTATGAAGGCTCCGAACTGCTGGTCGGCCGTCTCCTCGTCGAGCTCGGCGCAGATCTGCGCTATGTCGGAACGGCCTGCCCGACGACGCCCTATAACGCTGAAGACGCCGACTGGCTTGCCGCCCATGGGGTGACCGTCCGCTTCCGCGCCTCACTGGAGCAGGACATCGCCGCCTTCGAGGAATTCCGTCCCGATCTCGCCATCGGCACGACGCCGGTGGTGCAGAAGGCCAAGGAAGCCGCGACGCCGGCGCTCTATTTCACCAATCTGATCTCCGCTCGCCCGCTGATGGGACCGGCCGGTCCGGGCTCCCTGCCCTCGATCATAAACGCCGCCATCGCCAACAAGGCCCGCTTCGAAGCCATGAACGCGTTTTTCGAGGGCGTCGGCGATGGCGACACGGCCGGCATCTGGCGCGAGACGCCCCAGGATCGCAGCGCCTATCGCAAGAAATACGCCGCGAAGATCAAGCAGTCGCGCAACGCGGTCGAGAATGGGGATAGCGTCGGATGCTGATCCTCGATCACGACAGAGCCGGCGGCTATTGGGGCAGCGTCTACGCCTTCACGGCAATCAAAGGCCTGCAGGTCATCATCGACGGCCCGGTCGGCTGCGAAAACCTACCGGTGACCTCCGTGCTGCACTACACGGACGCGCTGCCGCCGCATGAACTGCCGATCGTCGTCAGCGGCCTGTCGGAAGACGAACTCGGGCAACATGGCACCGAAGGCGCGATGAAGCGCGCCCGTCTGGCCCTCGATCCGGATCTGCCGGCCGTGGTCGTGACAGGCTCGATCGCCGAGATGATCGGCGGCGGCGTGACGCCCGAGGGCTCGAACATCCTGCGCTTCCTGCCCCGGACGATCGACGAGGACCAATGGCAGAGCGCCGATCGCGCGCTGAAATGGCTCTGGACGGAATTCGGCCCGAAAGGCGGCAAAGTCCCTGCCCCACGCCGCCGGGCTGACGGGGCCAAGCCCCGGGTCAACATCATCGGTCCGACCTATGGCGTCTACAACATGCCGTCCGACCTGGCGGAGATCTCCAGGCTCGTCGAAGGGATCGGCGCGGAGATGAATATGGTCTTCCCGCTCGGCAGCCATCTCGACGACATCCGCAAGCTCGCCGATGCGGACGCCAATATCTGTCTCTATCGCGAATTCGGACGCCTGCTCTGCGAATCCCTCGACCGTCCCTATCTGCAGGCGCCGATCGGCATCCATTCGACCACCGCCTTCCTGCGCTCGCTCGGCGAGATGCTCGGGCTCGATCCGGAACCGTTCATCCTGCGGGAAAAGCACACGACCCTGAAGCCGCTCTGGGATCTCTGGCGCTCGGTCACGCAGGACTTCTTCGCCACGGCCAGCTTCGCCGTCGTCGCCGGCGAGACCTATACGCGCGGCGTGCGCAATTTCCTCGAAGAGGAAATGGGATTGCCCTGCGCCTTCTCAGTGGCGCGCAAACCCGGCGCCAAGACCGACAACCAGGCCGTCGCCGATCTCCTGGCCGCCAAGCCGCCCATGGTGATGTTCGGCTCGTTCAACGAGCGCATGTACATGGCCGAGCGCAGCCAGCGCGGCAAATTCATCCAGCTTTCTTATCCTGGCGCGATCGTCCGCCGCCACACCGGCACGCCGGTGATGGGCTATTCGGGCGCGTCCTGGATGATCCAGGAGATCTGCAACGCGCTGTTCGACATGCTGTTCGAAATCCTGCCCAAAGCCAGCGAACTCGACGCGATCGAGGCGACCGCCACGCGCCGCAGCGGCGAACTTCCCTGGGCGGCCGCCGCGCAGGACGCGCTCGACCGGCGGATTGCCAATGAACCGGTCCTTGTCAGGATCTCGGCCGCCAAGCGCCTGCGCGATGCGGCGGAACGCGAGGCGCGCCTCGAAAACGCGGCCGAGGTCGCCCTCCGTCACGTCGATGGAGCGGCCAAGCTGGCGGGAGCCTATGCATGATAACGACAGTCGAGATCCGTCCAGAGACGGCCAGGAGGTGACAGCATGCTTTCCCCCACCCAGTCCAAGACATTCGAACATGTCCTGCGAGAAAGACGCTCCGAGCGCGCGCAGATGCGGCAACTCTTCCTGATTTCCTACCCGTTCTGTCTGGCCGCGGCGATCGCCAAGCGGCTCGCAGCCCAGTTCGACGAGGGCGCGGCGCGCCCCGACCAATCCGTTTTCGCCGAAGCCCGCTCCGCGGCCTATGCGGCTGTCGGTTATGCGTTCCACGCATGACCTTCCTGGTTTGCCGGTGTTCTCGACACCGACAAAAGCCCGGTTCGGCCCGAAAAGGCTCGACCGGAACCCCGCCGCGGGGGCGCCGCGGTGTTCGAGACTAGGAGGTGAATTTGATGGCTGACACATCAAACGTCTCACTTTCGGGTCTTACCGAAAGCGAAGCGCGCGAGGTCCATGGATTCTTCATCCAAGGCTTTTTGATATTCACGGCGATTGCGATCGTCGCGCATATCCTGGTCTGGATGTGGCGTCCATGGATCCCGGGACCCGAAGGTTATGTCTCCCTGGAGAACATCAACCACGCGGCCCAGGCGCTTCTTCCGATGCTGGCGTAAGGGGACCGCGACATGTGGAGAATCTGGCTGATGTTCGATCCGCGCAAGGCGCTGGTCGCACTCTCTGTCTTCCTGTTCACGCTCGCCATCCTGATCCACTTCATCCTGTTGAGCACGGACCGGTTCAACTGGCTCGAGGGCAAGCCCCTCAAGACCAGCGCGATCGAAAAGTCCGTCTCCTGGGGCGAAGGGCAGCGGCTCGTCAGCTGAAGCCAAGACGGCAGCGGGCGTGGCCGGTTCCTCCGGTCTCGCCCGCCGCCAATTCCCAACGAACCGACATCGCCAATGAGCTGACCGCTCTGGAGGATACGTAAATGGCGCTGCTGAGTTTTGAACGCAAATATCGCGTGCGAGGCGGAACGCTGATCGGCGGCGACCTCTTCGATTTCTGGGTCGGCCCCTTCTATGTCGGCTTTTTCGGCGTCACCACCGCCTTTTTCGCGACGCTCGGCACGGCGCTGATCATCTATGGCGCGGCCATCGGGCCGACGTGGAACATCTGGCAGATTTCTATAGCCCCGCCCGACCTTTCCTATGGCCTGGCGCTCGCGCCGCTCAAGCAGGGTGGGCTCTGGCAGATCATCACCGTCTGCGCTCTCGGGGCCTTCGTCTCTTGGGCACTTCGCGAAGTCGAGATCTGCCGCAAGCTCGGCATCGGCTACCACGTTCCCTTCGCCTTTTCCGTCGCCATCTTCGCCTATACGACGCTGGTGGTGTTCAGGCCGCTGCTGCTCGGCGCCTGGGGCGCCGGCTTTCCTATGGAATTTTCAGCCATCTCGACTGGGTGTCGAATGTCGGCTACCAGTATCTGCACTTCCATTACAATCCCGCCCATATGATCGCCGTGTCCTTCTTCTTCACGACGACGATGGCGCTGGCGCTGCATGGCGGGCTCATCCTGTCGGCGGCCAATCCGGGCGCGTCGCTGGACGAGCCCGGTCAGCAGGCGGAAGTCAAGACCCCGGAATATGAAGACACCTTCTTTCGCGACATCATCGGCTATTCGATCGGCACGCTCGGCATCCATCGGCTGGGCCTGATCCTGGCGCTGAACGCCGGCTTCTGGAGCGCCGTCTGCATCGTAATCAGCGGACCCTTCTGGAACAAGGGCTGGCCGCAGTGGTGGAGCTGGTGGCTCGATCTGCCGATCTGGCGCTGAGGGGGATCCGACAATGGCGCAATATCAAAACATCATCACGCCCATCCAAATCAGCGGACCTGCGGAAGAGGGAACGCCCCTGCCCCGCGGCGACAGCCCCCGCACCGGCAAGCCCTTCTTCGTGCGACTGTTCGGCCGGATCGGCAACGCTCAAATCGGGCCGATCTATCTCGGCTATCTCGGAACGTTGTCGTTGGTCTTCGGCCTCATCGCCTTCGAGATCATCGGGCTCAATATGTTCGCCTCGGTCGGCTGGGATCCGATCCAGTTCGTCCGCCAGCTTTTCTGGCTCGGGCTCGAACCGCCGCCGGCGAAATATGGGTTGAAGATCCTTCCACCGCTCGCCGAGGGCGGGTGGTGGCTGATCGCCGGCTTCTTCCTGACGCTGTCGGTGCTGTTGTGGTGGGTTCGCGTCTATCGACGCGCCCGGCAGCTCGAACTGGGCACGCATGTCGCCTGGGCCTTCGCCTCGGCCATCTGGCTGTTCCTGGTGCTGGGCTTCATCCGCCCGTTGCTGATGGGCAACTTCGCCGAAGCCGTGCCGTTCGGCATCTTCCCGCATCTCGATTGGACCGCGGCGCTGTCGATTCGTTACGGAAACCTCTACTACAACCCGTTCCACTGCCTCTCGATCGTGTTCCTTTATGGCTCGGTGCTGCTGTTCGCCATGCATGGCGCGACCATCCCAGCCGTCGGCAAATATGGCGGCGAGCGCGAACTCGAGCAGATTACCGACCGCGGCACGGCGTCGGAACGCGCCGCTTTGTTCTGGCGCTGGACGATGGGTTTCAACGCGACGATGGAATCTGTGCATCGTTGGGCCTGGTGGTTCGCCATCCTGACCCCGTTGACCGGAGGCATCGGCATCCTGTTGACCGGCACCGTCGTCGACAACTGGTATCTCTGGGGCGTCAAGCATGGCCTTGTGTCTCCGCTACCGGTCATGTGGCCCGGCGTCATCGATCCGGCGAAATGAGGGAGAAGGACAATGAGACTCTGGATTCCATTCGCGATCTCCGCCGGGACGCTGCTCACCATCGCCAGTTTCGTCGGCGCGGGCTGGGATGCGCCGCCGGTCGCCGGAGAGCAGATCGGCTATCGCGGAACCGGCATGGCTCACTACCGCGATATCGAGACCGAAGAAGCCCTCAGAGCGGCGAATATCGCGCCGCCGCGCCCTATGAAGCCGATCCGAGCGGCGACAGGGCCGGCGCGATCTATGAGAATGTTCAGGTGCTGAAGGATCTCTCGGACGATCAATTCAACCAGTTCATGGCTTCGATCACCGAATGGGTGGCGCCGGAGGCGGGCTGCAATTACACTGCCACAATCCGGAGAACATGGCGTCAGACGAAGTCTACCAGAAGGTCGTCGCCCGCCGCATGATCCAGATGACGCAGGCGATCAATGTCGACTGGAAACCCCATGTCGCCGAAACCGGCGTCACCTGCTACACCTGCCATCGCGGCAATGGCGTGCCGAAACAGGTTTGGTCGACGAGCCTCGAACCGAAGCCGGCGGGCAACATGACCCAGAACCGCCAGGGCCAGAATGTGGTGGCGCTTTATGCCGGCAAGACGTCGCTGCCGCAGAACGCGCTGATGGACTATCTCGTCCACGACAAGCCGATCCGCGTCCATTCGACCTCCGCCCTGCCGACCGGGACAAACAAAGCCGGCACCAAGGAGACGGAAAACACCTGGGCGCTGATGATACATATGTCGGAATCGCTCGGCGTCAACTGCGTCACGTGCCACAATTCCCGCGCCTTCAACGATTGGGACCAGAGCTCGCCGCAGCGCGTGACGGCCTGGCACGGCATCCGCATGGTGCGCGATTTGAACAACAATTATATCGAAGGCCTGACGCCGGTCTTCCCGGCCAATCGCAAGGGTCCCGAAGGCGATGTGCTGAAGATCGGCTGCGCGACTTGCCACAACGGCGTGCAGAAGCCGCTTTACGGCGTGTCGATGCTCAAGAACTATCTCGACGCACTCGCCAAGAAGGAGCCGACCACGGTTCCGGATTACTCGGCCTACCAGCCTGGCAAGAGCTGAGGCGGGCCGCAAATCTGCCGGGCGCCGCATATCATAGCGGCGCTTTCAACAGTACAGCCGGATCATCGACGATCTCGGCAGATTGTCTTGAAGGGGCCCGAAAGGCTCCTTTTTCTTTGCGCAAAACGGTCTGTTCGGCAGCGTGCGCACGGAAGGCGACGCGTTGCGCTGTCCATCTGGAATGGGAATGTCGGGGTTCAGGACGCTCTGGCGGCCGGCGCGAAGACGAGGCCGGGGAACCGGTGGAGATAGATACGGAACCAGGGCGTGAAGGCTTCGGGTCGGGCTTCCGCCTCGGCGAGCAGATCCGCATGCGAGATCCAGCGAGTCTCTTCGACTTCGTGCGGATCCAGAGCCAGATCGATGGCATGGCGATCGACGGCGGCGCTGAACAGCGTCACCCGCTCGTGCTCACGCAATCCGTTGCCGACCTCGGCTGCGTAATCGACCGTCTGATGGCGCGTGAGCGGAACGGAGAAGCCGAGCTCCTCACCGAGGCGGCGCGCGGCGCACGCCTCCAAGGTTTCGCGCCAATGCGGATGGGTGCAACAGGTGTTGGCCCAGAGCCCGCCGCAATGATATTTCCCGATCGCCCGCTTTTGAATCAGGAGGAGGTCGCCGTCGAACACGAACACGGAGACCGCCAGATGCAACTGGCCCAGGACATGGGCTTTCATCTTCTCGATCGGATACAGAGATCCATTGTCGGCGACGGCCGGAATGAAGATCGAGTTGCGGTTGAACCCCATCGGGCCTTTCCTTTCCTGCGGCGCGCCGTGGGCTGCAACGGGTCAGGCGACCCGGCGCGCCAGCGCGCATTGCGCCCAGAGCGACGACAAGGCGTCCGCCATATGACGAATATCGTCGTCCGAATGCAACGGGGTCGGCGTGATACGAAGCCGCTCCGTTCCCACCGCGACCGTGGGATAGTTGATCGGCTGCACATAGACGCCGAACGTATCGAGCAGGATATCGGAGATCCATTTGCATTTGGCGGCGTTGCCGACCATGACCGGCACGATATGGCTGGGATTTGCCATGTGCGGAATGCCTCTCGCATCGAGGGCGGCGCGGACCTTGGCGACCGCGCGCTGGTGGCCACTGCGTTCGGCCTGGCTTTCCTTGAGGTGGCGGATGGACGCCGTGGCGCCGGCGGCGAGCGCCGGCGGCAACGCGGTGGTGAAGATGAAGCCGGAGGAGAAGGAGCGGACGAAATCCACCAGCGTGTTCGAGCCGGTGATATAGCCGCCCATCACGCCGAATGCTTTTCCGAGCGTGCCCTCGATCACCGTCAAACGATGCATCAGCCCCTCGCGCTCGGCGACGCCGCCGCCGCGCGGACCGTACATGCCGACCGCATGAACCTCGTCGAGATAGGTCATAGCCCCGAATTCGTCGGCCACGTCGCAGATTTCGCGGATGGGCGAGATGTCGCCGTCCATCGAATAGACGGATTCGAAGGCGACGAGCTTCGGCAGCGCAGGATCGTCGGCCGCCATCAGCGCGCGAAGATGGCGATAATCGTTATGCCGGAATATCCGTCGCGGACAGCCGGAATGCCGGATGCCTTCGATCATCGAGGCATGGTTCAGCGCATCGGAATAGACGATGATGCCGGGGATCTTCGACAGCAGCGTGCCCAGCGCCGCCCAATTCGACACATAGCCCGAGGTGAAGATCAGCGCAGCTTCCTTGTCATGCAGGTCGGCCAGTTCGCGCTCGAGTTGGACGTGGTAGTGATTGGTGCCGGAGATGTTGCGCGTTCCGCCCGCGCCCGCGCCGCATTTGCGGATGATCTCGGTCATGCGTTCGGTGACGACGGGACTCTGGCCCATGCCGAGATAATCATTGGAGCACCAGACGGTCACCTCCCCCGTCTCGCCATCGCCGTGATGGATGGTGGCTCTGGGAAAGGCGCTGCATTGGCGTTCCAGTTCCGCAAAGACCCGATAATTGCCGGCGGTCCTGAGCTCACCGAGAGCCTCTTCCATGTGCTTGTGAACATCCATCATCTTTTTCTCTCCCGTCTCTTGTCTCAACTCTAATGTCGTCGTCGCCGCCGGCTGCTCCCTGAGGAACAGGCGGCGTCTATCGTTTGGCGGAACTTCCGCCCGGCCTGCCCTGCCGCCCCGTCCCAGGCGCCGCCCAGCGCCAGAGCGCGAAGTCCGACACAGGCACCACCAGGATGATGTGTTCGAGGATCGCGAGCGCCGTGAAGGTCGCGAGCAGGATGTGGCCGACCACCGAATGATCCTGCGTCGCGCGGCTCGCGCCGACCACAAGGATGGCGAAAAGGCTCGTCGCCGCCGCCATCATCAGCGGGAACAGCGGCGTCAGTCGGTCGGTGTTGAAATAGCTCTTCAAATGCTGGATCCGCTTCGGCATCAGCTCGCTGACCGCATGCGGCGCTCCGAAGAAGATCAGGAGCTTGGCGGAAATCCGCATGCCCCAGAGCAGGCCGAAGGCTGCGAGACCGAAGAGATTGTCGCTTCCCGACAGCGCGAACCAGAGACCCAAACCCGTCAGCAAGATCGCGATCTCGTGGTCGCAGATCGCCTCCCAAGCGGCGCGGAACCGCGCGAAGCCGGCGAGACCGGGCGGGCAATCGCCGGCCCGGCGGCCGATCAGCGCGCCGGTCAGAAACGCCGCCTCATGCCAGGCCCAGACCAGAAGCGCCCCGAAGAAGCCGGAATAGGAGCCGAGCGGCGTGCGCTCCTGCGCGCCGAACAGCATCATGCCGAAGCCGATCGCGCCGATCACCGTCATCAGCAGCATCACTTGCATGGGGCGCCAGCCGCCCCGCCCGGTGCGATGAACCATGGCCAGCACGAGCCCCGTCGACAGCCACCAGACGCCGATGGCGATCAGAACGACAGTGACAGGGTGGGTGAGCGCCATCACGGCTTACCAGACCGGCTGCAGGCGCGACGTGGCCGGGATCGTGTTCGATATGGTGGGGATCGCATACATCCGCACGAAATTGACGGTCGCGGCAGCGGACCACCAGACTTTTTCAGCCGCCCGACGAGACCGCCTTCGGCCCGCGCCGCCATCACCCGGCGATTGATGCGCTCCATCCGCCGGAAGCCTTCTCGCAGCGCCGGATTGTCGAGATCGAGCACCAGCGGGAAGCATTGCCGCGAGATTTCCGAGGTCAGCCTGAAGACGCGCATGTCGTAATCGTCGATGTCGATGCCCACGGCGTCGTGAAAAGCCGGCCGCATGTGATCGCGAACATACATCGTCGCGAAGACGGCCAGAAGGAAGAACTTGATCCAGAGCTTGTTGACGCCAGACATCAGCCGCTTGTCGGAGCGGATGATCAGCGAAAAGGCCTCGCCATGCGAGAACTCGTCATTGCACCACTGCCGGAACCATTTGAAAATCGGATGGAAGCGCCTATCCGGATGCTGCTCGAAATGGCGGAAGATGGTGATGTAGCGCGCATAGCCGATCTTCTCGGACAGATAGGTCGCATAGTAGATGAATTTGGGCTTGAAGAAGGTGTATTTCTTGGCCTTGGCGAGGAAGCCCATATTCACGCCGATGCCGAAATCCTTGAGCGCATCGTTGATAAAGCCGGCATGGCGGGATTCGTCGCGGCTCATATAGCCGAACAATTCGCAGATCTCCTGGTTCTTGCCGCGCCGCTTCATCTCTTTGTAGAGCACGCAGCCGGAGAATTCCGACGTCAGCGAGGAGACGAGAAAGTCGATCAGCTCTTCGCGCAGGTCGGCGGGAAGCGCGTCGATATCGATGTCGTTCCATTCTTCGTTGCGGCGGAAATGACCGCGATTGGGGTCGCTGCGCATCTGGGCGATCAGCTGGTCCCATTCGCCTCGCACCGGCTCGACATCGATCTTGTCCATCTCGTCGAAATCCGTGGTGTAGAAGCGCGGCGTCAGCATGGTCGAAACCAGCGCGCTGCGCGTGGTGTCGTTGACCGTGGACAGTCGCTCCTCGATCGTCGGCTCATGATCCTGAAGGTCGGCTTTCGAAACATGGTTGTTCATGACAGCGCCCTCTCCGTGAAGCTGAATTCGCACAGTTCCATCATGTCGAGATCGCCGGTGGCGCGGGTCCAGACCCGTTCCAGCGCGCCGGCGCGGGTGATCGTCGCTTTGCGGCGGAAGCTGTGGCATTCGCCATAGGGGATCTGCACCGGCGCGCCATGCACGAGCACCTCGTCGCCGGGATGGACGATCACGCCGTTGTCGAAGCGCAGATGCGCGCCCAGCGCCTCGAAAGTGTTGTTGAGTTCGACGGTGCAATCGACGAGCTCTCGCCGACGCATCAAGGCAAAGACGGGGTTCATGGACGTGTTCCTCCCTGAGAGTCCAGAAGGGCCGCGAATGCGGCCGCGTTGTCGCGACCGAAGGCTTCGAGATAGATGCGTTCGCCGGTGGCGGTGTCGGAAAGGCTTACGCGGCCGGTGTCCCACTTGATGATCCTGTAGGCCGCGCCGTTCGGAACGGCCGCCACCTGCCGCATGCGTTCGAAGGCGCGGAGAGAGCCGCGAACGAAGCCGCCAGTGTCTTTCGGATAGGTCGCGATCGCCTTGCCGCTGGCCGCGTCGTTGACGACGACGGCGTCTCCGGGCGCGCGGGAGATGATTATGTCGCGCATGGCGACGGGGCGACCGGCCTCCTGGCGCACAAGCCCAAGACCGGTTGCCTGACCGAAAAGCACGGCAGACGCCGCGAAGACGACGAGACCGATCGACGCCGCCAAGATCGCCGGCGGAAGCCGGTTGGTCTTGCGGCCCTGTCGGGCGTCCCAATATCCAAGTCGGAGCGACGATCGCATGGCTCCCTCCTATTCCGCCGCCGCGACGTGGACGGGCGCAGATACGGCCTCGTCGATCACGGTCAGGCGCGGATGCGCGGAATGAACGCTGCGATACCGGCCATAGGCGAGCGCAAGCACTTGGGCGACGGCTTCCGCATCGGGCAGGCAGATGAGGCTCGGCTCGGGTGCAGTGAAGCGCCAGCCCCGGACATGCGGCCACTGGACAAGCCATGACAGGCGATGACCCGGAACGAGCGCAATCGCGATCGTGCCCGCCTTGCCGCCCAGCCTTCCGAGCGAGACGCTGTGAAATTGCTTGAACGGCATGTTCAGCGTCATCGACAGCGCCACGCCGAAGCGCATCACCACGCGCTCGCTGGTGATGGTGTAGAGCGTAGTCTTCTCGACGCCCCAGGCGAAGAGCTCGATTAGGCCGAGCAGCAACGCCGCGAGCGCGGTCAGAATTGCGATCGAGAAAACGATGCCGCCAAGTGGTTGGCCGTCCGACAGTCCCGAGACGCCCGCCCAGAGCGCAAGAACGAGGAAATAGCCGCCGATCCAGACGCTCTTCAGACAATGACGCGCCACGAGCCGCGCCGACGGACGGCCTTGCCAGAGAATCTGTTCACCCTTCGGCAGCTCGCTCGGCAGACCCGGGACGGGCTCGATCTCGTGCTCTCGCGTGACGAACTGTTTCACAGCAGCGACTCCTGTCGTTCGCGTAGCGCATAGAGGAGGCCGCCGCCGTAATAGGCAGCGATCTTGTCCTCTTCCCTGAGCGTGATCGTGTCCATATTCGCCGTCGCCGGGACTTCGGCGAACTGGGCCGAGGTGATGGCGTGGACATAGAGCTGGCGGGAGCGCAGATTGCTCTGCACCACGACGAAATTATTCGGCAAGAGCACGTTGCGCACAGCCTCGCCTATGCCGATCTCCACCTCGTAATAGCGGATCAGCTGTTCGGAGCGATCGACCCAGACGTCGACGACCGTTCCGGCCTGTTTCCGGTCACAGCCGATGACCGGCAGACCGCGCGGATCCGTCTCGCCCTCGGCGATTGCAAAGCCCTCGGCCATCCGCAGCGGCACGATCCGAGCGTCGCCATACGCCGTCATATCAGGCCTTTCGGCGCGTTCGGCCCAGGAGCCAGGACCGATGCCGGCGAGCATCGGATTTCCCACCGGTTCGATCGGATAGCCCGGCGCCTTGGCGAAACGCCGGGCGGCGAGCGGACGGGTGTCGCGGACGAAATCCGGAACCTGCTTGAAGCCCTGTCCATGCGGCAGGACGAAAGTCTTTTTCGGCGGCACGAACAGGAAGGGATGCTTGTTGTAGCGTCCCGAGACATCCGCTTCGAGCGGATAGCCTTCGCGACGATCCTCCTGCCTGAGATACCAGACGAGGCCGGCGAAGAAGACCCAGAAGGCGTAGAGCACCACCTGGGCCACATCGAGATTGCCGCCGAGAGATCCGATCATCATTGTCCCTCCAAGAGATGGCGCGCGCCGGCTTTCAGCCGGGCAGTTCCGCCAGGCCAAAACGCATGTCACTGTCGTGATCCGCCCGCTGGTAACGCCGCCCCGTCAGGGGACCGATCACCGCCAGGCAGACGAAGAGAAGCAGAATTTCAACGCCGTAGACGACGAGATAGCCGGACGCCCTCGTCGCCATGGCCTCGCCCAAAACGCCGTTGAGCGCCAGCATGTTGACCATGTTCTTGATGACGCCTGCGGCGAGCAGGCTGCAGCCGATCGCGGTGGCCTGGACCGCGCCCCAGGCGCCGACCACGATGCCGCTCTCCGAACGATCCGAGATCGCCATCGCCGCCAACAAGGTGCCGACGGCGAAGAGGCCGCCGCCCAGACCGACGCAGCCCGCCCCGGCATAGAAGAGCCCCTGCAATTCGAGCGGCTCGGCGAGAATGATGGCCGAAAAGGCGACGATGCCGATCAGCAGACCGCGTGCGGCGATGCGATACATCGGCGCGCCCCGCTGGAGGCTATGCGCCGCCCAGGCGAAACCCGCCATGGCGCCCAGTGCCCAGAGCCCCGTCAACAGGGTCGTGCGCCCCACCGACATGCCGAGTATTTCGCCGCCATAGGGTTCGAGCAGGATATCCTGCATCGAAAACGCGGCCGAGCCGATCGCGACGGCGAGGAGCAGCCGCACCGTGCCAGGATCGCTGCGATAGGCGTCGAGAGCCTCGAAGAAACCGGTGAGGTCGCGATCCGGGGCCGTCGCCCGCGGGTTGCGCGCCTCCTGCTTCCAGATGGCGATCACATTGATGACGATGGTGAACAGCGCCGTGCCCTGAATGACCTGGATCAGTTGTTTGGGCGAAAAATCAACGAGCGCGATGCTGTAGAAGGCCGAAGCGCCGATCATGCCGACGAGCAGCATGACATAGAGGAGCGCCACGACCCGCGGGCGCTTTTCAGCCGGCACGAGATCGCTGGCGAGCGCCAGGCCCGCAGTCTGCGACATATGCATGCCGAAACCGGTGAGGATGAAGGCGAGGCAGGCGCCGACCACCCCCGCCCATTCCGGCCCCACCGTCTGCGATTGAAGCAGCAGCAGCGCAAAAGGCATGATGGCTAACCCGCCGAATTGCAGCAGGCTGCCGAGCCAGACATAGGGCACGCGCCGCCAGCCGAGCACGGATTTATAGGTGTCGGACCTGTAACCGAAGATGAGCCGAAGCGGGGCGGCGAGAACCGGAATGGCGATCACAGCCGAGACCAGTTCGACGGGCACATCGAGCTCGACGATCAGCACCCGGTTCAGCGTGCCGTTGAGAAGCACCATCACGCAGCCGGCCGACACCTGGAACAGCGCCAATCGCAACAGCCTCGACAGCGGCATGTCTTCCGTCGCCGCATCTGCAAAGGGCATGAAGCGCACGCCCAGCCGCTGCCAGAGACCGATGAGCCTGCGATTTGCGGCGCCGACGCTCATGACCGTGACACCTCCATGGCCTGAGAGGTGTAAAACCCGATCGCGATCCTCTGGCTGCGACCCATCGACCACGCGGCCATGTCGGGCTTGGCGACGAGGTCGCCGACGAGGCACTTGGCGTCGACCGGATAGATCGACGGCGAGCGGTTGCCGCGCGGGAAGACGCGGCCCGCCGCAAGCATGGTGCGCAGCAGGCGCGAGCCGGGGGCCAGCGTGAAGATCAGCTTGCGCGAGGTGCGGGCGGCCATCTGCTCGAGGAGACGGCTCGCCTGCGCCGGGCGGTAGTGAATCAGGACGTCCATGGCGACGATGGCGTCGAAGCGGCCGTGGCGGGGGTCGAGCATGTCGCCGCTCTCAAAACGCACCGAGCCATGGCGCGGGCCGCCGCCGGCATGGCGATCGAAGGCGCGCTGGCGGGCGAACGCCACCATCTGCGCCGAGAGGTCGATGCCCAGCACATCGGCGCCGCGCTCCATCAGTTCCACCGCCATGACCCCTGAACCGCAGCCCGCGTCGAGAATGCGCCAGCCGGTCAAATCCTGCGGCAACCAGTCGACCAGCGTACGGCGCATCGCATCGCGGCCCTTGCGCACGGTGGCGCGAATGCCGCTCACCGGCTGGTCGCCCGTGAGCCTCTTCCAGGCGTCGAATGCCGTCCGATCGAAATAGTGCTCGATCTCTCCGGTCCTGCGCGTGTAGTCGGCCTGCGTCATCGTCTGTCCTCCCGCCCGCGCCTCATTCAAAACCGAGAAATTCGAAGATCTGCCGATCCTTCATCGGCTCGGCTTCGAGCGCCGGCGTGCCGGCCCAGAGCCGTTCGGCAAGCTGGATATATTCAGCCTGGATTCCCTTGATCTCGGGGGCGTCTCCCATCTCGAACAGCGTGCTCTTCTTGAGGCGGCTCAGCCGGACATGATCGGAATCCGGCACATGGGCGAGGCGCTTGAGCCCGATCGCGGCGTTGTAGCGGTCGATCTGATCGGTCTCGCGGGAACGATTGGCGATGACGCCGCCGAGACGGACCTCGTAATTGCGCGACTTGGCCTTGATGGCGGCGACGATGCGGTTCATCGCGAAGATGGAGTCGAAATCGTTGGCGGCCACCACCACGGCGCGTTCGGCATGCTGAAGCGGCGCCGCGAAGCCGCCGCAGACCACATCGCCCAGCACGTCGAAGATCACCACATCGGTGTCGTCGAGCAGGTGATGCTCCTTGAGAAGCTTGACGGTCTGGCCGACGACATAACCGCCGCAGCCGGTGCCGGCCGGCGGACCGCCCGCCTCGATGCATTGCACGCCGTTATAGCCTTCGACCACATAGTCTTCGGGCCGGAGTTCCTCGCTATGGAAGTCGACCTTTTCCAGGACATCGATCACCGTCGGGATCAGGCTCTTGGTGAGCGTGAAGGTGGAATCGTGCTTGGGGTCGCAGCCGATCTGCAGCACCCGCTTGCCGATCTTGGAAAAGGCGACCGAGAGGTTCGACGAGGTGGTGGATTTGCCGATCCCGCCCTTGCCATAGACGGCGAAGACCTTGGCTCCTTCGATTTCCATTGTCGGGTCGAGATGGACCTGGACGCTGCCCTCGCCATCGGCGCGCTCCCGCAGCTTGCGGGCGACGCGCGCGTCATGTTCGGCTGTCTTGGCGTGTGTGAAGATATTCATTGGGCAGCCTCCTGACCACGCCTTCGAGACGGTCTTCCAGTTCTTCGCCCGCCAGCCTGAGAGCGGCGAGCGTTTCGGCGTCGGGTTGCCAGTAATTCCGCTCATGCGCCTCCATGAGACGCGACGCGACGCGGGCGGTGGAGGCCGGGTTGAGGGCCGACAGCCGACGGCGCATCGCCGGATCCAGCATGAACGTCTCGGTCATCTGCTGGTAGACCCAGGGATCGACGCCGCCGGTGGTCGCCGACCAGCCGAGCGTGTTGGCGACCTGAGTCTCGATATGGCGCACGCCTTCATAGCCATGCTTGAGCATGCCTTCGAACCATTTGGGATTCAGCGTCCGGGTGCGGGTTTCGAGCGCCACCTGTTCACCGAGCGTCCGCACCTTGCCCTCGCCCTTGGTCTGGTCGGAGATGAACACCGGAAGAGCCCCGCCGCCCTTGGCGCGGTTGACGGCCTTGGTGAGCCCGCCCAGCGTGTCGAAATAGTTCTCGATCGTGGTGACGCCGACCTCGACGGATTCGAGATTCTGATAGGCCATGTCGACCTCGCCCAACATGGCGTCGAGAACCTCCGTCTGCCGGCTGGTCTTGCCCTTGCGATTGATGGCGAAGCTCTTGCGGCTGGTATAAGTGTCGGCGATCTCCTCGTCGTCGGACCAGGCGGACGACGCGATCAGCATGTTGACATTGGCCCCATAGGCGCCGTCCGCATTGGAGAAGACGCGATAGGCGGCCTGCTCGATATCGCAGCCATGGCTCTCGCAATAGGCGAGCGCATGCTTGCGGATGAAATTCATTTCGACCGGTTCATCGGCGGCGGCGGCGAGATAGCTCGCTTCGGCCAGCATGCTCGCCTGGATCGGCAGGAGATCGCGGAAGATGCCGGAGAGCGTCACCACCGCATCGATGCGTGGGCGCTTCAGCTCTTCGAGCGGGATCAGGATCGCCCCGCAGACGCGATTGTAGAAATCGAGCTTCGGCGTCGCGCCCATCAGCGCCATGGCCTGGGCGAGCGGCGCGCCGCCGGTCTTGAGATTGTCGGTGCCCCACAGCACCATCGCCACGGTTTCCGGCAGGCGGCCGTCGATCTTCATGTAGCGGTCGAGCACGCGCGCGGCCTGGCGCGCGCCGTCCTGCACGGCAAAGGCGCTCGGAATGCCGAAGGGATCGAAGCCGTGAATGTTGCGCCCGGTCGGCAGAAGCTCCGGCGTGCGCAGGAGATCACCGGAAGGCGACGGCATGACGAAACGCCCATCGAGCGCCCGGACGAGCCCATCGAGTTCGCGGTTTTCCGCAAGTCCGGCATTCAGCGCCGAAAGCCGGACGACCGCTTGCTTCCGGCCTTCATCCGCCTGTCGCATCATAGCGGCGATGCGCGCCTCGTCGGCATCTATGATCGCTGACAACAGGTCGGCGTCATCCTTGATCCCGGGTGCATCCTCCATGCCCGCCGCGACATGCGCGAGCATATCGAGCCGCTCGGCTCTGTCCATCGGACGGCCCGCGACATGAAGACCATGCGGAATCAGCGCATATTCGAGCTCATTGACCGCGCGCAGGATCTCCTGGATGAAGGGCGCGTCGCTGCTTTGGGCGTTATCGCCGGCGAGGTCCAACTGCTCGGCCTGGACGCGGATGAGCGCGATCAGTGTCTCGCGCTCGACCAATGCATCGGGCGCTGTGGCGCGGTAGCGGTCGAGGCTCGATTTCAGCTCGCTCAGCCCCTTGTAGAGCCCGGCTTGCGTGACCGGCGGCGTCAGGTGGGAAATGAGCGTGGCGGCCGAGCGACGCTTGGCGATCGAGCCTTCGGAGGGATTGTTGGCGGCATAGAGATAGAAGTTCGGCAGCGCGCCGAGAATGCGGTCGGGCCAGCAGGTCGAGGATAGTCCGCTCTGCTTGCCGGGCATGAATTCGAGCGCGCCATGGGTGCCGAAATGCAGCACCGCATCGGCGCGGAAGACCTCGCGAAGATAGGTGTAATAGGCCGCAAAAGCATGATTTGGGGCAAAGCCGGCTTCGAAGAGCAGCCGCATCGGATCGCCTTCATAGCCGAAGGACGGTTGCAGACCGACCAGCAGCTTGCCGAACTGCCGGCCGAGCAGGAAAATGCCGTGGCCATTGCTGAGAATGCGGCCCGGCGCCGTCCCCCATTGCGCCTCGATTTCGTCGAGATGGCGCTGGCGCCGGACATGATCGTCGGTCGGGATGATCGCATGCACATTCGCTTCGACGCCGTAAAGCGCCGCATTGCCTTCCAGGATCATGCCGCGCAGGGCGTCGACGCTTTCAGGCGTCTCGACATCATAGCCTTCAGCCTGGAGTCGCCGCATCGTCTCGTAGAGGCTTTCGAACACCGACAGGAAAGCAGCCGTTCCGATGCTGCCGCTGTTGGGCGGATAGTTGAACAAAGTCACCGCGATGCGGCGCTCGCGCCGGGCGCTGCGGCGGAGATTGGCCATCGCCGCCAGCCGATCAGCCAGCAAGCCGACGCGTTCGTCATCCGGCTGCATGCAGGCGCGGCCCTCGGGGCATTGACCGAGTTCGCGGGCGCAGATGCAGGGTTTCGATTTGCCGCCGCAATCGGATCGACCGCCGATGACCATCGAGCCGACGGCGCCGTCGAGTTCGGGAATAGCGACCATCAGCGTCGTTTCGATCGGCGTCAGTCCCTGCGTCGACGCCTGCCAGCCCTCTTTCGACTGGAATTCGGTCACGAAGGCGGAGAGATAGGGGACATCGAGCTTTTCGAGCGTCTCCGCTGCGGCCTTGGCGTCGCTATAAGCAGGGCCGCCGACCAGCGAGAAGCCGGTGAGCGAGCAGAGCGCATCGACCTTGAGGCCGCCTTCGGACGGGTCCATGTAGCGGCTGATCGCGGCCCGCATGTCGAGCCCGCTCGAGAAGACCGGCAGGACGCGATATCCCCGCGCTTCCAGCGCGCCGATCACCCGATCGTAATGACCGGTGTCGCCGGACAAAATATAGGTCCGGAGCAACAGCAGTCCGATAGTTCCCTTCGACGCATCGAGCGGCGGCAGGGCCCTCAGCTGCTCGGTGACCCGCGGCGTGAGGCGCGGATGATAGAGCCCGATCTCGGGATAGTCGACGGGATCGCCGACCGAAATCCGGCCCTGCAGCCCCTTGCGGTCGCCACGCGCATATTTGCCCACAAGCAGCCGCACCATATTGGCGATGTTCTCGTGCGAGGCGGCGATGCGGTATTGCAGCGTCAGGAAATAATTGCGCACATCCTGCGCCGTGCCGGGGATGAAGCGCAGAAGCTGCGGCAGCCGCCGGAGCATGGCGAGTTGGCGCTCGCCGGCGGTCTTGCCGCTGTCGCGGCCGTTGCGCGACGAGCTCGAGCCGCGCAACTTCTTCAACAGCGCCAACGGCCCCTTCTGCTCGTCGCTCATGCGGAAGCGACCCATGGTGGTGTATTTCATGATCGTGCCGGCCGACATGCAGCAGACCATAGCGTCGCAATCGCGATGGCGGGCTTCCAACACGTCGGCGATGGCGCGCACATGTTCTTCGACGAAGATCATCGAGACGATGATGATGTCGCCTGCGAGGATCGCGGCTCGGCAGTCGGCCAGGCTCGTGGGATCCTCCGCCCAGTCCGTGGCGGCGTGGACCGTCAGCGTCAGGCCCGGCAGATCGCGGGCCAGCGCGCGGCGGGCGTCGTCGACGGCTGCGGCGATGTGATTGTCCAATGTGACCAGCACCACCCTGACCGGGGTGCTGTCAGCGGGCGAAATGGGCTTTCGCATCATACAGCGTCTCCACGGTGATCGGGTGAATGCCTTTGCTCGCGGCAAAGAGTTCGGTGTTGCGCCGGGCCTTGCCGCGCACGAAGAAGGGCACTTTTTCAATTCGCGCTCGGCGTCGACCGTCCAGATCCGCGCCGCCTCGGCAGGCGCGGGCGCATCGACCTGTTCGGCGGCGGCATGCGGATGTAGATGCGAGGCGGCGGCCTCGTCGTTGAACTCGAAATCGTCGCGGAACATCTGCAGGAGATGCTCCTCCAGTCCCATCATGAGCGGATGCACCCAGCTGTCGAAGATGACATTGGCGCCTTCGAAACCCATCTGCGGCGAATAGCGTGCGGGAAAATCCTGAACATGCACCGGCGCCGAGATCACCGCGCATGGGACCCTCAGCCGCTTGGCGATATGGCGCTCCATCTGCGTGCCCAGCACGAGCTCGGGGCGGGCCGCGACGATGGCGGCCTCGACATCGAGATGATCGTCGGTGATCAGCGCGTCTACGCCGTAGCGGGCGGCGGCCTCACGGACGTCGCGGGCGAATTCGCGCATATAGGTTCCCAGCCCGCAAACGCGGAAACCGAGTTCCTCCGAAGCAATGCGCGCGGCGGCGATGGCGTGGGTGGCGTCGCCGAAGATGAAGACCCGCTTATTGGTGAGATAGGTGCTGTCGACCGACCGGGAGTACCATGTGAGCCGGTCTTTCCCGCCCTGCCCCGCTTCGCCTGAGCTCTGCGGCGCAAACCCGGCCAGAGCGCGCGCCTCAGAGAGGAAGCGCCTGGTTGCGCCGACGCCGATCGGAATCGTGGTGGTGAAAGGCATTCCGTGGGTCTTCTGCAGCCAGCGCGCCGCGCTGTCGGCGATCTCCGGATAGAGCACGATGTTGAAGGCGGCTTCCGGCAGGCGGGCGAGATCGGCAGGGCTGGCGTCGAGCGGGGCGACGACGCGGACGTCGAATTTCTCGTCGGTAAGAAGCCGCCGGATTTCCTCGACATCATCCCTGCAGCGGAAGCCGAGCGCGGTGGGGCCGAGAATGTTGCAGCTGTTTGGCGCGATCTCCGCCGGGCGGGCGACCGGGCCGGCGAAAGCGCGCACCAGACGGTAAAAGGTTTCGGCCGCGCCCCAGTTTTCCTTCTTCTGGTAGGACGGCAGTTCCAGCGGAATGACCGGCAGCGGCATATCCAGCGCGCGGGCGAGCCCGCCGGGATCGTCCTGCAGCAATTCGGCGGTGCAGGAGGCGCCGACCAGCAGCGCCTCGGGCTGGAAGCGATCGACCGCGGACTGACAGGCCGTCTTGAAGATATCGGCCGTGGAGCCTGAGAGGTCACGCGCCTGGAATGTGGTGTAGGTAACCGGCGGACGCGTCGACCGGCGCTCGATCATCGTAAAGAGAAGATCGGCATAGGTGTCTCCCTGCGGCGCATGAAGAACGTAGTGGACGCCACGCATGGATGCGGCAATCCGCATCGCGCCGACATGGGGAGGACCTTCATAGGTCCACAGGGAGAGTTTCATTCGGCCGCCTCCACATTTGCCGGGCGGCCGGTCAGGGTGTGATTGCGCATCAGCGGGCGCGCGAAAAGTTCTGCGAGATCGCCAGCCTGCTCATAGCCCAGGATCGGCGTGAAGGCGAATTCGATCGACCATTTGGTGATGCGGCCCTCGGCCTCGAAGGGATTGGCGAGCCCGAGGCCGCAGACGATCAGATCCGGCGCGGCGGCGTGGCAACGGTCGATCTGTCGATCGACATCCTGTCCTTCGGAGACGATCACGCCGGGCGGCAGCAGCGCGATTTCACCCGCCACATGCTCTCGATGCAGATAAGGGCTGCCGACTTCGACGATATCCGCGTCAAGTTCCTGATGAAGATAGCGGGCGAGCGACGGTTCGAGCTGGGAGTCGGGAAAGAAGAAGATCTTCTTTCCGGCAAGCCAGCCGCGATAATGGTCGATCGCCTGCCGGGCGCGTTTGCGCGGTTGGGCGACGACGGCGTCGAACCGGTCGCGGTCGATGCCGAAGGCGGCGGCGATGGCCCAAAGCCAGGCCGTGGTTCCCTCGCTTCCCAGCGGGAAGATGGCGTCGATGCGCCGCGCGCCGCGGGCGTCGAGCGCCTGCGCCGTCGCGCCGAGATAGGGTTGAGCCAGCACGTAGCGCGTCTCGGGGCCGATGGCGAGCCCGGCAGTGGCGCTGCGGCCGGGCAGGAACACGACATCATCAATGCCCATGGCGGCCAGGAGACGCTGGAACTGATCCTCCACCACATCGGCGAGACATCCTGCGACGACCAAGCGGGCGCGGGCTTTCGGCGCAGCGGGCTTGGCCGCATCCGCGACGAGTGCGGCGAGGAAATTGTCTTCGCCCTGGGTGAATGTCGTCTCTATGCCGCTGCCGGAATAGGCGATCACCCGGCAACGCGGCGCATAGTGTCCGTTCAGACGGCCAGCGGCGCGACCGAGGTCCAGTTTGATGACTTCGGAAGGACAGGAGCCTACCAGCACGAGCATGCGGATATCGGGCCTGCGGACGAGAAGCCGGGCGACAACCTGATCGAGTTCGTCATGCATGTCGGCCATGCCGGCGAGATCGCGCTCTTCCATGATGGCGGTGGCGAAACGGGGCTCCGAAAAGATCATCACGCCCGCCGCCGACTGCATGAGATGGGCGCAGGTGCGTGAACCGACGATGAGGAAAAACGCGTCCTGCAGCTTGCGATGCAGCCAGATGATCGAGGTCAGGCCGCAAAAGACTTCGTGCTGGCCGCGCTCGCGCACCACGGGCGGACTGGCGCAGGCGGTCGACGGGAGATCGATCATGGGCGTGGTCATGATACGCCTCCCGGGATTTCGAGCCCGGAGGCGAGACCGACCGCAGGCGCCGACCGCCGCGACGCGGCGTCGAGACGCGCAAGCCGGAGCTTCCAGACGAACTGACCAGCGTTGAACACATAGGTCGCATAGGCTGCAAGCGCGAGCAACAGGCGACCGTGATCGCCAAACAGCCCCAGAAAAAGCGCCAGCAGATAGGCGGTGTGGAGCGCCAGCACCAGCATGGAGAAAACATCTTCCCAGAAGAAAGGCCGCGCAAAGAGGTAGCAGCCGAACACCTGCTTTTCCCAGATCGAACCGGTGATCATGATGGCGTAGAGCGTGAACGTCTTGGCGACGATCGAGACTTCCGCCGCCAACAGGCCGTTGCCGGTGATCATATAGCGCAGGATAAATGTCAGACTCGCCAGGAACACGACGAATTGGATTGGCGCGAGAATGCCCTGAACCAGGGTCCATCCACTTTCGTCGCGCTTCCGTCTTTCCTCCTCGGTGTAGAGAACGGGAGCGGACGCCGTCTGTTCGGTCCTGCCCATCGTGGTCATGTCTTCTCCCCGGATGCATCCCTAGGGCCTATTGGGATGACGACGGAGAGTAGTCCTGTAAATGCCACAGTGTCAACTTAGGTTGACGTAAATTTTCATTTACATCTGCTTGCAGTCTGGCATTCTAGAAATGCTCGCTGGCGCAGAAGACGGCTGGATCCGCGCTGCATCTCGGAGCCGCATTTGCTCGTCATCGGTGAGGAGGCGCTCGCGCGCGGGGCTGGATGGATGAGATCTCATATCAAGGGGGACGAGGGTTCCCCCGGGGGCGCTTGCCCGACCGGAAAGCCTGAAAAGCCGGGCGACCCTTGCTCCGCATCGAGCGGACGTGTACCTCCTATCCAGCGAACGGGATGAGCTTCGCCGCATTATTGGGGGACGGTGGCGTCGATGACCGCCGACAAGCTGGCCGCGCGCTATGAAATCGGGCTGGAGCATGACCGGCGCTACGATCTGGCGCTCGCGGATTTCTGTCGCTTGATCGTCAGTCCGCGCGTCCGGCCGTCGCGACTGCGCGACTATCTTCGCGACGAACTGCCTCAGGAACAGCCAGATTTCGTGAGAATCCTCTTCATCGAGACCGTCGCCCGCATGCTGGGGCAGCGCTGGGTGAGCGGCGATTGCAGCTTTGTCGATGTCAGCATCGGCGTCGCGCGGCTGCAGGAGTTGATCCGGTCCTTGTCGTTCGAATATCGGGGCATGCACGCGGCCGCATCGGCGCCTTTCGTGGTGCTGACGACGCCCTATGGCGAGCAACATACGCTGATGCTGCATCTCCTCGGCCTGCTATTCGACGCGCTTGGCTGGACGAGCCTCATTCTCGAAGGCGAAGACGCGCGCGGCGCGCGGCTGCGCACGGCGATAGACCAGGCCGATATCGTCTGCATCGGCTGGAGCAATATCCGCTTGCGGCCGGCCTTTACGCAACTCGTCGACACGATAAAAGTGCAACGCCCACATGCGCGGCCGCCAATCGTGACCGGCGGCGTCGCGGCGCTGGAGTCCGTTGATTTTCTTGTACGTTTGGGGATTGACTGCATATGTGACAGCGTTTATTCCGCATCTAGGATCTGTGAAAGTTTCTACGAACTGGAAAAGTTCGGCCACCAGGCGAAAACAAGCGGCCGCAAGACTGCTGCGAGCGCCCGCGGAACGGATTGGCTGAAACGATGAAGCCTCTGAACGGTGCGAGCGCAATGCATGGCTTTGAAGTCGCGGTAAGCCTGCTCAAATCGCTCGACGCCGATTCCATCGGGGCGCTGGTCGGTCTGAGCGCCGACGTCGTCATGCTCGTCGATCATTCCCATAAAGTCTCCCGCGTCTTCGTGTCCGACCCAGAGATCGGCAGCTACGGCCTCGCCAAGGCTGTCGGCAAGCGTCTCCAGGATCTGGTGACGGTCGAGTCTGTCCCCAAGGTAGAGGCGATGCTGTCGGGAGACGACAAGATTCGTCATTCGCGCGGCTACCAGATCAATCATCCGTCCGACGGCAAACCAGACCTGCCGGTGCTCTATTCGGCGTTTGCCGCGCCGGAATTTCCGTTCACCCTCGTCGTAGGGCGGGAACTGCGCCAGCAGATGCTGGACCAGCAGCGCCTGGTCGAAACACAGATGGATCTGGAGGCCGATTACCGCGAACTTCAGGAAGCGGAAGCCCGCTATCGCACCGCCTTCCGGATCTCGACGATCGCGCATCTGATGATCGACGGCGAACGCAAGACGGTGCTCGATGCGAACGCCGCCGCGCTCGCTCTGCTGTCGGCGAATGGCGGCGGGATCGTCGGTCGGTCGTTCCGCGATCTGTTCGGCAAGCAGGATCGCGACCGTATCAGCGACGCCATGGCCGAGGCGCGCCATAGCGCCAACGCGGTTTTTCTCGAAAACACCAAGAATTCCAAGGGTGACGCGGTCTCTCTCAATCTGCGCTCCTATCGCGAGAACGGCGCGACCAATCTGATCGTTTCGGTCTGGGCGAGCGGCGACGCTGTCGAGGCGCGCCGCCAGCACGTCGAGAAACTGGTCGCCGGCGTCGCCGATCTTTCGGACCTTCCGGAAGCGGCCGTGCAGACCAATGCCGAGGGTCAGGTGATCGCCGCCAATGCGCTGTTCCTCGATCTGGTTCATGCTCCGTCGCTGGCGCAGGTTCTGGGGCGCAACATCGGATCCTGGTTCGGCAAATCGACGCTCGATATGCACGTTCTCTATTCGCGACTGGCCGAAGAGCAGATCGTTCGCGGCTTCTCGACGGTTCTTACGGACAATTTCGCCGGCGAGCGCGCGGTGCAAATCTCAGCCAGGCGCAATTCCGAGGCGGGCCAGGTGCAACTGATCCTGGCGACGCAGCCGATCGCCGTCGAACGACTCGCCATACCTACGCCAGGAGCGCCTGAACAGGCGGAGGGCTTCGCCAACCTCGTCGGCAAGGTGCCGCTGAAAGACCTGATGCGAGAATCACTCGACGTGATCGAAAAAATCTGCATCGAAGCGGCTCTGGACCAGACCAACAACAACCGCGCCTACGCCGCCGAAATTCTAGGCCTGTCACGCCAGAGCCTCTACATCAAGCTCCGTCGGCACGGCCTGGAAGACTACCGTCCTTCCAACTGACCTTCGCTCTTCCCCTTGCCCGTAATCTCGGTCCGATGGAGCCATCGGCGCGCGCAGAATCTGCACGACTGTCCACACCGTATGGCACTGTCAATTTTAATTGACACTTCTCGTGGCCGCGTCTAGCATTCGGACATGCAGATCACCCGAACCCAGACCCAGCCTGCAGACTGGCCGAGCCCTTCGGCGGTAATCGCGTTGCTGAAGCCCATCACCTGGTTTCCACCGATGTGGGCCTATGCGTGCGGCGCGATTTCGTCGGGTGAGACCTTCGCGAACGCCGCAGCCGCCGCAATCGCCGGGGTCGTCCTCGCCGGTCCGTTGCTCTGCGGCGCGAGCCAGGCGATCAACGATTGGTTCGACCGTCATGTCGATGCGATCAACGAACCGCATCGCGTCATCCCCTCCGGTCGGATGCCGGGTCGCTGGGGTCTTGGGATCGCGATTGCGATGTCGCTGCTTTCGGCGCTGGCCGCGGCGCTGCTCGGCCCGCACGTCCTTCTGCCGGCGCTCATCGGCCTCGCCTTCGCCTGGGCCTACAGCGCCCCGCCCCTTCGCTTCAAGCAAAATGGCTGGATCGGCAATGCCGTGGTCGGCCTGAGCTATGAAACCTTGCCCTGGATCACCGCGGCCACGGCCATGACCGGACGAGCGCCGACAGGCTCGATCCTGCTCGTCGCGCTCCTTTACGGCGTCGGCGCTCACGGCATTCTCACGCTCAACGATTTCAAGTCCATCCGCGGCGACTGCGAGATGAACATCGCCACGCTGCCGGCGCGACACGGACCGAGGGCGGCGGCCATCATCGCATCCGTCACGATGGCGGCGCCGCAGCTCGCGGTGACGATGCTGCTTTTGCATTGGGGTCTCGCCTCTCACGCGCTCGCGGCAGCGATCCTGCTGGTCATCCAGGCGGCGCTGATGATCCGTTTCGTCGCCGATCCCGTGCGTCGCGCCGTCTGGTATTCGTCGATCGGCGTCGGCCTCTATGTCGGCGGCATGATGATCGCAGCCTTCGGCATGCGTCACCTCGACATCCCGCTCCCGATTGGCTGAAGGAGATCGCGATGCAGACCACCGGACCGACCCTTCACCGTTTCTCGAAGACATCGACCGGACTCGGCTGGCTCGACATCGTCAGGCTCGGCCTCGTTCAGGCGGCGATCGGAGCCATCGTGGTGCTGACCAATTCAACGCTGAACCGGGTGATGGTCGTCGAGCTCGGTCTCGCCGCCGTCGTTCCGGGACTGCTGGTCGGCCTGCACTACGCCGTGCAAATCACCCGTCCGCTCTGGGGTCATCGTTCCGACGCCGGCGGGTCGCGCGCCTCCTGGATCCTGATCGGGCTGGCGATACTGGCGCTCGGCGGGGTTCTGGCCTCGGCCACGACCTTTCTGTTTCCCCACAGTCATCTGGCCGGCCTGGCGATCGCCGTCGTCGCTTATGTTCTGATCGGCATGGGCGTCGGTGCGAGCGGGACTTCGCTCTTGGCCTTGATCGCCACCCGGACAGCCCCGGAACGCCGGGCCAGCGCCGCAACGATCACCTGGATGATGATGATCTTCGGCATCATCGTAACCTCCATCGTGACAGGCACTCTGCTGGACCCCTATTCGCCCGAGCGGCTCGTGGTCGTAACCGCCGCCACCGGCGCAACGGCCTTCCTCGTCGCATGGTTGGCGATTTATCGCCTCGAGGCTCGGCCGGAAATCACAAACGAGACCGCAGCAGCGCCGAAGCCTGGCTTTAGCGACAGCCTGAAAAACGTGTTGCGGGATCGCCAGGCCCGGCTCTTCACCCTGTTCATATTCTTGTCGATGCTGGCTTATTCGACCCAGGACCTCATCCTCGAACCTTTTGCGGGCCTCTTGTTCGGGATGAGCCCGGGTGAATCGACCCGCCTGTCGGGGTCACAGCATATGGGCGTGTTCCTCGGCATGGCGCTGGTCGGCGGCGGAGGTTTTCTGTTTGGACGGCGGCTGCCCAATCTCACCCGAATCTTCATCATCACCGGCTGCTTCGGTTCGGCATTGGCGCTGGTCGCGCTTTGTTTTGCCGCGACGCTCGCGCCGCGCTGGCCGCTTCAAGTCAATGTATTCGCGCTCGGCTTCATGAATGGCGTGTTCGCCGTGGCGGCGATCGGAGCCATGATGACACTCGCCACCCGCGGCGCCAGCGGTAATGCCGGCATGCGGATGGGGGTCTGGGGAGCGGCCCAGGCGATTTCTTTCGGTATCGGCGGATTGCTCGGCAGCGTCGCGCTTGATCTCGGCCGGCGTTACACCGGCGCCGATGAGACCGCCTTCGCGCTCGTTTTCGGCCTCGAGGCTCTGCTCTTCCTCATGTCGACGGCGGTCGCCTTCGCCCTGGGGCGGGAGAGCCGCGATATCGCCGACGCCGACTATCCGGCATCCATACAGCCGGCGGAGTGAGGCCATGTCCGCAACCGACGTTCCGAAGGCCTGGCCGGAAATCTTCGACGTCGCCGTGATCGGCGGCGGGCCGAGCGGCGCGATCGCCGCCGAACGTCTCGTATTGGCGGGTCGCTCCGTCCTGCTCGTTGACCCCTGCAACAGGATCAAGCCTTGCGGGGGCGCCATTCCGTCGCGCGCTTTGAAGGATTTCTCGATCCCCGAAGACTGTCTCGTCGCCCGCGCCTGCGGCGCGCGCATCATCGCCCCATCCGGCCGAGCGGTGGAGATGCGCATCGGCGATATCGGTTTCGTCGGCATGGTCGATCGCGCCACCTTCGACCCCTATCTGCGCGGTCGCGCCATTGCCGCGGGCGCGTATTTCCTTGAGGGCAGGCTCGACACGCTCGAACAAGCGGCGGATGGCATGCTCGATCTCACCCTTTCGCGAGGCGAACGTCATTCCATCCCGGCGCGCGATACAGCGCGCGCCAGAATGGTGATCGGCGCGGATGGCGCAAATTCGGTGGTGCGCCGACAAATGTTCGCCGCTCATCGGCGTCCCACCTATGTCTTCGCCTATCATGAGATCGTCGAGACGCCCGATGGTTGCGCGCCCACTGCCTTCGCCGCCGACCGCTGCGACGTCGTCTATGACGGCCGCATCTCTCCGGATTTCTATGGCTGGGTGTTTCCGCATGGGAAGCAGACTTCCGTCGGTTGCGGCTCGGGCGTAAAGGGGCACGATCTGCGTCAGGCGACCGCAGCGCTCAGGCAGGCGTCGGGCCTGGCCGGCTGCCGCACCATACGCCGCGAAGGCGCGCCTTTACCGCTGAAGCCGATGCGGCGCTGGGACAACGGCCGCAACGTGCTTTTGACCGGCGACGCCGCCGGGACCGTGGCCCCCTCCTCCGGCGAAGGCATCTATTACGCCATGCTGAGCGGACGGCTCTGCGCCGAGGCGGTGGACGCCTGCCTCACCACAGGTCGAGCCGCCCTGTTGAAACAGGCGCGCCGCGCCTTTATGCGGGATCATGGTCGCGTGTTCTTCATCCTCGGCGTCATGCAGGCGGTCTGGTATCGCAGCGATCGGCTGCGCGAGAAATTCGTCTCGCTCTGCGCCGATCCGGATGTCCAGCGTCTGACCTGGGAATCTTATTTGAACAAAAAAATATCGCGCCGAGATCCTTTCGCGCATCTGCGCGTATTTTTGAAGGATATCCGTGAGCTCTTCAGTCACCCGGCGAGCCAGAAATGACTGTTCTCCTCGATCTGCTTACCTCCGGCTGGATCAGCGCGTTCGCGATCGCTGTTCTGTGGGTCGAAACGGCGGCGCTTTCGCTCCTGTCGCCGGAACCCCTGCGCCGGTTCAGGATGCTCGCGGCCAACGCCTGTTCAGGCTCCTGCCTTCTCTTGGCCGTCGGCCTCGCCCTCGCGCAACAAAACCCGCTCTGGGTCCTGCTTCTGCTGGCGGGCTCGCTCGCCGCGCATGGGATCGACATCATCCTGCGCGCCGAGCCTTACGCGGAAGGGTTTAAGCGAAGGACGGAATAGTTGAGAAATCCCGCTGTGGTGACCCAGGCGAGATAGGGAATGAACAACAGCGCCGCCGCGACCGACACCGGCCAGGCGGTCGCGATGAAACCGAGGATGGAGAGCCAGAGCAATGCGATGTCGACAAGGGCGAGGTTCATCTTGCGAAGGCCGAAAAAGATCCATGACCACAACGCGTTGAACAGGATCTGCGCGCCCCAGAACAGAAGCGGCGGCGACCAGCCCGTCGTCACCCAGATTACCCATCCGGCATAGGCGATGCCGGCATAAAGCAGGGTCCAGACCACGGGAAACGCCCATTTCGGCGGTGTCCAGCCCGGCTTTTTCAGACCGTCATACCATTCGCCGGGCTTGAAAATCGCTCCGCTTCGATGCAGCGGCGACAACGATGGCGATGAAGATGATGGCAGCCATGGCGGCCTCCCGTTCTTGGATCGGCAGCCAGAGACTACACGTTCGCGGCCGAACCGCAACGTGACAAATGCGAGAGCGACCATTCCGGCCGCTCTGGCGACGCCCTCAACCCTTTAGCTGCGGAAGCAGTTTCCATCAGGCTTCCGTAAGGGAGGTAACAATGACAATGTTCCGCATAATCGTCTTCAGCCTGGCCATCGCTGCGGTCCCCGCGGCGACCTGGGCTCAGGACGGCGACGCCGCCGCAGGTATGGACGTGTTTAAGAAATGCATGCCCTGTCACAATGCCGACACCGACAAGGCCAAAATCGGCCCGTCGCTATATGGCGTCATCGGCCGCCAGCCCGGCACGGTGGAAGGCTTCAAATATTCCAAGGCCATGGTCGAGTTCGGTCAGGGCAAGGTTTGGGATGAAGCGCTTCTGAAGGCCTATTTGCCCGATCCGCGCGGTCTGGTGAAAGGCACGAAAATGGCCTTTCCGGGGCTGAAGAAAGACGCCGACGTCGTCAATGTCATCGCCTATCTCAAACAGGCAAGCGCGGCGAAATAGAACAGCAGTCGTCGCGTTCGCGCTTTCCGGGCGAACGCGACGAATGCGGTCTAAAGACGCCGAGGCCCGGAGCTCCGGGGAAAATGCCGGATACTGGCCGAAGATCGCGGTCGACACACAGATATCCAATTTCGCAATTTGCGAAAGGTCAAGGATAGGGTATGGTGATTGTACGCGAGGGAGACGCGTGGGTAAGGCCAATCACCGGGAGGGGGACATGGCCGACAACGGGAATGAGAGTTGCGATCGCTCGCCGGCGAGTTCGGCCATCGCAACGTCGAACACCGGCTCCGCCGCCTGCGGCGAGAACCATCTGAATTCAAACGATCACCGGATTCTCGAAAGGGCGATCCGCGGCTCGGTGTCGAGCATTGTCGGGGCAAGTCACCCGGACATCGTGTCGCTTCACGGCCGTGGTCCGCCGTCCGATGATCCCGAATTCCGTCTTCATCCGGAACTGCATCCACTCGCCAGGCAAATGCCCGGCGCGGAGCGGGCCGTGGATTTTCGCGAGCCGCTGCTCGCCTGTCTCGTGCATCCCGATCCGCGGCATCATCGGGCGGTGATGGACGAGTTGCTGCGATCATCCGTGCCGATCCAGACCCTGGCGGTGCATCTTTTCGCGCCGGTTGCGACGCGCTTGGGCGATCTCTGGTGCAGCGACGAGGCCGATTTCATGCAGGTGGCAGTCGCCTCGACCCGCCTTCGAATGATCGTGAACCATGTCTCCCACGCCGCCCATTCCAGCCAAGCCGAACAGCCGGAACGACGCGGCGTTCTTCTCGCCTGCACGCGGGGTGCGGCGCATACGTTGGGCGTCACCATCATCGCATCCTGTTTTCGAGACATGGGCTGGGACGTCGAGGGCGGCAGCGATCTCGAAATCGGCGACGATCTCTACGCCAGGCTCGCCCGACGGCCCTACAAGCTTCTCGGCATATCCGTGGGTCGCATGGACGACATCGCCGAGTGCACTCAGGCGATCGACCGCGTCCAATCCACCCCCGGCTGCGCGCCACCAAAATCGCACTCGGCGGCCCCGCCGTCGTCGCCGCCCCGAAGATGTTTCAGCGGATTGGCGCGCATTTTGTCACGCGTTCCGCGCTGGATGTGGTGCAGTTGGCGAGCAGCGTGTAGCAGGTGGCGACCGTGTTCGGATCTTGCGGACATTTTAATTCGTCGTCCGTGTAGAATTCGGAGTTAGCTGATTTTGCTTGGTAATATCCGGCTTCTGAATGTTTTTCATGCGAAGTTCCGCGGTTGTGAGCGCAGAAACTTACAAATTGCGCGGAATGGCAAATCGTGATTCTCTGTGTCCGGCAGGGTGTTCATGGGAGCATTGACATGTCCAAGGGAGCGTAGAGACAGCGGGCAGTCGTATAGGTTCCGGGCGCGGCTTGATCAGATCGTCGATATGGGCCATCCGCTGGTCAAGATCGGTCAGGCGATCGATTGGGGCTTTGTGGAGGCGCGTTGCGGCGCGGTCTATACGGATGCGCCGGGCCATGCGCCGCTGCCGAGTCGGCTGGTGGCGCGACTGGCGATCCTCAAATCGATGCACGGCCAGTCGGGTAATCCCCCGCTTTTAACGGGGTCGATCAGTGGAATTCATGCTGCCATTTTCAGTTTCTGCCTCGGCGTGATGCCGCCGATGGCCATATTGGGTCGGTCGTTGTTGTATGTCCAGAGCCAGCGTGTGGCGTGATCCTGCACCTCCTGGATTGTCTCGAAGATAAAGCAGCCCAGCCATTCGTGGCGGACTGTCCGGTTATAGCGCTCGATATGGGCATTCTGCTGGGGTTTACCCGGCTGGATGTGGGTAATGGTGATGTTGCGTTTCTCGGCCCACGTCCGCAGCGTGCCACTGATGTATTCCGGGACGTTGTCGACACGGTTGACGTCCGGTTTGCCGCGCCATTCGATGATCCGGTTCAGCGACCGAATGACCCGCTCGGCTGGCAATGAGTAATCGACCTCGATCCCAAGCCCTTCCCGATTGAAGTCGTCGATGAGTTCAAGGTCCAGAACGAGCGGCCGTCAGCGAGCTGATCGGCCATGAAGTCCATCGACCAGGTCCGGTTGGGCTGCTCGGGCGCCGCCAATGGTTCAGGCCGCTCCGGCACCAGACGCTTTCTGGGCTTGATCTTAGGTTCAATTACAGATCCCGATAGATGCGGTAAACCCGCTTGTGGCTCCAGCCGAAGCCCTTGATATTGCGCAGATAAAGGAAAAAGAGGCCGAAACCCCACGTCTTGTGCGCCGTCGTCAGTCGCAGCAGCCAGTCGGCAATCTCATCGTTCTCACTGTCGAGCGTGCGCCCGTAGCGATAGCACGTCTCGCTGATAGAGAACGTCCGGCACGCGAGCGCCGCACTGGTGTTGTGGTTCTGAACGGCTTGCGTGGCCATCCCTTGGCCGGTAGGCAAATGCCTTGCTTTTTCCGTGAGGCTCCTTGCGTTGAGACGGCCTCAGCGCTTTTTTCCGAGCGCCTCCTTCAAGAGATCGTTCTGCATGCTCAGCTCGGCATACATCTTCTTCAGCCGCCGGTTCTCGTCTTCCATGCTCTTCATCTGCGCCACCATCGACGCATCGATGCCGCCCAGCCGCGCCCGCCACTTGTAAAAGCTGGCATCGCTCATGCCATGCTCCTGGCAAAGCTGCGCCACCGGAACGCCGTCCTCGGCCTGCTTCAGGATCGCCATGATCTGCGCGTCGCTAAATCGTGATGTCTTCATCGGAATCTTCTCCAAAATCATTGTGAGAAAATTCTACTTTTGAACCCGGTTAGTTCGCGGGGGATTACCCCGACCTACATTTCAAGGTAAGCATTCTGGTATCCGATCAGAATGGTGGCGAGCCGCCCTGGAATTTGACATTAGCCCGAGCGGCGAGTTCCTCGGCCTTCCTGCCAACGGGAAACGCGTGAAGTTTTCCGAAAACGTCTTCTATGAATACGAAGGCGGTAAGATTGTCAGATATGGTCAGCACTCGACAAAGCTGCGATTGAGGCCCTGTCATTCTCGGTCACACGCTTTGCGCAGCAACGATTGATCCTGCGAAATCAGCGAACGCGCGCGCTTTCGCGCTTGCCAGCCTGCCGGTTGGGAAGACGGCCCAGAGGTCGATTGGCGGAAGTTCCCAGTCTTCCAGGACGCGCTGCACCGTCCCGTCCGCAAGTTCCGGCGCAAACATCCAGTCTGAAGCAACGACAAGGCCCAGATGAGACAGGACGGCGGTGCGGATGCCTTCCGCAGCACTGAACCGCGCTCGTCCGGAAACAGTTACCGAAGCCTGCGTTCCCTCGCGGGTAAAGGTCCACACGTTGCCGAGCTGGGTGTAGACGACAGCCTGATGGGCTGCGAGATCAGCCGGAACCGTCGGGATACTGTGACGCTCAAGATAGGCGGGTGTTGCGACCACCGATCGTCGACCGGTCGCCAGTTTGCGCGCCACCGCCGACGAGTCTGACAGTTCGCCCATCCTGATCCCGACGTCTATCCCTTCCGAGACGAGGTCGATGAGGCGATCGTCCAGAATGACATCCACTTCAAGATCCGGATGACTGTCCATGAACTGCGAGAGATGCGGCAGTATCATAATCCTGGCAAAGGTGGTTGCGGCGCAGACCCGCAGCCGGCCTGACAGGCCGGCGCCAGCACCCTTTGCTTCAAGTTCGGCCTCATCCGCTTCTTGGATTGCATTCCTAGCTCGCTCGAAGAAGCGCAAGCCTGCGTCGGTCGGCGTCAGCCCGTGTGTCGAACGCACAAGAAGACGGACCTGCAGCCGGTCTTCCAACTGAGCGATGGTCTTGGAGATGGCCGGCTGGCCGACACCGATCTGTCGCGCGGCCTGCGAGAACGAGCCTGTCTCCACCACTCGCACAAATGCGCTCATCGCCTGCAGTCGGTCCATCGACTATTCTCCCTGGGAATAAACATTATCGCCTCAAGCTGCCTGCCACAAGATTCGAGGAATGGGCATACCTGTCTTCAACGGAACACGATCCGATGGAGACAAACAATGATCGAAGTCCACGCTTTCGCTACTCCGAACAGTGTCAAGGCGCTGATCGCCCTGGAAGAGTTGGGGTTGCCCTACGATCTCAAGCCTATCAACGTGCGTTTGGGCGCGCAGAAGGCCGCGGCATTCCTCGCTCAAACCCGAACGGCAAGGTGCCGGTCCTGGTCGACGACGGCTTCGTGCTGACCGAGAGCGCTGCCATCCTCGTCCATCTCGCTGAGAAGACCGGCAAGCTATTGCCAAAGGATGGCGCCGGCCGCACTCGTGTCTTTGAACAGCTTTTCTTCCACGCCTCGGGCTTGAGCCCTGCTTTCGGCAATGCCGGCTTCTTCAAGCGCTCATCGCCCGAGCCACAGCCGATCGCCGCGGCCCGCTTTACCGTCGAGGCAGAGCGGCTCCTCGGCCTGCTCGATGCCAAGCTTGCCTCGCAGCCTTTCATGGCTGGAAAGGAGTTCACGATCGCCGACATCGCTCATTTCGGATGGATGTGGCGTCTGCAGTTCCCGGCCTGACTCTCGACCGTAGTCCGCACCTTTCCCGCTGGTTCGAGGCCGTGGCTGCGCGCCCGGCCGTCCAGAAGGCCATCGCTCGCGTCGAAGTCATCGTGTCCGCCGCCTGATCCTCCCACCCACGAATCCATCCCGACATACAGGAGAACCATTATGTCAAAGTTCGACACCTACAAGAATTCCTTCGCCAATGCCCGCCTTAGCCGTTCGCCGAGCGGCGTGCTCGAAGTCGCGCTGCACACCGATGGCGGGAAACTCGTCTTCAACGGCCACACCCATGAGCAATTCGTCGAGCTCTTCCACCAGATCGGCGCCGACACCGAAAACCGAGTCGTCATCTTGACTGGTTCAGGCGATGCTTTCATGGATGCGATCAGTCCCGAGGGCTTCGATTTCTTCTCGCCCCGCGGCTACGACAAGATCTTTCGTGAGGGCCGCAAGGTCCTGATGAACATCCTCGACATCGAGGTGCCGATGATCACCGCGCTTAACGGCCCGGTCCTCCTTCACTCGGAATATGCACTGCTCACCGACATCATCCTCGCAACGCCCGAAACAGTCTTTCAGGATAAACCGCATTTCGATTTCGGCATTGTGCCCGGTGATGGCGTCAACCTGCTCTGGCCGGAAGTGATCGGCAGCATCCGAGGCCGCTATTTCATTCTCACCCGCCAGGTGCTCGATGCGGCTACCGCCAGGGACTGGGGCGTGGTCAACGAGATCGTGCCTGCCGACCGGCTTCTCTCCCGCGCCCACGAGATCGCCGAGGGCATTGCAGCCCTTCCGCCGCTGACCTCGAGCTACACCCGCATCGCGCTGACCCAGAAGCTGCGCCGGATCATCGATCAGGACGGCGGCTATGGCCTCGCTCTCGAAGGCATCAGTGCGGCGGAAGTTGCCCGCTCGATGGCTGCGACCGGTTAGCAGGATCCTCACTAACTGCCGGACTTCGGCGCAGATGCCGAAGTCCGACACGCTCAAAAACTCCCAATCCAATTACAGTTCAAGGAGGATGACGATGACACTGCAATCCAAGCTCGATGCTTTCAAGGCCGATTTCGAAGCCGGCAAGCCACCCTATAACGTCCCCTATTCGGTGATCGAGACTATGCATCGGGCCACGGCCGAACTGATCGCTTCGGGCGCTGCCCAAAGGGCGCTGAAGGCGGGTGACAGGCTGCCGGAATTCACCCTTTCCGATCCTGACGGCAATCCGGTTTCGTCTGCCGACCTTCTGGCGCATGGACCGTTGGTCATCAGCTTCTATCGCGGTGTTTGGTGCCCTTATTGCAACATGGAACTTCAGGCCCTGCAGGAAGCGCTGCCGCAGTTCGAGGCGATGGGTGCGAAGCTCGTCGCCATCTCTCCGCAGAATCCGGTCAACAGCCGCAAGTCGATGCGCCAGAACAATCTGACCTTCCCGATCCTGTCGGACCCGCATAACGATGTCGCAGCCGCCTTCGGCCTGCGCTTCCAGATGCAGGACTATCTGATCGAGCTCTACAAGTCGCTGAAGAACGATCTTCAGGCTTTCAACGGCGATCCGAGCTGGACCCTGCCCATGCCTGCCCGCTACGTCGTCGGCCAAGATGGCGTAATCCTCTATGCCGAGGTCAATCCGGACTATACCCGCCGCCCGGAGCCGGAAGACATGTTGCCGGCACTCGTGCCGTAGCCACCCGCACCGCCGCCTGATCGGTCTACACCAGAGCACCCTAGCTCTTCGGAGGCGGGGTCAAGGATCTTGCCATGAAAAGAAGATTTCTGATTACCGGTGCCAGCAAGGGCATCGGCCTCGCCCTGGCGATCCGCCTGACAGGACAGGGTCACGAGGTTATTGGCGTGGCCCGCAACGCGACCGAGTGCTTTCCTGGCCAGCTCCACTTGCTCGACCTTTCAGACCGCGCAGCCGGCGATCAACTTGCGGCCATCGTCCGCGACAGCGGGATCGATGGGATCGTCAACAATGTCGGGCTGGTGCGGGCAGAGCCGCTAGGCGAAATCGCGGTTGAGACGCTCGAAGAGGTCATGCGCGTCAATTTGCATCCGGCTCTCGCCGCCACGCAAGCAGCGCTGCCCGGCATGCGGGCGCGCGGTTGGGGACGGATCGTCAACATCTCAAGCCTCACCGTCCTCGGAAGCGTGCAGCGAACAAGTTATGCCGCCGCAAAGGCCGCACTTGTCAGCTTCACTCGGAGCTGGGCTCTGGAACTTGCCGCAACTGGCATCACGGTCAACGCCGTTTCGCCAGGTCCGACGGAAACCGAACTGTTCAGGGCGAACAACCCGGCCGGGAGCGATGGCGAGGCTCGATATCTCGCAGGCGTTCCGATGGGGCGGTTTGGCAAGCCAGAAGAGGTCGCCGCGGCGCTCGCCTTCCTGCTGTCAGATGACGCAGGGTTCATGACAGGCCAGACGCTGCATATCGACGGCGGCGCCTCCGTCGGCAAAGCAGCGTTCTAAAGGCATCCGCTTAGCTAAAACTCAACACGGTGGCGGCCAGGGCCTGACCACGGCAGGTCGTGCTGAACTGCCATGCCGTCCCGCCAAAGGAACGGCGTGCACTCGCTGATTATTCGCCCAGTATCCGCGTTGCCATGTTCCACAGCCGTCCCGCATTTTCCTCATCAACGGCATACTTCGCGACGCCATTGAACGGACCTGATCCGCGCTCGTTGACGACTGGAGCCACCTGGCAGTCCTCGAAGTATTTGCCGGAGATGCCCTCCACGAGCGGCGAGACAGCGAGCAGCACCGAAGTAGACGCCCCTGTTCGACCGTCTTGCGCAGATGTTCAGGGGTGCGCAGGCCGCCGGTGTGTTTCTGGAGTCCTGTCGCGATTGCTCCGGGGTTAAGAGCGTTCGACGTGATGCCGTCGTTGCCCCATTTTCGCGTGATGCCAACGGACGTCAGGATGCAGGCCGTCTTCGACTGTCCGTAGGCAAGCAGCGGGTCATAGGGAATGAAACGGAAGTCCGGATCGTCCCAAAACACAGGCGCGAACAGGTTGCCGCTTGAAGCGACGGAAATGACGCGGGCGCCGTTCGCCTTCACAAGGTGCGGATGAAGACCTGTCGCAAGCGCGAAGTGTCCAAGATAGTTCGTGGCGAACTGCATCTCCCGCCCTTGCCTGGTCCGCTCCAGCTCCGGAATGGCCATGACGCCTGCGTTGTTGACAAGGACGTGCAAAGGCTCGTTCCAACCTTCGACGAATTCGTGCACCGAGGATAGGTCTGCAAGGTCAAGGCGGCGGACGCGCAGGCGAGCCCCGGGGATCGTCCGCTTTAGTTCCTCCACCACCTTCTCGGCGTCGTCTGGACGACGAGCAGCGATCGTCACTGCCGCGCCCACGGCTGCAAGCGCACGGCTCGTCTCTAACCCGATGCCCCCAGCTCCTCCGGTCACGATGACGTTCCGGCCGGCGAGATCGACGCCCACCAGAACGTCGGCGGCGGTCGATGAAAATCCAAACGGCATAGATGTCACGATCGTACTCCTTCAGACATTTGACTTGTCCGCAAGATAAGCACATGGCATTCGTGAACTAGATGACGAATACTACACGCAATGATGAGCTAATTCGTACAGTCAGCTCGCTTCCCCCGGCGAGCTCGCCGCCTTCCTCGCCGTCGCCGAGCACGGAGGCTTTCGCGCGGCCGCGAGGACGCTCGAGCAGACGGCGTCGGCCTTGAGCCACGCGGTGGCCGGGCTGGAAAAGCGTCTCAAGGTTAAGCTGTTCCACCGGTCAATGAGAAACGTCTCGCTGACAGAACCTGACCGCCGGCTTGCCGGCGGCTCTTGCCAGCAAATCGGTGAGATCGGAATGGCGATCGAGGAGTTGCATGAGCAGGCAGCGTCGCCGTCCGGGCTCGTGCGGATCAACTGTGACGCCAACGCCGCCGAGCAGGTGTTGATGCCGCTGGTGACCCGCTTCATGAAGCTCCAGCCAGCAATACGCTTCGATATCCGGTCTGAGGGGAAACTGGTCGACATCGCCGAGGGCGGGTTCGATTGCGGTGTGCGTGCGGCGGAGCTCGTGTCCGAAGACATGATAGCTATCCCGATCGGCCCAGATCAGCAGCACATTGTGGTGGCGTCGCCCGCCTATCCGGATGCATCCCCTCCTCTCATGACTCCTAAGGATCTTGCTATACATGAGTGTATTCAATTGCGGATGGCGAGCGGGTCCATATATCGGTGGGAGTTCCAGCGTCGCTGCCAAGACGTCGTCTTGTCTACCACCGGCAACCTCGTAGTGGACCAGTCCCGGCTCCTCCTGAGAGCTGCTCTCGAAGGCTGCGGTCTTGCATACGTGACGCGATGGCTGGCGCGGAAGCTCTTGCTAACGGAACGCTCAGGCAGGTGCTGGCGGATTGGACGCCACCATATCCTGGGCTTTGCCTGTACTACTCGAGGCATCGACATCTCGGGGCGGGAATGCGTGCGTTTCTCGACTTCCTGGGAGCTCCGCAGTCACATCCGCGCTCTTGAACGGAATCGAACCACCGATTCCGTTCAACTTGTTTTTGGACCACGCCGATTCAGATGACCTGGCCGCCGGAGACCTCTATCCTCTGCGCGGTGATCCAGCGGTTGTCGGGACCCAGAAGGCTTGCGACCATGGGACCGATATCGTTGGGGACACCCACACGGCCGAGCGCAATCATGCCGGCGAACTGCTTGTTGAGATCGGGCATATCGCGAACGGCGCCGCCGAGGAAGTCGGTCTCGATCGCTCCCGGCGCCACCGTGTTGGCAGTAATCCCGCGATCGGCCAGCTCCTTTGCCATGTAGAGGGTCAGAATCTCGACGGCGCCCTTGGCGGCGGAATAAGCCGAGAAGCCAGCAGCAGAGACTCGGGTAAGGCCCGAGGAGAAGTTCACGATCCGGCCACCATCGGCCAGCAGCGGCAGAAGAGTCTGAGTGAGGAAGAAGACGCCCTTCACATGGGTGTTGAACAGGGCGTCGAACTGGGCCTCGGTCGTCTCGGCAAAGCTTGCCATTTCGCCTTGTCCGGCATTGTTGACCAAATGATCGAATGTGTCGCGGCCCCAGGTCGATGACAGGGTATTCCGAACATTGTCTGCAAATGCCTTGAACGAGTCGAAATCCGTCACGTCGAGTTGCAGGGCGACCGCCTTGCGGCCGAGAGCTTCGATTTCCGCTACGACGGCTTGCGCATCGGCCGCGCCGCTGCGGTAGGTCAGGATCACGTCGCCGCCATGACGCGCAATGCTGACTGCAGTGTTGCGGCCGAGACCACGGCTGCCGCCGGTGATGAGGGAAACTGTATTCATTTCCGTTCTCCTTGTATCTGTTTGTTGTGACAGGAACCTTATGGCAGGGGACGCGATCCGGCGTTTGCCGGATTCTGGGCGACCTTGCCTATTTCTCCAATCCGACGCTTGGAGTGGACTGGATAATGCGATCGACCATCTGCGACGCAGAGCCGAGATAATTTGCCGGATCAGTGAGATGACGTAGGCGCTCGCGGCCTAGCGGGACCGCCACGTCCTGCGTCTCCGCAAGCTCCTTGAAGAAGCGGCTTGCCGGAGCCCACCGCGCGCCGGCAGGCGGCATAGACGAGATCATGGGCGGTCTGGCGACCGGTCAGCGGCGCGAGCGCCATCATCACCGCTTCAGCGACGATCAGGCCTTTCGAGATCCCCAGATTCGCCAGCATGCGGTCAGGATGGACGACGAGGCCCGACAGCATGAAATTGGCTTGTAAGAGGGCCCCAGAAGTCAGGGCGAAACTTTCAGGAATGGCGGACCACTCCAGATGCCAAGGGCCTGTGGCGCGCTCGAAGTCGTGAACCATTGCGTCGAGCATCAGGCCCGAATGCTGCCTTACCATCTTGGCAGCCGCGATAATGAGTTCGCAGGAGATCGGATTGCGCTTTTGCGGCATGGTGCTGGACGCGCCGCGGTGACGGGTAAAGGGTTCGGAGACCTCTCCGAGCTCCGTCGCCATCATGACGGAAACGTCAAACGCAATCTTGGCAAGGCTGCCGCAAACCAATGCCAGGACCTGGACGACCTCCGCCACCCCGTCGCGGGCGGCGTGCCAGGTGATGCTGGGCGTTGCAAGGCCGAGGATGCGAGCGAGCTCTGCCTGTACGGCCAGTCCGTGTTCTCCGAGGGACGCCAGCGTTCCCGAAGCCCCCGGAAAACTGCACCACGAGAACACGCGGACGCAGTTGCACCAGGCGTTCGCGATGTCTCTCAAGTGCTGACAGCCAGACGGCGGCCTTGTAGCCGAATGTAATCGGCAATGCCTGTTGCAGATGGGTTCGCCCCGCCATCAGGGTGTCGGGATGTTCGATGTCAAGCTTTCGCAGTGCGCTAACTGTGTCCTCAAGTTGCTGTTCGACCAGATCGAGCGCATGGCGGATCTGCAGGACCGTGGCCGTGTCCATGATGTCCTGCGTCGTCGCACCCCAGTGAAGATACCCTCCCGCCTCGCCGCAGGCATCGGCCATTTGCTCGACGATCGGCAGGATCGGATAGCCGACGAGCTCCGTCTCGCGCCCAAGCCGGGTCAGGTCGAAACGGATCGTCCGGGCTGCCGAGGCGATCGCAGCGGCAGCGGCCTCGGGAATGAGACCAAGACGCGCTTCGGATGTGGCGAGTGCGACTTCGGTCTCGACACATCGGTTTATAAAGGCAGCGTTGTCGAACAGGCTGCGCATTTCGCCATTAACGAGGCTGCCGCCGAACAAAGGGGAATCGAGGAGAGACAGCGTGCTCATGGCCGATCTCCGGCGGCTTCCGTCTGGGAAGGCACGTTCAGACCATGCAGCTGCATCAATTCCCGCGCAGCTGCGCTTTCCTGAATGACGGTCACGGCCGCCGTCATGAGAATGAAGAGCCCGACCCACGCACAGAAGATCGTCGACACGGAAAAAGCCGCCGCCCTCCAGTCGATGTCCGCATTGGCGCTGTCGGCATCGGCGAGCATCGACCATCCAAGCGAAAGCAGGCTGGTCACCCCGAAGCTGCATGTCCCTAGCGTCAACAGTTCTGTCGCACGCAGTTGCAGGCGAACCCGTCGACCGGAAAGCGCAATTGCAGCGTCCGTATCCGAATAGAGCCCGGCTGCTTTTCCGCCTTGCCCGGCGCGCAGGGACTGGAGGCTTCTCCAATGATCGACCGAATGGGCGTGGCGGATATTCACTCCGTTCTGGAGAATGGCGCAAACATTCGCCAAAACGGCCGGTCCGGCCACGAATGAGAGGGGAATTGCAGCAGAATCGATAGTTACCATTGGTCGGGCTCCGCTCAATCAGGTGCCGTTGTTGGCACCTGGTTGTTACATTGTCGGTCAGGCGAGGTTGACGTGCTTGGTGATTGTGTAGGGCTCGAGGATCTCGATGCCGCCCTCGGTTCCAATTCCACTGTCCTTCCAGCCGCCCAAGGGCGCTTCCGGCAGATGGGTCAAGCTACCGTTCACAGAAACGGCGCCGTAGTGCAGGGCATCGACTAGCCGCCGCTGTCTCTTGCCGTCATGGGTGAAGACATAAGCCGACAACCCGAATTCAAGTCCGTTCGCCGCCTCGAGCATTGCCTCTTCATCGGTAAAGGGCAGGATTGGAGCAATAGGACCGAAAGGTTCCTCATGAAGTACGGCAGCATCGCCAGCCACTCCTGTGAGGACGGTCGGAGCATAAAAGAAACCGCGTCCCCGAGGCGTTCTCCACCGGCGAGGATCGTCGCACCCCGTTCGCGAGCGTCGTCGACCAGACGGGATATGGCCTCGACGCGACGCTCGCTGGCCAGCGGGCCTACATCGGTGGACGGATCCAGACCGTCTCCGACCTTCAGCCCCCTGGCGACCTCTGCAAAGCGCCTCGCAAAGCGCTCGGCGATGCCTACCTCGACGAAGAACCGCGACGGGCAGAGGCAGATCTGTCCCGCATTGGTAAACTTGGCCTGCGCCAGCAGTTCCGCAATCGCCTCTGGGTCCACGTCGCCGCAGACGATGACTGGCGCATGGCCGCCGAGTTCCATCGTCACCGGCTTCATCTGCCGTCCTGCAGTAGCGGCGAGCCGCTTGCCGATCGGGATTGAGCCGGTGAAGGTGATCTTCGCAATGATTGGCGATTCGATGAGCTGGGTAGATACCTCGTTGGCATCGCCGAAGATGACGGCCAGCGCCGCAGGATGCACGCCGGCTTCCAGCAGGGCCTCTCCCATCGCCAGGACGCAACCGGGCGTTTCCTGTGACGGCTTGCAGATGATGGCGCAACCGGCTGCCAATGCGCCGGCGAACTTCTTGGCGGCGAGCGCCATAGGAAAGTTCCATGGTGTCAACGCAGCGACTACGCCGATCGGATGCGGCTGTACCTCGATCCGCTGACCCACCTGCCGTCCCGACACAATGCGGCCCGCGATCCGTCTCGCCTGCTCTCCACCCCATTCGATGAAATCAGCGGCGCGATGAACCTCGTCTCGCGCCTGGGAGAGGATCTTCCCCTGCTCCAAGGTCAGGATGCGGGCGATCCGGTCGGCGTCGCGGCGAATGATGCCGGCGGCATCCTTCAAGATGCGGCCGCGCTCCCAGGCTGGCACCGCCTGCCAGGATTGCAGGCCGCGCCGGGCGACGACGAGTGCGTTTTCGATGTCGGCCGGCGACCCGTAGGCCACCTGGCCGAGACTATCGCCTGTGGCCGGATTGATCACGTCTACGGCTGCGCCTTCCGAGCCCTCGCATTGCTCGCCATCTATCAAAAGCTGAAACTTGCTCGTCATTCTTATATCCTCTTGAACTTTGGCAAAATCCGATGCTTACCCGTTAGTTCTGAAGCGCGGTGACGATCGCTTTGGTAAAAGCTGGGATGTCGGATGGCATCCTGCTGGTGATGAGGTTGCCGTCCACCACCACTTCGGCGTCGATGACGGTCGAACCGGCGTTCTTGAGATCGGTAAGGATGGAATACCAAGCCGTGGCGCGCCGACCGCGCAAGACATCAGCCTCCACGAGCAGCCAAGGGCCATGGCAGATCGAGGCTATGGGCTTGCCGGCGTCGGCAAAATCCCTCACCAGCGCGATGGCCTTCTTGTCCATCCGCAGCTTGTCGGGGTTCACTACGCCGCCCGGCAAAACGAGTGCATCGAAGTCGGCCGCGTCGACATCTGCGATTAGCCGATCGGGCGTGATTGTCTCGTTCGAATTATCCGAATTGCCGGTCTTGGCATTGTAAACGCAACCGCGGATTGGGTCGACCTTGGGAGAGGCGAGGATAACGCGTGCTCCCGTTTCGATGAGTGACTGGCGCGGGCTATAGAGTTCGGCATCTTCGAAGCCGTCGGTTGCCAGTACCAGGATGTTGCGGCCCTTCAGGTCGGTCATGACTTTTCCTTGCTCAAAAGTATGGAAGCAAGTCGCTTCCGTCTCGGAGCAAGCTATCGCAGGCCACCCCGGTCGGCGTTGCCGCGGAATCCAGAATCCTTGCCCAATCCGCCAGGTCGCTTGCGGAGAAGTCCACTCGGCTAATAGGATGTCGGCATGCTGATGGATCGGAGTGGACCCAATGAACCGCACTCTCCTTGAATGCGTGCGCTGTTTCGCCGACGCGAATGCCGACAAGTTTGGCGTGGCGCGCACGCCGATCCCCGGCCTCTTTGCCATGCGTGCGACGTCACCGAGCGAAATGCAGTATGCGATTTCCAAACCGCTGGTGGTGCTTGTGCTTCAAGGCGCCAAGCGCGTCACGATGGGCAGCAGGACCTTCTATTTCGGGGCGGGAGATTCTTTGCTGATTGCTGCTGACGTTCCGAATGTCAGCCAGATCACACGGGCGAATGCGGCGATCCCGTATTATTCACTGGTGCTCGATATCGATCTCGCGATAACGCAATCGCTCGTCATGGACATCGGCATTGCCCAGGCGGAGACAAGCGTTCCCATTCGCGTCGATCCGACCGAAGCGGAAGTCGCCGATACCGCATTGCGCCTGATGAGGCTTCTCGACCGCCCGTCTTCGATCCCGGTCCTACAGAACCAGCTGATCCGCGAAATGCATTATTGGCTGCTGTCAGGTCGGCACGGCGCAGGTATTCGAGCGCTCGGCGTCACCGACAGCCATGCAAGCCGGATCGGGCGGGCCGTCGCGCTGATCAGGAATGCGTACGCGGAGACCCTGACGGTAGAGAAATTGGCCGACGCGGCCGGAATGAGCCTTTCCTCGTTCCACCACCATTTTCGGGCTGTTACATCATTGCCGCCACTCCAGTTCCAGAAGCAGCTGCGCTTGATCGAGGCGCGGCGCATGATGGTCTCCGACGGCGCGCCGATCAGCAATGCGGCTTATGCCGTCGGCTACGAAAGCGTTCCGCAGTTCACACGCGAATATGGCCGGCTGTTTGGCGCCTCACCCGCGCGGGATGTAAGGGAGAGTTTCAGCAAGACCCAAGTCGCCGCCTGAGCCGGCCATTACCATCATTAAGCCGCCGGCCTTGCTTCATGCGGACGCTCCGCTCGGCACCTGAAAATGAGGAATGTGCATATAGCGCTGCTCTGTCTTGTCTTTTGAGGGCGGCACACCAAATGCGCGCCGGTATTCTCGTGAGAACTGCGAGGGGCTTGAGTATCCGACTTCAAAACCTGCGCTAGCGGCGTCAAGATCTTCGCTCAGCATCAGGCGCCGCGCCTCCTGCAATCTCAGCTGCGTGCGAAACTCTAAAGGGCTCAACAGCGTAATCGCCTTAAAGTTGCTGTGAAATGCAGAGCGGCTCATATTTGCGACATCAGCGGCATCTTCGATAGACCAATTCTCGCGGAAGTTTTCCCGCATCCAAACAATGGCGCGGGAAATCTGCTTCAGCCTGCTCCCCGAATTAAGCAGCCTTCGCACCGGCCCACTGTCTGGGCCCGTCAGCAGTCGGTAGAGGATCTCGCGGGTGGCCAGAGGGGCCAGTGCCCTGATATCGTCTGGCTTGTCCAGAAGGCTGAGTATACGCCATGCAGCATGCAAGATGCCCGGATCACTCTCATGAAGCATCAAGCCGGCTGTCGATGCGGTGCCCTGGCTGGGTTTCTCCGCAAACTCGACTGAGAGCTCCGCAAGCACCTTTATGTCGAGGTCAACCTGCAGGCAAAGATAGGGCTTCTCGACGCTGGCTTCGATGACCGACCCCATGACGGGCAGATCCACAGAGGCAACGAGATAGCGGGACTGATCATAGATAAAGACCTCAGACCCCAGCATCGCGCGCTTTTTCCCTTGAGCGACAATACACATCGTCGGTCGGTAAACTACCGGCATGGGCAGGATTGGCCTTGACCAGCGAATGAGAGTGACGCCTGGCAAGCCACACTCGAATGTTCCGTCTTCTGGAGCATGGCGCGAGATCGCGTCGATAATCAAATTGCGTTCAATCATGAGCTTCACCTCGAAAAGGTTATGTCAGAAGCCGGGATGGAAAGCGGTTGGGAAACCCGCAAAGTCTTGGCGCGACTTCGTCCCGTCCACACGCTGTCGTGTATCGGGCGGCGGATCGGGATGGGAATAGGCGCTAGACTAGAAAGGCAAAACGAGAAAACAAAACAGCAATTTCCGACAAGAATGATGGCCGGGCTTTAACTGGGCCATCGCTCTTGGTTTGACAATTTATGAAGTATGTCATTTGGTAAGATCAACATGTTCTAAGCACTCGATTGGTAACCGCAAAAAGGGCGCAAATGTCGTTCGAAGAAGGCCGGGCCACAAATGTTCACCAAGCCTTGAAAGTGGCGAACGAAAGCCTGATGGCGCGCGACGCTATACCGTCTCGAGAACACGTATCGAGCCGCGATCAAGGGTGGTCATCGCTTCTCGTTGACGTGCACAGCGGTGTTTCGTCCACCGAGAGCTACTCTTCAGTGGCCACTCCTGACTTGCGGATCGGCGTCACGCTTGCAGGCAGCTTCCATTGCGATACGCGGCTGGGCGGACAATGGAGGCAGGATCACTTCACTCCGGGCTCGACCATGCTCCATCGGACAATTGAGAAAACAAATTATCGTTTTCCCGACCGTCGGGAGCAGGATTTCCGGCTAGGCCTTATCTATCTACCACAACAACTTCTGATGGCAGCCGATGAAGAGTTCCGCAGAACCGGCAAGCTATCAGAAACCCCGGCCTATCGATCGGTGCTGGTACGCGACCGCGCTGTTTCAGAAGTGGTGCATGCTCTAGTGGAAGCGATGGACGCCGACGGCGGTGACCTGTATGCAGATGCAACAGCGACATGGCTCGCCGCGCATATCTTGCGCCGTTACGGCATGCGATCACTCTCAGACGATCCTCGATCACCTGGACACTTAACCGACTCTCGTCTCGCTCGCGTGCTGGAGTTCATGTCCGAAAACTACGACCAACCACTGACACTCGATCGTTTGGCTACAGAAGCTTGCATCAGCCGTTTCCACTTTCTCCGGTTGTTCAAGGAAAAAACTGGCCACTCCCCGATCAAGCATCTGGCTAACATCAGGTTTGCCGCAGCCAGACGGCTCCTTCTGAGCACTGACCTGCCAATTTCTGAAATCGCACGCTTGTCAGGCTTCACGTCCTTGTCTGGTTTGTCAAAACAGTTTACGATACGCTTTGGAGTCTCCCCGAGGCAGTATAGATCTTTGAGCACAGCAACAAGTGAACTGCTTTGAGACATCTGATGCACCGCACGGTGTGGCGGTGCGGGTTTCAGCAAAAATCAGCATTGCAAAGCACAGGGAAGCAGGATGAGGCGCTGATGTCCACGAGTGTTGATTTGCACCGAGAATTCTCGGCGCGAATCCCGGGTCAGTTCTCAGTGCAAATCAACAGACAGGCTTTCGCTAATGAAGATGATTGCAGAGTTCGACACGTCCGAGCCCGATATGCTCGCGAAGATCGAAGACCTCCGCCGACGTCATAATCCGGAGCAGACCGCAGTGTGGATGCGCAACCTCATAACGATGGCACGTGGGAACGGAAACGAAGATGCCAAGCGTGGCTTGATGCCAATCGTGCGTCAGCTGGTGCAGACCGTGGTGATCGGCAAGACACCCGGCCATCAGCCGGCATCACTGCAGGTCCACGGACTGATCGCTGCCATCTTCGCGCAGATGGATGTCATGGACCTGATGGAACAGCAGTTCATCGCAGCCGCGCATAACGCTTTCGTTGCCAGGATTGCGTCTGGCGAGATCGATACGGAGCAGAAACGCAAAAAGCTCCTCGACCGTTATGGCGAGGAGCTTAAGAGAAAATATTTGGAATGGTCTAATTTACAAGTCTCAGTGGTTGCGGGGGCAGGATTTGAACCTGCGGCCTTCAGGTTATGAGCCTGACGAGCTACCGGGCTGCTCCACCCCGCGTTACCAGGTTTTTGCCGGGAGGCAAAATACCGACCGACTTTCGCCGTAGGCAAAATATCGCTTAATCCGGAAGGCTGAACCGCGACAGGTTTTTGGCTATGCAAAAATACCGGAAGCGCCTGCGTGTTGTGAAGAGTTATGAGATGTTTGCATTTTGCAGACCTGGCGGCGACCTACTCTCCCGTGTCTTGAGACAAAGTACCATTGGCGCAGGGGCGTTTCACGGCCGTGTTCGGAATGGGAACGGGTGCGGCCGCCCCGCCATGACCACCAGGTCGGCGAAAGGCAAACAGAGAAGCTGGTTCTTTGCGAATAGCGAATAGGGATCAGCGAGTAGCATGTCCGTATTTGCTGGTTCGATCGAATGTTTGGGCGTTTTGCAGGCTTTGGGCCTGCCGCCTGACTTTTCAGGCGCGCCGTCCGCAGCGTAGCAGTCGTCAGACTGCGTCAGCGTGAGGACAAAGATGTTCATGAGCTGAGCTCATGAAGATGATCATAGGCAATGGGAACGATCAAGTCTATCGAGCTATTAGTAACGGTAAGCTTCACAAGTTGCCTTGCTTCCACACCCGTCCTATCGACGTGGTCGTCTTCCACGGCTCTCAGGGAACACTCGTTTTCAGGTGGGTTTCCCGCTTAGATGCCTTCAGCGGTTATCCCTTCCGTATATAGCTACTCTGCTATGCCGCTGGCGCGACAACAGATCCACCAGAGATACGTCCATCCCGGTCCTCTCGTACTAGGGACAGATCCTGTCAATATTCCTACACCCACGGCAGATAGGGACCGAACTGTCTCACGACGTTCTGAACCCAACTCACGTACCGCCGCTTTAAATGGCGAACAGCCATACCCTTGGGACCTGCTCCAGCCCCAGGATGCGATGAGTCGACATCGAGGTGCCAAACAACCCCGTCGATATGGACTCTTGGGGTCATCAGCCTGTTATCCCCGGCGTACCTTTTATCCGTTGAGCGATGGCCCTTCCACGCGGGACCACCGGATCACTATGACCGACTTTCGTCTCTGCTCGACTTGTCAGTCTCGCAGTCAGGCGGGCTTATGCCATTGCACTCGACGACCGATTTCCGACCGGTCTGAGCCCACCATCGCGCGCCTCCGTTACTCTTTCGGAGGCGACCGCCCCAGTCAAACTACCCACCATACACTGTCCCGGACCCGGATGACGGATCGCGGTTAGACATCCACGAAGATAAGGGTGGTATTTCAAGGATGGCTCCACAAAGACTGGCGTCCCTGCTTCAAAGCCTACCACCTATCCTACACATGCCTTGGCGAATGCCAGTGTAAAGCTATAGTAAAGGTGCACGGGGTCTTTCCGTCTGACCGCAGGAACCCCGCATCTTCACGGGGAATTCAATTTCACTGAGTCTGCGTTGGAGACAGCGGGGAAGTCGTTACGCCATTCGTGCAGGTCGGAACTTACCCGACAAGGAATTTCGCTACCTTAGGACCGTTATAGTTACGGCCGCCGTTTACTGGGGCTTCGATTCAAAGCTTGCACCTCTCCTCTTAACCTTCCAGCACCGGGCAGGCGTCAGACCCTATACGTCGTCTTGCGACTTCGCAGAGCCCTGTGTTTTTGATAAACAGTCGCTACCCCCTGGTCTGTGCCACCCCTCAATACTTGCGTATAAAGGGGTCACGCTTCTTCCGAAGTTACGCGTGCAATTTGCCGAGTTCCTTCAACGCAGTTCTCTCAAGCGCCTTGGTATGCTCTACCTGACCACCTGTGTCGGTTTCGGGTACGGTCTATAATGGCGGAGCTATTTCCTGGAACCGCTTCCCTGCACAATCAATCCAGTAAGACTGTACAAGTTACGCGATCCGTCACTACCGCCAGGCCCACGATTATTAACGTGGTTCCCATCGACTACGCGTTTCCGCCTCGTCTTAGGGGCCGGCTAACCCTGCTCAGATTAACTTTAAGCAGGAACCCTTGGTCTTTCGGCGAGGGAGTCTCTCACTCCCTTTATCGTTACTCATGTCAACATTCGCACTTCCGATACCTCCAGGAGCCCTCACGGGTCTCCCTTCACAGGCTTACGGAACGCTCCGCTACCCCTAGATATTCGTAAGAATGTCTAAGCCTCAGCTTCGGTGCATGGCTTGAGCCCCGTTACATTTTCGGCGCAAAGACCCTTGACTAGACCAGTGAGCTGTTACGCTTTCTTTAAATGATGGCTGCTTCTAAGCCAACATCCTGGTTGTTTTGGGATCCTCACATCCTTTCCCACTTAGCCATGACTTGGGGACCTTAGCTGGAGGTTAGGGTTGTTGCCCTTTTCACGACGGACGTTAGCACCCGCCGTGTGTCTGCCGATTAGTACTCCCGGGTATTCGGAGTTTGGTTAGGATCAGTAAGACGGTGAGTCCCCATAGCCCATCCAGTGCTCTACCCCCGGGGTATTCGATCGACGCTCTACCTAAATAGATTTCGCGGAGAACCAGCTATCTCCAGGTTTGATTGGCCTTTCACCCCTAGCCACAAGTCATCCCAATCTATTGCAACAGATGCGGGTTCGGTCCTCCAGTTGGTGTTACCCAACCTTCAACCTGCTCATGGCTAGATCACCTGGTTTCGGGTCTAATGCAACTAACTGAACGCCCTGTTCAGACTCGCTTTCGCTGCGCCTACACCTACCGGCTTAAGCTTGCTAGTTACACTAAGTCGTTGACCCATTATACAAAAGGTACGCAGTCAGCCTTGCGGCCTTCCACTGTTTGTAGGCAACCGGTTTCAGGTTCTATTTCACTCCCCTCGTCGGGGTGCTTTTCACCTTTCCCTCACGGTACTGGTTCGCTATCGGTCATGCACGAGTACTTAGGCTTGGAGAGTGGTCTCCCCATGTTCAGACAGGGTTTCACGTGCCCCGCCCTACTCAAGGACATCGAGTGTTCTACGTCTACGGGGCTATCACCCATTCTTGCCAGGCTTTCCATCCTGTTCGACTTTATTCCTCGATGCCACTGGCCTGGTCCGCGTTCGCTCGCCGCTACTGACGGAGTCTCGGTTGATGTCCTTTCCTGCAGGTACTTAGATGTTTCAGTTCCCTGCGTTCGCTTCTTACACCCTATCTTTTCAGGTGCAGATACCTCTTCTCAATGCTTGGAACCAAGACCGTCCGAAGACGGGCCAGATTACCAAGCATCAGAGGTGGGTTCCCCCATTCGGAGATCCATGGATCAAAGCCTATTCGCAGCTCCCCACGGCTTATCGCAGCGTATCACGTCCTTCTTCGCCTGTGCATGCCTAGGCATCCACCAATTGCCCTTATTTCACTTGATCGTTCTCATT
>NZ_JACFXW010000002.1:0-390000 GCF_014158035.1 Rhizobium sp. G21 | reverse complement strand
CGCCGAACAGACCGCCGGCGATGACGATCATGATCTTGGCGAGCATGGACGAGGACGCCACGCCGACCGCTTTGGAAATGATCCGTGAATTGTTGGTGTCGGCGAGGTCACGCTGGCCGAGCTCCTGCGAGCGCGACAGGAAGGTCTTGTAGAGCGTTCGCAGCGTATCGACCTGACTCTGCAGCTCACGCGCCTGAATGGCGGCGGCACCGGCGTCGAAGCTCACGCCGGTCAGGTCGTTCAGGCGCCGTTCGAGCGCCGCGACATTGGCTTCGCCACGATCGACCGCGCTTTTGAGCGACACTTTGATGCGCTCGAGTTCCTGTTCGATCGCCTGACGCATGCCGGCGACCTGGCTCTGGATGGCGCGCATCTGCGGGTGATTGGCGCCGAGCGACGACGACCTTTCGTTCATTTGCGCCACGAGATCGGCATAGCGGGCGCGCATGGTCCCGAGCGGCACCGAAGCGATGGCCTCTGGGATGGCCCCGTCCTGCACCGAGCCGACCGTCAGAGACTTGGCCTGGTCATAGCTGGCGCGCTTTGCGCCGAGATCGGCCCGGGCCGCCAGAAGTTGTCGGTTGACGCCCTCGACCTGCTGGTCGATCACCAGCCCCTGCTGGCCGGTCGACACGATCTGGTTGGCCGCCTTGAAGGCCTCAAGCTCGTTCTCGGCCTTGCGCAGGCGCTGTGCGAGCGCCTGGGCCTGCAGCTGGAACGCGTCCGAAGCGCGCTCTGACGCTTCGCTCTTGGCTTCGTGGATCTTCTTCAGATAAACGCTGGAAATCGCATTGGCGATTTCCGCAGCCTTGACGGGATCCTGGTGCTTGAACGCGACGGCGACGACGAAGGACTGGCCCTGCTGCGTCACGAAGAGATTCTTCTGCATCACGGCGATCGCCGCCGAGCGGGCCAGGTCTTTGTCCGGTGGCGCTTTCCTGACCAGGAATGGGTCGTTGGTCAAATCGAGCTTGTCGACCACCTCGCCGAGAATCTCGGCGGATTGAATCAGGTAGATCTGGCTCTCCAGCATCGCCGCATCCTGCGCGGGTCCCGCGATCTGCGGCGAGAGTTCCGTCTGGACCGTCGAGAGCCCCTCCGGATCGATCAAAATCTGGGCGATAGCCTGGGTCGGCGTCTTGACCACAACCGCATAGGCGCCGGCAAGGACCAGGCAAATCGCCGCCGTGACGACGACATAGAGCCACCGCCGCAACAGAATGCCCGGGAGTTCGAAGATGTCCATGCTCATGCCTTGGTTCTGAAGCGGCCTTTAAATGGCTGGAATCGAGCCGCCCATTGGTCCGCAAGTATCGCGGCTTATGGTTAACGGAAGATAAATTCAAAGGGGTTCGCCGCCATCGAAGGAGGCATTCAAGGCAGCCACCAAGGTGATCCCGGATCGGCCAGAGCCGGAAAACACGAAAGCCCGCCGCGGGAGGAGGTGCGACGGGCTTTCGGTAAACTCGATGACGACTTGGGAGGAGGAGCGTCGTCATCCTACGATGCAGAACCCTTGGGAGGAGGAGTGGATCCTGCGATCTACAAGGCTTTGCGGGAGGAGGATGCATCGCCTTGTTGAAGATAGGTATAGCCGCGACCGCGAAAAAGCGCCAGCAAAATTGCTGCAGTGCAGCTATGCGATTTCCGCACGGCGCGCATGGAAAACCCGCCGGGCTGCGCCTCGGCGGGTTCTCGCAATTAATTCGGCACAGGATCAGGCGGCCGCCAATTCCTTCTTCACCATGGCGCGCAGCGCGACCAGATCCTTGGCGAAGGCGCGGATGCCCTCGGCAACTTTCTCCGTCGCCATGGCGTCTTCGTTCATCATCCAGCGGAAAGTCTTTTCATCGACGGCAATCCTGTCGACGGGCGTGGACCGTTCCGGCGACAACTTCCTTTCGAGCGTTCCCTGATCGGCGTCGAGTTGTTCCAGCAGCGCCGGGCTGATCGTCAGCCGATCGCAGCCCGCCAACGCCTCGATCTCGCCGGTGTTGCGGAAGGATGCGCCCATGACCACGGTGTCGATGCCATGCGTCTTGTAGTAATTGTAGATCTCGCGCACCGACACCACGCCCGGATCGGTTTCCGACGTGTAGGTCTGGCCCGTCGACTTGGCGTACCAGTCGAGGATGCGGCCGACGAAGGGCGAAATGAGAAAGACCTTGGCGTCGGCGCAAGCCACGGCCTGGGCCATGCTGAACAACAGAGTCAGATTGCAGTCGATGCCTTCTTTCTGCAGGATCTCGGCGGCGCGGATGCCTTCCCAGGTCGAGGCGAGCTTCACCAGGATGCGGTCGCGCTCGATACCGCGCTCTTTATAGGCGGCGATGACGCCGCGCGCCTTGTTGACCGAGCCCTCGATATCGAAGGAGAGGTCGGCGTCGACTTCGGTCGAGACGCGGCCGGGAACGAGCTTGGAGAGCTCGACGCCGACCGAAATGGCCAGACGATCGGCCACCGAGGCGATAACCGCCTCTTCCGCCCCGCCCTGTTTCTTGCCCCAGGCAATGGCTTCAGCGACCTGATCCTTGAACATCGGGGTTCCGAGAGCCTTGAGCACGATGGTCGGATTGGTCGTGCAGTCGATCGGCTTGAGTTTCGCCACGGCTTCGATATCGCCAGTGTCGGCCACGACGGTGGTCATGGCGCGAAGTTGTTCCAGTTTGGATGTCACATTGTCCTCCGTTCGAGCTACTCGGACCCGGCGCGCCGGAGAATCCGCGAGAGAAATATATGGCTTGTCTATTGCCGGATTATGCGACTTATGTCAAACAAAGAGCGCAAATGTTTCAGAAAAAATGCGCTGGGTTTCGGAGCGCCAAGCTGCGGCTTCGATGTCAACGTGGCGCGGCGCGCAAGGTTGCATCGCCCCTGCCCAGCGGAGGGCCGGACGAGAAATGACTGGGAGAACGAAGACAGTTGGCGAAACTCGAGCGAAACAATCATACACATCTGATGGATTCGCGCGCGCTGCGGCTCAGGGCCGCCTGGCTCTATTACAACCGTGGCCTGACGCAGAAGGACATCGCCGAACATCTCGGCGTCAGCCGCTCCACCGTCATTCGCATGCTGGATGAAGCGCTGAAGCGCGCCGAAGTGCAGATCTGGATCAACGAACAGCCGGGCGATTGCACCGCGCTCGCCCTGCGCCTCGAGGAGATGCTGGGGCTCGACGAGGCCGTCGTGGTGCCGGGAGAAGGAAACACGGACGAGACCGCGCGCGATGTCGGCGCGGCGCTGGGTCGCTTTCTCTCGGAAGTGATCGCGGATGGACATGCCGTCGGCGTCGGATGGGGTCGCACGCTGAACGCATCACTGCAATCCTTCCGCCCTCCACGGCGCGAAAACGTGCAGATCGTATCCTTGCTCGGCGGCATCGTGGAAACCAATGCGGTCATCAATCCGATCGACTACTCCTGGCGGCTCGCGAGCCAGCTCGACGCCGATTGCCTGCTTCTGCTGGCGCCGCTGATCGTTGATTCGGCCGAGACCAAGCAGAGACTGATAGAGCGCTGCGGCCTCGGCAAACTTTTCGAGCGCGCCAAGAACCTCGACCTCGCCGTGATCAGCTGCGGCGATTTCAGCCCGACCGGCACGTCTATGTCGCACAATTTCATTTCTGCGGAGGACCATGCGTCGCTGCTCAAGACAGGCGCGGTCTGCGACACGCTTTGTCATTTCTTGGACGCGGACGGACGCGACGTCAGCCATCCGATCCAGGATCGCGTGATGACCGTCGGGCTCGATGCGATATCGCAGGCGAAGCACATCGTGCTCGCCTCGGGCGGCAGACGGCGGGTTCCGGCGATCAAGGCCACCATCAAACGCACCGGCTGCCATACGCTCGTGACCGACGAGGCGGCCGCGCGGGGCTTGCTCGGCCTGGACTGACGCCGCGACGCGCGGGATCTCTCCGGTCGCGTCTCAGAACACGACTTTTTCGAGAGGCCTGCGTCCGGCCTCGAACTCTCGCAAGGTCGCTTCGCGCGCTGCGATATAATTGCGGTCATAGGGCACCGCATCCTGGTGTCTGGCCAATTGCAACTGCATGATGAAGAGCCGGTCGTGGCGGAATGCGGTCTCCGACACGGCGAGATAGAACTCCCACATACGGAAAAACCGCTCATCATACAGCGCGATCGCTTCGGCCTTGCGCGCGACGAAGCGCTCGCGCCACGCCCGGAGCGTGTGCGCATAATGGATCGGCAGGATCTCGATATCCTTGATCAACAGGCCGGCGCTTTCGACGGCGGGGAGAACCTCCGCGATCGAGGGCATGTATCCGCCAGGGAATATATACTTTTCAATGAAAGGGTTGGTGGCGAAATTGGGCTTGGTCCTGCAGATCGAGTGCAGAACCATCACGCCCTTTTATCGAGGCAGCTGGAGACCTTGCGAAAAAACCGGCGGTAATTGCCGACGCCGACATGTTCGAACATGCCGACGGAGACGATGCGATCGAACTTGCCCTGGACATCCCGATAATCGGTGAGTTCGAAGCGCACGCGATTGGACAGCCCACGGCGCTGCACTCGATCTCGCGAGACCTTCAATTGCTCTTCGCTCAGTGTTACGCCCGTGACGTCGACATTCTCCGCTTCGGCGAGATACATCGCCATCCCGCCCCAGCCAGAGCCGATTTCGAGCACGCGGTTGCCGTCCTCGAGCAGCAGTTTGGCGGCGATATGCCGTTTCTTGGCCAATTGCGCCTCATCGAGTGAGATGCCCGGAGGCTCGAAATAGGCGCAGGAATATTGCCAGTCCTCGTCGAGAAAGAGGTCGAACAGCTTGGCGCTGAGATCGTAATGATGCGAGACGTTCTGCAGGTTTCGGTTGATGGGAAACCGGCTCCAAAGCTGTGTCGACAGAGCTCGGGCAAATGTCCTGGCGGCGAGCTTGACATTGCCCGCCTTGCGGACGCCGTTGCGCCTGAGCAGCGACAGGAGATCGAAAATATTGCCGGCTTCGAGGATCAGCCTGCCGTCCATATACATTTCGGCGAGTTTGAGCGCAGGATCATCGACGATAGCCCGCTCTGCTTCGGCGTCGGCAATGCGAACGACGATGGTGTCTTCCGAGCCGTCGCCGAAGGTCCTCGTGTCGCCCGAGGCCAAGACGAGCTTGAGCGACCCTGTCTGCACGATCTTGCCAATCATTTGGGCGACGTCCGCCATACGATCCTCCCTGCCCCAGGGCAAATGATTACTGGAATCTAAATAAGAGAATGCGTCGGAGCGACAGCGACCGCAAGTCGAAATCGCCGAAGCCGGCAATCTCGGGCGCTGTCAGGATCGCCGAATGGCTATCGGGGAAGCTGAGAATCGAAAAGGCCTGCCGTGGGAGGAGGATACGGCAGGCCTTCGAAAGTCGGCTTGGCGACGGGAGGAGGAGTGTCGCCAACCCTGCGAAGCAGCCTGGGAGGAGGAGTAGCTGCTTCGGTGAAGAGCTGCGCTGGGAGGAGGATGCGCCGCTCTCGTGGGGAAATAGATAGCCTGGACGATCGTGCGCAAAAAGTCTGAATTTCGCAGCGCAGCCATGCAATTTTTCGATAGGTCATCCCGCCTTGTCCGCAAGCTCATGAAAAATATGATTTATCGGGAATGCGCTCAACTTGGGCGGGCGAACATCCATGTTCAAATATGACAGGATTGAGGCAGCCCGAGCGCAAAAAAGCGCCCGCCTTCATGGTGAAGGCGGGCGCTTGAGATTTCTGATTTTTATCGGCGAGAGCGATTAAGCCGCGGCCGAGGCGCGTGCGATGCGACGGATATCGTCGCGGGCGATGCCGAGGTCGTTCAGTTCGCGGTTGCTCATGCGACCGAGTTCGTTGACGGTCTGACGATATTTGCGCCAAGCGTTGATGCTGCGTGCGACGTTCATGATGATCCCTTTCCCGGGTCTTTGTGACGTCAGCTGCTATGCGTTTCCGCTTTGCCCCGGCGTCGTTTCGATGATTGGAATATAGGCGCTGCGAGAGTTTTCTAACAGCGCAAAGCTCTCACTGCACCCATGCTTCCAGCGCATATCTTCGCCGGAAACACTGGAAGCGCAGGCTTCGGGCCCCTCTTCGGTGGTATTCTCGTCGATCGTCTTGCCAAGTTTCGCCCCGGGGCTAAGCCCCGATGATACCGTTAACAGGAGCCCCGCCCGGGATGGCCGACAATCGCAAGCCGCCGACCATGGCCGATATCGCCCGCATCGCGGGCGTCTCCCTGATGACGGTGTCCCGAGCCTTTAAACCAGACAGTTTGATCAGCCGGGAGACGCGCGAAACCGTCCTGACGACCGCCGAGAACATCGGCTATGTCTTCGATTCCACCGCTTCCAATTTTCGATCGCAGAAATCCGATTTCGTCGCCGTCACCATTCCGGCGATCAGCAGCCCCAATTTCGCCGACACGATCGGCGGGCTGGCGGATCGTCTGGCGTCGCGCGGCCTGCAGATCCTGCTCGGCTACACCAATTACCACATGCAGGATGAGGAGCGGCTGATCGAGCAGTTTCTCCGGCGCAAACCTCAGGCGATCGTGGTCACCGGCGGCAGGCATACCGAGCGGGCCCGCAAGCTGCTGCAGAACGCCCATATGCCTGTGATCGAAACCTGGGATTCCCCGAGCGAGCCGATCGGCAATTACGTCGGCTTTTCCAATGCCGGCGCCGTGCGGCAGATGGTCGATCATTTCGTGGCTGTCGGCTATCGTCGCATCGCCTTCATCGGCGGCGATGTCGGACGCGACACGCGCGGCAGCGACCGGCGCATGGGGTTCGTTGCCGCGATGGCCGCGCACGGACTCGATGCGTCGCGACTGATCGCCGCCGGCCCGCCGCCGATTTCGGCTCTGGAGGGCGCCGCGGCGATGGCGCGGCTGTTGGAAGCCTATCCCGACACAGAGGCGGTAATCTGCGTCTCCGACCAATCCGCCTTCGGCGCCTTGACCGAGTGCCAGCGGCGCGGCCTTACGCCGCCCACGGATATCGGCGTCGGCGGCTTCGGCAATTTCGAGATCGGCGCGGTGTCCAATCCCCGGCTCACCACCATCGATCCCTCGTCGCGGCTGATCGGTGAACGCACCGCAGCACTGATCCTCGACATCCTCGATGGCCGTCCGGGCGACAACGTCGAAATCGCCCCGGCCCTGATCGTGCGCGAGAGCAGCCGTTAGGGTTCCTGCAGATTTTTTGGAAGTCGATAGGCGATGACGTAGTCGCCAGGCGTGGTTTCGAGCGCCGCATGGCCACCGGCGACGATCACCACGATCTGATCGCCATTCGCGTCGAGATAGGTCATCGGCGTCGCCTGTCCCCCGCGGGCAGCCTGGCGCGCCACAGCTCCTCGCCGCTGGCGACATCGTAGCCGCGGATGTAATCGTCAAGCGTCGCAGCCAGAAAAGCCACGCCTCCGCGCGTGACGATCGGCCCGCCGATGCCGGGAACGCCCATTTCGAAACGCAGCGGAACCGGCGCCAGATCGCGCACGGTGCCGTTGACGCGTTTGTAGCGCAGCGCCCCCGTATCGAGATCGGCGCTGGCGACGTAGCCCCATGGCGGCGCCTGGCAGGGTAGGCCGAGCGGTCCCACGAAGGGTCCGAGACGCACGCTGTAACGCAGCCCGGCATTGTCGATCAGCACGCTCTTCATGCGCTTCGGCGGGGTCTCCTTCGGCTTCTCATGCGGCACCAGCCGCGCCACATAAGCCAGATAGGTCGGCATGCCGAACAGGATGCGGCGTTCGGGGTCGACCGCGATCCCGCCCCAGTTGAAGACGCCGAAATTTCCGGGATAGACGATCGTTCCCTGCTGCGAGGGCGGCGTATAGCGCCCTTGGTAGCGGCGGGAGTGAAACCGGATGCGGCAGGAGAGCTGGTCGAACAGCGTCACACCCCACATATCCGCCTCGGTCAACGGCGGCGGCGAGAAGGACAGGGTCGAAAAAGGCTGCCGAGGCGCGGTCTGTTCTCCCGCAATCAGGCTCGCCGGCGCCTCCGCCTCGCCGACGGGCAGCAGGGGCGCGCCGGTCCGCCGGTCCAGCACATAGATGTCGCCCTGCTTGGTGGGCGCGGCGAGCGCCGGGACCATTTCGCCGGAGGCGGCGCGGAAGGAGAAGAGCGAGGGCTGCGCCGGAACGTCCATGTCCCAGAGGTCATGCCGCACCGTCTGGAAGGACCAGCGCGCCCTGCCCGTTTCGACGTCGAGCGCCACGATGGCTGAGGAGAACTTCTCCATCGACGCGCTGCGCCCTTGTCCCATCTGATCCGGAGGGCGATTGCCCATCGGCGCATAGACCAGTCCGAGGTCCTCGTCGGCCGAGGAAATCGACCAGCTGTTGGGCGAACCCGCCGTGTAGAATTCGCCATCGCCGAGCGGCTGGGTGGCGTCGGGATTGCCGGAGTCCCAGTTCCACAGAAGCCGGCCCGTGACTGCGTCATAGGCGCGGATCACGCCGGAGGGAGCGTTCAGTCCAGCGCTGTCGCTGACCGCGCCGCCGATGATGATCCTGCCCTTGGCGATTACCGGCGGGGATGTATTGTAGAAGAAGCCGGTTTCCGCATGCGGCAGGCCGCGCAGCAGATCGACGACGCCATTGTCTGCGAAGCTTCGGCATAGCGCGCCGGTTTCCGCGTCGATCGCAGTCAGGCGGCCGCCGGCTGCGGGCAGGAAAATCCTCTGGCTGCATGGCCCGTCAGGCTGCCCAGCGTCGTGAAAATAAGAAACGCCGCGGCAGCTCTGACTGCGAGGGGCCGCCTTGACGTGTTTGACCGCGTCGAAGCGCCAGATCTCCCGCCCCGTCGTCGCATCGAGCGCGATGACCTGGCTATGCGGGGTGCAGAGATAGAGCCGGTTGCCGATTTTGAGCGGCGTCGCCTGGTAGCTGGCTTCCACGACTTCCTTGCCGCGCTTCTTGTCTCCGGTCCGGTAACGCCACGCTTCCTCCAGCAAACCGATATTGTCGGGCGTGATCCGGTCGAGCGTGGAAAAGCGTTGCCCCGCCAGCGAGCCGCCATATTGCGGCCAATCGGCGCCGGGCGCATCCGCAGCCGGCGCCGGGGCCTTCGCGAGCGCCGCCTGCGGCGCGAGGTCGTAACTCGAGAATTCACCGATCGCCACGACGACGGCGACCAGGGCCAGGGGATAACCGATATAGCCGATGCGCGGCGTCACGAATGTGCGCCGGTCGAGCCGCTTCCGCAACCACGGGGCCGACAGCCACAGACCCGTCAAAACGACGAGACCGATACGGGGCGACAGCCCCCACCAGTCCAACCCGGTCTCGGCGATCGCCCATGCCAGCACCCCCACGACCACCAGACCGAAAACCGGCAGCGCGACGGGATCGCGCCGCCATAGCAGCAGGGACGTCACGAGATAGGCGACGCCGATCGAAACATAGGCGGGCTGCCGCCCAGCGACACAAGCGTCCATCCCTGCCGCGCCAGCATGAGCCCGATCGCCGCGCAGGCGATGGATGTAATTTTCTCGATCAAGAGGCCCTTCCTCCCATGGCGTCGACCTCTAGCAGATGGCTGCAGCGGCCGAAAGGCGCGCAATACGCCCATCCCCTTGAACATTCACAAAAATCCCGTGACCGGACAACCGCCTTCGACCACGGATTTCTAATCCTCTTACCGAATTGACTTCATTCCCACTTTTCAATTATATTGAATGGACGTTCAGCAAATAAGGATCAGGTCGATGACGATGCAGACCAAGATTGCCGCACCGCCCCAGGGCTGGGATCGACGCGGACTGCCTGGCTGGACCTATCACAGCCCCGCTCTGCTGGAGCTCGAAAAGGAGCATGTGTTCAGGCGTATGTGGCAGCTCGCCTGCCATGTCTCCGACCTGCCCACGCCCGGCAGCTACATCACGCTGGACATCGTCGGAGAGCGGGCGCTGGTGCTGCGCGGGCAGGATGGCGCAATCAGGGCGTTTCACAATATCTGCAAGCATCGCGGCTCCCGGCTCGTCGCCGACGAGAAAGGCGTCTGCCGCAATGCGCTGGTCTGTCCGTTTCATGGCTGGGTGTATAATCTCGACGGCACGCTGCGCGGGCCGGCGCGGCCGGACACCTTTCCGCCGCTCGACAAGCGCGAATTCGGCCTCAGCGAAATCGATTGCGAGGTCTGGCTCGGTTTCGTCTTCATCCGCGTCGCCGCCGGCGATCAGCCCGCCATCGCTGATCTCATGGCCCCCTATCACGAGCAGCTCGCCCATTACCGGACGGATACGGCCGTGCCTGTCGGCAAGCTCTGGACGCAGACCTCGCCGGTCAATTGGAAGTCGGTGCGCGACGTCGACAATGAGGGCTATCACGTCGCCATGGCGCATCCGGCGCTGCAGGATCTCTATGGCTCGAACTATTACGACGAGCCCTTCGTCGATGGCGTCTGCCGGTCCTTCGCCACCTACAATCCCCATGCCGGCAGGCGCTGGAGCGTGCGCAACTATGTGAAACTGTCGAAAAACTCGATCGGCCTGCCGGAGACGCTGGAAAAGGCCTGGATATATTACGGCCTGTTTCCCAACACTGTTATCGCCGTCACCCCTGAGGCCATTCAGTTCTACCAGGAATTTCCGCTTTCGACCGGCGAGACGCTGCTGCGCGGCGCGGTCTATCGCTATCCCGAGGAAGACCGCCGCCAGCGGCTCGCCCGCTATCTCGCCGCCCGCATCGACCGCGACACGATGGCGGAGGACGTGCAACTGACCGTCTGGTCGAACGAGGCGATGGCGTCGAAGAATTTTTCGAGCTTCTTTCTCTCCGATCTCGAATATGGCGTGCGCACCCATCACGATCATCTCCGCCGAGCGCTGCCGGTGATGACGCTCGACGCCGCCCCGCCGAGAGCGACATGGACGCCGTCAACGCCGCGCTCCGCCTTGCGCCGCCTGCGCCCCTGCCCTGACGGCGCGCGCCAGCCGCTTCAGCAAAATCACGCCCCCTCTCATCATCCGCACGGATCGATGCTAGGAGGGGGCATCATCAAGCTGGAGATTCTTCTGTGAGCGAAGACTGGACCAAACCCGTGACCCTGGCGCTCGAAGGCCCTGGCACATTCACCACGATCCGCAATCTCCGGGAAGCCTCCTGGGCGCTGATCGAGGACTGGCCGCTCGAAGACGGCCCGGCGCTCGACCGGGCGCTGACGGTGATCGAAGCCGCCATCAAGGGCAAGAAAAAGCCCGAAGACGCCCGCATGGCCTTCATTGCAGCGGCGCGCGAGGCGCAAATCGAGATGCGGGAGTGACGGGCGCCTCTCTGCGTCAACATGGCCGCTGTCGCGAGACCCCATTTGGGCGTAGGGCTCCCTCACTTAACAAGGGTCAAAATGATATGCAGTCGTCCGACATCTGGGATTGGTTCCCCATCGTGTTTTTCCCGCTCAAGATCGCCGTGCTGGGGGTTGGCATGTTCTATGCGATCAAATGGCATCGCGATCAGGATAGGAAGCGGTAGAGGACGGAGGAAAGAAGCTGGCTGTTTGCCGGCTTTGCGCCAGTAGCGGAAATTGCTGCTGCCGAAAACTCCCTTATTACGACGTTGCAAGAGTCAAGAAAATAAGCGTCGCTTTACTCCGGATTTTTGCGACGTCACCGTTTTCCACTTGAACCGAACTTAGCGTCATACCGCATTGGAAATTCCGGGGGCGGGTACTTTTGATGAAACATCGCCCAAATAGATATAAAGCTTTTATGGCTTCTCTGGACTGTTGATATAAGTACAGCGTTATTATTCTAGAAATCCTGTTATATAAACGATACCGCCTGATATTACTACCACGTAAACTCCCGCAATTACGGCTGTACAAAAGCACTGAAATAACCCCTACCAACAAGACTTCTGAAAATATAATGGGCTTCGAGATAGACGATACTATCACAATTTCGGAAAAAATTGAGTTTCAGAGCGCATCCGATGAACGCGGAATAGCGTTAAGGATTCCCTTGGATGCCGAATTCTGATTCCATCGCTCCGACTTGTGATTTGCTTAAAACGTGTCGCATCTATTCTGCCTCATATCCAGCTGCCCTGAAGAAGTTTTGACAATCTGTCACGGAGAATAGGCCGACAATGTCGCCGAGGGCTTTGGTTATGTCGTCGAATGTTCGCGCCGCTCGCTTCCGCAGCAGCGTCTTGAGTTTCGAGAAGGCCATCTCGATCGGGTTCAGGTCGGGGGAATAAGCAGGCAAGAACAGCATCCATGCGCCGCGCGCCTTCACCAGTTGCTCGGCGCGTTCGCTTTTATGGAAGCGGACATTGTCGAGAATGACGACATCGCCTTTCTGCAGGGTCGGCGCGAGTTGGGTTTCGATCCAGGTTTCGAAACTGCGGCTGTTCATCGGCGCATTGACGATCCAGGGCGCGGTCAGACCATGGCATCGGAGGCCTGCAATAAAGGTCTGCGTCTGCCATTTGCCGAAGGGCGCATGAGCGTTGAAGCGCGCGCCCCGGGGCGACCATCCGGTGCGCTTTGTCAGCTGGGTGTTGGTCGATGTCTCATCGACAAAGATCAATCGCGCCAATGCCTTGTTGAAGAAGCGCTTGCGACGATTGACCCACAGATCACGCGCTTGAGCGATGTCGGGCCTCAGTTGCTCGCTTGCCTTGAGGCTTTTTTTTATTGCTGAACCCCAGCCCGTTGAGAAAGCGGCTGAGCGTCGAACGATGGACGTCGACGCCGCGACCGGCCAGTTCCACACACAACTCATCCAGCGTCACCTCGCCGTTGCGGGCGATACGTTCGCCGATCCACTGGCCATGGGCGGTCAGCTTGCCGCCTGGTCCATGGCCCTGGCGCGCCGGCGAAAGCGAGCCCGTCGATCGGTGCAGGATGATCATATTGTTGACGAAACGCGGCGAAACCCTGAAATGCCGCGCAGCCTCACGGTGGCTATTGCCTTCTTTCACAAACCCAACAACACGCAAACGCAATTCGATCGGATGCGGCTCGCCCATGGCGGTTCTCCTTCCACGCACGAAGGAAACCACACATTCCTTTCAACGGGAATCCCGAATCCAAAAAAACGCAACCCGCTTTAGCTGCGTTCTGGCTGCGTCACAGGATGGCATGTCGGCGCGTTCAGCGGCAGCCCGATTTGGGATTGGGATTGGGATTTCAACAGCCATCGCTTGGACTGCGAGTGCGCGTGCTGGTCGGTTGACGCCTTCAAAACAGGGACAAATGCGACGACAGTCGGTGCTCTCTCGCGCCAGCCACGGACGTATGAGCCGTTTTCGCGAAGCAGGATATATGTACGAGATATTGACATAGAGTACGCGCTTACGTGAATAGTAAAATTTTGGACATTAAGAGGATGGTCCATGACTGAAAAAGGCAAAAACCGAATTGGTGACGCGGAGGTAGAACGTGAAAACAATGCTAACGCTAAAGACGATCCAGAAGATAATTCTAATAAAATTGATTTCGAGAAATCTCATATTATGTTACTTGAAACACTTACAAATGGAAACAGTAAATCCAATAGAATTCAGATTGTTACATTTTCTTTTGGCGTGTTAATATCAATCCTTAGCGTTTTTCAGCAGCTTTTTGGCTTTCCTATAATGAGGGCTGACGGGGATAGTTTTATTTTCGCAGCCCTAATATTGGGTGCCGGTTTTGCCATAATCATATCATCCTTGGTTATAGTTCAGCGCCAGAATTCCACTGACAGATCCGTTCGCGCTGAGTTGCTCGACCGATCTAACGTTGCAAATAGCACTTCATCTAACGCCTCAGAATCAAGGCTTTCAGAAATGAGGAAGACGGCGCCTGCACCGTTGCATCGAATTCATGATCGCCTCAAAGAGCACCTTGACAGACTTCGAGGTTTTGCATTCGCCAACATTATTATTGGAAGCTTGATCGCCGCCGCAGGCATTGGTGTTATATTTAGTCTTTTTTCCGGAGTGCTTGACATACACGGGGGAGATATTTCGTCTATACGCGAAACTGACTATATGGCTTTTATTTTAATTCTTTTTCTTCCAAGGATATCAATTGTTATATTGATTCAAATATTTGCTTACTTTTTTCTCAGCATGTATAGGGCAAATCTGAGAGAGATTAGATATTTTCAGATCGAGCTCAACGACATTGATTTGATGGCAGAGGGTCTTCAATTGGCAACTCAGGGAAATTTTGGCATAGAGAACAAGGATACGATAGACAAAATATTCAACATGGTAAAATATAGAGGCGACACTTTCCGCGCGGCGATCGCGTCTGATGAAGCGCTAGAGACCTTCGAAAAACTCTCGGTCCACGGAAATATATTAGAGACAGTAAAAGAATTAACTGGAAGTAATGCGACGAAACAGCCTCTTAGAAAACGGCGACGTACATCGACTTCTTCTCCCGTTGATGGAAAAACGCAAAACTGAAGCTTTGTCTTCAGACATTGATCGATAAGCACCCCTCACTTTGTTGTCCGCTTATGTTCGAAACTCACCCCCGCCAAAGCCCTTCCCTGACCAACTCATCCTGCGTCAGCCGGATCGCCAGCTCCAAAATCTCCCGCATCCGGTCGATCTCGCCGCGCTCGATCACCAGCGGCGGGCTCATCACGCACATATGGATCAGCGGCCGCACCAGCAGGCCGAGGTCCTGGCAGTGGCGGTCGATGCGTTTGCCGACTTCGAGATCCAGCGCCAGCGGGTTGTTGCTGACGTGATCAGCCACGCATTCGACGCAGGCCATCAGGCCGAGCCCGCGCACTTCGCCCACCAGCGGCAGCGCTTCCAAAGTCTTCAGGCTCTGCTGGAAATAGGGCGCCACTGCGCGGGCGTGATCGAGAATGCCGCCTTCGAGCAGGTCGAGATTGGTGTTGGCGACGGCGCAGCCGATCGGGTGGCTGGAATAGGTCAGGCCATGGGCGAACATGGCGTCCGAATGGTTGGAGCGACGCAGGTCTTCGAACAAGCGCTCGGCGATCATCACGCCGCCGAGCGGGAAATAACCTGAGGTGACGCCTTTGGCGAAAGTGATCATGTCGGGTGTTATGCCGAACACCTGTTCCGAGGCGAAGACATGGCCAAGCCGGCCGAAGGCGGTGACCACCTCGTCGGCGATGAACAGGATGTCATGCTCGGCGCACAAGGCGCGCATTCCAGTGAGATAGCCGACCGGCGGCACGATCACCCCGCCCGAGGCCATGATCGGCTCGGCGATGAAGGCGCCGATCGTGTCTGCGCCCTCCCGCGCGATGAGATCGCGGAATTCCTGCAGCAGATGCGCGCAGAACGCCTCGACCGTCATGCCGGCGGGACGGCGAAAGGGATTGGGGCAGGAGAGCTTCAACACCTGCTCGCTGGCGCTGTCCATCCAGTCATGATCGCGCGGACGGCCATTGAGCGAGGCCGAGAGATAGGTCGAGCCGTGATAGGAGCCCTCTCTGGACACGATCCGTTTCTTGGCCGGCCGGCCCAGCACATTGTTGCGGAACTGCATGAAGCGCAGCGCCGTCTCCACCGCAGACGAGCCGCCGGTGGTGTAGAAGACATGCTGCAGGCCCTCCGGCGCATGACCCGCGAGCCGCGCGGCGAGCTCCGCCGAGGGATCGTTGGTGGTGTACCAGGGCGAATTGTAGGACAGCGCCATGGCCTGTTCCGCCATGGCGTCGACGATCTCGCGGCGGCGATGGCCGACATTGACGCACCACATGCCGGCAGGCCCGTCGATCAGGCGGCGACCGGCATGATCCGTCACATAGATGCCGTCGCCTTCGAGAATGCGCCCGCGCGCCTCCGCGCCGATCGAACCGGACACCGGCCAGGGCTGCACGAGATGATCCCTAGCCAGGCGATCGGCCGTTTCTTCCGCCGCATACGCATCTTTCACGACCGCCGCCATATCAGCACCTCCCGGGTTAAGCCTCTTTGAGCACGGCGCAATTCGGATTATATTGAATGTCCGTTCAATCAATATTTCAGATTTTCCGCTTGATTTCAATCCTGATTCCGGCATTGTTGACGACAACATGCCACGCGACACAAAAGGCATAGGGGAACTGGGAATGGGAATGACACATCTCCGCCGCGGGAACGCGGACGATGCCGGCTGAACCGCGCGCACCCTCCGCAACCGGCGGAGACTGGCAATTGTCGAGCCGCGCCGCCGGCCTGTTGCTGATCTCGCCGACCGTTCTCTACGCGCTGGCGCTCTTGGCGCTGCCGATCCTGATCGTGCTCATCTACAGCGTCTGGAGCCAGAATTACCTGACCATCGACAGGACCTTCACGCTCGCCAACTACACGACGGCGCTGACCGATCCGATCTATCGCGACCTGCTTTCCCGCTCGCTAGTGATTTCGCTCGCCACCAGCGCCGTTACTGTGATGATGTCCTATCCGATCGCCTGGTACATCTCCTTCCATGGCGGTCATCGCAAGAATCTGCTGCTGTTTCTCGTCACCATCCCCTGCTGGACCAGCTATCTGCTGCGCGTCATGGCCTGGAAGGTGATCCTCGGCTATAAGGGCGTGCTGAATGGCGGGCTGCTCAGCCTGGGCCTGATCGACCAGCCGCTGACCTCGCTGCTCTACAACGCCAATTCGGTGCTGATCGCGCTCGTGCATTCCTGGGCCGCTTTCGCCATCATCCCGATCTTCGTGTCGCTGGAAAAGATCGACAGGTCGCTGCTCGAAGCCTCGCGCGATCTCGGCGACAGCCGCTTCAAGAGTTTCCTGCGCGTCGCGCTGCCGCTCTCTATGCCCGGCGTGATCTCGGCCTTCCTGATCGTGATGATCCCGACTGTCGGCGATTACGTGACGCCAAAACTGGTGGGCGGCAAGGAAGGCGTGATGATCGCCGCCGCGATCGAGGCGCAATTCGGCAAGGGCAACAACTGGCCGCTCGGCGCGGCGCTGTCGGTCACCACCATGATCGCGGTATCGCTGAGCGCCGCGATCGTCGTGCTCTGCCTGAAGCTCATCGCCCGGAGGATCCGATGAAGAGCGTGCGGCTGCCGTTTCTGTCGATCTATCTGGTTGTCTATCTCGTCTTTCTCTATGCGCCGATCCTGGTCATCCCCGTCTTTTCCTTCAATACAGCGGCGGCTCCGACCCTGCCGCTGAGCGGCTTCACGCTGAAATGGCACGAAATGGTCTGGGGGAACGCGCAGATGCTGCGCGCCGCCCTCAACAGCCTGATCGTCGGCCTGTCCGTATCGCTGCTGACCACCACGCTCGGCGTTCTCGCCGCCCGCGCGCTCAGCCGCCATCGCTTTCCGGGCCAGCAGGCGGCGAGCGGACTGATCATGGCGCCGCTGTTTCTGCCGGAGATCATCGTTGCGGTGTCGCTGCTGACGATCATCCTGTCGCTCGGCTTTTCCGCCTCGCTGATCGCGGTAATCCTCGGCCACACCGTCTTCTGTCTACCCTACGCCATGTCGGTGCTGACGGCCGGGTTCCAGAATCTCGATCCGTCGCTCGAAGAAGCGTCGCGCGATCTCGGCGAAACGGCGTTCGGCACCTTCCGGCGGGTGATCCTGCCGGTGGTGTCGCCGGCGATCGTCTCCAGCCTGCTGGTGTCCTTCACCATTTCCTTCGACGAATTCATCCTGGCCTTCTTCCTGTCCGGCTCCGAGCCGACCTTGCCCGTCTATATCTGGGGTCAGTTGCGGTTTGCGGCAAAGCTGCCCTCGGTGCTCGCGCTGGGCTCGCTCATTCTCGTCCTGTCGATCGCGTTGCTTGCGATCGCCGAAATCCTGCGCAAGCGGGCCGAAGACCGACTGACCGCCATGGGAGCGCCCTGATGCAGAACGACATGATCGAGATCCGGCAGGTCAACAAAAGCTATGGCATCTACAAGGCGTTGACTGATATCGATCTCACCATCGCCAGCGGCGAGTTCTTTTCGCTGCTCGGCCCGTCCGGCTGCGGCAAAACCACACTCCTGCGCTCCATCGCCGGTTTCGAGCATCCCTCATCCGGCGAGATCCGCATCGACGGCGAGGAGGTGAGCGCGCGTCCGCCCAATCACCGCCCGGTCAATATGGTGTTCCAGAATTACGCGATCTTTCCGCATCTCGATGTCGCCGACAATGTCGCCTATGGCCTCAAGCGTCTGCGGCTCGATCCCACAGAAGAAAAGCGGCGGATTGGCGAGGCGCTGGAACAGGTCCGGCTCGGCCCGCTCGGCAAGCGAAAATCGCATGAACTCTCCGGCGGCCAGCGCCAGCGCGTGGCGCTCGCCCGGGCGCTGGTGCTGCGCCCCAAGGTGCTGCTGCTCGACGAGCCGCTGTCCGCGCTCGACAAGAAGCTGCGCGAGGAAATGCAGTTCGAACTCCGGCAATTGCAGAAAACCGTCGGCATCACCTTCGTGCTGGTCACCCATGACCAGTATGAGGCTTTGGCGATGTCGGACCGCATCGCGGTGATGTTCGACGGCCGCATCGCCCAGGTCGCCACGCCCAAGGAAATCTACCAGCGCCCCCTCACCCGCCGCATCGCCGCCTTTCTCGGCGGCATGAATTTTCTCGCCGCCGAGATCGTCGCCGATCAGGGCGCGGACCTCCTGGTGCGCACAGGCAAATTCGGCGAGGCCCGATTGGAAAAGCCCCGTGGCTTTCAGGCCGAAGGCGGACAGGCCACGATCGGCATTCGTCCGGAACGGCTGCGCATCCTGTGGGAGGGCGATACGGACGCCCATAGCCTTTCGGCGCAGGTGATTAATCGCGCCTATTTCGGGGAGGTCACCCATCTCGACGTCGCGATCGAGGGCTTGGAGCACAGCGTCACGCTGATCGAGACGAATGCTTTCGGCGCCGACGATCTGCCTGTCGGCGCAGAGGTGCGGGTCGCTTACGACCCCGAGGGCTTTGTGCTGTTGGGCGATGAGGCGGCGCAGCGACGCTGAGTAGATCTTGAAAGATCAGCGTTCCAACCGCTTTCGCATTGCCTCTGCGGTTGCGATCCAATCCGCGCCCAGATGATAGGCACGGAGAGCGTCGAGCGGGTCTTCATCATCGAGCCGCGAGCAGATCCTGTAGATCTCCAAGACCCCAGCCGACACGTCGCCTTGAAGATGAAAATGCATCGCCGCCGCATAACGCGCCCGCCCCGACCATTCCACGCCGGTCGGGGTCAGAATCTGACGCCAGAAGTCCAGATCGTCCTCAGCCATCACTGATCCTAAGTCCGCATGGGCGGGGTGGCGGTGCGGCGGGGCAGTTTGATGAAGGGACGCGGCGCGATCTTCACGCTCTTCATCATCTTGGTGTAGCCGAGTTCATTCAACGCATAGATTTCCGCCCAGAGATCGCCGGTGATCGCCGTTCCATAGGGGCGGCGGAGACTGGCGATCGCAATCGTCTTCTTGAGGAGCGGCGACCAGACCGAGGCGGTGATCAGGCCCGCTTCCTTCTTCTTGCGGTGATAGAGCAGCGCCAGCGGCGCGGGCGTATTGCCGTCGATTTCGAGTCCCACCAGCACATGTTTCAGCGTTTTGTCGCGCCGCGCGGCGAGAATGGCGCGGCGTCCGTTGAAATTGGGCTTGTCCAGATCGACCATCCAGTCCAGGCCGATCTCGTCGGGCAGGCGCAGTCGGCTCTCGCGCAACGCCGTCTCCGCCGTCACGAAATCGGCGTTGGCGACGATGAAGCCCGCCTCGATGCGGGTGCGGTTGAGCGCATGGTAGCCGATGGCGCGCAACCGGTGGCGATCAGCTTGTTCCCAGAGCCGATCCCAGAGCGACAGAGCAAGGTCTGCAGCGCAGAACAATTCATAGCCGAGATCGCCGGTGAAGCCGGTGCGTGAGACGAGTACATCGCGGCCAGCATGGGCGAAACTGCCGATCTCGAAGGGCTTCAACCGCTTGACGCCTGAAAAACCGGCGTCGGACAGCAGCGCGAACGACGTCGGTCCCTGCAGGGCAAGACCCGCCACAGCAGTGGTTTCATCCTCGATCACGACATCGAAGCCGACGGCGCTGTCGAGCAGCCAGGGAAGATGCCGTTCCTGCGAACACAGGCGGAAATCATGGTCTCCCAGTCGAAACAGCGTGCCGTCATCCAGCACATGGCCGAAATCGTCGCACCAGGCGGTGTAGTGCACCCGCCCCGGCTTGAGCTTGCGCACGTCGCGCAGGGTCAGACGGTTGAGATAGGCTTCGGCGTCCCGCCCGCGAATGCGGTATTTGGTCATCGGCGAAATGTCGAACAAAGCGGACGTCGAACGGATTGCAAAATATTCGAGTTCTTCGTCGTCGATCGACCCGGGCGCCTTGAAGCCGGACCAGGAGTACCAGTCGTTTTCCATCGACAGGGCTTCGAGCCGGGGAGGAAAGGCGTCGGCTCCAGATTGACGAGCGCGTGGCCGCGGCTGCGCGCCAGAGCGTTCTGCGAAAGCGCCTGTGTCATTGCGCGCCTCCTTTGAACAGGATATGCCGGGCGGCGTTGTAACCCGGAAGGCCGGAAATCCCGCCGCCGGGATGCGATCCCGCGCTGGCCAGGAACAGGCCCGAAACGGGCGTATCGTAACCGGAAGCGCCGTAAGCCGGTCGGTTGAACAGCATCTGATCCACCTGCAATTCCCCATGATGCCAATGCCCGCCGGGCATCGCATAGATCTGTTCGATGTCGGGCGGAACGAGAAGCTCCGCGGCGAGCACGGAGGATTTCAGCCCCGGCGCATGGGCCTCAAGCCGGTCGAGGACGCGATCGAGAAACGCTGCGCGCCCTGTTTCCCATCCCTGCTTGAGCGCATAGGGCGCGAACTGGATGACGGCCGATAAACTCGCCTTGCCCTCCGGCGCCATGGAGGGATCGCTGACACTGGGCAGCACGATTTCCATCACGGGCTCGGGGAGAACTCGCCATATTTGGCCGGATTGAACGCCCGCTCCACCTGACTGATCGATGGCGCGATCACCAGCCGCCCTGAGAGATCCTGTCGCGCCACGCCGGTGAAATCCGGAATGCGATCGAGCGCGAGATGCAATTTGGCCGCATCGCCCTTGCTGCGGATCTTGCGGATCGCAGTGGAAAGGCCGGTATCGACCTCTCCGGGCGACAGCAGGCCGCCCAACGTCACGCCGGGATGAATGGCCGAGACCACGACTGGCGCGACAAGCCTGGCGCCGTCGGCAAGTTCGACGCCGTTCACGCCGTCCGAACTGGTCAGAATACGACTGACCTGCGCCCCACTGCGCAGGTCCGCTCCGTGAGACTTCGCTGCCCCGACGAGCAGATCCGTCACCGCGCCCATCCCGCCCTTCGGCACGATCTGTCCGCCGGCCGCGCCCAGGCTTTCGCCGGCCAGCCGATAATAGAGCCCCATCAGCGAGGTCGGCGATCTCGGGCCGAGATGAACGCCGAGCGTGGCGTCGAAAGCCAGCAACCCTTTCAGCCTGTCGTCGGTCAGATGCTCGTCGAGGACATCGGCGACATTCATCAGCAGCATCCGGGCGAAGTCGCGGCCGAAATCGCGGCCATGCCGGATGAGCGACAGTCCCGCCAATCCAAAATCGACGATGTCGGCGACCGCGAACTTTCCTGGCATCGGCGGACGGCGCGACTGAAAGCGCTTGAGAACTCCCGCCTGCGACAGCAACAGCGTCCGCAATTCCGCGAACTTGCCTGCCTCTGCGTCACTGACGCCTCGCAACCGCTCGCCATAGGCGCCGTCGAGCATGACAGCCTCGCCATCGGCGCCCAAGACGACCGTCGACGCCAGCCGACCGCCTAGCCGCGAGAGATCGAGACCCAGCGCCCGCTCGACTTCGGGCGCAAGCCGGTTGAGAAGATGGGCGAGGCCGCTGACCCGGAAGCCCGGATGGAACTCGCGGGTCACGGCGCCGCCACCGAACCGGTCGGAGGCCTCAATGCAGACGGTGCTGCGCCCTGATTTCGCCAGCATGGCCGCAGCGACCAGGCCGTTATGGCCGCCGCCGATAATGATTGCGTCATAGGATGTCATGGGCCGGGCTCATATGGGTGCGGGGCAGTTTGAGATCGCGCAGCACTTCGGCCGCGGCATTGTAGCCGGGCGCGCCCATCACGCCGCCGCCGGGATGGGTGGAGGAGCCGCAGAGATAAAGCCCTTTCACCGGGCTTCGATATTGGGCGTAGCCCGGCACCGGGCGGTTGAACAGCAACTGATCGAAGGTCAGTTCGCCTTGGAAGATATTGCCTTCCGTGAGGCCGACTTCCGCCTCCAGTTCCCTCGGCGTCCGCACCTCCATATGCAGGATGCGGTCGCGGAATCCGGGCGAATAATCGGCGATCTGCGAGATCACGGTTTCGGCGAAAGCGTCGCGGTCGGCGTCGGTCCAGTCGCGCCCTTCCACTTTGGGCGGACAATATTGAACGAAACAGCTCATGAAATGCTTGCCGGGCGGCGCCATGGTCGGATCGAGCGTGGTCGGGATCATCGCGTCGAGGAACGGATCAGCCGACCAGCGCCCGTCTTTCCAATCGTCATAGGCGCGTTCGATCCGCTCGACCGTGTCGGTGAAATGAAGATCGCCCTTGATGGAATGGCAGCCCGGCGGCAGCGCGGGAAAGTCCGGCAGGCCATCGAGCGCGATATTCACCTTGCCCGACGAGCCGCGCATCTTGAAATGCTTGACGCGATGGACAAAGCGCTCCGGAAGCTGCTTCTCGTCCACAAGCTTCAGGAATGTCCGCTTGACGTCGGCGTTGGAGAGAACCAGTCGGCCCCTCACCTCGTCGCCATTGGCGAGCGCCACGCCTTCGGCCTCGCCATTGCGGATGATGACACTGTCGACCTCCGCGCCTGTCCGGATGTCGCCGCCGGCAGCCTGGAAAGAGGCGGACAGCGCCTGCGTGATCGCGCCCATGCCGCCGCGCGCATAGCCCCAGGCGCCGACGGAGCCGTCGACTTCGCCCATATAGTGATGCAGCAGCACATAGGCCGTGCCCGGCGACATCGGCCCGAGCGCCGTGCCGATGATGCCTGAGATCGCCAGATAGGCCTTGATGACCTCGGTCTCGAAATATTCGTCGAGAAAATCGGAGATCGACATGGTCCAGAAACGCGTCGTCCGGGAAAATTCGGCGGCGCTCATATCGCCGACCTTGCGGGCGAGAAACAGCAATTCGCCGATGTCGCGTGGCCGCAAGGAAAAGGGATCGGGCGCCGTCCGCATCAACAACGGCTGGATGAAACGGCATTGCCTGGTCACGTCACGGGCATAGCGGTCATAGGCTTCGGCGTCGCGGGCGGAATAGCGGGCGAATTCCCGCCGGTGGCGGTGATGATCGCGATAGGAGGACAGATAGCCGCCGTCCCGCGTCAGAACGGCGCCGCCTTCATAGGCGACGATCTGCAGGCCGAAGCGCGGCAGTTCCAGATCGCGCATGATCTCGGGCCGGAACAGTGAGCAGACATAGGAACAATTCGAGTAGAACACCTCGTCGGCCAGCTTGCGCGAGGTGGCGGCACCGCCCACCCAGTCATTCTTCTCGACCACCGCGACCTGAAGCCCCGCCCGCTGCAGATAGCAGGCCGCGACAAGCCCGTTATGGCCGCCGCCGATCACCACGACATCATATTTCTTCATCAGCATCCCCACCGAAGTGACCAAAAAGATGCATGAACGCCATAGACTTGTCCATATATTTTGAATGATCATTCAGCAAGCATCTTGCAAAGCCATGAAATCGCGCTAAGATTTTTGACAGAAGACAGAACGGCGATGGGACCAAGGAATGAGCCGCTCCGCGCATGCGCAACATTCAAGCTTTGGCGAAGCGCCCATACTGCGGCGGCTTTCGATCCGCGCCGCCTTCGCGCATCGGCTTGACAGGAGCCTCGCTTATGCGCCTCAGATGCAGAGATACGAAAGAGCGGGGCGCGCCATGCGCCCGGCGGGCGCAACGCGGACGATTACGATGGATACTGCCGAGCCGATGGCGGGCGAAAAGAAGAGCCGCAAGGCTTCCAAGGAAATACGCAAGCAGCAACTGATCGAAGCGACGATCGATTCGCTCGCCAAGCGCGGCTATGCCGAGACGACGCTCGCCAATGTCGCCGACGGGGCAAAACTGTCGCGCGGCATCGTCAACTTCCATTTCGAGAGCAAGGAAAACCTGCTGATCGCCACGCTGCAATTCATGGCGGACGAATATGCCCAGCATTGGTCGAACGCCCTCGAAAAGGCCGGTCCCAGCGCCGCCGAGCGGATGTGGGCGCTGGTCGCGGCGGATTTCGACCGGCGGATGACCACCAAGCGTAAGCTCGCCGCCTGGTGCGCCTTCTGGGGCGAGGCCAAGTCGAGGCCCACTTACCAGGCGCTTTGCGGCGCCCGCGATCTCAAATACCAGCGCACCTTCGAGGATCTCTGCGCGGAGATGAAGGCCGAAGGCGGCTACGCCTATGACGCGGACTCTGCGGCGCTGGCCATCTGCTCGTCGATGGAGGGCCTGTGGCTGCGTCTGATGATGAGCGACGGACTCACCCGCGAGGCGGCGCACAAGGCGGCGATCGAGTGCCTCGTCGGCTTCTTCCCGAAGCACATCGGCAGAGAAGGCCCCATCAAGACATAGTTTCAAACAAAGGAAAGGCGGAAGAGCATGTTGAAAACGCTTCGCAGGATCGGACTATCAACCCTCGCATCGACGATCGCCGCGAGCGTCGCCATCCCGGCCTTCGCCGCCGATCTCACCGTCTTCGACTGGTCGGGCTACGAGGACCCCGCATTTCATCCAGCCTATACCGCCAAGCATGGCGACGAACCGGATTTCACCTTTTTCGGCGACGAAGAAGAAGCTTTCAAAAAGCTGCGTTCTGGCTTCAAGGCCGATCTCGCCCATCCCTGTTCGCAAAGCGTAGTGAAATGGCGCGATGCGGGCCTGATCGAGCCTCTGGACACATCCAAGCTCGCCAATTGGAACGATGTCCTGCCCGGCATCGCGGCGATGAAGGACCTGATGACGTCTGCCGACGGCAAGGCCTGGTTCCTGCCCTTCGAATGGGGCAATTCGCTGATGATCTACCGCACCGACACGGTCAAACCCGAGGAGGTGGCAACGCTCAAAGCTTTCGCCGATCCCAAGTTCAAGGATCGCGTGTCGATCGGCGACAATGTCGACGACGCCTATGCGCTGGCCAGCCTCGCCATCGGCCTCAAGGACTGGTCGAAGATGACCGACGCGCAGTTCACACAGGCTTCCGCCTTCCTGCGTGAGGTTCATAAGAATGTCCGTCTTTACTGGACGGAAAACACCGATCTCAGCCAGGCGATGGCGAGCGGCGAAGTCGATCTCGCATGGGGCTGGAACGAGACCGCCACGACGCTGGAGAAGGACGGCCAGCCGGTGGCGACCAACGCCAATCCTGCAGAAGGCCATTCGACGTGGGTCTGCGGCTATGTGAAGCTGAAGGGCGGCGAGGCGCCGGTTGAGAACGCCTATGACTTCCTCAATGCCGTCAGCAACCCCGACATCGCCGCCTATCTCGTCGATTCCTGGGGCTATGGTCATTCCAACGCCAAGGGCATGGCCGTGGTCGATCCCGCTATTCTCAAGGCGAAGGGTTATGCCGATGTCGGCAATTTTGTTTCGAACACTTTGTTCCAGTCGCCACTACCGATCGTGCTGCGCGAAAAGATGATCGCCGAATTCGAAAAGATCAAAGCGGGCTACTGACCCGTCAGGGCGCTCGATTCGCGCGGCCGCGACGTCACGTATGTATCCTATCGCCGCCGTGAAAGCGGCGGCGATAATCGGCGGGCGTCAGGCCGACGACTCTCAGGAAAATCTTGCGGAAGGAAGCCGGGTCCCGATAACCGCATTCCCAACCGATCTGGTCGACGCGTGCGGCGCTTGTCTCCAGGCGTCGCCGCGCCTCTGCAACCCGTATCTGCTGACAATATTCGATCGGCTTCATGCCGACAGCTTTCTGGAAGCGGCGCAGGAATGTGCGCGGCTCCAAGCCTGCGGCGCCGGCCATATCCTCTACAGAAACATCGGCAGACAGGCGGGCTTCAAACCACTGCTGCGCCCTCAGGATCTGCGGATCGCCATGGCTGCGATTGGGCTTGAAGTCGCTGTAATAGCGTTGCTCGCGTCCCGGCGGATCGATCAGCAGGAAACGCGCCGTTTCGATCATCGCCTCGGCGCCGAACAACCGCTCGACGATGAGCAGACCGAGATCGGTCCATGCCATGACCCCGCCCGCCGTGATGATGTCGCCCGCCGTGACCAACAGCCTGTCCGGCTGAAGATCGACCTCGGGAAACATGGAACGGAAGTCGTCGACAAGCGCCCAATGTGTAGTGGCGGGCTTACCCTGCAGCAAGCCTGCCCGCGCCAGAAGGAACGCCCCGGCGCAAACCGACGCCAATATCGCCCCCTCCTCCCGCCTGGCCCTCAGCCAGGGCAGAAGCGGGTCGAGGTCGGCGCCAATCGGGGGCTCGCCGAGACTGGGCGGCAACAGAATCGCAGTCAGCGGATCTTTCGCACAAGAGAGACCATCGACGACGCCGGTTTCGACGTCGAAGACGAGACGGCTGACGATCATCCGCGGCGATGCCTCGGGTCGGCGCTCCGCCTGCAATTCTTCTGCGACCATGAACAGGTCGGCAAGACCAAGTGCCGCCGACATCTGGGCGCCGGGATAGGTCAGGATACCGATATTCACTGTCCCCTGCCTGAACATCTGTCCGATTTGCCTCTCAGATTGTCACTTCCGCCAATGGCAATCTGCGCCGGCGCGGCTAGTTTCGCAAGCGGAACAGCATGAGGAGATTTCCATGAGCAAGACCGCGTTGATCGTGATCGATCTTCAGAACGACTACTTCGAGGGCGGCAAGTTCCCGCTGCACAAGACCGAAGCCGCCGCCGCCAACGCCGCCCGTCTGCTGGAAGCCGCGCGCAGAAAGGGCGATCTCGTGGTGCATGTCCAGCATGTCTCGGCCGAAGCCGACGCGCCATTCTTTGCGCCCGGCACCGAGGGCGTCGAAATCCATCCGTCCGTTGCGCCCAAGGACGGCGAGCTCAAGATCGTCAAGCAGCAGATCAACGCCTTTCTGGGCACCGACCTGAAGGCCAAGCTCGACGAAGCCGGTATCGAGTCGGTAACCATCACGGGCGCGATGAGCCATATGTGCGTCGACGCCGCCACCCGCGCCGCCTCCGACTACGGCTATACGGTCACGGTCGTCCACGACGCCACCGCCACGCTCGACCTGGAATTCGTAGGCGAGACGACGCCGGCCGAACAGGTGCAGACGGCGATGATGTCGGCGCTCGCTTTTGCTTACGCCCGCGTCGTGTCGACAGACGACTACCTGGCCGCGTGACACCGGGGAATGCGGCCCGGACAAACTCCGGGCCGCAGCGCCCTCAGAAGCCTTCGAGCACGATTTTGCCCTTGGACCGGCCGCTCTCGATCCGTTCATGGGCGGTTTTGAGATTGGCCGCATTGATCGGCGACAGCACCTCGGTCAACGTGGTGCGGACGTGTCCTTCATCGACGAGGCGCGCCACCTCCGACAGCAACTCGCCCTGCCGCGCCATGTCGGGCGTCTCGAACAGCGAGCGGGTGAACATCAGCTCCCAGTGAACGGACACTGACTTCCGCTTGAAGCCCATGACATCGAGCGCCTCGGGATCGTCGATCAGTCCGAAGCGGCCCTGCGGCGCGATGAGTTCGACGACATCCTTTACATGGCGATGCGTCTCCGTGGTCGAGAAGACATAGGACGGCGCGCCAAGTCCCAGTTCGGCGATCTGCGGCGCGAGCGGCCGGCTGTGATCGACGACATGATGCGCGCCGAGCTCCTGCGTCCAGGCCCTCGTCTCCGGTCTCGACGCCGTGGCGATGACGGTGAGATCGGTCAAGGCGCGGACGAGTTGGATCGCGATCGATCCCACGCCGCCGGCGCCGCCGATGATCAAGATGGCGGGCGCCCCGCCCGGAACCGTCTTGCGAATATCGAGCCGGTCGAACAGCATTTCCCAGGCGGTGATGGCCGTCAGCGGCAAGGCGGCGGCTTCGGCATTGCCGAGCCTCTCAGGCTTGCGGCCGACGATGCGTTCATCGACGAGGTGAAATTCGCTGTTCGAGCCCGCTCTGGCGATGGATCCTGCGTAATAGACGGCGTCGCCGATCTCGAAACCCGTCGCTGCCTCCCCTTTGGCCGCAACGCGCCCGACGGCGTCCCAGCCCAGCACCTTCCAGTCACCCGGCGCCGGCATGGACGACCGCCGCACCTTGGCGTCGACGGGATTGACGGACACCGCCGCGACTTCGATCAGTAGGTCTCGGCCCTGCGGCGCGGGCTTGGGCAGGTCGATATCGACCAGCGCATTCTCTCGATCGATGGGGCCGGCCTGCTGATATCCGATGGCTTTCATGATCTGCTCCTGAACGTGGTTGAATGACGAACTATGTGCGCTTAACTACATCAAATGCAAATACGCACAAAAACCGCCTATAGTGTCGGAAAGGATACTGTCATGGCCAAGGCTCGCCATTCGCGTTTCGACTGCAGCCCCGGATGTTCGGTCGAGGCGGCGATCGCGCTGATCGACGGAAAGTGGAAATCGGTCATTCTGTTCCACCTGATGAGCGGGACGCTGCGCTTCAACGCTCTCAGGCGTCACATTCCCGGCGTCACGCAGCGGATGCTGACCAATCAGCTGCGTGAATTGGAAGAGGACGGCCTCATCATTCGCACCGTCTATGCCGTCGTGCCGCCGAAAGTGGAATATTCGCTGTCGCCGCTCGGCGAGAGCATGATCCCCATCCTCACGGCGCTCAAAGCCTGGGGAGACGCCAATATCGGCCGCTTTGGAAAGCCAGAGATCGATGACGCCGACGAAAAGCGCGCGGCTTGAGCCCCAAGGCCTCGCTTGACCATCCCCGGCGCGACCCTAGACCCGAACCATGAACATCGCCTTCTATGCGCCCCTCAAGCCCATCGATCATCCTGTCCCCTCCGGCGACCGGCTGATGGCGCGCCTGCTGCTATCGGCGTTGGAGGCCCTTGGTCATCAGGTTTCCGTCATCTCCGGCCTGCGGACCTTTATGAAGGAGCCCGACGCTGGACGCCATGCCGATCTCCTCCGGCAGGCGTCAGCGGAGCAAGCCCGAATCGCAAAACTCTGGCGCGACCAGGGAACGCCCGATTTGTTCTTCTGCTATCATCCCTATTACAAGTCGCCCGACCTGCTCGGCCCACCGCTTTGCCAGGAGTTCGGCTTGGCCTATGCGACAGCGGAAAGCTCCTATTCCGAGCGCCGCAATATCGGCGTCTGGGCCGACAGCCAGGCGCTGGTGAAAAAGGGCCTCGATCTCGCCGCGGTCAATATCTGTTTCACCGAACGCGATCGACTGGGCGTGCACGACATTTCGCCCTCGGCCATAACGGCCATGCTGCCGCCTTTTCTCGATCCGCAACCGCGGGTCCTTTCAACGGCGGCACCGGAGCGCGGAAGGCTGATCACCGCGGCGATGATGCGCGACGGCAACAAGCTGGAAAGCTATCTGATGCTGGCCTCCGCCCTCGACCGGGTCGAGGATATCGAATGGCGCTTCGACATTGTCGGCGACGGACCGATGCGGCAGACGGTTGAGGCGGCCTTCGCGCATTTCCCGGCGAACCGGGTGATTTTTCACGGACTGAAGACGCGAGACGAGCTCGCCGAGATGATGGCGCGCGCATCCATTTTCCTCTGGCCCGGCTGCCGCGAGGCTTACGGCCTGACCTATCTCGAGGCGCAAGCCGCAGGTCTTCCGGTCGTGGCCCAGAATGACGGCGGCGTGCCGGAGGTCGTGATCGCCGACGAGACGGGCCTGCTGACGGCGCCGGGCGATATCACCGCCTATGCGGCTGCGATCCGCATACTTCTCAATGACGAGACCAGACGCGCGGCGCTGGCGAAAGCCGCAAGCCGCTTCGCCCGCGAAAAACGCTCCTTCGAGGCCGCTACCGTGCTGCTGGGCCGCATTCTCGAAACCCATGTCCAGAGGGACTGACTGATGAGCACCTGGGCTACGCTGAAAGATGAACTCACGGTTTGGGCAGATGAGGGCCGCACCGCGCCGTTCTGGCTGCGCGATGACGACGCCGTCGAGCCGACGCCGGTGCTGGAGCGACTGATCAGTCTCACCGCGGATCAAGCCATTCCCGCCACGCTCGCCGTCATCCCCGAACATACCGGCGAGGCGCTGGCGCAACGTCTCTCGTCCGCGCCGGGTTTATCCGTCGCTGTCCATGGCTGGTCGCATCGCAGCTATTCCGGACCTGGCGAGAAGAAGCAGGAATTGGGCCTGCATCGACCGATCAGGGATGTTCTGGACGAGCTGTCGGCGGGGCTCGACAAACTGCGCTCTCTTTATCCGGATCGCCGGGTGTCGATGCTCGTGCCGCCTTGGAACCGTATCGCGCCGGAAATTGCCGCAGAGCTTCCCAGACTGGGCTATGCATCTCTGAGCACGTTCGGTTCGGAAAAGGCGGGGCCGATCCGTATGTTCAACACTCATGTCGATCTCATGGACTGGCATGGGACGCGGGGCGGCCGTGATGACGAGCCCCTCCTGACTGAAATCACTGCCCGATTGAGAGCGTTGCGCGAGGGAAACGGCGTGATGGGCTTCCTGACCCATCATCTCGTGCATGACGAGAAGGCCTGGACATTCCTGGCGCGTCTGATCGACACCGTCGAAAACCACGCGGGCGCAGCCTGGGTCGATCCGCCCGTGTCATAAGGGGCGTCGGCGTCAAACGTCGATGACTTGGCCTTCCCAGACCGAAAAGGCGCCCTGAAAATTTTCCGCCGCCATGTGATCGATCGCTCGCAACGCCTTGTCCGTGCGCAGCGGCGAGTGGTGGATGAAGCCGACGCGCTGGGCGCCGGCGGCGCGCGCCAGGCGGATGCCATGCTGCCAGGACGAATGACCGTAGCCGACATAGGTCGGCATTTCTTCGTCGGTATAGCTGGTGTCGTAGAGGAACAGGTCCGCGCCCTCGATCAGGGCCAGGACTTCCGGGTCCAGCACGCCGGGAACATGCTCGGTGTCGGTGATGATCGCCACCACCCGTCCCTGCCATTCGACCCGGTAGCCGATCGACCCGCCGGGATGATTGAGCATGCCGGTGCGAATCGTGACGCCGGGATAGGGCTGCAGCACATCCTGCGGCATGAAATCCCGACAGGTGAGATTGGCGCGGCAGGCCTTGACCTCGATCGGAAACCAAGGCGGCCGGATGAACTCGGTGATCATGTCCCGCGTCGTCATCTTACCGCTGCTATGGCCCGACCATACCGTGACGGAAGAGCGAGGGTCATAGATGGGAGAAAAGTAGGGCAGCCCGATGATGTGATCGTAATGGCAGTGGCTGAAGAACAACTGGCATTCCGAGGCGCCCTCGGCCAGAAGAGCCTTGCCCGCTGGCAGAATGCCCGAGCCGGCGTCGAACATCAGTCTGTGGTCGCCGCACTGCAGTTCGATACAGATCGTGTTGCCGCCATAGTGCTGGAATTCGGGACCCGACACCGGCAGGCTGCCGCGAACGCCCCAGGCGCGCAGTCTGAATTTTGTTTCTGTGGCTCCGCGCCGGACGTCGTCGAGGCTACCGCCCGGCCGACAATCCAGTTTCCTGCCAACGAAATTCGCTACTGCCATTCGTAAGCATTCCCTTTTCCCAAGTTTTGGAAGGCTAGCGCATAAAATAGGCGAATGCGAGCAAAGATCATCTTGTTCCGCCCGCCTTACGATAATTTCATGCGGTTAATGAACGCTTTTGATCTGGCTGCGCGCTTCCGTTAATTCCGTCGTCGTCCTGTTGAGACGATCGGCCAGCACGCGCATTATCTCGATGGCCATGTCGGGATAGTCGGCGATCAGCTTGAGGAACACGTCTTTGCGGATGCGCAGCGCCTCCATGGGCGCAGAAGCGCGAACGGTCGCGGTGCGGGTGATATCGCACAGAATTGCGATTTCGCCGACGATGGTGTTGTAGGCCAGTTCGGCCACCTTGATCTCCCCATTGGGGGAATCCGTCAGGATGTCGGCCCGTCCCGACAGAATGACATAGGCGGCGTCTCCTGCGTCGCCCTGATGGAACAACTCCTCGCCCGAACGATAATTCACCCGGTCGGACGCGAAGGCCAACAGTTTCAGCTTCGACGGCGCTACCCGCGAAAACAATGGAACCTGCCTCAAACTCTGTACTTCGTCCTGTAACATCATGGCTCCCTTCACGGACGCGCGGTTAGCATCAGAGCATGAACGCTTTTATGACACAAGCTCCTTAAAAATGCCGTTATTTTCCAAGAGCGCCTCATGTGATCCCTCCTCCACGAGCTTTCCTCTGTCAAAAACCAGAATCCGGTCGAACAACTCCGCCATCGACGCGTCGGACAGGACCCAGATCACCGTGGGCTTGTCTCCTCGCCTTTCGAACAGTTGCAGCACGCTGCGCAAGATCTGGTTCTTCAATCGCGCATCGAGGCTGGCGATCGGCGCATTCAGCACATAGCAAGTCGAGCGACGGATTACGGCGCGCGCCAGATTGAGCTTCTGGCGCTGGACCATCGTCAGTCTCCGTCCGCCAGCCCCGACATTGTAGTCCAGGCCGATCGAAAGAACCCGCTCATAGAGCCCGAGCGAATGCAGGAGTTCCGCCAGGATCTTGCGGATACGCTCGGCCCCGTCGGGATGTTGGTGGCTGATGCGGCCGACGAGAACATTGTCCATCAGATTGGCGGCGAGCATGAATTTATGGGGGTCGTAGCGCTCCAGGGCGCCTGTAAGCTCTTTCGGCAGACCGGCGTAGAATTCGTGCCGCGCCTCAACGATACGCGCCATCAGTTCGCGGGTCAGCAGACCAAAGCGGTGCCGCGGCTCGATATAGGAGAAGGTCAGCCGAATGATTTGGACGCGGTCGTCATCGGCGATGTCTTCGAAGCGCTTGCCACGCAGCCTCTGTAGGAGCTGCTGGTATTCCGGCACCTCGTCTGCGGCCATGAAGGTCAGCTGCTGGAAGAAGGGATGGTCGGGCGGCAGATCTCCGAACAGATCGACCGCGTTCTCCGCGATCGCGAAGCCGATCTTGTAGAAGGTCAGATCCAGTCCGGTGCTGCGCATGAAGGACAGGAAGTATTTGTTCTTTCTGAGCGATGCGCCGGTCATTTCGGGACCGACGGCCGTGCCGAACAGCAGGTTCTCGCCGACGGTCGCTTCGGTATTGTAGCTGTTCGGTTCGAAGTAGACGACGAGATCCTTGAGACCGTTGTGTTCGAGTTCCTGGCGCAAGGCCCGGCGGATGTCGACGATGCGCTCGGCGACGTCGGGATAGCGCGCCGGATCCACCGTCGTGCGGATCGCGAGGTCGAGAATATCTTTCGATAGTTGCACGGCGTCGAGAATCTCGGCGACTTGCTCGGCCAGATCTTCCGGGCTGCTCGCGCCGGCGGCGCGGTAGTCGACCCAGTCGCCATTGATGTCATAGAGTGGGTTGCCGGCCTGTTTGGCTTCGGCGAGCGCCCATTTCCTGTATTTGGCCGCCTCCTCATCGTAGACGGCCTCGGCCAGTGGCGCATGTTTGAGCCCGTAGAGCAGATTGTCCCTCAGCGTGCCCTGGAACATGTAGGCGTCGGAGGCGGCGTAGGTGATGTGACGACCGGTGACCGATTCCGGCAGGAGACGGATATCTTCGCCGCCGAACAGGATTCGCCCCGTCGCCGGCCAGAGAATGCGTCCGAGCGCTTCGGCCAGAGCCTCGCCGCCCGCCGCAGCCGAGCCGACCAGCGCCACCGTTTCGCCGGCGTGTATCGTCGTCGACACCCCGGTGAGCAATTGAGCGCCGCTGTCGTCGGCGAGCGAGAGATTCGCGGCCGCGATCGAGGCGTCGGCAAGCGGCTGAGTGGTGAGCGCCAGCTTCTGGATATCGGGCTCGAGCATGTCGTCCACCGAAAACTGTTCGACGACCTGCACATATTTGACCTGGACGTCCTGGCGAGTCTGGTCCCAGTCGATGAGATCCTTCAGCGGTCCGGGAAGATCCTTGTATGCGCTGATGACGGCGACGAGCTGGCCGACGTCCAACTGGCCTTTCAGGGCCAGATAGCCGCCGATCGAATAGAATAGGAACGGCGTGACGGACGCGAGAAAGTTGTTGATGAACTTGACCAGGAATTTCCACTGGTAGAGGTCGTAACGGATCTTGAAGATCTTGCCGAGCCGCTCGGCGACGTCGGCGCGTTCGTAGTTCGACGTGTCGTATGTCCGGATCGTATGGATGCCGTCGAAGATTTCACTGACGCGGCCGGACAGTTCGCGCGCCGTCAATTGCCGCTCCCGGCCGAGAACGAGAAGCCGGCGGCGCATGCGCGGAATGATGAAGCCCTGAATGCCGACCATCAGCGCCGCAACGATGCCGAGCCAGAGATTCTGCACCAGAATGAAGATCAGCGCGGTCAGCGCCTGGCCGCCGAGCATGGCGGGAGATACGAAGGCGTCCCCGGTGAAACCGCCCAGCGGCTCCACTTCGTCCTTGATCATGCTGGCGACTTCCGCGCCTTTGACACGCTTGAACTGGCCGGGCGGAAATCTGAGCACCTTGTCGATGAGGTCGAAGCGAATGCGGCGCAGCAATCGTTCGCCGAGCCGGCCTTTATAGGTATTGATGTAAAGCTTGAAGAGACCGTTGATCACCACGAGGAGCAGAAAGACCAGGCTGAGCGCGAACAGCATCGACATACGGTCGAGCTCGACTCCCGGAAACAGCGTGACTTCTCCGAAATAGGGAAGATCGAAGGCGATGTGCATGAACATCTGCCTGGCCCCGGCGCCTTCGAAACCGTCGCCCTGAATCGGGCCGTTGACGATCTGCTTCGGCAGGTCGAAGGAGAGGAAGTAAGGCACCATGGACACTGCGACGACCAGCAGAATCCACAGCTGTTGTTTTCGGGTGTTGTTCCAGATGTAGGAGAGCAGACCTTTTTCCACGAATGCTCCTTAGTGCGACACGGCCGACAACGTATCGCGTGAGTCCCCTACGCAACGAATCGCCGCGTGAGCGTTCTCACGATCTGGCCGACGGCCGCGCAAAGTCGAGGCTTCAGCGCCATCTCATTTCCCGATGTGACGCTTCTGGCCGTTGGTCCACAACGCGCAGGACCGGTGTCGCTGCATGGTCTCAACGTCGCCCCTCCATTAAATCCCGCCCGGCCTCTAGCGAAGCCATGCCCGCCGCCTATCTATTCATAAGACGCAAAACATCAACTTGCACCACCAAAATTACAGGTCCCATGACAAGTCAGCAGCACACCGCTTCGTTTTCGCGCGAAGCCGCTTTCGATCTCTTGCGCGGCGTAAACGCCTATACGCGAAGCACTCTCATGCAGGGGCTGGCCGAGGTCGCAGCCCGCCATCCGGAAGCCGAGATCGACGTGGCGTTCAACCACAAACAGGTCGCCTGCAAGACCTGGGCCCGCGACGCCGTCTATGACACGCTTGGCGGCGACATCGGTTCTATTCTCGTTCTCGGCGGTTGGTACGGGGTGTTTGCGGGGATCTTGTTCGATGATCCGCGCTTCACGATCGGCAAAATCGTCAGCGTCGATATAGACGAGACCGTCGGACCTGTGGCCCGCACTCTGAACGGGGCATGGGCCGACCGTTTCGACGCCGTGACCGAGGATATGTACGCCCTTCCCTATAGCGATCATAGAGCGGACCTCGTGGTCAATACGAGTTGCGAACATATCGCCGATCTCAGGGCCTGGCTCGACTTGCTGCCGAAGGGCGCGCGCGTGCTGCTTCAGTCCAACGATTATTTCAGCGAACCGACCCATATCAGTTGCGTCGCCTCGCTCGAAGCGTTCGAGGCGCAGGCGGGGCTTTCGACGGTATTCTATGCCGGATCTTTGCCGCAGAAGAAATACACGCGCTTCATGCTGATCGGCGAGGTGTAAACGCTCCGGTCAACGACGCTTCTCGAGCAGATGACGAATGATGGCTCCTGTGCCGCGCGCGCCGTCCAGATCGAGATCCGGCAAGTCGCCGGCCGGCGCGGCCAAGGCCTTTTCGATCGAGGCGCGCATCGTCTCGACGCTCAACTCGGCTTCGGTCAGCATCAACGCGCGGCCTCGCTCCCAAAGGCGTTGGGCCCGTGCGGTCTGCTCGGTCTCGCCGCCTGCGGTGAAGGGGATGAGCAGCGAGCGAACCCCTGCGCGCAGCACATCGCAGACCGTGTTGTAGCCGGCCTGGGACACCGACAGTTGCGCCCCCGTCAACAGGCTGGGAAAATCCTTGCGAAACCGGAATATCCCGACATTCGCCGAAGCGCTGCGAGACAGTTCGGAAAAATCGACTTCGGGCAGGTTCGGCCCGGCAATGACGCACCAGCGGAGATCCTTCGGCAGCAATGCGCTGGCGCCGACGGCCGCCCTGACGAGTTCCGATCCGACAGCGCCCCCGCCCGCGGAGACAATGATGTCGTAGATCTCCGTTGCGGGCGCCGGCGGCGGCGCGGCGACGAGACCGGTGTAGGCGACCTTGTCGGCAATTTCGCTCTGCAGCGGAAAACTGTCCTCGAGTCTGGCGAAGCGCGGGTCGCCATGGACCATCACAGCATCGAAATAGGTCCCGATCAACGCCACCGTGTCTTCATTGGCCCCCGGTTTGGCCCGCTCCTGCAGAAGATCGCGGATCGACGCCAGGATCAGCGGTCGCCTGGCCGAGGCGGCGGCCTCGTCCAGCAGAGGCAGAAGCTCGAACCGGACCTGACGTCGCCCAAACGGAAAAGCTTCCGTCACCAGCACATCGGGCGCGAAATCGCGATAGGCTGCCAGCAAGAGGTCGCGGCGAGCAGCCTTGAAGTCATCGTCGACGGGGCGTCCATCGATGTCGACCAGCCCGGAAAAGCCCTTGTCGCCAGTGGCGATCGCGGGCAGCGCGATATGCGTGATATCCGGAGGCGGAAAACCCGGCACGGGCAAACCGCCGGTGACGATGGCGACATCGAAATCATCGTCCGCCAGAGCGCTGGCGATTCGACTCGCCCGCGCGAGATGGCCGATGCCCAGCAGGTGCTGAACATAGAACATTACGCGGGGGCGATCACCACGAAACGGCGTCTCGGTCATGACGGAGCCTTCCAGGCGCGCTCGAACAGAGCCGAAAGCTGGGCGATGCTGGTGTGAAAATCGAAACGACTGCGCACTTTATGCTCCGCGGCCGCGCCGAGCCTATGGCGAAGGGAGGGATCGCGAATGGCGCGCTCCAGAACTTTCGCCAGCGCGCCAGGATCCTCCGGCGGCGTCATGAAGCCGTTTTCGCCGTCGGTCAGCAATTCCGGCACGCCCGATATCGAGGTCGACACGCAGACGAGACCCTGGCTCGACGCCTCGACGAGCACATTGGGAAGCCCGTCGCGATCCCCGTCACTGGTGATGCGGCAGGCCAGCGCGAAAATGTCGGACGTCCTGTAAGCCGAGAGAACGTCGGTCTGGTCCAGCGCGCCGCGCCAATGGATGCGGTCGGCGACGCCAACCCGTTCCGCATGGGCTTTCAGGCCGGCGAGCTTCTCGCCGTCGCCGATGTGATCGAAACGCCATTGCAGATCTTTCGGCAAGCGGCTCAACGCCTCGATCAGGATATCGAAGCCCTTTTTCTCGACCGCCCGGCCGACGCTGAGGATTCGCACGGGATCGGCGGGATCGGAGCCGTTCCTCGAAGACCGCAGCGTGTCATTGGGGCCGAAGCGGGCCAGATCCAGCCCGTGATAGCTGAGATGCACATCGCCTTGCGGCCCGCCGAGCCGGCTCAGATGAGCATGTCCGCTCTCGGTGCAGGTCACCGTCCAGCGATTGGCGATCAGCTTTTCCGTGAGTTCCCAGTCCGGAGACGTCCAGATATCCTTGGCGTGGGCCGAACAGGTCCAGGGGGTGCCGGTGATCAGGCTGGCGTAATGGGCGACGGATGCGGGCGTGTGGATGAAATGCGCGTGCAGCCAGGTAAATCCCTCCGGCCATTCGGCGGCGAGAACTGCGGCCTGGCCGAAGCGCCGGAAGCGGTTGCGGCTGATGTCGCGGGGCAGATCGCGCAGAAATGCGCCGAGCGCTGTCCGAAAGCCCGGCTTGCCAAGGCTCTTCAACAGGCCCTTGGCGACCCGGACGGGCTCTTCATGCAGATATTCAGGCAGATAGAAAACCGGCGCGCGGATCTCGTCATGCACCGGATGCCGCTTCTTGTCGGTCGGTCGGCGCATGGCCACCAGCGCCAACTCGAAGCCAGCCTGTTCGAGGCCGAGAAGCTCCTGTGCGATGAATGTTTCCGAAAGGCGCGGATAGCCTTTCAGAATGACGACGATTCTCCGACGGTTCATGACGCCTCGATGTTTTCGCAAGCCCGGCCGGAGGGATTAAACCATCGCGGCCTCCACGTCACCCTTTGACCAGCATCAGCCGGTTCGGCTGCCTGCGATCGTAAATCCGGCCGACCAGCTCGGAAATACGCGGCAGACCTTCGAGGCGCAATCCGGCCTGAGCGCGCTTGGAGGGCGCAGGCTGGGTCGGCAGCGATTTGAGCTTGGCGGCGAGCAGCAGCGGATCCTCCGCCTGCTCGGGCAAAAGCATGTCTACGAGCCCGAGCTCGGAGGCCCTTTGAGCGCGGATCAACTGTTCCTCGCGCGGCTGGACGCGCGGCACGATCAGCGCCGGCTTGTCGAAGGACAGGATCTCGCAATAGGTGTTGTAGCCGCCCATGGCGACGACCGCCTTGGCGCCGGCCACCAGCTCTTCCATGCGATTGTCGAACTCGATGACTTCGAGATAGGGAACGGAACGGCCCTTGCGGATCAGCTTGCGGCGTTTCTTGGCAGGCATATAGGGGCCGAGCACCATCAGCGCGCGATGGGTAAGCTCGGGATCCTGCTGGTAGGCGTGAATCACGTTGTGCACGAGTTCGGCGCCGTCGCCGCCGCCGCCGGTGGTCACCAGGATATAGTCCCCCTCGGGCTTGTGACCCGGCAGCTCCTCCCTGGGCACGTTGCGCTGCAGGAACCCGACGAAATTCATTCGCTTCCGAACGGATTCGGGCACGTCCAGTTCGACGAGCGGATCGTAAAAATCCGGCGGGCCGTACACCCAGATCTCGTCGTAATATCGGGCGATCTTGGGGATTGCGCCCTTGCGCTCCCACTCCGCCTGGAGGAGCCGCGGCGAATCCATGACCTCGCGCAGACCCAGCACCAATGTCGTCCCGCGCGCCTTCAGAAGCGCGAGGGTTTCCTCCACCTCGCCTTCGAGCCCCATCGGTTCCTTGTCGACGATGAAGATGTCCGGCTGGAAGGTTTCGGCAGTGTGGCGGATGATCGACTTGCGCATCTGCAGCGTGTCGTGCAGGTCCATGTGCTGATCCATGGACTCATATTGGCCGTTGCGCAGCTTGATCACGCTCGGAATTTTGACGAAGTCGACGCGGGCGCGATAATCGAAGGCGCCGGCGATCGTGGCTCCGGAAATGATCAGCACCTGTAGGCCTCGATAGTCTTCGACCAGCGAATGGGCGATCGTCCGGCAACGTCTGAGATGACCGAGGCCGAACGTGTCGTGGCTGTACATCAGGATACGAGCGTCTTCGAGGCGGCGGGTCATGCTGCGGCGCCCAATCCGGCAAACGCGACTATTCTGCGGGCGTCACTCTTCCACATGTCGAACTCACCTCATTTATAGGGATCGGCGGCGTCTCGCAGACCGTCGCCAAGGAAGTTGAACGCCAGTATCACCAGCATGACAGGGATAATAGGAAATAGCAGCCACGGATAAAAGGCTATGACACTCACACTTTTCGCTTCTGTGAGCAGAATTCCCCAACTTGTGATCGGAGGACGCAAGCCCAGGCCGAGAAAACTCAACGCCGTCTCTCCGAGAATCATGCCAGGCACCGACATCGTGGCGGTGGCGATCAGATGCGACATGAACCCTGGAACCAGATGGCGACCGATGATGCGACTGCTCTTCGCGCCCATCAGCTGCGCGGCCAGGACATAGTCTTCCTCGCGCAGCGACAGAAGCTTCGAGCGCACCGCGCGGGCCAGGCCCGTCCAGTCCAGCAGGCCCAATATGGCGGTTATGCCGAGATAGATCAACATGGGGCTCCAAGTCACCGGCATGATGGCCGCGAGCGCCATCCACAAGGGTATGCTAGGGATGGATTGCAACACTTCTATGATGCGCTGCACCACGAGATCGAAAATACCGCCGAGATAACCCGCCCAGCCGCCGATGATGACGCCGAGGCTGAAGCTGATGGCGATGCCGATGAGGCCGATGGTGAGCGAAATTCTCGCGCCATAGATGATGCGCGACAGCACGTCGCGCCCCAGCCGGTCCGTGCCCAGCAGGAACAATTGTCCGCCCTGGGCAGGGCAGACGAGATGCACATTGCTGTCGAAGAGCCCCCAGAACCGATAGGAATCGGACCGGCAAAAGAACCGCAGAGGCTGAACCTGATCGGCGCGCTCGGTGTAGACCCGCCTCAACGTATCCATGTCAAGCCTCATCTCGCGTCCGTAGACGAAAGGTCCGACGAATTTGCCGTTGTCGAACAGGTGCACGGCCTGGGGCGGCGCGTGAATGAAGTCGGGATGGCGGGAATGGAGATTGTACGGCGCCAAAAACTCCGCAATCATGATGATGAAATAGAGAAGGGCGAGAAATACCCCGGAGATCACCGCCAGGCGATGGCGGCGGAATTTCCACCACATCAGCTGCAGTTGCGAGGCTTTGTTGTAACGGCTCTGTTCCGCCGTATCCTGTTCGATCGAATAGGGATCGAAGGGAGCTTCAGACACATAGTGGCCAAGCGGCGCGCCGGGTTCGGGCAGGTAGGAACTCATTTTGTGCTCCCGCCCTGAAGACGAATGCGGGGATCGAGGAAGGCCAGCGCGATGTCCGAGATCAGCACGCCGACCACCGTGAGGAAAGCGAGAAACATCAGGAAGGAGCCGGCGAGATACATGTCCTGGCTCTGCAGCGCCTTGATCAGCATCGGGCCGGTGGTTTCGAGAGACAGCACGATCGCCGTGATCTCGGCGCCGGAAATGATCGCCGGCAGGATCGAGCCGATGTCGGAAATGAAGAAGTTGAGCGCCATACGCAGCGGATATTTCACCAGCGCGCGGAACGGATGCATGCCCTTGGCGCGCGCCGTCACCACATATTGCTTCTGCAACTCGTCGAGCAGATTGGCGCGCAGTTTGCGGATCATGCTCGCCGTGCCGGCCGTGCCGATGATCAGGACGGGGATCCAGAGATGCTCGAGAACGGAGGTGAACTTGGCCCAGCTCATCGGCTCGCCGAAATATTTCTGGTCCATCAGATGACCGACGGACGTGCCGAACCAGATATTGGCGAAATACATCAGGATCAACGCCAGCATGAAATTGGGGATCGCCAGCCCGAGCAGTCCGAGAAACGTCAGACCGTAGTCGGACCAGCTATATTGATGCGTCGCCGAATAGATGCCGATCGGAAAGGCGATCAGCCAGGTCAAGAGGATGGTGCAGAACGACACCAGCACGGTGAGCCACAGGCGGTCGCCGACCACATCGGAGACCGGCAGCTGGTACTCGAAGGAATAGCCGAAATCACCCTGCAACATGCCGGCGACCCAGTGGAAGTAACGCAGCACGGGCGGCTGGTCGAAGCCGTATTCAGCCCTTAGCTCCTCGATCTCCTGCATGTCGACGGCTTCGCCCTGGGCCTGGATCTCGGCCACATAACTTTCGAAATAGTCGCCGGGAGGCAATTCGATGATGGTGAAGATCAGCGCGGAGATGATCACCAGCGTCGGGATCATTACGAGGAAGCGCCAGGCGATGTAACGCAGCATGGTCAGGCTTCCTCCCCGTACCAGAATGTATCGGGCATATAGACGCCGAGATAGCAGGTCGGATCGAAGCCGAAGAGACCCTTCTCCGGCATGTTCTGCAAGCGGGAGGCGCGCATCATCGGCTGCAGGGCGGAATTGACGATGCCGATGGAAAACACGTGCTCGGAATAGATCGACAGCATCTCGTCCCAGATCCGCCGCCGCTCCTCCGTACCGCTCGCACGCCGCCACTGGCCGAGGAGATCGACGAGTTTTTGCGCCTCGGGCATCTCGGGCGGTTTGCCTTCCATCCCGTTCGACAGGTAATGGCTGCCCCAAAGCGGCCACTGCAACTGCTCATCGGAGGTCGGCGCAAGCTGGCCGGGGTTCATGTCGGGCGTCGGGACGCCGTTGTCGAGCCCGGTCCACATCGACATCATGATCGTGCCGCTGATGGCGCGGCTGCGGAATACGTCGCGTTGCGACGTCTTGATGAACAGCGATACGCCGATCTCGCGCCAGTGATCGGTGATCAGCTCCAGAAGGTCGGTTTCGAGCGTGCTTTCGCCCGCGGTCTCGACGATGATCTGCAGCGGACGTCCATCGGGCAACAGGCGCAAGCCGTCGTCGTCGCGCGCCGTCAGGCCGATCTCGTCGAGCAGCCGGTTGGCGCCGGCGGGATCGAACGTCGCCCAAGCGGTCTTGAGTTCGGGCTTGAACAAGGGGCTGTCCGGCAGCACGGTATCGGCGCTTTCGGCGGCGAGCCCGTAGAACACCACCTTGTTGATCTCGCTGCGATCGATGGCGAGCGACAGCGCCCGTCGGAACCGGACATCGCGCATCAGCTTCTGCCACACCGGATCGGCGGTGTTGAGATTGGGCAGCAGCGCCGCCTGCGATCCCGTCGTTCGCTTCCACAAAGACACTTTCACGGGATAGCGTTTCTCCGCGTCCTTCATGAAGGCGTAATCGGTGAAATCAAGGCCGCGGAACTGCAGATCCGCCTCGCCCGCTCCGGTCTTGGCGGCGATGATGTCGTTGGCGCTGACGCTCAGCAAGATCCTGTCGATATAGGGCAGCTGCAATCCGTTCTCATCGACGCGATGGAAGAAAGGGTTGCGCTCGAACACGAATTGTTCGGATGGCGGCGCCGTGGTGTTGCGCCAGGGATCGAGCGTCGGAAGATCGGGATTTTCGGGTCGATAGCTGCGCGACATCTTGATGTGGAGATCGACCCACTTCTTGGCCTTGTATTCCTTCATCAGCGAACTCAGGCGGAATTCGTCCTGATAGCGCTTATGGAACTGTTTCATATAGGTCGCCGGCATGACCATCACCAAAGGTTGAGGCGCGGCGATTCGCGGCAGGAAATCCGGATTGGGCGATTTCCAGGTGTAGCGGACGGTATAGGCGTCGAGAACTTCGAATCCCGGGCCTTCGCCATCGACAAGCAACTCGCGCGGCAGGCCGCCGCGTTTGAGATCCTTGTCCATGTAGACGTCTTCCCAGGTGTAGCGGAAATCCTCCGAAGTCAGCAAAGCCCCGTCCGACCAGCGGTGCCCTCGCGAATTCGGAAGGTGAAGATGCGATCTTCGATCGATTCGAAGCTTTCGAGAATGTCCGGCTGCAGCGCGAGGTTCTCGTCATAGCCGACCAGACGGGAATAGCCGTTGATCGTCATCAGGCGGATATCTTTCTGGCTGCCGATGATGCTGCGCACCGTGCCGCCATAGACCCCGGGCTTGCGGCCGATGGCGCCGAGATTGATCACACGGGGATGGCGGGGAAGCCGCATCTCGATCGGATCGAGCGAGCCTGCGAGCAGGCGCTCTTCGAAGAATTTCGGCTCTCGCCCGCTGCGCCCGCCGCGCCGGGAAGCAGGGTCGCGGCCATCGCGCCCAAAAACGTCCGCCTGTTCATCATGGGCGCAACTCCCGCGCATCGACCGTCTGTCTCGCCAGAACGAAATGACCGTCGCCAAGATCCGCCGGCGCGAGCGCCTGCTCCTCCGTCTCTTCCCGGAATTGCGGGCTCCAGCTCTTCTGGTCGGAGGCGCCGTTGGCGAGAAGCGTGTTGAAATCCAGCGGGCGGTCCAGGTCGGGAAAGGGGACGGCGGCCAGAAGCGACTTGGTGTAGGGATGCACCGGCGCGCGCATCAATGTATGCCGCGGGGCGATCTCGACGAGACGCCCACGGCACATCACGGCGATCCGATCGGCCATGTAATCGATCACCGCGAGATTGTGCGAGATGAAGATGTAGGTGAGCGAGAGCTCCGACTGCAGATCCTTGAGAAGATTGAGGATCTGCGCCTGGACCGACACGTCGAGAGCCGAGACCGGTTCGTCGCAGATCACCAGTTCCGGCCTCAAAGCCAAGGCGCGGGCGATGCCCACGCGCTGCCGCTGGCCGCCGGAAAGGCCATGCGGATAGCGATTGAGGTGGCGTCTTTCGAGACCGACCGCTTCGATCAGCGCCGCCACTTTTTCAGCACGCGTCGCCGCGTCGCCCCGCCCATGTATTTCCAGCGGTTCCGCTACCACGTTCTGGATGGTCGTGCGCGGCGACAGCGACGACACCGGATCCTGGAACACCATCTGGATCTTCGTGCGCAGATTTTTGAGGCCGGCGCCCTCTGCGGCCAGCACGTCGATATCGCGCCCGTCGGCCCCGTTGAAGGTCACCGAACCGGCGTCCGGCGTCACCGCGCGCATCAGGATTTTGCTGAGCGTGGTCTTGCCACAGCCGCTTTCGCCGACGAGACCGAGGCATTCGCCCCGTCGCACGTCGAAGCTGACGTCGCGAACCGCCGGCGTCTTGCTGGTTTCCGCCTTGCGCGACCAGATCGAGCGGCCTTTGCTGAAGGTCTTCGAGACGTTGCGCACGCTGAGGATGACGTCGGACGCCTTCGCGGACACCGCGTCGCCGCGACCGACCAGAGAATGCACATTCACCTTGGCTTCCCGCAGCGACTTCAGCCGCTCGCCGGGCGCCATGTCGAAATGAGGCACGGCCGCGAGCAAGGCCTTGAGATAGGGATGCGACGGCGCGCGGAAGATGTCCTCGACCGGGCCTGCTTCCATGATCTCGCCGTGATAGATCACCACCACTTCATCGGCGACATTGGCGACCACGCCGAGGTCGTGGGTGATCAGCAGGATCGCCATTCCTAGCTTGGCCTGGAGGTCCTTGAGCAATTTCAGGATCTGCGCCTGGATGGTCACGTCGAGCGCGGTGGTCGGCTCGTCGGCGATCAACAGCGAGGGACGGCAGATCAGCGCCATGGCGATCATCGCGCGCTGGCGCATGCCGCCCGACAATTCAAACGGATACATGCCGAAGGCGCGGGCGGGATCGTGAAAACCGACGAGACCCAGCATCTCTTCGGTGCGCCGGCGGCGCTCTTCGGCGTCGATGTCTTCGTGGATGGCGAGCACTTCGGATATCTGGTTGCCGATCGTATGCAACGGCGAGAGCGAGGTCATCGGCTCCTGAAAAATCATCGCCATGCGATTACCGCGCAGCGCCCGGATGTCGCGACCGTCGCGCGGCAGGCCGACGATGTCGATCGGACCCTGCGAACAGAGATCGTCGTTGAACAGGATCCGGCCCGAAGCGCTGGCGATCGAGGGAAGAATGCCCATGACCGCCTGACTGATCACCGATTTTCCGGATCCCGATTCGCCGACCAGCGCGGTGATCTTGCCCGGAGATACGCGCAGCGACGCCTTTTTCACGACGTCGATCTTCCCTCCCAACAAAGAGAAGGAGATGCTCAGGTCTTCGATCCTGAGGAGATCCCGTCCAAGGCTCATTCCACTATTTCCCCATCGCGCCTGAGACGCTTCGTTTTGTTTTTTGCCGGGAGGCTAACGCATGACCGGGAATGCGTCTATGCGCCGTTCACAATATTTTTATGAACATTCGCCGCGTTTTACTTGATGGCTGCGCACAGGTCTTCGTCACGCAAGACGTCGCGGCAGTCGGGCGACCGGCGGAAATCGTCGTAGTAGAGCGACCAGACGCCGTCACGCGCAGCGCGATAGGGGCCGAACTTGAAATACTGATTGGGCCCCAGCCCTTTTCCCTGATGGCCGATCCGACCCTTGACGGTGGCGATCCAGATCTTGTTGGCGAAAATTTCGATATGGCCGTCGCCGCCGGGCCCCGGTTTGCTGAGGACGGCGAAATCGATCCAGCCGGACGAGGGTTTCGGCAGTTCTCCCCGCCGGGTCACCTGAATCGCGGTGGTGCAGCTCTTGAACTCGCCGCCGTCGCCGGGCGTCCAATCGGCGTCCCCGGCCACGAAGGCGCGCATCTGCTTGACCTTGGGGCGCAACCAGACCGGGGTTCCGCCCGTTGCACAGGCATTCTGGACATGGTCCTCGCCGGTCGTCGCGCCCTCTTCGAAGAGATCGGTTTCGACCGTGACGAACAGTTTGCCGTTGCGCATGCGAAACGCCAGGAACGGGCTGTAATCGCCCTCGGCGTCCGCCTCGATCTCGCGTTTCCACTGGGCGATGAGATAGCGGTGATCGTCATCGGGAATCGGATCTGCGAATTTGACGGCGAAACCGAACCAGACCGGGCTCTCGTAGGGCGCGCGAAGCTCTGGCTTCTCCCAGATCTCGGCGCGCTCGCTGCAACCGTCCTCGGCGGCATCGCATAGCGGGCGAACCGAGAGTTTGAGCGCCCCCTTGCCCTCGAAGACATCAGCGCCCTGAAACTCGACCGACCCTGCCCGCTGCTCGGCATTGTCCTTGTAATAAAGGCCTCCGTCCGGGGAAAAATCCTGGCCTTCGAAGCGATCGGCAAGTCGCGTATTCAGAGGATCCGCAAGCACAGGCGCAGCGGCCAGCAAAGTCATCAACACCCCCGACATCAAAATACGGATCATTTCGTCACTCTCACTGTAAAAGCTCGATGAAAAGGCGCCCAATCGCGTGACCGCTCTTATCCAGGGATCACTATAATCGGAAACCGAAGTGGCGCCAGATGCAGCGCTTCACATCGCCGGCACGGAAACGTGACGATGCCGGGAACGTTCCCCGTCCGGAAGTGGTCTCCGTGTCGACGGAGCGTCAGCGGCCCGCGGCTTCCTTGAGGATGGCCGCGAAGCGCGGCTCGAAGGCGCGGCCGATCGGTTCGGCGGCGGCGCCCAGCGCGACGGCCCAGGGATCGAACATGCCGGCCTTCAGTCGCGGCGCCGTCCGATCGCGGCGCTCGGCGTTCGAGGGCAGAAGCGGCTCAATGGCGGCGATCAGCCGACTGGCGAGCGCCGGCGGCGCGCCGCCGGAGATGACGATCGACTGCGGATCGAATACCGTCTCGATCAGGTGAACGGCCCAGCGCAGGTCGCGCGCGGCGGCGTCGATCCAGGCCAAAAGCGCGGGATCATCGGCCTCGACGAGCTCGGTCACGACGTCATGCAGGTCGCCTTCCGCCGGGTTGAGGCCCAGCGTCTGATAGAGCGAGGCGAGCGAAGCCCGATGTTCCAGCGGCGTCAGCCGGCCGCCATCCGAAAACAGCGCCATACCGATTTCGCCGGCATTGCCATGCGCGCCGCTATAGAGTTCGCCGCCGAGAATGAGGCCGGCGCCGATGCCGTAGCCGAGATAGAGACAGACGGCGTGATCCAAACCATGCGCCGCGCCGACCATGCGTTCAGCGGTGGCGCAGGCTGCGGCGTCGTTCTGCAGCGCCACGTCGAGACCCGTGCCGGCGGCGAGCGTCTCCAAGAGCGGAAAGGCCTGCCAGGCGCCCATCATCCAGGGATCGTCGGCGGCGGGCTCAAGTCCAAAAGGACCCGGCATCGCCACGCCGAGACCCGCCAACCGGCTTTCGGCATGGGGTCGAAGCATCTTGAGTTCGCGCCGAGTGTCTTCGATGAGGTCGAGGATGACGCGGACCCCGCGCGCCGGCCCATCCGTCGGCAGAGCGGCTTGAAATCGCGCCAGCACATTGCCGACCAGATCCACCGCGATCGCCCGGGTCACATGCCGGTCGATCTGGAGACCGATGGCGAAGGCGCCCTCCGGCACGAGACGATAAGGCGTCGACGGTTGTCCGCGCCCCTTGCGCACCACCTCTTCCGACATCACCAGGCCGTCGAGTTCCAGCGCTTCGATGAGGTTGGAGATAGTCTGCTTGGTCAGCCGCGTCGCCCGCGCCAGATCGGCCCGGGACAACTGCCCGTTCAGCCTGAGCGCGTCGATGATGACGCGCTTGTTATGCGCGCCCGCGCCTTCCTGATTGGTGCCGCTCTTGGCGCGGATGGTTCTGACGTCATGCATGCGAAATACCCTCTTGACACCCATAGAATATTCCACAAGGATTAAGTCAAGATGTTTGACTTAATAAGGAACCGAAGAGTTCCGGGGAACGCGAAAGCGCCACTCACGCGCTGCGACGCTCCACATCCGACGGGTTTTTAAACCCAATCGAACACCGCTTCGACCTCAGGGCCGCCGCGGATCTCAAGCGTAGCCACTCACTGGAGGCAGACATGTTGAAATCACTGACAATGACCCTTATGGGCGCAGCCGCCATCGGCGCGGCCTTCGCCTCGCAGGCGTTCGCCGAAACCAAGATCAATGCGCTGTTCATGGCGCAGGCCGCCTATAGCGAAGCCGATGTGCGCGCCATGACCGAGGCCTTCACCAAGGCCAATCCCGATGTTTCGGTCAATCTCGAATTCGTCCCCTATGAAGGCCTGCATGACAAGACCGTGCTCGCCCAGGGTTCTGGCGGCGGCTATGACGTCGTGCTGTTCGACGTGATCTGGCCCGCCGAATACGCCTCCAACAATGTCCTGGTGGATGTCTCCTCGCGCATCACCGACGAGATGAAGAAGGGCGTGCTTCCGGGCGCCTGGACCACCGTGCAATATGACGGCAAATCCTACGGCATGCCCTGGATCCTCGACACCAAATATCTGTTCTACAACAAGGAAATCCTGGAGAAGGCCGGCATCAAGGCCCCGCCGAAGACCTGGGACGAATTGAAGGAACAGGCGAAGATCATCCAGGACAAAGGTCTCGTGAAGACCCCGATCGCCTGGTCGTGGTCGCAGGCCGAAGCCGCGATCTGCGATTACACGACCTTAGTCAGCGCCCATAAGGGCGACTTCCTCAAGGACGGCAAGCCGGTCTTCGATCAGGGCGGCGCGCTCGATGCGCTGAAATACATGGTCGACAGCTACACGTCGGGCCTCACCAATCCGAACTCCAAGGAATTCCTCGAAGAGGACGTCCGCAAGGTGTTCCAGAACGGCGACGCCGCCTTCGCGCTCAACTGGACCTATATGTACAATATGGCCAATGATCCGAAGGACAGCAAGGTCGCCGGCAAGGTCGGCGTGGTCCCGGCTCCGGGCGTTGCGGGCAAGAGCGACGTCTCCGCCGTCAACGGCTCCATGGGTCTCGGCGTCACCACCGCCAGCAAGCATCCCGACGAAGCTTGGAAATACATCGAGTTCATGACCTCGCAGCAGGTGCAGAACCAATACGCCAAGCTGAGCCTGCCGATCTGGGCGTCCTCTTATGACGATCCGGCCGTCACCAAGGGTCAGGAAGAGCTGATCGCCGCCGCCAAGCTCGGCCTCGCCGCCATGTATCCGCGTCCGACCACGCCGAAATATCAGGAAATGTCGACCGCGCTGCAACAGGCGATCCAGGAAGCCCTGCTCGGCCAGTCCTCGCCTGAAGACGCGCTGAAGACTGCCGTCGAAAACAGCGGGCTCTGAGCCCGTCCGCGGGCGGCTTCGCGCCGCCCGCCTCTTTAAAGACCAACCCAATCCCAAAAATACCGAGAGGACACGATGTCCAGCACCTGGCTCACGACCCGGGCATGGCTGCTCATGCTCCCGCTGCTGGCGGTGATGATCGCCGTGATCGGCTGGCCAATGATCGACACGGTCAGGCTGTCCTTCACCGACGCCAAGCTCGTGGGCACGCCGGGCCATTTCGTCGGTCTCGACAATTTCGTGAAGATGCTCTCGGGCTCCAATTTTCGCCGGACGCTCATCACCACCACCTGGTTCGCCGTGATCTCGGTGACGGCGGAAATGGTGCTCGGCGTGCTCGCGGCGCTGCTCCTCAATCAGCAATTCTACGGCCGCACCATTCTTCGCGCGCTGATGATCCTGCCCTGGGCGCTGCCGACCATCGTCAACGCCACGCTCTGGCGGCTGATCTATAATCCCGAATATGGCGCGCTGAACGCCGCCCTCACCCAGATCGGTCTGATCTCGGATTATCGCTCCTGGCTGGGCGAACCGGGCGCGGCCATGGCGGCGCTCATCGTCGCCGATTGCTGGAAGAATTTCCCGCTCGTGGCGCTGATCGCGCTCGCAGCCCTTCAAGCCGTTCCGCGCGATATCGTCTCCGCATCGCTGGTGGATGGCGCGAGCGCCTGGAAGCGCTTTCGCTTCGTGATCCTGCCCTATCTCGCTGGTCCTCTGATGGTGGCGCTGGTGCTGCGCACGATAGAAGCCTTCAAAGTGTTCGACATCATCTGGGTCATGACGCGCGGCGGCCCGGCCAACTCCACCCGCACGCTGTCGATCCTCGTCTATCAGGAAGCCTTTTCCTTCCAGCGGGCCGGATCTGGCGCTTCGCTCGCCCTCATCGTCACGCTGATCGTCACGCTACTCGCGCTCGCTTATGGCGCGCTGGTGCGCAAGACCGCCGGGAGCGCCGCCTGATGGAACGCCAGAGCCCCCTCTTCTCGATCTTCATCCACCTCGCCGCGCTGCTCCTGGCGCTGGTCATCCTCGCGCCGCTCGTCTGGCTCTTTATCATGAGCATCGCGCCTGCCGCCGATCTCGCCGCCAAACCCCTGAAATGGTGGCCGTCGGAGATGGATTTTTCGCGTTACGCCATGTTGCTCTCGACCGTTGAGAACAGCGCCGGCGCGGCCTTCACGTCGTCGTTGCGCAACAGCCTTGTGGTCGCAGGCATGGCGACGATCGCGGCCATCCTGCTCGCCATTCCCGCCGGCTGGGCGGTCTCGCGCACGCCGTCGGTGGGTTGGTCGCTGACGCTGGTGATCGGCACCTATATGCTGCCGCCCGTGGCGCTCGCCGTGCCGCTCTATATGGCGCTCGCGCATTTCGGCATGCTCAACAATGTCTTCGGCTTGGCGCTGGTCTATCTCACCATCCTCGCGCCCTTCACCACCTGGCTGATGAAGTCCGGCTTCGACGGCATTCCGCGCGAACTGGAATCGGCGGCGATGATCGACGGCGCGAGCCTCTTCCAGACCCTGCGAATCGTGACGCTGCCGCTCGCTCTGCCGGTGATGGCGACCTCGGCGCTGTTCGCCTTCCTGCTCGCCTGGGACGAATTCTTCTATGCGCTGCTGTTTACCTCCGACCAGCGCGCCAAGACGCTCACCGTGGCCATCGCCGATCTCGCCGGCGGCCGCGTCTCCGATTACGGGCTCATTGCCGCAGCCGGCGTGCTCGCCGCTTTACCGCCGGTCGCCGTGGGTCTTCTCATGCAACGGGCCCTGATTTCGGGCCTCACCAATGGCGGCGTAAAGGGATGACCATGACCGAGACAAACACTCGTCCGGAAGGACTGCTCGCCATCGACCGCGAAATGGCCCGCCAGCATGCCGACGCCATCGCCTCCTACGAGGCTGCCCGTGACGGCGATGTCGCCATCGCTGCCTCATTGAAAAAGACCGGGCGACTTCTGCTGCTCGGCATGGGCGGCTCCCATGCCGTCAGCCGCGCGGTCGAGCCGCTTTACCGCGCCCTCGGCATTGACGCCCTGGCCATCCCGCTGTCGGAACAACTCGGCGCGCCGCTGTCGCTCGACGGCAAGACGGTCATCGTTACCTCGCAATCCGGCGAAAGCGCCGAAGTCGTCCGCTGGTTCAAGGAGACCGGCGCGACCACCGATACATTCGGCCTGACGCTCGAAGCCGGCTCCTTCCTCGCCGGCGCGGCGCAAAGCCTCGTCGGCGTGGGCGGCACCGAACGCGCCTTTGCGGCCACGCGCAGCCTGACTATAACCTTTGCGCTGCATCTCGCCGTGCTCGAAGCGCTCGGCGAAGATCCCTCCGCCGCCCTCGTGGCACTCAACGCGCCCGAGAATCCCGACATTTCTCCAGCGCTCGCCGCCTTTTCAGAAGTGCGGACCGTGGTGACGTCGGGTCGTCGCCTGCAGGGCGTCGCCGAAGCGCTGGCGCTCGGCCTCACCGAATTGTCGCGCCTGCCCTGCTTCTCGCTCGAAGGCGGACAGTTGCGCCACGGCCCGATGGAGATGCTGTCGCCGGAGATCGGCGTCGCGCTGTTCCGCGGCCAAGACGCCACATCCGAACTGGTGACGGCGATGGCGACATCGGTGGCCCAGACCGCAGCGCCGCTGGTAGTTTTCGACGCCTCGGGCGAAGCCCCGGTCGAGGGCGCGGTCACCATTCCGTTCAAGCCCGCCACAGGGCTCGCCGCCGTCTTTTCCATGCTGCCGACGGCCCAGCGGCTGATGGTCGCTTTCGCCGAAGCGCGCGTGCCCGACGCCGGCACGCCCGTCCGCTCGTCCAAGATCACCCGGAGCGAATGAATGAAGCCGCTCGCCGTCATCGGTAACGTCAATGTCGACCTGATCATGGGCCCTGCCGCGCCCTGGCCACAGCCGGGAACCGAGATCATCGTCGACCACAACGAATTGCGCGTCGGCGGCGCCGCGGGCAACACGGCGCTCGCCTGGATGGCTCTGGGCACGCCCTTCACCATCGCCGCCAATATCGGCGACGACCAGTTTGGCCGCTGGCTGCAAGGCGAGTTCGGCGCTTATGCCAGCGCCTGGCCCGCGCGCCCCGAAGGCACAACGATCTCGGTGGGCATCACCCATCCCGACGGCGAACGCACCTTCTTCACCACCAAAGGCCATCTGCCGCATTTCAGCCTCGGCGATACGCGGACGATGCTGGAAACCGCAAGGCTCGCAGGCGGCTACGTCCTTCTCTGCGGCTCCTTCCTCACCGATGCGCTGACCCGCGATTACGGCGCGCTGTTCGACTGGCTGGATGCGCAGGGTGCGTCCGCCGCCCTCGACACCGGCTGGCCGCTGGACGGCTGGACGGAGGCCAATTGCGCGGCGACCCGCGCCTGGCTCGGCCGCTGCCGGCTGGCGCTGATGAACGAGATCGAGACCACCACCCTCACAGGCGTCGCAGATCCGATCGAGGCGGCGCGTGCGCTGAAAGCGATCATGCCGGAGGGCGCGATCGTCGTGGTCAAGCGCGGCCCGGACGGAGCGATCGCCATCGACGCGGATGGAGCGCTGCACAAGGCCATTGCGCCCAAAGTGGACGTCATCGACACGATCGGCGCCGGCGACGTTTTCAATGCGGGCTTCCTCGACGCGCTGGCGCGGGAAGAGCCGCTGACGGCCTGCCTCGAAGCCGGCGTCGCCATCGCCTCGCGCGCGGTCTCGACCTTCCCCCGCAGTTACGCCCCGGCCCAGCAAGGAGACGCCGCATGAGCGCGCTCACCATCGACAAGATCCGCAAGAATTATGGCGAAGTCGAAACGCTGAAGGGCATCGACATCGCGCTCGACAGCGGCGAGTTCCTCGTGCTTCTCGGCTCCTCGGGCTGCGGCAAGTCCACGCTCCTCAACATCATCGCGGGGCTCGCCGAGCCGACCAGCGGCGATGTCAGGATCGGCGACCGCTCTGTCGTCGGCGTGCATCCCAAGGACCGCGACATCGCCATGGTGTTCCAGTCCTATGCGCTCTATCCCAATCTGACCGTAGCGCGGAACATCGGCTTCGGGCTCGAAATGCGTAAAGTCCCCGCCGCCGAACGCGACAAAGCCGTGCTGGACGCCGCGCGCCTCCTGCAGATCGAAAACCTGCTCGACCGGAAGCCAAGCCAGCTGTCGGGTGGGCAACGCCAGCGCGTGGCCATCGGTCGCGCGCTGGTCCGTCATCCCAAGGTCTTCCTTTTCGACGAACCGCTGTCCAATCTCGACGCCAAATTGCGCATGGAAATGCGCACCGAACTCAAGCGCCTGCACCAGATGATGAAGACCACCGTCGTCTATGTGACGCATGACCAGATCGAGGCGATGACGCTCGCAACCCGCATCGCGGTGATGCGCAACGGCCGGATCGAACAGCTCGACACGCCGGAGGCGATCTACAATCGTCCCGCCACGCTCTATGTCGCGACCTTCGTCGGCGCGCCGCCGATGAACATGCTCAACGCCAAACGCAGCGCCGATGGGCTGACGATCGACGGCGCTGTGATAACGCTTCCGCTCCCCCGGGCGCAGAGGCCATCGCGATCGGCAAGCCCGTCATTGTCGGCGTGCGACCCGAAGCCCTGAAGCCGGGCGGCGAAGGCGTGCGCCTGCCCGTGACGATCGAGGTGACGGAACTGACGGGGCCAGAGATCATCCTCACCGGGAAAGTCGGCGGACAGCAGGTGCTCGCCTCCGCGCCGCCCTATAGCCGCGTCCAACCGGGTGAGACGCTGGAACTCACCGCGCCGCTCGCAGCGCTGCACCTCTTCGATCCCGAAACCGGTCTCCGCCTCAACTGAGGCGGATTGCCTTCCGTCTCGCCACGGATAGAGGTCAGAGCAACGCTACAACATGTTTCGACAGGTTTCCGGCCGGGGCGGCCGAGCTTTCACGAAGCTGTGTCCCCGGCCCTTGCTTGACACTCTCTGCCCGGGGCCCTCTATAAGGCGTCAACGCATCAGCCCGAGAGAGCCGTCTTGACCGAACCCGTCTCCACCTTTTCCGCCTTGTCCGAGAAGATCGCATCCAAGTCCGCAATGGTCGGGGTCATCGGGTTGGGCTATGTCGGCCTGCCCTTGGCGATGGCCGTCGCCCATGGAGGTTTCCGCGTCATCGGCTTCGATATCGATCCGGAAAAAATCGTGCGGATCGAGGCCGGCTCCTCCTATATCGAGGCGGTCGCAAGCGACACCCTTTCCGGCCACGTCGCGTCGGGGGCATTTGCGGCGACCACGGATTTCGAGCGTCTCGGAGACTGCGACGTCATCGTCATCTGCGTGCCGACGCCGCTGACCAAGCATCGCGCTCCGGATCTCTCCTATATCGTCAAGACGACCGAGGCGATCGCCGCGACTTTGCGCCGAGGACAGATGATCGTTCTCGAATCGACCACCTATCCTGGGACCACTGATGAAGTGGTGCGCCCGATTCTCGAAAAAACCGGCCTGAAATCCGCCACCGACATCTTCCTCGGCTTCTCGCCGGAGCGGGAAGACCCCGGCAACCGCAATTTCCGCACCGCCAGCATCCCGAAGATCGTTGCCGGCGACGGCGCAGAGGCGTCGTCGTTGATGCAGGCTTTCTATGGCGCGGTGGTTGAAAAGGTCGTGCCGGTATCGTCCACGGCGGCGGCCGAGGCGGTCAAGATCACCGAAAACGTCTTTCGCGCCGTCAACATCGCGCTCGTGAACGAACTCAAGGTCGTCTACGACGCCATGGGTATCGACATCTGGGAAGTGGTCGATGCGGCCAAGACCAAGCCGTTCGGCTACATGGCCTTTATCCCGGCCCGGGTCTCGGCGGCCATTGCATCCCGATCGATCCGTTCTACCTGACATGGAAGTCGCATGAATATGAGCTGCCGACCCGGTTCATCGAATTGGCCGGCGAGATCAACTCCTCGATGCCGCGCTATGTGGTGGATCGGTTGGCCGAGGCGCTCGACATGAAGCTCGGCCGGGCGCTCAGTCGCTGCCGGGTGCTGGTGCTGGGCCTGGCCTACAAGAAGAACGTTCCGGATATTCGCGAAAGCCCGTCGCTGAAGCTGATCGAACTGATCGAAGCGCGCGGCGGCGAGGCCGCCTTCCATGATCCGCATGTGCAGTCCATTCCCGCAACACGCGAATATCTCTGCTTCAAGGGCCGCGCCTCGACGCCCCTGACCGAAGAGATGGTGCGCGGCTTCGATGCGGTGCTGTTGGCGACGGATCACGACGACGTCGACTATGCGTCCATCGCAGCGTGGTCGCCGCTGATCGTCGACACAAGGAACGTCTTCGGGCGGATGGGCATCGCCGCCGATCACATCGTCAAAGCATGAGCGCAGACGCCTTCAAATGCTCGGCGGCGCGGGCGTAGCCCCGGCCGCGCCGTCGATGAAATGCATGTGATCCCGTTCGAGCGCGGTCAGCACGATACAGGTCATCAGCGCCGCGTCCTGCTTGCTCAAGCCGTAGCGGCAGACGCCTCTCGCCGCCGCGTCGCGCAAAAGCGCTTCGATCTCGGCGAGACGGCGGGAATCGATATCCACGGTCATCTTGAGCCCGTCGTCGAATTTGCGGAAATCGCTGTTGTCGGCCACATCGCGGCGATAGACTACAGGGTCGAACCGCCCCACCGTGATCTTCCATCGAATCAGCGCAAAGGCGAAGACGGTCGCCGCCACCGCCTTGAGGAAGCGTTTGATCCTGCCGGCGGGGGACCGGCGCGCCCTTCGATGCGAATGCCGTCCCCGGACGCCCTGGGCTCCGGTCCCTCGGCCGGCACGGGATGGCCGTCGCGCTCTTCGCCGCCGGTGATCGCCACGATCTTTTCGACCAGACGCGCGAAGGCGGGCATATCATTCGCGGGACCGGGCATCGCGATGATCGACACGATCGCGCCATGCCTGGCCGGGATCGGGCTCCAGCGGCAGGACAGGCCTTCGAGATCCGGCGCAGCGCCCGCCGGCGGCGCGGGTCGACGGAGTAACGATTGTTTTTCATCTGGGCTTCCGCCCAACTCGCGCCGCCGCCAGCGAACATCGCATAGGAGGCGAACTCGGACACGCGAAACCGGGCGACGCGAACATCCAGACCCGAAGCGCGGACATCGCGAATCGGCACCAGGGCCGCGCGCATCTCCAGCCCCATCGCCTCCTTCGCCCAGGTTCGAAGCGCGGCGAGCGCAGCCTTCGCCTTCTCGATCCCCGCGGCCGGCAAGGCGACAAGAGCGCCGTCGCCGCCGAAGACGAAGGGAAGGTCCTGATGCCCGAGCGCATTGAGCACGGCGGAAATCAGCGCCGCGCCGGCCATATTGACGGATTTATAGGAGCCGGCGGCGATGGCGCCGGTGGAGTCGACAATATCGCCGGTGGCGAGCCACCAGTCGTCCGGCAAGGGCCTGTAGTTGTCCAGATCGATCACGCCGGAAAACTGCGTGAAGACGGGCACATCATTGTAGAAGGGATCGACGCGTTCCAAAGGCATGGACAAAACTTAGCACGGCCTCTGCCGCAACGCGATGACAGTTTGACATCTTCGTTCAAGGCAACAGCAACAGATCGAACTGTCGCTCGCCGATCGGAATGTCGCTCACCTTCATCCGCCGTCGGTCATCCTCGATGAACACCCAGCAATCGTCGTAATATTGGCCGAGCCAATCTCGGAACCGCGCACTGTCTGCGGGTCCGTAGAGCTCGGGCGTGAATTCGGTGTGGATGGGGACGCGACGCTGAAGGAGGTTCTGCATGCTGCGAAACGCCACGGGCTCGAAGCCTTCTATATCCGCCCAGACCAGCGCCACGTCGTCTTCACCGACTCCGGCGTCTTCGAGCAGGCGGCTCACCGGCTTCACCGGCACGGTGATCTGTCTATCCTTGGCGCTGCGCCGGATCATGCCGCTGCGGCCGTGATTGTCGGGGTTCTGGAAGAAGTCGAGACTACCCGGTTCCTCCCCGCCGCGCAATTGAGGGCCGAGACTTCGCCCGCCAGGCCATTTTGTGCGAGATTGACGGAGAGAAGCGCGAAATTACGTGGGTCCGGTTCCACCGTGACGATGCGGGAGAAATGCTTTTCAAGCGCGAAATACACCGTCTGCGTGCCGATATTGCCCCCGAGCTCCAACAGCACGCCGCCGGACGTTTCGATGCCTTCCTGCGCCAGGATATCCATCAGCCTCGTCACGTGATCTCGGTCGTAATGCCCTTTTCGGAAGATCTTGCGGCCGATATAGTCGGCCGGGGAGAAGGTCATGACGTGATCGCCGCAATCCACGGTCATCGACACAGCGCGCTCGCCGATACCGTGAATGAGCAGCCGCCGGCCCATGGGCGTGTCGAAAAAGCGCGTCGCCCATCGATCCCTCGTCTTGCTCCAACGTTTTTTCCAGCCGCTCAAACCCGCATCCCTCTGCTTATCCGCTCGCTCCTACCCTGAAACGCGGCTCGCTTCCACCCGGGGCGTCGACAATGCCGCCGCCGGGCGCTAGAGCATCACAAAACAGTGATCGGGGAAAAGACATCATGAGCCGCCTGGATAGTTTCATCCGCCGTCTGCTGGCCCAACGCGACATCTTAAATGCGATCGCCGAGGACGCGCGCCGTCTGGACGGCGATGTTCTCGAGCTCGGCCTCGGCAATGGACGCACCTATGATCACCTGCGCGAACTGTTTCCGGAGAAGCGCATCATCGCCTTCGATCGCGACGAGCGGCGCGACCAGATTTCCCGGCCCGACGACCGGGACATGGTGGTCGGCGAGATCCAGGAGACAATCGCGCCCTACCTCACCGGCGCCGCCGCGGTGGTGCATGCCGATATCGGAACGGGTAATCCAGACCGCGACGCCGTCACCCTGACCTGGCTGCCCGAAACCATGGCGCGCGCCCTGACCACAGGCGGGATTGCAATCAGCGGCCTGCCGCTTGATCACGACGCGTTTGCATCGTTTCCGCAGCCCGAGGGCGTGCCGGACGGTCGCTATTTCCTCTATCGACGCCGTTAGGTCGTCTCAGCGTTTGACATCGTTGCGGATCAGCCGCTTCCAGTCGCCGATGAAATGCCGGCGTTGTATATCGTCCTGGGCGGCGAGCAGCGAAGGCCCGATCCGGATCGGTCGGCCCACGCCCGATGCCATGAGGTCGTCGGGCCCGTCCACGCCGGGAGGCATAGGCTTACCCTCGGCGAAGAAGAAGGATTTCTCCCGCGCCACCGTCCGCCCTCTCTCCGAAAGCAGATAATCGAGGAAGCGCTGTCCGAGCGCCGGGTTGGCGGCTGTTTTCGGAATCATCGCGCCGCGCGAGAGGATCAGCGTGTAATCGCGCGGCACGACGATGCCGAGATCCGGATCGAGGCGCGCCGCGGCATAGGCGTAGGAGCCGAGAACATTATAGGCGATGCGAACCCCGCCGCTCGACAGCTCGCCCAGAACCTCGTTGTTGCAACAGCGGATCACCGGAGCGGCTCGGCTGACGCTCTCGATCAGCCGGCCATAGGTGGTGGGCGCCTGGCGCGAATCGTTGAAGGCCAGGAGATAGCCGACGCCCGAAGCCTCGATGTCATAGGTGCCGATACGGCCATGATAGCGCAAGGGATTGCGTCGCAGCAGGTCGACCAGCGCCTCATGGCTGTCGGGCACATCTTCCGACGGCACCTTGGAGCGGTCGTAGACGAAGACCACCGGCTCGAAAGTAAAGCCGAACACTTCGTCACGCCAATTGGCCCAATCCTTGATGCGCGATGTCGGAAGCGGCCGATGCGCCTGGGCGCAGCCGTCATTGGCGAGCCTCACCAACTGATCGACCGACGACGACAGCAGGATATCACCGCTTCTCCCCCGTCTGCGCAGGCCTTCTGCGCCTCGCGAAACAGATCGTTTGTGACATAATCCGTCACATCGACGGCGAGATCCGGCGCCGTCTCCTGAAAGTCGAGGATCAGCGGCCGCATGGCTTCCAGATCGGTCGCCGCGTGGATGACCAACCGAGCGCCTTCCTGACCCGACAAAGCCGGAAAGACTTGGCGTTGCCCCTCGATGGCGCCGACCGACGACGACATGACGAACACTGCAAAGACGGTGAAAAAGATGCGCAGGCTGTTCATCTCGGCGTCTCCCTCGCAAGAGGCAGGTCGAGAAAGACTGCGAACGGCGCGATCGCCGACCGCTCCTGAAAGCCGATCGCGCCGCCAAGCGCATTGGCCACTTCGGCCGCGATGGCGAAGCCGAGACCGGAAGCGGGCCCCTCTGTGCGCGAGGAGAAGAAGCGTTTGGTGACGTTTTCCCATTCCGACGGCGGGATTCCGGGTCCATCATCCTCCACGACCACCCGCGCGCGCTCCTCGCTCATTTCGACGCGAACATCGAGCCGATTGCGCGCACCGTGGCGAAGCGCATTGTCGATGACGTTGACGATCGCCTCGCGCAGACTGAGCATGTCGCCCGTGACGACCGGATTGCCTTCGGCCGGCTCGAACGACACCACGAGATCTGGATCGACCGTGATCGGAATCGCCGCTCGAAACGCCAGCCGCGCCGCGTCGTTGAGCGCCACGGAGGCCAGTTGCGCCGAATCGAAGCGATGGATGACCATCGCATGATTGAGAAGCTGGTTGGTGAAGCGGGCGAGTTCCGCGGTTCTGTTGCGCACCCGCTCCAAATGCCGGCGATCGTCGGGGCCGAGCGCATCCTCGTTGATGAGGCTGACCTGTGCGGACAGCGCCGTCAAAGGGGTGCGGATCTGGTGCGCGCTGTCGGCGACATAGCGCTGCAGCAGCTTGATCCGCTCGTCGAGCCTGCGGATGAAATGATTGATGGCGTCGACGAAGGGCAGGAGTTCGCGCGGCGCGGCCCCGCCGATCGGAGTCAGGTCCTGCGTATCGCGGCCCTTGATGGCCTCACCGAGATCGGCCACCGGTTTCAGCGAAAATCGCACGGCAAAGGCGGAGCCGACGAGCGCGAGCGCGCTCATGACGCCGACGAGGATCACCGCCCGCCAGGTGAGTTCAGCGGCGAGCGACTGCCTCGCTTCGGTCGTCTGCGCCACCATCACATAGGTCCAGCCCGGCCCCGACGCCTGCGTCAAAGCCCTCGCCACGGTGACGATGCGAACCGCGGCGCCGCGATACTGGCCATTTTCCAGCCGAGGCCCGGCGCGGCTTTGGTCGAGTCCTGCCCGCGTGCTCAGGTCGGGATAGCCGGTCAGGGTTTGCCCTTGCGGATCTATCACCCTGTAAAAGATACGGTCGCGCTGGGCGAGGCCGAGGAGATCGAAGGCCGAAGGAGGCAATTCGAAATTCAGCTCCCCGCCCGTGATGATCAGGCTGTCGGACATCTGGAAGGCGGCGCCCAGAAGCAGTCGGTCATAGGCGTCGTCGGCGGCGGCGCGAGCGTAGAACCATGCGGCCGTCACCAGAGCGGCTGCGCCCAAAGCGAGGACGGCGGCCACCCGCGTCATCAGGCGTGAAAACAGCGAATCCTTAAGCAGGCTCATCGGACACCAGCTGATAGCCGACCCCGCGCTGGGTGACAATGCGGGCGCTCGCGCCTTCCAGCTTCTTGCGCAAACGTCCGACATAGAGCTCGATGGCGTTCGGCCCCGCCGCTTCCTCGAAGCCGAACAAGCGATCCAGCAATTCCTCCTTGCTGAAGATTTTGCCCGGCCGGGAGGCCAGCACTTCGAGCAGGGTCATCTCCCGGCGTTTGAGTTGCACTTCCCGCTTGCCGACCTTGACGCTCCTGTTGGCCCGGTCGAGACTAACATCGCCGCACATGATGATGTTCGTGGCTTCGCCGCCGCTGCGACGCCGGAGAAGCACCCGCGCCCGCGCCTCGAGTTCGCGGAAATCGAAGGGCTTGACCAGATAGTCGTCGGCGCCGAGATCCAGCGCGCTGACCCGATCGTCGATCTCGGAGCGCGCGGTCAGCACCAGCACCGGCACGCTGCTCTTGTCCTTGCGAAGGCGGCGCAGGATGGAAAACCCATCCAAGCCCGGCAGCATGACATCCAGAATCACCAGGTCGTAATCGGTAAAGTCGAGAATGTCGGCCGCCGCCGCGCCGTCGGTTTCCCAGTCGACGGTGTGGCCCGTCGATTGGAAACGGCGGCAGATGGCCTCGCCGACGTCATGTGTGTCTTCAACCAGGAGAATGCGCATCCGCCTATGCTGTCACGGTCGGAAGGCGCGATCAAGCCGCCTGAAACGCTCCATACGCGGCATTTCCATGCTGCGGCGCCATGACAGCAAGATGACAGGTTTGCGGGTTAATGGATCGTTATCGGCTCCGAGAGGAGGAGCCGCTCCGGGGAGGAGCACCATCAAAATCGCTGTGAAAGACGGTTCGAACAGGGCCTGTCTTTGCGCGGCTTCTCCCGGAGATCACGCCATTGGGAGAGACATGATGAAGAGATTTTTCGCCGCCGCTTTCGTCGGAGCCAGCCTCGCCGCACTCGGCGCCGCTTCGTCCGCTTTTGCAGAACCCGCCAAGCCCGAATGCCTGGCGGGCGCCAAGCCCGGCGGCGGCTTCGACCTGACTTGCCGCCTTGCCGCCAATTCATTGCTCGCCACCAAGCAGATCTCCAAGCCCATGGCCGTAACCTATATGGAAGGCGGCGTGGGCGCCGTGGCCTACAACCATGTGATCGGCAAGCGCGCCCATGACGGCAGTCTGATCACCGCCGCCTCTTCGGGCTCAGCGCTGCTGATCGCCCAGGGAAAGTTCGGCAAATATGACGAAACGGCCGTTCGCTGGCTCGGCGCGCTCGGCGCCGATTACGGCGTGCTCGTCGTCGCCGCCGATGCGCCTTACAAGACGCTCGGCGAACTCGTGGAAGCCTACAAGGCGGATCCCTCCAGCTTCGCCATCGCCGGCGGCGGCGCCGTCGGTTCGCAGGACTGGATGAAGGGCTCGCTGCTCGCCAAGGCCGCCGGCCAGGATCCGAAGAGCATGCGTTACGTCGCGCTCGAAGGCGGCGGCGCCGTGCTGACCGCGCTCGAAGGCGGCCATGTCAAGGTCGGCTCCGGCGACGCGGCCGAAATGGTCAAGCACCATGTCGCCGGCAAAGTCCGCATCCTCGCGGTAATGTCGTCCGAACGCCTGCCGGGCGAACTGGCCAATGTGCCGACCGCCAAGGAGCAGGGTTTCGACATCGATTGGCCGGTCTGGCGCGGCTATTATGTCGGCAAGGACGTTTCCCAGGCCGATTACGACTGGTGGGTGAAGGCGTTCGAGACCGCTTCCAAAACGCCGGAATTCGCCAAGGAGCGCGAAGAGCGCGGCCTGTTCGAATTCACCCTGCTCGGCAAGGATTTCGAGGATCGTGTGAAGTCCGACGTCGCCCGCTTCAAGATCCTCGCCAAGGAAGCCGGGATGTAATCGAGCCCCTCTCCTCCTCCCGAGCCAGGGGCGCGCCCCGGCCGTCGCTGAGGCGGCCGGGGCATGGAGGAGACCAGGATCGCCGTGCGATCCCCAGATTCTGAACATGTTTCTCTAGCCATACCGGAGCCAGCCGATGTCGGACTCCCATCAGCCCTCTGCGCGCGCCGCGCGTCTCACCGGCCGCATCGCAGCCCTCATTCTCATCGCTCTCGCTCTGGTCTACGGCCTCGGCGGCAGCGTGATCGAATACGCCTTCGCCTCCGATCCGTTGGGGCCGCGCGTCTTTCCGGTGGCGCTCGCCGTCGTGCTTGCAGGTCTTTCGATCTTCTACTTTCTGAAACCCGGCGCCTGCGAGGGCTTCCCGACCGGTCCGCTGCTCGTCAAGGTGCTCGCCATTCCGGTGTTGACCGTCATTTCGATCGCGCTGTTCGAACCCGCGGGCTTCGCCGCCTCGATCTTCGTGCTGACGCTCGGAACCGGCTACATCTTCGGCGCGCCGCTGAAGCTCGCGCTGATCGGCGCCATCGGGCATGCCGCGCTCTGGTGGCTCATCTTCTCCTATCTCCTCGAAGTCTATCTGCCCGCCGGCATGTTGTTCGGCTGAGCGAGCCGACCTGAAAGGACATTCGCCATGAATCTCGATTATCTCTGGCAAGGCTTCGCGGTCGCGTTGACCTGGCAAAACCTGATCATCGGCCTGGTCGGCTGCTTCATCGGCACCATGGTCGGCGCGCTGCCCGCCATCGGCCCGATCAACGGCATCGCGCTTCTTCTCCCCATCGCCTATACGATGGGCCTTCCCGCCGAGAGCACGATGATCCTGCTCGCCGCGATCTATTGCGGGGCGGAATATGGCGGACGCATCTCCTCCATCCTGCTCAACGTGCCCGGCGACGCCGGCGCGGTGATGACGGCGATGGACGGCTATCCCATGGCCAAACAGGGCCGCGCCGGAGAGGCGCTGGCGTTGTCCGGCCTATCGTCCTTCGTCGGCGGCATCCTGGGCACTGTTGGCTTGGCATTCTTCGCGCCGCTCCTCTCGGGGCTCGCGATCGGCTTCGGGCCGGCCGAATATTTCGTGCTGATGGTCTTCGCCTTCGCGACCCTCGGCTCGATGGTCGGCAGCGCGCCCGCCAAGACGCTGATCGGCTGCGTGCTCGGCCTGATGCTGGCGACCGTTGGTCTCGACGCCACCTCCGGCGCCTATCGCTTCACCTTCAACGAGCCTGAACTGGGCGACGGCATCGAATTCGTGGTGTTGGTCATCGGCCTGTTCTCGATATCCGAAGCGCTGATTATCTTGGAGCATCAGGGCCGCGGCATGACCGTGATCCGCGAACTCGGCCGGATGACCGCGCGGATGAGCGACATCGTCAAATGCACGGGCGCGACACTGCGCGGCTCGGTCATCGGCTTCGTCGTCGGCGTGCTGCCGGGCACCGGAGCGTCCGTGTCGAGCGCCGTCTCCTACACCACGGAAAAGCGCATTTCCGACACCGAAGGCACCTTCGGCAAGGGCGACGTGCGCGGTCTCGCCGCCCCCGAAGCCGCCAACAACGCCACCGCCTGCGGCGCCTTCGTGCCGATGCTGACGCTCGGCGTGCCGGGTTCGGGCACCACCGCCGTCATGCTCGGCGCGCTGATGCTCTACAACATCCAGCCCGGCCCTATGCTGATGGTCGAACGGCCCGAGATCGTCGGCGGTCTCGTCGCCTCGCTGTTCGTCGGCAACTTCATCCTGCTCGCGCTCAACCTGCCGCTGGTCAACATCTTCGCCCGCGTGCTGACCATGCCGAACTGGCTGCTGGTGCCCGGCATCCTGGTTCTCTCCATCGTCGGCGTCTATTCCACGCATGCCTCGGTCTTCTCGATCTATCTGATGCTGGCGATCGGCATGGCGGGCTGGCTGCTCAGAAAGGCAGGCTTCGATATGGCGCCGATCATTCTCGGCTTCGTTCTCGGACGGGTCATGGAAGTCAACCTGCGCAACGCCCTGGCGATCAGCGGCGGCGACGTGTCGATCCTGTTCGAAAGCACCATCTCCATCGTTCTCTGGTGCCTCGCGGCCTTGGTCGCCGTGCTGCCGATCTTCCTCGCCCGTCGCGCCAAGCGTCGTTTGAACGCGGCCGCGGCGACTGCGTCCGCCGCAGCGCAGTAAGATCTTATCGTTCCATCAATTGTTTCGGCCGGGTCGCTCCATGCGGCCCGGCTTTTCATTGGGGAGCATGCAATGACCTCTCCACCCCCTCTGCGACCTTGGTAGATTTTGGCTCGATGGGTGCTTGCCAGCCGCCAAATTCGCTCTATAGTGAGGAAATAATTATTCCGCACAGTAAAGTGCGGTAAAGCATGGGGAACTACAATGACTCTTTCCTGGCGCTTCTCCGCGCTCGCAGAACGACATCGCGCGCTCGGCTCCAAGCTCGAAGACTGGAGCGGCATGGGTACGGCATGGACCTATGACAAGGACATTTACGCCGAACATGTGGCGATCCGCACCAAAGCGGGGTTGATGGATGTCTCAGGCCTCAAGAAGGTCCATCTGGTCGGCCCGCACGCCATTGCCGTGCTCGACTATATCACCACGCGCGATATGGGAAAGATCTATCCCGGCCGCTCCGTCTATGCCGCCATGCTCAACGATCGCGGCCATTTCACCGATGATTGCATCGTCTATCGCACCGGCCCCAATTCCTGGATGCTGGTGCATGGGTCCGGCTCGGCCCATGAGGAAGTGATCAAGCAGGCCGCAGGCCGCAACTGCGCCGTTCTTTTCGACGACGACCTTCACGATCTTTCGCTGCAGGGGCCGCTGGCGGTCGATTTCCTCGCCAAACATGTGCCCGGCATCCGCGATCTCAAATATTTCCATCACATGCAGACGACCTTGTTCGGCGCGCCGGTGATGATCTCCCGCACCGGCTACACCGGCGAGCGCGGCTACGAAATTTTCGTGCGCGGCCAGGATGCGGGCAAAGTATGGGACACGATCCTCGCCGAGGGCGCGGATATGGGCATCATCCCCTGCTGCTTCAGTGTGCTCGACATGCTGCGGGTGGAAAGCTACCTGCTGTTCTATCCCTATGACAATTCGCAGATGTATCCCTTCGCCAATGAACAGCCGGGCGACAGCCTGTGGGAGCTCGGCCTCGACTTCACCGTCAGCCCCGGCAAGACCGGTTTCCGCGGCGCGGAAGAACATGCCCGCCTCAAGGGCAAGGAACGCTTCAAGATCTACGGCATGCTGATCGAGGCCGATGGCCCGGCTGATCTCGGCGACGAAGTCTGGGCCGACGGCAAGAAAGTGGGCGTCATCACCTGCCCGAGCTATTCGACGCTCACCAAGAAGAGCATGGCGATCGCCCGTCTCGACGTCGACAAGGCGGTTCACGGAACGCCGCTCGAGGTCAAGGGAAAGACGATGCAGGCCAAAGCGATCGCGCATCAGTTGCCCTTCGACGATCCCGAGAAGAAAAAGCGCACGGCGATCGGCTGAGGATCGCGTCATGTTGGTTGAAGGCATCAAGAGCCGTCCAGTCTATCACGGGATTGCGGCCGACCCGCGCGCGCGCCGGCACATCTTCGTCCTGGAAGGCGAGGGCGCACGGGCGCTGCTCGAGCAGAGACCCACGCTGACGCCGGCGATGCTGGCGTCGACCGAGATCCTCTATGTCGCCCGAGGCTCCGCGCGCGAAGGACATGCCGATGCGCTCTCGGCGCTCGGCGCCGATGTCGCCTGGATTGCGCCGACAGTGGAGACATTGCTGTTCCGGCTGAGAGCCATGCTGGCCGTCGCGCATATGGGAACAAGGCTCTACATCGCCGGCACGGAAGGTTTCATCGGCAAGGCGATGCAGCTCGCGCTCGACCAGGGCATGGATTATTCGACCATCCCCACAGAACATCGCGGCTCGCTCGCCCGCCGCGTTCAATGCGTCCATTGCAAAGGCGTCACCGAAGACGTGACCACGACGCCCTTCACCTGCAGCCATTGCGGCCTGTCTCTCCTCGTTCGCGATCATTATTCGCGACGGCTCGGCGCCTTTCAGGGCGTCTGCGTCGACGCGGAAGAGCCAGGCGTCACGCCGGAGCCGGAGGCGTTGTTTTTATGACCAAGACCGATCTTTCCGTTCGCGTGACCCATGTCGAACCTGTTGCAGAAGGTGTGAAGCGCTTCCGCTTCGAACATGTCGAAGGCAAACCCTTGCCGGTCTTTTCCGGCGGCGCCCATGTCGTGGTGGCGATGCGCGATTATGATCATATCCGGCGCAACGCCTATTCGCTGATGTCGGATCCGGCCGACACCTCCGCCTATGAAATCAGCGTGTTGCGCGTGCCGCAATCGCGCGGCGGCTCCATCTTCATGCATGACCGGGTTCATGAAGGCGAGGTGCTCACCATCAGCCAGCCGGTGAACCTGTTTCAGCCGGATTGGCGCGGCCGCAAGCATATCCTCGTCGCCGGCGGCATCGGCATCACGCCCTTCCTCGCTATGATGGCGCAGTTCGACCGCGAAAACATTGCCTTTGAGCTTCACTACGCCGTCCGATCGCGAAGCCGCGGCGCCTATTGCCAGGATCTGGCCGCCCGCTACGGCCACCGAGTCAAGATCTATGTCGACGAGGAGGGATCGGCGATCTCGCTCGATGCGCTGTTCGCCCGCCAGCCGCTCGGCTCGCATCTCTATGTCTGCGGTCCCGGCGGCATGATCGACGCTGTCCTCGCCGCCGGTCTCGAGGCTGGCTGGCCGGCGCACAATCTACACTCCGAACGCTTCCTCGCGCCGCCGCCGGGCAAGCCCTTCTCGGTGGATCTCCTGCGCAGCGGCGTCTCGGTTCCGGTCGGCGCGCATGAGAGCATTCTGGAGGCGCTGGAGGCGGCGGGAGTCGACGCCCCTATCTCTGTCGCGGCGGCGCCTGCGGGCAATGCGAGACATCAGTCTCGGCCTGCGACGGCGTGATCATGCACAACGACGTGTTCCTGACCGATGCCGAAAAGGCGTCGGGTAAAAAAATCATGCTCTGCGTCTCCCGCTTCGAGGGGACGCGGCTGCAACTCGATCTCTGACGGCGCCCGAGCGCAAGGAGGCCCGATCCATGGCCATCGTTTTCAAGCAGGAAACTTTCCGCAACGACTTCACCTATCGCAACAGCCCGGGCAACATTCGGCGCTTCCCCTTCCCGTTCCACGAGGACGGCTACATGTATTCGGTCAATATGGAGCCGCATGTGAAGGGCAGAGCGGGCACCGTCTTCGAAAGCCTGATCGACGTCGACGAGCACTATGTCTCCGAAATGGCCGATCGGGCGATGGTGCTCAAGGAAGATCCGCTGCGTTATCAGGCGCTGCCGCATATGATGCAGGCTCAATGGGACACGCTGGAACTCTTGATGGAGCAGCAGTCCGCCGGCTACCCCGAGCATTTTTCGCTCACCAAGGACGGCGACCGCTGGCGCTGGATCAATCGACCGCTCGGGATCGACGATGCGTTCACCTTCGGCGATCCGACCACCCTGCCCTATGAGCCGCTGGAATACATCACCCGTCAGGCGCAAGGCGATTTCTGCATCGTCGACCAGCGCGACGGAAATCTCTGGATGGACGCTGGCATGGTGACCACTCAGGCCGATTGGTCGCTTGATTTCGATATCGGCATGAATTTCATGGAATGGCATGGGCCGGTGCCGCTCGCCCATCAGATCGGCGTCTTCGAGCGTGCGCTGAAATTTCTGCTCAACCTTCAGCAGGGTCAGCCGACACGGCGCTTCAACTGGACGATGACCATCAATCCGCGCCTCGACACCAGCCCGGAGAATTATCCCAAATGGGGCAAGGACCGCACGACGGTCACTCCCGAGAATGTCGGCGAGAAGGTGCATCTGCGCGTGGAGTTGCAGAGCCTGTGGCGGCTGCCGCGCTCCAACGCCATCCTGTTCGTGATCCGCTGCTATCTCATGAACATGGAAGAACTGGTGACGGTGCCGAAATGGGCGCGGCGCTTCCACCGCGTCCTCAAGACGCTGCCGCCGGAACTCGTCGACTACAAGGGGCTGACCCGCTTTCGCGACACGACGATAGAGTGGCTGTCGCGGCATGATGATGGCGCGCCGACCAGTCCCGGCATCTTTCCCGACTGATCGACCCTCCCCTGGGATGGCCGACGATTTCGAAATCTCAATGCTAGAAGAGGGGGAAATCCCATGACGAAAGTTGCAGTGATCGGGGCCGGCCCTTCCGGTCTCGCGGTGTTGCGCGCCTTCAATCCGCCGCCGCCAAAGGCGCGGAGATCCCCGAAGTGGTCTGCTTCGAGAAGCAGTCCAACTGGGGCGGGCTGTGGAACTACACCTGGCGCACCGGCGTCGACGAGAATGGCGAGCCCGTGCATTGCTCCATGTATCGCTATCTCTGGACCAACGGGCCCAAGGAAGGACTGGAATTCGCCGACTATCCCTTCGAAGAACATTTCGGCAAGCAGATTGCCTCCTACCCTCCCCGCGCGGTGATGTTCGACTATATCGAGGGCCGGGTGAACAAGGCTGGCGTGCGCGACTGGATCCGATTCTCGACCGTGGTGCGCTGGGTGGAGTATCATCCCGATACAGGCGATTTCAGCGTCAGCGTCCACGACCTCGTCAAGGACAGCGTGACGACCGACCGCTTCGACTATGTCATCTGCGCCTCGGGACACTTCTCATCGCCGAATGTGCCGGAATATCCCGGCTTTTCCACCTTCAATGGCCGCATCGTCCATGCCCACGACTTCCGCGATGCGCGCGAATTTTCCGGCAAGGACGTGCTGGTGGTCGGCTCGTCCTATTCCGCCGAAGACATCGGTTCGCAGTGCTGGAAATATGGCGCTAAGACCGTCACGTCCTGCTACCGCTCGGCGCCGATGGGTTTCAAATGGCCCGACAATTGGGAAGAGAAGCCCGCGCTCGAACGAGTGGATGGCAAGACGGCTTTCTTCAAGGACGGCACGAGCAAGGATGTCGACGCGATCATCCTCTGCACCGGCTATCGTCACTATTTTCCCTTCCTGCCCGACGATCTCCGGCTGAAGACCAAGAACCGGCTGGCGACCGCCGATCTCTACAAGGGTGTGGTCTTCGTGCACAATCCGAAGATGTTCTATATCGGCATGCAGGATCAGTGGTTCACCTTCAACATGTTCGACGTCCAGGCATGGTATGTCCGCGACATTATCATGGGCCGCATCGCGATCCCTTCGGACAAGGAGACGTTGCTTGCCGATGTCGCCGATCGTGAAGCCCGCGAAGACGCCTATGACGACGTGAAATCGGCGATCAAATATCAGGGCGCCTATGTCAAGGAATTGCTGGCGGATACGGATTATCCGCAATTCGACGTCGACGGGATGTGCAAGGCCTTCTTCGAATGGAAGCAGCACAAGACCGACAACATCATGGCCTTCCGCGACAATTCCTACAAGTCGCTGCTGACCGGCACCATGGCGCCGAAACATCACACGCCATGGAAGGACGCGCTCGACGACACGATGGAGGTCTATCTCCAGAATTGACGCTTCGCGCGCTGTGCTCTCGAAATCACGAGTGCGCAGCGCGCCCAGAAGTTGCATGTTTACGCAAAAATAACCATTTCAGGAATTAAATATCACCTTCATTCAATACTCTCGCCGAGGAGACGGCCGTGGATTTCTTGACCAGCGTTCTCAGCCGCATGGATGGCTTCCTCTACCGTTGCCGCGCCGACGCTGAATATACAATGCTCGAACTGACCGACGGCATTCATCGGGTCTTCGGATATCGCCAGGATGAGATCATCGGCAACCGCGTCTACGCCTTTTCAGACCTCATCTCGAAGGATGATCTGGAGCGGATGGACGCGTCTGTCGGCGGCGCGCTGGAGCGCAAGGAAAACTGGACGATGGAATATCGCATCCGCCACGCCAAGGGGCACGAGGTCTGGGTAACCGAAACCGGCGGCGGCGTCTGGTCCGAAACCGGGGAACTTCTCTATCTCGAAGGCAGCATCATCAACATCGAGTCGCTCTATCAGCGCATCGACGCCCAGACCTCGGAAATGCGCATCACCGCCTCCAAGACCGGAGAGATCCTGCATTCGCTGCGTTACCTCAAGATGCTGGCGGTCAACGCCGGCATCGAAGCCGCGCGCGCCGGCTCGGCGGGATCCGGCTTCGCCGTGCTCGCCGCCGAAATGCGGCAGTTGGCAAACGCTTCGGAAGAGGCCGCCCGCGCCATCACCGCCGCGCAGAAACGGGCCAGTTGAGCCCGCAAGGGCGTTGGGCGAGGCTCATGCCCGCGGACGGGTCTTCTCCGGGTCGTAATGCGACAGTGGAACAATGACGGCGGGAATGCGCTTCTGCAGTCCATCCAGCTTGCCGATTTCCAGCTCGGTTCCGACCAGGGCATGAGTGACATCCACCCGCGCCATCGCAATCGTCTTTCCGAGGATCGGCGACGCCGTCGCGCTGGTCACGACGCCCACCTGGGCGCGGCCGATGAACAGCGGATCGCCGTGGCTCACCGCCTCGTTCGAGGCCACGTCTAGCCCCACCATGCGCACCCTCGCATTGTCCTTGCGGCGGATGAGCGCGTCGCGGCCGATGAAGTCGTCCTGCTTGGATTTCAGCGGCACGGTAAACCCGATGCCAGCTTCGAACGGATCGGTTTGATCGTCGAAATCGTAATGCGCGAAGATCAGACCCGCCTCGATACGCACCATATCGAGAGCCTGCAGGCCCATGGGCTTCAATCCGTGCGGCTCGCCGGCCGTCCAGACCGCGTCGAACACGGCCGCAGCATCCTTGGGATGACAGAAGATCTCATAGCCCAGCTCACCCGTATAGCCCGTCCGCGAAACCACCACGGGCGGCCCCTCGAAATGCCCTATGCGTGCGACCGAGAACCTGAACCATTCGAGATCGGCAATCTCAGGCTGGCGCGGAGCGGTCCAGAAAATGTCTTTCAGAATGTCGCGCGATTTCGGCCCCTGCACCGCGATATTGTGCAACTGGTCGGTGGAGGAGCGCACCCAGGCTTGAAAGCCATTCTTCTCCGCCACTTCCCGCAACCACACGCCGCTGTAATCGTCGCCTCCGATCCAGCGGAAATTGTGGTCGCCGAGCCGGAACAGCGTGCCGTCGTCGATCATGCCGCCATGCTCGTAGCACATCGCCGAGTAGACCACCTGGCCGGTGGTCAGCTTGCGCACGTCGCGCGTCAAACAATATTGCAGCAGGGCTTCGGCGTCCGGTCCGGTCACTTCGAATTTGCGGAGCGGCGACAGATCGATCAACGCCGCGGCCTCGCGGCAAGCCCAATATTCCTCGAATGGCCCGGTCGCCGTAAAGCGGTTGGGCAGCCAGTACCCGCGATATTCGATGAAATCTCTGGTTTTGTCGGACAGCCGCTCGTGAAAGGCGGTTTCGCGGGTCAATTCGGCAGGCGCGTCAGGGGTCATGCGATAAGCCACGGCTCGAGAGAATTTTTCCTGGGCGGAGAAGGTGCGGATATGAATATCGGTCGGCATCCAGCCATTGGCGGGGTCGATATCGTCGGGACAGGACGAGGACACGCAGACGATATCGGTCAGCGCCCGCATCAGCACATAATCGCCGGGCCGCGACCACGGCTCGTCGAGATAGAGCTGGTTATGATCATCGACGCGGGTGTTGTAGAAATAATTGAGCGCTTCCCAGCCTTTGCGCGGCGCGATCCCGTAAGGCGCGAGCGCCTCGTTGAAATTGTCGGTGCAGTTGACATGGCCGGGATAGCCCATGTCGTCATAGTAACGGGAATTACAGGCCGTCGCGAAGGCGTCATGGCGACCGACCGTGTCCTGCACCACCTCGACCAGCGGCTCGAAATCGCGATCGAAGGCCTTGGACGGAAGACCCGGGATGGGATAACTGCGACCGAGCAATGTCCGCGTCACCGTCGCGTCGAGAGCGAGATCCAGTCCCTTGTCCAGCTTTCGGGCTGAAAAGGCTTGAAAATCAGTGCATTGCCGACCGAAGACATCGATCACCTGGATGAATTCGCCGGCGCGGACGAAATAGGCTTTGGCTGTCGCCGCATCGATGCGGATGTCCTGAAGCGGATCGGCGAGCGGCTCGGGCAGGTAGGCATGATAATCGCGAGGCGCGCCGGCGATGCGGGTGATCTGCAGTTCGATCTCGGTGGCGACAGCCTGCCCGTCGGGCTCCATTCTTTCTCCGGGCGCGCCGGCCAACAGAAGTCCGGGAGCCGCGACGACGAACTCTGCGCGGCTCCCTGCTCTCGACCCGCCGCCGAAAAATCGTATCGCCGCAAGCTGGGAAATCTCTAAACCGGTTTTCAAAAGGGCGGCTCGCTGGCGGCGAGCGCCGGTCTCCTCCCGCGCCAATATGGATCGAAGCCCCCGACGCGTCGTTGGCGAACCGTACGCCGAGGCCTGCGCCCTCGCATTTTCCTGCCTCGGAGATGAAGGTCGCCTCGCAGGGCTGCAGTCCTTCCTTGTCGATGAACACCAACGTGTCCCCCGGCGCGACCGGTAGCAGCAGAGATCCGCCGCCCCTGATGCGATAGCGCTCCATAGCCGCAGTTTTTGGGCCGCTCCCCGGCCTGAGCGCTATGCTCGCCCGGGGCGGTCTAATCACGCGTCCTCTCCTGTCCGTGATCGTGTCGATACCTGACATGCTGCCTCCCAATATCCGGATCTTTGAGCGATCCAGACTTTTTGCGCCGGCTTTCGCTTTCGGCGACGCCGCCTCCCGACCAAAGCCGGGAGGCGGCGATTCGTTCAATGGCCGTTCTTTTTGTAGGATGCGTTTTCGTGCTTCACCATGCTGACGATCGAATAAGCGCAAACTGCGACGCCGACGATGGTCAGCAACACGAGAACGGCCGGTTTGTCGGCAAAGGTGAAATAGGCGCTGACATCCTTCCATTCAGTGATAGGCGCGGAATACATGCTGGTCTCCTTTCATGAGCCGCGTCACTCCGCGGGCGAAGCGTGAAGATGGTGTTCGAAAGCGGGAATACGCGCTTCCGGATAGGCCATGGCAGGCACTTCGACCTTGTCGAGACCCGCGATTTCCGCCTCCTTGCCGGCGCGCAGAAGACCGAAGACCTTGAGAACATAAGACAAGGCGTAACCCGGCACGAAACCGAGCACGGCGAAGATGACCGCACTGAAAGCCTGGCCATAGATCGAGGTTTCAGGCCCCGCGATGTTCGGATAGCCCGAAGCGAACACGCCCATGGCGATCACGCCCCATACGCCCGTCACGCCGTGAACGGCGACGGCGCCGACCGCATCGTCGATCCTGAACCTGCGAACGATCAGATCGTTCACTTTGGGGATCACGAGACCTGCCGCGAAGCTGTTGAGGAAGGCAAGTCCGGGGTAATAGAGATCCAGACCCGAACCCGAGGCGATCACGCCGATCAGCGCCCCGGACATCATCCAGAACGGATCGCGGGTCATGATATAGGCCCCGATCATGCCGCCGGCCACACCCATGAGCGTGTTGAAGGCGAAGGCGGACAGATTGGTCGGCGTGTTGTAGATGGTCGTCCATCCATCAGCCGTGTAGATGATGCAGCCGCCGAGAAAGCCGAAGAAGCCCATGACGATCAACATCAGGCCGATCAGCGACATCGGCATATTGTGGCCGGCGATCTCGTTCATCGAACCGTCAGCGTTGTAGCGGCCGATGCGCGGACCGAGATTGAGCAGGACGCCGAGCGTGAAGAAGCCGGCGACGGTATGCACGCAACCAGCCGCAGCCGTATCATGCAGGCCGAAAGTGGAGGTCAGCCATCCCTGCGGATGCCAGCCCCAGGCCGCGCCGAGATTCCATACCACTGCGCCCAACACCAGCGCCAGAATGGTGAAGCCTGAAATGCGGATGCGCTCGATCACCGAGCCCGACATGATCGACGCCGTGGTGGCGGCGAACAGGGTGAAAGCGGCGTAGAACACGCCCGAGGTATGATCGGTCACATTCGGCCCCATATTGGCCGACCAGGGCAGGCCGGCCGCGCCGGCTTCCGAAATGGTCAGGCCGGTCGGGAAGGACAGATAGATCCACCATCCGACATAATAGAAGGCCGGCACCAGGAAGGCGAAGGCGATGAGATTCTTGATTCCGGATGCGAGCGCATTCTTGCTGCGGGAGGCGCCCATCTCATAAGCCAGGAAGCCAGCGTGAATGGCCACCATCAGCGCAGTGCACCACCAATAAAAGATTTCAGAATTCAAGGTGTTCGCCGTCGCCAGCGATTTCTCAAGCGCGGCGATCCTGGCCGCGACGTCGATTGTCGTTTCGTTCATGCGCGAGTTCCCCTCTTTTCTGGCTCCTCGCGGCGCTTCCACCCTTATTTCTTATGAGGAAAAACATATGCACATGATGAAATTCCGCAAGCGTTTTTTTGCAGCCTGGGGCGATTGGCCCGACAGCATCCTCGCACGACGCATGACGATGTACGTCTCGGCGGCGCTGAAGAGAAAAATTTACGATTATCGGGCGCCTGGTCACGATCGCCTATTGACCTTTATTAAATTTATTCCACTCTCAGGATAGTTTTGCCGACGACGCGCGTCACACAGAAAGAGGACGCCGGCGACCGGGAGTCGACCGAACAAGCGCGCTGGCCAAATGACGGACGCATTGCGTCACAACATCTTGGGGAACTAAAACAATGACCAATATTACTGACGCCACCACGGCGCCGCCCTCGTCGCAGGGCAGTCTTCAGCGTGCGCTCGACTGGAAGGGCGCTTTCTGGGTCGCAGCCGGCGTGCCGCCCCTCGTGCTCTTCTCGATCGGCGGCATCGCCGGCACCACGGGCAAGCTCGCCTTCCTCGTCTGGATCATCTCGATGATCATGGGCTTCCTGCAGTCTTTCACCTATGCCGAGATTGCCGGCATGTTCGGCAACAAGTCCGGTGGCGCTTCGGTTTACGGCGCCACCGCCTGGCTGCGTTACTCAAAGTTCATCGCGCCGCTGTCGGTGTGGTGCAACTGGTTCGCCTGGTCGCCGGTGCTGTCGCTCGGCTGCGCAATCGCCGCGGGCTATATTCTCAACGCGCTGTTCCCGATCCCGGCGGCGGAATCACAGGCCGTGCTGGACTGGGTCGCCGCACACGCCTCGACGCTCGCCGCCGACAGCCCACGCGTGGCGGAATGGCTCGCCGCCAATGCCGGCTCGACGCCGGATCAAGCGATCAACGCGCTCCTGACCACTGACGCGGTCTCGGCGCTCACGCCCGCCATCCGCAACTGGTCGCTGTTTTCTTTCGACATCCCCTTCCTCGCCAAGGCCAACCTCAACGCCACCTTCGTGATCGGCGGCGCGCTGATGCTGATCATTTTCGCCATCCAGCATCGCGGTATTTCCGAAACGGCCAGCGTGCAAAAATGGCTGGCGATCATCGTGCTGATCCCACTTTTGCTCATCGGCCTCTGGCCAATCTTTTCGGGCCAGATCGTCGCCGCCAACGTCACCGGCCTCGTGCCGCCGACCGCCGGCTATTCCGGCGTCGATGGAACCTGGAGCAATGGCGGCTGGACGCTGTTTCTCGGCGGTCTCTATATCGCGGCCTGGTCGACCTACGGCTTTGAAACCGCAGTCTGCTACACGCGCGAACTAAAGAACCCGAAGACGGACACGTTCAAGGCCATATTCTATTCGGGCCTCGTCTGCTGCCTGTTCTTCTTCCTCGTTCCCTTCGCCTTCCAAGGCGTGCTCGGCCATTCCGGCATGCTCGCGCCGGGGATCGTCGACGGCACCGGCGTCGCCGAAGCGCTGGCCGGCCTCATCCATGGCGGCCGCATCGTCACGCAGATCCTCGTGATCCTGATGATCATGGCGCTGTTTCTCGCCATCATGACGGCGATGGCCGGTTCCTCGCGGACTCTCTATCAGGGCTCCCGGGACGGCTGGTTGCCGCGCTATCTGAGCCATGTCAACAAGAACGGCGCGCCCACCGGCGCGATGTGGACCGACTTCGGCTTCAACCTGCTGCTCTTGGCTATCGCGTCGGACGCCGCAGGCTATTTCTTCGTGCTGGCCGTCTCGAATGTCGGCTACATCATCTTCAACTTCCTGAACCTCAATTCCGGCTGGATCCACCGGATGGATTCGGGCCATATCGCACGCCCGTGGAAAGCGCCGACCTGGCTGATCGGCGTCAATACCGTCCTGGCTTTCGTCAACGCCTTGTTCCTCGGCGCCGGCGCCAAGGTCTGGGGCTATTCGAATGCATTGTGGGTCGGCTTCATCTTCGCTGCCCTGATCCTGCCGGTCTTCGCCTACCGACATTTCGTGCAGGACAAGGGCCAGTTCCCGCCGGAAGCCATGGAGGATCTCGGCCTGGTCGGCCAGGATCTCGGGGTGAAGAAAGCCGGGGTGCTCCCCTATGTCGCGCTCGCCGGCGGCCTGGCGATCGTGCTGATCGCCAATGTGGTCTTCCAGCTGCCAGCCTGACGACCGTTGATCCGGCCGCCATTCCCGCGGTCCGATCCTTACTTGTGAGCCACCGTCAGCGTCGCGCCCGAAACTTCGAGCGCGGCGCTGATGTCGTCGGGCGGCGCTAGATCAGTGGCGAGTTCGTGACGCCGCTGAAGCCGCAGACCCGCACCAGCCCCTGGCGGCCGAATTTCGTGTGGTCGCAGACCACAAGCCGGCGCTGGCCCCGGCTCAGGGCCATGCGCGCAAAATCCGCTTCATCGAGGTCGAAATCCATCACCCCGTCCCTGTCGACGCCGCCCGCCGAGACGATGGCGTGGGTCACGCTGAACCGGCTGACGAAATCGATCGCCGTCGAGCCGAAGGCCGCGCCATTGTCGCTGCGCAATTCGCCGCCCGCCATATAGACCCTGTTGCCATTGACGGTGGCGAGCGTCCGGGCGATGTCGGAGGAATTGGTCACCACCGTCAGCCGCCGATGGCCGATCAGGGCGCGGGCGAGGAAACTCGTGGTCGTGCCGGTGTCCAGCATGACGGAATCGCCGTCGCGGATCGTCGCCGCCACATGGGCGGCGATGATCTTCTTGGCCGCGCTGTTTTCCCGCATGCGTTTTTCGAATGGCGCTTCCCCCATCGAGGAGGGGAGCCCGACCTCGCCATGCGTCTTGATGACGGCGCCCAGGCCGGCAAGCGGCTTTAGATCGCGCCTGACGGTCTCAAGCGATACGCCGAGCCGCGCCGCGAGCTCCGCGATGCCGATCGCGCCCTCGCTTTCGAGCAGCCGCAATATCTCCGTCTGACGCTTGCTCTGAACCATGAACGCCTCATTTCACTGCCGCAATCATAACCGAAGCCTGCGCCGCATGACAATGCGCCGCCACGTAATCGGTCACAAAACCACACATAACCACAGATTCCAGATTGACAGCTCGGGCCAGATGGCGTGTCATGCGCTCAACGACGAGGCCGTGACAAAAAACAGGGAACGCGCGGCCTGGTCTTCGCACCGGGAGAACGCGATGGAAGAGCTCCATATCTCGACTTTCCTTCCCCTTCAGACTGCGAGGCGCCCATGACGATCGCCCCGGAGATCGAGGACCGCATCCGCGCCCTCCCCTGCTGGAACGGCTCTATCGGCATCGACAGGCTGAAGGGCGGCCTCAGCAATGAGAGCTTCGTCGTCGAAGACGCGAGCGGCCGGCATGTGGTGCGCTTCGGCAAGGATTATCCTTTTCATCAGGTCTATCGCGACCGGGAATTGATGACCGCGCGCGCCGCGCATGCGGCCGGCTTCGCGCCCGCCGTCGAATATGCCGAACCGGGCGTGATGGTCTCCGCCTATTTGGGCGCGAAGACGCTTGGCCCTCAGGATGTGGCGGCGGAACGGCTGCGCATTGCCCGGCTTCTCGCCGAGTTCCACCGCGTCATGCCCCGCCATGTCTCCGGCCCCGGATACATGTTCTGGGTCTTCCATGTCATCCGCGATTACGCCCGCGTGCTGCGCGAGGGCGGCAGCCGGATGACGGAAAAGCTGCCGGATTATCTCGCTTTGGCCGAGGAGTTGGAGGCGGCGCAGACGCCGCTGCCGATCATCTTCGGCCATAACGATCTTCTGCCGTCGAACTTACTGGATGATGGCGAACGGCTCTGGCTGATCGATTTCGAATATGCGGGCTTTTCGACCGCGATGTTCGATCTTGCCGGCGCAGCTTCAAATGCCGGGTTCAGCCCGGACGAGGCGCAGGACTTTCTGGAGGCCTATTTCGAGGCCAGGCCGGACCCTTCGGTCCTTCGCGCCTTTGCCGCCATGCAATGCGCCTCGCTTCTGCGCGAAGCCATGTGGAGCATGGCGTCTGAACTTCACCTCTCCGCTCCTGGCGCCGATTATGTCGCCTACACCGCCGAGAATCTCGACAAGCTCGATGCGGCGCTCGATGAATACCGCACCCAATATGGACTGAGATCATGACCCTGCCCTCCCACGCCCAGATCGTCGTCATCGGCGGCGGCATCATCGGCTGTTCGACCGCCTATCACCTCGCCCGCGACCACAAGGCGGATGTGCTGCTCTTGGAGCAGGGCCAGCTCACATCGGGCTCCACTTGGCATGCGGCGGGCCTTGTGGGCCAGCTGCGCTCGTCGGCCTCGATCACCCGCGTGCTCAAATATTCCGTCGAGCTCTACAAGGGGCTGGAGGCGGAAACCGGCCTCGCCACCGGCTGGAAAATGACCGGCTGCCTCCGCCTCGCCACCAATCAGGATCGCTGGACAGAGTTCCGGCGCCTCGCCACCACCGCCGGCAGCTTTGGCATGGACATGCATCTGATCTCGCCGGAAGAAGTCAAGCGCATGTGGCCGCTGATGACGACGGATGACCTCATCGGCGCGAGCTGGCTGCCGACCGACGGCCAGGCCAGCCCCTCCGACATCACCCAGTCGCTCGCCAAGGGCGCGCGCATGCATGGCGCAAAGATCGTCGAGAATGTCCGCGTCACCGGCTTCGAGATCGACGATGGCCGCATTCTCAAGGTCAAGACCACGCTCGGCGACATCGCCTGCGAAAAGGTCGTCAATTGCGCCGGCCAATGGGCGCGGCAGGTGGGCGCGATGGCCGGCATCAATGTGCCGCTGCAGCCGGTCAAGCATCAATATATCGTCACGGAAAAGATCGAGGGCCTGTCGACCGACGCCCCCACCATCCGCGACCCCGACCGGCGCACCTATTTCAAGGAAGAAGTCGGCGGTCTGGTGATGGGCGGCTATGAGCCCAATCCGCAGGCCTGGACCACCGGCGACGTGCCGGACGAATGGGGCTTCCGCCTGTTCGACGACGATTTCGACCATTTCGAACAGCATATGGAGCAGGCCATTGCCCGCGTGCCGGCGCTGGAGACGGTCGGCGTCAAGCAGATGATCAACGGCCCCGAAAGCTTCACCCCCGACGGCAATTTCATTCTCGGCGCCGCTCCGGAATGCAAGAACATGTTCGTCGGCGCGGGCTTCAACGCTTTCGGCATCGCCTCTGGCGGCGGCGCGGGCTGGGTGCTGGCGCAATGGGTGGTCGATGGCGAAGCGCCGCTCGATCTCTGGGTGGTCGATATCAGGCGCTTCTCCGAGATGCATCGCGACCGGCAATGGGTGCTCGACCGCACGCTGGAAGCCTATGGCAAACACTACACCGTCGCCTTCCCGCATGAAGAATATGACAGCGGCCGCCCACGCCTGACCTCGCCGCTTTACGACCGGCTGAAAGCGGCGGGCGCCGTATTCGGCTCGAAACTCGGCTGGGAGCGACCCAACTGGTTCGCACCCGAGGGCGTAGAGCTGAAAGACCGCTACAGCATGGGCCGGCAGAACTGGTTCGATGCGGTCGGCGCGGAACATCGCCATGTGCGCGAGGCGGTCGGCGTGTTCGACCAGTCCTCCTTCGCGAAATTCGAGCTGTCGGGACCGGACGCTCTCGCAGCGCTTGACTGGATCTGCGCCAATGATATCCGCAAGCCCGCGGGACGACTCACCTATACGCAGCTCCTCAACAGCCGCGGCGGCATCGAGGCGGACCTGACCGTCGCCCGAATTGCCGAGGACAGATTCTACATCGTCACCGGCACCGGCTTCCGCACCCATGATCTCGGCTGGATCCGCGACCATATTCCCGAGGGTCTCGACGTGACGCTCACCGATGTTACGGAAGCCTGGGGCACGCTGTCGCTGATGGGGCCGAAGGCGCGCGACACGCTGGCGGCCGCGACATCCGCCGAAATCTCCAACGCCGCCTTCCCCTTTGGCCATGTGCGGGAGATCGACATCGCCGGATCGCGCGTTCGGGCGCTCCGTGTCACCTATGTCGGCGAACTCGGCTGGGAGCTGCATGCGCCTATCGGCGATCTCGGCCGCATCTATGACGCGTTGATGGGCGCGGGCGCGCCGCATGGACTGAAGGCTGTCGGCTATCGCGCGCTGGAATCTCTGCGTCTTGAAAAAGGCTACCGCGCCTGGGGCTCCGACATCACGCCGAACGATACGCCTGAGGAGGCTGGGCTCGGCTGGGCCGTCAAGCTCGGCAAGCCGGTCGACTTCCTCGGCCGCAGGGCGCTGGAGACCGTGAAGGGTCAGACGCTCAAGAAAAGGCTGGTCGGCTTCACCGTTGACGACCCCTCGGTAGTTCTTCTGGGACGCGAGACGATCCTGCGCGACGGCGTCGCTGTCGGTTACCTCACCAGCGGCGGCTATGGCTACACGGTCGGCAAGAATATCGGCTACGGCTATGTGAAACACGCTGAAGGCGTGACGGATGACTTCCTGACCAGTGGGATTTACGAGCTCGTCGTCGCCATGGACAAGGCGCCCGCCACGCTGCATCTCGGCCCGCTCTATGACCCCGACATGGCCAAGATCAAAGCCTGATGGAAAAGGCCGGCCAGTTTTTCGACCGGCCGGCGCTGCCGCTCAAGCGACCTTGCGGCCGGAGACATAGACATCGGCGATATTGGCGCGCGAGGCGGTGAAGATGATCTTCTGCAGGATCGCTTCGCCGCTGTCGAACTCGTCGAATAGCCGCATCGTGCCCTTCTCGGCATCGGTGTCGATGACGATGGCGTCGAATTTGCAGCCGGGTTCGAAGCGGCCGACCGGAAGATCGAGCGCCTTTGCCCCGCCGGCGGTGGCGATGTGGAAGGCCTGACGGAAATCTATGCGCGCCGGCTTGCCGGAGGCGCGCTCGTCCGCGGCCTTTTCGGGATCGACGCCTGTTTCCAGCATGCGCGAGACGAGGATGGCGGCGCGCGCGTTTTCCAGCATCGAGGCGGAAGGGCCGCCAGAGATGTCGGTGCCCAGGCCGACATTCAGCCCCTTTTCCAGCGCCGCGCGCAGTGGAAACACCGCGCCGGCGAAATAGCCGTTCGACAATGGGCAATGCGCCACCGCCGCCTGACGCGTGTGGATCAGCTCCATATCCGAGGCCGTCAGCAGGTTGGAATGCGCAAGCATGGTGCGCCGGCCGAGCAGGCCGAAGCGATCAAGGCTTTCGGCGTCGGTCATGCCATGACGTTCGAGTACATAGCCATGCTCCCAGTCGCTTTCCGAACAATGGGTCTGCACATGGCAGCCGCATTGCTTGGCCAGCGCGCCGAGTTCCTCCAGCGCCGCATCGGTGCAGGAGGGAATGAAGCGCGGCGTCACCACCGGATGCACGAGATTGTCGCGATTGGCGGGATGGCTCCTGACGTAATCGATCAGCGCCCGCGTCCCCTCGACAGCCTCGGCGGCTGAGCCATCGCGATAATAATCCGGGCAGCTCTCGGCATTGTCCATCGCCACCTTGCCGACCAGCGCCCGCTGCCCCTTTTCCAGGCAGATATCAACGAGGAGCCGCGTCGCCTCCTGATGAATGGTGGCGAAATAGAGCGCGGTGGTAATGCCGTTGGCCAGCATGTCCTGAACGAGCAACGAATAGGCACGGCGGGCAAAAGCCGTGTCGGCATAGCGGGCTTCGAGCGGAAAGGTGTATTTCTGCAGCCAGACTTCCAACGGGACGTCGAGCGCGTTGCCGAGCTGCGGATATTGCGGCGCATGCACATGGCAATCGACGAAACCGGGCAGCAGATAGGAGCTGCGCGGCAGGACCTCCAAGTCTCCGCTCGCCGAAAGCGCCGCGCGCTTTTCCGCATAGCTGGAATGCTCAGGCCCGATTACATCGGCAATGTCGCCGTCGGCGTCGACGGTGATCAGCGCGTCAGTGAGGCACTCGACGCTCCAGGGCGTCGGCGCATGAAAAGCGTTGGCGAGCAGGGTCTTGTTGCGCATGGTGATTGTCCCGCCTCTTGGCGTGTTCAAAGGCTGCGGTCGCGCAGCGAAAGCGCCGCCTCGCGAAACCGCGCCCGGATTTCGCGCTCGTCGACGCCGAGCACGGCGCGGTTTTCCATCAGGATCTTGCCGTCGACCACGGTCATCTCGACATCGTCGGCGCGCGCCGAATAGACGAGCGCGGCCGGGATATCATAGACCGGCAGAGTGTGCGGCTTGTCGAGATCGACCATGATCAGATCCGCCTTGGCGCCGGGCGCCAAACGCCCCGTTTCCGGCCGGTTCATGGCTTTCGCCGCCTCGCAGGTGGCCATTTCCAGCAAGTCGCGCGTCTTCAGGAATTCGACATCGTGGGTCTTGTCCTTGTGGATCATGCCCGCGAATTTCATTTCCTGAAACATATCGAGACTGTTGTGGCTGGCCGGGCCATCGGTGGCGAGCCCGACGGTGACGCCCGCCTCCTGGCAGCATCTCAGCCTCAGCGTACCGGAATCGAGCTTGGCGTTGCAACAAGGGCAATGGCCGATCTTGGTCCCCGTCTCCGCCAGAATGCGAATATCGTCATCGTCGAGTTGCGTGCAATGCGCCGCCGTGACATCCGGCTTCAGAAAGCCCAGGGAATGCAGCCATTTCACCGGGCTCGTCCCATAGGTTTCCCGCATATAGGCCATCTCCTGCGGCCCCTCGGCGAGATGCGTGTGGATCGCGAGGTCATAGGCGTCGGCGACATCCCGCACCTTGCGATACATGTCCGGTCCGCAGGAATAGGGCGCATGCGGCGACAGGCCGACATGGATGCGGCCATCGCCGCCGCGATGATGCGCGGAGACTTTATCGCCGAACCTGTCCAGGGTCTTCCACGACCAATCGGTGATTGGCGCATAGATGCCGCGATCGGCGAAACCGTAACCGAGCGTGGCGCGGAGCGGAACGTTCTTCAGCGCCTCTGTCTGAGGCTCGACGCGATAGCCGTCGAAATGTTCGTTGAAGCAGGTCATGCCCGACTTCACCATCTCGACGAGGCCCATCAGGCTTGCCCAATAGAGCGTGTTCTCGTCGAAATTGCGCTTGAGCCGCCACATGGTCTGCAGCCATTCGAACAGCTGCACATCTTCCAGCAGGCCGCGCAACAGCATGTTGGAGGCGATATGGGTGTGACAATTGACGAAACCCGGCATCACCACGCGTCCATTCGCATCGATGATGCGTGTCGCGCCTGATACATCGATCTCGGAAGCCGCGCCGACGGCGACGATCTCGTCGCCGCGCACCGCCACCACGCCGTTGGCGATCTCGGCGGCCCCGCCCATCGGCAGCACCGTGGCGTTGATGAAAGCGAGGTCGATCTGGGTCGCGGGCGCAGCCATTGCGTCAGGCCGCGTTCATCAGAGACGTGCCGTAGGTGACGCCCTTTTCCTTGAGCCAGCGACGATAGGCGATCGAGGAGGCGTCGGCGCGGGTCGGGATTTCCGAGCGCGGCTCCATCGGCAGCAGCACGGGCCGCTGGTTTTCGAGAATGATGCGGTCCTGGAGGAAGATCAGTTGCTGGAACTGGATCAGCGCCGGCGTCGTCGAGACGTCGTCGATCAGATACATGACCGGATGCGCCCGGCAGCGATCGGGATCGAGCGGCTGCACGAAGAGGCAGATCACATCCCAGCGATTGGCGGAATTCGGGCAGGTCTTGTAAAGCAGCGTCGTGAACGGCGTCATCACCCGGTAGATATATTGGGTCATGAGGCCGTCGGTGGCCGACAGCGCCGCCTGAGGCTGGAAAAACTGGCAATTGGTCGCCCAGACCTCGTCGACGTCGCGGCGGATTTCGACATTGTAGTGCTCGACTTCAGTATGCGGCTCAGAGCCGAGAATATCGGTGTGCACGAAGGGGAAATGCGCCATGTCGAGGAAATTCTCGATGATGCGCAGGCCGGACGCCTTCACCGCCACCGCTCCGCAGGGCACGTAGCGGCGATCCGGCTCGTCTGCTTCGGGAACCGGGAAAATCTCGCCGGCGGGCTCGCCGAGCGATGTCCAGACAAAGCCGAAACGCTTGCGGATCGGCAGCGGCTCGGCCCGGCCCTCGGCCATGACGGTGATGTCGCCGTCCTCGGTCGTGGTCACCGCAAGATCGACGCCAAGCAGGCGGTTCGGGGATGTGCCGACCGGCAGCGCCGCCTCGGTCTCGATCACATACCACTGGTCCAGTGACGCTTTGTCTGTGGCGATGGTCATGTCCGTGCTCCCTTCAGTTCTTGTCCTGTCATGACGCCGTCCGTGTGCGGAGGCAAGCGGCTCACGACCTCACATTCCGGAAATAGGGTTCGCCGAGCGCCGCCGGGGCCGCCATCAGCCGCTTCATCCGCTGCCAGGCGACGACGGGCGCGATGATGAAGGCGATCGTGCCGGCATAGGGCAGCATCGATAGAAAGGCCGGCGCGATCGGCCAGCCGCGCGCCTGACCGACGAAGCCGAGCGCGGTGATGAAGCCGAACAACAGACCCGACAGCGCCGCCGGAATGGGCCGATAGCCGGCGAAAATCACCAGCGCCACGGCAATCCAGCCGCGACCGGAGACGACGCCATCCGACCAAGACGGCACGAAAGCGAGAACGAGATACGCGCCCGCGCCCGCAGCCAGGGCCGAACCCAGCGCGACATAGCCGAAGCGGATCAGATTAACGGGAATGCCGGCGGCGTCCGCAGCCGCCGGATTTTCGCCGACTGCGCGCATGTTGAGGCCGTGGCGAGTGCGGAACATCAGAAATGAGAGGCCGAAAGGCAGGATGATATAGATGAGATAGACCAGAATGTTCTGGCTGAAAAAGGCCTTGCCGAGGATCGGGATCGAGGACAGAAGCGGGATCGCAACGCCCTCGAAGGTGGCAGGCACCGGCATTCCCGAATAAGCTTTGCCGATGGTCTGGGCGAGACCTGTGCCCATGAGCGTCAGCGCCAGCCCGCACAGAACCTGATTGGCGCGAAGCGCCACGGTGGCGGTTGCGAACAATATGCCGAGCAACGCGCCGACCAGAAGCGCGGCCAGGAATCCCAGCATTGGATAGGGCGCGGCGGTGACGGTGACGACGGCGGTCACCGCGCCCATCGCCATCAGGCCCTCGACGCCGAGATTGACCACGCCGACGCGTTCAGAAATCACTTCGCCAATAGCTGCGAGCGACAGCACGCCGCCGGCGAGAAAAGCGGTGGTGAGCAGACCGGTCAGGAGTTCCATGGCGCGTCCTTTCAGGCCTTGTCGCGGATGATGCGGTAATGAGAAAGTTCATCGCCGATCGCGGTGAGGAAGAGGATAAGGCCGGTTATGGCGAGCACGGCGGAGGTGGTGAGCCCTTCCGTCTGCAGGATGATGCCGGAATTGAGAATGAAGGCCATCAGCGCGCCGGAAAAGATCACACCGACGGATGAGCCGCGCGCCAGCACGGCCACCATGATGCCGAGATAGCCGTAATTGTTGGAAATGCCGCCTTGCAGGCGATGCACTGTGCCGGCGATTTCCAGCATGCCGGCGACGCCCGCGATCGCGCCGGATGCGAGCATGACCAGGATCAGATAGCGCCGCGAGGCGATGCCCGCGTATCGGCCGGCCGAGGGGTTGGAGCCGATCAGGCGGATTTCATAGCCCCATTTGGTGAAGTTGAAGATCAGCGCTGCGACAACGGCGAGGATGACGGCGATCGGAAGGCCCCAATGCACCAACCCCCAGAATTCCGGCATTTCGGCGGGGATGCGCGGGGTCGCGGAATTGGCCACTCCCCCGCTCGCGCCAAGCGTCGGTCGAGACATAGTAAACCAGCAGGATGGCGACGAAGTTCAGAAGCAGCGTCGTGATCAGTTCGTTGACATTGGCATAGGCGCGGGCGAGCGTCGGGATCAGGATCCAGACCAGCCCGCCGATCGCGCCGGCGATGAACATCGCAATCAGGCTCAATCCGTCTGGAAGCGGAATGAACAGGCCGACGGCGGTAGCGGCGAAGGCGCCGGCGTAGAACTGGCCTTCGGCGCCGATATTCCAGGCGCCGATCTGTTGCGCCACCGTCACCGACAATCCGGTCAGGATCAGCGGGATGACCAGAAGCCCCAGATCTTCCATTCCAAAGGACGAGCCGAAGGAAGCGTTTAACACCTGCATGCCGAGATCGAGGGGATTATGGCCAGCCAGAGCGAGGATGACGCCGGCAAAAATCAAGGCGAGCGCGATGGCCGCGATTCGGGCGCCGAGCGCCATGCCGGGATGGGCGGAGGGAAGTCGTTGAAGACGGACCTTAGCCATGGACGGCGCCCCCGTCCTTGCTGCGGCCGCCCATCAGCAGACCGATCTCCTCGATGTCGACAGTGTCGTTGTCCACGACGCCCATGATCTTTCCTTCATAGAGGACTGCGATGCGATCGGAGAGATTGAGCAATTCTTCGAGATCCTCTGAAATCAGAATGATGCCAGCCCCGGCGTCGCGCAGTTCGACGATGTAGCGCAGCATGGTGTTGATGGCGCCGACGTCGAGGCCACGGCTGGGATAGGCCGCCACCAGCGCCTTCTTCGCCACCCGCATTTCGCGGCGGGCGACGAGGCGCTGCTGGTTGCCACCGGAGAGATTGCGGATCGGCATGGCGAAATCGGGAATGGCGACGTCCGCCGCAGCGGCGATATCCTTGGCGAGCGCGGTTGCGGCGCCCGGACGGTAGACGCCGCTTTGGGTGACCGGCGGGGCGCCATATTCGCGCATGACCGCATTGACCGTGACGCTCAGCGCCGGCGCAAGCCCGCTATGCAGTCGGTCTTCGGGGATATGTCCGACGCCTCGCGCGACGAAATCGGCGGCGTTGGCGCGGTCGATCACCCGGCCGTCGAGCACGATCTCGCCCGACGCGATGGCGCGGGTGCCGGTCAGCACCTGGGAGAGTTCGCGCTGGCCGTTGCCGGCGACGCCCGCCACGCCGACGATTTCGCCGGCCCGCACATCCAGCGACAGGCCATGGAGCGCCTCGTCGCCCAAATCATTGAGCGCGACGACGTTGCGCAGGCTGAGCACGGGAGCCGCCGACATTGGGGCCGCGCCTTCTGGACGGCCGCGCATATCGGCGAGCACGATGTCGCGGCCGACCATCAGGCGCGCAAGTTTGGCGGGCGTACAGTCCGCAGCGTTTTCCGTGGCGATCTTGCGGCCGCCGCGCAAAATGGTGATGCGGTCGGAAATCTCCAGCACTTCATCGAGCTTGTGCGAGATGAAAATGACGGCGTTGCCGGTCGAGACGAAGTCGCGCAGCGCCTTGAACAATTCGCGCGCTTCGCCCGGGGTAAGCACGGCGGTCGGTTCGTCGAGAATAAGAACCTTCGCCCGGCGCGCCAGCACGCGCAGGATTTCGACGCGTTGCTGTTCGCCGGTCGACAATTCGGTGATGCGGGCGGCGGGACGGACGTCGATATTGAATTTCGCGGCGAGATCGGCGGTCCTCGCTTCGAGGATGGAGGCGGAGGCGCGCCGCGGCGTTTCGCTCCAACCGAGATGGATGTTCTCAGCCACGGTGAAGGCGTTGACCAGCTTGAAATGCTGATGGACCATGCCGATGCCGGCGGCGATGGCCTGCTGCGGCGTGGAAAATTCCCGCGCATAGCCGTCGATGATGATCTCACCGCCATCCGGCTGGTAGATGCCGGTCAGGATATTCATGAGGGTCGATTTTCCCGCGCCGTTTTCGCCGAGAAGCGCGTGGATTTCGCCGGGCATGACGTCGAGGTCGACATCTTCATTGGCGATGACGCCAGGAAAATATTTCGCGATGCCCTTCAATTGCACGAGTGGCGCTGCCCCGGGCGGAGCGACATAGCGGGTCGGGTGATCTGACATCGGGCGGAACCGGAGAGGGAGACAGGCGGGGGAGAAAGGGCGCGAATCGCGCCCCTTCCTGTGGCTGAAGTCAGAGACCGGTGACGCCCTCGACCGACCAATCCCAGTTGTAGAGCTCCATCTCGGTCATCTTCTGGCCCTTGGCGACCTTCACATTGCCCTTGGCGTCCTTGAGTTCGCCTTCGAACGGCGACCAGCCGCCGAGGATCTTGTCGCGCACGGCGTCCGCAGCCTTGCCGACCTCGGCCGGAACCTTCTCGCCCCACTTGTCGCGATCGACGCCCGCGCCCATGCCGAACAGCGTTTCGCCCGGGGTCCAGGTTCCGGCGAGACGTTTGCCGACCTGATCGACGTAGAACTTCTTGAAGTCGATGATGATCGAGGACACGTAGGAATTCGGGCCGTAGCGACGGATGTCGGTGTTCCACATCGCGGCCCAGACGCCGCGCTTCTCGGCCACTTGCAGATAAGCGGCTTCATCCATGATGCCGAACAGGAAGTCGCAGCCGTCATCGATCAGCGCCGTGCCGGCCTGCGATGCGGCCTGCGGATCGAACCAGGAATTGATGGCGATGGTCTTGCAGGTCGCAGTCGGATTGACGGTGCGCGCGCCCATGAGGAAGGCGTTGGTGGAGGCGTAGACCGAGGCGACCGGGAAGGAGGCGACATAGCCGAGCTTGCCGGTTTTCGACAGCATGCCGGCGGCGACGCCCAAGACATAGGTCGGATACCAGTGCGCCAGGTAATACCAGCCGAGATTGTCCATCAGGATATGGCCGTTGCACTCCAGGAAGGCGGTGTCCGGCGCGCGCTTGACAACTTCATGCAGGAAGTCGCCGGTCGACGAGGTGTCGAAAATCATATTGGCGCCTTCGCTGACGAACTGGCGATAGGTGCGCGTCGCATCGGCGGAATAGGGGACGTTCTCGACTTCGAGAACCTTCTTGAGCTTCGGATAGGCTTCCTTGACGGCGAGCAGGCCCTGATGGTGACTCCAGGTCCAGCCTTCGTCGGTGATCGGGCCGACATGGCCGAAGCCGATGACGGCGTCTTCTTCCTTGACGGCGGCCAAAGGCGTTGCGGCCATCGCCGAACGGGCGAAGCCTCCCGGCAGCATGGTGGAAGCGGCGCCGGCGGCGGCCATGTTGAGGAAACCGCGACGGGAAAGACTACGCAGATCGATCATGTGAACCCCTTTTTTGGTTTTCCGCCGGTAAAGCCTCGCTTCCGACGTTTCGATGTCATCAAGCAACTCCCATGCCAAGGCGCCGACACGCAGCGCCTACGAGCGATAATCGCGACCAGTCGAAACCAGGGCGGCTTCGCTGCGCCAGTTTCTGCTCTTCGCCTGCGATTGGCCAAGGCCCGGGAACCGCCGGATCGGCAGCCTTTCAAATCGGGGATGTTCCGCATAGCCATGAATTTTCGACGTGCTTGATGCGCTCCGCGCAACAAGTCGCGTCAAAAATCGCTTGAAATATACGCCAGCCGAAGTCTACATTGATGAAATCAAGTGCATGTCTAATTTTTAGTCATTCGCACAATTAAAATGCTGGGACGTGATTGAAACCGAAGCTCCGCCTCTTTCAGACCAACCCGCCGCGCATAGACACCGCATTAAAGGGCATGCCGTGACCGAAGACATCCAGTTCGCCTTCATCGGGGAGATCGTCTGCGAGAGCTTTATTGAATTTGCGCGCCACCGGGCGGCAAGGCTCGATCTCGCGCTCGTGGTCGGCGCCTGCAACGACGGGTGTGCAACGATGAGGGTCACCGGGCAGGAAGCGCTGGTGGATATGTTCGAAATGGCCTGCAGCCTGGGGCCGAGCGATTGCGTCATCCGCGAGGTCACCCGCGCGGGAGCCTGGAATGAAATTTGAATGGTCCGTGGGATCGGATGCGAAGGAGTGAAGACATGACAGCGGCAAACGGCTGGACGCCGGTAGCGCTCAGCGCCTCGATCGAGGCCGGAACGTCAGCGGGCACACAGATCGATGGATTTGAAATCGTGGTCTGGCGCGACAACAGCGGCAAGGCGCATGTCTGGGAAGACCGTTGTCCGCATCGCGGCATGCGCATGAGCTTTGGTTTCGTGCGTGGCGACCACATCGCCTGCCTCTATCACGGCTGGCAATACGACACGGGCGGGCAGTGCCGCTATATTCCGGCGCATCCGGACCTCGAAGTTCCCGCGACCATCAAGATCCCGTCCTATGCGGTCACTGAGCGAGGCGGCGTGATCTGGACCAGTCTCAAGGAGACGGCGGACGCTTTGGCGCTGCCCGTCGTATCCGACGACGTCACGCCGATCCGCAGCCTCTACATCGACCGTTCGATCGAGGCGATCGCGCCCCTGCTGGCCTGCCTGCCCGTCGACGGCGCGGATGTGACGGTGGAGCTTCTGTCTTCGGGCGCAGTGCTTTTCACGAGCGGCGCGGTTAAGCTTCTCATCGCCGGACAGGCGATCCCACCGGAGAAATGCGCCCTGCATATCGCAGCCATAGGCGCGGTCGATGCCTCGACCCGCAAGCAAATCGCCAAATGGGCGGAGAACGCCCGTCGAATGATCGAAGCCGCCCCGGTCGCTCCAATCGCAAAGGTGGCGTGATGTCTCTCACTCTCTACAATTACGAACTCGACGATTCCAGCTACCGCGTCAGGCTGCTTCTCTCGATCCTCAAGACGCCGCATGAGATCGTGGCCGTCGACATGGTTCCGGGCAAGGAACATTTGGGCCCCGCCATGCGGGCGCTGTCGCCGCTGGGCTCGCTGCCGGTGCTGAGAGAAGGCGAATTGACGCTCTACGGTCCCGAGGCGATCCTTGCTTATCTGGCCAAAGCCCATGATCCCTCCGGGCAATTCCTGCCGATGGACGCCATGGCGTTCGGCGAGACCATGCGCTGGCTCAATTTCTCGGCCTCGGCGCTCGCCCCGGCTATGCAGGCGCGGCTGGTGGCGCTGTTCGGCGAACCGGGCGATCTCGATGCCTTGAGGAGCGCCGCGCGTGAAGCCTTCCGCGTCATGGACGACCATATGACCCTTCGCCAGATGGACGGCGTCGAATGGTTTGCCGCCGATCACGCCACGATCGCCGACGTCACGCTGTTTCCGATCTTCGCGCTGTCGCGCGATTTCGGCATCGATCACGACGAATTCCCGGCGCTGCGCCGCTGGATCCGCCGCTTCCGCACGCTCGACGGGTTCAAGACCATGCCGGGCATCCCCGATTATCACTGACGGCCTCAGGAGAAGACCATGACGTCCCTCACCCGTTTTTCCGTCGCGCCGCTCGCCAGCATGACCCGAAGGCTCGCCGACGTCGCCTCCGGCCGCGCCGATCCAGATCTCGTCATCTCCGACGCGCGCGTGCTCTCGACCTATTCCGAGCGCATCCTGCCCGCGCGCGAAGTCTGGATCGCCGGCGGCCGCATCGCCGCTGTCAAGCCCGCCGGAACCCATAAGGGCGGCGCGAAACGCTATGACGCCCGGGGGCATCATCGCGCCCGGCCTCGTCGATCCGCATATCCATATCGAAAGCTCGATGGTCACGGCCTGCGCCTATGCGGAGGCCGCTCTCCTCAACGGCACGACGACGATCTTCTGCGACAGCCACGAAATCGGCAATGTCATGGATGTCGCGGGCGTCGAGGCGATGCTGGAGGATGCCCGGCACGCGCCACTGTCCATTTTCCTCACCGTGCCCTCGACCGTCCCGGCAACCTCGCCGGAACTCGAAACCGCCGGCGGCGACCTGACTCCCGACAAGATTGCGGCGCTGTTCGACAAATGGCCCGAAGCCGTGGCGCTCGGGGAAAAGATGGATTTCGTGCCGGTGACCATGGGCGACGAGCGGAGCCATGCGATCCTGGCGGCGGCGTTGTCGCGCGGCAAGCCGGTCTGCGGCCATGTCTATGGCCGGGAATTCGTCGCGGCCTATGCCGCCTCGGGCGTCACCGACACCCATGAAGCCATTGACCGCGATATCGCCGACGACATGCTGGAGGCTGGCATCTGGCTCTTCCTGCGCGGCGGCCCGCCGACCACGCCCTGGCATTCGCTGCCCGACGCGATCAGGACCATCACCGAACTCGGCTCGTCGCACAAGCGCGTCGCCGTCTGCACCGACGACCGCGACGCCGACGACCTCCTGGCTTTCGGCATGGACTGGGTGGTGCGTGAAGCCGTGAAAGCCGGCATGACCAAGGAACAGGCCTGGTCGATGGGCTCGCTGCATGGCGCCACTCGCTTCGGCAAGGAAGGCGAAATCGGCGGCATGGGCGGCAGCCGGCGCGCCGATCTCGTGCTGCTCGACGACGACCTGAAGCCCGTCTCGACCTGGTATGGCGGCGAACTCGTCGTCGACCAGAAAAAGATAACCCCGATCCTGGACGAGGCGCTGCACGACCTCTGGCGCTACCCGGAGGCCGCCTATCATACGGTGAAGCTGCCGAAAGAGCTGAAGCTCACCCCGGACCTGCCGACGACGCCGGTGATCGCCCATACGATTCGCACCGAATTGCCCGGCATCATTCTCGGCCACGAGCAGATCAAGCTCGAGCCTGCCAACGACTGGCAGACGCAGTTCGACCGTCACGGCCTGTGCTTCGTCACCGTCATCGAGCGCCATGGCAAATCTTCGGGCAATGTCGCCCATGGCCTGCTGTCGAATTTTGCGCTGAAGAGCGGCGCGGTCGCCTCCTCGGTCGGCCATGACAGCCACAACATCATCATCGCCGGCGCGAATGAGGCGGATATGCAGGTGGCGCTCCGCGCCATCGAAGCCCATCAGGGAGGCGTCTGCGTGGTGCAGGACGGCGTGGTGACCGCCATGGTGCCGCTGCCGATCGCCGGGCTCCTGTCCGACAAGCGTGTGCATGTGGTGGCCGAAGAGGTGCAGAAGCTCAAGGTCGAATGGGAAAAGGCCGGCTGCACCATCCCCTATATGGGCTTCAACCTGATCCCGCTCTCGGTCATTCCCGGAGATCCGCATCACCGACAAGGGCAATGTGCTGGTGCCGGAAATGCGCATCCAGCCGCTGTTCGAGCCGGCCTGACGCCATGGACCCTTTCCGGCTCGGGCTCGTCGCTACCCGCATCCACTATTTCCAGCTGGTGGCGCGGCTGGGCTCGATCCGGCGGGCGGCGCTCGCGCTCAATGTCGCGCCCTCTTCCATCAGCCGCGTGCTGAAACAGCTCGAGGACGAGCTGGGCACGCCGCTGTTCGAACGCGTGCGGCAAAGGCTGAAACTCACCAGCGCGGGCGAATTGATGCTCTATCACGCCCGCGCCAGCCTCGGCGAACTCAACCGCGCCTGCAACGAGATCAACGAGTTACACGGGCTGCATCGCGGCTCGCTGTCGGTGGCGGTGGTGGAAAGCGTCGCCCGCGGCCTGATGCCGGGGCGCTGCAGCAGTTCTGGGGACGGCATCCGGACATCACCGTCGAAATCAAGGTGATGGGTTCACAACAAGCGGCGACGGCGGTGGCGGAAGGCGATTGCGATCTCGCCGTCGTCTTCGACATCCGACCGCCCCGCGCCATGCGGCGCATCACGCAAGCGCTGTTGCCGCTCGGCGTTCTCGCCCTTCCCGGCAGCGAAATGGCAACCAAGAGCGAACTCAAGCTGTTCGATCTCGCCAACCAGCGCGTCATCCTGTCCGACGCCTCGCTGACGCTCGGCGCTTCTGTGGAAGAAGCCTTCAACCGCTCTCTGATCGATCTCTCCCGCCGCGCCCGCACCAACTCGATCGGCCTGATGGTCGATCTCGCCAAGCGGGATCTGGGCGCCGTGCTTCAGACGCGCGTCGGCGTCGAACAGGAACTGGCCGACGGCACGCTGCATTTCGTGCCGCTGAAGGACAGCCGTCTGCCGCCGCGCAAGCTGATGCTGCTGTCGCGATCGGAAAAGGAAATATCCGACGCGGCCTCCGCCTTTGGCAAATTGCTGGCGGAAGCCATCGATCGGCTCGCAGCCCCGGGCATGGCCTGAGATGTTGCGCAAGGAGCAACAACAGCAACAAATTTTCCCGTCTATTCGGAACACCTCGACTTTGCTTTTCTCTCCCGGAACGGAGAGACCATCATGAAGCCATCAGCCGTCGACGCGGTGTTGCGCGGGCTCAAGAAAGCGGGCGTGTCCATCGTCTGCTATCTGCCCGATTCCCTTTTCAAGCCGCTTTATCCGGCGCTCGACGCCGATACCGACATCCGCACGATCCGCGTGACCAATGAGGGCGAAGGCGCAGCGATCTGCGGCGGCGTGTTCCTGTCGGGAAAGCGCGCAGCGCTGGTGATGGAGAATTCCGGCCTTCGCGCCTCAGTCGAACCGCTCGCCCGCATGGGCCTCGGCGCCGGCATTCCGGTGGTGATGCTGATGAGCTATCGCGGCGAACTCGGCGAGAACAACTGGTGGGCCATCCCGCACGGCATCACCATGGAGCCGGTGCTGAACGCACTGCGCATTCCCTACCGGATCGTCCGCGAAGAGGAGCAGATCGAGCAGTCGATCGTCGACGCCTACAACTGGTCCTACAACGCCTATTACCATTCGGCCATCGCGCTCGGCGGGGAGATCGTGCGATGAAGCGCTACGACTGCATGAAGCTCCTCGCCGCGCGACTGAAAGACGAACTCGTCATCCTCTCGCTCGGCGCCTCAGTGGACGAATGGTACAACGCCGCCCCGCATATGCGCGAGGCGAGCCTGTTCCAGCAGCAACTCGGCTGCGTCACGCCGCAGGCTTTCGGCCTGGCCGCCGGCCTTCCGCATCGCCGCATCGTCTCGCTCGACACCGATGGCGGCATGATGTTCAATCTCGGCATCCTCGCCACGCTCGGCAATGAGCAGCCGAAAAACCTGTTCGTCGTGGTCTGGGACAACGAGTGCTACCAGTCGATCGGCGGCCCGCCGACGCACACCGCCTCAGGCCGGGTGGATATCGCCGCCATCGCTCGCGGCGCGGGCGTCGAAAACGCCTTCACCGCCCGCACGCTCGAAGACTTCGAAGCCCATTGCGAGGCCGGATTGAAGGCGGACGTCCCCTATATCGTCGTCGCGAAAGTGGCGGGCACGGTGCAGCCCGACATCAAGCGCAAACATTCCGACGGTCGTGAGGACAAATACATCTTCGTCCGGCATGTCGAGGCGACCGAAAGCATCGTCATCATGGGCCCGAGCGAGCACAATTGAGACAGATGATGCCGAGCCCCGTCCCTCACCGCCCGCTCCTCAAAGCCTATGACTACATCGTCGTCGGCTCGGGCTCCGGCGGCGCGGCTGTGGCGCGACGGCTCATCGACGGGTCGGATGCGACAGTCTTGGTGATCGAGGCAGGCTCGGCAGAATTCGACGCGCCGGAGATCGCCGATCCCACCCGATGGGTCCCGCTCGGCCGCAGCCGGCATGACTGGCTTTACGACTACGCGCCGACCGAGCGCGTCGCCGGCCGCCCCATCGGCATTCCGCGTGGCAAGGTGCTAGGCGGCTGCTCCTCCACCAACGCCATGATGTGGTATCGCGGCCACCCTGCCGATTACGACGCCTGGGGGCCGCCGGATGCGAGGGCTGGAGCTTTGCCCACTGCCTGCCCTATTTCAAGCGTGCGGAAGATTGGGAAGGCGGCGAAACTGAGTTCCGTGGCGCAGGCGGACCGTTGCGGATCGAGACCAGCAGAGCGCTGCATCCCGTCGCGCAAGCGATGATCGACGGGGCTGGCGAACTCGGGATTCCCACGATCGCCGATCCCAATGCCGAGACCAATGAAGGCGCGGCGCCCTCGAACTTCAACATTTCCGGCGGGAAGCGCTGGAGTTCCGTCACCGGCTATCTCGCGCCCATATTCGACAATCCGCGCCTCACGATCCTGTGCAACTCCCAGGCTGGCGGCCTCATGGTCGAGAACGGCGCGATAGTCGGCGTCCGGCATCTCGTGGAGAGACAGCCCATCGAGACGCGTGCGACGACACAGGTCGTGCTGGCGGCGGGCGCGATCGATACGCCGCGTCTGCTGATGCTCTCAGGCATAGGCGACCCCATGGAGCTTGCATCCCTCGGCATCGAGACGCGCCATGCGCTGCCCGGCGTCGGCAAGAATCTGCAGGACCATCCATTGGTGCAGGCGGTGGTCTGCCGATCGAAACAGCCGATGGGACCGGCGCTCGACAATGGCGGCGGCTCGATGATCAACTGGAAATCCCGCCCCGACCTTGCCCAGCCCGATATCCACGCCTTTCCCGTCCAGGGCAATTCATCCGAGCCGCGCATCCGCGAGCTCTACGATCTCTCCGGCAACGTCTTCTCGATCGGCGCGGGGCTGATGCATTCCAAAAGCATTGGCCATGTGAAAATGCTGTCATCCGACCCGTTCGGGCCGCTCGACATCCAGCCGAACTATCTGGCCGAACCTTCCGATCTCGATGCGCTCATAGTGGCGGTCGAGACGATGATGGATCTCGCCGAAACCCGCGTTTTCTCGGATCTGTTTGATGGTTTTGCCGCGCCGTCCCGGCGGCTGTCCAAGCCTGAGATGATCGATTTCATCCGCCAGGGATGCTCCACCTTCTTCCATCCGGTCGGGACGGCGAAAATGGGCAGTGACGAGATGGCCGTGGTCGACGCAAGACTGAGGCTGCGCGGCCTTACCGGCCTGACGATCGCCGATGCGTCGGTCATTCCGATCATACCGACCTGCAACACCCATGCTCCCGTCACGATGATCGGCGAACGCGCCGCCGATTTTCTGTTGGGAGCGGCCTGAATTTTGCATCGCGTCTCCATGAGGGAGACCAGGAGAGAACATGGCGAAGACGGCAATGATCCTTGCGGGCGAGAGCCTGCTGACCATGGATGACGACAACACCGTGATCGCCGAGGGAGCGGTCGCAATCGATGACGGCCGCATCCTCGCGGTTGGACCGCTCGACGAGATCACGGCGACCTATCCGAATTATCCGGTCAAGATGATGACCCATGCCGTGTTGATGCCCGGCCTCATCAACGCGCATGCTCATTCCGGCTTTCTGCGCGGCACGGCCGAGCATCTGCCGGTCTGGGACTGGCTGACCATCCACATCAACCCCATGCACCGCATGCTGCAGCCGCATGAGGCGGAAACGGCGAGCTGGCTCTGCTACGCCGAATCCGCGCTGGCGGGCACGACGACGGTGGTCGACATGTGGCGCTATATGGACGGCAGCGCCCGAGCGGCAGAGGCCATCGGCACGCGGCTGGTCGCGGTGCCCTATGTCGGCGAACATCCGGATTACAACTATTTCGACACGCTCGACATGAACGAGGCGTTGATCGAAAGCTGGCATCGCAAGGCAGGCGGCCGCGTCAATGTCTGGGTCGGGCTCGAACATCTCTTCTATGCCGACGAAGCGGGCCAGAAGCGGGCGATCGAACTCGCCAAGAAACACAAGACCGGCTTTCACACCCATTGCTCGGAAGCCGAGATCGAGGTGGCGGAGTTCATGACCCGCTACGGCAAGCGGCCGATGTTCGCGCTCGAGGAGCTCGGATTCTTCGAAACGCCTCTGACCATGCTCGCGCATGCCGTCTGGCTCAATCCGCATGAGATCGAGCTGATCTCGAAATACAATGTCTCGGTCGCCCACAATCCGGTCTCCAACATGAAGCTGGCCTCCGGCATCGCGCCGATCGCCGACATGCTGGCCCATGGCGTCGCCGTCGGCATCGGCACGGATGGCGAAAAGGAAAACAACAATTTCGACATGTTCGAGGAGATGAAGACCGCTTCGCTTCTCGGCAAACTCAGGAATCGCGACGCCGCCGCGATGGACAGCTGGCAATGCCTGCGCATGGCGACCATCCTGGGCGCCAAGGCCATCGGCCTCGATCACGAGATCGGCTCGATCGAAGTGGGCAAGCGCGCCGACATCATCGCGATGAAGACGAACACGCCGCGCATGACGCCGTTCTTCCCGGAAGGCCCCTATCTCAACCTGCACCACAATCTCGTCCACGCCGTGCGCGGCGGCGACGTGGCGATGACCATGGTTGATGGCGACATCATCGTCGAGGACGGCGTGCTGAAAACCGCCGATATCGGCGAGATCATCAATGAGATCCATCGCTTCGCGCCCGATCATTTCGCCCGCCGCGCCGAATGGCTGGCGGCCAATGGCGGCGGAACCAAGCAATGGACCGATGGAGCGGAGTGAGCCATGGCCAAGACGACCGATCAGGTGGCGCTGGACGACTGGTACGCCATCGCGACCGCGAGCGAGGTGACCGAGGCGCCGCAGACGACCAGGCTCCTTGGCCAATCGCTGGTCTACGCGCACAACGCTGAGGGCGCGCCTCAGGTGCGCGAAATGCTGGATGACGGCACGCTCGGCCCGCCCTTGCCGACCCGCGTCCGCTATGGCTGCCTCTTCACCACGCTCGGCGCGCCTAAGAAAGACATCGTCCATATCGAAGAAGCCGAGGAAAGCGATCGTCGCTTCGTTCCGTGCGGCTGGGTGACGATGCGCGCGTCCGGCCTGCGCGTGGTCGAGAATTTCCTCGACATGGCGCATTTCCCCTTCGTACATACGGATATCCTCGGTTCCGAGCCGCATACGGAAGTGCCGAACTATCTCAGCGAAATCCGCCGCGATGTCGACGAGGTCTGGGCCACCAATTGCACCTTCTTCCAGCCGCGCATCGCCGCGACCGAGGAGCAGGGCGATTTCGTGCGGCTGACCTATCGCGTCCCCTCGCCTTTCGTGGTGATGCTGTACCGCGTCTGCCCGACCTCGCCGAACCGGCTCGACGCCATCGCGCTGTTCATCCAGCCCATGGAGGACGGGCTCTGCCGGGCGCAGCCGGTGATGTATCTGGTCGACAGCCTCTCGACCCATAAGGCGCTTCTGAATTTCGAACAGGTGATCTTCCTGCAGGACCGGATCATCGTCGAAAACCAGCGACCGCTGCTCTTGCCGCTCGAACCGCGCGCCGAGATCCCCACCCGCGCCGACAGTTCCTCCATTGCCTATCGCCGCTGGCTCAAGGAGAAAGGCCTGCGCTACGGCACCACGGCGGGGGCCATTGATGCAGATCTGGCGCGCCCGCTCCATCGACGACGTCTTCTCGCTGATCCGAAGCGGCGGCGGAAGGCTGAAACCCGTCGCGGGCGCGACGACGACGCAACTCGATTGGGCCAAGGGCGCGCCGAAACCGGAAGGGTTGATCGATCTCTCTGGGCTTGCGGCCTTGCGGGGCATATCCTTCAGGTCGGAACGGGTCTCGATCGGCGCGCTGACGACGCTTGCGGATCTCGCCAAGAACAGCACACTTTCGGAGGCCTGCCCCCTTTTCACTGCCGCGCTCCGCACCGTCGCAGGCCCATCGATCCGCAACATGGCGACGATCGGCGGCAACATCGCCAATCGCAACGGTTGCCTGTTGCCCGCGCTTCTGGCGCTCGACGCCAATCTGGTCCTCGCCACACCCGGCGGTCAGTTCGTGATGCCACTGGAAGAGTGGCTGGTTGGGTCGCCGCAAGCGCTGGAACTGATTGTCGCCATCGAACTGCCGCGCCAGAACTTCCCACGCTGGACATGGCGCAAGATCGGCCTGCGCGCCGCTTTCACGCCGAGCGTCATCAATGTCGCGGGCATCCTCGCGATGGACGGCGGCAAAATCTCAGGCGTGCGCCTTGCGCTCGGCGGCGGCGCCACGAGGCCGCAAAGGCTGTTTGGCGCCGAATACTTGCTGAACGGCCGCAACGACAGCGATCTGGATTGGGCCGCGATCCGCGAAGCTCTTGTCGAAACGATCGACGCGCCGGATGACGATTTCCGGTCGGGCCGCTACCGGCGGCTAGCGGCGGCGAATGCGCTCGTTCACGGACTCGGCGGCGTATTGCCGACACTGGCGCGCCGCCCCGCCTACTCACCGCCGACTACTCCCGGGATCGACGGCGAAATCACCCTGTCGCGCAGCGAGCAACGCGATCGCTGGCATGTCAGGCCAGACATGCGCGACAAGGTCGAGGGCAAGCTTTCTTACCTCACCGACCGGCGCGAGGACGACATGCTGGTCGGCCGCATCCTCCGCGCCGGCGTCCCCCATGCCCGCATTCTCTCCATCGACACCAGTCTCGCCAAGGCGCTGCCGGGCGTCGTCGCTGTGATGACACATCGCGATATCCCGGGCGACAACGCGTTCGGCATCGTCGTGCAGGATCAGCCGGCGCTCTGCGCGGACAAGGTGCGCTATGTCGGCGATGCGGTGGCGGCCGTCGCTGCCGTCGACGCCGAGACCGCGGAGAAGGCGCTGTCGCTGATCCGAATCGACTATGAGCCGCTGCCGGTGGTGAACAGTCCGGAACAGGCGCTGCAGCCGGACGCGCCCGCCTTTCACGACGCCGGCAACCTGCAGCGCGAAATCAGCTTTTCGCGCGGCGACGCCGCTTCAGCCTTCGCCACGGCGGCCCATGTGGTCGAGGACGTCTATGTGACGCCGCGCCAGATGCACGGCTTCATGGAGACCGAAGGCGGCTATGCGCGGATCGAGGATGATGGATCGCTGCTCGTCGCCGTCGGCGGCCAGCATGGCGGCCGCGACCGGATGCAATTGTCGCGCATCCTCGCCATGCCGGAGGAGAAGATCCGCGTCATCACCAGCCCGACCGGCGGCGCCTTCGGCGGCAAGGATGAGTTGACGGTGCAGCCGGCGCTGGCGCTTCTGGCGCTGAAGAGCGGGCATGCGGTCCGACTGCAGTTGAGCCGCGCCGAATCCGTGCTCGCCGGCCAGAAACGCAATCCGATGACCATCCGCATGCGCACGGCCTGCGACACCGAGGGACGGCTGGTGGCGCAGGAGGTTGACGTGCTGTCGGACGCCGGCGCCTATGCCTCGCTCGGGCCCGGCGTGCTCGAAACCGCGCTCGAACACGCCGCCGGTCCCTATGTGGTCGCGAATGTCACGACGCGCGGTCGGCTCGCCTACACAAACAACGGCGTCTGCGGCGCGTTTCGCGGCTTCGGCGCCAATCAGATGACCTATGCCATCGAATGCCAGATGGACCGTCTTGCAGCGCTCGCCGGCCTCGACCCGATCGAGATCCGCGCCCGCAATCTTCGCGCGCCGGGAACGCCGGGCTATCTCGGCCAGAAGGTCGCGCCCTCCGAGCGCATCCACGAGATGCTCGCCGCCGCCGAGGCTTCGCCGATCTGGCGGATGCCCTCGGGCGTCCAGTCGGATGGCGAATGGGTCATCGGCGCCGGCATGGCGCTGAACTATCAGGGCAACGGCCTGGGCTCGTTGGTCCCTGATCCTGCCGGCGGCCGGGTCTCGCTCACCGAGGACGGCATGATCGAAGGCGCTTATGGTCTGGATGAAATGGGTCAGGGCCTGCTGGCCGCCATCAAATCCGTACTGGCTGATGAGCTCGGTTGCAGCCGCGACGATGTCAGGCCCGTCACCGGCGACACCTCGCTCACGCCGGAATCCGGCTCCACCACCGCCTCGCGCGGTTCCGCCGTCGTGTGGCTGACGGCGCGCAGGGCCGCCCCGGAATTTTCTCTGAAGATGCGGACTGCGGCAGGCGCCTGTCTCGGACGCGATCCCGAAACTTTGGCGCTCGCTCCCGGCGGCGTCACGCTGCGCGGCGCCAATCGCGGCGATCTGCTTCTGACCTATCGGCAACTCGCCGAACGCCTCGCGCCCAATGAGCGCCCCAGCGTCACCATCACCTTCGAATTCCCGAAGAACAGCTATTCCGCCGGCAATGCCCGCTACATCTTCGCTTTCGGCGCGGCGCTGGCGCGGGTGGCGGTGAGCCGCGTAACGGGGAGATCCGCATTCTCGATCTGCATCAGCACACGGCAGCAGGCCCCGTGATCGACGTCGCCGCCTATCTCGGGCAAATGGAAGGCGGCGCCGTACAGGGCATTGGCTTTACGCTGACGGAGGATGCGACCATGCGCGACGGCCGCTATCTCACCGGCAATCTCGACAGTTACATGCTGCCTGGCATTCAGGACGCGCCCGCCGCCATGCAGATTTTCGCGCTCGAAAGTCTCGACGACGGTGATGAGTTGGGGCCGCGCGGCCCCGGCGAACTCGGCATCGGCGCGATCACGCCCGCGATTGCCAATGCTCTCGCCGCGATCTCCGGCGTCTGGCCCACGGTGACGCCGTTTTCTCCCGAGGCGATCCTCGCCGCGCTGGAGGCTGCATGATCATAACCTTTACATTGAACGGCGAAACCCTCTCTCTGGACTGCCCGCCGGATCTTTCGCTCGCCACGCTGTTGCGCGATCATTTGGGTATGATGGGAACCAAGATCGCCTGCGGGCTTGGCCGCTGCGGCGCCTGTCTGGCGCTGATCGACGCCAAGGCGGTCAATACATGCCTGACCATGGCCTGGCGGATCGACGGCGCCGACATCGTCACCGTCGAAGGCCTTGATAATCTGCCGGAAGGCCGCACCCTGCGTGAAGCGCTGATTGCCGAAAACGCCTTTCAATGCGGCTATTGCGCGCCGGGCTTTTCCATCGCGCTTCTCGCGCTTCTCAAAGAGAACCCTGGCGCCGACGAGGCGGCTATTCGCGCCGGGCTCGAAGGCAATCTCTGTCGCTGCACCGGCTATCATTCCATTCTGCGCGGCGCGCTTTCGGCCGCCGCCATGCTGCGCGCGGAGCGCGCCACCGGAGACCTCGCATGACCTTCACGCTCACCGTCCACGAACCCGCAAGCGAAGGCGCGCGGGCGTTTCTTGCCGCACCGGAAAAACAGCTGCTGATCGACGGCGTCTGGCGCAAGGCGGGGGCGGCGAGTCCTTCCCGAGCCATGATCCTGCCACCGGCCGCCATCTCGCCGACCTTGCCAGAGCCACGATATCAGACGTCGATGAGGCGGTGGCGGCAGCTCGCCGGGCGTTGACCAGCCCCGCCTGGAAAGGCATGACGCCGTCGGCGCGCGGCAAGTTGCTGTGGCGGATCGCCGATCTCATCGAGGCGCATGTCGACGAACTCGCGGAACTCGAAACGCTCGATCAGGGCAAGAGCTTCAAGACCGGCCGCTTCGGCGAGATCCCGGCCTCGGCCGAACAGTTCCGCTACTATGCGGGTTTCTCAACCAAGATCCTCGGGCAGACGATCCCGACCTCCATCGCCTATCAGCCGGCAGGCAAGCAGATCTTCGCCTATACGACCCGCGAGCCCGTGGGCGTCGTCGCCGCCATCACGCCCTGGAACTCTCCCATGCTGATGGCCGCCATGAAGCTTGCGCCGGCGCTCGCCGCAGGCTGCACGGTGGTGCTGAAGCCGGCAGAGGAGACGTCGCTGACGGCGATCCGCCTCGGCGAATTGATGATAGAGGCTGGCCTGCCGGCCGGCGTCGTCAACATCGTCACCGGTTTCGGCGAAGATGTCGGCGCGGCGCTGACCGCCCATCCCGATGTCGACAAGGTCGCCTTCACCGGCTCGACCGAAGTCGGCAAGCTCATCGTCCGCGCCGCCCAAGGCAATCTCAAGAAGCTGACGCTGGAACTCGGCGGCAAATCGCCCGCGATCATTCTATCGGACGCCGATATGGCGATCGCCATTCCGGGCGTCTCCAGAGGCATTTTCGCCAATTCAGGCCAAGTCTGCGTCGCCGGCTCCCGCATCTATGCCCATCGCTCCGTCTATGACGAGGTCGTCGATAAGCTGGCGGCGACAGCGGGAGGGATGACGCTCGGCCATGGCCTCGATCCCAAGGTCGATCTCGGACCGCTGGTCAACCGCAAGCAGGCCGATCGCGTCGCCGCCTTCATCGATGAAGGCATGTCCGACGGCGCAGAGATCGCCGTGGGCGGACGGCAGGAAGGCGAGACCGGCGCATTCTATGTGCCGACAGTCGTCACCTCGGTACGGCCCGACATGCGCATGATGCGGGAAGAGATTTTCGGCCCCGTGGCGGCGGTGACGCCATTCGACGAGGTCGAGGAAGCCCTCGCCTTCGCCAATGACAGCCCCTATGGCCTGGCCGGCAGCGTCTGGACGCGGGATCTTTCGAGCGCCCATCGCGTCGCGGCGGCGGTGAAGGCCGGCACGATCTGGATCAATTGCCATTCCTATTTCTCGCCGGAACTGCCCAAGGGCGGCCACAAGCAATCCGGCTGGGGCTATGAAAACGGCGGACAGGGGCTCGAAAACTATCTGGAGACCAAGACCGTCTGCGCCGTGATCTGATCGTGCGGCGTCAGTGCGCAGAAGGCAGCAGGCGTCGCACCGTCGCGGCGTCCGGCACCAGCCAGGTTTCCAGAAGATTGCTCTTGCCGCGGATTTCAAGATGTTCCGACTGGAGATCAGCACAGTCGGCGCCCGCCGCGCGCACGAGATCGGCGGACACGGCGAGCTCGACATTGCGTTGCTTGGCCAGGCCTTCCAGCCGGCTCGCTGTATTGATCGTGTCTCCGATCGCCGTCAGTCCGGCCGCCCGACCCGATCCCATCGTGCCGACGATCGCGGTCCCGCCATGCAAGCCCATCGCGACGCGCAGGGGACGATCGAGTTCGCCGGCCAGCGAAGTGTTGAGCCGGCCCAGCTCTTCCGACAGGCGCGCCGCCGCCGTCAGCGCTTGTCGACAACCGACCTCGAAACCACCTTCCAGCCCGAACAGCGCAATCGCGCCGTCGCCGACGAATTTGTCGACCACGCCGCCAGCCTCGGTCACCGCATTGTCCACCATGGCGAAGTAGCGGTTGAGGAGATACACTACGTCGTATGGCAGCTTGCTCTCGGACAGTTGCGTGAAGCCGCGCAGGTCGCAGAACAACGCCGCGACCAGTTGCTCCCCGGCCCGCCGCTCCTCGTCGGAACGGCGTGGCGATTGCTGGATCCCCGAGGCGTCCAGGAGCGGCAGAACCGTCAGATCATGAATCGGGCGCAGCTGACAGGCGAGCCGCACATCGGCGCCGGCGCCGATGCTGCGAAGCGTGGCGCTCTCCCGCGCCTCCGGCGGCGGCTGGTCCCGCCCGCCATCGAGCACCTGCACACGACAGGTGGAGCAGCGACCCTTCCGCCGCAGACCGAGACATGCGGCACGCCGCCGGAGCGACTCGCCTCCAGAACGCTCGATCCCTTGGGGACGATGACGATCTTGCCGCCCGCATAGCGGATGCGGATCTTCTCGCCGCGAACAACGAAACCAATGGAGCCGGCCGCCGCGATGAGCAATGTCCAGCCGCCATAGAGCCAATATTGAATGCCGTAGAGTTGATCGAGCGGCAGTGGCGGAACATTCGGTTTGGGGATTTGGACGCCGCGGGCTTCGACCGCCCCGGTGATGAAGCCGGTCATCGCGATGAAAAGCAACAAAAGGGCCAAAGCTCCCAGCCCGCCTGCCGCGCGTCCGAACCATGCTTTGCCGCGCAACCAAAACCACAGCCCCAGACAGGCATGCCCCCAGACGACGATCAGCGCGGTGACATACTGTAGCCTGGAGCCGGGGCCGCTCCACAGAGCGCGCAGCACTTCGAGATACCCGCGATCATAGCCCGAAAGCACATATTCCAGCCGCGTGCCGGTCACATGTTGGATCAGCAGATAGGGTATCGACAGGCCGAAGACGATCTTGAGCGCCTCGCGGAGCGGCATCCGCCAGCTGCGACGCCGCGCGAGTTGCTCCAGCGCGAGCGCCGCATGCGTCAAAAGCGCGCCATAGAGCAGCGCTGTGCCGGGCGGGCTACGCCAGATCAGGCTGAAATAGCCGCGTCCCCACTCCATAAGAGCCAGCGAATGCAGGCCGAGCGCGTGATTGAGGAAATGGGTGAGGAGGAACACCGCGAGCGTGACGCCGGAGGCGATGTGGAGGCGGGAGCGATTGATGAAATGTCGGATCGTCAAAACGCTTTCCTGTCGACCTGCTGGCATCCTGCGCGGTGCGCGCGCAGCAGTTCTTTCATAGCGCCCCGCCGCCGGAATGTCCGCTCTTTTCGGCGTGGCGGGAAAGCATCACACGTAAGGGAAGGCTCTGGACGCAAGGCTCGGGCAAGCCGCGTTAACCATTTGTTAACCTAACGGACGCTACTGCATGTCAACGAATTCTTAACACAGATTACCAAAGTGCTAACAGACGCTCGCTCGATCCGCATCAAGGGCCGATCCTTCCTGGCCGTCGTGCTGTCGCCCGACCTTCCTTTCGAGGATTGGCTGGGGCGGCTGGACGATCTCGCGTCGCGTTCGGCCGGATTCTTCCTCGGACGTCCCGTCGTTCTCGACCTTTCTGGCCTCGATATCGATCGGGCGCAGCTGAAGGATTTCCTGGAGGAACTCGCCAAGCGCAATGTCAGCGTCATGGGCGTCGAAGGCGCGCGTCCCTCGTTGATCGGTCCGGGCATGCCGCCGGCGCTCAAGGGCGGACGTGCGTCCTCGGATGTCGACGTCTCGGAAGTCCCGGCCACTGTCACGGCGGCCCCACAGGCGACGGAAGATCAAAAAGCCGACGACGAACAGCCCGGCGTCACGCCAGCGCAAGCTCCGCCGCGGCCCATGATCATAGAAAGCCGCCCGCAGCTGCAATCGCTGATGATCCGCGAGCCGGTGCGTTCGGGACAATCCGTGATCTTCCCGGAAGGCGACATCACCGTAATCGGCTCGGTCGCCTCGGGTGCGGAGGTCATCGCCGGCGGATCGATCCATATTTACGGCGCGCTGCGCGGCGCGCCCCTGGCCGGGTCTCTCGGCAATGCCGCAGCACGCATCTTCTGTCGCAAGATGGAAGCGGAACTGATCGCCATCGACGGTGTCTACAAGATGGCGGACGACATGCCCGAAACGCTGCGCGGACACCCTGTCCAGCTGTGGCTCGAAGACGACGCCATCATGGCGGAAAAGATCAATTAAGCCGAATCCGGCCGAAAACAGGAGAGTAGGATGGGGAAGGTTATCGTGGTCACGTCAGGCAAAGGCGGGGTCGGCAAGACAACGTCGACGGCCGCGCTCGGCGCGGCGCTTGCCCAGCGCAACGAGAAGGTCGTCGTTGTCGATTTCGACGTCGGCCTGCGCAATCTCGATCTGGTCATGGGCGCCGAACGCCGCGTGGTCTATGACCTCATCAATGTCATCCAGGGCGACGCCAAGCTGCCGCAGGCGCTGATCCGCGACAAGCGCCTGGAAACGCTGTTCTTGCTGCCGGCCTCCCAGACCCGCGACAAGGACAATCTCACCGCCGAAGGCGTCGAATGGGTGATCGGCGAGCTCAAGCGCTATTTCGATTGGGTCATCTGCGACAGCCCCGCCGGCATCGAACGCGGCGCGACGCTCGCCATGCGCCATGCCGACATCGCCGTGGTCGTCACCAATCCGGAAGTGTCCTCGGTGCGCGATTCCGACCGCATCATCGGCCTGCTCGACTCCAAGACGCTGAAGGCCGAACGCGGCGAGCGGATGGAGAAGCATCTGCTTCTCACCCGTTACGACGCCGCCCGCGCCGAGCGCGGCGACATGCTGAAGGTCGACGACGTGCTGGAAATCCTCTCCATTCCGCTGGTCGGGATCATTCCGGAAAGCACAGATGTGCTGCGCGCCTCCAATCTCGGCGCACCGGTCACGCTGGCCGACGCCCGCAGCGCTCCGGCGCAAGCCTATTTCGAAGCGGCGCGCCGGCTTTGCGGCGAGACGCTGCCCGTCACCATTCCGGGCGAAAAGCGCGGATTGTTCGGCAAGATCTTCGCACGGAGGGCTGCATGAATATTTTCGGCCTGTTCAAGAAAAACCAGTCCGCGCCCAAGGCGCGGGAGCGGCTGCAGGTCCTGCTCGCCCATGAACGGGCGACGGCCAATTCCGATCTCTGCGCCATCCTGCGTGAGGAAATCCTCGCCGTGATCGCCAAGCATGTGCAGCTCGACGCCGACAAGGTGCGGGTGACGATGGATCGGGAGGAGTTCGTCTCGGTTCTCGAAATCGACGTGGAAATTCCGCTGGAAGCCCAGCTCGAAGCCGCCTGAGCGGTTTTTCGACAACAATCGAAAGGCCGGCGCCCATCGACGCCGGCCTTTGTCGTTCAGGCCCTGACCGCCTCGACGAGGCGCCGGCAGGCGTCGGTCAGGCCCTCCTTTTCGCGGATCAGCGCGCCGCCGATCAGATACATGACATAGTCGCCATAGGCGGCTTTCATCTCGTCCACACGGGCGAGCGACATGCCGCCGCCGGGCGCCGGCGTGATCGACTTGTAGCCGCCGAACTCGGCGCGGCAGCCGTCGACGATCGACTGGCATTCCTCCCGGCTGAAACCGAAACGTCCCCCGAAATTGGGATAGACGACGGCGTCGCAACCCATCAGCCGCTGCAGCAAGCCATAATAGAAGCGCAGCGAGAAGCCCGTGGTCGGCGTCAGCACATTCGGGCCGCCGAAGGTCGGATGCGACACGATGGGCAGGCCGAAAGACGGATCGGCGGAGAGTTCACGCGCCACATCATACCCCACCAGCGCAGGCGCGAGCATGACGGCGCCGACGCCGGCTTCCTTGGCTTCGAAAGCGCGGTCGAGCACTTGCCGGGCGGGACCGGTGATGTTGGGCACGAAGGAGCATTTTCCGCCCGTCTTGGCGTTGGCGTCATGGACCGCGGCGACGCAGGCCTTCACCCGATCGAGAAACGGCGCGTTCTTCTGATCGACGAGGCCATGATCGTCTTTCACATAGTTCATGCCGCCGAGCGCGAAATCATGGGCGATCTTCGCCAGTTCCCGCGACGACAACCCGACCGGCTTGATCGCCGACATCAGGATCGGCCCTGACGCCAGCCCGGCGCGGGCGCGCAAACCGTCTATGCCGAAGCGCGGGCCAGGGCAAAGCTCCAGAATGCCCGGCGACAGCGTGATATCCTCGACGCGGATATTGGTCTTGATCGAGGAATTGCCGAAGACGATGTTGAGCAATTGCAGGAAATCGCCGCCGATATCGTCCTCGCTATAGGAGATTTCGGCGAGGTAGCCGCCGCGCGCGTCGATGCCCGGCTCCAGTTTTTCGAGCTTGCCGAGAATCTCGTCCTCGACGTAACCCGCGGGCACCGCATCGCGCGGGATCTCGACCGTCTGTTCGAGCGCGATGTCGAGCGCGCGCTGGCGCGCCTCGTCCTCATCGCGCGCGCCAACCCAATAGGTGACCGAAAAGCGCGCCATCAGAGCGCCTCCGCCTTCTGGGACGAATGGACAGCGTCGAGCCGAACCGCTTCGAATTCCGCTTCGGCGATGTCGAGCGGCTTGCCGAGCAAATCGGAGATCGCCGACACCAGCGCGCTGGCGTCCAGCTTGTACTTCTTCATCAGGTAAGGCTTGGAGGCGCCGTGCGCAAACGTGTCGTTAAGGCCGAGCCGGCGCAATTTCACGCCCATCCCCTCTTCGGCGAGAATTTCCGCAACCAGCGAACCCAATCCGCCACTAATCGTATGGTTCTCCAGCGTCACCACGCCCTTCTTGCCGGCGGCGGCCTTGACGATCGCCTCGCGATCGAACGGCTTCAGCGTGGACGCGTGTAGGTGATGAACGCCGACGCCCCGGGCTTTCAAGGGTTCGGCCGCGCGCATCGCCTCTTCGGTGCAGACGCCTGCGGTGACCACCAACACGTCGCCGCCTTCGCTGAGCGTCCTCACCTTGTTGAAGGCGAAGGGCGTGGAGAAGAGGCGGGGCACTTCGCCACGCAATACCCGGACATAAACGGGTCCGTCGATACTGTCGGCGACGTCGAGCACGGTTTCCACTTCCGTCGCGTCGCCGCATTCGAGGATGGTCATGTTGGGGATCGCACGCATGACCGAGATATCCTCGATCGCCTGATGAGTGATGCCGCCCGGCGTGGTGATGCCCGGCAGGAAGCCCATCATCCTGACCTTGCGGTTCGAATAGGCGATCGAATTGATCAGCTGGTCATAGGGCCGGCGATAGAGGAAGACCGCAAACGTGTGGATGAAGGGCCGGAAGCCCTGCATGGCCAGACCGCCGGCGAAGGACAGCATGTTCTGCTCGGCCATGCCGAGCGACAGGAACTGGTCGGGATGCCGGTCGCGGAAGCCATCGACCTCGCAGGACGAGGTGAGATCGGCCGACAGGCAGAGAATTTCAGGCCGCGCCGAGGCGAATGCCTCGAACGCCTTGGCATAGGGACGATTGACGATTTCGACCATGATCAGGCCCTCGCGATTTCGGCTTCATCGATGCCGAGTTCGGCGGCGATGGCGGTCTGCATTTCCTGGCGCTCTTCCGCCGATTTGAACCGGACATAGTGCAAGCGAGGGAAACGGCGCTTCAGGAACTCCATGCCTTGATAGGGCGAGGTGTTGGCGAGAATGATCAGCGGCTTGCCGGGTTCGGCGCTTGCGGCCGCGTCACGGAAGGCGTCCAGATCATGACCGTTGATCGACCTGCAGGTGACGCCGAAAGAGGCGACTCGCGCGGCGAGATCACCGAGATCGAGCACCGAGGACATCGCGCCGTCGCATTGCTGGCGGTTCACGTCGACGACGACGCGGATATTGTCAATGCCGTGATAGCTCATCGCCGCCAGGCATTCCCAGGTCTGTCCCTCCTGGAACTCACCGTCCGACATATAGACCCAGACCTTGCCGGGCTCTCCCTTACGCTTGCGGGCCCAGGCGACGCCCGAGGCCATCGACAGACCTTGGGCGAGCGAGCCGGTGGTGACTTCCATGCCGGGGCTGTGCTCGGCGCCGATCATCTCGACGGAGCTGCCGTCGCGATTGAAGTGATCGAGCGCATGTTCGTCCATGCGGCCCATCTGGATGAGCGCCGAATAGATCACCAGCGCATAATGGGCGGGCGAAATGATGAAGCGGTCATATTCGGGTGCAAAGGGGCCATGATAGCCGGCGCCGGTGAAGGCGTCCGGATTGGTCGCCGAGGGCACGCCGGAAAAAGCCAGCGGCACTTTCGGAAGCGTCGGCTCGCCGAGATTGAGCGCTTCGTTGTACAGAAAGGCGAGGCTTTCGGCAGCCGAACAGGCCTGGCTCAGATAACCGCCATTGTTGCGCATCGTGTGGAAGAAGACGCGCTTGCGGATGCCCGCGGCCACGTCTTCCGTGCTTTGCCGGTTTGTCAGGGTCATCTCTCTCAGCTCCGTTCCGGGAACATGGCCTTGAGGCCGTCGGGCGAGGCCTTGGCGACGCCGCGCTCGGTGATCAGGCCAGTGATCAGCCGCGCCGGTGTCACGTCGAAGGCCGGATTGGCGGCGGGACTGCCTTCCGGGGAGACGCGAACCATGGCGATGGAGCCATCCGCGGCGCGACCCTGCACGAAGGTGACTTCGTCGCTGTTGCGCTCTTCGATCGGGATTTCCTTGACGCCGTCCTTGACCGTCCAGTCGATTGTGGGGGACGGCAGCGCCACATAGAAGGGCACCTCGTTGTCGCGGGCGGCGAGCGCCTTGAGATAGGTGCCGATCTTGTTGCACACATCGCCGTTGGCCGTGGTGCGGTCGGTGCCGACGATGACCATGTCGACATCACCGTGCTGCATCAGATGGCCGCCGGCATTGTCGACGATCAGCGTATGCGGCACGCCATGGCCGTTCATTTCCCAGGCTGTCAGCTGGGCACCCTGATTGCGGGGCCGAGTTTCGTCGACATAGACGTGAACCGGAATGCCCTCTTCCACCGCCATATAAATCGGCGCCGTGGCAGTGCCGTAGTCGACGGTGGCCAGCCAGCCGGCGTTGCAATGGGTGAGAATGTTGACCGGCTCGCCCGGCTTCTTGCCGGCGGCGATCTTGCGGATCAGTTCCAGGCCATTGGCGCCGATCGACCGGTTGAGCTCGACATCCTCCTCGGCGATCTCATGCGCCCGGGCATAGGCGGCTTCGACACGTTCGGATTCGGGAAGAGCCTTGAGATGGGCGCGCATGGCGTCGAGCGCCCAACGCAAATTGATCGCTGTCGGGCGCGTTTCGTGCAGCTTTTCCCACACCTGGTCGAGAGCTGCGTCGGAAGCATCCTCGGTCATGGCGATCGCCACGCCATAGGCTGCGGTGACGCCGATCAGCGGCGCGCCGCGGATCCACATATCGCGGATCGCGGTGGCGACATCGTCGACGGTCTTGAGCGTGACGACGCGGAATTCATGCGGCAGCCAGCGCTGGTCGATGACGTCAACGGAGCGGCTGTCTTCGTTCATCCAGATGGTGCGGTAGTGGCGGTCTCCGACTTTCACGAGACGATCTCCTTTTCCAGCCGTTCGGCCAACGCATGGATCTCGGCAAGGCCATGGATCCTGTGTCTGTTGACGGCGAGGTGGCGGCCCAGCTTGAGCGCCTTGGTTTCGCAGCGGGCGCGAAGATCCGCATCCGCGATGGTTTCAAAATCGGCGTTGTGGGCGAGGCCGAGAATGCGCCGGTGAATTTCGATGCCGGCGAAGCCGAGCATGTCGTCCCAGATCTCATGCAGAACTTCGTCGAGCGCCTGTTCGGCCCCGAGCGGATCGCCGCGCTCTTCGAAGAGAGCCGCTTGATACAGGATGCCCTTGCGCTCGGTGCGCCAGAGACGGGCGAATTCGGCGCGGAACACGTCCCAGATCTCGGTGACGACGCCGAGCAGATAGGCGCGCATTTCCTCGCGATCGCCGGCCTTTTCATGGCCGGATTGCGAGAAATAGCTCATCCAGAAATTGGCGAGCAGCATGCCGACGTCGAAGGCCATTGGACCGTAAAAGGCGAATTCTGGATCGATGACGCGGGTATTGTCGGGCGTCACCATCACCGACCCGGTGTGGAAGTCGCCATGCAGCAGCGTTTCGGCATGCGCCGCGAATTTGTGTTTTAACCGCTGCGCCTCGACTTTGAGATCGCGGTCGGCGCGGAGTTCGGCCACGATGCCGTCGAGCTGCGGCGTCGTGTGCCTGTTCAATTTGGCTTCGTAATAGGGATCGGAGAAGACAAGGTTCTCGGTGATGTCGCAAAGTTCGACATTGTCCGCGAACAGCGCCAGATCTTCCTTGCGCTTGCGCGCCTCCATGGCGAGGTCGGAGCCGCGAAACAGCGTGGCGCGCCAGGAACAGGCCGAGATCGCGGCCGATCTTGGGAAGGTGCTGGCCCTCGATCAGGGCGCGCCGCAGGATGATGTGCGGCGTCAGGAACTCCATGACGATGATCGCCTGTTCGCGATCGAAGAACAGCACTTCCGGCGTCATCCCCGGATCGCGCTCCGCCTGTCGGATCAGCGCATTGTATTCGAAATAGGACCGCTTCAGCGGCAAGGGCCAGCTTTCGCCGACCAGACGCACATAAGGCAAAGCCTGCTTGACGATCAGGCTGCCCTTTTTGCCTTCGACGATGAAGACAAGATTGAGATTGCCGTCGCCCACTTCGCGAACGGTCCAGCCGTCCGCGGCCGAGCCGATGCGGTCGGTCAGGACGGCGTAGGAGCCGAGACGAACGGGCAGCGTCTCGGCGTTCAGCGCCTCGAATGTTTGCATCAATTTCCTCCCGTGGATCCCGGCGCGCTTCCATGCGCAAACCGGCCCTCCCCAATTCCTAAAATGGGTGCTAGCAAATGTCAATGGCCTTGACATTTGATTAAGCGCCCCTCTAGAGTAAGGGCAAGGGAGGAGTTCATGGTGCAAGAAGCGGTGTTCCGCATCGACGGCTTGCGCAAATCGTTCGGTCGCGTCCATGTTCTGGTCGGGGTCGATCTCGAATTGCGCGCTGGAGCGGTGACGGTGTTGATGGGCGCCAATGGCGCCGGAAAATCCACGCTGGTGCGTATCGTCAGCGGCGTCTACGACCATGACGGCGGCTCGATGTCGCTGGCGGGCGCGACCTATTTGCCTCTGACGCCGGCGGAAGCGATGCGCGCGGGCGTGGTGACCGTGCATCAGAACATCAATGACGGCGTGGTGGCCGATCTCGACGTCGCCACCAATCTGACGCTCGACCGGCTGAACGGTCGCGGCGCGCGGATGATCTTCAATCCCCGCCGCGTCAAGCGCGAAGCCCAAAGCGTGGCCGAGCGCATGGGCCTGTCGCTCGATCTCTCCGCCAATATCAACGACCTCTCCCTCGCAGACCGCCAGATGGTGGCGATCGCCCGCGCCATGGCGCATGAGCCCAAGGTGCTGATCCTCGACGAGCCGACTTCGTCGCTGTCGAGCGCCGAGGCCGAGCGGTTGTTTGAACTCGTCGAGCGTCTCAAGGCGCGCGGCGTCGCCATTCTCTACATCTCGCACCGCATGTCCGATATCCGCCGGCTCGCCGATACAATCGTCAGCCTGCGCGACGGCCGCATCGCCGGCCTTTTCGAAGGTCCTGAGCTAGATTACGAAGGCGCTGTCAACGCCATGCTCGGCAAGAAAGTCTCGGCCGGCGACATCGCGCTACGCGCCGCGACGCGGCCCGTCTTCACTGCGGACAACTTGCAGATCACCCCGACATCCAAACCCTTCTCGCTGTCCTTCGGCGCGGGCGAAGTGGTGGCGATCACCGGCCTTGTCGGCGTCGGCAAGACAGTGCTGGCCGAAACCCTGTTCGGCGCGCGCCGACCTTTCTCGGGCCAGATGCGCCTGGACGGCGCCGCCTATCACCCGACATCGACGCGGGCCGCCATCGACAAGGGCGTGTTTCTCATCGCCAAGGATCGTGGCGACAACGGCATCGTGCCGGGCTTCAACATCTACGAGAATATCAGCCTGCCATTTCTGCGGCGCATCTCGACCTTCGGCGTCACTAACAGGCGCCGCGAACGCGACATGGCGCAGCGCCAGATCCGCGATCTCGGCGTGGTCTGCCGCAATGAATTCGACGAGATGAACACGCTGTCCGGCGGCAATCAGCAGAAGGTCATGGTCGGACGCTGGCTGTCGCAGGCTTCGCGTCTCCTGATCCTCGACGAGCCTTTCCAGGGCGTCGACATCGCCGCCCGCCGCGATATCGGCGCGAAACTGCGCGCCTCGGCCGATGGCCGCGCCACCGTGGTGTTTCTCACCGAACTCGACGAGGCCTTCGAGGTCGCCGACCGCATTCTCGTGATGTCGGAACACACGATCGTCGGCGAACACCAAAACGCCGATATCGATCTCGACAAATTGCTCGCTCAGATCGCGGGCCAAAATCATATGGTTGCCTGATCATGACCGAACAGACGAACGCCACGTCCCCCTCACCCACAGGCCGATGCAGGCCCGCAAGCTGACCGGCCGCGAACTCGCCATCAAATACGGCTTCCTCGTGCTGTTGCTCGGGCTGATCCTGTTCTTCTGCGTCTCGACCGACGGCTTTGCCTCGCCGCAGAGCGCCGTCTTCATCCTGCAATCGGTGTCGATCACCGGCATTCTGGCGCTCGGCGTCACCGCCACGCTGGTGGTGGGCGGCTTCGACCTCTCCATCGGCTCGGTCGCCACCACGGCGATGATGGCCTCGTCCTATGTGATGGTGGTGATGGGCGGCGATGCGATGACCGCCACCCTCGTCTGCATCTTGATCGGCGTCGCCGTGGGCCTCGTAAACGGTGTACTGATCGTCTATATGCGCGTGCCGGATCTCTTGGCGACTCTGGGCATGATGTTCCTGCTCGTCGGCCTGCAGCGCATCCCGACCGAGGGCCGCTCGATCGCCACCGGCATGAGCCTGCCGGACGGCACCGTCGCCAATGGCACCTTCTCGCCCGCCTTCCTGGCGCTCGGCCGCCATCGCTTCGATTTCATCCTTCCGAACCTGTTGCCGGTGTCGGTGGTGGTGCTGATCGTGCTGGCGATCGTCATCTGGTTCTTCCTCGAATACACCCGCTTCGGCCGCATGATGTATGCCGTCGGCTCGAACGAGCGCGCAGCCTCGCTCGCCGGCGCGCCGGTCAACGCCTACAAGATCAGCGCCTATGTCATCTCCGGCGTCTTCGCCTCGATCGGCGGCATCCTGCTCGCCGCCCGCCTGGGACGCGGCGACATCGCCTCGGGCAACAACCTGCTCTTAGACGCGGTGGCTGCGGCGCTGATCGGTTTCGCGGTGCTGGGCGCAGCCAAGCCCAACGCCTTCGGCACTGCTATCGGCGCGCTGTTCGTCGGCGTGCTCCTGCAGGGCCTGACGATGATGAACGCGCCCTATTACACCCAGGATTTCGTCAAGGGCGGCGTGCTCGTCGTCGCTCTCGTCTTCACCTTCGCGCTGTCGCACCGCAAGCGGTGACCGGCCCGGACCATCGCCTGACGCAGGATTTTTATCCGACGGCAGGCGCAAGAACAGACACCAGACCGTCAATAAGTGGAGGAGCCCTATGACGATCACCCGCAGACTGCTCGGAAAACTCACCCTCGGCGTCATCGGCGCCGCCGCGTTGGGAGGCGCGGCACTCTCAGCCGATATGCCCGCCCCGTTCGACAAGCCCGGCGCCAAGATCGCGCTGGTGCGCTATCTCTCGACCGGCGACTTCTTCCAGTCCTATCTGGCGGGCGTGGAAGCCCAGTCCAAGGCGCTCGGCATCGACCTGCGCGTGCTTGACAGCCGGCAGGACGCAGCGCTCCAGGCCGACATGGTCGACCAGGCCATCGCCATGGGCGTGCAGGGCATCATCATCCAGCACGGCCTGACCGAATCCATGAAGGAAGCCGCCCAGCGCGCAGTGGCCGCCGGCATCAAGGTCGTGGCTTTCGACGTCAACGTCGAAAACGACAAGATCCCGCAGATCGAACAGTCCGACCGCGACCTCGCCCGCCTCGCCCTTGAACAGGCGATCAAGGACAATGGCGAGCTTCAACGCCGGCTATGTCTATGTCGCCGGCATTGCGCCGCTCGACCGCCGCGACGAAACTTGGAAAGAGTTCAAGGCGAAATATCCGGGCATCAAGGAAAAGGCGATGTTCGGCACGCTCGACAATCCGATCGCCAACTCCGTCGCCAACCAGGCGCGTTCGGTCATTTCGGCCAATCCCGACATCACCGTGATGTTCGCCCCCTATGACGAATTCGCCAAGGGCGTGAAGATCGCCGTCGACGAAGCCGGCATGTCGTCCAGCGTCAAGATCTATTCCGCCGACATCTCGACCTCGGACATCGCCGCGATGCGCGAACCGGGCTCCGCCTGGGCCGCCACCGCCGCCACCAATCCGGCTGTCGTCGGTCAGGTGTCGGTCCGCGCGCTGGCCATGATGCTCGCCGGCGAAGACCCTGGCAAGAGCGTCATCGTTCCGCCGACGCTGATCACCCAGAAGGATCTGCTCGACAAGGACATCAAGAATGTCGAGGAACTCGGAGCGAAACTGCCGCAATTCGCCCATGCCGACGTGGCGATGCCCGCCTGGATGCCGAACCCGAACGCGAAGTAAGATCGAGTCCGACAGGATATGAGAAAGCCCAGCCGGTTCGCCCCGGCTGGGCTTTTGCGTTTTGGAGCTCGGTTGCTAACATTTAGGCAAGCCATTTCGCGAGGCCCATATATCTGCTATAAGAAGAAAGATTTCTGGAGGGGCTTTTTATGGCTCTATTCATTCGCGATGAGACGGTCGACGCTTTGGCGAGCGAGCTTCAAAAAGCGACAAACGCGCCGACCAAAAAGGATGCCGTCAAGCAAGCGCTTGAAAATGAACTGAAGCGCGTCGGCGAAAAGAGGCCGATGCGCGAACGGCTCGCTGCGTCGCAAGCGCTGGCAGCGAAGATGGGGCCCCGTGATCCGAATTTTGATATGAAGGCTTTCTTAGACGAGATGTGGGGAGACATCTAATGTTCCTGGACGCTTCGGTCATCGTTGCGCTTCTTGCGCAAGAACCGGGGTGGAAAACCATTGCGGATCGAATGGATGAGTGTTCTGGGGAGTTTTTGGTTTCTCCACTCTCAAAATTTGAGGCCGTTCTTGCTTTCGCTCGGAGCCTGGACTCATACGCCAACAACCGAGGGCAAGCCCTTGGTGAAGCTGAAATGCTCGTGAATGGAATGCTCGTTGAAATCGGCGCTCGGGAAGTTGGCATCACAACCGAGATTGGCGTGCTGGCCTTGATGGCTGCTCGTGTGTACGGCAAAGTCGTAGGCCATCGGGCAAGCCTGAATCTTGGCGACTGTTTCAGCTATGCATGCGCAAAAGCTGAACGCGTTCCCCTCCTCTACAAGGGGAACGACTTTACACATACCGATCTGGGCTAACGGAGCCGGTTACCTCAAGATCGCAGCAATATTGCCGCCATCCACGGTCGTGACATCAGCCGTCGTCCGCTCCGCCAGCGCATGGTGGACGAAAGCCTGCGCCACGTCCTCGGCGGTCACTTCGAGGCCGAGCAGATTGCCGCCCATATAATCCTTCACCGACAGGCCGCGGGCGGCGGCGCGGTTGGCGATCATGTCGTCGTTGAGCAGGCCGGAGCGGATGCGATCGGCATTGACGGCGTTGACGCGGATGCCGTCGGCGCCATGTTCCAGCGCATATTGCCGCGACAGGAACAAGGTCGCTGCCTTGGCGAGACCATAAGCGCCGAATTTTGCGCCGGGATTGATGGCCTGCTTGCTGGCGTTAAATAGAAGCGCGCCGCCCGTGCCCTGCTCCTTCATGATCCGGACGGCGTTCTGCGCCACGGTCTGATGGGCGAAGAAGTTGAGTTCGAAGCTCTTGCGGAGCAGCGCGTCGTCCATGGTGGCGATCGGGCTTTCCCAAGCTGCGCCGGCATTGGAAATCACGATATCGACGCCACCATAGGTCGCGACCGCCTTGTCGAAGGCGGCGCGGACGGAAGCCGGATCGGTGACGTCGCAGGCGCCGCCGATCGACATATTGCCGGCCGCTTTGGCTGCCTCCACAGCCTTGGCGCCGTCGAGATCGAGCACCACGACATGGGCGCCTTCGCGCGCGAAGGCCTTGGCGACGGCCGCGCCGATCGCGCCCGCGCCGCCGGTGACCAGCGCCACCTGGCCGGTGAAGGGCTTGGGCTTGGCGCCGGCGAGCTTGGCCTGTTCCAGCGACCAATATTCGAGATCGAAGAGGTCAGGCTTGCTGACCGGTTCGAAGCGGCCGATGGATTCGGCGTCGCGGGCGGTCTCGATCCAGGTTTCCGCGACATCGGCGGCGATCTTGGCGTCCTTCAGCGTGCGGCCATGGCCGAACAGGCCGAGACCGGGAACCAGCGTCAGGCGCGGCATCGGGTCGAGCATGATCTTCTTGACGCCGTCACGGCCGTCATTGGCCTTGAAGTAGTTGGTGTAATCATCGACGAAGCCGGCGACACGGGCGGCGATGTCCGATTTGTAGGCGTCGAGCTTGCCGGCTTCGGGCGCGGCCAGCACGACCGGCCCGGTCTTGATGCGGATGGAGAGATCCGGCGTCGAGACGCCGCGCCGCGCCATGTCCTCGACCTCGGCCGCGTTGACGAAAGCGAGGATCTCGGGAGAGGTGCGGAACTCGCTGACCATGCGGTCGAAACGGCCCTCGCCCTTGGGCACGGCGACGGCGCCGCGCAGCATCGGCGCGATATCCTCGGGCTTGGCGAGCGCGCTCGGCAGCGCTGCAGGCGTGAAGGGGTTGCGGCCATGGGCGCGGACATAATCCTCGGCCATGCTCACATAATGGGTCATCCGGTCATAGGCTTCCTTGGCGGTCGCGCCGAAGGTGAAGATGCCATGCTTGTCGAGGATCAGTCCCTCGACCTCGGGGTTCTGGTCATAGACTTCGGCGGCCAGTTTCGCGAGCGCGAAACCCGGCATGACATAGGGCACATAGCCCATCTTGTCGCCATAGAGCTCCTTGCTGCGCGCCATGCTGTCGGAGAGGTCAGCGATGGCGAGCACGCCGGTGGAATGGGTGTGATCGACGAATTTATGCGGAATGAAGGCGTGCAGCAGCGCTTCCACCGACGGATTGGGCGAAGAGGGATCGATGAGATTGGCGCGCTGCAGCGTCACCATGTCCTCGTCGGACAGACGATCGAGCTTGCGGGCTTTCAAGAGCGGCGCGATCTTTACCGCCGGCAGGCCGGCGGGCTCGATGACGCCCATGTCCCAGCCGCTGCCCTTGACGCAGAGCACGTCCCATTCATCGCCGACCAGATCGGTGACGGTGGTCTTGACCGACGTATTGCCGCCGCCATGCAACACCAGTTTCGGCACGCCGCCGAGAAGCCGCGTCGTATAGGTGCGCAGCGCGAGGTCGCGATTGACGCCCTTCGCCGCATAGGTTTCGACCATGCGCTCGGCGTCCTGATCGTTCCAGAGATTGTCCATAGTTTCCTCCTCAACATGATTCCGCCCGGCATCCGGGCCGGGCGGAGAATTCTATTTTCGCGGCGGTCATCCGCGTCGCGGGGCCTCAGCCTCCCAGCGCGCCAGAAGCCGCAACGCCATGGAATGCGTCACCACGAGATGCGAAACGAAGCCGCCCTTGATGGCGGCCACCAGCGGCTGGAACTTGGAATCCTCCTCCACCACCATCATTCGCTTGGGAATCGTTCGGATGATCTCCAGATCGGCCGAAATGCAGCGGCGATTGTGCGGACAGTCGAGCCAGCGGCCCTCATGATCGATGACCTGGCCGGCGATGACGCCGCCCGCGCCGCTCTCTCCCAAAGCCTGCATTTCCTCCGCCGTCAGCGCGCCGCAGCGCACCAGATGGCTGTCGCTTTCGATGCCGCCGACCGAGTAGAGCACCAGCTGACAGTCGGCGATCGAGGCGAGTTGCTCGCGGATGACAGGCTCGTTGCGCAGATCGCTCGCCAGCCGCTCGGAACTCAGCACCAGCGGCGCATAGAGATTGATGCCTTCAGCGTTGAGCCGCCGACCGATTTCTGTCGTGCACTGGTCGGGACGGTAATTATAGGGCGCGCCGAGATTGCCGCAGAGCTGCACCACGGTCACGCCCTGCAGATCGGCATAGGGCATGATATCGGCGAGATGATAGACCGTCCGGCCCCAGGCCACGCCGATCCGGTCGCCCTTATTGATCAGTTCAAGAAAGACGGCGGCGGCCACAACAGGCATTTCCGCCGCCGGATCAATCGCCAGCCGGTCCTCGGGAACAATCCACACCGCGTCGAGACTGAGCGCATCTTCGAGCTTGCGCGCCAGCACGTCGTCCGAAAACAGCTGCGTCGAGGTCGAGATGTTGACGATGCCGATTTCGCGGGCCCGTCTGAGATAGGTGGCAATGGAGGCGCGGGAAATGTTGAGCTGCTTGGCGACCTCGTCCTGCCGGAGCCCGTGCATGTAATAGAGCCAGGCGGCCTTGTGCATGATCTGGTCTGTGGACCGCATGTCCCTCGCATCTCCCTTTGCGCAGCGCTTCTGACATTATTCACGAACGCTGACAAAAGTCAAAGACCTATCTTTGATGCTCGGCGATCACCGCCAGAAAGGCGTCGCCATACTTTTCCAGCTTGGATTGCCCGACGCCGGAGATCGCAAGCATGGCCTGCGGCGTGTCGGGCCGGTCGGTGGCGAGCGCCACCAGTGTCGTATCGGGAAAAACAAGATAGGGTGGGATGGAAAGCTCCCTGGCAATGGCGCTGCGCGTCGCCCGCAATGCCTCGAACAATTCGCTATCAGCGACATCGAGCGACGAGCGAGCCTGGTTGGAACGGCTGACGCCTTGCGCGCCGCCTTGCCCTTGGTGGGACGGTCGACGCGAAAGCGCACGTTTTCTTCCTTGCGGAACACCGCCCTCGCCCGTTCAGCGAGCTTCAGAGCGCCGAAAGCGCTGTGATCGACGCCGACATAGCCGGCCGCGAGCAGCTGCCGATAGACCGATTGCCAGGTTTTGGCCGCGATGTCCTTGCCGACCCCAAATACCGGCATATCGACATGGCCGAAGCGCTGAGTCTTTTCGTTGATCACGCCCAGAAGCACGTCGATGAGATGGCCGACGCCGAAGCGCTCGCCGGTGCGATAAATCGCAGCCAGCGCCTTGATCGCGGCTTCCGTGCCGTCCCAGGTATCGACGGGTTTCAGACAGGTGTCGCAATTGCCGCAGCCGCCGGCATGGGCTTCGCCGAAATGATTGAGGATCGCCTGGCGCCGGCATCCCGCCGTTTCGCAGATGGCGAGCAGCGCATTGAGTTTTCCGCGCTCGATGCGCTTGATCTCGTCGCTCGCGCCGCCTTCGTCGATCATGCGGCCGCGCTGGATGACATCGGCCATGCCGTAAGCCATCCAGACATCCGACGGCAGACCGTCGCGGCCGGCGCGACCTGTCTCCTGATAATAGGCCTCGACCGAGCCCGGCAGGTCGAGATGGGCGACATAGCGCACATTCGGCTTGTCGATGCCCATGCCGAAGGCGACCGTGGCGACGAGGCAGAGATCTTCATCCTTGAGGAAGGCGTCCTGATGCGCGTCGCGAACAGCCCTGTCCATGCCGGCGTGATAGGCGAGCGCACGGATGCCCTGACCATCAAGCCATTCGGCGGTGTCCTCCACCTTGGCGCGGGAGAGGCAATAGACAATGCCGCTCGATCCCTTGTGGCGAGACAGGAACTGCAGCAATTGCTGGCGCGGCTGGTCGCGCTCGACGATTTCATAAGAGATGTTCGGGCGGTCGAACGAGGTGGTGAAGACCTCCGCGCCCTCAAGGCCGAGGCCGCGGATGATGTCCTCGCGGGTATGCGGATCGGCGGTGGCGGTCAGCGCCACTCTGGGCACGCCGGGATAGTCTTCACCGAGCTTTCCGAGTTCGCGATATTCCGGCCGGAAGTCATGGCCCCATTGCGAGACGCAATGCGCTTCGTCGATGGCGAACAGCGCGATCTTGGACGAGCCGACCAGTTCCTTGAAGGCCGGCGTGACGATGCGCTCCGGCGTCACATAGAGAAGATCGAGTTCGCCGCGCGATATGGCGCGACGGGTATCGAGATAATCCTCGCGGCCCATGGCCGAATTCAGCGCCGCAGCGCGCACACCCAACTGCTTCAGGGCTTCGACCTGATCGCGCATCAAGGCGATCAGCGGCGAGACCACCACGCCAAGACCGGGCCGGCAAAGGGCGGGAATCTGAAAGCAGAGAGACTTGCCCGCCCCCGTCGGAAACAGCACCACGGCGTCGCCGCCGGCTGTGACTGTCTCGATGACATCGGCCTGCTTGCCGCGAAAGGCGGGATAGCCGTAGATCTCCTTCAGAACCGAGAGCGGGTTGCGCTGGCCTTGATCGCTGAAGAGCCTGTCCGTGCTTCTATTGTCGTGCATCGAGCATCCTGACCGGGAATCGCCTGTCGCGCCGTCATGGCGTAGACGTCACATAGGCGATTGCCGGCCCCGGACGCAACGCGCCTATTCAACCCGCGTCGACAGGATGAACTTGCGCTTCTCCAATTCGGCGAAATAGGGCGGGATGTCGAAATAGGCTTCCGGCGCCCAGACGCCCGGCTTTTTCGGATTGGCGAGGATCAGCTGCGCAGCGATCGAGCCGTTCATCGAGGTGCAGGCGTCGACATAGGGCGCATACATCGCATCCGGCTTGACCACGACTTCGACCGTGACCGTGCGCGCCACGCCATCCTTGCGGCCTCGCCCGATGGCGAAGTGGATCTCATGGCTTTCCTGCTCCGGCATGCGGGCGGCATTTTTCTTGATGTTGCGCTCGATGACCTTGTTGAGCACATCCAGCGGCCGCACCTTGACGCCTCCGATCTCGACCGGATCGTCGAAATCCCCGAAACCGGCTTTGACGAGGCCGACCCAGGCTTCATGCTCACGATGCGGCAGATGCAGTTTCCAGGAAAATTCCTTGATGCCCTTTTCGCGAATGCCGTCGGCGAGCGGCACGGTGAGCTGTTCGGAATGAGGGGAATGCATGAATTCGCAGCGGCCCCAGGGTTCTGGAAGGTCGAGATATTCCGATCCGCTCATCGGCGGGCAGGTCACATGCTTGCCGTCGTAGAACTGTGTGCTTTCATGAGCATATTCGGCCAGCACGGTCGAGACGCTATAGGGCGGCACGAGAACCGGGTTCTCGTCGCCGACCAGTTCCGCCGCCCAATAGAGATTGATGGCGTCGATCTCGTCGAGTTCGTCGGCGACGGCGCGGCAGATGACGTTGGACATGCCGGGATCCGCGCCGCAGCCGACCACCGCCGTCACGCCCGCGGCCTTGAAGCGCTCATGCTCGGCGATCTGCTTGACGGTGTAGGTGCCAAGACCGCCGAGATCCATATAGGCGACCTTGGCCGCCAGCGCCGCTTCGAATATGGTCATCTGGTGGCCGAGCAGGGTCGGCACGCAGTTGATGCAGAGATCGGCGCCGGCCACGGCGCTGGCCAGGGCGTCCGGCTTGGTGACGTCGAGATCGAAAAGCTCGATCCTGACATCATCGAGTTCGGATTTCAGCGCCTCCATCCGCTCGCGCTGCGCGTCGCAGATGCGGACGGTCTTGATGTCGATGATGGCGCGGTCGGAAAGAAGGTCGCGCACGATGCCCGCGCCCATGAGGCCGGCGCCGCCGAGAGAAGGCTGATGATCATGATGTCGTTCCTGCGTGAATGAGAGCATTTCCAGGCAAAGTGTCATTACGGTTTTCCGTCCGGAAATGCGTGAAAACAAAAGCGTCAGACGTGCTTGCGGCCGCCCGTCTCGTAGAACCAGTCGTCCGGATAGGGATACCACCAGCCCTGGCGCACCGGCTTGTGATCGATGATGACCATCTTGGACCGCCGGAAGGCGTCGAGGCCGAGCCGTGAGAGTTCCCGTCCCAGGCCGGAGCGCTTCCAGCCGCCGAAGGGCAGCGCGTCATTGTCGATCAGCGGATTGTTGACCCAGACCATGCCGGCCTCCAGCCGTTCGGCCGCCTCCATCGCCTCTTCGAGCGAGGTGGTGAACACCGATGCGCCGAGACCGAATTCGCTGTCATTGGCGTGGGCGATGGCCTCGTCGAAATCCTGCACGCGCATCACAGCGGCCACAGGCCCGAAGCATTCTTCCTGCATGATCGCCATGTCGGGCGTGCAGCCGGTCAGGATGGTCGGCTCATAGAACCAGCCCACCGGCTGATCCTCGGGGATCTTGCCGCCGATGACAGCCGTGGCGCCCTTCGATTTGGCGTCCTCGACCAGCCGGATCACCTTGTCGCGCGCCGCCTTGGAGACGAGCGAGGGCCGATCTCAGCTCTGTCGAGACCGTTGCCAATCCGCAGGCGCCGTGTTTCCGCGACGAATTGCTCGATGAAAGCGTCATGCACAGCGTCGACCACGAAAAAGCGCTCGGCCGAGGTGCAGACCTGGCCGGACATGTGGAAGGCGGCCGTGACCGCGCCGGCCGCGGCGACATCGAGCGGCGCATGTGCGGTGATGATCATCGGATCCGAGCCGCCGCCCTCGATCACCGCAGGCTTCATCGCGCCGGCCGCGGCCATGGCCACCGCCCTGCCCGCCTCCGCCGAACCGGTGAAGGCGACGGCATGCGTCTTCTTCGACGCAACCAGCGCCTTGGCGATCTCGGCGCCGCCCGGCAGGCAGGCGATCAGGCCGGCCGGCAGATCAGCGAAGACCTCCATGAAGATCAGCGTCGACAGCGTCGTCGCCGGCGCCGGCTTGATGATGCAGGCATTGCCGGAGGCGAGCGAGGCGGCGACCGTCCAGCACATCAACAGGATCGGGAAGTTGAAGGGCATGATGTGGACGGAGACGCCCAACGGCTCGTAACGCGCATATTGGAACGAGCCCGTCTGCGTCGTGCCCGCCACCTTGCCCGCCTCGTCGCGGGCGATCTCGGCGAAATAGCGGAAGGCGCCGGCGCAATTGGCGACTTCGCCGATCGCCTCGGGATAGGGCTTGCCCATTTCCCGCGACATCACTTCGGCGCAGCGGCGCATATCGGTCGCCTCGATGCGGTTGGCGATCCGGTGCAGGATCGCGGCGCGCGTCTTGGCGTCGATCTTAGACCAGCTCTTTTGCGAAGCGGTCGCGAGCGCCAACGCTGCATCGAGCTCGTCGTCTGTGGTTTCGGCAAGGGCGCCGACCACGGCGAGCGTCGCCGGGTCGATCACATCGGCGCGGGCGCCCAGGCTCGGCCGGTAGCCGCCGTCCACGAAATGGACGGGATTCAACAAGTCCTGCATATCTGGTCCTGACTGGCCCTTGAGGCCGTCCCGCTCGTTCAGCGGATCATGTAGACTTTCTTGATCGTCTCATGGACGGTGCAGACGCCCTTCCAATCCTTGGGGAAGAAGGCGGCGGTATCAGGGGTGATCTCGATCACCTCGCCGCTTTCATGCACATAGGTGGATCGCCCTTCGAGGAAGTGGCAGAATTCGTCGCGCGTCACATGGCATTCCCATTTGCCGGGCGTGCAGATCCACAAGCCGCATTCGCTTTCGCCGTTCGGGCCCTTGTGAATGAGTTTGCCGGAGACGTGGCTGACGCCTTCGATCATGGTGGGGATCGTGCCCCAATCGACCAGGTTTTCCTGTTCGAGCGGCTTGTACATCAGGGGTGCGGAGGTCATGTCTATTCCTTGCGGTCAGCGGCTCATGAAAGCCTTGGACAGGGTTTCGGTGATGATGGAGGTTCCAGTCCAGCCTCCGGGAAAGAAGACGACCGAACCGGCTTCGACGGCGATCTCCTCGCCGTCTTCACGGATGTAGAGGCCCTTGCCGCCCAGAAAGACGCAGAACTCGTCGCTGGGGATGGTGATCGTGCGGGTTCCCGGCGTGCAGGACCAGATGCCGCATTCGCTCGATCCATCCGCGTTGACGCTGAGGATCTTGCCCGCCATGATCGGATCGCCTTCGGTTGCCGTCTTCGACGGACCCCAGTGCTCCAGCGCCACGGCGTCGGCTTTCGCCCAATAGGGTGTGGTCATCTCAGCCTCATACCAGCATGTAGATATTGCGCATGGTCTCATGCACCGTGCATTCGCCGGTCCAGCCCGCCTTGAACATCACGGCCGTTCCCGCCGAGACCTCGACCACGTCGCCCTCATCCGACCGGTAGGTGGCCGAGCCCGAGACGAAATGGCAAAACTCGTCGCGCGGGATGGACAGTCGCCAGCGTCCGGGCGTGCAAACCCAGACGCCGGTTTCCGGCTCATTGTTCGGCCCTTTGAACAGCAGCCGCCCGGTAGATTTCGACTGGCCCTCAATGGCGTCCGATTGTACGCCCCAGTCGACGAGATCGTCATAGACGGTGGCGTTGTGAATATGCGGGGCGGTGGATTTGAGGGTGTCGGTCAATGGAGGGCCTCCGGGGTGGTGGGAGCCAGCATTACCCCCTCTGTCCTGCCGGACATCTCCCCTCAAGGGGGAGATTGGCTGGAGGAGCGACCATCGCCCAGCCCCCAACGTTGAGATTGGGGGAAGCCGGCGCCACTGTCCAATCTCCCCCTTGAGGGGAGATGGTCGGCAGACCAGAGGGGGTAGCCTCGACCACCTACGTGTGATGCGGATATATCAAGCACGATACGCCCCCGTCTTCACCAACTGATCGAGAATGCCCGCCGCCTTCTGCGGACCATTCTGCGACTGCATATGCGCCGAGGTGGCGGCGAGCTTCGCTTTCATCTTGGGATCGTTGATCATATGGTCGAGCTTGGCGGCCAGTTCCTCGTCGGTCCAGTCATAGCGCGGCATCTTGAAGCCGTGGCCGGTCTCATCAACGCGCGTGGCGTTGTCATGTCCGTCCCAGACATAGGGCATGATGATCGCAGGCTTGCCGAAATAGAGGCATTCGGTGAAGGAGTTGTTGCCGCCGTGATGGATGGCGGCGTCGACCTGCGGGATGACCGAGGGCTGCGGGAACCAGCTTTCGATGACCACATTGCCCGGCACGTTTTCATACTGGTCCTTGTAGTCGCCGACATTGACGAGCGCCCGATAGGGCAGCCTGCCGATCGTCTCGATCAGCCGCTTCAGGAGATCGGTGTCGCCGGCGCCCAGCGAGCCGAAGGAGATGTAGATCAGCGGCTTGTCGTTGTTGGCGGCGAAGGTCGGCACCTCATAGGGCTTTTCCTTGCGGACGCAGCCTTCGAGATACTGGAATTGATTGGGATCGAGCGGATGTTCGCGATCGAATTTCGCCGGCTCCGGATAGAGCAGCAGGTTCATGAAGGGCGAGGCTTCGAAGAACTGGCCGATCGGATAGGCCGCTTCGCCGGTCGAGGCGAGGAAGGCGTTGTAATCGTCATGGATCGGCTTGATCACTTCGTTGAAGCGATCACGATAGGCCTTGTGGCCCTCGTAGTCGTCCTGGCGGCAGCCGGAGAGATGCGGCGGGATCTTCGGATCCTCGATCTCGTTTTCCGAGCAGGAGATGATGCGCACCCAGGGCTTGCCGAAATGCTTGATCGCCGGAAACAGGATGACATTGTCAACGCAGATCATGTCAGGATTGATCTTGGCGAGCACGCCCGGCAGATCTTTCTCGGCCCATTTGGCGCTATCGACGATCGCCGTCCAGCAATCCTTCACATAATTGTCGATCTGGTCATAGGGGCTCTTGCGGAAGTTCGGGATATGGCCGTTGATGAAGTCTTCCCAGAACTTCGCCATCTGCTCGGGCGGCATCGGCTCGGAGAGATTGACCGGATGCGCCTCGAAGCCATAGCCTTCATAGACCGAAACGAAACCCGGATCGGAAAGGAACACGGCCTTATGCCCCAGCGCCTCGACAGCCTGGGCGATGCCGACGGAATTCAGCGCCGGCCCGAAGGCCGCTTCCGGGAAAAAATGCGATCGTCTTGGACATCTCAACCCTCTTTCGGTTCTGATTTTTCGTTGAAGAATTTGCAGCGCTCGGGGCGCAGGGCGAGGCGCACCGTCTCGCCCGCAGCATGCCCGGCCGGATTGCGGGCGGCGACGCGCAGCTGAAGCGGCGTCTGGCTCGCTTGCGTTTTCACATGCAGCACACGGTCGAGCCCATGATAGGCGATATCGACCACGACGCCCTCGATCACCGCTTCGGCGTCCACGCCGCTCGCAAGCTCCAGATCCTCGGGGCGGATTGCCAGCGCCGCAGGCCCGTCGACCATATCGGGCGCGGCGATATCCAGCCCGGGCGCGCCGAAGCGGCCACCGGAGACCCGGCCGTCGAGGAAGTTCATGACTCCGATGAAATTGGCGACGAAACGGTCGGCCGGGCGCTCATAAATCTCTTCAGGAGACCCGCATTGCAGCAGGCGGCCATCCCGCAGGATCGCCATGCGATCGGCCATCACCAGCGCTTCTTCCTGGTCATGGGTGACGATGATGAAGGTGATGCCGACCTCATGTTGAAGACGCTTCAATTCGAGCTGCATGCGCTCGCGCAGTTTCTTGTCGAGCGCGCCGAGCGGTTCGTCGAGCAGCAGCACCTTGGGCCGTTTGATGAGCGCGCGGGCGAGCGCCACGCGCTGGCGCTGGCCACCCGACAGTTGATCCGGCTTGCGCGCGGCGAATTCACCGAGATCGGTGACCGCCATCATCTCGTCGACGCGCGAGGCGATCTCGGCCTCGGGCAGGCCATCCATTTCGAGCCCATAAGCGAGGTTTTTGGCGACCGTCATATGCGGAAACAGCGCATAGGACTGGAACATCAGGTTGAGCGGCCGCTTCTCCGGCGGCAGCGCCGTGATGTCGGCGCCGTCGAGCAATACGCGGCCGGAGGTCGGCGTCTCGAAACCGGCCAGCATGCGCAGAAGTGTGGATTTACCGCAGCCCGACGGGCCAAGCAGCGCGAAGAATTCGTTGCGCCTGATGTCGAGCGCGATGCGATCGACGGCGCGCACCGGCCCGAAATCCTTGCTGAGGCCGTCGATCGACAGGATCGTCTGGGGGCGGTATCGGTCATTGCATCTGTTCTTTGTTGAGCCATTGGGAAAGGATGAGCGCGAGCGCGCTGACCCCCATGACTATGGTCGCGAGAGCATTGATCTCGGGCGTCACGCCGAAGCGGATCATCGAATAGATCTGGATCGGCAGGGTGATCGAGCCGCGGCCGGCGCCGGCGGTGAAGAAGGCGATGATGAATTCATCCACCGACAGCGTGAAGGCCAGAAGTGCGCCAGCGATGATGGCCGGCGCCAGCACCGGGAACGTGATCCGCCAGAAGGTCGTCCAGGGCGAGGCGCCGAGATCGCGCGAAGCTTCCACGATCGAATAGTCGAAATGCTTGAGCCGGGCGCGGACGATGGAGCTGACGAAAGCGAGATCGAAGATCACATGGCTGATGATGATCGTATGCAGGCCGAGGGTGATGTCGAGGCGCGAGAAGAAGGTGAGCAGCGCCACCGCGAGCACGATGTCCGGGATCACCATCGGCGCGAAGATCAGCGCTTCCAACGAGGCGCTCTTCCGCCTCCGGCTCTCGATACCGATCGCCAGCATCGTGCCGAGAATGGTGGAAATCACGGTTGCGAAGACGCCGACCACCAAGGTGTTCCAGGCCGCGCCGAGAATGTCCTTGTTCTCGGCGAGCGAGGCGTACCATTTCAGCGAGAAACCGGACCAGGCGGTCGGCAGGCCGGCCTCGTTGAAGGAGAGCAGCACCAGAACGGCGATCGGCAGATAGAGAAAGCCGAAGACGGCGACGAGGATCAGCCGGAAGGGCAGCGAACGGGTCTTCATGCCTCGGCCTCCCTGACTTCGCCGGCGGCGCGGGAGGCGGCCTTCGCCTGCAGGGTCAGCAGCGCCACCATCACCGCAATCAGCGCCATGCCGAGCGCTGCGCCGAACGGCCAGTCATTGGCGGTGAGGAACTGGTCATAGACGACATTGCCGATCATCTGGAAGCGTCCGCCGCCGAGCAGCGCCGGCGTGACGAAATTTCCGATCGACAGCACGAAGACGAACACGCCGCCGGCGGCGACGCCCGGCAGCGTCAAGGGCAGGATCACCCGCAGGAAGGTTCTGACCGGGCCGGCGCCGAGATCGCGCGACGCTTCGGCGTAATCCGGGCTCAGCCGCGACAGCGACGAATAGATCGCCAGGATCACGAAGGGCAGATAGTTATAGACGAGACCGGTGATCACAGCGCCTTCGGTATAGAGCAGCGACAGCGGCTCGCCCTCGTATCCCAGCCAGCGCAGGAGATTGTTGAACAGGCCCTCGCGATTGAGCAGCACGATCCAGGCATAGGTGCGGATCAGGTAATTGCTCCAGAAGGGCAGCACCGCGAAGAACAACAGCAACGCCTGACGCGAGCGCGGCGCGCGGCTGATGGCGTAAGCCGCAGGATAGGCGATGAGAATGGCGATCAGTGTGGTGATCGCGGCGATCCGCGCCGAAGACAGGAAGATCTTCGCATAGAGCGGATCGGCGACCCTGATGAAGTTGTCAAAATTGAAATTGAAGACGACGCCGCCCCACGGGCCTCGTTCGAAAAAGGCGTAGGCGAGCACCAGCGCGCAGGGCGTCACCATGAACAGGAGAAGCCAGGCGACGGCGGGCGCGGCCATGAGATTGGAACGTGCAGCCTTGGAGGACACGGGGTTTCGATTCACAGTCTGACAATGGGATGAGATTGGCCGAGGCGAACACGGCCCGCCTCGCTTTCGCCTCGGCTCCGGCAGGGTTCAAGAAACCCCGCCGGTTCTTGGGAGGCAGACCGTCAGTTGGCGGCCTTGATCTCGCTGACCGCCTTGGAATAATCCTTCTGCGCATCGCCGAGATCGCGCAGCAGCTCGAAATTGGTGAGTTCAGCCGGCGTCATGCCCATATTCGGATAGGTTTTGATGAGCGCTGGATCAAGGCTTTCCATGGCGGCCTTGTTCGGCACCTTGTAGAGAATGTTGGCGGCGGCCCAGGCGTGGTTCTTGGCGTCGAGCATGAAGTTGATGAACTTCATCGCCGCATCCTTGTTCTCGGATGACTTCATCACCACCATCGTGTCGACCCAGAGATCGGAGCCTTCCTTCGGCGTCACGAACTTGATGTCCTTGTTGTCGGTGATGCCGTAATTGCACCAACCGTCCCAGGCATGCACGAGCGAGGCTTCGCCGGAAACGAGCTTGGAATAGAAGGTCGTGTCGTCATAGGCGAGCAGGGTCTTCTTCGCCTCGATCAACAGGTTCTTGGCTTCCTCGATCTTGGCGGGATCCTTCTCGTTTGCGGAATAGCCGAGCGCGAAAAGGCCCGCCGCCATCAGCCAGCGGTCGGTGGCGAGCATCGTGACCTTGCCCTTGAGATCGTCGGAGGGCTTGAGCAGGTTCATCCAGCTATCCGGCGTGGTTTTCACCAGATCGGAGCGATAGCAGAGGCCGGTCGTGCCCCAGGTGTAAGGGACGGAGAAAGTCGCGCCGGGATCGTAGGCGAGGCTTGCGGCTTCCGGATAGAGATTGGCGAGATTGGGAACGGCGGCCTTGTCGATCGGCTCGGCCAGGCCCTGGCCATTGAGGATCTCGGCAAAGGGCGAGGACACGAAGACGAGGTCATAACCCTTGCCGCCGCTCGCCATCAGCTTGCCCATGACTTCTTCATTGGTGGCGTGATTGACGATCTCGACTTCGAGCCCGGTCGCCGTCTTGAAGGCTTCGGCGATGTCGGGCGCCATATAGCCGGCCCAGTTGGAGATCACCAGGTCGGCGGCGCTGGCCATGCCGGCGCCGGAGGCGAGCATGGTCGCGGCCAAAAGTGTCGCGGTCCAGTTCCGCGAACCAGATCGAAATTTCGCAATCACGGGAAGCTCCCTTGTTGAATTGTTCCAGCCTCAGCATCGGCGCCGCCGCTTGTTGCGATCTGTTCGTCCGATGCGCCACAGTATTATTTCAAAAAAAAATACGTCAATAGCAAATCGTGAGCCGCGTAAATTTTGCGTTGGAAGCCGGGGAGACGCTTGCAAAGCACTGGCTTCACAGGCAGCATGCCCATTGAACCGGACGAGAGCGCATGACGGACACGCCGAAAAAGCCCAACCGACGCCATGTCGAATTGGCGCAGAAAATACTGGAGATCGCCACCGAGCGTGGCATGGCGCCGGGTGAGCGCATGGCTGAACAAGCCATTGCAAGTCTTTGCAATGTCTCGCGAACCCCCGTGCGTAAGGCCCTGCAGATCCTGGCGGAGAAGGGCCTGGTCCTGCCCGATACGGACGGTGGTTACAGGTTTGCGGCCGACCCGGTGACGCTGGCGCGGACAGAGGCCGATTTCGCTGACGCCTCGGAGGAAGACTTGCATGCGGCAATCCTGCGCGATCTCGCCGCGGGCCGGATTGGCGACGTCCAGACGGTCGCAAGCCTGCAGCGCCGATATGAAGCCGGCAGGCAGGCGGTACAAAATGCGCTGATCAAACTGTCGGAAGACAATCTCGCCGAACGCGGATCCGGCCAGCAATGGCTTTTGAAACAGTTCGCTGTCGGCGCGGAAGCGCTGGTCAAGAGTTTCGAATTCCGCCTCGCGGCCGAGCCCCTGGCGCTGACCATGCCGGACTTCAAGCGCGACGCGACCGCGATTTTTTCGCTCCGCCAATCCATGTTGGCGCTGAAGGCGATGGACGAGCGAGACTTCGACCGTCGCCTGTTCGAGCGCACGGACATGGATTTTCACCTGCTGATCGCCAAGAGTTGCGGCAATCCTTTCATGGCGGAAGCGCTGACGGCGCATCACCGCCGGCGCTTCGCGCTGCCAGCCGCCAATCATGTCGGCACTTTCAGGCTGATGCAGTCCAACACCGAGCATCTGCAGATCCTCGACAGATCGAACGGGGCCAAATGACGCTTGCGGCGGATCTGATGCGCGTGCATCTGCAGTTATCGCAATCCCAGCGGCCGCGACTCGCCGGACGCGGCGTGCCGCCCGCCCTCAAACTCGCCACACGCTAGAAACGCAGTCCAAATCTAGAATGAGCGCAGCAAAGACAATCGCCCTGTTTCCGGAAGCCAGCTTCGGCGCGGCGCTCAATTGCGTCGGCGTGGCTCAAGCCCTCCGGGACATGGGCGCCAATCCGGTCTTCATCTGTCACCCCGGCTTTCGCGGCGTTTTTGCCGAATACGGTTTCGCCGAATATCAGCTCGGCAGCGACGACGGGACGGATGCGACCGACTGGACCGACTTCATCGCCCGGCATCAGGACGCGTTCCGGCAGTCGCCCTATGAGCAGCTGGCGAGCTATGTCGGACCGACCTGGGACGCCATCGTCGACACCGCCGTCAAAGCCGAGGAGCCGCTGCGCCAATTGCTGGCGCGGCTGAAACCGAATGCGATCGTGCTCGACAATGTGGTGATGTTTCCGGCCATCGCCACGGCCGGCGTTCCCTGGATCAGGATCGTCTCCTGCGCCGAGACGGAAATCGCCGACGATCTGGTGCCGCCCTATCTCTCGGGCCTGGGCGGCGGACCTGACGAAAGCTGGGACGTCTATGCCCGCACCTATGCCAAAGTGACGGCGCCGGCGCATCGCCGTTTCGCGTCCTTTCTCAGCGAATGCGGCGTCAAGCCGCCGCCTGCGCCCTCGTTCCTCGACCCCTCGCCCTGGCTCAATCTTTTGCTAGCGCCGGAGATCATCCGCCGCGAGCGGAAGAGCCCCCTCGACCCCAAGCGCTTCGTCTTTCTCGACGGCTGCGTTCGCCGGGAGGTGGATTACACGCCGCCACGCTTCGCCAGCCACAATGACGCGCCCTTGGCGCTGGTCAGTTTCGGTTCGCTCGGGGCCATGGATGTCGACATGATGAAGCGGATGATCGACGTGTTCGCCGATCTGCCCTGCCGCTTCCTGGTCAATGCAGGGCCTTGGCGCGATGACTATTCCGACGTGCCTGATAATGTCTATGTCGACAGCTGGTTTCCGCAGCCCTCCGTCGTGCGCCAGTCGAGCCTGTTCATCCATCATGGCGGCAACAACAGCTTCTGCGAGGCGCTCTATTTCGGCGTGCCGTCGCTGGTCATGCCCTATTGCTGGGACGGCCACGACAATGCCCGCCGCGCCGAAGAAACCCAGGTCGGCGAAAAGCTCGACCGTTACGACTGGTCTTCCCAAGATCTCTCGGGCGCGATCCTGCGGCTGATCGGCGATGAAGAGATGCAGGCGCGCCTCAAGGCGAATGCCGCGACCATGCAGGCCCATTCCGGCGCGACGCTCGCCGCCCGCCGCATCCTCGACACTATCAGCGACACCAAGGCGACGCGCGCGGCGCGGCGCTGACTTCTGCAAGGAGGCTTTATGCGCGACAAGCTCTTCATCGACGGACAATGGGTCGCCCCGCTCGGCGGCGGCGCCTTTCCCGTCATCAATCCCGCCAGCGAGCAACAATTCGCGACCGCGCCGGCCGGCGGCGCAGGCGATATCGATCTCGCGGTGAAGGCCGCGCGCCGCGCCTTCGACACAGGCCCCTGGCCGCGTTTGACCAGCGCCGAGCGCGCCCGCTATCTGCGCGCCATCTCGGAGAGAATCCTCGAACGGAAACAGGATCTCGCCCGGATCGAGGTGATGGACAACGGCAAGCCGCTGCCCGAGGCGGTCTGGGACATCGAGGACGCCGCCGGCTGCTTCGCCTTCTATGCCGGTCTCGCCGAACAGCTGGACGCCCATCCCGAAGAAGCCATTCCGCTCGGCGACGCCCGCTTCACGTCGAAAGTGTTGCGCGAGCCGATCGGTGTCGCCGGCGCGATCATCCCTTGGAACTACCCACTGCTGATGGCCGCTTGGAAGGTCGCGCCTGCTTTGGCGGCGGGCTGCGCCATGGTGCTGAAGCCGTCGGAGCTGACGCCCCTCACCGCCCTCGAACTCGGGGCGATCGCCGAGGAGGTCGGCCTTCCAGCTGGTGTGCTCAACATCGTCACCGGCTTCGGCGCCGACGCCGGCCAGCCGCTGTCGGAACATCCCGGCGTCGACAAGCTCGCCTTCACTGGCTCGGTTCCGACCGGTTCCAAGATCATGGCGACGGCGGCGCGCGACATCAAGAATGTCAGCCTCGAACTCGGCGGCAAATCGCCTTTCGTCGTCTTCGCCGACTGCGACATCGACAAGGCCGTCGAATGGATCATGTTCGGCATCTTCTGGAACCAGGGCCAGGTGTGCTCGGCGACCTCCAGAGTGCTCGTCAAAGAAAGCCTCTATCCGGCCTTGCTGGCGCGACTGACCGAGGAGACGCAGAAGATCACCATAGGCGACGGCCTCACTGAGGGCGTGCTGCTCGGCCCGCTCGTCTCCAAGGGCCAGCGAGACAAGATCCTCGCCATGATCGAACAGGGTGTGGCGGAAGGCGCCGTCGTCGCCACGGGCGGCAAGCCGCCGGCGTCTTTCGAAAAAGGCTATTTCCTTGAGCCCACCATCATCACCAATCTTTCCGAGGACAACAGCCTGTGGCGTGAGGAGATCTTCGGACCCGTCGTCTGCGTCAAGCCGTTCAAGGACGAGGCGGACGCGATCCGCATGGCCAATGACAGCCGTTTCGGACTCGCTGCTGCGGTGATGTCGGATGATCTCGATCGATGCGAACGGGTGGCGCGCGCTTTCCGCGCCGGGATCGTCTGGGTCAATTGCTCGCAGCCGACCTTCACCGAAGCTCCCTGGGGCGGCTACAAACAGTCCGGCATCGGCCGCGAGCTGGGCCGCTGGGGGCTGGAGAACTACCTGGAGACGAAGCAGATCACCAGCTTCGACAAATCCGAAACCTGGGGCTGGTATCTGAAGTCCTGATCCACACGTTTTAGCTTTCGATCATGGCCCGGCCCTCTCGACCGGGCCATTTTCTTTGCGCGCCTTGCGCCAGTGCAAGCCAGCCATAGGCCGTCCGTTGTCGCTGCGACGTCCCAATCTCATCAACATCCTCAAGACCCCGTCGCATCAATCACACAGTTTGGCCGTCGACGCCGGCGGCTCTGAGGGAGCGCCGGCGTTTCCTCGGTGCCCATTTGTTCCGAAAACACAATCGCAGCTTGACGCAAGTCGGATTCACTGTTTACATATAAATGAAACCTTCATGGGTGAGGGTTTGATGGGCCGGGTCCGGAGGGGACCGCCATCATCAAACTGGGAGGAAGTCATGGTGAAATTGCTGTCCGGCGTCTCCGCCGGAGTCGTCTCGTTGATGCTGCTGGGCGGCTTCGCCCAGGCCGCGGATCTGCCGGGCAAGTTCGAGGGCGTTACGATCGACGCCAAGCTGATCGGCGGTCAGCAATACGAGGCGCTGTACGCCCGGATTGGCGAATGGGAGAAGGCGACCGGAGCCAAGGTCAATATTCTCTCGAAGAAGAACCACTTCGAGCTCGACAAGGAAATCAAGTCCGACATCGCGTCGAGCAGCGTGACCTGGTGCGTGGGTTCGAACCACTCGTCCTTCGCGCCCCAATATCCCGATATCTATACCGATCTCGGCGCGCTGCTGCCGAAGGAAGAAATCGACGCCTTCGTGCCGGCCAATATCAAGGCCTCGACGCTGGGCGGCAAGCTGGTGATGCTGCCGCGCGCCCAGTTCGACGTCTCGGCGCTCTACTACCAGAAGAGCCTCTATCAGGACGAAGCCAAGAAGAAGGCCTTCAAGGAAAAATACGGTCGCGATCTGACCCCGCCCGACACCTGGGCCGATCTCGCCGATCAGGCGGAGTTTTTCGCTAGCCCGCCGGATTTCTACGGCACCCAGTTCGCCGGCAAGGAAGAGGCGATCAACGGCCGCTTCTATGAAATGCTGGTGGCCGAAGGCGGCCAGTATCTCGATGCAGACGGCAAGCCGGCCTTCAACTCCGACGCCGGCGTGCGCGCGCTCGACTGGTTCGTGCGCATGTATAAGGACAAGGCGGTTCCGGCCGGCACGACCAACTATCTCTGGGACGATCTCGGCCAGGGCTTCGCTTCGGGCACGGTGGCGCTCAATCTCGATTGGCCGGGCTGGGCGACCTTCTTCAACGATCCCAAGTCCTCCAAGGTCGCCGGCAATGTCGGCGTGAAGGTGCAGCCGATGGGCTCCGCCGGCATCCGCACTGGCTGGTCTGGCCATCACGGCTTCTCGGTGACCGAATCCTGCGCCAACAAGGATGCGGCCGCCTCGCTGGTCTGGTTCCTGACCAACGAGGACAGCCAGAAGCTCGAAGCCGCCGCCGGCCCGCTGCCGACCCGCACCGCCGTCTGGGAATGGGATGTGGCCCAAGCCGCGAGCGATCCCTACAAGAAGGAAGTGTTGACCGCTTTCCAGGAAGCCGCCAAGCACGCCTTCCCGGTGCCGCAGACGGCGCAATGGATCGAAATCTCCAACGCCGTCTATCCGGAGCTTCAGGCCGCCATTCTCGGCGACAAGACGTCCAAGCAGGCGCTCGACGACGCCGCCGCCAAGGCTGTGGCCATCCTCGAAGACGCCGGCGCTCTCTAAGCGTCATCGACAGGCGCGGCCGCCTCCACGCGGCCGCGCCTCTCCCTTATTGTCACGCATATCGGCCGGAGCCCTCGCATGAGAGGTTTTAAACTTTCGGCGCCCGTTCTTCTGCTGCTGCCGGCCGTGATCGTGCTGGCGGCCGTGGTGATCGCGCCCCTGCTTTTGTCCTTTTATTCGAGCTTCACGCCGTTCCGGCTGACCAAGCCGGACACGTTCTGGGTATTCATCGGCTTCCGCAATTATGCGCGGCTGCTGGCCGACCTCGAATTCTGGACGGCTTTCGGACGAACAGTGCTGCTGCTCACCGTGGCGCTCAATCTCGAAATGCTGTTGGGCCTCGGGCTGGCCATGCTGGTGGAGAAGGCCGTTTCCGGCCAGCGCATCCTGCGTACGCTGATGATGCTGCCGATGATGTTTTCGCCGCTGCTGGTCGGTTTCCAGTTCAAATTCATGTTCAACGACAATGTCGGCCTGGTGAACAACGCCCTGCAATCCTTAGGGCTGACCGATCGGGCCATTCCATGGCTGATCGACGGCCAACTCGCCTTCTTCTCGATCGTGGTGGCGGAAGTCTGGTCCTCCACCTCCGTCTTCGCGATCCTCATCCTGGCCGGCCTGCTCGCCATGCCCAAGGAGCCGATCGAGGCGGCCAAGGTCGACGGCTGCACGCCCTGGCAGACTTTTCGTTATGTCACCTGGCCCTTCGTGATGCCCTTCGCTTTCATCGCCATGACCATTCGCTCGCTCGACGTGGCGCGCGCCTATGACATCGTCAAGATCATGACCGATGGCGGCCCCGCCAAGCGCACCGAGCTTCTCTGGACGCTGGTCTCGCGCACGGCCTATGCCGACGCCAAGATGGGGATGGCCAACGCCATGGCCTATTTCTCGATCCTGCTGTCGATCGTCTTCACGGTCTATTTTTACAAGAAACTCGCGCTTGCCCGCGCCCAGGTCGGGACGGAGTGGTGATCATGGACGTCAATGCAAGCCATCGTATCCGCCGCCGTGTCCTCAAGGCCGCGCATCTCGTCGGCCTCTTCCTGGCGATGATGGTCATCTGCCTCCCCGGTTTCTGGATCGTGCTGTCCTCGCTCCGGCCGACCGTGGAAATCATGGCCAAGCCGCCGGTCTGGATCCCAAGCGAAATCTCCTTCGACGCCTATGTCGCGATGTTCTCCGGCGTCGGCAAGGGCGGCATTCCCGTCATCGATTACTTCCGCAATTCGCTGATCATCTCGATCACCTCGACGGTGATCGCGCTCGCCATCGGCATTTCCGGCGGCTACGCCTTCGCGCGCTTTTCCTTCAGGGGCAAGGCCGGCTGGTTTCTCGGCCTGATGCTGACCCGCACAGTTCCGGGCATCGCGCTGTCGCTGCCGCTGTTCTTCGTCTACGCCAAGCTCGGCCTGCTCGACACGCATATGGGCCTGATCCTCGCTTATGTGGCGCTCAACGTGCCCTTCACGATCTGGCTGATCGACGGCTTCTTCCGCCAGGTGCCGAAAGACCTCGCCGAAGCGGCCCAGATCGACGGCTGCACGCGCTGGCAGGCCTTCTGGCAAGTCGAGTTCCCGCTTGCCGGACCCGGCATCGCGTCCGCCGGCATCTTCGCCTTTCTCACCTCCTGGAACGAGTTCGCGCTCGCCTCGAACCTCACCCGCTCGGTCAATTCCAAGACCCTGCCGGTCGGGCTGCTCGATTACACGGCGGAATTCACCATTGACTGGCGCGGCATGTGCGCGCTGGCCGTGGTGATGATCCTGCCGGCGCTGGCGCTCACCTTCGCCGTCCAGAAACATCTCGTCTCCGGCCTGACATCCGGCGCGGTCAAAGGGTAAATCATGGCTCCCGTCACACTCAGAAACCTCGTCAAGCGCTACGGCGCCTTCGAAATCGTCCATGGCATCAATCTCGATGTCGCCGATCGCGAATTCATCGCGCTGGTCGGCCCCTCCGGCTGCGGCAAGTCGACGACGCTGCGCATGATCGCCGGCTTGGAGGACATTTCCGGCGGCGAGATCGAAATCGGCGGCAAGGTGGTCAACGACCTGCCGCCGCGCGCCCGCAACATCTCCATGGTGTTCCAGTCCTACGCGCTTTATCCGCATATGACGGTGGCGGAAAATATGGGCTTTTCGCTCAAGATCGCCGGCGCCTCCAAGGACGAGATCGCCGCCCGCGTCGCCGATGCCGCCAAAACGCTTGATCTGGAGGCGCTGCTGGAGCGGCGGCCGGCGCAGCTTTCAGGCGGCCAGCGCCAGCGCGTCGCCATGGGCCGCGCCATCGTGCGCCACCCGGAAGTCTTCCTGTTCGACGAGCCGCTGTCCAATCTGGACGCCAAGCTTCGCACCCAGATGCGCACCGAAATCAAGAAACTCCACGCAAAAGTGCAGTCGACGGTCATCTATGTCACCCATGATCAGGTCGAAGCGATGACGCTTGCCGATCGCATCGTCATCATGCGCGACGGCCGCATCGAACAGGCCGGCACGCCCGAGGACGTGTTCAAGCGCCCCGCCAGCCGCTTCGTCGCCGGCTTCATCGGCTCGCCGCCGATGAATCTGGTCGAGGCGACGGTGGATCAGGGCCGGCTCGTTTTCGCCAACGGCGATGCGTTGCCCATTCCACAGGCCTTCCGCGACAAGTTGCAGCCGGGCCAGAAGGTGGTGTTCGGCATCCGCCCCGATGATTTCTACCCCGCCGGCCACGGCCTGCATTCGGGAGAAGCCCATGAGGTGGCTGCTCTCGAGCTGCCGGTGTCGATCACCGAGCCGTTGGGCAACGAGACGCTGGTTTTCGTGACCTTCGCCGGCAAGGAATGGGTGGCGCGCATGCTCAATCCGCGCACGCTCCGATCCGGCGACGTGATCGCCATGAGCGTAGATCTGTCGCAGGCGCATCTGTTCGATGCAGCAACAGGCGCGAGCCTGAGGGTCTGAACCATGGCGAAAATCGAAAAAGTCGAACTGCTGATGGTCGATCTCGCGCCGAAGGTGAAACGCACCGACGCGATCCAGAGCTTTGTCAGCCAGGAAACGCCCATCGTCATCATCACCGACCGCGATGGCGCGGTCGGAACGGGCTACAGCTACACGATCGGCACCGGCGGCTCCTCGGTGATGCGGCTTCTAGCCGACCATCTCGCGCCGCGCATCATCGGCAAGGACGCCGACCGGATCGAGGCGATCTGGCGGGATCTCGAATTCTACACCCACGCCACCACGATCGGCGCGATCACCGCCATTGCGCTTGCAGCCATCGACACGGCGCTCTGGGATCTCCGCGCCCGGAAAATGGGCCTGCCACTCTGGAAACTCGCCGGCGGGGCTTCCGATCGCCGGCCGCTCTACACCACCGAGGGCGGCTGGCTGCATATCGACAAGCAGGCGCTGGTCGAGGATGGGCTGGCGGCGCGCGAAAAAGGCTTTACCGGCTCGAAGGTGAAGATCGGTAAACCGCGGGCGGCAGAAGACGTCGAACGGTTGGAGGCCATGCGCGCCGCCCTCGGCGACGGCTATGAGATCATGACCGACGCCAATCAGGGATTCGGTCTCGACGAAGCCATCCGCCGCTCCGGCCGCCTCGCCGATCTCGATCTCGCCTGGATCGAGGAGCCCCTGGCCGCCGACGATATCGACGGCCATGTCAGGCTGTCTAACTCGACGTCAACGCCGATCGCGATCGGGGAGTCGCTCTATTCCATCCGGCATTTCCGGGAATATATGCAGCGTGGCGCCTGCTCGATCGTCCAGGTCGATGTCGGCCGCATCGGCGGCATCACGCCCTGGCTGAAGGTGGCGCATGCGGCGGAAGCCTATAACATTCCGATCTGCCCGCATTTCCTGATGGAACTGCATGTCAGCCTCGCCTGCGCGGTTCCGAACGGCAAATATGTCGAATATATTCCGCAACTCGACGAGATCACCGGCGAGAAGATGAAGATAGAAAGCGGCATGGCGATCGCTCCATCCGCCCCGGGCCTCGGGATCGACTGGGACTGGCAGGAAATCCGCCGCCGGGCTATTTCCGAATTCAACAGCGTCATCGCCTGAGGGAGGACAGCATGCAGCGGATGGGAATGGTGATCGGTCTCAACGCCGAGAAAATCGAGGAATACGAACGTCTGCATGCCGCCGTCTGGCCCGATGTGTTGAGGATGATCACCGCGTGCCACATCCGCAATTATTCGATCTTTCTCAAGGAGCCGGAAAACCTGCTCTTCTCCTATTTCGAATATCACGGCGAGGATTTCGACGCCGACATGAAGATCATGGCCGCCGATCCGGCGACGCAGGATTGGTGGGCGGTTTGCATGCCCTGCCAGAAGCCGCTTGAGACACGGAAGGACGGGGAATGGTGGGCGTCGATGGACGAGGTCTTCCACCACGACTGACGCCTGCAAAAGCCAGCACATCTTCACCCGCCGCTCCACCGGCGGGTTTTTTGTTGCCTCGATCGGCTACCGTCCGGACCGCGGATCGTGCATTGACAACGGCTAAAATTCTGACTACTGACGATTTACATATTTCGTCACACATTATTCGAAAGCCGTCAGCCGTGATCGATACATCTGAAGTTCTGCAGGATGCTCAGCGCAGCGAAACCGTCACCCGCATCCTCGATGCGGCGGAGCGACTGTTTCGGCATTACGGCTACGCCAAGACTAATGTCGCCGATATCGCCCGCGATCTCGGCATGTCGCCGGCCAATATCTACCGGTTCTTCACCTCCAAGGTTGAGATCCACCAGGCGATCTGCGGGCGGATGCTGATGGGTTCCTACGAGATGTCCCGGCAGATCCTGTCACAACCGATCAGCGCCACCGAGCGCCTGCGGCAATGGGGCCATGCGCAACACCGCATGACGGTCGAGACCATGCTCGACCAGGAGAAGGTGCATGAAATGGTGGTGGTGGCGCTGGAGCGCGACTGGCACGTGATCGACCAGCATATCAACCGCCTGCACGATCTCCTGGCCGACACGATCCGGCAGGGCGTCGAGGCCGGCGAATTCCGCGACCAGGATCCCGATATCGCCGCCCGCTGCTTCGGCGGGGCGACCGTCATACTCTGTCATCCGCAGATGGTGGCGCAATGCCTGGCCAAAACCAACCGGGCGACGCCCGATCAACTCGTCGAATTCGCGCTCGCCGCGCTTAAGTAAGGACCGGAGGCATCCATGACCACGCCCAACCGCATGCGCATCAGGACATCCGTTCTTCTCGCCGGTCTCGCGATCGGCTCCGGCCTGCTCACAGGCTGCGCCGAGGAAAAGGCCGAGGCTCCCGCCGCCGTGATCCGACCGGTGAAAGTTGTGGAGATCGCGCCCGCCGCGACCACCCGCACCCTCTCCTATTCCGGTTCGGTCAAATCCCACACCGAGATGAATCTCGGTTTCCGGGTGGCCGGCAAGCTGATCGAGCGCAAGGCGGATATCGGCGACCGGGTGAAGAAGGGCGAGGTGCTCGCCCGTCTCGACCCGACCGATTACCAGCTCGCAGTGCAATCGGCGGAAGCCGATCTGCGTTCGGCTCAAAAGGCGCTGGAAACCGCCGATCTCGCGATACGCCGCGCCAAGACGCTGTTCGCCCAGAAAGCGGTGCCCAAGGCGCAGGTTGAGCAGGCGCAGCTCAGCTATGATCAGGCCGCCGCCACCCGCACCGCCGCGCAGTCCGCGCTCGAACAGGCGAAAAACCAGCTCGCCTATGCCGAACTGACATCGGATCGCGACGGCATCGTCTCCGCCGTCAGCGCCGATCGCGGGCAGGTCGTGAGCGCCGGCTCCGCCGTGCTCACCGTCGTCGCCGATGACGAAAAAGAAGTGCAGATTGCCGTGCCGGAAACCGAGATTTCCGAATTCAGCCCCGGCAAGACGGTCACGGCCAGCTTCTGGGCGGACACGGCGCTGGCGCTGACCGGCAAGGTGCGCGAAGTGTCCGGCAGCGCCGATCCGCAATCCCGCACTTTTTCGGTCCGCGTCAGCCTGCCGGCCAATGATCATGTACTCATCGGCATGACCGCGATGATCGAGGCGGAGACCCATGCCGACGCCGCCGAATACGCCGTGCCGCTGACCGCATTGGCAGAGAAGGACGGGGCCAAGATCGTCTGGACGGTCGATCCCGCCAAGGCGACCGTGCATGCCCGTCCCGTGGAAGTCGGCGCATTCACCGCCGATGGCGTCGGTGTGACTTCAGGGTTGAAAGCCGGCGATCTCGTGGTGGCGGCCGGCACCCAGTTCATGCGCGAAAATCTGACCGTGAAGCTTCCCGATGTCGGGGCGCTGGCTGAAAACATCCTCAACTGATCCTGTTATCCAGACGGAGCCCGGCCATGCAGACGACTTCCCCGAGAAGGAAAAGTTCAACCTGTCGCGCTGGGCCATCGGCCATCCGAGCATCGCACGGTTCCTGTTCGGCCTCATTCTGCTGACCGGCGTGTTCGGCCTCCTCAATATGGGCCAGAAGGAAGATCCCGACTTCACCTTCCGCGTGATGGTGGTCCAGGCCGTGTGGCCGGGCGCATCGATCCAGGAGATGCAGGATCAGGTCGTCAACAAGATCGAGCGCAAGCTGCAGGAGACGCCACACCTCGACTGGGTGAAATCCTACACCCGCGCCGGCAGCGCCATCATCACCCTGCAGATCGAGGGTGACACGACAGGAGCCGATGTCGCCGAGTCCTTCTATCAGGCGCGCAAGAAAGTCGGCGATATCGCCAGTGAATTGCCGTCGGGATTGCTGGGCCCCTATTTCAACGACGAATTCGGCGACACCTACATCACGCTGCATTCGCTGAGCGGCGACGGCTATTCCTATCCCGAGCTCAAGGCTTTCGCCATCCAGGCCCGCGACATGCTGCTGACCACGCCGGGCGTCGAAAAGCCGTCATTCTCGGCGACCAGCCGGAGAAGATCTATATCGACATTTCCTCCAAGGCGCTCGCCGAACGCGGGCTGACGCTCACCGATATCCAGAATGCGTTGAAGGGCCAGAACGGCGTCGATCCATCCGGGACCGTCGATACGGGCCTGAGATCCGTGCGGATTTCCGTCGATGGCGCGGTCGATCGCGTCGCCGCCATTCGTGAACTCCGCCTCCGCGCGGGCAGCGAGGTCACCCGCCTCGGCGACATCGCCACCGTCTATAAGGGTCTCGAAGATCCCGTCCAACGCAAGTTCCGCTTCAACGGCGCCGAAAGCGTCCAGGTCGGCGTGGTCATGAGCAAGGGCTTCAAGGTCACCGACGTCGGTGCGCAGGTTGAGGAGACCTACAAGCGTTTCGAGGCCTCCCTGCCCTATGGCGTCGAGGTCGACCAGATCGCCAACCAGCCGCATGTCGTCACCGAAGCCGTCGGCGAATTCATGAAGGCGCTCGGTGAAGCGCTGGTGATCGTGCTGGTCGTGTCCTTCCTGTCGATCGGCTGGCGTTCGGGCATCGTCATCGCCATCACAATTCCACTGGTGCTGGCCGCGACCTTCGGCGTCATGTACGAGCTCGGCATCGACCTGCAGCGCATCTCGCTCGGCGCGCTGATCATCGCGCTCGGTCTGCTGGTCGACGACGCCATGATCGTGGTGGAACTGATGGAGCGCAAGCTCGAAGAAGGCCTGCCGAAACTTGAAGCCGCGAGCTTCGCCTATTCCTCCACCGCCTTCCCGATGCTGACCGGCACGCTGATCACCACCGCCGGCTTCATCCCCGTCGGCTTCGCCGAATCCACCGCCGGCGAATATGTGCGCTCGCTGTTCTATGTCGTCGGCATAGCGCTGGTGCTGTCCTGGTTCGTCGCCGTCTATTTCACGCCCTGGCTCGGCCACATGATCCTCAAGCAGCGGGCGCATGCCGGCGCGCACAAGGATGTGTTCGACACCCGCTTCTATCGCGGGCTCCACCACACGGTCGCCTGGGCCGTGCGCTATAAGGCGATCGTGCTGACGCTGACGCTCCTTACATTCGGCGCGAGCCTCTGGGCCTTCCAGTTCATTCCGAAAAACTTCTTCCCGCAATCGTCACGTCCGGAAATCCTCGTCGATCTCTGGCTGCCCGAGGGCGCGAGCATAACGGAAGTGGAGCGTCAGGCGAAATTGCTCGAAGCCAAGATCGCCGACGACAAGGACAAGAAATTCGTCGCCACCTATATCGGCGAAGGCGCGCCGCGCTTCTTCCTGCCGCTCGACCAGCAGCTCCGCAATCCGAACTACGCCCAGCTTCTGGTGATGGCGAATGACGAGCCAGCCCGCGAGCGGTTGATCGCCAAGCTGCGCGGCATTCTCGCAAACGACTTCCCCTCGATCCGCGGCAAGGTCGATCGCCTGTTCCTCGGCCCGCCGACCGGCTGGCCGGTGCAGATGCGGGTGATGGGTCCGGATAGAGCCGAGGTTCGCCGCATCGCCGATCAGGTCAAAGAGCGCTTCCACGCCAATCCGCAGCTCGGCGCGGTGCATGACGACTGGCTGGAGCCGGTGACCGCCATGAAACTGGTCGTCGACCAGGATCGCGCCCGCGCGCTCGGCGTCACCTCGCAGCGCATCCGCCAGATGTTGCAGGCGACGATGTCAGGCGCGCCGCTCGACGACTTCAGAGATGGCGAAGAGACGGTGTCGATCGTCGCCCGCGAGCCCGAAGCCAATCGCAAGCTGCTTTCGGCTGTCGCCTCGGTCTCCATTCCCACGGATCTCGGGACTTTCGTGCCGCTGTCGCAAATCGCCAAGGTCGTGCCCGTCATGGAGCAGGGCATCGAATGGCGTCGCGACCGCCTGCCGACGATCACAGTACGCGCCACGCTGCCCGACGATGTCCAGGCCAACGACGTGGTGACCGCCATGTATGCCGGCATGGCCGATCTCCGCGCTGCGCTGCCGGCCGGCTACCGGGTCGAAATCCAGGGCGGGCCCGAAGATTCCGCCGAAAGCCAGGCCTCGATCGCCGCCAAGGCGCCGGTCATGCTCGCCATCATCGTGGTGCTGCTGATGATCCAGCTGCAGCATTTCGGCAAGGCGATGCTGGTGCTCGCCACCGGCCCGCTGGGCATCATCGGCGCCGCCGCCGCGCTCTTTGATCAGCGGCGCGCCATTCGGCTTCGTGGCCATTCTCGGCGTCATCGCGCTGCTCGGCATCATCATCCGCAACTCGATCATTCTCGTCGACCAGATCGACCAGGATATCGCCGCCGGCATGGAGCGATCCGAAGCCATCATCGGCGCCGCCGTCAGGCGTTTCCGACCGATCACGCTGACCGCGCTCACCGCCGTGCTGGCGCTGATCCCGATCTCGCGCGGCGTGTTCTGGGGCCCGCTCGCCTACGCCATGATGGGCGGCATCCTGGTCGCCACGCTTCTGACCATCTTCGTGCTGCCGGCCGGCTATGCGCTGTTCTTCGGCCGGGCGAAGACAGATGGCGGCGCCAAAGCGGAACCGGAGACGAAAGCTGTAGCAGATCGGGTCCACCATCTTCCTGAGCCGTTGCCGCAGGCTGCGGAGTGAAGCATCGCAGGGAGCGGCCCAAATTCCTCAGGCCGCTCGCTGCGTTCGCTGGAAACTAATTTTATACCATAATCAAATTTTACCGTCTCAAAGGGCCGTTACCGCGATCGGGTTGACGAATGTCATGGCGCCGACGGGGTCAGGCATGTCTTTTCCCCGCATTCGTTCACCTGCATTTCAGGATCGGCCATGCAGAATTTTTCGGTTTCTTCGAGACTTTACGCCCTCGTGGCGCTCGCTTTTCTCGTCCTCGGCGGCGTCTTCTATTTCAGCCTGACGACCACCGACGCCCAGATGATGTCGGACCGGCGCATGCTTTTATCATCGATCGACGACAACGCCATGGCGATCGCCACCGCCGCGCATGCGCTGGAAACCTCCGGCAAACTGACGCGCGACCAAGCCCAAGCGCGGGCGATGGAGACGATCGGCGCGCTGCGCTACGGCGACAACGGTTATGTCTGGATCAACGATCTCGATCAGACGATGATCATGCACCCGACCAAGCCGGAATTGAACGGCAAGGATGTCAGCGGCATGAAAGACCCGACCGGCCTGTCGCTGTTTTCAGAATTCACCCGCGTGGCGCGGGATGAAAAGTCCGGCTTCGTTTCCTATCAATGGCCGAAGCCCGGCGAATCGGAACCTGCCGAGAAGCTTTCGCATGTCACTCTGTTCGAGCCCTGGGGCTGGGTGATTGGCACCGGCGTCTATATCGACGACCTCCATGCCCGCCGCTGGGAAATCGGCCGTCAACAGGGCCTGGTCAGCATTATCGGCATGATCATCCTGCAGGGTTTCGCCTTCACCGTCATCCGCAGCGTCATCGCGCCGATGAAATCGCTGATGCGCTCCATGCAGCGCATTGCATCCGAAGAGTTCGGCGCGCCGATCGGCGGTGTGAAGGACCGCAGCGAATTCGGCGACATGTCGCGCGCGCTCGAAACGCTGCGCGATTCCGTCAGCACCCGCGTCCAGGACAGGCTCCGCAAGATCGCCGAGCAGAATGACCGGATCGAGGCGGAAAAGCGCGCCCGCGAAGAGCTGATGCAGACGGAAGCCGGAGAGTTGAAGCAGGTGGTCGACGAACTGGGCGCCGGCCTGGAACGGCTTGCGGCCTGCGACATGCGGGTCACGATCGACCATCCATTCGCGCCGCGTTTCGAACCGCTCCGGCATTATTTCAACAATTCGATCGCCACCTTCCAGCGCGCGCTCGAACAGGTGCTGGCCAAGACAGCCCAGGTCTCCGGCAACGCCGAGGAGATGAAGGATTCGGCCGGCAATCTCGCCAAGCGCACCGAGCAGCAGGCTGCGGCTCTCGAACAGACCTCCGCCTCGCTCGACGAAGTCACCGCGACGGTCAAATCGTCTGCGGAACGGACCACGGAAACCCGGACGCTGGTGGGTGACGCCCGCGCCTGCGCCCAGGCCTCTCAGGATGTGGTGACCGAGGCGGTCGACGCGATGCGGCGGATCGAGGACTCCTCGGGCAAGATCGGCCAAATCATCGCGGTGATCGACCAGATCGCCTTTCAGACCAATCTCCTGGCTCTGAACGCCGGCGTCGAAGCGGCCCGCGCCGGGGATGCCGGCAAGGGTTTTGCGGTCGTGGCGCAGGAAGTGCGGGAACTGGCGCAACGCTCCGCGCAGGCCGCCAAGGAGATCTCGACGCTGATCAAGAGCTCGAGCGAACAGGTATCGTCGGGCGTGCGTCTCGTGGATGAAACGGGACAGGCGCTGACCCGCATCGCCGCCTTCGTCAACGACATCGATCTCAAGATCAACGCCATCGACACCGCCTCGCGCGAACAGTCGATCGGGCTTCAGGAAATCTCGGCGGCGGTGAATTCGATCGATCAGATGACCCAGCAGAATGCCGCCATGGTGGAGGAGACGACCGCGATCAGCCATTCGCTCGCCCGGGATTCAGCCGGGCTTTCGGAACTGGTGGAGCAGTTCAAGCTCAACCGTCGCACAGGGGAGATCCGCGAGCCCGGCAGCGCTTGGGAACGCCTGCAAGCGGCCTGATGAAAGCAGGCCGCGCGTCACGAAGCGCGCGGCCTGCCATGTTCTCGGCAGTTCGATCTTCAGCTGTTGGCTTCCGACGCGCGACGATCGCGCCTGAGGAAGTCCCTGATACGGTCGACCGCCACACTGTCTTCCGTGCCGTAGGGAAGCAGATATTTCAGCCGGGCGTCAGAGCCGATCAGCAGGAGCGACGTCGTATGGCTCATGTGGTAGTCGCCATTCGTGCTCGCGGATTTCGAGGCGTGGATCATCCAGCCGTCGACCACCTTTTGATCTCCCTGGGATCGCCCGTCACGCCGGTGATGCGGTTGGTGAAGGCGTTGACATAGCCATGCAGCAGTTGCTGGGTGTCGCGCTCGGGATCGATGGTGATGAAGTAAACCTGCAGACCTGCCCCTTCCGGACCCAGCTTCTTCAGCCAGACCGAGACATCGTACAGCGTGGTCGGGCAGACCTCCGGGCAATGCGTATAGCCGAAATAGACGAGCGAGGGCCGTCCCCGGAACATCTTTTCCGTCACCGTCTCGCCGCGATCGTTGATCAGGGTGAAGGTTTCGCGGAACGGGCCGGGCCTGTAATCGTCGGCCGCCACCCAGGCGATGATGCCGACGAGCGCCGACATGAACAGGCCGATAACGGCCAGAACAACGATCAGGAAGGGGTTGGTCTTGGTCATTGCGCGTGATCTCGCTGGGTTCCAGCGGCTCCCTTGTCCCTATTCGCCGCCATCGACCATCACCGTGCCTTCGAAGCTGGCGAACAGCGCCAGTTTCCCGGCATCGATATTCTTTTCGGCTTCGACGACCTTGGCGGCCAGAGCCTCGGCGTCCTGCTTGGAAATGCCGGCTTTTTCGAGCGCATCCGCCTGCTTGAGGCTGTCGCCGCTGCAGATCTGGATAGCCCAGGCCTCGCCCTTTTTCTTGAGAAGCGCCCGACCGCCGCGATCCTGCTGAGCCCAGCCTGCGACAGCCCATTCGCCCTGCACCACGACGGGTTCGACGGACAGCGGGGCGTCGGGCGTCTCGAACATCCCCTTCATGATCGCGGCGATATCCTGCGCGGGATCGCCGGAGGCGGCCTGCATATGATGGGAGGTGTGATCATGATGGGCGTGCGCATCCGCCTGGGCATGCTGATGCGCCATATGGTCATGGCCGCCCTCATGCTCGGCATGGGCGGGGGAGCGCCAGCCGGAGCGCCGACGACGAAGTCGACATCGACGGAGCCGGCCTTCTCGAAAGTAAGCGTCGCCTTGACGCGCTCGCCTTCCTTGAACGGTTCTGCGACATTCATGAACATGACATGGAATGCGCCGGGCTTCAGTTCGAGAACACCATGGGCGGGAATTTCCAGGCCGTCCGTCATTTCCCGCATGGTCATCACGTCGTCTCCCATCTGCATCTCATGCAGCTGCGTGGACTTGGCGCGCGAGGTCGTCACGCGCAGCAGCCGGTCGGCTTCGCCATGGTTGACGATCTTCAGATAACCGCCGCCGACCGCTGCGCCCGGCAGCATGGCGCGGGAATAGGGATGGTCGATCTCGATCTGACCGAGCTTGTATTCGTGGGCGAGCGCCGGCGCTGCGGCGAATATGGCGGCCATGACGGCGGCGCGAATGAATGTCTTCTTCATGGGAGGTGATCCTGTGCGGAATTTTCTGAACTTTGATGGCGCAAGGGGCTTTCGCCCTTCGCCGATCCTGCAAAGCCGCGGTCGAGCCGATGGGCTAAGCGGCGCAACGCTCAGATGGATGGCGAGGCGCGCGGCGCGCCCGATAAGAAAGCACGTCGAGCGGTGGACAAGCGCGCCCGGCCACGAACGGCGCTGTAAGAGCCGTGCGGATCAAAACACCCTGGCTCTCCGGTGGATTTGGCAACAGGCAGGCGGAAGACAGGCGGCAGGCTTCGCAGGAGCCTATGCCGACAGATTTTTTGCCGTCGAGGTCGGGAGACGAGAGGCACATCGTCGCGATTTCGCCATCTGGCAGGACCGAGACCTCATATCCGGACCCTTCCGCCGCGAATAACGGCTTATGGGCAAAGCCGACCATCGCGATGGCGAGCGCGCAGAAAAGGCGCAGCATCATCGCGATGTTTCGAATATCTTTGCGGGGCCGAAAAATCGTCATGCACCCTCTCTATTTGCTTTTCCACAACCCGGCAATGCGGCAAATTTGTGCGCCGCACATCCATGCTCCTCGGGTGATAGCGGTCAGTGCGAAGCGGGCGTGCTGCGAATGGCGGACAGCGTCTCGGCGTCCATCGCCCAGGCTGAGCGATCGGGTGCGAAGCGGGCGCGCAGATAGCGTCCAAGCTCCATGATCTGCCTATCCGACAGGCTATCGGCGAAAGACGGCATCGACATCGGCTGGCCTGCGGCATGCAGCCGCTCCCTCATGCCCGCCGGCGCGGGCGCGCCATGCAGGATCGCCTGAAGCACATTGTCGGCCCTGCCGCTGCGGAGATTGGTGTTGAGCGCAAGATGGGTGGCGAGCGCCTCGTCTTCGTGGCAGGAGGAACAGGCGCCCTCGAAGAGACGCTGACCTTCGGGATGGGCGAGCGCGGCCGCATCTCGCGCAGCGTCTGCGCGTTGCAGCGCCTGTCGTCTCACGCTTTCGACTTCCCCTGGACCAGGCTCAGGCGCCATGCTGGCGAGGTAAGTCGCCATCGCCTCGATATCCGTGTCCGGCAAAACCGAGAGCGAGGCGACGACCTGCGCCATCGGACCGCCAGCGCCGCCATGATCCGCCGAATGCCCATCGCGGAGATAATCGTAGAAGGCGGCTTTGGTCCAGGGCACAGCGCCCTCGCCCCGACCATTGATCGCCGGCGCCGCCCAGCCATCGGCAAAGCCGCCGGCGAGATGGGCGTCGCCGCTGCGCTCGGCGCCCAATATGTTGCGGTCGGTATGGCAGGCGGAACAGTGGCCCAGGCCTTCGATCAGATAAGCGCCTCTGTTCCAGGCTTCGCCTTTGGCGGGGTCATAGGCGACGCTCTTGGCGCCGAGAAACAGCGTGTTCCAGCCGGCCATCAATCCCCTGATGTTGAAAGGCGGCTTCATATCCGATCTGGGCGCGGGCTGGTGCGCGGCCGGAGCGCTCATCACGAAAGCGTAGAGATCCTGAAGATCCTGATCGGACACACTCACAAAAGAGGTGTAGGGATGGGCGGGATAGAGATGCGAGCCGTCTCGGCTGACTCCCTCGCGGACGGCGCGGGCAAAGGCCGGGTAAGACCAGCCGCCGATGCCATGTGTTTCGTCCGGCGAGATATTGGCGGCGCGCACCGTGCCGAACGGCGTCTCGAACGCCCGCCCGCCGGCCAAGGCTGCGCCATCGGCCCCGGCATGACAGATCGCACAACCGCCTGCGGCGGCGACAAGACGGCCGCGCTCTACCGACGCCGGACTGAACACGGCCGGATCGGGCCGTTGAATGGCCGCAATCGACGGCCGCCAGGGCGACGCCGTCGCCAGTCCGAAGGCGGCGAGCCCGGCCAGTCCGGCGAAGCCGAAGCCGCGACGGAACCAGGACATGCGCTTTTTACCGTCGTCTCTGTCGGAAGCAGGCAAGGCCTGCCGGCCCAATCCTGCAAGGATCCGGTCGGGCGTCAGCGGCAATTCGCGGAAGCGCAGGCCCGTGGCGTCATAAACAGCGTTGACGATCGCCGCAGCGCTCGGCACGGAGGCGGATTCGCCGACGCCCATCGGCGGCTCATCCGGACGCGGGATCATCAGCACGTCGATATCCGGCGTCTCCTCGAATGTGAGGATCGGGTAGCCGCCCCATTCCAGGCTCTCCACACCGGTCTCGTTGAAGGTCACCTTTTCCTTCAGCACGCGGCTGACGGACTGGATGACATTGCCGTGGATCTGATGGCGGACGCCGTCCGGATTGATCATCAGGCCGGAATCCTGCCCCACCGTCACCCGCGCCACCGTCACCTGACCGGTGCGCTTGTTGACGGCGACATCGGCCACCCAGGCCGACCATGCCGCGGGCGTTCCGGGAAATTTTCCATGCACGTAAAGGGCATAGGCGAAGCCGCGACCGTAAAGCAGGTCGCCCTCGCCGCCCTCGCTGCCCCAGCGGGTGCGCGGTTTCCACTGGGCTTTCTCCGCCACAGCGCGCACCAGATCGATCGCCCTGGGATCGGTCAGATAGCGAAGCCGGTATTCGACGGGATCGACGCCGGCTGCGGCGGCGAGTTCGTCGAAGAAGCTTTCATGCGCAAACGAGTTTGGCATGGCCGAGACGCCACGAAACCAGGAAGCACGCGCAATCGGCGGCATGTCATGCACGGCGATGCGCATATTGCCGACCGCGTAAGGCGGGATCGCGGTGCGGTCGCCCATTTCGACGGTGTCGTTGCCGGTCGTCTTGCCGGTCAATACCAGCGCCAGCGTCGGCGCGAGATTTGAGGGATAACGTGTCTCGAAATCATAGGCGATCGGGCCGCCTTCGAGATCGAGACCGCCGCGCACATCGATGACTTGCGCCGCCCCCTTCGGCTCCCAGCCATGCTCCTGCTCGCGCGTCAACTGCACCCGGACGGGGTGCCCCACGGCGCGCGACAGAAGTGCTGCGTCAGCGGTTACGTCATCGGCGCAATTGCGGCCGTAACAGCCGGCCGCTTCGTGCCGCTCCACCACGATCGCCTCCTCGGGCATGTCCATGAGGCGGGCGAGATCACGGCGCATGAAATAGGGGTTCTGCGTGCCGGACCAGACGGTCAGCCGTTCAGGACCCCAGTCGGCCACCGCGCAGGATGGACCGATCGATCCATGCATCTGATAGGGCCAGACATAGGTGCGGTCCATGCGGGGCGAAGCGCCGTCGAGCGCCAGATCGACATCGCCGCTTTCCTTCAACAGCCGACGCGAGGCGGGATTGTCGCGCAGCGCCTCTTCCGGCGCATTGAGATCAGGACGTTTCGGCGGTTCGCGCCATGTCAGTTTCAGCGCCTTGGCGATGGCGGCGGCCTGCTCCTCGCGTTCGGCCACGACGCCGACGAAATCGCCGACCACGACCACGGAGACGAGACCAGGCATATGGGCCACCGAGGCTTCGTCAACGCCCAGAAGGCTCGCGCCAACGCCCTCGCCGTGATCAAAGCCGACATAGGGCGGGCGGATGACGCGGCCGTGCAGCATGTCCGGCAGTCTGACATCGTGCACATAGACCCAGTCTCCTGTCGCCTTGGCCGGAATATCATTGCGCGGCTGCGACTGGCCGACGATGCGGAATTCCGTCCCCGGCTTCAACGGCGCCAAGGCGTCGATCTCGATCCGTTCGCGCCAGCCCATAAGCAGCGCCGCATAGGAGGTTCGGTGGTCGCCGCTCTCCAGAACACCAGAGGACACGGTGATAGCCTCGGGCTCGACGCCCCACTGTTCGGCTGCCGCCTGCACCAACCGGCGCCGCGCCGTCGCGGCGGCCTGCCTGAGCGGGATCGCGGTGATCTGGATGGTTTCGCTGGCGATTGTGGGGCCTTGATCGGGGGCGGCGCTGGTCGCGCCCAGCACCATGCGCACGCTCTCGAACCCAACATCCAGTTCTTCGGCGATGATCTGGGCGAGCGCCGTGCGGATGCCGGTGCCGAGATCGACATGGCCGTTGAATCCGATCACCTCGCCTGTCGCCGTCATGGCGAGATAGATATCAGGCTGGTTCGAGCCTCCCGGCCTGACCACCAAGAGCGCGTCGGACATGGCGAGATAGGCGTCCCTGCTGGCTTCGCGCGGCGCAGTCATGATGCTTCAGTCTCCGCAGTTTCAGTGGCAGCCAGCCGCGCGCGCGCCAGCCTGACGGCCGCCAGGATTTCCATATGCGTTCCGCAACGACAGAGATGGCGGCGGAGTGCTGCTCGAATCTCAGCTTCGGTCGGATCGGGATTGCGGGAGAGAAGCCCGACCGTCGCCATGATCATGCCGTTGAGACAATAGCCGCATTGCGCGGCCTGCATGTCGATGAAGGCCTGTTGCACCGGATGCGATGTTCCATCGCGGGAAAGCCCCTCGAGCGTCGTCACCTCACGCTTATCAACGGCCGCCAGCGGCGTCGTGCAGGATCGCACAGGTCGGCCGTCCAGCAACACGGCGCAAGCGCCGCATTCGCCGAGACCGCAGCCGAATTTGGGGCCATTCAGCCCGCAATCATTGCGCAAGACATAAAGGAGCGGCGTGTCTGCCGGCAGCGCAAACTCACGATCCTCGCCGTTGATCGTGAGCGTCAGCGGGGGTGAAGACATCGCGCACCCGCCTCATCGGTGGGACATCGCGCATAAATCCGGCCTTGATCCCGGACAGGGATCGGGCTCAGGATTGCGGCGTTCCCCTTGTGGTTTTTTTCGATCGCATCCATCGCCAGGATAACAAGAAATCATTCGTGCGCAAATGAATTCTTGGCCCGTTCATGGTGAGACGGCGCCCGTCAGCAGAGCTTGCGAATGAGGTCCAGGAGGATCGAGCGCTCATCGGCGTTCAGAGGCGCAAGCGTCTCTTCGGTCACTGTCCGGGCGGAGGCGATATTGCGCCTCACCGCCTCGTCGCCGGCGTCGGTCAAAGACAGGATCACCCGTCGACCGTCCTCGGGATCCGGCGAGGTCGAGACATAGCCACGCGCCACCAGCCGGTCGATGACGCCTTTTGTCGTCGCGGCGTCCATGGCGATTTCGCGGCCCAACTGGTTCTGCGACGACGGCTGGATTTCCCGGAGCTTGATCAGCGCCGACCACTGCATGGTGGTCAGTTTGTCGCCCATCCGCGCCGCAAAAATCGCCACATGCCGCTGATTGGCTTGCCGAAGCAGGAAGCCGATCTGCTCGTCGACGCGATACGCCTCCGCCACGGACATCTCCGGCTCTGCGATTTGCCTCGACATGGACGTTTTCCTTTCAGGCCGGGACAGTCCCGGTCCGTGTTCCCGGTTTAGCGGCGGCGGGTTGATTGTCAATCGCAGGACAATCGGATGCCTCGCCCGCGAACGCGATGCCAACAGACTCCAGGCTTGACAGGATCGACAAACCGGATCAATTTCATTTGTACACAAATAATATGAACGCGCTGCGATATGAAACGCGTCCAGGGGAATTTTCGATGGTCAAGCAACAAGTCGAAAGCGCCGTGAATGGAAAGATCCGCTGCGACGCCTGTCCGGTCATGTGTTTTATCGCCGACGGCCGGTCCGGGGCCTGCGACCGCTACGCCAATGTCGGCGGCGAGTTGCTCCGCGTCGATCCCCTGACCATTATCGAAAACACGATCGGAGACGGCGGCAAGGTCGTCGCCTTCCTGCCCGATGGGCCCCGCGACGATTGGGACGGCGATCTCGTCCACGCCTCCGCGCCCTTTATCACCGCCGTCGGCGCCGGCACCACTTATCCCGATTACAAGCCGGCGCCCTTTATCGTCTCGCAGACCCATGACGGCGTCGACATGGTGACGGTGGTCACCGAAGGCATCTTCTCCTATTGCGGCGCCAAGATAAAGATCGACACCGATCGTTTCATCGGCCCCGAGACCGCCAAGGTGCTGGTGGATAGCGAACCGGTGGGCCATGTGACGACGGGCGAATATGGCTCGCAGATGCTGTCGATCGGCGGCGTGCATCATCTGACCGGCGGCTCCAAGAAAGAGGGCCGCGTCACCTGCGACACGATCCTGCGCCTGTGCAATCGTGAAAGCGTCGATCTCGTGATCGACGGCGGCGCGATGCTGACGCTCACCGCAGGCTGTCCCCCATCATCAATGGCGTCGAGGAAAGCCGCATGCGCGTGGGCTGCGGCTCCGCCACGATCGGCATGTTCGCCAAGCAATGGAAGGACATGGTCGACGAGGTCGTTGTGGTCGACGACCACATCACCGGCGTCCTTTCGGAACATCAGGCTGGCAAGCTGCTGGACGTCGCGCCCACCGGCATCAAGATCAAGGGTCGCCGTTCGACGCCGGGCCGTTATTTCCAGGTCGCAGAACCCGGCACCGGCTGGGGCGGCACCAATGTTTCCGATCCGCTCGCCATTCTCGGCGATTTCGACCCCAAGGTCGCCTATCCCGGCCTGCGCCTGCTGATGGTCTCCACCACCGGCGAACAATATGGCTATTATATTCTCGACGATCAGCTTCGCCCTGTTTTGCAGGACATCCTGCCCGCCGCAGTTCAGGAAACGGTCGAGATCGTCGCCGAAAACTGCGAGCCGGCGATGACCTCGGTGCTGTTTATCGGCGGCGCCGGCGGCAGCCTCAGGGCGGGGGTCACCACCAATCCCGTGCGGCTGACCCGCTCGGTCAAGGATGCGCTGACCTATGTTTCGGTGGGCGGCGCACCCGCCTATGTCTGGCCGGGCGGCGGCATCACGGTGATGGCCGACGTGACCAAAATGCCGACCAACAGTTTCGGCTATGTGCCGACGCCGGCAATCGTCGCGCCGATCGAATTCACCATGCGGCTCGAGGACTACCGGGCCTTGGGCGGCCATATGGACGCCGTCATTCCGGTGGAGCGCGCCGTCGAGCAAGCCGAGCGGCGGATCGCATCCACTGAGGACAGCGTCTGGCCGATGGACGGCAAGAATTTCCGCTGGGGCGCCTGAGATCATGCCGGGACCGGTCGCCGTCTATCTCGATGGACACCAGAACGGCCGTCTGCATCTGCAGCACGGTCCAATCGATTTGGTGATCGGCGTCGACGGCGCGCATTCGCTGGAACTCGAAGCCTATCAGCGGGCGCATGCCTTCGCACTGGCGCATCGCCGCTTCAAGATGATCCTCGATGAACTCGTGGCGGAGCTTCCGCTGTTGAAGCGACAGGCGCTGCCCGATGGAGCCGAGCCCGAAGGGGAAGTCGCCCGTCGCATGTGGCGCGCTGTGCTGCCTTTCGCTGCTGACTTCTTCATCACGCCGATGGCGGCGGTGGCTGGCGCGGTGGCGGATGAATTGCTGGCCGCCATGCTCTCAGGTTTCACTGCGGAAAATCGCCCACATCGTATCTATGTCAACAATGGCGGCGACATCGCGCTGCATCTGGAACAGGACGCTTCGTTCCGGGTGAAGATCGCGCGCGAAGATGGCGCCGATCTCGGCGATTTCGCCGTAACCGCCGAGGATCGCTGTCGAGGCGTCGCCACGTCGGGACGCGGCGGGCGGTCGCTGTCCATGGGCATTGCCGATTCCGTGACTACGCTTTCCGAGAGCGCCGCCAGCGCCGACGCGGCGGCTACGATCATCGCCAACGCAGTCGATCTTCCCGGTCACCCCGCCGTTTTCAGGGCGCCCGCAGACACTGTCGTCGACGACAGCGATCTCGGCGCGCGTCTGGTGACGACGCGCGTTGGCGCGCTCACAGATCAGGACATTGCGTTCGCGCTCGACAAAGGCGAGGCCATGGCGGAAAACCTTCGTCGACGGTCTCTCATCGAGCGGTCGGTATTGTTTCTCGGTCGTCATGGCCGGCTCGTTGCGCCACCCCATCAGTCTGCCCCGCACATCCCCATTCCGGAGGAAAAACTCTATGCCTGAACCCAAAGTCCGCAAGATCGCCACCATCGTCGAAGAGGTCTTCCACGAGGGCGGGCCGGTTTCAGAAACGCCGCTCAAGCGCGGCGCGGTCATGGCCGTGATCGAAAATCCCTTCGCCGGCCGTTATGAGCCGGAGATTGCGGGCTTCATGAAGGATCTCGAGCCGCTTGGTCTTGAGATGGCGCGCAAGCTGATCGATTGTCTCGGCGGAGACGTCAACGATATCGAGGCCTATGGCAAGGGCGCGATCGTCGGCCAGGGCGGCGAACTCGAACATGGCGCGCTTTGGCATGTGCCGGGCGGCTACGCCATGCGCGAGGCGCTCGGCGACGCCAAGGCCATCGTGCCCTCGACCAAGAAAGTCGGCGGACCCGGAACCCGGCTCGATGTGCCCGTCACCCATATCAACGCGTCCTATGTGCGCAGCCATTTCGACGCCATGGAAGTCGGCGTGTCGGATGCGCCGCGCGCCAACGAGATCGTGCTCTGCCTTGTCATGACCACCGGCGCCCGCATCCATGCCCGCGTCGGCGGCCTCAAGGCCGAGGACATCAAGGGCGAGGACGGACTGCGGTGAAGGCCGAAATCCGGAAAATCGCTGTCTTCGTCGAGGAACTGCGCGAGGAGATGGGCCGCGAGATCAACCCTGCCACCCGCAAGGTCGCGGCGGTGGCGGTGATCCGCAACCCCTTCGCGGGCCGCTATGTCTCGGATCTGACCGATCTGATCGACATCGGCGCCGAACTCGGCGATCTTCTCGGCCGCCGCTGCGTCGACGCGTTGAGCATCGAGCCCGGCGCTGTCGAAAGCTATGGCAAGGCGGCGATGGTGGGCGAGGACGGCGAACTCGAACATGCCGCCGCCATCCTGCATCCCGCGCTGGGCAAGCCGTTGCGCGCCGCCGTCGAAAAGGGCGCGGCTCTGGTGCCCTCGTCCAAGAAGCGCGGCGGCCCGGGGCAGACGCTCGACATTCCCCTGGGACACAAGGATGCGGCCTATGTCCGCTCGCATTTCGACGGGATGGATATCAGGCTCGCCGATAGCCCGAGAGCTGGGGAGATCATGGTCGCGGTGGCCTTGACGGATAGTGGCCGCCCCCTGCCCCGTATCGGCGGCCTGACGGTCCAAGAAATCGAAGGCAAGGACGGTCTGCGCTGACCGCCCTTGCTTGACAGCCCAGATAGCGGCTGACAATATCATTCGTATACAAACAATAATAAGCAAGGAACAGCCGTGTCTCAGCCCCCCGCATCGGCGACCGACGCCAGGACTCCATCTTCCAACCAATCGATCGTCGCCGGCGTCGATGTCGGCGGCACATTCACCGATCTCGTGCTGTTCGACACTGCAACCGGCACGGTGCGGCTGGCGAAAACGCCGACGACGCTCGACAATCAGGCCTTCGGCGTGATCCATGCGCTCGAGGCGGCCGAGGCCGATTTCGCCGCGCTGGATCTCATCGTGCATGGCACGACCACCACCACCAACGCCGTGCTCGAACGCCAGCTCTGCAAGACCGGGATGATCACCACCCTGGGCTTCCGCGACGTGCTGGAGCTTGGCCGCCGCACCCGGCCGCAGGCCTATGGCATGAAGGGCGACTTCCGGCCGATCATTCCCCGCGATCTGCGCATGGAAATCCCCGAACGCATGGATGCGCGCGGTGCGGTGGTAACGCCACTCGACGAGGATGCGCTTCGTTCCGCGCTGCAGGATCTCGCCGACAAGGGCTGCGAAGCGCTCGTCATTCACTTCCTGCATGCCTACGCCAATCCGGTCCACGAACTCCGGGCCGGCGAAATCGCCCGCGAGGTCTGGCCGAACGGCAATATCACGCTCGGGCATGCGTTGCTCTCGGAAAGCCGCGAATATGAGCGCGGCGTCACCGCCGCCGTCAACGCTTCGGTGCAGCCGCTGTTGCGCCGCTATGTCGAGCGTCTCGCCGATACGCTGGCTGCGCGCGGCTATCGCCATGATGTTTTGGTGATGAACGGTAATGGCGGCATGGTGTCGGCTCGCCGGGTCGCCAATGAAGCGGCCAAGACGGTGATGTCCGGCCCCGCCTCCGGCGTCATGGCCGCCGCCTATACCGGCCGCCGCGCCGGCATGCCCAACCTGATCACCTATGACATGGGCGGCACCTCCACCGATGTCGCGCTGATCCGCGACGCCGAACCCACCGTCTCCAACGAGATCGAGGTGGAATACGCCATGCCGATTCATGTGCCGATGGTGGATGTGCGCACTGTCGGCGCCGGCGGCGGTTCGATCGCCCGCGTCACCGAAGCCGGCTTGCTGCAGGTCGGCCCGGAAAGCGCCGGCGCCACCCCTGGCCCGATTTGCTATGGCAAGGGCGGAACAAGACCAACCATTTCCGACGCCAATCTTCTGCTCGGCCGCCTCAATCCCTCGCGCCTCAACAAGGTGCCGGGCGGCGTGACGCTCGCCGATGTCGAGGCCGCTTTCGCCCGCGAGATCGGCGACAGGCTTGGCCTCGACGCGGTCCAGGCCGCCGACGCCGTGATCCGCATCGCCAATGCCCGCATGTCCGACGCCGTGCGTATGGTCTCGGTCAGCCTCGGCGAAGATCCGCGCGATTTCGCCCTGTTCGCTTTCGGCGGCGCAGGGCCCCTGCATGCCTCGGCCATCGCCAGGGAACTCGGCATTCCCAAAGTGCTTGCACCCTCCAGACCCGGCATCACCAATGCGCTGGGCTGCGTGGTGGCCGATCTCCGGCATGATTTCGTGCAGACCGTCAATCGTCCCCTGGCCGCCGCCGATATCGACACGGTGCACCAAATCTTCGCCCGCCAGAGCGAGGAAGGCCGCGGCCTGATCGCCAAGGAAGCCGTGCAGATCCGCGAAATCCGCGAGATGCGCTCGGTCGACATGCAGTTCATCGGCCAGACGCATGTGTTGCGCGTGCCGCTTCCCAATCCCACGCCGAGCCGTGAAGAGTTGCAGCAACGCTTCGAGGAAGCCTATTTCGCCCGCTTCCATGTGGCGCTGCCGGAAATTCGCGCCAATCTCGTCAATGTCAACACATCGGTGATCGGACGCCGCGAGGAGATCGATCTTTCGGCGCTCATCGACGCCAGCGGCCGCAAGGCAAGCCTCGCCGAGGCCGAGACCGGCAGACGTCCGGTGTTTTTCGGCGGATTCGTGGAGACGCCGGTCTATTGGCGTGACCATCTGCCCGCCGACGCCGTCGTCGAAGGTCCCGCCATCATCGAGCAGATGGACACGACCATCGTCATCGAGCCCGGCGACGTCGCCCGTCAGGACGCCGACGGCAACATCATCATCACCATCGGAGGCTGAGCCATGACCCAAGGCATCGATCCCATCACGCTCTCCGTCATTCAATCCGGCCTGCAGCAGGTCTGCGACGAGATGGACCTGTCCTTTTCCCGCGCCGCTTTCTCGCCCGTCATCGCCGAAGCCAACGACCGCTCCGATGGCATCTATTCCGCCGTCGACGGCGCGCTGATCGCACAAGGATCGAGCGGCCTGCCGGTGTTCGTCGGCACGATGCAGTATTCCACCCGCGTGCTGATCGAGATGATCGCCGCCGGCAAGGCGGCCGCTCCGAAGCCGGGCGACATCTATATCGTCAACGACCCCTATCTCGGCGGCACGCATCTGATGGATGTGCGCTTCGCCATGCCCGTCTATCGCAATGGCGAGATATTCTGCTGGCTGTCCAACACCGGCCATTGGCCGGACACCGGCGGCGCGGTGCCGGGCGGCTTTTCGGCCTCGGCGACATCCGTCGAGCAGGAAGGCCTGCGTCTGCCGCCCGTGCGCCTGTTCAAGCAAGGCGAACTCGACACGGAAATCTACTCGATCATCTGCTCGAATATCCGCGTGGCCGACCAGCGCATCGGCGATGTCAAGGCGCAGGCCGCAGCCCTTCTCGTCGGCGAGAAACGCCTTGTGCGGCTGCTGGATCGCTATGGCGACGCCACGGTGACCGAGGCGATCGCCGAATTGCGCCGTCGCGCGGCCGACCAGATGCGCGCCAATATCCGCCTGATCCCGGACGGGACCTACCACTCGACCGCCTATGTCGACAGCGACGGCGTGGTCAATGAACCGCTCGAAATCCGCCTGACGGTGACGGCCCATCAGGGCGAATTGACCTTCGATTTCACTGGTTCTTCCAAACCCTGCATCGGCCCGATGAATTCGGTGCTGGCGACGACGCTGTCCTCCGTCTATCTCGCCATGCGCCATATCTTCCCGGATGTGCCGATCTCGGCCGGCGCGTTTGAGCCGCTGACGGTGATCCGGCCGGAAGGCACGTTCCTCGATGCGCATTATCCGCGACCGGTCTCGGGCTGCGCCGCCGAAGTCAGCCAGCGCATCGCCGAAGCGGTGTTCTCCGCTCTGGTCGAGGCGCTGCCAGACCGGGTGACGGCCTCGCCGGCCGGAAGTTCCGGCAATTTCGCGCTCGGCGGCCATGATCCGGAACGCGGCCAGGGCTATGTGATGTATCAGATCTCCGGCGGCGGTTATGGCGGCAACGCCGATCACGACGGGCTCGCCAATGGCTGCTCGACCATTGGCATTTCCAAGGCGCCGCCGGTGGAAATCATGGAGCAGCAATATCCGGTGCTCTATCATCGCTATGCGCTTCGCGAAGGCTCGGGCGGCGCAGGCCGCCATCGCGGCGGGTTCGGTCTCGACTATGAGATCGAACTGAGGCGCGGACAGGCCACGGCGAGCTTCGTGATGGATCACGGCCGTTTCGGACCTCCGGGCGCGCTCGGCGGCAAGGATGGCGCGCCCAATCAGGTGACGCTTTATCGCGACGGCGTCGCCATGACGCCCGAGCATCTGTCGAAGGCGCAGGACATTCCGCTGAAAGCCGGCGACCGGGTGCGGGTGCAGACCCCGGCGGCGGCGGCTACGGCAATCCCTTTGAACGCGATCCCGAAGCCGTGGCCCTCGATGTTCGCCTGGGCCGCTATAGCGTCGAACAGGCATTGGTTCTGTTCGGCGTGGCGCTCGACGCGGCAGGTGTTGTCGATATCACGGCGACGAAAGCGGCGCGATCTGCAAAGGCGGCCTGAGAGCCGCCGGACGCCCTCCTCGGTCAACGTGCATGCATTTAATTCGTACACAAACAATCTCTCCACAGGAGCCCGTCATGGACGCCCTCGTCTCCGCACCCGCCTTCCCCATTCCCGACAATGTCTTCGCCGAGCGCGTGGTGAGTGTGAAGCATTACACCGACCGTCTATTTTCCTTCCGGATCACCCGTCCCGCCGCTTTCCGCTTCCGCTCCGGCGAATTCGTGATGATCGGCCTGCCCAACGCCGAAAAGCCTGTCTATCGGGCCTATTCGGTGGCGAGCCCCTCCTGGGACGAGGAAGTGGAGTTCTTCTCCATCAAGGTGGAAAACGGTCCGCTGACCGAACATCTCCAGAAAATCGTTCCCGGCGACACCGTGCTGATGCGCAAGAAGCCGACGGGCACGCTGGTGCTGGACGCGCTGCTGCCCGGAAAGCGACTCTATCTCTTTTCGACCGGCACAGGCGTCGCGCCATTTGCAAGCCTTGTGCGCGATCCCGAGACTTATGAAAAGTTCGAAGAGGTCATTCTGGTGCAGACCTGCCGCGAAGTCGCCGAGCTCACTTATATCACCGAACTGGTGGAAGGACTTGCGGACGACCCGCTGGTCGGCGAATGCTCCGCCGGCAAGCTCAGGCTCTACACCACGACGACACGCGAAGTTTCCCCTCGCATAGGCCGCGTCACCGATCTCATGCGCAATGGCAAGCTATTCGCCGATCTCGGCCTGCCGACGATTTCGCCCGAAACCGACCGGGCAATGATCTGCGGCTCCATGGCGATGCTCAACGAGACCAAGTCTGTTCTTGAGAGATTCGGTCTCGAAGAAGGCGCCAACAATGCGCCCTCCACCTTCGTTGTGGAGCGAGCCTTCGTCGGCTGATCTCGTGGCGCTCCTTCCGGAGCGCCTTCGTCTCAGGCCGGTTTCGGCACGTAGTCGCGGCCCGGATCGATGCTGTCAGGGCGACCGTCAAGGAACAATTCGCCGATGCGCGGCGCCGAGCGGGAAATGACCTTGCCGCTCTTGACGACAAACAGCCGTGTCGGCTTCAGCCGCAGCGCCTCGATCACACCGGCCGCCTGCAGCACCACCAGATCGGCGTTGCAGCCGACCTCCAGGCCATAACCTTCCAGTCCCATGGTCCTGGCGGAATTGACGGTCAGCGCCTCGAAGATCCTCTTCTTGTCCTCGATCCCGCCCATCTGCGCCACATGGATGGCCATATGCCCGACTTCGAGCATGTCGGCCGAGCCCATCGAATACCAGGGATCCATGGTGCAATCCTGGCCGAAGGACACGTTGAGGCCAGCCGCCATCAATTCACGCACCCGCGTCATGCCGCGACGTTTCGGATAAGTGTCGTGCCGCCCCTGCAGCATGATGTTGATCAGCGGATTGGGGATGACGTTGATCTCGGCCTCCGCCATCAGCGGAATGAGTTTCGAGACATAATAATTGTCCATGGAATGCATGGAGGTGAGATGCGAGCCGGCGACTCGGCCTTGCAGGCCGTAGCGGATCGTCTCGGCCGCCAATGTCTCGATATGCCGGGACATGGGATCGTCGGTCTCGTCGCAGTGAATATCGACCGGCAGGCCGCGTTCGGCGGCGATGCGGCACAGCGCTTTCAGCGAGCGGCGCCCGTCATCCATCGTCCGCTCGAAATGCGGGATGCCGCCGACGATGTCGATGCCCATGTCCAGCGCGCGCTCCAGCGACGTCTCGCCCTCAGGCGCGCGGTAATAGCCGTCCTGCGGAAAAGCGACGAGCTGCAGCGTGATATAGGGCGCGACGCGTTCGCGCACCTCGAGCAACGCCTCGGCCGTGACCAGCCGGGGATCAGAGGTGTCGACATGGCTGCGGATATAGAGAAGACCCTGGCTGACCGCGAGATCGCAATAGCGCAGGGCGCGCTCGACCAGCGCCTCCTTGGTCAGCAGCGGCCGCAACTCGCCCCAGAGCGCAATGCCTTCAAGCAGCGTGCCGGAAACATTCATGCGCGGCATGCCGAGCGACAGCGTCGCATCCATGTGGAAATGTGGATCGCAGAAGGGCGGGCTGACGAGGCGGCCCGACGCGTCGATCTCCTCGCCCGCCTCGGCAGCGATATTCTTCTCGATCGCGGTGATCTTGCCGCCCGAGAGACCGATATCCCAGCCCTGGCGGCCATCGGGCAGATTGGCGTTGCGGATGATCAGATCGAACATGGTCACTCTCCGGAAATCAGCGCTCGCCGCGCCGATAGGGTTGCATCAACGCCTGGGGAACGCGGGCGCGCGCCGAGCCATGACTGCCAGCGCCGCGATCGACAGGATATAGGGAATCATCAGGAACAGCTGATAGGGCACGGCGCCGCCGAGCGTGGTCTGCAGCCTCAGCTGAAATCCGTCGAAAAAGGCAAACAGCAGCGCCCCAACAGCGCCCGTTCCGGTCGCCAGGACGAAAACACCACGAGCGCGATGCAGATCCAGCCACGCCCCTGCACCATGGTCGGGAAGAAGCTGTTGAAGGCCGACAGCGTCAGAAACGCCCCCGCCATGCCCATCAGGGCGCTGCCGGCAATGACGGCGCCATAACGCACCGCCATGGGATTGACGCCCTGCGCATCCGCCGCATGCGGATTTTCCCCCGTCATGCGGATCGCTAGCCCCAGCGGGGTCCGAAACAGCATATAGGCCAGCACGAGTGCGAGAAGAACGGCGGCGTATGTGGGCGGCGTCTGGGAAAACAGCGCCGGTCCGAAGAAGGGAATATCGCTCAGCCCGGGGATCGCAATCGGTTGAAATGGCTCGATTGTCGGCGGCGTGCCGGCGACCGGCACCATGAGGCGAAAGACGTAGTAACTGAAACTCGACGCAAACAGCGTGACGCCGAGGCCGGAGACATGCTGCGACAGGCCGAGCGTCACGGTCAGTCCTGCATGCAAGAGACCGAAGACGCCGCCGGCGATCCCCGCGATCAGGAAGCCTGTCCAGAGATCCGCGCCGTTATAAACCGCGAGCCAGCCGATCATCGCGCCGAAGGTCATGATCCCCTCGATGCCGAGATTGAGCACGCCCGCCCGCTCGCACAACAGCGCGCCCAGCGTGCCGAGGATCAGGGGCGTCGCGATCCTGAGCACGGCGGCCCAGAGGCCGGCGGAGGCGACGATGTCGAACAGCGCGCTCATCGGCGGATCCTGTATTGGGTGAAAAAGACGGCGATCAGCATGGTGAGCAGCGACAGCGCCACGATCACATCGGCGATATAGCTGGGGATGCCGAGGCTGCGGCTCATGCCATCCGCGCCGACGAACATGGTGGCGGTGAACAATCCGGCCAGCACGACGCCGAGCGGATTGAGATTGGCGAGCATGGCGACGACGATGCCGGAATAGCCGTATCCCGGCGACAGATCCGTGGTCACGTAGCCCTTGACGCCCATCACCTCGATCGCGCCGGCAAGACCTGCGAGCCCTCCAGACAGGCAGGCGACGATGACCAACGTGCGCCCGAGCGGCACGCCGGCAAAGACCGCGCCTTGCGGATTAAGCCCAGCCGCCCGCGACTGCATGCCGAACACCGTGCGCGACTGAATGAAGTGCAGGACGACTGCCAACGCAATCGCGATGATCAGGCCGAGATGCAGCCGCGACCGCGACAGGAGTTTCGGCAGCATCGCCTGATCGGCGACCGATTGCGACTGCGGCCAGCCAAAGGCCATGGGATCCTTCAGCACCGTGTCGATCAACATCGAGACGAACAGGACTGCGACGAAATTCAGAAGCAGCGTCGTCACCACTTCATCGACCGAAAAGCGCAATCTCAGCCAGAGCGGCGCCAGCAGCAGGACCATGCCGGCGATTGCGCCAAAGACCAGCAAAAGAGGTATCTGAACGGCAGGATGTAGGTCGCCGAGAAGATGCGAACTCATCCAGGCGACCGCGATGGCGCCGAGATAAAGCTGGCCTTCGCCGCCGATATTCCAAAGGCGGGCGCGAAAGGCCACGGCTGCGGCAAGCCCGGTCAGAATCAGCGGCGCAGCGCGGGTCAGCGTCTCCGTGGCGGACAGCCTGGAGCCATAAGCGCCCTTGAGGATCAGCCAATAGGCCTCCAGAACCGGCGAGCCGGCAATCGCGATCAGCACGCCGGCGATCGCCATTGCGGCGGCGATGGCGATCAGCGGCGTCGACACGACCAGCGCCAGAGGACGGTGTTCCCGGCGTTCAAACCGCATGCGCCACCTCGCTCTCCCATTCGCCCGCCATCATCAGCCCGAGTTTTCGCGTCGACGCCTGATCGGCGGAGATCGGCGGCGACAGCCTGCCGCCGACAATGGCCTGGATGCGATCGGCCAGCGCCATGACCTCATCGAGATCTTCGGAAATCAGCAGCACCGCCGCGCCCTGGCGGCGCGCCTCCAGAATGCGCGCATGCACGGCGGCGACCGCGCCTTCGTCGAGCCCGCGCGCCGGCTGCGCGGCGATCAGGATCTTCGGTCGTTCGATGAGATTGCGACCCAGAATAAGCTTCTGCATATTGCCGCCCGACAGAAGCCGGATGCGGCTGGTTGGCGAGCCGCCGCGCACGTCGAACTGGCCGATAATCTCCTGCGCAAAGGCGGCGCCGGCCTTGCGGTCGACCAGACCGTTTTTCGAGAATTTCGACAGGCGTTCCAGCACGGCGTTTTCCCAGATCGCCATTTCGCCGATCGCGCCGTCCTTGTTGCGATCTTCGGGGATGCGCCCAATGCCCGCCGCGACCGCATCTGACACCGTCAGCCGTTCGACGGTCTGGCCGAACAGGAGGATGTCGCCTGACGTCCAGGGCAGCGTGCCCGACAGCATCTGCGCCAGCTGCGCCTGACCATTGCCGGATACGCCGATGACGCCGAGAACCTCTCCGGCGCGCAGGCGGAAATCCACCGTTTTCAGCTTGTCGACGCCGCCCTGACGGATGGTGACGCCTGCCACTTCAAGCACGATCTCGCCCGGCGTCGAGGCCTCGCGGACTGGACGCGACACGCTGCGCCCGACCATCAGTTCGGCGAGTTCGGATTTGCTGGTCTCAGCCGCTTTGCGTTCGGCGACCAGCCGTCCGCCGCGCAGCACGACGACGCGGTCGGCGGTCGACATCACTTCGTCGAGCTTGTGCGAAATGAAGATCAGCGACAGACCCTCACGCGCCATGTCCTTCAGAATGGCGAACAGGCGTTCCGCCTCGATCTGGGTCAGAACCGCGGTCGGCTCGTCGAGCACGAGGATGCGGGCGTCGTTAAAGAGCGCCTTGAGGATCTCGACGCGCTGCTGTTCGCCGACCGAGAGATCGCCCAGCCGGGCGTCGGGATCGGTCTTCAGGCCGAAGCGCTCGGAAATCGCCATCAGCTTGGCCCGGCCCTCGGCGCGTTTTGAGCCGGGCGACCACAAGCTTTCGGTTCCGGTCATGACGTTTTCGAGCACGGTCAGATTGGGCGCGAGCGAAAAATGCTGATGCACCATTCCGATGCCGGCGCGGATGGCGTCGCGCGGCTTGCCCGGCGGCAGATCGCGGCCGTCGATGAGGATATGTCCGCTGTCGGGCGTATAGTGGCCGAACAGGATGCTCATCAGCGTGGTCTTGCCGGCGCCGTTTTCGCCGAGCAGCGCGACGATCTCGCCGCGGCCCAGCGAAAGCGAAATATCGTCATTGGCGAGATTGTCGCCAAAACGCTTGCTGACGCCGACAATGTCGAGAACGGAAGCGCTCATACGGTCAATCCTGCGATCGGGAAAGGATGCGTCCAGCGCCCATCCTGCTCCAGACGCGCGGCGAGACGCAAGAGCCTGTGATCGCCGCCCATCGGGGCCATCAATTGCACCGGCAGCGGCAAGCCCTTGGCGTCGCTGCCGAAAGGCAAGGTCAGAGCCGGGAAACCCGACGCGTTGGCCAGCGCCGCAAGCGGCGAAAACGCGGCCATGCGGTCGAAATGCAGCTCGGTATCGGCGTGATCGCTGGGGAAAGAGCCGACCGGCAGCGGCGCGGACGACAGGATTGGCGTAAGCAGGCAATCGATCCCGTCGAACAGACGCCAGAGGTCGCGGCTGACGATGACCATGGCGTTGAGGCTACGCCACACCGCGCCGGCGCTCATGCCGAGGCCGCGCTCGATCACCGCCTGGGTCAGCCGTTCGGTCTTGGTCGCGTCGAGGTTGAACTGTGCGATCGTATCGGCGAGGTTGATGCAGACGATATCGATGAAGGCGCGCCGGCTGCTGGCCGCCGCCGCGTCAATCTGCGAAAACGAGATGGGGACGATGCGGTGGCCGTCCCGCTCGAGATGACGAGCGGCGTCTTCGATCGCCTGGGCGCGGTCCGGATCTGTTGGGAACTCGTCTCCGGTGTCGGTTAGAAGACCGATACGCAGCGGCCCATCGCCGGGGAAGCCAGCGCTACGGGTGGAAAAGGCCCTCTCGCTTCGCCAGATAACAGGCCGAGCATGGCGGCGCTGTCGCGCACCGAGCGGCAGACCGCGAGTTCGGTGGCTAGTCCCGCGAGATGATTGCCGAAATGCGGGCCGGCCGGCATCAGCCCCCGGCTCGGCTTCAAGCCGACGAGACCGCAGCAGGCGGCCGGCACGCGAATCGATCCGCCCGCGTCGGTGGCGTGCGCGATGCTGACAATGCCCGACGCGACCGCGGCTGCGGCTCCGCCGGAGGACCCTCCGGCCGAGAGATCGGGCGACAGGGGATTTCGGGCGATGGGACCGATGGCCGGCTCGCTGGCGAGCGACAGGCCGAATTCGGGGCTGGTGGTCAGGCCGAACAGGCAGAAGCCCGCGCTCCGAAATCGTTCGGCAAGATCGGAATCGACAAAACCGCCCCGCCGCGCCATGAGCCGCGATCCCGCCGCCATCGGAAAGCCGGCGAAGGGACCGCCGAGATCCTTGCCGAGCGTGGGCACGCCGGCGAAGGGCATGGCAGCGCGCTCGGGCGCGGATAGCGGCAGGGCATCGACCGCCTGGGCGGCGGCGAGGCCCTTGCCGTCGTCGCGATAGGCGATGGAACCCAGATCGACAGCCCTATCGGCTGCCGAGAGCGAAGCGCGCATCGCCTCGACAGAGGCGAGGCGACCATTTGCGATCGCCTCTGCGAGGCTGGTGGCGTCTTCCTGCATGATAGAGGCTTACTTGGGCTCATCCATGATCCGGGAACTTCGAAGGCGCCGGACTTGATCTCGGCGCGAACCTTCTCCATCGCCGTTTCGGCGTCGGCGGGGCGACGCCCTTGACGAAAACGATGTCGCTGCCGCCTTCCTTCATCAGGCCGTAGGCGGTGTAATCGCGGCCGGTGGGTTTGCCGGCGGCGACATCGGCGAGGGCCGCGTTGAGGATCGGGCGGAAATTCCACAGCGCGTTGGCAAACACCGTATCGGGATAACGCGGCGTGTAATCGATCAGCGAACCGACCGACTTGATGCCGCGCTCCTTGGCGGCGTCGGCCGTGCCGATGCGTTCACCGAACAGGATGTCGGCGCCGGCGTCGATCTGCGCCAGACCCGCTTCGCGCGCCTTGGGCGGATCGAAGAAGGTGCCGATGAAGGTGACCAGATGCTTGGCGTCCGGATTGACCGCCTTGACGCCCGCCGCGAAGGCGTTGATCAGCATGTTGACTTCCGGGATCGGCATGGCGCCGACCGAACCGACCACGTTCGACTTGGTCATCTTGCCCGCCAGCATGCCGGCGAGATAGGCGCCGTCGAAATTCCAGGTGCCGAACACGCCGAAATTCTCACCCGCTTCCTTGCCGCTCGACCCCATCACGAAGGCGGTCTCGGGATAGTCGGCCGCCACTTCACGCGCCTGCTTTTCGACCGGGAAGGTCTCGCCGATAATCAGTTTTGCGCCCTGTTCGGCATATTCGCGCATCGCGCGCGGGTAATCCGTGCCGGACACGCCTTCGGAGAAGACATATTCGATCGCGCCTTCCTTGGCGGCGTCCTGCAGCGCCTTGTGCAGCACCGAATTCCACGCGTTTTCGACCGGCGAGCCATGAATGCCGGCGACCTTGATCGGTTCGGCGGCGCGAACGGAGGGAATGAAGGAGGATGCGCCGAGCGCAAGGCCCGAGGCGAGCACAGAGCGACGCGATAGTTTGAATTGGCTAGACATTTTTGGTTCCCCATTTTTTACCAATTGGTGAAAATTGTTAAAGGCGGCCCAAAAATGTGTCAAGGCGGATGAATGGCGATTTTTTAGTCAGCCATGCTGTCTCAATCGTTGGCGATCAAGGGCAGCGGGTCAGCGGCCGCCCCTGAATTCCGAAAGAAGCCGCAGCCCCTCCTCACGCACGATGTCGGAAATCTGTTGCAGTTGCGCGGCAAGCGGATTGCTCCTGCGCCAGACCATGCCCACCATGCGCGATGGACTGGGATCGCCCAAGCGGGCGACGGAAACCGAGGCCGAGCGGGTGTCGATGGCGACGGCCATCTGCGGAATCAGCGTGATGCCGATGCCCGCGCCGACCATCTGCACGAGCGTGGACAACGAACTTCCCTCCATGAGGTCGCGCGGCGCAGGCGGCGCTATATCGCAAAAGACAGCGCCTGCTCGCGGAAGCAATGTCCCTCCTCCAGAAGAAGCAATCGCATTTCGCGCAGCGCCTGCGGGTTTGGAACGGGCTTGGCGGCGTCCTCGCGCGGCCGGACCAGCACGAATTCCTCTTCGAACAGCGGCGTTTCGGTGAGCGACGGTTCCGACACCGGCAGGGCGACGATAGCGGCGTCCAGCTTGCCATCGCCGAGATCGGCGATCAGCCGCTGGGTCACGGTTTCGCGCGGTCGAACATCCAGATCCGGATAGCGGGCGGCGAGCGCCTTGATAAGCGCCGGCAGCAGATAGGGGGCGATCGTGGGGATGACGCCGAGGCGCAATTCGCGCATGAAATCGCCATTCGCGCCCCGCGTCAGATTGACGATCTCTTCGACGGAGGTGAGCACGTCCCGCGCTCTCGCCGCCACCGTCTCTCCGAGCGCGGTCAGTCTTATCTGACGCGCTCCGCGCTCCACCAGCGGCGCGCCGAGAAGATCCTCCAACTCCTTGATCTGCACCGACAAAGCCGGCTGTGTCACGGCGCAATCGGCCGCCGCCCGTCCGAAATGGCCGTGGCGGGCGAGTGCGTCAAAATATTTGAGATGTTTCATGGAGAGGTTCGCCATTAGATTTTTCTATCGGAACCTTTAGAAAATGCAATTATATTTTATGTTTGGGATGATCTAGAAGGAGCTCACGGGTTGAGGGACCCGCCAACAGAACGGGCGGCTGCGGCTCTGCCAGGCAGCAAGAAGGGAAGGAAATCACATATGAACGAACATCCGAAAATCGTCGGCAAATGTCCGGTGGCCCATGGCGGCCACACATCGCACAAGGCGGCCAACACCGACTGGTGGCCGAATGCGCTCAATCTCGACATTCTGCATCAGCACGACGTCAAGACGAACCCGTTGGGCAAGAATTTCAATTACCGCGAAGAGCTGAAGACGCTCGATATCGAAGCGTTGAAAGCCGATGTCCGCGCGCTCGTGACCGACAGTCAGGATTGGTGGCCCGCCGACTGGGGCAGCTATGTCGGCATGTTCGCTCGCACCGCCTGGCATTCCGCAGGCTCCTACCGCGTGACGGACGGCCGCGGCGGCGGCGGCAACGGCAACCAGCGCTTCGCCCCGCTCAATTCCTGGCCGGACAACGTCAATACAGACAAGGGCCGCCGCCTGCTGTGGCCGATCAAGAAGAAGTACGGCAACAAGATCAGCTGGGCGGACCTCATCATGCTCGCCGGCACGATCGCCTATGAGGTCGCCGGCCTCAAGACCTTCGGCTTCGCCTTCGGCCGCGAAGATATCTGGCACCCCGAAAAGGACACCTATTGGGGCGATGAAAAGGAATGGCTCGCGCCCAGCGACAACCGCTATGCCGACGTGACCAAGCCGGAAACGCTCGCCAATCCGCTCGCCGCCGTGCAGATGGGCCTCATCTACGTCAACCCGGAAGGCGTGAACGGCAAGTCCGATCCGCTGGCGACGGCGGCGATGATGCGCGAAACCTTCGCCCGCATGGGTATGGACGACGAGGAAACCGTGGCGCTGACCGCCGGCGGCCACACGGTCGGCAAGACGCATGGCAACGGCTCCGCGACCAATCTGAGCCCCGATCCGGAAATGGCCGATCCTGAATTCCAAGGCCTGGGCTGGATGAATCTGAAGGGCCGCGGCATCGGCCGCGATACCGTTGTCAGCGGTCTCGAAGGCGCCTGGACCACGCATCCCACCCAGTGGGACAACGGCTTTTTCGACATGCTGTTCAAGCATGACTGGGAGCTGCGCAAAAGCCCGGCCGGCGCGATGCAGTGGGAGCCGATCAACATCGCGGAAGAAGACAAGCCCGTCGATGTCGAGGACCCGTCGATCCGCCACAATCCGATGATGACCGACGCCGACATGGCGCTGAAGGTCGACCCGATCTATCGGGAGATCTCGCTGCGCTTCATGAACGACTTCGACGCCTTCTCCGACGCCTTCGCCCGCGCCTGGTTCAAGCTGACCCATCGCGACATGGGCCCGAAGTCCCGCTATATCGGCCCGGATGTTCCGGCCGAGGATCTGATCTGGCAGGACCCGACCCCGGCCGGCCGCAGCGACTACGATGTCGCCGCCGTCAAGGCGAAGATCGCCGCATCCGGTCTTTCGGTCGCCGAGCTCGTCGCCACCGCCTGGGACAGCGCCCGCACCTATCGCGGGTCGGACATGCGCGGCGGCGCCAACGGCGCGCGCATTCGCCTGGCTCCGCAAAAGGATTGGGCCGGCAACGAGCCGGCGCGCCTCGCCAAGGTGCTTTCGGCTCTCGAACCGATCGCGGCTGAAACCGGCGCCAGCATCGCCGACGTCATCGTGCTCGCCGGCAATGTCGGCGTCGAACAGGCCGCCAAGGCCGCGGGCGTTGCGCTCGAGCTGTCCTTTGCTCCCGGCCGCGGCGACGCGAGCCAGGATCAGGTGGATGTCGATTCGTTCAGCTATCTCGAACCGCTGGCCGACGGCTTCCGCAACTGGCAGAAGCAGGACTATGTCGTCAGCCCCGAGGAAATGCTGCTCGACCGCGCCCAGTTGCTGGGCCTCACCGCGCCTGAGATGGTGGCGTTGATCGGCGGCATGCGCGCCATCGGCGCAAACTATGGCGGCGCCAAGCACGGCGTCTTCACCGACCGCGAAGGCGCGCTGACGACCGACTTCTTCGTCAACCTGACGGACATGGCCTATAGCTGGGTTCCGACCGGCGACAATCTCTACGAGATTCGCGACCGCAAGACTGGCGCGGTGAAGTGGACGGCGACGCGCGTCGATCTGGTGTTCGGCTCGAACGCCATGCTGCGCGCCTATGCCGAAGTCTACGCCCAGGATGACTCGAAGGAGAAGTTCGTCCACGACTTCGCCGCGGCCTGGACCAAGGTGATGAACGCCGATCGCTTCGATCTGGCGTGATCGCCGAGAACAGTTAGATCGTCACGAAGCGGCCCTCTCTCCTGACCGGAGAGAGGGCCGTCTTGTTCAGCGGAGCGCGCCGCCGAAGACCTGCAAAACCGCACGCTGTCCGGTCGGCATGGCGAAGGCGAGCAAACATGCCGAGGCGGCTGGTCAAAGGCAGGTGGTGATGCCGCCATCGACATAGAGCATGTGGCCATTGACGAAAGAAGACGCCGGACTTGCGAGAAATACCGCCGCCCCGATCAATTCTTCAACGTCGCCCCAGCGACCGGCGGGTGTTCTCTTTTCGAGCCAACCCGTAAAGTCGGGGTCGTCGACCAGGGCCTGATTGAGAGGCGTCTTGAAATAACCGGGACCGATGCCGTTGATCTGCAGGCCATGCCTCGCCCAATCGGCGCACATGCCGCGCGTCAGATTTTTCACCGCGCCCTTGGTGGCGGCGTAGGGCGCAATCGAGGGGCGACCGAGTTCGCTCTGCACCGAACCGATATTGATGATCTTTCCCCTGCCGCGCGCGATCATGTGCCGGGCCGTCGCCTGGCTGGTGTAGAAGACGCTGGAAATATTCGTTTTGAGAAGCTCTTCCCATTTGTCGGACGGAAAGTCCTCCAGTGGCGCGCGAAACTGCATGCCGGCATTGTTGACGAGGATGTCGATCGGACCGAGCTCGGCCTCGATCGCATCGATTGCAGACGCCACCATCGGGCTGGCCGCATCGAAAACCCGGCCATGCGCCTCATAACCGTCTCGCCGAAGCGACTCCACAGCCTGAGCCACCTTCTCGGCTCCGCGTCCATTGATCACCACGCGGGCGCCATACGCCGCCAGACCTTTCGCCAAAGCAAGGCCGATGCCCTGACTTGAGCCTGTCACCACGGCGAGCGCGCCATCGAGACGGAATAAATCCAACATGACACGTTCCTCGCTATCGCCGAAATTCCATCGCGCAAAGTATATCGGTCAACGGCCGCGGTCGCCCCCATCCGCTCTGGCAGGGGGCAAGATACAAGCGAATATGTGGGAAAGAAATCTGCGCCGCCGGATTGAATCGTCAGCCACGCCTATGTCCGCCTCCTTTGGAGGTTTATCCGTCACGCATACTGGCTTGCGAGATCCATGTGCGGTTGTCGCGACGGCGCTGTAATGGCGTCGAAGACATGGCGCCAGTGGCTGTAGAACAGCAGTTGGCCGGCCCCCTTGACGATATCGATCGTGGTGCCCGGCACATCGTCGACGAAAGCGAGGCTGTGCGCGACGGGAATGATTCTGTCGTCGTCTCCGTGCAACAAATGGAATTTGTGCGGCGAGCGGCGAGCCTCCTCGACCCCATTGCACTGCAGGACCTGACATTCCTGGCACAATCCGGCGACACCGCGCTTGAGCGCGTCCACCGACCCCTTGGTGATCAAATCGACGATTTCCTGATCCTCGACGGCGCGGCTGTCGGCGCGGCCATCCCGACAGCCATGCCGGACGAATTCACTGGCGTAGGGGCTATCCATGCAGGCGAGCATCGACCAGATCACCACCGGAAGCACCTGTGGGAAATGTTTGGCCAGCCGAACGACGAACCGTTGGCGCTGCGGCAGATCATTGATCCATTCTGGCCGCCATCCCGGCGCCTGCGCGACGCCGATCAGCCGATTGACCCGCTCGGGATGGCGGGAGGCGAAACGCAAGGCGAATGGCGAACCGGCCGCATGGCTGACCGCGACCACAGACGAGACGCCCCGATGGCGCAACAACTCATCGCAATCATCAGCCGCTTTGTCGAGAAGTTCGTTCAGATCGGCGTGCTGGACGTAATCGGTCGCGCCCATTCCCGGGCGGAATGGCGCGATGATCCGCAACCCTTCCGCATGCGCCTGCTTGATCGCCGCCTCCGGCAATTCCACGCCATAAGGGAGATTGTGAAACATCAGCACAGGCTTCCCATCCGCGGCGCCCTGCTCGACGAAGTCGATTTGGCGACCGCTGCGCAACGAAATCTGCCGACGGATTTTCATCGGCGCGTCGCCGTCGATCTTGAATTCCCCTGCCTGCCTGCCAGTCTGGCCCGCAGCGCTGGCGGAAAATCCGCAGAGCAGTCTGACCAGTGCGGGCAGGTCGCGGGTCGACGTCTTGTTCTTGATCGTCTTGATCTGGCTGCGCACCGTATCGAGCGCCACATCACGCTCGGCGGCAATGTCCGACAGCCGCAAGCCGCTCGCCACGAGCACCGCCACCTGACATTCGGCATGGGTCAAGCCATAGGCCGAGCGGAACAGTTCGGTCACGGCCTCGTCGAAACCGAAATCGATGATGGACAGCAAATACATTTGTCCGACGCCACCCGTCACTTCGGAATCGATCCGGCTGATGAGCACGCTGGTCTGCCCCTTGCGCGAAGGGTCGGATTGCCCGGCGATCGCATGCGCAGCGCCGGCGTTGTCATGACGCAGATAGTCGCGAAGATGTTTCTGGACATCGCCCACGGCAACGAGATCCTTGAGCAGCGCGGGCGCCTGACCATATTTGGACGTCGCCATCGCATTGGCTGCGACCACGGCTTCGGTCCTGGAGATGATGTAGGAAGGGTTGGGCACAGCCTCGACGATGGCGCTCAGTTTTTGATGCTGCGTCCGCGCGCCGCCGATACGTTCCTGGATCGAACGCGCCATTTCGATATGCGACAGCGCCGCATCGCTCAATCCGGCCGCCCGGTCGAACGCGCTGTCCTCGCCGAGAAACAACAATGAATCCAGATTGTCGAGAATGCGGAAAAAATCACTTGGAGACAAAGTAGCGGCGTAGATCGCCGCGATCAGATCATGCGTATCAGTGGGCATCTGAAAGGGCTCGAGCAAATTCGATGAACGACCAAGCGTTGTTCACATGGTATTACGACCTGTCAAGCGCACAAAAGTGGCGCCATCGAAACGCTCGCCAATCCTTGGACGAAAATTGTTCGTCCCGTCCGTGAAAATCGCCGAGATGCGGTCGTTAAAAAAATGTCCTTCGCTATTTCCGCCGGATACCACCAAGCGAAAGAACCGCTTCGATAGGCCATCGTCCTTTCATGGCGCCACCCGCGCAAGATATTCGAACAGACGCGCCACGGCCTCCGCGCCGGGATCGGCATGACCGAGCAACTGCCTGGCGTTAATATAGGCCGCTCGGCCCGCTTTCGCCTTGACGAGGGTCGCCGTGTGATTGGCTCCTGCGCGAGCGGCCTCGGCGGCGGGAGCGAAACCCTGCTCCAAGGCGTCGAGCGCCGGCGCGAGCGCGTCGATCATGGTGCGGTCGCCGACACGGGCGCCGCCGATTTCCTGCATGCGCAGCAGACCCGCCTTCAGCGCCTCGCGCAACGGCAGGCCGCTGGATGCGCCGTCGCCGGCGGCGGCAAAGAAGATCGCCAGCAACACGCCGGACGAACCGCCCATGGTCTGGCTGAGTTCGAGCCCGATGGCGCGCAACAATTGGGTGTGGTCCGACAGCGGAAGCCTGTCCATCGCGCTGACCAACGCCTTGGCCGCGCCGGCAAGCGTGGAGCCGGTGTCGCCATCGCCGGAGCGGGCGTCTAGCGCGTTCAGATCCTGCTCGCAGGCGATCAGCACATTGCAGCATTCGGTGAGGAAGGCGCGCGTCGGCGCGTGATCGGAAGCCAGCGGCATCACCGGCGCCAGCCCGTCCGGCAGAGCGATCACAGTCACCGGCCGGACCGGCGACAGTCCCGGCCAGCCAGAAGGGCCAACGGGACGCGTCAGAGCCGCGATCTCGGCGTCGTCGGCCGCATAGAGCGAAATCGAGAAGCCGCGCATGTCGAGCGAGGTCATCATGGCCGCCGGGCCGACGACATGGCTGATGTGAGAGCCGATCGACGAGCGGACGAGTTCATGGGCGAGAACAGACATTTCCAGGACCGAGGCGCCGCCGAGATTGTTGATCAGCGCCACATGCCGCCCCTCGCCGATCGCAGCCGCGAGCTTGCCGGCGACGGCGGACATCGCCGATCGAGCGCCGGAGAAGTCCACCTGTTCGACGCCGGCTTCGCCATGAATGCCGAGACCCAGTTCGGCCATGCCGGCGGGAATGCGATCCTCCTTGGGCGAACCCGGCACCGTGCAGGTGTCGAGCGACATACCGATACTCTTGACGCCCGAAATCACCCGCCGAGCCGCCGCAGCCACTGTTTCGAGATCCGCGCCGTCTTCGGCGAGCGCGCCGGCGATCTTGTGGACGAACAGCGTGCCCGCGACGCCGCGCGCCTGCGGCAGATCCGGCAGCGCGATGTCGTCGTCAACGATGACGATTTCGACATTGAGGCCGAAGGCGCGGGCGCGTTCGGCGGCGAGGCCGAAATTCAGCCGGTCGCCGGTGTAGTTCTTGACGATCAGCAGGCAACCCGCCGGACCAGTCACGGCGAGGATGCCGGCCAGCACCGCATCGACGCTCGGCGAAGCGAAGACATCGCCGCAAACGGCCGCCGTCAACATCCCCTCGCCGACGAAACCTGCATGGGCGGGCTCATGGCCCGAGCCGCCGCCCGACACCAGCGCCACCTTGGACTTGTCCCAATCCGCCCGAACCACGACCCTGATATGCGGATAACCGTCGAGCCGGGCGAGCGGCACTGAGGATGTGGCCAAGAGGCCGTCCACGGCCTCGATGACAACCTCTTCCTTCTTGTTGATGAACTGCGCCATGAGGTCCTCCCTTAGATCAGTCGCGCGCCGTCGGCGTCGAAATAGAGCGGCGCGACGGGTTCGATCTTGACGATGTCGCCGCTCCGCAAGGCGGTATGCGGTTCGACGACGACGACGACGATGCTCTGCCCGCGGAACGAGAGATGCAGCCGCGTCTGGTCGCCCAGCCGCTCCACACGGTTGACCAGACTCTCCTCCCCTTGCCCGAGCCGGATATGTTCGGGTCGAAGGCCGATATGGGCGGCGCGGGCCGGGGGCGCGGGAAAGAGACTGGCGGGAACGATGTTGATGCGCGGCTGCCCCAACCGCGCTGCGGCGTAAAGGCTTACGGGTTGCTCATAGACCTCGCGCGGCGGGCCAAACTGCACCAGTCGTCCGTGATCGAGAACGCCGACATGCGTCGCCATGGTCATGGCCTCCACCTGGTCATGCGTTACATAGAGCAGCGTCGCGCCGGAATTGGCCTGGATGCTCTTCAGCTCGACGCGGAGATCGGCGCGGAGTTTCGCGTCCAGCGAACTCAGCGGCTCGTCCATGAGATAGATTTCGGGATTGCGCACCAGCGCCCGGCCAATCGACACCCGCTGCATTTCGCCGCCCGAAAGGGCTGTCGCCTTGTTGTCGAGCTTATGCGAGATGCGCAGTGTCTCCGCCACCGCCGCCACCTTGCGTTCGATCTCCGCCGGCGGCGTCTTCAGAAGCGGCGAGCGCAGTGGAAAGGCTAGATTATCGCGCACGGTCAGATGCGGATAGAGCGAATATTGCTGGAAGACCATCGCCACATTGCGCTCGGCCGGCGAAAGACCTCTCATCGGGCGGCCGCCGATCCGCACATCACCACCGTCGGGTTCCTCCAATCCGGAGATGACGCGCAGCGTGGTGGTTTTTCCGGCGCCGGTGGGGCCGAGCAGGACGACGAAGGAGCCGTCGGCCACGGTCATGGAGACGTCGTCGAGGGCCTTGTGGCCGGCGAAGCTCTTGGTGATCGCATGCAACACCACCTCAGCCATGAACCAGCACTCCTTCATTCGCTTCGGACACCAAAGCGCGGCCGCGTTCGCCGGCAAACAGTGTCAGCGTGCGGCTGTCGAAATCGAGGCCGACCGTCTCGCCGGGCCTGACCACATCGGCGGACGAGATCCGCGCCTTGATCGGGCCATTGGCCGTGGCGAGGCGGACGATCTGCGTAGTTCCCAGATATTCCGCAGCCTCGATCCGGGCGCGATAGGGAGAGGCGTCGGAAAGGCGGACATGTTCCGGGCGGACCCCGAGCGTCAGCGCGCCCTCGGCGCCCTGTCTCGATGTCGGCACCGCGATCCTTTGGCCGTCGAGCACCACATGATCGCCGCCGATGCCGATCATGCCTTGGAACTCCAGAAAATTCATCGGCGGCGAGCCGATGAAATCCGCCACGAAGCGGGTCGCCGGCCAGTCATAGATCTGCTGGGGCGGCCCCAATTGCTCGACGACGCCGTGGTTCATCACCGCGATCTTGTCGCCCATCTGCATGGCTTCGAGTTGGTCATGGGTGACGTAGACAGTGGTGGCGCCGATCCGGTCATGCAACGCGCGCAATTCTTCCGCCATATGTTCTCGAAACTCGGCGTCGAGAGCGCCGAGCGGTTCGTCCATGAAGAAGGCCTTGGGCCGGCGGACGATGGCGCGGCCGAGCGCGACGCGTTGGCGGTCGCCGCCCGACAGGCCGCCGACCGGCTTGTCGAGGATGGATTCGATCCTCAGAATACGCGCGACGTCCTCGACCCGCGTCTTGACATCCGCCTTGGCCACGCCCTGGCTCAACAGTGGATAGGCGATGTTGCGGCGGACATTCATATGCGGATAGAGCGCAAACATCTGGAAGACGAAGGCGATGTCGCGCTGGCTGGCGCGCTTCATGCCGACTTCGTCGCCATCGATGAAGATCTCGCCGCTGGTCGGCAGTTCGAGACCCGCCATCATGCGTAAAGTGGTGGTCTTGCCGCAGCCCGAGGGACCGAGCAGCATGAAGAACTCGCCGTCCTCGATGGTGAAGCTCGACGACTGCACCGCGGTGAAGCTTCCGAACTCCTTGCGCAGCTTTTCAATCCTGATCTGCGCCATGCTCTACTCCGGAAAATGACTGACAACGACGAACATGACGGTTCCCGTGAGCGTCACCACGAAGGAATAGCTGTAGAGCGCCATGGCGAAGGGCTGCATCATCATCAGCACGCCGAGCGCGATGAGACCCGATGCCAGAAACTCCCATTCATTGCGCCTGAAACGGCGCAGTCCCCTTAGAAACCGGCTCATTTTCTCACCGCTCCGAATGTGATGCCGCGCAGCAGATGCTTGCGAAGCAGGATCGTGAAGACCACGACCGGCACGAGGAAGAGCGTCGCTCCCGCCGCGACCGCCGGCCAATCCTGGCCGCTGACGCCGATGATGGTGGGGATGAAGGGCGGCGCCGTCTGCGCCGTGCCGGACGTCAACAGCACCGCAAAAGCATATTCGTTCCAGGCGAAGATCAGGCAGAAGATCGCGGTCGAAGCAATGCCGGTGACCGCCTGCGGCAGCACGACCTTGTAGAAGGCCTGGAAACGGGTATAGCCGTCAATCAGCGCCGCTTCCTCATATTCGATCGGGATCTCGTCGATGAAGCCCTTGAGCAGCCAGACCGACAGCGACAGGTTGACGGCGGTGTAGAGCAGGATCAGCCCGGCATGGGTGTCGCTGAGCCCCAGCGAGCGGAACATCAGGAAGATCGGGATCGCCACCGCGATCGGCGGCATCATCCGCGTCGACAGGATGAAGAACAGGAGATCGTCCTTCAGCGGCACCTTGAAGCGGGAGAAGGCGTAGGCGGCGGCCGTGCCGAGCACGATGCAGAGCAGCGTCGAGCCGAAACCGATGACCACGGAATTGTAAAAGCGCTCGCCGTAACGCGAGGGACCCGCGATCACCAACCCGTCCTTGCGCACCAGCGCCTCATACCAGGTCTTCGGCTCGCCAAGCGCCTTGAGATCCTCTTCCGAGACCCGGGTTCGGGTGGTGAAGAGATTGACGTAGCCTTCGAGCGTCGGCGTGAACAACACTTTCGGCGGATAAGCGATGGCGTCGGACGGCGTCTTGAATCCGGTGGCGATGATCCAGACAAGCGGCATGATGGTGACGACCGCGTAGAAGATCACCAGCGCGCCGGCCACCCATTTCTGCCGAAGCGAGGGTTCGGTGACGGAATAGCTGCTCATCGTTCTTTCACCTTGTTGAGCGCCTTCACATAGATCGAGGCGAGGCCGAACACCGTCACGAACAGGATCACCGCATAGGCCGAGGCGTAGCCGGTGCGCCATTTCTCGAAGGCTTCACGTTTGAGATTGATCGAGGTGAGTTCGGTGATCGAGCCGGGGCCGCCGCCGGTCAATTGCACGACGAGGTCGAACATCTTGAAATTCTCGATGCCGCGAAACAGGATCGCCAGCATCAGGAAGGGCAGCACCAGCGGAATCGTGATCGTCCAGAATTGCCGCCATTTGCTGGCCCGGTCGCATTCCGCCGCCTCATAGATGCTGTCGGGAATGGAGCGCAGTCCGGCCAGGCAGATCAGCATCACGAAAGGCGTCCACATCCAGGTGTCGACGATGACGATCGACCAGGGTGCGAGCGAGACATCGCCGATCATGGTGAAACTCGAAGGATCAAGCCCGGTGAAGAAGCCGACCACGTAATTGAACAGGCCGATCTGCGGCTGGTAAAGGAAGGTCCAGAAATTGCCGACTACCGCCGGGCTCAGCATCATCGGCAGCACGATGATCGTAGTCCAGAGATCGTTGCCTCGAAACTTCTTGTTGATCAGATAGGCCAGCGAAAAGCCGATCAGCACCTGCAGCGCGATGGTCCAGAACAGGAAATGCGCCGTCGCCTGCATCGTTTGCCAGATGTCGCCGTCGGTGAGGATGCGTTCGTAATTCTTGAGGCCGACGAATTGTGGCGCTTCGTTGGGGCGATTGACGCGAAAATTGGTGAAGCTCAGCCTGACCGTCCAGATGAGCGGAAAGATGTTGACCGCGAGCAGGAGAATAATCGTCGGCGTCACGAAGATCCAGGCGATGGCGCGGTCGGACATGCCCCGGACCCGTCTGGAAACCCCGGGCGGCGTGACGCGCGCGAGGCGATCGATGGCGCTCTCGGACATGGCTGCACCTGCTTTTAAACACTGATATCGAATGGCTTCTAGGCGCGGAGCCGGCATGGCCGGCTCCGCTGGCGGATCGCGCGAGGCGATCCGGAGAGATCAGAGCTTGCCTTCGTCTTCGAAGACTTCGGTCCAGTCCTTGACCAGACCGTCGAGCGCTTCCTTGGCGGTGCCCTGGCCGGCGATCACATAGTCGTGGAAGCGCTTCTGCGACGCCTGCAACAGCGAGGCGTAGGAAGGCTCGGCCCAGAAATCCTTCACGATCGCCATGGAATCGAGGAAGGTCTGCGCATAAGGCTGACTGGTGGCGAATGACGGATCCTCGACCACCGAGCGCAGCGCCGAATAGCCGCCGAGCGACCACCATTTCTGCTGGATCTCGGGCTGGGCGAACCACTTGATATATTCGAGCGCTGCCTGCTGCTTGCTCGACGCCGCGACAACGGAGATGCCCTGCCCGCCCAGCTGTGCGAACTGCTTGCCGTCGGGTCCGGCCGGATTGGGGAAATAGCCCGATTTGTCGCCGCCGACATTCGGATCGGCATGGATGCCCGGCCAGATGAAGGCGAAGTTCATCTGCAGCGCGACTTGACCGGATTTATAGGCGTCGATGTTTTCCGACATATAGGCGTCCGAGGAGCCCGGCGGCGTGCAGCAATCGTAAAGCGCCTTGTAATATTCGAGGCCGGCGATCGCCTGCGGCGAATTGACGAAGCCTTCCATCTCATAGGGCTTTTGCGGATTCTGATACTCGAAGCCGAAGCTGTAGAGCACGTCCATGGCGCCCATGGTGATGCCCTCGGAGCCGCGCTCGGTATAAACAGCCGCGCCATAGACGGTTTTGCCGTCGATCTCGCGCTTCTGGAAGAATTCGGCGATGTCCTTCAGCTCGGCGAAAGTCTTGGGAACTTCGAGCTCGCGGCCATATTTGGTCTTGAACTCTTCGCGAAGCTCGGGACGCGAGAACCAGTCTTTGCGATAGGTCCAGCCGACCACGTCGCCGAAGGCGGGCAGCGCCCAGTAATTCGGCGTGTTCTTCGGCCATTCGGCATAGCCGACCACGGTGGCGGGAATGAAGTTGTCCATCTTGATTCCTTCCTTGTCGAAGAAATCGTTGAGCTTCACATATTGGCCATTCTCGGCCGCGCCGCCGATCCACTGGCTGTCGCCGATCATCAGGTCGCAGAGCTTGCCGCCGGAGTTGAGCTCGTTGAGCATGCGGTCGGCGAAGTTCGGCCAGGGCACGAATTCGAATTTCATCTTGTGACCGGATTTCGCCTCGAAATCCTTGCTGAGCTCGACCAGCGCATTGGCCGGGTCCCAAGCCGCCCAGCACAGCGTCAATTCGTCCGCCCTGGCGGCGGTGGCGCCCGTCAGGCTGGCGGCGATGAGCGCGCCGGCGGCGACGGTGGTTTTCAGGAATGCCGATGTCATGACCTTCTCCTCCTCACTGGCTCCCGACCTCCATCGGGAGAAATGCCGCCCCTCCGGGCGACGACCTCAAGACATGCGCGACGCGGCGGCTTCCTCCAAAGCCCGGGGCGCTTTTGCGCTCCCCGCCGTCCATCACCATCTCCTGGCGGGAGTCTATAATTGAGGTGCGCACCTCAGCGCAAGTTAATTTTGAGGTGCGCACGTCAATTTCTTGCTTTTCTCTTGAAATTGTTGGAAAAGTCTTTCCCGATCAAACCCAGTGAACGCCATTCCCCATGATGAGACCCACCGCCAAGGACCTCGCCGAAGCAGCAGGCGTCAGCCTCGCCACGGTGGATCGCGTGCTCAACGACAGGCCCAATGTCAGCGAGAAAGCGGCGCGAAAGGTCAACGAGGCCATCGAGCGGATCGGCTTCATCCGCAATCCGGCAGCCGTCAATCTGGCGCGCAACAGGATTTATCGCTTCCGTTTCGTGCTGCCGATCGCCGGGGACCAGTATCTCGGCGCCCTTCTGGCCCAGGTCGAGGAAGCGCGCGACGCGCTCCGCGCCGATCTGACCGATGTCGACGTGGTCCAGGCGCCGGCCGGCGATCCCTATGCTCTCGCGAAATATCTGACGGGGCTCGATCCAGACCAAGTCGACGGCGTGGCCATCATGGCGCCGGAATCGCCGCAGGCGCGAGACGCCATGGCGCGGTTGATCGAGCGCGGCGTGAAAGTCGTGCAATTCCTGTCAGGCCAGGAAAAACTAGACGACGCGGATTTCGTGGGCGTCAACAACCACGCCGCCGGCGCGACCGCCGGCAAGATCATCGGCCGTTTTCTGGGCGACAAGCCGGGCAAGATCATGGTGGTCGCCGAAACCATGATGGCGCAGGACAGCATCGAACGGCGTCTGGGCTTCGACAGCATCATCAACACGCGCTTCCCGCATCTAAGCGCCCTGCCCTCGCTCGAAACCTATGGCGACGAGAAGCGCGCCCGCCAGGTGATCCGTCGCCTGCTCGAGCATCACCAGGATATCCGGGCCGTCTATGTATTGAGCTCGGAGGCGCGCGCGCCGCTCTCGGCGGTGGAGGAATTCGCGGACCCGCAGCGCCTGACCATCGTCGCGCATGAGCGGACTCCGTTCAGCGAAGAGGCGCTGAAGGACGAGCGCATCGACGCGATCATCGCCCAGGACCCGGGCCACGCCGTGCGTAGCGCGATCCGCATCATGCGGGCGCGGCTCGAACAACGCGAGCCGATCGCCTCACAGGAAAAGATCCGCATCGAGGTCTTGCTGAAGGAAAACACCTGATCGGTCGCCTTCGCGCGCAACATCGACCACCGGTGTATGGCGCATGGTGGCGCAAGGCGTCTCTTGCGACGCTCTTCACTTCACCCGCACGCCCAGCAAACTCGTCACAGCCCGTTGAAGAACCCGCTCAACCGATCCATCGCCTGCTCCAGCCGCTCATAGCTCTCCGAGCCGAAACAGACGCGCAGGTGTTCATCCCCGGCCGCGCCGTAGAAACCCCCGGCTTCGACGACCACGCCGGTTTTTTCGAGAATGCGATCCGCCGCGTCTTGGGACTTCAGGCCCGTGCCGCTGATATTGGGGAAGGCGTAAATCGTGCCTTCGGGGCTCCGGCAGGTGACGCCGGGCATCTGGTTGAGTCGGCTCACCACCAGGTCGCGTTTGCGCCTGTCGTCCGCGACCATGGCGTCCAGGATCTCGGGATCGCCGGTGACCGCCGCCAGCGCCCCGTATTGGATGAAGGTGTTGACGTGGGTGATCTCGTTGGCCGTCAGCTTGAGCAACGCCGGCATCATGCTGGCGTCGGCGGCGATATAGCCGAGGCGCCAGCCATCCATCGCATAGGCCTTGGTGAAGGCGAACATCGAGATGGTGCGCTCCTTCATGCCCGGCAGCGAAGCGATGGAGACGTGTTCGGCGCCGTCGAAGAGAATCTGTTCATAGACTTCGTCGGAGACCACCACCAGATCATGCGCTGTGGCGAGGTCCGCGAGAATTTCGAGCTCGGCGCGTGAATAGACCCGCCCCGTCGGATTGGAGGGATTGACCAGCACGATCATGCGCGTGCGCGGCGTGATCAGGGGCGCGATCAACTCGCGCTTGATCGCAAAATCGTCATGCTTGTCGAGCGGCGCGAGGACCACTTTTGCGCCGGTCATCTCGATCTTGTTGATGTGCTGGGGATAATAGGGCTCCAGCAGGATCGCCTCGTCGCCCTCGTCGAGCAACGCCATGAAGGCGACGAAAGAGGCTTGGGTCAGGCCGTTGGTCATCAGAATCTCGTCTGGCGACACCGTGATCTTGTTGTAGTCCCTGAGCTTCGCCTGCAAGGCCGTACGCAGGGCCGGCTCGCCGCGCAAGTCGGAATAGTGGACAAGCCCGTCGCGAAGCGCCTTGACCGTCGCATCCTTGATATGCGCCGGCGTGTCATGAAAGGGGCGGCCGAGTTCGAGGTGGATGAGATCGCGTCCCGACGACGCGAGAGCCGCCGCCTTCTGAAACATTCCGAAGCTCTTGGGGGAAGTCTGCGTAATCCGTTTCGCGAAGCGTGGCATGTCTGATCCCAATGACTGGCGTTCGGCGCCCTGAACCGCGCCTTACCCCGACCTACCGAATATTGAGCATTTGATCAAATGATATTGTCGCTTGTTTTTGATCTTTTCGGCGGCTAGATTTTCCGAACGGGGTATCGGCGGCGAGACGGCAAAGGGGCGCACATTGGCGTTGGACGAGAATTTCGGTCCTGTTCTGGCACGGGTTACGGTTCAGGACGCGGTCTACGTCAAGTTGCGAGAAGCTCTGCTTCTAGGGCGGTTCGATCCGGGCCAGGTGCTGACGATCGCCTCGCTTTCGCAGTCCTTCGACACCAGTCACATGCCCGTCCGCGAGGCTCTCAGACGGCTGGCGGCCGAGAACGCGCTGGAAGTGGCGCGCAACGGCTCCGCCCGGGTGCCTCCGGTCAGCATCGCCCGGCTCGACGACCTCTGCCGCGCCCGCGCATCGATCGAAGGTCTCGCCACGGAGCTGGCTGCGCAGTTGGTGACGCCGGAGGAGATCGACGCGCTGGATGACGTGGTGTCCGCTCATGAACGCTGCGCCGAGAAGGGCCAGGTCTTCGAGATGCTGGATTTCAACCGTGAATTCCACTACCGGGTCTACAGCGCCTCCCGGTCTGAAGTTCTGGTCCAGCTGATCGACACGCTTTGGTTGCGCTACGGTCCCTATATGCGCATGCTTTCGGCCTATGTCGAGCCGCGCATGGCCACCGAGGATTTTCGATCCTACACCGTGCATCACCGCAGAATCATCGCCGCCATGCGCCAGCGCGACGCCGGACGGGCGCGGGAGGAGATGGTCGCCGACATCAGGGACACGCAAGATCTGCTGCGCAGCCTGATCGACGCATGAGATCGTCCCCATCCGCGCCCGCCAAAGCGCGGAAATGTCGCCTCAATATCGTAAGCATATGTTTTTTCAACAAATTTTATCGTAATGGCAAAAATCGTTCCTCACGCATATTTCCGTGCGGCGACCAGATTGACGAAGGCCTGCTATTATGATCTTTTGATCAAAATAGTTGAGGCTTGAAATGTCCAGGTACTTTCTCTACCATTCCATAGGCACCTTTCCGGGCAAAGCGGCCCAGATGAGCGATGCGCTTGGGCGCTTCTCACAGGTCTGGTCGGCGGAGGACGATGGGCAATGGCCGGCGGCGCTGGCGGAACGCCAGAGCTTCATCGACGCCTGGCGCGGCGTGATCGACGCGCAGGAGGGTTCGATGACGACGGCAGAGAACGTCACCACCGCGCTTTACAGCCTAATCGGCGGTCTGCCTGCGGACCGGCTGCGCGGCAAGCGCGTGCTGGTGGCGGCCGATTGTTTCCCCAGCCTGCATTTTCTCCTCGCCGGCATCGCCCCGCGTTTCGGCTTCACGCTGGACACCGTGCCTTTCCGCCAGGGCGAAGGCTGGGTGCGCGACGACGATTTCATTGCCCATTGGCGGGAGGACGTAGGCCTGGCGCTCCTCACCTTCGTCTCCTCGACCACCTCTCACCGGGTGGACGTCGACAGGCTCGCCGCGCATGGTCATGCGATGGGCTCGATCGTCGGCGTCGACATCACCCAGGGCGTGGGTGTAGCGCCATTTTCGGTGTCGGGCGGGGACATCGATTTCGTCGTCTCGACTTCGCTCAAATGGTTGTGCGGCGCGTCCGGCGCTGGCGTGCTCTATGTTCGTCCCGACCTGCTGACCGACTGCCAGCCGGAATTGCGCGGCTGGTTCAGCCAGGAGAATCCGTTTTCCTGGGACCTCGACAAATTCCAATACGCCGGCGACGCGCGCCGCTTCGACCACGGCACGCCCGCCATCCTCGCCTCCGTCGCCTCGCTTCCGGGGATCAACTGGGTGATGGAGCGCGGCATCGACGCCATCCGCGCCAACAATCTCGGCGCCGCTCACAAGATCATCGGCCGCGCCAAGGATCTCGGCTGGAAAATCGCTTCGCCGCTCGACGACAATGAACGCGGCGGCAGCGTCATGTTGACGCTTCCTTCGACGATCGAGCCCCCTGCCGTTATCTCGGCGCTCCGGGCCGAGGAAATCTATTGCGACGCGCGCGGCAGCACCATGCGGCTTTCGCCGGGCGTGGTGACGTCCGAAAGCGCCGTCGACGAGCTGTTCAATGCGCTCGAACGCATTGTGCCGACGGGAAAGACCCGGTCCGCCTGAGACGAGGATGCGCCTCGCCTCGGAAAATACGACGTGAACTGCCACTATCCTGGTCAACAAAGAGAAAAGAGAGGAACAATGTTTAAAAAAGCACTCATGGCCGCCGCCGCCTTCACGATGATGGTTTCATCGGCCTTCGCGGACGGAAAAATCATCGTCGGCTCCTACGCGGCCAATCCGCCCTGGGAATTCCAGAATGAGTCCGGCACGTTCGAAGGCTTCGAAATCGACGTCGCCACGGAAGCCGCCAAGCGCGCCGGCATGGAGGTGGAATTCCAGCCGCTCGGCTTCCAGGCGCTGTTCGCCGCAACCAGCTCCGGCCGCATAGATTTCGCCATCTCCTCGATTTCGATCAACAATGACCGCCTGAAGACCCAGTCCTTCACCCAGCCTTATTATGACAGCGACGGCACGATCGTCGGCAAGGACGGCTCGACAGTCAAGACGCTCGAAGATCTCAAGGGCAAGGTGATCGGCGTCGTCGCCGCCACCACCGGCGAAGCCTGGGCCAAGGAAAACGCCGACAAGCTCGGCATCTCCGAAGTCAAGAGCTACGCCGCCCAGCAGGACCTGTTGCTCGACGTGCAGAACGGCCGCATCGAAGGCGGCGCGGGCGAACTCGCGGGCTTCCAATACGCCATTCAGAAGGTGCCGGGCCTGAAGATCCTCGTCCGCATCCCGACCGGCGAGCGTTTCGCGATGATGGCGAAGAAGGACCATGAACTCCTTCCGAAGATCAACGACGCGATTTCGGCGATGAAGACCGACGGCACGCTCGCCGCCATCCACAAGAAGTGGTTCGGCGCCGAGCCCGACGCCGGCACCTCCACCGTCACCGTGATGCCCATTCCGGCAGCGCAGTAACTGCGTTAGGCTGCGGCGGATTCGCCGCAGCCTCCGACACTGTTCATCGAACCAGGTTGCGCTTAGCGCGGGATAGACATCATGGGTCTGATCGAAACCTTCTTCAATTGGGAGATCCTCGTTCGGTCCTTCCCCATCCTGCTGCGCGGCCTCGGCAACACGCTGCTTCTCGGCGTCTCCGCGATCTTCTTCGGCAGCATCTTCGGTCTGGCGCTGTGTTTCGTCAGGCTCTACGCGCCCAAGCCGTTCCAGTATCTTGCGGTCGCCTATATCGATGTGTTCCGCGCGCTGCCGATCCTGGTCGTGCTGATCCTCATCTATTACGCCCTGCCCTTCGTCGGCATTTCCTTCTCCTCCTTCACCTCCGCCACGCTGGCGCTGTCGAGGTGCTGTCGGCCTTCACCGCGGAAGTCTGCCGCGCCGGCATAGAGAATGTGCCGAAAGGCCAGTTCGAAGCCGCCGCCAGCCTGGGCATGCCGTTCTGGCAATCCATGCGCAAGATCATCCTGCCGCAGGCGATCAAGGTGATGATCCCGCCTTTGACTTCGAACTGCATCTCGACCGTCAAGGACACGGCGCTGGCCTCGGTCGTGGCCATGCCCGATCTCTTGAAGCAGGCGAACGACACGCAGGCATTGATGGCCAATCCCACGCCCCTGATCGGCGCAGCCATCATCTATTTCGTCATTCTGTGGCCGCTGGTTCGCCTAGTCGGCTATCTCGAAAAGCGCAGCGCCGCCGCCCGGTCGACGCATTGATCTTCAGAAAGCCTAGACGTCCATGAGCGATCTCAAATCGATGGATCAGCCCGCCATCGTCATGCGCGGCATCAACAAGTTTTATGGCCGCTACCACGCGCTGCGCGACGTGAACCTCACGGTCGCCAAGGGCGAGCGCATCGTCGTTTGCGGCCCGTCGGGCTCCGGCAAGTCGACGACGATCCGCTGCATCAACCAGTTGGAGAAGCATGACAGCGGCGCGATCACCGTCAACGGCATCGAGCTCGGCGCCAAGGGCCAGCGGCTGGACGAGATCCGCCGCGAGGTCGGCATGGTCTTCCAGCATTTCAACCTGTTTCCGCATCTGACCATTCTCGAAAACTGCACGGTGGCGCCGATGACGATCAAGAAGACGCCGCGCAAGGACGCCGAGGATATTGCGCGCCGCTATCTCGAGCGCGTCCGCATCGGCCATCTCGCCGATCGCTATCCGGCGCAGCTCTCCGGCGGCCAGCAGCAGCGCGCGGCCATTTCACGCTCGCTCTGCATGCAGCCGAAGATCATGTTGTTCGACGAGCCGACCTCGGCGCTGGACCCTGAAACGGTCGGCGAAGTGCTCGATACGATGATCTCACTCGCCGAAGACGGCATGACGATGCTGGTCGTCACCCATGAAATGGGCTTCGCCAGGCGCGTCGCCGACCGGGTGATCTTCATGGATCACGGCGCGATTTGCGAGGAAGGGCGGCCCGAGGAATTCTTCTCCGCCCCCAAGACCGAGCGCGCCGCCGCCTTCCTCAGCCAGATCATGCATTGACGCCGCTTCGGCGGCCTTCCGAACCCTTGGAGCACCCGATGTCCCCTGCCCATGAACAAGGCGGCGCGTTTCCGCTCGCGCAGATACGCGCGCATTTTCCGGCGCTGTCGCTGCCCGGCGATCCCGTCTATTTCGACAATGGCGCAGGCGCGCAGGTCCCACAGGGCGTCCTCGACGCGGTCGGCCATCACATGCTGCATCGCATGGTGCAGCGCGGTGGTCGCTATAGCGCAAGCCGCGCCGTCGATGAGGCGATCACCGAAGCCCGCGCCCGCGTCGCCGATCTCGTCAACGCCTATGATTCCGCCGAGATCTCCTTCGGCATGAACGCCACCTCGTTCATTCGTCTGGTCAGCCTCGGCATCGCCCGGATGATCGGCGCGCGCAACGAGATCGTCGTCACCGATATGGACCATGACGCCAACATCGCCACATGGTTGGCGCTGGAAAGCCATGGCGTCAAATGCGTCTGGTGGCGCATGCGCGACGACGGCGCTCTGCATGTCGAAGATCTCCAGCCTCTGCTCAACGACCGTACGCGGCTGGTGGCCTGCACCGTGGCGTCGCACGCGATCGGCTCGCTGGTCGATGTAAAGGCGGTGGGCGCGATGGCGCATGCCGCCGGCGCGGATGTGTTTCTCGACTGCGTTCACTATGGCCCGCATGGCCTGATCGACGTGCAGGACTGGGATTGCGACTATCTCGTCTGCTCCGGCTACAAGAATTTCTCGCCGCATATGGGCTTTCTCTGGGGTCGCTTCGACCTTCTGAAGGCGTTGCCGACCTTCAAGGAAGACTTCATCCCCGATGTCCCGCCGCACAAGATCGAGGTCGGCACGTTCACCTATGAGAACGCCGTCGGCATGGGCGCGGCCGTTGACTATCTCGCCGCGCTGGGCCGAAACTTCTCTTTGACGTCCACGACCTCCCGTCGTGACGATCTCGTTGCCGGAATGACCGCGATTCGCGCCTATGAACTGACGCTGTCGCGGGCGATGCTGAGGGTGCTGACATCGCATGGCGCGACGATTTACGGCGTCTCGGACGAAACCCGGATTTCAGCGCGCGTCCCGACTTTCTGCTTCAACCTTCCCGACCGTCGCCCGGCCGATGTGGCACAGGCCATGGCCGACGCAAACATCATGATCCGCGACGGCCATATGTATGCGCCCCGCCTGATGGCGCGACTGGGGCTCGCCATGGACAGCGGCGCGCTTCGAGCGACGCTGGTGCACTACAATACCGTAGAAGAGATTTCGCGGTTCGACCGAGTGCTGGAACAACTGATCTGAATGAACTCAGCCTGAACTCAGAACGTGCTGGGCGGCGCATATCGCGCCGCCCAGGTTTACATCGCGTCGCCGGTTATTCGCCGAGAGACGCCTTGAGCTTGGTCACTTCATCGGCCTCCATCTGGCCGAGGGTCGTCACTTCACCGTCCTTGATCTTCCAGAGACGGAACGGGCCGGTGATGTCGCCATATTTGTCGAAGCTGACATTGCCGATCACGCCTTCATACTTGATCGGCTTGCCTTCCTTGAGAAGTTTCAAAGCCTTTTCGAACTCGGCCTTGCCGGCATGGATCGGCTCGCCGCCAGCCGCCACGACTTCGGGAATGGCCGCCTTGATCGCCGCCTTGTCGGCCTTGCCGGCCTTGGCGATGGCGAGCGCGACGATCGCGCCGGCGTCATAGGAGCGGTCTGCCGCCGGGGCCGACGGCGAGATGCCGTCGGAGAACGCCTCGTAATTGGCGTTGAAATATTCGGTCGACGCGGTCGGGCTGGTGCCAGAGGACGTGCCATAGGCGTCGTTCAGATATTGCGCGCCGACGGCGGAGATGAAATCCCCCGAATTCATGCCGTCATTGAGCAGGAACTTGGCCGGGCCGCCGCCGGAGATCCAGGCGCGGGCGATGGTCGCGCCATCGACGGGCGTGCTGACGAGATAGAGGGCTTCCGGCTCGCCGTTCATTGCAGCGCTGGCTTCCGCCGAATAGCTCGCCTGCTTTTCGTTATAGGGTGTGGTGGAGGTGATGACGCCGCCGAGCTTGGTGTAGGCGGCGGAGAATTCCTTCACCATGTTGACGCCGAAGTCGTTGTTGACGTTGATGATGGCGATCTTCTTGAGGCCCTGGTCGATGGCGTATTTCGCCGCCGCCGTGCCCTGCAGCGCATCAGACGTGATGGTGCGGAAGAAGACGCCATTGGTCTTGCCGTCACGACCCAGCGCCGTCAGCGTTGGCGAGGACGAGGCGGGCGAGACCTGCGGCACGCCGGCAGGCGCGGTGACCGAGGTCAGGATCGGGATCGATACCGACGAAATAATCCCGCCGATGATCACCGGCGCCTTTCTTGATATTGACCAGCTGGGTGGCCTGGTCGACTGCGACATTACCCTGGCTCTGGCTGTCACGGGTGTCCATGACAAGCTTGCAACCGCCGACGCCGCCGGCGTCGTTGAAGTCGCGGAAGGCCATTTCGATCGATTTTGCGCCGGCCTTGCCATATTCGCCGGCCGGGCCGGTCAGTTCCATGACGACGCCGACGGTGATGTCGCAATCGGCGGCGAAGGCCGGCAGGGCGAAGCCCGCCAGCATGGTGGATGCGAGAACCAGTTTTTTCATATCATTCCCCTTTGTTGAGATTGTATTTCATGATGCTCCCATGACGTCCCGTCCGATCCCGTTCGAGCGTATAGACGTCCCCTTCCAGCTCCTTGGCCTCGGCCATGACGGCCTCGATTTCGGAGAGATCATCGTCCGACAGCTGCGTGTCGGAGATCGCCAGATTGGCGGCGAGATGATCGCGATTGCGCGCGCCGACGATGACTGCGGCGACGCCGGGCCGGCGCAGCATGGCGGCGCTGGCGATGGTGGCGATGTCGGTCCCGCGACGGTCGGCGATGCGGCGCAGCGTACCGAGCAGCGCCTGGAACAGATCCCAGCCGCCGATATCGTCGATGATCAGCTTGTATTTGGTCAACGACCGGTTTTCGAGCGGATGCTCCGGCTCGGCGACGCCCAGCCAGCGATCGCTCAGGAAGCCGCCGGCGACGGTGCCGTAGCAGAACAGCGCGAAATTCTTCTCCGCAGCCAGCGCCGTCATACGCTTTTCGGGGCGGCGATCGAGAAGCGAATATTGCAGCTGCAGCGAGGCGAGAGACACGCCGGAGGCAAACAACGCCTCGATGTGATCGCTGTCGAAATTGGTGGCGCTGACCTTGTCGATCTTGCCCTCTTGTTGCAGCTCCCGCAGCCAACCGGCGGTTTCCAGCCAGCGGTCGATATCATAGGCCCACCAGTGAAACTGGACGAGATCGAGCCGTTCGAGATTGAGCCGCTTGAGCGACGTGTCGATCACGCCCTCCACATAGGTCTTGCTGATGGTGGGCAGCACAGCGAGATCGGGCACGAATTTGGTGTGCACGCGGATGCGATCGAGCGCCTCCTGGCCGCGCAAATCGCGATAGCGCAGGCGGAAACGGCCGATCATCTCCTCGACGCCGGTATAGATGTCGGCGCAGTCGAAGGTGGTGATGCCCGCATCGGCAAAGGCCACCATGTCGTCGATTGCGGCGTCGGCATCGACGGCGCCATGGCCGCCCGCCAATTGCCAGCCGCCGCGGATGACGCGGGAGATGTCGTAGCCGGGTGCGAGGGTGATGCGTTGCATGAGGTCAGTCTTTCAAGGGAACGGCGGTGGTTTCGGCATGGCTGAACCGACGCAGGCCCAGCCGCTTGATGCGCAGACGCGTCACGCAATTGGGGTCGGGGCAGGCAATCTCGGCGTCGGTGGTCATCCAGTCATGCGGATGGGTGGGCCGCTGCTTGGCGGCCAGAAGCGGCAGAACCGAGGCGAGCGAATAGATGGAGAACCCCTGCCCCGGCGGCATATGCAGCATCTCGCCGCGAAGCTCGAAATGGTCGCCCGGCTTGGCGCCGCAATAGACGGGACCGTTTTCCGGGAACACCACCTCGACGCGGAGGTCGTAGAGTTCGAAGAGATCATTGACGCTCATGGCATTCCTCACGCGGCCTGTTCGGCCATAAGCCGGGATCTGACGAGATCGAAGGACCGGCCGATATCGTTGGCCAGCGACCGCGTCGCGGCGTCGGCGTCGCGGCGCTCGATCGCCTCGATCATCGCCCAGTGATGATCGGTCGCCGCAAGCCCGCCCTGCTCGTCATGAATCTGGGCGGCGGCCCGGACGACGGGCCCCGATTGCAGCCACAGACTCTCGACGATCGGGATCAGCACATTGGAGCCGGCCGCCTGATAGATGTGAAAATGGAAACGCTGGTTGAAGTGCGATGTCACCGGGCCGATATCCAGGCCGTGTTCCCCGAAGGCCAGATCACACTCCCGGTTGATCTCTTTGAGAATTTCGAGATCATCTTCCGTGAGATTGGCGATGGCGAGCTCCACCATCCGGCCCTCGATCAGCACGCGGGCGCGTTCGAGATCGTCGAGACGCTCGCGGGTGATGAGCGGCACGCGCACGGTGCGGTTCGGCATCGCCTCCAACGCCTGTTCGGAAACGAGGCGACCGAGCGCCTCTCGCACCGGCATGGTGGAGGTCTGCAGCCGCTCCGCGAGATCGACGATGCGGAGCGGATCTCCGGCGGCGAAGCCTCCCGAGATCAGCGACTGGCGCAACTGGCCATAGACGCGATCCTGCACGGTCTCCCGTCCGACCGGCGTCAGCCCCTCCACGGAATTGGCCTGTAAGTCCGTCATCCCCGCCTCATGCGATTTCCGGATAAATTCCGGTTGATTTTCTGCCGGTCATAAAGTTTGATCAAACATCACACATCAAATCAAGTCTGAATTTGAGAATGGCCGATAGCGAAGTTCAAAGCACGACAGACGCTGCCCCGCCCGTCATCGACGCGCGGCGGCTGACCAAACGCTTCGAAGGCTTGACCGTGGTCTCCGAGATGTCGCTGACCGTCCGGCGCGGCGAGATGGTTGGTCTGATCGGGCCGAACGGGGCCGGCAAGACGACGATGTTCAACCTCATCGCCGGCAGCCTGAAGCCGACGTCGGGCGAACTGTGGATCTCGGGCCGGGAAGTTTCCGGAGCGGCGCCCGAAACCCGCATCGCGCATGGCCTGGCCCGCACCTTCCAAATTCCCCGTCCTTTTCCTGAGATGAGCGTGCTGGAAAACGTGCTGGTCGGCGGCCAGCGGCAGGTCGGCGAAAGCCTGTTCGCCAACTTTCTCCGACCGGCGGCGGTGCGCGCCGGCGAGGCAGCTCTGATCGACAAAGCCCGCGGGCTTCTCGACTTCGTGACGCTCTCGCATCTCGAACATCAGCCGGCGCGGATTCTCTCCGGCGGCCAGCGCAAGCTGCTCGAACTCGCCCGCGTGCTGATGGCCGATCCCAATGTGATCCTGCTCGACGAGCCGGCGGCGGGCGTCAATCCCGTCTTGCTGGAGGTGATCATCGAACGCGTGACGGCGCTCAACCGTCAGGGCGTGTCCATCCTGCTGATAGAGCACAATATGGACATGGTCTCCCGGCTCTGCTCGCGCGTCGTGGCGATGGCGCTCGGAAAACTGCTGGCGGAGGGCTCTCCTGCCGATGTGGCGGCCAACCCCGCCGTCATCGACGCGTATCTCGGAGGCGGCTTGTGAGCGACATCGTCCTCTCCACCAAGGCCCTGGTCGCCGGTTACGAGCCTGACCTGCCGATTGTTCGCGGCGTCGATTTCGAGGTCCGGAAGGGTGAACTCGTCGTGCTGCTCGGTCCCAACGGCGCCGGCAAATCCACTTTCGTCAAGGCCATCGCCGGGCTGGTTCCGATCCATTCAGGCGCTATGACGTTGAATGGCCGCGACATCACCCGCGTCGCCCCACATCGGAAAGTGGCGGAGGGCCTGGGCTTCGTGCCGCAGACCGAAAATGTCTTCGCCACCATGAGCATTCTCGAAAACCTGCAGATCGCGGTCGCGCATCTGCCGCGCTCTGAGCGCAAGACGGCGATCGACGCGCTGTTTGCCCGCTTTCCTGATCTCGCCTCGAAGCCCTCTCGCCTCGCCGGCGCGCTGTCGGGCGGACAGCGACAGATGCTCGCGGTCGCCCGCGCCCTGGCGCTCGATCCGCCCGTCATCATTCTAGACGAGCCCTCGGCCGGCCTCTCGCCCAAGATCGTCGGCGAGGTCTTTTCCATGCTCCGCAGCGTCAATGCCAGCGGCGTGACCGTGATCCTGGTCGAGCAGAATGTGAAGGCGGCGCTCGCCATCGCCAGCCGCGCCGTGATCCTGGCGGAGGGACAGATCCGCCACCAGGGAACGCCGGCGGAACTGGCGGATGATCCGCTGGTCGGCAAAATCTATCTGGGCGCGACCCATTCCCGCGAAAGGGCTTCCCCATGAACCCACAGTTCCTGATGGATGGGTTGATTGCCGGGTCGATCATCGGGCTCGGCGCGGTCGGCGTCACGCTGACCTATTCGATCCTGCGCTTTTCCAATTTCGCCCATGGCGAGCTTCTGTCCTGGGGCGCCTATATTGCTCTCGCGGTCTCCAGCGCGCTCGGCTATCTGGCGACGGACCTGACCTCTCCGATCGGCCCCTTTTCCTTCGGCTGGTCGCTCCCCTTGGGCATGCTTCTTGCGATCATGCTGACCGGGCTTCTGGCGCTTGCCGTGGACGCCTTGCTGTTTTCCAGTTTCCGCCGCCGGGGCAGCGCCGTGATCATCATGGTCATGGCGAGCTTCGGCGCATCGCTCGCGCTGCGCAGTCTTCTCGAATTCATCTTCACCTCCAGCCCCGCCTATTTCACCAATGCGCTGCAGATCGCCATGAAGCTCGGCGGCGGCCTGCGCGCCACGCCCGACCAGTTGCTGATGCTGGCGCTCGCGGCCATCGCGGTGATCGTCGTGCATCTCCTGATGACCCGCACCGACATCGGCCGCGCCATGCGGGCGGTCAGTGAAAATCCGGCGCTCGCCAGCATCGCCGGCATTGATGTGCGCCGCGTGATCCGAACGGCGTGGTTCCTCGGCGCGGCGCTCGCCTGCGTGGCCGGCGTCATGAGCGGGCTGCTCATCCAGATCCGCCCCTATCTCGGCCATGATCTCCTGCTGCCGCTGTTCGCCGCCGCGATCCTCGGCGGCATCGGCAGCGTGCCGGGAGCCATGCTGGCGGGGCTGATCATCGGCCTCTGCGAAGCGCTGGCGGTGCAGCTGGTCGGCGCCGAATGGCGCGCGGCGGTGGCCTTCGTCATCCTCATCGCGGTTCTGCTCGCGCGACCGCGCGGCCTGTTCGGGAGAGTGGCATGAGCCTCGACATCCTCGCTTACGCCGCCTTCTTCCTGACCATGGCGCTGACCTATGCGGTGATCTGCCTGGGGCTCAATGTCCAATGGGGCATGACAGGCCTCTTTAATGTCGGCGTTGCCGCCTTCGTCGCGATCGGCGCCTATACCTCGGCCATTCTGACGACGCCCGACGCCCCCGACCGGTTGGGCGGCTTCGGCCTGCCGATCGTCGTGGGCTGGCTCGGCGCGGCTGTTCTCTCAGGATTTCTGTCCTGGGGCGTCGGCGCATTGACCATCAGGCTGCGCGCCGACTATCTCGCCATCGCCACATTCGGCGTGGCGGTGACGATGCAACTCGCCATGCTCAATCTGCAGCCGGTCACCGGCGGCGCCTTCGGCATCGGCTTCATTCCCCGCCCCTTCGGCGCCTGGCAGGAAAATGCCGCGCTGTTCAGCTTCGCCAATTTCGGCGTCATGGCGGTGGTCGTTCTCTGCCTCTATCTCGGCCTGGAGCATCTGGCGAAAAGCCCCTGGGGCCGCGTGCTGCGCGCCGTGCGCGAGGATGAGACGGCGGCGCAGGCGCTCGGCAAGCGGCCGATCCGATTCCGCTTGCAGGCTTTCACGCTCGGCGGTGCAATCATGGGGCTTGCCGGCGCCTGCCAGGCGCATTTCATCGGTTTCATCGCGCCCGACAATTACATGCCGATCCTCACCTTCCAGGTCTGGGCCATGCTCATCGTCGGGGGCTCCGGCAACAACAAGGGCGCCATCGCGGGCGCCATCCTCGTCTGGGGTCTCTGGGCGCTGACGGCTGCGGCCGTCTCGAGCTTCGTTCCGCCCGACCAGCAGGCGCGCGCCGCCTCCCTGCAAATCGTCGCCATCGGCATCGGGCTCTGCCTGATGCTGCTCTGGCGCCCCCGCGGCCTGTTCGGAGAGGTCAGCCCGTTGACCCGCCTCAAATCCGCCCGCGTCGCAAAAACCAAGGACTGACATCATGACCGCCCGCCCCGACCGTATCCGCCTCACTCCCGATCTGGAGATCAGCCGCCTCGTCTGCGGCCTCTGGCAGGTCGCCGATATCGAGAAGAACGGCGCAACCATCGATCCCGACACCGGCGCCGATGCGCTGGCCGCCTATGCGAAGGCGGGCTTCGACACATTCGACATGGCCGATCATTACGGCTCTGCCGAGATCATCACCGGCCGCCTGCTGGCCCGCTTCGACACCGCCGACAGACCGCGCGCCTTTACCAAATGGTGCCCCGAGCCCGGCCCGATGACCCGCGAGATCGTGCGGCGCGGCGTCGAGGAGCGATTGGAGCGGTTGAACGTCTCCAAGATCGATCTGCTGCAATTTCACTGGTGGACGTTTGAACATCCGGCCTGGCTCGACGCGCTGCATGAAATGCAGGCGATGAAGGAAGAAGGCCTCATCGGCGCGCTCGGCCTCACCAATGTCGATGCGGCGCATTTGGCGCTGGCCTTGGCCGACGGCATCGAGATCGTCAGCAATCAGGTATCTTTCTCGCTGATCGACCGCCGCGCCGCCGGCGATCTCTCGCGCGTCTGCGCCAGATCCGGCGTGAAGCTTCTCGCCTATGGCACGCTGTGCGGCGGCTTCCTCTCGGAAAAGTGGCTCGGCAAGCCCGAACCCACCGAGATCGCCGATTGGAGCCGGTCGAAATACAAGCGCTTCATCGATGCGGCCGGCGGCTGGGAGCCCTATCAGGCGATCCTCCGCGCCGCCTCAAGCATCGGTCGCAAGCACAATGTCTCGCTGTCGAATGTCGCAAGCCGCTGGGTGCTCGAACATGAGGCCGTCGCCGCCACGATCATCGGCGCGCGCCTAGGAGAGAGCGAGCATCGCGACGACAATCTCAATGTCTTCCGCTTCGCGCTCGACGCTGACGACCATGCCGCGCTCAATGCGGCTTTCGCGCAGACCACGCCCATTCCCGGCGATTGCGGCGATGAATATCGCAAGCCGCCATTCCTCACGGCGTCCGGCGACCTCAGCCATCATCTCGACGCGATCCCCTCGGTCTACCAGGCCGTTCCCGTGCCGGGACGCCCTGATCGTCTCAGAGTCTCCTCGGGCAGCGTCTGGGAGCCGATCGCCGGCTATAGCCGCGCGGTCCGCGTCGGCGACCGCATTCTCGTCTCCGGCACCACCGCCACGCATGGCGCCAACCGCTGCGTCGCCCCGGGAGACGCCGGCGCGCAAGCGACCTATATCCTCGACAAGATCGCCGCCTCGCTCGCCCCGCTCGGCGGCAAGATGGAAGACGTGGTGCGCACCCGCATCTACCTGAAGGACGCCAATCAATGGGAACCGGTGTCGCGCGCCCATGGCCGCGTCTTCGGCGGGGTCTTGCCGGCCAACACGCTGATCGAGGCCGGCAATCTGATCGGCGACTATGAGGTCGAGATCGAAGCGGAAGCGGTGGTCGGCTGAGCCGCCCCCGGATGGTTTCGCCAAGCTGGAAGGATTGCGAGAGCCAATCGCAAGGCTGCGCCGCCTTGCCGGTGGGACGAAAGGACGTCGTCGCCGCTCGACAAAAGGCTTGAAGCCGGCTTTCAGACATCTCCGCCTCCTTGTTCCGGCGGAGATGTCTTATCTCGCGAAAAAGCGAGGTCTTCGTTCTCAGGCGTCGACCGTCTCCCGCACATCGTCGAGGAGAAAATGGACGATGACATAGTTCGTCGTCACCTGCCGGCCGCTCTCGCTCACATGCTCCTCGACGCCGCCGTCCGTGGGGTGCCAACGATGATAGTGCGGATTGGTGGTGATGAGCGTAATCGCCTTGCCGAGCCGGGCGCCGCCCAGCCGGTAGCGCGCTTCGGCCAAAGGCCAGATCCGCTCGAAATCCTGCTGCGTAATCCTCAGGCGCAACGCCTGGCGCGACCCATGCCCCTCTTTCGCCGAACCGGCTTCGCCGCTTCCCGGCTCCTCAAGCGTCACCTCCTCCGCGTCGTTCAGTATGAAGTCGAGGTCGTCAGGCCACATCCGTCTCATGAAGTCGCTCCTCCCAGCTTTCCATGTCGATAACGCCATCAGTTTACCTCCAATGGCGGGCGACGCAAGGAGGGAGCCGGGACAAGATCCAAATGCCGCGCCTTTGGGCCTTCGCAACGAGCCGCTCATACCGTCCGCTACGCGTTCACATCGCCGCCGCCGCATACATTCACCGCGGCGGATAATGGGGCCGACTTCCCCGATGGTCGATTGACGACACTTGTATGAATATGTTTATACATCTGTCATCGAACGCCCAATTGGTCCGGGCCGAAAGACCGCCAGCCGATGGCGTTCGGAGAAAAACTCCGAGCAGAGATACGCAGGGGGACATGCCATGGGCGCTGCAGCCGCCGACCAGATCGCTGTTTCCGTTCAGAATGTCGGAATGAAATTCGGCGCGGTCCAGGCTGTGAAGAACGCCTCGTTCGATCTGCCCAAAGGGCGCTTTCTCACCATCCTGGGTCCGTCCGGCTCAGGCAAGACGACGCTTCTTCGCATGATCGCCGGCTTTGACCGCCCGACCAGCGGCGAGATCTTCATCAGCGCCCGCCCGGTAAGCGCGGTGCCGGCGCATCGGCGCGCCATCGGCATGGTCTTCCAGAAGCTCGCGCTCTTCCCGCATATGACGGCTGGGGAAAACATCGCCTTCCCGCTGAAAATGCGTCGCCACGACGCCCGCGTCATCCCCGAGAAGGTCGAAAAATATCTCGACCTCGTTCGGCTCGGCGGTTATGGCGACCGGCGGATCGGCGAGCTCTCGGGCGGCCAGCAGCAGCGTGTCGCCATCGCCCGCGCGCTCGTGTTCGAACCGGACCTGTTGCTGCTCGACGAACCGCTGGCCGCGCTGGATCGCAAGCTGCGCGAAGAGATGCAGCTCGAATTTCGACGTATCCAAAAGGAACTCGGCGTGACGACGATCAATGTCACCCACGATCAGCGGGAGGCCCTGGTGGTGTCCGACGAGGTCATCGTCATGAATGACGGCGAGATCCAGCAGAATGCGCGGCCCGTCGACGCCTATCGGACGCCGTCCAACGCCTTCGTCGCCAATTTCATCGGGGTCACCAATTTCATCGACGGCAGGGTCGTCGATCTCTCGGCGCCGGCGGCGGCGATCGAATCGAATGGCCGACGCCTCGCCGGCGTCGCCGCCGATCCGAAGCTTGCGGTAGGTTCCCGCTGCGCCGGGGCAGTGCGCGCCGAGCAGGTCCGCATCGCCGTAAAGGGCGACGGTCTCGCCGGCCTGGAAACGGTGGTGGCCGGGCGCGTCGTCGACTGCATTTTCGAAGGCGAGCGTGTCGTCTATGAAATCCGTGTCGGGGAACTGGGGGACGCGCTCATGCGCGTCTTCGATCACGATCCCGAGACGCATCTGCAGTTCAGTCCCGGGGAGGAGGTCTGTCTGGGCTGGAATGCACGGGATATGCATGTCTTTCAAAAATGACCCTCAGAAGGTCGAGCCAGAGGAGAGTGTTACATGTCGCATGAAAAATCTATGAATGCCCCGCTCCGTCGCCGCACCATACTGGCGTCCATGGCGGCGGCCGGCGCGTCCGCCGGTCTGTCGACCCTCGGCGTCGGCCGCGCCTTCGCCCAGGAACCGGAAAAGCCCGCCGAAATCATCGTGCGCGCCTGGGGCGGAAGCTGGGTGGATGCGCTCAAGGCCGGCGTATCCGACAGCTTCACCAAGGCGACCGGAATTGCGGTTCGCCACGACCTGACCGAAGACAACGAAATCCAGCCAAAAGTCTGGGCGGCCGTCGCTCAGAAGCGCGTTCCGCCGATCCACATCAATTGGGACACCACCACCAACGCCACCAAGTCGGCGCTGCGGGGCGTGACGGAGGATCTCTCGGATCTGCCGAACCTGAAGAACGCGACGGACCTCGCCAAGCCTGTTGGCCTCGACGGCTACCCGATCGTCAACACCTATGGCTATGTCTATGTCTTGGCCTATCGCCCCTCCGCCTTCCCGAACGGCGCGCCGAAGTCGTGGAAGGATCTGCTCGACCCCAAGCTGAAGGGGCGCATCGCGCTGTACAACGACGGCATCGGCTTCCACTTCCCGGCCCAGGTCGCCGGCGGCGGCAAGCTCGAGGACATCCCGGGCAACATGCAGCCGGCCTGGGACTTTATTTCGAAGATCAAGGAACAGCAGCCGCTCTTGGGTGAAGATCCCGACTTCACCACATGGTTCCAGAAGGGTGAGATCGACGCCGCCTGCACGATTTCGACCAACGCCCGCGAAGCCAAGAAGAACGGCATCGAGATCGCCTGGGTGGTGCCCGAGGAAGGGGCGAAGTTCGATACCGACGGTCTCTGGATCCCCAAGGGACTTCCGGAGAACGAGCTCTATTGGGCCAAGCAATACATCAACCATGCGCTGACCCAGGAAGCCCAGCAGATCTGGCTCGACGGACTCGGTCTGCCCGGCGTCATTCCGGGCGTGAAGCCCCCGGCCGACCTCGCAAACGACCCGTCCTATCCGACGACCGAGGAGCAGTTCAAACATCTGATCCGCATCTCGTCGAAGGTCCAGGTCGAGAACGAAAGCCAGTGGTTCGCCAAGTTCAAGGAAATCATGCAGGGTTGATCCCTGTGGCGCCCGCCGCCTTCCGAGGCGGCGGGCCTTCCGCTTCGCCCTGCAATCCATCTTCGTCATCGCGACGCCTTCTCTCCGCCTCGTGAACGGCAAAAGGACCGGACTCATGCGCGCTTCCCGTGTCGCCTATCCTCTGACGTGGCGCGTCATGGATGTCTTCGAACGGCTCGCAGCCGTCCTGTGGCCGACCAGCTTCCGGAGGACGCTGCCCTATCTGATGTTGCTGCCGGCCGTCGTGCTGGTGGGCCTGCTCGTGCTCGGCCTCATCCAGATCGGCGATGCAAGCCTCAGGACGCTCGACACCAATACGTTCCTGATGTCCGAGACTTATACGCTCGCCAATTATCAGCGCGCGATGACCGAGAAATTTTTCATCACGGTAGCCGGTCGCAGCTTGGTGGGGGCGCTGATCGTCACCGTGATCACGCTGATCTTCGCCTTTCCCTACGCTTATCTGATGGTGCGGACGCCGTCTTCGGCGCTGCGCAAATTTCTGCTGGTGGCGCTGTTTCTGCCGTTCTTCATCGGTCAGGTGGTGCGCGCCTATGGCTGGCTGATCATTCTGGGAAATCAGGGCATGGTCAACGAAGCGCTCGGCCTGGTGGGCGTCGAGCCGATGCGCCTTCTCTACAATTATCCGGCCGTTCTCTTCGGCCTCGTCCAATATATGCTGCCTTTCGCTGTGCTGATGCTGGCTCCTGCCTTGACCGCCATCCCGGCGGAACTCGAGGCGGCGGCAACTTCGCTGGGCGCGAGTTGGGGACGAAGTTTCCTCCACGTTCTGCTGCCTTTGGCCAAACCGGGCCTCGTCGGAGCTGGTCTCGTCGTCCTGACCCTGTCGCTGACGGATTTCGCCATTCCGGCGATCCTCGGCGGCGGCACACAGGATTTCATCGCCAACGCCATTTACGACCAGTTCTTCCGCACGTCCGATCAGGGGCTGGGCGCGACGCTTTCGCTACTGCTCGTCGCGGTCGGCTCGATCCTGGTCGGGGTCGTCTTCATGCTGTTCGGCGCCGGAACTCTGTCCATGGGCGGCGACCGCAAATGACCGGCGCCCGCAGCAAATCGATCGTGATCTGGGCTTTCGTGGCCACCGCGCTCATCATGCTTTCGGCGCCGACCATCGTCGTCCTCGGAGCCTCGTTCACCGCCGGCAACATCATCACCTTTCCTCCGGATGGCCTATCGCTGCAATGGTACGCCAAGATCCTCCAGGCCGGCGACCTGCGCCAGGCATTCGTTCGTTCGTTGATCGTCGCGGCCATCTGCACCGCGGTTTCCATTCCGGTGGGCACATTGGCGGGGATCGCGCTCGCCAAATATCGGGTGCGCTTCGCCCGCTCCCTTCAGGTCTATCTGCTGTTGCCCTTTACAATTCCGTTGATCGGGTCGGGCATCGGCATGATGCTCGCGTTCGGACAAATGGGCGTGTTGGGCCAACTCTGGCCCGTCGGCATTGCCTGCGCTGTGATCAACCTGCCTTTCATGATCTGGGCGGTCACGGCGAGCGCCAGCAATCTGTCGCCGGATCTGGAGCTGGCGGCGGCCAATTGCGGCGCCCCGCCGCTTCAAACCTTCTTCTACATCACGCTTCCCGCTGTGCTGCCGGGCGTGATCACAGGCTCGTTGCTGATGTTCATCCTGGCGCTCAACGAGTTCCTGGTCAGCCTGCTCCTCGTCGATGCGCGAAGCGTGACGCTGCCGGTGCAGATCTACAATTCGATCCGCTCGATCATCACACCGGATCTGGCCGCCATCTCCGTGGTGTTCATCGCCTGCGCGGGCGCAGCGATCGCATTGCTCGACCGCCTCGTCGGGCTCGACATCTTCCTCAAGTCGAAGTGAACCGAGAGCGAGCCGACGCGGCGGCGGTCTTCCTCAGTCAAGCCTTCTGCCGGTGGACGCGTCGAACAGATGGTCCTTTCCGGCGCGTGGCTTGAGATGAATGGTCTCTCCACGCTGGATCGAAGGTCGATCGGTGAACAGCGCAGTCATCTGAACGCCCGCCATGTCTCCCATCACGAACGTCGCGTGGCCTGTGTTTTCAACGGCGGTGACGGACACGCTCAGCGCGCCGGGCGTTCCCTGCGCGACGAGGTCGAGATGCTCCGGCCTGATGCCCCACAGCACCGGGCCGGATGCCGTCGTTCGGGCGTCGATGTCGATCTGGCCGACGATCCGCAGTTTTCCCTCGGCGGCGGTTCCGGCCAGGAGATTCATGGCCGGCGAACCGATGAAGCCCGCGACGAAAGAGTTAGCCGGCCGATCATAGAGTTCCAGCGGCGCGCCCGCCTGTTCCAGCCGCCCTGCCCTCAGCACAACGATGCGATCGGCCATAGTCATGGCCTCGACCTGATCATGGGTCACGAAGATCGAGGTGGAGCCGAGGCGGTCATGCAGCGCGCGGATCTCCGCCCGCATCTGTACACGCAAGGCCGCGTCGAGGTTCGACAGCGGCTCGTCGAACAGAAACAGAGCGGGCTGACGCACGATCGCCCGGCCCATGGCGACCCGTTGCCGCTGGCCGCCGGACAGTTCCTTCGGCAAGCGGTCGAGATAGTCGGACAGGCCGAGAATGGCCGCCGCTTCCGCCACGCGCGCATCGATATCCGTCTTCGGCGCATTTCGAAGCTTCATGGAGAAGCCCATATTGTCTCGCACCGTCATATGCGGGTAGAGCGCATAGTTCTGGAAAACCATGGCCAGATCACGGTCCTTCGGCTCGACGTCATTGACGATCTTGCCGCCGATGGAAATCGTGCCGCCGGTGATGGTCTCCAGACCCGCCACCATGCGCAGCAGCGTCGATTTTCCGCAGCCCGAGGGTCCGACCAGCGCGACGAATTCGCCATCGGCCACGTCGAAGCTCACGCCGTGCATGACTTTGACCTTCGCATAGGCCTTTTCCACGGTGTTGATGGAGAGTTGCGCCATGACGTCCTCTTCGGAGAAGTGCAGCCGGGTCGCTCGAAAGCGCCGGGAAAATAAAGCCGTCGCACCGGTCGGCCGTGTGGCGAACCGCAGAGCCGACCGACAGCGAGATGGGTGGGGCCGGATCAGCCGAGAACGACGACCTTGCTCAGATGGCGCGGGGCCGCCGTGTCGACATTCTTCTGGTTGGCCACGCGTTCACCGATGATCTGCAGCGCGGGAAGCACCTCCAGCGCCCGACCGAGACCGGTCTGCGACAGCGGAATTTCCAGATCGCCCGGACCGCCCAAGCCGATCACCTTCGCGCTTTTGGCGCGAACGTCTTCGGCGACGCGCGATTCCTCCTCCAGCGTATCGACCGAATAGAGAATGACGACCACGGAGTTTTCGTCGATCAGGCTGATCGGGCCGTGGCGATATTCGAGCGGATGAAAGGCCTGGCTGAAGGTGATCGACATTTCCTGCAATTTCAGGCAGCCCTCCGTCGCCATGCCATAGAGCGGGCCGGCGCCGAGATAGACGTAATGGCTGCGTCCGCGGATCAGAGGAACGCAGGCGTCCGCCGCCTCAAGCGCCGCCTCGGCTTCCGCGATCGCGCCCAGCGACGCCCCCGCCATTCGCAGGCCGGCCAGCAGCATCAGGGAAGCGGACACGGTCATGACGATGCCTTCTTCCTGATGGGTCGGCAGAAAGATCGGCGTGTCGGCGGCCTTGAGGATCGTGCTGTCCGGTTCGCAGGATATGGCGATGGTCGCGAGACCCGCATTCCGCGACGCCTCGATGGCCTGGACGGTCTCGGTGGTCGTGCCGGAGCGCGACAGACCGATCACGCAGACATCGCCGCGATCGGCGAGATAGTCGCCCATTCGCCGCGCCCATTCGGCGCCCGGCACGGCGATGGCGTTGCGGCCATTGTGGTTGAAGGCGGCAGCGATCGTCTGGGCGAGATAATAGGAAGTGCCGCAGCCGGTGATCACCACGGTCTTACCAGGCACTGAAGGCAGCGGCTGCGCGAGCGCCATTTCCCAGAACGGAAACTGTTCGCGGATGACTTTTTCGGTGAGGTTCATGAGGGCGTCCTTTACTTGCTTGCGCCGGCCATCAGGCCCTGCACGAGGAAACGGTTGAGGAAAATCACCAGCAAGACGGGGAACGATGGCGATGACGCCGGCGGCGTTCATCAGGCCGTAATCGACATAGTTGCGGGTGACGAATTCCGGAATGAGGACGGTCAGCGGCTTGGTGCTGAGCGTCGGCGAGAAGACCAGGGGCACCATGAACTGGCCCCAGGCGGAGAGAAAGGTCAGAATGGCGGTGGCGACGAGGCCGGGACCGGCCAGCGGCAACACGATGCGCACCAGCGTGTAGAGTTTCGAAGCGCCGTCGAGCCAGGCCGCCTCTTCGAGCGACAGCGGCATGGACTGGTAGACGCTGCGCATCAGCCAGAGCGCTAGGGGCAAAAAGGCGGAGACATAGATCAGCGTCACGCCGAGATAGGTGTCGACGAGGCCCGCGCCGATCATGATGCGATAGAGCGGGATCATCACGGTATAGGCCGGCACGCCCAGCGTTGCGACGATGATGACAAAGACGAAATCCCGCCCCGGAAATTTGAGCCGCACGAAAGCCCATGCGCCGAATGCGGCGATCGCGACGGTCGCGAGCGTCGCCGCCAGCGAGGTGACGAGACTGTTGATGAAGGCGCGCGAGAACTGCGGCCAGACCGACTGCACCTCATTGCCCTGGCTGACGGACGTGGCGCCGAACAGCTTGGCGTAGTGCTGAAGCGTCGCGTTCTCCGGCCAGAGCCGCAGGTGATCGCTGATCAGTGCATTGGGCGGGGTCAGCGAGGTGGCGAGCGCCCAATAGACCGGCCCGAGCGACCAGACCAGCAGCAGGACGACGGCGACATAGAAACCGAGGCGGCGCATCAGTCGAACCTCGTTTCTTTATAAACGCGAAGGACATAGACGGCGGAGACCATCAGCGAGGCGATCATTGCGAGGATCGACAGCGCCATGCCGAGCGAAAACTTCATGTTCTGGAAAGCGGACATGTAAACCTGCACCATCAGGCTGCGCGTGCCGATCGAGCTGCCGTTGAGGATCCAGGCCTCATCGAACAGATTGAAGGCGAACACCGTGGATTGGCTGAGCGCAATCGCAAGACCGCTCGAGATCAACGGCAACGTGATGAGCTTAAACTGCTTCCAGGGCGAGGCTCCGTCCAGACGGGCCGCTTCGTAAAGATTGGCCGGAATGGATTGCAGCGCAGCGAGAAGGATGATGGCGGTGAGCGGCAGCATGCGCCAGGCATGCACCACCGCGACCAGAAACAAGCCGGTCAGCCGATCATTGAACCAGACCTGGTTCTCCGAAATGACGCCCAAGCTTTTCAGAATGCCATTCAACAGGCCGTAGCTCGGATTATAGATCCACAGCCAGATGATCGCGTTGACCACCGGCGGCAGGCACCAGGGCAGGATCACGGCGGCCAGCAGCCAGCGGCGGCCGATGCGCGCCTTGTGCAGCACGAGCGCGGCGCCCAGCCCACCCAGCGTTTCGATGGTGACGGCCATGACGACATAGAGAAACGTGTTGTTCCAACTCGCCAGCACGTTTTCATCGAACATCAGATTGATGTAATTGCGCAGGCCGACAAAGGGCGTGCCGGGCTTCATCGGTTCGACCCGATAGAAGCTGTCGATGATCGTGACGATCAGGGGCAGGATCACCAGCCCGCCCATGATCAGGATGATGGGAAGAGAGAGGCCGAGGCCGAGCCGCGCCTCCCTATCCAGGAAGACGCGCTTCTTGAAGAAGCTTGTCGCCATTACTGCTGCGCCTCCTTGGCGGCGTCGGCGATCGCTTTCAGCGCGTCGTCGATCGAGAGCTGACCCTTGGCGGCGGCGTTCAGATTTGTCGCCACGGCTGCGGAAAACTCGGGATACCAGCCGGGCGTGCCCTGGGCAAAGAGCGGCTCGACGAGCGCCGCCTGGGCGATCAGCGTATCGCCCTGCTGAAGCTTGCCGTCCTTGTTGAGCTTTTCCAGCACCGAGATGCGGGTGGGCAGATTGCCGAGCTTGAGGTAGTTGTTCTCCATCGTTTCCGGATCGAGCATCCAGTTGATGAAGGCGTGCGCAGCCTCCTTGTCCTTGGCCGATACCGGGACGCCCAGCGCGCCCGGCAGGCCGATGGTGCGCGATTTGCCGTCGACATTCGGCACCAGCGCGGCGGCTGCGTCGGCCGCGACCTGCGACTTGGACGCGTCGGAATAGACCGCCAGATTGCCGGCCCAACCGGCCACGTCGAAGGTGACCTTGCCGGATTTGAACAGTTCCTGGATTTCGACATCCTTGAGCGAGGTCGAGGCCAGATCGATCAGGCCGTCCTTGAGCGCCTGAACCTCGAAGGCCATGGCTTTGTAGCCGCCGCTGTCCTTGTCGGTGAACAGCGGGTTCATGTCCTTGTCGAACAGATCGCCGCCGAACGCCTTCGTCAGCAGGTACCAGGCGGTTGCCGCCCCTTCGGTGGCCGAGAGCGGCAGGCCGATCGGATATTGCACGCCGGCCTTTTCCTTGACCGCCTTGGCGGCGGCGAGAAGCTCGTCCGGCGTCTTCGGCGCATCGGTGACGCCGGCTTTGGCGAGATGCGCCTTGTTGTAGATCAGCACGCGGAAATCGTTGTTGTAGGGCACGCCGATCAGCTTGCCGTCGAAGGTGAAGATCGAGGTGGTCGGCAGATCCTTCTTCAGATCCTCGCTGAGGATGCCCGAGAGATCGTCGTACCAGTTGGCGCTGCCGAACTGACCGACCCAGGACCAATCCATTTCGGTGGCCGATGCGGGCGCGGTATTGGCCATCATCGAGGTGACGATCTTGGTGCGGATCTCGTCCCAGCCCAGCGTCTGCACGTCGAGCGCGCCTTGGGTCTTGGCGGTGTATTTGTCGGTCATCTCCTTGGGGAGCGTGACCCATGGCGGCAGCAGGACCGACAAAGGTTCTGCGGCGAAGGCGGAAAGAGGAAGAAATGCCGCGCCCAATCCCAGTGCGGCGGCGGCAGACAACAGCGTACGACGTTTCATGTTCATTTATCTCCTGTTGTGGTTAGTGGTCTTCAAGCGATGCGGCAAGCGTCTCCAGAAAGCTGTTCGTGATGGGCAGTCCGGCATGTTCGGCAGCACGCCAGAGCGCGCCGCCAATAGGGGGTAGTCTGGGCGTGACGGGTTCTCCGGCCCGCTTGGCGGTCGCGGCGAGAAGCCCGGCGGACCGAAAGACGCCGCCGGCATAGGACCAGTCGAGATCGGGCGCTCCCAGAGCGCGTCGGGCGGCGAACACATGTTCGGCCAGCCTGTCCGCTGAGGCGTCGAGCAACACCGCGGCGACGTCGTTGCCTTGTTCGCGCATCGCCGACACCGTTTGCGCGAGCGCCGCATAATCCGCTCGGCGATTGCCCCGATTGAAAGCCCATTCGATCAGGTCGACCGCGGACACGCCGCAGGCGGCAAAACGCCCTCGGCGAAGCGCCGCCCCTCGCCCGAGGGATCGTCGAGCCGCCCGTCCAGGACACGGCTCGCCAGCGACAGGGCTTCACGACCGATCCAGAAGGCCGAGCCTTCATCGCCGAAAGCCTCGCCCCAGCCGCCGAAGCGCACACTCCGGCCGGCAACCTTCGCCCAGGCCATGCTGCCGGTGCCGGCCAGCAAGAGCACGCCGTCACGCCCGGCAAAGGCGGCGTCGCAGGCGACCTCGACATCGTTGAGCACGAGATGAGGGCCGGAAAAATGCGCTGCGACCACGGCCCGCTGATGGGCGGAAACCGCGTCGATCTCGCCATGACAGGAGAGACCGAGCACGCTCGAGGCGAAACTGCGATTTCCGCAAAGAGCGTCGACCGCCGTCGCCAGCACGGCTGTCCAGCCCTCGCCCGCCATCGGATCGAGGCCAGGTCCGCGCCAGACGTCGAGGACAGCGCCATCCGCCGTCGCCACCGCGGCGATCGTCTTGCTGCCGCCGGAATCGAGCCCGAAAATCAGGGTCATGCCGCAACCGCCTGCGGCAGGTCCGCCTGACGCACGTCGAGACCGAAGGCGCCCAGACGGTCGAACCATTCGGCGGAGAGTCCCGTATCCGTCACCACCGTTTGCAGATCTGTCATCGGGGCGACACGGTAAGTCAGCCGCTGACCGAACTTGCTGGAATCGGATAGGAGAATGCGCTGCTCCGACCGTGCGATCATCACGGAATTCAGCCGCGCCTCGTTCTCGTCGACGGAGCTCATCGCCCCGTCCACGGCGATTGCGCCGGCGCCGAGAAACAACTGGCCGAACCACAGTCGCTCCAGCATCTCCTCCGCCAGAGGACCCACGACGGACGAGTTTTCCTTGCGCAACTGACCGCCGAGAAGCGTGACCTTGACGCCGACCACGTCGATGAGCATCTGCGCCGCCGGCAAACAATTGGTGAAGACATTGAGCGGCAGCGGATTGACCCGGATGCGCCGCGCGAGCTGCAGCACCGTCGTGCCGGAATCCAGGAAAATCGAGGTTCCCGGCTGCAGCATGTCATAGGCGAGGTCGCCGATGGCGCGCTTGGCGAGCAGAGCCTGCGCCTCGCGCTGTTCGAACGCCACTTCGACCTCGAACTGATCCGCCAACCGCGCGCCGCCATGCGTGCGCACCACTACGCCCGCTTCTTCGAGTTCCGCCAGATCGCGGCGCAGCGTCGGCAGGGACGCGCCGACAGCCTGCGCAATGGCGGCGATCGAGGAGGAGCCGTTGGAAAACAGGAACTGGCGGATGGCTTGGGCGCGGTCTGGCTTCATGCGGCTCACTACCCCTTTATGGGAGGCTCTGCGTTCAATCTCGTCACAAGATTTCTTGAAAATGAATCATTGTCAATCATATTTTTGAGCGTTATTGATCGTTCATCGCATTTCTAGCCTGATGCCACCGAGCGATGGAGCCTGCCGATGTCCACGACCGCCCTTACGTCTCTGCCCCGTCTTCACCGCGAGGGACGGGCTGTCGGCATCACGTCGGTGTGCTCCGCGCATCCCGAGGTGATCGGCGCTGCGCTGAGGCTGGGCCGGGACACGGGCCAGTCCGTGCTCATCGAAGCCACGTGCAACCAGGTCAATCAGGATGGCGGCTACACCGGCATGACCCCTGGCGATTTTCGCCGCTTCGTCGAACGCATCGCCGGCGAAACCGGCTTTGATCTCGACAGACTGATTCTCGGCGGAGATCATCTCGGACCAAATCCCTGGAAGCATCTGAGCCCCGAGGCGGCGATGGAAAAGGCCGAGGCGATGGTGGCGGCCTATGCGGCGGCGGGCTTTGAAAAGATCCATCTCGATTGCTCGATGGGCTGCGCCGGCGAGCCGCCGGCCCTGGACGACGAACACACCGCCGCTCGCGCCGCCCGCCTCGCCGCCGTCGCCGAAAAACACTCTACCGGCAGACCGGTCTATGTCATCGGCACGGAAGTGCCCGTTCCCGGCGGGGCGCTCGAAGAGGTCGAGCATCTCGACGTGACGTCGCCCGACGCCGCCGAGGCGACCGTCGACATTCATCGCCGGGCCTTTGCGGGCGCCGGCCTGGACGAGGCCTTCGAACGCGTCATCGGCCTTGTCGTCCAGCCCGGCGTCGAATTCGGCAATCAGAATGTCGTGTCCTATGTTCCCGAAGCCGCCCAGGCGCTGTCGCGACGCCTGGCGGATCTCCCGGGTCTCGTTTTCGAAGCCCATTCCACCGATTATCAGACAGGAGCCGATCTTCGAGCGCTGGTCGTCGACGGCTTTTCCATCCTCAAGGTCGGGCCGGGCCTCACTTTCGCGTTGCGCGAGGCGCTTTATGGTCTCGACGCCATCGCGGCGGAACTGGACGGCGACGCACTGTCGCTCAAGCCGGCCATGGAAGCGCTGATGCTCCGCCAGCCCGGCCATTGGGCGAAATACTATCCCGGGACCGCTGAAGAGCAGGCATTGCATCGCCATTTCAGCTATTCCGACCGCATCCGCTACTACTGGGCCTTGCCGGAAGCGAAAGCCGCTATCGACGCGCTGATGAAGAGGCTCGGAGACAAGGCTTTGCCGGAAACGCTGATCAGCCAACACCTCGCGGCGGCATGGCCGGAAGTGCGGACGGGCCTCACCGCACCCACGGCCCGATCGCTGGCGCGCGCCGCCGTCACGCGCATGCTGCGGATCTACGCGGCTGCTTGCGGCCAGAGCTGATCGATGCGACGGCGGACGCATGCGCGCGTCCGCCCGGCGGTCTCTGTCGCGACATGCGCGAACCCCAAAGCTAAGCCGCCATCGCCGGGCCGATGCGAATGGTAACGCCCGCAGGTCGAGATCGATCTTTCCGAATGAACGACGACTCTGCAATCAGCGCGGAGCGGACACGAGCCTGAGCAATTCATCCACGGAGCGGGGCAAGTCGCCATCGCTCGGCAGCAGCCCCAGGTCTTTCAAACCGCTGGCGACCTGGAATATGTTGGGCAGCCGCAAACCACTGCGCTCGCAGAAATCGGCCTGGCCGAACACGGCGTCGGGCGCGCCCTCCATCAGCACCCTGCCCGCGGCGAAGACCGCGACACGGTCGGCCAGGGCGTAAGCGACATCCATGTCATGCGTGGCGAGAACGACGGCGATACCCTTTGCCGCCAACGTATCGAGCGTTCTCGTCAGATCCTCCACCCCCTCGGATCGAGCCCGGCAGTGGGTTCGTCGAGAAGCAGAACCGACGGCGACATGGCGAGAATCCCCGCGATCGCCACTCGCTTCCGCTGGCCGAAACTCAACATGTGTGTCGGACGATGCGACAGGTCCGAAATTTCCATCGCGTCCAGAGCATTTGCGACCCGGAGCCGGGCCTCGTCGGCGGACAGACCGAGATTGAGAGGTCCGAAGGAGACGTCCTCGAAGACCGTGGCGGCGAACAATTGATCATCGGGATCCTGCAGGACCAGCCCGACCTGTGATCTGAGCAGCGTCAGGCCTTTGCGGTCATAGGCGACGGGCTCGCCATTCAACAGGACCTCGCCTGCGGAGGGTTTGAACGAGCCATTTAGGAGCGACATGAGGCTCGATTTTCCAGCGCCGTTGGCTCCCAGGATGACGAGCTTCTGCCGCCGCACGATGCGGAGCGAGACGTCATCCAGCGCGCGCGTGCCATCCTCGTATCTGAACCCGATTTTCCGAGCTTCGAGTATCATCCTATCCACCGTGACAAGACGTAGAAAACCAGAAGAATCATGCCGATCACCAGCAGTCTGATGCGCGACGCGGGTTTCTCCACGGAGATAAAATCCAGCCGGCCCGTATAGCCCCTGGCGGCCAAACCCGTCTCCATGCGCCGAGCGCGCGCGAAGACGCGCGGCAGCAGAGACGCGAGCAACAGCCCGTTCGATTTCAGCATGCGCCGTTTTCCTGTGTAACCCAGTCGAGCATCGAGCGATTGCCGACCGGCGTTCAGACAATCCAGCAAGACCCAGATGATCCGGAACATCACCATGGCGATATCGCATATTTCCGCGTTCAAGCCCTTCCGCTGCAAGAGTTGAAGAATACTCGGAAGCGGCGTGGTGAGCGCGAGAAACAGCAAACAGCAAACACAGGCGCTGCTTCTGAGAGCGACGAAACAGGCTTGGCCAATTCCCTCGTCGGAAACCAGCGCGATGTGAGGGACGTATCCGACCACTGTCACGGAAAAAGCTGCGCCACGCCGCCGGTTGCGATGAAGAGCAGCGGGATCCGCGCCGCGCCGGCTATGTCGCGCCAAGCTATACCGGCGCCGAAATGCGTCAGCGCCAGCATCGCCAGGAGCACGGCGGCCTGTGTGGACCATCCCGCCGACAAGAGCGAAAGGGCCATGACGCCCAATGAGAGAAAGAGCTTCTCGCCAGCGGCGTGACGCCGCCAGCGATTGGTCTGCGCACAGCGATCGATCGCGCGCATGACTCAGTGCGAATCGGAACGCTTGGCCGGCGATGTGCGGCGTCCGAAATAGAACCCGATCAACCCGGCGCCGATCGCAGCCTGCAAGGCAAACAACAGGCTTTCGATTTCGCCGCTCGGCGGTTCCCAAAGCGGCGTAGCCCATGGCTGATAATCGGGTCGGATTTGCGTGATGACCGCTTCGGCCTCGCCATCGGAGCCGCCGAATTCGGCGTCTCCGCCGTGATGGATGACGAGCGGCAGAATTGCCAGGACGATGACGGCCAGCAGGAGCCATAGATTACGTTTCAGCATGATCAGGCCTTCGCGTTCAGGATATTGAGTGCATTCATCTCGCCGCGGCTGTAGCGCTGCAGGAGATTGTACACGATCACGGTCAGCAGACCCTCGCTGATGGCAAGCGGCACCTGGGTCAGCGCGAAAATGCCGAGAAACTTCGCCGCGGCGCCCGCCATGCCGGAGACCGGATCGGGGAACGCCAGCGCAAGCTGCAGCGACGTCGTCACATAGGTGGCGAGATCGCCGAGCGTCGCGGCCAGAAAAATCGCGATCGCGCCGCTGAATCCTGCTCCGGACACCCCTTTGAAGATGCCATAGGCGACGAAGGGACCGACGATGGCCATGGAGAATATGTTGGCGCCCAGCGTGGTCAGGCCGCCATGGGCGAGAAGAAGCGCCTGGAACAACAGGACGATCGTCCCGAGAACCGTCGTCACCGTCGGCCCGAACAGCGACGCCGCAAGCCCGGTGCCTGTCGGATGGGAGCAACTGCCCGTCACAGACGGGATTTTCAAAGCCGACAGGATGAACACATAAGCGCCCGAAGCCGCCATCAACAGCTTGATCTCGGGCTTTTCCCGGACGAGCTTTACAATGCGCCTCGCCCCATAGATCACGAATGGCGCGGACACCACGCCCCAGCCAACCGCATGCGCGGCCGGCAAATATCCTTCCATAATATGCATAACACGCCCTCAACCACGCCCACCGCGCAGCTTGATAAAGTCGCCACGGAATGTCGTGGCCCAGCGATGGCAGGTATCCTGGCTCGCGGGTCATGGCTCGATCCGCCTTATCAGCCGACAAGCAGCCAATGGCATAATGGATGTCGCTCACCGCTCACAGTTGCGGGGGCAGCCACGGTCTCGGCCCCTGATGGGTAGTCCTCACCGTGTTCCCTTTTGATCCACCCTTCTTCAAGTCAGGCGGAACCATCCCGGAAATCACTATGCTCGACTCGTCGAAAACACAATATCTAAACGTCAGCAGAATGAATTCGGGCCTGCGCGAGCCGTCTGGAAACGCGCGACATTCCACACCGCTTCCCGAAAGCGGGTGACGAGACGAGTAAACTGCGTCGGACAAAGGCGCGTCTAGCGGGCGACGGCTCGATCACGCGACGGGCCCCGCCGGTCCATATGGTGCGCAAGCTCTTCGACGTGTTCGATGGCCAGCATGATCGTCTCGACATTCACCGGATTGGGCATATTGCCGAGATGAGGAGCCGTCAGGGTCCAGCGAGCGAGGTCCTCGATCTCCGCCTTGGTTGGATCGCTCATGCCGAGATCGCCGAGCGACGTGGCGAGACCGATCGAACCGTTGAAGGCGACGAGCGATTGGAGTTCGCCCCGGCGGCCTTCGGCCGCGAGTTGCACCAGCGCGCCCCAGGCGACATGCTGGCCGTGGATCGCGTCCTTGGCGCCCCTGGCTTTCACCAGGCCGCGGGTGAGGCTGTGGGCCAGCGACAGCCCGCCATTTTCGAAGCCGAGGCCGCTCATCAGGATCGTCGCCTCGATCGTGTCTTCGAGGGCTTGGGTCACTCTGCCCGCGTCGAGATCCATCATCGCGGTCTGCGCAGAGCGGCGCAGCGTCTGATAGCAGGCGTCGGCGATAACCGCGGCCGAGACGAGCGGTCTCGTGCCGAAGGGTGTGACACCGCTGCCGTTCAGGCAGCCTTCAGCCTCGAATTTCTTGGCGACGGCGTCGCCGATTCCGGCCAGCAGGAAGTGCCGCGGCGCCCGCGCGATGAGGGTCGTATCGACGATCACGGCTTCCGGAGAACGGGCGAGACGATCGACCGAGATCATCACGTGATGATCGTCATACATGGCGATGGCGCTGCTGGTCGGGCTGTCGTTGGAGGCGATGGTCGGCACGGTGATCACGTCGAGGCCGAGCTTGCGCGCCAGTCCCTTGGCGGCGTCGAGCGATTTTCCGCCGCCGATGCCGATCGCAAGTGAAGGACGTTGACCTGACAGCGCCGCCTCGAGCGCGTCGATGGCGGGATAGGTGATCTCGCCGGAAAACGGCAGGATGATCGGCGTCAGTCCTTCCGCCGCCAAAAGCGTCTCGAGTCGATCCTTGAGAAGATCGAGCACGAAGGCGTCGGCGATGATCGCCGGGTTGGTCCCGAACGGCCTGGCAAGGCGGCCGAGCTCATCCAGCGCGCCCGGACCCTGAAGATAACGATGCGGTCCGCCGAAGATCCTGAGGCTCACTTGACCAACTCCATCAGCCGATCGACCCCGAGCCCGTTCTGGCTATAATGCCGGCGGGCGGCGGCGAGTTTGGAAATACGTCTTCATAGCCGAGCGCCACGCCGTCGGGGTCGACATAGACGTAGCCGCCGGTGACATGAAACAGCGTGATCATCTCGCCGACATCCTCCGGCACGACCAGCGTATGCGTTTCGCCGGGCGGCTCGAAGGCGTAGCTCATCGGCGTCGCCTCCCAGTCATGTTCGAGATAGCGCCAGCGCCCCCGCAGCGTGAAGGCGTGAACGGGGCCGCTATGGCGGTGCCGCGACAGCACGCCCGCTTTTCGAACCCGGAGCAAATTGACGTAATAGCCCTGGCTCAAAGACAGCACGAGCGGCCGGAACGAGACGCCCTCGGCCTGCGGGATCCAGAGGCGCTCGTCAGCGTCGAGGTCGAGGCCGTCGCCCAAAAAGATGTCCGACATCATTCCGAAGGGTTGCGGCTGGCGATAGGCGATCTTGCTCGCATCCATGCGGGCTTCCGGGCGCGGCGTGTCAAGGTTCGTGGTCATCGCGTCGCTCCTCAGTCGAGCGGGAAGGCGTCGGATGGCGCCCCCAGGAACAATAGCCGCCGTCGACCGGCAGCGTGATCGCGGTGATGAACTTGGCCCTGTCGGAGGCCAGGAACACCATGGCCTCGGCGATGTCTTCGGCCGTGCCCATCTTGCCCATCGGCGTACGGCGACGAATGCGCTTCTCGTCGATCTTGCCTTCGGCGATGAGCTTTTCGGTGAGCGGCGTCATCATGTAGCCGGGCGCCACCGCGTTGACGCGAACATTGTAAGGACCCCATTCGCAGCCCAGCACCTGGGTCAACATGCCGATGCCGGCTTTGGCGGCGGAATAGGCGGTGCGGACCGGCAGGCCCATCAGCCCGGCGATGGAATTGAGATTGAGGATCACGCCCGACCGTTGCGCGATCATCGACGGCGCCACAATCTTAGAGACGAGATAGGTGCCGGTCAGATGCACGTCGATCAGGCGCTGCCAGTGACTGAGCGTCTGATCCACCGTGGGCGTGAAACTGTCGGGCATGCCGGCATTGTTGACGAGAATATCGATGCGTCCGAAGCGGGCGAGCACCGTCTCCACCATCGCCTTGACCGCCTCTTCGCTGGAGACGTCGCCGCTCACGGCGAAATGCTTCTCGCCCAGCGCCGAGGCGGCCGCTTCGGCGGCCTCCAGGCGCAGGTCGTTGATGACGACGGTCGCGCCTTCGCGCGCAAACGCGGTAGCGGTGGCGAGGCCGAGGCCGCTCGCGGCGCCGGTGACCAGGGCGATCCGGTTTTCGAGTTGCATGACCGCCTCCTCACTTGCCGTCGACGATGGCGCGGATGAAGCGCGGCGTGTCGACGCCGTATTTCGCCTCGAGATATTCTTGCGAGCCGCATTCGAAGAAACTGTCTTCGAGGCCGATCTTGACGAGCGGCTTGACCATGCCGGCCTCGTAAAGCGCCTCGACGACCAGCGACGTCAGCCCGCCCGAGGTCTTGTGGTTTTCGGCGACAATCAGGCGCTCGAAGCGGCGCGCAAAATCCAGGACGCCCGCTTTGTCGAACGGCTTGATGGTGGAGACATGCAAGACGCCGGCGTCGACGCCCTGCGCCTGAGCGGCTGTGGCGGCGTCCAATCCCCGCGCCGACATATAGCCGGTAGAAATGATCCCGACATCGCGGCCCGGCCTGAGCACCTTGGCTTTGCCGAGTTCGAAGCGATAGTCGGCGTCGAGTTCGACGGGCACCTTGCCGCGCAGATTGCGGACATAGACCGTGCCGGGAATGTCGGCGACGGCGCGCACCACCTGCTTGAGTTCGGTGGCGTCGCAGGGTCGATGATGGTGAGATCGGCGATCCCGCGCATCATGTTGAGGTCTTCGGTCGCCTGATGGGTCGCGCCATAGCCGTTGACCAGCCCCGGCATGCCGGCGAAGATCTTCACATTGGCCATGGAATGGGCGCAGGCGATCGCCACGAAATCATAGGCGCGGCGCGTGATGAACACCGAATAGGTGGTGCAATAGGCGATCTTGCCGGTCTTTGCGAGCCCGGCGGCCATCATGATCAGGTTCTGCTCGGCCATGCCGACATTGAAGAACCTCGTGGGATGAGCGTCGCGAAACGGCAGGATATCGCTGTAGCGGCCCATGTCTGCGGTCAGCCCGACGATCTCCGGCCGCTCCCGCGCCAGTTCCGCCAGCGTATTGCCGAAGGGGGCGAGTTCGGTGACCTTGCCGGCGACGTCGACGATTTCGCCCATGCCGCGCGTGCGGCCGCTCACGGTCTGTGTCTCAGGCATGTTCTCTCTCCAGTTCGTCGATCAGCGCGGTCCATTCGGAATTGTCGATGCGCACGAAATGCGCCCGATCGCGGGCCATGATGGTGGGCACGCCCGCGCCGGGCGTGGTGCGTTGCACGATGCATTTGGGCTTACCGTTGGGTGTTCTCAGCCTGGCGAGCGCGTCGACCAGCGCTTCCATGTCATTGCCGTTGATCTCCAGCGTCTCCCAGCCGAAGGCGGTCATCTTGTCAGCCACCGGCTCGATCCGCACCGTCACGGGGCCATCGGCCTGGATGCCGTTGCAATCGATGATCGCGACGAGGTTGTCGCATTTGAAGGTGGCGCCGCCCATCGCGGCCTCCCAGGTCGAACCTTCCTGCAGTTCGCCGTCGGAGAATTCGCAGAAGACGCGACCCGAGGAGCCGTCGAGCCTGAGCCCGAGCGCCATGCCGACCGCCTGGCCGAGGCCGTGGCCGAGCGAGCCGCCGACCATTTCGACGCCGGGAATATCGTCGAAGGTGCTCATCGGCAGCCGCGAGCCGTTGAGGCCATAGGTCGTCAGTTCGTCGGCGGAGAGGATGCCGGCTTCGGCCAGGACCGCATACATGGCAATCGAATAGTGGCCGGTGGAGAGGACGAAGCGGTCGCGCTCCTTCCACTGCGGATTTTCCGGATCGTAGCGCATTTCATGGAAGTAGAGCGACGCGAGGCAATCGGCCATGCCGAGGCCCTGGGCGATATAGCCTTCGCCCTTGCCGCTGGCCATGGCCATCATCTTGCGCCTCAAATTCAGCGCGCGGCCTTTCAGCGCCGCGATGTCGGGCGCGGCGGGGGATGGTTCAGGACTGCCATGAAGGAAACTCCTCTGAATGCTAAAGGGCGAGCCCGGGTCGAGCCCAAGGCTTGGCGACCAGACGGCCGCTGCTGGAAAGGGTGATGAAGGCGGTGAGCATATCAGGCCCGCCGAAACAGAGATTGGTGGTGTAGGGGTCGGGCATCGAAACCCGCTCGACCTCAGCGCCCTCAGGCGAGACGACGACGACGCCGCCGAAGCGCAAGGTGGCGATGGCGATGTTGCCGTCCGCCTCCACCGCCAGCGAGTCGTAGCGCTGGAAGCCCGGCAGCCCGGCCGCCAGATCCCCGCCTGTGGGCGACGGCCAGTCCGGCTTTGCGACTTCGCCGGGCGCGGTGATCCGCCAGGACCATAGCCGCCCTGACGACGTCTCGGCGACATAGAGCCTCCCGCCGTCCGGCGAGAGCCAATGCCGTTCGGGCCGATCAGCGGGAAGGCGATCTCGCGGATGAAGCTGCCATCGGTCTTGGCGTAATAGACCGCGCCGAATTCGAGGCTGCGCCCCTTCCGGTGGCCATGATCGGTGAAATAGAAACCGCCATGCCGGTCGAAGACGATGTCGTTCGGCGCCGACAGGGCAACATCGCCGCAGCGATCGTAAAGTCGTTCGACGCGGCCGCTCGCGGGATCGACCCGCTCGATGCGACCACCGGAATAATCCGCGGCCTTGCCGACCGGCCTCAGACCATCGGGACCGCGGATCCATTCGAAGCCGCCATTGTTGCAGACATAGAGAAAGCCGTCGGGCCCGAGCGCAAGGCCGTTCGGCCCGCCGCCGGTTTCGGCGAGCGTGGTCTTGGCGCCGTTCGCGGCCACATGGGTGAGGCGGCCGGAGGCGATTTCGGTCAGAACGATCGCGCCGTCCGGCATCAGCACCGGGCCTTCCGGAAAGGCTAGTCCGTCGGTGAGAACCGTAAGATCCGTCATCCTGCGACCTCCGCAGGCATGGAGACGCCGAGCGCCTGGGCGAGGCCCGCGACGTCGTCGACGAGATGGTCTGGCTCGAGCTGAGCGAGTGTCTCGCTCGCGTAAAACCCGTAAGTGACGGCGACGGCGTCGAGACCGGCGGCGCGGGCCGCCAGCACATCTTGCGGGCCGTCGCCCACATAGATGGCGTCGGACCCGTCCGCCCCAGCCTTGTCGAGGCCGAACAGAATGGGCGCCGGATGCGGCTTGCGGTCGATCGTATCTTCCGCTGTGACGATGACCTCGAAAGCGTCGGCGGGAATATCGGCGACCTTGAGATCGATCAGCGTGCGCTCCAGCCCCTTGTTTGTAACGATCGAAGGCTTGCGGCCGGACTGGCGCAGGCCGAGGATCAGGTCTCGGACGCCGGCGAAGACCTTCACCAGAGAGGCGCAGCGGGGATAGGCGGCGCGATAGGCGGCATGCAGGACTTCGACCTTGTCGGGCGCGACGCTTGCGAAGACTTCCGGCGGCCGCATGGCGAAAAGCTCGCCGACTGGAAAACCGGGCGGCGGAAACGGCGAGCCCAGTTCCTCGCGGAACACGATCGAATAGCACTCCGTCACCGCCGCGCGGGTGTCAACGAGGGTCCCGTCGAGATCGAAGAGGATGTGGGTCTTTGAGGACGCTGTCATGACGAGGCTTTCATGCTTTGCGGGCGCGATCGAGCAAGGCCGCGCGCCGCTTGTAGAGAGGGGAGATCCGCGCCGAGGTCGCGGAACAGCGGATAGGCGGCGCGGTAGCGCTCGGAGAGGCAGGGATCGGGCTGCACGGTTTCGGCGATGCGCACCATGGCGCGGGCGGCGTCTTCGAGGCTCGGATAGGCGCCCGAAGCGCAGGCCGCCAGAAGAGCGACGCCCAGGGCGCCGGTCTCCTCCGCCTCGGGCGACGCCAGCGGCCTGTTCATGGCCGCGGCACAGATTTCCCGCCAGAGACGGGAGCGCGCCCCGCCGCCTGTGATCAGAATTTCGTCGACCGGCGCATCGAGCGCGCCGTAGCAATCGACCATCGAAAAGGCGACGCCTTCCATCACCGCGCGGACCAGCGTTGCGGGCGACGTGTTGACGTCGAGGCCGAAGATCGAGCCGCGCGCATGGGGATCATGCCGCGGCGCGGTCATGCCCGACGTGTTGAAATAGGGATGGATGAAGAGGCCGTTGCCGAGCGGCGGCGCGGCGCGCGCCTCGCGTTCCACTTTTTCGAAACGATCATCGCCGGTGAAGGCTTTGGCGCCGAATGCCTCTACTATCCAGTCGAGGCAGAGCGAGCCGCCGCCGGTGTTGGACATGAGCCGCTGCCAGCGTCCGCCCGGCATCAGGAAGAGAAAGCCGACGCCTTCGGGCTGGAACAGCGGCGCATCGACGGTCAGATTGTTCATGAAGGACGTGCCGATCACCGTCACCGCCTGACCGGCGCGGAGCGCGCCGACGCGCCTATGGCGGCCGCCACCGCGTCGCCTGCGCCTGTCACGACGGGCGTTCCCTCCAGAAGCTCGGTTTCGGCCGCCGCTTGCGCGCTCACCCTCCCGACGATCTCTCCGATTTCCAGAACCAGCGGCAATTTGTCGAAAGCGTCACTGACACCGGCGAGATCGAAAAGTTCGCGCGAGGGGCCGCGCGTGCGGATATCGCAGGGCAGGAAGGACAGATCGGATTCGTCCGTGGCGATCACGCCGGTCAGCCGGTAATTCACATAGTCCTTGGCGAGCATCACCTTGTCGATGCGCCCGTAGAATTCGGGATCGTTCTCCTTCAGCCAGGCGAGCAGCACCAGCGGCAGGCCGGGGATCGGCGCATTGCCGGAGATCTGGAACAGGCGATCTACGCGCCGATCCGCCTTCCATCGATCGAGAAGACCGGCGGCGCGGCTGTCGGGCCAGGCGATGGCGGGGCCGGCGGGATTGCCATGGGCATCTAACGCCCACAATCCGCCCATATGTCCGGAGACGCCGACGCCGACGATCTCGGCCGCAGCGATGCCGCTGGAGGCGAGAGCCTCGCGGATCGCGGCGGCGACATTGTCGTATGTGCCCTCCATATCCTCCTCATGCCATTCCGGGCGTGGGCGGAAGGAGGTGGTCGGGCGCCGCGCGGTGGCGACGACGCGCCCATCGGCGACATCGAAGATAGATGCTTTGGTGGTGGTGGTGCCCTTGTCTATGCCGAGAACATAGCTCATACCACGACCTCCAGACCTGTCTTGAGCGCGGCGCGACGCGCGGAATAGCGCCTGTAGACGTCGCGCGCGTCCTGATAGAGGCCGAACCAGTCGTCATAGTCTGCAGAGCGCTGGGCATCGGGCTCATAGCGCGCCGTCACCCTGTTGCAGCCCGCGGCTTCGTCCAGATCCTTCCAGACGCCGGTGGCGACGCCGGCCAGCATCGCGACGCCGAAGGCGCCGGATTCCTCTGCAGAGACGGTTTCGATCGGCAGCCCGAGCACGTCGGCGAAAAGCTGCGCCCAGAAGGGACTGCGTGCGCCGCCGCCTGTCAGCGTCAAAGTCCGCGGACGGGTGGTCATGGCATCGAAGCAGTCTCGGGTGGCGAAGCAGAGGCCTTCGTAGACCGACCGCAACAGGTGATCATAGGTCGTGTGGCTGCCCGTGCCGAAGAAGCCGCCGCGCGCCTGGGCGTCATGAAAGGGCGCGAGAACGCCGCTGCCATTGACATAGGGAATGAAGATCACGCCCTGGCTGCCGATCGGGGCTGACGCGGCTTGCGCGGCGAGCGCGGTGAAATCCGGCTTGCCGTCGGCGGTCAGAGGCGCGCCGAAGCGGTCGAGAAACCAGTCGAAGGCGATGGTGCCCGATGTGTTGGGCAGGATGCGGACATAATGGCCGCCGGGCATCGAGAACAGGAAGCCGAGCCCCTCCGGCGCCCGATCAGGACCTGCGGTCACGAGACTATTGAGGCAGCTGGTGCCGAGCACGGTCAGGGCTGCGCCGGGTGACAGCGCGCCGACGCCCAGCGCATTGGCGCAGGCGTCGCCCAGGCCGGTGACGACAGGCGTGCCCTCGGCCAACCCCGTCTGCTCAGCCGCCATGCGGGTGACGGTTCCGGCAATCGCCTCGGACGGCTGGATCGACGGCAGTTTCTCGATCCAGGCGGATGCGCCGCAGAGGTCCAGGACGTGGTTCGAGAATCCTCTCGCGTCGATGTCTCCGGGGACAAAGGAGACGTCCGACGGGTCTGTGCCGATGTCGCCAGTCAGCCGGAAGCGAAGATAATCCTTGGCGCAGAGAACATGGCGTGTGCCGGCGACGGTTTGCGGCTCGTGCTTCGACAGCCAGCCGAGCAGCATGGCGGTGATGCCGGGCATCAGGCCATTGCCGGAAATCGCGAAGATCTCCCGCATCTTTCCCGCGCGCTCGATTTCCATCTGTTCGGGCTGAGCGCGTTCGTCCGGCCAGCAGATCGCGTTGCGCGTCGGCCGTCCCTCGCCGTCGATCAGCCAGGCGCCGCCCATATGGCCAGAGATGCCGACGCCCTTGATGTCTTTGGCCTCGATGCCTGCGCCGGCGATCGCCTCGCGAATGACCGCCGCGGTCAAGTCCCAGGTCTGGTCGGGATCTTCTTCATGCCAGCCCGGCCGTGGCGACAGGACGCCGACGCGCCTCTGCGCCTGGCCGCGCGCCGCGCCCGCCTCGTCGAAGACCACGGCCTTGACGACGGATGTTCCCTTATCGATGCCTAGAACGAACTCCATCGCCGCCTCACGCGTAATTCGCCAGGAGACGGTCGACGATGGCGCCGCTCGCGCCGGCGGCGTGACGGACCGTGCGGCGATCCGCGCCCTCGAACACGTAAAGGCTGTCCTCCCGAACAGAGATTTCCACCGGCTCGTCGATGCCGAAGCGGCGGTCGGGCGCGGTCATCGCCTGCAGCGTCGTCTCCCCTGCCTGGACGGTGACCAGCAGGGAATCGCCGAGCTGTTCGGCGACATAGACGCGCCCCGAGAGCATCAGGCGCTTGCTGTCGCGCGCCATCTCGCCGGGCTTATGAACCGCGACCCCCGCAGGCCGCGCGCCGAGCGCCAGCTTGCGATCCGCGCCGACATGGCCGCGCACGAGATCCGGCAGGCTGACAGCCTCGCCGCCGCAGTGTCCCGACAGGGCAGCGTCGCCGCCAATCCGGTCGATCTCGAGCACATTCATCGAATGCAGGCCGAAGAACTGGGCGACGAAGGCGTTGACGGGGCGATTGTAGATTTCATCGGCCGAGCCGATCTGCTGCATGACACCGTCGCGCATCACCGCGATCCGATCGGTCATGGTCATCGCCTCGATCGGATCATGAGTGACGATGACGGATGTGGTGCCGAGCGAGCGCTGCAGGCGCTTGAGTTCGCCGCGCAGACGGGCGCGCAACAGCGTGTCGAGATGGGCGATCGGCTCGTCCAGGCAGAGCAGGTTCGGCCGGCGCACCAGCGCCCGGGCGATGGCGACGCGCTGCTGCTGTCCGCCCGACATCTGCGAGGCGCGCCGATCGATCAAATGGCGGATGTTGAGCATGTCGGCGACCTCGCCGACCTTGGCGTCGATCTCGCCCTTTGAGAGACCCCTGATACGCAAGGGGTAGGAGATGTTCTGCCGCGCGGTCATATGCGGGTAGAGCGCGTTCTGCTCGAACACCATCGCGACGTTGCGGGCCTGCGGCGTCTGGCGCTCCACGGGAACGCCGTCGAAGGCGATCGTGCCGGAGGTCGGCCTTTCCAGGCCCGCAAGCATGCGCAGCACCGAGGTCTTGCCGGAGCCGGAGGGCCCGAGCAGGCCGAAGAACTCGCCGTCGGCGATTTCGAAGGAGATGTCCTGTACGGCATGGACGACGCCGCCATACCATTTGTTGAGGCCAGAGAGGGTGACTTTTGCCATGGAAATACTCCTTACCGGCCGCCGAGTTCGACGCTGAAGCTGCGGATCAGGAACCGCTGCATGTAATAGGACAGGACGAGAAGCGGGGCCGTCGCGACGATGCCGATGGCGCCCAGCTGGCCCCAGTTCGGCTGTTGAAAGAGGAAGAAGCTGGCCAGCGCCTTGGGCAGCGTGATCACATGTTCGCCTGTCAGCACGAGCGCGAAGAGGAACTCGTTCCAGGCGAAGATCATCGAGAGAATCCCGGCGGTGAGGATGCCCGGCGCGGAAAGCGGCAGCAGCACATCCCAGGCGAGACGGTGCCAGGGCGCGCCGTCGATACGCGCGGCTTCTTCATAGGTGGTCGGGATCTGGCGGATGAACTCGGCGAGCAGCCAGATCACCAGCGGCAGGTTCATGAAGGTGTAGACGATCACCAGCCCCGTATAGGTGTCGAACAGTGAGAGTTCCTGAAAGAGCAGGTAGAAGCCGATGACCGGCACGATCGGCGGCATCATCCTGAGCGACAGAATGGTGAAGCTGAGCTGGCCATGCGGCGGAAAGCGTCGCGCCAGGCCATAGGCGGCTGGAAAGCCGAGCAGCAGGCACAACAGCGTCGAGATCGACGAGACGATCAGGCTGTCCATGATGCCCTTGCCGCCGCCGATGGACCAGCCTTCGGAAAAATTCACGAGGGTTGGATTGACGGGGATCACGCTCGGCGGGCTGCTGAACAGTTCCGCATAGGGCTTGAACGCGGTGAGCAACAGCCAGGCTAGCGGCAGCAGGAACAGTGCGAGAAGAAGGATGATGACGAGATGGCGCGCCACGATCGCCACCCAAGCTGCGGTGGACGTCTTCTCGTCGTCTGCGGGAAGCACGGTCGGGCTCATGAATTGGCTCCCATGGCGGCGGTGGACCGGAAGGGCTTGATGGTGGGCGGCAGCTCCGCTTCGCGCGGCGGCTGGGCGCGGCGTTTCGCGAGCGCCAGGATCGACATGGTGCCGACGGTCAGGAGCACGAGCTGGATGATGGACAGAGCGCCGGCCATGCCGAATTCGAAGCGGCCGAAGCCCACGTCATAGGTGTAATAAGCGAGGTTCTGGGTCGACGTGCCCGGTCCGCCGCGCGTCAGGATATAGATGATGTCGAAGACGCGGAAACTGTCGATGAAGCGCAGCACGAAGGCGACGGTCATATAGGGCGCGAGCATCGGCAGCATGATGTGCCAGAACGTCTGGAGACGGCTGGAGCCATCGACGCGCGCGGCCTCATAGACCCGCTTCGGAATGGCCTGCAGGCCGGCGAGCAGCACCACCATCACGAAGGGCGTCCACTGCCAGGTGTCGACCAGAACCAGGGTCGGCAGAGCCCAGTCCGGCGATTGCGCCCAGGCCGGCGGCGAAAGACCGAGGCCCTTCAGGAAGGCGTTGAGCGGGCCATAAATGGGGTTGAGGAACAGGTTCCACGAAAAGCCCACCACGATCGGCGCCACCATCATGGGAATGAGAAACAGCGAAGCGTAGATATCGCGACCGCGGGTGACGGATTTCAGCAGCATGGCCAAGGCGAGGCCCAGCGCGATCTGCAGGGGAACGGCGATCAGCGCGAAGACGGCGGTTATGCCGAGACTGCTCCAGAAACGGGCGCTGGACATGACCCGCATGAAATTCTTGACGCCGACCCATTCGATCGGGATCGGGATCGCCAGCTGATACGAGGTGAAGGACGCGTAGATCAGATAGGCGAAGGGCCAGATCGACATGAGCGTCAGAAAGCCCAGCGCCGGGCCCAGCAACAGCCAGGTGGCGCGCCGCTCGGCGCCGTCGTCCGTGGTCGGTGTTGATGAAAATGCCATTGTCGGTCATCCGGTCTGCGTTCGGAATCCCCGCACGCGCAGGGATTCCACGGTTCGATCGGACGCCTCCGGCTAACGCCGGAGGCGGCTGGGGAGGATCAGGACCAGTAGCCCTGCTTGATCATCCGCTGACGATATTCGTCGTAATGGGCGACCTGCCGATCGCGGCCATAGGTCTCGGTGGTTTCCTCGAACTCCGTCGACATCGCGTCCAGCGCTTCCTTCGGCGTCGCCTGGCCGGTGACCGCCCGCTGCACATGCTGGATCATCGAAGCCAGGTAGCGGTTGGTGCCGGGGATGGAGATGTCGAGATAGGCCTTGGGGCTCGCGAGCAGTTCCTTGCTGACGGAGGCGAAGTTGTCGGCGAAGCCGGACTCGGCCTGCAGCGGGAAGGTGCTCTTGGGATCGTCGAACATGCTCATCCGCCAGGGATCCATCAGCGATTGTTCGAAGGTTTCGGCGACCCAGCGATTGGCGTTGACCGATTGCTGCATCCAGGCGATCGCCTTGAACGCGCCTTCCTTGTTCTTCGAGTTGGCGGCGATGCCCATGGCGCGGCCATAGGGCAGGACGGTGACGTCGCCCCAGCTTCTAGCGCATTTGACCTTGCCGGCGACCTTGGAGATCTTGGGATCGGCGGCGCCCTTGGGCATGTCGGTCCACCAGTTGGCCTGAGCAACCTTGCCTTCGAAGAAGATCTGGCGGCCGACATCCCACGGCATGGCCTGGGCGAGATCCTTCGGCATGAAGGCGGTCATTTCGGCATAGCGGCGCAGCGCTTCTTCGCCGATCTCGTTTGACAGCTGCGGCTTCATCTCTGCGTCGAACAGTTCGCCATAGCGAACGCCCTTTTCGGAACCGAGCTGGACGAGCTGGTTGATGAAGAAGGCGTAGACGAAGAAGCTGGTGACTTCCACCATGCCATAAAGGTTCTTGTCCGGGCGGGTGAAGAATTCAGCGGTGTCGCGATATTCCTTATAGCCCTTGGGCGGAGCGAGGTCGTAGCCGTATTTCGCCTTGAAGGCCGATTGCTCCTCGGCGTTTTCGAAGAGGTCGGTGCGATAGGTGTTGATGAACATGTCGCCGTCGATCATCACGCCGACCAGCTTGTTCTCGTAATAATTCAGCTGCTGGAACGGCTTGGCGATATCGGCGAAGTTGAGCTCCTCGAGCGAGCCTACTTCTTCGAGCGGGGTCAGGAAGGGGCCGAAGTCGCCGACGAAGTTCGGCCAGAAGTCGAAGGCGTCGAAGCGCGCCGTGCCCTGCCGCAGCGCCAGCAGGTTCTGGTCATACATATTGCCGAGCGGGTAGGACGCGAACTCGACTTCGATGCCCGTGGCCTTTTTGAATTCCGGCGCGAAGGTCTTGAGGATCGGCGTGAACGCGCCGGAGTCGAGACCGACGGTCACTTTGCCGCCGCCCTCCTGAGCGCCGGCCTTGAGAATTCCGCCGAAGGTCGACAGGGTCGCGGCGGCGCCGAACAGGCTGGCGCGGCGCATGAGCTCGCGGCGGGAAATGATGCCGCGGGTATCGACGCTCGACAGAATGTCGAGATCTCTTTCCTGGGATTTCGGGCGATTGAATATACGATGCATGTTTCTCTCCTCCTGGAAACGAATGCTTGTCAGCTATCCTGCCTTGGCTGATCTCCGGCCCTCCAACCATCGATCGACAGAATTTGCTTTCCCAAATACGGTAGCCATGTTATTGATCTATGACAATAGAAATATTGACCTACTTACATGAGCATAAAAGAGATACAATTCGGCGAAAAACCTGGATATGCCGCGATCGTCTCGGCGATCGTCGATGCGATTGCGCGACGAAAACTCGTGGCGGGCGAGCGCTTGCCTCCGCAGAGGGAATTGTCACACCAGCTTGGTGTGGCAATCGCAACGGTGGGTCGCGCCTATACGCAGCTCGAACAGCAGGGCTTCGTCGTCAGCCATGTCGGGCGCGGCACGTTCATCGCCGGCGGGCGAATGGTCAGCGCCTCGTCTGAAGCGCCGCTGGCGGAAACAATCGACCTCTCGACATACAAGGTGCCGGTGCCGGATATCGACACCACGCTCGCCGACACGCTGAAGACGATCATCGCCGAGCATCATCCGCAGCAATTACTCGGCGCCAGCCCCACGGCTGGCACGATGCGCCACCGGGAGGTCATGGCCAATTGGCTGGCGCGGTTCGGTCTCGCCACGACAGCAGGCCAGGTGATCATCACCAATGGCGGCCAACATGCGACCATGGCGGCTCTGTCGACGCTCACCCACGCCGGCGAGACAATCGCGACGGAGGAGCTCACCGATCCGCGCATGAAATCGGTGGCCAGCTATCTCGACCGCAAACTCGTGGGCGTGGCGATCGACGAGAACGGCATGATCCCGGAAAGCCTTGCGGAGCTCTGCCGCGATCATCCGGTGTCGGCCATCTATGTGACGCCGCGCGCGCAGAACCCCACCAATGCGACGTTGCCGGCCGAGCGGCGGATCGCCATCGCCGAGATCGCCCGCCGCCACGATTTGCCGATCATCGAAAGCGACATTTACGGCACGCTGTTCAGCGAGGGCAACGAGCCGCCCATCGCCGCGATCGCGCCCGAACGCACCCATTTCATCACCAGTCTCGGCCGAATCTCGGGGCCGGGCATGAAGGTCGGCTGTCTCGTGTCGCCGCTCGCCGACGTGGCGCGCACGCAATCCGGCGTCGGCATGTCCACCGGTTCGGCCTCGCTGATCGCCGTCGAGATCGGCATGCGCTGGGTGGCGGACAACAGGCTGGATTCGATGATCCGCTGGCAGCAGGCGGAAAACATTCGCCGCCTGTCTCTGCTCGCGACCTTTCCGATGCTCAGCGCCGCTCGCACCCATGTCGCCAGTCCGCATGTCTGGCTGTCGCTGCCCGAACAATGGCGGGCGGAAGATTTCGTCAACGCCGCCGCCGGCCTCGGCGTGTCGATCGCGCCGACGCACAGTTTCATGGTGGGGCGGCGGACGATGCCGCATGCGGTGCGTCTGGTGATCGGCTCGCCCTCGTCGGTCGAGACCTTGCAGATGGCCTGCGAGCGGCTCGAACGGCTGCTGAACGCCCAGCCGAAGGGCAATTTCGAGGGATAACAGATAAGGGAGAAAGCCCATGTCGGGAACGGAAGGAGGAACCGTTCTGATCGTAGGCGCGCTCGGCGTCGTCGGTCGCGCCGCGCTCGATGTCTATTCCGAAGATCCGGCATGGCGGGTGATCGGCCTGTCGCGACGAAGACGCGAGACAACCGCTGCTGTGGACTGGATCTCGGTGGATCTTCTCGACGGCCCGGAGACGATGCGCGCCATTGCGGAGGCCGGGGCCATCACCCATGTCGTTTTCGCGGCCCTGCAGGAAGAAGCGAGCCTCGTCTCCGGCTGGACCTCGGAAAGCCAGATCGGTCGCAACAGGCTTATGCTGGAAAACCTGCTGGACGCGCTGAGGGCGGCGCAATCCGGCGTCACGCATCTGACGCTTCTTCAGGGCACCAAGGCTTACGGCGTGCATCACGGCGCCTATCGCATGCCGGCGCGGGAGAGCGATCCGCGCTTCATCGCGTCGAATTTCTACTACGACCAGGAGGATCTGGCGCGAGAGAGGGCGGTGGAAGACGGCTTTCACATCACCGTTCTCAGGCCGCAGATCGTCTGCGGCTTCGCGCTCGGCAATCCGATGAATGCGGTCACCGCGCTCGGCGTCTACGCCTCCATCTGCCGCGAACTCGGCCAGCCGCTGCGCTTTCCGGGCGGTCCCGCCTGCCTGCAGGAGGCCGTCGACGCCGGGCTTTTGGGGCGTGCCATCAAATGGGCGGGCAGCGAGCCGCGTTGCCGCGGCGAAATCTACAACATCGCCAATGGCGACTGCTTTTCCTGGCCGACCATCTGGCCGTCGATCGCCCGCCTTTTCGGCGTCGAGCTTGGCGTGGCGCATCCGTTTTCACTTGCGGAGGTGATGGCGGACAAGGGGCAGGTCTGGGATCGGATCGTGCGCAAGCATGGCCTCAGGCCCTATCGCTACGCCGAGATCGTCTCGTCCTGGCAGTTCATGGATTACCTGTTGCGTTATGGAAAGACATACCCGCATCATTCCATCGTTTCGACGATCAAGGCGCGGCAGCACGGCTTTCACGATTGCATGGACACAGAGGCGATGTTCGATCAGATCTTCGCGCGGCTGCAGCAAGAACGCATCCTGCCGCCGGCGTGAGTTTATGTGTCGAAGGGCTGCCGCCCTTCGATGATCTCCATGGCGCGCTCGGCGAAACGCCGCGCCAGCGGCGCCACATCGGCTGCATTGCTCGACGCGGCATTGCCGGCGCGGGCGCGATCGGCGATGCCGACGAAGATGACCGCGAAGCGAAACAGAGCGAAGGCGGCATGGAAGGGCGTCAGGGCCGGCGTTTGGATGGCGTGCCGATAATAGTGACGGATGAATTCCCGCTCCTCCGGCAAGCCGAGCGCCTGTCGGTCGAGACCGAGAATGCCGCCATATTCGTCCGGCGCGGTGTGCCAGGGCATGACGCAGAAGCCGAGATCGGCCAGCGGATGTCCCAGCGTCGATAGTTCCCAGTCGAGGATGGCGACCACACGCGGCTCGGTCGGATGAAACAGCATATTGCCGAGTCGAAAATCGCCATGGGCGATCGATGTCGCGCCGTCGTCCTCAGGCAGATTGGCGCCGAGCCATTCGGCGAGCCTATCGAGCGCCGCAATCGTTCGCTCGGGGATTCGCGCCATTGCCGGCCCCACCTGTTGTATTGCCGTTCAAAATAATTGCCGGGCTTGCCGTAATCGGCCAAGCCTACCTCATCGGGCCGGATGGCATGGAGCTTCGCGAGCGCCTCGGCCATGGCGAGATAAAGGGGCGCGCGCTCCTCGCGGGCCAGCTCCGGCAGAGCGCAATCGGAAAAGACGCGTCCCTCCACCCGCTCCATCAGATAGAACGGCGTACCGAGAACCTCGCTGCCCTCTTCGATCAGGACCGGCCTGGGCACAGGCGCTTCCGTGCCGTGCAGCGCGGTGAGCACCCGAAACTCGCGTTCGATCGCGTGAGCGCCGGGCAGGATCGGACCCGCCGGCTTCTTGCGCAGCACGAAACGCTCGCCGCCGCGATCGAGGAAATAGGTCGGATTGGATTGCCCGCCGCTGATGCGGGTCAACAATATCTTGGCCCCGCCGCCCATGCGCAGGTCGAGATAATCCGAAAGGCGTCGTGGGTCGAAATCGGTGTCTGGAAAGCCATTCTGCATGCTGTCGATCCTGTCGTTCAGGGCTCTTCGCCGTCGCGGGCGATGTCGCGCAGGACGAATTTCTGGATCTTGCCGGTCGCCGTCTTGGGCAATTCGCGAAACAGGAAGCGGCGCGGCAGTTTGAATCCCGCCAGTCTCTCGCGGCAGAACGCCTTGAGATCCTCAGGCGACAGCGGCTGATCCGATCGCGGCTCGATGAAGGCGACGGGGATTTCGCCCCATTTGTCATCCGGCGCGGCGACAACCGCCGCCATCAGTACGCCCGGATGCTGGTGCAGCACGCTCTCGATCTCCAGGCTCGAGATGTTTTCGCCGCCGGAGATGATGACGTCCTTGGAGCGATCGCGGATCTCGATATCGCCATCCGGATGCCGCACGGCCAGATCGCCGGTATGAAAGCGTCCGGCGGCGAAGGCTGCGACCGTGGCGTCGGCGTCGCGATAATAGCCGGCCATCAGCGTATTGCCCGACAGCAGGATTTCGCCGACCGTCTCGCCGTCCCAGGGCGTCTCATTGCCATCGACATCGGCGATCAGCACTTGGTTGGCGGTAAGGTGGCGGCTGCCTTGCCGCGCCAGAAGCGTGGCGCGTTCCGAGACGGGCCTCTCGGCTTCAGCTTCGCTCAGGCCGCGCATCGTCACCGGGCCGAAGGACTCGGTCAGTCCGTAGAGATGGATGAGGTCGAAGCCCAGCGCATCCATTTCGAGGATCAAGGCGCTGGTGGGCGAGGCGCCGCCGGTCGCCACCGTCACCCGCCGGGCGGGGTCGCGGCTCGCGCGGGCCGGGTTGTTCAGCAGCATGTAGAGAACCACCGGCGCGCAGGCCATATGGGTGATGGCGTAGCGTTCGATCGCGGCAAAGATCTCGGCCGGATCGACCCGGTCGAGGCAGACATGCAGCCCGCCCGCCGCCGTCACCGCCCAGGTGTGGCACCAACCGTTGCAGTGAAACATCGGCAGGATCCAGAGATAACGCGTTCCGACCCCGAGCCCGAGCGCCAGCACATTGCCGATGGCGTTCAGATAGGCGCCGCGATGGTGATAGACAACGCCTTTCGGCGTGCCTGTGGTGCCCGAGGTGTAATTGAGGCAGATCGGCTGCCATTCGTCGGTGATGGCGGCGGCGAGATCGCGGGGCAGCGCGGCGTCCGTCGAAAAGAGATCGAGATCATCCACTGCGGGCGCCATGGGATCGACAAGGCGGAAGACGGGCACGCCCGCTTCGCGCGCAGCAGCCGAGGCGAGAGCGAAGGAGGCGGGATCGGCGATGACCAGCCGGCTCTCGGAGTGATCCAAGATATAGCGCACCGTGGCGGCGTCGAGCCTTGTGTTGATGGAGTTCAACACCGCCCCGACCATCGGCACGGCGTAATGCGCGGCCAGCATTTCCGGCCGATTGCCCGACATGACCGACACCACGTCGCCGGGACCGACGCCGTTCTGCCGGAGATGATCCGCCATGGCTGCGACGAGGCTGCCGAATTCGCCATAGCTCAGCGTCCGGTCGCGCCAGGCGACGGCCTTGCGCTGCGGAAAGCCCGTGACCGCGCGGGCGAGAAAGTAGAGCGGCGTCAGCGGCCGGTGATTGGCCTCCCGCCGCGCCAGATGTGCCTCCAGTCGCATCGTTTCCTCCCATGCGCCATGTCTAGGGCATCAATTGCCCGCCATTGACGGAAATCACCTGGCCGGTGATGAAATCGGCCGCCGGCGAGGCGAGGAACACGACCGTCCCTGCAATGTCCTCCGGCGTTCCCACCCGGCCCGCCGGAATGCGCGCCAGCTCAGCCTCGCGAAGTTGGCTCGGAATGGCCCGCGTCATCTCCGTCTCGATATAGCCGGGCGCAATGCAATTGACCGTAATGCCCTTGCCGGCGTTTTCCAGCGCGATCGATTTCGTCATGCCGATCAGGCCTGCTTTGGCTGCGGCGTAATTGGCCTGGCCCGCTGCGCCGCGCAGGGCGTTCATCGAGGTCAGGCTGACGATCTTGCCGGCGTTGCGGGCGCGCATGCCCGGCAGCACCGCGCGGCAGGCATTGAACGGACCGACGAGATTGACCTCCAGCACGAGGCGGAAATCGGCCGGGTCCATTTTGTGCGCGATGGCGTCGCGGGTGATGCCGGCATTGTTGACCAGGAGGCCGATCTCGCCCTCCGCCTCCAGCCGGGCGACGAAATCCGCCACCGCCTCATAATCTGTCACGTCGAGCGTCTCGCTATAAGCGCAAGCGCTCTCGCCCTCGGGCCAGGCTCTGTCCACGCCCGCCACACGCCAGCTGGCCTCCGCCAGCGCCTGTGCGATCGCTGCGCCGATGCCGCGCGCGGCGCCGGTGACGATGGCGATCCGGCTCGACGCCGTCGGGTTCATGCGCCGGCCTCCCAGCGCCAGAAGCCGCGGCCCTGGTCTTCGAGATGACGGTTCAGCACCATTTTGTGAACCTCGTCGGCGCCGTCGACCAGCCGCGCCTGTCGCGCATAGCGATAGATCCATTCGAGCACGGTGTCGGTCGAATAGCCGCGCGCGCCGTTGATCTGGATGGCGGTGTCGGCAGCCTTGTGCAGGAGATTGGCGACATGGATCTTCGCCATCGACACCTCCTTGCGGGCGAAACCGCCGCGATCGAGCTCCCAGGCCGCCTTCATGACCAGGAGACGGCCGATCTCGATGCCCATGGCGAGATCGCCGAGCATCATCTGAATGCTTTCGCGATCGGCGAGACGGACGCCGAAGCCGTGGCGTTCGGCGGCATAGGCGGTGGCGATTTCGACGCAGCGTTTGGAGAGACCCAGCCAGCGCATGCAATGGGTGAGTCGCGCGGGACCGAGACGGATCTGGGTGACCTTCAAGCCTTTGCCTTCGCCGAGCAGCACATTCTCGGCGGGGATCTCCAGGCCGTCGAATTCGAGTTCGCAATGGCCGCCATGTTCTTCCGGTCCCATGATCCCGATGCGGCGGACAATGCGCCAGCCGGGCTGGTCCTTGTGAAACAGGAAGGCGGTCAGCCCATGCCGCGGATCATCCGAGGTGCGAGCGACGAGAATAAAATGGCTCGCCTCTTCGGCGCCGGTGATGAACCACTTCCGGCCCCGCACGATATAGCGGTCACCCTGCTTTTCGGCGAAAGTCTGGATCATCGACGGATCGGAGCCGCCGCCGGGATGCGGCTCGGTCATGGCGAAAGCGGATTTGACGGCGCCTGTTTCAATCGGCGTCAGCCATGTCGACTTCTGCTCAGGCGTCGCTGTCGCGTCGAGAACCATCATATTGCCGTCGTCGGGTGCGGCGGAGTTGAAGCAGGCCGGACCAAAGATCGACCTGTTCATCTCCTCATAGCACACGGCCATGCCCATCCGACCGATCGCCGGGCGGCCGGGACGATCGAGCTGCAGCGTCCATAAGCCGGCAGCCTTGGCTTTCGACCTGACGCCGTCGAGAAGATCCATCCGGATATTGCCGTGCGCGTCATAGGCTGAAGGATCTGCCTCGAGCGGCAGGATCTCCGTCTCGACAAAGGCGGCGATGCGGATCCTGAGGTCCTCGACGACGGGGAGATTGAAAAGTCCATGGCGTCCTCAAAGCGACGAGACGAGATGACCGCCATCGGCGGCGATGATGGAGCCGGTCATATAGCTTCCGGCGTCGGAGGCGAGCAGCAGCAACGGCCCGTCGAGTTCCTCCATGCGGCCCAGGCGGCGCTGGGGAATGCGCTTGATCAACGCCTTGCCGGCGTCGCTCGCGAAGAAATCGGCGTTGAGCGGCGTTTCGATATAGCCGGGGCACAGCGCGTTGACGCGGATGCCGTAGCGCGCCCATTCGAGCGCCAGCGATTTCGTGAGCTGCACCACGGCCGCCTTGGAGGCGGCATAGGCCGAGAGGTGGCTCGCGACGCGTAGCCCGAGAATGGAGGCGACGTTGACGATCACGCCCCCGCGCCCCGCCGCCTTCATGGCGCCGCCTGCGGCTTTGGCGACGTTGAACACGCCGGTGAGATTGGTGGCGATGATCCGCTCGAACTCGCCGTCGGCCATATCGAGCGCGGCCTCGCTGACGGTGATCCCCGCATTGTTGACGACGATGTCGAAGGGCGCGCTGACCGCGCCGAACGCCGCCTCGATCGATGCGGCTGAAGCGACATCGAGTGCGATCGCATCCGCGCTGTTTCCAGCTTCCTTCAGCGCCTCGGCTTGTTGAGAAACGATGTCGAGGCGGCGGGCCGCCAGCGTGACATGGCAGCGGTGCTCAGCCAGCAGCCGGGCGAAGTGGAGGCCCAGGCCGCTTGACGCGCCTGTGACCAGTGCGGATTTACCCGAAAGACCCCCGAACATACCGATCTTCCTCCGAAATCGAGCGAGCGCTCGTTTTATATATCGGCGGTTCCGGTTGATTGCAATGGATTTTCGTATAAGCAGGAAAAATCAGCTCATGGAACGCGCCATGCCCGACGACACTCCCACACTCCAGGAACATTCGCCCGAGAGCTATACGACGGAGCGCCTGTGCCAGCGGATGCTGGAGCGCCACCGGGACATCATACGGGTCCAGAAAGATCATCTCGCGGTGAAGAAGCTGGTCAAGATCGTGGCGGCCGCGCTGGAGCTTTCCAACCGGCTCGGCTTTCACGCCATGAGTCTGCGTGATCTGTCGCGGGAAAGCGGCGTGTCGATGGGCGGGCTCTATTCCTATTTCGACAGCAAGACGACCCTGTTGTCGATGATCCTGACGGAGGTGGCCAGCACCGCCTCGGAGGCGCTCGGACAGGCGCCGGCGGAGATCGCCTCCGATCCCGCCCTGCATCTGGAATGGCTGATCTCGACCCATATCCGCCTGACCGAGGCGATGCAGCCCTGGTTCGTCTTCGCCTTCATGGAGGCCAAGTCATTTCCGCAACCGGCGCGCCGGCTGGCGACGGAGAGCGAGGAGACGACCGAGAAAATCTTCGCCGACGTGATCGCTCGCGGCGTGGAGCTAAGGGTTTTCGCCGCCCCTCACCCCGATCTGACGGCGTCGCTCGTCAAGCCGCTGTTGCAGGACTGGTATGTCAAGCGCTCCAAATACCGTCGCCGCGGCGTCTCCGTGGACGATTACACCGCCGCTGTGTCGTCTTTCGTCAAGGCGGCGGTGGGCTCTTCTCAGAGCGGAGCCGGTTCATAACGCCCTACACGGCGGCGAAAGGCTCCCCAAGACCGAGCATGAAACCGCACCTTCACTCAGTAGACGCTTCACGCATGACGGTTTGTCGGGGCCGCTTTGAAACGAATTGGACGCCATCAGCCCGGAGCGTTTCATTGAGATGAAGTTCGTCTCTGCCGGACGGGATTCCGAATTGGCCTCTACGGCGGAGCCGGGGCAGTCCGGGCAGCGTCCGCACTCTATGGCGCCGGCGCCAAGACGAAATCGTGCTTCACCTCCCAGAATTCCGCGGCGAAACCGTATTCGGCGGCGCGTTGCGTATCCTTGCGAAGAACGAACTCCGCGAGCAGGCTCTCCTTGACGCCGAACACCGCATCCGAATGGATGTAGGGATCGTCCGGATCGAAGATATGGGTGACGAGGGTTTCAAATCCGTCGGCCTTGATGATGTAGTGCAGATGCGCCGGCCGATAGGGATGGCGGCCGAGCTTGCCGAGCAACTGGCCGACCGGGCCATCGTCGGGGATCGGATAGTATTTCGGCTTCACCGCCTTGAACCAATAGGTCCCGTCGGCGCCAGTGCGAAAGACGCCGCGCAGGTTGAAATCCGGCTGCACGCCCTTCTGCTGGACATCGTAAAAGCCTTCGTCATTGGCCTGCCAGACGTCGATGACCGCATTGAGGATCGGCTGCCCCTCGGTGTCGAGAATGCGGCCCGAGATCACCATGTCTTCGCCCTTGGCGTCGAGGCAGATATTGGCGCCCATCGGCAGTGCGGGCGCGTCGGCGACATGGAAGGGGCCGAGCACCGTGCTTTCGGAGGCGCCCGACGGCTTGCGATTGTTGATGGCGTCGACGAGCATGGAAACGCCGAGCACGTCGGACAGCAGGATGAATTCCTGCCGCCATTCGTTGCAGGTCTGGCCGGTGCGGGTGAGGAAGAGGATGGCTTCCATCCATTCGTCCTGCGTCGGCTCCAGCTCCTTCACCGCCTCGTGCAACTTTCGGGTGATGACTTCCATCACCTGCTTCAGCCGCTCGCTTTGCGCGTTGGCGTTGCGGCCGGTCACCACGTCGACGGAGTTTTCCTCGGTGAAATAGCCTTTTTCATGCGCTTCCATGGGGAATCCTCACCGGTTCAGGATGGTTTTCAGAACGCGCCGCAGTTCTGTTTCCGGATCTTCGACGGCCGCAACCGCCCGCCAGGCGACATGATGATCCGGACGCACCAGCAGCGCGCCGGAATCGCGGATCTCGCGGGCGCGGGCCCAGTCGCCGGAGAAATCCTGCCAAGTCTGGCGCGGCCCGATCTTGTGAACCGTGATCGGCAGGCCGAATTCCTTCGACAGCGCCTTGGCCGCCGTGACCCAGCCGTCGCCGCCGATACCCGTCAGCAGCGTGAAGACACCGTGGCCGGTCAGGTCCAGGCTCGAGACCTTCTCGCCTTCCGGCCCGTAGAGCCAGACATGCGGCAGTCGCGCGCCCGGCCAGGTGGTCGGCTGATAGTGAAGCTCCGCGTCCTTCTCGAAGGCCGGTTCGGGCTGGCCGTCGGTCAGGACGGCTGCGGATGCATAACGCTGGTTCATCTCGATGCCATGGGCGTCGAATTCATAGACCTTGGCGGCGATTGCCTGGCGGATCGCCTCGCGTTGCCGTTCGGCGTCGGCGGTGTCGTCGCAGCGGGCGTCCATATTCTCCTGCATCTTCACCGGATCGACGGAATCGAGCAGGCCGAGCGCCTTGAAGATCGGGCCGAATTCCTCGATCGACTTGTTGGCGCGGGTGACGATCTGCTTGGCGACCGGGGCGCGCTCCGCTTGGTAGCTGTCCAGCAGCCCCTCCCCGGCCTGGCCGCGAATGACCATGGCGAGCTTCCAGGCGAGATTGAACGCGTCCTGGATCGAGGTGTTGGAGCCGAGACCGTTGGACGGCGGATGGCGATGCGTCGCGTCGCCCATGCAGAAGACGCGACCCTTCGACATGGTCGTCGCATACATGTTGTTGACGGTCCAGGTGGAGACCGACTTGATCTTCGGCTGCAGGTCCTGCACGCCGACGAGATCGCGAACCACCTTGGTGGCGAAAGCGTCGTCGACCGCCGGCGCCGGCTGGTTGATGTCATAGCCCCAGACGATCAGCCATTCGTTCCACGGGCGCACCATGCGCACCAGACCCATGCCGATGCCGCCGACATCCGCGCCGGGCTGCAGCACCCAATAGAGCACCGAGGGGCGATGGGCGACATAGCGCGACAGATCGCATTCGAACAGGATGTTCATCGAGCCGGCCACGCCCATCTTGCCCTCGAAGGCGAGACCGGCATGTTCGGCGACCTTGGAATTGCCGCCATCGGCGCCGACGAGGAATTTCGATCGGACGGTGAATTCCTTGCCCGTGAGACGGTCGAGGCAGGTGGTGGTCACGCCTTCGGCGTCCTGCACATGGCTCACATATTCCGTCGACATGCGCGCCTGCGCGCCGCGCGAACAGGCGGTCTTGAAGAGCAGCGGCTCCATATAGGTCTGCGGAAGATCGTTCATCCGGCCGGGAGAAGAGAGAAGATGTTCAGCGCGCGAGAGCGGATGGTTGCCCCAGCTCTGCATGCGGCCGATTTCCTCGCCGGCGACCGCCGTGCAGAACACGTTCTGGCCCATCAGATCCTGTTCGGTCGCATACATATAGGCCTCGTCCTCTACGTCGCGGCCGAGATCGCGCAGCACTTCCATCGTGCGCTGATTGGTGATGTGGGCGCGCGGCGTCGTGGCGAGCCAGCGGTAGCGGTTGATCACCATCGGCTCCAGGCCGTAGCTCGCGAGCAGCGCGGCGGTGGCCGAGCCAGCCGGCCCGGTGCCGATGATCAGGACGTCGGTTGTGATGTCAGCCATGAGGCCCTCCCTTTTCTGTGTGTTCGAGCGGCCCGCCCCGCAAGGTGCGGCGGACCGGAAAGAGTTCGATGCCGGTGCGGTCGGTGATCAGCCCCAGATGCCCCTTGGCGCAAACAGCATGGTGATGATGGCGATGGCGCCGAGCAGCAGCAGATACCAGGAGCCGTAGCTCGACAGCGCATTCTGCAGCAGGAAAAACAGGATCACCCCGAGGATAGGACCTTCGATCGCGCCGATGCCGCCGATCACCACGATGAACACCACATAGGCGGTCCAGTCGGTGAGCGAAAAGGCGGCGTCCGGCGAAATCCGCGCCTTCTGCAGATAGATGAGCGCGCCGACGAGGCCGGTGATGAAAGCGGTCGACAAGTAGATCGCGAGTTTGAGCCGGCGAGCGTCGACGCCCAACGCGCGCGCCGCCGTCTCATTGTCGCGCACGGCTGCGAGCCCCAGGCCCTGCTTGGAGCGCAGCAGCCGATAGGCAAAGCCGATCGTCAGCACGAGCACAAGAAGCGCCAGCCAGAAGGCGATCGCGTCTGAGGCAGCGGCCGGCCGCATCCCGAACCAATCCTTGAGCAGCGCAACGCCGAACATGTCGCGCGTGGCCTCGCGCGGCAGTGATGTGCCGGTGCCGCCGCCGAGCGTCTTCCATTGCGCGAAGAGCAGCCGGCCGACCTCGGCGATGACCCAGGTTCCGATGGCGAAATAGGGTCCATAGAGACGGAAGGCGAAGAAGGCGGTTGGCAGAGCGATCAGCATCGCGAACAGGCCGGCGAGAGGGATCGCCAGGATGGGATCAACACCCAGCAGGATTACGAATCCAAACAAGGCATAGGCGCCGCAGCCCACGAAAAGCTGCTGTCCCACCGAGATCAGCCCGGCATAGCCGGCCAGCAGGTTCCAGCTCTGGGCGAGCGCCAGCATGGTGAAAATGAAGAACAGATCCTGCACCACGCCGCGCGACACAACGAAAGGGGCCAGCGCGAGCAACAGCACGAAAAGGATCGCCGCCATCGAAAACAGCAGGGAGACGCGGGTGCGGGTCTCGACCCGCCAGGCCTGCGGTCGGCTCGTCATCTTCGGGAGGGTTTGGGTCTGGACAGTCATCTCAGCCTCAATCGACGGCTCGGGGAAAAGACCCCGGGGACGGAACAACAGGACGAGCAGAAAGGCGATGTGACCCGACAGGATCTGCCATTCCGGATTGATCGCGGCGCCGAGCGTCTGCGCCACGCCGAGAATGACGCCGCCGGCAAGCGTTCCCCAGAGCGAGCCGAGCCCACCTATAATCACCGCCTCGAAGGCGTAGATCAGACGGGACGGACCTGAGGTCGGATCGAAATTGGCGCGCGTGCCCAGATAGAGCGCAGCGATGGTCACGATGACCATGGCGAGCCCGGTGGCGATGGCGAAAATCTGGTTGGGCCGGATGCCCATCAGCCCCGCCGTCACCACATCGTCGGAGGTGGCGCGGAAGGCCCGACCGAGCGCCGTCTTGTAGATCAGCTGATTGAGACCGACGATCACCAGGATCGCAGAAGCGAAGGTCAGGAGCGGCATGACGCCGGCATTGATGCCGCCGAGCGAGATCGACGCCTGTTCGAGGACGCCCACCGAGACGCGGCGGCTGTCGGCGGTGAAGCTTTCCAGCAAGCCGTTCTGGATGACGATCGACAGGCCGAAGGTCACCAGCAACGGCGGCAGGATATCCTTGCCGAGCGTGCGGTTGAGCAGATGATATTGCAGGAAATAGCCGACGCCAAACATCAGCGGCGCGGCGATCAGCGCCGCGAGGAAGGGGTTGAGCCCGAGCGTGGAGACCAGCACGAGGATGAGGAAGGCGGCGAATACGATCAGATCGCCATGGGCGAGATTGACGAGCCGCATGATGCCGAAAACAAGCGAAAGGCCCGCCGCAAACAGCGCATAGAGCCCACCGAGCAGAATGCCCTGAAGAATGGTGTCAAGCCAGTTCATTGGTCTCCGCTCCGAAATAGGCCGCGTGGATGTCGGCGCGATCGAGCTCTCCCGGTCGCCCTTCGAGGGTCACCCGGCCCTCCATCATGCAATAGACGCGATCGGCGACTTTCAGCGCCTGGGCGATGTCTTGTTCGACGATGACGATGGCCGCTCCCGTCTCACGGATGCGCGGAAAAGCGGCGTAGATGTCCTTGATCACCACAGGCGCCAGCCCGAGGCTGAGTTCGTCGCAGAGCAGCACTTCCGGATTGGACATCAGCGCCCGCCCGATCGCCACCATCTGCTGCTGTCCGCCTGACAGCGCCGTGGACGGTTTGCTGCGCCTTTCCTTGAGGATCGGAAACAGCTCATAAACGCTGTCCAGCGTCCAGGGACCGTCGACCTTGCGACCATGGCGACCGACCAGGAGATTTTCCTCCACCGTCAGCGACGGAAACAGCCGCCGCCCTTCCGGCACGAGCGCCACGCCGCGCGCCATGATATCCGGCGCCGACAGCGCGCCGATCGCCGCGCCGCGATGCAGGATCGCGCCGGGCTCGTTGCGCAACACGCCGGCGAGAGAGCGCATCAGCGTCGATTTTCCTGAGCCATTGGCGCCGATCACGGCGATGGTTTCGCCGGGATGGAGGACGAGATCGACGCCGAACAGGGCCTGGAAGTCGCCATAAAACGCCGTGAGGTTGTTCGTCTCGATCAGGCTCATCGCTTAGACCTCCATGCCCAGATAGATCTCACGCACCTCGCGCGAATTCATGATGGTCTGCGGATCGCCATGGCCGATCACCCGGCCGAAATTGAGCACCAGGATCTTTTCCGCCACCGCCGTCAGCGCATGCAGCACATGCTCGATCCAGATGATCGTCATGCCCCGCTCATGCACGCGCTGGATGGTGGCGACCAACTGCCGGCATTCGCCTTCGGTCAGACCGCCGGCGATCTCGTCAAGCAGCAGAAGCTTGGGCTGGGTGGCGAGCGCGCGCGCCAGTTCCAGCCGCTTGCGCTCGAGCAAGGACAGGCTGCCAGCCGGCCGGTTGGCCTTGGCGATCAGCCCTGTTTCGACCAGAATGTCCGCGCAGAGATCGGAAACATCGGCTTCTTTTCCCTCGCTGCCGAAGGCGCCGGCGACCAGCAGGTTCTCATAGACCGTCAACCGTTCGAAAGGCTGCGGAATCTGGAACGTGCGACCCATGCCGGCAAAACAGCGTTGCATCGGCGGCATGGTGGTCACATCCTTCCCGTCAAAGCGGATATTGCCCTTGGCGACGGAGAGGTTGCCGGTGATCAGGTTGAACAGCGTCGACTTGCCGGCCCCATTCGGCCCGATCACGCCCAACGCCTCGCCCGGCTCGACGGCGAAGCCTATCTTTTCGGCGACCACCAGGGCCCCGAAGGATTTGGAAACACCGTTGAGTTCAAGGATCGGCATGGTCGGGTTTCTCAGTTAGAAGATCGGTATGGGCGCTTTGGAGTTCACCCCCTCTGTCCTGCCGGACATCTCCCCCTCAAGGGGGAGATTGCAGAGAGGCGAGATCATCGCCCAGCAACTGGCGTCGAGAGTAAGTGAAGCTGGCGCCGCCAGCCAATCTCCCCTTGAGGGGAGATGGTCGGCAGACCAGAGGGGGTGCTGCATCCGCAGAGACCCTACCCCTCCTCACCCCAACGCCTCCATCTTGCCGCCGAGCGGCACATTCGGAGCCAGTCCGTTTTCGACGACCACAAGATCGTAGCCGCCGCCGGATTTCAGCCGCCACTGGCCGCCGACGAGCGGGGTCTTGGCGACGTTTTTCTGGGCGAAAGGCGGCAGCTTGTCGCTGTTCCAGGCGATTGGGCCGACAAGCGTGTCGAGCTTGGTTTCGCCGATAGCCTTGGCGACGGCGTCGCCATCGGCCACGTCCTCGGCCCGCTTCATGACATCCACGGCGAGTTCGAACAGCGCATGGGCAAAGCCGATCGGCTGCGTCCAGGGCCGGCCCGTCGCCTTGGTGAAGGCGCTCGCGACATCGGCGGCGCTTTCGCCCGTCAGCGACGACTTGAACGGATGCGAGGGCGTCCACCACACTTCGGTCGAGAGATTGTGGCCGGCGTCGCCCAAGGCTTCGACGGTCTGCGGAAACAGCAGCGCCTTGCCGATCGAGGCGATCTTCGGCTTCAAGCCTTGCTGCTTGGCCTGGTTCCAGAAGGTGGTGAGATCCGGCGGGATCATCACCCCGGTCAGGATTTCCGTTTCCGCCTGCTTGAACGCGTTGATCTGGGCCGAGAAGTCGTCGGTCAGATTCTGGTAGCGGCCGGTGTCGGTGAGGCCATAGCCGAGCTTTTCCAAGACCGGCGGGAAGCCGACGACCTTGTCGCCCCACGCATTGCCGTCGCCGTCATTGGGGAACAGGCCGCCCACCTTCTTGTTGGTGTCGATCTGGCTCCACATGCCGGTGAATACGGCGATGATGTCTTCGAGCCCCCAGAAGAAATGATAGGCGTAGTTGAACGGCTTCCAGCTGGCGGGATCGCCGGGATTTCCCTGTTGACCGATGAACCAGGGCTGCCAGGGCGCGACTGTCGACAGGCACGGCACCTGCTCCGCCTCGCAGGTGGTCGAGACCGGATTGGTGGTTTCCGGCGTCGACGACACCAACATCAGGTTGATTTCGTCGTCGACGATCAGTTCCTTGGCGACTTCGGCGGCGCGGTTGGGGTTGGACTGGCTGTCCTTGACCACGACTTCGTAATTCAGCCCCATCTTCTTCGTGGTCGCCAGGAAGCTGTCGATCACGAATTTGTCGGCCTCGCCAAAGCCGGCGAGCGGCCCGGTCTGCGGGCTGACATAACCGAGTTTGACTGCCGCCTGCTGGGCAATCGCCGGCGCGGCCAAACCGGATGTGGCCAGAACAGCGCCGCCGGCTGCCGTCGTTTTCAGGAACTTGCGTCTAGTAAACATGTTTCCTCCCATCATCGTCTCTCCTCCCAAAGAGCGCGCCTCGCGCGTCAGATGTCTTGATCAGTCGGGCCTTACGCCCTCCCAGGCCTGCTGCAGCAACGTCCGGATCGACGTCTGGTCGATCGGGCGCGGATTCCAGTAGGGATTTTCAGTGGCGATATTGGCCGCGCCGTCGAGATCGGCTTCGGACAGACCGAAATCCCGAAGCGATAGCGGCGCTCCGATCGACTTGGCGAAATCCCAGAGACCGCCGCCGATAGAGCCGCCGAAAATGGACGCCGCCGGCGCAAGCTCCTCGCGCGCAGCCTCGGCATTGAAGGCGGCGGTGTGCGGCAACATCACCGCATGCGTCTCGGCATGCGGCGTGTCGAACGAGCCGCCCAGCGTGTGGCAAATCTTGTGATGCAGCGCCATGCCGACCGCGCCGAGCACCGTGCCGCAGAGCCAGGCCCCGTAGAGCGCGTCGGCGCGAGCTTCGGCATCCTGCGGGCTCTTCACCAGAACGGGCAGGCTGGCGGCGAAGGCCTTGAGGCCCTCGACCGCCATAAGCGTCGAAACCGGGTTGCGATCCCTGGCGTAGAGACCCTCGACCGCATGCGCCATGGCGTTGAGGCCGCTGGTCACGCTCATGGCGACAGGCAGGCCCAGTGTGAGATCGGGATCGTAGACGACCACTTCCGGCAGGATGCTCGGATGCCGCACCGTCGTCTTTCGCCCGTCTTCCGTCTGGCCGAGGATCGGCGTGACCTCCGATCCGGCATAGGTGGTGGGGATGACGATCTGCGGCAGATCCGTGCGATACGCGACCGCTTTTCCAAGGCCTGTCGTCGATCCGCCGCCAAACGACACCAGGCAATCCGCCCGGCGTTCGGCGACGATCTCGAGCGCCGTCTGCGTCACCGTCACGGGCGTATGCATGACGGCGCCGGCAAAGACGCCGACCGAAAGCGCGCCGAGCCGTTCGGAGAGAGCCTCGGCATCGGCTTTCTGATGCGACGTCGCGAGCACCAAGGCCCTGCGGCAGCCGATCTCCTCGATGGCGGCGCCGATTTCCGCGCTGCGGCCTGCGCCGAACAGGATACGGGCTGGGCTGGCGGCATAGGTGAAGCTCCTCATTTGCTCCTCCCCGGCCGTGCGCGGGCCATGACGAATCTCAAGCTGACGCGCGATGTTCGCTCGCCGCCGGCAACATTTTCCTCGAAATTGTGCACGAGTTCCGGACGCACCCCGAACAAAGCGTCTTCATCGAGCCTCGGGTCCTCAGCGTCGTAGACGTGGGTGGTGATGGTCTCGAAACCCGGCGCGCGCACCACGAAATGCAGATGGGCGGGGCGGTGCAGCGGATAACCCGCCTTGGCGAGCAGTCGGCCCACGGGGCCGTCGCCAGGAACATCGTAGCCTGCCGGACGAATGGTGCGATAATGGAACCGGCCGTTCTGATCGACGCGAAACAAGCCTCTCAAATTGAACTCGGGCTGCAGGTCCGGCTGCTGGTTTTCATAGTAGCCCTGCGCATTCGCCTGCCAGGTTATGATCTCGGCGGCGTGAACGGGCAGGCCGTCGAGATCTTCCACACGTCCTTCGACGACGAGAGTTTCGCCTTTTCCGTCCAGCGAGATCGAACCGCCGAGCGATCGTTCCGGCGTGTCGGCTCTGAAAAAAGGACCTCTGATCGTGTTGGGCGTCGCGCCGGAAGGCCTTCGACTGTTGATCTCTTCCACGAGCGCGGAGGCGCCGACGAGATCGGAGAACAGCACCCACTCCTGGCGTCGCTCGTCGGAGGCGTGTCCGACTTCGGTCAGGAAATCGAGAACTTTGCGCCATTGCTCCTGGGTGGGGCGAAATTCCTTGATGAGTTCATGAACGCGGCAGACCACGGCGGACAAAAGCCGCGCGGTGGCGTCATCGGGATCGCCGAAGCGATTTGCGAAGGCCTCGGCGGATGTCGCTTCGTCGAAGGTGATGTGCTGTGCGGCCCGCGACATGCATCTCCTCCCAAATCTGCATTTCTGGCTGCAGGTGGTATAGCAGGCGCCGGATGCCGAATTGATGTTTTGTTTTGCAGCCAATATAACAAAACGTTATGAAGATCGACGAGCGTCACCTCATTCAACTAGCAGCCGTGGTCAAGAGCGGAGGCGTCACCGAAGGCGCAGCCCTGCTGGGGCTTGCGCAACCTGCCGTGTCGCGAACGCTGTCGATGCTCGAAAAGCGCTTGGGTGAGCCCTTGTTCATCAGGGGGCGACGTCCGCTGCAGCCGACGCCGCTCGGGATCGCCTTGGCTGAACATGGGCTGACGATGCTCGCCGCATCGCGCAAGGCGTCCGATCTCCTGGAGAGTTTCCGGGTCGGCAAAAGCGGGGTCGTCAGGGTGGGAGGCAGCCCGTTCTTCATGGACTCCTGATCGCCGGGATGTGCGCGGAGTTCCAGGCCACGCATCCGGATGTGCGCATCGACCAGTCCTACGGCTATTTCCCCGATCTGCGCGCCGCGCTGAGGGCGGACCAGATCGATCTGGCGATTTGCCCGATCGACATCCTCGACGAAGGCTCGGGCCTCGCTTTTCAGCAGATCCTGCCCGGCCGCAATGTCATCGCCTGTCGCGTCACGCATCCGCTCCTGTTGAAGCGGCGCGTGCAGCCGGCGCATCTTCTGGACTTCGCCTGGGTGGCTCCGCCGCCGGGCAGCCCACTGCTCGCCGACCTCAGGGCGCTGCTGCTTTCGTTCGGAGCCACCGAAATCCGCATCCGCTATTCCGGCGGCTCGCTCGCCAGCGTAGTCAACTATCTCAAGGGGGCCGACGCCCTGACCGTCATGCCTCACAGCGTCGTCTTCGCCCAGCGCAAGGAGAAGACGATCACGGCCTTGCCGATCAACATTCCCCATCCGGAACGCGCGCTGGCGATCCTCCGACGCGTCGACGCGCCGCGCTCTCCCGCGGTCGAACAGTTTGCCGTGTTCGTGCGATCGAGCTTCGAAAACCTCCGTCACCTGATCAAGCGCCATGAAGAGGCGGTCGTCTGGGGAAGTTAACCAAACGTAAAGCGAGCGGAGACCCCGTCGCGCCGGCTTTCGCGCTCAGGCCGGATGATGAAGAATGCTCATGCCGCCATCCACCGTCAGGCAGGCGCCGGTCATGAAGCGGCATTCGTTCGACACCATGAACACCGCCGCCATGGCGATTTCCTCGGGCTCGGCGATGCGGCCGCCGGGATGTAGCTTCATCGTCTCCGTCCTGGCGGCGTCGGGGTCGGGAAAGCTGTTCCAGTAATCGATCACCTTCTGCGTCGCCACATAACCCGGCGCCAGCGCATTCACCCGCACCTGACGCGGCGCATATTCGATGGCCAGCGATTTTGTCAGCCCCATCAGCGCATGCTTGGCGAGCGGATAGGGAAAGGTGTGGGGGATGATTGTGAAGGCGTGGGTCGAAGCGATGTTGAGGATCGCGCCCTCCCCTGTCGCCAGCATGTCCGGCAGGACCGCGCGACAGCAGTTCCATGCGCCTTTGAGATTGATGTCGAAGCAGCGCGACCAGTCGTCGTCGCTCAAGGCCAAAGGCTCGGAAAAGACATTGACGCCGGCATTGTTGACCAGCGCGTTGATCGATCCGATCTCGTCTTTCGCCCGAGACACGGCCTGCGCGATCCCGGCTGCATCTGTGATGTCGGCGGCATGGCTCGCCACTCGCGCGCCTTGCGCCCGCAACGCCTCGACCGAGGCAGCCAGCAGATCGCCGTCGCGATCGACCAGCATGAGCGCCGCCCCTTCGCGCGCAGCCGCCTCGGCGATGGCCAGGCCGATGCCCTGGGCAGCGCCGGTGATCATGATCCTCTTGCCGGTCAACCTGTCAGCCAAGATCGTCTCTCCTGAAATCTATCGTCATTGTCGATTGCATCGCCTCGCCCGGCTCCAGAAGCCTGAGACCGCCGAACTCAGGCTGTCGATGCCCGTTCGGCAGATGCGTCATCGGCTCCCAGCAGAAGAAGCCAGCCTCCGCGCTCGGCGAATAGAGCATGGCGACCGAATGGTCCGGCGCGGTTATGATGGCGGAGACGCCGCGCTCAGGCCAGTGGATTTGCGCTGCTCCGTCCCAGCCGTCGAAGGCATTGTTGAGGAAGCGATCGGGAAGAGTGGCGCCGCCTCGGGGATCGAGGTCATTAGGAAGCGCTGTCCTTGCATCCGGCAGATGTCCTGCACGTTCGGTCCAATAGCCCAAGACATTCGCCTCTACGCGGACATTCTGCGTACCAAGGAAGAAGGGGTGTTGGCCAAGGCCGAATGGCAGAGCTTCCTCGCCATCGTTGCGGACGAATAAGGACAGCGATAGGAGGGCGCCGGAGACGGACAGGGTCTGTTCAGCGGAATAGGCGTAGGGTGTTCCAGCGCTCGGCGTCTGCCGCAGAGACAGTTTGATCCGGTCCTCTTGCGCCTCTTGCACCGCCCACATACTCAGCCACCCATCGCCGTGGAGATAGAGCGGATCGCCGCTGTTGGGGACAAAGCTATAGATTTCTCCACAAAGCTCGAACCGGTTGAACTCCACCCGGTTGCCGAAGGGGACGAGCGGAAAACAGCTCAGATCCCCATTCGCGCCGCCGACCGCCGGCATGACCTCCACGCCGTCGAACCGCACCGCGCCCAGACCGCCGCCCTGGAGCGAGACCGAGGTCTCGATCCGGTCGGAGGCGAGTGGGAGCGACAGCGACGTCACTTCTGACGGCCTGCCGCCGACATGCGGAGATTGTCGAGAAGCACCGCGATCAGCAGGATCAGGCCGCGCACGAGATACTGATAGAAAGCCTGGATGTTGAGGAGGTTCATGACATTTTCGGCGATGCCCATGATCATCACGCCGATGAAGACGCCGGTCATGGTCGCGCGGCCGCCGGCCAGCGACACGCCGCCGAGCACGCAGGCCGAGATGACCGAGAGTTCAAGCCCCGTGGCTGCGTTCGGCTGGCCCGAGGTGATGCGCGAGGCGAGCAGCACGCCCGCCACGCCGCAGACCAGGCCCTGAAGCGCGAAGATCCAGATACGCATGCGCACGACATTGACGCCTGCGAGCCGCGAGGCTTCGGGATTGCCGCCGATCGCCAGCGTATTCTTGCCGAAAACGGTGCGGTTCAAAAGGAAGCCGAAGACGATGAAGAACAGCGCCATCACCCAGATCGGCGTGGGTATGGTGAGAAAACGCGACAGCGCCAACTGATAGAAGCCCGGATCGTTGATGCCGACGGCGCGGCCGTCCGAAGCGATCAGGGCGAGCCCGCGCACGATCTGCATGGTGGCGAGCGTGGTGATCAGCGCATTGATGCGGAAGCGGGCGATGACGACGCCATTGACCGCGCCGACTGCGAAGCCGCAGATGATGGCGGCGACGACGCCGATCACGATCGAGCCGGAGGCGTTGGACGCCATGACCGCCACCATGCCGGAAAAGGCGACGATCGAGCCCACCGACAGGTCGAAGTCGCGCGAGGCAAGGCAGAACATCATGGTGCAGGCGACGATGCCGATGGTGACGACCGATTGCAGCAGACCCAGCACGTTGCGCTCGGTCAGGAAGTTCGGCACCGTGAGCGAGACGATGACGAAGGCGAGCGCGAAGATCACGAGCAAGCCCTGTTCGCCGAGGAGGATTTTCTTCAAAGCGGGCATTGGTCTTTCCATCAAGAATGAGCGGCCAAAGCGGCGGCCTCGTCGGGCAGCGCGGCGGCGAGAATGGTCTTTTCGTCGAATTGGTCGCGGCTGAATTCGGCCGACTGTTCGCCGCCGCACATCACGATGATGCGGTCGGCGATGCCCATGATCTCCGGCAATTCGCTGGAAATGGCGATGATGGCCATGCCATCGGCGGCGAGACCGTAGAGGATCTCGTAGATCTCCGCCTTGGCGCCGACATCGATGCCGCGCGTCGGCTCGTCGATGATCAGCGCCTTGACGCCCTGCTCGGACAGCCAGCGGCCGAGAATGACCTTCTGCTGGTTGCCGCCGGAGAGATTGACGATGTCCTGCCGGCGCGACGGCGTGCGGATGCGCAGCGTCTGGATGAAACGGTCGGCGAGCTCAGCTTCCTGCGTCGGCTTGATCACTCCGAGCGGCGAGAAATGCCGGCGCGAGGAAATAGAGATATTCTCCTCCACCGACCGGCCGTGGACGATGCCGTCATGTTTGCGGTCTTCCGGGCAGAACACCATACCCGCCCGGATGGAGGCGCCAGGGCTGTCGGGGGCGACCGTCACGCCATCGAGACTGACGCGCCCGGTCGAGCGCGCATCGGCTCCATAGACGAGCCGCGCCATTTCCGATCGCCCTGCGCCGATCAGCCCGAAAAAGCCGAGGATCTCGCCGCGCCGCACGGAAAAGCTGATAGGATGGCGCAGGCGCTGTCCTGAAATGCCTTCGATCTTCAGCCTGTCGTCGCCGAGCGGACGGCCCCGCCAGCCCCAGATGTTGCTGATTTCGCGCCCGACCATCTCACTGATGATCTGGTCGCGGCTGACGCCGTCGAGTGTCGGATGATGGGCGGCGAGCTTGCCGTCGCGCAGCACGGTCATGCTGTCGCAGAGCCGGAAAATCTCGTCGAGCCGGTGGGAGACATAGAGAATGACGGCGCCGGCCGCGCGAAGGCGGTCAATCAGCGCAAAGAGGATTTCGCTTTCGCGCGAGGACAGAGACGAGGTCGGCTCGTCCAGCGCGATAACGCGCGCTTTCACCATGACGGCCTTGGCGATTTCCACCATCTGCCGTTCGCCGATCGACAGAGAGCCCACCTTGCGGTCGGGATCGATATCGACGCCCATCTCGTCGAGCCGCGCCTTCACCGTCTCGCGCATCGCCTTGCGGTCGATGACGCCGAAGCGGCCGGGAAAGCGTCCGAGCCAGAGATTTTCCGCCACCGTCATGTCAGGCGCGAGCTGGAGTTCCTGGTGAATGACCACCACGCCGGCTGCAAAAGCGTCGCTGACCGAGCGATAGACCTGCTCTTGGCCTTCGATGCGAATGACGCCGGTATCGGCCGACTGGTCGCCGGAGAGAAGACGGATCAGCGTCGACTTGCCGGCGCCGTTTTCACCCATCAATCCATGCACGACGCCGCGGCGAACGCCGAAGGATACGTCCGACAGAGCCCGGACGCCGGGATAGGTTTTCGTCAGCCCGGAAAATTCCAGATAATCGGCCATGCGCCTCGTCTCCCAGAAAGCCCCGGCGGAGGTCGCCGGGGCTGCAAGATCGCGTTCTACCGTGACCCGAGGCGGATCACTCGATGCCGAGATCCTTGCGGACAGCCTCGTAAGTGTCGCGCAGGGCGAGCTGGCCGGCGGTCAGCGTCTGCTTTTCCGGCTCCTTGCCGTTGGCGATCCATTCATACATGTTCATCGCGGTCTCGTAACCGTGGCGCTTCGGCGAGATGATCACAGTGCCGAAGAAGCCGGTGGCTTCGGGCTTCTTGAACTCGTTGATGGCGGAATCGGCGCCGCCGATACCGATGCCGATGAAGTTGTCTGCGGTCACGCCGACCGATTCCGCCGCGCGCACCGCGCCCAGCACCGCCTCGTCATTGAGGCCGACGGCGATCCACTTCTTGATATTGGCGTTCTTGTTGAGCACAACGGTCGCGGCGTTCAGCGCAGCCTCGGTGTCGGTCTTGGCCTGCGGCGCGTTGAAGATATTGGCTTCCGGGAAACCATTGGCCTTCAGCACCGACAGGGCGCCTTCGACACGGTCCACCGCGGTCGGCAGCTGGTCGTAGGAGACGCGGATCGCGCCGACTTCCTTGGGATCCCAGCCGCGCTTCTTCATTTCGTCGGAAATCGCCTGACCGACGGCTTCGCCGATCTTGGTGGCCGAAATGCCCATATGGGGAACGTCTTCGAGCGGCGCGCCGGAGGCGTCGACAAGACGGTCGTCGACCGTCATGACCTTGAGATTGTTGGCGGCGGCCTTGGCGACGATGCCCGGTCCGAGCTTGACGTCGGGCGTGCAGATGATGAAGCCCTGAGCGCCCTGAGCGCCGAGATTGTCGATGGCGGACTGAACCTTCTCGCCGTCTTCGGCGCCGATCTTGACGACGGTGAAGCCCTTTTCCTTGCCGGCCTGGTCGGCGAATTTCCATTCGTCCTGGAACCAGGGCTCTTCCGGCTGCTTGACGATGAAACCGATCTTGATGTCCTCGGCGAAGGCCGAGACGGCGCCGGTCACGGCCATGGCGCCGGCGAGCAGTATCGTGGTGAGAATACGCATGAAGTCCTCCCTTGTAATGTCGCTGCCTCTCCCGCAGTCATCCTTTTGTAGGATGAATCATCATATCCGTCAATTCCTGTTGTATGATGAATGTGGACGTTTATAATACGATCGTGACTAGGCGGGTTGACGAGACGGCGCGCGCCGCGCATCTCTCATGATCCGGGGAGACGGATGTGGACATGATCGAGCAAATACCGGCGGTGTCGGAAGCGGCGGCGGCGAGCGCGCGCCGCCCCAGGGTGGGCGAAGGCGTGGTGGGGGCGATCGCGCGGGACATATGTTCCGAAATCTATCCCGAAGGGACATTCCTGCCGCGCGAAAACGACCTCTGCGAGCGCTATGGCGTCAGCCGCACGGTGATCCGTGAAGCCATCAAGGCGCTCGAATCGCTCAGGCTGGTCCGCAGCCGTTCGAAAGTCGGCACCGTCGTCTGCCCCAAAACCGAATGGAATATCCTCGATCCGCGAGTCCTGGACTGGATCGGGCCCGAGATCTTCGAATCGGACCTTCTGTCCTGTATTTTGGAAGCGCGCCGCGCGATCGAACCCGCTGCCGCCGACATGGCCGCCGCCCGCGCCAGCATGCAGGACATCGCCGAACTGGAACGCGCCTGGCGCGACATGCGCGACAGCGAAGGCGAAGGCGATCTCGAAGCCTTCACCGAAGCCGATGCGCGCTTCCATGTCTGCCTGCTCAAGGCGAGCGGCAACCGCGTCTTCCTGCAGATGGCCGGAATCATCGAAGCCGCGCTCCGGTTCTCGCTACATGCCTCCAACGAGGCGGTAGAGCGACATGACGAGGCGATCGACATCCATTTCGAACTGGTCGAAGCGCTCAGGCTGCGTGACCGCGCCGCCGCCGCCGATTGTTCGAGGCGGATGCTGGACATCGCCCAGCGCGACCTGACAGCGGCCGTGGAGCGGCGAAAAGGCTGATCTCACACAACTTTGGAAATCGTGGCCCGGCCACAGAAGCAGAGACTGAATCGATGAAAATCACCAAGCTGACCACCTATATCGTCCCGCCGCGCTGGTGCTTCCTGAAGATCGAGACCGACGAGGGCGTCACCGGCTGGGGCGAGCCCGTCGTCGAGGGGCGCGCGCTGACGGTGGAAGCCGCCGTGCATGAACTCGCCGACTACCTGATCGGCAAGGATCCGTTCCTCATCGAAGACCATTGGCAGGTCATGTATCGCGCCGGCTTCTATCGCGGCGGCGCAGTCCATATGTCGGCGATCGCCGGCATCGACCAGGCGCTGTGGGATATCAAGGGCAAGGCGCTCGGCCAGCCCATCCATTCGCTGCTCGGCGGCCAGGTGCGCGACAGGATCAAGGTCTATAGCTGGATCGGCGGCGACCGCCCTTCCGACGTGGCCAACAATGCGCGTGACGTCGTCGCCCGCGGTTTCAAGGCCATCAAGCTCAACGGCTGCGAGGAGATGCAGATCGTCGACACCTGGGAAAAGGTGGAAAAGGCGGTCGAGACCATCGCCATCATCCGCGAGGCGGTGGGGCCGCATATCGGCATCGGCGTCGATTTCCACGGCCGGGTCCACAAGCCGATGGCCAAGGTGCTGGCCAAAGAGCTTCAGGCCTATAATCTCCTGTTCATCGAGGAACCGGTGCTGTCGGAAAACCGCGAGGCGCTCAAGGAAATCGCCAATCATTGCTCGACGCCGATCGCGCTCGGCGAGCGGCTCTATTCGCGCTGGGACTTCAAGGGCGTGCTATCAGACGGCTATGTCGACATTCTCCAGCCGGATCTCTCGCATGCCGGCGGCATAACCGAATGCCGCAAGATCGCGGCGATGGCGGAAGCCTATGACGTGGCGCTGGCGCCGCATTGCCCGCTCGGCCCGATCGCGCTCGCAGCCTGCCTGCAGGTGGACGCCGTCTCCTACAACGCCTTCATCCAAGAGCAGAGCCTCGGCATCCACTACAACAAGGCCAACGACATCCTCGACTACATCTCCAACAAGGAAGTGTTTCACTACGAAGACGGCTTCGTCTCGATCCCGCAGGGCCCCGGCCTCGGCGTCGAGGTGGACGAAGCCTATGTCATCGAACGCGCCAAGGAAGGCCATCGCTGGCGCAATCCCGTCTGGCGACATGCCGACGGATCGGTGGCGGAGTGGTGACACCGAAAGTCTGAAGACGCCGCGCACTTCTCCGACGCGACGGGTTCGTCGTCCGCGAACACTTCGCACATCCCTGATATCGCTTGGTAATATCCAGCTTCGAATATTGAATTTTTGCAAGATTTCGCGATTGTGGGCAGAGGAAACTTGCAAATTGCGCGGCCTGTCATCTCAAAGGCGGGGCACATCGACCATGGTCTGCTCACCGCCTCGAGCGAGGGTGTTCCGCAAGGTGGCGCTCTGTCAGCGCTCCTGTCCACCATCATGCTCCACGAGTTTGATATGTGGCTTGAGGCGAAATACCTTGGCGACAAGGCCCGCAAGGACCGATGGACACGGACGTCGGCATCGAGCAGGATCGCCCCATTACAGTTCGTGGGAACCGGCGATGGAGACCGGCTGAACTGATGGGGCGTTATCGCCCACGGCAGTTTCTGGAGGTCTCTCTTTTCCGGGCCAGGCCGTGAGGGCCACATCGATCAGTCGCTTCAGCCGCGTATTGCAGGCGCCATCGCATGCCTGTGCAGACATGCCCTGAACAATAGCGCCATAGAAGCGCGCGAGCGTGTCGGTGTCGGTTTGAACAGGCAGTTCACCCTCGTCGACCGCTCGATCGAAACGAGCTTTCAGCGTCTGGATCGAAGCCTCGCGCAATGCCGCCGTCATCCGTGCGACAGATGCGTTTTCTTCCGCATGCTGCAGGACCGCCGTTGCAACCATGCAGCCTCGCGGTCTGTCGGGCTGGGTGTCGCCATCGGCGATATCGTAGAGGTACAGTCTAAGGGCTTCGTATGTTGGACGACTGGATTGCAGGATCTCCAAACGTCGCCTGTTTTCACGGCTAACACTGAACTCAAGCGCCTGACGGTACAGTTCTTCCTTGGAGCCGAACATGGAATAAAGCGTCGGCGGATTGATACCCATAGCCTTGGTCAGGTCGGCTGTGGAGGTTCCCTCATAGCCGCGCTCCCAAAACAGGCGAGAAGCTATCTCAAGACCGACGTCGTGATCGAGCGCGCGCGGTCTTCCCCTTTTGCGAACTGGTTTCTCCATTTAAATAGCGATCCCTATTTAATAGTTGACATGAGGGTTTCGATGATTAATATAGAGGTCACTATTAAATTAATCAACGGAGCAAACGATGACCAACAGAATGGCAAACAAGATCGCCCTCATCACAGGAAGTTCACGCGGCATCGGCAGGGCGGTCGCGCTCGCGCTCGCGAAAGAGGGAGCCGCACTGATCGGGGTGCACTATAGCGCCAACGCCGACGCCGCCAACGCCACCGTGCGCGACATCGAGGCGCTCGGCGTCAAGGCCGTCGCGGTGAAGGCCGATCTTAGAGAGGGCAAAAACGCGGCCGACAGCCTTTGGGCGCAGTTCGGCGAAGCCGCGCGCACCGAAACGGGGTCGTCCGCTCTCGACATTCTGGTCAACAATGCTGGCATCGCCTTTGCCCTGCCGCTGAAGCAGACCAGCGAGGTTGCTTTTGATGAGGTGATGACGATCAATTACAAGGCGCCGTTCTTCCTTATCCAGGCGGTGGCCGATCATATTCGCGACAACGGTCGCATCATCAATGTGTCTACCGGCTTCACGCGGATCGCGGCGCCGACCCATCCGGCCTATGCGGCTTCGAAGGGCGCGCTGGAGACATTGACATTGGCGCTGGCGCCGGAATTCGCCACCCGCGGGATTACAGTCAATGCCGTACTGCCTGGCGTAACGGAGACGGACATGAATGCCGAGTGGCTGGCCTCGCCGGATGCGCGCGCCGGCGCCGAAGCGCTCTCGGTCTTCTCACGGGTCGGCAAGCCGGAAGACGTCGCCGACGTCATCGCCTTTCTCGCATCGAATGACGCGCGTTGGACGACGGGCCAGATGATTGATGCGACGGGTGGTGCCCGGATCTGATCGATCTCTGCGGCTTCTTACATTTTTTAGCCGAGTCGCAGCCTAGCCGTTGAGGTTACGGCCGCTCAGGCTCCATCAATGAGCGTGTTCGTCAGACGCATCCAGACACCGATATCTGAGAGCGGCGCCAGTAGGAACATGGCGCCGCTCAAATTGTTCTGGTCGGAGAAGGCATAGTGGCTGAGGAGGGGTGTTGACCTGCCGGATAGCGTTCGAGTGATCGGCATGCTCTACCTGGATCAGGTCGGCCTGCTCAGCGAAAAGATCGACGAACTGAGCCTGAAGCTTCGCGAGACCACGAAGTCGAATGAAGACATGCGAGGTCTCTGCACTGTTCCTGGCGCAGGGCCGGTAACCGCCGGCGCGATCCTTGCCTTCGCACCCGATCTTCGTGCTTTCAAAAGCGGTCGAAACTTGGCCGCCCGGCTCGGCCTCGTTCCAAGACAGCACTCGACGGGTGGAAAGACCTGTCCGGGCGGTGTCAGCAAAATGGGACAATCCGATATTCGCAGATTACTGATCGTAGGGGCCATGAGCCTTATTCGATGGATCGTCCGCAAGGGCGTGCTTCCAGACAATTGGCTCGGTCACATTCTCGGCCGGAAAGTGAGAATGGTCGCCGCCGTTGCACTCGCCAACAAGATGGCGCGCAGTATCTGGGCGATGATGACTGGGGAGCAGACTTACAGGATGGCGTGATCCGCTGTCTCCCTTGGCTGGCGATGCGGAAAATGCCTGGGGTGATGATCCCCGGTGAGAAGATCGACTGACGAAACCATGCGGAAAGGACTTCAATGTCCAGAATGGGGTAAGCAATCCCGGGGTTCGAGCCAACCAAGCTCTCTGAACCGATGTGAACCCTGTTATGCGAACTGCGGCCGCTGTCGAAATGCCTATGCATCCCGAAGAACAGCCGCTCCGGATGTTGGTTCGGACGATGAAAATCTTCGCCACAGCCCCCATGTCGACACAGGGGCCGTGGAACTGGGACGTCGCTCAGCTATGGGTGATCTTGGTGCCGAGGACGTTCAGGCATTCGCGCATGAAGGCGGCAAGTCCGGTCCAGCCCTTGGCGGACACCATGTTGCCGTCGACATAGGCTTCCGTCGGCTTGACGTCGATATAAATGCCGCCGACCGCCGTGACTTCGGGCTCGCAGGCGCCCAATCCCGCGACCTTGCGGCCCTTCAGCACGCCGGGCACTGCCATCAGGATCTGCACACCGTGGCAGATCGTGAAGATCGGCTTTCCCGTCTCGTGGAAATGGCGGACCATGTCCTGGATGCGCTTGTCGGTGCGGATATATTCAGGCCCACGACCGCCGGCTGCATAGACGGCGTCATAATCCTCCACCCGGACTTCCGAAAAGGTCTTGTTGATGTCGGCGTAGTGACCCAGCTTTTCCGTATAGGTCTGATCGCCTTCGAAATCGTGCAGCGAGGTCTTGATGCGGTCGCCGGCCTTCTTGTCGGGGCATACGACGTGCACGGTGTGACCCACGGCCTCCATGCCCTGCTGAAACACGAAGATCTCGTATTCTTCGGTGAACTCGCCGGTCAGCATGAGGATTTTCTTGCCACTCATGTCATGTCTCCTGTTTTCATGGTGTGGCGGCGCCCGGAACTGGCCGGGCGCCGCATTTGATCAGAACGGGGAATCGGGGAAGTAGAACTGATCGGCGTTTTCAGGCGTGATCAAGGGGGCGCCGAGCAGGAACGAACCGCGGACCGGAGCCTGACCGTTGAACTGCGCGGCGGTCATGTAGATCGCCGACTTGATCATCGACGGCGGATAAGGCGTCGAAATCGGCGTGCGCGCGTTCTTCGCCTTCACCATTTCGATGACCTGCTTCATCCCGTTGCCGCCCAGCGCATATTTGATGTCTTTGCGGCCGGCATTGTCGACAGCCTCCAGAACGCCGAGCAACATGTCGTCGTCGTTGGCCCAGACGGCGTCGATCTTCGGATATTTCGCCAGATAGTCCTGCATCAGCTTGAAGGCTTCGTCCTGGTTCCAGTTGGCGTACTGGATGTCGAGGATTTTGATGTTCGATTTGCCGATGACGTCGGAGAAGCCCTTGATCCGTTCGTCGTCGATCACGGTCGGAATGCCGCGCAATACGACGATCTGGCCTTCGCCTCCCAGCTTGTCCACCAGCCATTCGGCGGTGTTCGCGCCGACGGCGATGTTGTCGCCGGCCACATAGAGGTCCTGCACGCTCGGGTCGGTCAGACCACGATCGACCACGGAGATGAAGGTGCCCTTCTGCTTGATCTGCTCGACGGGTCCCGTCAGTTCTTCCGAGGTGAACGGCAGGATGACCAGCGCATCGAGCTTGCGACTCGCCGACAGATCCTCAAGAGCCGAAACCTGGGCGGGTGCCGACGACGCCGTCGACAGCACGACGTCGATGTCGGGGAATGCGGCTTCGATTTCCTTCTCCGCCTGCTCGGCGTGGTAGACGACGCCGCCGGTCCATCCATGCGTCGCGGCAGGGATCGAGACGGCGATCGTGACTTTCTTTTCCTGCGCCTCTGCCCCGGCGAACGACAGGGCGAACCCCATCGCGACGGTTGATAGGAACAGGCTGGTTCTCTGGATCGTAGACTTCATTTTCTCCTCCTTTGAAGTCGGTGCGGTTTTCAGCGGTTTGCGGTAAAGCGGTGCGCCAGCATGGCGATGATGATGATCGCGCCCTGAACGGCGGCGACGAGGTATTCCGAGACCATGTCGGACAGGACCATGACATTGGCGATGACCTCCAGGATGAGCGCGCCGGCAACGGTGCCGCCGATCCGGCCGCGACCGCCGCGAAGCAGCGTGCCGCCGATCACGACTGAAGTGATGACCTGCAATTCCCAGAGTTGACCCGTGGTCGGCGTCGCCGCGCCGAGGCGCGGCACGTAGCAGATGGCGGCGACCGCCACGCAGACGCCCTGGATCACATAGGCGACGGTGCGCACGGCCGGGACGTTCACACCCGAAAAGCGGGCGACTTCGACATTCGATCCGACGGAGGTCAGGCGGCGTCCGAACTTCGTCTTGTAGAGCAGAAAGCCCCCAGGATGACGATGACGAAGGTGATGAGCACCGGATAGGGAATGCCGAACAGGTTGCCGAAATAGACCGGCCGATACGCCTCGCGCAGACTGCGATCGATCGGCAGCGAGCCGCCATTGGTCATAAAGGTGATGAAGGCGCGAAAAATGCCCATCGTGCCCAGGGTCACGATGAAGGGTTCGATGCGCCCCACGCTGATGATCAGTCCGTTGAACAATCCGCACAGCGCGCCGACCAGCAACGCCGCTCCGGCGCCGATCACGATGGCCATGTCGCCGTAGGCGGGGCCAGGTAGTTCATCACCATGATCATGATGCCCGTCACGAAGGCCATCATCGAGCCGACTGAGAGATCGAGCCCGCCGGACGCGATGACGAAGGTGGCGCCGACCGCAATAATCGCGATGAAGGCGCTGCGCGTTATCACATTGATCAGATTTGCCGACGCGATGAAGTTGGAGTTCACCAGCGCCCCGAATATCACGATCACGGCAAGGGCGATAAAGGGCGCGAGATCCGCCCAGCGGATGGAGCGCCCCTCGTCAACCGGTGCGAGTGTTGTCGTCGCCACGTTCATGTCTGTCCTCCCCGTCGTTCGTGCGGCAAGCCGTCGTGGCCGCGTAAACGACATTCTCCTCGTTGATTTCCGCGCCGCGGAGCTCCTTGACGATCTGGCCTGCCCGCATCACGAGGACGCGGTCCGCCAGCCCGACCAGCTCGGCCATTTCCGACGAGATGACGATGCAGGCCTTGCCCGCCCGCACCATCGCGTCGATGAATTCATAGATCTGGCTCTTATTGCCGATATCGATGCCGCGGGTCGGCTCGTCGATGACGACGACGGCGGGATCCGCCAACATCACCTTGGCCAGCAACAGCTTTTGCTGGTTGCCGCCGGACAGCTTGCCGGCTTCGAGCCGCAGCGTGCGCACACGGATGTCGTAGGTCGCGACCGCCTGTTCCAAACGGGAACGTTCGCCGCGCGCATCCAGAATTTCGCGCGGATTGACCGCATCGAGCGCCTGCAGGGTTAGGTTGGGACCGAGCTTCTCCTCCAGAAGCAATCCTTTCCCCTTGCGATCCTCCGTCAGGTAGACCAAGCCGGCATCCATGAGCGAGCGGACCGATCTTTGCTCGATATCGCGGCCCTTCAGCCTGACGCGTTGGGCCTCCGAAGGACGAAGGCCGAGCAGTCCCTCGATCAGTTCGGTCCGCCCGGCGCCGATCATGCCGCCGATGCCCAGGACTTCTCCGGGATGCACGGCGAAGGAAACTCTGTGAGCGCCGTGATCGACGACGAGGCCCTCTACGACCAGGAGGGGGCTTCGGTGGGAGCCGGGCGCTTGTGCGGATACAGCATATCGAGTTCGCGGCCCACCATGAGCTCGGCCATTTCCCGCTGACCCAAGCCCGCGGCCGCCCATGTGCCGATCATGCAGCCGTCGCGCAGCACGGTGATGCGATCCGCGAGCGCCTGCACTTCGTCGAGCCGATGCGAAATGTAGAGAACCGCCACCCCTGATCGCGCAAAGCGCGGACGATATCCAGAAGCGCGGCCACCTCGTCATTGGCGAGGACGGCTGTAGGCTCGTCGAGAATGACGACTTTGCGCTCGTCGAGCAACGCCCGGGCGATCTGCACCAGTTGCCGCTGCGCGAGCGGCAGGTCCCGCCCGTCCCGCGGCCGGGCGCTGGATCCGACACGGGCGAGGAGCTCGGCGGCGCGGCGGTTCATCAGCCGATCGTTCACCATCAGGCCGCGGCCGATCTCGCGCCCCAGAAACAGGTTTTCCGCGACGGTGAGGTCCGCCGCCAGCAGGATTTCCTGATGGACGAGCACGATACCGGCGGCTTCCGCCTCTACCGCGTTGCGAAACGCGACCGGCCGCCCGTTCAGGAACAGTTGACCGGCCGTGGGAGAGATATGGCCGGACAACAGCTTCATCAAGGTCGACTTGCCGGCGCCGTTCTCTCCGATGATGGCGTGAACTTCCCCGGGATGGATATCGAGCGTGATGTCCGACAGCACGGTGATCGGGCCGAAGGCTTTGCCCAGCCCTTCGGCGCTCAAGGCGGCGACCGAGGCCTGCGCGGGCCGCGTCACGGATCCGGGAGAAAGAAGCGCGTTCATTCGAAAGCCGACAGCAGCCGGTCGCGCGACCGCTCGACATGGACGCGCATGGCGTCGAACGCCCGTTGCGGATCCCCCGCCCTGAAGGCGGCCAGCAGATTTTCATGCTCCTCGAGCGCTTCCTGCGTGACGCGGGTATGGAACATCAGCCGGAAGATATGCAGGTGGACATGCTGGTTCGACAATGTGGAGCGGATCACCTCATTGCCAGCGATTTTCATGATCGCGTCATGAAACTGCGCGTCGGCGCGGGCAAAGCGAGAATAGCGCGTGTTGCGATCGACGGGGGTCTCGCCATGGCCCATGTCGGCGGCAGAGTTTTCGAGCTGCTGCAGCGCTTCCGGAGTCATATTGAGAGCGGCCAGCCGCGCCACTTCGGGCTCCACCAGCAAGCGGAATGCGTATAGATCTTCGAATTGCTTGCGCGTCCATTGCGGAGCGGCGCTGTAGCCGATCAGATGTTCCTTGCGCACGAGGCCCTCGCGCTCGAGACGGCTCAGCGCCTCACGGATCGGCGTCTGGGAGACGCCGAGCTCTCGAGCGAAGACATCGATCGGGATCCGAGAGCCGGGCGCGATCTCCAGCGACATGAGCTGGTGATAGATGCTGTCGTACACTCCGTCGACCACACTGCTGGGGCGAAGAGTGTTTGACCTGCCTACCCTTTCCGTTGCGTGCGCCATTTCCAATTCCTGACTGCTGCTTGACATGGCGACATTCGTTGCAGATAAGATATCCTATGTCAAATACAATATCGTATATGATCTGATATAGGATTTGAAATGAAGGTGCAGCCGGAACGTCTGCGTGAAATTGGGATCCGGCTTCTGGAGAGGCGCGGGTCGCCCGCCGAAAATGCCTGGCTGCAGATGGATCTCTTCATCGAGGCCGAGTTGCGCGGTCTCGCCTCGCATGGCCTCCAACGTCTGCCGCTGCTGCTGTCGCGTCTCGACAAGGGTCTGGCCGACGCCTGCGCCCAGGGCGCGCATCACTGGAGCCGAAATTCGTTCCTCACCGTCGATGGCCAACGCGGCCTGGGACCGGTCATCGTCATGAACGCGATGCGGGAAATGCGGACCGGGCTGCGGAAAAACGGCCTGGCCATCGCCGCGATCCGCAACGCCAACCATATCGGCATGCTGGCTTATTATGTGGAGGCGGCGGTTGCGGACGGCATGATCGCCATCGCCATGTCGACGAGCGAAGCCCTGGTTCATCCCTTCGGCGGCACGCAGGCCATGCTGGGAACCAACCCGATCGCCATCGGCATACCGTGCGGGGAGCGACCGTTCATTCTCGATCTGGCGACCAGCATCGTCTCCATGGGAAAAATCAACAATTACGCCATGCGCGGCGCGCCGATTCCGCCGGATTGGGTCGTCGGCCCGGACGGCCGGCCGACGACGGACCCGCAGATTGCGAGAGCCGGCGCGATCGCTCCGTTCGGCGGCGCAAAGGTTACGGGCTGGGGCTGGCGGTTGAATTGTTGGTCGCCGCCCTCGCCGGTTCCGATCTCGCGCCCGATGTGCGCGGCACACTGGATGACGTCCATGCAGCCAACAAGGGCGACCTCATCATCCTGATAGACCCGACGGCGAGCGCCGGCCAAGCGCATCAGCTTGCGCACTATCTCGATCGGTTGCGTCAATCCCGGCCGCTAGACCCGGCAAATCCGGTGTCGGCGCCGGGCGACGGCGCGCGGGCGCGTCGCGCATCCGCCTTGGAAGCCGGCATCGACCTGCCGCAGTCACTTTTCGATCAACTCATCGCCCTCAAGGCCGCCTGAACATTTTTGGAGGACAGACCGAATGAACCTTTTCGCCACTTTGAGGGCGCCGCGAGAATTGCTGTTCGGCGCCGGCCAGCGACACGCCCTCGGCGCCATCGCCGCGCGCCTCGGCCGGCGCGCTCTGGTCGTCACCGACGCGCGCCTCGCCGAAGACGCCGATTTCCTCAGCCTCGTCGGCCAGATGGAAGCGGCCGGGCTCAAGGTCATGATCGACAGTTCCACGCTGCCGGATGCGCCGGTGAATTCAGCCGCCGCCAGCGCCGAGGCTGCGCGCGGTTTTGCGCCTGATGTCGTCGTCGGCGTCGGCGGCGGCTCCTGCCTGGATATGGCGAAATGCGTGGCCCTGCTCCTGACCTTTGGCGGTCGTCCGCAGGATTATTACGGCGAAAATGTCGTGCCCGGACCGGTCATGCCGCTGATCGCGATTCCGACCACCGCCGGGACAGGATCCGAAGTCACGCCCGTGGCGGTTCTCTCGGATGCCGAGCGCAGCCTGAAGGTCGGCATCTCGAGCCCGTATCTCATTCCCACGGTATCGATCTGCGATCCGGAGCTGACCCTGTCCTGCCCGCCGTCGCTGACGGCGATCGCCGGCGCGGACGCCTTGACCCATGCGATCGAGGCCTTCACGGCGATCAGGCGCGACCCCGTGCCGGGAATTTCCCAGCAACGCGTCTTCATCGGCAAGAACGAAATGTCGGATCATTTCGCGCTCCGGGCGATCGCCCTTCTTTGGCAGGGCCTGGAGGCCGCGCCAGGACGGCGCCGATGTCGCCGCACGTGAAAAGGTGATGCTCGGCGCAACATTGGCCGGCCTCGCTTTCGGCGTCGCCGGCACGGCCGCCGCCCATGCCATTCAATATCCGGTCGGCGCTCTGACCCATACGGCTCATGGCCTCGGCGTCGCCTGCCTCATGCCCTATGTCATGACGTGGAATACGCCGGTGATCGAAGCCGAACTGGTGGAGATCGCCCGTGCGACCGGCCTTGATGGACCCGGGCAGGTTATCCCGTCACTCGCGTCGCTGTTCTCCAGGATCGGCATCCCGGCCTCGCTCCGCGACCTCGGGCTCGATGAGGACCGTATCGACTGGGTGGCCGAGCAAAGCTCCGGCATCACCCGCCTTATCCAGAACAATCCCCGCCCCCTGAACCCATCCGAGATGCGCCGTCTCGTCGCCGCCGCCTATCATGGCGACCGCGCCGGCTTGAACTGATCGAAAGGAAGCCCCTCATGACACTCCAGACCAGGATCTCCGGCTATGCCGATCCGGCCCTTCACGCCGAAGGCCTGTTTATCGGCGGCGCATGGATAAAGCGCGGCGGCATCGCCGTGATCAATCCCTCCACCGGCGACAGGCTGGCGGACGTTGCCGACGCAACGGTCGAGGATGCTGCCCGCGCCGTCGACGCCGCCGAGGCCGCCGCCGGCGAATGGCGCGCCACCCCTGCCCGCAAGCGATCGGAAATCCTGCGCCGCTGGTTCGAGCTCATGACGCAGCATGCGGAAGAACTCGCCATGCTGATATCGCTCGAGAACGGAAAGGCGTTGCCGGATGCGCGCGGCGAGGTGGCCTACGCCGCCGAATTCTTCCGCTGGTACGCGGAAGAGGCGACGCGCATTCCCGGCGAATACCGCCGCACGCCATCCGGGTCACACAATATAATGGTCGATCACGAACCGATCGGCATCGCGGTTCTCATCACACCCTGGAATTTTCCGGCTGCGATGGCGACACGCAAGATCGGCCCTGCGCTCGCCGCCGGCTGCACCGTCATTCTGAAACCGGCATCGGAAACGCCGTTGACGGCTTACGCCATGGCCCGGCTCGGCGAACAGGCCGGCGTGCCCTCGGGCGTCGTGAATGTGCTCACCACGAGCAATCCGGCAAGCGTGACGAACGCCATGCTGGCCGATCCGCGCGTGCGAAAGCTGTCCTTCACCGGTTCGACCGGCGTGGGCCGCCATCTCCTTGCCGAAGCTGCGAAATCCGTGGTCAGCTGCTCCATGGAGCTCGGGGGCAACGCGCCTTTCATCGTGTTCGACGACGCCGATCTGGACGCCGCGCTCGACGGCGCCATGATCGCCAAGATGCGCAATGCGGGCGAAGCCTGCACGGCCGCCAACCGCTTTTACGCGCAGTCTGGGATACATGACGCTTTTGTCGCGGGCTTGACCAAGCGCATGGCCGGCCTGAAGATCGGTCCCGGCTACGATCCAGAGACACAATGCGGCCCCATGATCACGACGAATGCGGTGCGCAAGATCGATCGCCTGGTGTCGGAAGCGATCGCCGGCGGCGCCCGTGTGACGACGGGCGGCAAACCGCTCGAAGAGGGTGGTTACTTCTATCCCCCGACCGTGCTCGAAAACGTCCCCGTCGATGCGGCGATCGCGCGCGAGGAAATCTTCGGCCCGGTGGCCCCGGTCTACAAGTTCGACAGCGACGAGGAGGTCATTCGGCTTGCAAACGATACCGAATACGGCCTCGCCGCCTATATCTACAGCAAGGATCTGGCCCGCGCCCTGAGAGTCGGCAAACGCCTGGAGACGGGCATGCTGGGCATCAACCGCGGCCTGATGTCCGATCCCGCGGCGCCGTTCGGCGGCGTCAAGCAAAGCGGCCTCGGCCGTGAAGGCGGCGTGACTGGAATTCTGGAATTCATGGAGCCAAAATACTACGCCGTGGATTACTGACGGCAAGGAAAAGCGGATGTCCCCTGACCCCTATAAAATTCGTGACTTCGTGCCGGACTTCGATTCGATAGCCGATGCGTTTTCGGAGCGAAGCCGGATGCTTTCGGCCACAGCCGAAGTGATGGCCAATATCAAATATGGGTCAGGCGACCGGGAGACGGTCGACGTCATTCTGCCCAAACGCCCGCATGCGGGCGCCCCGCTTCACGTCTTCGTGCATGGCGGCTACTGGCGTTCCGGGGAGAAGCAGAATTACCGCCTCGTCGCGGCGCCGGTCCTGGCAGCGGGCGGCGTTGCCGCGATCGTGGAATACGACCTGATGCCGGGCGCGCGGCTCGATGTTCTGGTGGCGCAGGTCAGGCGATCGCTGCTCTGGCTGCAATCAAAGGCGAGCGACTTCGGCGCAGACCCGACAAAAACGACTGTCAGCGGCCATTCGGCCGGGGCCCACCTCGCCTCGTTCCTCGCCGCCCGTGGCGCCACGGAAACAGCCATGCCCCGCTTGCCCGCCGTACAGGCGCTGCTGCTGGTGAGCGGCATCTACGATCTCTCGGACATCCCGACGAGCTTCCTTCGCGACGAAGCGAAAATGTCGCCCGAAGAGGCGGCAGACTGGTCGCCGCTGACGTCGGCGCAGCTTCCGGGCCCCCGACGCATCATCGCCGTCGGGGCGGAGGAGACGGCGCCCTTTCAGGACCAGGCGGCGGCTTTCCATGCCCTGGCGAACGGTATCGGCGAGGGCGGCGACCTGGTGGTCGCGCCGGGGCTCAATCACATGAACATCGTCCTTGATCTCGCCGATCCCGACGGCATTCTCGGCCGGCGGCTGTTCGATCTGGTGGACGGGGCCTGGAAACGGCCTTAGCCGCCGAAATCGCCGATATTCAGCGCGTGCGCCGCCGAATGCGTCGGTCGGCTAACGGCTTGCGGCCCCGAACCGGGTCGCTTCCTCGAGAAGCCAGCGTTCGAAATCGACCATCGCCGGGGTTACGGGGTGCGAGTTCAACCGGGTCAGCCAATAACACCCCAAGGAAACGCTGTCGGCGAACGGCTGTTCGACTTGTCCCGATGACAGGAAGCGCTCGAACATCAGCGGCGGGCACAGGGCGACGCCCACCCCTGCAACGCGGCTTCCATCATCGCCAGCGACGAATCGAACATAATGTTGCCGGTGTTGAACCGCGCCGGCTCGTCGATGCCGGCCGCTGCGAACCAGCTCAGCCATTCGTCCGCCCGGTAGGAGCGCAGCAGAGTCTGGGCTTGAAGGTCCTCGGGACGTTTCAGGTGGCGCGCGATGCGCGGCAGGCACAATGGAGCCAGAGGCGCTTCGAAGAGGCGGACCGCATTTGTCCTATGCCAAGCCCCGTCGCCGAAGCGAATGGCGTAGTCGAGCCCCTCCGCCGCAATATCCACCCGATTGTTGTTGGTGGAGAGGCGGATATCGACATAGGGATGTGTCTTTCGAAACCCTTCGAGCCGTGGAAGCAACCATCCGACCGCGAAGGTTCCGACGCAGCCGAGATGAAGCGTTTCACGCAACCGCCCGCCTTCGAACCGATTGAGCATGTCCGCCATCCGGTCGAACGACTCTCGAAGTACGGGCAAGAGCGCCTCGCCCTCGTCTGTGATGCGCAAGCCTCGCGGCAGCCGTCGAAACAGCTTCGCCCCGAGCCGATCCTCGAGCAGCTTCACCTGGTGACTGACAGCCGCCTGCGTCACGCATAATTCGATTGCGGCTTTGGTGAAGCTCAGGTGCCGAGCCGACGCCTCGAAGGCGCGCAAGGCATTGAGGGGAAGAAAGGGTCTGACCATCATGCCCTAGAAAAATTTGGATCCGCCCCGATTTATCATCGTTTGCCGGAGGGGCAAAACTTTTCTACCCCGGCGGTGTCAAAAAAGGAGACACCGATGAAAATATGGAAGACGGCCACCGCTTTCGCCGTGACGGCGTTTCTGTCCGCAGGTTCGGCCTTCGCCTCGGATTTCGAGTTGGAACGCGCCTGCACCGTTGCCGCCGATGCGTCGACGGGTCGGGTGATCTACCGAAAGGGAGATTGCGACCAGCGTTTCTCCCCGGTATCCTCGTTCAAATTCCCTTTGGCGATCATGGGTTTCGACAGCGGCCTGTTGAAAAGCCCTCACGATCCGGTCTGGACCCTTCGCCCCGAATACAACGCATCGGCGCGGGAACAGGCTTTCAAGACGGTCGATCCGACGATCTGGGAGAAGGACTCCATCGTCTGGTTCTCCCAGCAACTGACCAGGAAGATGGGGCAGGAAAAGTTCGCCGACTATGTGGCCAAATTTAAATACGGCAATATGGACGTTTCGGGCGACCGGGGAAAAGGAAACGGGCTGACGCATGCCTGGCTGATGTCCTCGCTCACGATATCCCCGGACGAGCAGATCGATTTCCTGCTGCGCTTCAAGGGGCGCAAACTGCCCGTGAGCGAACAGGCTTACACGCTGACCGAAGCGACGATAGCGACCTTCCAGGGCAAGGATGGATGGGAGGTTCATGGCAAGACCGGAAGCGGCTCGCTTCGCGATACAGACAGAGGCGGGATCAACCGGAGGAAGCCGCAGGGCTGGTTCGTCGGCTGGGCCCGCAAAGGGGATCGGGAAATCGTATTCGCCCGACACGTCATCGGCAAGAAAAAGTCCGACACACCCGGCGGCCTCGAAGCGCGCGACACGCTTTTGACGGACATTCCGGTCATCGCCGCCAATCATTGAACCGCAATGCGCCCGCATGAATTGCTCAGTGCGAACAGGGCATGTGTGGGCGCGCACCGGAGCGGGTTTTGAGTAAAGCGTCCTGGCCCGTTGGGGCCCGGGATCTTGACCCGCCCGTCGGCCCTGAGATCCAGATGGACGGCGAGCCTCTCCGCCGCCGTCGACCTCCTGTCACCGCTGATGGGCGCGACGATATTGGGCCGGCGACATTTGATGCAGCCGGCGGAATGTCGCGCTCAGGGACGTGTCGGACTTGTATCCCACCGCGATGGCGATGTCGGAAATGGAGGCCTGCGTGGAGCGAAGCTTGGTCGCCGCGAGGCGCATCCGCCAACCCGTGAGATATTCCATCGGCGCCTCGCCGAGAAGGGCTTTGAAGCGGGCCGCAAATGCGGATCGTGATTGCCCGGCCTCATGCGCGAGGCTCTCGACGGTCCAATTCTCGGCAGGCTTGCTGTGAATGGCCTGAAGCGCGCGGGCGATATTGATATCGGTCAGGCCGGCGAGCCAGTTTTGCGCATGAGCATTGTCCGAAGCCAGGTGAATACGCAGGACACGGATGAAAATCATCCTGAGCAGATCATTGCTGATCTGGCGCGCGCCCGGCGCGGCGCTGCTCCATTCGCTGTCGAGCTCGGTGAGCAGCCAACCCATCGACGCGGCGCGTTCGCCACGTATAATCATCACCGGCGGCAGCGCCTGGGTGAGCAGGGCGCCGTCCGTCCCGTCGACCACCACACTTCCTCCGAGAATGACAAAATCGTCGCCGTCGCCGATCGATCCGGCGAGGCTATCGGATGCAAAGACCTGTCGCGCTGAAATGGTCGGCCCCTCGGGCTCGCTCGACAGGATGAACGGCGCACCTGCGACGACGACGCAATCGCCGGCCTGAAGCTCGATCGGCGGCTGTCCGTCGAGCCTGAGCCAGCAACGGCCCTTTCGCACGGCGTTGAACTTGAGATGGGACGGCATGGGGAAATCGACTCCCCAACGGCCTCCGGCTTTGAGGCTGATCGAGCAGCGCGCCTGCGCCTGAATGGTCGCGAGGACATCCGACAATACATCGGCAGTCTGGTTTTGGACGATCACGACGAAATCCTGGACGTCTGGCGCTGGCTCGTCCTCCATATAGGCCCTATCTCACTCTCTTGAAAGACCAACCAGGAGTTCGACATGCGCCAGCAACCCATCGCTTCCCCTCACAATGCTCACAGCACGGCGTCCGAGGTCGCGCGGGAGATCGATCTGTCCGGAAAAACCGCCATCGTCACCGGCGGTTATTCAGGATTGGGGTTGGAGACGACGCGCGCGCTCATCGCTACCGGCGCGACCGTCATCGTCCCGGCGCGTGATGTGAGCAAAGCGGAAGACGCATTGCACGGACTGACGGGCGTCGAAATCGTATCGATGGACCTGATGGATCGGCGATCGGTCGAGACCTTCGCCGCATCCTTTCTGCAGCGTGATCTGGCGCTGCCGATCCTGATCAACAGCGCCGGCGTCATGGCTTCGCCGCTGTTTCGAGACGGGAATGGGCATGAGGGGCAATTCGCGACGAACCATCTCGGTCATTTCCGGCTGGTGAAAGGCCTGTGGCCGGCGCTCGCCAAAGCGGAGGGCGCGCGCGTGATCAGCGTGTCGTCGCGCGGCCACCAGATTGCGGGCGTGGATTTCGACGACATCGATTTTCACGTGCGGCCCTATGATCGCTGGATCGCCTATGGCCAGTCCAAGACCGCCAATATCCTGTTCTCGGTGGAATTGGACAGGCGGGGCGCAGACGACGGCATCCGCGCCTTTTCACTGCATCCCGGCCAGATCCTGACGAATCTCGCGCGACATCTGTCGGATGAGGATATCGCCGGGTTCGATGCGCTGGACGAGCATGGCAACCCGATCGTCGATCCCGACAAAGGCATGAAATCACCCGAGCAGGGGGCTGCGACCAGCGTCTGGGCGGCGACGACCCCGCTCCTGAACGACAAGGGCGGCCTCTATCTGGAGGATTGCAACATAGCGCCGCTATACTCCGGAGACGCCGCACGCAAGGGCGTGGCGCCCTACGCCATCGATCCCGACCTGGCGGCGCGACTATGGGACCTGTCGGAGCGGCTTTGACGGGAGCGCCGGCAATATGCTGAGCCCAACGTTGACGATTCATCCTTGAGCTTTCGCGCCTCAGCGATCTGGCCATAGCCTGAAGGCTGTGGGCGACGCAGCACCCTCCAAGCCGCCCGGAAGCCTTTGTTTCGGCGCCCGCCTCAATCGACGTTGAGTGCCCTCCGACGACAATTCCAAACCGGGGAGAATGACATCGACCAAGGCTCACGATCTCCGGCCGCGGACACGCGTCCGGCGGTGGAAGCGCTCGCCTGCGGATCGGCTCGACACTCGGTTCCCGGGCGCCGCCCTGCGCTCGGGAATTCATTCGTGATCGATCAGCATTCAATCCGCAGACGGGACAAGCGATCGCGCATAAACCGACGTCGCCCTAGCTGGTGGGGCGGCGCCGATTGTCGAATCCGGGGTGCGATGGGCGTGACTGGCTGGGAGTCCGGGCCCCTGAACCTGTTGCGTCAGCATTCTCCGCGTCGCCGGCTGCGACCAGACGAAAAATTTCGGCGTTGACACTGGCTCCTCATAAATCTACCATTTCTATATACAAAGGAGCTTCCTATGCAGGTTGATATCGCCGTGATCGGCGGAGGGTTCTCGGCGGTGGCGACCGTCATCAACGTCCTCGATCGTCTCGGTCAGGACAAATCGATCGCGCTGGTGTCGCGATCAAGCGGTCTGGGGCGCGGCGTGGCCTATTCGACCACCGAGGCCAAGCATCGTCTGAACGTTCCCGCTGGCCGGATGAGCCTCTTGGCCGACAAAGCGGATCATCTCTGTCAATGGCTCGCCGAAGAAGCGACGGAGTTCGGCCCGGAGGACTTCATCCCCGGCAGCTATATGGTCGCTATCTGCAGGAAACGCTGGCGGACAGACTGCTGCGCGCCGACAACAGCGCCCAAGTATGGCTCGTCGACGCCGACGTGATCGACTGTGAGCAGATGACGGACCAGCAGCAAGTGTATCATTTGACGGACGGACAGTTGCTACAGGCCAAAAGAGCATTTTCTGCATCGGCGGCACACCTGCGGGTCTGCCGATTCCCCGGAGAAACTGGCGCCGGATGCGCGATCTCACATATGCCTGAACGTGTGGTCTGATCCGTGGATGGAAAGGGTGGATCCAGATGACGACATCGTCATGCTCGGCTCTGGACTGACCATGATCGATCAGGTCCTGTCCCTCGAGGCTCGTCGTCACCGCGGTCGCATCCAGGTGATTTCGCGCCATGGCCTCACGCCTTTGCCGCACCGGGTACCCCGCAGCCATCCTGTTGCCCCGACTTTCGAGCCGGGCACGACGCCGCTGAGCGGCATGATGAAGGCGCTGCGTGAGGCGGCTTCCAAAACCGAGGATTGGCGCGCCGTCGTCGACGGACTTCGGCCCGTCACACAGGCGCTCTGGCAGCAACTATCGACGGCCGAACGCGCCCGCTTTCTCAGGCACGCCAATGCCTGGTGGAGCATTCACCGCCATCGCCTCGCGCCAGATATGTGGGAGAGCTTCTCACGGATGCGCCAGTCCGGCCAGGTCACCGTGACGGCCGGCTGGCTCAAAGAAATCTACCATGCCGGCGGCAAGGTGCGTTCCGCCTATCTCGACCGCCATTCCAGAACACTACGGCAGATCAGCTCAGACTGGCTGGTCAATTGCACCGGGATGGAGCGTTGTTCGATTTCCAAGACGCCGCTTCTGAAGAAAATGTCCTCGCGCGGAATGATCAGCAGCGATGTGATGGGTCTCGGTCTGGCGGTAGACCGGGACTCCCGACTGATCGACGCGGCGGGCGTCGTGTCCCGATCGGCCTTTGCGCTCGGGCCGATGACGGTCGGCCAGTTCTTCGAAATTTTCGCCGTGCCCGACATCCGGGTGCAGGCCGCGGCTGTCGCCGAGCGGATCGCGCAAGACTTGTCCTGACGCGCTCATCGCCGCCGGAGCAATCCGCGACCGACACAGACAGAAGGAAGCACGCGCGATGCTCACCAAAAAGGGAAAATATGGTTTGAAGGCGATGCTCGCCCTCGCCTCCCTGCCGGACGGCGAAATGGCGTTCGCCGCCGAGATCGCTCTGGCCGAGCGCATTCCCAAGAAGTTTCTCGACACTATTCTGTTGGAACTGCGACGAAGCGGTCTGGTCAGGTCGCGCAAGGGTCCCGCCGGCGGCTATGCTCTGGCGCGTCGCGCCGAGGATATTTCCATCGGAGCCTGCATGCGGGTGCTGGACGGGCCGCTCGCTCCGATCAGCTGCGCGAGCCGGACCGCCTTCGCTCCCTGCCAAGATTGCAGCGACGTGGCGGGATGCCTGGTGCGCAGGGCCATGACGGAAGTCCGCGACGCCATTTCGGATATTCTCGATGCCCAGACGCTGGCCGATCTGTCCAGACTGGAGAAGAATGGGCTTTCGACGCTTCGACGTCCGCATTTGCCTGTTTCGGATTAAAGGTCCCGGAACGGTTGGAACGGAAATCTCATCTTAAGGCAAAATTCGCAAAAATATATTATAGACTAATTCGGTAGATTATATAGATTTGAATCACAGACAATGGGAGCCGACCTGAAATGATCAACCGCCGCCACACATTGAAACTCGCCGCAGCAGCCGGCGCTTCGACATTGTTCATGGGCTCGGGCGCAGCCGTCCGAGCAGCGGAAGAAGTCAGGCTCCGCATCGGATGGCAGAAATTCGGCATTCTCGCGCTCGCCAAGAGCCGCGGCGTGCTCGAAACGCGGCTCAGAGATCGGAACGTCTCGATCGAATGGTCCGAGTTCAATTCGGGGCCGCCGCTGCTCGAGGCATTGGGCGCCAATGCCGTCGACTTCGGCCCCACCGGCGACGTGCCGCCGCTTTTCGCCCAGGCTGCGGGCGGCAATCTCCTCTATGTCGGCACCTATAAGCCGCCGGCGGCGTTTCATGGCCTTCTCGTCAAGAAGGATTCCCCGATTCAGAAAATCGAGGATTTGAAGGGCAGGAAAGTCGCTTACAAGAGGGGCTCGTCAGCCCATAACTTCGCCTTCAAAGCGCTCGGCAAAGTCGGCCTGACGCCTCAAGACATCGAGAGTGTCGACCTGCCCCCGCCCGACGCCGCAGCAGCATTCAAGAATGGCTCGGTCGACGCTTGGGCGATCTGGGATCCGTTCTTCGCGGTCGCTCAGTCCGATCCGGAAACCCGACTGCTGGCGACATCCGAAGGCATCGTCGACGCTTGGGGTTATTTCCTCGGCAACGGCGACTTTGTCGCGGCCCACCCCGAACTGGTGGTCGAGATCCTCGACGAACTCGCGAAACTGGGCAAGGCGGCCCAGTCGGATATCGACGGCACCGCCAAGGCTCTGTCCGATATCACCGGCGTCAAGGAGGATATCACGAAAGCGACGCTGACCCGCGCCGGTTCCGATCTTGCGGCGGTGGCGACGGTGTCGGATGCGGCCATACAGTACCAGCAGCAGCTCGCGGACGACTTCTATGCCTACAAGGTCCTGCCGCGACAATTGACGGTAAGCGACATCGTCTGGCGGCCCAAGCAGTCCTGATATCAGCCTCAACAGGAGAATGTCATGATCCGGCGAAGACACCTCATTTCATTGGCGGCCGCCGCAACCCTTCCCCTGCCCGGCGTCCTCAGAGCGGCCCCGGCGCTGAAGATCCGGTTGGGCTGGCAGAAAAATGGCGTGCTTGCCCTCGCCAAGGCGCAAGGCGCTCTGGAGAAGCGTCTGGCGGGCAAAGGCGTCGATATCGCCTGGTCCGAATTCTCGTCAGGCCCGCCGCTTCTCGAAGCGCTCGGCGCCGACGCGCTCGACTTCGGGCCGACCGGCGATGTTACGCCGCTTTTCGCCCAGGCGGCGGGCGGCAATCTTCTCTATGTCGGCGCCTATCAGGGCGCGGCGTCCGGTTCGGCGATCCTCGTTCACAAAGACAGCGACATCACGAACCTGGCCGGTCTCAGGGGTAGAAAACTGGCTTTCAAGCGCGGCTCCTCAGCGCATAACTTCGCCGTCAAGGCCCTGCGCAAGGGCGGATTGACCACCGACGACGTTACGCCGGTCGACCTTCCACCCCCGACGCGGCGGCGGCTTTCAAGACCGGGGCCATCGACGCCTGGGCGATCTGGGACCCCTATTTCGCTGTGGCGGAAGAAGATCCGCAAGCGCGCGTGTTGACGACGGCCGAAGGCATCGCCGAGAGCTGGAGCTTCTTTCTCGGCAATCGCGCCTTCACCGAGAGTCATCCGGGAATCGTGCTCGAAATCATCGACGAGCTGAAGAAGGTCGGCGTCGCCGCACAGGCGGATATAGATAGAACCGTCCCGGCTCTGTCGGCCATCACCGGCGTGCCGGAGGCTGTCACCCGCAAGGCGCTCACCCGTCCCGGCTTCGATCTCGGCAAGGTCTATCTGCTCCCCAAGGAGGCGGAGGCCTATCAACAGGCGCTCGCCGACGAATTCCACGACATCGGCGTGCTGCCGCGCAAACTCGACATCAGCGACATCGTCTGGCGACCGAAGGCCAGCTGACCCGTATTTTCAAGGAGATAGACCATGTCCTCCCAATCCCACCGTAAACCGCTCGATTTTCTCTGGTTCATACCGACGTCGGGCGACGGCGCTTATCTCGGCTCCAACGATCTCGCCCGCCCCGCCGATCCCGCCTATCTCAAGGAGATCGCGGTGGCCGCAGACCGGCTCGGCTATTCCGGCGTGCTGATCCCCACCGGAGTCGCCTGTGAAGAATCCTTCATCGTGGCGGCAGCCCTCGCCCCGGTCACCGAACGGCTGAAATTCCTGGTCGCGATACGTCCGGGCGTCGCCTCTCCGGCCTATTACGCGCGGCTCGCCTCGACGCTCGACCGGGTATCCAACGGTCGTTTGCTGCTCAATATCGTCGTGGGCGGCAGCGCGCAGGAACTGGCCGGCGACGGCATCTTCCTGCCGCATGACGAACGCTATGACCACGCCGTCGAATTCTTCAAGGTGTTCAACGAACTGCTCGCCACGGGCCGCTCGACGCTGGACGGGAAATATATCAAGGCGATCGACGCCCAGCTCGGCTTTCCACCGATCCAGGATCCGCGTCCGCCCCTCTATTTCGGCGGTTCATCGGATGCGGCGATCGACTTCTCCGCCGAGCATACCGACAAATATCTGACCTGGGGCGAAACCCCGGCGCAGGTCGGCGAGAAGATCGAGCGTGTGCGCAAGGCCGCGGCCCGGCGCGGCCGCAAGGTGACGTTCGGCATTCGCCTGCATTTCATCGTTCGCGAAACCGATGAGGAAGCCTGGGCCGCGGCCGATCGGCTGATCTCGCGCCTGCCTGACGACGCCGTCAACGAAGCGCGCGAACGCTTCACCAAACAGTCCGATTCCGTCGGCCAGACCCGGATGTGGGAGCTGCATGGCGGCCGTCGCGACAAGCTGGAAGTCTCCCCCAATCTCTGGGCCGGCATCGGTCTGGTGCGCTCGGGCGCCGGCACCGCGCTGGTCGGTTCTCCGCAGACGGTGGCCGCCCGCCTTCGCGAATATCAGGATATCGGCATCGATACGGTGATCGCTTCGGGCTATCCGCATCTGGAAGAGGCCTATCGGGTGTCGGAGCTGCTTTTCCCCGAGATCGGGATCGACACGCCGCATCATCGGCTGAAGACATCCTTCGGCCAGGCGCAGGTCTTCGGCGGCGGCGGTCATGGCGGCAATATCCGCCTCGCATCCGGTTCTTAATTCCGAAGACGCGGCGCAAGACGCAACTCTTGCGCCCGTCCCCTCTGACGAGAAGGAGAGAGAAGATGGCCCTGACGGAAACCCTGGCTTCCCCGCGCCGCGCGGTGGTCGAGACATCACCGAAGCCTGCAGCCGCTCTGCCCACGTTTTCGGCGTTCCTGCCCTATCTCCTGCCTGTGGCCGTGGTGGCTGTCTGGCAAATTCTGTCCTCCATGGGCGTGATATCGACCAGAATCATGCCCTCGCCCGTGGATGTCGTGAAGGCGTTCTGGGCGACGACGCTTTCGGGCGACCTGCCGCATGACATCGCCGTCAGCGCCGCACGCGCCGTCGCCGGCCTCCTCGTCGGCGGATCGATCGGCTTTCTGCTGGGCATTCTCAACGGCGTGTCCAAGCTCTCCGAGCAATTGACCGATACGACATTGCAGATGCTGAGGACCATTCCCCATCTCGCCATGATCCCGCTGGTGATCCTGTGGTTCGGCATCGGCGAGGAATCGAAGCTCTTCCTCACCTCGCTGGGCGTGCTCTTCCCCGTCTATCTCAACACCTATCATGGCGTACGCAACGTCGATCGGGATCTGATCGAAATGGGCCGCGTCTACGGGATGCGCGGTTTCACATTGTTCCGCAACGTCATCTTTCCGGGCGCCCTGCCGTCGATCTTCGTCGGGTTACGCTACGCGCTCGGCATCATGTGGCTGACGCTGATCGTGTCCGAGACCATCGCCGCGTCTTCCGGCATCGGACATATGGCCAATGAGGCGCGGGAGTTCATGATGACGGATATCGTCGTGCTCGCCCTCGTCATCTATGCGCTGCTGGGCAAACTCGCCGATATCGCAGTGCGCTTTCTCGAACGGACGGTTCTGTCGTGGAACCCGGCCTATCAACGATAAGGAGGCGGAGATGATCGCCCTTCATTCCAATAGTCGCATACCGGACCAACCGACGTCGCTTGCAGCCTCTACGGCGGCCAGCCTGAGGCTGAACGGCGTCGAGAAGACCTTCGGATCCAACCGTGTCCTGCGCGGCGTCGATCTCGACATCGATCCGGGTTCCTTCGTCGCGATCATAGGCAAGAGCGGCTGCGGCAAGAGCACGCTGCTGCGCATCCTGATGGGGCTGGAGGAGCCGAGCGCCGGCCGGATGGAGTTCGTCGACCATGCCGGCGAAACGGTTTCGCCAAACGCGCGCATCGTCTTCCAGGAGCCGCGTCTTCTTCCGTGGCGGACGGTGCTGGAAAATGTGATCGTCGGCCTCGGCGCAAACACCGGCGCCGACGGCGCCGAACTCATGGCGCTTCAGGCGCTCAAGGCGGTGCAATTATCGGAAAAGGCCGGTGACTGGCCGTCTCGACTGTCCGGCGGCCAGCGTCAGCGCGTGGCGCTCGCCCGCGCCCTGGTCAGTCATCCCGGCTTTCTTGCGCTCGACGAACCGCTCGGCGCCCTCGACGCGCTGACCCGCATCTCCATGCAGCAGTTGCTCGGTCGCGTCTGGCGCGAACAGGGTTTCACCGCCGTCCTCGTCACGCATGATGTCGCCGAGGCCGTCTATCTCGCCGATCGCGTCATCGTTCTCGAGGACGGGTACATCAAGAGGGACGTCAAGGTTCCTTTTCCGCATCCGCGCGCGCATGGCTCGCGGGATCTGGCCGAAATCGAAAGCGAGCTTCTGGCCGCCATTCTCGGACACAACTGAAGGAGAACAGGCATGATCATGATGAACGGATTCACCTTGGGCTTCTTCTTTCCCAAACAAGCGCGGCTCGTCAACGATCCCGCGGCGGCGCAAAAGCATGGGACGAAGGAGGAGACGCGACGCGAGGTCGAAATCACACCGAGCAACCCTGAAATCGAATATTCTCCGCTTCTGCATATCCACCGGCGTTTCTGAGACCCTGACGCCCCTACTCTGCCTTCTCGCAATGAACCGCCCCGGGTTCGCCGGAGACCGTTTGGTTTAAGTTATGCCGCCACGGCTGGCGCGTCCAGCATGGCATGGTATCGTTCTTCGGCCTCGGCTGGCGGGATATTCCCGATGGGTTCCAGAAGGCGTCGGTGGTTGAACCAATCGACCCATTCGAGCGTAGCGAACTCCACGGCTTCGAAGTTGCGCCATGGTCCTCGCCGATGGATGACCTCGGCCTTGTAAAGACCATTTATCGTTTCGGCGAGAGCATTGTCGTAACTGTCGCCAACACTTCCGACAGACGGCTCGATGCCCGCCTCTGCCAGTCGTTCGGAATAGCGAATGGACACATATTGCGAGCCGCGGTCGGAATGATGAACCAGCCCGCCAAGTTTGACGGGCCGTCTGTCGTGAAGCGCCTGCTCGAGGGCATCGAGCACAAAGCCCGCATGAGCGGTTCGACTTGCCCGCCAACCGACGATGCGGCGAGCGAAGGCGTCAATGACGAAGGCCACGTAAACGAAGCCTTGCCAGGTCGCGACATAGGTGAAATCGGACAACCACAGCATGTTCGGCGCTGGAGCCTTGAAGTGGCGATTGACGCGGTCGAGCGGACATGGGGCAGACCTGTCCGACACGGTGGTTTTGACGGGTTTGCCGCGAATTATGCCTTGAAGACCCATCATTTTCATGAGCCTTGCCACGGTGCAGCGAGCGACATCGAAGCCTTCTCGTTGCAACTGTCGCCAGACTTTCCGCACGCCATAGACCTGAAAGTTCTCATTGAACACCCGGCGTATCTCGATCTTCAGGGCCATGTCGCGCCGGGTGCGGACCGACAGGCGGTCCACATCCGTGCGCTTGGCAATGGCCTCATAGTAGGTAGACGGGGCAATCGGCAGCAGCCTGCAGATCGGCTCGACCCCGAGCACTGCGCGGTGTTCGTCGATGAAGGAAATCATCGCTTCAGTGGGCGGTCGAGCTCCGCCTGGGCAAAATACGCAGACGCTTTGCGCAAAATCTCGTTCGCCTGACGAAGCTCGCGGTTCTCCCGTTCCAAAGCCTTCATCTTCTCTGAGACATCGCTCGGCAGACCCGCTCGCTGACCGCTGTCCACCTCGGACTTCTTCACCCACTCATTCAGCGTGTGCGCAGAGCAGCCGATCTTGGCGGCTATCGAGCAGACCACCGCCCAACGGGAGGGATGTTCGGCTTCATGCTCCGCCACCATTCGAACGGCGCGGGCACGGACTTCAGGGGAGAATTTGTTTGTCGTCTTGCTTGTCATAGACCCTACTTCTCACGAGTTGGGGTCTCCGGCAAACCCGGGCCGGTTCATAACCGATCAGTTGAAGGCTGCAGCACTGCGAAGGTCGATGCGTTAAAGTTGGCCGACCGCCCGCTTGATGCGGGCGCGACCTATTGTTTCGGAAAGAAGATCCACGGTTTGTTGAAATTTCGGGTTAGATTTTGTACCGCCTCTCCAACTTGACGGGCAACAACAACCAAAATCAGCCTGCCGTTGCCCGCCCGGACGGCGTTCGATTTCGCTTAAACAGACGCCAAGTCACCACGAACAACAATGGAATGAAGAAGACACCGAGAAGTGTGGAGGCGATGGTGCCGCCCATAACCCCAATGCCGATTGAGTTCTGCGCCTTCGACCCTGGACCGCTGGCGATCGCGAGCGGCAGTACGCCGAGGATGAAAGCAAACGACGTCATCAGGATCGGCCGCAGCCGCTGCTTCGCTGCCTCGGCAGCCGCATGGAGAAGTTTGTCTCCGTCCCGGATGCGCTCGACGGCGAATTCGATGATCAGGATTGCATTCTTCGCCGCCAGTCCGATGGTGGTCAGCAGGCCGACCTTGAAATAGACGTCGTTGGACTGTCCGAACAGCGTTGCTGCAGCAAGCGCGCCAAACACCCCGATCGGAACCGACAGAAGAACCGCAAAAGGAATAGTCCAGCTTTCGTAAAGCGCGGCGAGCGCAAGAAACACGACCAGCACCGAGATGAGATAGAGTTCAAGCGCCGAATTGCCGGACGTTTCCTCCTGCGCAGAAAGGCCGGTCCAGGCGATCTGGTAGCCGGCGGGAAGCCCGTCGACGATCTTAACGACTTCCTGCATCGCCTCGCCGGAGCTGGCATTGTTCGCCGCTCCCTGGATCTGGACGGCGGAGAAGCCGTTATACCGCTCCAGTCTTGGAGATCCCTTCGTCCAGCGTCCCTTTGCAAAGGCGGAGAAGGACACCATTTCATCGTCAGAATTGCGGACATACCACTTTTCGAGGTCTTCCGGCTGCATGCGCGCCCGCGCGTCGCCCTGGATGTAAACCGGCTTGATCCGCCCATTATAGTTGAAGTCGTTGATATAGCTGCTGCCCCATGCGGCGGACAGCGTGCTGTCGATATCGGACAGATTAATGTTCAGCGCGCTTGCTTTCTCTTGGTCTATATCGACCACGAAGGCCGCGGCGTCCTCAAGACCGTTCTGTCGCGTATTGCTGAGCTTCGGATTGCCCCTCGCTTGCCGGAGGACTTCATCTCGAGCGGCGAGCAATTCGCTGCGGGGACGGTTTTCGGTGTCCTGAAGATAGAATTCGAAACCTGCCGAGTTGCCGAAGCCCTGGATCGCCGGCGGAGCCACGACGAACACGCTGCCGTCGCTGATGCCCGACAAGGCGCTCATGGCGCGTTTGGCGATCGATTGCGCGTCGGAGCCGGGAGCGATCCGCTCCTTGAAGTCCTTCAGGTTTAGGAAAATCTGCGCGACATTCTGGCCTTGTCCGGCAAAATTGAAACCGATACTGCCGAACGCGCCGACGACATTGTCCTTTTCCTTGGTCAGGAAATAATCGATCGTCTGATCCAGCACCTTGCGCGTCCGGTTGACTGTTGCGCCCGGCGGCAGCTGGATGCTGACAAGCAGGCGGCCCTGATCTTCCTGCGGCAGGAACGATGTCGGCAGCTTGACGAACAGCCAGCCGGCTGCCGCGCTGATGATCACGAACAAGACGCAGAACTCCAGCGCCCGCTTCAGGATCGCGCCGGTCGCTGCGCCATAACCGCGGGTCGTCCTCTCCATGATCCGTTCGAACCAACCAGCCAGGCCCCGCTTCGTCGCATGTGCGCGCGGCTTGAGAAGCGTCGCGCAAAGAGCGGGCGTGAAGACGAGCGCCACGGCGACGGATAGAACCATCGCTGACACGATGGTCACCGAGAACTGCCGATAGATGACGCCTACGGACCCGGGGAAAAACGCCATGGGCACGAAGACCGCCGACAAGACGGTGGCGATGCCGATCAGCGCGCCGCTGATCTGCCCCATGGACTTGATGGTCGCTGAGCGGGGGTCAAGTCCTTCTTCATCCATGATGCGCTCGACATTCTCCACCACGACGATAGCATCGTCGACCAGAAGGCCGATCGCCAGCACCATGGCGAATAGCGTCAGCGTGTTGATGGTGTAGCCGAACAGCGCCAGAACCCCAAACGTGCCCAGCAGCACCACGGGGACAGCGAGCGTCGGCACCAGCGTGGCGCGAAAATTGTGCAGGAAAACCAGCATGACGATGAAGACGAGAATGACCGCTTCCACCAGGGTCTTGCCGACATCCTCAAGGGACAGTCGCACGAAGGGCGTCGTGTCGTAGGGGTAGTAAATCTTCACATTCGCCGGCAGGCTGGATTCGAGCTTCGTCAGGGCGGCGCGAACATCGGCGGCGGTTTGCAGAGCATTGGCGTCGCTGGTCAACTGTATGCCGAGGCCGGCCGCATTGTTCTTGTTGTAGACCCCTGACGTCACATAGCTCTCGGCCCCGATCTCGACGCGCGCGACATCTCTCAGCCGGACGATCGCGCCTTCCTTATCGCTCTTGACGATGATGTTTCCGAATTGCTCGGGCGTCTGCAACTGGCTGCGGGCGGTGACAGTGGCGTTGAGCTGCTGCCCGTCGACCTGCGGCAGCGCGCCCAATTGTCCTGCAGAGACCTGGACATTCTGGTCTTCGATCGCGCTCTTCACGTCGCCGACCATGAGCTGATATTTGTCGAGCTTGTCCGGCTCCACCCAGATCCGCATCGCATAGCCGGAACCGAAAATCTGGGTGTCGCCCACGCCTTCGATGCGACGGATGGGATCGTTGACATTGCTGTCGATGAAATCCGCGAGATCCACAGGCCTCAGCGCATTGTCTTCGGAAACGAAGGACACGACCATGAAGAAGCCGGTGCCGGCTTTCGTCACCGTCAGCCCGTTCGACTGCACCGCCTGCGGCAATTGGCTGGTGATCAGCTGCACCTTGTTCTGAACCTGCACCTGGGCGATGTCGGGGCTGGCGTCAGACGTGAAGACCACCGACACCGAAGCCTGACCCGTGGATGTCGAGGTCGCAGTTATATAATCAAGATTGTCGATGCCGGTGAGACCTTGCTCGATCACCTTGGTGACGGAGTTCTCTACCGTCTGCGCATCGGCGCCGGGATAGGTCGCGGTGATCCGGATCGTTGTCGGGGCGACTTGGGGATATTGGGCGACCGCCAAAGTTGTTATCGCCAGCGCGCCGGCGAGCATGACGGAAATAGCGAGAACCCAGGCGAAGACAGGCCGATCTACAAAAAATCTGGACATGGCATTCAGCGCTGCGTGACGGCGACGGAGCCGGTTTCGGATTTGGCCGCAGAACCTGCAGCGGCGGAGAGATCACCGGTGGCCGGGTCGAGCTTGACCTCTTTGACCTCGACCGCATCTCCGGACCTCGCCCTCTGACCTCCTTCGACCACCAGCCTGTCGCCGGGGAAAGGCCTCCGGTGACGATCCAGGCATTGCCCTGCGACCGGGCCACGCCGAGCTTGCGTTCGACGATCTTGCCGTCCGCGCCAACGATTTTGGCAATCGCGTCGCCGGCCACATTGCGATCGATGGCGCGCTGGGGCGCGAGATAAGCGCTGTCGATTTGTCCGTCTTCTATGATGGCGCGCACATACATGCCCGGCAACAAAAGATGATCCGGGTTGGGAAATACGGCCCGAACGGTCACCGAGCCGGCCGTTTCGCTGATCGCAGCCTCTGCGAATTGCAGTTTTCCCTTCAGCTGGTAGCTCGATCCGTCCTCGAGCGTCAGGCGAACAGAGGTTTCGTCGGCGTGCTTCAGCTTGCCGCCGCGAACGGCTTGCCGCCAACGGAGCAGGTTCTCGCTCGGCTGGCTGATTTCGACATAAATCGGATCCAGTTGGCGGATCGTCGTCAAAGCCGTCGTCTGAGCCGATGTCACCAAGGCGCCGGCATTGACGGTGGAAGCGTCGGTCCGGCCATCGATCGGCGCGCGTATTTCGGTGTAGCCGAGATTGATGCGGGCGGATTTGATCGCCGCTTCTGCGGAGCCCACATCCGCTTTGGCCTGCGCCAAGGCCAGAAGCGCGTCTTCATAATCCTGGCTGGAGACCGCTCGCTCGTTGTTGAGGCGCTTCAGCCTCTCGGTTTTGGCCGCAGCATTGCGTTCAGCGGCCTGGGCCCGCGCCAAGGTCGCTTCTGCGCTCGCGAGCGCCGTCTGATATGTGTCGGGATCAATCCGGTAGAGAAGATCGCCTGCCTTGACGTCGGAACCCTCGGTGAACTCGCGCTTGACAATAAGGCCGGTGACCTGCGGTCTGATTTCAGCGGCGTTGAATGCAGCAATGCGCCCTCCGAATTCTGATGTGATCGTCACGGTCTGCGGCTGCATTGCGACAACAGATACGACGGTTGGTTTGCTTGCCGCAGCGGATTCCGGCTTTTTGTCTTCGGTGCAGCCGACTAGCAGCAAAGGCGCGATCGCGAGGCAGAGGATGGAGCGGGTCATGGTTGCCTTTCGTCTTGCGTCTGCAGGATTGTTGCGACGCAGCATGCTTTCATCCCTAGACAGACCCTGTCGCAGAAGTTTGCCAGCCTTCCGGCCAAATTGTATCAAAGTGTATGCTGGCGTCGTCTCAGGATGAATGCGACGACATTTTTTTACACTTTTCCGCGTGTCTTCAGTCGCAAGCGCTTGTATCTACGGGTCAAAGACGAGAGAAGTTTTATGTCCAGTCCTCACATCTTCGTGGTCGACGACAACCGGGACATCAGGGATCTGGTCGCCCGATACCTGACCGATCACGATTATCGGGTCACGCCGCTCGCGAATGGCGTCGAGTTCCGCAGGATGATGGACCGCGCCCAACCGGATCTCATTGTCCTCGACATAATGATGCCCGGCGAGGACGGCTTGAGCATCTGTCGGCAATTGCGGACGTCCTCTCAGGTGCCCGTGATCTTCCTGACGGCCATGGCGGAAGATGCAGACCGGATCATCGGCCTCGAACTCGGCGCCGACGACTATCTGGTCAAGCCATTCAATCCCCGTGAACTCCTCGCCCGAATTCGCGCCGTGCTCCGCCGCGGGGGCGCCCAGGCCCAGAGCTCGACCAATCGCGCCAAGCTTCTCCGCTTCGCCCATTGGCAGCTCGACATGGGGCGTCAGGAACTTCTCGGCGACGACGGGGTAAGTGTGCCGTTGAGCACCGCCGAATTTCGATTGCTCAAGGTTCTCACCGAACATGCGATGATCGTGCTCAGCCGGGAAAAGCTGCTGGATCTCACCATCGGGCGCAGCGCCGACCCGTTCGACCGCAGCATCGATAATCAGGTGAGCCGACTGAGGAAGAAAATCGAGATTGACCCGAAGAACCCGGTGATTATCAAGACCAATTGGGGCGGCGGCTATAGCCTGGCGGTGGATGTCGAGGTCCTGAAATGAGATGGTTTACGGCCAGCCTGACCCGGCAGCTGATCTCCTTGCTGTTGATGGCGCTGATCCTCGGGCAGGTCATCCCCTTCGCTCTTTCCTGGCAGGAGCGGAAAGTTGTCATTCGGGAAACCTCGCTGACGGAGTTTATCGGCCGGGCCGCCGCCTTGTCCCGCCTTGTCGACAAGGCGCCTGAACTCCGAGACAGTATCCTTGCCGCAAGCGCGACCAATTCCACTCGCTTCTGGTCATCCGACCACTCGCCAATGGACGCCGCAGCCTGGATGAATGAGGCCCAGAAGCGTTTCTATATGGGCTTGGGGGCGAGTGACGCCAATGGCGACCGGGAAAACGACAAGCGCCTTCTTTTGCATATCGCCGCGAACCTTGACGCTTCCGATCTTCGCTGGAGCGTCTTGACGTCGGAAGCCTGGGGAAAGCAGCCCGCGGCCAGTTACATCGAATTCGCCCAGAAGGACGGAATGGCGATCGTCACCCAACTGGCCGACGGGCGCTGGCTGAACGCGTTCTATTTCAAGCCTTTGAAAGGTGGCTTCTGGCGCCGCGATTCGATTTTGCCGACAGTGGCCACGGCGCTTGCGCTCTGCATCATCGGCGTCATTCTAGCGCGCGAAGTTGCAAGGCCGTTGAATGAGCTTGCAACGTCTGCGGAGGCGATCGGGCGCGGGGAAGCGGTCCAACTCAGCGAGGGGGCCGGCCCCACAGAGATCAGGCGGCTGAAGCAGGCTTTCAACAGCATGCAACTGCGCCTAACCCGCTACATCGAAGACCGCACCCGGATGCTCGCCGCCATCGGGCATGATTTGCGGACACCTCTGACCACCCTGAGACTGCGGGCGGAATTCCTTCCCGACGACGAGGCGCGGGAGAAGATCCTGGTCACCATTTCCGAGATGGAGGCCATGACCGCCGCAACGCTGGATTTCGCCAAGAGCGACGCGAGCGGCGAAGCGACGCGTCTCATGGATCTCGGCGCGCTCGTGGGCAGTCTTTGCGAGGATCTCGCCGAACTCGGCCATGACGTGACCTTCGAGGACGACGGCAAGTTGACATGCCGATGCCGCCCCGACGGATTGAAACGCGCGGTCCGCAACCTTGTCGAAAATGCGGTGCGCTATGCGGGGCATGCTCGAGTGAGCCTGCACGCTCCCGAGACGCTGATCGAGATCATCGTCGACGATGACGGCCCGGGAATACCCCATGATCAGATCGAGCAGGTCTTCCTGCCGTTCTATCGCCTTGAAAGCTCGCGAAACGCGGGGACTGGCGGCGTGGGTCTGGGATTATCCATTGCGCGCACGATCGCACGTCAACATGGCGGAGATGTTCTCATAGCGGCGAAAAAGCGCGGACTAACCGCCAAGATAGTTTTGCCTCGATCCCACTCAGCTTCCGCCTGAACGATTGTTGGTGAGACCATTATCCTAGTCAGGTAGATAAGCTGACGCGCCCTCGCTATAATTGCCTGCTCGCTCATTGTGCGGCGCCATTGCGAAAAGAGCACAAAAGTATCAATCGATAGGCCAGTCTTGAGCCTGAGATAAGGATGGATGGCGCTGAAAGCGGAGGGAATGGCGAGCTAATCTACGGGTGCATCAAAACCCATCGCCACAACCGCTCCATATTGGAGTAGCATGACTTAAACGGTATTGGCGAATTCAGGCGGCGTTTGCGTCAAATGCCGGCGGACCTTCAGTCGGACGTCGGTGTACTTACAAGAATCGCCGCCGCCTGATTAGCGGCTTCCAACGCGACGCGAATATCGCTTCCACGAGAGAGCTCAGCGGCGAGAACCCCGGTGAACTCGTCGCCCGCTCCATGCGTGCTCACTACTTTGACATTCATGGCCTCAAGGGAAAACTCCTCCCCTGCCCCGGTCGCGCAGGCGACGCCTTCGCCGCCCGCTGTGACGACGACGATCGGAAAAGTCTGCGCCAACAACCTTGCGGCGCCCAGCGCGCCCGCCAATGTGTCGACCACCGGCGTCTCGGCCAGTTGTTCGGCTTCGATGGCGTTGACGACCAGCACGTCCACCAGCTGCTCAAGGTCTTGAGACAGCGGGCGCGCAGGCGCCGCATTGAGGATGACACGACCACCCACAGCCTTCATTGCCCGCGCGGCAGAAACGTTTGCGTGATCGGGCACCTCGTTCTGCAAGACGAGAACGGCGCCCGGAGTGAAGACTTCACGCGCCGCATCGACGTCTGCCTGGCCGAGCGTCAGATTGCTGCCCGAGACGATCACCGCGCCGTAGTCGCCCTCGCTGTCGAAGATCGCGACGCTCATGCCGCTTCCGACGCCGTGGGCCCGCTTCACGAAACGGTGGTCGACATTGCGCTCAGCGAGGTTGTCGATGAGGGCGCGGCCGAAATCGTCATCGGCGACGGCGCCGATCATGTGCGAACGCACGCCAGCCTTTGCAGCGGAAACCGCCTGGTTTCCGCCCTTGCCGCCGCATTTCGGCCGCCAGCTGCTGCCCGTGACCGTCTCGCCTTTGCGCGGGCGCGCCGGGCCGTGCACCATGATGTCGTAATGCAGGCTGCCGAAAACGACGACGGAGGGCGTGTGCGTGGTCATGGAAACTTGTCCTTGCGTTTGGATGCGACGGCGGACATCGTCTTTTCGAGATTTCGCTCCGCCGCTTCATAATTTCTTTGCGCGACCGCCATGAACAGCGCGTCGAGAATGTTGAGTTGCGCAATGCGCGCGGCAGCGTTTTCGCCCATCAGGGGAGATCCCTGCGCCGTCGAACAGAGCACGATATCGGCGATCTGGGCCAGCGCCGAACCGCCGTAATTGGTGATGGCGATTGTCCGCGCGCTGCTTTTCCGCGCGAGTTGGATCGCATCGATCACCGCCGTGGTGTTGCCGGAATGGGAAAATCCGATAGCCACGTCGTCCGTTCCTAAAAGCGAGGCCGACATCAGCATCATATGCGAGTCATCCTGGACATTGGCGCGAACCCCGATCCTCAGGAATTTGTGCGCCACGTCGCGCGCGATCTGGGCGGATCCGCCCACGCCGTAAAAGTCAATCTGCCGAGCCTTCGCCAGGAGGTCGGCGGCCCGATCGAAGCCCTCGACGTCGAGAATGGAAAGCGTCTCCTCCAGCGCGTTGATTGAGGTGCGGAAAACCTTCTGGATGATTTCCCGGGTGCTGTCCTCCGCCGAGAGCTCCTGATGCATTTCCGCCGTCGGCAGCCTGATATAGCTGGACACGGCGGTGCGAAATTCACGATAGCCGCTGAAGCCCAGTTTCTTGGTGATCTTGACCACCATCGCTTCGGACACGCCGGCCTCCGCCGCCAGATCCTTGAGAGCGGTGTCCTCCGAGAAGTCTCTCAAGCCGAACACCGTCTCCACCACCCGCGCCTCGAGGGGGTGAGCTTCGGCATCATCATTCGGATGCGCGGGCCCACCGCCTTGAGGTCATCTGCTGAATTCATCCCCGTCCCCTTGTGACGCGATCGATCATCATCGCGACAAGGATAATAAGGCCGGTGGCGAGAAGTTGATAGAAGGCCTGGACGTTCATCAACGTCAATCCGTTGCGCATCGCGCCGAGAATGATCGCGCCCAGCAGCGTGCCGATCACGCTGCCCTTGCCTCCCATGAGGGACGCGCCGCCTATGGCCGCTGCGGCGATCGCATCGAGTTCCCAGAGATTTCCGAGGATCGGTTCGGCGGCGCCGAGACGGCCGATCAGGACCATCGAGGCGAGCGCGGCGAGAACGCCTGAAATGACATAGGCGGTGATCTTGGTGATCGCGATCGGCACGCCGGCGACATAAGCCGCCTCCTCATTGCCGCCGACGGCGAGCAGATATTCACCGAGCGGCGTCTTCTTCAGCAGGATCCAGGCGAGGAGCGCGACGATGGCCACCATGATGACCGAGTTCGGAATCCCGGCAACCGACCCGTTGAACAGCGTGCGGAATCCCTGGGGAACGCCGAGCACAGGATTGCCGCCCGTATAGATCAGCGCGATGGCGCGGTAGGTCGAGAGCGTGCCGAGCGTCACAATGAACGGCTGGAGACCGGCATAGGCGACGAGCACCCCATTGACCAGCCCGCACAACACGCCGATGCCGAGGCCGGCGAGGATCGCGAGCGGGATCGGAACGCCCGCAACCAGCAGCGTGGCCGTGACGACGGCGGCGATGGCCGCGGTCGGCCCGACCGAAAGGTCGATGCCCCGGATATGATCACCAGGGTCATTCCCAGCGCCAGGCAGGCGTTGATGCTGGATTGCTGGAGAATATTCAGCAGATTGCGTTGCGACAGGAAATCCGGCGCCAGAAACCCGAAGATCACCACGATGGCGACCAATCCGATCAGCGTGCCGGCGTCGCGCAACGACAGCGATCCGAGGAACCGGGATGATGACGCTGCAGCGTTCTGGGATATGTCTGACATGATGTAAAGTTCCTGTTATGCCGCGCCGACGCGGCTGCCGGTGTTGCCGACGGCATGGGAGACGATTGTTTCTTCGCTGAGTTGATCGCGGCCGAGTTCCGCCACGATCGCCCCGTCGCGCATCACGAGCACGCGGTCCGCCACCCTCATCACTTCCGGAAGTTCCGACGACACCACGATCATCGAATGTCCTTCCTTCGCGAGATCTTCGATCAGATGGTAGATTTCGGACTTCGCGCCGACATCGATGCCGCGGGTCGGTTCGTCGAACAGCAGGATGCGCGAGCCGGCCGCGAGCCAGCGGGCGATGATCGCCTTCTGCTGATTGCCGCCGCTGAACAGCTTGATCTGCCGATCGAGCAGGAACGGCCTGAGGTTGACGCGCTTGAGAAGGTTCTCGGCCGTCCGGTTGAGTTTGCGGTGATTGATGATGCCCGCCCGTGAGAAGCGCGCCATCGACGGCAGCGCCATGTTCGACGTCACCGACCGGCCGGGAATAATGCCTTCGCGCTTGCGCTCCTCGGGAAGCAGGCCGATCCCCGCGGCGATGGCCGCGCGTGGATTGGAAAGCGTCAGCGGCGCTCCGTCGACCGTCACTGACCCCGATGTCACCCTGTCGGCCCCGGAGATCGCCCGCAGGAGTTCGGTGCGGCCGGAGCCGACCAGGCCCGCCACCCCCAGGACTTCCCCTTGCGTAGGGTGAAGGACACATCCCGAACACGGTGCGTGGTGAGGTTTCGCGCCTCCAGGCAGACTGCGGCGGTGGCGTGCGAGTGATGTTCTTCCAATAGCAGTTCGCGGCCCACCATCATGGCGATGACATCGCGCTGCGCGGTCGTCCTGAGATCGACGCCCATGCCGACGACCTTGCCGTCGCGCATCACGGTCGCGCGCTCGCACACCCGGAAAACTTCGTCCATCTTATGCGAGACGTAGATGATCGAGACGCCGCTCGCAGCAAGCCGCACGATGACCTCGGCGAGCCGGTCGAACTCGCTGGGCGTCAGGCTCGATGTCGGCTCGTCCATCGCGATGATCTTGGCCTTGTCGAGCAGCGCGCGGGCGATCTCGACGACCTGGCGCTGCGCAACCTTCAACGTCGAAATGGGGGCGGCTGGATCGATCGTCGGATCGATCATGGCCAGCGCTTCGGCGGCGCGGCGTTCCTGCTCGCGGCGATCGACCAACAGACCGCCGAGGCGCTTCAGGGAGTGACCGAGGAACATGTTCTGGGCCACCGTCAGATGCGGCACCTGTTGCAGTTCCTGATGGATCATGGCGATGCCCGCCCGCCGGGCGTCTTCGGGCTTGCGGAGCGTCTGCACCACGCCATCGACCTTCACATCGCCTTCCGTCGGGCGGAAGACGCCCGAGAGGATGCGGAGCAGCGTGGACTTGCCCGCGCCATTCTCACCCAGCAAGGCATGGATTTCACCCGGGCGGACTTCGAAAGAGACGTCCGATAGCGCCCTGACGCCTGGAAACGCTTTCGAAATGCCTTCAAACGCCAGTCTTGCAGCAACCATGAAACTCAATCCTCCCAGTGTTTGGACGGTCGGCTGACACGCCGACCGTCCCATGTGTGAGGCCTTACTTGCCTGCGGCCTTCATGAGGACGGAGCGGACGTCGCCGCCCTGATAGTCCTTGATGTTGTCCTTGGTGATCAGGGCCTGGGGCGTGGCGACAACACGCGGCAGCGTCTGGCCGGACACCAGCCGCAAGGCGACTTCCATGGCGACCTCGCCGGTCAGAACCGGGAAGCTGTCGACGGTGCCGGTCAGTTCGCCGGCCTCGATGGACTTGTAGGCGTCCGAGATGCCGTCGGTGCCGAACACGACCACCTTGTCCTGCAGGCCCGCCGCCTTGACGGCTTCGACCACGCCGAGCGCCATGCCGTCATTGTTGCAATAGAAGCCCACGAGGTCCGGATGCTGCTGCAGGATGTTGGTGGCGGCGTCATAGGACATCTGGCGGTCCCAGTTGCCCGGCACGCTGGCGACGACGTTGAACTTGCCGCCTTCGGTGATCGTGCTCTTGAACCCGTCGGTGCGCTGCACGGCCGCATAGACGCCGGCCTGGCCTTCGATGATCGCCACTTTGCCGCCATTGGGACGGTTCTCGAGGAACCACTTGGCGACGCGGACGCCGTTGTCGCGCTGGACGTTGCCGACATAATGCTCGGCCTGCGGGATCACTGCGTCGTTGACGTTCACGACCGGAATATTGGCGGCCTTGGCCTGCTCCATGACCGGCTGAAGGTTGGCGTCGGTCTGCGGCGAGACGAGCAGCACCTTGTAACCCTGGGTCACCATGCCTTCGGCGATCGTCAGCTGGCCGAGCTGATCGCCCTCGCTCTGCGCAGCCTGATAGGCGACGTCGACGCCGACCTTGTCGGCGAAGCGCTTGTAGCCTTCACCGAGGGAACGCCAATACTCGTTGGTCAGCGTCTTGGAGACGCCTCCGACCTTGAGACCTTCCGGCAGCTTCGGCAGGGCGCCGAACTTGGCTTCGAGATCGGACCAGTCCATGCGGTCGGGCTCGGAGTCTGAATTCAGCGGCTTGAGGTCTTGAGCCGTCGCGATGCCAGCACAAAGGGTGGCGGCGAGAGCCGCGGCGAAAAATCTCTTCATGGGTTTCCTCCCGGGTCGTTGGGTTGGTTCAGTGGTCCGCGCCGAACATCAGCTCCTGGATGATGGCCTGCGTGGAAACGGCGTCCTGTCGGTCAATCGCGCTGGAAAGGCGATTGTCCTGCTCGAGGCGGTCGACGACCTTCAACATCCGCTGGACGGTCTTGATGTTGACCTCGCATTCATGGACCGGATCGAGACCGGTAAGATCTGGGAACGTGTCGAAATAGATCGCGCCGTCGTAGCCGTCGCGGCGGATCTGGCGCAGAAGTTCGATGGTCTGAAGCGTATGGACGGCACCCACCATCAAGCCGTCGTCGCGCTTGGCGTAACCATCGTTCAGGTGAACGCCGAGGACGCGGCTGTGACGCGCAATCAGCGCGGCCGCAAAGGCCGGCTGCTCGTCGGCATAGAGCACATGGGCGAAATCCAGCGTAACCCCCAGATTTTCGGCGCCGACGTCCTTAATCGCGAGCAGGGTCGTTGCAGCATCGGGCATGAGACTGTAGGAGCGCGGCTCGTTGGGCTTGTATTCGATCGAAATCAGGCAGTCCGGATCATGTTCACAAACTTCACGAATTCCGTCTACTTCGTGTTGCCACATTGTCGAATAGTCGGCCTGGAAGGCGTAATCGAAGCCATCCTGGCCGAGCCAGATGGTCATCAGATTGGCGCCGGCTTCCCGGGTTGCATCGATGCCGCGCTTGGTGAGGTCGATGGCGTCGCGACGCACCGCCTCGTCCGGATGTGTGAAGGCGCCGAGCTTGAAGGCGGGATTGGTATAGTAGCGCATGGCGAAGCCATTGATCGAAAGGCCGAGATCTCCGAGCTTTCGAGCAAGTTCCGCTGGATTTTCACCGACATGGTCCGGAAAGTTCAAATCGAGGTCGGTCAGACCATCAACCCGCGCAGCCCGCTCCGCCATCTGCAGCACGGACGGCTTGCCGGACTGTCCTGGCCAGGTCAGATGCGCGCCTGAGGCGAAGGAATTGAGGCGGGTGGCGAAACGTGTCGGGTTCAAGGCAATCGTCCCATTTGTGAAGTTATGCACTACTTCACAATTTTGGACGTACTTGTAAAGGGTAAAAATGTGCTGCGGCGCACAAGGGTAAGCCGTTTATCGGTCCCTCTAATTCCTCAGAAGCTGGACTGATAGGGTTTTCTGATCGCCACTGGGGCGTCAAGCGTAAGGTCGTTACTTAGTCATGGGCTGAAGCACAAGCTGTGTGATGCATGGATGTGCACTATTTGAACAGCCGGTAACCACAGCGACAGGGTCGGAACATAGGTCACCAGCATAAGCACGAAAACGCTTGCGCCGAAAAACGGCCAGATGGTTCGCATCGCCTCCCGGATCGATATGCCGCCAACGGCGCAGCCGACGAACAGCACGGTTCCGACAGGCGGCGTATTAAGCCCGATGCCGGCGTTGAGGATCATGACCACGCCGAAATGGACGGGATCGACGCCGAACGCCTTGACGACAGGCAAGAGCACTGGCGTGGAGATGATGACCAGTGGGGCCATGTCCATGAAGGTGCCGAGAAACAGTAGCAGTAGGTTGATCACCAGAAGCACGATGATTGGATTATCCGAGATCGCGCCGATGGCGCCGATCATCAGCGTCTGCACCTGCAGAAAAGCCATCAGCCAGGCAAAAGACGCGGCCGTGCCGATCACCAGCAGGACCATGGACGTGGTGCGGGCCGCGCCGAGCACCGCCTCGACAAAGCCTTCCCAGTTCAGCTCGCGATAAACCAGCATGGCAACGAGAAAGGCATAGATGACAGCGATGCAGGAGCTTTCGGTGGCTGTGAAAATGCCGGAGCGCACACCGCCAAAGATAATGGCGATCAACAGCAGTCCCGGGAACGAAGCCAGGAGATAGAACGCCAGTTTCGAGAAGCCGGGAAATGGCTCAGACGGATAGCCGCGCCGCCGCGCCACGATATAGGCGGTGACCATGAGGGCCGCCGCGAGGAGAATTCCGGGAACGACGCCTGCGGTGAACAGATCGGCAACGGACACATTGCCGCCGGCGGCGATCGAGTAAAGGATCATATTGTGCGACGGCGGGATCATCAGCGCAATGATCGCGGCGTTGACTGTGACATTGACCGCATAGCCCCGATCATAGCCCCGCGCGGCCATTTGCGGGATCATCAATCCGCCAACCGCAGACGCATCGGCCACTGCCGAGCCGGAAATGCCGCCGAACAGTGTCGAGGCAACGATGTTGACCTGGCCGAGCCCGCCCCTGAGGTGGCCGACAAGGCCAGCGGCGAAGCGGATCAGACGGCTTGCGATGCCGCCGCGCACCATCAGATCGCCCGCGAAAATGAAGAACGGTATAGCCATCATGGCAAAGACGTTCATGCCGGAATTCAACTGCTGGAACACCACGATCGGTGGAAGGCCCATATAGAAGACTGTGGCCAGCGAGGCGATGCCGAGGCAGAAGGCGATCGGCATGCCGATCGTCATCAAGAGCATGAAGGAGCCGAAGAGAATTGCATAGGCCATCAAGACACCTCCTGCATGACGACAACGGGAGTTGCTTCAAGGCCGAGCGCCGCATCGATGAACCGCTCGAGAGCGAAAATCGCGATCAGCAAGCCGCCAACGATCATTGGAAAGAAATCAACGCCGCCGGGCCATCCGAGCACTGGAATGGAAGCGCTCCAGGTGCCGATCGCCAGCGTGACGGCGTAATAGGTCATGCCGAAGCCGAATATGACGATCAGTCCCAGGCTGACCAGATCCATCAGCCGCTGGATCATCGGCGGCGCTATATGGCGCACGATGTCGAGGCCCAGATGGACACTTTCGCGGACACCCACGGCAGCGCCCAGCAGAATGAACCAGGACATCAGGTGTAGCGACAAGGGTTCCGACCAGCTAGGCGTGTCATTGAGTATGTAGCGGGCAAACACCTGCCAGCCAATGATGACGGTCATCACCACGATGCCGAGGCCGGCGAGATAAAGGGCTGCGCGGCTGAGGCCGGCCAGCAGGGGTCGGATGGTTGACATGAAATGCCGCATTGAAATTCCTCCGGGGAGCCAGGCTCAATAAGACCGGCATGACTGGAGAACCGGCGCAAACTGAAGCGCCGGCTCTCGATCCTCAAAGCGTCAGTTCACCGCTGCAACCCGATCGAGCAGATCCTTCATCTTTGGATCGGTGACAAAGCGGTCGTAGACCGGCTTCATCGCGTCGCGGAATTCCTGCTTGTCGACCTCGATGATGGTGTTGCCCGCCGCACGGACCTTGGCTTCGGATTCCTTTTCACGCGCGGTCCAAAGTTCGCGCATTTTGCCGACCGAATCCTTGGCTGCCTGGCGGATCAGCTTCTGGTCTTCGGGCGAGAACTTGTCCCAGGTGATCTTCGACATCACCAGGATTTCCGGGTTCAGAGAATGCTGGGTCAGCGTGTAATATTTGGCGACTTCGTAGTGGCGGGCGGACTCGTAGGACGGCCAGTTGTTTTCCGCGCCATCGACCACGCCGGTCTCCAGCGACGAATAGACTTCGCCCATGGGCATGGGCGTCGGATTGGCGCCGAAAGCTTGCATCATCGCGATCCATAGATCGGATTGCTGCACGCGAATTTTCAGTCCCTTGAGGTCGGCCAGCGACTTGATCGGCTTCTTTGTCGTGTAGAAAGAGCGCGCGCCGGAATCGTAGAACGCTAGCCCGACAAGGCCATGCGGCTCGAAGGCGGCCAGGACTTCGTCGCCGATCGGACCATCAACCACATGGTGCATGTGCTCGGTGTCGCGAAACAGGAAGGGCATGCCCAACACAACAGTCTCCGGCACGAGATTGTTGAACGGCGCAGCATTTACGCGGTTCATGTCGATGACGCCGAACCGGGTCTGCTCAATCGTGTCCTTCTCATTGCCGAGTACGGAATTGTTCATCACCTGGATGGCGATGCGGCCGTTTGTGCGCTCCTTTAGGAGTTCGCCCATATATTTCACGGCCTCGACGGTTGGATATCCATCGGGATGAATATCGGCCGAGCGGAGGGTGACCTCCTGCGCCTGGGCGAGTGTGGAGCCGAGGGCGACGCCGACGGCGAGTGCGAGCATTCTGGCGATATTCATGGTCTCTCCTCCTTATGACTATCAATATTGGCGTGTCCACGCCCGCAGATCCTCCGCTGAAGGCGCTTGAGTCGTCAGTCTTCCTCCTGCCAAGGCGGTAGGCCGAACAGTTCCTGGGGATTATTGACAAGGGCGAGCCTGATCGCCGCCGCGTCCGGCAGCCAGCCCAGCACGGTGTCAGTAAGGTCAGCATCGTCAGGGTAGTCCGCCTGGGTATTGGCGAGATTGTGCGGCCAGTTGCTGCCCCAGACGATGCGCTCCGGCGCATGCGCGGCAATGTCTAGCGAGAAGGCTGCGACATCGGCATAATCAGGGGCGCCTGATTTGGATGATTCATAAACGCCGGCGAATTTGAACCAGCAATTGCCAGCGTCGATGAGACGCTTGACGGCCGCTATTTCAGGGCCGTCCACATTAACGCCCGCGAAAAACTTGCCGTGATGATCGATCACGAAGCGAGACTTGAGCTTCAGCAATCTGCCGACATGCTCAACTATCCGGTTGCCGTCGAACTGCACGGCGAGCATCCAGTCGCGCGCCGCAGCGCGGGCATCCACCGCCTCAAGCGCGGAAAGCCGGACGGCGCCGCCGGGCAAGTTCATGATCCGGGCGCCGACCACGCCTACGGCCGACAACGCATCTAGGTCACGATCATCCGCATCGCCCCCGATGGCGGCCACGCCGCGGGCCACGTCGCCCATTTCTTTCAGGCAGGCGATCAGATTGCCGTTGTCGCGCTGATGGGCGTTGCCCTGGGTGATGATGACGCGGTCAATTCCGAGCCAGGCCATGAACTGTCGATATTGCCCGGCATCCGGTAACGCGCCGACCGGCAGGTCGGGACCGCCCGGCTGCGCGGGGAAGCCCGGAAGATACATGTGCATCTGCGCATCGACAGCGCCTTTAGGAAATTGAACGTTCGGTTTGCGGCCGGAAATGGGACGCGTCAGCATGTCAGGCCTCCGCCATCTTGAACTCGGCGAGCGCGTCGCGGTTGATCTCGATGCCAAGGCCGGGACCATTGGGAACTTGCACCACGCCCGCCTCGTGTTCGATCGGCTGCATCACCACCGCCTGACGATAGGGATTGTCTGTGCGGTCGAATTCAAGGATGGGCTCGATGGGATTGACCCGCACCGGAATTGGAGCCATCGCCGCCATGAATTGCAGCGCAGCCGCGATATGAACCGCTGTTCCCCAGACATGCGGCACGACACGAACGCCATGTAAAGCGGCCATATCGACGATGCGCCTGGCCTCGCTGAACCCGCCCGTTCCGGCAAGATCGGGTTGGAGAATGTCGACGGCGCGGGTCTTCAGCGGCTCTTTCATCGCAAAACGCCCCTGCCAGGTCTCGCCGCCGGCGACAGGAATCGGCTGCTTTGCCTTGACCTCGCGATAGGCCGCCAATTGCTCGGGAACCACCGGTTCCTCGAACCAATCGATATCGAGCTCGGCCGCCGCGCGACCAAACCGGATGGCTTCCAGCGCGTCATAGCCGTGATTGGCGTCCACCATCAGTCGGAAATCGGGACCAACCGCATCGCGGACGGCGCGCACCACGCGGAGATCCTGTTCGACGCCAAAACCAATCTTGATCTTGCTGGCGCAGAAGCCTTCGGATTGATAGCGGCGAACTTCGGCGACTTATCCTCGACCCGGTCGACGCCATCGCGCTTGAAGCTGCCGGTGGCGTAGGCGCTGACGCTTTCTCTGAAACGACCGCCCAGCAGGGTTGAGACAGGGACGCTAAAATGCTTGCCCTTGATATCCCAGAGCGCGATGTCGATGCCCGACAGCGCCGTGATTGTTAGCCCCCGCTGACCTTGATCGCGAAGCGCATTGTAAAGCATAGCCCAGATCTTCTCGGTCTGAAGAGGATCTGCGCCCAGGAGCCAAGGCGTGTAGGCGGCAACCACCGCGGCGTTCGGCCGCGCAGGTCCGAGGCACTCTCCCCAGCCAATCAGGCCATTGTCGCAGACAATTTCCACCAACACATGGGCGCGACGGTCAAAACGCATGGAGGCGCTTTCAAACGGCGTCGCCAGCTTATAATCGAGCAGATGGGTCTTGACTGCGACAATCTTCATCTCAGCGCTTCCACGGCTCGATCATGCGCGCAAGAATGCCTTCTTCCTCGGCTGTCAGGTCATCGAGCGGCGCGCGAACCCGGCCAGCCTCAAAACCCTGCAGGCGGACGCCCGCCTTGATGGCCGCAACCGCATACCCCTTGCGGCGGCTGCGCAGCGCCATGAAGGGATAGAAAAAGTCGCGAAGGATCTGTTCGCAGCGGGCGCGATCGCCACCCCTCAGCGCCGCATAGAATTCCACTGCCAGATGCGGAACGAAGTTGAAGACGGCCGACGAATAGGTGGTGAAGCCAACACCCAGATAGGCTTCGGCAAACAGCTCCGCCGTCGGCATGCCGCCGAGATAGGTCAGTCGGTCGCCCATGGTGGCGGTCACCTGGCGCACGAGACCGATATCGCCTGTCCCGTCCTTGAAGCCCACCAGATTGGGGCATTCGTCGCAGAGACGCTTCAACGTATCGACAGAGAGCACCGAATTATCGCGGTTATAGACCATCACGCCGATGCCGACCGACTGGCAAACGCGGCGGACATGATGAAACAGGCCTTCCTGCGGCGCATCGATCAAGTAATGCGGCAGAAGCAGAATACCGTCGGCGCCCGCCTTTTCGGCGGAGCGGGCGATTTCAACCGCTATCTCCGTTCCATAGCCGCAGCCAGAAACGATCGCAGTATCGCCTGCCGCTTCCTTGGCGGCGCGGACGATCCCTGGAATTTCACCCGGGGCGAGCGAAAAAAACTCGCCGGTGCCGCCGGCGGCGAACAGGACGGGCGCCGGAAAACTCGACAGCCACTCGATATGGCGACGATAGCTCTCGGCGTTGAACGCGCCCTCGCTGTCGAAATGCGTCACAGGGAATGACAGAAGGCCTGCGCCCAGCGCGACCTTGATTTCTTGCGGCGTCATGCAGGTATCCTTTATTTGCCTCCTCCGGCAAGGTTGTCCTACATGTTTACCCGACAGATGTCAATAATTTGTCATACAGGTTTACGTTCTTCGCGCAGAAGATTGCGATACCGCATCTGACTGCCGCGCAGATGACGGCGCATGGCTGCGCGCGCGCAGCGTCCTCATCGCCATTGGAGATCGCAAAGACAATGGCGCGATGCTCTTCGTCGATCAGTTTGATATAGGCAGCCTGATCGACCTCGGAATCATCCGTCCTCAGCGCCGCGCGCGGAATAACATTGCGCCCGATCATCGCAAGGAAATCGCGGAAGCGGGGATTGTTGGCTGCTTCCGCGATGGCGAGATGCAACGCAAAATCAGCCTCGGCGCTCGGCACGCCGGCTTCAAGACATGCGCGGACAGCGTAGTGGCGCTCCAGTATGGCCTCCTCCTGCGCCGGCGATCGGCGTAAAGCCGCAAGTCCCGCGGCCTCGACTTCGACAGCGGTTCTGAGTTCCAGCACTTCAATCATTGAAGAAACACGTTCTGGATCAATATTTTGCAGTGAAAGCAACGGCGACGCGGGCGTCTGGGGCGGCTCCAGCACGAAGACGCCCGCACCCTGGCGAGTCTCCACCAGCCGATCAGCGCGCAGGCTGGCGATCGCTTTCGCGCACCACGGTGCGGCTCACCCCGTGGGCCTCGCTCAGTTGCGCCTCGCTTGGCAATTTTGCGCCGGGCGGATACTGACCAGCCAGGATCTGCCGCCGAAGAGAGTCGCCAAGCCGAGCCGTCAAGCTGCCCGAAGCTTTCTCAGTGCGCATATCCAGACCCATCCGCCACGTCCCTCCCTTGCCCAGCTTCGTGATCCCGTCGCCGCCAATATGAATGTCTCTTGCGGTTATAGCCCACTTGTTGACGCAAATCCAGCAACCTGTATGATAAGTAGCGGCAAGGCTGGCGTATCAACGCCTATATTGGAGGAAATATGTTGAAAAGATTGCTGATCACCGGCGCCGCCGGCGGACTGGGACATGCAATGCGCAGCCGGTTGGGCGGCCTGGCCGAGCGTCTGCGGTTGTCGGACATCGCCGATCTTGGCGCAGCGGAAGCAAACGAGGAGCTTATGCCTTGCGACCTGGGCGATGCGGCGAGCGTCATGCGCCTGGTGGAGGGATGCGACGGCATTCTTCACTTGGGCGGCGTGTCAGTGGAAGATAGATTTTCGAAGATCCTCAACGCCAATATCGCGGGCGTTTACAATCTTTACGAGGCCGCGCGGGCGCATGGCCGTCCGCGCATCCTGTTTGCGAGCTCTAATCACACGATCGGCTATTATCGCCAGGATCAATATTTGACGACGACCGATCCGATGCGGCCTGATGGGCTCTACGGCGTCTCGAAATGTTTTGGCGAGGCGTTGGCGACGATGTATTTCGAAAAATTTGGCCAGGAAACTGCGCTTGTCCGTATTGGCAGTTGCTTTGAGAAGCCTAGAAACCATCGCATGCTGGCCACATGGATGTCCTATGGCGATTTTCAGTCCTTGATCGAGCGAGTCTTTACCGCGCCCCGTCTCGGCTGCCCTATCATTTGGGGTTCTTCCAACAATGATCGGAGCTGGTGGGACAACAGCGCCGCCGCCTATCTCGGCTGGCGGCCAAAAGACAATGCAGAGGACTATCGCGCCGAGCTTGACGCCGCCATGCCAACTCCGCCCGCTGACGACGCCGCCTCCCTTTATCAGGGAGGCCACTTCGTGCGGGAGCCGATCCATCAGGAGAGCTGAAGGAGGCATAAGATCCTTTCTCAGAGCAAATAGCCGCCTCGAATGCTTTGCGGTGCCGCGACTTATCAGATTCTGCCACTAAGTTGCGCCTCTAAAAGTCAATGAGGATCATCCGAGAATACCGACCTTACAAACACAGATTGGATTCACTGTGAGGTGATCCGCCTCATGATTGTCCCCCAAAGTGGATGATGATCGCTATGGGCAGTTTCTGGCGAAAAATTCAGGTGTTGCCTACTGGTCAAATTGCTGATTCACTTCGCATATTGAAAGCGGAGTGGAGCACATGCTGGGGACCCTAGATCCCCTCAAGTTCCTTAAGGGCTTGACGTCGCCGCAAGATCGGTACCGCTCAAAGTATGAGGAGCCTGAAGCGCCTTAAGGGTTAGGGCACCCCGTTGCTGGACAGGATCTGCACGGCGCCGCGGATAGCGACACGAAAAGCCTCGTCGAAATTGACACCTTTCACCTGCCACTGATAGCGCCTGCCGTCATGGCGGAAGCGCCAGGTCGCGACCCAGCCGAGATCGGAATCGCTCCAGACCAGCGTCCCCGAGATGGGAAGAGAGGCTCCGGGAGCTTCGCGGTCCCTGCTCGACACAATGTCATCGGGAACGGTGTCTGCGTCGGCTGGAGACGAGAAGACGACGCTCATCGCCATTGGCGAGGCGGCCTGTTGAAAGGCTTGCCGCATAGCCTCGTCACGCGCTGCGACTGTGTCGATCCAGTAGTCCTGACCATTGCGCTTCACCTCCAAGAACACCATGAGGGTCGGCCTCGGGGCCAGCCATGGCCGGGCGCCAAGGTCAGCCAGCAGGTGATCGACAACGACGGGATCATAATGGCAGGTGAGATCGTGCGGTCGATCGTAAGTCCCCTGCTCGTCGTGAATAGGTTTTCCCGCCAGTCGATCCCGATAGCTGAACCCGCTGATGAAGGAGGCGGCTCGTTGTCGAAGGTCAGCCAGTCGCGGATGGGCGACCAGACGCTGATCACCGGACACACGAACCAAAACCCTTTCGAGGCAATCCCGAAAGCCGAACTCCCTGTTGGCCTCCCCTGCCCGGTCACGATCGCCTGTGAGACGTAGAGCGAGCCGAGCTCCTTTGCCCGGGCTTCAGATGAAGCGCCGAGGAAGAAAGCGAAGAGGCAGAGCGCAAGTTTGTAACGCCGCATGACGAGCCGACCTTGCAGAAAGAGCCTGTAACTGTTTATATAGTTACATGAGAGATAAAAAAACAGCAACACCTGAGACGCCGGCCTATCATTCCTCGATCGGGCGGATACGCATGTTGGCCGGCGATCCGGCCCTCGATTTCGTCAACACGTTGCACTGGCGCGAAGACCGCGAGGTCGACTTCCTGCCTGACTATCGCGCATTGGTGGAATGGTCTGTGCCTGCAGCGCTGCTGTCGGCGGGGGCATGCCAAGACCTGCTCAACTGCGCATCCGCCTCCCCTGACAGAGCTGATGAAGTTCATCGGCAGGCGATCAATCTCCGAGCAACATGGCGCAGCTCACTGGATCTGAACGCCGGCGGCAATCCCGGCAGCCCCATGGAGAGTGATGTGCTTCGTCGCGAACTCGCTCCGATTTTTGCGATCTCCGAGAGCCTGCTGCGGGTTGAGCAAGACGGCAACCATATGACTGCAGATTTCCTGGAGCTGCCCTTGGTCCGCATCGGCATCGCTGTCGCGAGCCTGGCGATGATCCCCGCCGGACGCAGGATCGGACGCTGTGAGGGAGATCCCTGCGGCGGATATTTCATCGATTCAAGTCGAACCAAGCCGCGGCGTTGGTGCTCGATGGACAGTTGTGGCAATCGAGCCAAGGTCCGCGGCCATCGAGAGCGGCTCAAGCGGGCAGCACAAGCCTTCACCTGCGAGCCGGCCGGAAAGGCGAGTTGAGCTTTGCACCCGACGGGAGGAGATCGAAATGCAAGGCGGCCGCGGCGTCATTGACGCTTATAGACCGAGCGACGCGCATGCGTGGGTCGCTCTTCTGAACATCGTGAGAAGAAACCCGCTGGGGGTCGAGGCGTTTCTGGAACGAGAGGGTTCGCGGTCACCACAGGACGTCCAGTCACGGCTTGTTCTGCGTCTTGGCGACACTGTCGTTGCGATCGGACAGCTGAGTTCTTCGCCATACGTCGCCAAGGAATTTCTTCGCCTCGACCTCATCGTCGACGAAAGACACCGCAAGATCGGCTTGGGCGGAAAATTGCTTTCGGCGCTGGAAAGACAGGTTGTCGCAAATGGCTTCCTCGGAATCTATTGCGAGCAAGATCACGGGAATGAAGAGGCCGTGGGGTGGCTTCGCCGGCGGGGGTTTGAAGTGGCTGTCCGCCGCCGGGAAAGCTGCCTGGACTTGGAAGAGCCCAATCGTCCACCCCCGACCATGCCGCCGGTCGGCATCAGCCTGGTAGATTTCTCCGGCAGTGGCCTCGACTGGGAGCTGCTCTTCCAGTTCCTGCAGAACAGGCTGTCGGAGACCCCGGATCTGCAGGACATGCCGCCTTGGACGATAGACAGGATCGATGAAATCTTCAGGCGAAGCGCGAACGTCCGCCCCGACTGGATCATCCTCGCTCTCTGTGAGGGCGACCCGGTCGGCGTCGGCGTCATGCATCAGCATGCAAGCGACGCCTATCTCTATTTCGTCGGGGTGACGCCGGCATTCCGCGGCCGCAACATCGGGCAGGCTCTGATGCAGGAACTGATCCGAAAGGCGTCGCTGGCCGGCTGCCGACGCGTATCGATCGACAACCGCGAGGACAATGCCGCCGCGCTGCGCATCAACGACAAGCTCGGGCTGAGCGCACGCACCGTCCGGCTTGAACTTCGAAAGTGGATCTGACGATAAACCGGGCTGGCGATTTTAGCACAGGCTCTTATGCGAAAGGGATCTCCAATGGCCAAATTCGTATTCGGAATGAACCAGTCGCTCGACGGCTATATCGATCATCAACGCTTCCCCTCGGCGCCCAGCCCGGAGCTGTTTCGGCAATTCATCGACCAGACGGAGAAGCTGTCAGGAAGTCTCTATGGTCGCCGTCTCTATGAGAGCATGCGCTACTGGGACAGCGACCAGCCAGACTGGACGGAAGACATGCATGCGTTCGCACGCGCCTGGCGCAAGAACCCGAAATGGGTCGTATCCCGGACGCTCGAGACCGTCGGACCAAACGCGACACTTCTAGGGGCCGATGTCCAAGCCGAGATCCGGCGCATCAAAACCGAGGTTGATGGCGAAATCGAAGTCGGGGGCCTGAGCTCGCCCGCAGCATGAGCGATTGGGGATTGATCGATGAATATCGCATCTATCTCCATGCCGTCGTACTCGGACATGGGACGCCGTTCTTTGCCGCGCCCGTACCGCTGCTTCGGCTCGTCGAAACGCAGCGCTTCGACGGCGACGTTGTAAGGCTGACCTATGTGCCGTGACTGAATAGTCCGTAGACCTGATTAGCACTCCTGCGACCGGTCGAGTCAGATCGAAGACGGTCCTTTTAACGCAGTCATGGAAGTTTGGGACGTCTGATTCTGCGGGATGATTTGGCCGCTTCCGAAAATCGAGTTCGACTCCGACAAGACGCTCAATGGACAGATCCTCTCGCTGATGGGCTACAAGAACTCTCTCGCGGAGAACAACGACCAGCCCAACGGACGCCCTTATGACATGGAGGAGGCACTTGGCCGCCTGCAGAACACAAGCTTCGTCTTCCTCTATTGGCTCGATTCCGGGCAGGTCGTCGCAACCGACCCGCAATACAAGACCGTGCAAGCGCTTGCTGCCGGCAAATATGTCGCGGCGACAACCGATAACTTTCAGGAATGCAACGCGGTCGCCTATGTCCGCGTCGACAAGCTCGCGCGGGACTTCGCTATCGGCGTGTTTCCTGAACTGTTTCCGGGTGAAAAGGGCGTCTGCTTTCAAGGCCCAAATTAACTTGCGGATAGAAAGTGTCTGATGCCGTCAGAGGGTCGAGGCGCTTTGATGGATTTTATCAGCAATCATAGCAGATTCGGACAGGGGCAATGGCAATGCTGATGTCCCTCAGACGCGGATTGCTGCCCCGTCATTCCTGCAAGAGCGGCCGGTCCCCAGAGTCAGGCTTCGCCCCAGATCGCCTGCGCCGTCTGCATGACCAATTCCAGCTTCCGCTTCTGATCGTCCTCGGTAATCGAATTGCCGTGTTCGGTCGAGGCGAAACCGTAAGCGCTCATTTCCATGCGCCTTTTCTCGGTGATGCCTCTGCGGCATGAAGATGTCCACTTAAAATAGGTGGACACCAAATATGAGTGATGATGATCAGAAGCTGCGTGTGCGGTGTGTGGGGCGCGACGGTCGCCGCCGCTACGATCCGGAATCAAAGGCGCGGCTGTTGGCGGCTTGCCTTGAGCCTGGCGTGTCGATATCGGGCCTTGCGCTTTCGCATGGTGTCAACGCCAACCTTTTGCGCAAGTGGGTCAAAGATGCCAGGGAGGCTGGCTTGTCGGGCGCATCTGCAAAATCGGCGTTCATCCCCGTCGTCGCAGCCGACTACCGCTCGCCTGTGGGGCCCTGCTCGCTCGGTCTGCCGATCGCATGCGGTGGAGATCAACCGGCATCACGAGAGAAGACGGCCCCTCTGGCAGGCTCGTCCAAGATCAGCGCGGTGCTGCCGAACGGTGTGAAGCTGACACTGGAGTGCGGTGATTCAGATGCCTTGACGGCGATCATCGGAGCGTTGGCTCATGTTCAGACTGGGCGCTGAGCTGAAAGTCTACCTGCACGGCGAGCCGATCGACTTTCGCGCGGGCATCAACAGCCTTGCTGTCCTGGTGCAGGAGACGATGGCGCTCGACCCGTTTGCGCCTGCGGTCTTTGCCTTTGCAATCGCCGCCGCGACCGGATGAAGTTGCTGTTCTTCGATCGGTCGGGTTTTGTGATGGTCCTGAAGCGACTGACGGAAGACAGGTTCCGATGGCCGCGCCGGGAGACTGCGGTGGTGGCGCTTTCGACCGAGCAGCTCCATTGGATTCTCGACTGCATCGATATCGATGCGATGGTGCGTCATCCGATGCGACAATACCAGATCACCGGCTGACGGCTCCCGACGTCTTCTGTTGACGCGCCGGCGCGGCTCAGATTCAAGGATCTGATGATCTGACCCGGCGAACCCAGCATTGCGGAACTGATGGCGCAATTGACGGCCAATGCTGCCGAAATCGCCGCGCTGAAAGCCGAGAAGGAAGCGCTCAGCGCCCGCGTGGTCAAGCTCGAGGAAGAGTTGACGCTGGCGCGGCTCCATCGTTTTGCGCCCAAGAGCGAAAAGCACATCGATCGCCTCTTCAATGAAGCCGAACAGGTTGTCGATGAAGACGACGGCGACCGCGAGGATGGCAAGGTGATCGACCTGCCGGACACCGGTTTGCCACCCGCCGAAAGCGGTCCGGGAAAGAAGCGCGGCCGCAAGCCATTGCCGGAACACCTGCCGCGCGAGCGCGTCGAGTATGATCTTGCCGACGACCAGAAGACCTGCCCTTGCTGCCGCCGCCAAATGCATCGCATGGGTGAGGCCGTTACCGAGCAGCTCCATATCGAGGTGAAGGCCAAGGTCCTGCAGAATGTGCGGTTCAAATATACCTGCCGTCATTGCGACCGGACCGGCATCAACACGCCTGTCGTCATCGCGCCGATGCCCGCGCAGCCCTTGCCGGGCAGCATCGCCACGGCCTCGACGCTGGCCTTCGCGCTCGTCCACAAATATGTCGACGGCACGCCGCTTTACCGCCTGGCCCAGGCGTTCGGGCGCGCTGGCGTTCCCATCAGCCGCGGCGCTCTGGGGCATTGGGTGATCGGCTCGAGCGAAAGGCACCTCTCCCGCATCTATGACGCACTGAAGCTGCGGCTCAGATCGCAGCCGCTCATCCTTGGCGACGAGACGACGGTCCAGGTGCTGAAGGAAAAGGATCGCGAGGCCACCAGCACATCCTTCATGTGGGCCTATCGGAGCGGAGAGGACAGCAATGAGCCGATCGTGCTGCTCGATTATCAGCCAGGCCGCGGCAGATACACCCGCAGACCTTCCTCGGCGATTACCGCGGCATCCTGATGAGCGACGGCTACAGCGCATGGCGCACCCTGGAGAGAGCGACCCATCTGGGATGCATGGCCCATTCACGGCGTCGCTTCGTCGAGGCCCTGAAGACAAGGAAGAAAGGCGGCGGCCCACCGGAGCAGGCGCTGAAGTTCTTCGAGCAGCTCTATCGGATTGAAGGCCAGGCGCGAAACGAAAAGCCGGACAAGGGCGAAACTCCAGATCAATGCATTCGCCGTTTCCGCCAGCAGCACAGCGTTCCCATCCTGACCGCTCTCAAGGCATGGCTTGACAACATCGCGCCGAAGGTCGTGCCGGACACCAATCTTGGCGATGCCGTGTCCTACACCCTGAACCAGTGGGAGTATCTGACGCGCTACACCGAAGACGGCAGGATGCCGATCGACAACAATCTCCTCGAGCGCGACATCAGGATTTTTGCCACTGGAAGAAAATCCTGGTTGTTCAGCGACACGATGGACGGAGCAAGGGCCAGTGCCGTAGTCTACAGCCTGATGCTGACCTGCCGAGCCTGCGGTATCGAACCCTTGGCCTACCTGCGCCACGTCCTCACGGAACTATCTCAGCGCGGCGACAACGCCGACGTCAGCGATCTGCTGCCCTTCAACTTCAACAAGGCCGCCGCTGCCTGATCCCAGGCGACCAACCGACAGACACCCTGGTCAAACGGGCCGCGTCAACGCGCATGGAAATGAGCGCTTACGCGAAACCGCATTGCGGGGCGCTGCCGAGCTGATCCATATCGACAAATTTTGACGCATCGTTGCAATGCCGGCGCAGTGAATCCAGACTTTCCAACTCCGCCTGTCTTGGTGGTTATGAAGCCAGCCATGATCCGTTTCCTGCCCTTCGGCAGAAGCTTCAGCGGCTCCAGGCCGCCAGCGCGATCCGTGTCATATTCCATGAAATAGACATCGACGCTGGTCGTGTTGAAGATGGCGTCAGCTGCCGCATCATATCCGCCGGAAGCGGCATGCGTGGAGCGGAAATTGCCCCGGCACATGTGCATGCCGATCACCATGTTTTCAGGGCGATCCTTGATCGCTTCCTCCAGCATCCAGGCATAACGATCGATCAGCCAGTCGGGATCCTGGCCCATTGCCCTGCGCTGTTCGCGCTGCTTGGGATCTCCGAGATAGGCGAAGAAGATGTCGTCGAGCTGCAGATAGCGGCAGCCTGCGGCGTAGTAGGCTGCAACCGCTTGCTTGTAGGTTCGGGCAATGTCCGTGAAGAGCAGGTCCGGATCCATGTATTCCGGTGGGCGAACATCGGCGGGATCTGCGTCGACGCAGGAGGCTGCCGACGTGATCGGCGCGGAATGGGGGTGTTGGCATGAATAGACTCCCTGAAAATGGTTGTTGTCGTGAATCCTGTCAATCGGCGCGCAAAACTGACCCCCTATCGGCGTCCAATCTTGACCCCCTTGTTGGCGGCGAGCGCTTGGCCTGCCCGGCGCTGGCCGGGGTTGCAGAGGGCGGGCCAAGTGCGGATGGTTGGGGTTATCGGCTTTAGCTTTGCGAGCGGTTCTTGAAGCGCCAGGATTCGTTTCCGGTCTCGATGATCTCGCAGTGATGAGTGAGCCGGTCCAGCAGTGCGGTCGTCATCTTGGCGTCGCCGAAGACGGACGGCCATTCACCGAACGCCAGGTTTGTGGTGACGATGATCGAGGTGCGCTCGTAGAGCCTGCTGATCAGGTGGAACAGCAATTGCCCTCCGGACTGGGCGAATGGCAGGTAGCCGAGCTCATCGAGGATGATGAAGTCGAGGCGGGTGAGATAGTCGGCTGTGCGTCCCTGCTTGCCGCTCCGTGCCTCCACTTCCAGCCGATTGACGAGATCGACGACGTTGAAGAAGCGGCCGCGTGTGCCGTTGCGGATGAGTGCCCGGGCAATGGCGATGGCAAGATGGCTCTTTCCCGTTCCGGTGCCGCCGACAAGGACGACATTGTGCTGATTGGCGACGAAGGTGCCGGCGGCGAGTTCGCGGACAAGACCCTCGTTGACCGGCGTGTTGGTGAACTCGAAGTCGTCGATGTCCTTGGCGAGCGGTAGTTTGGCGATGCTGAGCTGGTAGCGGATCGACCGTGCCTGCTTCTCGGCGATCTCGGATTGCAGGAGATCACCGACGATGCGCGGCGGTTCGTGCTGCCGTTTGATGCCGTTGCCCATGACCTCGTCATAGGCGCTGCGCATGCCATAGAGCTTCAAGGTGCTCATCAGATCGAGAACCTGCGTGCGTTCCATCAGCTTGCCCTCCTGAGGCTGTCATAGCGTGCGCAATCGGCGACCGGCTCATGGGTGAGCCGCAGCGCATCCGGTGTTTGCAGGATTGCGGCTGGAGCCGGATCGCGACGCCGAGCCAGGATGTTGACGATCACCGAAGCCGAGCAGACGCCGTGATCGAGTGCCTCCTGACAGGCTGCTTCCACGGCCGTGAGACCGTCTGAGGGAACGCATCCGAGAATGGTGACCATCTGTCGGTCGCCGTCGTCGGCACTCTTCAGTCCTTTGCGGACCTTCTCCATAGCGGCGGGCAGCACCCATTCACGGAACGGAGCGCCGTTGCGCAAAGCGCCGGGTTTGCGTGCCAGGACAGGGACATAGTGCCAAGGATCATAGACGGTGTCGCCCCGGCCGAAGCTGCGGCGGTGCTCAGCGACGACGGCACCATCTTGCTTGACGACGATCCGGTCGGCATAGGCATGGACTTCGACAGGGCGGCCGACGGCGGTCGACAGGACCGAGTATTTGTTGTTGTCGAAGCGGACCGTGCAGGTCTTCGACACCGAAGCCGGCACGCAATGGAAGCCATCGAACGGACCGACATAGTGCACGAGGCCGCCGCGTTCGGCTTCGAACATCTGCCAGATCGTCTGGTCGGTCTGCTCCGGATGGCTGTGGGCCTTGGCATAGGCCGCGCATTTGTCGAGCAGCCAGACGTTCAATTCCTCGAGGCTCTTGACCCTCAGACGCGGCGTGAAGAAGCGTTCGCGCACGAGACCGACCTGGTTCTCGACCTGGCCCTTCTCCCAGCCGGAGGCGGGCGTGCAGGCGACGGGATGAACGAGGTAGTGGCTGCACATCTGCAGGAAACGGCGATTGTAGAGCCGCTCCTTGCCGACGAAGACTGCGTCCACCGCCGTCTTCATATTGTCGTAGATGCCACGCGTGCAGGTGCCACGGAAGAAGGCGAAGGCCTTGTCATGGGCGTCGAACACCATCTCCTGGCTCTCGCGCATGTAGGCTCGCGCAAACATCATCCGGCTGTGGCAGAGCCGGACATGGGCGACCTTGACGGTCGTCGTCACCCCATTGATCAGCACGATCTCATGGCTCCAGTCGAACTGGTAGGCCTCGCCGGGAGCATAGTAGAGCGGCACATAGGCTTCCGCCGTCGCTGCTCCCCGGTTCTTCGACCAGGTCTTGGCGTAACGGCGGATCGCATCGTAGCTGCCGTCATAGCCGAGCGCCCGCAGTTCCTCGTAAATCCGGATCAGCGTCAGCCGTTCGCGCGATGGCTTGCTCTCGTTCGTCGCGAGAAACCGCTCGATCTCGGCCTTCCAGGCTCCTGTCTTCGGCAGTGGTTGCCGTTCGCGCTCGTAAGAGAAATCGGTCTCATCGGAACGCAATATCTTGCGGACTGTGTTGCGCGACACATGCAGTTCCCGGACGATCTTCTTCACCGACCAGCCCTGCACATGGAAGGCCCGGCGAACACGCGCAATCGTATCCACTCGCTTCAACTCCCTCTCCATCCGCCGTCAAAAGACGGATGGTCAGACGAATCCTGAGAGGGGTCAAAATTGGACGCCGGTCACCCCGCCAGAGGGGTCAATATTCCACGCCGAAACACAGCATGGAGACATTTGTCTCGGTCGCCTTCGAAACGACTTCTTTCACGATCGCCGGGAGCATCCCGGCAGCTTTTATAGCCTTCATAACTTGGTCGCGACATCTGAGTGAAGGTTCAAGCTGAACGTCAAAACCGGGAATGGTACCCCCCTTAGCGGACTGGAACTTCCCACAATCCGACCCGTCGTCAGTTTTTCCGGATGTATATTTTGTCAAGCGGCAGGCTCTGGCGCTCGCGGATCTCGTGTAGACGATCGTCGGCTGAGGCCATAGCGCCTGACAAGCTGGTCAGGTGATGCTCTGCACGGCAATGTCTGCTTTCGGGCGCGGGTTATCAACATGTTGATGACCTAGATGAAGGCGCATAGCGGCCATAGCCTCGCCTTGAAGAGATCTGAACCTTCAGCCCCGTCCTAGATGGTCCTGGAGAATTACGAGAATAGTATTTGCCGGCATTTGTAGGCATACGTCCCGGACAAGCTTGAGATAATCGGAGCTATTCGAATTATCCGAGCGCAAGGATAGTCCTCACGTCGGTCTTTGGCGGCGTGCCAAAAAGCCGTCGATACTCGCGATTGAACTGCGTGACGCTTTCATAGCCGACGCGAAGGGCTGCGCTGCTCGCGTCGACGCGATCGGCAATCATTATCCTGCGCGCCTCATGAAGGCGTAAATGCTTCTGGTATTGCAGCGGGCTCATCGCCGTCAGAGCGCGGAAGTGATGGTGCAAGGTGGATTCGCCCATGCCTGCAATATCCGCCAGGGTTTCAATGCGGACGGGCTGATCGAAGTGATCGCGCAGCCAACGGATCGCGGTCGAAACCCGATTTGTTTGGGTGCCGACCTGAACAGAATGCCGCAACCGGCTGCCGACCGGCCCCGTCATGACGCGGTACAGGATTTCCCTCTGGATCGACCTCGCCAGTATGGGTATCTCAGCGGGCCGATCCAGAAGGTCGAGCAGCCGCATCGCAGCACTCGTCAGTTCCGGCGTTACGGGTCCGATTGCGATTCCCGGGCCCCTTCCTTCCGTAAACCCTCCGTGCTGATCGACTTCGGCGATCAACTCTCGCGCGAGGTCGAGGTCAATGTCCAGTTTGAACGACACATAAGGGGCCGTAATGCTCGCGTCGAGCACCTGAACAATGGTCGGCAGGCCAACCGCCGTCAGCAGGAAATGGTCCTGATCGTAGAGATAGGTCTCACCTCCCAGAATGACACGCTTTGCACCGCTGATGATGAACGCGAAGGACGGCTCATAGAGGGAGGAGTCGGGCGCCATCGGGCACGCGCGCCGATACAGGGAGAGGCCGGGAATGGCAGTGGCGAGGGAACCTTCGTTGGGAAGGCGCATTTCGACGCGTTCGCGCATCCGACGACGCGCGAATTCCATCTCCTCTATTGCCATGACGGCCTTCGTTTGCAGAATGACCCACCTCAGCGCCCTCGCTACCCTAGCCTCTCGGACCGCCGCTTAGAAGTCCGTTGACAGAACCAGATCCTTCCAGTGTTCTAGATTTTCGGTAAGTGCTGCGGATTTATTGCCGAAAACCGCATGGGCATCCGAGCCTGTCGCGAGCCAAACGGGCGGGTTCTGCGTCTTGACCAGCGCAAGCATTGCTGCGGCGAATTTCCGAGGGTCGCCGATCTGCTGGTGGTTGTCGGCATCGAGCGCCTGCCGACGCCGGGCGGAGGCCGCCGCATAGTCCTCGATTGCAAAATCGCCGTAGCGAACAGAACTGCCATCAAGAAAGTCGGTGCGGAAACGGCCGGGATAGACGCATGTCACCTTGATGCCGAACGGCGCCACCTCGCGGGCGAGCCCTTCCGACCAGCCGGATACGGCATGTTTAGTGGCGCAATAGATCGACGAGCCTTCAAATCCCTGCATACCCGCAATCGACGATATCGTTATGATATGGCCGAAGCGCTGAGCCCGCATGATCGGAAGGACGGCGCGTGTGATATCGAATACGCCGAAGACGTTCGTGGCGAACTGCCGCGACACGGTTTCCGGGGCGATTTCTTCGAAGGCGCCGAGCTGGCCGTAGCCCGCATTGTTGACCAGAACGTCGATCCGTCCGAACCGCTCCTTCGCCGCATTGACCGATTTATCGACCGCTGCGTGATCGGTAACATCGAGAGGGATCGTGTGGAGCCTTTCGGCAAAGGCATCCAAGGACTCAACGATCCGCTGCGGGTTGCGCGCCGTCGCAATGACAGTGTCGCCAGCCTCAAGTGCTGCACGTGCGATTTCCAGGCCGAGACCACGATTGGCGCCGGTAATGAACCAGGTTCTCATAGAATAACTTCCGCTGTTGATCTGACTGAGGCGCATCTGGCGCCCGTTCGATGCAATCTATGACCGAAGCCCCACACCGGCTAGAAACGGTCCTGTCTATTTCTTGCCTGATCCTGTCGATCAGCAGCCTGAGGCAGCGACGTCACCTCTTCGGCGCCAACCCATCCAGCACAACTTCCATCAGCCTCTCCGCCTGCTGGCGCCCTCCGCATCCGCTGGAGCGCGCCAGTAAAATCCCATGAGCAGAAGAATATCGGCGGCCCGCAAGCCTTCACGCATGCTGCCCTCGGCAACACAGGCCCGGATCAACTCATCCAACGCAGCAATGACCGGAGCATAGGTTCCCTGGATTGCCTCCTGCGCGGCCGGGCTGTGCAGGGCATCGCCAAGTCCATGTTTCACCCGGATGTAGCCCGCGAGCGTGGCAAACCACTGCCGGAAGGCCTGAACGGCCGTATGTCGCGCGAGCAATTCAGGCACCGACGTGACCAGTCGCTCAATGTCATGGCGGTAGACCGCAAGAATAAGCGCTTCGCGGGTTGGAAAATGCCGATACAGCGTACCCGCACCGACACCGGCGCGCTTGGCGATCTCATTGAGCGACGTCGCACCCGACTCCACAAAGGCATCGTGTGCGATTTGCAGGATGTGCTCCCGGTTCTTCAGCGCATCGGCCCTCGTCATCGAACGAGTTTGTTCTCTCACCTTGCAACCATCCTACTCGCTACAGGCCCACTTGCTAAGCGGAGAATTCTCCGTTAACTCATAGTCAAACCGGAGAACTCTCCACTAAGGCCACCATAGGAGGCATCATGAACTATATCAAGCTCGGCAAAACAGGTCTGGACGTTTCCCCCATTGCAATCGGCGCCATGACCTATGGCGATCCCAAACGCGGTCATCCCGTCTGGTCGCTTCCTGAGGAGGAGAGCCGCCCCCTGATCAAGCATGCCATTGAGCAGGGCATCAATTTCTTCGACACCGCCAACATGTATTCACAAGGATCGAGCGAGGAGATTCTTGGCCGGGCCTTGAAAGATTTCGCCAACCGCGACGATGTCGTCATCGCCACCAAGCTGCGTCACCCGATGCGTCCCGGCCCGAACGGCAAGGGGTTGTCGCGCAAGGCCATCATGACGGAGATCGACCACAGCCTACGCCGTCTCGGAACCGACTATGTCGACCTCTATCAGATCCATCGCAATGATCCCGACACGTCGCTCGAAGAAACGTTGGAAGCGCTCCATGATACCGTGAAGGCCGGCAAGGTCCGTTATCTCGGCGCGTCCTCTATGCATGCCTGGGAATTCTCGAAGGCTTTACATCTGCAGAAGACAAACGGCTGGACGCGCTTCGTGTCCATGCAGGATCACTACAATCTCCTCGCCCGCGAGGAGGAGCGCGAGATGCTGCCGCTGTGCCGGGATGAAGGCATCGGGACGATCGTCTGGAGCCCGCTGGCGCGTGGCCGCCTTGCCCGTCCGTGGAGCGGCGCGAAAGCCACCGCGCGATCCGGCAGCGACCCCTTCGCCGACATGCTCTACACACAGTTGACGGCCGAAAGCGACAGCGCCATCGTCGATGCCGTTGGACAGATCGCCGAAGGACGTGGTGTCTCGCGCGCGCAAATCGCGCTTGCATGGTTGCGCCGCAACCCGGTGGTGACCGCTCCGCTTGTCGGCGCCAGCAAGCCGAGCCAGATCGACGATGCGATCGCATCACTCGCCATCACGCTCACCGACGAGGAGGTGCGCCTTCTGGAGACGCCCTATACGCCGCGATACGACTTCCAAGGGATCTCGGATGACCGCGAATTGCAGCGTATCATGGCGCGGATACCGGGCTTTTCGCCGCCCTCAACCTGAGGCCCGTCACCGGCAGACGCCGTCGGAGCGTTGCTTGCCGGTGTCCCCGGTCCGCCGCTCCGCCAAGGCGCGCATCATGCGCGTCGTCAGGAAATCGACAAAGACCCGCACCTTGGGAAGCGGATAGCGGCTTGCCGGCCAGAGCAGGTGCAGAGAACCGGAATTCTGGCTTTGACCAGGCAGGACCTCCACCAGTGAACCGGAAGCAATCTGTTGGTCGACGGCAAAATGTGGGAGGAAGGCAATGCCGCGCCCACGCACAGCCAGTTCCAGCAACGGCCCCATCATGCTGGCGGTGATGGTGACCGGCACCCCAGCCGTTTCCAAGTCGGGTTCAACGGGCCACGGTAAAAGTCTTCCGGTTTCGGGATAGCGGTGGCGAAGGCAACGATGGTTGACCAGCTCACTGACGGCGGCCGGAGCGCCGCATCTTGCAACATAGTCGGGGGATGCAACGAACCGCCAGACGAATTCCCCAAGCTTGCGATGAAGCAGGCGGCTGTCTTTCGGAGCCCCTGATCGGATGACGGCATCAAAGCCCTCTTCGATCACATCGACGAAGCGATCGTTGATGTCGAGATCAAGCTCAATATCGGGATAGGCTTCGTTGAATTCCGCAACGATGGGCAGGATCAATGTCGGCTCAACAGGCAGACTAATCTTGAGCCGTCCCTGCGGCGCCGCGCCAGCGTTGGCGAGTTCAGCTTGCGCAGCTTCCACTTCGGCAAGGATACGCCGGCATCGATCGAGAAACATCAACCCTTCGTCGGTAATGGTGACGGACCGGGTCGAGCGGTGAAACAGGCGAACACCGAGTTGATCCTCCAGCTTCTGAATTGCCTTTCCCACCGCAGACGGGGTGAGGCCAACCACCTGGCCAGCCAGCTTGAAGCTCCGCTTGTCGGCGGCCTGAACGAAGGCTTGCATCGCCCCTATGCTTTCGACAGCCAGAACCATGAACGAATTATATTCCGCAGTGAAACGAATTTAAGAAAGTTTCTTCATTGATCTGGAGTTGATAGTCAAGAGCCTGTTCCAAATCCAAAGGCAGGCACCCACGACAGACTTGTTTTCACCCTTCAGCCTCGCGGGGCTGCAGCTTCCCAACCGCATCTTCATGCCACCGCTCACCCGGTCTCGCGGCCCCAAGGATGCGGCCACCGAACAGGTGGCTCTCTATTATACCCAGCGCGCAACAGCGGGATTGATCATTTCGGAGGGTTCTCCAATCTCGCGGGAAGGTCAGGGGTACTTTTACAATCCCGGCATATTCTCAAGAGAGCAGATTGCAGGCTGGAAACTCGTCACGGATTCCGTCCACGCCGTCGGGGGCCGGATGTTCATCCAGCTCTGGCATGTCGGTCGCATATCGCACACATCGATCCAAGCAGATGGCGCCTCTCCCGTCAGTTCGACCGATCGTGCTGCGGAAGGAGCCATGGCCTTCGGCCGCGATGACGCCGGCAATGTCGGTTTTGTGCCATCCTCCAGGCCACGTGCGCTCGAAACCAGTGAAATACCCCGCGTCGTCGATGATTTCGTGCAAGCCGCGCGCAACGCAATGGACGCCGGGTTCGATGGTGTCGAACTGCATGCCGCCAACGGCTATCTGTTCGACCAGTTCCTCAATCCGCTCATCAACGACCGCACGGACTGCTACTCTGCCGCGACGATGGAAGGGCGCCTTCGTTTCACGCTGGAGGTCGTGGACGCCGTTGGATCGGCCATCGGTTCGGACCGTGTCGGCATTCGCCTGACGCCCTATGGTACGATCGGGGCCGTGCCGCTGTTCGATGACGCCGAGGAGACCTATGTCGCTCTCGGCAAGGCGCTGGGCGATCGCGGGACCGCATACTTCCATGTGATGGACCAGACGGGCTTCTTCAACACGCCGGTAGGTCAAAAGCCGACGAGCGATGCCATCAAGGAGTTGCTCATCAAGTGGCGCTCGGTGGCGCCCGAGACGGCCATCCTCCTTGACGGCGGGATGACCAGGGCACGGGCAAACGAGCTGATCACCAATGGCGTGATCGATATGGCAGGCTTTGGCCAGGCCTATATCGCCAATCCCGATCTTGTCGCGCGATTGCGCAACGATTGGCCGCTCAACACCCCCGACCGGGCCACCTACTACACCGGCGGGGCGAAGGGATATGTCGATTACCCGCCGCACCGCCCGGAAACACGAACGCACATCGCTTGAAAGCCAGCGTTCGGATTTGCCCCACAAACGGGGCGAGCAACATCAAAAACGAGAAGGATGTATCACATGCCACATTACGATGAATTTAAGGACGGGATCGCGCTCATCACCGGCGCAGGCTTGGGCATCGGGCGCGCGACCGCTCTGGCCTTTGCCAGCCAAGGCGCGAAAGTCGTCGTGTCCGATGTCAATCGTCATTCCGGGGAAGAAACGGTCGGACAAATCCGAGGTGCGGGCGGTGAAGCAATATTCATCGCGACCGATGTCAGTGACGAAGGCCAGGTCAAGGCCATGGTGGCCCAGGCTGTCGAGCATTATGGGCGGCTTGATTTCGCCTTCAACAATGCGGGCCTGACGCAGAATTCCCAACCGTTGGCGGAGCAGCCATCCGACACCTATGACAAACTGTTCGACGTCAGCGTTCGCGGCGTCTGGCTTTCCATGCGGGCCGAAATCGACCAGATGCTCAAGCAGGGCCATGGCAACATCGTCAACATGGGTTCGATGTCGGCCGTCAACGGCATTGCAGGCCTGACTACCTACACCGCCACAAAGCATGCCGTGCTGGGACTAACGCGTGGAGCAGCCCTCGACTACGCGAAACAAGGTATCCGCATCAACGCCGTCGGCCCTGGCACGATCGATACCCCGATGATCGAACGCTTCATCAAACTGGCCGGAACGGACAAGGTGATGGAGCCGATCCGCGCCGCCCATCCCATCGGCCGTACGGGGCGCCCTGAAGAGGTCGCCGAAGCGGTACTTTGGCTATGCTCAAACGCATCGTCATTCGTGCTGGGTCAGATCCTGATGGTCGATGGCGGCTATTCGATCCAGTAAATACATTCCCATCGAAACCGATGTACGCGACGGGAATTATCTCTCCACCGTCGCGGACATCAACGGCGTCATTGCGCCAAGAGATAAGCGTTCAATCTCAGAACGCCTTGAACTGAATCGAACGGTCAACTGCGTTGTGCCGATCAACGACGGGAAAGTATATTTCCACTGAAAGCTCCTTTCAGTTCGTTCTCTCTGACAACCACACTTCCACGCAACATCGTAAGGACTGGCCAACCCGTTATCTCAAGACCCTCGTAGGGCGTGTAGTCGCAACCGTCCTGCAGGATTTTGTGATGGATCGTGACTTCGCGCGCCGGATCCCAAAGCACGATATCGGCATCCGCTCCAACAGCGATGGTGCCCTTGTGTGGGTAGAGGCCGTAGCGCTTGGCGTGGTTCGTCGATGTCAGCGCCACGAAGCGATTGAGATCGATGCGGCCCTTGACCACGCCTTCGGAGAACAGGATCGGCATCCGCGTGGCAATGCCGGGAACGCCATTCGGAACGTAACGGAAATTGGTTTGGCCCTTCGGCGCCATTTTTCCGGCCGCGTCTTCGTAGCGATAGGGGCAATGATCCGAGGAGAAGACTTCGAACACACCCTGTTGCAGGCCCTCCCAGCACGCCGCCTGACTGTCGAAGTCGCGCGGCGGCGGGCTGCAGACATATTTGGCGCCTTCCATGCCTTCGCGATCCATATCCGCTTCTGTCAGCACCAGATATTGCGGACAGGTCTCACCATAGATAGGCAGGCCGCGCATCTGCGCCCGGCGGATCTCTTCCATCGCGTGGCGGTTGGAGACATGCACAATCATGACAGGGGTTTCGACAATTTCCGCGAGGCTGATCGCGCGATGGGTAGCTTCGCGCTCGACAGCGACCGGGCGTGACGCGCCATGATAGACCGGCGCCGTCTTGCCCTGGCGTTCGAGCCGTTCGGACAGAAAGCGGATCGAATCGTAGCCCTCTGCATGCACCATAACCAGCGCCTTGTGCTGGCGGGCAACGTCAAGAACCTCGAGGATTTCCCGATCGGCGAGCTTCATATCGTCATAGGTCATGAAGATCTTGATCGAGGTAAACCCCTCCGCGATCAGCGCCGGCAATTCCTGGCCAAGCACCTGGGGCGTCGGATCGGTGACGATCAGATGGAATGCAACATCGACATAGCAATGATCTTGAGCGCGCTCGGTGTAGTCCTTGACCGCCTCGCGCAGCGTCTGACCCTTCTGCTGCAAACAGAAGGGCAGAACCGTCGTATTGCCACCGACCGCGGCCGAACGCGCGCCTGTCTCAAACGTGTCGGCCATGACGATGCCAGGAGAACCGGGCTGTTCGAGATGGACATGGCTGTCGATCCCACCTGGCATCACCAGCAGTCCGGTTGCATCGATCATCTCGTCGGCATCATCGAGATCTCCCGCCAACATAGCAATCCTGCCATCCAGGATGCCAATATCCGCACGGAATGTGTCGGCTGCGGTGACGACTGTGCCGCCCTTGACGATCGTGTCGAACCTCATACCACCATTCCCTCTTCTTCCACGAAATGTCCCGGCGCGACCTCGACCAGCGGCCGCCAGTCACGCTGGGAGTTTTTCAGGCCTATCCTGTGGCCGCGCGACGCCGGAAGTGCTCCTACCTGGCCACCTTGCGCCGCGGCAATCAACGCGCGTGTATAGGCATGACGCGGCTCAGCCAGAACCGAGGCCGTCGGGCCAATTTCCACCATCCGACCGAAGCGCATGACAGCGACACGATGAGCGATACGGGTGACGACGGCAAAATCATGCGTGATGAACAGGATGGGCAACCTCGTCTCGGCCTGAATCTGTTCGAACAGTTCGAGCACCTGCAGCCTAGTCGTCGCATCGAGCGCAGAGACGGCCTCGTCGGCGATAACAAGATCAGGCTTGACACTGAGCGCGCGGGCGATACCCAGCCGCTGGCGCTGGCCGCCCGACAGCTCATGCGGATAGCGATCGAGATAGCGCCCATCCAACCCGACCTTTGCCATCAGGTTCTCGGCCTTGCGGCGCAGTAAAACCTTGTCCCTCTCTCCGCCAAGCATCAGCGGCTCGATGACCGAACGCCAGGCGCGATATCGTGGATCGAGTGACGATTGCGGATCCTGGAAGATGAACTGGACACGGCCTCGCGTCCGGCCTCCTGACGTGTTGACATCCTGGCCCTTGAGCAGCACCCGGCCATTGTCCGGCTCGACAAGCCCCAGAATAGCGCGGGCGATGGTGGTCTTGCCACTACCGCTCTCGCCGACCAGCGCCACGGTCTCTCCCTCTGAAACGGTCAGACTGGCGCCATCCATGGCAAAGAGCCGATCCTGCGATTTGAACGATGTCATCGATCGCGTGCGCGCAAACGAGACGATCAGATCCTCGATCACCAGCGGTGGAGCGGACACGGTCGCTACGGCCGACGCCGGTGGCTTGGGCGTCGCCGGCGAAGTTGCCTTGATCAATAGCCTTGTATAGTCCTGCGTCGGCCGGTCCAGTATGTCGATCCGGCTCCCCGTCTCGATTGCACGTCCTGTCTGCATCACCAGGATACGGTCGGCAATCTGGCGCACGACGCCCATGTCATGGGTGATGAAGATGACGCCGCAGCCCACTTCCTGCTGCAAGTCGCGGATGAGAGCGATGATCTCTGCCTGTACCGTGGCATCGAGTGCGGTGGTCGGCTCGTCGGCAATGACCAGCGACGGCTTGCAGGCAAGGGCGGCGGCGATCACCACTCTCTGGCACATGCCGCCGGAAAGCGAACTCGGATGCAACTTTGCCCGGCCCGCGGCGTCGGGAATCCGCACCCGGTCGAGCAGCCGCAGTGTCTCCGCCCGCGCGGCATTCCAGGCAAGGCCACGATGAGTTACCAAGGCCTCCGCGATCTGGTCGCCGACCGCCATCATCGGGTTCAGTGCCGCCATCGGCTCCTGGAAGATCATGCCGATACGGTTTCCCCTGAGGGCACGCAGCTCAATTGGTGGCATCGCCAACAGATCTCGGCCCTCGAACAGCGCCTGGCCGCCGACGACCTTTGCCGGCGGGCTCGGCATCAGCCCCATGATCGATTGCGTGGCTACACTCTTGCCGGAGCCCGATTCGCCAATGATTGCCAGGATCTCGTTGTCTTTGACGTCGAAGCTGAGCCCATCGACGACCGTCCGCGGGCCTGCGGCGGTCAGTATTTTTGTGGTCAGTCCGCGGACGGAAAGCAGTGGCTGATCCGTGCTCATGCGGCCTGCTCCACCGTCGCAATCGATCCCTGACCGATCAATGCACTTGCGGCGTATTTACCCAGATGACGCGCGTCAGGACCGTGCCGGTGTTGCGGTAGCGATTGGTGAGATGGTTCTTGAAGAAGAAGGAATCGCCGGCTGCCAGCTTGTAGGTGCTGTTTTCGATGGTCAGTTCCAACTCGCCGTCGATCACATAGCCGACGGTCTCTCCCTGATGCGTGATCTGGTCGATCTTCTCTGCACCCGGCTCGATGCGATGAATATTGCCCTCCAGCAGATTGCCCGCCGCAAACGGCACCAACCGCTCGTAGCTGACGCCCTCGCCGCCCCGGATCGCATCGGTGGTCGAGATCGGCCGCTCGCCGGCCTTCTGTACCAGTCCGGGCGAATTGATATCCGCGCCGAAGAAGGAGGAAAGGTCGCGGTTCAGCGCTTCCACCAGCCGCTGCAGCATGGCCAGAGACGGCGCCACCTTGCCGTTTTCGATCTTGGAAATCATGCTTTCGGCACAGCCCACGCGTTCGGCCAGCTCCCGGATGCGAATGCCCTCGAGGAGGCGTGCATGTTTCAGCCTCGCTCCAATCTGCAGTTCGTCCCTCTTGGCGCCGGGTTCGTCCATGTTCATTCTTTCCAACTGTGGGTAACGGTCGCACGACTTCACTCCCCGGATTATTTGCTTGAGCGACAGTAAAGTTGCAATAGCCAAAGTAAACCTGCGCGAAATGCCTGTTGAAACGTCTCATGCCGATTGCCTCCGATCACGCGACAGCGGCCACACATGCTGCCAGGGCCGGACGCGTTCGAAAGCAGCCGAAGCACGCAGGACGCCGATGTCGTCCTGGTGGCGGCCGATGATCTGCAATCCGACAGGTCGGCCGTCGCGCGTAAACCCGGCAGGCAGGCTCGCAGCCGGCTGACCCGTCAGGTTGGCGAGAGCCGAAAACGGTGTCCAGGCGGACGGCAACACGGGGTGCCCCCGATCAGGGGCGGCCCATCGAGGTCGAGCGGAAAAGCCGAGACGGCCGATGTCGGCGTCAGCAACAGGTCGTAGCGATCCATGAAACGCCACATCACATTGGCGATTCGCTTGCGATCCATGATGGCATTGGTGAACTCGTCGGCGGTCCATTGCCTTTTGAGAAGGCTGCCAAGCACTCCGCCAAAAGCGAAACCCTGCTGACCGGCCATCGTCCGAAGCCCCACGCGATCGGTATCCAGCGCCACCAGCGCTTCGAAGGTAGCCTGCGTATCGCCGACCTCCGGAAACGCCTCGTCCACAACGCACCCGAGTTGGGTGGCGAACACCTCCGCGGCTCCGGCTGCGATCGCAGCAACCTCCGGATCCACAGGCGCGAAGCCTAGATCGGCGGAAAACGCGATCCTGAGACCAGGAGCCAAGGGCGCCGAAATGTCCATCCAGTCGATCTGTTCATTCGGCAGCGAATGCCTGTCTTTCGGCGATGGCCCGGAGAGCACCGACAATGCGAGTGCAGCGTCCGCAACCGTACGGGTCAGCGGGCCGATATGCTCAAGCGCTTCCCAGCCCGATGCACCGGGTGCCTTCTCGTCGCGGCAACCGGGATAGACGGGCACCCTGCCCCAGCTCGCCTTGATGCCGAATATGCCATTGAGAGAGGCCGGAATGCGGATCGAGCCGCCGCCGTCGCTGCCGAGTGCAAGCGGTACCATACCGGTCGCTACGGCCACCGACGAACCAGCGCTCGAACCACCCGGCGTTAGCTCGGTATTCCAGGGATTGCGGGTCGGCGGGAAGAGCGGGTTGCGACCGACAGGACCATAGCCGAATTCCGAGGTATTGGTCTTGCCCACCATGATCGCGCCGGCCGCGCGGAGGCGTTCGACGACGATATCGTCCTCGTCGGGTACATTCTCGGCATATAGCGGCGAACCGAATGTCGTACGCACGCCTGCAGTCGAGATAAGGTCCTTGACGGCGAACGGCACGCCTGCCAGCGGCCCGACAGCTTCACCGGCCGCAATACGACGATCAATGGCTTCAGCTTCACGGCGTGCCTGGTCGGCCGTGACGGTACAGAATGCGCAGAGCGCGTCGTCCAGCGCTGCGATCCCGGCAAGCGAAGTCTCTACCGCAGAAAGTGCCGATATCTCGCCGACAGCGATCTCCCTCGCCAGCTCGACCGCCGAGGGCAAGGGGGCGGTCCGCACCGACATCGAACGGATGGCGTCATTCATGAACCTTCTCCGGATGCGATCCCCTGATGATGCCGGTGTCCTCGGCGCCCATCGGCTTGAAGTCGAGAAACATGTCCGCGCCTAGAATGGCCGCAGCACCAGCGCGTGCCACCGCAAGATCCTGCGTGCCGGTGCCGGAACCGGCCGCCACTGCGCCGAGCACGAAACCGTCAACACGGATCGGGATGCCTCCGATCAGGTTGGTCCACTTGTTTTCCTGGGCCAGCGTCACCTGCAGCTCGACGATCGGCATGCGCGCCACCCGTCGGTTCGTTGGACAGCGCGGATGTTACGGCCTTATTGCGGGTCGAAATGACAGACAGCGCCTTGGACCCGTCCATCCTGCCGAAAGCCAGCAGATTGCCGCCGGTATCGACAACAGAAATGCACATCGGTTGACCGATCTTCTCGGCTTCGGCGATTGCCGCCTGCAGCACCGCCAGCCCACCAGCCAGTGTCAGCGTCTTGGTATCCTTGACATAGGTCATGCAAAAACTCCTTATTGGGATCGCAGCCGCGGATCGAGCAGCAGGGCGATGAAATCGACGATGAGATGGACCAGAAGCGAGACGACGGCAGCAGCGAGGATGAAGCCCAGCGAGGCGTTTATGTCTGCGTTGAGCACTGCAGAAACCGCATATTGCCCAATACCGCCCCAGGCGAAGACCACTTCGACCAGGACGACACTGCCGACAAGCGTGCCATAGAGAATTCCGATAACCGTCACGACCGAAGGCATCGCATTGCGCAGGACATGGCGCGAGACCCGGGACGGGCTAAGGCCCTTGGCATCGGCGAAGCGAACGAAATCACTGTCGTCGAGGCGCGACACCGTGGTGCGCGTCATCGTCAGGACCGGCACCGAATAGATCAGCCCGAGGGTCGCCACCGGCAGTATCAGCTGTCCGGCCGCAGCCTTGAACGTCTCCAAATCTCCTGACAGCAGCGCATCGACGACATAAGAGCCGGTGATTGCGGGTGGGGGAAACACGGCAAAGTCCAGCCGTCCGATGGGTGGCGGCACGATGTTGAAAATGCTGTAGAAAATGAGGATCAGCACCAGCGCCAGCCAGAAATCGGGCAACGCGCCCGCGACAACCGAGAAAATGTCGGCAAACCGCGCCGATATTCCCTCAGGCTTTCGCCCGGCAAGCAAGCCGAGCGGCAGGCCGATGGCAAGTGCAAGGATCAGCGAGAGGGTCACAAGTTCCAGCGTTGCGGGAAGGCGCTGGGCGATATCGACGAAGACGGGGTTGGTCGTCTGCCACGATGTGCCAAGATCGCCATGCGCGAGACGTCCGAGATAGGCCAGAAACTGCGCGGGCAGTGGCTGGTCGAGCCCCATTTCGACGCGCAGTTTGGTCACAGCCTCCTCAGTGGCAAGCGGGCCGAGCATCATCGGCGCGGGATCGCCGGGAATGAGCTTGAGCAGAAAGAAAGCAACAGCTGCGATCCCCAGCAACTGGGGAACCGCAAACAGAAGCCGGACGGCGAGATAGCGCAGGATCTGCATCAGCTTTTGCCCCCGGTTGGCGCATGCGCGGCAAGAAATGCCTTCCAGCGCCGGCGCGAGGGCCGCAATCGCTCACGCGGATTGGACCATGCCTGGATCGAGGCGCCGATGCGGCCGAGCCCGAACACAGTCAGCGCCAGGGCGAGACCTGGAAAGATCGACGGCCACCATTGGCCGGTGACGATATTCTGGAAGCCCATGGCGATCATCGAACCCCATTCCGGCGTTGGGGCACGCACCCCGGCCCCGAGGAAGGACAGTCCGGCCGCCAGCAGCACGGCAACGCCGGTATTGATGGTCATCTGCGCCAGCATGGGCGCGGCGGCATTGGGGGCGATATGCCGGCTGAGCAGGTAGAAATCGCCGGCGCCAGCAATATGGGCCGCTTCGACATAGCTCTTGTTACGGATATTGAGGACCTCGCCGCGCATCAGCCGCAGATAGATCGGAATATTGACCACGCCGATAGCGATGACGATGGAGCTGACGCCCTGCCCCAGCACCGCCACCAGAACCAGAGCCAGTGCAAATACCGGAAAGGCCTGCAGAACATCGGTGACGCGCAGGATCACCAGTGAAGCCATGCCCTTGGGTCCGCGCTTGGCATGCCAGAGGCCGGTGATGGCGCCCAGCGCACCCCCACCGCCGCTGCCCAGAGCGTCGAAACCAGTGCGATGAACAGATCGATCCTCGGCGCGTGCAGGACACGGGAGAAGATGTCGAGGCCGGCGGCATCGGTTCCCATCGGATGTGTCCAGCTTGGTGCCAGCAGGTAAGCGGTCGCATCGGCGTCGAGTGGCGAATGCAGCGGCAGCAGTGGCGCAATCAGCCCGCTCACCGCCGTGAGAATGACGATGATATAACCAGCCGCAAAGCTCTTGCGGCTGCCGAGAAAGTTGAGAAATTCCCATGTCGTGCCCAGCACGGGGCCAGCGGCGGGTATCGGCCCGCCACCAGCTTCCACGTCAGATTCGACTTGTCGATGGACAACCGGTTCAGACACGCTTGTAGTCCTGGAAATTCAGCCGGTTCGACGTGTAGTAGACGATACCGCCGACATCTTTTCCATGGGCCAGATGAAAGCCGGGATTGGCGATCAATGCCCAGGGCGCGTCGTCGTTGATGATCTTCTGGGCCTCCTTGGTCGCCGCCATCCGGGCCTTTTCGTCCAGCGTCGACAGCGATTGCTTGATCAGCGCATCTGCCTTCTCGTTCTTGTAGTTCGAAAAATCGAGGAAGGAGCCCGAGTGGAAATAGAGATTGAGCGCGAAGCCCGGATCGGGCGTGAAGGGTGCGTCGAGATTGAAGATCATAGGCTCGGTGCGCTTGACGAGACTGTCGAAGAAGGTGCCGGCGGGCAGCTTCTTGAGTTCTACGGTTATGCCGATCTTCTTCAGTGCCGTCTGGTACATGATGGCGATTGGCTCTTCGATCGGATCGCCGGCATTGTAGGCGAGCGTCGTGGAGAAGCCTTCGGCGAAGCCGGCCTCCGCGAGCAGCGCCTTGGCCTTCTCGATGTTGAAATCGTAGTTGTAGAACTCGCTGGTCACGCCGGGATAGAAGTCCGGCATGAAAGCAGTTTGCTTCTTGCCAAAACCCTGCAGGATCGTGCTGACGATCTCGTCCTTCGGCATCGCATAGTTCAGCGCCTGGCGAACCTTGGGATTGTCGAGCGGCTTGAACGCGATGTTGAGCTCCACCCATAGCATCTGGGATGCCTCGATGGAGGTCACCTGTGCCTTGGCGCTGGCGGCCAGGCTCTTCAGCTCCGTCGGGGCCAGCGCCTGGGCGATATCCACCGCGCCACCATTGAGCAATTGCAGCCTTGTGGCGGATGCCGGCACTTCGCGGTATACGACCGTCTCGAAAAACGGCTTTTCATCGTAGTAGTCCGGGCGCGCCGTCGCGACCATCTGCTGGCCCCGCACGATGGTCTTGAGACTGTAGGGCCCGAAGCCCGCTACGTTCGTGTCGAGGAACTTTCGCGACCAGGGATCGTCCGCTGTAGCCATTTCCTGGCACTTGACGGAGTCGAAGATCGGATTGGCGAGATGGCCGCAAACGATCATCAGGATCGGATTTGGACTGTCGAGCTTGAAGGAAACGACGTGCTCGCCTTCGACCACGACGGCGTCCTTGTTGGGCAGGCCCATGACGGAGGTCATGAATGAGCCGGCGCCCTTAACCTCAAACTTGCGGTCGAAGGTATATTTCACATCCTTGGCGGTAAACGGGTTGCCCCAATTGCTGACCACGCCCTTTCGCAGTACGAAGCGCACCGACTTCCCATCCGGCGCAAATTCCCAGCTTTCGGCAAGCTTGCCCTTGAGATTGTAGCCGCCCGGCAGCGACGCATTCGGCGCGAGGTCCTCGCGCATCACGCCCGGCACCTTTGGATCGGGCACTTTGCCGAATTCGATCAGATAGTCATAAAAGGCGGCGACGGTGTCGATCGTGCCGAGCGACAGCGAATTCTCCACATCGAGGCTCAGCGGCGTTGCGGGCGCGGCGATGACCAGCGTCTTGGCGCGATCCTGCGCTAAAGCCGAACCGATGAAACCTGGCGCCACCGCAGTCGCGCCGCCAACCACACCCGCCTTTAGCAGCGAGCGCCGGGAGATCATTGTAAGGTCCCTAAAATCCATTGCCATTGAATGCTCCGAGATTAACGCCGACAGACCACCAGTCAGCTTACTTTACTTACAATCAATTATCGTGCCAGATCGCACCCTCCGGAGCCCATAGCAGCTAACGTGGTGCAAACACTGCTATTTTAACATGACGCAGCGCAGCAATCACATTCCTGGATAATAAGGTGATTTATAATCATGTCACATTATTAATCATCACTATATATGATTTCTGATCGGATTGCCGGATTCTTGGGCAAATGTGCAGACTTTCGCAATGGGAAGCCTTGAGACGTTGCCGAAACGTCGGCGTGCGACTGGAATGCTTCCCAGAGGTTCGCCTGAAGGGAGACTATCGAGATATCCCAGTAGGATGGAGAAGGAACTTGATGACCCGTCGAACGGTCAATTAAATCGACCTGGTACTTGAAGGTCTGAACAGGTTTGAACCGGTGACCCGGTCGTTTGGGGCTTCGTGCATCCCTCAACCCCTATAACATGCCAACAACTTACCTCTGGAAACGCCAGTGACCACTCCAATCTGCGCTTTCTGATTTTAGCTGCCACAAGAGCCAACTCGCGTTGGACAGCTCCGACTTCAGGACGGGTCGTTCGCAAAGCAGAGGGCGGCAAAAATTGCCTCTCGCGCGTCATCGGCGAGCGGCAGATAGCGTCATGAGACGGCAAGCAGACCAGGACTGACACCGGCGACGTAACTTGTGGCAAACCTGCCCGGGGAGCAGCCGAGCCTTTTGCTAAACGCTGTGCTAAACGCGCTGGCGGATTCGTAGCCGATTTCATCCGCGATCCGGTCGAGCGACTTTGCGCCGCTCAGTAGCGCGTCCTTGGCAATAGCGATGCGCCAGCGCGCCAGATATTCAATTGGAGCACAACCAACAACCTCATGGAACCTCGCGGCGAAGGCCGATCGCGACATGCCCGCTATCCCTGCAAGATTGGCTACCGTCCACCTCACCCGCACGTCCTTGTGGATGGCACGCAGGACACGGGCAATGGCGGGATCGCGCAGACCGTTCAACAAGCCCGCCGACGCTGCGTTGTTGCCGATAATGTCCCACCGCAACGCCTCTACCAGCAGCGTCTCCAACAGTCGCTGGATGATCAGCTCCTTGCCGGGATAGTTGGCAACGCATTCTTCAGACAACAATTCGATCAGGCGGCCAAATCGCGTCGCGCGCCCCGCCGAGGCGGAGATATGGATATGATCGGGCAGCAGTGCGAGCAGTAGCGGTGCGTTGACACTCTCAATCGAGAAGCTTCCGCCCAGCGCCGTGAATTCAGGCTGTCCTTCTTTCTCGCCATGGCGGACAGCTTCAGCCAGAGGCTCAGCAGGAATGCAGGGTGCGCCTGGTTTGCTGCACAGCGAGAACGCCGGCGTCGTCGGAAAAAGAAGAAAATCGCCTTCGGCAATCCGGAATGGTTCCCGGTCATCCAATGTGACCCAGGCTCCTCCGGTCAGGACGACTGTGAACCCGGGTGCGTCATACGATTTGTACCGAACACCCCATTGGCCGCGCCCGGAGATGGGCTTCGCCATCGCGGTGCTCGGCCGCAAGAGGGTGATGATATCGCTGAGAGGATCCATGAAGTTGGACGATCCGTAACTGTTTATGGACTTTGAATTATAGATCGTATTGGAACCGCCGTCTATTGTCACCTGACCAAAGCAAGGAGACAGATATGACCAAGACTATCCTCATTACCGGAACATCATCGGGCTACGGCAAGGCTACCGCGGAACACTTCCTTTCTCGCGGGTGGAATGTCATCGCGACCATGCGGCGCGCGGACCGGTCGCTGTTTAGTAAAACCGACCGGCTGCGCGTGCTGCCACTCGATGTCACCATTCCCAGTAGCATCGTTAGCCTTTTCGAATCTGCCGGTCCGATTGATGTGCTGGTGAACAATGCTGGGATTGGCGGTGTCGGTGCGTTCGAGGCGATGCCGATGTCCCTCATACGCCAGCTTTTCGAGACCAATACGATTGGCGTTATGGCGATGTGCCAGGCCGTCACCACGCAGATGCGCGAGCGCCGGTCCGGAACCATCATCAATGTCACGTCGAGCGTTACTTTGGGAGAATTCCCACTCGCGGCAGCCTACACCGCCACCAAACAGGCCATTGAAGGCTTTTCGGCATCGCTCGCGCATGAACTCAGCTATTTCGGGGTCCGTGTGAAGCTCGTCGAGCCCGGCTATGCGCCAACCACCCGGTTCGGGGCGAATGCCATCGTTCCTGTCTCGGAGCTCCTTCCCGGCGGATATGCTGACTTCGCAAAGCCGATTCTCGAGGCGTTCGCGAACCCGGCCCTGATCACCGCAGAAAGCGATGTTGCAGAAGCAATCTGGCAGGCCGTTCACGACACCGAGAACAAGCTTCGCTTCCCTGCTGGAGCTGACGCTGTCGCGCTTGCTAAGGCGAGCTGACAGACATGGCGGCAAGGGCAGCAGTGACTGGATTCGCGAAGTTTCTGTTGCCCCTCCGTCTCCTCGCGCCAATGGTTGGCTGCTCCCGCCTGGTGCAGCATCCTGACCGCAGGAGTTCTGGCAGGTGCCGATATGTCAGTTTTAGGAAGGCGCGCGAATGGAGTTCAAATGACCGATATGGAGCGCAGAGTTGCCGCAGCCTACGCCTTGATGAGATATGAGCCGACGACCCCTGCCTTTCTATACCCCCGGCGTAACGGATTCCGCTGGTGGAGGCGGAACTTTGGCTACCGGCACTGGATCTAGGGCTGGCAGGCCGGCTGCTCCCCTTCTGACCTCACTGCAAATGCCGGCACCTGGGCCTGAAGTCCGCTATCGGATCGATACAGACTTTTGGCCAGGTGCGGCACTCAAACCGATGCCTTCCCTACGACGCCCCACCATCGACCTGCAATACCTGCCCGGTCATGAACGCGGAATCGTTGGAAAGAAGGAAGGCGATTGCGGCTGCGATTTCCTCTGGTTTACCGAAGCGCCCCATTGGAACTCCAGACAGGTATCGTCCCTCTCCCTCACTACCGGGCGCATTGTTGGCTCTGAACAGTTCCGTCTCCGTGGGTCCCGGGAACACGGCGTTCACCGTGATGCCGATCGCTGCAAGTTCAAGCGCCCAGCTCCGGGTAAAGCTGACGAGGACTGCCTTGGCTGCGGCATAGCTCGTGCGCTGGACACTGCCGAGGACGGTCAGGCTCGAGATGTTGACGACCCGGCCCCAACCGCGCGTTAGCATGCCGGGCAGCGCCGCCTGCACGGCGACGAGCGCGGGATGCAGATTAACCCGCATGACGTCTTCGAGCGTCTCGACTGCGATGTTACCCAGTGGTTCGGCCCGGACGAGCCCGACATTGTTGACGATCCCATCAATGCCACTCTCGCGGACGATGGCCGCAAGTTCCTCGCCGACTGTCCGGTGTGAAAGATCGAGGTGATGCAGGCAGCCGGGAAACCCATCGGTCGCATTACGGGCGATGCCAATCACCTCGTGACCCTGCTCAGCAAGGCGGTCTGCCAGTGCGAGACCGATGCCCTTGCTGGCACCGGTGATTAGAAATGTTCTCTTCATCGGAAAATCCTCGACCCCGCTTCCAAGGAAGCAGGGCCTTTTGGTGTGGAGCGGATCAGGCAGCAGTCCGGTTTGCTACTGCACGAAGCGCGGGCAACATGTCTTCCGGCTCGGGACGGCGGGTGTAGTCCGGGTTGACCTCAGCATAGAGGATGATGCCATCCTGACCGACGACGTAGCGGGCCGGCATCGGAAGCGTCCAGCTCGGATCGCCATTGAAAGCCGGAAGGTCGTTCTTCAGCGACTTGTAGAGCTCGATCAGGTAGTCCTGCATTTCGAACCGCAGACCGAACCGGGCCGCAACATCATTGAGCGGGTCCGACAGGATCGGGAAGGTCAGGTTGTTCTGGCGCACCGACTTGCGGCTGTTGACCGGGTTCTGCGGCGATATGGCGACAAGCCTTGCGCCAAGCGCCTTGAACTGCGGCAGCGCTTCCTGCAGAGCCTGCAGCTCCATGTTACAGTAGGGGCACCAGACGCCGCGATAAAAGCTGATCACCAGCGGACCATGGGCCAGAAGATCGGCGGACGAGACCGGATTGCCGTCTGGATCCGACAGCGTGAATTCCGGCAAGAGATCGCCGGCCTTCAGCGCCCTCTGTGCGGTTCCCGAGGCGATCAGCTCGGCAGTGGCACGGTGCATCGTCTCGATCACCGAATGAGGAACGTTGTAAGGCGGCTTGCCGGCTTCGAAGTCGGCCTTGAAGGCATCAAGCTTGGACTGGAGTGTCATTTTCATTCTCCGTGAACATTGAAGTGCCGCTTCAAGGCGAACCCTGAACCCAGCGATTGATAAGAGAGAGAGTGATCAGCCGTTGGCGGCCATCGAGCGGGCAACTTCCGCGGCGCTGATGCCTTCGAGCGCCAGACCGTAGCCGCCGTCCTGATCGATGATCCGGCGCAACTTCTGGGTCAGAGCGATACGGGTGTAGCTCGACGTCAGCGGCGGAAGGGCAGCAATACCCTCGGCGATCTCATGGGCGCGCGCGAGCAGACGGTCCGCGGGAACGATCTCGTTGACCACGCCCCAGTCCTGGCGGTGGCCGCATCGAGCACCTGACGGGTAAGGATGAAATAGCGACCGCGGATGCTGCCGATCACCTCCGGCCAGAGCAGGTTCACGCCATCACCGGGCACGATGCCGAAGTCGAAATGCGGCTTGTCCTGGAAGACCGTTTCCGGCGTGGCGAGAATGATGTCGGTCAACAGCGCATATTCCGAGTGAAGCAGGACCGGGCCGTTCAGCGCCGTGATCATCGGCACCTCGATGTCGAGGATGTTCATCAGAATCTTGCGGCCCTCGCGAAAGATCTTGTCGTAGCTGCGCGGCGAGAAGAAATCGAAGCCTTCGGGGCTGATCGCGTCCATGAAGGCATCGCCCGAGCCGGTGAGGATGACGACGCGGTTGTCGGTATCGGCGCCAATCTGGTGGAAGAGCTCGACGAACTGCTCGTGGGTGTGGCCGTTGAAGACGAGCTTGCCGCCATCGGTGTGCAGCGCGACTTCCAGCACGCCGCTCGGCGTGCGTGTCAGGCGGGCATTCGGGAAACTGTGCTGATAGGATTCGAATTTGGACATGGTGGTTCTCCTGTCTGGGTGGAATTGATGTCTGGGAATATCAGGCGGCGGGCACGAGTGCCTCAACCCGAGCGATGGCCTGCTGGACGGCCGGGCGTGCGGCTACGGTCTCGTACCAGCGGGAAAGGTGGGGGCGACCATAAAGGGTCAGGCCGGGGAACTGCAGTCGCCACATCCAGCCGAAATGGGCGATGTCGGCGATCGTGAACTCCTCTCCAGCGACAAAAGCCTGGCCGCCGAGCTTCGCATCGATCAGGCCTAGGATGCGTTCGGCTTCGGTGGTGAAGCGGGCCTCGGCGATCGGTTGCGGTTCGGTCGACGAGCGCTTGAAGAAGCCGGCGTTTCCGAAGGCCGGGCTCAAACCCGAGGCATGAAAGAAAAGCTGTTCGAAGACACGGGCGCGGCCGATACCATCCTGAGGCAGGAGCCGTCCGGTCTTCTCGGCGAGGTAGACGAGTATGGCGGCACTCTCGGTCAGGACGAAACCCTCATCGACCAGAACCGGCACCTTGCCGTTCGGGTTGAGCGCAAGAAACGCCTCGAACTTCTGCTCGCCCTTGCGAACATTCACCGGCTTCAGCGCGTAGGATAGACCCATCTCTTCAAGCGCGATCAGCACCTTGACGCTGTTCGGCGTGGCAAAAGCGTGGACTTCAATCATCGTTCATCTCCATCGGATTCTGTTCCGTTGCAGACAGTTATGACCATTCCTGTGACCTTGCGGCAGGCAGCTTGAGGCGATAATGCTTATTCCCAAGGGGAATAGGCGATGGACAGATTGCAAGCGATGGCCGCATTCGTGCGCGTGATGGAAACGGGGTCGTTCTCTCAAGCGGCCCGGCAGATCGGCGTCGGACAGCCGGCGATCTCAAAGACAATCGCGCAGTTGGAGGACCGTCTGCAGGTCCGCCTGCTCGTGAGATCGACGCACGGCCTGTCGCCGACCGATGCCGGAGTTCGTTTCTACGAAAGGGCGAAGACCGCGATCCAGGAGGCAGACGAGGCCGAGCTGGAAGCGAGGGGTGCTGGTGCGGGCTTATCTGGGCGCCTTCGTGTCAGTGCGGCAACGACGTTCGCCAGACTAATGGTCGTGCCGAGCCTGCCGGATTTTCTGGCGGTGCATCCTGAGTTGGAGGTCGACGTCGTTCTCGACGACCGGGTGATCGATCTTGTTTCCGAGGGCATCGACATCGCGCTGCGCATGGGAGAACTTGCCGACAGTGCCGCGGTCGCACGAAAGATCGCGATTGGACGCCGCTCCGTTGTAGCCACGCCCGCCTATCTTGAGCAGCACGGCGTCCCGCACGTGCCGGCAGACATCGCCACGCATCAGGCCGTCGTCTACACCCAGCTTGGGAATAACTGGACCTTCCGAAGAGACGGGACCGAGGCCTCGGTCGCGGTCTCGGGACGCGTTCGTTTCACAGCCGCCGAGGGCATTCGTGCGGCGGTCAAGGCCGGCATGGGATTGGCGGTGACATCTGACTGGATGTTCTGGCCGGAACTGCAGAATGGCGAAGTGATACGGGTTTTGGAGGACTGGACGCTTCCAGACATCGATCTATGGGCGGTGTTTCCGACAGGGCGTCTGGCCAGCGCCAAGGCGCGGGCGTTTGCCGACTTTGTGAAAACGATCATCGGCTGAAACTATGTCTCCTGTTGGCTCGAAAAAGCCGTCGTTGAACGTGAACCGCGGAGAGCTTCGGGCCAACTGCCTGACAGTCGTCTTCGCCTTGATGGGAATCGAACTAGCGTTCCGACAAACCGCAACCATCACCACCATCGCCACCAATCCGAGCTTTCAGTTATTGCAGTTAGGGGTCTTGTTCGCTATATTGACGACCAGGGAGATATCGCCATGGCCAGCCAGATTGTTCATTTTGCCAGACTGTCAGATCGCGACCGAAAAATTGCAACGCCATTACCGAAGCTGGTGGCCGGCGACAGGCTGGAACTCCACGTTCATGATGCACATGGCAAGGAGCGGACGCTCCCGATCCCGCCATCGGCAGCCTCAGCTGTTGAAGCCCTTCTGGCCCACATGCTACGCGGAGAGGGTGTCGCTGTGCTGGCCGAGGACCAGGAACTGAGCCCGAGCGAAGCTTCAGCCATTCTCGGCATCTCACGCCCGCTCGTCGTCTTGCGCATGGACCGGGGTGAGCTGCCATTCCGCTACGTCGGCAAACACCGCCGCGCCCTCCTGAAAGATGTGCTCGCGTTGAAGTCAAAGCTCGGCAAACGACAGACGGCGATGGAAGCGCTGGCCGAGGACACAGAGGACCTGATCGAAACCTATGGCCTCTAATCCGCCCGTTGCGGTGTACGATGCCTGCGTCCTCTACCCCTTCCACCTGCGCAACATTCTGATCCAGTGCGCCTTCGACGGTCTTGTCGAGGCGCGCTGGACCGACGATATACATGATGAGTGGATGCGCAATCTCGCCGCTAATACGCCAGGTTTGTCCATCGACCGTCTCCAAGCCACGCGCGACCGGATGAACGCTGTCCTTCCAGAGGCAGTCGTGACGGACTATCGGCCGTTGATGCACGAGCTCACATTACCGGATCCCGACGATCGACATGTTCTGGCAGCCGCCATTTCAGCGAAGGCCTCCGTTATAGTCACCTGGAACCTGAAGGACTTCCCCGCGAGGAACCTTCTCGCCCATGGTGTGACCAGCAAGTCGCCAGATAATTTCCTTACCGATCTCCATGCGGCGTTTCCTGATGCACTAATCTCCAGTGTCAAGAGCGCAAGGCATAATCTGCGCAAGACAACACCATCCGTTGAAGCGTTCATCGACGCGCTTCATCAAGGCGGACTCAAGAACTTTTCAGGTGTGCTTCGCCGGAACATAGCCGGATTGAAGTGAGCAGGATCCCTTGAACTGCCGAGAACGCCCCACGACTTCCGTGGGTTACCGCGTCTCCATCGCCAACATTACGGACTTTTAACTGTCTGCCCCTAATTCCGCACGCCCTCGGCCTGAAGCACCGAGAAACTGCGGAATGACACATGCCAAGCGAAGATCTTTCCAAACACCACTTTCAGAAAAAGATTTTGACCTACTGCGATGTCCGTATTGCACCCGTGGCGCCGGATTGGGTCGTAGAGTGGCCCACATTTACGCCGCCGCGTGGCCGGTTTTTACTCCGCCGTTGACACCGCCTTGAAGAGATTCGAACCTTGGCCTCACCGACTCCGTAGCTTGAGTCCCGCATTACGCTTGCATAAGCATGTCCTGATTCGCTTTCGAGCGACTGCGCGGCCGCCAGAACATTTGCCGTCACTACAACGAAAACGATCGCGCTCTTGTGCAGCTTTAGAATCTGTCAAAGTCGTGCGTCTTGGAATTAGACATGGGAAGCCCAATGGAAAACAAGGCGCACGAAGTAAATTCTTGCCAACTGAGCATGACAAGCCGACACAAGCGGCACATTCATTCATGCGCAACAGGATTCGCTACATCAGCCACTTCGAGTCGGTCGATGCTGCTAGGTCCTTCTGGCCCTCCAGTTCGGCAAGCCGCTCGCTGAGCGCGCGGTGCATGGCGCTATAAGCGTCGCTGCCGAGCGCCAGGCGCAGAGGCGGGGATGGCTGGTCCGCAGTGGCGACGATCGCCGCGGCGACCATCGGTGCGTCGCCCGGAGACTTGTAGGTCCCGCTCCCGAAGAAGGCGCGGATCTGCCCGACCGGCGTCTCGGCGTAGGCCTCAAGCGGGTCGGCAATCACCAACGCCTTGCCGAACCCGGTGCTGGTGCTGCCGGGCTCGACGATGGTAACCGCGATTCCGAAGGGCGCGAGTTCGTGACGGATGGCGTCCATGAAGCCTTCGATGCCCCATTTCGACATGTGGTAGAGGCTGCCGCCAGGGAAGGTCGCCTGTCCGCCCATCGTCGAGATCTGAATTATCCGGCCGCCGCCCTGCGCGCGCAGATGCGGGATGGCGCCCCGCGCCACCTGGATCGAGCCGACCAGATTGGTAGCGATCTGATGATCGATCTGGGCGTCGGTCACCTCCTCGGCCGCGCCGAGCACGCCATAGCCGGCGTTGTTCACGACGACATCGATCCGGCCGAGTTCGGCAAAGGCGCGATTCACGGTAGCGCGGACCGCAGGCGTGTCGGTGACGTCGAGCTGCGCCAGCCAGAGCCGGCTACCATGCTCGGCCTTGAGGTCGTCGAGCGCGCCCGGCGTGCGGAGCGTACCGGCGACGCGCTCGCCGCGAGCGAGCAGTTGCTCGGTCATCAGCCTGCCGAGGCCGCCGCTGACGCCGGTGATGAACCATGTACGTTGGGCCATAACAGCCTCCTCAAGCCTGACCCGGGACAAACAAGCCACGCGTCAACGCGCGGTAGCCGTCTTCCGAAGAGCCGCGCCGGGCCGCCAGCAGCGGAGCGATGTCGTTGGTCGGCGCGTAGCGCAGCCGGTCCGTGCCGTCCGTAGCGGCCTCATAGATTGCCGCGATCACCTTCTCGACCGCGTCAGCGTCGGCTGCCTGGGCCATGCCGCCATAAACCTGGCCGATCTGCTCGAGGAACGGGCCATAGTCGCCGATGGGTTTAACCGTTTCTGTCTCGCCGCCCATGCGTGCCATGAAGTTGGTCTGCGGCGCGCCGCCCGGCTCGATGATCTTCACTTGGACGCCGAGCGAACCCAGTTCATAGGAAAGCGCCTCGGACCAGCCCTCAAGAGCGAACTTCGAGGCGCTGTAAACCGAGGCCATCGGGAAGCCGATCGCACCGGCACCCGAACTGACATTGATGATCGTGCCGCCACGGTTGGCGCGCAGGTGCGGCAGGACCGCCCGCACGACGTCCATCGCGCCGAAGACGTTGACGTCGAACTGCTGCTGGACCGCTTCGCGCGATACGCCCTCGAATATGCCGAACAAGCCGTAGCCGGCATTGTTCAGGACGACATCGATCTTGCCGAACCGGGCGATGCCGGCCGCGATCGCGCTGTCGATGCTGGCGCGATCCTCAACGTCGAGGCGCGTTACCAGAACGTTTTCCAGCCCGGACAGCCCCTGGCCTGCCTCGGGATTGCGCATGGTGGCGATGACATTCCAGCCCGCGCTGGCGAAGCGACGGGCGGCGGCCTCGCCAAAGCCGGACGATGTGCCGGTTATCAGAACAGACTGTGACATGGGTAGCTCCTTTGGTGACGTGAGCTACATATATGTGAGATCAGTTGATGAGATAATCCGTCCACTCCTGGACAGGCTCATGAAGGAATCCGAACAATGGAAGATCTGGGGCTCCGTGCCTTGACGGTCGTCAGTACCGTCGCCGCGCACCGCAGCTTCCGCGCTGCGGCCAGGGAACTGGACATGTCGCCGTCCTCGGTCAGTCATCTGATCGCCAATCTCGAAAGGCGGCTTGGCATCCGCCTGCTGGCGCGCAACACCCGCAGCGTTTCGCTGACCGAGGCCGGTGAGGCATTCCTGGCGCGGGTGCGCCCGGCGCTGGCCGAGATCACAGAAGCGATCGAGGGCGTCCATGACCTGCGGGATCGACCGGCGGGGCTCATTCGTCTCAACGCCTCGACCTGGGGTGCCGACCGGCTGCTGCCGATCATTACCGGCTTCATGGCGGACTATCCGGATATCCGCATCGATCTCGTCACCGAAGGCCGGTTGGTCGACATCATCGCCGAAGGCTTCGACGCCGGCCTGCGCCTAGGGACAATCACGCCGCAGGACATGATCGCATTGCCGCTCGGCATTGAGGAGGCTCTGGTGATCGTGGGCGCACCGGCCTATCTTGATGTTCGAGGGGTCCCACAGACCCCGGCGATCTTCTGGCTCATGAATGCATCCGGGCCCGACTGCCGAGCGGCACCATCATGGCTTGGGAATTCGGCAAAGGCAGCCGCGTGCCGGAAGTAGATGTGGGCGGCCGCCTCATCCTCGGGACAACCGAACTCGCCGCCAAGGCTGCCGCAGCCGGTCTCGGCCTCGCCTATGTTGAGCGCCGGGAGGCCGAGCCCTTTCTGTCCGACGGCCGCCTCATGCAGGTGCTTGCCGACTGGACTCCACCCTTCGAGGGCGAGGCGCTCTACTATCCGCGCCAGCGCCATCCCTCAGCGGCATTCAGGGCGTTCATCGATTATGTGAAAGCATGGAAGGCAGCGCGTCAGGCCGCCTCGCCAGCCTAGATGTTTAGTCCCGGAAATTGATGGGTCGGATCGAGGATGAATCGATCTTGTTCTTTTGTTCAGCAGCGACAAATGAATTCGTATGGGGTGAGGCCCTTGAGGGTCTTCAATCTTCGGGCGAAGTTATAGGCTGAGACGAAGTCTGCGAGATGTTGGCGGAGCTGATCGTGGCTTTTATAGTAGAAGCGCTTGACAGTGGCGTCCTTGATGGTGCGGTTCATGCGCTCGACCTGGCCGTTGGTCCAAGGGTGCTTCGGTTTAGTAGTGCGGTGCTCGATATCTGCCTTGGCGCAGGCGTATTCGAAGGCATGCGCCCGGAAGATTTCACCTGCCGCCATAGCCTCCTTGCTGAGGGGAACGGCAGAGCCACCAGCACCTGGCGTGGTGAACTGGATGAAGTTGTCGGTGAGAACAGGGTGGACCTTGTAAGGCACGGCCTTGAGCAGATTGCGTAGGAAGCTGGCAGAGACCGCCGTCGTTGCCTTCTCATGTAGTTCGACGAAGGCGAATTTGAATGTTCGATCAATGGCAACGAACATGTGTAGCTTGCCCTGCTCGGTGCGCACCTCGGCGATGTCGATGTGGAAGTAGCCAATCGGATAGGCTTTGAACTTCTTCTTTGGAGGCTTGTCACCCTCGACATCCGGAAGGCGGCCGATGCCATGACGCTGCAAACAACGATGCAACGAAGACCGTGTCAGGTGCGGGATCGTCGGTTGCAATGCATAGAGGCAGTCATCGAGCGGCAAGAGAGTGTAGCGTCGGAAGGCAACGATGACAGCCTCTTCCTCCACCGAAAGGACCGTCGATTTCGGCTCCCTTGGGCCGCTTGGAAGATCGGCTGTCGAGCCGCGCTTGCGCCACTTGGCAACAGTCTTCTGATTGATCCCATAGCGCTTGGAAAGCGCCCTCAGGCTCTCTTGACTATTTTGTATTGCTCGACGGATTGCCTCTGTCGTCGTGGCGCAGCCGTGTAGAACCTGTCCCATAGCGAATCCCTCAATCCTGCGAGAAGAATGCGCCATCAAAATCCGGGATCAAACAGCTAGCGGATTTGTGGGCCATCTCGGCAGGTGAAATCGGTCGACGTGCTCAGATCCTTCCACTTCTCCAGCTCGGCGAGCCGGGCCCGCTCGGCTTGTTCGATCGCTACCACGGCATCCTTGCCAAGCGCCAGGTGAAGAGGTGGATCGTCTGACGCGATAGCTTGCAGAATCGCCTGGGCGCCCTTGCGCGGGTCTCCCGGCTGGTTGCCGTCATAGGCCTGCTGCATTCTCGCCGTGGCGCCGACAACAGCATCATATTCGATCCTGCCAGGATCGAGGGTCGTGGAGGATCCGGCGAATCGGTCCTGAACCCGCCGGGCTCCACGATGGTGACGCGTACACCGATCAAGGCCATCTCGCGTGCGAGCGCTTCGAAAAGCCTTCCACGCCCCACTTGGCCGCGGAATAGGCAGCCCTCCCCGGCGCGCCGATCCTTCCGCCGACCGATGAGAACTGTACGATATGGCCGCTGCGCCGTTCGCGCATGTGGGGAATCGCGGCTTTGGTCACGATGATCGTTCCGAACAAGTTGGCGTCGATCTGGCGCCAGAAGCTGTCGAGCGACGTATCCTCGACCGAGCCGACGTCGCCATAACCGGCATTGTTGACCAGCACGTCGAGTTACCCAAATGCCGAAATGGCAAGCTGCACCGCAGCCTCGGCCGCAACGGGATCGGTGACGTCGAGTGCAGCGGTTCGCGCCCGTGACCCGTGATCGCGCACGAGGTCTGCTAGCTGATCAGGATTGCGCGCCGTGGCCACCACATTGTCGCCCGAGGCCAGAATGGCGTCGCACAAGGCCCTGCCGAAGCCGCGGGATGCGCCGGTAACAAGCCAGGTTCGTGTCATGAGAATTCTCCTTCTTATGCTTCAGGCAGGGTAATGCCCGAGAGCTCGGCGCAGATCTCGATCAATCGATCCTGCAGCCCGGCATCGAGCGCCTGCAGGTTCGGCTCCCTGCGCTTCATATGGTAAAAATACTGGCCCGTTACATCAGCCCTTGGGTCATCGCCAGCCGCGAGCCAGGCCTGTGTCAGATGCGCCTGGTCCATGTCATCGGGCGCGCCGGGACCGCCCATTCTGGTGGGCACCCAGCCCGGCTCCAGCGAGTTGGAAAAGACATCCGGCCAACGGCGCGCGATGGCGAAGGCGAGCATCGCGTCGTGCAACTTGCTCTCGGCATAGGCTTCAGAGCCGTTCCAGCGCCTCTTTTTCCAGAGGGTGTCATCGAGGTTGGCGTCAGCATGGTGGTGCATGCCCGACGACAGATACACGAGCCGCTTGGGACGTTCGATCAGGGCCGTCAGGATGTAAGCCGACAGCGTGTTGATCGCGAACACATGCGGCAGACCATCGGCGGTCACGCGGTGCGCCTCGCGGTAGCCGACGGCGGCGTTGTGGATCACGGCATCGAACGAGCCGAGCGCATTGACTTGTGCGGCCACCTCCTTGGCGCCAGCAATGGTCGCCACGTCGCCCGTCACGATCGCCTCAGCCGCTGGCAAGGCCTTGCGCGCGTCCTTGGCGCGATCACTGTTGCGGGCATGCAAGACAACCTGATGGCCCTGCTCGGTCAATCGTTCCGCCGCCATCAGCCCGAGGCCCGTGGAGGAGCCGGAAATGAAGATGCGTGACATGAGTTTTCTCCTTTTCGAGTGAGTGTTCAGGATTGCGGGCTGCGGGCGGTGAGGACGAGCATCGCACCCGCCAATGCGCAGCCCGCGCCGAAGAGGTAGACGGCGCCGTAGCCGAATTGCCCGGCAACGACGCCCGCGACTGGTCCTGAGATGCCGTAGGCGATGTCGAGGAAGGCGACAAAGGCCCCCATAGCGCTGCCGCGATTGGCCGCCAGAACCCGCTTCAGCGCTTCGACCCCGAGTGCCGGGAAGACCAGCGCGCAGCCGAGACCGGTTACGAGCGCGCCGGCGAGCGCCACGAGGTCGTTCGGAGCGAGCCAGATCAATGCCTGGCCAGCCGCCTCGATCAACAGAGACCACAACGCGACGCGATAGCCGCTCATACGGTCAGGCAGCTTACCGAACACGACCCGGACGAAGATGAAACCGACACCGAACGCCGTCATGACCAGCCCGGCATTGTCCCAGTGTCTCGCCGCGAAATAGAGCGACGCGAAGGCCGTCAATCCCGACAGGCCCACGCCCTGCAGCATCAGGCCGAGCCCCTCGCGCCAGATCTGGCCGATGACCTTGTAGAAGGGCAGCCGGGGACCGGCGGGCGTGGCATAGGAGGTCTCGCGAAGCGTGATAGTGGCGGCCACAAGCGGCGCGGCGACGCAGGCGATCATCGCCACCTCAAGACCATAACTCTGGTAGAGGAACAGGCCGATCGGTGCGCCGATGGCGAGCGCGGCGAACATTGCGATGCCGGTCCATGACATCGACATGCCTGCGCGCTCCGGTCCGACCGAGGCGATCGACCAGGACACGCAGCCAGTGACAAACTGGCTCTCGCCGAGACCGGCTGCGAGCCGGCCCACGATGATGATCGCCAGGCTGACCGTCGGGGAAAGACCACGCATGGCCGCAACGAGATAGAGCAGGCCTGCAAGCGCGCTAACCGCCGCGCCCTGCAACGCCGAGCGCTTGCCCCCATGGTGGTCGGTGAGGCGGCCGGCATAACCGCGTGTCAGCACGGTTGCCAGAAACTGGATCCCGATTACCAGTCCGACGACGAAGGTCGAGAAGCCGAGTTTATCGTGGACGAAGAGCGGAATGACCGGGAGCGGCAGGCCGACGGCGAGATAGCCGCAGAAGAGTGCTGCGATGATGCCCGGAGCGGGGCGGGAAAGGAATTGCGGCGCGGCATCGGGGCGGCGCGCGCCATTTACGGCGGGTGCTGACATGACAGCCTCCAAAAGATGAGTTGGGATCAGCGGGCGTCGCCCCGGTCGCGAGGTGGCGCCCATGGCAGTTCAGGCGGCTGCCATCGCGCGCTTGCGAGAGCCTTCCGGCTGATAGCCGCTGGCCTGGAGCAGATAGGCGAGCGAACCATTCACCTCGCTCTGCAGCTTCGGCAGATCGACGCCGACCAGCTTTCCGCCGCGCTTGCGGATCTCGCCTGCGACCATGACCGTGTCGACATTCGCCCGTTCCACCGCCTGGACGATGGTCCCGACCGGATCGGTGACCGGGAAGACGGCGACATCGTCGGTGCGCACCATGATTAGGTCCGCCTCGCGCCCGACCGCCAGCGTCCCTATGCGGTCCTCAAGGCCAGCGGCGCGGACGCCGTTGATGGTCGCGGCCTCGAGCACGGCCTGGACCGAGATCGGCGCCGGCACATTCTCCTCGCCGCGGAACCGGCGATAGCGCATGGCAGAGCGCTGCTGGCTGAAGAGCGCGTGCATCTCGCCGAACATGTCGCTGCCGAAGGCGGTGTCGAGATCAATACCGAGGGCCGGCGTCAGGCCATGGTCGATCGCCCGCTGCCAGGCGAACCCCTCGTCGTCGAAGCCGAACAGGGCGTCCGAGCGTGGATTGACGGTCACGTTCACGCCAGCGGCAGCAAGACGCTTCCAGGTCTCTTTCGGCACGCGCGTGCAGTGGTTGAAGATGTTGTGGGTTCCAAGCAGGCCCGGCTCGTCGAACTCCGGCCCCAGCTTGGCCAGATCGCCGATGAACTCCGTGAGGATGCGCATGTCGAGCACGCGAGCCGCCCGCCACCAGTCGATATTGAACTGGCCGAACAGGCCGACCCGCACCAGACCGTCGCCCTGGTTCCAGTTGTCGGCGAGGCGCTTGAGATCGCCGGGAATGTGTGCGGATGAAGCCTTCTTGTCCATCGCGGCGCCGACCATATGCAGGGCGCGGATGCCGCTGTCGTCGAGCGCGTCGAGCGCCGCATCGGTATGCTCCGGGCTGCGCGACGAATGGCAGGCGTCGATCACCGTGGTGATGCCGGCGTCGAGGCAGGCGAGCGCCGTCAGCTTGGTGCTGAGATACATGTCGAGCGGGCGATAGTGCGAACCCAGTGTCTCGGCGACCACGTCGATATAGGCGAAGAGATCGTCGACGTCAGGCATCATGCGGCGCATCACGCCGAGCCACATGTGATGGTGCGCATCGATGAGGCCGGGCATGACGATGCTGCCGGCGGCATCGACCACCTCGGCGTCCGTTACCTGAAGGTTCGCGCCGATGGCGACGATACGACCGTTCTCGACCAGGACGTCGCCGACCGGTGGTGCGGAGATGGCCCTGTCCATCGTGATGATCGTGCCGCCCTTGAAGAGGGTGCGGAGTTTGCCTTGCGTGCTCATGATTCAGTCCTTTCGTAATTCCAACCTTGGGCTCGCGGCTGATATCGCGCATTTCCGCCCTTGAAATAAGTGCGATTGCGTCAGATCATTCCTGACAGAAAATCAGATATCGGTTGGTACTGGGGTATAAATCGGATGACATTCGATGGAAGAATCCTCTCCGGGGTCAGCGTGCTCGCGGCTGTCGTGGAGGGCGGTAGTTTCGTCAAAGCCGCCGAGCTGATCGGCATTACCGATTCCGGCGTCAGCCGTTCGATCGGCCGGTTGGAAGCGCGGCTCGGCGTTCGTCTGCTCGATCGAACGACACGATCGGTCACGCTGACCGATGAGGGCCGCCGTTTCTACGAGGAAGCCAAGCCCCATCTCGACGCGATAGAAAGCGCCGCCTTTTCGGCATCCGGAGCGGCTTCCTCCGTGCGAGGGCGCCTGCGTGTCGATATGGACCCATTCTTCCTGCCGCTGGTGCTCGCCGGACGGCTCGGAGTGTTTTGCGCGCGCTATCCCGATCTGTCGGTGGAGTTCCTGACGCGCCACCATGTCGGCGATCTCGTCGCGGACGGCATCGATCTCGCGATCCGCTTCGGCCGGCCGCGCGGCGCGACGCTCATCACACGCAAGCTGGCCGAAGCGCCGATCCTCACGCTGGCGTCGCCTTCGTATCTCGACCGCCACGGACGTCCCGCGCATCCCTCGGATCTGAGCAGGCATCGCTGTCTGCAATTCCTCGATCCGGCTTCGGGGAAGCCGTTTGACTGGGAGTTTATCCGCGGTAACGAGACGATCGAGGTGCCGACGAGCGGCCCGCTGACCTTTACGGACCCCAAATCCATGCTGGAGGAATGTCTGGCCGGCACCGGCATCGCGCAGGTGATCGGCTGGGGTGTGGGTGGGCGGCTGGCTGCCGGCGATCTCATCGATCTGTTTCCGGAGTGGCATGGAGAACGCTTTCCGCTCTACGCCTACCATCCCTCGCGCCAGCATCCGCCGGCCAAGGTTCGTGCGTTCATCGATTTCTGCGACGAGGTACTCCGCAGCCTCTAATCGGCTATTTCCATCTCCCGGATTTCGGCTAGCGCCATGGCCAGCGTACGGCGCTCAAGAGTGGCGTGGGCGGCAGCGGCGGCTTCCGCGTCCACCTTCCCGAAATACTCGATCATGTGTCTGCTCACGATGCAGCGATGCGGGATATCCTCGCGCGGCCGCCACAGCCCTTTCTCGCCCGTGACTGCCGCATGGATATCCGCCAACGTGATGTCAGATTCGGGACGGGCGAGCGCGACACCGCCATCGCGACCCTTGCTGGCGACCAGTAGTCCCGCGTCTGCCAGGTCGCCGAGCAGTCGGCGCATAAGGGTTGGATGCGTACCCGTGCCCGCTGAGAGGTTGGCGGAACTCAATCTCTCTACCCCGCTCGCCTTGGCCAGGGCCAAGCTTAGCATGGCTTGAAGGGCTGTCGGAAACCGAACGTCGTTCATTGGTCTACCATGTCGATAATATGAGACAATAGGAGTTGCATATTGGTCCTTCAGGATATATGTGACGATTATTCTCACATATTAAGGAGAAAGACCATGTCTGATGCATTGGCCGTGCGCGAAGTCATGGCTCGCTATGTCCGAGCCGCAGATCATCGGAACCCGGAGGCGATGGCCGGGCTCTTTACCGAAGAGGGCCGCGTCGAGATCCTGTATGACAAGGACGGCGGCGAAACGATGCTCGGGGTTCTGGAAGGGCGCGAAGCGATCGCGGACGCGGTCCGCCATATGATGGCGCCTCATGCGCCGCGCGCCTGGAGTCATCACACGACCCACGACGCCATCGTGGAGATCGATGGCGAACGGGCCACGCTCGACGCCCAATTCATCGTGTTCTCCGTGCAGGGAGCGAAGGAGCCATCGTCAGGCTGGCCGGCTGACGCATTTGGGGCGCAAGGCACGATCACACCAATCGAATCCGGCTACTACCGGCCCGAACTGCGCAAGACCGAAGAAGGCTGGCGCATTACCCGCCTTCGCATTCTCCACGACCTTCCGATGGCGTTTCCCCGCAGTGAGTGATGAGGATGCCCGTCCTTCAAGCGGCCCCTGTGATCGGGGGCGCTTCCGGGCGGCGAACTGGTGAGCCGCCCAGTCCACGAAGACACGGACACGCGGCGATAGCTGCCGGCTGCGTGGGTAAAGCAGCGAGACCGGCTCCGGCAGTGGGGGCGTGTCCTTCAACAGTTCGACCAACGCACCACTGGCGAGGTCCTTTTCGACATGAAACCGCGGAAGTTGGGCAAGGCCCAGCCCGAGTTGTACGCCGAGCAGATAGCTTTCGGGACCAGTCACTGAAAAGGGTGCAACCATGTCGACGGCCTGGGGTCCGTCCTTGGTCTGGAACACGACCGGCGTCAGTACCCCGGTGCTCAAGCGTCGGATGCCGACCAGGCGGTGACCGATAAGATCCTCCAGCCGTTCAGGCGTCCCGAAGCGCTCGATATAGTCAGGGCTTGCGCAGGTAACGCGATCAAGCAGCGCGACCTGTCGCATGGCCAAATCGCTGTCAGGCAGAGCGCCATAGCGCAAAGCGCAGTCGACGCCTTCCTGCACCAGATCGACCCAGCGGTCGCGCTCGCTCATCGTCAGTTCAATGCCGGGAAAGCGGGCGAAGAAATCGGGCAGGCCCGGCATAAGGAAATGGCGCGCGAGCGTGCCCTGCACCTCGACCCGCAGCATACCCTTCGGCTCGGCGCCGACGAAAGCGCCTTCGGCATCCTCGATATCCTCGAGGATCGCCAGACACCGGCGATACCACGCCTCGCCGTCGAGTGTCGGCCGCACCGTCCTGGTCGTGCGCTGGAGAAGCCGGACGCCAAGGCGATCCTCCATGGCCTTGATCACGGCCGTGGCCGTTGAACGCGGAATGTTCAGGTCGTGCGCTGCCTCGGTGAAGCTGCGCCGCTCCACGACCCGGACAAAGAGGCGCATTGAGTCCAGCCGGTCCATCTTTCCCGATTGTTCGCGTTGGTTGAATAGAATTGGCGAAATTACACTGATTATCTCTCCATGACCAGAGCGCATATTCGGTTCATCGCATTCACGGCAATAAAGGAGATTACAAAATGACTGATCAAATGAAACCCAAGGTAGCTCTTGTTACGGGCGCATCCCGCGGCATCGGCGCGGCGATCGCCACACGCCTCGCAAAGGACGGCTTCACGGTCGTTATCAATTATGCCGGCAACACCGCCGAAGCCGAGAAGCTTGCGGCGAGCATTGAGGACGCTGGAGGCCATGCTCTGACGGCGCAGGCGGACGTGGCGGACCCGTCCGCGGTCGCCCGTATGTGGGACGCCGCCGAGACTGCCTTTGGCGGAGTGGACGTATTGGTGAACAATGCGGGCGTCATGAAGCTGGCCACCATCGCTGAGGGTGACGACGCGCTGTTCGACAGCCAGATCGCCATCAACCTCAAAGGGCCTCGCAACACGATGAAAGTCGCCGCCACGCGGCTGCGCGAAGGTGGGCGGGTCATCAACCTCTCGTCCAGTGTCGTCGGTCTCTACCAGCCGACCTATGGGGTCTATGCCGCAACCAAGGCCGGTGTCGAAGCCATGACCCATGTGCTGGCGAAGGAGCTGCGCGGTCGCAAGATCACCGTCAACGCCATCGCGCCCGGCCCGACCGCGACCGCCCTCTTCCTCGACGGCAAGCCGCAAAGCGTCGTCGACAACCTGACGAAGCTCGCCCCGCTGGAGCGCCTCGGCCAGCCCGAGGACATCGCCAATGCGGTCGCCTTCCTCGCTGGGCCGGACGGCGCCTGGATCAACGGCCAGGTCATCCGCGCCAATGGCGGCATCATCTGATCACCCTCTCAACTCACAGCGTCCGCCGTGCCGCGGACTGACAAAGGATTTTGCCATGTCTCAGAAGATCATCCTCGTTACCGGCTCCTCCAGTGGCTTCGGCCGAATGACCGCCGAAGCACTCGGCCGTGCCGGTCACACCGTTTACGCCTCGATGCGCGACGTCGCTGGCCGCAACGCCGAGAATGCCGCTACGCTCGCGGCGATCGCCGGCAGCGACCTCCGGCCGATCGAACTCGACGTACAGTCAGAGCAATCGGTCAATGCCGCCGTCGATCAGATCATCGCCGAGAGCGGGCGCATCGACGTGATCGTCCACAACGCCGGACATATGATGTTCGGCCCGGCCGAGGCCTTTACGCCCGAGCAGTTCGCCCAGCAGTATGACGTCAACGTGCTCGGCACCCAGCGCGTCAATCGCGCGGTGTTGCCGCACATGAGGACACGCCGCGAGGGGCTTCTGGTCTGGGTCTCCAGCTCCAGTTCGGCCGGGGGCACACCGCCCTATCTCTCGCCCTACTTTGCGGCCAAGGCAGCGATGGACTCGCTGGCTGTGCAATACGCGCGTGAACTGGCTCGGTGGGGCATCGAAACCTCCATCATCGTGCCGGGGGCATTCACGCGTGGCACCAATCACTTTGCGCATTCGGGGCGTCCCGCCGACGAGGCGCGCCTGGCCGAGTATGAAGCCGGCCCCTATGCCGGCTTGGGTGATCAGGTTCAGAAGGCCTTTGCGGCGATCGTACCGGACGATGCCGATCCTGAACCAGTAGCCGACAAGATCGTCGAGGTCGTCGGCGCTCCGTTCGGCCAGCGGCCTTTCAGAGTCCATTATGATCCGACCCAGGATGGGGCAGATGTCGGTTTCGCCGTGCTTGACCGACTTCGCGCCGAGATGCTGCACCGGGTCGGTCTTTCTGACCTCTTGAAGCCGGCTGAGATAGGCTGACCGGGACGTGGCGCGAGACGGCCGGAGCGTTTGAATGCTTCGGCCCTCTCGCACGCAAGGCGATTTAGCCTTGGCTTGACGGATGGTCGAGAGACAGGGCGCTATCATAGGCAACCAAAGTGAGACCGAGTCTTCGCTCTTGATGGAAATCGAACCAGCGCTCTGTTGAATATACTTTCAAAATATCTGAAACTCCGAATACATATGTAAAGAACGCAGCATTTGTCATGAGATTTTATCACAGTAATAAAAGATGGTTCTTCTTCTATTTCTTTTTCTCGATTAATTTCAACGGAGCCAACCCGAGACAGAAGGGAAGGACGTTTATCTGGTAAAAGACCGGAGCTGTAGACGGCCGGTCGGCTCTGCTGCGTGAATCTTAACCTTCTCTAGCCTAGATAAACCGGCATCTTTCTTGAGTTAGCATATGTACGAAATAGTTCGTTTATTTGAGGCGTAATTCGTGCTAGGGTTTCTGCGGCCAGCCGGAGGAGAGGGTATGAAAACGTCCATCGCAACCGTAACATTGAGCGGGGAACTTGACGCAAAGTTGCGAGCAATCGCTGCGGCAGGCTTTCATGGAGTTGAGATTTTTGAAAACGATCTTCTCGCCTTTGATCGCACCCCACGCGAGGTCGGCCAGATGGTGCACAACCAAGGGCTTGAGATAACTCTGTTTCAGCCTTTTCGGGATTTCGAAGGAATGCCCGAGCCGCATCGAAGCCGCACATTCGAACGCGCCAAGCGGAAATTCAATGTGATGCAGGAACTCGGCGCCGAACTCGTGCTGGTCTGCTCCAACGTGTCGCCGATCTCGATCGGCGGTCTGGATCGCGCCGCTGCAGACTTCCATCAGCTTGGAGAGCTTGCAGCCGAAATGGGGGTGAGGGTCGGCTATGAAGCGCTGGCCTGGGGGCGCCATATCAACGACCACAGGGACGCCTGGGAAATTGTCCGCCGGGCCGATCATCCCAATGTCGGCCTCATCCTCGACAGCTTCCACACGCTCGCGCGGAAAATCGACGTCAATTCCATTCGCTCGATCCCGAAGGAAAAAATCTTTATTGTCCAACTAGCTGATGCGCCTCTATTCAACATGGACCTTCTCTATTGGAGCCGACACTTCCGCAACATGCCAGGCGAAGGCGATCTCGATGTCTCCGGCTTTACCCGGGCGGTCGCCGCTACGGGTTATGACGGTTACATCTCACTGGAAATCTTCAATGATCAGTTCCGCGGTGGCTCAACGCGGACCATCGCGACCGACGGCCATCGCTCGCTTATTCACCTTGTCGATCAAGTCAGAAGGGCTGAGCCGGATATCCGGCTGAGCATGCCGGCCATCCCTGCCCCGCAGGATGTTCATCGCATTGCTTTCATCGAATTCGCCGCGGACGCCGCAGAGAGCGGCGCCCTTGTCGATATGCTGCGCACGCTTGGTTTTCGCCACAGCGCGCGGCACAAGTCAAAACAGGTGGACCTCTATACTCTCGGCGACATCAGGCTCGTCATCAACACCGAGGAGCAAGGATTTGCCGGCGCCGCCTTCCGCCTTCACGGCGCCCTGGCCTACGCGTTCGGCCTTGAGGTCGGTAACGCCGAGGAGGCGATGGCCCGCGCTGTCGCGTTGGGCTCGGCGCCTTTCGTCCAGCCCGTGGCCGATGATGAGGCGACAGTCCCCGCCGTCCAAGGTCCAGACGGCGGGATATACTATTTTCTCGACCACTCTTTGCCGCTGAGCGACCTATGGCAGCGCGAGTTCGAGACCGTGGAAGAGGATCCGGAGGTGGTGAGTACAGGGCTGGAGCAGATCGACCACATTGCTCAAACCGTGCGCTATGAAGACCTCCTGACCATGGTTTTATTCTACAATTCGCTTCTTCAGGTCTCGAAATCCCCTGTTGTCGATATCATTGACCCTCCGGAATCGTGCGGAGTCAGGTGGTGGCCAACGCCAGCGGAACATTTCGAGTCACCCTGAACGGAGCAGAGAACCGCAGAACACTGGCCGGTCATTTTCTCGCGGAGAGTTTCGGCGCGGCCGTCCAGCATGTCGCCTTCGCGACGAAGGATATATTCGCAACCGCCGAGAATCTGGCCCGCAACGGCTTTCGCCCCCTCGAAATTAATCGCAACTATTACGATGATGTTGAGGCGCGGTTCGGTCTTGATCCGGATTTTGCAGAACGTCTCAGAGCGGCAAATATTCTGTATGACCGAGACGAGCATGGCGAGTATTTCCAGCTCTACAGTCCGCTTTACGGCGAAGGCTTCTTCTTTGAAATCGTGGAAAGGCGTGGTTACCAAGGTTACGGGGCGCCCAATGCGATATTCCGCATTGCTGCGCAGAAGCGGCGGATTCGGCCCGAGGGCATGCCGTCACGCTGACTTGCCGACGCGCCGGAATTGGCTTAGGCCCACAGACAGGACGATGGGGAGAGCGATAGACGATGCAGGGCGCCGAAACGCGAATAACGAGAAAGAACGATCCGGACGGCACGAAGGAAAACATCATCGCGGTCGCCACCGAGGAATTCGTCAGCGCCGGGTTCTCCGGCGCGCGCGTCGACCAGATCGCAGACCGGACGAAGACCTCCAAGCGGATGATCTATTACTATTTCGGCAGCAAGGAGGGTCTCTATCTCGCCGTTCTCGAGCGCGCCTATGCCAAGATCCGAACTCTCGAGAGCCGGCTCAATCTTGAAGATCTCGATCCTGAAGCGGCGATGAGAAGCCTGATTGGCAACACCTTCGACCATGATGACGCCAATCCCGACTTCGTTCAGTTGGTCAGCATCGAGAACATCCATCGCGCCGAACATCTCAAGAGTTCGGATGTCCTGAAAAGAACAAATTACGCGGTCATCGACATTATCGCGGCGATCCTGGATCGCGGCGCGGCGGCAGGCATTTTCAAGCGCAAAATAGACCCCGTTGACCTTCACCAGATGATTAGCGCCGAGTGTTTTTTCCGGGTTTCAAACCGCTACACGTTCGGAGCGATTTTCAACCGCGACCTCATGGCGCAAGAACACAAGATGCGACATCGGCAGATCATCTCCGACATGATCCTCGCCTTTCTGAAGTCTGCGGAATAAGGCGGTGGGCCGCCGATGGCCTGACTCAAGAAAACTTCTCACAAATCAGCTTCATGGCTCAATTTCGTCAAACCGGCGGCAACGAAACGATTGCGCCTATTGACTTTACTAACCAGTTCGTACATTTTCCATTCAGAAGCGCTGCCCACCTGCCGGGAGTGTTTGGGAGGAGTGCATTCAGTGGCGGAAACAATGACGCGGCCCATTCGCGTGGGCCTGATCGGCAGCGGCATCGGCGCCTCGCGCACTCCCGCCATGCATGTCCGCGAAGGCCGGCTCAATGGGCTCGACTATCGCTATGACCTGATTGATCTCGCGGAACTCGACGTCGGCCTGGACCCCCTGCCCCGCCTGTTGGATCAGGCGGAACGCGAAGGATTCGCTGGCGTCAATGTGACCCATCCCTGCAAACAGGCGGCGAGTAATTTCGTCGACTCCCTGTCCAAGGACGGCGCTATACTGGGCTCGATCAACACGATTACCTTCGCCAACGGCCGACGCACCGGCCACAACACCGATTGGTCAGGCTTTGCGCGTGGATTTAAGCGCGGCTTGCCGAATGCTCGGCTCGAAAGCGTTTTCTTGGTCGGCGCCGGGGGCGCGGGCGTGGCGGTGGCGCATGCGCTCGCGTCCATGGGCTGCCATGAGCTGCACGTCTTCGATGTCGTCCCCGCAAGAAGCGCGCGGCTGGTCGAGCAATTGAAGGAACACCATCCCGACTGCGTCTTCACGGTCGTTGTCGACATGGCCTCGGAAATTGCGCAGGCGGATGGCGTCGTGCACGCGACGCCCACCGGCATGGCTGCCCATCCTGGCGTTCCGTTCGACGTCCGCCTGCTGAACAGTAATCAATGGGTCGCCGAAATCGTCTATTTTCCGCTTGAAACCCAATTGCTGGCCGAAGCGGCGCATCTCGGCTGTCGCGTGGTCAATGGCGGCGGGATGGCCGTCTTCCAGGCAGTGGGCGCATTTGAGCTGTTTACCGGGATCGTCCCCGACGCTGAGCGCATGATCGAGCATTTCAGCTCCCTGGGCGAAGGAGGCGGGATCTAGTTTGCGCCGCAATGTTGCAGCGGCGCAGTCGACATGGCCGATCGCCTCTCTTTCCAAAAGAATGGGTGGCTCCGGCCTTTGTGAGGAGGGCCGCATTGCGGCGCTAACGGCCAAATGGCCATGGGAGGAAGACCATGAACATGAAAACTACACTCGCCATCGCGGCGTCTCTTTCGGCGAACTTGCTCTGCTCGGCAACCTATGCAGCCGAGAGCAAAGGAGCCATCGTCGCCTTCGTGCCGTCGAGCACCAATCCCTATATCGGCCAGTTCCAGGCGGGTGCGAAGGCCAAGGCCGAGGAACTCGGCTACACGATCAAGGTGGTGGAGAACAACTTCAATCAAGCTGAACAAGACAGCCAGGTGCAACAGCAGCTTGCGTCCGGCGAACAGATCGCCGGTTATGTCTGGTGGCCATTCGAAAATGCCGCCGGCGTCGCCTCTCTCCGCGCCTTGTCACAATCCGGCGCTCCCGTGATAGTTTCCAACCAATATCCTATCAAGGGGACGGAGGCATACTGGACGGCTTATGCTGGCGCCAACGATTTCCTGAGCGGCAAGACAGCGGCCGAGATCCTGCTCGACGCCTGCGCCAAGGCGTCGGTCAAATGCGACAAGGGCGCGATCATCCGCTTTCCTGCCGGCGTTTCGGCTGGCGACGACCGCGCCACGGGCTTCCAGGACGCCGTGAAGGGTAAGCTGAACGTCATCGACGTCGTGCCGACCGCCGGCTTCCTCGAAGACGAGGGATACAAGGTCGCCGCGCAGATCATTCCGGCCCATAAGGGCGAATTGACCTGGCTCTATACCGAAAACGACTCGCTCGCCGGAGCCGCCGCCCAAGCCGCGCGTGAAAACGGCCTGACCCCGGGCAAGGATATCTTCATCGTTGGCGGCACCTGCCATGGCGACTCAAGCATGTGAAGAACGGCGAAATCGCCGGCACGGCAGTTCAATCGGGCTACTGGGAGGGCTGGATGGCCGTTCAGGCTCTCGGCAAATACGTCGCTCAAGGAAAGGTTCTGGACGGCGAGAAGTATCTCGACGCCAACCCCGACGCGACACCCTCCGATTCCGATCCGCTCTACAAGTATAACTTCCTGCCAAATCCGGCTGTCGGAAACAGCCAGGCGGCATATGATGCGGCGAAGCTCTGGGGCAAGACCGCTGATCAGCTCTGCAACTTCTGACGCCAAAGGCGCCGCGCGGCGACGTGCGGCGCTCCTCCGACCGGGATTGACGCTATGCTGAAGATGACCGACATCATCAAGAGCTATGGACCGACGCTTGTGCTCGACAAGGTGAACCTTGCCGTCGAGGCAGGTCAGGTCATGGCCTTGATGGGCGAAAATGGCGCAGGCAAATCGACGCTCGTGAAGATACTGGCCGGCATCGAACCGGCCGACGGTGGTCAGATCGAGATCGACGGCCGCGCTGTCGCCATCCGCTCCCCGGCGCAGGCGCGCGCCGCGGGGGTCGGCTATGTAGCGCAGGAACTGTCGATCATCGACAGCCTGTCGGTAGCCGAGAATGTCTTCCTCGGCGACGCGTCGATCGGAGTCATAAGGTCTGCTTCACGACTGGCCGAACTGGCGCGCCCCTACCTCGTCCAGGTCGGATTGGGCCATGTGGATCCCATGGCGTTGGCGGAAGACTATTCCGTCGCCGAACGGCAATTGATGGAAATAGCGCGTCTATTGTCTCGAAAAGCCAGAATCGCCATTCTCGACGAACCGACCGCAGCTTTGTCCGAAACCGAGATCCTGCGCGTCAAAGCGGCCGTGCGGGCGATTGCCGCTGAAGGTTGCGCGGTGATCTACGTTACCCATCGCATGCCGGAAGTGTTTGATCTCACCCAGCGCGTCACCGTACTTCGCAACGGCAAGAGCTATCCCGCGCTCGACACTGCAGCACTGACGATCGATGCGCTCATCGAAACGATGCTCGGCCGTCAGCTGGGGCAAATGTTTCCACCGCGCGCCAAACATCTGGGAGATGTGAACCTGAAGCTTGACCGCTGTCTGGCGCCGGGCCTCAAGTCTCCCGTTTCCATCAGCCTCAGAAGAGGCGAAATCCTCGCTTTGGCGGGACAGGTGGGCAGCGGCGCAAGCAGCCTTCTCAGAATGTTGGCGGGCGTGACTCCGATTCAATCGGGGCAGATCGTGCTCGCCGGGCGTCCTTATGCGCCCAAGACCATCGCCGACGCCATCGCCGAAAGCGTTGTCTACTGCTCGGAGGACAGAAAGCGCGACGGAATTTTCGCTGTGCGAAATGTGCCCGAAAACCTCTCGGCGCCGGCTCTCGGGGCCATCAGTCGCTTTCAGATTCTCTCCCCGGGTCGGGAACGATCGCATATCCGGTCGATCGCTGCGAAATTCGGCCTCGACGAACGCTATTTCAGCCGCCTTGCCGGCAATCTCAGCGGCGGAAACCAGCAGAAAGTGGCGCTCGGCAAATGGATAGGGCTCGATCCGAAGGTGCTGCTCGTCGAAGAGCCGACCCGCGGCGTCGACGTTGGCGCTCGGGCCGAGATCTACGGCAATCTGCGCGCCTTGGCGGATGAGGGCATGTCGATCATCTTCGCATCGTCGGACACTCAGGAAGTTTTGGGGCTGGCCGACAGGATCGCCACCTTCTTCCATGGAGAGTTGGTGCGAGTGGTGGAAGCCGAAACCGCAACGGCTGAGAGCTTGACGCGAGATGTAACCCGCGCGCACGAAGCCGCCTGAACGCAAAACCGGACCAGAAAATGACCAGTCTAATGACACGTCAAACCTTGCCCGCGAGGAAAGACAGGACCTTGCCGAGGTCCATATACGCGCTGTTCGCCATCGTGTTCCTGATCTCCGTTGCCGGCGCCACGACGCCCGGCTTCGCCACGATCGACAATCTGTTCGTCGTGATCCGGGCGGCGTCGCTCACCGGCATCGTCGCGATCGGCATGAGCTATGTGACGATCTCAGGCAATCTCTTCGCGCTGTCGGCAAGTTCGCTGGGCGCGCTCCTGGCCGTCGTCTTCGCATTGACCACGTCGGATCTGGGCTTTGCCGCCGGCATCGCGGCCACTCTTCTGTTGGCGGCCCTGTCAGGCATCGCCCAAGGCGTCGCGATATCACTGATCGGCAACCCCATCATCACCACGCTCGCTTTCGGCACGGTTTTTCGAGGTTTCGCGGCGCTCCTGTCGGGCAACTCCATCCTGCGCATCGATAGCGACGCGGCGCTTTGGCTCGGCACGGCGCGTCCGCTCGGCATGCCGACGCAGAGCTGGGCGTTCCTTCTGCTCGCCATCGCCAGCTGGGTGATTATCCGCCATTTCAAGCTTGGCCGTGAAATCGTGCTCTGCGGGGCCAATCCCAAAGCGGCGGTCGCCAGTGGTCTTCGCGTCGGACTCGTCACGTCTGTCGGCTGCGTAGCGCTCTGCATCGGCGCGGCGGTGATGGCGATCCTCAACGTGTCTCAGTTTTCGCAGGCCAAAGCCGATCTCTTCATGGGGTATGACTTCGATTACATTGCCGCCGTGCTCGTCGGCGGCATAGCGCTCCGCGGCGGCCATGGCTCCCCCTCCAGGCGGGCATGGGCGCTATTCTGATCGCGCTTCTGCAAAATTTCATGTTGCTGAACGGGCTGAGCGCTGGCCTGCGCATGACCATCGTTGGTCTGCTGGTCGTGGCGTCGATTAGCCTGTTTCATATCATTCAGACGAGGTCGCGGTGAAAATGACATCCGAGACGAAAGGCAATCTGGCGCGGGTCGCGCTCATGGCGTTGGTCTATTGTATCTTCGCAACCAGGATACCCAGCTATTATTCGGCGCCCGGCGTGGCGGCTCTGCTCGATGGCGCCGTACTGGCGGGCATTATTGCGATTGGCGTTGGCTTGACGATGATCGCCGGCGAAATGGATCTGTCCGTCGGCTCCATGGCGGCTTTCGCCGGCATTCTGTCGATCAAGTTCTTCGCATTTGGAGTGACGCCTGCTTTCATCATGGTCATCGTCATTTGCGCCGCGATCGGCGCCGTGCAGGGCTATTGCATCTACAAGCTCAATATCAACTCCATGGTTTTCACCATCGGCACATTGATCGCATTGCGCGGTCTGACCCTGGTTATGTCCGATGAGAAAACAGCGCTGGTTCCGTTTGAAAACATTGCTGAAACTGATTTCCTTTCGGCAAAGTATCTTATTTTTTCCGTTCCCTCCTTCGTCCTGCTCGCGCTTTTTCTCATCGTCGATCTGTTTGCACGCCGCACGTTGTTCGGTCGGGAAATCTTCGCCATTGGCGGCGGACGAAGTGAAGCGCGCGCCGCGGGCGTCTCCATGCGTCGACCTATGGTCTTGATCTTCGCCATGTCCGCAGCGCTTGCGGGTCTGGCCGGTTCGCTAATATCGATCAAGAATGGAAGCGCCAGCCCGCTCGGCTTCGAGGCCGTCCTGCTGGAAGCGGTAACCGCCTGCCTGATCGGCGGCATAGCGCTGTCCGGCGGTCGCGGCTCAATACTCGGAATACTGATCGGGCTCTTCACCATCCGCTTCCTGGTCAGCGGCATCGCCGCTCTGGGCGCACCCTTCTGGATGCAAAGCCTTGCCACCGGCGCGCTAATGATTTTCGTCATTATATCGGAGGCGCTGATCCGATATGTTCTGCGGCGCCGGCGCTTTGCCTATTCCGCCCGCCTTCCGGCATAGGAGCGCCTATGAGCGATCAAGAAAACCCCGCCCTCGGGCAACACTGGTTTCCCTCACGCTGGGGCGTCGAGGATGAAATCGGCGCCGGCAATTTGCTGGGTCCGCACAAAGTGCTCGAAGCCGCGCGTTTGATCCGCACCGGCGAAACGATCTCACTCGGATTTCCCTATCGCGTCGGCATGCCGCTGTCGCCGGGCCGGACATTCGGGCTCAAAATGCCCGGCGGTCCGACCGGCGGTCCGGAAGGCAGGACAAGCCGCACCGTGTGGAACGATGATTTTGTCTGCACCGAACTCGGCCAGATCGGCACCCATATGGATGCGCTCGGCCATCTCGGCCACCAGGTCTCCTATCCCTGCGGTCACTGCGAGACCCTCGTCTACAACGGCAACAAGCTTTCGGACATCTGGTCGCCCTACGGGCTGAAGAAACTCGGCATCGAAAAAGCGCCGATATTCTTCACCCGCGGCGTTCTGCTCGACGTTCAGGCGCTGTTCGGCGCGCCGCTTGAGAACGGGTTCGAGATCACGCCTGATCATCTCCGCGCCTGCATTGAGCGACAAGGTTTCGACGAGAACGCTTGGTTGAATCCAGGCGACGTCGTTTTGATCCGCACCGGCCACGGCTCCCGGTTCTTCTCAGAGGCTGAGACCTGGTATGACGGCGAGCCCGGTCTCGGTCTCACCGCTGCGGAATTTCTCTCGGAACGCGAACCTGTTGTGGTTGGCGCCGACAACTTCGCCATCGATGTGGTTCCCCCTATTGATCCAGACATGGTTCTTCCCTGTCATCAGCACCTGATCATGCGACACGGCATTTACCTGCATGAAGGCATGAACCTCGATCCGCTCGCAGAAACTGGACGGTACGAATTCGTTTATGCTTTCGCGCCACTGCGCATTGAAGGGGCAACCGGTTCTCCTGGCACGCCTTTTGCTATTCTCTAAGATATCAGGGCTTTGATAGTGAGCTAACGAGTCAGCACACTAAGCTTGAGTCCTGCGGTTCCATCCAACTCCCGCAATCATGGAAGCGCTGCTTGCTGTTGACGGGCTTCGTGATGATGAAGGAAGCATGCCGCTGAATGTTTGTTGTCTCCGACACGCGCCAACGCGGGATCGGAGGTGGCGCAGATCGGCATCGCGTGGGCGCATCGGCCACGGAACCGGCAGCCGACAATCCTGCTGGCCGGCGAAGGCGGCTCTCCGCGTAAAACCGGCTCAGGCCGATTTCGCTCCCGCACAGGATCTGGCGATGGCACCGCAGCCAGAAGCGCCTGCGTATAGGGGTGCAAGGGATTGCCAAAGACGGTTTCCGGTGATCCTTCCTCGACGATCCGACCGAGATACATGACCGCCACCCTGTCGGCGATATGGCGTACCACGGCCAAGTCATGGCTGATGAACAAATAGGTCAGCGCAAAACGCTCCTTGAGATCTTCGAAGAGGTCGAGGATCTGCGCCTGCACGGAGATGTCGAGCGCAGAAATTGGTTCGTCGGCCACAACGAAGCTCGGCCGGGCGATGACGGCGCGGGCGATGGCGATGCGTTGTCGCTGCCCGCCCGAAAAGGCGTGCGGATGACGGTTGGCGACCGCAGGGTCAAGGCCGACAATTTCAAGCATCTCCGCCACACGCGCGCGCGCCTCCGCTCTTGTTGCAAGGCTATGGACGAGCAGGGGTTCAGCGAGCGTTTCGCCAATCTTCATACGCGGATTGAGCGAAGAGAACGGGTCCTGGAACACCATCTGCATGTTACGCCTCAGCGGCCGCAGCAGCGACTGATCGAGCCCGGTCAGATCTCTCCCAGAAAAGCGGACTGCGCCTTCGCTCACCTGTTCAAGACGCAGCAGCGCGCGTCCCAAGGTGGACTTGCCACAGCCGGATTCTCCCACCAGCGCGAGCGCCTCTCCCTGTTCGACCCGCAGATCCACACCATCAACAGCGCGCACGGTGCTGATGCTGAGTTGACTTCGCCAATTTCGTCGGCGCGTCTGGTACTGAACCTTGAGCGCGATCGCCTCGGAGACGGGAGGCGCCTCGTTTATAGAATCGGTCATGACTGCTTTCCCGAAACTCTCCAGCAGGCCGCACGCGCACCCTCGCCTAGCGCCATCAGCGGCGGCGCGACGCTGCATTTGTCGAAGCGGAGCGGACAGCGCGGCGCAAAGGCGCAACCCACAAAAGGCTGGTTCATCGACGGCGGGGCGCCGGCAATGGCGCGAGCCCGCTTGCCGCGTGGCTGGTCCAACCGCGCAATACTGCCCAAAAGGCCCGCCGTGTAGGGATGGCGGGGCGCAGCATACAGGCGATCAACGGGCGCTTCCTCAACCACGGCGCCCGCATACATCACCATCACCCGGTCCGCGACGCGCGCCATCAGCGCCAGATCATGCGTGATCCAGACCAGGCCCATGCCGCTGGCCTGCTGGATGTCGCGGATCAGACGAACGATCTCTGCCTGCACGGTCACATCGAGCGCTGTGGTTGGTTCGTCCGCAATCAGCAAATCTGGCCGGCCAGCTAGGGCGATGGCGATCATGACGCGCTGGCGCATGCCGCCCGAAAACTGATGCGGAAACTGTCCCGCGCGCCTGTTCGGATCCGGCACGCCGGTGCGTTCGAGAAGATTCACCGCCTCTGCCAGTGCTGCCTTCTTGTCAAAGCCGCGATGACGTATGAGAACTTCTGCGATCTGTTTTCCAACGGTCATGAGAGGGTTGAGCGCGGCGAGCGGATCCTGAAAGATCAGCCCGACCCGCCTCCCTCGAAGATCGCGCATGGCGACATCCGGCTTCGACAACAGATCTTCGCCATCGAAATCGAGCTGGGACGCGGTCACGTCCGCCTGGCGCTTTGGATGCAGGCCGAGCATGGCAAGCATGGTCGTGCTCTTGCCCGAGCCGGATTCGCCCACCACACCCAAGGTCTCTCCCGCAGCCACTTGAAAGGATACATCGCGGACAGCATGGACCGGTCCAAACCGGACATTGAGGTTTTTCACATCAAGAAGTGCCTGGCTCATCGGACGCTCCTCGGATCAAGGCGATCTCGCAGCCAATCGCCGAACAGGTTGACGCCTAGCACGGTGAACGCGATGGCGAGGCCAGGGAATGTCGCAATCCACCAGGCTTTCTGTAGATAGTCGCGGCCGTCATTGAGCATCGCCCCCAAGACGGAATCGTTGGGTCGATGCCAACGCCGAGAAAGCTCAACGCGGCCTGTGTCAGGATCGCTTGCGCCGTCGAGAAACTGGCGACAACAATGATCGGCGCGGTTGAATTGGCGAAGATATAGCGCCATAGCGTTCGCGGCGTGCCGACGCCGACGGCGCGGGCGGCGAGCACATAGTCCTGCACCTTCACGGTCAGCACCTGGGCGCGCACCACGCGGGCGTAGTTCACCCAGGTCGCCAGCGCCAGCACGATCACGACTGCGTAAAATCCGCCGCCCAATGTCCCCAGGAGGAAGATCGCCAACAGCGTGAAGGGAAAGGCGAGTTGCACATCGACAAACCAGGAAATCACGCCATCGACCTTACCGCCGAAATAGCCGGCGAGGATGCCCATCAGGCTGCCGATGACCGCACCCAGCAGGGCTGCCGCCGTGCCCACGGCCAGCGAGATGCGGCTTCCATAAATCAGGCGCGAAAGAATATCGCGGCCCAGATTGTCGGCCCCCAGCAGGTGCTTAATCGAACCGCCCTCGACGAAGACGGGCGGCGCCAGCCGTGCGCGAAGGTCGATTTGGCTAGCAGAGACCGGCGCGATCAGCGGCGCGAACACCGCGATCGCCACCGCGGAGAGAATGATGGCGCCGCCGATGATCCCGACAGCGTTGCGCGACAGGAAGCGTGTGAAGGAAGCGCTCATGTGTTTCTCACCCGCGGATCGATCCGGTGATAGAGCCAGTCGACGAACAGATTGATGGCGACAAAGCAAAAGGCCGAGACCAGCACAGTGCCCTGCAGAAGCGGGAAATCACGCGACGAGACGGCGCCGATGGCGAGCCGGCCGATGCCCGGCCAGGCGAAAATGGCTTCGATGACGACAGCGGAGGAAATGAGATCGCCAAGCTCCAGGCCCGCCATGGTCACGACCGGCAGCAAGGCGTTGCGCAACGCATGCACCCAGACAATCCGCGTTTCATAGAGACCTTTGGCGCGCGCGGTGCGGATGAAATCTGCATTCAGCACCTCGATCATGCCCGACCGCACGAGGCGACAGAGCCTTGCCGTTGATTGCATCGACAACGTCAGCGCCGGCAAGACCAGCGAACTGGCGCCGTCCGACCCCGATACCGGGAAAAATTGCCAGGTGACGGCAAAAATCAGGATCAACATCAGCCCCAGCCAGAAGGCGGGCACAGCAAGACCGATCATCGTGAACATGGTGATCACCGCATCGATCCAGGTGTTGCGGTAAAGCGCCGCCAGCACCCCAAGCGTCACGGAAAGGACGAGGGCGATCGTGAAGGAGGCGAGCGCCAGCAGGAATGTGTTGGACAGGCGATCGGCCACAAGGCTCACGACGCTCTGATTGTAGAGGAAGGATTGACCGAGATCGCCCTGCAACGCCCGCCACAGGAACAGGCCATATTGAGCAAGAATGGGCTTGTCGAGGCCAAGATATTCGGTGAGCGCGCGGCGCGCCTCCTCTGTGGCGTTGGGCTTGATCAGCAGGGCGACCGGGTCGCCCGTCGATTGGGCCACCATGAATGTCGCAAAGCTGACGCCAATGAGGACGAAGAGCGCCCTCAGGAGCCGTTTGGTCAGATAGTTCAATGCACTTGTCTCCAGCAGCGCCGCAGGTTGCCGCATTGTCAGGATGGGGCTGTTTTCGCGGCCCCATCCGATCAGCATATACGATCACGCCTTAAGCTTGGCGCGGGACATCTCGACATAGTCGTCCGGGCGGACCGGGAAGTCGAGGCGGTTGCTCACCCCATAGATCGCCGGCAGGTACCAGAGATAAATCCACGGGCAATCGTCCCACACCATGGTTTCGGCTGCAGTCAGCAGCTTCTGGCGTTCCGCGTCGTCAAGCGTCACCGACGCCTTTTTGACCAGCGCGTCGAACTCCGGATTGTTGTAGGCGCTGGAATTGTCCACGGCATCCGAGGTCAGGATGACAAGCTCGACCGACGGATTGATCAGGGACGCCCAGCCATAATAATAGATGCCCTTGAAGGCCTTCGAGCGGATCATGTCGGAGAACTTGCCCGGCTCATAGGCTTCTATCTTCGGCTTGAGGCCAATGGCCTCGAGAAAGGCGGCCACCGTTTCAGCAGCTTCTTTCGCTGCGGGATAACGACCATAGGCGATTGGGATCTCGAAGTCGGTGAAGCCGGCCTCCGCCAAGAGCGCTTTGGCCTTTTCCGGATTGTAATCAAACGGCTTCAGGTCCGGATTGTTGTTGGGTGGATTGACGATGGAGACGATCGGCTTCGTCTGGCCGCCGAGCAGCGTTTCCACCATGGTCTTGACGTCCACCGCATAGTTCAGCGCCTGTCGGACGCGCTTGTCCTTCAGCGGCTCCATGCCGTTGAGTGAAATGCCCATATGCATTTTGCGCAGGCCCGCCACCGACACCGCCTTCGACTTGTCGGAATTCGCATCCTCCGCCGTGTCCGGCGTCAGTCCCACGGCGATATCGACGCTGCCGGCCTTGAGCTCGTTGATGCGCGAGGACAGTTCGGGAACGTCGCGGAAGATCACGTCCTTGATCGCCGGTTCGCCGTTCCAGTGGCCGGAATTGGCCTTGAGCACCACGCGGTCGCCCTGTTTCCATTCGGTCACGACGTAAGGGCCGGAACCAATCGGCTTGGCGCCCACGACATCGGCCGGCGTGTCCTTCAGATAGGCGGGCGCGCCGATGAAGGCCTCTTCCAGCCAATAGAGCATGTTGATGGTCGGCGCGCTGGTGACGAGGTCGACCGTCAAGGGATCAACGATCTTGATCTCGGTCAGACCTGTCTGTGGCCACAGCTGGCTTTCGCCGTTGAACGGCGCGATGTTCATGCGCTCGAAATTGAACTTCACGGCGGAGGCGTCGAACTTTTCGCCGTTGGTGAAGGTCACGCCGTCGCGCAGCTTGAAGCGCCAGCGGGTGGGCTCGGCCTGTTCCCAGCTCAAGGCCAAGCGCGGCTCATGCGTGCCGTCGGCATTGCGGCGCACGAGACTGTCGAAGACCGACCAGATGACGCTGCCGATCGGGTGATTGTTGCGGATGAGATGCGGATCGAGCGTCGAGACATCGTCTTCCGATGCGATCACGACAGGCGAGGTCTGCGCGAAAGCGCCCCGCGGCAAGCTCATCAGCGCAGCAAGCGCCGCAGCGCCTTTGCCGAGCTGTCGCCTGGTGAGAATAGGCCCTGAATTCATCGTGCTGTTCCCATTTTTTTATTGATGACGGCAAAAGCTTGCGCCTTTTCGCTAATTTGGCAATGGAATTTTTTCGAAAGTCCGGATCATTCATTTAATCCCACGCCAAATCCTGCGCAAAAATGCATCACGAGGCGACTGTATGTGCCCGTTACGCAGTCAGCACCTGCAGACCCCTGGCCTCAAAGGAGACAACCATCTCCGGCGCGACATCATTGTCGGTGACCAGGAGATCGACCGTGGCGAGATCGGCGACCCTGGCGCTGCCGACATGGCCGAATTTGCTGTGGTCGGCCAGGATGACGCATCGACTGGCCGCCGCGATCATCGCCTTCTCCACCTCCGCCTCCTCCCAGCTGCCGGTTGTGAACCCCTTGTCGAGATCAATCCCGGTGCAGGAGATATAGGCGGTATCGGCGTTCAACTGCCCGATCACAAGCGTCGAAAACGGGGCCGTCAGAGAACGCTGCGCGCCGCGCAGCGTGCCGCCCGTCACCACGACGCGAATGCCCGGATGCTCGGCCAGAACCAGCGCCACATCCAACGAATTGGTCACAACAGCCACATCATTCAAGGACTTGGAAAGCGCACGCGCGAAAGCGAGCGCCGTGCTGCCAGCGTCGATCATGATTGTCTCGCCGTCGCGCACCAGAGTGGCGGCGAGCTTGGCGATGCGTTGCTTTTCCTCGGTGAACGCCTGGCTCGCCAGATGCAGCGGCCGTTCGAACCGCGCCGCCCTCACCGCCAGCGCGCCGCCGCGAATACGCCGCAACACCTGCTGGCGCTCCAACTGCTCGAGATCGTTGCGGATGGTGACTACGGACACTCTGAGCCTGTCGGACAGGCCCATCACGGACACTTTGCCATCGGCCTCAAGCGCCTCCAGAATCCGCTGATGACGCTGCATGGCGTTCAATGCTGTCACGACTGCCCCCAAGACCACCTGCCCAAAATTAATGCCAAATTTTCTCACACAACGCTATCGCAAATTTTCGAAATTTTTCCTTGCGGAAAAAACAGACAACCGGCAGCCTCAGGGGCATTCAGGAGTGCGACAATGCCAACGACATCCAAAGACCAGCCTCATATGCTGGTCGACATCCTACGGCAGGGCGAGGTTCTTGCCCGGCTTCTCGACCGCTACGACAGTTTTGCCGCTATCGGGGCGGAACATCTAACGCCAGATGCAGGCGGACATCTGGCCGCCTTCGGATGCGGCGACGGCTGGTTCGCAGCCCGCGCGGTGGCCGCCATATCCGCGTCCGTCTTCGACATGCCGATGGAGGGCGTAACCAGCCTCGATTATCTGCTATCGGAAAACCGCAAACCCGTATCGGCCGACCGCGCCATCGCCATTTCCATGTCCGGAACGGTGGATCGCACGATTGCCGCAGCCCAGCGCATCAAGTCCGTCGGCGGCCGCTATGTGGCGCTGACGAATGAAGACGGCGCGGCGATGGGCGCGGCCGCCAACGCCATAGCCTCGCTGAAGATCGACGACATCGCGCCCTTTCTCACAGGCACCACGCGCTATAGCGGCACGATCCTCGGCTTGATGATGCTGATCGAAGGCGCAGCGCGTGCGTCAGATCGTCGGCCGCAGGTCAGTTGCAAAGGCCCGGAGATGACGACGTTGCTCCGTGAGACCATTCCCGCGAGCCTCGACATCTGCCAGCGCCTGCTGCCTGGTATCTGCGCCGACGTGCTGGGCCAAGGTCTCGGCGGCGTGCGCGTGCTCGGCGCCGGCGCGGATTGGGCAACGGCTGAGTACGGCGCAGCCAAGCTGGTCAAGGTGGTTCAGGCGCCGGTCTGGGCCAGCGAAATCGAAGAATTTGCCCACAGCCTGTTCTGGTCGAGCCGCAAGGATGAACTCGTCATTCTGATCGCCTCTACGCCCGAAGTTGCCCGCCTCGCTTCCAACACAGCCGGGGCGCTGGCCCATGCCGGCATGCGAACTCTCGCGATCGAGACGTCGGGTCATGCGGTGGAGGGCGCCACCTACAGGATCAGCTTGCCGGCGACGCCGGCCTGGCTCTCGCCATTGCTGACGCCCGCGCCGCTGCAGATGCTGTCCTACGCGCTCGCCGTCGAAAGTGGTTTCGATCCCAATGTCAGCCAGGACAAGGCCGATCCCGGCCGTTTCCTCGCCGCCCAGCTTCTCAGCCGGCGCTGCGAACTCGTCTGAAATCCAAAGCAGAAGCACAGAGGCCATGAGCCAGTCATACGTCACCCCCTCCTCCACCCCGACTCGCCGCTCGACGCCAAAGCGCGCGCGCTCGTCGAAATGCTGTTCGAGAAGGAAGCGCGCCTGATGGACGCGCTGCCGACCGACGATCCGCTCGACGAAAAGCGCAAGCGCCGCGTCGAACTGACCCGGGTCGAGATCCTCGGCCAGGCCGACGCCATCCGTAACACGATCCGCGAAGCACGTGCCGAGACCATTGAGACCGCACAGTATTTCGCAAGCCAGGGCGTCAAACGCATCATCATGACCGGCTGCGGCGATTCCCTTGCCGTGATGTTCGGCGTGCGAGACATTTTCGAAATGCTGCTGGGCATTCCGGTCGAGCCGATCCAGGCGCTCGATTACGCCTATTACGCCAGCCGCACCACAGGTCCGGACACGCTGGTGATCACGCTCAGTTCCTCAGGCATGACCACGCGCACCGTCGAGGCCATGCTGATTGCGCGGGCCAAGGGCGCCAAGACGCTGGCGCTCAGCAACACGCCAGGCTCCGCCTTGATGACGGAATCGGATCGCGGCCTGATGATCCGCGCCGAGCGCAAGGGGTGGCCAACCCAGGCCAGCACGGCGGCCATAGTGCTGCTCGCGCAATTTGCGATCGACTGGGCGCGCGCGGCCAACCCGGGCGACGCCCGCATCGATATCCTTCAAGCGGCGCTTGACGCGGCGCCCGGACAGGTGGCCGACGTTGTAGAACAACACGAAGCGGCGCTCATTGACATCGCGCGCCTTGAGGCCGATCGCAGCTTCTATCTCTATGCGGCCGGCGGCCCAGCTTTCGCGTCGGCCATGTTCGGCGCCGCCAAGGTCAAGGAATGTTCGCCGGATCAGGGCCTGGCCATTCCGCTTGAAGAGTTCCATCACTACAATTCCCAGAAGGAAGGCGATCCGCTGTTCCTGATCGCGCCCGATGGCCCCTCGATTTTTCGCGCGCGGGACACGGCCTTCGAAGGCAAACGCTGGAAAGGAAAGATCTACACCATCGTGACCGAGAACCAGAGCATGCTCGACCAATATTCCGATGCGGTTCTCAGGCTGCCGGCTGTGCCGGAATGCCTTTCGGCGCTTGTCTATAGCGTGCCCGTGCAGCTCTTCGCCCACCATGTCGCGATGGAAAAATTCCGCCGCGCGGAACTGGCGCGCGGATGACCTCCATGACGAACCCGCGCCTCGTCTGCCTCGGCAATCTGACGATTGACGATGTCGTGCTGCCCGACGGGACCGAGCGCCCCGGATGCACCGGCGGCGATGCGCTCTATGCTTGCCTTGCAGCGCGGCTGTTTGAGCCGCGCACGGAGATGGTCGCGCCCGTCGGCTGCGACTGGCCGGCATCCACCAGCGCCCAGATCCGGGCGGCCGGTCTTTCCGAAACCGGCCTTTCGTCGCGGAATATCCCGTCGTTGCACAACCGCGTCGCCTATGACGCCGATGGCGGACGCGTCTGGACGCTCTACAATGGCGACGACGCGTTTCACACGCTGTCGCCGACCATCGCCGATATCCCTGCGTCCTATCTCGACGCGGAGATCGTCCTGATCCTCGCCATGACGCTCGACGCGCAGATCGACCTCGTCGCCGGTCTCAAGGACCGGCCAAACCGCCTCATCGCGCTCGATATGCAGGAGGATTACATCTGCGGCAATGAGGAGCGGCTGCGACGGATGATCGGCGACTGCGATATCTTCATGCCGAGCGCGGACGAGGCGCAACAATTGCTGGGGCACACCGATTGGCAGGCTGCCGCCCGTGAATTTGCGGGCCTCGGCCCGTCGATCGTCGTGCTCAAGCTGGGAGCCGAAGGCGTTTTGGTGCATGAGCGCGCGACGGATCGCATGTTCCGTACGCCGCCTTTCCCGGGATCGGTTGTCGACACCACCGGCGCCGGCGACAGTTTTTGTGGCGGCTTTCTGGCGGCGTTGTTGCAAGATCGTTGCGATCTCGAGCAGGCGGCGTGCGCCGGAGCAGTTGCGGCCGCATTCGCCGTATCCGATTATGGCGCCGATCCGATGTTCCGCGCCGAGCCTCAAGAAGCCATGCAGCGGCTTCGGACGTGGCAGGGCAATCCATGAAGATCTGCATCGTCAATCCCAACACCACTGCCGCCTTCACCACCCGCCTGCTGCACAGCGCCCGGGTCATCGCAGCCCCCGGCACCGACGTGGTCGCTGTGCAACCGGGCGTCGGAGCAGCCTCGATCGAAAGCCATGCGGAAGAGGCGCTTGGGGCGCTGGGCGTGATGCATGCGGTGGCTGAGGGCGAGAAAGGCGGCATAGACGCCTATGTCATCGCCTGTTTCGGCGATACCGGACTGCATCAGGCGCGCGAAATCGCCCTCGGCCCCGTGATTGGCATGACGGAGGCGTCGCTGCAGGCTGCATCCCTGATCGCCCACCGGTTCTCCATCGTCACGCTGCCGCCGCGCACCCGCGCCCATTCGTTGCGGGTGCTGGCCGACACGGGCCTGTCGCATCGCTGCACGGTGCGCGCCGTCGATGTTCCAGTGCTGGATCTTGAAGACGAAGTTGCCGCTAGCGCGCCGATCATCGAGAGAGAAGCCCGGCTTGCGATTGATCAGGATCATGCCGAAGCAATCATCCTGGGCTGCGCGGGACTTTCGGATCTTGTCGAACCCCTGAGCCAAGCGCTTGCCGTCCCGGTCATCGATGGCGTGATGGTGGGTTTGAAATTCGCCGAAGCTCTCGTCGCCGCGGGCCTCAGGACCTCCAAGCGCTCCACCTATGACTATCCGCCGGCTGGCTTCACCCTGCCGAAGCTTTTCTAGCCTTCGCCCAGAAAGGGTATCACCAAATGTCTGTGCTGTTTCGCAATGTCCGGGTCTATGATGGCGGTCTTGCCGAAGGCGTCACCGCGCCGACCTCGGTGCTGGTCATGGGCGACACGATCGCCGCGATCGGCGCCGATCTTGCCGCGGCAACGCCGGCGGACGCCGAAGTGATCGAGGGCAATGGCGATCTGCTCATTCCGGGCCTGATCAACGCGCATTTCCATTCGCCGGTCAACCATATGAAGGGCATGCTGCCCAACCTGCCGCTTGAAATCTTCATGCTCTATGAATCGCCCGACCTCGAGGCGCTGAGACCGAGCCCGCGCGAGGCCTATGTGCGCACCATGCTGGCGGCGATGGAAATGTTGAAGACCGGCGCCACCTCGGTGCAGGACGATGCCTTTTTCGTGCCGCATCCGACGCCCGAGGTGATCGACGCCGTGATGCAGGCCTATCGCGATGTCGGCATCCGCGCCACGGTCGCGCTTGACCAACCGGAACTCGCCGAACTCGAAAAGCTGCCGTTCCTGGCCGAGCTTCTGCCGGATGCGATGCGTCAAGAACTTGCCCACCCGCCGGCATTCGGGAGCGAGCGGCTATTGGAAAGCTACCGCCATCTGATCGACGCGTGGCATGGCGCAGAAGGCGGACGGCTTTCCGCCGCCGTCTCCTGCTCGGCGCCGCAACGGATATCCCCCGAATATATGGGCGCGCTCGATGACCTCAGCCGCGCGCATGACCTGCCTTTCTACGTGCATATGCTGGAGACCAAACTGCAACGCGTTCTGGCCCATGAACAGCCACGCTTCGCCGGCCGTTCGCTGGTGCGCTACACCCACGATCTCGGCCTGCTCTCAGACCGCATGAACATCATTCATGCGATCTGGATGGACGACGCCGATTACGACCTGATTGCCGCTTCCGGCGCCTCAGTGGCTCACAATCCGATCAGCAATCTACGCCTCGGCAGCGGCGTGATGCCTTTCAGGACGCTGCGCGAGCGCAAGATCAACATATGCCTCGGCACCGACGAGGCGATCGCAGATGACGCCGTCAACATGTGGGGCGTCGCGAAACAGGCCGCCCTGATCCATACGATCGGCGATCCGGACTACAAGCGGTGGCCCGACGCCTCCGAGATCCTCGATTGCCTGTTCCGTGGCGGCGCAAAGGCCATGCGACGCGGGGACAGTCTCGGCGCAATAGAAGTCGGCCGGCTCGCCGACCTCGCTTTGATCGATCTCGATACGGCGGCGTTCACCCCGCTCAACGACATCCGGCGGCAGCTGGTGTTCTGCGAAAACGGCGCCGGCGTGCGCGCAACCATGGTCGCCGGCCGCATTGTCTATGACGGCGCCCGGCTGACAACCGTCGATGAGCGCGCGCTACGCGCAGAGGCGCGTGAGATCTTCTCCGGCCGAAAGGCGGCCTTGGAGGGCGCGCGCAGCGAAGCCGCCCGTTGGCTGCCCTATTACGAGGCCATGGTCGCCAAGGCCGCCGCGCGCGACGTCGGCTTCAACCGCTGGCTTGGCTATAGCGGCGCCTGATCGCTTAAGACAAAGGAGATCACAATGCTTCCCACCCATGGCCGTTACGACTTCAAGCCGATCACCCAGCGTCCGGATTTTCGTTGGCCGGATGGCAATGGTCTGGCGCTTTATGTCGCCCTCGGCGTCGAGGAGTATCGCTTCGGTCAGGGCATGACCGAAGACATTATGCCTGGGGCCAGCAAGCCCGATCTGGTCAACACGTCGTGGCGCGATTACGGCAACCGTGTCGGCGGCTTTCGTCTGATCGACCGCTTCGCCTCGCGCGGCATCCGGCCCGCCATGCTGCTCAACACCGAAGTCTATGATCACGCGCCTGCGCTCATGGATGCCGCGCATGAGGCCGGCATCGAGATGGTCGGCCATGGCCTCACCAATTCCGACACGCTGGCCGGCATGGGCCCCGAAGAAGAGCTCGCTTATATTAAGGCGGTGCAATCGAAGATCACCGAGAAGCAGGGTTACCCGGCGCGCGGCTGGTCGAGCCCATGGCTTGCGCATACCGACAACACGATCGATCTCCTTCCCGAAGCCGGTTTCAGCTATCTTCTCGATCTGCGGATGGACGATCAGCCAATCTATCTCAAAGGCAAGAGCAAGCCGCTTCTCGCGCTTCCCTATGCGCTTGAGCTCAATGACAGCACAACACTGATCGGACGGCAGACGACCGCGCGTGATTTTGCGCAGATGATCGTCGACGAATTCGACGAAATGCTGCTCGCCGCCCGCACCCAGCCCCTGGTCATGAGCATCGTCGTCCATAGCTTCATCTCCGGCCAACCCTTCAGACTGGCGGCCCTGACGGCGGCGCTTGACCATATCATCGCAAAACGAGACCAGGTTTGGCTAGCGCAGCCGGGTGAAATCGAGGCTTTTGTGAAAGCCGACCCACAACGGACTGTCTGAGGATCTTCGCAGACGGCTAGGATCGTCTGCCAATGGCAGAACACGGAAGTTGCGTCTGCATTCTCGTTAGGATTGATGTCCGGTGCCCCTTGGACGGTATCGAACCATAAGCGCCAGCGGCAATTCTCAATGCGCCTCCTGATGCGTTCGTCCCAGCTGTGGCGCCCGAACTCGAGGCGATTCAGGTTTCATTTAATCTATCGCCTTAGCAGGCCACGCCGGAAACTGTTCCGGTTGAGAGTGCAAACCAGGAACGCCATGAGAAACCCGTCTGCTTCATCTATTCAATTTCAGCGAAAAATTTCTTCCTTCTGCGATGTTCGCGTCGCGCCGCTCGTTTGACCGAGCGAATTGAACAACATCCGACCATACCTCCTCAGCCTTATTATATATCACGTATATCCGCTAACGCGATCAGGTCGGACAGATTGGGTATCAATTCAGGCAGCATGCGGCCTTGAAACCGTCATGAGCAACGCCCTGAGACAAACCCTTCAATCCGGGCTAGAGGCGATCGTACGCTGGATCGACAAAGAACAGTCAGGGCCGGGAAATGACCATTCACCTACGAAGGTCGAGCAGAGGGCAAGATTACCGGAAGATGGCGCCGTTGGTCATCCGAGAGGCAAGACAGGCGTCCCACCCAAGCCGATCAAGGAGTTTCCTGAGCCATTGTTCGAGGCATCGGAAGATCCGATCGAATTCGCTTCTGCCCTGATGTACCATATGCGCAGACATGGAGATTCTGACTATCGGCTCCATCGGGCGGTCGCCGACCGGCATCCACGCTTTGAACGCTCCACACTGGCAAGTTGGAGGAAGGGAACGAAATCGCCTCGAACTGTCGATAGCCTGGAGGTCCTGTCATCCTTCGAACAGCGCTATCGTCTTCGCTCAGGGTATTTCAAGGCAAAGCTGCCACATCAATCACGCTCGACATCCGGCTTCGAACTCGCAAGCGAGGTCAGCGCCGCGGAACGACGCCGCCTGGCCTGGCACCTTCCCGACGACTTCAATACCCTCCCCTTCGCCAAACGCGAGGAAATCCTGGAATGGGTGCGCCGCGTCATCATTTCTGGCTCTACGGATTATCGGCGTTTCCAGGCCACCGCATCCAAACAGCGCTATGCAATCCGATTTCCCGCCATTTCTTACGGCAGCACACTGTCCCCTAGACTTACTGCTGGCGGCGATGGCATCGAGTCCGATCATGCCTCTATCGAAGATCCAGACCTGCTCGGCGGTGTGATAGACGCGCCGCCGAGGTTGTCATTGGAGATGGCTAACCTGGTGCATTTCAAGACCGCCACTCTTACAGCCGTTGGACTCCAGCGAAGCGGGGTATGGGGCGAGGAAACGACTTCACAGAAGATCGAGCATCTCGGACTAATGTTCGGATCGCTGGCAGCGTCGCCGCAGAGTGCTGTCAAGGGTTATGGTGTGCCGCTCGCTCAACTCACATTCGGCCTGCTCGTCTTCCCAGGTGTTTGGGATTGGTATCTGCAGTGGCGTGAGCGGCGGCGCGGCTTCTACACCAAGTGGGAGGAGGACATGCTTCAGATCCTCTTGGGCATGGTCCGACCGGAAACGGGCTGGATGTGGCAACATCGCCAGCTCGCCGTAAATCTGAAACCAATTTCTGGATTGATTTCCGCCGCCGAAATCCGCGCCGCCCAGAGTGACTGGTGCGGAGCGTGCGAAACCGCTTTCAAGCATGCAACGCAACGGCAGAAGGAAATTCAGCGCGTAGCCCGCGTCCATCGCGATCCGTTCGAGCCGATCATGTGCGTACTCGAGGCCGAAAGCCCACTTGGAGAATACAGAAAAATCACCGAGGAAATCGTCAAGCGCATGCCCGATGAAAGCCGCTACCCGCGCGCCGCGGCCGAGGCCGTTAGATCGTTCCTCCTTCTCCGGCTGGGGTTACACCTCGGCCTACGCCAGAAAAATCTGCGGCAGCTTATGGTGTGCCCGCGCGGACAGTTTCCAACGTCAGAACGCCGACTGGAGGACATGAAGCGCGGCGAGCTTCGATGGAGCGAACGCGATCGCGGCTGGGAAGTACTGATCCCAGCAGTCGCATTCAAGAATGCGAACTCGTCATTCTTCGGCTCAAAACCCTTCAGGCTCATTTTGCCCGATTTACAGGATCTCTATCACTATATCGATGCCTACATCAGTCGGCATCGCCGGCTGCTGCTAGGACGATCCCAAGACCCGGGCACCCTATTTATCAAGACTGTGAAGACGACCAGCAAAGACGCCGCCTACAATCAGACGACCTTCTATGAAGCCTGGAAACTGACCATCCAACGCTATGGCATCTTCAACCCCTACACCGGCCGCGGCGTGATCAAGGGCTTGTTGCCGCACGGACCGCATAATGTTCGCGATGTGCTCGCGACGCATATTCTGAAGCAAACTGGATCGTATGAACAGGCGAGCTACGCAATCCAGGACACGCCAGATATGGTCGCCCAACATTATGGGCGCTTCCTGCCACAAGACAAAGCTGCCTTGGCAGCCAAGATCCTGAACCGGGTGTGGGAGGCGGCGTAGGCGCCTAAGGCTCAGAACTTATCGATAATCCTCAGCAGGTGCGCGGCGCGAGTGGCGATCACCGCGCGCACCGTCTTGAGGATTGGATGCTGGATGCCCGCTTCCAATAGCTCCAGCAGCAGGCCATCGGCTTCTCTTTCGATGTTGCCGGCCAGGCTAGCGATGTCGTTGATAAGCAGGCGCTGCGCTGCTTTGGTGCCGGGAACGAGGCTCAACCAGTGTTTCAGCTGGATCGTGTCCGGAACCCCTCGACCTCCAATGTTCATCGCAAGTTTCTTGGATAACCTTGGATATGCGGCTGTGCAGACCACGTCATACAGCGGGGCGAGGTCCGGCGTGGTCGTCTGATAAAGCAGAGCATAGTTTTTGCCATGGGCATCGGCATTCCCTATAAGGTAGTGCAGGAGCAGCATTCGAATGAAGCGCAGGCGGTCGGCGGCGGGTCGACCGCAGACGCGATTGATGAGGTCGAGGGAGCGCTCAGCGCCCGGGCCTCCCTCCTCCTCATATTTGAGTTCCGGCGGTATGCTCAGAGCCTGGCAGAAATCCTCCTGATGCAATCGGTCAATGCGCCCGTCATGTGTCCGTGCACGGTCGTAGCGCTCGATGAGCAGAAATGCCGTCTCTCCACTCCGCCGCATGTCAACGGCGGGGACAGGCAGGTTCAAACGGCCAGCAAGTCGCAAGCAGAAGAGCTCGTTCTCGACGGTTCCTTCCAATCCTTCGATCACTGGCTTGAGAATATGGGTTGTCGGCCGCCCGCCCTTGGCCAATCCGATGGCGTCGCCTTGAACAACGACAGCGAGCTTGTCCTGGGCTCCGGCAAGGGAGAGCCGGACGCCGTCCTCGCCGCCAAGAAGAGGACGACCGCGCAATTTGCCGATCAACTCGGCCAGCCTTTCGCTCGTGAGTACCTCGACACCGTCTTCATCAGTCGCAGCCGTCGCTTCCCCGCTGCGATACAAAGACAAAGCGCCGGCACACTCGCCGCCGATAACCTCGAGCAACCCGAAGGCATTGCCAGGCGATAATCCAGCGCCCCCGCCAGGCGCTGCCTGGCGCCCTGGTCGGGAAGAAGACCGGAAAAGAACGGGCGGACGACCTGATCGGAATATTGTTCTTCCCTCAATGGCATCGAGAAGGAGATCGCACGGCCACCAGACTGAAGGTAATTCGTGTCATATACGAAGGCAAGAGTACCGTCGGTATCCTGCCCGAGGACGCCAGCTTTGGTGTTTTTGAAATAGACATCGAGATATCTGGTCACAGTCGGAGCTCGCGCCGAGTATTGACGGAGACGACGAGGCCAAGCGTGTGGGCGACCTGCAAGGCGCGACCAAGCTGACAGCTCTCCTTGCCGGCCTCCAACTCACGCAAAAATCGCACGCCCACGCCAGCAAGGCCCGCGAAGTTGTTCCTGGGTCAGTTTCTGGGCTTTTCTCTCGGCGCGAACCAGCGCACCAAAGGTTTCAGCATCTGCAACAGCACTCATTATCATCCCTTTCGGGACGGAAATAGCACACTAGAAACGAACAATCAAATAAACGTCCCGATCGGGACCAATTTCAGTCTTGTTACTATAAAGGCCACCCGTCCATCCCGATCGGGACGAAACTGGAACGAAATATCTTGAAGATTCGGAAAAGCTCGCGTTCAGAGCGCCTGAAGAAGAATGAAGAAGAAACAATTTCCGCGTCTTGCCTCAAAGGCCGGGAACTTCCGCCTTGAAGGGATTCGAACCGGTGGCCAGCCCCGTAAGGTCGATCGCTGCCGGAAACTAAACAGATTCAATGCTTTGCATGGGCGAAGACATAGCTACGCCATCGGTACTCAGGTCGATCCAAGGCATCGATTCTTTCAGCGGAATCAATGCACTCTAGTCCGGCGGCGGCTGCAGCCTCCAAGACCTGTGCGTCAGAATGCGCGTGAAAGATCTCGACTGGCTCATTGGGCATTGGGTTTCGGACGTCAACGGCAAGAAGACCAGTCTCGGCGAGAAGACGCGCCATCCTTTGAAAGCTACTCCAAAAATCGCGGTTATCGAGCAGCATCAACACTGCCGAGCAAAGAATAAAGTCGAATGGCGCCACGTTGGTCAGCCGGGCAAGCTTTGGCAGCCGATCGTCTAACCAGGTTATTCCTGCAAGGCTGCTCGCCTCCCCGCAAGGACGAAAGGCAGCCGACGGTTCGACCGCGGTGACCTGCAGGCCGCGCGCTGAAAGCTCTCGCGCATCCCGGCCGCTGCCAGCGCCTATATCGAGGGCTCGGCCCTCCTGAGGGAGGTGCTTAAGAAGGTTCGAGTGGACGGCATCGAAGGAGACGGCGTCGTAACGCGGCCGCAAGTCAGCAGCCAGACGGTCGTAGTACGTGACAGGATCGGAGGACCATTCCGCATCCATCAGGGCGTGGCCTTTGAAGAGGCGTTCTTGGTGAAATACGCTGACGGCCCGCAACTCGTCACGAACGAGCCAACTGCTGCAAACAGCAGCAGCGTGCAGAAGGTGCCGACGATGATGAAATTTCCTCCGATCTTGCCTTTGCCATCATAGCTGCGGATGTCAGCGAGCACTTTCTGCATCACGTATCGCAGCCTAATGAGCGCGATGATCATCAGGAGGTTGGAGGTCCCAGCGAAGATAAGCAGCATCGATCTTGCTCGATCACTGATGTCGAAGCTTCCCACTGCAAACCACAGGCCACCGGTGAGCGTCATTATGATAAGGGGCGATTGCCAAAGAAACCCGTTGAGCGAACTGAACCGTGCCGGGTTTGCCGGAGGCTGTTTGGTTTAAGTTATGCGGCCATGGCTGGTTCATCCAGCATGGCATCATATCGCTCCTCGGCGTCGGCTAGGGAATATTCCCGATGGGCTCCAGCAGTCGCCTATTGTTGAACCAGTCCACCCACTCGAGCGTGGCGAACTCCACAGCTTCGAAGCTGCGCCGCGGCCCTCGCCGATGGATGACCTGGGCCTTGTAAATACCGTTGATCGTTTCGGCCAGAGCATTGTCATAGGAGTCGCCGACACTTCCGACGGAAGGCTCGATGCCTGCCTCCGCCAGCCGCTCGGAATAATTGATCGACACGTATTGCATGCCTCTATCGGAGTGGTGAACGAGGCCTCCGCGATGAGCGGGCCGCCGATCATGGAGCGCCTGGTTCAGAGCATCGAGGACGAAACCCGCATGAGCGGTCCGGCTTGCCCGCCAACCAACGATGCGGCGGGCGAAGGCATCGATCACGAAGGCCACGTAAACGAAGCCCTGCCAGGTGGCGACATAGCTGATATCGGAAAGCCAGAGCATGTTCGGTCTCGGTGCGCGAAACTGGCGATTGACGCGGTCGAGCGGGCATGGGAGGGGCTTGTCCGACACCGTGGTTTTGATGGGCTTGCCACGAATGATGCCCTGCAGTCCCATGGCCTTCATGAGCCTTGCGACGGTGCAGCGAGCGATATCGAAGCCTTCCCGCTGCAACTGCCGCCAGACTTTCCGCACACCGTAGACCCGGAAGTTCTCATTGAACACGCGGCGTATCTCGATCTTCATGGCCATGTCGCGACGGGCGCGGGCCGACTGGCGATCCACGTCCGTGCGCTTAGTAACGACGTCATAGTAGGTGGACGGGGCGATCGGCAGCATTCTGCAGATCGGCTCGACCCCTAGCACCGCTCGATATTCATCGATGAAGGCAATCATCGCTTCAGTGGGCGGTCGAGCTCCGCCTGGGCGAAACAAGCGCTGGCTTTGCGCAAAATCTCGTTGGCCTGACGAAGCTCGCGGTTCTCGCGTTCCAGAGCCTTTGTTCGTTGCTGCAATCGATTCACCGGATCGATTGCTCCCTTCGGGACCGCGCCTCACTCTCTGCCACATCACTCGGCAACCCGGCTCTCTTGCCGGTATTGACTTCCGCCTTCTTGACCCATGCATTGAGCGTATGCGCCGAGCAGCCGATCTTGGCCGCTATCGAAGAGACCGCTGCCCACTGGGACGGATGCTCGGCTTCATGATCGAAAACAAGCCGCACCGCTCGAGCGCGGACTTCAGGCGAAAATTTGTTCGTCGTCTTGCTTGTCATGGCTCCACTTTCTCACGAGTTGGAGCCTCCGGCAAACCCGGGGCGGTTCACACCGAGAAGCGCATAGCGGGGGAATCAAGGGCGATAGAAACGCAGACAGCCCCTCGGCGATTGCCTTAGGGCTTGGTTGATCGTGCTTTGATTTTGGTTGCGGGGGCAGGATTTGAACCTGCGGCCTTCAGGTTATGAGCCTGACGAGCTACCGGGCTGCTCCACCCCGCGTTACCCGACTTTTGCTTTAGCAAAATGTCGCTGTTTTTGGCGAAGCCAAAATACCGACCGATTTTGCCGTAGGCAAAATATCGCTTAATCCGGCAAGGCTGAACCGCGATAGGTTTTCGGCTATGCCAAAATACCGCAAGCGCCTGCGTGTTGTGAAGAGTTATGAGATGTTTGCATTTTGCAGACCTGGCGGCGACCTACTCTCCCGTGTCTTGAGACAAAGTACCATTGGCGCAGGGGCGTTTCACGGCCGTGTTCGGAATGGGAACGGGTGCGGCCGCCCCGCCATGACCACCAGGTCGGCGAAAGGCAAACAGAGAAGCTGGTTCTTTGCGAATAGCGAATAGGGATCAGCGAGTAGCATGTCCGTATTTGCTGGTTCGATCGAATGTTTGGGCGTTTTGCAGGCTTTGGGCCTGCCGCCTGACTTTTCAGGCGCGCCGTCCGCAGCGTAGCAGTCGTCAGACTGCGTCAGCGTGAGGACAAAAGATGTTCATGAGCTGAGCTCATGAAGATGATCATAGGCAATGGGAACGATCAAGTCTATCGAGCTATTAGTAACGGTAAGCTTCACAAGTTGCCTTGCTTCCACACCCGTCCTATCGACGTGGTCGTCTTCCACGGCTCTCAGGGAACACTCGTTTTCAGGTGGGTTTCCCGCTTAGATGCCTTCAGCGGTTATCCCTTCCGTATATAGCTACTCTGCTATGCCGCTGGCGCGACAACAGATCCACCAGAGATACGTCCATCCCGGTCCTCTCGTACTAGGGACAGATCCTGTCAATATTCCTACACCCACGGCAGATAGGGACCGAACTGTCTCACGACGTTCTGAACCCAACTCACGTACCGCTTTAAATGGCGAACAGCCATACCCTTGGGACCTGCTCCAGCCCCAGGATGCGATGAGTCGACATCGAGGTGCCAAACAACCCCGTCGATATGGACTCTTGGGGGTCATCAGCCTGTTATCCCCGGCGTACCTTTTATCCGTTGAGCGATGGCCCTTCCACGCGGGACCACCGGATCACTATGACCGACTTTCGTCTCTGCTCGACTTGTCAGTCTCGCAGTCAGGCGGGCTTATGCCATTGCACTCGACGACCGATTTCCGACCGGTCTGAGCCCACCATCGCGCGCCTCCGTTACTCTTTCGGAGGCGACCGCCCCAGTCAAACTACCCACCATACACTGTCCCGGACCCGGATGACGGATCGCGGTTAGACATCCACGAAGATAAGGGTGGTATTTCAAGGATGGCTCCACAAAGACTGGCGTCCCTGCTTCAAAGCCTACCACCTATCCTACACATGCCTTGGCGAATGCCAGTGTAAAGCTATAGTAAAGGTGCACGGGGTCTTTCCGTCTGACCGCAGGAACCCCGCATCTTCACGGGGAATTCAATTTCACTGAGTCTGCGTTGGAGACAGCGGGGAAGTCGTTACGCCATTCGTGCAGGTCGGAACTTACCCGACAAGGAATTTCGCTACCTTAGGACCGTTATAGTTACGGCCGCCGTTTACTGGGGCTTCGATTCAAAGCTTGCACCTCTCCTCTTAACCTTCCAGCACCGGGCAGGCGTCAGACCCTATACGTCGTCTTGCGACTTCGCAGAGCCCTGTGTTTTTGATAAACAGTCGCTACCCCTGGTCTGTGCCACCCCTCAATACTTGCGTATAAAGGGGTCACGCTTCTTCCGAAGTTACGCGTGCAATTTGCCGAGTTCCTTCAACGCAGTTCTCTCAAGCGCCTTGGTATGCTCTACCTGACCACCTGTGTCGGTTTCGGGTACGGTCTATAATGGCGGAGCTATTTCCTGGAACCGCTTCCCTGCACAATCAATCCAGTAAGACTGTACAAGTTACGCGATCCGTCACTACCGCCAGGCCCACGATTATTAACGTGGTTCCCATCGACTACGCGTTTCCGCCTCGTCTTAGGGGCCGGCTAACCCTGCTCAGATTAACTTTAAGCAGGAACCCTTGGTCTTTCGGCGAGGGAGTCTCTCACTCCCTTTATCGTTACTCATGTCAACATTCGCACTTCCGATACCTCCAGGAGCCCTCACGGGTCTCCCTTCACAGGCTTACGGAACGCTCCGCTACCCCAGATATTCGTAAGAATGTCTAAGCCTCAGCTTCGGTGCATGGCTTGAGCCCCGTTACATTTTCGGCGCAAAGACCCTTGACTAGACCAGTGAGCTGTTACGCTTTCTTTAAATGATGGCTGCTTCTAAGCCAACATCCTGGTTGTTTTGGGATCCTCACATCCTTTCCCACTTAGCCATGACTTGGGGACCTTAGCTGGAGGTTAGGGTTGTTGCCCTTTTCACGACGGACGTTAGCACCCGCCGTGTGTCTGCCGATTAGTACTCCCGGGTATTCGGAGTTTGGTTAGGATCAGTAAGACGGTGAGTCCCCATAGCCCATCCAGTGCTCTACCCCCGGGGTATTCGATCGACGCTCTACCTAAATAGATTTCGCGGAGAACCAGCTATCTCCAGGTTTGATTGGCCTTTCACCCCTAGCCACAAGTCATCCCAATCTATTGCAACAGATGCGGGTTCGGTCCTCCAGTTGGTGTTACCCAACCTTCAACCTGCTCATGGCTAGATCACCTGGTTTCGGGTCTAATGCAACTAACTGAACGCCCTGTTCAGACTCGCTTTCGCTGCGCCTACACCTACCGGCTTAAGCTTGCTAGTTACACTAAGTCGTTGACCCATTATACAAAAGGTACGCAGTCAGCCTTGCGGCCTTCCACTGTTTGTAGGCAACCGGTTTCAGGTTCTATTTCACTCCCCTCGTCGGGGTGCTTTTCACCTTTCCCTCACGGTACTGGTTCGCTATCGGTCATGCACGAGTACTTAGGCTTGGAGAGTGGTCTCCCCATGTTCAGACAGGGTTTCACGTGCCCCGCCCTACTCAAGGACATCGAGTGTTCTACGTCTACGGGGCTATCACCCATTCTTGCCAGGCTTTCCATCCTGTTCGACTTTATTCCTCGATGCCACTGGCCTGGTCCGCGTTCGCTCGCCGCTACTGACGGAGTCTCGGTTGATGTCCTTTCCTGCAGGTACTTAGATGTTTCAGTTCCCTGCGTTCGCTTCTTACACCCTATCTTTTCAGGTGCAGATACCTCTTCTCAATGCTTGGAACCAAGACCGTCCGAAGACGGGCCAGATTACCAAGCATCAGAGGTGGGTTCCCCATTCGGAGATCCATGGATCAAAGCCTATTCGCAGCTCCCCACGGCTTATCGCAGCGTATCACGTCCTTCTTCGCCTGTGCATGCCTAGGCATCCACCAATTGCCCTTATTTCACTTGATCGTTCTCATTGTCGATGATCACCTGGATTGCAAAGCAATCCAGATCTTTGTTTTGTCCTGACGCGCCAAAGGCGCTCCGGACGGGCCGCCAAACGATTGGCGACGGCCGTTCGGCCTTGCGAAGCTTACGCTTCGACAGGCGTCTCAAATCAAAGATCTCATCAAACATTCGATTTACGTACGGATAAAGATCCGTACGAGACCAGCTTCTCGAGACATGCGGACGGATGTGCGGTCAGCAACATCCACCATGACGCTGGACAATCAGGCCAAAGGCCCAAACATCCCGGCGACACTTGACAGGCAAAGGTTCCAAGAACCAGTCCCCGCATGTCTTCTCTTCACAATTTCGGTTAAGAACAGGCGCTTTGCTCAACGAGCAAACCGCAAACTTTTGTCTTCCAAGGATATCGTCATCCACTAGTCCACCGCAATGGTGGAGCTGAGCGGGATCGAACCGCTGACCCCCTGCTTGCAAAGCAGGTGCTCTCCCAGCTGAGCTACAGCCCCATTATCGCAGTCATCTGACACTCGCGGCCAACCAGAAGGATGGCGTCGATTGCCGCGTCGCAATCATGGTGGGCCTGGGAAGACTTGAACTTCCGACCCCACGCTTATCAAGCGTGTGCTCTAACCAACTGAGCTACAGGCCCAAACCGGTCCAGAGCCCGGCTCAAAGCCGTAAGAGCCCAGGTTCGGCTGATATCCTTGAGAAAGAGAAACGTGGAACGGCGGCGTCCGCATAACCATGGAGACCTAAATCTCCCGGCTTCGTTCTGGCGATCGACCTGACTGGTCGATCTTTGTTCTAAAAGCACGGGAAGGTTCATATCATCCGAAGACGATCGTCTTACCAATTCCACAGCTTCCTTAGAAAGGAGGTGATCCAGCCGCAGGTTCCCCTACGGCTACCTTGTTACGACTTCACCCCAGTCGCTGACCCTACCGTGGTCGCCTGCTTCCCTTGCGGGTTGGCGCAGCGCCTTCGGGTAAAACCAACTCCCATGGTGTGACGGGCGGTGTGTACAAGGCCCGGGAACGTATTCACCGTGGCGTTCTGATCCACGATTACTAGCGATTCCAACTTCATGCACCCGAGTTGCAGAGTGCAATCCGAACTGAGACGGCTTTTGGAGATTAGCTCACCCTCGCGGGTTCGCTGCCCATTGTCACCGCCATTGTAGCACGTGTGTAGCCCAGCCCGTAAGGGCCATGAGGACTTGACGTCATCCCCACCTTCCTCTCGGCTTATCACCGGCAGTCCCTCTAGAGTGCCCAA
>NZ_JACFXW010000001.1:2830000-4293223 GCF_014158035.1 Rhizobium sp. G21 | reverse complement strand
CGCTGGGCGTCGGGGCGCAGTTCGGCGGCAAGTATTTCTGTCACGACGTCCGCGTCATCCGCCTGCCGCGCCATGGCGCGTCGTTGCCGATCGGCCTCGGCGTCAGCTGTTCCGCCGACCGTCAGGCCAAGGGCAAGATCACCAAGGACGGGATTTTCCTCGAGGCGCTGGAGACCGATCCGTCGAAATACATGCCCGACATCGACGAGAGCCGCCTCTCCGACGGCGTGGTGAAGATCGACCTCAACCGTCCGATGGCGGAAATCCTTGCGGAGCTCAGCAAGCATCCGATCAAGACGCGCCTGTCACTGACCGGCCCGATCATCGTGGCGCGCGACCTGGCGCATGCCAAGATCCGCGCCCGTCTCGAAGCCGGCGAAGGCATGCCGGACTACTTCAAGAACCACCCGATCTACTATGCCGGCCCCGCCAAGACGCCGGAGGGATATGCCTCGGGCTCCTTCGGCCCGACGACCGCAGGCCGCATGGATTCCTATGTCGACCAGTTCCAGTCCTTCGGCGGCTCGATGGTGATGCTCGCCAAGGGCAACCGCTCCCGCCAGGTGCGCGACGCCTGCGCTGCCCATCACGGCTTCTATCTCGGCTCGATCGGCGGCCCTGCGGCGCGGCTGGCCAAGGACTGCATCAAGAAGGTCGAGGTTGTGGAATATCCCGAACTCGGCATGGAAGCGATCTGGTGGATCGAAGTCGAGGACTTCCCCGCCTTCATCGTCATCGACGACAAGGGCAACGACTTCTTCAAAGAGCTCAATCTGGAATAGGCCCACCCGCCGGCAAGATGTCGCAAGTGGAGATTGGAGACGCCCGGCGCGCGATCAGTGGCCGGGCGTTTCTGCATCGCCCATTGCGGATGCGGGCTTTTGCTCCGAACGCCGGGCGACAGGCGGGCAATCCGCGCGAGGACCGCGGCCGCCCGACTGTATTGAAGATCGTTAACGCTTTCCAAATACTTCAAGAATATAAGTTCATGCAAATAGACTGAGGAGTTTCCCATGACAGGTTCGCAGGGCAAGGTGCAGGTGCCGGATGTCGCCGCGCAGGTCACCTATGCGATGCGCCAGATGGGCGTCTCTCCGATGCCTCGAAACTATGAACTGTTCTATGAAGCCTATATCGGCTCCAATCCCAAGCTGACCAAAGATCTGGCGGCGCTCGGCAACCGCGCCACCCAGGAAGAACTCGACGCCATCGGCGCACAGTATTTCAGTCGGCATCAGGGAAACGCCGTCGATCACGCTCATCATAAGATTGTCCGGGAACTCGAAGGACTGGTGAATATGCTTCGCCAGGAGCAGTCGTCGCTCGAAAGCTACAACAAGCTGCTCGGCGAAACCTATCAGCGCATCAATTCCAAGAGCGCGGCCAGCACCGAACTGCTCACCAACGCCATTTCGCTTCTGACGGAAGCGACCGACAACACGATGACCCATGGTCAGGAAACCATGGTCGGCATGGCCAACAAGTCGCGCGAGATGGAGGACATTCGTCGTGAACTCGACGAATACAAGCGCATCGCCAATACGGATTCGCTGACGCGTCTCTTCAACCGCCGCGCCTTCGACGAAAAGCTGGCCTCGATCTTCGACAGCCAGTTCGGCCGCACCACGACGTCGCTGGTGATCGGCGATATCGACCATTTCAAGAACATCAACGACTCGTTCGGCCATCCCGTCGGAGACAAGATCCTGGCGACGGTCGCCAATGTCATCCGATCGAATGTGCGGAAGGACGTCTTCGTCGCCCGCACCGGCGGCGAGGAATTCGCCATCATTCTCGAAGGCGCCTCCCAGGAAGAGGCAAGCGCCGTGTCAGAGCGCATCAGACGCGCGCTCGAATCGACGCCGTTCAAGAATTCCAAGACCGGCGTCAATTACGGCCCCGTCACCCTGTCGCTCGGTCTCTGCCTGGCGGCCGAGGCCGAAAGCCCCCAGGAGCTCTACCAGAAAGCCGACGTTGCGCTCTATTGCGCCAAGAGCAACGGCCGCAACAAGGTCATGGTGTTCGAAGACGGCATGAAGAAGGAACTCTCCAAGAGCTGGCTGCTCTACAAGAAGTAGGCGGCGCGCCACACGCGCCGCGCCGGCTCAGTCGTCGTTGCTGGCGTCGAGTTCTTCGGGACGAAGCCCATGCTCGGCCCGCCCCTTGGCCATTTCCGAAAGCGCTTTGAGACAAGCCTCGAAGCCGGTGAGATCGGTGTAGAGGGCATCGGCCGCCGCCTTATGCACGGCGACATGGCCGCCGCGCCTGACAACGCCGCCATGCATCATCAGATTGTCGATCATGTCGAAATCCTCGAGCGACAGCCCGTCCGCCCCACGCTTGTGGCCGTCTTCGCCGACGCTGATTTCGCCATTGTAATAGGCCTTGGTGCGTTCGAAGTGGTTTTCGACGACATTGGTGTAGGCGGTGACCAGCTTGCCCTGGGCGCACATATAGCCGAGTTCGAAACAGGTGCCGACATCGGCGGCGATGCCGCGAAACGGCGTGAGATTGGCGACAATGGCGTCGGCGGCGTCCATCATCTCCTCGTCGACGCGGCTGATCGCCAGACCGAATTCGTAGAGCGTCGGCTGCTGGGGAATGTCGAGATCGCCGGGGCAGATCGCCGTGAAGCCGTATTGGGCGCAGAGCGCCGTCTTTCTCGCCATCACCTCGCGGGCGTTGGGCAGAAACACTTCCGGCCCGGCGGTATAGATCTTCAGCGACATGGCAAACTCCTTCACTTGCAGGCGGCGACTCCAGAAGCGCGACCGATGGCGATCAGTTCCGGACGATATTCGAAATGCATCGTGTCGTAGTGATACCAGCGCCCGCCCCAGATGAAACCGTGGCGTTCGAAAATTTCGACGATCTCCATGGGATATTTGTTGGCGTAGACAGGCACACGGCCCGGTTTGCCGCCCGACCATACCCAGTAATCGGCATATTTTGTGTTGAGATCGATGGCCGCGCCGAAACTGTGGACCGAAAGGTTGGGCTGCCCCGAGACCTTGCGCCAGTTGAACACGCCCGCCGACGGCGCGAGATAGGCGCGTAGATCCGGCTGGGCCGCAAGTTCGTCCCGCACCTTGGCGAGCGCATTGTCGACGCCGTTGACGGAGGTGACCCGCAACGTTTCGCCGAACCAGTCGACCGGCGACAACCTCGCCTTTACGATGTTCGCACTGTCGCCATACATGGCCTTCATCAGCAACTCTGAACGGATGCGCCCCGGATCGGAATTCAGGGAGGGCTTGGGATCGCAGGGACCGGCCTCATAGAGTTGTCGAAGACTGTCTACAACATCGCCCTCGGCGAGCATGACGAAATGGTCGCGCCGGACGCCATCGTCGATCTCGATTGTCTCCCCGCCTCTGAGCGTCAGCGCATTGCCTTTCCAACCGGCGAGCGTGTCGGGATAGGCCGCGACCAGAAGATCGAGCTTTTCCGACAGTGTCAGGGCGCTTGCGGGCGCGGCGGCGAACAACGCCGCCGCGCCGAGGACGAAGCCGATTTTACTCGACATTGATCTTCAGATAGACGCCGTCGTCGCCCTCCATGACCTTTACATTGATCATGACGTCGCCGTTGAGGAGCAGGCGTCGCGCCTCGCGGGTGATCGTGCCCGAGCGGACCATGCGTTCGGCGGCGGCGCGATTGTCGACAGACGAGAAGTAGCTGTCGCTTTCGTCGCCGGACTGACGCACGCGATATTTGTGAAAATTGGCGCGGTCCTGACGGATGATCTGCCAGGGCTCGCGCAGGCGCTCGCCGTTGGAGTTATAGAGATCGTCCTCGCCGATATAGGCGTTGTATTCGTCGAGCACGTCGTCGGCGCGCGCCGCAACGGACATCGACATGATCGTCGTGATGGCGACGCTTGACAGGATCAACAGTTTTTTCATGGGCCCCTTCCTCAAATGAAGTCGAACTATAGCGCCGTCGGCGTTTGGCGTCGCTTGTCAGTACGGCTCAGCGGCCGACTTTATTTGGTATGAATCAGCCTCACTGAAAAAATCACCACATGGTGTTGGCGGCGCGGCCCGGCCAGTCGCGGTCATAGGCGTCGCCGTCGAAACCCTGTTTGATGGTCTGCATCATCTGTCCCACCGTCGGCAGGCTCTTGGGGTCGAGATGCTTCTCCGCATTCCAGAGATCGGCGCGGATCACGGCGCGGGCGCATTGGGTGTAGACCTCCTCGATCGTAATCACGATCACCGAGCGCGGATGCTTGCCGTCCATGGTGAACCGCGTCGTCATCGCCTCGTCGATCACCAGGCTGGCCTTGCCGTTGAGCCGCATGGTGGTGTTGGAGCCGGGGATCAGGAACATCAGCCCGACGCGCGGATCGCGAACGATGTTGGACAGCGAATCGACCCGGTTGTTGCCGCGCCAGTCGGGCATCAGCACAGTCCGCTCGTCCTCGACGAACACCACCTGCCCGGCGTCGCCGCGCGGCGAGCAATCCAGACCTTCCGGCCCTACCGTCGCCAGCGCCACGAAGGGCGAGGCCTCGATCATGCGGCGATATTCCGGGGTCAGGCGATCGATCACCTTAATGATGGACGCTTCCCCGGGCTGGCCGTAAAGCGTGTTCAATTCCTCGACCGACTGCACCGTCTTCATCACCGTCTCCTGTGTTTCACAGGCAACATAGTCCGGCTTCATGACAGAACCGCGAGGTTTATGACGTTTGGGCGACAAAAGATTTGATGCGTTCGATCGCTTCGGGTGAACTGACGATGCGGCGATGGCCCCAGCCGTTCAGCCATTCCACGCGTACATGCGGCCCGGCCGACGCATAGCGCCGCGCCGCGGCGGCCGGCACTTCCTTGTCGTCCTCGGCATGTAGCACCAGCACCGGCAGTTCGGGATGGGCGGCGAGCATGGTTTCGGCGGAAAAGGCCTGGATCGGCCGCCCCGTCAGCCGCGCCACCGCGTCATCGAGACCTCGGCGAACCCGGGCGGAAAAGCCCAGCGTATCGGAAAAGCCGGCGAATACGTCCTTGGCCGCCACCGGCGAGCCGATGGTGACGAGCCTCTTCGGCGTCCGCCGGCGGACCAACTCCCCGGGTCCCGCAGCGACCATCGCCGCACAATAACCGCCGAAGGAGTGGCCGATCATGGCGTGGAAATCGCCATAACGATCCCAGGCCGCATTGATCGCCGCCATCGCCATGAGCACGTTGAGCGTCCGGCCGCTGGACCGGCCATGCCCGGGCAGATCGAGCCCGACGGCTTCGAACCCGGATTCCCTCAGGCCGGTGATCAGCGCCTGCAGATAGTCGATGCGCGAACCCCAGCCGTGAGCCACCAGCACGCGTTTGCCATTGGCCGGGCCGATCGGCGGAAAGACATGCGCGGCGACGCGGGCGCGCGCCGTTTCGAGCATCTCGACTCGCGCCTCGGCCATCTGCGGCTGGGCGGCGGCGAACAGCGCTTTCTCCTTGTCCGTTGCCGGATCGGGGCGGGACGTCCGGCAGAACAACCACATCGCCGCATCGCCGCCCAATCGGGGAGAAATCACGCCGGCGAGATTGATCAGTTGCCCCAAGGCCTTGACGCTATATGATGACATGTCGCACCCAGAATGTTCAGTCATGAACTATAAAGTACAACAATGAACAAAAAGCAAGCCCAACCCTGGGATCATCCCCGCTTCCGCACCTGGATCGCCGTGGCGCGCGCCTGTCAGTTGATGCAACTCACGTTGGCGCGCAACATCGCCCATCTCGACATCAAGCCGCCGCATCTCGACATTATGCTCAACCTCTATCGGCGCGAAGGCATTTCCCAACAGGAACTGGCGCGCAAGCTGCTGGTTGGCCGCTCCAACATGTCGATGCTGCTGCCGCAATTGGAAAAGCGCGGACTGGTCGAAAGACGCGGCGACAGCCAGGACAAGCGGGTGCTCCGCCTGTTCCTCACAGACGAGGGCAAGGCGATCACCGAGCAGGCGATGGAGGTGCAGACCGGGCTCATCGACCAGGTGATGGCGGGCGCCTCGGAAGAGAGATGCAACGATGTGGCCGATCACATGGAAGGCATTATCGCCACGCTGCTCGCACAGGGAGATCGAGACTGATCCAAGGCGCTGCGTCGTCGGCCGCTTACCGATCCCGGCTCAAGCCTTTTTCGGCGAGTTCCGCTTCGTAAGCGGCAAACAGCCGGTCGCCGGTTTCCCCGAGTTCGCGGAGATAGCGCCAGGTATAAATGCCGCTGTCATGCAGATCGTCGAAGCCGATGCGCACCGCGTAATTGCCCTGCGGCGAGACCGAGAGGATCATGACGTCGCGCTTGCCCGGCACCGTCACCTTCTGACCGGGGCCATGCCCCTGCACTTCCGCGGACGGCGACAGGACACGCAGCATTTCGGCAGGAAGGGAAAATCCCGCGCCGTCGTCATAGACGATGTTCAGCGTCTTGCGGTCGGTGGAAATGCGGAGTTCGGTCGGCCAATGTTCGGTCATGCGTCACCTCTCGGCCGTTCAATAGGACAAGCCATGTCGCAGGAGCAAGACATTTCGGCTTTAAATCGGTTATGCTGTCCCTATATGAACCTTGACGCAAAAGCCGAAATTCCGATGATGGGCTTCGGAGGAGCAAGCGCATGAATATCATTCCCGGTCCGATCGCGCGTGAGGCGGCAGCGCCGCCGATGATCGATCCGTTCGGCCGCATGGTGAGTTATCTCCGCGTGTCGGTCACCGATCGATGCGATTTCCGCTGCACCTATTGCATGGCGGAAAAAATGGTGTTCCTGCCCAAGAAGGATCTGCTGACTCTCGAGGAATTGGAGCGGCTCTGTTCCGCCTTCATCGACAAGGGCGTCAAGAAGCTGCGGCTGACGGGCGGCGAGCCCCTGGTGCGCCACAACATCATGCATCTGATCCGCGAGCTCGGCAGCAAGATCAAAGACGGCAGTCTCGAAGAACTGACGCTCACCACCAACGGCTCGCAACTGTCGCGCTTCGCCAGCGAACTGGTCGATAACGGCGTGCGCCGCATCAATATCTCCATCGATACGCTCGACCCGGACAAGTTCCGCCAGATCACCCGCACTGGCGATCTCGCCAAGGTTCTCGAAGGCGTCGACGCCGCCCAGAAGGCCGGCTTGAAGATCAAGATCAACGCCGTTGGCCTCAAGGATTTTAACGACCGGGAACTGCCCGAGATCATGCGCTGGGCGCATGGCCGCGGCATGGACATGACCGTGATCGAAACCATGCCGATGGGCGAGATCGAAGAAGACCGCACCGATCGCTACCTGCCGCTCTCCGTGCTGCGCGCCGATCTCGAAAGCCGCTTCACGCTGAAAGACATTCCCTTCCGCACCGGCGGCCCTGCCCGCTATGTCACGGTCGAAGAGACCGGCGGCCGTCTCGGCTTCATCACTCCGATGACGCATAATTTCTGCGAGAGCTGCAATCGCGTGCGGCTGACCTGCACCGGCACGCTCTATATGTGTCTCGGGCAGGAAGACGCCGCCGATTTGCGCGCCGTGCTTCGCGCCAGCGACGACGATGCGGTCCTCTCCGCCGCGATCGACGAAGCGATCCGCCGCAAGCCGCGCGGCCACGATTTCATCATCGACCGAACGCATAACCGTCCTGCGGTGTCGCGCCATATGAGCGTCACCGGCGGGTGACGTGCGTGCGATCCCGCGTGTCGCTCCCTTACGAATGCGCACTCGACCTATGGCGGGATTTTGAGACGATGCCGACAATCGGCCACCGTCACCCGCAGATCAGACCACGGTCGAGATCGATTACCGATCCTGCAAACACGTTGCATGTGTGGCGCGATATCAACCTGACGCTACGTTAACCGTATAATTTAGCGAAAACTTGAACCATCACGAGTAGGACTCTCATTAAACAACGAGGGGATTGCGATGATGGATCTCGCGGCGGATGCCGGCAGTCAGTTCATACGCCGTTTGATTCTGCCGCTCTGCGCCCTCATCGCAGGCTTGATCGTCCTGGCCTTCGCCGGTCTGTTGTGGATCGCGGACTACCAGACGCAGGTGGCCGTGCGTCATCAATCGCGACTGGCGCGGCATGCGCTGCAGGTCCAGGCGGAGCGCCTCGGGTCGAGCGCATCCGACTATGGCTATTGGGACGACGCCGTCGCCAATATCGTCGACAAACCCGATCTCGCCTGGATGCGCGCCCAGATCGGCGCCGGCCCGGAACAGACGCTGGGACTGGATTTCTCCTTCGTCATCGGTCCCGACGGCGAAACAATCTATTCCTATGTCAAGGGCAGCCGGCAGAACGGCGAACGCATCATCGGGCTTCCCCACGCCTTCCGCTTCGCCTATCGCGCCTGGCTCAAGAATCCGACCAAGACCTTCGCGGCGGTCATACCGTATCAAAGCCAGGCCGTTACCATCGCGGTGGCCCCGGTGGCTTCCGTAACGGACGTTCGACGGCCGGCCACCGGCTATTCCATCGTATTCGTCGATCGCTTCGACGACGCGGCTCTCGACCGCCTCGAGCAGAATTTCGATCTCGACGATCTCAGGCTCTCCAATATCGCCGAAGAGGCGCCGCATCCCGATTCCGCCGTCGAAATCCGCGGCAATTCCGGCGATGCGCAGAAGACATTTCTCATCTGGAACCCGTCGCGTCCCGGCGACCAGATGTTGCGCATCGTCATGCCGTTTTTCGCTGTTCTGGTGTTGGCGCTGGCTGCCCTCGGCCTCTTGCTGGCGCGGTTCATCAGCAATTCCAGCCGGCTGATCTCCGATCGGGAACAGCGCGCCGGCTCCGACAGCCTGACGGGCCTCGCCAATCGGGCGCGATTGAACACCGAACTCGAAGACGCCGTGCGCCGCGTCTCGCGCGGCTTCAGCGGCATCACCGTCATGTATATCGACCTCGACGGCTTCAAACAGGTCAACGACCGGTTCGGTCATGCTTGCGGAGACGAGTTGTTGCAGGAGGTGGCGCGGCGATTGAAGGACTGTCTGCGGACCAACGATCTCGTCGCGCGTCTGGGCGGCGATGAATTCGTCGTCTTGATGACCGGCTGGATCGAGCGCAGCTACATCCAGGCCATCGCCGCGCGCATTCTTCTGTCGATCGGCAATCCCATCGCCTTGTCGACCGGACAGGACGCCCATATCGGCTGCTCGATCGGCATCGCCGACTCCTGGGAGCCCGACGTCACCGCGCAGGGGCTGCTCAAAGCAGCCGACGCCGCGTTGTACGAAGCCAAGGCCGCGGGCAAGAATACGCTGCGATTCCATCACGGGTTCGCCGCCTCGCCCGATCAGCATGTCGATATTCGGTACGCAGCCGTCTGACGAAAACTTCGTCGCGGATCTGGCTCCATCGTCTCTTTCGGTCTAGAGGCGAAGCGTCTCGCGCCGAACAGCGCGGCGACGATGGACGAAGCGTCTTCTCGACGGAGGCGTTTCCTGCTGGAGTGGATCGTTGCCCGACAATCGCAATTTACGCGGCGCCTTGTTGATGGCTCTCGCCATGGCGGGCTTCTCCCTGAACGACGCCATGGTTCGGCTGGTTGCCGCTCACATGAATACCGGCCAGATCATGCTCCTGCGCGGAGCGATGACGACGCTGATCATCGGACTTTTCGCCTGGCGCATGAAGCCGGCGTTCTCGCCGTCGATGTTGCGCGACCGCGCCCTGATGCTCCGTACGCTCTGCGAAGCGCTCGCGGCGATCGCCTATGTCCATGCGCTCGGCCTGATGCCGCTTTCGAACGCCGCTTCGATCATGCAAGCGCTGCCGCTCGTGGTCACCATGGGAGCCGCGCTGTTTCTGGGTGAAAAGGTGGGCTGGCGGCGCTGGCTGGCGATCAGCGCGGGCTTTTGCGGCGTGCTGGTGATCATCCGCCCCGGCGGAAACGGCTTCACCGTCGCCTCGCTCATCGTCATCGGCAGCGTGCTGACGGCCGCCGCCCGCGACCTCGCCACCAAACGCATCATGCCGGGCGCGCCCACGCTTCTCGTCTCGGGCGCGGCCTCCGTCGCCGTCACCGTCAGCGGCGCGCTGCTCGTCGAGCCGATGGGCGGCTGGCGCACGCCCGATGTCACGGATCTGGCGGCGTTGGGCTTCGGGGCGTTGATGCTGTTCACCGCCTACCAGACGCTGATCATGGCCATGCGCACCGGCGACATCTCCTTCATCGCCCCCTTCCGCTATACCAGCCTGTTGTGGTCCATCCTGCTCGGCGTCGTCTTCCTGGGCGAGCGGCTGGACATGTGGATCATCATCGGCTCGGGGATTGTCGTCGCCGCCGGCGTCTATATGTTCTACCGCGAAAACAGGCTGCGTCGGCTGACAGCGGCCGCGAGCCAACCCCTGTCGTGAGCATGCCATGCATAAGCCATCGCCCCGCCCGGGCGTCATACTCAGCGGCGGCCGATCGTCGCGCATGGGCCGACCGAAAGCGCTGCTGCCTTTCGGAGCGGGTCGCCTCATCGATCACGTCGCGGCGCGGCTCGCGCCGCAGGTCGACGGAATCGTGGTCAACGCCAACGACGCCGCGATCGATCTGACCGGCGCGCTCGTGGTCCCGGATCTGTCGCCTGATTTTCAGGGGCCGCTGGCGGGGTTGCAATCGGCTTTGGCCCACGTCGTCGAAGCTCATCCCGACGCAAGCCACGTTGCGGTGGTCACGGTCGACTCGCCCTTCTTCCCGCCCGACCTGTTCGATCGCCTTGCGGCGACGCTCGAAGGCGATGACGACGTGGCGCTCGCGGCGTCGGGCGGCCGCATGCATCCTGTCACCGGCCTCTGGCCGACCGCGCTCCTGCCTGCGCTCGACGCCTGGCTGGCGGCGCCACCGACACTCAGGGTCCGCGCGTTTCTCGAAGGAAAGGTGAAGCAGGTCGTGCATTTCGATCCGGTCCCGACCGCCGCCGGAATGATCGACCCCTTCTTCAACATCAACACGCCGGAAGACCTCTCGGAGGCGCTTCGCCATCTCGGTGCGGCATCGTCGGAAGAACGCGCATGACGAAGAACCAACCGAAAATCTTCGGCGTCACCGGCTGGAAGAATTCCGGCAAGACCGGCCTGATGGTGCGGCTGGTGCGCGAACTGACGGCGCGCGGCTATCGCGTCTCGACCGTCAAGCACGCGCATCACGATTGCGACGTCGACAAGCCCGGCGCCGATTCCCACCAGCATCGTGAGGCCGGCGCCCAGGAAGTGGCGCTGGTCTCCGGCGCGCGCGTTGCGCTGATGCAGGAGTTGCGCGGCGCGCCGGAACCGAGCCTCGACGATATCCTCGCCCGGCTCGCGCCGTGCGACATCGTGCTCGTCGAAGGCTACAAGCGCGAACCAATCCCGAAAATCGAGACGAGGCGGCGGGACGCAAGGAGCACGGAACCGCTCGCGCCGTTCGATCCGCAGATCCTGGCGGTCGCGTCGGACCACGCGCCGGACACCGACGGCCCGCCGCGCTTCGACCTCGACGACACGCAGGGGCTCGCCGAGTTCATTCTCCGCCATCTCGAACTCCCCGACACCGGCCACGGACGGTGAATACAGCCATCCCGCCGCAAACCTCATGAAAGACCGAGAGACCGCCATGAACGACCGTCCCGCCCGCCCCGAGATTTCAGGCGAACTCACCCTTCGCACGCTGGCCATGCCCGGCGACGCCAATGCCGCGGGCGATATTTTCGGCGGCTGGGTCATGGCGCAGATGGACCTGGCCTGCGGCATTCGCGCCGCCGAACGGGCCCATGGCCGCGTGGTGACCGCCGCCGTCAAGGAGATGGCCTTCCAGTTGCCGGTGAAGATCGGCGATACGCTGTGCATCTATACCGATATCGTCAAGGTCGGCCGCAGCTCGATCACGCTCAATGTCGAAGCCTGGGCCCAGCGCTACCTCTCTCCGCATATGGAAAAGGTCACGGACGCCACCTTCGTGATGGTGGCGCTCGATCAGGACGGCAAACCGACGGCCGTGCCGGAAGAGTGATCTTGCTCGGCAAGCAACGCGCGCCAGCGCCGCAGCGGCAGGCGATCGAGGCTATGCAACCGGATGCCGATCCGCGCGTTTTGCGGCCAGCCGTCTTGACCGCGCCATAGAGGAGGCAGATCAAAGCGGCAAATCGCTGTCCATGAGGGATTCTCCATGTCTGGTCCGTTCAATCTCCCCGCCCTTCTGCCGATCGGCATGCTGTTCCTGTCCAACATCTTCATGACCTTCGCCTGGTACGGACATCTCAAACACAAGACCACGTCGATCGTGCTCGCAATCGTCGCATCCTGGGGGATCGCCTTCTTCGAATATTGTCTGGCCGTGCCCGCCAACCGCATCGGCAGCGCCCACTATTCGACGGCTCAACTCAAGACCATGCAGGAAGTCATCACGCTGGTCGTGTTCGTCGGCTTTTCGGTGTTTTGGCTCAAGGAGAGCGTCACCGTCAACCAGATCATCGGCTTCGCGCTGATCGCGCTCGGCGCATCCTTCATCTTCCGTTCATGACGGTTCTGATATCCGCAAATTCGTCTGATTTCGAGGCCAGAACGGCGTCAATCATGTAGTCGAGGAGCTGCCCCATGTCCTTGTCCCGCGCCACGATGAGCGCCATCCGCTTCGGTTACGGCCTGCGACCCGGGGAAACCGGCCCGACGGGACCGGAGGATCTGATGAAGCAGCTCGACGCAGCGCGGAGGGAAGCGCTGCGGTTTCCGGTCGGAGGCGTCGAACAACGCCGCGCCGACATCGAAGCGCTCAATCGACAATATGCAGACCTGAAAAAATACCCAAGGAAGAACGTCCGATCGCGCGGGGCAAAATCGTCGACCAGGCGCGCATTCTGTACAACATCGATCTGCATGCGCGCGTCGAACAGGCCGCAATGTCACCCAACGGCTTTGCAGAGCGGCTGGCAATGTTCTGGGTCAATCATTTCTCGGTGTCCGCCCAGAAGTCGAAGACGCGATTTTATGTGGCGCTCTACGAAGCCGAAGCGCTGCGGCCTAATTTGGCGGGGCCGTTCCGCGACCTGCTGCGCGCCGCCATCCTTCATCCGGCGATGTTGACCTTTCTGGATCAAGGACGGTCGCTGGGGCCGAATTCGCCCCGCGTAAAGAAGAACGACAAGAAGGGTCTGAATGAAAATCTCGGCCGCGAATTGCTGGAGCTGCACACATTGGGGGTCGACGGCGGTTACGGCCAGGACGATGTGCGCAATGCAGCGCTGGTGCTGACCGGGCTCACCGTCAATGCCCGTGGCGAGGCCGTCTATCAGCGCCAGCGCGCCGAACCCGGCCCGATCGAAGTTCTCGGGAAATCCTATGGCGGGCCGCGCCGCACCATTCAAGACGTCGAAGCGATGCTCGATGATCTCGCCGCCGCTCCTCAGACCCGACGCCACATCTGTCGCAAGCTCGTCGTTCACTTCGTGTCCGACAAGCCGCCGACGGAACTCGTCGAGACCATGACGCGCGCCTGGGAGAAAACCGACGGAGACCTGCGTGCCGTCTATAAGGCGATGCTCGATCATCCCGCCGCCTGGGCCAATCCAAACGAGAAAGCGCGCCAGCCCTTCGACTTCGTGGTCGCGGGCCTGCGCGCGACGCTCGCGGACGAACAAGACTTCGCCGTGCCTCCGGCCAAGGCGAAAGCGATGGCGGAGCCGGAGATGGACGAGCGCGAAACCGCAGCGCCCGGTCCCGTCGCCAAGGGAGCGGACGGCGACGACGAGATGATGATGTCGGAAGACGACAAGATGACGCCGGGCGGAACGCAGGAAGGCCGAACGAGCCAAGCGCGCCCGCATTCCGTACAATCCGCTCACGGTGCGCGCCTTGCGCAATCTCGGTCAACCGATCTGGCAGCCGTCGAGCCCGGCAGGCTTTCCGGAAGGGTTCGACGCCTGGGTTTCCGCCAGCCAGATCACCGGCCGCATCTCCTGGGCGCAGCGGCTCGCCCGCCGCCGCGCCGGGCAGACCGATCCGGTCAAGTTCCTCAAGGTCGTGTTGGCCGACGCCGCCCGCGACGACACGATCACCATCGTGTCGCAGGCGCCGAACCGCGCCGCAGGCGTGGCGCTGACGCTCGCCTCCCCTGAATTCAACCGTCGCTGACGAAAGGACTGAGGACCATGGAAAAGATCGCCCTGAGCCGGAGAACCTTTCTCGCCGGCGCCTGCTGCGCCGCCGCCTCGCCCGCCTTTACGCCGCTGTCCTTCGCCGCCGCGCCGGGCGACAAGCGCATGGTCACCATCGTTTTGCGCGGCGCGCTGGACGGGCTTCACCTCGTGCAACCCTATACCGATCCGCTTCTGGCGCGCTACCGCCCCGACCTGGCGCTCGATCCGTCCAAGGGCCTGCTGGATCTCGACGGCCGCTTCGGCCTGCATCCGCTCGCCAAGGACCTGCTGCCGCTTTGGAAAAGCGGCGATCTCGGCTTCGTTCACGCCGTGTCCACTCCCTATCGCGACACCCGCAGCCATTTCGACGGTCAGGACATTCTCGAATCCGGCGGCGACAGCCCTTCGGACGAGGAGACGGGCTGGCTGAACCGGGCGATCAGCAGCATTCGCAATGTCGACATGCGCAAAGCCATCGATGTCAGCGCATCCTCGGAACTCATCCTGACCGGTCCGAATCCGGTCGACACATGGTCGACGCGTTCGGATCTCGACATGGGCTCCGACGAGGCCGCCTTCTTCAAGCGGCTCTACGCCAACGATCCGGCCTTCTCGCAGGCTTTCGCCGAAGCCACCGGCGCCGACGCGCAAAGCGACACGATCTTCTCCACCGGCGCCCGCGCGGACAACGCCGCAAGCGTCGCCCGACTGACGGCGGGCATGCTGAAGGACAAGTATCGCATCGCCAATTTCTCGGTCGGCGGTTGGGACACGCACATCGCCCAGACCAACGTCTTCAAAAATCCGTTGAAGAACCTGGTAGCGGCGATCGTGACGCTCAAGAAGGAAATGGGGCCGGACATCTGGTCGAAGACCGCCGTGTTGGCGATGACGGAATTCGGCCGCACCGTCCGCCAGAACGGCTCGAAAGGCACCGATCATGGCACCGGCGGGGTGGCGATCCTCGCCGGCGGCGCGATCCGCGGCGGCAAGGTTTACGGCAAATGGCCCGGTCTGTCGGAGGACGCGCTGTTCGAGAACCGCGATCTGATGCCGACCATGGACGTAAGGGAAATTGCCGCCTCGCTGCTCAATGCGCAGTTCGACATTTCGGGCGGCGACCTCTCGACCAAGGTCTTTCCTGGATTGGACGTCGCCAGCGCGCGCCCCGCTTATCTGCGCGGTTGAGCCTCATCCTTTCCGGCCGACGACGGTCGCAGGCGTCCGGCGGGCGTTTTTCGCCATGGTGGCCTGCTTCTTCGCGACGGCGGCGTCGGCGGAGGCGTTGCCGGATTGCGCGCTGAAGGGAGCGGCGTCGGTGATGATCGGCGGTCGTCCGGCGCTGAGATTGTCCGATGTCGCGCAGTGTCCCGCCTCGCTCTATGACATCATTCCCTCTGTGCGTATCGAGGGACAGCCTATGGTGCATGTCAAGCCTGGAGCCGTTGGCGAAACGACCTGCGCCGCGACCGGCGATCCGACGGTCATCGTCGAGGGTAAGCCGGCCGCGCGATTGGGCGACCTGTCCTGTCGGCGCAAATAGCTGCTCTATCCACACGCAGCGCGTCGACGCGCCGCGAGGAAAACTCGATCCGTTTCCCTTTTGTACTCCGCGGGACTTTATTTCCGCCGATTCCCGGTCCATATATCCTCCATGGCAAAAGCTCCGAAAAATCCGTCCGGCTTCGAGGAAGCCCCGCAGGCGTCTTTCGAAGGCGCTCCCCTGTCCGGCTCGGTGGCCGACTGGGTGAAACAACTCGAGCAGGAGGCCGAACAGGCGTCCCGCGCCGAGAGCATGCGGGAAATCCGCTCCAAGGCGGGCAAGCACCGCAAGACGGTGGAAAACGCCGCCCGCCAGCATGCCGAAGTTCAGGCCGTGAAAGCCAAGTCGGCGGAAATCGGCGACAAGCGCTCGGCGCGTGGAGGTTCGATCGGCGGCTCCAACGATCCCCGCACCCGCGCTGCGGCCGGCCTCAACCCGATCGCCGGCCTCGAAATCTCGCTCGAAGACGCCGAGGCGCTGCAGGCCAATGCCCGCGCCGCCGAGAAGAAGGCCGCCAAGGGCAAGAAAGCCGCCGGCCCCATCGACACCGACGGCGCCTTGGCGACGGGGGCCGTGACCGCGACCGTCGAAGCGCTGTCCGCGCTGATCGAGAGCGGCAATCCGTTGTTCAAGAACGGCGAGATCTGGATGCCGCACCGCCCTGCCCGGCCGCAGAAATCCGAAGGCGGCATCCCCTTCAAGATGGAGACGGAATACAAGCCCTCCGGCGACCAGCCCACCGCCATCCGCGAACTCTCGGGCGGCCTCAATACCGGCGAGCGCAACCAGGTTCTGCTCGGCGTCACCGGCTCGGGCAAGACTTTCACCATGGCGCAGGTGATCGCCGAAACCCAGCGCCCGGCCGTTATCCTCGCGCCCAACAAAACGCTGGCCGCCCAGCTCTATTCCGAGTTCAAGAACTTCTTCCCCAACAACGCGGTGGAGTATTTCGTCTCCTACTACGACTATTACCAGCCGGAAGCCTATGTGCCGCGGACGGACACCTATATCGAGAAGGAATCGACCATCAACGAGCAGATCGACCGGATGCGCCACGCCGCCACGCGCGCCATCCTGGAGCGCGACGATTGCATCATCGTCGCCTCGGTGTCCTGCATCTACGGTATCGGCTCGGTGGAAACCTACACCGCCATGACCTTCCAGATCGAAGTCGGCGACCGCATCGACCAGCGGCAATTGCTGGCCGACTTGGTGGAGCAACAATACAAGCGCCGCGAGATGGACTTCCAGCGCGGCTCCTTCCGCGTCCGCGGCGACACGATCGAATTGTTCCCCGCCCACTTGGAGGACGCCGCCTGGCGCATCACCATGTTCGGCGACGAGGTCGAGTCGATCACGGAATTCGATCCGCTCACCGGCGCCAAGACCGGCGACATGAAGAGCGTCAAGATCTACGCCAACAGCCACTATGTCACGCCGCGCCCGGCATTGAACTCTGCGATCAAGTCGATCAAGGAGGAGTTGACGCTTCGCCTGGCCGAACTCGAAAAGGCCGGCCGTCTGCTGGAAGCCCAGCGGCTGGAGCAGCGCACCCGCTACGATATCGAGATGCTCGAAGCCACCGGCTCCTGCCAGAGCATCGAAAATTATTCGCGCTACCTCACCGGCCGCAAGCCCGGCGAACCGCCGCCCACCCTGTTCGAATACATCCCCGACAACGCCATCCTGTTCATCGACGAAAGCCATGTCACCATTCCACAGATCGGCGGCATGTACAGGGGCGACTTCCGCCGCAAGGCGACGCTGGCGGAATTCGGCTTCCGCCTGCCCTCTTGCATGGACAACCGACCCTTGCGATTCGAGGAATGGGACGCGATGCGGCCCGACACGGTCGCCGTCTCCGCCACCCCGGGCGAATGGGAGCTGGAGCAATCCGGCGGCGTCTTCGCCGAACAGGTAATCCGCCCCACCGGCCTCATCGATCCGCCGGTCGAGGTGCGCTCGGCCCGCAGCCAGGTCGACGACGTGCTGGGAGAGATCCGTGACACCACGCTCAAGGGTTACCGCACGCTGGTCACCGTGCTCACCAAGCGCATGGCCGAGGATCTCACCGAATATCTGCATGAGCAGGGCGTGCGCGTCCGCTACATGCACAGCGACATCGACACGCTCGAGCGCATCGAGATCCTGCGCGATCTCCGTCTCGGCGCCTTCGACGTGCTGGTCGGCATCAACCTGCTGCGCGAAGGTCTCGACATTCCCGAATGCGGCTTCGTCGCCATTCTCGACGCCGACAAGGAAGGCTTCCTAAGGTCGGAAACCTCGCTCATCCAGACCATCGGCCGCGCCGCGCGCAATGTCGACGGCAAGGTCATCCTCTATGCCGACAAGGTCACCGGCTCGATGGAGCGGGCCATGGAGGAGACCGCCCGCCGTCGCGAAAAGCAGATGGCCTGGAACGCCGCCAACGGCATCACGCCGGAATCGGTCAAGGCCAAGATCTCCGATATTCTCGACAGCGTCTACGAACGCGACCATGTCCGCGCCGACATTCAGGTCAAGGGCGTCAAGGGCGGCACGGCCAATGATCTGGTCGGCGGCAACATGGCAGCCCATCTGGCCGCTCTCGAAAAACAGATGCGCGACGCCGCCGCCGATCTCGATTTCGAGACCGCCGCCCGGCTGCGCGACGAAATCAAGCGCCTCAAGGCCGTCGAACTGGCCAATATGGACGATCCCTTGGCGCGAGAGGTCGCGAGCGGCGGCACGGCGGCATCGCTGCGCGCCCGCGACGCCGCGCCTGCCGACCCTGCCCAGCCTTCCTATTTCGCCAAGCCGTCGCTGGACGATATGGGCCCCGGCACCGACATGGCCCGACCGCTGTTTCGTAAGAACGATCTCGACGAGATGACCGTACGCCGCACCGAAAAACCGCTCGCGGCAGGGCCGGTGCCGGAAAAGCCCGGCATCAAGGACGACGGTTTCCGGCCGATCATTCGCGCCAAGGCCGGAGTCGGCAGCTATGAGGACGCGGGCGACGCGGCCAAGGCGAAGAAGACCAAGGGAAAGACCGGCAAGCCGGGACGGTGAAACGTCGGGGACGATCGTCGGCGCATGATCGGGACGATCCACACAAAGAAGGTTGTGGCCGTCTCTCCCATCCTCGCATAGGGATAACATCCTGTCCTCAGGAGATTGTCCGTGCGCTTTGGTACCTTCATGCTCACCCTGTTCGCCCTCGTCGCTTCCGCTTTCGGCGCCGACGCCGCGACCTATAAGACCCCACAAGCGCTCATCGAGGCGATTTACGCCTACGACCCCAACGAGAGTGAAGCGGACGCCCCGTCGCCGTATGGCGTGTTCTTCTCGAAGGGGCTCAATACGCTGTTCCAGAAAGATCGGGACGGCAAAGCCGACGACGAGATCGGCTCTGTCGATTTCGACCCGGTGATCGGCGGCCAGGATGGCGCGGCCGAAAATGTAAGCCCGGGCGCTCCCATCATCATCGACGACACCGCCGAGCTGGAAGTGACCTTCACCAACGGCGGACCGATGACGCTCTACTATACGCTGGTGAGGGAAAATGGCGGTTGGAAGGTGGATGACATCGCCAGTCAGCAAGGGGAATTCCCCTGGAGCCTGCGCGACCTGCTCATCAGCCAGCCCGAGCAGTGAAAGCCGGATCCAATCTGGAGCGTCCTCGAGCCGGGGCGCGCGGATCCCGACATGACCCGGCGGGAACAGTTGAACTTGTGCTCCGGGAGCCCGGCGGCGGATCAAATCCGCAGTGTCCCCGCCAGATGGTTTTTGCGACCTAGGCCGGCTTGGTGAGCGCGATGATCGCCTGGACCTCGCCGAGATTCGATTTGGACAAGGGATAGATCTCGCCGTTGGTCGCGACCACCTTCAGATTGGGGCCGTCGCGTTGGACCGATTTGATCATGGTGCGCCGGATCCACCAAGACCGATGTATGCGCACCCCCTGCCTTTCATCCAAATGCGCAATCGCCTCCTTCATGGTCATGCGGACCATTTGAGAGCCGCTTTCCATCCGAACGATCACATATTGGTTCTGCGCCTGTATCGTTAGGGCGTCGGCGAGCCAATCGAAATTCGGTCGCGTCGATTCGACACTCGGATTTTCTTCTCCGGCGGGGTCGAGGTTCGCCGCCGGCTCCGCGCCGAGCGGAGATTGCCTGCGTAACGGTCGCCAGATCGGCAGCTCGCAGCCGGGTTTCGCAAGCCGGCGATAGATTTCCGATTTGAAGTAAAAGACATAGGGCACGCTCAGGATCAGATTGAACAACTCCTGCCGCAAAAACGAATAACCGCCTGGTCGGTAGGGTAATCGTAGACGAATGAGGCGGTCACGGCGAAACTCAGGCTGTGCACGAATGTGAAATGCATGACATGCGCGAAATAGAACGGAATGTTCCGCGACAGCGCAAAATGCAGCCAGTACGGAAATATCACCGCGATCGCCAACGCATAGAGGGCAAGCCTCACGGACATGAGACCCAGTTCCGACACATGGTCCATTCCGGGAAACTCCGGCACGACGACGCCGACGGCTTTCAGCAGGACGACGCCTACGAGCATGCTTAGAAAGAATGGATGCGATGCGAGATGTCGGCCGAGAGCTTTGAATTGATCAAAGGACTGGAAATCGCCGTCTCTACCCTCACGCGCCTCAAACAACACGACTTAACGCACCCTATGCATCTGCTTCCGCCCAACGCGGTCTCGAACAAAACGCGATACCTGCCTCCGGCGTATATTACCATTACGCAAAATTCGCACCATTTGTCAAAAATTCACTCCAATCCGGCCGCCTGCCGCCCGCCGGCGATTGATCGGGGACACCGCTGAATTTTAAAGACAATTTCGAGAGCTCCGTTTTTCCGGGCTCGACGTCTGCCAACAAAATTCAAGCTTACGAGGGACGCGCGGAGAACGCGCGCCCGGCCCCGTTCGCGGGCATCTGGAGAGAAACATGCAATTATCATTTCAGGGCGGTATGTTCGGCGCAGCAGCCGGAACCGGATTGGATTTCGATTTCCTCGACCTGTCCTTTTCCGACAGCGACACGACCTCGAACAGACTGTCCCAGAACCTGCTGGGCATCGCCGACATCTGGGTGAACTTCGAAGCCAGCTACGCCATCAATTTCGCATTGCTCGGCACCGCCCATCTCGACCTCGGCCAATTGGAATCGACGGTCTCCTTCGAAAGCAACGCATCGACCTCGGCGACCGACCTGCTGAACGGCGTGTCGTTCGTCGACACGTCCGCCTTCCAGCTGACGGGCGAAACCGCCGACATGCTGTCCGCCATCGGACCGAGCGCCGCCGAGTCCTATATCAAGCTCGAGCTGGAAGCCGGCATCCAGGCGGCCATGAAGGTCGATGCTGGTCTCTCCTACGACGTGTTCTTCGATTCCGGCGAATTTTCCGGCAACGTCATCGATGAGAACATCAATGTGTCGCTGCCCAACACCGAATTGTTCAAGATCACGGCGGAAACGCTCGGCGGCCTCGACGGAGAGATCTATGAACTCGATCTCGGTTTCGGAACGGTCGCAGCCAGCATCCCGGAATTCGAATATTCGGATGTCGAAGTGGTCGAGGGCGGCCAGTTCGGCGCCTACAAGATCACCGGCGAATCCAGCCCGTTCCTGACGGCCGAACTCGATCTCGATCAGTTCCTGCCCGTGCCGCTCTCCGTCGACGAAAGCCTCGATCTCGGTATCGGTTCGATTTCGGTCGACACCGGCGGCCTGGATGTCAAGCTCGTCGGGGAAGCCGCATTCGAGCAAGAGATCATCGCCACGCCGGACATCGACGTCGAGATGAAGACCAGCCTCGGCCAGACGCTGACGGGCGAGCTCGGTGAAAAGTTCGAGTTCGACACGCCGGAAGGCGAAGGTCAGATGACGGTAACGGCCACCTACCAGCTCAGCATGGCCATTCAGGCGGTCACCAACCTTACATTCACCTCGAAAGTCGACTGGAAGATCCTTTACGGTGAGCTGGAAGCCGCGATCGACGTGAGCGTCTATCAGGACAAGTGGCAGGCCGGCTTCGCGATGTTCGAAGGATCGGAACCGGTCGGCGAACTCTTCTCGATCGAGCTGTTCAACGGCACATCGATCTACGAAGCGGGCTCGACCACCGAGACCTTCACCCTGTCCTACGAGAACTTCGTAACCGCGAAATCGGGCAAGACACTGACCCTCACCACGCATCAGGAAAGCGTGGAAGGCGGCAATATCGCCAATGTCATCAACGGCAATGTCCTGGCGAACAAGCTGAACGGCAATGCCGGCGACGACGTCGTGAATGGCGCAGCCGGCAATGACGTGCTGATGGGCGGCGCTGGCCTCGACAAATTGTTCGGCGGCAATGGAGCCGACACCCTGATCGGCGGCCTGGGCCGCGACACGCTCGATGGCGGCGCAGGCCGCGATACATTCCTGTTCTCGACGATCCGCGACCTGAACGGGGATACGCTCGATAGCTTCAACCGCAAGCAGAACGACCTGATCGATCTCTCGGACATCGATGCCCGGGTGAAGTCCAAGGCCAACGACGCCTTCACCTTCATCGGTGACGACGCCTTCGGCAAACATGCCGGCGAGCTGCGCTGCGTATCGTCGAAAGACGGCTACATGGTCTATGGCGACATCGACGGCAACGGCAAATCCGACTTCTCGCTGTTCGTGGAGTCGACAAAGCAGTTGCAGGCCAACAGCTTCGACCTATAAACCTGTAAACCGCCGTTCGGAGCGCCGGGCTGCCAGCAGCCCGGCGCATGCGGCCCATCACTGGATCCGCCGTCGAAATTCCCACCCAGATTTGACACGACGCCCCATCTTCCCCTCGCCATAATGCGCGCTACACTGCCTCCCCTAGGATGAACCGCCGAGCCGAGGAGACGACCGATGGCCGACATGACGGCGCAGGAACAACTGATGCTGGAGTTGATCAACCGGGCCCGCTTGGACCCGGCGGGCGAAGCCAGGCGCTTCGGCATCGCCCTCAATGAAGGCGTATCCTCTGGCGACAGGATTTCCACCGCGCCGAAACAGGTGCTGGCCGGCAATGACGATCTCGCCCAGGCGGCGGACAAGCACAGCGCTTGGATGCTGGCGCATGACATATTCAGCCATTTCGAAACACAGAAGACATCCGGCTTTACGGGTGTGAATCCCGGCGACCGAATGGAGACGGCCGGCTACACGTTTTCGGGCAGTTCCGCCTCGGGCGAGAACATTTCCGTGCGAGGAGACAGCAGCCCGCTGACCAATGCTGAGCTGACGAGTTTCATTATCCAGCAGCATGCCGATCTGTTCATCGACGAAGGCGTCGAAGGACGTGGCCATCGACTGAACATTCTCTCCGATCTGTTCAGCGAGGTCGGGGTGGGCCAGAAATCCGGCGAATTCGAATTCAGCACCGGCACATTCGACAGCTCCATGGTCTCCCAGGATTTCGCCCGAAGCGGCTCGGCGCTGTTCGTCACCGGCGTGGTCTACAAGGACACCGTGAAGAAGGATGATTTCTTCAGCGTCGGCGAGCAGATGGTCGGGCGCGTGGTTTCGAGCGGCGGCGAGAGCGACAAGACGGGCGCAGGCGGCGGCTATGAGCTGGACTTCGGCTCTGGCGCGGCCCGGACCATCGCGTTTTCGCTCGCGTCCGGCAAAGTCTCCGTCCAGCTCGGCGCTTTCGACGAGAATGTGAAACTCGACGTGGTCAACGGCGTCGAGGTCTGGACCAACGGCGATGTCGCGGGCGTATCCACCAATGTCCGGCAGATCCATGCGCTGGGCATCGCCGCCGTCGATCTCGCCGGCGGAGCAGGAATTCAGTCTCTGTTCGGCAACGACGCCGCCAACGCCCTGAACGGCAAGGGCGGAGACGACATTCTCGACGGAGGCGGCGGCAAGGATCGTCTGACCGGCGGCGGCGGGGCGGACCACTTCGTCTTCGCCCGCGGAGACACCGCCGCCAACGCCGCACGGGCAGACGTGATCGCTGATTTCACCGAAGCGGATCGGATCATACTCGACGCCATCGACGCCAACGCCAACAAAGCGGGCGATCAGGATTTCACGTTCATCGGCGGATCCGCCTTTCATGACAAGGCCGGAGAATTGCGGATCGCGAAATCCGGATCGGACACGGTCATTCAGGGCGACACCGATGGCGACGGCACCGCCGACCTGATGGTCCGCCTGAGCGGAAAGCATAATCTCACAGCGGACGATTTCGATCTCTAAGCCCTTGCGGACGGGCGCTTCCCATCATTTTTGGGGGAATACCGGCTTTTCTCGCGCGGGCGACATGAATTTCCGCTAAGCAATGGGTCTTTCCATCAGGGGGACCCCATCATGAAACGCCTTATCATCGCGGCGCTCGCCGCTCTTTCCATCGGCGGCTTCGCCCATGCCGGCGACATCGCTTTTCCGTCGGATGCGCCGATCGCCGTCATCACCTTCCCCGAACCGTGGAGCGCTGAAGAAACCGAAACCGGCGTGCAGGCCACCTCGCCGGAAGACGCGATCTATCTCTCCGCCGACGTCGCTGACGGCAAGAGCGTCGATGGCGCGGTCGAAGACGCCATCAAGTTCCTGATGGACAACGGCGTCGAGATCAATCCGGACAGCGCCAAGCGTCAGGACACCGAGATCAACGGCATGCCGATCTCGCTGATCGACTGGACGGGCAAGGACAAGGACGGCGCCGCTTCGATCGGTCTCGCCGCGGTCGTCATCGACGCGAGCCATATTCTCGTGCTCACCTATTGGGGCACCCAGGGCGCCGAAGACAAGTATGACGGCGATGTCGCCTCGATCATCCAGTCGATCCGCAAGGCGGATTGAACGGCGCTCGGACATGAGCCTTCAGGCAAATGGCCGGGTTCGTCCCGGCCATTTCTTTTGCTCGACCCACATAGCGGCGCGGCGCGGCGATTAACCTCTGGAGCGACCGCCGGAGAGGTTCATTTTAGATTTTTCTTGTTTTTCGGCGCCTTCGCGCTGATCCCTACGCGCCTTTCCGGCCACAGGCGTTAACGACGGCGAAATTTGACGCCGGCCATTTACCCCGCATTAACCATGATCGTTCACAAACTTTGCCATAGTTCGCGTTTTGGAGCCGCCTCTCCTTGCCGGGAAAGGCATTTTGAACCCGCCTTTTTTGTCAAATGTCAGGTCATGCCGAGCATCATCACCAACAACAGCGCCACCAAGGCTCTTCAGGTCATTCGCAACATTCACGGCGATCTCGCCGAAACGCAGAACAAGGTCTCCTCGGGCTACCGCGTGCAGGTCGCGTCCGACAATGCCGCCTACTGGTCTATCGCCACCACCATGCGCTCCGACACCGACGCGATGTCCTCGGTGATGGACGCGCTGGCGCTGGGCGCGGCGACCGCCGACACAGCCTATACCGGCGTGAGCCAGGTGGCCGACCTCATGGCCGAGATCAAGGCGCGCTTCGTCGCCGCACGTGAGCCCGGCGTCGACAAGGACAAGCTCGGCGTCGAAGTCGAACAGTTGAAGGCGCAGATCCTCAGCATCGGCGAATCGGCCACGTTCAACGCCGAAAACTGGGTGCAGTTCTCGACCTATGACAGTCCCTGGCTGACCGGCGAGAAAGAGATCATCGGCGGTTTCGTCCGCAGCACCGACAATTCCGTGCGCGTGCAGAGCCTCTATTTCGGCTCCAATTCCGCCACCGACGGCCCCTACGCCATTCTCGATCTCTCCGAAGCCACCGGCGGCGAATTTGGCGTTCTCACCTCGGAGAAATACGCCGTCACGCTCGGTTATTCGACCGGCTATGTCCTGTTCGACGTCGCGAGGTCCAACTCCTATTCGGCGCCTTCGCTTACGCCGCAGGAAATGACGTTGTCCAACGCCACCACCGACCTCGAACTCGACGAAATGCTGCAGGTCATCGATTCCATGCTGCTCGACGTCACCGACGTGGCCGGCACGCTCGGCGCGCTGGACACACGCGTGACGATGCAGAACGAATTCGCAAATCGGCTGTCCGATACGCTGAAGAAAGGCGTAGGAAACCTCGTTGATGCGGACCTCAATCAGGAATCGACGCGACTGAAAGCCCTGCAGGGTCAGGAATCGCTCGGTTACGAGGCGTTGTCGATCGCCAACGCCGAACCGCAATCGATGCTGCGGCTGTTGCAGTAGGCGTTGTCGCGCCCGGGCGGCGCAGATCTACTCCGCCGCCTCTTCCCGGATCGCTTCCACCAGCGCCTCCAACTCGTAGCTATAGCCTTCGAGCATGGCGTAGGCGCGCTCGATCGTGCCGATCTGCTCTTCGGATTTGCGGATGGCCTCGGTGATCGACTGGCTGCGGGCGCGCAGCATGGAGCCGAGCACATCGGTCTCCGGCCGCCGGCCCAAACGATCGATGTGCTGGCGCACCCGATTGCGATGCCGCTCGAGTTCGAGAATATGCATGCGGTTCTTGACGATATCGTCCGACAGTTTCCGCCGCATGGCCGCGACCGGATCGAAACTGCCGGGTTCGCGCTCGTCGAGAATGACGTCGTTGACCAGCTTCTCCAGCATCATCACGCCCTGCAGATCCCGGGGATCGGCGAGTTCGGGATCATAGCCGGTGTCGTCGAACACGCGGCGGCGCACCGGGTCCTTCAGCACGTCGTAGGCGGTCTGCAGCCGGGCGAAATTCTCCGTGTCGCCGCCCGCATCCGGATGCGCGGTCTTGGCCGCCTTGCGCCAGGCGTCGCGAATGGCCTGTTCGCCCGCGTCGCGGTCCACGCCCAACACGCTATAGGGATCGATCACGCTTCGTCTTCCTTTTCCGTCTCGCCGATCCAAGGCCTATCCCCTCGCCCGCGCCGCTTCAAGCGCGAAGCAGCCAACCTCCCTTTTTCCACCGGCAGGCGACGAAATTGTGGACGGCGGCGTCGAAAGGCGATGAAAACTCAAGCGGAGACGGCCAGAGAGACGCCGACTCCCACTGCGGCGAAGGCTCGCGCGATCACTTCCGGCCCCGCTCCCGCCTTGACGGCGTCCGACGACAGGATCTGTCGGAAACGCCGCGCGCCGTCGACGCCGGAGAACAGTCCGATCATGTGGCGGGTGATGTTGCCGAGCTTGCCGCCCTGGGCGATATGCGCCTCGGCATAGGCCATCATGGCGTCGCGGATGACGATCCAGTCGACCGGGCTCGACGCGGCGCCGTAGATCCGGGCGTCGACTTCGCCCATCAAAGCCATGTCGTGATAGGCGGCGCGGCCGAGCATCACGCCGTCGACATGAGCGAGATGCGCCTCGGCCTGGTCGAGCGTCTGAATGCCCCCGTTGATGCCGATGAACACGTCGGGATAGCGCTGCTTCAGCCGGTAGACGCGATCGTAATCCAGCGGCGGGATATCGCGGTTTTCGCGCGGGCTCAGTCCCTGAAGCCAGGCCTTGCGCGCATGCACCCACAATGCATCCGCTCCGGCGGCCAGCGCCGCCTCGGCGAGGCGATCCAGCGCCTCGTCCGGATCCTGATCGTCGACGCCGATCCGGCATTTTACCGTCACGGGAATAGACACCGCCGCCTTCATCGCCGCCACGCCCGCGGCCACCACGTCGGGAGTCCGCATCAGGCAGGCGCCGAAGGTTCCGGATTGCACACGATCGGAAGGGCAGCCGACATTGAGATTGATCTCGTCATAGCCCCAATCCGCTCCGATGCGCGCGGCCTCGGCGAGCTTGGCGGGATCGGAACCGCCCAGCTGAAGCGCGACGGGATGTTCGGTCGCGTCGAAGCCCAACAGCCTGTCACGCTTGCCGTGAATGGCGGCGTCGGCCACCACCATTTCCGTGTAGAGCAGCGCACGCGAGGACAGCAGCCGCAGCAGGTAGCGGCAATGCCGATCCGTCCAGTCGAGCATAGGCGCGACTGAAAAGATCTTCTCCCTATCGACGAGCGCTGCGGCATACATCGGTCGGCGCCTCAGTGCGCGCCGGCCGGCGCGCCGCTCTTGAGCAGCGGGATGTTCGGCAGCGTATGGCCCAGCACCTGATCGGCGCCTTCATAGATCATGCGGATGGCGACGAACAGGATGACCAGCAGGCCGACCCAGGCGATCCAGCGGAAGCGATGCAGGAGCTTGGCGATGGCTGCGGAGGCCGCGCCCATCAGCACGACAGACAAGCCCAGGCCGAAGATGAGCGCTGTCATGTGGTCGCGCGCCGCGCCGGCGACGGCGAGCACATTGTCGAGCGACATCGACACGTCGGCGACGATGATCTGGAACACCGCGTCGCGCAGCGTCTTGCGCGGCTTGCCGGCCACCACGCCGTCGGCGTTCTGGTCGGTGTCGGTCAGCGCTTCCTCGGCGTCGACGACCTCTTCCTCCTTGACAGTGAGCTCGCGATACATCTTCCAGCTTACCCAGAGCAGCAGAATGCCGCCGATCAGGATGAGGCCGATCAGCTGCAGCAGCCAGGTGGTGGCGAGCGCGAAGACGATGCGGAGCACCGTTGCGGCGAGAATGCCGATCAGGATCGCCTTCTTGCGCAGATCGGGCGCAAGCCCTGCCGCCGCCATGCCGATGACGATGGCGTTGTCGGCGGCGAGAACGAGGTCTATCATCACGACCTGGGCGAAGGCGGCAAGCGCCGCGTAGTCGATGCCAAACATCTGAACTCCGGTTTCGAAAAACATGAGAGGAATGGCTCGCTGATTGAACGCAAACGGCTGGACTGTCAACCTCGGCCGCGTTCAAAGGCTTGCAATACCCGCCACCTAACGAAAAACTGCGGCCATGGGTTCAAAAGGAATCGGAGGACGACATGCCCCTTTATGCGCTGGACGACGAAACGCCCGTCACGCCCGAGCCGGGACGCTACTGGATCGCGCCCGACGCGCATGTCATCGGCCGGGTGACGCTGGGCGAGGATGTCGGCGTCTGGTTCGGCGCGGTGCTGCGCGGCGACAATGAGCGCATCACGGTGGGCGCGCGCAGCAATATCCAGGAAGGCGCGATGGTCCACACCGATTGGGGATACCCCGCGACCATCGGCGAAGGCTGCACCATCGGCCATCACGCCATCGTCCATGGCGCCGAGATCGGCGACAATTCGCTGGTCGGCATGGGCGCGACAATTCTCAACGGGGCCAGGATCGGCCGCAACTGCCTGGTGGGCGCCAATGCCTTGGTGACCGAAGGCAAGGAGTTCCCGACAATTCGCTGATCGTCGGCTCGCCCGCCCGCGCCATCAGGACGCTCGACGAGAAGGCGGAAGACGGCCTGCGCCGCTCCGCAGACAGCTATGTCGAGAACTGGAAACGCTTTTCGAAAAGCCTTCGCCCGCTCTGAACCGGTTCAGGCGATCTTGCGCTTGTCCGGCTCCACGAGACCGAAGGTCGCTTCGCCCGGCGTCGGCCGGCCGAAGAAATAACCCTGCGCCATCTCGCAGCCGATCGAGCGCAGCATCGCCGCCTGTTCGGCCGTCTCGACGCCCTCGGCCGTCGTCATCATGCCGAGATCGCGGCAGAGATTGGTGACGGCCCTGATGATGGCGATCGATTCCGGATCGGCGTCCATGCCGCGCACGAAACTCTGGTCGATCTTGATCTTTTGGAACGGAAACTTGCGAATATAGCTGAGCGACGAATAACCGGTGCCGAAATCGTCCATGGCGAAGGCGACGCCCAGCGCCTTGAGTTCGTTGAGCACCGCCATGGTGCTGTCGGTGTCGTTGAGGAACACGCCTTCGGTGATTTCGAGCATCAGCCGGCTGGGCGCCAGGCCGGCGCGGTCGAGCGCTGCGGCGACCACGGCCGGAAGATCGCCGGCGTCGAACTGCAGGGGGAAATGTTGACGGCCACCACCACGTCGTCGGGCCAGCGCGTCGCCATCTCGCACGCCGCCTCCAGAATCCAGGCTCCGAGTTCGCAGATCATGCCGGTCTCTTCGGCGACCGGAATGAACTCGGCCGGAGACACGAAGCCGCGGCGAGGATGTTTCCAGCGCGCCAGCGCCTCGAAGCCGACGACCTTTTCTCCCTGCAGCATCACCAGAGGCTGATAATGCAGTTCGAACTGGCGGGCGTTGATCGCCTCGCGCAGATCATGCTCCATCTCGCGCCAGTCGCGCATCCTGCGGTCCATGTCGGGCTCGAAGAAGCGATGCTTGCCCCGCCCTTCCTGCTTTGCGCAATAGAGCGCTAGATCGGCGTTTTTCGCGAGCTCATCGGCATCCACGCCGTCGCGAGGCGCGAGCGCGATGCCGACCGATGTTCCGATGACGATGTGATGACCTTCGATGTCGAAGGGCGCATTGATGACGCCGATGATCCGTTCGGCCAAGGCGAGCGCACCCTCGGGCTGGGCCACCCCGGTCTGCAGAATGGCGAATTCGTCGCCGCCGAGCCGGGCGGCGAAACAGCCGCCGCCGAGAGCGCCGCGCAATCTCTCCGCCACCTGGACGAGGAGGACGTCGCCCACCGGGTGCCCCAGCGTGTCGTTGACGATCTTGAAGCGATCGAGATCGAGATAGAGCAGCGCCGCATCCCGAGCATCGGCGGCGTCGAGTTTCTGCGCCATGACATGGCTGCGAAACAGCGTGCGATTGGCGAGATTGGTCAGCGCGTCATGCAACGCCATATGGGTGATTTTCTGCTGCGCCGCCTGCTTTTCGGTAATGTCTTCATGCGTGACCACATGGCCGCCGTCGGGGAGTCGCGTCACCGTCATGGTCATGATGCGCCCGTCCTCGAGCTCGACCATGCGTTGGGAATGCTGATAGCCCTCGCCGCGAGCCTCCTCCTCGCCGAACACGTCGTCGGACAGAGTTCGCTTGATGCCGACGCCGTTGCGACGGCAGATCGCGATGAAGTCGCCGACGGGCATGCCGACGAGATCGATCTCCTCGTCTTTCAGATAGAACTGGTAGAGGCGGCGGTTGGCGACGATGATCTTGCCATCGCGATCGAGCATGAACAGCGCCTGAGGCATGTTTTCGACCGCGCCGTAGAGACGGTCTCGCTGGATCGACAATTCCTGCCGGCTCGCCTCCTGCAACTGGCTGCGCGCCTTGCCCAGCGCCTGGAAGGTGGAGGAGAACTGTTTCGCGAGATCGCCGATTTCGTCGGCGCGCGCCAGAAGCGCCGGATCGATCGGATCGTCGTCGAAATTCTCGTTTTTCGCGAGTTCGCTGACGTCTGCCGTCAACGCTTCGAGCGGTTCGGTGACGGCCCTGCGGAAATACATGCCGGTCAACAACAGCAGGGTCGCGCTCAGGAAAACGCTGATGGCGATTTCCCAGGATGCGGAAATCGACTGCCGTTCGGTGCGCAGTTGCGCATTGCGGTTGATGCGTTGCGCGACGTCCATGATGTTGAGCAGCGCCACCGAATATTGGCCCTGCTCGCGTTCGAGACGAGAGACCAGCGCCTGTTTGGCGGTTTCGTTCTGCACCACGCTGGTTTGCGCATTGAAGATGGACTGCGGGGCCGTGTGCGAGATCCTCTTGGCCTCGTCGACCAGCGCCTGCAGGCGGACATATTCATCAGCTCTCTGGACGCGATCGAAATGAACTTTCGCCTCGGCCAGGATGCGTCCGATCGCTTCCAGCCGACCCCAATAGGCCTTCCGAAGTCGCTGAAGATCGTAGAGCCGCGGCGCATTGGCGAATTTCGTGTTCAAGCCGTCCAGCTCGATCGCCAGAATCTTGAGCTTGTAGAAGTTGCGCAGGGCGCCGGGAGTCCTGCGGGGCGCGGGCGACGTCTGGATTGGGCCGACGGCGGGATTGCGAACCGCGTCGTCATAGCTCAGACCGGCTTCCGCCTTTTGCACCGCCGCCTTTTCGATCTCCATGATCTCGCTCGAGACTTCGACCTCGATCAGGTTGACGACGCTTCGCAACGTATTCTCACCGACGGCGACCCGCGCCTTCGCGGAGGTGACGCGATGACAGACGTCGAGCAGCGCGCTGCGCGTCTTGAAGATCTTCGAGCCGGAAAATTCGTAGCGCCGCAATTCCTGCGCAGCGTCGGCCTGCTCCGCCATGGCGGTCAGGAATTTCAGCTTGCGAGTCTGGTTTTCCGAGGACTGCTTGAGATAGCGCTCGGCGCCTTCCAGCCCCGCGCAATTCTTCATCACCGGGTCGAACACGCTTTGAAGCTTCTGATAGCTCTCAGAAAGAGAAATCACGCCGATCAGCAAGGGAGACGCTGCGGCGGACGAAAACTTCACCGCGTCCTCGACCTTGTTGATGTTGTAGACGGCGTTGACGCCGCCGGCGAGCGAGGCGATCACACTCAGGCCGACGCCGAACAGCACCTTCTTGCGAAAGCGTATGTTCGACTCCAGGGAAATATTCAGAAACCTCTTCCCAAAAGAGCGTTTCATCAACCGCGCATCCTCATCTCTCACGTAGCGGCATCCTATGCGCCACTACTTGAAAATGAATTAAGCGGAGAGAAAACTTTCACGCGATTTCGAGTAAGTCAAATCTATCGTAGAGTGCGCTAATCTTCCCATCCTCATCCGGCGCGACCGCAAAACCGCCGTATGAATAAAGAGATCGATGGTTAAAATCCGTGGCTCGTTCAGGCTGCATCACGGCCGCGACTCGGTGCCTGAAGATTGAATTTGTGTTAATGTTCTATTTTGGGACATTCGTCGCCTCGTCGTTCGCTGCCGGAATGGACACGGACGACGGACTCATGGCCGCCGCGACCACTATCGGCGCCAGCAGCGGCTCGGTGAAAGAATCGACACGTCCTGCCGCCCCCACTCTCAACCAGAAACGCTGTATGCCCCGCCGGGAAACCGGCGCAGCCGCATATCGACGAGCGTCATTCTCGTCAGATGGCAGGCACTACCCGACGGCGCCTGGCGGACGTCGAGCGGCAATGTCACCCCGCGGACGGGCTCGATGGCGACCTCGGGCTGACGGGGCGGGCTGGGTTTCGGCGCAATCAAACGCAGTTCTTGCAGGCGCCGCGAATTTCGATCGTGGTCTTTTCGGCCTTGAACTGGGTGGCCGCCTGCCATTGCTTGAGTTGGCCCTCGATCGTGTGGTCGTGAAATTCGCTCACCTGCCCGCAGGTCTCGCAGATCGCGAAAGCGATGACGCCGTGATGATGATCGTGGTGATCATGCGGATGCGCACAGGCGACGAAGGCGTTCAGACTTTCCAGACGATGCACGAGACGCTGCTCGACGAGCTTTTCGAGCGCGCGATACACCTGCAGCGGCGCACGAAAGCCGTCGCCGCGCAGCCGGTCGAGAATGTCGTAGGCGCTCAGCGGCGCAGCCGCGCCGTTCAACGCCCCAAGCACCAGCGCCTGGTTCTTGGTGAGAGTCTGTTCCGGTTTCATCATGTTCTACCTTCCTCGGCCAGCCGGCCGCGTCCGAGCGGAAGCAGGCTGACGACGAACAGCGCCAGCGCCGCCACCACAATAGACGGCCCCGACGGCGTGTCGAATTGCAGTGATCCATAAAGTCCGCCCCATACGGCGACGACGCCGATCAGCGCCGACAACGCCGCCATGATCTCCGGCGATGTCGAAAAGCGACGGGCGGCGGCGGCTGGAATGATGAGAAGCGAGGTGATCAGCAGAATGCCCACGATCTTCATGGCGATGGCGATCACCACCGCCAAAAGGAGCATGAAGATCAGCCGCGCCTTTTTCGGCTGCAACCCCTCGGCCTCGGCCAGATCCTCCGAGACGGTGGAGGCGACCAGCGGCCGCCAGAGATAAACCAGCGTCAGCAGCACCAGAATGCCGCCGCCCCAGATCAGGTCGATATCGCCCTCGCCGATGGCCAGAATATCGCCGAACAGGAAGCTGACGAGATCGACGCGCACCCAGGACATGAAGGCGAGGATGACCAGCCCGACCGACAGCGAGGCGTGCGAGAGAATGCCGAGCAGCGAATCCGCCGACAGCGACTGCACTTTCTGCAACAGCAGCAGCAGCAACGACACCGCCGCAGCGACCACGAAGACCGCGATCATGATGTTGAGATTGAACAGCAGCGACAACGCCACGCCGAGAAGCGCCGAATGCGCCATCGTGTCGCCGAAATAAGCCATGCGCCGCCAGACGATGAAGCAGCCGAGGGGACCCGTGGTCAAAGCCAGCCCTGTGCCGCCGATCAGCGCTCGAATGAAGAAGTCGTCAAGCATCGCGGCCTCCCGAAGTCATGGCCCTGGGCATAACCAGCCGGTTGCGCTCATGGCCGCAGCCGCAATCAGGGCCATGTTCATGGTCATGATCGACCTCGTCGTCATGATCGTGGTGATGGCCGTCGTCAGGATGGCAATGGTCGGTCACCGAGCCGTCGTCATGCAGCACCCGCCCATCCGGCAGATGGGTGTGGTCGTGATGGTGGGCGTAGATAGCCAGCGCCCCGGCGCCCCGCTGGCCGAACAGCCGCTGATATTCAGGACTCTGCGACACGGTCTGCGGCGTTCCGGTGCAGCAGACATGGCCGTTGAGGCAGATCACCGTGTCGGTCGCCGCCATCACCACATGAAGATCATGCGAGATCAGCAGCACGCCGCAGCCGATACGGTCGCGGATCTCGCCGATCAATTCGTAGAGCGCGATTTCGCCCGAGAAGTCGACGCCCTGCACCGGCTCGTCGAGGACGAGAAGATCGGGTCGGCGGGCGATGGCGCGGGCGAGCAGCGCGCGCTGGAATTCGCCGCCCGAGAGATGCTGCACCTCGGCCTTGGCGAGATGCGAAACGCCGGTCTCGGCGAGCGCATCGGCGATATCACGGCGAGGCAACGGACCCGTCAGCGTCATCAGCCGCTCGACGGTCAGCGGCATGGTGCGATCGATGCTCATCTTCTGCGGCACATAGCCGACCCTGAGACCATGACGCTGCGACACCTTGCCCTCGTCAGGCTTGATCAGCCCCAACGCCATGCGCGCCGATGTGGACTTTCCAGAACCATTGGGCCCGATCAGCGTAACGATCTCGCTTTTGCGCACCGCGAAGCTGACGCCGCGCACCAGCCAGCGGCCATTGCGCGAAACGCCGGCGCCATCGAGACCAACCAATTGATCAGGTTGCGGATTTCTGTCGAGCATAGAATTTTCCAGAGTCGGGACTTGGCAGCGGTTATGTCATACGTTATAGCGTAACGCAATTTATGTAATAACATTACGGCAATTATCCAGCCGTAACGCATAAAAAGGATCTCCCATGCGTTTCACGCTCGCCACCGCCTTCGCTTCCGTTTCGCTTCTGGCGTTTTCCGCCTTGGCCGCACAGGCCGCGCCGAAAGTGGTCGTGACGATCAAACCGATTCACTCGCTGGCCGCCTCGCTGATGAAGGGCGTCGGCGAACCGGAATTGCTCGTGGATGGCGTCGCCTCTCCGCATACCTACCAGATGAAGCCTTCCGACGCATCCCGGCTGCAGGAAGCGGATGTGATCTTCTGGGTCGGCCACGACATGGAGAAGTTTATGGAGAAACCGCTGGAGGCGCTCGGCGGCAAGGCGCGCATCCTCGAACTCGACCAGGTCGAAGGCTTGTTGAAGCTGCACACCCGCGAAGGCGGCGCTTTCGAGGCCCATGACCATGGCGAGGAAGGTCATGAACACGACAAAGCCGGTCATGAAGACGGCGACCATCACCATGACGCCGACGAAAAGCCGGACGCCGGCCATGACCACGATCATGCCGGGGAAACGCATGAAGGCCATGACCATGCCGCTGAAACCCATGAGCACGATCATGGCGAAGAAGTCGACCTGCATCTCTGGCTCAACACCGGCAACGCCAAGCTGATGGCGGCGGCGATGACCAAGACTCTCGTCCTGGCCGATCCCGAACACACCCAGACCTATGAGAAGAACCTCGCCGATCTCAACGCCAGCCTCGATGCGCTTTCGGCTGAAATCAAGGCGGAGGTCGCTCCCGTCAAGGATAAACCTTTCATCGTGTTCCACGACGCCTACCAGTATTTCGAAAAGGAATTCGGCGTGAAAGTCGCTGGATCGATCACGGTTTCTCCCGAGACGATGCCGGGCGCGGCGCGCCTGAAACAGATCCGGGCGAAAGTGGCCGAACTCGGCTCCACCTGCGTCTTTGCAGAGCCGCAATTCGAACCGAAGCTGGTGCGGGTCGTGCTGGAAGGCGCCGACGCCAAGAGCGGCGTTCTCGATCCCGAGGGTGGTTCCTATGAGAAGGGCGAAGCGCTCTACGGCGATCTCATGCTCGGCATCGCCCGCTCCCTCAAGGATTGCCTCGCCGCCAGGTGACGAGGCCGGACAACCGAGGCGGGCCGGTGCGCCCGCCTTTTCCAGACAACTGCATGTAATGGTATAACATTATGAAAATTGAAATCGCAGATCAGCGTCTCCCGGTCACCGTCCTCTCAGGCTTCCTCGGCGCCGGCAAGACGACCCTGATGAACCACGTGCTCAACAATCGCCAGGGGCTGAAGGTCGCGGTCATCGTCAACGACATGAGCGAGGTGAACATCGACGCCGAACTCATTCGCGAAGGCGGCGCCGATCTCTCCACCGATGAGCAATTGGTCGAAATGACCAATGGCTGCATCTGTTGCACGCTGCGCGACGATCTGCTCAACGAAGTCAGCCGCCTCGCCCGCGAAAAGCTTCGACTATCTGTTGATCGAGAGCTCCGGCATTTCGGAGCCGTTGCCGGTCGCCGCCACCTTCGAATTTCGCGACGAGGCGGGCTTCAGCCTGTCCGAACTCGCCCGTCTCGACACGATGGCGACGGTTGTCGACGCCGCCTCGCTCTTGAAGGACTACGCCTCCGACGACTTTCTCGCCGATCGCGGCGAGACCGCCGGCGAAGGCGATGCGCGCTTGTTGGTGGACCTGCTGGTCGAGCAGATAGAATTCGCCGACGTGGTGATCATCAACAAGGTCTCCGACGCCAACCCCGCCGATCTCGACGCGGCGCGCAAGATCGTCGCCGCGCTCAATCCCGACGCCCGCATCATCGAAACCGATTTCGCCCGCGTCGATCCCACCGAGATCCTCGGCTCGGGCCGCTTCGATTTCGACAAGGCCCATACCCATCCGCTCTGGTACAAGGAACTCTACGGCTATGCCGAGCACACGCCGGAAACCGACGAATACGGCGTGCGCTCCTTCGTCTATCGGGCACTCCGGCCCTTCGATCCCGCCAAGTTCAAGGCTTTCATCGACCGCTCCTGGCCGGGCGTGGTGCGCGCCAAGGGTTTCTTCTGGCTGGCGACGCGACCGCATTATGTCGGCGAACTCAGCCATGCCGGCGCGATCGTCCGGACACAGAAGATCGGCCTGTGGTGGGCGGCCGTGCCGCAGGAGCGCTGGCCGACCGATCAGGCCAGCCGCTCGGCGATCTATGACCGCTTCGATCCGGTCTGGGGCGACCGTCGGCAGGAGATGGTGTTCATCGGCGCCGATCCGATGAACGAAGCGGCCATCCGCGCCGAACTCGACGCCTGCCTTGCTCCCGAAACCGACTTCCGCCCGGAGCGCTGGCGCGATCTCGCCGATCCCTTCCCGGACTGGAGCGCGAAGGCGGCATGAGCGAAGAGAGACCCCGCCGCCGCTATCACTGCTTCGAGGTCGATGGCGACGGCAAGATCATCAAACCCACATTACGGCCCCATGAGCCCGATTGGCAGGGTGCTTCAGTCGTTCCGCCGGGCGAAGCGGGAGCCTTGATGTTCAGGGATCGCGGAGAAATAGTCATCCAGACCTTGAAGCGCATGGTCTGAGCGACCTCCGCGCCAGCCACGATCCTGCATAATCTCTCGATTCGTAGGGAGCGCCCCGATTATGCAAGACCGGCTTACACCCGCCCGCGCCGCGTTGGACGCGGGCGACCTCGACACGGCGTTCCGCCTGATCAACGATGCGCTCTCGCAAGGCGACGCCGGCGCGGACATGATCGGCCTGTTCGGCGACGCCCTAAGCGCCGCCGCCATGACCCGCGACGCCGCCGGCGCCTTCGAAACGGCCGCCAACGCCGCGGGCGCAAACGCCTTCCCATACTGGAAGAAAGCCGCTTTCGCCCATGACCGGGCCGGGGACCCCGACCAGGCGCTGGCGGCGGCGATCAAGGCGCAAAAAATCCATGACGGCGATCCGGACATCATTTATCTGCTCGCGCGTGAATTTCACGCCCGCGGCGAGCGCGAACTGCTCGGCCTGTTCAAGAACCGGTTGACGGCCAGCGACAATCCCGACCACCTCAATCTCGCCGCCGAGCTGATCGCCGGTGAAATCCGCAATCCCTTCACGCTGCCCTTGTTCAAGAAACTGGCGGCGCTTAGGCCCGACGACGACATCGCCCAGGCCAAGCTGATGGCGGTGGCGCGCGAATTCTGCGACTACGACACGATCGAGGCGCAGGAGCGCCGGATGCAAGAGCGACGAACGCGCCTCGGCGACGCCGCTGCTCATGACGGCGAGACGCCCTACGCCAATCTTCTGCATTGCGCCGACGAGAGACTGAACCGGCTTGCCGCCAATCGCCCGACCCTCGGGCCCGGCTGTTCCGCCGACCGCACCGCTGCCCGTCGCGCCATGGCGCACAGTTGGGGCGCGCGCCTGCGCATCGGCTATTTCTCCAACGATTTCAGCAGCACGCACGCAACGATGCGGTTGATGCGCGAGGTGCTGGAGCGCCACGACCGCCGCCGTTTCGACGTGACGCTCTATTGCTACACACCCGAGGAGCTGATCCGCCGCGACGACGGCGGCCGCTCCCAATGGGGCCGGATCGTCAGCGTCGGCGCTCTCAGCGACAGCGAGATCGCCCAGCGCATGCGCGACGACGGCGTCGACATTCTCGTCGATCTCAAGGGGCACACCGGCGGCTCGCGCAGCCATGTGCTCAATCATCCGATCGCGCCGGTTCACGTCGCCTGGCTCGGCTATCCCGGCTCCACCCAGATGATCGACCTGGATTATGTGATCGGCGACCGTTTCGTACTGCCGGACAGCGCAAGGCCGCATTACCACGAGAAGTTCATACGCCTGCCCGACAGTTATCAGCCGAACGACGCGCGAACACGCCCCCTTCCCGCGCGGATCGACCGAGCGACGCTGGGCCTGCCTGATGACCGCTTCCTGTTCGCGAGCTTCAACGCCAACCGCAAGATCACGCTCGAGACGCTGAAACTCTGGGCCGAGATCTTACGCGACACGCCCGAAAGCCGTCTCTGGACGCTCCTCGAAGCTCCGCTGATGCGCGAGAATTTCGCTGCGCGAATGGAGAAGGAAGGCGTCGCGCGCGACCGGTTGATCTTCGCCGCGACCGCCGATTACGAAGCTCATCTCGCCCGCGCCGCCGCTGCCGACCTGCATCTCGACACGTTCCCCTATAACGGCCATACGACCACGTCCGACATGCTCTGGGCCGGGGTCCCGACCTTGACCAAAAAGGGCTCGAACTTCGCTTCTCGCGTCTCCGAAAGTCTTTTGAACGCCGTCGGACTGCCGGATTTCGTGGCGGCCGACAGCGCGGCCTTCGTGGCCCAGGCCGTGCGCCTCGCCCGGTCCCCGACCATCTCTCCGCTGTGCGTCGACACCTGGCGTCGAGCCGCGAAACGGCGCCTTTGTTCAATGCGGAGCGCTTCTGCGTCGGTCTCGAAAAAGCCTATGCGCTTGCGGCGGAACGGGCGCGGCAAAACCTCGATCCCATCCATCTCGATCTATTTTGAAACGTCGGGAAACTCATAGGCTATCCGGGTTGACGAAGCGCCCGCGCCAACCGTAACGTCGCCTCAGTTCCGCGACTGGATTCGGTCTCGGACTTTGTTCTCGCGTACACATCGACTTCTCGACGTCACGCAGCGGCTCGCGCCTCGTGTTGCGAATGCTGCTGTGGCAAAGGGGCATTTTAGAGGGAAAGGAACGTCCATGAAACTCAAGACTCCGACGATCGTCGCCATCTCCATGGCCATCGGCATTGCAACCGGCGCCAGCGTCACCGCCATCGCCGCTCAGCCCAACATGAAGAGCGCGCTGGATCATCTGATGGCTGCCGACGCCTTCCTCGCCAAGGCGGCCGACAACAAGGGTGGTCACAAGATGAAGGCTCGTTCGCTGATCAGCCTGGCGATCCAGGAAGTTCGCGCCGGCATTCGCTTCGCAAACTGATCGAATTCGATATCACAAAGAACCCGGCTGCTCGCGCGGCCGGGTTTTTGCTTGCCCTTACGATTGGCGCCGATAGCTGAAACGGTCGAAATCCGCCGCCATGGCGCCGCCGGTGATGTCATAGGCGAACATGCCGACGAAAGCGCCGGTGAAGGAGCCGTGTTCGCCGGCGCCGCCCTCGTCGGACACCACGCCGGCGTCGAGAACCGGGCCGATCGGGCGCCAGGCGTCCTCGCCCTCCGCCCTCCACGAGAATTGCAGGGCATTGTCGCGCACGTCGGCGGCCAGGCGGATGCGGCCCGCCGGCAACGCCTCGCCGGAGCCCACCGGGAAGGTCAGCCGTCCGCCGGGATAATCGCCGGGGCAGGACTGGATGGTGATGCAGCGCCCGAGCGTCTCATGCCAGGTCACCGCCAGCGCATGGAACTTGTAGCGGTTGTAGTAATGGGTAAGGCCCGCGACCTGCTGATAGGTCTGCGGATCGAACTCGATGATCGTCTCGGCGCGGAAGCGGTGATGCTCCTGCCGGCGCGCCACGAGTGAAAACTCGAACCAGGAGCCGATGCTCTCCCGGCCGTAAAGACGGAGATGGCTGGCGCGGGCGGTGAGCGAAAACAGCCTGTCCGGCTCCGGCGTCCGCAGCCACTGGAATTCCCTGGGCAGATCGACGCTGTCGAATTCCGCCTCGACGCGCTCCGGCTCGGGCCGCTGCATGGCGCCCCCCCGGCGCCTCGACCTCGACAGCTGGCGCGAGGCCGCCATGGGCGAGCCTGAGCCATCCATCCTCGCCCCAGACGCATCTTTGGATCGCAGTTTCCCGGCCCAGCGTACAGCGCCGGAGCGGCGGCAAGGGACGGCCGGTGAGATGCACGCAATAGGCGTCGCCTTCGGGCGTCTCGACATATTGGCCATGGCCAGCGCGCTGCAAAGGAGCATCAGGCGCATCCTTCGAGGTCAGCAGATATTGGTCGGGATGCAATTCATAGGGGCCGAGCACCTGTTCGGCGCGAGCGAATGCGATGGCGTGCTCATAGCCCGTGCCGCCTTCGGCGGCGGTGATGTAGTAAAAGCCGTTCTTCTTGAAGATATGCGCGCCCTCGACGAGGCCGAGCTCGGTGCCGCCGAAGATGTTGCAGGTCGGTCCGATCAGCTTGCCCGCCGCCGCGTCATATTCCTGGCAGAGAATGCCGTCGAAATGGCTGTTGCCGCCGATCGTGTTGTGCGCCTCCGGACGGTGGTTCCACAGCATCTGCAGAAACCACTTCCGCCCGTCGTCATCATGAAACAGCGAGGGATCGAAGCCCGAGGAATTGACATAGACGGGATCGGACCACGGCCCCTCGATCGACGGCGCGGTGACGATATAGTTATGGGCATCCTTGAACGAGCCGTCGAAGCGCTTCACATCGGTGTAGACGAGCCAGAACAGTCCGTCGGCATAGGACAGACACGGCGCCCAGACGCCACAGCTGTCCGGATTGCCGCGCATGTCGAGCTGGCTCTTGCGATTGAGCGGCCGGCAGACCAGCTCCCAATTGGCGAGATCGCGCGAATGATGGATCTGCACGCCGGGATACCATTCGAAGGTGGAGGTGGCGATGTAATAATCCTCGCCGACCCGGACGATGGAGGGATCCGGATTGAAGCCCGGCAGGATGGGGTTGCGGATCATGATGGTCTCCTCCTCGAAAATTCTCGGTAATATCATCCGCCGGAGGGACGCCCCTCATCCCCCTGCCGGGACCTTCTCCCCGCGCAAGCGGGGAGAAGGACGATGTGGCAAGGACGGCGCTCCATCGCCCTTCTCCCCGCAAGCGGGGAGAAGGTGGCGGCAGCCGGATGAGGGGCTGCAACCGGCCGGCTTCAAACCTCTCTTACTTCTTCTTCCGCGCCGGGCCGTTGCGCTCGGCGGAGGCCGCCCAGATGTTGATGTCGGCCTCCTTGGCGTAGACGTCGATCTCGGCGAGTTCTTCCGCCGTGAAATCGAGATTGTCGATCGCCTTGACGCAATCCTCCACCTGGCTCGCGCGCGACGCGCCGATCAGCGCCGATGTCACCCGACCGCCTCGCAACACCCAGGCGATCGCCATCTGCGCCAGCGTCTGGCCGCGCTTTTCGGCGATGCGGTTGAGCGCGCGGATGTTCTCGACATTCTTCTCGTTGAGGAAGTCGGGATTGAGCGACTTGTCCAGGCTCGCGCGGGCGCCTTCCGGAATGCCGTTCAGATATTTCGACGTCAGCATGCCCTGGGCGAGCGGCGAGAACACGATCGAGCCCATGCCGAGCTCTTCCCAGGCGTCGACCAGTCCGTCTTCCTCGATCCAGCGATTGATCATCGAATAGCTGGGCTGGTGGATGATGCAGGGCGTGCCGAGATCCTGAAGGATCTTGTGCGCCTCGCGGGTGCGCTTGGTGTTGTAGGAGGAAATGCCGACATAAAGCGCTCGGCCCGAGCGGACGATATGATCGAGCGCGCCGCAGGTTTCCTCGAGCGGCGTGTCGGGATCGAAGCGATGGGAATAGAAGATGTCGACATAGTCGAGGCCCATCCGCTTCAGGCTCTGATCGCAGGAGGCGATGACATATTTGCGGCTGCCCCATTCGCCATAGGGACCGGGCCACATCAGGTAACCGGCCTTGGACGAGATGATCAGCTCGTCGCGATAGCCTTTGAAGTCGGTGCGCAGGATCTCGCCAAAGGCTTCCTCGGCGCTGCCCGGAGGCGGGCCGTAATTGTTGGCGAGATCGAAATGGGTGATGCCGAGATCGAAGGCGGTGCGGCAGATCTCCAGCTTGGTTTGGTGCTTGGCGTCATGGCCGAAATTGTGCCACAGGCCGAGCGAAATCGCCGGCAGCTTCAGGCCGCTCTTGCCGACGCGGTTGTATTTCATCTTTTCATAGCGATTGTCTGCGGGGCGCCATGCCATGGGGAATCCTCCATTCTTCTTGTGCGGCGGGACTATGCCCTTCATGGCTTTGCAGAGGCAAGCGGCAATTGGCGAGTTTGCCTCACGTACCTCAAAAGCAGCGTCTCGAACGCCCGGCGTCGAGGTCTCCCCGGCGGACCGGGGAGACGAAAGGCGCACGCCTCAGCGCAGAAGCGCTTTTGCTTCGTCGATGCCGAAGGCGGCCGGCTGGGTGCAGGTGGTGCGGATATCGACCGCCTTGCCCTCTTCCGCGCTTTTGAGGATCGAGGTGAGCACGTCGATCGTGTGCAGCGAGCGGTCGAGCGAGCAGCGATAATCGCCGCCGGTGGCAATGCTCGCCATCATGTCCGACAGGCCGACGCCGCGGTAATTGGCCTGCGTGCCCCAGGCGAACTCGTAGTTCTTGGCGGTCATCGGGTGGTCCCAGACCTCCACGTCCTTCGGCTCGCGGTCGGTGCCCGCCACTTCGACCTTGCCGCCGAAGAAGTTGGGGTCGGGCACGAAGATCGCGCCGTCGGTGCCATAGAGCTCCATATTCTGGTGGCGATGCGCCCAGACGTCCCAGCTCGCCATCAGCGCAACTTGCGCGCCGGAAGCGAATTCCAGCACGGCATGAATATTGGTGGCGACGATCACCGGCACATTCTCGCCGTTGCGCGGACCATTGGTGATGGTGCGCTCTTCCTTGGCCTTGTTGGCCAGCGCCACGACGCGCTTCACCGGGCCGATGAGATTGACGAGATTGTTGACGTAATAGGGACCCATGTCGAGGATCGGGCCGCCGCCCGGCTGGAAGAAGAAGTCCGGATTCGGATGCCACATTTCCATGCCGGGCCCGAGCACATGGCAGGTGCCGGACATGATCTTGCCGAGTTTGCCGCTGTCGATCAGGTTGCGGGCGAACTGGTGCGCGCCGCCGAGATAGGTGTCGGGCGCGGAACCCACGCGCAGGCCCTTTTCATCGGCGATGCGGCGAAGATCCTCGCCCTGCTCGATCGAGAGCACGAAGGGCTTTTCCGAATAGACATGCTTGCCGGCTTCGAGCGCCTTCTTCGACACCGGATAATGCGCTTCCGGGATGGTCAGGTTGACGACCACATCCACATCGGGATTGGCGAGCAGCGCGTCGACATCCTGGGCCAGGATGCCGAACTGCTCGGCTTTCGCCTGGGCCGCGGCCATATGCAGGTCGGCGCAGGCGACGACCTTGAGATTGTTGAACATCGGGATCAGGCGGAAATAGGCTTCGGAAATATTTCCGCAGCCGATGACGCCAACGCCATATTCCTTGGTCATGGTTTTCTCGTCCTCAGAAGGATTGGATGGTCTGGATGGAGCGCGTCGCGCAACGGGTGATGTCGGAGGGGTTGTCGTGCTCGACGACGAAATGGCGCGCCTTGGTGGCCTTCAGCGCCGTCCAGAGCGCCGGCCAGTCCACCGTGCCGTGGCCGACATCGGCCCAGCCGCCTTCGTCGGCATTCTCGCCTGCCGGCGCGATGTCCTTGATATGGGCGGACGTGATGCGGTCCTTATAGGCGTCGATGAACTTCAGGGGATCGGCGCCCGCGCACCACCCAGGCGACGTCCATTTCCCAGGAGAGCGACGGGCCGCCCTCAAAAATCCGGTCATGCGGCAACGAGCCGTCCGACAGAGCGACAAATTCGAAATCGTGATTGTGCCAGCCGAAATCGAAGCCGGCGTCACGGAACGGTTTGCCGGCCTTTTCGAGCCGCGCGCCGAAGGCCGTCCAGCCTTCCGCATCCGTGGGCCGGTCGTCGGGCATCACAAAGGGGCAATAAACGGCGTCCATCCCCAGCGTGCGGGCGATGTCGAGCATGCGGCTCGTCTCGTTTTCGAGCTGGTCGAGGCCGAAATGGCCGGTCGCCATCGTCAGGCCATTGACGTCAAGATCCGCCTTCAGCGCCTTGACGGCGTCAGTGTCCATCGGCCCGTAAATGCCGCCGAAACCTTCGACTTCCTTATAGCCGAGCGAACCCAACAGCTTGAAGATATCCGAGAGCGGCGGAAAATTGCGCGCGCTGTAGAGCTGAAAAGAGACGTTTGTCATGGTTTCCTCCATTGATCGCCCGAAGGCGGAAATCGGGTGCGCCCGAAAGCTTTTTGGTGCGGCGGTCAGGAGTCTTTGCCCGCCGAACCGCTCAAGTTGTCTCGTGCTTGTCGCCGGCGTTGCGCACAGCGCGCAACATCAAATCTTCACTCCACCGCCTGACAGGATTCGAGGTCCCGCACCACGAAACGCGGCGTCGCCGACGAATCCTCCGCGGTGAAGGTGATGGTGCGGCTTTCTCCCGAAAGCAAGTCGAAGGCGTTGTCGGAGAACCGGCCGGCGACATCCGCCTCCAGCATCACGAACAGCGCCAGCCCCGCCGCATGGAGCGAAATATGCCAGCGCCCCTCGCCCGCCGGTCTGACGTCGTGGATCAGACCCGCCGGCGCGAGATCCAGCGCCTTGTAGGTCGTCACCACATGGTGACCGCGCCCTTCATTGCCGGCGGAGGTGCGGAAATCCCAGAACAGCAAATGGTCCGCCGGAATCTCCGTCGCCGCGATCGTCTCCAGCGTCATCGCCTTGTCGGGGCGGCAGGTTGCTTTGGCGGACCGAAGCGGGTGACGGGCGCCGGTGAGATCGACGGTGTAGAAGTCTGCAGAAATCTCGATATTGTCGGTGAGGTCGTTGACCATGCGCATCTCGATCTCGGCGCCATCCGCCGAGGGAATGGCGACCATCGTCACCGGCTCGAAGAAACGCCGCGCCTGGTAATGCATGGCCTTCCAGTTGCCGCCGTAATCGAGGCTCGCCCAGGAGGCCACCGGCCATGTGTCGTTGAGCTGCCAGATGATCGTGCCCATGCAATGCGGCTTGAGCGAACGCCAGTAATCCACCGCCGTCTTGATCGCCAGGCCCTGCTGGATCTGGCTGAGATAGACGAAATTGGCGAAGTCCTTGGGAAAGCGGAAATAGCGGAACATCGTGCCCGCGATCCGCTCGTTGCCGCCGGGATTTTTCTGATGCACCTCCATCACCGGCGAGGCGATGTTGACGTCCTTCTTGTCGGCGAACTGATTGATCAAGAGGTTCGACGTATAGGACTGGAAGCCGAATTCCGAGCAGAAGCGCGGCTTGACCGTGCGGTAGTGGTCGAAGGACTTGTTCTCGTGCCAGACCGACCAGAAATGCATGTCGCCCGCGCCGTCGGCATGCCAGGCGTCGCCGAAATTCAAATAGCCGCATGACGGGCTCGACGGCCACCAGATCAGGTCGGGCGCAGCCTTCTGCATCGCCGTCTCGATGGTGCGGTTGAGCCGGTCATAGGCGACGAGATAGCGGTCGCGATCCTTGCGCGAGCAGTCGAACCAGGTGAGCGCGCCGACCAACTCGTTGTCGCCGCACCAGAGAACGATAGAGGCGTGATGCCCCAGCCGCTTGACCTGATAATCGACTTCATGGGCGACATTGTCGAGAAACGCGGGCGTCGAGGGATAGAGATTGCAGGCGAACATGAAGTCCTGCCACACCATCAGCCCCAGCCGGTCGCAGATGTCGTAGAACCAGTCATGCTCGTAGAAACCGCCGCCCCAGATGCGGATCATGTTCATATTGGCGTCGACGGCGGATTGCAGCAGCGCCTCGGTCTTCTCCGGGCTCATGCGGGAGAACAGCGCATCGGCCGGAATCCAGTTGGCGCCCTTGCAGAACACCTCCTGTCCGTTGACGCGGAAGGCGAAGCGGCTGCCCGCCTCGTCCGGATCGGTCAAAAGTTCGACGGTGCGCAAGCCGATCGACTTGACGACCGTCTCCTCGCCGACCGAGACTTTGAGCGTGTAGAGTTCCTGCGCGCCGGAACCCGCCGGCTGCCAGAGCCTCGGCTTTTCCACGACAAAGACATGATGCAGCACGGTTTCGCCCGCGCTGACGCCGCAATCGCGGCTCAAGGACCATCCGTCGAGTTCGAATTGGACAGGCGCGGTTCCCGGATCGCGCGCGTAGAGCGTCACGGCCACGTCGAGCTCGACACTCCCATCCTTCTTGTGCTTCTGGGACACGGTGACATGCTCGATCCGCGCCGTCTCGATCTTCTTGAGCGCCATCGTGCCGTAGAGACCGGAAGGCGCGAGCGCGATATTCCAGTCCCAGCCGAAATGGCATTGCGGCTTGCGCAGCATATTGCCGTAGGGGATCGGGCAATTGGCGCTCCACGGCACTTCGAAGGGCTGCGTGTCGTAGATCTTCTTGCCTTCGGCGACTGGCGAATGCAGCGTGATCGCGATTTCGTTGGCGCCTGGTCTCAGCGCTCCCGTCACGTCGGGGCGGTAGCGGCGGAAGCAATTGTCGGTGCGGGCGACGACAACGCCGTTGACGCGGATCGTGGCGACCGTGTCGACATAGTCGAGATCGAGATACCAGTCGCCCTCGACCACGCCCATCGGCAGGTCGAACCGGCGCGACACGGTCCAATCCTTACGGGCGACCCACTGCACCAGTTCTTCATTCTTGCCGAAATAGGGATCGGGAATGATATCCTGCGCCTGGAGCGCCGAATGGACATCGCCGGGCAGCGCGATGGTCAACCCCTCTGGCTGCCCCTCGGCGGCCAGAGACCAGGAGCCGGACAAATCGATCAGATGGGTCATGCGTTCATTCCTTTGAAATGGCCGGATAGGGCGAACTCCGCCCCTCATCCCCCTGCCGGGACCTTTTCCTCGTGACCACGGGGAAAAGGAGGTTGGAGCGCCATCCCTGCCCCATCGCCGTGCTCCCCGACTGCGGGGAGAAGGTGGCGGCAGCCGGATGAGCGGCGGCTCGGCTGCTGCCCGTCAGATCCTCAACTCACTCTCCGCATCGAACAGCGATGCGAGCGCCATGTTGAAGGACAGCTTCAGATGCGTCCCGGCCGCATAGCGGCGCGAGCCTGCAATGCGGACGGACATGGTGTGGCCGGCGAACTTCAGCCAGAGCAGATTGTCGGCGCCCATCGGTTCCTCGATATCCACGACCGCGTCGAAAGATTGTCCCGCAGAAGCGTCATCGACGCCGATATATTCCGGACGCAGGCCGAGAACGACCTTCCGGCCAGCCGGCAGAGCCGCCTCGGTTTCGTATCCATCGAGCGGGATGCGAACGCCATCGACATTGACGACGGGACCGCCCTCACCCGCCTCGATCACGCCCTTGAGGAACGTCATCGCCGGGGAACCGATGAAACCGGCTACGAACAGGTTCTTGGGCCGGTTGTAGATGGTCATGGGGTCGTCGAGCTGCACGATGATACCGTCCTTCATGATCGCGATGCGGTCGGCGAGCGTCAGCGCCTCGATCTGGTCATGGGTGACATAGATCATCGTGTTCTTGAGCGCCTGGTGCAGCCGCTTGATCTCCACGCGCAGTTCGGAACGCAGCTTGGCGTCCAGGTTCGACAAGGGCTCGTCGAACAGGAAGACATCGACGTCGCGCACCAGAGCTCGGCCGATGGCGACACGCTGGCGCTGCCCGCCGGAGAGTTGGGCCGGCTTGCGATCGAGCAGCGGCTGGATCTGCAGGATTTCGGCGGCGCGGGCGACGCGTTTGTCGATTTCCGCCTGCGCCATACCCGCGATCTGCAGGCCGAAGGACAGGTTCTTGCGCACCGTCATCTGCGGATAAAGCGCATAGGACTGGAACACCATGCCGATGCCGCGATCCTTGGGCTCGAGCCAGGTGACGTTCTTGCCCTTGATGAAGATCTGCCCGTCGGTGGGCTCGAGCAGACCGGCGATGCAGTTGAGCAAGGTCGACTTGCCGCTGCCGGAGGCGCCGAGCAACACCAGGAACTCGCCGTCTTCGATGTCGATATTGAGGTGATCGAGAACTTTCACCGCGCCGAATGCAAGGGTCAGGTCTTTGACTTCTACGCTTTTCATGAGTTTATCCCTTGACTGCGCCGGCGGCGATGCCGCGCACGAACAGACGCCCGGAGACGAAGTAGACGATCAGCGGCACCGCGCCGGTCAGCAGCGTGGCGGCCATGTTGACATTGTATTCCTTCACGCCCTGCACCGAATTGAGATGTTGTTGAGCTGAACCGTCATCGGGTAATATTCCGGCCGGGTGAAGACGACGCCGAACAGGAAGTCGTTCCAGATGCCGGTGATCTGCAGGATCATCGCGACCACGAAGATCGGCAACGACATCGGCGCCATGATGCGGAAATAGATCTGCCAGAAGCCGGCGCCGTCGATGCGCGCCGCCTTGAACAGTTCCTCCGGCAAGGACGTGAAGTAATTGCGGAAGAGCAGCGTCAGGATCGGCATGCCGAAGATGGTGTGCACGATCACCAGACCCGTCAACGTGCCGTAGACGCCCATCTCCCGGAGCACGATGACGATCGGATAGATCATCACCTGATAGGGGATGAAGGCCCCGACGATCAGGATCGTGAAGAACACTTCCGAACCCTTGAAGCGCCAATTGGCGAGCGCGTAACCGTTGATCGAGGCGATCAGGATCGAGATCACCGTCGACGGCACGGTGATGCGCACTGAGTTCCAGAAGCCGCGCGACAGGCCGTCGCAATTCAGCCCCGTGCAGGCGGTGGCCCAGGCCTTGACCCAGGGTTCGAAGGTGATTTCCACCGGCGGCGAGAAGATGTTGCCGAGCCGGATCTCGGGCATGCCCTTCAGCGACGTGACGAACATCACGTAGAGCGGCAGCAGATAGTAGACGGCGGCGAAGATCAGAAGCCCGTAGAGGATGATGTTGCGGCGCGAGAGAGCGCGTCGCGGCTTGGGCCCGCGCGGTTCTGCGGAGGCGGCGGAGCGAGCGGTGATGGCGGTGTCAGACACGCTTCTTTCCTCCAAATTCGAGATAGGCCCAGGGAATGATGATGATGGCGACGGTGAGCAGCATCATGGTCGATGCGGCGAAGCCTTGGCCGAGATTCTGCGCCTGGAACATGTAGTCGTAGACATATTTCGCCGGCACTTCCGAGGCGATGCCGGGACCACCCGACGTCTGGGCGACGACGAGATCGTAGAGGCGGACGATGCCGGACGTGATGATGACCAGCGTGGTGATGAAGACGGGCCGCATCATCGGAATGATGATGAACACATAGGTCTTCCACATCGGAATGCCGTCGACGCGCGCCGCCTTCCAGATGTCTTCGTCGATGCCGCGCAGGCCGGCGAGCATCAGGCACATGATCAGCCCCGTTCCCTGCCAGAGACCCGCGATCAGGATGCCGTAGATGACGATGTCGGGCTCATAGAGCGGATTGAAGGTGAAGGTGTCCCAACCCAGGCTGCGCACGATCGACTGCACCCCGAATTCCGGGTTGAGGATCCACTGCCAGACCAGACCGGTCACGATGAAGGACAGAGCGAAAGGATAGAGGAAAATGGTGCGGAAGGCGTTTTCGAAACGGATCTTCTGATCCATCAACGCCGCCAGCACGAAACCGATCACGAGACTGAAGATCAGCGACAGGACGCCGTAGATCGCGAGGTTTTCGATCGAGATCTGCCAACGCGGCGCATCCCAGAGCCGCTCATACTGGTCCAGTCCCACGAATTTCAGCCGCGGCAGCAGCTTGGAGTTTGTGAAGGAATAGACGACCGTCCAGATCGTGCCGCCCAGAAAAATCACCAGGGCGGTCAGGATCATCGGGATCGAAGCGATCTTGGAATTCAGATTGCGAAACAGTTTGCTGGGTCGACTGGCATGCGCTTGGCCCGTCATCAGAACAACTCTCCTCTGTCAGGATCACGCCGACGGGCGCGCATGGAAGGCGTTGCCTTCCGCTGCGACGCCCGGTCGCTTTCCCCGTGATCCGGTTGTCGCGGGCCTGGCGAGAGACTGTCTCCCGCCAGGCCCGCAGGCGACCTTTCGGCTCTTAGTCGGCGTTCGCGATGATATCCGCGAAGCGCTTCTGAGCGTCTTCAGGGGTGATGGAGGGGTTGGCGAAGAATTCGGAGAATAGATCTTCCTTCTGCTTCTGGCTGTCGGCCGAAAGCAGCTGGTCGGTGCCCTCGATGACATTGCCCTTGGCGAGAATGTCGAGACCCTTCTTCATGCAGTCGTTGGCGGCGGACAGGTCCACGTCGCCGCGCACCGGCAGCGAGCCCTTCTTGAGATTGAAGGCGACCTGGGTTGCCGGGGCGAGCAGCGTCGCGGCCAGCACGTCCTGCGCCTTGGACTTCTCTTCATCCTTGAGCACCGGGAAGTAGAAGGCGTCGCCACCGGTCGAGATGATTTCGTTGACGCCGAGGCCCGGAAGGCAGGAATAGTCGACGCCCGCCTTCTGGCCAGCCAGAGCGAATTCGCCCTGCGCCCAGTCACCCATGATCTGGCCGCCGGCCTTGCCGGTGATGACCATATTGGTGGCCTGGTTCCAATCCTGCACATTGGTGCCCTTGGACATGCGACGCGCGTCGTCGGCGGCCTTGAACACCTTGGCGATGTCAGGTCCGGCAGCCATTTCGGCGTCCTTGTCCTTGAACACCTTGTAGAAGGTGTCCTTGCCGGCGATGGCGACCATCAGCACGTCGAAGGCGCCGGCGGCCTGCCAGGGCTGACCGCCCACGGCGAGCGGAACGATGCCGGCTTTTTCGAGAGCCGGGGCGGCGGCGACGAATTCATCCCAGTTCTTCGGAACAGCCACGCCAGCAGTCTTGAATGCGGCGTTGGACAGCCACAGCCACTGCCAGGAGTGGATGTTGACCGGGGCGCAATAGATCTTGCCGTCGATCGTGCAGCTGTCGAGCAGGCTCGCCGGCTTGATGACATCCTTCCACTTTTCCTTGGTGGCGACGTCGGTCAGGTCGCGCATCAGACCGGCCTGAACCAGTTCCTCGGCCTGACGACCATGGTTGAACTGGGTTGCGCCCATCGGGTCGCCGCCGGTGATGCGGCTGATCATGATCGGACGGGCGGTGCCGCCCGAACCGGCGATGGCGCCGTCGACCCACTTGTTGCCGGTGGCGTCGAACGCCTTGGCGAGCTCCTGCACGGCGGCGGCTTCACCGCCGGATGTCCACCAATGGGTCACTTCGAGATCCGCTGCGTGAGCGATGCCGAAGGACAGCGAAACGGAAGCCGCCAGGGCCCCTGCGAAAAGGCGAATGTTCATGAGTCTCCTCCCTCACTGAAACGTTGCCGGAAAAACTTATTCGAAAGTCTCCAACCCTGCAACCATCAAGATGCTATTTTTTTCGAGGCTCGATGTAAACCCCTTTCAAACGATTTATCCGGCTTATGCCTACTCTTTAGTAGGCTGTCGAACGGCACGTATTCAAGACATGAAAAATGACTTTAAGTAATTGTATTTATTGTTCTATTACTCATCGCAAAGACACGGCGCGCCCTCGACTTTCTTTGGCGCCCGCGAAAAGAATTTGCCCACCGCTCGCGACTGCAGCAATACCAGGTTGTGCGCCGCCGCAACGAATGTCTCTCGACAAAACAACTGCAACGTTACAGATTTTTGCGATTGCCGGAGGATGGCGTGGCGCCGGGCGTCAAAGTGGCGTAGGACGCGGGCGGGGCATACAAGGAATGAACGATGATGAAGGGTGCTCAGCAAGCGAGCAATGGTCCGGCGCCGGGGAGCGCCCGACTTTGAAGACGATCGCATTCATGACCGGGCTCGGCGTCACGACGGTGTCGCGCGCGTTGAAGGACGCGCCCGACATAAGCCAGGAGACCAAGGAGCGGGTGCGGCTGGTCGCCAGCCAGATCGGTTATTATCCCAACCGCGCCGGTGTACGCCTGCGCACCGGCAAGACGAATGTCATCAGCCTTATCCTCAATCTCTCCGAAGAGTTGATGGGCCTGACGACCCATATCGTCTACGGCATTTCGGAAATTCTCGCCAACACCAGCTATCATCTGATCGTGACGCCCTATTCGGCCGATCGCGATCCGATGACGCCGGTGCGCTATATCCTCGACACCGGCTCCGCAGACGGCGTGATCCTGTCCTCCACAGAACCCGACGATGCGCGCATTCGGCTGTTGACCGAGAGAAACCTGCCCTTCGTCACGCATGGCCGCACGGATATGGGCATCGCCCATCCCTTCCATGATTTCGACAACGACTCCTATGCCTATGAAGCCGTGCGGCGCCTCACCGCGAACGGGCGAAAGCGCATCGCCATTCTCGAGCCGATGCCGCGCTACACCTATCACCGGCATATGCGGTCGGGCTTTGCGCGGGGGCTTCGCGATTTCGGCGCCGAGGCGGCGCCGTTCTCCGACGTCTATCTCGACAATTCGATGAACCAGATTCACAAGGCGGCTTTGGAGTTGTTCTCCGGCAAAGGCCGCGTCGACGGCTTCATCGCCGGCTCGAGCGCCGGCGCGGTGGCGATCGCTTCGGCGGCGGAAGCGCTCGGCTTGAAGATCGGCGAGGATCTTGACATGGTGTCCAAGCAGCCGGCCGACCTGCTGCGCTACATGCATCCCGGCATCATGACGGTGAACGAAGACATCCGGCTCGCGGGCCGAGAACTCGCCAAGGCGGTGCTCGGCCGTATCGAAGGCGTCCCTCCCGAACGGCTGCAATCCATCAGCATGCCGGACGGCAGCCTCGTCTATCCCGGTTGAACCCTGCGGTGACCGCGGATCGCGCTCGGCGGAAAGCCGAAGCGGTGGCGGAAGCGGATGGCGAAACGGCTTTGCGATTCGAAGCCGGCCCGGGCGGCGATTTCGGACACCGGCAGCCGAGAACATTGCAGAAGCTGCATCGCATGCGTCATGCGCACATCGGCCAACACCGCCCGCAGGCTGGTCCCCTCTTCCGACAGTCGCCGGCGCAGCGTCGCCTTGCTCACGGCCAGATGCGCGCAGATTTCCGCACCCGACCAGACGCCATGCGGTCGGGCGCCGACGAGACGGCGTATGCGCGCCGTATAGCTTTCCTGGACCGCAGGCGGAAAACGCCACCCGGCCGAGGCCAGCCAGACGAGCAGTTCGCCCAGTTTGTGGCGGGCCACGAGGTCCGGAACCTCATCCTCGTCCGTCAATGCCTCAACGGCCTGCTCATAGGCTTTTAAAAGCCCGGGCGGCATGCGACCGAGGCTCTGCGGGGCGGCAATCGGCAACGCCGCCGCGGGCGGCGGGAAACCCGCGACGACCGACGGGTCAAACACCAGCCAACGCGCCTCGTAATCGCCGTCTTCGGCCGCGACATTCTCGAAATCGATCGCCTGTCCGGCGGCGATGGCGACCGCCTCTCCCTCGTCGATCCGGATCGACGTCCCGGAAGACTGGATGAGCTTGTGGCCGCGCCTGATCATGATGATCAACGGCAGATCGTTGGTGATCGAGGTGTAGCCGAGCCGACCTGCCTGGGTGATATGGCCGGTGGCGCCGATGCCCGGGCGGGCTGCCAGAAGATGACGCAAGGCCTGCTCCATTGCTCCCACGCCAAAGGGCGCTGGGATCGCAAATTGTCTATCAACGCGCGCCGGTGGCGACAATGCTGGCCTCATCCAGCTTGACCATATTCGAGACGAAGCCGATCATAGCCGGCGTGGCGTTTGCGGGCACGCCCAGCTTCGCGGTCTTGAGCGCCTTGACGGTCAGGATGTAGCGATGTTTCGAACCGGGCGGCGGGCAGGCTCCGAGGAAGCCGGAAACACCGGCGTCGTTGCGCGCGGCAAGAGCGCCTTTTGGCAGCTTTGCGGGGTCTGAGCCGGCGCCGGCGGGCAGCGAGTCGACGCCAGCGGGGATGTCAGCCACCACCCAGTGCCAGAAGCCCGAACCGGTCGGAGCGTCGGGATCATAGATCGTCACCACGAAGCTCTCTGTTCCCTCGGGCGCGCCCGACCAGCGAACCTCGGGCGAGACATTGTCGCCCGAGCAGCCGAACATATCGGCGAACTGCGCCGGCGCCAGCGCGCCGGTCGCCATTTCGGGACTCTCGACGCTCAGGGACCCGGCCGAAGCGGCCGTGGCCGCGCTCAAAAACATCATCAAAAACAGGGATTTCATCGACATTCCTCTCAAGCTTGCGACGAGAGGAGCGTAAAAACGAAGGGCGGACCGATAGGCCCGCCCTCGTCACATTTGGCGCCGAAACGATCAGTCGTTCTGGAAATCGGCGAGACCGGAACCCCAGGGACCGTGATGCTTGTCGACACCGTCGAGACGGTCGAAGCCATGAGCGCCGAAGAAATCGCGCTGCGCCTGGATGAGGTTGGCCGTGCCGCGGCCGCGGCGATAGCTGTCGAAATAACCGAGCGCCGAAGCCAGCGCCGGAACCGGGAGACCAGACATCACGGCGGCGGATACGACGCGACGCAGCGGTCCGTCGGTCTCCTTGACCATGGTCGCAAAAGCCGGCGTCACGATCAGGTTGGCGGCGTCCGGCATGGCGGTGAAGGCCGAGGTGATCTCGTCGAGGAACTGCGACCGGATGATGCAGCCGGCGCGCCAGATCTTGGCGATAACAGGCATCGGCAGCGACCAGCCGAATTCCTTGGAGGCTTCCGCCATCACGGCGAAGCCCTGCGCATAGGCGCCGATCTTGCCGGCGAGCAACGCCATTTCGAGATCGGCGATGAAGGCGGCCTTGTCTGTCGGATTGATCGCGCCCTGACCCGGCAGGCCGAGGATCTTTTCAGCGGCTTCGCGCTGCGCCTTGAACGACGAGAGGCTGCGCGCGGCGACGGCCGCTTCGATCGCGGTGGCCGGCACGCCCATGTTCTGGGCCTCGATCGCCGACCATTTGCCGGTGCCCTTCTGGCCGGCGGCGTCGACGATGAGGTCCACCATCGGCTTGCCGGTGATCGGGTCGTTGGCCTTGAGCACGGCTTCGGAAATTTCGATCAGGTAGGAGTTCAGGCGACCCTCGTTCCACGTGCCGAAGATCTCGGAGCATTCGGCGGCCGACATGCCCAAGCCGTCGCGCAGGATGCCGTAGATTTCGGCGATCATCTGCATATCGGCATATTCGATGCCGTTGTGGATGGTCTTGACGAAATGGCCCGCGCCGTTTTCGCCGAGCCAGGCGACGCAAGGGTCGTCCTTGAACTTGGCGGCGATGGAGGTGAGCACCGGCTCGACTCGCTTCCACGACTCTTCCGTGCCGCCGACCATGATCGACGGCCCATGGCGCGCGCCTTCTTCGCCGCCCGACACGCCCATGCCGATAAAGGTCAGGCCAGAATCCTCCAGACCCTCGAACCGGCGGATCGTGTCGCGGAAATTGGCGTTGCCTGCATCGATGATGATGTCGCCCGGCGACAGATAATCGCGCAGGGTGGCGATCAGTTCATCGACCGGATCGCCGGCCTTCACCATGATGATGACGGGGCGCGGCGGACGAATCGCTTCCACGAATTCCTCGAGCGACTTGCAGGGAACGAGCTTGCCCTGGAGGTCGCCGGCTTCGGCGTAGAAGGTGTCGGTCTTGTCCGGAGACCGGTTGAAAACCGCAATGCGGTTGCCTTTCTCGGCAATGTTGAGCGCCAGATTGGAGCCCATCACCGCCAGACCGATCAGTCCGATTTCCGCCTTTTCCATGACGATGTTCCTTCCAAAACGATTTAGTTTTGGCCGGACTATACGCGGCTCGCCGCCGCTGACAAGGCTGGGCGGCGGTTTATTCGCCGGGTTTGCCGTCGCCGTCGTCGAGCACCCTCCAGGCGGCGCCGTCGAGGTCGTCATATTGGCCAGACTTCAAGGACCAGAGAAAGGCGAACAGTCCCAGCGCGCCCAACCCCAGGGCCATGGGAATCAAATAGATCAGCATATTCATGGCGTAAGCACCGCCTTTCCGATCGGAGCCTTCGTCGCCGGCGCCGCGTCGACCAGGCGCCGGCGACCATTGAGACGAAGCGAATTGGCGACCACGATGATCGACGACGTCGACATGGCGATGGAAGCGACCAATGGCGTGGCGAGCCCAGCGATCGCCACCGGCACCGCGATGAGGTTATAGCCCACGGCCAGCGCGAAATTCTGGCGGATCAGTCGTCCTGCCCGTCGTGACACGTCGACCGCCAGATACACCGCGTCGAGATTGTCGCGCATGAACACGAAATCCGCGGCCTGCCGGCCGATATATCGGCGGCGGTGGACGGCGCGATCGAAACATGCGCCGAGCGCAGCGCGGGCGCGTCATTGATGCCGTCGCCCACCATCAAAACCTTGAAGCCCCGAGCGGAGGCTTCCTCCACGGCGCGGACCTTGCCCTCGGGAGTCAAGCCTGCGCGCCATGCCGGAACTCCAAGACGCTCCGCGAGCGCGGCCGCCACCGGCTCGCGGTCGCCCGAAATGATCGCGCTTGGAATGCGCCGGCGGTGGAGACGCCGGATGGTCTCGGCCGCGCCGGGGCGAACCGCATCCTCGAAATGGAAGGCTGCGAGTTCCCGGCCGTCCAGCGACAGCACGCTTTCGGTGTAAGGCAGGTTCGGATCGACGACCGATGAGGCTCCCAGCGCGAAAGCCCGCGCCCCGAGCCGCCACACGCCGTCCGCTCTCCGTGCTTCCAATCCGCCGCCGGGGATCTCGGTTACGGTCTCGACCGCCATCGCCACAGGCGCAGCGGCCAGGATGGCGCGAGAGACGGGATGCCGCGAATGGGCGGCGAGACCGGCGGCCATCGCCAGCGCTTTCGGCGCGATATCCGCCGCATTGACCAGTCGCGGTTTGCCGAGCGTCAATGTGCCGGTCTTGTCGAACAGCGCATGCGTCGCTTCCGCCAGCCGCTCCATGGCCGAGCCGTCCTTGACCATGACGCCCTCGCGGAACAGGCGGCCGGCGGCGATGACCTGCACCACGGGCACCGCGAGACCGAGCGCGCAGGGGCAGGTGATGATCAGCACGGAAATCGCCACCAGCAGCGCCTGGTGCCAGTCTCCGCCGATCAGCCCCCATCCGAGGAACGACAGGAAGGCGGTGCAATGAACGACCGGCGAATAGAGCTGGGCGGCGCGATCCGCCAGCCGCCGATAACGCGCTTTGCCGCCCTCCGCCGCTTCCATCAGGCTGACGATCTCCGCCAGGAAGGATTCCTTGGCTTCTGCGGCAGCTTCGACCGTCAGCGCGCCGGTCAGGTTCATCGTGCCGGCGAGCAATTTGTCCCCTGCCCGCGTCGGCTGCGGCGCGCTTTCGCCATTGACGATCGACCAGTCGATATCGCTCTCGCCAGAAAGCACCACGGCGTCGACGGCCAGGCGCTCGCCGGCCGCGACCGACAGGCGGTCGCCGCGTCGGATGTCGGCGACGGGGCGGTATTCCGGCTTGCCGTCGGCTCCGATCGCCATCGCGCCCTTCGGCGACAGGCGCGCGAGCCCGATGACGGCAGAGCGCGCCCTGTCGCGCATCAGATGGTCGAGCGTGCGGCCGATCAGCAGAAAAAACAGCAGCGACGCGGTGGCGTCGAACCAGGCGTGATCGCCGTGATGAATAGTCTCCCACAGCGACATGAGGTAGGACAGCGTGATGGCGAGCGCGATCGGCACATCCATATTGGTGCGGCCGCGCCTCAGCGCATTCCAGGCCGAGCGATAGTAAAAGCGGCCGGAATAGACGAGCGCCGGCGCGCAGATCATCGCCGAGATCCAGTGAAACAGGTCGCGCGTCGAGGCTTCCGCCCCAGACCAGACCGACACCGACAACAGCATGATATTGGTGGCCGCGAAGCCCGCCACGGCCAGCGCGCGCAGGTGGTCGCGGCGTTCCGCGTCCGCGCCCGCTTCCAGATCCTGGAACAGATGCGGCCGATAGCCGACGCCGAGGATCGCGCCGATCAGGCGGGAGGGATCGGCTTTGACGCCGCCGGTTTCCTCCTTCCACACCACCGACACGCGTTTGGTCGAGAGGTTCACCCGCGCCCGCTCGACTTCCGGCAGCTTGCGCAAAGCGCCCTCGACCGCTGTGATGCAAGCGCCGCAATGCACGTCGGGCACGCTGAAATCGCTTTGACGCCGACCCTCGCCGAGAGGGCGCGACGACAGCCAGATCTCCTCGGCGGGCGGTAGACCGACATCCGCCGCGATCGCGCCTTCTGTTCCGGGAGCGCAGCAACTCATCTCACTTCTCCGGCTGATAGATGCGGACGGCCTGGTGATAGACGGTCTCGCCGTCGTCGACGGCGGCGAGATCGACGATCCATTGCCCGGGAGCGAGATCGTGCTCTACCGCATAAACCCCGGGGCGACCCGCGGCAACGTCAGGCTGAAATCCTGCTTGTCGCCGACCGGCCGATGAAACAGCGCGGTGATTGCGGCGAGCCGTTCGATTTCGCCGGCCGGCCCCTGCAGCCGATATTCAAGGCGGCGACTCTCGACTTTGAACGCGCCTGAAAAGCCCAGTTCGGCCCAGTGGCGCGCTTCCGCCGCCTTCATATTGAAATCCTGGCTCGCGACGTAGGTGTTCTTGGCCAGAATGCCGCTCCAGCTCTTGCTGGCCATATAAGCCATGAACACATTCACCGAAATGATGACGCCGAAAAAGGCGATCATGATCGCCAACATGTGGCGGCCGGTGAAATGCTTTGGTTCAGCCGGATTGTTCATTTGCGTTTCTCCGGAACGATGAAGCTCGCCGTGTATGCATCCGCTTCGCCGGAGGTGCGATACTCGACATGGAAGGTGAAATCACGGGTCTCGGACGGCAGGGCGTCCTTCGGCATGGTCACATAGATCTTCATGGTCTTGACCGTATCTGGCTCGAGCTCGACGCCGATGAAGCGGCCTTGCGACCATGTTTCGCCGGCGATGCTCATGGTCGCGCCCGGCATGTCGCGCAGCGACAGCATCACCATGCGCGGTTCGGGGACCATGTTCAGGATCTTTACCGTATAGCCGTTGCGGATCGAACCGTCCGATTCCATCACATATTGCGGGTTGCGGTCATGCAGCACGTCCATCTGCAGCCGGTCCCGCATCATCAGCGCGGTCACCAGGCCGACGCCGATCAGCGACCACAGCACCGTGTAGAGGATGATGCGCGGTCGGAAGATGATCCGCCAGTTGAAGTGGCGAATCTTGTCGTAATAGCGGCCGTCGGGATCGCGCACCCGGGCGGGATCGATCGGCGCGGTGTTTTCGTTGGTGGCGATCGCCATATTGGTGGAATAATCGAACAGGGTGGAATAGCCGATCAGCCCCTTGTCGCGGCCGAGCTTGTCCATCACCCCATCGCAGGCGTCGATACACAGCGCGCAGGTAATGCATTCGAGCTGCAGCCCGTCCCTGATGTCGATGCCCATGGGACAGACCGCGACGCAGGCGTTGCAATCGACGCAATCGCCGACCGACTGACCGGTCGCGGCCGCCTTCTTGGCGTGGCGCGAACGTGGTTCGCCGCGCCAGTCGTTATAAGTCACGACCAAGGAATTCTCATCCAGCATCGCCGCCTGGATGCGCGGCCACGGGCACATATAGGTGCAGACCTGTTCCCGCATCAGCCCGCCGAACACATAAGTCGTGGCCGTCAGGATGGCGATGGTGAAATAGGCAACCGAAGGCGCATGAAAGAAGATCAGGTCGTGCAGCAGCACGGGCGCGTCGGCGAAATAAAACACCCAGGCGCCGCCGGTCAGCACTCCGATCAGAACAGATCGCGTGTTTCGCGGTCCGCTTCCAGATCTTGTCGAGGCTCCACGGCGCCGTATCGAGCTTGATGCGGGCGTTGCGATCGCCCTCGATGGCGCGTTCGACCACCAGGAAGAGGTCGACCCATACGGTCTGAGGACAGGTGTAGCCGCACCAAGCGCGCCCGACCGCGGTCGTGACGAGAAAGAGCCCGAGACCGGCCATCATCAGAAGACCTGCGACGAAATAGAATTCCTGCGGCCAGATCTCGATGAAGAAGAAATAGAAGCGTCGATTGGCGAGATCGATGAGAATCGCCTGATCGGGCGCATAGGGGCCACGATCCCAACGTATCCACGGCGCGAGGTAGTAGATGCCCAGGGTTACGGCCATCACCATCCACTTGAAGCGTCGAAATGCCCCCTCGGCGCGCTTAGGATGGATCTTCTTGCGTGCGGCGTAGAGCGGCTGGCGGACTTTCGCGGCGTTGACGGGCTGCGCCTCCAGACGCTCGATCGTCGCCTCCTCGGCAGGCAGCTCTTCCGGGCGGACATTCATGACGGAAACCCCTTCTCTTGAGGCTTCCCGTTTTAATCCCCGCCCGCAAACCCTCCTTGATATAAGTCAAGCCCGGGCAATGTGCCGCACGAGTGGATGCGTCCTGCAACGGCGGGGATTAAACATGTCGGAAGGCGGACGAGCCGTCTATACACCAACTTTCGTTTCGAATATGAGCCTACGCCACAGGAATTGCCGATATGCAGAGGAATGGATATATGGCCAAACACGTATTGATAGGCGGCGCCGGAGCGCCGAATTACGGGGATGAACTCATCGTCAGGGGTTGGGTCGATTTCCTGACGACGCATATCGATCCGAAGACCAAGATCCTGATCTACGAAAACATCGCCAAAAACGAAATCGAGCTGCATGGTCCTTTCGCCAAAAACGCCAACATCGAGTTCCGCGACGATCTGGCGGCAATCGCCAAGGCCAACAAGGAATTGAGTTTTTGGGGGCAGGTCGCCCGGGGATATGAATTCATCCAGAAGAACGGCATGAATTCGTACAAGAAGCATAATCTGAAGGAACTTCAGAATGCCGAGACCGTCCATCTCCATGGCGGCGGCTACCTGAACAAACTCTTTCCCGTCAAGGGCTTCTTCCTCGGATTGTGCGCGGCCTTGAACAAGGCCTACGGAACGAGGATCTTTGCGACCGGGATCGGTTTCGGTCCTGCTGATCCGGTGCCGGCCGGCCTGGAAACGACCATCAGCGAGATCTTCTCGCGCTTCGAGATCTTCGAACTCCGCGATGTCGACAATTACAGAAAACTGTCGAAACAGTTCCCGTTCGCGAATTTCTCATATGGGCTGGATGATTGTTTTCTCGTCCCGCAAGAAAAACTCCGCCGCCCCGACGATGGAAAGCGACGCCTGTATCTGTCGCTGCTGACCTACAACATGCAGAAACTGGCATCGAGCTATTGGGACGCTTTGGCCAAAGTGTCGGAAGAGTTCGACGAGGTCGTGTTCCTCGAAAGCTGCCCCTGGGCGGACAAGAAGGTCATCGAATTCGTCGGTCAAAGATTCCCGAAGATGAAAGTCGTTCCCGTAGACGAACTGTTGAACTCGGGTGTCGTCGTCGGAGATCACGATTTTGCGTTCGTGAGCCGTTTCCACGTGCATTTCGTCTTGGCGAGGCTCGGCTGCGTCGGCACTTTTGCGAAAGACAACGAGTATTACAACGTGAAACACCAGTCGATACTCGATCGAGGTTCCCGCTTCCGCGAGTTCGACGGAAAGAAGGGAACCCTGTACAACGCCGATGGGAACTTCCGCTTCAAGAGCGGTAGCGACTTCCAGCAGATGGCGCTGGACAACGATTACCACAACCGCAAAATCGCGCTGGCGAAAAACCTCTATCGCATGTGACGACATAATCGAGATGGCGCGGATGGGTTTGGTGTCCTGTCCGCGCCATACTGAATGCCATCAATCGTCCGACGCGGATTCGGATTCGGACGCGGACTCGGTGATTTTTCCTGCTTTTCTCAGGCTGAGAATGTCCTGGCCCACCACGCCGCTCGGCGTAAGTTTAGAATAGACGTCGTACTCGAACGCGTATTTTTCGTGTATCCTGCGGATCGTCTCGGCGCTCGCGTCGACTTCTTTCTGCACAGAGATGTTCTGCCGCGGCAAGGTTATGGACCGATCCAGTTTTTTGGATACGAATTCGACCATGGCGTCCAAATCCGTGTAGCGGAAAAGATAATCGACGCCGATGCCGCCTTTCTTATCCATCGCCACCGAACAGGGGCCTGCCATACGTGCGTAAGCCGGAGCTTCGTCGCGCGGCAGCATGGTGTCTTGGAGAAACTGTTCAAACGAGATGTTGCCCGTGTAGCGGCCGACGTTCTTTTTCTTCGCCACGGCCAGCGACTCGCGGCTCGCATAGCGGTACCAGCTGCTGAGCCAGTCGACCGGCTCGCGCATCACTGCGACGAATGTGTACCTGCGTCTTGGAAACTTCACGCCTCGCTCGAGCCATGGCCCGAAAGTCTGGACAAATTTGTTGTAGGTCAGATGCTTGAGTTGCGGAGGCGTATTCAACACTACCGACGCGTCGCCGCCGATCGCCTCGTGCAACGAAGTCGTGCCCGTTTTCGGTTGGCACAGGATCACAAGTTTTTCTTTATGAAAGTAAAGCACATCGGTCTCCAGACAGCCATTTAAGTGTTCTGTCGCGGCATGGATGAGGTCGTCGCGACGGAGCAAGCGCGGTGACATAACGGAAACAAGCGCGGCAAACAATATTCGACTAAATTATTTTGGCTCAATCTGCATTTTCGAAACTCGCAACATCCGACGACGCGAGCCGGACGCCGATGGCGATCCATCGATAATGTCTGCGCTCGTCGCCTCGTCCGGGAAGGGCTGATTTTTCTGTACAAATTGCTTGGGTTGTGCATAAACCCGGAACAAAAGCGACGCATAGAAGCCCTTCGTCGACGGGGACATCACCGCCAAGGAAGGACAAACGTTCAACTGCTCCAAGGTGCAGCGTTCCGCGCCGCATCAGGGCGCATGAAACAGACGAGGCAAAGATGAAACTCCCGCAATTTCTGTGTATCGGCGCTCAAAAGGCAGCCACGTCATGGTTATATGTGAACCTGCAGCGGCATCAACAAATCTGGATGCCTCCAGTGAAGGAATTGCATTACTTCAATCATCTTTTTGTGCCTGAGAACCGGTCTTGGACGGATTACCATATCAGGACGAATACGTCGGCTGCAGTCAAACATCACGTAAAGCATGGCGAATATGTTGACTTCAACTATTTGAATTACCTCTGCAGCCTCATGACCGAGCCATTTACCGAGACATGGTATCGGAACGCCTTCAACCGTCCGAACGCCAAGGGAAAGATGCTCGGCGACATCACGCCGGAATATTCGACGATTCCCGAAGAGGGAATCGACTATGTCCGACGTCTGCTTGGCGCGCCGCGCATCATCTACATTATTCGCGATCCCGTATCGCGTGCGATGTCTCAACTGCGCATGTCGCTGGAGCGTCATCCCAAGGAGAACATGCAGGAATCCGACTGGCGCGAAATGGTGGAAGACTGGGACGTCAACAATCGTGGGGATTACGCGACATTCATACCGCGCTGGAGAAGCCGCTTCGCCGACCGGGATTTCCTGTTTCTGCCGTTCGGAAAGGTCAACAAGGACCCCCACGGCGTGATGCGACAGGTGGAGACCTTCCTCGGTGTCGGCGCCGCCAAGAGCTATGACGGCACGGAAGACAAGGTGCATAAGACCAAGTCTGCGCCAATTCCCGCCTTCGTCCAGGAAATGCTGCAGGAACGCTTCAAGGGACAATATGCGTTCCTCGAGAGAGAATTCGGCAAGGACTTCACCTCGCAGCTCTGAACGCCGACAGTTCTCAGAACCATCCGCCTCGGTTCACCAATCCGAGGCGGATCAGTTGCTCGGGATTCTCATAGGCGACGCTCAACCCTCGCAATAGAAGATCGGATCGTGGGTATCCACGTATTTCCGGTACTCGGCGCTGGCGTTGTAATGTTCCTTGCGATGCATCTCCTCCCTGGCCTTATCCTGCAGGGATGCGAGGAACTTGAAGTGAAACAGCGCGCCCGTGATCGCGGGGCGCCCGTCATTCCCCACGCGATGCAATCGCCGCGGGCGAATATCGTGCATCGAGCTGGTGTAGCGATATGTCCACCGCCACCACACCACGGGCACCTTGTTCAACGCCGGCGAATGATGCGGCGTATTTCGATTGTAGACGCGCATCCGCGGTCCCCGCGGGTGTAGGTGTCGGTGTCGGTCTGCGCTTCCTGAACATACCCGTCTCGATCGAAATAGGGGCAAACTTTGAAAGGATCCTCGCCCGAGCTACAGGTCGCCTCGCTGAGAGGCCCCTTCCCGTAAGCGTCGAGCATGACGCAATGAAAGGAATCGCGCTTCTCATTTTTCATGAACTCGCCGAGGTCACGAAGATCTCGCGTTTCCATGTTGGGATAGACGAGGAATTCATCCGGATCCACCGTGACGCACAGCTTGCCGGGACCGAATTTTCGAAGCAGATAATTACACCACTCCATCCCGAAATTTGAGGCCTTGTAACTGTCCTTGGTATGCCACACCGACACGTCTTTCTGACCGCGCGCCCAATCAATCAGGCCGTCGGTCGAGTCGTTGTCGACGATCAGAAAATGCCTGACGCCGAGCTTTCTGTAGTAGTCAGTGAAAAATGGCAGCCGAAACAATTCGTTGCGCAAGCATGTCACGAGAATGATGTCGTTTTTCTTGATCAATTTCGTGTTGTCGACGATCAAGCGAAGCTGACGGCCATATTTGATGAAGGCCAGATGGCGTCCGAGTTGGTTTTGGAAAATCGTGCGAATGCGGCTCATGTCGGTGGTTCCGTCTGGAAAACAGGGTAAGGATTAGAAGGGGAAAGCTCGTCTGAGTATTTCCCACTTCCCTTCGCTGCCCAAAAATGCGCTGACAAGATGTTGCTCGGTCTTTGGAGCGGACATGATGATCTCTTCACGATCGACAGATGCGAGCGCTGCGTCCAGATCCGAGAACCGGTCGCCGATCGCAACGCCGATGTCGCCGTAGACGCCTCCGGTGATCTGCCGGAACTGTTCTGCGGAGGAAATCTGCTTCTCTCTGGATCTGGACATGAATTTCGCGATTTCCGTGCGAACTTCAGGCTTCGCATGATTGTCCATAGCCTTCCAGAGCACCTTCAGACCCGAACCCTCGTCGCGGTCTTTCACCATGGCGTCGACAGAAGCTCCGGTGCAGAGCAGCCAATACAACAACCAGGCTTCGTCAGCGTCATTGGACGGGACGATCGGCAACACGATGCCGGATCCGCTCTGCAAGAACGCCCTCTCGGCAATCGGGTTTTCGCCAGGGCAGAGTTCGAAAACCAGTGGCGTGGCGCAACGGGTCAGGATTCGGGAGAAATAGTTGCCTCGATCGAAATCGCGGATTTCGACATCATCGCTTCTCAATCCTTTGAACTCTGTCACACCCGGGCCGAAGTCGACCTTCTCCGGATTCATGATCCGGCCGAGCACCGTCAGATCCGTCTCGGAGCGCAAATAGGACGCCAGCCTTCGGGTAAAGACGGGAGGACCATACAGCACGGCGTAGGGCTGCTGACAATAACTCAGCGTAGCCGCAAGCCCCTTGCGCCCAAGTTGATGAAACAGGGTCGGACCATTTGCTTCCGACTTCGGCAAGCTCTTCAGAATGCGGTCGACACGCAAGGGGAATTCGCCCCGCGCCGGCACATCCCAGGCAGGACGCCGCGCAGCCTGCGCCGCCACGTCCGCGAAATGAGCGCGCAACCCCTTTGCTCGTCCGCCAATCTTCCGAGCGAAAAAGAACGGAAGGCCTTCGAGCACATCTTTATGCTCGTCGAGAAAGACGTAGGGTTTTCCCCAATCGTTGAACTCGAAGAAAGTCAACGTCCTGTCGGATATCTTGTCGTGCGGCGTAAAGTGATAGGCCATGGTCTGGAAAAAGCATTCGTCGGGGATCCAGGTGTCCTTAAAGAAGCGGTACACGGACCTGTGCCGGTCGACATAGTCGAGAATTTTCTTGCAGAGATCGAAGCTCAGGCACCACCACTGTGAGCCCCAGCGCGGTTCGAGCCCACGTGGAAACCGGCGTTTTGGCATGATTTTCTGCTGAAGCAAAAGCTCCAGTGAAACAACTTATAATTTCGTTGAAAGTTGAAGATGTGCCGGTATTGGTAGCGTTCGTGCCGCAACCCGCCCTTGATCCAGTTCTCGCCACGGCTCTCGATGAACTCCATATGCGGATGATAATCGAGGAAATTGGACAACTCGGCGAGCGGACGAACCGGCATGCACGACCCACTGATCAACATCACTCGGTCGCAATCGATTTTTGCGGCTTTGATATGCCGCAAGGCGCGCATGGGCGCTTCGATCAGGCTGAAATCGCCCCAACCGCATCGGACCCGGTTGCGGAGGATATGAACGCGCGCCTCTCCGTCAAAACGCGTCGTCAGTTTTGCAAATTCGTCCTTCGGCGAGTTGAGATCGTAGTGAATGACGACATTCGCTTCCTGGTTCCCTGAAATCAGGACACTGGCCAGATCTCCAATCTGATCAGCGTTCTCATGGGCCAAGATTATAAACGCCAGCTTCGCCATCAGCCTCACTCACTCAAATATGCTGCACAGAGCATTTTTCGGACACGCGGGGTATAGCCAATCGGCTGTCCCGCGCAAACATCTTTTCTATTTATTCTCAAATCCTTTTGGACAATTTCAAGCGATGTTTGCCCTGATCGCTTCAACCTCGCGCGTTGCAAGCCGTCTGACCTTCATTTTTTGCTCTCCCACCCTTTCCGGCGTCGGCGCAAGCGGTGGGCCCGGCGCCGGCTTATGCGTATCGTCCACGTAAAAAGCCGCGCCTTTTCAGGGGCGCGGCAGGCGAGCATGGCCGGATGAGCCGGCTGATCATGCTGGAGAGATTGTCGCGCCCGGAAGGAACCGGGCGCAAACTTTATTCGCCGCCGCCCAAAGCGTGGACATAGACTGCGAGCTGCTTGATCGTGGCGTCCGAGAGACGGCCGCCCCAGGCGGGCATCATGCCGTGTTTCGGCGCATTGACCTGACGGACGATGGCGTCCTCGCCTTCGCCTTTCAGCCATATCGCGTCGGCGAGGTTCGGCGCGCCGAATTCGCGATTGCCTTGGGCGTTGTCGCCGTGGCATGAGGCGCAATTGTCCGCGAACAGCTGCTTGCCCGGCTCGACCATGCCCGCATCGGCCGGCGTGCCGGTGAGGCTGACCACATAGGCGGCGACCTGCTTGATTTCCTCAGGCTGCAGCATTTCGGCGAAGGCCGGCATTTCCGACGTGCGGCTGTCCGGATCGTCCGAACGGATGCCGTGCTGGATCGTGGCGTAGATGTCGTCGATCTTGCCGCCCCACAGCCAGTCATTGTCGTTGAGATTGGGGAAGCCCGGGCCGCCCTGGGCGCCCGAACCATGGCAAGGGGCGCAGTTCACCTTGAAGGCGGCGCCGCCGCCGTTCATGGCGAATTCGTTGAGCGCGGCGTCCTTCGGAATGTCGGCGACCGGCATCGCCGTGATCTTGTCGAGGAATACCTTCTGTCCCTCCGCCGCCACGCTCACTTCCTGGGCGAGGTCTTCACGGCTGGAATAGCCGAGCACGCCGCGAGTTGCGTCGCTCAGCAGCGGCCAGGCCGGGAAAGCGATCGTATAGCCGATGGCCCAGACGATCGTCGCGTAGAAGGTGTAAACCCACCAGCGCGGCATCGGGTTGTTGAGTTCCTTGATGCCGTCCCATTCATGGCCGGTGGTCTCGACGCCCGAGAGTTCGTCGATATGTTTCTCTGCCATTGTTCAATCCTCCTTGAGAGGGATAAGCGCGGCCTCGTCGGCGTGTTTCTTCGCGCCGGGCCGAAAGATGAAGACGATCGCCGCGGCGAAGAAGGCCAGCATGGCCAGCATTCCCCAACTGTCGGCGAAGGCGCGCATGGCTTCGTAGGTTTCCATGTCCGCCCCTCCTCAGCGATAGCCCGAGGCGTCGTTGTAGGTGGAGAAGTCGACCAGCGAGCCGAGCATCTGGAGATAGGCGACGAGAGCGTCCATCTCGGTCAGCTTGGCGGGATCGCCGTCGAAATCGCCGACCTTCGCCTTGGGATAGCGGGCCAGCAGGCCAGTCGTATCCGCATTGGGATCGGCTTGCGCCTTGAAGTCGTCCACAGCCTTGTCCAGCATTTCCGACGTATAGGGCACGCCCACGGTCGCGTTGGCCTGGAGGTTTGCGGTGACGTTGAGGTCCTTCACGTCGAGTTCGGTCGTCTTGAGATAGGAATAGCTCGGCATGATCGATTCCGGCACCACGTCGCGCGGTTCGGTCAGATGCTGCACATGCCATTCGTTGGAGTAACGGCCGCCGACGCGGGCCAGGTCCGGCCCGGTGCGCTTGGAGCCCCACTGGAACGGATGATCGTACATCGATTCCGCCGCCAGGCTGTAATGGCCATAGCGTTCGACCTCGTCGCGGAACGGACGGATCATCTGGCTGTGACAGACATAGCAGCCTTCACGGATATAGATGTTGCGTCCGGCCAGTTCGAGCGGGGTGTAGGGGCGCATCCCCTCCACCTTTTCGATCGTGTTCTCGAGATAGAACAGCGGCGCGATCTCCACGATGCCGCCGATGGTGACGACGAGCAGCGAGCCGACCAGGAGAAGCGTGGCGTTTTTCTCGAGGATTGCGTGTTTATCAAGCAAAGCCATGAGTGTGCTCCCTTACTCGGCCGGAACGGCCGCAGGCATGGCGCCCGGAAGCGGCGCTTCCTTGCGTTCGTAGCCCTTGATTGTCATGAAGATGTTGAAGCCCATCAGCAGCGAGCCGCCGAGATAGAGCAGGCCGGCGAGCACGCGCAGCACGTAGTAGGGGAACATGGCGGCGACCGATTCCGCGAAGGAATAGACCAGGAAGCCCTGCTCGTTATACTCGCGCCACATCAGGCCCTGCTGAATGCCGGCGACCCAAAGGGCGGCGGCGTAGATCACGATGCCGATCGTGGCCAGCCAGAAGTGCCAGTTGACGAGACGCAGGCTGTAGAGGCGCTGACGGTTCCACAGCTTGGGCGTCAGATAGTAGATGGCGCCGAAGGTGATCATGCCGACCCAGCCGAGCGCGCCGGAATGCACGTGGCCGATGGTCCATTCGGTATAGTGGCTGAGCGAGTTGACCGCCTTGATCGACATCATCGGGCCTTCGAAGGTCGACATGCCGTAGAAGGCGATGGCCATGACCATCATGCGGATGATCGGGTCGGTGCGGATCTTGTCCCAGGCGCCCGACAGCGTCATCAGGCCGTTGATCATGCCGCCCCAGGAGGGCATCCACAGCATGATCGAGAACACCATGCCCAGCGTCTGCGCCCAGTCCGGCAGCGCCGTGTAGTGCAGGTGATGGGGGCCGGCCCAGATATACATGAAGATCAGCGCCCAGAAGTGGATGATCGACAGCCGGTAGGAATAGACAGGACGGTTCGCCTGCTTGGGCACGAAATAATACATCATGCCGAGGAAGCCTGCGGTGAGGAAGAAGCCCACGGCGTTATGGCCGTACCACCATTGCGTCAACGCGTCCTGCACGCCGGCGAAGACCGGATAGGATTTCACGCCGAGGAACGACACCGGCATGGCGAGATTGTTCACCACATGCAGCATCGCGATCGTCACGATGAAGGAGAGATAGAACCAGTTGGCCACATAGATATGCGGCTCCTTGCGGATCAGCAGCGTGCCGAGGAAGACGATGAGGTAACAGACCCAGACGATCGTCAGCCACAGATCGACATACCATTCGGGCTCGGCATATTCCTTACCCTGGGTGATGCCGAGCAGATAGCCGGTGGCGGCCATCACGATGAAAAGCTGGTAGCCCCAGAATACGAACCAGGCGAGATTGCCGCCGAACAGGCGGACGCGGTTGGTGCGCTGGACCACGTAGAAGGAAGTCGCAAGCAACGCGTTGCCGCCGAAGGCGAAAATGACGGCGGAGGTGTGCAGCGGGCGCGTGCGGCCGAAATTCAGCCAAGGCTCGATGTTGAGATCGGGAAAGGCGAGCTGCAGCGCCACGACGACGCCGACCAGAAAGCCGACAATGCCCCAGAAGGTGGTGGCAACGACGCCGTAGCGCACCACGCCATCCATATATTCGGTTTTCGCCTGCGCGGCGGAGACCGGCGCCGCCGTCGCGAATTTCGCGTGGCGGAGCAGAAGTACCGTTCCCAGAGCAAGCGATATGAACGCGACGAACATATGTTGCTGGAACAGGTGGTCCTGGGCGAACCCGGAAGCGAGAAGCGCCAGGAAGGCGCCCAGCGCCACAAGTATCGTTTCGAGTGTGTAGTTCATTGTTGGCATCCCCCAACGTCCCTGAAATCCTTCGTCCGCAACCGGACCAAGACGCAGAGGAGCCCAAAGACAAAGATTCCTCTGCGGTCCCTCGACACATCTCAGGTAGGGGCAAAAGCAGCCTTGATCTGAATCAAGGCTTATTCGGCTTTTTCGAGCGATTGTGGATGTACGCGACAATGCCCGAGGAATAACCGACATGCCCGAAACGATCCGTCAAAATGCCGGACCCGGCGCCGTCTCAAATCCGGACGTAGCGCATCTGCTTCTCGATTGGTGGTTGAATGCCCATCAGGAGCAATTGCACCTTTGCGCGGAACTGGAGCAGATCGCCGATTCCCTCCCCGCCAGCGTCAATCGTCAAAAATGCATCTATGCTGCAAAGGCGCTGGGACCTATGATAAAGGGGTTGCACCACTACGAAGAAAACGTGCTGTTTCCGGCGCTCGAGACGCGCGGCCTGCCCGGCGATCTCGCCAAAACCCTGGCCCGTCTGAAATTCGAGCATTTCGAGGACGAGTGTTTTGCCGAGGAACTGGCGGAGCGGTTGCTGCTGCTCGGGGCCGGCGGCAGCGAGATCAACATGGAGGCCACCGGCTATATGCTGCGGGGCTTCTTTGAAGCCGTCCGGCGCCACATCGCCTTCGAACGCGAGCATCTCATCGACAAACTCGACACTGTCGGGCTGGAAAAGGCCGGCTGATCCGGGCGATGAAAGTCCCCGGCGACTGGAGGGCAGGCCGGAGACTTTCGTTGAGACCGTCCAGGGAAAGACGGACATGACGTATTGAGGTTCTCGGGCGACATTCGGGAGGCTTGCAGGGATAAGCCGCGCATGACGCCGCAGGAAATGGAGCGAGGATGCCTTTCGCCTACGTCACGAGTATTACTTAGCATACTCATGTTCCATCGTACAACCGAGCAAATTTGATCGCAACTGAATCAGAGACGCGCTGCCTTCACATAGCCACCGAACCAAATCGGCCGAGACGAGGCCGTCGAGGGTTTTGCTCTTCGGAACAGCAATCGATCTAGGCGAAAACGGACCAGCCGGTGCGTCTGGCAAGATAGTCCAGCGCGCGGGTGCCGGTGGCCGAATTGCCGTTCTCGTTGAGCCCCGGAGCCCAGACCGCGATCGCCGCCTTGCCGGGCGCGATGCAGAGGATGCCGCCGCCGACGCCGCTCTTGCCGGGAAGGCCGACATGGAAGGCGAAATCCCCGAGGCGTCGTAATGGCCGCAGGTCATCATCAGCGCATTGATGCGGCGGGCTCGTTCGGCCGATACCGCATTCGGCCCCCTGGGCGACATCCGGCCGCTGCTGGCGAGGTAAAGCCCGGCGCGGGCGAGCTGGACGCAGGACATCGCCAGAGCGCATTGATGGTAATAGACGCCCAGCGTCTTCTCCACCGGATTATGAATATTACCGAACGAATACATATAGTTGGCGAGGGCGGCGTTACGGAATCCGGTCATCTGCTCGGACCGCGCCACCTCGGCGTCGATATAGATCGACTCGTCATCGGCAAGGCCGCGGACGAAGCTCAGAATCTCACCCAGGGTTTCCCGCGGCTGATGGCCGGACAGCAGCGTGTCGGCAACCACGATCGCGCCGGCATTGATGAAGGGATTGCGGGGAATGCCATGCTCGTTTTCGAGTTGCACGATCGAATTGAAGGCCGTCCCCGACGGTTCGCGGCCGACCCGCTTCCAAAGCCCCTCGCCCACGCGTCCCAAGGCCAGGGTCAAGGTGAAGACCTTCGAGATGCTCTGAATGGAGAAGATGTCCTCGGCGTCGCCGATCGTATGGACCGAGCCGTCCAACGTGACGATGGCCATGCCGAACTTTCTCGGATCGACCTTGGCGAGCGCCGGAATGTAATCGGCGACCTTGCCCTCGCCGATATGAGGGGCGACATCTCGATACACGGCGGACAGAATATCGTCGATCTGCAACGTCTTTTCTCCGAAAAACAGCGTCGGATTCCGCTTCTAAAGCATATTGCCGCAAAGTGGGAACGCGTTTTGCGATCCTGCCGAAAACTCGCATCTCACGATGCGCCGACGAGCTGTCAGTGTTCGGTTGCCGGCATGGTGCGCATGAGCACCATCACCCCCATGGCCTTGTCGCCATCCAGTTCGAATGGCTTGATGTCGAAGACGACATGGTCGAGCCGGAAGCCGGCGGTCGAAACGCCCTCGTTGAAGGCCTTGTCGATATAGGCCGACAAAAGATGATAATCGCCGGCGGCGCAGAAAAACTCCGCCAAGGACGCTCCGACGCATTCTTCGGGTTTGCAGCCGTAGCGGGCGCAAAAATCTCTGTTGGCGAAGACGAGCTTACGATCACGGCCCACCAGCAGCACGCTGTCCGGCAATTGATCGAGCAGCGCCTGATTGATCTTGCCGCTTGCGCGCAGGGCGTCGCGAAACTTGCCGGTCGAGGCGTTCTGGCGGGCGCGATCGCGGAACATCCTGTCGAGCACCTGCATCATGGCGCTGGCCTTGTCGAGCACGCTGGCGCGGTCGCCTTCGTCATCGCGCAGCAATTCGCATATCGCACGCAACTGCTGGTAGTGCTCTTCCGGGCATTGGCCCACGTCCCAGAGAACCTGGCGGATCATGGGTTGAATTTCGCCGTCGAGTTTTTCGACGAGGTCATCCTCGCCGAGCGCGACCGCTCGCGACAACTGCCTGCATTTATGACGAAGCGTATCTATCAGAGATTGCAACTTCGCTCTCCCTATCTCATCCTTCCGGCGAACACGGTACAATCGCAGGCTTATGCATCTTTTTATCTTTTACGCGACGCGTCTGTAAAGTTTCATATACGGGTATTTGCACGCACCGGATCAACCGCGTTGTTTTTCAATCCACTTTTTCTGGGTGGACCGGCATTTCCGCCAAATTTCGCGATCGTTTGCCGCCGGAGACCGGCGGCGTCGCGATTCCTCGGGGCTATTTCTCACACAGCGGCGGAATGCCGTCCGCGGCCCTGGGCCAAATAGGCGTCGAAAAATGCTGCGATCGACCGCACGAAAGGCCGCGCCTCATCGGACACCACGAAATGGTCGCCGTCGAGCGCCACATGTCCATCGGCATCGGCCGCGACCAGCGCCTGCGCCTCCGCCAATATCGTGCCGGCCGCCGAACCGAACCGCCTCGACAGGTCGGAAAAGGACAACGCGTAGTCGCACATCAGCCGCTCGATGACATAGGCGCGCAGGCGGTCGTCATCGCTGAAGGCCACGCCGCGCACCGTCGTCAAGGCTCCGTCGAGCGTCTGTTTCTGATAGACGCCGGTGGCGGGGTTGTTTTGGACATAGCCCTGCGGCAGCTTGCCGATCGACGATGCGCCGAGACCGATCAAAGCGGTGGCCCCTTCATCGGTATAGCCCTGGAAGTTGCGAACGAGCCTGCCCTCCCGCATCGCTCTCTCGAGCGGATCGCCGGGGCGGGCGAAATGGTCGATGCCGATCGGAACATAGCCCGCTTCGCGCAACATGGCGGCCGCCTTGTTCATCAGGCGGTAACGCAGGGCGGATCCCGGCAGCGACGTCTCGTCGATCATCATCTGATGCTTCTTCATCCACGGCACATGCGCATAGCCGAACAGCGCGATGCGTTCGGGGTTGAGATAGATGATGTCTTCGACGGTTTCCGAAAGCGTTTCCAGCGTCTGATGCGGCAGGCCATACACGATATCGCAGTTCAGCGACCTGACGCCGCGTTTGCGGACCTCCTCGACCACGCTGCGCGTCTGCGCAAAGGTCTGGATGCGATTGATCGCCTGCTGGACCTTGTGGGCGAAATCCTGGACGCCCAGGCTCGCGCGCGTCATGCCGATCGCCGCCAGAGCATCGTAGCGCGGATGATCGAGATCGTTCGGGTCCATCTCGACGCTGATCTCGGCGTCCGGTCCGAAAGAGAACGCCGCGGAAAGCCGAGCCTTGAGTTCGATCATGTCCTCCGGCGCCAGCATGGTGGGCGAGCCGCCGCCGAGATGCAGCGCGGTGACCCGCGCCTTGGGCGAGACGAGCGCGCCCACCATCGCGATTTCGCGATAGAGCGCGTCGAGATAGGCCCTTACGGGCTCGTATTTCTGCGTCTGCTTGGTGTGGCAGGCGCAGAACCAACAGAGCCTGTCGCAATAGGGAATGTGGACATAGAGCGAAACGGTGTCGTTCTCGCCGAGCGCGCCGAGCCATGACGCATAGGTGGATGGACCGATGCCTTCGTGGAAATGCGGCGCGGTTGGATAGGACGTGTAGCGGGGCACGTTTCCGGAATACTTGCTGAGAAGATGCTGGGCCATGGGGTCCTCCATGACTTTCACCCTAGTTCCGTCGCTTGCGCCGAACTTTGATCTCAATCAATTCACGCATCCGGAAATTTACATATCGTCAAGTTCAGAAACAAAACGAACGACGGAACATTGGTCGCATTTCGCGAGAATATTTGGACCGCTATAAATTCGGAAGACAAACGGGTCGAGGGCGATGGACAATCCGCGTAGGGACATTCACAATTCGGAAATTCCGGTGGTTTGCCGGTCCTGCGAGGCGCGCCATGGCGGCGTTTGCGGGGCCATGAATGCGCAGCAACTGGCCGAACTGAGCAAATACACGACGCGCAAGAAGCTGGCTTCGGGCGCTGAACTCCAGGGCCAGGGCGAGAAGATCGCCGCCTACGCCAATATTCTCAAGGGCGTGGTGAAACTTACGAAAATGCTCGCGGATGGCCGCCAGCAGATCGTCGGGCTACAATTCGCCCCCGACTTTCTCGGCCGGCCCTTTTCCACCGAAAGCAGCCTGACGGCCGAAGCCGCCACAGAAAGCGAAATCTGCTCCATGCCCAAGGCGGTGCTCGACCGCCTCGTCGCCGGCTCTCCCGAGCTCGAACATCGGCTCCACAATCAGGCGCTCGCCGAACTCGACGAAGCCCGCGACTGGATGCTGACGCTCGGGCGCAAGACGGCGCAGGAAAAGGTGGCGAGCTTCCTTTATATGATCGCCACCCATTTCGACCCCGAAAACCTCGATGAGACGAGCTTCGACCTGCCGCTGTCGCGCGCAGACATCGCCGATTTCCTCGGTCTGACCATCGAGACCGTCAGTCGTCAGATGACCAAACTGCGCGGCGACGGCGTCATTCAGGTGGAAAACAACCGCCATGTCACCGTGCCCGACATGGATCGTCTGGCCGAAGTCGCGGGCATGGATGTCTGACCGGCGTCAGACCGTAAGCATTGTGAGCAACGCCAGCGCGGCGACCGCCACGTTGAACAATGTGCAGGCAGACGCATAAACGCCGAGCGCCTCGTCGATTTCCTTGGCGTCGATATCGCGGCGACCGGCGGCGTTTTGCAGGGGTTCGGAGACGGTTTCGCCGGCATAGACGCGTGGTCCGGCCAGCGCCACGTCGATCGCGCCCGCCATGGCCGATTCGGGCCAGCCGGAATTGGGCGACCGATGCAGGCCGGAATCCGAAAAGGCCGTCGTCAGCGAACGCCGCGCCGCCCGCGGACCCGCTTGGAAGAAGGCGGCGGCCGCAATCACCAGCGCCGACAGCCGCGCGGCCGGCCAGTTGGCGAGGTCGTCGAGCCGGGCCGACGCCCAGCCGAATTGCAGGTATCGCGGCGTCTTGTGGCCGATCATCGAATCGGCGGTGTTGAGCATCTTGTAGGCGAAGATGCCCGGCAGGCCGAAAACGGCGTAATAGAGCGCCGGCGCGATGACGCCGTCGGAGAAATTTTCCGCCAGGGTTTCGATCGCCGCGCGAGAGACGCCGGCGCGATCAAGGCGATTTGGATCGCGGCCGACGATCATCGCCACCGCCTTGCGTCCACCCTCGATGCCATCGGCGCGCAAGCCGACGGCGACGGCGGCGACATGATCCGACAGGCTCTTTTGCGCCAAAAGCACGGCGACGATTAGCACTTCGAAGATCACGCCGAACGGGCTGAGCGCCATTAGCAGCCGATGAAAGAACCAGCCGACAAGAACGCTGCCGAACAGAAGCGCAACGATGGTCAGCACGCCATAGGAGCGGCGGTCGCGATCATTGAGCCCCTTGCCGTTGAACTGCTTCTCGAAAAAGGAAATCGCCTTGCCGAAGACGACGACCGGATGCGGCAGCTTCGCCCAGAGCCAGTGCGGATCGCCGACCAATCGGTCGAGCGTCAGCGCGACCGCCAGCATGATCAATGTAAGCATCTATCCCTCGAAGGAGGCGAGCGCCTTGGCCAGCCTCCGGTCCCCTTCCTCATCCGGCGCAAGTCCGATCCGCAGCCAGTCGGCGGCGTAGTCGAACTTGCGGACCAATATATGAGACCGGGCGAGATGTTCAAAGAGAGCGGACGCATTTTCGTGGATAACGGTCTGGAACAGATCCGTGCCGCCGACGCGGCCGAGGCCTGCGTCATCGAGAACCGCCGACAACGCCGCCGAACGTTGTTCAATCGCCTCCGCCACGGCGCCGCCATCGCCCGCCATCAGCTGAGCGGCGAGATGCAGGGCCGGGCCGGACACCGCCCAGGGGCCGAGCTCGGCTTCGACGAATTCAAGCGTATCGGGATGGGCGAACACGAAGCCGAGCCTAACCCCCGCCAGCCCGAAGAACTTTCCAAACGATCGACTGACAGTGACATTGCGCGTCTTCGGCGCGAAGCCCGCGAGCGTCGCCTTCGGACAGGAGTCGCCGAAGGCTTCGTCGACATGCAGCCGCGCCCCCTGCCCTTCGAGCCGGCGCGCCAGATCCCGAAGTTCGCCGGCGTCATGGAGACGACCGGTAGGATTGTTGGGATTGACGACGATCGCCAACCCGTGCTCGGGCCGCAGCTCCGCCAAGTCGGCGATCGCCTCGACCGCGAAGCCGGCGCGGCGGAAGCACAGCCCATATTCGCCATAGGTCGGCGAGAGAATGGCGATCGGACGCCCGGCCGGCGCGAGACGCGGCAGGATCTGGATCAGCGCCTGCGTGCCCGGAACGGCGAGCGGCAAGCCGGCCTCGTCGCTATCCGCGTCGACGCCGCGCAGATACCAGGCGCGCGCCGCCGCTCGCGCCCGGTCGATCAGGTCCGCATCCGGCAACCGGTTCCAGACCCGGGTCGGAATCCCTGGGATGTCTGGCGGGTTGGGGTTGATACCCGTCGAGAGATCGAGCCAGTCGCAGGGATCGCCGCCATAGACCCGCGCCGCCGCCGCGATGGCGCCGCCATGCAGAATGCGCGCCATGGCTCAACCGCTCCCGAGATCGATGAGATGCATATAGGAGCCGGAAACATTGCCCCGCGCCAGCCCGACCGCGCCGAGATCGGTGCCTTCGGCGTCGCTCACCGCAAACAGCCTGTCGGCCTCGCCCTCGTGCGCGGCCTTCGAATAATGAAATTCATGGGCGTTGAAGCGCACGCCCGCAAAAGGGCCTGCCAGCGCAATCGCCCGCCGATAGCCGAGATGCCGCTTGCGCTCCGCAAAGGTGGTGACCAGCGGCAGCAGGCCGAGCATCTCGTGCCGGCGCCCCTCGGCGTCGATCAATCCATCTCCCAAGGCCATATAACCGCCGCACTCGCCATAGATCACCGCGCCCGCCGCCGCACGCGCGGCCGTGCCGACTTTGAAGCGCGAGGCGTCCGCCAGCCGTCCCGCATGCAGTTCGGGATAGCCGCCGGGCAGATAGACGGCGTCGGCGTCCTTGCCCGGCGCCTCGTCTGCAAGCGGCGAGAAGACCCTGATCTCCGCGCCTTGCGCTCGCCAGCCGTCGAGAAGATGCGGATAGGAAAATGCGAAGGCCTCGTCCCGCGCCACCGCAATGCGCTGTCCGAGCGGCGGGATGCGGCAGACGACCGTCTCGGACGCCATTGTCGGCCGCGCGGCGAGCCTCAGCAGCGCGTCCACATCGATCCGCTCGGCGACGCGTTCGGCGGCATAGTCCATGAAGGCGTCGATTTCGCCGATTTCGCCGGCCTGCACCAGGCCGAGATGCCGCTCCGGCAGACTGAGCCTCTTGTCGGACGGCATGACGCCGAGAATGGGGATGTCGAGCCCCGCGAGCCCGTTGCGCAGGAGTCTCTCATGTCGAGGACTGCCGACCCGGTTGAGGATCAGGCCGGAAATTCTGACGTCCGGGTCATGCGTCGCGTAACCACGCACCAGCGCCCCGACCGATTGCGACATGCGTCCGCAGTCGACCACGAACACCACATTCAGTCCCAGCAGTTTGGCGAGATGGGCGGGCGAGCCGACCCCGTCGGCGGCGCTGTCGAACAGGCCCATCATCGCTTCGATGATCAGCGGTCCCGACGCCGCTTGTCGACGAAGCAACTGCGGCCGCATCGCCCAGGGATCGAAATTCACGCAAGGACCGCCCGACGCGATGGCGTGGAACGCGGGTCGATGTAGTCGGGACCGGCCTTGCCGGCATTGACGGTGACGCCGCGACGCTTCAGCGCCCGGAGCAGGCCGAAGGTGATCGTCGTCTTGCCCGATCCCGACGACGGCGCCGCGATCAGCAATCCACTCATGCTGGATCTTTCAAACCGACAGGGCCGAGCGGATCGCCGACGAGCCTGCGTCCGGCCAGCGCGCCCAGCCAGTCCAGCCCGCCGCGCAGGCGCACGACTTCGCCCAGGACGATGATAGCCGGCGGTTCGATACCATTGGCCTTGATGACGCCATCGGCATTGGCGAGCGTGGTTTCATACACGGTCTGCTGGGCGGTGGCGGCGTTGCAGACGATCGCCAAGGGTTCCAGCGGCTTGCGGCCGGCGGCGATCAGCTTTCGGGCGATCTCGGCCATATGCTTCATCGCCATATACATGACGATGACGGGCGAGCCGCGCCCGACCGCCTCCCAGTCGATTCTATCTGGAATGATGCCCGAGGAATCATGACCGGTCAGGAAGGTGACGGTGTGGTTGACTTCGCGATGGGTCACGGGAATGCCGGCATAGGCCAAACCGCCGATACCCGCAGTCACGCCCGGCACGATCCGAAAATCAACGCCGTGATCCACGAGCGTCAGCGCCTCTTCGCCGCCGCGCGGCCGAACACGAAGGGATCGCCGCCTTTCAAGCGCAGCACCCGCTTGCCCTGCTTGGCGAGATCGACGAGCCGCAGAGAAATATCGCGCTGTTTGGCCGAGGGTTTGCCGCCGCGTTTACCGGCATATTCGAGTTCGGCGCCGGCATGGGCGAATTTCAGGCAGGAATCATCCACCAGCGCGTCATAGACGATGACATCGGCCTCGCGCAGCGCCTTGACGGCGAGCAACGTCAGCAGGCCGGGATCGCCGGGTCCGGCGCCCGTGAGCCAGACGGTTCCGGGCAGGAACGCCGGCAAATGCGAAAAGAGTTCGTCCATCCCTGCTTCCTAGATCGCCTCGACGCCATTTGCAATCGAGCCGCCGTCATTGAACCGTCACATGGGCCGCGCCCGCATATCTCTCCACCCTAGCGCGTTCGCGCCCGCGCCGCCTAGCCCCTTTGCGACAGTCATTTCGTCGTTCACGCAACAGGATGAGGCGTGGTGTTTTTGGGCGGAGTGGAAGGAGGGTGAATCCAAACGAAAGGAAACTCGGGTAAACTGCTGATTAATATGGCTTTAGCGCGCGTTGTACGCAGCCCCTCATCCGGCTGCCGCCACCTTCTCCCCGCATCGCGGGGAGAAGGGCGATTGTGGAGATGTCGGCGCGGCATCTTCCTTCTCCCCGCGATGCGGGGAGAAGGTCCCGGCAGGGGATGAGGGGCAGAGCACGCCACGAAAAGGAAAGGCGGCGGCTATAAGCGTCTTCGCCGCCCCCTGCACTACCCCCGAACCAGCGTCTCGCAGACCAGTTTCATTGCGGTCACCGCATCGATGCCGACGCAGCCGAGCTGACTCTTCTGGCCGTCCCAGGCGCTCGGGCCAAAGCCCATGCCGTCGGGTTTCTGCATGGTCTTGCCTTCGCCGAGACCTTCGGTGAAAACGCGGACGACGCCGGAGCGGGTGGCGAACAATTCAGGCGCCACGACATAGAGGCAGGCGCAGGTGTCGTGCACCACCATCGAATCCTTGAAGTGGCCGTCGTAGAAATCGATATAGAACTGGCTGAGACGATCGAGCAGCTTTACGGCGTCGTCGCCCTGGCTGGCGAGGTCGCCGAGTTGGCTGCGGCTCATCACCATCTTCAACGTCACGTCGAGCGGCACGAGCACGACATCCCACGGCGCGATCATCACGGCGTCGGCGGCGGCGGCGTCGCCGTGGATATTGGCCTCGGCGGCCGGCGTGATATTGCCCGGCACGTCGAGCGCGCCGCCCATGATCACCACCTCCTTGACGAGGCCGGCGATTTCCGGCGCCTTCTTCAGCGCATTGGCGAGATTGGTCATGCGTCCCACCGCCACCAGCGTCACTTCGCCGGGATGCGCCTTGATCGTCTCGATAATGAAATCGTCGGCCGGGCGCGGGTCAAGCGGAACGTCCGTGACGTCGGGAACGCCGATATTGCCGAGCCCGTCGTCGCCATGGATATGCTTGGGATAGGGATGAACCTCTTCGCCCGGCATATATTTGACGCCAGACCCCTTTGCCACCGGCGCGACGATATTCCATTCGCGCTTGAGATAAAGGGCGTTGCGGGTGGTGGTTTCGATCGAAGCGTTGCCGAAAGTGGTGGTCACGCCGATCAAATCGATGTCGGGATGCCGCTCCAGGAAGAGCAGCGCCATCGCGTCGTCGACGCCCGGATCCGTATCGAAAATCACCTTATGCATGGCTCGCCTCTTTCTTTCAGTGTGGACGAGGCGAGCATTGGCAAAGGGCGGGGCAAAACGCCAGCATTTTTTACCAATCAGTCAAAAGACTGCGCGATCGCCAACGTCACCCGGCGCACCAGCCGCTTTTCGACCAGAAGGCCCCCGGTTTCGCCGGCCTGAGCCAGGGCCGCCGCTTCTGCGACGCCATGACAGCCCATCAGCCGGTAAATCGCTTCGGAAGGATTTCTGAGCCGCGACGTCTCCCGCTCCAGCCGTTCGGCCGGCAACAACGTCACGGCATAGCCAAACAATGCCTCGACGCGACCGACGGCAGGGTGCCCGGCCCGCCGATCAATGGTTGCGGCGCCTGCGATTTGGGCCGGCGTTAGACCCATACCATCGAGGAGTTGGGTGATAGCGCCGGCGGCGTCCTCCGCGAGAGCGGCTTCCGACAGGCCGAAACCGAGCCAGAGCCGCGCCGCCATGTCAGGCCGATGCCCCAGGCGATACAGGCGGCACCCGCTGCGGCCGCAACGCGTCGCGATCAGCCTGATAGCGCGCCCTCAGCGCCTTGGCCATGTCGTCGGGCATGACCAGCTTCGGCGAACGGGAGAAGCGTTCGAGAGGCAGCAGCCCATAGCGCCGCCCGATCTGGTGAATGCGCGCCCGCCAGCGCGGGCTCGGCGAAATGCGCGTGGCGATTTCGCTCCAGCGCCGATAGCGTTCCACCATGCCGGCGCCGATGGAGATGTTCTTGTTGGGCAATTCGCGGCCTCTGTCGCCGAGCGCCGCCATCACATCCGGAAACATCGCCCGGAGAAAGCCGATCGGATCGGCGATCATGTCGGCATGATCGTAGATTCCGACGCGGCCCGGTTCGAAATGCCGGCGCAGCGCGGAAACGGGCGCCGCCCAGTTCATGCCCTTGAAATCATAGCCGTGCAGGAAATCCGAAAATCGCATGGCGCTGCCCATGCGCACCTGTTGCACATACCAGGACGGCAGGAAGCCCGCGTAGTCGCGGATCACGAAACGCACGTCGACATCGTAATCCTGCAGCGCCAGATGCAGCCGCTCGGCCCGCTCCTCGGCGCTTTCATAGAATTTCCGCCTCGGCCCCATAAAGGGTTTGCCGAGCAGGTTCTCGTTGGAGATGATCAGCGTATGGCAGCCGGTCTCGGCGCGGATCTTTTCGATCACTTCGCCGATATGAAAGCGATAGGCCTGATTGTCGTTTTCCGGCTTCGACATTTCGCCGAGCAGGATGCGGACGTCGTCCCTGACCCGCTTCTTGCGCGACACGGCGGGACAATAGAATCCCTTTTCCAGAAGCAGCGGCCGGTTGGCGTAGAGCAGGTGCTGGAAACTCGTGGATCCCGTCTTGGGCGCCCCGCAATGCAGGATGATCCTGGCCTTCATTCAGATAGTCTTTCCTATTCCAGTGTGGCGCTTTTGACACCGGTCAGGCGGCGGGGTCAAGAGAAAGCCGGTTTCCTCCTCAGTCAGGGTGAACGCGCTTGAAACGGATCGACGCGGGTGGCATGGGTCGACCTGTCACAGGATGTCCGCTTTGCCCGAAATCACGCTTGCCCTTCTCGCCTTCCTCTTCGCCGCAGCCTTCCTCGCAGGCTTCATCGACGCCATCGCCGGCGGCGGCGGCATGATCACCGTGCCTGCGATGTTGATCGCCGGATTTCCGCCGATCGAGACGCTCGGCACCAACAAGCTGCAATCGCTGTTCGGCTCGGGTTCGGCGACTTTGGCTTATGCGCGCGGCGGACATGTCGAACTGAAGACGCAATTGCCGATGGCGCTGATGTCCGCGCTGGGGGCGGCGCTCGGCGCCGTGCTCACCACCTTCATTCCGGGCGATGTGCTCAAGGCGCTGATGCCCGTGTTGCTGATCGCCATCGCCCTCTATTTCGGTTTCAAGCCGAGGATCAGCGACAAGGATCGTCACAGCCGCATCACGCCCTTCCTGTTCGGCCTCGCCATCGTGCCGCTGATCGGTTTCTATGACGGCGTGTTCGGCCCCGGCACTGGATCCTTCTTCATGCTGGCCTTCGTGACGCTGGCCGGTTTCGGCTTGCTGAAGGCGACCGCGCATACGAAGATGCTGAACTTCGCCTCCAATATCGGCGCCTTCCTCGTCTTCACCATCTCCGGCGTCATTTCCTGGAAGACGGGACTGGTGATGGGCGCCGGCCAGTTTCTCGGCGCTCAGGTCGGCTCGAAACTCGCCATGAAGAACGGCGCGAAAATCATCAAGCCGCTGCTCGTCGTCACCTGTATCGCGCTGGCGGTGAAACTCCTGTCCGACCCCGCCAATCCCGTGAGGGTTTGGCTGGGGTTGTAACGACCGGGACGGCTTCGGCGTCCCGCGCCGGCCGGCCTGCGGACAACCGTCAGAACTCCACGCCCTGCTGCCCCTTGATGCCCGAGCGGAACGGATGCTTGATCAGCTCCATCTCGGTGACGAGATCGGCGATCTCGATCAACTCGTCCTTGGCGTTGCGGCCGGTCAGCACGACATGGCACATCGGCGGCTTTTCGTTGGTGAGGAACTCCACCACCTCGGCGATGTCGATATAGTCGTAGCGGATGGCGATGTTGATCTCGTCGAGCAGCACCATGGATTTCTCGCCCGAGGAAATCAGCTCCTTGGCCTTCGCCCAGGCCCTCTGCGCATGCGCCACGTCGCGGGCGCGGTCCTGGGTTTCCCAGGTGAAGCCTTCGCCCATGGTGTGGAATTCGCAGATGTCGGAGAAATGCGCCTCGATCAGGTCGCGTTCGCCGGTCGCCCAGGCGCCCTTGATGAACTGGATGACCGCGCAGGGCATCTTGTGGGCAATGTGGCGGAAGATCATCCCGAAACCGGCGGTCGACTTGCCTTTGCCTTTGCCGGTGTTGACGATGATCAGTCCCTTCTCGCCGCTCTTGGCGGCCATGATCTTGTCGCGCGCCGCCTTCTTCTTGGCCATTTTTTCGGCATGGCGGGCGTCGTCTTGGGGAGCGGTAATTTCGGAGGAAGTCTCTGATGGCGTTTCAGTCATATGTATTTTCTTTCACTGGCATCGGGCGTTGTCGAATGTCGTTCATGTGCCGCAGGTGTTCTCTGGTAGCGGTGGCCTCAATATCTCATATCGTATTCATGATCCCAGCCAGCTCTTCCAACTCAAAACGAGCCGAGTTGGATTTCGGCGACCAGAGCTTGCGGTCTATCGCCTCGATCAGCTTCTGGGCCATTTCGCGCAGCGCCGCCTCGTTCTTCTCACCGAGAAAATCGCGCACCGTTTCGTCCATCAGATAGGCCTGATAGGCCGCCTCGAAGTGGTGGCTTTTCACTGCGCCCGTGGTCGCGGCATAGGCGAACATAAAGTCCACGGTAGCCGCCAATTCGCTAGCGCCCTTGTAGCCGTGGCGCATGGCACCGGCGATCCATTTGGGATTGACGACGCGGCCGCGCACCACGCGTGAAATCTCTTCCTCCAGCGACCGGATCACCGGCTTCTCCGGCCTCGAATGGTCGTTGTGGTAGATGGCGGGTTTCTGGCCGGACAGATGCTCCGCCGCCGCGGCCATGCCGCCCTGGAACTGGTAGTAATCGTCGGAATCGAGCAGGTCGTGCTCGCGATTGTCCTGGTTCTGCACCACGGCGTCGATCTGCGAAAGGCGCGTCTCGAACAGGCCGCGTTCAGCCTCGCCCTCTGCCTCGGCTCCATAGGCGAAACCGCCCCATTCGACGAAACTCTCGGCCAGGTCGGCCTTGTCCTCCCAACCACCCTCGTCCATCAGCGCCTGCAGGCCCGCGCCGTAAGCGCCCGGCTTGGAGCCGAACACGCGGTAGCCGGCCTGGCGCGCCGCCTTCTTGTCGTCGGCCTCGCCCTTGGCTGAAATCGCCGCCGCTTCGGCTTTCATGCGCGCCGCGATCGGATTGTCGGCCTCGTCTTCGTCGAGCCCGCCGATGGCGCGCACCGCCTTGTCGAACAGCGCGATCTGTTCCGGAAACGCGTCGCGGAAAAAGCCGGAGATGCGCAAGGTCACATCCACGCGCGGACGCCCCAGCATGGACACCGGAACAATCTCATAGCCGGTCACACGCGCCGAACCCATGTCCCAGACCGGCTTGGCGCCGATCAGGGCAAGGGCCTGGGCGATGTCGTCGCCGCCGGTGCGCATGTTGGAGGTGCCCCAGGCGGTGATGCCCAGGCTTTTCGGCCAGTCGCCGTGATCCTGCGAATAGCGCGTCACCAGCAAATCCGCCGATTTCCGCCCGAGCTCCCAGGCCGTCGGCGTCGGCACCGAACGTGTGTCGACGGAGTAGAAATTCTTCCCCGTCGGCAACACATCCGGCCGCCCGCGCGTCGGCGCGCCGGAGGGGCCCGGGGAGACGAAGCGACCCGCCAGCCCACGCATCAACGCGTCTATTTCCGCTTGGCCACAGGCTTCGATGGAGGGTTTCAGTCGCGTCTCGACCTGATCGAGAACGACGCGGGTGCGCAGCCACGTGTCGGGGCAAGGCGTCTCGCCGGCGACGAATTTCGCGGCCAAGAGTTCGATGCGCTCCACCGTGTCGCCGTTGGTGCGCCAGGGAGCGTCCAGCAGGTCCGCGAGGATTACCGGACGAGGACCGGACCAGGGGGCGGCCATGTCGCAGTCGAGCGGGTCGAAGGTCGAGCCAGGATTACCCCCTCTGTCCTGCCGGACATCTCCCCTCACGGGGGAGATCGGCTGGGGAACCCGCTCGCTTCAACGGCAGGCTCAACAGTTTCATCGCTGATGCCAGTGGGTCGCGAGGATCGCACATCCTCCAATCTCCCCCTTGAGGGGGAGATGTCCGGCAGGACAGAGGGGGTGAGCCACCATCTCCGTAAGAAGCCCCTCCTCCATCATATCCAAAGCCATCGCTCGCTGCAGACTGGCGTTGCCGCCCTCGCCATCGCCGCGCGCCACACGGGCCAAGGCGACCGTCAGGTCCGTCAACAACCGCCCCTCCGGCGCCAAGCCAAACACATGCAGGCCGTCGCGGATCTGCAATTCCTTGAGGTCGCACAACCAGGCGTCGAGCTTCTGCAGCGCCGCGTCCTCGTCGAGACCGGCGATGCCGACATCCTCGCCGAGGCCGGTGTCGGCGGCGAGATCGAGGATTTGTTTCTTCAGCAGCACGATGCGGCGCGGATCGGAACCCTGGGCGAGAAAATACTCGTCCACCAGGGCTTCGAGATCCTTCAGATAGCCGTAGCTCTCCGCCCGCGTCAAAGGCGGCGTCAGATGGTCGATGATGACGGCGGAAGACCGGCGCTTGGCCTGGGTGCCCTCGCCGGGGTCGTTGACGATGAAGGGATAGAGATGCGGCAACGGCCCGAACGCCGCTTCGGGATAACAGGTCTCCGACAGCGCCAGCGACTTGCCCGGCAGCCACTCCATATTGCCATGCTTGCCCATATGGATGGCGACATCGGCGCCGAACGCCTCGCGGATGAAAGCGTAGAAGGCGAAATAGCCATGCGGCGGCACGAGATCGGGCGAGTGATAGGTTGCCTTGGGATCGATATTGTAGCCGCGCGCCGGCTGGATGCCGGTCAAAACTTTCCCGAAACGGCAGAGCGGCAGCGCGAAGACGCCATCGAGGAAGAAGGGGTCTTCTTCAGGTTTACCCCATCGCGCCGTCACCTCATCCTGAATCTGAGCGGGAAGACGGGCGAAGAAGTCGTTGTAAAGACTCAAAGACAGCGTCTCGCGGATCTCGCGTCCATCCGTGGCGGCATTGGTCGGCCCGGCCATCAGATGGTTGATCAGCGCATCGCCGCTGTCGGGCAGATCGCCGGTCACATAACCGGCCGCCTTCATCGCCTTCAGCGATTCCAGCGACCCCGCCGGCGTATCGAGACCCACGCCATTGCCGAGACGGCCGTCGCGATTGGGGTAATTGGCGAGGACCAGCGCCACCTTCTTGTCGGCATTGTCGAGTTTGCGCAGCCGCGCCCAGCGCGCCGCCTGCTCCGCCACGAAGGCGATGCGCGACGGCTCCGGCTCCGGCCCGACAATGTTGACCTGGGCTCGCGGATCGAACGTCGCCGCCTTCTTGAACGACACCGCCCGGGTCAGCACCCGGCCATCCACTTCCGGCAGCGCCACATTCATGGCGAGATCGCGGGTCGCCAGCCCCATGGTGGACGCTTCCCAGGCCTCGCGCGTCAGCGCCGAAAAGATCACCTGCAGCACCTGCGCGCCGGTTTCGTCCAGCACCGTGCCGGTCTTTTCAGCGCCCGGCGAAACGACGGCGAAGCTGGTGGAATTCAGCACGACGTCAGGCGCATAGGCCTGAAACAGCGTTCGGATTGTTTTGGCCGACACCGGTTCCTTGAGGCTGGAGACGAAGAGCGGCAACACCCGCATGCCGCGCGCCTGCAAGGCCTCGATCAGGGCTTCGACCGGCGCGGTCTGGCCGGATTGCACCAGGGCTTTGTAGAAGGTGATGACGGCGAGCGGTGCCTTATCCGAGCTAAGCGCTTGCGGCATGCATGCTTCGGCATTGCTCTGTGCTTGCGGCTCACCCCCTCTGTCCTGCCGGACATCTCCCCCTCAAGGGGAGATTGGCTGGGCGCGCTCTCCTTGCCCCAATTTCAACCGTTCAGTATGGGGGAGGCCTCGCCTCCTTCGATCTCCCCCTGAGGGGAGATGTCCGGCAGGACAGAGGGGGTAACCCACCCACCGACGCCTCTTCCCAAACATCTGCACTGACGACGCCTCTCCCCGGCAGCCAGATCCCCGCCTTGTCGAGCTTCACCGGCGCCGCTGGCTTTTCCCCGCGTCCGATCAGGGCTTCGCAATAACGCGAAAACCCCGACACATTCTCAGCCCCCGCCTCGACGAGATAGGTCCACAGCGTCTTGACGTCTTCGGCGCCAACCGTCGACCACGCATCCACACCAGCATCGGGACGATCGTCCCCCGGCAGCGTGGCGAACTGGAAGCCGTGCCGCTGCGCCGCGCCCATGAGCGCTTCGATCAGATAGGTGAAATAGCCGTAGCCGCCCAGCGCGCGCAGCACGACGAGTTTCGAATGCCGCGCTGTCTTCTCGATCCAGAGATCGATCGACATCGGATGTTTGAGGCTGGCGAGATTGACGATGCGCCAATCCACCGCGCGCTCGGCGGTGGCCCGAGCCACGGAGGCGATCTCGGTGTCGGCCGCCGACAGAAACACGATTTCCCCGGCGTCTGGCCGAGATCGACCGCTTCTTCGCTATCGGAGAGCGAGCCTTTCTGGGCGAGAAGGAGATGCATCAGAAAGTCCCCTGAGAGGTTGGCCATGCATTAGCAATGGCCCGCGACACCCGTTCCATCGCGAGCTTTGCCAGATCCTCACCCATCATCAGCCGCTCTGCGGCGCGTTTCAGTTCCGCTTCATCCGACAGTTTTCTCGCCACCCAGCGCATCTTTCGTTCGATATCGACTCCATAAGCGGACTCCGCCTTTGCTATGGCGACCGCAGGAAAAGCGCCGTCGTCCGCCAGGAGCATCCCAAGGTCGATCGCGTCGCGATAACCGATCGACGGATCTTGGCCGCGATCGGCATTGGCGAGGAGCTTTTCGGCAAACATATCGGGTCTCGACAGCAGCGGCGCGCCCAGCTCGGCGTCCAGAGCGCCATCGAGCGATATGCGTCCTTCCCGAACGATCTCGATCTTTATGGCCTGATCATTGAATTTCACCGCGGCGCGAATTCCATATTGATCCGCACGAACTTCGCGCAAGGGTTCGACGTCAGCTCCAAATAGCCCTTCGACGCCATGCTCGACGGCTATGCCGCGCAACGCTCTATAGCCCTGCATGTCGGAGCACAGGAAATCGACATCCAGCGAAACCCGGTATTCGCCATGCGTCATGACGATTGCCGTGCCTCCACCAAACCAGCAGCGGCTATCGAGAAAAAGCCCTGATCCATATTCCGGAGCAGTTTCGCAATTGTTTCATGCTCCGGCCGGTTGAAATGTCTCAGCATGGACCAAACCGATTCTTTCGAGAGTTAAGAGACCAGCAGTACGCCCCGCCCGAACAGACGAGCGAGTTGGGCAATCAGATCCGCTTCCGGCCGGCTCAGCTGTTCATGATCCACAAACCGCCAATTCCTTTCATAGAGAGAAAAAACCTCCCTCGCCGGCAGCGCGCGAGGGGGTCGCCGTTCCAGATCAGGGCCGCCAGTTGGGGATAGTCCGCCGGCGTGATCATGCTGTGTTGGTTGAGTGTCATGGCTCCAACCTACAACAGCTTGGTCACCCGGCAAAGCGTGGCCTTCACCCCAACGCCTTGATCTCCGCCGCGATCGCGACATCGTCCATCTCGTCATGCAGGCCGATCACCACCAGACGGGTGGCGCGGGCCTCGCCTTGCGCCCAAGGGCGGTCGAAATAGGTCTCGATCCGCGAACCCACAGCCTGAATCACCAGCCGCATCGGCTTGCCGGCGACATCGGCAAATCCCTTGAGGCGCAGAATGTCGTGTCTGTCGATCACCGGCTTCAGCGATTCTACGAATTCGCCCGCATCCTTGAGCGCGCCGAGTTCGACGATGAAGCTCTCGAATTCGTCATGATCATGGTCGTGCGGAGCCCCCTCATGCTCGAGCTCGTGATGCGACTTGCGGTTCTCGATATCGCTTTCGGTCCCGACGCCCAGGCCGAGCAGCACGGAAGCCGGGATCTCGCCGTTCCTGGCTTCGATCATCTTCGGTTTGCGGCTGGTGGCGGCATTGACGGCGTCGCGCACCGACTGGATGCCGGCGGCGTCGAGCAGATCGGTCTTGTTGAGCACGATCAGGTCGGCGGCCGTCAGCTGATCCTCGAACAATTCCTCGATCGGGCTTTCGTGGTCGAGCCCCTCGTCTTCCTTGCGCTGCGCGTCGAGCGCGTCGTGGTCGTCGGCGAAACGGCCCGCGGCCACGGCGGCGCTGTCGACCACCGTCACCACGCCGTCGACGGTCACGGCCGTCTTGATGCCCGGCCAGTTGAAGGCGGCGACCAGCGGCTGCGGCAGCGCGAGCCCGGAGGTCTCGATCACGATATGATCGGGCTTCACGTCCCGCGCCAGCAGCTTTTCCATGGTCGGGATGAAGTCGTCGGCGACGGTGCAGCAGATGCAGCCATTGTTGAGCTCGATGATGTCGTCTTCGGTGCAGGCCTCGGCGCCGCAGCCCTTGAGCACGTCGCCATCGACGCCGAGATCGCCGAATTCGTTGATGATCAACGCGATCTTCTTGCCGCCCGCGTTGGACAGCAGATTACGGATCATCGTCGTCTTGCCCGCGCCGAGAAAGCCCGTGATAACGGTGGCCGGTATCTTTTGCATTTGTTAACCCTTCATTTTCAGCGGCAGTCCCGCTGCGACGAAATAGACTTCGTTTGCGATTTCGGCCATCCGCTGGTGCAAGCGCCCGGCATGGTCGCGAAAATCGCGCGCCATTTTGTTGTCCGGTACGATGCCGAGACCCACTTCGTTGCTGACGAGCACGACATGCGCCTTGGCGGAGGCGACGGCTTGGGCCAGCGCCTCGAATTCGGCGGCGCCCGCCCGCTCTTCCATCATCAGATTGGTGACCCAGAGCGTCAGGCAATCGACGAGAATGACATGGTCGGGGTCGTCGATGGCGGCGAGCGTTTCTACCAGCGCAGTCGGCGCTTCGTGGGTCGTCCAGCTCTCGCCGCGATCGGCGCGATGGGCGACAATGCGCGCCTCCATCTCGGCATCCCAGGCGCGGCCGGTGGCGATATAATGTTTCTTCAGGCCGGCGGCCGAGCACAGGCCCTCGGCAAATCGGGATTTGCCGGACCGCGCTCCGCCCAGCACGAACACATGTGAAGGCTCGGTCAAGGCAAATCCGCCTCGACGCGAGACTGACGATATTCTGCGCCGCGACCGCAAATGGCCGCGAGCATCCACGCGCATCCAGACATGATCAACATACGACCCGCCGGAACAACTTGCGAGCCTGAACAGAAAGAGCCGATAGCGCCAAAACAACCTCCGTGCCGCTGGCTATGGTCGGGCATGCGCCCCTGTGTGTCTGGCAGGTCTCCTGGCTCACGGCTTTCACATGGGCGGGCCCATGCATCGGCAATTCCTCGCCTTCCCGGATGTGTCGCCGGAAGCGCAGACAGGACGATTCGTAGAAATAGAGGCGTCCATGCCCGTGTTGTCGCTTCGAGCCATCCAGTGGCTTTGAACATTTTCGCCACACATTCCGCGCCGGCCCGATGCCGACAGTCCGAAACATGCGCCGAGAAATGCACCGGAATCGCCTCTACCGCTCTACAGTCGCGGGGTCGGCCGGGATGAGGATGCCCGCTTGGGTCCACCCTTCCCGTTCCCTTTTGATCCCTTGGACTTTGCGTCCTCCGGGAACCAAACAAGCAGATCATAAGGGAGCGCGCCGAACCGCGTCAATCCAAATGCGACATAAACGACGGCGCCCTCAACAAAAGACGCGCATCGCGACGATCACACCCGCATGAGATCGTCGAGCCATGCCGGGTCGAGCGTCGCTTCGAGTTCGATCGCGACATCGTCGAGCGCCCGCTCCACCTCGGCGCGGTAGTCGAAGCCGCCGCCCGCGACGCCGAAGCTCGCCAATAGGGCCTGCCGGAAACCGTCCGCATCGAAGATGCGATGCAGATAGGTGCCGACAACCTGGCCGTCGGCGGACATCGCGCCGTCGGATTTACCATCGATCTCGACATAGGGACGCAGGCAATCCGCGCCGGCGGTTTCGCCGAGATGGATTTCATAGCCTTGAAGGGGCGTGTCATAGGCAAGGGAGCGCGCGGCGCTGTTGGCAAGCCGCTTTTCCGGGGCCATCACCGTCTCCACATCCAGAAGGCCGAGACCGTCGATCTCGCGGTCCTCACCCTCTAGCCCCAGCGGGTCCCTGATCTTGCGGCCGAGCATCTGATAGCCGCCGCAAATCCCCATGACTCGACCGCCGCGGCGAACATGCTGCTGAATGTCCCGTTCCCAGCCGCTCGCTCTCAAAGCCTTGAGATCGCCGATCGTCGACTTCGACCCGGCCAGAACGACGAGTGCGGCGTCCGCCGGGATCGCTTCGCCCGGCTTCACATAGGTCAGTTCCACTTCGGGCTCGGCGGCGAGCGCATCGAAATCGTCGAAATTGGCGATTCGCGGCGTCACAGGCACCGCCACCTTCAGCGCACCGCTCTTTCCCTTCACCAGTCGCTCCAGCGTGACCGAATCCTCGGCCGGCAGACGTGCGGCGGCCTTCAGCCACGGCACGACGCCGAAGCAGGGCCACCCCGTGAAGCGCTCGATCGCCTTGACGCCGTCGTCGAACAGGCTGACGTCGCCGCGAAACTTGTTGATGAGATAACCGGTCACCATGGCGCGATCCTCGGGATCGAGGATCAGATGCGTGCCGGCGACCGAGGCGATCACCCCGCCCCTGTCGATGTCGCCCACCAGCGCGACGGGAATGTTGGCCGCCCGGGCAAATCCCATATTGGCGATGTCGCCTGGCCGCAGATTGATTTCGGCCGGAGATCCTGCGCCTTCGACGACGACCAGATCGGCGCCGTCGGAAATGCGACGGTAGCTGTCGAGCACATGCGCCAGCAGTTCGGGCTTCAGTCGTTGATAGTCCCGCGCCTTGGCCTGGCCGTAGACTTTGCCCTGAACGATGATCTGGCTCCCGGTCTCCGATTGCGGCTTGAGCAGCACCGGATTCATATGGACGCTGGAGGCCACGCCCGAGGCCAGAGCCTGCAGCCATTGCGCCCGGCCGATCTCACCGCCGTCGTCGCTGACGGCGGCGTTGTTGGACATGTTCTGCGGCTTGAACGGCCTCACCGCGAGCCCGCGCCGCGCCGCGATCCGGCACAGCCCGGCGACGAGCACCGTCTTGCCCACATCCGAACCCGTTCCCTGCAGCATGATCGCTTTGGCCATCTCGTCGCTCCCTCGGCTTTCGATCAGGGCATGCCACCCACAGCACGAGGAGGCAAGAGCGCCCTGCGACGCGGCCGCGTCATGCGCGATGCCTGCAACGACGGCGAAGGATGAAAGAGGGAAAGTTGCGGCGCGAGGAGCTCCGGAACGCACTACCTGATCCGGAGAAGCGGTGCCTCGGCCCGCCGCGACTAGAGATTTATCGATACATTCTTACCGGATGGTTTATGAGCGGCATCGGTTTCAAAAAAGCTGAAAAGACCTTCACACGATTTTTTTTGAAGATCCGCCAAAAAAATTTTTGTCGCTCATTGCACGACGCATTTTCGACACATTAGGTCTCAGGACGAATAACATTGGCGTCCAAAGCCTTGCCGGGCCCGACGAGAACCACCTATTGATGTATTTCCAAGCGCAGAACGCATAAAGCGACATCACATGCGGCGGCGCTCGTCGCATTTTGAATAGGATTTTTCAAGCCTGGACCTCGCCCGCCGAAGAGGGTGTTGATTTATTCATTCGAAGCCGTACAGTTCATTTTCGCGAGCGCAAACAGTCTCAAGCGGGGCGGAAGCTGCGTTTAGAGTATCATAAAAATTGCTCGCGCCTGGGAACGAAAAACTTGTGGAATATCGCCTCGCATGCGCCAGTGCGACGCGGGCGATCATTCAACTGTGACCGGAGCGGCTTTCGCTTCGGGCAACTGGGAGACATGCTCTGTATGGATGACAGCGGCAAGCGGAATCTCGGCGATCGCGGAGCGTCTGCTTTCGAATCCTTCCCGACATTTTTCGCCACTCGCCTGACGGATCGATGCGCTGCGCGACAAGCGGCGACGATCGGTTTCACCACAATCGCTGAGGCCCTTTGGGGAACAACCGGCCTTCAGCCATTCGCAGCATAACAAGGGAGACCACACATGAATGACTTCGAAAGCAAACTGAAAGCGGCTGAACAGCTCGCCCGCAAGGGAAGCCTGTCGCGTCGCGACTTCATGCAGTTGGCTTTGGCCACCGGCATCGCGATTCCCGCGGCGTCCTCGATGTTCTCCAAGGCGCAGGCCGCCGAGCCCAAGAAGGGTGGCACGCTGCGCATTGGCATGGAAGGCGGCTCCGCCTCCGACTCTCTCGATCCTCGCACCTACGCCGACTCGGTGATGATCGCCGCCTCGCTCGCGCTCATGAACGGTCTCGTGGAGTTCGACAACGAAGGCAATCCGACCGGCGAACTGTTCGAAAGCTGGGACGTCGAGCCGGGCGCGCAGCAGTGGACGTTCAACGTCCGCCAGGGCATTAAGTTCTCCAACGGCAAGACGCTCGACGCCGACGACATCATCTACTCGATCAACCTGCATCGCGGCGAAACCAAGTCGCCGGCCAAGGGCATCCTCGAGCAGATCGCCGACATGACGGCCGCTTCCCCGAGCCAGGTCAGCATCACGCTGTCGGCCGGCAACGCCGACTTCCCGGCCATCCTCGGCGACTACCACATCCTCGTTGTCCCCAAGGACTTCAGCGACTGGTCCAACCCGGTGGGCACCGGCGCCTACACGCTCGAAAGCTTCGAGCCGGGCGTTCGCATCGCCTTCAAGAACCGTGGCGACTACTGGAAGCCGAACCGCGGCAATTTCGACGCCGTCGAAATCATCTACATCCAGGACCCGGCCGCCCGCACCGCGGCGCTCCAGTCCGGCCAGGTCGATGCGGCCAACCGTCTCGATGCGCGCACCGTCGATGGTCTGATGAAGGATCCGAACCTCGCGATCGTCCGCACCAAGGGCACGGGCAACCGCTTCTGCTTCGTGTCGCGCGTCACCGACAAGCCTTTCGACAACAAGGACCTGCGCTTGGCGCTGAAATACGGCATCGACCGTCAGGCGATCATCGATCAGGTCTATTCGGGCTACGCCATCCAGGGCAACGACCACACCCTCGACCCGCTCAACCCCTACTACAACAGCAACCTGCCGCAGCGTCCCTATGATCCGGACAAGGCCGCCTTCCACTTCAAGAAGGCCGGTCTCGCCGCCGGAACCAAGATCGAGCTGCAGACGTCGGAAGGCGCCTGGGGCACCGCGGTCGACTGCGCCACCATCTACCAGGAATCCATCAAGAAGGCCGGCATCGACCTCAGCGTCAACCGCGTCTCTCCCGATGGCTACTGGGACAATGTCTGGCTCAAGGTTCCGTTCTGCGCCGTGTATTGGGGCCGTCGCCCGACCGCCGACCAGACCTTCAGCCAGGTCTACGGTTCAGCTTCGGACTGGAACGACTCCAACTGGCGCAAGCCGGAATTCGACGCGCTGGTCGCCGAGGCCCGCATCGAACTCGACGACGCCAAGCGCAAGGAAATCTACGGCAAGTGCCAGGAAATGATCGCCGATGACGGCGGCATGATCTGCTTCGCGATCACCGACTACCTCGACGGCTATTCGCCGAAGGTCCAGGGCGTCAAGCCGCATGCCCGCTACGACATGGACGACAACCGTGTTGCCGAAAAGGCCTGGTTCGCCTGATAGCGCGATTTCGGGCGCGGAAAGGACTTTCCGCGCCCGTATTCTATCCGATGTCCAGCCGCGCGGGGATGTGGGGGTGGGTCACGGAATTTGCCCATAAGACTTAAAAAGGGGGCGATGACATGCTTCGCTTGTTAACCACGCGGCTCGCGCTTGCAGTCGTGACTTTGTTTGCCGTCAGCGTGCTGATTTTCGCCGCGACGGAAATCCTGCCCGGCGACGTCGCCTCGGCGGTTCTGGGACAGGGCGCAACGCCCGAAACGCTCGCGGTGTTCCGGGCCGAACTCGGGCTCGACCGCCCCGCTTACGTCCGTTACTTCGAGTGGTTCACCAACGCCTTGCAGGGCGATTTTGGCAAAGCCATGACCAACAAACGCGATATCCTGCAATCGATCGCGCCGAGATTTGAAAACACCCTCTTCCTCGCCGGTTTCGCAGCCTGCATCGCCGTGCCGCTTTCGGTTGGCCTCGGCATTCTCGCCGCCATCAACGAGGGCAAATGGCCCGACAAGCTCGCCAACATCGTCTCGCTCGCCACGATCTCGGTGCCGGAATTCTTCATCGCCTATGTTTTGATCCTTGTCTTCGCGGTCGAACTTCGCTGGCTTCCGTCGCTTGTGATGGTCTATCCCGGCATGTCGCTCGGCACGAAACTCTGGACGACGATCCTGCCCGCCATCACCCTCACGCTGCTGGTCGCCGCGCATATGCTGCGCATGACGCGATCGGCGGTTCTGGCGATCATGTCGCAGCCTTATATTGAAATGGCCTTCCTCAAGGGGCTGCCGCGCAGCCGCGTCATCGTCCGTCACGCGCTGCCGAATGCGGCGGCGCCGATCATCGCGGTCATCGCGCTCAATCTGGCCTATCTCATCGTCGGCGTCGTGGTCATCGAGAAAGTGTTCAACTATCCGGGCATCGGCCAGTTCATGGTCGATGGCGTGACCAAGCGCGACCTGCCGGTGGTCCAGGCCTGCGGTCTGGTATTCGCGGGCGCATTCATCGTGCTCAACACGACGGCGGATGTGATCAGCATTCTCGTCAATCCGCGCCTGCGCAAGCCTTCTCTGGGGAAGTGATATGACGATCTTCGGTTACAAACCAAACGCAGCCGCCTGGATCGGCATCGCCATCGTGCTGGCTTTCGTGCTGATCGCGATATTCGCCCCCTGGGTCGCGCCCTATTCGGAATCGGAGTCGGTCGGCTCGCGCTGGGAAACCATGTCCGCGGCGCACTGGCTCGGCACCGACCAGAACGGTCGCGACATGCTCTCGCGCATCATCTACGGCGCCCGCATGACCATCGGCGTGGCTCTCGCCACCACGATCCTGTCCTTCACCATGGGTACGATCGCCGGCCTGCTCGCCGCCACCGGCGGCCCGATCATCGATCAGATCCTGTCGCGCTTCGTCGACATCATGCTGTCGATCCCGCTCCTGGTCTTCGCGCTGATCGTGCTGTCGATGTTCGGCTCCTCGATCCCGACGCTGGTCATCACCATCGCCATCCTCGATTCCACCCGCGTCTTCCGCCTGGCCCGCGCCGTGTCGATGAACATCGCCGTGCTGGAGTTCGTCGAGGCGGCCCGCCTGCGCGGCGAGGGCCTGTGGTGGATCATGCGCAAGGAGATCCTGCCGAACGCGCTGCCGCCGATGATCTCGGAATTCGGCCTGCGTTTCTGCTTCAACTTCCTGTTCGTCGCCGGTCTCTCCTTCCTCGGTCTCGGCATTCAGCCGCCGCATGCCGACTGGGGCGGAATGGTTTGGGAAAACCGCGGCGCGATCGTTTCCGGCCTGCCGGCGCCGCTGTGGCCCGCGCTGATGATCGCCATCATGACCATCGGCGTGAACCTCGTCGTCGACTGGATCCTGTCCATCAATGCCCGTCCCTCGGGCGCCTCGGCGGAGATGTGAGCCATGGCCTATCCCATCCTCAAGGTCACCGACCTGCGCATCGAATCGGTCTCCGGCAATGTGCTGGTCGACAATGTCTCGCTCGAGCTGCAACGCGGCGAAGTGCTGGGCCTGATCGGTGAATCCGGCGCCGGCAAATCCACCATCGGTCTGGGATCGATGGTCTATGCGAGAGCCGGATGCCGCATCACCGGCGGCAAGGTCGAGATCGACGGCGTGTCCGTCCGCGATCTGTCGCCGGAAGGCCGGCGCGACATGCGCGGCCAGCGCATCGCCTATATCGCCCAGTCCGCCGCGGCGTCGTTCAACCCTGCCCACACGATCATGGAGCAGGTCTGCGAAATGCCGATCCAGCATGGTCTGATGAAGCCGGACGAAGCCAAGAAGAACGCCGTCGATCTCTTCCGCTCCCTCGGTCTGCCGGACCCCGACAACTTCGGCTCGCGCTATCCCCACCAGGTTTCGGGCGGCCAGCTGCAGCGCGCCATGGCGGCGATGGCGATTTCCTGCCGTCCCGACATCCTGGTCTTCGACGAGCCGACGACCGCGCTCGACGTGACCACGCAGATCGAAGTGCTGGCGCTGATCAAGAAGCTCATCAAGGAGCTCAACACCGCCGCACTCTACATCACCCATGACCTCGCGGTCGTGGCGCAGGTCGCCGACCGGATCATGGTTCTGCGCGGCGGCAAGATGGTCGAGCTCGGCCAGACCGAGCAGATCCTGATGCGGCCGGAGAAGGACTACACAGCCGCTCTCGTTTCCGAGCGCAAGGCGGCCGACAAGCTCGACGAGGACACGATCGAGGAAACCCGCGGCGAAATCGTGCTGAAGGTCGACAATGTCGTCGGCAAATACGGCGATTTCACCGTGCTCAAAAAGGTGTCGATCGACGTCGCCCGAGCGGAAACCGTGGCTGTCGTCGGCGAATCCGGATCCGGCAAGAGTTCGCTCGCCCGCCTGATCACCGGTCTTCTGTCGCGCAGCTCGGGCTCGGTGAAGTTCGGCGGCAAGGAAATGTCGGCATCCTACAAGAGCCGCTCGAAGGAAGAGCTGCGCCGGGTGCAGTTGATCTACCAGTTGCCGGACGTCGCGCTCAACCCGCGCCAGACCATCGGCGACATCATCGGCCGACCCTACGCCTTCTACTTCAACAAGTCGAAAGCCGAGGTCGATGCGCGCGTCGCCGAGTTGCTGCGCCAGGTCGGGCTTCCCGAAGATTACGCCGGTCGCCTGTCGACCGCGCTCTCGGGCGGTCAGAAGCAGCGCATCTGTATTGCCCGCGCGCTCGCTGCCAATCCGGATCTGATCATCTGCGACGAGCCGACTTCGGCGCTCGACCAGCTGGTGGCGGAGGAAATCCTCAAACTGCTCAAGCGGCTGCAGGACGAACTCGGCCTCGCCTATCTGTTCATCACCCACGACCTCGGCATCGTCCGCCGCATCGCCCACCGCACCACGGTGATGCTGCGCGGCGAAGTGGTGGCCGATGGTCCGACGGCGCAGATCTTCTCTCCACCCTTCCATCCCTATACGGAAAAGCTCATTTCCTCGGTCCCGGAAATGCGCACCGATTGGCTGGAAGACGTGCTGGAGAAGCGCAAGGTCATCTGAGTTACAAAAAGCGGGGACTCGAACTCGGCCGCGCCCGCAAGGCGCGGTCTTTTTTCTCCAACATCTCCGTCCTGCTCGGGCTTGTCCCGAGCACCTGCTACGCCTCCACTCTGCAAACGCCAAACGAGCAAGAGCAGCGCGCAGCAGACCCTCGGCACAGGCCCGAGGGTGACGACCGAGAGCGCATCGCGCGCCATCCACACACCTGCGCCCGGTCCATCCGGTCTTTTATGGCGTCATCAGCCCTCTCGCATTGACACCGGGCCGCGCGGCTGAAAAATGCGCCTGCAAAGAGGAGAGACGACATGAAATCACGTCAGTTCAGCCGCACGCCCTGGTCGGTGTCGGGGATCGGCTTCGGGGCCTGGGCCATCGGCGGCTCCTGGGGCGACGTCGCGGAAGGCGACGCCAAGACGGCGCTCAACGCCGCGCTCGACGCCGGCATGACCTTCATCGACACCGCCGACGTCTATGGCGACGGCCGTTCGGAAAAGATAATCCGCGACGTGCTGAAGGACCGCGGCGGCGAACGGCCGATGGTCGCCACTAAGGCCGGTCGGCGCCTGAACCCGCATATCGCCGACGGCTACACGAAAGCCAATATCGAAGCCTTCATCGATCGCTCGCTGACCAATCTCGGCGTCGAGACGCTGGATCTCGTTCAACTCCATTGTCCGCCGACGGATGTCTATTATCGCCAGGAAATGTTTGCGGCGCTCGACGAGCTCACCGCCAAGGGCAAGATCCGCTATTACGGCGTCTCGGTCGAAAAAGTCGAGGAAGCGTTGAAGGCGATCGAATTCCCGAATGTCGTTTCGGTGCAGATCATCTACAACATCTTCCGCCAGCGCCCGGCTGACCTGTTCTTCCGCGAAGCCAAGGCGCGGAATATCGCCACCATCATCCGTGTCCCCCTCTCCTCCGGCATGCTGACCGGCAAGATGAGCGCTGCGAGCCAGTTCGCTTCGGATGACCACCGCGCTTTCAACCGCAACGGCGAAGCCTTTGACATGGGCGAAACCTTCTCGGGCGTGCCTTATGAGGTCGGCCTCGCCGCCGTCGAACGCCTGCGCCCCCTGGTTCCGGGCGGCGCGACCATGGCGCAATTCGCACTGCGCTGGATCCTCATGAACGACGCCGTCACCGTCGTCATCCCCGGCGCCAAGAACAAGGCGCAGGCCGAAGACAATGCCCAGGCCTCCGCCCTGCCCGCTATTTCGGACGAGGTCATGGCGGAGGTGAAGGCGATCTATGACGAGATGATCGCGCCGCACGTTCACCAGAAGTGGTGAGTTGATCGCAGCCTGCGATTCGTCTAATGGACGCCGCCGAAATGGCGGCGTCCAGCAATTTAACGTTTTGTTAGTGCCTGACGCGCTTTTGCGGCAAATAATTGCTCGTCTTTCTTGCGCTGAAATCATCCCACCGTCCGCATTGATCCAGCACGTGATCTCGACGAAATCCGCCGGCGCCGAGGCTCCCATCCATTAGCGCACCAAAATAAATACCGATATTTTGCGATGATGCGCAAAATTCCGTTTCTTATTAATGCCTTAATTGCCTTCTGAGTTGCGGCTGCGCGGCGCCGCCGGGAGATCGACGCTCGATCTTTTCTCATCCGTCCGGCGCGCGCCGAGATGTGAAAGAGGAAGGAGTGAAGATGTCCACGACCATACCAGGCGATACGTCCACCACCGCGACCATCACCCAAGGCCAAGTGCTGAACGGCGAACTGACATTCTCCGGCGACAGCGACTGGTACCGCGCGGAAATGACCGCAGGCCTCGATTACGGCTTCAAAGTTTCAGGCGACGGTTCGGGATCGTCACTTCCCGACGCCGATCTCTATCTCTACGACAGCACGGGCAATCGCTTGACCGGCGGAACGAATTATTCGCAGACCAGCACGAGCATCACTTATAAGGCTCCGGCGTCCGGCCCTTATTACGTCGGCGTCACTGACAGCAGCGATCTCGGCAACTACAAGCTCACCTGGCTCGGCAACGACACGGTGCTGCGCAACGCCACCACCACCGCCACGCTGGCCCAAGGCGAAACATTCAAAAGCGCGATCGACGTCGCCGGCGACTCCGACTGGGTGAAGGTGGAACTCAAAGCCGGCCTGAATTATGGTTTCAACGTCTCCGGCGACGGCTCCCAGAGCAGCTTGCCGGATGGAGATCTCAATTTGCGCGACGCCGACGGCAACGTCGTCGTGTCGGGGACCAACTACAGCAATTCCAGCTACTCGATCTATGACGCCGCGGAACGCACCGGCGCTTATTACCTCGAAGTCGTCGACAGCTCGGACACCGGAAACTACAAACTGTCCTGGCTCGGCAACGATACGATCCTACGCAACAACCAGACGACCGTTTCGCTGGGGTCCACCAAGACCCACACCAGCGCCATCGAGGTGAACGGCGATTCGGATTGGTTCAAGGTGAAACTCGAAGCTGGCATCAGCTACGCGTTTCGCGTCGATGGGACAGGCGCCAGCAAGTTGCCGGACGGCGACGTGAATATTAGAGACGCCGACGGAAATATCGTATCCTCAGGAACCAACTATTCCAGCTCGAGCTTCGCCAACGCCTATACGGCGGAGGATGACGGCGTCTATTTCGTTGAAGTCACCGATAGCGGCGGCGATATCGGCAAGTATAAGATCACCAATGTCGGACGTGACACGATCGTCAACAACACCGACACGGATCGCATCATCGTCGAAGGCGGCGTCGCGCAAAGCAAGATCGACGCGAACCAGGACAGTGACTGGCATCAACTGACCGTTCGCAAGGGCCGCACCTATGAGTTCGACCTGACCGGCACAGGCGGAAAAAATGGCGCCGATGACGTCTATCTCGCATTGCACGACAAGAATGGCGACCGCCTGGTCTATGACAACGGTGACTCCGCCACCATCACCTGGAAAGCCGACATATCCGGCAAAGTCTATCTGGAAGCCGCTGGCAATTCATTCTCCACCATCGGCGATTATAAACTGTCTGCGGTCTCGAACTCGCCGACATTGAAAGGAACATCCGAGGACGACAACCTGACGGGCGGCGACAACAAGACGACGATTTCGGGTCTCGGAGGCGACGATCGACTGAACGGCGGCGGCGGAAACGACAGGATCATCGGCGGCGCGGGCGTCGACACGCTGATCGGCGGCGGCGGTAAGGACGTCTTCGTATTCGCGGCCTCGGATACCGGGTCGACGGTCAAATCCGCCGATACGATCCTCGATTTTAACGTCCGACAGAAGGACGTGATCGATCTCGGCGCGATCGACGCCAATACCCACAAGTCAGGCAATCAGGCTTTTACGTTCATCGGCGACGACAGCTTCTCCAAACATGCCGGCGAACTGCGTGTCGACAAGGAGAAGAGCGACACCTGGATCAAGGGAGATATGAACGGTGACGGCAAGGTCGATTTCCTCCTTCACCTTGACGACAGCGTCAAGCTGACCCAACAGCACTTCGACCTCTGACTATGTTCGGGCGGAAGCAAACGCGTCCGCCCGAACAAGACGGCCCTTGCTATCACATAAAGATATCTTTATATCTTTTTCCAACAGCAATCGCGAGGACCCGCCGATGACCGCCAATCCGCTATCAGATCTGCTCGCCCAGAAGGGCGTTCTCCTTGCCGACGGCGCCACCGGCACCTCGTTGTTCGCCATGGGCCTGGAAGCCGGCGAAGCGCCCGAAATGTGGAACGAGGACAAGCCGGAGAACATCACCAAGCTGCATCAGGATTTCGTCGACGCCGGCGCCGACATCATCCTGACCAATTCCTTCGGCGGCACTCGCCATCGCCTCAAACTGCATCATGCGCAGGACCGGGTTCACGAACTCAACAAGAAGGCGGCCGAGATCGCCCGCGCCGTCGCCGACAAGGCCCCGCGCAAGGTGATCGTCGCGGGCTCGGTCGGTCCGACCGGAGAATTGCTGATTCCGCTCGGCGCGATGTCCTATGAAGACGCGGTCGCGTCCTTCGCAGAGCAGATGGCCGGCCTCAAGGACGGCGGCGCAGACGTCGCCTGGATCGAGACCATGTCCTCGGCCGAAGAAATCCGCGCCGCCTGCGAAGCGGCCGTGAAGACTGGCATGCCCTATGTCTATACCGGCTCCTTCGACACCGCCGGCAAGACCATGATGGGTCTGGCGCCCAAGGATATCCATGGCGTCGCCGCCGATATCGGCGAAGGCCCTGTCGCCGTCGGCGCCAATTGCGGCGTCGGCGCCTCCGACATTCTGGCCACCCTGCTCGCCATGACCGAGGCCAAGCCGGACGCCACCGTCGTCGTCAAGGGCAATTGCGGCATCCCCGAATTCCGTGGCGAGAAGATCTATTATTCCGGCACCCCGCCCCTGATGGCCGATTACGCGCGGCTGGCCATGGACGCCGGCGCGAAAATCATCGGCGGCTGCTGCGGCACCTCCTGCGAGCACCTCGCCGCGATCCGCGAGGCCGTCGACAGCCATACGCCCGGCCCCCGCCCGACGCTGGAGACCATCGTCGAACGCATCGGCGCGCTGCGCAACAAGACCGCCGAAGACGCCGCCGCGCCCCGCGAACGTCGCGGCCGTAGCCGCGGCTGAAACCGACGGAGCGGAGATTCGATTTGAGGGGCCCGGCGAAGGCCCCTTTTTCGTGACTTGCGCGGGGTCAGGGTCGGACAAGCATGGCTAGCGATATCTCTTTTCCAAAGGGGACACACCGCGCCGATGATTCCATTCCAGTCGCGATCGAAACCGGAGGCTCCATGACGTCGGCGCTCGAAGATGCGCTTCGGCGTTATCAGGCGGGGAATACCAGGGCGTCATCGCCGATTACGGCGTATTGGCCCAGGAGCCCGATTGCCCGCAAGCCTTGCTGGTGATCCTGGCGCAATGCCATTTGCGCACCGGATCCCCACTCAGAGCCGCCAGACACTTTAGGCGAGCCGCCGAAACCGAGGGCCGCGATCACGCCGCGTTCATGCTGATCGCCGGCCATCTGTTTCTCGAACATCTCGCTGTGAACGAAGCCTTTCAGGCCGGCCTCAACGCCCGCGATCTCGCGCCGCAGGATCCACGAACGCACCGATTTTATTATCGCGCCTTGCGCCATACCTGCCTGTTCCGCGAAATCGCCGAAGAAAACGACGCTCTCATGGCCCGGCTTCGCGGCGGCGATCCGTTCTGGCGCTCGGCGGAAGATCCCTACACCCATATCGACTGGGCCGACGACGAGGCGCTGGCGGCCGACTTGCGGCTCTTCCCCCAGGACTTGCCGCAACAGCAAAAGCCGCTGCTCTCCACCGAGCAGACGATGTTGCGGATCGGCTATCTCCTGCCCTCGCTCACCCCCGAATCGTCTCCCATGCGGCTGATCGAGCCGGTCCTCGCACGCCATGACGCCTCCCGGATCGCCTTCAGCCTGATCACGCTGGAGACGGAAACGTCGCCGGAAACACATTATCCGGCGCTCGCGATCGGCGGGATCAACGACGACAGCGCCTCCGCCGACATCCGCGCCCTCGGCCTCGACATCCTCGTCGATCTCGCCGGCCACGCCCCGAACGGCCGCCAGAACCTGTTGGCGGGCGGTCTGGCGACCTTGACGGTCGGCTTTCTCGGCGTCACCGGCCCGAGCGCCGGCTTGAACTATGATTATGTCATCGCCGACGCCACGGTCGTGCCCCCGAGGCGACGCGCCGATATCGAGAGAAGATCTGTCGTCTGCCGGGCGTCTTCTCCCCGCTGCCGCCGTGGACGGGAGAAATGGAAATTCGCAGCCGCGCGTCGCTGGATTTGCCGGAGGACGCCGTCGTTTTCGCCTTCTTTCATGAAAAGCGTCGGCTGTCGCCCGCCTGCTTTGCAAGTCTCGCCGCTATCCTCAAGGCGGAAGAGCGGGCCGTGCTCTGGCTGCAATTCGCCAACCGCTTCAGCCGAGACAATCTTCTGGCCGCCATGGTCGAGGCGGGCGTGGCGGGAGAACGAGTTCGCTTTTCGACGCCGGCCGCCAGCCGCGCCGAACGTATGGCGCGCCTGGCGGCAGCCGATGTCGCGCTCGACAGTTTCCCGCACAATGGCACAACCATGATCGCCGAGGCGCTGCAACTCGGACTGCCCGTGGTTTCGATGCGCACGGACGCCTTCTGGGGCCGGATGACCGAAAGCCTGCTCGATACGCTCGGGCTAGACGAATTGACCGTCTCGGATGACGCCGGTTATGTCGATCTGGCCGTTTCGCTCGCCCGCGACGCCGAGAAGAGGCAGGCTCTCTCCCGAAAAATACTTGGGAAAGTCGCAGGCTCCAGCGTTTTCGATCCCGCATTTTTCGCTCGAAACCTCGAATCGGCGTATGGGCAAATGATGATGCGCGCACGGGCCGGACTGCCTCCCGAAGACATCGATCCGCCGCCGCCCGTCGCCAGGACGAACTGAACGGATGAAGACCCAATGACCGCAGCCCCTTTTCCCGACCGCGACGCCGTCGCCGAAAAAGTCCAGACCTTTCAGGAGGCCGACCAGAGCTTCCTCAAGCTGCTGATGGAAAATCCCGTTCAGGACGACAATCTCATCGAAGGCTTGACGCTCTGGCTCAACCGCGCGGCGGAAGCGCGTTTTCTGAATTCGCTCAAGCTTGAAAAGACCGGCGAATGGCTGGGTCACAATGCCCCGGCGCGGCTTCAGTTCCGCCTGTTGGAGCTCGCGAAATCCTCCCAGCACCCGGCTTACGCCGCCTATCGCGAGGGGTTGAGGCGCTCGAAAGGGCTCGAACGCGCTTTCCCGCCCGCGCCGGTGTGACCCTGTCGCAGCCGCCGATGACGACCGCCGAGCCCGATCTTCAAAAAACCTTGGGGCTGGGATCAAGAAAATTTAGCGGCTGTTTTCAACCGCTTGCGGTAGAAAGCGAGAGAAGTTTGTTCTAACTTTGTTCGAACTCTCCGCAAAGGCTCCCATGACACCGCGCCGCGACTATCAACTCGGGCTCCTGCTCGTCACGCTTTCGGCGGTCGCCTGGAGCACCGCCGGCTTTTTCACCCGTCTCATCCCGCATGACAGCTTCACGCTTTTGGCCTGGCGCGGCATCTTCGGCGCGCTCAGTCTGCTGATTGTGGTGATTCTGATGCACGGCCGCGGCTGGACGCGGGAGTTCCTGCGCATCGGCAAAGCGGAGCTCGCCTATATCGCCCTCACCGTTTGCGGCATGATCATGTTCATCACCTCGTTTGCCCACACATCCGTGGCGCATGGCGCGGTCATCTACGCCACCATCCCCTTCATCGCCGCCTTTCTCGGCTGGATCTTCCTCGACGAGATCCCCGACCGCGGCGCGATCACGGCCAGCGTTGCGGCCCTTGTCGGCGTCGCCGTCATGGTCGGCTTCGGCGTCGATCGCGGGCTGTTCGGCGATGCGCTGGCGCTGGGCATGACGCTGTGCATGGGCTTCTCGATCATCCTGATGCGCAAGAACCCGACCATGGCGGCAGCGCCGGCAGCGGCCATCGGCGCGCTGTTGAGCGGGCTGATCTGCTGGCCGCTGGGCGATCCCCTGTCGGTCACCACCGTCGAACTCTGGCAACTCGCCGCCTTCGGCGCGGTCAATTCCGCCATGGGCCTCGCCTGCTTCGCCTGGGGCTCGAAACGCCTGCCGGCGATCGAAACGGGCCTGATCGGGGCGCTCGATACGCCGCTCGCGCCTCTCTGGGTGTGGATCGCCTTCGGCGAGACCGTCGCTGCGCAGACGCTCGTGGGCGGCGGCGTGGTCATGGCCGCCGTGTTCGCCCATGTCCTCTGGAACCAGCGCCGTCAACCCATGGGAAGCCCGGCATGACCGACCTCGCCTTCGACCAGATCCATCGCGACCGCCAGATCGGCGTGATCTTCGTCATGCTGGCCGCCGCCACCTGGAGCACGGCCGGTTTCTTCACGCGGCTGATCGGGCTCGACTATGCCGCCATGATCGCGGGCCGCGGCATTTTCGGCGGCCTGGGCCTGTTTGCGATCATCGTCATGACCGAAGGGCGCAACTGGCCGCGCCTGTTTACGAACATGCGCGGCGCGTCGCTGCTGTACATCGTGTTCGTCGTTGCCGGCATGACCGCCTTTGTGGGCTCGCTCGGCCTCACCTCGGTGGCGCACAACGCCGTCATCTTCGCCACGCTGCCGCTGATGGCCGGGTTCCTCGGCTGGTTCGTGCTGCGCGAAAAGCCGACGCCAGCCTCGGTCGCCGCAGCGGGCTTTGCGCTCATCGGCGTGGCGATCATGGTGGGCTTCGGCGCCGACGGCGGACTTGGGGGATGCCTTGTCGGTGCTGTCGACGCTCTGCATGACGCTCTGCATCATCCTTATCCGACGTCACCCCGAAATCTCGATCACCGGATGCGCCTGCGTGGGATCGCTGACCAGTGGGTTGATCTGCCTGCCCTTCGCCGATCTCTCGGCGGCTCAACCGCCGCAACTGATCTTTCTTGTCCTGTTCGGCCTCGTCAATTCCGCCGCCGGCCTGACGCTCTTCTCGCTCGGCTCGCGCAAATTGCCCGCCATGCAGACGGCGCTGATCTCGACGCTCGACACGCCGCTCGCGCCTTTGTGGGTTTGGATCGCTTTTCAGGAAAACGTGACGCTGCAAACCTTGATCGGCGGCGCGATCGTGCTGGCGGCGGTGATCGGCAATATCGTGTGGAGCAGGCGCGCGGTGAGGTGATCACTCTGGCTCTGCAGTCGGCAGGATGCCGTTTCTTGCCGCATAGCCCAGGGCAGCCGCTATATCCTCTGCCTCGAGAAGCGGATAGTCGTCGAGGATCTCTTCGTTCGAAGCGCCGCTCGCGAGAAGATCAAGCACATCAACGACGCGGATCCTCAGCCCGCGTATGCTGGGCTGTCCGCCATTTTTGTCGGGATCAATTACTATCCGGTTCAGGTCGCTCATCGCTTTGCCTTCACATTTCAAGGGCAGTCTATCGGCAAAGACGAAAAAGTCACCTTAGGGCGACAACGCCTGCATATGAAACCGCAATTGCTCGGACGGATAGCGATGCTCCGGCCCGACAGGGCATGCCGCGCGGGCCAGGCATCCTCCCGTCATGCAGCTCGCCTGCCCGTCATCCGAGGCGAGAAATCCACGACAGGCGGTATAGCCGAAGCCCGCTGGGGTAATCGCCCCCGCCGGACAGGCCGTCATACAAGGTTTGTCGCGACAGTGATCGCAGGGATGACGATCGAAGGTGACAGTCGCCTCGCCGATCCTCTCTGCAAAGCCGATTGCGCCACGATAGCCGTGCCAGAGACCATGAACGGGGTGGATGAGAATGCCGAGCGGCGACGCTTTCAGCCCCTCGGCGCGCATCGCCCATTGCTGGAACGGCTTCCACGGCTTCTCCGAAGGAAACCAGGCTTCGCCCGAGGCGGCGGCGGCCAAGGGTCGGATCACGCGTTCCGACCAGGCGTCGAGGGGATGGGCGAGCCCCTTCCCCTCGAATTCCAACCATTGCGAAAAGGCCGGCCAAAGCGAGCCGCCGATATTGCCGATCAGCACGACCGTCCGCGCCATCTTGCCCGCAGCCATTTCCGGCCCGTCGCCGTCGAAATGCAGAACGCCGCGCAAAAAAGTCCGTGCGGCGCAAGCGCCGCACGGAGGTTTTCGAGTGTGTCCGAGGAGTATGTCATCGCATCCAGTCGGGTTTGTAGTGCGGACGCCAGACGTCCCGCTGGATCATATCCTCAACCTGCGTCCGACCGCCGCTCTCCCTGGCTACGGGACCCCTTCAAGTGAAGGCGTCGGGCATGGAGTCCTTGCGCTCCTTGATATAGGCGAGCAGGGCTTCGTCGATCGCGGGGTCGAGCGCGGGCGCTTCATACTGTTCCAGCCAGGAACGGCACAGCGCATTGGCGCGCTGCTCGATGCGCTTTTCGCCTTCCACTTCCCATTGTTCGTAGGAATTGTTGTCGGCGAGCGCGGAGCGATAGAAAGCGGTCTGGAAGTTGGCCTGGGTATGCGCGCAGCCGAGATAGTGGCTGCCTGGACCGACTTCGCGGATCGCATCGAGCGCCTGCGCCTCGACCGAGAGGTCGACGCCTTCGGCCATCTTCTGCATCATGCCGAGCTGGTCCTGGTCGATCATGAACTTCTCGTAGGACGACACGAGGCCGCCTTCGAGCCAGCCTGCGGCGTGCAGCACGAAATTGGTGCCGGCGAGCAGCGTCATGTTGATCGTGTTGGCGCTTTCATGCGCGGCCTGGGCGTCCGGCACCTTGGAGGCGCAGAGCGAGCCGCCGGTGCGGAAGGGCAGACCCAGACGACGGGCGAGCTGAGCCGCGCCATAGGACACCAGCGACGGCTCCGGCGTGCCGAAGGTCGGCGCGCCCGACTGCATCGAGATCGAAGCGGCGAAGGTGCCGAACAGCACCGGCGCGCCCTTGCGGATCAGCTGGGTGAAGGAGGCGCCGGCCAGCACTTCGGCCAAGATCTGCGTCAGCGTGCCGACCACCGTCACCGGGCTCATGGCGCCCGACAGGATGAACGGCGAAATGACGGTCGCCTGATTGTGACGGGCGTAAACCTTGAGCGCGCCCACCATGGTCTCGTCGAACACCATCGGCGAATTGGCGTTGATGAGGTTCAGCGTCACGCAATTGTTTTCGACGAAGTCGTCGCCGAACACCAGCTTCGCCATGGCGATCGTGTCTTCGGCGCGTTCCGGCGCGGTGACCGAGCCCATGAACGGCTTGTCGGAATATTTGATGTGGCTGTAGATCATGTCCAGGTGACGCTTGTTCACCGGAACGTCGACAGGCTCGCAAACCGTGCCGCCGGACGAATGCACCGACGGCGCCATATAGGCCAGCTTCACGAAATTGCGGAAATCCTCGATCGTGGCGTATCGGCGGTTGCCGTCCAGATCCCGCACGAAGGGGGGCCGTAGACCGGGGCGAACACGGTGGCCTTGCCGCCGATTTGGCAGTTGCGGGCCGGATTGCGGGCGTGCCAGGTGAATTCAGACGGCGCGGTCTTCAGGAGTTCGCGGCACAGGCCCTTGGGGAAATGCACGCGCTCGCCGCGCACATCGGCGCCGGCTTCCTTCCACAGCGCCAACGCTTCCGGATCTTCGCGGAATTCGATGCCGATCTCTTCGAGAATCGTGTCGGCGTTCTTCTCGATCAGCGCCAGGCCTTCCTCGTCGAGAACTTCATATTCGCGGATCTTGCGGGTGATGTAGGGAAGAGACGGGTTGGGACCTCCGCCCGCGCGCGACGCTCTGCGCGCCGCAGCGCCGCGTCCGCGACGTCCGCCGCCTTCTCCCTGAGCGGCTACTGGTTCGACTGTCTCATCCATGGTCTCGTCCTCTGCGATCGCCGCCTGCGCGGCCTAGTGTTTGGTTTGATCCTAAACCATGCCGCAAAAGGGACATTCTAAAAGCGCCACCCATGTCGCTGGAAGCGAAGCGCGGCGGAGATGGAACAGGGCGGCGGAAATAGGCTGCGCTCAGCCGGCCAGAAGACGGGCGCTCGCCTGGCCTTCACGCCGCTCTCCCAGCCATGCCATCAGCGACAGGTCGGACATCGGACGGGCGAAATGATAGCCCTGCCCCAGCGGAACGCCGAGCCCCATCAGAAGCGCGCGGTCGGATTCCGTCTCGACGCCCTCGCCCACCACCTCCATTCCGAGATCATGCGCCATACGACTGACATGCCGGACGATTTCATAAGTGCGGTCGCAGACCGAAATACGGCGGATCAGCGATTTGTCGATCTTGATCTGGGCGAATTCGAGCGCGGCCAGCCGGCTGAGATTGGAGTAGCCGGTTCCGAAGTCATCGACCGCGAGCCGGAGGCCCGCAGACCGCAACGCTTCGAGATTGTCCATGACCTGCTCGCTGAGCGACATCGCCGCGTCTTCGGTCAGCTCCAGAATGACGCTCTCCGACGGACATCCTCTCTTGGCGAGGACGTCGACGATCGCCTTGGCCAGATCCGGCATCGACAGCAAGGCCGGCGACAGGTTCACAGCCATCCGCGGCGCGTCGTTCGATACCGAAAGCCGCTCGCGGAGCAGACAGGCGCGGTCGAGCATCAGCAAGGTCATCGGCAGGATGAGGTCGGCGCCTTCCGCCGCCTGGACGATCTCCGGAGCCGGAATCGCTCCGAACCGCGGATGCGACCAGCGAACCAGCGTCTCGACGCTGAGCGTCTGTCCCTCCTTCATGGAGACGATCGGCTGGAACGCCGCGTCGAGATCGCCATCGGCGATCGCTTTCGCCAGATCCTTGCCGAGGCACCGCTTGCGCGCATTGTCGGCGATCATGTCGTCCGTGGTGAAGCGGGCGCAATTGCGTCCATCCGCCTTGGCGGCGTAAAGAGCGAGATCGGCGTGTTTCATCAGCGTCTCGACGAAAGGCGTCGCATCGCGGGCGTCGCTGGAGTGCGCCACGCCGATCGACGCCGTCACCTGAATCGTCTTGCCTTCGACCGAGATGGGCCGCGAGATGTCGGCGAGCGCCGCCTCCGCGTAATCCAGCGCCCTGTGGCGCGATCCCTTCAACAGGACTGCGAATTCGTCGCCGCCGAGACGCGCCACGACGCCGCCGAGGGGCAAGGCGTTTTCCGCAAGGGCCGTCGCGACATGACGCAGCAGCGCGTCGCCGGCCGGATGGCCCATCGTGTCGTTGACGTCCTTGAAGCCGTCGAGGTCGACGAGCAGAAGCGAGAATTCGCTGAGAGGCGGCCGCGACGACAGGTCCGTCTCGAATCCGCGCCGATTGCCGATGCCGGTCAGCCCATCCGTGACCAGCAGCGCCTCCTTGTCGGCGACGGCTCTCTTCAGGCGAACATTGACCCGCCGCGAAATGACGAGCTCGACGATCACGAACAGCACGAGGACGCCGACCAATGCCGCGAATTCCGACTGCATGGATTTTAGCGACGCCAGACTCGCGAGCTCCTGCTCGATCATCTTCTGCATTTGGAAACGCCGCGCGCTATAGGCGTCGCTGCTCATATCGTTGACGCGGGTCTGGAATTCGCGAATCAGCGACAGCAGCGGGCGAATGCTGGTCCGCTCGCCCGGCGCGAGTTTCTGGATCGCCGCCTCGTAATCGCCGAGCCGCTCCTTTATTTCGACGGCGACCTTGGCGTCCTCGATATCGGCCTCGCGCAAAGCGCGCTGATAGTTCGCGGTGGCGACCACGTTGACGCGCGACCAGAAAATGTCCAGGGCGAGGTTGACGTCGGCGCGCGTGATGTCGCGATCGCCATAGGAAAAGCGATGCGCCTTGACCAACAGATCGGACAGCTCCATTTCCATCCGCGTCGCTTCCTCGTAGCGGGCGGAATTGAACAGATGCATTCCCAAACCATCCGCGATGGCGGAAATATTGCCGATGGTGACGACGAGCATCACGCCCATCGCCAGCAACACTGCCGGAAATCGGAACAAGGCGAGGTTTCGCAACGCACGGCGAGGAATCATCGGATGGAGATTTCCTTCAGCTGCCAGACGCTTCGCGCCTCATAGATCGGATTGAGACGCAGGTGAGGATGCGCTTCGGAAGGGTAGACGATCCAAAGAGGGCCTTTGTCGCGCAACGTCAATGGCTTGCCGTCAACCTCGCGGGCCGCCAGCACCGGGAAGTCGTCGAGATCCGACATCGGAATCTCGGCCTGGTAGCGATCAAACCCGATCGCCATCAACGTCGTCCCCGAGATACCGGCCAAAGCCAGGACATCCTTGAGAAGAGGACCCCGCGCGCGATGCGGTTTGTCGTCCATTCCGGGCAGGATGGCGACATATTCGCTTTGCTGCAGCTTCTCGATTTTCGAAAGCGGGATCTCGACGACCTTCTCGGCTGTGCGGATCACCAGCACGGCTTCCTGGGCGCAGCAGGCTGCGGCCCATAGGAAAAAAACAAGAAAACTGCACAGCCGTTTCATATGCATCGGCGACCTCCAACAGCCTTCCCTAGCGGAACACGCGTTAAAAACGGCTTATTCGAAAAAAGAATTATACGGCTTGTCGCAAGCTGCCGTCGCTTTCGTGCGGGAGAGCGTCGCTTTCGAAAACGCTTTGCAAACGTCCAAGGCTAACTATAGTGAAACATAGGGTTTCGCCGAATCCGGCGCCCGCAGATTGATGACGAGGAGCGCCATGGCAGACGATGAAATCATTCTCTCCGAGCTTTCGGACGAAGAGCTTGTGCAGCAGATGCACGACGATCTCTACGACGGGCTGAAGGAAGAAATCGAGGAAGCCACCAGGATCCTTCTGGATCGCGGCTGGGCCCCTTACGACATCCTGACCGAAGCGCTCGTCGAGGGCATGCGCATCGTCGGCGTGGACTTCCGCGACGGCATTCTGTTCGTGCCGGAAGTGCTTCTGTCCGCCAACGCCATGAAGGCCGGCATGTTCATCCTGCGTCCGCTGCTCGCCGCCACCGGCGCGCCGAAGCTCGGCAAGATGGTCATCGGCACCGTCAAGGGCGACATCCACGACATCGGCAAGAACCTTGTCGGCATGATGATGGAAGGCGCGGGCTTCGACGTGATCGACCTCGGCATCAACAATCCGGTCGAAAATTACCTTGACGCGATCGAACGCGAGAAGCCTGATATTCTCGGCATGTCGGCGCTGCTGACCACCACCATGCCTTACATGAAGGTGGTCATCGACACGATGAAGGAAAAGGGTATCCGCGACGACTACGTCGTTCTCGTGGGCGGCGCGCCGCTCAACGAAGAGTTCGGCAAGGCCGTCGGGGCCGACGCCTATTGCCGCGACGCCGCGATTGCGGTGGAAACCGCCAAGGACTTCATCAAGCGCAAGCACAATCAGCTCGCCGCCGGCGTCTGATTTCGGCCGTCAGGCTCAAGCACAAATGGCCGCAGCGGGAACTCCGCGCGGCCATTTTCGATTTTGGCTGAGCCGATCAGTTGGCGACGTCGTTGGCGGCGTCCTGCGTGGCGTCGACGGTGTTGGACGCATCCTTGCCCATGCCGCGAATGGTGTTGCCGCAGGACGACAATGCGAGCGCGGCGATGAGGGCGAAGGCGATGCGGGTCGAAATCTTGGTCATGTCTGCTCTCCGTTGAAGCGTATGATCGGGCCCAAAACCGGTCGATACACCGGCCGTCCGCCGATCTAACGCGCGAAGAGCGGATTTGTTCGCGCCGGAGGCTAGATTGAGCGCATTTATGCGAAGGAGAACACCGATGAGCGAAAATCGAGGGTCGGAGAGCGCGCCTGATCGGTTGCGCGTCATCGCTTGCGGCGCCATCGCCCGCGAAGTGCTGGCTATTTGCAGCCAGCATGGCCTCGACCATATCGATCTTCAGTGTCTGCCCGCAATATGGCACGTCTTTCCCGAGAAGATCGCGCCGGCCATGCGGGAGAAGATCGCCGAAGCCCGCGCCGAAGGCTTTCGAAAGATCTTTATCGGCTATGCGGAATGCGGCACCCAGGGCGAACTGGACAAGATTTGCGCCGAGGAAGGCGTCGAACGTATTGCCGGGCCGCATTGCTACGCCTTCTTCACCGGCAACGATAAATTCCTCGCCGAATGCGAGACCGAATTCACCGCCTTTTACCTGACGGACCTGATCACCCGTCAGTTCGAAGCCTTCGTGATCGAGCCGCTGAAGCTCGACAAGCATCCTGAACTGCGCGACATGGTGTTCGGCAACTACACCAAAATCGTCTATCTCGCCCAGACCGAGGACGAGGACCTGCAGAACAAGGCCAAATGGGCCGCCGATTACCTCAAGCTCGATTACGAATACCGCTTTACCGGCTATGGCGATCTGACCGACGCGCTCAAGCGAGCCTGATCGTAACGAAAAAAAAGCGACATTGTTGTTTGATAGCCTGCCCGCAACCGTTACATGGGAGCGGCCGAGGAATTGGAGACAGTGTGACCGAATGGATATGAGCGCGGCGAAGCCCCAACACCCCCGTCCCAGGCAGAGCCTGTCGCATCTGTTGCGCGAACTTTCCGACAATGCCGGTGAAAAAATAACCTTGGGTGAAATCGCCGACGGGATGGAGCAACGCTCCTTCGGCGCTTTTCTCGTCGTTTTCTGTCTGCCGAATCTCATTCCGCTTCCGCCGGGAGCGACCTTCGTCCTCGGGCTGCCGCTGGTGTTCGTCTCGTTTCAGATGGCGTTCTCGCGGCTGGATACGATCTGGCTGCCCCGCCGGCTCCACGAATACGCCTTCGACAACCGCGCCTTCGCCAAGGTGCTGGACAAGTTCCTTCCCTGGATCGCCTGGACGGAACGCTTCATCAAGCCGCGCTTCTGGGTCGGCGAGATGCGTCTCTATGAGCGGTTTCTGGGCTTGTTCGCCCTGCTGCTGGCGCTGATCATCTTTCTTCCGATTCCCCTCGGCAATATGGGGCCGGCCTATGCCTTGGCGCTGATCGGCCTCGGATTGACGGAACGGGACGGGTTGACCATGCTCGCGGGCGTGGCGCTCGGGCTCGCATTCACCGTGGTCATCGGCTATGTCGGCTATGAAATTCTCTCCGCCGTGCCTGCCGTCCTCCGGCAAATTCCAACCTATTGGGCGAGCGTCAAGACGTTTTTCTCCTTCTGATCCCTCGGTTTGGATGCGCTTTGTCAATATGCCGACAGGCGTGTCGCATTAAGACCAAAGCGACGTCGTGACTAGCCGGGCCACGAGCCCCCTTCCCGCTCCATTGTAGTCCCATCGGAGGAGAGCGGACCGGCGCACAGCAACGCGGGTCCGCGACAGCATGTCCTGACAGGAGTATTCGGGAATGGCGGACCGCATCATTGTGTTTTGGCGCGACATCCCCGCGCAGGTGATCATCAAGAAGGGGCGGCAGAACGCCAAGCGCGAATTGTCGCTGCGCTTCACCGAGGCGATCGACATGTGCGCAATGCGCACCGGCGCCGCGGAAACGGATGATTACCTCGCCGAATGGCGAAAGGCGGACCCCGTACCGGTCTCCGACGATCTCGAAGCCGAGGCCGACAAGGCCGCCGCCGAGCTCGAAGCCGCTTATGACCGCGATCGGCTCGTCGCGCTGGTGAAAGCCGGCGGTCGCGAACAGAACTAATCCAGGCCCAGCACGCAAGGACCCTCATTCATGTCCAGAATTCCCGCTTCCATCGAAGTCGCCCCGAAGCAGGCGATCGAATCCGCCGACCTGCCGGGCCTGTTTCCCGCCGGAAGCCGCGTCTACATCACCGATATCGGCACCGACACCACCGACACGCTGGTCGCCGCCGCCCGCCGCGTCACGTCCCTCGGCTACACCGCCGTGCCGCATTTCGCCTCGCGCCGCCTGTCCACCAAGGTCGCGCTCGAAGAGCGCATCAAGCGCACCGTCGGCGAAGCCGGCGTCAAGGACGTGCTGATCATCGGCGGCGGCCTCGACAAGCAGGCCGGCGAATTCGGCTCCACCATGCAGGTGCTCGAAACCGGCTTCTTCGACCAGAACGGCATTCTCGACATCGCCGTCGCCGGCCACCCCGAAGGCTCGCCGGACTTTTCCGAAGCCGTGGCGATCGAAGCGCTGAAGCTCAAGCAGGCTTTCGCCGAACGCACCGGGGCGCGTGCGCATCGTCACCCAGTTCGGCTTCGACGCCAAGAAGTTCATCGCCTGGGCCGATGGCCTGAAGGCCGCCGGCGTCGACCTGCCGGTCCATCTCGGCGTCGCGGGTCCGGCCAAGATCACCACGCTGATCAAATACGCGGCCATGTGCGGCGTCGGCAATTCGATCTCCTTCCTCAAGAAGAACGCAATGTCGCTGACCGCGCTCGCCACCAGCCATTCGCCGGAGGATGTGGTCGGCCCGATCGAAAAGCACTTCCTCGCCAACCCCGACTCTGCCATCAAGCAGATCCACGTTTTCCCCTTCGGCGGCCTCAAGAAATCCGCGGAATGGCTTGTCGAGCGTGGCTCTTGGGATATGAACTCTTCCGCTGCCGTTTCGGCGCGCGCCGCATCTTAATTTCGAGGATCAGACGGACATGACCCGCACCATCGTTGCTTCCGCCACCAAGGAAATCATCATCGGTTTCGACCAGCCCTTCTGCGTCATCGGCGAGCGCATCAACCCGACCGGCCGCAAGAAGCTGGCCGCCGAAATGCAGGCCGGCAATTTCGAGACCGTCATCAAGGACGCGCTCGAACAGGTCGCCGCCGCCGCGCCACCATGCTGGACATCAATGCCGGCGTGACCTCGGTCAACCCGAACGAAACCGAACCGGGCCTGCTGATCCAGACGCTCGAAATCGTCCAAGGCCTGGTCGATGTGCCGCTCGCCATCGACAGCTCTGTGACCGCAGCCATCGAAGCCGGCCTCAAGGTCGCCAAGGGCCGTCCGCTGGTCAACTCCGTCACCGGCGAGGAAGAAAAGCTCGAAGCCATCCTGCCGCTCTGCGCCAAGTACAACGTCCCCGTGGTCGCCATCTCCAACGACGAAACCGGCATTTCGCAGGACCCGGACGTCCGCTTCGCCGTCGCCAAGAAGATCGTCGAACGCGCCGCCGATTACGGCATCAAGCCCTATGACATCGTCGTCGACCCGCTCGTGATGCCGATCGGCGCCGTCGGCTCGGCCGGCCTGCAGGTCTTCGCGCTGGTGCGCCGCCTGCGTGAGGAGCTCAAGGTCAACACGACCTGCGGCCTGTCCAACATCTCCTTCGGCCTGCCGCATCGCCATGGCATCAATGCCGGCTTCATCCCGATGGTCATCGGCGCCGGCATGACCTCCGCCATCATGAACCCCTGCCGCCCGGCCGAAATGGAAGCCGTGCGCGCCGCCAACGTTCTCAACGGCACCGACGAGAACTGCTACAACTGGATCAAGACCTATCGCGACTACAAGCCCGCTGAAGGCGGCGCAGCGCCTGCTCCGTCCCCGGCATCGGCCTCGACCGGCGGCGGCCGTCGCGGCGGCCGCGCCGCTCGCGTGGGTGGTGGGGCTGCGACGGAATAAGCGGAAGGCCTTTGACGTTTGGAAAGCCCGATTGCGAAAGCGCCGGGCTTTTTTCGTTATTGCTTGATCTAGCGCCATACGAAAACGCGCGTCCGGCTTTCTGGGCCATGATATGGCCTATGCAGCACATTTGCCATTTGGCGGAAATGCATTATATTTATGCCAGAAAGAGAGGATGCCATGCAGCTCCAGCCAATCTCTGTGACACCATTTGAAATCGGATCGACCGAAATCTCGGATAGCGAGGCAGCCGCGCTCGCCCGTACGACGGTGAACCTCTTTAACGCATGGAAGATCACCGACGCGCAGGCATGCACACTGCTGGGCGGACTGTCGCCACGCACTTGGGCGCGTTGGAAAGAGGGCAATGCCGGACGCATCCCGAGAGACCTGAAGATGCGCATGGCGCACCTAATGGGGATCCACAAAGGGCTGCGTTATGTGTTCAAGGAACCCGCCAGAGGATATGACTGGATCAAGGCTCCCAATGCCGCCTTTGGCGGCAAATCAGCGCTGGAGGTAATGTTGGGCGGCGAACTCTCTGATCTGGCCGTGATGCGCGAATGGCTCGACGCCGAGCGAAGCGCATGGTGAGTGGTCTCTCTGTCCCCACCCAGGTGCGGTGGCCGAAGACCTATCGCATCATCCGATCCATTTATCCGCCGATCAATCTGTTTGAGGACATCGCCGATCCCCGCGACTGGGAGCTCCTCGTCGCTGTGGAGGCGAAGACCAATCCGCGCATCCGGTTCGAGGTGGGCGATCTCGGGAAAGTGCCGGCGCATCGGCGCGTGTCAGGAATCGGCGCCAGCTATGTGATGGCGCCGTTCGTCCATTGCTCGACAGCGCGCCCCGGACGCTTCACAGACGGGAGCTATGGGATTTACTATGCCGGCGAAAGCGAAGACGTCGCTCTCGCCGAGACGATCCATCATCATCAGAGCTTCATGCGTGCAACCGCCCAATCTCCAGGATGGACCTCCGACTTTCGGGTCCTGGTGGGCAGCGTCGATCAGGTCCTCGATGACGTGAATGCCGTGCCCGACGTCCTGCACCCCGACGATTACTCTGCCTCCCAAGTCGAGGGACGCGGGCTCCGGGCGGCGGGCAGCAACGGTCTTTTGTGGAACAGCGTCAGGATGGCGGACCAACGCTGCATAGGCGTCTTCTGGCCCGATCTCATCCCCATTCCTATACAGGGGCGGCACTACTGCTATCACTGGAACGGCTCCCGGGTGGATTATGTGCGGCAGTATGGCATCCAGACGATTCTTGCGGTAAATTAGCCCTAAGTGCTTTATGTTTTTGCTTCTAAACAGATCTCAATTTTTCGGCTGCAATTCGCATTTCTTCTTTAAGAATGTCTGCAGACGCTCCGTTAATAATTTTATCTCTGTTATCGAATAAGCGGATCAGAAACTCTTTGTCTGAATCGCGGCTATATGTACTTAGTTGATAAACTGCTGCCAGTTTGCCTGCCAAAGTCCCCTGTTGATCAAGCAGTGCAACCAGCTCCAAAAAGTGCGCCTTACGTCGATCGGCCAGGTCCAAGAACAGTTTAATAATGTATGCAAGAGCTGATCCCGCAAACGCGATCAGCGGGACCACTACTGTAATTTGCGGCCCATGGTCCGTAAGCCACTTCGCCAACTCTTCCAATCCTGCCTCCTAATGATTTGTTCAACCAACATTTATCATCTCCTCCGACTGCTTGAGCAAGGCGTACCGCCACCAATTTTCCGCCGCGTGATCTTTTCATGTCGGGAATAGACAACTATCACTGCCGCGTCGCGGGCATGCTGCCGTGACCCAGCCCTCAATCCCCGTCCCTTGAAGACGCCGGAAAGAAGATCATGACAGACACATTCGAAAAAGATCCCCTCGTCCTCTTCATGCCCTCGGGCAAGCGCGGTCGTTTTGCCGTGGGCACACCGGTTCTTGAGGCGGCGCGACAATTGGGGGTCTATGTCGAAAGCGTCTGCGGCGGACGCGCCACCTGCGGCCGTTGCCAGGTCGAGGTGCAGGAGGGCAATTTCGCCAAGCATGGCATCACCTCCTCCAACGACCATATTTCTCCCGTCGGCCCCAAGGAAGAGCGCTACGACCGCGTCCGCGGCCTGCCGGAAGGACGCCGCCTGTCGTGTTCCGCCACAATCCAGGGCGATCTCGTCATCGACGTGCCGCAGGACACGGTGGTCAATGCGCAGGTGGTGCGCAAGGCGGCATCCGACCGCGTCATCGAGCGCAACGCCGCCGTGCAGCTCTGTTACGTCGAGGTCGAACAGCCGGACATGCACAAGCCGCTCGGCGATCTCGACCGCCTGAAGGCCGTGCTCGAAAAAGGATTGGGGCTGGAAGGATCTGCTGATCGCCCCGCATCTCATTCCGCAGATCCAGTCGATCCTGCGCAAGGGCGAATGGGGCGTCACCGCCGCAATCCATCGCGACATGGATTCCTCGCGCCCCTTCATCGTCGGCCTGTGGCCGGGCCTCAAGAACGAGGCCTATGGCATCGCCTGCGACATCGGCTCGACCACCATCGCCATGCATCTCGTGTCGCTGCTGTCGGGACGGATCGTGGGCTCGTCGGGCGCCTCCAATCCGCAGATCCGCTTCGGCGAGGATCTGATGAGCCGCGTCTCCTATGTGATGATGAACCCCGATGGCCGCGAAGCCATGACCAAGGCCGTCCGCGAAGCGGTGAACGGCCTGATCGGCAAGGTGTGCGAAGAAGGCGGCGTCGACCGCCACGACATCCTCGATTCCGTGTTCGTCGCCAATCCGATCATGCATCACCTGTTCGTCGGCATCGACCCTACCGAACTGGGACAGGCCCCCTCGCGCTGGCCGTGTCGGGCGCGCTGCAATATTGGGCCTCGGACATCGACATCGACATCAACCGCGGCGCGCGGCTCTATATGCTGCCCTGCATCGCCGGCCATGTCGGCGCAGACGCCGCCGGCGCGACGCTGTCTGAGGGCCCCTATCGCCAGGACAAGATGATGCTGCTGGTCGATGTCGGCACCAATGCCGAAATCGTGCTCGGCAATCGCGAGCGCGTCGTCGCGGCCTCTTCTCCCACCGGCCCGGCCTTCGAAGGCGCCGAAATCTCCTGCGGCCAGCGCGCCGCCCCAGGCGCCATCGAGCGCGTCCGCATCGATCCCGTCACGTTGGAGCCGAAATACCGGGTCATCGGCGTCGACAAATGGTCGGATGAAGAGGGCTTCGAAGATGACGCGGCGAAAATCGGCGTCACCGGCATCTGCGGCTCGGCTATCATCGAGGTCGTCGCGGAAATGTATCTCTCCGGCGTGATTTCCGAAGACGGCGTCGTCGATGGCGCCATGGCGGAAAAGAGCCATCGCATCATCGCAAACGGCCGCACGTTCTCCTATCTGCTGCGCGACGGCGAGCCGAAGATCACCGTCACACAGAACGACATCCGCGCCATTCAGCTCGCCAAGGCCGCCCTCTATGCCGGCATCAAGCTGCTCATGGAAAAGCAGGGCGTCGACAAGGTCGACACGATCCGCTTCGCGGGCGCCTTCGGCTCGTTCATCGATCCGAAATACGCCATGGTGCTGGGCCTCATCCCGGATTGCGAACTTACCGAGGTCAAGGCGGTCGGCAACGCCGCCGGCACCGGCGCCTTGATGGCTCTGCTCAACCGCGATCATCGTCGTGAGATCGAGGCGACCGTCAAGAAGATCGAAAAGATCGAGACCGCGCTCGAGCCGCATTTCCAGCAGCTGTTCATCGACGCCATGGCCATGCCCAACAAGGTGGACCCCTTTCCCGAACTCGCCAAGGTGGTGACGCTGCCGGAAAAAAGGCGGTCACTCAGGATGGCGGCGAAGACGGCCGCCGCCGCAGACGCAGCCGCGGCTGAGAGACGGCGCGGTCGGATACGATAGGGAGGAGAAAGCGGGACGGCCAGCGTGGTCTCGCGGCAGCCGCCTGACGTCAATCAGCAGCCCGACCCCGTTCTAAAGTTAACGGCAGTCGCATCCCGCGCGCCTTGTGACAGATGCATGACGCGCCGTCCAGCCTCAATCGCGCGCTGCGCCAGCGAGCGCTGCAGGCGACGCGCTCAAACTTCTTTCAGCCGAATGAAAAACTCCCCGGCCGGAAGCCGGGGAGTCGCGTCAGTGCCATCAGAAGCTTGCGCCTCAGAGCAGCAGGATGTCGTTGAAGTCGAAATTCTCGAGCTTCCTGCCGATGAAAGCGATCGCCTCGGCGGCGTCGCCGCCCTTGCCGTCGGCGTCATAGGACAGAATGCCGGTCTTGGAATTGTAGATGACGGCGGCTTCGTCGGCGATCTTGGCTGCAGGGCCCGCGACGAAATCGGAGGCGACCAGATGTCCGGCCGTGCGCGCGAGGCCGGAAAACACCGAGCGGTCCAGCGCAACGGCGTCGTTGCCGTCGAAATCCATCAGGCGATCGGAATTCTCGGCGCCGAAGGCGGCGAAGTGAAACAGGTCGCTGCCGCCCTCGCCATAGAGCTTGTCATTGCCGAGGCCGGTGTGGATGTCGTTCGACCGGTTGTTGCCGCGCAGGACATTGTCGAGATCGTTGTCTTCGATGTCCGAGGCCCTCTTGCCGTTCAGGTCCACATTCTCGACATTGGCGTAGCCGCCGAGGTCGATCGACAAGGCGGTGACGATCATGTCGACGCCGGCGTCGCCGTCTTCGAGGATCACGTCGCCATCGGCGTTGGTCAGCATATAGACGTCGTTGCCCGCCCCGCCCTGCAGCGTGTCGTCGCCGAGGCCGCCATTCAGCGTATCCTTGCCGTCGCCGCCGAACAGATCGTCGTTGCCGGCGCCGCCCAACAGCGAATCAGCCCCGCACCGCCTTGCAGCGTGTCGGCATTCGCCGAGCCGGTCAGCGTGTCGGAAAGCGCGCCGCCCACGACGGCCTCGAAGCCGGAAATCGCATCGATCGCGGTTGCCGCGCCCGCGGCTAGATTGATGGTCACCGCGCCCGCGTAATCGCTGTAATCCAGCGTATCGACGCCGTCGCCGCCGATCACGCTGCCTTCGACCAGCGCATGGTCCCCGGTCATCATAAAGACATTGTCGCCGGATCCGAAGATCACCGCCATTCCATTGCCGCCGGTGATCGTTCCGGCATTGCTGATCGTGTCGTCGAGGTCGCTGACGATCTTGACGCCGGTGTCCTCGACCCCGGTGATCGAACCTTCGTTGACGATCGTGGTCAGATAGAACGCATTGCCGCGCGAGCTGTCGTCGATCAGGATGCCGAGGCCGAGGCCGCTGATCGTCGCGCCATCGTAATTGTTGATCGCGCCGCCGCCGGCCGCGATGCCTTCGGAAGTGTTCTCAAAGCCGTCGGAGCCGTTGCCATTCGCGCCCAGTCCCTGGATCACGCCGTAATTGTGGATCGTCGCCTCGAAATCGATGTCGACGCCGTCGCCGTCGCCGTCGAACACGCCGTCGGCGACTTCCCCTTCGGGACCATTGATGTCGACGCCTTCGGTGTAGCTGCCGGTGATCACGCCATGATTGGTGACGGTGGCGGAGCCGTCGGAACCGACGCCCGAACCGTTGCGGCCGGTGATTTCCGCGCCCTCGGCATTGTCGACGGTGATGACGGTGTCTTCATCGACGTTGACGCCGTGGCGGTCGCCCAGAATGACGCCGGCGAGATTGTTCACCGAACCGGAAGCGCCCTCTTCGAACTGTATGCCGTCGGCGTTCTCGATCAGATCCTCGCCGCTGCCGCCGAAGATCGTGCCGGAATTGTCGATGTTGCCGACGCCGCCGACGCGGACGCCGTCGTTCGTGGCGCCGAAGATGGCGCCGCTATTGACCACCGCGGTGATGAAGTCGCCGGCGCCGCCGGCGAAATCGATCGCCTGACCGGTGGCGGATTCGATGTCGCCGGTGTTGGTGATCGTCACCTGCCCCGCCGTCACTGCGCCCGCCTGGATCTGGATCGCGTCGTCGTCGCTTTCGATCTGGCCATTGTTCTCGATCGTGGCGGCGAGCGTCGCGCCGACCGAGGTTTCAAAGCGGATGGCGCGGCCTTCTTCGGCGGTGTTCTCGATCAGCCCGTTGTTGACGATCGAAGCCCCGTCGGTCGCGCCGTTGAAGCGTACGGTCTGCGAATTGGCCGAGACGCTGAACACGCCGCCGGCATCGACGGTCAAAATGTCTTCGCCGGACATGCTGAGGCGAGCGGCGAGGGTCGTGGAGGCGGCAACAGTGGTGGTGGTCATCGTTTACCCATGAGTTGAGAAGGGTTATCTTGAAAACGATGATCATCTATGTCGGACGGATGACAGTCTGATGACTGCCGAGGCCCGGGAAGCGCCCCCTCGTCCACACGGGAAGGAGCGAACCCGGCGACAAGGGCAGTTTACGCCGCTGCCGTCAGGCGCTCCAGGCCGCGATCGGCGAGCGTCATGCGGATATAATCGGCGACCGCCCTCACCGGCGCGGACGCCTCTTCGCCGACTGCGAGACCGATATCGTAATGACCCATATTCGGGAGCCCTTCGGCCTCGCCGAGCACGGTCATGTCGGATTGCACCATGAAGCGGGCCAGCGGCGCAATGGCGAGGTCGGCCTGGATCGCGGCGAGTTGCCCCATATGATGTCCGCAGAAATAGGCGATGCGAAACGGCCGCGCCGAACGGGTCAATTCCTCGATGGCGCGCTTCCTCCAGATGCAGCCTTCGTTCCACACCGACAGGGGCAGCGGATCACGCAGATGCGCCCGGCCGTTCTTCTTGCCCACCCAGACCAGTTGCTCGGTCATCACCCGTTCGGCGGGATTGGGCGAAATGCTGGGATCGAGGAAATTGAACAAAGTCAGGTCGAGCTTGCCCTCCGCCAGCGCTCTCCGCAGCGGCACGGAATTGTCGATCGTCACGTCGACGGCGAGCGACGGAAACATTTCGCCGAAATGCTTGAGAATCGCCGGCAGCATCAGCGTGCCGATATCGTCGGGAGACCCGAGCCTGACCACGCCCGCCATGTCCGGCGTGACGAAACGCGACACCACTTCGTAATTCATCGCCAGCATGCGCCGGGCATAGCCGAGCAGCACCTCGCCATGATGCGTCAGGGTCACCGAGCGCGCGTCTCGCCGAAACAGGCTGACGCCGAGTTGATCCTCGAGTTTCTTGATCTGCATCGACACCGCCGACGGCGTCCGGAACACCCGCTCGGCGGCGGTGGTGAAATTGCCGGTGTCGGCGATCGCGACGAATGTCTTGAGAATATCGAGCTCGAGTGTCGGGAGCGTGGAGGCGATCTGCGAAGCCATCGGGTCGACCCTTCAGAAAATCTCACAAATGAAGCTGCTTCATTGCGTTTCATTGAACCTCAATTCCAGATTTTCGTCAATCCCTCGTCTTGACGACCTCGTTGTCCGGTCGACAATCCTCGTCACGCGCGCTCTTGACGACGGCCTAGTCCGGCACGCAAAGACTGATATATGCTCATGTTTGAAAGAGCGCCGAATGAGCCGGGAGGAAACGAATGACGATCCATCAGGAGACGCCGCAGGTCGCGGATGCAGATATGCAGAGTCTGACCACCCTGCTCGCCCGGCAGCAAATGGCCTATCGGGGAGACATGTCGCCGTCTTTCGCTGTGCGGCGTGACCGGCTCGACCGTCTAGAAAGCCTGCTCGTCGCCCACCAGGACGCCTTCGCCCGCGCCATAGACGCCGACTTCGGCCGTCGTGACGCCATCGTGACAGGCTTGACCGAAACCATGACCGTGCGCGCGGCCTTGCGCCATGCGCGGCGACATCTCAAATCATGGATGAAGCCCGAACGCGTCGGCGTTTCCTGGGCGTTCCAGCCCGGTCGCGCCCATATCCATCGCCAGCCGCTCGGAGTGGTCGGCATCATCGCGCCGTGGAATTATCCGCTGCAACTGCTTCTGAGCCCGCTGGTCGGGGCGCTCGCCGCCGGCAATCGGGCCATGCTGAAGCCGTCCGAATATACCCCGGCCTTCGGCGCCGCGCTGGCCCGCGCTGTTGCGGAAACGTTTCGCGACGACGAAGTGACTGTCGTCACCGGCGGTGCGGATGTGGCTGCCGCCTTCACCGCCTTGCCCTTCGACCACCTGATTTTCACCGGATCGACCGGCGTCGGCCGAAAAGTCGCAGAAGTCGCCGGGCGCAACCTCACCCCCGTCACCCTCGAACTCGGCGGCAAGTCCCCGCCATCATCGACGCCTCTGCCGACCTGAGGCGCACGGCCGGCCGGCTGGCCTGGGGAAAGCTCCTCAATTCCGGCCAGACCTGCGTCGCGCCCGATTATGTGCTCACCCCGCGCGCGCGCCTCGGCGAAACGGTCGAAGCGCTGAAGGCGGCGATGCTGCAACAATATCCGTCCTTCTCCCAAAATCCGGATTACACCAGCATCATCGCCCCCGGCATTATGAACGGCTGAAGCAGATCGCCGCCGAGGCGCGGCAACAGGGCGCGGAGGTGATCTGGCTCGGCGAACCCGATGACGCGAACCGCATCTTACCCCCGGCCCTGATCCTGAATGCGACGAAGGACATGGCGGTGATGCGGGAGGAGATCTTCGGTCCGCTTCTGCCCATCCTGCCCTATGACCGCGTGGAGGATGCGATCTCGCAGGTCAACGACGGTGAAAGACCGCTGGCGCTCTACTGGTTCGGCGAGGATGCCCGTGTTCGCGACCAGGTTCTGGCCAATACGATCTCCGGCGGCGTCACCGTCAATGACGTCATCCTGCATCTCGCCCAGGACGGATTGCCGTTCGGCGGCGTAGGCGCCTCCGGTTACGGCCATTATCACGGCGAACATGGGTTCAGGGCGCTCAGCAAGGAAAAAACGGTTTTCATTCAGTCCCGCTTCGGCGCCGGCGGTCTACTCTATCCTCCTTACGGCGCGCTGGCCCGGCGCATGCTCGCAATTCTGCAGAAGTTTGCGTGAGGCCGACGACCCCAGCGCGATACGTCAAAATTACTGATATCTAGGTTCACATATATTCGTTTGTCTTATGGATTGGACGGCGCGATACTCCGACTGTCAGCAAAGCGGAAAGGAGTTTCATCATGGCTTTGTCCAGTCTAGAGACCGGTTTTACGGGTTCGCACGGCGCGCTGCATCGGACACGCGCCTTCGTCGCAGCATTTCTGTACGGCATTTCAGAGCGTTGGCGCGCCCGTCAGGATTTGTTGTCGCTCGAAAACGTTCCTTTCGACGTCATGAAGGACGTCGGGTTTCCCGGCGCGGAGCGCATGAATGAGAAGTGACGCCGCCCGACGCCATCGATATCAGGGATCCGGCGACAAAACCGGGTCCCTTTTCTTTTGAGGAATCCTTATTTCCAAAAGAGAAAATCCGCCTGCCTGCGCGGAAATATAAGCTCCGAAACATGGAACAAAATCTCGCCGCCGCAAAAAAGATATAAACTGTCGCCATAAGGCCATTGCAAAGTGACGCATTCAGACCACTTTGTTTCTCAGCGACAGACGAGGATTCACCTGCCATGCGGCCCGAAAGCTACTCCGTTTCCAAGAAGACACAGCAGGTGAAGCGGACGATCGTCTTCTTCCTGGTGCCCAATTTCACCATGCTGCCCTTCTCCGCCGCCGTGGAGACTCTCCGCATCGCCAACCGCATGCTGGGCTACGAGGCCTATCAATGGCGGCTCTGTTCGGTCGATGGGCAGAAGGTCTATTCCTCGTCCGGGATCGGCCTGGAAGCCAAGACGTCGCTGATGGACGAGCGCAAGAACCTGACGGGCGAAAACCGTCCCAACATGGTGCTGATGTGCTCGGGCATCTATGTCGAGGATTTCCGCAACAAGTCGGTCAACGCCTATCTGCGCGAAGTCTTCAACCGGGGTATCGCGGTCGGCAGCCTGTGCACCGGAGCGCATGTGCTGGCCCAGGCGGGGCTGCTCAACAACAAGCGCTGCGCCATCCACTGGGAAAACCTTCCGGGCTTCGCCGAGGCCTTTCCGCAGGCGGATGTGCATGCCGATCTGTTCGAGATCGACGGCAATGTCTACACCTGCGCCGGCGGCACCGCCTCGCTGGACATGATGCTCTATTTCATCCGCGAGGATTTCGGCGACAATCTTGTCAATCGCGTCTGCGAACAGCATCTCACCGATCGCGTCCGCTCTGCGACGGATCGCCAGCGCCTGCCGCTCAGGGCTCGCCTCGGCGTGCAGAACTCCAAGGTCCTGTCGATCATCGAGATCATGGAAAACAACCTCGCCGAGCCCTTGTCGCTGGTCGATATCGCCGACAAGGCCGGCCTGTCGCGTCGCCAGATCGAACGACTGTTCCGCCAGGAAATGGGCCGTTCGCCGGCGCGCGCTATTATCTCGAAATCCGTCTCGATCGCGCCCGCCATCTGCTGGTGCAATCGTCGATGCCGGTCGTGGAAGTGGCGGTCGCCTGCGGCTTCGTCTCGGCCTCGCATTTCTCGAAATGCTATCGTGAACTCTACGGTCGCTCGCCGCAGCAGGAGCGCGCCGATCGCAAGCAGCTCGCCACCATGCCGAGCGTCAACGGCGCCGTCATGTGACGACGCCGGACATCCGGACGTTCGAGCGTCAGGCCGCCGCCATGCGGGCGACCTGATAGTCCGAGAACACACGATTGCGGCCGGAATTCTTGGCGAGATAAAGATACTGGTCGGCGGCGTTCAAATAGTTGTCGAAGCTTTCCTCGTCGCTGATCGCCGCCAGTCCCATCGAGACGGTGACGGAAATTTCCTCGTCGCCGACCACGATGCGGATATCGCCGATATCCTGGCGCAGCTTCTCGCAGGAGGCGAGCGCCTGTTCGATGTCGAGCCCGACGAACAGCACGCCGAATTCCTCGCCGCCGAGCCGCGCCGCGATATGCGTCGAGTTGGCGACATGTTGCACCAGGCGCTTTGCCACCGACTTCAGCACCACGTCGCCGATCTCATGCCCATAGGTGTCGTTGAGCCGCTTGAAGTGATCGATGTCGAGCAGGCCCATGGCGAGCGCCTGCCCCTGGCGCAGCCCCGTTTCGACCATCTTCGGTCCGAGCTCATAAAAATACCTGCGATTGTAGAGATCGGTGAGGTAGTCGCGCGACGCCATGCGCCGCAGCGCGTGAATATGCGCCTGCATCGCCAGCATGTGATCGATGCGGCCGAGCAACTCGGACGTCACGACCGGCAGATGAACGAAGTCGTCTCCACCGGCGCGAAAGAACTCCGCAACATCGCCGTCGCGTTGACGGGTGGAAAAGCCGATGATCCGCAGCCGATCCTGCGGATAGCGCTGCTGGACGCGGTCGATGAAGGCGGCGCATGCGCCCATGCCGACATCCGCATCGATCAGCGCCAGTTGCACCCCGTCGGAATGATCGAGGATGCGCATGACTTCGCTCTCGCGCGACGCGACGGTGAACGGATGCGCTCCACCCTCGAGGTTCTCGATCAATGGCGAACGCGACCCGCGCTGATCATAGACCAGGATGGAAGCGGATGCATAGGACAGGAACCGCTCGACGGCGCGGACGAGGAGATCGATGGAGCCCGAGGAGCATTTCGGAACATAATCCACCACCTCGCGGGCAAGCAACTCGTCGCGTTTGCGGTCGCTGGAGATGCCGCTGAACACGATCGAAGGGATGCCGCGGCTCATCACGAAATCCAGCGCCTCGCCATTGGCGGCGTCGGCCTGGCAGAGGTCGAGGATCGCGAGGTCGAAGGCGTCGCCCTCGGCCTCGATCAACCGCATGACGCCGGCGAGCGTCGGGCTGTGATGAACATCGCTGTTCAGCCGCCGCTCCAGCCGATCGCGGATGGCGGTGGAATAAAAGCGCGTGTCTTCGACGAGCAAGATACGGCCTGACCGCTTCGCTGCCGCACTTCCGGCGCTTCGTGTCGGATCCCACAACAATGACAGGGCCCACCCCTCAAACAACGAAAACATCGATCGCAGCGGCGATCGGTGGGGCCGAGCGGATCTACATCCGATAATTGCAACCCCTGCTCATGTGATTAAAATATGGGGGTCACCTCTTAACGCAACGTAAAGCAGCTGTCGGGCCCTTGGGGAAATTCGGGATATTCGCGAAATGCCACCAAAAATGATCAGGCGAGACACATCCTATGAGGGAAGCATGAACACGCGGCGGCCTTGAATTTATATTCATATCAGCTGATGGAAAAGACGGCGTCCGAACATCGAATTCGCCCGGCCGCCGCAGTCGATTTCCGCGCTCAGGCGCGCTTCTGGCGATCCAGCATGAACTTCATCTGCGCCAGCGTATCGAGGTTCTGGTTGACGCGGCAATAGAATTCCTCGTCGATGAACGGACGCAGCATGAAATCGTTGCCGCCGGCCTTGAGGAACCGCGCCGACAAGAGCCGGTCGGTGGACGACGACACGCCGATGATGCGGATCTCGTTCGAACCGATATGGGAGCGGATGCGCCGGGTCAGTTCGAAGCCGTCTATATCGGGCATGTTGTAATCGGTGATCACCAGGTTGATGTCGCGATTGGATTTGAGGATTTCCAGCGCCTTCTGGCCGCTGTCGGCGACGCTGACCTTGAAGTTGTAGCGCTTCAGGCGCGTCGTCAGAAGCGCCCGCGCCGTCTGGCTGTCGTCGACGATCAGCACATGGTGGTGGTGATTGGTCAGGAAACGGCAGGCGGCTTCGACCAGCATGTCGACGGCGAAGACGCTGTCCTTCAGGATGTAGTCGACGATCTGGTTGGCGAGCAGCTTGTCGCGCGTGGCGTCCTGCAGCGTGCCGGTGAACACGATGGTGGGAATGCCGACATCGACGAGATAGTTCAGCGCCTCGCCCTTCTCCGCCCCCGGCAGGTTCATATTCGAGATCGCCAGCAGGATTTCCTCATCCGACGTCTCATTGGCCTTCTGCATCTCCTCGAAGTCGCGGCAGATCTCGACATCGATCTCAAGCAGTTCCTTCATCCGCTGCTTGATCATCGAGGTGAACACCGCCGAGTCCTCGGCGACGATCACGCGGCTGCCCTTCAACGACACGCCGGAATAGTGCATTCCGGAAACACCCAGGAAATCCATAAAAGCCCCTTGTCTGGATAGCGCCCCTCTAAAACCGTTTAACAGCAAGCTTTTGACATTCGGTTAAGCAACGGCTCATCGGCGTCGAGCAAGGATGCTGAATGGACAAGACGTGGGCGTGGCGTGGATTTAACGTTACCGGCAGGTTAGCGGAGGCCGCGCAGCGGTAGACGATGGAAGACGCGCGTCCTGGGTCCGGCCGCTCGCGCAGCGACCGCCCCTCACCAACGCTGCTCGCCTTCCCGTTCCTCGTTCGCCAGGGTCGAAAACGTCAACCCGATCGCCTCGGCCATGAAACGTGTTGGCGCCGCACATCAAACAGCCGCGACAGCCGATCAGCGACCGCTGAAGCGGCGTTTCGCCGCCTCGGTGACCGGTGTATAAAGGGCGACGCGTGTGCCCTCGGGGTCGGAGAACTGAACCGTGCGATTACCCCACGGCAAATCCTTTGGCTCGTGCACCACCTCGACATGATCTTTAAGCCGCGCGAATTCGGCATCGACGTCTGACACCATGAACTCGAGAATGGCGGTCTTGTTGGCGCTCGGCTCCGCACTGCCCTCCTTGAACAGTGTGACCGTCTCCGCGCTGCCTATTGCCAAAGCGGCGCCACCAGGCGTCACGATTTCGGCGAAGACCGGCGCAAGCCAGTCGGCGCGGACGCGTGTCACCAACTCGTAGAAGGCCACCATCTGTTTGATGTCGGCGGCGACGAGACGGGTGGAAGCAAATCTCATGATATTCTCCTGCAATCGGCCGAGTTCTTTCTCTGCATTTGTGACACAGTCCTGCTGCCAGCGTTGTGGCAGCAGGAGTCAGCAGTTATGCGAAAAGCGGAACGCCTCTTTCAGATCATCCAGATACTCCGCAGATCGAGCCGCCCCGTCACCTCGGCGCATCTTGCGGATGAACTCGAGGTCGCGCGCCGAACCATCTATCGTGACATCGCGCATCTGATTGGCCAACGCGTTCCCATCGACGGGGAGGCGGGGTTCGGTTACGTCCTCGACAAGCAATTCGACATGCCGCCACTTATGCTGACGCCTGATGAAATCGAGGCCGTCTTGCTCGGGGTCCAATTGGTGGCGAAGCTGGGGGATGCCGCAATCACCAATGCCGCCAGGGATGTCGTCGCCAAGATCGCCTCCACGATATCGAGCGATCTCCTTCCCCTCATCGCCGAACCCGCAGTCGGCCTGAAGCCAAGCGAGGCCCTTAAAGACGCAATGTTCGATAGCCGTCCAACCAGGCGGGCGATCAGGGAAGGCCGAAAGATACAAATCGACTATTGCGCCGTTGGTGGCGAGGTAACTCGCCGTATCATTTGGCCCGTGCTTCTCGGCTATGAGGACGGGCGTTCGCTGTTGATTGCGTGGTGCGAATTAAAACAGGCGTTCCGCCATTTCCGCACCGAGCGCATCGTCGATCTTGAGGTTCTCGACGACGACATCGGCGTTCCCAAGCATAAGCTGAGACAGCAATGGCTCGACTGGCGTGAAATCGAACTTTCCCGTTCGCACGTCACTCCATGAGCCGGTGGGCCGACAGTAGATTTCAGGCGTCGTCCGCCCCGCTCCGATAAATTCCACTCCGTCAGCTTGTCGACCCGGATCACTGCTTGTCGCCCTCGACATTGACGGCGAGCCGGGCGGTCGGGCAGGCCGGCGGCTCGACGGCATCGAGTTTGCAGATCTCGATGGGAAACGCATTGAAACCCTACGTCCCACGGGTTGGGTCGCCCGCAAACCGACCCAGCTCAATTGCAGAAAACCCGCCGGTCTTCCGACCGGCGGGCTCAAATCTCACCAAACCTCTGACGCCTTTTACGTGCGCGGCTTCAGGTTTTCCGGGTCATACAGCGGCTTGTAGCCCACCGCCGCCACTTCCACCGGATAGGTCTCGGCAAAATATTCGACATTCAGCTTGCGGCCGACCTGGCAGTAGTCCCAGGGCAGATAGGCCAGCGCAATGTTCTTGCCGAGCGTCGGGCCGAAGGCGATCGAGGTGGTGTAGGAGCGGCGACCGAGTTCGTCCACCAGTACGGCGCCGGTTTCAGGGTCCATGACCGGCAGCGTGCCGAACGGGTAGCGGGCCACGCCCGAGGCGTCGACATTGTCGGTCATCACCAGCGTGCAGAGCATCGCTGGCTGATGCGCGCGGGCCTTGTATTCGAGATGCTTGGCCTTGCCGCGGAAATCGGCTTCCTTCACCTTCGGACGAGCCAGATCGGCTTCGATCAGGTTGTACTGCGTCAGGAGGTCGGCGTTCTGCAAGCGCAGGCTCTTTTCCATGCGGCGGGAATTGGCGTAGGTTTCCACGCCGAAGGCCATGACGCCGGTGGAGCGCAGCGCATCCCAGACCGCCAGGCCATCCTCATACTTCATATGCAGTTCCCAGCCCTGCTCGCCGACATAGGAGATGCGGAAGGCGGTGACATGCTTGCCGGCGATCTCGATCGGCTTGATGGCGGCGAAGGCGAAGTTTTCGACGTCGAGACCAGCGGGATCGGCCACCACCTTCTTCAGCGTGTCGCGGGCGTTGGGGCCCCAGATGCCGATGGTGATGAACTTCTCGCTGACATCGGTGATGGTCACGTCGAGACCGCGATCTTCGGCGACGCGCTTCATATAGTGGAAGTCGCGCGGGCCGGCGTCGGCGCCGTTCACCAGGCGGCAGCGGTCGGCCATGCGGAACACGGTGAAGTCGGCCCGCACCATGCCCTCGTCATCGAGGAAGTGGGTATAGACGCCCTTGCCGATATTGGCGTCGCCGCCGATCTTCGCGGCGCAGAGCCATTCCATCAGCTCGACATGATCAGGGCCTTCGATGTCGACCATATGGAAATGGCTGAGATTGACGATTCCGCAATCCTCGCTCATCGCCAGATGTTCGGCGTTGGAGACGCGCCAGAAATGGCGGTTGTCCCATTCGTTGGCGCGCACCGGCACGCGGTCGGCGTATTTTTCCAGGAGATGCTCATTGGCCTTGTAGCCATGGGCGCGCTCCCAGCCGCCGAGCTCCATGAAGTGGCCGCCGAGTTCGACTTCGCGCTCATACATCGGCGAGCGCTTGGCGTTGCGGCTGGTGGCGTAGGGCTCGCGCGGATGCACGGCCGGGAAATAGATCTTCTGAGCCGCTTCGAAGCAGCGGTTGGCGATGAACTCTTCCGTCAGCTGGTGCGGATAGAAACGGGCGTAGTCGATCGAGTTGTGGTCGATCTCGGTGCGGCCGTCGGTCATCCAGTCGGCGATCAGCTTGCCGTAGCCGGGGCCGTCCTTGACCCAGATCGCGACGCAATACCACAGGCCGCGCACCTTCTGGCTCTCGCCGCAGGACGGGCCGCCGGCGGCCGACACCTGCAGGAGGCCGTTGAAGGAGTGGCTTTCGTTATAGCCCAGTTCGCCGAGGATCGGCGTCAGCTCCATCGCGCGCTCGAGCGGCTCGATGATCTGCTCCATTTCCAGGTCGCGCTGCGAGGGCGACAGGCGCGCCTCGTGCTTTTCGAGCAGCTCGCGCGGATGGCACATGCGCGGATTGGTGGTCTCGTAATAGCCCCACTCGATCTGGCCGCCTTCGGTGGTCTTGGGATCGCCGGTGTCGCGCATATAGGCGGAGTTGCCCTGGTCGCGCAGCAGCGGATAGCCGATTTCCTTGCCGGTGCCTTCGAACTCGTTATAGGGGCCGAAGAAGGTCAGCGGATGGTCGACCGGCATCACCGGCAGGTCTTCGCCGACCATTTCGGCGATCAGGCGGCCCCAGAGGCCGGCGCAGACGATGACGTGATCGGCCATGATCGTGCCGCGATGGGTGACGACGCCCTTGATGCGGCCGTTCTCGACGATCAGCGATTTCGCCGGCGTATTGGAGAACACCGAGAGCTTGCCCGTCTTTTCGGCCGCGTCGATCAGCTTGCCGGCGACGGTCTGCGAACGCGGCACCACGAGGCCGGCGTCGGGGTCGAACATGCCGCCCATCACCTGATCTTCCTCGATCAGCGGGAAGAGTTTCTTGATTTCGGCGGGGCTGACATAATGGGCGCGGGTGCCGAAGGCCTTGGCGGAGGACAGCTTGCGCTTGATCTCTTCCATCCAGGTCTCGTCGCCGGTGCGGGCGACTTCGAGACCGCCGATCCGGGCGTAATGGCCCATCTTCTCGTAGAAATCGATCGAATACTGCGTCGTCCAGACCGACAGATAGTCATGGCTGGTGGTGTAGCAGAAATCCGACGCATGCGCGGTGGAGCCGATATCGGTGGGGATGCCGGACTTGTCGATGCCGACGATGTCGTCCCAGCCGCGCTCGATGAGATGGTGGGCGATGGAGGCCCCCACGATGCCGCCCAACCCGATGATGACGACTTTTGCCTTTTGCGGAAACTCTGCCATGTGCATGCAACCCCGATTGTTGTTGGCGGGGATTTTACGGGGTCAGGCGACGTCGTTAAAGCCTGAATGCGACATTCTACCCAAACTGCACGACTGAGGGAAAATCTCTTGTGCACGAGGCGCGCCTGAGGGCGTCGGGATATGGGGGATGGGTGTCGCGGGGAGGAAAGGATTTTGCGACACCCTCTCGCCAGCACAACTTGCATACGGCGCCCGCTTCGGCAATATTTCGCTTATGATGAATGACAATCACGACCCAAAACGGCGCCCACATCGACCTCGATCGCCACGAAGCCCTCGTGCTGTTCGAACTGCTTTCACGCTGGTCGGGCGCGGCGCCGCCTTCGACGCCACCCGCTGCTTGTTTTGAAAGCGGCGCGGAGCGAGCCGTCTTGGACGTCCTGCTGTGCTCGTTGGAAAAACAGCTCGTGGCGCCTTTTGGCGCTGACTACGAGAACAATCTCGACATGGCGCGAAGCGAGATTTGCGCCAAGAGCGGCTATTCGCCGGAGACGCACGGTCTCGATTAACCCAAGCCAGCGTCCAAAGACTTTCTTACCCTAAACATCATAGTCAAAGCCCAACCTCGGCATTCGCCCCATCATGAGAACCGGCCTCCCGAATTCGCTGAAGAGGAGCGTCGTATCGGAATTCTTGTACTGCCACCAAAACGCTTCGTCGCCATCATCGACGGTTTCCATCAACTCAAGCGAATGCGCCCCCGTGAAGCGAGCCAGAATTTTCTCTTTCTTGAACCGCGAGAACCGTTTCCCATCCGCAAACGCCGCTTCTTCCGTCGCGATATGATAAACGGTGAAATGGGGCTCATGACCCGGAAAAAGATAGAACGCATTCAAGAGACTGACATCAATCACTTTTCCCTGCTTGCTCAGGACAAGTTTAAGCGACGAATCTTCGCGTTCCGCCGAACATATCTTCCAGTCGAGAGCAGCTTCCAGGACCTGATCAGCCGTCATTCCGAGATAGAATGGATGAACGCCTTCGCCGAAAACGAGTTCGAAATCAGCTCGACCTTCTGTTTTTATTCCACGCATTTTCATCTTCCAAAGCCGCCAGCATCATGTGATCCCGGCATATTGCGACGAAGATGCCGGGCCGCAACCATTCTGCCCACTATTCCCTCACCAGCATCACCAGCTTGCAGTCCGGCCTGTCCGCCGGCCGAAACGTGAACTGCCGATAGCGCAGCAATCCGCGCATTGGATGCAGAAATCCCCGGTCGCCGCCTTCGCGGTCCATCACCGTCTGCGCCTTCCACAAAGCGGCGAAATCGACGCTTTCAGCGACCAGACGCTGCACCAGCGCCAGCATCGGCGGGTCGTTGAAGCTCGCGCCGAAATCGGCGCGGAATTCGGCGAGCGCGCGGGCGGCGCGGTCGGGCCAGTCGAGAATGAAGCGCCGCGCCGAGGGATCGAGGAAGATGTAACGCAATAGGTTATGGTCCCGCCCCTCCTCGAGCCAGCCGGAGAAGAGATCGGCGGCGGCGGCGTTCCAGGCGATGGCGTTCCAGAACCGGTCGAGACCATAGGCCGGATGCGGCAGCGCCTCGACCATTGCGGCCAGACTGTCCGGCGCCCGCTCGCTCGGCTCGGCCTGGGCATGATCGGGATCGCGGCGGCCGGCGAGCTCAAAAAGATAGGCGCGTTCGGCCCGCGTCAGCAGCAGCGCCTCGGCGAGCCGCGCCAAGGCCTGCGGCGAAGCCTGCGCATCGCGCCCCTGCTCGATCCAGGTCACCCAAGTGGCGGAGAGTTGGGCGCGCGCCGCCAGTTCCTCGCGCCTGAGCCCCGGCGTGCGCCGTCGCCCCAGGGGCGGATCGGGCGTCAGTCGTTCGCGATGGGCGCGGACGAAATCGCCCAGCAGTTTTCGTTGGTGGTCGCTGGTCATGGCAGATCTTATACCAGGATAAAGCCTCATCTTGTAACAGAATAAATGCCTGTCATAGTCGCCGGGTCAAGACAGGAGACAATCGATGCAAAAGAGCCACCAGACCCATGTCGAGGGGCAGTTCGGCCCGCGCGCCCAGGCCTATGTCGCCTCGAGCGTTCACGCCCAGGGCGCAGACCTCACTTACATCGCTGAGGTCGCCGCCGCGATCCGCCCTGCCCGCGCCATCGATCTCGGCTGCGGCGGCGGCCATGTCGCCTATCGGCTGGCCGAACATGCCGGCTCCGTCACCGCCTGCGATCTCTCCACTGAGATGCTGAAAGCCGTGTCGGAGACCGCCGCGGCGCGGGGGCTCAACAATATCGACACCGTCCGGGCGCCGGCGGAAAAGCTGCCTTTCGAGACTGCGACGTTCGACATGCTCGGCTGTCGCTTCACCGCCCATCACTGGCGCGACGCCAAAGCCGGTCTGCGCGAGGCTCGCCGCGTGCTGAAGAGGGGCGCGGCCGCCCTGTTCGTCGATGCCGTCGCCTCCGCCGATCCGCTCTATGACAGCCACTTGCAGGTGGTCGAGACGCTCCGCGACACCTCGCATGTCCGCGATTATTCGCTGGCCGAGTGGACCGTGATGCTGGAACAGGCGGGCTTCGAGGTCACCGGCGTCAGACGCTGGCGCATGCAGATGGAGTTTTCGAGCTGGATCGGCCGCATGGCGACGCCACCCGAACTGGTCGCAGCGATCCGCGCGGTGCAGGAGAGCGCGAGCGCCGATGTGAAAGCCTATTTCGAGATCGAGCCCGACGGCTCCTTCATGCTCGACATGGCGCTTCTGGAAGCGCGGGCGGCCTGAGCCGCCCGCCAACCTCAGCCGAACAATCCGCCGATCACGTAAAAGGCTGCGGAGATCGCCGCCGCCGCCGGCAGCGTCACGATCCAGGCGATGACGATATTGCCTGCCAGGCCCCAGCGCACGGCGGAAACGCGGCGGGCCGCCCCGACGCCGACGATCGCGCCGGTGATCGTGTGGGTGGTGGACACGGGAATGCCGAGCCAGGTGGCGCCGAACAGGGTCAGCGCGCCGCCGGTTTCGGCGCAGAAGCCCTGCATCGGGTTGAGCCTGGTGATCTTCGAGCCCATCGTGTGCACGATCTTCCAGCCGCCCATCAGCGTGCCCAAGGCCATGGCCGATTGGCAGGAAATCACCACCCAGAAGGGCACATGGAAGGTTCCGCCGAGATAGCCCTGCGAATAGAGCAGCACGGCGATGATGCCCATGGTCTTCTGCGCATCATTGCCGCCATGGCCGAGCGAATAAAGCGAGGCCGAGACGAATTGCGCGAAGCGGAAGGTCTTGTCGACTGCAAATGGCGTCTGGCGCACGAACAGCCAGGACACAAGAAGCACCAGCATGAGCGCCAGGAAAAAGCCGATCGCCGGCGACAGGAAGATCGCCCCCACCGTCTTCAACAGGCCGGTCAATACCAGCGCATCGCCGCCGGTCTTGGCGAGCCCGGCGCCGACGAGACCGCCGACCAGCGCATGCGAGGAGCTCGAAGGAATGCCGAACACCCAGGTCACCACATTCCAGATGATCGCGCCCATCAGCGCCGAGAAGATTACCAGCGGCGAGACGATCGAGGGTCGATGATGCCCTTGCCCAGCGTCTCGGCCACATGCAGGCCGAAGAACAGGAAGGCGATGAAATTGAAGAAGGCCGCCCAGAGCACCGCATATTGCGGCTTCAGCACGCGGGTCGAGACGATGGTAGCGATGGAATTGGCCGCGTCATGCAGACCGTTGAGGAAATCGAACAGCAGCGCGATTCCCACCAGCGCGATCAGAAGCGGCAGAGCGAGCGTCGCATCCATCAGACATTCTCGATCACGATGCCGCTGATCTCGTTGGCGACGTCTTCGAAGCGGTCGACGACCTTTTCGAGCTCGCTATAGATCTCGCTGCCGATCATATAGGCCATGGCGTTGCCCTGGCCATGCTTGCGAAACAGGTCCTTGAGTCCCTGGTCGTGCAGGTCGTCGGAGCGCCCCTCCACCCGCATCACCTCCTCGGCGATCGCTGTCAGGCGCGTGTGGTTGGGGCCGAGCCGGTCCAAGAGCGGAATGGCCTCCGCGCAGAGGCGGGCCGCCTCGACGATGGTGACGCCCATTTCCTTCATGCCCGGCTCGAAACTCTTCTGCTCGAACAGGCGAATGGTCTTCACCGTCTTCTGCATCATGTCGACGGCGTCGTCCATCGACTGGATCAGATCCTTGATGTCGCCGCGATCGAAGGGTGTGATGAAACTCTTGCGCACCGCCAGCAGCACCTCGCGGGTGATGTCGTCAGCTTCGTTTTCCAGCGCGACGATACGGTCGCAATGCGCCTCGAGATCGCCCTCGCCGGCCAGCAGCGCCCGCAATTCCTCCGCCGCCGCCATCACCACTTTCGAGTGGCGCTCGAACAGATCGAAGAAACGGTCCTCGCGCGGCATCAATTTCCTAAACAGACCCAGCATGTCACTTTCCATGGATTGTCATAAATCTGTCATAAAAGCCGGAGGCCGAAGCCGAAACACTGCCGGGGGCGTTAAGTTGCGCAAACGCGAGGTTATCCACCGGGGAACAAGGCGCGTGACGGGCCGTTGGGTTCAAAACAGCCTGCATCAGACAGAAAGGACTGCTATGATGAACCCCAAGCCCGTCGCCCAATCTCCCCGGGACGCCGCCCCGCAGATTGATCCATTGACCGGAAAGGCGATCCCGATCGCGCCTTCCGGCGAGTTGTCGGACCGTGAGATCGAGGACGGGGCCAAGGGAAAGGAAGATGCGGCGCGGATCGATCCCGACAGCCGCATCCCGCGCCCGCCGCAGCCGGATCTCGCCTGATCAGCCGGGCTCCCAGCCCGGCTCGGCCATGGTGAAGCCCGCGAAGTCGAAGCCGGGCGCGACGGTGCAGCCCACCAGCGTCCAGTCGCCCTGGCTCTCGGCGCTCTGCCATTCGTCCTTGCGCACCACGATTTGAGGATGCTGTCCCGCAAGCACGTTGGGGCCGAGCGTGGCGGCGCGGATCGTCTTTTCGTCGTTGGAGAGCCGCAAGGTCAGCGGCGCGCCGGCATAGTAGTGCCAGACCTCCACCGCATCGACCTTGTGCCAATGCGAGCGCTGCCCTGCTTCCAACAGGTGATAGATGCAGGTGGAGCAGGCTCTGCCGTCCCGCATCTCGCTATCCTTGAAGGTCTGCACATACCAGCCGCCTTCCGGATGCGGCTCGAGCTTCAAAGCGTGGATGATGTCGCGGGCGGTGGTCATGGGCTCTCCGTTGACGTAGCCGCTGGGCGGCGGCTCTTTGTTTCATCAACTTTATAGCCATCGCCGCGTAAGAAAGTCGACTATCCGCCCGGAAGTGGGAAGAGCGGTTGTCGCCACACTTTGCTGCTCAAACCAAAAAATCCGCGTCGGTCAGCCGAATCTTCCCGTCCAGCTTAAAGGTCAGATCGGCCCCGCCGTCACCATCCCGGTCCACCGTCACCAGCGTGTCGTCGCCCTTCCAACGCCAGCCGATTTCGGCGCCCTCGCCGGAAAAGCCGACGCCGCGGGCGAGAAGATCGTAGTCTCCATCCAGCGCCTTGGTCAGCGCAATCTGGTCTTCGCCTTTGGTGAAGTCGTCGATGAGATCAGACGCCTTGGCGGTGCTGTCCTTTGGGGTCGAGAAGACGAACAGATCGTCTCCCGCTCCTCCAGACAAACGATCGCGGCCGGCGCAGCCGACGAGAATGTCGTTTCCCGTCCCGCCATAGAGCGTGTCGGCGCCCGCGCGGCCGATCAGCATGTCGGCGTCGTTTGCGCTGCTGTCGGCGCTCGTTCCGTCGCCATAGACCGTCGTCATGCCCTTGTCGGCGGCGAGCAGTTCCTCGACCTCCGTTTTGGCCGACAGGCCGAAAGTCTTGAGCGCCGTCCGGATCGCCGGCGCGAGTTCTTCGGTGATGTCGCCGATCGTCTCGACGCCTTTCACCGAGGCCGCTTCGTTCGGATCGTAAGCCGCCTCGTAGCTCAGGATCTTCTCATGCCACTCGGCCAGCATCTGGCCCGTCTGAACCGCTTCCGAAAATGTCGCCTTGCCGTCCTTGTCATAGAGCCCGAAGAGATCGGCTTCGACATAGCGCCGGTTGGCGATGCCTTCGCCGGCGCTCGCGCCGCCATTGGAGTAATAGCGGATCTGGAACCAGGCTTCGGCGCGATCCCCCTCCTCGATCGCGGCCTTCAACCCGGAGCCCAGCAGGCCCGGATTGTTGTAAGCCAGCGAGAACAGCGCCATGCGCTCATCGGAGTCCGGAATGCCGGACAACCACTTGTCGACATAGCTGTCATAGGTCGGGGAAATCAGGTCGAGCGCTTCGGCGATCTGGTCGCTGCTGGCGAAGGCGAATGTTTTGGGAACATCGCTGTCGACCGACTTGCTCCACGCCGCCATCACCTTGTCGAGCGCAGAGATCAGTGTGGCGCTGGAGCCGTAAGAATAGGTCTTGTCCACCACGGCGTCGAGCTTCGACAGAAGTGTCTCGCTGTAATGTTCCTCCCCGACCATCGCCAGCAGCACCTTGTCGAGATTGGCGCGCAAGCTGAAGCCGATGCCGATCGTCGGCACGCCGACGATATCGACATACGGCTTGGTCGTCGCGCCCTCCAGCAACGTCAGCAACGCCGAGCGCTCGGCGGCGTAGTCGTCATGTTCGGCGATCGTGTTCCAGTTCAGCATGCGCGGCTCCTTCTCCCCTATTGTTAGCCGCAACCCGTAAACACCGCGTCGAAAACCATGGTGAACGATTGACAGTCAACGAATGTTATACCATTACAAAACGAGAGACGAAGCTGGATGTCGCGATCCGGCTTGCGCGATAAGAGAGTTGATGGCATGACAGAGAGGAATGGCGCTGTCGCCGCGAAAATGGGCGACGGCTTAATAGGGAACACGGTGAGGACGACCCCAAAGGGGCCGAAGCCGTGGCTGCCCCCGCAACTGTATGCGGCGAGCCTGTCTGCAACGAGCCACTGGCGAAAGCTGGGAAGGCGCAGACCGGCGAAGACCCGCAAGCCAGGAGACCTGCCATTCAGCGACAGTAACCACGGACGGGGTGTTCCGATGCGATTATCGAATGGCGGCCGGCGTCTCGCCGGTCATAACCTGATGCGTATGGCGGCGCCAATCCGCCTTCTCCACAAAACCGGGCGTCTGCCCGAGGCCGCGTCATGAACTGCGCGGTGGACGGTCTGGATCTCGAAGCCCGCGGCGTCAGCTTCGCCCCGCCGCGCGGCCCGAAACTCATCGCCGACATCTCCCTGCGAATTTCCGCCGGTGAACGTCTGGCGATCGTCGGCCCCAATGGCGCCGGCAAGACGACGCTCTTGCGCTGCCTATTTCGCGGCGCCCGGCCGAGCGAAGGCTCGGTGCTGCTCGGCGGCGAGGATATCTGGTCGATCCCGCAGCGCAACTTCGCCCGCAAGGTGGCGGTGGTGCTGCAGGAAAGCCCGGCGGCCTTCCCTTTCAGCGTGCGCGACATCGTCATGATGGGCCGCATCCCCTGGCGGCGGGGATTAAGCCGCTGGTCGGAGGAAGACCGCGCCAAGGTCCACCATGCGCTGGAGCATCTCGGCCTCGAAAACCTCGCCGAGCGGCAGTTTTCCACCCTGTCTGGCGGGGAAAAACAGCGTGTGCTGGTGGCCCGGGCGCTCGCCCAGGAGCCGCGGCTGTTGATCCTCGACGAGCCGTCGAACCATCTCGATATCCGCCACCAGCTCGACATCCTGCATCTGCTGGAAGGCTTGGGGGTCACGGTCATCGCCACGCTGCACGACATCAATCTCGCCGCCGGCTTCGCCTCGCGCGCCGCCATTCTCAACGGCGGACGGCTGACGGCCTTCGGCCCGCCCGAGACGGTGCTCACCGAAACAGCCATCGCCGGCGCTTTCGGCGTCGAGGCCGCAAAATTCCGCATCGGCGCCGAGGGCGCCGCGCGCTTCGCCTTTTCCCGTTCGTCCTATTCCGGAGCTTTCCTGTGAAAACCCTTTCTCTCATCGTCGGCGCAACCTTCTCGCTTTTCGCCACCGCCGCCTTCGCCGCCCCCGTCACGGTGAAGAGTTGCAACCGCGACGTCACCTTCGACGCCGCCCCCAGCCGCGCCATCTCCAACGACGTCAACCTCACCGAAATGATGCTGGTCCTGAAGCTGCAGGACCGCATGGTCGGCTATACCGGCGTGTCCGGCTGGAAGACGCTGGACGAGAAAATCCGCGACGGGGTCAAGGAATTGCCTGAACTGTCGCCGAAATATCCGACCAAGGAAGTGCTGCTCGGCGCCGACGCAGACTTCTATTTCGCCGGCTGGAACTACGGCATGAAGGTCGGCGGCGACGTGACGCCGGAGACGCTTCAGCCGCTCGGCATCAAGGTCTATGAGCTGACCGAAAGCTGCGTTCACATCATGAACAAGGCCAAGCCGACCATGGACGACATGTTCGTAGACCTCCTCAATATCGGCAAGATCTTCCGCGTCGAGGACCGCGCCGAAGCGCTGGTCGCGGGCTATCGCAAGGAGTTGGCCGAAATCGTCAAGGGCGTCGGCCCGATCGATCGTCCCACCCGCGTCTTCGTCTACGATTCCGGCGAGGAGAAGCCCTTCACCTCGGGCGAATACGGCATCCCCACCGCCATGATCGAAGCCGCCGGCGGCAAGAACATCATGGACGACGTCGAAAAAGCTGGACCGAAGTCTCCTGGGAGCCGGTGATCGAGCGCAATCCCGAGGTCGTGGTGATCGTCAATTACGGCGAAGTCACCGCCGAGCAGAAGATCGCCTTCATGAAGACCAACCCGGCCTTCAAGAATGTCGACGCGGTCAAGAATGATCGTTTCGTCGTGCTGGACTATGTCGAGGCGACGCCGGGTCCGCGCAACATCGCAGCGATCGCCCGGCTGGCCAAGGCGTTTCATCCGCGCAATATGTGATCAGCGCGCATTGAGCGGCGGCAACTTGGACGACTCGCTAGCGCTGCGGACCGGCCCCCATCTGCCCTGCCGGGCATCTCCCCTCAAGGGGAGATCGGCTGGGGCGCCGGTTTCCGCCGCATTGGGTGGCGTCGTTGCAGCAATTGTTGGCGTCAAGAAAGGGCGAGACCCAACCGCGCATCAATCTCCCCCTTGATGGGGAGATGTCCGGCAGGACAGAGGGGGTGGCCAAGATCCCCGACATCTCTAAAACGCAGGAACCGGGCGCGCCAAAACGCCTACCTACAAATCTTGCACGCAAAACTGAAACAAAAACAAGTAGCAACCGCTCTCCATGCCCCCTCTCCGCCTCCTCCTGATCACCGCGGCGCTCATCGGCCTTCTCTGCCTCACCATGATCATGGCGGTGTCGCTGGGCGCGGCCTCCATTCCCGCTCTCACCGTCTGGAAGATCGTGGCCAACAAGATTGCGCCCGATATGATTGCGGTCGACTGGTCGGCGGGACGGGAAAGCATCGTCTGGGATGTCAGGCTGCCGCGCGTCATTCTCGGCGGGCTGGTCGGCGCGGGGCTCGGTCTGACCGGCGCGGTGCTGCAGCCGCTGACCCGCAATCCGCTCGCCGATCCGCATCTGCTCGGCGTCTCCTCGGGCGCGGCGGTCGGCGCGGTGATCGCGTTGATCCATGTCGGCATGGTGCTGGGAGCGCTGACCGTGCCGGTCTTCGCCTTCGCCGGGGCGCTCGTGGCCATGATCACCGTTCCGATCGCCGCGCGCGTCGGCCACGCCAATGGCGCGGACAGGCTGGTTCTCGCTGGCGTCGCCGTCTCCTTCGTCTTTACCGCGCTCGCCAACCTGCTGGTTTTCCTCGGTGATCCCCGCGCGGCGCAATCGGTGACCTTCTGGATGCTCGGCGGCCTAGGCCTCGCCGAATGGCCGCATCTTCTCTATCCCGCCGTCACCCTCGCCGTCGCTCTCGCCTTCCTGCAGCCCAATGCCCGGGCGCTCAACGCCATCGCCATGGGCGACGAGACGGCGGCGACGCTGGGCGTGTCGGTACAGCCTTTCCGCATCGCGCTGTTCGTGGTTTCGGCGCTGCTCACCGGCGTGATGGTGGCCTTCTCAGGCGCGATCGGCTTTGTCGGCCTGATGGCCCCGCATTTCGTCCGCGCGCTCGCCGGGTCCGACAATGCCCGCGTTTTGCCGCTTTCGGCCTTTAGCGGCGGAGTCGCGCTGATCTGGGCCGATCTCGCCGCCCGCACCATCATGGCGCCGGAAGACATGCCGATCGGCGTGGTCACCGGGCTCGTGGGCGGGCTGGCTTTTCTCTGGATCATGCGCCGAAACTGATCCGCCGCTTGCCGCATCCGCCTTTTCCGTTAAGGAAAAGGACACCATGCGCGTGATCAGCGCGATTCCGGAACCACGCGACGAGACCGCCATGAAAAGATTGCCCTTTCTGTCCCTGTCCCTGTTCCTCGCCGCTGCGCTGACGGCCGCATATGGCGGCGCGGCGCTTGCGCAAACCGCGCCGCAGCCGGCTGCGACGAGCCAGCCCCGGCGGACGCGCCCTCGACCCAGCGCACGGTGGTGAAGACCGCGGTGGACACGCTGCGCGACGAGGTGCAGGCGAGCGTCAACAAGGCCGCCGGCGACTTGGAGGCCTTGCGCGGCAAGGCCACGCGATCCAGCGACGACGATTCCGCGCTGTCGCTGCTGAAGCTCGAAGCCGATGTGCTGGCCGAGGACATCGCCGGCTCCACCGCCGATCTCGAAGCGCGCTACGAGGTGGTGACCAAGCGGCTGGAAGAACTCGGACCTGCGCCGACGGACGGCAAGGCAGAGGACAAGGCCGTCACCGACGATCGCAAGCGCCTGCAGGACGAAAAGGCCTCGATGAGTTCGCTGCTGTCGGATGTCGATGCGCTGAAGACCGAGGTCGCCCGCGTCAGCGCCGATATCACCGAGCGCCGCCGCACGCTGTTCACCGACACCCTGTTCCGGCGGCTGCCGATCTCCAGCGACCTGCTCTCGGAAGCCTCGGCGGCAGCGACGACGCTGTCGGGGCAAGTGTTGTCCGCGACCACCAACTCGCTGGAATTCATGTGGAATTTCAAGCGCGGCGGCTTCCTCGGCGCAATTTTCGGCGCTCTGCTCGCCGCGATTCTCTTCATGTTGCCACTGAAGCGCAAGCTCGCGCCGCTGGCTCATCGCGATCCCGACGTCCTCGATCCGCCCTATTTCCGTCGGGTGTCGGCGGGCTTCCTGTCGCTGATCGTTCCGGCGGCGGCCACCGCCGCCTTCGTGCTGACCTGCCTGGTCATTCTCTACAATCTCAAGGTCCTGCGCGAGGATCTCTACGCCATCTTCGCCTCGTCTCTCTGGGCCATCGTCGGCGTCTATTTCATCTGGCGTCTCTCCCGGGCGATCTTCTCGCCGCTTAAGCCGCAATGGCGGCTGGTGGACCTGACCGATCGCGGCGCACGCTGGCTGGTGACCATCGGCATGATGCTCGCCGTCATCAATGCGCTGTCGTCGGTGCTGACCCAGACCTTCACCCAGTTCGGCGCGCCGGTGTCGCTCAGCATCGTCAAGGGCATCGCCTCGGCGCTGCTGATCGGCGGCACGCTGATCGTCGCCTCCTTCATCAAGCCGCGCCTGCCGCTGGAAGACGGTAGGCCGAGCCGGGCTTGGCCGATCTATGTCCGGATCCTGCTTTTGGCCACCGGCGTCGGCCTCATCGTCACGGCGCTGTCGGGCTATATCGGCCTGGCGCAATTCGTCTCCAGCCAGGTGATCGTCACCTCCACCATCATGGTGACGATGTATATCGGCTTCTCCGCCGCCCACGCCATTTCCGAAAGCGGCGCCTTCGCCCAGACCAATATGGGCGCGGCCATCGCCCGGAGGCACAATCTCGACGAGATCCGCATCGACCAGGTCGGCCTGGTGGTCGGGCTCGTCGGCTATGGGCTGGTGGTGCTGGTCGGCGTGCCCCTGATCCTGTCGCAATGGGGCTTCCGCGCCGCCGACATCCTCGGCATGTTCGTGGAACTGTTCACCGAAATCCATATCGGCAATATCAGCATATCCTTGCTCGGCATCTTCGCCGGCGTGCTGGTGTTCTTCGCCGGCCTGTTCGGGGCCCGATGGTTCCAGCGCTGGCTGGACGGCAATGTGCTGGCGCGCTCGCAGATCGATGTCGGGGCGCGCAACTCGGTCAACACCGCGCTTGGTTACGCCGGCGTGGTGATCGCCGCCGTCATCGGCATATCGGCCGCCGGCATCGATCTCTCGAGCCTCGCGCTGATCGCCTCGGCGCTGTCCCTCGGCATCGGCTTCGGCCTGCAGACCATCGTGCAGAATTTCGTCTCCGGCCTGATCCTGCTCGCCGAACGGCCGTTCCGGGTCGGCGACTGGATCGTCAACGGCACCGTCGAAGGCTTCGTGCGCCGCATTTCGGTGCGCGCCACCGAGATCGAGACGTTTCGCAACCAGTCGGTCATCGTGCCGAACTCCCAGCTCATCAACGCCGCCGTTGGCAACTGGACGCTGCGCAACAAGCTGGCGCGCTCGGAAATCCCGGTGACCGTCGCCTATGGTTCGGATCCACGCAAGGTGATGGATATCCTGCTGGAGGTCGCCCGCAGCCAGCCGCTGGTGCTGACCATGCCCGAACCGCATGTGGAATTCGTCCGCTATGGCGATGCCGGCCTCGATTTCGAACTGCGTTTCTATCTCGCCGATCTCTTCACCGGCATGGGCGTGCGCAACGCCATCCGCATAGAACTTCTCGAACGCTTCAAGGAGGAAGGCGTGGAGCTGCCGGTTCCCCGCCAGATTCTCACCATCGGCCGCGAGCCCGGCCTGTCCAACGCCGAGCTGGCCGAGGCGCTGCGCGGCGAAGGCATGACGGATGATGAGGCCCGGGCGCTGGCCCGCGCCCGCGACGGCGTGCGCAAGCGCGCCGAAGACGCGGCCCGCGACATCGACCAGGTCGCCGGCGCCCGCCACAGCCACCACAATCACCGGGACGACGATGCGGAGGATGACGACGGCGACGACGACGGGCGTTAAGGGTCCGGAAACCGGTTCTTTTCAGGTCGAGGCGAATTTAGCGAGGCCGCGCCCCGCCCCTCATCCCCCTGCCGGGACCTTCTCCCCGCGCATGCGGGGAGAAGGAAGATGGAGCGCGGACATTGCCACATCGCCCTTCTCCCCGTCATACGGGGAGAACGCAGCGGCAGCCGGATGAGGGGCCGGGCAGACCATTCACGCCAAACCGCAGAACACCATACGACCTCCCCTCAAAACCACTCCCGCGCCTGCGCCGCCGTGACATTTCCCCGCACAGCGGCGTCGCCACCCTCAGCCCCTCAAGCGACGTTTTGTCCCTCAGCACCCCCGCCAGACCCGCCGCGCCGGCGGGTTCGATGATGCGGGTCCATTCATCCCGGGCGAAGCGCATGGCGGCGAGGATGTCGTCGTCGTCGTCGACCAGCACGACCGCGTCGATCGTCTCCTTCAGCCATTCGACCGCCTCAGGCACCGGTTCGCGCACGGCGATGCCGTCGGCGATGGTGTTGGCCGAGCGCGTCGAGACGGGATGGCCGGCCTGATGCGAGAGCGCCATGCAGGGCGCGCCTTTGGCGGCGACCGCGATCACCCGCGTCTCGGGCGACCGCGCCTTGATCCACGCGCCCATGCCGGCGGCGAGCGCGCCGTTTCCGAGCGGCAGATAGACCCGGTCGAGGCGCCCTGCGGCCTCCATGAGTTCCAGCGCGATCGTGCCGGCGCCCTCGGCGATCTCGGCGGAGGCGCCGTCCTCGACGAAGAGATGGCCCGAAGCGTGGGCGAAAGCGCGGCCCGCCTGTTTGGCGGCGTCGAAATCCTCGCCTTCGAGTCGGACCTCGGCGCCGAAGCGACGCATGGCCTCGATCTTCAGGGGATTGGCGTTGACACTGGCAAACACCGTCAGCGCCCGGCCAGAACGCGCTGCATTATAGGCGAGCCCCTGACCGAAATTGCCGGCCGAAGCCGTGACCAGCGGCGCAGCGCCGGGATGCGCGGCCAGGAAATAGCCCGTGCCGCGGCCCTTGAAGCTGCGGATCGGATTGTCGGTCTCGTCCTTGGCGATGAGTTGGAACCCCAGCGCCTCCGACGTGAGAATAGGCGATTGAAGAAAGACGGGATCGATGCGGCCCATGGCCTCGGCGATGCGGTCTGCGGAAAGTTCTCTCGGCTTTGTCATGCAGACAGGATAGAAAAGACCCGCGCGGAATGACCGCGCCGTTTCGGACATCGACGCCGAAATTCCGCGTTCAACAGGAGTTTTCCGCCGTGGATGAGATCGACCGGACCATTCTTGAGCTGCTTCAGGACAATGCCGACCAGCCCGCCAAACGCATCGCCGACCACGTCGGCCTCTCCCCCTCCGCCGTCGAGCGCCGCATCGCGAGACTCAAGCAGACAGGCGTGATCCAGAAGATCGCCGCGTCGTCGACCCCAAGGCGGTGGGCCGCGGCCTGACCGTGCTGGTGGAGCTCGACATCCAGAACGAACACCGCCACACGCTCGACGCCTTCCAGACCTGGGCCGTCAAGGCGCCGGAAGTGCAGGCCTGCTGGTATGTCACCGGCGACATGGACTATGTGCTGCAGCTCGCGTTGCGGGATCTCGACGAGTACAATGACTTCATCGACCGGATGATGCGCGAGCAGCAGGGGTTGGTGCGAAAGTATAAGAGTTTGATTGCGTTGAAGGTAGTGAAGTGAATGCGACGATCATCAACCACGAAGTTATAGATAAAATCACATCATACTAACTCGCACCTGATGCTTCAAAGTATCTTCAATCAAAATATTGATTTCTCCCGGTATTTCAATAACTACATCATCGCCGGACTGATAAAAATATCGTTTGCCGAGATTGTGATGGGCTTCAACAACATTACTTTCAATCCACACAGACTCGTATTTTTCAAAATCGCAAATCACATCTCGTCCCGATTTGCCGACAAAAGCAAAAGTATCGCTGTCCGCCCCTCCATAGAGCGTGTCACGTCCGCTTCCGCCCAGAAGATAATCCTGCCCGGCGCCGCCCTTGAGAATGTCATTTCCTGCGCCGCCCGCAAGGTAGTCCGCACCACTACGAGCCAACACCTGATCGGGACCGCCATCCATATAAAACATATCCGAACGCTGTGAGCCGTGTCCGACATCCGCTTCCGGTGAGCCTTTGAAAGTCACCGGCCTCACATTGCTGAGTAGGGACGTGGTTGTTTGCATGAGATCTTTCCAACTTATATTTATGTCGGAAATCACAGCATTGACGATGGTCTGCCCATAGCCCTTGTAGAAAAACTGAAAACTCGTAACCGTCGATTCAAGCGATACGGCTCCGTCGTCGCCATCCTCGAAAGCGAAAGTCCCCTGCAAAACGACATAGTAGTGGCCAGTTCCGTGAAAAAACACCACCTCATCGACATCACGCGAGGACAATTCCCAGCCATAAACGGGATTTACGCTAGTATCGATGAGATAACGCGGACTAAAATCCGTCATATCGAATTCGCTATTCACAAATATGGACGTCATGTCATCCTCCAACATCGTCTTAAATTCTAAGCAGGATCCAGAATATCCATCAAAGTTATGCTTGAATGTTATCAGGTCAAATCAATTTTCTTGAGTGCTCTCCTGTCGTCGCAAGTCTTTGCCAAATGCAGACTCGCGCCCCCGCCGCTAGGGGCCGCACCGCCGGACTGAAACAGGACGGCGCGATCGAAGAGAGTGCGGCGCGCGTCAATCCGAAGGCGCGGGGCCGCAGCATGACCGTGCTGGTGGAGCTCGACATCCTGAAGGAACACCGCCACACGCTCGACGCCTTCCAGACCTGGGCCGCCAAGGCGCCGCAGGTGCAGGCCTGCTGGCATGCTGCCGGCGACATGGACTATGTGCTGCAGCTCGCGGTGCGGGATCTCGACGAGTATAACGACTTCATCGACCGGATGATGCGCGAGCAGCAGGGGCTGGTGCGGAAGTACAAGAGTATTATTGAACTGACGGCAGTGAAGAACATCAATTATAAATTGTATTCACCAATTTAATGACTTCGTCAGATCAAATTTCTCCGTTTCCACAAAAGCATTCAGAGCTTTTAGTTCCGCGACAAGCCCACTATGGATTTCATCAAAGGGATCATATTCAAGAACTTTTAGATTCCGGTTTTCTCTTAGAGACAGCTTTCGATCGGCACCAATGCCGTGAGAAGTCACAAAGAAATGAGGACCCTGCTCCTGATATCTAAAATTCTGATTTTCCAAAAGAAGATTTACGTCTGGATCAGACATTCCACAACCCAAAAACAAAAAGGTATGCGTCATCAACGCAGCGTCAAACATCTGATAAAAAGACGAATTTTTTATTCTGGCTTCACTATAATCTTTTTGAGTGAAAATAAGATTTTTTGTGGATTTAAGATTTCCATGGACCTTGACGATATAACGCCCTGCTCCGCGCAAAACCTCCTCAACATCTTCTTCATAATAATTTTTAACAATAAATGACCCCATATGGACGCTGTCAGCGTGACGTTCATAGATATCATCGAAATTCAGAGTGAATACTATTCGGCAATCAAGATTAAGGATTTGCTGGTGTATCTCTGCAGCAGGAAAACCAGGATTTGAAAAGGTGTCCCGAAGGTATTTTGTCCAACGGGAGTCGAAGCGCTTTTTCAACCACTCACACGCATGAAGATAGTCATATTGAGCAATTGCTTGCTTAATAGAGTCTAGATCTCCTTTTTCAGGACAATCAATGACGGCCTGGTTTAAAAAATCTCTCCATGTTGGAGGACGCAACCCATTTTCATTTTGAGAGTGGCGTGAAATTCCACTCCCGATCACCAAAATCACCCGCCGCCGAGCGAGGTCGGGCACCACTTCAGACCAGTCGATACTCACTGAGTTCGCTCCAAAAATTCCTGAGCTACAACAGAAAATATGTATTTAGCTTCTTTTACTTTAGCGAAATGAGCTCCTACAACCCCATCACCCGCCGTAAGTTCAAAAATAGGAGAATGACTGGATTGGGACATCGGCACAAGGCTAAACAGATTTGGTACCGTTCCAATCTCAAATGGACGATTGTATAAATGCTCAGCTAACCCGTTATCGATTATGACTTGATCAATCTTTTGACGTATGTTTTCGTAAGCTTGAACAGCCCTACGCTGACCTTCTCTATCCCTTTTGGCAAGATAGCTTTGCGTCACATAGCCTATGAACTCCGGTCGAGAATACGATAACTTTGGGATCAGATCCGGGCGTCTGGTGGTAGTAAGACCATTCTCCCAATCCTTCCACCATCCATCAATCCATGCAGCTATGTTTTCGAAGGCCTTCAATGAAAATATATCCAGAGAAACTGGACTAATGAAAAAATCAGCGCTCAGCATTATTGATCTGTTGATAGCACCCAAGGATGGGCTTACATCAAAAAGAACATAGTCGTAATCCGAAAGCTGCTTTAACAACTCAGAAAATGCTAAACTGGTTCGAATACCACGTATTTCTCCGGCACGAGCACTGCTCCAGTCGTTTGCAAGCAAATCTTCGGTTAGCGCCAATCTTGGATCACCAAGAATAACATCCACACCAAATCTTTCCGCAAACTTGACAACAACATTATCATTATACCCCTCCCCAAGGGAAAGAGGTTCAAGCATCTTATAAACTGTAAATATATCTGAATGTGAATAAAGATTTAATAAATCATCATCCTCAAAGAAATATTGAGTGGCGTTGCATTGAGGATCGGAGTCCACAACGCAAACCTTTTTTCCGTGATGCAATGAAATATATGCAGCGACATTACATAAGAGTGTGGTTTTCCCAACGCCGCCCTTGTTATTAAAAAATGCGACAGATTTCACTAACGCCTCCATACCTTCGTGGTTGCCTTCTTATGTAAGTGCACGGATGGGCGCACATCGGCAGATTAGGCACTATCGTCGATTTGAAACGTCCCTCACCCGCTCCGCCCGCGCATCATACATCGCCACAAGCGACGCCTTCGCCTTCACCCTGACGCCTGCAATCTCCACCTCATACTTCGACGCCAGCACCTCCGCCTCGCTCTCGCCTTCACACGGCACATAGCCCAGCCCCACGGCGCCGCCGAGGTGGTGGCCGTAATTGCCTGATGTGATGGTGGAGACGATTTCTCCGTCGCGGACCAGCGCTTCGTTGTGGAACAGCAGCGGCTCGGGGTCTTCGAGCAGGAATTGCACGAGGCGGCGGGACAGACCCTTGTCCTGCTTGGCCAGCACCGCGTCGCGGCCGATGAAATCGGCTTTGGTCGTCTTCACTGCAAAGCCGAGGCCGGCTTCCAGCACATGGTCCTCATCGGTGATGTCATGGCCGAAATGGCGATAGGCTTTTTCGATGCGGCAGGAATCCAGCGTATGGATGCCGCAGAGTTTGAGGCCGTGCGCGGCGCCCGCGGCCTCGATCGTCTCGAACACATGCGCGGCCTGATCTGAGGAGACATAAAGCTCCCAGCCGAGTTCGCCGACATAGGTGACGCGGTGGGCGCGGGCGAGCCCCATGCCGATCTCGATCTCGCGCGCCGTGCCGAACGGATGGGCGGCGTTGGAGAAATCGTCGGGGCTGACGGCGGAGAGCAGATCGCGCGATTTCGGGCCCATGACGCAGAGCACCGCCTCGCCCGCCGTGACATCGGTGATGACGACGAACTCGTCGCGGAGATGCTTGCGCAGCCAGGCGAGATCGCGCTGCAGCGTCGCGCCCGGCACGACAAGCAGGAAGGCGGTTTCCGAGAGACGCGTGACGGTGAGATCGCTCTCGATGCCCCCCGCGCGTTCAGCATCTGGGTGTAGACGATGCGGCCGGTGGGCACATCGATCTGGTTGGCGCAGAGGCGGTTGAGGAAGGCCATCGAGTCGCGGCCCTCGACGCGGATCTTGCCGAAGCTCGACATGTCGAACAGTCCGACGCCGTTGCGGACGGCGAGATGTTCGCGGCGCTGATTGTCGAACCAGTTCTGCCGGCCCCAACTATAGCGATATTCCCGTGCCTCGCCCGGTTCGGCGAACCAGTTGGCCCGCTCATTGCCGGCGACCTCGCCGAACACCGCGCCCCGCGCCTTCAGATGTTCATGCAGCGGCGAGCGGCGCACGCCGCGGGCCGTGTCCATCTGGCGATAGGGATAGTGATCGGCATAGAGCAGGCCGAGCGTTTCCGACACGCGTTCGCGGAGGTAAGCGCGGTTGCGCTGGAAGGGTTGGGCGCGGCGGATATCCACCTCCCAGAGATCGAAGGGCGGCTCGCCATCGTTCATCCACTGCGCCAGCGCCATGCCGGCGCCGCCGGAGGAGACGATGCCGATGGAATTATAACCCGCCGCGACCCAATAGCCCTTCAGTTCCGGCGCTTCGCCGAGATAATAGCGGTCATCAGGGGTAAAGCTTTCCGGGCCATTGAAGAAGGTGTGAATGCCCGCCGTCTCCAGCATCGGCATGCGGTTCACCGCCATTTCCAGGATCGGCTGGAAATGATCGAAATCCTCCGGCAACTGGTCGAAGCAGAAGTCGGCGCTGATCGCCTCGCCCTTCGGCGGCCAGGGCTTGGCCTTGAGCTCGAAGGCGCCCACCAGCATCTTGCCGGCGTCTTCCTTGTAATAGGTGCATTCGTCCGGCACGCGCAACACCGGCAATTGCTTGAGGCCGGCGATCGGCTCGGTGACGATGTAGAAATGCTCGCAGGCATGCAGCGGCACGGTGACGCCGGATTTACGGGCGAAATCGCGGCCCCACATGCCTGCGGCGTTGACGACATTCTCGGTCTCGATCGTATAGACCTCGCCGTCCTGCTCGCAGGTGACGCCGGTCACGCGGCCGTTTTTGGTGGTGACGCCGGTGACGATGACGCCCTCGATTACCTGCGCGCCATTCTGCCGCGCTCCCTTGGCGAGCGCCATGGCGATATTGGCGGGATCGCACTGGCCATCGAGCGGCAGATGCACCGCGGCCTTCACATCCGCGACATTCAGATGCGGATACATCTCCTTGACTTCGCTGGGCGAAATCTCGCGCACATCGACATTGAAAGCGCGGGCCAGCGAGGCCTGGCGGTAAATCTCCTGCTTGCGCGCCTCGGTCAGCGCCACGGTCATCGAGCCGTTCTGCTTCATGCCCGTGCCGATGCCGGTTTCGGCTTCAAGACGGGTGTAGAGATCGGCGGAATATTTGGCGAGCCGGGTCATGTTCTGGCTGGCGCGCAACTGGCCGATCAGCCCGGCCGCATGCCAGGTGGTGCCGCAAGTGAGCTGCTTGCGTTCGAGCAACACCACATCCGTCCAGCCGAGCTTGGCGAGATGATAGGCGACCGAGCAGCCAGAGACGCCGCCGCCGATGATGACGGCGCGGGCCTTGGACGGAATGGGCTTTTTCATGGATTTACCCCTGGCATGAAGAGGACGATTTTGCCGGAATGGCGTTTTGTCTGAAACTCAGCCTGCGCCTCGGCAATGTCACGGAGCGCATACGTCTTTGATACAAGCGGCCGAACACGTCCGGAATTGATCATGGCGACCAGGTTCGCAAACACATCTCTCGGCTGATAGGTGCAGCCATGCAACGTAATGTCGTTGAGATAGAGGGTTCTGAGATCCGCCTCGACGATGGGTCCGGCAATGGCGCCGGCCACCGCATAGTCTCCACCTGGCCGCAGGGAGCGGATCCGCGCCGGCCATTGCGGCCCACCGACAATGTCGATAACCCTGTCGAATGTCCTCGCCTCCGGCTCCGCGCCTCTGTCGATGATGTCGCAAGCGCCCGCCGCCTGCACGGCGTCAGCCTTGTCCAAGCAGCATTGGCCCGTCACGCGCGCGCCGCGAACCTTGGCAAGCTGCACGGCGGCAAGCCCGACGCCACCCGACGCGCCCGTCACGAGAACCCGGTCGCCCTCGCTTACGCCCGCCCTCGCCAACAGATTCTCCGCCGTCCCGAATGCGCAGGGCATGGCGGCGATTTCAATGTCGGAAAGCGGGGATGCCGAAACATCATGGAGATGGCGCGCCGGAACGACACAATATTCGGCGAAAGCGCCGTCGATATCCGAACCGAGCGCCCGATAGGCGGTGGGCGCGTCCTCGCGGGGCTCCGGCATGTTGGTGGGGCAGATGACGCGCTGGCCGGGGGTCCAGCCAATCACACCATCGCCCAAGGCAACGACCCGGCCACAGAATTCGGCCCCCTGAATGCGCGGAAACGAGATCGCGCCCGACCAGCCGCCATCCTCGAAAGTCTCGCCTTCGGCCGTCGCGCCGCGCGACTGCGGAGCATACCATCCGAGACGTGTGGCGATATCGGTGTTGTTGACGCCTGCGGCCGCGATTTGCACCAGCACCTCGCCAGGCCCAGGCGACGGAACCGCGATATCATCGCGATAGCGGAGTCTGTCAGGCCCGCCATGCCCAAGCAGTTCCACGCCGGTCATTCTGGCCGGCTGGCTCATGCGCGCAGCCTTTCATTCATGGGATCATACAGCGGCGTGTCGCCATGGACTGTTGCCTTCAGGCGCTCGCCGAACACTTCGACGTCCAGCTCCTGCCCGGGAATAGCGAGATCGGACCTGATCATGCCGATGGCGATGGATCTGCCGATGCGGTAACCCCAATTGCCCGAGGTCGTCTCGCCCACCACCTCATCGCCATGCCAGAGCGTCGACATATAGGGCGCGTCATAATCGCCGGCCTCGATGGTGATGAGCACGAAGCGCTTGGTCACCCCCTGCTGCTTCTCGCGCGCGAGCGCCGCTTTGCCCTTGAAATCGGGCTTGGCCCAATCGACGAAGCGCTCGAGCCCGCCTTGCAGCACGGTGTAATCGGTCGACAGATCGCCCTTCCAGGCGCGGTAGCCCTTTTCCAGCCTGAGACTGTCGAGCGCCTCCATGCCGAAGGGCTTCAGCCCATGCTTTTGCCCCGCCGCCCAGACGGCGTCGAAGACTTCTGCCGTGTCCTCGATCTTGGTGTGGATTTCCCAGCCGAGTTCGCCCGCAAAGGAGACGCGCACCAGCTGAAGCCAGCGCCCCGCGATCTGGCAGGATTGATGGCTGAGCCAGGATTTCGTGAGATCGGCGTCCGACACCTCGGCCAGGATAGCCCGCGAGTTCGGTCCGCTCAAAATCTGGCAGGAGAACTGGTCGGAAACATCCGTCAGCGTGAAACCGGCATCCTCGGGCTTGTGCCTCGTAAGCCATTCCCAATCATGCCACTGCGCCGTCGCCGCCGTGATCAGGAAGAAGAAGTCTTCGGCGATGGTCATCACCGACATTTCGGTGACGATGCGGCCCTTGTCATCGGCGAAATAGGCCAAGCCGATACGGCCCGGCTTGGGAATCTTGCCGGTGGTGAGGCCAGCAAGCCACTCAGTCGCCCCCGGCCCCTGCAACCGGTACCGCGAAAAGCCGGGCAGATCGAGAATGCCGGCCGCATCGCGCACCGCCAGGCACTCCTCCTCGATGCGCGGGCTCCACGGCCCCTTGCGCGTCCAGGTCTGGCTCGCCTCCTCGGACGTGTCGTCGCCCGGCTTGGCATACCACATCGCCCGCTCCCAGCCATTGTAGGGCTTGAACACAGCGCCGAGCGCGGCGATCCGGTCATGGATGGCGGATTGACGCCGGTCGCGGCCCGCCGGCCAGTAATGCTTGGGGAAGTGGATAGCGTATTCGTGGCCATAGACCTCCATGCCCTTGTCGACGCAATAGGCAGGATCGGTATAGCTGGTGTAGCGCCGGGGGTCGCAGGACCACATGTCCCATTCCGTCTCGCCTTGGGTCACCCATTCCGCCAGCACCTTGCCCGCGCCGCCGGCCTGGCAGATGCCGAAGGTGAAGACGCAGGCCTCGAATGCATTGGGCACACCGGGCATCGGCCCGATCAGCGGATTGCCATCCGGCGCGTAAGGGATCGGCCCGTTGATGACCTTGGAGAGGCCTGCGGTTCCCAGGATTGGCACGCGCGCGACCGCGTCGTTGATATGCCATTCCAGCCGGTCGAGATCATCCGGGAACAGCTGAAAGGAGAAATCCTTGGGCATGGGATCGTCATCCGTCACCCAATGCGCCCGGCAATTGCCCTCATAGGGGCCGAGGTTGAAGCCGTATTTCTCCTGGCGGAGATAATAGGAGGAATCGACGTCGCGCAGCAGCGGCAGCTTGTGGCCGACCTCCTTGGACCAGGCTTCGAGCTCCGGGATCGTGTCGAACAGCATATACTGATGGCTCATCACCATCATCGGCACGTCGCGACCGAACAGTTTGCCCACTTCGCGGGCGTAATAGCCGGCGGCGTTGACGACGTATTCGCAGCGCACCTCGCCCTTGGCCGTCGCCAGCACCCATTCGCCGCTTTCGCGCCGCGCAGACTCCACCGGGCAGAAGCGGATGATTTTCGCGCCCATGTCGCGCGCGCCCTTGGCCAGCGCCTGGGTCAGCTGCGCCGGATCGATATCGCCATCATAGGGGTCGTAAAGCGCGCCTTCCAACTCATGCGTCTCGGCGAAGGGATAGCGCGCCTTGATCTCGTCCGGCGAAAGAATGTCGAGATCCATGCCCTGATAACGACCCATACCGACCACGCGCTTGAATTCCAACAGCCGCTCTTTGCTGTGCCCTAGCCGCACCGAACCGGTGACATGGTAATTCATGGGATAATCGACCTCGGCGCCGAGCTTGCGGTAGAGTTCGGCCGAATAGCGCTGCATGTTCATCAGCGACCAGGACGAGGAGAAGGTCGGCACATTGCCGGCCGCATGCCAAGTGGAGCCGGCGGTCAGCTCGTTCTTTTCGAGCAGCAGGCAATCCGTCCAGCCCGCTTTGGCGAGATGATAGAGGCAGGACGCCCCCACCGCCCCGCCGCCGATAATGACCACACGCGCTGTCGCTGGCAGTTCCGACATGATCCGCTCCCCCAGGTCCGAGACCAAGTCCCGTGAAATTTAACATTCAATTTTTCATGTGAACAGAAAGCTAGCGCGAATTCTTCAGAATGCAAGCATGAAAATCTTGCATGAAATTTTCATGAGGATTAGGTTGGCGGCATCGAAAGAGGTTCCATGCCCCCACGTCCGCTGCTCTCCCAGGAAAACGCGCTTCAACCCGCCGGCGGCGCCGGGATCGACGAAAGCGTGATCGGCGGCCAGATCCGCGAATTGCGCAAGATGCGCGGCAAGACGCTGCAGCAGATCGCCGATGCGGCGGGGATTTCGGTCGGCTATCTCAGCCAGATCGAGCGCAACCAGTCGCAATTGCCGATCGGAGTGCTGCGCAAGATCTGCGATGCGCTAGATGTGCACATGAACTGGTTCTTCCAGCCCGCCGATGATGCGCCGGCCGAGGAGCGTGACATCGTCGTCCGCGCGGAGAACCGCCGCCGTCTCACCTTCACCGGCCTCGGCATCCAGGAAGAACTGCTCTCCCCCAATCTCGGCGGCCCGCTCGAGCTCCTCTATTCCACCATCGAACCCGGCGCCGACAGCGGCGACTACAGCCACAACGGCGCCGAAGCCGGGGTGGTGATCTCCGGCGTGCTCGACCTCTGGGTCGGCGACCGCTTCTTCCAACTCAAAGCCGGCGACAGCTTCGCCTTCGACAGCACCGAGACGCATCGCTGCGCCAATTCCGGAACCGAGCCGGTCAAGGCCGTGTGGGTGATCACGCCGCCGCATTATTGAGGTGGCTAGAGATTGGAGCGAAGCAGGACGCCTTCGGGAACATATATGCCATTTACCGTGTTCCCGCTTAGATTGGCGTTTATTATGCCAGGCGCATGAATAAATTTTGCCATATCTTTAACAAGCGGCTTATCGGCAGAAACAAATTCAACACTCCCGACATCAATCCCAGGCATTTCGTCCTGGTAGGAGTTTATAGTGCTGGAGACCACCCTGTAGAACTCCCGTTTGTCTTTCATGTCATGTCCTGGGACCATCCAGAGCCGCCAACTGTTTCCATCTGAAAATTTTACCCACATCGCAAAACGCGGCGACGCGGAAGTTTCATCCAGACGGCGCACGAGAGACTGTCCGCTCTTTACCAAAAGGTTTTGATCCATGGCAGCACTCCATCATTTGGATCAACAATTGCCGAAATCAGATACTGAGCTTCACCTTTGGTTTTGGTCTGGTACCGAGATTGCTCGTCCCATTCAGTAACGATTGCCCAATTAGCGGCAGCTGTTGCGTTCCTATTTTGAAAATTTCGAAGTTCTAGGCTCAGTCCGGCTTGCTTTATCAGTTCGCGAAGATCGTGGGTATAAGTCGCTAATACAAATCTTTTGTCCGGAATATCGTGCCGGCTAAACTGCAACGCGATGCACGCCTTGAGCGCAAATTCCACAGAGTAGCCCGCGAGATAAAAAGCGTTCGAGTAACTCTCGCTTTCGTACAGGATACGAGCATCCTCAAGTTTAACGTCTGACAAACTTTCAAAATCCGATTTTCTCATTCACTCCTCCGCCACTTCGAAATAGAGTTACGAATGCGATTTTTCAAATTAAATCAGACATATAAGAGCACATAAGAATATATCCCTAGCCCATCAGCTGGCGACTGCAGCAATTCATTCCGCCGGAACCGATCGCCTCTCCATACCCGTCAGGGTCTGTTCGAAGGCGCGCTGAAGAGCGCGCGCCTCAGTCTCGGACGGAGCAGCGCTCGATGCGCGGTATATTACAGGAGGTTTGGAAGCCGACCCGACATCCGCCGACACCGCACCGTCCACGCTCCTAAGATAAACGTCTTCCATCGAAAGCGGAAACGCCCCCAGTTCGAACGCCCTGATCAGCAATTGATAGGCTTTTCGTCGTCCGGCGCTGTCGACTAGGCTTGAGACCAGACAAAGCTTCCAAGCTTCGAGCGCCTCATCATAGGCCCACATGGCCGACTGCACGCCCAGGCGCATCTCTTCCAGCCCCTCGAGCGTTGCTCGACCGTCGGCGATCAGTTGCGGAGATAGATCTTTTCGAGCCATGGAAATATGCCTTTGCTCGGGTTGAAGGCCGCCGACATCAGGTCGAGCGCCTCGGCTTTGCTGGTTTTGACGCCAGGAAATCTCGCATTGCTGTTCCAGTCGCGCGCAGTCAGCCAGTTCGCGTAACGTATTCTGTCCGTCTTCAGTCCACCGATTTCGACCTCAAGTTTAGCATGTTCGGCGATCACTTCAAGCTGATGCCATTTCGCGCCGCGCGCCTGTTCCGGCATCAGAGCCAGAGAGTTGCGGCGGAGATAGAGCGCTTTGAGAGCGAATTCGAGGCTTTGACCTGCATGGTGATAGCAGGCGCGCCACCGCTCGGCCGCCATCAAGACAGTGGCCGTATCCTTCTCCTCTTTCGCATAGGCCCACCACTCATCCGCATCGCCGCGCATGGCGTGAGCCTAAACAGAACGACACGCCAATACAACCCATAAGGGAATATTTAACGCTTATCAAAGCAACCGCTTCAACTGCAAAAAACACCCCGCAGCCAGAAAGCCCACTCCCGCCATGACTCCGAGCGCCAGCGTCGGGCCGGACCAATGCATCAGGAGCGAGAAGATATAGGGCGCGGCCGCCGAGGCGCCGAGGCGCCAGCCGGACATGCGGCCGGTGATCTCGCCGTAACCGTCGGAGCCGAACAGCCAGAGCGGCAGGGCGCCGGCGGCGATGGAGTTGATGCCGGAGCCGATGCCGAGGCAGATGGCGAAGAGGCCGGCCCCGATCAATCCGCCGCCCGAGACGAGCAGCACGACCACGGCGCCGGCCATGAACAGGCCCGAGAGCAGCGACAGGGTCAGTGGGCTCAGGCGCGCGCCGAACACCATGTTGATCAGCCGGCTGAGCACTTGCGACGGACCGAACAGCACGCCGATCGATACCGCCGCAGCGCCCAGCCCGAGCGCCGTCAACAGCGGCACCATATGCACCAGCATGGCCGAGAGCGTGAAGCCTTGGAGCGCGAAGGCCGCCGCCGCCAGCCGATAGCCCGCCTCACGTTCGCTCTGCTTGAGGACGCCCACCACCTTGGCGGCCGCCGACCGCGTCACGCCGCGTGCGGCGTCTGTGCGGCGACGGATCACCACGAACAGATGCGCCGGCGCGCAGAGGCCGAGATTGAGCGCGGCGAACAGAAGATAGACCTCGCGCCAATCCAGATAAAGATGCAGCCAGGTCGTGAAGGGCCAGAACAGCGAGGAGGCGAAACCCGCCATCAGCGTGAGATAGGTGATGCTGCGGCCGGCGACGCGCGGGGCTATCTCGACCAGCGCCGCAAACGCCGCCTGATAGAGCACCAGGCCCGCGGCGACCTGTGAGGCCACGACGCCGACGCCGAACAAAAGAGGATGAGGCGCAAGCGCGGTCAGCGCCAGCAACGCCGCCGACAGCATGGAGCCCCAGGCCATCATGCGGCTCGCGCCGAACCGATCGAGCAGCTTGCCGATCCAGGCCGAAGCGAAGCCGCCCGCCATCAGCGCAGCGGAAAACAGGCCGAACACGACATCGTCCGACCAACCGAATTCGCGCCCCATATCGGGCGCGAGGATCGAGAAGCTGTAATAGAGCGTGCCGTAGCCGACGATCTGCGTCAGGCCGAGCGTGGCGATGATCAGCCGCGGCAGGGCCTCGGCCTCCGCGCGAAGGCCGACGGCCGCCACGCTCATAGAGATTTCAGCGTCACCCGCTCCTCCAATTTATCCGCCGCTTCTTTCCGCTCGCTGTAACGATCGGTGAGAAAGGGGATATATCACGGGTGAGAAGCGTAAATTTCATCAATTCTTCGCATACGTCGACCACGCGTTCGTAATAGGACGACGGCTTCATGCGTCCGTTCTGATCGAACTCGGTCCAGGCCTTGGCGACGGAGGACTGGTTGGGAATGGTGATCATCCGCATCCAGCGCCCGAGAATGCGCATCTGGTTGACGGCGTTGAAACTCTGCGAGCCGCCCGACACCTGCATGACCGCAAGCGTCTTGCCTTGCGTCGGCCTGACGGCGCCGATCGACAAGGGTATCCAGTCGATCTGCGCCTTCATGATGCCGGTCATCGCGCCATGCCGCTCCGGGCTCACCCAGACCTGACCTTCGGACCACTGAGAAAGATCGCGCAATTCCTGCACTTTGGGATGCGACACAGGCGCGCCGTCCGGCAAAGGCAGCCCTTCGGGATTGAAGAAACGAACCTCTGCGCCGAAATGCGCGAGCAGTCGCCCCGCCTCCTCGGCCAGCAGGCGGCTGTAAGACACCTGCCGCAGCGAACCATACAGGATCAGGATGCGCGGCTTATGCGTCGAAAACGGCCGGCGCAACGCGTCGAGATCGGGCAGGCGGAGATGGTCCAACGCCGCGGCGGGCAGATCGGACGCGTGAGGCTCGGACGGCTGATCAGACAAGGCGCTTCCCCTGATCGTCCAGAATCAGTTCGCCGTCTTCCTTGGCGAAGGAGCCGGTGAAGGTGTCGGGCAGAATGTCTAGCGCCTTCTCCGACGGACGGCAGAGGCGCGTGCCGAGCGGCGTGACGACGAAGGGCCGGTTGATCAGGATGGGATGCGCCAGCATCGCATCGAGCAATTGATCGTCGGTGAGTTCGGGATCGTCCAGACCGAGCTCCGCATAAGGCGTGCCCTTCTCGCGAATCGCTTCGCGCACAGTCAGGCCAGCATCGGCGATCATCTTCAAGAGTTCGTCGCGGGATGGCGGCGTCTTGAGATAGTCGATTACGGTGGGGACGATGCCCGCATGTTCGATCAGCGCCAGCGTGTTGCGCGAGTGCCGCAGGCGGGGTTGTGATAGATGGTCGCAGTGAAGCTCACACTGTTTCTCCCATGGGTTTTTCAGGATGAACGGGACGCTCGGCGAACAGCCAGCGGCAGAGCGCCAGCGCCAAAAGCGCGCCGATCAGTTCGGCGAGGATGAAGCCCGGCAGGTCGATTGGACGGATGCCGGAGAAGGTGTCGGTCAGCGAGCGGGCGATCGCCACCGCCGGATTGGCGAAGGAGGTGGATGCGGTGAACCAATAGGCCGCGGTGATATAGAGCCCGACCAGCGTCGGGATCTGTTCGGGCCTGTGACGCAAGCCGCCGAGAATGGTGATCACCAGCCCCGCCGTCGCCACCAGTTCTGCGAACCACTGCGCGCCGCCGGTGCGGACTGTGGCGGAGGCGGCCAAAAGCGGCAGATCGAACATCAGATGCGCAACCATAGTCCCGGCGACGCCGCCAAGGATCTGCGCGCAGATGTAAAGGCCGGCGTCACGGACGGCGATGTCGCGCCTGAAGAGGAAGATCAGCGTCACGGCCGGATTGAAATGCGCCCCCGAGATCGGCCCCAGCAGCGTGATCAGCACGAACAGGATCGCCCCTGTCGGGATGGTGTTGCCGAGCAGCGATATGGCGACGTCATCGCTCAGACGGTCGGCCATGATGCCGGAGCCGACGACAGTGGCGACGAGCAGCGCCGTTCCGAGCGTTTCGGCGACGAGGCGCCGTGAAAGATCGGTCATGGATCACACGGCCTCGGACAGGGAGCGGCCGATATCGCGCACGCGGCTTTCGGTCGTCAGTCGGTCGAGGCTGGAGAGCGGCAGGCTGACGAATGCGTTGACGCGATTGCCGAGCATACGATGGGCCTCGGCAAAAGCCAGACGCTTTTCGCTTTCGCTGCCTTCCGCGGCGGCGGGATCGGGAACGCCCCAATGCGCGGTGATCGGATGACCCGGCCAGATCGGACAGGATTCGGCGGCGGCGCTGTCGCAGACGGTGAAGACGAAATCCATCTGCGGCGCGCCCTCGGCCGAGAACTCCACCCAGCTCTTCGAACGCGCCTGGCTGACGTCGTAACTCAGGCTGCGCAGCAGATCGAGCGTGTAGGGATGCACCTCGCCCTTGGGCTGAGAGCCCGCGGAATAAGCGCGAAACCGCCCCTTGCCGGCGCGGTTGAGCAGCGCCTCGGCGATGATCGAACGGGCGGAATTGCCCGTGCAGAGGAAGAGAACATTGTAGATCTTGTCCGTCATGACGCTCCCCCAATGGTCGTTGCGGATGGAATGCAGCAGGCCGCGGCGTCGAGAGCCGGCGCGCAGATGTCGGGATGGCCGGCGCAGCAGTCGCGCATCAGAAACTGCACGAGCGCGCCGAGCGCAGAATAATTGGCCGTGTAGATGATCGAGCGCGAGGCGCGTTCCGACACGATCAGCCCGGCGCGATCGAGTTCCTTGAGATGGAAGGAGACGTTGGAGGCGGAGACGCCGGCGCGCTCGGCGATGTCGCCGGCCGCCAGCCCGTCCTTGCCGGCCACCACCAGCATGCGCACGATGCCGAGCCGGGTCTCCTGCGCAAGCGCGGCGAAGGCTGAAAGCGCGTCCTTGTCATCCATGATTCAACATTCCTATGATTCTTGAAATATCGAATAAATGAAATGCCGGCTTTTTGCAACAGCCGACGCGCTTGTTCAGATTTCGCGGGTGACGAGCTCGGCGACGGCCGACCAGACGTGATAGAGCGAGCTGCCCGGCGCGGAAGTCGCCACCATCTTGCCATCGAGATCGAAGCAATCGCGCCAGAAGCCGTTCGGGCCGCCGGTCATATAGACGTCGAGAAGATCCGTAGCCGCCTTATCCGCCAGTCCCCGGTGCTCGCTTTCGGGATTGGCGAGGCCGAGCATCAGATGCGCCTTGACGCGCTCCGCCTGCGCCCAGAGCCTGCGGGTCCGCTTGCGCGGCCGACCGTCAGGACCGACTTCATCGATCAGAAAGCCGCTCTGCGCATCCTGGCCGAGCCTCAGCGCCGTCGCCAGCAGGCGCGCCGCGAGATCGCAATGATCGCCGCCCGCCAGTTCGTCATAACGCCGGATGAGCCAGACCCATTCGGCCATATGTCCCGGTTCGAAACGGTCGGAGCCCAATTCGGACGATAGCCGCCAGAGCGGGCCGAAGAACTCGCGAAGAGCGCCCATCTCCTCGTCGAAGAACCGCGTCTTGAACAGATCGAAGAGTTCGCCGGCGCGGGCGGCGTGGCGAGGATCGCAGCCGGTGTCCCACAGCGCGATCATCGCCTCGAAACAATGCATATGCGGGTTCTGCCGACGCGGCAGCGTCCCCAGATGATCTTCCGCCCAGCCGCCGCCAGGGGCTTTGAACGTGACATCCATAACCGCGAGAGTCTCGGCGATCGCCTCGTCATAGGCGGATTTGCCGGTGGCCTCTGCGAGCCAGGCCTGCGCCAGCAGCACGCAGGCGTGATCATAGAGATCTCGGACGGGATCGGTGATTTTTCCTCCGTCAGGCTGATGGCGCGAGCGAAGCCGGGCGCATCCCCCGCCACCCAGGCTATGCGTCTCAGATGTTCATAGGCCTTCTCCGCCTTTTCCAACCCGTCGGCAGGGCCGACGCCGAGGGCCGCCGCCTGCGCATAGACATAGATCTGCCGCGCCGCCGTGCGGATGCGCACGACGCCGCTCCTGTCCTGCGCGCCGTCGAGCTCCAGCCCCTCGACGAACTGCCCTGCCCTCTCATCAAAAGCCGCATCGAGCCAGGCGGGCAGGACGCGGTCGATGAAATCCTGGCGGAGACGGATGAGAGACATGGGCTTTCCCTGGATTGTTCGGCGGCGGAATTTAGCCCGCCTTTCCTGTCGCCACAATGAACGGATGGAGACATGGTGAATGGTGCGACGCAAAATATTCCATCCGCTGCCGGCGACGAACGGGAACCGGCTTTGATCCTGAGAGTTTCGATCCGCGCCCCTCCGAAATGGAACCTTGCTTCATGACGTTTCCCACCGCCACCTACCGCCTGCAGTTTCGCAACGGCATGACCTTCGATCGCGCGATCGATCTCGTTCCCCATCTCAACCGGCTCGGCGTCAGCCATCTCTATTGCTCGCCGATTTTCACCGCCGCCGCCGGCTCCACCCATGGCTACGACATCGCCGATCCCAATGAGATCGATCCGGACCTCGGCGGCCGCGACGGCTTCGACCGTTTGGCCAATGCGCTGCGCGCCGCCGACATCGGCGTCATTCTCGACATCGTGCCCAATCATCTCGCCGCTTCCCTCGACAACGCCTGGTGGCGGAGCGTCGTGGAATGGGGGCCGAGAGCCCCTATGCCCGTCATTTCGACATCGACTGGAGCCAGCGGCTGACCCTGCCTTTCCTGTCGACGCCGCTCGAGGAGGCGGCAAGGCTCGACGAAGCGCATCTGGCTTTCGACGCAGACCAGGGCGTGCTGGCCTTTTCCTTTTACGGCAGCGCCTATCCGCTCACTCCGAGCAGTTACGCCGCCGCCCTCTCCGGCATGTCGGGTCCCGGCCTCCGGGAAATACTGGCGCTCGCCGCCGCCGCCCGGCCCGACAATTCCGACGACTTTCACGAGGCGATGCGGCAGGCGCTCACCGGGGCGACCGATCTCAACGCCGCGCTTCGCAGCGCGGTGTCGCCGGAACGACTGGTCGAGATCGTAAGGCTCCAGCCTTGGGCGCCCATCCAGTGGCAGAAGGCGGCGAGCGGGCTCAGCTATCGCCGCTTCTTCGAGATCACAGGTCTCGTCGGCCTCAGGGTGGAGGACGAGGCCGTGTTCGAGGACAGTCACGCCCTCATTCTCGATCTGGTCGAAAAAGGCGTGGTCGATGGGCTGCGGGTCGATCATATCGACGGGCTCGCCGATCCGGAAGCCTATCTCGTCAAGCTCCGGCAGCGCATTGGCCCCAACACCTATCTCGTGGTCGAAAAGATCCTCGAACATGAAGAGCAGTTGCCGGCGCAGTGGCCGGTGCAGGGCACGACCGGATACGAAGTGATCGCCACCACGGCGCTGGCGCTCGCGCCCGACGATCTCGAGCCGCTCGATCGCGCCTACTCTGCTCTCGCTGGGCGCGATTTAGATCCGCAAGCCGAGTTTCGGACGGCGCGCCAGTTGATGATCGACGTCAATTTCGAAGGCGAAGTCAAGGCGCTCGAGCGCATGGCCGTGGATCTCGCCGCCTGCGAGGAAGACTGTTCGACGCCGGACCCCGAGGGCATGAGCAGGGCTCTGCGCGAGCTGCTCGCCGCCTTTCCGGTCTATCGCACCTATGGCTCGAAGTCCGGCCTTCGCGCGCAGGACGCCGATGTGCTGCTGAAGATCTTCGAGCGCCTCTATCGCCAGGCCGACGGGACAGACGCGGCCAATTTGCGCTGTCTCCAAGCCATTCTACGCGGCGACATGCGACCGGAAAACCTCGAAGACGCCGTCCGTTTCCGCACCCGCATTCAGCATCTCACCGGCCCCCTGCTGGCAAAAGCGCTCGAGGATACGTTCTTCTATCGCTATCACCGACTGCTCGCTCTCAATGAGGTCGGTTGCGACCCCTTCATCGCCGGCGGCTCCGTCGAGCATTTTCACGCCCGCATGAAGGAGCGCGCGTTACGCCAGCCGAACGGTCTTTCGGCGACCTCGACGCATGACACCAAGCGCGGCGAAGACGCCCGCGCCCGTCTCTTCGCGATCGCCGAAGCGCCCGACGTCTGGGCCGACGCCGTCTCGCGCTGGCGCAAGATGAATGCGAACGGCGTCGTCCAGCTTCCGGATGGGCCTGCGCCGGAGCCCGAGGTCGAATGGATGATCTATCAGGGGCTGGCCGGCGCATGGCTGCTCGGTGAAGACGGCGAAAGCGAAGCCAGCCTCTCCGCCTTCCGCGACCGTTTCCTCGCCTATGTGGAGAAGTCCGTGCGGGAAGCCAAACTGCGCGGCAACTGGTCCGACGCAGGCAACGATTATGAAAAAGCCGTCCTCGCCTATGCCGCCGGCTTGTTCTCACCGGAGGCCGCCGCCTTCCGCGCCGATTTCGAGACGACGCTCCTGCCCTTCGCCCGCGCCGGTCTGATCAACAGTCTCACCCAGACCTTGATCAAGCTGGCCGCCCCCGGCATTCCCGACATCTATCAGGGATCGGAAGGGCTGGACTTCTCTTTGGTCGATCCCGACAATCGCCGTCCGCTCGACGTCGACGCGCTGACGGCGCTGGAGGCATCCGACGCGCCGCCTGGCTGGCCCCGGACGGCGGCGGATCTCGCGGCGCAGAAATACCGCTTGGTCGCCGACATGCTGTCGCTCCGCAAACGGGCGCCGGCACTGTTTGCGGACGGTCATTACGCGCCCCTGTCGGTGGAAGGGCCGGCTAGCGCCCATGCCGTCGCTTTCGCCAGGATGATGGGAGAGACGGCGTTGATCGTCGTCGCGCCACGCCTGCCGCTCGTCCTGATGCGCGACGGCGACGGCGCAAGGGCGTTCCGCGAGGCAACATTGCCTCTTCCCGCCGACTTGGCGAGCCTAACATTCACGTCGATGACGTCAGGGGAGACTGTCGCAGTCGAAAACGGAGCGGTGTCGCTAAATCATCTGTTCGACGACGCGCCCTACGCCGTGCTTCTGGCGGTGCCCTGACGAAGACGACATGCATACGAAAGGGGACCGCCGTCACGGGCGGTCCCCTTTCGCGTGAGGATATGGTCTTGTTGGGAATACGGCGCTGTGAGCGCCAATCGTTCGGCGCGCCGACAAATGGCCCGATCCGCGGCGTGGGCGCGCCGCGGCGGAATGCGATTGAGAAGTGATCCGATCAGGTCGCGGGGGCTTCCTTGGTCTTCCGAGACGCAGGCTTTTTGGTGGACGTCGCTTCGTCGGACTTCTTGGCGGCCGCGGCGGGTTTGGCGGCGGCCGGTTTCTTCGCCGCGGGTTTTTCGGCCCCCTCCGGCTTCTTGGCGGCGCGCGGCTTGGCGGACTTGGCCGCCGCCTCGTCCTCGGCCTCTACATCAGCGACCGCCTGCGACCAATGCGCTTCGTGCAGGCCGTCCGGCTGTCCAGCGCCTTCCCAGATCTGGTGAGCACGCTTGCGGATACGGTCCTCTTTGGTGTCTGTCATGCTGTGAACTCCCCATCGTCGGGCTCTGAAAGGATGTCGTCGCTATCGGCGGCGGCTCCCGCCTGCCGCGGCCGGCTAACGGTTCAAGCCTGAAGTTGTTCCACGCTCAACTCATGCGCTCCAGGTGGAATCGAGCATATGCTAGCAGGTGCGAGATGGAAACAGCGGCGCCGCAAAATGCCGGATTTTGGACAGGAACATTGCTGGATTGACAGCGTTGACCCGCGCATTTACGCCTTGAGCTCGATTGGTCTGGATCGGACACGCATGACAACTCCCCAACTGCTCGCTCTCGGCGTCATCGCGCTCATGATGGCCGTGTTCATCTGGGATCGCGTCCGCTACGACGTGGTGGCCTGCGGCGCTCTGGCGCTGAGCGTCATCGTCGGGATCGTACCCGCCGACAAGGCCTTTTCGGGCTTTAGCGACGACATCGTCATCATCGTCGGATCGGCTCTGGTGGTCAGCTACGGCGTCGCACGGTCCGGCATCGTCGATCTCACCATCAAACGCTTCTTTCCCAACCTGCAGACCGTGCATGCGCAGCTCGCGCTGCTCATTCTTTCGGTCGCGATCCTCTCCGCCTTCATCAAGAATATCGGCGCTCTCGCCATCATGATGCCGGCCGCCTTCCAGTTCGCCCGCAAGAGCGGCAAATCGCCGTCGCTCTATCTGATGCCGATGAGTTTCGGAGCGCTGCTCGGCGGCCTCATGACGCAGATCGGCACCTCGCCCAACATCGTCGTGTCGCGGCTGCGCCAGGAGTTGACCGGCGAGACCTTCACCATGTTCGACTTCACGCCGGTGGGCGCGGCGCTGACCGTGGTCGGCGCCGCCTTCCTGATCTTCTTCCACTGGATCCTGCCCGAGCGGCGCAACGAAAACCCGTCCCTCGAGGAATCGCTCGACAGCAAGATCTATTCGACGGAAGCGACGGTGACCGACGAGTCGCCGATCAACGGCAAGGCGCTGAGCGACCTGCTGCAATATGGCGATCGCGAAATCGTCGCCACCGCCGTGATACGCGGCCATACCCGCATGACGCCGTTTCCGGATCTGGTCATGCATACGGGCGACACGATCATTCTCGAAGGCAGCCCCAACAATCTCGATCGCGCCGTGCTCGGCGCGAAACTGAAGCTGCAGGGATCCCGCGCGCTGGTCAAGGACCGCGCCGACCTGATCTCCGTCGAAGCGGTCGTCACGCGGGAATCCTCGTTGGTCGGCCTGTCGGCGCGGCAATTGTCGCTGTCGAACCGGCGCAACGTCAATCTGCTGGCCGTCAGCCGCCAGGGACACCGCCTGTCGGAACGCCTGTCGGAACTAGTGCTGCAGGAAGGAGACGTCATCGTGCTGCAGGGCAGCCGCGCCACGCTGCCGAGCGTGCTGCAGGATTTCGCCTGCCTGCCGCTCGCCCAGCGCGACATTCTGCTGGGCTCCACCCGCCAGGCCTATCTGCCGGTGATCATTCTGGCGGCCGCCATGGGCGCGACCGCGATCGGCATCGCCTCGGTGCCCGTCGCCTTCTTCTGTTCGGCGCTGGCCATGGTGGTCTTCGGCGTCATTCCGCTCGCCGATGTCTACAAAGCCTTCGACGGGCCGATCCTGATCATGCTCGCGGCGCTCATCCCGGTCGCCGATACGCTGAGGACGTCGGGCGCGAGCGAAATCCTCGCCCATAATCTCGGCGAACTCGCCCATACCATGCCGTCTTGGGGCGCGCTGACCTTGATCCTGGTGACTGCCATGGCGGTGACGCCGTTCCTCAACAATGCCGCCACCGTGCTGGTCATGGCGCCCATCGCCGCGTCTTTCGCCACCACGCTCGGCTACAAGCCGGAAGCCTTCCTGATGGCGGTGGCGATCGGCGCGGGCTGCGACTTCCTCACTCCGATCGGTCACCAGTGCAATACGCTGGTCATGGGTCCCGGCGGCTACCGTTTCAGCGATTATCCGAGGCTCGGCCTGCCCCTGTCGTTCATCGTGGTGATCGTGAGCGTTCCGATGCTGCTCTGGGTCTGGCCGGTCAGCTGAGCAGTTCGAATTCGGCGACGATCGGCAGGTGATCGGAGGCTTTTCGCGCCAGCGGCGTATCGATCACCCGCGCGTCGATCAATTTCAGCCGGTTGTTGTGAAAGACATGATCGAGGCGCAGCAGCGGCCATCGCGCCGGAAACGTCGCCCGCCAACGACCCTCTCTGCGCGGCGCGGCGACCGTCATCGAACGTGAAATCACCCGGAATGCGCGCGAACTCGGAACCGCGTTGAAATCGCCGAGCAGCAGCGTCGGCGCGCGGCGGCAGCGCTCATGGCCGAGCCATCCGGGACCGAGAAGCGTTTCGGCCTGCAAGGTCCGCTCCGGCGAGGACAGGCCGAAATGGGTGTTGAACACCTGTAGCTTCCGGCCGTGCACGTCGATCTCGATCCACAGCGCGCCGCGCGGCTCTCCGCGGGACGGCAGCGCCGCGGCGCGGTGCAGCGTCGACGGCAGCGCCGTCAGAAGGGCGTCGCCATAGCGCTCTTCCTCGACATGAAGCGCCGGATGGAAATGAGACCGCATCTTCAGATGAGCCGCGATCACCTCGGCCTGATCTATGCCGCCCGATCGCTTGCGACCGACATCGAGTTCCTGCAACGCGATGACCTCGGCGCCGCTCTCGGCGATGACCTCGGCGATGCGCTCCGGATCGTGTCGGCGATCCGAACCGCGGCAGCTATGCACATTATAGGTGAGCGCGCGCAAAATGCGCCGGGCGGGAATGTCCTTCGACGTAAGCATGCCGGGGAACCCATTGCGGCCGGATTCGTTCCCTTCCCACACTTCAGGAGACCGGCGGTCCATGTTTCTTAAATATCTCGCGCGCGCCATTTTCGTCCTCGCCATCCTCGGCGCGATATACCTTCTCGTGCGAACGCTCCGGCAATATTCGTTCGATGAAATCCTTACGACGCTCGCCTCGATACCGGTCAGCCATTTGGCGATCGGCCTGGGCTTCGCCGCCTGCTCCTATTTCTGTCTCGCCGTGGGCGACTGGCTGGCGACGCGCTACGCCGGCAAACCGTTGAAATTCCGCCAGACCGCGCTGGCGTCTTTCGTCAGCCTGTCGATCGGCCACAATGTCGGCGTGGCGGCGCTGTCGAGTGGAGCGGTGCGCTACCGCTTCTATTCCCGCTGGGGCCTCGATGGCGAAGCCGTGGCCAAGATCATCCTGTTCTGCGGTGTGACCGTCGCGCTCGGACTGTCGACGCTGGGATCGATCGGCATGGCTTTGCGGCCCGAAGACGCCGGCGACATGATGAAGCTCGATACGAGCACGATCCGCATGCTGGCCGCGGCCTTCGCCGTCTTCCCGGTCCTCTACCTCGTGCTCTGCGCCGTGCTGCGCAAACCGCTGCGCATTCGCTCCTGGAGCATGAAGCTGCCGCCGATGCGGCTGGCGCTGGCGCAGGTGGCGGTCGGCACGATCAACTTCTCCTTCGTCTCCGCCGCGCTGCACCAGATGCTGACGGCCTTTGCTCCGGCGAGCTATCTGAAAGTCGCCGCCGCCTCGATCACCGCCAATATCGCCGCGATCATTTCGCATGTTCCGGGCGGCCTCGGCGTGTTGGAAGCCACGATCGTGCATATCCTGCCGGGCGCCTCGTCGATCGCCGCCGTCATCGCCTTCCGCGTGGTCTACTATTTCATTCCGCTCGCCTTCGGCCTCGCCTTGCTGGCGATGAGCGAACTTCTGCTGAAAAAAGAAGGCGGCGGGCTATCAACCCGCCGCCGCCGAATGATCCATTATCCGTCCTGCACCCAAACGCCCCGATCGCATATCGCCGCCGGGGCGTTTCCGTTACATGTCCTTGCGCGCCTGCGGCGCGACCAGGCTGGTCAGCCGCCCCGTGAGCGCGTCCCAGAGCCGCCGGGCGCCCTTGATGGGCGTGAAGGGCTTGCGCGGATCGACCATGCCGGTCCCGAACACCGGTCCGGTCTGGCCTTTTTCGACGTCGACCGCCAGGATGCGCAGCCCGCGCGGTTTGGTGTTCAACTCCTCGATCGCGCCGATCAGGCTGGCGCGCCGCGTGACGGCTGCGCGAACGTCCTGCTCCGAACAATCCAGATGTTCCGCCATCAGCCGATCGCGCAACGACAGGATGGCGCCCTTGCATGCGCCGTTCTCGGCCTCGATGGCGATGTCGGATTCCGTATCCAGGCCCTCGGAACGGTTGTTGAGGTTGGAAGAACCGAGCCGGATGAAACGATCGTCGACCACCACGAGCTTGGCGTGGACGAGGATGTCGCATTCGCCGCCCCTGCGATTCGGCACGACCGGATAAAGGGCGCGGAAGCGACCATGGCGATCGGCGCGTTTCAGACGGCGGATCAACCGGTCGCGATTGGCTCCCATCATGATCTTCTCGAGAAAACCGTGCGAAAGACGCGTCACGATCACCACCACTTCGGGCCCGTCGGGTTCGGCAAGGCGTTTGGCGAGCAGTCGGCCGACCTCGAAGGAGGCGAGATATTGCGTTTCGATATAGATCGAATCCCGCGCGGAGGCGAGCGCGTCCATCGTCAACCGCATCGCCTCGCGGCGACTCCTGCGGCCGCGAATACCGGGCTCTGTGCGGGCGAGCGCCACCTCACACCCGCCGAAGTCGTCCGAGACGCTCCCCGGCCAGACGGCGTCGGTGCTGTCGATGGGCGCCGGCGAAATATCCTCGCCGTTGGCGTGCTGCCAGCGGCGTCTGGCGAGATCGCCGATCATCGCAGCCGCAGACCCCGACAGCGCCGCCTGCAGATCATGAACGGGCTCGTAGGTCTCGCCAGACGGCGTGACGCGCAGCGGATTGTCGGGATCGTGGCGAGGGTCGTCCCAGCGCTTGTGGGTGAGATCGATGCCGCCGATGAAGGCCAGTTGATCGTCGATCGTCACGAATTTCTGGTGATGGGAGCCGCGGATCGCATGCCGGCGGTCGAAGCGCAGATGGATGCGCGGATGCGCCGACCAACTGTTTTCGGAAAACAAGGCGAGAGACTTGCCGGAATAGATCGGCCCCATGGCCCAGACGAGAATTCGGATCTCCAGGTCGTCGTTCGACTCCACGAGCGAGCGAAGCAGCTCACCCAAGGTCTCGCTCGGGCGATCGGGCCGCAGATAGATGTCGGGGTTGAAGTCCCAGCCGACGATCCAGATCGTTCGGCGCGCCTGGCGCAACGCCTCGTCGAGCGCGGTGAAGTAAGCCGCGCCGTCGACCATGAAGCCGACGCGCTCGGCCACGGCCGCGCGCCACGCGTTGACGCCGACTTTCACGATCTGATCCGGGTTGAGCGAAATGTAGTCCGGGTTCGGCATGTGTATTCCCCTGATCCGCATGCGACTGATGCGGATCAACACGGCAGCCGCCGACTTGTTCCGTTGTCTCTCCGCAAAGAAGCCGCTCCGCCGGCTTCACGCTCCGGAGGTCAGCCAAGCGTTCCGTCCGGGGAGCGGCCCTTTCGCAGGAGATCGAGAGGATCGCGTGAGGTTCTCTCCTGCACACGGACAACACCAGGGCTTCCGCTCGGTTCCGGCCGTTTGTCGAAAAGATCGTGAAGCGGAGGCGCCAGGGAACAGAAATGCAGCGCTTCACGTTTGATCGCGGCAATCGAATAGGAGCGGATGATGAGCACGGCGCAGAAAGACATCGAAGGTCGCGACGAGGCGGCGAGCGTAAAGGACAAGTCGAAAAAAGGTCCTGCGGAAGGGCCGCATGCGCGCCCGGATCTGACCGATCATGAAAAGACGCCCGGGTCTGGCGCTCTGGTCGACAAGGATGGCGTCGGCGGCGACGCGGACGGCGGCGTCGGCTGATCAGTGAACCGGCGGAACGGCGCTGCGACGAAAGAGGCCATGCCCGACATCGATCAACGCGTCGACCGCCCCCGCAGCGAAAAGCCGCCATGAGCGCGAACGGCGTCCGGCGCGCTGTCGCCGAAGGCGAATACAAAGGGAATGCCGAGCGCGTCCAGCCGTTCACAGAGAAGGAACGCGTCGCGCGTTTCCAATTCGATGTCGATGACGGCGGCGTCGACCTGCCGGCTCTTCAAAAATTCGTGAGCCTCGGCGACGCAGCCGACCACGACAAAGGCGCCGCCCCAGCCCTCCACCATCCGCCGCGTCTGGTCGGAGAGAAAGAAGTCTTGATCGATTACCAGCAGAGTCTTGCCGTTGAACAAGTCTCTCGCTTCGTCTCGTGCGGGATCCATAGCGCATGCTTTCTAGTCACTCGACAGCGTATACGCCTGGATGCTGCGGACAGTTCTTAGGCGAAGGAAATAACACCTCCGGGATCTGATTAAGCGCCGAACGGTCCGACCTCAACCCCCGCGACGACATGAAAAAGTCTTCTCCGGCAACCTGCGCTGTAGCCTTCTCACGTTTCCTGCGCCGCATGTTCTGCAGAGCGCAATCAATCCGATGACGGCGACATTCAGCGCGCAAGCTTGCTCGATTGCTGTCGATATTGATGTGGCGACCACGAACCCACCGCATTTCCCAGCCACGCTTGAACTTCAGGCCGTTGCAGTTAAGAAAGATCGGATGGGAGCTGCGGATGAGCAACAGCGGAATAACTGACAGTGAACTATTTGCTCAATCCGGCGTTGATCGCCTGATGACACGACAGGCAGAGAGTATGACCTATTTCGGTGACATGCACGGCGCAAAGAGATCTTCGAGCGAACTGGCCGAGGCGCGAACGCTCGTCGTCCGTTTTCTTGCCGATTTGCGCGACCGTCCGATCGGCCACGACATCCTCGACGCGGCGGAATTGCCGGCCACGCGCCGCGAGATGATCGAAGCGTTTCAGCGATTGATCGCGCACGAGCCGCGCGCGCGCATCCGAGAGCAGCTCAAACTGGTCGGCTTGCTGCTGTCGCAATATCAAGACGGCGTGGGAGCAAGGCTTCGGGTCCAGGCGGTTTCGGTCGCGATGGAAGAGCCCGATTACATCCAACCCGACAGTTCGGCCGTAGAACGGATAGAACGAGCGCTGTCGGCGGTCGAGCCGGATCGCGCCTGGCTGGCGCAGTTGTTCGATCGCGCCGCAGAACAGGCAAAATCCTCCGCTCCGCAGGCGCATATGGCAGAGGCCATGCGCAATCGCGGCCATGCCCGCGGCAACGATGGCTGGATGGCCCGATAAACCGACGATGAAGAAATCACCGAAGGGCCCTGGCGGCCTGAAAACGATCAATACGGCGCCGTTCGGCGCGACAAGGAGCGGGCGACGTTGACATCCCAAGCCGATCTCGACGCCTGTGCGCGCGAGCCCATACACATACCCGGCGCAATCCAGCCTCACGGGGCCCTGGTTGCGCTCGACATGACCTCTTCGACGCCGCTCTGGGCGTCACGGAACTTCGAGTCCAGACTGAAGTTCCGGCCAGAGAGGGAAAGTTTCACAACGGGAGCCATGGCCGATCTCTGCGACGCGATCGACTCCTGGCGCCGCGGCGAGGAAAAGACGCTGCGCAAGGCCCTGCCCAAGGCAGGGTGCACGGCTTCGTTCATCGCAGCGGCGATGTCGCGATCGTCGATTTCGAACCTCTGTCGGGTGATGCGACCGACGAACTGCTGTCGCATCTCGCAAACTTCGCGCCTTTGCTCGCCTCCCAGGCCGATATCGATGCGGCGCTCGAGGCGACGGCGCGGTTCGTCGGGCAGCTCAGCGGTTTCGATCGCGCCCTCGTCTACCGCTTCGACGAGGCCTGGAACGGCCAGGTGCTGGCGGAGTGGAATTCCGGCGCCCTGCCCTCTTATCTCGGCCTTCATTTCCCGGCGGACGATATTCCCGCGCAGGCCCGTCGTCTCTACGCGCTGAACCGCACGCGCATCATTCCCGATATCGACTATACGCCGGTGGATCTCGCCGCCCTGCATCCCGACGCCGGCGACCAGTTGGACCTGAGTTTCTCGCAGATCCGCAGCGTCTCGCCGGTGCATCTGGAATACATGCGCAACATGGGCACGGCCTCGTCCATGTCGATCTCGATCATGGTTTCGGGCCAGCTCTGGGGTCTGGTGGCCTGTCACAGCCGCGCGGCTCACTATGTGTCGCCGGCGCTCAGGGACGCCTGCGACTTCGCCGTGCAATCCTTGGCGATCCGCATCGCCTCGCAACGAGATTCCGAAAACGCGTCCCAGCGCGCCCGGCATGCCAGCGTCCACGGCCATTTGATCGGCGCCACGACGTCGGCGGCGACCTGGAGCGAGGGCCTGTTGCGGGCTTCCGACCAGTTGCTCGCCTTCGTCTCGGCGAGCGGCGCCGCGATCGTCGAGGACGGCGACGACGTCAAGACCGTCGGCCGCGTTCCGCCCCTCAGCGACATCAAGCGCCTCATCGCCTGGCTGTCGGAGCGCGACGACGGTGACGTCGTCGTCACCGACCGTTTGTCGGAGATCTTCGATACAGACGGAAAAATGGTCGAGGTCGCGAGCGGCGTCATGGCGCTGCGCGTGTCGGAACTGCATCATAGCTGGCTGATCTGGTTTCGTCCGGAAGTGGTCCAGACCGTCACCTGGGGCGGACGACCCCACAAGACGGTGTCGGAAAACGGACGCATCCACCCCCGCCATTCGTTCGACGCCTGGAAAGAACAGGTGCGCGGCAAATCGGCCCCCTGGCGCATGACGGAGATCGAGGCGGCCCGGGCGTTGCGCGCCGCGATCATCAACATCGTGCTCAAGAAGGCCGAGGAGCTCGCCCAACTGAGCGATGAACTGCGTCGCTCGAACAAGGAGCTGGAGGCTTTCAGCTATTCGGTCTCGCACGACCTGCGTGCGCCGTTTCGCCATATCGTCGGCTTCGCCCAGCTGCTGCGCGAGAGAACGCCGGGGCTCGATGAAAAGTCCCGGCACTACCTCGCCACGATCACCGATTCCGCCATGGCGGCGGGACGGCTGGTCGACGATCTCCTGAATTTCTCCCAGCTCGGGCGAACGGCGATGGCCTCCCGACCGGTGGACATGAACAAGCTGGTGGCCGAAGTCGTGCGCAGCCTGCAGCCGTCCCTCGAGGATCGCAAGATCGCCTGGACGATAGGAGACCTGCCGCCGGCGCATGGAGATCCGGGTCTCCTCCGCCAGGCCTGGTTCAACCTGATTGAAAACGCGGTGAAATACACCCGCCCGCGCGCCGAAGCGTCTATCGAGATTTCCGGACAGCGCATCGGCGACATCTCCACGTTCAGCGTCAGCGACAACGGCGTGGGCTTCGACATGGCCTATTACGGCAAGCTCTTCGGCGTCTTCCAGCGCTTGCAGCGCGTAGAGGATTTCGAGGGAACCGGCATCGGCCTGGCATTGACACGCCGCATCATCGAACGGCATGGCGGTGAAATATCGGCCACCGGCGAACCCGACGCCGGAGCGCGATTCGAGTTCCGTTTGCCGACAAATCCGAAAGGAGATAGGAAACTTGCCTGAACTTCGGCCCATTCTGCTCGTGGAGGATAGTCCGCGGGATCTTGAGCTGACGCTGACCGCTCTCGAAAAATGTCAGCTGGCCAACGAGATCGTCATCGCGCGCGACGGCGCCGAGGCGATCGACTATCTGTTCCGGGAAGGCGTGCAAGCCGAGCGCACGCCTGGCGATCCGACCGTGGTGCTGCTCGACCTGAAGCTTCCCAAAGTCGATGGTCTCGAAGTGCTGGAGCGCGTCAAGAGCAACGACCGGCTGCGCCACATCCCCATCGTCATGCTCACCTCGTCCCGCGAAGAACAGGACCTGATCCGCAGCTACGAACTCGGCGTCAACGCCTTCGTGGTGAAGCCGGTCGAGTTCAACGAATTTTTCAAGGCGATCCAGGATCTCGGCGTCTTCTGGGCGCTCCTCAACGAACCACCACCGGGAAATCGCCGTCATGACTGAGAATACCGCCGCGACCGCGAGCATATTGCTGCTCGAGGACAGCGTCATCGACGCAGAACTCATCTCCGAACAGATCGACCGCGTCGAACCGCGGCCGACTCTGACGATCGCCACCGGGAGGCAGGCCTTCGTCGATGCGCTCTCCAACGGCCGCTACGACCTCGTGCTGTCGGATTTTTCGCTGCCGGATTTCGATGGAATGGCCGCGCTGGACGTCGTGGTGGCGCAGGCGCCTGAAACACCGTTCATCTTCGTCTCCGGCGTGCTCGGCGAGGACGCGGCGATCGACGCTTTTCGCCGCGGCGCGACCGACTATGTTCTGAAACAGAGACTGAACCGACTGCCCTCGGCCGTCGAACGCGCGCTTGCGGAAGCAAACGAGCGCAGTCGCCGGCGTCACGCCGAACAGCAGCGCGAAATCCTGGTGCGTGAACTCAGCCATCGCGTGAAAAACAACATGGCGGTGATGCTGTCGCTCGTGCGGCGCACCGCGCGCGTCGCCAAGACCGTCGAGGATTTCGAGAGAAGCCTGAGCGCTCGCGTCACCGCGCTCGCCGATGGGCACGCGCTCCTGTTCGAAAACAATTGGAATGAAACCGCACTGCTCGACGTGCTGACCCGCGCCGCGGCCAGCTTCGACGATCTCGAAAAGCGGATCGTGGTGGAGATGTCGCCGAATGTGCGCATCAGCCCGCGCATCGCGCTGTCGCTGTCCATGGCGTTTCACGAACTTATCGCGAATGCCGCCAAATTCGGCGCGCTGTCGTCGCAGCATGGCAGGGTTGATGTCGATTGGACGTTGGAGCCGCGCGAGGGCGACGCGCCGCTGCTTCACTTCACATGGGTCGAGAAGGGAGGGCCCGCCATCACCGCGCCGGGCCAGGGCGGGCTGGGATCGCGGTTGATCCGCAGCCTGATAGAATACGAGCTGGAAGGTCGCGCCATGATGGACTTCGGCCGGGACGGCCTGCGCTGCGTGCTCAGTTTTCCGCTGACTGAGGGGCTGCGGCCGCAGTGAAACTGTCGGCCAGGATTTTCGACAGGGCGTTGAAGTCACAAGGCTTGGTCACCATGGGCACATCGGCGAGCATGTCCCGGACGCCCGAAAGCTCGGCATAGCCGCTGCAGACGATGACGGGGATGCCGCGCGACTTCAGCGCTTCGATCACGGGCACGGACAGTTCACCGCGCAGGTTGAGATCGACGACGGCGCCATCGAGCCCGCCGGTCTCCACCTTCTCGAGTGCGGATTCGACGTTGGAGATCGGCCCGACGACTTGACAGCCCTGGCCGAGCAGAAAATCCTCCATATCCATGGCAATGAGAACGTCGTCCTCGAGAACCATCACGCGCCGCCCCCTGAGACCGCCGTTGAACCCACTCATCACCACACTCCATGTCGTCTTTTTGCGTTTATGGCGCGGCCGGACACTGGGCCCGCCGCTGGCGGAGACACAACGCCCCACGGCCCGAGAGGTTGCGCCGCATGCCGGCTTTTTCCCGGCCGAACCAGACTTTTCGCAAAAACCCCTGGATTTCTCGGGCGCGTTAACTGTGAATTATTCGAAGGAGGTAATATAGCTGGAGAGAACGACCGCCACGACAGCGGATACGCGGAGGCGATATGCGGATTTGGCCCGACAAGAGAAACGGCTTGAACCATGCCGGCATGGTGGTGGTCGTCGGCCTTCTCCTCGTGGCGCTGAGCGCGACGCTGGCCGCCCTCGTCGTCCAGTCCGTCACCTCCATTTATCACAACGCCGACCGCCTGGACGACGCCCGCGCCGTCACCGCCGCCCAGGGCGCTTCCAACGCGTTGCGCTCGCGACTCTCGGCTACATTGCGCGACAACGCGTTCTGGGACGACGCCTTCGAGGTCATGAAGACGCCTGACGCCCGGCAGTGGATCATCGACAACTGGGCCTCCACCACCGAGGATTACCCCCTCTATGACACGGCTATCGTCTATGACGGTTTCAACAGACCCGTCGTGGCATATCATGCGGGGGTGGAGATTGCGCATGCGGAACAGTTCTTCGATCTCTCCCTGTCGACGCTCCTTGCGCGGGCCCGAGATGTGGCGATCAACCGCGATCACTTGTCCGTCAGTTTCATACGCACCAGGATCGGCGTCGCCGTGGTCGGCGCCGCCCCCATCCAACCGAGCGTCGTGACGCCGGGACAATCCTTCGGCCGGTCGCATGTGTTGTTGTTCGCCAAGCATATGACGCCGGGAATGATCGCGGACGTGCGCGGAACCTTCAATATTCGCGGTCTCACACTCGCCAACGCGCCGGTGAAGGACAATCTCTCCATCGGACTGCGCAACATCAAGGGCGAGCGCATCGCCTATTTCGTATGGCCGAGCCAGAAGCCCGGAAGCGCCAGTTACGAAAAGGTCGAACATATGCTGGCCACGGCCGCCGGGGTTTTCGTCGCCATCGTCGCGGCGATCATCGGCGTGGCCGCGTTGCTCCTGCGTGACGCCCGGCATCGGGAAAAATCCCTGGCCTGGCAGGCCGCGCACGATCCTTTGACCGGTCTTCTCAACCGCTCCGGGCTGTACGAGGCGGCGCTGAAGCGCTTCGAGGCCGCGACCAAGCCCGCACTGACGCTGCATCTCGTCGATCTCGATGGCTTCAAGGCCGTCAACGATATATGGGGCCATCCGGTCGGCGATCAGTTGATCCGCGAAGCCGCCAACCGCATCGCTCTCACGATCCCGTCGGATGCGGCGATCGCCCGCCTCGGCGGCGATGAATTCGCCGTTCTCTCCGACCGTCGCATGGCGTCCGACATCGGGGCGTCGATCCAGCAAGCGCTGTCGGCGCATTTCGATATCGACGGTCGCGTGATCAAGATCGGCGCGAGTGTCGGCGTCGCCTCCTCCGACCCGAACGCGGACGATATTCACGAATTGCTGCGCCGGGCCGATCTCGCGCTGTATCGCGCCAAGGAAATGGGCCGCGGCGTCAATGTCGATTACGAGGCGGGGCTCGACCGCGATGCGCGTCGACAGCGGGAGATGGAGCAAGATCTTCGCCAGGGCCTGGCGGATGGAGAGATCGACGTCGCTTTCCAGCCGTTGATCAATGCCCGCACGGGCGCGCTGGGCGGTGTCGAGGCGCTGGCGCGCTGGAAAAACCGGATGGATCGCTCGTGCGGCCGGATCTCTTCATACCCGCGGCGGAGCGCTCCGGCTTGATCGACCAGCTCGGCCTGCGCATCGCCGAACTCGCCCTCAGGGCCGCGGCTCATTGGGGCGATACGGGGCTGGCGCTGAATATTTCGCCGATCCAGCTCAAGAATCCCTTCCTCGTCGCCAATCTCGCCGAAGTCATGCAGCGGAACCGATTTTCGCCCAGCCGCCTGACGATCGAGGTCACCGAAGGCGTTCTGATTTCCGACCCCGAACAGGCGCAGAAGACGTTCGACGCCTTGAGAGAGATGGGGGTGAAGATCGCGCTCGACGATTTCGGCTGCGGTTACGCCAGCATCGGGGCATTGCGAAAATTCGGCTTCGACAGGCTGAAGATCGACCGCTCGCTGGTGAGCGATCTCGAAGCGGATGAAAACGCCAGCGCGGTGCTCAAAGCGACGATTTCGCTGGCCAATGCGCTGAATGTGGCGGTGACGGCGGAAGGGATCGAGACAGAGACGCAGGCCGCCTTCGCCAAACTGTCGGGCTGCGACGAATTGCAAGGCTATCATTTCTCCCGCCCGGTGACGGCCTCGGAAATCGCCGCGCGCTATTTTCCCCAACTGCGCCCCGCCGACAGGGTCGCCTGACGCCGGACTGCAAGCGCCGCGCTGCGGATTGCTCCGATGAAACCGACATATGCAATGTCGAACACCACCGGCGAAAGCGCTTCCCCGGCGAGGTGCGTCGACGCCAGGCCGGGTCGCCAAAGTTCCTCAATCTGATCACAATTCGGTCTTTCGCAATAATTTCATCAATCGCGACCTTTAAGACGCTTTCCTAACACCCCGCCTTCGGATAGCGAATCGCGCTGGAACGGCATTAGCGAGACAAAGACATGGCAATCGTGACAGACCCGGCAGACATCACGCCTTCGGCGGAGCAGACGGCGCGGACGCCGCGGCGCTCGGCGTTGGTGGGCCCCACATCGGCGGCGCGCTGGTTGCTGTTGTTCGTGCTGATTGCCGGCGTCTATTTCTTCTATGGCTTCGTCGTCCCGGTGCTGGCGGCCCTGGTGATCGGTTTCGCCACCTGGCCCATCTACAGGCGCATTCTCGCCGCCATGAATGGCCGGCGCACGCTGGCGGCCTCCATCGCCCTGATGCTGGTGATGGTGGTGATCATCGCGCCCTTGTCGCTCGCCATCGTCGCCGCCATCAAGGAAATCAAGGTCTGGAGCGCCTGGGCTATGGCGGCCAACGCCGCGGGAGCCCCCGCCCCCGCCTGGCTGCTGCAGATCCCGCTGGTCGGCGACTTCCTGAGCGAACAATGGACCCTGCATTTCGGCAAGCCGGGCGGCTTCGGCGAATTGGTGCAGGTGGTCTCGGGCGCCAATATCGGCAATATCGGCCAGGGCGTGCTCGTCGTCGGCGCCACGGCCTTCCAGAAGATACTCAGCCTGCTGTTCATGCTGATCACGCTGCTCTTCGTCTATCGAGACGGCGAACATCTCGTCGCCCAGCTCGACCAGCTCGGCGAACAGGTGCTGCCCGGTCGCTGGCGGCGCGTCTCGCGCATCGTTCCCTTGACCATCAGCTCCACGGTTTCGGGCATGACGATCATCGCGATCGGCGAGGGCATCGTGCTCGGCGTCGCCTATTGGCTGGCCGGGGTTCCCTCCCCGGTGACGCTCGGGCTCATCACCGGCGTCATGGCGCTCATACCGGGCGGCGCGCCGCTGTCCTTCACGCTGGTGTCGATCTATCTCGCCGCCAGCGGCGATTTCATGGCCGGCGTGGCGTTGATCACATGGGGTTCGGTCGAACTGTTCATCGTCGACAAGACGCTCCGACCCAAGTTGGTGGGCGGCCCGATCAAGCTTCCGTTCCTGCCGACGTTTTTCGGACTGGTCGGCGGCGTCAAGACCATGGGTTTCCTCGGTCTGTTCGTCGGCCCGGTGCTGATGGCGCTGCTGGTGTCGATCTGGCGGGAATGGGTCTACGAGGCCAAGCAGGCCAACGAGGCCATGCCCGAGATCACCCCGGATCCGCATCGCCCCTGAACGACGGCATTCTCATTGAAAAGGCCGGCGGATGCTCGATCCGCCGGCCTTTTCTTTTCGAACTCGGCCCGTTTGGGACTCGTTTTACCAGAGCTTGTTGATCTTCAGCATCACGGTTCGCCCTGCCCCGTAGGAGCAGACCAGCGGTCCCTGGCAACCCGTGACATACTCCTTGTCGAACAGATTGGTCGCGGTCAGGGAGACGCCGAGATTGTCTTTCTGATAGCGGATCGCGGCGTCGGCGACGACCGCATCGGGCACCCTGAGCGTATTGTCCATATCGGCCCAGCTCTTGCCCTGGTACCGCAGGCCGCCGCCGAGGCTGACGCCTTCGAGCATGCCGGCCGGCAGCTTGTAATCCAGCCAGGCCGAGGCGGAAACTTCCGGGATCAGATAGGGCGAATTGCCGACATAGGTCGCGATGTTGTGCTTGGTGATGTCGAGATCGAGATAGGTGAAGCCGGCCACGGCCCGCCATTGCTCGGTCAGATCGACCTTGGCTTCCAGCTCGATCCCGCGGGACCTCACCTCGCCGACCTGCTCGCTGGCGTAAGTTGCAGGATTGGTGAGCGTCCAGTTCTGCTTGACGATCTGGAACACCGAGGCTGTGAAGACCCCCTCGATGAAATCGGGCTGGTATTTGACGCCTGCCTCGAGCTGGTAGCCTTCCTCGGGATCGAGTCCATCGCCGCCCGCGGTCGTGCCGATCACCGGATCGAAGAAGGTCGACGCGCTGACATAGGGCGTGACGCCGTTGGCGAATTCATAGGCGAGGCCGGCCCGGCCGCTCAGCGCCTTGTTGTCGGCGACATAGTCCGTTCCGCCGAGGTCGTAATCCGAATCCGTATGCACGAAGTCGTAACGACCATTGAGCGTGGCGACCCAGCCGGAGCCGAAACGCATCTGGTTCTGCGCGTAGAGACCGACCTGCTGCTGCACGAGATCCTGGACCAGGTAGGGAGAGGTGACGATGTCGGCCCCATAGGCGGGATCCAGCACGCTGATCGGCGCCGCATAACCCGACGCCTGCACCTGATCGATGCCGAAATAGCGATAGTCGATCCCGACCATCAGATCATGGCTGACGGGGCCGGTGTCGAAGGAGCCCTCGGCATGCGTATCGACATTGAAGGAGTCGACGCTGGTCCGATGCTCGAAGCCGATCCGGTAGAATTCGGCATTGGCCGCATCCGCCGACGAGCAATCGCTGAAATAGGTGACGGCGTCATAGCAGCCATAGGTGTAAGGCGCGTTTTCGTACTTCTTCACATGTCCGTAGCGCAGCGTCTGCTTGAGCGTGACGCCGTTCTCCAGCTCGTGCTTGAAGCTGTAGCCGATCAGGGTCTGGCGCGCGGAGCCCTCGTCGAGGTCGGGCTCGCTGTAGAAGTTGTCCGGGTCGATCTTGCCGAACGGCGCGTTCTTCACCGTGCCGTAATAGGGCAGGAAGCTGCCGGCGCCGTGGCGCTGGTCGAGCGTCGAATAATAGGCGAAGACATTCAGCGTGGTGGCGTCGTCGGGGCTCCAGGTCAGCTGCGGCATCACCGCGGCGCGCAGATCGTTGCCGTAGTCGGTCTGGTAGTTGCCGCCCGAGACCTTGGCCGTCAGGCGATAGCTGAAAGCGCTGTCCTTGATTGCGTTGGACGCGTCGAAGGCGACATAGCCGTTGCCGAAATTGTTGACGCCGGCTTCCGTCGAAAGGAGCGGCTCGGCGGTCGGCGTCTTGCGCACCATGTCGATGATGCCCCCGGGGCTGCCGCCGCCATACAGCGCCGACGAGGGCCCCTTGAGCACGGTGATCCGGTCCAGGAAATAGGAATCGATCTGGAAACCGCCGAACCCATAGCTCTGGAGATTGAGGCCATCGAGAAAGCCGCCGGTCTGGGTGGCGTCGAAACCGCGAATATAGACCCAGTCGGTGTCGGGATCGCTGCCGAACGGCTGGGCGGTGACGCCCGAGGCGTAGCGCAGCGCTTCGTCGATCTTGCCGGATACGGCGCGATCCTCGATCTCCTCGCGACCGATCACGCTGACCGATTGCGGCACGCGGTTGATCGGCATCGCGGTCTTGGTGCCGGCTTCGGTCGCCTCGGCGGCGTAGCCATCCACCGGACCGGTCGCTTCGGCGGCCTTGTCCGTCTCGACGACGAGCTTCTTGAGCTGGGTGGCTTCCTGCGCGAGGGCGCCTTGCGCCGAAAGGATCGCGGTCGCCGCGACGCCGGCCGCAAGCCAAGGCGCAAGACGCGCCTTTCTGATTCTTCGTGTCATGCCTGTCCCCTTCGCGGGCGCTCACGCGCCTGCTTCTCGCTTGATGATAAGATGACTCCATAAGTCATCTTATTCCGAGCCGCTTGACCATTCTTTTGCGGGCTTGAACGTTTTTGCGCAAAATCACCAGCATTGACGGCCGCGCCGTTCAATCAGCCTGATCCCGACGCCAGACCGATGGCGGAGATCCGACATGCCGGCGGAACATCCGGGTCAGGTGCGCCGCGTCCGAAAACCCCATTTCCGCCGCGATCTCCGCGAGCGGCTGACGCGTCTCGATCAGCCTCGCTTTGACGCGACGGATCCGCGCCCGCATCTGCCACTGATGCGGCGGCAGGCCGGTGGACGCCTTGAAGGCGTGGCTGAAATAGCAGGCGGACAGGCCGGCGATCGTGGCCAGCTCATCGAGCCGGATGGTCCGAAGGCAATTATCCTCGATGAAATCGGTCACCTGGCGCAGTTGCCATTGCGCGAGCTTGCCGCCCATCCGCCGTTCGGAAGCGGGCAGTTTCATCACGGCGAGCAGCAACGACAAAGCCAGTCCGTCGCCATAGAGATCATGCAGCGGCTCGTCCGCCAGGCATTCCTGCGCGAGAAGCTCGGACAGCGCGAAGAGCTGCGGCTCCGACATCATCAATCGCGGTCTCTGAAAGGCCGCGGCCGCGTAATCCGCACCCAATCTGCGTTCCAGCGTATCGGCGTCGAAATGCAGATCGAGATGCCGAACCGAGCGGATGCCGTGCGAATAGGCCTCGATATCCATGCCGGCCGGAATGAAGGAGATGAACGGCGCGACGCTGCGCGCGCGACTGTCGCCGCCGATCTCCCGCATCTCAAACAACGCGTCGCTGCCGCCATCCGCGGCGAGCGCCACGAACAGGCGAGGATCCCGGGCGCTGTAGAAGCCGCCGGCCCCCGGCGCGCAGGTCACATCCCAGAGGTCGGCCGCCATGCCGTTCCAGTATCGCCGATGGAAGTAGCGCTCGACGGTGTAGCCGCCGATGCGGTTGTTCATGCGGGGAACGAAATTCATCGAGACGCGAAACCTTCTCCATGGCGGCGGCGCGGGCCGCAAGCTAACTTGACTTGCCTTATCATATTATATAGCGGCGTTTCAACGCGGGTGACGCCGCAGGCCACCGGGAAAACAGGCGGCGCGAAAGGAACTGACATGTCCCATACAAAGCCGGTCTTCTCCACACGCGGCCTCAGTTTCAAAGTTTCGGACCGCCAGCTCCTCGACGACGTGTCGATCGATTTTAAGACTGGCTGCGTCTCGGCGCTGATAGGCCACAACGGATCGGGAAAATCCACGCTTCTCAAGTTGCTGGCGCGGCAGATCGCGCCATCGGGCGGCGACATCCTGTTTTCGGGCGAACGCGCCGCCGCGTTGGGCGGCCGCCGCTTCGCCCGCGAGGTGGCTTACCTGCCGCAAGACCTCACGACGGCCGCGGGCATGACGGTGGGTGAACTGGCCGCCGCGGGCCGCTACCCCTGGCATGGCGCGCTCGGCCGCTTCACGGCGCTCGACCGCGCCAAGGTCGAAGAGGCGCTCGACATCACCCACACCGCCGCCATGCGCGACAGGCTGGTGGAAACCCTGTCGGGCGGCGAGCGCCAACGCGCCTGGATCGCCATGCTGATGGCCCAGGACAGCCGCTGCCTGCTTCTGGACGAGCCGACTTCGGCGCTCGACATCGCCCACCAGCTCGAACTTCTCGCCCTGATCCGCCGCCTGTCGCGAGAAAAGTCGCTGTCGGTGATCATCGTATTGCACGACGTCAACATGGCCGCCCGTTTCACCGACGAGATCCATGCCCTCAAGGGCGGCCGACTGGTCGCCTTCGGTCCGGCGCGCGCCATCATGACCGATGACACGCTGCGCATGATCTACGGCGTCGACATGACGGTGATGCCGCATCCCGCCCTCGACATTCCGCTCGCATATGTTTCCTGATCGCCTTCCCCTCAGCCGCCGCGCGGTGATCGCCAGCCTCGCCGTCGCGCCCCTGGCTTTGTCGGCTCGCGCCGAGACGCCGCGCTTCCGCCGCATCGCCACGCTCGATTACGCCGTCGCCTCGACGCTGATCGAGACGGGCGGCGCGCTCGCCGCCGTCGCCGAAGCCGCCGATTGGGACAAATGGATGGGCGCGCCTGCCTTGCCAGCCAGCCGGCGTCGTCAATCTCGGCAGCGCCTGGGAGGTGAATTTCGAACTGCTGGCGGCGCTGAAGCCCGATCTCATCATCACCACGCCTTTTCTCGACGCCTTGCTGCCGAAGCTGAAGGACATTGCGTCCTGCCTGCGCATCTCCGTCTTCGACGGTTCGGGCGAGCCGGTGCTGCCGAAGGCGATTTCCGAAACACGGCGCATGGGAGACTATCTCGGCGCGTCCGCCTCGATGTCGGCCTATCTCGACCGGTCCGATCGGCTGTTCGCCGACTGCCGCGCCCGTCTCGCGCGCTTGCCGGAACGCGAGGTCCTGATGTTCTATCTGATCGACGATCGCCACGCCTATGTCTATGGCGCGCCGGGCCTCTATCAGGGCGCCCTCGACCGCCTGGGCCTGAACAACGCCTGGACATCGCCCTGCAACTATTGGGGTTTCACCGCGACCGGCCTCGAAGGCCTCGGCGCGGCGGCGGGCGACGGCGTCCACGCCATCCTGTTCGAGCCGACGCCGCGGGACGTCATGACCAGGATCGGCGACAGCCCGATCTGGAAGGCGCTGCCCTTCAATCGCACGGGACGCCTGTCCATCCTGCCGCCTGCGCTCGCCTTCGGGATGGTGGGCGAGGCCACGCGTTTTGCGCGCCTTCTGACATCGGCGATCGAGGCGCGCTCATGACCCTTTCCGCTCTCGACCCGCGCCGCAGCCCGCTTGCGCTCACGGTCACGCTCACGGTGCTCGCAGTTTTCCTGGTCTTCATCAGGATCGACCGGTTTCTTGCGCTCGATCCGTCCGCCGTCGATTACGAGATGGCGCGGCTCGTCTTCCTGAACGCCGCTTTGCCGCGCATCGCGACCGCGCTGATGGTCGGGGCGGCGCTGTCGCTGTCCGGCGCGATCCTCCAGCAGGCGCTGCGCAATCCGCTCGCTTCGCCCACCACGCTCGGCATCGCCGCCGGCGCGCAACTGGCGCTCGCCGCCACGATGCTCTATGCGCCCGCGCTCCTCTCCCTTGGTCGGGACGGGATCGCGCTGGCGGGCAGCGCCGTCGCTGCGGGCCTCGTCTTTCTGATCGGCGCCCGGCGCGGCCTCACTCCTTTCTCGCTGGTTCTGTCGGGCATGGTGATCAGCCTGTGGTGCGGCGCCTTGTCGGCCATCCTGATTCTGATGAACGATCGCTATCTGGTCGGCCTGTATGTCTGGGGCGCCGGCTCGCTGTCGCAGCAGAGTTGGGCGGTCCCGCTCGCGCTGGCGCCGAAACTCGCAATCCTCTCGGCGCTCGCCTTTCTGGTCATCCGGCCGCTCGGCCTGCTCGATCTCGGCGAGGAGGGGCGCCGCCGGCCGCGGCCTGTCGATCCTTTACGCCCGGTTCGCAGCGGTCGCCATCGCCGTGACGCTCGCCGCCGTCGCCACCGCAGCCGTCGGCGTGATCGGCTTCATCGGTCTCGTCGCGCCGCTGCTCGCCCGGATCAGCGGCGCGCGGCGGCCGCTGTCGCTGTTCGTCTGGTCGAGCCTGATCGGCGCGGCGCTGCTAACTCTGACCGACGCGGCGCTGGTGGCCATGCTCGGCGATCTCTCGGATTCGCTGCCGACCGGAGCCGTCACCGCCGTCTTCGGCTCGCCGCTGCTGCTCATGCTGTTGCCGCGGCTGAAAACGCGTTTTCGCGCCGGCGCCGCTCCGACGACCTCGCAACGCTCCACCCCGGGCTGGACGCCGGTTCTGGCTATTGTCCTGGCGACCCTGATCATCGTCATCGCCCTGTTCGTCGGCCGCGGCCTCGACGGCGACTTCGAGCTGTCCCTGGGTCAGGCGCTCTACGATGTGATGCCCTATCGCGCGCCCCGCATCTTCGCAGCCATCGGCGCGGGCGCGATGCTCGCGGTCGCGGGCGTCATCCTGCAACGCCTGACCGGCAACGAGATGGCCAGTCCGGAGGTTCTGGGGATCAGCGCCGGTGCGACCATGGGTATGGCGCTGTCGCTGTTGGTGGTGGCCACTCCCGTCCTGACGCTGCAGCTCGGCTTTGCCGGCCTCGGCGCGGGTTGCGTGCTGCTCGGCATCCTCGCCATGGGGCGCAGATCGGGCTTCGCCGCCGAACGGGTGCTGCTGACCGGCGTGGCGATCAGCGCCATGGCGGACGCCCTGTCCGGCGCCCTGAGCGCGATGGGCGATCCGCGCGGCATGGCGCTGATGCGCTGGATGAGCGGCTCGACCTATGCGGTCGACGTTCAGACCGCCGTGGTGTCGCTGGTCGCGATGCTCGCCCTCGTCGCGCTGGCGACCCTGGCGCGACGTTGGCTGCAGATCCTGCCGCTCGGCCCGGCGCCGGCGCAGGCGCTGGGTCTCGCATTACCGAAGATAAGACTGGCGCTCTATGCGCTGGCGGCATTGCTCACCGCCGCCGCGACGCTGACGGTCGGACCGATGAGTTTTATTGGCCTAATGGCGCCGCATCTCGCCCGCGAAGCCGGCCTGCGCCACGCCGGGGCCCAGACGCTCGGTGCGGCCCTGATCGGCGCGGCCCTGATGGCGCTGGCGGATTGGTGCGGCCGCATGCTCGCCTTCCCATATCAGATCCCGGCCGGCCTGGTGTCGGCGATGATCGGCGCGCCGATGCTGGCTCTGCTGATGAACCGCCGACGCGGCTGACGGCGCGGCCTTTCGATTTCGAAAAGGATTTGCCTATAGGGTCGGGCTGTCACAACCGCCCGCGCCATTCAGGAGCCGACATGTTCTTCTTTCTGTCCAAGCTCGTCGACACGCTGATCCTGCCGTCCAACATCATGGTCGCGCTCGGCGCTCTCGCGGCGTTGTTGCTGTTGGTCGGCTGGCGCCGGCTCGGATATGTCGCGGGCGCGCTGGCGCTCGCCATTCCGCTCGCCGCGGGCTTCACCCCGCTCGGCAATCTGCCGGTCGCCGTGCTGGAGGATCGCTTCCCGGTTCCCGACATCACCGAGCCGCCGACCGGCGTGGTGATGCTCGGCGGCGCGGTCGACCTGCATCCCTGTCCGTCACCCGGGGCCAGGTGATTCTCAACGACGCCGCCGAACGGGTGACCGAGACGGCGGCGCTCGCCAATCGCTTCCCGACCATGCGCGTCTTTCTCTCGGGCGGCTGGAGTTCGGACACCGACAAGGGTCGCGTCAGCGAATCCTCCTTCGCGCGCCAGGCGCTGATCGGCATGGGCGTCGCTCCCGAACGGATCGAGATGGAGGAGAATTCCCGCACGACTTTCGAAAACGCCGTCGAGACCAGGAAGGCGATCACGCCGAAGCCCGGCGAGCGGTGGCTGCTGTTGACCTCCGCCTCGCATATGCCGCGTTCGGTGGCGGTGTTTCGCGAACAAGGGCTGGATTTCATCCCCTACCCCGTCGACTACCGCACCCGGGGATTGGCCCACCCGCTCAACCGTCCGCGTTCGACGGCGGTCGGCCTGACCAATCTCGACCTCGCCGCCCATGAATGGATCGGCCTTTTCGGTTACTGGCTGTCGGGGCGGACCAAGACGCTGATGCCCACCCCTGAGCCTTCATCTTCAACCGCGCGCCTGACCGAAGCCGTTGTGTCCTTCGAACACGATGCGGGTCGGTTCGAATGTCGGATGGGTCGTCTGCTCGTGATCGACATCCGAGTCCGTCCCGGTGCGAGATCGCTCGCGGTCCGGTAGAGCGGTGTCGTCGAGAGGATGCCGGATTGTTCGATCAGTCCGAGGAGATCCTTGTCGGTGTTTGCAGCGCATAGACATCCACCGGATGGTTCAGACCCTTCAGCACATGCGGCCCGACGCTGTCGACCTCGTCTTGGCAACCGGCGCGCTCGACGAAATCACCGGAAAGCAGAACGCTTCGGCCGATATCCTTGGTCAGGGTTTCGAGCCGAGACGCGATATTGACCACGGGACCGATGGCGGTGAAATCGAGCCGACGACGCGAGCCGATATTGCCATACATGACGTCGCCGATATGCACGCCGGTCCCGAAGCGGAGATTGGGCAGGCCCCGCTCCTCATGAACCAGGTTCAGCGCCTCCATGCGCCGGCGAGTGTCGCGGATTGCGAGCAGCAGCTTGGCGCAGGCTTCCGGGTCCGACAGCGGAAATATCGCAAGCAGCCCGTCGCCCATGAATTTGAGGATCTCGCCGCCTTGCCGCTCGATCGGCTCGGACAGCGCATCGAAATAGGCGTTGAGCATGTCGATGACGTCGTCGCGCGGCCAGAGATCGGAAAGCGACGTGAAATCGCGAAGATCGCAGATCATGATCGCCGCCTCGATCGTCGCCCCGCTGCCGCGGGTCGAGGCGCCGGCGAGGATCTGCTCGCTGGCGTGCGGGCCGACATAGGTCTCGAGCAGCGTGCGCGCCATGCGATTCTTGACGCGGACCTCGGAGGCCAGAGCGAAGATCGGCAGGATATCGCGGAGCGCGACGATCTCCCAATCCCGGAAACCGCCCGGCCGATCGCTGGAAAAGGTGATGATGTGCTTCTTGTCCAGCGTGTATTCGAGCGGCCAGGCGAGATATTCGGTGAGGCCCTGGCGGTAGAGATCGCCATACAATGGGAAAGGCTCGTCGAGCGCGGGATCGCCGAGGATCTGCCGGACCTCGTTGACGCCGCTATAGAGCAACCGGGCCGGGCTGCGCTGGAATTGCGGCGTCTCTTCGATGCCGTAGTCGAACGTGTCGATTTCCGCCTCGACCATGCCGCGCCGCCACAGAATCCGCGCGCCGAGCCATTGCGGATGATGCACCCTCAGGTGAATGGTCGCGCGACCGATCATCAGGCCGGCGGCGTTCAGGCGCTCACACATGTCGAGAAACAGGTTGTCCAGAAATCTCTCGCTGCGCGTCTCGCCGACCAGCCAGTCCAAAACCGGATTGCGCGCCACGGGCCATACGGGTTCGCCCACGCCGTCATGGTCTGGTCGCGCGGCTCTTTGATCGTCCTGCGCTATCGTCATTCTCTGTATGCCCTCTCGACTGTCCGACCGCCGCCCAAAACCGTTCTACAAACAGCCCCAAAGTCCGGGTCGGCAATCGCTTAGCAGACATAGTTTCCTCGGAGCGGATTGTAAGGCCGCGGATCTGAAAAAAAAACTCGCTGTGGTCGAGACGGTACACCGCCCCGCCGGCGGCGCAAGCCCGATTGCGCGGGAGGGTCGTCATGCGATCGGCGATCGAAATGGAAAGCCCGCCGATCGGAACGGCGGGCGAGAGGTTTCAGGCCGAGATCTTCAGATCAATCGTCGGCGCATTTGGTGACCACGACCGAGCAGCCGCTGTCGTTTTTCTTGCAGACCCGCATGGCCTTGCGCTCGGCTTCGCCCATGTGATCGCCCCAATTGGCGCCCCAGCCGCCATTCGCGCCGGCGGCCAGCGAACCGCAGGCGTTTTTGAAATAGGTTGCGACCTCACAGTCATTGGCGCGGTCGCCGCAATTGCCCAGGGCTTCGCGCTCGGCGGCGCGGCGGGTGCTGAAGCCCGTGCTCCAGCCATAGGATCCCGTGCTGCCGGAATAGGCGATCGCTCCGAAAAGATCGTCAGCCAGCGCTGCGACCGGGCTCGCCATCGCAGCCGAGGCGATGGCGCAAGCGAGAAGAAACTGTTTCATTGCGGAGAACTCCCCTTTGTTTTCCCAAAATTTACGGGCCTTGCCCTACCCGGCCGGCAGTAAATCACGTCGGCCGCGAGACCTTCAATCGACATTTTAGCTGCACCCAAAATAAGTTTACAGCGCAGGCGCCGGGACAAGGCGGTTTGCCTAGCCGTCAGGCCCCGTGCTAGCGTCACGGCGCATCAGCGGAGACAGTGATGGCCGTTCGGATCGGAACATTCAACATCGAAAACCTATTGAATCGCTTCGATTTCACCGGCTTTCGCAATCAGCTCCGCCAGGACCGCGCCCTCAGGCTCTACACGATCGATTCGGAAGCCGACTATCGCCGGCTGGAGGAGGCGCGCATGATCGCCTCCACCGACGACACACGACAGCATTCGGCGCTGGCCATCGCCGACGCGGACGCCGATATTCTCTGCCTGCAGGAGGTCGAAAGCCTCGAGGCGCTGAACGCCTTTGAATACGGCTATCTCTACAAGATGGTCGGCGAAGGCTATCGGCAGAAATATCTGATCAAGGGAAACGACAGCCGCGGCATCGAGGTGGCGGTGATGATGCGCGAACGCACCCGCGACGGCGCGCCGATCGAATTCATCGACATACGCAGCCACGCCGCCGTGACCTTCCGCGATTTCGGCCTCTACGACGAAGCTCTGACCGCGACGGAAAAGCCCGACGACCGAATCTTCCGGCGCGACTGTCTGGAGCTCGACGTCCGGATCGGCGGCAAGCGCCTGACGGTGTTCGTCAGCCATTTCAAGTCCATGACCAGCCCGCGCAACGGAATGGACGGCCGCACGGCCACCATGGCGCTGCGCCGCGCCGAGGCGCGCGCCGTCAGGCGCATCATCGAGACGCGGTTCGGCCAGGGCGTCACCCATCGCAACTTCGTCATTTGCGGCGACATGAACGACTACCAGGAAAAGCTGCTGATCTCCGGCGACCGCCGAACGGGCTTCGCCTTCACTCCGACGGAAGAGCGCGAAAGCGCGCTCGACGTGTTCAGCGGCGACGGCTTCGCTGAGAACGTCGTCAGGCGCCGCGCGCCCGACGATCGCTGGACCCTGTTTCACGCCCGGGGCCTCGAGGAACGGCATCTCTGCCAGCTCGATTACATCTGGCTGTCGCCGTCGCTGTCGGAAGCCAATCCCGCGGCCGCGCCCGATATCGTCAGGTCCGGTCAACCGTTCCGCACCCCTTTCCGCCTGGACAGGAGGTCGAGCGCTATCCCCGCATCGGCTGGGACCGGCCGAAGGCGTCCGATCATTGCCCCGTCGTCATGGAGCTCCATCTGCCGTGAACATCGATCACGATCTCGAAAACGCCGGTTTCCCGCCAGCCGGCCAGGTGTTTCCGCTCGCCGCCCATGCCCTCGTCGTGCATGACGGCGATCATCCCTGGGTTCTGGAAAACCAGGCGGCGATCGAGGAAAACTGGGCGCGCGAAGTCGCAGCCAATCCCGCTTTGTTCAACGGCCGCATGGTCTTCCAGCGCCGCTTGTCCCTGGTCGACGGTCGCATCGAAGGCGAAGCCTATCTGGCGCCCTTCGCCACCTTCCTGCATTGGCGGCGTCTGGCGCGTCCGGCAGGCGGATACCACCTTTTCGCCCTGCCCTTGCCGATCTCGTCGGACGGCGCGCTGATCGCCATACGCATGGGGGCCCACACCGCCAATCCGGGCAGGGTTTATTGCGCGGCGGGCTCCATGGACGAAAACGACGTCGTATCAGGCCGTTGCGATCTCGACTTCAACATGCGCCGGGAGGTGCTGGAGGAAACCGGCTTCGACATCGCGACCGCCCGCGCCGATGCGCAAACCTACGCCGTGCAATCGGACAATACCGTCACCGTATTTCGGCGCTTCTTCTTCGACCTGACCGCGCAGGAGATGCTCGATCGCATCGCCGCCCATGTCGCCGCCGACCCTGAACCGGAAATCGACGGCGCGCTGGCGATCCGCGACTCGGATCGCGCGGCGCACGACTATCCCGCCTTCATGCCCCCCTGCTCACCTGGCTGTTCGACCGGAAAGGATGACCATGTCCCGCGCCTACGCCATCTACGACGTCTTCACCGCCAACGCGCTGAAAGGCAATCCGCTCGCCGTCGTCTTCGACGGCTCGGGCCTTTCCGATGAGTCGATGCAGACCATCGCCGGCGAGTTCAACCTCTCGGAGACCGTCTTCGTGTTGCCGGCGGACAACCCTGCGCATACGGCGCAGCTGCGCATCTTCACTCCCGGCCGCGAACTGCCTTTCGCAGGTCACCCGACGGTGGGCGCGGCCATCGCGCTCGCCGAACGCCAGTCGCCCGGCGCGAGCATCGATCTCGTCTCGATGCTCGAGGAGAAAATCGGCCCCGTGCGCGCCGCCGTCCGCCTCGCAGCGAGCGAGATTTCTTTTGCCGAATTCGACCTGCCACGCCTGTCTGAAGAAATCCCTGCCGAGTTCGACATCCAGGCCGTCGCCGACGCGCTCTGCCTCAGCGCCGGCGATATCGGCTTCGAAAACCACCGCCTGTCGCTGTGGAGCGCCGGCGTGCCCTTCGTCATGGTCCCGGTCTCGGGACTGGCGGCTGCCGCGGCCGTTCGTTTCGATCCGAAACTGTGGACGAAAGCCGTCCCGTCCGGCGCCTGCTATCTCTATTGCCGCGGCGGCGAGGATCACCGCGCCAGCTTCCACGCCCGCATGTTCGCGCCCGACATGGGCATCGTCGAAGACCCTGCGACCGGCGGGGCGGTGGCGGCGATGAGCGGCGCCATCAACCACTTCGACGGCCTCACCGACGGACGCCACGCTCTCTTCATCGAGCAAGGCGTGGAGATGGGCCGGACGTCGCATATCCATCTGCATATCGACACCGAAGCCGGCCGCGTCATCCGCGCCCGCATCGGCGGACAGGCGGTGAAGTTGGCGGCAGGCGAGATTTTCCTGTGATTTTTCAACCCTCCGCGCCGCCGGTTGGAGTACGGGGATTTTTTTCATTTTTGTGACGGACCGGGGTTGCCAAGGCTCGGCAACCCCTTTATACGCCCCGTCAGACGCGCAGCGAGCGCTTCTGGAACGGGTGATTAGCTCAGTTGGTAGAGCAGCTGACTCTTAATCAGCGGGTCGTAGGTTCGAGCCCTACATCACCCACCAGACACTTCCCTCGGCCTTTGTGCACAGACTTTCTGAAAAAACCGGGCTTGGGCCTTTTCTTCTCGCGCGATATGGCGTCTCAATGCTCCCGGCGCGAATATCGGGGCGACGACTCGTCGATTTCATCATCGCGATCAAGCTGCGCACAAGACGCGGAAACAACGATCATCCGAACGCCTCGCCTGTCTCGAGAGACCATGTACCGCGTGATCTGTTTTTTCATTTGTTCACACTTTTCCGATACCTTCTCATAATTATTCATTCAAAGTGACTAATAATGCGAAATTTCAACGAGCCTCGCCAATCGATCGGCCAAGATGATTTCCAGTTCTTGTTTGCAACCCACCCGTCGCCGATGTGGGTCTATGATCCGCAAACGCTGAAGTTCCTGGCTGTCAACGACGCCATGGTCTCGCTTTACGGCTACAGCCGCAGACAACTCGCGGATATGACGGTCCTCGACATCCGCCCCGACCATGAGCGGCAGAGGATGCAATGCGCCGTGACGGCGCGGAGCGATATCGAGCGCAGAGACAGCTGGCTGCACCTCAAGGCCGACGGCGAGACATTCGAAGTGCAGACCTATGGGCGGACCATCCGCTTCGACGGCGCCGATGCCATCCTGGCGATCGTGCAGGACCGCAGCGAATTCAACCTCGCCAAGCGACAGGTCGAGGAAGCTCACATCATTCTCAACGCCATCATCGAAAACATGCCGAACGGCGTGTTCGTGAAGGACATGGATGCGGACGGCGCCTATATCATCTTCAACGCGGTGAGCGCGGCCATCGACGGCAAGGATCCCGCCGATGTGCTGGGTCGCCGCGACAACGACATCTTCTCGGCGGAGACAACGAAAGTCTTTCAGGAATCGGACCGCGTAGCCGCCGCCTCCGGCGAGGCCTATGTCTATGAGGCGCGGCATCGCGTCGCCGACGGTTCCGAGCGGATCATCAAGACCACCAAGAAAATGCTGCGGCTGGGCGCCGACCAGCCGCAGCGCTTCCTGCTCGGCGTCTCCGAGGACGTCACCGAGGCGCGGATGTTCGCCCGGAAACTCGAACGTCTGGCGCTGGAGGATCCCCTGACCGGGCTCGCCAATCGCGCCGCTTTCATGGAAGGGCTGAACGAGGCCATGGCGGCCGGAGGCGTCGTGGCGCTGGCTTTTCTCGATGTCGACAACTTCAAGGACATCAACGACACCGGCGGCCACAGCGCCGGCGACGCGTTGCTGCGCCAGCTCGCCGCCCGGCTGACGAAGACCTTGCCGGACACGCTGGTCGCCCGACTGGGCGGCGACGAATTCGCGCTCATGGCCCGTTTTCCGGACGCCGGCGAAGTAGACGCCTTCGGAGAAAGGGTGCAGGCGGTGTTCAACACGCCGTTCGTTCTCGAAAACGGCGAGGAAATGCTCAGCTGCAGCCTCGGCGTGGCGCTCGCGCCGCATCACGCCGACAGCGATGAGGAGCTGTTGCGACTGGCCGACATCGCCCTCTACGCCGCCAAGGAAGCGGGCCGCGCGACCTTTCGCGTCTATTCGCCGATCATGAGCGCCGCCGCTCAGCGTCGCCGTCAAATGACCGCGGAACTGCGCGAAGCCATCGGGCGCGATGAGCTGGAGTTGCATTATCAGCCGCTCTTTCGACTGGGCGACCGCGGTCTGGCCGGCTTCGAGGCGCTGGTGCGCTGGCGGCATCCTCGTTTCGGCCTGATCGGCCCGGGCCACTTCATCGATCTCGCCGAGACGACCGGGCTCATCGCTCCGCTCGGAGAATGGGTGTTGCGGCGCGCCTGCTCCGTCGCCGCCGGCTGGCCGAAGGAATCGACGATGGCGGTCAACCTATCGCCCCGACAGTTGCAAGGCTCCGACATTCCGAAACTCGTGGAAAACACTCTCGATGAGAGCGGGCTCGAACCACATCGCCTCGACCTCGAGATCACCGAATCCGTGTTCGTGGGCGACGCCGAACACAGTCTCGCACTCTTCAGATCGCTCAAGGCGCTCGGCGTGAAAATCTCGATCGACGATTTCGGCGCCGGCTATTCCTCCCTCGCCTATCTCCGCGACTTCCCGTTCGACAAGATCAAGCTCGACCGCAGCTTCATCGCCGATCTCGATTGCAACAAAGGCTCCCTGTCGATTGCAAAAGCCGTGGTGGCGATCGCGTCCGGCTTTGGCGCCACAACGGTCGCGGAAGGGATCGAGACGGACAGTCAGGCGGCGACGGTGACCAGTCTCGGCTTCGATTTCGGCCAGGGCTACCATCTCGGACGGCCCTTGACGCTGGACGCCGCCCAAACATTGATCATGCGCCACGCGCCGCCGGCGGTGTCTGCTCGAAAGCGTCTCCGGCGCAAAGTCTGAACCGGTCGGCCTGTTTCGGGACGCCTCGCCAATCCTGTTGAAAACTGTGGCGTTTTCCCCGACGCAGGGACTTGCCAACCCCGAAGAAGCCCTTTATACGCCCCCTCAGACGCGCAGCGAGCGCTTCTGGAACGGGTGATTAGCTCAGTTGGTAGAGCAGCTGACTCTTAATCAGCGGGTCGTAGGTTCGAACCCTACATCACCCACCAGATGTCTTCCTTCCGAGGTTTTACGGAAATTTGCATCGATCGATGGTGAGCGGCCTTGCTCGCCGGCATGCTGTGTCGGGTGATGGCCGACTCTCAGGCGCTCGGCGCCTGCGCGCTCCAGCGCGTCAGCGCCTCCTCCCCCGCCGGCGTCAGCGCATAGACGCCGCGTTCCACACGGGCGAACCAGCCATAGACATTGTTCTGGAGGATTTTGCCGACATCGGGGCAATCGGGGCGTATCTCGGCAGGTCGGACGCGTCCGCAGCGGACTGCGGCGGCAACCGCCAGCGCCTGTTGCCGATAGGCGGTCATCTGCGGCGTCCGCGTCGAGCCGCCGAGGATGGGGTCGCCGCGTCGACGGTCGAATTCGCGCATCAGCCGTGATCGGCGTTTGGGGTTGGTGCGCGGCATGGGCGACACGGATTTGACGAGCACCTGCGCTTCGCCGCGATCGTCGACGCCGATCATGCCGAGCCCGAGGCGGCGACAGAGGTCGCGAAAGCGTCGGTCGGTCTCGCGTCCCTTGCCCTTTGCCGACACCCTGGCCGCGATCCACACTTCATCCGCGGCCTGCGCCCGATCGACCGCTTGCAGCACGAGCTCGAGATTGAAGCTCATCTTGAGCTCGCAGACGACGACCACGTCGCCCGCCTCGCCCTGCAGACGCCCGACCATATCACAGCCGCCGACCTCGCCCTTCACCTCGAAGCCCAGGCTTTCGAGGAAACGCTTCACCGGCAGATAAAGGTCTGTTTCCATGTGGGGATCCGGGAAGGAAAACGTGGCGCGGGTGGCGTTCGGAGCAGGAGTGTGACGGCCTGCGCGGTCCTCATCCCTCGCCGGGACTTTGCTCCCCGCGCCTGCGGGAAGAAGGAGCGGCAGCCGGATGACGGGTGGAGCACGCCGTCAGTCTATCTACGAGACGCCGATAGAGCAGGCGCAGGCGCAGCCGCCCTCGGCTGCGCCTGATCCGTTCACGCCGCCAGCGCGGCGCCTTCTGCCGCGATCAACTGGCCCAGCCGCTTGACGCCTTCGTCGATCATCTCGTCGGAGGCGCAGGAGAAGGAGAGGCGAATGGTGTTCTCGCCGGACCCATCGGCGAAGAAGGCTCGACCGGGCACGAAGGCGACGCGCACCGTCTCGATGGCGCGCGCCAGGAGTTTGGCGCCGTCCATGCCTTTGGGCAGCGTCACCCAGACGAACATGCCGCCTTCGGGCTGCGTCCATTCCAGGCCCGCCGGCATATAGGCGTCGAGCGCCGCCAGCATCTTTTCGCGGCGATGGCCATAGGCCTTGCGGATTTTGGCGATCTGTTCGTCGAACAGCCGCTCGGCGACCTTGTGGATGACCATCTGGTTGATGGTCGAGGAATGCAGGTCGGCGGCCTGCTTGATCAGCACCAGCTTGCGCACCACTTCGGAATTGCCGACGAGCCAACCGATGCGCAGGCCCGGAGCCAGCGTCTTGGAGAAGGTGCCGCAATAGAAGGTGCGGGTCTTTTCGATATCGCCGCCATTGCGATCGAGATCCAGCGCCAGGATCGGCGGCACGCTCTCCCCGGCATAGCGCAGCGACTGATAGGCGGCGTCTTCGATCACGGGCACGTCGAGCTTCTCGGCGAGATCGAGCAGCCATTCGCGCTCTGGGCGCGTCATGGTCACGCCGGTGGGATTGTGGAATTCCGGGCACGCAATAGGCGAATTTCACCGCGCCGCCCTTCTCCTTCGCCGCGTCGTGATAGGACGACGGCTCGCGGTTGGAGAGCGGCAATAGCTTGTCGTAATTGGGCTCATAGGCGTTGAAGGCGCCGAGCGCGCCCATATAGGTCGGCCAGGTCACCAGCGCCGTATCGTTCTTCGACAGGAAGAGCTTGCCGAGATAATCGAGCAATTGCTGCGAGCCGGAGGTGATGAAGACGTGATCGGCGGTGCAGGCGATGCCGATTTTCGCCATTTCCTTGACGATCCACTCGCGCAACGGCTTGTAGCCTTCCGACACCGAATATTGCAGCGCCGCGTCGCCCTGGGGGCTGGCGAGCACTTCGGCATAGGCTTCGGCCACTTCGGCCTTCGGAAACAGGTTCACGTCGGGGATGCCGCCGGCGAAGGAGATGATGTCGGGCTGCTCGAGAAGCTTGAGCAATTCGCGAATTTCAGACGCCTTCATGCGGCTCGCGCGCGTGGCGAAGACCTGTTGCCAATCCATGGATTCGTTTCCTCTCCGATATTATGCCGCCAGAAGATCACGGCAGAGGCAATAAGTCAACAATGCTGACCTATTTATAGCGCGCCGCGTCGAGCGTGAATGCAACGGCGTCACACGGGCATGAATTTGTAATTTCAGTATTTCTACAACAGCGCTCCCATAACTTGTCGCGTAACGATACAGGTTTTTTTATAGAAGATAAAATATACAGCGGCGGCTAGGCATCTGTACTCGAGGACGACGTGCGCCAGTTCCGCCATCTCACCCATATCATGATCGGACTTGATCTCGGCCGCCCGGAAACCCATTGGCGCCAGCTCGGCGAACTCTATCGCATCACACCGCATCTTCTGGCCGCCCTCGCCATCGGGCTGGCCGCGCTGCATCCCTGGCTGGATGGGCAAACCGGCGCCGTGTCTTTCTCCGCTGGCCTGATCGCGTTCCAGATCGTCATGCGCATCGCCGGCCAAGCTGCTTTCCGACGACGCAGCGACCAGTCGCTGAAAAAATGGACCCGCATATTCGCAGCGATCTCGGTTGCGTCGGGAGCGTGCTGGGGACTGTCTTTGGCGGCGCTCTATTCGGGCGGAAACGGCGACAGCCAGTTGATCGTCCTTGCGGTCGGTTGCGGCATCATCCAATCCTCGGCGGCCCGCGCCTTCATGTCGCCCGCGCCGATGCTGATCAACATCGCGCTTCTGATGAGCACCGTGTCGATCGCGGCGGCCCTCGAAGGCCAGTGGATGATGGCGTTGATATGCCTTGTTTATTTTCTGTTTCAACTCACCTATCTCGCCCGTCTCAGCGATCTCTATCTCGGCGAAATCTTGGCCGAATACGAGCGCGAAACCGCGCTGCAGCAGCTGGCCGACGCCAACAGAAAATTGAAACAGGCCAATGAGCAGCTTGCGCGCCACGCCTTGACCGACGGGCTGACCGGAATCGCCAATCGCCGCAGCTTCGATGCGGCGCTGAATGCGGCTTTCGCCTCGGACACCCAGGCGCCGCTGTCGCTGATCCTGCTCGACATCGATCACTTCAAGGCGTTCAACGACAGCCACGGCCATCAGGTCGGCGACGACTGTCTGAGGTTGGTGGGGAGCGTCATCGCCGAGGTCTTGGACGGCAGCGACTTCCATGCCGCGCGCTATGGCGGCGAGGAATTCGCCCTCATCCTGCCCGGCGCCGACGCCTTCGAAGCCGCGCGCCTGGCGGAAAGGCTTCGCCGCGCCATCGCGGCGGCGGAGTTGGGCGATCTCGCCGACGCTGCGCCGTCCATTTCCGCAAGCTTCGGCGCCGCCACCCGCACCCGCGCCGATACCAGCCCCGCAGACCTCGTCGCCCGCGCCGACCGCGCGCTCTACCGCGCCAAGCAGAAGGGCCGCAACCGCGTGGCGGTCGACGGCGACGGGGATATCGCCACCGCTTGAAGGCCGATCACGAAAAAACCGGGGTCGCCCCCGGTTTCTCAATCTCAAATCCTGAAAAGCGCAACGCGATCAGTTGCGGGCCTTGTCGACCAGCTTGTTCTTGCCGATCCAGGGCATCATGCCGCGCAGCTTGGCGCCGACTTCCTCGATCTGGTGATTGTCGTTCATGCGGCGGATGCCCTTGAAGCGGGCGGCGCCGGCGCGATATTCCTGCATCCAGGCGGAGGTGAATTTGCCGGTCTGGATGTCGTGCAGCACGCGCTTCATCTCAGCCTTGGTTTCGGCGGTGATGATGCGCGGACCGGTGACATATTCGCCCCACTCGGCCGTGTTGGAGATCGAGTAGTTCATGTTGGCGATGCCGCCTTCATAGATCAGGTCGACGATCAGCTTCACTTCGTGCAGGCATTCGAAATAGGCCATTTCCGGCGCGTAACCGGCTTCCACCAGCGTCTCGAAGCCGGCGCGGATGAGCTCGACCAGACCGCCGCAGAGAACGACCTGCTCGCCGAACAGGTCGGTTTCGCATTCTTCCTTGAAGGTGGTTTTCGATGATGCCCGAACGGCCGCCGCCGACGCCGCAGGCGTAGGAAAGAGCCAGCTCGAGGGCGTTGCCCGAAGCGTTCTGATGAATTGCGACGAGGCAGGGAACGCCGCCGCCCTTCTGATATTCGCCGCGCACGGTGTGGCCGGGACCCTTCGGCGCGATCATGACGACGTCGACCGAAGCCTTGGTCTCAATGAGGCCGAAATGGATGTTGAGGCCGTGGGCGAAAGCGATGGCCGCGCCGTCGCGGATGTTGCCGGCGATTTCGTCGCGATAGATGTCGGCCTGGAGTTCGTCCGGGGTGGCCATCATCATCAGGTCGGCCCAGGCGGCGGCTTCGGCGACGGTCATGACTTTGAAGCCGTCGGCTTCGGCCTTGGCGGCAGTCTTGGAGCCGGCCTTCAGCGCGATGGCGACATTGCCGGCGCCCGAATCCTGAGGTTCAGCGCATGGGCGCGACCCTGCGAACCGTAGCCGATGATGGCGACGTTCTTGGACTTGATGAGATTGAGATCGGCATCACGATCGTAATAGACGCGCATGTTGAATGTCCTTCCCTTAGCTGTCTGTCTTTGAATTCGGCGGTCTTAGCCCGCCATCCCCTTATCGGTTCCGTAGAGCCGAAGGAAGGCGGCAACCGCCCTCTTCGCCCGCGAACCAAACTCTTTTTCGCCGCCGACATGTCTTCGCCGAGCAGCAGCCGGACATGCCAGTCCTTGACGATCAATCCGTACAAAACCTCATAGGCTTCCGTGACGTCGTCAAACTCGATCAGGCGCGCCCTCTTGGCGGCGATCAGCAGGGTCGCGGCACGGCGGCCGATCTGTTTACGCCCGCGCTCCAGCAACATTTCGCCGAGCTGCGAGCCGTCGCGGCTGGCCTGACCGATGGCGAGCCGATTGAGCGCCAGGGACACGTCGCCCGAGAGCACGTCGAGCAGCGCGATGGCGAAATCGTCGAGCATCTTTTCCAGGCTGTCGCGGGTCAGCGCGCCGGCATTGGCCTCGCCCGTCTTCACCTTGGAGGCCTGATAGGCGATCATGGCCTCCATCAGCCCGTCGCGATCGCCGAACCACTTGTAGAGGCTTTCCTTGGAGCAATTGGCGGCGCGCGCCACCCCCGCCGTGGTCAACGCTTTTTCGCCGCCCGAAACGAGCAGACGCAGCGCCTCTTCCAGCACGGCGTTCTGCCGTGGCGAAAACTGGTCCGGATTGGTCTCTGCCGTGGTCAACATCGCTCCACCTCAATGTTGCAGTGCGGTACCGTACGGTACGGTTCGTGGTGTTTATGCAGGGGATCGGACGGGAGGTCAAGGGGCTGCGTCGGGATTTTCGGCGACGCCTATTCAAAAAGGGTCCGCACATCAGCGACAGACCGGAACAACAGGGACGGATCGTGTTTCGACGCGATGAACCCGTTGGATTCCCAGTAGTGCTCGGCGTCGCGATCAATGGCGCGTACAAGAATGGCGCGACCGCCGATGGCGTCAGCACCACCGGCGAGCGATTGCCCGTTTCAACGCGTCGCCCAACATCATGCCGCCGAGCCCTTTGCCTGAATAGCGGCGGTCGACGGCGAATTGCCCGAGCAGAATGGCCGGAATGGGGTCAGGATGCCGTCCGGTGCGGACCGAACGCGGCATGGCGCGCGCGGAGATCGATGTCGGCGCTAGGCCGTAAAGGCGATCACGCGCCCTGCCTCCGCCATGACGATGACCCGTGAGAATCCTTTGCTCTGCTTCGACAGCGCATGCGTCGCCAGCCACTCGTTGAGCGCATGCTTTCCGCAGTCGAAGTGGGCGCAGGTATGGTCCGGACGCAGGAGTTCCGGCCCTCGGATCAAGCTCAACGGGAAGCGTCCTTCGGACCATTCGCAAAGCTGCGCGCGATCCTCTCTCTTGCTTTGTCCGGCATTGGAGCGGGAGCGCCCTCAATCGCCTCGACGAAGTGGTCAAACCCGTCGGGCGACATGCGGATGAGGCTTTCGTTCAGCACCGCCAGTTGCGCCTCCTGCAGCGCGGCGCGGCGCATGAATTCGGTTCGGGAGAGGCCGTTTAAAGCCGCGCCGCGATCGATCACTTCGAGATCGTCCTCGCGTAGACGCATGGAAACGCCGATATCCCGCTTCATTCCGGCCTCCGTCAGATCCATTACCTTGTATTGCAACTCTATATACACTGGATATGAGATGGAGAAAAGCGCCGGCGCCAACCCAAATATCTTCAGCGCCCGCCTTGCCCGCGCGCGCTATCCTGCGCCTGATCCCCAAATCGGAGCACCGTCATGCGAACATAACTGTCTCTCTTGATTGCCCTCCTCACCGCAGTGAACGGGCCCGCGCACGCCGAGGAACGTACTGCCGCCGGCCTGTTCGAGCAGCGCTACTGCGAGGTCCTGACGCGCCCGTCTCAAGCTGCATGTCACAGTCTACAACACGCTCGGCTACAACACCTGCCACAAGGCCGCCTGGGCCAAGCTGGACGCCAAGACGCTCGCCAGGGAGCTGGATGCCGACGCTGTCGAGCTCAATGGCCTGCGCCACTGGCTGATTGACGGCATTATCGGCAAGGGAGAGACCGCGGCCGGCGAACCCCGGTCCTTCGGCGGGATCGACATGGCGGCGCGCGCCGAGATCACCATCACCTTGCTGGGCGCGACGATCGGCAAGTCCTTTTATCAGCCAACGGATGTCATGCGGGAGACGGTCTGGCTGTTTGCCGCCGGCAAACCGGTCTTCGAACTGATCGATCCCAAGGGCCAAGTCTATATGATGCAATCCTATGCGCAGATCGTCGATCCCGCGCTTACGCTCGCCGACCTTCCCGGTCTCCGCGAGCGACTGAAGCTGCCGAAAGGTTGGACCTATTCCACACGCGTTCTGGCCGAGGATTATAAACTTGAGGCCAAGGGCGTGGCGCATGTGCTGCAGGACGAGTTGCAGAACACTTATCAGCGCCGCACGCCCTGAGAATCAGCCCGGCCAGCGCCGAATGAAATCCACGAACGCCCGAAGCGGCGACGGCATATGCCGTCGGCTGGGATAGTAGAGATAGGGTCCGGAAAAAGGCTGCTGCCAATCCCTGAGCACCTCCACGAGCGCGCCTGTGGCGACATGAGCGCGACCGACCTCCTCGAAGGTCGCGAGCACGCCGAGACCGCCGAGCGCCGCCGCGAGTTCGATATCGATGATGTTGGCGACCAGCGGTCCATCGGGGGCGACGCGGATGACGTCGCCGTCCTTCTCGAATTCCATCGCCGACATTCTGCCGCTGTCGAAGCGATGGCGGATGAAGGCGTGCTTGAGCAGGTCGTGCGGATGCCGCGGCGTTCCATGTCGGGCGAGATAGTCCGGCGAGGCCACGGCGGCGAAACGTTGTGTCCGCGGGCCGATCGGGACGGCGATCATGTCCTGTTCCAGGCTCTCGTCATAGCGGATGCCCGCGTCGAAGCCTTGGGCGAAAACGTCGACGAAAGTGTCGCTGGCCTGCACTTCGAGGGTGACGGCCGGATATTCCCTGAGAAAGGCGATCGCGATCGGCGGCAGGATCTGTCGGGCCACGAAAGACGGCACGTTCAACCTCAGACGACCCGCAGGGCGGTCCGATGTTTCCGCCACCCGTTCGAGCGCCGTGGAGATCTCCGAGATCAGCGGCCGCACCTTTTCCAGAAGCCGCTCACCCTCTTCGGTCGGCGTTACGCTGCGGGTGGTGCGGTTGAGCAGGCGAGCGCCGAGTTTCGCCTCCAGCCGTCGCACCGCTTCGCTGAGCGCGGAGGCCGAGACACCGCGCAATGATGCCGCTCGTCTGAAGTTGCGGGATTCTGCGACGGCGGCGAAGGCTTCGAGGTCGGCGAGCGGCAATTGGCTCATTGTACGATTTTCCGCACGGGGTGTTTCATCTCATCCGGATTATCGCACAACCGAGAGCGCGGTAAAAGACCCTTATTCCCGGAACCGCAGGGCGGGACGAATGCAAAGGAGACGGAACATGAAGACCACCACACTCGGAAAAACCGGCCCCCAGACCTCGGTCGTCGGCCTCGGCTGCATGGGCATGTCGGGCATGTATGGACCGGCCGACCGCGCTGAATCCATCGCCACGCTGCATGCGGCGCTGGATGCAGGCGTCACGCTGCTCGACACCGGCGACTTTTACGGCATGGGCCACAACGAAATGCTGCTCGGCGAAGGACTGGCGAACGTCCCGCGCGACAACTATCTGCTCAGCGTCAAATTCGGCGCGATGCGCGCGCCGAACGGCGCCTGGCTCGGTTACGACGCCCGCCCCAAGGCGGTGAAATCGGCGCTGGCCTATACGCTTCAGCGGCTGCGCGTCGATTATATCGACATCTACCGCCCGTCGCGGCTCGACCCGGATGTGCCGATCGAAGACACGATCGGCGCGATCGCCGACATGGTCAAGGAAGGCTATGTCCGCCATATCGGCCTGTCGGAAGTCGGCTCTGATACGATCCGCCGCGCCGCCAGCGTCCATCCGATTTCGGATCTGCAGATCGAATATTCGCTGATGTCGCGCGGTATCGAGGCCGATATCCTGCCGACGACGCGTGAACTGGGCGTTTCGGTTACCGCCTATGGCGTGCTGTCGCGCGGCCTGCTCAGCGCCGCCTTCAACGCCAGCGCCATCCCCGCAAACGACTTCCGCGCCCACAGCCCGCGTTTCCAGGGTGAAAACGCCGAGCGCAACACGGCCTTGGCCAAAGCCCTTCAGGAGGTGGCGGCGGAGCGCGGCATGACCGCCGCGCAAGCCGCCATCGCGTGGGTCGTCGCCCAGGGCGAAGACATCGTGCCGCTGATCGGCGCCCGCAAGCGTACGCAATTGTCGGAATCCCTCGGAGCGCTGAATAAGACGCTCACGGCCGAGGATATCGCCCATATCGAGGCCGCCGTGCCGGCCGACGCCGTGGCCGGCACACGCTACGCCGAACAGATGATGGCCCATCTCGACAGCGAAAAGCGCGCCTGACGGCGCGACGCCCCGCCATGGCCCGGCGCGAGCCGGGACATGGCTAGACCGCATGCGTCACCGGCAGCGCGCCGCCCTGTTTCAGCGCCTCCATCGAGATCGAGGCGGACATGTCGAACAGCTCCACCTGGCGGATGATCTGCTTGTAGATCACATCGTAATATTCGACCGACGGCAGAGCGATCTTGAGGATATAGTCGTAGTTGCCCGTCAGCCGATGCGCCTCGACGATCTCGGGAATACGGGCGATGGCCTTATGAAAGGCCTCGACCCAATCGTCGGAATGCCGTGAAGTCTTGATCAGCGCAAAGACCGTGGTCGGCAGGCCGATCTTGTTGGGATCGAGCGCCGCCCGTCGTGCGATGATATAGCCCTCCGCCTCCAGTCTTTGTATCCGTCGCGAACAGGCCGACACCGACAGCGCCACGCGCTCGGCGAGTTCCGCCACCGGCAGTCCGGCATCCGATTGCATCAGATCCAGAAGTTTGCGATCTCGATCGTCGAGCATATCCGTATCGCGCCTCGTTTCGCGCGCCTTGAAGCCAAATGATGCAATTTTTCAGCGCCAAGATAGATGAGGTCGACCCAATTCGCAAACATCCGCCGCGATCGACGCGCTAGATTTCATGTCGGAACGAGTCATAGGGGACACGAGATGAAAACAATCGGCCTGATCGGCGGCATGAGTTGGGAAAGCACCGCGGTCTATTACGCCAATCTCAACCGTTTGGCGCGCGCCGCCTATGGCGGCCTCGCCTCCGCCGAAATTCTGCTGCGATCGGTGAATTTCGACGAGATCGTCGCGCTGCAGAAAGCCGGTCGGTGGGACAAGGCCGCCGCGGTGCTGTCGGACGCCGCCGCGAAGCTGCAATTGGCCGGAGCCGATTGCGTGCTGATCTGCACCAACACCATGCATAAAGTGGCCGACGAGGTCGAGGCGGCGGTCTCGGTCCCCCTGCTCCACATCATCGACGAGACGGCGCTGGCGCTCAAGGCGGCGGGCAAACGCAAGCCGCTGCTGCTCGCCACCCGATACACGATGGAGGACGGCTTCTATCACCGCCGTTTCGCACAGCATGGGCTGGACTTGGCGACGCCTGACGAGTCCGGCCGCGCCCGCACCCACGCGATCATTTTCGAAGAGCTGTGCGCCGGCCATGTCTTGGACGACTCCCGCACCGACCTCACCGGCCTGATCGAAGCCGCGAAGGATCAGGGTTGCGACAGCGTGATTCTCGGCTGCACCGAAATCTGCCTGAGCCTCGACCCCGAGAAGACGCCGCTGCCGGGCTTCGATTCCACTGCGATCCATTGCGACGCGGCGGCCCGTTTCGCCTTTCCGAAGCAAATGCGCCTCAGCGCCTGACGATGGACGAAAAAAACGCTTGATTTGGAAATGATCATTCCCTATTAAATGGGAAACGATCATTTCCGAAAGGCGCGATCATGTCCGATACTCTGGACCTGCAGAAAGGCCGCGGTCGCCCGCGCGAATTCGACACCGAAGCGGCGCTCGACGCCGCCATGGCGTTGTTTATCGAACGGGGATATGCGGCGGCCGCGATCAGCGATCTAGGCGAAGCCATGGGCCTGACAGCCGGCAGCATCTACAAAGCCTTCGGCGACAAGCGCGGCGTTTTCGCCGCCGCGCTCGACCGCTACACCTCCACCCGTGATGTCCGCATCGCCGACCATCTCACTGAGGCCGCCACTGGCCGAGAACGATTGAGGCGGCTGATCGACTATTACGCCGGAAATTCCCATGGCGAGTCCGGTCGTCGCGGTTGCCTGGTCATCGGGTCGGCGCGCGATCTCGCGCTTTTCGATCCCGATCTGCAGGCCCGCATCGAAAACGCCGTCTCTGTCCGCGAGAGCCTGATCCTCGACGTGATCCGCGACGGCCAGTCCGACGGCTCGATTCCCGTGCATGTCGATGCCGAGGCGACCGCCAAGGCGATGCTCTGCCTGCTCTACGGCATGCGCGTCATCGGCAAGACCGGACGCAGCGAGGCGGAGATGCAGGCCATCGCCGCCACCGCCATGAAACTTCTCGATTAACCGTCCTCCCAAGACGAAAACCCCGACCGGAGCCTCCGATGTCCATTGCCACCACCGCTGAAGGCGCGCGCGCGCCGCAGGCGATCTCGCCTCTTCTCACCTTCCTGTTCGCCGCGACCTGTGGGCTGGTCGCCGCCAATCTCTATTACGCCCAGCCGTTGGCCGGGCCGATCAGCCTCGAACTCGGCATGAGCCCCGCAGCAGCCGGCCTCATCGTCACCCTGACCCAGATCGGCTACGGACTCGGCCTGCTCTTCCTCGTGCCGCTCGGCGATCTCCTGGAAAACCGGAGGCTGATGATCGGGCTCATCCTGGCCGCCGGCCTCGCGCTGCTCGGCGCCGGCTTTTCGGTCACGGCCGGACTGTTCCTCGCCTCCTCGCTCGCCATCGGCCTCGCTTCGGTCGCCGTCCAGGTCGTCGTTCCCTTCGCCGCCGGCATGGCGCCGGATCACGCCCGCGGCCGCGTCGTCGGCAACGTCATGTCCGGCCTGATGATCGGCATCATGATGGCGCGACCCTTTTCCAGCTTCCTGTCGGAATTCATGTCCTGGCGCGCCGTCTATTTCATCACCGCCGCTCTCATGGCCGCGATCGCCGTCGTGCTCCGGCTGAATATACCGGAACGTCGCCCGGTCGCCCGCATGCGCTATGGCGCGCTCCTCGCCTCCATGGCCAGGCTCGCCGCCACCGAACGCGTGCTGCAGCGCCGCGCCGTCTATCAGGCCGGCATGTTCGCCGCCTTCAGCCTGTTCTGGACCGCCTCGCCGCTGCTGCTCGCCAGCCCGGCTTTCGGCCTCAGCCAGACCGGCATCGCGCTCTTTGCGCTGGCCGGCGCCGCCGGCGCCATCGCTTCGCCGATCGCCGGACGTCTCGCCGACCGCGGCCTCACCCGCTTCGCCACCATCGCGGCGATGCTGATGGCGATCGTCGCTTTCCTGATCAGCCATGTGGCGGCGGACGGCTCCACGCTGGCGCTCGGGCTCATGGTCGCCGCAGCCATCATCCTCGATTTCGGCGTCACCACCAGCCTGGTCTGCGGGCAACGCGCCATCTACAGCCTGTCGCCGGAAAACCGCAGCCGCCTGAACGGCCTGTTCATGGCCTTCTTCTTCGCAGGCGGCGCGGTCGGTTCGGCGTTGGGCGGCTGGGCCTACGCCACCGGCGGCTGGGAACGGACGAGCTGGGTCGGCCTTGCGTTCCCCACCCTCGCTCTGCTCGCGCTCCTCACTGAATTCCGGCCAGGACGCGCGACGCGGAAATCATAGTCCCGAACCCCTTCGCCTCAGATGCGCGGGCTGGTATCATCCGGCCCGCACATCCGGAGGCAATTCATGCGCATCAAGACTCTTCTCATCGCCCTGGCCCTCACCGCGACGGCCGGGGCGGCGTCCGCCGAAAAACTCTGCGGCTGGATCGAAAATCCCACTCCCGGCAACTGGTGGCTCACCGACCGCGACGGCTCCTGGATCCTCGCGGCCCAAGGCGGCGCCGAAGCCGAAGGCATGGACCTGATCGGCGACATCTCGGCCGGCGACTATGTGGCGACCAATGGCAATTACGGCTATGGCTGCGCCTGCGTCGACGCGGAGGTCGATGTCGGCGAAAGCCGGATCGTTTCGATTTCCAGCTTCAAGCAATTGCCGCTCAAGACCTGCAAGCGCGACAAGGCGCTGAGGTCTCCGGGAGAATAACAGACCGGGGCCGGGTTGGCCCCGTGATTTAGAAGGCGACCTATGCCTTCAACCAACCGACTGCGGCAGCGCATAGGCGACTTCCGTGACCCAGTTCTTCGGATCGGGGTCATGGACCATGCTGCGGTGAAAGATATTGAGGCTGCACGCAAAGGCCTGACCGTCCGCCGAGGGCATCTGCTCCGGCGGACACCCCATGATCTCCATCCAGCCGCGGAGCATGGAATGCACCTCGCGCAGACGGTCGTAGTGGCCATGCCAGTTTACGCTGACGAAATTGCCGGCGGGCATATAGGCGGAACGGAACGGCGTCCTGGCGACGAGCAGGCGTGGCGTGAAATAGCCGAAATCGATTTCCATCTCGCCATTCGGGGCGAAGAGATTGTACCGGAAAAAAGCGAGGCCATGGTCGGTCGTCTTTTGACGGTGCAGCTCCGCCCGCACCTCACTGAAAAAAACCTGCGCCTGCGTCATCACCTGCCGCGCGTTCAGGCGCGATCTCAAGGAAAGATAGGGTTTCTTTTTGAAACGCACCCTTTCGGGCAAGGTCAACATAAGGACAAATCCCAGCCGTTCGCAGCATTGCGGTCAACGCTCTTACAAGCCAGTCCATAACTCCTCAAATAGACGAATAAAAGACAAACAATTCGTCTCACCCGCCGTGTAAAGGGTATTTAAGACGAATAGTGCGGGCATGGTTTCAATTAATAGTGAACAGCGACAATACACATAAAATTGTATGATTCACTGGCGGCAAGGGCGGCGCGGACCGCCCTTGCGCCGATCAGAGCGTCTGGCCGAGGGCGCGGCGAAACCGGCGAACCGTGTCCGGCATCCCATACAGAAGCGCGTCCGCCGTCAACGCATGTCCGATCGACGCTTCGTCGGCATAGGGAATGCGCGCCATCAGGGCGGGCAGATTCTCGACGGTGAGATCGTGGCCAATATTGACGCCGAGACCAAAATCGCGGGCATGGTCGGCGGTTCCGCCCAGCTTTTCGATCCAGCCCGCCGCTGCAACCGGGTCATCGTAACATCCGCCATAGGGACCGGTATAGAGTTCGATACGGCCCGCCCCCACGTCACGGGCGATGGAAACGAGTTCGCCGCCGATGCCTCCGTCGACGAAGAGCGACGGACGCATGCCGCCGGCACGCAGACGCCCGCAGATCTCGCTTAGCAGAGTGCGGTTTTCAGCGAGATCCCAGCCGTGGTCGGACGTCGCCTGTGAGGGGTCGTCGGGCACGAGAGTGACCTGAACCGGCCGGGCGGCCTCGACCAGTTGCAGGAAGTCCTCCGACGGATATCCTTCGATGTTGAATTCGCGACCGGGAAACTCCCGATCGATCAGCGCCCTCAATTCCGGCACGTCTGAAAAGCGGATATGGCGTTGGTCGGGCCGCGGATGCACGGTCAATCCACCGGCTCCCGCCTCGAGCGCCGCGCGGCCCAATCCGACCACGCTCGGCCACGGCAAATCCCGGCGATTTCGCAGCATGGCGATGGCGTTGAGGTTCACCGATAGGCTGGCGGCCATGACGTTTACTCCCGATCCCTGTATCAGGCCTAACTAACCGATCGCAGATCGCGACTCCAGCGACTTTTCTTCATCTTTCTACGCGCAAATTTGATCAATCACAAAGTTGGCGCTAGGTTTGCCGGGCATGGTTGCGCTAGGATGGCGTTGACGACGCATGGACGAAAGACGAAGGTGGAAACAGTATTTTTCCATTACCTGAAATTGAAAAATAGTGTATGAGTATTATCGAATATTAGATGATGCTTTGTGGCGAATCCACACGCAGTTTACTGATACGACGATAATTCCTGGATCCGGGCGTTATGCCAGGCGACAACGCGGGCGACAACCGGAGGTGCATGAGGCGCTGAGCATGAAGTGAATCCCCGTAACGGCGAATGATCATCAAAACATCGCTGGCGGGAAGAGGAAACGCCGATCCGGACAGAGCCCCGGAGAGAGTAGGACGAGATGCAAGAGCAGAGCCCGGATCGTCTTCAATTCGTCTCGGACGCCTCGTCCGATTGGCAGGCGATCGCCCATCTACCCGAAGCGCCGTTGCCGCGCCCGCTGCCGGAACACCCCCTGCCGATCGCCGAAATGGCGAATTTCTTCGGCGTCACGCACCGCACCCTGCATTTCTACGAGGAAAAGGGGCTCTTGCAGCCCGATCGCCACGGCGCGATGCGCATCTATTCGCATCGACAGATCCGCATGATGGGCTTGATCAATCTCTGTCGTGAAACCGGCATGGCCATCGCGCAGATCCAGGATCTTCTGACCGACCTCACCTATTCCGAAAGCGTCGCCGAGAGCGAGGCCAAACTGCGGGCCGCGCTGATCGCCCGCCGCAACGAACTCGTCGCCGAAGAATCGCTGATCCGTCGCCAGATGCAGCAGATCACCACGGCGCTCACGGAAATGGACGCGGTGCGCGACGACGCCGACAATCAGAACTTCCCGGCGCACCCGCCCTTTCTCAGCGACAGCGAATTCCATTGCCTGAAACTGATGGCCGAGGGCTATAATCCCGTCCGCATTTCCAAAGCCCTCGACATCGCGCTCGAACAGGTATTGACGATGGAAGGCGGAATCGTTCGTAAATTCAGCGCCTCCAATCGCTTTCAGGCGGTCGCGAAGGCGGTGCTGCTCGGCATCGTGGGGGACTGACGGCCCCGGCGTCCCGACAGGTTCGCAATATCGGCGCTGTCGCCCGCCACACCCCAACTGTTCGAGACGCTCGACGATGAGTATACACGCCCGCCGATCTCATCTATACGACGCCTAATGCTGTATGTTGGGCCGTCGCATGAAGTTTTTCAGGTTTAGGACGTCACGAGACGAAGTCGTCTGCGCGGAAGATGGATCTGGCAGGCTGCTCAACACGACTTACGACAGCCTCGACGAACGCCATGTGCCCGTGATCGCAGCGAGACTGAACGACGACGATCGCTTCATTTTCGTGGCCAGCGCAGTGGCCGAAGCCCTGCCGATCCGCTGCGACAATCTCGGGCTACCTGCCCCCTTCTTGCCGCTCATGGCGTATGAGACCGGCCGCGAAGAGATCTACAATCTCGTCTCCTTCGAAAATGGCCTGTACCTGTGCGCGCCGCCCGTCAACTCTGATGACACGGAGCATGTGATTTCGGCCAATCGACGCGAGGCCAGGCAATGGGAAGAGTTCCGGTTGACCGAAGTCGCTCTCCCAGAACGCTTCACTTATCTTCGTGACAGGCTCGAGGCCCTGGCGCCTGTCCTGCGCAGCCTGATGGTCGACGTCGATATCGCCGGCGCGGTGAAGCAGATGAAGCCGGATCTTGTCGATACGGTCAACGGAGTTCTGCCCATAGTCGGCGAAAAGCGGCTGAATGCCTTTGCATCGCAATTGTTCGCCGACCCGAAGATTGCCGAGACGTTCGCCGCCAAGTTTCCGGACGACATCTGGGCGAAACACGGCTTCGTGGAGCTCTTGAAGGCGGCCCGCGAAAGGCCCGGACATTCGATCCGCGAGATCGACTCGTCTTTCGACGCCATCACCAAAGCGGCCCGAGACCGTGTTTACCGATCGCTGCCGCATGCCTGCGCAAGCGCCGCGCGCCGCATGGTCGAGCCGACCAAGAACGCCTGTATTGTGGCCACGGCCCGCAACGAAGGCATCTACCTGATCGAATGGCTGGCGCATCATCGTGTGCTGGGCTTTGAAAAAATCTTCATCTACAGCAACGACAACGACGACCAATCCGACCTGCTTCTTGCGGCGCTCGCCGAAGCCGGCGAGATCGTCTGGATCAGAAATCTCGTGGCGGAGGGCGGCGCAGCTCAACTGAAGGCCTATGGGCATGCGTTCGGCATTCTGCCGGATATCCTGGACTATCGCTGGTGCCTGACCATCGACATGGACGAGTATTTCGTCGTCAATCCGGCGCGCTTTTCCTCCGTCATAGACTATCTCGACTGGCAGGAGCGCCAGGACGTCGACGCTATCGCGCTGAACTGGGTCTTTATCGGCCCAACCGGCGAGTCACACTGGCGGGATCTTCCGCTGCGCGAAAGGTTCGTCGACCAACTCGGAAATCCCGCGGTGGACGCGCATGTGAAATCACTCTGCAAGCCCCGCAAATTTATCTATTCGGAACCGCATTTTCCGATCGCGCCTGTCAAATCCACAATCCTGTTCAGAGATTCGACATCGGCGCTTCACAGCCATCAAAAAGCCTCGGCGCATTCGGGAATCTACGGCACCGCCCTGAGCGACAATCCCAACCGCGATTTTGCCTGCATTTATCACTATTTCTTCAAGTCGGCCGAAGAGTTTCTCTGGAAATTTTCCCGCAATAGAGGCGATTACGCGAAGAAGACCGGCCGAGACGGCATATCGATCACAAAGGAGTTCCTCCGGGATTTCATGGAATTCTATACGCCCAGACACGCCATGCGAAATGACTGGATCACGCGCTGCGCTTCAGGGCTCGGCGAAGAAATGGCGCGACTGGAAGGAATAGCAGGGGTCGCCGACGCGATCGAAGCTGTCAAGGCGGCCTTTCATGCCCGTATCGCCGAGTTCAAACCGATCTTCGCCGAGACTGCCGCGATCAAGGATGCAGGCGAGGCTGGCCAAGCCTTTCTGAAGCTTATCGGCGACACCTCCGCGCAGTCGCCGCCCATGCCTGACGAATGAGACTTGTTTCCAGATAGAAGGACGAGGTAGCCGACCCGCAACACCTCCATCCATGATGAAGCCTGGAAAAGGATATTTTGCAGGCAGCCGGCGCTGCGCGACGCTCCCAGTCACCGGCTCGGCCATGGCCGACCATATTTCCGATTTTGCGTCGTTCTTGGAATTCGACCTCGCTCGCGGCTCGATCCCCGATCAGCGCACGATGGTCAATGTTTCGGCGGCGCGGGTGACGGCGGTGTAGAGCCAGCGCTCGCGGCTGTCGCGGAAGGCCCAGGCTTCGTCGAACAGAACGACATTGTTCCATTGCGAGCCCTGCGCCTTGTGCACGGTCAGCGCATAGCCGTAGTCGAATTCGTCATAGCGCTTGCGCATCGACCAGGGATCTCGCCATCGATCTCCTCGAAGGCGGCTTTCAGCAGCTTGATCTTGGCCGCGCCGCGATCCATGTCGTCGTCCTCGGGCCGGACCAGCAGGTTGATGCCCGGCTTCGTCGTCTCCTTCGACGACGACATCACCTGCCAGAGCGATCCGTTGAGCAGGCCCTTGACCTGATCGTTCCTGAGGCAGACCAGCTTGTCGCCGGCGGCCGGATAGCCGCTCGCGAACCCCTTGAGCTCGCGCAGGCGCTGATTGTAGCGCTTGCGGGTCTTGTTGGTGCCGACCAGCACCTGGTCGGCCTCCAGAACCAGCGATTGCGTCACATCGTTGCGCGAGATCACATGCGCGGTCCCGTAGTCGCCATGCATGATTTCGCGACCCTCGCGGATCTGCATGGCCAGCTGGATGATCGGATTGTCGCGCGCCTGACGGTGGATTTCAGTGAGCAGGAAATCCGGCTCCTGCTCGGTGAAGAAACCGCCGCCCGACACCGGCGGCAGCTGGCCCGGATCGCCGAGCACCAGCACTTTCGTGCCGAAACTCAGGAGATCCTTGCCCAGCGCCTCGTCGACCATCGAGCATTCGTCGATGACGATCAGCGGCGCTTTCGCGACCGGGCTCTGGCGGTTGATGGAGAACATCGGGGCGATATTCGTCTTGCCCGTCACCTCGTCCTCCACCTCCTCCTCGCCTTTCGGGCGATAGATCAGCGAATGGATCGTCTTGGCGTTGGAGGCGCCGCGCGAGCGCAACACCTGCGCCGCCTTGCCGGTAAAGGCGGCAAACAGCACCTCACCGTCGACATTCTCGGCGAAATGCTTGGCGAGCGTCGTCTTGCCGGTGCCGGCATAGCCGAACAGCCGGAACACCTGGCTCCGTCCGTCCTTGAGCCAGCGCGCGACGGCTTGGAGCGCCTCATCCTGTTGGGTCGAAAATTGCATGGCGGGACTAGGCAGGATTCGGGGTCGCGATGCAAGTGCGCGACAGGATCGATATGATGACGGCCTGAGACATTACCGAGAATCCGGGCTAGGATAGCAACGCTCTGCGCAACCTGAAACCACATCCGGAGTAAAGGCGTGTCGACCTTCCATGTGAGCAGCAACCCCAATACCACACTGATCATCGATGGCGGCGGCGATCGTTTTATCGTTGATCAGGGCGTGACGATCCGTGATCCCGACATGGCCATTCACCTTACCGGCACGGCCACCAACAACCGCGTCGAGATCAGGGGCGTCTTGCGCTGTGAAGAAGACACGATATTCGACCAAGGAACAGGATCCATCATTCTCGTGACCGGCACAGGGAAATTGATCGGCGACGACGGGATCTATTCCGTGCATGGCGGCGAAATCACCAACCGCGGCCTGATCAGCATGTTTGGCGATGGCATTGGTTACTTCGACCAGGGACACTTCACCAACGCGGGAACGCTGAAGGCGGGATCGGACGCGGTCACCATCGCCGGCGGCCGGGTCGATAATCTCGGCGGAGCGACGATACGCAGCAACGAGGACGGCATCAACTCGCTCAGTGACGAATTCGATGTCCTGCGCATCAACAACGAGGGTCTGCTGATCGGCAAGACCACGGCAATCAATGGCTTCAATGGTCGCGAGATCGTCGTCAACAGCGGCGATATTCAGGGCAAGATCGATCTCGGCGGCGGCAACGACAGTTTCGACACCCGCAAAGGAACTGTCGATCACGACATAATCGGCGGCGCCGGCAACGACATGCTCTGGACGTCAAACGGCACGATACGGCTGGTCGAAGCCTTCGGCGGCGGTACAGACATTGTCCGATCCACGGTCAGCTACACGCTGGCCGCCGATGTCGAAATGCTGGTCCTGCTCGGCGCCGGCAATACGACAGGCAAAGGCAACGCCAGCGGCAACGGCCTGACGGGCAACAGCGGCGCAAACAAGCTGTTCGGCCAGGACAACAACGACTTTCTCGATGGGCGCGCCGGCAATGACATGCTGAGCGGCGGCAGCGCGATCGGCGATGAGGACACGTTCTATTTCAAGGCCGGTTATGGCCGCGATACGATCATCGACTTTCAGGACGATACCGACAAGCTGGCGCTCAAGGGGCTGAACGGGGTAACCGGATTCGCCGATCTCAAGGCGCATCACGTCATGGAGAATTCGGCGGGCGATCTGGTGATCTTCTCCGGGCAGGATCGATTGATTGTCGAAGGCATGACGATTGCAACATTGACAAGCAATGATGTGTATTTCGATTGACCCCCGATAACATTCCAGACGATGAGTGACGCATGAACATTCTTGTCCTCGGCGCAACCGGCTTCATCGGTTCGGCCGTCGCCAATCGATTGCTTGCCGACGGACATGCGGTGACCGGTCTCGGTCGGGATCTATCGCGGGCGCGCCGACTGAATCAGAACATCAACTGGCTGAAAGCCGATCTCAGCCGCATGACGCAAGCCTCTGATTGGACTGCAATTCTGGCCGACGTCGATATGGTCGTCAACTGCGCGGGCGCATTGCAGGACGGCCTGCGGGACGATCTCGCCGCCGTACAGACGGCTGCGATGATCGCGCTCTATGCGGCCGCAGAACCAGCCCATATTCGGCGCATCATCCAGATCTCCGCCGAAACCGGAGGCGGAGCCGCAGACACGGCCTTCCTGTCCACCAAGCGGCAGGCCGACGACGCTCTTAGAGCCTCCTCGCTCGCATGGGTCATCCTGCGGCCGTCGCTCGTGGTCGGCCGCAATGCCTATGGCGGCACGGCCCTCCTGCGCGGGCTGGCGGCCCTGCCTCTCGTCTTGCCGCTCGTGCATGCTGACCGGCCCATAGCGACCGTGGCGCTCGATGATGTCGCCGAAGCCGTCTCGCGCGCCGTCGCAGGCAAGATTGCCGCGGGAAGCGATTTCGCGCTGACGGGACCAGAGAGAATGAGGCTGGCCGATCTCGTCGCCACCCATCGTCGCTGGCTGGCCCTCAGCGATGCCCCCGTCATCGCCCTGCCGGACAGCGTTGCCCGGCCGATCTCCGCCATCGCCGATCTGGCCGGGTGGCTCGGCTGGCGATCGCCCCTGCGCTCCACAGCCATGCGGGTGATGGTCGACGGCGTCCATGCAAGTTCAGAACTGGCGCCGATGCCGTTTCAGTCGCTGGATTCGATCCTAGGGCGGCATTCCTCCAGCGTTCAGGATCTCTGGTTCGCGCGGATGTATCTGCTTAAGCCGGTCGTGATTTTAGTCTTGAGCCTGTTTTGGCTCGTCTCCGGATTGATTCCGTTTTTCGCGCTGGAACAGGCGGCAGGCCATTTCCTCCCCTTCCTGTCGCCGGGTTTGTCGGTGCTGGCCGTGGTCGTGACATCGTTGGCCGACATCGCCCTGGGCCTGATGTTGCTCTATCGTCCCACGGCGCGCCTGGCGCTCATGGGGCAAATGGGGCTCGCGTCCGCCTATCTGCTGGGCGGCAGCCTTTTGGAACCGGCGCTGTGGCTCGATCCGATCGGCCCCTATGTGAAGGTCCTGCCGGCCATCCTGCTGTCGCTGGTCACCCTCGCCATTCTGGATGAACGGTGATGGAGCTCGAACCTTTCCTGCGGCTCGCCCATGTCGTCGGCGCCGCCGTGCTTCTCGGCACCGGCGCGGGCATCGCCTTTTTCATGGTCATGGCGCATCGCAGCCGCGACGCGAAACTCATCGCCCATGTTTCGGGCACGGTGGTGGTGGCCGATACTCTGTTCACCGCCATTGCCGCGATCCTGCAGCCGATCACCGGCTATCTGCTGGCGCGCGAAATCGGCTGGCCGTTGACGGAGGGCTGGATATTGTTGTCGCTGGCGCTTTACGTCTTCACCGGCCTGTTCTGGCTGCCGGTGGTGGCGATCCAGATCCGTATGCGCGATCTCGCTCGCCGCGCCGCGGCCGACGGTGCGGCCTTGCCGTCCGCTTACTTCGGGCTCTATCGGCTCTGGTTCGCCTGCGGCTTCCCCGCCTTCGCCGCCGTTGTCGGCATCTTCTGGCTGATGCTCAACAAGCCCGACCTGACTCTCTTCATGAACTGAAACATCTGGCGCCAGGCCCTTGCTGAGACTCGGTAAATCGGCTCAGCGCAGCATCGGCCAGAGGCTCAGCACCAGGAGCCCCGCCATGGTCAGGTTGAACCATTTCAGCCGCACCGGCTCAGACAGCCAGTCGCGCAGCAGCAGCGCGCCGAACACGGTCCAGCCGCCCTGGCAGGGCAGCGCGAGCAGCAGAAAGGCGATGGCGACGATAAAGACGGACAGCACCGGATGGGCCGGATCGGCATAGGCCGCCATCGACGACACGGCCATGACCCACGCTTTCGGATTGACCCATTGAAACGCCGCCGCCGACCAGAAGCGCATGGGCACGCTCGCCTCGCCGCCCTCTCCCAGCGATCGCGACATGCCGATCGACCAGGCGATATAGAGAAGGTAAAGGCCGCCGGCGATCTTCAGCAGCGTATAGAGTATCGGGGCCGCTTCGAGCAGCGCGCCCAGTCCGAAGCCGCAGGCAATCAGCAGGCTGCCGAAGCCAACCTCGATGCCGATCATATGCGGGATCGTCCGTCTCAGCCCGAAATTCACGCCCGAGGCGAGCAACATCATATTGTTCGGGCCGGGGGTGACCGAAGTGGTGAATGCGAACAGGACCAGCGACAGCAGAATTTCAGGAGACATTGAACCCTCACCAAGTTCGAGGGACCATAGAGGTCGCGATTTTTCTGTCCAATGAGAAGTCTTGAGCAACCGTGAACGAAAATTGATCCTTGGCGTTGGCTCTGCAATGATCAGAATGAACGCAAGGAGACACATGATGCCCGCTGCCCCGATCCCGACGCTTCGCCTCAAGAACGGCGCCGAACTCCCCACTCTCGGCCAGGGCACCTGGATGATGGGCGAAACCGCCTCACAGGCGGCGGCGGAAGCGGCGAGCCTGCGCCACGGCCTCGATCTCGGCCTGACACTGATCGACACGGCGGAAATGTATGCCGAAGGCGGCGCGGAAAAGGTGGTGGCCGAGGCGATCCGCGGTCGCCGCGACGAGGTCTATCTCGTCTCGAAAGTCTATCCCTGGAACGCCAGCCGCCAGGGCACAATCGACGCCTGCGAGCGCAGCCTGACGCGCCTCGACATCGACCGCATCGATCTCTATCTCCTGCACTGGCGCGGCGAACATCCGCTGGCCGACACCGTGGCCGCCTTCGAACAGCTCGAGGCCGAGGGCAAGATCGGCGGCTGGGGCGTGTCGAACTTCGACACCGACGACATGCAGGAATTGATGGAGGTCGAGGGCGGAGAGAACTGTCTCGTCAACCAGATCCTCTACAATCTCTTTCGCCGCGGTCCGGAAGTCGATCTCATCGCCTATTGCCGCGACAGTGGCGTCAGCATCATGGCCTATTCGCCGATAGAACAGGGCAAACTGCTGAGCGACCCCGATCTCATCCGGCTCGCCAAGGCGCATCAGGCTACGCCGGCCCAGATCGCCCTCGCCTATTTGCTTGGACAGGCCGGCGTGATCGCCATCCCGAAGAGCAGCCGCCCGGAGCGTGTCGAAGAAAATCGCGCCTCGGCAGACGTCACGCTGACGCCAGAGGCTCTTGCGACGCTCGACGAAGTCTTCCCTCGACCGACGCGCAAGATCCCGCTCGAAATGATCTGAGGAAAGGAAGCGGCGGCCGCGATGGCCGCCGAAGAAGATCTTACATGCCCTGCGCGCCGCGGTTCATCGCCGCGATGCCGGTCCGGCAGACTTCGATCAGGCCGAGCGGCTGCATGATGGCGATGAACTGGTCGATCTTGGACGGCTTGCCGGTGATCTCGAACACGAAGTGATCGGTCGTGGCGTCGATGACCTTGGCGCGGAAGGCGTCGGCGAGCCGCAACGCCTCGACGCGATGTTCGCCATTGCCCGCCACCTTGATCAGGCCGAGCTCGCGTTCGATCGGACGCTCCTGGCCCATCTCGTGGGCGCGAACCGTCAGATCGACGACTCGATGCACCGGCACGATACGGTCGAGCTGGGTCTTGATCTGTTCGAGCACATGCGGCGTGCCGCGCGTGACGATGGTGATGCGCGACAGATGCGACTTATGCTCCGTCTCCGACACCGTCAGGCTCTCGATATTGTAGCCGCGGCCCGAGAACAGGCCGATGACGCGGGCGAGCACGCCCGGCTCGTTGGACACCAGAACCGATAGCGTATGGCTTTCCGATAGCTCGGTTTCCTTTGAGATGAAGTAGGCCGAACCGGTCGGCTGAAGATGTGCGTTCATGTCTGTTTCCTGCCCTTGTGTTTAGTGCGCCAGCTCGACGCTGACTGAATTCTCAATTTTCTGCGCCGCTCGCGCCAGAGCGCGGTCGAACGTAATGAAGGTCCCGCCGGATCGCACAGATGCCAGGTGGAAAGCGTCGGCAAAATCCAACCCACGCTCGCACAGCTTGAGCGCCCGTCGAAAGCGCTCCGGCTCCTCTATGACCACCGTCGACAGCAGCGGCAGTCGGCGGAGCATGTCGAGACAGTTTGCCTTGTCCAGCTTGAGCACCTTGCGAAGAACCCACTCCGTTTCCAGCAGCACTGTGGACAGCAGACGAACCTCGCCCTGACTGAAGATCCGCGCTGCGACCTCCCATTGCTCGCTGTCGTCTCTTGCGAGATATCGAACGAGCACATTGGTATCGACCACGCGATTGTCCATGGCTACCGACTCTTCCGCTCCCAACGTTCCCGGACTTCCTCAGCGATCGCCTCTTCAATGAGCGCATCGGTGATCGCCGGTCCTTTGTAGCGCGGGAGCCCGGCAACGAACTCATCCGGCGTCAGCTTGCGTTGCGGCTCCGCCACCGTAGGCGCAACTCTCAGCCGCACCTCTTTGCGGCCGCCAGTGACTTCGACGTCGTCGCCTTCGGCGATGCCATGCGCCTCGAGCACCGCTCTCGGCAGCGCCACCACGTCGTCGGGACTGATCTTCACCTTGGCCATTGCGATCTCCTGGCGGGAAGGATGTTGAGGATCATATCCCTCCCGCCGATCTTTATCAAACCAGCTGGCGGCCTTTGGCGTCGATGGCGTTGGCCACGACTTCGTCCGTCGCCTCATCCGGCAGCAGCATCTCGTTATGCGCCTTGCCCGAGGGGATCATCGGGAAGCAGTTGGCGAGATTGGCCACGCGGCAGTCGAAGATCACCGGCAGCGGGCTTTCGATCATTTCCATGATTGCCGCGTCGAGGTTCTCCGGCTTGTCGCAACGGATGCCCTTTCCGCCATAGGCTTCCGCCAGCTTGACGAAGTCGGGCATCGCTTCGGTATAGGAGTTGGACAGGCGGTTGCCGTGCAGCAGTTGCTGCCACTGGCGCACCATGCCCATATACTGGTTGTTCAGGATGAAGATCTTGATCGGCGCGTTATATTGCACCGCCGCCGACATTTCCTGGATGCACATCTGGATCGAGGCGTCGCCGGCGATGTCGATGACCAGGCTCTCGGGATGGGCGATCTGCGCCCCCAGCGCCGCCGGCAAGCCATAGCCCATCGTGCCGAGCCCGCCCGAGGTCAGCCAGCGGTTAGGTTCTTCGAAACGGTAGAACTGCGCCGCCCACATCTGGTGCTGCCCTACTTCGGTGGTGATGTAGGTGTCGCGATCCTTGGTCAGTTCGTAGAGCCGCTCGATGGCGTATTGCGGCATGATCACGTCATTGCTCTTGGCGTAAGCCAGCGAATTGCGGCCGCGCCATTTCTGGATCTGCGCCCACCAGTCGGCCAGACGATCCTTGGAGGCGGCTTTCGCCTGAGAGCGATAGATCCTCAGCATGTCTTCGAGCACCGACGCGGTGTCGCCGACGATGCGGCAATCGACATGGACGTTCTTGTTGATCGAGGAGGGATCGATATCGATATGGATCTTCTTCGAATTCGGCGAAAACGCGTTCAGGCGGCCGGTGATGCGGTCGTCGAAGCGCGCCCCGACGCAGAGCATGACGTCGCAGTCATGCATGACCATATTGGCCTCGTAGGTGCCGTGCATGCCGAGCATGCCGAGCCAGGCCGGACCGGACGCAGGATAGGCGCCGAGGCCCATCAGGGTCGAGGTGATCGGAAAGCCCGTGAGATCGACGAGTTCGCGCAGCAGCTTGGAAGCGACCGGACCGGAATTGATGACGCCGCCGCCCGAATAGATGACGCCCTTGCGCGCGCCGGCCAAGAGTGCAACCGCCTTTTCGATCTCGCTCAGGTCGCCCTGGATCTTCGGCTGGTAATTGGCCTTGAGCGGAACCTCGGAGGGCGGCACGTAGGTGCCGGTGGCGAACTGCACGTCCTTGGGGATGTCGACCACCACGGGACCGGGACGGCCGGTCTGGGCGATGCGGAAGGCTTCATGCAGCACGCGGGCGAGATCGTTGACGTCCTTGACCAGCCAGTTGTGCTTGGTGCAGGGGCGCGTGATCCCGACGGTGTCGCATTCCTGGAAGGCGTCGGAGCCGATGAGCGTGGTCGGGACCTGGCCGGTGATGCAGACGAGCGGGATGGAATCCATCAGCGCGTCCTGCAGCGGCGTCACCGCATTGGTCGCGCCGGGACCGGAGGTGACGAGCATGACGCCGACCTTGCCGGTGGAGCGCGCATAGCCTTCGGCGGCGTGGCCCGCGCCCTGCTCGTGACGGACGAGAATATGCTGGATGTCGTCTTGCTGGAAGATTTCGTCATAGATCGGCAGCACGGCGCCGCCGGGATAGCCGAAAATGTGCTGGACGCCGTTGTCCCTCAAAGCTTGCAGGACGATCTCCGCCCCCGTCATCCGCATGTCGCTCATTGTCTCGATTTCCTTCCCTTCGAATTACCGCGCGCATTACCAAGTTTCAGGGCATAAAAAAGGCCCCCGGAGGAGCCTCGTTTTGCGCATGGGTGGCTATCGCCGGACGGTCACACCGTCCTGCCCATGCGCTTTCCCACTACAAGAATGTTTGCGAATTTGATCATGGATGCCGTCATAATCGCATTTTCCGGCTTCGTCAACCGCCACCACCGTTTCGTTTCAAAGGATTGAACAGCGGCCGACGCCGACGCCGCCGGATCGAAACGGCGCATGTGGAGAGCCCGCTCGTCCCTGAACGGGGCGCCTGTCTCTAAACAGGATATTAACTCCGGAGCGTTAGTTTTGACTACGCATTCAGAGGATTCCGTCTGGAGCGTCTATTGCATTCGCCGCGACGGATATTGGAGAATTCATTGTTTAGCAGGGAGTTGCAGAGCGCCCCGCAGGCGGGATTGCAGGAGCGGCGCGTCCATGGCGAAGCCGCGCGCGCGCTCGGCCATGTCGTGGCCTGCAACGGCTCCACGGCGACGCTCCTCGCCTTGACCGGCGGCGAAGCCGGCGACGTCGCCAGTCAGTTGACGGTCGGCAGGTTGTTGTCGATATCGGTGGAGGACCGACGGGTCGTGGCGCTCACCCGCGCCGCGCGCCGCATCGGACCACTGGCAAACCGGCCAGACCAACGAATTTCTCGTCGATCTCGAACTCATGGGGGAAGTGAGCGTGGGCGCCGACGGCGTCGAACGTTTTTCCTCCGGCATTTCCGGTTATCCCCATCTCGGCGCGCCCGCCCATCAGATCCGCTCGATGGACCTGATGCGCATGTATGACAACGGCAAGCGGGAAAACTGCATCGTCGGCAGGCTAAGCCAGGACGAGACGATCGAAGCCTCGATTCATATGCCCTCCATGCTGTCGCGGCATTTCGCCATCGTCGGCTCGACCGGTTCGGGCAAATCCACCGCCGTCACCCTGCTGTTGCGCGAGGCCATCGCGTCGGATCCGAAACTGCGCGTGCTGATTCTCGATCCGCACAACGAATTCGCCGCCGCATTTCCGGACAAGAGCGTGGTCATCGAAACCGGCAATCTCGACCTGCCCTTCTGGCTGTTTCGCCTGGAGGAATTTTCCGAAGTGCTGTTCCGCGGGCGACCCGCCGTTCCCGACGAACTCGACGCCCTGCGCGACATGATCCCGGAAGCGAAGCGCGGCTTTCGCGGAGCCGAAGCCGGTTCCCGGCGTCTGTCGGAGAAGAACGGCATCACGGCCGACACGCCGGTTCCCTATCGCATCGCCGATCTCATGGCGTTGATCGACGAACGCATCGGCAAGCTCGACGGCAGAAACGAAAAGCCCTATCTGCGCGCCCTGAAACTCAGACTGGCCGCCGCGATCAACGATCCGCGCTATCGCTTCATGTTTTCCTCCAACACGATCAGCGACACGATCAACGAGACGATCGCCACCATCTTCCGCATTCCCGGCGGCGACAGGCCGATCAGCACTTTCCAGCTCGCCGGCATCCCGTCAGAAGTCGTCAATTCCGTCGCCTCCGTGCTGTGCCGGATGGCGTTCGAAATCGCGCTGTGGAGCAAAGGCGCGGTGAGGCTGCTGGTCGTCTGCGAAGAGGCGCATCGCTATGTGCCCGCCGACGCCAATCTCGGCTTCGTGCCCACGCGCCAGGCCATCGCCCGCATCGCCAAGGAGGGCCGCAAATATGGCTGTTCGCTGGGGGTGATCACCCAGCGTCCCGGCGAACTCGACCAGACCATCCTGTCGCAATGCTCGACCGTATTTGCGCTGAGGCTGTCCAATGACCGCGACCAGGACATCATCCGCAAGGCGCTGCCGAACTCGTCCGGCTCGGCGCTCAGCTTCATCTCCTCGCTCGCCAATGGCGAAGCCATCGCCTTCGGCGAGGCGGTGCCGGTGCCGATGCGGCTGAAATTCAACCGCGTGCCCGAAAACCGTCTGCCGAGCGCTCACGGCGTCGAGGTGGAAGAAGCGGAACTCGATCCGAACTCGATCAATCTCGGCATGGTGGTCGAGCGCATGCGATCGAGCGGCGGCCCCGATATTTCCGATTTCCAATCGCGCATCTCGGCGGTGGAGGCCTCGATCTTCGACGCCGTGGTCACCGCTTCGGGCGGCGACGATCTGGACATTCCGTCTCTGCGCAAGGAAATCGGTCCTTCGCCGTTGGAGCCCTACAATCCCGGCATGTTGCCGGGCCAGGCCCGCGTCGAGTCTCCGGACACCGCCCGGGCCGATTCACGCCTGGATCGCTACTCGTCCCTGCTCAAATCCGATTACCGGCGAGAAGAAACGCCTTTTGCGCCCGGCGGCGCCCCATCCTCGCGTGAAGACCTGGCTGCAAGGCGGCAGAGCATCCTGAGAAAGCCGCTCGACAGCCTGATCAAACGCTGAGCGCGGTCAATTCGTCTGGCGCGGCGATCCGCATCCAGCTCTCGTCCATCTGGTTTCGGAACCAGGTGGACTGGCGCTTGGCGTATTGGCGCGTAGCCGCCGAAGAACGTTCGATCGCTTCGGCCCGTGTGATCCGGCCGGCGAGCATGTCGGCGATCTGTGCGACGCCGATCGCCTTCATGGCCGGCGTCGCCGGGGGCAGATCGAGCGTCAACAGAGCTTCCACCTCGGCGACCGCCCCCTCCTCCATCATTTTTTCGAAGCGGCGGTTGATGCGGCCGTGCAGCAGGCTACGCTCCGGCTCCAGGATAATCTTCATGGCGGACGCAGCATCGATCAAAGCCGGTCCCGCCTCCGCCTGCAAGTCGCGAATGGACCGCCCGGTGACGGCGCGGATTTCCAGCGCTCTCAGAATGCGCTGCCCATCCGCTGGATTGAGCGTCGCCGCGCGCGAGCGGATCGCCCCGGTCGAGCTCCGCATGCAGCGCCTGCGGCCCCTCTTCCAGGAGCCGTCGACGCAACGACGCGCGAACGTCCTCGGGAATTTCCGGCATTTCGGAAAGACCACCGGCCAGCGCCTTGAAATAGAGCCCGGTGCCGCCGACGAAGACCGGCAGCTTCCCTCTCGCCTTGACATCGACGAGCAGCGGCTCGACGCGACGCAGCCAGGCGCCGGTCGAAAAGGGTTCGTTTGGCGCGACCTCGCCATAGAGATGATGCGGCGTGCCCGCCATTTCCTCCGGCCGCGGTCGGGCCGTCAGCCAGTCGAGCACGGAATAGACCTGCATGCTGTCGGCATTGATCACTTCGCCGCCGTGGCGAGCGGCAAGTTCCACCGCCAGAGCGGACTTGCCGCTGGCCGTCGGCCCGGTTATCAGGATCGCATCCATTCATCCATCCGAGGAAGTCCGATGGCTCTCGTCGCCACTCTCATTGCCAATCCGTCCCATCCTGTACTGGTTCCGCGTCTGGCTGAAAAGGCGGCGGCGGCGATTTCCGCATCGGGATTGTACTGGCTCGCCGACGGCGTCGCCGCCGACATCGCCATCCGCGACGGCATGAGCGCGCTGGAAGCCGACGCGGCGCTGCGTCGGGCGCTGGACGGCGAAAAGATCGACGTGGTGGCGCAGGACGCCGAAACGCGCCGCAAGCGCCTGCTGATTGCCGATATGGATTCCACCATGATCGGCCAGGAATGCATCGACGAACTCGCCGCCGAAGTCGGCCTCAAGGATCTGGTCGCGGCGATCACCGCCCGCGCCATGAATGGCGAGATCGCCTTCGAGCCGGCCCTGCGCGAACGCGTGGCGCTGCTCAAGGGCCTGCCGCTGTCGGTGGTGGACGAGGTCATCGCCAAGCGCATCACGCTGACGCCCGGCGGCGTCGAGCTCGTGCGCACGATGAGGGCCAAGGGGCACTACACCGCCCTCGTCTCCGGCGGCTTCACCGTCTTCACGGGGCCCATCGCCGCGACGATCGGCTTTCACGAAAACCGCGCCAACATCCTGCTGCACGACGACGGCGTGCTGACCGGCGAAGTCGCCGAACCCATTCTCGGCAAGCAGGCCAAGGTCGACGCGCTCCTCGACATCGCCGGCAAGCTCGGCATTTCCCCCGAAGAGGCCATGGCGGTCGGCGACGGCGCCAATGACCTCGGCATGATCAAGCTCGCCGGCGCGGGCGTGGCTCTTCACGCCAAACCCGTCGTGGCGGCCGAGGCAGGCATGCGCATCGACCACGGCGACCTGACCGCGCTTCTCTACATCCAGGGCTACAGGAAGACGGATTTCCAGAGCGCGTGACGGATCCTTGATCCGCCCGCGAGCGCGCCGCACCTGAAGCGGCCTGCGGTTTATGCGCCGACTTCAGAGGAATGGCGGGAGAAACCCGCTCTCTCCGTAGCCGAGCCTATTCCAGCGGCACGGCCACCAGACGCAATTCGCCCTTGGCGTTGGCGATCATCAGATAGGCGTTGCGGCGATCGTTTTCCTTCAGGCCGGCCAGCTTTTCGGCCAGTTGCTCCGGCGTGTCGACGAAATCCTGGGCGACTTCCACGATGACGTCGCCCTTGCGCACGCCCTTGGCGTAGGCCTCGGTATCCTCCGGCGCTTCGAGCACGACCACGCCTTCCACGGTTTCGGGGATCTTCAATTCCTTGCGGTTCTCGGGCGTCAGCGCCGCGACCGTCAGCCCCAGCGTATCGGCGGGGTCGAGATCGACCGGCTTGTCGCCTTTGTCGGCGCCATTGGCCGAGCCTGCGTCCGGCGCGGGCTTGGCGGCGGCGGCCTCCTCGGTCTTCTTCCTGGCCTCTTCGTCGGGCTGGCGGGCGAGCGTGACCTTGACCGTCATTTCCTTGCCGTCGCGCAGGATCACCATGTCGAGCGGCTTTCCGATCGGACTTTCGGCGACGATGCGGGTGAGATCGCGCATTTCGTTGACGTCGAAGCCGTCGAGCTTCAGCACGATGTCGCCGATCTTCAGCACGCCGTTGTCGACGGGGCCGCCTTTGATGACGCCGGAAATCAGCGCGCCGCGCGCGGTCTCCAGCTTCAACGTCTCGATCATGTCGTCGGTGACGGGCTGAATGCGGACGCCGAGCCAGCCGCGCCGCGTCTCGCCATAAAGACGCAGCTGATTGACGACGTTGGCGGCGATTTCCGTCGGCACCGCGAAACCGATGCCGATCGATCCGCCGGTCGGAGAAATGATCGCGGTGTTGATGCCGATCACCTCGCCATGCATGTTGAACAGCGGACCGCCTGAATTGCCGCGATTGATGGCGGCGTCGGTCTGGATGAAATTGTCGTAGGGTCCGGCATTGATGTTGCGGTTGCGGGCCGAGATGATGCCGACGGAGACCGAGCCGCCGAGACCGAAGGGATTGCCGATCGCCATCACCCAATCGCCGATCCGCATCTTGCGGGACTCGCCGAACCGCACGAAGCGCAGAGGCTTCTTGGGCTCGACTTTCAGCACCGCGAGATCGGTCTTGGTGTCGGCGCCGACCAGCTTCGCTTTCAGTTTCGAGCCGTTGGCGAAGTTGACCTCGATATCCGTCGCGCCTTCGATGACGTGATTGTTGGTCACGATATAGCCGGCCGGATCGATGACGAAGCCGGAACCGAGCGAACTGACCTTCTCCGCGCTGTCGGAGCCGCCATCCTTCTTCTTGAAATAATCGTCGAACAGATCCTGGAACGGCGATCCGTCCGGCAGGTTCGGCGATGGAAAGCCTTGGTCGGCTTCTTCCCCGTCGGCCTTGGCGTTCTGCAGGATGGCGATGTTGACGACTGCGTCGGTGAGGCTCTCTGCGAGATCGGCCACCGACTCGGGACCGTGATCGGGCTTGGTGACGGCGCTGTTCTGGGCCTGGGCCTGGGCCCAAACCGACGCCGGCATGGCTGCGCCGACGACCGCGGCGCTCACGGCCAGCGCGAGCGCCCGCCCCGTGGCGACGCCGCCGATGCTGTTCTGTTCTGCCTTCATATCGTGACCCTCACCAAGCCGGACGCGCATCGCCCGGAATCATCCCGGCAGCATGCCCTTGATTTTTGACGAAGAAGGGGCTGCTGGCTAGAGCAACCCCTTCTCGATCTGTTGAATTCACCGTGAGCAGCGAATTTATTGCGCGGGAGGCGCTCCAGGCTTCGGCACTTCGCTGTTGAAATACTGGAAGAATTCCGATTCCGGCGACAGCACCAGGGTCGAGTCGCCCGAACCCAGCGATTGCTGGTAGGCCTGCATCGACCGATAGAAGGCGTAGAACTCCGGATCGCGGGAGAACGCCTCGCCATAGATGCGGTTGCGCTCCGCATCGCCTTGACCGCGCAGGATTTGCGCATCCTTGCTGGCGGCCGCGACGATTTCGACCTTGCCGCGATCGGCCACGGCCCGACGGCGCTGCGCGCCTTCGTTACCGCGAGCGCGGATGGCTTCGGCTTCGGCCAGACGTTCGGCCTTCATGCGGTCGAAGGTCTGCTGCGAGACTTCCTTGGTCAGATCGGTGCGGCGAATGCGGACATCGGTGATGGTGAGGCCGAGCGATTCGGCGTCCTTGGTGATGTCGTTGCTCACTTCCTTCATCATCGAGGCGCGTTCGTTGGACAGCGCCGCTTCGAAGCCGCGCAGACCGTAGACGCGGCGCAAAGCCGAGTCGAGGCGGGTGCGCAACCGGCTTTCCGCCTGCACGACGTCGCCGGCGGCGATTTCGCGGAACAGCCGGGCGTTGGTGATCTTGTAGACCACGAAGGCGTCGACTTCGTAGAATTTGCCGCCCGAGACCTGCACGCGCATATTGTCGAGGTCCAGACGGAGTTCCTGGTTGGACACATACTGGACTCGGTCGGCGTCGAGGAAGGCGAAAGGCATCTTGAAATAGATGCCCGGCTCCGTCTTCACGTCGGTGATCTGACCGAAGCGGATGACGATCGCCTGCTGGCGGGCGTTGACGATGTAGAAAGACGAGAACAACCCTACCACGATGATGAACAGGCCGATGGCGGCGACGGCGAGACGATTGGTCATTTCTGCGTCTCCTTCTGCGCCGGCTGCGTCAACTGATTGAGCGGCAGAAGAGGCACGACGCCGTTCTGGCCCGCCGCAGTGTCGGTGATGACCTTCTTGGAGTTCTGCAACACCTGTTCCATGGTTTCCAGATAGAGACGCTTGCGGGTGATATCCGGCGCCTTCTTGTATTGCTCATAGACCGACAGGAAGCGCTGACCTTCACCTTCCGCTTCCTTGACGACGCGGTTCTTGTAGGCGGCGGCCTCTTCGCGAATCTTGGCCGCCTCACCATTCGCCTGACCACGAACCTGGTTGGCGTACTGGTTGGACTGCTCGATCATCTTGTCTTCGTCCTGCTCGGCGCGCTGGACTTCATCGAAGGCGCTCGAGACTTCCTTGGGCGGCGACACGTCCTCGATCGACACGGTGTTGACCACGACGCCGAGCTTGTATCGATCGGCGGTCTGCTGGATCGCGTCCTTGACCTCCTGGGCGACAGCCTGACGGTTGTCGCGGAAAATGTCCTGGGCGGGTCGACGTCCCACCATTTCGCGCATCACGGAATCGGCGACCTGCGCCAGCGTCCGGCCGGGTTCGGACACATTGTAGAGATAGGCGCGGGGATCGCCGACCGAGAACAGCAGCGAGAACTGCACATTGACGATGTTCTGATCGCCCGTGAGCATCAGCCCCTCGCCCTGGTCGCCGACGGCGCCGATCTTCTGCTGCTGTTCGGCCACGTTGACGAGTTCGACCGTTTCGATCGGCCACATCACGAAATGCAGGCCGGGGCCGGAGATTTCTTCCTTGGGCTTGCCGAACAGGGATTCGACGCCGCGCTCATCCGGCTGGACGGTGTAGACGGCGTTGAGAAGCCAGAACACCGCGGCGAGGATCAGCACGATGACGAAGATGCCGCCATTCATGCCGCCGGGGATCATGGTCTTCAACCGATCCTGGCTGCGCCGGATGATCTCGTCGAGATCCGGTGGCGTTCCGCCGCCGCGCGGCCGGTTCGGTCCCTGCCCCCAGGGACCCTGATTCTTGCCGCCGCCGCCGCCGCCCCAAGGGCCGCCGCCGCCGTTCTGATTGCTCCAGGGCATTCACACCTCTTTTGCCAAACCTCAACACCGGCAGTTCACGACCGTCGGTTTCCCGGACACTTTATAGGTATCCACCCCGGTCTTTCAACGACGAGCGCCAGAGAACAGCGTTCTTTTGCTAAAATTATGTCGGGGATGCGGACCGCCGCCGGTAGGTCGCGAACCGGGTCGGATGATCGTCTTTCTCGCCGGACGGCAGTTCTTCCGCCTCGCCCGCCGCCCAGATCTCCGGATCGATCGCGGGAAAGAAGGTGTCGCCGTCGATCTCCGCCAGAATATGCGTCACATGCAGCAGGTCGGCGGTCTCAATGGCGATGCGATAGATCTCTCCGCCGCCGATGACGCAGATTTCCTCGACGCCGAGACGTTTCGCCTCACCCGCGGCCAGGGCGATCGCAGCATCGTAGTCATGCGCGACCGCCACGCCGTCGGCCGTAAAATCCCGGTTGCGCGTGATGACGATATTGGGGCGACCCGGCAGCGGCCTGCCGATCGAGGCGTAGCATTTGCGCCCCATCACCACGGGCTTGCCCGTCGTCATCGCCTTGAAGCGCTTGAGGTCGGAGGATTGACGCCAGGGCAGGCCATTGTCGCGCCCGATCACGCCGTTTTCGGCCATGGCCACCACGAGGGAGATCTTCATACCGCCACCGGCGCCTTGATGCTTTCATGGGCCTGGTAGCCCAAGAGTTCGAAATCCTCGTAGCGGAAGCCGAAAATGTCCTTGACCTCGGGGTGGATCTTCATGGTCGGCAGAGCCTTCGGCGTACGCGTGAGCTGCAGCCTGGCCTGCTCGAAATGGTTGGAATAGAGATGCGCATCGCCGAGCGTGTGGACGAAATCGCCGGGCTTCAGCCCCGTCACCTGCGCAACCATCATCGTCAGCAGCGCGTAGGCGGCGATATTGAACGGCACGCCGAGAAAGATATCCGCCGAGCGTTGATAAAGCTGGCAGGACAATTTGCCTTCGGAAACATAGAACTGGAACAGGCAATGGCAGGGCGGCAGCGCCATGCGCTCGACCTCGGCCGGATTCCAGGCGGTGACGATATGCCGGCGTGAATTGGGGTTCGTCTTGATGGATTCGATCACATTGGCGATCTGGTCGATCTGGCCGCCGTCGGGCGCAGGCCAGGAACGCCATTGCGAGCCGTAGACCGGGCCGAGGTCGCCGTTCTCATCCGCCCATTCGTCCCAGATCGTTACGCCGTTGTCCTGCAGGTAGCGAATATTGGTGTCGCCCTTCAGGAACCACAGGAGTTCGTGGATGATCGACCGCAGATGCAGCTTTTTGGTGGTGACGAGCGGAAAGCCCTCGGCCAGATCGAAACGCATCTGATAGCCGAACACGCCGCGCGTGCCGGTGCCGGTGCGATCGCCGCGGTCGACGCCGCGCTCCAGAACATGCGACAGGAGTTGGTGATATTGCTTCATCGTCGGCGCTCCGCTTTCTGCGTCGCTCCACATATAGGCAAATGCCGCCCCTGCTCAACAATCTCTTGTGCCCGCGCCAACCTTATCCAAGGTGGCGACGCCGCTCCGTCAGAGCGTTTCGAGCTTGCCCAGCTCTTTGGCGACGAGATAGTAGAAGGTGACCCTCGATTTCGCTCGTTCCGACGCCATGACCTGGCAGACCGCGTCCACAGCGGCTTTCGCCGCCGGCCCGACGACGCCGAGCTTCTTGCCGCACCATTTCTCCTCGACGCGGGCGAGTTCCTGGGCGTCGGAGGCGGACACCAGCGAAGAATCGCGATTTCGCAGCGCGATGCCGAGATGGCGGACGATCTTGGCCACCACCGCTTCATCCGCAGACGCGTCATATTTCCGGACATTCTCGAGATAGTCGTTCATCGATCCTCTCCCTGGTCTCCACCGACGGATATTAGGTGGACCTGGAGACGGCATCCGTCAAGACGACCCGTTCGACCGGAGTGACGGGACGATGACGAGAAGATGACGGCGAGAGCGGAAAACTTCGTCTATGCACTTCCCAAACCGAGCCCCGGCTCCTATATAGACGTTGCCGGTTCGCCGGCTATGGCAATAAACGGGCGGTGTAATAAACCCATTGGACCCGGGGGCGGTACCCGGCGCCTCCACCAAAAACGGCTCAACCGACGAGCCGCTTTTGATGGGGGCGAAATAGGATCGACAAGGGCGTAAAGATCGACTTTTTGCTCGGCATGATACCACCGTTATCGGGTCAACAGAGTAGTTGCAAACGACAACAACGCTCAGGGTTACGCTGTCGCTGCTTAATCGCGGTGCCAGAAACCCAAATTAAGTCCTTACGGGTAGCACTGTAAGGCGGGGCTCGGAGGCGCCTGGCAACAGAAGCCTCCACTTACCTTCCCCCGTCCGCGCGCCGCCTCCCGACCACGAAAAGCTTTGCCAAAGCAGCAGAAAATGGCATAGTCAGAGCAACATCTGGAATTGGAAATGGGAATCGACATGGGGCAGGATCACATCCGCTACGATATTTTGGCTCAGGATGCGCTGCGAGGCGTGATCCGCAAGGTGTTGTCGGAAGTTTCCGCCACGGGCAGCCTGCCGGGCGACCATCATTTCTTCATCACCTTCCTGACCCAGGCCGCCGGCGTGCGCATTTCGCAGCATCTGAAGTCGAAATATCCCGAACAGATGACCATCGTCGTCCAGCATCAGTTCTGGGATCTCAAGGTGCATGACGCCTATTTCGAGATCGGCCTGAGCTTCTCCGACAAGCCGGAAAAGCTGACCATTCCCTTCGCCGCCGTGCGCGGTTTCTACGACCCTTCCGTGAATTTCGAACTCGAATTCGACGTTTCCGTCGCCGAGGAAACCGGCGACAGCGCCGAGATCACCGCTTACCCGGTGTCTTCGGACGAAGCCAAGACCGTCGAAGGCGAAGCCAAGGGCGACGACGCCAAGGCCGGCGGCTCGGTCGTCTCGCTCGACGCGTTCCGCAAGAAGAACTGAGAGACGCCATGGCGGCCGACATCATCAATCTCCGGCAGGCCAGAAAAGTGAAAGCCCGGGCGGAGAAGGACAAGACGGCCGAACAGAACCGCCTGACCTTCGGACGCACCAAGGCTGAGAAGCAGCTGACAAAGTCGCTGAATGAAAAGGCCGAACGAGCGCTCGATCAGGGCAAGCTGGAACGGCCTGACGAGAACTGACGGATTGATCATCTTATGCATCGGCGCGGCAGTGTCTGCCGCGCTTTTTCGTGCAGAGATCAGAAGATGAAGTCGCCGCGGTCGAGACCGCCGGCGTCGACGCCGTCGAGGGTGATCGAGTTGCCGTTCGAAATACGGATCACCGCGTCGCCCTCATCCTTCAGATGGTTTTTGACGAGATCCCGATAATTGCTGATCTCAGAGACGCGGGAGAGATCGATGCGATCTTTGTCCGACTCCGTGAAATCAAAGATGATGTCGCGACCACTTTTGGAGGCGAACCGGAATGTGTCGGCGCCAACGTCGCCCCACAGAGTGTCGCCGCCGCCGCCGCCATCCAGCGTGTTGTTTCCGCCAAAGGCGTAAATCGTATCATTGCCCTTGAAACCCTGGAGGAAATCGTCGCTGTCGGTTCCGAAGAGCGTGTCTCTCTTCGCCGTGCCCCTGATCGTGTTCCATACGCCGTTTACCGTTACGGTGAGGCTGCCCTCCGACATCGCCGACCCATCGGTGACCATGTAGACGACGTCGATTTCGGCCTTTTCACCGCGGGCGAGATCCATGCCGTCATAGGCGACGCGCAACTGACCATCTTCCATCACGGCCGTGCCGTTGGCGGAGACGACCGAGGCCGACATCAAGGTTAGCCCGTCGTTATCCGCATCGAAATCATTGGCCAGAACGTCGACCAGCACCGTCTTGCCTTCGGTCACGGCGGCGATGTCGGCCGTGATCTCCGGCGCCGTATTGGCCTCATTGACCACGATTGCGAAAAGGTCGGACGCCGTCAGTTTGCCGTCGCTGGCCGTCACGCGCACCGACACCGCGCCGACATCCCCAGCCCCCGGGGCGACGTTGAACGTCAGCGTCTGCGGATCGAAGCTCAACCAGTCCGGCAGATCCGATCCGTCTTCCAGTGTCGCGGAATAGGTCAGCGAATCGCCATCGGGATCCTCGAAAGCGCCGGGCGAGATCTCGACGAGGAAATTCGTCCCGGCTTCGGCCTGGATGTCGGCGATGGCGGAGGCCAGGACTGGCGCGCTGTTGGTGACGACGTCGTCGGTGAGATTCACCTCGCCATCGCTGAAGGAGAGCTTCTCGACATCGATCAGCGTGTCCTCGCCTTCATCGCCGCCGAGCGCCCGGACCGCATAGGAGCCGTCGTCATTGGCGGTGATCGCGTAGTCCGACGCCGCGCCGCTGAAGATCGCCGTATCCGTGCCCGCCCCGCCCTTCAACAAATCGTCGCCTGCGCCGCCCCTCAGCATGTTGGCGATGTCGTTGCCGATGAGTTCGTCGTCTCCCGCGCCGCCCACCGCGTTCTCGATCACCGCGTTATAGGCGATGGCGATGTTGTTGGTCATCTCGTTGACGGCCGAATAGGTTCCCGAGACCAGCGAGATGACGCTGTCGCTGAGGAAGCCGCTGAAGTCGAGCGTATCCCGGCCGCCGGAATCGAAGATGGCGAGGATGGGATTCTCGTTGATGGTGAAGTCGAAGATCTTGGCGGCCGCGCCGACGATGTTGCTGTTGAAGCCATAGACGGTGTCGCCGAGACGCGTCGACGTCTCGGCGCCATAGATATGCTGGATCGCCATGATGTCGTTGAGCATGGCGGTCTGCGGCGAATAGACCTGACCGTCCTTCTCCCAATCCGCCCACATGACCTGTCCTTCGCCGTCGAAATGATCGGGGCCGAAATAGGACATGATCGACAGAACCGTGCTGTCCTGATAGCTCGACGGCGCCCACTCGCCTTCGCCATTATACTCGCCCATATGGTCGAGGCCGAGCGCATGGCCGAGTTCGTGGATGATGGTCCCATAGCCGTATTGAGCCACGACCGGATTCTTCACGTCGTCGTAGTCAGAGTTGAACCAGACGCTCCCCGTGCCGGGAAAATAGGCGTGGGCGTAGTCGATGCCCGTGGTGGTGTAAGCGATCTCGATATCGGAACCGCTGTCGACCCGCGTGAAATCCGCGGCGATCAGTTCGTCCCAACCGGCCAGCGCATATTCCACGATCTCGATCTGGGCGTCGTTCATGGCGACGAAGCCGTCCGCCTCGTCCCAACCGATGAATTGCGACGCGTCGCGGGGAAACGAATAGGTGATCTCGTCGCCGGACCAGGAATTGCCGGAGTTGAGTTGCCCAAGGACCTGATCGAGCGTCCAGTTTGCCGCCGCCATCTGCATTCCCCCGTTGTCAACGGGGCCGATGATCGACAGCAACCGCTAATTTTCGGTTGATTTACGCCACTAAACTTTCACGACCGCCCCAATACCGGTCATTCATCAGGAAACAGGTCGTTTTATGCCGCATCCAACGTGACCATCCTGCCGCGATGCTTCGGTTTCGGCAGCGGAGCGTGGTAGCGGAGCATGATCTCGATATTTGCGCGCTGGGCGTCGGTGAACGCGGCGACCGCCCCGCCGGCGGCCGTAAGCGCATAAACCGCCTCCTGGGCGGCGGAAAGCCGGCCGAGCGCGTCGTAGATCTCCAGATAGACATGTAAAGCGCCGCCGCCGGCGTCGAGAAGCCGGAAAGCCCCTCGAAGCGGAGTCGCCTGTCGGACAGGCTCGAGAATGCTGGTCATCGCCTGGCGCAGCGCCATTGCGCAGCCGCTCCGCGCGCGATATGCCTCGCCGCAGTCGAGGATGGCGAAGCCGGTCGCCGCGATTCCGTCGAAAATCCGGCTCGTTCCCCAGCTCGAGAGGCAGCCCGAGGCGTCGAACCAGTCCTGCTCCGTGCGCAGACCATAGGCGATGACGGGCGTATCGAAAGTGACGGGATCAATCAAGGCGGGCTCATGCTCAAGAAGGTCATAACATTCTTATTTACAACGATATAATGGAAGTTCAAGCCGTCGCGCCGTCAGCATGTGCAGGGAGTATCGAGACATGGGCATCTCCAAGATCCGACCGGGAGTCCGCAACGATGCAGGCATCCTAGCCGCAGCGTCCGCCTATCATGAGATTTTCGGCGCGCGCTTTTCGACTGCGCAGGCCTATCGCGACCAGCATTGCCACACCACGACCTGGGTGCCGCCGCAGCCGCCCGACGGCGTGATCTTCGTCGAGAGCGCCGAGGACGTGAAGGCGGCGGTCAGGATTGCCGCCGAGCACCGCGTTCCGCTCGTGCCGTTCGGCGCTGGCTCGTCCCTGGAAGGCCAGGTCAACGCCGCCTCGGGCGGCTTCTCGCTCGATTTCAGCCGCATGAACCGCCTGCTTGCCGTCAACGCCGAGGATCTCGATTGCACCGTCGAGCCTGGATTGACCCGCGAGGAGCTCAACACGCAACTGCGCGACACCGGCCTGTTCTTCCCCATCGATCCCGGCGCCAACGCCTCGATCGGCGGCATGGCCTCGACCCGCGCCTCGGGCACAAACGCCGTGCGCTACGGCACGATGAAGGACAATGTGCTGGCGCTGACGGTGGTCACCGCCAATGGCGAGGAAATCCGCACCGCTCATCGCGCGCGCAAATCCTCGGCCGGCTACGACCTCACCCGTCTGTTCGTCGGAGCCGAAGGCACGCTCGGCGTGATCACCTCGGTGACCCTTCGGCTGCAAGGCATTCCGGAGGACATCGCCGGCGGCTATTGCACCTTCCCCACGCTGAAGCACGCCTGCGAAGCCGTGATCATGACGATCCAGCTCGGCATACCCGTCGCCCGCATCGAACTGATGAATGCGCCGCAGGTGGCCGCCTGCAACGCCTATTCCGGCCTGAGCCTGCCGCTGCAACCATCGCTTTTCGTCGAATTCCACGGCTCGCCCGCCTCGGTGGCGCTGCAGGTCGAAGCCTTCGGCGAGGTCGCCCGCGACAACGGCGCGACCGGTTATGTCGCGACCTCGAACGCCGAGGAGCGCGCAAGAATCTGGAAGGCCCGTCACAATGTGTTCTGGTCGGTCAAGGCGCTCGCGCCCGGCAAGGCGGTGCTCGCCACCGATGTCTGCGTGCCGATCTCACGGCTTGCCGACTGCGTCACGGAAACCGAGGCCGATCTCGACGCCAACGGCCTGCTAGGACCGATCGTCGGCCATGCCGGCGACGGCAATTTCCATGTCTCGCTGATCGTCGACGACAAAGATCCCGCCGATATCGCCCGCGCCGAAGCCTTTATCGAGCGACTGAACGCCCGCGCGCTCGCCATGGACGGCACCTGCACCGGCGAGCACGGCGTCGGCCAGGGCAAGCAGGAATTTCTCGAAGCCGAATTGGGCGGCGCCGTCGACCTGATGCGGCAGATCAAGACCGCGCTGGATCCGCTCAATATCTTCAACCCCGGCAAGATCTTCGCGCTCGACCGGGGATGAGCCGCCTTCGCGCTTGCGTCATCGGCAATATCCCTTAACCTACAAACGACTAGCGTGACTGGATGGTCCAGCCGCGCTTCCTGACCAAACGGACCTGAGGAAGACAAGACCGTGCTGGCGCGCCTGTTCATCGTCGTCGGAAGCCTGGTGGCCGCAGCGCTGTTTTCAGCGTTGATCGCGCCCTATTTCGTCGACTGGACCGATTTTCGGCAGGACTTCGAAAATCAGGCGAGCCGCATCATCGGCAAGAAGGTAGTGGTTCATGGCTCGGTCGACGCGCGGCTCCTGCCCTTCCCCTCGGTGACGCTGACCGACGTCCGCGTCGGCGAGGATGGCAAGGGCGGCGCGCTCGTCTCCGCCAAGAGCTTTTCGATGGAGACGGAACTCGCGCCCTTCCTCAGCGGCGAAGCGTTGATCTACAATATGCGGGTCGACCAGCCCAAGGTTACGCTGAGGCTCGGCGCCGACGGCGCGCTCGACTGGGTCAAAACGGGCGAGCCGCGCATCCCCGCCTCGAGCGTGGTGCTCGAAAAGGTCGAGGTCACCGACGGCGCGGTCGAATTTATCGACGAACAGACCGGCCGCACCCGCAAGCTGACCGATCTCGATCTCGATCTTTCCGCCAAGACGCTCGCCGGCCCCTGGAAGATCTCTGGAACCGGCGCCGCCGACGGCCAGCGCGGCAGCGTCAGCCTGTCGACCAACGTGCCGGAAAACGACAAGGTCTTCCTCAAGCTGCGGCTTTTGCCCCAGAACCCGGCGATCGTCGCGGAGATGGAAGGACTGATCGGGCTCGAAGACCTGCGCCCTGAATATGCCGGCTCCTTCCGGCTGCGCCGGCAACTGGCGTCCGAACGCGAGGGCGGCGAGACGGATGCGGTCTCCGCGTCCGCGCCGCGCATACAGGGCGATTTCAGGCTCAACAACGACCGACTCCGCATCGACAAATACCAGTTCAGCATGGGGCCGGTCGACGATCCGTACACCGTGACCGGCGAAGCGACGATCGACGCCGGCCGCAATCCGGAATTTCTCCTGACGGCGGCGGGACAACAGGTCGATATGAGCCGGATCGGCGGCGGCGAAGGCGAAAGCGCCGCATTGCCTCTCAAAGACCGTCTGCGCGCTTTCCTGGCCCTGGCTGGCGACATTCCGGTCCCGCCGATGCCCGGCCGCGCCGAGATCACCCTGCCCGCCGTGATCGCCGATGACACGGTGATCCGCAACATCACCCTCAAGACGCGGCCTGCGGGCGACGGCTGGCTGATCGACGAGGCCGAGGCAGAGCTTCCGGGCCGCACCCGGCTCTCCGCCAAGGGCAAGTTGACGCTCGCCGCCGCGCAGGGTTTCCAGGGCGAACTGCTGCTCGCGTCCAACCAGCCCTCCGGCTTCGCCGAATGGGTGACCGGCCAGACTCCTGACGCCATCCGCCGGCTGAAGACCGCCGGCTTTTCGGCCAATGTCAGCCTCACCCCGGACCTGCAGCGTTTCGAGAATCTCGAGATCGTCTTCGGGAATGCGCGCCTGACCGGCCGGCTCGAACATGAAATGAACGACGGCGAACAGCCGGCTCTCTCGACCGAACTCGCCGGCAACGACTTCGACCTGGAAACCATGACGGCGCTCGCCAGCCTCGTCACCGGCGAAACGCAGATGGGTGATTTCCTCGATCATCGCATCGGCGCGCGACTGAAGTTCGACCATTTCTCCGGCCTCGGATTGGAAGGCCGTGACGTCGAAGCGGCGATTTCCCTGTCGCAGGGCGCGCTCACCGATGCGCGGCTGACGCTCGGCGATTTCTACGGCGCCCGGATCAGCGTCGAAGGCGGGTTCGAGGGACTTTCCGAACGCCCCACCGGCGCGGCCCGCATCAGCGTCAAGTCCGACGATCCGACGCGGCTCTTCGCGCTGATGACGGAGCGTCTTCCCGGCCATCCGGCTCTCGCCCGGCTCGCGAAGAACGCGCGATACTACGAGGGCTCGGATTTTCTCGTCGACCTCAATGTCGGCAAGGGCGACTGGCCGATCGAGGCGACGCTGTCGGGCATTGCCCATGGCAGCCGCCTGAGCGGCAAGATGACCGCCCAGAGCCTCGATCTCGCCAATTCCGGAGGCCTGTCGCTCGACGCGACCCTCGAAAATCCGGACGCCTGGGTGATGCTCGGCCAGGCGGGCCTCAACACGCTGCCGGTCGACGCCGATCAGGACGGGCTGCTGACGCTCAAGGTCGAGCAGCCGGCGGACGCCGATCCGCAGGTAAACCTGTCCTTCACCTCGGGCACCACGGATCTCACTCTACGCGGTCAGACGGCGCTCGACGCCGGTCGTTTCCTGTCCGGCTCCTACGCGCTCAGCCTCGACAGCGGCGACATAGCCCCCTATCTCGCGATGAACGGCCTGGCCCTGCCGCGGCTGATCGAAGGCATGCCCTTCTCGGTCAACGCCAACATCTACGCCGAAAAGGACGCGGTGGCCCTGGAGGGCGTCAACGGCAAGGCGGACGGCAACGCCTTCACCGGAATGGCGAGCATCGACCGCACCCAGGCCGTCCCCAGCGTCGGCGGCGAGTTCACCGTCGACGCCGCAGATTTCGGCTGGCTGGCGGAAACCGTATTCGGACCGCTCGAGGGCCTCGACGGCGGCTTTTCCGCAGCCGCGCTGCCCAAACGGCCGGTTACGCCGTTCAATGTCAGCCTCGGGCTGAATTCGAAGACGATGCGTGTCGGTTCGCTCGCCACGATCACCGACTTTTCGAGCCGGATCACGATGGAGCCCGGCCGGCTCGCGCTGTCGGGCGCCAAAGGCAACCTCCTCGGCGGCACATTCAAGGGGCAGGCCGAACTCGGCGACACCGAGGGGGCGGGCTATTTCCGCGCCCGCTTTTCCGTCGACGACGCCGCGCTGAAGACCGCTTTCTGGCGGTTCGCCGGCCAACCCGTCGCCGCAGCCCGCGCCGATCTCGCCATGACGCTGGATGCGGCGGGCGGGAGTCCCGAGGCGCTTCTCGACGGCGCCACCGGCTCAGGCGCGCTGACGCTTTCCGATCTCGCCATCAACGGCCTGAACGCCAACGCCGTGCCGCCGCTTCTCGCCGCGGCCGACAAGATCGAGGGTCAGTTCACCGATGCGACGCTCGTCCCGCTGATCGAAGACGCCTTGTTCGCCGGCGCGATCGAGGCCGACAAGCTGGACATCCCCTTCTCCATCGCCGGCGGCAGGTTGCGGGTCGACAAAGTGTCGGGCGTGATGAAGAACGGCGCCCGGCTCGACGCGCAGAGCGCCGTCGACCTGGCCGACGGTACGCTCGACGCGCAGATGACGCTCGGCTACGACCCCGGCGAGGAGCGCATGAGCGGGGCCGAACCTTCCGTGACGCTGGCGTTCCAGGGACCGTTCGCCACGCCGGAGCGAAAGGCGGACTTCACCGCCATGAGCAATTTCCTGTCGCTCCGCAAATTCGAGCAGGAGCGCCGCCGCGTCGAGATCCTGCAGGCCAAGATGCAGGAAAAACAACGGCTGCGCCGCGAAACGATGCTCTGGAAGGCGAAAGCCGCCGAACGCGAGCGCTTGCGGCAAAAGGCTGTCGACGAAGAGCGCCTGTTGCGCGAGCAGCAAGAGGCGCTTTCCCGCCTCGCCCGCGAAGAGAAAGAGCGCCTCGATGCCGAAAAAGCGCTCCGGGATAGTCTCGAAGACGGCGCGCCTGCGGTGCAGTAACGCCGTTCGTGAATGACGGGAATGCCGCCCCCTCCGAACGGGCCTCAGCCGTCTTTCCCGTCGCCCAGCGGTCGCGCCTTCACCGCCTTGAGCACGTAGACCCTGAGCGCCGAGGAGAGATTGTCGCCCTCCTCGCGGCCTTCGTCGACTTCGGCGATCAAGCCCGCCAGCGACAGGCCCCTTGCGAGCGCGATGCCGCGCAATTCTGCATGAAACTCCTCTTCGAGCGAAAAGGACGTGCGGTGGCCGTTCAGCGTCACCGAACATTTGCGGATCATCTTCGCCTCCGGTCACTCGGCCGCAAGCGGCATCTCGTCGTCGAGTTCGCGGGCTTCCGCCTCGCTCATTTCGCGCGCCAGGCGTTCCTCCTCATGCGCGTGCGGCTTGGTGAGGCCGGCGATCAGGAGATAGGCGACCGGGGTGATGTAGAGCGTCACCACCGTGGCGAGGCCGAGGCCGCCGACGATGACCCATCCCAGCGCCACGCGAGCTTCCGCGCCCGCGCCGACGGCGAGCGTCAGCGGCACGCCGCCGAGCACGGTGGCGATCATCGTCATCATCACCGGCCTCAGGCGAATACGGCAGGCATTGCGGATGGCGTCGCCGACCGATTGCCCCTCGTCGCGCAGCTGGTTGGCGAATTCGACGATCAGGATGCCGTTCTTGGCCATGATGCCGACCAGCAGCACCAGCCCGATCTGGCTGTAGATATTGATGCTCTGGCCGGTGATCGCCATGGCGAACACCGCGCAGGCCAGTCCCAGCGGCACGGTCGCCATGATGATCAGTGCCGACAGGAAGCTTTCGAACTGCGCCGCCAGCACCAAGAAGATGATCACCAGCGCAAAGCCGAACACAAGCGCCATGCCGGAGGAATTGTCCCCGAGCGTCGCCGCCTCGGACAGCGGCAGAAGCGCCACGCCATCCGGCAGCGTCTGCGCGGCGATGGTCTCGGCCAGCGCCAGCGCGTCGCCGAGACCGAGATCGCCTTTGGGGCTCGCGGTGATGCTCACCGAACGGGTCTGGTTTTCACGGGCCAGCTGCGGCGGGATCGAGCGTTCCGTCAGCGACGCCACGGTGGACAGCGGCACGAATTTGCCGTCCGCCGTCTTCAGGAAGATGTTTTCGAGATCCTGCGGATCATTGATCGGATTGCTCGACGATGTCAGGAACAGGCCGATGCGTCGTCCTTCGAGGAAGACGTCGCCGATGCTGGAGCCGCTCAGCAGAGCCTGCAACGCCGAGGCCAGTCCGCTGATGTCGACGCCGATATCGGCGGCGCGTTCGCGGTCGATATTGACCGAGATCTGAGCCTGGGTTGGGTCGGCGTCCAGACGCACCAGTTCGAAGCGGCCCGTGGCGTTGAGCGCATCGATCATCTTGGCGGCCGAGGCGTAAAGCGCCTGATAATTGTTGCCGGTGAGCGCGAAGTTGAGGCCGCCGCCCGCGCCGCGAATACCGAGACTGTTGGGCTGGATGATGTTGGCCTGCAGCGCCGGCGCGACGCGCAGCGCGGCGCGGACGTCGTCGGAAATCTCCGCCTGGTTGCGCACCCGCTTCTCCCAGGGCGCCAGCGTCAGCACCATGAAGCCGGAATTGGAATTGCCGCCCTGCCCCGAAATCACGAACATGTTGACCACTTCGCCGGATCCACCAGCGGCTGCAGCTCCGCTTGCACGCGGCGCAACTGCTCCTCGGTATAGGCGAGGCTGGATCCCTGCGGGGTCTGCGCCCGCACCAGCACCGTGGCGCGGTCCTCGCGCGGCGTCAGTTCCTGCGGCAGCGCGAAGAAGGTGACGGCGGCGGCGAAGGAGAACAGCAGCGACAGCGCGATCACGGGTCCCGGAGCGGCCAGCATCACGCCCAGCGATTTCTCGTAGAGATAGGCGAAGCCGCGACCGAAGGCGCCGAGCAGCCCGCCGGCGTCATGCTCCGCGTCCTGAGGGCCGACGAAACGCGAGGCCAGCATGGGGCAGAGCGTCAGCGCCACCACGCCCGACAGCATCACCGCAATCGCCAGCGCGAAGCCGAATTCGCGGAACAGTCCGCCGGCCTGGCCGGGCAGGAAGGCGAGCGGCACGAAGACGGCGGCGAGTGTGATGGTGGTCGCCACAACGGCGAAGAACACCTGCTGCGTGCCGAGCACGGCCGCGCGCGCGGCCCCATGCCCTGTGAGCGGAAACGGACGATGTTTTCGAGCACCACGATCGCGTCGTCGACCACCATGCCGGTGGCGAGCACGATGGCGAGCAGCGTCAGGATATTGATGGAGAAGCCGGCGAGATAGAGCGCGGCCAGCGTGCCGATCAACGCCACCGGCATGGTGATGGTCGGGATCAGCGTCGCCGACAGGCTGCGCAGGAAAAGATAGATGACGGCCACGACGATGACCACGGCCAGCACCAGCGACACCACCACTTCGTGGATCGCGCCGCGGATGAAGTTGGCGTCGTCGGAGGTGACGCGGATGGTCATGCCCTCGGGCAGGGACTTGGAAATCTCGGCGACGGCGGAGCGGATGCCCTGGGAGATGTCCAGCGTATTGGATTGCGCCTGCCGCACGATGCCGAGGCCGACGCCGGGCGCGCCGTTGGAGCGCAGCGAGGATGTGCCCTCTTCCGCCCCGAGAGAAACATCGGCCACGTCGCCGAGCCGCACACGGCCCGAAATGATCAGCCGTTCGAACGCCTCGGGCGTGGTGATGTCGGAGGTGGCGCGCACGACGATGTCGGTCTGCGCGCTTTCGATCGAGCCCGCCGGCACGTCGAGTGCGGCGGTCGACAGCGCGGTTCGGATATCGGCGATGGTCAGGCCGCGGCTGGCGAGCTTGGCCTGGTCGATGTCGATCCGGAACGCCTTTTCCCGCTCGCCGTAATATTGCAGATCGGCCACGCCCTCGACGGTGGCGAGGCGCGGCTCGATCTTGTCCTCGATATAGACGGTCAGGTCCTCCGGCCGCATGGTGGTCGAGGTGACCGCCAGCCGCATGACCGGCTGGGAATCGGCATCGGCCTTGATGATGCGCGGAGCCGTCACGTCTTCCGGAAGCGTGTCGTTGACGCGGCCGAGCGCGTCGCGCACATCGGCGGCGGCGGCGGCTAGATCGGTGGTGTCCGTGAATTCGAGCGTCACGCGGCTGGAGCCAAAGGCCGATGTCGAGGACACCGATTTGAGGCCGGTCACGCGCGCGACCGCGCCTTCGATGACGTCTGTCACTTCGCGGTCGATGGTCTCGGGAGACGCGCCGTCGAGTTCGGTGCGTACGGTGATCACGGGTTGGTCGACCGAAGGCAGTTCGCGCACTTCGACGCCGCTCAACGCCGCGAGACCCGCCACCACGATCAACGCGTTGACGACCAGCGCGAGAATGGGTCGTCGCACGAAAAGCGAGGCCGAGAAGGCCTGTTTCAGCGCGGCGCCGCTCATGGTTTCACCGCAGGCGCTGCATCGGCCACCTTGTCGGCGTCGGGCTTCTTCTCGCCGTAAATCTGCACCTCGGCGCCGTTGCGCAGCCGCTGCAGACCTTCGGTGACGATCATGTCGCCAGCCGCCAGTTTGGCGTCGACCAGAACCCGGTCGGGATTGCGTTCGATCACCGCCGCCGCAACGCGCTCGACCTTGCCGTCCTTGACCCGCCACACGAACGAACCCTGGCTATCCCATTGAACCGACAAGGGATTGACGCTCGGCCAACGATCGCCGCCCAGAGCCAGCGTCACGTCGAAGGACTGGCCGGCGCGCAGCTCGTCGCCGTCATTGGCGATTTCGGCGCGCAAATGAATGGTGCGGCTGGCGGGATCGATCCGGTTGTCGATCGCCGCGATCTTGCCGGTATAGCTCTTGCCGGGCCGGGAGATCGGCTGCGCCGACACCTCCTGCCCCTCCTCGACCAGGCCGGCAAACCGTTCGGGCGCCCAGAAGTCGACCAGCAGCCGCGAGCGGTCGTCGACGGTGACGATCTGGGTCGCGGAGGTGACATAGTCGCCTTGGGTAATGTTGACGATGCCGGCGACGCCGTCGATCGGCGAGCGGATCAGCCGGCGTTCGAGATTGACCTGGGCCCCGGCAACGGCGAGGCGGGCGGTGTCGACCGCCGTTTCGGCGATTTGCAGATCGGCCCCCGAGACGATCTTCTTGAGGTCGCGATTGCGGGTCAGCGTCGTCTCGGCGCTCTTGAGGTCGACCTTGGCGCGGTCGAGGGCGATTTTCTCGACCTCGTCGTCGAGGCGCGCGACGACCTGACCCTGCTTCACCCGATCGCCGGCATTCACCATCACCTCGGCGATCTGGCCGGAGACGAAGGGCGTCACCGCCACCGAGCGGATGGCGTCGCCGTCGCCGAGCGCGCTCAGGCGATCATTGACGCGGCCTTCGCCGGCCGGTTCCACAACCACGACCAGTGGTCCCTGATTGCGGCGGCGGCTGTTGCTCTGCGCCGGCTGCGCGTCGGGCTCCTCGCGGGCCACCAGTTCGATGACGGACTCGGGCACGCCGATGGAGCGCGCCAGGGAGGCCGATCCCGGCATGAAATGCATCAGGATCAGTGCGCCCACCACGAAAAAGACGAGGCCGGTGAGGATCTGGACGAGATACCGCATTCATGTCTCCAGTCTTGCGCCGTGAGGTCTTTACGATTTTCGCAACGCCGCGGATCTGCTTATCCGCGTTTCGGTCCTTTGCCACAAGATCATGCACGCCAGATGACTGAAATGTAATGATCGAGATCGGCTCGACTTGACAAAGGACACCATCGGGGATTTTTTAGGCAAGGCGACAGAACGCCCACTTTTCGAGCAAAACCTGATGTTGACAATGTATGAATTTCTTCACCGCCTGCCGAAGATGGAAATGCATCTTCATCTCGAAGGTTCGATCCGGCCCGGCACGGCGGCGGACCTTGCGCATCAAAACAATGTGATATTGCCGCCGCATGACAGGGTGGAGGACCTCTATCATTATCGGGACCTCAAGGAGTTCCTCGCCATCTACACCGCCGTTTCCGACAGCGTGATCGGGGCGGACGATTACCGGCGCATCACCTATGAGATGCTGGAGAGCTGTGCGGCCAACAATGCCCGCTATGTCGAATTCTTCTTCTCGCCGCAGGTGCATTTCGTCCATGGCGTCACTTTCGACACGATGATCGACGGGATCACGACCGGCATGGATGACGCCAAGGTCGATTTCGGTCTCGAAAGCCGCATCATCCCCGGCGTCAACCGCGAACTCGGGCCCGAAGCCGGCGAGGACCTGCTCGACATGATCCTGGCGCGTAAGGAAGAGCGGCTGATCGGCATCGGTCTCGATTTCCTCGAAGCGCCCTTCCCGCCGGAGCCCTATGCCGCTCTCTTCGCCCGCGCTCGCAAGGCGGGTCTCAAAGTCACGGCCCATGCCGGCGAAAGCGGCCCCGCCGCCCATATCGCCGGCTCCATCGATGCGCTCGGCGTCGCCCGCATCGACCACGGCTATCACGTGGTCACGGATGAGGCGCTGATGCGGCGCTGCCGCGACGACGGCATTCTCTTCACCTGCTGCCCGTCGACCGCGGCAGTCACCTCGCCCTGGAAGAGCCTCGACGCCGAGCACCCCATCCGCCGGATGGCGGATTTCGGCCTGAAGCTGACGATCAATTCCGATGACCCGCCGATGTTTTCCACCGATCTCGGCGAGGAATACCGCAAGGCGCATGATTTGCTCGGCTTTTCACCTGACATGCTCCGCCGTTCCATCCTCGACGGCATCGATTGCAGCTGGCTCGACGATGGCGAGAAGCGGACGCTCTCGGCAGACTGGACCAGGGAAATCGACGCGTTGATCGCGGAAATTCAGCCGACCCCCGCCCTTTCCACATGAACAAAGCGGAAACTGCTTCTGGCCATCAGCAGCCGAATCACTACATTAGGCGGCATGACCAGTGGTTTCGACGACATTCCCTTCTTTGACGAGGAGCCGGACTCCCAGCCCGCGCGCCCTAGGACCAATCGCGAGCCCGCGCCGGAACGCGCCGGCGGCAGCGGCATCGCCGCCCGGGCGCTCGCCGCCCGCAATGGCGCGGTGGCGCGTCCGTCCTATCTCGAAGGGCTGAACCCCGAACAATTGCGCGCTGTGGAAACGCTGGACGGCCCGGTTCTGGTGCTGGCCGGCGCGGCACCGGCAAGACCCGGGTGCTCACCACCCGCATCGCCCATATCCTCGCCACCGGGCGGGCCTATCCCAGCCAGATCCTCGCGGTGACCTTCACCAACAAGGCGGCGCGGGAAATGCGCGAGCGCATCACCCATCTCGCCGGCGAGGTCGTCGAGGGCATGCCCTGGCTCGGCACCTTCCACTCGATCGGCGTGAAATTCCTGCGCCGCCACGCCGAACTCGTGTCGCTGCGCTCGGACTTCACCATTCTCGACCAGGACGACGTGCTTAGGCTGGTCAAGCAGCTGATCCAGGCCGAGGGTCTGGACGACAAGCGCTGGCCGGCGCGGCAATTCGCGCTGATGATCGACGGCTGGAAGAACAAGGGTCTCGACCCCAGCCAGATTCCCGAAGGGGATTCCCGCGCCTTCGCCAATGGCAAGGGCCGCGCGCTCTACACCGCCTATCAGAACCGGCTGATCAGCCTGAACGCCTGCGATTTCGGCGATCTGCTGATGCACCCGATCCGCATCCTGAAGACCAATCCCGACATTCTCGCCGATTACCAAAGCCGCTTCCGCTATATCCTCGTCGACGAATATCAGGACACCAATTCGGCGCAATATATGTGGCTGCGGCTGCTGGCGCAGCGGCCAGGGAGAAAGAGCCCCTCCCCAACCCCTCCCCACAAGGGGGCGGGGCTTGGAGCCCGTGGCGACCGTATCGGCGCAACCTCGGACACGGATTTCGTGGATGGCGACGATTTTCCCGGCGACGCGCCGCAGCCAGACTCCCTCCCCCTGTGGGGAGGGTTGGGGAGGGGTCTTCATCACACGCCTCGGTCAATATCTGCTGCGTCGGCGACGACGACCAGGCGATCTATGGCTGGCGCGGCGCCGATGTCGACAATATCCTGCGTTTCGAGAAGGATTTCCCGGGCGCAGCCGTCATCCGGCTCGAGCGCAACTATCGCTCCACCGCCCATATTCTCGGCGCGTCGGGCTTTCTGATCGCCCACAACGAAGGCCGGCTCGGCAAGACGCTGTTCACCGAACGCCACGATCCCGACGACGAGAAGGTGCAGGTCCACGCCGCCTGGGATTCGGAAGAAGAAGCCCGGCAGGTCGGCGAGGAGATCGAGCGCCTGCAGCGTGGCGACGGCGCCGACGGGACAAAGCATCTGCTCAACAACATGGCCATCCTCGTGCGCGCCTCCTTCCAGATGCGCGAATTCGAAGATCGTTTTGTGACATTGGGGTTGAACTACCGCGTCATCGGCGGCCCGCGCTTTTATGAGCGCCTCGAAATCCGCGACGCCATGGCCTATTTCAGGCTGGTCTGCCAACCCGCCGACGACCTCGCTTTCGAGCGTATCGTCAATACGCCGAAACGCGGCCTGGGTGACACCACCGTGCGCAATCTGCACGACTATGCCCGCGCCCGCAACATTCCCATGCTGGCCGCCGCCGCCGACATCGTCGAGACCGAGGAACTGAAGCCCAAGGCGCGCAAGGCGCTGTTCGATGTCGTGGCCAATTTCCAGCGCTGGCAGAAACTGCTCGAAACCATGCCGCACACCGAACTCGCCGAGCAGATCCTCGAAGAGAGCGGCTATACCGACATGTGGAAGAACGACAAGACGGCCGAAGCGCCGGGTCGTCTCGAAAACCTGAAGGAACTCATCCGCTCGATGGATTCCTTCGAGAGCATGCGCGGCTTCCTCGAACATGTGTCGCTGGTCATGGACGCCGAGCAGAACGAGGAGATGGACGCCGTCTCGATCATGACGCTGCATTCCGCCAAGGGACTGGAATTCGACACCGTTTTCCTGCCCGGCTGGGAGGAAGGCCTGTTTCCGCATCAGCGCGCGCTCGACGAAGGCGGCCGCAACGGCCTGGAGGAAGAGCGCCGGCTGGCTTATGTCGGCCTCACCCGCGCCAAGAAGCGGCTGCATATCTGGTTCGTCTCCAACCGCCGCATTCACGGCCTGTGGCAATCGACCATCCCCTCGCGCTTTCTGGATGAACTGCCGCCCGACCATGTCGAAGTGGCCGAAGCCGAGCAGAGCTATGGCGGCTATGGCCGGGGCAACCCTTACGGCCAGTCGCGCTTCGACAAGCAGGAGCCGTTCGCCTCGTCCTATTCCTCGCCCGGCTGGCAGCGCGCCCAGGCCAACAAGACCGAGGCGACCCGCAGCAATTGGGGCAACAGGTCAGGCGTGTCAGTAGAACGCGTCGGCTACGGCGAAGCCGGTCCCACCGGCCGCGTCATCCAGGGCGAGCTGATCGCCAAATCCAAGATCGACGAACCCTCGAAATTCTCGATCGGCGACCGCGTCTTCCACATCAAATTCGGCAACGGCAATGTCGCGGCGATCGAAGGCAACAAGCTGACCATCGATTTCGACCGGGCTGGGCAGAAGCGGGTGCTGGACGGGTTTGTGGAGAGGGCGTGAGATCTTGTTATAGCGAATTGATTCCAGTACAGATTGCAACTCCATGGAGTATTGGCAATGGCACTGGAATTTACACTTTCATTCGAAGGCTCATCTGCAGACAATCATTTACTTGATTTTTATGATGCCGCTGCTGCATTTTCCGCTTTTCAGCGTACGTTAGCGCTTACTGCTCACCTAGTGATTAATGGTGAGATTATTACACAAGCTCCCGCGCTAAAAGGAGCAAAAATTCTTTGCTATCCGCCAGAACAGGGAAGCTGGAAAACAGTTGCGGTAGTTACAGGCTCACTTTTACTGAGCGGCGGGGTAGCTTCTCGCGACTCTGTGTTAGGACATATTTTTACATCGACATATGACTACATACTACACAGAACCCTAGGGTTTCACGTAGACTTTGATAAAACATTAGGAGAGCAACTAGAGGAAGCGCGCCGCATCAGTGACGCAGTTCCCAAAGAATTTGATGAAGGCAAAATTGAATCTCTGATTGAGAAGACAGAAAACTCGATAAAGGAGCTTCATCGGCCGATTAGCCAGTCGCATTCAGCTGAAACTGCTGAGATCGGACAAAGCAGTGAGTCGCTTATAAAGATTAAAACAGGGCCCACACTCACACTGGAAACATTTGAGTATGTAAATGTAACACGTTTGTCAGACATCGCCATTGTTCTTGTCGGAAAGGTCTCAAGTTACAACTCAAACACGTATAACGGTCGCATATATATCGAAGAAGAAGGAAGGCCTATACCGTTCAAACTCGCAGAAAACGCTAAAACACCGAAAAATATTTCCAAAATCGTGCGAAGCTTGTCCTCAAATGCAGTAGACAGGTTTGACGTAAGTGCCGAAATAACATTTTCCGCACTTACGTTTGAAAGCAAAAACGGCAGATTGAAAAGCTATCTTATAACAGATGTTTTCTAACGAGATCGACATGCGCACGCAATGTTTACAACCACGCTGGTTTCCACATTATATTGTCACGCCGAAAACTTCACCGTCACGCCGCGCTGGCGGAAATAGGCCTGCATCAGCTTGCGGCCGGAGCGATTGTTCTGCACGAGCTTGGACGGATCGAAGACGGCTTCCTTGAGGCCGGCCTCCGTGAGCGCAGTCTTCAGCGCGGCGATGCGCAGGTCGAGATCTTCGTTGTCGGCGCGCAGCGAGTCGTAGATGCTGTCGATGGCGGCTTCGACGGTCTGGTTGCTCATGGGTGGTCTCCTGTTCCGGGTGGCGCGCACGGCGCGCTCGATCGAGGTGACCCTATCGTTGTGAAATCGCTTGGCGTCAAGTGCAGGCGCCGCCGGCGCTCGACGAGTTCCAGAGCGGCCGCACATGACCTTCCGTCGATTTCAGATTTTATTTCGATCGACCAAACCTGTGCACACTCTCCTCCCCAGGACGTCGATGAGGTCCGCCATGCATTACGCCGCCACGCATGCTGAGAATGCCCCGGAAACCGGGCGAGGCTCCAAGGACATAACCGCCGCTCCGAAGTCACCCGACCAAGTATGCGCATGAAATATCGTCAATTCCAATCGCGCGACAATAATGGGCCTTTAGACATTATCCACACATCGCGAAACTCCGAAAAAAGCCGCGACGGATAATTTATAATAAAATAAATATTTGAATTGAAGTATTTCCGGCGCAGTGAAGACGACGGCCGATTTCGATTTTATGTTTCATCGCCGTATAAGATGTTGACGAAAATTGAAAAACAAATCTATCGTCTCACGCCAATAGAGGGGATATACGATGAGAAAAGCAATCGCCACGCTCGGTTTCGGCATCTTGATGGCTGTTTCCACCCAGTCGCATGCCGAAGTGCTGGACATGTCGACCCTGAAATGCTCCGACACCGCCAACTGGTCGGAAGACGAGGCAGGCTTGGTCATGTTCTGGATGCACGGCTATTACGGCGGCAAAGCCGAGGACACACGTGTCGACTTCGACGCGATTACGGCGGTCGCAGGCAAGCTCTCGGAGGCTTGCGCCGCAAACCCCGAAGTCGGATTGATGACCGCGCTGAAAAGTGTTGTCGGCGAATAATTCAACAAATCTCGGCGTCGACCGCACGACAGGTGAAGCATGAGCGCTTTTTCAAAAGCGATGTCCATCGCATGGATGACGGCTGCAAGTCTTTCCAGCATTGCGCCGTTGGCAGCAACCGCGGCGCGGGCTGCGGCCTGCGAGGAGGCCCACGACCCGTCGCCCGCCTCCGAACAGGCGACAGGGATCAACTTTCACAACGAGACCCCTTATGCCTTCAGGGTCTTCTGGATTGATTTCGATGGTTTCCTGAAAGAGTACGGTCTCGTCCAGCCCGGGGAAACGGCCAGCTACAATACCTATATCGGACATAAGTGGATGGTGGAGCTCTACGCGTCGGAAGAACGCACGGAGTGCTTCGGACCGATTGTTCCGCGAGACAGCGAGAGCTGCCAGGCGCGCATTCTCTGGGACGACGGGGTCGGCATCGACGCGGGATTCTGCGATTTCTGATCGCCGCACGCTCGGGTGTGAATAGGTCCCGTGCCGCGCCCCGGGATCAAAACCCCTTGGCGGTCAGCGTCTCCTGCCTGTCGCGCAGCAGCAGAAAACGGTAGCCTTTGGCCTTCAGCGCCAGCACACCCTTGACCACGCCCTCGCCCGCCGCATGGCTCGGCTGGTTGATATGGGCGATGATCACGTCGCCGTCGCGGGCCGAGGCGAAATGCTTGGCGGTGACGGAGGCGCCGAGCAGCGAGCCGCCGTCGCCATTGATGGAATAACCGGCGATCTCGAAACCCATGGTCTGGATCTGCTGGATGGATGTCTTGGTGTATTTGGCGGTCGCGCCGCGAAACCAGGTCGGGCGCTTCCCGGTCGCGAGCGTGATCGCGTCTGCCCCTACCTCGACCTCGCGCGCCACGGCTTCGGGCGAGCCGGCGGCGGCGATGCCATAGATGCTGACGGGCCGGTCGACCGCCGGCACATGGTTTTCGCCATGGTTTTCGATTTCGAACAGATCGGGATGGGCCAGCATCCGCGCAAGCGGCTCCGGATTGCGCTTCAGCCAACGGGCGGTCACGAAGATCGTGGCGGGGATCTGGTTGTCGATCAGCATGTCGAGGATGCGCGCGTCGGTCTGGCCCATGCAGGCGTCGAAAGTCAGCGCCACCGCCGGCCCCTCGCCGGGGATCTTCGACATCACCAGTTTCGGCTCGAGAAGACGCGGGCCGTGAATGTTCGCGGGCTTGGCGGCGATGGCGGAAAGCGGCTTGACCGGCGGCGTCGCGTCCTCCGGCGTTCCGGCCAGAGCGGGCTGGGCTGCCAGGAGCGCCAGCGCCAGGAAAGCCCGCGCCATCGAAGTCGACATATCCATCATTCCTCTTCGCCTCTGGTCGCGTCGGCAGCCTCGCGCTTGAAGTCGGGAGCGCGCGGCTTTATCTCTGACCCGAACGATTCAAACAATCGGTTAATTCAAAAAGAGAGTGTGCCTTGCCCGCCTTCAAAAATCTGCCGGAACCGCCCAGAGCCGCGAAGAAGCCCGTGACCGACACCAGGCACGGCGTCACGCGGACGGATGACTATGCCTGGCTGAGGGCGGACAATTGGCAGTCGATGTTCAAGGACACCTCGATCCTCGATCCGGAGATCCGCGCCTATCTCGAAGCCGAAAACGCCTATCAGGACGCGGCCATGGCCGACACGGCGGATCTGCGCAAGAAGCTGTTCGACGAAATGAAGGCGCGCATCAAGGAAGACGATTCATCGGTGCCGATGAAGGACGGCCCCTTCGCCTATGGCACGCTCTATGTGAAGGGCGGCGAGCACGCCCATTACTTCCGCACCAAGCGCGACAAGGACGGGCTGAAGGAAATCCTGCTTAACGGCGACCGCGAAGCCGAGGGCAAGGCCTATTGCCGCTTTTCCGGCCTCGACCACGCCCCCGGCCACGACAAGGGCATCTGGGGTTTCGACGACAAGGGCTCGGAATATTTCACCCTGAAGATCCGCGATTTCAAGACCGGCAAGGATCTCGCCGATCTCCTGGAGAACACCGGCGGCGGCGGCGTCTGGGCGCCGGACGGCAAGAGCTTCTTCTATACGCGGCTCGACGAAAACCACCGTCCGTCCAAGGTCTTCCACCACATTCTCGGCCAGCCGCAGTCGTCGGACCGTCTCGTCTACGAGGAAAGCGATCCCGGCTTCTTCATGGGCGTCGGCGGCTCCATGCTCGAGGATTTCATCTTCATCGATATCCACGATCACGAGACCTCTGAATATCGCCTTCTGTCGACGAAGAACCTCACCGCCGAGCCCATGCTGGTGGCCGAGCGCGTGGAAGGCATCGAATATTCGATGAGCGAAGGCGGCGACGTCTTCTATATCCTCACCAATGACGGCGACGCCAAGGATTTCAAGATCATGCAGGCGCCAGTGAACGCGCCCGGCAAGGAGAACTGGACGGAAGTCGTAGCCCATCGCCCCGGCACGCTGATCCTGTCCGTCGAGGCCTACAAGGGCCATCTCGTCTGGATGGAGCGGCATGAGGGCCTGCCGCGCATCATGATCCGCGACCGCGTCACCGGCGAGGATCACTCGATCGCCTTCGCCGAGGAAGCCTATTCGCTCGGCCTGATCGGCGCGATGGAATACGACACGGACTGGATCCGCTTCTCCTATTCCTCGATGACCACGCCGTCGCAGCTGTTCGACTATAATCTCAAGACCCGCGAACGGGTGCTGCTCAAGACCCAGGAAGTGCCCTCGGGCCACAAGATCGACGATTACGTCACCCGCCGGGTTTTTGCGCCCACCGCGGACGGCGAGAAGGTGCCGGTGACGCTTCTCTACCGCAAGAACACCAAGCTCGACGGCGGCGCGCCCTGCCTGCTCTACGGCTATGGCGCCTATGGCATTTCCATCCCCGCCTCGTTCAACACCAACTGCCTGTCGCTGGTCAATCGCGGCTTCGTCTACGCCATCGCCCATGTGCGCGGCGGCAAGGACAAGGGCTTCGCCTGGTATGAAAACGGCAAGATGGAGAACAAGAGGAACACCTTCTCCGATTTCATCGCCGCCGCCGATTACCTGGTGCGCCAGCAATATACGTCCTTCGACCGCATCGTCGCCGAAGGCGGCTCCGCCGGCGGCATGCTGATGGGCGCGATCGCCAATATGGCGCCGGAAATGTTTGCGGGCGTCATCGCCGCCGTGCCCTTCGTCGATGTGCTCAACACCATGCTCGACGACACGCTGCCGCTCACGCCGCCGGAATGGCCGGAATGGGGCAACCCGATCGACAGCAGGGAGGAATATGACTACATCGCCTCCTATTCGCCCTATGACAATGTCGGCGCAAAAGCCTATCCGCCGATCCTGGCGCTGTCGGGCCTGACAGACCCGCGCGTCACCTATTGGGAGCCGACCAAGTGGGTGGCCAAGCTGCGCGAGCACACGACATCCAACAATCCGGTGCTGCTGAAGACCAATATGGGCGCGGGCCATGGCGGCGCGTCGGGCCGTTTCCAGCGGCTGGAGGAAGTCGCCTATGAATACGCCTTCGCGCTGAAAGTCATTGGCAAGGCCTGATCGGGGCCCGAGCAAGCGACAGACGAACGGGCCGGCGACGGCCCGTTTTGCATTTCGAAAAGCCCGATCGGGCACAGATATTTATAGATTTATAATTTTAAGTCTTTATTATAGAATCAGGTTGTATAATAATTCAGTAGCAATTTATAATTTAGAGATATTCATGCGGATAGACAGTCTTCACCGCATCCACGCCCGGCTGGCGCGGCTTCTTGCGAACAAGAGCGGCAACATCGCGCTGGCTTTCGCGCTCATCCTGACGCCATTGCTGGTCGCAGTCGGCTGCAGCCTCGATTACGTGCGCGCCCTCAACGTCAAGACGAAGCTCCAAAACGATCTCGACGCGGCCTTGATCGCCGCGGTGAAAGACATCGACACGAAGAACGAGGCCCAATTGAAGGCGTCGGTGATCAACTGGATGACGGTGCTGCAGGGCAGCGCCTCCGCCTACAGCCTGTCGGTGGGCGACATCAATCTCGACATGTCGTCGTCGACGATCAAAGCCACCGTGCGCGGCGGCGTGCCCACGAGTTTCCTCAAGATCGCCAGCATCGACAGGGTGAATGTCGCCGCCGTCAGCGCGGTGCTCGGCGGAACCGCAGTGACGACAAAGAGCCCACTGTCGCTCTATCTCGTCCTCGACAAGTCCGGATCGATGAGAGAGGACACGGATTCGACCTACACCACGACCTGCTATCTGGGCTGGTGGTCTTACCAATGCACATTGACCTACTCGAAGATCGCCGCGCTGAAGCTCGCGGTCGCCAGCTTGACCACACAGCTCGACACGGTGGACCCCGAGAATAAATATGTCCGCATCGGCGCCGCTTCCTATGACTCGCAGCTGCGCGGCTATTCCAACCTCGCATGGGGAACGGCCGCCACGCTGAGCTTCGTCAACGCGCTGGAGGCGGACGGCAACACATCCTCCACGGATGCTTTCGCCAAAGCCTATTCGAGCGTCACAGCCACGACGGAAGCAACCATCCACAAGCAGAAGAACGGCGGCAATCCCTCGCGCTATATCGTCTTCATGACCGACGGCGACAACAACAACGGCTCCGACGACACCGCCACCAAACAATATTGCGACAAAGCCAAAGCGGAGGGCGTGGTGATCTATACGATCGCGCTGATGGCGCCGCCGAAAGGTCAGTCGCTGCTCAGAAAATGCGCAACGAGCACCGACACCTATTTCACCGCCGACACCGCAGGCGCGCTGGTCGCCGCATTCCAGTCGATCGGTGAAAGTTCATCCAAGACCATGCTGCGGCTGACGCAGTAGAGAGGACCATCAGCGGGCGGGAACAGCTTTCAGATAGGCCGCGATCGCCTCAACATCCGCCTGCGGCAGCTTCGCCATGTTCTGCTGCACCTCGACCATGCTGCCGCCGACCGAATCATATTCAGGCGTAAAGCCAGTCTGCAGATAGGTCACGATATCGGCTTCGGACCATTGGCCGATGTCGCCGCCGGGCGTGATGTTGGGAATACGCCCCTCGCCTTCGGGATTGGGGGCCCCGGCCAGCCACTGCCCCGACGTGAATCCGCCCAGCGCATCGCGCGGCGTATGGCATTCGCCGCAATGGCCGGGGCCTTCGACGATATACTGGCCGCGTTTGACCTTGTCGTCGGCGCCTGCGAGTTCAACCCGCGGCGCGTCGTCGAGATAGAGAAACTTCCAGCCGCCCAAAGCCAGCCGGATATTGAAGGGAAAGCCGAGTTCATGCGGCGGCGCGACATGGTCGCTCTTCGGCAGCGTCTTCAGATACGCGAAGAGATCCGCGACGTCCTGAACGCTCATGCGGCTATAGGAGCCGTAAGGGAAAGAGGGGTAAAGATGCTCTCCGCCCGGCCCCACCCCGCGCGTCATGGCGTCGCCGAATTGAGCCAGCGTCCAGTCGCCGATGCCGGCCTTCTCGTCCGGTGAGATATTGGGAACATGGAAGGTTCCGAACGGGCTCTTGAGCGCCAATCCGCCCGCGAGCGTCAGCTTGGCCTCGCCTTGGGAACCCGGCGCCGCGTGGCAGCTCACGCAGCCGCCCATGGAAAAGACGATCGCGCCGCGTGCGGGGTCGCCCGCGCCGGCCTGGGCCCAATGCTCCGCCGGCCACGGCTGCGGCCGCGTGATGAACAGGAATGCGCCCGCGCCGATCGCGCCGAGCCCGATCAAGCCCGCCAGAATCTTGACTGCGCGCTTCGCCATATGTCGTCTCCATGGGAAAGCCGCCGGCGCTTCGGCCGGCGGCGACGGCCCGGTCGGGCCTTACTTTTTCAGGCGATAGGACTGATGGCAGGCGCCGCAATCCTTGCCGAGCATTCCCATGGCCGCGCCGACGCCAGCTTGGTCGGCCGGAAGCTGCGCCAGGAGCGTCGCGCTGTCGGCGGCGAGCTTGTCGGCATGCGCGTCGAAATCGGCCTTGTTGGTCCAGATCGCCGGGCTGGCTTCCTTGGAATCGTTTTCCGATCCCGCCGGGAACAGCGTCTTGAAATGGGTGATCGAGGTGTTGATGGTGGTCAGCGCGCCCTTCACCGCTTCGGCGTCATAAGCGCTCTCGCCCTTGGCGACCTTGCCGAGCGTCGCCATCGCGCCGCCGATCTTTTCCATCGTATGTTCGCGTTCTTCGCCGAAACCGGCGGCCGAAACGGCCGTGGCGGCGGAGATGAGACAGAGCGCCGAAACGGCGACGAATTTCCTGAGCATGCGTCTTCTCCTGGAGTGTGATCTCAACCCGATCGCGCCGGCGCGCGAGCGGCGCCGACGAAAAAGCAGTCGGATGGATTGGTCGTGAAACAAAATGATTTTTTTGTGAAGTCGCCGGAGGTAAGCGCCCATTGACAGGGCGATTCCCGCGAGGCGGCGCGCGCAACGTATATTGTCTTCGGCTTGTAAACACTTTGTTCACAAATACAAAAATCCCCGCTGGCGGCGCCGGCGGGGATTTTCTTAAAAACGTCTCGCCTTACTTGGCGGCGGCTTCGTACATTTCCAGCACGTAATCCCAGTTGATCAGGCTGTCGACGAAGGCTTCGAGATATTTCGGACGGGCGTTGCGGTAGTCGATATAGTAGGAGTGCTCCCAGACGTCGACGCCGAGGATCGGCTTGGCGCCATGCACGAGCGGGTTCTCGCCGTTCGGGGTCTTGGAGATTTCCAGCTTGCCGTCCTTGACCGAGAGCCAGGCCCAGCCGGAGCCGAACTGCGTGGTGCCGGCGGCGATGAAATCGGAGCGGAACTTGTCGTAGCCGCCGAGGTCGGAATTGATCGCGGCTTCGAGAGCGCCCGGCAGGCTCTTGCCGCCGCCGTCCTTCTTCATCCACTTCCAGAAGTGGATGTGGTTGTAATGCTGGCCGGCATTGTTGAACAGGCCGGCATTCTTGCCGTAGGACTGCACGACGATCTCTTCGAGCGAGAGACCGGCCATGCCGGCTTCTTCGGCGAGCTTGTTGCCGTTGGTCACGTAAGCCATGTGATGCTTGTCGTGATGATATTCCAGCGTTTCCTTCGACATGAAGGGCGCGAGAGCTTCGTAATCATAGGGAAGCGGCGGCAATTCGAACGCCATGGCGGTCTCTCCTGTTATTCCTTGTGGAAGGTTGAAAACCCGTTGGGAACATAGGTTTGAGCACGGCTGATGGCAACCGCTCGCCCAGAATAATTTCCCGCCCACGAAACCGCCTCAATACGAAAGCATTGTCGCTTCGGGCGGTGTGTCACCGTCAGAAAATCAACTGGAGACATCTCGATGCCATCCCGTAACATCCTCGTCCTGGCCGCGGCCGCCATGCTGGCGGCGCCCCTTGACGGCCTCCGCCTCCTCGCCGGACGCCTGGGCGAAATTCAACGAAGACGTGAAGACGAAATGCGCCGAGGCCGCCAAGGCCGAATTCCGCCGCGTCGAAGTGGTGGTCGATCCTACCGGCAGCGAAACCTATGGTCTGGCGCTCGTGCATGGACGGCTGAAAGCGGAAAAGGCCCGCGGCGCGGCTCTCTGCGTCGTCGACAAGAAGACCGGCAAAGCCGAAATCGGCACGGTGCTCAGCAAGGACGTCGTTCGCGTCATGCGGCCGAAACCGGCCAAGGCGGATGCGGCCCAGTCCGACGCAATGAAAAAGGCGCCGGCGTCGACCGCCGACGATAGCGACGCCGACATGGACAGCGACGCCGAATAAGCCGCATCTATGAGAAAGGCCGGTCCAAGCCGGCCTTTCGACATTCGAGATGAACCCTGCCGCGCAGAGAGGGGCGATCGCTCAGGCGATCTCCACCTCGGTTTCGGCGCATTCACGCGCCAGCATTTCCGGACAGCCCGAGAAATTGCGCCCGCAGCGCTCTTCCCATTCCTGAGGCGGCTTGCCGTTTTCGGCCCGCAATTTGTAGATGACCTTCTGCATCAGCAGAATGAAGCTGTCACGCTCCTCCCGCGTCAGCGCCGAAAGGGCCAATTCGTTGAGCTCGGTCGCCTTTTCCAGCGCTTCCGACCAGATCTCCTTGGCACGAGGAGTGAGCGAGACTTTCTGGACCCGGGCGTCCTTTTCATAGGGGCTTCGCACCACCAGGCCGTCACGCTCCATGCGCGCCAGCGTGTTGGCCACCGTCGCTTGTTCCTGATCGAGCGCTTCGACAATATCCTTCTGGAGCGGAGATCCGGTTTGATCGATCGCGAGCATGACCGCAAATTGCGCCGGAGCAATGCCGAGAGTTTTGAGCCGGTCTTGCAGAAGAGACGCCATCAGACGAGACATCGTTTTGCAAAGATAGCCGGCATGCTCCTCCAAACGCATTTCATCCAGTTGCATCTAACCTAATCTCCACTTCCGCAAGGCTGCCTTGCTTCTAGCACATATCTCGCCCAGCAAAAGGGGCAAGGCGAGAAATCCTGTCGCGCAGGCTCGCCGAGGATCAGACGAACTGCGAAAGACCGGGAACCGAGGCGATTACGGCGTCGACGGTCTCGTCTCCTGCGTATTGACGCGCAACCGCCATGGTTTGTTTCGCCAGCGCGGTAATTTCACCCATGCCGAGGCCGAGGCTCATCAGCTTCTGACCCAGCCCCATGATGCCGCCGCCGAGCATGGCGCCGAATATTCCGCCGCCGCCCGCGCTTGCGCCATCGGCGAGCTCAGCCGCGCCGGGAATGGCGGCGATCATTTTTTCCACCGCAGCGTCATCGCCTTCCTTGCGCAGGAACGCCAACATATAGCCGATCGCCTGGGAAGCCACATCCGCTTCAATTCCCACCGCATCCGCGACCTCGGTCACCAAATCCGCCATTTTATCCTCCTGAGTTGACGTTTACGTCAATGTAATAACTGTTGCGCCCGAGGGCAAGGCGGCGGCGCCGTCTCTTCCCCATCGCGTGAGGCGTCCGCAACGTTCGCCGCCTCTCTTCCCTCTATAGCAAATCCCTCATGTTTCAATTATGTACAGGGCATCTGACACTATCCGGAGGACGATATGCTGGTCGATGGCAAGATTTATCTGGGAACGAGCCGCAAGCCCGACGATTCTGTCAACAAGCCGGAATATCTCGATCTGAAATTCGCCAACCGCCATGGACTGATCACCGGCGCCACCGGCACCGGCAAGACGGTCACCTTGCAGGTGCTGGCCGAAGGCTTTTCCAATGCCGGCGTGCCGGTTTTCTGCGCCGACATCAAGGGCGACCTCTCGGGCGTCGCCGCCATGGGCGAGTTCAAGGATTTCCTCGACAAGCGCGCCAAGGACATCGGCTTCATCGACTATGATTTCCAGCAGTTTCCGGCAATCTTCTGGGATCTCTACGGCGAAAAGGGCCACCGCGTCCGCACCACGCTGACCGAAATGGGCCCGCTGCTGCTGTCGCGGCTCATCAACGCCTCGGATGCGCAGGAAGGCGTGCTCAACATCGCCTTCAAGATCGCCGACGAGGGCGGTCTGCCCCTGCTCGACCTCAAGGATCTCCAGGCGATGCTCAATTATATGGGCGAGAACGCGCAGGACATCTCGACCAAATTCGGCTTCATCTCCAAGGCCTCGGTCGGTTCGATCCAGCGCGAATTGCTGATCCTCGAACAGCAGGGCGCGACCAAGCTGTTTTCCGAACCGGCGCTGAAGATCACCGACATCATGCGCACCACCAATGACGGCCGTGGCGCGATCTCAGTGCTCGCCGCCGACCGGCTGATGATGAATCCGCGCCTCTACGCCACTTTCCTGCTCTGGCTGCTGTCGGAACTCTTCGAACAGCTGCCCGAGGTCGGCGATCCCGACAAGCCCAAGCTGGTCTTCTTCTTCGACGAGGCGCATCTCCTGTTCAAGGATTCGCCGAAGGTTCTGATCGAGCGCGTCGAGCAGGTCGTGCGCCTGATCCGCTCCAAGGGCGTCGGCGTCTATTTCGTCACGCAGAACCCGATGGACGTGCCGCAGACGGTGCTCGCCCAGCTCGGCAACCGCATTCAGCATGCGCTGCGCGCCTATACGCCCAATGAACAGAAGGCGGTGAAGACCGCCGCCGACACGTTCCGCCCCAATCCCGATTTCAGCTGCGCCGACGTGATCACCACGCTCGGCACCGGCGAGGCGCTGATCTCCACGCTCGAAGGCAAGGGCGCGCCCTCCATCGTCGAGCGCACCTTGATCCGGCCGCCATCGGGGCGAATCGGGCCGATCAACGAGGACGAACGCCGCCAGGTGCTGTCGGTCAGCCCGGTGCGCGACATGTATGACGAGGATTTCGACCGCGAAAGCGCCTTCGAGATGCTCACGAAGAAGGCCGAAGCCGCAGCGCAGGCGCAGGCCCCGACCCAACAGCCGGACCCCGCCCAGCCCCAGGCGCCGGCGGACCAGACCGGCTCGATCACCATCGGCGGCTGGACCCTGCCCGGCTTCGGGACCGACGCAAAGCCCGAAGCGCAGCAGCAGAAAAAACCGGCTACCAGCGCGAAACCATCATGGAAGCCGCCATGAAATCCGCCGCTCGCTCGGTCGCCACCGCGGTGGGCGCGGCTATCGTGCGGGGGATCCTGGGGAGCTTGCGGCGGTAAGTGCGCAGGGGCCGCGCACCCAGCGCGACGCGGCTTTCTCAGCGAAGAACAAAAGCCCTACCTGCCGGCCTGCGAGGCGAGCCTGCCACGCAGGTTCAGGGCGATATGATCCTCGATCAGACGTTTCACCCGCATCCGCCGCCAAAGGTGCATGCCGAGCAATATCAGCGCCGGACCTGACGGAAGCGCCAATATGGCGGCGACTTGCCAGATGAGACTGGCAAAACGGCGGGCGTCCTCGAGCCGCGTCGTGATCACGCGTTCGCCGGGCGCCGCGTCTGGTCCGCCTTGCGCCTCCACCCATTCCTGCATGATCGCCATCCGCCATTGCACCGATGGATAGTTCCAAGCGCCCAATGGCCACACAAGCGCGATCTGCCGCGCGGTTTCGACGACACTCCCATCCATATAAGCGATTTGCGCCAACGCATAATGATAGGCTTCCGCAGCGCCGTCATCGCCCTCGCCATTTGCAGGAGACGGTCCGGGATCGGATAGATAGGCTTGAAGCGACTGGGCTCTGATATCCTGGATCGGGATCTCGACGGCGCCGCTGCGCGGGAACATATAAACGACCAGAAACCCGCAGAAGCCGACCGCAAGCAGCGCGAGACGAAGCAGACGGACCCGGCGGAGCGCGGCCAAAACAAGGAGCAGCGGCGGCGCGAGATAGAGCAGCCACTGCTCCCATGGCAAGCGCGGCGACATATGCTGCGCCGCCTTTGAACCGCCCAGATCTGAAAACCCGGCCATGACCGGTTGCAGGATATGGACCGTGTCGAAACCATGATTGGAGCTCGCCGACGGCGGCGAAACCATATAGGCGAAACCGCTCGCCAAGCTGGCGGAGATCAACAGCAGCGCCGTCGTCGCTGCCGCCCAGCGGATTCGGCGCGTCAGGGATCGCAGGCTTTCCGTCGCCAGCCAATCCGCCGGCTGCCTCGTGGCTAGGCCGCCGCATGTCAGGCGTGCCCGAAGGCTCCAGCGACCGAGCCAATCGGTCGATCCGCGTAAGCCGCTTCTTGATGAGCGCGGCGATCCATTCGAGCGACAATCCTCCGACAATCGCTATCACGCCGAAGCCGAGCAGAAAAGACGAGAGGATCGACAACGCCATGCGCCGGAACTGGTAGGCGGCGATCCGGTCTGGAGCGCCGATCCCCTCGTTCAGCAGATAGTTTTCGAGGCCATCCATTCTGATCCCGGCATAGGCGTCGCCGATAAGCGTCTTGCGCGCGACCGGCAAAAATCGCGCGATCTGTTGCGGTTCACCGCGAAAAAGGCGTCCTGAGCCTGGAGATAGGCCTTGTAGCCGGACATAGCCCCTTGCCAGTCGAGCTCCGCCATCGACTGCAACCTATTGGGACCGTCCGGCTTCGGCGCGGGCATCGTCTTCATTGCTCCGGGCGTGCTCGTGACGACAAAACGAACAGCCGCTCTCTCCTCGTGCCTGACGGGCTGCATCACGTCGAGGGAAAAATAGCTCCAGGTCGCGACGCAGGCGATCGCATGGATCACCAGGCGGCTCCGGTCTCCTGCGCGCAGGGCGGACACGAGACCAGCAATGAGGATCAGGCCCGCTGCAAACCCCACGCCCCTGACCCTCAGGCCGAAAGCCGCCCAGGGAATGAGGCAAAAGGCCAGGATGGCGTAGGCCAAAACACGCCGCCCGCGCGAGAGCGCGCTCGCCGCCAGGAAGCCGAGAACCACCGCGAAAACCACGCCCCCATGCGGCTCGAACCTGTACTCGCTGGGAACGACATGGGAGATCAGCGGCTTGGCGTATGTCCATGCAGCTTCCGCCCGTGGCGGCAGATCGATCCAGCCATTCTGGATGAAACCAAAGCCGCTGATCAGCCGCCAGGAAAAGAACGACGCCAGAACCAGCAGCAGACCGCCAAACGCCGTGAGCTCTCCGACGACCCGAACTGCGCCTTCCCGTTCGACGAGGTCGGGCGCGCCAGCGTCGGCGACGGGGGCCGCTGCGATCGTTCCGAAACCCTTGGCCGCCTTAGCCATCGATTACGACTGTCTGCGACGACAGAGACCGAACGGTGGCGGACATTTCCGACCGAAGCCGGCCGAGTTCGGAGAGGGCCTTGCTGCGCGACGCTTTTCCATCCAGATGGATGGCCCGCACTTCGTCCAGGGTCTGGATGACGTTGTCATGAACCGATTTCAGCGTTTCCACATCGATCACCAGGCGCTGATTGGCTTTTGCGACCGCGACCGAATTCTGCTTCAGCAGTTCGGCGTTGCGCTTCATCATCACATTGGTGGCTTCGTCGATCGCAGTGGCGAGGCCCGCCGCCTGCTTCTGCTCGTCCAGTGACAATGCCAGCAGGAACGTCCGTTTCCAGGCAGGTAGCGTCAGCGTGCGGATCGTCGTGAATTTGTCGATCAGCGCGAGATTGTTGCTTTGAAGGATGCGCACCATCGGCAGGCTCTGCATTGCCGCGTGCTGCAACACCAGAAGGTCGTCCTTCCGCTTTGCAAGGAACTGACACGCGGCCTCCAGCACCGCCGCCTGTTCGATATCCGCCATGTCATTGGAGGTTTTCAGATTGTCGCGCCCGCGCTCCACCTCGATCAGGCGATGGTCGATGGCCTGGACATGCAGGCCTAGTTGCGCATGCTCCTCACGAATGCCCTTGTAGATGGCGGAATAGTCGCGGTCCTGCCTTTCCATACGGGCGGCGGTCGCATCCACCGACGCCACGAGCTTGTCGATCTGCGTTTTGACGCTGTCGAAACGGGCGACGGCGCGCTCTTTGCCCCGCGACAGGAATTTGAGCGCCCCGCCGATCAGCGGCAGCCGCCCCATCGGATTGTCCAGCGAGGACATGTCGAAATCCTGCGCCGTCATCACGATGTCGGTCAGCGTCTTGCCGGTCTCATCGAGATCGGAGGCGCGCGCCTTCGACAGAATGTCGTCCGTGTAACGGCTGGTCGCCTCGGCGACGGCGGAGCCGAATTCGAGAATGGAGCGCGGGGAATAGACATCGATAGACGCAGCGAGCGTATCGACCACATCTCTGTCGGAGACGAGGTCGGCGGAATCCTGAACGCTGGCATGGGCAATGGTCATATCCGAAGTTCTCCAGTGAAGTATTCCGCGAGAGCGGCGTGGCACAATAGAAAGTCCTGCACCTGATCGTCCTGCAGCCGAATGCGCGCCTGAGCATGCAGAATGGCGAACAGATGTTGACGCCAGAGGGGACCACCACGGTGGCGATGTCCGTGTAGCGATCGAGAAGCGCCGTCAGCCCGGTGATGGCGATGTGGAATTGAGCGAGAGCCAGATCATTGGCGGCATGGATCGCCATAAGATTGGCGAGCCGTCGCTCGAAACGATCGCGAAGACCTGGATCGCTCCCGCCATCAGCGGCGAGCATGTTTTGGCCGAATGTGATCGCTGTTGCGATGTCAGGCTGACGCCGCAAGATCTCGGCGCTCTCTCCGTCCATGGCGGCGAGGAGCGCTCTCTCTCGCCGCGAGGCTTGTTCCAGCGCCTCCAGCGCCGCCTCCACTTGCTTGGCGGCCAGCTCGAACCTCAGCCGCGCCTCGATGTCGGCGCCAGTCAGGCGAGCGAGCCAGCCTTGCTGGGCGATCAGCTTTTCGACATCCAAACGGTTGATCGTCGACAGCGCCTGCCGGATCGCGCGCCGCATCTCGACCGCGCGTTCGGGGCTGAGCAGCGTGTCGTCGATGACGGACGATTGGGAGACGTTTTCCAGCATCGCCAGCGCGTCGACATCCAGGCCCCTGCCCGGGCCCGCGAAACCTTCAGCTGTCTTGATCGAGATCGACGATGCTTCAGACGCCACAACCATTCCTCATGATGATTTCACGCAGAAATGGCACGGAAGTATTAACACCGCGCGAGGATGTATGGTTTATGGGATGTTCACCACCATTGTTCGCCGTTGCACGCATCTGATCGATATCCTGAAAGCCTTTACGCGGCCCGACGATAGACAACACGCGTCTCGTAATGATGCGGTCAGGGAACCTTCCCGATCCGCGCCTCGTTCCTGCGACGCAACACTTGTTCCGCAAGGAGGACGACATGGGAATCGAACAGGCGCCGACGCCGCAGGGCAAGCAGTCATCCAGGGATTTGCATGAGGCCGCCGCCGGCGAGGAGCGCAAGGTCGAGGCCGAGAAGGGTTCGGATCTGAAGAAGGGAGCCGATCGCGTCGAGGAGAGGTCCCGCAGCAGCGACGGCAAAGGGCCCGGCGAAAAGCAGCAGTGACGGAGGCGCGGCCCGCTTCTATTTGATCATCGCTCCTACCAGGCGGTCCATCGCCTCGTCACTGGCGCTCAGGCCCTGCCGGACGCCGTCCCGATCCGCCTCGCTGCGGTTCTGGCTCATCTTGCGCTTGCCTTCCAATCTCTCGATCGGCATCCGCAGGCCGACAATGCCGCGAAGCTGGCCGGCGATGTAGGTTTCGGGCGCATCGGACACAGCCCAGGGCTCGGCTCTGTCTTTCTCGCGCCGGCGCGTGAGCCGTGTGACGACGTCGAGAAGGCGCTCGGCGTCGTCGAAGAACTCCACCGGCCCCGAGGCCTGCACGCTCTCGTAATTCCAAGTCGGCACGACTTTGCCGTGCTCGGCCTTGGACGCATACCAGGACGGCGTCACATAGGCGTCGGCGCCCATGAAGATCGCCAGCCCCGGCCCGATGGTCGGGGTCTTCCATTGCGGGTTGGGCCGCGCGAGATGAGCGTAGCGCACGCCGTCGTCCCCTTCATCCTCGTCCAGAAACATCGGCAGCGATGTCGCCATCGGGCCCTCGGCGGTGGCGGTGACGAAATTGGCCAGGCGGCAGGACGCCATCATCCGCCGTATCTCGGCCGGATCGTCGACGACAAAGGCGGGCGGCGTGTACATCGAAAACCTATACGAACTCAGGGAAGCTAGTCCGCGTCATCATGAATGATTTGGCGCGAACGGCAAGGTGCGACGACGCTCGATCTGAGACGAGCCTCAGGCGCGCCGCCCTGCGCCGAAACGCAGCCCGTCGATCAACAAATCCACCATGCGGCCCGCATGCGCCGCGCCATCCTCGCCAGTAGCTGTCGAGAGATTGCCGACGGCCCGAAGAAGATCATAGGGCGCGATATCGGCGCGGATCTCGCCAGCTTCTGCGGCCGCCGTGAGAAGAGCAGTCAGCACCGGCTCGAATTTGGCGCGAAAGTAATCCGGCAGGGCTCCATAGGCGGGATCGCCCGAATGCAGCGCCGCCGCCAATCCACGCTTGGCGGCGATGAAGCCGGTATAGCGCTTGAGCCAGAGCGCCAACGCCTCGCCCGGCTTGTGCAGCGCGGCGAATGTCGGGCCTTCTGCGGCGCAAGCGTCGACCTCGCGGCGAAACACCGCGGCGACGAGATCCGAGCGTTGCGGAAACCGTCGATAAAGCGTCCCGACCCCCACGCCTGCCTGGGCCGCGATCTCGCGCACCGGCGCATCGACACCGGAAATCGCAAAGACCTGTTTGGCCGCATCGAGGATGGCGTCTTCGTTTCGGCGGGCGTCGGCGCGCACGCCGCGCCGCGCCGCAGCCCCGTTGTCGTCCGGCTCCATCATCAGGACCTCCCTCATCGCAGCGAAAAGCAATCACCGCCTCTTGAAAAGCGGAGCAACGTTCCGTATATCAGGTTCATATGCGGAACGATGATCCATTTATAATGGAGCCTTGTTCCGCTTACATTGTCTCTAGCGGTTCGCGCCGCCTTCCGCTACCTCTTGAAGGATCATTCCCGTGAACAAACTCATCTCGCTCGCCCGCGCGCTTCCCGCATCCGAGGCCCGAACGACCATCTCTATCAGCCCCCTCGTCCTGGCGGCGCCGGACCGCGGCGCGCCGCTCGAAGTGCGCATCACCGCGCCGATGACCGGCGACGGCTTGCCGATCATCCTGCTGTCGCATGGTCATGGCCCTTCCCTCTACATTCCGTCCAAGGACGGCTATGCGCCGCTCGCCCATTTCTACGCCGAACGGGGTTTCGTTGTGATCCAGCCGACGCATGGCAACTCGAAGGTGGCGGGCCTCGGTCCCGATGCGCCGGGCGCGCCGTTTTTCTGGCGGTCGCGGGTCGAGGATTTCAAACTCATCCTGGACCAACTCGATGAGATCGAAGCCATGGCGCCGGCGCTTGCCGGCAGATTGGACCGCGACAGGATCGCCGCTGTCGGCCACTCCCTCGGCGGCCAGACCGTGGGGCTGATGCTCGGCGCACGCCTCACCGATACGGCGGACGACCGGGCGATCAATGTGGAGATGATGGAGCCGCGCGTGAAAGCGGGCGTGCTGCTGGCGGCCCCGGGCAATGGCGGCGATAGTCTGAGCGAGCACGCCAGAACTCATTACACCAGTCTGAACCCGGATTACTCGACATTGACGACGAAAACGCTGGTGGTGGTCGGCGACGCCGACGACAGCCCGCACCTCACCCATCGCGGCCCGTCCTGGCACGCCGACGCCTTTCACCATGCGCCGGGCGCGGAGGCAATGTTGACTCTCCACGGCGGCAAGCATGGATTGGGCGGCATCGCCGGCTACGACGCCAAGGAGACCGACGACGAAGATCCGGATCGCCTGGCGGCGACCCAGCGGCTGACCTGGGCTTATCTGCGTTCCGCCCTTTATGACGGCGACCGGTCCTGGGACGAAGCCCGCACCGCTTTAGCGTCGAGCGCGGCGGCGCTTGGGCAGGTCACCCTGAAGTAAATGACGGGATGAAGGGGCGTCGCGCGCGTCGACGCCCCTCTCTTCTCTCACTCGCTCTGCGACATCAGCGAAAAGGCCGCGCCCTGCGGATCGAGCGCCGCGCAGATCCAGCTGCCGCCCGGCACCTGATGCGGCTCCATCAGCACCTGTCCGCCATTTTCCGCCACTTTGGCCGCGCCGGCGCGGATGGAGGGGACGGCGATGTAGAAGCTCCAGCAGGACACCGGCATCTCCGGCCGCTTGTTCATCATGCCGCCGATGGCGCGTCCATCCTGGGCGAAGGTCTGGTAGACGCCGTAGTCCGGCCCCATATCCACCGCCATGTCCTTTCGCCAGCCGAAGTGGCGGGCGTAGAACTCGAAGGCGGAGGCTGCGTCCTTGGTATGCAGTTCGTTCCAGCCGAAGGAGCCGGGGAGCCGGGCGCCGGCCCTTCCGGCATCGGCTCATCCGGCGTGTCGGGCGCAAACAGGCAGATGACCGCGCCCTGCGGATCTGCCACCACCGCGAAGCGGCCGATGCCGGGAATGTCCTCCGGCTCGCGGTGAATCGCGCCGCCCTCGGCTTTGAACGTTTCCGCCATGGCGTCGACGTCGTCGGCATGGATATAGCCGGTCCAATTGGACGGCACGCCGCGCGCTTTCACATCCTCGGTCAGCGGCATGACGCCGGCTGCTCCCATGGGAACGCCGGGCGGCCCGACGAGCTTGTAATCCATGCCCGGCATGCCGGCGTCACGCCCCTCCCAGCCGACCACATCGCCATAGAATTTGACGGCGGCGTCGGTGTCCGTGGTCATCAATTCGTACCAGATGAATTGTCCTTGCATCGTTTTCTCCCTCGGGTCTCGCCCGGCTCAAAATGTCGTTTGGCTTTATGAATGGCAGCAGCCTGCCTTCGGCGCGTCCTCATACTCGTCATTGCGCCGGATGAAGCTCAGCGTCGATGTCTCGTTCCGGCCGAGCGGCGCATGATCGAGGAACATCATCGTTCCCAGCGTCTCCTCCCCGCCACGGGCGTATTGCGAATAGGTGTGATAGATGGCCCCATCCGCGTCCTTGTAAAAGCTCGACAGGCCCGGCAGTTCGTCATGCGCCTTCTCGGACGGGATCGTCGTGAAATTATAGTCGACCTCCCCCGCCGCCAGTTGCTCGGGCGTGAAGGAAACGTGGAAATCATAGTTGAAATCGCTGCCGAACGAGGACACCCAGGGGAATTTCCAGCCCATCCGCTTTTTGTAGGCGAGAAGCTTCGGCAGCGGCGCGCGCGACACGGTCACGAGGCTGACATCGTGATGATTGAGATGCACGAGCGCGCCGTCCATATGGTCCGCTCCGAAGGAACAGCCGGGGCATCCCGCCTCCCAGTCCGGCCCGAACATGAAATGGATGATGATTAGCTGGCTGCGTCCGGCGAAGAGATCGGCAAGGCGCGCCGGCCCAGTCTCCGTCTCGAAGACATAGTCCTTGTCGATTTTCACCCAGGGCAGCGCCAGCCTGTCCTTGTTGACGGCGTCGCGCTGCCGGGTCAGCGCCTTCTCTTTCACCAACAGCGCCTTGCGCGCCTCCAGCCACTGTTCACGCGATACGACTTCATGCTCCATCAGGCTTCCTCCTCGCCGTTGGACTTGACATTTACGTTGATATCAACATATATAGGCCATGTCAATTCAACGCGCCGTCCCCTTTCAAACCACGCTGTTCGTCAAGGATCACTGCATCTGCCTGCATGCCCAGCGCGCCGCCCGCGCGCTGGCCCGCCGCTTCGACAAGGCGCTGAAACCGTTCGGCCTCACCAATGGTCAATTTTCTCTGCTGATGTCGCTCAACCGGCCCGAGCCGCCGCCTTTGTCAGCGGTGGCCGACCTTCTCGCCATGGACCGCACCACGCTGACGGCGGCGCTGAAGCCCCTGGAACGCGACGGCCTCCTGAAAGTTATTCCGAGCGAGAAGGATCGCCGCGCCCGGCTGCTGTTGCTGACGGAGGCCGGCCTCGATGTCCTCGCCCGCGCCTTGCCCGTGTGGAAATCCGAACACGAGGCGCTGGATACAGAAATGCCGCAGGGCGACATGGATCGCCTGCGGCAGGATTTGCGTCGGATCGGTTGATCCGGATCAGGCGAGCGTGACCTGAACTTCGGTCGAAGTGCGCATCGCATGGCTGTAGGGGCAGACGATATGGGCTTTGGCGACCAGATCTTCCGCAACCGCGCGATCGACATCCGGAACATCGACCGACAGCGACACTTCGATGCCGAAGCCGGTGCCGTCTTCGCGCGGGCCGATGCCGACCGTGGCGGTGACATGGGTTTCGGGCGAGAGCTTCACCTTGGCCTGGCCGGCGACATATTTCAGCGCGCCGAGGAAGCAGGCGGAATAGCCGGCTGCGAACAGCTGCTCCGGATTGGTGCCGGGCGCGCCGTCGCCGCCGAGTTCCTTCGGCGAGGTCAGGTTGACGGAGAGGTTGCCGTCATCCGTCTTGGAGGAACCGACGCGGCCGCCGGTGGAGGTTGCGCGGGTGGTGTAGAGAATGGGCATTTCTGTCTCCCTGTTTGGATTTGACATAAGCTATATAGTGCACAATTATGTTGTGCGCAATATAATTTTACAAAATTCACTTCGGCGTGTATGGATGGGATCAGGAGACTGCCATGACCGACGACCCCTTGAGCCTCGACAACCAGCTTTGCTTCGCCATCTATGCGGCGAGCCACGCCTTCACAAAGGCTTACCGGCCGCTGCTCACAGAGCTCGGCCTCACCTATCCGCAATATCTCGTGATGCTTGTTCTATGGGAAAAACGCGCCGCGAGTGTGACAGAGATCGGCGCTGCGCTGGGGCTCGACACCGGCACGCTGTCGCCGCTGCTGAAACGACTGGAAAAGACCGGCTATATCAGGCGCGAACGCAGCCGCGAGGACGAACGCCAGGTGATGATCGCGCTGACCACGTCGGGCGTGATCCTGAAAACGAGGGCGCAAGATGTGTTGAAGACCATCGGCCAGGCGATCGGCTGCGACCTTCAGCAGATGCAGGCGCTGATGGACGGATTGCGCCGGGTCAGGCGCAATCTCGAAGAGGCGTGATCACTTGACCACGATCTGCGCGCCGCGGCCGACGCGGCGATAGAGATCGACGACATCCTGATTGAACATGCGGATGCAGCCGGACGAAACCTGTTTGCCGACCGACTTCCAGTCCGGCGTGCCGTGGACGCGGAACAGCGTGTCCTTGCCGTCGGCGAAGATATAGAGCGCACGGGCGCCGAGCGGATTGTTGACGCCGCCGACCAGGCCGCCATAGGAGGCCGAGAACATCTTCATCTCGGGCTTCTCCGCGACGTAGTCGCCGGAGGGCGTCCAGCGCGGCCATTCGCGCTTGAACTGGATCACGCCGCGACCCTTCCAGGCATAGCCCTGGCGACCGATGCCGACGCCGTAGCGCATGGCGCGGCCATTGCCGAGCACGAGATAGAGATGGCGCGAGCGCGTATCGACCACCAGCGTGCCGGGCTGTTCCGACGTCTTGTAGGCGACTTCCTTGCGCAGGAATTCGGGATCGACATTTTCCACCGGCACCGCCGCAATCCGGCGGCCGCCCTCTTCGAATTCGGCATAGGCGGCGACGCGCAGTTTGGGCTGAGCATACATCAAGGACGGATGCTGCATCATTGCGCCGGTCGTGGCGGCGGAGGCGATCGGATAGCCCGCAGTGTCCTGATAGACCACCGTCGGCTTGATCTCGTTGACGTCGGAGGTGAAGATCGTCTTCTTCTTCACCACCACCGGACGCGCCCAGACCGGATAGGTCTGCGCCACGAAGCGATCGGCGTCGGTGGAGCCGGTGTCGTAAAAATTCAGATCCTCGGGAGAGCTCAGGCAGCCGGCCAAGGGCACAGACAAAAGCGTAAGAGCCAGGAGTGTCTTGATCGTGCGCGTCTTCATGTCGGGACTCCGCGAGAAGGTTTTCCGCCTTCCGCCATCGCACAGCCAACTGGCGCGGAGCTTATGCGCGACGCGCGCTTCAGGAGGCGGCGTCGAGCTTCTCGGAAAGCCACACCTTGATCAGCGATTGATAGGGAACGTCTCGCTTGTTGGCCGCAACTTTGATCCGCTCCAGAAGAGGAGTCGGCAAACGCAGCGAAATCGAGGTGGTTGAAGGTTTCAGGTTAGGCAATCGAACTCGTTCCGCCTTGCTCCAATCGACACGTTCGACGCTGTCAGTCGTTTCCCAAAACTGCCGTTCCTCGGCCTCGGTCTGGAAAGCAGGAATCGTATTTTCAGTCTCTTTCATAGACTTCTCTCTCTTTCCGACTCATGGGTCTCGAGGAAATGATCCGAAGTTTGGTGTTGTCCGACCTCAAGGTGAAGGTCACATGGAGCAGCCCGCCAAAATCAGTCTGACCCAGGGCGTGAAACCTGACCTCGTTGAGGCTATGGCCTGTATCTGACGCGATTACCGAAGGGTCGTTGAAAAAGATCTGCTCCGTCTCGGCTTGACCAACATCATGCTTTTCAACGCGTTTCCGAGCGTTGCCGTCATCCCAATCAAAACCGACGATCAGCGACCAATCAATCATTTTTGTATATTACCAAAATATACTTAAGTAACAATATGCGCCCGCTGGTCGGCTACGCCCCTCTCCCATGAACCGCCGGTCCGGGATGAACTACATCGCCGTCACGCCGGCATAGACGGCGAGACCGAGCGCGGGGGAGCGGAAGGACAGGCCGAAGCCAACCGCATAGCCGAGCGCCGAGCCGACGCATTTGACGTCGCGGCCGTCCGCATGAGCGAAATCGCTCTCTGGCCCATGCAGCGCGCGAAAGGCGCGGACGAGCAGGCTATAGGCGGCGGAGCAGAGGAAGAGATCGGCGCCATAGAGCGCGACGCCGAAACGGGAAAAGGCGCCCTCGCCCATCACGGCGGTGGCGAATGGCATCAGCGACAGCCAGAACAGCAGATGCAGGTTGAGCCAGAGGATGCGGCCATCCACCCGGGTCACCCGCGAGAGCATGTGGTGATGATTGCTCCAGTAGATCCCGACATTGACGAAGCTCAGCACATAAGAGAGGAAAACCGGCCAGAGATCGAAGATCGCCCGCCAGTCATCGCCTTCAGGCGGGCGGAGCTCCAGCACCATGATGGTGATGATGATGGCGATGACGCCATCCGAAAAGGCCTCGATTTGCCCCTTGCCCATGCTGCATGCCTCCGCCCCGGCCAGATCCGTTCCGGGCGGTGAAGGGCGACACTCGCTGTCGGGCCGTGTTTCGTCTTGGCGATTTTCCCGCAGTTTTGGCCTTTTCCGCTATCGCAGCCCCGCCTCCCTCAGGGCCTTCACCTGCGATTAGGCAATCTCGGCCATTCTTGCGGCGGTTGACGGGAGAAGACAATGACGGCTGGCGCGGCATGGACGAGGCGAAATCTGCTGACGGCGGCGGCGGCTGTCGCGGCCTCGACGCGCAGCGCACTGGCACAGGACGTCTCCGGCTTTCGCGGCGCGCTCAATTCGGAGGAGTTCGGCGTGCGGCCCGGCGCAGTCGATCCGGCCAGCCGCGCCTTCCAGGCCATGCTCGACGCCGCCGCCAAGCGCGACGCGCCGATCTTCCTGCCGCCGGGACGCTATGAAATCTCCGACATCACGCTGCCCGAGACGGTGCGGCTGAGCGGCGTGCCGGGCGCGACGCAGCTCGTCTACACCGGCTCGGGTCGTTTCATGCAGGCGGAGGGGTCGAAGCGCGTCATGATGGCTGGTCTGACGATCGACGGCGCAAATCGGTGGCTCGCCGACGATCAGAATGGGCTGGTGACGCTCCGCAATGTCCCCGTCGTCGACATTTCCGACCTGGAATTGCGCGGCAGCCCCAAATTCGCCCTCTGGGTGGAGCGCTCGGGCGGGCGGATCGCCGACAACGCGCTGTCGGGCGCGGGCGAAAGCGGCCTCTACGCCGTCGAATCGACGGGCTTGCAGATCACCGGCAATCACGTCTTCGATTGCGGCAATGGCGGCATTCTCGTCCATCGCTGGAGCAAGGGCGCCGACGACACGATCGTCACCGGCAACCGCGTCGAGCGCATCGCCGCCAAATCCGGCGGCACCGGCGAAAACGGCAACGGCGTCAACGTCTTCCGCGCCGACGGCGTCGTCGTCGCCAACAATCACATCTCCAACTGCGCCTTCTCCGCCGTCCGCTCCAATGCAGGCTCAAATGTGCAGATCCTCGGCAACCAGTGCCTGGCGTCGGGCGAAATGGCCATCTATTCGGAATTCGGTTTCGAAGGCGCGATCATCGCCATGAACCAGATCGACGGCGCGGCCAACGGCATCGCGGTGGTGAATTTCAACGAAGGCGGACGTCTCGGCGTGGTCAGCGGCAATATCGTCCGCAACCTGCGCGCCGAAGGGCCCTATGTGCAGGAGGGCCAATATTTCGGCATCGGCATATCCGCCGAAGCCGAAACGACCGTCACCGGAAACGTCGTCGAGAACGCGCCGCTCTGGGGCCTGCAGATCGGCTGGGGGCCCTATCTGCGCAATGTCTCCGTCACCGGCAACGTCATCCGTCGGGCCGGCGTCGGCTGCGCCGTCAGCGTGGTCGAGGGCGCGGGTCCGGCGCTGATCCAGTCAAACCAATTTTTCGAGACGAAGGACGCGGCCATCGCCGGTTTCCGCTGGGCGGAAAAAGTGACGGACGATCTTGTCCAGGGCTCGGGAGAGAGCTTCCCCCATTTGAGTCTCCTGGGCAACCAGGCCGCATAGACCTCACGCCCCTCGTCTCGCGGCCCCCTCCCGGAGCCCCGGATCCAGTCCGGGATTGGCTCTCAGGCGCGGCGGCCGATGCTGTTGTAGATCTGGCGTCCGATCAGCCAGGCGACCGGTATCGCCAGCGCCGCGCCGGCGAGCGCGGCGGCGCCAATCTGCCAGCCTTCGCTCATGCGGGATGCAAGCAGCGCGGTGACCGCCGACCCCATCATCACGGTGGCGACCAGAACATAAATCATGGCGACAAGGCGAAACATGGCTCTCCCTCCTGTGGGATGATGGCTTTGTTCGTGTTCAGCGGCGGATCGGCAGACGGCGCGCGAAGCGACCATTCAGGGTGCGGATGCGCGCCTGGTGGCGGGGGTCCAGACCTGCCGTCGACTCCGACCGGCCCGCAGCGAGTTCGATCGCGGCGGCAATTCCGATCAGTCCGAGCAGGATGACGAATGGCGTGAAGAGTTCGACGATGTTGCGCATGACGCGCCTCCTTCATCAGCAGTGATGAAAGGCTACACCCGCCGGACGCCACCGCCTTGACCTCGCTCAACCGCATTTCATGACAGCTGAGAAGACGCGCCGCGGTAAGTGCTTGTCGCGGCTCGCGTCGCTGCGCCTCCAATTGACGATCGTCAGCAGGAAAGGCGAAGACGCGCCGACAAATTTTTCCTGGTCTTGAAAGCGGTGGCCCGCGTGACCACTCTCAGGGACAGATGCGATCATCACGAGGAGACGAGCATGAAGATTTGGAAGCGCGCCGCATTCGGAGCGTTGATGGCGGCGGCGGGCGCTTCGCCCGTCCTTGCGGCCGATCGGGTCGGCGAAGTCGGCGTCGACTGGACCGGCAACGACATCGTCGTCGACGCCGTTCAGGACCCGAAGGTTCAAGGCGTCACCTGCCATGTCGCCTATTTCGATCGCGGGGTCATCGATCGTCTGCGCAAGGGCAACTGGTTCGAGGACCCGTCCAACAGCTCCATAGCCTGCCGCCAGACCGGGCCGATTACCCTGGGCGACATCGATCTGGACGAGGATGGCGAGGAAGTCTTCCGCTCGGGCCTGTCGCTGGTGTGGAAATCGCTGGTCGTTAACCGTATCTACGACAAGAAGAACGACACGCTGATCTATCTGATCCATTCGCGCGAAGTGGTCGAAGGATCGGCGAAGATGGCCATCTCCACCGTGCCGCTCTTCAATCAGCAGGTCACGTGGACGGAAGGCAAGCCGCAGTAAGGCGCATAAACGCTGAAGGCGCGGGACCCCGCCAACTGGGCTCCCGCGCTGAATGTATGCTCAGGTCGTATCCGCTCAGGCGGCCTGCTTGAGCTCGTCGGCGATCACCGTGTCGAGGTTGAGGAAGCAGACCATCGACTTTTCGAGCGCCACGATGCCGCGGCAGAAGGCGCGCTGGGCTTCCGGAATGATTTCCGGGGCCGGCTGCAGATCGTCGTTCTTGATCGTCATCATGTCCGAGACCTGCTCGACCAGAAGACCCACCAGCTTGCCGCCGATATCGGTGACGATGATCGCCGAACGTTCGGACGGCTCGGTCATCTTCATGCCCAGGCGGCAGGCCATGTCGATGACCGGAATCACCGCGCCGCGCAGGTTGATCAGGCCGAGCACATAGGCCGGCGTATGCGGCATCGGCGTCACCGGCGCCCAACCGCGGATTTCGCGGATCGCCATGATATCGATACAGAATTCCTGATCGCCCAGGTGAAACGACACGATTTCGAGGTGCGATCCGGACTGCTTGATCGTCATGCTCATGTTAGAACTCTTCCCAGTTGTTGGCGTTGGAGCTGGAGACCGCCGAAGCGGCGGGTTTCGAGCCGAAAGCTCCTGCGAGCTTGTCGACCAGATTCTTGGCGGGCGACGGACGCGGTCGCGAGGCCTCGCTGGCCGGCTTGGCCGGAGCGAATAGCGATTTGGCGCGCACCGGCGGCGAAGACGGCTGCGCGGATTGGCGCTGCTGCGACGCGGCCTGATCGGAGCCGCCGGAGGAGAAGGCGGCCGAGCGGCCGGCGGTGGCGGAAATCTGGAACTGTTTCATCAGCGAGGTCAGGCCGCCCGCATCCTGCGCCAGCGTATGGCTGGCGGCGTTGGTCTCCTCGACCATCGCGGCGTTCTGCTGGGTCATCTGATCCATCTGGTTGATGGCGCTGTTGATCTGCTGGATGCCGACCGACTGCTCCTGAGCGGTGGTGGAAATCTCGCGGACGATCTCGTTGATCCGCGACACTTCGGCGGCGATGTCGACCAGCGCGTCGCGGGTGGCGGTGACCAGTTCGACCCCGGTCTTCACTTCGCCGCTGGAGCGCGCCACGAGGCTCTTGATGTCCTTGGCGGCGCCGGCGGCCCGTCCGGCGAGTTCGCGCACTTCCTGGGCGACGACGGCGAAGCCCTTGCCCGCTTCGCCGGCCCGCGCCGCCTCGACGCCGGCATTGAGCGCCAGCAGGTTGGTCTGGAAGGCGATCTCGTCGATGACGTTGATGATCTTGCCGATTTCGTTGGAGGCCGTCTCGATGCGCTCCATGGCGTTCATCGCTTCGGAGACGACGGTGCTCGACTGCTGCGCATTCGCCTTGGTGCCGTCGACCATGCGGGTCGCCTCTTCGGCGCGCTCGGATGATTTCTTGACGGTGGCGGTGATTTCCTCGAGCGCGGCCGACGTCTCTTCGAGCGACGCGGCCTGCTGCTCCGTGCGGCGGGCGAGGTCGTCGGCGGCGCCGCGCATCTGCGAGGCGTTGGCTTCGATGGAGGCGGAATTGTTCTTCACCTCGGCGATGACGGACTGCAATTTGTCCATGGCGCGGTTGAAATCCTCGCGCACCCGCTCGAGGTCTTCGCGGAACGGTTTGTCGATCTGCACCGTCAGGTCGCCGTCGGCGAGACGCGCCAGCGCATTGGCGAGATTGTCGACTGCGAAGCGGACCTGTTGCTCCTCTTCGCGGCGGGCCGCGTCGCGCGCTGAGCGCTCCTTGTCGTTGCGGTCGCGCTCCTGATTGGCGTTCTGCGCGAAGCTGCGTTTTTCCAGACCGGCGGCGCGGAGGGCCTCGGCGGCGCGGGCCATCTCGCCGAATTCGTCGCCGCGTTCGCCGCCCTCGATTTCCGAATCGAGGTCGTCGTTGCGCATCCGCTCGAGCCCGTCGCGGATGGCGTAGACGCCGCGGCGGATGGCGCGGGAATGGACGGGAAACAGGACCGACATCACGGCGATGCCGAACAAGCCGAGCAGAATCTGCATGTAGAGCGCGTTGTGAGTCACGGATTTCGCGTCTATGACGGTGGCGTCGGCTTTGGCTTTCCCATCCAGAGCGAGTTCCGCCAGAAGCATGCTCACCCTTTCGCCGGCGCCGTCGATCGCGTCGTCGATGGCGGCGAAATCGCCATCGGGCGCGCCTTGCTCAACGAGCCGCGGCAGATCGGTCAGCACGGATGCGCGTACAGCCTCCAAATCCGCGGAGAAGCTTTGAAGCAGGCCGGGTTTTCCGACCGCTGCCGCCAAAGCCTTCACCATCGGCTCCGCCTGCTTCAGCTTATCGAGAGATTGCGACATCAAGGCGATGCGCTCCGGCTCGACCTTCTTGTCGGCTTTGTCGACGATCGAATCCATCGCGGCCAGCACGATGCTGAGACTGTCGATGCGGAGCTGCTGGACGACGGCGACATCGTCGCGCAGCGCCTGCCCCTCTTCGAGCGTCTGGATTGCGGCGCGATTTTGCAGCCAGCCGACGCCGACCATCGCGCCGAAACCGAGAATCGCCGCTGCTCCGATCGACAGCAGGCGCTGATTGACTGAGAGGGATCGCTTCTGTTCCATTGGCCCCGCCGTCTGCAACATAAATCTTTAGCTCACCCTAATTCACCAATGGCTGCGAAGTGGTTAACGGTTGATGTAACCTCAATTCTACTTTCCTGCCGCAGTTTAATATTGCTGGGTTAATCGACTGTTAAGACGTTGCGGGCGCAACCCAGGCGCACACTGCCGAAGGCTCTTCGTCAAATTTGCGAAGCTTCGATTTGTCGCCTTGCAGCGGACGCCGATTTTTGATCAATGCCTGTTCAACGTCGATGGCAGCCTCGCCATGCGCCAGGAAGGAATGACATCATGAAGACCGTCCGCATCGTTCTCTTCGTATTGGCCGCTGTCATGGCGGGTCTGTTCGTCTGGCTGTGGCAAACCGCGAAGCAACAGGAGACGGCGCTGTCGGACGAGCCCTTCGGCGCCCCCTTCGCGCTGACCCGGCAGGATGGCCAGCCGATCACCGAGCAGGCCTTCCGCGGCAAGCCGACCGCGCTGTTCTTCGGCTTCACCCATTGCCCGGAAATCTGCCCGACGACCGTTTACGAGCTCACGGGATGGCTGACATCGGTCGATCCCGACAAGTCGAAGATGCAGGCCTATTTCGTGTCGATCGACCCCGCCCGCGACACGCCGCAGGCGCGCTGGGGACGTATCTCTCCAACGTCACCGACCGGATCACAGGCATTTCCGGCGAGCCTTCCAAGGTCGAGGCCATGGCGCGGAGCTTCAAGGTCTTCTTCAAGAAGGTGCCGACGGATCCGGCGAAACCCGACGAAGACTATACGATGGACCATACGGCGTCGGTCTTCCTGCTTGACAGGCAGGGTCGCTTCGCAGGAACCATCGCCTATGGCGAAAATCCCGATGTCGCCGTCCAAAAACTCAAGAATCTGATTGCGAGAAACTGACCGTGAGCGAAATCCGCCTCTATGTGACCACGACCGAGCCCGTGGCCGAAGCCGTACTCAACGCTTTGTCCGAATTGTTCGGCGAGGAGGACTACGCCATCGCCACCCAGGAGGTGGACGAGGTCAAGGAGATCTGGGAAGCCTCGATCTATATGACCGCCGAACAGGAGGCCGATATCGCCGTCGTCTTCGGCGAACTGGTCAGCCAGGCCTTTCCGGATCTCACGGTCGAGCGCGAGGTGCTGCCCGACATCGACTGGATCACCAAATCGCTGGAGGGCCTGAAGCCGGTCCGCGCCGGTCGTTTCCTCGTCCATGGCAGCCATGACCAGGACAAGGTCAAGGTCAACGATATCGGCCTGCTGATCGACGCCGGCCAGGCCTTCGGCACCGGCCATCACGGCACCACCGCCGGATGCCTCAACGCCATCGACCGCGTGCTGAAATCGCGCAAGGTCGCCAATGCGCTCGATCTCGGCACCGGCTCCGGCGTGCTGGCCATCGCCGTGCGCAAAATGGCGCGCATACCCGTCGTCGCCACCGACATCGATCCGGTTGCGGTGCGCGTGGCGCGCGACAATGTCAGGCTCAACGGAATCGCCGAGGGCGTTCATCTCGCCACCGCGCCCGGCTTTCATCATCCGGTGTTCAGCGAGCACGGCCCTTTCGACCTGATCATCGCCAACATCCTCGCCCGTCCCCTGATGAAGCTCGCGCCGGAACTGGTCCGGAACCTGTCCGATCGCGGCACGGTCATCCTGTCGGGCATTCTCGCCGCGCAGCGCTGGAAGGTGATCGCCGCCTATAACGGCGCCGGCCTCAAGCATGTGAAGACGACCTGGATGAACGGCTGGGTGACGATCGAACTGAGGCGCTGAGAGCGCCTCCCCTCCCCATCCGCAAAGAAGTCCCGCCGATCGCGCACAAAAAAAGGCGGCGCCGGGAGGAGGAGGGCGCCGCCTTCGATCAGCAAGGCTGACCAGTCTTCCGGAAGCTGGGAGGAGGAGGAGTGCTTCCGAAAGACAATATCATGTCCAGAACGTGCGGCTTGGGAGGAGGAGGATGCCGCCAGTCCTTGGGAACATGAAGAGTTTGTGACCGCTAGGCCGAAACTTTTTATGTCCTCGTCAGTCCGTTTCCGTCCTGACGATGATCAAAAGATAATTCACTCGAATTGATTTTGTAAGAGGCAAGTCGGAATGGGAGCCATGCATATTTTGCATGCGCGAACGCCTTTATCCCTTGAACAGCCGGAAAAGCGAGCAGATTCAGCGTGTCTGTGCCTGCATATTGTGCTTTTGCACTGCAACGATTATACCACCTCGCAACAAGGCGGAAGACCGCCGGGGAGGACATGTGCAGATCATCACGACGATCGCCGCCATGCAGGAGCGTCTGCGGGACCATCGCCGCGCCGGAAAAACCATCGGCCTCGTGCCCACCATGGGCTATCTCCACAAGGGGCATATGGAGCTGGTGCGCCGCGCCCGCGCGGAAAACGACGTCGTGGTCGCCTCGATTTTCGTCAATCCGCTGCAATTCGCCGCCAACGAGGATCTCGACAAATATCCCCGCGCGCCGGAGCGCGACAGCGCCATGCTGCGCGAGGGCGGCGTCGACATTCTCTTCGCGCCCGGGGTGAGCGACATGTATCCCCGACCGATGGAAACGGTGGTCGACGTGCCGAAGCTGGGCGCGCAGTTGGAGGGCGAAGTCCGCCCCGGCCATTTCGCGGGCGTCGCCACCGTCGTCACCAAGCTCTTCAACATCGCCGGTCCCGACCGAGCCTATTTCGGCGAAAAGGATTACCAGCAACTGCAGATCATCAGGCGCATGGCCGAGGATCTCGCCCAGCCCGTGCAGGTGATCGGCGTGCCGACGGTGCGCGAGGCCGATGGTCTCGCCTGCTCCTCGCGTAATGTCTATCTCACCGAGGAAGAACGCCGCGCCGCCGCCGTCGTGCCGCGGGCGCTGGATGAAGCCCAGCGCCTGATCGACGAGGGCGAACGCGATCCCGCCGCTCTGGAGAGGTCGGTCGCCGAATTCATCGGCAAGGAACCGCTCGCCGCCCCCGACGTCGTGGCCGTCCGCCATGCCGAGACGCTTGAGCGTCTCGATTGCATCGGCGACGCCCCTGCCCTCATCCTGCTCTTCATCCGCTTCGGGACCACCCGATTGCTGGACAACCGCGTGCTGGTCCCCGCCGGGGCCTCGGCCCGCCCCGCCTGAACGGAGACCGCCCATGAGCGTCCAGCCCCAGCAGAAACGCCGCACCGCGGCATCGATCCAGGCGCTCAAGGGCGTCCGCCCCGTCGTCTGCCTCACCGCCTATACCGCGCCCATCGCCAAGCTGCTCGATCCGCATTGCGACCTGCTGCTGGTGGGCGACAGCCTCGGCATGGTGGTCTACGGCATGGAATCGACCGTATCGGTGACCGTGGAAATGATGATCGCCCATGGCCAGGCGGTGATGCGCGCCTCCAAGGAGGCGTGCGTAGTCGTCGATCTGCCGTTCGGCTCCTATCAGGAGAGCAAGGAACAGGCCTTCCGCACCGCCGCCCGTATCATGAAGGAGACCGGGGCCTCCGCCGTCAAGCTCGAAGGCGGCGAGGAAATGGCCGAGACCGTCGCCTTCCTGTCGAGCCGCGGCATTCCCGTGATGGGCCATGTCGGCCTCATGCCGCAGCTGGTCAACGCCACCGGCGGCTATCGTTCGCTCGGCCGGTCGGACGCCGAAGCGGAGAAGATCCGCCGCGACGCCGGCGCGATCGACGACGCCGGCGCCTTTTCCATGGTCATCGAGGGCACGATCGAGCCGGTGGCCCGCGAAATCTCCGCAGGTCTGAAAGCCGTGACGATCGGCATCGGCGCGTCCGCCGCCTGCGACGGCCAGGTGCTGGTGTCGGACGACATGCTCGGCGTGTTCACAACCTTCAAGCCCCGCTTCGTCAAGCATTTCGCCAATCTCGCGCCCGAGATCTCCGCCGCCGCGGCCGCCTATGCCGAAGAAGTCAAGGCGAGAACATTCCCGGGCGAAGACCATACGTTCCAGATGAAGCGTCAGAAGCTGTAACGATTGTCGCGGCGCGTTTGAAACGGGCGCCCGACGCGGGGGCAAGTCCGCGCCGGGCCATCGGCGTTCCGGGGTGAGACGCCGAGAAATCATACGCCGGACCGCGTGACCGGGCGCCTTCGCCTTGGCGCCTCGGGACTGCCGCCCCGAGATCCGCCGCTATGGGCATGAAAGCCAATCCCGGGAAAAGCAACTGCAAAAATTTGGCTCACCCGCCTCCCAGGAACATGTCATACTGTCTTTGGTCCGTTCGCCGGAAGAAGCGACGCCATGACGAGGAAGGGAAAGCGTGACACCCGACGCAGCCATCGACATCAGCGGCGAGGCCTCCCGTTTCCGGGACGACATCGGCGTCCTCTTGGCCTTGCCCGACATGCCGCGCGCCGTGCGCGACTTTGCCCGGCGCTATGTCGCTCATTTCGAACACAGACCGCTTCTCAATCTGGTCGCCAGCGATCGCGGTCGGGTGATGATGGCCTGGATGGCGCTCTATTTCGACGCTCTCTACGATCCCGCCATTCCCGGCTCCGGGCTGACGGTCAATCGCTTCAAGGCCGCCTGCGCCGACACCGGCCTCTGCAGCCAGGGTCGCGCCTCCGCCATGCTGGGGGTCATGCGGTTCGCCAAACATGTGGAGACGATCACCGAAGCGCGGCGCGGCCATTTCGCTCCGGCTCACGCCAACCGACAAACTGCGCGCCGCCTTCCGCGAACGCATCGCCAATACGCTCAAGTCGATGAGCCTTGTCTTGCCAGAAGGCCGCCTCGGGCTCGCGCGGCTCGGCGATCCCGTCTTCGAGAAAGCGTTCATCATCGGCGCCTGCCAGGCCTATCTGGGGCGCGAGCGGCCGATGGCCTCCTGCCCGCTCGCCAGGATGTTCGCCGACAAGAAAGCCGGTTTCCTGATCCTGTTCAGCCTCATGTTGTCGACCGACGACGACGGACTGCCGGTCGATCAGCCCATGACCGCCTCCATCGCCTCCCTGTCCAAGGCCTTCGCGGTGTCGCGGCCGCAGATCAAGCTGCTGTTCCGCGCCGCGGTCGAAGCAGGCGCGCTGCGGCCGTCAGGCGACGACGGCAAACGATTTTATCTGTCCGAGGCCATGCGCGCCGAATGCATGCTGCTGATGGCGAGCTTCTGGGTGATTGCCGCCTGCGGCGTGCGCGCCGGTCTCGCCGCGGTGGATGAGGCCCAACGGCCTGTTCATCACGCAGTCTTATGAACCGATCAACAAGTCGAGATTGTCTTGACGGCCCGAACGGCTAAAAGACGTCGGCCTCTCGACGGAAAACCTCATGAATCGCGATGAAATACTCTCCGGCATGCGCGCCACGCTGCCGTCGCTGCTAAGCGCCCTGCCCTTCGGCGTGCTGCTCGGCGCCGTGTCGACCAATATGGGCCTGTCGATCAGCGAGATCCTGCTGATGAACATGACGATCTACGCCGGCGCGAGCCAGCTGGTCGGCATAGAGCTCTTCCGCCACAACGTCGCGCCCTGGCTGGTGGTGGCCTCGATCTTCGCGGTGAATTTCCGCCATATCCTCTATTCTGCTGCGCTCGCCAATCACATCGAGCATTTCTCGCTTGGCAAGAAACTCGTCGCCTTCTTCCTGATGGTCGATCCGCAATTCGCCGAAAGCCTGAAGCGGGCAGAAAGCGGCGTCCCGCTCACCTTCACCTGGTACCTCTCCTTCGGGCTGACCTTCTACATCACCTGGCAGATCACCGCCGTGCTCGGGGCGATCTTCGGCTCGCTGGTCGGCGATCCCCGCGCGCTCGGTCTCGACGTGCTGCTGACCGTCTATTTCCTCGGTCTGACCCTCGGTTTCCGCAAGAAGGACAACTGGCTGCCGACGGTGCTGGCGAGCGGACTTGCCGCCATCCTCGCCAAGCATCTGGTCGGCTCGCCCTGGCATATCAGCATCGGCGCGCTGTTCGGCATCCTGGTCGCCACGCTTCTGCCAGTCCGCGAAAGGAAGGCCTGATATGGATCCGACTTTCGCCCTCACCATCCTGGCGGCCGCCGTCGCCACCTATCTCACCCGCGCCGGCGGCTATGTGCTGATCCGTTCGATGAAGACGATCTCGCCGCGCATGGAAGCGGCGCTCAACGCCGTCCCCGCCGCCGTCCTCGCCGCCCTCGTGGCGCCCGCCTTCGTCTATGACGGTCTCGACGTGACGCTGACCATGATCGTCGCCGCCCTGATCGGGCTGCGCGCGCCGTCGCTGGTGATGCTGGTCATCGCCTGGATCTTCGTGGTGGCCTACCGGCATCTGGTGGGGTGAGTTTTCTTATTCCCCAGCCTTGACCTTCTTGAAGCGATGTTCGAATTCCTGTCGCAACGCGCGGCGGTCGAGCGCCGCCTTCTCACGCCGTTTCTTGACATCGCTGTCGACCGCGAGCTTCGGCACCGACGTCGGCTTGCCCGCCGCATCGACCGCGACCATGGTGAAATAACAGGAATTGGTGTGGCGGCGTTCGCCGCTCCTGATTTCTTCGGCCTCGACGCGGATGCCGATTTCCATCGAGGTGCGGCCGGCGTAATTCACCGAGGCGCGGAAGGTGACGAGTTCGCCGACATGGATCGGCTGACGGAACACGACCTGATCGACCGACAGCGTCACCGCATATTGCTGGGAAAAGCGCGAGGCGCAGGAATAGGCGACGCGGTCGAGCAGGTTGAGCAGCGCGCCGCCATGCACCTTCCCGGAAAAATTCGCCATGTCCGGCGTCATCAGCACGACCATTTCCAATTCGCTCGGATCATGCGCGCGGTCCATGGATCATCCTTTCGCAGCAGCAATACGTTCAGCTTGCATTATCCGGACAAGGGCCGAACGAAAAGGGCGGCGGACAAATTGTTTTCCATTGAACCGATCGAACGCCGTTGATAGCGTAAATATGAAAGATTTTTGCAAATTTCTATTGCTTCAACTTCGTTGGGTTCTCATGCGTATTTTCCGTGGCTGTCCGCGTCGAACGGCTCTCATTCCTTTTCTGTTGATTTTGCTGGCGTCCTGCATGGGACCTCCGGCGACTGGTCAGATCATGGTCAAAACCAACGGCGCAGGGCAAGTCGAGAGCATCGTCGTCAGCAAGAGCACCGGCAATGCTAAGGTGGACCAGCGCGCTTTGCTGTTCGTGAAGAACACCTTTGCACAGAGCGTGCCTCATCCCCGGGTGCGCCATCGCTATGTCTACCCGGTGGCGATATCGAAATCTGGCCCGAATGGATTGAGGGTTAGTTTGTTCCAGCCATGAGATTTACGCATGAGCGCCGCGTCTCGCGGCGCATGCTAGCTGGGCCTCGCCTCACCCCAAGCGCGCCGTCGCCCGCTTCAGCCAGGTCTTCGCCGCCTCGTCCTCGATCAGCGGCAGGAGTTTCTCGCGCGTCTCGGCGTGATAGGCGTCCAGCCACAGCAGTTCCTCGCGCGTCAAGAGATGCGAGAGGATCAGGCGACGGTCGATCGGGCAGAAGGTCAACGTCTCGAAGCCCAGCATCGGCCGGTCGCCGCCCTCGATCATTTCGGGCTCCGTGACATAGATGAGGTTTTCGATGCGGATGCCGTAAGCGCCCGGCCGGTAGAAACCGGGTTCGTTGGACAGGATCATGCCCGGCAGCAATTCCTGCATCGCGGCGCGGGAGATGCGCTGTGGCCCTTCATGCACCGAGAGATAGGAGCCGACGCCATGGCCGGTGCCGTGGCCGTAATCGGCGCCCGCCTTCCACAAGGCGATGCGCGCGAGCGGATCGAGATCGACGCCGCGGGTGCCCTTGGGAAAGCGCGCCGTGGAAATGGCGATCATACCCTTCAGCACCAGGGTGAAGAAACGCTTCTGCTCCTCAGGAACCTCGCCGATGGCGATGGTGCGGGTGATGTCGGTGGTGCCGTTGATATATTGGCCGCCGGAATCGAGCAGGAACATCTCGCCCGCGCGGAATTTGCGGTTGGTCGGCTCAGTGACGCGATAATGGATGATGGCGGCGTTTTCGCCCGCCCCTGAAATCGTGTCGAAGGAAATGTCCTTGAGCGGGTTCTGCATGCGCGCGCCGACACGGATGCGCGACGCCTCCAGCGCCTTGACCGCCGTGATCTCGTCGAGGCTATCCGGGGCCTGCGCGTCGAGCCAGGCGAGGAATTCCACCATGGCCGCGCCATCCTGCAGATGCGCCTTCAGCGAGCCGGCGAGCTCGGCGTCGTTCTTGCGCGCGCGCGGCAGTTTCGCCGGGTCGTCCCCGGCCATCACCGAACCGCCCGAGGCCTCGATCAGCAGATGCAGCGCATAGGGCGCGAGATCGGGATCGAGCATCACCGCGCCTGCAACCGCCGCCGCCGTCAGGCTCTCCGCGAAGGCGGACGGCTCTTTCTGCAGCGACATCTGGGCGAGATAGGCGCGGGCCTCAATGCCGGTCTTGCGGATGTCGAGGAAGATCTCGGCCTCGCCCGACGCGTGGATGATGGCGCGCGCCAAGGGATGCGGCGTATGCGGCACATCCTGGCCGCGGATATTGAAGGCCCAGGCCACCGAGGAGGGATCAGTGAGCGCGACCGCGCTTGCGCCCTTCTCCGCAACGAGCGCGGCGATGCGGGCGATCTTGTCGACCGCCAGTTCGCCGGCATGGTCGAACTGCTGGATCGTCACCGCGCCGAGCGGCTCGGCGGGACGATCGTCCCAGATCGCATCGAGCGGATTGGTCTCGAGCATCACCAGTTCGCCGCCGCGCGCGCCAAGCGTCTTGGCAAGCTTGTCGATCTCCGCCTTCGTATGCAGCCAAGGATCGACGCCGAGGCGCAGCCGGTTAGGGCCGTTCTTCTCCAGCCATTTTTGTGGCGGTTCGCCGACCAGATCGCCGTCGGTGAACACCGCGCCGTCGACCTGCTCCTTGAGTTGGGTGGTGTAGCGACCATCCACGAAGACCACGGCTTCGTCCTTGAGGATCAGCGCCACGCCGGCGGAGCCGGTGAAGCCTGTCAGCCAGGACAGGCGTTCGGCGCATGCCGGCACATATTCGCCCTGGAACTCGTCGGCGCGCGGCACGAGAAAGCCGTCCACGCCCAGCTCCGCGAGCTTTGCCCTCAGCCGCGCGACGCGCTCGGCGCCAAATTGTGGATCGGCGGTGGTCTCGAAGGTCTGGAACATGGCGCACTCCGGCGGATCTTGAAATCTAGGCCCCTGTTTACCGCCGAGTCGGGCGGAAGGAAACAACCGGCCCGCTATAGCGGCTCATTGGCGCAAACTGGTGGAAATCAGCCACAGCGGACGCGGCGAGGCGCCGAAATCCTTAACAAAAGGTTAACGACGCAAGTTTCGTACAATCCTCGCGGCGCAGGGTTTTCCAAAGACAGCCTTAGGGCGACTCGACGGAAGGACATGAGATGGGAATGATCAGCTCTCTCGGCTCCCCGCTACTCGGCGGCTATTACCCGACCTATTTCCAGAATCAGCGCGGCGCGGTCAGTGACGGCTTCAACCAAGCCGTCGACCAGACGACCGACGACACGCCGCGCGGCCGCGCGGCCTCCCAGACCATGGCCGCCAACGACTGGTCGGATGATGAAGCCGAACAGCACGCCGCCGCCGTGCAGCCGATCGAGGAGCCGGCGGAAGAGGTGGTGGAAACCAGCGAGGAACTCGCCGCGCTCGAAAGCGAACTCGACGAATTGCTGTCGGTGTTTTTGCGGTAGGTTCAGCCGGCGATGAACGTCAGCCATTCGTCCTCGGTCATCACGGCCACGCCCAATTCGCGCGCCTTGTCGAGCTTTGAGCCCGCGCCGGGTCCGGCGACCACATAGTCTGTCTTCTTCGACACCGAGCCCGCTACTTTGGCGCCCAGGCTTTCGGCCCGCGCCTTGGCCTCGTCGCGGGTAAACCGCTCCAGCGAGCCTGTGAACACCACCGTCTTGCCGACAACCGGGCTGTTGGAGGCGACCGGGGCTTCCATCGCCTGCGGCGTCACCTCTTCCAGGAGACGACCGATGACCGCGAGATTGCGCGGTTCCTTGTAGAATTCCACGATGGCGCGGGCCACGACCTCGCCGATGCCCTCGATGGCGTTGAGCTCGTTCCAAGCCTCGCCCGACAGGCTGGCCGCCTCCTTCATGCCCGTGGCAAAGGCCTCATAGGTCCCGTAGGCGCGCGCCAGCAGCTTGGCCGTCGTCTCTCCCACATGCCGAATGCCGAGCGCGTAGATGAAACGGTTGAGCGCGATCTCGCGGCGCGAGTTGATCGCGGCGTAGAGTTTGCCCACCGAGGTCTTGCCCCAGCCGTCGCGATTTTCCAGCTTCGAGAGCAGCGACGCCGACTGCCGGCGTTCGAGCGTGAAGATGTCGGCGGCGGTCTCGATCCTGAGCGCCGGATCGTCCGTGGTGAAGAAGAACTCGATCTGCTTCGCCCCAAGACCTTCGATGTCATAGGCGTCGCGCGACACGAAATGCTTGAGATGCTCCATCGCCTGCGCGGTGCAGACGAAGCCGCCGGTGCAGCGGCGCACGGCGTCCACCTTGCCGGTCTTCTCGTTGACTTCCCGCACCGCATGGCTGCCGCAGACCGGACAGGTCTTGGGGAATCGGTATGGCTCCGCCCCTTCCGGCCGCTTGTCCATCACCACATCGACGATCTGCGGGATCACGTCGCCGGCGCGCTGGACGATGACCAGATCCCCCACCCGGATATCGCGGCCCTCGCGGATCGGCTCGCCGGAATTGCCCAAGCCCTTGATGTAGTCTTCATTGTGCAGCGTGGCGTTGGTGACGACGACGCCGCCCACAGTGATCGGCGTCAGCCGCGCCACTGGCGTCAGCGCGCCGGTGCGGCCCACCTGGATGTCGATGGCCTCCAGCGTCGTCATCGCCTGTTCGGCGGGGAATTTATGCGCGGTGGCCCAGCGCGGGCTGCGGGAACGGAAACCCAGCCGCTCCTGCAGGTCGAGCCGGTCGACCTTGTAGACGACGCCGTCAATGTCATAGTCGAGATCGGGCCGCATTGTGCCAATCTCGTAGTAATGCGCGAGGATGGCCTCCACGGAATTCAGCCGACGGGTCAGCGGATTGGTGGGGAAGCCCCAGGACTTGAACGCCTCGACCATGCCGTGCTGGGTGTCGGCGGGCATGGCGCTCATCTCGCCCCAGGCATAGGCGAAGAAGCGCAGCTTGCGCGTCGCCGTTACCTTGGGATCGAGCTGGCGGAGCGACCCCGCCGCCGTGTTGCGCGGATTGACATAAGTGGGTTTGCCCTCGGCCTCCATCTTGGCGTTGAGCGCGAGGAAATCGGCTTTGGCCATGTAGACCTCGCCGCGCACCTCCACCACATCCGGCGCGCTTTCTGGCAGCGTCTGCGGGATTTCGGAAATGGTGCGGATATTGGCGGTGACGTTCTCCCCCACCGCGCCATCGCCGCGCGTCGCCGCCGTCACCAGACGGCGATTCTCATAGCGAAGCGACATGGAGAGCCCATCGATCTTCGGCTCCGCGGTGAAGGCGATCGAGCCATCCGGCAGCACGCCGAGGAAGCGGTAGACCGAGGCCACGAAATCGGCGACGTCCTCGTCCGAAAACGTGTTGTCGAGCGACAACATCGGCCTGATATGCCTAACCTGCTGAAACCCCGCCGCCGGCGCGGCGCCAACCTGACGCGACGGGCTGTCGGGGCGCACGAGATCCGGAAAAGCGTTTTCCAAAACCTCGTTGCGGCGCTTGAGCGCGTCATACTCCGCATCCGCAATCTCCGGCGCATCCTTGCCGTGATAGAGCGCGTCATGACGCGCCAGCTCCTTGGCGAGGAACGCCATCTCCTCGGCGGCGGCCTCCGGCTGCATCAGTTCGACGGGCGTGGCGGTGTCGGGCATGGCGGCTTCCTGGTCAGTCGGGACAGTCTCTTCAGGCTCCCGATTTGCCAGACTTAGCTTTTGAGCGCCAGACCCAAGTGAAGCGCAAGCGCGTCTTCAACGGCTTTGAGGTCGAACGAACTCAGTTCCCCAATCTTGGCGCGAAGGCGGATTTTGTCGGCCGCCATAATTTGATCGGCCATGACCTTGCTGATTTTTCCATCGACTGACACGCGCGTTTCGCCGGGATAAACTCTGTCCGCATTACTTGTAAGGGGAAGAACGACGGCTCGCGCCAAATAGTGATTTGCGATGTCATTGCTGACGATGATCGCAGGTCGTGTCTTTCGAATCTCGGAGCCTATGGAAGGATCGAATGCAACCCACCAGACCTCACCCCGCCTCATTGCCGATGTCTCCGGAAAGCCCCGCCAGCCATTCCTTCGCCTCGGCTTCCCGACCAGTGTCCTCGGCCATAGCGCGATAGCCGGCCTCCAACTCCGCGCGTCGAAAATGCGGCTCAAGCAATTCACGGATATAGCTATCCAGAGGACGCCCGCCGGCGGCGTGCGTCAGACCGCTGAACGCTTCGTCCTCAATCGTGATGGTGACCTGTTTCGTCATGGCAAAATTCCCAGGCGCCCATTTGCCTTTCGCTGGTTTATGAAAGCATGACGCACCCCAAGGCGCAAGCCAAGCCATCGCCGGCGAACCCGGATTCATTGGAGGAGAAAATCACCCCTCGCCCGCCAGCAGCTTCGCCGCCGCCGCGCGCGCCTCTTCGGTGATCGAGGCGCCGGCCAGCATGCGGGCGATTTCCTCACGGCGCTCGTCTTCGGCCATGGTGGCCACGCGGGTGGCGATGCGGCCGTCGCCGCCTTCCACCGGGCCCTTGGCGATCAGGAGATGCGTGTTGGCGCGGGCGGCGACCTGGGGGCATGGGTGACGGAGAGCACCTGAACGCGCGCCGACAGGCGCTTGAGCCGCTGGCCGATGGCGTCTGCGACGGCGCCGCCCACGCCGGTGTCGATTTCGTCGAACACCAGGGTCGGCGCGGAGCCTCGATCGGCGAGCGCCACCTTGAGCGCGAGGAGGAAACGCGAGAGCTCGCCGCCCGAGGCCACTTTCATGATCGGGCCGGGCCGCGTGCCGGGATTGGTCTGGACGTGGAATTCGACGCGGTCGATGCCCGACGCCGTCGCCTCTTTCTCATCGGCGGTGACTTCCACCATGAACCGGGCCCGTTCGAGCTTGAGCGCCGGCAATTCCGCCATCACGGCCTCGGCGAGCGCGGCGCCGGCGTTGCGGCGCTTGTCGGACAGCGCCCGAGCCGCGGTCAGGAACACGACGGCGTTTTCCTTCTCGCGCTCTTCCAGCCGCTTGAGCTTTTCCTCGCCCTGGTCGAGATCGGCGAGATCGGCGACCATCCTGGCGGCCAGCGCCGGCAGGCCGGTGACCGGCACGGAATATTTCCGCGAGGCGGCGCGCAGCGCAAACAGCCGCTCTTCGACTCGCTCCAGCTCCTTGGGATCGAACTCGGTGCGGCGAAGCGCCGATTCGACGAGATTCTGCGCGTCCGACAGACGGTCGAGCGCCTCGTCCAGCGCCTGCACGGTTTCCTCCAGCAGGCCCGGCGCTTCCTGCGACTTGCGCTCGAGACGGCGCACCAGCGAGGCGATATGCGGCACCGGCGAGGCCGTGCCGTTGAGATAGTCCGAGGCTTCGGAAATGTCGGAGGCGACCCGCTCCACCTTCATCATCCGCGCCCGCTTCTCGGCCAGGTCTTCCTCTTCGCCGTCGACGGGAGCGAGCTTTTCCAACTCCTCGACCGAGGCCCTGATATAATCGGCCTCGCGGGCGGCGGCTTCGACCTTGGCGCGGTGCGTCTTCAGCTCGCGGCTCGAATCCTTCCAGGTCTTGTAAAGCGCCGCCAGCGCCTCGCATTCCTCGGTCAGGCCGGCGAAGGCGTCGAGCAGCAGGCGATGCGCCTCTGTGTCCACCAGGGCGCGGTCGTCGTGCTGGCCATGGATTTCGACGAGCTTCGTCCCCGCCTCCCGCATCAACTGCACGGAGACCGGCTGGTCGTTGACGAAAGCGCGGGTGCGGCCGTCGGCGGATTGGACGCGGCGGAAGATCACGTCGCCGTCGTCGTCGATGCCGTTGTCCTTCAGGAAGGCGCGGAGCGGATGCTTGCCGGGCAGGTCGAAGACCGCAGTCACCTGCCCCCTGTCCTCGCCATGGCGCACGAGCCCGCCATCGCCCCGCCCGCCGAGCGCCAGCGACAAGGAGTCGAGCAGGATCGACTTGCCAGCGCCGGTCTCGCCCGTCAGCACCGAAAGCCCGGGCTGGAAGGCGAGATCGAGCCGATCGATCAAGACGATGTCACGGATCGACAGCTGGACGAGCATGGATCAGACCATTGTGTTTCAGGTCGATTCGCCGAGAAGCAACTTCTTGCCGGCGCGCGAGATCCAGGAACCGGTGTTTTCACGCGGCTCCAGACCCTGGGTCTTGAGCAGCGCGAAGCTGTCCTTGTACCACTCGCTGTCCGGATAGTTGTGGCCGAGCACTGCGGCGGCCGTCTGGGCTTCGTCGGTCAGGCCGAGCGCGTAATAGCATTCCACGAGACGCGCCAGCGCTTCCTCGACCTGGTTGGTGTTGGAAAAGGTCTCGACGACGTTGCGATAGCGCGACACGGCGGCGAGATATTCCTTCCGCTCCTGATAGTAGCGGCCGATCTGCATTTCCTTGCCGGCGAGATTGTCGCGCGCCATGCGAATCTTCACCTGGGCGTCGTCGACATATTCCGAGGTCGGATAGTTGTTGACGACCTTCATCATCGCTTCGATCGTTTTGGCGGAGGCGCGCTGGTCCTGCGTCACCACCGGGATCTGCTTGGCGTAGGCGAGACCGATCATATACTGGACGTAAGCGGCGTCCTTGGTCTGCGCGTACAGATTCATATAGCGCTCGCCGGACTGGATGGCGGCTTCGTTGTCGCCCTGGCGATATTTCACGAAGGTCGCCATGACCAGCGCCTTGCGCGCCCATTCGGAAAAGGGATGCTGCTTGTCGATGGCGTCGAACTTGCGCTGCGCCTCGGTCAGCTTGCCGGCGTTGATATTGGCGAGACCCTGGTTGTAGAGCACGTCGGGCGGGTCGGTCTGCACGCCGAGTTTGGTGATGTCGAGATCGGGATCGCTGGTGCAGGACGACAGCATCATGCCGGAGGCGCTGATGGCCAAGGTCACAAGCACAGCGCGCGTGGATAGTTTCATCATCTCACTTCCTGCAAATCCCCAGCGGGCCCGGCTTATTGAAAAGCCCCTCTGCCTCGCCTCTCCGTTCGTGGCGTTACTAGCCATAAAATAACAGCTATCGCAACGCCATGTTTACCCCATCGGGCAAATTTGTGGCGAAAACGGGTCGGGGCGCCGGCTGATCCGGCGCGTCCGCAAGATTGAACCTCAGGCGGTCCAGGGAGCGTATTCCTGCCGGTTGACGGCGATCATCTCGGGCGCCGCGACGCGCGGACGCTGACCGGCGGATTCGACAATGTCGTAGGCGGAGGCGTCCGACAACAGCGCCTTCAGCGCCATGGCGTTGACCTTGTGGCCGCCGCGATATGAACGGTACAGGCCCAGGAACGGCGCGCCGGCGAGCGCGAGATCGCCCACGGCGTCCAGCGTCTTGTGACGGACGAATTCATCGGGATAGCGCAGTCCCTCGACATTGATGACCCGATGATCGTCGCCGATCACCACGGAATTTTCGAGCGAGGAGCCGAGCGCGAGGCCGGCGGCCCAGAGACGCTCGACATCGCGCATGAAGCCGAAGGTGCGGGCGCGCGACAATTCGCTCTTGAAGCTCGCCGCCGTCAGATCACCCTTCCAGCTCTGCTTGCCGATGGTCGGGCTCGGAAAATCGATATCCACTTCGAAGCGCGTGCCGTCATAGGGGTGGAATTCCGCCCAGGACGAACCGACATCGATTCGCACCTGCTTGAGCACGCGAATATAGCGGCGCTTCTTGGACAGCGTCCGGATGCCGGCCTGCTCGATCGCGTCGATGAACATGGCGGAGCTGCCGTCCATGACAGGCGCTTCGCCGGCGTCGATCTCGATGAGGGCGTTGTCGATGCCAAGCGCATAAAGCGCGGCCATGACATGCTCGACGGTCGCGACGGAGCGCGCAGGATGCGTGCCGAGCACCGTGCAAAGGTCCGTGTTGCCGACGGTGGCGGACACGGCCTTCAGTTCGGTGACTTCGCCGTTCGGACCGGTGCGCTGGAAAATGATGCCGGTGCCCGCGTCGGCGGGGTTGAAGACTGCGGTCACATCCGCGCCCGAATGGACGCCTATGCCGCGAATGGTGAAGGGATTTGCGAACGTCGTTTCAAATCCAGCCAGTCCTGATGCCATTTGGCCCCACATTTCCGAACGGGCCTTCTGCCCGTCCATCCGGCAACCCGGATTTAACCATGCATTCCGCGCGCTTTCGCCCGCAATTCGACTGGATCGCTCCCTCCAAGCAGATCCATCGTGAAAATACCGAGCCGGCGCGCGCAATCCAAATCAATGTTTCTTTCCGCCTGTAACGGATCGCAAGTCCTTGACGACGCAAGCGAATGCCGAGGCGGGCGCAAGCCTTGCAAGTCTCGGTCTCCGCCTCTCCGGGAGAGGCGCGGAAAGACCTTCGAAGCGCATGGAGCATATCCGTCGAGATATGGCGTGGACGGCCGGCGCGCGTGCGGAACCCATGGCTGCGCCGATATGAGGCACGCCGGACGCCCCGAATCGAAAAGGGCCCGGCGTGAACCAGGCCCCTTGAGGATCGTGTCGGGGTCTCAGTTGGACTGGCGGCGCAGGAAGGCCGGGATATCCAGCTCTTCTTCCTGGCTGCGCGGCTGCGACGACGCGCGGCGCGGCCGAGGTCGTCGAGCGTGCCGCGACGCGGCGCATAGAGGCTGGCTTCCGGCGACAGCGGACGACGCTGCTGGGAAGACGCCGCCGGCGCGCCGGAGGTCATGTCGGACGGAGCAGCGGGCTCGTCCTCACGACGGCTCAGCGACGAGGTCAGGCGCTTGAGCAGCCCCATCGGGCCGCGTTCCTCGGCATGCGCCTGGGCGGCTGGCGACGAACGATGCTCGATCTCCGCCTTCACCACCGGCGGAAAGTCTTCGACCTTCGGCATGCGAAGCGTGTCGGCCTCGGCGCGCACCTGGGCCATCAGCGAAGGCTCGGCGCGCATCTGCGGAGCCGGAGCGGGCTGGGGCGTCGGGGCGACCGGAGCGCGCATCTGCGCCGGCGCGGGCTGCGCCTCCATGATCGGGGCCATCGGCTGCGGCGCTGGCTGGACCGGCCGCTGCTGCATCTGCATCGGCTCGGGAGCCGGCGTCGCGAACAGGCGGCTCGCCGGACGGAAGCTGTCCTGGGCAGGCTGGGCCGGCTGTTCGAGATCGCGCATCAGCGGCTGGGTGACGGCGATTTCGAGTTCGCGCTCCATGTCGATTTCGGCGGCGCGGATGGTTTCGGCCACCGGGTCATGGCGCGGCGCGACCGGCTGGGGAGCCTGCATCACCGGCTGCGGGGCCGGCGCGGACGGCGCCGGCATCACGGGCTGCTGCATGACCGGCTGCGGAGCCGGCTGCGAGATCGGCGCTACAGGCGCGGACGCCTGGGTGCGGATCACCGGCCTTGCTGCCGGCTTAACTTCAAAAGGGCGGGCGTCCCCCGCATTCTGCGCGCGGTCGATGCCAGTGGCCACCACGGAGACGCGGATGATGCCTTCGAGCGCTTCGTCGAACGTCGCGCCGAGGATGATGTTGGCGTCGGGATCGACCTCTTCGCGGATGCGGGTTGCCGCCTCATCCACTTCGAACAGGGTCATGTCGCGACCGCCGGTGATGGAGATCAGCAGGCCCTGCGCGCCCTTCATCGAGGTTTCGTCGAGCAGCGGGTTGGCGATCGCGGCTTCCGCGGCGGCCAGCGCGCGGCCTTCGCCGGAGGATTCGCCGGTGCCCATCATCGCACGGCCCATTTCGCGCATGATCGAGCGAACGTCGGCGAAGTCGAGGTTGATCAGGCCTTCCTTGACCATCAGGTCGGTGATGCAGGCGACGCCCGAATAGAGCACCTGGTCGGCCATCGCAAACGCGTCGGCGAAGGTGGTCTTGTCGTTGGCGATGCGGAACAGGTTCTGGTTCGGGATCACGATCAGCGTGTCGACCGACTTCTGCAGCTCGGTGATCGCCTGATCGGCGATGCGCATGCGGCGCTGGCCTTCGAAGTGGAACGGCTTGGTGACCACGCCGACCGTCAGGATGCCCTTGGAGCGGGCCGCCTGCGCGACGACGGGGGCTGCGCCCGAACCGGTGCCGCCGCCCATGCCGGCGGTGACGAAGCACATATGCGTGCCGGAGAGATGGTCGATGATCTCATCGAGGCATTCCTCGGCGGCAGCGCGGCCGACGTCGGGCTGGGAGCCCGCGCCGAGACCTTCGGTGACCTGAACGCCCATCTGGATGATGCGTTCGGCGCGGGTCATGGCCAGCGCCTGCGCGTCCGTATTGGCGACGACGAAGTCGACGCCCTGCAGGCCGGCGCTGATCATGTTGTTCACGGCGTTGCCGCCGCCGCCGCCGACACCGAAAACGGTGATGCGCGGCTTCAGCTCGGTGATGTCCGGCTTCTGCAATTTGATGGTCATGTTCTCAGTCCTTCCTGTATTCCGACCGTACCGCCGTTCCGGTCTTTATTCCTGACATGCCGTTCCGGACCGGCTTCGCCGGCGGTCGGGCGTTGGGATCTTCCGCGCCGCGAGCGGTCTCCCGCTCGCGGCGAAACTCAAAAACTGCTCTTCAACCAATGCCCCATGCGCGCGATGCGGCCATTGCCGCCCGCAAGCGAAGACAGAAGCCCATGCTCCGCGGCGTGGATCTCGATATCCGCGAATTGCGGATAAATCAGAGGCCCACGGCGGTGGAGAATGCCGGTCCCTTCGCGGCCGGCGGCAGACCCTTGACGCCCATTGGCCGGCCGATCCGGACGTTGCGGGCGAAGATCTGTCGCGCCAGTTCCGGCAGGCCGGTGAGTTGGCTTGCGCCGCCGGTCAGCACCAGACGCTTGCCGACGATCGGCGAGAAGCCCGAGCTGCGAATGCGGTCGCGAATCATTTCGAGCGTTTCCTCGACGCGGGCGCGGACGATCTTGGAGATCAGCGCCTTCGGCACCTGGCTCGGCTGCTCGTGATCTTCTTCGCTGATCGGCGGCACCGAGACGAGTTCGCGGTCGTCGGTGGAGTTGGACAAAGCCGAACCATGCATGACCTTGATGCGCTCGGCCTCTTCGATGCGTGTCGACAGGCCGCGGGCGAGATCGGTGGTGACGTGATGGCCGCCGAGACCGATGGCGTCCGCATGCACCAGCTTGCCTTCGGCGAAGACCGAAATCGTCGTCGCGCCGCCGCCCATGTCGATGGCCGCGCAGCCGAGCTCCAGCTCGTCCTCGACCAACGCCGCCAGCCCCGAGGCGTAGGGCGTGGCCACCACGCCTTCGACGGACAGATGCGCGCGGTTGACGCAGAGCTCGATATTCTTGATCGCCGTGCGTTCGGCGGTCAGCACATGCATGTCGACGCCCAGCGTGTCGCCGAACATCGACACCGGATCGGCGATGCCGCGCTCTCCGTCGAGCGAAAAGCCCGTCGGCAGCGAATGCAGCACGGCGCGATCGTGGCGCTGCGACTGATGGCAGGCGGCGACCAGCACGCGGCGGACGTCTTCCTGATCGACTTCCTGGCCGCCGAGATCGATGGAGGCGGTATAGATGTCGCTCTGCAGGCGGCCGGCGGAAACGTTGACGATCAGGCTGTCGACCGTCAGCTTCGCCTGGCGCTCGGCGGCGTCGACCGCATTGCGGATTACGCCTTCCAGCGCGTCGAGATCGGAAATGACGCCGGACTTGATGCCGCGCGAACGCTGATGGCCGATGCCGATGATCTCGATCTTGTGGGTGCGGCCCGGCAGGACTTCAGAGGCTTCGCGCGGCGTCAGCCGGGCGATCATGCAGACCACCTTGGTGGAGCCGATATCGAGAACGCTCACGGTATGGGCGCGCTTGTTGTTCAGAGGCTTGAGGCGCGGCGTGGCGGAGCCCGCGGGACGGAAGATGCTCATATCTGATCCTCCGCCTTTTTGAGCGCCTTGGCGCGGAGCGCGACGGCCTTGCCGCGGCGCTCCGTCGCGCCTTCGCTCAGCTGAATGGTGGTGCGATCGGCGAGCCTGAAATCGACGGCGACGATGTCACGCTCCACCAACTGGTGATCGCGGTTCAGTTCGGCGAGTTCGGCCATGGCGCGATCCATGTCGTATTCGGGGAGCTTGATCAGCACGCCATTGTCGAGCTGCACGTCCCAGCGACGGCCTGCGACGCGGATATAGGCTTTCACCCGCGCCTTGATATCCGGCCATTTGTCGAAGTCGACCATGATGGCCTCGGCGCCGGTTTCGGCGTCGCGACCGACGAACAGCGGCAGATGCGCGAATTTGTTGTCGCGCAGCGGCGCGATCACGCTGCCGTTCTTTTCGATCAGCGACAGGTCCTGGCCATGCTGCCATATGCCGAAGGCGTCGCGTTCGACGAGCTTCACCGCCACGGTGTCGGGATAGATCTTGCGAACTTCGGCGTCGCGCACCCAAGGAAGGCTCTTCAGCGCCTCGCGCGTGCGCTGGGCGTCGAGAGACATCAGCGACGTCGCGCCGTCTAGGCCCAGCTTTTCGAGAATGTCGATTTCCGAGGTGTGGTAATTGCCCGACACTTTGACATTGTTGATGGCGAAACCGGCGACCGAACTCACCGCCTGGGCGACATCCGGGGTCTCGCCGCTCAGCGAGAAGGCGTAGGTCGCCGTCAACCCGTAAAACGCGACCAGCGAGACGCTGCCGAGATGGCGCGGAATATTGACCCGGCCGGCGGCCAGGCTGCCCATGAAGCGAACCACGCGGCGCAGGGGCCGCGGCAGGATCATCTTGTCGCCGCCCTCGCCCGGACCATCGGCCCAGAGCTTGTCGTCGGCGTAGTTTTTCGAGAGCCGAGGAGTTTCAACGCTGGCACGACGCGTCCTCCACCATCCATCGCAGGAATTCGCCAAAGGAGTGACCGGCATAAGCGGCCATTTCGGGCACCAGCGACGTGGGAGTCATGCCCGGCTGGGTGTTGATTTCCAGCCAGATCAGCTCTCCGTCCTCCGAGAAACGATCGTCGTAGCGGAAGTCCGAACGCGAGACCCCGCGGCAGCCCATCGCCTTGTGCGCCTTGAGGGCCAGCATTTGGACAGTTTGGTAAATTTTTGGTGAAATCTGCGCCGGAATTACGTGGACAGAGCCGCCGGCGGCATATTTCGCATCGTAATCATAGAAAGCGTGTCCTTGCGGCGCCACTTCGGTGACGCCGAGGGCGACATCGCCCATCACGCCGCAGGTCAGTTCGCGGCCGGCGACATAACGCTCGACCATGACGGCATCGCCATAGCGCCAGTCGGTCGAGGTGATGACCTGCGGCGGATGGCTCTGATCTTCCTTGACGATCACCACGCCGAAGCTCGACCCCTCGCGCACCGGCTTGACCACATATGGCGGCTTCATCGGATGGGCGGCGGTGAAATCGAAACGGTTCATCACCTTCGATTCGGCCACAGGAATGCCGTTCGCCTTGGCGATCTTCTTGGCCTGCCCCTTGTCCATGGCGAGCGCGGAGGCGAGCACGCCGGAATGGGTGTAGGGAATTTCCAGATATTCGAGAATGCCCTGGATCGAGCCGTCCTCGCCGAACGGGCCATGCAGCGCGTTGAAGGCGACATCCGGCTTGAGATCCGCGAGCACGGAGGCGACGTCGCGACCGACATCGACGCGGCTGACGCGATAGCCTTCCGCCTCGAGAGCGTCGGCGCAAGCGGATCCGGACGACAGGCTAACCGGTCGCTCGGAGGAGAATCCGCCCATCAACACCGCCACATGCTTTTCGCTCATTCCAAATCCCCGAAAACTCAAACGCCGAAACTAGAAATCCGCCCTTGCTTGAAGCTGACGCCAGCGCGCCGGGCACAGGCAGGATTCGTTAGGATTGAGTAAAGACGATTAAGGTTAACGACCCGTTAACCAGTCTTAATGGGGAGCGACGAATTCGAAAAATTCCTTTGCAACGGCGAGAAAACGAGGTTCGCCGCTCAGGCGGCGAGGAACGCCAGCCGCTCGTCGAACCGTTTCGGCGCGACCTCGTAAATCTCGATCTCGACCACGCCCTCGGCCACGAAGGGATCTTCGGCGACGAAAGCCTCGATCACGGCGCGGTCGCCGCCCGCCGCGATCAGGGCGCCGCCTAGGTTGGGCTGCAGGCTGCCGGCCATCATCAGCAGGCCCTGGTCGAAGCCGCGCCGCAGCCAGTCATTGTGCCCGTCGAGCAATGCGCCGGCGCGGCTGCGGTCCGCTGAAAACTTGAGAAAGACGACGAACATGATGAAATCCCCTTCAGGTATTTGATATATCGTTATTTTCTAGTCATGCGCAGATTTGCGCCCGGCGGATATCCCGGCGAGCCACGCCTTCATCGCCGCGATCTCACGACGCAGGAAATCGTCGTCGCGAAAGGCGTTGTAGAGGGTCGCCGCGCCCTGGCTGCGGGCGAGAAGCTCCATCGCGAGACGATCGGCCTCTTTATGGGGAACCAATTGCGCGAACTGCCGGCTCAACCAGTTTCTGAACAGCGTAAACAACGCCGTCGCCTCCTCCCGCGCAGGATGATCCAGTTTGGCGAGTTCGCCGGTCAAAGTGCCGATAGGGCAACCATGCAGACGGATCTTGTCGCAATTGATCGCGAGAATATCGATGAAGCGGGCGATCCGCCTCTCGGGCGTCGACTCCTCCTGCTCCCACGCGTCCAGCATCGTCCTTCGATCGGCGGCGCGCTTTTGAATCACCTCGTTGAGAATCTCGTCCTTCGTCTTGAAATGATGGTAGAAATTGCCGCGCGAAATATTCACTTTCTCCGCGATGTCGGCAAACGAGGTCGGCTCGAATCCCATGCGATAGAACAGCTCGTCCGCCGCCGCGACAATCTCGCTTCTCGTGCGCCGTCCCGCCATGATTTGCTCCCTTCGGCATTAGGACAAATGCCCTAATATGAAAATTAGGACGATCGCCCTAATTCGTCAATGAGGCACGGCGTCCGCTTCATGAATTTTTGACGACAGGCAAATCGTTTGACCCTGATCAAGGCCCGCCCTCGCCATCCAGATAGATTGCCCGTGCAACCACAGATCACGTCATCACCGGGCTTGTCCGCATGCGGCGAGTCGACGGGACCCTTTTGATCAGGAGCCGGACATGTCCAATCTCATGCGAGCCGCCGTCGTGCGGGAGTTCAAGAAGCCACTGGTGATCGAGGAACTGCCGATCCCGGAACCGGATGACGACCAGATCCTGGTCCGTTTCCAGGCCACCGGGGTCTGCCACACCGACCTGCACGCCGCCCATGGCGATTGGCCGGTCAAGCCCAACCCGCCCTTCATTCCCGGCCATGAAGGCGTCGGTTATGTCGCCAAGGCGGGAAAGAACGTGAAGCGCGTCAAGGAAGGCGATCGCGTCGGCGTTCCCTGGCTGCACACCGCTTGCGGCTACTGCCCGCATTGCCGCACCGGCTGGGAAACGCTGTGCGGCAGCCAGCAGAACACCGGCTATTCCGTCAACGGCTCCTTCGCCGAATATGGTCTCGCCGATCCGGATTTCGTCGGCCGTCTGCCGGACGCTCTGGATTTCGGCCCTGCCGCTCCAGTGCTCTGCGCCGGCGTCACCGTCTACAAGGGCCTCAAGGAGACAGAAGCGCGGCCCGGCGAATGGGTGGTGATCTCCGGCGTCGGCGGTCTCGGCCACATGGCCGTGCAATACGCCAAAGCGATGGGCCTGCATGTCGTCGCCGTCGACGTGCATGAAGACAAGCTGGCGCTGGCCCGGGATCTCGGCGCGGATCTTCTGATCGACGCCCGGCAGGAGGATGCGGCCGAGCAGGTGCAAAAGGCGATCGGCGGCGCGCATGGCGCGCTGGTGACCGCCGTGTCGCCTCTCGCCATGGAGCAGGCGTTCCACATGCTGCGTTCGCGCGGCACCATGTCGCTGGTCGGCCTGCCGCCCTCCAAGATCGCCCTTCCGGTGTTCGACACGGTGCTCAAGCGCATCACCGTGCGCGGCTCGATCGTCGGCACACGCCAAGACCTGGAAGAGTCGCTGCAATTCGCCGGCGAAGGCAAGGTGAAGTCGCATTTTTCCTGGGACAAGCTCGACAACATCAACGCCATCTTCGATCGGATGATCGAGGGCAAGATCGACGGCCGCATCGTGCTCGACTTGAGCTGAACCGAGATCGGATGGCGGCGCGCCCGAAACGATCCGGCGCGCCGGATTTCCCGATTTTGTCGGGGATACTTGCGCTGTTCGACGGAATGACTGTCCCCGCCAATCCTCTGTTCATGATTTTGGGCCATGGTGTGCTCCGAATGAGAACACGTCACGGCAGGACTATGTCGGAAATACAGGCGCAGACGGCCGAAGAAACCATCAGCGATCCACTTTGGGTCGACGATGATATGCGTCGAGATCTGCGCAGGGCCGATCGACAAGAACAGATCGGCCTCCGCCTCGCAGAGATTGCCGGAAAGGTCCTGAAGACGAGCCTGTCTCTCCAGGACGATCTTTGGGCGCGCGGATTGAGCGTCAACCGCGCGCTCCGCATCATCGCCGATTACTGGCGCAGCACCGGAACGGAACTGGACGTCAATATCTTCTTTTCGGTGCAGCAGCATCGCCCAGATGGCGGAAGCCATCGATCGGGGCCTGGCCTATTCGGAGGAGAAGCTCGTCTCCATCCGCACTGGAGAACGGGACCGCCCGCTATTCTGCTACGCCGGCGGCGCAAATTGCTTCATCGAAATGCGCGACGCAATCCTGGCGCTTCCCTTCACGGGCGCGGTCTTTGGGCTGACCGTCGCCCAGCGCCCATTCCACCCGCACGCGCTGCCCACCGTGGAGCGGGAAGTGCGGGAGGCGGTGGTCGCCATACGCCGCGTTCAGCCGTTGGGGCCTTATCGCCTGCTGGGTTTCTCCTTCGGCGGCGTGTTCGCGCTCGAAGTCGCGCGCGCCTTGGAAGCCGAAGGCGAGAAGATCGATTTCCTGGGCATGCTCGACACGCCGCTCAGCGATCACTGCATCACCCCGTCGCAATGGTTGTCCTTGATCGCGCGCGTCGTGTGTCGCCAGGCGGCCAGCCGGCTCTCGGCGGTGCGGCGTCGGCGTCTACACCGGCCGTCCGCGCCGCACGGGCCATCGGGTGATGTGGCGAGCGACGGGCGCAAGGGGCACCGGCTTCTCCTTCGCTTCCTGTCCCCGGCGAAACCGGATTACCATCTCTACAATCCGCAATGGACGAACGGTTTTCCGCCGCGCTACTCGGCCATGGGAGCGCAGATCATCAGGATGAAGGGCCTCTATCGCCCGCGGCGCTACGAGGGAAGAACGCATTTCTTCACGTCGATCGGCGGCTCGCCGATCGATTGCCCATCACGCCAGGTCTGGAGTCCCTATCTCGGCGATGTCGAATGGATCGAAGCCAACGGCACCCATCTGAGCATGCTGGTCGGACGAAACGGAAAGGCGCTCGCCGCGATGATCGGCGAACGCCTGGCAAAAACAGAACCGTCGTGACGACACGATGCGCGGCGTCGCGCGCACCCGTTTCAGCGATCACGTGTCTTCGTTGCACTCCGTGATCTCGCACACGGATTCCGTGGTGGTCTTGTTGGCGCATTCGTTGAGAGCGCGCTCCGAAGCATCGGCCTCGTTGTCGTAATTGTAGCTGTAGCCGTAGGAGCCTTCCTCGGAAACCGCGATGCAGCCCCAGGCGCGGGCCGCGCTCGTCGAAGACAACGTCGCCGCAGCGACGGCGAGGGCAATCAAACCAACTTTGTGAAACGTCGCCACGTCATTTCCTCCTGAACCGGCGTTGAACATCGTCACATTCTCGTCCCACAGAATCGAATTCGGCGCCAGCGGCAAGATTTGCGACCGCCCGAAACTGACAACTCATTTTGGGTGAATCGGCCTACGCGCCTACATGGCGGCGTGGCCGTTCGCCATGGAGAAGAACATCCACAGCGCCATGGCGACCATCATCACGTTTTCGGTCAGCGACACGAAGCCGAGCGGTACGTTGGACGAACCGCCGACGCAGGCGCATTTCAATTCGCGCCTGTCGATATAGACGGCTTTGAAGACGGAGACTGCGCCGACCGTGCCGATGAACAGCGCCACGGGAATGGAAAGCCAGGACAGCGCGCCCGCGACCATCAGCACGCCGGCCCCGGCTTCGGCGAAGGGATAGAGATAGCCGTAGGCGATCCAGCGCTTGGCGAGGAGATCGTAATTCAGGAACATCGTCGAAAACGTCTCGATGTTCTGCAGCTTGAGGATCGCCAGCATGCACATGCTGAAAGCGATGAACCATTCGCCGGCGCGGATCGTCAGCGCATCGCCGAAGGCGGCGTAGCTCGCCGCCAGCGCCATCAGCGCCGTCACCGAAAAGAGCGCGATCACCGGCCTGTATGTCGGCTTCGTCGGGTCGGCGACCGTCAGGCCGAAGTGACGGCGCAGGTCGTCATAGCCGCCGATGCGGGCGCCGTCGATGAAGGTCTGCGGCGTCGTCTTCACGCCGTGCTCCGCCTTGAAGCGGTCGGTTTCCTCGCGGTCGGTTAGCCAGCGGTCTTCGACCCTGTAGCCTCGACGTTCGAGGAGAGCCTTCGATTTCAGTCCATAGGGGCAGACATGCTTGTCCGTCACCATCCGATAGAGCGTCGCATCCCTGGTCATGATGTCCTCTTGTTTTCGAAGCAACGCTGCCGATATACGCTCCGTACCATGATACGGAGTCAAGACATGGCGTTCACGATCGCGAAACTGGCCGATGCGGGCGGCGTCGGCGTGGAAACCATCCGCTTTTACCAACGGCGCGGCCTGTTGGACGTTCCGAAGCGAAACAGCGGCGATGGCCCCACGGGCGGCGCGCGCCGGTATGGACAGGATGACGTCAGGCGGCTTCGGTTCATACGATCCGCCAAGACCGCCGGCTTCACGCTGGAAGAGATCGCGGAACTTCTCCGCCTCGACGCCGCCAACGACCGGGCGCGAGCGCGTGACCTCGCGTCTGCGCGCATCCTCGCCCTCGACGCCAAGATCGCCGAGCTACAAGCCGCGAGAGCCTCGCTGAGCCGGCTGTCGAAGGCCTGCGCGCGACAACAGGGTGGTCCCTGCCCGATCCTCGACGCATTCGCCGGCGATTGAACCGCCTCAGGCCTCGCGGACGTCGTCGAATTGCGGCCGCAGGATCAGATTGCGTCCGCGCTGCTTGGCGGCGTACATGGCCATGTCCGCTCGTTTGAAGGCGGCCTCGAAAGCGACGCCGGCGCCGGCGTGAGCCATGCCGCCGGACAGCGTCACGAAAAACGTCTGATCGCCGGCGGCGAATTCGTGACGGATCGTCTCGGCGCGCGCGCGATCGGCGCGGCGATAATCATCTTCGAGTTGCCCGCCCTGGCTCAGAACCCCGAATTCTTCCCCGCCAAGGCGACAGACCACATCGGTGGCGTGATCGAACACACGGCGAATGATGCTCGCCACGGTCTCGATCACCTCGTCGCCCACCGCATGGCCGTGCCGGTCGTTGACCTGTTTGAAGAAATCGATGTCGAAGACGATCAGGATGGCGTCCTCTGTCCGTTGCGCGAAAGCGTCCAGGAAGGCGCGCCTGTTGAGAAGCTTCGAAAGAGGATCTACGCGGCTCATCTCGTCCAGCGCCTTGTTCGCCATCGCCAGACGATGAATGCGCAGCCCTGTGCGGTAGTGGATCAGAAAGGCGCCGCTCAGCGTGAGCAACGGCGTCCAGATGAAAATGCACACCAGTATGTCGATCGGATGCGCAGGCAGAATCTGCGCGAAATAGGCAAGCGACCAGACCGAGGACTGCGCCAGCGTTATATAAAGGGAAAAATATAGGGCGCCGTAAAAAGCTTTCCAGGCGATCTGTGCGCGAGGCGGCGTGTCTTCGCTCGAACGCGCGCGCAGTTTCAACTTCGACAAAACCGAAAGCATGGAAAACCTATAAATTGTAAAAATGGAATATGACAAAACATCGCCGCCGGATTGTTGGTCGGGCGGCGATCGCAGGATAGTCGATAATATTTATTTTTCAGCGCTACTTTAACCGTAACCACCGAAATTTGGATGGTAAAAATACGGAATACGCACGAATACTATGGACCGGTGGGGAGATATTCGCCAAAAACGCGAAAATACAACTTCTGCGAAAGAAGCGCTCGAATCAGACGGCTTGCTCCTTGGGGATAGAAAAAGGGGCCATACAGCCCCTTTCGATCGAGATCCGAGCGGCCTTTTCTCGTCAGGGCGCGAAGGCGGCCACTTCATAGCCCGGCATGAAATCGCCGATGCGCTTGATTTCCCATTCCAGCAATACGCCGGAATTCTCGAACACCCGCTGGCGGACGATTTCGCCGAGTTTTTCGAGATCATGCGCCGTCGCCTGACCGATATTGATCATGAAATTGCAATGCAGCGGCGACATCTGCGCGCCGCCGATCTGCAGTCCGCGGCAACCGGCTTCGTCGATCAGTTTCCAGGCCGAATACCCATCGGGATTCTTGAAGGTGGAGCCGCCGGTCTTTTCCTGCACCGGCTGCACCGTTTCGCGGTGATGGCGGACGGCGTCCATGTCTGCGCGGATCTTGGTTTTGTCCTCGGCGTAACCTTCAAACAGGCCATGGGTGAAGATCAGCCCTTCCGGCGGCGCGGAATGGCGATAGCTGTAATTCATGTCCGCGTTGGAGAGCGTCACGCGGTCGCCCCTGCGGGTCACCGCCTCGATCTCGACCACGCGCTCGCGGGTTTCCGAGCCGTTGGCGCCGGCGTTCATACGCAGCGCCCCGCCGATCGAGCCGGGAATGCCGTAATAGAAGGCGAAGCCGCCAACGCCGTGATCGAGCGCCATGGCGGCGATGTTCTTGTCCGGGCAGATCGCGCCGGCGCGGATGCGATTTTCGCCGACCAGTTCGACATCGCCGAATCCTTTGGCCGACAGACGCAGGACCACGCCCTTGATCCCGCCGTCACGGACGAGAAGGTTGGAGCCGACGCCCACCACCGTCAGCGGCACCTCGTCCGGCAGCGCCTTCAGAAAGGTGACGAGATCGTCGACGTCATGCGGCTGGAACATCAGTTCCGCCAGACCGCCGGCGCGAAACCACGTCACCCGGTCCATCGGCGCGTCCGGGGTCAGCCTGCCCCTGACGTCCTGCATCGCGCTGCCGAGTTCGGCCAGCAGCTTCTTGCCATCTACCTGCTTCATGCCTTCTTTCCTGACAGGGACGCGAGTTCCTTGGGGAGAGCCGCGGCCCAATTTGTGATGCTGCCGGCTCCGAGCAGGACGACGAAATCGCCCGGCTCCGCCAGCGCGGCCACGAAGGGCGCGAGCGCATCCGGAGAAGACAGGAAGCGCGCGTCGCGGTGGCCGCCGGATTTGATGCGAGACACCAGCTCTTCCGCCGTGACTCCATCGATCGGATCTTCGCCCGCCGAATAAATCGGCGCAATGAAAATCGTGTCGGCATCGTTGAAACAAGCGGCAAAATCCTCGAAAAGACTGTGGACTCGGCTGTAACGATGCGGCTGATGCACCGCGATGATGCGTCCCTTGCAGGTGTCGCGGGCGGCTTTCAGCACCGCCTTGATCTCGACCGGGTGATGACCATAGTCGTCGAACACCTGGATTCCGTTCCATTCGCCGGTATGGGTGAAGCGGCGCTTGACGCCGCCGAAGCCCGCCAGCCCCTTGGCGATCGCCTCTTCGCTGATCCCGAGGCGATGCGCCACAGCGATGGCCGCCGTGGCGTTGGAGACATTGTGACGGCCCGGCATCGGCAGCCGGAGCCCGTTCATCTCGATAACCTGGCCGGTGCGGCGGCGACGGATGACCACGTCGAAGATCGAGGTCGCGCCTTCGTAGCGCAGATTGCGGAAGCGCACGTCGGCCTGCGGGTTTTCGCCATAGGTGACGACCTTGCGGTCCTCGATCTTGGAGACCATGGTCTGCACTTCGGGATGGTCGAGGCACATCACGCCGAAGCCGTAAAACGGCACATTCTCGACGAATTGCCGGAACGCGGCGCGGGCATTGTCGAACGTGCCGTAGTGATCGAGATGCTCGGGGTCGATATTGGTGACGATGCGCGACGTCGGCGGGCAGCTTGAGGAAGGTGCCGTCCGATTCGTCGGCCTCCACCACCATCCACTCGCCCTCGCCCATGCGGGCGTTGGTGCCATAAGCGTTGATGATGCCGCCGTTGATCACGGTCGGATCGAGCCCGCCGGCTTCGAGCAGCGTGCCGACCAGCGAGGTCGTGGTGGTCTTGCCATGCGTGCCGCCGATGGCGATGGCGTTGCGGAAGCGCATGAGCTCGGCCAGCATTTCGGCGCGACGAACGACCGGCAGCAGCTTCTCGCGCGCGGCGATCAGTTCGGGATTGCTCTTCTTGATGGCGGTCGACACGACCACCACCTCGGCGTCGCCGAGATTGTCGGCCTTGTGGCCCACGAAGACGTCGATGCCCTTGGCGCGCAGGCGCTGCACATTGGCGCTGTCGGCCTGATCGGATCCCTGCACCTTGTGGCCGAGATTGTGCAGCACTTCGGCGATGCCGCTCATGCCAATGCCGCCGATGCCGATGAAGTGGACGAGCCCGATGCTCTTGGGCATTTTCATGCGTGAACCCCTTTGAAATCTGAAACCGCCTCGCCGCGGGCGATCGCTTCGACCAGATCGGCGAGCGTGTCGGCGGCTTGCGGCTTGCCCGTCTGGCGGGCGGCGTTCGCCATCGCGGCGAGCCGGTCGGGCTCGGCCATGGCGGCAGTGATGATCTCTGCGATGCGTTCTGGCGTCAGCTCGGCCTGCGCGATGACGTCTGCTCCGCCCTTGGCTTTGAGCGCGGCGGCGTTGGCGGCCTGGTCATGGTCGAGCGCATAGGGATAGGGCACGAGCACGGCAGGGCGTCCGATGACGGCGAGTTCGGAGACGGTGGAGGCTCCGGACCGGCAGAAGACCAGATGCGCCTTGGCGAGTTTCTCCGGCATGTCGCCGAAGAAAGGCGCGACCTCGGCCGGCAGGTTGAGCTTGGCGTAAGCGGAGGCGACCGCCTCCTTATCCTCGGGCCGGGCCTGCTGGACGATGCGCAGCCGCGCGCGCTGCGCCTGATCGATCAGGCAGATCGCCGCCGGGATGGCCTTGGAGAAAAACTGCGCGCCCTGGCTGCCGCCGAACACGAGGAGTTCGAACGGATCCTCGCCGTAGGAGGGCTGGTAGGGCTGGTTCGCCGCGGCGATGACGCCAGGGCGCACGGGATTGCCCGTCACCAGCGTCTTGGCGGCGTAAGCGCCGTTGTTCTCCGGCAGGAAGCCGCCGGCGATGGCGTCGACGCGCGGCGCGAGCTTCTTGTTGGCGCGCCCCATCACCGCGTTCTGCTCATGAATGAGCGTGGGGATGCCGAGGCTGGAGGCCGCCATCAGAGGCGGCGCCGTGGGATAACCGCCAAAGCCGATAACGGCCAGCGGCCTGATGCGCTGGAACAGCGCTTTCGCCTTTCGCATGCCGGTCCACAGCGTCCAGCCGGTCTTCAGGATCGCATAGGGCGTCTTGGAGGCGAAGGTGGCCGAGGGCACGACATGGATCTCGTCGGCGGGGAACTTGCCGGCGTAGCGCTCGGCGCGGCTGTCGGTGACCAGATGCACGGAATAGCCGCGCGCCCGAAGCGCGTGGCCCAGTGCTTCGGCCGGAAACAAATGGCCGCCGGTACCCCCGGCAGCCAGAGCGATGATGCCTTTGCTCATATACTTACTCCGCAGGCGCCAATGTCGGAGCGCGGAAGAGGCTGCGCTCCTGCGCCCGCTTTTCCGGCCGCTGACGCGTCAGGGCGAGAACGAAACCGGCGGTCACGCATATGGCAATCTGCGACGAACCGCCATAGGAAATCAGCGGCAGCGTCATGCCTTTGGCGGGCAGAAGCTGAAGATTGACGCCGATATTGATGATCGACTGAAAACCGATCTGCAGCACGAGGCCCGCCACGGCGAAGCGGGTGAAATCGTTGCGGTCGCCGCGGGCATGCGTCAGACCGCGCATGACCACGAAACCATACAGCGCGACCAGCGCCATGCAGAACACGACGCCGAACTCCTCTGCCGCCACCGAAAAGACGAAGTCGGTATGACTGTCCGGCAGGATGCGCTTGACCACGCCCTCGCCCGGGCCCATGCCGAACCAGCTGCCGCGCACGATGGCGTCATGAGCGGTGTCGACCTGGAAGGTGTTGCCTTCGCCGGTCAGGAACTGGTTGATGCGCTGGGCGGCGTGCGGCAGCACCGTATAGGCGACGAACAGCCCTCCCGCCGCGCCGATGGCCATCAGCGTGATCCAGAACCACGGCATCCCCGCCATGAAGAACATCGAGCCCCAGACGGCCGAGGTCAGGATGGTCTGGCCGAGGTCGGGTTCGGCCACGAGCAGCGCCGCCACGATCACGAACAGCATCATGGCGAGAAGATTGCCGGGAATGTCCGGCTGCTTCTGATTTTCCGCGAACAGCCAGGCGCAAACCACGACGAAGGCCGGCTTCATGAATTCAGACGGCTGAATCGACAGGAAGGAAATGGTGATCCAGCGCCGCGAGCCCTTTACTTCCATGCCGATGAACAGCACCAACACCATCGCCACCAAGGCGCCGATCAGCATGATCATGGCGACGCGGCGCACCTGGCGAGGGGTGAGGAAGGACAGCCCGAACATCACCGCCAGCGACGGCAGCATGAACAGGCCGTGGCGCTCGACAAAGTGGAACTGGTCGAGGCCGATGCGTTCTGCGACCGCGGGAGAGGCCGCGAAGGACAGCATGAAGCCGATGCCGAGCAGCAACACGAAGACGGCGAGGAACAGGCGATCGATCGTCCAGAACCATTCGGCCAAAGGCCCGCGTTCAGCTCTGCTCACCATCAAATCACCTCTTCATGCCGTCGCGATGGAATTTTCCAGCGAGAATGCAAGCAAATCTCTTAATATGCCATTAACCACGCCGCGGGACATGAAGCCCGCCGCCGCAAGCCTACGCGCCGAAGCATGCGAGAGGCTGAAGGTTTCAGGCGGCGGAGACCGGCACCAGCATCTCGACGCCGTCGAGCTCGGAGACGAGAGTGACGAAACGATCGCCGCGCACCTCGAAATTCTTGAACTGGTCGAAACTCGCGCAGGCCGGCGACAGCATCACCACCGCGCCTTCGACGGACGCGGCGTCCTGGGCGGCGTGCGCTACGGCCCGCTCGAGCGCGCCGGAAATTTCATAGGCGACGTCGTTGCCGAGCGTAGCGGCGAATTGCGGCGCCGCCTCTCCGATCAGATAGGCCTTGGCGACGCGCGGGAACAACGGCTTCAGGGCTGCGATGCCGCCCTCCTTGGGCAGGCCGCCGGCGATCCAGAAGATGTTTTCATAACTCGACAGCGCCGGCGCGGCAGCCTCCGCGTTCGTCGCCTTGGAGTCGTTGACGAAAGTGACGCCGCCTTTGCGGGCCACCGGCTGCATGCGATGCTTGAGGCCGGGGAAGGACCGGAGACCTGCGCGAATCTCGTCCTCGCCGACGCCGACCGCCAGGCAGGCGCCGATGGCGGCGGCCGCGTTCTGGGCGTTGTGTCCGCCGCGCAGCGTCTGGATGCCGTCGAGATCGGCGATCTCGCGAACGCCATTGCTGTCGGCGATCATGATTTTCGAGCCATCGGCATAGAGCCCATGCTCCAGCGTCTGGCGACGCGAAATCCGGGTGACGGCCACGCCCGCCATTTCCACCCGATCGGCGATCAGGCCGCAATAGCTGTCGTCGACGCCGACGATGGCGTTGCGGGCGCCGGCGACCAGCCGTTCCTTGACGTCGGCGTAATGCTGCATCGTGCCGTGACGGTCGAGATGATCGGGCGTCAGGTTGAGCAGGATGCCGGCGGTCGGGTTGATCGTGGGAGCGAGATCGATCTGGTAGGACGAGCATTCGACCACGAAGAACCGGTCGTTCGCCGGCGGATCGAGCGTCAGCACCGCCGTGCCGATATTGCCGCCGAGCTGCGTGTCGCGGCCCGAAGCGCGCAGGATATGGGCGATCAACGCGGTGGTCGTGGACTTTCCATTGGTGCCGGGTGATGGCGATGAACGGGCAATCCGGCGCGGTCGCCCGGCGTTCGCGCACGAACAGTTCGACATCGCCGATGATCTCGACGCCGGCGGCGCGGGCGAGATCGACCGTCCAATGCGGTTTGGGATGGGTGAGCGGCACCCCAGGCGACAGCACGAAGGCCGCGAATTTGGACCAGTCGGCCTGGCGGAGATCGGCGACGCCGACGCCGCGGCTGCGCGCCTTGTCGACGCTGTCGGGATTGTCGTCCCAGGCGGTGACGTCGGCGCCGCCTGCGATCAAGGCTTCGGCGGTGGCGAGGCCCGAGCCGCCGAGCCCGAACAGAGCGACGCGGCGGTTCTTGAATGTGGTGACCGGGATCATGACGCCCTCAGCGGATCTTCAGCGTGGACAGGCCGACCAGGGCCAGGATCACCGAGATGATCCAGAAGCGGATAACCACCTGGCTCTCGGTCCAGCCTTTCTTTTCGAAATGGTGGTGAATGGGCGCCATCAGGAAGACGCGCTTGCCGGTGAGCTTGAAGCTGCCGACCTGGATGATCACCGACAGGGTTTCCATGACGAAGACGCCGCCGATGATCGCCATGACGATCTCATGCTTGGTCGCGACGGCGATCGAGCCGATCAGGCCGCCCAGAGAGAGCGAGCCGGTGTCGCCCATGAAGATGGCAGCCGGCGGCGCGTTGAACCAGAGAAAGCCGAGGCCCGCGCCAATGACGGTGGCGACCACCACGGTCAATTCACCCGTGCCCGGCACGAAGTTGACCTGCAGGTAATTGGCGAACACGGCATTGCCGACCAGATAGGCGATGGCGCCGAAGGACGCCGAGGCGATCATCACCGGCACGATAGCGAGCCCGTCGAGACCGTCGGTGAAGTTGACCGCATTGCCGGCAGCCACGATCACGAAGGCGCCGAAGACGACGAAGAACCAGCCGAGATCGATCAGGAGATCCTTGAAGAAGGGGAAAGCGATCGCCGAGGCGATGTCGACGCCGTTGGGGCCGGCCGCCTTCGCGGCCAGCATCATGAAGAAGACGGCGATGCCGGCGATGACGAATTCCGTCAACAGCCGCATGCGGCCGGAAAATCCGGCGGTCGATTGCTTGGTGACTTTGAGATAGTCGTCATAAAAGCCGATCAGGCCGAAGCCGAGCATCACCAGCAGACAGCTGACCACATAGACATTGCCGAGATCGGCCCAGAGCAGCGACGAAGCGACGACCGAGGCCAGGATCATCAGCCCGCCCATGGTCGGCGTGCCGGCCTTCTTGAAATGGGTCTGCGGCCCGTCGGCGCGGATCGGCTGGCCCTTGCCCTGACGAACGCGCAACGAATCGATGATCTTCGGTCCGAAGAAGAACACGATCAACGCCGAGGTGAACAGCGCGGCTCCCGCCCTGAAGGTGATGTACCGAAACAGGTTGAACACCTGCAGGTGATCCGAGAACTCCACCAGCCACAACAGCATCCGCGCTTTTCCTTCCGTCCTTAAGCCGACGCAGCGGCCGGATATTGTTCCATCAGCGCGGCGACGATCCGCCCGCATCCCGAGCCGTTCGACGACTTGATCATCACCACGTCGCCCGGCATGACGTTTTCGACCACAAAGGCCTTCATCTCATCCACGGTCGGCCAATAAAGCACCTCGCGGCTGTCGCCAAGGGCGTCGCGCAAATAGGCCATGTCGGGACCGGCGAGCCATATCGCATCGATCGGCTCCGCACCAATGGGTTGGGCGAGATCGGCATGCACCTGCGGGGAATAATCCCCCATTTCCAGCATGTCGCCGAGTACGGCGATGCGGCGACCGCCCGCTTCGGGCCGCGCAGCCCCGAGCAGGGCGAGCGCCGCGCGCATCGAGGCCGGGTTGGCGTTGTAGCTTTCGTCGATCAGCGTGAAGGCCCCGCCCGGCAGCGTCAGCCGGCTGCGCGCGCCGCGGCCCTTGCCGGCGGCGACACTGGTGAAGGCGGAGACGACCGTGTCGAGATCCGCGCCGGCGAGATAGGAAGCCGCCAATACGGCGAGGGCGTTTTCGGCGATGTGCCGACCCGGCGCCTGGAGCGCCACCTCGATGGTGCGGCCGGCGACGATGGCCCAGAACACCCCATGCAGATCTTCCTGCTGATAATCCACCAGCCGGAAATCCGCCTTGGCATGCGCGCCGAAGGAATAGGTGTGCGCCACTCGCGCCTCGGCCGCCAGTTGGTCGAGCAGTTCGAACTGGTCGATGTCGCGGTTGATCAGCGCTGCGCCATTTTCGGCAACCCCTTCGAAGATTTCCGCCTTGGCGCGGGCGATTTCGTCCAGGCCGGAGAAATTGCCGAGATGGGCGGCGGCGATCGTGGTGATGATCGCCACGTGCGGACGCACCATCTTCACCAGGGGCCGAATCTCGTCGGGATGGTTCATGCCGATCTCGAACACGCCGTAGTCGGTGTCGGCCGGCATCCGGGCGAGGGTCAGCGGCACGCCCCAGTGATTATTGAAGGAAGCCGGCGAGTAATGCACCTTGCCCGCCGCGCTCAGCACCTGGCGCAGCATTTCCTTGGTCGTCGTCTTGCCGACCGAACCCGTCACCGCGATGATGCGGGCCGCCGACCTGTCGCGAGCGGCGCGGCCGAGCTTCTCCATCGCCTCGAGCACATCCGGCACGACCAGCATCGGCGCATGGATCGCGCCCAGCGCCGGCAGCTTGGCTTCGCTGACGACGAGCAGCGCCGCGCCGTGGGCGGCGGCGATATTCGCGTAATCATGCCCGTCGACGCGGTCGCCCTTGATCGCGAAGAAGGCTTCGCCAGACTTGATGGCGCGGCTGTCGATCGAAATGCCGGTGATCCCGGCGGGCAATGTCCCGCGCGGGCGGCCATTGGTGGCGGCGATCAGGTCTTCGCTGGTCCAGAGATAGGCCATGGATCATCCTTTGAGCGCGTTGCGGATTTCCTCGTGGTCGGAAAAAGGCAGCACGACATCGCCGATCTTCTGCCCCTCCTCATGCCCCTTGCCGGCGACGATCAGCGTATCGCCCGCCGCCAGCAGCGACACCGCGTGGCGGATCGCCTCATGCCGATCGCCGATCTCGACGGCGCCGGGAGCAGCAGCCATGATCTCGGCGCGGATGGTCGCCGGGTCTTCGCTGCGCGGATTGTCGTCGGTGACGATCACAACGTCGGAGAGCCGTGTGGCCACCTCGCCCATGATCGGACGCTTGCCCTTGTCGCGATCGCCGCCACAGCCGACCACGGTGACGATCCGGCCGGTGGTGAAGGGCCGCACCGAGGTCAGCACATTGGTCAGCGCATCCGGCTTGTGGGCGTAATCGACATAGCAGAGGGCGCCTTCAGGGGTCTTGCCGACCAGTTCCAGCCGGCCGGGCGCGCCCTTGAGGTGATCGAGCGCGTCGAAGGCTTTTTCCTGGTCCGCGCCGGTCGACAGCGCCAGACCGAGCGACACCAGCGCATTGGCGATCTGGAAATCGCCGGCCAGCGGCAGATGAATCTCATAGATGTCATCGCCGAAATGGATCTCGGCGACCTGCTTGTCGCGATAATGCTCGACCCGCTTCAGCACGAGATAATCACCGAAACGGCCGACCTTGCGCACGTCGAGCCCCGCCTTGCGCGCCGCAGACGCCGCTTTGTCCGACCATTCATCGTCGGAGAAAATCACCGCTGGCGCGCCTTTGGCCATCAGCGTGTCGAAAAGGCGCATCTTGCAGGCGAAATAGTCTTCCATCGTCGGATGATAATCGAGATGGTCGCGGCCGAGATTGGTGAAGGCGGCGGCGGACAGCTTGACGCCGTCGAGGCGACGCTGGTCGAGGCCGTGGCTGGAGGCTTCCATCGCGGCATGCGTGACGCCTTCGCTCTTCAGTTCCGCCAGCAGCTTTTGCAGCGTCACCGGGTCGGGCGTGGTCAGCGAGCCCTCGTCGATGCGGCCCGGCGCGATGACGCCGGTGGTGCCGATCTGCGCGGCGGCGAGGCCGGCATGCGCCCATATCTGGCGGGTGAAGGAGGCGACCGAGGTTTTGCCGGCGGTGCCGGTGACGGCAACCATCGTCTCGGGCTGGCCGGGATGGAGAGCTGCGGCGGCCAGTGCCAGCGCGCGGCGCGGATCGTCCGACGCGATCACCGGCAGCGCGGACATGGCCGGCGCCCCCGATTGCACGAGAACGGCGGCGGCGCCCTTGCCTTCCGCGTCACTGATAAACTTGCCGCCGTCGGTCTTGACGCCGGAAAGCGCGACGAACAGGTCGCCCGGCTTCACCTGACGGCTATCGGAGGTCACGCCGGTAACGTCGATTTGAGCCGCCGCGCCATCGACGCGCACGCCCGCGCCGCAAAGCACATCCCCGAGTTTCATGTCGCCCCCTCGCTTTTCTCTATCGAAACGATTCCGTGGGTCCGTTTATGCCGCTCAATAAGACACAAGCAAGGCATTTCCGTCGGGGCCGAATTTCGCCTTCACGCCGAGCAGCGCCCCCCCCCGGCGGATGATGTTGCCGGCCAGCACGCCGGCATTGCAACCGGCGGTGACGCCGCAGCCCTTGAACGCCTTCTTTGGTTCGTCGACGATGGTCAGCACCACATATTTCGGGTTTTCGACCGGAAAAGCGGAGAGAAAAGCGTTGAAGCGCACATTGTTCGCGTAACGACCATTGACCACCTTTTCGGCGGTGCCCGTCTTGCCGCCGACATGGAAGCCGGCGATGTTGGCGCGGCTGCCCGAACCGTCGAGAACATTGGCGCGGAACAGGTAGCGCATGTTTTCCACCGTGCGCTCGTTGACCACGACCTTGGCGATCTCGTTGGCCCTTTCCTGGTCGCGCAGCAGGAAGGTCGGCGGCAGCAGCTTGCCGCCATTCATCAACGCGGCGCCGGCCACCGCCGTCTGCAGCGGCGTCGTCGAAACGCCATGACCGAAGGCCACGGTCATCGAGGTGATTTTCTTCCAGGTTTTCGGTTGCGACGGGGCCGCCACTTCGGGCAATTCGGTGTCCATGCGGGTGAGCAGTCCGAGCCGCGTCATGAATTCCCGATGCCCCTCCACGCCCACGGCGTCGGCCATGCGAGCCGAACCGATGTTGGAGGAATGGATGAAGACGTCGCGCACCGACAGGATGCGGCGAGTGGCGTGGAAATCGTGAATGGTGAAGCCGCCGATATAGAGCGGCTTGCGGGCGTCGAAGGTATCGTTCATCGACACTTTGCCGGAATCGAGCGCCATGGCCGTGGTGAAGGCCTTGAAGGTCGAGCCCATTTCGAACACGCCGCCAGACATGCGGTTCATGCCGCTCTTGGTCTTGAGATCGATGGTCTCGCCGGGATTGTTGGGATCGAAATCGGGCACGGACGCCATGCCCAGCACTTCGCCGGTGTTGACGTCGAGCACCACCGCGCCGGCGCCGATGGCGTCGAAATCGGCGAGGCCGCGTTTGATTTCGTCATGGACGATGTTCTGCACGCGCAGATCGATCGACAGCTTGACCGGCTCCAGCTCCGACGTGCTGGTCATGCCGATGGCGGCGAGATCGGCGAGGCCCTGGTTGTCGAGATATTTCTCCATGCCCGCGACGCCGCGATTGTCGATGTTGACGTAACCGACAACGTGAGAGGCCGCGTCGCCGGCCGGATAGAAACGGCGCTTGGCTGGACGGAAACCGACGCCGGGAATGCCGAGCGACAGGATTTCGCTCTGCTGCTTGGGCGTCAACTGCCGCTGGAGCCATTGGAAGCGCGAACTCGCGGTCAGCTTCTTGTAGATCGCCTTGCGGTCGAGATTGGGCAGAACGGTCGAAAGGAGCTCCACCGCCTCGTCGGGGTCGACGATCTTGTGCGGCTCGGCGAACAGCGACACGGTGCGGACGTCGGTGGCGAGAATTTCGCCGTTGCGGTCGAGAATGTCCGGTCGCGAGGCGACCTGATTGTCGGCCGGTCGGATGGAAGACACCATCTCCGGCGGCGTCATGCCGTAATAGACCAGACGTCCGCCGATCACGGCGTAGACCAGCGTGAAGGCGCCGATCATGATGGCGATCCGGCTTCTCGCCTGCTGACCGGACGTTTTTCGCACACCCTGGAAGATCTGGCCGTTCTCGGCCTCGAATCCACGCGGGCCGGCGCTGAAATGCGCCTTGCTCTTCAATACCATGATGCGGGAAAGGAAGGACATTAGCGCGCCACCGATCCTGTTTTGATGTCATCCGTCTTTGGCTTGTCGGCCGAGGCCGCTTTGTCGCCGGTCTTCTTCTTGCCGTCCTTGGCGTCGGCCTCTTCGACCGCCGGCAGCTCGGACTTCAGCATCGGCAGTTCCACCGGCTGCACCATCTGCGTCGTGTCGGTCGGCTGCAGCTTCAGCTCGTCCTGATAGAGCGCAATCAGCCGCTCCAGCCGCGCGGGCTGGGTCAGCAGCGCCCAGTCGGCGCGCAGCAGGTCGATCGTATCTTTCTCCAGCCGGATATTGGCTTCGAGCTTGCGCACTTCGGAGAGCTTTTCTTCGGCGCGATGCTTGATCGTATAGGTGATGGTCGCCACCGCCGTCATGATCACGATCAACAGAATGTCCAGCGTGCGCAGCATGTCAGCCTCTCAGTCGTTCGATGTCGGCGAGTTGCGGCAGGTCGAAGATCGAAGTATCGGCCTTGCCGGCCTTGGCCTCGGTGCGGACGCCGCAGCGCAGCTTGGCGGAGCGGGCGCGCGGATTGACCTCCGCCTCCGCCTCTGTCGCCTGCACCGCCTGCTTCGGCTCCGGCTTGAAGATCACCGGCGCCGCCGCGATCTCCGGCAGATGACGCGAGCCGGACGCCTTGCCGGCGCGATCGGCGAAGAAGCGCTTGACGATGCGGTCTTCCAGCGAATGGAAGGTGACGACGACCAGCCGACCGCCGGGCTTCAGCGCCCGCTCGGCGGCGAAAAGCGCCGCAGCCAGTTCGCCGAGCTCGTTGTTGACGAAGACGCGCAGCGCCTGGAAGACGCGGGTGGCCGGATGGATCTTGTCGGTCATCTTGCGCGGCGTGACGATTTCGATCAGGCCGGCGAGATCGCGCGTGGTCTCGAACGGCTTGTCCAGCCGCTTCTTGTCGATGGCGTGGGCAATGCGGCTCGCCTGGCGCTCCTCGCCCAAAAAGGAGAAGATGCGGATGAGGTCGTTGACCTTGGCGCGATTGACGACGTCGGCGGCGCTGACGCCCTCGCCCGACATGCGCATGTCGAGCGGCCCGTTCCTCTGGAAGGAAAAGCCGCGATCGGCCTCGTCGATCTGCATCGAGGAGACGCCGATATCGAGCACGACGCCATCCAGCCCCTCTTCCGGGGCGAAGTCGTCGAGCTTGCCGAAATTGGTGTGATGCAGACTGAAACGATCGGGGAACTCGCCAAGAAGTCCCTGCCCGCCCGCGATCGCCGCGGGATCGCGATCGAGCGCGATCACCGTCGCGCCCGTCTCCAGAATGGCCCGGCTGTAGCCGCCGGCGCCGAAAGTGCCGTCGAGAATGGTGCGGTCTTGCTCCGCCCCGAGATGCGCGAGCACCTCGGACAACATGACCGGGATATGACGCATCGGTCCGCCAATGGCATCGTCCGCTCCGTTGCCATGATCCGTCATCGTCCTGTCACCCCGCACCATCAGGAGCCGCGGCTTTCGCCCCGCAACTCCAGTCTCGCCGCATTCTGCGCGACCAGGAACTGGTCCGGCCGCCACAGCTGAAAGAAATCCGCCCGACCGACGAACGTCGCCTCGTTTTCGATCCCCGTATAGCCCCGGATAAAATCCGTGACCATCAGGCGACCCTCCGTGTCGAGCTTCATGTGAACGCCGCCGCCATGAATGAGCAGCGACATCCGGTTTGCTTCCGGCGCAAAGGGATCCATGTCCTGCAGCCGTCTTTCCAGACGCGCCAGCAGGTCGGGTCCCCCGACATTGATCGCCGGATAGTGGAAATCCTGAAAGCCGTACAGCTCCTCGACCCCCTGCGCGGCAAGCACGGCGCGGAAAGAGGATGGCACCGAGACCCGCCCCTTGGCGTCGACCTTGTTCGTCGCATTGGAAAGGAACCGGCTCATGACGCAATACTTCCGCTTCCAGAAAACGAGCCTCGCTGGGCGAAACCGTCATCCACTTGATTTTGAACGCGAAAGAGAGGTCCTGTCTCGCTTTTGCGCCCAGACCGGAAGGCTGATCCCGCCGGTCTGCACCAGTCTTGAAGCGGGCTGTCTGTCGCCCTTTTTCAGTGCGCTTTTGGGATAGCATGGGACCATATGGGCGTCAATGGGATGGGTCGCCCGCGAACGGGAGGCCGGTCTCCCATTCATAAGCTGTTAAGTTTAACGAAAGGTTGAGAAATGCCCCGAGAAAGCGGGCGTGGAGCCCCTTCCCCGAGCGTGAAAAAAATTTCAATGTTTGGAAAAATAATCGCCAGTCGGCCTGTAAGCCGGGTTCTGTAAGGCTCCGGATCGCTCCGGAACGTGGCAGCCATTCATCTGGGACGCCGCTTGCGCGACGCCTCTCGCAACCCACCCGGACGACTGGCCCGGAAACAGGCCTGCCGCATGAAGCGGACGCGTCGTCCCTATTCGGTCTTGCTCCCGGCGGGGCTTGCCATGCCGTCTCCGTTGCCGGATACGCGGTGGGCTCTTACCCCACCTTTTCACCCTGACCCGGCATGCCGGGCGGTCTGTTTTCTGTGGCGCTTTCCCTGGGGTCGCCCCCGCCGGACGTTATCCGGCGCCGTGTTTCCGTGGAGCCCGGACTTTCCTCACCTCACGGTCTTTCGACAATGTGAAGCGCGGCTGCCCGGCCGACTGGCGAGGCGGTCCTTAAAGCAAGGATGCGGTTATGGGAAGGTTTTATTTCGGGAGAATTCATGTCGACCAACCTCGATGGTGGAGACCGGAAGCAATCAGGCCTCTTGGCGACGGCGCGGTTCGGAAACGAGATTTCGACCGCGATTTCCAAGACTGTCAGCTACAGTGCCAGGCACCCGGACCAGAGCCGACTGTAAACTCCTGCAGACTTTCATCGATAGACCGGGAAAGAATGCCGGGCCGACACCCAAAAACTGAGAGAAGAGGCGCAGACAAACAGACAAAAACAGGCTTCAATGCAACCTGAAATCCACGCCGCCTGAATCCGCTTCAAAGCATGGCGCCGTCAGGTGAATACCGCCTTTGTACGGGCGGAACATATGCTTGAAGAGGTATTGATGCGTACAGAAATTGAGCAAAAGCAATTTGAATTGGTTTTGGATATATCCGAGCGGAGGGGGTTGAAGGCGTTAAAATATTACACTTCGTCATAGAGGAGTGTTTGAGATTTTATCAAAAAAAATACGGGATCGATTTTTACGAAGAAATATTACAATTGCTTGAACTTAAGGGAGCGATGGAGAGCAGGATTCGACATCTCCCAAGACCCGTAAAAAGTTTATACTATCAATTACACGCAAATAAATTTCATATAACCGAAACTTGCGACTTCGATGAAGAAATGCAGGAAAGTATTACATTTCAAATAAACGAAATATTTTTATGTGACGGCGTTTCGGCATCAGACGTTTTACATATCTTTGAAACAGGCCTAAAGAGGAGCAACACAGAGAAACTACCAGAATTTTACAAGCTTAACGAATACGCTATCAATGAAAAATTGACGCTGCCAACGACACAACAAAACTCTGATAGATCTGGTTAAACGTGATCTACACTAGCCACGCTGGGCGCACCGCTCCGCCTTCAACTCGTTGAGGAATTGGATCGGATCAACTTCTTCCGGCTCGCCGCTGGCCTTGCCCTCCGCATATTCGCGTTTGAGAAATTCCAGTTCGAGCACCCGCGCCTTCTCACGTTCTTCGAGCAGGCGGAGGCTATCGCGCATGACTTCACTGACGCTCTCATAGCGCCCGCTTTCGACGAGTTCGCGCACGAAGCCTTCGAAGTGATCTCCGATATTGTAGCTGGACGCCATGGCTGTGCCTCTCGATCAGCAGACACTACCAGTTTTTGCTTGAAGAGCCAATCGGAACCGCCCGACAGGGTCCTCACACAAACCTCGGCCTGAAATCCGCCGTCGGATAGGCCGGATCGACGATCTCTCCATGCACGAGCAGTTCCGCCCCCAGCCGGCCGATTTCGTCGGAGCTTTTGGCGGCGCGCGCCGCAGCCGCCGGCCATGACGAAGATCGAGGGCGTGCTGGTCGGGCCGATCGCCGGGTATCTGGTGGGTTTGCCCTGGTCATGCGGATAGGACGTGACGCAGGTCACGGGGCGAGCGTCCTTAATGTCGAGTGAGGGAACCAGCCGCTTCATCACGCCGACGAGATGATCGAAATTGCGCGGGCTGCCGCCGCCCTTGAACCAATCGCGTACGGCGTCGACGCCGTCGAGCAGGATATCGGTCATATCGCCGCCGATTTTCAGATAATATTTGCCGTCGGGATAGAGGATCGGCGGCAGCATGTAGACGCCGAGCTCTTCCGGCTCGTCCTCGAAAATCAGCGACGGCATGGAGGCCAGCCTGAGAGCCTCGGCCTCGGAGACTTCGAACAGGCTGATGGTGCGCCCATAGACCTGCATGTCGAGAGGCTCCGGCAGCAGGCCCGGCTGATTGGTGAAGCCGCCGGCGGCCACCAGGACGCGGGACGCGCTCACCGTCTCTCCGTCCTCCAGCGTGATTTCGGCGTAACCGTCCTTCTGCGCGATCGACAAAACCCGCTTGCGGATAACGCTCGCCCCGGCCCTTTCCGCTGCGATCGTCTGCGCCGCCACCAGCCTGCGTGGGCTGACGGCGCCGGCATTCACCGGCTCGAAGACAGCGTCGGAGCCTTCGGGAAAGCTGAAATAAGGGAATGTCGCCTTGAGGCCATCATCGTCCAGAAGCACGGGCTCGACGCCCACCCGAGCGGCGGCGGCGCGGATATCGGCCATATAGGCCTGGCTGCGGCCGCTCTCGAGGCCCGAGATCAGGCAGCCCTTTTCGGCATAGAAGGTGACGCCGCTCTTGGCCTCGATCTCGCGATAGCGCGCAATCGAGCGGTTGGCGAGCCGCGCCCAGACTTCGTTGGGGTCGATGGTGCGGGTGATGCGCCCCATCGTAATGACTGGCGAACACGCCCCGATGGTTCGCCCAGTCAACTGGCTCGTCCGGGCCGATCAGCACGATGCCGGGAAGCTGTTCGGCGAGGTGGCGCGCGGCGGCGGAACCGGTCAGGCCGCGTCCGACCACGGCGTATTGGAACTGGGGCATTGGCGGGCTCCGGGCTCGAAATGGCTGATGTCGCCCAGGTTTTATTGCAGAACGAGGCGCAGGAAAACAGCGGCGAGCAGAATGAAAATGCCGAGCGCCATCTTCACCCTGTCGGGGGCGCCGAAAGCGGTCGCGGCCTCTCTCAACTGCTCATAAGACGCGCCTTCGGCCTTGAGCGGCGCGAGATGTTCGCTGAGCGCGGCGAGCCGGAGCTTGCGCCAGTTGAAGGCGGTCGACAGCGCCACGACGATATAAATGACGCTGACGACGCCGGAAAGGCCGGCGGCGCTCGGAAAGTCCGCCCGGATCGACGGAGCGCGCAGGATCGCGCTGACGACGGAGAGGATCGCTGCGAAAACAGCTAGTTTACCGAGCCGATAGTAGAAGGCGAAGGGCACAGGAAACAGCAGTCCGAGCACGGAGAACGCCCAAGGGTAGCTGCGCTCGCGGATGGCGCGCTGGAAATAGGCGAGCATTTTCGGCTCGTCGGCGAAAGCCCGCGCCACCAGGTCGGGATCGAGATCGTCAACGCCGTCGAGCGCTTGCGGCTGGGCGGGCGCATCGGCCGGCCCGCGACGATCGGCGGCGTCCGACAGCGAGTCGATCAGAAAATCGGCGTCCTCGGGCCGCATATGGCGCAGGATGCGCCGATCGTTGGAGAGAAGATCGAAGCGCCGGTCGAGTTCGCGCAGCACGCCCGGCTGATCATGCGGCTTGAGATCGCCGGATTGGATCTGGTCGAGGAGGTCGCGCAGCGCCACGCCCAGCGCATCGTCGAACTCGCTGAGCGGCAGGTTTTCGAGCGCGTCGAACACGTTGGCCCAGAGATCCAGCGGTCGCCGCCACGGTTGGGTCTTGCGGGTTTCTTCGAGCAATTCCCAGAGTTGAGGCTGTTCTCCTCCGTCTGAGCCGGGCCCAATGTCCGCTTCGATCTCATCCGGGCGCTTGTCCTGCTGGACGGCCGGCGCCGGATAAGTCAGTTCGACGACAATACGCTGGCTCTCGGACCGCGCCGGGACCTCGGGAGCGTCGCCCAAGGCCGCGACGACATCCTCATCGGTTCTTTCCGCCGCCGACCCGCCAAGCGCGAGCAGATCCGGCACAGGGTCTTCCGCCGACTTCATCTGCTCGACCGCGTCGCCGTCGGAGGCGTCATCCCGCTCCTCGTCCGTCGTCACCCAATGGCTTTCCTCCAGCGCGGCGTCGCGCGCTTCCACCAGCGCCTGAAAGCCTGCAGGATCCTCATCCGGCCGCGTCACCTTGAGCCTGCGCGCATAGGCCTTGCGGATCTCCTTCTGGTCGGAGGTCGCATCGATGTCGAGAATGGTCCAGGGATAGCGACGGGTCATGCTGGCCCGCCTCAATCGCGGTTGAAGACGAATTTGTCGAACTGGTTGAGGAAAGCGCGGAATTCGTCTCTGACAGCCTCGATGTCGCGCAGCCTCTGATCCTCGATCTCGGCGGTGAACTGCATCAGCCCCTCGGCGATGATCTGCCGGTCCTGTTCGAGCGCCTCGGCATAGATGCGTTCGGCCCGCGCGATCAATTCACGGTTTTCCTGCTGGTCTCGCGGGGCGAGCTTGATCTTCGAAAGCTGTTCGAAGCGTTTGGCCAACTCCTTCTCGTCGAGACCGGAATCGTTGGAGAACACCGTCTTGAACACGTCCTTTGTCGATTGCACCGTCGCCTCGACTTCGAGCGCGCCGTTGATGTCGTAGGTGAAGCGCACATCGACGCTTTCCTGGCCGGCGGGCTTGCGCGGGATCTTCACATTCAGCGTGCCGATATGGACATTGTGCTCGGGGCGGATGTTTTCGCCCTGATAGATGCGCAAGGCGATTTCGGTCTGGTTGTCGGTGACGGTGGTGAAGGGCTCGACACGGCTGATCGGCACGGTGGCGTTGCGCTCGATCAGCGGCGCGACCACCTCCTCCCGCTTACCGTCGGGACGGGTGCGCATGGAGGCGACGCCGAGGGTAAAGGGGCAGACATCGGTCAACAGCACATCTTCGACGGCGGCGTCGCGGCTTTTCAGCGCCGACTGGATCACCGCGCCCATCGCCACCACCTCGTCGGGATTGATGGTCACGAAAGGCAGCTTGCCGAACAGGCGGGCGATCATCTGGCGGATCGCCGGCATGCGGGTCGCGCCGCCCACCAGCACGATGGCGTCGAGTTCGTCCGGGGAAATCGACGAATCGCGCAGCGCCCGTTCGAGCGGATGCCGGAGACGCCGCATCAGGTCGGACGCCTCGGCTTCGAATTCGTCGCGTGTGATCACGCCTTCCAGGACAGCCTGTTCCAGCGCGATGCGATAGTCGAGGCTCGCTTTGCCCGACAGATCGATCTTCAGCGTATCGGCGGCGCGCAGGATGCGCGCCTGGTCGATCCTGCCGAGGCTGGCCCGATCGACATTGCTCTTTCGCAGCAGAAGGCCCGCAAGCGCTTCGGTGAAATCGTCGCCGCCGAGGAAATTATCGCCGGCCGAAGCGCGGATCTCGAAGACGCCGTCATATTTGTGCATGATCGACACGTCGAACGTGCCGCCGCCGAGATCGAAGACGAGGAACTGGCCGTCGTCGCGCGTCTCCAGGCCATAGGCCAGCACCGCCGCCGTCGGCTCGTTGATAAGGCGCTCGACATTCAGGCCGGCGAGCTTGGCCGCATTGATGGTCGCCTTGCGCTGGCCGTCGTTGAAATAGGCGGGACAGGAGATCACCGCCTCGGTGATCTCCTCGTCATACTTGGATTTGTAGTCGTCGACCAGCGCGCAGGATGAAGGACGAGAGTTCCTCGGCGCGAAAGCTTCGCTTGCCGAGCGACACCACCCGGTCCGTCCCCATCCAGCGCTTGAACGACATCACGGCCGCGTCGGGATTGGTGAGCGCCATTTCCCTGGCGGCGGCGCCCACGACGATCTCGCCATTCTGGTCGACATAGACGGCCGACGGGGTGAGAAATCCGCCATTGGCGTTTTCGATCAATCTGGCCTTGCCGTCCTCGAACACGCCGATCAGGGAATTGGTCGTTCCGAGGTCGATTCCGACAATAGCCATTTTGATCCCGCGCACTGTTTATTCAGAGTGTTTCTTAGTCAGTGTGAACTCTCCGGACAACAGAAAGTTGCTCACGTCTCCGGCAACGCCCGCAGCAGCCGATGCAGCGTGTCGATCGTCGAGGCGTCGGCCACGCCATCGACGCGCTCGGGGCGGAAATGCCGCTGGAAAGCCTCGACCACGCCTTCGGTGCGGTGGCAGAAATCGCCGCTGACCGGGGCGTTGTATCCGTAGAGCGCCAGCATCGCCTGCAGCGCTTCGACCGGCGGGCCCGCGTCGCCGCGCTGGAAGAACCGTCCGCCGGATATCAGCGCCGGCTCGACATGATGGCCGATCCCCGCTTCCGCCAAGGCTTGCCACGGAAATTTCTCGCCCGGATCGACCTTGCGGACGGGCGCGACATCGGAATGTCCGAGCACATGTTCGGCTCGAATTGCGTGACGGGCCACGATGTCGCGACAGAGCGCGATGACCGATTCGATCTGCTCGGGTTGAAAATCCGGCAAGCCCCCGGATGGCCGGCATTGGCGATCTCGATGCCGATCGAGCGGGAGTTGATGTCCGTTTCACCCTTCCAGAAGCTCGCGCCGGCATGCCAGGCGCGTTTGTCTTCGGCCACCAGCTGGCTGACGCGCCCGTCTTCCCAGACCAGATAGTGGCAGGACACTTCGCTTTCCGGGCGCCGCAGCCAGTCGAAGGCCGCCTCGGCGCTGGGCATGCCCGTGTAATGCAGGATGATCATGTCGGGAGCGGAAACGCCCTTGCGATCGCCGAAATTGGGGGACGCAGCCACGACGGCGCGCGCGAAATCGGGAGGAAATTCTGTCATCAATGCACTCGGATGCTGGCGTCAGGCCGCGCGAAGCTCGCGCTCGATGGCGGCGTAGGCGGCGTTATACTTGGCCATGCGCTCATGCGCCACCGCCTGGAACGACGTCGGCAGCCCCCGCGCGATCATCATGTCGGGATGATGCTCGCGAACCAGCAACCGATATTGCTGCCGGATGGTGTGGAAATCGTCCTTTCGCGACACACCGAGCACGCTGTAGGGGTCGGCGCCTTCGACATAGACGTGCCGGGCGAGAATCTGGGCGAAGCGCTCCTCGGAAATCTCGAAGATCGCGGCCACATGTTCGAGATAGGCCATCTCACGCTCATGCACCGCCCCGTCTGCTTTGGCGATGTGGAACAGGCCGTCCATGACGTTTTCCAGCATCGCGCAATCGGGATGTCCGGAGCTGCAGAGCCCTGACAGCTTTTCGGCATAGGCTTCGTAGCCGGCCACATCCTGCTTGGCGAGATTGTAGAGACGGGCCACGTTGCGCGCCTCTTCGTCGGGATAGTCGAAAATCTGCTGGAACGCCTCGATCTCGTTTGGCGTCACGATCCCGTCTGCCTTGGCCATTTTGGCGGACAGCGCGATTACGGCGACGGAAAAGGCGACCTTGCGGCGCGTTTCCGGGTCGCCTTCGAAGACGGTGCGAATCGCCTCGATCAGGCTCGACAAGGCGTTTGTCGCGGTGTCGGCGACGGCGCTGAAGAGCTTTTCCCAAAAAGACATGTTTGCGTCCGGCCGCCTGATGAGGAGTTGAAGCAAAGGGTGACCAATTGTCGGATCAAAAGCAAGCCATGACGAGAATGAAATTTCCGTAATGCAAATTGATCGGAAACGATCTTTCCGCGCGTTTTCCGTCGACAGCGCGCCTCGTCCCGCCCGTGCTGGCGGATGGAATCAAAAGCGGTCCCGTCTGTTCAACGGAACCGCTTCTGGCGACCGAAATGTCGGTCTGCGAATGCTTACGGGCAGACGCGCTGCTTGGTGATCACCGTCTTGTTGTTGGTGACCTTCTTCACGGTCTTGGTATAGCATGCCTGGCGGACGACCACCTTCTTGACCACCGGCGGGCGGACGATGACGCGCTGGGCCGGTGGATTCGGCGCCACGCGGATGGTGAGGCTGTCGGCGGCGGCGGGGCCGGTGAAGGCTGCGGCGAGGCCGAACGTGGATGCTGCAACAAGCATTTTGAGCGAGGTCTTCATCGATTTTCTCCTTGAAGCTCTGTGATCTGTCATCGGCTTGAGAACGCCGGCATGCACCGAAAGGTTCCGTGACCGGCAAGGACGGCGACAACCGGACGCTTATCCACAAGGGCGCTCGCATCTCGGCGGCTTTTGAATCGTTTAAGTTCCGGGGGCGGTCGCGTGCGCGCTCGGGCGGCCTGTTCTTCATCATCTCTTCACTTTACAGAGAAAGCAGGCTGGCCCATCGATGCCGGCTGCAAAGGCTAACGCCGCATGGGAGATTCCAATCATGGCCAAACAAAAAGCCGCAATGCTGACAGCCGGCGGGCTCGCGCCCTGCCTGTCTTCCGCCGTGGGCGGACTGATCGAACGTTATAGCGACGTCGCCCCCGAGGTGGAGCTGATCGCTTATCGTTCGGGTTATCAGGGCGTGCTTCTCGGCGACAGCATCCAGATCACCAAGGAGATGCGCGAAAAGGCGCATCTTCTGCACTATCACGGCGGCTCGCCGATCGGGAACAGCCGCGTGAAGCTGACCAACGCCGCCGACTGCGTCAAGCGCGGTCTGGTCAAGGAAGGCGAAAATCCGCTGCGCGTGGCCGCCGAACGGCTGACCCGCGACGGCGTCACCATTCTCCACACGATCGGCGGCGACGACACCAACACCACGGCGGCCGATCTCGCCGCCTATCTTGAAGCCAACGGCTACAAGCTCACCGTGGTCGGCTTGCCCAAGACCGTCGACAACGACGTGGTGCCGATCAGGCAGTCGCTCGGCGCCTGGACGGCGGCGGAAGTCGGCGCGCACTTCTTCGACCATGTGTCGAACGAACAGAGCGCGGCGCCGAAAACGCTGGTCGTGCATGAAGTCATGGGCCGCCATTGCGGCTGGCTGACAGCCGCCACCGCGCGCGCCTATATTCAGGACACCAAGGGCCGCGACTATGTCGAGGGCCTGATGATGAACACCCAGCTCAAGAACATCGACGGGATGTATCTGCCGGAAATCGCCTTCGACCTCGAGCAGGAAGGCGCCCGCCTGCGGCAGATCATGGAAAAGACCGGCTTCGTGACCATCTTCGTCTCCGAAGGCGCAGGCCTCGATACGATCGTGGCCGAACGCGAGTCCTCCGGCGAGCATGTGAAGCGCGACGCCTTCGGCCATGTGAAGATCGACACGATCAATGTCGGCAACTGGTTCTCCAAACATATCGGCCACATGATCGGCGCCGAACGCGCCATGGTGCAGAAGTCCGGCTACTACGCCCGTTCCGCCCCGGCCAATCGCGACGACCTCCGGCTGATCCAGAGCATGGTGGATCTGGCCGTCGAAAGCGCGCTCAACCGCGTCTCCGGCGTCACCGGCCATGACGAGGACCAGAACGGCAAGCTCCGCACGATCGAGTTCTCCCGCATCAAGGGCGGTAAGCATTTCGACACCGACCAGCCGTGGTTCTCGGAGGTGATGGACTATATCGGACAGCCCTGGCGGGCCGTCTGACACCCGAAATATGCGGCGCGAAAGCCTGTTTTCGCGCCGCATAGCCGAATTTCTTAATTTAGTTTTTCTTACGGTTAACCGTCTGGCGTTCAGCAGAATTGATGCGTCGTTCTCCGCCTGCAGTTGCGCCGCCGATCCGCTTTTCCCTCATGCGCCGTCATTCGGCTCCAGCGTCAGGAAGTTCTCAGGCCATCACAAGACCGTGAAGAGTCAGGCACTTCTGCTCTTGCGCTCGTCCCGCCGACATTCATGCCTCGTCCGCCCGACGGCGTGAATTAACCCGTCGTTAACCATGATCCTTCATCATCCGTTAAGCATATTAGCGCGGACAAGAATGTAACCGATGATTTTATTCTAGATGCAGCAATCAAGCGTGGATTGAACTGGCGGGAACGGCGGCTTGTCTGGCGTTCCTTAATCGAGTATCAGGACGTAACGATTTGTGAAGACTCTCCGCCTCCGAAGGGAGGACGGACCTCAACAAAGCGGACGGGGTTAATGAAAAAATACGTGACGCATGCCACACGGATCGCGCTGATTTCAGGCGCGGTGGGACTGACGGCGTCCTGCCAGTCCGCCAAGGTCAACTCGGCGAAACTGGAGACGAAGCCGGCGGCGCAGCAGGTGGCGATGACCACGCAGCTTCAGACGGTCAATACGTCCAGCACGGCGATGCTGACCACGACGCCGACTCCGATCTCGCCCGTCGATCTCGCCACCGACAAGACCGTATCGATGGCCTACGCCATCCCCTCCCCCAAGCCGATCACCGACGCGGCCCAGGCCTTCAACGCGGTGGAAGTGGCTTCGGTCGATCCTTCGGCAATGGCGGAACTGCCGCCGACTTCGGTGCCGACCCCGATTCTCCAGCAAACGGCGACCGCCGCGGACGCTGCAGCGCAGCCGACCGCGACCGCCGAGACCGCTCCGGCGGCGGCGCAGTCCACCGTCGAAACTTCGACCGAGCCGGCTGCGAAGCAGGCGCGCAAGACGGCGGTCATGGCCGACAGTTTCGGTCAGCCCGATGTCGCCGCGATCTTCGCCACGCGCCTCGGGGCGCCTGCCGCGAAGCCCGCGGCCAGCATCCAGGTCGCCAGCGCCGATCCCTCGGCCGCCACGGCTTTCGCAGCCCAGCCGTCGGCCAGCGCCTTCAGCTCCATCACGTCGAGCAAGAACGCCGATCTCAATCAGCTCATTTCCAAATATGCGGCGCTCTACGAGGTGCCCGAGCATCTGGTCCACAAGGTCGCGCGGCGCGAAAGCAATTACAATCCCGGCGCCGTGCATCGCGGCAATTTCGGCCTGATGCAGATTCGCTATCGCACCGCCCAGGGCATGGGCTACAAAGGCTCGCCGAACGGCTTGCTCGATGCGGAAACCAATCTGAAATATGCGGTGAAATATCTACGCGGCGCCTGGCTGACCGCCGACAAGGACGTCGCCAAGGCCGACTGGCTCTATCGCACCGGTTATTATTACCAGGCCAAGAAGAAGCAGCTTCTGGAAGTCATTCACGCGGATTGATTTGGAGCTTGGCGCCGATCAGACCGGCGCAGCTTCGAACCACCTCTGGCGATATCGCGCCGCCAACGCCCTCACCAACACAATCAGCTTGCGCCGGATCGCGGCGTCATCGTGGGATGCTCGACAGAGCGTCGCCGCTTGACGATCATTGTCCGGCCACCGAACCGCACGCACCGCGCAAGACGACGTGCGGTCTCGGCTCACTCGACGAGAATGGTCAAGGCTGCGCCGGTTCCGGCTCGGGTTCCGGCAGAGGCTCCAAGGTCGCGGCGAGCAACGCCTTGACCAAGGGCGCAGGATCATAGCCGAGCGCAGAGGGCGTCAGGCCCAGCCGGACGACGACGAGATTGGCCGAGGGGATCATCGCGATAGATTGGCCGTCATGGCCGAGCGCCCAGAAGGCGTCGGCGGGAAGGCCAGTCTCTTCGACCGTAGCGCGACCGGCGCCGCTTTTCCAGGCCAGAGCCTCTGTATAACGCCCACCCGACAGGGCGCTCGCGCGCCCGACGCGCTCGATATAGTCGACCGGCAGGATCTGTTCGCCGTTCCAGTCGCCGCCATTGGCGAGCAGCAGACCGAAGCGCGCCCAGTCCCGCGCCGTCGCATAAAGCAGCGAACCGGCGGAGAACGTGCCCGTCTCATCCGTCTCGAAAATCGCCGAGCGCATGCCGATCGGCGCAAACAGCGCCTGACGCGGATAGGCGAGCGCAGCGTCACGATCGGCGAACGTGTCCTGCACCGCCCGCGCCAGCAGCACCGCCGTGCCGGTGGTGTATTCGAACGTTTCACCCGGCTGGGCTTCGAGCGGCTTGTCGCGCACGAATTTCGCCTGGTCGGGCTCGAGAAACAGCATGCGGGTGACGTCGTCGACATCGCCATAGCTCTCATTGAGAGACAGGCCGCTAGTCATCGCCATCAGGTGCGCGACGGTAATGTCGGCGCGACCATCGGTCCAGTCGGGGAAAAGCTTGGCCTTGTCCCAGGAGAGCGCGCCGTCCTGCATGCGCAGCGCGGCGAGCGCGCCGGCGACCGTCTTGGTCATGGACCAGCCGAGCAGCGGCGTCTCCGCATTGAAACCGGGCGCATAGGCCTCGGCGATGAGGCGGCCGTCCTTCACCACCACCAACGCCCGCGCGCCGGGTCCGATCAGCTTGGGATCGGCGAGCAGCGCTTCGGCGCGCGCGTCGGCGCTGCGGCTGACCGTATCGCCCAGCGGCCATTCGAAGTCGGAAACGGGCGGTATCACGGGCGGGCTCTTGAAGGCCACGGCGCGGACTGCGTCGGGATCGCCGTTCGGGGCCGACGCACAGCCGAGACCAGGGCGATAAACCGCCGTTTCGGCGGCGATGAAGCCGAACAGCTTGGCCGTCACGAGGTCCTGGCCCTTGGACACCGATACATATTTCAGCAGCCAGTGGCCGGGGGCCTGCACATCGTCTGCCAGCACCTCCTCCGCCTTGCGGCCGGAGACGAAGACGCTCGAACAGACGATCTTGGCCGAATAGGCGTTGGCGACGCGAAACTCTTCGGGCGGATTGATGTATAGCCAGCCGACGGCGCCGATGGCGGCGACGACGACGAGAGCGACCAGCCAGGCCAGGATCCGGGCGATGAGTTTCATAGAGAGTCTCCACAATAGAATGAACTGCGTCGACCTCGAAGGAAAGCCTTTGGGGGCTGTTGCTTTCCAATGAAGTCAACGCAGTTCAGGTTTCCTGTCTTGAGCAGGAAATCGGTTGTTGGGGAAGAGCGAAGGGGCGCGCCTTCCCCAACTTCCGAGCGCGGTTCAGGCGCTTGCGAAGTGGGCGGGCCCTAGGGGCGATGGACCCGCAGCCACAAACAGCGACTGAACCGTATCTGCAGCGATCGGGCGGGAGATCATGTAGCCCTGCAGCGACGTCGCGCCCAGTCCTACCGCCAGATCCAATTGTGTCTGTGTTTCGACGCCTTCGATCGTCGCGCCGATGTTGAACGCCTTTCCGAGCCGAACCATGATGTCGACCAGTTCGCGGTCCTGGCCTCCGTCTCCCAGGCCCCGTGCGAAGGAGCGATCGACCTTCAACTGGTCGAGCGGAAACCGTCTCAGGTGGTTGATCGACGAGCAACCCACGCCGAAATCGTCGAGGGCGATACGCACGCCCATGTCCTTGAGGGCGAGAAGCGCCAGGCGAATACTGTCTTCGTCGACGAGGAAGGCTTCTTCCTTCACTTCAATCGTCAACCGGCGCGGATCGACGCGATGCTGGTCCAGGCATTGCCGGACATGCCGCACGAGACCGGGATCGCGAAACTCGTCGCCGCTGACATTCACCGACACGCCGATTTCCTCGGGCCAATCGGCTGCGTTGGCGATCGCCTTGGAAAACACCATCCGCCCGATGCGCATGATATGCCCGGAACGCCGCGCCACATCGAGAAAAGCGTCCGGCCGCAGCGCGCCGCGACGCGGATGCCGCCAGCGCAGCAGGGCTTCGAATGCGTTCACGCGCCGCTGTTCGGCATGCATGATCGGTTGGTATTCGAGGAAGAATTCGTCGTTGCGCACGCCCGAGGCGATCTCTTCTTCGAGACGCGCCTGTTCGTCGACCGCCCGGCCGAGAGCCGGCGTATGAAAGATATGTGTCGAGCCGGCCACGTCCTTAGCGACATAGAGCGCGCTGTCGGCGCGGCGCATGAGGTCGCCGATATTCTGGTCGTTCTCTTCGATGTAGCAGACGCCGATCGACACGCTGCAGGCCACGCGGCCGCCGCCGAGATCATAAGGCTCGGCCGCCGCAGTCTCGATCACCCGGCAGAGACGCTCGACGTCGCTGTCGCGCGGCTCGCCTGCTACGGTGACGACGAACTCATCGCCGCCGAGGCGAAACAGCCGCGCCAGCGGACCGAGAACGGCGCCGAGGCGGGCGGCGAAGGCGCGCAGCAACTCGTCGCCGGCGTCGTGGCCCAGCATGTCGTTGACCTGCTTGAACTTGTCGAGATCCATCAGCAGGATCGCCGGGCGGAAGCGGCCATGCCGCTTGGCTTCGACGAAGCGCTCGATTTCGAGTTCGAGGGCGCGCCGATTGGCTGCGCCGGTCAAGCGGTCGCGAAGCGAGAGTTCGAAGAGTTGCCGGGCGGCGCGGTCACGCTGTTCGAGACGACGCTCAAGCGCCTCCTTGAGCGCGCCGATGCGATGAAAGGCCAGCCCGCACAAGATGGGGGCCGTCAGCATGAGAGCCTGGGTCGGCGTCAATCCCGTCGATGCGACGGGCGCTCCCTTCACTCTCGTCACGGCTTCCGCCGTCAATCCGATTATGGGCAGTAACGCCCCTATTGCCGAGCCAGCGAAAGCATATCGCTGAGACATCCTCGGCAGAAACGTTCGCAACATCATGTTCGCCGCTCCTGGTGATGAATCAGAAGCTAGTCGCGAAGTCTTAACTTGCGGTAAACGGATTCCGCGTCCGGCGGTTCAATTCGGGCCAATCGCCCACAATCTTCGTCATCAAACCGTCGCGCATTTGCAATATTCGCTACGCATCCGTTGGATCGAGGGGATTGCACATGATCGACGCCATCATCCACAAGCGACGCATCGGCCTTGACGAGCGCTTGAAGGGCGCTCTGCTTCAGCATCGGGCGCTCAGCCTCGACGGAATATCGGAGCGCATCTTCGGACTTCTCTTCTCAGGTCTCGTCTATCCGCAGATTTGGGAAGACCCCGAAGTCGACCTCGCCGCGATGGAGCTGGAGCCCCATCACCGCCTGCTGACGATCGCTTCCGGCGGCTGCAACATGTTGACCTATCTCGCCAAGGGTCCCGAGAGCATCGACGTCGCCGATCTCAACGCCAGCCACATCGCGCTCAACCGGCTGAAGATCGCCGCCTTCCGCCATCTTCCCGCCCATGCCGACGTAATGCGCTTTTTCGGCGCCGCCAACGAGCGGGCCAACAGCGCCGCCTATGACCGCTTCATCGCTCCGCATCTCGATGCGAAGAGCCGTCGCTACTGGGAAGGCCGCCGCCTGAACGGCAAGCGCCGCATCGAAGTGTTCAACGGCAATTTCTACCGCACGGGCCTGCTCGGCCGCTTCATCGGCGCCAGCCACATCGCCGCGCGCTTCTACGGCGTCGACCTCAACGAGCTCATGCAGGCCCGCAACCTCGAGGAACAGCGCGATTTCTTCGATCGCCGCATCGCCCCCGTCTTCGATCGCAAGGCGGTGCGTTGGATCACGGCGCGCAAGAGCTCGCTGTTCGGCCTGGGCATTCCGCCGCGCCAGTTCGACGAACTCGCCAGCCTGACCGACGAAAAGACGCTGGCCGGCGTGTTGCGCGAACGGGTGGAGAAACTGGCCTGTCATTTTCCGCTCCAGGACAATTATTTCGCCTGGCAGGCTTTCGCGCGTCGCTACCCTCGGCCGACCGAGGGAAAGCTGCCGCCCTATCTGGCGCTCGACAATTATCAGGCGATCCGCGCCAATCTCGACCGCGTCACGCTGCACCATGACAATGTCGTGCATATTCTCGAGGGCAAGGCGGCCGCAAGCATGGACCGCTACGTGCTGCTGGACGCGCAGGACTGGATGACCGACGCGCAGATCGACACGCTCTGGCGTGAAATCACCCGCACCGCCCGGCCCGGCGCGCGCGTCATCTTCCGCACCGCCGCGGACAAGAGCGTCGTGGCGGGCCGCCTCGCGCCGGAGATCGACGCCGCCTGGCTTTATCGCCGAGAACAGTCGGTCGCGCTCGGCAGAAGGGATCGCTCCGCCATCTATGGCGGCTTCCACATCTACGAGAAGACGCCATGACCGACCAGACCCTCGCCGCCCGCAATCATTCCGGCCTGATGGACGACATCTACCGCCATCAGCGCCATATCTATGATCTCACCCGCAAATATTACCTGCTCGGCCGCGACGAGACGATCCGCGGGCTGACGATGACCGCCCGGCAGAGCCTGTTGGAAGTCGGCTGCGGCACGGGCCGCAACCTGGCGCTCGCCGCAAGACTGCACCCCGGCATTCGCCAATTCGGCCTCGACATATCGGCGGAAATGCTGGCGAGCGCAGAGAAGACGCTGACCATCGAAGGCATGCCGGCGCCTGTGCTCCGCCTGGCCGACGCCGCGCGCTTCACGCCGGCCGAATTCGGCGTGGCGGGTTTCGACCGTATCCTGATTTCCTATGCGCTCTCCATGATCCCGGACTGGGAGCGCACGATCGAGCAAAGCGTTCAGGCGCTGAAGCCCGGCGGCTCGCTGCATGTGGTCGATTTCGGCCAGCAGGAGGATCTGCCGACGCCGTTCCGCACGATGCTGTTCGCCTGGTTGGGGCGTTTTCACGTTTCTCCCCGAGCAGATCTCGGGACGGTCATGGAGAAACATTCGCAGGCGAATGGGGGCGATTTCGAATTTTCGTCGCTGCGGCGCGGTTACGCCTGGCGGGCGATCATCCGGCGCTCCCGGGGCTGACACGGGCAGTTGCCCTCGCCGAAAGCGACGCGCAAGCCGAAAGATGCAATTTCCGCTTGGAAACTAACCGATTCTTTACGATGATGCCGCAGGATCGGCGCTTACGCCCTGAGTTGACGTGATGAGCGGCAGGCGGCAGGGGTTTTGTATTGCGTCTTATCGGGGGAAAAATGCGTCGCTTCGCGCTTTTCGTCATGCCCTTGCTGCTAGCGATGGCGTCATGCTCGTCTGTCGAGTACGACCTCGTGGAAACGGCCTCCGTGCCTCCGCGCTTCCAAGACATGGATCCGCAGGATTTCGGGCCGAAGACCCCGCATCACCACCCTGTCCATGGCATCGACGTATCCAAATGGAACGGCGACATCGACTGGCGGCAGGTGCGCGGCTCCGGCGTCGCGTTCGCCTTCATCAAGGCGACCGAGGGCAAGGACAATATCGACAACCGTTTCCATGACAACTGGCGCGCCGCCAAGGCCGCCGGCGTACCGCATGCGCCCTATCACTTCTACTACTTCTGCTCGACCGCCGATCAGCAGGCCGATTGGTTCATCGCCAACGTGCCGAAGGCCGCCATGGTGCTGCCGCCGGTGCTCGACGTGGAATGGAACGGCGAGTCCAAGAACTGCCGCTATCGCCCGTCCAAGCTGACGGCCGTGCAGGAATTGCAGCGCTTCCTCAACCGTCTCGAAGCCCATTACGGCAAGCGTCCGATCATCTACACCACGGTCGATTTCCATCGCGACATTCTCGTCGGCGAGTTCAAGAATTATCACTTCTGGCTGCGCGCGGTGGCTGATCACCCCAACAACATCTATACGGACCGCCGTTGGGCTTTCTGGCAATACACCAGCACCGGGCGCATTCCCGGCATCAAGGGCGACACCGACATCAACGTCTTCGCCGGCTCCAAAAGAACTGGCGCAACTGGCTGACGGCCGTCGCAGAAATGTGACCTCGGGCGTGAAGCCCACGACCGCCGGTCCCGCTTCACGCCTTCCTATCCTCTGGGATTTTGGCTTGCATCCGCCATAATTCTCTGAAAAACCTTTCGCGAAAATTGCTCTTTCGGAAGGTTCATCATGCAGCGATCGCTGACCGCTTCCCTCTTCTGCGCGATAACCGCGCTGACCTCCCTTCCCGCTTCGGCCCAGACGGCCGAACCCGCTCAGCCGGCGGCGCCCGCCGTCGCCTGCGGCGGCGATCTCGCAGCCTTCCTCGACGGCGTGAAGGCCGAAGCCATGGCGCAGGGTATTTCGGCGACCGCCGCCGATGAGGCGCTGGCCGGCGCGCGCATCGACAACAAAGTTCTTTCGATGGACCGCGGCCAGGGCGTCTTCCGCCAGACCTTCCTCGAATTCTCCAAACGCGTCGTCAGCCAGGCGCGGCTCGATATCGGCCGGCGCAAGATGAAGGACCATGCCGCAACCTTCGCCAAGGCCGAAGCCGATTATGGCGTGCCGGCCCCGGTGATCACCGCCTTCTGGGCGTTGGAGACGGATTTCGGCGCCGTACAGGGCGATTTCAACACCCGCAACGCGCTGGTGTCGCTGGCGCATGACTGCCGCCGTCCCGAACTCTTCCGGCCGCAATTGATCGCTCTCGTCAAGATGGTCGCCGACGGCGATCTCGATCCTCAGACCAACACCGGCGCCTGGGCGGGCGAAATCGGCATGGTGCAGATGCTGCCCAAGGACATCATCGCCTATGGCACGGATGGCGACGGCGACGGCCATGTAAACCTCAAGAAGAGCGACGACGACGTCATCCTCACCGCCGCCCGCTTCATCCAGAGCCTGGGCTTCCGCAAGGGCGAGCCCTGGATCCAGGAAGTCACCCTGCCGGACAATGTGCCATTCGAGAAAAGCGGTCTCGGCGGAAGTCTGAAGGCGCAGGACTGGTTCGCGCTCGGCGTCACGCCCCGCGACGGCAATACGGGTTTCGGCCAGCTCGACGCGGCGCTGGTGCTGCCGCAGGGGAGGTTTGGACCGGCCTTCCTGACTTATCCGAACTTCGCCATCTATCTCGAGTGGAACAAGTCGTTCATCTACACCACCTCCGCCGCCTATTTCGCCACGCGGCTGGCCGGCGCGCCGCCCTACCAGAAGGGCAATCCCGAGCCCGGTCTCGACACCGACTCGATGAAGGCGTTGCAGACCAAGCTGCAGGCGCTTGGCCACGACGTCGGCAAGATCGACGGCATACTCGGCGGCGGCACCCGCGTCGCCATCCAGAAGGAACAGCAGCGCCTGGGCATGCCCGCCGACGGCTGGGCGACGCCCGCTCTTCTGAACGCCCTATGATTTTTCGGGTGGCGGATCAGTCCGCCCTCGCCTAGACCTCTCCCGCAGGCAATTCGGGAGAGGACGCATCGTGAACGCCGCCACCGACGCAAAATCCACCATATCGCCCCTCGCCTGGGCGCTTCTGATCCTGCTGGGGCTGCTTTGGGGCGGCTCCTTCTTTTTCGCGCGTGTGGCCGTTCAGCATGTGCCGCCGCTGACGCTGGCGCTGTCGCGCTTCGTGATTGCGGCGGTGGCGCTGCATGTCTACCTGCGTGGACGCGACGGCTTCTACGACACGCTTCGCCGCCGCGCCGGCGCTTTCCTGCTGCTCGGCCTGCTCAACAACGCCATTCCGCACAGCTTCATCTTCATCGGCCAGACGCATATCGGAGCGGGGCTCGCCTCCATCCTCAACGCCACGACGCCGGTCTGGACGGTGTTGATCGCGCATGGTTTGACCAAAGACGAAAAGCTGACGCCACGGAAATTCGCCGGCGTCGTCCTCGGTCTCCTCGGCGCGGTGCTGCTGTTTTCACCGCATCTCGGCGCGGGCGCCGATGCGCCGCTCTGGGCGCTGGCCCTGCCGCTGCTGGCGGCGGTCTCCTATGGCTTCGCCGCGATCTTCAGCAAGCGTTTTCGTGGCGTCGATCCCACCGCGATCGCCGCGGGACAATTGACCGCCTCGACTTTGATCATGGCGCCCGTGGCCTTGATCGTCGACCAGCCATGGAGCCTGGCTTTGCCGCCGCCGGGGGCGCTTGCCGCGATGCTGGCGCTGGCGCTCATCTCCACCGCCTTCGCCTATATCCTGTTTTTCAGGATCATCGGTCTGGCGGGCGCAACCAATGCGTCGCTGGTGACGCTGCTCGTGCCGCCGAGCGCCATTCTGCTGGGCATCGTGTTTCTGGGCGAGCGCCTGGAAACCATCGAATGGGCCGGCATGGCGGTGATCGCAACGGGTCTGGTGGTGCTCGACGGCAGACTCGCCCTGCTGATGCGCCGCCGCCTGCTCCACAATTGAACCCCTTAAAAAGCATGGTGAATCAGAGGTTCATCTTCATTTTTCAGTCAGCTCTGTGAAAAAAATGTGAAATCGTGAAAATCTATGAATTTCATGGAGTTGGATCTGTGGATTGTTGCCTGTCCGCCTTATTTCGCCGCACTGCGTCATAATTTCCGCTTTCCAGCGACGCCAAAACGCGCTTAACTCTCTTCGTCAACACGAGCAGGAGGTTCGAGCATGGGAATTACTCAATCCCTCAATATGGTGTTGGTTGGCGCGGCATTTTTGTTCGTCGGCGTAATGCTGTTCATCTGACAAGACGCGCCGGGAGAGGCCGAACCACAAGGCTTCGACGGAATTTGGAGGCGCCGGATCCCAGGATCCGGCGCCTTTTTCATGCAAGCGAATGACGGGATCAGGCGGCGATGGTGAGCGCCGGCATTTCAAACCGGGCCGGCTCGAAGCCGGACAAACGCAAGGCCTCGGAGGTCAGCGCGGATCGGTTCATCGTGTAGATATGGAACTGGTCGACGCCGCGTCGAATGAGGTCCAGCACCTGGGTCGCCGCAAGTTCGGCGGCGCGACGGAAACGTTCCTCTGCGTGATCCTCGACCGGGCCGAGCGTCTGCACGACGAAATCGGGCACGCTCGCGCCGCACAGACCCGCGAAACGCTGCACCTGGGCGAGGTTCTGGATCGGCAGAATGCCCGGCACGATGGGGATCGTCACCCCGGCGGCCAGCGCCTTGTCGACATAACTCTCATAGAGATCATTGTCGAAAAAGAACTGCGTCAACGCGCGATCGGCGCCCGCGTCGGCCTTGCGCTTGAGATTGTCGATCTCGGCGGCCCAATCGGCGCTTTCCGGGTGCCGTTCCGGATAGGCGGAGACGGAAATGTCCAGGCCGCCGATGTCGATCAGACCCGCGACGAGATCCGAGGCATAGGCGTATCCTTCCGGATGCGGCGCGTAAGCCTGGCCGAAGCCGCCCTGCGGATCGCCGCGCAGAGCGACGATGCGGCGGACGCCGGCCCGCTTGAGATCCGCCACCACCTGGCGAACCTCGTCGCGGCTCGATCCGACGCAGGTCAGATGCGAGGCGGCGTCCAGTCCATGCTCGCCGAGAATGGTCGAGACCGTGTCGAGCGTCGTGTCACGCGTGGTGCCCCCTGCTCCATAGGTGACGGAGACGAATTCCGGCTGCCACTTCTTGAGATCGTCGACCGTATCCCACAGCTGTCTGGCGGCGTCGGCGTTCTTGGGCGGGAAGAATTCGAAGGACAGGGCAATGTCGCGGCAATATTTGGTCATGTCAGCATCTCCTGCTCGTGGCCGAAAACGCAGGCGCGCTGTCGGCGGCGATTTCAATGCGGCGGTCGCGGGCAAGCCATATGGTCACGGTCAACGCCTCGCCCGCCGTTTCCGGGGTCAGGTCCTTGACCTCGACGATATCGAGGCCAATCTCTTCGAGCCAATCGGACATCTGCTGATGCGAGAAACCGAGGCGGGCGTGGTGATGGTCGCTGCGGAGACTGTCGAGGCCGTGAGGGGCGAAGTCGACCACGACGAGCCGCCCCCCGGCCTGAGCATTCGGGCGGCCTCCGCCAGCGCCAGTTCGGGATTTTCGAGGAAGTGCAGCACCTGATGGATCGAGACGAGATCGTAGGTCTCGCTTTCGAGCGGCAGATTGAAAATGTCGCCCAACCGGATCGTCGCCTTGGCGAGCCCTGCCTTTTCGAGATTGGCCCGGGCCACGGCGAGCATTTCGCGGCTGGCGTCGACGCCGGTCGCACTGCGATAGATGCCCTCGAACAGCTGCAGCAGCCGGCCGGTGCCAGTGCCGAGGTCGAGAAAGGCGTCCACCGGGCGCGCGCCCACCATGGCGCGCAGCGCCGCCTCCACTTTCGCCTCGGCGACATGCAGCTTGCGGAGCTGATCCCAACCCTCGGCGTTCTGGCTGAAATATTCGCTGGCCTTCTCGGCGCGGCTGGCGCGCACCTGCACCAGACGCGCCTGATCACGGGTGATGACGGCGTCGGCGACGGAGGCGCTTTCGATGATCTTGCGGGTGAGAGCGGCGCTCTCGCCGTCGCGGAGCAGCCGAAACCAGGCCCAGGCGCCTTCCTGGTAACGCTCGATCAGTCCCGCCTCGGCGAGAAGCTTCAGATGACGCGAGATGCGGGGCTGCGACTGGCCGAGAATTTCGGTAAGATCGCTGACGGTGAGATCGCCCGAAGACAGCAGCACCAGCAGACGCAGCCGCGTCGGCTCGGCCGAGGCCTTGAGAATTTCCACCAAACTGTTCAGCGAGAAGCCGCGATCATTAGCCATGCAACACCCAATCAAGACATAAACATATCTTTATATGTTTTCATTGATGGCGCAAGCGGAAATCAAACGGCGCGCGGAGAAAACTTTCCGTCACATTCGAAACGATCGCGGCTCTAGGACCTGACGCCTGTCAAATTCCGATAACCGCACAAAAGAAACCCCGGCGCGGGCCGGGGTTTCCGAAGCGTCTCGAGGAAGCGTCTCAGCGCGTCAGGCGCTTATAGGTGACGCGGCTCGGATTGAGCGCGTCCGCGCCGAGGCGGCGCACCTTGTCCTGCTCGTAGTCTTCGAAATTGCCTTCGAACCATTCGACATGGCTGTCGCCTTCGAACGCCAGGATATGGGTGGCCAGGCGGTCGAGGAACATGCGATCGTGGCTGATGATCACCGCGCAGCCGGCGAAGTTTTCCAGCGCAATTTCCAGCGCCGCCAGCGTTTCGGTGTCGAGGTCGTTGGTCGGTTCGTCGAGCAGCAGCACGTTGCCGCCGGACTTCAACATCTTGGCGAGATGGACGCGATTGCGCTGGCCGCCCGAGAGATTGCCGACCTTCTGCTGCTGGTCGCCGCCGCGGAAATTGAAGGTCGAGCAATAAGCGCGCGAATTCATTTCGTGCTTGCCGAGCTTGATGACTTCTGCCCCGCCGGAGATCTCCTCCCAGACGGTCTTGTTGCCGTCCAGCGCGTCGCGGCTCTGGTCGACATAGCCGAGATGCACCGTCTCGCCGATGCGGATCGAACCGGTATCCGGCTGCTCCTGGCCGGTGATCATGCGGAACAGCGTCGTCTTGCCGGCGCCGTTCGGGCCGATCACGCCGACGATGCCGCCGGGCGGCAGCTTCAGCGACAGGCCGTCGATCAGCAGGCGATCGCCATAGCCTTTGGAGACGCCTTCCATTTCGATGACCACCTGGCCCAGGCGTTCGCCGACCGGGATGATGATCTGGGCGTCGCCGGGACGCTGATTTTCCGCCGCGTCGACCAGTTCGTCATAGGAGCGGATACGCGCCTTGGACTTGGCCTGGCGCGCCTTGGGGCTCGACGAAATCCATTCCTGCTCGCGCGCGATCGCCTTCTGGCGAGATGCTTCCTCCCGATTTTCCTGCAGCATGCGCTTCGCCTTGGCCTGCAGATAGGCGGAATAATTGCCTTCATAGGGGATCGAACGGCCGCGATCGAGCTCGAGAATCCAACCCGTGACATTGTCGAGGAAGTAGCGGTCGTGGGTGATCATCAGCACGGCGCCCGGATATTGGCGCAGGTGCTTTTCAAGCCAGGCGATCGTCTCGGCGTCCAGATGGTTGGTCGGCTCATCGAGCAGCAAGAGATCGGGCTGCGACAGCAGCAGCTTGCAGAGCGCGATGCGTCGGCGTTCGCCGCCCGACAGATTGGTGACGTCGGCGTCGCCCGGCGGGCAACGCAAAGCGTCCATCGCCATCTCGACCTGCTGTTCCAGATCCCAGAGATTCTGCGCGTCGATGATGTCCTGAAGCGCCGCGCCTTCGTCGGCCGTCTCGTCGGAATAGTTCATCATCAGCTCGTTGTAGCGTTCGAGGATGGCCGTCTTCTTGGCCACGCCTTCCATCACGTTTTCGAGCGCCGTCTTGTTGGGGTCGAGCTGCGGCTCCTGCGGCAGATAGCCGATGGTGGCGCCGTCGGCGATCCAGGCTTCGCCGGTGAACTCCTTGTCGAGACCCGCCATGATCCGCAGGATCGTCGATTTACCGGCGCCGTTGGGGCCGAGGATGCCGATCTTGGCGTCCGGATAGAAGGAGAGATGAACATTCTCCAGCACCTTCTTGGCGCCGTAGGCCTTTGTCAGCCCCGACATGTGATAGATGAATTGACGCGCCATGCCATAACCTCGATGAACGGAATTCGGGAATTGCGGGCTATGTAGGGCAATTCCCGTTCAGGGGCAACGCCGTTTTGCCATCGCCCCCAGCCGAGGCCGGCTCGGCGCACAGCCTATTGCAGGCCGGCCGCGTCGACGATTCCGGACGGGCAACCGAACTTGGTCGGCTTGGCGCGGGCGAGCAGCGCCGCCAGTCCCAGGCCTTTCTCGCCGTCTTTTTCGGCGCCGAGCCCGATCGACAGGCCGGAGATCAGTCGGCGGCCTCCATCCTTGCGGCAACGCATCTTCACCTTGTCGCCGCTGCCCGCGCCGAAGGCCTGGTCGAAAGCCGATTTGATCTGCGCCTCGTCCAGCGTCTTGCCGATATTGCCGACGAACAGCGCGCCCACCGCCGAGCGGTTGACCTCGGCGGTCAGGCCGAGCGCGCGTCGGAAGTAGTCGTCGGCGAGGCCGCCCGAGCACAGTCCGTGCTTGACCCATTCATGGCGGTCGAGGCCGGAGGCGACGCCCGGCATGGCCGCAGCCAGATCCCGTGCCAGTAGCGGATCGAGCGCCAGCGCGGGCATCTTCAACCAGTCGCCGGCCTTGTCAGCGGTCTTCAGAGCCTCGGTCGCGCCGCAATAGGTCTTGCGCAGCACCCAGAGACCGTGGAGAGAAAATTGCCTCGCTGACAGCCCGTCCGCCGCGCCATCGGCGCATTCCGGCCGCTTGCGCTGCCCTTCGCAGAAAGCGGGATGCCAGGATAGACCCAGCGCCATCACCGTCCGGTCCGGCGCCTCTGTTTCCGCCGCCAGGAGCGAACTTGCGATGAGCGAAAGAAAAAGCATCAATATATTAGCGATCGTTGAAGTTATTTTGCGCCCGCACATAACGGTTTCCTAAAGTCCATGTGAACACTAAGAGAACATAATGAATACATCTTTAGATTTTACAATCCAGAAAATCGAGACTTACAAAATGCAACCGATAACGGTTTGACTCGGATTGGATTTTTTTCGCGGCAGGTTAGAGCTGAGGCGCGATCGGCGCAGCAACCGTCCGGAGAACAGATCATGGCATTCGAAACGGCGGAAATGATCGCGCGCGCAGGCGCCGAAATCGCATTGCGCAGCCGCATGGCGGACGGGTGCGCGCGCGCAGTGGTGATGATCTGCCACGGCCTGGCCGAGCATGCCGGGCGCTATGGTCGGTTCGCCGCCTTCCTCGCGGCGCGCGGCTATCACGTCTACGCCCATGACCATCGCGGCCACGGTTCGACCACCGCGCCCGATGCGCCGCTCGGACGGTTCGCGGCAAAAGACGGCGCAGCCAAGGTGCTGGACGACGTCGCCGCGATCAGGGCGCTGGTGGCCGAGCGGCATCCGGGTCTGCCGGTCGCCTTGTTCGGACATTCCATGGGCGGCATGATCGCCATGAATGCCGTGCAGGAGCGCCCACGCGACTACGCCGCCCTCGCCGTCTTCAACAGCAAGCTCAATCCCGGCGCCGCCGGAGCGCTGGGCACGCTGGCGATCAAGGCCGAGCGCTTCTTCAAGGGCTCCGACGTGCCGAGCATGATCGGCCCCAAGGCGACCTTCGACGCCTGGGCGAAGAGCATTCCCGACGCCCGCACCGATTTCGACTGGCTGAGCCATGACGCCGCCGAGGTCGACGCCTATGTCGCCGATCCCCGATGCGGCTTTGCGGCGTCGGTGTCGCTCTGGCTCGATCTGATGACGCTGTCGCGGCAGGGCGGTGGTGATCCGAGCCGCCTCGCGCGTCTTCCGCCAGATCTGCCGGTCTATCTGGTCGGCGGCGGCGAAGATCCGGCGACGGCTCGGGGAGCCGACATGATCTGGCTGGAAAACCGCCTGAGAAAGAGCGGCGCAAACCGCCTGACCACGGTCGTTTATCGAAACATGCGGCACGAGACGTTGAACGAGATTGGACGGGACGAAGCCATGCGCAATTTCGTCGCCTGGCTGGACGCGGTAATTTCCGCAAATCAGCCGGGAACCGATACCGCCCCATAGTCTTTTCCTTCCCGCCGCGCCTTGCCTTCGCGAGCCGGACCAGTATCAATGGCCGCGACAAAATGGCCGATGGGGACCCCTTGCCGATGTTCGAAAACCTCTTCACCTTCGAAAGCCTGATCACCTTCCTGATCCTGACCGCGCTCGAGACCGTGCTCGGTTTCGACAATCTTCTTTATATCTCGATCGAGGCGAAGAAGGTCGATCCCGCCCGCGAGGCCTATGTTCGTCGCACCGGCATCATCCTGGCCATCGGCCTGCGGATCGTGCTTCTCTTCGTGGTCCTGAAGCTGATCGACATGTTCCAGGCGCCGCTCTGGGAGGCGCATACGAGTTTCTTCACCGCCGCCGTCAGCGGCCATTCGCTGATCGTTCTGTTCGGCGGCGTCTTTCTCATCTACACGGCGATCAAGGAGATTTTTCACATGATCGGCGCGCCGCATGCGGAAGACAATGCGGTGCGCGCCGCGCGCCGCAGCGTCGCCTCGGCGCTGACCATGATCCTGATCATGAACATCGTCTTCTCCTTCGACACGGTGCTGTCGGCCGTGGCGCTGACGCATAATTTCATCGTCATGGCAGCCGCCATCGTCGTCTCGGGCGTGTTGATGGTGGTGATGGCCAATACGGTGTCGAACTTCCTCAAGAAGAATCGGATGTATGAGGTGCTCGGCCTCTTCGTGCTGCTGCTGGTCGGCTACATGCTGATGTCCGAAGGCGGCCATCTCGCCCACCTCTCCTTCTTCGGCTATGCGATCGAGCCGATGGCGAAGTCGACATTCTACTTCGTGCTGGTGACTTTGATCATTGTCGAAATCATTCAGGGCCGCTATCAGAAGCGCATCCTGGCCGAGCAGGAGCGCAGCAACCATTGACGGCGTCGCGCGCGCCTTCTCGGCTTCCCTTGAAGCTGACGAAGAGTGTGCGCGATGACCAAGAAGACCGGCGGCCAACTGATCGTGGAGGCGCTCGTCGCCAATGGCGTCAAGCGCCTCGCCTGCGTGCCGGGCGAGAGCTATCTGGCGGTGCTGGACGCGCTGCATGACACCGATATCGACGTGATGGTGTGCCGCCAGGAAGGCGGCGCGGCGATGATGGCGGATTGCTGGGGCCGGCTTACCGGAGAGCCCGGCGTCTGCATGGTCACCCGCGGCCCCGGCGCCACCAACGCTGCGGCCGGCCTGCATGTGGCCCGGCAGGATTCCGTGCCCATGATCCTGTTCATCGGTCAGGTGCAGCGCGACGCCCGCGAGCGCGAAGCCTTCCAGGAAGTGGAATATCGCCGCGCCTTCACCGAATTCGCCAAATGGGTCGGCGAGATAGACGACGCACGCCGTATCCCGGAATTCGTCACACGCGCCTTTGCGGTGGCCACTTCAGGGCGCCCCGGCCCGGTGGTGCTGTCGCTGCCCGAGGACATGTTGACCGATCTCGTCGAAACGACGGACGCCCGCCCCTATCAGCCGGTTCCCACCCACCCCGCGCCGAGCCAGATCGCCGATCTCAAGGCCCGGCTCGAAAAGGCCGAACGCCCGCTGGTCATTCTCGGCGGCACGCGCTGGAGCGAAGCGTCGGTCGCCGCCTTCCAGTCCTTCGCCGAGGCCTGGGATCTGCCGGTCACCGTGTCCTTCCGCCGCCAGATGCTGTTCGATCACGCGCATCCGAATTACGCCGGCGATGTCGGCATCGGCGTCAATCCGAAGCTCGGCGACGCGGTGAAGAACGCCGATCTGCTGATCATGCTCGGCGGTCGTTTCTCGGAAATGCCGTCGTCGGGCTATACGCTGGTCGATATTCCCTATCCGCGCCAGTCGCTCGTGCACATTCATCCCGACTCCTCGGAACTCGGCCGCGTCTATCGTCCCGACGTCGCGATCAACGCCGATCCTTCGAGCTTTGTCGAAGCGCTTGCGGGCATGACGCCGGGCGCGCCCGTGGCCTGGTCGGAGCGGACCAAGGCGATGCGCGCCGACTATCTCGCCTGGTCCACGCCGCCCGAACAGGGCCCCGGCGAGGTCGCCATGGGCCCGATCATGACCTGGCTCGAAGGCAATCTGCCGAAGACGGCGATCATGACCAACGGCGCCGGCAACTACGCCACCTGGCTGCACCGCTTCCATCGGTTCCAGGCTTACGCCACCCAGGCCGCGCCGGCCTCGGGCTCGATGGGCTACGGCCTGCCCGCCGCCGTGGCCGCCAAAGCCGCCTTCCCCGAGCGCGAAGTCGTGTGTTTCGCCGGCGACGGCTGCTTCATGATGCATGGCCAGGAGTTCGCCACCGCAGTGCGCTACAACCTGCCCATCATCGTGGTGCTGGTGAACAACGGCATCTACGGCACGATCCGCATGCATCAGGAGCGGGAATATCCGGGCCGCGTCTCGGCCACCGGGCTCACAAATCCGGATTTCTCCGACTATGCTCGCGCCTTCGGCGGCCATGGCGAGAAGGTCACGAAGACGGCCGATTTCGCCGACGCCTATCTGAGGGCGCGCGCCAGCGGCAAGCCCGCCATCATCGAGGTCATTCTCGATCCGGAAGCCATCACGCCCACCCGCACGCTGAGCCAGATCCGCGAGGCGGCCAAAGGCTGAGGACCAAAACAAGCAGCGCGCGTCCGGCTTTTCGGGTTTGGGCGCGCCGCGTCAATCGTCCTCAAACTTGCAGGGCCAGCCTTTCGACGGCTTCAGGCCCTGCGGCAATTTGGTGTCCTTGTCGCCGCAGGCCATGTCGATCTGCCACTGGTTGAGGCCCGTGGCGGCGGACAGATCCACGCCCTCGATGCGGGTGAGGAAGAAAAAGGCGCGGTCGAAATCCGCCGGCTTGGAAAACTGCGCGCCGCGAAAATCGGCGCGGGCGAGATTTGCGAGCGCAAAGCGGCTGCCGCTCACGTCGGCCTTGTCGAATTGCGATCGGCCCATATCCGCTTTGGTGAAATCCACGTCGGTCAGCACCGCGGCATGAAAATTCGACCGCTGCAATTCGCCGCTGCGGAAGATCGCGCCGGGCGCATCGATCTCGCTGAAATCGGTGCGGTAGGCCTCGACGCGGGCGAAACGCGCCCCGGACGCCGTGGAGCCGGCGAGATTGGCCCGCACCAGCGTCGCCTTCTCGAAAATCGCCGAGACGAGATCGGATCCGCCGAGATCGGTGCCGGAAAAATCGACATTGGTGAGATTGGCGCCGCGCAACTCGCCGCCGGGCAGCATGAGATTGCGCTTGTTGCAATCGCGCCAGTCGATGCCGGCGCGCGGATAGTCGTGGCAGTCGTCGGCGGCATGCGCATAACCTGTCGTCAGAAAGGCGGCGGCCAGAGCAATCAGACTCGAAACGGCAAATTGTCTCACGCGCATAGTCTCCTCCGATTGCTGCGGCAGGCGACGCCCAAACGAAGCGCGCCGCCCGCCCATACTAGGCGCACGGCGCGAGAAGGAAAAGGGGCTGTCGCCGCGCCTCAGTGAAGCGCCGCGCTCGCAGCCTCCCTTTCGGACTTGTCATGCAGCGCGAAGCGATCGACCATGTCGGCGCTCGCGGCGTTGAAACCGAGGATCTCGACGTCGACGCCCGCTTTGCGGAACTTGATCACCACCTTGTCCAGGGCCCCCACCGCCGTGATATCCCAGAGATGCGCCTGCGTGACATCGATGACCACCCTCTGCGCCTCCTCCGTGAAGTCAAATGCGGCAATAAAGCTTTCGGCGGACGCGAAGAAAATCTGCCCTTCGACCTGATAGATCACGTCGCCTTCCGTCGCGCCCGCCAGACGCGTCACCCGGAACAGGCGCGCCACCTTGCCGGCGAAAAAGACGCCCGACAGGAGAACGCCGACCAGCACGCCCTTGGCGAGGTCGTGCGTGCCGACCACGGTGACCACGGTCGCCAACATCACCACCGACGACGGCAGCGGATTGCGGCGGAGGTCGAGGATCGACCGCCACGAAAAAGTGCCGATCGACACCATGATCATCACCGCCACCAGCGCCGCCATCGGTATGATCCGCACGAGATCGTCGAGCGCCACGATGAGCACCAGCAGAAAAGCGCCGGCGACGAAGGTCGACAGGCGCCCCCGTCCTCCCGAGGAGACGTTGATGACGGACTGGCCGATCATCGCGCAGCCGCCCATGCCGCCGATCAGCGCCGACGCGATGTTGCCGGCCCCCTGGCCCAGGCATTCCTGGCTCTTGTTGCTGGGCGTGTCGGTCATGTCGTCGACGATCTGCGCCGTCAGCAGTGATTCCAAGAGGCCGACGGCGGCGAGCGTCACCGAATAGGGAAAGATGATCTTCAGCGTCTCGAAGGTCAGCGGCACATCGGGGAGAACGAATGACGGCAGCGCCGAAGGCAGTTCGCCGAGATCGCCGACCGTGCGCAAGTCCATTCCCGTCCACCAAGCCGCCAGCGTCAGCGCGGCGATCGCCACCAGCGGCGACGGCACGGCTTTGGTGACATAGGGAAAGAGGTAGATGATGGCGAGACCGGCCGCGATCATCACATAGGTGAGCGGCGGCACGCCGTTCAGTTCTGGCAACTGCGCCATGAAGATCAGGATGGCCAGCGCATTGACGAAGCCCGTGATCACCGAACGCGACACGAAGCGCATGACCCGTCCGAGCTTGAGGAAGCCGGCGAGGATCTGGATCACGCCCATCAGGATAGTCGCGGCGAACAGATATTGCAGGCCATGCTCCTTGACCAACGACACCATGACCACCGCGGTGGCCGCCGTCGCCGCCGAGACCATGCCGGGCCGACCGCCGACAATGGCCGCGACGCAGGCGATGGCGAAGGACGCGTAGAGGCCGACCTTGGGATCGACGCCGGCGATCACCGAAAAGCCGATCGCTTCTGGAATGAGGGCGAGCGCGACGACGACGCCGGAAAGGATGTCGCCGCGAATATTGTGGAACCACTCGTGGCGGTAACGAGAAAAAGTCGGTTGCATAAGGGAAAAAACCACAGTTGAAGGCAACGGGCCGACAGGATCGGGCCCAGAAATAGGTTGCGTTGCTGTGTTGTCTGGCGGATCGGCGGCCAGAAGAGCCACCCGGATTTTCACCGGGTCCTTGTGGATGACCGTCTCTTATCCAAGTTTTTGACAGAGGACAAGTTTCGTCCGGTCGAAATCGTGAAACGACGAAGGCCGGCTCGCGCCGGCCTTCGGATAAACGTTTGGGGGTCCAGGCTCAGGCGGCGTAGCGACGCTGCGCGCCCGACCGGTCCTCCAACTGGAAGCGGCTGATCAGTTCGACCAGGCGATCGGCTTCGCTCGCCAGCTTCATCGTGGCGGCGGAGGTCTCCTCCACCATCGCGGCGTTCTGCTGGGTCACGTTGTCGATCTGGTTCACCGCCTGGTTGATCTCATGCAGGCTGGTGGCCTGCTCGCTGGCGGAATGGGCGATCGAATGGATGTGGCTGTTGATCGAATAGACGCGTTGTTCGATTTCGGTCAGGGCCGATCCGGTCGCCTGAACCAGCTGCACGCCGGTCTGCACCTCGTCGCCGGATTTGGTGATGAGCGCCTTGATATCCTTGGCGGCGTTGGCCGAACGCTGGGCGAGTTCGCGCACTTCCTGGGCGACGACGGCGAAGCCCTTGCCGGCTTCCCCGGCGCGGGCGGCTTCCACGCCGGCGTTCAGCGCGAGCAGGTTGGTCTGGAAGGCGATCTCGTCGATCACGTTGATGATCTGGCTGATTTCCTGCGAAGCCTGCTCGATGCGGCCCATGGCGTCGATCGCCTGTCCCACGACCTGGCCGGCGCGGGCGGCGTTGTCCTTGGCCTGTGTCACCATGCTGGCGGCTTCCTGGGCCCTGTCTGTGGCGGTGCGGACGACGCCGGTGATTTCCTTGAGCGCCGTCGAGGTCTCCTGCAGAGCTGCGGCCTGCTGCTCTGTGCGGCGCGACAGGTCGTTGGTCGAAGAGCCCAGTTCGTTGATGTTGCCGTTGATCGAGTCCGATGTCGCCAGCACTTCGCGAATGGTGCGCTTGAGGCTCTCCATGGTGCCGTTGACGTTGCCCTGCAACTCGGCGAAGGCGCCGTTGTAGCGGCCGTTCATCGAGCGGGTGAGCACGCCCTCGGCGAGATTGGCCATCACGGCGCGCATTTCTGTGATGCCCGCGTCGACGCCGGCGAGCAGCAGGTCGACATTGTTGGCGACGGCGTTCAGATTGGCGTCGCCGAAGTCCTTGTCGATGCGGCGGCTGAAATCGCCTGCGGCGGCGGCGGCCACGACCTCGGACATCCGGGCCTGCAGTTCGTCGTTGCGGGCGCGGCGCGCCGCTTCGAGGCTGTTGAGCTGGACGACGGCGCGGCCGTTCTCCTTGAACACGCCGACGGCCTGGGCCATTTCGCCGATCTCGTCCTTGTGGCCGAGGAAGGGAACGGCGATCTCGAAATTATTGTTGGCGACGGCGCGGATCGTGTCGGTGATGCGCTTGATCGGCGCGCTCAGGTGGAAACGGGCGATGTAGAAACCGAGACCGGCGCCGGCCAGGATGCCGAGCGCGCCGGTGGCCATCACGATCGTAAAGATCCAGGTCTTGAAGCTGGTGATCGACTGGTCGATCGCCGACAACTCCGCCTGATCGGTTTCGACGATGGCGTCGATCTGCTTCTGGAACGCCTTGCGGTTTTCGCGGTTGGCCTCGTTGTTGCCCTGTGCGTCGGCCTCCTTCGGATCGACCCCGGCCCCCAAACGCGCGGTTTCGGCGCGGAACTGGCGGAACTCGGCGGATTTCGCCGCGAGCGCTTCGAACTGGGTTTTCTGCGCTTCCGGAACGAGCGGAGCCCATTTGGCGAGAACGCGGTCCATCTCGGCGAGATTGTCCATCAGCCCGTCGGCGAACTTCTTGGCTTTCTCGGTGGAGGGCGCATGATAGATGCCGCGGGCTTCCATGACGACGGCCGTGACATAGCGGTTCAGGCGCTCGCCGTAATAGGCGCGTTCAGACACATTCTTGTAGTCGTGCAACTTCTCGTCATATCTGGAAATCGCGAACAGCGATACGCAGCCGATCACCAGAGATGTCGCGCACATGACGCCGACAAGACTGTAAATTTTTCCGGATATTTTCACAATGCACCCCACCAACGTCGAGCAGAGCCCTTCTCCGCCGAAATTCCGTTAATTGGATCACGACGCCCTTAAATAAGGGTTAAGCGAAAAACCCCGAAAATCAGGGGTGAATCCCGAAAACAACCTGGCGATGTCTCTGATTTGCGTAAACGGATCGCTTAAAAAGTTAATTCATGAACGTGACATCCGATGCGGGAACGCGGTTCGATCCGCCTCCCGCAACGCAATCAGCGCAGATGCAATGTCTGCTGATAGATGACGGTCGAGCGATTTCCGGACCGGCAATAGCCGAGCATGGGCTTCGGCAATTCGTCGAGGACGTCAACCATGGCGCGCACGGCCTCGGCGGGAATCTGTCCCACGACAGGAATATGGGCGGTTTCGAGACCGAGTTCGGCGGCCTTTGCGGCAATGTCGCCGAAGTCGGGCTGGCCCGGATCTTCATCGTCCGGACGATGGCAGACGATGGACTTGTAGCCCATGTCCTTGAGCGTTTGCACGTCTTCGAGCGAGATCTGCGGCGAGACGGAATATTCCTCGGTCAACTGGCGAATCTGCATGGTTCATCCTTTCCTCGGGCTTGTGGAATGTCCCTACTCCATCGCAGGCGGCGGGAAAACCGCTTTCCGCGCCGTCCTCGATCACACGAAACGAAATCCCAGCCGAAAATGCCGCGCGTCGCCGGGATGCAGCACGGGCATCAGGCCGCCGGCCTCGAGTTGGACGCGTTTCTCCAAGGGATGGCTGGCGGGTTCGATTCCGATGACGCTGCAATGGCCGGCCTCGTTGCGCCACATCTGCAGATGCGGCATGGCGTCCGCGTCGAACCACACGTCGAGCCGGCCGCCGCCGGCGCCGCCGATCGGGCCGAGCGACACATGCGCCTTGCCGTCGTCATCGGCCTCGGCCGGCGAACAGACGACTGCGCCCTCGCCATCCCCGAAGCGCCAGCCGATGCGGCCGTCCGGAAAGGACGCGCCCGAAAAGCCGGTGGCGTCGTCGAACAACCGCGCGCCGACATTCATGTGATACATCATCATCGGCGGAAACGGCGACGCGCCGATATTCTGCACCGTGTCTTCGAGCGTGAAGGCGCCGGATGCGGCGTCGAAATGCCAAAGCCTCTGGATTTCGGCGACGCCTCCATCCGCGAGCGTCACCTTGATTCGCGCTTCGACCGATTGGCCGGCCTCGTCGACCCGCCTGCCGGTGATGACGGCCCCGTTGCCGCTCAGGGAGCCATGGAGCGGAAACAGTGTCCCGTCCATGGCGGCGACGGGCTCGGGGTGACGGATGTGATCCGGCCCGCAGGTGAAGAGAAAGCCGTGCACCGCGCGGAAAATACGGGGATCGCCGTCGTCCGGCACCGCGCCGCCCGGAGCCAGATCGACGCCGCCGGCCAATGCCGAGAGCACGTCGAGCGCCGATTGTTCGTCGAGCTCCAGTTCGAACCGCGCGTCACCTAGTCTCATCACGTCGTCCTCTTTTGTATCCTCACGCGCAATTTACACGAAAGCGCTTGAACCAAAGGGGGAATTTCAGCATTTGTTCACTGCGTTTGTCGAAATTCCACAATAGAGTCAAATTCGACATGTTTGGCTCTTGCAGCCCCGCCACGGCGGAAGCGCCGCCGGAACCTGAGGATCATGTTAACAAGAACGTTCGCCATTTCTGTATTGACGCTGTTGATCGCCATGCCCGCATCGGCCCAGAGCCCCGCTGGCGGCGATGTCATCCTCATGACGCCCGAAGGGGATGTCCTCGATTACGTGCCGGACGCCGCCGATGTCATCGTGCGCACCAACAAGCGTGGCCAACGGGTGTTGATCGACCATTACGGCAATCTGGTCGCCACGGAAATGCGTCGCTCCGATTTCGGCGCAGGCCGACGGGCGCCCGGCGGCTTGCCAGGCGTCGACGACTATGCCCGCGCCGGCCAGGATCAACTCCAGGAGGATCCCGGCTTCTTCCCCTCGCCCCCTCAATCGGATTATCAGGGCTCGACCGGTTCGCTCCCGACCTATCCCGACAACAACGAAGGCTTTCAGGAGCAACCGCTGCCGGGCGACGGGATCGCCAGCGACAATATGGGTGACAGCGACATGGCGTCGCTGGATCCCGATCTCCCTGCAATCGAACAGCGCCAGCCCGACCCCGTCATCACGCTGGACGGCAAGAAGTCGCAATACGAAATCACCGCGCTGCAGGTGTTTCTCGATCGTTCCGGTGCCTCTCCGGGCGTCATCGACGGCAAGATGGGGATGAACGTGTCCAAGGCGGTCGCGGCCTATGACCGCATCACCGGCGAGACTCTCGACCCCAACAATATCGAAGACATCATGACCCGGCTCGGCTACACGGGTGGTCTGCCGATCATGGAGTACGAGATCACGGCCGCCGACGCCGCCGGCCCCTATGTCGCGGCGATCCCCGAGGATTATGCCCATAAGGCGGCCCTGCCCGGCATGAGCTACACCTCGGTCACCGAGGCGTTGGCCGAGCGTTTTCACATGGACGAGGGCTATCTGAAGGCGCTCAATCCCGGCGTGGACTTCACCATTCCCGGCTCCATCGTGAAGGTCGTCAATCCCGGCCAACCGAAGAGCGGCCAGGTCGCCCGCATCGTCGCCGACAAGTTCCGCAAGCAGGTCTACGCCTATGACGAGGCGGGCCAGTTGCTCGCCGCCTATCCCGCTTCCATCGGCTCCAGCGATACGCCCTCGCCTTCGGGCCTGCATACGGTCGAACGTGTGGCGCTCAATCCCAATTACACCTATAACCCGAAGATCAATTTCCAGCAGGGCAACAACACCAAGGTGCTGACCATTCCGCCCGGTCCGAACGGTCCGGTCGGCACGGTCTGGATCGCCCTTTCGAAGCCGACCTACGGCATTCACGGAACGCCCGATCCGTCGCGCATCGGCCGCAGCCAGAGCCATGGCTGCATCCGCTTGACGAACTGGGACGCCACGGAACTCGCGAAAATGGTTAAACCTGGAGTTACAGTCGAGTTCATCGATTAAGAGCGTTGAATCCCTTTCTAAATCAGGCCCGGCGAATATAACGCCGGGCCTTTTACGTTAACCAAGTCTTTAGAGATATTCCCGATTTGGCGCATGTCTCATTATAGGCCAATTGACTAATTTTCATCATTCGTTAATCTTTATAAAAGGTTACGGCGGAGTGTTGAGAACCGCTGGAAAGGCGGGGTTTTAGCATCTCCCGATCTGAACCGCATGCCTCGGTAGTTCAGCGCGTATTGGCAAAGGTGGCGTTATGTTCGAAAACATTCCCGGACAATTGAGAACAAGTCTTCCCGCAGTCGAAAAATACAACCAGCCGACCAATCTTCTGGATCGCTGGTCGGAATCCGGCGCCTGGTGGGAAAGCCGCGTGCAGCACAAGCTCGACCCCTACCAAAAATACTCGACGAGCCGCGTCGGCAACTATATCGAAGGCGCCCATCGCGATGGCTCCACCTTCGCCGGCCACAATTTCGCCAGCCAGGACTATCTGTCGCTCGCCTCGCATCCGATACTCATGCAGCGCGCCAAGGACGCCATCGACCGCTACGGCCTGCACAGCGCCGGTTCGGCCGCGCTGATGGGCAACACCGCCCTGTCCGTCGAACTCGAACGCCGCCTCGCCGCCTTCACGGGCTTCGAGGACGTGGTCGTCTTCCCGATCGGCTGGGCCGCCGGCTATGGCGCGGTCAAAACGCTGGTCAAGCCGACGGATCATGTCGTCATCGACATCCTCGCCCATGCCTGCCTGCAGGAAGCCGCCCGAGACGCCACGGAAAACGTGCATGTCCATTCGCATCTGAACGTCAAGGCGATCGAGAGCCGGCTGGCGCGCATCCGCCGCGAGGATGAGGATTGCGGCATTCTCGTCGTCACCGAAACGCTGTTCTCGATGGACAGCGACGTGCCGAACATACCCGAGATCCAGGAAATCTGCCGCCGCCACAACGCCACCCTGCTGGTCGATTGCGCCCATGATCTCGGCGCGCTCGGTGAAACCGGGCGCGGCAAGCTCGAAGACTTCGGCATCGTCGGCGGCGTCGACATTCTCGTCGGCGCCTTTTCGAAAAGCTTCGGCTCGATGGGCGGCTTCGTCGCCTCCAACAGCCGCGGCCTTCGCTTCGGCCTCCGCGGTCAGTGCGGCCCCTCGACTTTCACCAACGCCATGTCGCCGATCCAGGCCGCAGTCGTGCTCGGCTCGCTCGACATCATCGAGGGCGAGGAAGGCCGCGAACGCCGTGAAAGACTGATGCGCAACAGCCTGCGCCTGCGCGCCGGTCTGGAAGAAGAAGGCTTCGAAGTGCTCGGCAAACCGAGCGCCGTCGTGCCCATGCTGATCGGCGACGTGCTGCTCGCCCGGCTGATGACTCGCTATGCGGTCGAGATGGGCGGCATCGTCAACCTCGTCGAACATCCGGCGGTGGCGCGCAACGCCTGCCGCTGGAGGCTGCAGGTGATGGCCGATCACACCGAGGAACAGATCGACGCGATGATCGACATCGCCGTCAAATCGCGCGACATGGCCGAAGCCCATGTCGAATGGCTGTCCGCCAACGACAATGAGGAAAGCGAACGCCGCCTGGTGGCCGCCAACGACGCCGCGCCCAGCACTGCGGCAGCCGCCGAATAGAGGCTCGATCGGCGCGGGAAAGGGATAAGCCCCGTCTCGCGCCGGCACTGCTTTCGGCGCGCCGTCGGCGCGCCTCGCTCCCCTTCGACATTTCCCGATGATGATTGCCGGCGCTGGGATCTTCCCCACACCCATAGGGCGCCACGCCGATTAAACGGGGTGATGGTGGAACCATGAGCCTCACGCTACGTTAGCCTCGCCGTGACGGCGCCCAATGAATTCCCACAGGCCTCAACTGTAATTTTACCCCTAAATTTTACTGGACTCTGATTTCGCCACAAATGAATACTAGCGTCCCACGAACCAACGCGACAAGAATAACGGGCCACTGAACGTGCGAAACACCGAGGACGCCGCGCATACCATTTTCGAAATTTATAGTAGAACAGCTTATTCAGCCTGCGTCGAAGTATTTTCGGATTTCATCTCGGCATTCGGCATACGGAATTTCACCATTCTGGAGACGGATCTCGGCTGCCGCCAGCGTGATGTAATCCTGGCGCATTCCTGGGACGACCGCTGGCGGGGCTTCTGCCGCCAGGCGGGGCATCTCCATCACGATCCCCTGTTGGCAATGATCGAGCGGGATCACGGCGCTTTCACGCTCGGCGAACGAATGAACCGAAACAGGCCCAGCGCCGATGTCGGGCATCTCCTACAGCGCTTCGCCGCGTTTGGCTGGCAGGATGCGCTCTGCGTGCCCATCCACCGCGGCGGCCTGCGTTACGGGGTGGCGAGTCTGATTTCGGCTCGACGGATCGCGACTGGCGACAAGGCGCAGCTGACGGCCGCAGCTTTCGCATTTCATCAGCGCCTGCGCTGTCTCGCGCCCAACGAGGGTTTCCGCACGCCGCCCGCGGGACTGGGCGCCGAGGAAATCGACTGTCTTCGGCTGCTCGCCACGGGCCTTTCCGACGCCAAGACGGGCGAGATGCTCGGCCTGGGCGGCGGCGCCGTCCATGCCCATATCGAAAGCGCCAAGCAGAAGCTCGCCGCGCAGAACCGCGCCGAACTTGTGAGCCTCGCCCATTCGCTGGCGATCATCGCCTGAACGAAAAAGCCCGGCGCAACGGCCGGGCTCTCCTGCAACTCGATGCGTTTTCGTCAGATGCACTGCGCAAACAGCGTCTTGGCCGCATCCAGCGTCAGTTCCACCGGATTGCCGCCCGCGGTCGGGTCGACGATCGCCATCTCGGCCATCTCGTCGATGCGGTCCGTGCCGACGCCGAGCGCCGACAGCTTGTCCGGCACGCCCAACTCTTCGCGCAGCGTCAGCACATAGTCATAGAAGCCGTCGAAGCCGCCGGAAATGCCGAGATAGGCGGCCGCGGCCGCGATCCTGTCCTCGATCGCCGGACGATTGAAGGCCAGCACCGGGGGCATCACCACGGCGTTGGTCATCCCGTGATGGGTGTTGTAGATCGCCCCAACTGGATGGCTGAGCGAATGGATGGCGCCCAGACCTTTCTGGAAGGCCACGGCGCCCATGGCGGCGGCGCTCATCATATGCGTGCGCGCTTCGATATCGGTCCCGTCCTTCACGGCGCGGGGCAGATATTCCTTCACCAGACGCAGGCCTTCGAGCGCGATGCCCTGGCTCATCGGATGATAGAAGGGCGAGGAATAGGCTTCCAGGCAATGCGCGAACGCATCCATGCCGGTTCCGACAGTGATGACCTTGGGCATGCCAACGGTCAGTTCCGGATCGCAGATGGTGACGGCCGGCAGGAATTTCGGATGGAAGATGACCTTCTTGGTATGTGTCGCCGAATTGGTGATGACCGAGGCGCGGCCGACTTCCGAACCGGTGCCCGCCGTCGTCGGCACGGCGACGATCGGCGCGATGCCTTCGACCGAAGCGCGGGTCCACCAGTCGCCGACATCCTCGAAATCCCATACCGGACGGGTCTGGCCGGCCATGAAGGCCACGCATTTGCCGAGATCGAGGCCCGAGCCGCCGCCGAAGGCGACGACGCCGTCATGACCGCCATTCTTGAAGGCCTTCACGCCGGCTTCGAGATTGATGTCGTTCGGATTGGGATCGACATCGGCGAAGATGGCGCGTCCCAGACCGGCGGCGTCGAGAATGTCGAGCGCGTTCTGCGTGATCGCCATCGGCGCGAGGCCGCGATCAGTAATCAGAAGCGGCTTCTTCATGCCGACGGCCTTGCAATGGTCGGCGAGTTCCTTGATCCGGCCCGCGCCCATCTTGACGGCGGTCGGATAGCTCCAGTTTGCGGTGATCGACATGTTAGAACGACTTTCTGAGGTGGTAGGATTTCGGACGGGTGAGGTTCTGGAATCCGATGACGGAGAGCGAGCCGCCGCGGCCCGTTTCCTTGACACCGGTCCAGCACAGAGCAGGGTCGAGATAATCAGCGCGGTTCATGAACACGGTGCCGGTTTCCAGCTCGTTGCCGATGCGGGCGGCGCGTTCGGCGTCCTGGGTCCAGACCGAGGCGGTGAGACCGTATTTGCAGTCGTTCATCAGCGCGATGGCTTCTTCGTCGGATTTCACCTTCATGATGCCGACGGCCGGGCCGAAGGTTTCTTCATTCATGAAGGACATCGAGTGATCGACATCGACGAGGATCTGCGGCGCGATATAGGCGCCGCCGTCATCGGCAGGGAACAGTTTCGGATCGACCAGCGCCTTGGCGCCCTTGGCGACGGCTTCCTCGATCTGGGCGCGGACGGTGGCGGCGAAGCGCTTATGCGCCATCGGCCCGAGCGACGTCTCGGGATCGAGTGGATTTCCGAGCTTGTAGTTGGACACCCAGGCGACCGACTTCTCGACGAAAGCATCGTAGAGGTTCTCGTTCACATAGATGCGCTCGATGCCGCAGCAGCACTGGCCGGAATTGTAGGTCGCGCCATCCATCAGCGTATCGACGGCGGCGTCGAGATCGGCGTCCTCCATCACATAGCCGGGATCCTTGCCGCCCAGTTCCAGGCCGATCCCGGTAAACGTGCCGGCGGCGGCGCGTTCGATCGAGCGACCGCCTTCGACCGAGCCGGTGAAGTTGATGAAATTGAACGAGCCTGCCGCAATGAGCTTGGAGGTCGTGTCGTGGTCGAGGAAGACATTCATGAACACGTCTTCCGGCACGCCGGCTTCGTTGAAGGCGCGCACCATGCGTTCGCCGACCAGCAGCGTCTGGCTGGCATGCTTGAGCACCACGCTATTGCCGGCCATCAGCGCCGGCGCGACCGTGTTGATCGCGGTCATGTAAGGGTAGTTCCACGGCGCGATGACGAAGACGACGCCATGGGCTTCGCGCTTGATATAGCGTTCGAACTTGTCGCTCTTTTCGATGAGCAGCGGAGCCAGAGCGTCGTGCGCGATCGAGGCGACATAGTTGGAGCGCTCGTTGAAGCCCTTGAACTCGCCGCCGTAACGGACCGGACGGCCCATCTGCCAGGCGAGTTCCTTGACCACATCCTCGGCCATTTCGTTGAGGCGAGCGACGCCCTTCAACACCAGCGACACGCGCTCTTCCAGCGGACGCTTGGCCCAGGATTTTTGCGCGGCGCGGGCGCGGCCGATCGCGGTAGCCGCGTCGTCGTAACTCATGGCCGGACGCTCGGCATAGACCGAACCGTCGACCGGCGATATGCATCGGATCATCGTCATCTTTCTTCACTCCAGTTCAACAGGCCAGCACTCTGACATGGCCCGCCGCGCCATAGGCCAATATGGCCTGGTCGCGGGTAATGATGGTCAAATCGTGTTCGCGCGCGGTGGCGATCAGGATGCGGTCTATGGGGTCTTTGTGCGACAGATGCGGCAACTCGCAAGAGGCCATGAAGATGTCGGCTGTGACAGGCGCCTCATCAAACCCGGCCGTTTCCATGAACCCTCGATACCACTCCTGCGCCGTCTTGGTTTCAGCAATGCGTCGGCGCGCCAAAAGCATGCCCATTTCCCATGCCGTGACAGGAGAGACAAGAACCTTCGTTCCGTCCTGCTCCGCGTAGTTGATCGCGTTCATCGCCTCCTCCTTGGACACATCCTCGTGTCTCGACATCCAGATCACAGCGCAGGTGTCGAGCAACAGCCCCTTACCCATTCCCACGCTCGCCGGTGTAGAGTTTTTCGCTCCACTCAAACTCCATCGGCTCCGTGAGATCGACGCCGGGCATGATCGTGACCGTGCCCTTCATGCAGCCAAATACCCGATGCACTTCAACGAGTTCACCGTTGCGTCCCTCCATCCAGCGTTTGCCATCCTTGTAGATGACATCCTTCTCCGAAAACCACTCGTTGGACACAGCAGGCTGTCCCTTCCGATCCACTTCGGCATTGTAGGCGCTTTGCTTGCTTTCGCTGAAGCCGGCAGCGACTCCGCGACGATGAAACGCGATCTCTTCGATACTGACGCCGAGAAACTCCGCTATCCGGTCCTGTTCCTCGGCGCTCATCTTGCGTTCGCCGTTCAGCATTCGGGACACGGCGCTGGCGTCGAGCCCAAGATACCGCGCCAGTCCCCGAACAGAGCTACCACGCTTCTCCAACTGTTGATGAAACCATGCCGTATCGATCGCCATAGCGGCCTCCATGGAAAGACTGCCAATATGTCACATCGTTGTGATTTCGTCAAAGCGCTAGCGTGGAGTGTTGCGATTTACGCACGTTCAAAACCGCGCGCCACCTCCCAGTCCGTCACGCGACGGTCATACTCTTCCTGCTCCCAGCGCGCCGCGCGGGTATAGTGGTCCACAACATCGTCGCCGAAAGCGTCCCGCAGCAGCGTCGAACTGGTGAACATGTCGGTGGCGTCGCGCAGCGTCTTGGGCACTTCGCGCACGCCGGCCGCGCCATAGGCGTCGCCGCTGAACGGGTCTTCGAGCTCCATCTTCTTCTCGATGCCGTCGATGCCGGCGGCCAACAGCGCCCCAAACGCGATATAGGGATTGAGATCGGAGCCGCCGACGCGGCATTCGATGCGAATGCCCTTGGTGCCGTCGCCGCAGAGGCGGTAGCCCGCAGTGCGGTTGTCCTTCGACCAGACCGCCTTGGTCGGCGCAAACGTGCCGGCCACGAAGCGCTTGTAGGAATTGATATAGGGCGCGAGCGCCAGCGTAATCTCGCCAGCATGCGCCAGCAGGCCCGCCACATAATGCTCCATCAGCTTGGACATGCCGTAGCGGCCATTCGGATCGAAGAACAGCGGCTTGCCGTCGAGCGACCAAAGCGACTGGTGCACGTGCGAGGACGAACCGGCGGCGGTGTAGTTCCACTTGGCGAGGAAGGTGATGGCCTTGCCGCGGCTCCAGGCGATCTCCTTGCAGCCGTTCTTGATGATGGCGTGCCGGTCGGCCATGGTCAGCGCCTCGGCATAGCGGACATTGATCTCCTCCTGGCCGGCGGACGCCTCTCCCTTGGAATTCTCGACCGGGATGCCGGCGCCCTGCAGACCATTGCGGATCGCCCGCATCACATCCTCTTCCTTGGTGGTCTGGAAGATGTGGTAGTCTTCATTATAGGCGGAGACGAGATTGAGATCGCGATAGCCGCTCTGGCGGGCGTCGTCATAGGTCTGGTCGAACAGGAAGAATTCGAGTTCGGTGGCCATGAAGGCTTTCATGCCCATGGCTTCCAGACGCTTGACCTGCTTCTTGAGGATGGCGCGCGGCGAATGCGGCACTTCCTCATGGGTGTGATGGTCGAGCATGTCGCACAGCACCATGGCGGTGCCTTCGAGCCAGGGGATCCGACGCAGCGTCGAAAGATCCGGCTTCATCGTATAGTCGCCATAGCCCTTTTCCCAGGACGTCGACTTGTAGCCGGAGACCGTTTCCATCTCCATGTCGGTGGCGAGGAGATAGTTACAGCTATGGGTTTCCTCATAAGCGCTCTCGACGAAATACTGCGCCTGGAACCGCTTGCCCATCAGGCGGCCCTGCATGTCGACCTGGACTGCAAGAACCGTGTCGATGCGGCCTTCGGCAACGTCCTTCTTGAGATCGTCGAATGAATAGGCAGTGCTCATGAGGAAATCCATTCTTGTTCTATCCGGGTGCTTCGAGCCCGTTGTTCCCGTTTTTGAAAGGGAAAGCCGCCTCCGGCCTCTTGAGACCTGAGGCGGCTTTCCATCGTGGTTCAGGCTTGGCCGACGGCGCGCTCGGCGGCCGCGATTTCGGCCTGGCGCTTGGCGACTTCGTCACCGATCGGCGGGCCCTTGAACCGGCGCTGTTCAAACACCACCCAGACGATCGCCGTGAGGATCACGAAGCCGACTGTGATGTAGAGCGCCCAGTCGTTCGGGGGCTGCACGCCGATCACGAACATCACCACCATCGAAATCAGGGCGAGGACAGCCACCAGCTTGAATTTTGCGGCGCCCATGTCCCAGGGGCCCATCTTGTTCCATTTCGGCGTGCCATGCGCCAGAAGGCCGAGGCCGATCGGCAGCGCGAAGGACAGGAACAGGAAGATGACGGTGCAGGACACGACGATCGCATAGGCCGAGGCTTCGCCGATGCTGATTTCGGAGGTCAGCCACACGAACAGAACCGACAAAATGCTGCCCGTCCAGATGGCCGCGACCGGCGTGCGGAAAGACGGGCTGACCTTGGCGAGCGCCTTGGAGGCCGGCAGACCGCCGTCGCGCGAGAAGGCGAAGATCATGCGCGACACCGAGGTGACGGTGGCGAGGCCGCAGAGGAACTGCGAGATGAAGATCGCGACATAGAGAATGTTCTTCACGACCGGATTGACCTGGCTGTCCATCGCCCAGAAGAACACGTTCCAGCCCTGCTTGGCCGCTTCATCCATGTTCGGGATCATGATCACGAACGCGCAAAGCATGACGTAGCCGAAGATCGAGGCCCAGAGCACCGACGAAATCATGCCCTTGGGAACCGAAATCTGCGCCTTTACGGTCTCTTCCGAGGTATGCGCCGAAGCGTCATAGCCGGTGATCGTGTAGATCGGCAGAAGCAGCCCGAGCGCGAAGACCCAGCCGCCCGACACGGACGGCCAGACATTGCCGCCGGCCTCGCCGGAATAGTTGGTGAAGGTGAACAGGCGGGCGATGTCATAGCTGGGCGCGCTGATCAGGCAGACGATGGTCAGCCCGATGGCGGCGGCCAGGATCAGATAGCCCGACATGTCGGTCAGCTTGGCGGTCAGGCCGATGCCCATGTGGTTGATTACCGCCATCAGCGCGGTGATCGCGGCGACGAAGGCGACGCGAACATAGAGCGTGTCCTCCATGCCGAACATCGAGCCGAAGGCGCCGAAGAAGAAGTAATAGGTGCCGACATTGATGGCGCCGAGAACGGTGATCAGGCCGAGCAGGTTCAGCCAGGCCGACAGCCAGCCGGTGAAGCGGTTGCCGAGGATCGAACCCCAGTGATAGAGACCGCCGGCGGTCGGATAGGCCGAGGCGATCTGCGCCAGCGCCAGCGCGAAAAAGCCGGACATCAGGCAGCCGAGCGGCCAGCCGATGCCTATGGCGATGCCGCCCGCGCCCGACGTGGCCTGGGCGAGCGAATTGATGCCCCCGACATGATGCAGATGATGGAAAAAGAGATGGCGAAATTCGAGAATCCGCTCATCCGTCGCTCGAGCTCCTGGGCATAGCCCATGGAGTGCAGGACATGCATGTCCTGCTTTTTATCGTGTTCAGTATAACCGTCAGACATTGTCGTGTTCCCCAGTGGTCCTTTTGGACCGGTTGTTCATGCATCATGCTTGAACCCGGGTCTTTGCGCCCGGTTGTTCAGGTCATTCTTCAGCCGAGCGCGGCGAGGCTTTCGCCCAACAGGCCCGACAGGAAGCCGGCGGCGCGCGCCTGGCCGGCCTCATCCCGCACCAGATCGTTGCGGATTTCGATCATGACATTCACCAGCCCGTTTTCAAGGCCGTGCCGCTTCAGCGTGTGGGTCACGCCGTCGGCGGGGCCATAGGGCTCGTTGCGCCTGACAACGTAGCGGCCGTCGGCGCGCGCCAGCATCTCGTCGGCGAGACGCTGGTCCGCGTCATGCAGCACGCCGACTCTCCACGTCGCGCGCCACGCCTTTATAGACGGGCGTGAATGTATGCATGGTGACGATGACGGTGCGGCGACCGGCTTTGGCTCGGGCGTCGATTTCGCGGGAAAGCGCGCCTTCGAAAGGCCGGTAGATCGCTTCGACGCGCGCCTGGCGCGCCTCTTCGGACAGATCGCGATTGCCGGGGATTTCGTAGATCTCACTCACCTCAGGCATCGCGTCGGGCGCTTCCGGCGGACGGTTGCAGTCATAAGCGAGACGCGAAAAATTCTGCTGGACCAGCGCAGCGTCCATGCTTTCGGAAATCAGCCGGGAGACGGCGAGCGCGCCGGGATCCCAGGCGATATGCGCCGTCAGCGCCTCCTCGTCGAGGCCGAGCGCGCCGAGTTTTTCCGGCAACCGCCGGGAGGCGTGCTCGCAAACGAGCAGGATGGCGCTGGATCCGCCTTGATTGATCACAGTGACGGGCTGTCCGTCCTGGTCGGTCAAAAGATGCACGGCTTTTTTCGCCTCTGGTTCCCCGTTCTGAAAAGAATTCTCCAGAATTAATTTTCTGTCAATCCACATCATGAACAGGCCGATACGAAAAATCTGTTGACTCCGTTCCAGCTTTGCCCTTCATATTTTGCAAAACTCCAGCAAAGACTGGAAGGGGAACAGCACTGGTGACAACCACCGCCTCCACGGTCTCGGATCTCATCACCGCGGGCTACGACGCCATGACCCGCGCCGAAAAGCAGCTGGCGAACAGCCTGTTGGACAATTATCCCGTGTCGGGCCTCGGTTCGATCACCACGGTGGCGGAAGCGGCCAGGGTGTCGACGCCGACGGTCGTCCGCATGGTGCAGAAACTGGGCTTCAAGGGCTTTACCGAGTTCCAGTCGCGCCTGCACCAGGAGTTGGAAGAAACCATTTCCAACCCGATCACCAAGCATGAGCGCATGGCGCCCAATGCGCCGGGCGCGCATATTCTCAATCGCTTCGCCGAGGCGGTGATGGCCAATATGCGCCAGTCGCTCGGCGCGCTCGATCCGCAGGATTTCGACGCGGCGGCGCGGCTGATCGGCGACCGCAAGCGCTCGGTCTATCTCGCCGGCGGTCGCATCACCGGCGCCATCGCCGAGTATCTGTTCACCCATCTGCAGGTCATCCGTCCGGGCGTGACGCGCATATCGTCGAATGCGTCGAGTTGGCCGCATTACGTGCTGAACATGAGCCGCGGCGACGTGCTGATCCTGTTCGACATCCGGCGCTATGAAAGCCAGCTCGAGGCGCTCGCGCGCACCGCCGCCGAACACGGCGCCGACATCGTGCTGTTCACCGATCAATGGGGCTCGCCGATCGTCAAGCATGCCCGGCATAGTTTCCGGCTCAGCATCGAAGCGCCGTCGGCCTGGGATTCCTCGGTGGTGACGCTGTTCGTGGTGGAAGCGTTGATCGAGGCCATTCAGGGCTCGCATTGGGAAAAGACCCGCGAGCGCATGACGATGCTGGAGGAGCTGTTCGAATCCACGCCGCTGTTCCGCAAGCCGATTTCCGGGAAATAGGAGGGCAAGCTGAAAAGATTATTACAAATCCGTTGCCGAGCCGTTTGGAACCGTAACGGAACTGTCACACAGCCGTCATGAAAGAAAACTAACAGGGCGAGCAACGCTGCCCCACCAAAGAGGAGAAAGCCAGTGTCCAAGAAGCTCAACACGCTCATCGCCGCGTCCTGCGCCGCGCTGATGGCCACCACCGCCATCGCTCGCGCCGACGCGCCGGAAGAACTCGTCAAGGCCGCCAAGGCTGAAGGCGAACTGACCGTCATCGCCCTTCCCCACGACTGGTGCGGCTACGGCGCCGTGATCGAAGGCTTCAAGGCCAAGTACGGCCTGAAGGTCAACGAACTCAACCCCGACGCCGGCTCCGCCGACGAAGTGGAAGCCATCAAGGCGAACAAGGACAACAAGGGCCCGCAGGCTCCTGACGTCGTCGACGTCGGCCTCGCTTTCGGTCCGCAGATGAAGGCCGAAGGCCTGATCCAGCCCTATAAGGTCTCGACCTGGGAAGAAATCCCGGCCAACGTCAAGGATGCCGACGGCTACTGGTATGGCGACTATTACGGCGTCATGTCGATGATCGTGAATAAGGACCTCGTGTCCAACACGCCGAAGGACTGGGCCGACCTCAAGAAGCCGGAATATTCCGGTCAGGTCGCTCTCGCCGGTGACCCGCGCGCCTCCAACCAGGCCATTCTCGGCGTTCTCGCCGCTGGTCTCTCCACCGGCGCCAAGGCCGGCAAGGAAGCCGGTGAAGCCGGTCTCGCCTATTTCGCCGAACTGAACAAGGCCGGCAGCTTCGTCCCCGTCATCGGCAAGGCCGGCACGCTGGCGCAGGGCTCGACCCCGATCGTCATCGCCTGGGACTACAATGCCCTGTCCTGGCGCGACACGCTGGCCGGCAACCCGCCGGTCGACGTCATCGTTCCGGAAACCGGCGTTCTGGCCGGCGTCTATGTCCAGGCGATCTCGGCCTATGCTCCGCATCCGAACGCCGCCAAGCTCTGGATGGAGTATCTCTATTCCGACGAAGGTCAGCTCGGCTGGCTGAAGGGCTATTGCCACCCGGCCCGCTTCAACGCGATGTCCGCCGCCGGCAAGATCCCGAAGGAACTGCTCGACAAGCTGCCCCCGGCCGCGTCCTATGAAAAGGCTTACTTCCCGACGCTCGAGGAAGTCGACGCCAACAAGGCCGCCGTCACCGGCGGTTGGGACAAGGTCGTCGGCGCCAACGTTCAGTAAGCGCCTGACCTCATGAATGCCGCCCCGGCGTCCGCGCCGGGGCGTTTTCTGCTTGATAATGCACAAATATCATGCGGTCGCTCTTTGCCGCCGCCGGCCATGGCCGCTATTCTGCATTTTTGACAAACCATCCCTCGGGGCACGGGACTGATTTGATGAACACTTCCAACGCCGGGGCGAAATCCGCTCCGAGGAAATTGCCGACGCATTGGCTGGGGTGGCGCCCTTCTTTCTGTTCGCGCTGTTGTTTCTCATCCTGCCGACCTTCAAGATCGTGCTGGGCGCGTTCCAGACGCCCGAAGGCGGCTTCACGCTCGACAACATCGCCGCGCTGTTCACGCCGTCGATCCTCGCGGCCTATTGGATCTCGATCAAGATCAGCATGGCGTCGGCGCTGCTCGGCTGCCTGATCGGCTTCGGCATGGCGGCGGCGGTGACCGTGGGCGGCCTGCCGCGCGGCATCCGCGATCCGCTGTTGACCTTTTCCGGCGTCGCCTCGAACTTCGCCGGCGTGCCGCTGGCCTTCGCCTTTCTGGCGACGCTCGGTCCGGCCGGGATGATCACGCTCTATCTGAAGACAGAACTGGGCATCAATCTCCGCGCGCTCGGCTTCAACCTGCTATCCTTTTGGGGCCTGACCGTCACCTATCTGTTCTTCCAGATCCCGCTGATGGTGCTGATCATCACGCCCGCGCTCGAAGGCCTGAAGAAGGAATGGCGCGAAGCAGCCTCCATTCTCGGCGCCACGACCGGCCAATATTGGCGCATGGTCGCCTTCCCGATCCTGTTGCCGTCGCTGCTCGGCACGTTTGCGCTGCTGTTCGCCAACGCCTTCGGCGCCGTGGCCACCGCGATTGCGCTGACCGGCTCCTCGCTCAGCATCGTGCCGATCCTGCTGTTTGCCCAGATCCGCGGCGACGTGCTCGGCAATCCGCATCTCGGCTACGCCATCGCCTTCGGCATGATCGTGATCACCGCCACGGCCAACACTCTCTACATCTGGCTGCGCGCCCGCAGCGAAAGGTGGCTCAAATGAAGAAGCTCTGGGGCTGGGGCGCGCTCGCCTTCGGCATTCTCTATTTCCTGCTGCCGCTCATCGGCATGACCAATTTTTCGCTCAAGATGCGGCGCGGCGTCTATTCCTTCGACGCCTACGCCAAGGTTCTCGCCGATCCCAGCTTCCAGGCGACCTTCTCTTATTCGGTGGCGCAGGCGCTGGCGACGATCGTATTCGGCGTGCTGCTGGTCGTGCCCACCGCCTATGTCGTGCGGCTGAAACTGCCGCGGCTGCGTCCCTATATCGAATTCATCACGCTCCTGCCGCTGGTCATTCCGGCCATCGTCATCGTGTTCGGCTATATCCGGCTCTACAACACCTCGAGCTGGCTGCCGCTGACGGGAACCACAATGGGCACCAATGTGCTGCTGATGTTCGGCTATGCGACGCTGGCGCTGCCCTATATGTATCGCGCCGTCGACACCGGCCTGCGCACGATCGATGTCGGCACGCTGACGGAAGCCGCCCAGAGCCTGGGCGCCGGATGGGTGACCATCCTCGGCCGCATCATCCTGCCGAATGTGATGATCGCCGTGCTCTCGGGCGCCTTCCTGACCTTCGCCATCGTCATCGGCGAATTCACCATGGCCGCGCTGCTCAACCGTCCGGCATTCGGCCCATACATGCAGCTGCTCGGCGCCAACCGCGCCTATGAGCCGGCCGCGCTCGCCGTGATCGCCTTCGGCATCACCTGGGCCTGCCTCGGCGTCATCCAGCTGCTGTCCCGCTTCCAGAAAACGCCCTCCCGCCAGGTCTGAGGATTTTTGTCCATGAGCTTTCTCACTCTCTCCAATATCCAGAAGTCCTACGGCGCGCAGAACGTCGTCATCGACTTCAACATGGCGATCGAAAAGGGCGAATTCGTTTCCTTCCTCGGCCCGTCGGGCTGCGGCAAGACCACGACCCTTCGCATGGTCGCGGGCTTCGAAACGCCCACCTCCGGCGAGATCAACATCGGCGGCGTCCGGCAGAACGATCTGAAGCCCAACCAGCGCAATATCGGCATGGTGTTCCAAGCCTATGCGCTGTTTCCCAACATGACGGCGGCGGACAATGTCGGCTTCGGCCTGAAGGTGCGCGGCATCAATCGCGCAGACCGAGACAAGACCGTCGCCGACATGCTCAAGCTCGTCGGCCTCGACCATCTCTCCGACCGCTATCCCTTCCAGCTGTCGGGCGGCCAGCAGCAGCGCGTGGCGCTCGCCCGCGCGCTGGCGATCAAGCCGCAGGTGCTGTTGCTCGATGAACCGCTGTCGGCGCTGGACGCCAAGATCCGAGTGTCGCTGCGCGAGGAAATCCGCGACATCCAGCGCAAGATGGGCATCACCACCATCTTCGTGACCCATGACCAGGAAGAGGCGTTGTCGATCTCCGACCGCATCGTCGTCATGCATCAGGGCAAGGCCGACCAGATCGGCACGCCGCACGAGATCTACAACCGCCCCTCGACGCGTTTCGTCGCCGGCTTCGTCGGCACGCTGTCGATGATCGAAGCCGTCGTCGCCGACCCCGCCGCCGGCACGGTCACGGTAAACGGCGCGACCGTGGCGGTGTCGCAGCCGCTCACCGGCAAGAAAGCGGGCGACAAGGTCACGCTCGCCGTCCGTCCGGAGGCGTTGTCGCTCGATCAGAGCCGCGGCCGCGATCTGTCGATGACCGGAGTGGTCGATGGGGTGCACTTCCTGGGGTCCGTGGTCCGCACCCGGCTCAAGGTCGATGGCGCGACGCTGTCCTTCGACGCCTTCAACGATCCCTCGCAGCCGCCGCCGGCGATCGGCGACACGGTCGCGGCCTTTTACGCGCCGCGCGACCTGCTGGTGATCGGCGACTGACGTCCAATTTCGAAATATGAAGAAAGGCCGCTGGAGCGATCCGGCGGCCTCTTTGTTGAGTCATCCCTTGCGGGCGATCTTCGACCAGAGGCCGAAGGGCGAGAAGGCGCAGCCGGCGGGGCTGCCCGTGCGCGCCGTCAGCGCGGCGAGCGCAAGCGCTTCGATGAGCGTTTTTTCGGCAATGCTCCTGTCTTCGGCGGCAAGGGTTGCGGCATTGTTGAGCATGACGTCTCTCCTGATGATGTCGGAAGAGACGTTGCAATGCCCATGCCATTCCACCGTCTATCCCTTCATGCCGCTCGGCAGGCGATTGTTCTTGAGCAGCATCGCGGCGATGAAACCGATGCCGATGGTCAGCGACATGGTCAGGAACACATGGTGGAAGGCGCCGGCATAGAGATCGGCCACCAGCAGGCGACTGCTTTCCGGCAGAGACGCCAGCGCCGACGGCGTCAGTTCGGCGATATTGCCGACGCCCGGAATGGTCGAGACATGCCGCGCCACCCCCGACGACAGCACCGCGCCATAGACGGAGATGGCGATGGAGGCGCCGGCCATGCGGGTGAGCGTCACCGCTCCCGTCGCCGCGCCGACATCGCGGGGATCGGCGGCGTTCTGGACGCCGATCACCGGCACCTGCTGGCCGAAGCCGACGCTCATGCCCTGCAGCAGCATCATGAAGCCGATCAGCGGAATGGGCGTTCCCGCATGCAGGAAGGAAAACAGGAAGAAGATGGTCATGCTGCCGGCGGTGCTGATCAACGAGAAGATCTTGTAGCGGCCGGTCTTCGAGATCAGCCGCCCTGCCGTCAGCGACCCCAGGGCGATACCGCGGTCAGCGCAATGAACAGCAGGCCGGCGAGCGACGGCGAAAGCCCGGTCGTGGTCTGCAGGAACAGCGCAACGTAATTGACCGAGCCGATGCCGACGGCGCCGCTGGTCAGCGAGATGATCAGCAGGAAACTGACCGTGGGATTGCGGAACAGGCCGAGCGGCACGATGGGTTCCGGGGCGCGACGCTCCACCATGATCCAGGCGATCAGCGACACCGCGCCGAACAGAACAACAGCCAGACTTTCCTTGGCGATCAGCGAGCCGAAGATCTCGCTGGAGTCGGCCCAGAGCACCACGCTCGACACGGCGCCGGCCAGCAGCAGCGCCCCGGCATAGTCGATCTTCGGCCGACGGGTCGGCCTGCGATAGGGCAACAGGATCGCCATGCCGATCAGCACCGCGATGCCGACGGGCAAGTTGACCAGAAAGATCGAGCGCCAGCCGAACAGATCCGAGAGCGCCCCGCCCAGCGTCGGCCCGATGGCGCCAGACGCCATCAGCACCAGACTGGAATAGCTCTGGTAGCGGGCCCGCACACGCGGTTCGAACAGATCGGCGTTGATCGAAAACAGCGACACCATGATGCCGCCGCCGCCCAGCCCCTGCAGCACCCGGGCCGCGATGAGCGTGTTCATCGACACCGCCAGTCCGCAGACCAGCGAGCCCAGCGTGAAGATGAAGATCGCTGTCATGATCACATATTTGCGCCCGAACAGATCGCCCAGCTTTCCATACACAGGCATGACCGCGCTTGTGGCGAGAAGATAGGCGGAGCCGACCCAGCCGAAGCGCTCCAGCGCGCCGAACTCGCCGACAATGGTCGGCAGCGCCGTGGAGACGATCTGATTGTCCAGCGTCGCCATGAACATGCCCATCAGCAGAATGAGGAACACCAGCATGCGGCGCTTCGAATCGGGCACCAGCGACGTGAAGGCGGGAGAGGCTTGTTCTGCGGTTTCGACGCGAGCGTCCATGGCGGCACCAGTCCTGACAAATTTCAAGTGGGGTATTTATGTGCTTTTAGCATATATATGTCAACAGCACATATGTGACAAAGACACGAAATATCTTGGCGGCGTCGATTTTTCTGATAAACAGATGCCATGAGCGACATCGAACCCAAATCCTCCGACACCCGCAAAGACGACGCCATTCATCGCGTCGGCGAAGCCATGGCCAAGATGCGTCTGATGACCGGCCGCCGCTATATCGGCCGCGTAGCGCTGGCGCGTCTGGGCACGGGCATGGAACTCTCCGATCTCGACGTAATGAGCCTTGTGAGCCGCCTCGGTAAAAAGCAGGAGATCACCATCGGCGCCATCGCCGAGAATATGCGCGTCGACCATTCCCGCGCCAGCCGCATGGTGGCCGATCTCGTCAAGCGCGATCTCCTCCGCCGCGAAGCCTCCCAGCAGGACGCCCGCCGCACCATCGTGACGCTGACCGACAATGGTCGCGCCATGATCGACAGCGTCCACGACACCAAACGCGACGTGCTGACGACCGCTCTGGCAGGCTGGCCGGAAGATGACATCGCCGCCTTCGCCACGCTGTTCAACCGCTTTACGGAGCGGATGGAGGAACAGGCCAATGCGTTTGAGGCTGCGCAGGCGGGCAAATGACAAGGCGGACGATTAGGCTTCGTCCCGATAGACATGCGTCTCGCCATGCCGGTCCGAAATCTCGTAGCCCCCTTCGCCCACGGCCATGACAGGACTTTCCGTCAACGACACTTTCCCCGATCCACCCGGCACGTCGAGGATATAGGCGGGCATGCACAGGCCGGAGACGCGGCGGCGCAGAGCTTCGACCAGCGCCCTGCCCTCGTCGATCCCCAGCCGGAAATGGCTGGTGCCGGGCGCGAGATCGGGATGATGCAGATAATAGGGCTTTACCCGCATCTCGACGAAGCCGCGCATCAGCGCGTCCAGCGCCTCGACGCTGTCATTGACGCCCTTCAGCAGCACCGACTGGCTGACCATCGTCACGCCGCCTGATATCAGCCGATCGACCGCCGCCTTGGCCTCGGGCGTGAATTCCCGGGCGTGATTGGCGTGCAGTGCCACATAGACGGTTTTGCCCGACGCTCGGAGCGCCTCGATCATCGCCTCGTCGATCCTGCCGGGGTCGACCACCGGCACGCGGCTGTGGAAACGAATGATCTTCACATGATCGATGCCGCCCAGCCGCTGCATCAGCGACGCCAGCCGCCGGGGCGACAGAACCAGCGGGTCGCCACCGGTGACGATCACCTCCCAGATTTCGGGATGCTGGGCGATGTAATCGAGCGCGCCATCGAGAGCCTCCCCGGCCAGCATGCCGTCTCCCGCCGGCCCCACCATTTCGCGGCGGAAGCAGAAGCGGCAATAGACCGGGCAGACATGCACGGCTTTCAGCAGCACGCGATCGGGATAACGATGCACGATGCCGGCCACAGGCGCATGGGCGTGATCGCCGATCGGATCCTCCCGCTCGCCGGGCAGGATGGTCAGTTCCTCCAGACGCGGCAGATACTGCCGGGCGATGGGGTCATTGGCGTCCGCGGGATCGATCAGCCGGGCGACGTCGTCGGTGAGCGAGATGGCGTAGCGGGCGGTGACCCTTTCAGCATCGGTCAACGCCGCCTCGTCGATAAGGCCGGTGGAGAGGAGGTCGCTGGGCGTGGTGAGCGCGGTCATGCGGGGCGGCTCCGCGCGGTCGATGTCGTGCGAATGAGGGTGATGTTGGAGCCAGCATTACCCCCTCTGTCCTGCCGGACATCTCCCCCTCAAAGGGGGAGATCGAAGGAGGCGAGGACATCGCCCCACCTTGGGCGTTGAGATTGAGGCGAGCGGACGCCGCCAGCCAATCTCCCCTTTGAGGGGAGATGTCCGGCAGGACAGAGGGGGTGAGCCACGAATGCGATGCAGCGCTGGGGTGTGCACAGCCCCTCATCCCCCTGCCGGGACCTTCGCCCCGCGCGAGCGGGGAGAAGGAGGATGGGGCAAGGACGGCGCTCCATCGCCCTTCGCCCCGCAGGCGCGGTGAGAAGGTGGCGGCAGCCGGATGAGGGGCCGCGCACGCCGTCGCCTCAGTTACAACAGGAAGACAGGCCGCGCGCGCGCCGGCCTCAAAAACATTCCCCATCACGCCCCCAAACCACCGGCGCCCACATCACCTGGTCGATGCGCCGGGCCCCGCTCGCCAGCATCGCCAATCGGTCGAAGCCGAGCGCGGCGCCCGAGGCCTCGGGCATGATCGCAAGCGCGGCGAGGAAATCCTCGTCGAGCGGATAGGTCTCGCCATAGATCCTTTGCTTCTCCGCCATTTCCATCTCGAAGCGGCGGCGCTGCTCGATTGGGTCGGTGAGTTCGCCGAAGGCGTTGGCCAGTTCGACGCCGCAGGCGTAAAGTTCAAAACGGTCGGAGACGCGGCCGTCATCTGGCGAGCGACGGGCGAGCGCGGCTTCGGCGGCGGGGTATTCGCAGAGAATGGTGGCGCGCCCCTCGCCCAGACGGGGCTCGACCTTCTCCACCAGTATTCGGGAGAAGATGTCGGACCAGGTGTCGTCCTCGGCGATGCGGACGCCCGCCTCCGTGGCGTGCGCGGCGAGACCATCGCGATCCGTCTCGCCGTCCATGGCGATGGTGGCGAGAAGATCGATGCCAGAATGGCGCGAGAACGCCTCGGCCACCGACAGCCGCTCGGGCGCTGCGAACGGATCGCAGGTCATGCCGCGATAGGTGAAGGTCGTCGTCCCGCCCGCTTCGGCGGCCAGCGACAGCATCCGCCCGCAATCCTCCATCAGCGCCTCATAGGCTTCGGCGACGCGATACCATTCGAGCATGGTGAATTCGGGCTGATGGGTCGGAGACGTCTCGCGATTGCGATAGACATGCGCGAAGGTGAAGATGCGCTTCTCCCCGCCGACAGCAGCTTCTTGCAGGCGAATTCCGGCGAGGTGTGGAGATAACAATCACGCGGCTCCCCGTCGGCCCCGATCAGTTCCGTCTTGAAAGCATGCAGATGCGTCTCGTTGCCCGGCGAAATCTGCAAAGCCGGCGTGTGCACCTCGATGAAGTCCTTCCCGGCGAGATAGGCGCGCAATGCCGCCTGCACGCGGTTGCGGGCGAGCAGAAAGGGACGCCGGTCGGCATGCACATCGGGCGCCCACCAGCGGGACGGCGTCGTCACGGCCATGTTTCTCACCTTCGCGTTCGATTCAGACTGGCAATTTGCCCGTTTTCGGGTTATTGGCGCGCCACATCCTGAAAAGGCGGGCATTTGGCCGGTTCCGACCGTCCTTTAATGCGCGTTCAAACAAGTTACAAGGAAGTCCTATGGCAAAGGTCATCGCTTCTCAGCTCCGCAAGGGCAATGTCCTCGACATCGACGGCAGGCTCTATGTTGTTCTGACCGCGCAGAATTTTCATCCGGGCAAGGGCACGCCGGTCACGCAGATCGACATGCGCCGCATTTCCGACGGCGTGAAAGTGTCCGAGCGCTGGAAGACCACCGAACAGGTCGAACGCGCCATCGTGGAAGACATCAACTTCCAGTACCTCTATGAGGACGGCGAAGGCTACCACTTCATGAACCCGGAAAACTACGACCAGGTCGTGGCGACCGTCGACATGATCGGCGACGACAAGGCCTATCTGTCGGAAGGCATGACCGTAATCCTGTCGATCCATGAGGGCAACCCGATCGCCATGGAACTGCCGCGCCACGTCGTGCTCGAAGTCATGGAAACCGAGCCGGTGGTCAAGGGCCAGACGGCCTCGTCCTCCTACAAGCCCGCCATGCTGTCGAACGGCATTCGCTCCATGGTTCCGCCGCATATCGACGCCGGCACCAAGATCGTGGTGCTGACCGAAGACGGCTCCTATGTCGAGCGCGCCAAGGGCTGAGCCCCGCGCATCGAAACGGTTTGAGGCCCGCCATCGTCGCGGGCCTTTTCTTTTGCGGATCATCCGGCGAGGTCGCGCGTTAAGCCAAGACACGGCGCCCGGTGAACGAGGCGCCGCTGAGACAGAGGTGACGCCCATGACCCCGAACCGTCGACACCCGCGTATCGATCCTTCCCGCCGCCGGGCCGCCGGCTGGCCGCTATCCTTGTTCGCAGCGGCGGCCGCATTGCTGGCGCCGGCCGCCGCGCCGACCCCCGCTTCGGCGGCAAGCCCTTCCTTCGACTGCGCCAAGGTGGACAGCCGCGCCGAGCGCACGATTTGCGGCGATCATGAACTGTCGCTGCTCGACCACGAAACCGCTCGGCTCTATACCCTGGCCTTGAAGAAAGCGGAGCCGAAACAGGCTGCGGCGATGAAGGCGGATGCGGCGGGTTGGAAGCGAGCGCGCGACGAATGCTGGCTGGCGCAGAACACGCGCGGATGCATCATCGCCGCCTACGCCAAGCGCATTCACCGGCTTCTGGAAAAGCACGAGGAAGTCCGCCAGGCCGAGAACGCCCTGACGCGGGGACCCTATGTGTTGAGATGCCGAAAGATCGACCATCCCGTCACCGCCACCCTGATCGAGAGCAATCCACGGGTCGGGACGATCGAATGGCGCAACGCCGTGCATGTCGGCGTCGCCGACGGCGACGAATTCATCGAGAAATCGGACTACGGCGCCAATGGCGTGGCTTTTTCGATCCAGGGCGATCAGGCGCAGCTGATGCTGCCCGACGGCCGTAAATTTTCTTGCGCGCGCGAGCGGTAGTTTCTGCAGTCGGATACACAAACTAGTAGGTCGCTGGAAAGACTTCCTTAACCACGATTGGCAAAGATCGTGAAAGAGCTTCAGCCGCAGGATCGGGCTGGCGCGCGCAATGTTTTTTCAGGACGTCAAGCAATGCCGGTCATCACTTTCGCAAACACCAAGGGCGGCGCGGGCAAAACCACCGCCGTGCTGCTCCTCGCCACCGAACTTGCCCGTCAGGGGAACGCGTCACCATCCTCGACGCCGATCCGCAGCGCTGGATCAGCCGCTGGCATGAGACCGGAACGCCGCTCGCCAACATCCAGGTCGTGTCCTATGTGACCGTCTCCAACCTGCAATCGCAAATGGCCCTGTATCGCGACAGGACGGACTACTTCCTCCTCGACCTTCCCGGCGCCTGCTCGCCGATGATCGCCACCGCCCTGGGCGTGTCCGATCACGTGCTCATCCCTATCCAGGGCTGCGCCATGGACGCCAAGGGCGGGGCCCAGGTGCTCGAACTGCTGCAGTATCTGGAGGACAAGGCCTCCATTCGCATCCCCCACTCGGTGGTTCTGACCCGTGTTAACTCGATGGTCACAACTCGCGCATTGCAGGTGGTGAAGCAGATGCTCGCCCAGCGCAAGGTGCGGGTTCTCGACACCCCGATCATCGAACGCGCCGCCTATCGCGACCTGTTCGACTACGGCTGCAGCCTCTACGACATGAATTCGGAACGCGTCAGCAATCTCGACAAGGCCAAGGAAAACGCCGCCGCCTTCGCCGAGGAAGTGCTGGGCTACGTGCCCAACCGCAACCGGCTGCGCCCGGCCCAGCCGGCCGTCGCGATGGCCCGTCCGCGCGCGGTGGCGTGATCGAGACGAGATCCGGCCTTTCCTATGTCACTACCAGAGAGCGGCCGGACCTGACAGCCGTTACCGGCGCCTGGCGCTGGGAGGCCTTCTTCAGCAACAGTGACATATCCTTCGAGCAATTGATGGCGCGCGAACAGGCGGCGGCGGTCGCGCCTGGCCCGTTGCCGACGGTGCTGGTCCTGCTGGAGGGCGGCGAGCCCATCGGCATGGTCGCGCTCTGCAACGACGATCTCGATGACCGTCCCGAGCTCAATCCATGGCTCGCGGGGCTCTATGTGGCGGCCGCCCATCGCGGTGAAGGCCATGCGCAGCGGTTGATCGCCAGGATCGAAACCGTCGCCAGCGAGGCCGGATTCCGACGGCTGAGCCTCTATAGCGCAAGCGCCGTCGGTCTCTACGGTTCCCGCGGCTGGATGACGACAGAGATCTTCGACCGCGACGGCGCGGTCTATCACATCATGCGCAAAGATCTCTGAGCGAGCAGCGAAAGCCGCCCGCGCCGCAATCCCGGCGGATGCTCAGAACAGCGCGTCGTCGAACAGATCCTCGTCGCTCGTCAGAGCCTTTACGGCGGGTTCGTCGGCGGCCTGATTGACGACCATGAGCTCCCGATGAAGGTCTCGCTCCGACGCCATCGTGTAGATCTTGTAGATCCGCGCGCTGAGGGCGTCGGCGGACGAACCGAGAATGGAGGCGTCGCCTTCGGCCTGGGCGGCCAGATCGCGGGCGACGGCGACGCAGTCCCGCAGCACGTCGCCGAGTTCGCTTTCGAAATCGAGCGTCGATAGCGCCGCGCTGACCTTGGCGAACACTTCCTGGCCCTCATGCTCGAACAGGGCGATGCTCTCGTCCATGCGCTTGGACATGTCGCGGATATCGTCCAGCGCCGCGCGCAGAGGCGCGCTCAGGTCGGAACCGGTGGCTTCGGCGCATTGCGAGAAGGCGACGGCCGCGCCTTCGAAATGCTGCAACTCGTCGACCACGTTGTTGGCCGGCTCTTCGAGCTTCTCGGCGAATACCCGGAGTTCGGCGCTGACCACATTGACCGAACGCCCTTCGTCCCCGAGCTTCGAGCAGCGGAGGTTGGAATTGAGCGCCATATAATGAATGTCGGTCTTGATGCCGCGGATGATGGAGATCCCGTCGACCAGACTGTGGGCGGTCTCGCCGGTCGACTGCGCCACACGGTTGGCGTTGGCGCTGGTTTCGGCCACATTGGCGACCAGACCGCTCGCGGCGGCGACGCCGCGCTCCAAGGTGGCCAGGAAATTGTTGCCGCCGCGGTCGCCGCTCTGATGCATGGTCGCGCGCAGCGCCATGATCGAATGGGCGTCGTCGACGAAGCTCTGCATCAGTTGCATGATCTTCCGGCAGTCGCGTTCGAAGTCGTCGACCATGCTTTCGGTCTGCGCCGCCGCCAGCCGATCGATGACGCCGTCCAGCGCTCGTTCATCTCGACGCTCAGGGCGGCGCCGTCGGCCGACGCCTTGAACTCGTCGAGAAATTCGAAACTCGTGCGCACATGCTCCAGCCGCTGGCGGGTGATGTCGCCGATCTGCAGCGCCGACAGGACCTGGGCGATCTTGGACTGGATCGCGCGGGCCAGCGATTTCACATCGTTGGCGATGGACGAGAGCTTGCGATGATGGTCGGCGATCACGCTCGCGTCGCGTTCGAGATCCCGTACGACGCCGGGAACCACGTCGCCATATTCGCGCGAAATGCGGGCCGAGAACTGGGTGGCGGTCGCAAGCTGCGACGCCATTGCCGACAGCTGATCGCCGAAGCGATCGACCTCCTGCGCACCGGATTGGATGCGTTCGCGAATTTCGTCGGCGAAACCGGCGAATTCGGCGATGCCTGCGCCGGTGATCTTCACCGTGATCGCAAATGTCCGGAGATAGCGCATGGTCTCGCGCATGTCCTCCACATTGGATTGCATCTTCTGACAGGCCGTCTTCAGCTTCTCGAACCCACCCAGCCGCGCCTGTTCGAACTTGGGAAGCTCCGCGAGCTCCTTGGCGGTCGAGAGGATGCGTTGCATCGTGGCGTTGGAAGCGTCGGCGTCGAGCACGCTGGTCAGAGAGTCGAGCGACGCGATGAGCCGCTTCAGAATATCGGAGATCGCGATCAGCACCGCGCCGCCTTCGAGGAACTTTTTCTCCAATTTTCCATGCGCAACGGCGAGCTTCGCGTCGAGCTCGGCGCGCCCGACGCGGTAAAAAGCAGCGTTACTCTGTTTTACTTGCAACAACGTTTTGTCCCCAAACGTATTTCATATGTGAGAGAAGTGTAGGGCAAAGGCACAAACGATGCGTAAATTCATGCAGGAGTTGTCCCGTTAATCTCCGCATTGGTTACCGAATCCTCTCCGGCATTCAATTTCAGGAATTTCTTAAATTGTATAAACTCCAGTAATTTCAAAGCTCTGCAACTTTAAACAAACGTTAGCATCTATTAAAATTCCGTTTAGTATTCTCTCCTAAAACTAGCATATCATTAGATGGGATTAATTTTTCCCAGTATAAATTTACGCCTCGTTAGCCATTCGCTGTGATGCTCCCGCGATAGAATTATTGGCGCGAACACCAGTAAAAAGGTGAGGACATGACATATTCGATGCCTGCTAAAGCAAATATTCGAAATATCCGCGACATTCACGCGGAGCTGTTGGATTATTCGAGCTCTTCCACACAGATCGAGATCGACCTCGGAAACTGTGAGGACATCGACTTGTCCTTCTTGCAACTCATTGAATCCGTTCGAAAAAGCGCTGCTGCCGGCGGCAAGCCGGTCACCCTTTCTCGTCCCGCCAACGCGGCCGTCAAAACGGCGCTCAAGCGGGCGGGCTTTCTCGATGTCCTCTCGACCGAGGACGCAAAATTTTGGCTGCACGAAGGAATGCAATAATGGCTGCGAACATTTTGACCGTCGATGACTCCGCGAGCATTCGACTGACCACGAATGTGGCTCTGTCCAATGCGGGGTACAACGTCACCGAAGCGATCAACGGAGCCGAGGGGATCGCGAAAGCGACCGCGGGTCACTACGACCTGATCGTCACCGATCTCAACATGCCCGTCATGGACGGCCTGACCATGATCCGTGAACTTCGCAAGATTCCCAGCCAGACCGGCGTTCCGATCATCTTCCTCACCACGGAATCGGATGGTTCCATCAAGGAACAGGCGAAGGCCGCCGGCGCCACCGGTTGGCTGACCAAGCCTTTCGACCCCGACAATCTCGTCAAAATCGTGCGCAAGGTGCTCGGCAAATGAGCCATCCCGATCCTATAGCCGTTTTCCGAACGGAAGCGGCGGAACTCCTCGAAATGATCGAAGCAGGCCTGCTCGATCTGCTCGAAGACTTGAGCAACAAAGATCAGGTCGACGCGGTGTTCCGCAGCCTCCACACGCTCAAGGGCTCCGGAGCCATGTTCGGCTTCGAAGCCCTTGCCGCGTTCACGCATCATTGCGAAACCGCTTTCGACAGGGTGCGCAAGGGTGAAGTGCCGGCGACCGAAGACCTGATCTCCGCCGTTCTCGACGCCAAGGACCATATGCGCGTCCTCGTCGAGGAGCCGGGCGCAGATCATTCCTCCGTCAGCGAGAACCTGCTCGGCCGGCTGCAACGCGCCGTCGAGGCCGCCGCCGGCCACGAAGCGCCGGCGCCGAGCGCCGCCGCGCCGAAGGGCAAGTGGAACATCCGCTTCTCGCTTCCGGCAAACGCCATGACCAACGGCACCAATCCGCTGCCGCTGATCGACGAATTGCGCGATCTTGGCGAATGCGAAGTGCGCATCGACGCCTCCGCCGTGCCCATGCTCGACGGCATGGACCCGACCGAGCTTTATCTGACCTGGTCGGTGACCCTCGACGGGGCGGCAACCAAATCCTCGATCGAAGACGTGTTCATCTTCGTCATGGACGACATGAAGCTCGACATCGTCAGGGACGAGCCGCCGGCCGCGGCGATTGCCCCCGAGGTCAAGGCGGATGCGCCGCGCGCCGCTCAGGCGCCGAAACCCATTCAGCCCGTGGAAGCGCGTCCGGCGGCGATCGACGTCAAGCAGACCAACAAGTCGGCCGAGAATGTGCGCGTTCCCGCCGAACGGCTCGACGAACTGATGGACCGCGTCGGCGAGCTCGTCATCGCCCAATCGCGCCTGTCGCAGCTCGCCTCCAGCGGCGCTGATCTGCAATTGCGCGCCGTGTCGGAAGACATCGAACGTCTGTCGGGCGAATTGCGCGACACGATGATGGTGTTGCGCATGGTGCCGGTGACGCAATTGTTCGGCCGGTTCCGCCGTCTCATCCACGACCTCGCCCATGAGACCGGCAAGCAGATCGAACTCGTCACCGAAGGCGAAACCACGGAAGTCGACAAGAGCGTCATCGAACGTCTCGCCGATCCCATGGTCCACCTCGTCAGAAACTCCTGCGATCACGGCCTCGAAACCGCCGACGAACGCGTCGCGGCCGGCAAGCCGGCGGCGGGCAAGGTGCGTCTTCTCGCCCGCCAGACCGGCGGCGAGGTCAAGATCATCATCAGCGACGACGGCCGCGGCATGAATCGCGAGCGCATCCGCGCCAAGGCCGAGCAGAACGGGCTCATCCAGCCCAATCAGCAGCTGTCCGACCAGGACCTGTTGCAGATGATCTTCCAGCCGGGCTTCTCCACCGCGCAGGCCGTGACCAACCTGTCGGGCCGCGGCGTGGGCATGGACGTCGTCAAGCGCACCATCGACGCGCTGCGCGGCTCGATCAACATCGTCAGCACGCCCGGCAAGGGATCTGACATCACGCTCAACATTCCGCTGACGCTCGCCATCATCGATGGCCTGCTCGTCCGCGTCGGCTCGGGCCGTTACGTCATTCCGCTGTCGGCTGTCGAGGAATGCCTCGAACTGTCGCTCGAAGACGACATGCGCTCGCGCGGCCGCAGCTTCATTTCGCTGCGTGACAGTCTGGTGCCGTTCATCCGGCTCCGCGATCTGTTCAAGACGGGCACCAAGCCCGATCCGTTCCAGAAGGTGGTGGTGATCTCCACCGGAACCGAACGCGTCGGCCTCGTCGTCGACCAGATCATCGGCGACCACCAGACGGTCATCAAATCAATGTCGAAGCTGCATCATGACGTTGCGACTTTCTCGGGCGCGACCATTCTCGGCGACGGCTCCGTCGCCCTGATCCTGGATGTCGCCCATCTCGTCACCGCCGGCCAGCTAGAGGAGGCGCAGATGCGCGCCGCAGGATGATGGAAGCACAACGCAAAACCGAAAGCACGTTCTGGGACCGCGCCAGCGAACTCGAGGTCCTGACCTACGACATCGCCGGTGAAACCCTGGCCATCGAAGCCATCCGCGTCAGGGAAATCCTCGACCTGGTGCCGGAAACGCCGGTGCCCGGCGCCCGGCCCTATGTGGCGAGCGTCATCAATTTTCGGGGCCGGGTAATCCCGCTCGCGGACATCACGCTCGCCTTCGGCATGGAGCCGAGCAAGACGACCAACGACACGCGGATCATCGTGATGGAGTTGGACCTCGAACTCGACAGCGCGCCGGTCCTTATCGGCATCCGCACCGACAAGGTCTACGAGGTCACCACCTTGACGAGGACCGCCAGCGAGCCGCCGCCGTCCGTCGGCATGCGCTGGCGGCCGGATTTCATCGACTGCCTGGTGAAGCGCGGCAGCGACTTCATCATCGTGCCGAACATGAGAGCCATTTTCAAATAACATTGCATGGAGCGGGGGCTCCGGGAATATCCTAAAGGGGTTGGATTATGTCTTTGACGATCAAAACAAAATTGGGGATCGCCTTCGGTTTCCTCATCGTCCTGATGATCGGGACGGCGGGATACGCGATCTTCACCCTGTCATCCTTCAACACGACCATCGGCGACGTTCTCACCGGCCCGGCGCAGCGCCTGAAGACGGCCCAAGCCATCGACATCGAACTCCTGCAGATGATCCGCCAGCAGAAGAACCTTGTTCTGGCGACCGACGCCGAAGAGCGCGCCACGGCCATCGAAAAGGGCAATGCCGCGCGCAAGCGCTTCGAAGACCTGCTCGTAACGGCCGAAGGCCTGGCGACGGAAAAAGGTCGCCCCCTCTGGGCCTCGATCCGCGACAACAGCGAGAAGTTTATCAAAGGCGATGATCTTTCCCGCCAGCGCCTCGCAGCCGGCGACCTCGCCGGCGCCACGCAGGCGACCGTCGATCTTCGCCCCGTCATCAGCGAAATCGACAAGGTCATCTACGACCTGATCGACATCGAAAACGGCCGGATGCAAGAGGCCGAGGGCAATGCGGAAGCGCAGTACGCCTCGTCGCGCAGCATCATGATCGGCATCAGCGCCGTAGCGCTCCTTATCTCCGTCGCCGCCGCCTTCTGGATTTCCAAGACGATTTCCAACGGCCTCAACCGCGCCAACGCCGCCGTGCGCAGCGTGTCGGAAGGCGACCTCACCAAGCTCGCCGACATCACCAGCAAGGACGAGATCGGCGAACTGCTGGGCTATGTCAACGCGATGATCGAGCGCTTGCGCGGCGTGGTCGGCGATGCGCTTTCGGCATCCACCAACGTTTCCTCCGGCAGCCAGGAACTGTCAGCCTCCTCCGAGCAGGTGTCGCAGGGCGCGACCGAACAGGCCGCCGCCGCCGAAGAGGCTTCCGCCTCGATGGAGCAGATGGCCGCCAACATCAAGCAGAACGCCGACAACGCCGCCCAGACCGAAAAGATCGCCCGCCAATCCGCCAAGGACGCCGAGCTTTCGGGCGACGCCGTCAACCGCGCCGTCGGCGCCATGCGCACCATCGCCGAGAAGATCGGCATCGTGCAGGAAATCGCTCGCCAGACCGATCTGCTTGCTCTGAACGCGGCCGTCGAAGCCGCCCGCGCCGGCGAACACGGCAAGGGTTTCGCCGTCGTCGCCTCCGAAGTCCGCAAGCTCGCCGAACGCAGCCAGTCGGCCGCCGCCGAGATCAGCTCCATGTCGTCGAACACGGTGATCGCGGCGCAGGAAGCCGGCGAAATGTTGTCGCGCCTGGTGCCGGACATCCGCAAGACCGCCGAACTGGTCTCGGAGATCTCCGCCGCCTGCCGCGAACAGGATATCGGCGCCTCGCAGATCAACGAAGCGATCCAGCAGCTCGACAAGGTCACGCAGCAGAACGCGTCGGCGTCCGAAGAAATGGCATCGACCTCGGAAGAACTCGCGGCGCAGTCTGAAGAGCTTCAGACGTCGATCGCCTACTTCCGGGTCGACACGTCGCGGGAAGGCAAGAGGGCGATGGCCGCCGCCGGAAAAGCGGCCGCGCCGACGGCCCGTCCGGCCGGTCGCCCGGCCGCCAAGCCGGCGACGCGCCAATCCGGTCTCGGCGTCAGTGAACAACAGGCCCGCGTGCGCGGCTTCGCGCTCGACATGAACGTGGGCGGTCCCGACAGCGCCGACGACGAGTTCCGCGCCGCCGGGTGAATGAAGTCAAGCGATGAAGGCCTGCGGCTAACCCAATAATGGGTTAGCCGAACAACCAAAGGTCGGTCGACCATATTTTCGATCGCCCGGAAGATTATCTGAGAGATTTGAGATGAGATTTACAATCAAAGCCAAACTGGCGTGCGCCTTTGGGCTCCTGTTGCTTTTGCTGAGCGGCATCAGCGGCTACGGGCTCTATAGCCTGTCCGTTCTTAATCAAGCCATTTCGAACGTCATTTCCGGCCCGGCGGCGCGCCTGGAAAATGCGCAGACCCTGGGCAACTATCAACTCCGCCTCGCCCGCGCGCAGATGAACCTCGCCACGGCGACGACGCCGGAAGATGTGGCCAAATACATCGAGGCGGGAGACCGCAACCGTAAGAACTTCGCCGATACGGTGAAGTGGCTGCAGGAGGCCGCGACCACCGAGGCCGGCCGCATGGGTTGGGCCGAAGTGAGCAAGCAGGCGGAAGACCTCTTCGCCATCGATGAGAAAGTCCGTGACCGCGCCAAGGCGGGAGACATGGCCGGCGCGGTGCGCCTGGCGACGACGGACGGCCGCGTCGTCACCGATCGCATCGAAGAGATCATCGAGGCGCGCAAGCAGGCGAACAAAGAACAGATGGTTCAGGCCGATCGCGATACGACCGCGCTCTACGGTTCGACCAGGGCCATCATCATCGCCGTGTCGCTCGCCGCGCTCGCGCTCGGTCTCGCGGCCGCGGCCTGGATCGCCATGAGCATCAGCTCCGGCCTCCGCAAGATCAGATCGGTCGCGGATGCGGTCGCCCTCGGCGATCTCAATCAGAACATCGAGATCAAAACCAATGACGAGATCAAGGATCTGGTCGACACGATCAACGTCATGACCGCCAATCTGCGCGCCACGGCCTCCGTCGCCGACCTGATCTCCCTGGGCGACCTCAGCGCGGAGCCCAAGCCCCTGTCGGATCGCGACACGCTCGGCCACGCCATGGACAACATGGTCCGCAATCTCCGTCAGGCCGCACAGAACGCAGCCCTGATCGGCGAAGGCGATCTCAGCATGACGATCAAGCCGCAATCGGACAAGGACACGCTCGGCATCGCCATGCGCAACATGGTCGCCAATCTCAGCCAGACCGCCCGCATCGCCCAGATGATCGCCGACGGCGACCTGACGGTGAAGCCGAAGCCCCTGTCCGACCGCGATACGCTCGGCACGGCGCTGGAAAGCATGGTGTCGCGCCTCCGCGGCGTCGTCGCCGACGCGATCTCCGCATCCGTCAACGTGTCCTCCGGCAGCCAGGAGCTTTCGGCTTCGTCCGAACAGGTTTCCCAGGGCGCGACCGAGCAGGCCGCCGCCGCGGAAGAAGCGTCCGCCTCGATGGAGCAGATGGCCGCCAACATCAAGCAGAACGCCGACAACGCCGCCCAGACCGAAAAGATCGCCCGCCAATCCGCCAAGGATGCGGAAGTCTCCGGCGAAGCCGTCAACCGCGCGGTGGAGGCGATGCAGACCATCGCCCAGAAGATCGGCATCGTGCAGGAAATCGCGCGTCAGACCGATCTGCTCGCTCTCAACGCCGCCGTGGAAGCGGCCCGCGCCGGCGAACACGGCAAGGGTTTCGCCGTCGTCGCCTCGGAAGTCAGAAAACTCGCCGAACGCAGCCAGTCGGCCGCCGCCGATATTTCCGAAATGTCGACGGATACGGTGAAGGCCGCCCAGCAGGCCGGCGAAATGCTGTCTCGCCTGGTGCCCGACATTCGCAAGACCGCCGAACTGGTCTCGGAAATCTCCGCCGCCTGCCGCGAACAGGATATCGGCGCCGCCCAGATCAACGAAGCGATCCAGCAGCTCGACAAGGTGACCCAGCAGAACTCGTCCGCCTCCGAAGAAATGGCGGCGACGTCGGAAGAGCTGGCCGCGCAATCCGAGGAGTTGCAGACGTCGATCGCCTTTTTCAGGGTCGAAAGCGCCGCTCTGGCCGCACGGGCGGCCTCGCAGCAACAACAGCAGCTACGCCCGTCGCGTCCGGCGCCGCAGAGCCGCAACGCCCAGACGGTCGGCGCGCAACAGGCGCGGATCAAAGGCTATGCGCTCAATCTCGACATGGGCGGCCCCGATCAGGGCGATATCGAATTCCGCGAAAGCGCGTGACAAGACGGACCTCGGCGCGAGCCGGGACCAAAACCGATTGATGATAAATCGGGATAATGAACCTGGCAGGAACTCACTCATTAAGGCGCGTCGTCATGAGAGCAACTATCAAACTGAAACTCGGACTATCTTTTGGAGCCCTTATCGTCATGGCGACGGTCATGGCGGTTCTCGCCATCACCAACCTCTCCTCTCTGAACGGCGCGATCACCGAGATCGTACAGGGTCCGGCCGCCAATATTCAGAATTCGAGCGATCTCTCGGACTCGATCTACCGCGCCATCCAGGCCGAGAAGAACGCCATCATCAACACCGATCCCGCGAAGATCAGCGGCTACGTCGACAACATCGGCAAGGAACGCGAGACCATCAAGAGGCTGGTCGATCTGCTCGACAGCGAGCAGAATCCTGAGCTTCGCACCACGCTGCAACAGTTCAACGTCATTTTCCCGCAATGGACCTCCATGCAGGACGCCGTGGTCAAGCTCGCCGTCGAAAACACCACCGAGAGCAACGCCCGGGCCGGCGAGATCTCCATGGGCGAAGGAGCCAAGATCACCACCGGCCTCCTGGGCCAGCTGACCGAGTTGAACGGTCTGATCGCCAAGGATCTCCACCAGACCGACGAAGCGACCAACGCCCAGTATGAGAATTCCCGCAATATCCTGATCGGCAGCGTCATCGCGATGTTCGTCGTCTCGATCGCCATCGCTCTCTGGATCGCCATATCCATCAACAGCGGCCTCACCAAGATCAAGGCGGTCGCCGACGCGGTCGCGATCGGCGATCTCGATCAGGACATCCAGATCAAGACCAACGACGAAATCAAGGACGTGGTCGACACCATCAATGTGATGACGGGCAATCTGCGCAACACCGCCCGCATCGCCAACGACATCGCCAACGGCGATCTGACCGTGACGCCCAAGCCGCTGTCGGACAAGGATACGCTCGGAAAGTCTCTGGAAAGCATGGTCGAGCGCCTGCGCGGCGTGGTGTCCGACGCGATCGCCGCCTCGGTCAACGTCTCCTCGGGCAGCCAGGAATTGTCCGCCTCGTCGGAACAGGTTTCCCAGGGGGCGACCGAACAGGCGTCCGCCGCCGAAGAAGCTTCGGCTTCGATGGAGGAAATGGCCGCCAACATCAAGCAGAACGCCGACAACGCCGCCCAGACCGAAAAGATCGCCCGCCAGTCCGCCAAGGACGCGGAGATCTCCGGCGACGCCGTCAACCGCGCCGTCGCCGCGATGCAGACCATCGCCCAGAAGATCGGCATCGTGCAGGAGATCGCCCGCCAGACCGACCTGCTCGCCCTGAACGCCGCCGTCGAAGCCGCCCGCGCTGGCGAACACGGCAAGGGCTTCGCCGTCGTCGCGTCCGAAGTGCGCAAGCTCGCCGAACGCAGCCAGTCTGCCGCAGCCGAAATCTCGGAAATGTCGTCGGACACCGTCAAGGCCGCTCAACAGGCCGGGGAGATGCTGTCTCGCCTGGTGCCGGACATCCGCAAGACCGCCGAACTGGTTTCGGAAATCTCGGCCGCCTGTCGCGAGCAGGACATCGGCGCAGCCCAGATCAACGAAGCGATCCAGCAGCTCGACAAGGTGACCCAGCAGAATTCGTCGGCGTCGGAGGAAATGGCCGCGACGTCGGAAGAGCTGGCCGCCCAGTCGGAAGAGCTGCAGACCTCCATCGCCTTCTTCAAGGTCGAACAGAACCATCGCGCCGCGCCTGCGCAGATCAAGCGGTCCGCCGCGCCGCAGGTGGCGGCCAAGGCGGCCCCGCGCCGCCCCGCCCCTCCGTCGCATGGCGTCAAGGCGCAGCAGGAGCGGGTGAAGGGCTTCGCGCTCAATCTCGACCATGGCGGCCCCGATGAAAACGACGACGATTTCCGGGCGGCAGGCTGACAGCGCCGCCCGACCGGCCGGGATGCCCTGACATCCCGGCCGTAACGATCAAGGTCGAAGGCGGTAGCCGACGATCTCATTGATGGAATGCCGGACGGGGATAAATGAGGGCTCCCCCTGCCGGAGTAAATCCGCCGGGCGCATGGGCAATCACGCTCAGAAGGCGCCCGTCGGAAGAAGTAGACACCAATCTCCGCCGGAAGGGGCTCCTTATGAATTGGTTACAAAATATTTCGACCGCAAAGAAATTGATCCTCGCCTTTGGATCGATATTCTTGATCGTGATCGCCGCGAACGCCACGATCTATTTCAAGAACGAAGAGATCAAGCAGACCATCCACTGGACCGACCACACCAACGAAGTGGTCGCCACCTTGAACGCGGTGGCTTCCGCCATGGTGAACTCCGAAACCGGCGTCCGCGGCTACCTCGTCTCAGGCAACAAGGACTTCCTCGACCCGTTCGTCAACGGCCAGAAGAACTTCGCCGACTTGCTCGAGAAGTTCAGGACGCTGACGTCCGACAACCCCGCCCAGCAGAAGCGCGCCGATATGATCGCCGAGCAGGCGTCCATCTGGCTGACGACCGTCGCCCAGGAAGAAATCCGCTTGATGGAGAATCCCGCGACGCAGCAGCAGGCGCGCGATCTCGAAGCCTCGGGCAAGGGCAAGGCCTCGATGGATGGCCTTCGCAAGGTCATCGAAGAAGCAATCGAGACCGAGCAGTCGCTGATGGTGACCCGGCTTGAGGCCCAGCAGAACGCCTTCGCGGTCGGCACGACGACCGTTGTGGTCGGCGCGCTGGCGATCATCTTCATGTCGATCCTTTCCTACTTCGCCATCATGCGGCTGATCACCCGCCCGCTCGTTCAGGTCACCAAGCGCCTGAGCGCCCTCGCCGATCCCGAAGACGTCGGCCGCAAGGACGAAATGGGCGTCATGCTCGGCAGCGTGCAGGCGGTCGAACGCGTGTTCACCTCCGTGGCTGAAAACGTGATCCGCGTCTCCGAAGGCGATCTTCGGCCGATCAACACCGCGCGCAGCGGCGGCCTCAGCCAGAACGTCGTGGAATCGCTGCAGGTGATGGTCGGCAACCTCGCAAACACCGCCGAGATCGCCGACAAGATCTCCAATGGCGATCTGACGCTGACGCCGCGGCCGCTGTCCGAACGCGATACGCTCGGCATCGCCCTTCGCAACATGGTCGAACGTCTGCGCGGCGTGGTCGCCGACGCGATTTCCGCCTCCGTCAACGTCTCCTCGGGCAGCCAGGAACTCTCCGCCTCGTCCGAACAGGTTTCCCAAGGCGCCACCGAACAGGCCGCCGCCGCCGAAGAGGCTTCCGCCTCGATGGAGCAGATGGCCGCCAACATCAAGCAGAACGCCGACAACGCCACCCAGACCGAGAAGATCGCCCGCCAGTCCGCCAAGGATGCGGAGATCTCCGGCGACGCCGTCAACCGCGCCGTCGCGGCGATGCAGACCATCGCCCAGAAGATCGGCATCGTGCAGGAAATCGCCCGCCAGACCGACCTGCTCGCCTTGAACGCGGCCGTCGAAGCGGCCCGCGCCGGCGAACACGGCAAGGGCTTCGCCGTCGTCGCCTCCGAAGTCCGCAAGCTCGCCGAACGCAGCCAGTCGGCCGCCGCCGAGATCTCGGAAATGTCGTCGGATACGGTGAAGGCCGCCCAGCAGGCCGGCGACATGCTGTCTCGCCTGGTGCCGGACATCCGCAAGACCGCCGAACTGGTTTCGGAAATCTCCGCCGCCTGCCGCGAGCAGGACATCGGCGCAGCCCAGATCAACGAAGCGATCCAGCAGCTCGACAAGGTGACCCAGCAGAACTCGTCGGCGTCGGAGGAAATGGCCGCCACGTCCGAGGAACTGGCCGCTCAATCCGAGGAGTTGCAGACCTCGATCGCCTTCTTCCGCGTGGAAGCGCAGAAGAGCCGCAACGACAGAGCCGTCAAGCCCCGTCCGAGCCATCCGGTCGCCAAGCCGCAGGCGCGCCACAGCGACAACAGCGTCAAGTCGCAACAGGGCCGCGCCAGAGGTTTCGCGCTGAACCTGGAGCACGGCGCGCCGGACGATATCGATGATGACTTCAAGGAGAGCGCATGACCATGACGACACATCAGAGCGAATCCCAATTCGTAACCTTCAGCCTCGGCGAAGAAGCCTTTGCGGTTCCCGTCGAAGTGGTTCGGGAAATCCTCGATCACGAAGAGGCGTTCAAGATTCCGAATGGCCCCGATTATCTGCTCGGGCTGCGCAATGTGCGCGGCCAGGCGGTGCCGACCATCGATCTCAGGCTGAAACTCGGCCTGAGCCGCACCGTGCCGACGCCGCACACGCGCGTTCTGGTTCTCGACGTGCCTCTGAACGACCGTCTGCTGACCCTCGGCCTGGTGGCGGATCGCGTTCACGAAGTCACGCCGTTCCGCACGGCGCAGATCGAACAGGCGCCGGACATCGGCATCCGCTGGAATTCGGACTATATCGCCGGCGTGGTGCGCAAGGAGACGGGTTTCGTGGTGATCATCGACCTACCGCGACTGCTGTCGTCGGATGACACCGCCTTCCTTTCTCAGCGGAACGTCGCCGCTTGATGCTCGAGTGAATGCGTGGAGTAACAGGAATGCAGACCGCCCAACGCGTGGCATCGCCGCATGAAGACGGCATCAGCAAGCGGAACTTCGACCGGCTGGCCGCCTATATCTACAACTATAGCGGCATCAAGATGCCGCCGACCAAACAGACCATGCTCGAAGGACGCCTGCGTCGCCGCTTGCGCGCCACCGGCCAGCCCACCTTCGAGCATTATTGCAACTACCTCTTCAGCCAGGGCGGGCTCGAGAAGGAAGCGATCTTCCTCATCGACGCGGTGACGACCAACAAGACCGATTTCTTTCGCGAGCCCAATCACTTCAGCTTCATGACCCAGCGCGCCCTGCCGGCGCTCACCCAATCGGGCGTGCGGCGGCTGCGCGTCTGGAGTTCGGCCTGCTCGACCGGCGCCGAGCCCTATACCATCGCCATGGTGCTCGACGACGTCTTCGGCGATCGGCCCGATATCGGCTGGAACATCCTGGCCACCGATCTGTCCACCGAGGTGCTGCAGACGGCCCGGCGCGGCATCTACGCCCAGGACATGGTCGACCCTGTGCCGGTGGACATGCGGAGACGGTATGTCATGTCGGCGATCGCCCGCGACCGTCGTGAAGTCCGCATTACGCCGAAGCTGCGCTCCAAAGTCGGGTTCGCCCGGCTGAACCTGATGGACGACGTCTATCCGGTCGGCGATCCCATGCATATGATCTTCTGCCGCAACGTGATGATCTATTTCGACAAACCGACCCAGGAAAAAGTTCTGACGCGGCTTTGCGATTGCCTGGAGCCGGGCGGCTATCTGTTCATCGGCCATTCCGAAACCATCAGCGGCTTCGATCTGCCGCTGAAGACCGTCGCGAATACAGTGTTCCAGAAAGTGTGATCATGAAGAAGAAGGTGCGCGTCCTCATCATCGACGATTCAGCCAGCGTCAGACAGACGCTGACCAGCATCTTCGAGGAAGATCCCGACTTCGAGGTGATAGGGGCCGCACAGGATCCTTTCGTCGCGGCGCGACGGCTGCGGGAAGATATCCCCGACGTCATCACGCTCGATGTGGAAATGCCGCAGATGGACGGCATCACCTTTCTTCGCAAGCTCATGAGCCAGCATCCCTTGCCGGTGGTCATGTGTTCCTCGCTGACGGAAGCAGGCTCGCAAACCCTGCTTCAGGCCATGGAGGCGGGCGCGGTGGACGTGATCCTGAAACCGAAGATCGGCGTGGCCGACCATCTTTCGGAAACCGCCGATCACATCCGCGCCGTCGTCAAGGGCGCGGCCCGCGCGCGGATCGACAATCACCGTCGGTTCCGCACGGCGACGACTCCGCCGCCGCTCAATCCGCAGGAGAAGCTCACCGCAGACGCCGTCCTCCCTCCCCCACCGGCAAGGCGATGGCGAAGACCACCGAAATGGTGGTCTGCGTCGGCGCCTCCACCGGCGGCACCGAGGCGCTGCGCGAAATGCTGGAGAAACTGCCGCCCAATGCGCCGGGCATGGTGATCGTCCAGCACATGCCCGAGAAATTCACCGCCGCCTTCGCAAGCCGGTTGAATTCGCTCTGCGAAGTCGAGGTGAAGGAAGCGGCCGACGGCGATCCGGTCCTGCGCGGCCATGTGCTGATCGCGCCCGGCGGGCTGCACACCATGCTCGAGCGGCGCGGCGCGCGCTATCACGTTTCGGTCCGCAACGGACCGCTGGTGTCGCGGCATAGACCTTCGGTGGACGTTCTGTTTCGTTCGGCCGCCCGAAACGCCGGCGCCAACGCCATGGGCGTCATCATGACCGGAATGGGCGACGACGGCGCCCGCGGCATGGAGGAAATGCACAACGCCGGCGCCTTCACCGTCGCCCAGGACGAAGCGACCTCGGTGGTGTTCGGCATGCCCAAGGAAGCGATCGCCCGCGGCGGCGTCGATCGTATTGCGCCGCTCGACAACCTGGCGCGCGAGATCATGGCGGCGCAGGCGCGGTTCTGACCCGCGCCGAGGCCGAAGATCAGGCCGGCTTGGGCGTCAGCGCGCCGCCCGGCCGGGCGATCAGGAACACGCTCATCGCCGCCACGAGGCACATGCCGCCGGCGATCTGCAAGGCCGGCATATAGGACGCGTAGTCGGTCCTGAGGGCGCCGGCTCCCATCGCTGCAGTGGCTGCGCCCAGCTGATGGCCGGCAAAGATCCAGCCGAAGACGATATTGGCTTTCTCCCTGCCGAAATTCTCGGCCGACAGGCGCACCGTGGGCGGCACCGTCGCCACCCAGTCGAGCCCGTAGAAGGCTGCGAACAACGTCAGCGAATAGATGTCGAAACCCGAGAGCGACAGATAGATCAGCGACAGGCCACGCAGGCCATAGAACCAGAACAGGAGCCAGCGATTGTCGAAGCGGTCAGACAGCCAGCCCGACAAAAGCGTGCCGCCGAAATCGAAGATGCCGATCATCGCGAGCAGGCTGGCGGCGGTCACCGCCGGCATCATGAAGTCGCCGCAGATCGAGATCCAATGCGTCTGGATCAATCCATTGGTGCTGAGCCCGCAGACGAAAAAGGTGAAGAACAGCACGAGAAACACCGGATTGGCCCGGACCTCCCACAAGGTCTTCAGAGGCAGCGCGAGAAGCTCCGGCAGGCGCCGGTTGTTGACCGGCGGCGGGACGATCCTGTCTTCGCCGTAAGGCGCGAGTCCCACATCGGCCGGATAATCGCGAATGATCGCCAGCACCAGCAGCAAGGCGGCGAGAAGCGCGGCCACTACCACCGTGAGCGCCGGCCTCCAACCGATCTGTTCGGTGAGATAGGCCAGAAGCGGCAGGAACACCAATTGGCCGGTCGCGGTCGATACGGTCATCATCGCCACCACCACGCCTCTGCGGGCCGAGAACCAGCGGGTGGCGACCGTCGCGCCGAGCACCAGGGCCGTCATGCCGGTGCCCACGCCGATCACGACGCCCCAGAGAAGCAGCAGTTGCCAGAGCTCGGTCATGAAGAACGAGCCGACGAGACCGGAAGAGATCATCAACAGCGCCGTGACCACGACCTTGCGGATGCCGAACTGGTTCATGAAGGCGGCGGCAAAGGGCCCGAACAGACCGAACAGCGCCAGGCGCACCGCCATGGCCGACGAGATCTCGGCATTGGTCCAGCCGAATTCCGTCTGCAACGGTCCGATCAACACGCCGGCCGATCCCATCGCGCCGGCAGTCGAAAGCATGGTCAGGAATGTGACCGCGGCGACCGCCCAGCCATAGTGGATATTGCGAGCCGCGAGCCAGGCGGCGAGTCTGCGTGACGCCATGATTGCCTCCAGTCCCGCCTCAGGCAGGACCCTTTATTGAGCGTCATGAAATAGACCGGCGCCGGCGCCGCGGCAATCCGCCGTCCCGTCAAATGTTCTGATACCAGCTTTCAGCGCCGTGAATGCTTGCCGCCGGCGCCGCCGCTCACCAGAGATCGTCGCCGGAGGTCCATTTCTCGAGCTCGAGCTTGGCGAGATCGGTCAGGTCGTATTCCTTGGTGATGTAGTAGCCGTCGCTGTCCTTCTTCCCGGTGCCGACCACGAGATCCTCGATGCGGAACTTCGCGCCTTCGAAGAAATAGGACAGGGTCGTGTATTGGCCGTGGCCGTCGACCCGAACGAGAAGATCCGATCCGTCGCGGACGAAGTCGAGATCGCTCAACCTGGCGAGCGAAGAATCCGACGAGCCGATCGACGCGTGAAATTCGATCTCGTCGGCGCCGCCCGCGGTGTCGAAGATCCAGCCGCGGCTCGCGGGGTTCTCCACGATATAGGAGTCGGATCCGTTCTTGTCGGTGATTTCCGGACGGGAACGATCGCCCTGGATATGAAAGACGTCCGCTCCCGAACTGTCCGTCATCACATCGTTGCCGGTCTGATTGAAATAGGTGTCGTTCCCGGCCCCGCCCTTCAGCTCGTCCGTACCGGTGCCGCCGCCGAGAATATCGTTGCCCGCCCCGCCGTTGAGAATGTCGGCTCCGGCCTCTCCGAAAAGGAAGTCGTCGCCGTCGTCCCCGAAGAGCTGATCGATCCCCGAGCCGCCGAACATTCTGTCATTGCCGATATCGCCCCACATGCGGTCGTTGCCGGCGTCGCCGTAAAAGAGATCGTTGCCGGAATTGCCGTAGAGGCGATCCGCTCCGCCGCCGCCCGACAGCTTGTCGTCGCCGGCTCCGCCGATGATCTGGTCCGCGCTCGCGCCCCCGTCAACGTGTCGTTGTCGCCGGTTCCCTTTTTCGTCGCCATGATCCGCAGTCCTCTTTCGCGATGGGGCGACGGCGGATCGAGGTCCGCGCGGGGCCGCCCGCTTTCGCCAAATCTGGTAACCCCCGCTGGCGGGCGAGGCAACGAAAGCGCCCTTTCCGGGCGGGAGCGAGGCTTGCCGCGCAAGCTCTGGGCAAGACTGACGGCCACAGCCCTTGAATACGCGGCCTTTCGCCCTAAATAGACACAACGGCGTGGACCCGTGTCCCACGCTGAGCCGGGGCCCGTGAGATTCAGGACGTTGCACGATTTTTGCGCTGAAATGCTTGACGTGACACAAAATAGCGGGAATCACCGTCTCAGGCAGATATCATGAACAAGGCGCCGAGCAGGACGCGGCTAAACGGAAAAATGATCGCGAAAAGAGCCAACCGCCGGAAATCAAAGGCGGATCTCGACGCGGTTAATCGCCCGTTAAACCGTGATGCTGTTAGCTCGTAGCTGCTGATTCGCGTTGCGGCCCGTAATGCGGGTCGAACATTTTGCGGCAGCGCGAAGTTTAAGGCTTAATGCGTCAGAGAGAGCAATAGACTATGGCAAAACCAAAGTCAAAGAAAACGAAGAAGCGGAAACCGAACGCGACGCAGCGACGGATGGTCCTCTTCTCGACCTTTCCGATGACGCCGTCAAGAAGATGATCAAGGCCGCCAAGAAGCGCGGCTACGTCACCATGGACGAGCTGAACGCCGTGTTGCCCTCCGAGGAAGTGACCTCCGAGCAGATCGAGGACACGATGGCCATGTTGTCCGACATGGGCATCAATGTCGTCGAGGACGAAGATATCGAGGAGCAGGCGCAGGAAGACGACAGCGAAGCCGATTCCGACGGCGAGTCCGAAGGCGGCGAAATCGCCCCGACCGCCGGCACCGCCGTCGCCACCGCCAAGAAGCGCGAGCCGACCGATCGCACCGACGACCCCGTGCGCATGTATCTGCGCGAAATGGGTTCGGTGGAGCTTCTGTCGCGCGAAGGCGAAATCGCCATCGCCAAGCGCATCGAAGCCGGCCGAGAAACGATGATCCAGGGGCTGTGCGAAAGCCCCTCACCTTCCAGGCGCTGATCATCTGGCGCGACGAACTCAACGAAGGCACCACGCTGCTGCGCGAGATCATCGATCTCGAAACCACCTATTCCGGCCCAGAGGCCAAGGCCGCGCCGCAGTTCCAGAGCCCCGAAAAGATCGAAGCCGACCGCAAGGCGGCCGAAGAAAAGGAAAAGGCCCGCAAGGCCCGCTCCGGTCCGCCGACCGGCGATGACGACGACATCACCGATGTCGGCGAAGCCATGGTGTTCGAAGAAGAGGAAGAGGACGAAGACGAGTCCAACCTCTCCCTCGCCGCCATGGAAGCGGAACTGCGTCCGCAGGTCATGGAGACGCTCGACCAGATCGCCGAGACCTACAAGAAGCTGCGCAAGCTGCAGGACCAGCAGGTGGAAGCCCGCCTTGCGGCCTCCGCCACGCTGTCGCCCGCCCAGGAGCGCCGCTACAAGGAGCTCAAGGACGAGCTCATCACGGCGGTCAAGTCGCTGTCGCTCAACCAGAACCGCATCGACAGCCTCGTCGAGCAGCTCTACGAGATCAACAAGCGTCTCGTGCAGAACGAAGGCAAGCTGCTGCGTCTGGCCGAAAGCTTCGGCGTCAGCCGCGACGAATTCCTCAACCAGTATATGGGCGCCGAGCTCGATCCGAACTGGATGAAGTCGATCGGCAATCTGGCCGCTCGCGGCTGGAAGGAATTCTCGCGCTCGGAAAACCAGACGATCAAGGATCTCCGCCAGGAAATCCAGAACCTCGCCAGCGAAACCGGCATCTCGATCACCGAATTCCGCCGCATCGTGCAGATGGTGCAGAAGGGCGAACGCGAAGCCCGCATCGCCAAGAAGGAGATGGTGGAAGCCAATCTCCGTCTCGTGATCTCGATCGCCAAGAAGTACACCAATCGCGGCCTGCAGTTCCTCGACCTGATCCAAGAAGGCAATATCGGCCTGATGAAGGCGGTCGACAAGTTCGAATATCGTCGCGGCTACAAGTTCTCGACCTATGCGACCTGGTGGATCCGTCAGGCGATCACCCGCTCGATCGCCGACCAGGCCCGCACCATCCGCATTCCGGTACACATGATCGAGACGATCAACAAGATCGTTCGTACCTCGCGCCAGATGCTCCATGAGATCGGCCGCGAACCGACGCCGGAAGAACTGGCCGAAAAGCTGGCCATGCCGCTCGAAAAGGTGCGCAAGGTCCTCAAGATCGCCAAGGAGCCGATCTCGCTCGAAACGCCTGTCGGCGATGAAGAAGACAGCCATCTCGGCGACTTCATCGAAGACAAGAACGCGCTTCTGCCGATCGACGCCGCCATCCAGGCGAACCTGCGCGAAACCACCACCCGCGTGCTCGCCTCGCTGACCCCGCGCGAAGAGCGCGTCCTGCGCATGCGCTTCGGCATCGGCATGAACACCGACCACACGCTGGAAGAGGTCGGCCAGCAGTTCTCGGTCACCCGCGAACGCATCCGCCAGATCGAAGCCAAGGCGCTCAGGAAGCTGAAGCATCCGAGCCGGTCGAGGAAGCTCCGGAGCTTCCTGGACAGCTGAGAGCCGTCGACGCCTGTACGCCATCAACCCGGCCGGAGCGATCCCGCCGGGTTTTTCTTTATATGAAAAAGTTCTAAAAGCACCAGCATGCGTCCGGCCTGGTCACCGCCGATTTTCATCGAGCAATAATTTTTTATTCGAAGCAAAATAACAACCAATACGTTCAAATCCATATCGCGGATCACTTAAACAGCGGAAATTTATGATCTTTTCCGAGTTTGGATTTTATCGATTTGGAAAGGTGTCATCGCGTTTCTTGTGCGGGACATGATGTCTGCGACAGCCGATTGCCCGGCGCCAGCCCCTTTACAAGATTTTGTGGAGTTCGAATTGTCCTCCTTTTCCAATCTCAAGATCGTTTACAAAACCGCCTCGATCTTCACGGCGCTCATCCTGCTCTGCCTCGCGACCGCCTATGTGAATTTCACCAGCTCGGCCCAGCAGCAGACCACCTCGGCGATGACCGAGCACACCCATGCGGTGATCGCCCGGCTCAACGCCATCGTCTCGGCCATGGTCGACCAGGAGACGGGGATGCGCGGCTATCTCATTTCCGCCGACGAGGCTTTTCTCGCCCCGCAGAAAGCCGGCGCAGCCGCCTATCGCGCTAATTTCGACGCGGTCAAATCCATGACGGCCGACAACCCGTCTCAACAGCAACGCCTCGACCGTCTCGACCAGGCGGCGCGGACCTGGGAAACCCAGGTCGTCGACCAGGAGATCGCGCTGATGAGCGATCCCGCCACCCGCCAGACGGCTCTGGAGAAGGAAGCCTCAGGCGCGGGCAAGCAGCATATGGACACGATCCGCGCCGTCGTGACCGAGATGATCAATGCCGAAGACGCCCTCCTCGATCAGCGGACCGCAGAGGCGGCCGCCGCCGCGCAGATGGCGAACGCCGTCAACGTCCTCGGCGCCGGCGCCGCGGCCGTCCTCGCCCTTTTCGGCCTGCTGTTGGTCCAGAGCGCCGTGGTGCGTCCCATCCGGCGCCTGAACGACGCGATGGGCGCGCTGGCCCGCGGCGATGCCGACAGCGCCATTCCACATGCCGATCGCCGCGACGAAGTCGGCGAGATGGCCCAGGCCGTGGAAGTGTTCCGCCAGGCCGCGCTGCGCAACCGGCAACTCGAAGCGGACGCCCAGGCCGCCCGCGCCCGCGCCGAGCAGGAACGTCTCGCCCTCACCGCCAAGGCGGAAGCTGAAGCCCAGGCGCGTCTCGATCAGGCCACGGCGGGTCTCGCCGGCGGTCTCAAGCGTCTGGCGGACGGCGATCTGGCCTTCGAACTCGTCGAGCCATTCTCTCCCGACTTCGAGGCGCTCCGCCACGACCTCAACAACGCCGTCCGGCAGCTTGGCTCGACGCTTTCGGCCGTCTCCGGCGCCACGGCGGCGATCGACAGCGGCAGCCAGGAAATCAGCCGCGGCGCGAACGACCTGTCCAAGCGCACCGAACAGCAGGCCGCCTCGCTGGAGCAGACCGCCGCGGCCCTGGACGAGATCACCGCCAATGTCGCGAGCGCCACGGCCCGCGTCAACGAAGCCCGCCATGTCGCCGTGGAAGCCAATGAGGGCGCCACGCGGTCGGGCGGGGTCGTTTCCCAGGCCGTGACGGCGATGGAGAAGATCGAAGCGTCGGCGCAGCAGATCTCCAGCATCATCGGCGTGATCGACGAGATCGCCTTCCAGACCAATCTGCTCGCCCTCAACGCCGGGGTCGAGGCGGCCCGCGCCGGCGACGCCGGCAAGGGCTTCGCGGTCGTGGCGCAGGAAGTGCGCGAACTCGCCCAGCGCTCGGCCCATGCCGCCAAGGAGATCAAGGAACTGATCCGCAAATCCTCGGCGGAAGTGGGCGCGGGCGTCGAACTGGTGCGCGAGACCGGGCAGGCGCTCGGCACGATCGGCGGCCTCATCCGCACCATGAACGAACATATGGAGATGATCGCCACCGCGTCGCAGGAACAGGCGACTGCGCTCGCCGAAGTCAACACCGCCGTCAACCAGATGGATCAGGTGACCCAGCAGAACGCCGCGATGGTGGAGGAAACCAGCGCCGCCGGCGCGCAACTGTCGCACGAAGCCACCTCCCTGCGCGCTCGTGGCCCAGTTCCGTCTCTCCGAAAACCATGGCTCCACCCTGCGCGACATGGCGGCGCGCATGTCCGGCGGCGCGGCGAGGCATCCTGGCGCGCGCGCGCCGCTCAAGCAGGCGGTCGGGCAGAGTCATCACGCGGCCGGCGGAGACTGGCAGGAGTTCTGAGACGCGAAATCGATTACAACGAGCCCGTCCCGGACATCCGGGGCGGGTTTTTTGCTCAAACCGCAAGACCTAGCCGTTGGGGACCCGCCCGAAGATATTTCGGAGATCCGTTCTGCGTCTTCTTCGCGAGAAAGGAGGTCAGCCTTCTCCCGACGCCGCGCGGATCGCCGCCTCGAGCTTGGCCTCGTCATAGGGCTTGCCGATCACCACGGCGTGGGTCAGCCGGTGGCTCACCGATTTCGGATCGTTTCCGGTGGCGATCACCACCAGAAGACCGGGCTTTTGCGCCTGGAGCCTGTGGGCGAGATCGAGACCGTTGCCATCCGGCAGATGCAGATCGACGACCAGCAGGTCGATGGAGGCGTCGAAACGTGCTTCCGCCTGGGCCAGCGTGCCCGCCTCGGCCACGGCGAGGCCCAGCTCTTCGAGCGTATCGATCGTGGTCAGCCGGATCAGCGCCTCGTCATCGACGACCAGAGCGCGTTTAGGCCAGGCGATCCGCGCCGGCGCGCCGGCCTCGTCCGGCGCAAGCGACGCCAGCCGCCGCGGCTCGCGCGCCGCGTCCAGCACCTGCCGCACCTTGCGGGCGATCTGATCCCGTCCATAGGGTTTGGAGATGAATTCGATGCCGCTGTCGAGCTTGCCGTCATGCACGATGGAATTCTGCGTATAGCCGGAGGTGAACAGCACCGCGATCCCCGGCGACATCGCCTGCGCCCGCTGCGCGAGTTCCGTGCTCTTCATCGGTCCCGGCATCACCACGTCGGTGAACAGCAGATCGATCGCCGCGCCGCTTTCCAGCACCGCAAGCCCGCTGGCGGCGTCTCGCGCCGTCAGCACGCCGTAGCCGAGGTCACGGAGAATGGCGACGGCGGTTTCCCGCACGGCGTCGTCGTCCTCGACCAGCAGAATATTCTCGGTCCCGCCCTGCAGCGGCGCCATCGAATGGACCGACACCTCTTCGCTCGCCTCGCTGCGCGGCAGATAGATGCGGATCGTCGTGCCGACCCCCAGCTCGCTGTAGATGCGGATATGGCCCTTGGACTGACGCACGAAACCATAGACCATCGACAGGCCGAGACCGGTGCCCTTGCCTTCCGGCTTGGTGGAAAAGAACGGCTCGAACACCTTGTCCAGAATGTCTGGCGCGATGCCGCCGCCGGTGTCGGTGATGGCGAGCATGACATAGTTGCCGGGGGCGATGTCGGCGCCCTGGGCGTAGACCGCGTCGAGCACGGCGTTGCCGATCTCGATCGTCAACTTGCCATGCCCCTCCATCGCGTCGCGGGCGTTGATGGCGAGGTTGAGGAGCGCCGTCTCGACATTGGTCGGATCGACGATGGTGTTCCACAGCCCGGCCGCCACCACCGTGTCGACCTCGACGCCCTCGCCGATGCTGCGGCGGATGAGGCCATCCATGTCGCGCACCATGCGGCCGAGATTGACCACTTTGGGGGCGAGCGGCTGCCGGCGGCCGAAAGCGAGCAACTGCGCGGCGAGTTGCGCGCCGCGATCGGTGGCCGCCAACGCGTTCGACACATAGCGCCCGCCCTTGTCGTCCAGCTTGACGTGCCGGTTAAGCAACTGCAAGCTGCCGGTGATCACCTGCAGGAGATTGTTGAAATCGTGGGCGATGCCGCCAGCGAGATTGCCGACCGCCTCCATCTTCTGGCTCTGGCGCAGCGCCGCCTCGGTCTTTTCCAGTTCGGCGGTGCGTTCGTTGACGCGTTGCTCCAGCGTTTCCGCCAGATATTCGAGCTGGGCTTCGGTGGTCTTCTGATCGTCGATGTCGGTGTTCGTCCCGACCCAGCGCAGCACGACCCCGCTGTCGTCCTTGCTGGGAATGGCGCGGGTGATGTGCCAGCGATAGACCCCGTCGCGCCGCCTCAGCCGGATTTCCGCCTGGAAAGGCTCCCCCGCCGCTCGCGCGGCGAGCCAGGCGCCTTGGGCGCGCGCCTGGTCGTCGGGATGCAACGTCGCGCCGATCGGCCGCCCCATCATCTCCGCGAGCGACAGCCCCGAATAATCGGTGACGCGTTCGTTGCACCACTCCAGCCGTCCGTCGCAATCGGTGGTCCAGGCGTGATTGGGAATGGATTGCGCCAGGGAGCGGAACCGGGCCTCGCTTTCGAGCGCGGCGTCTTGGGCCAGTTTCTGCTCGGTGATGTCGTGTCCCTGGACGAAAATGCCGATTGTTTCGTCGTCCCGGTCCTTGATCGGATGATAGATGAAATCGAGATAGGCTTCGCGCCGGCCGCCGCCGTCGCCCTCGAGCACGACGCGCGCGCCATGGGCGACGAAAGGCTCGCCCGTCGCATAGACCTGGTCCAGCAGGGTGATGAATCCCTGCCCCTCCACCTCCGGCAACGCCTCGACGACGCTTCTGCCGATGATGTTCGTCCGGCCGACGAGATCGATGTAAGCGGCGTTGGCCATGTCGAAGACATGATCCGGCCCGAGCAGGACGGCCATGAAGCTCGGGGCCTGTTCGAACAGGCTGCGAAGATAGAGCCGCTCTTCGGCGAGCGCGAGATTCTGATGCGCCACGCGATCGGCGCGATTGAGAACGTCGGTCTCGACCTTCCAGTCCCGCGCCGTCTCCTGCCGCAGCCGGTGCAGTTCCGTCACGTCGACCGTGTGCTGCAGGATGAAACGCAGTTCGCCGCTCGGCGACAGGATCGGTTTATGCGTGGCGCTCCAGTAGCGATCCTCCAAGGTTCCGTCGGGCCGGGCGATCGGATAGGGAATGAGTGGTATCTGGTCTTCCTGGCCAGAACGGACCACCTTTTCCAGCGAAGCGCGCAGCAGCCGATAGGAGGTCGAATCCGGGTCGCTCGGAAACGCCTCGAACATGTTCCTGCCGAGAATGCTCTCCCGGCTGCGCATGGTGACGGACAGATAGGCGTCGTTCATCGCTCGAATGCGAAACTCGCGATCGAGAATGACATAGGGATTGGGCGCTTTGTTGAAGAGCTGCGCCAGATCGGTGACGTCCAAAGTCTCGATAAAATTCATAACGCCGGAACCCAGATGATGCGAAGTCCGCCTCAGTCAAGCGCGATGATCGTGCACGCTCGCCGCTCATCCTCCGCTCCCGGGCGCCGCTTCGCGCGTCGACACCGTTTGGAAGCTGAAACATTCCCCATGCCCCGTGTCAACGCGCCCGCGGATCATTTTCTCGCCCCCGCGGGGCGATAGGAACATGTTCAACAAACTGTAAACGCCTTCTTCATCATCCTGAACGATAACTGAACGGTGAGTTCCATATCCGTTCAGAGAGCCGGAGATAAGGTCGTCTCAACGCTCGGCAAGGACATCGGAATCCGAGTAGTGGACCAAGGAGAGCATCAATGACCAGCTTCATCACCAAAGCGGCGCTTGCCGTCACACTTGCACTCGGCGCATTGGGCGCCGCGGGCCAGGCAAATGCCGGCGGCGTCGATGTCGATGTCCGTATCGGCGGTCCCCGCCATTACCGTCCGCCGGTGATCGTGCGCCCGGCGCCCGTAGTGGTCGTCCGCCCTGCTCCGATCGTGGTCCGTCCCGCTCCGATCGTCGTGCGCCCCGCGCCCGTCGTGGTGGTGAAGCCCGGATATGGGCGCTGCTCGCAGAACCTCGCTTTGCAGAAAGCCTACAACAGCGGCCTCAACCGCGCCTATGTCGCCAAGGTCGGCCCCAACCGCGTGGTCGTGAACGGCAAGATTCGCGGCGCCTGGGCGAAGATGGTTTTCGCCAATGTGCGCGGTTGCCCGCGCGCCTGACACGCCCCTGCGGCGACGACACGGATCGGCTTTTACGCATTCATCCTGTCATCTGCGTGAAAGTCGCTTCAGGCCCTCCCAGGCTCTCGCCCGGGAGGGCCTTTCGATTTTGGAAAGACCGCCGAAGCAGGCATGATCCCCGCGAGGCGTCGCGGCGACACGCCGTCCCGGCGCAGAGCCGGGACGGCGTCGGCAGGCGAGCCGGATCAGGGCTTCGGCTTGATCGCGATCTTCACCGACACGCTGGCGCTATAGGTGTTTTCGCCGGCGGCCACAGGCACGGCGTCGGCGCTTTCCTTCGCGGCCATGGCCATGCGCGCCATGGGGACGGGTTCGGAGACGGCGGCGTTGTCGGCGATCTCCAGCACCTCGCCCAGGCCCACTCCCGCCGCCTCGGCCAGGATCTTCGCCTTGGCGAGCGCGTCGCGCACGGCCTCGGCGCGCGCCTTGTCGATGGCGGCTTCCGGCTTGTCGTTGAGGAAGCGGATATCGCCGCCCTGATTGACCCCGAGCGTCACGGCCGTGTCGAGCAGCACGCCGAGTTTGGACAGATCGCGCAGCCGCACCGTCAGCGTATTGCCGACTTGATAGCCCATCAGCTTGGGCGGGCCGCCGTTGTTCTCGCCGGAATAGTCGTATTGCGGCTGGATGAAGAAGCCGGAGGTCTGCAGATCCCTCTCCGACACGCCGGCCTTCTTCATCGCGTCGAGCACATCCGCCATCGCCTTGTTGGAGCCGTCCAGCGCAGCCCGCGCCGTGGCCTCCGTGCGGACCACCGCGAGATTGACGAGCGCCATATCCGGGACGAGCGCCGCCGTGGCCTCGCCGCTCACCGAAATGGCCGGCCTGGCGGCGACGGCGTCCTGCGCGACGGCGACGGCCGGCAAGGCGGCCGCGACGCTGAGCGCCCCGAGCGCGGACGCTGAGAATTTTCATGGAAAGACGCGGCATGTTTCCTCCGTTTTATCGAAACCACTCCTGCCTGCGCCACGATTGTGCAACTATTGAGACGCCGCTTGCCCCGCCGGAAAAATTCGGCTAGACGCAGCGATCAAGGCAAGACCATTGCACCGCCGAGACTATCCGGCACGGGCCTGTAGCTCAATGGTTAGAGCCGGCGGCTCATAACCGCTTGGTTGGGGGTTCGAGTCCCTCCGGGCCCACCATCATTTTTCTATTGCATTGATATTGCAGAAAAAGTACCAAATTCAGATTGTTGGCTGCCGCCTAGGTTCCAACATTGGTTCCAACAATTTGCAGTTTTCAGGCTAGTTTTTCAATGGCAAAAGCCCCCGGATTGGTCCGGAAAAAGAGCGCGTTCTTTTACGTCCGGCGAATTCCTGAAACCATAAAGCCCATGTTCGGGAATAAGACTCAGCTCACAATTCCGTTGGGGACTTCCGATCCAAGGGTTGCCGCAAATCGCGCGCGTGCCAAGGCTGCAGAGGTCGATGCTGCATTCCAAAACGCAAAACTGGGTATAGCGACAAGCCTCTCGTTGGCTTCAAAAGTGAGTGTGTCTCAGCTTGAAGCGGCTGCTCGCATCCATCTATTTGAACTGGAACGCAAAAACAGGGGCGTTGTCCCAAATGCTGACGAGGAGTTCGAGGCAGGTGAGATGCTCGCGCATCTTGAGAATGGAGAAGACGATTGGGGCACCCACATTCATGGCCGAGCCGTGCAGATAGCCGCCAAAACAAGGCTACAGATAAAGCCGGGAGACATATACTGGGGAGAATTCATCGATCTCGTGCACCGGGCCGAAACTGAACATTATCGCCGCAGAATTGACCGAGCCAGGCAGGTTCATGCTTTTCGGGTCCACGATCGGTTGTTTGATCAAATCCACGATGGAGCCGCGCGGCCCACGTTGTCGTCAGAAACAGGCAATTCGCTGTCGGATGTGATTGACAGATTTGAGAATGACCCGCATCGGGCACACCTCACCGAAAGTGCGGGAAAGAAATATCTTATCCCGCTCGCAGCCTTGCGTGAGGTAGTGGGCGACGACATTTCCATTTCGGCCATCAGTCGAGTTCAGTGTGCCGAAACCGTTGATATGATCGCCCACTTGCCAACCAATTATACAAAATACCGCGAGTTTACCGGTAAATCGCTGCGTGAAATAAGCGAGATGGCGGCCAAATCAGGACGCCGATTACTCGCACGAGGAACAGTCGAGGTTTATGCGCATCATCTTTCGGCGTTCTTCAATTTCGCAATCCAAAAGGGGCTTTGCGAAACCAACCCGGCGATGCGCCTCACTCCGAAGATTGGAACGACGCAGAGCGAACGGTTGCCATTCAACATGGAGGAATTGAACCGCCTTGTTTCGCATTTGTCCAGCTGGTGTGGAGACCAGCGTGGAGGACGCTTCTGGTTACCGCTCATCGCTCTGTATTCCGGGATGAGGCTCGGTGAGATTATTTGGCTGACGCGTGCGGATATTCAGGTCGTGGATGGCGTAACCGCGTTCGTACTAAGCCGCACGGATGATCGCAGCCTGAAAACGAAGGGTGCGGCGCGTGTTGTGCCTGTGCATCCTGTCCTTATCACGCTTGGATTTGCATCGTTGATTGAAGGAAGTGTGCCCGCCACCGGACGCCTATTCAGTGATCTCTCCGGCAAAACCCAGAAGCAAGCCGTGGATCACTTCCAAAAGCGGTTCAGCTATTGGCTGAAGACACATATCAAGGTCCGAAATGGCGTTTCCTTCCACTCCTTCCGTCACACCTTCCGCGATGCCACTCGCGACGCTGAGCTTTCCATTGACGCGGTCAGAGCAATTGGGGGCTGGAGCCGGGGCTCCGGAATAGAAGAGCGGTATGGGCAGGGTGCAAAAATATCCAAGCTGGCAGAGTGGATGGCCAAAGTGCGATATCCAGAGTTGGATTTGACCTCAGTCATGAAAAAATGAAACCGGGTGCAAAAAGCGTGCTCGATTTAGAATGTGATATTGACCTGCACAAACACCGCGGCTGTTCCGGCCAGTTCAATTTGAGTGTGGACAAGTCCGACATGATCAACGTGCCGCCCGAGGACGTCGTTGATGACACGGGCAAGGTGATCCAGTTTGTCAATCGGCGTGGAATATTGACCCCTTATCGGCGTCCAATTTTGACCCCCTGCCTGCGTAGATCAGCACTTGGCACGCCCGGCGCTGGCCGGGGTTGCAGAGGGCGGGCCAAGTGCGGGTGATGATCGTCGTCGGCTTTAGCTTTGAGAGCGGTTTTTGAAGCGCCAGGACTCGTTGCCGGTTTCGACGATCTCGCAGTGATGGGTGAGCCTGTCGAGGAGCGCGGTGGTCATCTTGGCGTCGCCGAACACCGTTGGCCATTCGCCGAACGCGAGGTTGGTGGTGACGATGATCGAGGTGCGCTCATAGAGCCTGCTGATCAGATGGAATAGAAGCTGGCCGCCGGCCTGGGCGAACGGCAGATAGCCGAGTTCGTCGAGGATGATGAAGTCCAGGCGGTTGAGATAATCCGCCGTCCGGCCCTGCTTGCCGCTGCGTGTCTCCGTTTCCAGCCGGTTGACAAGATCGACAACGTTGAAGAAGCGCCCGCGTGTGCCGTTGCGGATAAGGGCGCGGGCAATGGCGATGGCCAGATGGCTCTTTCCGGTGCCGGTGCCGCCGACGAGGACGACATTGCGCTGGTCGGCGACAAAAGTGCCGGTCGCTAGGTCGCGCACCAGGGATTCATTGACGGGCGTATTCTTGAAGTCGAAGTCATCGATATCCTTGGCCAGCGGCAGCTTGGCGATGCTGAGCTGGTAACGGATCGATCTGGCCTGCTTCTCGGCGATCTCGGACTGCAGGAGGTCACCGACGATACGCGGCGGCTCGTGCTGGCGCTTGATGCCATTGCCCATGACCTCGTCGTAAGCGCTGCGCATGCCGTAGAGCTTGAGCGTGCCCATCAATTCCAGAACCTGGGTGCGTTCCATCAGCTTGCCCTCCTGAGGCTGTCATAGCGTGCGCAATCGGCCACCGGTTCATGGGTCAGCCGCAACGCATCGGGAGTTTGAAGAATGGCTGCCGGAGCCGGGTCACGCCGCCTGGCCAGAATGTTGAGGATCACCGAGGCCGAACAGGCGCCCTGATCAAGCGCTTCCTGGCAGGCGGCCTCCACGGCGGAGAGACCATCACTCGGCACGCATCCGAGAATGGTCACCATCTGCCGATCACCGTCATCAAGGCTCTTCAGCCGCTTTCGGACTTTCTCCAAGGCGGCTGGCAGAACCCAGTCGCGGAACGGAGCGCCATTGCGCAGGGCACCGGGCTTGCGGGCCAGGACAGGCAGATAATGCCAGGGATTATAGACGGTATCGCCGCGCCCGAAGGACCGCTGATGCTCGCCGATATTGACGCCGTCCTGGCGGATGACGATCCTGTCGGCATAGGCATGAACCTCGACGGGACGGTACGGCTTTGGAGAGGACCGAGTATTTGTTGTTGTCGAAGCGAACCGTGCAGGTCTTCGATACCGATGCCGGAACGCAGTGGAAGCCGTCGAACGGACCGGCATAATGCACAAGGCTGCCGCGTTCAGCCTCGAACATCTGCCAGATCGTCTGCTCGGACTGTTCGGGATGGCGGTGCGATCTGGCATAGGCGATGCATTTGTCGAGCAGCCAGACATTCAGCTCTTCCAGGCTTTTGACCCTGAGGCGCGGCGTGAAGAAGCGCTCGCGCACCAGGCCAACCTGGTTCTCGACCTGACCCTTCTCCCATCCGGATGCCGGGGTGCAGGCGACCGGTTGAACGAGATAATGGCTGCACATTTGCAGGAAGCGCCTGTTGTATTGCCGCTCCTTGCCCACGAACACCGCCTCCACCGCCGTCTTCATATTGTCGTAGATGCCGCGCGTGCAGGTGCCCCGGAAGAAGGCAAACGCCTTCTCATGCGCGTCGAACACCATCTCCTGGCTCTCGCGCATATAGGCCCGAGCAAACATCATCCGGCTATGGCAGAGCCGGACATGGGCGACCTTGATGGTCGTCGTCACCCCATTGATCAGCACGATCTCATGGCTCCAGTCGAACTGGTAGGCCTCGCCCGGCGCGTAATAGAGCGGCACATAGGCTTCCCCTGTGGCCGACCCACGGGTCTTCGCCCAGGTCTTGGCGTATCGGCGGACAGCATCGTAGCTGCCATCGTAGCCGAGTGCCCGCACCTCCTCGTAAATCCGGATCAGCGTCAGCCGTTCGCGCGAAGCCTTACCTTCGTTGGCAACCAGGAAGCGCTCGATATCGGACTTCCACGCTCCGATCCTGGGCAGCGGCTGATGTTCACGCTCATAGGCGAAGTCGGTCTCGTCAGACCGCAGTATCTTGCGCACCGTGTTGCGGGAGACATGCAGTTCGCGGGCAATCTTCTTCATCGACCAGCCCTGCACATGGAAGGCCCGTCGAACACGCGCAATCGTATCCACTCGCTTCAACTCCCTCTCCATCCGCTGCCAAAAGCCGGATGGTCAGATGAAATCCAAGGGGGTCAAAATTGGATGCCGATTACCCCGCTGAAGGGGTCAATTTTGCATGCCGAAACACATCCAGTTCGGTATGCGCAAATACGCGGGCGGCGACACGGACGCTACTTTCCGCCTTGCTCAGCCCCTCGATCGCCAGTTCCGCCGCGATCCTCGGGCCTATAACTGCTATCGGCGTGTCCAGTGGCCGGCGATGTTGGCCTTTACCAAAACCGTCGAGCGCTACGGCATCTTCGTGAATAAGGACGCCTTGCGCCAGCTCACGAGCGAAGTCTCAAACTTCGTCGAAAAGACAGAACAGGAGCTTATGGCGCTGGTCCCCTGGGCCTGCGAAAGCACTACCTCGAAGCCGGCAAGGAAATGAAGTTTTCGCAAGACAAGGTGAAGATCGACATCTTGTTCACCAAACGCGGGTTCAACCTCAAGCCGAAGGTTTGGACCGCGTCGACGGCGAAGCTGCCTATGAAAGACCGGGTGCCGTCCCTCTCCATTAAGGATCACCTCCCTTACTTCACCATGGCGGAAGGGGCTGCGGGCGAATTCGTGCGCAAGCTGCGGGAATACCTCCAGTGCCAGAAGCTTCTATCGACCTATCTGGGGTCGGAGAATATGCAGACAGGGTTCTGGCAATACATCGCCCCGGACGGGGCAATCTATCCGTACTACAAGCTGCACGCTACCGTCACAGGCAGAACCGCCTCAGAAAATCCGAATGGGCAGAACTTCCCCAAGCGAGGTCGCTTCGCAAAGACCTACGGCAAGATCTTCCGCGCCCGGCCCGGCCACAAGCTGGTAGCTGCCGACTTGAGCCAGATTGAGCTGCGGCTGGCTGTTTGGATGGCGCATGAGCCGACCATGCTGGCGATCTACTGAACCGGCCCGGGTTTGCCGGAGACCCCAACTCGTGAGAAGTAGGGTCTATGACAAGCAAGACGACAAACAAATTCTCCCCTGAAGTCCGTGCCCGCGCCGTTCGAATGGTGGCGGAGCATGAAGCCGAACATCCCTCCCGTTGGGCGGTGGTCTGCTCGATAGCCGCCAAGATCGGCTGCTCTGCGCACACGCTGAATGAGTGGGTGAAGAAGTCCGAGGTGGACAGCGGTCAGCGAGCGGGTCTGCCGAGCGATGTCTCAGAGAAGATGAAGGCTTTGGAACGGGAGAACCGCGAGCTTCGTCAGGCGAACGAGATTTTGCGCAAAGCGTCTGCGTATTTTGCCCAGGCGGAGCTCGACCGCCCACTGAAGCGATGATTTCCTTCATCGACGAACACCGCGCAGTGCTCGGGGTCGAGCCGATCTGCAGGCTGCTGCCGATTGCCCCGTCTACCTACTATGAGGCCATTGCCAAGCGCACGGATGTGGACCGCCTGTCGGTCCGCACCCGGCGCGACATGGCCCTGAAGATCGAGATACGCCGGGTGTTCAATGAGAACTTTCAGGTCTATGGCGTGCGGAAAGTCTGGCGACAGTTGCAACGAGAAGGCTTCGATGTCGCTCGCTGCACCGTGGCAAGGCTCATGAAAATGATGGGTCTTCAAGGCATAATTCGCGGCAAACCCGTCAAAACCACCGTGTCGGACAGGTCTGCCCCATGTCCGCTCGACCGCGTCAATCGCCACTTCAAGGCTCCAGCGCCGAACATGCTGTGGTTGTCCGATTTCACCTATGTCGCGACCTGGCAAGGCTTCGTTTACGTGGCCTTCGTCATTGACGCCTTCGCTCGCCGCATCGTCGGTTGGCGGGCAAGTCGAACCGCTCATGCGGGCTTTGTGCTCGATGCCCTCGAGCAGGCGCTTCACGACAGACGGCCCGTCAAACTTGGCGGGCTGGTTCATCATTCCGACCGCGGCTCGCAATATGTGTCCATTCGCTATTCCGAACGACTGGCAGAGGCGGGCATCGAGCCGTCTGTCGGAAGTGTTGGCGACAGTTACGACAATGCTCTCGCCGAAACGATAAATGGTCTTTACAAGGCCGAGGTCATCCATCGGCGAGGACCATGGCGCAACTTCGAAGCCGTGGAGTTCGCTACGCTCGAATGGGTCGATTGGTTCAACCACCGACGCCTTCTGGAACCCATCGGGAATATCCCGCCAGCCGAGGCCGAAGAACGATACCATGCCATGCTGGACGCGCCAGCCGTGGCGGCATAACTTAAACCAAACGGTCTCCGGCGAACCCGGGGCGGTTCACTGTTACCATTTTGGCGGTTGGTTAAGGGCCCTGCCAAAGGGAGCTTTTCACAAGCCTGGCACGCTTTGCCAAACCACCTCCCCGCCGGCGTCGCGATGCCAACGATGAAGGATGCCGCTATCGTTTTGGTCACAAATGGGTTGGTTTAAGAACGCAGATTTCGTGGCCAACCGAGCGCCGACTTAAATTGCGCCAAAAATCTCTTTAAGCCATTGAATATCATTCATTTAATGCTAACTCGGACGCTCCGTCCGACTTAAAATTGGATTTCCGCCTACATTTCACCGTCGAACGGCGCCTTGGCGGAAATCTCTGAAGATCGTCCAATCCAATAAAATCAAAGGTTTGAAGACGCGTTGAAGCCATTTCGGTGATTTTTGAAGGCTTCTCGAAGTAAACTGAGGCAATGCTGCCGATCATCCCCCTCGCCGCCACTTTGGCGGCGCTCGGTGTCAAAAGTGGATTGCGCCACCTTCTGCTCGAAATCGCCTTAAGCTTTGAAATGTCGAGCGTTTCCGCCTCTTCCCGGATAATCCCGCCTAATCTCGGAATTCCAGAGAGTGGTGTCAAACTACATCAGCCTGTCGCGCATTGTGTTCGCCGGCGACGGTGCGTGGTGTGGACGGAAGATGGTCAGCCGCAGTCGAAGCTTTCATGACCGTTTCGGTAGCAGTCCATGCTGACGGCAATTATTCAACCCACTTTGATGGGTTGAATAATTTCAGAAAATGCATTATTTGAACCATTGAAAGGGTCAATTAATGCGCCTGACGCTTCAAACCCATTTTGACGGTGAGTGGCATCACGCCGCGACACTGGGACTCGAGGACGACGCGTCCGGCTTCCGGGGCGCGTCGTTCGTCGATTACGATCTCGACTATTTCGTCACCGTGGCATCGGCGGAGTTTTCTGCTGGAAAAACGGTCCGGGACCATCGCGCCTTATCCGTCCGCTATCCCGTCGATCTCGAAAATCGATATAGCCGCAGCTGGCCGCCCTTCCTCTTGGATCTGATGCCCCAGGGGCATGCGAGGCGAAAGCTTGCCGAGCATCTCAGCCTTGCTGAAAGCTCGCGGGCTTCCGATCTGCCGCTGCTTCTCCGATCGGCGACGGGCGGCATAGGCAATATTCGGATCAAAGAAGCGGCGGACGCCGAAGCGGAGCGGCTGCGCGGTGTCGAGCGCCAGGGAGTGACAGAGGCGGAAATCCTTGAGCGGTCGGATCGCTTCATGGAAGTCGCCGATCGTTTTGGAATGCTTGCCTCCGGCTCAAGCGGCCTGCAAGGGGAATGGCCGAAAGTCTCGATGACGCAGGCGAATGACGGGCTCTATTACCCCGACAGCTTCGTGAGCGATGATGAGGCCGTGCGCCATGTCATCGTCAAGCTGGTCCGCAGCAACGAGCCTGTGGACCGCCTGATCCTCGAAGGCGAAGCCCTCTATTCTTGGATCGCTCAAGAGATCGGCTTGAATGTCAGCGAACCATCAAGCTATGCCGAAGGCGTCCTGATCATTCCCCGCTTCGACCGGAAGAAGAGAGAAGGCGGCGGAACCATTCGGTTGGGGCAAGAAAGCTTGGTGTCCGCGATCGGCGTTGCCGATTTTGGCCATGTCGGCACGCATGAGGCCTATATCGATGTTCTGCGCCAATATTCGGCCGATCCCTTCGCGGACATTGTCGAATACCTGAAGCGCGACATCGCCAACCTTGCGCTCGGCAATCCCGACAATCACGGCCGGAATTCTGCACTCAGCAAGCATCAGGACGGCGCAATCCGCCTTTCGCCGCTCTTTGATTTCGCACCCATGCGGCTTGCGAAGGAGGGAATCGTTCGCTCCACCCGCTGGGCCATGATGCGTGACAGCGGTCGCGATCATCTTCCCGATTGGAAGCGCATTTGCGGCGAACTTATGCCTGATCCAGTCGAGCAGAAAGCGCTTGCAGCTGTGCTTGTCATGTTTGCCGAAAAACTGCGCCGGGCTCCGGCCATGGCGAAGGATATGGGAGCGACTTCGGAGATTCTGGACCCTGCGATGGGACGCTGTCTCGCGATAGCGGACAGCGTTCTGGGGACGTGTCAATGATGGTGAAGGACCGCTAGATGGCTAGATGGAAGAAGCCGACGAAAGAGGAGATCCTTGAAAACCGCAGGACGCTGGCGGAGCGTGCTAGAACCGGTGATCTAAGACTGCCTGAAGCCGTTGCGGATATCCGTAAAGGGTTCGGCATGACACAGGACGAGTTTGCCAGGACGCTGTCACTCACGAGGCGCCAAGTTGCGGAGATTGAAGCTGGTCCGGGAAATCCAACATTGGAGACGTTGGAGAAGATTGGGCGACTGTTCGGTTTTGGCGTGGGTTTTGTGCCCAAAGGCGGTTGAACCGATCATCCTTGCGAGCACGTCAGGCGGTCGGTCCCGGCAAACCCGCAAAAGGGAACCTGAGCATGCCCACCGTAAACCAGGTCTTGGCATCATGCAGTTCGCCGCCCAATCCTCCTGCATCTGCAAGTCGAAGCTTCCGATACGCTGATCGGGTCCCACCGAGTGATGTAGTTGGGTTTCACCGCCATCGGTGATGTCCGGGAGGGTCGGGTTGCCGAGAGCCAACCTGAAAGACACCACCGATGACCGACGAGATGATGAACCTGCGCTTGCTTGTTGATCAAGAGCGCTGACGGCGGTTGTTTAAGGGGCCTATATCCAGGGTGTATCGACCCGGTGGCTGACGATTCGGTCAAAGCAATGGCGCTTCCTCGAGCTCGCCGCTGCAGGTCGCGCACCGATCGCCAGCGAAGCGCTCAGGCCCATCGCCGAACTCTACAGGATCGAGGACAATATCCGCAGACCCCATGAGGAACGCCGCGATGTGCGGCAGGCCGAGAGCCGCCCGATCGCTGACAACCTCGCGCCATGGCTCACCGAGCAACTCGCTCTTATCAGCCAAAAGACCAAACTCGCCGAAGCCATTCGCTACACGCTGTCGCGCTGGGACGGGCTGACGCGTTTCATCAATGAAGTCCGCGTCGAGATCGCCTCCAACACCGTCGAACGTTCGATCAGACCGATCGTCCTCAATCGGAAAAATGCGTTGTTCGCCGGCTCCGACGCAGGAGCCGAGCATTGGGCGACAATCGCATCATTGATTGAAACGGCTAAGCTCAACGGCGTCGCGCCGACGGCCTATCTGACGGACGTGATCCCCAAGATCGTCAATGACCATCCCAACAGCCGGATCGATGACCTGTTGCCATGAGCCTATGCCGAGACGCCGGAAGCCAAGGCTTTGGCCTGACAACACCGCGTAGGGCTCAACCGCCGGCAAGAAACTTGTTTGAGCCAGTTGCATATGCGGTCACGGCAAAGCCTGATCCCTGCCGTGACCTTGATCCAAAGCTGCGAAGCGGCGCACTTACAAAATGCTGAAGTCGGCAGCCGAGAGTTTGGTGATGTTTTGCAAGGTCGCAATCAGCACGGGATCGGCAAAGTCTCCCTTGCCGTCTGCATCAAACCACAATCGACCATTGTCATTTTCAAACAGGAATACTGGTTTGTCATTCGTCGCAACCGGCGCCGCGCCGCTGACGAGGTTGATCTTCTTGTCAGCCAATGCAAACGAATAGCCGTCGATGACCATTTTGTCCGCGCCGCGGACGAAGTCCGTGATCACGTCCCCCTCGCCGCTGCGGCTATCATAGTTGAAGACGAACTTGTCGCCCCCAGCGCCGCCGGTCAGCCAATCTCGCCGCCGCCGCCGATAAGCGTGTCGCTGCCTCCTCGACCCTGCAGCACGTCGTCACCGCCGCCCCCGTCCAACGCGTTGGCCTTGGCGTTCCCCGGATATCGTCGTCGACGAAGGAGCCGACGATCGTCTCTACATTCTTGATTTCGACGCCCTTGGCGGAGCCCGAATTCTTTCTCTGATTTTCGAGATCGACGACCACGGAAAGCAGGCTTGCCGCAAATGTCATCGTATCGTTGCCAGCGCCGCCGTCGAAAAGGTCCTTGGCGGGATTGCTATCGGTGCGCTGGAGGAGATCATTGCCGTCACCGCCATAGATTTTGTCGGAGCCGCTGCCGTCGGCAAGCCTGTCATTGCCCTTGCCGCCATTCAGCCGATCGTTGCCAAACCCTCCATCGATAAAGTCGTCAAGCCCGCCGCCGGTCACGACATCCTTGCCCTGGCTGCCGAGATAGGCAAACGCCTCGAAGTTCTTATAGGTGGTGACCGCATCCAGCTTGACCGTCTTTGCGAAGGTGTAGGTGAAGTCTTTCGTCTGGTTGCTGAGCAGCACAGTCAGATAGTCGCTTCCGGCGCCCCCGTCCACCGTGTCGCCGAGGCTCGCGAAAATTGTGTCATTGCCCGTGTCACCGTTAATCAAGTCTCTGTCATTGTTGAAGAAATAGCTGTCGCCATAGATCGTGTCGTCACCGTCTCCGCCCGAAATCGTGTCTGAACCCTCATCACCCACCAAGAAGTCGCTGCCGGCGGCGCCTTTCAGGCTATCCTTTCCGGCGCCACCGGAAAAACGGTCGTCCAGCTTGCCGCCAGTAAAGCTGTCAGCCCCGGCGCCGCCCGTCATATCCACTCGCTCGAACCCCTTCAGGCGAACAGAGGCGTTGCCGACGGAGGAATCTGCCGAAAGCGTGAAGGTCAGGTTCTTGGTCGCGCCGGCAAACCTGACAACAGCCATGTCGCTGCCTGCTGCGCCGTCGGCGAGCACCTTGTCCGTAGAGCTGACATAAACCGTAAAGCTGTCGTCACCCGCGCCGAGATCCACGGCGTTGTCCATCGCGGCGGTCGAGAAAGTCTGAAGATGGACGCTATCGTTCCCTTCGCCGGCATTGATGCTGTTCTTGCCGCCGTCGTCGACAATCCTGTCATTGCCATCGCCGCCGTCGATTGTGTCGTCTCCGACACCGCCATTGAGGTCATCGTCGCCCCCGCCGCCCTCCAGCGTGTCTTCGCCATCGCCGCCGGCAAGACGATCATGGCCGTTCGAGCCGAGCAGGGTGTCGTTGCCGCCATTGCCGTAAAAGAAAACCGCCTGCGCGCTTCCGGTCGACTGCACGACGTCATTGCCGTTGCCGAAAGCCACGGAGAAGATTTCAAAATTCTTGAAGACGCTGCCGTCTGAAAGCGTTCCCGTCGTTCCGGAAATATTGAAGGTTTGCGCCGTCGTCACAGTCTGCCGCAAGATATCCAGTCGATCGAGACCCGCACCGCCATCGCCTCGGTCCTCGCCGCCTTCGCCGAATGTGAGCGCATCATTGCCTGCGCCCCCTCGGCCACGTCCATGCCGTTTCCGGCGTTGAGCACGTCGTCACCGCCGCCGCCTTCGAGCACGTCATTGCCGTCATAGCTGTAGACGACATCGTTGCCGTCGCCGGTCTTGATCTGGTTGGCGCCGGAGGCAACATAGATCGTGTAATGGTCTATTCCCTTGAACGTCGCGCCGTCGGACAATGTCTTCGAGACGCTGGTGGGAGCCGCCGTAAAGTTACCGGTGAAGTTCGTCAGAACGAGCCGGTCGCTTCCACCGCTGTCGACGATGACGTCTTTGCCCTGGCCGATCGCATGATTGTATGTGTCATTGCCGGCTCCGCCCTGCAGCGTATCGTTTCCATCGCCGCCGTCGAGTTCGTCATCGCCGGCTCCTCCGGAGAGTTTGTCGCGACCGGCTCCCCCATACAGCCGGTCATTGCCGGTATCGCCATCGAGGGTGTCGTCTCCGGCATCTCCCGACAATGTATCGCTGTCCACGCCGCCAAAAAGCTTGTCATTGCCGTCGCCACCGGAGAGCTGGTCGACGCCCGCGTCACCGTAGAGCAGGTCCTTGCCTTCTCCGCCGATCAGCACATCGGCGCCGTATCCGCTGCGCAGTGTGTCGTCACCGGCGTCGCCGCTCAGCATGTCATTCCCACGACCGCCGGTCAGCCTGTCTGCTCAAGCCCGCCGAAAAGCTCGTCATTGTAGTTTCCGCCGGTAATGACGTCGTTTTTAGACGTTCCGATCAACCGGAAAGACTCGACATTTCGCACTTTGATGCCGCCGGCAAGCGTCGCCAAGGAGATCCAGTCGCCGATCTTTATGTTGAGGGCCGATGTGAAGGTCGAATAGTCGATAGAAAGCCGGTCGACGCCGGAGCCGCCATCGACCACATCCCCGGCTCCGTCCGCCGCAGATCCAATATAGATGATGTCCATGCCGCTGCCTGCGCGCACCACATCCTTGCCGCGGCCGCCCGTCAGGATATCGTTGCCGCTATCGCCATCGATCGTGTCGTCGCCATCGCCGCTGCCGATCGTATCGTTCTGGAACGATCCAGCAATCTTGTCTTTGCCCGAACCGCCGTCGATATAGTCCAATCCATGACGTCCATCGATCGTATCGTTTCCATCAAGGCCGCCGATCTGGTCATAGAGTTCGTCGGTTCCCGTCAGTTTATCGCCCTTGATCGTGCCGGTAATGATCGCCATGCTGCTCTCCGATTAATGTGATGCGCGCAACGGCAGCCTGCCGCCGAACGAAAAAGAAATCTGGTCTCATTCGGGAGGCGCCAGGCGATCGGATGACGACAATCGCCACGCGAACGGCCCGCCGATCGAACTGGAAATTCTTCGTGAACCACCAATCCTCCCCGTCTCATTGTCCGGCCGATCGAAAAGACGCCGGAATCGCGGGAACAGTCGCAAAGCGTCGCCAGGCGAACAATCACTCGAACGGGTGAGGAAAACCAGAAAAATTGAAGATGGGCGGCAGCCTAGAGCAGACCTCGTCTGTCCGCTTCCAAGGCGGCTTCGGCTCGGCTGGATATGCTGAGCTTGCGATAGATGGCCTTGATGTGGGTCGTACAGGTGTTGCGGGTGATTGAAAGCGCGACGGCGATATCCTGTGCCGTGAGGCCTTTTCCCAGAAGGGTCAGCACTTCCTGCTCGCGCTGCGTAAGCGCCTCGGCGTTCCCGACAGCCTCCTGAAGCGAGGGCTGCGGAAAACGGCGGAAATGCGCCATCATGCGATGCGCCATCTGAGGCGAAAGCGGTGGTTCGCCTTCGTCGATACGCTTCAGCTGGTTGATCAGGCCGCTCATCGTCGCGCTTTTGAGGATATAACCTCTCGCGCCGGCCGCAAGTGCGTCAAACAGCGTTCGGTCATTGTCGAAGATCGTGATGACGATGGGAAAGGTGTCCGGCATCTGATCTGCGATCAATCGGATCACGTCGACGCCGCTGCCATCGGGAAGACCTATATCAATGAGGGCAAGATCGAAACCGCGTCCCTGCGCCTGACGCGTGAACAGAAGGTGGCGCGCCTCCGCGACGGTCGCCACGCCCGTGCAGTCCATGCCAGCGAAAGCCGCAGGCAGCGCCGCGCATATTCCTGCACGAACTTCCTGATTGTCTTCGACCACAAGGACGGAGCGCTCTGACGGATCGTCTTTCCTGATCATGCCGTTTCCTTTGCGACCTTGAAGGACAGCCGCAGAATGTAGCAGGCGTCACGCCGCTCGATCGACAGATCCCCCGATCTGGTCGGCGCGGGCGCGCATGTTGGAAGACCCCATTCGGCGCAACGTCGCCGGACCGGCGTCCGAGCCTCCGTCATGGCGCGGTTCGCATGGATTGGTGATTTCGTGATCCAGGCGGCCCTCTCGAAGCCGGGAGCTGATCCGGATGGTCCCCCGCGCGCCATGAGCCAGCGCATTGCTAATCGCTTCACGATGGATTGCGTATAGGTTGCGGTGCAGATGATAGGGCAGGATGATGTCGCTTTCATCCGCAGCCGCATCGAGCGGCCAGGACAAATCGCAACCATGCGCCTCGATGCGAGTACGGCTTTCATGGCGCATCTGGGCAATGAGACCGGCGAGGGTAATGTCGCGGCCGGCCAGGCCGCTGGCGATCTGTCGAACGTCTGACAGCGCATCGACGATGCATTCGTGTCGGCGCTCCGGTGTCGCCGCATGAAGGCCGGAGAGGAGCGATGCGCCGACCTCATCGTGCAAGTCGCGCGCGATGCGCTGCCGTTCCTCCAAGGCCCCACGCTCATAGGCGGCGCGATTGGCGATGGTCGTCTCGACAAGGCTCGCGAGCTCGCCGGCCAGCGCGACATCCCCCGGTTGAAAAGCCGTCGACCACGGCCTGCAAAGGAGAGTCGCATCGCAGGAATATCGGCAAGCGCTTGCAAAACAAGCTGTTCACCTTCCTTGCGCAGACCGAAAGCCTCAGGCTTTTCATCCGACGCGCTCGCTTCGATATGGATGGGCTGGAAAGTATCATCCAGCATCGCCATCCACGCAGAGGCGCGCGCGGTGGCTGTCGGCTGCAAGCCGACGGCGACCGTCTGGCGGTAAAGGGTGGCTATATCCGGCGTATCGCTGCGGAAAAGCCTCTGAAGGAGAAGATCGCGTATCGGCAGATAGGCGATACCCGTAACGGCTGCGGCGATCGCCAGCGATACCGATGGCGAAAGGCGGAGAATCATCACCAGGGCGGCATCGCAAGCGAATAGCAAAGTGAGCGTGAGACCGTAGAGCAGAATCCGGTAGGCCCAGCGGCCGAGATCGAAAAGACGGAATCTGGCAATGCCGAGCGCCGTGCCGACATAGATGGCCGCCAGCGGAATAAAGCCTGTACTCTGCGTCATGATGACGTCCAGGCCGAGCGCAGCCGGCAAAGCGACGAACATTGCAAACGCGCCAGCGCCGAAAACGACCGACAATCCGAGCCACAACAGCACCGCACGGCCGGCAGGATCGCCGCGCGTGGCGCGATACTGGGCGGCGACCAGGGCGATGATGACCACGAGCATGACGAGGATCACCACCTGCGTGGTCACGAGATCATGCGGAGCCCATTGCAGGCGGTAAAATATGAAGGCGGAGAGGGTCAATAGCGGCGCCGGCCAAAGCCGCTTGGGGGCGATGACGGATGCCGGATATATGGAGAACAGATAGATGGTCGCGATGCCAAAGAGATAAGTAGACGCTTGATTGACCAGGGAAAGCCCGATGAATGTCGGCGCTTCCATCGCCAAATGGCGCGTGCTGTAGAGGGCTGCTGAAAACGCCGCGCCGGCCACTCCTATGCCCGCCGTGGCAAAGGCGAGAATCGGCGGATAGTTTGGGCGGAGGGCGAGGAAGAAGGCCGCAATGCCACACGTCAAGAACCCAGCCGCCATCTGGGTCCAGAACGCCGCCGGCAAGGTTTGAAAGCTGCGTCCCTCAACAACCGGCGTGATAACAACACGAGGGCTATCATCGCCGTTGGAGCCGTCGACCACCACGGCGCCGATTTCCGGCAGGTCCAGAAGCCTGCGGATGCGCGCCTGCCGGTCGAAGAATTCATTCAGCGCCGCATAGCTCGGCAACATGTCCGGCTCTTCGACAAAATCTATCGCCGCGACTCTGAGCCCCCCTCTCCGCCAGGTTCATCAACCGGCTGAGCCGGGTTGGTGAATGCCAAGAGGACATGATCCTGTCCGTCTATCCGTGCAAGGACCCGGTTGTCTATTGCATCTACGCGTATCTCGATCGCAGTGAAGGGCTGCCGTAGCGCCTCGTAAAAACGGCGACGCAGACGCTGCAAATCAGCAGTAACATCCCCAGGAAACGGGCAAGCGGCGTGTTGAAATACAAGATCGGGCCTAGCTCTTTGATGCTGGAAATCGACGTCTTGAACGGGGCTTAACTGAGGCGGAGTGTCAGTTCTAATAGGATACTCAGTCAAGCCCTGTATTTATAGAGATCACAATAGATCGCGTGTTTGTGAATAAAGTTTCGCTGACGAAGCGGAAATCTTGCACGACCAGACATAGCGTCGCGCCTCGCTCCAACAATCAGCATTACAACTTGTTTTTATTGATATTTTTGTTGAAGCCAGCCTCCATCCGGGCTCAACACCTCTGTCTCCGCCTCAATAAAGTAAACGCTTCAGGATACGGCGAAAGCGCCAGCAGCCGGAAGTGAACGAAGAACCAGTCGTGAAGACGGAGAGCTGTTCGCCAAAAAGTCCCTGTGTCGCCGCAGGTCCGGAAATTGGCGGCAAAATTGATGACGCCGCAGGAAGAGTATTGCCGGCATGCGCAGGGATGAACCGCCTCCAATAGCCGCCCTCCGCCAGCAATGCTCACCGCGCTTGCATCTTCTGCTCACAGGCCCTATACTGAACCATATGGTTCAGCATTCGAAAGATCGGCTCGATCGCACATTCGCGGCGCTGTCGGACGCCACCCGGCGTGGGATAATCGATCAGCTTGGGCGGGGCGACGCGTCGATCACCCGTCTCGCCGACGAGTTCCGGATGACGCCGACCGGCATGAAGAAGCATGTGCAGGTCCTCGAGCGCGCGGGACTCGTCGTCACGGAGAAGGTCGGGCGCGTCAGAACCTGCAAGCTTGGAAAACACGGGCTCAATGCGGAGGCCGATTGGATCGCGGCGCGTCGCAAGCTCTTCGAGGCCCGCTTCGAAGCGTTGGACGATCTTCTCAGTGAAATGGAACGGGAGGGAAGCGATGAATGACAGCACACTCAGTGGCGTCGATCCGCAAAACGAGACGACGATCGAACGCAGAGGGGATCGCGAACTGGTCGTGACCCGGACGTTCAATGCGCCGCCGAGCGCCGTTTACAAGGCGTGGAGCCGGCCTGAACTCTTCCGGCGCTGGTGGGCGCCCAAATCCATCCCCGGCATTTCGCTGGCCTCATGCGAGATGGATGTCCGCACCGGCGGCAAATATCGGCTGGAGTTCGGCGCCGAAGGTTCGGAAACCATGGCCTTCTACGGCAAATATCTCGATGTCGCGCCCAACGAGCGCATCGTCTGGACCAACGACGAAGGCGAAGACGGCGCAGTCACGACCGTGACGTTCGAGGACCGGGACGGAAAGACGCTCCTGACGTATCACGAAGTCTATCCGTCCAAGGAAGCGCTCGAGGACGCGCTCGAAGGTTCGGCTGCCGCATTGCCGGAGCAGATGGACCAACTCGACGACTTGCTGGCCGGCGAAGACCGATAGCATGGTTTTCGACGGACGGGGACGCGCAGGCCGCCGGCGAGAGATCAGGCCCGCCTCCGCCGCAGCGGGCGGATCCCCCATCGAATTGGGCGGACCTGCTCCGACCCTCTCATGTGAGACATCCGAACCATAGGCTTCAGCGCGACGCCGCGAACCGTTCCAGTTTGGCCAGCGTTTGCTGCCCGAGTTCTTCCGCTCCAAAACCCTTGGCGGTCTGATATTCCGCGGCGGTGCTGAAGACCATCGTCAGCGTCACCCTGGTTGCGCCATCTTGTTCCTCCATCGTCACGACGGCGTCGGCGTGCTTTGGCCCGTTCTCGCCCCAAAGAAGCGCGTAGACTATCCGCTCTTCGGGCTGCACCTCGTGGTAAAGATGGTGGTTTGGGAAAACCGTTCCATCCGGCGCGATCATGTCGAAGACCCATTCACCGCCACTGCGCAGGTCGATCCTGCTCGTTCGGCAGGAAAATCCTTCCGGTCCCCACCATAGAGGCAGCGTGTCCGGGTTCACCCACACGCTCCAGACGACGGATCGCGGCGCCTCGATGATCCGCTGCAGCACCATGGTGCGATCCGATGCGCTTTCCATATTCTCAGTCATTCTCACGCTCTTTCATTGTCTGCATCACAATCAAGTCCAGCCGATCCAGCCGCGCTTCCCAAAGCGCTTGTTGCCGATCGAGCCATGTTCGGGCGGGGCCAAGAGCCTCGGGCACGATGGCGCAGGTGCGAACCCGTCCATCCTTCGCCGTGGTGATCAGCCCTGCCTCCTCCAGCACCGACAAGTGCCGCATCACGGTCGGCAGCCGCAGCCCGGTCGGTCCGGCGAGATCGGTCACGCTGACCGGTCCCTCGGCGAGCGTCGTCACGATCGATCGACGCGTCGGGTCTGCGAGCGCGTGGAACAACAGCGAAAGAGCGGGATCATGCTTAGCCATGTTGCTAAGTTATCAGGATCAGCAACGAACGCAAGAAAAACTTTGCCGATTGGCTAAGTTTTGAGCGAACTGTGGGCCGCGCCGGATGTCGGCGCCAGATCGCGTGACATATCCCCGTCAAGCGGACCTTCCATCGGCCTCCCCATCACCAATATGCGGCAATTTCGGAGGAACGGTCGCGTTGGGGGATGCGGCAGGGCAGCTTGAATGGCCGACAAGCGCGCGCGAACCGAAAAGTCACACTGTGGATCGGACGCAGGCAGGTCCCGGCGACCCGCCTGCGTCCTCTTCCTTCTCGTCACATGGCGGGAAGAACAGCCATGTCGCGGACGTCGCTGTCCGCGCCGGTGATGGCGCCGACTTCGGTGGCGGCGCCCGTTTCAAGATCGACGGTGTAGAGCATCTTGTTCGCAGCGAGATAGGCGGTGTTCTCGCCGCCTTCCCTGCCCTGGATGTCGAAGGCGTAGGCGGCTGGTTTGTCCGCAAGTCCGAGCTTGCCGATTGCCTTCAGGGAGCCGTCATTTGGTTTGGTCTGCTGGATGAGAGCGCCGATGGTCGCGTCGATGTTGTACATCGCGGTCTTTTCCGGCTTGCCGATGGAGTTGATATAGGCGGCCGCCACGATGTTCGGCGTCTCGCCCTTGTGCATGTCGCCATCTTCGAAGGCGAGCGCGCCGTCTACCGTCACTGCGCCGGTATCCGGATGGACGCGGTGGTTGGCGACGCCGGTCATGAAGCGAAGACGATCCGCCATCGGGTTGAAATCCACCACGACCGGAGCCTCCGTCAGCGTCAGCATTTTGTCCATCTTTGCGAGATCGGTGGCAGCGCCGCTTTCCAGATCGATGGTTACGATGCGGTGGTCCGGGGTGACGCCGATCACCGTGTTGTTGCCGGGCCGGTAATCGATGCCGACGAGCTTGTCGACGCCGGCGACTTCCATGGTCTTGGTCACCACAGGCTTTTCGGTATCGAACATGACGAGTGTCTTGTCGCCGGTCAGCCCGAGAACGGGCGCCGCAAAGGCCGTCGACACCGTGGCGGCAAAGGCGGCGGAGGCGATCAGGGCGAAACGGATGGTCTTCATGTCATTCTCCCGTGCGTTCAACATTTGAGAAGGCGTCAGGCGCTCGGCTCGTGACCCTTCATCATCGAGACACCGCAGAGCCCGCGAATGGATGCAGGCTGTAAAAATAATTTCCGGGATGCATCCATCGGATGGCTGGACGGGTATAGTTTCCGAGAATTGACGATGTTCAACTGTGGCGTCAGGGAAGGTAAGCATAGCGATGGGCTCAGGGCCGGATGATCTGGATCAGGCGCTCGCCGCCTGCGCGAAGGGCGACCGTCTGGCGCTGCGACGTATTTTCGATCAGGAGGCCGGGCGGCTGGTCGCCGTGGCGCAGCGTATCGTGAGGCGCCGCGAACTTGCCGAAGAGGTCGTGCAGGAAGCCTTCATCCGGATATGGACCCACGCATATCAATACAGCGCCGATCATGGCTCCGCGCGCGGATGGATTTACGCGATTGTCCGAAACAGGGCGCTCAATTTGCTGCGGGACGGCAAGCGGGAACATGTGGTCGAAGACGTCGAAACGCTTCAGGAAGCCGAGCATGCGGAGGCGATCATGGCTGCGTGGCGGCGCCTGGACCAACGATCCCGTCTCCACGAATGCCTCGGATCGCTTGATGAGACGAAGCGGAACGGCATTCTGATGGCCTATGTTGGAGGGTATTCCCACGGGGAGATCGCCGGCAGACTGCGCATTCCGCTTGGGACTGCGAAATCCTGGATCAGGCGCGGGCTTACGACGCTTCGGGAGTGCATGGCATGACCTATGACCGGAAGGACCTGGCAGACCTCGCCGATGAATATGTGCTGGGCCTCGCCGAAAGCGCCACCGCTCGGCAAATCGAAAACGCCATGGAACGCGATCCGGAACTGAAGGCGGCGATCGCCCTGAGCCGTGAGCGTTTCCTGCCGCTGGACGCGACCGTTACGCCGGCCAGCGTCAACGACAGTCTATGGACTCGCATCGAATCTGCGCTGCCCGCGCAGCAAGGGACGAGCGGCCCGCCTGTTTCCGCCGTCGCGAATGACAATTCCAGCAAGGGCTGGAAGATCGCAGCGCTTTCATCGACCGCGGCTGCGTTGTTGCTGGCAATAGGTCTCGGCTACAGCATCAGTCGCACGGCCGATCCGATCGTCGTCGCCGTTTTGCTCAATGAGGCCGGGGAGGTCCAGGCGGTGATCGAGGACTTTGGCGATGAGCGGGCGACCGTCCGCCTTCTGGCGGACTTCGCAGTGCCGAACGATAAGACCATGGAGGTTTGGACGCTTCCCTCGCGAGACATGGGACCCGTGTCGCTGGGATTGCTTGAGGGCGTTCGTTCGGCTCGCCTCGATGGGCCGGCATTGCCCACCCCGCGTGACAACCAGCTCTACGAGATCACGCTCGAACAGTCGGGGGATCGCCGACCGGGCGTCCGACCGGCCGCATCCTGGCCAAGGGCTTGGCCAAATTGCCGCGTTGACGGATCAAGAATGGCGTCAGACCGCGATACGGGGCGGGCGCATCCAGCGGCGCGCCCGCCCCTGTGATCAGGCGAGAAACTCGATCAGGTCCCGGTTCAGGCGATCGGGCGCGGTTGCAAACAGGCCGTGAGGTTCCCCGTCATACTCGACGAGCCTCGCCCCGGCGATCCCCTTTGCGGCGGCCCGGCCCGTCGGATCGATCGGCACGGTCTTGTCGCCGGTGCCATGGATGACGAGCGTCGGAATTGTAAACGCCGCGAAATCCGGCCGGAAATCGGTCTTGCCGAACGCGTCGACGCAATCGATCGTCGCCTTCGGGCTCGCCATCACGCCGAGGACGAAGGACCAGTCCAGCACGCCTTGGCTGACCGGGCTGGTCACCAAGCCGACGCCGTAGAACGTCTTGGCAAAGCTCTGCAGAAAGGCGAAACGGTCCTTGCGAATATCCGCCTTCATGCCCTCGAAGACGCTGCCGTCGACGCCGTCGGGATTGGTCTCGTCCTTGAGAAGGTAGCCGGCGACCGACGCCACAAGCACGGCTTTCGATATTTTCGACGCGCCATGGCGAGAGAGATAGCGGGCTATCTCGCCGCCACCCATGGAAAAAGCCGACAAGGCTGACGCCTTGCAGGTCGAGGCCATCGATGACGGCGGCGAGGTCGTCGGCAAAAATGTCGTAGGTATAGCCGCTCGCCGGATGTCCGGACTGGCCAAAGCCGCGGCGATCATAGGTGACGACGCGGAAACCGGCTTCCAAGAGCGCGACAGTCTGGTACTCGAACATATCGCCGGTCAGCGGCCAGCCGTGGATGAGGATGACCGGGCGACCTTCGCCCGTGTCCTTGACGTGCAGTTTCGTGCCATCTTTTGCTTCGATGAATGCCATCCGGAGGCTCCCTTGATGTTGAATGACGCCATCATTAAAGCCCGTCACGAAGATAGAGTTCCGTTGCAGCCCCAGTTAACGCGCGCTGAATTCGGCAGGGTCGTGGCCCCTCTTCGGAGGGACGGTGACGGGAAGAAACCGTCGGCGCAGCCTGTCGGCAGCCGTTGTCCAGCAGGCTGATGGACGCCGCCACAGCGCGGACGGGGACATTGGTCGAGCCGGCTTCGGGCGTCGACAGAGGCGTTCGGCATGACGCTCTGAACCGTCAGTCTCCTCAAGCGCCCGCTTCGCGCCGACCTGCGCGAAGCGACGCAGTTTTCCCGATAGAACGGGCCGGGTTTCGGATTGGACCGCCGCTCGTTCGCCCGCTCAATAGCCGATCGCCCTGCCGGTCAGCGACCGCGCATCCATGGCGCCGTTCAGTCTGGCTCCGCCTCCAGACTCGATCGAGCGGAGACTGTCCCCTCCCAACAGGATACCGGCCGCCTGCCCCCATATTGTCCACTTGGGATCGATGCCGACGTCGTAGCCCATATCCGCGAGAATTTTCTGCGTGTCACGCGACAGGGCGAATGGCTCCATGACCACCTTGTCCGGCAGCCACTGGTGATGGATTCGCGGCGCATCGATCGCCTCGCTGATCGTCATGCCGTGATCGATGACGTTGAGGATGGTTTCGAGCGTGATCGTGATGATCCTCGCCCCTCCGGGGCTGCCGATGACCATGAACAGCTTGCCGTCCTTGGTCACGATGGTCGGGCTCATCGACGACAGCGGCGTTTTCCCCGGCGCGATGGCGTTCGCCTCGCCCTGGATGAGACCATAGAGATTGGCGACGCCGGGTTTGGAGGTGAAATCGTCCATTTCGTTGTTGAGCAGGATGCCGGTCCCGTCTGCGACGACGCCCGCGCCGAAGGATCCGTTCAGCGTATAGGTCACCGAAACGGCGTTGCCTTGTTCATCGACGATCGAATAATGGGTGGTTTCTTGGCTCTCGGCCATGGCGAGCGGCTTGACGGCCTCGGACTTGCCGGCTCGAAACGGCGCGATCTTTGCGCGGATCTTCGCCGCATAAGCCTTGTCAAGCAGAGTCGACACCGGGTTCTCGACGAAATCCGGGTCACCGAGCGCGGCGTTGCGATCGGCATAGGCGTAGCGCATCGCCTCCACCATGACATGCACCGTCTCCGCCGAGCCGGGCCCGAGATAGGACAGCGGATAGCCCTCGAGTATATTGAGAATCTCGCACAGGATGACGCCGCCCGAACTCGGCGGCGGCGAGGAAATGATGTCGTATCCGCGATAGCGGCAGGTGATCGGCTGCATTTCGCGCACCTTGTAGGCTGCGAAATCGGCCGTCGCGAGAATGCCGCCCTTCGCGGCGCTCGCCTTGACGATCTTGTCGGCGATCGGCCCCTTGTAGAACGCGTCCGCGCCCTGGTTCGAGATGGCTTGCAGACTATCGGCAAGATCCGATTGCGCCAGCCGATCGCCCGCCACGTAATGCTTGCCGTCTTTCAGGAAGATGCGGCTCACTTCGGCGTCTTTCCCGAGCTTCTTCGCGCCCCCGGCGAAGACGGCGGCGTCGCCATCGTCGAGGACGAAGCCGTCTCGCGCAAGCGTGATGGCGGGAGCCATGACCTCGGCGCGCTCGAGCGTGCCGAAACGCTCGAGCGCTGTCTCGAGGCCGAGCACGGAACCGGGAACGCCGACGGCGAGATAACCCGCCGTTGATCTGTCCGGCGCCACATTGCCGGAGGAATCGAGATACATATCCTTGCTGGCCGCCTGCGGCGCCCGTTCGCGGAAGTCGAGGAAGCGCGTCTGGCCATCCTTCAGGCGAATCGTCATGAAACCACCGCCGCCGCCGATATTGCCGGCCGAGGGATAGACGACGGCGAGCGCATAGCCGACGGCAACGGCGGCATCGATCGCATTGCCGCCTCGTTTCAGAATGTCGACCCCGACCTCCGAGGCCAGCCTATGAGCACTGACGACCATCCCATGATCAGCCTGCACGGCTGCTGGCGAAGCGGCGTTGACCGATAACGCCTGACCGGTGGCGAGACCGAGGGACAGGATGATGGTAAGACAGGCGTTTGCCAGCACACGCATGGTGAAGTTTCCTTCTCGACCCGACATTGTCTCCACGATCCATGATCTGGCATGGTGGTCAGACGACAATGAGCCAGAGTGAGGAGAAAATCGATGACTGGCAAGCCATTTAAGATCCCGGACTCCAATCATCCGATTGTCGTGGCCCCTTTCGCGGGACGGGTCGTGATCCGTTGCGGCGATAAAGTGGTCGCCGACAGCCGCGAGGCGCTGACGCTCAAAGAAGCGAACTATCCCGCCGTCATGTATGTGCCGAGGGCGGATGCGGACATGACGTCGCTCACCCGCTCGACCCACGCCACCCATTGCCCCTACAAGGGTGACGCCTCCTATTTCGACCTGCCGAGCGGAGCGAGCGGGCGCAATGGCGTTTGGAGCTACGAGACGCCGCATGATGCGGTCGCCGCCATCGCCGGCCATCTCGCATTCTATCCGGACAAGGTCGAGATAGAGACCAGCCCCTGATTGCTTACCGGGATTTGAGCTCCTTCGAGCGCAAATACTGCGCCGCATGTCACATCGAGGCGGCGCGGCTCGTCATGGCTCCGAACGTCGATCTTCGGCGTTTCGAGCAAGAGGACGAGACATGAGCGAAAGCAAGCGATTGGTGTGGAACGAAGTGGCGCCTGAGGGCGCCAAAGCGCTCTATGGCGTTCACCATTACATCATGACGGGGGCCGATCTTCCCGAAGAACTGATCCACCTCATCTTCCTGCGGGTGTCGCAGATCAATGGCTGCGCGCATTGCATCGATCTGCATACGCGCGACCTCCTCAAGACCATGCCGATCGAAAAGGTGGTTCTGGTTCCGGTATGGGCCGAGGCGCCGCATCTCTTTCCCGACCGGTACCGCGCGGCCCTCGCATGGGCGGAGGAAGTGACGCTGGTCAGCGAGACGCACGCCTCCGACGAAGCCTATGCGGCCGTAAGCGCGGCATTCTCGCCGAAGGAGCTTGTGGACCTCACCATCACCATAGCAGCCATGAACGCCTTCAACCGCCTCGGCGCGCCCTTTCGCCTTCCGGTCAAGGCCAGGGCCTAGTCGGCGCTTTTGCAACAAGAGGGGCGGCGTCATCGCCGTCCCGCTTCCGCCGATCTCTCGGCGCCGGAGGCGAATTTGCATGCGAGCCGCAAATTGTTCCTGTGAATGTCACATCGCCCCAACTCGCCTCGTCTTGCTTTCGAACGGGCGCTTGGAAGCGGCATGGAGCCGCGCCGTCCGTTCCTGAACAAGGAGACGTTGTCATGAAAATCGTGGTGATTGGTGGAAGCGGCCTTATCGGTCGACAACTGACGTCCCGGCTCTCGCAGAAGGGACATGAGGCCATCGCGGCGTCCCCAAGCAGCGGGGTGAACGCCTTGACGGGCGAAGGCCTCGCAGACGCCCTGACCGGAGCCGACGTGGTGGTCGACGTGTCCAATTCGCCCTCGTTCGAGGACACGGCGGTGCTCGACTTCTTCGAGCGCTCCGGCCGCAACCTCCTCGCCGCCGAAGGCGAGGCTGGCGTGACGCATCACGTCGCGCTGTCCATCGTCGGCACGGACCGGCTGGAGAGCAATGGCTATTTTCGGGCCAAGGTTGCGCAGGAGCGGCTGATCAAAGGTTCCGGCATCCCCACCATCGTGCGAGCCACCCAGTTCTTCGAATTTGTCGCGACCATCGCCCAAGCGTCGGTCGCCGGCGACCGCCTCGTCGTGCCCGATGCCGAATTCCAGCCCATCGCCGCCGCCGATGTGGCCGCAGCGCTCGCCCGACATCGCGCTCGCTGAACCGCGGAACGCCACGATCGAGATCGCCGGTCCCGACCGCCTGCCGTTCCGCGACTTCGTCGCCCGCCGCATCGCCGCCGATGGCGACCATCGGGAGGTCCTGGCCGACAGCGCGGCCCGCTATTTCGGCGCGGCGCTCGAACGGGGATCGCTTGTTCCCGAGCATTTGGAGGCGGCGCGGCTGGGGTCGACCCGGTTCGAGCGCTGGCTCGCCGGCGCCTGAACCCGATGCATATCTTTCATCCACCAAGAAAGGGTCTTTCTATGTTGAGAATGTCGAAAAAATTCCTGCTGGCGCCCGTCCTTGCCGTCTTCGCCCTCTCCGCGAGCCCCGCCATGGCGGCCGATGTCGCGAAGGGAGAAGCGCGCGTCACCATGATCTTCGACCATCCGCTGCCTTCGGTTCCCGGCAAGAGCCTGCGCGGCGTGCTTGTCGAATATGGACCGGGCGGCTCCTCGCCGTCTCACACGCATGCGTCATCCGCCTTCATCACGGCGACTGTGATCGCGGGCGCCGTGCGCAGCCGGATCAATGATCGTCCGGCGAAGGTCTTCCATGTCGGCGAGAGCTTCGTCGAGATGCCGGGCGACCATCACGGCGTCAGCGCGAACGCGAGTGACGTAGAGCCGTCCAGGCTGCTTGCCGTATTCGTGGTGGATACGGACGACACCGAGCTGACGACGCCCGACCACCCCTAGAACCGCCGTGTTATATCGGGCCGATGAATTCGTCCGTAGCCAGGATCAGCGAAGCGTCCTAAATCACTGTCGAGGAAACGCATATGCGGCATGCAGACAACGCCACGGCTATCTTCGAGACGCATCGCGCGCGGCTCCTGCGCATTGCGTACCGAATGCTCGGGTCGCGCAGCGAAGCCGAAGACGTCGTGCAAAACGCATGGTTGCGTTGGGTCGCGTCGGACAGGAGCGGCGTCTCCGCGCCGTATCCATTTCTCGCCCGGGTCGTCACCCGGCTTTGCCTCGACGAGATGAAGTCGGCCCGCGCACGGCGGGAAACCTATGTCGGAGCCTGGCTTCCGGAACCGCTGGTCGAAACCCAGGAGGAGAGCCTGGAGGAGGATGACCTGACGCTGACGCTGATGATGGCGCTCGAGCGCTTGTCGCCTTTGGAGCGGGCGGCGTTCCTGCTTCACGACGTTTTCGGCGTGCCGCTCGGCGAGGTGGCGGACACTCTCCACCGGGAAGCGGCGGCTGTGCGCCAGCTCGCCGTCCGCGCGCGACGAAACATACAGGCTGCGCGTCCGCGCTTTCCGGTCGAACGCGTTGAAGGCGAGCGGATCGCGCGGGCGTTCTTCGCGGCCTCGACGAGCGGCGACACGGCGACGCTGCGGACGCTTCTCGCCGAGAACGCCGTTCTTCGCGCGGACGGCGGCGGCAAGGTTCTCGCCTTCATCAACCCTATCACGGGGCTGGAGCGCCTCCTGCGGCTCTACGACGCCGTGCGGGGCAAATGGGGAGAAGGCTGGGCGGAGATGCTGGAACCCGTCTGGATCGACGGGCTGCCCGGCTACATCAGCCGCGAGCGAGGCGGCATTCTCCAGACGACGGCGCTGGCGATAGAAGACGGCCGCATCACCGCGATCTACATCACCCGCAATCCAGACAAGCTTCGCCACGTCGCGAACGCTCTCGCGGCGAAGCCGGACCCCGCCGCCTGACGCGCCGATCAGGCCGCGTGCGGCGGGGCGCCTGCAACGTGCGCCGAATTCTTCATGCGAAACGGAGCGATACAAGATGTTCCGGCGGGCCGCGAAAAACGATCCGGCGTCGAGACAGCAACGAATGGATGTCAGTCATGGATCGCCGGCACATCGGCGGTCTGGAGTGTTTCGACTTTGTCGCAGCTAGAGCGCCAGCGCAGCGCGACGGCCGTCGTAGAAGGCGTAAGGCGCCTGGCGGGGCGCGGCGCAGTCGCCGACGCTCTGGGACACGATACCCAGCGCCGCCAACTCCTTTGCCAGCCCGTCCACAGCCACATTCGTCGTCGCGGTCACGAGGCAGTCTCCGTCGACGAAAGAGCGTCGCCCCGTGGTGTGGTCGATGATCGTAGCGCCGTTTCCATGCCATTCGACAACGCTGACTTCCAACTTCCACGTGACCCCGAGCTTGGCCAATGTCTTTCTCAACCGCGCGTCGGCGGCGGTGCGGACAAGCTCTTTTCCGATCATCGCGTCCGGAGACAGGATGACGACTTCATGTCCGTCTTCGGCCAGTTTCCATGCGGTCCCGCATCCGCGCCAGCCGCCGGCCTCATCCAAGACGAGGACGCGTCTGCCGAGCTTCGCCTGGCGCGCCATGACCGCCTCGATCGACCAGACGCCGCCGAGCTCGATCCCCGGCAAGATATCGACAGAGGGTATCGCCTTCTGAAAACCGGTCTCGGTCGGCATCGAACCGGTCGCCAGGATGACATGGTCGGCTCCGTGCGCCGCCACATCCTCCGCCTCCATATAGACGTTGAGCCGCACGTCGACGCCGAGCCTGTTGAGCTGCCGTTCGTACCAGTCGAGAAGGTCGATGATCTGGGCCCGTCGCGGCTGGCTTCCCGCGAGCCGGAAGTTTCCGCCGAGACGGCTCGCCGCTTCGACCAAGGTCACCACATGCCCTCGCTCCGCGGCCACCCGGGCGGCTTCCAACCCGGCCGGGCCGCCGCCGACGACGAGAACCGTCTTGGGATCGGCGGTCCGTTCGAAGCGGTCGCCGCCCCACTCGAATTCCCGTCCCACCGAAGGGTTGATCAGACAGCTGATCCAATAGTCGCGAGAGCGCCTGCCCCAGCACATCTGATTGCAGGAAATGCAACCGCGGACATCCTCGGGCCTTCCGTCGATGGCTTTTCGGGCGAGATGAGGGTCTGCGATCTGGCCCCGGACGATCGAAACGAGTTCGGCGGAGCCTTCACTCAGGACCGACTCGGCGTTCTCGGGCGTGCGGATATGGCTCTCGGCCATGACGACGGCGTTTCTCACGACCTTCCTGACCACTGCCGCCAAATCGGTTCCGAGCTTTTCGGGGAAAAGGAAGGTCGGTATGAGCGGGTCGAGATTGAGGTATCCGCCCGAGCCGCAGGTGACGTAATCCATGAGACGGAGATCGTCGTGGTGTTTCACGATCTCGGCGAGCTCGTCCCGCTGCAGCGTGACCGAGGTCTCGCTATCGTCGCTGATGGCCAGCCCGATGATGAAGTCGGGGCCGCAGACCTCCCTGATCCGCGTCATGATCTCCCGCGACATCCGTGTGCGGTTCTCGAGCGATCCACCCCAGGCGTCGTCACGGCGGTTGCTCCACGGGGTCCAGAATTGATCCACCATGCCGAGATAGGCCGCCCAAACCTCGACACCGTCAAAGCCCGCCTCCTTGCAACGCCTCGCAGCCTGGACGAATCCGTCGATGGTCTCCCAGATTTCGCTTTCGGTCATGGCGTGCGAGCCATCGCTGTCATGATAGCTGGGCAGTCCCGAAGGCGACCAGTGCGGGTGGAACGAGAGATCGGAATCCCCGTGGGCGCCGATATGATAGAGCTGCTGGATGGCGACCGCGCCGTTCGACTTGATGGCTTCGGTCACCTTGCGGAAATAGGGGATCACGCTGTCGTCGGAATGGCGGAAATTGCCTCGGGTCAATACCGCGGCGGCGTGGACCGGGACGGGCTCGACGACGATCATCGCTGCGCCGCCGATCGCTCGTTCGGCGTAATATGCGACATGCCGCTCCCCAGGGACGCCGTCGACCGCCATGTTCGACGTATGCGCTCCGAAGACGATGCGGTTTCGAAGCATGTGCGAGCCGACCTTCAAAGGCGAACCGAGGCGGGGAAAATTCGTCTTCACGCTGGCTCCTCATGTGTCGTTGTCCGGCGCGGGTCGGGTCGGGGAAAGAACCGATCCAGCGCCCGCCGTTGCGATCTGGGCCGGCGACATGGATCGGGCTCGCATGTCCGCGGCGGCTTCCGAATTCCGAATAGGATATCGGCCTCTACCTGTCGATGACGAGATCGCTCATGGGCTTGGAGCAGCAGGGCAGAAAGAGCCCGGAGTCGATCTCCCTCTGGCGGATGCCGCCCCCATGTTTCATGTCGACGGCGCCGCTGACCAACTTCGATTTGCAGGTGCCGCAAATGCCGTTGGCGCATGACGACGGCAGCCTGACGCCGGCTTTCTTCGCGCAGGACAGCACCGTCTGATCGGCCCGGACCTCGATCGTCTTGCCCTGCTTGGAAAATTGAACGGTGAAGGTCTTGGCCTCCGTCGTCTGCGGCAAGCTTGTGACCGCGTCTTCGAGCGCCGCGCCGTCGAAGCTCTCCTCGTGATAGTTCGCGGGCGACACTCCACCGTCTAGGGCCAGGGTCCGCATGGCGCGCATGAACGGGGCCGGGCCGCAGCACATGACCGTGCGTTCCGCCAGGTCGGCGACGGCCAGGCCGAGATATTCTTTCGAAATCCGACCCGAGAGTCCGGACCACGTTCTTTCGTTCGCGATGCGCTCCGGCAGGAAGTGGAGCCTGAAACCTTTCAGGCGCTCGGCCAGCGTTGCGAGCTCCTGTCGGAACACCAGGTCCTTGGGGCTGCGTCCCGCATGGAGGAAGACGACATCCACGGGTTCGGCGGCGTCCGCCATCTCCCGCGCCATCGACATGACCGGGGTGATCCCCGAACCACCCGACACGAAGAGATATTTCTTCGCCGCAGGCCTCACGAACCTTCCAAGCGGCCCGGTCGCCCGCACCTGCGCGCCGGGCTTGAGGTTGTCGTGCAGCCAGTTGGAAACCTTGCCGCCCTCCACGCGCTTGACGGTGATCGTGATGGCGTTCGATCGGAACGGAGACGAGGAAATGCTGTAGCAACGGCCGTCCTGCTCTCCGTCGATACCGGGCTCGAACATGAAATACTGGCCTGCGCTGAACGCGAACCGCTTCCGCTCCGGCGACACGAAGGTGAAGCTTTTCACGTCATGCGTTTCGTCGTGGACGTCGACGCAGAGCAATGTGTCGTCGGTGTCGGCGTTCCAGGTCGCGGCGGCTGCGGGCGATGCGCTTCGTTCAAGCAGCTCAATAGCCATGAGCGCGCATCCTCTCGATATACCAGGTGGCGAAATCGTCGAGCGCGCCTTCACTGAATTTCGAATACTCGCCGGGTTCGTATGCGGGATCGAGGATCCCGGCATGCGATCGCGCCACGAGCGCAGCGTCCTGCTCGGTGGTTTCCACCCAGACATGGATGAGCTTCTCGAGATCGTAGTCGACGCCTTCGACGGCGTCCCGATGCACGATCCACTTGGTGCGAACCAGAGTAGTGTCGGCGGTCAGCGGAATGACGATCGAGGTCACGGCGTGATCGCCCATGAAGTGGTTCCACGAATTGTGGCCCCACAAATGCATGTCGCCGAGGTCCTTGCGCGTCATGTGGCCGAGGAGCTTCGAAGACGCCGCGGTCGCGTCCTCGGTCTGGGACTCGCCGGCTCCGGCGATGATCAGACGCTGGGTTCTGAAATTCGTCTCGACGTTTCGTGTGTGCTCGATGGCGACCGACGGAAAGCCGTTGGCTTCCCAGCTGCGGGTGCGTTCGTTGTACATCGCGAAATGCGCCTCGGCCTCTTCGCGGTCCTCGGGGCTCAGGCTTTCCGGATCATAGCCGAAGTCGAGATCGACGAAGGACACGCAGAGCTCGGGGTGGTTGGCGCTGCAATGGTAGCATTCACGGTTGTTTTCGATCGTGAGCTTCCAATTTCCCTTCTCGATGACGTCGACTTGATGGGCGACCTTGGAATTGCGAAGGTCGTAGGGCGCCAAGCGTTCCACCATCACCCTCTCGAGCTCCGAGATGTCGGCCGGGGGCGTGTCGCCGAGACAGACATAGATGAGGCCCGCGATGGACTTGAAGTGCACGGATTTGAGGCTCTTGCAGTTCTTGTCGAAATCCTTGCCCATATGCGGCGCATAGCTGAGTTCGCCGGAGAGTTCATAGGTCCATTGGTGGTAGGGACAGACGAGTTTGGACACGACCGTCGCGCCGGCGTCGAGAAGCCTCGATCCGCGATGGCGACAGACGTTTCGCACCACCCGCACCTCGTTGTCGTCGTCTCGAAGCAGGATCAGGCTCGTCTTGCCGATGTCGATGACGACGGCGTCGCCCGCTTCGGGAACATCGCATTCCAGGCCGATATAGATCCAGTGCCTGGTGAAGAACACGTCCATGTCGGCGTCGAAAACGTCGTCGCGCGTGTAAAGCCCGGCCGGCAGCGAATGACCTTCGATCCGAGCGTCGAGCAGCGGAGACAGCGATGACGGAAATTTGTTGAGCATAATGCACCCTTATGTATGATGGCCGAAGGATCGCAGCAATTTCATCAAACTCAACCGCAGTAATGGGACGTCTTCACATAATGAAATGTAATGCGACCGCCGCTTTCCGTTGGAACGGACGATGAAGAGTTTTCGCAGGCAACTGCCCCCTTGACGGCGCTGACGGTGTTCGAGGCCGCAGCGCGTCTGTCGAGTTTCACCAAGGCCGCCATTGAGCTCGGCGTCACGCAGGCGGCGGTCAGCCGCCAGATCCATCTGCTCGAAGAGGATTTCGGGTTCCCGCTCTTCGCCAGGTCGCACAGGCGGGTCGCGCTGACGGACAAGGGCAGGATGCTGTCGGAGGCGGCGAGCGGCGCGTTCAATCTGCTCGCCGAAAGCGTGGCCGATCTTCGCAGAGGAGGCGAAAGCGATGATCTGACCATCTCCGCGACGGTGGCCTTCTCGCATTTCTGGCTCGTGCCTCGGATTTCGGAATTCTCGCGCCAATATCCAGACATCAATCTCCGCATCGTCACCCAGGACGTCATGCCTGACCTGGAGCGGGCTGAAATGGACATCGCGGTCCGCTTCGGCAACGGGATGTGGCCGGGCGGCCATGCCGAGGCGCTGTTCGAGGACGAGATATTCCCGATCTGCAGTCCGGACTTCGCCCGCTCGGCAGGACCGATCCGCGCCCCGGGCGACCTGATCCATCACTCCCTCATCTCCAACGATACGGACGACCCGATGTGGACCGGCTGGAATGAGTGGCTATCGGCGTTCTCGGTGGTCGTTCCGAGAAAAACGCTCGGGCTCCGCTGCAGTTTCTACACCGAGGCGATCTACGCCGCTCTCAACGGACACGGAATCGCCCTGGGCTGGAAACATCTCGTTCGCGATCTGCTCGACCAGCATCGGCTCGTTCAACTGACGGACGCGGCGGTAAAGCCGAGAGGCGCCTACTTCGCCGTTGTCCCGACGCGGCGCGCCCCGAAGGAATCGGTCCGTCTGTTCAGGGAATGGCTGTCGGTCGCCTCGCAGGAGCTGGCAACCCGCAATCTGTAACGGCCGACGCCAACCGGCGGCGCGCCATAGACGTCTGAAGGCCGACGCGCCGCCCGGTCCGCCATCAGGGCAGACTGAGCTTGGCCATCCGTCCGCCATCGATGGTCCACACCTGCCCCGTCACGAACGACGATTCCGCCGACGCCAGCCAGGCGACGAGGCTCGCCACTTCCTCCGGCTTGCCGGTTCGCCCGACGGGGTGGATTTTGCCGATATTCTCTCTGAAGGCCTCGGGGTCGGGCATGCTCTCGATGAACTCGACATTCAGATCGGTGTCGATCCAACCCGGCGCGACGGCGTTGCATCGGACGCCCTCGGCGCTGTGATCGACCGCGATGGCCCGGGTGAGACCGTGCAGGCCCGCCTTGGAGGCGCAATAGGCGGCGTGCTTCGGATTGGAGCCGAGGCCTTCGATCGATCCGATGTTGACGATCGTCCCACCCGTCGCGCGCAAATGCGGAAGGGCGGCTTTGATCAGCATGAACGGCGTGGTGAGATTGACCGATATGGTCCTCTCCCAATCCGCCAGGCTCATCTCTTCGGCGAGCGCCTCCTGCATGACCCCTGCATTGTTGACCAATATGTCGAGCCTTTCAGCCGAAGCGATCACTGAATCGACCGCGCGTCCGGCGTCGGCCGGAACGGTGAAATCAACTACAATCGACTCGAAGTCGCGGTCTTCACCGCGCTGCGCGGTGAACACCCGAGCGCCTTCATCGCGAAGCCGCCTGGCGATCGCCTGGCCGATCCCGCTTCGTCCGCCCGTCACCAGGGCGACCTTTCCCAAAAATCTGCTCATCCGACCGGCTTCCCGCCATTCACTTCGACCAGCGATCCGCACATGTAGCGCGCGGCGTCGGAGGCGAGAAAGACCACGACCTCGGCGATGTCCTCGGGTTCCGCGATACGACCGAGCGGGACGGTCTTTCCGAGTTCGGCGACCGCCGTGTCCGGATCGAAGCCGCGCTTGACGAAGCCCGTCCGCAGCATCGGCGTATTGACCTCGTTCGGGCAGACCGCGTTCACGCGGATGTTCTGATGCGCGTGGTCCATGCCCATGCACTGGGTGAGAGAGGCGATCGCCGCCTTGGTCATGCAATAGACGGCATGATTGGGACCCGGCCGCACGCCCCAGCAAGACGACACGTTGACGATCGCGCCACCGCCACGGTCGGCCATGATGGGGATCGCGGCCCGGCAGATCCTGAACGGCGCGTGGACGTTTACGCCGACGGACAGGTCCCAGTCGGCGTCCGTTGTGTTGGCGACGTCGCCGCGGGTGATCACGCCTGCATTGTTGATCACGATGTCGAGGCCGCCGAGGGCTTCGAACGCCGCTTTCGGCAAGCCATCCGCATAGGCGGCTTCGAGCAGGTCGCCCGGCAGGCGCGCCTCCGCCTCGATGCCTGCGACATCGCGGTCCGCCACAGCCACCCTTGCGCCGGCGGCGGCGCAATTGTTTGACGATCGCAGCGCCGATCCCGCCGGCCGCGCCGGTTACGAGGGCCGTCTTTCCTTGGAAATAGGTCATTTTTTCCTTCGTGAGCTCTAGTTGAGGATCGACCGCTGACTGCCCGGCGTGTTGCCGAAGTGATCGCGGTAGACTTTCGAGAAATGCGACGTCGAGACGAAACCGCACGCCATGGCGATGTCGGTGAGAGCCCGGTCCGATTGGACGATCAGGTTCCTCGCCCGATGCAGCCGGAGTTCCATGACGTATCGCTTCGGCGTGGTGTTGAGATAGCGCTCGAACATGCGCTCCAGCTGCCTGGCCGAGATGCCCAGTCTGCGCGCCAGCTCGGCGCTGCTCAAGGGAGATTCGACATTCTCCTCGATGAGCCGGATCGCCTCGCCGACGCGGCTGTTGCGCAGACCGTATCTCGACCGCATGGAGACTTTTTGGGTCGCGCTGCCGTCGCGCACGGCGTTGTAGACCATCTGGTCGGCGACGGACGCGGCGAGATCGCGTCCATGGTCGCGCGCGATCATGTGCAGCATCAGGTCGGCCACCGCCGCGCCGCCCGAGGCGGTCACGAATTTTTCGTCCGCGACGAAGACGGACTTGGTGAGATTGACCGAAGGAAACCGCTCGGCGAAGACATCGTGAAATTCCCAATGCACGGCCGCCCGGCGGCCATCCAGGAAACCGGCCTCGGCGAGGACATAGGCGCCGGAGCAGATGGCCCCGATCTGGATTCCACGGGCTCTTTCGCCTCGGAGATAGCGAAGGAGTTCCGGCTTTGTGTGCCGTTGCACGTTGATGCCGGACACGACCATGAGCCGGTCGTCGCGGCTTAGCGGCGCGAGACCCTGATCCACGAGCGTCACCGCTCCATTCGAGCACGTCGCGGAACGGCCGTCGGCCGACGCGAGCCTCCATGTGTAGAGATCGCGGCCAGCCAACAGGTTGGCGATGCGAAGCGACTCCACGGCGTTGGAGAAAGCCAGATGGGTGAACTCTTCGACGAGTAGAAAAACGAAATTGGCGGCTTGGCTCATGACCATCATCCTGTGCGGGGCGCCTCAGGCGAAGCGCCCCGACCGTTGACGACTATTTCGCGGCGGCGCGGGCGTCAGCGAGCCAGCCGTTGTAGAGGTCCTGATGCGCCTTGATCCAGTCGTCGACATGGCGGTCGATGTCGGCGGAGGTCTTCTCGCCATCGGTGATCAGCTTGTTCTCGGCCGAGATGTCGTTGATGTCGAGCTTGGCGACTTCGAACAGCTTCTTGGCGGCCGGGTTGGCGGCCAGGAAGTCATTGCGGGCGACGACACCGATATTGTCGACGGCGAAACCCAGGTTCTTGCCGTCGAATTCGGTATTGGCCTTCGCATTGTCGGGCAGCGAGGTGTAGGGAACGCTCAGCCATTCGACGTCCTTGCCGGGGACGAGAACACCCGAGACCCAATATGGCGTCCAGGTATAGTAAAGGATCGGCTTGCCGGTCTTGAAGCGGGCGATCTGGTCGGCGATCATCGCCTGATAGGCGCCTTGGTTATGGGTGACCGTGTCGCGAAGCTTGTATTCGTCGAGCTCATGCTCGATCACGCGCTCGCAGCCCCAACCCGGAATGCAGCCCGCCAGATCGGCCTTGCCGTCGCCATCGGAGTCGAACAAGGCCGCGACCTTCGGGTCCTTGAGCTGGCTGATGTCGTGGACGCCGGAGTCATAGGTCTTCTTGTCGATCAGGTAGCCCTGGAGCGCGCCCGAGATGTAGTTGCCGACCCGGCTCATGACCTTTTCGCCACCGGCCTCGTCGAAGAAGCTCTTGTGCAATGTCTCCCAGCTCACGGCCGTGAAGTCGGCGTCGCCCGAACCGATCGCGACGTGGATGGTCTGGTATTCCGCTTCGTTCGGCGTCGCGATCGTGTAGCCGAGGTCCTGAAGCGCGCGGAACAGAATCCGGTGCTGGAAGAATTCCTCGATCTGCGTCGGCATCATCGGGCGGACGGTGACGCCCTCGCCGGGTTTGTCGTTGGCCAGGACAGGCTGCGCCATGAGGGCCAACGCCATCGCCCCTGCAGTGAATAGCTTTCTCATTGTCTTACTCCCAGTTGAAGTTCATTCCCGAGAACGACCTATTTTTTTGGTCGATTAGTTGAGCGACCAGACCGATCGGGCCTGTCCGCCACCAATTCCTGTGTCCCCGCTCGCGGCCCGAACGACCGAGACCTTGGGTGATGCGGTCCAGCACGATCGCCAGCATCACGATGCCGAGACCGCCGACGATGGCCTTGCCCGCATCGAGACGGCCCATGGCGCGCAGCACCTCGTTGCCCAGGCCGCGCACCGAGATCATCGAGGCGATGACCACCATGGAGAGACTGAGCATGATCGTCTGGTTGAGCCCGGCGAAGATCGTCGGCGTCGCCATGGGCAGTTCGACCTTGAACATGATCTGGGCAGGCGTGGCGCCGAAGGCGCGGGCCGCTTCGACGACGCTCTGGTTGACCGAACGGATGCCGAGGGAGGTCAGGCGGATCAGGGGCGCCAAAGCGAAGATGATGGTGACGATGACGCCCGCCACGTTGCCGATGCCGATCAGCATGACGACGGGCACCAGATAGACGAAGGCCGGGATCGTCTGCATCGTGTCCAGAACCGGCCGGAGGACGGCTTCGAAGCGATCGCTCTTGCCGGCCAGAATGCCGAGAGGCAGGCCGATGATGACGGCGAGGATCACCGACGCCACGACGATCGCCAATGTCGTCATGGCGAGCGGCCATGCTTCGGGCGACAGCAGGCCGAGAAACGCCAGGGCAAAGGCGACATAGAGCGCCGTGCGCCGACCCGCGGCTTGCCAGGCGATCAGCACGATGATGAAAATCATGACCGAAGGCGGCACGGCGATGAAGGCGCGCTCGATGCCCTGGATCAGGCCGTCGAAGAAGAATTTGAAGGGTTGGATCGCTTCACGATGTTCGATCGCCCATTCCTTGATTCCGTCTGAATGCTCGGCGATGCCGAGGTCGATGCTCGAGAATGGATCGAGCCAGTCGAATCCCTGTCCGTCGGCCATCAATGCGCCCCCGCTTGTCGGATCGTCTTTCACCGTTGCCTTGAATCCCGCGGAGCAACGCGTCCTTGGTGACGACGCCGATATCCTGATCTCCATCCCTCACCAGGATCGGGTGATGGGCGCCGATCGAGAGGTCGACGAGCGTGTTGAGCTTGTCGTCGGGTCGGGCGACGGGCCAGAGAGCGACATCCTCGGTCGGATGGCCCTGGCGATATTCGTCCAGGCCTTGCATGACTTTCGCCGCGGTGACGAGGTCGAGCTTGGAAATGCCGGCTACGAAGTCGGCGACATAGTCGTCTGCGGGATTGGTGACGATCTCTTCCGGAGTGCCGACCTGAACCAGGACCCCGTCCTTCATGATGGCGATGCGGTCGCCGATACGGATCGCTTCATCGAGATCGTGGGTGATGAAGAGCGTCGTCTTGTGAAGCTCGGCCGAGAGCTGCATGAACGTGCCCTGCAACTGGTGGCGGATCAGCGGATCGAGAGCCGAAAAGGTTCGTCCATCAGCAAGATGGAGGGATTGGCGGCGATGGCGCGCGCCAGGCCCACGCGCTGCTGCATGCCGCCGGAGAGTTCGTCGGGATATTTCAGATCCCAGCCGGTCAGCTCGACGGCTTCGATGGCTTCCCTCGCCACCTTGTGCCGTTTTTCTTCGGGCACACCACGCACTTCGAGCGCGAAGCCGACATTGTCGCGAACATTGCGATGCGGCATCAGTGCCATGCTCTGGAAGACCATTCCGATTTTCTCGGCTCGGAGCTGCCGTAGCTCTCTGGAGCCCATCGCGTTGACGTTGCGGCCTTCGATGTAGACCGCCCCGTCAGTCGGTTCGATGAGGCGATTGACATGGCGGATGAGCGTCGACTTGCCCGAACCGCTCAGGCCCATGATGCAGAAGATTTCTCCCCGACCGACGCTGAAGCTCGCGTCGCGGACGCCGACCACACAGTCCAGCCTGTCGCGGACATCGGCCTTGGAAAGCTGGCCGCCTTTGATGGCTTTGATGGCCTCCTTCGACCGAGCGCCGAAAACCTTCCAGATTCCCTCGCATCGGATGACGGCTTCCTGAGAGTCGCTACCCATCGCCCGTTCCCCATCGTTAAGCAGTTTTTGTCTTACAACACAGATTTTCATTGTAGACAAGTTGTATTATGATCGGCTACAAAGAATCTAGTATGGGCTTGGGGATCAACCCCTGCTGAGGAACCCCCGATGGATCGCGAACCCAAGCGCAACAAGGCGAATTGCCTGGAAGACCTGCGCCGCCGCATTTTGACCGAGGCGCTGGAGCCCGGAAGCTATCTCGACGAGACCGAGATCGCCGAGGCCTATGGCCTCTCGAGGCCGCCGATACGCGAGCTTCTGCGCACGCTCGCCGGCGAAGGCTATGTGATCCTTCACGAGAACCGGGGCGCGCAGGTCGCGCCGATGACGCACAAGACGCTGCGCAACTTCTTCATCGCCGCCCCGATGATCTACGCCGCGGTCGGACGGCTGGCGGCGCAGAATGCGACCGCCGCGCAAATCATGCGGCTCAAGGACACGCAACTGCTGTTCCGCGCCGCGATCCGCGAAAAGGACACCGAACAGCGCGCGCTCACCAACGAACGCTTCCATTCGATCATGGGTGAGATGGCGGACAACGAATTCTTGATGCCGAGCCTGCGCCGGCTGCTGATCGACCACACCCGCATCGGCATGACCTTCTACAGTCCGCGCAATTCTGACCTCGCCGACCAGCGCGTCGCGGCGGTCGAACAGCACGACCAGTTCATAGAATTGATCGAAGCGGGCGACACCGAAGGGTGCGCCGAGCTCGCCATCGCGCATTGGGAGCTGTCGCGCGCCCAGATCGAAAGTTTCGTCACACCTGCAAGCGTCTTCGCGCCTCTGGGGCGCGTGCCTGACAAGTTAGCCTAGGAGAGTAGAATGAAGTTCGAGGGCATATACACGCCTGTCATCACGCCCTATCGCGATGACGGCTCGATCGATCGCGATGCTTTCGCGAAGATGATCGAACATTTGATCGCGTCCGGCGTCCACGGTATCATCAACGGCGGGTCGACAGGCGAGTATTATGCCCAGTCCATGGAGGAGCGTGTCGAACTCGCGACGCTCTCCAAGCAGATCATCGGCGACCGTGTCTCTCTCATCATCGGCACCGGAGCCATTCGTCTCGCGGACTCCGTCACGATGGCCGAGACCGCGGCGAAGATCGGCGCCTCCGCCATTCTCGTCGGATCGCCGCCCTATTCGGTGCCGACCGAACGCGAAAACGCGCTGAATGCGCTCGCCATCGACCGCGCCGCCGATCTGCCGATCATGCTGTACAACTATCCGGGCCGCATGGGCGTCAATATGGGTGAGGAGTTTCTCGACCGTGTCGGCCGCAGCCGGAATTTCTGCGCCATCAAGGAGAGCTCGGGCGACATCAACCGCGTCCACCTGCTTGCGCGCGACTACCCCCACATCCAGATGTCCTGCGGCATGGACGACCAGGCGCTGGAATTCTTCGCCTGGGGCGCGCGCAGCTGGGTTTGCGGCGGTTCCAACTTCCTGCCCAGAGAGCACATCGCGCTCTACCAGGCCTGCGCCGTCGAGGGCGACTTCACCAAAGGCCGGCGGATCATGTCGGCGATGATGCCCCTGATGCGCGTGCTCGAACAGGGCGGAAAATTCATCCAATGCATCAAGCACGGATGCGAAATGGGCGGTCTCTACGCCGGGCCTCCGCGGCCTCCCCTGAAGGCCCTGAACAAGGACGACATGCGCCAGCTCGAGCAGGTGGTGCGGGTCCTCAAGCGCACGATCGCCGAAATTGAAGCGGAGGCATGACAATGGCCACACTCCTTACCCACGACGAGTACAAGGCTATCGCCGCCGGGCTCGAATTCCCCACCCAGGCCTTCATCGACGGCGGCTTCCGTCCGGCGATGTCGGGCAAGACGTTCGACACGACCAATCCCGCCACCGGAAAAGTACTCGCCAAGGTCGCCGCATGCGGCGCGGAAGACGTCGACTTCGCGGTCGGGAAGGCGCGTGACGCCTTCGAGGACGGCCGCTGGTCGCGTCTGCATCCGGGCGAACGCAAGGAAATCCTGCTCAGGCTCGCCAAGCTCATCAAACGCAATTCCCGTGAGCTGGCGGTGCTGGAAAGCCTCGACAGCGGCAAGACGATCTACGACTGCGAGAATGTCGATGTCCCGGAGACGGTCCACTGCATCAAGTGGCATGCCGAACTGATCGACAAGATCTACGACCAGGTCTCCCCCGCCTCGGACAACCACATCGCGATGATCGTGCGCGAGCCGGTCGGCGTCGTCGGCCTCGTGCTGCCCTGGAACTTCCCGCTGCTGATGCTGGCCTGGAAGATCGGTCCCGCGCTGGCGGCCGGAAACTCCGTCATCGTCAAGCCTGCCAAGGAAACGACTCTGACCGCCTTGCGCGTCGCCGAACTCGCCATGGAAGCCGGAGTGCCCGCCGGGGTCTTCAACGTGTTGCCGGGCGGCGGCGGCGAAGTCGGCGAGCCCCTCGGGCTGCACATGGACGTCGACATGGTGTCTTTCACGGGTTCGACGGCCACCGGCCGCCGCTTCCCGAAATACTCGGCCGATTCCAATCTCAAGGAAATCACGCTGGAGATGGGCGGCAAAAACCCGGCCGTCGTCCTCGACGACGCCGAGAATCTCGATCGGGTCGCGGCCCATATCGTCAACGGCGCCTTCTGGAACATGGGCGAGAATTGCTCGGCCTCGTCGCGCCTGATCGTGCAGAGCGGCGTCAAGGACGAATTGATCGAGCGGATCGTGGCCCATACGCGCGAATGGCCGATGGGCGATCCTCTCGATCCGGTCAACCGCGTCGGCGCGCTGGTCTCGAAGGCGCATTTCGACAAGGTGTCTTCCTATCTCGAAAAGGGCCAGACGGTCCTGCTCGGCGGCAAGGCCGAGAATGGCTTTGTCGAGCCGACGATCATCGACGTCGCCGACCGCGACGCCAAGATCGTCCGCGAGGAAGTCTTCGGCCCGGTCCTCGTCGTCTTGACCGTGGAGAGCTTCGAGGAAGCCATCGCACTGGCCAACGACACCGAATATGGCTTGGCGGCCTCGATCTACACCGCCAACGCCAAGAAGGCGATCCGCGGCGCGCGCTCCATTCGAGCCGGAACGGTCACCGTCAATTCGTTCGGTGAAGGCGACATCTCGACGCCCTTCGGCGGCTATAAATCCTCGGGCTTCGGCGGCCGCGACAACGGCATCCACGCCCATGACCAGTATACCCGGATCAAGACGATCTGGCTCGACCTCACCGACGATGCAGACGAGGCTGTCGCGTGACGATACACAAGGCAGAGAGACTGCCAGTCCAGAGAGGACCGGCCGCCTGGAACGCGATCCTACCGCGCCAGGCGGGGTCCGCTCCCCTCGATGACGACATCACAGTCGATGTCGCCATCGTCGGCGGAGGATTCGCAGGCCTCTCGGCCGCGCGGCGCCTGCGGCAGCTCGATCCTTCGATCCGCGTCGCCGTGCTCGAGGCGGGCGGACTGGCGGAAGGGGCCTCCGGACGCAATTCCGGCTTCATGATCGACCTGCCTCACGACCTGCAGTCCGACGACTATGCCGGCAAAGGCGTCGACGCCGACCGAGCCATCACCGCGCTCAACCGGTCCGCCATCGCCTTCGCAAAGGACGCCGTCGACGACTACGCCATCGACCCGGCCTATTTCGATCCCGCCGGCAAGATCAATGGCGCGGCGACCGAGACGGGGCGCAAACTCAACGTCAGCTATGCCGAACACCTCACCGAACTCGGCGAGGCCAACGAAATGCTCGACGACAAGACAATGCACGACATCACGGGCAGCCGCCACTATGTCGCCGGCCTCTATACGCCCGGAACGGTGATGCTGCAGCCCGCCGGATATATCCGGGGTCTGGGCGCCGGACTTCGCCGTGACGGCGTCCATGTCTTCGAGGGCGCGCCGGTCACCGCGGTCCAGAAAGAAGGGTCGGCCTGGCTACTTTCGACGGCGAAAGCCAAGGTCAGCGCCGCCAAAGTCGTCATGGCGAACAACGGCCATCTCGAGAGCTTCGGTTTTGCGCGCCGGCGACTGATGCATGTTTTCTTGTACGCATCCATGACCATCGAGCTGGACGAGACGACGCTGTCGAAGCTCGGCGGCCGGTCGCGATGGGGCGTAACTCCATCCGATCCGATGGGCACGACCATGCGCCGCATCGACGGCCCACAGGGCGGCGATCGGATCGTCACGCGCACATGCGCCAGCTTCGTTCCCGACATGAACCCGTCGAGCGAAAGTGTCGCCCGGGCCGCAAGGGTCCACCGTCGCAAATTCGCCGACCGCTTTCCCGCCATCGCCGACCTGCCCATGGAATATAGCTGGGCGGGTCACCTCTGCATGAGCTGGAACGGCGCCGCCGTGATGCGCGAGTTGGAGCCGGGCCTGTTTTCCGCCTGCGTGGACAACGGCCTGGGTACCGTGCGCAGCACGCTGACCGGGATCGGAGCAGCCGATCTCGTGATGAACAGACCGTCGGACACCGCGGCCCACTTCCTCGCCGAAGCGGAGCCTCCCAGGATCGTTCCTTCTCCCTTCGCGGAGATCGGAGCGAACCTTTATTTCCGCTGGAAAGAATGGCTGGCGCGCGAAGAGTGATCGCAAGTTCGCGACCCGTCTGCGCGTCGGTTTTTGACGTGGACTGTTCGGAAAATCGACTGCCGGATTTTGGGGACCACCGCACAACTCTACTGCATTCTTTTGGGAGATAGGCCGATGAGCACACCAGCAGTCAGAACCCGCGCCGGGGGCCGCGATGCCCGCCGCACGCTCCGCAACGCGCCCGACTTCGCCATGCTCCCGACCCTGCATCGCAGGCTTCCCCTCACCGAACTCATGGACGAGGAACATGTCGCGAGGATCGACGACGCGTCGATGTCCATCCTCGAAGAGGTTGGCGTGGTTTTCCGGGATCCCATCGCCCTGCAGCAATGGAAGAGCGCTGGCGCCGATGTTCGCGGCGAACGCGTTCACCTCGACCGTGCCCTGGTGCGGCAGTTGATCTCCACCATTCCGTCCAGCTGGACATACGCCGCCCGCAATCCCGACAAGAGCCTGCCCTTCGGCGGCAAGAATTCGATCTTCGTGCCGATGACCGGAGCGCCCTTCATCCGCGACCTTGAAGACAAGCGCCGCTGGCCGACGATCGCCGACCTCAACACTTTCCACAAACTCTCCCACATGTCTCCGGCGCTGCATTCCACCGCGCATCACATCGTCGAGCCGATGGACATGGTCGTCAGTCATCGCCACTTGGCGATCACTTATTCCTCGATGAAATACTCCGACAAGACCTTCATGGGCATGACCACCTCCGGCAAGAACGCCGAAGACGTGATGGACATGTGCGAAATCCTGTTCGGCAAGGAGACGATGGAAACGACGCCCGTAGTGACGGGCAACTGCAACGGAAACTCGCCGCTGGTCTGGGACGAAACGATGCTGTCGGCCATGCGCGCCTTCTGCGTGCGAAATCAACCCGTCTTGTGCTCTCCTTTTTGTGCTCGGAGGCGCCAATACGCCCGCATCCGTCGCTCCCGCCGTCGCCCAGCTCAATGCGGAGGCTCTCTCGGCGCTCGCCTATACGCAGGTCGTCCGCAAGGGCTGCCCGGCGATCTACGGCCACTATCTGTCGACGGTGTCGATGAAATCGGGCGCGCCGATGGCCGGCACACCGGAAATCTCGTTGATGAATTTCATGATCGGCCAGATGGCGCGGTATTACAACGTCCCGTGGCGCACCTCCAACCTGCTCGGCGGCGCGAAAACCTTCGACGCCCAGGCCGGCTACGAAAGCGCCATGACCATGAACGCGGTGCTGCACGCGGGCGCGAATTACATCTGGCACAGCGCGGGATGGAACGAAGCCGGTATGCATTGCTCGATCGCCAAGTTCGTCGTCGACGCCGAAATGTGCGCCATGGGCTACCGCATGGCCGAGGGCGTCCGCTGGGACGATTTCGACGAGGCCATGGCTGCAGTCCGCGATGTCGGCCCCGGCGGCCATTATCTCGGCCATCCCCACACGCAGGCGAACTTCCAACGCGCCTTCTTCATGCCGAAGATGTTCAACAACGACTCCATCGAGCAATGGCAGGCGGAAGGCAGCGTCGAGATTACCGAACGCGCGCTCCAGCATGCGAGACGGCTGCTCGACGACTATGTCGAACCGAAACTCGACGAAGGCGTCGACGAGGCGCTGCGCGACTATATGGAGCGCCGCAAGCGGGAAATCCCCGCCGTCGACGAGCTCAACACCCACCACTGATTGCCGACTGTTCCCTGACCGGCCGTCTTCTCCGGGACGGCCGCTTTTTTGAGAAGCGCTATGAAGATCAAAGAGATTCACGTCTACAGCCATAACATGCCCGTCAAGAACGGCCCGTATCGAATCGCAAGCAGCACGGTCCATGCGCTCGACACGACACTGGTGAAGGTCGTCGCCGACGACGGACAGTTCGGATGGGGCGAAACTTGCCCCGTCGGCCCGACCTACCAGCCACAGCACGCCAAGGGGCGGTCGCGGCGCTCGAGGAAATGGCGCAAGGTCTCATCGGCGCCGATCCGCTGCAGCTCGTCCAGCTTCGCAGGAAGATGGATGGTCTCCTGAACGGGCACCGCTACGCCAAGGCCGCAATCGACATCGCCGCCCACGACCTCCTGGGCAAACATGTGGGCATGCGCGTCGCGGATCTCCTCGGCGGCGCCGTCACCGAACGTGTTCCCTCCTACTACGCCTCCGGCATCGGCGAACCCGACGAGATCGCGCGCATCGCCGAGGAACGGGCCGGGGAAGGTTATCCCCGCATGCAGATCAAGGTCGGGGGCGGCCGCCCGATCGAGATCGACATCGCCGTCGTCCGCAAGGTCTGGGAGCGCGTCGGCACACGGATGCGCCTCGCCGTCGACGGCAATCGCTCTCTCACCATGCGCGACACGCTTCGGCTCAGCCGCGAATGCCTCGACATCCCCCTCATTCTCGAACAGCCCTGCAACACGATCGAGGAAATCAAGGCGATCCGCAGCCAATTGCATCATGCGGTCTATCTGGATGAGAACGGCGAGGACCTCAATACCGTCCTGCGCGCAGTCGGCGACGGCATCTGCGACGGCTTCGGGATGAAAGTGACCCGTATCGGCGGCCTGCATGCGATGGCGACATTCCGCGACATCTGCGAAACCCGGTCCATGCCGCACACCTGCGACGACGCGTGGGGCGGCGATATCATCAATGCCGCCTGCACGCATATCGGCGCCACCGTGCAGCCGCGATTGTTGGAGGGCGTCTGGCTGGCGCAGCCTTATGTCGAGGGCAATTACGACCAGGAAAACGGCGTCAAAATCGAGGGTGGACACATCAAGCTGCCGACGGGACCCGGCCTCGGAGTCATTCCCGACGAGAGCCTGTTCGGGGCGCCGGTTGCTTCATTCGGTTGACCGCCGCCGCGAAGCGGACGGGCCAGCGGGGCGCGAGAACGTCCATGGCGCGTCCGCTTGCACCAATCCGGGCAATGATTTCCTGACTCCGATGCGCTGACAGGCTCGACCTGTGTGGAACGAGATGCGGCCGGCATGCTTGTCATTGATGATGCGCCGGCGTATGTATCCACTCGATGAATTTACACGGCATCGATCTCAATCTTCTCGTCGCCTTTGACGCCATAAACGCCGAGCGAAATGTGACGCGCGCCGGCGCTCGTATCGGCCGCACCCAGCCGGCCATGAGCGCGGCGCTCGCCCGCCTGCGCGACCTGCTGAAGGATGAGCTGTTCGTGAGGGGGCCTTCCGGCTTGCAGCCGACGCCCCGCGCCGCCGAACTGGCCGAACCGATCGCGACCGCCTTGCGCGACATTCAGCGCACCCTCGATTTCACCCAGGATTTTGATCCTTCGACGGTCAGGACGACGTTTTCGCTCGGCCTGTCCGGCCATGCCGGCTCCGTGGTCCTGCCGCGGCTTCTCGCGGTCCTTGCGGCGAGAGCTCCGGGCGTCGATCTCACGGTGCGGGAATATGATAGCCGCGATGCCGCCATCGATCTTCTCGACGTCGGGGATGTGGATCTCACGGTTGGCATTCCCCTGTCGGCTTCCAGTCGCATCCTGAATGCGCGGCTGTTCCAAGAGCGATACGTCTGCATCCTGCGAAAGAACCATCCTGCGACCGGGCGCGCGCTCGATACGCAGACATTCCTGTCCCTGAACCATATCCAGATTGCGCCGGACACCGATGGACTGGATGTCGCGGACGCGGCCCTGGCGACCAAGGGCATGAGGCGGCGCGTCGCGCTGACGGTCCCGCAAATGGCGTCGGCGCCGCAACTCGTCGCCTCGTCCGACATGCTGGCCATCGTGATGGAGGGCGTCGTGGCCAATTCCGGTTTTGCCGACCGGCTGACCATGGTCGATTTTCCTCTGCCGCTGAACCCGGTGCCCTTCGTCATGTCCTGGCATCGCAGAAACGACGCGCATCCGGCGCAGCGCTGGATCCGGAACGCGCTTCTGGGCGCGTTTCCGCATGTCTGGCTCGCTTCGGAAAATCTCTGCGGCGACCTCGTTCAGCCTTATTACTGACGTCCCCGACAGCCTCGAGTGCCGAGGACCATTATCCATGCCATCGATGGCGCCACATATCGGCTATCGATTTCCGCTCCGTGGCGTCCATCGATAGGCTCCTTCCCATGTCGCCGATCGGCGACGGATGGCTTCAAGGAGCAAAGAGACATGAACGACAAGAAATTTCGGGTTGGCGTCATCGGCGCGGATATCGCCGCAAGCTGGGCCGGAGCCTCTCACATCCCCGCCTTGGCTACACAGCCGCATCTGAGGCTCGCGGCCGTCGCGACCCGGCGCGAGGAGAGCGCGAAAGCGGCGGCGGATGCTTTCGGGGCCGAGCGCTGGTATGCGGACCCCTACGCGATGATCGAAGACGCCTCCATCGACGTCGTCACCGTCGCCGTCAAGGTGCCGGCGCATCGCGAACTCGTGCTGGCCGCGCTCAGGGCCGGAAAAGCCGTCTATTCCGAAAGCCCGCTCGGCGCGACGCTGGCCGAAACCGAAGAAATGGCCGCAGCGGCAGGGTCGCTCCATACCGTGATCGGACTGCAAGGCCGCCACAACCCGGCCGTTCGACGGGCGGCGGAAATCGTCGCATCCGGCCGGCTCGGACGGCTCATGTCGGCCCGCGTCATCGCCACGACCTTTGGATACGGCCCGCAATCGCCAAAGGCGTATGACTATTTCAACAAGGCTGCCTCGGGTGCGAGCTTCATGACCATCACCACCGGCCATGTCGTCGACGTCATCGAGGCGGTGCTCGGCGCCATCACGCAAGTCGATGCGCGCACCGAGCTTCTCTGGCCGGAGATCGACATCGTCGACACCGGGGAAACATCCCTGCGCGACATTCCCGATCATCTCGACCTCATCGCCAAAACGGCGAGCGGAGCTCCCGTTTCCGTTCAGGTGCTGGCCGGCGTTCCCGCAGACCAGGCGAACTTCACTTTCGAAATCCGCGGGGCCAGCGGCTGGCTGAAACTGACGGGCAGCCATTTCGCCGGCGTCCAGGTCGGCGACCTCGCACTCGGTTCGAGCGTCGATTTCGAGGCGCCGGATGCGCCTGTCGCCTCCGGCGTCGGGCCGACGGCCGCCGACTTCTGGGCAGGCGCATCGATCAATGTCGGCGAAGTCTACGCCTCGCTCGGAAGAGATCTCGCCGAAGACACCCGTCTCACGCCCGGCTTCGCGCATGCGCTTCACAACAGTCGCCTGGTCGCCGCCATCGAAAAAGCTGCCGAGACGGGACAAAGGCAACACATCCCGTCCTGAAACGGGCCCGGAGCCGCCCTGTGAACGCAGGGCGGCCGACGGAGATCTACATCGAGGAGACGTATGATGCAGATGCGCCATGTTGGGAAATGTGGTCTGTTCGTCTCGGCCCGCGCCTTGGCGTAGTGTTCCCAGCATGCGCGCGGATCAACCTTGCGCGATGATCCACGGAGCTAAGCCGAAGATATGCGTCGTCCCGAGCCCCGCCGCGCAAGATCACGTTCCCCGCCTTCTTCTCTTCGATCCAATCGACGCCGCATTCCCGAGGGCAGCGTCCAGGTATTTTCATGAAGAGAGCAATCCAGATCATCCGACACTCGCTGACGATGTCCGCCACGGCGTCGGCGGTCGCGACGTTGGCCAATCCTGTTCCACCGTCGCGCAGACCCCCTGGATGTCGCAGTCACTCCTGCTCAGCCATCCGGTAGCCCACCCCGGGCTCGGTGCGCACGATGCGCGGCTGCGTCGGATCCCGCTCGATCTTCTGCCGCAACTGGCCGATGAAGACGCGGAGATAGTGCAGGTCGTCGCCATGCGCCGGACCCCAGACCGTCGTCAGCAAGGCGCGATGGGTGACGACGCGCCCGGCATGGCGGGCCAGCAACAGCAGCAGATCATATTCCTTGGGCGTGAGGTGAACCGTCTCGCCGTCCCGCATGACCAGGCGTTTGACGGGATCGATCACCAGCCCGTCGACCTCCGTCACGGTCGGGATCGCATCGCGGCGGCCGCGATGGCGCAGCGCCGTGCGGATGCGCGCCGTCAGCTCGCCGATGCCGAACGGTTTTTCGACATAGTCGTCGGCGCCGAGATCGAGCGCGGCGATCTTCTCGCTTTCGCGGTCCCTCGCCGAGAGAATGACGATCGGGATGTCCGACCATCCCCTCAGGCTCGCGATCACTTCCTTGCCGTCCATATCCGGCAGGCCGAGATCGAGGATGACGAGGTCGGGCGCCTGGGTCGCGACCGCCTTCAGCGCTTCGGCGCCCGTGCCCGCCTCGACCACCTCGTATCCCGCCGCCGTGAGCGAGGGTTTCAGGAAGCGCTGGATCTGCGGCTCGTCATCGACGACCAGTATGCGCGACAGGTTCATGTGATCTCGCCTATTTCTCGCTTCCCGGAAAACGCATGACGATGCGCGTGCCGCGCTTTCTCAGCGCGGGGCTCTCGGCATGGATCTTGCCGCCCATCGCCTCCACGAAGCCGCGTGCGATGGAAAGCCCCAGTCCCGTGCCCGGCGCGCGGCCATCCGGCTTTCCCCTGCGATAGAATTTTTCGAAGATGCGGTCCAGATCCTCGGGCGGGATGCCCTTGCCGAGATCGGTGACCGAGATCACCACATCCTTGCCGTCGCGACGGGCGTAGACATTGATCGGCTCGTCGCCGCCATACTTCACGGCATTGTCCAGGAGGTTGAACAGCACCTGGCCGATGAGCACGCTGTCGCCCCGGATGAGCGGGAGATCCGCCGCGATTCCGGTCTCGATCAGGCGGCCCGGCGCATGATTGCGGGTCCGCTCGACGGCCGCCTGCACGACGTCGGACACATCCACCCAGTCCAGCTTCGGCTTCAACGTGCCGGCCTCGATCCGGGTCATGTCGAGCAGGTTGGCGACGAAGCGGCTCATGCGGCCGCTCTCCTCCTCGATGGACTGGAGAAGGTCGTCCCGGTTCTCCGCAGTCATGCGGTCGCCGAGCTGACGCAGGCCCGTCACCGCGCCGAGGATCGTCGCCAGCGGCGTGCGCAGATCATGCGAGATGGACGACAGCAGGGCTTCGCGATACCGCTCCCCTCGAGCTTCGACGCCTGCTCGACGGTTTCATCGGCGAGCCTGGCGCGGTCGAGCGCGATGGCGGTCTGGTCGAGAATCGCGGTCAAGGCGCGTTCCGCATTGATATCCAGCGGTTCGCCGACATGTTCGATCCCGCAGACGCCCGTGACGCCGTGCGGCCCCAGGAGCGGCCTGAACTGGAACCGGCTGTTCGGCAGCGTGCCCGTGCCATGCCCGGAAGGCTCGCGCTTGTCGTTGGCCCAGCGCGCCGCGGTCATGTCGGTGACGTCGAGCTCGGTGTCCGGAGGCCAGGCGGCGGCGATGTGGAGATCGCCCTGGCGCGGCGCAAGCAGCGCCACCTTCCGCTTCAGGCTCGCCTGCAGCTGCGACACGGTGAGCCAGATCGCATCGTCGCTCTTGGCCGTGCTCGCGAGCTTGCGGGAGAAATCGTAGAGCGATTGCAGGGCGGCCGCCCTCACCCGCGCAATCTCGGCCTGTTCGCGAATGCGGGACGCGAACCCGCCGGCGATCATGGCGACGGCGATGAAGACGAACAGCGCGAACACCTCGTGAGGCGCGGCGATCGTAAAGGTATGGACGGGTTCGATGAAGAAGAAGTTATAGGCCAGCGCCGACAGGGCGGCTGCGAGGAAGGCGGCGACATAGCCTCCGGTGACCGACGCCCCGAGCACCGCGAGCAGGTAGAGCAGCGAGATGTTCGGCAGGTTCACGAACATGTCGATGCTCTTGCCGACCATCGTGGTCAGCGTGACGAAACCGACCGCCGACAGCGCCGCCTGTCGCAGCGCAGTCGCCTGCGGCAGGCGGAGCGCGCCGGGCCGGACCTCGCCGGGGCCGCCCTCCGGCGTCACGATATGCACGCCCAAGCCCGAGGCCCTCCGCGCTAGCGCATCGGTGAGCGACGGGCTGAACAATGTCTGCCAGCGGCCGCGCTTGCGCGCGCCGATGACGATCTGCGTCGCATGTTCGCGCCGCGCCAGCTTCAGGATCTCTTCGACGAAGTCGTTGCCGATGACGCGCCGCGTCTCCGCGCCCAACTGTTCCGCGAGGCGAAACAGCGCCTCGATGCGCTGGAGCCGCTCCGGCGTCTCGACTTCCCGGTCGGCGCGCTCGATCGAGACGACCAGCCAGGGCGCATTGAGGCCCGAGGCCAAACGGCTCGCCACGCGCACGACCTTTTCCGACACCGGATCCGAACCGACGCAGACGAGAAGGCGCTCGCCGGTGGCCCAGGGACCGTCGATGGCGTTCTGCCTGAGATAGTCGACCATCTGATCGTCGACCCGGTCCGCCGTGCGCCTGAGCGCCAGTTCGCGCAGCGCCGTCAGGTTGCCGAGACGGAAGAAGCGGTCGACGGCGCGATTGGCGCTTTCGGGAAGATAGACCTTGCCCTCCTTCAAACGCTCGATCAGTTCGGACGGCGACAGGTCGACCAGGAGCACCTCGTCGGCGCGCTTCAGCACGACGTCCGGCACCCGTTCGCGCACCGTCACCCCGGTGATCTGGGCGACGAGGTCGGCCAGGCTTTCGAGATGCTGGATGTTGAGCGCCGTCCAGACGTCGATGCCGGCGGCGGTCAGTTCCTCGATGTCCTGGTGCCGTTTCGGATGCCGGCTGTCTTCGGGATTGGAATGAGCGAGTTCGTCGACGATGACGATTCGCGGACGCCGCGCCAGCGTGGCGTCGAGATCGAACTCCTCCAGCATCCGGCCGCGATGGGCTGCCCTGCGCCGCGGCAGGACGTCGAGGCCGTCGAGCAGCGCCGCCGTCTCGCTGCGGCCATGGGTTTCGACCAGCCCGACCACGACGTCGACGCCATCGGCCTTCAGCCTTCGGGCGCGCGACAGCATCGCATAGGTCTTGCCGACGCCAGGCGCGGCGCCCAGAAAAACGGTCAGCGCCCCGGCGGTCTTTATCCGCCAGGGCAAGCAGGGCGTCGGGATCGGGACGTCGCTCGTCCCTGCGGTCGTTATCCGCCATCGGCCTCTCACATCTTCAGGGCGTCGAGCGCCAGATTGAGCTCTAGCACATTGACCCTTGCTTCTCCGATAACGCCGAGCGCGGGCTTTTCGATCTGCCGCGCCACGAGCGATGCGACGGAGGCGGGATTGAGCCCGCGCGCCTTGGCGACGCGCGCCGCCTGCGCCGCGGCGAAGGCCGGCGAGACATGCGGGTCGAGCCCCGAGCCCGACGTCGTCACCGCATCGCCAGGGACGGGCGTGGCAACGCCTTCCGCGGCGAGTTTGGCGACGTCGGCGGCGACGCGGTCCTTCAGCTTGACCGAGGTGGCTCCGAGATTCGATCCCGATGACGCAGCTGCGTTGTAGGGATCGGGGCCGGTGGCCGACGGGCGCGGCCAGAAATAGCGGTCGGAGGCGAAGTTCTGCCCGATGAGCGCCGAGCCGACGATCTTGCCGTCGCGGCGGATCAGGCTGCCATTGGCCGCATCCGGCATGACGGTCTGGGCGATGCCGTTGATCGCAAGCGGATAAGCGAGACCGGTCAGCACGGTCAGGGCGAGGACGAGGGTGAATGCGGGTCTGAGATGATTGAGCATGATTACACCAGATGAAGGGCGCTGACGGCGATGTCGATCGCCTTGATCCCGGCAAAGGGCAGGATCAGGCCGCCGACGCCGTAGACAAGAAGGTTGCGGCGAAGCAGCGCGGCTGCGCCGGACGGACGATAGCCGACGCCCTTGAGCGCGAGCGGGATCAACGCCACGATGATCAGCGCGTTGAAGATGACGGCGGACAGGATGGCCGACTGCGGCGAGGCCAGCCCCATGATGTTGAGGGCCTCGAGCGCCGGATAGGTGGCCACGAACAGCGCCGGGATGATGGCGAAATATTTGGCCACGTCGTTGGCGATCGAGAAGGTCGTCAGCGAACCGCGCGTCATCAGGAGTTGCTTGCCGATCTCGACGATCTCGATCAGCTTGGTCGGGCTGGAGTCGAGGTCGACCATATTGGCGGCTTCGCGGGCGGCCTGCGTGCCGGTCTGCATGGCGACGCCGACATCGGCCTGGGCGAGCGCCGGGGCGTCGTTGGTGCCGTCGCCGCACATGGCGATCAGGCGGCCGCCCTGCTGCTCGCGGCGGATATAGGCGAGCTTGTCCTCGGGCGTCGCCTGGGCGAGGAAATCGTCGACGCCGGCCTCCGAGGCGATGGCCGCCGCCGTCACCGGATTGTCGCCGGTGACCATGACCGTGCGGATGCCCATGGCGCGGAGCGCGGCGAAGCGTTCCTTGATGCCGGGCTTGACCACATCCTTGAGGTGGATGGCGCCGAGCAGGCGCTCGCCGTCGGCGACCGCGAGCGGCGTGCCGCCGGTGCGGGCGATCTGGTCGACCGCCCGGCGAAACTCGGCCGGCGCGTCCTGTTCGCTGAGGCCGGTGAATTTCAGCACGGAATCGACCGCGCCCTTGCGCAGCCGGCGGGCGCCGATATCGACGCCGGACAGTCGCGTCTCGGCGGTGAAGCCGATGACGGCGTCGAATTGGGTTTTCGGCATGGCGACGCCGAAATCGCCGGTGGCCAGCGCCACGACCGAGCGTCCCTCGGGCGTTTCGTCGGACAGCGAAGCGAGGAGCGCGGCTTCCGCCAATTCCGCAGGCGTGACGCCGGGGGCCGGAGCGAAGTCGCTCGCCATGCGATTGCCGAAGGTGATCGTGCCGGTCTTGTCGAGCAGCAGCGTGTCGACGTCGCCGGCCGCTTCCACCGCGCGGCCCGATGTCGCGATGACGTTGAAGCGCACGAGACGGTCCATGCCGGCGATGCCGATGGCCGAGAGCAGCCCGCCGATCGTGGTCGGGATGAGCGTCACGAGAAGCGCGGCCAGCACCGTGACCGACAGAACCGTGCCGGAATAGCCGGCCAGACCCCATATCGCGACGCAGACGAACAGGAAGATCAGCGTCAGGCCCGACAGCAGGATCGACAGAGCGATCTCGTTCGGCGTCTTCTGACGCTGCGCGCCTTCGATCAGCGCGATCATGCGGTCGACGAAGGAGGAGCCTGGCTGGACGGTGATCTTGACCTTGATCTCGTCCGACAGCACCTGCGTGCCGCCCGTCACCGCCGAGCGGTCGCCGCCGGATTCGCGGATCACGGGGGCGGATTCGCCGGTGATCGCGCTCTCATTGACCGAGGCGACGCCTTCGATCACCTCGCCGTCGCCCGGGATGAGCTCGCCGGCCGCGACAAGCACGACGTCGCCGATCTTCAGGCTGGGGGCCGGAATCGTCTCCGTCTTGCCATTGGCGGCGAGCCGGCGGGCGACGAGTTCCGACTTGGTCTTCTTAAGGCTGTCGGCCTGGGCCCGGCCGCGGCCCTCCGCCACGGCTTCCGCGAAGGTGGCGAAGAGCACGGTGAACCAGAGCCAGGCGGCGATCTGGCCGGAGAAACCGGCCTCGCCGGGATTTGCGGCGAGGTCGCGGATGAACAGGATCGTCACGACGACGGCGACGATTTCGGTCACGAAAATGACCGGGTTGCGCAGGAGCTTGCGCGGATCGAGCTTGACGAAGGCGTCGCGCATCGCCGGAAACAGGATCGACGGGTCGAGAAGACCTGGAGCCTTGTGGTCTTTTGACATGATGGTTCCTTAGAAAGTCTGGCCGGCGAGCATGGCGAAGTGTTCGACGACAGGGCCGAGCACGAGCGCCGGCAGGAATTGCAGGCCGCCGAGAATGAGGATGATGCCGACGAGCAGGCCGACGAAGAGCGGGCCGTCGGTGGGAAAGGTGCCGGCGGAGGCCGGCGACTTCACCTTGGCGGCGAGCGATCCGGCGATAGCCATGACCGGCACGACATAGGCGAAACGACCGAGCAGCATGGCGATGCCGAGCGTGGTGTTGTACCAGGCCGTATTGCCGGTGAGCCCGCCGAAGGCCGAGCCGTTGTTGCCGGCTGCGGACGTATAGGCGTAGAGGATTTCCGACAATCCATGCGGCCCCGACGTACCCACGCTCGCCACCGCGAAGGGCAGCATGGCCGATACGGCGGTGAAGCCGAGGATCACCAGCGGCAGGATGAGCACCGCGAGCATGGCGAATTTCATCTCGCGTCCTTCGATCTTCTTGCCGAGAAATTCCGGCGTGCGGCCGACCATCAGGCCGGCGACGAAAACCGACAGCATCGCAAAGACGAGCATGCCGTAGAGGCCGGAGCCGACGCCGCCGGGCAGCACTTCTCCGAGCTGGATCAGGAACATCGGTGCAAGGCCGCCGAGCCCTGTGAACGAGCCGTGCATGCCGTTGACGCCGCCATCCGAAAGACCCGTGGTCACGGCGGCGTAGAGCGCGGTCATGGCCTGGCCGAATCGGACTTCCTTGCCTTCCATGTTTCCGAGCGCGGGATCGACGCCGAGCGCGGTCAGAATCGTATTGCCCTGCGCTTCCGCCCAATAGGTGACCGCGACGCCGGAAATCAGCAGGATCGCCATGGCCGAGATCAGCGCCCAGCCCTGTTTGCGGTTTCCGACCATCTGGCCGAAGGTGTAGACCATGGCGGCAGAGATCGACAGCATGGCGAAGATGTTGAGATAGTTCGACCAGGCCGTCGGGTTTTCGAACGGATGGGCGGCGTTGACGTTGAAGAAGCCGCCGCCATTGGTGCCCAACTGCTTGATGGCTTCCTGCGAGGCCACGGGGCCGAGCGAAATGACCTGGTTGGCCCCTTCGAGCGTCGCGGCGGTCACCGAGGCGTCCAGCGTCTGCGGCAGGCCCATCGCCACGAAAGCCAGCGCGACGACGATGGCGAGCGGCAGCAGTACATAAAGCGTGGCGCGCGTCATATCGACCCAGAAATTGCCGAGCGTCGCGACCTTGGAGCGGGCCAGAGCGCGGGTCACGGCGGCGGCGAGCGCCATGCCCGTCGCGGCCGACAGGAAATTCTGCACGGTGAGGCCGGCCATCTGCGAGAAATGGCTCATCGTGGCTTCACCGGCATAGTTCTGCCAATTGGTGTTGGTGACGAAGGAGACGGCGGTGTTGAAGGCGAGATCGGCCGGCACGCCGGCGAAACCCTGCGGGTTGAGCGGCAGATAGGCCTGAAGCCGCAACATGGCGTAGAGCGCCGCGAGACCCGCCAGCGAGAATGCGAGCATGGAGAGCGTGTAGGCGAGCCAGCTCTGCTCCTTGTCGGGCCTGACGCCGCTCAGGCGGTAGAGATCGCGCTCCAGGCGGCCGAGCACGGGCGACATGAAGGTCCGCTCGCCTGAAAACACCTTCGCCATGTAGAGGCCGAGCGGCTTGATGACGAGGAGGACGGCGAGGAAGAGGAGGCTGATTTGCAGCCATCCGAGAAGAGTCATGATGTGCTCCCGTTCAGAAGCGTTCGGGACGCAGGAGCGTCGCGACGAGATAGACGCCGAGGGCGACGGCGACGAAAAGGCCGAAAAGGGGTTCGAGCATTGCTATTCCCTCACAGGCGATCGAGCGCGCGAGCGTAGAGCGCCAGCACGAAAAGCGCGCCGGAGCCCAGCGCGATATTGACGAGGTCGGACATGTCCGGTTCTCCTGTTGATACCGACACAGGTTTACCGGCGCCTCGGGTCAGGCTTCGATTGGGAAGAAGCGGAGAGGGAATAAAGAAAACATAAGGACGCGCCCAAAAGGCCGGCTGGCGAGCAATGGCCTGCGGCGCGCATGGCGGGACGAAAGCCGCGTCCGAACGAGGCGAGCGCCCGTCACCGCGAAGGCGCCGATCAGGATGGACGACGCCCGGCATGGCCCGATCCCCGGGTCAGTCGATCGCAAACGCCGCGCCCATCCGCGCGACGCCGAGATGGTCCTGGCGGATCCCGCCAGAAAGGGCGTCGTCTTCGATCGACCGCGACGACGGTCAGGCGAGCGCGCGATAGCGATCTGCGGGAAGCGCGTTGACGAAATTGCCCAGCAGGGCTTGACGCGCGCCGTCATGAACATCCCACAGGCCCGCGTCATGCAGCGACGGGATGGTCACCGCTTCGCGGCGGTCGAAACCGATCATGGCCGCATCGACCAGATCGCTCACTTCCATGACTTCGCCCATGCTGTCGACGTCGGCGCCGACATGATCCCAGATCTCGGTCCGGGTGATGGCGGGAAGCACGGCCTGGACATAGACGCCCTTCGGACCCAATTCGTGCGCGAGCCCCTGGGACAGGAACAGGACGAAAGCCTTGGTCGCGCCATAAACCGTCATGCCGAGCTCCGGCGCGACACCGACCACCGAGCTGATATTGACGATCGCGCCCTCGCCGGCCCCTGCGAAACGTGGGGCAACGGCGCTGCTCAGCCGGACGAGCGCGGTTGCGTTCAGCGCCACGAGCCGGGTCATGTCGTCGACATTCTGCTCGATGAATTGTCCGCCGATCGCCGTTCCAGCATTGTTGACGAGAATGCCGATGCGCGCGTCGTCACGCAGCCTGGTCTCGATCTTTGCGAGATCCGTCGTCCGGGTGAGATCGGCGGGGACGATATCGACCGCCGCGCCCGTCTCCTGGCGAAGGCGCTGCGCAAGCGTCTCCATGCGCTCGACGTTGCGGGCGACCAGCACGAGGTCGTGTCCGCGCCGCGCGAACCTCTCGGCATAGGCTGCGCCGATGCCGGTGGAGGCGCCGGTGATCAAGACTGCAGGAATTGCACTCATCGGATTGCTCTTTTCCATCGTTGACGCTATAATCATGACGATCATCATGATTGCACTTAAATATGACAGTCATCATGATTATGTCAACGGGCGGGTCGGAGAATCGTGAAGATGAAAGTCAGCCGAGAGCAGATGGGGAAAACAGGCGCCGTATTTTGGACGTCGCAAGCCGGTTGTTTAAGGAAAAGGGGTTCGAGGCGGTGAGCGTCGCCGAAGTCATGAAAGCGGCCGGGCTCACGCATGGCGGCTTTTACGGACACTTCGACTCCAAGGACGATTTGGTGGCGCAGACGCTGACGCATGCGCTCGCGGCCGACAGCGTCAACGGCGCATCGTTCGGCGACTTCGTCCGGACCTATCTGTCGCCGCGCCATCGCGACGATCCGGCCGCCGGTTGCCCGACGCCGAGCCTGGCCGCCGCCATCCGACACCAGACGCCCGCCGCGCAGGCCGCCATGACCGATGGCTTACGCGCGCAGATCGCTCGGCTCGAAAAGGCGCTCCCAGATCTGGACGACGCCAATAGGCGCCGTGCTGCGATCGGAAGCTGGGCGGCCATGGTCGGAGCCGTCATCCTGGCGCGCGCGGTCGACGACCCCGATTTTTCAGTCGAGATATTGCAGGAGACGGGGACTGGATCGCCGGTCGTGTCGATTGATCCAAGAGGCGGCCGCCGCATGGCCCATAGCGCCCCACTCCGATCCAATCGACGCCGCCGATCGTAAGTATCGATACGCAACCGGAATGAACACCGAGAAAAGAGAAGCGAGGCGTGGCGCTCCCGTCGGCCTGGTGATTGAAGCAACCGTCGCGTAAACTCGACCTCGGCGCGTCCGTTTGGACGCACTGCGTCGGATATCAGAGCGCGCGCCGTCTCCCCGGCGCGCCTGTTTCGAAGAGACGTCCTTGAAACGCCTTGTTCTCGTCGGCGGCGGCCATGCGCATTTGTTTGTCCTCGAAAGCCTGGCCCGGCTCGCGCGGCGCGATATCGACGTGACTGTCGTATCGCCTGGGTGCTGGCAATATTATTCCGGGATGACGCCGGGGTGGATGGCCGGTCACTACTCGCAAGAAGACATCCGTATCGATCTCCGGCGTCTTGCGGATCGAGCCGGCGCCCGTTTCGTTCAGGCCTCCATGGTCGGGATGGACGCCGGGGCGCGCCGTGTGCAGCTGTCGGACGGTTCGCGGCTGCGATATGACCGACTCTCGCTCGACATCGGCAGCGAAACCCGCCGCGACCGGCTCGACGCCAGCGGTCGGAAGCTGCTGACGATCAAGCCGCTGGAGGTTTTCCAGCGGCGTTGGGCCGACGTGATGCGAGACGCCGTGACGCGGGACGACTATCGTCTCGTGGTGATCGGCGGCGGGGCCGCGGGGATGGAGCTGGCGCTTTCTGCAAACCGCGCCCTCAGAAAGGCGTGTCCCTCGGCGAGCGTCCGGCTCGTCACTGGTGCGGACGGCTTTCTGCGCGACCATTCGCCGAGCGTGCGGCGCCGGGCCATCCAGGCGTTGAGGAGAGCAGGCGTCGAGCAGATCGCCGAACGCGCCGCCGGCGCGGAAGACGGCGTCACGCTCGCTTCGGGAGAATTCCTTGCCGCCGACGCGGTTCTCGCCGCCACCGGCGCATCCGCCCCCGCCATGCTGAAAACCTCGGGACTGCGCCTTGACGCCGACGGGTTCGTGAGCGTCAATCCTTTCCACCGCAGCCTTTCCCATCCAGAGGTTTTTGCAGCCGGCGACGTCTGCTCGCGCGACGATCCGCATTTCCGGCGTTCCGGCGTTCATGCCGTCCATGCCGGCCCCGTTCTGGCCGAAAATCTGCTGGCGGCAATCGATGGGCGACCGATGAAGGCCTATCGGCCGCGAAAGACGACCCTCTATCTGCTGGCGTGCGGCGACCGATATGCGATCGCATCCTGGGGCCGCTTCAGCATCGAAGGCCATTGGGTCTGGAAATGGAAGGATCGCATCGATCGGCGTTTCGTGGCTCGGTTTTCGCCTGGCGCCGCTGCGGAGCCTGCCGACGAGGGATCGCCGCACAAGCAATTGTGAACGCGACCCATTCCACTTGCGCGGCCATTTGTGGCATCGTGATCGCAGCTCAGGAGACAAGGGAAACGTCATTGCGCAAAGCAGCAGGCCCGAGTGACGGCGCTTTATCGGAAAGCACTGAATTCTCCGACCCCGACGCGGCGGACGATGCGGGCGGGGAGCCGCTGGCCGAAGACGTCAGGACGTCACGCGCACCGGGCGATGCGCCGATTGCTCTTCGTCCAATCGCGCCCTCTATTCCGAAAGCGGCTCGGGGGTCTTGCGCATGATGAACCGAAAATCCGTCCTGGCCATTGTTGTCCTGGCCGCAATCGTCTGCGGCGCGGTGGTGCTCCGCGACGGCGCCTCATTGGAGGATTTGAAGCGCAATCTCGGCGTTCTCTCGGCCTGGAAGGAACAGTCGCCCATCGCCGCCGCAATCATCTTCTTTCTGATCTACACCGCAGTGACGGCGCTGTCGCTGCCCCTCGCCTCCTTGATGACGATCGCCGCCGGGGCGCTGTTCGGTCTGGTCTATGGCAGCCTTCTCGTGTCGTTCGCCTCCAGCCTCGGCGCGACGCTCGCCTTCCTGACATCGCGCTATTTGCTGCGGCAATCCGTGCAGGCCCGGTTCGGCAACCGGCTGGATGCGGTCAATAGCGGCATGGCGCGCGACGGCGGCTTTTATCTGTTCACCCTGCGGCTGATACCGATCCTGCCGTTCTTCCTGGTCAACCTTCTGATGGGCCTTACGCCGATCAAAACCCGGACATTCTACTGGGTCAGCCAGCTCGGCATGCTGCCCGCGACGCTGGTCTACGTCAATGCCGGCACGCAGATCGCCCGGTTGACGGATCTCGCCGGAATCCTGTCGCCCGGACTGATCGGGTCCTTCGTCCTGCTCGCCCTGTTTCCGTGGTTGGCGAAAATCGCCGTGGGTTTGTGGCAGCGTCGCAGGCTGTATAGCCGATGGAGGAAACCCGCCGCGTTCGACCGAAATCTCGTCGTCATCGGCGCAGGCGCGGCGGGATTGGTCAGCGCCTACATCGCCGCCGCGGTCAAGGCCCGGGTCACGCTCGTCGAGAGCCATAAGATGGGCGGCGATTGCCTGAATTATGGATGCGTGCCGAGCAAGGCGCTGATCCGGAGCGCCAGGCTCGCCCACCAGATGCGCCACGCCGATCGCTACGGACTGGCCGCGACGACCCCCGACATCGACTTCCGGTCGATCATGGCGCGCATCCGCGCCGTGATCCGCGCCATCGAACCCCATGACAGCATCGAGCGCTATACGGCGCTGGGCGTGGACGTGATCGAAGGGCGCGCGCGCATCGTCGATCCATGGACGGTCGAAATCGCGCGCGCGGACGGCGGCAAGACGACGCTGACGACGCGATCGATCATCATCGCAACCGGCGCCGCTCCCTTCACGCCGCCGCTCCCCGGGATTGAGGACAGCGGCTATCTGACTTCTGACACGTTGTGGGATCATCTCGCCGCGCTCGAACAGGCGCCGCGCCGCGTAGTGGTGCTCGGAGGCGGACCGATCGGCGTCGAACTGGCGCAGGCGCTGGCCCGGCTGGGATCGCATGTGACCCAGGTCGAGATGGCGCCGCGCATCCTGATCCGCGAGGACGAAGACGTTGCGCTCTGTGCGGGACGGGCGCTGGAAGCGGACGGCGTCGAGATCCTGACCGGTCACAAGGCGCTCGCCGTGTCGCGCGAGGCCGACGGCTCACGCGTCATCCAGGTCGAACAGAACGGGGCCGAGAAGCGTATCGGCTTCGATATGCTCGTCTGCGCCGTCGGTCGCGCGCCGCGCCTCGCCGGCTTTGGACTGGAGGAGCTGGGTATTCCGGTGGGACGCACCGTCGTCACCAACGGTTTCATGCAAACACGCTTCCCCAATATCCTCGCCGCCGGCGACGTGGCCGGACCTTACCAGTTTACCCATACGGCCTCACATCAGGCCTGGTACGCCTCGGTCAATGCGCTGTTTGGGATCGTTCGTAAATTTCGCGCCGATTATCGCGTCGTTCCCTGGGCCACCTTCATCGATCCGGAAGTGGCCCGCGTCGGCCTCAACGAGCAGGAGGCCCGTGAACAGAACATCGCCTATGAAGTGGTCCGCTACGATATGGCCGAACTCGACCGGGCCGTCGCTGACAGCGCCGCCAGAGGCTTCGTCAAGGTGCTGACGGCGCCGGGCAAGGACCGGATTCTCGGCGTCACGATCGTCGGCGAACATGCCGGCGATCTTCTGGCCGAATATGTTTTGGCCATGAAACACGGGCTGGGGCTCAACCGGATTCTGGGCACGATCCATACTTATCCGACCTTTTCGGAAGCCGCCAAATACGCGGCCGGAGAATGGAGAAAAGCGCATGTCTCCCCGGACGCTGAGGTTCCTGGAGTGGTTTCACGCCTGGAGGCGCGGGGCATGACCATGACGCGGTTCGTCCGGACATTCATCGCCCTGATCCTCGCAATGGCCGGCACGCTTGCGCGGGCGGAGAGTTTCGACCATTCGCTCCTGAACGGCCTGCTCGAGCGCACCGTTTCGAGCCAGGACGGCGGCCGTTCCACCGTGGTGGATTACGCGGCGATCAAGGGCTTGCAGTCGACGTTGTCGTCCTATCTCGAAGACGCCGCGGCCGTGGACCGCAAGGCCTTCGACGCATGGCCGAAGACGGATCAGCTGGCTTTCCTGATCAACGTCTACAACGCCGCGACGATCGACCTCGTGGCGAAAGCCTATCCCGACATCGCGTCCATCAAGGATCTCGGCACGCTGCTGTCGTCGCCATGGCGCAAGGATTTCGTGAAGCTGTTCGGAAGCGAGCGCTCCCTGGACGACATCGAGCATCGGCTCATTCGCGGCTCGGGGCGCTACGACGATCCGCGGATCCATTTCGCGGTCAATTGCGCCAGCATCGGTTGCCCAGCCTTGCGGACCGAAGCATATTCCGGCGATCGGCTCGACAGCCAGTTGGAGGAGCAGACGATTCTCTTTCTGTCGGACCGCAGCCGCAACCGGTTGAACGGCGACAGGCTCGACGTGTCGCCGATCTTCAAATGGTATCGGGAAGACTTCGAGAAAGGGTTTCGCGGCGCCGACAGCCTCTCCGCATTTCTGGCGACCTATGCCGGACCGCTCGGCCTGGACGGCGACGTTGAGAAACGCCTCGCCGAGGATCGGCTGAAAATAGGCTTCCTGAAATATGACTGGCGACTGAACGCCAAGCGCTAGAAAGGCGCGTATCAAGAGCCGACGCGCGCTTCGAGGACCAGGAATGTTCGACCGACATATTTTACCCGTGCAGAAATCGATCCTCCGGCCTGTCGCCGGCTGGCTGCGCCTGCGCGGCGTGACGGCGGACCAGCTGTCGATTGCGGGTTTCGGCCTGGGCCTCGTCTCATTGCCGATGATCGGGCTGGGATATTTTGGGGCCGGTCTCGCCTTCATCGCTGCGAACCGGCTTTTCGACGGTCTCGACGGAGCCGTCGCCCGCATGGGAGCGCCCACCGATCGCGGGGCCTTTCTGGACATCGCTCTGGACTTCGCCTTCTACGCCTTGGTGCCGCTCGCCTTCGCCTGGGCCGATCCCGCCGCGAACGCGCTCGCCGCGGCAACCCTGATCGCGGCTTTCGTCGGAACGGGATCGAGCTTCCTGGCGTTCTCCAGCATCGCCGCCAGACGCGGCATGTCGTCGAACGACTATCCGCAGAAAGGTCTCTATTACCTGGGCGGGCTGACGGAAGGCGCCGAGACGGTCGGCCTGTTCGTCGCCATGTGCATCTGGCCGAACCTTTTTCCCATCCTGGCCTTCGTCTTTGCCGCGCTTTGCCTGATCACGACGCTGACCCGGTGGCGTCAGGGCTGGACGGCGTTTTCGTGATCGCGTCGGACCAAGACGACTGTAATAATCCGGCTTCGGCCAACGCCAAACGACATGACGCGGCCCTTCGCGCGTCCAGCCCCGTCAAGGAGAACCCATGCGGACATTGCCACTGATCGCTGCCCTCGGACTGAGCATCCTGTCTCCGACCGCGTTTGCGGCCGATGCCTGGAACGAAACCCTCGACAAGGCCAGGGGACAGACCGTCTACTGGAACGCCTGGGGCGGCGACGAACGCACCAACGCCTTCATCGCCTGGGCGGGAGAACAGGTGCAGGCGCGTTACGGCGTTTCGATCCGGCAGGTCAAGCTCACCGACACCGCCGAAGGTCACTCGGGTGATCGCTGAAAAGGCGGCCGGCAAAGAAGACGGCGGCTCCGTCGATCTCATCTGGATCAACGGGCCCAATTTTCTGTCGATGAAGGAAAAGGGACTGCTGCACGGACCCTTCGTTGCCGAACTTCCGAATGCGCGGTTTCTCGACCTGAGCCCCGCCTCGGCGGCCTCGGTCGATTTCACCGTGCCGGTCGAGGGCTACGAGTCGCCGTGGCGGCTCGCCAAATTCGTCTTCAACTACGATTCGGCGCGACTTGCGCAGCCGCCGAAATCGATGACGGCGCTCCTCGCCTGGGCGAGGCAGAATCCCGGCCGCTTCACCCATCCCGACGTCAGCAATTTTATGGGCGCGACCTTTCTCAAACAGGCGCTGATCGAGTTGGCTCCCGATCCCGCGGTGCTGCAGGCGCCGGCGACCGACGCCGATTTCAATGCGGCGACCGCCCCTCTATGGGCGTGGTACGATGAGCTCCGGCCGCAGCTCTGGAGGAACGGGGACACTTTTCCCGCCAATGAATCGGCTCAGCAGCAGCTGCTCAACGACGGAGAAATCGATATTTCCATGTCGTTCGACCCCGCCAGCGCCGCCGCCGCGATCGCCGAAGGCCGCTTGCCGGACTCGGTTCGCACCTATGCGCTCGATGGCGGCGCGATCGGCAATATCAGCTTCGTCGCCATTCCCTTCAACGCCGCCAACAAGGAAGGCGCCAAGGTGGTGGCCAATTTCCTGCTCGAGCCGGAAACCCAGGCTCATGCCCAGAATATCGACGTGCTCGGCAGTTTTTCGGTTCTCGACACACGCAAACTCGGAGACGAGGAAAAGGCCCTCTTCACAGCCTTGCCGACATCGCCGGCGCTCCCTCGCAATGAGGATCTCGGCCGCACATTGCTGGAGCCGCATGCGTCCTGGATGACGCGGCTGACCGAAGAATGGGCCAGACGCTACACGAAATGAGCATCCGTCCGGGAACCGCCCTGCAGTATTTCTCCGTGGCGCTGGCGTTTCTCGGGATCGTCACGCCGATCCTGCTCGGCCTGTGGCAGACGATGATGCCCGCTTTCGGCATTTTGCCGGCCATCGGCGCCATGACGCCAAATCTCGACGCCTGGAGGACGCTCTTCGCATTGCCGGGAGTGGGGACGAGCCTGCGGCTCACCCTCTTCGTCGGATTTGTCTCGACGGCGCTGTCGCTCGCTTTCGCTGTGGCTTTCTGCGCGTCGATGCATGGGCGGATCGCGGCGCGACGCGCAGAACGGCTGCTCGCGCCCCTGCTCGCCGCGCCGCATGCGGCGCTCGCCATCGGGGTCGCGTTCCTGATCGCGCCGTCCGGATGGCTGGTCCGTATCGTCAGCCCCTGGGCCACCGGCTGGACGACCCCGCCCCAGGCGACCACGATCCACGATCCGGCCGGTTGGGCGCTGATCTTCGGACTGATGATCAAGGAGATCCCTTTCTTCCTGCTGGTCATCGTCGCGGCCCTCGACCAGATCGCCGTCCGCCAGCAGATCGCCATGGCGCGCGCGCTCGGCTACGGCCGCGGCGTCGTCTGGATCAAGGTCGTCTTTCCGCAGGTCTACCGGCAGATCCGGCTGTCGGTCTATGCGGTTCTGGCTTTCACGCTGTCGGTGGTCGACGTCGCCATCATCCTCGGCCCGTCCAATCCCCCGTCCTCTCGGTCGCCGCGATGCGTTGGTTCACGGCCGCCGACGTCGATCTCCTGCTGCCGGCCGCCGCCGCCGCCATCCTGCAGATCGGCGTCGTGGCCGGCGGCGTCCTGGTCTGGTGGACCGGCGAACACCTCGTCGGCGCGATCGGGCGATGGGTCGTCCGCCGCGGCGGCCGGGGATGCGAAGCGAGCCGCTGATCCGGCTGGCGTCAGTGGCCGCGGCGACGCTGATGGCCGTCGGATTGTCGGCGATCGTTTCGCTGTTCGTCTGGTCTGTGGCCTGGCGCTGGACCTTTCCCGACAGCCTGCCGTCCGCCTGGTCGCTGACGGGCTGGAGCCGCTCGGCCGCCGGCTGGTCCTCGGCGCTTCTCGACACCGTTCTGCTCGGGATACTGTCCACGCTGATCTCGGCCGTCGCGGCGATCCTGTGGCTCGAAGGGGAGGACCGCAGCGGCCGCAGGCTGCCGGCCGCCGCCACAGCGTTGATCTATCTTCCTCTGATGGCGCCGCAGATCGCCTTTCTCTACGGTCTGCAGGTCGTTTCGCTCCAGGTCGGGCTCGATGGCCTCTGGGCCTCGGTGCTATGGGGCCATGTGCTGTTCGTGTTTCCCTACATCATGCTCGCCCTCGGCGATCCCTGGCGAGCGCTCGACCCGCGCTACGCCCGCGCCGCCGCCGCGCTCGGCGTTTCGCCGATGCGGACGCTGATCCTGGTCAAATTGCCGCTGCTCCTGCGGCCGCTGCTGGCGGCGACAGCCATCGGTTTCTCCGTGAGCGTCGCCCTGTATCTGCCGACGCTTTTCCTCGGGGCGGGCCGCATCAGCACATTGACCACCGAGGCGGTGACCTTGTCGTCCGGCGGTGACCGTCGCATCGTCGGCGTCTACGCCTTTCTGCAGGCATTGCTGCCGATGCTGGCTTATGCCGCCGCATTGGGTTTGCCGCGCCGGCTGTTTTCAAACCGTCGCGATCTGAATGGAGACGCCAGTTGAAGCCGCTCATCCTCCAACATGTCGCCATCGGCCTGCGCAATGGTTCGCAATCATTGATCGCTCCGCTCGATCTGACTGTCGCGCCCGGGGAGATTGCGACGGTGACGGGCCCGAGCGGCATCGGCAAGTCGACCCTGCTCGCCTTCATCGGCGGTCACCTCGATCGCGCGTTCCGCGCCGATGGCCGCATCCTGATCGGTGATCGCGACTTGACGAAGATCCCTGCCGAGAAACGCAGGATCGGCATCCTGTTTCAGGACGACCTGCTCTTTCCGCATCTGTCGGTGGGCGACAACCTCGCCTTCGGGCTGCGGCAGGACATACGCGGCGGCGCGGAGCGCAGGAAGCATGTCCAGACTGCGCTCGAAGCCGCCGGCCTCGATGGCTTCATCGATCGCGATCCGTCCACGCTTTCGGGAGGCCAGAGGGCGCGTGTGGCGCTGATGCGAACGCTTCTGGCCGCGCCCGAAGCATTGCTCCTGGACGAACCCTTTTCCAAACTCGACAGCAGCTTGCGCGACGAATTCAGGAGTTTCGTCTTCGCGCATGCTCGCCGCAACCGACTGCCGGTGTTGTTGGTCACCCATGACGACGCGGACGCCATTGCCGCGGGCGGCGTGCGGATCGGCCTTTGAGCCTCGTCGACGGCGATCGCATAGATGCTTCGCACGGAACTTAGTGCGGCCCGCGACATTGTGCGATCGAGGCAATTCCGCCGAAATCAGGCATGTTTTTCGTTATGATTACTTCCGTCGCCATTATCGGCTCCGGTCCGACCGGGATCTATACGCTAAAGGGCCTCGTCGCCGGCCAGAGACCGATCAGGATCACCATCTTCGAACGAGAAAGCGAACCGGGCAAGGGAACGCCCTATCATCCAGATATGAATGATCGCGCCATGCTGTCGAACATCGCCAGCATCGAACTTCCGCCGGTCTGCGAAACGCTGGTCGACTGGCTCGGACGACAGTCGGATGCGACGCTCGCCGAGCTGGGCGTTCGACGCGACGCCATCGATGTGCGGGAATTCTACCCGCGCGTCGTGCTCGGCGACTATTTCAAGGCCCAGTTCGATCAGCTTCTCGTCGCCGGCGCGGCGCGGGGCCACGACATCGTGGTGGAGGGCGGACGCGACGTCGTCGATATCGAGCTCCATGAGAGTGAGATCCGCCTCCTCGTCGAAGACCAAGACGGCGCGCAAGAAAATTTCGTCTTCGACCATGTGGTGATGGCGACCGGTCACGACTGGCCGGAGACGACCGAGATCAAGCCCGGCTATTTCGTCTCGCCCTGGCCGGCGCCGATCCTGAAGACGATCCCGGCCTGCAAGGTCGGCATATTGGGCACGTCCTTGAGCGCCATCGATGCGCTGGTCACCATCGCCACCCGCCATGGCGGCTTCCTTCTCGATGAGGCCGGTGTCTTGCAATATGCGCCCTCGCCCGGTTCGGACGCGCTTACGGTGACGATGATGTCGCGCAAGGGCGTCCTGCCGGAAGCCGATTTCTATTGCGAATTTCCATACCGCCCCCTCGACATCTGCACGCCGGAAGCGGTTGACCATCTTGTCGAAACGCGAAGACACGATCTGCTGGACGCGGTCTTCGATCTTTTCAAGCGCGAGCTCGCCGCCTGCGATCCCGCCTACGCCGCCGCGATCGGCCTGTCGCTGCAAACGGTTGAGACGATCGGCGCCGCTTATTTTGGAGCGCGCGAGTCGTCGGATCCCTTCGTCTGGGCTGCGATGAATCTCGCGGAAGCCGAAGCCAACAAGGCGAACAGGCATGTCGTCGAATGGCGCTATGCGATCCTGCGCATGCACGAGGTGATCGCAAGAGCCATTCCTCACCTGCACGACCAGGACCTCGACCGCTTCCACAAATATTTCAAGACCCTGTTCGTCGACGACTACGCCACCGTGCCGCACGATTCCATCCGCCGCTTGCTGGCCCTGCGCCGCGCGGGCAAGCTGACCGTGATCGCGCTGGGCGACGAAAGCGAAATCGACAATGCATCGGTCGCGCGCGGCGCCGTGGTCGCCGTCGGCGAAGAGAGGCTCGCCTTCGACGCCTTTATCGACGCCACAGGCCAACATCCGCTTTCGGCGCGCGACATGCCCTTCCCGACGCTCCGCCAACAGGGCGTGATCCGCAAGGCGTCGAGCAGGGTCGCCGATCTCCTATCGGAAGGCGACGACGGCGCGATCCGCCGCACGGGCGGCGTGGACCTCGACGGGGCTTTTCGGCCGATCTTCGAACGCCCCCTCACCAACAGGCTCTATTGCGGCTCGATCGCCTTTCTTCTGCACAAACTGCCCTTCGTTCAGGGGATCACCAGCGCGCGCGATATCGGTCAGGTCATTTCCGCCGCGATCATCGAGGAGGTGGACAAAGGAGAGCTCGTCGCGGCGTGAAGTTGCTTTTTTGGGTGCGCTATGGTCGCGGTCGCCGCCGCATGCATGGCATCGTTCGCCGCCGCGCCCAAAAACGCCTCACCCAACGTCATGAAAAATCTGCATACCCAAAAGTGGTGATGAAATTCGCGGAGCAAGTGGTTACCGAAAGGTATCGCTTTGCGGTTCGACGGATTTTCAATTCACTTTTGGGACAGACAGATGACGATTTTCGAGGGCGGCGCAGAAACTCGGGTCAACACGGCGCTTCCGGGCGACCAGTCGGACGCGCAAATCACCATGTTGAAGGACGGCGGCTGGGTGATCACCTGGACCGACCCCAACGACGGCAACGATTCAGGCATTTTCCAGCAAGCGTACAACGCCGATGGAACGACGCTCGGCGCGCAGACTCAGGTTAATACGTTAACGCATTTCCGCCAGTTTCATTCTCAGGTCGCAGCACTGGCCGACGGCGGCTGGATCGTGACCTATACCGGCTGGGACTCGGGCGGCTACGGAGTCTATAAGCAGCTTTTCACTGCCGACGGCACGAAGAGCGGCGTCGAGACGCTCGTCAACACGACTCAGACCTTCGATCAAGAGCGCTCCGCCCTCACAGTTCTCGCTGACGGAAGCTATGTCATCGCCTGGGCCAGCCATATGCAGGACGGGGGCGGCGATGGATACGGCGTTTACCAGCAGCTCTACAGCGCCGATGGCGCCAAGATCGGTGGTGAAACCATCGTCAACACCACCATTTTGGGAAGCCAGAAAGCGCCGAACATCGCGCTTCTCGCCAATGGCGGCTATGTCGTCTCTTGGACGCAGGCGAGTGACGACTTGTCGGCAGGCGTGGTCTACTCGCAGACCTTCGACGCAGCGGGCGCAAAGGTCGGCTCCGAGCACAGCCACGCCGTCAGCGGCAAGGGCGCTGTCGACAGCCAGGTGGCCGGACTCGCCGACGGCGGCTATGTCGTCACCTGGATCAATCAACAGTCCTCCGGCAATATCGCCACCGGCGCCTACGCGCAGGTTTATAATGCCGACGGCACGGAGCGCGGCGGCGAAATCACCGTCTCGTCCAATCTGGGGGATATCGCAACGATTGGTCGGTGATGCAGCCCGACGTGACGGGCCTTCCGAACGGCGAATTCATCGTTGTCTGGACACAGAATGACGGAAACAACCGTGGCGTCTATGCGCAGGCTTACAATGCCGATGGATCTGCGGATGGATCATCCTTCCTGGTTTCGGAAGACATTTCCAACGACCTGATGGAGCCTCAGATCGTCTCCACCGGCGATGGCGGCTTTAAGGTCGTCTGGCGCGAATCCGGTTTCGACAGCTCGACGGATGTGTATGTGCGCACGTTCAATCCCGCCAACAACGCACCCACCGGCGCGGACGCCACGCTCTACGCCGATGAAGACGAGCCCTATGTCTTCAGCATCGACGATTTCGGTTTCGAGGACACCGATGGCGACGACCTCGGCGGCGTGACCATCGACAGTCTGCCCGAAACCGGAACGCTGACCCTGAACGACGTCGAAGTGACCGCAGGCCAGTTCATCGCCGCCGAGGATATCAGGTCGCTCGTCTGGATGCCGGCGGCCGACGCCAGCGGCGAGGGCCTCGCCAGCTTCACCTTCACCGTCGTCGATTCCAAAGGCAAGTCGTCGGACGTCTCGAATACGATCACCTTCGACGTCGAGGAAGTTCCCGAACTCCTGGGTTATGAGGGCGGCGCCGAGGTCCGGGTGAACACAACGATTGCCGGCGACCAGTGGGATGCGCAGGTGACGATGCTGGCCGATGGCGGCTGGGTGGTCACCTGGACGGATCCCGGCAAGGACGGTAACGACAACGGCGTCTTCCAGCAGGCCTATGATTCCGAAGGCGCGCCGCTCGGCGGAGAAACGCAGGTCAACACGGCGACCTATTTCCGCCAGTTCAACTCTCAGGTCGCAGCGCTGCCCGAGGGCGGCTGGATCGTGACTTACACGGGCTGGGACTCCAACGACTACGGCATCTACAAACAGGTCTTCAACGCCGACGGCACTAAGAATGGCGTCGAAACGCTCGTCAATACGACCCAGGCCGATTCTCAGGCGCAGTCCGCCATCACCGTTTTCGAAGACGGCGGCTATGCGATCGCCTGGGCCAGCAATCTTCAGGACGGCAACGCCGCCGGGATCTTCCAGCAACTCTACAACGCCGACGGCACGAAGAATGGCGCCGAAGTTCAGGTGAACACCACCACCATCGGCAACCAGATCATGCCCAATATCACGGCGCTCGCCGCAGGCGGCTACGTGATGTCCTGGACGCAGGCGAGCGACGACATGTCTTCGGGCGTCGTCTATTCGCAGATGTTCGACGATACCGGCGCAAAGATCGGCTCTGAACACAGCCATGCCGTCAGCGGCAAGGGCGCTGTCGACAGCCAGGTGTCCGGGCTCGCCGACGGCGGCTATGTCGTGACCTGGGCCAATCAGCAGGCTTCCGGCTCCATCGCCACCGGCGTCTTCGCACAGATCTACAACGCCGACGGAACGGAGCGCGGCGCAGAAGTCACGGTCTCGCCCAATCTCGGCGGGGCGGCCAATCTCTGGTCGGTGATGCAGCCCGACGTGCTCGGCCTGCCGAACGGCGACTTCATCATCGTCTGGACTCAGGGCGACGATTCGGGCCGCGGCGTGTTCGGTCAGGTCTTCAATTCGGATGGCACGACCGACGGCGCTAGATTCACGATCACCGCTGACGCGGCCTCCGACCAGATGGAGCCGCAGATCACGGCGACCGACGACGGCTTCATGGTAGTCTGGCGCGAATTCGGCAGCGAAAGCACGACCGACATCTATAGCCGCAGGTTCTCTGCGGTCTACGAAAGCGACAATGCCGCACCCACGGGTTCCGACGCGACTATCTCGGTTCTCGAGGATGCGAGCCATGTCTTCTCCGCGGAAGATTTCGGCTTCAGCGACGACGACGGCGACGATCTCGCTTCGGTGACCATCAAGTCCCTGCCTGAAAACGGCGCGCTGACCCTGAATGGCGAAGCCATCGGCGAAGGCGTCGAGATTGCCGCCGAAGATCTGGGCAACCTCGTCTGGACGCCCGAAGCCGACGCCAATGGCGAGAATTTCGCCGAATTCGAATTCTCCGTCACCGACGAGGCGGGCTCAACATCCGAAGAGAGCTATGTCATCAGCTTCGACGTCGAGGCCGTCAACGACGCGCCGACCGGCGCCGACAAGACCTTGACCACGTTGGAAGACACGACGCTGACGCTCTCCGCATCGGATTTCGCCTTCAACGATGTCGACGGAGAGATGCTGGCTTCGATCACGATCGAGGTGCTTCCGGAAAACGGCAGGCTCACCTTGAACGGCGAGGATGTCGCCCAAGGCGCAGAGATCTCCGCAAAGGATCTGGCCGGCCTCGCCTGGACGCCTGCCGCCAATGCCAATGGCGACGATCTCGCGAGCTTCGAATTCACCGTCGCCGACGAGGCCGGCGCTCCTTCGGAGGAGGCCTATACGATGACCTTCGACGTCGCGGCGGTCAACGACGCCCCCGGGCGCCAACAAAACGGTGACCGTCAAGGAAGACGCCAGCGTCAAGCTGACCGCGGCGAATTTCGGCTTCAGCGACGCCGACGGTGACAGGTTCGCGGGCGTCAAGATCATCGCCCTTCCAAACTCCGGAGATCTCATGCTGGCCGGCAAGGCCGTCAAGGCCGGACAGACCATCGACGCGAGCAAATTGTCGAAGCTGGTCTGGACGCCCGATGAAAACGACGCGGGCAACGGCCTCGGCAAGATCGGCTTCAAGGTGATGGACGATGGCGGCCGGGAAAATGGCGGTATCGACACAGATCCGACCACCAATGTCCTGAACATCAACGTCAAGGAGGTGCGTGATGTGTTCACCGGCACCTCCAAGGCCAACACGCTCACCGGCACCAAGTTTGCCGATACGCTCGACGGCCGAGGCGGTGCGGACAAGCTGACCGGCAAGGGCGGCGCCGACACGTTCGTGTTCGGCGACGGTTACGGCAAGGACACGATCACCGATTTCGCGATGAAAGGAAACGCCCACGACATCATCGATCTCGGCAACTCCGACGTCGTCGACAGCTTCGCCGAACTCAAAGCGGATCATCTGGTGCAGAAGGGCGCAAATGTCCTGGTCGACCTCGGCGACGGCGATGTGCTGACGCTTCTCAACGTCAAGATCAAGACCTTGACGGCCGATCACTTCGATTTCTGACCTGCCGCTTTCACGCGTTCACGACCCCGCCGGTCTCCGGCGGGGTCTTTTGCTGTCTGGCCGCGCATATCCAGCCTTCGCGATCGGGAAAGGGAACCTTCTCTCGGCGGCCTCCGTTCCTGTGTCGTTCAATCAGGAAAGGAATACCCATGGCCGATACCGACGATACGGAAAAAGTCTGGTCGCTGATCGACAAGATCGGCTTCTGCATGCTGGTGACCAAGATCGGCGACGACATGCGCGCGCGCCCGATGAGCGCCTATTCCGAACAGATCGACAACGCGATCTATTTCCTCACCGATGTCGCCAGCCACAAGGATGACGAGATCGCCCGCTATCCGAACGTCTGCCTGGCTTTCGCCGACTCCAAGGGACAGAAATATGTGTCTCTATCGGGCAAAGCCGAAGTCCTGAACGACCGCGAGCGCATCCGCGAACTCTGGGCCACCCCGGCCAAGGCCTGGTGGGACAGCCCCGACGATCCGTCGATCCGCATTCTCAAGGTCACTCCGGCTTTCGCCGAATATTGGGACAGCCCCGGCACCGTGATCAGCTATATCAAGATGGCCGCCGCCGCGGTGTCCAACAGCAAACCAGACATGGGCGACAACGCCCGGGTCACGATGTGACGAGCCAGGACGGGAGAAGCGGTCATGACGACAATTTCCTATAACATCGTCGAGCATGACGGCGGCTGGGCCTACAAGCTCGGCGACGTCTTTTCGGAAACCTTCCCCGATCACGCCTCGGCGCTCGCCGCGGCGCGCCTGGTGGCGCTCGAACATCAGGTGGGCGGCGAGTCCGCCGAGATTTCCTATCAGGACTCGCGCGGCCAGTGGCACCAGGAACATGCCGACGGCGGTGATCGCCCCGAAGCCGTCGTGCGCGACGCAGATGCGTGACCGCGTGTCGATCGAAACGCTGAAAACGATGGCCGCCCTTGAATTGACATTCGAGGGCGGCTTTGCCTTGGGTTGAAGATTCTTCTTGCGCAAGCTGCAATTCTGCGCTTACTTATAATTGTAATCCATCTGATAATCTGAGTTTTCGCCCTGTCGAGGTGTTGAACGGCAACTATAGTTTGCTCGTAATACCCGCTCGCGCCTTCGTCGCGCCCGTCGGTCTGAAATAAGACTTTCCATCCCGCTATCGAAATTGCGAGCGGGAAAGGCAACGTCGCGAATTTGCTGATGTAATTCATGAAGAGATCGAGGCGAGCATGCCTTCGCCTGCAGATGCGCGCCGTCTGCGGAACGGCGGCGCATGCGCCCTGTCAGGGAGTGTTTCATGCGCGTTCTCCTGCTAACGCCGCTCTATCCGCCTTATGCGCAAGGCGGCGCCGAACTGTCGGCGCAGGGTCTCGCCCGTTGGCTGGGCGATCGGGGCCATGAGGTCGCCGTGCTCACGGCGGCGAAGGACGCTGAGACCGAGTGTTGGGATGAGAGACGCGACGGGGCGAGGATTTTTCGACTGCCTTTTCCACGGCCCTATTCTATTCACAAGCAGGGGCGCGGCGTCCCGCGTTGGTTGAAACCGCTATGGCATCTCGGCGATCACTGTGATCCGCGCAATCTTCGGATCATGGAGCGCGTTGTCGACGCCGTCAGGCCCGATGTCGCGACGCTGCATTCGCTGGTCGGGCTCGGACACAATATCGTCGCTCCGCTCGCCGCGCGCGATATCCCGACGCTCTACGTGCTGCCGGATCTCGCTTTGGCCTGCCTGCGCGCCACGATGTTTCGCCTGGGACGCGCCTGTGAAGGTCGTTGCCTGGAATGCCGGCTCTCTGCCGCCGTGAAACGCGCGGCGCTGCGGCGCCTGCCGCGCCTCGGCTTCGTCTCGCCTTCGCAGGCCAATCTCGATCGGCTCGCGGCGGCAGGCGCTTTTGACGGACGACCGACGCGCGTCATCGCCAATGTCAACGCCTATCCTGCGCCGCGCCGCCCGCGAACGGCTTCCGCCGCGCCCCGTTTCACCTATGTCGGTCGGCTCGACGCGCCGAAAGGGGTGGAATGCCTGTTGCAGGCCGCGCGCGCGGCGCGGCAACGGGCGGCGTTCACGCTGACGATCATCGGCGCCGGCGGCGAGGAAGCCCGCCTGCGCGCCGCCTATGGCGATTGCGACTGGCTCGAATTCACCGGCTGGCTGCCGCTCGATGAGGCGGTCGAGGCGATCCACCAGGCCGATGCGCTCTGCCTGCCGTCGCTCTGGCCGGAAAATCTGCCGGGGGCGGCGGTGATCGCGCTCGGCAACGCCGCGCCCGTGCTCGCGAGCGCCATAGGCGGCTTGCCGGAATTGGTGCGCGAGGGCGTCGATGGCAGGCTGCTTCCGCCCGGAGACGTGGCCGCATGGCGCGATGCGTTGATCGATCTGGCGCTACATCCCGAACGGCTCGCATCCATGCGCATCGCCGCCGGCGACAAGGTCCGCCGCTTCGCGCCGGATAGGCTGGGCGAAGACTATCTCGACTTCATGTCGGAGATCCGCGCCCGGCCGCAGCAGGGGCGCGGCGCGGCGCAAAGCAGCCTCGTCTTGCAGGAAGGATGACGCAGGAACGGGTCAGGGGGAGACGATGACCGGGGACAACAGCGCAGGCGATGGCGGAGCCATATCAAAACCGGCAAGGGAGGAGCGTGAGGGCCGACTCTGGTTCGTGGGCCATCTCGATGGGCCGCCGAATGGGCAGATCGTCGCCAACCGCCTCATGCTCTCGCTGCTCGAAACGCGGGCGAGCGTGTGGCGCCTGCCGCTCGGCGCATCCCCATGGCGAAAGGTCTCGGCTGCGCTCCGTCTCGCCGCCACGGCGCTTCGGAGCTCGCCGCGCGACCGGGTCTATGTGTCGCTGCCCGGGCAACGCGGCGGCTGGCTGTTGTTGGCTGCGCTGCTGGCTTTTCGGCTGAAGCGCGCGCGTCTCTTTCTGCACCACCACTCCTATCGCGCCTTGAGGGCGGCGCCGACATTGCTCGGTCATGCTCTCACCTGGGCCGCAGGACCTCGGGCCGTCCATATTCTCCTGTCCCACGCGATGGCGACCACGTTTGCCGCGCGCTATCTGCCGGCGGAGGCCGCGCCGCCCCTCATTCTCTCCAACGCCGCCCTGTTGCCTGCGCCTGCCCGCGCGACCCGGAAGAACGGCCCGATCACCATCGGCCTTCTCGGCGCCTGGACGCCGGAAAAGGGCGTTCTCCAGGGCCTCGACCTGCTCGAACAGCTGCTCCGGTCCGATCCGGATCTTCATGCCGCCGTCGCCGGCGCGCCGTCTCGCGGTGCCGAAACCGTGGCGATAGCGATCGCGGCGGCTGCCGCACGCTGGCCGGGGCGTTTTACGGTCGACGGCTGGCTGGAGGGAGAAGACAAGGCGGCGTTTCTCGCCAGGCTCGATTGCCTCCTGCTGCCGTCGCGCCTGCCCGACGAGGCGGAGCCGCTGAGTATGCTCGAAGCCTACTCCGCCGGCGCCGATGTCCTGGCGACCCCGCTCGGCGCCATTCCCGAACGTATCCGCATGGCCGACCGCCTGCTCACGTTGAACATCGAGGACGATGTCGATCGCATTGCCCGCGCCATTGCCGAACGTCGATCCGATCGGCGCGCCGCGACCAGGGCCTGCCGCGATCATGCTCTCCGCTTTCACTACGGCAGCCTGTCGGCGCGGGAGCTGCTGTTGACGCGCCTGACCGAGCAGGCGATCCCCGCCCCGAACGTCGGATTGGCGCACGTCGCTCCGGGCGTGACACCATGACCGCGCCCGAAGATCTCGACGTCGTCATCGTCAATCACTGTTCCACACAGGCCTGTCTGCGGCTGCTCCGCTCGATCCGCGATCATGGCGTCGCGCGGCCGGCTCACATCGTCGTCGTCGATCACAGTGAGACGCCGGATCCGGCCTTGGCCGCCGGACGGGGCGATGACGTCGGCCTGATCCGACCGAGCCGCAACGGCGGCTTCGCCGCCGGCGTCAATATCGGAGCGGCGGCGGGTTCGGCGCCTGCTCTGCTCATTCTCAACGCAGACATGCTGTTCGTCGACAATCCCCTCGGGCCGGCGCTCGATCTTCTGAGCAAGAGGGCGGAGATCGGCGCGATCGGTCTCGACCTGCAATCGCCGGCGGGGAGCGCCAGTTCGCCGGCCGTCGCTTCTACAGCCTCGCGGACATCGTTGCGCGGCGCCTCCCGGGCCTCGCGAGGATGTGCGAGGCGCGTATCGATCGCCATCTCATGCGCCGCGAATGGACGGAGGGGCGGCCCTTTGCGGTGGGCTGGACGCTAGGCGGCGGATTTCTTGCTCGGCGCAGCGCCTTCGACGCCGTAGGCGGCATGGACGCCGGCTTCTTCCTCTATATGGAGGATGTCGATTTCGGCCTCAGGCTGGGCAAAGCCGGCTTTCTGACGCTCGCCCTGCCCGGCGCCCGGCTGATCCATGAACATCGCCGAGCCAGCGCCGGCCGCCTCCTGAGCCGCGCCTGCCGTCTGCATCTGCGCAGTCTGGCCCGCTTCATCGCCAAGCACGGACTGCCGATCCTGCGCGCGCCGGAGCATCTCGACATGCTCCACGCCCAGATTGTCGAAGGTTCCGAGCGTATCGGCGCTCCAGCGCGCGAAGGCGGAAGCCAGCATGCCGCGCCGCACGGCGCCGTGATTGAGCAGCCAGAGCGGCAGGACGTCGGTCGACCGCACGAGCTTGAGCACGCGGTCGGGGTGTATGCCGAGATTGAACAGCGCCAGCGGCCGGAGAAGCCGCGCCGCCGTCATCACCACCCAGCGCGGCACCAGCACTTCGCGCGCTTTGGGGAAATGGACGGCCTTGAACGTCTTGACGATCTCCTCGATCGTGTAGTGGTCGGGATAGGCGGCGTTGAACAGGACCGACCGCACTTTCAGGGAGCGGGCATAAAAAAGCGCGTCGATGAGATCCTCGACATAGAAACAGGCCTTCACCGTGTCCTTGCGGCCGGGATAGACGAACAGGCCGCCGCGCATGAGCTTGGCGAGACGGGTGAAATTGCCGCCCTCGGCATGTCCGAAGATCACGGCGGGGCGCGTGATGATCAGCTGACGCGACGGCTGTTCCGACAGCCAGCTGCGATGAACACCCTCAGCCAGCCATTTCGACCAGCCATAGGCGCTTTCGGGATCTGGCGGCGTGTCCTCGGTCTTCACATCCTCGCTCGGCCCATACACCGAGATCGAACTGGTGAAGACGATGGAATCGACGCCGGCGCGGCGGGCATAGGCCGTCACCTCCGTCGCACCCTGAATATTGGTCTCGTAATATTCATGGTTGGCGTGGCCGGGTGTGGTGTGGACGGCGGCGAGATTATAGATCGCGCCGACGGCGTCCGGCACCGAGAAATCGGTAAGGTTGCGCACATCGCCGAATACGTAAGTGACGCCGGGCACGCGGATCTTGGGGTTGCGGATATCGACCGAATAGAGCTTGCCGATCCCTTCGGACGCCAGCCGCCGCAGGAGATGCGAGCCGATGAAGCCCGCGCCGCCGAACACGACCACCGCCTTGCCGGCGGGATGAACCTCGCGTCCGGAAATCGATATGGTCTTGGTCTCGGTCATGGCGCAGCCGTCTCTTCCTGGGACAACCGGTTCGGTTCAGCGCTCGAATCCGGTATCTTCGCGCAACGGTATCTCGTCGCGTTTGGGAGGACGCTAAGGGCCGGGCGATTAACAATCGGTTCTTTCGAGGTCGCTCACGAAGCGCGATGCCGAGACGTGGTGAACAAATCTTTGCTGTTTGCCCGACAGCACATCGCGCCGACGTCATGATCGGTCGCTACGCCTTGTTCGGCCTGATCCTGTTCGCCTGTCGCGACGCCGGCACCGGCGCGCTGCGCGCCGGCCTCGAACAAATCGGGGTCGGGCTGCTCTGGTATTTCGCCGATGTCGCAGCGGCCGGCGCCGCTGCGATCTTCGTTGCACTCCAGCTGGCGCATCGCAGGATGCTCGGTTTGCTGTTGCTGGCGGGCCTCGTCGCCTCGCTTGCGGCGGCGCTCGCCTTCATGGGCCCTCGGCCGCTGATGGCGCTCGCCGCCATCAAGATGATCCTGCCCGTATTCTCCGGCCTGATTTTCTTCCAGCGCAGGGTGGACGAAAGCGTTTTCACCGTTGCTGTGCTGACGGTTCTTCTCGTCGCGCTTTGCATGTCGGCGCTCGCCGAGCCATATGCCGCCTATCCCTGGGCGGACACCGGTTATCAGAGTTTTTCCGGCGCGAAGTCGGCGGTGAAATATTGGTGGCAACAGGGCGTAGCCCGCTATGGCGGCTTGTCGGGAGACAGCGCGCTGACGGCGGCGATGATCGTCTTTCTGGGCGCGCTCACCGCGCCGCGCCTGCCGCCGACGCTGTTCTGGGCGCTCGCGCCGATCTGTGGCGGCGCTTTGTGGCTGACGACGAGCAAGACGGGTCTGGTTGCCTTCCTCGTCCTCTGCCTGCTCCGGCCGCTGATCGTGGCGCCCGCTCCTGCCTTTGGCGCTCATGCCGTCCTGCGTGTGCTGGCCTCGGCGTCCTTCGCGACGATCCTCGCGCCGCCGCTCATGATGCTGCTGTTTTCGACCGTCGACAGCGAAACACTGCCGCCCCTCTTCGCCAGTTTCGCGGACCGGGCGGTCACCACCTGGGCCGCGCCGTTTCTCGTGGTCGCCGACATCCCAGCGGCCTCGTCACCGGCTGCGGCCTCGGCTGCTTCGCCACGCCGATGAGGTTGAGCGAAAGAGCGGCGCTTTCGACGCCGCTCGACAATTTTCACCTGACCAGCCTGCTGATGTTCGGTCCCGCCTATCTGCTCTTCCTCGCCGCCGCCATTATCGGCCTCGCGCGAGAAACATCCCGCGCAAAGCTCGCTATCGTCATTCTCTTCAATCTCTATGGACTGACCGTGCAGGCCTATGCGCCGAGTTTTCTCACCATGATGGCGGGCTATATGTTGAGCGGGGTCTTCTCGGAGCCGCGGCGCGCGTCGGCGCCGCGATCCGAATGGGCGTCATCCGTCAGATCAGCGTCGACCTGACATCGAGATGCGGCATGCGCAGCCGGACGACGCCCGCGCCTGGCGCAGCGCAAATGAGACCCAGCGCCTTGAAGCTGAGATAGCCCTTCGTGTCGTAGGCCGGCACGGCGATCGGCTCGGTCGCGTCTTCGAGCACGAAAGTCTCGACCGTGGGAAACACCCCATGCGCCGTATCGCTCATCACGCCCGAGGCGATCATGGTGGCGCCGACGCCGGCGGTGACGCCGTTGATCTCGATATAGGGCCGGGCGCAGGCAAGCCCGGCAGAGCCAGCCATAATCGTCACCGTCGAAAAGCCCTGAAGCACGTCGCCCGCCTGCCAGAAGGACGACGATCCGGCGAGATCTTGATAGACCCGCAGGCCGCCGCCGGCGGTGCTGACGCTATAGGCGATGACCAGATCGTTGCCGCCTTCCGCATTGGCTTCCACGCCCAACTGAAACGAGGTCGTGGTGTCGCCGGAACTGCGCGCGACCGTCCACTCATAGGGAACGGCCGTCGTGCCCGATGCGAGCGATCCGCCCGCACCGAGCACGCCGGCGGCGCCCGACGTCGCGTTGAACAGCGGATTGAGCGCCAGTTGCAGCCGATTGTCCGCAGAGCGCTGGTTCGCCCGGGACACCCGGCTGCGCGGCAACGGCCGCATCACCTCGCGTAGAATCTCCGCAAACGCTTTTGCGGCGTGATAGGCGCCGGTGACGCTTTCATGCGCCAGCACCGCATCGCCCGTGTGCAGATATCCGGCGCGGAAGGCGATCGAGACAGGCGTCGACGCCGGATCATGCAGAATGGCGGGCATGTCGAGAAGCCAGAGATTGGGCCTCAATTCCGCCGCCCGCCGCAGCGCCTGATTGTAGATCCACATTTGCCCGATCATGGCGGCGGAGAAGTTGCTCGCCCCGGCGCAGAGCGCGACGATCACCTTGAGGCCCAGCGCGAGCGCGGCGTCGATCTTGGCGAGCGTGTCGGCGAACGCCTGGGCGCCGGCCTGCGCCGGCGTCACCACGGCGCCGCTGACCGCATGCGTATAAGGCGCCTGCGAGAAGTTGTTCATGCCCTCGCTGATATAGAGCGCGCCCGCGCCCGAGGACAAGGCGGCCGGCAGGCGGGCCGCCGTCTGGTCGGTCCTGTCGCCCGACTTGCCGAAATTGCCGGATAAGATCAGCCTGGCGCCGGCCATCGCGGAGCCGAGAAAGACATGGTTGTAGGCCGCGCGGTTGCGCCGTTGCGAGTCGAGATGGACTTGTTCGGCGGTGCTGTCGCCGATGACCGCCAAAAGATTGGGCGATCGCGGCGCGAGGCAGGCGCCGAGGGAAGCGCGGCCGAACAGGCCCGCCGCATCATGGCCGATCAGATGGGTCAGCGCCCGGATTTCAGCGTTTTCGATATCCCCGGTCATTGGGGCGCCCTCCCGAACAAAGGGGAACGGCCGCCGGCTGTGGCAAAGGTGAGAAGCACACGGCGGCCATCCGCGCCGAGGCCGGTCAGCGCATGGCGGCGTGGCGGCGAGGCGCGCCCGAGCGAGAGGGAAAGTAGCGATGCGAGTGTCATGTTGCGGTCTCCAGTTTCGACCGCATCAGTGTAAGAGCGCCCATGAGAAGGGGGATGAAATCGGCTCAGCCGACATTTTCGGGCAGGATGCGCGCCGGGTTGCCGACCGCCGTCGCGCCTGAGGGAATGTCGATCAGCACCACCGCATTGGCGCCGATGACTGCGCCCTCGCCGACAAGCACGCCGCCGAGCACGACGGCGCCCGCCGAGATCACCACGCTGTCGCCGATCACCGGCGCCGCCGTCTCCCCGGCCGTCTGCTTCCGAGCGTCACATTCTGCAGGATGGTGACGCCTCGACCGATGCGGCAGGCCCCGATGACGACGCCGTGCGGATGCGGCAGATAGAGCCCGCCGCCGATCTCCGCCTCGATGGCGATATCGGAGCCGAAGGCGTAAACCGACCAAAGCCAGACGAGCCGCCGCAGGGGACGCCCGATCACCGGAACCGGCCCCACCGCCTCCTGCATCCGGCGCAGCAGCGCGCAGGCGAAGCCCGGCCGGCTGAGCGTTCGGAGCCAGCCCGTATGACCCGAGCCGCCTGCGCCCCGCCGCGCTCTGTCGTAATCCGCGCGAATTCTGTTCCAGACGCCGTCCTTTTCCATTCTTTCCCCCGGACCCCGCTTCCACTTTGCGTCGTCTTTGCTAGCCTGTCCACAACCGGATTTGGGGGAGACCATGGGAGCGGCGGCGTGGACAGCGAGGTGATGACAGGCGCCTTCGCCTTCGTCTTGCGCGGAGTGGCGCTCGCTTTGCGTTTCCTCTTGCCGCTCGCGCTCATCCGGCTTCTGGGCCTGGAGGCGGCTGGAGTTTTCGCGCTGGTCACCGCGACGGCGGCGATCGCGCCGGCGGCGCTGGGCTGGGGGCTCAACAACCTGCTGACGCGGGGCCTCGTTCTGCATCGGCGCCGCGCGCCGCGGCTGATCGCCACCCGGCTCGCAGTCACCGCAGTCTCGGTCGGCGCGGCGGCGGCGGCTGCGCTTGCGATCGTTTTCACGACCACACCGATCCCCACCCTGCCGGTCGCGCCGGCGCTGGCCATCGTCGCCCTGGAAACGCTGGCGCTCGACGTCCACGTCATCCTCATCGCTCTTGGTCGCGCCAGACGCGCCAATCTCATGCTGTTTATCCGCTCTGCAGGCTGGATTCCGTTCTTCCTCATCGCCGCGTCACGGTTTGACGCCGTGTGTTCTCTCGATGCGACGATCTTGTTCTGGATCGTCGGCCATGTCGTTGCGTTGGCGACGCTCGCGCCATCGATCGCGAAGACATCGTGGCGGGCAATCGGCGTCGACTTCGGCTGGCTGAGGAGCGGCCTGCGAAGTTCGAGCTTCATCTACGCCGCGGACCTCGGCTTGGTAGGTCAACTCTATGCCGATCGTTTTTTGGTGGCCGCCATGCTCGGCCTCGAAGCGATAGGGATCTACAGTGTTTGCGCCGCTATCGCCCAGTCCCTGCAGATTCTCGTATCCTCGGCCGTCATTCAGCCGGCCCTGCCGCGCCTGATCGCTTCGGCCCGGGACCGCGAATGCTCTGAGGCGCTTCTCAAGCCGCTCTGCCATCGTCTGGCTTGGGTGTTCGTTGCGGCTCTGTCAGCGCTCGTTCTCGCCTGTCTCGTCATTGCGGACATCCACTCCATCGAAACATCCGGCGCGGCGGCCGTTTCACTGTGCTTGCTGTCGTTCGCCGCCGGCGCGCGCAGCCTGTCGGACGGCTTGAACGTCGTTCTCATCGGACAGGAACGCCACCGCATCTATGCCGGCCTGTCTCTCCTCGGCGCAACGCTGTCGATCGCGCTTTCGATCCTGCTGCTGCCGATTTTGGGATTGACGGGCTCGGGCCTCGCGGCGCTCGCCGCTGCCGTAACGACGGCGCTGATGCGCTCGAAGTCCATCAAGAACCGATCGGATCCGTGAAGATGTCATTGTCCTGAAAACTGCGGCGCGATAGAAGACCATCCAGCACAACAAGACTCGCGATCCCGATGTCGATCGCCATAGAGACGGACTGGAGAACTATATGCGCATCGTCATGATCGGGTCGGGCTATGTCGGTCTCGTCTCCGGCGCCTGCCTGGCGGATTTCGGCACCACGTTACCTGCGTCGACAAGTCGGAAGCTAAGATTGACGCGCTGAAGGCTGGGAAATCGCCGATTTTCGAACCCGGCCTCGAAGCGTTGATCGCCAACAATGCCGCAGCCGGCAGGCTCGATTTCACTCTCGACCTCGCCACCGCCGTCGCGGAGGCAGACGTCGTCTTCATCGCGGTCGGCACGCCCTCGCGCCGCGGCGACGGCCATGCGGATCTGAGCTATGTCTATGCCGCCGCGCGCGAAATCGCAGCCGCCGTCACCGGCTTCACCGTCATCGTGACCAAGTCCACCGTGCCCGTCGGCACCGGCGACGAAGTCGAACGCATCTTCCGCGAAGAATTCCCGGACAAGGATGTGGCCGTCGTCTCCAACCCCGAATTCCTGCGCGAAGGCGCCGCTATCTCCGACTTCAAGCGTCCCGACCGGATCGTCGTCGGCGCGGAAGACCCGCGCGCCATGGACGCCATGCGTGAAGTCTACCGCCCGCTCTATCTCAACGAAGCGCCGTTGTTCTTCTGCGAGCGCCGCACCTCGGAATTGATCAAATACGCCGCCAACGCCTTCCTGGCGATGAAGATCACCTTCATCAACGAGATCGCCGATCTCTGCGAGACCATCGGCGCCGACGTGCAGAAGGTCGCCAAGGGCATAGGCATGGACAAGCGCATCGGCGACAAGTTCCTGCATGCCGGCCCTGGTTACGGCGGCTCCTGCTTCCCGAAAGACACGCTGGCGCTGGTCAAGACCGCCCAGGATTACGATAGCCCCGTCAGGCTGATCGAGACCACCGTCGCCATCAACGACAACCGCAAGCGCGCCATGGGCCGCAAGGTCATCGCCGCCTGCGACGGCTCGGTGCGCGGCAAGAAGATCGCCATTCTCGGCCTCACCTTCAAGCCCAATACCGACGACATGCGCGACGCCCCTCCATCGCCATAATCCAGGCGCTGCAGGACGCCGGAGCGCAGGTGCACGCCTTCGACCCCGAAGGCATGGAAGCGGCCAAGCCGATGCTCGGCGACGTGACCTATGGTAAGGACCCTTACGAGATCGCCGACGGCGCCGACGCCGTGGTGCTGGTCACCGAATGGGACGCTTTCCGCGCGCTCGACTTCCGCAAGCTCAAGGCGACCATGGCCGGCGATGTGGTGGTGGATCTACGCAACGTCTACAATGCCGCGGAGCTCGCCAAGAGCGGGTTCCGCTACACGGCGATCGGCAAGGCGAAGAAGGGCTGAAGAGTCCTGTCTCGACCGACAAAAAGCCGCTGGGTCGCCCCGGCGGCTTTTTATTTCGACATTCAGCAGCGTTTCACCGCGCATAGTGCTCGGTGAACCACTCCACGAACCGCCTTACCCCCTCTTCCAGCTCGATTTCCGGCTTGAAGCCGGTCAGCGCCATCAAAAGATCAGGAGCGGCATAGGTGCGGGGCACGTCGCCCTGCTGCATCGGCAGCATGTTGCGGATCGCGGGCGTCGAGAGCGCCGCCTCCACCGTTTCGACGAAACGCATGAGGTCCACCGGCTGGCCGCCGCCGATATTGACGACGCGGAACGGCGCCTGCGGGGACAGGGTGTCGGCGACGCCGTCGACCGTGACGCGGTTGTCCTCGGCGGGGGCCACGGTCGTCAGCCTGACGATGCCTTCGATGAGGTCGTCGATATAGGTGAAATCGCGGCTCATCCGGCCTTCGCCATAGATGTCGATCGGCTGGCCCTTGCGGATGGCGTCGACGAATTTGAACAGCGCCATATCAGGCCTGCCCCAGGGTCCGTATACGGTGAAGAAGCGGAAGGCGGTGGTGGGGATCTTGTGGAGATGCGCATAGGAATGCGCCATCAACTCCATGCTCTTCTTGGTCGCCGCATAGATCGTCATCGGCTCGTCGGCCCGGTCCGCTTCAGCGAAGGGTATCTTTTCGTTCGATCCATAGACCGACGAGGTCGACGCCATCATCAGGTGTTTGGGCGACAATTCGCGCGCCAGTTCCAGCACGTTGAACGAGCCGGTGAGGTTGCTGTCGACGTAGGAGCGCGGATTTTCGAGGCTGTAGCGGACGCCGGCCTGAGCGGCGAGATGGATAATGATTTCCGGCTCGGCGATCTCTGCGGCGCGGTCGAGCGCCGCCTTGTCTTCCAGCATGCCGATCACGGGCGTAAAGCCGTTGGAGCGCGCCAGGATCGCATGCCGCTGCTCTTTCAGGGAGACATCGTAATACGGCGTCATGCCATCGAAGCCGACGACGAAATGACCTTCATCCAACAACCGCTTAGAAAGATGGAAGCCGATGAAGCCGGCTGTCCCCGTGATCAGATAACGCATTCGAAATCCTTCTCGAAATGGCGAGCCATCTCTGCGCGAACGGCGCGGCGATGTCAAAGCCGGGCGAAGACGGCGGCAGAGATTTCCCGGTCATGCACATCATTTATGTCTTCTGTGACAAGGCGGCGTCATTCGCGCCTAACGCGCGATTTCATTTAGACGCCGAGAGCTCTTGCCGTTTTTGCAAATCCATCGTTAACTACGACCTCTCGTTGTGCGCATCGACCCCATTCAGCTCATTCTTCGTTTTGCAACCGTTGCTTCAGCTCGGCCTCGGCGCCGAAGCGACAGTCGAGGTTCGCCGATCATGCAGCAGGCAGACCATCCATCGCATACCCCTGCCGCGTTGGAACGCGACGACGCCGCCGATCCGCTCGCACGGCTCTGGCTCGTCTGTCGCCGCCAATTCCGGCTTGTGGCAACTATCCTCGTCGTAAGCCTCGTTGCCTGGGCGAGCTATCTCGCCCTGGCGACGTCTACCTATCAGTCGAGCGCCGGCATCCACATCCTCGCCGAAGAGCCGGACTACTGGCGGAAGCCGGTCGGCGCCGATCCAGCGGCGACGTTCGACGAAAACCTCGCAAGCCAGATGGAGCTGATCAAGTCGGGCGAAACCCTGAGGCGGCTGGTCGTCGACGGCGGTCTGCTGACGCAGCCGGATTTCACACCGAGGACCTCGCGCGTCAGCGTCCTCATGCGCTGGTTCAATGGTTGCGTGCGGCGCTCGGGCGAGACAGGACGGCGGATCCGGTCACCGAAGCCCTCGCCCTGCTGGAGACCAGGTTGACGGTGAGGCGGCTGGGGGACTCGTCGGTGCTGTCGATCACATATTCCGCCCGAAGTCCCGAGGCCGCGGCGGCGATGACGGGACAGGTGGTGAAAGCCTATTTCGACGCTCGCCGCCGCACTCAAGCGGAAGCAGCAAGGCGAGCCGTCGGTTGGCTGTCGGGCAAGGTTGAGGAGCTTCACCGGCTTTCTCTGGCCGCGGACGACGCGGTCGAAGCCTTCCGCCGGCGACATGGCCTGCTCGCCAGCAACGGCCGGCTGATCGGCGATCAGCGCCTCATCAGCATGACGGAACAGCTGGTGCTCGCCCAGGCCGAGCTCGGACAGGCGGACGCCCGCAACAGGAAACTCGAAGCCATCCTCACCGGCGGCGACCTGGACGCCGCCGTCGCCCAGAGCCTGGCGAGCCCGCTGGTCAATGAACTCCGTCAGCAATATCTCGAAGCCAGCAGACGCGGCGCCGATCTCGCGGCGAAATACGGCGCCGAGCATCAGCAGACGCGGCGGCTGAAGGGGGAAGCGGAGGAGTATCGTCGCCAGATGTTCGAGGAGTTATCGCGCATCGCCGCCGCCTATCGCTCGGAAGCGGAGATGACGCGGGCCCGTGTCGAGGCGCTTATGGCCGATATCGGCAGAGCCGGCGCCGAGAAGTCGGATCTCGACGCCGTGCAGGTGACGTTGCGCGATCTCGAAAGCCGGGCCGACAACGCCCGCCGCCTCTATATCGACCATCTCGCCCGGCTGGATACTGCGCGGCAGGAGGTGAGCCTGCCGGAAATCGCCGCGGCGGTGATTTCGCCGCCGACGCTGCCGACGCAGCCGTCTTCGCCGCGAAAAGCTCTTTCGCTCTTCATCGCCACGAGTCTCGGCCTGGCGCTGGCGCTCGCTGCGGCCATCCTTCGGGATTTTTCGGATCGATCGCTTCGCAGGCCCGACCGGCTGCGGCGCCTCGTCGACGCGCCCGTGCTCGGCCTGATTCCCCTGATAGAACGGCCGCCGCTGTTTCATCCCGATTTTTCGGCCTTTCCCATCTGCCGCCCGGATGCGATCCGAATGGCCGACATGCTCGACCGCCACGCCATAGACAATCCCCGGTCCCGCATGACGGACGCGATCCGGAAAACCCTGTCGCATGTCACAGCCGCCGACCGGGAGAAATCCACCGTGGTCATCGGCGTCGTGTCCTGCGGCGCCGGAGAGGGCAAGACGACCATTGCGGCGAATCTGGCAAGCCTGAACGCCATGAGAGGAAAGCGGACATTGTTGGTGGATGCGGATCGCGTCAATCCCGAAGCGTCCCGTCGTCTCGCCGGACATGTGTTGGTAGAGGAGCCGAAGCAAGGCCCGGGTCGCGCGGCGTTCTTGCCGGTGCTGAGTCATCCCTCCGCGCCGCTGGCGCTTCTCGCCTGTCCCGAGCCGCCGCGCGCCGAAGGCGGCCCTTTGCCGGACCTCGACCCGGCCTCGGAGATCGAGAAGGCGAGAGACGACTTCGAGCTGATCGTGATCGACCTGCCGCCGCTTGCCGCCGGCCACTCCGCGGAAGAAGCCGCACGCTCGGCCGATGGCATTCTGTTGGTGGTGGACTGGGGTCGCGTAAACGAAGCAACGCTCTCCGAAGCGCTGCGCGGCGCGCCCCTGATCGCGGCGAAAATCACCGGAGCTTTGTTCAACAGGGTGCAGTATGACCGGCTGGCGCTTTATCTCGACGGTGGCGCGAAGTCCGCGGCCTCCGTCGGGATGAGCGGCTATTTCTCGCCCTGAAATCAGGCGAAGGGGATGGCGGCGTCGAGATGGGCGGCGACGAAGGCCTCGCGCGCCTTGCCGGCCTTCTCGGGCGCGGCGAGGGCGGAGCGGCAGATGTCGCGGGCGTGGCTGTAGAAGCGGCCTTTGCCGCCCTGCCAGTTTTCGAGACAGTCGAGCGCCTGGGAAGGACCGGCCACCACGCGATAGCCGCGTCCCGTGGCGACCTTGACCGGTTTTGTCCAGAGAATGTCGGTCATCGGAACCTCCTGATCGAAACACAGCAAAGCTCCGCTGACGACGGAGACTTTCGGCTTCAACAACGATGTCGGAAGGATTGAGTTCCGCGCGGCGATGAGCCCGCGATCACGGCGGGCCCGAACGGCCCGGCAGGCGTCGGGCGGTCAGTTGCAGAGCGTCAGCGTGCAAGCGCTCGCTTCGCGGGTGGAGAGTTCCAAAGCGGAGGCGCCGAAGGTGGTGGCGACGAGGGCGAACAGGATGAAATAGATGATCTTCATGGTAGGCGGCTTTCAACGGACGGCTTGGTTTGCGGCGACGCGCGCCGCGCTGTGTTCTGTGGCGCTGATGACGGACGCGCATGTCGAAAATGTGACGAGCCCGAGCAGCAAAAAGGCGAACAGCTTCAACATGGTTAACACCTCGTTAATCGATCGTGACGAGAGCGTTTTTGCCACGATCGGAGGAGGCGCGCTGTCACCTGGGTGACAGGAAAAAGGCCGGCGCGACGGCCGGCCTTTTCGGTCGCATCCGGAAGCGTCGGTTACGCCCAGTCCATCACCACCTTGCCGGAGTTACCCGAGCGCATGGCCTCGAAGCCGTCGCGGAACTCATCGATCTTGATGCGGTGGGTGATGATCTGGCCGAGATCGAGCCCGCCCTGCACGAAGGCGATCATCTTGTACCAGGTCTCGAACATCTCCCGGCCATAGATGCCCTTGAGCGTCAGCATCTTGAAGATGACCTTGTTCCAGTCGATGCCGAAGCCTTCGGGGGCGATGCCGAGAATGGCGATCTTGCCGCCATTGTTCATCGTGTCAATCATCGAGCGGAAGGCGGGCGGGGCGCCCGACATTTCCAGGCCGACATCGAAACCTTCCTTCATGCCGATCTCGCGCATGACCTCCTTGAGGTCCTGGCTGGAAGCGTCGACGACGTAATCGATCCCGCATTTCTGCGCGAGTTCGAGCCGGACGGGGTTGATGTCGGTGATCACGACCTTGCGCGCGCCGGAGCGCTTGGCGACCATCGCGCCCATGATGCCGATCGGCCCTGCCCCGGTGACCAGCACGTCCTCGCCGACGAGATCGAAGGACAAAGCGGTGTGCACGGCGTTGCCGAACGGGTCGAAGATTGCGGCCACTTCATCGGGCACGTCGTCCGGGATCGGCACGACATTGTATTCGGGAATGCAGACATATTCGCCGAACGAGCCGGGCCGGTTGACGCCGACGCCCAGCGTGTTGCGGCAGAGATGGCCGCGGCCGGCGCGACAATTGCGGCATTTGCCGCAGACGATATGCCCCTCGCCCGACACCCGCTCGCCGACCTTGTATTTGGTGACCGACGAACCGATCTCGGCGATCTCGCCGACGAATTCATGCCCCACCACCATCGGCACCGGAATGGTCTTCTGCGCCCACTGGTCCCAGTTCCAGATATGCACGTCGGTGCCACAGATCGCAGATTTCTTCACCCGGATCAGCACGTCGTTCGGGCCCGGCTCGGGCACCGGGACATGCTCCATCCACAGGCCCATCTCGGGCTTGGCCTTCACCAGTGCGCGCATCATGTTGGACATTGGTTTTTCCTCATATTGTTGTCTCACGCGAGAGCCCCTCCCGGCCTGCCGGCCACCCTCCCCACAAGGGGGAGGGAAGCATGTGGCGCCCGTTCATTTCCACCGCTCGCTGTTGGTGGAGTGGGCAGGAGCAACCCCGAGTCTCCCTCCCCCCCTGTGGGGAGGGTGGCCGGCAGGCCGGGAGGGGACACTCCCTGTCGCACCCTTCAAATCACCCCAAGCTCCCTGCCCACTTCGGCGAACACCGAAATCGCCTTCTCGACATCGGCGCGGCTATGCGCCGCCGACATCTGGGTGCGGATGCGGGCCTGGCCGCGCGGCACCACACGGAAAAGCGAAGCCGACGACATAGACGCCCTTCTCCAGCATGCGCGCCGCCATCTCCTGCGCCAGCGTCGCCTCGCCCAGCATCACCGGAATGATCGGATGCCCCTCGCCCGCGAGCGTAAAGCCGAGCTTGGTCATCTCCGAGCGGAACAGCGCGGCATTGTCATAGAGTCGCGCACGAAGAGAATCGCCGCCTTCGATGATGTCGAAGACTTTCAGCGAAGCAGCCGCAATCACCGGCGCGAGCGTGTTGGAAAACAGATAGGGACGCGACCGCTGGCGCAGCCAATCCACCATCTCGGCCTTGCCCGACGTATAGCCGCCGGACGCGCCGCCCAGCGCCTTGCCGAGCGTGCCGGTGATGATGTCCACTCGGCCCTCGACGCCGCAATGTTCGGCGGAGCCGCGACCATGCTTGCCCACGAAACCGACGGCGTGGCTGTCGTCCACCATCACCATCGCGCCGTATCGTTCGGCGAGGTCGCAGACGCCGCCGAGATTGGCGATGATGCCGTCCATCGAGAAGACGCCGTCGGTGGCGATCAGCTTGAAGCGGCTGCCCTCGGCCTTCTTCAGCTCTTCTTCCAGCGCCGCCATGTCGTTGTTGGCGTAGCGGAAGCGCTTGGCCTTGGAGAGGCGGACGCCGTCTATGATCGAGGCGTGGTTCAGCGCATCGGAGATAATCGCATCCTCTTCGCTCAGCAGCGTTTCGAACAGTCCGCCATTGGCGTCGAAGCAGGAGGAGTAGAGGATCGTGTCTTCCAGGCCGAGGAAGCGCGAAATCCGCGCTTCCAGCTGCTTGTGCTCCTCCTGCGTGCCGCAGATGAAGCGCACCGAGGCCATGCCGTATCCATAGCGGTCGAGCGCCTGCTTGGCGGAGGCCGTGATCTCGTCATTGTCGGCGAGGCCGAGATAATTATTGGCGCAGAAGTTGAGCACATGCGCGCCGGAGGCGACTTCGATTTGGCCCGATTGCTTGGAGGTGATCACCCGCTCGGCCTTGTAGAGACCTGAGGTCTTCAACCCGTCGAGCTCGGTTCTGAGATGGTCGAGAAAGGCCGTCGTCATGCTTGTATCTCCGCGCTGCAACCGATGCAGCGGTGATAGCATGCTTCATCGCGGCGCACAGCGGAGGGCGCGGCGAAATCGCGCCGCAGACGAGACAGGGCCTTTCCCCTGCGCGACGCGGATCAAACGCCGCGTCAACGCAGAGGGATCAGCGGTCGGCGCGGAACGGCGCCGAATCGACGGGGAGCGTGCTCCCTTCGATCATCGCGCCGAGCAGCTGCGCCGAGGCCGGACCGAGCGTGAAGCCCTGATGGCCATGGCCGAAATTGAGCCAGAGATTGCGATGCTTAGGCGCCGGCCCGATGACCGGCAGCATGTCCGGCATGCAGGGCCGCGTGCCGGACCAGGGCGTGTCCTCGACGCGAGTCCCGAGCGCCATCAATTCGCCCGCCGCTTTCTCCGCCCGCTCCAGCTGGCGATAGACAGGCGGCTTGCCCGGCAGCGTCAGATGCGCGCCGGTGGTGATGCGCGTGCCGGCCTGCATGGGGGCGAGCACATAGCCGTTTTCGGTGTCCATGGTGGTGTGGCCGAGCGGGTGCGGCGAGGCGTAATGGGCGTGATAGCCGCGCTTCAGCACCATCGGGAAATTCAACCCCAGCGGCTTCAGCGCGCCACCGGCCCAGACGCCGAGCGCGATCACCACATGCCGCGCATTGAGAAGGCCCGCGCCGGTGCGCACCAGCCATTCCTCACCCGACACGCTCTGGCGCAGCTCTTCCACCGACGCCTCGACGAACGTCCCGCCCTCGCGCTCGAACAGCGCCGCATAGGCCGAGACGAGATCGCCGGGGCTCGCCACCGTCCACGGCTCCATCCAGTGAATGGAGCCGGCGCCGGCAGCCGTCAACCCCGGCTCCTCGGCGAGCGTCTCTTCAGCCGTCAACGCGCGAAATTTCGTGCCGAAGGCGGCGCGGATGTCCTCGGCCTTGCGCAGCCCTTCCTCGAATTTCGCCTGCGATCGATAAAGCGTGCGATAGCCGGAGCGCTGGATGAAATTGTCGGCGCCGGCCCGGCGGATGAGCTGATCATGCGTGCCGGCGGCCTGGGCGATCAGGCTGGCGTAGGATGTCGAGATGGCGCGATGGCGGCCCTTTTCGGAATGCCACCAATAGCGCAAGAGCGGCCCGAGATGACCGGGCAATTCGCGCATCGCATAGACCACGTCGTTGCTGCGTCCTATTGCGATATCGAACAATTCCCGGACGCCGCGCGGCATGGCGTAGGGCTCGACCGATTCCGACTGGATGATGCCGGCATTGCCGAAACTCGTCTCGCGCCCCGGCGGCCGACGATCGACCAGCGTCACCTTGTAGCCGCGATCCTGAAGGTCGAGCGCAGTGGCCACACCCACCATGCCCGCGCCGAGTACGATTGCCGTTTTCATGCTGAATCACCTGTGAATGACGAGGCGCAAAAAACGCCATTCGGCTGGGGAGGTCAATGACAACAGACAAACAGAACAATACACACAATCACAACCTAATATAATGCAATCATTATTTTTATACCATTGCTTGCACAACGCAGCAAATCACCTTACCTCTCGGCTCACGACATTTGTGACAACAGGGGGCTGAAATTGGTGCAAAGAGTGGGAACGTTGGGCGATGACGAGAGCATCATCGGTTCAAATCTCGATGACCGGATGGCAGGCCTGAGCGGTCGGGATATGCTCGACGCGAAAGATGGGGACGATCTTCTCAGCGGCGGTTCGGGGCGAGATGTTCTTTATGGCGGCAACGGCTCCGACACGATCCTCGGCGATGCCGGCAACGATGTCATATATGGCGAAGAATCGAGCGAGACATTCCGGCTGAAAGCGTCCCAAACACATGACGACTGGATTTCAGCTGGTTCCGGCAATGACCGCGTCTACGGCGGAACCGGCAGTGACACCCTGTTCGGCCGCATCGGCGACGACGTGATCCGGGGAGAAGACGACGACGACAAACTCTATGGCGGTAATGGCGATGACCAACTGCTGGGCGGCGTCGGCAGCGACACAATCTATGGCGATAGCGGACGCGACGAACTGCGGGGCAGTGAGGGCGCCGACATGGCGCTGGGCGGCCTCGGTCGGGATACGCTCATGGGCGGAGACGGCAATGACAGCCTCTATGGCGACGCCGGAAATGACGTGATCTATGGCGATGCCGACAATGACTATCTCGATGGAGGCGACGGCGACGACACGCTCTACGGCGGCGACGGGAAAAACACACTGATTGGCGAGACGGGAGACGACAGGCTGATTGGCGGTTCCCAGAATGACTTTTTCAACGACATTCTCGGCGACAACAGATTTACCGATGTCGGCGGCGGCAATGATCGTTTCGTCTTCGGCCAGACGAGCGACACCACAATCCTCGATCTCAGCGGTTCCGACTTGCTCGCATTCTACGACGTGGCCGCCTCCGAGACCAAGTTTACGCGGTCAGGGGACAACCTGATCATCAGCTTTGACAATACAGACTACACGGCTGACATCCTGCGTTTCTTCGATGGCGGTTACATCGAGAAGTCCAGCATTTTCTTCGACGGCACACGCAAAACCGTCTCGAACGACGATCTCCTCGATCTCGCCAACAACAAATCCATCGAAGCCGCCGATCTCTGGTGAGCCGAGAAAGAGAGCGACATGACCAACAAAATTTCCAAATATTTCACGACCGCCACCGACGAACTGTTCGACAAGATCTCGACGGACAGCAATGCAGCCCAAAGCTATACCGTGTCGGGACGTTTCGATTGGCGGCTGTCCGCCGCCGGCGGCAATGATGTCGTGACCGTGGCCATCGGCAAGGCCAATTCCGTCAGCATCTTCGCGCTCGATCTCGGCGCGGGGAGCGACACGCTGTATGGCGGCCGCGAGCATGACTATGTCCTGGCCGGCAAGGGCGACGACACGTTGCTTTCAGGCGGCGGCGGCGACAAGCTCTATGGACAGGCGGGCGACGATCTCCTCGCCGGCGGCGAGGGCCGCAACCTGTTGAATGGGGGAAAGGGCGATGACGCCTATCTCGCCAGCGGCAACGACACCATCATCGACAATGGCGGCGACAATCTGATCACCGTCGCCAATGACGCCACCGTCAAAATCGAACTCACGAAGGGAGCGGACGCCACCCTTGTGTTCAACACGGATATCGATGACCTCGACTTCATGAACTATGAAGGCGATCTGATCATAACGACAGATAGTTTTCCGTCAATCGATGACAATGGAGACATCATTGCAGCAAAAGGCGAGACCCAGGTCCAGATAAAGATTTCTTCACCGAAGGCGCTCAACCGGTCACGGTGCTCTCCGATGGAAAACACACATATACTGGGCCGATCTCTTTCGATGAAGGCTCGATAGTAACTGGCGCCGATATCTGGTAAGTTGGCTCCACCGGCGCGGCCTCGCCCGCCGCGCCGTCTTCAGCATCCCGTCGCTCTCACTGAACCCGCACGCCCTGCCGCGTCAGCTCCGCCTGCACCGCACCGATATCCACCGCATCCACATCCCGCCCGCTCTTGACCGCGAGCGCGGCCGCGACGCCCGCGCCCTGGCCCGCCACCGCGCAGCAGGCCATGTTGCGGGTGGCGGCGTGCGCGATACGGTCGCCGCCGATGGCGCGGCCGGCGACCAGCAGGTTCTTCACCCCTTGGGCAGCATGGCGCGATAGGGAATATGCATATAGCGGCCTGTCGTTGGCAGGATCAGCACGCCATAGCCGTCGATGAATTCGGGATAGATGCCGATCGTGTCCTCGAACCGCGCCTCATGGCGCACGTCGCCTTCGGTCATGTTGTAGACCGCATCGATCTTGCGCGTGTCGCGGATGCCGATCGTCATGCCGAAATTCCTGAGCCGCGCGCCGGCGCAGCCGGGCGTGTAGCGCTTCAGCGCCTCGATCGCCAGCATCGCCTGCTTGCGGCCTTCGATCTCGAATTTTGTCATCGAATCCGGATCGGTGCCGTCGCAACCGGCCAGATGGACGAGGTTCATGTAAGTGAGCTCGCCCGTGTCATGCGCCACGCCCCAGGTGCCGGCGATGGTGTTGAGATGGCGCGGAATGACGCCGTCCTTGATGGCCTGGGCGAAGGGCTTGGCGAGGAAGGGCGAGAACATCTGGTCTTCCTTGCCCAAGGTCTCGATCTGCCATTCGCCTGTCGACCAGTCGCCATAGGTCTGCGGATCGGCCTTGACGCCCGCCATGAAGGCGCGCTTGTCGACGCCGGCGAGATGGAACATCACCGAGGCCGCCTGCATCTCCTCGACCGGCGTCTTGCGGGTCACAGCCCCTGCCCGCTCGGCGATGTCGGCGTCGCCCGTGGCGTCGATCACCACTTTACCGAGGATCGCCTCGCGGCCCGCCTTGGATTCCGTGACCACGCCGATGATCCGGTCGCCGTCCATGATCGGGGCGACGAATTGCCGGTGCAGCATGCCGCGCACGCCGGCTTCTTCCACCAGCGCGTCCGCCACCAGCTTGAAACCTTCGGAATCCAGTTCATAGGACAGCGACTGGCTTTCGGGATAGGCCGCGCCCATGGCTTTCGCCCGCTCCTCGAACTCCCAGCCGATGCCGCCGGCCTCCACGGTCTGCTCATGGCGATACCAGGCGAAACCCTCGACGCCGACAGTGGTGATATTGCCGCCGAAACAGCCGAAGCGTTCGACCAGCGCCACCTCGACGCCGGTTCGCGCCGCAGCCAATGCCGCCGACAATCCGCCGGGGCCGGAGCCGATCACCAGCACGTCGGTCCTGTGAATCACCTCGATCTCGCGGGCGGGTTCGGTAATATAGGCGGCGGTCATGGCGGTCTCCTCGTCATCAATCCGCTCAGGCTAGAGGGCGCGGACGACATCCGATAGGCTGAAAGCGACATGGGCGCGGCGGCCCGCGACCAACCGGCGCTGCGCGCGGTGATGGACTTCCCCGGGTCCGGATCGCTCGAACCGGGACCCTATGCGGGCAAAAGGGCAGCAAAAAGTAGAAGAGATCGGCTTTCCGAAAAACTAATGGTTGACGCCGCGAGCATAGCGGCCTATATGAAGATCACGATATTTGCTGCTAGACTTTGTTTTCGCGCTTACGCGCCGTCGACGAACTCCCCTCAAAAATCGATCACCAAATCCGTTGCGCGATTTTCGCGCCACGGCAATGCAATTGCTAAGAAAGGGTTCGTCATGACCACTGGCACAGTAAAATGGTTCAACGCCACCAAGGGCTTCGGCTTCATTCAGCCTGACGACGGCAGCCAGGACGTTTTCGTCCACATCTCCGCCGTCGAGCGCGCCGGCCTGGGCTCCATCGTCGAAGGCCAGAAGCTTTCGTTCGAGCTCGAGCGTGACCGCAAGTCGGGCAAGATGTCCGCGGGCCAGCTTCGCGCTGCCTGATGAATTTCGGTGAAGCGATGACCACGGATGTACTGGCATCGCAACGCTGACCTCGAAAGCCAGGCCTCGCCTGGCTTTTTTGTTTTCCGCGACAGTCGTCGCGAACCGCCGTCCGCGGCGCAACCGGGATATCATCCCGCAAGGACACTCTCTTGAGCGATCTCAGCAAGCCACGCCAGAAGGCCGAACAAGCCTTCCTCAAGACGCAGTCCCAATCGCTCGCCCGCAACCGACTTCTCACGGAAAACGAGGGAATCGAGGCTGCGCGCAACGAGAAGACCAATCGCCTGCGCGAAATGCGCAAGGCCAAGGAAGCCGCCGACCTCGCCGCCTCGCGGCCCGAAGGCGACCTCTGACCTCAAGCCGCGGCGACTGCCCGCGGCGCCACGACGATTAGAAACGGAACAGAGTTTGAAACACCAGAAGAACCAGGATCTGAACGACCGCCGCAACGGCGCAGCCGCCGCACGCAAGGCGCTGCTCGACAATTACCGCACGGCCCGCGAAACCGGCGCAGCCGCGCTGGCGGAAAAGCTCGCCGAGCGCGAAGCCATCGCCGCCGCCCGCGACGAGCGCCGCGCAGAACGCGACCGCGTCAAGGCCGAAGAGCGTGACCGCGAGCGTCTCGCCGAAGAGGCCCGCCTCGCTGAAATCGCCGCCGCAGCGCGGCAGGAAACCGAAGCCCGCGAAGCGGCCGAAAAAGAACGTATTGCCCGCGTGGTCGGCGACGAAGCCAGCCGCAAGGCCGAGCGCGACCGCCGATACGCCGCCCGCAAGGCGCGCCAGAAGTAATAGTCGCCAAAATGGAACTTCCTTACGCCGCGATCTTCGCGGCGTTTTTATTATAGCGGCTTTAAGAAACGCTCGGTCGCCTCTTTCGTGCCGAGACAATCGACGACATTCCAGGCGCTTGAATCGCCGTCATGCTCCTTCTCGACCATCTCGCGCCAGCCTTCTTGCGGTTTCGATCTCGCGGTGACGGCAGCCTTCATCGACGCCGCAGAGCAGCAAGATAATCTCACGACTTCCATGTACAAGATACATGCGGTAGCCGGGGCCGTGGTCGACACGGATTTCATAGAGGCACGATCCCAAAGCCCTTGCATCTCCAGCACGACCCAAAGCAAGGCGTAAGATACGCACGGTTATGCGCGACTTCGCATCGCGGAGGCGGTCAAACCAATCGGAGTAAGTTCTGGTCTTGGTGATATTCGCACGAAGAACATGTAGCGAGAAGCGGCAACAACCGCGATCTCGCATCAGTGCCCCGTCGCCGGTCCCTTGACCCGTCCCGACATCACGCCGAAGCCGTCGATCAGCGCCTCCTGGCTTTCCAGCCGAAGCGATTCCAGCTGGTTTTCCTTGAGGGCCGAGAGCAATTGTTCGACCTCCTGCTCCGCGCCACGCTCGATCGCGTCGCCGATTTCCCGTTCGAGTTCGCGGCGATAGCGGATCAGGGCGCGGGCGCGGGTATGGAGCGCATGCGCCTGGCGATAGCCCTCGCGCGCATCCTCGATGGCCGCCTGTTCGGTGGCGATCCAGACGCGGGCATAGCGGATCTGCTGTTCGAGCGAGGCGAGCAGGCTCTCGAAGCCCTGCACTTCCAGCGCCGTCATCAGGTCTTCTCGCGTGAGCCCGGGACCGCTGGCCGCGGCCACCGACATCACCGCCTGCCAGAAACGTTGCATGTCCCGGTTCTCGAATTCGAGATGGGCGATTTCGTCGTAATCTTCGAAGAACAGACCGGGATGATTGACGATGGTCATCGCCAGCACGCTTTCCCGCAGCGAAGGCAGAGCCCGGAAGCCGGAAACGAGACCCGACTTCGCCAACCGGTCGGACACCGGCGCTTGCCGCGACGGGCTGTTGTTCTGCTGCTGCGGGCCGCCTCGCCCGCCTCCCTGGCCGCGCTTGAAATTGGCGCGCGCCTGCCCCTGCGGCGACGACGCCGAGAAGAAGGCGTAGAGCCGGTCGCGCATGTCCTGCTGATAATGACGGCGAACGCTTTCATCGGCGATGACCTGCGTCACGGTCTTCAGTCGCGCTTCGAGTTCGGCCCGCTTTTCCGGCGTGTCGAAGCTAGCGCCGGTGGTTTCGCGCAGCCAGACCATTTCGGCGAGCGGACGCGATTCCGCGATGACCTTGTCGAAGGGCGTCCGCCCCTCGGTCTTGACGAGATCGTCGGGGTCCTTGCCGTCGGGCAGAAGCGCGATTTTTAGGGATTGGCCGGGTTTCAGATGCGGCAGAGCGAGATCGACGGCGCGCGAGGCGGCCCGCAGGCCGGCGCCGTCGCCATCGAAGCAGAGCACCGGCACCGACGTCATCTTCCATAAGAGATCGAGCTGGTTCTCGGTCAGCGCCGTGCCGAGCGGCGCCACGGCATTGTCGACGCCCGCCTGGGCCAGCGCGATGACGTCCATATAGCCTTCCACCGCAATCACCGTACCGGCGCCATCGGCTCCCTGCACGGCGCGGCGGGCGCGGGCGTGGTTGAACAGCACCTGCCCCTTGGAAAACAGCTCCGTCTCGTTGGAATTGAGATATTTGGCCGGCGCATCCGGCGACAGGGCGCGTCCGCCGAAGGCGATCACCTTTTCCCTGACAGACAGTATGGGGAACATGATGCGGTCGCGGAACCGGTCATAGGACACCGGAATATCGGGACCATGAACGACCAGGCCGCAGGCCTCGATCTGCTCGCGATCGACGCCCTTGCCGGCCAGGAACTCCTTGAGCGCATTGCGGCTGTCGAGCGAATAGCCCAACCGGAAGGTCTCGATCGTCCGGCCCGTCAGCCCGCGGTCGCGAAGATAGGCGCGCGCCTTGGCGCCGGCTGAGGTCTGCAGCTGATCCTGAAAGAACTGCGTGGCCAGCTCCATCACGTCGAACAGATTGTGTCGCTCGCGCTCGCGCCGCGCCATTTCCGGATCGGGCGCCGGCATGGCGACGCCGGCGATGTCGGCGATCGACTGCACCGCGTCCTGGAAGCTCACGCCGTCGAGCTCCATCAGGAAACGAAAATGATCGCCCGACACACCGCAACCGAAACAGTGATAGCGCCCCTTGCGGTCCTCGCAGTGAAAGCTCGGCGACTTCTCGCCATGAAACGGGCAGCAGGCCCAGTAATCGCCACGGCCGGTATTGGTCTTCTTCCTGTCCCAGGTCACGCGCCGACCGATCACGTCCGAGATCGGAACGCGGTCGCGCAGTTCATCGAGGAAGGAGTTGGAAAAACGCATGCTGGGCTCTGGTCCTTGTCAGGTTGATATAGGCGTGAGAAGCTTCAAACGCCAAGGTTTTCGAGCGCGGCGCCCGCAATTCACATCCATTGACAATTTTGACACTGTATATACATTTGTCATGACGATGTGCGGCTAGCCCAAAATGGAATGTCGTCGCCATGATCGTTGAAATCACAGAATTCACCGAGTTCGATTGGGACGAAGACAAACGTGTCGCAAACATTAAAAAGCATGGCATTGATTTCGAGGACGCAGTCTTCGCCATGGCGGAGCGACGCCACGAATACCAGTTAGTGCGCAACGGCGAGAGCAGAACGGTTGCTATCTGCCCTCAAAACAACAGACTAATCGCCGTTGTATATGTCATGCGCGGCAAAATGATCCGGATAATATCAGTGCGGCTGGCGCGAGCAAATGAGCGAAGAAAATATTACGAGAGTTACAATTGAAGAGTTGAGAGCGAAGCGCGCGCGCGCGAGAAGAGCCGCACCGACTGGGCGCGCGTCGATGCCTTGACCGATGAAGAAATCACCGAAGCCATGCGCACCGATCCCGATTGGGCAGAGTTCATGGATGTCGACTGGTCCAAGGCGACGATCGTTTATCCGGTCAAGAAGGCCGCCATCTCGATCCGCTTGGACAATGATGTGATTACTTACTTCAAAAAGGGCGGCAAGGGCTACCAAGGCCGCATCAACGCCGTGTTGCGCCATTTCATGCAGGAGCAACTCAAGAAGGACGAGGACAAGGCGGGCTGAGCCCGCCTCGCCGCATCGGAGTTACCCCAGCTGCGCCTTGATCTGCCCCGAAGCCTTGGCGAAGTCCATCTGGCCGGGGAAGCGTTCTTTCAGCAAAGCCATGACCTTGCCCATGTCCTTGATGCTGGCCGCGCCGGTTTCCGCGATCGCCGCCTTGATGGCCTCGGTCACCTCGTCGTCGGAGAGCTGCTTGGGCATGAAGCCGGTGATGATGGCGATTTCCTCGCGCTCCTTGGCGGCGAGTTCGGGGCGGCCGCCTTCGTCATAGACCTTGGCGGATTCCTCGCGCTGCTTGACGAGCTTGGAGAGAAGCTGGGCGATGTCGCCGTCGGTCACCGTCGCGTCCGGCTTCGTGCGGTTGGCGATTTCGAGATCCTTGATCGCCGATTGCACCATGCGGATCGTGTTGACGCGCGTGGTTTCCTTGCTCTTCATCGCCTCTTTGAGGGCGGCCATCAGTTTTTCGCGCATGGCGGATTCTCCTTAACAATTGAAGCCGCTTATGACGCCTTGAGGCACAAAAAGCAACGCGAGGGCTCATCCTGTTGAAATAACTGACTAAATATTTGACGGGAAAACCGGCGCAAGCATTGACCGCAATGGCCCTCCTCACTATTTTCCGCCAAACACCATGACAAGGGGAAAGCGCGGCAACACGGGGATCAAACCGTGCGCCTTTTTCTGCGAGCACGAGGCAGGCCCGCCTGCCGGAACGGAGCACCATGAGCACGCCTGGCTGGACCACCGAAAAACCCACCGCCCTTCTCGTTCTTGCCGATGGCACCGTCATCGAAGGCAAGGGGATCGGCGCAACGGGCCGAACCCAGGCGGAAGTCTGCTTCAATACGGCGCTGACCGGCTACCAGGAGATCCTGACCGACCCCTCCTATCTCGGCCAGATCGTCACCTTCACCTTCCCGCATATCGGCAATATCGGCGCCAATGACGAAGACATCGAAGACCTGACGCCGGCGGCGCGGCGCGGCGCAGTCGGCGTCATCTTCAAGGCCGACATCACCGATCCCTCGAACTACCGCTCCGCCAAGCATCTCGACGCCTGGCTGAAGGCCCGCGGCGTCGTCGGCATGGCCGGTATCGACACCCGCGCGCTGACCGCCTGGATCCGCGAGCATGGCGCGCCGAACGCCGTGATCGCCCATGATCCCAACGGAGAGTTCGACATCGAGGCTTTGAAGGCCGAAGCCCGCGCCTGGAGCGGCCTCGAAGGCCTCGACCTCGCCAAGGAGGCCACCTCCGGCCAATCCTCGCAATGGTCGGAAAAGCCCTGGGTCTGGAACGAAGGCTATTCCGAACTCGACGCCGCCCAGCATCACGTCGTCTGCCTCGATTTCGGCGTCAAGCGCAACATTCTTCGCCTCTTCGCCGGCCTCGACTGCAAGGTGACGGTCCTGCCGGCCACGGCCACCGCCGAAGACGTGTTGGCTCAGAAGCCTGACGGTGTATTCCTGTCCAACGGCCCGGGCGACCCGGCCGCCACCGGCGAATATGCCGTGCCCGTCATCCGCGACCTCATCGACACCGGTATTCCGATGTTCGGCATCTGCCTGGGACACCAGATGCTCGGCCTCGCCGTCGGCGGCAAGACCGAGAAGATGCATCAGGGCCACCACGGCGCCAACCATCCGGTCAAGGATCACACCACCGGCAAGGTCGAGATCGTCTCGATGAACCATGGCTTCGCCGTCGACGCCAAGTCGCTGCCGGAAAATGTGGAGGAAACGCATGTGTCGCTGTTCGACGGCACCAATTGCGGCCTGCGCATCAAGGGCAAGCCGGTCTTCTCGGTGCAGCATCACCCGGAAGCCTCGCCCGGCCCGCAGGACAGCCACTATCTCTTCCGCCGCTTCGTCAATCTCATTCATGAGAAGAAGGGTGAACCGGCGCTCGCCGAACGCTGAGGCGAATTTCGGTATCGAATGAAAAACGCCGCGTCGGTTCATCCCGGCGCGGCGCTTTCGTTTCATTGACCTCGGGCGTCAGACGGCGCGTGACATCCGTCTCACCATCATTGCGTAGCGACCGAGCAGCAGGATGGAGGCCGCGACGAGGCCGACCAGAAAGCCGATCCAGACGCCGACGCCGCCCATGCCCGCCGGAAACGCCAGCACGTAAGCCAAGAGAAAGCCGATCGGCCAGTAGGAGATCAAGGCCAGCCACATCGGCGCCCGGGTGTCCTTGACCCCGCGAAGCAAGCCGGCCGCGATCGCCTGCAGGCCATCGGCCATCTGGAACAGGCCGGCGATCACGACGAGACTGGTCGCGTAAGCGAGAACCGCTGCGGCTTCGGGCTTTCCGGCGTCGAGATAGAGCGAGGCGAGCTCGCGCGGAAAGAAGAAGAACAACAGTCCGCCGACCGCCGCGAACACCGCCGACAGGCCGACCACCACCCAGGAGGCCCGCGTCAGCGCCAGATGATCGCCCGCGCCGACCGCCAGGCCGACGCGCACGGTGGCCGCCTGCGACAGGCCGAGCGGGATCATGAAGGCGACCGACGCCCATTGCAGCGCAATTCCATGCGCGGCGAGTTCGACCGTGCCGATCCAGCCCATCAAGAGCGACGCGCCGGTGAACAGACTGACTTCGGCGAGGATGGTGAAGCTGATCGGCAGCCCGAGATGGAAGACCTCCCACAGCATGCGCCAGTCCGGCCGCCAGAAGCGGACGAACAATTCATAAGCGCGCAGATCGGGCCGCCATTGGATATAGGCGATGGTGAGGATCAGGCCGAGGATATTGGCCGACAGCGCCACCGCCGACGCCCCGAACATGCCCAGCGCCGGCAGGCCGAAATGGCCGAGCACCAGACCATAGGCGAAGAAGGCGTTGAAGATCAGAATGACAATGGTGACGTAGAGAATGATTCCGGCATGGCCGACCGCGCTCAGGAAAGAGCGCAGCACCATGAAGAACAGCGCCGGCAGCACGCCCCATCCAGCCACCAGCAGATAATCGCCGGCCAGTTTGGCGATATGCAGATTCTGCCCCGCCCAGATCAGCGCCGTCTCCGCATGCAGGATCGCCGGCACCACCACCACGCCATAGGCGATGGCGGTCCACAGACCCATGCGCACCGAGCGGCGCAGCGCCACGCCGTCGCCGCGGGCGAAAGCCTGTGCCGCGAGCGGCACGACCGCGACGGAGAAGCCGGTGCCGAAGATGAAAAGCGTGAAGTAGAACTGCCCCGCCAGAACGATCGCCGCGAGTTCTTCGGTGCCGAGGCGCCCGATGACGAAGACGTCGGTCACGTGAATGCCGAGCTGGGCGAGCTGGGCGCCGACCAGCGGCACGCCGAGCATCACCGTGGCGCGGATATGGCCGAGCCAGCTGTTGTTGCCGAAATCCGTCTGCGGCCCGCGTTGGATCGCCTGTTCCATGATCATCTCCTTGACGCGTCGCTAGCTAACGGAAAATGGTCCGGCAGGCCAGTCGCGCAGCCGATGCGTCACGAAAATGAATGATTGCCCTCAATGCGCGTGAAGCGTCGGAGCGGTCTCGGAGCCTCCCGTTTCCGGCGGACGCACATAGAGGATGAAGACGACCAGCCCCGCCACGCACATCAATCCCGCCACGGCGTAAGGCGCGCCGGGAAATTCGATCGGGGCGGCAGGACCGGTGAAGGCGCTGAACAGGCTGGAGAAGATGTATGGCCCGATGATCGAGGTGACGCTCGACAGGCTGGTCAGCGTCCCCTGCAATTCACCCTGCAGAGACGGATGCACGCCGGCCGCCGAGATCGACCGCAGCACCGGATCGGTGATGCTTTCCAGGCAGCAGAGGAAGATGATCACGAACACCATCCAGCCTTCCCAGGCGAAGGCGTAGCCGAAAACCCGGCCATGCAGAAGAACAGGCCGATGACGCCGGCGCGCCAATCGCCATAGCGCTTGACGATGCGCGGCAAGGCCAGCCCCATCACCAGCGCGCTCATCACCCCGAAGGCGCCGAGCGACAGGCCGATCATGCCCTGGCTCCAGCCATAACGATAATCTGCAACGAAGGGCCAGGCGATCGGGTAGACCACGTGAGCGAGCCAGAACAGCACCATTACCGTGGCGATCCAGCCGATGCCCTTGTAGTTGCGCATCTGCAGCAGGCCGCCGAGCGGATTGGCGCGCTTGAGATCGAAGGGCCGCCGCATCGACGCCGGCAAGGTTTCCGGCAGCGCGAAGAGCGCGATGGCGAAGTTGAGAAAGGCGATTCCGGCTGCGGCGTAGAACGGCACGCGCGGGCCGAATTCGCCGAGGAAGCCGCCGATGACGGGACCGAGCGTGAAGCCGACGCCGAAGGAAATGCCGACCAGACCGAAATTGCGCGAGCGGTTCTCGTCCGTCGAGATATCGGCGATATAGGCCGAAGCCGTGGCGTAGCTGGCGCCGGAGATGCCGGCGAGAATGCGCCCGATGAACAACATGCCGTAGCTGCCGGCCAAAGCGCAGATGAGATTGTCGAGCGCGAAGGTGAAAACCGAGGCGAGCAGCACCGGCCGCCGGCCGAAGCGATCGCTGAGATTGCCGATGAACGCGCCGAACAGGAATTGCATGCCGGAATAGGCGATGAACAGCCAGCTGCCCTCGAGCACCGCATGGCTGGCGTCGGCGCCGGTCAGCTCCTTCAGGAAAGCCGGCATCACCGGCATGATCAGCGCGATGCCCATCATGTCCATCAGCAGGATGAAGAACACCAGCCAAAGCCCGAGTCGGGCCTTCTTTTCGTCGAGCATGCGGCCTCCGGCGCCGTCTGTTTGCGGCGAAAGGAACATAGACAGAACATATTTCGATTTTCAACCGATCTTTTTGCAGTTGCATCAAATCGGCGAGCGCGCAATGCCAACCAGACGCAATCATCGTTTGATTTTTATGTTGACTCCAAAAGTCATGTTAGTTTATTAAACGCCCAGAGGTTGAGCCAGCCATCGCGACTGTCCGACGCTTCTTGAAAAGCGAACGCGACGTTTTCCGCCAGCGAACCTATCCGTCACATTGCAATCCATGCTTCGCGCCGCGGCGTCTCGCGCGCGCAAGCGCGTCGCCGCGCCGACGCCCTTTCGGGCATCCGGCGCGAACGGAGATATTTTATGCTTTCGACACAACGCCTTGCCGGACTTGAAGACAGATTGTCCCAACGGACGCAGCCGCCCCAATTCTGTCGGCTGCGCGCGGAGCCGTAGGCCGATCAATCTGAAACCACCCAGGAGATATGACAATGGCCACTGCGACAGTGAACACCACGTCCGGCGTGAACCTCAACTATGGCGCTAGCAACTATCTCGATACGGTCGGCGACGGCTTTAATCCAGCCACCGGCCAGTATGGCTATTTCAACGTGGCGTCCTCCGCCGGATCCTATATCGGCGCGACGGAATATGTGATCGCCACGGCCGACAACGACGCGGACGGCGTCTATGACGATGGCTCCGCCTGGATCGTCAACGGCAATTTCAACTATAGCCGCGGCGCGCTTTCGGGCACGGTGGATCAACTCAGCTTCGGCACGGGCCTGAATGGCGTCACCGCCGCTGGAACCGGCTACACGTCCACCAACGCCTCGCTCGCATCCACCGATGTGACGCTGTCCAATCTCAACATGACCGGCGCCGACGTCAACAACGTGCTTTACGGCCTGATGAACGGCGATGAAAGCGGATTGGAAAATTGGCTTTCCACTCATGCTGTCACCTTCAACGGCGGCGCGGGCGCCGACGCCTATCAGGGCGGCAGCCAGGGCGACACGCTGAACGGCGCCGGCGGAGCCGACATCCTGGCCGGCGGCGGCGGCGCGGATGTGCTGTCTGGCGGCGCGGGCAATGACACCTTCGTCTTCGCCGCAGCCTCCGACAGCACCGTCAGCGCCTTCGACACGATCACCAGCTTCAGCGCCTCCGGCTTCGGCGGCGTCGATGTGCTGGATGTCAGCGCGCTCGGCCTGAGCGGCGGCTATAGCGGCTCCACCGCCGCCGCCGACAGCCTGTGGTACGACGGCGCGGCTGGCAAGTTCTACGCCGACACCGATGGCGACGCTGCGGCCGATTTCGCCGTCGCCGCGACCGGCGTCGGCGCGCTGACGTCGGCGAATTTCGATTTCGCATAATCCCAGAACTTTTTGGCAGGGCGTCGTCCTTCCAGCGCCCTGCTGTTCCTCGCAATCATTGAAAGCAAAGTGGACCACTTCCATGGCCAGCGTAATCTCAAGCGAAAATTTTACAATCACGATCGAAGATGATCTCGTGTGGGGGAGTTGCTCAAGGCGGGCGCGACATTTTCCGTGACGATTGCGAGCGAACTCGGGGTGGGCGGCATTGGCGCCGGTTCAGGAAGTGGAATTGCCGGTCAGAGCATCTCCAACAATTTCAGCATTATCTACAATGGGGTGACATACACGTCGGAAGAGATTGCCAGCGTGGGCGGGGTATTTCTCAATGGAGGCGCTTCCGAGACCATTACCCTGGTCGTCGGAGAAGATTATGACCTGTCGGCGGAAGACGTCGTGCAAATGGGATTTGACGCCTTCAGTCCCGACTTCTCGGTTAGCGAACAGCTCCTCTACGCCGTCACCGTCGATGAAGCGCCTGAAGACATTGCCCTTTCCGCCTCCGGCGTCGATGAGGCGGCCGCTGTCGACACGATCATCGGCGCCCTCTCGGCAACCGACGCCGAGGGCGATACGCTGACCTATACGCTCGCAGACGACGCCAATGGCTTGTTCAAACTGGTGACGACCAATGGCGTGACCTCCGTGGCGCTCAACGGCAGCCTGGAAGAGTCGGATGCGACATCCTACGACATCGTCGTCAACGTGTCGGACGGCGAAAACGATGTCGAGCAGACATTCACGATCGACGTCGCCCGGAACGCCGCCCCCACCGACATCTCCATTTCCAACGCCACGCTGAAGGAATCCGCCCGAGTCGGCTTCGTGGTCGGCACGCTTTCGGCCACCGACGCCGAGGGCGACGCGATCACCTGGTCGCTGGAAACCGGAAAGGGCGACAATGACGATAAATTCAGCCTGGTCGAGAATGATGACGGCACGGTCAGCGTCGTGCTCAAGGCGGCGCTGGATCACGAAAGCTCGGGCGGCGTCTACGATCTCGTGGTGACCGCAACCGACGGCAATGGCGCTTCGGCCACCGAAACGATCGGCGTCACCGCCGAAGAGGACTATTTCAAGCTCAGTTCGTCGCCGACCGGCTACGACCGTCTCTCCGTCACCGAAGCGGCGAAGAAGGGCCAGGAACTCGGCTATGTGATGAAGTTCGACGATTCCTTCGTGCCGGTTAGCGCCGAACTCACCGACGACGCCAATGGCGCCTTCTCGCTCAAGACCCGCATGGTCGATGGCGAGACCCGCTATTATCTCGTCACCAACAAGGCGCTCGACGACGAGAAGCAGGACAGCCATTCCGTCACCATCGAAGTCGAGAATGCCGCAGGCGAGACCCAGCAGAAGAGTTTCGAGATCCAGGTTCTCGACGCCGCCGAAACGGGCGACGCGGCGCGCGGCAAGATCACCATCGACGCCAACACGCTGGCCGCCGGCAAGAATGGCGGCGTCAACTGGAACACCTATCTCGACGACTACTGGTCGAAACTCGATTACTGGCTGCCCAATTTTTCTCCGTCCGGCACCGGCTGGAGCACGAGCAATCCTTCCTCTGAATTCCTCTACAGCAATGGGCAAACCATTCTCTCCATGAAGGGTTCGCTCGCCTATGTCTGGAACGACCCGGAAACAGGCGAGGACGTGCATGTGGTGGCCGGCTCCATCACCGACCTCGTCTTCGGCTCGGGCTCGACCACCGACGGCGTGAACAAGGCGGAACTGACGATCAGCGGCCTCGACCTCGAAAGCGGCACGACGCCGGACAACCGCCTCTCCGGCGAGGTCAATCTGGTCGCCTCCGCCTTCATGCACGGCCCCGACGAGGCGACGCCGGCGGAATTCGCTTATGTCGAGGCGCTGCTCGCCTCCTACGCCCAGACCTTCCTCGGCTCCTCGGGCGCCGACGCCTATACCGGCACGATGTTCGGCGACACAGCCAAGGGCAATGGCGGCGACGACACCTTCAAAGGCGGCGCGGGCAATGACGCGCTCTTCGGCGGAGCGGGCAACGACACGCTCTATGGCCAGACGGGCAATGACAAACTGGTCGGCGGAGCGGGAGCCGATCTCCTGCGGGGCGCGGCAGGCGACGACTCGCTCACCGGCGCCGCCGGCAACGACACGCTGCATGGCGGCGACGGCGACGACCGGCTGGCGGGCGGCGCGGGCGCGGACAAGCTCACCGGCGGCAAGGGCGCCGATGTCTTCGTCTTCTCAACCGCCTCGGACTCGGCCGGCAAGACCTATGACACGATCTACGACTTTGCCGCCGCCGATACGATCGACCTCTCTTCCGTGGACGCCAACACAAGGAAGAACGGCAACCAGGCCTTCTCCTTCATCGGCAATGACGACTTCTCCAAACACGCCGGCGAGTTGCGCTCCGAGAAGATCAAGGGCGACACGATCATCGAAGCCGACCGCAACGGCGACGGCAGGGTCGACTTCATCCTTCACCTGGATGACGCCATGACCATGAAGGCGGGCCATTTCGACCTTTGACCCCACTGCGGCGGCGGGGGCCCCCTCGCCGCCAATCAACCCTGAACAGGAGACGAGATCATGGCGATCGCCATCACGGTCGGCTCATCCGCCGGCGTCAATCTGAATGTCGGACCGAGCGGCTATTTTTCAGACCTGCCGGCGATGTTCGATCTCCAGGCCATGAACTTCGGCTATTTCTACACCAATCTGAACAGCGCCTCGGAATATGGTCTGGCCGAAACCAGGGAGGGCTCGGTCTTCACCGGCGGCGCGGCGATGAAGGCCACCGGCAATCTCAGCTACAGCCTGTCCACCCATGACGTGACGGGTCGGCTGGACACGATCGCGTTCGGTTCCGAACTGAACGGCGTCACCGCCGGCTATGGCACGACCTCCACCAAGATGAAGCTCGGGACCACCGATCTGGCTTTCAAGAATCGGCCTCGACGCCGCCGACGGCGACGCCGTCAACGACATCCTCTACGGCCTCATGACCGGCGACGCCTCCGACTTTCTCGCTTATCTGAAAACCCAGTCCGTCGATTTCACCGGCGGCGCGGGGGCCGACAGCTATCAGGGCGGCAACAGAGCCGACACGCTGTCGGGAATGAGCGGCAAGGACAGGCTGATCGGCGGCGGCGGCAACGACACGCTTTCGGGCGGCGCAGGCGCCGATCGATTGGACGGCAATGCCGGCAAAGACAGCCTGAATGGCGGCAAGGGAGCCGATACTCTCGCCGGAGGTGCCGGCGCCGACGATTTCGTCTTCAAATCGCTGGCCGATTCACGCGGCTCCGCCGTCGATACGATCACCGATTTTTCGGGCTCCGGCGGCGACCGCATCGATCTTTACAGCCTCGACGCGGACGCGACGACGGCAAAAACCAGGCCTTCGATTTCATCGGAACCGCCGCATTCTCGGGCGACGCCGGGGAATTGCGCAGTGTGAAATCCAAGACGGGCACGGACGTCCATGTCGATGTGAACGGCGACAAGAAGAGCGACTTCACGCTCCACTTCGACGACGCCATCGCCTTCAAGGCCTCTTATTTCGACCTCTGAAAAATGACTTGTCCGGGGAGCTCTCCCTCCGGACGTGACGGTCGCCTCCTGCCCCCTGCCAGACGTCTCGCGGCGGCCGTCACAATTTTTCCGTCGGGCTCAGATCCCGCCCGAAAAGGTGTCACAGGCGCTCATCTTGCCGCTGTCGAAGCCACGGCGGAACCATTTGGCCCGCTGCGCGGATGTCCCGTGGGTGAAGCTGTCGGGCACGACATAACCCTGCGACTTCTTCTGCAAGGCGTCGTCGCCGATCTGATGGGCGGCGTTGAGCGCCTCGTCGATGTCGCCGGCTTCCAGCAAACCGCGTTGGTCGGTGAATTTCGCCCAGATCCCGGCGAAACAATCCGCCTGCAGCTCGACCCGCACCGACATGGGCGTTGGCTTCGGTCTCGCTCATCGACTCGCGGGCGCGGTTGAATTTCGGCAGCACGCCGATCAGGTTCTGCACATGATGGCCGACCTCGTGGGCAATGACGTAAGCCTGGGCGAAGTCACCCGACGCGCCGAACTTCTGCGACATTTCCCGGAAGAAATCGGTGTCGAGATAGACTTTCTGGTCCGGCGGACAATAGAACGGCCCGGTCGCCGAGCTCGCCGTGCCGCAGGCCGAAGGGAATGTTCCGGAATAGAGCACCAGCCTGGGCTCGGCATACTGCCGGCCGGCCGCGGCGAAAATACCGTTCCAGGCGTCTTCGGTCTCGGCCAGCACCGTGCCGACGAAAGCCTTCATCTCGTCATTGGCGCCGGGTTGCGCGTTCTGGCTGTCGCTATAGCTCGAGCTGGACGTCTGGCTCGAGCCGCCGCCGAGCAACTGGCCGACATCGACGCCCATGAATTGCAGGATCAGGATGACGACGATGAAGAATACGATCGAGCCGATTGAGCCGCCTCGTCCGATCGGAATGTTGATCCCCGTCGCCCGCCGAACGGATCGTGACCCAATCCGCCGCTGTCGCCGCGATGATCCTCGACATTGTCGCTTTGACGACGGCCTTTCCATTCCATGCTGCACCCCAAGCAATTATTCCGCGGAACCTCGGATGGAATGCCCGAGCGATCAATCGGTTCCCGGCCCTTCCTCAGGCGGGCCGCGCCCGCCGCGTCCGCCGTTGCGCCCAATGAAGGACGAGCCAAGGTCCGAAGACGAGACTGGTCAGGAGAACGAGTTGCCATGCCGTGCTGCCCTCGATGACGACACGGTTCATGATGCGGTAAGGCGCCAATGTGAAGCCGCCCGCGATCAGTATGCCGCCGACATAGATCTGCGTCATCGTTCTCCTATGCGCCCGGATATCGCCGCGCATGGCGGCGCGGACGGCGTAGAGGCAGCCGAGGATCGTGACCAGCGACAGGATATGAATCGGGCTGAAACCGCGCCAGACATTCAATTCATGGATGAACAGGCTCGACAGGGACGAGGCGATCATCAGCACGACCCAAGTTTTGCCGAGAAAGCGATGCGTCGGCGTGCCCTTGCCCCTCCACAGCAGCAGGAACGCCCCGATCACGGCGGCGGGCAACACGGTGGCGACATGGATCTGCACGGCAAGGGGTGCGGCGAGAAGCGGTTCTAGCGTCATGGACAGGACCTCGATTGAAATTCACCCTGTTCTTCGGCAGAAGAAGTCGGAACGAGAAGCAGAACTGCGTGAAGCTGGAGAAAACTTCGTGAGTGAAAGCGAGCCGCAATCCGCGCTTCGTGAACTGCAGGCCACGCTGACGTCGCCCCGCTATTGGCTGACGGTCGGCGTCGTCGTTCTCGTGTTCTGGATCACCGGTCCTTTCGGCACTCTGGCGGCCATGGGGCCGATCAAGCGGTTGGCCTTCTGGCTTCTGTTGCATGGCGCGGCCTTCACCATCGCCACTGTCTCGGCCGTCGCAGCCGACAGGGGGCTCACGCCGCTCCTGCGCAACAAGCTCGCGCGCATGATGATCGGTTCGCTGCTTGCGGCCATGCCGATCGGCGGCTGGATCGTGATCCTGCAATCCGGCCTGATGGGCGATCCGGCGACGTTCGACGAATTCATCCGGCAGGCGGCGGTGTCGCTGCCGCTCTGTATACTGTTCTGCGTGCTGGTCTATCTCACCACCGGTCGAGATGAGCCGCAGGCGCCCTTCGCTGTCGAATCCGCAGGCTCGACGCCGGAACCGACATCGGTCTCCGCACCCTCCCTGGGTGAAACGCGTGAGCCGCCGCCGCTGCTCGCGCGCCTGAAGCCGGAAACGCGCGGAAAACTGCTCCGGCTCTCGGTGCAGGATCATTACACGGATGTGGTGACCAGCCGCGGCCGTGAACTGATCCTGCTTCGCTTCTCCGACGCCATCAGGGAAGCCGGCGCGACGCCGGGGCTGCAGGTGCACCGCTCGCATTGGGTGGCCGACGATGTCGTCCGCCGGCTTTCGCGCGGCCCCAATCGGCTGACGCTCGAATTGGCCGACGGCTCGGAAATCCCGGTCAGCCGCACCTATGCGGCGGAAGTCCGAGACCGCTTCGGCGACCGAGGCTGAAAGAGCTCAGGATGGGATGCCGGCGGCGCCCCGACCCTGTCCTCGGCGCGGCGATAGGCAGGACGCGCCTTGATCGCCTCGGAAAAGGCGACGAGCCGCCCATTATTCTTCGCCTCCGGCAAACGCGACAGAGCCGCCTCGACCGGGTAGCTCATGGCGATGTCGGCAGCGGTGAAGTCCTGGCCCGCGAACCAGCCGCCCTGCGCGAGTTCGCCGCTCCAATAGGCGATCTGCGTCCGCAATTGCGGATCGATGAAACTCTTGATCGCGCCGACGGATATCATCTTCGCCACCGGCCGAATGAAAAACGGCACGCGTTGGGGAATGGATGCGAAGACCAGCCGCATCACCAAAGGCGGCATGGCAGAACCCTCGGCTGCATGCAGCCAATAGAGATAGCGGACCCATTCCGCCGAGCCGATCGCCGGCCTCAGCCGTCCTTCTCCATGCCTCGCCAGAAGATATTCCAGGATGGCTCCGCTTTCGGCGACGACCTGGCCGTCATCTTCGATCACCGGAGACTTGCCTAGCGGATGAACGCGTTTGAGCGACTCCGGCGCCCGATAATCAGCGCCGCGCTCATAGGTCTCGACGCGATATTCGAGCCCGAGTTCCTCCAACAGCCAGAGAATGCGGTGCGCGCGGGATTTTTCGAGATAGTGAACAGTCAGCATTCGATGAAGCTCTCGTGATGGACATGGTCAAGGACGATGCGGGCCGGCTCCGACGGGAGCCCACCGGTCCGCAACGAAGTTCCCGCGCGATGCGTTCACTTTGTCCGCTAAAATATACCTTACTTTAATTATGCTTCCCTAATTTTACGAGCGATGACCTTCGAGCCTTCTCGGCCTTTTTTTACGGGAGAACCCCGCATGCTGTTCAGATCGGCCACCAGCCGCAATATTTTCGCCGCCGTCGCGCTCGGCCTCGTATCCACGGTCGCCGCCGCCTCCGTGCAGCTTTACATGTCCTACGGCCATATGCGCGAAGCGAGCCTGAACGAGATGCGCACCGTGGCCGGCGCCACGGGCGCCAAGATCGAAAGCGATCTGCGCGCCGCCAGCCAGATGGTCAAGGGTCTGGAGATGACCATCTCCTCGCTCAGAAACCAGGGACTGGCCACCCGTGAAAACGTCCGCGCCATCATGCGCGACGCGCTGGCGCGCTCGCCCGAGGCCTTCGGTCTGTCGACCGGCTGGGATCCCGGAACTTTCGACGGCAAGGATAGCGACTTCGCCGGCAAGCCGTTGCACGACAAAACCGGTCGCTACCTGCCTTATGTCTTCCGTGACGGCGCCGACATCAAGGAAGACGTGCTGGTCGATTACGACAAGCCCGGCGTGGGCGACTATTACATCGTGCCGCACGACACTGGCAAACTGACGCTGCTCGAACCCTATGTCTATCCGGTCAACGGCAAGGACGTGCTGATGACCACCATCTCCGAGCCGACCCGCGTCGGCGACAAGGTGGTCGGCTATGTCGGCGCCGATATCGATCTCGCCAAGACGGCGGAAGAACTGGCCGCCATGAAGCCGTTCGGCCAGGGCTATGTCGCGCTCGTCTCCGGCAAGGATTACGTCGTTTCCCACCCCGACGCCTCGATGATGGGCAAGCCGCTCGACGGCGCCAAGCTCGATCTCGCCGCCTGGAAGTCGATCCTCGCCGATGCGGGCCAGCCGGTGGAAATCACCGAGCCCGGCGGCGGCAAGAACATCGCCATCGCCGCCCCGGTCAAGCCGTTCGAGGGCGCCGTATGGTATGCCGTCGTCTCCGCCCCCGAAGCCGTGGTGTTCGCTGAACTGGACCGGATGATCTGGCTCGCCGGCGGACTGATCGCCGCCAGCGCCGTCTTCGTCGGCCTGGTCGGCTGGCTGATCGCCCGCCGCTTCATCCGCCGCATTGAAACCGTCATCGGCGAGACGACCCGCATCGCCCAGGGCGATCTCGACGTGGTGCTGACCGACCGCGAGAAGAATGACGAACTCGGCGACCTCTCGCGCTCGCTCGGCATCCTGCTCGACGCCAACCGGGACAAAGTGCGGCTCGAAAAGGAAGCCGAAAGCATCCGCCAGGCGCAGGAAAAGGAGCGCACCGAGCGCGCCCGCATCGCCGAAGCGCAGGAACAGGACGTCAAATTCGCCGTGGGCGAACTGGCCGGCGGCCTTTCGCGTCTCTCCGACGGCGACATGACGGTGCGGCTGGAGCGGCCCTTCACCGCGGCGCTCGATGAGATCCGCGGCAATTTCAACCAGTCGGTCGAAAAGCTGCAGGGCGCCATGCTGTCCTTCTCGGAAAACGCCGCCGCCATCCAGGCCGGCTCCGAGGAGATCCGCAACGCCGCCGACAATCTCGCCCGCCGCACCGAACAGCAGGCCGCCTCGGTCGAGGAAACCGCCGCCGCATTGGAAGAGATCACCACGTCGGTGAAGGATTCGACCCTGCGCGCCGAGGAAGCCGGCGCCCGCGTCGCCCGCACCAAGGAGAGCGCCGAACAATCCGGCGTCATCGTCCGCAACGCGGTGGAGGCGATGGATTCGATCGAGCAGTCGTCGCAATCGATCTCCAACATCATCGGCGTCATCGACGAAATCGCTTTTCAGACCAATCTGCTGGCGCTCAACGCCGGCGTCGAGGCCGCCCGCGCCGGGGAAGCCGGCAAGGGTTTCGCGGTCGTGGCGCAGGAGGTGCGCGAGCTCGCCCAGCGCTCCGCCAACGCCGCCAAGGAGATCAAGTCGCTGATCACCGCGTCCGGCGATCACGTCAAGCGGGGCGTGATGCTCGTCGACCAGACCGGCGCGGCGCTGGAATCGATCGTCGAGGAAGTCCAGGAGATCAACCGAAACGTCGCCGCCATCGTCCAGGCCGCGCGCGAACAGGCGACCGGCCTGCAGGAAATCAACGGCGCGGTCGGCCAGATGGATCAAGCCACCCAGCAGAACGCCGCCATGGTCGAGGAATCCAACGCCGCCTCGCATACGCTGGTGACGGAGGTGACCGCACTCTCCAACCGCCTCGGCCAGTTCAATCTCGGCGCGGCGCGGGCATCCACCGCTGGCGCTGTTCACCGAGGCGCAAGCATGGCGCGGCCTTCGACGCCGACTACCCAGACGGCTTCGCGTCCCATCGCCGCTCCCCGCGCCGCTGCGGCCGCCTCCCGACCTGCTCCTTCGCCGGCCCGCGCGCTCGGCAACAAGGTGGCGGCCGCTTTCGGCTCGCAGCCATCCTCGGGCGGGGGCGATTGGGAAGAGTTCTGACCGTCTTGCGCCACTGAACGCGATCTTCGGCGACATGGCGGGCTGTGCCCGCCATGTCTCGTTGTGGCGTGGCTGCGATGAGCCGGAACGTCCGATCATGGATGTGGGAACGTCCCCAACTTTCCACATTCCACGCCAATTATGGGGTTCCGTTTCCGGGAACTATTCCCTATAAGCCGCTTCTAGCCTTTAAAGACCCAAGCTCCTGCGCCCCGGCCGGTAATTTACCGCAGCCGGCGATTGCCGCAGGCTAAAATGATGGAAAGCTCAATGCCGAAGCGCCAGGATATCAAATCCATTCTCATCATCGGCGCCGGTCCGATCGTCATCGGACAGGCCTGCGAATTCGACTATTCGGGAACGCAAGCCTGCAAGGCATTGAAAGAAGAAGGCTATCGAGTGATCCTGGTCAACTCGAACCCGGCCACCATCATGACCGACCCGAACCTGGCCGACGCCACCTATGTCGAGCCGATCACGCCCGAGGTCGTCGCCAAAATCATCGCCAAGGAGCGCCCGGACGCGCTGCTGCCGACCATGGGCGGCCAGACGGCGCTCAACACGGCGCTCTCGCTCAAGCGCATGGGCGTGCTCGACCGCTACAATGTCGAGATGATCGGCGCCAAGCCCGCAGCCATCGACATGGCCGAAGACCGCGCGCTGTTCCGCGAAGCCATGGCCCGGATCGGGCTGGAAACGCCCCGCTCGATGCTCGCCAACGCCACCGAGATCAAGGACGCCGATCGCAAGGCGCATGAGGCCGAGCGCGCCAAGCTCAAGGCCGAGCTTTCCGGCGACGAGCTCGACGCCGCGCTCGACGAATTGGAGAACCAGTGGAATCTCGGCGAGAGCGACCGCAAGCAGCGCTATATGAGCCATGCCCAGGCGATCGGCGCCAAGGCGCTGGATTTTGTCGGCCTGCCCGCGATCATCCGTCCTTCCTTCACGCTGGGCGGCACCGGCGGCGGCATCGCCTATAACCGCTCGGAATTCTTCGACATCGTCCATTCCGGCCTCGACGCCTCGCCCACCACCGAAGTGCTGATCGAGGAATCCGTGCTAGGCTGGAAGGAATATGAAATGGAAGTGGTCCGCGACAAGGCGGACAACTGCATCATCATCTGCTCGATCGAAAACATCGATCCGATGGGCGTCCATACCGGCGATTCCATCACGGTCGCGCCGGCGCTGACGCTGACCGACAAGGAATACCAGATCATGCGCAACGCCTCGATTGCGGTGCTGCGCGAGATCGGCGTCGAAACCGGCGGCTCGAACGTGCAGTTCGCGGTCAATCCGGAAACCGGCCGCCTGATCGTCATCGAAATGAACCCGCGCGTGTCGCGCTCCTCGGCCTTGGCGTCCAAGGCTACCGGCTTCCCGATCGCCAAGATCGCCGCCAAGCTCGCGATCGGCTACACGCTCGACGAGCTTGAAAACGACATCACCGGCGGCGCCACCCCGGCCTCCTTCGAACCGTCGATCGACTACGTGGTCACCAAGATTCCGCGTTTCGCCTTCGAGAAGTTCCCCGGCGCCGAGCCGACGCTGACCACGGCGATGAAGTCGGTCGGCGAAGTCATGGCCATCGGCCGCACCTTCCAGGAAAGCCTGCAGAAAGCGCTGCGCGGTCTGGAAACCGGCCTTACCGGCCTCGACGAGATCGAGATCCCCGGCCTCGGCGACGGCGACGACCACAACGCCATCCGCGCCGCCATCGGCACGCCGACGCCGGATCGTCTGCGCATGGTGGCCCAGGCGCTGCGCCTCGGCATGAGCCCGGAAGAAGTCCATGCCGGCTGCAAGATCGATCCCTGGTTCCTCGCCCAGATCAAGGCGATCGTGGACATGGAAGCCCGCATCCGCGAACATGGCCTGCCCACCGACGCCCAGAACCTGCGCATGCTCAAGGCCATGGGCTTCTCCGACGCCCGTCTCGCCACGCTGACCGGCAAGCGCCCGAAGGAAGTCGCCGAGATCCGCAACGCGCTCAACGTGCGTCCCGTCTACAAGCGCATCGACACCTGCGCGGCCGAATTCGCCTCTCCGACCGCCTATATGTACTCCACCTATGAAACGCCGTTCGCCGGCGCGACCCGCTCGGAGGCCGAGATTTCCGAGCGCAAGAAGGTGGTGATCCTCGGCGGCGGTCCCAACCGCATCGGCCAGGGCATCGAATTCGACTATTGCTGCTGCCACGCCGCCTTTGCATTGAAGGATGCGGGCTTCGAGGCCATCATGGTCAACTGCAATCCCGAGACTGTCTCGACCGACTACGACACCTCCGATCGTCTCTATTTCGAGCCGCTGACGGCGGAAGACGTGATCGAGATCCTCAAGATCGAGCAGGAGAAGGGCGAACTTCTCGGCGTGATCGTGCAGTTCGGCGGCCAGACCCCGCTGAAGCTGGCGGACGCGCTGGAGCGCGCCGGCATCCCGATCCTCGGCACCGCGCCCGACATGATTGATCTCGCCGAAGACCGCGACCGCTTCCAGAAGCTGCTGATGAAGCTGGATCTCACCCAGCCGAAGAACGGCATCGCCTATTCGGTCGAGCAATCGCGTCTCGTCGCCACCGAGATCGGCTTCCCGCTGGTCGTCCGCCCGTCCTACGTGCTCGGCGGCCGCGCCATGCAGATCCTGCATTCGGAAAGCCAGCTGCAGACCTATCTGCTCGATACCGTGCCGGAACTCGTGCCCGAGGACATCAAGGCGCGCTACCCCAACGACAAGACGGGCCAGATCAACACGCTGCTCGGCAAGAACCCGCTGCTGTTCGACAGCTATCTCTCCAACGCCATCGAAGTCGATGTCGACTGCCTGTCCGACGGCAAGGACGTCTATATCTGCGGCATCATGGAGCATATCGAGGAAGCCGGCATCCACTCCGGCGACTCCGCCTGCTCGCTGCCGCCGCGCACCCTGTCGAAGGACATCGTCGACCAGCTCGAAGAACAGACCCGGGCGCTCGCCAAGGCGCTCAATGTCGGCGGCTTCATGAATGTGCAATACGCCATCAAGGACGACGTGATCTATATTCTCGAAGTCAATCCGCGCGCCTCGCGCACGGTGCCCTTCGTCGCCAAGACCATCGGCGCGCCGATCGCCAAGATCGCCGCCCGCGTCATGGCTGGCGAAACGCTCGACACCGCCTTCTCCGCCTATACGCCGGAAAAGCCCGACAGCCGCAATCTCGAGCACATCGCCGTCAAGGAAGCCGTGTTCCCCTTCGCGCGTTTCCCCGGCGTCGACACGTTGCTCGGCCCTGAAATGCGCTCGACCGGCGAAGTCATCGGCCTCGACAAGGATTTCGCGCTGGCCTTCGCCAAGAGCCAGCTGGGCGCTGGCGTCGAACTGCCGCGTTCCGGCACGGTGTTCGTCTCCGTCCGCGACAGCGACAAGGAGCGCGTGCTGCCCGCCATGCGCATTCTTCATGAAATCGGCTTCAAGGTGCTGGCCACCGGCGGCACGCGCAGCTTCCTCGCCGAACACGGCATCGAGTCGGTGAAGATCAACAAGGTTCTGGAAGGGCGTCCGCATATCGAGGACGCCATCCGCAACCGCCAGGTCCAGCTGGTGATCAACACGACCGACGGCAACAAGGCGATATCCGACTCGAAGTCGCTCCGCCGCGCCGCGCTGATGCAGAAGGTGCCCTATTACACCACTATGGCCGGCGCGCTCGCCGCCGCCGAAGCCATCCGCGCGCTGAAGGCCGGCAATCTCGAAGTCAAGCCGCTGCAGGCTTATTTCGCCTGAGATCGGACGTATCGAAAGTCAAACGCCCCGCGAAGGAGACCTCGCGGGGCGTTTTGCATGTCGGGACCAAAGGAAGCGGCGAGGTCGTGTCGCCGCTCACGCTCACAGGGGTTCGGCCGTCCTCAGCGGCAGACGCGAACGCGCTTGATATAGACATTGCCCCAGGCGTCGGTGCGATAGACCTTCTTCTTGAAGCAATAGGGCGAGGCGTAGACCGGGCCGCCGATCACGATGCGCGGGCCGCCCCAGTAATAGCCGCGATAGCCGCCATAGCGCCAACCGTCGTGTCGCCAGTGCCGGCGATCGCCGCGCCAGTCATGACGGTTGACATGGCGGCGGTCGACATGGCGGCGGTCGCGATCGCGAAAGCCGGGATCGCGACCGCGATCACGATGGGCCTCGCTTCTTTCGCCGTGATGGCGCCAGACCTCTTCGCTGCCGCGACGATCGCTGGCGGTGGCGAAGCCAGTGAGGGACAGGACGGCGATCAGCGCGGCGGATGCGGTGATGATGAACTTTTTCATGTGGCTCTCCAGCAGCCTTGCAAGTCGATGACGCCTTTCTAAACGCCGATGCTTGAACCGCCTTTGAATGGCGCGTTCATCTTGCAGTCAGAATTCGTTCCGACCCCGACCTCGCGCTTGCCCGGCGGACGACCTCGAAAGATGTTCCATCGGCGGCTGCAAAATAATTTTCTCGCATTTTCGATGACAGTTCTGCTATACACACCTCAGTCGATTTTCTGGACGGTTCTGAAGTTTGCGCTTCCGGGACCGTTTTCTTTTTGTGCCGGCGAGACCGGCGCAAGGTAATGCTGAGGACGATGAGATGGTAGAAAAGGTACCGATGACGCCCCGCGGTTTTGCACAGCTCTCCGAAGAGCTGCGCTGGCGCCAGCAGGAAGAGCGCCCGCGGATCATCGAAGCGATTTCCGAAGCGCGCGCTCATGGCGATCTGTCGGAAAACGCGGAATATCACGCCGCGAAAGAGGCGCAGAGCCACAATGAAGGTCGCGTCGGCGAACTCGAAGATCTGATAGCCCGCGCCGAGGTGATCGACCTCACCAAGATGAGCGGCGACAAGATCAAGTTCGGCGCGACCGTCAAGCTGATCGACGAAGACACCGAAGAAGAGAGAACCTATCAGATCGTCGGCGATCAGGAAGCCGACGTGAAGTCCGGCCGCATTTCGATCTCCTCGCCCATCGCCCGCGCGATGATCGGCAAGGAAGTCGGCGACATGATCGAAGTCAACGCGCCTGGCGGCGCCAAGGGCTACGAAATCATCGGCATCGCCTGGGGCTGAGCCCCCGCCATGAACATCCGCGAGATCGAGATCATCGCGCCGCATTTCAAGCGGCGCCTCTCCGGCGTGACCACCACGGTGGTTCAACTCGCGCCGAAGCAGGTCGAGGCGGGCGTCAAGCTCGCCACACTCGGGCCGGGCCTGCCGGCAACCATGCCCCGCATCGGTTTTCTCGATCTCCTGGCCTGCTGGAAACGACCGGCGAGCGGCCGAAAGCGCATTTGGCACGCCCGCCGCAACAACGAGATGCTGGCGGGCCTGGTCCTGCGCGATATCCTGCGCATGCCGATGCTGCTGCTGTTCACCTCGGCCGCCCAGCGTAGACACTCCCGTTACACCAAATGGCTGATCTCGAAGATGGACGCGGTCGTCGCCACGTCAGCGCGCTCCGGCTCCTATCTCGATGTTCCTCACACCGTGATCATGCACGGCGTCGACACCGACGTCTTCCGTCCTGTCCGGGCGGACGACGCCGATCCTGCCCCGGATCTCGACGGCAGGTTGATCATAGGCTGCACCGGCCGCGTGCGGGCGCAAAAGGGCACCGATCTGTTCGTCGACGCCATGATCGCGCTTCTGCCGCATTACCCTGCCTGGACCGCGGTGATCGCCGGTCGGGTCACGTCGGAACACGAAAGTTTCGCCGCCGATCTTCGCGCCCGGATCGACCGAGCGGGCCTCAAGGATCGGATCCGCTTCATCGGCGAAGTCGACGACATCAAACCCTGGTATCGGCGTTTTCAGCTCTTCGTCGCGCCGTCTCGCAATGAAGGCTTTGGACTGACGCCGCTCGAAGCCATGGCGTCGGGCGCGCCTGTCGTCACGTCGGACGCCGGCGCCTATGCGGAAATGATCGTGCCCGGCCGCACCGGCCTCGTGGTTGCAGCCGGCGACGGCGAGGCTTTGAAACACGCCATAGAACCCTATCTGGCAGACCCCGAGCGCGCCCGCCGCCATGGCGAATACGCGGCCCGTCATGTCCGCGAGACCTTCGCCATCGCCAATGAGGTCGAGGGGTTGAACGGAGTTTACGCGCGGCTATTTGTGAAAAGCGACGCCTGACCGCAACGCACGCACATCCGCTGCAGGCTTTCTCACGCGATCTCGGATGAGCGCGCGCCGATATCAATGCGCTTCTTGGTGGAATTTCTTGACATCGCCGACGAGTCGAGGAACTTTTGGAACTGAAAATAGTTGATGAAAGTTGTTTGTTTCGCCCGCGCAGGAACTTCCATCGATGCAGGTCGCTCCTTACGTCTTTTCGCCCCCTAGTCTCGTGACGCCCACGACCGCGGGCTTGCGGGAGGACATCGAATGGAGCGCCTTCTTCTCCAATTTTCAGACGATCGTGCTGGTCGCCAACAGTGACGACCAGCGCTTGAGCGAAATCCTGCGCGACCCGCCGCCGAAACCGCTCTATGTCTTTTTCAACAAGATCGATCGCGTGCTCGACAGCCCCTTCCCGCATGATTGCGTGCTGGTCACCCGTTGCAATACGGCAGGGTCCGAAGTGGTTTACCGACGTCGGCTGCCGGGCATGATGCGGCTGATGCCGGCGCCATTCTTCAAAGGCGTGATCAATCTGCGCGCCGCATCGCGCGAACGGCTGAACCGTCCTGAGGAATTCGACGAGATTCCCGCAGGTTTCCTCGATCTCACCGAATTCATGGAAGGTTTCTACCCGCCGCAGCACACGGCGAGCAGCGGCTTCGCGATGACGGCGTGGTTGAAGCATATCGCGCCCGACGTCGATGTGCGGCTGACGGGTTTTTCCGGCGAACGCGGATTCAAGTGGAAAGTTTTCCATATCCATGACTGGACCTTCGAGCAGACCGCGCTCCGGCTGATGGAGAAGGGCGGACTGATCCGAAACGACGTGCCGCGTGAGCAGGATCCCTACCCCGCCTTCTTCCGCCATTTTCCGCAATTGGACTGCGACGAAGCGCGCGGCGAAATGCTGCTGGTGCTGAGCGAGAAGCTCGAAAAGGCCAATAAGCGCATCGATAAGCTCATCTCCGCCACCGCGCCCCTGCGATTGTTCTACGACGGATGGCGCGCGGTGAAATGGAAGTCCAAAAAGAACCGCGTTCTCGACAAGATCAGGAAGGAGGGGTTGCACGGATAGCGCAACCCGGCTTAGAGACGCGATTGAGACATCAAGACGTCGAAGTTCGATTATAACGGGCGACGGTCATATGTCGCGGAGAACCGGATTGAACACTCGCAACCTTCTGATCGCTGTCTTCTCCTACAATATGGGCGTGACGCTCGAAAACTGCCTGTCGTCGATCGCCGAATTGTGCCCCGGTTTCGACGTGGTCGTCATGGACGACGCCAGCGGCGATCCGGTGACGCAGGCGGTGCTGGAGCGCTGGCGTCCGCGGCTGAAGGGCGTGTTCACCAACACCTCCTCCAAGGACGGCAAGCGCCACGGCAATCTCTACGCCAATATCCGCCAGATGTGCGATTATGCGCGCGGGAACGGCTATCGCTACCTGATGATGCTACAGGACGACATGCAGTTCGTCCGTCCGCTTTCGCAGGATGTTCTCGACCAGTATCAGCGAATTTTCGCCGCCAATCCCAAGGTCCTGCAGGTCGATCCGCGCTTCCTGCGCCGCGGCGAATTCGAGGTCCTGCCGGCTCTCAGGGCCTATCGCTATGACAGCGGCACCTCCTATGCCGACGTCGGCGTCACCGATTTGGAGAGGCTGGCCGAAAGCGGCGTCGAGATCGGCGAAGGCGAACGCGCCAACAAGCAGGCCTTTGCCGACAAGGGCTATCAGCGCTACTTCCCCTTCACGCCGGTGGCGATGCATGTGCCCTTCCCGCAGCGCTATCGCAACGGCGCGCTCAAAAGGTCTCTCCTGCTGTGGAACCGCGGCAAATACGGCTATCATCCGATGACGGCGGCCGAGATGAAAGCGATGGATGCGCGCGACCTCGCGGTCTATCCGCATTTTCGCCGCTTCCTCCGGGTCAAAAACATGATCCTCGGCCGGATCTTCTATCGTCTCAAGAAGGATACCTCCGTCTTCGGCTGAAGCCGGAGGGTCTCCGCGTCAGAGATCGATGCCGCGGCGATCGAGAAACTCGACCATGGCCCGATCTTCCACGGTGTCGATCTCGATGTTGGCGACGGCCGACAAGACGCGTTCGTTATAGCGTTCTCGCGACGCCGGCGACGCCGGGCCGCGCTTCAGCTTCTCCTCAAGATCCTGTCCGGACTTGCTGTAATAGTGGTTGAGCTGCAGATAGCGGGCGCTGTAGAACTCCGGCTTCTTGCGGCCTTTGCGCGTGAAGGTCTGTCCCGCGTCATTGGCGGTCATTTCGCCATGCTCGACCGTCTGGAACTGGTGGATGCTGACCTCCCTGACGGCGCAGGGTCGACGATGCATTTGAAGTTGCTGGCGTTCTTCAGCTTGCTGAGCGGATCGCGCGCGCGGATGAGGTAGTTGCGCAACACGCCGCCCTCGGGCCGCGCCTTGTGACCGCCGGTCCCGAACATGTGCCAGGGCAGCGAGATATTGGGGAAACCTTTGGCGCCGGCGAGCGCCTCCATCACCGTATCGCCCTGCTTGGGCAACAGAAACTCGTCGGCGTCGATGAAGGCCATGCGCTCGTAACTCGCGCCGAAATTCAGGATGGCATGGGAAAAGGCGATCGCCTGGCTGTTCAGCAGATTGGCGCTCGATACATCCGTCATCCGCCCCGCCCAGGGCATGATGGTCGCATGGCTGCCCGCGACATCGCGCACGATCTCCGCCGTGCCATCCGTCGAGCCGTCGTCATAGATGTAGAAATGCCGGACGCCGACGGCGATATGAAACCGCAGCCATTCGCCGATATAGCGGCCTTCGTTGCGCACGCAGGCGGCGATCGCGAGGCCGGAGCGTCCTGCCGCCGGATGCGGCGGCGTGATCGCGAGATGTTTGGTGTAGGGAAGTTTTTTCCCGAAGAGACCCATATGGATATTCCTGCCCGTTGCGGCGCGTTTGTCGTGCGCTGCGTCACCACCATTTCCGCCGTCTGTCAAGCCGAGGGTGGCGGCGTCAGCGCAAAGCGATCGTCATAGCCGAAGCCTGCGGCGCGAAGCGCCGATACGGGCGAATAGTTGGTGACCGCAACGCCACGCGACAAGGCGATCTCGCGCGCCAGCGAAAGATGCGCGACGATCTTGTCCTGAGCGCGGGCGACGCCGGTGAACGCGACCTTGCCCGCCTTTTCGTTGAACCGCTCCGCGCCGGCGCCCGCGTTGGAGATGTCGACGCCCAGCAGCCCGACGCGTCGAGGACTGCAGGCGAGCGCGAACTGCATGGCGCTGACCGCCACCGAGCCGGCCTTGAATACGCCCTTGTCGGGCGCCGACGAGAAACCTGTGGCGCCGTCGTCCGAAAGCCGGACCCAGTTCCGGCCGCGCAACTCATCCCCGACAAGGCCGCGTCGCGGAGCGGCTTGCGCGCATCGAACAGCGCGACGACGCGCTTGTCGGCGAGCCATCGGCCGTCGAGTTCGCAGATGGCGCGGATGACCTCGGCCGAAAGGATCGCCACTGCGCCGGCGGGAACCTTCGCGATGATGTCGTGAAAATGCCGCCAGACGAAGCGCTCGTCTTCCATCACCACCGCCAGGGGCTCGCGCACGGGTCCACCGATCAGGCTGATGGCGCCGTTGAGCAACAGAGCCGATCTATCGGGAAGACGGGACAGGTCCTGGTCGCGCAGAGACGGGCCGGAACCGATGACGAAGACCTCGTCCGAAGCGCGCTCGGTGAGCGCCTTGAGGGCCATGGCCGGCGCTACGGCCCGTCCATGGTAGCGGATCACGCCCGCGGTTCCCTCATCGGCGGGCTCGATGTCCAGCCCGGGAAACCATTCCTGGAAATGCGCCCGCCGCCTGCCGCCGATGAGGCGCCAGGCGAGCCGGATCATCGTTCGGCGCAAGGGGCGGTTCGGGGTCATGACCGGGCTCCAATCTCATGGAGCCCGCCATAGCAGCAGCGCTCGATCTTGGCCAGCGGCCTCAATTCACCTTCGGCGGTCCGTCGAGCGGCGAAAGGCCACCCGGCAAGCCGGGCAATCCGCCGGGCGCCGGCAGGCCCGGCAGGCCGCCCGGAGCTGCGTTCGGATCGCCGCCGAGCGTCGGCAGGTCGATCTTGATCTCGATCGTGTTGGGATCGATCTTCGGCCCATTGTCGAGCCAATGGGTCACCAACTCCGGCCAGAAGATCACCACCACGACCATCAGAAGCTGCAGCCCCACCCACGGCAGTGCGCCCAGATAGATGTCGGAGGTCTTCACCGACGGTGGCGCGATGCCGCGCAGGTAGAACAACGCGAAGCCGAACGGCGGGTGCATGAAGCTGGTCTGGATGTTGACGCAGAGCAGCACCCCGAACCAGACGAGATCAATGCCGAGCGCCGCCGCCACCGGCGCCAGCATCGGCACGATGATGAAGGCGATCTCGAAGAAATCGAGAAAGAAGGCAAGGAAGAACACGAAGATATTGACGAAGATCAGGAAGCCCAACTGGCCGCCGGGCAGCCCGGTCAGCAGATGTTCGATCCAGCGCGAGCCGTCCATACCCTGGAACACCAGGCTGAACACGGTGGAGCCGATCAGGATGAACACCACCATGGAGGTGATGCGCATGGTCGTGTCCATGCCTTCACGCACCAGCGCCCAGGTCAGGCGGCGGTTCAGCGCCGCCAGCACCAGCGCGCCGACAACGCCGAGAGCGCCGGCTTCGGTCGGCGTCGCGAGCCCGAGGAAGATCGTGCCGAGCACCAGGAAGATCAGCACGATGGAGGGGATCATGCCGAGCAGGATGGTGCGGATCAACTCCGCGTCGAGCTTGCCGCGTTCTTCCTTAGGGATCGGCGGCATCATCTGCGGACGGAAAATGGCGATCAGCGCGATATAGGCGATGAACACCGCGATCTGCAGCATCGAAGGGCCGATGGCGCCGCGATACATGTCCCCCACCGACTTGCCGAGCTGATCGGCGAGCACCACCAGCACCAGCGACGGCGGCACCAATTGCGCGATGGTGCCCGAGGCGGCGATGACGCCGGTCGAGAGCTTCATCGAATAATTGTAGCGCTGCATAATCGGCAGCGAAATCATGCCCATGGTGATGACGGAGGCCGCCACCGTGCCGGTGATGGCGCCCAGCACGGCGCCGACGACCACGACCGCGAAGGCCAGCCCGCCAGGCACGCCGCCGAACAGACGGCCGGTGCCTTTGAGCAGATCTTCGGCCAACCCGCATCGTTCCAGGATAGAGCCCATGAAAGTGAAGAAGGGGATGGCCAACAGCAGTTCATTGGAAATGATGCCGTAGAAGCGGAACGGCAGGCTCTCCATGAAGGCCGGTTCGAAATGGCCGGTGGCGATACCGATAGCGCCGAAGAAGAGACCCACGGCCGCCAGCGAGAAAGTGACGGGAAATCCGTAGAGCATGAACAGGATCATGCCGAGAAACATAGCGGGCGGGAGAATGCCGAATTCGAACATGGACGTTTCCCCTCACTGCATCGGTTTTTCGTAGGACGTGTCGATCTGCGACAGGCCCTGCAGCGCCGCGATGCGCTTAATCAGTTCGGAGAATCCCTGAATAGCCAGCATGCCGAACCCCACCACCAGCAAGATCTTCGCCGGCCAGCGGGTCAGACCGCCCGCATTCAGCGACTGCTCATTGCCCACGAACGATTGATAGAAAAACGGCCAGCAGAGATAGGTGAACAGGATGGTGACGGGAAACAAGAACACAATGAGCCCGATAATATCCACCCAGAGCCGGGCCCGAGGTCCAAGCATGCCGTAGACCAGATCGACGCGAATATGCGCGTTCATCTTCAGTGTCTGCGAGGCGCCGAGCAGCACGATGCCCGCGAACATATACCACTGGATTTCCAGCCAACCGTTCGAACTCATCGAAAATAGATAGCGCACAATCGCGTTGCCGGCCGAGATCAGGGCGCAGAACAGCACGAGGTAACTCGCGACCTGTCCGAATTTTCTGGAAACGGCGTCGATGCCGTTGCTCAAGGCGAGCAGAGCTTGCATGCGTCCTCCCCTTATGTCGTCGTCCGATCTTCGCCGGACATCGTTTCCCCGAAACTTGCATATCGGATGCGGCTCCTGCTGGAAAGACGGAAGGTTTAAGACGAAAGGCTAATACAACGGATCTTGCACATTTTCCCCAACCGGCCGGGACGCGGTCCGCATCCGCGCCAGAACTCGGCAGCCAAATCGGTGGAAATCGCGGCGCACCCTTGAATATCCATGCGTTCCATTCATAGATAGGCGCAAAAGACCGCGTCTGCGGTCGCACTCTCTCCAAGGATTTGTTGGAATGTCCGCTCGTCACACCAAGGTCTTGATCATCGGCTCCGGCCCGGCCGGCTACACCGCCGCCATTTATGCAGCCCGCGCAATGCTGCAGCCGGTGCTCATCGCCGGCATGGAGCAAGGCGGCCAGTTGATGATCACCACCGATGTCGAAAATTACCCCGGCTACGCCGACCCGATCCAGGGCCCATGGCTGATGGAGCAGATGCTCGGCCAGGCCAAACATGTCGGGGCCGAGATCATCAACGACCTCGTCACCTCGGTCGACCTGTCCAGCCGCCCCTTCCATGTGACCACGGATTCCGGCCAGGCCTGGATCGCCGACACGATCGTCATCGCCACCGGCGCCAAGGCCAAGTGGCTGGGCATCGATTCCGAGAAGAAGTATCAGGGCTTCGGCGTATCCGCCTGCGCCACCTGCGACGGCTTCTTCTATCGCAACAAGGACGTGATCGTGGTCGGCGGCGGCAATTCCGCCGTCGAGGAAGCGCTGTATCTCTCCAACATCGCCAAGTCGGTCACCGTCGTGCATCGCCGCGACAGCTTCCGCTCGGAAAAGATCCTGCAGGAACGCCTGTTCCAGCGCGAGAACGTCTCGGTAATGTGGAACAGCGAGATCGCCGAGATCACCGGCGAGCAATTGCATCCGCCGATGCCCGCCTCGGTCACCGGTGTGAAGATCCGCAACGCCAGGACCGGTGAAATCACCGAGCGGCCGATCGACGGCTTGTTCGTGGCGATCGGTCATGCGCCGGCCACCGAACTCTTCGCCGGCCAGCTGCGCATGAAGCCGAACGGCTATCTCTGGACCGCGCCGGACTCGACCGCGACCAATATCGAAGGCGTGTTCGCGGCCGGCGACGTGACCGACGACACCTTCCGCCAGGCGATCACCGCCGCCGGCATGGGCTGCATGGCGGCGCTCGAAGCCGAGCGCTATCTGGCCGGTCATTTGCACGTGGCGCAGGCGGCCGAGTAACAATGCGGGCCGCATCAGGCCATCTGGGGGAATGAATGTCGCTCGACTGGGACAAGCTGAGAATTTTCCACGCCGCTGCGGAAGCCGGGTCCTTCACCCATGCCGCCGACAAGCTGCATTTGTCCCAGTCCGCCATCAGCCGCCAGGTCAGCGCGCTGGAAGCCGAGGTCAACACCAAGCTCTTCCATCGACACGCCCGCGGCCTGATCCTCACTGAGCAGGGCGAACTGCTCTACCGCACCGCCCATGACGTGCTGATGAAGCTCGAAATGGTCAAGGTCCAGCTGACCGAGACCACGGAAAAGCCGACCGGCCGGCTGCGCATCACCACCACAGTGGGTCTCGGCCAGGGTTGGTTGACCGACAAGGTGCAGGAATTCCTGAGTCTCTATCCCGACATGCAGGTGCAGTTGATCCTCGACAACGAGGAGCTGGACGTGAACATGCGTCACGCCGATTGCGCCATCCGCCTGCGCGAGCCGCAGCAATCGGACCTGATCCAGCGCAAGCTGTTCACCGTGCATATGCATGTCTATGCCGCGCCGTCCTATATCAGCCGCTACGGCCAGCCGCAGTCGATCGAGGAGCTCGACCAGCACCGCATCATCACTTTCGGCGAGCCCGCGCCGAACTATTTGCTCGACGTCAACTGGCTGGAAATCGCCGGTCGCCCCGAAGGCAGTCCGCGGTCGCCGGTTCTGCAGATCAACAGCCTGACCTCGATCAAGCGCGCGGCGCTGCTGGGCATCGGCATCGCCATGCTGCCCGATTATATCGTCGGTCGCGACCCAGGCCTCGTGCAATTGGTGACGGATGCGGACATCCCGTCCTTCGACACCTATTTCTGTTATCCCAGCGAGATGAAGAACGCCGCCAAGCTGAAGGTTTTTCGCGATTTCATCGTCGCCAAGGCGCGCAACTGGAATTTCTGAGACCGCTGCAGAAGACGGCGGTGAACGCCGATCGATCGAAAAGACGGCGCCGGACGAAAATAATCAGCATGAAAAGGTTTTTTTTTTCGAGTGTGGCGCGTTTTTGTGCCACGGCCAAAAATCACGTCATTTCAACCAATTGGAAACGGATCACTAACTATCATGCATGTTTTGCATGGCTGACATGCGCATCGAGTCCTTGCGCAATGCACAATTAAACATCATATCGCACACAGCTGATGCACATGGCGGTTTTCCTCCCAGTGCCGCCGTATCAGCTGTCCCTCTGGAGGTTTAAATTACCTTCACAACTATAAAGGGCCCGAGATTTCTCGTGGCCCTCTTTTTTTTGCCTCTTGTTCAGCCAAAAAATATACGGCGCCCGACGGGGAGCCGCTGCAGGCGTCGCGTGGCGCCAAATCAGACGCCGGCGCCGGCCGTTTCGGTCGTGGAGCTGCTCAGCGTATCGAGGATTGACTGAACGTCGGAGATGCTGGACGGCGATGACGAAGACTCTTCGTCCTCCTCGTCGCCGGCTGATATGCGGGTATTGGCGATGAAGCTATGCCGCGCGCTTTCGAACTCGTCCAGCGTCACGCCGCCATCGGAGTCCTCGTCGAGCGCGTCGAACAGCGAGGTGGAATCCTCGGCGCTGACATCGTCTGGTTTGGCCGCAGCCAGTTCCTCGGCGCTGACGACGCCGTCCTGATCGGTGTCGAGCGCATCGAAGATCGCGGTCGTGTCATCGTCCATTGGCGGTGGACCGTCCGGGCCTTCCTCCTCGAGCCGGACAATGAACTGCTCTTCGGAGATCGAGCCCACCCCTTCCGTATCGATCGCCCGGAACAGCGCCATCGCATCGTCTTCGCTCACGTCGTCGGGCCGGGCGGAGACGAATTCAGCCTGGGTGACGGCGCCATCGGAATCCGCGTCCATTTCGCTATAGGCGTCTGACGAAGAAAAGCCGAAGGACGAAGCGGACTGCATCTGCATCATCACCGCGACGGCATCGCCAGACATTTGGGCGAAGGGATCGGACGAAGTCATGCTGCTCGTCATTTCCGCTTCCGACACGGAGCCGTCGCCGTCTGCATCAAGGGAAGAGAACAACTGGCTTGACTGTTTCGCCGTGACGTCCGAGGGCTTGCCCGCCGCAAATTCGTCCGAAGACACCTTGCCGTCGCCATCGCCGTCCAGCTTGCTGAAATTCGATTTCAACGGCGTCTGATAATAACTATAGCTGCTGCTCGCAGAGGAAATGCCGGTCATGAAAGCCCTCCTTCGGGTCGCCCGTTGCGTCTGAGGCAGAGACGACTGCGGTGCGACCGAGAGGCAGCCGGCCCGCTCGAGGCCGGATCACGCCATGTTTCTCGGCTGACGCTGCGCGTCGCCCGCGCTCGTGATCGATGTTCCGGAACTGACTACAAGGAACATCACAGGGCTAACGCGATTTGCCGAACGGCGTCAAAGCCCCGGAAAATGGAGACTTTCCGGAAGGTCCAGCAAGGGAGGAAAATCGTAAATCCCACCCGCCACACGCAATGCGCGGGTTTTACAAATGCACGAAAAAGGGCGCGCCGGCTTCGACGCGCCCTCGTGAATGTCGTTATGTTTTACCGGCAGGCGGCGCAGAAGCGCTGGATGCGGCGGCAGGCTTCTTCGAGCTGCGCTTCAGACGTCGCGTAGGAGATGCGGAAATTCGGACCGAGGCCGAAGGCCGAGCCATGCACCACGGCCACGCCTTCGGATTCGAGAAGCTCGGTCACGAAATCCTCGTCGGTTGCGATCACCTTGCCGGTGGGCGCCGTCTTGCCGATCAGGCCGGCGCAGGACGGATAGACGTAGAAGGCGCCTTCCGGCGTCGGGCAGGACAGTCCCGGCGCCTGGTTGAGCATGGAGACGACCAGATCACGCCGACCCTGGAAGACCTTCTTGTTCTGCTCGATGAAATCCTGCGGGCCGTTCAGCGCCTCGAGCGCCGCCCACTGGGCGATCGAATTGGTGCCCGAGGTCTGCTGGCCCTGGATCATGTCCATCGCCTTGATCAGTTGCAGCGGGCCGGCGGCATAGCCGATGCGCCAGCCGGTCATGGCGTAAGCCTTGGAGACGCCGTTCATGGTCAGCGTGCGGTCGTAAAGGCCGGGTTCGACTTCGGCAGGCGTCACGAACTTGAAGTCGTCGAAGGTCAGGTGCTCATACATGTCGTCGGTCAGCACCCAGACATGCGGATGGCGCATCAGCACGTCGGTCAGCGCCTTGAGTTCGGCATGGGTATAGGCCGCGCCCGAGGGGTTGGACGGCGAGTTGAAGATGAACCACTTGGTCTTGGGCGTGATGGCCTTTTCCAGATCTTCCGGCTGCAGCTTGAACTTGGCTTCGATCGTGGTGTTGACGAACACCGGCGTGCCGCCGCACAGCGCCACCATTTCCGGATAGGACACCCAGTAGGGCGCGGGGATCACGACTTCGTCGCCCGGATTCAGCGTCGCCATCAGCGCATTGAACAGGATCTGCTTGCCGCCGGTGCCGACGATCACCTGGGCTGCGGTGTAGTCGAGATTGTTCTCGCGCTTGTACTTCCTGGCGATGGCTTCACGCAGCTCGACGATGCCGGCGACGGCCGTGTATTTCGTTTCGCCGCGATTGATGGCGTCGATCGCCGCCTGCTTGATGTTGTCGGGCGTGTCGAAATCGGGCTCGCCCGCGCCGAGGCTGATGACATCGCGCCCCTTCGCCTTCAGCTCGCGCGCTTTCTGCGCGACGGCGATGGTTGCGGAGGGCTTAACGCGGGACAGAGCGTCGGCGAGGAAGGCCATTTCTGAATTCCTTGTCTGAGAGGCAATAAAAGGCACGGACTTATAGGCCCCGCGCCGGTCGGGATCAAGCCGACCGCGACCGGCAAAAGCCTGATATTCCGGCGCGCTGGACCCCATTTAAGGCTATAGTAACGGTCGTCTGCTACAACTACCGGGAATGTCATCAACTCTGCCGGGACACCATGACAGCAAGCAGCATCTTTTCCAAACTCAGCCGCCAGAGCGATGGGTCCTGGACTGCGGCTTACGGACCCTTCGTGCTGCAATCGGCCTTGCAGCCGATCTTCAGCCAGGACGCCGAGGGACATTTCGAAGTTCAGGCCTTCGAGGGACTGATCCGCCCCAGCAGGGGCGGAGATCCCGTGCGTCCCGCCGAGTTCTTCCCGGCCGTGACCCGCGACGACAAGGGCATGATCGACAGCCTCTGCCGCACCCTGCACATTTTCAACACCGGAGCGCTGGGTCGCGCCCGCGCCAAACTCTTCGTCAATTTTCATCCGGGTCTCTTCGTGACCGACGCCGACATCCGGCGAGAAGTCGAAATGATGCGGCTGGCGGCCAATGAGGCCGGGCTCACGCCCAAACGCGTCGTGTGCGAAATCACCCAGAAGGAAAACGACAGCGCCGACATGCTGGCGCATTTCGTCGAGGAACTGCGCGCGCGCGGCTTCATGATCGCCATCGACGAATACGGCGCCGATGAACGTGACGCGGCCCGCATGAAGCTGCTCAAGCCGGATTTCGTCAAATTCGAAGCGTCCTGGGTGAAGGAATTCCTCGAGAATTCTGCCGGCTACGCACTGCTGGGCGTCATGGTTCGCCAGATCAAGGACCAGGGCGCCGTGCCGATCTTCGAAGGGCTCGAAGATCTCAGGCAGGCGGATCTCTGCCAAAACCTCGAAGTGCCGCTGCTGCAGGGCTATGCGCTGGCGCGCCCGGAAATCGCCCCGACCAGTTTCAACGACGAATTTCCCGAGACGAACGACGCCGCCGCCTTCGACACACGCCAGTCCCAGGAGCTTCAGCGATACGATCCGGCTCTGCATATGCCCAAGTCGATCTATTCGGCGCCGCCGCAGCTGGGCGGGCTTCGTCGCGCGACGGCCTTCGGCAAAAGGACGCGCTGATCGGGCGCCGCAGCGTCGCATCACCGGAACTGATGGTTCCGGCCGTCAAATTGCACAAATGTAAAATTGCTCTCGGGGTCGCGAACGCGTATCAGCAGGGACCCGCAGTCCCTCCGAGAGCGCCATGTCACGTCTCAACGCCAATCTCATCCTCGTCCTGACCGCCGCCATCTGGGGCGCGGGCTTCGTCGCGCAGGACAGCGCCATGGCCCATCTCGGCGCGCTCTGGTTCGTCGGTCTGCGCTTCCTGCTCGCCTTCTTCGTGGCTTTGCCCCTTGCGCTTCGGGAACACCGGCGGGTGACCGCTCCCCTCGCCCGCAAGGAGCTCCTCACATTCGCGCTGATCGGCCTCGCCCTGTTCGGCGGCGCCAGCACCCAGCAACTGGGTCTGCTCACGACATCGGTGACCAATTCGAGTTTTCTCACCGGCCTTTATGTGATCATCGTGCCGATCATGAGCGTGATCGTGTTGCGCAAGCTGCCGCATTGGATCGTCTGGCCGGCGGCGCTGCTTGCGACCACCGGCATCTATTACCTCAGCGGCGGAGATCTCTCCAAGCTGACCGTCGGCGATCTGCTGACCATCGTCTGCGCCCTGTTCTGGGCGACGCAGGTCCTGCTCGTCGGCATTTTCGCGCCGGGCAGCGAAAGGCCCATGGCGCTCTCCGCCGTCCAGTTCCTCGTCTGCGCCTTGGGCGGGTTGACGCTGGCGGCGTTTCTGGAGCCTATCGCCGGCAGCGACATTGTCGACGCCGCGCCGGAACTTCTCTATGCCGGCCTGTTTTCCTCCGGCGTCGCCTTCATCCTTCAAGTCGTGGGGCAACGCTGGACCACCGCGCCGCAAGCGGCGATTTTCCTGTCGAGCGAGTCCTTGTTCGGGGCTCTGTTCGAGCAATGCTGCTCGGCGAGCGCATGGGATGGGTCGGCTATATCGGCTGCGCCCTCATCTTCGTTGCTATGTTGCTGGTGGAACTCGTACCGGAATTTACAAAAAAACGCCGGCTATAGTAGCCGTGTGAAATAACCTTTAGATTTTTGCTTCAATCGCGAGCATGGCGTTCCGTTGCGGGAGCCGGGACATCACGTTTCGTGCCAATTTTGCATCAAACGTGAAAGTTTTGCTTGCCAAAATTGGGGATTGCCCGCAATCTCACCGCGTTCGGGCAATTTGCGAACAATGGGAAAACCTTGAGAATAACGCGCCGGAGGCGCAATAAGCTCCGGGTGTGTGGGAGACGGGTCGCCGATACCCATTCACGATAGTAGGACCTTTCCTCTAGTCGAAATATGCCTGCCAGCCCCTACGGGTTTCATGACATGCTGTCCGAACGCGCAAATAAGGACAGAGAGGAAAAGGGAACTGCTCCATGGCCGAAACTGGCACCGTTAAATTCTTCAACACCGACAAGGGTTTTGGGTTCATCAAGCCGGACAAGGGCGGCTCGGATATTTTCGTCCATATCACGGCAGTGCAGGCGTCGGGCCTGACCGGGCTGACCGAGAACCAGAAAGTTTCCTTCGACACCGAGCCGGATCGCCGCGGCAAGGGCCCGAAGGCCGTCAACCTCCAGGTGACCGGCTGATCCAGCCGCGGTTCAACCGTGTTTACGCGTGAGCGTCGCCGCCGAAATCCGGCGGGCGGCGCTTCTTTGTTGATGACCGGACGTCACTTTTTCTCCTCATTTCGTTCAGCCACGGTTCATTGATCCGATCCTAGGGTCGCGCCATTGAAATTCGATTGTTGCCCAAGAAGGAAAACGATGAACCGTCTTGTCAAATCCGCCATCCTCGGCGCAGCTGCGCTGGCCGCAACCGCGGGCTCCTTCCAATTCGAGCGAGCGCCGGCCGTGATTATTACTGGCGCCACGCGCCGCGTCATCACCATCACGGCGACGCCGTCGCCGCCGGCGTGATCGGCCTGGCGGCCGGCGCCATCATCGGCGGCGCGCTCGCCTCCGATCCGGAACCCGAAGTGATCTATCGTCCCCGCCGCGTCTATGTGGAACCGGAGCCCGTCTATGTCGAACCGGCGCCGCGTCGCGTCTATGTCGAACCGGCGCCCCGAGACGTCTACGCCGAGCCCGATACGCTGGACGAAGACTACGCCGCGCCGGCGCAGGATGAGGACTATTATCCCGCGCGCCCTGCCCGCAGACAGGTCGACGCCTCCGCCGCGACGCTTCAGCCCTGGACCGCGCGCTGGCGCGCTTATTGCGCGGAGCGCTACCAGTCCTTCAACGCCCGCACCGGCACCTATCGGGGCTATGACGGCCAGGATCATTTCTGCACCGGCGCATAACCACGGTCGAATGAATGAGAAAAGGCCTCTTCCGGGGCCTTTTCGCGATCCGTTCGGTCTCGACTTCAGAGGCCCTTCAGGAAAGGATTGCTCCGACGCTCGTCGCCGATCCGGCTGCCGGGCCCATGGCCGCAGATGAAGCCGACCTCGTCTCCAAGCGGGAAGACCTTGTCGCGGATGGAGTCCAGCAATTGCTGGTGATCGCCGCCCGGCAGGTCGGTGCGCCCAATCGAGCCGTTGAACAACACGTCGCCGAGATGGGCGAAATTCTGGTCGCGGTTGAAGAAGATGACATGCCCCGGCGAATGGCCGGGCGTGTGATAGACCTCGAACACATGCTCGCCGAAGGACACGGTGTCTCCCTCGTCGAGATAGCGGTCGGGCGTGCAATTGCGCATGCCGCTTGCCCCGAAGGCGCTCATCCGCGCCTCGATCTGGTCCATCAACGGCTGGTCCGCCTTGTGCGGGCCTATGATGTCGACGCCCAGCGCCTCCTTGAGCTCCATCGCGCCGCCGGCGTGATCGAGGTGACCATGGGTGAGCCAGATCGCTTCGAGTTGGATGCCGTTTTCCTGCAACGTCTGCAAGATCACCTCGACATCGCCGCCGGGATCGACGATCACGCCCTTCATCGTATCCTGATCGAACAGCACCGTGCAGTTCTGCTCGAAGGGGGTGACGGGAATGATCCCCGCTTGCAGCTTGGCCATGCGCCTACTCCTGATTCATGCTCCGGAGGGCGATGATAAAACATGCCGAGAGAAATTTGTCGCCTGCCGCGCTTGCCGGCGCTGCAAAAAGATCTCTGCCTGCGCCATCGATCAGATGTCGGCGTCGGCCATTTCCATCGTGTTGATCGGCGATGCGCCCAGGCTCGCGGTGGTGATCAGGAGCGCGAAGACGCTCATGCTGAACGCAGCGACGATGGCGACCAGAGGGCGAAGTTGACGGGCGACGGAAACGTCCGGATTGCTGATATGATTCATGGCTTTAAGTCCCTATCCTTGCACTGATCGCAACGCGCGGCGACGAAAATGGCTCCCCGACAGTCGCAAAAAAATTCGATGTGTGACGTCACCGGGGAACAGGCGGCGGCGCGGTCCATCGCTGGTCATCGACAAGGCCATGATGTAACCTCGCTGGGAAAACGGCGGGCAGGCCCAATCTATTCGTCGCCTGCCCGAAAACAGACGTTTTGCGCATGCGCGACGATTTCGGACGATAAGGGCTGGAAATTGCGTCAGTGATACTGACATAACACCCCGGCGCGACGAGCGGCAAACGCGGTGACCAAGAATGAAGGCAGACAGGATGGACGTAGCGGCTGATCTCGTGACCGATCGCATGGATGGCGGCGGCGATATCGATTTCGAGATGATCGAACTGCTGTTCTTCGCCTATCGCGATTTCATCTCCGACCCCGACGCGATCCTGGAAAAGAGCGGCTTCGGCCGCGCGCATCACCGAGTGGTCCATTTCGTCAATCGCCGTCCGGGCATGACGGTGGCGGATCTGCTCGACACGCTCAACATCACCAAGCAGTCGCTCGCCCGGGTGCTGAAGCAGTTGATCGATTCCGGCTACATCGCCCAGCGGGAAGGGCCAGACGACCGCCGCCAGCGACGGCTCTATCCGACCCAGGCGGGCCGCAGTCTCGCCCTCGCCCTCGCACGACCGCAATCACGGCGCATCGCGGGCGCTCTCGGCGGCGCCGACGACAAGACGCGCGGCGCCGTTCTCGCCTTTCTGAAGGGCATGTGCGACAGGGAGGACCAGCCGTGACCGAGATGCGAACACTCGACGACGACGCCCCGCATCTGCTGATCGTCGACGACGACCGGCGCATCCGCGAATTGCTGCAGAAATTCCTGACCGGCAAGGGCTTCCGGGTCACGGTGGCCGCAGACTCCGCCGAGGCGCGCCGCAAGCTCGAAGGCCTCGATTTCGACCTGATGGTGGTCGATGTGATGATGCCGGGAGAAAACGGCATCGCGCTGACGGGCTCTCTGCGCGACATTCGCAATATACCGGTGATCCTGCTGACCGCGCGATCGGAAGCCGATTGGCGCATCGCCGGCCTCGAAGCGGGCGCGGACGATTATCTCGCCAAGCCGTTCGAGCCGCGCGAACTGGTGCTGCGCATCAACAACATTCTCAAGCGCTCCACCAATCCGACCAAGCCCAAGATCGACCAGCTGATTTTCGGCCCGTTCAACTTCAATCTGGTCAAGAGGGAGCTTCGCCGCGGCGCATCGATCATCGGCCTCACCGGCCGCGAGCAGGAGATCATGATGATCTTCGCCGCCAATGCCGGCCAGACTATTCCGCGGCACGAACTCTCCGGCGGCGGCGGCGATGTCGGCGAGCGCACCATCGACGTCCAGATCAATCGCCTCAGGCGCAAGATCGAGGACGATCCCGCCAATCCGGTCTGGCTGCAGACGGTGCGCGGCATCGGCTACAGACTGTCGCTGGACCAGAACGGATGAGCGCGCCGGAAGCCTCCGACGACGCCCTGCGCCCCGTTTATTGCGAGGGCGCCTTCAGTCGCTTCATGCGCCGCAACCTGCCGCGCGGCCTGTTCGCGCGCTCGCTGCTGATCGTGATCATCCCGATGGTGCTGTTGCAGGGCGTCGTCGCCGCCGTCTTCATGGAGCGTCATTGGCAGATGGTCACCGAGCGGCTCTCCGCCGCCGTCACCCGCGACATTTCCGCGATCATCGATGTGATGGAAACCCTTCCCTCTCCCCAGATCGAAAGCGACGTCGTTCGCATCGCCGGTCGCCGGCTCGGCCTGCAGGTGCATATTCTCTCCGACGACGATCTGCCCGCCCCGAAGCCCGCGCCGCCATTTTCCATCCTCGACCAGATCCTCTCCGAGCAGATCAGCGAACAGATCCGCCGTCCCTTCTGGCTCAACACCAGCAATGACGAGCGCACGGTGGAAGTGCGGATCAAGCTCGGTCCGAAGCGTATCCTCAGCGTGGTGACGCGCCGCGACCGCGCCTATGCGTCAAACACCCATATCTTCATCATCTGGATGGTCGGCGCCTCGCTGGTGCTGCTGCTCATCTCCATCCTGTTCCTGCGCGGCCAGATCCGCCCGATCGTCGCCTTGACGCGGGCCGCCGAGAGCTTCGGCAAGGGGCAGAAGCCGGCCGAGCCTTTCATTCCCAGAGGGGCCGACGAAGTGCGCCGCGCCGGCTACGCTTTCCTGCAGATGCGCGAGCGCATCGAGCGGCAGATCGAACAGCGCACCGCCATGCTCAGCGGCGTCAGCCACGATCTGCGCACCATTCTCACCCGCTTCAGGCTGGAACTCGCGGTGGCTGAGACGCCCGCCGATCTCGAAAACCTCAATCGCGACATCGACGACATGGACAGCATGCTCGAAGGCTATCTCGCCTTCGCCCGCGGCCAGATCGAGGAGGCGCATGGCGAACTCGATCTGACCAAGCTCTTCTCTCAGCTCGAGGAAAACGCCTTGTTGCACGGCAAGGAACTGACCTCTTCGGTCGCGGGGGCGACCATGGTGCATGTCCGGCCGATGGCCTTTTCGCGTTTGGTCACAAATCTCGTCGCCAATGCATGGCGCCATGGCCAGACGATCCGGATCGAGGCGCGCAACACCGACCGTTTTCTGACCGTGACGGTGGACGATGATGGTCCGGGCATTCCCGAAGCGATGCGGGAAGATGTGTTCAAGCCGTTCTTCCGGCTCGACGAGGCGCGCAATCTCGATGCGTCGGGCACCGGCCTCGGCCTCGCCATCGTGCGCGACATCGCCCGGGGTCACGGCGGCAACGTCACGCTGTCGGAGAGTCCGCTGGGCGGCCTTCGCGCGACGATCCGTATCCCGGTCTGATTTCAGCGATTGTAGATTTCGCAGGGCACCAGTTCGAAGAAACCGCGGCGGATATTGTGACGATGCAGCGCATCGATCCGGCGCGGATGTTTCTCCCGGAGCGCATCGAGCGGCGCGAGCAGCGCGCCGTCGCGGCCGAAATGCCGATCGAGGATCTCCACGATGCGGCGGTTCGGCCAGGGCTTGTGAACGATCGACAGGAAGGCGTCGAAAGCCTCCGCCTCACGGCCCGGTCCGGCGCGATGGGCGATCAGCGAATAGGCGAACGCCGTCGAACGCGAAATTCCGGCATGGCAGTGAACGAGGATGCGGGCGTCGTGGCGCTCGGCGGCCGGACGCACCGTCTCGAACAGGCTGACGACCAGATCGGGAAAGTGGCCGGTCTCCAACATGTTTTCCTGGTCCCGCAGCCGCGCCACGACGTGTTCGGCGCCGGAAATACGCGGCACATGTTCGTCGGCGATGCCGGGATCGAGCAGGGAAATCACATGCGTCGCGCGCCATTCCCGGGCAACTTCGGTGGCGCGCGGCAGGCAGGACACTTTGAATTTCTCGTGAATGGCGCTGAGCGGCATGGCGGCCTCCGGTCGGTTCATCGCGGCGCGATGTAGCACAGGAATAGGAAGGAATTGCGTCAGATCAGTTTCTGGCCGTTCGGAACGGCTGCATCCGGACGCGCCAGCACGATCGCGCCATCGGCGTCGGCAAAGCCCAGCGTCAGGCATTCCGACATGAATGGACCGATCTGGCGCGGCGGAAAGTTGACGACGCCGAGCACCTGCCGCCCGACCAGCGACTCCGGCGTATAATGGGCGGTGATCTGCGCCGACGATTTCTTCAGGCCGATCTCGGGCCCGAAATCGATGACCAGCTTGATCGCCGGCTTGCGCGCCTCCGGAAAGGGCTGGGCGTCGACGACCGTGCCGACGCGAATGTCGACGCGCTCAAAATCGGCGTAGGAAATCTGCTCCGTCATGATGTCAGCCCGCCAGTTCTTCGGCGCGGTCGCGCGCGGCCTTGATGGCGATGTCGAACAGCGGCTGCATGCCGTCTTCGGCCATCAGCACTGCGAGCGCCGCGGCCGTGGTGCCGCCGGGAGAGGTGACGTTCTTGCGCAATTCGGCGGCTTCGCCGGGCGACTGGTGAAGCAATTCACCAGCGCCCGACACTGTAGCTCGCGCGAGACGCATGGAGAGGTCCGCCGGCAGACCGAGTTTACGGCCTGCCTCCGCCATGCACTCGACGAGGTGAAACACATAAGCCGGGCCGGAGCCGGAAACGGCGGTCACGGCGTCGATCAAAGCTTCCGCCTCGACCCATTCGACCGGGCCTGAGACCTTGAGCAGCGCATCCACCGCGGCGCGCTGCTCGGATGTCACATGTTCGTTGGCGAAGGCGCCGGTCACGCCGCGGCCGATCATGGCCGGCGTGTTGGGCATGGCCCGCACCATGGCCGCCTCGCCGAGATTGGCCTCGATGAAGCCGAGCGTCTTGCCGGCGGCGACTGAAACGATGATCGTGTCAGGTCCGACCAACGGCCTGTAGGCAGGCAGCACTTCGCCCATCACCTGAGGCTTGACCGCGATGAACAGCACGCCAGCCTTCACGCCTTTCGGTGGTTCGGACACGAAACCGATGCCGGCGTCGGACAGCCGCGCCTTCATCGGCCCCTGCGGGTTGGGATCGGCGGCGATGATGCTCTGCGGCGCAATTCCGCTGCGCACCCAGCCGAGCGCCATGGCGCCGCCCATATTGCCGGCGCCGATGAGAATAATGGGGCCCTTGATCGCGCTCATGCTTCGCCGACCGTCTCGAACCTGACGGCGTCGATGGCCGCCTGCGCGCCCATGCCGGACCAGACGACGAATTGAAACGCCTGGAAATAGACTTCGCAAGTATCGATCGACGACGCCAGCATCGCCTCGACCTGCCGACCCGTCGGCTCGAGCCCGCCCGACAGCAGGAGCGACTGGCGGAAGATCACCGACTCCGCCTTGTTCCACACGTCGAAATGGCCGAGCAGCATGTCGCCGTTGATGATGGCGACGAGCTTGTTGACTTCCGCGAGCCGCGCCTCGGGAATGCGCAGGTCGAAGGCGCAGGAGAAATGCAGCGCCTCGAATTGCTCCATCCAGGAAAAGGACACGTAATAATCGGTCCAGCGCCCTGCGACGGTCATGGCGATCTCGTCGTCGGCGGAACGCTCGAAGGACCAGTCGTTGGTGTCGGCGACGAATTCGATCATGTCCACCGGATGGGACTGTCGCTCGACCTTGATATCAAAAAGGCTCATGCTGCACCTGAAGAGTGACAATTCTCGACCCTCCGCGAAAGCGGCAACGCCGTCGCGGGGGCAAATGTTTAAATTCTAGGAATGATCCGCGAAGCGACGAGCTGACTATGGGCTCACTACCCTGCCCGGAACTTGCGTCTTTCGCTTCGAATCATCTTGTAAAATCAGTCTATAGCGCCGGATTCGCGTTTCCAGCCCCGTACTTTCGAATTTGCGCGGACCCCGGTTAGAAAAGACTGATATTCAGATTCAACAGCCAAACTTAACCGACTCTCCGAAAAGGATTTTTCGATCCTTTCCACAGGCCGCAAAAAAACTGCTGAAAACAAAATCGGCGGGCTGTGGATAAACCACACCCGCCGATTTAACCGGTCATAAACCCTATAAGTGTCTGGATTTATTCTCCAGACCCACCCAGCTTGGCTTCGAGCGCGGCGATGCGCGCGGCGAGCGCGTCGTTTTCCTCGCGAGCCTTGACCGCCATTTCGCGAACCGCTTCGAATTCTTCGCGCTTGACGAGATCCATGCTGTTCAGCCAGCGCTCGGCCTGCGCCTTGAAAGCCGTTTCGACTTCCTTGCCGACGCCCTGGACCGCGCCGGCCGCGTCGGTCATCAGCTTGGCGAAATCGTCGAGAATGCGGTTGGGTCCCGTGGTCATTTGAGCCTCCGAAAACGGAATGAATGCATGAACCGGAGGTAGGCAATGGCCCCTTGCGATGCAAGGAATTTCGGCCCTGCGCGGCAAAAAATCCCGACTTCCACCTCCCGCCTCTGTCCTGCCGGAGCAACCATGCTATAAGCCGCGCTTTCCGAGAACAAGACTTGCACGGAGCGAGCCATTGACCGAGACGCTGTACAATCTCGCCATTCTCCCCTTTCCCGACATCGATCCGGTCGCCCTGTCGCTCGGACCGATCTCGGTCAAGTGGTACGGGATTTCCTATGTGGTCGGCATTCTCCTGGGCTGGGCCTATGCGCGCAAGATCGTCACCACCCCGCGGCTGTGGCGCAACGACAAGCCGGCGATGACGCTGAACGACATCGATGATTTCGTCTTCTGGGCGGCGATCGGCATCGTGCTGGGCGGGCGTCTCGGCTATATCGTGTTCTATGATCTCGACAGCGTGCTGGCCGAGCCGCTGCGGGCGATCGAGATCTGGAACGGCGGCATGTCCTTCCATGGCGGCATCACCGGCACCACCATCGCCATGATCCTGTTCGCCCGCCGTCGCGGCATCCGCGTCTGGTCGCTGTTCGACGTCGTCGCCACAGTCTGCGTCACCGGCCTGTTCATGGGCCGCATCGCCAACTTCATCAACGGCGAATTGTGGGGCAAGATCACCAATGTCCCCTGGGCCGTGGTGTTTCCCGGACAGGAGCCGTTCGCGCGGCATCCGAGCCAGCTCTATGAAGCGGGCCTGGAAGGCGTCGTCACCGGCCTCATCCTCGCCGCGCTCGTCTTCCTGCGCGGCAGCCTGAAGACGCCCGGCTTCACCGCCGGCGCATTCGTCTGCCTCTACGCGCTGTCGCGGATCGCGGTGGAATTCGTGCGCGAGCCGGACAAGCAGCTCGGCTATCTCGCCGGCGGCTGGCTGACCATGGGCATGGTTCTGTCGCTGCCCATGCTGTTGCTCGGCCTCTGGGCCATGGCGCGCGCCAGACGCGCCGCCGGTCGGGAGTTCGCCGACGCATGACGACGCCGCTTCGAGAGAAAATCCGCGCCATCATTCGCGCCAACGGCCCGATTTCGATCACCGACTATTTTGCGCTCTGCCTCGCCGACCCGGAATACGGCTATTACAAGACCCGCGATCCCTTCGGCCGTGGCGGCGATTTCGTCACGGCTCCCGAAATCAGCCAGCTGTTCGGCGAGATGATCGGCGTCTTCTTCGTCGAGGCCTGGCGACGGCATCTGAAGCCGATCGACAAGCTGCGCATCGCCGAAATCGGCCCGGGCCGCGGCACGATGATGGCCGACATCCTCCGCACCGTGCAGAAGCTCGAACCGGAACTCTATGCGGCGGCCTCCGTGCATATGATCGAGACCAGCCCGACGCTGCGCGACATCCAGGCGAAGACGCTGGCCGACCATGCCGGCAAGACCGAATGGAGCGAGACCTTCGACGCCATCCCCGAGGGCTTCCTGTTGCTGGTCGCCAACGAATTTTTCGACGCGGTGCCGATCCGGCAATTCGTCAAGACGCCGAACGGTTTTCGCGAGCGGCTCGTCGGGCTCGACGCCGATGATCAACTGACCTTCTCCGTGGGGGTCGCGGGCGTCGATCCGATCCTGCTGCCGCCCGACCATCGCGAGGCGCCGGTGGGCGCCGTGGCGGAGCTCGCCCCGGCGCGGGCGGCGATCATGCAGGCGATCTCCGAACGGCTGTTCCGCACTGGCGGCGTCGGCCTGATCATCGATTACGGCCATGTCGAACAGGGGTTCGGCGACACGCTGCAGGCGATCTATCGCCATGCCTATGATCCGCCGCTCGCCCATCCCGGCGAAGCCGATCTCACCAGCCATGTCGATTTCTCCGCGCTCGCCGATGTGGCGCGTCACTGCGCCGTTCACTTGGCGGGCCTGGGCAGCCAGGGCGATTTCCTGCTCGGCCTCGGCCTCGCCGACCGCGCCGGCGCGCTCGGCGCAGGCAAGGACGCCTCCCGACAGGAAGAAATCGTGTCGGCGGTGCGCCGCCTGGCGGGCGATGGCGAAAACGAGATGGGCGAACTCTTCAAAGCGCTGGTGGTGACGAGCCCGGCGGTGGATCTTCCACCGTTCCAGAGTTGACTCGCCTCGCGCGACGCTGCAAACATCCGCCAGCCTCACGGTGACTGCGTCGCGCGACCCCGCCCCTCCGATCGACAGAGTTTGACAAGGCTGCCCTTCCCGATGACCCATGAAGATTTCCAAGGCGTCCGGCCTATCCAAAGCGCGCTGTTGTCGGACACGGCAGGCGCCGCGATCGAACACGGCTTTTTCACCCGCAAGGGCGGCGTTTCCGAAGGACTCTATTCCGGACTCAATGTCGGCCTGGGCTCGAAGGACGCGCCCGCGGCCATCCAGGAAAATCGCAGCCGCGTCGCGGCCTGGTTCGGACGTGACATCGGCGATCTCGCCACGCTCTACCAGATCCATTCCGCCGACGTCGTCACCGTCGACGCCGCCAACAAGAGCGAGCGCCCGCAGGCCGACGGCCAGGTGACGTCGACCCCGGCATTGTGTTGGGCGTTCTGACCGCCGATTGCGGTCCTGTGCTGTTTGCCGATCGGGAGGCCCGCGTCATCGGCGCGGCGCATGCCGGCTGGAAGGGTGCGCTCGACGGCGTGCTCGAAGCCACGATCGACGCGATGATCGCCCTCGGCGCCCGCCGCGAGCGGATCGCGGCCAGCCTCGGCCCGTCTATCTCGCAGGCCAGTTACGAAGTCGGCCCGGAATTCGTCGCCCGCTTCGTCGCAGTGGACCCCGAATGGTCGCGCTTCTTCAAACCGTCCGAAAAACCGGGGCACAGCATGTTCGACCTGCCTGCCCTGACCGTCGAGCGGTTGAGAGCCGCAGGCGTGCAGGCGGAAAATATCGACCGATGCACCTATGCCGACGAGGAGAATTTCTTTTCCTTTCGCCGCACGACGCATCGCAAGGAAGACGATTACGGCCGGCAGATCTCGGCCATCATGATCAGGGAGCACTGACTATGGCGCTGCATTTCTCACGCGACGAATTCGCCGCGCGTCTCGAACTCCTGAAGGCGCGGATGAAGGAAGAGCGGCTCGACGCCATGTTGCTCTTCGCCCAGGAAAGCATGTATTGGCTGACCGGCTACGACACGTTCGGCTACTGCTTCTTCCAGACGCTGGTGGTGAAGGCCGACGGCCAGATGGTGCTGATGACCCGCTCGGCCGATCTGCGCCAGGCGAAACTGACCTCGACCATCGAGGACATCCGGATCTGGATCGACCGCGCCAATGCCGATCCGGCCGCGGATCTCAAGAACCTGCTGATGGAACTGGATCTACTCGGGGCCCGCATCGGCGTCGAATACGACACCCACGGCCTGACCGGCAAGAACGCCCGGCTGCTGGACAATCAGCTGACATCGTTCGGCACGATCCTCGACGCCTCCTATGTCGTCAGCCGCCTCCGGCTGGTGAAGTCGCAGGCCGAGATCGACTATGCGACCCGCGCCGCCGTCCTGGCCGATGACGCGCTCGAAGCGGCGCTGCCGCTGATCAAGCCCGGCGCCAACGAGGCCGACATTCTCGCCGCCATGCAAGGCGCGATCTTCTCCGGCGGCGGCGATTACCCCGCCAATGAATTCATCATCGGCTCGGGCCCCGACGCGTTGCTCTGCCGCTACAAGGCCGGCCGCCGCGTGCTCGACCAGGTCGATCAACTGACGCTGGAATGGGCCGGCGCCTACGCCCATTATCACGCCGCGATGATGCGGACGATCGTGATCGGCAAGCCCACCGACCGCCAGAAGGAACTCTACGCCGCCGCCCGCGACACGATCGAGGCGATCGAACAGGTGCTGGCGCCCGGCTCGACCTTTGGCGACGTGTTCGACACCCATGCGCGCATCATGGACGAACGCGGGCTGGCGCGTCATCGGCTCAACGCCTGCGGCTATTCGCTCGGCGCCCGCTTCTCCCCTTCCTGGATGGAGCACCAGATGTTCCACATCGGCAATCCCGAGCCGATCCTGCCGGGCATGACGCTGTTCGTGCATATGATCATCATGGATTCGGAGACGGGCGTCGCCATGACGCTGGGTCAAACCTATCTCACCACCTCCGGTCCGGCCAAATGCCTGAGCCGGCTCGGCCTCGACCTTTTGTCGGTGTGAAGTTTGCGGAATTGACAGACCGACGCGCTCGCCGTCATAAACTTGTAGTGGACGGCGAGCGGGAGTCGACGATGCAGCGATACGGATGTCTGGCGATCCTCGGTTCGGCGCTGATCGCCCTGTCGGCCTGCAACTCCACCGATGCGCTGACGCCGAAGGCGGACATTCCCAACGCGCCCGCCGCGAGCGAGCAGACGGTTCCCGTCGCCTCCTCATCGGATGCGCCACCGGCCCGGCAGGCGTCTGCGCAGCCGCAGGCCGGCCTGCCGCCGATCGACGGCGGCGACGATCCTTCACCGCCCCAGAATACGCTCGAAGCTCAGGCGCAGGCTCTGCAGGGCGGTCAGGCCAATCCGGCCGCCGCCGAGCCGGTCGCGGCGACGCCGGCCGCGCCCCGCGCCAACAACGGGACTCTCGGCGCAAATCTCTACCGCACCGACGGCGCAGCGCCGGCGACGCCCAGCATCTATTCCAATCAGCCGGTCAAGGGCGCGATCCGCTTCATGCCGATCATCGGTGCGCCGATCGCGGCTGTGACGCCGCTGTCGCGCGAACTCGGAACCTCGGCCCGCGGCAACGGCCTGACCATCAAGGGGTCGAACGATCAGAACGCCGAACATGTGCTCAAGGGCTATCTGTCCGCCTTTTCGGATGGCCAGCGGGTGACAGTCATCTATGTCTGGGACGTGCTCGACAATGCAGGCGCCCGCCTACACCGCATCCAGGGACAGGAAATCGTGCCTGCCAAGGGCGCCGACGCCTGGAGCGCCGTGCCGCCCGAGGTCATGCAATCGATCGGTTCGGCCACCATCGCCTCCTATATGAAGTGGCGAGAGAGCCAGGGCTGATCACTCGAACATCAGCGAACGGTGCGTCGCGCCGCCGGCCATGGCGCCGTCGCCGACCGCGAACGACACCGATCCCGCCATGCGGGCGACGTCCCCGCAGGCGAAGACGCCGGCCACGCTGCTCTCCATCATCGGGGAGACATCGATATAGCGCCCCAGCGGCCCCTCCTTGAAGGCGCAACCCAGTTGATCGGCGATCGGCGACGACGGAACCGTCGTCGGCGCGGTGAACACGCCGGCGAAAGACAGGCGTCGCCCGTCTGCGAGCACGATATCGGCCTCGCCTTCCAGCGCCGAAATGAGGGCGTGTTCCACCCGGGTTCCCCGGGCTGCGAGCGCCTCTTCTTGCTGAGGGTCGGGCGTGAAGCGACCATTGGTGAACAGCGTGGTCTCGCCCCAATCCGGCAGCATCAGCGCGTGATGCATCGATATGTCCCCGACGGCGATCACGGCGATCCTGCCGCGATCGAGTTCATAGCCATGGCAATAGGGGCAGTGGAACACGTTCCGTCCCCAGCGCTCGGCGAGGCCGGGAATTTCGGGCAGAATGTCCTTCACGCCGGTGGCCAGCACCAGCCGCCGGGCCTGCACGGCGGAGCCGTCGTCGAGCAGGACCGAAAATTCGTTCTTCTCGCCGCGCGCGCTTTCCGCCCTGCCGTGATGAATGCCCACATTGGGATAAGCCAGCACCTGCGCCCGGGCCTCTTCGACGATCTCGGCCGGAGGGCGACCATCCTGGCCGAGGAAACCGTGCGACGTCGATGCGAAGCGATTGCGCCGGAGACCGGCGTCGACGATCAGCACGTTGCGACGGGCGCGCGCGAGTTGAAGACTGGCCGCGAGGCCGGCGTAACTGCCTCCGATGACGACGACATCATAAAGCGACATGGACATGATCCTTCTTGAGCGCCTGGAAGCGGCGATGGAAATCCTCGGAAAGCTGGGCCAACGTGACCGCGCCCAGTCGGGCGACCAAGATCGCCTCGGCCTCCCGAAACGCATCGTCCAGAGCGCTGTTGACCGCCTGTTCGACCAGGCAACCGGGGCTTTCGTTGCGGTTGCCGATCGCAAACGGCGCAGGCGCGCCGATGGCTTGGTAGACATCGAGCAGGCTGATCTCGGCGAGCGGTCGCGCCATGACCCAGCCGCCGCCGTGGCCCTTGGAGGACGTCACGAAGCCGGCTTCCCTGAGGCCCGACATGATCCGCCTGATCACCACCGGATTGGAGTCCATATGTTTGGCCAGCTGCTCCGAGGTCACGGGCGCCTCCGATTGAGCCATGTGCAGAATGGCGTGCAGCACGCCGGACAGTCGCGAATCTCTTTTCATGTAACTTTATATGTTGCGTGAAACGGTCGATTCAAGTGGCCGGAAAAAATTCGGTTCATGCCTCTTTCCGTCCAAATCTCGCCCATCTAAAACCCTAGTCAGGGTGAGACAGGGCCCCTTTGCACCCCAGGAGTTGACCGACAGTGGCGGAGATCGACATCAAGCAGGACGCCGAGACCGGCGTCGCCACCATCACCATCAAGGACCCGCCGGACGGCGAAACCCGATTCAGGCTGCGCGACGTCGCCTCCGGGAGATTTCTGTCGAAACGAGGCTGGAGCAAGACCGCCAACTTCCTGCCCGGCGACGCCGAGATCGTCGAGGACAGGCGCGGCTGACCCTGGACGCCGATCTCGCCCGCAGGATCCCCGCTTTCGCGGCCCTCGAAATCGAAGCGCCGGCGGCGGCTTTCGTGCAGCCGGTCATCTGGACCGGCGGCAAGGACGCGCCGCCGGCCGTGGCGGACGCCGTCGAGAGCGATGACGAGGAGACCAAGGACGACGGCCTCGCGGCGATCGGCCTCGTTCCACTTGCAGCGTCTGCCGAAGCCGACGGCGATGCGACATCCGGAAAAGGCGAAACCGAAACGGCCCCCGCTGCAGGCGCGCCGGACGCCGAGACGCCAGCCGTCGCGCCGATTTCCGCCGCCGACACGCTGGCCCCCGGCAAGGATGACGCCCAGATCATCGACAGCGCCGCGAAAGACGAAGAGGTTGTCTCCGAGGCGCCCACGATCGCGCCCAGCCTGTCCCAGGACCGTCCTCGCCTCGCCGGCGACAAGCCGGAAGACCATCAGCCCTCGCGCTGGCGTCCGACGGCGATCGCGGCCTGTGTTTTCCTTCTTCTCGGCGCCGGCCTCGGCTATGCGCTGTCCAGCGGTGACAGCGGCGCCGCAGCCGGCAATACCAACGCCAACAGCGCCGTCATCGCCGAAGGCAAGATAGACGATCTCCAGAAACGCGCCGATCAGGCGGCGCAGGAACGCGACAAGGCGCGGGAAGAACTCGCCGCCGCCCAGAAGGCGCTCGATGACCTCAAGGCGCAAGCGCCCGCTCCGAGCGCCGAAGCCCCCGCGCCGGACGAAGACGTCGAAAAAGCCAATGCCGCGCTGCTCGAGCGCAGCAACCAGTTGCGTGAGGCGCAGGCCAAGATCTCGGTGCTGACGGTGCAGCTCGAAGCCCTGCAGAAAGTAGCCGCCGACGCCGCTTCCGCCAAACTCGAGCGACAGCAACTCGCCGACAAGGTGACGCAGCTCACATCCGATCTCAACGCGGCCCGCAACGCCCCGCCGGCCGAAGACGAAAGCGACGCCTCACAGGCAGCGACGCCCTCCGCGCGTGAACAGCAGCTCGAGGCGGAGGTCGCCAGCCTGCGGGAGGAGCGGGATCTGTTCCAGACTCAGCTAAACAAGCTCAATGACAGCATGACGGCGCTCAAGGCCGACAAGGACACGCTCGAAACCCAGATCGCCTCTCTCAAGACGCCGCAGGCCGGCGGCGAGGCGGCGAGCGCGCCCGAAACGCCGATCCCGGGGTCGACCGGCATCTGGGGCGCCGCCTCCATCGATCAGGCCGGCGTTATCTACTCGGTGCAGAACCAACAGGGCGAAGGCGAAGCGCGGCAGGCGGCGGCGAGCAAATGCACGAGCCAGTCCCGGTTCCGCTGCGAGCCGCTCCTGACCTTCTCCAACGCCTGCTTCAGCGTCGCGCGCTTCCAGGGCGAAGCGCCCGCAGGCGACAACTTTGCCTATTTCGTCCATGAAAACAAAAGGGTGGCTATCCGCACCGCGCTCAAGCATTGCCGCGGCCTCGGCGCGCTCTGCGACACCCGCTTCACCGCCTGCTCGCCCGACGCGTCGGCCCAGGCTTCCGCCGACTGACCCGCTGCAAGACCACATCCGCGAGATGGGTCGGAGACCGGCTCGCAAACAATCGGCGCCGGTTTACCGCGTTGCAAAACAGCGGGGGATTCGTCGGAATCCCCTTGCATTCACGGCAAAGCCGGTTATTAAGCCGGCATCCGGCATGAAAACAGGCGGCAGGTCATGAAGGTTTTTTCGGGCAATTCCAACCGGCAACTGGCCGAGTCGATCTGTTCCTATTTGAAGGTTCCACTCGGCAAGGCAAGCGTCCGGAGATTTGCCGACCAGGAAATCTTCGTCGAGATCCAGGAAAATGTCCGCGGCGAAGACATCTTCGTCGTCCAGTCGACCTCCTATCCGGTCAATGACAATCTGATGGAGCTGCTGATCATGATCGACGCGTTCCGTCGATCGTCGGCCCGCCGCATCACCGCTGTCCTTCCTTATTTCGGCTATGCCCGCCAGGATCGCAAATCCGGTCCGCGCACGCCCATCTCCGCCAAGTTGGTCGCCAACCTGATCACCGAAGCCGGCGCAGACCGCGTGCTGACGCTCGATCTCCATGCCGGCCAGATCCAGGGTTTCTTCGATATTCCGACCGACAATCTCTTTGCCGTGCCGGTTCTTGCGCGCGACGTGAAGTCCCACTACGATCTCGACAATGTCGTGGTGGTCTCGCCCGACGTCGGCGGCGTGGTGCGCGCCCGCTCGCTCGCCAAGCGCTTGTCGGACCGTAATCTGGCCATCGTCGACAAGCGTCGCGAACGGGCCGGCGAATCCGAAGTGATGAACGTGGTCGGCGACGTGGCCGGCAAGGACTGCCTGTTGATCGACGACATCGTCGATTCCGGCGGCACGCTCTGCAATGCAGCCGAAGCGCTGTTGAACCAGGGCGCGACCAGCGTGACGGCATATATTACGCATGGCGTGCTTTCGGGCGGCGCCGTCAATCGTGTGGTGGCGTCGAAGCTCAAGGAACTGGTGATCACCGATTCCATTCAGCCGACCACCGCGGTGCTGCAGGCGGCCAATATCCGCGTGCTTTCGACTGCGCCCTTGATGGGCGAGGCGATCCACCGCACCGCGCTCGAAGAGTCCGTGTCGAGCTTGTTCGATTGAGAAACGGGCGCGGCGCCATTATCGTGTAACCGCCGCCGGAACTTCCGTAGGAGGCGGAATGCGACTTGGCGCTTACACATGAAGTCATTATCGGCCACGCCCGGTTCGCAGATCTGATCAGGGATCAATCGCGACAGCTGATCGAGGCGTCGAATTCCGAAGCCCGACTATCCAGCGCTTTCACCAACCAGCAGCGCTGGTTGATGAGCCATATCGGCCTGGCTCTCTATTTCGAGCAGATGCGGGATCCGGACGCGCCTGGCCTGAACATCACGACCTTCACCGAAACCGTGGCCGATCTCGGCATCGCCAGCCGCAACACGGCCGACGCTTATTGCAAGGAACTGGTGAACTACGGCTATCTGGAGACGGCGGACAGCTGGCAGGACCGGCGCCGCAAGCCGCTGAAGCCGGTGCAGTCCGTCTTCCAAATCTACCAGCTCTGGCTGCTCGTGCATCTCGGCACGCTGGATCGGATTTCGCCCGGCGGACGCGTGCGACGCCTGATGTCGGATCCCGCCGCCCTGCCGCGCATACAGCCCATGCTTGCGCGCGGGCTCGCGCAGCGACGGGGCTTCGAGGCGATCGGCAGGGATTTCGCGCTCCTGAACTGGCTCGACGCCGGCGCGCATCTCATGGATATCCTCGCCCAGACATGGAGCCCCGATCCGGAACAGCCGGACAGGCTGATCTGCGGCTTCATTCCGACGTCCGAGCTCGCGACCCGGCTGGCGATATCCCGGCCGCATCTGTCGAGGAAGCTTCGGGAGGCGGAGGCCCATGGCGCGATGGGATGGACGGGCCAGCCCGGAAAGTCTCCCCTGTGGGTCGGACAGAAATTCATCCGGGATTATCTTCTCGGCCAAGCCGTCAAGCTCGCGGTGATCGACGAAGCCTGCGAAGCAAGCCTCTGACATACCAGGCGTCGGCGTCGAAAATACCCCCAAAAATGATAAGGCCGTTATTCTTGACCACTGCAACCGACGCGTTTAGGACTTCGGACTCAAGGCCGCCAGGAGATCCACTTGCCCGGACAAAGAGATAACCCCATCTCCTGACACTCCGGCGGCCTTTTTTTTCTGAACGACCGTTCCGTAAGTTCGCAGGTTGCGTCTCAGGCCGCGTGCGACGAGGCGTATTCCGATTGAAGACGGTCGAGCGCGGCCGCCTCGCTCATCGGTCGACCAAAGAAATAGCCTTGGAACAAGGTGAGGCCCAGCGCCTTCAACACCGCCGCTTGCTCTTGTGTTTCAACGCCTTCGATGATGCAGGCGCAATCCAGGTTGCGCGCGAGGTCGTTGAGGGTTCGGATGATGTTGCAGCTGACCGTGCTTTCGCAAATGTCGGCGATGAAGCTCCGGTCGATCTTGAGCGCGCTTACCGGCAGGCGGTGGATCTGACCCAGATTGGACTGGCCGACGCCGAAATCATCGAGCGCCACGCCGATGCCGAGGTCGCGGAGACGGCGAATATTGCCGGCGGCGATCTGCAACTTCTGCATGACCGCCGTTTCCGTGAGTTCGAAAACCAGCCGGTGCGGATCAAAGCCGCTCCGCGCCAGAATCTCGAGGAGCCCTTCGAGAATCTGGGGCGCCTCGATATCCTTGATCGAGAGGTTAAAGGACAGGAGCACGTCGTCGGGCCATGCGCTCGCCGCTTTCAGCGCCCGCGAGAAGATCGACAGCGTCAGCGCGCCGATCATGCCGCAGCGTTCGGCCACGGGAATGAAGACGTCTGGCCGCACAGGACCCAACACCGGTGAATCCCAACGCGCCAGAACCTCGAAACCGTAGGTCCGGCGTCCGCTTTCGCACCAGAGCGGTTGAAATGCGAGGTGGAACTCCCGATCGAGATCGGCCCGCTTGATTTCCTGCTCGACCAGACTGCGATAGGCGATCTCGGTGGCGAGCGCCTGCGTGAACAGAATGACCGCGCCGCGCCGGGTCAGCTTGGCGTGATAGAGCGCGTAATCGGCGTGCTCGAAGGCCTCTTCCGCGGAACGGCAATGGTCGGGGAAAATGGTCACGCCGCTCGATCCGCCGACGCGCACGGTCAGTTCCGGCAGGTCGAGAGGCTGTTTCACATCGGCGATCAGACGCGCCGCTGCGTCGACCGCGGCCTCGTCGGAGGCGGGATTGTGCAGGATGAAGCCGAATTCGTCGCCGCCGAGGCGGGCGATTTCAACCCTTCCCGCTCAGCGGCGAGGGACAGTCTCCTTCCGATCTCGATCAGAACCTTGTCGCCGACCCCATGGCCATAGGCGTCGTTGACCGGCTTGAAGCCGTCGAGATCGATCATGCCGATGGCGAGCCGTTCGGAGGCGCTCTCCGCCGCGGCCAGTCGCCGCTCGAGCGCAGTCACGAACCAGCGGCGATTGTGCAGGCCGGTCAGACTGTCGAGATTGGCGAGCCGCAGATTCTCCTCGGACAGCCGCTGCGCTTCCTGCTGCTGCGCCTGGATCTCCTTGCGCGAGGCGATGAGATTGGCGAAATCGGTGTAATAGATCTGCAGGATGAACAGAAGCGCGGCCGATACGAGCAGCACGTTCACCGCGATCATCTGGAAGACTTCCACCCCGGTCGAGGCGAAGAACACCACATAGGGGCCGAGCACGATGAACACCAGCAGCACCGCGGACGCGCGCAGATGCATCAGGCAGAAGATGCAGCCGATGATCGTGATCGCCATGTAGAAAGCGACATGGCCCTTTTCGAGGTCGCCGCCATAGCCGTAGAGCGAGAAGGCCCAGGCGGTGAAGCCGACGCCGAGCACGACAGTGAAGCGCAACGTGCCGCGGAGCCTGGCGATGGCCGCCTCGGCCGTGACCACCTGCTTGCGCCTGACGACCCAGCCGACCAGCCGGTAGCCGCAGAGAAGATAGAGAATGCTCGGCGCTCCGACGGTCAATTGCCATGGCGCTAAGCCGGCATGCGTGAGGGAAAGAGCGACCGTATTGGCCACCAGCATCAGATACATCAGGGGCACCTGGCGCTGGAAAGCGGAGAATTGGGCAAGCGCGAGTTCGGGCTTATCCGCCGGAATGGAAAAGAATTTTCTGACGATCAGCAGCATCGACTCCCCCGCTAGCATCAAGCATCTATCACGGGTGGTTTAATACTGGCTTAATTAGGGTTCTCTCTTCTGCAACGCTAAAGGGCAGTACCCGCTTGGAGGCGCTGAAACGCAGGCTCCACGCGTCCATCGGCGAACTTTGATTAAAATCCTAGGTAGAAGACGCCTCGGTTTACAGAGGCGGTCTTCGGCCGGAGAGACGCGCCTCACTCCCCGTGCAAATTCAACTTGTTGATCTTCCTGTGCAATGTCGCGCGGCTGATGCCGAGCATCTGCGCGGTCAACGACACATTGCCGTTGTTGCGCGCCAATGCTCGCCGCAACGCAGCCCGTTCGGCCGCGAGGAGATCGGCGCTCCTGTCGTCACAACTTTCGCTGAGAATATCGGAGGCCGGAATGCCGCTCTGGATCATCGCATCGTCGATCTTGAGCGCCAGTCGCGCCGCGCGCGTCGCGCCCAGCACCATGTCGTCGCGATCGACCGCGAGCAGAGCCGATCCGGAATGCGACTGGCTGTCGAGCAGGACTATCCGCGCGCGGCTGTAGGCGCGACGAAACAGATTGACTTCGATGCGGCCGGCGGTGTCCCTCGCCGCCTGCGCCAGCACCGGCATGATCATTTCGGAGGCGTCGCGCCGGGCGGTGGAAATGTCGATCGCCGCGACGATGCGGCCGACATGGTCGCGAACCGGCGCGGAGGCGCAGGACAGGCCGATATTGGACGACAGGAAATGCTGGTCGCGGAACACGGTGACCATCCGCCCGTCGGCGAGCGCGGTGCCGATGCCGTTGGTGCCGACGCTCGCCTCGCTCCACAAGGCGCCGGTCCACAGTCCGAGATCGCGGAATTCCTTATCCTCGCCGCTGACGCCGCGACGGTCGAGCACCACGCCGTTGCTGTCGGTGATGACGATGCAGCAGCCGGCCCGGCCGACCATGCCGAACAGCCAGTCGAGTTCGCCCGAGGCTTCCTCGACCACATGGCCGGATTGCCCGAGGACCTCCTGGAATTCGGCCTCCGTCAGTCTGTGGGGATCGCGTTTCTCCTCGGGCGTCAGCCCGTATCGCGTCAGACATCGCCGCCAGGACGCCGCGATCGGCGAACTGGCGCCGGCCGACTTTTCCTGGGTCAGTTGATAGACTTTATCCGCGTGCTGGTTCGATCCAAGCATGAGCTCCTCCCAAAGCGTCTGCCCGTGTCTACATCCGGCGCTGTGTGCGCGTTCGTCATTCTCCCGGCATTCCACTCATAGAGCTAGCATGAAAAGGCCGGCATACATAAGGAAAATGTGACGCATTCGCCCCTGCCCTGCCGGCCTGTCGCAATTGTGCGACGCTTGCGCGCCGCGCCTGGCTTACATCTTCATCGCCTGGCCGTTGATGAAGACCTCCCCGTCGGCGCCCATCTTGACGTTCCAGAGAATGGAGCCGTCCGGCTGTTCGCGTCCGAAGCCCTTCATCATCAGCGCCATGAAGGCGCCTTGGCCGAATTCCGGCGCCGTGGCGGCATTGTCCTGCAGAAACTTGACGGTCTTGTCGAAATCGCGCGCGACGATGTCGACATTCATGTTCGGTTTGTCGCTCTGGGCCTGATCGACCTGCATCGTGCCGGTGAGCGCGATGTCGTAGACGTCGGATTTGGCGGCGACATTGGTGAATTCGAAATTCATCTTGCCGTCGGGCAGCACAATCTTGCCGAGTTCCTCGGATTGCTGCGGCGTCAGCGGCTGATCCTTGGTGAAGTCGGCGTGATCGGCGAGATAGGTCATCATGCCTTCCAGATTGAGAGAGCGCATCGCCATGCCGAAGCTCAGCGATTTCGGCAACGCCCCCTCCGTGCCGGGCGGAAGAAGTCCGGCCGGCGCCGTCGGATCGGTCGCGCTCACCTCGAATTCGAAGCGGCTGTCGGGCTTCAAGCCGTTGAAGGCGAGCTTGTAGCCGATATCCGCGGCGGAGAAGGTCATGTTGGACGCATTGACCTTGACGTCGCGGATGTGGATGTCCTCGACCAGATTGTCGACCAGCGGCACATTGGCCCGGATCAGCGCCTTCAGCCTGGTGTTTTGCTCCGCCGTCAGATTCTGCTGTCCGGACTTTATCAGATCGAGCACGAAGACGACGAGATCGCGCAGCGGCGCGAGGCCGGCCTTGTCCAACTGCACCCGTCCATCCATGGACGCCGCGTCGATGCGCACCTGCCCCGCCTGGCCCGGGCTGTTGATCGTTTCGCTCAGCCCGCTCAAGCCGAAATTGCTGACGAGGTCGCCGCGGCCGTCGGTCACGTTTTCGAGGCGCATGTCCTGCGAGGCCTTGGCGACCGCGATATCCACCATTTCGGCCCCGGTCTGGGTGGTGATGGCGACATTCTCGTAAGCTGAATTGCTGGTTCGGAAGAAAGAGATGGCCGGATCATACAGCGCGTCGCCGGTCATCTTCTCGATTTTGTAGACGAAGGTGGACGGCTTGCCGTCGGCGGTGAAGCTGCCCGAAACGTCGAGCCGGTCGCTGAGCTCCGCCTTCCACATCCCGTCGTCCTGCGGCGTCAGGAAATAGGAAATGGGCTTCAAGCCCTCGATGGCGAAGGTCTTGGGATCGACATCCTTGAGGAGCGCGCTGAAGTCCATGCGCAGTTCATAGCGCTGCGAGCCGGGGATAACGCGCAGGAACCCGCTGTCGTTGACGTTCTTGGGCAGATAATACGTCAGACTGTCGAGCAGTTTTTGCGCTCCGGCCTCGTTGATTTCCGCCGCGCGCGAAGCGACCGGCGAAAGAACGAGGGCGGCAGCCGTCGCGGCGAATAGCGCTTTGCGCATCATGGCAGGCTCCGTATGAAGTCGGATTCGAATGGCCGGAGATTGCCCCGGCCTGTCCTGCGGGTCAATTGCGGCGGGCGCATCTTTCCCGCCATGCCCGCGACTTGCATTCCAGGGACTGTTTTGTTATAGGCCCGCATCCGCCGGGACACCCTTGGAGGCACGGCGGAGGCGTATCCACAAAGATATGTCGTTTTGGGTCGGCGTCCGCGCCGCCCGGGACACTCCGCAAACTTGAAAGGAATAGCCATGAGCCAGGAAACTTACGAGCTCAAGGCCGAGCTGCGCGAACGGGTTGGTAAGGGGTCCTCCCGCGAACTTCGCCGCAACGGCCGCATCCCTGCCGTCATCTATGGCGACAAGCAGGCCCCCTGTCGATTTCCCTCCCCGTGAAGGAAGTTACGCTGAAGATTCACGCCGGCGGTTTCATGACCACCGTCGCCACCATCGACGTCGACGGCCAGAAGATCTCGGTCCTGCCGAAGGACTATCAGCTGGATCCGGTCCGCGACTTCACCATGCATGTCGACTTCCTCCGCGTGTCCGGCAACACCCAGGTCACCGTCGAGATCCCGGTTCACTTCATCAATGAAGAAAAGTCCCCCGGCATCAAGATCGGCGGCGTGCTGAACGTGGTGCGTCACGAAGTCGAGTTCCATTGCCCGGCAGACGCCATCCCGGAATTCATCACGGCCGACCTCGAAGGCCTCAAGATCGGCGACGGCATCCACATCTCGCACATCAAGCTGCCGGCTGGCGTGACCCCCGTGATCACCGACCGCGACTTCACGATCGCCACCATCGCGTCGCCGGCTGGCGGCACGACCGGCGAACAGGAATAACAACAACAATATTGCCGCCCGGCGCGAGCCGGGCGACGACTTCGAACCCCGCCGGCGAAAGCCGCGCGGGGTTTTTCATGCCGCGCCGGATGGAACTGTTGACATTCCGGCCCGGTTGCGGCTTGAAGGCGCATAGGGCAAGCCGAGGCATTCACCGATGAAAATCTTCGCAGGACTGGGCAATCCGGGCTCGAAATATCAGGGCAACCGCCACAATATCGGTTTCATGGCCATCGACGCCATCCACCGCAAGCTGCCGTTCGGCCCGTGGTCGAAGAAGTTCAAGGCGGAGATTTCAGAAGGCGACATCGGCGGCGAAAAGATCCTGCTCATGAAGCCCCAGACCTTCATGAACCTCTCCGGAGAAAGCGTCGGCGAAGCCATGCGCTTCTACAAGCTCGCTCCCGCCGATATCACCGTCTTTCACGACGAACTCGACTTGCCCGCAGCCAAAGTGCGGGTCAAGATCGGCGGCGGTCATGGCGGACACAACGGACTGAAGTCGATGGATGCGCATTGCGGGCGGGACTATCGCCGCGTGCGCCTCGGCATCGGCCATCCGGGCGCAAAGGAACTGGTGCACAATCATGTTCTCGGCGATTTCGCCAAAGCCGATCAGACCTGGCTCGACCCGCTGCTCGACGACATCGCCCTTACGCCCAGCTTCTGCTCGAGGGCGACGGCAGCCAGTTCATGAACAAACTGTCGGGCGGCGAGGCCAAGGCGGCCCCGGCCAAAGCCAAACCCGCCGCCCAGTCTCACATCCGCCAGGCCCGCCCTCAAGGCCCGAAGACGCCTGTCTCGGGCCCGATGGCCGATATGCTCAAGAAACTCCTGGGCGGAACCGGCGACTAGCCGGGGTGACGACGCCGGCCACCGCGCAATCGACGGGCCCAGATCGCCTCCTATATTACTGGAGTCGCGCATAAATAAGATCTAAAATAAGACAGATCTAATTATAAGTCGAGAATTGCAAATATAAGTTCAAGCACAATCCAAAATGGATCCGTGTATAAAAAGCTGACATCGCGTCCTTATTTTTATTAAATCTGCCGTCTTTCATTAAGACAAGCGAAACCTCCTGAAGTGAATTTGCTCCATGGAACATTATTGCTTCCATGCAGATCAAAGGAAAACTCCGCCGGCAATCCGACTTGCCCGGGCGCAGAGTCAATTTGAGATTTTACGCCGAAGACGACGGCAAAGGGGACACGATGGCCATTTCAATTCGCAATATTCTGATGGGGACGTTCGTTCTCATCGGTCTCATCGCCAGCGGGCTGATGGGAAAATCCACACTTACAGCCTATAACGAATATGCCGCGCAGTCCCGCGTCAACGAACTGGCGATCCTGGACGAAAGCGTATTCAACATCCTCGTCAATTTCCGCAACGAACGGGGCGACAGCATCGCCGCGCTGAAGCTCGACGTGAAGGACAACGCCGCCGCCGTCGCCTCGCTCGCAAAAAATCGCGCTGCGGTGGATCAGGCGATGTCGCAGATCAAGGCTGCCGCCGGATTTGAAGACAATGGCCATGTCAGAAACGCCCTGTCCAAACTGTTTTCGAGCCATGATCGCCTTCTCGCCGTTCGCGCCGATGTCGACGCGGCCGTCTCCAGCCCGGTGGCGGTCCGCGACGCCGCCGTCCAGGCGTCCATCATGAGTGTCGGCGATCAGTTCCTCAACGAACTGGAAACGACGTCCAACCTCGCCGAAGCCGATATTCGCTCCGAGGACCCCGATCTGGCGCCGCTCACCCAGATCCGCGCCTTGGCTTGGTCGACCCGCGCCACCGCCGGTGCGGCATTCCTCACCATCAACGCCGCCTTGGCCGGCGACGGCAAACTGACGCCGGAACAGAGCCGTCAGATCGACGCCAACCTGGCGACGATGGCCTTCGCATGGAAAGCCACCGAAGTCCTCGTGAACCACGAGGCGACGCCGGAAGCGGTGAAGGCTGCGGTCCAGCAGGCGAACAATGGCTATTTCAGCGCGGATTTCACCGCATTGCGCAGCCAGACCATCAAGGCGCTGGAGGAAGGCGCGCCCACCTCGCTCGTCATCAACGAATGGCGTCCGATGGTCACCGGTAAATTGAAGCTGATCGCCAATGTCGCCTCCGAAGCCGTATCGATCTTGGCGACGTCGTCGCGGGATCATCAGGCGACGGCGCTGACCGCCACGATCCTGTGCGCGCTCGCCCTTTTTGTGATCCTCTCCATTTGCGCCCTGACGCTCTCGATCATCCTGTTCCGCGTCACCGGCCCGATAACCGCCCTGACCCGCTGCATGACGGCTTTGGCCCATGGCGACAGCGCCATCGCCGTGCCGAGCCTGCGCCGTCACGACGAGGTGGGCGAAATGGCCCGCGCTCTGGAGGTTTTCCGTCAGGCCGCGATCCATAACGCCGATCTGGAGCGCCAGACCGAGGAGACCCGCAAGCGCTCGGAAGAAGAGCGGCTGGATGTCCAGCGCCGCGCCGAACAGGAAGCCGACGAGCGTCTGAACCAGGCCACCGGCGCCCTCGCCTCCGGCCTTCGCAGCCTCGCGGCAGGCGACCTGCTCTGCCAGATCGACCACCCGTTCGCCGAGCAGTTCGAACCGCTCCGTCGCGACTTCAACGCCTCCGTCCAGCAGTTGCGCGATGCTCTGGTCGGCGTCGGCCAGGCCGCGCGCATGGTTCGCGACGGCAGCGCGGAAATCTCGCAGGCCTCGGACAATCTCTCCAACCGCACCGAACAGCAGGCCGCATCGCTGGAAGAGACGGCGGCGGCGCTCGAAGAAGTGACCGCCAATGTCCAGGCGACGGCCAAGCGCGCCTCCGAAGCCCGCGACCTCGTGCGCGGCGCCCGCAGCCGCGCCGAGACCTCGAGCGCGGTCGTGTCCAACGCCGTCACCGCCATGGGCAAGATCGAACACTCCTCCAAGCAGATCAGCCAGATCATCGGCGTGATCGACGAGATCGCCTTCCAGACCAACCTGCTCGCGCTCAACGCCGGCGTCGAAGCCGCCCGTGCGGGTGAAGCCGGCAAGGGGTTCGCCGTCGTCGCCCAGGAAGTCCGCGAATTGGCGCAACGCTCGGCCAACGCCGCCAAGGAGATCAAGGCCCTGATCGGCAATTCCGAAACCGCCGTCGCCGAAGGCGTCCGCCTCGTCAGCGACACCGGCGAAGGTCTGTCGGCCATCGCCGAAGTGGTGCAGGCCATCAACGCCCATATGGACGCCATCGCGGTCGCAGCCCAGGAACAGGCTTCGGGCCTCGGCGAAGTCAACACCGCCGTCAACCATATGGACCAGGCGACACAGCAGAACGCCGCGATGGTGGAACAGATGAACGCCGCCGGCGTCAGCCTCGCCCAGGAAAGCGCCCGCCTCGGGGAATTGATGGCGAGCTTCAGGATCGGCGCAGCCGCGACCGCATCTCAGGCCCAGTCGCGCCCGCGCCCGGTCGCCGCGGCTCCGCGCACGGCGTCCGCCGCCGCTCCCGCCTCACGCGGCAACGCAGCGCTGAACATGCTCAAGCAGACCTGGTCGGAGTTCTGACCGAGACGGTCTCATCGCGTTCTGGACGACTCGAGCCCGCCCGCGCATCTCGCCGGGCGGGCTTCTTCTTTCCGTCATGGACCTGTGGCATGAGGAGACCAAAAAGGATATCGACATGGCATTTGCTGCGCGCAACGCGACGATGGAGGATCTGGACGGCCTGTTGGCGCTCTATCGCGACCTCAACCCAGGCGACCCTCGCCTTTCGCCGGATGTCGCCGAAGCCCGGCTCAGCGCAATGCTCGCCATGCCGGGCGGCGTATTTATCGGCGATATCGACGGGCTGCTGGTGTCGACGGCGACGCTGTTCGTCCTTCCCAACATGACGCGCGGCGGCCGGCCCTATGGATTGGTCGAGAATGTCGTCAGCCTTTCGACCCATCGCGGCCATGGCTATGGCAAGGCTGTCGTAAAGGCCGTGATCGATGCGGGACGCGAGGCCGATTGCTACAAGGTGATGCTGATGACCGGACGGCCCGATCCCGCCGTCCACGCCTTTTATCGGGCCTGCGGCCTCACTGCGTCAAGCAGGGCTTCCAGATCCGGTTCTGAGCACGCCTTACCAGAGCGTCAGCGTCTCCAGCCGATGCAGGAAGAGATCCCAGAGCCAATTCCGCCCATTCGACGCCTCGGGCGATGGACGCGGACAGGCCAGGCGCGAGCAACATCGCCGCCCAGCCGCCGATCAAAGTCGCCGCGATCGAATTCTTGAGATTGCGAAGACTGTCGAGCCGGTAGTAGCCGGCGTCGTCATATTCCGTGCCGAAGATCTTGTCGCCGAGCGAATATCCGTCGCTCAGGATCATGTCCATGCGATCATTGTCGCTCAGCCGATCGGGCAACACGTTGAAAATTGCCCGCGTCGCATGGGCCGCCGCGCCGATCAGGCAGAAACCGAGCCCAGCAATGGCGAAATGATAGACGCCGGCTTGCAACAATTCACCTCCTCGATCGTCCATTCAGAATAACAGGAGGGCCTCAACCGTTCCCTAAAGGAAAACGTTAACGATCGATTTCGAGGGGATTCGATGGCATTTGATGTGGCGGAGACGCGAGCGAGCGTGTATCCCGAGGCGACGCAGCGCATGGAGGGCAGAATGACGGCGACGGTGGATCTCGACAAGCTTGCAAGCGAACTGGAAACGGTCCGCGATTACTGGCGCTACGCCATCAGCCGCTTCCGCGCCGAAAACCTCACCTTCGGCCATGGCACCTCGACCGCCGTCGACGACGCCGCCTTTCTGGTGCTCGACAGTCTCGACCTGCCCATCGACGCCCTCGACCCCTTTCTCGACGCTCGGCTGACCAGCGCCGAACGCCGCCTGCTCGCAGAGCGCATCGAGACGCGCGTCTCCAGCCGCAAGCCCTCGGCCTACCTCACCGGCCGCTCCTATATCCAGGGCGTCCGCTTTCTGGTCGACGAACGGGTGATCGTGCCGCGCTCCTTCATCGGCGAGATCCTGTTCACCGAATATTCGGGCGAGGAAGACTCCCTCTATCTGCCGGATCCCTATGGCGTCGAAAGCGTCGTCGACATCTGCACCGGCTCCGGTTGCCTGGCCATCCTCGCCGGCAAGCTGTTCCCCAACGCCGAAATCGACGCCGTGGATCTGTCCAAGGACGCGCTCGAAGTCGCCAGGCTGAATGTCGCCGAGCATGAGCTTGAAAGCCGCCTGACGCTGCATCAGGGCGATCTTTTCGCGCCGCTCGGCAACCGGCGCTTCGACCTGATCATCACCAACCCGCCCTATGTCGATCACGAGGAAATGGCGGTGCTGCCGGAAGAATACCGCACCGAACCGGCCATGGCGCTCGACGGCGGCCCCGACGGTCTCGATCTCGTGCGCCGTATCCTGGCGGAGGCGCCGAAGCACCTCAATCCCGGCGGCGGCATGATCTGCGAAATCGGCACCGGCCGCGAGCTTCTGGAAGAGGAATTCCCGGATCTCGATTTCTTCTGGCTGGACTCGGCCGAATCCGAAGGCGAAGTCTTCTGGATCACCGCCGAGGCGCTGGGTGTGGAAAGTCCGAAGAAGAAAAAGAAATAGGCCCGTTTACTCTTCCGGCTCGGCCGTGAACATCAGCGGAAAACCGGCCTGCTTCGACCAGTCCATCGCTTCCTTGACCTTGGTTTCGGCGACGTCGCGGGTATAGACCGCGACCACCGATTTGCCGAGCTTGTGGGCGGTCATCATGATGCGGTAGCCGGCGCTCTCGCCGGTCTTGAACACGGCGTTGAGCACTGCGAGCACGAATTCGCGCGGCGTATAATCGTCGTTGAACAGCATCACCTTGTAGAGCCGGGGTTTTTCCACCTTCGGCTTGACCACGGTCTTGGGGGTGATGATCGTATTGTTGTCGCTCACCGGCGGTCTCCGATGTCTGGGTGCTGTCTTTGGCGAAAGATCGGCCGCGCGGATGGTCTTCTCGCTCGGAGAGGCGGCGACCCACATATTATGTGTGCGGCGCACCGGCTTTTCAAGTCTGCGCCCCGCAGCAATAAAATGGCGGCGCAAGCCCTGATCGTCTTGACCTTGCCCTCCCCTTTCCGCATAGGCAGGGGCAACAGAGATCACCAGACGGACGAGTTTCATGGGCTTCAAATGCGGTATCGTCGGATTGCCGAATGTCGGCAAATCCACCCTCTTCAACGCGCTGACCAGAACGGCGGCGGCGCAGGCCGCCAACTACCCCTTCTGCACCATCGAGCCCAACACCGGCGAAGTGGCGGTTCCCGATCCGCGCATGCAGAAACTGGCCTCGATCGCCGGCTCCAAGGAAATCATCCCGACCCGCATTTCCTTCGTCGACATCGCAGGCCTGGTGCGCGGCGCCTCGAAGGGGGAAGGTCTGGGCAACAAGTTCCTCGCCAATATCCGAGAAGTCGACGCCGTCGTGCATGTGCTGCGCTGCTTTGAAGACGACGACATTACCCATGTCGAAGGCCGCATCAATCCGGTCGGCGACGCCGAGACCATCGAGACCGAGCTGATGCTCGCCGATCTCGAAAGCCTGGAGCGCCGCGTCGACCAGACCCGCAAGCGCGCCACCGGCAAGGACAAGGAGTCCGTCGCCCAGCTTCCGATCATGGAGGCCGTGGTGGCGCTGCTCAACGACGGCAAGCCGGCCCGCCTGCTTCTCAAGACGCTCGCGCCCGACGAGGTCGAGATCCTCAAGGGGCTCAACCTGCTGACGTCCCATCCGGTGCTCTATGTCTGCAATGTCGCCGAAAGCGATGCGGTGGACGGCAATGAGCATACCAGGGCCGTGGCTAAGATGGCCGCCGAGCAGGGCGCGGAATGCGTGATCATCTCCGCGGCGATCGAATCGGAGGTCGCCCAGCTTCCCGACGAAGAATCCAAGGAATTCCTGGCGGCTCTCGGGCTCGAGGAAGCCGGCCTCGACCGGCTGATCCGCGCAGGCTATCACCTGCTCGACCTGATCACCTATTTCACCGTCGGCCCCAAGGAAACCCGCGCCTGGACGATCAAGCGCGGCACCAAGGCCCCCAGGCCGCCGGCGTCATCCACACCGATTTCGAACGCGGCTTCATCCGCGCCTTCACCATCGCCTATGACGATTTCGTCACGCTGGGCGGCGAAGTGCCCGCCAAGGAAGCCGGCAAGGCGCGCGACGAAGGCAAGGAATATGTCGTCGCCGACGGCGACGTCATTCATTTCCGCTTCAACACCTGAGGCGAGCCGGCGAGAGACGACCGAGGACGGCTCCGCTTGGCGCGGAGCCGTTTTTCGTTTCAAAGGCTGAGCGGCAACCGGTCCCGCACTGCGGCCGGCAGGATCGCCAGCAGACGCGTCCGCAACGCCTTCCAGCCGATGCCCAGGCTCAGCACCACTGCGCCGACCGCTGAGAGAATGACGAAGAGCAGCGTATCGGACGAGGTGAACAGGCCGCTGACGCCGCCCTCGTCGAGCAGGATCTTGAAGGCATAGCCGAAGGACAGCAATCCAGAGGTCACGAAGGCGCGCCGATCGAGCAGGATGCCGGTCAGCATCAGCGCCGCGACCGCCGCCACGATCGCTGTCGCTTGGCCAAGCGTCGTGCCGTCGGCGAACCAGGACGCATTGGGATCGCGCAGGTAGACGAGGCTGATGACCGTATAGAGCAATGCCGGCGCAGCGGCGAGATGCAGCCAGAAAGCCACGTCGGAGCGGCGCGTGATGCGGGCGCGATCGGAAAGATCAAAATGCAGCGCGGTGGCGAAAGAAGCGAGTGCGAACAGGCCGATCAGCGCCGAGATGAGCCAGGGCTGATTGACGAACAGCAGATCATTGCCCGCCCAATGCATCAGCAGCGCTCCGATGAAGAACACGATCGCCGCAAAACCTGAAATGGCGGCGAGCGCAAGGCTGACCGGGACGCGATAGCGCCAATAATAGATCGACAGCATCACGAATGGCGCGAAGGACATCGCGACCCATTCCCAATCGCCCAGCTTGCCTTCTAGGAGGCTGGCGACTGCAAAGCTGGATGCGCCAGCGAAGGCCAAAGTGAGCGCCACCGCCGGCAACGCCAGCCTCTGCCGCAGCACGAGAATTTCCGACAGCACAATGACGGCGGGGATGACCGCCAGCACGGACCATAGGCCGCCCAAGCCGATCAACCCGATCACCAGGCCGATGGTGATCAGCACGTCGTGGAAACCGCGAATGAAGCGCGGCGCTTCGGATTCTTCCAGTCCGACGCTGGGCTCGGCGGCGACAGGCGTATCGACGCCGCCCGCCTCGCCGGCCGCCAGAAGCGGTTGCGGCCGCTCCCCGAGCGCGGCGCCGCGCGACACCATGAACTCGATCAGCGGCGCCGCTTTGTCGCCCGCCACCAGTCCGGCGCGCACCGCGTCCTCCACCAACGGCGCCAATCCCCGACGACGTTTTTCCCAGTCCGATAAGTCATATTTCACTTGCATCATCTCCGCGCGGCACTATTCCAAAGAAACGTTTCAGGAGGCAAAAGCAAGGATCATGAGCGAAATCGCTTACTGGTGGGAGGACATGACGCCGGGTCGGCGCTTCGATCTCGGCTCGAAGACGGTGACCGCCGACGAGATCGTGGAGTTTGCGAGCGAGTTCGATCCGCAGCCCTTTCATCTATCGGTCGAAGCCGGCGAGGCGAGCATTCTCGGCGGTCTCTCGGCCTCTGGCTGGCATAGCTGCGCCATGTTCATGCGGCTCTACTACGACAATCTTCTGCATTTCTCCTCGAGCGAAGGCGCGCCCGGGATCGATTTCGTCGAATGGCGCAAACCGGTGCTGGCCGGCGACACGCTGAGCGGCGTCGCCGAAGTGATCGCGGCGCGGCCGCTGAAATCCCGCCCCGGCATCGGCCTGGTCAAACTGCGCCACGAAGTGAGAAACCAGCGCGGCGAACTGGTGATGGCGATGGAAAATCCCGGCATGTTCCGGATGCGCGCGGGAGCCGCTGCATGAGAGTTCGCGATCTGATGCCCCTGAACGCGCCCGTCGCGATCGGCTCCTATCATTTCGACGCCGAGGGCATCATCGCCTTCGCGTCGAAATACGACCCACATTTCTTCCATGTCGATGCGGAGAAGGCGAAAGACTCGCTGTTCGGCGGCCTCTGCGCCTCCGGCTGGCACGTGGCCGCCGCAGCCATGAAGCTGAATGTCGCCCATAACCAGAAAGAGGCCTTGCGCCTGAAGGCCGAGGGACATGAACCGCCAAAGCTCGGCCCCTCCCCGGCATCCGCGATCTCCGATGGCTGAAACCGGTTTTCGCGGGCGACACCATCGCCTTCTCGCTGACCTTCCTCGGCGACGGACCGGGCTACCGGCCGGACTACGAGATCTGCAACATCCGCTTCGAAGCCATCAACCAGAACGGCGAGACGGTGATGCGCTTCGACAGTCGGGTGGTGGAGTTCGTGTGACGCCTTGAATTCTCCGGCGCTCGGTGCGACATTTCAGGCGAGCGGAGACTTTACATCATGGCGATGAAAGCGATTACGGTGAAGCCGGACGCCGAAGGGCGTGTTTCCCTCGGCGCGCTTGCCGCGGGTGTCAGTAGCTACAGGATTAGCCAGCGCCCCGACGGCAGCCTTATACTGCAGCCGACATCCGATGTTTCCGCGGACGAAGCTTGGCTGCAAAACAGTCCTAAAGCCTTAGAGATGGTCGAACGCGGTCTCGCCGACGCAAAGGCGGGTCGGGTGACAAAGGCGCCTGACTTCTCATCGTTTCTGGAAGAGGTCGATGAGTAATGGCTTCGATCTTTTTCTTACCGACGAAGCCCTGCGGGCGCTGGACGCGCTGAAATCAGATCCCGCGCTGAACAAGCGGTGGAAAGCAGTCGGCAAGGCGCTGGCATATCTGCAGACAAATCCTCGACACCCGGGGCTCAACACGCATAAATTCTCATCGCTGAAAGGCCCGCGTGGCGAAGATGTGTTCGAGGCCTATGCCGAGAATAACACGCCCGGCGCCTATCGGATCTTCTGGTTCTACGGTCCGAGCAAGTCCGAGATCACGGTCTTTGCGATCACGCCGCATCCATAAGCGGAATGGACAGGCCGCCGCTCTATCCCCGCATAACGGTCCGCCCCCTCACCGCATCGCCCAGAGCGCGCCGCGCTCCAAGATCGTCCGCATCTCCGGCACGTCGAATTCGCTCGCCTGATGGCCGAGCGAGGAATAGAAGACGCGGCCCTGTCCGAAGCGCTTCTTCCACACCACCGGCATTTCCACGCCGTCGATGAAATCGAGATACTCGCCGGTAAACCGCGTCGTCGCCAGCACCTCGTTGGAGGGATCGACATGCATGTAATATTGTTCGGAACGATAGGGGAAATCGCCGATGCCGGCCATGATCGGGTCGTCGGGCTTTGTCACGTTCACGCGGTAGTCGATGATGTTGCCCGGATGGGAAACCCATTGACCGCCGACCATGAACTGATACTCGACCTCGTTGCGGAAACTGTCGCCCATCGTGCCATGGAAGCCGGCAAGTCCCACGCCACCCTTGACGGCGCGGAGCAGCGCGGCGACCTCGTCCTTTTCGATCGTCGACATGGTCACCATTGGCACGATCAGATCGAAGCCCGTCAGGTCATGTTCGAGCAGCGTCTTCGTGCCCTCGCCCACGGTCACATCGACGCCGTGCGGCGAGAGAAGTGAAGCGACGCGTTCTGCGCTTTCGCGCGGCGTATGTCCCTCCCAGCCGCCCCAGAAGATCAATGCTGTCTTGGTCATGATTGCGCTCCTCCCAGAGCCGCGTCTCGAATAGGACTTCAGTGCCCGTCGAAGCTGATCAGCGTCCGTACGGTGACGCCGAGATCCTCGAGCTTCTTGCGCCCGCCGAGTTCCGGCAGGTCAATCACGAAGCAGGCGGCGACGATTTCCGCGCCCATCTGGCGCAACAATTTCACGGCGCCTTCCGCCGTTCCACCCGTCGCGATGAGATCGTCGACGAGGATGACTTTTTCGCCGGGCTGAACCGCGTCGCGGTGCATTTCCATTTCGTCGACGCCATATTCCAGGCTGTAGGCGATGCGGACGATGTCATGCGGCAGCTTGCCCTTTTTGCGGATCGGGATGAACCCGGCCGAGAGCTGATGGGCTATGGCTCCGCCGAGAATGAAGCCTCGCGCCTCGATGCCGGCGACCTTGTCGATCTTCGTTCCCGCATAGGGATGCACCAATTCGTCGATGGCGCGACGGAAGGCGCGAGGATTGCCGAGCAGCGTGGTGATGTCGCGGAACATGATGCCGGGCTTCGGATAATCCGGAATGTTGCGGATGGCGGCGACGAGATCGTCCTGAAGGCTTGTCATAGTGAGGGTCTGTCCATTGCGAGCAAAAAGCTTGAGCGGTTGGGACCATAGCAATGACAGCCCCCGACGCCAGCAAAAAGGCGGCCCGGGAGCCGCCTTCCTCATCTTTTAAATGGTGACCCGCTTAGTGCTTGTTGGCGTAGACCGACTTCTTGGTCAGATAGACCAGACCGAGCAGAGCCGCCAGGAACACCATCACCATAAAGCCCGTGCGCTTGCGCTCTTCCAGCTTGGGCTCGGCGGCCCACATCAGGAAGGCGGATACGTCGCGGCTATATTGTTCCAGCGTCTGCGGCGAACCATCGTCATAGGTCACCTGATCATCGGAAATCGGCTGCGCCATTTTCAGCGCGATGCCGGACATGAAATGCGGGTTGAAATGCGTCCCTTCCGCCACCTCGACGCCAGCCGGCGGTTCCTGGTATCCGGTCAGCAGCGCGTGGATGTAATCCGGGCCGCCTTCCTGATAGGGCCAGAACATATCGAAGATGAACTGCGGGAAGCCGCGCTCCGCGCTGCGCGCCTTGGCGATCAGCGAGAAGTCCGGCGGGGCGGCGCCGCCATTTGCTGCGGCTGCAGCCTCTTCGTTCGGGAAGGGCGACGGGAAGTAATCGGACGGCACGGCCTTGCGGGTGTACATTTCACCATCGCCGTTGGGGCCGTCCTGCACTTCGTATTCGGCCGCGAAAGCCTTGACCTGCGCTTCCGTGTAACCGAGATCCTCGAGGTTTCGGAAGGCCACGCGATGCATCGAATGGCAGGCCGAACAGACTTCCTTGTAGATCTTGAGGCCGCGCTGCAGCTGGGCTTTGTCATACTTTCCGAAGAAGCCGGCGAAGCTCCATTCTTCCTGCTCGGGCTTCAACACCGGGAAGTGACCAGCCGCTACGGCGTGTTCCACCTGCGCCTTGAGGTCATGTTCTTCCGCTGCCGAGGCGACGCCGAAGCCGGCGCCCGCGATCATGGCGGCGGCGAGAAGGGATTTGAACACAGTCTTCATGGTTTTCGTCCTTCCCCTCAGGCCTTGGCGGTCTTTTCGAGCACGGCTTCCGTGATCGAATTCGGTATGCGGCGCGGCGTCTCGAACAGGCCAAGCAGCGGCATGATGACGAGGAAGAAACCGAAATAGTAGGCGGTGCCGATCTGCGACATGATCACATACAGGCCTTCCGCAGGGCGCGAGCCCAGCCAGCCGAGCATGATCGCATTGACCACGAAGATCCAGAAGAAGGTCTTGTACCAGGGACGGTAGACCGCCGAACGGACCTTGGACGTGTCGAGCCAAGGCAGGAAGAACAGGATGATGATCGAACCGAACATCACGAGCACGCCGCCGAGTTTGGAGTCGATCGGGCCGACGTTGAAGGTGATGGCGCGCAGCATCGCGTAGAAGGGCAGATAATACCATTCAGGCACGATATGCGCCGGCGTCTTCAGCGGATTGGCCTCGACATAGTTGTCCGGATGGCCGAGGAAGTTCGGCTGATAGAAGACGAACCAGGCATAGACCAGCAGGAACAACACCACATAGAAGGCGTCCTTCAGGGTGGCGTAAGGGGTGAACGGCACGGTGTCGGTCTTGGACTTGACTTCCACGCCGGTCGGGTTGGTCTGGCCGGTGACGTGCAGCGCCCAGACATGCAGTACCACCACGCCCGCAATCATGAACGGCAGCAGATAATGCAGCGCGAAGAAGCGGTTGAGCGTGGGGTTGTCGACCGCGAAGCCGCCGAGCAGGAACTGCTGGATCAATCGCCGACGAAGGGGAAGGCCGAGAAGAAGCCGGTGATCACGGTCGCGCCCCAGAAGGACATCTGGCCCCAGGGCAGCACATAGCCCATGAAGCCCGCCGCCATCATCAGGAGATAGATGATCACGCCGAGGATCCAGAGGATTTCGCGCGGCGCCTTGTAGGAGCCGTAATACAGGCCGCGGGCGATATGCAGATAGACCGCGATGAAGAAGAACGACGCGCCGTTGGCGTGCATGTAGCGCAGCAGCCAACCATGGTTGACGTCGCGCATGATCTTTTCGACGGAGGAGAAGGCCACCGTCGTCTCGGCTGCGTAATGCATGGCGAGCACGACGCCGGTCAGGATCTGCACGATCAGCATCACCGACAGCATGGCGCCGAAGGTGTAGGCGAAGTTCAGATTGCGCGGCACCGGATAGGCCACGAAGGAATCATACATCAGGCGCGGCAAAGGCAGCCGGGAATCGATGAATTTGGTCAGAGCCGTGCGTGGCTCGTATGTCGAATGGTGTTCAGCGCTCATGATCCGCAGTCCCCCTTAGCCGATCTTGATCACAGTGTCGGAAACGAACGAGAAGGTCGGGATCGCGAGATTCTGCGGCGCCGGACCTTTCCGGATACGGCCCGCCGTATCGTAATGCGAGCCGTGGCAGGGACAGAACCATCCGCCGAAATCGCCGGCCTGCCCGAGCGGCACGCAACCGAGATGGGTGCAGGAGCCGATCATCACGATCCAGTTTTCCTTGCCTTTGCCCGCCGAGCGATCGAGATCGGTCGCCTGGGCGTCGGCCGGCAGATTGCCGTTGCGCGCAACCGGGTCCTTGAGGTCCGTCAAAGCGACCTTGTTGGCGGCTTCGACTTCTTCCGGCGTGCGGTTGCGGATGAAGATCGGCTTGCCGCGCCACTTCGCCGTCAACGACATGCCGGGCTCGAGCGCGCCGACATCCACTTCGATGGAGGCGAGAGCCAGAGTAGACGCATCAGGGCGCATCTGATCGATGAAAGGCCAGGCCACGGCAACGGCGCCCACTGCGCCCGCCATGCCCGTCGTGAGGTAAAGAAAATCGCGACGGGTCGGCCCGCCTGCATCCCCGCTTGTCGTCTCGTGTCCGCTCACGGTTTTCCCATCCTTTGCGCAGAGTCGATTTAAACCAGATTAGATGAAAGTTCTCCGATAGCCGCGAAACGGCCTTAGATTCCCCAACTTTCAAATTGCGTTCTATGCTTGATTGCAGATTAAGTCTAGGGTTGGCAATGGGATGGGGGCAGATTGTCGCGGAGGAGCGGGCCGATTTTCCACTTCGGCGCCGCCACCGGAGCAAAATGTGATCCTTTGCGCTTATGCGTTTGACAAATCCCAATTGCGCCCGACATTCCCAGATGGTAGCGCGCTGCAGCGCAATATTCTCGAGCATCGACCATGAAGACGATTTCGACCATTCTCGGCACGCTTTCAGCACTGCTGCTAGTCGCGTTAACCGGCAGATATCTCTCGAATTCGTGGCTTTTCTTTACAATTTCTAGTTTTCAAGTTCAGGCGGCGATCTTGGCTTTTTTGATCGCTGGCTCGGCCTTCATGTTGCATCGCAGCGTGACGACGGGACTGATGATGGCGCTCGCCGTGGCGATCGGCGCGCATGGTGTTTTCATGCTCGGGGAGTTTCGCCAGGTGCCTGTCAGAGCCGAAAAGGCCGAGCCGCTTCTCCGCTTCCTGTCATTCAATATCATGGGGAACAACGGTCCGGGCGGGCCGCGGATCGCGGATTACATCATCGGATCGGGCGCCGATGTCGTCTTCATCCAGGAATCGGCGCCGATCGGCCCGGAGATCGACCGCATCAAGGCCCTCTATCCCTATCGGCTGGGCTGCGGCGCCAAGACCATCACCTGCGACCAGTCCCTCTGGTCCAAACGGCCCTTCCTGCGCGGCGAAGTCTTCACCGCGAGCCCGATCTATCGCGACCGCCTGATGCTGGCCAGCATCGATTTCGACGGACGGGTCGTCAATTTCGCGAATGTCCATCTCACCAAGCCGTATTTCGACAATTTCCATGAAATCGAACTGGCTCAGGTCGCCCGCCGCCTCGACGCCTATCCCGGCGCCATGGTGCTTGCGGGCGATTTCAACGCCTCGATTCTCGTGTCCGACATTCGCGCCTTCCTGCGCGCGACCGGCCTGAGAACGGCCGACTCCGAGCCGAACACATGGCCGGTCGCTCTGCCGCAGATCGGCATGGCGATCGACCACGTCTTCGCGCGCGGCCAGGTGAAGATCGGCGCGCTCGAGCGCATCCCCGATCCGATCGGCTCCAATCATTACGGCCTGATCAGCGAAATCGTCTGGGAAGAATGAGAATGCTCAGTCCGGCGCGATGAAGCCGCCGGATTGACGCGCCCACAGATCGGCGTAGATGCCGCCATGGGCGATCAGCGCCTCATGACTTCCCTCCTCCGCAATCCGCCCGCCGTCGATCACGACGAGGCGGTCGAGATGGGCGATGGTGGAGAGACGGTGCGCGATGACCAGCACCGTCTTGCCCCGCATCTGCCGCTCCAGATTCTGTTGAATCGCCGCTTCGACTTCCGAGTCGAGCGCCGAGGTCGGCTCGTCGAAGACGAGGATCGGCGCATCCTTGAGCAACATGCGGGCGATCGCCACCCGCTGGCGCTGGCCGCCCGACAGTTTCACGCCCCGCTCGCCGACATGAGCGTCGTAGGCCTTGCGGCCCTTGTGGTCGACGAGATCGGCGATGAAGCCGTCGGCCTCGGCTTCCGCGGCAGCCTGCGCCATCGCCTGGTCCGACGCGTCCCCGCGCCCGAACAGAATATTGTCGCGGATCGAACGGTTGAGCAGCGCCGTGTCCTGCGTGACCATGCCTATATGCTTGCGCAGGCTTTCCTGCTTCACGTCTCGAACATCCTGGCCCGACACCAGAATACGGCCGCCCTGCACGTCGTAGAATCGCAGCAGCAGATTGACGAGCGTCGATTTGCCCGCGCCGGAACGACCGACGATGCCGACCCGCTCCCCTGCCCCGATCGCCAGCGACAGCCCTTCGATGACGCCCGCCTCGCGACCATAGTGAAAACGCACATTGTCGAAGCGGATCGACGGTTCGCGCATGACGAGTTCGGGCGCGCCGGGCTTGTCGACGAGCGTGACAGGCGCGGCCAGCATGTCGGCGGAATTCTGGATCGTGCCGATATTGCGCATCACCGCGTTGAACTGGCCCATCATGCGGCCGAGCAGCATGTTCATCCTGAGCACGAGGCCTAGGGTGAAGGCGACAGAGCCTGTGGTGATCTCCCCGCGCATCCACAACTCGATCGCCATCGCGCCGATCGCGGTGATCATCAGGCCGGACAAGAAAGCGAGCGAGGCGCGGACCCCGGTGAGATGACGGGTGAAGCGGATCAGCGTCCGGCGAAACTGCTCGAAGCCGTCGCGGATGAAGCGATCATTGTCCTCTTCGCGGCTGAAGAGCTTCAGCGTCTGGATATTGGCGTAGCTGTCGGTGAGCCGGCCGTTGATCATCGACGACATGTCGGCGGTCTCGCGGGCATGCTTGCGCACCCGCGGGACGAAATAGCGGGCGATCAGGCCGAAGATGACGATCCAGGCGGCGACGATGCCGCCCAATCTGAGATCGAGGCTCGAAATCAGCGTCAGCGTCGTCATCGTATAGACGAGCATGAACCAGACGACCTGCAGGAGCGACACCATGAGATCGCCCGTCGCCTGCCCCGCCGACCAGACCCGGCTGACCACGCGGCCGGACGACTCGTTGTTGAAGAAGGTCAGCGATTGGCGCGACACCTGCGCATGCGCCTGCCAGCGCACCATATTGAAGAAGCCCGGCACCACCGTCTGTTCCTCGACCAGCGCGCCGAGCGCAATGGCGAGAAAACGCACGACCAGCACGATGAACGCCATGCCGAGTATTTCGAGCCCGTGATCGCCCAGCAATCCAGCCCAGCCGGCGGCCGGCGTCGCGCCGTCGAGCAGGTCGACGAGGCGCCCCGTGAACCAGAACAACCCCGCCTCCAGCATCGCCACCACGCCGCCGAGGACGAGCATGGCCAGAAAGGCGCCCTTGGCCTGGGACACGAAATGCCAGACGAAGGCCAAAGCCTTTTCCGGCGGGCGGTAATTGTCGCGAGGGCGAAACGGATCGATCCAGCTTTCGAACAGCCGGGAAATGGAGCGAAAGATCATGACGGGGCTATAAAGACTTTTCATGGCGGGACAAGGGTCGGAGCCCTTGATACGCCGATCTTGACGCCAGGGCCCAATGGCGCATCATGCGCATTACAATCTGGAGCAGTTGGCTCGGGAACAAAAATTCAAAGCGCAGTTCATTGATTGTAATATATGGATTACAATGTTCGAGATTGTCCAGACTGAGACCTTTCGCGAATGGTTGTGCGACTCATCGGACCCCACCATGACGGCGGCGATTGCCGCACGGGTCACCCGTCTCGGCGCAGGGCATCCTGGCGATGTGAAGCACTTGAGCGAAGGTCTATGGGAAATGCGTATTCACTACGGACCAGGCTTACGGATCTATTTTACTCGACGCGCGGGACAGATTGTGATCCTCCTGTGCGCCGGAGACAAGGGAAGCCAGAAGCGGGACATTAAACGAGCAAAATCAATCCTGAACGATTTGGAGTTCTGACATGGCGGAAGAACTGACGGCCTTCGACCCGGCCGAATATCTCAATAGCGACGAGGCGAGAACCTATTTTCTAGATGACGCGTTCGAGACGGGAGATCCCGGTTACATCGCTCACGCTATAGGAATCGTGGCGCGCGCCGCTGGCATGAGCCGGCTCGCGTCGGAAACGGGTCTTGCGCGTGAAGCGCTCTATCGCAGTTTTTCCGAAGAGGGCAATCCCAGCTTGAAATCGTTGCTCGCGGTCTTGGCCGCCCTCGGTTACCGCCTCACCGTCGCCCCCGCGCAACAGGAAACCGCCCCGAACCTGGCAGGGTCCGAGGCGGCGGAGTGAGCAATCGGCCTCGGGCTTACTCGGCTGCGGCTTCCGCTTCGGGATCGTCGGCGAGAAAGCCACCCGACTGGCGACGCCAGAGATCGGCGTAGATGCCGCCTTGGGCGACCAGATCGGCATGAGCGCCTTCTTCCTGGATCGCGCCCTTGTCGAGCACGACGAGTCGGTCCATCTCGGTCAGCGTCGACAGTCGGTGCGCAATGGCGATCACCGTCTTGCCCTCCATCAGCGCGAACAGGTTTTCCTGGATCGCCGCCTCGACTTCGGAATCGAGCGCGGAGGTCGCCTCGTCGAGGATCAGGATCGGCGCGTCCTTCAGGAAAACACGCGCGATGGCGACGCGCTGGCGTTGGCCGCCGGACAGTTTCACGCCGCGCTCGCCGACCTGGGCGTCGAGGCCCTTGCGGCCCTGCGGATCGACCAGCGTCTCGATGAACTCCCAGGCATTGGCGCGCTTGGCCGCTTCGATGATCTCGGCGTCGCTGGCGCCCGGCAGGCCATAGGCGATGTTGTCGCGCACGGAGCGATGCAGCAGCGACGTGTCCTGCGTGACCACGCCGACCTTGGCGCGCAGGCTGTCTTGCGTCACATCGGCGATATCCTGACCGTCGACGCGGATCTGGCCGCCTTCGAGATCGTAGAAGCGCAGGAGCAGGTTCATCAGCGTGGTCTTGCCGGCGCCGGAGCGGCCGACCAGCCCCACCTTCTCGCCCGGTTTGATCGACAGCGTGATGTCCTGGATCACGCCTTTGCTCTTGCCGTAATGGAAGCGGATACGGTCGAAATCGATGCCGCCCTTGTCGGCCTTGAGCGACGGCGCATTGGGCTTGTCGAGAATGTCCTGCCTCTTCGACAGCATGCCCATGCCGTCATAGACCGTGCCGATGTTTTCGAACAGCGCCGACACTTCCCACATGATCCATTGCGACATGCCGTTGATGCGCAGCGCCAGCGAGATCGCGACCGCGATCACCCCGAGTTCAATCGAGCCGTTCGACCAGAACCAGATCGACATCGTCGTCGTCAGCACGCCGAGTATGGCGTTGTTGGTGTGCACCAGCGCGTGGAAGGTGGTCACGTAGCGCATCTGGCCATGCACGGTCTGCAGGAACTCGTCCATGCCGCGCTTGGCGTAGGCCTCTTCGCGCCCCGCATGCGAGAACAGCTTCACCGTGGCGATATTGGTGTAGCTGTCGACGATACGGCCGGTCATCATCGAGCGGGCGTCGGCTTGCTTTTCCGATATCTTCCGCAGGCGCGGCACGAAATAGGTCAGCAAGCCGGCGTAGCAGACGACCCAGAGCGCCAACGGGCCCATCAGCCGCCAATCGGCCATGCCGACCACGGCGAACATCGAGATGAAATAGCTCAACACATAGACGAAGACGTCGAGCACCTTCATCGCCACTTCGCGCACGGCGAGCGAGGTCTGCATCACCTTGGTCGCCACGCGGCCGGCGAATTCGTTGGCGAAGAAAGTCATGCTCTGGCGCAGCAGATAGCGATGCATCTGCCAGCGGCCGATCATCGGGTAATTGCCGAGCAGCACCTGATGCACGATCAGCGACTGGAACACCACGAGCCCCGGCAGGACGATGAGCGCGAAGGCGCCCATGGCCAGCAAGGTGTCGCCTTCGTCGGCGAAAAAGGTCTTGGGGTCCGACTTCGCCAGCCAATCGACGATCTGGCCGAGAAAGTTGAACAACATCACTTCGCCGACGCCGATCGCGGCGGTCACGACGGCCATCAGGATCAGCCAGAACATGACCGGACGGGAATAGTGCAGGATGAAAGCGAACAGCGTCGCAGGCGGGCGGGCGGGCTCCTCGACCGGATAGGGATTCACACGGGATTCGAACCAGGCGAACATGACGATGCTCCATTGGCGGCTGCCGCGCTTCAGAGGACTGAAGCTCAAGGCGCGCTTGCGCCGGCGGCGAAACAAATTGCAGATGTAAAGATACGCGGGAAAAAATCAGCGGCGGCGGGTTGCGCGCCAGGCAATGAGAACGCCGACCACAGCGATGTTATCCATAGCGTCCTCCCTCTCCGCATTGAAAGTGAGCCTTCACTAACCGCAAATCGGGGCGATCGCCAGCCCTGGCCCCGCGAAATCTGGCGTCCGGGGTCTTGCGGACGGCCCATGTTGCCATTTGAGCACAGAGGCGGTAACGCACCAACGAGCAACCATATCGAGATGGGAGAAATGCCATGCCGGGCCTGTCGATCGCGCTTTACCAGCCCGATATCGCCGGCAATACCGGCACGATCCTGCGGCTGGCGGCCTGTCTCGGCCTGACGGTGGAGCTCATCGAGCCTGCAGGCTTCGATTCATCCGACCGCAACCTGCGCCGCGCAGGGCTCGATTATCTCGAGGCGGCGAGCCTCAATCGCCATATCGACTGGGCGCATTTCGAAGCCTGGCGGGCGGAGCAAGGCCGCAGGCTGGTTCTCGCCTCCACCAAGGCGGCGATGCGCTATACCGACTTCTCCTTCGCCGACGGCGACATCCTGCTGTTCGGTCGCGAAAGCGCCGGTGTGCCCGATGCCGTGCATGACAAGGCTGACGCCCGGGTCCTGATCCCGATGCGCGAGGGACGCCGCTCCATCAATGTCGCGATGTCGGCGGCCATGATCGCCGGCGAAGCGCTGCGCCAGACCGGTTTCGCCGAGATTTGATGATTATTTACTACTTATTTTCACGGAATGGCGAGGTGGTTTCCTTATCATCGTCCCAAAACAGGGATAATATCGATGAAACCAAGTCTTCTGGCGCCCGTGACGCCGTTCTGGATCAAGCAAAGGCCGATGCCCGGGGAGCAGGTCGCCCCCGGCGGTCAACGCCCCTTCGACATTCCAACCTATGTGGAAAAACCAGTGACTGCGTTCGATCAACCCGTCGACGCAGCCCCCCGAATTGGACAGGGTCTCCGCCAGCCTGGATGCGGCGGATGTCGGCCTGCGAAAGGTGCAGAAAACGGTGGCCGCCATTCTCGGCCGGGTCGACGCCGCCATCAAGGAGCCGGAGCGGCGTAGCGATCTCGGCGCCGATGTCGATATGCTGAAAGACCGCCTCCGAGCGGAAATCGCCGACGCCGAGAGAGACGGCGTGAACTGGCTCACGCTCGACTTCGGCCAGGACCCGCAGGACAAGAGGCTGCCGCTCCCGGCCGGCGACGACGCCATCCCGGTGGACACGTCCCCGATCCTATTGATCAGTTCCGCGGACGCGGCCGACGGCATTCTCACCCGCCCATACGGAGCCTCCGAGGACCTGGAGTTCGGCGGCTATCACCTCCTGTCCGACGACGCCTCCTACGGCCAGGAACTGTCGCGCGAGATCTCCATCGCCGACGATGTGTCGGACGAGGACCTCAAGGGCATGCGCGCGGCGCTCGCCTCCATCACGGCGGGTCTCGCCGGCGGCGGCGCTCGTCTCGACGCGGTGCGATGGCCGAACGGCGATCCCGTGGAGCAATCGAGTGGCGACAAGGGGCCCATGGACATCGGCAAGGAAATCGACGCCCTGCTGGCGTCGGTGACGCGAGACGCGCTGCGGGCGCAGGCGCTCAACATCATGAACAGCGACGGCGCCGGTCTGAAACGGCTGCTGGCGAGCTGACGCTCCCCGTGCCCTGCGACCGGCCGGGTCGTATTTGCGTCCTGGAGTAAGAAAAGGCGCCGTCAGGCCCGATTCGCTTTCGCCATGCCATCCGGCGCGGCATAGGCGATGAAGGATTCGACGTCGAGCGGCCTGGACCAGAAATAGCCCTGAGCATAATCGACTCCATGCAGCCCGAGCATATTGGCGGCGCGCTGTGTTTCCACGCCTTCGGCGACGATCTTGAGGCCGAGCGCCTTGGCCATGCGCACGATGGCTTCGACCAGCGCCGCGCTCTGCGGATTGTCGAACATGCCGAAGACGAAGGACTGGTCGATCTTGAGCGTCGACACTTCGAAACGGCTGAGATTGCCGAGGTTGGAATAACCCTTGCCGAAATCGTCGACCGAGAATTTCACGCCCTTCGCCGCAAGGCGGCTGATCCTGGCCGCGAATATCGTATTCGTCTTCCAGCAGCATGGATTCCGTCAGCTCGATTTCCAGCGACTGCGGTCCGAGACCGCTCACATAGAGAGCGTCCAGCACGACGTGCTCGAGATTGCCCCTCTTGAACTGCACCGCCGAAACATTCACGGCGATGGAGAAGTCCGGCAAATCCAGGCGCTGAATGCGCCTGCATTCCATGCAGGCCTGCTGGATGACCCATTCGCCGATTTCCACGATCATGCCGGTATTCTCGGCGACCGGGATGAAGTCGTCGGGACGCACCGGCGGCTCGCCTTCGGGAAACCAGCGCAACAGCGCTTCCGCGCCCCTGATGCGGCCGGTGTCCAGCTCCACCTTGGGCTGGAGATAGATCTGGAATTCGCGCCGCTCGATCGCCGTCTTGAGCTTGGCCGCCATGCTGATCGAGGCGATCGCCTGGCTGTTCATGCTCTCGTCGAATAGTTTGAAGGCGTTTCGTCCCGAGCCCTTGGCGCGATAGAGCGCGATGTCGGCTTCACGGCGCAAGGTTTCGAAGTCGGGATCGACGCCTGAGCCCTGCGCAGCCCCGATCGAACAGGTCAGCATGATATATTGGTGCCCGGCGCCGAGCGGTTCGCTGACCTTGCCGCTGATCCGTTCTGCGGTCGCCATGATTTCGTCGGTGTTCGACGGCCGATGCGTGAGGATGCCGAACACGTCTCCGGCGACCCGGAACGCGATCAAGTCGTCGCCGGCGATCTTGTTGAGCCGGTCGGCGATGGTCTTGAGCACGAGATCCCCGAACACATGGCCGAGGGAATCGTTGACCGCCTTGAAATTGTCGAGACCGATCAGAAACAGCGTCGCCTGCGCATCCGGCGCCCGAGCCTGATCGTCGCGATATTTCTTCTGGGCGCTGAACAGATTCGGCAGCCCGGTCAGGGCGTCGTGATTGGCAAGCCTGTAGATCTCGTTTTCCGACGCTTTCGCCTTTCGATACTCGCTGTTGTAGCGCGCCCAGCAGCGAACGCATGTCGGTTGCCAGCATGAAGATCGTCACCGCCGTCACCGAATAGAGCAGCAGCACATCGCCGACATTCGACCAATCGAACGGGAAAAGCCCGAAATCGACCCAGTGATATTCGCTGGCGAAGCCCAGCGCGAAAGCGTTGGCGACGATCGCCAGATAAAGAATGAGAAAATGCTTCGGCGTCGACAGCATGGCCGCAAACACCAGAACGGTGACGTTGCCGAGGATGACCTGGTCGCGCAGCCCGTCGCCCAGCCAGGTGATCGCGGTGACCGAAGCGAAGATCGTCCATATAAACAGGAACTGGCCGATCGCCGGTCGCTCGCGATCGAAAAATACCCGCGCGATCCAGAGCAGCCCGAAGACCGACATGGCGGCGACGCTAAGCCAAGCGCCCCTGTCGAAGACGAGGTTGTTGATGAGCGAAAGCACGATCAGGAGGTTGATCGCGGCGATCATCTGCTTCACGCGCCGCGCATTGAATTGCGACAGCGCCTTGATCACGTCGCGTCCGTCATTGAACATCACCGTAAGTCCGCCTCCTTCGACGGACTTGGCGCCTGACATCGCACCAGATGACTTTTTCAATCCGCTAAACCACATCGCTAACCTGCCAGATGCGCTTGGAGGCAAGTCTTCCAAACGCGGTCCAATTGTCCATGCAACTCCTGGTTACGCGCATGCACAGTTTTGCCGGCCCACGGCCATTCATTGGCGCGCAAAAATTAAGCCTGAGTAAATCGATACGGTCGGATGTCCTAGGAAAGGATTAATGCGTCTTGAAATAAATACCACGCGGCGGAAATTTTGGCGCATGGTTGATTTTCTCTTCAGCATTTCGGAGCAGTGTGACGAATCAACGAGAACTTCGAGAAAGCGCATGGCGATGGAACGACCCACCCTCCCTGCGGGCCTGCCCGCCGACATCGACGAAAAGAAGCAGGCCGCGCGCGACTGGTTCAAAAGCCTGAGAGACCATCTCTGCCAGACATTCGAATCCCTCGAAGACGAATTGCAGGGTCCTCTCTCCGACCAGCCCCCGGGCCGTTTTCAACGCAAGGCCTGGCTCAGGGAGGAAGGATCCGGCGGCGGCGGCGTGATGTCCATGCTCGAAGGCAGGGTGTTCGAAAAGGCCGCCATCCATACCTCGACGGTGCATGGCGAATTCTCGCCCGAGTTCCGACAACAGATTCCGGGCGCGACGGAGGACCCGCGATTCTGGGCGTCCGGCATTTCGCTGATCGCCCATCCCGTCAACCCGCATGTGCCGACCGTACATATGAACACGCGCATGGTGGTGACGAATTCGTGGTGGTTCGGCGGCGGCGCCGACCCTGACTCCCGTGCTCGGCGCGCGTCGCAATCAGGAAGACGTGGACGCACAGATCTTTCACCGCACGATGGAAATCGCCTGCTCCCGCCATCCCGTCGCCGATTATCCTCGGTTCAAGAGCTGGTGCGACGAGTATTTCTTCCTGAAACACCGCAACGAACCGCGCGGTATCGGCGGGATCTTCTATGACTGGCAGCATTCCGACGACGAAGCCGGCGGCTGGGACGCCGACTTTGCCTTTACCCGCGATGTCGGCCGCGCTTTTTCCTTGGTCTATCCGAAGATCGTCCGGGCGAACTTCAACCAGCCCTGGACGGAAGAGGACCGTGACGAGCAACTGATCCGCCGCGGCCGCTATGTCGAATTCAACCTGCTCTACGATCGCGGAACCACCTTTGGGTTGAAGACGGGCGGAAATGTCGAATCCATCCTCTCTTCCCTGCCGCCGGTGGTCCGCTGGCCGTGATGCCGGGATTTTGAACATGCGTGATAGAATTCATGTCATGCAATTGGAACAGAAACATGCTATGAGTCGTTGTATTAGCCGATTGACCTGAGGAGCAGTGTCATGACGACAAATGACAAGACGGCTGGTGACACGAAATTGGAAACCGTGCGCGACGCCAAGACGCGGTCCATGATCGAACAGATTTTCTACTATGAAAATCAGCATGCCGAGGCGATTGCCGAAGCCGGCAACGATAACCGCCTGGCAGGCCTCAAGAAGCATGTCGCGGCGCCCAAGGGCTCGGACTGCTTCCAGGCCTGGGCGATGCCGGATTACATGCGCTGAAGATGATTTACCCGCGCCGCCAGCTTTCAGAGCGACGGCGCGGACAACAGTTCGTCCTTGTCGGCCTTGAAGTCCGAGGCGACCCACCGCTCCTCGATGCGCTTCAGCGCCGCGCCCATCTCTGAGCCGGGCGCAAAACCCTTTGCGATCAGATCGCTGCCCTTGACGGGCATGACGGGCCTTTCCCAGTGGTTTGCGAGATCGAGCAGTCGCTTGAGCCCGCCGCGCCGGCCCAGCGCCTCGAGATCATCTTCTCCCTTCGCCACCTGCCCGGCGAGCGCGAGCTTCAACCGGTGGATCGCGCCGGTTTTGCCGTTGCGATAAAGCGTCAGCCGCATGTCCTTCTCGGACAAATCAGGCTTGATCTCGGCCGAACCGGCCCAATCCGCGAGTACCGCGCGCTCGGCGCCCGAGAGTTTCAGACGATCCGCCATGGCCTCGACCCGGCTATCGACCGGCGGGATGACCGCCGAGAGCCTCAGCAGCGGATCAGGCGTCCAGCCGTAAGCCGCCTCCGCGGCGATGAGGCCGGGAATGGCGTCGATGCCCCATTTCTCCGTCTCCGGCAGCACCTCGGTCAGCACCGCGGATGTGCGCATCCAGAGAAGCGCCCGGCCGGGATCGCGCGCCGAGAGCAGTTTCTTCAACTCCGCCCAGACGCGCTCGGCCGAAAGAGACTGAAGCCGCGAACGAGCGGCGGCGCAGGCCTTGAGGCCGGCCGCATCCGGCCGGCCGCGGCCGTAATGGGCGAAGAAGCGGAAGAAACGCAGGATGCGCAGATGATCCTCCTCGATCCGCGTCGCCGGGTCGCCGATGAAGCGAATCGTGGCGCTGTCGATATCGGCAAGTCCGCCGACATAGTCATGCACTTCGCCTTGAGCGTCCGCATAGAGCGCATTGACCGTGAGGTCGCGCCGCTCGGCGTCGGCGCGCCAATCGTCGGTGAAGGCGACTTCGGCGTGGCGGCCATCGGTGGAAACGTCCCGGCGAAGGGTTGTGACCTCGAACGGCCTGCCGTCGATCACCAACGTCACAGTGCCATGCTTGATCCCGGTCGGCACGCATTTGATCCCGGCCGCCTCGGCGCGCACCTTGACCTCTTCGGGCTTCAGCGTCGTGGCGATGTCCATGTCGCTGACCGGCAGTCCCATCAGGCTGTTGCGCACTGCGCCGCCGACCACGCGCGCCTGGCCGCCATCGGCGTTGAGCAGCGTGAAGACGCGGGTGAGCGCGGGATCTCGAAACCAGGTCTCGCCTGCGACGGAGGTCATTCGTAAAACCTTTCATAAAGCGACCGGAGTATGCCGGCCGTGATGCCCCAGATGCGCCATTCGCCATAGGGCATGACATAATAATGGCGCGGCTGGTTGCGAAACAGTGCCGTTTCCTGGGCGTGGTTGTCTGGGTTCATCAGAAAAGACAAGGGCGCTTCAAAGACGCTCTCCACCTCGCCGGGATTGGGCGAGAGGGTAAATCCCGGCTTGACGATCGACAGAACCGGAGTGATGCGAAAACCGGAGAGCACCGGGATCGGCGGCAGATGGCCGATCACCTCGACGAAATGCCGCGCCAGCCCGATTTCCTCCTCGGCCTCGCGAAGCGCCGCGCTTTCAGGGCTTTCATCCGGCTCGAGCTTGCCGCCGGGAAAGGCGATCTGGCCGGAATGTTTTCGCAGCGCCGCCGTGCGTTTGGTGAGGATCACGCGCGCGTCTTCGCCCTGGTCCACGACCGGCACCAGTACCGCCGCATCCCTGAGCTCGAGGTCGACCAGACCCATTTCCGCCCCCGGATTGAGCCGGTAATCGCCATAGCCGAGAAAGTCGCCGGGGCCGGCGGCGAGATGCCGCTCGGCGCGGGCGCGAAACGCCTCGGCGGAGAAATCGCCGATCATGCCGACAGTCTCTCGAGTTCATCCGCCGGCATGATCGGAAACCAGACGCCGCCGGAGCGGACCGCGAACATCTCCCTGCCGCCCAGATCCACGACTTCCCCGAGTTCCACCAGCTCGTACATCACCGGCCGCGCCAGGAGCGCCTCCAGCCGACCCCGCACATGCAGATAGGGCTTGAGCTGTCGCTGTTCGCCGACGATCTCGAAGCGGAGCGCATGATCGGAGCCGCCGGCGACGACGTCGCCGACATTGGTGCGGAAGGACAGGACACGGTCCGCCCCCTCGCCCTCGACCGCCATTTCGACGGCGAGGAACGGCGCATCCTCGACGCGTATGCCGACCTTCTCCACCGGCGTCACCAGATAGGTCTTGCCGTCCTCGTCCTTGCGCAGGACTGTGGAAAACAACCTGACCAATGGCGCGCGGCCGATTGGGGTGCCCATGTAGAACCATGTGCCGTCGGCGCGGATCTCCATATCGATATCGCCGCAGAACGGCGGGTCCCAGCGCTCGACCGGCGGCATGGATCGTCCCTCCGCCTGGGAATCGGCGGATGCGCGGGCAATCAGCGCGGCGAGGTCGCCCGCATTCCTCTGTGCGCCGATATCACCTACCGCCATGATTTGATCCTCATTCATCATCCATTGCTAACGCAATCTTGAAAGCTTCGCGCTTGTCACGCTCTGACCACACTGTCACTCTTAATCTGACATATGGGGTTTCGATAGGTCGATTCGAACCACCAACGCCACCATCGCCGGAGGGTTTCATGGGCGCACTTACACCGACGGACGCCGTCATCGACGAAAAGGCCGTCGCGGCCCAGGCCGAACAGGCGCTGGAGGACATCGCTCGGATCCGCGCCGAAACCGGCAAGGTGATCTTCGGCCAGGAAAGCGTGATCGAGCAGACCGTGCTCGCCGTGCTCTCGGGCGGCCATGCGCTTCTCGTCGGCGTGCCCGGCCTCGCAAAGACCAAGCTGGTCTCCACCCTCGCCACCGTTCTCGGTCTCGCCACCAACCGCATCCAGTTCACGCCCGACCTGATGCCGTCAGACATTCTCGGCTCGGAAGTGATGGATCAGGACGAGCATGGCCGCCGCTCTTTCCGCTTCGTCAAAGGCCCCGTCTTCTCCGAATTGCTGATGGCGGACGAGATCAACCGCGCCAGCCCGCGGACGCAGTCGGCGCTGCTGCAGGCCATGCAGGAATATCACGTCACCATCACCGGTCAGCGTTACGACCTGCCGCATCCCTTCCATGTGCTGGCGACGCAGAACCCGCTGGAGCAGGAAGGCACCTATCCGCTGCCGGAAGCCCAGCTCGACCGCTTCCTGCTGGAAATCGACGTCGAATATCCCGATTTCGAGGCCGAGCGCCGCATTCTCCTGGAAACCACCGGCACGTCCGAAGCCCAGGTCGAAGGCGTCATCACGCCGGCGCGGCTTCTGGAAATTCAAGGCTTGATCCGCCGCATGCCGGTGCCGGAAAGCGTGGTCGAGGCGATCCTGAAACTCGTCCGCTCGGCGCGGCCCGGCCATGGCGACGCATTCACCGACAGCCGCATCGCCTGGGGCCCCGGCCCGCGCGCCGGCCAGGCGCTGATGCTCACCGCCCGCGCCCGCGCGCTCTATCAAGGCCGCTTCGCCCCCTCGATCGACGACGTCGCGGCGCTGGCCGGCCCCGTTCTGCAGCACCGCATGGCGCTGACCTTCGCGGCCCGCGCCGACGGCGTGTCGATGAAGGACGTCATCGCCAAACTGGTGGAGCCCTTGAAGCCATGAGAAATAGGAACAGCAGAGGCGGATCCGCATTTTGGCGTCCATAGGCCATATCGTCACTCCGACGCCCTCGAGCGCCGCTCTCGTCCGCGCGCGCGAGCGGGCGCGCCTTCTGCCGGATTGTCTGGTCGAAGCCCGACGCATCGCCAATACGGTGATATCGGGCTGGCATGGCCGCCGGCGGCGCGGCCCGGGTGAGAATTTCTGGCAATTCCGTCCTTTCGTCGAAGGCGACAGTCTGGCGCGCATCGACTGGCGGCGCTCGGCCCGCGACGACCACACCTATATCCGCGACCGCGAATGGGAGGCGGCGCACACGATCTGGCTCTGGGCGTCGATGAGCCCGTCGATGATGTTCAAGTCGAGCCTCGGCATGGTGTCGAAGGAGAGCCGGGCGCTGGTGCTGATGCTGGCCGCCGCCGAGATCATGGCCCGCTCCGGCGAACGGATCGGCTGTCCGGGCGTGATGGAGCCCATCGCCGCCCGCAACGCCGCCGAGCGATTGGCCTATGCGCTGGCGCATGAGGATCCGACCGGCGCGCTGCCCGACACGCGCATGATCCGCGGCGCGAGCGACATCGTGCTGTTTTCCGACTTTCTAGAACCGCCGGAAAATGTGCTCGCCGCGCTGCAGCCGCTGTCGCGGCGCGGCCTGCGAGGACACGTCATCGAAATCTCCGACCCCGCCGAGGAAACCTTCCCCTATGCCGGTCGCGTGGAATTTTCCGATCCGGCCACCGGCGCCAAGTTTCTTTCGGGGCGATCGGAAGCCCTGGCCGAGGAATACAAGACCCTCTATCACGCCCGTCGCGAGACCCTGCGCGACGGCCTGCGCCATCTCGGCTGGAATTTTATCGCCCACAACACCGGCCGCCCGGCATCCGAGGCGCTGGCCGCCGTGCATATGTATCTTTCCGGCCAGCCGGATCGGGCTCGCCACGGGGGAGCAGGCTGATGCCGGGTATCGCTTTTGCCGCTCCGCTCGTCCTTGCAGCCTTGATCGCGCTCCCGGCGATCTGGTGGCTGCTGCGGATCACCCCGCCGCAGCCGTCGCGCGAGGCCTTCCCGCCCTTCCGGCTGCTGCTGCTGCTGAAACGGCAGGAGGAGACGCCGGCGACGACGCCGTGGTGGCTGCTGGCTCTGCGCATGCTGATCGCAGGCCTGCTCGTGCTCGCGCTCGCCGGCCCCGTCTATGATCCCAATGCGCGTCTGAGCGCGAACGACGGCAGCCTCGCGGTCATCGTCGACAACAGTTGGGCCAGCGCAGCCGATTTCGACAAGCGCCGCGCCACCGCCGAAAATCTCATCCGCCGCGCCGGCGAAAGCGATGCGCCCGTGAGCCTCACCTTCACCGCCGACCGCAATCCGGACGCCACCTTCAAGCGCGCCGACGAAGCGCTGTCGGTGCTGGCCGCCGCCAAGCCCGCCCCCTTGCCTGCCGATCGCGCCGCAGCCGCGGCCGCGCTGACGGCGAGCTTCCAGCAGGAGAAGCCCGAACGCGCCGTGATGATCGCCGATGGCGTGAGGGGAGTCGGCGACGCCGCGCTCTTCACGGCTTTGCGCGATGCGGGCGTGACCCGCCTCGACGTGATCGGCGCCGACAATGCCGCGGCCATCGCGGTGACCGGCGCGGACAACGCCGCAGACCGGCTCACCGTCACCGCCGCCCGCCTGCAGACGGCTACGCCGCAGACCGTGGCGATCTCGGCGCGCGACATTCAGGGCCGCGTTCTCGGCGCGACGACCATCGCTTTCGACGCGGGTCAGGCCAAGGCGAGCGGCGAGATCACGGCGCCATTCGAACTGCGAAACGAATTCGCGCGTCTCACCGTGGATGGCCTCGACACGGCCGGCGCAGTGCGGCTGCTCGACGACAGTTTCAAACGACGTTCGGTGGGGCTGATCTCCGGTGAAGCCGGCGATCGCAGCCAGCCGCTGCTGTCGCCGCTCTACTATATCAACCGTGCGCTCTCGCCCTTCGCCAATCTCTCCGAGGCGAACGGCTCCGATCTCGTCTCGGCCATCCCCGCCATGATCAAGGCGCGGCCATCGGTCATCGTCATGGCCGATATCGGCCGGATGCCGGCAAGCGCTGAAAAGGCTCTGACCGACTGGATCCGCGACGGCGGCTCGCTGGTGCGTTTCGCCGGACCTCGTCTCGCCGCCGCGCCCGCAGATGATCCGCTGATCCCGACGCGATTGCGCGAAGGCGAGCGCGCATTGGGCGGCTCCATGTCCTGGGCCGAACCGCAGACGCTCGACAACTATCCGGAAAACAGCCCGTTCGCCGGTCTGACCCCGCCGGACCAAGTTCTGGTGAAACGCCAGGTTCTCGCCGAACCCACGCCGGAACTCGCCGGCCTGACCTGGGCCAGCCTGAAAGATGGAACGCCGCTTGTCACCGCCCGCCGCATCGGCGCAGGGCGCATCGTCCTTTTCCATGTCAGCGCCGAATCGTCCTGGTCGAACCTGCCGCTGTCGGGAGAATTCGTTGAAATGCTGCGCCGGATCGTGCAACTCTCCCATTCCAGCAACGCCGCCCGCAGCGAAGACGGCAAGGCGGTGTTGCCGCCCTATCGCCTGCTGACGGCGGCGGGAGCGCTGACCACCGAGAAAGGTTTGGCCAAGCCGATCGAGGCGGGCGCCGCCGTCACGCCCTCCTTCGACAGCCCGCCGGGCCTTTATGGCGGCGAGGACGGCTTCGAGGCCGTCAACCTCTTCGCATCCGACGCGGCGCTCGCGCCGATTGCCTATCCGCAGGACTTTCCCGTGACGGAAAGCGGTTTCGCCGGCGATGACGCCTTCGATCTCAAGCCTTGGCTGTTCGCCGCGGCCGCCATTCTGGCGCTCGCAGACACGCTGGCGATGCTGATCCTCGGCGGCGCTTTCGCCCGACGCGCGGCGACCGCCGCCATGTTCGCCCTCGCTTTGACCGGCGGGCTTGCGGGCGGCGTCGACCCGGCCCGCGCTGAAGACGCCCGCCCCGGCGACGATGTCCTGATGAGCCGGCTCGACAAGACCCATCTCGCTTACGTCATCACCGGCGAGGCGGAAGTAGACCGGATTTCCGAACGCGGCCTCGCCGGCCTCTCAGATTTTCTCTATTACCGCACCACGCTCGAACCCGGCGATCCCGTCGGCGTCGACATCGCCAAGGACGAATTGTCGGTTTTCCCGATCCTCTACTGGCCGGTCGACGCGTCGGCGGCCATGCCGTCGGAAAACGCCATTTCCCGCATCGACGCCTATATGCGTTCGGGCGGCACCGTACTGTTCGACACGCGCGACCAGGCCTCTTCGATCACCGCCATGGGCGGCGTCAGCGCCAATACCGAGCGCTTGCGCGCCATTCTCGCCCGCATCGACATTCCCCCGCTCGAGCCGGTGCCGCAGGACCATGTGCTCACCAAGGCTTTCTATCTGCTGAAATCCTATCCCGGCCGCTACTCCGGCAGCCCGCTCTGGGTCGAAGCGGAGCCAGACGCCAAGAGCGATCCCAATCGCCCTGCGCGACAGGGCGACGGCGTCACGCCCATCATGATCACCGGCAATGATTTCGCCGGCGCCTGGGCGGTGGATAATCTGGGCGCGCCGCTGCTGCCGCTCGTGCCGCCGGATGAAAATCAGCGCGAAATGGCCTACCGGACCGGCGTCAACATCATGATGTATATGCTGACCGGCAACTACAAGGCCGATCAGGTGCATGTGCCGGCGCTCTTGGAAAGGCTGGGACAGTGATGAACCTGACATTCGACCCGCTCCTGCCGCTTTGGCTGATCGCGCTTGTCGGCGCGCTGGCTGCTCTGCTCGCGGCTTTCGGCCTTTACCGGCGCCAGCGCGGCATGATCCTGCGGACGATCGCGCTCGCGGCGCTGACGCTGGCGCTGATCAATCCGATCCTGGTCGACGAGCAGCGAGAGCCTCTGCCCACCGTCGTCGCCATCGCCGCCGACCGCAGCCAGAGCCAGGACGTCGGGCCTCGCAAGGCGCAGACGGACGAGGCCGTCGCCGATCTTCGCGCCGCGCTCGGCCGTTTCTCCGGGATCGAGACGCGGGTGATCGACGCCGGCGGCGACGACGGCTCGGACACGCCGTCGACGCGCCTGTTCGGCAATATCGCCTCGGCGCTCGAAGACGTGCCGCCGTCGCGGCTGGGCGCGGTGATCTCGGTGACCGACGGTCAGGTCCATGATATCCCGGCCGATGACAGGCTGCCGGGCGTGAATGCGCCGGTGCATGGACTGATCACCGGCAAGGCCGACGAATTCGACCGCCGCATCCAGGTGATCAAAGCGCCGCGTTTCGGTCTCGTCGATCAGGAGCAGGAAATGGTGCTCCGCGTGATCGACGACGGCCGCCCGATCTCCCAGCCGGCCGACATCACCGTCAGCGTCAATGGCGAAGTGGTCAACCGCATTCCCGCCGTCGCCGGCCAGAACCGCACCGCCCGCTTCAAGCTCGATCGCGCCGGCGGCAATATCGTCGAAGTCGCGGTGGCCGAGGTTCCCGGCGAAGTGACCCCGGTCAACAATCGCCTCGTGCAGACCATCGACGGCATCCGTGAGAATCTCCGCGTGCTCTTGGTGTCGGGCGAGCCGCATGCCGGCGAGCGCGCCTGGCGCAACCTGCTCAAATCCGACGCCTCGGTGGATCTGGTGCATTTCACCATTCTCAGGCCGCCGGAAAAGCAGGACGGCACGCCGATCAACGAATTGTCGCTGATCGCCTTCCCCACCCGCGAATTGTTCGTCGAAAAGATCAGTGAATTCGACCTGATCATCTTCGACCGCTACCAGCATCGCGGCGTGTTGCCGATCCTCTATTACGACAATATCGCCCAATATGTCCGCCAAGGCGGCGCCATCCTGCTGGTGTCGGGGCCGGAGCATGCGGGCTCGGAGTCGATCGCCTATACGCCGCTCGCCGACATCCTGCCTGCGGCCCCGACCGGGCAGATGCTGGAAAAGCCCTTCTTCCCGCGCCTGTCGGACCTCGGCAAGCGCCATCCGGTGACCCGTGGGCTGGAAGGCTCCGCCGCCGAACCGCCCCGCTGGGGCCGCTGGTTCCGCGCCGTCAACATGACCGCGCCGGAAGGCGAGGTGGTCATGAACGGCTCCGACGGCTCGCCGCTCCTGGTCCTTTCCCATGTCGATCAGGGCCGCGTGGCGATGCTGCTCTCGGATCAGGGCTGGCTCTGGGCGCGCGGCTTCGAAGGCGGCGGCCCCCATGTCGACCTCTACCGACGCATCGCCCATTGGCTGATGAAGGAGCCGTCGCTGGAGGAAGAACGACTGACCGCCCGTTCGCTGGGCCGCGAGATCGAAATCACCCGCCAGAGCCTCAAGAAGACCGTCGACAAGGCCGTCGTCATCGGTCCCGATGGCGCGCGCCAGGAGACCGGCTTGACCGAGGAAGAGCCGGGCCTGTTTCGCGCCACTCTCCGCACGGCGCGGAACGGCCTTTACGAGGTCGACAATGGCGGGCTGAAAACCCTGGTGCATGTCGGCGCGGTCGATGCCCCCGAGTTCCGCGAGATGATCTCGACCACCGAGAAACTTGCGCCCTTGGCTGCCGCCGGCAAGGGCATCGTCAAGCGCCTCGACGATGGCGCTGAAGGTGTGACCCTGCCGCAGATCCTGACCGTGCGCGGCGACGTGCGCATCTCGGATCCCGACCGGATGGTGATCCGCATGACCGACGAGACGGTTCTGAAGGGCGTGACCTCGATACCGCTTTTTGCCGGCTTCCTCGGTCTCGGCCTGCTGGCGCTGGCTTTGGGATCGACCTGGTGGCGCGAGGGACGCTGAGAGCGGATCAGCGGGACGCCATCGACGGATAGCGTTGCGCTGGCCTCAGCCGGCCCGCCACTTGATCTCGCCCTTCAGCTTGTCATGCGTCTCGGCGCTGGCGGGGATGACCAGCACGCGACCGGGATCGACAGGCCCTGGAAAAGCGAGCGCGCCATAGGCGACCTTCTCGAAACCGAGCGGCATGTAATAGGGCGGATCGCCGACCAGGATGATCGCCTCCGATCCCTTCTTCCTGGCGGTCTCGACGGCGATGCGCACCAGTTCGCGGCCGATGCCCATATTCTTATGCGAGGGACGCACCGCGAGCGGTCCCAGCAGATGGCCCTTGACGCCGCCGGCCGTCACGGGCGTCATGCGGACGGAGGCGATGGTCTCGCCGCGATCGGCGCAGATATAGGACAGCGCCTGATCATGAGGCCCCTGTTCGCGAATGCGCGCGGCGGCGCGGACGAACCGGCCGGGGCCGAAGGCTTCTTCATTGATCAGTTCGATGGCGTCGTGATGCGTTGCGTCTTCCGTCAGATAGACGAGGTCATGCTTTTTCATGGAGAATCTGCTGCTTGGATCGATAGACGATGGCGTGAAGGACCCGTCCGGTCGGCCCGGTCGGGAGGAAAAGCTTCATCGCGGTCGTCGCAGCAGCGTCATGGCCTGTAAGGGCTCCAGATTTGATGATCGACAGGGCGGATAGCAGGAAATTTTCCTGCCGCCAAGAGCCAAAACGCAGCGTTCAGCATTTAACACTCGAAATGTCCGGCCGAAGTTGCGACATAGAGCCTACGATCTAAGGAGAAAAAGCGATGGGCATGTTGGTGGACGGCGTCTGGCATGACGTGTGGTACGATACGAAAGCGAGCAAGGGACAATTCGTCCGCTCGGCCTCGCAATTTCGCAATTTCATCACGAAAGACGGCGCGCCCGGCCCGACCGGCAAAGGCGGCTTCGAGGCCGAGAGCGGCCGCTATCATCTCTATGTGTCGCTCGCCTGTCCCTGGGCGCATCGCACGCTGATCTTCCGCAAGCTCAAGAAGCTGGAAGACCATATTTCCGTATCCGTGGTGCATTATCTGATGCTCGAAAAGGGCTGGGTGTTCGACGAAGGAGATGGCGCGACCGGCGACACGCTGTTCGGCGCAAAGGCGCTCGCCGACATCTATGTCCGCGCAGACGCCAAATATTCGGGCCGCGTCACGGTGCCGGTGCTGTGGGACAAACAGGAGAACACCATCGTCTCCAACGAATCCGCCGAGATCATCCGGATGTTCAATTCGGCCTTCGACGACATCACCGGCGACTCCCAGGATTTCTATCCCGAGGATCTCCGCGCCGAGATCGACGAACTCAACGCCTTCGTTTATGACGACATCAACAACGGCGTCTACAAATGCGGCTTCGCGACCACGCAGGACGCCTATGCCGAGAATTTCGACAAGCTGTTTTCGGCGCTCGACCAGATCGATGCTAGACTGGACGGCAAGACCTATCTGTTCGGCGACCGGCTGACCGAAGCCGACTGGCGGCTGTTCACAACCCTGATCCGGTTTGATCCGGTCTATGTCGGCCACTTCAAGTGCAACCTGCGTCGCATCGCGGACTACCCCAACCTGCAGGCCTATCTGAAGCGGCTCTATGGGCATCCGGGCATCCGCGACACCGTGGATTTCACCCATATCAAGGGCCATTATTACGGCAGCCACCGCACCATCAATCCGACGGGAATCGTGCCCGTGGGGCCCGCGCTCGATCTCGGCTGATCACCAGAGGTCGTCGAAGGCGGCTTCGCCGGCGAGTTCGCGCAAGCGCCGGCGGGTCGCGGAGGTAACGTCGGCGGGCAGCGCGTCGAGCGCGAAGAAGCCGCTGTCGACGATCTCCCAATCTTTCGGCCGGGGCGCGGTCTGGCGCACCACGCAGCGATAGAACACGACGTGATCCCGCTTGGACGTGCGCTTGTTGTAATAGACATGCAGCATTTGCGGCGGAACGACGGACTCGAGGTTGCCCTCCTCCCGCAATTCCTTGGCCAACGCCTCGCGAACCGTTTCGCCGCGCGCCACCCCGCCGCCGGGCATATGCCAGCCCGGAACATAGGAGTGCTTCACCAGAAAGATCCGCCCCTGTTCGTCGAAACAGGCGGCGCGCACGCCCATGGTCATGCCCTGGATAAACGGGTAGACGGCGTGGGCCAGCCGCGTGAGAATCTTATAACGGAACTTGCTCAGTTCAGCCGGGGTTGTGTCTTCGACCACGCCGCTTGCTCCTTCAGACCTCGAGGCCTATCGTGAACCCGATGATGACACTTACACATTTTTCCGACGCCCATCTCGGGCCGCTGCCCGATATGTCGTTTAGGGAACTCCTGTCGAAACGGGTCACAGGCTATGTGAACTGGCAGCGCAACCGGCGCAAGCAGCTTTTCGGCAACACGCTGGAACTGCTCATCGAGGACATGCTCGACCAGAACCCCGATCATGTCGTCATGACCGGCGATCTCGTCAATCTCGCCACAAATACCGAGATCGAGGCGGCGGAGGTGTGGCTGCGTTCCTTCGCCGATCCGGCGCTGGTGTCGGTGGTGCCTGGAAACCATGACGCCTATGTGCCGGGCGCCATCAATCGCGCCTACGCCGCCTGGAAACCGTGGATGACCGGCGACGACGGGCGCTTCGACGACCATGATTTTCCCTATGTGCGCATCAGGGGCAAAATGGCGATCATCGGCCTGTCTACGGCGACGGCGACCCCGCCTTTCATGGCCTCGGGCTATTTCGGCTCGGGTCAGGCGCGACGTTTTGCGACGCTGGCCAAGAAGCTCGGCGAGCAGGGCCTGTTTCGCGTCGTGCTGATACACCATCCGCCTATTCGCGGCGCGACGGCCAATTACAAGCGCATGATCGGCATCAGGCGATTTGCGGCGGCGCTGCATCTCGGCGGCGCGGAACTCGTCCTGCACGGCCATACCCATCTCGACACGATCTACTGGCTGGCTGGTCCCAAAGGCGCCGCGATTCCGGTCGTCGGCGTCGCCTCGGCGAGCCAGGGTCATGGCGGCCACAAGCCGCCGGCCGCTTATAATCTCTTCAAGATTACCGGCGAGGCCGGCGCCTGGCGAATAGACCATGAAAGGCATCGGCTCGACGGCGCTTCGGAAGGCTTCGCCTTCGAGAACTCCGCCGCGCTCGCGCCGCCCGCCTTCGTCGAGAAACGAAGAGAGCCGCGGCGCTGACGCGCCGCTCAGGACAGATGACGACGCGGCTTGTGCGCGTCGATCAGATCGCGGACTTCCTGAACGAGGTGGTCGCAGAGACGATCGAGTTCCTTGTCGCCCACCACGTCCCATTCGAGACGCCGCTGGATGACGGGCATGCCAATTCTGTAGTGGAAAGCGCTGCCGGTCATGGAGAAAACCATCACCTTCAGCCGCTCGGATTCCGCATCCATGCCGGTGACGGCGGCGAACATGGCGCAGAGCCGCTCATGCATCGGCCGCAGCCAGTTCTTGTAGATGAGATCGGACACTTCGCCGGGATTGAGCATTTCCCGCGTCATGAAGACGACGGCGTGACGCATGCCGGGATTGGCGACCCAGAAGCGGATGAAGGTGCTCATGGTGTTGACCAGCGTCATTTCCGCGACATCCGGCGTCATCGCAGGCATCGGTCGTTTGAAGTTCATGCCGAGTTCGGTGCGCACGAGTTCGATGACGTGATCGGCGCAGGCGAGGCGGAGCCCGGGCTTGCCGCCGAAATGATAGGCGATGGATCCGATGTTCGCCGCAGCGAAATCTGCGATGTCGCGCGTGGAGACCGCGTCATAGCCATGTTCGCCGAACAGTCGGATTGCCGCTTCGAGAAGCGAGACGCGGGTGACTTCCGCGCCCGAAATCGGCTTGTCGGAGCGGTGGTTTTCAGCCTGCAACAGCAATTTTTATGCCTCCAGCCAGAATGATTAGCATGCTTCCCATATGACTCCGCAGAGGTTACTTAGCAAGCAAAGTTATGTTTCGATGATCAAATTTTTGTAACCGGGCTGTCGAAGGGCCTGCGGACCACGTACAAACAGCGTGTTCAACGGAGGTTTACCCCATGGTCGCCAAGTCCCTCGCGCATCGCATCCCGCACAGCCTGAGCCTAGTTCTACTGTCCGCCTTTATCAGTTCTGCGACACTCACCGGCGCCAATGCCGCCGGTTCCGACGACGGTCAGCCTCCGGAGCCCACCGCCACCACTCAGGAATGCAAAGATGGCAAAGTGTGGGACGCGGCGAAAAAGAATGCGTCGATCCGCAGAAAAGCGGCTTCAACGACGATGAGCTTTATCGCGCCGCCCGCGAAATGGCCTATGCCGGCCAGTATGACAACGCCATCCGGGTATTGAAGCTGGCCAAGAATCAGGACGATCCGCGAATCCTCAATTATCTCGGCTTTGCAAACCGCAAGGCCGGCAATATAGAAGTCGGCATGGCCTATTATCGCCGCGCGCTCGCCAAGGACGCCAACTATCTCCTGGCCCGGTCATATTACGGCCAGGGCCTGCTTCTCCAGGGCGATATCGAAGGAGCCCGCGCCCAGCTCGTCGAAATACGGGATCGCGGCGGCCGAGACACCTACGCCTATTCTTCTCTCTACGAGTCGTTGAAAAGCGGCTCGACCTATTGAGATCATCGACGTCTTTGAAATCGCTCCGCGCGCACGCCCCTGCGCGCGGAGCTTTTTGTCGCCGACGATTGCGAAGCGGCCGATTCTGTTTCATACCTCGGACGACGGGCTCCCGCGGCGCCGGTCATTTTTGGGTGTAGCGCGAATAAATGGACCGTAGCGGACGTCAGGGTGATGTGGGGGTCATGAGGGATCGGGACAAGGCGGAGCGAATCGGCCGGGAGTTGGTGGGTTTGCTGCCGAAGCTCCGGCGTTTCGCCATGACGCTCACGAGAAACGCATCGGACGCGGATGATCTGGTGCAGGAAGCCTGCGAACGGGCGATCACCAGATGCCATCTCTGGAACGGAGAGGGACGGCTGGACAGTTGGGTCTATGCGATGACGCGCAATCTTTGGGTCGACGAGGTCAGGAAACGCAAGGTGCGCACCGGCGCCGGCGTCGTCGATGCGGCTGAACAGGACGAACTGTCGATCGGCCCGGCTGCCGAAAAGGCGATCTACGCCTCTCAACTTCACCAGATGATCCTGTCGATGCCCGAGGGACTGTCCTCGGTGTTTCTGCTGGTCAATGTCGAAGGTCATTCCTACCGCGAAGCCGCCGATATCCTCGGCATTCCCATCGGCACGGTGATGAGCCGCCTTTCGACCGCGCGGCTGCGGCTCGCCGCCATGGTCGATGGCGCGCAGGAAGCGAGGGCCTGACATGGAAAACCTTGCAGACCTGCCGCTCGACGTGCTGCTGTCGGCCTATCTCGACGGCGAACTCGACGAAGCCGCCGCCGGCGAGATCGAAGCACGGCTCGCGACCGACACCGAGACGCGCGCGCTGCTCGACCGCTTGAAGGCCGGCTCCGCCCATGGCGATCAACTGTTCGACGCGCTGTTGCGCGAACCGGCTCCGCTCCACCTCGCCCGCGCCATCAAGGACGCCGCCGATCGCGGCGAAACCAGCCAGCCTTCGGCGCCGCTGATGGCGCGCGCCGGGCGCGGTTGGTTCTTCGGCCAGGTCCCGCAGGCGATCGCCGCCTCGGCGCTCCTCTTGCTGGGCGGAGGATATGCCGGCTACACGGTCGGCCGCCAGTATGAGCCGCAACGGCAGGTCGCCGCGGAGCAGCCAAGCGAGGCGAATTCCCCGACGACACTCTCCGTGGGCGGCCAGACCCGCAGTTTCACAGTCGGCGCCAGCGGATCCGCGCCGAGCGGCAGGCTGGTCAGCGCGCGCGATGTGCTCGCCGTGCATGCCGTCTACGCCGCGCAGGAAAGCCGCGCGGCGGAAATACCCGCTGCGGAACTCGTCGTGCTCACCGACTGGCTGCGCGACAGCGCGCGGGTCGCCTTCGAAGTCCCCGACCTCACCGCCGACGGACTTACTTTCGAGGGCGGACGCCTGGTCGTGATCTCCGGCAAGCCCGCCGCTGCGCTCTACTACCGCGATGCAGGCGGCGAACGCGTCGGCGTCTATTTCAGCGAAGGCAAGACAGATCCCCTCAGGCTCACGGAGGGCGACGTCACTCTGCTCGCCGGCATGCGCAATGGTCTGTCCTGGTTCGTGGCGGCCCCCTCCTCGCTTGCGGAAACCGATCGCCTGGCCGAACACGTCGACGCCGCCGTCCGATAAATATCGAGGCTGCGTCGTTTTGAATGAAGCCAAACGTCGCCTGACGCATTAACATCCTGTCTGCAACGCGTCTGACGGGGGGGTTAGAGGCATGGCCAAGGAAATCGAACGCAAGTTTCTCGTGATCTCCGACGAATGGCGCAAGAATGCCGACGGCGGCAAAAAGATGCGGCAGGCTGTCATTCTGGCCGAACCGGACCGCTCTCTCAGGGTGCGCCTGATCGACGGCAAGAAAGCTCGTCTGACCCTGAAGATCGATCGCAACGAAATCTCGCGTCATGAATTCGAATATGAGATCCCGATGGGCGACGCCCGGGAGATGCTCAGGCTCGCCAATGGATCGGCGATCATCAAGACCCGCTATGAGACGCCGTATAAGGGTTTCGTATGGGAGATCGACGTTTATGAAGGCGCTTTCGAAGGCTTGGTGGTCGCGGAAGTGGAAATGAGAAGCGAAAAGGACAAGCCGCCGCTGCCGCCCTGGGTGGGCGTCGAGGTCAGCGACGACCGGCGCTTCTCCAACCGCGCCATCGCCGAAGGCAGCCTCGGAAAGGACTGGAAGCAACTTGTTCAGGATAAATTGGAGCAACCCGCCCCGGAGTGAAATCCTCCGTATCGCCGCGGAGAAAATCGATGGCGCGCAGGACGCGCTGCGCCGGCAGCCCGACGGGCTCGACAAAGCCGTTCACGGCGCGAGGAAAGCGATCAAGCATAGCCGGTCTCTGCTTCGGCTGATCCGCTCCGCCGACGATGATGGAGCAAGGCGGCTCAACGCAATGCTCCGCGCCATCTCTGCAGACCTCTCGCCGCTGCGCGACGGCGGCGCGGCGCTGATGGAGGCGGCGTCACGACTCGACGCGATCCTCCCCGGCCCTGCAACAGATCGCTTGTCGGAACGCCTGAACGCCCTCCCGATCGAAGTTGCGGCCGATCCGGCCGACATGACCGCCGAAGCGGCAGACTCTCTCGATGAGGTGAGCCGCGCCATTCTTGATCTGAACTTACCTGAAAGCAGAGCCAAACTCGCCAAACATGTGGCGCGTGGCTGGCGCCGAACCGGCAGGCGCGCATTTGCCGCGCTGGAGCGCTGTGCGGGGGAGCCGCATGAGGAAGACTATCACGATCTCAGGAAACGCGGCCAGGACCGTTGGATGCAGGCGGCGCTCCTGCGCAAGATTTGGCCGTCGGGCCTGATCGCCGTGCAGACCAGCGCAAAACGCATGGTGGACATGCTCGGCCAGGCGCGCGACTTCGGCAGGCTCGAAACCGTGATCGCCCAATTGCCCGATTTCGACGACCGCGACAGGATCACCCTGACGGCGGCGATGGAAAGCGAACGTATGCGGCTGCACCGCGACGCGATGGCGTTCGGCGGCGATCTCTTCCAATATGACAACAAAAAGGAGGCGGACATCATCCGCCTCCTGATCAGGAACGCCTGAGCGCAGTGAGGGTCAGTCCTTGGCCTGATCCTCCAGCATGCGGTTGATCGCCGACATGATCGCTTCGAGCGAGGCGCCGACGATGTTGGTGTTGACGCCCGCGCCCCACACTTTGCCTTTCGGCGTCGACATTTCGACATAGGCGATGGCCGCCGCGTTCGAGCCGTGCTGCAGCGAATGCTCGGAATAGTCGTTCACCGAGAGATCGACGCCGAGATAGATCGACATGGCGTTCATGAAGCCGTCGATCGGACCGGTGCCCTTGCCCTCGATTCGCTTGGTCTCGCCCTTGTCGACGATTTCGGCGGCGAGAATGCGCTGACCCTTCACCGCCGTGTCGGGAAAGGTGTGGTGGTCGACGAATTTGAAGCGAGCGCCGGGCTGCTCGACATAGCGCTCCAGGAAGCGGGCATGGATGCGCTTGGAGGGCAGTTCCTTGCCTTCCTCGTCGGTGATGCGCTGGATGTCGTTGCGGAACTCGACCTGCAGATTGCGCGGCAGGTTGATGCCGTAATCCTCCTGCATGATATAGGCGATGCCGCCCTTGCCGGACTGCGAGTTGATGCGGATGATCGCCTCATAGGTGCGGCCGACATCCTGCGGGTCGATCGGCAGATAGGGCACTTCCCAGATCGGCTTATTGGCCTGCTTGATCGCCTTCATGCCCTTGTTGATCGCATCCTGATGCGAGCCGGAGAACGCGGTGTAGACCAGTTCGCCGACATACGGATGGCGCTCCGGAATAACCATCTCGTTGGAATATTCATAGACCGCCTTGATGCGCTCGATATCCGAGCAGTCCAGGCCGGGGTCGACGCCCTGGGTGAACATGTTCAAGGCCAGCGTCACGACATCGACATTGCCAGTGCGCTCGCCATTGCCGAACAGCGTGCCTTCGACGCGATCGGCGCCGGCCATCAGGCCGAGTTCGGTGGCGGCGATGCCGGTGCCGCGGTCGTTGTGCGGATGCAGCGAGACGATGACGTTTTCGCGATTGTCGATATTGCGGCACATCCATTCGATCTGGTCGGCATAGATGTTCGGCGTCGCCATTTCCACCGTCGACGGCAGGTTCAGGATCAGCTTGTTGTCCGGCGTCGGCTTGATGACCTCGATGACGGCGTTGGAAATCTCCAGCGCCACCTCGAGTTCGGTGCCGGTGAAGCTCTCCGGCGAATATTCGAAGCGATAGCCGCCGCCGGCTTTCGCCGCCATGTCGGTGATCATCTTGGCGGCGTCCACTGCGATCTGCTTGATGCCATGGACATCCTTGCCGAACACCACGCGGCGCTGCAATTCCGAAGTCGAATTGTAGAAATGGATAATCGGCTGATGGGCGCCTTCCAAGGCTTCGAACGTGCGGGTGATCAGCTCGGGCCGGCACTGCACCAGCACCTGCAGCGACACGTCGGCGGGCACGCCGCCCTCTTCCACGCACCAGCGGGCGAAATCGAAGTCGGTCTGCGAGGCCGAGGGGAAACCGATCTCGATTTCCTTGAAGCCCATGTCGAGCAACAGCTGGAACATGCGGGCCTTGCGGTCATGGCCCATGGGATTGACCAGCGACTGATTACCGTCGCGCAGGTCGACCGAGCACCAGATCGGCGGCGTGGAAATCGTCTTGGACGGCCAGGTCCGGTCCGGCAGATTGACCTGCGGATAGGGTTGATACTTGATCGGCGCCTCGGGCATGCCGTGCTTGATGCTGTGCTGCTTAGTGATCATGACTGTCTCTTCGCCTTGGCCGGTTGGCTCGTCGCCTGATACTGTCTTTGCAAGCGCTTGACGACAGCAAAATCAGTCGGACAACCGGAAAAATTCGGATTTTCGGATTTTTAGCGAGGAGCGTTTCAGCCCATACGGCTTTGACCCGGCCGCCGGGCGCTCCTCAAAGGACCCGGCAACCGCGGATAAGCTTAAGGAGAAGAAGAGAGGAGAGCGACGCGCAGGACCGCGCGGCAAAAATGCCGTTCGCGCTGGTCCTGGTTCTGGTCGCTGCGTTCATCATGGCGGCGTTTATAGCACGCGATCGGGACGACGCAAGTGCGCTTCGGCCAAATTTGCGTTCACCCGGCCGGCAGGCGGACAGTGACCAGAAGACCGGGCTCCGCATTGGCGAAGGCGATCTCGCCCTTGTTGGCCGCGACGATATCGCCGACGATCGCGAGGCCGAGCCCCGCGCCGCCGCTCGACGTATCCAGCCGCCCGCCCCGATCGACGACATCACCCAGGCGTTCCGCCGGGATGCCGGGTCCGTTGTCTCGGATGTCGATCACGAGCCGGCCGCCTTCGCGGCGCGCTGCGATCTCGATCCGATCCTTGGCGTAGCGCGTGGCGTTTTCGAGGAGATTGCCGAGCAGTTCGGCGAGATCTTCCGCCTCGATCCGCGCTTTGTCCCGGTCATGGACGTCGATGATCCAGTCGAGGATCTGGCCGCGCGGCGTGCGTTCGAGAACGGCGATGACCCGGTTGATGACGCCGAGCACCGAAACCGGCCGCGCCTGTCCGCGATCGGCGAGTCTCGCGCGCGCGAGTTGGTGATCGACATGGCGGCGCATGGCGGCGATCGACAGGTCGATCTCGTCGGCGAGTTGTGCCCGTCCCTCAGCCCGCAGCCGCGCCACATCGCCCGCCAGCGCCTGCAACGGCGTCTTGAGACCATGGGCGAGATCGGCGGCCTGGCTGCGCGCCTTGGCGAGCTGCGCCTCTCTCGAGGCCAGCAGCTCGTCCACCTCCTCGGTCAAGGGCTGGATCTCGGAAGGATATGCCGCGCCCATGCGTTGCGCCAGGCCTGCGCGGATCTCCGCCACCCGACGCTGAACCGCCGAGAGCGGCAACAGGCCGAGCTGGATCTGGATCAGGTTGGCGGCCAGCAGCAACGCGGCCAGAAGAGCGACGAACGGAGCCATATCGGAGCGAAACTCACCCGTCGCCGCCTCGATATCGGCGCGATCCATGGCGACGGCCACGAGCACCGGATCGCCCCCAGACGCTCGCCGCCGACGATCTCGCGCGCGGCCATGAACAATCGCCGCCCGCCGGGGCCGGTCACGTCGCGCAGCACGGGGAGCCCGGCTCCAGCGCCGGCGTTTGAAGCGCGCCGTCCCAGAGCGAGCGCGAGCGCAGCACCTCATCCTTGCTCTCGATCTGCCAGTAGAGGCCGGAAAGCGGCTTGGTGAAACGCGGATCGACCGGATCGGCGAAAAGCCGCAACCGCCCCTCGCCGTCGCGATCGAGCTTGGCGATGATCTGGCCGAGATGCAGTTCGAGTTCCGCAGCCACCCGCCGCTCGACATGCCGTTCGAACAGATAGGACAGGCCGAAGAAGCTCATGGCGCAGGCGATGGCGATCAGCGCCAAACCCGCCACGGCGAGTCGCAGACGAAGAGAGCCGCGTTTGGCCGCGATCATGGCTCTTCGCCGAGATAGTAGCCGAAGCCGCGCCTGTTGCCGATCAGCTCGGCGCCCAGCTTGCGGCGGAGACGGGTGATCAGCACTTCGAGCGCATTGGCGTCGCGCGAAAAGTCGTCGCCATAAAGATGGCTCTGCAGCTCCGACGGCGGCACGACGCGGCCGCGGTGATGGCCGAGATAGCTGATCAACCGGTATTCGAGCGGCGTCAGCGCCAGCGGCGCGCCGTGGAGGCTGACGCGCATGCTGCGCGGATCGATGCTGAGAGGTCCGATCGACAGGACGGCGGCGCCGATGCCGACGGAGCGGCGGATCAGGGCGCGGACGCGGGCGACCAATTCCTCGAACTGGAAGGGCTTGGGCAGATAGTCGTCGGCGCCCGCGTCGATGCCTTCGACGCGTTCGGCCCAGCTCGCCCGCGCCGTCAGCATCAGCACCGGCATGTGCCGGTCGTTCTGACGCCAGCGCTTGATGATGGTCAGCCCGTCGAGCTTGGGCAGGCCGATGTCGAGGATCACCAGATCGTAATCCTCGGTGTCACCGAGGAACCATGCCTCCTCGCCGTCGGCGCAGATCTCCACGGCGTAACCGGCCTGGGTCAGCGCCGAGGCGATATCCGCGCCGATCTTGCGATCGTCCTCGACCAGCAACAGCCGCATCAGTCGTCTTCCACCTCGATGACGGCCATGGTCTTGGCGTCCATCTTGACTTCGATCACGCGACCGTCGGGGCGGATCATCTCGATCTCATAGATATAGCGACCGTCTTCCTGCTCGAATTCGATCTCGATGACTTCGCCCGGAAAGCTCTTGCGCATTTCGGCGAGAATGTCCTCGAGCGGACGCACGAGACCCGATTGCAGCGCACGGCGAGCGTCGTCGTGCTGAAGCTGGGTTTCCGGCGCTGTGACGGGCGCTTCGGGACTGGCGGCATAGGTCGTCGCCCCCATCGCAAGCGCGATGGTTGACGATGCGAGCAGGATCTGGGCGCGGGAGCGTGTCATGGAGAGGCTCTATCATGACGAAACTTACAATTCACTGACAGCCGCTGTCAGCGAAGCAAAAGTCGGCCTGTGCGAGAAGCGGATCGTCATTCAACGAAACAAGGAGACGCGACATGGCGCGCATCACTGGAAACGACCGCAACAACCGCCTCGAAGGCACCGCCAACAGCGATGACATTTTCGGCCGCGGCGGCAACGATATCCTGTACGGCTTCGCCGGTCATGACGATCTCGAAGGCGGGGCCGGCAATGACAAGCTCTATGGCGGAGCCGGCAATGACGACCTGGAAGGCGGATCCGGCAACGACATTCTCGACGGCGGCGCCGGCAACAACGATCTGGAAGGCGGCGCGGGCGCCGATGTGTTCATCTTCCGCCAGGGCGTCACCGAGATCGAAGACTTCGCTTCGAACGACACCGTGCGGATCGACAGCGATCTCGGCGTTGACAGTTTCAGCGAGCTGAAGGCTCTGGCCCGCACCACCGATGAAGGCGAAGACCTGGTGTTCGATTTCGGCCGTCACGAACTGCGTTTCGACGACACGCGATTGTCAGACCTCAAGGCCTCGGATTTCGATTTCATCTGATCGACCGAAGGCGGGCGTCAGCCGCGCCGGCGTCGCGACAGACGGCCGAGCGCCATGACGGCGCCGCCCGCCAGCAATCCCCAGAAAGCGCCGGACACCCCGGCGAAGGATACGCCGGACGCCGTGGTGACGAAGGTCACCGCGGCGGCCTCGCGCGTTTCGGCATCCTTGAAGGCGGATACCGCCGAGCCGGAAAAGGCCGCGAGCAGCGCGAGCCCCGCCACCGCCTCGATCAGGATTTTCGGCGCCAGCGCCACGAAAGCGGTGACCCCGCCGGCGGTTAGTCCGAGAATGACATAGAAGACGCCCGCAACGATGCCGGCCCAATAGCGTCGCTTCGGATCCGGATGGGCGTCCGGCCCCGCGCACATCGCCGCGGTGATCGCCGCGAGATTGACCGCGACGCCGCCGAAGGGCGCGGCCAGCAGTGAGAACACGCCGGTCATGGTGAAGAGCGGCCCCGGCGGCGGCTCATAGCCGTTGACCTTGAGCACGGTGATGCCGGGAATATTCTGGGACGCCATGGTGATGATGAACAGCGGCAGCGCGATCGAAACCAGGCCCGCCAGGGTGAACTGAGGCGTCACCCATTCGGGCCTCGGCCAGAGCGCCTCTCCGACGCCGGCGAAGGCGCCGTCCGGTATTTCGACGCCGAAACCCACCACCGCCGCGAAGGCGACGAGCGCCGCCGGCACAGCCAGGAGTCGATTGATCACGCCGCCGACGAAAAAGGCGATCACCAAGGGGGCGCCGAGCCACGGGTCGAAGCCGATCGCCTTGATCGGCGCGAAGCACAGCGTCACCAGTACGCCGGCAAGCATGGCGCTCGCGAGCGCCGGCGGAATGGAGGCAACGAGACGGCCGAGCGGTCTGAAGAGACCCGCGACGACGATCAGCAGGCTCGAAAGGATGAAAGCGCCGACGGCCACCGGAAAGCCGCCCTCGATGCCGGTGAGCGTGGCGAGGAAGGCGGCGCCGGGCGTCGACCAGGCCACCGAAATCGGCATGCGCTTCCATGCGCTGAGGATAATCCCGCACAGGCCCATGGCGATGGACAAGGCCATCAGGCCTGAGGTCGCCTGCGCCTCCGTCGCGCCTGCGACGACGGCGCCGTGAACGACGACCGCGAAGGAACTGGCGAAGCCGACGAATGCGACCAGCAGCCCCATGACGAGGCTCTGCGGAGAAAAATCCTTGAACATGCGTGATCCGGAAAAGCGGGAGAGGAAGACGTCAGAGGGTCTTTGAGAACCAATCCGCCGTCTTGTCAATCACGCTTTGCGCCATAGATTGATCCTGCTCCAGCACCTTGAAGATATGGTCGCCTTCCGGAATCATCATCACTTCTTTAGCCGCATTCTTGGCCAGGCCGACGAAACGCTCGGAATAGGCCGCCGAGAAATCCTTCGACCCGGTGATGGTGAGATAGGCGCCGGGGAAATTGGCGATGGCGTCGTCGATCTTGCGCTTGGAAAGGCTGTCGAAGAAGGCCTGCTTGAGCGCGATGGTGCGGAAGCCGAGATCGAGGCCGACGATGCCGTCTTCCTTGGCGCGATCGAAGGCCTTGTCGCCGAGCACCGTGCGGAAATCCTGCTCGAAATCGCCGACCGACGACCAGGTGACGAGCGACTTGACCTCGGACGGACGATCCGACGCCAAAAGCGTGCCGACGCCGCCGCCGAGACTGAAGCCGAGCACGCCCAGCCGCTTGGAATCGACCTCGTTGTTCGCGTTCAGAAACGCCAGGGCCGCCTTGGCCTGATCGAGTTGGCTATTGACGGTGATGTCGCCGCTATCGCCGGCGCTGTCTCCGAAGCCGAGAAAATCGACGCGGAGCGAGGCGATGCCTTTCATCGCCAGCGCAGTGGCCGCGCGTTTGTACATGCCGCCGACCTCGTCGCGCGAGCTGCCGAAACCATGCAGCATCAGCACCGCCGGCACAGGAGCGGTGTGATCGGGCATATTGAGGGTCGCGACGATGCCGCCGTCCAGATTGACCACGGTTTCCCCCGCTGTCGCCAGTCCCGTCGCCGCTGCGACGAGGGTCGCCGCAATGACGGTCCCGGCGACGGCGCGGATCACGGCGTGGACGCAAGCCCCGAAGCGCGGCGCGGCGCGCCCAAGAACCGAAACGGACATAACTTCTTCTCCAGCATGATCATTCGTGGCGGACGTTATGGGGATTTGAGAACGCTTACAAGCGCAATGCAGCATAAGCATGGCGCGGCGCGAACAAAAAAGCCCCCGACGCGAGCAGCGACGGGGGCTCCAAATGACAGCCTGCGCTCAGATGTCGGCCTGCGACGAAATAATGCGCGAGACCAGGCCGTAGTCCTTGGCTTCCTCGGCGGAGAGCCAATAATCACGGTCGGTGTCCTTGGCGATCTTTTCCACCGACTGGCCGGTGGCCGCCGCGAAAATACGGTTCAGACGCTCGTTCATGCGAATGATCTCGCGCGCCTGGATCTCGATGTCGGACGCCATGCCGCGCGTGCCGCCCGAGGGTTGGTGCAGCAGGAAGCGGGTGTTGGTCAGGCAGAGGCGGCGTTCCTTGGGAACGCTGACGAAGATCAGCGCGCCGGCCGATGCGACCCAGCCCGTACCGATGATCCAGACCTTCGGCTTGATGAACTTGATCATGTCATGGATCGAATCGCCCGATTCAACATGACCGCCCGGCGAATTGACGAAGATGCGGATATCGTCGTCGCCGGCCGCGGCGAGCGCCACCAGCTGGGCGCAGACCTTGTGGGCCAGCTCCTGGGTGATACCGCCATAGATGAAGATGGATCGCGACTTGAAGAGATTGGACTCGATGTCCTTGCCCATCGGCGCCTCGACCTTCTTTTCCTTGTCGTCGTCTTCGTCGTTCATCCAATTCTCCAGATTTCGAAGCTTTCCGAGCCCTGAGATAGGGCGACTCACATGGAAAGACAATGCAACAAATGCGGATTACGCGAAACGGGTGAATTGCCGGTAAAGCCCGGGGAAGCAGCTCCACCGGCGCCGCGAAAACGGGCATCGCCGCTCAAGGAACAAAAAAACGGCAGCGAAAGGCCATCTGCGGCAAACGCCGTATGGACAGGGTTACGATGGCGGGACTAGTCTTTGCCTGAACGCCGCCTGTAACGGCGCGAGAACACGTCAGAAACCGAGGGTCCTTCCATGTCGAAACGAATCTCCGCCGCCGCCTTGTCAGCTGCGCCCCTCCTCGCACTCACGACAGCGCCGGCATTCGCCCATGTCGATCCGCTCGCACATGGCGCGATGGCGAGCGGGCTCCTGCATCCCTTTTCCGGGACGGACCATATGCTGGCGATGATCGCGGTGGGCCTTTGGGCGGCGCAGCTCGGCGGCAAGGCGCGCTTTGCGGTTCCCGCAAGCTTCGTCATGGTGATGGCTGTCGGCTTCGTTCTTGCGCTGACCGGCGCGTCCCTGCCCTTCGTCGAACCGGCGATCCTCGCCTCCGTCGTCGGCCTGGGTCTTTTGGTGGCGCTCGCCGTGAAACTGCCGACCATGCTGGGCATGGTCGTCGTCGGCGCTTTCGCGCTGTTTCACGGCTACGCGCATGGCGCAGAACTGGGCGGCGCCGATGCGCTGATCTTCGGCCTCGGTTTCGTCGCCGCGACGGCGATGCTGCACGCCATCGGCCTCGGTCTCGGCGTCTGGGCTTCGAGCCGCAGCGCCGTCATCGGCCGCCTTCTCGGCGCGCTGACAGCGGTCGGCGGAGCGGCGCTGATGTTCGGCTGAACGATCGCAACCATAGTCGTTTTCCAGGCGGGCCTTCGGGCCCGTTTTTTGTTACGAGGATTTAATCCGATCTCGCATCTTTCGGCCTTTTTCCGATCCTACCTCATGGTTGGCCCATGAACCGGAAGGAGACGATCATGTCACCGGAAGAACGAAGCTTGTTGAGCGATCTGTTCGACCGCACACGCGGCGCGGCGTCGACGCCGCGAGATCCCGACGCCGAAGACCTGATCCAGCGCAGCCTGAGAGAACAGCCGCATGCGGCCTATTTGCTGGCGCAGGCGGTGATCGTTCAGGATCAGGCGCTCACAGCGCTGACGAGCCGCATCCAGGACCTGCAGGATCAGATCGCGGAACTCGAACGCCAGAGACCCGCCTCCGCAACGCAAATCCCGGGCGGCTTCCTCGGCGGCCTTTCCGGCCTGTTCGGCGCGGGCCAGCAACCGTGCCAAGCCGCGCGTTCGGGCCAGCTTTATGACGATTTCGCCCGTTCGAACCGGCAGCCAGTCTCTGCGCCCGCGGCCCCGAGCCCATGGGGACGCGACGCTGCGCCCGCCGGCCCCTGGGGTCAGGCCCAGGCCTCTGCCAGCGGCGGCTTCTTGCGCGGCGCGCTCACCACAGCGGCCGGCGTGGCCGGCGGCGTGCTCGCAGCGGATGCTGTCCGCGATCTCATTTCGCCGCATGTCAGCGGCTCGAACGGCCTGTTCGGCTCGAGTTTCGGCAATGGCGCCGGACTGTTTGGATCCGGCAACGCGCCGGTCGAGGAAACCGTGGTCAACAACTATTTCCTGAACGGCGATAGCGGCAATGCCGGCGATGACAACAACGACCTGCAGCAGGCCGATGACCAGTTCGACGACGGCGATTGGCTCGATCCGGACGACGACAACGACAGCTACGCCTGATCCCGCAAAACTGTCAGGGCCGGCAAAAGCCGGTCCTGATCGATGCACAACCGGCGTCAGCCGCGGCCGCGATAGGGCGCGACACCCTGATCCGGCAGCCAGACGCCTTCGGGCGGCGCGCCGGTCTGCCAGAACACATCGATCGGAATGCCGCCGCGCGGATACCAGTAGGCGCCGATGCGCAGCCATTTCGGATCGAGAAGGTCGACGAGCCGCTTGGCGATATAGATGGAGCAATCCTCGTGAAAGGCGCCGTGATTGCGGAACGAGGTAAGAAACAGCTTCAGCGATTTCGATTCCACCAGCCACTCGCCGGGGATGTAGTCGATGACGATATGGGCGAAATCGGGTTGCCCGGTCATCGGGCAGAGCGACGTGAATTCCGGCGCGGTGAAGCGCACGACGTAATTGGCGTCGCGATTGCCCGAGGGAACGCGCTCCAACACGGCGGCCTCCGGACTGGCCGGGGTCTCGACGGCCTGGCCGAGTTGCGTCAGGCCGGAAACATCGGTTTTGCTCATTCAGTGGTCTCCTTCAGATTTCTACGCCGGCGCCATGCGCCATTTCGTTTTCCGGCTCGACATGGATGGTCACTCTCGCGCCGGGCAATGCTTTGTGGACCGCCATTTCGAGCCGGTCGCAGATCAGATGCGCGTCGCCCACCGACATCGACGAGGGAACGACGAGATCGAAGGCGACGAACGTGGCCGCCCCGGCGCGGCGAGAGCGCAGATAGTGCACGCCGAGCGAACCCTGCGAATTGTCCTTGATCGCCAGCTTGATCGCATCGGCCTCCTCGCTGGAAACCGCGACATCCATCAACCCCGCCACCGAATGCGAAATGACCTTCCAGCCCTGCCAGATGATGTTGAGCGCGACGATCACGGCAAGCGCAGGATCGAGGATCGCATAGCCGGTGAACAGCACCAGAATCAACCCCACCAGCACGCCGCACGACGTCACCACGTCGGACATGATGTGCTGGCCATCTGCAGAAAGGGCCGGCGAACGATGACTCTTGCCAACCCGTATCAACACCGTGGCCCATGCCGCATTGATGATGGCGGCGACGGCGTTGATCGCGAGACCGAGAAAAGGAGCCTCGAGCACCGTGGGCGCAAAGAGCGCCGGGATCGCCTCGCGGATGATCAGCAGTGCGGCCACCACGATGAGGACGCCCTCGAGCACGGCCGAGAGATATTCCGCCTTGTGATGCCCATAGGGATGGTCGTCGTCAGCCGGCTTCTGCGCATATCGAATGACGAAATAAGCCAGGAACGCCGCGATGACGTTGACCGTCGATTCCAGCCCGTCGGACAAAAGCGCCACCGAACCCGTCACCCACCACGCCAGCAGCTTCAGCCCCATCACCCCGAAGGACAGCGGAATGCCCCAGAAGGCCAGCCTCCGGACAGTCATGTCGCTTTTTTCCATCGCCGTCCCCTTCCGCGAATGCGAGTGATTTGCAAAAACTCAAGTCCTTCAACGCGAAACCGCGCGCAGGACGGGCCAGCGCGCGGTTTCGATGATGTCGCATATGAGTGAATTTGCGATGAGGGTCAAGAGCAGCGGCGGCGATCGCTGTGGATCGATCTGGGACGAAATAATCTGAAGCGCCAAATAGGAAGGTCTGCAATGGCGAGGCGTTGCCACGCTAAACTGCGCTCGACGCTCAACGCTGTCTGACCAAAGTGCGCGAACATCCTGACATTCATCAGTAGGTGTTCAGGCCACATTCCGCGTTCAGATCTCGAACCTGAACGACTTTGACCGCATCAGGAATGTTGTTGATGGCAGGCTCTCCCATCGCAGCCAACGTGAAAACGCCGTCCACATAGGATCTGATGCAGAACGAACCACTGTCGTCAAACATCACGTAATTCTTGTTCAGTACTGGCCAATTGAAATAACTTCGGTCAGTATAAAAATATTTTATGACCTCAGAATCTAGGGAAAACCCCGACTCAGAAACAACAAATCCACACTCTCCGTTTACGCAATACTCTTTATGAGAAAAGAGTTTTCCAGATGAAACCGCAACAACTTTCTCGAAGACAAATAAAAATCTTGACGGAAAAACCGTAGAAAATAATAAGATAACAAAAAAGAAAATAGGCAATAGTTTCCTCACCTCACCCCCAAGAACCAGCGCCTTGCGACGCGTCATCCCCGCCAGAAAGAGTTTGCTCATTCTTCGCCTTTTCGTACCCGTATTCGCTTCTAGTTCTTTGGTAATCATTCTCGCCCCAATTTGGTGCGGTTCCATATGGCAGCCCCATGTATCCCATGAACGCCCCCAGAAGCCTCCCTTCTGATACCCGCCAGATGCTTGTTGGAAATTTTCGCGAGGTATTCCTTGCTTAGCCATATTGTATCCGGCCAACACATTGCCTATTTCGCGCATAGACATGTACTTACCATCCAACATAACACCATCATAAGGGCCCTTGCCTGGGGTAGTTGATTTTACATCGTATTTTCCACCTGCGGCAGAATCGTAGGTAACACCAAGCAAAGAACGGGTCTCTGCATCCTTTGCAAGTTTATTAAATCTCGAATCGAATTCTTCACCGAGTGAAATCTTCGCTCCGTACTTTCCGCCAGGAATCTTAGAATCTGGGCTGACAAACCCATCAGCAAACCGTGTTTCACCTATCCTGCCTGGAGGGCCTTGGAAGCCTGGCGGAACACCTTGATAAACACCCAAATCCCCATCAATTTTCACATCTCGTATGTTACCATTCCAATCAATAATGGTCGAATGTCCATTTTGATCACTTTTATTTATTGGGTCATTTTCAGAATATGCATACCTGTTTGTGCCTACACCAGCTTTGGTTGGCTCCCAATCGTCAGGAGATATGAAGCGGGCTTTTGCGGGCAGAGCAACTGACATCGCCAGCAAACAGAAACTCATTTTTTTACAACTTCGCATATCGAAAATTTTGAAAATAGCCCGCCCATTTAATCACCACCAAAAAGATCTACTACCTGACTTATAGCACAAAAAATGGTTGTCAACAAAGCCTGAAGCTCTCACGTCGCACCGACAAACTTAGGCTAACCCTATTCTTGCCCTCTCCCCTCAAGCCGCTTTCACCTTGGCCCTTTTCGCCAGATGCGCCACGACATTCTCGATCATCCGCATGCCGGCTTCGGAGCCGAGCGTCATGATCGATTCCGGGTGGAACTGCACGGCCGCCACCGGCTCTTTCGTGTGCTCGATGCCCATGATCGTGCCGTCCTCGCTTTCGGCCGTGATGATGAAATCGCGGTCGAGGGTGGCGGGGTCGGCGAAGATCGAATGATAGCGGCCCACGGTCACTTCCTTGCCGAGGCCTGAGAACACCACGCCGGGCTCGAGCACGCGGATGCGCGACGGCTTGCCATGCATGGGAATGGCGAGATGGCGGAGTTCGCCGCCATAGGCTTCGGCCAGCGCCTGGAGCCCAAGGCAGACGCCGAAGATCGGCAGATTGCGCGCCCTCGCCTTCTTGATCGTCGCCTTGCAATCGAAATCCGACGGCGAGCCCGGCCCGGGCGACAGCACCACGAGGTCGGGGTTCATCCGGTCGAACACCTCTTCCGGAACCGGCGTGCGCACGGTGGAGACCGTCGCGCCCGTCTGGCGGAAATAGTTGGCGAGCGTGTGCACGAAGGAATCTTCGTGGTCGACCAGCAGGATATTGACCCCCTGGCCGACTTTGGCGACATCGCGCTTGGTCATGGCGGAATTCCCTGTCTTGGCGTCGCGGATGGCGGCGATCATGGCGGAGGCCTTGAGTTCGGTCTCGGCCTCCTCCTCTTCCGGAATGGAATCGTAAAGCAGCGTCGCGCCGGCGCGCACTTCGGCGATCCCGTCCTTGATACGGATGGTGCGCAGCGTCAGACCGGTGTTCATGTCGCCGTTGAAACCGACCCAGCCGATCGCGCCGCCATACCACACGCGCGGGCTCTTTTCATGCGCCTCGATGAAGCGCATCGCCCAGAGCTTCGGCGCGCCGGTGACGGTCACGGCCCAGGCATGGCTGAGGAAGCCGTCGAAGGCGTCCATATCGTCGCGCAAGCGGCCCTCGATATGATCGACCGTGTGGATGAGGCGCGAATACATCTCGATCTGCCGGCGGCCGATGACCTTGACCGAAGCCGGCTCGCAGACGCGGCTCTTGTCGTTGCGATCGACGTCGGAGCACATGGTCAGCTCGGACTCGTCCTTCTTGGAGTTCAGGAGCTTGAGGATTTGCTCGCTGTCGGAGATCGCATCGTCGCCACGCTTGATCGTGCCGGAGATCGGGCAGGTCTCGATACGGCGACCCGACACGCGCACGAACATTTCGGGCGAGGCGCCGACCAGATATTCCTGATTGCCGAGATTGATGAAGAAGGAATAGGGCGACGGATTGATCGCCTTCAGACGCCGGGCGATGGCCGAAGGCTTGGAGTCGCAGCGCTCCATGAATTTCTGGCCCGGCACGACCTCGAACAGGTCTCCCCGCTGGAAGCTCTTCTTGGCGTGCTTGACGAGATCGGCATATTCGCCGGGTCGGTGATCGCCGCGCGGCGGATCGTATCGGTCGAGCGGAAAGGTTCGGGAACCGTGTCGCCGGCCTTGCCGACCGTCGTCCGATCCTCCTTGGCGTATTCGTATCGGTCGATCCAAGCCTTGGCGGAATAATTGTCGACCACCAGGATCTCGTCGGGCAGGAACAGCACCATGTCGCGCTGGTCGTCGGGCCGCTTGAGCTTAAGATCGATGGCGTCGAACTGGAAGGCGAGATCGTAGCCGAAGGCGCCGTAGAGGCCGATCGAGCTGTCCTCGGCCGAATGGAACAGGCCGGTGATGGCGCGGAGCACGGTGAAGACCGTGGGCATCTTCGAGCGCTCTTCTTCTGTGAAGACGCGCGAGGGTGCATTCACGGTGAGGTCGAGCCGGCGGGCGCTGCGCGCGCCCAGCGTCAGGTCCTCCACGCGGGCAAGTTCTTCTGCGATGATGTCGAGCAGAACTTCGCCGCGCTCGTTATAGGCTTCGAGCCAGACGGAGCGGCCGAAGGAGGACACGCCGAGCGGCGGGTCACAGACCGCCACGTCCCAGCGGGTGTAGCGGCCCGGATATTCATAGTTGGAAGACAGGACGGCGCCGCGGCGCTCGTCGAGCTTTTCGACATAAGAGTCGATCGCGTCGGCGTAAGAGGTTTCGCGACGGGTCCGGGTGATCGTCACCCCGCCCTTCGTCACATATTGCTCCGAGCCGTCTTCCAGTATGCGCGTTCCCATTCTTTCTCTCCGTCAAGGCCCGGTCGAGCGCGGCCCGGATATGAAAAAAGCCGCCTCTTTCCGGGCGGCTTCGTGGTCTTGTCTTTAACACATGACGATCCGAGGCCGCGTTTTCAGCGAACCCACCACCAGATAGCCATGATCACAGACGTTTTCATGTCGCTACCAATATCAATCTTTTCAGAATTGACAAGGGGCCGAAACAGCCTTCCGACCACGGCTCTTATTCCCTGCGGCGATGAGGGTTTCGGCCGGACGAGAGGCGCCGGCATCGAACGGCGAACCGAGACGGCAGCCATGCGTTCTCCTTCGAGACACAGATTCATGGAGGGCCGTCCCCTGCGCGCCATAGTCCTACTCGCTTCGACCCTGCTGCTCGCCGGCGCGGACCTCCCGGTCCATGGACCCATTCCTCAAAGCCGACCGGACGCGGGGCCGGATGCGCCGAAGACGCCTATCACGGCCCCGGAGGCGAAGGCCGGCTCTCCCGCGCCAGGCGCCGCCGCAAGACCGGACAGCGCGGTATCCCCGAGCGCCCCTGAGGCGGAAGCGCCACCGATAGAGACAGAAGATCCGGCGGCTTTCACGCGCTGCTCCGCGGCGCTGACGGCGCTGGGAGCGGAATTCAGCGAGATCGAGCGCATCGACGACGGTGGCGGCTGCGGCATCGACCGACCGTTGCTGGTCAAGTCGCTCGGCGCCGGCGTTTCGCTTACGCCTCCTGGCCAGATGCGGTGCCAGACGGCGTTGAACCTCTCGCGCTGGACCCAGGACGTCGTCCTCCCCTTCGCCAAAAAGCCCGTCCGACGGAAACTCTTACCGCGATCAACCAAGCCTCCACCTATGTGTGTCGCAATCGCAATTCGGCGTCGAATGGCAAGATCTCCGAACACGCGCATGGAAGCGCGGTGGATATAGCCGCCTTCACCTTCAAATCTGGCGCGACATTGACGATTTCGCCGCGCGAGGAGGATTCAACGCTCAACGGCGCGTTCCAGCGCGCAGTCGCCTCGGCGGCATGCCTTTATTTCTCCACCGTGCTCGACCCCGGCAGCGACGCGGCGCACGAGACGCATCTGCATCTCGATACGCTCACGCGCAAAGGCGGCTATCGCTATTGCTGGTGAAGGGCGGCGTGCTGATGCCTTTTCATGGCGCCAGATCAGAATAGCCCTTCGATATACCCCATCTCGTTGAGATAGATCCGCTCCGACGACGGGGACTTCGGCAGGCCGGGCATGGTCATGATCTCGCCGGTGATCGCCACCACGAAACCGGCGCCCGCCGACAGCCTGACCTCGCGCACATTCACCACATGCCCCTCCGGCGCGCCGCGCAGGCCGGGATCGGTGGAGAAGGAATATTGCGTCTTGGCCATGCAGACCGGCAGTTTTCCGTAGCCCTGCGCCTCCCAGGTGCGGAGCTGATCTCGCACAGACTTGTCGGCGGTTACCTCGCCGGCGTGATAGATCGATTTGGCGATCCGCTCGATCTTTTCGAACAGAGGCATGTCGTCGGGATAAAGCGGCGCGAATTGCGATTGGCCGCCTTCGGCGAGTTCGACCACCTTGCGGGCGAGATCCTCGATCCCGGCCGAGCCTTGCGCCCAGTGCTTGCACAGGATCGCCTCGACGCCGAGGGTGGCGACATACTCCTGGATCGCCTTGATCTCGGCCTCCGTATCGGAGGTGAAGTGATTGATGCCGACCACCACGGGCACGCCGAATTTTTTGACGTTCTGCACGTGACGGCCGAGATTGGCGCAACCTTTCTGCACGGCGGCGACATTCTCGACGCCGAGATCTTCCTTCTTGACGCCGCCATTCATCTTCATCGCCCGCGCCGTCGCCACGATCACCGCCGCATCCGGCTTCAGCCCGGCCTTGCGGCATTTGATGTCGAAGAACTTCTCCGCGCCGAGATCGGCGCCGAAACCGGCTTCGGTGACGACATAGTCGGCGAGTTTCAGCGCGGTGGTGGTCGCCACCACCGAATTGCAGCCATGGGCGATGTTGGCGAAGGGGCCGCCATGCACGAAAGCCGGATTATTCTCGAGCGTCTGCACCAGATTGGGCTGCATCGCGTCCTTCAGCAGCACCGTCATCGCCCCGTCGGCCTTGATGTCGCGGGCGAAGACCGGGCTCTTGTCGCGACGGTAGCCGATGATGATGTCGCCGAGCCGCTTTTCGAGATCCTTGAGATCGGTCGACAGACAGAGAATGGCCATGACTTCCGAGGCGACGGTGATGTCGAAGCCGGTTTCGCGCGGATAGCCGTTGGCGACGCCGCCCAGCGAGGCAACGATCTGCCGGAGCGCCCGGTCGTTCATGTCCATGACGCGCCGCCAGGCGATGCGCCTGATGTCGATGCCCTGCTCGTTGCCCCAATAGATGTGATTGTCGATCAGCGCCGAAAGCAGGTTGTGCGCCGAGGTGATGGCGTGGAAATCGCCGGTGAAATGCAGGTTCATGTCCTCCATCGGCACCACCTGCGCATAGCCGCCTCCGGCCGCGCCGCCCTTCACCCCGAAACACGGGCCGAGCGAGGCCTCGCGAATGCACACCACCGCCTTTTTACCGATACGGTTGAGCCCGTCGCCCAGGCCGACCGTGGTCGTGGTTTTGCCCTCGCCCGCCGGCGTCGGATTGATGGCGGTCACCAGCACCAGCCTGCCATTCGGCTTGTCCTTGATGCGGGCAATGAAATCGGCCGAGACTTTCGCCTTGTCATGCCCATATGGCATGAGATCTTCTGTCGCTATGCCCAGTTTCGCGCCGATTTCCTGGATCGGACGCTTCTTCGCAGCGCGCGCAATTTCAATGTCGGATTTCACGTCGGCCATAAACATTCCGCCTCCCGTTCGGATGGTTCGCCCTTCGTCCACGCGCCTTCCTCCTCGGAGCGAGACGATCGTGTCAGTTAATCGGCAAAACGGAGCGGCCGCCGGTCCCGAAACAACCGAAGAATGTTCTATTTGCGACGTTTTTCATTTTGGGAGCGAAATGCGAAGCCGATCACCATCGCTCAGATCGGCTCGACCTCGGGTTCCAGCGTCGACAGGGTCGAGGCCGGCGCGGTGGAGGGCAGAAGAACGCAGTTGTCCGGCCTATCCGGCGTCAGGCAGGACTGCGGCGCCGTCAGCATGTCCGTCGAAGACAATTCGGTGATCAAGCCGATCTTCAGCATTTCCACCGGCTCGAGAGTCCTGATCTTATCCGGCGTCGCCGACTGCATCAAATCGAGCAGGACGAGATCAACGCCCATGTCCCCGAGATAATTGCTCAACGCCTTGCGCGTGGCCTTCGGCATTTTCGTGCTGCTTTTCGGCCCGATATCCTTGCGCCGGATCTCCTCGCGGCTCACCACCTTTCTCTTGCCGTCGACGATTTCGTAACGTTCCTTGTAGTAGATCTTCTGGCGCCGATAAGTGGTGGTGACCTGGTGCACGCCCGTATAGGACCACCGGCTGGACAAACGCCTCTCGCCGCCGGCCAGCGCCAGCGGGCAAGCCGACCAGCAGAACGATCCGGCCACGGCGACCGACCCGTAATATTCCCCATCGCGCGCGCCGTCCGGCTTGCAATCGTCATCCGTGGGCCGGCAGGTGACGAAACGGGTGTAACCGACCTCCACCGCAAGGCCTTCCTTGCGGATCAGGCGTCCGAGCGCCATGGCCGCATCGACGTCGCCGCCCGGCGAGGTGATGATCAGGGGCAAGCGCCGGTCGCCCGCTTTTTCACGATCTTCTTGAACGCTGCAGGCGTGCCGGGCGAGATCCGTCCCTCGCCGTAGATCCATTCGGGGCAGACGGGCTCGCAATAGCCCGCGCCGGACCGGACGATGGCGAACGTCATGGGACGATCGAACAGAGCCGGCAGGTTGGCGCCTTCCCTGCGATCGTCGGCTCTGACATCGGCGCAGGTCAGAGAGATCGCCAGGACCATCAAAATCCAGAGCCGACCCGCGCGCCCACTGTCAGACCACCGAGACATGAGTTTGACCACCATTCCTTCGTAGACTGAGAATTGGCTGCATTGGCCGGACGGCGCAAGACGCCGGCGATCCGATTTGCTATTTTTCTTTGCAACGTGGCGCCCGTACCGCATTGCGAAACCGCGCAGCGCCGAGTTATGACCGGCGCGCCCAAAGACAATGTGCTCGAAAATCGCGTGAGGCCGATCATGAAATCGTTGGAATTGATCATCGAGAGGATCATCCTGTCCAGCCGCTGGATCCTGGTCGCCTTCTATCTCGGACTGGTCGCCGCGCTTGCAGTCTATGCGGTCTCCTTCGCCTACAAATTCTGGAAAGTTGCGATCAACGTGTTCAATTTCGGCGAGGCGGAGATGATCCTCGCCATGCTGGGCCTCATCGACGCGGCGCTGGTCGCCAGCCTTATCGTCATGGTGATGATTTCAGGCTATGAAAACTTCGTCAGCCGCTTCGATGAAGCCGACGATGAAGTCTCGTTTCTCGGGAAACTGGATGCGGGCAGCCTCAAGATCAAGGTCGCCTCGTCGATCGTGGCGATTTCCTCGATCCATCTGTTGCAGGTGTTCTTGAACGCCAACCAATATGACAACTGGAAACTCGCTCTGCTCACGCTGATCCACATCGCCTTCGTCGTTTCGGCCCTGATGCTCGGAGTGTTGGAGAAGCTGTCCAAGAAGGACAAAGCCGACCCCGGGGAGCGACCGGCCCTCTGAAGCGGCTGTCGGCTTTCCCATTTCGAGTCCGTTGCAAACGTTTACTTTCATCGAGACTATTGAAGATTGCTGAAATGTGTAATTATCATGCGCCGCGACATCGCAGTCGATCGCGTCCATGCCCCTTCTGACCGGGGTCCTTGTCTGCGAAAAACTGCAAATTTTACGGAATTCGCTTTGCGAGAAGGAAGAATTCGGGCTATCAACACATCCAGTCCGGAATACGCCTCAGTTTTTTCGAGCTGCATAAGGGGAACCGTCGGTTTTGCGTCATGGCTCGTCGGGCCGTTTGACCTTAGTCACGGAAGGAACGTCGGAACTCATGCGCCAGATGACGCTGGAACAGCAGCAATTGTATTCCGCGATCGGCGACGCCTCGGGGAAGCCTGATCTCGCGCTGAATCTGTTCCGCATAGGGCTGATGTTCGACTTCGCCTGCTCCACCTTCCTGGTGATGCCGTCCAAGACGGATCAGAGCATTTCCTCGCTGATCATCGAAACAAACGCGCCCGACGACTTTTACGAAAATCTCGACCAGGTCGCGCCGCCGAAAGACTCCTATGTGTATGATGCGGCGCGTTGCACTGTACTGCCGCTGTCCTGGTCGGCCGAACAGGTCGAGCGTCAATGCAAATTGATCAACTCGGCGCCGCCCCTTTTCCTGAAGCATTATACCGATCACGGGTTCAGTCGCGGGCTGGTGATTCCGCTTTCCTCATTGGACGGGTCGCGACACATCATCCGTTTCGACGGTGATCGCCGTCCGATGGAACAGATCGAAATCAACGACCTGACGATGCTGGCGCTACACTTTTTCCAGTCCTACGACCGCAATCGCTATCCGTTGACGGACAATCCATGCGGACTGACCGAACGTGAGGTGGAGATCGTCCGATGGACGGCAAAAGGAAAGACGTCTGCGGAAATCGGCATGATCATGTCTTTGTCCGACCATACCGTGAACGCCTATATGAACAATGCGGTGAAGAAACTCGACTGTGTGAACCGCACGCAATTGGTGGCCAAGGCGATACGGATGCGGGTCATCAGCTGATCTCCCATCCGCCGAAATAAAAAGAGGAACCCTTTCGGGCTCCTCGCTCATTATAAAAAGCCTGGAATATCCGTAAATTATGCCGCAACGCTTTTCGGCGTGTCCTCCCCGTAGAGAGATTCCAGCGCACTGAGCAGCGTAAGAACCTGCGCCGAATTGCTTGAATAGTAGATCGTCTGGGCGTCGCGACGCGTGCGAACGAGTTTCTGCGCGCGCAGCTTGGACAGATGTTGCGAAAGCGCCGACTGGCTGAGGCCGACCTGATTGGCGAGGACGCCGACCGGAACTTCGCCATTCACCAGGTTGCAGAGGATCAGAAGTCTCTTGGGATTGGCGAGCGCGGAAAGCAGGGCTGCCGCAGAGGCCGAATTTTCTGACAATGTCTTCATCTTCATAGCAATTTATCCTCAATCCAATTCGTTGATGTTTAACTCAATAAACCCCAGGCTCTTGAAATCGAACGAAAAAATCATAACGCCGTTTCCTCGTTGATGTACATTACTAATTTTCACGTATTTCCATAAGCAAGTTCTTATATGCTGCAATCAGCCCTTTTACATCTTGAGCAGCTTCATCAAGTTCAATTCGAACAAGATGCTCGCCCTGCGCGAGGTCAATGCCGGATGCATCAATTCCCGATAGTTCCCAATTGTATGATTTTACATGTGAATATGCATTTGCAAGTAAGTTTGCGAGTTGCGGATCGAGGGATGCAACTTTGGAGAGGTAGTACAACTCATTTGTCGCGAGGTCGGAGGTCAGCGGCGATCGGATCAACAGCTCCTCTCGCAAAATATTATAACTTTTTCCAAAACCACCATTGAGGAAGCCGCCCGTGAGCCCGATTTTGTAGAATTGGAAGTCCTCGAAAGAGGCGTAGAGCTTCGATTTCGGGTGTCGCCGCAAAAACCGACGCCGAATCACATTTTCGTCTTCGGAGCCCTTCTCCACCCCCTGGCCTCCCCGGTCACGGTCAATCGCGGCCAGGCCAGAGGATCGCCCTTTCGCGGTTCTCCGACCAAGAGAGAGCAGCGCGGATCCGCCGCAAGCGCCCTGGTATGCGCCGCAAGGCGTGAGATCAGCAGCACAGGCGCGCCATCGAGATCGGCGCCGACCAGCGTGCGGGTGGCCAGGGGAAAGCCGGTTTCCGGATCGAGGACGGCGAGCGCGCCATAGCGTGCGCCTCGCAGCAGGGTCCGCGCGAGTTTGCGCGCCTCTTCGTCTGTTGGACGGATGAGCGGTGTCTCTTCCTGCATAAAAAACCCTCCGGCGCATGGGCGACCGGAGGGTTTTATCAGGGGCTCGGCTGTCCGTCAGCCTCTGTTGCGATGCCGCGTCAATCCGCTCACCACATCCTCGGCCGAGATCGCGCCGACCAGAACGCCGTTGTCGACCACGCCGATCACGCCAGGCTGGCGCGACATCACGTCGAGCACGTCGACGAGACGAGCGTCCGGCGTGGTGGCGCCGGAAACCGGGGCGTTCGGATCGACATTCTGCCGCCGCATGATGTCCGATGCCGTCAGCATGTTGATCGGGTTCATGTTCTGCACGAAATCCGCCACGTATTGATTGATTGGATTGCGCACGATGTCCTGCGGCGTGCCGCACTGACGATCCGTCCGCCTTCCATGATGGCGATGCGGTTGCCGATGCGGAAGGCTTCGTCGAGATCGTGGCTGACGAACAGGATGGTCTTCTTGAGCCGACGCTGGAACTCGAGCAGTTCGTCCTGAAGGCGGGTGCGGATCAGGGGATCGAGCGCCGAAAAGGGTTCATCCATCAAGAGGATCGGCGCGCCGGTGGCGAACGCCCGGGCAAGCCCCACGCGCTGCTGCATGCCGCCCGAGAGTTCCTGCACCTTGCGGTCGGCCCATTTGGCGAGATTGACCAATTCGAGCTGTTCGCCGACAATCTTCTTGCGTTCGCCTTCCTGCATGCCGGCGAGTTCGAGCCCGAAGCCGACATTCTCGGCGACCGTGCGCCAGGGCAGAAGCCCGAACTGCTGGAACACCATCGACACGGAATGCATGCGGAGATCACGCAGTTCGGCGGGCGAACACTTGTAGGGATTGAGGAACTTACCCCCGTGGGCGACGCTGACGTCGCCGCGCACCACGGGCGCCAACGCGTTGACGGCGCGCAGAAGCGTGGACTTGCCGGAGCCCGAAAGGCCCATGAGCACGAGGATTTCGCCTTCCTCGATGCTCAGCGACGCGTTGGCCACGCCGAGCACCAGTCCGGTCTCGGAGCCGATCTCGTCGCGTGTCCTGCCGGCGTCGGCCATGGCCAGCGCCTTTTCCGGATTGGCCCCGAAGATGATCGAGACATTGTCGAACTTGACCGCTGTCATCACGCGTCTCCTTCGTCGGAAGACCGGAAAATTCGGTCGAGGATGATGGCGAGGATCACGATGCAGAGGCCGGAATCAAACCCCTTGGCGATGTTGACGGTGTTGAGCGCGCGCACCACCGGCACGCCGAGCCCGTTGGCGCCGACCAGCGCCGCGATGACCACCATCGACAGCGACAGCATGATCGTCTGGGTCAGGCCCGCCATGATCTGCGGCATCGCGAAGGGCAGTTCGACCTTGGTCAGGACCTGGCGTTTGGTGGCGCCGAAAGCCTCCGCCGCTTCCACCAGCGACGGCGGCGTCGAAATGATGCCTAGTCGCGTAAGCCGGATCGGCGCCGGGATCGCGAAGATCACCGTGGCGATGAGGCCCGGCACCATGCCGAGACCAAACAGCAGCAGCGCCGGAATGAGGTAGACGAATGTCGGGATGGTCTGCATCAGATCGAGCACCGGACGCATGGCCGAATAGAGCCAGGGACGACGCGCGCAGGCGATGCCGACGGGTATGCCGATCACCATGCAGACGCCCGTGGCCGCCAGCACCAGCGCCAGCGTCTGCATCGTCTCTTTCCAGTAACCCTGGTTATAGATGAACAGCATTCCGAGCAGGGTGAAAGCCGCGATGCCGACCGAGCGGCGCATGAACCAGGCGAAGCCGGTAAACACCAGTATCATGAAGAGAGGGTAGACCTGCTCCAGGCTCGAACCCTTGAGATAAGGCGCCTCGAGAACGAACAGCATCGCGTTGATCGACGAGTCGAGGACGGCAGAGATCACCCGGAAGACGACCTTCAGGTCGGTCGTCAGCCAGTCGACCACGGCCTTGGCCCAACTGCCGACCGGGATCTTGTATTCAGTCAAAATATTCATGCGCTGTCCCCGACAAATGACGCTGATGGGCAACCGGTTACCGCGCAGGCTTCCCCTCGCCTGCGCGGTCCGTCTTCATTCGCCGATCAGAGGCCGAGAGCGCTCTTGACTGCAGCGACCGCGTCGCCGCCATCCTTGGTGGTCACGCCCTTGAGCCAGGGCTCAAAAGCGGTGGGATTGGCGGTCAGCCATTCGGTGGCGGCCGCTTCGGGCTCCATGCCGCCGTCGAGGATCTTCTTCATCACCTCGTTTTCCATCGCCAGGCTGAACTTGAGGTTCTTGAGCAGGGCGCCGACATTGGCGCATTCGGCCACATAGCCGGCGCGGGTGTTGGTGTAGATGGTCGCGCCGCCGAGATTGGGGCCGAATACATCGTCGCCGCCGGTCAGATAGGTCAGCTTGAAGTTGGCGTTCATCGGATGCGGTTCCCAGCCGAGGAAGACGATCGGCTTGCTGTCGCCGTTGAGGCGAGCCACCTGCGACAGCATGCCCTGCTCGGAGGACTCGACCAGCTCGAAGCTCTTGAGGCCGAATTGGTCGCCGTCGATCATGCCGAGGATGAGGCGGTTGCCGTCATTGCCCGGCTCGATGCCGTAGATCTTGCCTTCGAGTTCGTCCTTGTGCTTGGCGATGTCGGCGAAATCCTTGATGCCGAGGGCGGCGCCCGCCTCGTTGGTCGCCAGCGTGTATTTCGCGCCTTCGAGGTTTTCGCGCACCGTGTCGACGCTCTTCTCGTCGCGATAAGGCTTGATGTCGGCTTCCATCGTCGGCATCCAGTTGCCGAGGAAAACGTCGATGTCCTTGTTCTTCATCGACTGGAACGTGACCGGAACCGACAGAACCTTCACATCCGTCTCATAGCCGAGCGCCTTGAGCACGACGGAGGCTGTGCCGGTGGTGGCGGCGATGTCGGACCAGCCGACATCGGCGAAGCGGACGGTGGAGCAGCTATCGGGTTCGGCGGCTCGTGCGACGCCGGCAAAGGCGAGCGTAGATACCGCCAGCGCCATCACGGCTTTAGAAATCATTGACGTCATTGAACGTTCTCCCTCTTTTATGGTTCGGCTAGCCAACCACCATTGACGCGACAATTCAAGCGGATTGGCGGCGCGCACATGCCGATTAGCGACGTCATTTCGGCGCAATCCGAGAAACGCCGACGGCGCGAGAGGAAGACAGCTTAAAATTCCTTGTATTCCCGCTCGTTTTCCGACGACTATCGACTTCGAGCGGAGGCTTGATGGACGTCAAGGCAACGTCCTCGCCACCGCTTTATCATCGAGCTGCTGCAAACGATTCTCAAGGATTCTTTCGATGTTGAAGTCTCTCACCTGCGCCGCCCTTCTGCTTGCCGCGTCCACCGGCATGGCTTTCGCCGATGGCGACGCGAAGGCAGGCGCCGCCGTCTTCAAGAAGTGTTCCGCCTGTCATACGGCCACCGAAGCCAAGAACAAGGTCGGCCCCTCCCTGATGGGCGTCGTAGGCCGCAAGGTGGCGAGTGTGGACGGCTTCAAATATTCCGAAGCGATGAAGACCTTCGGCGCCGACGGCAAGGTGTGGGACGAGACGCATCTGACCGCCTATCTCAGCAATCCGAAAGCCGCGATCCCGAAGAACAAGATGGCCTTCGCCGGACTGAAAAAGCCGGAGGACATCCTCAATCTCATTGCCTTTCTCAAGGATCCCGCGGCGGCCAAATGAGCGTTTCCGCGCCGTCGCGCCCGTCTTACTTGCAGCGGGCGCGATTTTTTCGCGTCCGAATAAATGGACAGCCTTGCGCGTTGACCTGACGACGACAACATAACCGCCTGTGACGGTTGAGCGTTTTGCCGGTTTTCAAATCGGCGAAAACGCCTATTGTGCGCACGCAGTCAACGCGCCGCGGCAACGCGGCCACTTCAGGGAAACGACCATGGCCAGCCTGCAGTCCTTCGACTCCGAAATCGAAAAGACCCGCTCGATCGTCAACGACATGCGCGGGAAACTCGACGCCTCGACAGGGGTGCTGGACCGTTTCGCCAAGGCGGACGCCAAGATCGGCGACGCCAGCTTCGACATTGAGAACGCCCGCATCCAGGACGTGCTGACCCAGCAGAAGGTGATGGAGGCCAATATCGCCGACCTCATTCTCGGGCTCGAGGACGCCACCAATGTGTTCGGCTCCGAATTCGAGAGCATGAAGAGCTATACGGGATTTGAAAAATTCGTCGGCATCTTCTCCAAGCAGAAGGCGCAGCGCATGCGCACCGATCGCGTCCGCGGCATGTCGCTGGCCGGCAATCTGCAGGAGCTGCTGGCGAAATCCGACACGATCGTCGGCATTCTCAAAGAACAGAAGAATGTCCTCGACCAGCGCTACAAGTCCTCGGAAGCGAGCCTCATCCAGGTGATCGAGCGGCGCAAGAACGCCATGGTCAATCTGGAAGCCGTGCAGAAGCGCATCGAGGAGCTCAACCCGATGCTGCTCGACATCGAGAACAAGATCGCCGCCGCCACCGACCAGAAGGCGCGCACCGAATTCGAAGGCGAGCGGTCCAAACTCGCCACCGAATATAACGAGAAGCAGGCCAAGGAGCAGGAACTGCTCGCCGAGAGCCAGACGCTCGAGCGTTACACTTCGATGTTCCAGACCTTCGTGGATTCGCTCAACAACCAGATCGCCGCGCAGAACACGCTGATCAACAAGCTGACCATCGACACGGAACAGCGCATCGTTCTCTACAAGGCGCTCGAGGATTCGTTGAAGACGGCCGCGCAGCAGGAAGTCGCCCACCGCATCAACACGCTGGGCAGCCAGGTGGATACGGCGGCTGAGGAAACCATGGCCGGCATCGGCGCCGCTGCCCAGCGCCATATCGGCGACCTCCTGGAAATGCACGAGAAGAACATGCTCTCCACCCAGGACATCCAGCGCCGCAAGAAGCTCGCCGACGACGCCTTCGCGCGCCGCTTCCAGGCGGTGCTCGACAAGCACAATTCCGCCAATTACACGCGGTCCTGAATGGGCCGCGTCAACCGACGCACGCGCTGATCTCGCTCGATCGAAAGAGCCTTCATGACCGAACCGACCGCCATTGCGAAACTCAAGTCCAACAATCGCGGCTTCGCGAAATTCGCCGCCATCGCCGTTGTCGCCCTGATCGTATTTCTGATCGCCTCCGGCGGTTTCTATACCGTCGACCAGGGCGAACGCGGCGTCATCCTTCGCTATGGGGCAGTCGTCGGCACGGCGGAGCCGGGTCTCGGCTTCAAGCTGCCCCTGATCGACAAGGTGGTGAAGATCACCGTACAGAACCGCAGCCAGCTCTATGAACGCGTCAGCACCTATTCGCGCGACCAGCAGCCCGCCGAGATCACCCTCTCGGTCAATTACCGTCTGCCTGCGGATCAGGTCGCCAAGATCTACGCCGAATATGGCAGCGAGGAAGGCGTTGTGAACCGGCTGATCGATCGGCGGGTCTATGAGCAGGTCAAGAATGTCTTCGGCCAGTTCAACGCCGTCACCGCCATTCAGGACCGCGCCCGGCTGAACGCGGAAGCCGAGGCCGCTATCCGCGACACGGTGCGGGGCCCGGTCATCATCGACAGCGTGCAGATCGAGAATATCGATTTCTCCGACGCTTATGAACAATCGATAGAGAACCGCATGCTGGCCGAGGTGGAAGTGCAGAAGATCCGCCAGAACGCCGAGCGGGAAAAGGTGCAGGCGCAGATCACCGTCACCCAGGCGCAGGCCCGCGCCGATGCCGTGCGCGCCGAAGCCGAAGCCAATGCGGCGGCGACCCGGCTGGCCGGCGAGGCGGAAGCCGACGCCATCAAGGCCAAGGGCGCGGCGTTGCGCGACAATCCCGAACTGATCAACCTGACCGCTGCGGAAAAGTGGAACGGCCAGCTTCCCTCCACCATGGTGCCGGGATCGGCCGTGCCGTTCCTCGGCGTCAAATAAACATGGAGTGTCGCCCATGAATGCGGTCGAGCCGGCGGCGGCGCAATATTTCCAGACTGTCCGCGCCGCCTTTGTCGGGCTGGAAGCCTATCTCGACGGCCCCGGCCGCAACCAGTCGTCGAAGGATCTCACTTCGACGCTGGTGATGAAATATGTCGAGCGTCTCAAGACGTCGCTTGCCTGCTGGGAAAACAAGATCGGCTTCATGGACCGCTTCCGCATCTCGCGGGCGGATTCGGGCTTCCCGGTGTTCCAGAATGTTTTGGAGTTGGAAAACGATCGCCGTTCGGCCCCGGAGAAGCTGGCCGCAATACCCGATGCCGGTAGGTTGCGGGCGGAAATGGTCGACTTCATCCTGCGCAACAAGGCGTTTCCGGAGGAGTTGCAGAGCCGGATCGCCGAGCGGCTCTATCTCGAAGAGGCGCAGAAGGGCGAGGTGTTCTCGCCGGTGGTGTTGCCCGAAACCTCCGCCGTGTCGGTCAATTCCGAAAACCTGCGTCCCTCGGTGGTCGTCAACTGGGCGGCCTTCGACGGCGCGCAGACGCTGCCGATGATCTATATCGCCCGCATCGAGGACTCCTCGGAGAACCTCACCCGCATGCTGGTCAAGCCGGATGGGACATTGAACGACAAGGTGGACATCCCTTTCCCAGTCGGCGGTTTTCTCAATCCGGAACTCGCGGCTCGCTTCGACGATTTCGTCATCCGCAACAGCGGCTACGCGCTGACGCCGGTGACGATCGCCACCAATCTCGACAAGGATTTCCCGACGCTGCATCCCAAGCAGATGCGACGGATCGTCATCGGCCCCTTCTATTCGGCTGGGATCACCGAAAACAACGAGGTGATCAACTCGATCCTGTCGCGGGTGCGCAAGGCCGAAAACGCCTGGTTGCTGACCTGGACGGTGCAGGACGTGATCTCGAAACAGGAGAAGCCCGCCCAGCGCGGTTTCTTCTCCTCGACGCCGGCCGAGCAGATCTTCCATATCGACACCAATGATCTCGAAGCGGCGCGCATGGGCGCTAGCGCTTTCGAGAAACACGCGCTGGTGCCGCACGACGCCTATACCGCGCTCTACGCCTCGGGCGAAGCCGAGCGCGTTTTTGCGGGCTACAAGGTCCACGTCATCTCGGGCAACCAGGTGACGGATGTCTGAGAACGGCGGCGGGCCATTGCGGCCAGCCATGACCGGGAGGAACATATGTCGCTGAATACGGGCCTCACGGCCATTTCCGAAGACGATCTCCGCAGCCATCTGGCGACCGCGCAAAGCTTCGTGGGGCGCTTCTCGATGATCGAAAGCGACGCCGCGAATGCCGGCGCGCCGATCGCCGGCACAGGCCGCCGCTTTGTCTCCACCGTCTCGACCTCAGGCATGCGCCGAACGCGCGAGGTGGATCTGGCCAAGGCGATCCAGACGGCGCGATCAGACGACCCCATGCTGTCGCCCCGTCAGCACGCGCTGCTTTATCGCGCCCGGCGCGGGGTGATGGCGGCGCTGGCGATCTCTGATGTCTTCGCCCGGCAGACGGGACTGGAAGGGCTGAAGGCCCGCAACGCCGCCTCCCCTCTGGCGGGTCCGGACGCTGAACAGTTCAAGGCGCTCCTGTCGACCTCCGCCTTCGTGGCCGCCTTCTCCTTCGCCGCCTATCTCTCTTCGACGCTGTCGGGCGAAGGCGAGCCGGTCGAGGATGTCGGCGAACCCGACTATCTCTTCGACACGCCGCAGGATGCGGTGAAATCGATGATCGCAGGTCTGGAGCGGGCCCTTTCCGGCGCCCCCGACGATCTCGCGCTTCTGAGCCGCGCCCGCGCCTTCGCCCGCGACGCCATTGCCGGGCTGATGACGCGCAAGCCGCGCTTTACCGGCCTCGGTCCTTTCGAGACCGCCCATATCCGCATCGAGAGCGACGATTTCGACCTCAACGGCTTCGACGTCGCCCCCGGCGTCAAACGCAAGCCGCTGGTGATGGCCTTCAAGAAGCCGGATGAGGTGATCGGCAATCACATCGCCAAATATCAGGGCATGAAACTCGCCAAGATGATCATGGCCTATGATTTCACGCGCGGGCTCAACCCCTTCGTCGAGCTCGGCGGCTTCCTGTTCACCTTCATCGGCGACGGCATGCCGGGCACCGGCAAGACGACGCTGATCCAGATGATCGCCGGCCTGGTCAACGATTATTGCCAGGTGGCCGGCTATGCCTTCCACTATGAAAATTTCGGCGTCGACCAGATCTCGTCCTATCAGGGCAAATCCGGCCAAAACTGCAAGGCGTTCATCGACAATGTCATGAACCCCAAGGCGATCGGCTTCGGCACGATCGACGATGTCGACCAGGTCGCCGCGAAACGTTCGGACGACCGCGCCTCATCCGGCCAGCAGGAAGTGACCGCCGTGCTGATGGAGGCCTTTGCCGGCGCCTCCACCGTGGTGCGCGGCAACTGCTCCTTCGGCATGTTCTCGAACTACCCGGAAAATGTCGACGATGCGCTGCGCCAGCGCGCCGGCGCCCGCTGGCTGGTCGACGGCCCGCAGACGCGCGAAGACTATATCGACATTTTCGCGCTGCTGGTCGGCAAGAACCACCATATCCCGCTCGGCGAGCACAAGCTCTATGCCGGCCAGGAGATCAAGCGCGCGGTGAGCGCCACTTATGAAGGTCACAGCAGGCCGAGCGAAGACGGCCTCGTCAAAGTGTGGGAACGCTTCGAGAAAAGCCGCGGCGGATTGAAGACGCTCGCGGATATCGGCGCCTATCTGCACGAGATCCGGCTCGCCGAACCCCGCTTCACCGGCCGCGCCATCAAGAACATCACCGACGCGATCAAGATGCGCGCCATGGATGTCGAGCTGCCCGACGACTGGTTCGAAAAACCCGAAACCTTCATGCACAAGGACTACGACGCCAAGAAAGCGATGATCGAGGAGCTGCGCCAGCCGATCACGCTCGACATGGTGCAGCAGGAAATCAACCGCTACGCCGATTCCGAATTCCGCTACGCCGACAAGAGCGACGACGCCGCCGTGACCGACATCATCCGCCGCGAGCGCCAGCGCGAACGCGCCATCCGCGAGATCGAGGCGATGAAGACGGAGGGGCGGTGGAGTTGATATACGAGGATCTTCGTATTATATGAAACAGGAAGGGTTTCGCTTCGCAAAGGAAAAGGTGCTGAAAGCTCTAGTTGATGGCAGCAGCTACCTGCATGAGACGCGAAACGCCATCGATGTGAAAAACCTGTTACAAATGGGACTGGTCACCGCAGAGGAGATCGCCGCTGTGATCCGCCGCTGCACCGGCGCCCATCACACGAGTTCGCCACATCACTGGTCTGCCGAGATCACGGTCCATGTCCTCAGGCGCGACGGCTGGTACATCAAATTCTACTTCGTCGATCCCGACACCGTGTTCATCAGCGTGCATAGATAGGTCGAGCTATGAAGCTTCATGTCGCAGGCGAAAAATCAAAGGCGTTATGTCCTCATTGCCAGGAGTTGACGGGCGCTACCTACGCCTATCGCGATGTTCCCTTCGACGACGGCGTCGGCAGGGCGAAAAACATCCTGGCTCTCGTTTGCGACCAATGCGGCGATATTGTCGCAACGCCCGCCCAATCGACGCCGGCAATCAAGGCAGCGAGAGAGACGGCAACACGGCCGATCGAGGTCAATATTCCAGCGCCATTTATCGAGGCGCTTGATCTCGCCGCATTTCGCATCGATCCGGAAGCCACATCGGAATTTAGAAAGAAGCTGCTCGCCTATTATATCTTCCAGGCGGCAGAAACAGATCAGGCTCAAACAGAACTGATCGGCGTGGCGCCGGACCGGCCGGCATTCAACTCCGAAGCTCCCAAGCGCCGCCTTTCACTGAAAGTGACGCCTCGACTAAACGCCGCTATCGAGCGTCTGATGACCACCCTGCATCTGACAAAATCGGACCTTGTGAAGTTGCTTGTGCTCAAAATCTACGACGACATCCTCGGCTCTCGAAATCCTGCCAATCTCAAGGAACTGCAACGTCTCGCAGCTGTCGCAACCGCATGAAACGCCTCCTCGAATCCGAACTCATCTACGGCCGTTTGCTCACCGTCGACGCCCCGCATCTGATCGCCCGCTACAACAAGGCGCTCAAGGGCTTCGGCTTGCCTGAAACAAAGCTTGAGCGCTTCGACATCGACATGACCGGCTTTTCGCCGGAGATCGCCGAGGAACTGGACAATCGCGATTATCTCGATCCGCTCAGGGTCAACAGACGCTTCATCATTCTGACCCCGGAGCAGGAAAACCTGCCGGTGGTTCACACCAGCTTTTCCAACACCGCAGGCCTGATGCATGAATTCTACCGCGCCAATGCCCGCACCATCAGCGCCGTCACCATCAAGGACGCGCTCTATGGCGAGATCGAGGATTCCGTCGCCAAAGTCGAGCATATCGAGGACCTGCTCTCCATCAACGAGGTGAATTTCCGCGTCCATTCCGCCGAAGACATTCTCGGCAAGGCGTCGGAATTGCGCATGCTCGCCGATCAGGTGACGTCGCAGCCCGACGCCTGGCGCGACGACGCCATGCTCAACCGCATGGTGGAGCTCGCCAAGATCACCGGTGACATCCGCCAGAACACGCTGGTGCCGGACCAGCTGGTGTTCCGCCATGACGCCTTCTGGGCCGATCATTTCGGCGGCGTCTTCGTCTTTCACGATGCGCGCAACACCACCGTGATCTGCCGCGCCGACACGCCGGGCTTCCGCAAGGCGCGTCCCTGGCAGGTGTCCTATATCGACATCGACGACCACGACACGCTCTACGGCTTTCTCGCCCGCACCCGCCGCATCGAGCTGCCCCAGGCCTCCTGGGTCATCGCCTCGGGTCTCTATCAGCATCGCATGCGGATGATCCTGCTCGGCCTCGCCAGCGCCAAGGATCCCAATTTCGATCCCGAACGCGCCGACATGGTCTGGCTGCAGACCTGGGCGCACATGAACACCGATCGCGTGCTCGCCGATGGCGGCTATCCCCTGCTCAACGAGATGCTGCGCGTGGCGGATACGACCGGCAGCATCCGCATGCCCGACATCGCCGCCAAGAACCGCTTTCTGCTGATCCGCGCCGAACCCACCCATCCGGATCAGTGGCTGGTCAACCGGCTGATCGCCTCGCTGCAGCCGCATGATTTCGTCTCACGCTTCATCTTCGACAAACAGGGCTTCTACAAAGCCTATGAGGCCTATCCGGAAAAGTTCCGGGAGCACGTTGTGAAGACGCTCGAAAGCACATATCTCAGGGACAAGGCGGGCTTTCGCCGCCGGCTCTACGGCATTCAAGAGGAGTGAGCATGCTGGACCCGATCATTGCGTTTTTCCAACGCATCTTCAGCGCCATCGGCCGCGGGATCGGCATGATCATCGCCTGGATCCTGTTTCCCTTCCTCAGCGCCAGCCGCTGGTACGCCTCGCGCGGGCTGATCATCAAGGCGGTGGTCGGGCTATTTCTGTTGATCCTGGTGGGCGCCTATGGCCATTTCATCTGGATGACCCAGGTCTGGTCGGGCTTCAATCCCGATTATGTCGCGGCCTACAAGCTCAACGAGCGCAAATTCGTCGCCGGCCAGGATATCAGCGGCGCCGACAGCGCCACGCCCACCGCTTGCCAGACGTCGGGCATCGTCGATGTCGCCGCCGATCTCATCGACCAGGAGGTCAACCAGAACGCCTGGATCTCGTCCATGCCGCTCTATAAACTGGGACTGTTCGGCATCGACTGGGATCACACGCCCTGGCTCGACAACAAGGCCAGCTTCCAGCGCGGCGTGAACCAGACGGTGCGCCGCACCACGGTGGAGCTGGTGGATTCGCTCGCCCGCGTCCGCGGCACCTCCGGCATCAACAACACGCTGCAGCTCGCGCGCTCCAACATGCAATATGACGAAGGCTCCTGGTATGTGAGCTTCTCGCCCTTCGGCTTCCGCACGCCCACGCCCGACATCTATCGCCAGGCCGTCACCCAGCTCAAACAGTTCAATACCGAACTCGGCAAGTGCCAATCCGTATTCGACGGCCGCGCCGACAATCTGCTCGAATTCCTCGACCGCATCGCCAATGATCTCGGCTCGACCTCGGCCATGCTCCGCGAGCGATCGGAGAATTACAATGCCGGCTGGTTCGACACGCGCGCCGACGATCGCTTCTGGTTCGCCTATGGGCAGCTCTACGGCTATTACGGCATCCTGACCGCCGCCCGCGCCGATTTCGGATCGGTGATACGCGAGCGCAATCTCGCCCCGCTCTGGAACGAGATGCTGAAGCAGTTCCGCGCCGCGCTCAACATCCAGCCCGCGATCATTTCCAATGGCCGCGAGGACGGCTGGATCATGCCGACCCATCTCGCCACGCAGGGCTTCTACATTCTGCGGGCGCGTTCGAACCTGATCGAGGTCCGCGACGTGCTGGATCGATGACGAGAGGGGCGATGAGCCCTCTTCCGTGTCTGGCGCGACAGACGAAAGCCGATCGGATGCTTCGGAAGATTTGGTGAAAACGGCCCCGTTTCTCCGGTCATAGTGAGAAACGGGGCTATTCTGGCGTGCCGCCGCTGATGCATCGCTGTGTGGCCGCGTTTTGCCCTGACGACCGCACAACCTGCATATTAGGAACTCCCACATCAAACTTGCTCCGGCCTGACCGGTCAATTCCCGTGATCACTCATGAAATTCCGTGGCCCTCCTTGACGCGGCAAGGGTGCTTGCTACTTTGCGCAACACGCACGCCGGCCCGCGTCGAGCGCCGATTTGCCTGAAACGCCAGGAAAAACCGGACCGTACGAGGCGACGCGCATCGGGTCTCACCACTTCCGGAGAATGAAATGTCGAACCGCCTCAACTCCACGCCGAACGATATGCGGGCGTTCTGGATGCCGTTTACGGCCAACCGCCAGTTCAAGAAGGAGCCGCGGCTGTTCGTCGGCGCCAAGGACATGCATTACACCACCCATGACGGCCGCACCGTGCTCGACGGCACCGCCGGCCTCTGGTGCGTGAACGCCGGCCATTGCCGTCCGCTGATCACCGAGGCGATCCGCGAGCAGGCCGGCGAACTCGATTACGCCCCGGCCTTCCAGCTCGGTCACCCCAAGGCCTTCGAGCTCGCCAATCGCCTCGTCGACATCGGGCCCGACGGCCTCGATCATATCCTCTACACCAATTCCGGTTCGGAATCGGTGGAGACGGCACTGAAAGTGGCGCTCGCCTATCACCGCGCCAAGGGCAACGGCTCGCGCACCCGGCTGATCGGCCGCGAGCGCGGCTATCACGGCGTCAATTTCGGCGGCATTTCGGTGGGCGGCATCGTCTCCAACCGCAAGATGTTCGGCACGCTTTTGTCCGGCGTCGACCATATGCCGCACACCCATCTGCCGGCGAAGAACGCCTTCTCCAAGGGCCAGCCGGAGCATGGCGCGGAACTCGCCGACGAACTCGAGCGCATCGTCACCCTGCATGACGCCTCCACCATCGCCGCCGTGATCGTCGAGCCTGTGGCCGGCTCCACCGGCGTGCTGATCCCGCCGAAGGGCTATCTCCAGCGCCTGCGCGAGATCTGCACCAAGCACGGCATCCTGCTGATTTTCGACGAAGTCATCACCGGCTTCGGCCGCCTCGGCGCGCCCTTCGCCTCGCAATTCTTCGACGTCAAGCCCGACATCGTCACCACCGCCAAGGGCCTGACCAACGGCGTGATCCCCATGGGCGCGGTCTTCGTGACCTCGGAAATCCACGACACCTTCATGACCGGCCCGGAACATCTGATCGAGTTTTTCCACGGCTACACCTATTCCGGCAACCCGATCGCCTCGGCGGCAGCCCTCGGCACGCTCGACACCTATAAGGAAGAGGGCCTGCTGACCCGCGCAAGCGAACTCGCCCCCTATTGGGAAGAGCGCCTGCATTCGCTGGCCGATTGCCCGCATGTCATCGACATCAGGAATATCGGCCTGATCGGCGCGATCGAACTGAAGCCGATCGACGGCGAACCCACCAAGCGCGCCTTCTCGGCCTTCCTAAAGGCCTATGAAAAGGGCCTCTTGATCCGCACCACCGGCGACATCATCGCGCTGTCCCCGCCCTTGATCATCACCAAGGAGCAGATCGACGAGCTGATCGGCAAGCTGCGGGAAGTGTTGGTCGCGAACGCCTGAGGCTCGTAACGACGATCCCAGCAAACGGCGGCTCGAAAGGCCGCCGTTTTTGTTTTGCGCCAATGGCTTGAGAATGACCATAATCCGTTGGCTCCGTCCACGCGCACGCGCCCAGTGGCGGACCAGCGGACATCGCTTAAACCCGCATGAGACATACTTTATTGGGTGGACATCGCGTTCTCCACAAAGCCCCAAGCGCGGGGCGTCAAGGTTGCGGCCGTCAAACCATGGGGGACGAGAATGAAAAGAATGGCGATCGCGGGACTTCTCGCCCTTCTGTCGCAGGGCGTTCATGCCGATGAGATCGATGATCTCACGGCGGCCGAAGACAAAATGTATGACGCCTGGGACAAGGTCCCGCTCACCGACCGCAAGGTGATCTTCACCAAGGAAAGCGCCGCCGGCTACGGCGTCTATAAAGAGCGCGCCAACGCCTCCTTCAAAGGCGGCGAGCCGATCGTGACCTATATCGAGCCAGTAGGCTATGCCTGGAAGGAATTGCCGGGCGATATGTACGAGATCAATTTCGTTTGCGATCTCAAGCTCAAGGACGCCAATGGCCAGGTGCTGATGGAGAAGGCAGCTTTCGCCAACACCTCGATCAAGCCCACAACGCCAACACCGAAGCCTTCATCGACCTGACCCTGACGGTGAACGGCCTCCCCGCCGGCAAATACGCCGTGGACTTTCTCGTCCACGATCCCAACGGTGGCGAAGACATGACCGTCACGCAGAACTTAGACTATACGCCCTGATTGGGACATCCGCCCGCGCCCCATCGGCCAGATGGGCGCGGGCGGGACCACCAAGCCTAAACCTCCCAATAAGGCGGATTGCCGAAGGCTTTCTTCAGATGATCCGCCAGAGCGACCAGCTTTGCCGGCGCATTGCGCCCCTGCGGATGCGCGATATAGATGAATTCCGGCTCCGGTTCACGATCCAGTTCGATAGTCACCAGCAACTCCGCCTTCAGCGCGGGCCCGGCGATGAAGCCCGGAAGCAGAGCGATGCCGAGGCCCGCAATGGCTGCGTCGCGCATCATGTCGCCATTGTTCACGCAAAATCCGAATTTCGCGCGAACGAGATCGGCCCCGCCCGCCCCCGGAAAGCGCCAATCGGCGACGCCGCGATTGGTATAGAAGATGCCGCGATGGCGCTGCAGATCGTCGAGCGAGTTTGGCCGGCCATGGCGAGCAAGATAATCCGCCGAGGCGCAGAGGACCCTTCGGCTCGGCGCGAGCTTCCAGGCGATCAACCTGGAATCGGCAATCGGCCCGTGGCGGATGACGGCGTCATAGCCGTCTGCCACCGCATCCACCCGGCGGTCGTCGATATCCAGCGTCAGTTCCAATTGCGGATGAGCGAGCATGAACGGATAGAGCGCCGGCCCCAGATGCATGCGCCCGAAGGTGACCGGCGCAGCGATCCGCAAGGGGCCCGAAAGTGTGCCGCGTCGTTCCGACATGTCGGCCGCCGCTTCTTGCATTTCCTTGAGAATGCGCCTGGCCCGCTCCAGCAAAGCGGAGCCGTCATCCGTCAGCGTCAGCTTCCTCGTCGTCCGTCGCAGAAGCACGCCGCCGACCTCGCGCTCCAGATCGGCCAGCCGCTCGCTCACCACCGATTTCGATAGTCGCAGCCGCCTGGCCGCCTCGCTGATCGAGCCGCCTTCGACCACGGCGACAAAGGCGACGATGCTTTCGGTTCTCATCATTGTTCGGCGTTTCCGGATTTGAGTTCCTGGATTAGCGCGCTAATCCGGACGATATGCAAATGTTAAATAAGGCTTGCCTTCTGGTTGCGGCGATGGTCGCCGGCTCCTCCCGGAGGGTCAGGAGAAAAACCATGTTGAAAATGATCGCAATGCTCGGCGCGACGGCGATCGCCGCCGCCACCATGACTATGGCGGCCCAAGCCGATACGAGGACCTTTCCCGCCTCCTTCAAGACCCAGGATATAAAGACCAATGGCGTCTCCATCCATGTGCGCACGGGCGGGAATGGTCCCGCCGTGATGCTGCTGCATGGATACGGCGAGACGGGAGATATGTGGGCGCCGCTCGCCGCCGAGCTTGCCGCAGATCACACGGTCATCGTTCCCGATCTGCGGGGGCTTGGCCTGTCCTCCAAGCCGACCGGCGGCTTCGACAAGATGACACAGGCCGGCGATGTCGTAGCCGTACTCGACGCGCTTCATATCGACAAAGCCGATCTCGTCACCCACGACATCGGCAATATGGTTGGTTTCGCCTTTGCCGCCCAACATGGCGAACGGGTGAAGCGCTTTGTCCTCATCGATGCGCCTGTCCCCGGCGTCGGTCCATGGGAAGAGGTCCTGAAAAGCCCCCTCCTTTGGCATTTCCGCTTCGGCGGCCCTGACATGGAGCGGCTGGTCGCCGGTCGCGAACGCATCTATCTCGACCGCTTCTGGAACGAGTTCTCCGCCAATCCCGCCCGCTTCACCGAACAGGCGCGCGAGCACTACGCCAAGCTCTATGCGCTGCCGGGCGCCATGCATTCCGGCTTTGCCCAGTTTGCAGCCTTCGACCAGGACGCGAAGGACAACCAGAAGATCCTCGCCAGCAAGGGCAAGCTGACAATGCCCATCCTGGCGGTGGGCGGCGAAAAATCCTTCGGCCCGATGATGGCGACCGTCATGCGCGCCGCAGCAACCGATGTGACCGAAGGCATCGTGCCGGATTCGGGCCACTGGATCATGGAGGAAAATCCTGCGGCAACGACGGCGCTGGTGCGCGCCTTTCTCGACAAGGGACGCTGATCAGAAACATCAAACGCCTGGAGCTGCGGCGGGGACACCCGTCGCGGCGCTCCTAGGACGGAGCGACGGGGCCCCCTCACGCCCCGCCACACATATGCTGACTGTCGGCCATCTCCCAGCTTTCACCGGTGCGGAGATTGGTGGTGCGATAGCCGCGGCCGCGATCGTCGCCGGGCGGGCAGTCCTGGGGAATGTCGGTGAGGCAGATGCGGACGGGATCGCCGATCTTGGAGCGGACTACCGCCTCGACCCTGTCATAGCCGATCTGCAAGCCCTCATTGGCAAATCCAACGAATGTTCCCGTCTCGAAAGTATCATCGCCTTCCAGCCTTCCGCCGATTTCGACGATGCTGGTGATGGCGCAGGCTCCGATCAAGGTCGGCAGGGGCTCGTTCTTGTTTTCGGCGAGAACAGCGGCGACGCTGGAGGACAGACAGAGCGCGGTCAGGACAGCGCGCAACGTCGATGAGAACATGGGAAAACTCCAAGGCGAACCAGATGCGGAACCATCGCGGCGACAGCCGTCGAACGTTACGCTCAGAACCGAGACGATACAGCATTCCTCACGCCTGCATATGACGAAGCCGGCGGCCCGACAGGAAATCGCCGGACCGCCGACCGCCCCCTACCCCCTCGTGAGATCCCTCACTTCATCACCATGTCCCGTCCGGCGTGATCTTTCAGGCTTTCCCGGATCGGCAGCCCCTCCACCAGGCTGTAGCCGCGATGATCATAGGAAAAATGGGCGGTAATCTCGTAGAGGCCGGTGTTCAAGCCGCCGATGTAGCGGCAGACCGCAGCGAGACGCGGGCCGGCGGAGAGACCGGTCAAGGCGATGTCGCCACGGGTCTGGACGCTGGCGGAGCGAAGATCGGCAAAGGCGCCCGGATGAGCGCGGGGCGCGAGAAGTCGCGCGATATCGCCGGGCTTGGGGCAGATCACCGCCGAGGCGTCGACCAGCCGATAGGCGCGGGTGATCCCGTCCTTGCGCTCGAGCGAGACGGCAAAGGGTCGCGCCTTGGGCCCGTCGCCGATGCCGACACAGGTCCAGCGGGCGGCGGCGCCGGGGCTTTCGGTCGGCAGACAGCCATAGAGCCGGGTCATGACGCGACTGGCCGGTCCTGCCTCATTGGCGATCGTGCGGTTGATCTCGTCGGTCTGCGGCCCGCCATGGCGGGGCGGCATGGCGTTTGCGGCGGTGGCGGTCAGTGTGACTGCGGCGGTCAAGGCGAGCATTTTCAACATCATGGCCTCCTGTGTGCGTGTTGATGAGGCCACTTTGCCCTGCCTCCAAAACCCGGGCTGTCACCCGGGAGACAGGATCGACGAGACGCATTCGAAAACGTCGATAAATCATGTGGGGGCGTGACCCCTGCCTGCAGCCCCGCTACACTCGCGAACACAACAGGAATCGGAGCGGGTCATGAGCGAACTCGAACGGATGATCGATGCAGGAACGGGCCGCACACCTGCGGATATCGTGCTCAAGGGCGGGCGCTTCTATGATCTGGTGACGGGCGAACTAGTCGCCTCCGACATCGCCATCACCGGCGACCGCATTGTCGGAACCCATGGCGACTACAAGGGCGCCGTCGAGATCGACATCACCGGCCGCATCGTCGTACCCGGCTTCATCGACACCCATCTGCATATCGAGAGTTCGCTCGTCACGCCGCATGAATTCGATCGCTGCGTGCTGCCCTATGGCGTGACGACGGTGATCTGCGATCCGCATGAGATCGCCAATGTGCTCGGCACTGAGGGGCTGCAATTCTTCCTCGATTCGGCCGAGGAGACGATCATGGACATCCGCGTCCAGCTCTCCTCCTGCGTGCCGGCGACGCATCTGGAGACGGCGGGCGCCGATTTGCCGATCGAGCGACTGCTGCCCTTCCGCAAACATCCCAAGGTGATCGGGCTGGCGGAATTCATGAATTTCCCCGGCGTGATCCACAAGGACCCGGTCGCCATGGCCAAGCTCGAAGCCTTCCAGGGCGGCCATATCGATGGTCATGCGCCGCTGCTCGTGGGCTATGGGCTGAACGGCTATATCGCCGCCGGCATCCGCACCGAGCATGAGGCGACCTCTGCCGAGGAAGCGATGGAGAAGATCCGCAAGGGCATGCATGTCCTCATCCGCGAGGGTTCGGTCTCGAAGGATCTCAAGGCCCTGACGCCGCTGTTCACCGAGCGGCTCTCGCCCTTCATCGCGCTCTGCACCGATGACCGCAATCCGCTCGATATCGCCGAGCAGGGCCATCTCGATTATCTCATCCGCACGGCCATCGCCGATGGCGCCGATACGCTGGCCGTCTATCGCGCCGCCTCGATTTCGGCCGCCCGCGCCTTCGGCCTGATGGATCGCGGCCTCGTCGCGCCCGGCCGCCGCGCCGATCTCGTGGTCGTCGACAGCCTGGAAAACTGCAAGGCGGAGATGGTGTTCTCCGCCGGCCGCAAGGTGACGGAAGAGCTGTTCGCCAGCCGCAAGCCGGTCGCGCCCGTCGGAACCGACAGCGTTCGCGCCCCCGAGATCACCGCGGCCGATTTCTCCGTGCCGGCGCGGCAGGGCGAAAGCGCCGTGCTCGGCGTCATCCCCGGCAAGATCATCACCGAACATCGCCGCCATCGCCTGCCGTCCAAGGGCAATCAGACGACCGTGGATCTGGACAACGACATCCTGAAAGTGTCGGTGATCGAGCGGCACGGCAAGAACGGCAATCGGGCCGTCGGTTTCGTCCAGGGTTTCGGGCTCAAGAAGGGCGCCATCGCCTCCACCGTCGGCCATGACAGCCACAATATCTGCGTGGTCGGCGCCGATGACGAGGACATGGCGGTGGCTGTGAGACGGCTGAGCGAGATCCGTGGCGGCTTCGTGGTGGTCGAAGGCGGCGAGGTCACCGGCGAGATCGCTCTCCCCGTGGCCGGCCTGATGAGCCTCGAACCCTATGAAAGCGTGCGCGACACGCTGCATCACCTGCGCGAGGCGGCCTATGCGCTGGGCTCGACGCTGCAGGAGCCTTTCCTGCAACTGGCCTTCCTGCCGCTGCCGGTGGTCCCGCATCTGAAGATTTCCGACAGGGGGCTGGTCGATGTCGACAGGTTCGAACTGATCGACGGATAAGGCATGAAAAAAGGCGGGCGCCGCGCGGCCCCGCCTTTTTCGTATCTTCGCTTCGACTCAACGCCGGTAGAAGATCATGCCGGCGTGATAGAGAATGCCGTCCTTATAGACGCCGTCGCTGCGCAAACCAGCGTCGTCGTAATAGGCGACCTTGTCGCCGTCGATCTCGTAGCGGCCCTGGCGGGTCGGGCGGTCGACGACCGCATTGCGCTCCACGAAGCGGCCATCGGCGCGCACTTCGCGCTGCACCTGGCCGTCGCCGGTGATCCACATGCCCACCAGGCGATTGACCACGTCGACCTCTTCGGCGCGCACCTCCTGCTTGCGCTTGACGGTGTCGCCAAACGCCTTGCCGAAGATTCCGAACGCCGCGATCATCGAGAACACCACCGCCATTGCATTGATCAAAAATCCACCGTCAGCCATTGATCCACCTCGCTTCCGCCTGCCGCTCGCGCTCCTCGTTGAACGCTATGATTTTGTCGCGCAACGTCTTGAACATCCTGAGCGGGACATCCCATCTAATGGCGATGTGAAGCTGGTCGTTTTTCATAATCGTGCTCCTTCCATCTCAGGTTCGTCGTTTTGTGCAACACGGCCAATATGGGGGAACAGGCGGCCGCAGCGGTAGACCGATCCTCCGGAAGGATTGCACATTCCTACAAAGGTTAGCATGCAACCATTTCCTGTCCCGATCGGACGTGCTAGTAATAAGCCATGAAATCGGGCGAAAAATGGTTCCCAAGGTGACAAGATGAAGAAATCTCAGGAGCTTGCGTTTCTTATTGCACATTACGCCAAGGCGGACGGCATCGCCGCCACCGGCGTTCCCAGGCTTTTCACGGCGAAACTGTCGTCGCCGTCGGAGCCGGCGCATGGCGTTCACTCCGCCTCGATCTGCTTTATTGCGCAAGGCAGGAAGCAGGTGACGATGGGCGACCAGCTGTTCACCTACGGCCCGGGCCAGCATCTGGTGGTGTCGATGGACCTGCCGGTGGTGGGCCAGGTGATCGAGGCGAGCGCGGACACCCCTATCTTTGCCTAAAACTCGATCTCGATATGGAGCTCTGCGCCGAGATGCTGCTTAAATATCCGGGCGCTCCAAAGAGCGACGCCAAGCTCGGCGCGGCGCTTGGCGAGACGCCGGAGGCGCTACTCGACGCCGCGATCCGGCTGCTGAAGCTGAGTGACGCGCCCGACGACATCGCCGAACTCGCCCCGTTGATCGAGCGCGAGATCATCTACCGCCTGCTCCAGGGGCCGCAGGGCTGCTGCATCAGACGGGCGCTGACGCCGGAAAATCATCATCGCCACATCGGCCGCGCCATCAACTGGATCAAGGAGCACTACGACCGGCCGATCCGCATCGAGGATGTCGCCTCGGTCTCCGGCATGAGCCCGTCGTCGCTGCATCAGCATTTCCGCGAGGCGACCACGCTGAGTCCGCTGCAATATCAAAAGCGGCTGAGACTGCAGGAGGCGCGCCGGCTGATCCTGACCCAGTCGCTCGACGCCGCCAGCGCCGGCCATACGGTCGGCTATGACAGTCCTTCGCAGTTCAGCCGCGAATATAAGCGCCTGTTCGGCGCCCCGCCGGCCCGCGACATCGATCGCCTCAGGCGCTCGCCGGTCGCCGCGCAGGCCGAGGCGTGATCATCCTGCGACGCTGCGGCGCTTGGCGAAGCGGCGCTTCGGGTTTATGATCGACCGGTAAACACGGGACGAACCATGCCGCGTCTGCCGCTCTTGTTGATGGTGCTGGGCCTTCTGGCGGGATTGATCTCCCTGCCGGGCGCCTGGCGCGCGCCTGAACCCGCAGACGCCGTCCCCGCTCATCACGCCATGATGCAGCATGACCACGCGGCCATGATGGACAACCCCACCGGCCATGTCGGAGATCATGACGGCGCCGCGGAGAAATGCGCCGCCTGGTGCCTCGCCTCGCTTCTGTCGCTCCCGGCGGAGCCGCGCATAGACATCGCGCGCGCTGCAGAGACACAGCGGCCGGCCCCGTCCTTGCAGGCTCGGCTGATCGGCCGCGACCTCGCCCCCGGGCTCGAGCCTCCCATCGCCTCTTTCGTTTGACGACCCGCCGCGGCGCTCGACCCGCCGCCTTCGACAGATCAGACGAAAGAAACATTCCATGAAACGCAGAGGTTTTCTCGCGGGCGCCGTCGCGCTCGCCGGCGGCGCAGCCTTCGGCCTGCCCGCCCCTGCTCGGGCCGCCGCACGCGCCCTGACCATCTCCACCCGCACGCTCGAGGTGAATGGCCGCGCCGCGACCGTCTTTGGCCTCACCGCCCCCGACGGCCGCCCCGGCCTGACATTTTCGCCGGGTGAGCGCTTCCGCGTCGATCTGGCCAACAGGCTCAAAGAGGAGACGATCGTGCATTGGCACGGGCTGACCCCGCCGATCGATCAGGACGGCGTCGCCCATGCCGGCGGCATGCTGAAGCCCGGGGAGACGAGAGCCTATGACTTCCCGCTCGACCGGCCCGGCACCTACTGGATGCATGCCCATTCGCTGCAGGAACAGAACCTGCTCGCCGCGCCGTTGATCGTTCATTCGAAGGAGGATCTGACCGCGGACCGCCAGGAGGTCGTCATGCTGCTGCACGACTTCTCCTTCACGCCGGCAGAGGAACTGCTGGGACGTCTGACCTCGGGCCAGGGGCATGGCGGCATGAAACATGGCGCCATGGATCACGGAACGATGGACCACAGTTCGATGAACCATGACGCGATGGGGCATGGCTCCATGGACCATGCCTCCGGCATGAGCGCGTCGATGATGGCGATGGACCTCAACGACATCGAATACGACGCCTATCTCGCCAATGACCGCACGCTCGACGATCCCGAAATCGTAACGGTCGAGCGCGCGGGCCGCGTCCTGCTGCGCATCATCAACGGCGCGGCCTCGACCGGCTTCACCATCGACACCGGGGCGCTCACGGCCCAAGCGGTCGCGGTCGACGGCCAGCCGATCACGCCGGTCGAGGCGACACTGTTCCCGCTCACCATGGGCCAGCGCGTCGACCTCCTCCTCGACATTCCCAAGGACGGTAGCTCCTTCCCGATCCTCGCTCGCCGCGAGGGGACCGCGCACCGAACGGGGCTTGTTCTCGCCACCAAAGGCGCGGCGACGCGAAAAATCGCGCCTCTGGGCGAAACCGCCGGCCCGGTTCTCGATCTCGCCTTCGAAGCAAAACTGCAGGCCGCCGCGCCGCTTCCCGTTAAAGCCGCCGCAAAGCGCTTCATGGTCCACCTGACCGGCGACATGGCGAGTTATCGCTGGGGCATGGCGGGCGCGGAGGACATCACGGCGGCGCCGGGCGAGAGGATCGAAATCAGCATGATGAACATGTCGATGATGGCACACCCGATGCATCTGCACGGCCATCATTTCCAGGTGACAGCCATCGACGGCGCGCCCCTCTCCGGCGCGCTGCGCGACACCGTCTTGGTCCCGCCGATGAAGACCGTGACCATCGCCTTCGACGCCGGAACGCAAGGCGACTGGGCCTTTCACTGCCACCATCTCTATCACATGGTTCAGGGCATGATGGCGCATGTGAAGGTGGGTTGATGGCCCTGCCGATGACAGGAACGAGGGCCACCTGACGCCAGCCAACGGAGCGCCGCCGAAGATCGCCAATCATCGGCGGCGCCGATTATTGTCGTCACCACTGCCTCAGGCCAAGATGCTCCACCATCGGCTGATAGTCGCGGTCGGAATGGAGAAGAGCGCAGCCTTGATCCAGACAGTAAGCGCCAATGATCAGATCAGGCGTTTTGCGGACGGTCACGCCTCTACTCCTCAGAAAGCGAAAATGGGCCGCCGCGGCGACAGCGATATCGACGTTGAGCATGTTGACGATCGTGAAGCGCCGCAACAACCGCTCAAGCCTGCCGGCATGGCCTTCGTCCCGCGCGCCTTGGAGGATCTCCAAGAGGACCAGATCTCCTAGCAACAGCTCATCCTTGTCGACTATGTCGCTGAGACGCCCTGTTTCTTCAGTGCGCAAATCTCTCAGCCAGTCAATCCAGACGGATGTGTCGACGACGACCTTCACACATTCCAGCCTTCTCGGATCTCGTCGAGATTTCCGCTCCAACCCGCTCCGCGAAGCGCTTCCAGCGCCTTTTGCCGCTCGCCACGATCGATGGCCGCACGCAGGGCTTGTTCGACGGTGTCTCTTTCCGATTTTCGCCTGTCGCTTTCATCGCGCGCTCAAGCAGCGATGCTTCCACATCCACTTTCATCTGCATGCTCGCCTCGCCGGTTCGTATCTCCATCATACGTCGCCGGAACCTCCTCGCGCAAGCGCCTCTCCCTGTCCGATGCCGCCATGTTCCGGCCATATTCGAGGCCAAGAAAACCGGACATCGGCCATCCACTTTCATTGGGGCCGGCACGGAGCACGCCTATGAGCCTTCGAATCCTCATCTCCCTTCTTCTCGTAACCTCAGCCGCCAGCCTCGCACACGCCGCCGGCATGACGCCGACCAATGCGTCCGGCCAGATCGAACTGACGCTCGACGAACACGAATTTGATCCGGCCGAAATTCATGTACCGGCGGGAAAGCCGATCCAGATCGTGATGAAGAACGAGGACGGCACGCCGGAAGAATTCGACTCGCATGACCTCAAGACCGAGAAGGTCGTCGCCGGTCATGCCACAGGGATCATCCGTCTCAGGCCGCTGGCCAAGGGCGACTATCATTTCATGGGCGAGTATCACTCCGACACCGCCCAGGGCGTGATCGTGGCGGAATGATCCCATGCTTTCCGCGCTGATCATCGTTTTCCGGGAAATGCTCGAAGCCGGGTTGATCCTCGGCGTCGCCCTCGCCGCCACGCGCGGTCTCAGCCACAGGCTGCCCTGGCTTGCGGGCGGCGTGGCGCTCGGCATTGCGGGCGCGCTGCTCGTGGCGGTGTTCGCCGAGGCGATCGCCGGTCTGTTCGACGGCGCGGGCCAGGAACTGGTCAACGCCGCGATCCTGCTTCTCGCGGTCTGCATGCTCGCCTGGCATAATGCCTGGATGGCGCGCCACGGCCGGGAAATGGCGCGCGATCTCAAGACGCTTGGCGCCGAGGTGGCCCAGGGCACGCGGCCGATGCGGGCGCTCGCAGTGGTCTGCGGCGTCGCGGTGATGCGCGAGGGGTCGGAAGTGGTGCTGTTTCTCTATGGCGTCGCCTCCGCCGGCGGCGACAGCGCGAGCGATATCCTCATCGGCGGTCTTCTCGGCCTCGCCGGCGGCGCGGCGGTGTCGACGCTCCTCTATCTCGGCCTGATCTCCATCCCCATGCGCTATCTGTTCGGGTCGCTGTCCCTGCTGATCTCGCTGCTGGCCGCCGGCCTCGCCGCCCAAGCCGTGACCTTCCTGCAAAGCGCCGGCTATCTGATGCAATGGACCGATCCGCTCTGGGATACGTCGTGGGTCCTGTCGCAGGATTCCATGGTCGGCCGGGTGCTGCACACGCTGATCGGCTATTTCGACCGGCCCGACGGCATGGAACTGGCCGCCTATGTCGCGGCGCTCCTGGCGATGCTTGCGCTCAAGCAGGTCGCCTCGCCACGGCCTAACGCGTTGACCACACGCTGACTGTCCGACAAGCTTTCGAGCCGTGGCGCGCTTGACGGCCGCCGTGGTTTTGTCTTTGGTCTGGCTCTCGCTGGACCGTCGTTGTGATGACAGCTATTGTGCCCCTATGATATTTCACCTCTCTCTCGAAGATCCCGGCCAGCCGGATGTGCTCAAGCTTCTGGAAGATGGCGAAGCCTATGGCGCCGCACTCTATCCCGCCGAAAGCAACCACTATTTACCCATCGAGACGCTGCGAGCGACCCATATCCGTTTCGTGGTCGCCCGCACCGAACATGGAGTAGCGGTGGGGACCGGGGCCATCGCGCTCAATGACGGCTGGGCGGAGCTCAAGCGCATGTGGGTGGCGCCCGCCGCCCGTGGTCGCGGCCTGTCCAAAACGCTGCTCGCCCATCTCGAAGCCCGCGCCGCCGGCGCCGGCATCTCGGTGATCCGGCTGGAAACGGGCATCGAGAACCACGAGGCGCTGGGGCTCTACGAGCGCTCCGGCTATGTCAAGCGCGGGGCCTTCGCCGATTACCTGCCGGATCCGCTCAGCGTCTTCATGGAAAAGACGCTAATCTAGAAATGCTCGCCTGACCTGAAGGGACCGACCCTTATGCCGGCGGCGATCAGATAGGCCGTCGACCAGCCGATCAGCAGAAAGCCGTTGACGCCCTCGAGGGCGGCGAACAGCCGCCATTCATGCGCCGGCACCACGTCGCCATAACCGACGGTGGAAAAGGTGATGGTGGAGAAATAGAGCGCGGTGGGAAAATCGGCGACGACGCCGAGCAGCGTGTAGCAGGCGGCCCAAAGCCAGACCTGCACCGTCAACACGGCGAAGATGCCGATCACCACCGTGTTCATCGCCAGCACGCGACTGCGATGGCCGTGCAGCCGGAAGCGGCCGGTCAGCCAGGTCATCACATGCGTCACCGCCATCAATCCCCAGGTGTGGATGAGGACCGTCAGCGATATGACCAGCGCGCCCAGGCCGAGATTGGCGACCATGAAAATCCCCGCATTTTCTGTCAGCCGAGAATAGGGTTCGGCCGTCAGCCGGGCAACCGAGATTTTGCCGGCTGGCCTGCGACATAGGTCTCTGCGATGGCGCGATCGTCGCCCAGCGTCTGCAAGAGGAAGAGTTCCTCGGCCAGCGTTGTGACGACTTCCATCTTCAGCGCCATGGCCGGCGTGGCCCCAGCGTCCAGCACCACGAAATCGGCGTCATGGCCGATCTCCAGCGCGCCGATGCGATGCGAAAGGCCGAGCGCCTCGGCGTTGCCGCGCGTCATGCGGTAGAAGCTTTCGAACGGCGTCATGCGCTCGCCCTGCAACTGCAGCACCTTGTAACCTTCATCCAGCGTCCTCAGCATGGAATAGGAGGTGCCGCCGCCGATATCGGTGGCCACCGCCACGCGCACCGGCTTCTCCCGCTGTGTCAGGCGCTTGAGACCGAAAAGGCCCGAGCCGAGAAACAGGTTTGACGTCGGGCAGAACACGGCGACCGAGCCGCTCTCGCTCATGGCGTCCGCCTCGCGGTCGGAGAGATGGATGCAATGGCCGAACAGGCTCTTCTGCCCCAGAAGGCCGTAATGGGCGTAGACGTCGGTATAGTCCTTGGCCGCCGGGTAAAGCTCCTGCGTGAACCGGATCTCGTCGTGATTTTCTGACAGATGCGTCTGTATATGCAGGTCCGGATATTCCCGCGCCAAGGCTTGCGAGGCCTCCATCTGCTCGGGCGTCGAGGTGATGGCGAAACGCGGGGTGATCGCGACGTGGTTGCGGCCCTTGCCGTGCCAATCGGCGATCACCTGCCTGGTCTCGTCATAGCCCTGCTGGGCGGTGTCGCGCAGCCCTTCCGGCGCATTGCGGTCCATCATAACCTTGCCGCCGACCATCAGCATATTGCGTCTCAGGCTCTCGGCGAAGAACATGTCGGCCGACACTTTATGCACCGAGCAATAGGCCACCGCCGTGGTCGTGCCGTGTCGGATCAGCTCGTCGAAGAAGCGCACGGCGATGCGCGCCGCATGCGCTTGGTCGGCGAAGCGCTGCTCCTCGACGAAGGTGTAGGTGTTCAGCCATTCCAGAAGATTGGCGGCGTAGGAGCCAACCACTTGCATCTGTGGAAAATGCAGATGCATGTCGATGAAGCCGGGCGTCAGCAGATGCGGACGATGATCGACGGTTTCCACATCCGCAGCCGCCCGCGCGGCGACATCGGCGTATTCGCCGAGATCGGCAATCCTGCCCTCCGCGACCAGCAGTCCGCCGTCCTCGATATAGCGATAGGACGCGGCGTCGCCGAGACCCTGCGGTTCGTGATGGAAGGACAACAGGCGCGCGCGGATAAGGAGCGGTTTCATGAAAACCCTTGGCTGGAACAGAATATGAAGAAAGCCTAGCGAAACGGGGCGCAATGCTCAAGCAGCATCCCTATCGGGTCAGCAAACAGCGCAACAGCCTGCGTGAAGACGTCGGATCAGTCGATCAGATCGGAAAAATCGACCTCGTTCTCGAACAGGTCGACATAGTCGCGAACCATATCCCTGTTGGCGTCCGACATGCGTTTTCCACGCCCGACGACGCCCTTGTTGAATTTCAACGTCGGCTTTCCGGTATTGGCCACGATGGCCGCGGCGATGCGCTCGGCGGTGGCCGCCCCGCCAATGTAGCCGGCGAGCTTTTCGGCGAGCTCGGCCGGTTCGCCCTTGATGTCGTCTTCGTAGGAGATCCAGAGCGGGGCAACCTGTCCCATCGCCTCGCATTTTCTCCAGGAAGCATAAAAGGACAGATACCACGGCAGGTAGAGACGGATCAGTGTCGCCATCCGCCTGTCGTCCGGCATGTCCTTATAGGCATGCGGCAGATGCGTATAGAAATAGAATTTGTCGGCGGGGTGCGAGCGCGCCGCCTCCAGGCACATGTCGTCGAGGCTGACCAGCGAGTCCATGAGATTGCGTTTCAGAAGGATCGGTTTGACCTGATAGAGAGCCAATTGCGCGGCGAGATAGGGCGTACAGCGGACATGCTGTTGCGACACGAAGCCGTTGGGAATGAAGCAGGCGCGCAGAAGAGCCAATTCGTCCATCTCGTGTTCGCGCATGGCGGCGCCCAGGGCGCCGGCGTTCTGCAGCCGCGCCACAGGCAGCGTCAGCAGCGACTCCTGCGCGCCGAGCGCATGCACCAGCACGGCGGACAGGAAGGTGGAGGCCGTCTTGCGTGGGCAAGCCAGCAGAAGGCGCGGCGCACGCACCGTCTGCACCGCCTTTTTCAAGCGCAGGACGATGTCGGCGAATTCGGTCAGCCCGATCTGCTGGCCGCGCCACATTCGGGCGGCATAGGCGTCATCGGGCGCATAGAGCGGATTGGACAGTCCGACGGAGCAGGCGATCTGCCGCTGCAGAGGATCAGGCAGGCCAGTCATCAACTCGCCGACCATCGCCGACAGCTTGGCGGGGTCCGTGACATTGACCACTTTGGCGACCATTTGCTGAATGATCGCCTGGGCGTCGACGCCGGATTGCGGGCTGGGAGAGGTCATGGCGAGGTCGCTTTCCTGTCAATCATCGGCGGAGCGCGCGGAACAGAGAAGACCGAGAGCTAAAGCCGCAAGCTGGCGCGGACCTGTTCGACGAAGACGGTCAGTTCGTCTTCGCCGCCAGAGCGCTTTCATACCAGGCGGTCAGGAGCTTGCGCTCTTCGGGCGAGATTTCGGTCACATTTCCCGGCGGCATGGCGTGGCTGCGGCCGGCCTGCAGATAGATCTCGCGGGCATGCATGGCGATGCGGTTGTCCGTGTCCAGCATCACCTGCTTGGGCGGAAACACCACGCCGTCCCAGACCGGCTCGGCGGCATGGCACATCGAACAGCGCGACGACACGGTCTCGACCACCTGGGCGAAATGCGCGTCGTTGCGAAACTTCTCGAACATCGGCGACAGCTTGGCGTCCTCCTCCCCCGTCAGGACCTTGGGAACGGTCGACAGCCACATGATCAGCACGAAGAGCAGGATCGTGACCAGCCAGGTCCAGTGCGGATGCCCCTTGCGGGCATGCACGGTGTTGAACCAGTGACGGATCGACACGCCCATCAGGAAGACGAGGCCGGCGATGATCCAGCTATATTGCGTGGCGAACGCCAGCGGATAGTGGTTCGACAGCATGAAGAAGATCACCGGCAGCGTCAGGTAATTGTTGTGCAGCGAGCGCTGCTTGGCGATCACGCCATATTTCGGATCGGCGGCGCGGCCGGCCTTGAGATCGGCCACCACGATCTTCTGGTTGGGGATGATGATGAAGAACACATTGGCCGACATGATCGTGGCGGTGAAGGCGCCGAGATGCAGGAAGGCGGCGCGGCCGGTGAAGATCTGCATATAGCCCCAAGCCATGGCCACCAGCAGCACGAACAGGATCGCCATCAGCCACCAGGTGTGCTTGCCGAGCGGCGACTTGCAGAGCGTGTCGTAACAAATCCAACCGATCGACAGCGAGCCCATCGAGATCAGGATCGCTGCCCAGTTGGGCACATCGAGAAGATGGCGGTCGATGAGGAAGAGATCGGCGCCGCCGTAATAGACAACCGCCAGCATGGCGAAGCCGGAAAGCCAGGTCGTATAGCTTTCCCATTTGTGCCAGGTCAGATGTTCGGGCATTTCCTTGGGCGCCACCAGATATTTCTGCATCTGGTAGAAGCCGCCGCCATGCACCTGCCATTCCTCGCCATAGACGCCGGCGGGAAGGCCCGGCCGCTTGACCAGTCCGAGATCGACGGCGATGTAGAAGAAAGACGAGCCGATCCAGGCGATCGCCGCGACGACATGCAGCCAGCGCACCGCGAAAGCCAACCATTCCCAGGCCATGGCGTAATCGTACATTCCAATCCCCTCTTTTATTCGACTCGCAACTTTGCAGAAGAGCGGGGGTCCTGAAAAGGGCCGATGATGCAGCGCACAGAAATTAGCGTGATCCCGGCGCCCTCCCTCCATCCGGGAGCCCGTTCGCCGAGCCGGGGCGCGCCTTGGCGAAGTCGCTTGTCGCGACGCCTTTATGACGATAGCCTGAAATTGGAGAATGGTCCTGTCGTGGGGATTGAGGAATGCTCGGGGGTGAGGAAACAATGAGGCTATTTGCGAGGGCGTGCGCCGCGTTGCTGATGATTTCGGCCACGACTGAAACTATGCAGGCCGACGAGCCGTCGATCGATCTGAAACTGTTCGGCAAGCAGGAAATCGAGGGGGCCTGAGCGCCTGCCATCTCGCCTTCTGGCAACGCAACAAGAACCCGGACGCCGACCAATACGCCTATATCCTCTACATGCCCTATGACGGCGAGGGAAAGCCGACCCAGGCCCGGATCGAAATCGGCAAGGAGCCGCTTGCGCTGACGGAGACGGCGCGCGGCGACATCAACCTTCCCTCGCGGCTCGGTTATCGCCTGTATTCCAGCGACGATGACGCTACCCATGTCGTCCTGCACATCATGGAGGCGTCGGAAGAAGGATCGCTGGTGACCGTCGACAGAGCCCGCATCATCGTGGTTCGGGAGGATCTGCCGCCTTTCGTCGCGAGCGCCAAGGGCGTGATCGGCTGTCCCGGATCGGCGAGCGCCGACGCGACGCCATCGCAAACAGATCCCCCGGCGGAAAGCACGCCGGCCGCGCCCGCCGCCCTTGCCTATGCCGGACCCGATGGACTTCCGATCGGCGCGCCGAAACTCCTGGCCTCGACCCAGGACGTGCCGGCCGCCGTCCGCAAGGAGATCGCCACTTACGCGCCCGACCAATGCAGCGACCCCGAAACGCTCGCCTATCCCGGCCAGCGCTATCAGCTGTCGGAAAGCTCCATACTCTGGGAAGTCCCCTGCTTCCTCGGCGCCTATCAGGGATCGAGCGTCTTCGCCATTACCCAGGATCCGCCCGGCGACTGGGCGACGCTGCTGACCCTGCCCAATCCGCCGGCGCTGGAAGGCGAAAACAATGTCCAGATGATGAGCGCCGAGGTGAAGCCGGAGCGGGGCCTGTTCATATCGACGGAACTCGGCAGCGGCGGCGGCGATTGCGGCGTCTATCGCGTCTTCCGGCTGATGGATGCGCCGGGGAAACCCTGGAATTCCAGCTCATGGAATATCGCGAAAAGGTGAATTGCGACGGCGTCGCAAGCGAGCCCCCCGTCCTGGCCGCTTCAGTTCAGCGCTTCGAACTGAAGAGCGACGTCACGCCTCGACCAGATCGAGCAGACGCAACGCCTCGGCATTGCCGGGATCGAGGGTGAGCGCCCGCTGGCCGAGATCGGCGGCGCGGCGGGCGTCGCGGCAGGCTATGCAGATCGAGCCCAGTTCCGTAAGCGCGGCGACGCTGTCCGGCTCCAAAGCCAGCGCCGCCTCGAGCGCTTCGCGCGCCTTCCAGATCTTGCCCGCCCGAAACAGGGCGCGGCCCAACTGGATCGCATGTTCGGCCACGCCGGGCTCCAGTCGCGCCGCGTTTTCGAAATGCGCGGCCGCGGCGACATAATTCTGGTTGCGGAGATGGATCGCGCCGATGCGGGCGTTGAGCAGCCCGACCTCGACGCCGAGGCTCAATGTCTGCGAAAAGAGATCCGCCGCCTCGTTGACCTGGCCCAGGCGCAGGAAGAGTTCGGCGATATTGAACGACGCCTGATGGGCGGTCGCCACGAGCTGATCGCCGCGCGCGCGATCTTCGGCCAGCATCGGCGCGTCGCGACGCTTGGCGAAATCGAGCGCCGCCTCGACGAGCGGCGCCAATCTGTCGCGCTGGGCGCGGACCGCGTCGATATGGTTCATTCCGTTTTCCTGCATGGCCATTGCCGAGCTTTGCCGTTCGAGACTTGCCCGAGCCTATTGCCCCTTGTTGGATTGATCAGGCGAAAGCAGCGTTTCGAGCAGTTCCGCAGCAACCAGCGCCGCAATCACGTCCGGCCGCTTGTCTCGCAGCCGCTCGCCGCCGATCGGCAGGATCAGACGGTCTATCAGGTCGGGACCATGGCCTGAATCGCGCAGATAGGAGGCGAAGACGCCGCGCTTGGTCTTGGAGCCGATCATGCCGACATAGGCGAGATCGTCCCGCAACAACGCTTCCGAAGCGATCAGGAAATCCAGCGCGTGGTCATGGGTGAGAACGACCGCCGCCCCGCCCGGCCGGATCGCCGCCACCGCCTCTTCCGGCATGGCCAGCAGACGCCTATTGATCCCAGGATCGAGAAGATCGAGCTCTTCCCGTCGGCTTTCGATGACGGTGAGCCGCAACGGCAAAACTGCGAGCGCCCGCGCGAGCGCGCGCCCGACATGACCGGCGCCGAACAGATAAACATCCGGCGCGCCGGCGGCCTCGCGCGTCAGCCGCGCTTCGATCTCATCCCTCAGTGCCTGATCCAGCAGCCGCAGTCTCAGCGTCACGCGTCCGCCGCAGCATTGTCCGGTGTCGGGGCCGAGGGTGAAATCCATGCGCTGCTCAGCGCGACCGTCATTCAGCATCGCGCGGGCGAGATCGATGGCATCGAATTCAAGATGCCCGCCGCCGACGGTGCCGTGGATGGACGCTGCGCCCACAAGCATGAAGGCCCCCGCATCGCGCGGCGTCGAGCCCTTGGCGGAGACGACCTCGATAAAATAGAGGTCGCCGGCGGGTAGATGGGCGTCAGGCATTGATGGTCAGGCCTTCCGCATCCGCTCCACCGCCATCAGCACGCGCTCCGGCGTCGCCGGCGCATCGAGCTGCGGGCAGCGCCTGTAGCCGCCGACCGAGGCCACCGCCATCGACAGCGCTTCCAGCACGGAGACGCCCAGCATGAAGGGCGGTTCGCCCACCGCCTTGGAGCGGCCAATAGTCATTTCGCGGTTTTCCGACCATTCTGCCAGGTCGACATTGAAGATGGCGGGACGGTCGGAGGCGAGCGGGATCTTGTAGGTCGACGGCGCATGCGTCCTGAGGCGTCCCTTGCCGTCCCACCACAATTCCTCGGTGGTCAGCCAGCCCATGCCCTGCACGAAAGCGCCTTCGACCTGGCCCTTGTCGATGGCCGGGTTCAGCGACTTGCCGACATCGTGAAGAATATCGGTGCGGTCGATGATGTATTCGCCGGTCAGCGTGTCGATCGAGACTTCTGAGCAGGACGCGCCATAGGCGTAGTAGAAGAACGGCCGGCCCATGCCCTTGGCGCGATCCCAATGGATGTTCGGCGTCTTATAGAACCCCGCCGCCGACAGATGGACCCGCGCCATATAGGCCTGCTTGATGAAAGTCGGGAACGGATTTCCTCGTCGCCGACCCGCACGCGGTTGGGCAGAAACTCGACCGACGCCGCCGGCACGCCCCATTTTTCCGCCGCGAAGGAATAGAGCCGGTCTTTCAGCTGGCGCGCCGCGTCATAGGCCGCCATGCCGTTGAGATCCGAGCCGGAGGATGCCGCCGTCGCCGAGGTGTTCGGCACTTTGCCGGTGGTGGTGGCGGTGATCTTGACGCGCTCGATATCGATCTGGAATTCGTCGGCGATCACCTGGGCGACCTTGGTGTAGAGGCCCTGCCCCATTTCCGTGCCGCCGTGATTGAGATGGATGGAGCCGTCCTGATAGATATGCACCAGCGCGCCCGCCTGATTATAGGGCGTGAAGGTGAAGGAGATACCGAATTTCACCGGCGTCAGCGCGATGCCCTTGCGGATGACCCGTGAGGTCTTGTTGAAGTCGACGATCGCGGCGCGGCGCTCCTGATAATCGGCGCTGGTTTCCAGCTCATCCACGATCCGGTGGATGACATTGTCCTCGACCTTCTGGTGATAGGGCGTCAGGCAGCGCTCGTCGCCCTCGATCGCGTAGAAATTCTTCTTGCGGATCTCGAGCGGGTCCTTGCCGAGCGCATAGGCCACTTCCTCGATGATCCTTTCGGCGCCGACGAGCCCCTGCGGTCCACCGAAACCGCGAAAGGCGGTGTTGGAGACCGTGTTGGTCTTGATCGGCTCCGAGGTCAGCAGCACGTCGGGATAGAAATAGGCGTTGTCGGCGTGAAACAGCGCGCGGTCCGTCACCGGTCCCGAAAGGTCGGCGGCGAAACCGCAGCGGGCGGCGTAATTGGCCTTCACCGCGAGAATGTTGCCGTCGTCGTCGAAGCCGGTTTCATACTCGACGAGGAAGTCATGCCGCTTGCCGGTCATGGTCATGTCTTCGTCGCGGTCGGGACGGAATTTCACGGCGCGCTTCAGCTTGCGGGCGGCGATGGCCGCGAGCGCGGCGAACTGGTTGCCCTGCGTCTCCTTGCCGCCGAAGCCGCCGCCCATGCGCCGGGTCATCACGGTGATGGCGTGATTGGGCACATGCAGGATGGTCGCCACCATATGCTGTACTTCCGAGGGATGCTGGGTGGAGGACCAGATGGTCATCTCGTCATCCTCGCCGGGAATGGCGAGCGCGATATGACTTTCGAGATAGAAATGCTCCTGTCCGCCGATCCGCATCTGCCCCTTGAGCCGCCGCGGCGCTTTTTCGAGACTCGAAATCGCGTCGCCGCGCTTGAGCGTCATTGGCTTGGTCACGGTGGGATAATCGAGGGAGCGGGCGTCGAGAATGTCGGTTGCGTGCGGCAGGTCGCGATAGGTGAAGCGGGCCTTGCGGGCCGCCGCGCGGGCGATCTCGCGGGTCTCGGCCACCACGGCAAACGCCATCTGGCCGTGGAATTCGACTTTCTTTTCGGCCAGCAGCGGCTCGTCGCCGGTATGGCCGGGACCGATATCGTTGTGGCCTGGGATATCCTTGTGAGTCAGCACGAGCTTGACGCCCGGCATCGCCTCTACCTCGGACAGATCCATTTCCAGGATCTCGGCATGGGCGCGATCGGTGAGGCCCGCCGCCATATGCAGCGTGCCCTCGGGCGCCTGCATGTCATCGATATAATCGGCCTCGCCGGTGACATGCTTATGCGCGCTGTCATGCCGGCGATCCCGATGCATCGAGCCCGAGATCTCGGATTTGAAGGTCATGTCGATCTTGTTCATCGGGAGCCTCCCGCAACGCGGCGGACGAGTTCTGCTTCCTCGCCCTGCGTTTCCAGATAAAAGCGCGTCAACAGATTTCGCGCCGTGGTCATGCGATAGTCTGCGCTCGCGCGCCAATCGCTGAGCGCCGAAAAGTCCTCTGCCATCGAGGCTGCGGCGGCGAGCACATTGGCTTCGGTCCACGCCTGCCCGGTCAAAGCAGCCTCGACCGAAGCCGCTCGCTTGGGCGTGCCGGCCATGCCGCCGAAGGCAAGCCTGATCTCGGCGACCTTGCCTTCGCCGTCGAGCCGCAGAAGAAACGCGCCCAGCACGGCGGTGATGTCCTCGTCGCGGCGCTTGGAGAGTTTGTAGACCGAGAAATGGGCATTTTCAGGAAGGTCGGGAACGCTGACGCTCTCGACGAATTCGTGGCGCTGGCGATTCTGCTTGCCATAGTCGATGAAGAAATCTTCGAGCGCCAGCGTTCGCGGACCTTCCCGAGACGCCAGGGTGACGCTGGCGCCGAGCGCGATCAGCGCCGGCGGCGTATCGCCGATCGGCGAGCCATTGGCGATATTGCCGCCGATCGTGCCCATGTTGCGCACCTGTTCGCCGCCGATGCGCGGCAAAAGCTTGCCGAAGGCCGGATGCGAGGCCGACAGCGCGCTCAGCGCCTGCGAGTAGGTGACGCCGGCGCCGATGCGCGTGACGCCATCCTTGCGCTCGATGGTCTGGAGCGCGTCGAGCCCGCCGATGAACACCACCGGATTGATCGGCCGCATCTGCTTGGTCACCCAGAGGCCGACATCGGTGGAGCCGGCGACGATGGTGGCGTGCGGATGCCGGGCGAGATAATCGGCGAGTTCAGCCGTCGTCGAGGGAATGAAGAAGGCGTCGTCGCCCTTGATCACCTCGACCGAACCCAGCGCCTTGATCGCGGCGAGTTCCTTCGTCACCCGGTGGCGCGTCGCCTCGATCGGATCGAAGACGTCGGAGGGCCTGAGACGGGCCGCCTGCTCCGCCGCATTCACGATCGGCTCATAGCCTGTGCAGCGACAGAGATTGCCTTGCAGCGCCTGCTCGATGCGGGCGCGGGACGGATTGTCCTCGGACAGCCACAGGCCATAGAGCGACATCACGAAACCAGGCGTACAGAAGCCGCATTGCGAGCCGTGACAATCGACCAGCGCCTGCTGGATCGGATTGAGCATGCCTTCGGGGCTCTTGAGATGTTCGACCGTTACAACATGCGTCGCATCGAGCGATCCCATGAAGCGGATGCAGGCGTTGACGCTCTCATACACCAGGCGTCCTTGCCACAGCCGCCCGACCAGCACCGTACAGGCGCCGCAGTCTCCTTCGGCGCAGCCTTCCTTGCTGCCGGTCAGCCGCCGATCGAGCCTCAGCCAGTCGAGAAGCGTCAAACGGGGCGAGATCCCCCGAGTTCGACCATGTCGCCATTCAAAAGAAAGCGGATTGTGGTGCGTGAAATCATGATGCCGCCAGTCGCGATTTGATCTTAACGCAGCAGCCTGTGCGCAGATGCACAAAAGCGCAAGAGTCAATTTTGCCCGTGTTTACCTTTTGGTCAAACTCTCGCGAGCGCGCAGATGTGGAAGGCGCGTTTGTTTTCCTTTGACTTTCGTTTTGAGTTCAGATTGAAAATTGGAAAAAGGATGGGAGGATCCAATGAGCGGTTACATTCTGGCGATCGACCAGGGCACCACGTCCAGCCGGGCCATCGTCTTCAATGGCGAGATGAAGGCCGTGGCGCGCGGCCAGAAGGAATTCACCCAGATCTTCCCGCAATCCGGCTGGGTCGAGCATGATCCCGAAGAGATCTGGGAATCGACGCTTTGGTCGGTGCGCACGGCGCTTACGGAGGGCGGTCTCAAGGCCTCCGACATCTCGGCGATCGGCATCACCAATCAGCGCGAGACGGTCGTCGTCTGGGATCGCGCCACCGGCAAGGCGATCCACAACGCCATCGTCTGGCAGGACCGCCGCACCGCGAAATTCTGCGAAGACCTGAAGGCCGCTGGTCATGAGCCGCTGTTCACCGAGAAGACGGGCCTGCTGCTCGACCCCTATTTCTCCGGCACCAAACTCTCCTGGCTGCTCGGCCATGTCGAGGGCGCGCGCGAGCGGGCGAAAAAGGGCGAGCTCTGCTTCGGCACCGTCGACGCCTTCCTGCTCTGGCGGCTGACCGGCGGCAAGAGCTTCCTGACCGACGCCACCAACGCCTCGCGCACGCTGATCTACAACATCGCCGAGAATGCCTGGGATGAGGAGTTGCTCGGCCTGCTCGACATTCCCTCTGTCATGCTGCCGGAAGTCCGCGATTGCGCCAGCGACTTCGGCGTGACGACGCCGGATCTCTTTGGCGCTGAAATCCCCATCCTCGGCGTTGCCGGAGACCAGCAGGCGGCGACCATCGGCCAGGCCTGCTTCAAGCCGGGCATGCTGAAATCCACCTATGGCACCGGCTGCTTCGCGCTGCTCAACACCGGCGCCGACCGCGTGCCGTCGAAGAACCGTCTTCTGACGACCATCGCCTATCGCCTGGACGGCAAGACCACCTATGCGCTGGAAGGGTCGATCTTCATCGCCGGCGCCGCCGTGCAATGGCTGCGCGACGGGTTGAAGATCATCAAATCCGCCGGCGAGACTGCCGAACTCGCCGAAAGCGCCGACCCGAACCAACAAGTCTATCTGGTGCCCGCCTTTACAGGGCTCGGCGCGCCCTGGTGGGACGCCGAAGCGCGCGGCGCGATCTATGGCCTGACGCGCAACTCCGGCCCGGCCGAATTCGCCCGCGCCGCGCTCGAAAGCGTCTGCTACCAGACGCTCGATCTGCTCGACGCCATGCACAAGGACTGGCAGGCGGACGACAAGGACACGGTTCTCCGCGTCGACGGCGGCATGGTCGCCTCAGACTGGACCATGCAGGCGCTCGCCGACATTCTCGACGCGCCCGTCGACCGGCCGCAGATCCTGGAGACCACCGCGCTCGGCGCCGCCTGGCTCGCCGGCTCCCGCGCCGGCGTCTGGCCCGACATGGCCGGCTTCTCCTCCTCCTGGGCGCTCGACCGTCAATTCACACCCAAGATGGACGACGAGACCCGCAAGGCCAAGGTCGAGGGCTGGAACAAGGCGGTGAAGAAGACGCTGGAGGGGTGACGCCTAGACATATGATCGAGTGACACCGCAAAAGCCTGAAGGACTTTGCGAGAGGCTCGGAGCCTGATAGATTGTCTGCTTATGGGAGGCTGTCATGACGGTGATGTCCGCACGCGAGTTTACACGGGATTTAAAGAAAGCGCGCGAACTGGCCTCCGAAGGGCCGGTCTTCGTGTTCGACGAAGGAAAGCAGGCCGGTGTGTGGATTTCTCCAGAAGAATACGAACTTCTTTTGAAACGCTGCCTCAAAAATTCGGAACGGCTTTCCAGACATGGCGGCGCTGTCGAGGATTTCGAACCGGTCATATTGGATGACAGCATTCTCCGTCCGGCGGAATTCGATTGATGTTCTTGCTCGACACCAATGTGCTGTCCGAGCTTCGAAAGATCAAAATCAACAAGGCTGACCAGCGCGTCGTTGAGTTCATAGACTCGGTCGATGCCGCTGAACTTTGCATCTCGGCTATCACGATATTCTACCGTTCTTCGACACGCGCATCCTGGCCTTGGATCACAGGTCGGCCAAGATCTTCGCCCACCTCATGCATCCCCGCACCCGCCCTTATCGCGACGCGATGATCGCCGCCACCGCCATCGCGCATGATTGCACGATCGTCACCCGCAACATCAGGGATTTCCAGGATCTCTCCCTCCCCTGATCGACCCCTGGCGTCCGCGCTGAGCCGCATCTGACACAGTGTTCGCTTCCCCGCCCCTTTCCTCGCTGCGCGAAAATGGCCATATCCGTTGCAAACAGGAGTTTACCATGGAACTGGGTCTCTACACATTCGCAGACGTCAATCCCGATCCGGCTCCCGGCGAGCGCGGAAAGGATGCGGAGCGGCGCATTCGTGAACTGATCGCGGAGATCGAACTCGCCGATCAGGTCGGGCTCGACGTCTTCGGTCTGGGCGAGCATCACCGTCGCGACTACGCGGCGTCCGCGCCGTGTCATTCTGGCCGCCATCGCCGCCCGCACAAGCAAGATCCGGCTGACCAGCGCCGTCTCGGTCTTGAGTTCCGACGATCCGGTGCGCGTCTATCAGCAATACGCCACGCTCGACCTGATCGCCAGGGGGCGCGCCGAACTGATGGTCGGCCGCGGCTCCTTCATCGAAAGTTTCCCGCTGTTCGGCCAGAGCCTGGATGATTACGACCAGTTGTTCGAGGAGAAGCTCGACCTGCTGCTGACCGTGCGCGACAACGAGATCGTCACCTGGCAAGGCGGCGAGACGCGGGCGCCGATCAACGGCCGCGGCGTCTATCCCCGCTCGTTTCAGGACAAGCTGCCGATCTGGATCGCCGTCGGCGGAACGCCGCAATCGGTGGCCCGCGCCGGCTATCTCGGCCTGCCCATGGCCCTGGCCATCATCGGCGGCGAACCGGCGCGCTTTGCGCCGCTCTTCGATCTCTACCGGCAGGCGGCGGAAAAAGGCGGCCATGATCCCGCCGCGCTGAAGACCTCTATCAATGTGCACGGCTTTGTCGCCGAGACGGATCAGACCGCCGTCGACCAGTTCTACGGCCCCTCGAGCGCGGTGATGAACCGCATCGGACGCGAACGCGGCTGGGGTCCGTCGAGCCGGGCGCAATATGACCGCTCCACGGAGCCAGAAGGCGCGCTGTTCATCGGCGATCCGGAAACGCTGGCGCGCAAGATCATCGCCCACCACGAGATCTTCCGCAACGACCGGTTCCTGTTGCAGATGGCGATCGGCCTCATGCCGCATGACCAGTTAATGCGCGGCATCGAACTCTATGGAACCAAGGTCGCCCCCATCGTCCGCGACGCGATCGGCGGTTGACGTTTCGCGCCGAAGCGTCGATAGGCTTCGGCGCGAAAGGACGTGGCGCATGGTTGTCGAAACGGATGATGAGCTGCAGAAGCTGAAGGAAATCGGCCGCATCTGCGGGCTGACGCTCAAGAAGATGTCGGAGGCCATCCAGCCCGGCATGACCACGGTTGAACTGGACGCGATCGGCCGCAGGCTTCTGGAGCAGGAGGGCGCGCAATCCGCGCCCGAGCAATGCTACCAGTTCCCCGGCGCCACCTGTATCAGCGTCAATGAAGAGGTCGCCCACGGCATCCCGGGCGACCGGGTGCTCAAGCCGGGCGATCTCGTCAACATCGACGTCTCGGCCGTCAAGGACGGTTTCTTCGCCGACACGGGCGCGTCCTTCATCATGGCGCCCGTCGTATCCAGGACCGAAAAACTCTGCCGCGACGGAAAGCGCGCCATGTGGACAGGCATCAACCAGGTCCGCGCCGGCCAGCCCTATGCGAAGATCGGCAACGCCATCGGCGAGTTCGCCCGCAAGAACCGCTACACGTTGATCCAAAACCTCGCCAGCCACGGCGTCGGCCGTTCGCTGCATGAGGAACCTTCGGAACTCTCTACCTGGCCCGACCCGTCAGAGCGCCGGCTGATCGAAAACGGCCAGGTTTTCACCGTCGAACCCTTCCTGTCGCTCGGCGCCAGTTGGGCCGAGGGCGGCGACGATCCCTGGACGCTGTATAGCGAGCCCCGCGCGCTCACCGTGCAGTTCGAGCACACGCTCATCGCCACCCGGACCGCGCCGGTGATTCTCACTCTCGTCGATTGACCACTCGAAAATCCGGAACCACTCCCCGCCGCGCACGTTTGACGTACGGGCGAAAAGGGAGCTTGGTTTTCATGATGATAGACCCAATTCGCTCGTCGCGGCTTGCGTTGGCGCTGTCATCGCTGCTACTCTACAGCGGGGCGCAAGCGCAAACGCTCGCCCCGAGGGAAGAAACCACCGGATCGATCCCGGCGCCTGGCTTGCAACAAGGGACAAGTTCATACTCGCAAGCGCAGGCGCGCGCCCGCATGGAAGCAATGGGCTTTGTCGCGATCGGCGAGCTATGGCTCGACAACAAGGGCGTGTGGCGGGGAGTGGCGACATCGGGCGCAAGACGCGTCGATGTGAGCCTGGACAATCAGGGAAAGGTAGCCGCGAGACCACGGATCGATCTCAATTGAAGCCTCGTGAACAGGACGAAAGGAACGCCGATGAAGACCGTGATAGGACTTTTTGACGCCTACGCCCAAGCACAGGACACCGTGACGGCGCTGAAGATGACCGGCATCGCCTCGGATGATATTTCCGTCATCACCAGTCAAGCCGAGGCGGAACGCCTCGACCAGGCGCAATCTGCGGAAGCCAGCGATCTGCCCGCTTTCAACTCGATGTTCAACAGCGCCAAAGGTCTTCTGAACGGCCTGATCGGCGCAGATGTGGTCGAAGACCACGCGCATGTCTATGCCGAGAGCGTCAAGCGCGGCGGCGTGCTGCTGGCGGTACGCATTCACGACGATCGCGAGGGCGAGGTGAAGCGCGTGATGGCGCGTCATGACGCCATCGACGCAGATGACCGACGCAAGCTCTATCTCGACGAAGGCTGGCGCGGCGTGGAAGCGGCATTTCGCTCGACGCCGCCCCCGCGATCCGGCCGGATCGCAGCAGCTATCGCGCCCAGGTGGCGCGTCCCTGATCAGGGAATTGAAGGCTTGAGGATGGCGGCTTCGGCCGCCATCCGTGTTTTGGCCTTCGAAATTGTTATGCATGCTTCACAAATTGTCATTTGTCACGCCAGGCCCTCGGGACCATATCCGCTGCACTGCAACAGGACCGGCGATGATGTCCTCGACTTTTCCAGTTTTTCGCGACGACCATGCGCGCGCCGCAGCCATGTCCGGCGCTGTCGCCATGGCGGCCGCCATGGGTTTCGGCCGCTTTTCCTTCACCCCCATCTTGCCGGGCATGATCTCGGAGCTCGGCCTGAGCGCCAGCGCCTCGGGCCTGATCGCGGCCGGCAATTTCGCCGGTTATCTCGTCGGAGCGCTGCTCGCCGCGCTCCATTGGGCCGGCGGACGGGAGCGGCAAACGGCGCTCGCGGCGCTTGCGGCCAATGCCGTGCTCCTCGCTCTGATGGCCGCGACCGACAATGTGCTGGTCTTCACCTTCGTCCGCTTTCTTTCAGGCGTCGCCAGCGCCTTTGCGATGATCTTCACGAGTTCCGTGGTGCTGGGCCATGCCGCCCGCGTCGGCGGCGAACGCATCCAGTCCGCCCATTTCGGCGGCGTCGGGGTCGGTATCGCCGCCTCCTCGGCGCTGGTTTATGCGATCGGCCAAATCGCGCCCGGCGCCTGGCGGCTGGATTGGCTGGCCGGCGGGGCGGTCAGCCTTGCGGCCTTCGTCCTGGTCCTCGTCCTCCTGCCGCCGATGGTCACAGGCTCGTCGGCGCCACAGCGAGAGCCGCGTCTCGTCTGGACGCGCCAGTTTTCGAGGCTGGTATTGTCCTATGGCCTGTTCGGCTTCGGCTATGTCGTCACCGCCACATTCATCGTCGCGATGATCCGGCTCGCGCATCTCGGCGCAAGCGTCGAATTCCTGAGCTGGTTCCTCACCGGCTGCGCCGCGACGCTGTCGCTGATCGCCTGGCGACCGCTGATGCAGCGGCTGGGTCTCGGCGGCGCCTATCTCGCCGCGCTCGCGCTGGAAGCCGTGGGCGTCGCAGCCTCGGTGCTGGTGCACGGACCGGTCGCGCCGTTGCTGGGCGGCGTCGCGCTCGGGGCGACCTTCATGGTCATCACCGCCTACGGCCTGCGGCTCACCCGCGATCTCGCCCCCGAAAGTCCTCGCCGCGCCTTCGCCCTGATGACCGCCGCTTTCGGCCTCGGTCAGATCGCCGGACCGCTGGTGGCGGGCAGCGTCGCCGAATGGAGCGGCGGCTTTACGCTGCCGAGCCTCTTGGCGGCGGGCGCTCTGGCGCTCTCGGCGCTGATCGCGCTGCCGCTGCGACTGAGCGAAAAATGACCGTAGCCTGACCGGGAAATTACATTCTCGTTAGGCGGCTCGCCCGCCATTGCGGGCGGAATCGAACTCTATTAGGGTCGCGCGAAAATGACGTCCGGCAAAGCCGGCAAGCGGAGATCCCAGCCTTGTTTGAATCCTTTTTCCCGAAACCGAAGCTGGCTTTGATCGCTGCCTTCGTCTGGTTCGCGGTCGGCCTCGCAGTTTGGTTCACAATCGCTCCGGATCTCCAGGCATGGTTGGGCATGCAGGCCCGACCGGGGACGCCTCCGGATGATCTCAGCTACTTCATCACCCCCGACAACATCTTCTTCTACGCCTATTTCCTGACATTCCTGATCAGCTTCGGCGTCTTCTGGACCATCATCGGCGGCGATCACCCGTGGAAAAGATGGTCGATCTGGGGCAGCATCTATATCACGTTTTTCACCTATTTCTCGGTGGATACGAGCGTCGCCATCACCTATTGGCGCGGCCCGTTCTACAACATGATCGTGGAAGCGTTGAACAAGCCGGGGACGGTCAGCCAGGCCGAAATCTACTACGGCGCCTTCAAGTTTTTCCAGATCGCCAGCGTCAGCATTACGGCAGCGGTCTTCACGCTGTTCTTCACCAGCCATTATCTGTTTCGCTGGCGCAATGCCATGACCGACTATTACTATGACCGCTGGACCAAGGTGCGCCATCTCGAAGGCGCGTCACAGCGTATTCAGGAAGACACGATGCGCTTCTCGCGCACCGTTGAAGGCTTGGGCACCAGCCTCATCGGTTCGTTTATGACGTTGATCGTCTACCTGCCGCTCCTGGCGACGCTTTCGGAAAATGTCAAGGAATTGCCGATCATTGGCGAGATCCCGCATCCGCTCATGTTCGCGGCGATCTTCTGGTCGATTTTCGGCACGCTGCTGATGATCGTCGCCGGTATCAAGCTGCCAGGCCTCGAGTTTCAAAATCAGCGCGTCGAAGCGGCCTATCGTAAGGAACTCGTCTACGGAGAAGACTCGCCCGAGAGGGCGGAACCCGTGACCGTGCGTGAGCTGTTCTCGAATATCCGGAAGAACAACTTCCGAATGTTCTGGCATTACAGCTACTTCAATTTCTTCCGATATCTCTACCTTCAGACGGACAACATCTTCCCGATCCTGATCCTCGTGCCGTCGTTCGCGGCCGGCGTCATCACCTTCGGCGCTTTCCAGCAGATCCGCGACGCTTTCGGCAACGTCACCAGTTCCTTCCAGTATCTGGTCAACAGCTGGCCGACGATGATCGAGCTGATCTCGATCTACAAGCGTCTCCAGGCCTTCGAAGCCGCCATGAACGACGAGCCTCTGCCCTCGCTCGATCAGAAATTCATCGAATCCGGAGGAGAGGAGAAGGTCTAAAGCCCGCTCGCGCCGGCCATCCCCCGCATCTCCATCGCCTGCGTGTAGCTCACGCAGGCGACGTCATTTTTGGAGCAGGTCTCGCCGAGAAACGTCTCCAGCGCATCCCAATAGGCGCCGCCGTTCATCTCGACGAAATGGAAGCCGAGCTGCAGCGGAATGCGCTTGCCCTGATATTGCGTCTCGAAGGCGTTGCGGAAGGCGGCAAGCGTCCGCGCCTCGAATTGCCGCGCGCGGCTGGGCGAATTCAGTCCGCCGGAATGGCGGACATAGAGATTGTAGTCCATGCCGATGACCGGCCGTCCCTCCGGCCCCTCAGGAATGCGCGGCAGAGCGAAGCGCATCAGGCCACCATCGCGCTCAGGCTCCGCCGGCCCCTTGAGACGAGGCTGGCGTCGAAGCGGAAGCCGTGATCGGAGAGCGCGGGCGCGAGACCCGGGCTGGTCGACAGATAGGGCGCGCGAAAGCCGGTGATGTCCTTGCGCACGAAGTCGGCCCAGCCGTCCGGCTCCTTATCCTCGACGCCATTGCGGGCCCAGGCGTTGAGAAGCGCATCGTCGAAGGCGTCGAACTCCGCCGACCAGTCGGCCCGCGTCCAATCCTTGCCGTCGAAATGACCGCAGGCATGCGAGCCGATGTCATGGCCATTGAGATGCGCCTGCCAGATATGTCCGAGCCGCGCCTGGATCTCCGGCACGGTCAGCGCCCAACCGGTCGCCGATTTCCCCGCCGCGTGATGCGGCGCGCGATAGGTTTTCCGGTCGGCCGGATTGATGAGATAGGTGCAGGACAGGAAATAGGTGAACGTCGCCCCGGTCCGCTTCGACAGGGCCAACGACCGTTCCCACAGGCTGTTGTCATGCGCGCCATCGAAGGAAATCAGCACCAGTTGCTTGGGCCGATGCGGCGGATCGGCGAGCGCTGGGGCGGCGGTGAGAGCAACGGCGAGAGCGAGGCAGGAGTTCAGTCGCATGACAATTCCGGGCAGTTCAGGGGAATGCCGATTGCGCCGGAAATGGGGTGATTTGATGATAGGAGAGGTTGATGCCCGGGGTTACCCCCTCTGCCCTGCCGGGCATCTCCCCTCAAGGGGGAGATTGATGCGCGGCGATGCCTCGCCCTCTACTAACCTCGGACTATGCGGCAAACACGTCGGTTGATGTGGCGGAAGACGATCCGCCCAGCCGATCTCCCCCCTTGAGGGGAGATGGCCGGCAGGCCAGAGGGGGTGCCCCCACCCTCGGCGCCCACCTCATCCGATCGTCGCGCAGAACGCGTCGAACCCGTCGAGCTTGACCACGGCGCCGTCGAAGCCGGGCTTGAAGCCGGGCAGCGCCAGCTGCTCCTTTACCGACACGGTGTCGGGCACGATGAAGCTCTGGGCCTCGCGCGTCAGGTTGAAGACGAACAGCAGCGCCTGATCGCCTTGGCGGCGGGTGAAGGCGAGCAGATCCTGATTGACCTGCAGGAAATGAAAATCGCCCTCGGTCATGGCCGGATGGCCGGCGCGGAAGGCCAGCGTGTCGCGGTAGTGGCTCAGCACCGAACCCGTCATGCCCTGCTGGGCGTCGACGGCGCGGATGCGGTGTTCCTCCGGCACCGGCAGCCAGGGTTTCACGGTCGAGAAACCGCCATAGGGCTGGCCCGCATCCCACACCATCGGCGTGCGGCATCCGTCGCGACCCTTGAAGGCCGGCCAGAAGCGCATGCCATAGGGGTCCTGCAGATCCTCGTAAGCGATATCGGCTTCGGTCAGGCCGAGCTCCTCGCCCTGATAGAGGCAGACCGAGCCGCGCAACGACAAAAGCGTGGTGAGCGCGATCTTGGCGACGCGGTCCTGACTGTCGCCGGCCGCCATGAAGCGGCTGACATGGCGCGGCACGTCGTGGTTCGAAAAGGCCCAGCAGATCCAGCCATTGGCGGCCTGCGTTTCCACCGCCGTCACGCATTTGCGGATATGGGCGGCGGAAAAGTCGGGCGACAGGAGGTCGAACGTGTAGCACATATGCAGCTTGTCGTCGCCGGCGGTATAGGCGGCCACCGTCTCCAGCGAGCGATAGCCGTCGCCGACTTCGCCCACCGTGGCGCGATCGTCATACTGGTCGAGCAGCGCCCGCAGGCGCTTGAGAAACTCGATATTCTCCGGCTGGGTCTTGTCGTAGAGATGGTTCTGATAGGTGTAGGGGTTGGTGTCGGGCGCATCCTGCGCCGCCCCTTCCACCTGGATCTGCATCGGCGGATTGTCGCGCAGCGTCTTGTCGTGAAAATAGTAATTGACCGTGTCGAGACGGAAGCCGTCGACGCCGCGCTCCAGCCAGAATTTCACCGTGTCGAGCAGCGCGTCCTGGACGTCCGGATTGTGGAAGTTGAGGTCGGGCTGCGAGTTAAGGAAATTGTGCATGTAATATTGCCGGCGAACGCCGTCCCATTCCCAGGCCGGGCCGCCGAAGATCGACAACCAGTTGTTGGGCGCGGTGCCGTCGGGCTTGGGATCGGCCCAGATATACCAGTCGGCCTTGGGATTGTCGCGGCTCGCCCGGCTTTCCTTGAACCAGGGATGCTGGTCGGACGAATGCGAAATCACCTGGTCGATCATCACCTTGAGACCGAGCCGATGAGCTTCCGCGACCATCTCGTCGAAATCGGACAGCGTGCCGAACAGCGGGTCGACGTCGCAGTAATCGGAGACGTCATAGCCCATATCGGCCATCGGCGACTTGAAGAAGGGCGACAGCCAGATGGCGTCGACGCCGAGCGAGGCGACATGCGGCAGCCGCCGCGTGATGCCCTTGATCGTGCCGCTGCCGGATCCGTCCGGCGCCTGGTAGGAGCGCGGATAGATCTGATAGATCACCGCCCCGCGCCACCAGTCTGCGCCGCTCTTTTTGATTGGACCCGAAGTCGCCATGCAAAGTCTCCGTCTGTAAATCCAGATTTGACACGTCTTTACGCTTTACCGGCTGCCGCCGCTTCCGTAAACCGCGATCGGGACTAGAGGAGGATTTTGTCAAAATGGCGCGACTGCTGTGTATCGGCGAATGCATGATCGAACTTGCGAGCCTCGGCGGCGACACGTTCCGCAAGGGCTTTGCCGGCGATACGTTCAACACCGCCTGGTACGCCCGGGCCTTCATGCCCGAGGACTGGTCGGTCGCCTATTTTACCGCGCTCGGGGACGATGAAGCCTCCAACGACATGGCGGGGTTCATGGCCGATGCGGGCGTCGAGACCGGTTTCATCCAGCGTTTGCAGGGCCTCAGCCCCGGCCTCTACATGATCCATCTGAAGGATGGCGAACGATCCTTCTCCTATTGGCGCTCAAACTCCGCCGCCAGACGGCTGGCCGATGACGCCGCCGCGCTCGACGCGGCCATCGCCGCCTCCGACATCGTCTATTTCTCCGGCATCACGCTGGCGATCCTCTCGCCCGACGCCCGCGCGCGGTTGATCGAGCGCATGGCGAAGGCCCGCGCCGCCGGCAAGCTGGTGGCCTTCGACCCCAATCTTCGCCCGCGCCTCTGGGACTCGCTCGACGAGATGCGCGAGAGCATTACCGACGGCGCCCGCGCAGCCTCGCTGGTTCTGCCGGGCTTCGATGACGAAGCGACTTATTTCGGCGACGCGGACGTCGCGGCGACCGTCGCCCGCTACAGGACCCTGGGCGTGGACACGGTGCTGGTCAAGGACGGCGCGAAAGGCGCGACCATCGCCACGGCGGATCGGCAGATCCATGTGCCCGCCGCATCCGTCGAGGCCATCGTCGACACGACCTCGGCCGGCGATAGTTTCGATGGCGGCTATCTCGCCCGTCTGGCCGCCGGCGACATCCCGGAAGAGGCCGCGCGCTTCGCCGCGCGTCTCGCGGCCGAAGTCATCCGCCATCGCGGCGCGCTGATCCCGAGGCAGACTCTGGGTCTCTGACGCGCCCGTCACACGCCTGTAACACGCCGGTCGCACAAGGCCCGGAGAACCTGGGCGACGCCGGATTCTCCGGCCTGTGAGGCGATATGGCCAAGATTACGATTGTCACGGATGCCTGGCATCCGCAGGTGAATGGGGTTGTCCGCTCGCTGGACAATACGATCGACGAAATGCGGCGACTGGGTCATGAGATCATGCTGGTCACGCCCGACCGCTTCCGCAACATTCCCCTGCCCTCTTATCCCGAAATCCGCATCGCGCTGACGCGTTACCGGACGGTCGAGAAGGAAATCGACAAGTTCCAGCCCTCTTATGTGCATATCGCCACAGAAGGGCCGCTCGGCTACTACGCCCGTAAATGGTGCCTGAAGAACAAGATGCCCTTCTCCACCAGCTATCACACCCGCTTTCCCGAATATGTCACGGCGCGCATCCCCATCCCGGCGAGCATTCTCTACGGCATGGTGCGCAATTTCCACAATGCCGGCAATGTCTGCATGGTGGCGACGGCCAGTCTCGAAGCGGAACTGACGGCGCGCGGCTTCAAGAACCTCAAGCGCTGGTCGCGCGGCATCGACCACAATCTTTACAAGCCGCAGCCGCTCGTCGACCGGCCCTTCGGCCTGCCCCGGCCGATCTTCATGCAGGTGGGCCGCATTGCGGTGGAGAAAAATATCGAGGCCTTCCTCGAACTCGACCTGCCGGGCTCGAAAGTCGTGGTCGGCGACGGCCCGGCGCGCGAAAAGCTGCAGAAGGCCTATTCGGATACGCTGTTCACCGGCGCCAAGTTCGGCCAGGAGCTCGCCGAGCATTATGCCCAGGCCGATGTTTTCGTCTTCCCGTCGAAGACAGACACATTCGGCAATGTCATCCTGGAGGCGCTGGCCGCCGGCGCGCCGGTGGCCGCCTATCCGGTGACCGGTCCAGCCGACATTCTCGGCGGGCATCCGAAAGCTGGCGCGCTCGATTCCGATCTTCGCGAAGCCTGCCTCAAGGCGCTCGACTGCTCACGCGAGGCGGCCCGCGCGCTGGCCGAAACCTACACCTGGGAGGCGGCCACACGGCAATTCCTGGAGAATGTCATGCGCGCCAATGGCGTGTCGCCAGATGAAATTGAAAAGGCCTACGCGCCGGGATTGGAGATGCGCAGCGCCTGATCGAAATCAGCAATCAGGTCCTCCGCCGCCTCGAGCCCGATCGACAGGCGGAAAATCCCATCGCCGGCGAAGCGTCTATAGTCTTCCAGGGCAGCGCCCTTGAGACGGAAGGTCGAGGCCATCATCTCCTTGGTGTCGAGCAGCACCACGATCGAGCGTTGGTGCCCCAGGGAAAAGGCGTAATGCGCCACCTTCAGCCGCTTGGCGAGCGCCACGGCGTGCGCCTGCCGGTCGCCTTTGACGCGAAAGGCGATCATGCCGCCGGGTATATCCATCTGGCTGTCAGCCAGCACCTTTTGCGGATGGCTGTCGAGGCCGGGATAGATCACCCGCTCGATGGCGGGATGAGTTTCAAGGAAGGCCGCGACTTTCGCTGATGTTTCCGAGATCATCCGCATGCGGGCATAGAGCGTGTCGACGCCGCGCAGGATCAGCCAGGCGTTTTGCGCCGAGAGCGTCGCGCCCAAATAGACGCCGGCGCGGGCCCGGATGCGGGCGATATCCGCCTTGGAGCCGGCGACCGCGCCGCCCAGCGCATCGCCATGACCGTTCATGAATTTGGTCAGCGAATGAATCACCAGATCCACGCCGAGATCGAACGGGCGGGTGGCGACGGGCGTGGCGAAGGTGGAATCGACCGACACCTTGATTCCCCGCGACTTGGCGAGGTCGGCGACCGCCTTGAGATCCGTGAGCCTGAGGATGGGATTGCAGGGGCTTTCGCAATGGACGAGGCGGGTGTTGGGACGGATCGCCGCCTCGACCTCGTCCAGCCGCGACATGTTCACCGGCGTCACCTCGATGCCATAATCCGGCAGGATGCGCTGGGCGAGTTCGGTGGCGCCGGCATAGCAGACATCGGACACCACCAGATGGTCGCCCGCTTTCAGGAAGGTGAAGAACACGCCGGCGATCGCCGCCATGCCGGTGGCCGAGCACAGCGCAGCCTCGGCGTCTTCCAGCGCCGCCACCCGCATTTCCAATTGACGCACGGTCGGATTGGTCCAACGGGCGTAGAGATAGGGCAGATCGGCGAGATCCTCGACGCCATCGGCCGAAAACGCGCCCTCGCCCGGCAGAAGCGCGTTGTTGACCGATGCGGAGAGATTGGGCGCGATGGCGCCCGTCGAGGGGTCTATGGCAAGCCCCGCGTCGACGGCGCGCGTTTCGGGCCGCCAGTTGCGGATGTCCTCGGGGGACGGCGTGGTGAATTTGCCGGTTTCGGTCACGCCAGAGCCTCCCATGCCTTGCGCCGAAGACGTCGGGTCGACGTCTCTAGTCCCTCTTGTTCTTCTTGCCCTCGAACGGGTTCACCGAACTCCGGTAGAAGATCCGGATCGGCACGCCGGCGAGGCCGAAATCCTGGCGCAAGCCGTTGATCAGATAACGCGTATAGCTTTCCGGCAGCGCTTCCGGGCGCGAGCAGGAGATCATGAAGCCCGGCGGACGCGATTTCACCTGCGTCATATATTTGAGGCGAATGCGGCGGCCGGACACTGCTGGCGGCGGATGACCCTGGGTCTGGTAATCGAGCCAGCGATTGAGCTTGGCGGTCGAGATGCGCTTGTTCCAGATCTTGTCGGTGTCGACGATCGCCTGCATCAACCGGTCGAGCCCGTCACCCGTCTGACCCGAGACGGTGATGGCGCGGATGCCGCGCGCCTGCGGCAGGAGACGCTCGGTCTTTTCGCGGAGATCGGCGAGCACCGCCTGGCGATCTTCTATCAGATCCCATTTGTTGAAGGCGAGCACGGCGGCGCGGCCTTCCTTGATGACGAAGTCGACGATGTGCAGATCCTGCTTTTCGAACGGGATCGTGGCGTCGAAGACGATGACCACGGTTTCGGCGAAGCGCACGGCGCGCAGCGTGTCGGCGACCGACAGCTTTTCCAGCTTTTCGGTGATGCGCGAGCGGCGGCGCATGCCGGCGGTGTCGAACATCTTGATCTTGCGACCGCGCCAGTCCCATTCCACCGAAATGGAGTCGCGGGTGATGCCGGCTTCCGGACCGGTCAGCAGTCGGTCTTCGCCGAGGAAACGATTGATCAGCGTCGACTTGCCGGCGTTCGGACGACCGACGACCGCGATGCGCAGCGGCTTGGTGTCGTCATATTCCGGCTCGTAATCCTCGTCCTCGATGTCGTCGACATCGTCCCTCGGCACGGCGACATCGGTCTCGGCGACGTCTTCTTCTTCGAACGCCCGCTCCTCGCCGATCGCCGCAACGATCGCGTCGCGCAGGTCGATCATGCCCTCGCCGTGTTCGGCGGAGATCGGGCAGGGTTCGCCCAAGCCCAGGCCATAGGCGTCATAGAAGCCTGCGTCGGAACCGCGCGCTTCCGACTTGTTGGCGACCAGCACAACGGGCTTGCCGCGACGGCGCAGCATTTCGGCCAGCGTGCTGTCGACGGGCGTCAGGCCCATCTTGGCGTCGACCACGAACAGCGTGATATCGGCCTCGTCGATGGCGAGTTCGGTCTGCTGGCGCATGCGGCCTTCCAGCGACTCTTCGTCGGCTTCTTCGAGACCGGCGGTGTCGATAATCCTGAAGCGCAGATCCATCAACTTGGCGTCGCCCGGCCTGCGGTCGCGGGTCACGCCCGGCGTGTCGTCGACCAACGCCAGCTTCTTGCCCACCAGCCGGTTGAACAGCGTGGATTTGCCGACATTCGGACGCCCGACGATAGCCACTGTGAAACTCATGAACCGCTCCGGACAAGTAATATAGTTGGGATCAGGACAGCTTGCCGCTGGCCGTGATCAAGGCGAGTAGCGTGCGCGCGCGGCTCGCCGCGCCGGCTGGCGCATTCGCGTCGTCGACGATCAGTTGCAGCCAATCGCGCGCCTTGGCGTAATCGCCCGATTTAAAGGCGGTCAGGCCCAGCGCCTCGCGCGCGCCGTGGCGCATCGCGGAAGCCGGGGTCGCGAGCTCTTCCACTTCCGCCGCCACCTTGGCGTAATCGCCGCTGTCGATCAACAGCCATGCGGCGCGCAGGCGGGCCACATGCCGCATCGACTCGGGAATGGCGCTATCCTTGCCGATGGACGAGAAGTCGGCGACCGCGCCCGGCACATCGCCCTTTTCCGCCTTCAGCGTGGCGAGACGCATCCGCGCCAGCACCGGATAGGCGCCGAAGCCGTCCTTCGACAGAGCGGCGAGTTCCTTTTCGGCTTCCGCCGTACGGTTGTCGCCGGCGTCCTTGAGCGCCGTCAGGAAGCGATCACCCGAGGCGGACGACTGTTTGCCTTCCCACCATTGCCAAGCCGTGGTTCCGGCCACGCCGACGACGATCAGAGCCGCGCCGCCGATGATGAGAGGCGCAAAACGCTTCCAGACGCTGCGCATCTGTTCCGAGCGCAGCTCCTCGTTCACTTCGCGAATGAAACTCTCATTGTCGTTCATCATGGTCATCGTGGACATCCGTCTTGGCGCGGGTTTCGCATCAAAGGCCGCTTCTATCCTATTTCGGCGGCAATGTAAGGGGGCGACGCCGAGATTCTCGGGGTTACCCCATCGCCATCACAGGAACGCCGATCAACAAAGTGTGGAGCTTCATGACGATGGCGCCATAGACGAGGACGCCGATGACCACGGCGGCGATATCGTATTTCCAGGATTTATAAGGACGCGGCAGCGCTTCACCGCGCGCCATGCGCTTCTTGTAGGAAATCCGGACGACGACCGCCCAGGCGAGGAAGGCGGCGAACAGGATCACCTGCACCGTCTCGCCATTGGCCAGAAGATGGGCGAAGGCCCAGATCTTCACCGCCGTCACCATCGGATGCTTGGTTTTCGCCGCGATATAGCCGGCGGGCAGGAAAGCCGAGACGAGCACGATCACCGCAATCAGCATCAGGGTCAGCGTGATATGGCTGAAGAAGACCGGCGGATAATAGAGCACGCCCGTCTCCTGGCGCGCCTGTCCGAAACCGTAGATCAGCAGACAGAGCGTGGCGATCGACAGAACCGAATGCGCGATGCGATAGACGGGTCGTCCCAACGCCGCCACCGCCGTCTCTCGCACGCCAGGCGCGACGGCTTGCATGAGATGCAGTCCGACAAACGATACGAGTCCAAGCAGAAAAACAAGCATGATCATTCCCCAGCGACAGGCCGCCATCGGCGGCGTTCGCGCGAGTCCTAGATGATTTTTCGGGCCGGGGGCAAAAGCCGAAAATGTCGCGTCGTCAGCCGGAGGCCGCGTCCCGTTCCGAGAACGCCAGCAGTGCCGGCGCATGCTGGCGGATTTTCTCGATCACCCTGTCCGGCGTCATCGGCTTTGCGATGCTGTCGATCATGCCGTCCGCCAGGCAGGCCTGCAGGCAGGCGTCGTCGCCACGGCTCGCCACGCCGATGATCGGCGGCGGCGCATCGCCATAGATCGCCGCATCGAGATCGCGCAGACGCGACAACAGCGCCTGGCCCGTCGCGTCGGGCAGCGTCAGATCCATCAACGTCAGAGCTGGACGTTTCTCGCGCCAGGCGGTCTCGGCCGATGCGGCGTCGGCGACGATGCGGCGCGTCAGGCCGGCTTCGGAGAGTATCTGTTCGAAGAAGATCCGGTTAATGTCGTTGTCCTCTATCACCAGCACGTCGGGTCCGCATTCGGCGTCGCGGGGGCCTCGTCCGCCTCGATCGCAACGGGGTCACGCCGTGGGTCGACCGCCGCGCCCGGATGACGTCGATCACCGTGGCGCGGAGAACCGGCATGCGCACCGGCTTGGGAAGATAGGCGTCGACCGGGATCGAGGCGGCGGGAGCGCCGCTTGCGAGCTCGCCCGACGCGAGCATGATCACCGGCAGACCGGCGTAATCGGCTTCGGTGCGGAGCTTCTCGACGAGATCGCAGCCGCTTTCGCCGGGCATGGTTTCGTCGACCACGATCGCATCGACTGGCAGGCCGCTTTCGAAAGCCGTGCGGATGATCGAATAGCCGGTCAGCGCATCAGCCGCGCCGACGCAATCGAAGCCCCAGCCGGCGATGTTGTCGCAGAGTATGGTGCGGGTCTGTTCGTGATCGTCGATGACAACGATGCGCGCGCCGGCGAGATCGGCGGGCAGCGGCTCCTGTCGGCGGCTCTCCGCCGCCACCTGCGCCGGCAAGGCGAAGGAAAATTCGGTGCCGACGCCCTCGACGCTGTGGACGGTGATCACCCCGCCCTGAATCTGCGCCAGGCGCTGGGCGATGGCCAGGCCGAGGCCGGACCCGGCCGTGCGGGAGATGGACAGGTCGATCTGCGAGAACTTGTCGAAGATCGTATCGAGTTTCTCGGCGGGAATGCCGACGCCGGTGTCCTCGACGCGGACCTGCAGGATGACATTGCCGGCGCTGTCCGGCGTCGTCTGCACCGAGGCGAGCACATAGCCGCGGTCGGTGAACTGAATGGCGTTGGAGATGAGATTGGTGAGCACCTGGCGAAAGCGCCCGGCGTCGCCCATCACCTTGGCCGGCAACTCGCCCTTGCGCTCGACGATCAACTCGAGATCCTTCTCGCCGGCGCGGCTCGCGAACAGGGTTGCGACATCGTCCAGGGCTTCAGCCGGATTGAAGGCCGCGTATTTCAGCTGGATATGGCCGGAATCCAGCTTTGAGAATTCGATGATGTCGTTGATGATCGCCATCAACGCCTTGCCGGACTTCTGAATGATCTCGATGAAGGCGCGCTGGCGGGTGTCGAGCGGCGATTTGCCGAGCAATTCCGCCATGCCGAGAATGCCGTTGAGCGGCGTGCGGAATTCCACGCCGATATTGGCGAGGAATTCGGATTTGACCTTGTCGGCGGTCTCGGCTTTCGCCACGAGCCGCTGCAGTTCGCTCTCGCGCTCGACGGTGCGGGTCTGGTCGGAAACCAGCATGACGCCCTGAGCGTCGCTCCAGCGCAGCTCGACCTTGAACCAGCGGCCGCTTTGCAACTGGTAGAGACGCGTGAAATCGCGGCGGCCGCCGATGGCCTGCTCGGCTTCCCGCCGCAGCATGACGGGGTCCTCGTCGTCGCCGCCGAGCGGAATCGCGTCGAAGCCGACGCGCCAGTCGTTGCCGACGGCGACTGCGTCCACGGGCACCTCGAAGATGCGGGCCAGCGCGTTGTTGGCGAAGACGATCTGGTCGTTCTCAATGACGCAGACGCCCTGCGGCATCGTTTCGGTCGCATTCTTGATCAGTCGATAGGCGCTGTCCACCTCGGCGCGCGCTTCGCTCACTTCCTGATCGCGCCGCCGCAGGTCGGTGACATCGAAGTAGCAAAGCATGATGCGGCCACGCGACAGATGGATGCTGGAATAGAGATAGCTCATGCCGTCATGCAGCACGATTTCGCGCGGCGCGATGGGCGAAGACTGAATTTCAGTCAGACGCTGTCGACGATAATCCTCCCACGGCGTCTCGATGCCCAGACGACGATGACTCTCTTCGAGGAGAACGGTGAACGACTGTCCCTTCAGGCCGTCGAGCCTGTCGCGCGGCATGTCCTTCCAGAGATGCCGGTGATAGGCCTCGTTCATCATCTGAATGTTCAGCGACGAATCCAGCACGAGGATGCCGACGTCGATGTTGGAGATGATGTCTTCGATGTCCTTCAGCAGATCCGTCGTCTTGCGCGACGCCTCTTCCAGCATCAACTCGCGCTGGCGCAAACCCGTTATGTCGGTGATGGCGCCGACGAGAAATGTCAAGCCGCGCTCGGTGCGGATGAGATCCGTTCGCGCCATGCCGCGGAGAATGCTGTTGCGGACCGGAATGTCGATTTCATGCTGGACGGTCTCGCCTTCGCTCAGGGTCATGGCGTTGGATGCGGCGAGGTAGTCGGCCCGTTCGAGGGGAAACATCTCGTGTTCGGTCAGGCCGATCAGTTTGTCAGGGTCCAGGCCCCATAATTCGCTGAACCGTCTGTTGGCGTAGACGAGCTTGTGCTCCGCGTCGCGCGCAAACGTCGCCACAGGAAGGCAGTCGAGGAGCTCCCGATAAAGCGAGATCTCCTGGACGTGTTGGTCGAGCAGATCTTCCCGCCGCTTCATGTCCGTGACGTCGATCCGCATGCCGAGCACGGAGCCGTCGGCAAGACGGCGGTTCATGAACTGGATATGACGACCGTTCGGCAGCAGAACCTGATCGGCCGCGACGTCGCGCGAATGCCATTCGACCCGCGTCTCGATCCAGGCCTGTTTGGCGTCTTCGCTCGGCGGATAGGCGTCGGGCCAGATACGGGCGAAATAGTCGTACATCCGGCTGCTGAAGTCGCGAAAGCCGATGCCGACCTTCAGCCCGTCTATGCCGGAATAGAAAGCCCAGAGCCGCTCGTTGGCGTAAGCGAGACACCCGTCCGGCGACCAGAGCACCACGCCGACATCGAGAATGTCGAGGATCGAATCGAATTGGCCGAGGTCGATTTCCGGCGCCCAAGATCTGGCGCGGTTCTGGGCGTCGACTTGTTCGTCCGCCGCTGGCGACAGTGGTTTTGGCGCGAAGCGACAGTAGAGGAAGAACCGCCCGTCATTCAGCTCGAAACGCTCGAGCTCTATGTGGAAGAAGCCCTTGCCCGCCGGATCGAGATAATGGCTGGTCTGCTCGTCGCCGAACACGACGCAGGACCGTTCCTTGTCATGCAGGTCAAGACCGGCGTCGAGACCGACATCGCGGCCCGTTCGCCCGAGGAGCTCTTCCGGCTTTACGTCGAACAGGCGCGCAAAGGCCTCGTTGACCGCGACATATCTGAGTTCGCCGTCCTTGACGAAGGCGGGCGCGTCGAGTTCGAGAACCCGATCGCAGACCGTCCTCAGCAATGGATCCTCAGAATGCCGCACATATCTCTCCGGCGCCGGCGCAAATCATCGCCGTTTTTTATCAGCAGGCCGTTTAATAAGAGGTGAACCATATTGGTTTTTGTGCCGTTGACGGATTTTCGCCGCGCAACCACCGTTTTCTGCAACTGCCGCAAGCAGAACAGGCGCTGGTCTTTGCGCGGCAAGCCGCGCCGTTTTTCTGTCGCTTTTACAAGCGGGTCCGGAAGCCGCGTTTGACATGATGCCGTGAGCCGGCGAGGCCCTGTCCCCGCAGGCGGGAGCGGCGCCGTTCGCGCCCGGTGAGGCAATGACAAAAAGCGAGAACGACATGAGCGCGGAAGGCACACAGGCAGTCATCATGCAAGAGGAAGCATCCGGCGAAGGCCGTCGCCGTCGCGCCGGCGGCAGGGGCGGAGACCGCTCGCGTCGCTCCACGGGCCCGTCCTATCTCAATCTCGTCAACGACCGGCCGCGCACCGAACTCCTGTCCGCCGATCAGCTGGAAGCCATCCATAACGCCTCGCTGACGGTGCTCGAAGAAATCGGCATGGACATCATGCTGCCCGAGGCGCGCGAAATCATGAAAGCCCATGGCGCCCAGGTGACCGAAGGCTCCGAGCGCGTTCGCTTCGATCGCGGCCTGATCATGGACATGATCGCCACCGTGCCCAAGGAATTCACGCTGCATGCCCGCAATCCGCAGCGGCATGTGAAAATGGGCGGCAACAATCTCGTCTTCGCCCAGATCGCGTCGGCGCCCTTCGTCTCCGACATGGATGGCGGCCGCCGCACCGGAAACCAGGCCGACTATCGCAATCTCGTCAAGCTCGCCCAGTGCTACGACATCATCCACACCACCGGCGGCTATCCGGTGGAGCCGGTGGATATCCACGCCTCCGTCCGCCATCTCGACTGCCTGTCCGACATGGTGAAGCTGACCGACAAGCCCTTCCACGCCTATTCGCTCGGCAAGCAGCGCAACGAGGACGCGCTGGAGATCGCCCGCATCGGCCGCGGCATCAGCTGGGAGCAGATGGAGCGCGAGCCTTCGCTCTTCACCATCATCAATTCGTCGTCGCCGCTGCGTCTCGACGGCCCGATGCTGCAGGGCATCATCGAAATGTCCTCGCGCAACCAGGTGGTCATCCTCACTCCCTTCACCCTGGCCGGCGCCATGGCTCCGGTGACGATCGCCGGCGCCGTCGTGCAGCAGAACGCCGAAGCGCTGTGCGGCATCGCGTTTACCCAGATGGTTCGCCGCGGCGCCCCCGCCGTCTATGGCGGCTTCACCTCCAATGTCGACATGAAGACCGGCGCCCCCGCTTTCGGCACGCCCGAATATATGAAGGCGGTCATCGCCGGCGGCCAGCTCGCCCGTCGCTATGGTTTCCCCTACCGCACCTCCAACACCAATGCCGCAAACACGCTCGACGCCCAGGCCGCCTATGAATCGGTGTTTTCGCTCTGGGGCGTCGTCGAAGGCGGCGGCAATTTCATCATGCATTCGGCCGGCTGGACCGAGGGCGGCCTGACGGCCTCCTACGAGAAATTCATCCTCGACGTCGATCTCTTGCAGATGGTGGCGGAATTCCTGAAGCCGCTCGACGTCTCCGACGATGCGCTCGGATTGGACGCGATCCGCGATGTCGGACCCGGCGGCCATTACTTCGGCACGGCGCATACGCTGTCGCGCTACGAGACCGCCTTCTACTCGCCGATCCTGTCTGACTGGCGCAACAATGAGACCTGGGTCGAGGCCGGCAGCCCAACGACATTCCAGCACGCCAACCGCGTCTGGAAGGAGAAGCTCGCCGCCTATGAGCAGCCGGCCCTCGATCCGGCCATCGAGGAAGAACTCGACGCTTTCGTCGCCCGCCGCAAGGCGGAAGGCGGCGTGCCGACCGACTTCTGATCGGCGGGCCCCGAAGCTCGATCGCGGCGACCAGCGCCGCGATCTGCGCCCTGCGCATATCGCAAATGCGAAACAGTCCTTGACTTTCATCGTGAAATACACGACATGCAGGCCAGCTTTCCCCTGAAGGGCGCCGCGTGAGCTGCCCGCACGACCACGGATGAAAGCCCTCGTTATGGGGGAACCGGTGAGCGTCGATCAATAAAGGCAAAGCGCGGTCTCGAACGCCCGATGCGTTCGATGCGCCGGAAAGCGAATTTCATAAACGAACAACAAGTTCCCATGTCACGCGGGGTTCTTGAGCCAGACGCACCGGATGGACAATGATGTCTTTCCGGCGGAGCCGTTTGGCCCCCGAAAGGTAGACTGACTGTGACCACTACGACCAGCTTTGAAACGCTCGGCCTCTCGCAATATCTTCTCAACACACTGACTGAAACCGGCTTCACCACGCCGACCCCGATCCAGGCCAAAGCCATTCCGCTGGCGCTCGAAGGCCGCGACATCATCGGCCTCGCCCAGACCGGCACCGGCAAGACTCTCGGCTTCGGCCTTCCCATCATCGCCCGTCTCATCAAGGAAGGCGTCAAGGCCGAGCCCAAGGCCTGCCGCGCTTTGATCCTCGCGCCCACCCGCGAACTCGTCAACCAGATCGGCGAGAGCCTCAAGGTCTTCACCCGCAAGTCGCCGCTCAAGCAGACCTCTGTGGTCGGCGGCGCCTCGATCAACGTCCAGTCCAAGATCCTGGAAAAGGGCGTCGACATCCTGATCGCCACGCCGGGCCGTCTGCTCGACCTCTGCAATCGCCGCGCGCTCAACCTTTCTGCCGTTCGCTATCTCGTTCTCGACGAAGCCGACCAGATGATGGACCTCGGCTTTGTCCATGATCTTAAGAAGATCGTGAAGCTGGTGCCCAAGCGTCGCCAGACCATGCTGTTCTCCGCCACCATGCCGCAGGCCATCGCCGAACTCGCCGGCGATTATCTGCATGATCCGGAAGAAGTGTCCGTGACGCCTCCCGGCAAGGCCGCCGACAAGGTGGTCCAGAAGGTGCATTTCGTGCTCGGCCGCGACCACAAGACCGCGCTTCTCAAGGAAGAGCTGCGCGCCAACGGCAAGGACGCCCTGAACCTGGTGTTCTGCAAGACCAAGCACGGCGCCGAGAAGCTGATGAAGCATCTCGACCAGACCGGCTTCTCCGTCGCCTCCATCCATGGCAACAAGAGCCAGGGTCAGCGCGACCGCGCGCTCAAGGGCTTCCGTGACGGCGACATCCGCACGCTGGTGGCCACCGACGTCGCCGCCCGCGGCATCGACGTGCCCGGCGTCAGCCATGTCTACAATTACGATCTCCCGACCGTGGCCGACACCTATGTCCACCGCATCGGCCGCACGGCTCGCGCCGGTCGCGAAGGCATCGCCATCGCCTTCTGCGCGCCCGATGAACTCAAGATGCTCTACGACATCGAAAAGCTGATGGGCCAGCCGGTGCCGGTCGCTTCGGGCGAACGTCCGGAGTGGCAGGGCAAGAAGAAGGGCGGCGGCGAAAGCCATCGCGGTCGCCGGCCCGAAAGCCGCGCGCCGCGCGAGGCCCGTGAACAGGCGAGCGAACGCCGTGAACAGGCCATCGCCCGCGGCTCTTTCGCCGAGGTGACAGAAATCGAACCGAACGACGGCGAACGCCCCGCCCGCAAGCCGCGCGCCCAGGATGGACAGCGCAACGAGCGTGGCCCGCGTCGCGACCGCCCGCAGCGCCAGCCGCGTTCGAGCTTCTCGGAAGTCGAGGAATTGAACGGCGGCGAATTCCGCCCGGTGCGCGACCGCAGCGAAGTCACGGGCGACCGCCCGGCCCGCGGCGACCGTCGTCCGGAAGGCAAGCGCGACCATGAGGGACGTCCTGCCCGCCAGGGCCAGAACGGCGAGCGTCGTCCCGAAGGCCGCGGCCCCCGCCCGGAAAATCGCGGTCCGCGTCCCGAAGGCGACAATCGCGGCCCGCGCCGCGACGCCAAGCCTGCTCCGGGCGCCTCGCGCCACAGCCCGGCTCGCTTCGCCGGCTACGCCGAAGACGCCAATCTGCTGACTGAGGAGCGCCCGCAGCAGCGCGACCGCCGTCCCCATGGCGACGCGCGCCCCGAAGGCGCAAAGCGCGACGGCCGGCCGAACGGCGGCCGCCCCAACCGCGCCAAGGGCCAATCCCGCGGTTGAATTCGAGTTTATGACGAGGACTGTGAACGGGGGCGGCGACGCCCCCGTTTTCGTATGCGGCGTGAACTCGGGCTATCCTCCGAATTGCCTGCGGACCTCAGGTCGGCTGCCGGCTTCTGTCGGGAGAACTCCCGCGAGGCTGTCCCGACACTCGCATTTCTTGCGCGACGACATTTTTTCAATTGTATGATTTTATTGCATAATTAAATAATATTTTACTCATTTATCGCAAACATTCCTCAAATTGAGTGGGAGCTCACCCGTCCTATGTTTTCGATATTTGATCTCACGTCCAATGCCGCCATCGTCCACGCCCTCAATCGATCTCTGGCGGTGATCGAATTCTCGATGGACGGCAAGATCCTGTCAGCCAACGAGAATTTCCTCAAGGTCATGGGCTATGGCGCCGAGGAGATCGTCGGCAAGCATCATCGGCTGTTCGTCGATCCCGCTTATGCTTCCTCGCCCGACTATAAGAAATTCTGGAGCGACCTGAACTCCGGCTCTTTCGCGCAGAATCAATATCGACGCCTGGCCAAGGGCGGTCGGGAAGTCTGGATCGAGGCGTCCTACAACCCGATCCTGCGGGGCGGCAGGCCCTATAAAGTGGTGAAGTTCGCCACCGACATCACCGCCTCGCGCAAGAAGGCCGCGGAGGACAGGGGCAAGCTGGAAGCGGTGTCGCGCACCCAGGCGATCATCGAGTTCACGCCAGACGGCGAGATCCTCACCGCCAACGACAATTTTCTGTCGACGATGCGCTATTCATTGAACGAGATCGTCGGCAAACGCCACGCCATCTTCTGCGAGCCCGACTATGCGCGCTCCGACGCCTATCGGCAATTCTGGAATAAGCTGGCTTCCGGCGAGCATGCCCATGACCAGTTCATGCGCCTCGACAAAAGCGGCAACCCCGTTTTCATCCAGGCATCGTACAATCCGGTCTTCGACGACAGTGGCCGCGTCTTCAAGGTCGTCAAATTCGCCACCGACGTGACGGCGCGCGTGCGGGTCGTGAAGGAACTCGGCGCCGGACTGGCGCGGCTCGCCGACTGCAATATTCGCCAGACCATCGACATGCCGTTCTCGGCGGAGTTCGAACCGCTGCGACACGACTTCAATTCCTCGCTCGGCGCTTTTCAGAAAACCCTGGAAAGCGTGCTCGCCGAGACGCAGACGCTGAAGGACAACAGCCAGCGAATGAACAGCGGCGCGGACGAACTGTCGCTGCGCACCCATGATCAGGCCGACGCGCTGAGACAGACGACACGCTCCCTGGATGCGGTGACGGAACGGGTGAATTCCTCGATGACCGCGACGCAGGGCGCCCGCGACCTGGTGATCAACGCGATGAATTCCGTCAACGCCTCCACCCAGGTGCTTCAGGACACCACCGCCGCGATGGAGCGCATCGAGACCGCGTCCGCCGAGATCGGCAAGATCATCAGCGTCATCGACGAGATCGCCTTCCAGACCAACCTCCTGGCGCTCAATGCGGGCGTCGAGGCGGCCCGCGCCGGCGACGCCGGCAAGGGCTTCGCCGTCGTGGCGCAGGAAGTGCGCGAACTGGCGCAACGCTCGGCCAACGCCGCCAAGGAAATCAAGGCGCTGATCGAAAATTCGGGTCGCGAGGTGCAGGACGGCGTTCGGCTGGTCGACGCGACAGGCGACGGCCTGCAGCGCATCGCCGGCATCGTCCGGGCGATCGACGACAACATGCAGGCGCTGACCGCCGGCGCGGCGGAGCAGGCTTCCAGCCTCTCCGACATCAACAGCGCCGTCTCCCAGATCGACGCGATGACGCAACAGAACGCCACGATGGTCAAGCAAAGCAAATCGATCAGCGAGCACCTCGCATCCGGCGCGACGAAACTCAGCGACCTCGTCAACCAGTTCAAGCTCAATCGCCGCAAGACGATACGCGAACCGGACCACGCGGAGCGCGCGCCGAGACGCGACCAAGCCGCCTGAGGCGGCGCCACCGGCGCAAACGCCCATGGCGCGGTCTGCCTCCGGCGTGTTAATCCTCGTCCGCAACGGTCGCCGGGCGACCTCTTGGGCGAGGATTGAGATGAGACGGCTGGTCTGGGCGGCAATCGCCATGGTTTCGGGTTTCGGCTCCGCCGAGGCGGCGGTGTCGGGTTATTATGACAGCGTCGAACAGGTCGGCGCGATCCTCGGCAGCAGCGAAGTCGCCAATGCCGTCCATCAGGCACCGATCGGGGCGATTTCCAACACCGGGACACGCAAAGACGGCGCGAAGGAATGGACCGTGCGGGTTCAGGACTGCGATCTAAAAGTGTATCTGATCCCGGTGCTGCCCGAAGGTCCCGGCAAGACGACTTATCAGCTCGACATTCCAGGCGTTTGCCGCTGACGGGACAAAACAGACTGCGGCGGCGCCCGGCCAGCCCCTCGACGGTCTTTAGACCGGGCCGGTGTTCCCCGGGAAACTCGTCGCCAGAGCGAACCTGATAAGACGGGACACGCCAACAGATCAAGCGAAGGGGACGACCGGCATGGGCAAGACGATCAACGGCACGAACAAGGCCGACCGCATCGAACAGGGATCGAACATCGAAATTCGGGTCTTCGCCAAGGGCGGCGACGACGTGATTGTGCTCAATCGCGACGATGATCTGGGCGGCGGCAATTTCGTCGACGCCGGGAGTGGAAACGATGTGGTCGGAAATCGCAAAGAGGCGGGCAACGACATAAGGCTCGGCGCCGGCGCAGACACCTATGTCGGTATCGGCTTCGCCTCCTTTGCGACGGAAGCGGGCGACGTCGTTCGCGCCGGCGGCGGCGGCGATCAGATCGCGGTATCCACCTTCAAGAGCCGCTATTTCGGCGAGGACGGCGCCGATGTGTTCTTCTCCGAAGGTTGGGCCAATGTCTTCAACGGCGGCGCGGGCGTCGATACGATCAGCTACAAGCCGCGGTCCGACGATCCGCGCCTCGGAGGCATCGCTCTCAGCCTCGCACAGGGCATAGCCCAGACCGGCGCCAACCGGCAGGAAACGCTGGTCGGCATAGAAAATGCCGAAGGCACGATCAAAGGCGACACGCTGATCGGTTCGAACGCGGCCAACACGCTGGTCGGCCTGGCCGGAGAAGACGGTCTGAACGGCCTGGGCGGCCGTGACGTCCTCATCGGCGGAGGCGATGCCGATGCGTTGATCGGCGGCGGCGGCTCGGATCGTTTCGTCTTCGTCGCGACTTCCGACAGCAGGGCCAACGGCAATCACGACGTCATCGGCGACTTCAATCGCGGGCAGAACGACGACGTCGATCTTTCCGCGATCGACGCCAAAACCGGACAATCCGGCAATCAGTCTTTCCGCTTCATCGGCGGCGGAGACTTCACCGGGACGGCCGGTCAGCTGCGCTTCGAGGACAGCTTCGTGTTCGGCGACGTCAATGGGGACCGCAAGGCCGATCTGGCCATCGAACTCAAGGACGTGAACAGCATGAACGGCGGCGACTTCATTCTCTGACGGGCAAGGTCCTCTTCGCGCCGCGCGATCGGCGAGCGTCGTCAGAATGTGTCGGACCGCTGCGCGACCCGCGCCTCCGCAGACAGATCGCCCGACGGCGAGCCGGGCGACACCATTGAAAATCTGTGTGAAGGGATTACTGCTCGACCGTCACATTGACGATGATCATCTCCGGCGACGTTCCGAGCCTCATGCCCGACACCGGCGCGGTGTCGGTATAGTCCAGACCGCTGGCGACGCGGACATAGCGCTCGTCGGGGCAGATCTTGTTGGCGGCGTCGAAGCCGACCCAGCCGAGGCCGTCGACATGGGCTTCAGCCCATGCATGGCTGGCGGCGGCCATGTCGGAACCGTCCAGCATGTAACCGGAGACGTAGCGGGCCGGCAGGCCGATCAGCCGCGCGGCCGCGATGAAGACATGAGCGTGATCCTGGCAGACGCCCGCCCCGAGTTCGAGAGCCTGTTCGGCCGTCGTCTCGGACGTCGTGACGCCCTTCTTATAGGCCACCGCGTCATGGATAGCCGCCATCAGCGAATGCGTGCGAGCGAGATCGCTGTCGCCCTCAATGCCCTTGGCGAGATCGCGCACCAGTTTGCCGGGCTTGGCGAGCGTCGTTTCACGCCGGAACAGCCAGAGCGGCGCATGGCCCTTGTGCGGCCCGAAGACGCCGTGCAACTCCTCCGTCTCCACCTCGCCCTGCGCCATGATGCGGATGGATGTCTGACCTTCGATGACGCTGACCAGTTCGACGCGATTGCCGAAGTGATCGTCGTAGAATGCCTGGTGCCCGGCGCCCGTGACCAGCGTCTGCCAGGCCAGCACTCTCTGGCCCGGCCAGTCCCGAGGCGTCAGCCTGAGTCGTTGCAGCGCGAACTCCACCGGCTCATCATAGTTGTATTCCGTCATGTGGCTGATTTTCAGGCGCATGTCTCAACTCACTTGTAGAACCGGTAACCGTCGCTGATCTCGCTGGCCAGCGTGTCGTTGGACAGGATGAAGTCTTCGAGGAACTCGTGCAGTCCCTGGTCCATGATCTCGTCGATCGAGGTGGTCAGCAACATGTTGCGCGTGCGCGCCGCCGTATCATGCGCCGCGACCTGGCTGCCGTAATCCCGCGCGAGATGGGCGAGATTGGAATTGATCTGCTCGTAGCAGAAGGCGAGCGACCGCGGCATGCGCCGGTTGAGGATCAGGAAATGGGCGATGTTGGACGGCTTGTATTCCGCGTCATAGACCCAGGAATAGGAGCGGAAGGCCGACACCGACCGCAGGATCGACTGCCAGTGAAAATTGTCCATGGCGCCGCCGACATGCAGGAGCGACGGCAGCAACACGTAATATTTGACGTCGAGAATGCGCGCGGTGTTGTCTGCCCGTTCGATGAACGAGCCGAGCATGGCGAAATTGTAGAGTTCGTCGCGCAACTGCGTGCCGGAAAAAGCGCCGCGCATATGCGCGACCCGACGCTTGATGGCGTCGATGACGTCGGGCAGCGTGGCGTGCGTCACCTTTCTCGCCAGCACGGTCTTCAGTTCGAGCCAGGTCTCGTTGATGCTTTCCCAGGCTTCGCGGGTCAGCGCAGTGCGCACCATGCGGGCGTTGTTGCGGCCGAATTCCAGGCAGTTGATCACCGAAGACGGATTGGTCTTGTCGCGCATGAGAAAATCCATCGCGTCGGCGCCGGACAGTTTCTCATATTTGGCGGCGTAGAGTTCGCGGACGCCGGCGCTCTGCAGCACGCCGTCCCAATCGTCTTCGCTTTCGGTGGAGCGCGTCAGCGACATGCGGAAACCGGCGTCGATGAGGCGGGCGGTGTTTTCGGCGCGTTCCAGATAGCGGGACATCCAGAACAGGCCGTTCGCGGTTCTTCCGAGCATCATCGATCAGTCCTCCAGCACCCAGGTGTCTTTCGTGCCGCCGCCCTGGCTGGAATTGACCACCAGCGAGCCTTTCTTGAGCGCGACGCGGGTCAACCCGCCGGGGATGATATGCACCTTGTCCGACACCAGCACGTAAGGCCGGAGGTCGACATGCCGGGGCGCGATGCCCTTCTTGACCATGATCGGAACGGTGGACAGCGACAGCGTCGGCTGGGCGATGTAGTTGCCTGGCTTGGATTTCAGCTTTTCGGCGAAGAGCGCGATCTCCTTGCGGGTCGCGGTGGGCCCGACCAGCATGCCGTAGCCGCCCGAACCATGCACTTCCTTCACCACCAATTCGGGCAGATGCTCCATCACATATTTGAAGCTGTCGGCCTCCGAACAGCGCCAGGTCGGCACGTTTTCGAGGATCGCCTTGCGGCCGGTATAGAATTCGACGATTTCTGGCATATAGGAGTAGATGGCCTTGTCGTCGGAAATGCCGGTGCCCGGCGCATTGGCGATGGTGACGTTGCCGGCGCGATAGACGTCCATGATGCCGGCGACGCCCAGACAGGAGTCCGGCCGGAAGGTCAGCGGATCGAGGAAGTCGTCATCGACGCGCCGATAGATCACGTCGACCGATTCATAGCCTTGCGTGGTGCGCATGCACACCTTGCCGTCGATGACGCGAAGGTCGGACCCCTCGACGAGCTCGGCGCCCATCTGGTCGGCGAGAAAGGCGTGTTCGTAATAGGCGGAGTTGAAGATGCCGGGGTCAGCACCACCACCCTCGGCTTGCCTTTGCAACCCGGAGGCGCGAGCGCATCGAGGCTCTGGCGCAGCTGCGTCGGATAGTCCTCGACCGGGCGCACCCGGACCTTGTGGAACAGATCCGGGAACATCTGCATCATGGTTTCCCGGTCTTCCAGCATATAGGACACGCCGGACGGCGTCCGCGCATTGTCTTCCAGCACGTAGAACTGGTCTTCGCCGGTGCGGACGATGTCGGTGCCGATGATGTGGGTATAGACGCCGCCGGGCGGCCGCATGCCGATCATCTGCGGCAGAAAGGCCGAATTCTTTTCGATCAGGTCGCGCGGGATTCGGCCCGCCTTGATGATCTCCTGCTTGTGATAGATGTCCTCGAGAAAGGCGTTGAGCGCCAGCACGCGCTGTTCGATGCCCAGGGCCAGCTTGCGCCATTCCTTGCCGGAAATGATGCGCGGAATGAGGTCGAAGGGGATCAGCTTTTCGGTGGCGTCTTCATGGCCGTAAACGGCGAAAGTGATGCCTGTGCGTCGAAAAATGTTCTCCGCATCCCTCGCCTTCGCCGCCAGATAGGCCGGGTCCTGCTCGTTGAACCAATCAAAGTATTTGCGGTAAGGCTCTCGCGGATTGCCCTCCGCGTCGATCATTTCGTCGAACGCCAAATCTCAATTCCCCGTTTATTGTTCAGGCATTTGAAACCAATGTCGGAAGCAATGCAAGAAGCATGCGCAGTCCCGTCTGCGTATTTTTTGCGTGCTTTATCGCCACGGCTCCAGCGCTGCTCAATTGAAGGGCATGAAACCGGAGCGAGAATTAGGCATATGCGTAAAACAGCGGCAGCGCCGCTGGAGCGGTCCGGTGTGGAAATTCCACATCCGCCCCGGTTTGTCGCGGCTTTGGCTTCGCAGCCGTTTGCCAGCCCGCCGAAGATGAATTACTTAACCTTGATATACAGCCCGTGATCCGCGCTTCCGGCTCCGGCGTAAGAGAGGCATGAATGAGATCAGAACCATCCCGGCCACGCGGCCCGACCAACGCGCATCCAAGGCCTCTTATATGGTAGCGGCCGGGGATCGAGACGCCATGTCGCCGCCCGAGGAACTCGCGGCGTTGATGCGGCGGGTTGCGGAGAACAGGGACATGCAGGCTTTTGCCGCGCTGTTTCGCTTCTACGCGCCGCGACTGAAGTCCTTTCTCATGCGGCAGGGCTTTACGGATGTGGAGAGCGAAGACCTGATCCAGGAGAGCATGCTGAACCTTTGGAGGCGAGCCGAAAGTTTCGATCCGTCCAAAGCGGGGGTATCGACCTGGATCTTCACCATCGCCCGCAATTGCGGCATCGACCGGCGGCGGCGCACGTCGCGGCTCGTTTCGACGCCTGTAGAGCCCGATGTCAACGAGCCCGACACCGACCCGTCCGCCGAAGAGCGGCTGATCGGCTGGCAGGACGAGACGGCGGTGCGCGCGGCGATCGCCCGACTGCCGGAAGAGCAGGCGACGGTGATCCGCATGTCGTTTTATTCGGAGAATCCCCAGGCCGAAATCGCGCAGATCCTCGGCATTCCCCTGGGCACGGTGAAATCTCGGGTGAGGCTTGCCTTGCAGCGCCTGCGCCAAATGATGATGGAAGACGCAAAATGACGATTACGCATCACGCCAGTGATGATCTGCTGCTGAGCTTCGCCGCGGGCAAACTCAGCCCTGCGCCTGCGCTGGTGCTCCAGAGCCACCTGGCGATGTCGCGAGACAGCAACAAGCGGCTCGCCGAGTTCGAAAGGCTCGGCGGCGCGCTTCTCGACGAACAACCGATGACGGATGTGTCGCCCGATCTCTTCGAGCGCATGTTGGGCAAGCTCGCGGCCCCCTCCTCCGCCGAGCCGATTTCCCTTGGCTACGATCACCGCGGCCTCGACATGGGCGTCGACATTCCGGCTCCCTTGAGCGAGCGAAAGATCGGCAAGTGGAAATGGGTCGCGCCCGGGATGCGCTTCGCGAAAGTCGAGGTTCCGGAGGATCCTACCTACAACGTCGTTCTTCTGCGCATCGGCGCCGGCAAGGCGTTGCCCAAGCATGGACATACCGGCACTGAACTGACGCTTGTCCTGAAAGGCGCCTTCAGCGATGAAAACGGCCGTTACGGCCGCGGCGATCTGGAAGAAGAGGATGATGACGGCGATCACCAGCCGCGAGTCGAGATGGATGGCGAATGCATCTGTCTCGCCGCCATCGAGGGACAGATGATCCCGCATGGCTGGATCGCCCGCGTGATGCAACCTTTCGTCGGCATCTGAGCCTGTTCTCCCACCACGCTTCCTCCCCGGCCGCCTCGTGCGGCCGATTTTTTTTGGCCCGTCTCTTGCTTGCAGACATGTGGCGTCGACGCATCCGAAGGCGGGATGGCGCCGCCTGACGCTCGAGACTGGAGGGACGCCACATGTCGCCACGCGATCCGATCGGGGATGACGCGCCGCGCACCCAATTCGACTTTACGACGATTTCCGCGCGCGAGCGCTATAAGCTGATGATCGGCGCCATTATCCCGCGGCCGATCGCGCTGGTGACGACGATCGATGAAACGGGGCGACACAATGCGGCTCCCTTCAGCTTCTTCAACTGCCTGTCCGCAGATCCGCCGATTCTCGCGATCGGCGTGGAGAACAATCCCGATATGTCCTTCAAGGACACCGCGCAGAATATTCGCATGACGGAAGTCTTCACCGTCAACATCGTGTCCTTCGCGATGGCGGAGGCGATGCATGTCTGCGGCGCTAAATATCCGCGCGGCGAGGATGAACTGAAGGCTGCCGGCCTGACCGCCGCGCCCGGCGTCAAGGTCGCCTCGCCCTGGATCAGGCAAGCGCCGGCCGCCTTCGAATGTCGCCGGCATGTGACGCTGGAGCTCGGCAAATCCCGCCAGATCATTCTGGGAGAAATTCTCTACGCGCATTTTCGGGATGGCCTGGTCGACGACAAACTCCATGTCGATCCCGCGGGCGTCGATGCGATCGCCCGGCTGGGCGGCGACACTTGCGCCACGATCCGGGACCGCTTCGACATGTTGACCCCGAAATTCTGACATCGCGGCTTGCGCCGCCTGAGGGCTTCCTTTAACCGAACCCGCGAGTTCCCATCGCCGGAGTTTGCCCGTGCCCCTCGAGCGCATCGCGCCCGCATTGTTTGTCCTGCTCTGGTCCTCGGGCTGGATCGCCCCGGTCTACGGCAGTTGGCATTCGACGGCGGAGCTGTTTCTGACCGTGCGCTTCGGCCTGGCCGCGCTGGCCTTTGCCATACTCAGCATCGCCATGGGCGCCGCCTGGCCGAAAAGCCCCCGCGCCATCCTGCACGGGCTCGTTTCCGGCGCGCTGATGCATGGCTGCTATCTCGGCGGCGTGTGGTGGGCGATTTTTCATGGCGTGCCGGCTTCGGTGTCCGGCGTCATCGCCGCGCTGCAGCCGCTGATGACGGCGGCGCTGGGGCCCTGGCTGGTCAAGGAGCGGCTGAGCCCCATTCAGCTTGCCGGCCTGGTTCTCGGCTTCGCCGGCATCCTGATTGCGCTCGTGCCGAGTTTCGAAAACGTCGAGCCCGGTATGCTCGCGGCGCGGATCGTCCCGATCGCCATCAACGTCACTGCGATGCTGGGCGTCGTCTTCGGCACGCTCTATCAGAAACGCTTCGTGACCGGCGGCGACATGCGCACCACCGCGGTCTGGCAATATCTCGGCGCCGTGATGATCGTCGGACCCCTGGCGCTGTTCGGCGAGGAAACCCGTTTCGACGGCAGCCTGGAACTCTGGCTGGTCATCGCCTGGTCGGTGATCGTGCTGTCGATGGGCGGCGTCGGCCTGCTGCTCTATATGATCCGGCGCGGCCAGGTGTCGCGCGCCGCCTCGCTGATCTATCTGATGCCGCCGGCGGTGGCGGTCGAGAGCTTCATCTTTCTCGGCGAACCGCTCGGTCCCTACATGATCATCGGGACCGTGGTCGTGGTGTTCGGCGTCTGGCTGGCGGGACGCAAACCCGCCGCAACCTGAGGTTGACTACACAGAAACTGGCGACGGCAGCGTCAGCGCCGCCTTGATCGGCAGATGATCCGACGCAACCCGCGCCAACGGACTGTCATGCACGACCACATCGCTCACCAGCCCGGGACGGTCGGCGATGATCCGGTCGAGCGCCAGGAATGGCAGCCGCGCCGGAAAACTGGGCGCGGGCTGCGGCAGATGGCCGAAAGCGTCGCGGAAGGCGTTCAGCGCCGATTTCGACCCCAGCCGCCATTCGTTGAAGTCGCCCATCAGCACGGTCGGCCTCGACGCATGTTCGGCCATGATGGCGATCAGCCGCCGCGCCTGTATCAGCCGGGAGCGGCCCAACAGCCCCAGATGGGCGGCGATGATGCGAAGGCTGCGCCCGCCTTCGAGATCGATGTCGGCTAGCAGCGCGCCGCGCGGTTCGAGCCCCGGCAGATGCAGTTCATGCACCGCGCTGACCATTCTCTTCTTCACCAGCACGATATTGCCGTGCCAGCCATGCGCCGCCGTGGCGCGGCTGAGCGGCACCGGGGTCAGGCCGCAATCCTGCTCCAGCCGCGAGAGATTGAGAAGCCCCTTGCGCTCGCCGAAGCGGGTGTCGACCTCCTGGAGCGCGATGATGTCGGGCGCGATCTCGGCGATGACGTCGACGATGCGGTTGGGGTCGCGCTTGCGGTCTCCCCGACCCCTTTATGGGTGTTGTAGGAAGCTACGATCAACTGCTCCTCGCCGACGCGCGGCAGCGCCGGCGCAATGACGGGGCGGCTCTTGCGATTTTTCCAGGCGGTGAGGATCATGGCGTCGTCATTCCAAATGGTCATTATCAGAGAACGCAGCCCGGGACGTTGCGGTTTCCGGCTGCAGTGTCGCAGACCTCTCTAAAGATAGGGTGACGCGAGCCAAACCACCTTTTCCGCCAGACGATAGGCCAGCGGGCGATCGCGGATGTCGGTCAGCCTGAGTTCGTGCGCCTGCCCCAAGGCTGCGTCGACACGGCTCTCGATCTCGGCGGCGAACCGGCTGTCGAGAACTTCGAGATCGACCTCGAAATTCAGCCGCATCGAGCGCGGGTCCATATTGGACGTGCCGACATAGGACCAAACGCCGTCGATGGTCATCAGCTTGGAATGATTGAACATGCCGCCGACGCGCCAGACGTGGCAGCCGTGTTTCACCACCTGATCGAACTGCGCCATCATGGCGAGATCGACGAGCCGGAGATTGTTTTCCTGCGGCACGAGAATGTCGATGCGCACCCCCGCCTGGCGGCGGTGGCGAAAGCGCTGACCATTTCCCGGTCGGGAAGGAAATAGGGCGACATGACGCGCACATGCTTTTGCGCCACCGACAGCGCGCCGATGATGACGTTGCGATTGGTCTCGATCGAGCCATCCGGCCCGGATGAAACGACGCGCATATAGGTCGGCTCGATCTCTTTCAGACCGTTGCGGGCGATCGGCGCCAGGCGTTCGCCGGTGGCGAAATGCCAATCTTCCGACGCTACCGCGAAGAGGTCGCGCACCACCGGTCCGGTCACCCGGAAATGCGTGTCATGCGCGCTCTCGTCGCCGGCAAACTCGGTGGTGAACGCTTCGCGGATGTTCATGCCGCCGGTGAAAGCAAGGTCGTCGTCGATGACGACGATCTTCCGGTGGGTGCGGAGATTGGCATAGGGCATTCTCAACCCCATGATGACATTGCCGTTGAAGCTCCGCGCATACAGGCCGCGCTGGCGGAGATAGTTGACGATGCTCGGGAAGGAATAACGCGCGCCGACCGCGTCGATCAGCACCCGCACCTCCACGCCGCGCGCCTTGGCGGCGAGAAGTCTGTCGGCGACGCGACGGCCGATCTCGTCATTGTCGAAAATATAGCTTTCGAGCAGAACCGAATGCTGGGCGGCGTCGATGGCCTCAATGATCTCGCGATAGGCGCGGTCGCCGTTTTCCAGCATGGCGATGGTGTTGCCCGAGGTCATATAGAAGCGAGTGATGGCGTCGCCCAACCGGTTGAGCGCGCCATAGGGCTGCCCGAATTCGGCGACGATGCGGTTGGGCGACAGCGCATGTTCATGGATCTGCTTGTCGAAGCGACGATGGCCGGATTTGCGATTGGCCAGCGCCTTGTGGCGAATGCGGTTGACCCCCGCCACCAGATAGAGGCCGGCGCCGAGAAGCGGCGACAGCAGGATGACGCCGACCCAGCCGATCGCGGCGCGGGCGTCTTCCTTGGTCATGGCCGCATGCGCCGCCGCAACGGCGCCGGCGGCGATGGAGATGACGAACAGGAGATGCGGCCAGTAATCTCTGAAGATGTCTAACATTCAGGCCCATGGGCGAGAGGAAGTCCCGGAGGAACATAGGATTGCCGTCTCGCAGCATCAAGCATGCGCAGCGAGACGCCTCATAACGCGCCACGACGATGCTTGGTTCGGCAATTCCGGTGGTGGTAAGTGTTTTTCGCGCCCGATCATGCGGAGACCGAAAAGCGCGCCCGATAGTCCGCCGGACTGACGCCGAGCCGACGACGGAAATGATGGCGCAGCGCATGTCCGCCGCCGAAGCCCAGCAGGACGGCGATCTCGTCGACGCTTTCGCGACCGCGGATCAACCGTTCCTTGGCCTGCTCCACCCGCTCCGCGACGATCCAGTCGCCCGGAGAGACGCCCGTCGCGTCGCGGAACCGGCGGACGAAGGTCCGCTCGCTCATCCGGCAATATTCGGCCATGCGGGAAATCGTCCAAGCGGAGGCCGGTTCTGCTCGGATGGCGTCGAGCAGCGGCGCGATCTCGACGCCCTCGCGGCGCGGAACCGGGCGTTCGAGAAACTGCGCCTGCCCGCCGCTGCGATGCGCCGGCATCACAAGCCGCCGCGCCACGGAATTAGCCGCATCCGGGCCGAAATCCCGCCGGACGATCTCGATCATCAGATCGATGCCCGCGGCGCTGCCGGCCGAGGTGAACAGGCGGCCATGTTCGCGATAGAGCGAGGCGGCGTCGACCTCGATCTCTGGATAGGCCTTGCCCAGCGCCTCGGCATAGCGCCAATGCGTCGCCGCAACGCCGCCGTCGAGAAGCCCGGTGGCGGCGAGCACGAAGGCGCCCGAGCAGATCGAGGCGAGTAGCGCGCCGCGCGCATGCGCCGCCCTCAACCGCGCGATCAGATCATCCGGCACCGGGACCCCCGCCCCTTTCCAGCCGGGCGCGATGATGAGATCGGCCTCGTCGATCAGATGGCTGTTGTCCTCAGTCTGGATGAGAAAGCCGCCATGGGCGCGGAGCGGCCCCGGCTCGATGGCGCAACTGGCGTAGCGATACCAGCCCTCCCCATCTCCGGCCGCGACAGTCCGAAAATCTCGGCGACGATGCCGAATTCGAAGGTGCAGAGCCCATCATAGACGAGGGCGACGACGAGAGGACCTGAGGTGTTTGGCATGATCTTTACGTATATTGTCTATCACGCCAATTGCAAGCGAGACGGCGAAACGGGCATGATCCGGTCAACCAAAGGAGCCGCCCATGACCACCGCCGTGACCGAGATCCCGCCCGCCTCGCCTGAAGCCGCGATCGCCCATTTTTCTGAAGAATTCACCTTCGAGACCGATTGCTGGGACGTGCATGACTCGCTGGCGCGGGGAGCCGATTTCGTGCTGCTCGATGTCCGCTCTCCCGCGCTGTTCGCCAGGAGTCATTTGCCCGGCGCGATCAATCTGCCGCATGGCAAGATCACGCAAAACCGGATGGCGGAATGGCCGCAAGAAACGATCTTCGTCGCCTATTGCGCCGGCCCGCATTGCAACGGCGCGGCTCGCGGCGCGCTCAGGCTCGCACGTCTGGGCAGGCCGGTGAAGATCATGGCCGGCGGCCTAACCGGCTGGATCGACGAAGGGTTCGAGCTGCAGACGGGCGAGTGACCCTCGGTTGCGCGGGAGCCGCCAACTGCGGCTCCGATCGTCACGCCGCGCGGGTCAGATGCCGGACCCGTCCAGTTCCTCGTCATCCTTGCCCTTCCAGGGTGCGGGAAAAGCGAGGCTACCGAGTTCGGCCGATGGCAGCGGCATCCAGCATTTCAATTCCGGTTCGGCATATTCGATGATCCGGCCAGGCGCGGAGTCCGAAGACCGCCAGGCTTCGCCCCCATACTGATCACCCTTCGACCAATAGGCGAGATCGACCGCGCCCGGCCCCTGCTCGGTGGCGCGAATGGTCACCAGAATGCGGCTGCCATCCCTCGGCGCGCTCCGCATATGCCGCCAGCGATCAAGTGCCTCCATGACATCCTCCTCTCATGCTTTGCGGGAGAGTGTCGCGCCTGGGAGAGCGGGGGTCAATGCGAAGTTGGTGGAATAACGGGATGACGGCTGACGTGATCAGTATCTGTAGATGAGGGGACGCCGCTCGCGCGGCGTCCCCTCATCGATCAAGCCTTGTTCGTCGCCTCGACCACCGCGAGCGCGGCCATGTTGACCACGCCGCGCGAGGTCACCGAGGTCGAGAGAATATGGGCGGGCAGCGCCGCGCCCAGCAGGATCGGGCCGACATGCAGCGCGTCCATCATGGTCCGGACGATGCCGAGCGAGATATTGGCCGCGTCGAGATTGGGGAAGACCAGCAGATTGGCTTCGCCCGTCAGGGTCGAATTGGGCATGGCGCGTTTGCGCAGCGCTTCGTTCAGCGCCGAGCCGCCCTGCATTTCACCATCGACTTCGAGATCGGGGCGCGTTCGCGCACAAGGGCCAGGGCCTCGCGCATCTTGCTGGCGCTTTCGGAATCGCGCGAGCCAAAATTGGAATGCGCGAGCAGCGCCGCCTTGGGCGCGATGTTGAAGCGCCGCATCTCCTCGGCCGCCAGCACCGTCATCTCGGCGACTTCCGCCGCCGTCGGATTATGCGTCACGAAAGTGTCGGCGAAGAACAGCGCGCCACTCTGGGCGGTGATCAGCAGGCTGAGGCCGGAAAAGGCGCAGGCGCCCTGCTTGCGGCCGATGATCTGCTCGACATCGCGCAGATGCCGGTCGAACTGGCCTTCGAGACCGCAGATCAGGGCGTCGGCGTCGCCGCGCTTGACGGCGAGCGCGCCGATGACCGTATTGTTGGTGCGCACCGTGGTGCGCGCGGCTTCCGGATTGACGCCCTGGCGGCCGACCAGCGAAAAATAGAGATCCGCATAGTCGCGAAAGCGCGGATCGTTTTCAGGATTGACGATGTCGAAGTCTTCGCCCGGCTGGATGCGCAGGCCATAGCGCTTGAGGCGGGTCTCGATGACCTGCGGGCGGCCGACCAGCACCGAACGGGCGATGTTTTCTTCCTTCATCACCTGGGCGGCGCGCAGCACGCGCTCGTCTTCGCCTTCGGCGAAGATCACCCGCGTCTGCGGCGCGGCCTTGGCGGCGGCGAAGACCGGCTTCATGACGAAACCGGAGCGGAACACGAAGCGGTTCAGCTGATCGAGATAGGCTTCGTAATCCTGGATCGGCCGGGCGGCGACGCCGGTTTCCTCGGCGGCCTTGGCCACAGCCGGCGCGATGCGCAGGATGAGCCGCTGGTCGAAGGGCGACGGGATCAGATAGTCGGGCCCGAAGATCGGCGTTTCGCCCGAATAGGCGCGGGCGGCGACATCCGAGGGCTCTTCGCGGGCAAGGCCGGCGATCGCCTTCACCGCCGCCATCTTCATGGCTTCGTTGATGGTGCGCGCGCCGCAATCCAGCGCGCCGCGGAAGATATAGGGGAAGCAGAGGACGTTGTTGACCTGGTTGGGGAAATCCGAGCGCCCGGTGCAGATCATCGCGTCCGGCCTGACGGCGCGGGCCTCTTCCGGCATGATTTCCGGATTGGGATTGGCCAGCGCCATGATCAGCGGCTTTTCGGCCATCTGGCTGAGAAGCTCCGGCTTCAACACGCCGGCGGCGGACAGGCCGAGGAACACGTCGGCGCCGCCGATGGAATCGGCCAGCACGCGCTTGTCGCTGTCCTGCGCATAGACGGACTTCCAGGGGTCCATCAGGACTTCGCGGCCCTTGTAGACGAGACCCTCGATATCGTGGACCCAGATGTTCTCGCGCTGCGCGCCGAGTTCGACCAGCAGATTGAGGCAGGCGAGCGCGGCCGCCCCCGCGCCCGACGCGACGATCTTGACCTTGGCGATGTCCTTGCCGGCCAGTTCCAGCCCGTTGAGGATGGCGGCGGCGACGATGATGGCGGTGCCGTGCTGGTCGTCATGGAACACCGGGATATTCATCTTGGCGCGCAGCTGGCGTTCGACTTCGAAACATTCCGGCGCCTTGATATCCTCGAGATTGATGCCGCCGAAGGTCGGCTCGAGCGCAGAGATCACCTGCACCATCTCGTCGATCTCGGGCGCGTCGATCTCGATGTCGAAAACGTCGACGCCGGCGAACTTCTTGAACAGGACGGCCTTGCCTTCCATGACCGGTTTGGAGGCGAGCGGCCCGATATTGCCCAGCCCCAGAACCGCCGTGCCGTTGGAAACCACCGCCACCAGATTGGCGCGCGAGGTGTAATCGGCTGCGGCCGCCGGATCGTCCTTGATGGCGAGACAGGGCGCGGCCACCCCGGCGAATAAGCGAGCGCGAGGTCGCGCTGGTTGCCGAGCGGCTTGATGGCCTGGATCTCGAGCTTACCCGGACGCGGATAGCGGTGGAAGAACAGCGCCTGCTCGGCGAGATCGGCCGAAGCCGGAAGCTGCTGCGGCGTGGTGGGGTTGTTTTCGCTCATCAAATCGAATCCCGTCTTTGGAGCCCCGACCTTTAGAGCATGCCGCAAACAAATGGAAATATTTCGCATCGCCTTCTCTCAGGCCCGACGCGGGCGCGTCTGCTCAAGCCTCGGCGCGAATATCATGATTTTCCCGACATTTATCCGCAATCGATCCATACAAGACGCTTTAACCGGAGATTGAATTCCTATAAAGAACCAATAAGATACTAGGAAAAACTCTACAGCCTATTTTAGAAGTAGATTTTCCTAATTTGACAAAAATCAATTCCAGGCGGACGGGAATGATCAGGGACGCTTTTTTCGAGACATCAGCCGGAGTCTGATGGACCGATGGGTCGAAAATCATCCATCACAGACGGAGGATCCCGAGAGCGTTCTCATCGGGATCGAAGCGCGCATGACACTGAAAATGCGCCTGTTTGTGCTCATGCTGGAGGGGATGGACCCCCTCGTCTGGAACCTGCGGCTGATACGCGGGGCGGGACCTTTCTCCTCCTTCCTGAGGGAGACCGATCTTCCACAATCCGGCCCGCTCGGCGCCTTCGAAGACCATGTCTATTTGCGCGAACATTTCCTTCCATCGATCGAAAAAAGTCGAGCAAGTGGACAACCGATCATTGAGAGCTGCGTCACGTTCCTGCGCGGATTTCGCCTGTCGCTCGACCGCATCGTACTGCCGCAGAAGAGCGCGACCGCGCCGCGCTGGGCGCTGTGTCTCGAAAACATCCGCACGGTGCGGCAGCCGGTTCCGCAGCTGGAAAATTTGAGTGTGGAAGAATCGATCATCAGCCAGATGCTGCGCGAGGGGCTGACGGCGAAGGAGATCGCCCGCGAGATGGCGGTCTCGCACCGAACGGTGGAGCACCGCATCAGCCAGTTGAAGGATCGCTATAAGGCGCGCAACGTCGCGCATCTCACGGCGATCCTCTGTCAGGACATTCTGGACTGACTGCGCCGGCGGTCGGCGCCGAAATCAGGTGATCGACGCGGCTTCTTCGACGGCGCGGGCCAGATCCTTGGGATCGTAAGGTTTGCGCAGGAGCACCGGCGGGCGCCCCGTCTCGAGCGGGGGCGCGGCATTGTTGCCGGTGGCGAAGACGACGCCGATGCCCGCATCGATCTCCCGAATGCGCCGCGCCAGGTCTTCGCCGCTCATGCCGGGCAGGCCGAGATCGGTCAGAAGTATGTCGAAGCGCCCTTTTTCCATTTGTTCGAGCGCTTCCTCGCCCGATCCGGCTTCCACCACGAAATGGCCGTCGTCGGTCAGCATGTCCACGAGGTCGAGGCGGATGAACGGCTCGTCCTCCACGGCGAGGATGCGGAGCGACACCGATTTCTGCGCCGGCTCGACCGGTTGCGGATCGGGCGGCGCCGGGGTCCCGACCGGCTCGGGGCCGCCGAGGGGCACGGGCGCAATCTTTTCCAGACGCCGGCGAGAGTCGATCATCTGGGCGCGGTTGCCGAGCAGATGCCGGATGCGTCGCGCCAGCGCCTCGCGGCTATAGGGCTTGGACAACAGTTCGACGCCGGGATCGAGCCTCCCGCCATGGACGATGGAGTTCTCGGTATAGCCGGACGTGAACAACACGGCGATATCCGGCAGCCGCTCCTTGGCCTTGCGCGCGAGCTCGGTGCTCTTGAGCGGGCCCGGCATGACGACATCGGTGAACAGGAGATCGATCGGCGCGCCGCTTTCAATAACCGACAGCGCGCTGGCCGCATCGCGCGCCTTCAGCACCCGATAGCCGAGATGGCCGAGAATATCGACGACGGTGGCGCGCACCTCGTCGTCGTCTTCGGCGACGAGAATGGTCTCGGTGCCGCCGCGCGGCGGACCGTGCTCCATGTCGGTCAACAGGTCTTCGGCCTGCATCGATCGCGGCAGGTAAATGCGGATCGTCGTTCCGTGTCCGACTTCGGAATAGATCTTAACATGGCCGCCCGACTGTTTGACGAAGCCATAGACCATCGAAAGGCCCAGCCCGGTGCCCTTGCCCACCGGCTTGGTGGAGAAGAACGGTTCGAACACCCGTTCCAGCACCTCCGGCGGCATGCCGACGCCGGTGTCGGTTACGGCCAGCATGACATATTGCCCCGGCTCGACCTCGGGGTGGTTGCGACAATAGACTTCGTCGATGAAGGCGTTGCCCACTTCGATCGTCAGCTTGCCCTGCCCGTCCATGGCGTCGCGCGCGTTGATCGCGAGGTTGAGAACCGCGTTCTCGATCTGTGTCGGATCAACGAATGTGTTCCAGAGACCGCCGCTGGTGACCGTTTCCACCTCCACGGTCTCACCCAGCGTCCGGCGGAGCATTTCCCCGATGCCCTGGAGGAATCGGCTGATGTTGACGACCTTCGGCTCCAACGGCTGCCGGCGCCCGAAAGCAAGGAGCTGATTGGCGAGTTTCGCGCCGCGATGCACGCCCGCCAGCGCGTTCTGGATGCGCCGCGCCGATTTGTCGTCGGATTGCAGATCCTGGGCGAGCATCTGCAGATTGCCCGAAATGACCTGAAGCAGGTTGTTGAAATCATGCGCGATGCCGCCGGTCAGCTGGCCGATCGCCTCCATCTTCTGCGCCTGGCGCAATTGCTCCTCGGCCTGCTTGAGCGCGAAAGCCTGCTCTTTTTCGGCCGTGACGTCGCGGCCATAGGCGAAGACGAGATTATCCTCGAACGACAATCGCCAGGCGATCCAGCGCGGCGAGCCGTCGATATGGCGCATTCGCGCCTCGATCACCTTGGTGTAGGGCCCGGTCTTGACGTCGGCGAATGTCGCTATGAAGGCGGCGCGATGCTCCGCCGTCACGAAACTCTGGAGAAGATGGGCGTTCACCAGCCTTCCGCTATGGCCGAGAATTGATGTCCAGGCCGGATTGACCGCGCGCACGATTCCGCTCTCGTCGGTGATCAGCAGAATGTCCTGCGAATTGCGCCAGACGCGATCGAGTTCGGCGGTGCGTTGCTCCACCTGACGTTCCAGCGATTCTGCGAATTCTCCCAGCGCCATCTCGGCGCGCCTACGCTCGACGGCGGTGCGGGTCCGCTCGGCGACATCCCGGATCAAGCTGATCTCGTCGGCGGTCCACTCCCGCACATTGCGGTCGTTGACATAGAGAAGCGCGACGACGCCGCCCTGTTCGTTGATCGGCAGGTTGACCATGGAGCGGACGCCGATCGCCTCGAGAGCCTCGACGTGGTTGCGGGTGCGCGGATCCGCGGCGGAATCGGAAAAATGACCGCCTCGCCGCGTTTGAGGTCTTCGATGAAGTCTCCGTAATCGCGGAAATGCACCACGCCGGCGACAGAAGGCACGCCGTCGGCGGTCCAGGCCCTCTCGATGACGATGGTTTCCGCCACCGGGTCGATGGTTCCATATCCGGCGCGACTGAGCTTCAGCGTCTTGCCGAGAATTTCCCCCGCGGCGTAAGCGATGTCGGCGGGATCGTCATGTCGACGGAACCGATCGTTCAACTCGATCAGCGCCAGCCGCCGCCGCTCCTCGTTACGCAGGTCGGTGACGTCGACATTGACGCCGATCATGCCGAGAAAATCCCCGGTCGCATCGAAACGCGGCTTGGCGTTGGTCTGAATAAGCCGCCATGCGCCGGCGGAGTTGCGATAGCGCGCTTCCACCGTAAAACTTCGATGATCCGCCATGGCGGCGGAATATTCGGGATTGATCGCCTCCAGATCATCCGGATGGATGCTCGCCTTCCAGTCGAAAGCCGGCAGTTCGTCCTCCGACACGCCGAGGAAACGCCGTTGAGCCGCGTTGAGGTAGACGAATGCGCCGTCCTTGTCTCCCATCCACAACATCACCGGGGCGCTGTCGGCAATCAATCTGAAGCGCAGTTCGCTCTCGCGCAATTCGTCTTCGGCGCGCTTGCGATGCGTGACGTCATTGCCCTGCATGAAGATGCCGGTGGTCACGCCGAGATCGTCCTGAAGCGGTTCGAGAACGAAGTCGACGAACCGCTCTTGAGCCTCACCCTCGCCGACGGGACGAAAGAAGACGCGCGCATTTTCGCCCACGAACCGCCGGCCGCTGGCAAACACATCGTCCAGAATGTCGATATACCCCTGCTGGACGACCTCCGGCAGCACGTCTTTCACCCGACGGCCGGTCAGGTCCTGACGGCCGATCAAAGCGAGATAGGCCGCGTTGGCGCTTTCGTAGACATGGTCGGGGCCGGACGTCGTCGCCATGAAGCCGGGCGCGCGCTCGAACATCCGCCGCAGTCTCTCGCTTTCGCCGCGGATGCGCTGCTGAGCCATCACCTTCTCGGTCGTCTCGACGACGATGGCGATAACCCCGACCGGCTTGCCGTCTTCGTCGAGCACCGGCGAGTAGTCGAGATCCATGAACACCTGTTCGGGGCGTCCATGGCGATGAAGCGTGAGCTCCTGGTCGCGATAGGCCAGAGTCTTGCCCGCCAGGCCGACCTTCATGACATTGTCGTTGAAATCGGCGACCTCGGGCCAGCCTTCGCGCACTTTCGAGCCGAACAATTGCGGATGCCGGCCGCCCGCGAATACGGAATAGGCGTCGTTGTAAATCATATAGCCGTCTTCGCGCCACAGCATGACGATCGGCACCGGCGATTGCAGAAGAATGCTGCAGGCTGTCTTCAGGCATTGCGGCCAGGTCGGTATCGGCCCGAGAGACGTATTCTCCCAATCGAAACCGGCGAGAAGATCGGCTGCTTTGCCGCCCCCGGACAAAAAGGCGAAATCGGATGCACTATAGTTCATCGAAGCCACCGCGCAGCTTCGGACGAGCGCCGCAGACCGCATTTGCCAGCATCAAACATCCCCACCAACCCTAAACTCAAGAAATTTAGTATCGCCTTCAAGTACTTGCCGCAGAACTCGCATCAACGCCGCCTGTTGCGCATAGTCCCGCGAGACGGACAATGCGGCCGAAACAAGAAGGTTCCCGCGATGGCGTAATTTTTTCGAGGACCGCGCTTTTTACGTGCAACCAGGAGAAGAAACAACCCGTTCGGACTGCGGATGCGTCGGCCCTATCGAGGGAACCCCTCCCCGTACGCAGCGTTCTAGCCACAGGCACTCATGAAGGAGCAGCAGATGGTCGATAAGCCGAGCCAGACGCCAAAGGGACCGGCGAGCAATGTCGTGGATCTCGAAGTCTATCGTCTTCGCCGCGAGGCAAGACGCATTCGTGAACACGGCTTCGATCCGATGCCGCCTCCGCCTCCGGAGGCCGACCCTTCCCAGCCGGTCGAAGGGCAGAGACAGGATTGACTGTAGAGATCAAGGAGAACGATATGGCATCCCTGACCAGAACGCCGCGGCCAAAGACACGGGAAGAAGATTATCGCGACTATAATGAACGCGATATTTCCGAAGGCTGGCCCTATGCCGACGAGGAGGTCGTGGCCAAGAAGAACGAAGCCTATGGCGTCGAATTCGATGACGAGGACAAGACGAGCGTCGAAATATCCGACGAGCCGGCCATCGAAAGCCAGGGCGGACCCAACCTCTTCCCGGAGACCGCCAAGGGCGCCGTGGAGGACGACGGCGTGGAGGAAACCATCTAGGAACGCCTCACGAACACACGTCGTTGGGAAGACAATCAGTTGACGGTCACCATGCATGACGGCGTCGCCACGCTCGACGGCAAGGTCGAGACCGAGCGTGACCGCCAGTTGATCAACCAGATCGCGCTCGGGACGCCGGGCGTCGAAGACACGATCAATCGCATCACGCTCATCGGGGTCGACAGCCACATCCCGCGCGACGCCGATTGAGCGGTATCCCTTTTCCGACACGATGGCCCGCAACGACACCGCTGCGGGCCTTTTCATATCAGGAGCCGGTTGCGCCGTCACAGGTCTCCCCAACTGCGAACGAGAATGTAAAGCGCGATGGCCATGAGCATGAGGCCGGCGCCCCGCCCGAGCCAAATCGTCAGTCGCGGCCTGGCGGCGATCGCATTGCGACCGCGCGCCGCCGCCAGCGCCAAGCCGCCATAAATCGTCAGTTGCACAGACACCGTCATGAACCCCATCGCCAGAGCCTGCACCCAATAGGGTCCAAAGGCGGGCTTCAGGAACTGCGGATAAAGGGCGAGTGTGAAAAGCCAGGCTTTCGGATTGAGCAGGCAGGTGATGAAGGCTTGGAAAAACACCTTCTTTCGCGTTGACCTCCCGCTTTCGTCGAGCGTCGCCAAGACGATTGAACTCCTCGTCAGCGTGTAGCCGATCCAGATCATATATGCAGATCCGAGGATCAGCATCGGTCGGGCGAGGAACGGAGTCCACAGCGTCAGTCCCGCCACGGCGGCGGCGCCGAACAGGGTGTGACATGCTCCCCCGCCATCATCCCCGCAGTGGCCGCCAGGCCGGAGCGTCGTCCGCCCGACAGCGAATTGGCGATGACGAAAGCCATGTCCATGCCGGGCACGGCGATGACGCCCGTCAGCAGAACGAAAAACAGCCAGAGATTTTCAGCGTAAGTCATGTCAGTACCGCACCGTCCATTGTAAGCAGCAGATGAATTTTTTCAGGCTTTCCAGTCTGTTGCGGTGTGCTATACTCCAGTCCAACTGACAGCGACGTGTCAGGAGTGAAGGCGGAATCGATGCGCAAAGCGTCAAGGCTGTTCGAGATCATCCAGATTTTGAGAGTGTCGAGATCGCCGGTGACGGCCGCAGACATTGCTGCACAGTTGGAAGTCACCGTTCGCTCGATCTACCGCGATATCGCGGCGCTCCAGGCGATGCGGGTGCCGATCGCCGGCGAACGCGGCATCGGCTATATTTTACGTCCCGGCTTCGATCTGCCGCCGCTGATGTTTTCCGTCGAGGAAACCGAGGCAATCGTGCTGGGCATGGCGCTGATCGAACGAACGGGGGATCGCGATCTTCAAAAAGCCTCGGAACGGGTCGTCGCAAAAATCGCGGCCGCCATGCCGGAGCCGCTTCGCCAGGCGATGACGTCGAGGGCGCTGCATGCCTGGGGCGGAAGCGCGCCGGCGCCGGAGGGGGCGGAGTTCAAGTCGATCCGCACGGCGATACGCGACGAGGAAAAACTATCGATCGGCTATCGCGACGAAGCCGGCGTCAGGACATCGCGCACCGTCTGGCCGCTGGCGCTGATCTACTATGCCGGCGCCGCCGTCGTCGTCGCCTGGTGCGAGTTACGTCAGGCGATCCGCAATTTCCGGATAGACCGCCTGGAATCCTGTGCGCCGACAGGCGAATATTTCTTGAAACAGGGCGACCGGCTTCGGGCGGCGTGGATCGCCGGCTGGCGCATCAATCAGCCCGCTTCCGATCGTCCTGTCTCGATATGAAAACGCCCCCGTCAGGATGGACGGGGGCGTCGTAATCAAGACGGGTTACACCCGGCGGAACACCGCCATCGAGCGTTCGTCCATTTCGAAGCGATGGCCGGGCGCGAATTCCTCGCCGCGACGGGCGTCATCCTCGGTGGTCAGTTCGAGCCGCCAGGAAAAGCCGCCGATATCAGGGATCTGGAACTCCATCTGCTCCGGCTTAGGATTGAAGATCATCAGACTATGCGACCATAGCGCCTCGTCGTCGACCAGATCGTCGCGGCCGAGATGCAGGCAGAGAGGATTCTCCGACTCCCACTGTTCGGGCATCAATTGGCCGCCATCCTGATTGAACCAGTTGACCGCCATGCCGTCACGCCAGTTTTCACGATGAAACAGCGGCTGACTCTTGCGCAGCGCGATCACCTTGCGAGTGAAGTCGAGCAAGGTGCCGCAGGTTGCGGGCAGGTTCTCCCAGGCGAGCCAGCTGATCTCGTTGTCCTGGCAATAGCCGTTGTTGTTGCCGCCCTGGCTGCGGCCCATCTCGTCGCCGGCCAGCAGCATCGGCGTGCCGTGCGACAGAAACAGCGTGGCGAGGAAATTGCGCTTCTGCCGTTCGCGCACGGCATTGACGCCTTCGTCGTCGGTGGGGCCTTCCGCGCCGTAATTATAGCTGCGGTTGTCGTTGTGGCCGTCATTGTTGTCTTCGCCGTTGGCGTCGTTGTGCTTCTCGTTATAGGCGACGAGGTCGTGCAGCGTGAAGCCGTCATGGGCGGTGATGAAGTTAACGCTCGACCACGGCTGACGGCCGCGCTGGTCGTAGATGTCGCCGGACCCGAGCAGGCGCGAGGCGAAATCCTGCGCCTTGCCGTCGTCGTTCTTCCAATATTCGCGCACGCTGTCGCGATACTTGTCGTTCCATTCGGCCCAGCCGGGCGGAAAGCCGCCGACCTGGTAGCCGCCGGGGCCGATATCCCAGGGTTCGCCGATCAGCTTGACGCGCGCAAGCGTCGGATCCTGGGTGACGGCGTCGAAGAAGCCGCCGCGCTGATCGAAGCCGTCGGGCTCGCGGCCGAGGATGGAGCCGAGGTCGAAGCGGAAACCATCCACCTCCATCTCCTCGACCCAGTAGCGCAGCGAATCCATCACCATCTGCAACACGCGCGGATGCGAGGTGTTGAGCGTATTCCCGGTGCCGGTGTCGTTGATGTAATAGCGGTGCTGGTCGGGCAGCGTGCGGTAATAAGAGAAGTTATCGATGCCCTTGAAGGAGAAGGTCGGCCCGAGCTCGTTGCCTTCGCAGGTGTGATTGTAGACCACGTCGAGGATCACCTCGATGCCGGCGTCGTGATAGGCGCGCACCATGTCGCGGAAGCCTTCGCGACCGCCTGGGCCGAAATAGCGCGAGGCCGGGGCGAAGAAGCCGAAAGTGTTGTAGCCCCAGTAATTGGTGAGGCCCTTGTCCATGAGATGGAAGTCGTCGAAGAATTCATGGATCGGCAGAAGCTCGACCGAGGTGACGCCGAGCGCCTTGATATAGTCCACCGCCGCTTTGTGGCCGAGACCGTCGAACGTGCCGCGCAGCTCTTCGGGAATATTCGGATTGAGCTTGGTGAAGCCTTTTACATGCGTTTCATAGACGATTGCCTCGGCCCAGGGAATGAGGGGACGATTGCCTGGCCGTCTGCCCGCCTTGGAATCGACGACCACGCATTTGACCATCTCCGGCGCGTTGTCGCGGCTGTCGAAGGTCAGATCCTTGTCTTCGGCGTAGAGGTCATAAGCGAAATGCGCATCCGACTTGACGAGATCGCCGTGGAAGGCGCGCGCATAGGGATCGACGAGCAGTTTGTTGGCGTTGAAACGATGGCCGTTTTCGGGGTCGTAAGGACCGTGGACACGATAGCCGTACAGCGCGCCCGCCTGCAGACCGGGCACGAAGCCGTGCCATATTTCGTTGGTGTTCTGCGGCAACGCCAGCCGCGCGATCTCCATCGATCCCGTGGGGTCGAACAGGCAAAGCTCGACGCTTTCCGCATGCGCCGAAAACAAGGCGAAATTGACTCCGCCCTCTTCGACATTGGCGCCGAGCCGCATGCCGTGTCCGGTCTCGATGGTGAATTGATCCGCCTTCATATCCATGGTCGCCCTCTTTTCCTGAAGCTGACCAGCAACGGACAGGCATCGCTTTGGTTCCTTGGTCATACGCTATGGAGCGGAACCTACGAGAGCCCGCGGCTGTTGTACCTTGTGGATCAGAGGAGGAAAGATCATGACCATTCGCTTCATTCAGCACCGCACCGGACGTCACGCGGCCAGCCCGCGTCTCGCCTGGACGCTGACCAAGATCGAAATCCGGCGCAACACGCCGCCTGTTCAGCCGAGATTTCTCGCGCCCGACGCGATCGATCTGCCGCTGCCGAAACCATGCCATCAGCAGATGTGCGTGCCGGCCTCGATCAACGGCGCCGATCTCACCAACGGGCGTCCTTGAACGGCTAAGTCGGTGTGATGGCGAACAACGCCGACAACGGCGAGAGCGCGCCGTCCTCGGCACGATCTGCGCCATGTCGGTGAAAGATGTCTCCCTCGGTCGCCGGCAGTCGCGCGGCCTCTTCGCCGAGATTTGCGCGCAGTTGCAACACTGCGCCGTTCAGCCGCCAGTCGATCGCCAGGAGGCCGCCCTGGCCGAGCAGAAGCCGGCCGGCCCCGCGGCCGATATCGACGAGATGCGGTATGACGAAGCGGCGGCGAAGATCGATGAGAGCCTTCACCTGCTCCAGCCGTCGCCGTCCTTCAGGCGCCTCGCGGCGGCTCCAGACGATCTTCGACGATGAAAACGCTTCTGGCAGATTGGGGTCGACGAGATCGTCCGGCCGCTCACCCTCGGTCAAGGTGGCGAAAGCGATCCCTTCCCGGATGCGGTTTTCACGCGCTTCCCCGCCCACCCTGCCTTCATGATCGCAGAAAAACAGGAACGGCTGTGTGTCGCCATAGTCTTCGCCCATGAACAGCATCGGTATCTGCGGCGACAGAAACAGGATTGACGTCAGAAGATCATAGAGTTCCGCCCGCTCCGGCTGCCGCAACCGGTCGCCATAGCTGCGATTGCCGATCTGGTCGTGGTTCTGCAGAAAATGCACATAGGCAGTGGGGCTGAGGCTGGCGGGCGCGGGCATGGAATGCCCTTCATAAACGAGTTCCGGCTCGAGCGTGCGCACATAACCCTGCGCGAGCGTCGCCGCCATCATCTCGAAGGGACGATCGGCGAAATCGGCGAAATGTCCCGTTCCGGCCCCGGTTACAAAGGCGTGCATGGCGTGATGGAAATCGTCGTTCCAAGCCGCGTCATGGCGCTCGTTTGTAGGCAGATCGCCGCTCAGGAAGATGGTGCTGTTGAAACTGTCCTCCATCACCAGATGCCGCTTGCGGCCGGGGCATTCGGCATGGATGCGGGCGGCGAGCTCGGTCAGGAAATGCGCGTCGGTCTGGTCCTCGATCATATGCACGGCGTCGAGCCGGAGGCCGTCGATATTGAACTCGGTCAACCAGTAGATCGCGTTTTCGATGAAGAAGTCGCGCACCGGCCGCTCCGAGAAGTCGATGCCGGCGCCCCAGGGCGTATCGCGTTCGGCGTCGAAGAAGGAGCGCGCATAAAGCGGCAGCGAATTGCCGGCCGGGCCGAAGTGATTGTAGACGCAATCCAGAAACACCATCAGTCCTTGCCGGTGGGCCGCATCGACGAAAGCCTTGAAATCGTCCGGCCCGCCATAGCTGTGGTGCGGCGCATAGAGCAGCACGCCGTCATAGCCCCAGCCGCGCTCGCCGGCGAATTCGGCCACCGGCATCACTTCGATGGCGGTGATCCCGAGAGCGGCGAGATCGGCGAGCCGACCGATGGCGGCGCGGAACGTGCCCTCCTCGGTAAATGCGCCGATGTGAATCTCATACAAGACGGCCTCTTCCCAGGGACGACCGGTCCAGGAGGCGTCTCCCCAGGCATAGGCGGCAGGGTCGGTGACGATCGACGGACCGTATACGCCGCCGTCCTGCGCGCGCGACGCCGGATCGGCGACCACGGAGCCGTCGGGCAGCACGAATTGATAGCGCGCGCCGGCGGATACGCCCGTCGCCAAAAGCTCGAACCATCCGTCGCCCGCCGCCGTCATCTGCTCGTCGGCGCCGTCGAGGCGGAGCGTCACGCTCGCCACATCCGGCGCCCACAGACGAAACAGGACTTCGCCCGCCCCGATATAATTGGCGCCCCAGCTATGGGGATCGACGCGATATTCGCTTCGGTGAGATGAAGTATCCTCGGTGGGCTGCGTCGTCTGGTCTGGCGTCATCTGGTAACCTCCGGTCTTGGGGAAACTTCGAGCGCGCGAGGTCGTTCCGGAAACGAGACGTATTTTGAGCCGCCCTACGCAACGCGGGGTTCGCGATCGCCAACCGGACCTGAAACTTAACGGACAATGAGGATGAGTTGCCGGCGCCGTGTTGGACAGGACGCTCACATGGTGAGCGATGTCAGAAATCGATCAAACGGCAGGCGCCCGCTGATGGCACTGCGTAGCAACAGCAGTATGGGCGCATCTTCGCGGCGTGTGTTACGCGAACCCAGATCATGGGCCGAAAAGGACCCCGGCGCAAATTGCGCCGGGGTCCGATCGAATAGCCTTAGGCGGCCTTCTGCTGAGCTGCCGCGTTGACCGCGGTTTCAGCGAGTTTGGTCAGGTCCTCGTCGGTGCGCGACTCCTCTTCCAGGGTCATCTCGAGCAGCTTGACGGCGTCCTTGTAGCCGAGCTGGTTCGCCCAGGTGCGAAGCGTGCCGTAACGGGTGATCTCATAATGCTCGACCGCCTGGGCCGAGGAAATGAGGCCGGCGTCGAGCGCCGGGGCGCCCTTGAATTCGTCCATGATCTCTTCGCCTTCGGCGATGATGCCTTGATCGCTTCGCAGGTCTTGCCCTGGGCGCGCTTGCCGATCAGCTCGAACACCTGCTGCAGGCGCTCGATCTGGCCCTGGGTCTCTTCCTTATGCTTTTCGAAAGCCTGCTTCAGCTTGGGGTCGTTGGCGCTGCGCGCCATCTTCGGCAGCGCCTTGAGGATCTGGCGCTCGGCATAATAGATATCCTTGAGCGTGTCGTAGAACAGATCTTCGAGCATTTTCTGAGCCATGTTTTTCTCCTTAGGGAATAGTTTCCATTGAGGGAGAGAGATTGGATATAATCTTCAAAACGCCAAACTCCGCCCATTTGCGGCGAAGGCGTCAACCTCCGAACCGCATCCTGTCGCGTCACGTTCGCGCGCCCTTCTCACATATGCGTAAGAAGAAAAGGCATCGCGTCACGCGGGCCCCAAACGAAGGCTGCCTCGGGAAAGTTCCTGAATGTGAGCAAGATTCACAAGAAATTCTCCACGTGAGGTTGAGGGCCGAAACATCGGTTTAATCGGCCGGTCATCGGAACCTTTCCCGTCGCGAGCAGTTTCTGGGACACGGCGACACGCTACGGCGCGCCGAAAGTTCAAAGTAAATGCGGCAGCATGAACACGAACTATAAAGTTTAACTCAAGGAGATCGCGTGATGAAAAGCTTTTTGGCAACGACGGCAATCGTGCTCGTAATGGGCGGCAGCGCCTTTGCACAGTCCTCGGACCAGTCGACCACGGCCCCCGCCGCGACCACTGGCGAGTCGATGCAGTTCAGCTCGTACCAGGCGGGGCCCGATGATGTGCGTGCGTCCGAATTCATCGGTCAGCGCATTTATGCGACAGAGCAGGCCATGGCGGCCGATCAGGCGGTTCAGCCAGGCGCCGAGCGCGACTGGGATGACGTCGGCGAAATCAACGAAGTGCTGATGGATCGTCAGGGCGACGTGAAGGCCGTGGTTCTCGGCGTCGGCGGCTTCCTCGGCATCGGCGAAAAGAACGTCGCCGTCCCGATGGACCAGGTGAAGTTCGTCAAGAACGGCGACGGTGCCGATGACTACTTCCTGGTGATCAACGCCAACAAGCAGGCGCTGAACGATGCTCCGGCCTGGACTGCTCCGGAAGAAACCGCGTCCAACGCTCCGGCGGCTGACGCGGCCGGCAACACCATGGCGACCGCACCGGCTGCGACTGCCCCGGCGGCGACCGGCGCTGCTTCGACCGACATGACGGCTGCAAACGGCAACAACACCGGCATGAATTCGGGCGTCGACACCCAGGCCGCCAACACCCCCGCCACGGCCACGCCGCCGGCAGCCGATCAGGCGCAGACCGACGCCGCAGCCCAGCAGGACATGCAGACCACGGCTTCGACGAACACCGAAAATGCGACCGGCACGGCGATGACCGACAATCGTACGCGCCTCACCCCGCCGACCGTGACCCGCGATGGCTATGAGACCGCACAGCCGACCGAACTGACCGCTGAAAAGCTGCAGGGCGCGACGGTTTATGGTCCGAAGGATGAAGACGTCGCCACGATCAATCGTCTCGTCATGAACGAGCAGGGCCAGATCCAGGACGTCGTGCTCGACGTCGGCGGCTTCCTCGGCATCGGCGCCCGTGAGATCGCCGTCAGCCCGGAAGAGCTGAACATCATGCGCAACACCAAGGGTGACGATGTCCGCGTCTATATCGACGCCAACAAGGACACGCTGAAGGCTCAGCCGGAATACAAGGCCGCCGCCAAGTAATCTCGGCCTTGGATCTCGATATCGAAGGGTCGCCGCGAGGCGGCCCTTTTTTGTTGCTGCTTCTATAAAGGGGGTGTCGCGCTGCCCGCCGTCAGTGCTTCCTTGATCCCTAGAAGCGATGTGTTGTTAAAGCCCGGGCGCGCGGCGTTGCCGGGACGCGGCGCTTTCAAGCCGATGCAGTCGAGCATCTTCTCCAACCGAGCCCGCGACCATGATCATTTTGGTTTGACAGGCTCCCTACTAGAAGGTAGACGTTTGACATGAGCAACGTTCTGTCCAATTTCGAGCACATCCTCGCCAGCGCGCAAAAGCTGATCGTCTCCGGCGGCTACAATGGTTTCAGTTATGCGGACATTTCCGAGATCGTCGGCATCCGCAAGGCAGCATCCACCATCATTTTCCCACGAAAGTTGATCTGGTTCTGGCTCTCGTCAAACGATATCGCCAGGATGCCGAGGCGGCCCTTGACATGCTTGAGCGCGATGTCACAGACCCGATCGAACAACTGCAGGCTTTCATCGGCCATTGGGCAGAGTGCATCGAGGACGGAAGTCGCCCATTTTGTGTCTGCGCCTTGTTGGCGAGTGAGTTGCCGCTGCTGCCGTCGGACGTCGCCGTCGAGGTCAAGGCATATTTCCATCTTCTGTCGGGATGGCTGACACGAGTATTCGAGCGCGCCTCGAAAGAAGGTCTCATTCACCTCAGACATACGCCTCGTGATGAAGCGGAGTTGTTCATGGCGGTCATCCATGGGGCCATGCTGTCGGCGCGGGCTTACGGGGATGCGGGGAAGTTTTCCATGATCGCGTCGGCGGCGTTGGACCACATCAAAGTCGCGAAGCTCACTACGCAACAGTGACAGAGCGCCATCGCCGGACGCGGCGTCGCAATGGTGCGCCCGGCTTGACTACCAACTAGTAGGATGGAAGCCTTGTTTCCAGTCCTTTGACCCAAACGGGCCGGTATCGGCCAGATAATCACGCGAAAGGAACCATAATGTTTGGAATTACGACGCTTGGATGGATCCACACTCTGGGAAGCCTTCCCGCCATACCCGCCGCCTTGTACATGATCGTCAGGTTCGGGCGGATAAAAACGGACAGCATTGCCGGGCGCATCTACTTCATCTGTATGCTGATCGGAAGTCTGACGATCTTTCTGGTCGCCAAGGCGCCGATAAGCCCGGCGATCGCCATCGTCACTTTGCTTTGTCTCATTGCCGGTTATGCCGCCCACCGGCTCACTTTCCTCGGACGCCTCCAAAAATACGTTGAAACCCTTCTTCTCAGCGTCACCGTATTTCTGCTGATGGTTCCGTCGGTTTCGGAAACGCTGCGCCGCGTTCCGGACGGTCATCCGATTGCCGCCGACCAGAATTCCCCGGTGTTGAAGGCGGCGCTCGGGATCGTCGCAGCGATGTTTATCGTGGGAGTCGTCGTCCAATTCTTCTTTCTGGCGCGGAACGCAAGACGGCAAGCGCTGCCTCAGTCCGGTTAGCGGACGAAGGTGGAGAGTACGTCATACAACACCGGAAATGGTCAGACAGCCACGTCGCCGAACAGACGTCGCCGGGATTCAACACGTGACTGAAGCCGCCTTACCCCGCGGCCAGCCGCATCTCGAACCCTGTCGCCCCCGAGCGGCTCACCAGGCTGCGGAACAGCGCCGCATATCTGCCGGCGCTGCGCTCCCATGAAAACCGCGCCTTCATCGCCTGGGTCTGCAATTGCCGCCACTGGACGGGGTCGGCGTAAACATCCATGGCGCGGCGAATGGCGTGGCAGAGGCCGTCGGTGGTGACCGGATGAAACTGGAAGCCGGTGGCGACTTCGGCGTTCATGGCGGCGTCGTTGGCGTCGATCACCGTTTCGGCCAGTCCGCCTGTTCGGGACACGACGGGGATCGCGCCATAGCGCAGCCCGTAGAGTTGGGTCAGCCCGCAGGGCTCGAAGCGCGAAGGCTGGATGATGGCGTCCGAGCCGCCATGGATGAGATGGGCGAGCTCTTCGCTATAGCCGATATTGACGGCGATGCGGCCTGGATGACGGGCCTGCATGGACTGCAGCATAGCCTCGATCTCGGGATCGCCCTTGCCGCAGATCACCAGCTTGCCGCCATTGAAGACGAGATAATCGGCGGCGTACGCCACCATGTCCATGCCCTTTTGCCAGGTCAGGCGGCTGATGCAGGAGAAGATCGGGGCATCGTCGTCATGCAGGCCGAGCCGCGCGTTGAGCGCCTTCTTGTTCACCGCCTTGAGGTCGAGACTGTCGACATCGAAGACCTGCGGCAGAAGCGGGTCGGTCGCGGGATCCCAGACATCCTCGTCGATGCCGTTCAAGATGCCGCGCATATCCTCGCGGCGATGGCGCAACACGCCGTCCAACCCCATGCCGAAACGCGGCGTGAGGATTTCCCGCGCATATGTCGGGCTGACGGTGGTGATGAGATCCGACGTCATCAGTCCGCCTTTGAGGAAGCAGATGTCGCCGTAATATTCCAGGCAATCCATGCTGAGCGCGCTGGGCGGCAGATGAAGATAAGGCAGGAGCGCAGCCGAATACTGTCCCTGAAACGCGATGTTGTGGATCGTCAGCACGACCGGCTTATCGCAGCCCATATGGCGCATATAAACCGAGGTCAGCGCCGACTGCCAGTCATGCGTATGAACGAGGTCGGGGCTCCAGCCGGGCAATTCGCCATTGGCGATCAGCGCGCCGGCGAGCGACAGCGCCGCGAACCGCTTCCAGTTGTCGGGATGATCGACGCCATGCTCGTTGACATAGGGGCCGCCGGGGCGGCGATAAAGCGCGGGAATATCCAGCACGAACAGAGCGGCATCCGGCGTCTGCACGAAATGCAGCGCGGCGTCCTCGCCGAGTATTTCGTCGAACCGGAACAGCGGCGGTTGCGCCGCCAGCAGCGTATCGAAGACGGGATAACCAGGCACAAGGGTAATGGAGTCGACGCCGAACACCTTCAAGGCCTTCGGGAGAGAACCAGTCACATCCGCGAGCCCGCCAGTCTTGATATAGGGAAAAACCTCAGAAGTGACGGACAGGATTTTCATGGACGTTTCCCACTGATGGGTGCTGATCTCTGCGGCATGCGGCCCCCGGCTAGGTTCCAAAAATGATATCTGGTATCCACTACAACTTCGCTGGGCTTTTCCGGTTCCTCCCCGATCGCCGAATCATGTCCATTTTGTCGGAGAGGCCGTGCCGCAGACATTATCATCAGATTGAAGTTATTAAAATATTTTTGACGGTGGGAAGTAATTCGGATGGATGTTCGCTTATGATCAAACCAATCTTCGTCATCACTTACGGAGCAAAGACATGGCCGAATCCATACTCGCCAAGTTTGTCGTTCAAGTCTACGAAATACAATATTCTGACGTTAGGGAAGACAGCTTCCGTTGGGTTCGCCAAGAGTGACGAAACATGACGACAGTGCTCCGCGACAGAGACTTTTTCAATCGACCGGCCGAAAGCGTGGCGCGAGATCTTCTTGGAATGACTCTTCTTTTTCGCGGTGCTGGCGGCGTGATCGTGGAGACGGAAGCCTATCATCGCCACGATCCCGCTTCGCACAGCTATCGCGGCCGGACGCCGCGCAACGGCGCGATGTTCGGCCCCGCCGGTCGCGCCTATGTCTACCGCTCCTACGGCATGCACTGGTGCCTGAATGTGGTCTGCGAACCGGCGAGCGCGGTGCTGATCCGCGCCCTCGCCCCCACAGAGAAGCTGGACGCCATGCGCGAACGCCGCGGCGGCCTACCCGACCGGCTACTCTGCGCGGGTCCGGGCCGCCTGACCGAAGCGCTCGGCGTCACGGGCGCGGAAGATGGGACGGAGATGATAGGTTTTCCCTTCGAAATCCGGACGAGCCCCGCACGACCCGATATGGCGATCGGGCCCCGCATCGGCATCACCAAAGCGGCGGAGGAACTGCTCCGCTTCGGCGTCCGGAATTCGCCCTATCTGAGCAAGCCGTTCCGATCGTAGCACCAGAGCGAAGCGATCGTCCGTCGAAGACAAGCGGCTGCGGTCGGCGACTCGGGATCAGGCGCCGCGCGGCGTTTCGCTCTGACAGCGAATTGCGTTTCGAACGGGCAGACCGCCGACCCGTTCGGCGATGTCGCCGGCGATCGCCACTTCCTCGGGATAGAGCACCATCCCGCCGAGCACGATGGCCCCGTCGACTTCCGTCACCGACACCTGCGTGGCGTCGAGATCGGCGGCGCGGGCAAGCGCGTCGGCCACCCGCGCCTCGGTTCCGGCGGACCCGGCAGGCTCGTCGATCTCAGGCGTATCGCCATGAAAGGTCTGAGGTTTGAACACCATGCGGCTTCTCCTTTGACGTCGCTGTCGACAACAACACTAAGCGCGCGCCTCGGGTTCCCTGCCCGCCCAAATGGACGGGAACCTCTCCCACATTCGGCGGTTCTTGAGGAAAACCCAGGGAGACCACCATGGAACAGACCGACAAAGACCTGCGCAAGATCCGCAAAGACGCCGAGGGACAGTTCGCCCCCAGTCAGGCGGACCGCAAGGCGAGCGGCGTGGCGAGCGCCAAACCCACGGTCATTACCGGACAGGAAGACGCCACAGACGCGAAAAACCCGGGCCAGAAGAAAGGCCCGGGCGATTGGGACGTAAACTATGACGAACGCGGCACGCGAAATCGATGATGCCGCGTCGCCGCGACAGTCTACACCTGTTTCGGCGGCGCGCGTGTTTCGTCGGGATTGGGCAGGGGCTCCTCGTCGGGAAGACGATCGGGCTCCGGCTCCTGAATCGGCGGATCCGGCTTCCACACGGGCGGCGGCATCACATCCGGCTCGGGAGGTTGCGAGCCCGGCTCAGGGGACGAAGAGAGGGGTTCGTATTTCAACATCGCATATCTCCTTCCTGTCTGACTAACACGGAGCGGGGATGGTTGTTCCCTCCCGGCGGCTCGGACGTCAACGCCTCTCGATGCGCTGCCGCGCCGCGTCGACGATCCGTTTGATCTCGTCCGCATGCGCCTGTTCGAGCGCGAAGGCGCTGCTCGGCAGCACGCCGGGGTCTTCCTGCCCGTTCATGAACAGGGTGTCTGGCCTCAGGTCGTCCAGAATATCGACCTCGCCCTTGCCGGCCAGCGCCGCCACGATCGTGGTCAGCACCTCACGGTGGGCGTTCAATCGTCTTTCCAGTTCATCCGCATTCATTTCGTCATCCTCCATTGTGAAGAAACGCGCGTCGAAGTTCTCACGGAGAGCCGGGAGTGGCGCCTGAACCGCCGGCGGCTGGATCGGCCGGCGCGACGGGCGGCTGCGGCTTGATCGCCATGGGATCATTCACCTTGGGCGGAACCGTCACGATGTCCGGATCTCCCAGCCCCTTGGGTTGAAGCACGCTGTTGCAGTCCTGCAAACGTTCGGTCAGGGGCTGTGCGGGAGCCGCCTGCCCATCCGGTCGGACCTGACAGTTTTCTCTTTGGGCGGCCGGCTTCGCATCCTGCGCCAGTGCGGCGGCCCCCGCCGTCAACAGCGCGACGCTGGCCGCCGCCGGCGCGGCGAACCTTTTCAAAATGGCAAGAGATGACATGTCGTTTCTCCCTGTTGCCTGGGGGAAACCAAACCGTGGGGATAAACGTTCCCCGCACAAATTCGAACCATTGCATAAATCGCACTAGCTTTGCGCCGGACGAACACCCATAATATGCCATGGTCTGATTGAGAACGGCGCATGCTTCGCAGGAGAAACGAGATTGGCCGGAGCACGGACATCAGGCGAAAACCTTGGAGCGAACGACGTCCGCGAAACTGCGGACTCCGCTCATCCGCTCCCCATTTCTGGCCGTAGCGCCAAGTCGGCCAGGACGTCCACTCCCGGCAGGAAACTTCTGGTGCTGGAAGACGACTATATTATCGGCGAGCAACTGGCGTCTGAGCCGCTTGCGGACGGTTATGCAGTGTCGGGTCCCTATACGAGCGTTGAAGAGGCTCTCGTCGCCCTCAGAGCGGATCGGGACATTACTGCCGCAATCCTCGACCTCAACCTGAATGGCCACATCGCCTTCGATCTCGCCGCCGAACTGGTGAAGCGGAATATTCCCTATATTTTCTATACGGGATACGAAAGCGCGATCGTGCCTGAAGCCTATCGCGACGCCGCCCGCGTGGCCAAGCCGGCCCCTTGGCCCGTCATCCGGCGCGCACTGGAGAAGGCCGAAGCGGAAGCCAAGAATACGGGACAGGACACATCCGGCGCCGAACGCGACTTTCTGGCGCTTCTGCCGCTGCTTCGCCAGCGGGCGAGGCAGATCACACCGACCGAGGAATCCGCCGAAACGCTCGTCGAGCGTGCGCTCGAGCGAGCGATCGAGGAGATCGACAATTGTCCCGCCGATGTGCCCGTCGAGAAATGGCTGGTGACATTGCTGGAAACTACGGGGATCGGTGAACACCGCCTGATCAACTGACGTCGCAGGAGCGGTGTCGGCACGGAGCGTCAGCCGCGCTGTTCGTTTTCGCCGTTCATCTCGTCCGCGTCGTCGTCCTGCATGAAGGGCGGCGTCAAAGGAACGGCGAAGGCTTGCGTCGCGCCTTCGCTTTCGAGTTCGCTGATGTCGGGCAGAACCAAACCGTCCGCTTCCTGAAGCGCGACATCCACGGCGGCTTCCGAGATTTCGGCGTCGCGCGCGGTCGTCGGCTGATCATCGGGGATGGGCGCGGCGGCGGCTTCGGCATTCTCCTTGCGGGCCATGCTTCGTCTCCGTGTTTGTGGTAGACTGTGGACGGTTGAGGCGGGACCGGACGGGTAAGAAGCTCGTCTGCCATTTCGTTGGCCATGAGGTGAAAACGGAAAAACCCTCATGTTCTTCAGCGCCGTCGCGTCCGTTTGGCACGGCCCGCGACCTCGCTTTCAGAACCGCCCGGGGCCGAGATGGTTCCAAATAAATCATTCTTCGGCGCCGATGGGCGTCGGGAACACTCCGGAGGAGACGCGCGTTGATCAGCGCTCTCAGGAGGGTGATCATGGTCGAGTTGCCGCTTACCGTCTCGAATCTCATTTATGTCAGCGACGTCGAACCGGGTATTCTGCGGCAGCGACGCGGCAAGGGTTTCTGCTTCCGTCTGCCTTGCGGAAGCATCGTGAAAGATCCCGAAACGCTGGCCCGCATCCGCAAGCTCGGCATACCTCCGGCCTATCGCGACGTCTGGATTTGCCTGTCGGAGCATGGTCATCTTCAGGCAACCGGTTTCGACGCCCGGGGACGCAAGCAGTATCGCTATCATCCGGAGTGGCAGAGCCAGCGCTCGGGCCACAAGTTCGACCAGTTGGCCGCTTTCGGCGCGTCTCTGCCGCGTTTTCGCCGAAGGGTCGCCCGCGATCTGGCGACCGGCGCGGAGAATGAGACCGGCATCCTCGCCGCCGTCGCGATGCTGCTCGACCTCGCCCATATCCGCGTCGGCAATCTCGCCTATGCACGCGAGAACAACACCTTCGGCGCAACCACGCTGCTCAAGCGGCATGTGCGGATCCTCGAGGATCGCATCGAACTGAAATTCCGCGCCAAAGGCGGCAAACGCGTTCAGCGCACCCTCAAACATCCGCGGCTGCAGAAAAGCCTCGAAGCCATCGCCGACCTGCCTGGCCGGCGTCTGTTCGCCTGGCGGGATGCGGCGGGGAGCGATCACGCGATCGACTCCGGCAAACTCAACGCCTATCTCTGCGACGCCACCGGCTTGACCGTGTCCGCCAAGACCTTCCGCACCTGGGGCGGCAGCGTCGCCGCCTTCAGCGTCGCAATGGCGGCCATCGCGAACGAAGAGGCGCCGACGGTCAAGTTGCTCTGCGCGGCGGCGGCCGAGGAACTGCACAACACGCCCGCCATCTGCAGAAAAAGCTATATTCATCCCAAAGTGCTCGATCTGGCTCTCCCCGACGGCGTGGCGGGACGTGACGCTTTGGCGTCGCTTCTGGCCGATCCGCCGGACACGCCGCGTGGCCTGACGCGCAAGGAAGCGCTGCTGGCGGCCTTTCTTCCGAACGAGACGCCGGCGACCGCATCCCGGGCGGCATGACCCCGACCTTTATCGGCGCCCTTCCGGAACCGGACCGACGGCGGCGGCGTTAACCCGTCATGCGTGTTGATTCGAGAGGGAACGCCCATATGACTGCGTCGCAATCACAGGGGGAAACGATACGCGCCGAGATCGTCGACCTCATACCGGCATTGAGGGCTTTTGCCCGCTCCTTCTGCCGCAACGCTTCGGACGCCGACGACCTCGTCCAGGAAACCCTTCTCAAGGCGATCGCCAATATCGAAAAATTCGAGCCGGGGACACGGTTGAAGTCCTGGCTGTTCACCATCATGCGAAACACGTTTTACACCCGGATCGTCGTCGCCAAGCGCGAGGCGCCGGGATCGGACGCCTGTGTCTCGGACGATAGCGCTATTTCCGCCACCCAGGAGTGGACGGTTCGCGGGCGTGAACTGGAGCGCGCGCTTTCCCGCCTGCCGACACATTATCGCGAGGTGCTGTTGCTCGTGGCGGTGATGGGCGAGAGCTATGAGACGGCGGCGCAGGTTTGCGATTGCGCCGTTGGAACGGTGAAGAGTCGCCTCAATCGAGCCCGTCACCAGATTTCACTGGAAGTCGATGGAGACCTCTCCGCCTGAGGGCTGAAGACCTCGCGGCCGGAGATCTGCGTTATACAGATAGGGGACTGACGTATGTTGATACTTGCTTTGACGGCGCTCGTGAGCGCCGCTTCGGGCGTTGTGCTGCTGGTGGGCGGCATCAATCTTCTGACCCTGGGCGGAAGCCCCTATTACGCCATCGCCGGCGCGGTCTTCGTGATCGTGGCGGCGTTGCTCGTCTTGCGGCGCAAGGAAGCCTTGGCTGTCTACGGCCTGTTCACGCTCGGCTCGCTCGCCTGGGCGGTGTGGGAAGTCGGCTTCGATTGGTGGCAGCTCGGACCGCGCGGCGGTTTCATCATCGTGTTCGGCCTCTGGCTCGTGAGCCCCTTCGTGCGCAAGCGCCTGGGCGCCGCCCTGGAGCGGGCGGAGGGCCGCAGGGCCTCGTCCCTTACCCTCGGCGCGCCGCTCCTCGTCTCCATCGTCGTCGCCGTCTATGCGATGTTTCAAACCCCGCATGATCAGCCCGGCGTTCTACCCGATCCGCCCCCGCAGGTACAGGCGTCGACGCCCGACAATATCGCGCCCGGCGAATGGCCTCGCTACGGCCGCACGCAACTCGGCCAGCGTTATTCGCCGCTCGCCGAAATCACCCCGGCGAATGTGGGTTCCCTTCAGGAGAAATGGCGTTTCGAGACGGGCGACGAAAAAGGTCCCGACGATGTCGGCGAAACCACCTATCAGGTGACGCCGCTCAAGATCGGCAACACGCTCTATCTCTGCACGCCGCACAACTGGGCCATCGCGCTGGACGCCACCACCGGCAAGGAAGTCTGGCGCTTCGATCCCGGCGTGAAGCTCGACTCGGCCCGCCAGCACCAGACCTGCCGGGGCGTGACCTATTTCAACGACGCCGAGGCCGCCATCGACGCTCCCTGCAAGGAGCGGGTCTATTTGCCCGTGTCGGACGCGCGCCTGATCGCGCTCGACGCCAAGACGGGCCAGGTGTGCACGACGTTCGCCAATCAAGGCCAGTTGCAGCTTCAGCAGGGCATGCCCTATAATCCGAGCGGCTATTACTACTCCACATCGCCGCCCGTGATCACCGCCGAGAAGATCATCATCGGCGGCGCGGTCAACGACAATTATTCGGTCAAGTCGCCGTCCGGCGTCATCAGGGCCTTCGATGTCCGCACCGGCGCGCTGATCTGGAATTGGGACAGCGGCAATCCCGACCAGACCGCCCCGATCACCCCCGGCCAAACCTATACGCCCAATTCGCCCAACAGCTGGTCGGTGTTTTCGACCGACGAAGCGCTCGGCCTCGTGTACATTCCGCTCGGCAACCAGGTACCCGACCAGTTGGGCATAAACCGCAGCCCGGCGGTGGAGAAATTCTCGTCCTCGATCGTCGCGCTCGACGTCAATACGGGCGCGGTGCGCTGGGTGCGCCAGACCGTGCACCACGATCTCTGGGACATGGACGTGCCTGCTCAACCGGCGCTTCTCGACATCACCAGGCCGGACGGAACGACCGTCCCAGCCCTTGTCGGCCCGACCAAGCAGGGCGACATTTATGTGCTGGACCGCCGAACCGGCGACCCCTTGATCCCGATCAAGGAAGTTCCCGCGCCCGGCGGCGCGATCCATGAAGATCGGGCAGCGCCGACCCAGCCGCTGACCGGCCTCACCTTCCGTCCGCCGCCGTTGCAGGAGCGGAATATGTGGGGCGTGTCGATGTTCGACCAGATGGCCTGCCGCATTTCGTTCCACAAGCTCAACTACGAGGGCCAGTATACGCCGCCGTCGTTGAATGGCACGCTCGTCTATCCCGGCAATTTCGGCGTGTTCAACTGGGGGTCCGTCGCGGTCGATCCGGTCACGCAGGTGATGTTCGGCATGCCGACCTATCTCGCCTTCACCTCCAAGCTCGTGCCGCGCGCCGAGGTGCCGCCCAGGGGCGCCGACGAGAAGGGCTCGGAGCAGGGCCTCAACCGCAACGAAGGCGCGCCCTATGGCGTGTATATGGGACCGTTCCTGGGCCCGCTCGGCATTCCCTGCCAGGCGCCGCCCTGGGGCTATGTCGCCGCCGCAGATCTGCGCACCGGCGAGATCGCCTACAAGCATGTCAACGGCACGGTCTATGACATGACGCCGCTTCCCCTGCCCTTCAAGCTCGGCGTGCCCGGCATCGGCGGCCCGATCATCACCGGCGGCGGCGTGGCCTTCCTTGGCGCTGCGGTCGATGACTATATCCGCGCCTATGACCTGAAGACCGGCCGTGAACTCTGGAAGGGCCGCCTTCCCGCCGGCGGCCAGGCGACGCCGATGACCTATACCGACTCCGCCGGCAAGCAGGTCGTGCTAATCGTCGCCGGCGGCCACGGCTCGGTCGGCACCAAGACGGGCGACTACGTCATCGCCTACAGCCTGCCGACGAAATAGTCCGAAAGGCAGGGAACGCATCGAGGAGCGGGATGTTGGGTCATCCCGCTCTTTTCAATGGAGATCTCACATGCCCGAAGACCCTAGACCCGCCGCCAACGAAGACGCCGCCGAAGGCGATCCCGCCGTCATCGATCGCGAGCTCGCCCGCCATCAGAAGCAGGCGCCGAAAGACGCTCAGGACAAGAGGCCAAACCCCAAATAACGGTTCGCTCTCGTCGGCAGGACTGAACGGTGTCCAATCCGTTCGGCAGACAGATGCAGAGCCGACCGGCTTGCCTCGAATGGTCCTGACGTCAGGGCCTTGTGTTGGCGAGGATCGGCGCGGCGGCGCCGACGCTCGCCAATTCGCGCTCGGCCTGTGTGAAACCGTAGCGGGGGACGATCTCTTCCTTGCGATCGGTGATCCTGTCCAGCGAGGCCACGACCACATCCGGGGTCTGTGGGCCGGTCTCGATGCCGAGGCCGGTCGTCAACGTGATATGGGCGGCGGCGAAATGGCCGGCGCCGGCGCAAAGGATCGTCCGGGTCGGCGCGTCGTCGCCGACCAAAGCCAAAAGTCCCTCACTGACCCTTTCCGGCTTTAGAACGTCCAAGGCGTCCGGAGACAGCAGTCCTTCCGTCATCGACGTCGCGGCGGTCGGAGCGATCGCATTGACGCGGATATTGTAGTTATCGCCCTCGAGCGCCAGCGTCTGCATCAGCCCGACCAACCCCATTTTTGCTGCGCTGTAATTCGATTGCCCGAAATTGCCGTAGAGCCCCGAGGACGAAGTGGTCATGACGATGCGGCCGAAGCGCTGCTCTCGCATGATGTGCCACACCGCCTTGCTGCAGATAACCGACCCCATCAGATGCACCTCAAGAACGAGACGGAAGTCGGAGATCGCCATTTTGGCGAAACTTTTGTCGCGCAGGATCCCGGCATTGTTGACGAGGATGTCGACGCGTCCGAAGCGCGCCATGGCGGTCTCCACCATCTCGGCAATCTTCTGCTCGTCGGTGACCGACGCGGCGAAAGCGATTGCATCGCCGCCTTGCGCGCTGATTTCGTCGGCGACGGCTTGCGCCTGGCCGATGTCGAGATCGTTGACGACGACGGCGGCACCCAGCGAGGCCAACTGCAGCGCGTGGCAACGGCCGAGCCCTCCGCCGGCCCCGGTGACAATGGCGGTGCGGCCCTTCAACTTCATGAGACAGTCTCCTGGTTGTTTTATTAACTCACTCGATAATGAATAAATTCGAGCAAAGGGGATCGGCGTCGATGCGCCGGTCAGTTGGTCGAGGCGGAGCCCTCGGAGCGAGGCTTGCAGATGGCGTTGAAGCCGGCGGCCATGAAGGTCGCCATCCGCGCCTTGACCGCCAACAGATCCTCCGAACGGCAGAGGCCGCCGGACAGTTTGTCGATGCGCCCCGTGCGCGCCAATGTCAGCATCAGGGCGCCGGTGACGAAATGATAACCCCAGAAAATATCCTCCTCGGCGCTGTCGGGCAGCGCCTTCTTGAGGATATCGATCAGGCGCAGCACGACGGGATCGAAATGCTTGTCCATCATCTCGGCGCCCCATTCCGGAGTATTGGCCACCTGCGCGCCGAGCGCGGCATAGTTTTTCCAGTTCTCGCCGCCTTCGATATAGAGATCGAGATCCGTATCGAGAAAGGCGCGCAACGCGCCTTCGACGGTCGGACTGCCTTTGGTTGCGGCGTCGTATTCATCGAGCATTCTCATGCGCCGTTCGCTGGTCACCGAGGCGCGGCGGGAGAAGACGGCGTCGAACAACTGCTTCTTGTCGTCGAAGTAGTAATTGATCAGCGTGTGATGGACGCCGATGCTCTGGGCGACATCCTTCAGGGTGACTCCATAGAGACCGTGCCGCGAAAAGAGAGCCTCGGCGGCGTCCAGGATCTGTTCGATCATTTCGGCGCGCCGCTCCGCTTTCACGGATCTTTTCGGGGTTTTCTTGCGTTCGACAGGCACACTCGGACCTCTTTGCTCGCTCTCCGGATCGCCTCCGAAGGTCTCGATTTGTTATTGCCTCGGCCCGGCGCGCGTCGTCAATTGCATCCACCGCGCCGACGAGCGCGGCCTTCTACCCACAGACTTCGAACAGTCCCGCCGCTCCCATGCCGCCGCCGACGCACATGGTGACCACGACATGGCGTACGCCTCGCCGCCTGCCCTCGATCAGCGCGTGACCGACGAGCCTGGCGCCGGTCATGCCATAGGGGTGACCGATGGAGATGCCGCCGCCGTTGACGTTGTAGAGTTCGGGGTCGATTCCGAGTTTGTCGCGGCAATAGAGGGCCTGGACGGCGAAGGCTTCGTTGAGTTCCCAGAGACCGATGTCCCCAACGCGGAGCCCGTGCCGCTCCAGCAGCTTCGGCACGGCGTGAACGGGCCCGACGCCCATCTCCTCGGGCGCGCAGCCGGCGACCGCCATGCCGCGATAAATGCCGAGCGGCGAAAGCCCGCGTTTTTCCGCCAGGCGCGCGTCCATCAGCACCATGGCCGAGGCCCCGTCGGAAAGCTGGCTGGCGTTGCCGGCGGTGATCACGCCTCCTTCGATCACCGGACGAAGGGCCGCGAGCCCCTCCGCCGTCGTTTCCGGGCGATTGCCTTCGTCGCGCGCGAGCGTCACCGCCTCTTCGCGGGTCTCGCCCGTCGACTTGTCGGTGACCGTCATGGTGGCGGCGAAAGGGACGATTTCGGCGTCGAACCGACCCGCGGCCTGCGCGGCGGCCGTACGCTGCTGGGACTGCAACGCATAGGCGTCCTGCGCCTCGCGGCCGATCGAATAGGCGCGCGCCACATATTCGGCGGTCTGGAGCATCGGCATATAGGCATGCGGAGCCGCTGCGATTACGGCCGGGTCCGCCTCTTTCTGGACCCAGGCGAAATAGGGGTTCTGCACCGCGGATATGTTTTCCTGTCCACCGGCCGCCACCACATCCATGCCGTCGACGATGATCTGCTTGGCGGCCGTGGCGATCGCCATCAGGCCGGAGGCGCATTGGCGATCGATGCTCTGGCCGGCGACGGAGACCGGGCAGCCGGCCGCGAGCGCTGCGTTGCGAGCGAGATTCATCCCGGCTGTGCCGGCCGACAGGACGACGCCCAGGACGACATCCTCCACCTCGCCGGGTTCGACGCCGGACCGCGCAATGGCTTGCGCCAGCACGTGGCCCGCCAGTCTCGGAGACTTCGTCGCGTTCAACGATCCGCGGAACGCCCTGCCGATCCCGGTGCGGGCTGTGCTGACGATCACTGCTTCTCTCATCACGTTCTCCCCGCCGGCCCTCAGGCGTTGGCGTATTGCTGTCTCAATTGCATCTTGTCGATCTTCCCCGTCGGCGCGCGCGGCATTTCGTCGATGCGGACGACCCGGTCCGGGATCCACCAGGAAGCGACCCGACCACGAAGCGAATCCAGCAGCTCGGCGTCCGGCACGTCCTCGCCCCGGCGCATTTCCACCAGCAGCAACGGCCGTTCGCCCCATTTCATATCCGGCGCGCCGATCACCGCGGCGAGCGAAACCTGCGGCAGCGTGCCGATGATCGCCTCGATCTCGGCCGGGTTGATCCACTCGCCGCCGGATTTGATCAGATCTTTGGCGCGGCCGGTGATGATCAGCTGTCCCTTATCGTCGATGCGGGCGAGATCGCCGGTGGCGAACCAGCCATCGGCGTCCGTCGCCGATGTCGTCTGGCCGAAATAGCGCTCGATGACGGCGGCGCCGCGCACCCGCAGATGCCCTTCGACATTGCGCTGCTCGGCGAGCGGCGCGCCTTTCGCATCCGTCAGCAACAGTTCGACGCCGATCGCCGGCCGGCCGGAAAGAGCCGGGTCGCGCTCCGGATCGCCCGGCACGGCCACCGTGCCGGAGGGAGACAATTCGGTCATGCCCCAGCTCGTCTGCACCGTCGCCCCGAGCCGCGCCTCGATGCGCCTCATCAGCGCGGGCGGCAGCGAGGCGCCGCCGACCAGGATCCGCTCGAGGCTCGGAACGTCGCCCCCGACCGCTTCCAGATGCTCCACCAGCCCCAGCCAGACCGTCGGGACGCCGACCGCGATGGTGACCGCCTCGTCATTGATCAGTCGCGCGAGGCTTTCGCCGTCGATCCTCTTGCCGGGAAGGACGAGCCGGGCGCCGACCGCGGGCGCGGCGAAGGGTATGCCCCAGGCGTTGGCGTGAAACATCGGCACGCAGGCGAGCACGCTGTCACGCGCCGTCATCGCCAGTTGATCCGCCTGCAGCAATCGCAGCGCATGCAGAAAGCTCGACCGATGCGTATAGGTGACGCCCTTCGGCGCGCCTGTCGTGCCCGAGGTGAAGCAGAGGCCGCTCGGCGCCGTCTCGTCGAACCGTCCCCACTCGACGGCCTCGCCGGCGGCGTCGGAAAGCAGCGGCTCGATCGCCTCCCGCGACAATCGGTCGACGGCTCGATCGGCTGCGGGCGCGCCGTCGATGGTGAAAAGCGTGGTGACGGCGGGCGCCGCTTCCGCGACGGCTTCGGCAAGTGGAAGCAGATCGGCGCTGACGATCAGGATGCGGGCCTGCGACTGGCGCAGCATCGCCGCGATGTCGGCAGGCGCAAGCCGTGGATTGAGCGTGTGGCAGACGGCGCCGATGCCCATGATGCCGTACCAGGCTTCGACATGCGCAGCGCTGTTCCACGCCAGTGTCGCGACATGCTCACCGGGGCGGACCCCGCGGTCCAGCAATACGGCGGAAAGGCTACGGGCGCGGGTGAGAAGCAGACCATAGCTGACGCGTGCCGTCATGCCCTCCTGGCTCGAAGTCACCACTTCCGCGTTGCCGTGCCAGGTCGCGCCGTGGACCAGAAACTTGTCGAGCGTCAGCGGGAAATCCTGCATGCGACCATGGATCATTGGTCCACCCCGGCGGCGGACGCCGCATAGCGCGCAAGGAAGACGAGCGCGGCGCCCTGCGGCAGGCGGCGCGAATGGATCGTGGACGCGAACAGGCGCATGGCTTTCCTCCCGACCGCCTCTTCGAACAGGCGGCCCCTTAACCCGATCAATGCGGCAACTTTTTTGCAAGTCAATATTCACTCTCTTGTGGGTTAGTAAAAAATGTGCATGATGCTGGCCAGAGGACGCGGCGGGAGGTCGCGAGGGAGATATCATGGAGCTGGAAGAAAAGCGCCGGGCGACCGGCCGAGGCTTCGACGCCGCCAAGAAGGTTGCTCGTCGCGGCGCGTTCGTCGGCGAGGTCATCCATGGCTGAAGCATCGCTTCCGTTCCGGCTGCCCGTGCGCGGCAAAGTCAACATGCTCGCGGCCGTGGTGCTTGCGGCGACCTTCCTTCTGGCGCTTCTGTTCTCGCTGACCATCGACGGTTTCGCCACGCCCGGCAATCTGCGTGTCATCCTGTCGAATTCGGCCTCGCTCGTCATCCTGAGCTGCGGCATGGCGGTGGTGATCATTTCGCGTGGACTGGACCTCTCTCTGGTGGCGCAGATGGTGGCCGGGGCGGCCACCTTCAGCATCCTCATCAATGCCGGCTTCGGCGGCGCGTCGGCCTTTGCGCTCACGGTGCTCGCGATGACGCTCGTCGGCCTGATGAACGGATGGCTCACCGCTTATGCCGAAATTCCGGCCATGCTCGCGACGCTGGCGTCGGCCATGCTGATCACCGGCCTCTTCCGCTTCGCCATTCTGCGCGGCGAATATCTTCTGCTGCTGCCCAAGAGCAATCCGGCCGTCATCCTTCTCTCGGGCAACGTCGTTCCGGGCCTTTCCGCGCCGGTGGCGCTGATGGCGGCGGTGCTGATTGCGACCTGGCTCTTGCTGCGCTTCACCATTCCCGGCCGCACGCTCTATGCAATGGGGACAATCCCCAGGCCGCCCGCCTGTCCGGCCTGCCCGTGCGCACCACCACGCTGATGATCTATGTCTTTGCAGCGCTGACGGCGCTGATCGCCGGCGTCGTGGTGTCGTCGGCCAGCGGCACGGTCGATTTCCGCACCGTCACCAATGGCAGCCTGCTGTTCGAGGTGATCCTCGTCGTGGTCCTCGGCGGCATTCCGCTTCGCGGCGGCCGCGGCGGCGTCGGCAGCATCCTGATCGGCGCGGCGCTGATCGCGGTGCTGCGCAACGGCATGACCCTGCTGGATTTTTCGTCGCAGACCCAGGACGTGCTGAGAGGCGTCGTCCTCATCACCGCGATCGTCGCAGATCGTTATCTGAACCCGCGGGACGCCGAGACGGATACGATCGGCGATCTCTGAGGGCAATCCATTCAACCAAGGAGGAGACCATGTTGAATAAATTGGGAAGACGGCTTTGCATCGCCCTGTCGGCGGCTGTGATCGGCGCGTGCGGCTTGATGAGCGGCCCCGAAACGGCCATGGCGCAATCCGGCATCGCCGGCAAGAAGGTGATCTTCGTGCCGATTTCGATGGGTATTTCGCTGACGGAAGGCTGGGCGCGCCGCATGAGGGAGCATGCGGCGATCTATGGCTACACGATCGATGTCCGCGATGCGGCTTTCAACACCGGCGTGATGTCCGAACTGCTGGCCAAGGCGATCAGCGAGAAGCCTGATCTGCTCGTCGTACACAATCCGACGGTGCAACTGCTGTCGCGTCAGATCAAGCAGGCCGAGGCCGAAGGCATCAAGGTATTGCAGATCAACCTGCAATCAAACCAGCCCTCCTCCGCCTTCGTCGGCGCCAATTGGGAGCGGATCGGCCGTGAGATCGCCGAAGACATCGTCAAGGAATGCGGCAAGGACAGCGGAAAATCCGGCAAGGTCGCGATCATTCCGGGCCAGCTCACCGCCGCCGACAGCGTGATGATGAACGACGCCGCCTTCAAGGTGTTCGAACAGCATCCGGAAATCTCGGTCGTGTCCAACCAGGCCTCAGACTGGGAGCCTGAAAAGGCCCGCCAGATCACCGCCACCGTGCTGCAGCAACATCCCGACCTCTGCGCCATTTTCGGCCATTGGGACGTCCACACGATGGGCGCCGGCAACGCCGTCAAGGACGCCGGTCTGGAGGACAAGGTGCTTGTCTACGCCACCGGCGGCGGCGATTCCGTCGCCTGCAAGGCGGTCGAGGACAAGGTGCTCGACCGCGTCTGGAGCTACGACGCCGACGGCCAGGGCCGCGACGCCGGCACGCTCATCGACCTTCTGCTGCAAGGCGCGTCGGGACCGGACGGCGCGATGCTCTCCCTCGAATCCCCGATGAAGATCATCAAGGCCGGCGACACCTATTCCGCCGATCTCTGCTGGAAGATGTAATCACCCTTGCGAGTGCGGGGCCGGCCTGCGCCAGGCCGGCCCCTTCGCAGGCCCGACACCGACGGATCCCGCAATGACCGCATCTTTCGAGTTCTCCGCTCTGCAACGCCAGCCTGCGCCGAAGGTCGTGATCTCGCCGCGGCGGGTCCTGACCGATCTCCTGTCGAAAGGCTGGATCGAAAGCGCCATCCCCTTCATTGCATTTGTTTGCGTGCTCGTCGGCGTGCTCGTGACGACGGACGGATATTTCGCCGCATCCAATCTGCGCAATCTCGCCCAATATGCGGCCGACGGCGGATTGATCGTACTGGCGCTGCTGATCGTCGTCGCGGTCGGCGGCATCGATTTGTCGGTGGGATCGAATTTTGCGCTGTCGGCCTTCGTCGCGTTATATGGTTTTCACATTCTCGGACTTCCGGTTCCCGCCACGCTGGGTCTCAGCCTTGTCTGCGGCGCGCTGATCGGCGCGATCAACGGCTTGCTCGCCGGCATCATCGGTTGCGGCGCGCTTCTGACGACGCTCGGAACCATGATCACCGTGCGAGGCCTCTATACGCTGGCGTCGCAGGCGCGGCTGGTGGAGATTTCCAGCAGCAGCCGCCTCGACGACACATGGGATTTCATCGGCTTCGAGAAGCTGCTCACCATGCCGGTGGGGTTCTGGGTTCTGCTGGCGGTGGCGGTCGCGACCTTCGTGATGTTCCGGCAGTCGCGCTTCGGCTGGCACATCCTTGCGGTCGGCGGCAATCGCAAGGCGGCGCGCCATGGCGGCATTCAGGTGCGCTTCACCATTTTCCTCGCCTATGTTCTGGCCGGCCTCATCGTCGGCTTGGCGGGATTTCTTTTCGCAGCGCGGCAGAACAGCGCCGGCTCCGACACCGGGCTGGGCATGGAGTTCTTCGCCTTGACGGCGCTGGTCGTCGGGCTCGGCGGCTTCGTTCCCGGTCGCGGCGCGGTCATCCCCGTGCTGATCGGCTTCCTGACGGTCTATATTCTCAACAACGCGCTGATCAATGCGGGTCTGCGCGGCGATTTCGTCCAGTTTTCCCTCGGCGCGATCCTGATCGCCATTCTCGCCATCGATGTCCGCTTTCGCAAGAATCGGCATCGGCTGCTCGCCTCCGCCTATCTCGATCCCGTGGCGCTGGCGATCTCACCGATCAAGGGCATGGCGGGGCTGATGCCCGGCGACGGCGCGCCGAAACTGCGCGATGCGACGCTGCTGGCGGCGGGCGAAGTCGACGGACCCGAAGACGTGCTGGTCGATCGCGACGGCAATCTCTATTGCGGCACGCGCGACGGCTATATTATGCGGCTTCCTCCTGTCGACGGCGCGCGGGCGACGCCGCTCGCCAAGATCGGCGGCCGGCCTCTCGGCCTCGCCTTCGATCGGGCCGGCGCCATCATCGCCTGCGTCGCCGGCATGGGCCTGGTGCGGGTCACCATGGACGGCGCCGTCGAGCTCCTGACCGACCAGACCGAACGCTCGCTGTTCAGCGTCAACGACGACACCGTCATCCGCATGGCCGACGATCTGGATATCGCCCCGGATGGCGTGATCTATTTCACCGACGCCACCAAGCGCTATGATATCGAGAACTGGGGCCTCGATCTGCTCGAAGGCCGCCCGAACGGGCGCCTGTTGAGCTTCGATCCGAAGACGCGCCGGACGCGCACGGTATGCGACAACCTCATATTCCCGAACGGCGTCTGTCTCAGCCACGACGGCCGGCATCTGCTGGTCGCCAGCACCTGGGGGTGCTCCATCCTCGCCTTCGATCTCGACGATCTCGACGCTGGACCCCGCGTCTTCCTCGATGGCCTGCCCGGCTATCCCGACAACATAAACCGATCTTCGGACGGCGGGTATTGGGTGGCGCTGGCCGGCATGCGCAATCCGGTGATCGACCTCGCCATGCAACACCCCGCCCTGCGGCGACGCATGACCAAACAGGTGCCGCCCACCAACTGGCTGTTCGGCAACCTCAATCTCGGCGGCGTGCTTAAGGTCGACGGCAAGGGCGCCATCGTCGATGCGCTGTGGGACGATGCGAGCGGACCGCTCTACATGATCACCTCGATGCGCGAACATAAAGGCGTCCTCTATCTCGGCGGCGTCACCAACGACAAGATCGGCCGACTGGCGCTCCCATCGGCCGATCCGCGCTGGACCGGTCAAGACAGCTATTGGGGGAAAGCATGAGCTGGTTCTTCAAGCGGGCCACGGCCAAGCCTCCGGTCATGACGCTGGAAGGCGTTTTGGGCCCGAACAGTCGGCTGGACGAGGCCCGATCGATATCGGTGGATCGCCCTGATGCGATCGCGATCGACGCGGCCGGCCGGCTGGTGTTCTCCTCGGGCGCATCGGTGTTCGCGCTCGACCATTTCAACGATGCGCCGCGTCTTGTCCACGCCTTCGACGACACGGTCACCGCATTGGCGGCAAGCCCTGACGGACGGCTGGCGATCGGTCTCGCGACGGGCCGGATGCATGTCCTCGACCCGGCCGGTATAGCGAGTTCCTGGGATTTCCATGTCAACGCCGATGCCGGACCGGTGATCGACTGCCTGTTCGGCGACGGAGACGAGATCGTCACGCTGCAGAGCGGCTATCCCTCGGCCGACGCGGCGCTGTCGATGGCGCCTTGGGAACCGGCGCGCAAAGGCGTTCTGGCGGCGCATCTGCCGGACGGCGGCGTCCGTCGTCTTGCAGGCGAACTCCATTGCCCGATGGGCGTCACTCGCGATCGCGCCGGCGACCTCGTCATCACCGAACTCGACGCCGCCCGGGTCGTCGATGCAAAGGGCCAGGTTCGCCGCGCCGGCTTTCCCGCTTATATGGGCCGAATCCGCAAGATGGACGGCGGCTTCGCGCTCGCCTGCCTGTCCAGGCGCGATCCGCTGATCGAATTCCTGCGCAGCGAGCGTCGTTTCGTCGACGAGATGAAGTCGACGATCGATCCGCGCCATTGGATCTCGCCGCGCGCAAACCCCGAATTCAGCGCCGATTTCCCGATCGAGCTCGGGGCGACGCGTCTGTTCGGCGAGATCAAGCCATGGGCGCCGTCCTTCTCCTACGGGCTGATCATCCTGCTCGACGAGGACTTCATGCCGATCGGCTCCGCCCAGTCGCGCGCCAACGGCCGTCGCCACGCCATCAGCAATGCGCTGGCCTGGAAAGGCGACTTGGTCGCCGTCAGCCGGGCCAGCGGCGAAATCCTCTATCTGGGATCCGTCACATGACCGAGACAGCCGCCCCGCCGATCATCCGCCTCGACAAAGTCACGAAGCGCTATGGCGGCATCGCCGCGCTGGACGGCGTAGACTTCGATCTCCGTCCCGGCGAAATCCACGCATTGGCGGGCGAGAACGGGGCCGGAAAATCCACGCTTTGTAAGCTGATCGCCGGCGTCATTACGCCGTCCGAAGGCGCGCTGCAGATCGATGGCGCTCCCGCGATACTCGTAGCGCCCAAGGATGCCAGCCGACGCGGAATTTCGATGGTCTATCAGGAAACGAGCCTCGTTCCGCAGCTGACCGTGGCGCAAAACATCGTTCTCGGTCGCGAGCGCATGTTCAATTCCGTGCGGAAAGTGCGCAGCGCGGCCCGGCAAGTGCTGCAGCGGCTGAATTTCAACGTCGATCCGGGACAGCTGGCCGGCTCTCTGTCGGCCGCCAAACGGCAGATGGTCGAGATCGCCCGCGCCGTGCTCAACGATGCGCGGGTCATCATCCTCGACGAGCCGACGGCGGCCCTCACCCCGGAGGAAACCGAACACCTGTTCGAACTGATGGGCGCCCTGAAGAAGCGCGGCGTGGCGATGATCTTCATTTCGCACGCGCTCGAAGAGGCCCTGACCTATGCCGATCGCATTTCGGTGCTGCGCAACGGCAGGCTGGTGGCGACGGGCCCCGCCGCCGATTTCGATCGCGCCCGCCTCATTCACCATATGGTCGGCGAAGAATTGCTGGAGACCTCCGGGCGCGGCCCGGCGGAGGCGCGTCCGCGCTCGGCACTGCCGGTGCTGAGGGTGGAAAGCCTGCGCATGGGCAGCATGGTCAACAACATGTCCTTCTCCATCTTTCCCGGCGAAATCACCGGCATCGCCGGACTGATCGGCTCGGGCCGCAGCGAAATGGCCAAAGTCGTGATGGGCCACACCAAACGGAATTTCGACGGCGGACGCATCTGGCTCGATGGCCGCGAGGTGCGCTATGCGCTGCCCGCCCAAGCGGTGGCGGACGGCATCGCCTATGTCAGCGAGGACCGCAAGCTCGACGGCTTCTTCGATACGATGAGCATTCGCGAAAACATCGAACTGGGCTGGCTCGCGAAGTTCGGCCGCGGCCGTTTCCTCTTGCCCATGGCGAGATTGCGCGGGCTGGCGACGCATTGGTCGCAACGTCTCTCCATCCGCAGCATCGGCGACAACCAGTCGGTCCTGCACCTGTCGGGCGGCAATCAGCAGAAGGTCGTCATCGCCAAGTCGCTCGCCCAGAAACCGCGGCTGGTGATCTTCGACGAACCGACGCGCGGCGTCGACGTTGGCGCGATCGCAGAAATCCGCAAGATCATCCGCGACTTCGCCGACGCCGGAGCGGGCGTGATGCTGATCTCGTCTTACCTGCCGGAAATTCTCGATCTCTCTGATCGCATCCTCGTCGCCAAGGGCGGCACGATCGCCGCCGAATTCTCCCGCGAGGACGCCACCGCCGAGGCCATCCTCAACGCTGCGATCCACTGACGCCGCATCGTTTCGTCGCGACAGCCGCACGGCTCAGCCCTGCCCGAATTCGGTCGCACGAAAGCCTACGCTCCGAGCCGGCCGCCATTACTCCGGCTTCCCCGCCAGAGCGGTGCGATAGGCTTGCGGCGCGGCGCCGTTCCAGCGCCGAAAGGAGTTCGGGAAACTGGCGACGTCGGAAAAGCCCAGAAGATCCGAGATGTCGGTGACGGTGAACGCGCGGGACGAAAGATATCCATTCCCCAGTTCGTTTCGCACCTGATCGAGTCAGCATCCTTTGCGCGACGATGTCATGCAACGCGCGCCCGGAAATTCCGGCCTGCGCCGGCATCGCGACCTCTGTCGCCTGCAGCCGGGGGTCATTTATCAACAGGGCGACATCGTCATGGCGAAGCACGACATAGCCGCCTGTATCCATGGCGACGAAAGGAAAGGATCTGCGATATCGCGCACATGTCGCGTGGACATTGGCGCCGAGTTCCGACGACGACACGACGGGAACGGTGCGAATGGTATCCAACATGGGAAATTCCTCTATGAGGATGGGGAGGTCGATGTTGTGGCGCATATCCCCTCGCGAGGCGCTGGGCCGAGGAGAGCATGCCCCACATCCCAGCCGAGCTTCCACCTCAGCTGCGAGAGGCGTCGGCCTCCCGCAGACTGGTTTGTCTGCCGTGTGGCTTGGGTGTCAGACGATAGCCGCTTCAGAGTTCATGCTGGGCGCGGATCAGGTTCGCCGCCCTTTCGCCGATGACGACGCTCGGCGCCATGGTGTTGCCGGTGAAACCGATTGACGCTTGCCGTCGAGGATCCGCAGGTCCGCGATCGCAGCGCCGCCTTCGGCCTCCATCATCGCGCCGTTCACGCTGTCGAACACGGGTATCCCGAGAGCCTTGGCCGACTCCAGCATGGCGTGCGCAATCGGTTGCGGCGCGTCGGGTTGGGCGACATGCATCGGACCACCGACGCCACGGCGTGTGGGATCAGGCGCTCCGCGCCAGTCCTCGATACGGCGACAATAGCCAAGAACAGATTCGTATCCCCAGGCGTCATCGCCGGATTCTGCTGCGAAACAGTTCCAGTCCTCCCTGTGGCCGCGAGTCCAGACCATCACATTGATGCCGGAGCCGCCGCCCGATTCCTCGCCCATGCTCAAGGGCAGCCGCCGACCTTCGAGCATAGCAGCGGGCTGCCCGATGAAGCCCAAATCCTGCGACGAACCGAGATTGAGCGGCCACTGCGCCGGCTCGCCGACACTGTCGGCGTCGCGATCGCGACAGGCGCCGAGTCTGGGCGGTCTCATCATCGACGGCTTCGGCTCTACTGGTGTAACACTTTGCGCGGCCTCGGCGGCCCTCATTGGCGCGCTGGTCATGCTTGGGTTCAAGAGGCATGCCGAAACCGCGTTGCTCCGCGAAGACTCGTGTTCGCGCGCGCATCGGAACCGGACGGCAATCACATATCATCGACGGTGATCGAGGATGTCTTCCAGCCCTTTATCCCAGTAGGGTCGATTGCCGAACCGATTGATGAGCCAGTCGATGAACACTCTCACTTTCGGCGCCAGTTCGCGAGAACTGGGATACAACGCCCAAAGTGTCTGTGTTGAGATTAGCGGATATTCGGGAACGACCGGAACGAGTGCGCCAGAACGCAGCTCGTCCGACGCGCACCACGTCGCCATGAGAGCGATGCCGAGCCCGGCGGAAGCCGCGTCTCGCACTGCAGTGCCGTCATTGATGCGAAGGCTCGGCGTGACACGCCGCTCGATCACCTCCGAACCTTTCCCTCGAAACGTCCAGAGATCGAGCGTGCCGACGACGAGGCAGGTATGTTCCGCCAGGTCGTCGGGCGTCCTAGGTCGGCCGTGTTTTTCGAGATATTTGGGCGACGCGACCAGCACCCGATTGTCCGGAGCAAGCCGCCGCGCGACAAAGGATGAGTCGCTGAGTTCGGTATAGCGAACCGCCACATCGAAGGCGCCCTCGACCAGATCAACGATGCTGTCCGAAATGCGCAAATCAAGTGCCAGGTCGGGATATTGCCTGCAGAACTCAGCCAGACCCGGCACAATATGCATTCGCGCGAACGAGGCGGGGGCGGCTACGCGCAAGGTGCCGCGGGGCGCGGCCTGCCCTCGACCAAGCGCCGCTCGGGCGGCTTCCGCCGCGAGCACAACATGTTCCGCATGTGGCAGGAAGGCGAGGCCGTCCTCGGTCAATGTCGCTTGCCGCGTGGTTCGATGGAGAAGCCTGGCGCTGAGTTTCCGCTCAAGAGCAGCGAGTTTGGCGCTCGCGCCAGCAGGCGTCAGACCCAGGTCGCGGGCTGCGGCGCTGATGCTGTGCAGTTGGGCGATACGCACGAAGAGACTCAAATCGTCCACGTCCATGAGATGACTTTCAAATTTTCGTTGAAACTGATCCTAAAACGGCGGCTCTACCGAAAGCAATCGTGAAAGATCAAATAGGCGCCAGCAAGACGGCGCCATGTGTGGCGAGCCTGTCAAAGCCACCATCGAAGGGATATCAACATGACCAAGACCATGAAAGCAGCCGTCCTCATTCGCTTCGGCGGCCCGGATTCGTTCGAACTTTCAGACGTGCCGAAGCCAGGTCCCCAGGCGGGACAAGTCCTGGTTCGCGTCCATGCCACGTCCGTCAATCCCTTGGACTACCAGGTTCGGCGAGGCGACTATCGCGATCTGACGCCGTTGCCGGGGATCACCGGTCATGACGTTTCCGGGGTCGTCGAAGCCGTCGGTCCGGGCGTCACCATGTTCTCTCCCGGCGATGAAGTCTGGTACACGCCGCAGATATTCGACGGTCCGGGAAGTTATGCCGAATACCACGTCGCAAACGAGACCATCATCGGAAGGAAGCCCAGTGGGCTCAGCCACCTGGAAGCCGCCAGCTTGAGCCTGGTCGGCGGAACAGCTTGGGAAGCTCTGGTCTCGCGTGCGGCCCTCAGGGTGGGAGAAAGCATCCTGATCCATGGCGGCGCTGGAGGGGTGGGGCATGTGGCCATCCAGGTCGCGAAAGCGATCGGCGCGAAGGTCTTCACGACCTTGCGCGAAGAAAACTTCGAGTTTGCTCGAAGTGTCGGAGCGGATGTGGTCATCGACTACAGGAAAGAAGATTATGTCGACGCGATCATGCGGGAAACCGGAGGCCTCGGAGTCGATGTTGTTTTCGACACCCTCGGCGGTGACACCCTGTCCCAAAGCCCAAGGGTGCTCGCGCAACTCGGCCGCGTCGTCTCGATCGTGGACATTGCACAGCCGCAGAATCTCATCGAGGCGTGGGGAAAGAACGCGAGCTACCACTTCGTCTTCACGCGGCAGAACCAAGGCAAGCTTGACGAGCTGAGCACACTGGTTGAACGCGGTCAGCTGCGGCCGCATGTGGGCGCCGTCTACTCGCTCGCCGACCTTCCGCTTGCCCATACGCTGCTCGAGAAACCCAACAACGGCTTGCGGGGTAAGATCGCGATTGCCGTTGACCCTTCGGCCCACGCAGAGGCGCAACCATGATTTACGAGATCGCGGCGCTGTCTGTCCGTGAGGACAAGACAAGCGAATTCAGGCAGGTATTTGGGGAGGTCGCGCCTCTGCTCACGCGTGCGCAGGGTTACCGCGGTCATGTTCTCGCCCAAGGGATCGAAACGCCGGAGCTGTTCAATCTGATCGTGCGATGGCGCTCGCTTGACGATCATATTCCCCGTTTCGAGGAGAGCGAAGACCATGAGCAGTTCATGCGAGGCATACAGGAATACCTTTCGGAGGAACCGAGGGTCTCATCATCTCGAGGGCGGCGCCTTTGCCGCAAGCGAACAAGACACGAGCGAACAAGACAAAGGAGAGGTCGCCGCCTGATAGGAGCGACCTCCGCCATGCAAGCAACAGAACATGTGCCCGAGAAGCGCAAGGGAGGAGCCTGTCAGTTCCTTCCGGTTCTCGATCCACCAATCAGAAGTATGGCGGATGAGTCCACGCAGCGATCGTGTCCCCGTGAGCGGTTTAGCTGGGTTTCATAGCCATCGGTGATTTCCGGTAGGGTCGGGTTGCTGAGAACAAGCCTGAAGGACACCACCGATGACCGACGAGATGATGAGCCGGCGCCTGCTTGTCGAGAAGAGCGCCGACAGCGATTTATTGCGGGAGATGATCAGCTTCACCGCCCAGCGCTTGATGGTGCTGGAGGTCGGTGCTGTGACAGGCGCTGGGCATGCCGAAAGAAACCCCATGCGTCTTGCCCAGCGCAACGGCTATCGCGACCGTGACTGGGGTGAGGCGCAATGAAACGAGCCAGTGAATCGCTTTTCCGCCGAACGGGGCTGGAACGATAGAGCTCCGCATTCCCAAACCGCGGACCTCGCCTCTGATGATGTCGTTGCTTTCATGTTTCGATCCACGCCTCCGCGAGGGAGGCGACCGGCCAGCACGCGCTCCGGCAGCAGCGCCCAGCCGTTTCGATCCACGCCTCCGCGAGGGAGGCGACGTGTCGAACGACGCGGTGGCGTCGTCATACGTCGTGTTTCGATCCACGCCTCCGCGAGGGAGGCGACCCGCCGCCCGAAAACACGCCGCCCTGGGCAAAGCCGTTTCGATCCACGCCTCCGCGAGTGAGGCGACAAGGCCCGTGAGATCGCGGCTTACGCCCGCGTGTTGTTTCGATCCACGCCTCCGCGAGGGAGGCGACCGAGCCTGGCGCGCGCGCCTGCACTTTCAGCAGCGTTTCGATCCACGCCTCCGCGAGGGAGGCGACTCCAGCGATACATCGCCCTCGCCTGCGCAGCCCTTGTTTCGATCCACGCCTCCGCGAGGGAGGCGACACGCGCCGCCCTTCGGCCTGATAGCTGTGCCAGACACGCTCTTGTTTCGATCCACGCCTCCGCGAGGGAGGCGACCTTGGAACCTCTACCAGCAAATGCTCGGTGTGGCGTTTCGATCCACGCCTCCGCGAGGGAGGCGACAGCCGTCCTGACCGATCATCACTTTTATAAGCTGGTTTCGATCCACGCCTCCGCGAGGGAGGCGACCCTCGCGCACGTTTTGGGTGGCGAGCATGGCGGCGTTTCGATCCACGCCTCCGCGAGGGAGGCGACAGATCAACGGACAGATCAACGATGTCCTGAGCAAGTTTCGATCCACGCCTCCGCGAGGGAGGCGACGCAACGGCAAGAGCGCGACGATCACACGTAAAGGTGTTTCGATCCACGCCTCCGCGAGAGAGGCGACATCGCGCCAATTGGGCCAGCCGCAGCCATGGTATTGTTTCGATCCACGCCTCCGCGAGGGAGGCGACGAGAAATAGGACGGGGTTTTTTCGAGGCATTTGACGTTTCGATCCCCGCCTCCGCGAGGGAGGCGACCTGTTATCGGCTTTCCCTTTCGGAGCATTGCCAGCGTTTCGATCCCCGCCTCCGCGAGGGAGGCGACGTCTGACTACCTCCCGCAGCTTGTCGCGCTTGTGTTTCGATCCCCGCCTCCGCGAGGGAGGCGACTACGTATTTACCGTCAACGTATCGGTTCGCGTCGTTTCGATCCCCGCCTCCGCGAGGGAGGCGACTCCCTTGCCCATACCATTGCCCAAACATAACGATGTTTCGATCCCCGCCTCCGCGAGGGAGGCGACTGTCTGGGTGTAAAGCACGGATATTGCTCGCATGCAAAGCGCCGATGCGCGAAACAGGGCGGTCGGGCGGCGAAACGCTGTCGGAGATATGACGCCGCGCAGTAAACAATTCACGATTTCAAAGAGCTGGCGCCGGTGCGAACCTGCCGGGCTTTTGCGGCGCGCTTGGGGTTCGCGCCGGAAATTGTCACCAGGCGGGGCGTCTGGGGAAACCGCCTGACGCCTCAGATGATCAGCGGCGCGTTGAGGTCAGCGGCGGGCTTGGCGCCCACATGCTCCACCCGCCGCTGCCAGTTGGCGCCGAGGTAATAATAGCGCAGGCTGTCCACTTCCGGCTTGATGATGCCTTCGAGCCGCGCCTTCAGCTTGATCCACTGCGCGGGATCGACCTCGATCTCGAAGACGGAGAATTGCACCCGCTGGCCATAGTCGCGACAGGCCTTGGCGACGGCCCGCAGCCGCGCCTGTCCATTGCCTTCGAGCGTGCGGACGTCATAGGTGACCAAAACCAGCATGGCGCTCCCTCATTTCCAGAACCATGGCGGATAGGCGTCGAGATCGCCACGCAGATGTCGGGCCAGCATCTGCGCCTGCAGATAGGGCACAAGGCCGAGCGGGGCTTTTTCGTCGAGAAAGGCGTGCATGCGCTCCTCCCGCTTGCGCTCCTGCCAGGCCGTGAGCACGGTCTTGCGCGCTTCGTCGGTCATCAGCACGGCGCCGCCCTCCTGCCGTTCGAAATCGCCGGCGCGCAGTTGGCGGCGGTTGATCAGCGACAGCGCCAGACGGTCGGCCAGCGCCGGGCGGAGTTCTTCCATGAGGTCGAGCGCAAGGCTCGGCCGGCCGGGGCGGTCGCGATGAAGGAAGCCGGCGGCGGGATCGAGCCCCACGCCTTCCAGAGCCGAGCGGCAATCATGAGTCAGCAGCGTGTAGAGGAACGACAGGAGCGCGTTGACCGGATCGAGCGGCGGCCGCCGCGACCGCACGGTCCAGCGCAGTTCGGGATCGGGCGCGCGGATGAGGTGATCGAAGACGGCGAAATAGAGATTGGCCGCCTCCCCTTCCGACCCCCGCAGCCGGTCGAGCGTGTCGTCGGCGCGCTCGACGCGCCGGAGGATCTGCGCCAGCCGCTCGGTGGCCGTCTCGATGCGCTCCCGATCCTCGGGTCGATGGTCGTCGCCGTAATCGCGCAGCGACCGCATCAGGACGGCGCGCTGATTGGCGATCTTGCCGATGAGGAAGGAGCGCACCACCTCTTCGGGCGCGTCGCACACCCGGTATTGCGCCCGCCGCAGTAAGATATTGCCGGTGACCGGGCCTTCGAGCCGCGCCTGAAAACGGCCGTTTCGATCCAGAAAGGTGAGCGTGATGCCCGCCGCCGCCAGGGCGCCCATCAGCGGCGGCGACACATGGATGGCCCCGAACACGACGACGGCGGACAGCATGTGCAACGGCACGCGGCTGCGCTCGACGCCCTCGATATCCGCGACGAGATTTTCACCGTCCTTGCGCAACGCCGCGCCCACGGTGGTCACATAGACCGTGTTGAGCAGCTTCTTCATGGCGCGCTTTCGGGCGCGAGGCTGCGCTCCACCATGCGCGACCGCCAGGCTCGGACAGGCCGCAGCACGGCGTCGGGCCGGCAGAGTTCGAGAGGGGAGCAGGCGCGACAGCGCTCGCGCCGCGGGGTGGGCGGCGGGGTGCGCCCGGAGGAGACGATTTCTGCAAGCGCGTGAACGGCCTCTTCCGTCACCCGGCGCAGGTCTGCATCGAAAGGCAAGGCGACGCGACGCTTGGTCTCGGCGTAAAACAGCGCGCCTTCGGGCACGGGCCGGCCCGTCATCTCCTCGAGACACAGCGCCTGGGCGCAAAGCTGCGCTTCGTCGGCGCGGTGCAGCTTGGGTTTGCCGCGCTTGTATTCGATCGGAAAGGGCGTTTCAGCCCCCTCCTCCTGGCGAAACTCGACGACATCGGCGACGCCAGCGATATTCAGCTGTTTGCAGGCCAGCGGCAGGGCCATCACCCGGCGCACGCCCCTGAGCTTGCGCTTGCCGCCCTTGTCGGCCACCGCATGCAGCACATTGCCCTCGGCGGTGAAGCGGTTGTCCGCCCAGACCCGCTCGATATGGATCAGCGCCGCCTGTCGCAGACAATAGACCGCGTGCTGGATGGCGGAGAGAGCAATGGGCTCCCGGTCCGCCCCGATTTCAGCGTCCCCGCCGCCCGGCTCCTCCCCCGCCGCCATGGCTCACAGCTTTTCGAGGATTTCGACGCCGGACGGCAGATTGTCCTGGTCGATGGCGACGATGTAATCGGAGAAAGCGCGCGCCGGCGGCAGATTGTCCAGGCGGCTGTCGATGACGCGGAGCTCGCCGTCGACATTGCGGCCGATCCGGATGCGATCGAACAGGGCATGCGCCGGCGCATTGCCGAGCGCATTGTCATGCTTGAACACGATCAGCTTGCGGGTCGCCATCTCGCCGCGCGCGGCCGAGCGGTCATACTCGAACATGCTGCCCAGCGCTTCGAACAACAGATCGAGATCGGCTTCGGAAAATCCGGTGCGCTCCGCGAACTTCGCCGAAATGAAGCCATGCGCCACATAGAGACCGTAAGGGACGATATGCTTGCGGCCCATGGTGCGATTGTCCGTGCGATCGCTGGAATCGTCGCCTTCCGCCTTCTGCTTCTTTTCCGCCTCGTTGGTGGCGGCCATGCGGGTGATGGAAATTTCCAGCGGCAGGATCGGCTCCACGGAACGGGCGAAGCCGATCTGCACCGGCCCTTTCACCTGGCCGCAATTGACGCCGGTCGACATGACGGCGCCAAAAGTGCGCACGTCGAAGAAGTTGTCGCACATGAAGGCGGTGAGTTTCTTCGCCTCGGCGTCGTCATTCGGGTTCAGCTTGGGGGTCTTGTCGACCTTGGGATCATCCTTGCGGAGCGCCCGATAGGCCTGACGGTGCTTGTCGTTGAGGATCGCGCCCTCCTCGACATAGATGTGAAACCCATCCTGGCCGTGACGGGCGAGATCGACATAATTGCGGATCTTGCGTTTCAGGCTGACATCGGTCACCAGGCCACGATTGGTCTCGGGGTCCAGGCGCGGCAGATTGCCGGCATCGGGATCGCCATTGGGATTGCCGTTCACGACCTCGAAGATCAGCGCGAAATCATAGCGGTTGGTAATGGTGGTCATGCGTCTTGCCCCTCGGATGCGGTTTCGGTTGTCTTCTTGAAAAAATCGCTGCGCTGGTGGTGATAGCCGAGGCCGAAGAAGGCCTGCTCCTGCGCGGTCAGCGACACCGGGAAGGGATCGCGCGCGGGATCGTCCGACGGCGTCATGACATTCATGATCCCCTGCAGCGCCCTTTGCAGGTTTACTTCGCGGCCGGGGCTGGTCTTGCGCACCTTGGCGAGGTGATTGGCCGAGCCGCTTTCCAACACGGCGAAAACTTTGCGCGGCGTCGCGGACGCGGACCCGTAGAACTTGTCCTTGATCGTGGCGTTGACCTTGCCGCCAAGCGCGGCGCGCTGGATCTCCTCGTAGAGTGCGAAGAGCCTGCCCAGAAGGTAGCCCCTGTTGGTGTTGTCCGGGTCGAGCGCCACGGGTGCCTCCATTTTGTAATTGCGGATCAGCATAGCCTTGAGAATGCCCGCCCTCAGCGCATTCACCTCGCCATCGGCGCGGATGCGGGTGAGCACGGATGACATGAGCGTGAGCGGAAAGTCGGCGCCTGCGAGAATGGCGCGCATCCATTCGCCGGCAAGATTGGGGGTGACGTTCTCACGTTTTCCCAGCACCGCCGTTTCCAGAAGATAGCGCCAGAGCGGCGGAACGCCGTCGCGCGGCGGCGGCTCGATATGCATGTCGGACAGATACTTCTGATAGTTGGCCGTGACCTGGCCGAAATCGTCTTCGAAATAGAAGCGTACGGAAAGCCGCGCCGCATTAGGCGCCAGCCCCAGCACGAAAAAGCGCACGCCCCTGGTCAGTTTCGGCTCGATATCGGCAAGCGGCATGCCCTGCCGGATCTGGTCGAGCTTGATGCCGATCTTGCGCGTGGAGGTCTTTTCCTCGGCCCGTTTCTCCTCGTCCGTCAGGGCGCCGTCATCGAAGAACAGACTGAAAATCGCCTCGGATTCCTGCGCGGCCTCGACATCCGCCGCATCCGCCCAGAATACGGTGGAGGCGTCGCCGATCTGGATCCGGTGGCCGCTGTCGCGCTCCAGAAAGCGGTTGAGCGCGGTGGTGTAGGCGAAGGCGGCGGCTTCGGACACGGGCGCGTTGTCGCCCTGTTCGTGACCATAGGAGGTGAAGGCGTCGAGATTGAAGGAGACGAGCGCCGCCCCCGAGGACTGCGCGCCCCAGACGCCCTTGATCGAAGGATGCAGCCGGGCCACGGGACCGGCGGCGCCGGTGACGAGGCAAATCTGCGCATCGGCGCCGCCGGCTCCGGAGAGACCCGCCCACAGCGCCTTGGCCGCTGGACGTTCATGCAGAAAGCCGTGGCTGCGCCGCTCGCTTTCCAGCGCGAAAACCACATTCTGGTCTTTCGCCTCTTCCGGCCAAAGCGGCGGCGCAAATTGCTCCGGCGACCATTTTTGCAGAAACAGCGCCAGCGCCTGCAATCCCGCGTCTTCCGCATCACAGATCCTGTCAAGGTGAAGCTTGACGAAGGCGGCATGCTCTTCTGCGGTGCGCTTGCCCTCGCCGGCGGTCACACCCAGCGCATAGGATGTCTTGTCCCAGAGAAAATTCGGCGCAATGCCCGCTGTTCGCTTCACCGGTTGCGGCACGAGCATGAGGCGCGGCCTTGCCTTCTTGCCCTCACCCTCTCGCCAGTCGATCACCCCTGCGACGGAGCCGTCCTCGTTCAGGGAAATCACGAAGCCGATCTTCTCGGACGAAAAGCCGTAGGGCGGCGCATCCGGCAGACGGTCGTAAGCTTTCGCAAGCGCAGAAAGAACCGTCATCGCAACACCTCCGGGGACGCATAATGCGGCACGCGCACCACGCCCTCCTCCATCTTCGCCCGAAAGAACAGCGACGGGCGACCCTCGGCCTGGTGGTCAATGTCGAACAGCATGTAACCGAGGTCGCGGCTTTCGCCGATTGCGGGCGGCAGTCCGGCTTCCGGCGGGATGAGGTCGAAATGGGCGGCGAATTCACGCGCGCCGAGACAGGGCTGGTGAAAGCACTGGCCGCGGGCGGCGCGGCGGTTGAAGATATCGAGATGCTTGCCCTCGTTGTCCTCCGGCCCGGCCCTGTCGGTCAGTTCGAAATGCGCCTCGATGACATAAGCGGGCCTGACCAGAACCAGCGAGGCGCGCTGCTGGCGATCCTCGTCGACCAAGATGTTCAGGCCTTCGAGATCGCCGCGCTTCATGGCGGATTTGATTTTGCCTGCCGGCGCCTTGTGGCCCACCTCGTTGCGACGGATGGACTGAAAGCGGATCGGCGCCAGCACATGAATGGCGTCCACCACCCAGCGGATGGCCGGCTTCCAATGGATGGCCTCGAGAATGCCGCGCGCCGCCGAGGGCGTCATCACATCATAGGAAACGCGCTCGACCTTCATTTCAGGCCGAGTGAACAGGGCGTAATCGCCCGAGACTTTCAGACGAATTCCGTAGGTCAAGAAATAGCCTCATGAGCGAGAGAGTGAATGTGTTTTGTCGAGGCGCTTTTGAACCGGGGAGCGAGGTTGTAACCGACGGCAGGATCATTGGCCGATAAGGCGAGAATTGCCTGGACCTCGACACGGCGAACTTCCGCGTCAGACGCCGTGTGAGACTCCCAAATAATTTCGCGGGTTACCGTGATATTTCGTCTATCCTCTCTTGTCGGAAAATCGGCTTCAATCGCAGCGCGCGCCAGACGCGAAGGGCTTCCAAAATAATGAATGCGATCTGTTAGATCGCTTCCGACATAGATCTTTCCATTCGGCCAAATGATCTTGTAGACGACCTTGTAGAGGTGGCGCGTCATACTATTCCATCCTCCGCCGCCAGATAGTCCGCGTCTTCCCACATCAGTCCAACGCCTTTCCGATAGAGACTATCCTTCTGCAGGACGGCGAACTGATCTCCGCGCAGTTCCGGCGCAACGAAATCCAGATGCCCGCAGACGCGGAGGCGCTCCCGCGCCTTCGGAGGGACCAGCACGGTGAAAGGTTGCAGCTTGCGGGCCAAAAGCCCGGTCGGCAATTGCTCCAGGCTCAGTTTTTCCACCCACTCCCGCGCCTCGTCTTCGATCGCGACGATCACCGGCTCCAGACCACTCTCGATCATGCGGAAATCCTGGCCGACCTGGCGATAGGCGAAGTCGGATCCCTCGCGCGTGAGACAGAAACGCTCCCAAATGCCTTTCTCGTCCAGCCCCTTGCCGCCCACCCGCCAATAGACTTCCTCGAAATAGTCGCGCATGGCGGCGGGCATGGTCAGGTCATCATGCTTGTCGATGATCCGCTTCATGTCGCCGATCAGACTTTTGATCTCGCGCGGCGGCGCGTAGTCAGGCGGAGTGAACACTATGACAAGACTATCGTCGCGCGCCCGCTTTCCTTCGCGGTTGACCCGCCCCGCCGCCTGAATGATCTGGTCGAGCCCGGCCTCGGCCCGCAGCGCGGCCGGAAAATCGACATCCACGCCCGCCTCGATCAGGCTGGTGGCGATCAGCCGGCAGGGCGCGCCCTGCGCCAGCCGCGCGCGCACGTCCTGCAGCATCCGTCGCCGGTCGGCGGCATATTGGCGGGTCGTCAGATGCATGACGCCATCGAGCCCGGCGGTTTGCGCAAGTTTATAGAGATCCAGCGCATGGCGTCGGCTGTTGACGATCGCCAGCATCTGATCGCACGCGGCCAACCGGTCGATCAGCGCGTCATTATCGAGAGCGCCCGCATGACGAATGCGTGTTCGGCCAAGCTGGCGGGCCAGATCCTCGGGATCGGGCGCCAGTTCACGCTCGGGCGACAGCGGCAGACCGGGGAAATTCTCCCGCGCCCCGAGCGCTGGCTGGGTGGCGGTGCAGAGCACCACGGTGCAGTCGTAACGTTCCGTCAATTCCTCCAGCGCCCGCATGACCGGCAGCAACAGAGGGCGCGGCAGAGTCTGGGCCTCATCGAGCACGATCACGGAACCGGCGATGTTGTGCAGCTTGCGCGCCCGCGACGGGCGGGCGGAAAACAGGCTCTCGAACAATTGCACATTGGTGGTGACGACCACCGGCGCCGCCCAATCCTCCATCGCCAGCTTGAGCTTGTCGCGCTGCTCGCGCGCATCGAACCTTTCCTCGTCGATATCGGAGTGATGCTCCAGCACATGCTCTTCGCCGAGCACAGCGCGGAAAATCGCCGCCGTCTGATCGATGATCGAGGTGAAGGGAATGGCGTATATGATCCGCCTGTGCCCATGCGCCCTGGCGTGATCCAGCGCGAAACCGAGCGAGGCCAGCGTCTTGCCGCCGCCGGTCGGCACTGTCAGGGTGAAGAAGCCGGGCTTCATCGCCGCGCCCGCCCGCACCCGTGTTAGAATTTTTGCCCTGAGGTCATTCAGGGGCCTGGACGCCTCCATCGTCGCAGCACGCCCCACGACGCCCTGCATATGGACCTCGAACCCAGCCAGGAATTCGGGAAGCAGCGCTTGAAGCGTTCGCCATTCGTGGTCGACCGCCCTTTCGCCAGCCGCGACATAGAAATCTTCGGTATCCTTGAAATCGGCGTCGACCAGGCAGGAAAACACCATGCGCCCGAGAAACGCGAGGGCGAAGGCGCGCCGGCTGGCGTCCACCGAGACAAACTTTGCCAACTCGCTTCCCAGGCCCGTGACACAGTCCACGGCATAGGCGGCGAGCTCATCGCGCCAGGCCGGGGCGATCCGCAAGGCGCGCTTCATGCGAACGTCGACACACCCCTCCGTGGTGTTCTCGCGATCCGGCAGACCGGCATGGTGTCCGAGGATGGCATAGGCCAGGATGTCCGCCGCCGCCCGGTCGGCTCCCTCGGCTATCTCCTCCATCACCTGCGCGCCGGCTGTCGAATGATCCACCGAGCGGCCATCGCCGGCGATATAAGCCTGAAAAGCGGGATCATATTTGCCGACATCGTGGAAAAGACCTGCAGCGAAGCCGAGCCCGCCGATCCCGAGCGGCGCGCCGAATCTCTCCGCGAGAATGGCAACGGCCGTCAAATGATCGGCCAGACCCTGCCAATCTTGGGGCGGGCGATCTTTCAGGCTGTGGGCGAAATACTGCATTATCTCCCCTCCTCGCGGCCGCAGGTGCAGGTGCAGGTGCAGGTGCAGGTGCAGGTGCAGGTGCAGGTGCAGGAAACACTAATATAGCTCCGCTTTCGCAACACCAATTAAGTGATAATCACCAATCAATACTACCGTAAAGATATATACCGTGCTGCATCGCACAATACTTCAAAACACTTTTGAATTTCGTCAACTCCGGTCGCACCGGCTATTGTACAAGTCGTTCAAGCGCTACGGCATGACTTAAATCGTATTCGCCACCTTCCAATAGAAATACACCATTGCGAAACCTGCCGACCGTCGAGTTTCGGCCGCGGCATATGCCACGCCAGCGATGGCAGCTGTGGCTCATCTGGTCTCAGCGGAGATTGAGATGGCTTGAGCGACATCAAGCATCCGAGTCAACGAAATGTAGTGCAGCCGCCCCCGGGCGCATTAGAATATAGGTTGCATACAGGAAAAATAGCCGTCTTTTAAGCTGCAGGAATATTTGCACGATCCCCTGCAAAAGCCGGGAGATGGGGCTGGGCGCGCCTTAGGCTCTGCAGTTCCTGCCGCTCGCTTTCCTTTGATCCTGTCCAGGACGGACCAATAAGTGCCGTCCTCGTCGTTGACATAGACAATAAGCGATCGCGACGTATGGCACAGGAAGCCTTCGAGCCATTCAGTACGTCTATCTCGATAGGCAGAGAGCGAATGGCGGGAGTGTGACGAGCACCCCGCCAGTTCGGCCATCCCACACGCCGTCGTGATCCCATTGACGATGGATTTGGGCGTCATTGCCTGAGGTCCTGTGGCAATCGAAACAAACGGGTCATGGCGACCTTCCGCATAGCTGCGCTCACTGACGACTACGCCGCCTTGCCTCGCGTTTCGACACCGCAATTTCACCAGAACTTTCTAGAGTTCAGCGTGAATTGGCAGCCGCCGAGCCAAACAGAATTTGGTGATCGTGCCTGGCAAGCTCATGACATTCGAGATCTGGCCGCCTGCGTCGGTGACCATCGCCCAATCGAGATAGGCAATCTCGGAGGCTCTGAGCCCGGCCCTGACACTCAGCCGAACAATCGCAGCGTTTCGCAGCGGATGCCGTGACGACCTTGCGACTTTCATAGGCGTGCAACACAGGCCTCCGATAGGATTTCGCCTGACCAGGCAGCTTATCCTCCAATCACTTCCCTGATTGAATGACGACGAAAAAAGAAAACAAGGCCATAAATCAATATTTTCAATAGTTTAATGAGTTTTCGATCCGCGATCGGGACGACCCGGCCGGGAAAGCGTCCCATGGTCGATTTGGCATATCCCGGAAATTCCCGCCCGTCTGATTACGGGGTGCTTACTGGCAAAAATCCGCGCGGAATTCGCCACGCCAAGATACACCGTTAGACATTTGAATTCGTTAGGAGAAGGATGGTGGGCGTGACAGGGATCGAACCTGTGACCCCTTCGGTGTGAACGAAGTGCTCTCCCGCTGAGCTACACGCCCATCCTGTCGAAAAACCAGCCGGAGCAGGCTTCCCGTTTGCGGTGCGCAGCCTCTAACAGCTTTGCGGGGACAATGCAAGCGGCGGCGTTGTTATCATGCGGTTTTCTGGAGCGGGATCTCGGAACCCGCGAGTTTCAGCCGGTCGGCGGCGTCCTTGAGATCCTGAGTGAAGGTCGAGGCGGCGCTGGCGGCGGACAGAATAACCTCTGCGACCGCCGCATCCACGTCGCGCGCGCGCGATTCGACGGCAACCGGCTTGCCGAGCAGATAGCCTTGCAATTCGTGGCAGCCGATCTGCGTCAGGAAGCGCGCCGCCTCGATGGTTTCGACGCCTTCGGCCACCAGCGTCATCCCCAATCCGCGGCCCAGTTCGGCGATGGTGCGGATGATGACGCCGGAGCTCTCGGCTTCGTCGAGATTGGCGACGAAGCTGCGGTCGATCTTGATCGTGTCGAACGGAAAGCGGCTGAGATAGGACAGAGAGGAGTAGCCGGTGCCGAAATCGTCGAGCGCGATTTCGAAGCCCTTGCGCTTGAGATCCTGAAGAATGGCGAGCGCGCGGGCGTCGTCGTCGATCAGAACGCTTTCGGTGATCTCGAGTTCGAGACGGTCGGTCGATATTCCCGCTTTGCCGACGATCCCGACGAGCGAATCGACGAAGCCGGGCTGGCGGAACTGCAAGGGCGACACGTTGATGCTGAGTTTGCCGTCGGGAATCTGCTCGGCGAGGATCCGACACGCTTCCGAGACGACCCACAAACCGATCGGCACGATGTGTCCCGACGCTTCGGCCACCGGAATGAAATCGGCCGGGCTGATCATCTGGCCGTCGCCGTCGCGCCAGCGCAACAGCGCTTCATAGCCGGAGATCGAGGCGGAGGCGGTGTCGACCCGCGGCTGGAGGTAGAGTTCGAATTCCTCCCGCTCCAGCGCCTGGGCGAGCTTGGCTTCGAGTTCACGGCGCTTCTCGGTCAGTTCGTTCATGCCGGGTCGGAAAATCGTCCAGCGATTGCGGCCGGCGTTCTTGGATTCGTAGAGCGCGATATCGGCCAGCGCGATCAGGTCGTCGGGCGTTTCGGCGTGATCCGGGCAGCGCGCCATGCCGATGCTGACGCTGACCGGACACATCGCGCCGCCGCCGATATCGACCGGTGTGCGGAAGGCGCGGATCAGCCGCAGGCCGAGATCTGTGAGCTGGTTCTCGAAGGCGGTGTTGACCACGATGACGGCGAATTCGTCGCCGCCGAGCCGCGCCACTGTGGTGTTGGGGCCGGAAATGTCGGACAGACGCCGGGCCACTTCGCAGATCACCTTGTCGCCGGCTTGGTGGCCGTAGACATCGTTGATGTCCTTGAAATGATCGATGTCGACCAGCGCGAGAGCATGGGAGGCTCCATGCGTCGTGGATGTCGTGCGCCGCGCCAGTTCCTCGTTGAACAGCACGCGGTTCGGCAGGCCCGTCAACGGGTCGTGCTGGGCCATGTAGCGAATGCGTTGCTCCGCGGCCTTGCGTTCCCTGAGATCGATGATGCAGACCACCCGCGCCTGCTGGGCGCGATAATGGATGTCGCGGCTGCGGACTTCGATGGGGATATGTTCGTTGTCGGCGCTGACCATCACGGTCTCGAATGTCTGCTCGCCCTGCGCGCCGAGCCGCGACTTTAGTCTTTCGGCTTCTTCCGGCGTGACGAAATCCAACAGGCCGCGACCGATGACCTCGTGGCGCTGCCCGCCGAAAAGCTTGCTGAACTGGTCGTTGGCGTCGACGATCGTGCCGCCGATATGGACGAGGATGGCTTCGAGCGCAGCATTGGCGAGCGCGGCGACGCGGTCGGCCTCCTGAAGGTCGCGCTTGGCGTGCTCGACGTCGAGGCGCTCCTTTTCGCGTTCTTCCAGAGTGTCCATCAGGCGGTTGAACAGGCCGGTCAGCGTTTCCGCCTCGCCGCCATTGTCGTCCGGCAGCCGATGTTTGAGATTGCCGGAGCCGCCGAGCAGATCCGACAACGCCGTCTCGACATGGCCGACGCCCAGACGGGTGTCGTGCTCTGCGACGTTGAGGCCGATATCCTCGGCTTGCGCGCTGACCCGGATCGGCGAGACCTTGTCGAGCAGCCAGAAGAATGCGTAGCCCACCGAAAAAGCCCAGAGGAAATTGACGACGGAGCCGAGCAATTGGATTTCGAACTGCGCCCAACGGCCGCCGTTCGGCAGATTGTCGACGGGCGCGAGAAAAGCCAGCATCAGCGTGCCGATGACGCCGGCGACGGCATGGACGCCGACCGCTCCCACCGCGTCGTCGATCCTGAAATAGCGCTCGATCGCATGCGTGCTCCAGACGGCCGCCGCAGAACCGACGGCGCCGATGGCCATGGCCCCTGCCGGCGTCAGAATGTGGCAGCCGGCTGTGACCGCGACTAGGCCGCCCAGCATGCCGGTGAAGGATTTTTCCGGCAGGATGACGCCGTTGCGAAGCCCCATGACATAGCCGATCGAAGCCCCCATGCCGCCGGCGAGCACGGTGTTGAGAACAATGATCGGCACATCGGCGCTCATGCGCATCGCCGAACCGCCGTTGAAGCCGAGCCAGCCGAAAAACAGCAGGAATGCGCCCGTGGTCGACAGAACGGGACTGTGCCCGGATATCCGGGTGATCGAACCGTCCTCGCGGAATCGGTTGCGCCGCGCGCCGATCACCAGACAGGCGGCCAGCGACACCCAGCCGCCGGTGGCGTGCACGACGGTGGAGCCGGCGAAATCGACGAAGCCGAGATTGGACAGGAAGGCGCCGGACGACGGCCCGAGCGCGCCGCCCCAGGCCCAATGCACGAAGACCGGATAGATGAGCGCCGACATGACGATCGAGCCGGCGACATAGGCCGAGAGCTTCATCCGTTCTGCAACCGCGCCCGACACGATCGTGGCCGCCGTCCCGCAGAACATGACCTGGAAGACGAAGAAGCCGGCTTCCCAAGGCTCGAGGTCGTTCAACATGAAGAAATCGTGGCTGATGCCGATGAACATGCCGGCGGACGGCGCAAAGGCGATCATGAACCCGACGGAGGCGAAAGCGACGATGCCGAAGACGAAGTCGAGCAGGTTCTTCTGGGCGACGTTGATCGAATTCTTCGATCGAACCATGCCGGCTTCCAACAGCAGGAAGCCGACCTGCATCATCATCACCAGGGACGACGCCGTCATCAGCCAGGTCAGGTCGATCTGCGCCTTGTAGGACATGTCGTCCTCGGCCGCCACGGCGACGACAGGCGCGCCGCACAGAACAATCGCGGTTAGGGCAATGGACGACAAACGACGAAAAACAGAGCTCTAAACATGGGCAATCCCGGAAAAGTCCGGCAAAAACTATCCCCACGACATTAAATTATCGTTTCATTTTGAAACGAATCAGGATTATCCCGCTGATAGTCCTACGTAATTTAGAATATCGAGAAGTAAGGAGGCCGGCCGAAGCCGGCCAGCCGCTCTCATGCGCCCTCATAGCCCTGCAGGACGCCCACGGCGTTGACGCCGATATCGGCGACCGCATAGCCGCCTTCCTGCACGAACAGCGTCGGCAGACCGAGCTTGGCGATGCGCGCGCCGATCTTCGGGAAGTCCTCCGTCTTCAGCTTGAACTTGCTGATCGGATCCTTCTCGAATGTGTCGACGCCGAGCGAGACGACGACGACGTCGGGCGCGTAGTCGACGAGCTTGCGGCAGCCGTCTTCCAGCGCCTCGTTCCAGGTCTCGAACGTCGCGCCCCAGCGCAGCGGATAATTGAGGTTGAAGCCTTCGCCCTCGCCTTCGCCGATCTCGTCCTTGTGGCCGAGGAAATAGGGATATTCCTGCATCGGGTCGGCATGGAGATTGATCACCTGCACGTCCTTGCGGCGGTAGAAGATCTCCTGCGTGCCGTTGCCGTGGTGATAGTCGACATCGAGGATCGCCACGCGCGATGCGCCTTGATCGAGGAACCATTGCGCGGCGACCGCGGCGTTGTTGATGAAGCAATAGCCGCCCATGAAGCCGGCCCCGGCATGGTGCCCCGGGGACGGCACAGCGCATAGGCGGCCTTCTCGCCGCCCTTGACGAGCGCGGCCGACGTCAGCGCCACGTCATGCGAGGACTTGATCGCGTCCCACGAGCCTTCGACCATGCCGATGCCGGCGTCGAAGGAATAGTAGCCGAGCGCGCCGTCGATGAAGTCGGGAACGACGTCACCGCGGAGCCCGCGCGTCGGCCAGGTGAAGGGCAGCGCGGTGCCGTCGCGGCCGGCTTCTTTCCAGCGCGGATAGACCGTCGGCAGGAAATCGAGGAAATCCTTGCGGTGTACGCGGGCGGCGGTGTCGAGCGTGTAGTCGTCGGGACCGAGGATCGGGCCGAGACCAACCTCGATGATCCGGTCATGGATGAAATGCGCCCGCGAGGGCATCTCATAGGCGGGAACGATGGCCCCCGCGACGAGCTCGAGATTGTTGGCGTGGCCCAGATGGCGGGGGAAAAGATCGTTTTCATGGCGGAATTCCGGTGAATGAAAAACCCGCCGCGATGAGCTCGCGGCGGGAGACGAAGACGAAGACCTTACTTCTGCAGTTCGGTCCAGATCTTGGTGTAGAGATCCTGGGTCGCCGGATCGCAGAGCTTCATGAACTCGGCCTTGGCCTTGACCTCTTCCGGCGGATTGAGTTCGGGCGCGCCCTTCATGTCCTCGGGCATGAACTTGTCGGAGCCCGAAATGCCGTTGGAGTAGCGCGCAAAGGCCGAGATCATCGCGGCGTTTTCCGGGTCCATGATGAAGTTCTGGAACAACTTGGCGTTTTCGACATTCTTGGCTTCCTTCAGCACGACCACGTTGTCGGACCAGAAGGTGATGCCTTCCTTCGGATAGAAATAGTGGATGTTCGGCTTGGCGAGCCGCTGGCGCAGCGCCGATCCGTTCCAGTCCGACGTCGCGGCGAAATCGCCGGCCGTCATCTTTTCGATGGTGTTGTACTCCATCGCCACCCAGTTGGGCTTGGCCTTGACCAGCGTGTCGCGGGCTTTTTCAGGATCGCCTTGTCGGTCTCGCACAGCTTGCCGCCATTATAGGCGATCGCCGCATACAGGACGTCCGACATCTCAGGCACGATGTTGATCTTGCCCTTCAGCTCTTCCGGCGGATCGAACAGGATGCCCCAGCTGTCTGCCGGGCCCTTGTAGACATCGGTGTTGACGACCACGCCGACCGAACCCCACTGCCACGGAACCGAATATTTGCGGCCCGGATCGAATTCGGGATTGGCCCATTCCGGAGCGATGTTCTTGGCGTTCTCCATCTTGCCGGGGTCGGTCTCCTGGATCAGGCCCTCCTTGATCCAGATCGACAGATGGCTCTGGCTCGGCACGGCGATGTCGAAGCCGGTGCCGCCCTGACGCACCTTGGCGAGCGCGGTGTCGTTGGAGTCGTAGTCGGTGATCGTGACCTTGACGTTGTATTTCTGCTCGAATTTCTTGATCATCTCGGGGCTGGTGTAATTGCCCCAGTTGTAGATGTGCAATTCCCCATCGGCATGAGCAAAACTGGCCGACGCCATCAGCATGGCGAAGCCCGCCAGCATTTTCCGTCCCATTGTCATTTTGGTTCCCTTTCTTATGAACTTCGTTTTCGGTTGATGAAGAAGAAGATGGTCACCGCCAGCAAGGAGAGCAGCAGGAACATCGTGGAAATGGCGTTGACTTCAGGCGTCGTGCCGCGGCGGATCTGGCCGAGCATATAGGTCGGCAACGTGTCCTGCCCGCCGGATTTGACGAATTCGGTAATCACGACGTCATCGAGCGAGATCACGAAGGCCAGCATGAATCCGGCGATGATGCCGGGCCAGAGCAGCGGCAGCGTGATGTAGCGAAAGGCCTTCACGGGCGTGGCGTAGAGATCCCCGCCGCCCTCTCCAGCGTGGTGTCCATGCTTTCGAGGCGGGCCCGGACGGGCAGATAGGCGAAGGGCACGCAGAAGGCCGTGTGCGCGGCGATCAGGTAGCCCATGCCCGAATAGCCGGTCCACATCTTGAGCCGCGAGAAGAAGATCAGCAGCGCCACGGCGGTGACGATTTCCGGCACCATCAGCGGCAGATTGAGGAAGGCGTATTTCGCGGTCATGCCGCGATAGGGCGCGGTGCGCGTCATCGCCACCGCGGCGAGCGTCGCCACCACGGTCGCGATCAAGGCCGCCACGGTCGCGATCTGGAACGAGCGGCCCGCAGCCTCGATCACCCGCACATTGCCCAGCGCCGAGCGATACCAGTCCAGCGAAAAACCGCCCCATTCGGAAATGCTCTCCCCGCATTGAAGGAAAACACCACCAGCACCGCAATCGGCACATAAAGCGCGACGAAGGAGAACAAAGCGATGGTGGTGAAGCCGCGCTGGCGACGGACGTCGAATATGCGGTTAGCCATGGCTCTTCTCCATCGAGCCGGAATTGCGGACATAGGCGATCAGCGCCACCATCACCAGCGCCATCATCACGATTGACAGCGCCGCGCCGAGCGGCCAGTTGCGCCCCTGTCCGAACTGCAGTTCGATCAGGTTGCCGAGCATCAGATTCTTGCCGCCGCCGAGGATCGAAGGCGTCACATAGGCGCCGAGCGAGGGGATGAAGACCAAGATGGAGCCGGCGATCATGCCCGGCTTGACCAGCGGAATGACGATGCGACGGAGCACCTGGAACGGCGTGGCGTAGAGATCATAGCCGGCCTCGACCAACCTGAAATCGAGCTTCTCCATGCTGGCGTAGAGCGGCAGCACCATGAGCGGCAGATAGACATAGACCATGCCGGCCAAGATCGCGCCATCGGTGAACAGCATCTGGATCGGCGCATCGATCACGCCCAGCTTCATCAATAGCGTGTTGATCAGGCCCTGATTGCGGATCACCTCCAGCATCGCGAAGGTGCGGATGAGAAGATTGGTCCAGAAGGGGATGGTGATCGCGAACACCCAGAGATCGCGGCTGCCCGCCGGCCGCGTGGCGATGAAATAGGCTGTCGGGAAACCGAGAAACAAAGTCAGCAGCGTCGTCAGCACCGAGAGTTGCACCGAACGCAAGAATATCGAGACATGCGCATCGGCGATGGTCAGCGTATCGTCGAAAATATCCCGCTGCAGCACGACGCCGACCCAGGATTCCGTAGAGAATGTCCAATTGACATCGCCATATTCACCCGGCGTCAGAAATGAGTAGACGAGCACGATCAACAGCGGGCCGGTGGCTGCGAACAGGATGATCAGCAGCGCCGGCAGCGACAAAAGCCAGCGATTGCGAACATCCCGTCTTTGCTGCGCCTCGATGAGAGCCTCGTGACGCGCCATGATCTCAACCCCTCAAAACACGGATGGCGGCGTCGGGGAAAGCAACGCCGAGGGTCTGTCCTTCCCCGATCGCGCTTTCCTCGCCCGGCCGGTTCTGCTGGCGCACGGTGAAGGTGGAGCCGTCGGAAAGACGAAGGTTGAAATAGGTGTCGGTGCCGAAATAGACGATCGACGCGACCTCGCCGGACAGCGCGCCGCCCTCGCGGGTTAGCCGGCTATGCTCGGGACGGATCATCACCGTCACTTCGTCGCCGGCCGAGGCGCCGTCGGGAAGGGGACCGGTGAGCGAGACGCCGCAGGCGAGGTCGACTTTCGCCGCGCCGGCCTCGATCGCGCCGATCCTGCCCTTGAGGAAATTCGTCTCGCCGATGAAGTCGGCCACGAAGCGATCGGCGGGCCGATCGTAAATGTCGCGGGGCGCGCCGACCTGCAGGATGCGGCCGGCCGACATCACCGCGATCCGGTCCGACATGGTCAGCGCTTCTTCCTGGTCATGCGTGACGAAAATGAAGGTGATGCCGGTTTCGGCCTGCAGCCGCTTGAGCTCCACCTGCATTTCCTTGCGAAGCTTGTAGTCCAGCGCCGAGAGCGGCTCGTCGAGCAGCAGCACCTTGGGCGCCGGCGCGAGCGCTCGGGCAAGCGCCACACGCTGCTGTTGACCGCCGGACAACTGGCTGGTGGCGCGTCCCGCGAGATGCTCCATCCGCACGAGCTTCAGCATCTCGGCGACGCGCGCCTGGATCTCCGTCTTGGGTCTACCGAGCATCTTCAGGCCGAAGCCGATATTGTCGGCCACCGACATATGCGGGAAAAGCGCATAATTTTGGAAAACCGTGTTGATCGGGCGCTTGAACGGCGGCATTTCGGCGATGTTCTCGCCGTAGAGGATCAGGTCGCCTTCCTGCGGAAATTCGAAACCGGCGATCATCCGGAGCAGCGTGGTCTTGCCGCAGCCGGAGGGGCCAAGAAGCGTAAAAAATTCGTTTTGCCGGATCGAGAGATTGGCTTCTCGCACGGCCGCCACGCGGTAGTCGCCATGGCCGTAATATTTGGTCACGCCGCGAATGTCGATCGCGTTGGTGTCACTCATTCTGACTCACATCCCAGGTTTCGGTGCGCATCGTCATGATGCTCTCCGCCCATGCCTCGAGCCTCGTCGAAGAGGCGTCGGCATGTAGATGTTCCCCGGATCGCTTTGTTTTTTCTCAATTTTTGAAATGCTGATTTCAGCGACCGCCCGATTAACTGACCACAGCGAAACGAAATTGACAACTCTGTTTTCGGCGTCCCGGACCTAAAATTTTTTAGCCTGAGACGCCGAACGGTTTGCGGTGGCGTCAGGCCTCGTAGGTCACGCGGCCGCCGCAGACGACCAGCGACGGCGTAACGCCATGGATAGCCTCGGGATCTCGCGCCTCCAGATCGGCGTCGAGCAGTGTGAGATCGGCGAAATAGCCCGGCTTGATCATACCTTTGCGATCCTCGCTGAATTCCGCATAGGCGCCTTCGGCGGTATAGGCGGCCAGCGCCTCCTCGAGCGTGAAGCGCTGGTCGGGATCGCCGTCCTGCCATGTCTTGCGCGTCAGCGCCGCCTGGACCGAATACATCGGATCGATCGGCGACACCGGCCAATCCGAGGCGAAGGGGATATGGGCGCCCGCGTCCTTGATCGTCCGCCAGGCGTAGGAATAGCGCCAACGGTCCCGGCCGATCATCGAAATCGTCGGCTCGAGCGACAGCGACATCACGCCGGGCGCATGCGCCGGCTGCATGGAGGCGATGACGCCCAGTTCCTTGAACCTGTCGATGTCGTCGGGATGGATCACTTCGATATGCTCGATGCGGTGGCGACTGTCGCGGGGACCATTGGCCTCCCGCGCCGCCTGATAGGCGTCGAGCACCGCGCGCACGGCGCCGTCGCCGATGGCGTGCACGGCGATCTGCAGGCCCCGTCGATCGGCCTCGATCACCACGTCGCGGAACTGCTCGGGCTCGAACAGGCTCTCGCCATAGCCGTCGGGCTTGTCGGCGTAGGGCTCGATCATCACCGCCGTCCAGCTGTCAATGACCCCGTCATGGAACAGCTTGACCGTGCCGGAGGACAGGAAATCGGAGTTATAGGCTTGCGCCATCGCCGACGCCTTTTCGAGCATCGGCAGGTCCATGAAGCTCTTGTAGTGGAAGGGAATGCGCACGCGCAGCGGCAGGAAGCCGTCGCGCTTCTCGATCTCGGCCAGCAGTTGCAACTGGTAGAGATTGCCGTCCATGCATTGCAGCGAGGTGAAGCCGTGGCGGGCGCAGTAGTCGAGCCCACGCCGCATCACGACGATGTCCGTTTCGAACTCGTCTTCTTCAGGATACGGATCGGGCTCGCCGCCGGTGGCGAGACCCAGCCGGTAGCGCTCGAAGCCCGACGCGCGCAGGAGCGGTCCAAAGGCTTCCATCTCCCGCAATTCGCCGGTCGCAAGCCCGTCCTCGCCCATCACCACTTCATTGCCCGGACGAACCTTGAGACCATGCAGCAAGCCGCCGAATTCCAGCGCCTTGGTGTTGGCCCAGACAGTGTGATGATCATGGGCGAAGACGGCAAAGGGACGATCCGGAAAGATCCGGTCGAGGTGATGCCGCGTCATGCGCTCGTCGCCGAGAATGGTGTAATTGGCGCCCTGGCCATAGAGCACCGCCTCGTCGGGCATGGCGGCGCCATAAGCGAGCGCCTTTTCCTTGAGCGCCTCGAAGCCCTCGACGCCGACGAGCTGCAGATGGTCGAGTTCCGCCGCGCCCGAGAACAGATGCAGGTGATTTTCCGACAGACCCGGCGTCAGCGTGTTGCCGCCGGCGTCGATGACACGGGCGCTCTCATCCGCCAGAGCCCGCATCTCGGCGTTCGACCCGACGCCGGCGATCTTGCCGTCGGCGACATAGACCGCTTCCGCGCGCGGATTGGCCGGATCCATGGTCAGGACGGACGCGTTTTCGATCAGGATGGGGGTGATGCCGGACATGAGCGACTCCGAAGGCTGGCTGTATCGGGTTAGGCTTAGCAGATCTCCGCCAAAACCATAGACGCGCGCGGGAAGCGCGCGCCTGAAAAAGATCGGGGCTCAGGCCTCTCAGATCCGTGGAAGATAAGTGCGGTAGTCAAAGTCGGAGACGGTGCGAAGAAAGGTGAGCGCTTCCTTGCGCTTGGTGTCGGCGTAGAGCTTCTGATAGTCGCGGCCGAGAATGTCGCCGATGAAGGCGGAGGATGCGAAAGCCTCGACCGCGGTCAGGAAGTCATGCGTCAGCCGCTCGGGATTGTCGGGGCCGCCCTCCGGCGAGGTGGCCGGGCCGGGATCTAGCGTCTCGTCCAGACCCAGCAACATGCCGCCGAGAATGGCCGTCAGCAGAAAATACGGATTGGCGTCGGCGCCGGCGACCCGATGTTCGACGCGCGCGCCGGGGCCATCCTTTTCCGGAATGCGCACCGCCGTGCCGCGATGACTGAAGCCCCAGTCGATATCGACCGGCGCAAACGAACTGGGCTGGAAGCGGCGATAGGAATTGGCGAAGGGCGCAAACAGCAACTGGCTCTCGCGCATGGTCTTCAGCATGCCGGCGGTCACGGATTTGAGCAGCGTCGGCTCGCCCCCTTGGCGTCCAGCACATTGCGGCCGTCCTTGTCGATCAGGCTCGCATGCACATGCAGGCCGGAGCCGGCCTGATCGGAATAGGGCTTGGCCATGCAGGTGGATTTCAGCCCCAGTTTGCGCGCCGCCTGCTCGACCACGCGCTTCAGATAGATGCAGTCGTCGGCGGCCGCCATGGCGTCGGCCTTGTGGTTGAGATTGATCTCATACTGGCCGGCCCCGAATTCCGCCGTGGTTGCGTCGGCCGGCAGGCCCATCTCGGCGCAATAGGCGCGCACGAGATCGAGATAGGGCTGCATGCTGTCGACCGCGTCCATCTCATAAAGCTGGAAGCCGTTGGGAACGCCCTTGCAGGTGAGGATCGACGGCGGCATGGGCACGCCGGTTTCGCGGCTCGATCCCTCCATCACGTAGAATTCGAGCTCGGTCGCCACAACCGGCGTCAGCCCCTTCTCCTTGAAGCGTTCGAGGATCGCGGCGAGCTTGGCGCGCGGATCGCAGAAATGCGGCGCGCCCGCGAGCGTGTGCATGGTGGCGAGCGTCTGGCTCGATCCCATGGGCGCCCAGGGCATGGGCCGATGGCTGGCGCGGTCGGCGATGACGGCGCCGTCGGGATCGCCGAGCGTCAGCGAAATCTGGGTCAGATCGTCATTGTCGTCGCCCCAGATGTCGAGCGATTGCGTGGAGGCGGGCAGCCGCACGGCGCCCTTCCAGACCTTGTCCTCGGCCTCGATCGGGATCTGCTTGCCGCGCAGGCGGCCATTCATGTCGACCAGGAGGATTTCAATGCGCGGCGGCGTCGCGGGGTTCGAAATGCCGGCGTCCGGTCTCGATGATGTCATGATGAGTTTGGGCCTCGCTGAGCAGGTTTGTCTGGCGAAACGGGCAAAAAGCCGTTGATCTCTTGCCAAAATCGGGAAGTCAGGCCAATTTGGTAGCTGATAACACGTCGCCTTTCAATCAGGCAAAACCGCCGCGCGCCCCCGCCTTGCATCCCTCCGGAGCCGGGAGGGCTTTCTGCGGCAAGGGGGAATGACATGACCAGGACCGCCGCGCTCTCCAACATCGCCGCCATCGACGCCGCCCATCATATTCATCCCTTCTCGGATATGAAGAAGCTGAACGAAGCCGGCTCCCGCGTGATCGCCCGCGGCGAGGGATCGACCATCATCGACACCAACGGCAAGCGCTATCTCGACGCCTTCGCCGGCCTGTGGTGCGTCAATATCGGCTATGGCCGCAACGAGATCGCCGAGGCCGTGCGGGCGCAGATGGACGAACTGCCCTATTACAACACTTTCTTCGGCACCACGACGCCGCCGACGGCGCTGCTCGCCCAGAAGGTGACGGCCCATGCCGGCGCCAATATCAACCATGTCTTCTTCACCAATTCCGGCTCGGAAGCCACAGACACCTGGTTCCGCATGGCGCGCGTCTATTGGGGGCGCTCGGCAAGCCGGAAAAGACCCATTTCATCTCCCGCCGCAACGGCTATCACGGCTCGACCGTCGCCGGCGCCAGCCTCGGCGGCATGAAATACATGCATGAACAAGGCTCGCTGCCGATCGAGAAGATCCATCACATCGGCCAGCCTTACTGGTATGCGGAGGGCGGCGAACTCACGCCGGAAGAATTCGGCGTGACGGTCGCCCGCGAACTCGAAGCCAAGCTCGACGAACTCGGCGCGGAAAACGTCGCCGCTTTCGTGGCGGAGCCGATCCAGGGCGCCGGCGGCGTGATCGTTCCGCCCTCGACCTACTGGCCCGAAATCGCCCGGATATGCAAGGAGCGCGACATTCTGCTGGTGGCCGATGAAGTCATCTGCGGCTTCGGCCGCACCGGCCGCTGGTTCGGCCACCAGCATTTCGGCTTCGAGCCGGATATGGCCCCGGTCGCCAAGGGCCTGTCGTCGGGCTACCTGCCCGTCGGCGGCGTCCTCGTCAGCGACCGCGTCGCCAATGTCATCATGCAGACGGACTTCAACCACGGCTACACTTATTCCGGCCATCCGGTCTGCGCCGTCGCCGCGCTTGAAAATCTACGCATCATCGAAGAGGAAAAGCTGGTCGAGCGCGTGCGCGACGATATCGGCCCCTATTTCGCCAAGGCGTGGCATGCTTTCACGGATCACGATCTCGTCGGCGAGACCCAGGCCGTCGGCCTGATGGCCGGCCTGCAGATGGCCAAGGACAAAAAGACCCGCGAACGTTTCGAAAAGCCCGACGCGATCGGCACCTGGGTGCGCAATCACTGCGTCGAAAACGGCCTGATCCTGCGCGCCACCGGCGACCGCATGCTGGCCTCGCCGCCGCTGATCATCACCGAGGAGGAGGTGGACTTCATGGCGAAGACGCTGAAGAACGCCTTGGACGCCGCGTGGAGGGAGTGGAGGTAAGCATCCGTCGCGGATGAGGGGCCTCGCGCGCCCGCAAATCTGAGCCAGCTCCGCCTGTCATATCCCTGACGCCTCCATCCGCTACCCCACACGCAAGCCTGACACGGGAGCCGCACATGAAGTTCATCCACGTCACCGATCTTCATCTCCTCCCCGAGGGAGGCGCGCTCTGGGGTCTCGATCCCTTCGAACGTTTCGAGGCCTGTCTCGCCGATATCCAGGCGCATCACGCCGATGCGACTTTCGTCGCCATCACCGGCGATCTCACCGACAAGGGCGACGCCGCCGCCTATCAACGGCTCAAGGAGCGGCTGGCGCGTTTGCCGCTGCCCTGCCATCTCATTCTCGGAAACCATGACGACAGGGCGAATTTCCGCGCCGTCTTCACCGACCGCCCCGTTGACGACAACGGCTTCGTCCAGTTCGCCTTCGATGCCGATGGCCGCACGCTTCTGTTCCTCGACACGCTCAAGGGACCGCCCTCGTCGGCCGGCCTTTATTGCCCGGCGCGGCGCGAATGGCTGGCCGAGCAGCTGGATGCGGCCGACGGCAAGCCGGTCTATATCTTCATGCATCATCCGCCCTTCGGGATCGCCCACCCGCTGATGGACAAGATCATGCTCGACGATCCCGAGGATTTCGCCGAGATCCTCTCGGGTTATGATGTCAGGCATATTTTCTTCGGCCATGGCCATCGCGCCGTCTCCGGCGTCTGGCGCGGCATCGGCTATTCCGCCCTGCCCTCGACCAATCATCAACTACCGCTGGTCGGCGGATCGGTGGAAACCGTCTATAGCGACGAGCCGCCGGCCTATGCCGTGGTGCATCTGAGCGAAGAACAGACGATCATCCACAACGACGCCTTCCTCGACCGCCGCCCGGCGCGAATGCCGGTCGAAGCAGAGCGCGACGACTGGCACTGATCAGCGACTTACTTTTTTTTTGCTGCAACTCTGCGAAACGCTTCTGCTCCCGGCTACTGAAGCAAGGAGCGCACTCTCTTGGCGTCCGCGAATCACGGGCGATTTCCATCTCGCATCTCTACGCGCATAAAGCGCTCATTTCACCTTGCACCCTCATAGCAAGAGCAACCATTCCGAGCCGAAACGCTTTTATTCGTGTTTTCCACGAGCTGGATACAGCGAGCAGACCCGTGACCGAAACATCTGGCGAAATCCAAATTCGATTTCTCCAGAGGACAGCACGCCCTGCCTTCAGATACATTACATTTGAAGCTAGGATTTACTTACTAAGTACCGAGTGGATAAAAACTCGATCAAAGCACCAGATACAAAAAAATTCGGCAACAACATAAAAACGGATTAATCCTATATTTTACGATATAAATTCTATAGATAAATAAATATTTTCGCTGAATATATCAAGTTTAGTCTATCATCAATATCAGTACGTTCAAAAATTTGAAATATCGCCTTCAAATCATAAATAAAATCAAAATTCTCACATTTTTACTTTTGTTTATGTGATTATAAATTTTTCTGTTGACCGACTTGTCAAATGAATCAACTGTTTTCCTTGATTGCTAGTGTCGATGAGGAAATTGAATGTCTCTGCCTGATTTCATTTGCATCGGAGCGCAAAAAGCCGGGACAACCTGGCTGTATCACATGCTGAAGCAAAACCCCAGCATATGGCTCCCTCCGGTGAAAGAAATCCACTATTTCGACAGCGGACGACTTTTACCGAGCCGTAAAATCGATAAGAAGGAAATATACATTAAGCAATACAAAAGAACAGCAAATTTGCTTAAGAGGACAAAACTTGATGAATACAAGATCGATCTGGAATATTATGCATCCCTGATCACTGACGACATTCTGACGCAAGCGTGGTATCGCCGAGTTTTCGAGCACCCTCACCGAGTGGGACGCGTGGCGGGCGAGATAACTCCCGCCTATCTCGACATGAATAAAAACCAAGTTCTCCGCGCGACAACCTTGTTGAGCGAAGCAAAGTTTATAGCCTTGATTCGAGATCCACTGTATCGTCTGGCGTCGCAGACACGCATGCTGGCAAAGACGCTGAGAACGAAGAATTTAACCGATCAGGATTGGCGACTGATACTGGAGAAGCTGGAACGAAATCCACGTGGTCGCTATCAGGACAGTATCGCTCTGTGGAATAAGTCGGCCGGCGAAGCCCGGATGCTCTATCTTCCCTTCGCGATGATCAAAAAGGATCCAAAAACGGTTCTGGCGAAAGTCGAAAGCTTCATTGGGGCGGAGCCGTTCGATCACTATGCCGCCGTGGACGAGCGGAAAAACGTCAGTGTTGAACTGGAAATTCCGGACTGGCTCATGGCGAAGCTGATCGAACAGGCAGAGCCTGCAAAGGCGTTCATCATCAATCAATTCGGCCAGGAATTCTATGATTTGACGAAATAGGGGGCGCCTCGGAAACGAGGTTGCGCCCTTATAACGCAGCGCAAACGGATGTGCTCACTCTTCCCCGCCGGGCAGCACCCGGCCGGGATTGAGGATTCCGTTGGGGTCGAGCGCCGCCTTGATGCGGCGCATCAGGGCAATCTCCTCTGGACTGCGGCTGTGGCCGAGATAGGCGCGTTTCAACCGACCGACCCCGTGTTCGGCCGAGACTGCGCCCTTGAAGCGGCGAACATGGTCGTAGACGATGCCATCGACCGCGTTATGCTCGGCCTCGCCGGCTTGGCCGACGGAGATGCAGAGATGGATGTTGCTGTCGCCCATATGGCCGAAGACCGAAACATGCGCTTCCGGATAAGCGGCAAAGATGTCGTCGGTCACCTCTCGAGCATACGCGTCGAGATCGCCGATCGGCAGGCTGACATCGTAATTGATCAGGTCCGGCAGATGGTCGAGCGCATAGCCTTCCCGCACTTTCCAGAAGTCCAGCCTCTGCTTTTCCGATTGCGCGATCACGGCGTCTGCAATCAGGCCCTGTTCGAATGAGGCCTCCAGAAACGCTTCGATCGAGGCTGCGCCGGTCTGCTCGATCAACACCACGAAGGGCGGGGTCTCCTCGAAGAACCGTAACCCTTCCGCCTTGGAGCTGAAATCGAAAAAGGTTCGCCACATCACCTCATACGCCGACAAGCCCGCCATGCCCTTGCGCGCGGCATGCAGAAGCGACACCGCCGCCTCGTAACTCTCGACCGCGCAGAGGCAGGTTTCACGGCCCTCGCCGAGCGGCTTGAGCTTCAGAACGGCGCGGGTGATGACGCCGAGCGTGCCTTCCGAGCCGATGAACAATTGCTTGAGGTCATAGCCGGTATTGTTCTTCTGCATCTTGTTGAGCGAGGAGATCACCGTTCCATCGGCAAGGACCGCTTCGAGGCCGAGCACATTGTCGCGCGTCACGCCGTGGGAGATGACGCGGATGCCGCCGGCATTGTTGGCCAGATTGCCGCCAATCTGGCAGGAGCCCCGCGCGCCGAGATCGATCGGCAGCAAAAAACCGGCCTCTTCCGCAGCCTTCTGCGCCGTCTCCAGCACCGTCCCCGCCCACACCGTCATCGCGCCGGCGTCGCGGTCGATCTCCTCGACACCGGCCAGGCGATCGAGCGACAACGCCACGTCGCAGCCGTCCGGATTGGCGCCGCCGGCAAGACCAGTCATGCCACCCTGAATGGTGACCGGTCGGCGCGCCGCGTTGCAGAGCCGCAAAGCGTCCGCCACCTCCACCGCCGTGCGCGGCCGGAGATAGATCGCAGGCATGGCGTGCCCGGTGCGGCTTTCGTCGGACTTCGCCTTGCCGGGTATCTGGTCTCCGCTGAACACGACGCCCTCGCCCAGCACATCGAGAAGATCCTGCAACAAAGGGTCGAACGGCTGGGTCATGACAGTCTCAGATATGATGGAGAAAGGAGGGAAGATCCGAAAGCCTCGCCGCTCCCACCTGTTGCATCGTGCCGAACAATTCCTGTTTCAGCACGTCGATCAGATGCGCCGGCCCGTCGTCGCTAACCGTCGCGGCGAACAGGAAGGGCCTTCCGAGAAAGACGTAATCCGCCCCCAGCGCGATCATCCGGGCGATGTCGAGGCCGGAGCGAACACCGCCATCGACCATCACCAGCGCGTCCGGCCCGAGCTTCGCCCGGACCTTGGGCAGCATGGCGGCGGAGGACGGCGCGGCGTCGAGCTGGCGTCCGCCATGATTGGAGACGATGACGCCATCGGCGCCGGCGGCCATATAGGCGGCCGCCTCATCGGGATCGAGCACGCCCTTGACGACGAGCTTGCCCGGCCATTGGTCGCGAATGCGCTTGAACCGGGCGGCAGTGATGTGGCCCGAGAGGATCTCGCCGAGAAACGTCCCGAGCTGGGTGATGCTCAACCCCGTCGGCGCATAAGGTTCCAGATTACGGAAATGCGGCATGCCGTGCTGGGCGAGCCGCATGAGCCAACGCGGTCGCGCCAGCACATGCGCCAGCGTTCGCGCCGTAATCTGCGGCGGCACCGAGAGCCCGTTGCGGATGTCGCGATCGCGCCGCGTGGGCGCTGGAATGTCGACGGTGACGACCAGCGTCTGATAGCCCGCCTCGCGCGCCTTGCGGATGAGATCGCTCTCCATCTGCGGGTCATTGGGCGGATAGAGCTGGAACCAGCCATTGCCGCCCGAATGCCGCTTCATGTCTTCGAGCGATTGCGTCGCATGCGTCGACAGCACATGTACGATGTTTTGGGCGCGGGCCGCATCGGCGATCGGCTTTTCGCAGCCCGGCCAGATCAAGCCGTTGAGCCCCATCGGGGCGACACCGAACGGCGCATCCAATTGCGCGCCGAACAACGATGTCGAGATCAGCGGAATATCCGCCTCGCCATTCAGATAGCGCGGCGTCATCAGCACCGACTGGAGATCGTCGACATTGCGTCGCACATTCTCTTCCGGGCCGATGCCGCCGGTCATATAGTCCCAGGCGAAGCCCGGAATGCGTGTCCGGGCTTCTTCCTTCATATGCGCCACCGAGGGGTAGCGCCGGCTCAAATCGGCCATCAATGCCTTCCTGCGTGTCAGGCGGCTTCGCGCTTCAGGGCTTGCGCCATGCAGTGGATGCCGCCGCCGGTCTTGGAAATCTCGCTGGTGTCGACGGCGGCCACTTCGAAGCCCCGCGCCTTCAACTGCTCGATCAGCGTCTTGCTCGTGGTGGGGGCGATGATGCGGTCCTTGCCGAGCGACATGAAGTTGCAGCCGAGCGCCATCGTGTCCTGGAACGGCACGTTGACGATCTCATGCCCCTTGTCCTTGAGCCAGGTTACGATCGCGGGATCGGTGCAGTCAAGGCAGACGGCGGTCAGCTTCTCGGCGATCGGCACCACCATCAGGTCGATATGCACGTAATATTCGTCGATAAAGGCGAGGCGCGTTTCCCAGCCTTCCTTGTCGAACCATTCCTTCACCTGGCGCGCGCCCTCTTCCTGGGTGCGGGCGCCGCCGCAGCCGATCAGCACCACGCCATCTTCGATCACGTTGAAATCGCCGCCTTCGAACGTGCCGGCGGTGACCATGTCGTAGATCGGGATGCCGAGTTTCTCATAGGTGCGGATGGCGGCGTAATTCTCGCCGCGCCGCCACCATTGCGCCATGGCCGTGATGATCGCGCCATAAGGCGTCATCACCGAGGAGTCGCGGCTATAGACCTGCATCGGCAGTTCCGGCGTCGGCTCATGCCAGTGAATGCGCACGCCGAAATGCTCATAGGCCGACACCAGTTCCTTGTGCTGCGCCTGTGCTGTCTGGATGTTGCAGGGGTTTTCGCGCAGATGCTTGCGCGACAGCGAACTGGTCGCCATGTGGCGCAGATAGGCGGGCGATCCCAGCAGCACGTCGGTCAAGGGATCTGTTTCGTTCTGAAATCCCCAGGCGGTGAGCCTGGGCGTGTTTCCGGTGAGGCTGCGGCGCTGAAGCGAGAAGGGCTCGTTGAAAGGGCTGGTCATGATCGGGTCTCCTGGGTTTGCGGGGGCGAATTCGAAAGTCACAAGTCAAAGAGAAGGTATCCACCAGTCGCGGCCGCGCGGCGTCTCGACATATTCGGGCCAACGGAACTGGATGGGCGGGTCGTAGTCGCAGAGCGGAGCGAGCCAGCGGTCGCCGCCGACGCCGCCGCCGGTGCGGGTCTCGAACTCGGCCCTGGCGGCGGCGCGCGTGGCGGGATCTTCGAGGATGCGCAAACCCGCATGCGCCAGCACCTTCGCAGCCGTCGTCACCATGGGGTCGATGGTCTCGGGAATGCCGCCGAGCGCATTCATCGCCCAGGCCGGATAGCGAAATCCATTGGGGCCCTTGAGCGTGGGGCGGGCGATGTAGAAGCGGGCGAGCGGCGCGTGCCAGCTCATATCGGTGTAATCGTCGGACGTCGAATGCGTCTGCGATGGCGCGAGATCCTGCCTCAGGATCGCCTCGGCCTCCTCGGGATCGATCAGCCGCTCGCATTCGTCGAGAAAGGGATTATCCATCGGCTCGACACCGCAATTCTTCTGCACGGCGCGAGCGATCTCGCGCGCCTGCTCATCCCACTGCGGGGCGCCGACAGACTTTATCGTCTCCCACACCGTTCCGGCCAAAGCCAGGTTGGGCAGGCCCGGCCGCGATTTGCACACCCAGTGGCGCTCGACCCGGCAACCGGACATCTGCGCCGCCGCGTCGGCGTTGCGGTCGAGCACGGCAATCACCTGCTCGGCCATGTCGATGGTGGGCATGCGCAGCATGTACTGGATCTCGGCGAGGCCGGCCGGCAGATTGTCGGCCGTCGCCTGCCCGGCTGTGAGAATCGCTTCGGAGACCGACCAGCCGCCCATATGCGGCAGCATGGATTCGCGCAGGCCTTTGGAGGACATATACATCAGCATCAGCGCGTCATTGGCGCCCGGCGCGCGGACGGCGGAATGCGCCTGCGGGATCGGCGCGCCATCGGAACGGCCCCAGCCTTCCGGCTCGTCGCAGAGGAAGCGATAGATCATCGAATAGGCGGCGCCGCAATGCGTCTCCAGCCGCACCGTGTTGCACATCGGCAGCATATAGAACGGGTGGAAGGACAGCATGGCGTCGAGACCGTCGTAATAGCCCCTGGCGGCATGGATGGGCTTGGAGCCGCGCACCTTTTCGGCCGGCTCGCCGGTAAAGCGCAGCGTTCCCTTGATGTCATGCCGCTCCATCGCCGATTTGATCGCGAGAAGCGCAGCCAGACCCGCCGTTCCCAGGCCGGAATGCGGATCGGTATGCCCGCCGGCATGAACGCTCAGGCCCTCGCGCGGCCGCTTCTCGACCGCCGCCGCCTGGCAATTTCCCGGCACCGCGTCATATTCGGCGTAGAGCCCCAGCGAGGGGCCGGCTCCGTTGCTCCATTGCGCCGCAAACGCGGTCGGCATGCCGGCGGAGCCTTCCTCGACGGAAAAGCCATGCGCACGAAGCGTCTTCACATACCATTCGGCGGAGCGATATTCGCGCCAGGCCGTCTCGCCGAAGTCGAAGATCGTCGACGTCCAGGTCGAACGCGTCGACGCCGTCGCATCGATCTGGGCTAGGGCGTGGGCTTGCGCCGCCGTGTCGGCCATGGCCGCTTCTCCTTGGGAAATTCGTCGATGGGCACTACAGCGCAACTCGCTTATTTGAAAAAGTGAATTGTTTTCCGGCCTCATGCAAATTCGGTTCACCATTGCCCAAGATTTGGCTAGCCTTGGGGCATCATGGGAGATCGATCATGACCCGCATTCCCTCCACGCAGGCGCTACGCGCGTTGGAAAGCTTCGCCCGCCACGGCTCCGTCTGGAAGGCGGCCGACGAGCTCAACCTCACACGGTCGGCGGTGAGCCACCAATTGCGGCTGCTCGAACGCGATCTCGGCTTTCAACTCCTCAACCGCATCGGCACGAAGGTCGAACTGACCGAGCAGGGCCTGGGTTACGCGCTGGATGTGCGCAAGGCGCTGACGACCATTGCCGGCTCTGCGGCGCGCCACGCCAATCGCGGCGTCACCGGCTCGGTGAAAGTCTCCTGCCCTCCCGGCTTCGCTTCCAGCTGGCTCTGCGCCCAGGTGGGCGGCTTCAAGGACATCCATCCCGACGTTCGCCTGTCCATCACCACGCCCGGCCGCCTCGACGACGTCTCCAATCCCGACGTCGACGTGTTCATCGCCTTCGGCCATGGCCATTGGCCGGATATGCAGGTGGAGCTGCTGGCGGAGGTGGAGTTTACGCCGCTCTGCAGCCCGGTTCTCCTCAACAAGGGCGCCGCCCTGTCGGGTCCGGCGGATATCGGCAAGCTGACCCTGCTGCATCTCGTCGACCACGAGGATTGGGAGTTGTGGCTGACGCAGGCGGGGCTGGACAGGTCGCTGGCGCAGAGCGGCATCCTCTTCTCCGACATGAACCTCGTCTATGCCGCCGCAATGGCGGGACAAGGCGTGGCGATGGGCGATGAATTCATTTGCCGCAGCGCAATGGATCTCGGCCATCTGGTCCGCCCCTTCGACCTCAACATCCAGTCGAGCCGCGCCTATTACCTCGTCGTTTCCGAAGCCAAAGCCGACAATCAGACCGTCGCCGCCTTTTCGTCCTGGTTGAAATCGGAGGTGATGAAAAATGATGCAGCGCAGCGAAGGCTGTGAGGCGCCGATCGCATTATAGGTGAATGAAATTTGTCGGTAGGGCGAAAAGATTTCGTTTGTGCAAGCGCCGCATCACCCATAGGCTCCCCAAAAAAGGGAACAGCGATGCAGACTGCGAGACGGGCGGCAGAACTTTCCGCTCAAGGAATCGGGAAGACTTACGGTGATTTCAAAGCGCTCCACGATGTGTCCTTGACCATCGGGCGCGGAGAATTCCTGACGCTGCTGGGGCCCTCGGGCTCGGGCAAGACGACGTTCCTGATGATCCTCGCCGGCTTCGTCGAGGCGAGTTCTGGAACGCTGGCGCGCGACGGCGTCGACATCACCCGTCTTCCCGCAGAAAAGCGCGGCTTCGGCATGGTGTTTCAGGGCTATGCGCTGTTTCCCCATATGTCGGTCGAGAAGAACATCGCCTTCCCGCTGCAGGTTCAGGGCCGGAGCGGCTCGGAAATCAAGGCCCGCGTCGACCAGATGATCGACACCGTCGGCCTGCGCGGCCACGAGAAAAAGCGTCCTGCGGATCTTTCGGGCGGGCAGCAGCAGCGCGTAGCGCTCGCACGCGCGCTCGCCTTCGAACCGTCCGTTCTCCTGCTCGACGAACCTTTCTCGGCGCTCGACAAGAATTTGCGCGGCTCGATGCAGGAGGAGATGCGCCGGCTGCACAAGGAAACCGGCACCACCTTCGTCTTCGTGACGCATGACCAGACGGAAGCGCTGGCGCTGTCGACCCGGGTGGCGATCTTCAACCATGGACAATTGCAGCAGGTGGCGCCGCCGCGCGAGATCTACGACCGGCCCGCCAACCGTTTCGTCGCCGAATTCCTCGGCGACATCAACATTCTCCCGGTCACCGACGCCATCTTCAGCGGCGACGGCTATGTGGCGCGCTGCGCCGGCGAAATCGTCCGCCTGGCGCCCGACGCCGGCGCGTTGTCGAACACCATCGCCGTCAGGCCGGAATATATTTCCCTGACGCAGACGCGGGAAACGCAGGGCAACGCCCTGCCGGTGACCATCACGTCTTCGACCTATCTCGGCGGCGTCACCCGCTTTTCCACCGTGACCGGCGACGGCGCGACGCTCGTCGCGGAATTGCCGACCCATCTGACGCCAGCCGATTTTGCGCCCGGAGCCCGCGCCTTCGCGGGCTGGCCGGAAGAACGCGGCTATTTTCTCTGAGTTTCCGGCCGGGCCCGAGCGGCCCGAGGGAATGCGCCTGCCAGAACCATAAAACAGAGGTGAACGACATGACTGATAAATTCGAAAGAGATTGCCTGGACATATTGGAAGCCAAAGCCGCGCGGGGGAGATTTCGCGCCGCCGCTTTACCCAGATCGCCGCCTTCCTGCTGGCAGGCGCGCCGCTCGCGCTGCGGGCCAAGGGCGCTGAAGCTGCCGCCAACGAACTGGTCTTCGTCAACTGGGGCGGCGACGCCGGCACGGCCTATGACGCCGCCTACGGGCAGCCTTTCCTGATGGAGGCAGGCGTCACCGTGAAGCAGGACGGCTCCGGCCCGACCGAAGGCGCGATCGAAGCGCAGGTCAAGGGCGGCAAGCCGAGCTGGGACATCGTCGACGTCGATCCCTTCTCCGCCGAAGCGCTGGGCAAGAAGGGCATGATGGAAGAGATCGACTATGCGATCGTCGACAAGAACAAGATGCGCCCCGGCTTCGGCTGGAAATATGCGGCCTCGACCTATTTCTTCTCCTATATCATCGCCTATGACGCCTCGAAATTCGGCGACAAGGTGCCGACCGGCATGGCCGACTTCTTCGACGTCGAGAAATTTCCCGGCAAGCGCTCGCTCTACAAATGGGGCGCCGGCATGTGGGAAGCAGCCCTCCTCGCCGACGGCGTGACGCCCGACAAGCTCTACCCGCTCGATCTCGATCGCGCTCACAAGAAGCTCGCGGCCTTCAAGGACAATGTCGTTTCCTATTGGGGCGGCGGCGCCGAAAGCCAGTCTGTGCTGCTGAACGGCGAAGCGTCCATGGCGCTGATCTGGTCGACCCGCGCCGGCCTGATCGAACAGGATTCCGGCGGCTCGATCAAGTTCGTCTGGGACCAGGGCCTGATCTCGCCCGGCGCCATGGGCGTGGTGAAGGGCAATCCGGGCGGCAAGGACACCGCCATGAAGTTCATCGCCTCCGCCCAGGATCCGGAAAAGCAGATCGTCATGTTCGACATGCTCGGCCAGGGCCCGGCCAACCCGGCGGCCGACGAACTGGTCGCCGAGGACAAGAAGCGCCTCAACCCGGTCGATCCCGAAAACATGAAGAAGCAGATCGCGCTCGACATGGGCTGGTACGAAACCAATTACGGTCCGGCGCTCGACGCCTACACCAAGATTATCTCGGCCTAAAGCTCGCGTCCGCCCCTCATCCGGCTTCCGCCACCTTCTCCCCGCTCGCGGGGAGAAGGATGATGGTGCGCCAACCTTGCCACATCCACCTTCTCCCCGTTTTACGGGGAGAAGGTCCCGGCAGGGGGATGAGGGGCGGCGCACCACCTACATTTTTCCCGGAACCCCGCCATGCCGCACAGTCTCAAGCCTTTCGTCCTAATCGGCCCGCTGATACTGTTCCTGGCGGCGGCCTATGTAATGCCGTTTCTCGGCGTGCTGGAATGGAGCGTGACCCTTCCGGAGCCGGGTCTTCAGAACTATGCCGCCGCTGCGACCGATCCCTTGATCCTGTCGGTGATGGTGCGCACCTTCCGCATTTGCCTGATCGTCACTCTGGTCGCCGTCACCGCGGCCTATGCGATCAGCTATATCTGGGTGCGCGGCACGCCCGGTCAGCGGCTGGCGATGGAGCTCTGCATCCTCATTCCGTTCTGGATCTCGGTCCTGACCCGCGCCTTCGGCTGGGTGGCGCTGCTTTCCAATCGCGGATTGCTCAACACCTGGCTTACCCAACTCGGCGTCATTTCCGAGCCGCTGACCATGGTGCGCAACGAATTTGGCGTCGTGCTCGGCATGGCGCATTTCCTCATTCCCTTCGCCGTTTTCCCGATCGCATCGGCCATGCGCAATCTCGACGAACGCGTGCTGCTCGCCGCGCGCGGCATGGGCGCGACGCCGAGGCGGGTGTTCTGGCAGGTCTATCTGCCGATGACGGGCGCGGGCATTCTCGGCGCCGCCATCCTCACCTTCGTCTTCGCGCTCGGCTTTTTCATCACGCCCGCGATCCTCGGCGGCGGCCGCTCCGTGATGGCGGCGGAACTCATCTATCTCCGCATTTTCCAGAGCCCCGACTGGGGATTGGGCGCGGCGATCAGCGTGTTGATGATGATCGTCGTCGGCCTGCTGCTGTCCCTGCTGATGCGCTATGCGCGCCCCAGCGGCATGCTCAAGTGAGGTTGCGCCATGTATAAGCCCTCCACTCTCGCCGTCATCGCCGCCGCCTTCGTCGCGATCTTTCTGCTGATGCCGCTGATCGCGGTCGCGCCGGTGTCCTTCACCCCTGCCCGCTTCCTGTCGATGCCGAGCGGCGTCTGGTCGCTCAGGCATTACCAGGCGCTCGTCACCAATCCGGCATGGGCTCAGGCAGCCTGGCTGTCGCTCACCATCGCGCTGATGAGCACGGCCTTCGCGACCGCGATGGCGCTCGCCTTCGCGCTCGGCGTCTGGATGTTCCGCCCGTGGTTCTCCAGCATCCTGATCGGTTTCGTGCTGATACCGATGGTGGCGCCGCCGGTCGTCTCGGCCATCACGCTGTATTTCTTCCTGACTTCGCTGTCGAAACTCAACGACTGGATAGGCTATGACACGCCGCTCGGCGTGGCGCTGGCCCATGCCGTGATGATCGCGCCCTATGGCGTGGTGCTGATCCTGGTGGCGCTGTCGCAGGTCGACCGGCGCATCGATTTGGCAGCGCGCGGTTTCGGCGCCGGCGTGTTCACGCGCGTCTTCAAAGTCATTCTGCCGAATATCCGCTTCGGCGTGATCACCGCCGCCTTCATGGGTTTCGTTCTCTCCTGGGAAGAGATCGGGGTTACGCTGTTCATCACCTCGGTCAACGCCGTCACCCTGCCGCGCATGATGTGGATGGGCTTGCGCGACAATATCGACCCCGCCATCGCCGCGATCTCGGTGATCCTCATCGTGCTGGTGGTGATCGGCGTGCTGGTGAAGACGGTCCTGTCGAGCGGCGACAAAAAGCCCGCCGCCTGACTTGCCGTCGCCGTGAAATTATACAATTGTAGAATAACAGACTCGCAGCAAGGGAGCGCGACGTGATCAGCACGGGCATGTATCTCACCAGGCTTCTGGAAGCCTATGGCGTCGACACGGTGTTCGGCATTCCTGGCGTGCATACGGTGGAGCTCTATCGCGGCCTCGCCGGCAGTTCGATCACCCACATCACCCCCGGCACGAACAGGGCGCCGGCTTCATGGCCGACGGTTACGCCCGCGTCTCGGGCAAGCCGGGCGTCTGCTTCATCATCACCGGCCCGGGCATGACCAATATCGTCACCGCCATGGGCCAGGCCTATGGCGATTCCATCCCCATGCTGGTGATCTCGACCGTCAACAGCCACGGCCGCATGGGCTCTGGCGAAGGCTGGCTGCATGAATTGCCGAACCAGCGGGCGCTGGTCGAAAACGTCGCCGCCTTCAGTTACACCGTCAACCGCCCCGAGGAACTCGCCCCGGCGCTGGCCCGCGCCTTCGCCGTCTTCGACAGCGCCCGGCCCCGCCCCGTGCATATCGAACTGCCGATCAATGTGATGCTGGCCTCCGCCGAACATCTGACCGCTCCCCGCTCCATCCCACGGCTCAGCCGCCCCGAAGCGAAATCCGATGACATCGCCGCCGCCGCGGAGTTGCTGAACGCCGCAAAAAGCCCCGTGATACTCGCCGGCGGCGGCGCCGTGCGCGCAGCCGAGGAAATACGCTCGCTCGCCGAAATGCTCGATGCCCCGGTGGTCATGACCACCAACGCCCGCGGTCTTCTGCCCGTCGGCCATCCCCTCGCCGTGTCGCTCTCGGCGAGCTATTCCGCCACGCGGCAGATGATCGAGGCCTCCGACGTGGTGCTGGCCATCGGCACCGAATTCGGCCCGACCGATTACGACATGTATGAGGACGGCTTCTTCACGATACCCGGCCGCCTGATCCGCGTCGACATCGACCCGACCCAGATCATGCGCACCATCCTGCCCGAAATCGGCATCGTCACCGACAGCGCCGAAGCCGCCAGCCACTTGGCCGCCCTCGTCGAGCCCGCGTCGCGCGACGGCTCTGCCCGCGCCGCCCATGTCGTCACCAATCCCAACCAGGATCTCTCACCGCAGATGCTCGGCGATCTCAGTATCCTCGAGACCATCCGCGACCGGCTGCCCGACGCCATCTTCGTCGGCGATTCCACCCAGCTCGTCTATGCCGGCAATCTCGGCTTCGCCTCGGCGGCGCCCGGCTCCTGGTTCAATTCGGCTACCGGTTACGGCACGCTCGGCTACGGCCTGCCGGCCGCCATCGGCGCCAAGCGCGCGGCCCCGGAACGCCCGGTCATCGCGCTCGCCGGCGACGGCGGCGTGCAATTCGCCATCGCCGAAATGGCCTCCGCCATGGAAGCGCGCCTGCCGATCACCCTGCTGCTCTACGACAACAAGGGCTATGGCGAGATCAAGTCCTATATGATGTCGCAGAACATCCCGCCGCTGGGCGTCGATCTGTTCACCCCGGACTTCCTCGCGCTCGGCCAGGCCTATGGCTGGGAGACCGCCCGCGCCGACACCCTCGAGGATCTCTTCGACCTCGTCGAAGCCGCCGCCAGGAACACCGAGCCGACGCTGGTTCTGTTTGGCCCGGAGGTGCGGGATCAGGCGATGAAGGCTGTGCGTGAATAGCCCCATGGTCGTCATCCTCGGGCTTGTCCCGAGGATCTGCTGAGCAAGCGAGGATCTGCAAAATCATAGGCTTGCAGATCCTCGGGACAAGCCCGAGGATGACGTCGTGCAAAAGGCTTCGCGTCTGCAACGGTGTGAGCCGACCCGTACAAGGCTGGCGCGCTTGCGAGTGGCGAACAGATTTCATGACAAGGGAGAACACCATGACCCAGTTCAACCAACCCCTCGGCGGCAATGAGATGCCACGCTTCGGCGGCCCCTCGACCATGATGCGCCTGCCTACGCAAGCCACGGCCGAAGGCCTCGACGTCTGCTTCGTCGGAATACCGCTCGATATCGGCGCGTCCAACCGCTCCGGCACGCGGCTCGGGCCGCGCCAGATCCGTCAGGAAAGCTGCATGATCCGGCCCTACAACATGGCCACCGGCGCAGCCCCCTTCGACAGCCTGCAAGTGGCCGATATCGGCGATGTCGCCATCAACACTTTCGATCTCAAGAAGACGGTGGACATCATCACCGCAGCCTATGACGAGATCCTCGGCCATGACTGCATCCCGCTGACGCTCGGCGGCGACCACACGCTGACCTATCCGATCCTGCGCGCCATCGCCAAAAAGCATGGCCCCGTGGCGCTGATCCATATCGACGCCCATGCCGACATCAACGACGAGATGTTCGGCGAGAAGATCGCCCATGGCACGCCCTTCCGCCGCGCCTATGACGACGGTCTGCTGATCAACGACAAGGTCTTCCAGATCGGCCTGCGCGGATCGGGCTACTCGCCCGACGATTTCGATTGGGGCCGCTCCAAGGGCTGGACGGTGGTGCAGGCCGAGGATTACTGGGGCAAATCCATGACGCCGCTGATGGCCGACATCCGTGCCAAGATCGGCGATGCGCCCGTCTATTTCACCTATGACATCGACAGTCTCGACCCGGCTTTCGCGCCGGGCACCGGCACTGTGGAAGTCGGCGGGCTGACCACTTGGCAGGCGCTGGAAATCGTCCGCGGCGCGGCCGGCCTCAACATCGTCGGCGGCGATCTCGTCGAAGTCTCCCCGCCTTTCGATCCCTCCGGCAACACAGCGCTGATCGGCGCCAATATTCTCTATGAAATGCTCTGCGTTCTGCCGGGCGTGACAAGGAAAATATGATGGCAGTTGTCCAGAACCTCGAACAGATCATCCGCACGCTGATCGCGGCGCTGGACGATTATCTCGGCCGTTTCAACGGTCCGGGCGTCGCAGACGTCCGCGCCGGCGTCGCACGGTTCCGCGACGGGCCGGTGCGGGAGAAGGCCCCGAACCGGATCAAAGCCGTCGACCATGTCGACACGGCGCTCAGTTGGATGACGGCCCATGGCGAAGAGGCGCTCGCCGGCGCCATCCGCGCCGCCATGCCCTATCTCGACTGGCGCGCCTATGATCCCTATCCGCGCGAGATCATCGGCGAGACCTACGCGACCAACCATTGCGCGACGATCCTGATCGGCGAATATGGGCTGATCCAGGCGGAGGACTTCGATCTCGGCCTCTTCGGCTTTGGCCCGAACATTCTCTACCGCGATCACAAGCACGCCGCCCCGGAACTTTACGCGCCCTTTACCGGGCCGAATGGCTGGCGTTTTAAGGCGGGCGAGGCGCTCGACTGGCGGCCCGCGCATCAGCCGGTCTGGAACGAAGCCTGGGCGCCGCACGCCTTCCGTTCGGGCAACCAGCCTTTCCTCTGCGTCTACGGCTGGACCGGAAACGTGAGCGTCCCGGCCGAAATGATACTTTGCGACGATTGGTCCGCTCTCGAAGCGGAAACGGCGCCCTTTTCCGCTTGAAATAACCAGAAATATTACCGTCAATTTGCTTTAGGCGAGCGGCAAATGCCGCTTGCTTTCGCGCGTTGCATTGCACAAACTCCCTTTCAAACAAGGGGAACCACCGCGCTTATGTCGATCAAGGCCAGCATCTATCATCTCACGCACTACACCTACGACAATCCGGTCGTCCTCAGCCCGCAGATCATCCGCCTCAAGCCGGCGGCGCATTCCAAGACCAAGGTGCTCAGCCATTCGCTGAAGGTCACGCCGTCCAATCACTTCGTCAATCTGCAGCAGGATCCCTACGGCAACTACCTCGCCCGCTTCGTCTTCCCGGAGCCGGTGACCGAGTTGAAGATCGAGGTCGATCTCGTCGCCGACATGACCGTCTACAATCCCTTCGATTTCTTCGTCGAGGAATCGGCCCAGGCCTGGCCGTTCGATTATTCCGACGATCTCGTCGAAGACCTGTCGATCTACCGCAAGCCGGAACCGACAGGGCCGCTTCTCGACGCTTTCCTGAAGACCCTCGACAGGACCGAGGGCCAGCACACCGTCGACATGGTCGTGGCGCTGAATGCGCGCCTGCAACAGGAGATCGGCTATGTCATCCGCATGGAGCCCGGCGTTCAGGAACCCGAGGAGACGCTGGGCGCCCGCAAGGGCTCCTGCCGCGACACAGGCTGGCTTCTGGTGCAGATCCTCCGCCATCTCGGCTTCGCCGCCCGCTTCGTCTCCGGCTATCTGATCCAGCTCGCGCCCGATCTCAAGGCGCTCGACGGCCCTTCAGGCACCGAAGTCGATTTCACCGATCTGCATGCCTGGTGCGAAGTCTATATCCCCGGCGCAGGCTGGGTGGGACTGGACCCGACTTCGGGGCTTCTGACCGGCGAAAGCCACATACCGCTCGCCGCCACGCCGCATTTCAAGAACGCCGCCCCCATCACCGGCGGCTATTTCGGCAAGGCCGAAACCGAATTCGCCTTCGACATGAAGGTGACGCGCGTTTCCGAACATCCGCGGATCACCAAGCCGTTTCCAGAAGACAGCTGGGAAAAGCTCGACGAGCTCGGCGAAGAGGTCGACGCCTATCTCGAAGCGGAAGATGTGCGTCTCACCATGGGCGGCGAGCCGACCTTCGTCTCCATCGACGATTTCCAGGCCGAAGAATGGAACACCAGCGCCGTCGGGCCGATGAAGCGCGGCCTCGCCGATACGCTGATCCGCCGCCTGCGCGATCGTTTTGCGCCGGGCGGTTTCCTGCACTACGGTCAGGGCAAATGGTATCCGGGCGAAAGCCTGCCGCGCTGGACCTTCTCGCTCTATTGGCGTCGCGACGGTCTGCCGATCTGGAACGATCCGAGCCTCATCGCCATCGAGACCAACGATCACAAGGTCACACATGAAGATGCGGGACGGCTGTTGCAGGCCATCGCCGTCGAACTCGACATAAAGACAGACAATGTCATGCCGGCCTATGAAGATCCGGCGGAATGGGTGATCCGGGAAGCCAATCTGCCGGAAAATGTCGATCCTTCCAATTCCAAGCTCAAGGACCCGGAAGAGCGCAGCCGCATCGCCAAAGTGTTCGCCAACGATCTGACGACGCCGGCCGGCTATGTGCTGCCGGTGCAGGCCTGGCAGGCGCGTGTTTCCGGCCGCACTTGGGTGTCCGAGCAATGGCGCACGCGCCGCGGCCGCATCTATCTTATTCCGGGCGACAGTCCCGTAGGTTTCCGCCTGCCGCTGAACGCCCTGCCCTATATTTCGCCGTCCTGGTATCCCTATATCAACCCCGCCGATCCGATGATCGAGAAGCCGCCGCTGCCGGATTTCTCGACCGAGGCGGGTCGCGTCATGCCGGAGCATTCCTTCCAGCGCGACATCGGCCAGCGCGATCAGCCGGTGGGACAGTCTTACGAGGAAATCGGCGGCCGCGTGCGCACGGCGATCTCCGTGGAAGTGCGGGACGGCCGCGTCTGCGTCTTCATGCCGCCGACCGCGACGTTGGAGGAATATCTCGATCTCGTCGCCTCCGCCGAGCGCGCCGCGAGCGCGTTGAAGCTGCCCGTTCATATCGAAGGCTACACGCCGCCGCATGACGAACGGCTCAACGTCATCCGCGTCGCGCCCGACCCAGGCGTCATCGAGGTCAACATCCATCCGGCGTCGAGCTGGAAGGATTGCGTCGACATAACCTCCGCCGTCTATGAGGAAGCGAGGCTCTGCCGCTTGGGCGCCGAAAAATTCATGATCGACGGTCGCCACACCGGCACCGGCGGCGGCAACCACGTCGTCGTCGGCGGCGCCACGCCCTCCGACAGCCCTTTCCTGCGCCGGCCGGACCTGCTCAAGAGCATCGTGCTCTACTGGCAGCGCCATCCGTCGCTGTCCTATCTTTTCTCCGGCCTGTTCATCGGCCCCACCAGCCAGGCGCCGCGGATCGACGAAGCGCGCCACGACGGGCTTTATGAGCTGGAAATCGCGCTCGCACAGGTGCCCGCGCCCGGCAAGGGCCTGCCGCCCTTACCCTGGCTCGTCGATCGTTTGTTCCGCAACCTGCTCGTCGACGTCTCGGGCAATACCCATCGGTCGGAAATCTGCATCGACAAGCTGTTCTCGCCGGACGGGCCCACGGGCCGCCTCGGCCTGATCGAATTCCGCGGTTTCGAAATGCCGCCGGAGCCGCGCATGTCGCTCGCCCAGCAATTGCTGATCCGCGCGCTGATCGCCCGCTTCTGGAAAGCGCCGTTGGAGGGCAGTTTCACCCGCTGGGGCACGGCGCTGCATGACCGTTTCATGTTGCCGCATTTCGTCTGGGCCGATTTCATGGATGTCTTGGCGGATCTCCGTCGGCATGGTTTCGATTTCCGCCCCGAATGGTTCGAGGCGCAGCTGGAGTTCCGCTTCCCCTTCTATGGCGAAGTGTCTTACGAAGGAGCGCGTCTTGAGCTGCGTCAGGCGCTGGAGCCGTGGCACGTAACCGGCGAAACCGGCGCGGTGGGCGGCACGGCCCGCTTCGTCGACTCCTCGGTCGAACGCCTGCAGGTCAAGCTCGACAACGCCAATCCCGGCCGCTTCACCGTCGCCTGCAACGGCCGGCCCGTGCCGCTGACGCAAACCCACGCCGGCGGCCCCGCCGTGGCGGGCGTGCGCTTCAAGGCCTGGCAGCCGGCGGCCGGCATTCATCCGGTTCTTCCGGTCAACACGCCGCTAACCTTTGACATTTATGATCAATGGACGGGGAAGGCCGTCGGCGGCTGCATTTATCATGTTGCTCATCCTGGTGGGCGCAACTATGAGACCTTCCCCGTCAACGGCTACGAAGCGCAGGCCCGGCGGCTGGCGCGCTTCGAACCCTGGGGACATACGGCCGGTCGATATCCGCTCTGGCCGGAGCAACCTCACCCCGAGTTCCCGTTGACGCTGGATCTCAGAAGGCCGCCAGGAGTCTGAATTGGCAGGAATTGAAGCGAGCGGCAGGAAGGACGACAAAGCCTTGGCGGACCGCGCTTTCGACTACAGGCCGATCGCCGGCGCGCCGGATGAGATGCTGGGACCGGACGGAAAGGTACGCCCGGTCTGGCGTCATTTCGTCGACTCGCTGGCCCGCATGCCGAAACCGGAGCTGGAGCGGCGTCTCGACAAGGCCGACCGTTATCTGCGCGACGCCGGCGTCTTCTACCGCGCCTATGGCGGCGCGCCGAACGCCGAGAGATCCTGGCCGCTCAGCCATGTGCCGGTGCTGATCGACGCGCATGAATGGGAAAATCTCGCCGAAGGCCTCGTGCAACGCGCCGAACTGCTCGAACAGATCGCCGCCGACATTTATTCCGACAACAGGCTGGTGCAGGAGGGCTTTCTGCCGCCCGGCCTGATCACCGGAAATCCGGAATTTTTGCGTCCGGTGCACGGGCTCAAGCCGGTCAGCGGCCATTTTCTTCACTTCGTCGCCTTCGAGATCGGCCGCGGTCCCGACGGCAATTGGTGGGTGCTCGCCGATCGAACCCAGGCGCCATCGGGCGCAGGCTTCGCATTGGAAAACCGCGTCGCCACCACGCGCGCCTTTTCCGACATTTATGCGGAAACGCATGTCCACCGCCTCGCCTCCTTCTTCGGCGCGTTTCGAGACGAGTTGCAGAGCTACAAGAAAAACGCCGACGACCGCATCGCCATCCTGACGCCCGGCCCGGCCAACGAAACCTATTTCGAACATTCCTATATCGCCCGCTATCTCGGCTTCATGCTGCTGGAGGGCGAAGACCTGACCGTGGTCGACGGCCAGGTGATGGTGCGCACGGTCGCCGGCCTCAAGCCGGTCAGCGTGTTGTGGCGCCGCCTCGACGCCAGCTACGCCGATCCGCTGGAGCTGAACCAGCATTCGCAGATCGGCACGCCGGGCCTGACCCAGGCATTGCGCGCCGAGACCGTCACCATCGTCAATGCGCTCGGCGCCGGACTTCTCGAAACCCGCGCCTTCCTCGCTTTCATGCCGGCCATCTGTCGCCGGCTGTTGAACGAGGATCTCAAGCTGCCGTCAATCGCCACCTGGTGGTGCGGGCAGAAGAAAGAACGCGAACATGTGGCGCGCCATCTCGACAAGATGGTCATCGGACCCGCTTATTCCCGACTGCCCTTCTTCGACGACGCCGGCGAATCCAAGCCCGGCCGGCTGCTACGCGAGAAGGACCCTGAAATCCTTAAGACGCTGGCGGAACGCGGCGGTCGCCTCGTCGGCCAGGAGATCGTCAAACTGTCGACCACGCCGGCTTTCGTCGACGGCAAGCTCGCGCCGCGTCCGATGAGTCTGCGCGTCTTCGCCGCCCGCACCCGCGACGGCTGGACCATCATGCCGGGCGGCTTCGCCCGTATCGGCGCCGGCGACGACGTGTCGGCGATAGCCATGCAGAAGGGCGGCTCGGTCGCCGATGTCTGGATCGTCTCCGACAAACCGGTCAAGTGGTCGACCCTGCTGCCTTCGGAAGAGAATTTCACCCGCAACATGCCCGGCAGCCTGCCGAGCCGCGCCGCCGACAATCTGTTCTGGCTGGGTCGCTATATCGAACGGGCGGAAGGCGCATTGCGCATCCTGCGCGCCTGGCACGGCCGTTTCGCCGAATACGCCGATCGCAAGCAGCCGCTGCTCGCCAATGTTTCGAATTATCTGGCCGCGCTCGACATCGACACCGAGGAGCAGGTGCCCGAAAGCCTGCTGATGAACATTTCCAGCGCGCTTTATTCGGCGTCGAACATCCGCGACCGCTTCTCTCCGGACGGCTGGCTGGCGCTCAACGATCTCTCCAAGACCGCGCGCGAATTCCGCGAAAAGATCCATCCCGGCGACGACGCCACCAGCGCCATGACCGTGCTCTTGCGCAAGCTCGCGGGCTTCGCCGGTCTCGTGCATGAAAACATGTATCGTTTCACTGGCTGGCGCTTCCTGTCGATCGGCCGCTATCTCGAGCGCGGTCTGCATATGTCCAGGTTGCTCGGCCATTTTTCGGGGCCGGATGCGCCCGACGGCGCGCTCGACATGCTGATCGAGATCGGCGACAGCGTCATGACGCACCGCCGTCGCTACAATGTCGCGACCGCCAGCGTCACCGTGACCGATCTGCTGGCGCTCGATCCGCTCAATCCGCGCTCGGTTCTCTACCAGTTGAACGAGATCAAGACCGAAGTCGAGCAATTGCCCAACGCCATCGTCAACGGCCAGATGTCGCCGGTGCATCGCGAGGCGCTGAGGCTCTATTCGACGCTCGCGCTGATGACGCCGGAAGGCATGTCGGTCGATGTCTACGCCCGTCTCGAACGGGAGATGGAAACCTTCTCCGATCTCCTCACCCGCACCTATATCGGCTAGGCCTCGCCCATGCTCTACGACATTTCGATGAAGATCGGCTATCTCTACGAGGTCCCGGCCAGCGGCGCCCGCCACATGGTGCGCGTTCTTCCGCTGACGCTCGGGCCTTGTCAACGGCTGATCGCCGGCACGATCAGCTTCGCCCCTCAGCCGGAGGAGCGCTCCGACTTCGTCGACTTCTTCAAGAATCCCGCCGTCGCCGTCAGCTTCCGTCGACCGCATGACAAGATGGAGATCCGGCTGCAGGCGCGCGTACAGGTCGAGAACCTGCCGCCGCAGGCGGATTTTTCGCCGACGGTCGCCAAGCTCGGTTCGGAGATCTCCGACTGCTGGTCGGTGGATGCCGATGCGCCGCATCATTTTCTCAACGACAGCCCGCGGCTCGGAGCTGCGCCGGAGATCGCCGCCTGGGCGAAAAACATCGTCAAGCCGGAGATGTCGATCCGCGAAGCCGCGACGGCTTTGTGCAAACGCATCTATCAGGAGTTCAAATATCTGCCCGGCGCGACCAAGGTGGACACGCCTGCGAAGGAAGCCTTCAGGCTGAAGAAAGGCGTCTGCCAGGATTTCGCCCATGTCATGATCGTCGCGCTCCGTTCGCTCGGCGTGCCCGCCGGTTATGTCAGCGGCTTCCTGCGCACCATCCCGCCGCCCGGCAAGGAGCGGCTCGAAGGCGCCGACGCCATGCATGCCTGGGTGCGCGTCTGGTGCGGGCGGGCGACCGGCTGGATGGAATGGGATCCGACCAACGACATCATGGCGGGCTCCGACCATATCCGCGTCGGTTTCGGCCGCGATTACGCCGATGTCGCTCCCGTCATCGGTGTGCTCAAGAGCTATGGCAGCCATTCGACGACGCAGGCCGTCGACGTGATTCCGGTCAAGGCTTAAAACCCTGTAAAGACCGGTAAAATTTGCCTTAAATCCGAGTTCGCCGGGAAACCTGACGACAAGACATCGCTGTTAACCTTCGCCCCATGACCACTCCATGACGAGAGTAGCATGATGCGACTGCACGGTAGATGTTATACCGAATTACGCCGCCTGCTGAATGACAAGCGCGGCAACTTCTCGATTATGAGCGCCCTGATCCTGCCGGTGGGATTGGGCGCGGCGGGCCTCGCCATCGACGCCTCGCAACTGATCGCCAACAAGAACGCCCTGCAGGCCGCAGCCGACGCCGCGGCGCTTGCGACGGCTTCCGCGCTCGCCAAGCAAACGATCACGACCGATCAGGCCCAGGCCTTCGCGTTGGATTTCGTCAAGGGCCAGATGTCCAACCAGGCCAATGTCGACGAAGCGGAAGAGCAGAACAGAGAGTCAGACCTTGCTTCCTGCACTCATGTGAACGCGACGCAGACGACGACGGTCGGCACAGCCAAGAAATACAACGTCACCGTCACCACCTGCTACGACGTGGATTATTCCACCCTATCGAACTTTCTGGGCCAGGACAGCGGGCGGATCACCGTCAGCGCCTCGACCATGTCGACGACCGAAAGCAAGAACGCCTTGTCGATGTATCTGGTGCTCGACCGTTCGGGCTCGATGGCGGAATACACCAACACGGTTTCAGGCTCCTACACCTGCCGCTACGGTCGCAAGACCTATACCTGCTACACCTATTACGACAAGATCACCGCGCTTCGGAACGCCGCCAACAACCTGATGACGCAGCTAGGCGACGCAGACCCCGATACGGTCCTCGTCCGCACGGCGGCGGTTTCCTACAATTCCGCCATGCAGACGCCGGTCAATCTGGCCTGGGGCGAGAGCCGGACCAAAACCTATATCAACGCGCTGACCGCCACCGGCGGCACGGATTCGAGCGCCGCCTTCAAGACGGCCTATCAGGCGCTGAACGCCTCGACCGAGGACGCGGCGCATGCCGCCGTCAACGGCCAGACTCCCTCCAAATTCATCGTCTTCATGACCGACGGCGACAACAACTACACCTCCGCGGACACGACCACGAAACAATGGTGCGACGCCGCCCGGACCGCCGGCATCGAAGTCTATTCCGTGGCCTTCATGGCGCCGGATCGCGGCAAGGCGCTGCTCAATTACTGCGCCACCACCAGCGCGCATTATTTCTCCGCCGAGGACGCCGACGATCTCAACGCCGCCTTCGAATATATCGGCGAACGCGCCACGGAGACGGCGACTCGCCTGACCCAGTAGACCCGTTTTCTTTTGCCTGCCCCGCACGACTTGCCGCCGGCCCCGCGCCGGCGGTTTTTTTGTTTGTCGATCAACAGTTGATCTTGTCGTCGCGGAATGCCTATTATCGTCGAAACAACAAAGATGTTCGGCGGGGACAGACCGGCATCGCAAAGGGGAAACGCCAGATTGGGCAAGGTCGCATTGTCTGCAACAAATGCCAGGCCGAAGGGAACTTATGCGTCGCATGAACCCGCTCAGCTCATCGTCCCGTCACCTTCGATGCGCATAAAGGCTGCATCGACATTTCCAATTCGGTAGCGACATCGAGAAGACCATGACCATACATACTGAGACGTCCGAAATCCCCTTTCCGTCGCCGCGTCCGACCGATCCCGAAGCCCTCGCCAAGGACATCGTCGAACGACTGACCTACCGGATCGGCAAGGATGTGAAAGTCGCCAAGCCGCATGACTGGCTGACCGCCGCCATTCTGGTGATTCGGGACCGCATCATCGACCGCTGGATGGCGTCGACGCGCGAAACCTATGATTCCGGCGGCAAACGCGTCTATTATCTTTCGCTTGAATTCCTGATTGGCCGCCTGATGCGCGACGCCGTCTCCAATCTCGGCCTGATGGAGGAGTTGCGCGACGCGCTGAAGACGCTCGGCGTCGAGATCGACCTCGTCGCGGCGCTGGAGCCGGATGCGGCGCTCGGCAATGGCGGTCTCGGCCGCCTCGCCGCCTGCTTCATGGAATCCATGGCCACCACCGACATTCCCGCCTATGGCTACGGCATCCGCTATGTCCACGGCCTCTTCCGCCAGCAGATCGCCGACGGCTGGCAGGTGGAGCTGCCGGAAACCTGGCTCGCCCACGGCAATCCCTGGGAATTCGAACGCCGCGAAAGCGCTTACGAAGTCGGTTTCGGCGGCCAGGTGGAATCCGTCCTCGCCCCCGATGGCGACGCCCGTTATGTATGGAAGCCGGCCGAGCGCGTCATCGCGGTGGCCTGCGACACGCCGATCGTCGGCTGGCGCGGCAAGCGCGTCAACACGCTGCGCTTGTGGACCGCCCAGCCGATCGACCCGATCCTGCTCGACGCCTTCAACGCCGGCGACCATATCGGCGCGCTTCGCGAGAGCAACAAGGCCGAAAGCCTGGCGCGGGTGCTCTACCCCGCCGACGCCACGCCGGCGGGCCAGGAGCTGCGTCTTCGGCAGGAGTTTTTCTTCTCCTCCGCCTCGCTGCAGGACATTCTCCGCCGGCACCGCCAGCAATACAACACCTTCGACAACCTGCCCGACAAAGTGTCGATCCAGCTCAACGACACCCATCCGGCCGTTTCCGTCGCCGAACTGATGCGCTTGCTCTGCGACGTGCACGGCTACGAGTTCAACGCCGCATGGGAACTGGTGCGCAAGACGATCTCCTACACCAACCACACGCTGCTGCCGGAAGCGCTGGAAACCTGGCCGGTGCCGCTGTTCGAGCGCCTGCTGCCGCGTCACATGCAGATCATCTACGGCATCAATGCCAAGATCCTGCTGGAAGCGCGCAAGGAGCGGAACTTCACCGACGCTCAGATCCGCTCGATCTCGCTGATCGACGAGGGCGGCGACCGTCGCGTGCGGATGGGCAATCTCGCCTTTGTCGGCTCGCATTCGATCAACGGCGTCTCGGCCCTTCATACCGACCTCATGAAGGTCACGGTGTTTTCGGATCTGCACAAGCTCTATCCGGAGCGGATACAACAAGACCAACGGCATTACGCCGCGTCGCTGGCTGCAGCAATGCAATCCCGATCTCACCAACCTGTTGCGGGAAACGATCGGCGACAAGTTTCTCGACGAGACCGAGGCGTTGCAGGATCTCAATAAATTCGCCGAGGACGCCGAGTTCCAGAAAAGGTTCGCCGCCGTCAAGCGCGACAATAAGGCCCGTCTCGCCCAGTTGATCCAGAGCCGCATGGGCTTGAAGATCGACCCCTCGGCGATGTTCGACATCCAGGCCAAGCGCATTCACGAATACAAGCGCCAGCTCCTCAACATCATCGAAGCGGTGGCGCTGTACGACCAGATGCGCTCGCGCCCCGAGCTCGACTGGGTGCCGCGCGTGAAGATCTTCGCCGGCAAGGCGGCGCCGAGCTATCACAACGCCAAGCTGATCATCAAGCTGATCAACGACGTCGCCCGTGTCGTCAATTCCGATCCGGCCGTTCGCGGCCTGCTCAAGGTCGTCTTCGTGCCGAACTACAATGTCTCGCTCGCCGAGATGCTGGTGCCGGCCGCCGATCTCTCCGAGCAGATCTCGACGGCGGGCATGGAGGCCTCGGGCACCGGCAATATGAAGTTCGCGCTCAACGGCGCGCTGACCATCGGCACGCTCGACGGCGCCAATGTGGAAATGCGCGATTGCGTCGGTCCCGAGAACATCAAGATCTTCGGCATGACCGCCGAAGAAGTCGCCAAGGCGCGCGCCGACGGCCACAATCCCCGCGCGCTCATCGAAGGCTCCCGCGAATTGTCCCAGGCGCTGCACGCCATTTCGTCCGGCGTCTTTTCGCCGGATGATCCCGGCCGCTTTTCGAGCCTGGTGGATGGCCTCTATCAGCATGACTGGTTCATGGTGGCCGGCGATTTCGACGCCTATGCCGCCGCCCAACGCGATATGGACGAGCTCTGGACGGATGAGTCCGCCTGGTTCTCCACCGCGATCAAGAACACCGCCCGCATGGGCTGGTTCTCGTCGGATCGCACGATCCGGCAATACGCCAAGGAAATCTGGAGAGCGGGATGAGCCAAAAGGCGGGAACGGCCGGACGCAAGACAGGTTCTGGGGGAGGAGTTGCGAACGACCGGACTGCGCCCGATGCTTCTGCGGAGGCGGGCTCCGGCGCGCCTGCGCCCGAGCGCGCGAAGGACAACAGGGATTTCCGCATCTTCAACGAGGAAGTCGCGGCCATCGTCAACGGCGTGCACGCCAACCCGTTCGCTGTGCTGGGCGTGCATGAATTCGGCAAACAGTTCATCGCGCGAGCGTTCATCCCGGGCGCCGAAAGCGTGATCGCCTATACGCTCGGCGGCGATGTCGCGGGGAAATTCCCCGTCGCGACGCCGCCGGCTTCTTCGAAGGCCCCGTCTCGATCAAGAGCCGGCAACCGCTGCGCTACCATGCCCAGAACGCGCTCGGCTCCTGGGACGTGGTCGATCCCTATGGCTTCGGCCCGGTGCTCGGCCCGCTCGACGACTTCTATCTGCGCGAGGGATCGCATCAGCGTCTGTTCGATCGGCTCGGCGCGCATCCGCTGCGTCATGAGGGAGCGGACGGCTTCCATTTCGCCGTCTGGGCGCCGAACGCCGCCCGCGTCTCCGTCGTCGGCAATTTCAACAATTGGGACGGTCGCCGCCATGTGATGCGCCACCGCGCCGACACCGGCGTCTGGGAAATCTTCATCCCCGGCATCGGCACGGGTGAAACCTACAAGTTCGAAATCCTCGCCAAGGACGGCGCGCTTCTGCCGCTCAAGGCCGATCCCTTTGCACGACGCTCGGAGCTGCGTCCGAAAAACGCCTCGGTGACGACGGGCGAAATGGCGCATGACTGGCAGGACGCCGCCCATCGCGCCTGGTGGTCTAGCGTCGACGCCCGGCGCCAGCCGATCTCCATCTATGAGGTCCATGCCGCCTCCTGGCGCCGCAAGGCCGACAACGAAATGATGAGCTGGGACGAGCTCGGCGACGCGCTGATCCCCTATTGCGTCGAGATGGGTTTCACCCATATCGAGTTCCTGCCGGTCACCGAACATCCTTTCGACCCCTCCTGGGGTTACCAGACCACCGGCCTGTTTTCGCCCTCGGCGCGTTTTGGCGAGCCTGAAGGTTTCGCGCGCTTCGTCGACGGCGCGCATAAAGTCGGCGTCAGCATTATCCTCGACTGGGTGCCGGCGCATTTTCCGACTGACGAATTCGGCCTGCGCGACTTCGACGGAACGGCGCTTTACGAGCATGCCGATCCGCGCCAGGGCTTCCATCCCGATTGGAACACCGCGATCTATAATTTCGGCCGCACGGAAGTGGCGAGCTTCCTCGTCAACTCGGCGCTCTATTGGGCGGAGAAGTTCCATATCGACGGGCTCCGCGTCGATGCGGTGGCCTCGATGCTCTATCTCGATTATTCGCGCAAAGACGGCGAGTGGGTGCCCAATCAATATGGCGGACGGGAAAATCTGGAAGCCGTGCAGTTCCTGCAGGAGATGAACAAGCAGCTTTACGGCTCGCATCACGGCATCATCACCATCGCCGAGGAATCCACCTCCTGGCCGAAGGTCTCCGCACCCGTGCATGACGGCGGCCTCGGCTTCGGCTTCAAGTGGAACATGGGCTTCATGCACGACACGCTGCAATATCTGGCCCGCGACCCGGTGCATCGCAAGCACCATCACAACGAGCTGACATTCGGCCTGCTCTACGCCTTCTCCGAGAATTTCGTGCTGCCGCTCAGCCATGACGAAGTGGTGCATGGCAAGGGTTCGCTGATCGCCAAGATGCCGGGCGACGATTGGCAGAAATTCGCCAACTTGCGCGCCTATTACGCCTTCATGTGGGGCTATCCCGGCAAGAAACTGTTGTTCATGGGCCAGGAATTCGCCCAATGGAGCGAGTGGTCCGAGGCGCGCGGTCTCGACTGGGGCCTGCTGGACTATCCCAGCCATGCCGGCATGCGCAATCTCGTGCGCGACCTCAACCATCTCTACAAGGACAAGCCGGCCCTGCACGCCCGCGATTGCGAGCCGGAAGGCTTCGAATGGCTGATGGCGGACGCGCATGAGCAATCCGTCTATGTCTGGCTGCGCAAGGCGCCGGGGAGAAGCCGATCGCGGTCGTCACGAATTTCACGCCGGTGGTGCGGGAGAACTACCGGATACCGCTGCCGGAAACCGGCACGTGGCGGGAGATCATGAACACCGATTCCGAAGTCTATGGCGGCTCCGGAATCGGCAATATGGGCGCGGTTATCGCCGGGCCCGGGGAACTCGGACGGGCAGCGGCGCATTGCACGCTCCGCCACTGGCCACACTGTGGCTGGAACTGGCAGACTGACGAAGCAATACGGGAGGACTTCATATGGCGGAAAAACGCATTCAACCCCTGGCGCGCGACGCCATGGCCTATGTTCTCGCCGGCGGCCGCGGCAGCCGTCTCAAGGAATTGACGGACCGGCGCGCCAAGCCCGCCGTCTATTTCGGCGGCAAGACCCGCATCATCGACTTCGCTTTGTCGAACGCGCTGAATTCGGGCATCCGCCGCATCGGCGTCGCCACACAATACAAGGCGCATTCGCTGATCCGCCACCTGCAGCGCGGCTGGGACTTCTTCCGCCCCGAGCGTAACGAAAGCTTCGACATTCTGCCGGCTTCGCAGCGCGTGTCGGAGACACAGTGGTATGAAGGCACCGCCGACGCCGTCTATCAGAACATCGACATCATCGAGCCCTATAATCCGGAATACATGGTCATCCTCGCCGGCGACCACATCTACAAGATGGACTATGAGCTGATGCTGCGCCAGCACGTCAATTCGGGCGCCGACGTCACCATCGGCTGCCTGGAAGTGCCGCGCATGGAAGCCACCGGTTTCGGCGTCATGCATGTCGATCCCGAAGACGTGATCATCGACTTCATCGAAAAGCCCGCCGATCCGCCCGGCATTCCCGACAACGAGGAATTCGCGCTGGCCTCGATGGGCATCTATGTCTTCCACACCAAGTTCCTGATGGATCTGCTGCGCCGCGACGCCGCCGATCCCAATTCCAGCCGCGATTTCGGCAAGGACCTGATCCCCTATATCGTCAAGCACGGCAAGGCGGTCGCCCATCGTTTCGCCGAATCCTGCGTCCGCGCCGAGACCGAGACGCATGCCTACTGGCGCGACGTCGGAACGGTCGACGCCTATTGGCAGGCCAATATCGACCTGACCGACATCGTGCCCGAACTCGATCTCTATGACGGCAACTGGCCGATCTGGACCTATTCGGAAATCACGCCGCCGGCGAAATTCGTCCATGACGAGGATGGCCGCCGCGGCGCAGCCGTATCGTCTCTGATCTCCGGAAACTGCATCGTCTCCGGCGCGTCCATCAACCGCACGCTGCTGTTCACCGGCTGCCGGGTGAACTCCTATTCGCAGCTCGACCACGCCGTGGTGCTGCCCGAGGTCACCGTGCATCGCAATGCCCGGCTCAAGAACTGCGTCGTCGACCGGGGCGTGATCATTCCGGACGGCCTGGTGGTCGGGGAAGATCCCGAGATCGACGCCCGCCGCTTCCGCCGCACCGAGAGCGGCATCTGCCTGATCACCCAGGCGATGATCGATCGTCTTGGCTGAGGCGCAGATGAAAGTCCTTTCGGTCACTTCGGAAGTCTTTCCGCTCATCAAGACCGGCGGCCTGGCCGATGTCGCGGGCGCGCTGCCGCTCGCGCTGGCCCCTCTCGGCGTGGAGATGCGGACGCTGCTGCCCGGTTATCCCTCAGTGCTCGGCAAGATCGGCGACGCCGCGGTCGTCGCCGAACTGCCGAGCCTGATCGGCGCGCCGGCGCGCATCCTGTTCGTCCGCCATGCCGGGCTCGATCTCTACGTGCTCGACCAGCCACAATATTTCGATCGGCCGGGCGGGCCCTATACGGATGCGGGCGGCCGCGATCACGAGGACAACTGGCGGCGCTTCGCCGCTCTGTCTATGGCGGCCAACCGGCTGTGCAACGGGCTGGACCCATCCTGGGCGCCCGAACTTCTGCACGGCCATGACTGGCAGGCCGGTCTTGCGCCCGTCTACCTTAAATACAGCCCGGCCAGCGCCCGCGTGCCCTCGCTGATGACCATCCACAACATCGCCTTTCCCGGCCGCTTCTGGGGCGGGATCTTCGGCGGGCTCGAATTGCCGCTGGAAGCCTATCAGTCGGGCGATGTCGAATATTACGGCGACGTCGCCTTTCTCAAGGCGGGTCTCAGGACCGCCTGGGCGATCAACACGGTCAGCCCCACCTATGCCGAGGAGATCAAGACGCCGCAATACGGCATGGGCCTCGAAGGCCTGATGCAGGCGCGCGAAGCCGACCTGAGCGGCATCGTCAACGGCATCGATCCGCAGGTCTGGGACCCCGCCAGCGACGGCGCGGTGGCTGTGAACTACAGCGCCGCGACCCTGGAACGGCGCACCGAGAACCGCCTGAAACTCAGAAAGCGCTTCGGCCTGTCGCCCAGCGAAGGCCCGCTGTTCTGCGTGATCTCGCGCCTGACCCATCAGAAGGGCATCGATCTCATCGCCTCCGCCGTCGACCGGATCGTCGCCGAAGGCGGCTCTCTCGCCGTTCTCGGCGCCGGCGACAGCGCGCTCGAAGCGCAATTGCGCGATGCGGCCGAACGCCATTCCGACAAGGTCGGCCTGGTGCTCGGTTATGATGAGCCGTTGTCTCACCTGATGCAGGCCGGCGCCGACGCGATCCTGATTCCCTCGCGCTTCGAGCCCTGCGGCCTGACCCAGCTCTATGGCCTGCGCTATGGCTGCATTCCCATCGTCGCCCGAACCGGCGGACTGGCGGATACGGTGATCGACGCCAATGGCGCGGCGCTGTCGGCCGGCGTCGCCACCGGCATCCAGTTTTCGCCCGTCAGCGACGCAGGCCTCGGCGGCGCGCTCACCCGAGCCTTCAAACTCTTTTCCGACCACGCCCTCTGGACGGGCATGCAGCGGGCCGCCATGCGCTCCGACGTCTCCTGGACCGCCAGCGCCCGCCAATACGCCCATCTCTACGAAACGCTTCGAGCCAAGGTATGACCGCGATGATCAAGACCGTTTCCACCACGCCCTATTCCGACCAGAAGCCCGGCACATCGGGCCTGCGCAAGAAGGTGCCGCATTTCCAGCAGCCCAACTATGCCGAGAACTTCATCCAGTCGATCTTCGACTCCCTCGAAGGCTTCGAGGGCAAGACGCTGGTGATCGGCGGCGACGGCCGCTATTTCAACCGCGAGGTCATCCAGATCGCCATGAAGATGGCCGCCGCCAACGGCTTCGGAAAGGTCATGGTCGGCCAGGGCGGCATTCTCTCGACGCCGGCCGCCTCCAACATCATCCGCAAATACGCGGCCTTCGGCGGCATCATCCTGTCGGCCTCCCACAATCCCGGCGGGCCGACCGAAGATTTCGGCATCAAATACAATGCCTCCAATGGCGGCCCGGCGCCCGAGAAGATCACCGACGCCATCTATGATCTGTCCAAGAAAATCTCCAGCTACAAGATATCCGACGCCGCCGACGTCGATCTCGACACTGTCGGAACGGTGACGCTGGACGGCATGGAGATCGAGGTCATCGATCCCGTCAAGGATTATGCCGAACTGATGGAGAGCCTGTTCGATTTCCCGGCCATCCGCGCCAAGATCGCCTCGGGCTTCCGCGTCGTCTTCGACGCGATGAGCGCCGTCACCGGCCCCTACGCCAAGGAGATCATCGAAGGCAGGCTCGGCGCGCCGGAAGGCTCCGTCCGCAACTTCATCCCGCTTCCCGATTTCGGCGGCCATCATCCCGATCCGAACCTCGTCCACGCCAAGGAACTCTATGACGAGATGATGAGCGGCGCGGGCGCGCCCGATTTCGGCGCCGCCTCGGACGGCGACGGCGACCGCAACCTGATCATCGGCAAGGACATGTTCGTGACGCCGTCGGACAGCGTCGCCATGCTCGCCGCCACGCCCATCTGGCCCCCGGCTACGCCAAGGGCCTGGCCGGCATCGCCCGCTCCATGCCGACCTCCGGCGCCGCCGATCGTGTGGCCGAAAAACTCGGCATCGGCATTTATGAGACGCCGACCGGCTGGAAATTCTTCGGCAATCTGCTCGACGAGGGCATGGCGACGATCTGCGGCGAGGAATCGGCTGGCACCGGCTCGAACCATGTCCGCGAAAAGGATGGCCTCTGGGCCGTGTTGCTGTGGCTCAACATTCTCGCCGTGCGCAACGAGAGCGTCAAGGACATCGTCACCAAGCATTGGGCCGCCTTCGGCCGCAATTACTATTCGCGCCACGACTATGAGGAAGTGGCGACCGACGCCGCCAACGGTCTGGTCGACAATCTGCGAGCCCAGCTCGCCAGCCTGCCGGGCAAGAGCTTCGGCGATCTCAAGGTCCAGGCGGCCGACGATTTCGCCTATCACGATCCGGTCGACAATTCCGTCTCCAAGAACCAGGGCATCCGCATCCTGTTCGAAGGCGGCAGCCGCGTGGTCTTCCGGCTCTCCGGCACCGGCACCTCCGGCGCGACGCTGCGGGTCTATATCGAGCGCTACGAGCCCGACGCCAGCCGCCACGACATCGATACGCAGGAAGCCCTGGCCGATCTGATCACCGTCGCGGACGAAATCGCCGGCATCAGGAAAAGAACGGGTCGCGACGCTCCGAGCGTGATCACCTGATCTCGACCCGGCACGAGTTTTGAGGGGCGCCGAACCATGCCCCTCAATTAGCTTAGACTAAACGAACTCGTGATAAGATGCCTGCATGGTGATTTGGGGGAAGCGCATGCAGGACGACAGCGATGGAGCAAGCGCCGAAGAACGTCGGCTCGAGGCGCTTGCCGGCTATTGCATCTTGGACACCGAGCACGAGGCGCATTTCAACCGCATCGTGGAGCTGGCGCGCAACATTTTCGGCATGCCGATATCGCATATCTCGCTGATCGACCGGGATCGGCAATGGTTCAAGGCCGAAAGCGGCTCGACGCTGTGTCAGATCAACCGTGCGGACTCCTTCTGCCGCATGACGATCGAAGGCAAGACGCCGCTTGTGTTTCCGGATTTGAGCCTGGATCCGCGCACCGCCGCCAATCCCTATGTAACCGGTGAACCCCATGTACGGTTTTACGCCGGCGCCCCGCTGATCACGCCGGATGGTTTCGCGTTGGGCGCGCTGAGCGTGATGGATCTCGCGCCGCGCGACTTCTCCGAGGAAAAGAGCAATATTCTCGCCGGCCTCGCGGCCGTCGCCATGGACCAGATGGAGCTTCGCCTGCGGTCGAGCCTGGACTGGCTGACCGGCGCGGCCTCCAAGGGCGCCTTTACAGTTTCGCCCGGGAACTTCTGTCCCCCACCCCCAGCGCAAGGCCGTTCGTCGCGCTCATCTCCTTCGATCTCGATCACTTCAAGCATGTCAACGATCGGCATGGCCACCTCGTCGGCGATCAGGTCTTGACCCGTGTTACACAGGCCTGCCGCCGCACGCTGCGGAACCATGACGTGATCGCGCGCATGGGCGGCGAAGAATTCGCCGTGCTTCTGGAAGGCGCGACGCCACAGGTGGCGATGGCGGTGGCCGAGCGGCTGCGTCTTTCCGTGGCCGAGATCGCATTCGACGATCTCGGGGTCGATCTGAGCGTCAGCGCGAGCTTCGGCGTCGCCATGGCCTCGCCCGTCACGTTTCACATCGAGGATCTGATGAAGGTGGCCGACAGGGCGCTCTATCAGGCCAAGGCCAACGGACGGAACCGCGTTCAATTTGCGGACGACGACGAAAAGCCCGGCGCTCGGCGGACAACCGCCGCCTGACCGCGTTAGCCTCTCGGCTAATGGCGAGCCATCTTCGCCTCTGCTAAAAGCTTGGCGGGGAGGACGTCATCGTGCTGATCGCGCTGTTGTCGGACATACACGCCAATCGTGAAGCCTTTGAAGCCTGTCTGGCGGTTGCCGACAGGTTCGGCGCAGAGCGTCTGGTGATCCTCGGCGATATCGTCGGCTATGGGCCGGATCCCGAATGGTGCGTGGACAGGACCCGCGCGCTGCAGGCCGAGGGAGCCCTCGTCATCCGCGGCAATCACGACCAGGCTTGCAAGGACGCCTCCCAGACCATGACCGACGCCGCCCGGCGCGCCATGGACTGGACGCGCAACCAACTCTCGGAAGACGCCCGCCGCTATCTCGGTTCGTTGCCGATGAGCCTCGTCGACGACGACAGGCTCTATATTCACGCCGAAGCGAGCGAGCCGGGGCGCTGGCGCTATGTGCTCTCCGCCGACGAAGCCGCCCGCCATCTCGGCGCCTGCACGGCGACCGTCAGCTTTTGCGGCCATACCCACCGACCGGCCCTCTATTCACTGTCGTCCACCGGCAAGGTCACCCAGTTCACGCCCTGTTCGGACCAGGCGATCCCGCTCTCCGCCTCGCGCCGCTGGCTGGCCGTGATGGGCGCGGTGGGACAGCCGCGCGACGACAATTCCAAGGCGGCGATCGGGCTTTATGACACCGGGGCGCGCGCGCTGCGCTATCTCCGCGTCAGCTACGACATTGACAAAACGGTGGGCAAGATCCACGCCGCCTGCCTGCCGGAAAGCCTGGCGGGCCGCCTGGTGACGGGACGTTGACATGGCGAAACCCAAACTCGCCCCCGGCGACGTCATCGACGGCTTCGTGATCGGCGAATTGAAGCATAATGGCGGCATGGCGCGGCTCTGGAGCGTGACCCATCCCGACCAGCGCGTCCCTCTCTTGATGAAGACGCCGAAGATGAGCGAGGGCGACGACCCGGCCGCAATCGTCAGCTTCGAGATGGAGCAGATGATCCTGCCCCGCATCTCCGGACCACATGCGCCTGCTTTCATTGCCAATGGCGATTTCGCCCGCCAGCCCTATATCGTCATGGAGCAGGTTCCCGGCGTCTCGCTCTATCCCATGCTCGAGAAACTGCCGCGCCCTCCCCTCGAGGTGGCCGATCTCGGTCGACGGATCGCGCTGGCGCTAGATGATCTCCATCGCCAGAACGTCGTCCATCTCGACATCAAGCCGTCCAACATCCTGTTTCGCGACACGGGCGACGCGGTGCTGATCGATTACGGCCTCGCCTGCCATACGCAACTGCCGGATCTGATGGCGGAGGAATTCCGCCTTCCCTATGGCACCGCACCCTATATGGCGCCGGAACAGATCCTCGGCAAACGCACCGATTTTCGCAGCGATCTGTTCGCGCTCGGCGCGCTGCTCTACTTCTTCGCCACCGGACGGCGTCCGTTCGGCGATCCACAGCGACTGAAGGGGCTCAAGAAGCGGCTCTGGCGCGATCCCTATCCACCCCGCGCACTCAAGGCGGACATTCCCCCGGCGCTGCAGGAGGTCATCCTGAAATGCCTGGAGGTCAATCCCGCCTGGCGCTACCAGACGGCGGCGCAGCTCGCCAACGACCTCAGGGATCTCGGCCAGATCAAACTGACGGCCCGATCGGAAAAGCTCAGGCGCGACGGCCTCGCCGCCGTGCTCCGGCGCCGCTTCAATCCCGAACCCTGGGACCGCGTCGAGCCGCAGGTGGTGGCGGGCCAATATGCCGACGCGCCGATCGTGCTCGTCTCCATCGATCTGGCCCGCGCCGACCAGGATCTGCTCGACGCGCTCAGGCTGAACGTCTCCCGCATCGTCGAGAAATCGCCCGGCGCGCGGGTCGCCTGCCTCAACATTCTCCGCATCAACCGCATCAGCCTCGACACGACGCTGGATGAAGAGGGCAACAACAAGCATGTCAGCCGGTTGGTGGAGCTCAAGGGCTGGGCCGCTTCCCTGCAGGCGCGCGACGGCGCGATCACCTATCACGTCATCGAGGCGGTCAATCCGGCTGACGCCATCCTGGACTTCGCCCGCGCCAACAATGTCGACCACATCGTGATGGGCGCGCGGGCCGCCTCGGCCATGCGCTCGCTGATCGGCAGCGTCTCCGGTGAAGTGGCGGCGCATGCGCCCTGCACGGTGACGGTGGTGCGCAAGCGCGCTCAAGCCGTCAGTTGATCAGGCTCGAGGTGAGAAACAACGAAAAGCCGGCGAGTATCACGGCCCCTGCCCGCCGCATTGTCCGCGGCGCGACCAGACCCGATTGTCCGATCGCCAGAGCGCCGAACAGGATCCAGGCCATGGAGGCAGCCAGCGCCGTCGCCGCGAGACAGCCGAGATAAGGCAGCACCTCTGCGAGAGACCCATGCGGCGTCAACACGAGACCGATGACCAAACCCTTGGGATTGAGAAGCGTGGTCACGAAAATCTCCTGCGCCGTCACCACGCGCGCCGCACCCGTGTCGGGACGCCAAAGCTTGACCGCAAGCCAGAACACCCAGGCCGCAGCGAGCGCCTTGATGACGAGGGCGACTGTCGGAAATGCGGTCAGCGCCTCTCCGGCCACGGTCGCAAGCGGGATGACGACGATGAGATAGGCGGCGAGCGCCGAGGGCGCATAGCGCATCCCGGCCTTCACGCCGCGCTCCGCCGCGCCCAGCGCCAGCAAGGTGTTCGTCGGCCCCGGCGTCAGGAGCAGGGCAATCAGGCCAAGCACATATTCAAACAAGACATATCTCCGCGATCACGCCTCATCTGTTATAGCACATGGCCCGCCGAGCCTTGATGAAGATCAAGAGGCCGGATGTCATGTCGCAGATTGGTCAGCCCGGAATCTCAGGCTCAACCAGTTGCGCCAGCTGGGCGAGCGATTCCTGCCAGCCGAGATAGCAGCTTTCCGGCGGGATCATGTCGGGCAACCCAGACTGCTCGGCATGCAGCTCGGTTCCGCAGGACACCGGCGTCAACCGCACCGTCGTGACCATTTCGCCCTGCAGATTGGGATCGTCGAACGTGTCGGTGTTGCGGATGAGTTCGTTGGGAACGAGATCGACATAGACGCCGCCGAAGGAATGGGCCTGGCCGGTCGAAAAGTTGGTGAAGGTCATCCGGTATGTGCCCCCGACGCGGGCGTCGATATGGTCGACCGTGCAGGTGAAGCCTTGTGGCGGCAACCATTTGGCGTTGGCTGCGGGATCGAGAAACGCGCGATAGACGCGTTCCGGCGGCGCCTTGATAATGCGGTGCAGACGGATGGTGTAGGGCATGACGGTCTCCTCTTACAATGATGTCGGCAGAAGGCTTTCGATATAGCGGCGGAGATGGCGAAGATTGGCGCGCGCCGTCTCCGCTTCGTGTTTGGCCTTCGAATAAATGAACGACCCCTGAAGCACGGACTGGATGAAGTAGCCGAGGCTCTCGGCGGACCAGTCGGCGTCCGGCGCATATTTGGACCGCGCCTCGGCGATATCGGCCTCGATGCTTGCAATATGGGCGCTCATCCCGGCGTCGCACGCCGCGCGAATGTCCTCATGCGTCTGATAGAGCTCCTGCACCAGCGCGCCGAGAAGGCAGGTGAATTCCGGAACCGGACGATCGAGGATTTCCATGCGGAAATCGACATAGCCCAGCACCCTGTCGCGGGGATCCGCGAGATGGGCATAGGGAGCCGTGGCGAAAATTTCGCCCGTGAACTCGTTCCAGTGATCGACGGCGGCCAGCACCGCGTCCTGCTTGCTCTTGAAGTAGTGGAAGAAGCCGCCCTTGGTGACGCCGGCGCCGGCGCAGATGTCATCCACCGATGTCGCCGCGTAACCTTTGGCTCGGATCGACGCCTGCGCGGCGTCCAGCAGTTTCATCCGCGTCTGTTGCCGCAGGTCAGCCACAGCATTCCTCCCCGTCTTTCACGCCATACATACCAACCGGTTGGTACTTCGTCAAGCATCGCATGGGTGATTGACGCTTCGTAAGTGTTTCGGAGTAGGATGTGCCGAAATCGATCAGACCCGCAGGAACCACCCCATGACCCACCATCCGCTCGGAGCCACGCTCACCGCCGCCGGCGCGCATTTCGGCGTGTTCTCGCGGCATGCCGGCAAGGTCGAGCTTTGTCTATTCGATGCGGAGGGACGCGAGAGCCTGACCGAGATGACATGCGGACACGACCATGTCTGGCGAGCCGATGTCGAGGGCGTTCGCGCCGGCCAGCGCTACGGCTTCCGCGCCCACGGCGACTATGCGCCGAGCCATGGCCTCTGGTACGATCCGTCCAAGCTTCTCGTCGATCCCTATGCGCTGGAGCTCGACCGGCCCTTTGCGCAGGATCGCCGTCTCGCCGCCTATGGCGTCGACACCGCCGACATTGCGCCGCGGGCTATTCTCCAGCACCTGTCGCCCATCCATGCCCAGCCGCCGCATTGGAAGCCGGGCGGGCTGGTCTATGAAATCAATGTCCGCGCCTTCACCATGCTGCATCCCGATATTCCCGAGGACGAGCGCGGCACGATCAAGGCGCTCACCCATCCCGCCATTCTCGCGCATTTCGAGACGCTGGGCGTCTGTGCCCTCGAGCTGATGCCCATCACAGCCTGGCTCGACGAGCGTCACCTGCCGCCGCTCGGCTTGAGAAACAGTTGGGGCTACAACCCGATCGCGCTGATGGCGCTCGACCCGCGCCTTTGCCCCGGCGGCGTGCGGGAGCTCGCCGAAACCGTCGCCACGCTGCACAGCCATGGCCTCGGCGTAATCCTCGATCTCGTCTTCAACCACACCGGCGAAAGCGACACTGAGGGCGGCACGCTCTCGATGCGCGGGCTCGACAGCCTGACCTACTACAGCCACCCGCCGGGCAAGCCGGGCGAATTGATCAACGACACCGGCTGCGGCAACACGCTGGCCTGCCACCACGCGCCGGTGCGCAATCTGGTTCTCGACAGCCTCCGCCATTTCGTACGGCACGCCGGCATCGACGGCTTCCGCTTCGATCTCGCGCCGATCCTCGGACGCGGCCCTCAGGGCTTTACCTCGGACGCTCTGCTGCTTTCGGAAATGCGCGCCGACCCGATCCTGAAGGATCGCATCCTCATCGCCGAGCCCTGGGACATCGGTCCCGGCGGCTATCAGCTCGGCAATTTCCCGCCGTCCTTTCTCGAATGGAACGATCGCGCCCGCGACGACATCCGCCTGTTCTGGCGCGGCGACAATCATCGCATCGGCCCGCTCGCCACCGCGCTATCAGGCTCGTCCAACATCTTCAGCCGGCATGAAGGACGCCGCACCCGCACGGTCAATTTCATCGCCGCCCATGACGGCTTCACGCTCTGGGACCTCGTCTCCCACGACCGCAAGCACAACGAGGCCAATGGCGAGGACAATCGCGACGGCCACAACGAGAATTATTCCTGGAGCAACGGCGTCGAAGGCGCCACCGATGACGCCGGCGTCAATGCCCGCCGCCGCGCCGATGTCATGGCGCTTCTCTCGACCCTGTTCCTATCCCGAGGCGCGATCATGCTGACGGCCGGCGACGAATTTGGCCGCAGCCAGCAGGGCAACAACAACGCCTATGCCCAGGACAACGCGCTTTCATGGATCGACTGGTCCATGATCGACCGGGAGATCCTGGAGCATGCGTCAATGCTCTCGGCGCTCCGCCGCCGCTTCACCATCTTCGAGGGCCTGGAATTCCTGACCGACCTCGACGTCGCCTGGCTGACCGTCAAGGGCGAACCGATGCAGGTGGCCGATTGGGAGGCGCATCACGCCGATCAGCTGATCATGGCGCTGCAGACCAACGACCGCATCACCACCCGCCCTGCCACGCTCGCCGTGGCGTCCAATCGCGCCGATGAGCCGAAACCCATCCGCCTGCCCGGCGGCGCGCGGCTTTGGAAATGCCTGCTTGGAGACGGCATGACTGTGGCCCCGCGTTCAGTGAGCCTCTATCTCGGCCCGCCCGCCTGAGCGTTTCGGCGCCAAAGTTGCGGGACACCGGCATAGAAGCTGTCGTCAATCGGCTCTATCCTCGGTCGGTGAACACAGGGACATCTTGCATGAGCATCAACGCCGTACGCCACGCCTTCGAACGCCAGTCCGCCGCCTGCGACGCGCTGGGATCGCCATTCACCGCCCGTCTCTGCAGACTTATTTCCGCGCGGCTGACGCCCGGCGGCGCAGTAGCCGATCGGGTGTTGAACTGGTCAGGCGATCCCTCGCCCCAGGCCGATTCCGTACCGCTGCGACTGGCCGGTTGCCTGCACGCCCTGGTGCTGGAGAGCCATGCGCCGGACCTCGCATCCGTCTACCCGCCCCACGACGCTGCTGACGATCGGCTCTGGAACGCCGCCGAAAAGGCCCTCGCGGATCATGCCGACTTCATTCTCGCGCGTCTTCGATCCGCCCCGCAGACCAATGAAGTCCGCCGCTCCGGCGCGTTGCTTCCGGGTTTCCTGACCATCGCCGCGCTCCTCGGCAAGCCGCTCATCCTCTCGGAAGTAGGGACGAGCGCCGGGCTCAATCTGCAATGGGACCGCTATCGTTACCGGCTCGGCGACCGTGTCTGGGGCGATCCGGCCTCCACCGTCGAGATCGCGCCGGACTGGCATGGCGAAACGCCGCCCGAAGCGCTCATCTCGGTGCTGGAGCGCGCCGGTTGCGATCTCGCCCCCGTCGATGCCGCCAAGCCTGCGCACCGGCTGCGGATGTTGTCCTATATCTGGGCAGACCAGCAAGACCGTCTTTTACGAACCCGCGCCGCCCTCGACATCGCCGCCGCGCACAAGCTGTCCGTTGAAAAGGCCGACGCCGTCGATTGGCTCCGAACCCGCCTGGCCGCCGCCCGCCCCGGCGCCGTTCATGTGATCTTCCACACCATCGCCTGGCAATATCTACCCGCTGCGTTGCAGGCGGAGGGAGAGGCGCTGATCGCCGCCGCCGGCGAGCGCGCCACCGCCGCCGCGCCGCTGGCCCGCCTCGCGCTCGAAGCCGATGGCAATGCCCATGACGGCGCCGCCCTTACACTGCAGATCTGGCCCGGTGGCGCGAAAAAGAAATTGGCCGCGGAGATTTCCACGGCCGATGGGTCAGGTGGGCGGGTTGGTGACGTTTCGTCGCCCGCGACGGACGTCCTGAATCTCCAGGATCTCTATTCGGTCATTGGCGACTCTGTAAATCATGGCGAAAGGGGTTCGCGGTATCAGCAACTCCCTGAAATCGCTACCGAAGCGCTCCCCGGCAAATGGATGATCCTGCAAGAGACGTTCAGCGCGTCTGATTTCCTCTCGGGCTTTCTTGGCGCCCTCCGGAAACACTTTCGTGTAATAGGTTCGAAGCCAAATCAGATCATGAGCCGTCGATGGAAGATAGACCAGCCTCATGCATGCGGCTTGCCGGGGTGATATCCGCGTCCGGCGGAGGCAGTTCATCCGCCGTTCCCCAGCTGTCCATCCATGCATGCATCTTGGCTTGAGAAACGAAATAGCCTTTGTCGGCCTCCGCCGCTGCAGCGCGGGCGGAATTCAGGCGGGCTTCACGGAGTTCGAGATAATGCTCGACGGCGCGCGCCACGATCTCAGGAGCCGACGCGTCGGCCTCGTCAGCGGCGGCTTTCAGCCGCTCTTCCAATTCGCCTGTCAGCGTCAGTGAAATCATCGAGCGTCGCCCTGCGGGTTCTATGTCGTGTGACAATAGCGCAGGGCGGCGACGATTCAAAGCGATCCCTCAGATCGCCGCGTCTTCCGCGCCTTCGTTGAGCATGCCGAAGCAATATTCGCCGAAGGAGCGCCAGCATTCCAGGCGGAAGCTTTCCTCGCCGGTGCGGTAGATCACCACTTCGGCCTTGCCGAACACCGTGCGCGAGGCGGCGCCGACCGGGAAGATCGCGTCGCCGAGATCCAAGGGGCAGGCCGAGGCCAAAGTGGCGCGGGCGCCGGACCCGGAGATGACGAAGGCGACGTTGCGGTGCGACACATCCACCGCCGAATGCAGCGCGCCGGATTGGCCGGCGAGCGCCACGAAATCGACGCCGTCGGGCCCGATCAGCAGCCATTCGTCGGGACCGAGCCAGAGCGCATGCTTGCCGTCGGCCGAAGCCGTGCCTTTGGGCTTGGTCGGCAGTTCCAAACCGAGCGCCGAAGACAAAGCAGAGACGGCGTCCGCGCCGGCGCGCAGCGAGGCGCGCGCGGCTGAAGGCGCTAGCGTCACGGAGGCGACCGCAGAGCCGCCATGGCCCGCCTTGAGCGGCGACTTGCGGAGAGCAGAGAGAGCGTCAGCCATTGATGCGGCCTCCTTCCTTGTCATAGAACACGGCGTCGCAGACTTCGACGGCGACCACGCGGTCGGTCATCGGCACATAGAGCGTCTGGCCCATCTTGGCGCGACCGTCGACCACCACGGCCATGGCGATCGAGCGTCCGCAATTTTCCGACCAGTAGGACGACGTCACATGGCCGAGCATGGTCATCGGCTTGGGCTGGTTGGGATCGGCGACGATCTGCGCGCCTTCCTCAAGCACCTCGCGCGGGTCCTTGGTCTTGAGACCGACCAGTTGCTTGCGGCCGCTGCGCACGAGATCCGAGCGCTTCAGACCGCGAATACCGACGAAGTCGGTCTTCTTCTTGCCGACGGCCCAGGCGAGGCCGGCGTCATCGGGCGTCAGCGTGCCGTCCGTGTCCTGACCGACGATGATATAGCCCTTCTCGGCGCGCAGCACGTGCATGGTTTCCGTGCCATAGGCGCAGGCGCCCATCGGCTCGGCCCGTTCCCAGATCGCTTCCCAGACGGCCTGACCGTAATCGGCCGGCACGTTGATTTCGAAACCGAGTTCGCCCGCGAATGTCATGCGGAAGAGACGCGTCGACACGCCGGCGATCTTGCCTTCGGCGACGCTCATATGCGGGAAGGCCTCGTTGGAGAGGTCGATGCCTTCGACGAGCGGCGCGATGATCTCGCGCGCCTTCGGACCCTGCACGGCGATGACGGCCCACTGTTCGGTGGTCGAGGTCAGCCACACCTTGAGATGCGGGAATTCCGTCTGCAGATAGTCTTCCATGTGATGCATCACGCGCGGCGCGCCGCCCGTGGTGGTGGTCACGTGGAAACGATCCTCGGCCAGACGGCCGACGACGCCGTCGTCATAGACGAAGCCGTCTTCGCGCAGCATGATGCCATAGCGGCAGCGGCCGGGCTTCAGCGTGTCCCAGGAGTTGGTGTACATCAGGTTCATGAAGGCGGCGGCGTCCGGGCCGACCACTTCGATCTTGCCGAGCGTCGAGGCGTCGAACACGCCGGCCACGGTGCGCACCGTCTTGCATTCGCGGTTGACGGCCTGATGCATGTCTTCGCCCGGACGCGCATAATACCAGGCGCGCTTCCAGTTGCCGACATTTTCGAAATCCGCGCCCTGGGCTTCGTGCCAGGCATGGATGGGCGTCTTGCGGGCCGGGTCGAAATGCGGCCCGCGCGAATGGTTGATCAGCGTGCCGAAGGTCACGGGCGTATAGGGCGCGCGGAAGGTGGTAAGACCCACTTCCGGCATCGCCTTGCCGAGCGCTTCCGCCGCGATCGCCAGACCATGGATATTGGAGGTCTTGCCCTGGTCGGTCGCCATGCCGTTGGTGGTGAAGCGCTTGACATGCTCGATCGAATGCATGCCTTCGCGCACGGCGAGACGAATATCCTTGGCGCAGACATCGTGCTGGAAGTCGACGAAAGCCTTGGCCGAGGTGTCGTCGGGGCCGGCGCCTTCTGCGCTGCCCGCCATGCCGCCGGTCCAGTCGAAGGCCTGGGTCGCGGCGATGGAGACGGTCGACTTGCCCTCGGCTCCGGCCGCCCGGGCGAGCAGTTCGCCGACGCCCAACGCCTCGTCGATAGTGGCCTGTATCGAATTCGTGCCGTTGCAGGCGCCGACAGACATGCAGTCCTCGAGATAGGTTCCCGGCAGGAAGCGCTGGTTGTCGGCGTCGAAGGCCAGCTTGCCGCGCGACTGCGAGAACAGATGCACCGACGGCGTCCAGCCCGAGCACATGATCAGCGCGTCGACGGCGAACTTCTCGCCGCTCTTCTGACCGCGGCGCGCCACGACCATGGAGGAGACGCGCAGCTTACCCTTGGTGGTCAGCACCGCATGGCCCGTCAGCACGTTGATGCCCATCGAACGGGCCTTTGCGAGCACGGCTTCGCCCGGCTTGTCGCGGCTGTCGACGATCACAGGGATCTCGACGCCGGCGGCCTTGAGGTCGAAGGCGGCTTCATAGGCAGAGTCATGGGCGGTGTAGACGCCGACCTTGGCGCCGATGGCGACGCCGTAATGGTTGAGATACATCCGCGCCGCGGACGCCAGCATCACGCCCGGGCGGTCGTTGCCGTCGAACACCATATGGCGTTCGATAGCGCCCGTGGCGATGACCACGCGCTTGGCGCGGACCTGCCACAGGCGCTCGCGCGGCAGATGCGGCGCGGGCTTTGCCATATGGTCGGTGACGCGCTCGGCGAGACCGATGAAATTGTGCTCGTAATAGCCGAACACGGTGGTGCGCGACAGAACCGTCACATTCGGCATCGCCTTGAGCCTGCCGATCATCTTCTGCGCCCAGGCGTAACCGTCCTGGCCGTCGATGCTGACGCCTGTATCGAAATGCAGGGCGCCGCCGAATTCGGCGCGCTCGTCGGCGATGATGACGCTGGCGCCGTTTTCGGCTGCGGCCAGCGCCGCGGCGATGCCGGCCGCTCCGCCGCCCGCCACAAGCACGTCGCAATGGGCGAAGCGGTTGGCGTAGTGGTCGGGATCGTCCTGCGTCGGCGATACGCCGAGGCCGGCGGCCTTGCGGATCTGCGGCTCATAGACCTTGTGCCAGGCGGCCTTCGGCCACATGAAGGTCTTGTAGTAGAAGCCGGCTGCAAAGAACGGCGCAAACAGGTTGTTGATGCCGCCGATGTCGAAGGCGAGCGATGGCCAACGGTTCTGCGACGACACGGTCAGGCCGTCATAGAGGTCCTGCATCGTGGCGCGCACATTCGGCGTCTTGCGGCTCGGGTCGCGCGACACGTCCATCAGCGCGTTCGGCTCTTCCGGACCGGCGGTCAGGATGCCGCGCGGACGGTGATATTTGAACGACCGGCCGGCGAGATGAATGCCGTTGGCGAGCAGCGCCGAAGCGACCGTGTCGCCTTCGAGACCGGTCAGGATGCGGCCGTCATAGGTGAAGCGGGCGGTTCTGGCGGGGGTCAGGCGGCCCTTGCCTGCGATACGGTTTGCTCCGCTCATTTCTGGCCTCCAATGCCGGCGAGTTTGGCCTGGATGGTCGCGTCGTCGGGACGCGGCTCTTCCTGCCGGTAGGTCATGACGAATCGATCGCTGACGGTGTGGCGAACGGCGCGGAAAAAGCGGCCGCAGCCATGGATATGGCGCCAGCGCTCGTAGATCAGGCCTTTCGGATTGTCGCGCATGAAGAAATAGTCGGCGAATTCCTCGTCCGAAATTTCGGTGATGTTCTGCGGACGATCGATATGGGCGTCGCCCACGCCGCGGAACTCGAGTTCCGAACGGTCTTCGTTGCAATAGGGGCAGTGGATGAGAAACATGGTCTTGACCTAACCTGTCAATGCGCAACGGCGGCGGCGGCGGCTTCGTCGACCAGGCGTCCGGAGCGGAAGCGGTCGAGCGTCAGGCCGGCGGCGAGCTTGTGCGGTTCGTCGCGCGCGATGAGATGGGCGAAGAGATGGGCCGAGCCCGGCGTGGCCTTGAAGCCGCCGGTTCCCCAGCCGCAATTCACATAGAGGCCCTTGACCGGCGTCTTGGACTGGATCGCCGAACGGTCGGGTGTGTTGTCGGTGATGCCGCCCCACTGGCGCATCATCTTCACGCGCCGGAAGATCGGGAAGATTTCGCAGATGGCGTCGAGCGTATGCGTGATGATCTGCAGACCGCCGGTCTGCGAATAGGACACATACTGGTCGGTGCCGGCGCCGATCACCAATTCGCCCTTGTCGGATTGGGAGATATAGGCGTGCACGGTGTTGGACATCACCACGCAGGGGAAGATCGGCTTCATCGGTTCCGACACCAGCGCCTGCAGCGGATTGGAATGCAGCGGCACGCGGACATCCGCCATGGACATGATCGCCGTATTGTGGCCCGAAGCCGACACGCCGATCTTCTTGGCTCCGATGAAGCCACGGTTCGTCTCGACGCCGATCACCGCGCCGTCCGGTCCGCGGCGAATGCCGGTGACCTCGGTGTTTTGGATCACATGCACGCCGCGATCGGTGGCGGCGCGGGCGTAACCCCAGGCGACCGCGTCATGACGGGCGGTGCCGCCGCGACGCTGCAACGCTGCGCCATTGATCGGGTAGCGGGCGGAAGCGGCGATATCGAGCGGCGGGCAATAATCCTTCGCCTGCTCGGGCGTCAGCCATTCATTGTCGATGCCGTAGAGACGGTTGGCGTGGACGTGACGCATGAAGGTCTGCTTGTCATGCACCGTATGCGACAGCATCATCACGCCGCGCGGCGAATACATGACGTTGTAGTTCAGCTCCTGGGACAGGTTCTCCCACATCTTGAGCGAATGCTCATAGATGTCCATGCTCTCTTCGTAGAGATAGTTGGAGCGGATGATGGTGGTGTTGCGGCCGGTATTACCGCCGCCGAGCCAGCCCTTTTCGATCACCGCGACATTGGTGATGCCGTGCTCCTTGGCGAGATAGAAGGCCGCGCCCAGGCCATGACCGCCGCCGCCGATGATGATGACATCATATTCTTTTTTCGGCTCGGGCGACGTCCATTGCTTTTCCCAGCCCGTATGCCCGCGAAGGGCCTCGCGGGCGACGGCGAAAACAGAATATTTGCGCATCGCGAATTTGCTCCAGATACCGGCGTCAGCAGCCTTGATGAGCTTGAGGAAATCGCAAAAAGATGTTCTGACAACGTCCATTTTGCGACGCAGTCGGGCGGGTCTCCGCCAAAGCCGCGACAGCCAGCATAACCGCTGGCTGCGGTTCAAAATATGACGGGAACCACTGGACTTGCCGCATTTGATCTGGTAGTTGCTTGCGTCAATCGCTTGGCCGTCCGGCTTAGCGAATTTATTTTGTTCGCCCTGCGCCTCAAGGCCGGGCTCAACTCGAGACAAGGAACGGGATTCACGTGCAGGTACTGGTTCGCGACAACAATGTTGATCAGGCTCTCCGCGCTCTGAAGAAGAAGATGCAGCGCGAAGGCATTTTTCGTGAAATGAAGATGCGCGACTACTACGAAAAGCCTTCTGAGAAGCGCGCTCGCGAAAAGGCCGAGGCTGTTCGTCGCGTTCGCAAGCTGGCGCGCAAGCGCGCCCAGCGCGAAGGCCTCGTGACGGGTCGCGCCGCTGCCGCGCGCTGAACCGCCGTCGTCTTGACGAAATTCGATGTTGTCTGGCGGGGGCGATGTGAGTCGCCGCCGCCTTTTTGATTGTCCCCTGCTCCGGCAGCTTGCGCGAAGAACCGATCATGCTCCGACACAATAGCCTCGCCACTTCCCTCCTCGCACAGGCCCATGGCCTGGGTCGAAAGGTCCGTATCGGCCTGGCCATGACGGGGCTCACGCTCGCGCTCGCCGCCTGCAACACGACCGATACGACGGACACGATCCGCATCAACAAGGCCCAGGGCGGCGAGGAAAACATCGCGTCGCTGACTTCGGTGATCGAATCCAACCCGCAGGATCCGGAAGGCTATAACACGCGTGGATCGGCCTATGGCCGCGCCGGCGAATTCAAGCGCGCTTTGGCTGACTTCAACCAGGCGATCGCGCTCAACCCGCGCTTCTATCAGGCCTACGCCAATCGTGGGCTGATCTACCGCAACATGGGCCAGCCCGAAGCGGCGCTCGCCGACTACAACACGGCGCTGAAGCTCAATCCGCGTTACGACGTCGCCTTTATCGGCCGCGGCAATGTCTATCGCCAGGCCGGTCAGCTCGACCCGGCGATGAACGATTACAATCAGGCGATCGGCCTCGACACGACCGATCCGCGCGCCTATCACAATCGCGGCCTGATCTACCAGAAGCGCGGCAATCACGCCAAGGCGATCGAAGACTTCTCGACCGCCATCTCGCTCTCGCCGAATTCCGCAGAGCCCTATAACGGCCGCGGCATTTCCTATGTGGCGATGAACGACGACGACAACGCCTTCGCCGACTTCAATCACGCCATCGAACTGGATGGATCGCTAGCCGAATCCTGGGCCAACCAGGCGCTGATCTACGAACGCAAGGGCGACGCGCGACGCGCCTACAAGTCTTATGCGCATGCTTTGTCGCTGGATCTCAAATACCAGCCGGCCCGAGACGGTGTGGCGAGAACACGGGCCGCGACCGGCGTCGCGGCGCAATAACCACGTAGTGAAGGCCGCCGCGAGCGGCCTTTTTCATGGATGCGCGTGCGAAGGAGAATCGGCGTGGCTCAGGAAGATGTCCAGAGAGATCATCGACGGCTGCTGCCGATGCAAAGCTGCACCGTCCATATCTTCGACGCCGACACCGGACAGACGAGGGAAGCGTTCCGCACCCGCGATCTTCTGCTGGAAGCGCCGAACTGGCCTTGGCCGGACCGGCTTCTTCTGAACGGCGACGGCCTTCTCTGGACGCTCGACCTCGCGTCAGGCGATCTTCAGCAGCTCGACATCCCTGGCCTACCCTTCGTCAACAACGACCATGTACCCGCGCCGGATGGCGATACGATCTATGTCTCCTGTTACGATTGGCGCATTTACGGCGTGTCGCTCGCGACGCGGCGCTTTTGGCCCGTCAGCCGCCACGCTCCCGATCGCCCGCTCCGGCATTTCCTGCATGGCGTCAGCCCCGACGGCGCCGAGCTCGCTTTCGTCGGTGTCGAGCCCGGGCCCCATGGCCCTTGGGGGCGGCCAATATCCATGTGATGCGAACCGATGGCGACGCATTGCGCCAGCTCACCTATGGGGCGAAACCCGCGGATGGCTGCGAATATTCTCCCGACGGCGAGTGGATCTATTTCAACACCGAGCATTTCAGCGCGACGCCGGGACATGCCCAGATCGCGCGGATGAGACGCGACGGAGGCAGCCTCGAACAGCTGACTTTCAACGCCGGCGTCAACTGGTTTCCGCATCTCGCGCCAACAGGCGATCTCGCTTGCTATCTCTCCTATCCCGAGCGCACGCGGGGACATCCCGAAAACCTGCCGGTCGAGCTGCGACTGGTGCGGAATGGCGATTGGGCGGCGGCGGAAACAGTAGCGAGCCTGCACGGCGGCCAGGGCACGATCAACGTCAACAGTTGGTCCCCGGATGGCCGGCGCTTCGCCTTCGTCTCCTATCCCATGGAAAGCTAGACCTTCCCTTTTCCGTCTCCGACGATAAGTTGGCGGCGCAACAGAGGAATCGGCATGTCGGGCAAACACATCATCGTCATCGGCGGCGGCGTCATCGGAGCCTCCATCGCCTGGCATCTGGCCGAGGCGGGAGCGCGGGTGACGGTGGTGTGCGGCAAGCGCGGCGGCGTGGCCACGCCCAATTCCTTCGCCTGGATCAACGCCAATTGGGGCAATCCCGAACCCTATTTCCGCCTGCGCATGGCGGCCATGGCCGGCTGGCTCAGGCTCGCAGCCGCCGTCCCCGGCGTCAGCCCGGACTGGTGCGGCTCGATCTGCTACGACCTGCCGCCGGAGGGTTTGGAAAAGTTCGCGGAGGAACATGCGAGCTGGGGCTATGATCTCGAACGGATCGAGCGGGACGAGATCCTGCGCCTCGAGCCGGCCATCAAACATGCTCCCGACTGGGCGCTGAAGATCTCCGGCGAGGGCATGGTGGAGCCGCGTCCCGTCGCGCTCGCGCTGCTGGCGGACGCCGAACGTCTCGGCGCAACTGTCCATGACAGCGCCGAGATCTCGGCGCTGTCCTTCAAAAACGGCCGTGTGGTCGGCGTCGTGACGGCGAACGGCGTCGTCGAAGCCGACGAGGTGATCCTCGCCGCCGGCGCTGAGACTGCGGCGCTTGCCGCAACCGCCGACGTCAAAGTGCCCATGAGTTCCTCGCCGGGCCTCATCATCGACACCAAGCCCGCCCCTCGCCTGCTCAATCATATCGTCGTTGCGCCGGAAATGGAAATGCGCCAGGCGCCGGATGGCCGCATCATCGCCTCCACCTCCTTCAACGGCACGGATCCCGGCGCCGATCCCGCCGCCACGGCCAGGCGGGTGTTCGACGACATGTGCTCGCGCCTCGTCGGCGGCGACCAGCTGGAGCTCGAAGGCTACCGCATCGGCTTTCGCCCCATCCCGGAGGACGGTTTCTCGATCGTCGGCCGCGCCGAGGGCGTTCCCGGCCTTTATATCACGGTCACCCATTCCGGCATCACGCTCGCCCCAGCCATCGGCGATTTCGCAGCGAAGGAAGTGCTGGACGGCGCAGCCGAGCCGCTGCTCGCGCCCTATCGCCTGTCGCGCTTCTCCTGATCAGAGGCCGAGCGCCTTGCGAAGATCGGCGTTCATGCGGCTCTGCCATCCCTTGCCGCCCGCCTTGTAACGGGCGACCACATCGGCATCGAGCCTGAGCGTGACCTGCTTCTTCGGGTTCTCGGACGCCGGCCGCCCACGGCTGCGTTCGATCTCCGCGGCCAGTTCCGGGAACACCTCGCGGAAGGGCCTGGCGAGCTTGAAATCCTCTTCGGTCAGTTCGGGATTGTCGGACACTTCCTCCCAGATCTCGCGCGGAAAGCCGTGTATGAAATCCGGATCATCAGGCTTGGTCATTTTTTGCGTCATGATAAAGAGCCCTTTCCTTGCGGTTCGCCGCGCGCATCGAGATGATCGACAGTCCCTCCTCCCCAAGTCGGAAAAAGATCACCACCGCCATCTGCTCGACGAACAGGCCGATGGCCTGACGACGCCCCTGTTTCGCTGGAAAGATGAGGGCGCGTTCAAAAAAACCCATATCCAGCGCAGCGAAATCGAAGCCGTGCTTGCGCAAATTCGCCTGCCGCTTGATTTCGTCCCACACGATCCGCATTTAATGTAACTACTTTTATTGAAGACAACAAGCATATCGAAGCTATCGAGATCGCGCGGAACGTGCAAACGAAAACCCCGCCGGTTCAGGGCGGGGTTTGGTGGCGGAGATGGCGAGATGTCAGTGCGCCAAAGCCTTGACGATGTCTTCCGTCACCTTTTTGGCGTCGCCGAGCAGCATCATCGTGCCGTCCTTGTAGAACAGCGTATTGTCGATGCCGGCATAGCCGGAGCCGAGCGAGCGCTTGACGAACAGGCAGGTCTTGGCCTTGTCGACATCGAGGATCGGCATGCCGTAGATCGGCGAGGACTTGTCGTCGCGCGCCGCCGGATTGGTGACGTCATTGGCGCCGATGACATAGGCGACGTCGGCCTGCGCAAACTCCGAATTGATGTCTTCGAGTTCGAACACGTCGTCATAGGGAACATTGGCTTCGGCGAGCAGCACGTTCATGTGGCCGGGCATGCGGCCCGCGACCGGGTGGATGGCGTATTTAACCTCGACCCCGGCTTCCTTGAGCTTGTCGCCCATCTCGCGCAGCGCATGCTGGGCCTGGGCCACCGCCATGCCGTAACCCGGCACGATGATCACCTTGGAGGCGTTGGCCATCAGATAGGCGGCGTCGTCGGCCGAGCCCTGCTTGACCGTCTTGTCGGAATTGTCCGCGGCGGCGGAAGCCCCCGCGTCGCCGCCGAAGCCGCCGAGGATGACCGACACAAAGGAGCGGTTCATGCCCTTGCACATGATATAGCTGAGGATCGCGCCCGACGAGCCCACCAGCGCGCCGGTGATGATCAGCGCCAGATTGCCGAGCGTGAAGCCGATGCCGGCCGCCGCCCAACCCGAATAGGAGTTGAGCATCGACACAACCACCGGCATGTCGGCGCCGCCGATCGGGATGATCAGCAGCACGCCGAAGGCCAGCGCGAGAGCCACGATCAGCCAGAACACGAAATGGCTTTCGGTGGCCACGAGAACGCCGATCAGCACCACGATCGCCGCGAAGATGGCGATGTTCAGTGCGTGCCGCATCGGCAACATGATCGGCTTGCCGCTCATGCGTCCATCGAGCTTCAGGAAGGCGATGATCGAACCGGTGAAGGTGATCGCGCCGATCGCGACGCCCAGCGACATTTCCACCAGCGCCTGGCCATGGATCTGACCCACCTCGCCGATGCCGAACGAGGACGGCGCGTAAAGCGCCGCCGCCGCCACCAGCACCGCGGCGAGACCGACCAGCGAGTGGAAACCGGCGACCAACTGTGGCATCGACGTCATGGCGATGCGCCGGGCGATGACCGCGCCCACGCCGCCGCCGATGGCGAGGCCAAGCACGATCAGCGCCAGCCCGCCAAATGTCGGCTTGGCGAGCAGCAGCGTGGTGACGATGGCGATGCCCATGCCCACCATGCCGTAGAGGTTTCCCTGTCGGCTGGTGGAGGGATGACTGAGCCCGCGGAGCGCCATGATGAACAGCACGCCGGAAACGAGATAGAGAAAGGCTGCGAAATTGACGGACATGGATTTCGCCCCTTACTTTTCTTTTTTTTTTGTACATGGCGAGCATGCGCTGGGTGACCAGGAAGCCGCCGAAAATGTTGATCGAGGCGAGGATCAGCGCCACGAAGCCGAAGCCGGTGGCGAAACCGCTCGCCGACAGGCCGACTGCGAGCAGCGCGCCCACCACGATCACGGAGGAAATGGCGTTGGTCACCGCCATCAGCGGCGTGTGCAGCGCCGGCGTCACCGACCAGACCACGTAATAGCCGACGAAGATCGACAGAACGAAGATCGCCAGTCGAAAGACGAAGGGATCGATCGCCCCGCCCGACAGCGCATGCGCCGCATCCGCGATGGACGGCTGCGTTTCGACGGCCTGATGGACGGCGGCCACCGCCGCGTCGAGATTTTGAAGTGCTTTATCCAGAGTTTCCATCGCCATCTCAGCCTTCCTTCGAGCCGCCGAAATTGGGGTGAACGACCTTGCCGCCATGGGTCAGCATGGTCGCCTTGACCAGCTCGTCCTCGATATTAAGGTCGAGCGTCTTGGTCTCCTTCGACACCATGGTCTCAAGGAAGGTCACGAGGTTCTTGGCGTAAAGCAGCGACGCGGAGGCGGCGATGCGGCCGGCGACATTGAGATGGCCGATGACCTTGACGCCCTCGACCTCCACAACCTCGCCCGCAACCGCGCCTTCGATATTGCCGCCGCGCTCGACGGCGAGATCGACCGCCACCGAACCCGGCTTCATCGCCTTCAGCATCTCGCGGCTGACGAGCCGCGGCGCCGGACGTCCGGGAATGAGTGCGGTGGTGATGACGATATCCTGCTCGGCGATGTGCTCGGCCACCAGCGCCGCCTGCTTGGCCTGGTATTCCGCCGACATCGGCTTTGCGTAACCGGCTGCGGTCTCCGCCGCCTTGAATTCTTCGTCCTCGACGGCGATGAACTTGGCGCCGAGCGAGGCGACCTGTTCCTTGGCGGCGGGACGCACGTCGGTCGCCGACACCACCGCCCCAAGACGCCGCGCCGTGGCGATGGCCTGCAGGCCCGCGACGCCCGCGCCCATCACGAAGACCTTCGCCGCCGGCACGGTGCCGGCTGCGGTCATCATCATCGGCATGGCCCGGTCATACTCCGATGCCGCGTCGATCACGGCCTGATAGCCGGCGAGATTGGCCTGCGACGACAGCACGTCCATGGATTGGGCACGTGTGATGCGCGGCATCAGTTCCATGGCGAAGGCGGAGACGCCGGCCGCCGCCATGGCCTGAAGCGCCTCGTCATTGCCATAGGGGTCCATGACTCCGAGAACGATGGCGCCGGGCTTGTAGCCCGCGAGTTCTGTTGCGGTCGGCCGACGAACCTTCAACACCACATCGGCGGAAGCAGCGTCCGAGCCGCTCCCGACGCGGGATCCCATTTTCTCGAATTCAGCGTCCGGGATACGCGACGCATAGCCCGCTCCGGCTTCGACGACCACGTCAAAGCCCAATGCTTTCATTTTCTTGACCGTGTCGGGAGACGCCGCCACCCGCGGCTCTGCTCCCTCGGTCTCTTTCGCCACGAATATCAGACTGCCCACGCGCCGGCTCTCCTCTTCGCCAAATTTAAGGCGCACGAAAGGCTCCGGCCGCAGTCACGGCCGGACGTCGCTTCGCGCGGATCGAAATGTCAGATCAAAAAGAAGCCGGCCATCGTCAGGACGATGAACAGCAGGACCGAGAAAATAAAACCGGCGCCGGTGAAAAAGCCGACCGTCATCGCAATCAGCAACACCGCGACGGCCATCGTGCCGTATTTGGCGGCCCAGAGGAAACCGCTATACGTCTTCTCATGTTCGGCGTAGTCCATCGACGCGCCAACTTCCGCCGGTCCGGTGTGATGTTCGGCCATTCGAATTCTCCCATTCTGAAAGCGCGGAATACTGTCTCCCGGCGCTTTGTCCTACTCCCCTACAGCCTGAGGCTGAACCTCGGCGCTGCTTCAGGCCTTACACAAAGGTCTAGGGCCGCGCAATCTCAGGCGGGCCCCCAAGCGACATAAAATCGATTGAAAGCGACGTCGAAAATCAAAGAGACCCGGAACGACGGACGTTCCGGGCCGGGCAGGATCAGCGTTGCGGTTTCAAAGTTTGCCGGCGCGCTGCTGGATCATCATGAAGGTGTCGAAGGTGTATTCACCGATCTGCGCCCAGAGATAGGCGTCCTTCTTGAAGGACAGCTGGTGGTCATAGATCTTCTTGAAATGCGGGCTCTTTTCGCTGAGCTCGGCATAGGTCGTCAGCGAGGCTTCGTAGGCGGCGTTCAGAATTTCCTGGCTGTAGGGCTTCAGCACCGCGCCGCCGCCGACCAATTCCTTGAGCGCCACGGCGTTCTTGGCGTCGTATTTGGCGAGCATCATCGAATTGGCCGTGGCGCAGGCGTCCGACAGCACGGCCTGATAATGCTTGGGCAGATCGTTCCATTTGGCGAGGTTGATCACCGCGTGAACCACCGGGCCGCCTTCCCAGAAACCCGGATAGTAGTAATATTTGGCGACCTTGTTGAAGCCGAGCTTGGCGTCGTCATAAGGGCCGACCCATTCGGCCGCGTCGATGGTGCCCTTTTCCAGCGCCGGATAGATGTCGCCGCCCGGGATCTGTTGCGGCACGACGCCGAGCCGCTCCATCACCTTGCCGGCGAGGCCGCCGATGCGCATCTTGAGACCCTTGAGGTCTTCCAGCGTATTGATCTCCTTGCGGAACCAGCCGCCCATCTGCACGCCCGTATTGCCGGCCGGCATGCCGTAGAGGTTCTGCGTGGCCAGGAACTCGTTCATCAGATCGCCGCCGCCGGTGTAATACCAGGAATTCTGCATGCGGGCGTTGAGGCCGAAGGGAATGGCGGCGCCGAGCGCGTAGGTCGGCTCCTTGCCGTAGTAATAATAGAGCACGGTATGGGCCATTTCGACGGTGCCCGCGCCGGCGGCGTTGGCCGCTTCGAGACCCGGCACGATTTCGGCCGCGGCGAAGACCTGAATGTCGAAAGCGCCGTCGGTGGCGGCGCGCACATGGTTGGCGATGTCGACGCCACCGCCGTAGATCGTGTCCAGCCCCTTGGGGAAGGACGAGGTCAGGCGCCAGGTGACTTTCGGATTGGACTGCGCGATCGCAGGCGCAGCCAGTGAGGCCGCGCCAGCCGCGCCGGCCGCCGCAACGCCAGCCTTCTTGAAAAACGAACGACGATCCATGTGACACCTCCCAGTAAAACGGATCTTTCAGTTTTGCTTTCCCCAGCGAGGTCGCCCTCGCCCGACGCGGATGTTAAGCATGCCCCCATGGCGCCCGCAAGACGCGAACATCGGATTTTCCTTATGCTTCCGTCGCAGTAAGATAGTGCTTACCGATAGTTAGGCGCTTCGTTTTAGGAATGAGGCGATTGACATCGCAAAGCCGACGCGCCACTTGATGGCCGTTCCCAATGACGCCGGAGACGAGCATGCCCAGCCCGATCATCGCCATTCCCGCCGACACGCGCGAAATCGAAGGTTACTACTGGCATGCGACGCCGCAACAATATGTCAACGCCGTGGTCAAGGGCGCGGGCGCAACCGCCATCGTCGTGCCCGCTCTCGAAAGCGGCAACGATATCGACGCCATCCTCGACCGTGTCGACGGCGTACTGATTTCCGGGTCGCGCTCGAATGTGCATCCCTCGCTTTACGGCGGCGACGCTTCGGAACAGAACGGCCCCTATGATCCGGCTCGCGACGCGACGAGCATGGAGCTGATCCGCCGCGCCATCGATCGCGGCGTGCCGCTGCTCGCCATCTGTCGCGGCATTCAGGAGCTCAATGTCGCGCTCGGCGGCACGCTGGAAACCGAAATTCAGGAGAAGCCCGGCGTCTGGGATCACCGCCGTCCCGACGTGCCGGAGCGCGACAGGATGTATGCCATCCGGCAGACCGTGAAGGTCAAGGAAGGCTCCTGCATCGCCGCAGCCCTCGGGGCCGGCGAATTCCAGGTCAATTCGCTGCATCGTCAGGCGATCGGCGTCACCGCGCCCCGGCTGACTGTCGAAGCCGTTGCCGAAGACGGCACGATCGAGGCGGTGTCCGTCATCGACGCGCCGAATTTCGCCATCGGCGTGCAGTGGCACCCGGAATACTGGGTCGAAAGCGACGCCACCTCCGCCCGCCTGTTCAAATCCTTCGGCGACGCCGTGCGCGCTTATGCCGAAGCGAAGGGCCGCTGAGCGGCCGTGTATTTGGCCAGCCGGTAGAGCAACAACACGGCGATGATGGCGATATAGACCAGCGGCCGCGGCGGCCAGCTTTTGACCGCCATGATGAAATGCGTGACGCCGAGAATGGCGGCCGGATAGATCAGGAGATGCAGCCGACCCCAGTTGCGGCCCATCTTGCGGATCGACCAGTTGTTGGACGTGACCGCCAGCGCGACCAGGCCCACGAACGCCGCCATGCCTACCATGATATAGGGCCGCTTGATGATGTCGGCGACGATTTCGGAAAGCACCAGCGCCCGGTCGAGGATGGCGTAGGTCAGCACATGCATCAGCGCGTAATAAAAGCTCATCAGCCCGAGCGCACGCCGGAAGCGGAAGAGATTGACGCGCGTGAGATCGCGGATCGGCGTCACCAGCAGCGTCGCGATCAGGAACCGCAGCGTCCATTCGCCCAGGAGGTGCTCGAAGGACTGCACCGGATTGGCGCTCAGCTTCCCGGTCGCGCCCTGCCAGAAATACCAGACGGCCGGGATCATCCCGAGCCCATAGATCCACCAGGGCGAAATCTTGGCGACGGTGCGATTGATGCGGCGCGGCCAGTCCATCGACGCATCGCTGCTCGAGACGGCCATCAGTAATTCGCCTTCAAATCCATGCCGGCGTAAAGCGAGGCGACTTCATCCAAATAGCCGTTGAACATCAGCGTGTCTTTCTTCGGCGAATTGAAAAAGCCGCCGCCCTCGCCGATCGGCCGTTCCGTGGCCTGGCTCCAGCGGGGATGATCGACCTTGGGATTGACGTTGGAATAAAAGCCGTATTCATCCGGCGCCGCCGTGTTCCAGGCGGTCGGCGGCTGGGCCTCGACCAGCGTGATGCGCTCGATCGACTTGATGCTCTTGAAGCCGTATTTCCAGGGAACGACGAGCCTGATCGGGGCGCCGTTCTGATTGGGCAGCAGGTCTCCATAGATGCCGACAGCCATCAACGTCAGCGGATGCATCGCCTCGTCGAGCCTGAGGCCCTCTTTGTAGGGCCAGTCGAGAATGGGCGCGAAGCCGCCGACCCCGGCATTTCGTCCGGACGCAGGGCCGTCTGGAAGGCGACGTATTTGGCGCTAGCGAGCGGTTCGGCCAGTTTGAGAAGATCGGCCAGCATGAAGCCGCTCCAGGGCAGGACCATCGACCAGGCCTCGACGCAGCGGAAGCGGTAGACGCGCTCTTCCACCGACATCTTGGCGATCAACTGATCGACATCGATCTCCAGAGGCTTGGACACCAGACCGTCGATCTTGATCGTCCAAGGCCGGGGCTTGAATTTGTCGGAGTAATCGGCGGGATCGCTCTTGTTGACGCCGAATTCGTAGAAATTGTTGTAGGTGGTGGCGTCTTCCTTGGGGGTGATCTTGTCGTTCACCTTGTAGGCGGACGGCTTGGCGGCCAACGCCGCGAGCGACGGCGACTCCGTCGCGCCGATCAGGCCGGCCGCCGCCGCGCCTGCCAGGAATTCCCGTCGACGCAGGAAAACGGATTGCGGAGTGATCTCCGAAGCTGCGATCTTGGGAAAGCGATAAGCCGGCATGACGGATCCTCTTCAGGTCAGGTCTTGCAAGCTTATACGAGGCAACGCGGCATTTGTTACAACGCCGCGCGTCAAATCAGCGTGAACGGCGCTTTTGCCAGCGTGCGCGCAGCCAGAAGACGGCGAAGAAGGACAGGATGATCGCCACGCCGGCGCCGAAGCCGAGCCAGGGCGAGACGTCGCCCAGCCCCAGAACGATCCTGGGCATGAGAGCGAGCGCGACGCCCGCTCCCAGGAGAATGATGGCGGCCGCGATGGCGTTCCTGCGCGTCTCGCGCTTGTGCTGCTCTGACTGTGACACGTCAACCTTCCGTGATGGTGGAGCGGATCTCGGCGAGACCGCGTAATTGTCGGCCTGCGGCGTCGAAATTCGACGGGGCCAGCCAAGCTTCGAACGCCATTTTCAGGCGCAGCCAGTCATCGTCGATCATCGCGTACCAGGCGGTGTCGCGATTTTCGCCGCGCGAGATCATGTGCTTGCGGAACACGCCTTCGAAGGAGAAGCCGAGACGTTTGGCCGCTTCATGGCTGGGCGCGTTGTCGTTGTGACATTTCCACTCGTAGCGGCGATAGCCGAGATCCTCGAACACATGCCGCGCCATGAGGTAATGGACTTCGGTCGACATCGGGCTGCGCGCCATCGCCAGGCCATGCGCCACGCCGCCGACCTCGACAACGCCGTTGGCGGGATCGGCGCGCATATAATGGGCCATGCCCACGACGTCGCCGGTCTCGTTGTCGATAAACACTTCGCGCAGCCAGCCGGCCTTTTCGAAGGCGTCGAGCCAGTCGGCGAAGGCGTCCGCGGTCTGGAAATCGGGCGCTGCGAAGTATTTCAGCCGCGCATTGACGCCGGTTTCGCCGAGCGCCGTCCACAGCGCCTGCGCATGCTCGTCCCGCACATAGGGAACGAGCGTCACGTAACGCCCTTCGAGCCGCACCGCCTTCGGCGCGGGCCGCGGCGTCCAATTGCTGAGATCTTCCTTCTTCATCCCCGTCTCCTTAACAGAACCGGGGATGATGTTCATCACCACGTCGAGAGATCGACAAATAAATTTCGGTGATGGGCGGCGGCTCAGCCGACCTTTGCGGAAGCGACCGTCGCTTCGATATGATCGATCAGCCCATCGGCGAGACCCAGCCGGCCCGCCAGAAGATCCAGATAGCCGCGTTCGGCGCGGGTGTCCGGATCGATGGCGATGCGGGATGCCGTGTAGAGCTCCACCTTCTGGCTCTCGGTCTTCGCGGCGCCGATGATGGCGTCGAGATCGACGGGATTGGTCAGTTCGCCGGTGAGGAAGGCCTCGGCGTCGGCGTCGAGCCCAGCGAGCTTGACCTTGCCGAGGATCGCCTGACGTTCGGCCTCGTCGATATGACCATCGGCGCGCGCGGCCGAGATCATGGCGCGCACCAGCACCAGCGCAAAATCGTCATTGTTGGTGTGATCTTCCAGCGAAAAGCCGGTTCCGGCAGGCGCCGGCAGCAGATCGGGCGCGGCCTGTCCCTGAGCCGGCGCAGGCGCGCCGCCGACCGGCTGAGGCTGATTGCCAGCCTGCCAGTTCTTGTAGGCCTGATAGCCGAGACCGGCGATGGCGGCGAGACCGCCCAGCTTCAGAACCGAACCGGTCAGCTCGCGTCCCGTACCGGTGCCCAGCAGCACGGCGGCGATCGCGCCGGAGGCAAGTGGATTGTCCTTCGCCATCTGGGTCACCTGTCCGGCCTGGTCTTTCACCGAACCGCCGACTCCAGGCATATTGGAGCCTAAAAACTGGTCGAGAATTTTCTTGGCGTCGAACATTCCATATCCTCCGGTTGAGATGATCTCGTCAGCAGATAGGTATGACGCGCGGATTATGCAAAGAGGATGACGCAGGTCACGCCATCACCGAAAATTTTGCGGCGTTTATGACCAATACCCCTGGAAAAGACGCACACTTTGCGCAACCCTGGGACGAACCGGAACGCCCCAACTCTCCCATTGAAGTTCGAACCAAATATGGTGCACTCTGCCCAGTCGAGGCGGATTGTCGCCCGGTTCTACACGACCCGGAGCGGTGTCCAGCCGGTCAAAGAATGGCTGATGTCACTGAACAAGACAGATCGTCAGGTGGTCGCCGTCGATATCGCCAAAGTCGAGTTTGGCTGGCCGATGGGGATGCCGACATGCAGACTGCTGCGAGACGGGGTGCTCGAAGTGCAGTCAAGCATCAGAAATGGTCGCGTCGAAGCAAGAATATATTCTGGGATCGATGACGGCGTCATGCTGCTGCTTCACGGCGCAGAAGGCAAAGGCGGCCAGCAGGCGACAATCAAACTGGCGATCAAGCGTTGGAAAGATTATCAAATTCGAAAATGAAGCGGAGGACTATCGAGATATGACAGACCATCATTCTGTCGTCGGCGGCTCGCTTGAAGACTTCCTCGAATACCTCGGCGAGAAAGAAGCGGTCTACGGCGCGGCGATCAAGCAGGTTCTGGCTTGGCAGATCGATGAAGAGCGAAAACTGCAGGCGCTTTCGAAATCCGACATGGCTGAAAAAATGGGCACGAGCCGCTCTCAGTTGGACCGTGTTCTCGATCCGGCCAATATCGGCATTTCTCTCGATACTCTGGAGCGCGCGGCGCGGTCGCTCGGAAAGCGACTGAAAATCGAGTTGGTCGACGCCTGACGCCGCCTCACGTCGAGTAGACCATAGAGGCGGCGTCAGGCATTTCCTTGTCGATCAGCCGAAGACCCTACGCGTCACCCAGCCAGCGCCGCGGCTTCCGCCGCGAGCTTGGTGATGCCGGCCCAGTCGCCCTCCGTCACCATGGCCTTGGGCGCCACCCAGGAGCCGCCGACGCAGACGACGTTGGAGAGGCTGAGATAATCGCGGGCGTTCTTGAGCGACACGCCGCCGGTCGGGCAGAAGCGGATGCCGGCGAGCGGAGATGCGAGCGCGCCGAGATAGGCTGCGCCGCCGGCCTGCTCGGCCGGGAAGAACTTCAGCACGCTATAGCCGCGGTCGCGCAGATGCATGACTTCGGTGGCGGTGGCGGCGCCGGGCAGAAGCGGCACGTCGCTCTGGTCGGCGGCGTCGAGCAGCGAAGGGCCCGCGCCCGGAGACACGACGAATTTCGAGCCCATCTTCACCGCCTGTTCCCACTGGCGCGCATCGAGGACGGTGCCGGCGCCGGCGACTGCGCCTTCGACTTCCTCGGCGACCGCCTTGATGGCGTCCAGCGCCGCGGGCGTGCGCAGCGTGATTTCGATGGCCTTCAGGCCGCCCGCGACCAGCGCGCGGGCCAATGGCACGGCCGATTTCACATCGTCGATCACGATCACCGGCACGACCGGTTGCAGCTTGAGCGTGGAGAGAAGGTTCTCGGTCTTGGCGTTCATGTCGCCGCTCCCTTAAAACGATTGAATTGCAGGCAGACCTACTAAACTCGGCTGGCGGTGTCGAGCAAAAAGGATATGAAAGACGCGACCCGCAGCCAGCCGACAGCGGTCAAACAGGTTCTTCGATGTCCCGTTCCGCCCTGCCCCGCTCAGAACGTTTGATGCAGTTGTTGCAGGCGCTCAGGCGTCACAGGCGGCCGGTCACCGGCCAGGCGCTGGCCGAGGAAACCGGCGTCAGTCTCCGCACGCTCTATCGCGACATCGCCACGCTGCAGGCTCAAGGCGCCGACATAGAAGGCGAGGCCGGTCTCGGCTATGTGCTGCGCCCCGGCTTCCTGCTGCCGCCGCTGATGTTTTCCGAAGACGAGATCGAGGCGCTGGTGCTGGGCGCCCGCTGGGTGGCCAGTCGCGCCGACGAAGGCCTGTCGGACGCCGCCGGACATCTGATCGCCAAGATCGGCGCCGTGCTGCCCGCCGATCTCGCCGAGCGGCTGGAAACGTCGAGCCTGTTGGTCGGCCCCTCCCCCGCGCGGGCTCGGGCGTCGACCTCAAGCTGATGCGTCGCCTGATCCGCGAAGAACAGGCCGCCGAGATCGATTATGCCGACGCCAGCGGCGCGGCGACGCGTCGCGAGATCTGGCCCTTCGCGCTTGGTTTTTTCGAGAATGTCCGGGTCGTGGTGGCCTGGTGCGCGCTGCGCAACGGCTTCCGCCATTTCCGCGCCGACCGGATCGAGGGCTTGCGCCCGCTCGACCGCCGCTATCCCCGCCGCCGCGCCGCCATGCTCAAGGAGTGGAAACGCGAACAAGGCGTCGGCCCGAACGCTGCTGACAAAAACTGACAGCAGGCAGCGCTAGACCGTCCTTCGAGGCCGACGCCGACCCTGACGCCGAAGCCCCGAGATCAGAAGGACAAGATCATGACCCCCAGCTATATTCTCCTCTACGTCGCCGACATGACCGCAAGCCGCGCCTTCTACGACGCGTTGCTCGGCCTTCAACCGATCGAAGCCGCGCCGACCTTCTCGTTCTACGTGCTTCCGAACGGGTTGAAACTCGCTCTCTGGTCCAGGGACGGCGTCATTCCCGCGGCCACGCCGCCGGGTGGTTTCGAACTCGGCTTCCCCCTCGGCTCCGACCACGAGGTCGACGCGACGGCCGAAGATTGGACGGCGCGCGGCATTGAACTCATCCAGCCGCCGATGGCCGCCGATTTCGGTCGCACCTTCACGGCCGTCGATCCCGACGGCCATCGGCTGCGCGTCTTCCACGTCGCGCGCTGATCTCTCAGGCGTAGCCGCCGGATTGACGACGACGCGCGTTCCGACCGGCGTCCGGCCGTAGAGATCGATGATGTCCTGGTTTAGAAAGCGGATGCAGCCCGACGACACCATCGTGCCGATCGACCAGGGCTCCACCGTTCCATGCAGACGGAACAGCGTGTCCTGGCCGTCGACATAAAGATAGAGCGCGCGCGGGCCGAGCGGATTCATCGGCCCGCCATCCATGCCGTTCTGGTATTGCAGGTATTTTTCCGGATCCCGCGCGATCATGTCGGGGTCGGCGTCCAGCGCGGCCATGCCGCCTTGCGGCCGATGCGCGCCTCACCCTGGAAGTTGAGGCCCTCTTCGCGTCCCACGCCGACGCCATAGCGGATCGCCTCGCCATTGCCCAAAACGTAATAAGCGAAGCGTTGCTGCACGTCGACGACGATCGTGCCGGCAGGTTCATAGCTGTCATAGGCCACTTGTTGGCGCCAGAATTTCGGATCCACGCGACGAAGATCGACGGCGGCGACCGGGAAAGGTTCGTCGAGGACGGGCCCATACATCGCCTGATAATAGGGATCGACACGCGGCCCCGCAGGTCTTCCGATACTGGTGACCCGCCTCTCGCTCGCGCAGCCCGCAAGCAGCAATGGCGCGCCCAGGATCAGGCTGCGCCGATGAATTCCCGTCGTCATGAACACCTCGTCTGTTCGGACATGCGCGTCCGCGCTTTGTCTTCGCCCGAACAGGCAAACGTATGACGTTTCCCGGGGTTCCCTCATGATGAGGGCGGAGAGGATGCTCAGTTGGTCAGCTTGGTCGAGCGATCCGATACTTTCTTGGCGATGGCTTCGAAAGCGGTGATCAATTCCGACGCGTTGTCGGCCGTGTAGGAATTGCTCGATGAACCGGAACAGGCGAGCAATAGGGTCTTGCCGAGCGTCGGAGCCATGAAGGCGACCGTATAAATGGTGATGCCGGCATTTTTGGCCGAGGTGCAGGCGTTGAGCGTCTTGGTGTCGAGCGACGGCTTGTGCTTGCTGCTGGCCCCTGTATTTTCGCCGTCGGTCATCAACACGATGAATTTCTGCACATGGGTGTTGCCGTAGTTGGCGTGCTCCGTCGCCTCGCTGGCGGCGGTGAGCGCCGCATAGGCGGTGTCCATGGCGTCGGACATGTCGGTTCCGCCCGAGGGATAGGAAGGCAAGGCCGAGATGTAGGCGCGCGCGGTGGTCGTTCCCCACGCGAGAGCGGAGGCCGCCTGTTCCTTGTCCGTAAACGTCACCGACCCGGTGCGGGTGACATGATTGTTCGCATCCAACGCCTCGATCGAGTCGATCGTATCGAACAGGTGGCGGCGGCCTGTTTGAGCGCTCCCATCTTGTTCAGGTAACAGGGGATGTGGCTGCGATATCCGGATAATACGCCCAGTCTTCGAGATCGGCGTAATTCTGACAACTGGCAGGCGTCAACAAGGCTGTGTTGGTCACCCAGGACATGGATCCCGACCGGTCGACGACGAGGTAGAGCGACAGCGCATTGCCGACGACAACAGAGGATGTGGAAGAACGCGCCGCGATCTTGCGGTTGGTGAAGCCGAGGAGTCGTGTGAGCGGCGTCAGTTCCACCGTGATGCGCGCCGACATCGCCACCGTATACGTGGTCTGCGTGCCCACCGTATTCTTATCGGGCACGACCGTGGTGGAGGTCTTGAGATCTTCGACCACGTTGCTCGGCAATTGCCCGGAAAGCTGCGCGACGAGAAAATCGATCGCGTAGCTCTTGACGTTGAGAGTGGTCTTGTCCTTGGCCGCGAGCGCGCTGACCGCCGCCAGCGACGCCGTATCCAGGCCGTTCTGCAACACCGTGCGCTGATTGACCATCGCGGCCATGTCGAACGCCAGGCCGACGCCGCCCAGCAGCACGGGCAGCACCAGGGCCGCGGTCAGGGCGAAATTTCCGCGACGCGACCCGATGAACAGACGAAAGACACCAAACAGGCTCGACAAGAGGGGCTCCTGATACAGAGCACGCGTTATTGCGCAGTCGCTATTTTAGCCCCTCAGCCTTTCCAATGTATAAAGATTTGCATTCGCATGCGGTGACGAAGCTGCGCCGGGGAGGAAGAGCCGCCGCCCGTCGTGAGCGGCGGCGCGGCCGATCCCGTTACTTGCCCATCGCGCCGGCCAGAACCGTCTTCAGCGGCGTAGTCGGACGGCCGATGATCCGGCTCAGCGTCTTGCCGTCTTCGAACAACCCGCCTTTGGACGCGCCGACATCCGAGTCGGCGAGCAGGCCGGCAAAGCCCTCCGGCAGACCCACCTGCACGAGCATGGCCTTGTAGGCGTCTTCGGGCATATAGGCGTAGACGACCGGCTTACCGGCGAGTTCGCCGATCGCCGCCGCGAGATTGGTGAGCGTAAAGGCGTCGTCGCCGGCCAGTTCGAGCACCGCGTTGACGTAAGCGTCCGAATTGGCAAGCACCACGGCGGCCGCTTCGGCATAGTCGGCCCGCGACGCCGCGGAGATGCGGCCTTCGCCGACGGAGCCCGCGACGGCGCCGTGCTCGAGCGCCGGGCCGATCGAACCGAGATAATTTTCGAGATACCAGGAATTCCTCAGGAAGGCGTAAGGAATCCCCGATGCGGCGATCGCCTTCTCCGTGGCCAGGTGTTCAACGGCCAGGCCGAGCGGCGAGGTGTCGGCGCGCAGGATGCTGGTATAGGCGAGAAAGGCGACGCCGGCCCTCTTGGCGGCGGCGATGACATTCTCGTGTTGCGCCAGGCGCTGGCCGACCTCGCTCGACGAAATCAGCAGAACATGGGTGACTCCGGCGAAGGCGGCGTCGAGGCTCGCCGGGTCGTCATAGGAGCCGATGCGCACCGTCACGCCGAGAGCGGCGAGATCGGCTCCGGCTTCGGGCTTGCGGACAAGCGCGATCACTTGCGCGGCGGGAACCTTTTCGATCAGGCTTTGCACGGCGAGCCGGCCGAGCTGTCCATTCGCTCCGGTAACCAGATAGGTCTTGGCGTCGTGAGACATCACATTCTCCTTGGGTATGGTCTTATTTTGAAGACAGGTCTACAATAGAGACCAACGACCCCGCTGAAAAGGAGGCAGTTTTCGATGCCCAGGTTACTTGCAAAGAACCAACAGGGACCGCTGAGGTCCGGCGACCGCATGGAGAAATGGAACGCTCTCGGCTTCAGTCGCGAAAACTGCCCGATCCGCGATGTGCTCGATCATATCGGCGACAAATGGACGGTGCTGATCCTGTTGTCGCTCACGACGGAAAACCGCCGCTTCTCGAGCCTGGCGCGCGACATTCCCGATATTTCCAAACGGATGCTGACCCAGACGCTTCGGGACCTCGAGCGGGACGGACTGGTCAGCCGGCAAGTGTTTCCCACCAAGCCGCCCAGCGTCGAATATGCGCTGACCGAGCTGGGACGCGACGCGATGATCCCCATCTCCGCCCTGATGGATTGGGCCGAGCGTCGCCATGCGGACATCCGCATCGCCCGCGCCAGATTCGATTCGACGCAGGAAAATGCGGCCTGATTTCGGGAAAATCAGAATTCCTGCCGGATGACACGAAAAAACTTAGCTTGAAATGCTTTCCACGGTTGACAAAGATCTGTCGAGGCGATTGTTATACCGGCATAAAAGAACGATCGTTCGCATTCCGACTGCATGGACCGCTGGATGGCCAAGACGCGTAAAATCTCGACCGACGACGTGCTGGACGCGGCGGAACGAGTGGTCGTGCGCCTGGGAGCGGTGGGCTTGTCGATCGACGAAGTCGCGCGCGAAGCAGGCATCAGCAAGTCCCGCGTCGTCTATGATTACAAGACCAAGTCGGGCCTTCTGAACGCGCTGGTCGAACGCCGCATCCGTATCGACCGTGAACGCGTCGCAGAAAGCGTGCGCATTCAGCAGGACAGCGACAATCCTCCGCTCTTCGGCCGGCTCTCCGCGGCCGGCGCCCTCGCCTCCGACAGCGAAAGAGCCGTGGCGCTGGCTATCTGCGCCGCCAGCTCGCACGACGAGGGCGTTCAGTCCCTGTTTCGCCAATGCACCGCCGAGGATCTGGCCGCGGTCACCCGCGACGCCAGGCGTCCGCGGGCCTCGCTGATCGCCTATCTCGCATTTTATGGATTGACGATCATGGAATATTTCGACCTCCATCATTGGAGCGAGGTCGAGCGCGCCGGATTGCTACGGGATATCGGGACAATGTACGCCGCCTTTCCCGAACCATGATCCGAGCTCCGGGCGTCCGCCGCCACCGAATTTCTCCGAATTCAGACAACCGATTGAAGGTAAGACGATGAAAAAATCGCCCTCGGACTGACGGCCTTGGCCATGTCCGCCATGATCGCCTCGCAAAGCTTCGGCCAGCAGCAGCAGATGCCGCCGACAGCCGTCGGCGTTGTGACCCTGAAGACCGAGGCTGTGCCGGTGATGAGCGAATTGCCCGGCCGCATCGCCGCCACCCGCACGGCGGAGGTGCGCGCCCGCGTCACCGGCATCCTGCAGGAGCGCGTCTTCGAACAGGGCAGCCTGGTCAAGGCCGGCGACGTGCTCTACCGGATCGACCCGAAACTGTTCAAGGTGCGCGTCGCCAGCGCCCAGGCCACGCTTCAGCGCGCGGTCGCGACGGAAAAGAATGCTCGTCAACAGCTCGAACGCCAGGACCAGCTGCGCAAGCGCAACGCGGTCTCCGAGGTCGAATACGACAATGCCGCCGTCGCCGCCGCCCAGGCCGCCGCCGATGTCGCATTGGCGCAGGCTGCGCTGGATGAAGCGACGATCAACCTCGATTACACCGAAGTGCGCGCGCCGATCACCGGCATCATCGGCGGGGCCCTGGTGACCGAAGGCGCGCTCGTCACCGCCGACAGCACGCAGAATCTGGCCCAGATCCAGCAGATCGATCCGGTCTATGCGGACTTCACCCAGTCGGTCGACGAAATGCTGTCGCTGAAGCGGGCCGTCGAGGCTGGACGCCTCGAAAGCCCCGCCCCTGGTCAGGCCCGCGTCGAACTCGTCTTCGACAGCGGCGATATGTATGCGGAAAAGGGCAAGCTGCTGTTTTCGAGCGCCAGCGTCGATGAAACCACAGGCCAGGTCACGCTGCGCGCCGAATTCCCCAATCCGAAAGGCGATCTGCTGCCCGGGCAATATGTCCGCATCCGCATCGAACAGGCCGTCAACAAGGACGGCATCCTCATTCCGCAGCGCGCCGTCATCCGCACCCAGGATGGCCGGGCCCAGGTCTATGTCGTCGGCGAGGGCGATGTCGCCCAGCTGCGCGACGTGACCCTCGGCGCCGTGATCGACGCGCAATGGACCGTCGAGAGCGGCCTCAAGGGCGGCGAACGCATCGTCGTCGACGGCGTCTCCAAGGTCCAGCCCGGCGCGAAAGTGGCTCCCGAAGCCGCCGCCGCCCAGCCCAAGAACTAAAGGCTCGTCCTGATGGCACAATTCTTCATTCAACGACCCATTCTGGCCTGGGTGTTTGCGATCTTCATTTCGATCGCAGGCCTCATCGCCCTGCCCTTCATGCCGATCGCGCAATATCCCAACGTCGCGCCGCCGCAGCTGTCGATCTCGACCACCTTTCCCGGGGCTTCGCCGCAGGAAATCTACCAGAGCGTCACCCAGCCGATCGAAGAAGAGCTCAACGGCGTCGACGGCCTGCGCTATTTCGAATCCACCTCGGACTCGTCGGGCCGCATTTCCATCGACGCCACCTTCGTGTCCGGCGCCAATATCGACCAGGCGCAGGTGGATGTTCAGAACGCCATTCGCCGCGTCGAGCCGCGTCTGCCGCAGACCGTCACCCAGCAGGGCATCGAAGTGCAGCAGGCCGGCTCCGGCTTCCTGATGGTGGTGGCCATCACCTCCACCGACGGCCAGCGAGACGCCGTGGCGCTCGGCGACTATTTCAGCCGCAACATCATGGGCGAACTGCGCCGCATCGAAGGCGTCGGCAATGTCCAGCTGTTCGCCGCCCAGCGCGCGATGCGCATCTGGATCGACCCCGACAAGATGGTCGGCCTGAAGATGACGGCGTCCGACATCACCGCCGCGATCACCGCCCAGAACGCCCAGGTCGCCGCCGGCCAGATCGGCGCCCGCGCCCAATCCCATCAACCAGGACCTGACCGCCACCGTGCTCGTCAAGGGCCAGCTGACCGATCCCAAGGAATTCGCCAATATCGTGCTGCGCGCCAATCCGGATGGATCGACGGTGCGTCTGCGCGACGTCGCCCGGGTGGACATCGGCTCCGAAAGCTACAGCTTCTCGAGCCGGCTGAACGGCAAGCCGACCGCCGCCGTCGGCGTCCAGATGAGCAGCGGCGCCAACGCCGTGGCCACCGCCAACGCCGTCAAGGCCAAGATGGAGCAGCTCAAGGGCTTCTTCCCGGCGGGCATCGACTATGCCGTGCCCTATGACACCAGCCCCTTCGTCTCCGCCTCCATCGAAAAGGTCGTGCACACGCTGATCGAGGCCGTGGCGCTGGTCTTCGTCGTCATGCTGATCTTCCTGCAGAGCTTCCGCTACACGGTCATCCCGACGCTGGTGGTGCCGGTGGCTCTGCTCGGCACGCTGTCGATCATGTATGTCAGCGGCTTCTCCGTGAACGTCCTGACGATGTTCGCGATGGTTCTCGCCATCGGCATTCTCGTCGACGACGCCATCGTCGTGGTCGAAAACGTCGAACGCATCATGGCCGAAGAGGGCTTGTCGCCCAAGGAAGCCACCAAGAAGGCCATGAGCCAGATCACCGGCGCGATCCTCGGCATCACGCTCGTGCTCGCCTCGGTGTTCATTCCCATGGCGATGTTTCCGGGATCGACGGGCATCATCTACCGCCAGTTCAGCCTGACCATGGTCGTGTCGATCCTGTTTTCGGCCTTCCTGGCGCTGTCGCTGACCCCGGCGCTCTGCGCGACTTTCCTCAAGCCCATTCCTCAAGGGCATCATGAGAAGAAGGGCCTCGCCGGCTGGTTCAATCGCGGCTTCGGCCGGCTGACCAACGGATATGGTCGCGGCGTCACCGGCATCGTCGGTCGCGCCGGTCGGCTGATGATCGTCTATCTCGCCATCGTGGCGGGCCTCGGCTATCTCTTCATCCAGCTGCCCGGCAGTTTCGTGCCCAACGAAGACCAGGGCTTCCTGATCGTCAACATCGAAGGTCCGGCCGAATCGAGCAACAACCGCACCGTGGCGACGCTGGAACAGGTCGAGAAGATCTTCCGCGCCGAACAGTCGGTCGAAAACATCGTCGCCATCCAGGGCTTCAGTTTCTCCGGCACCGGCCCCAACGCCGCCCTCGCCTTCGTGACGCTGAAGGACTGGTCCGAGCGCGGCGACGGTCAATCGGCGCAGGACATCGCCAACCGCGCCAACATGCAGCTGTTCGGGCTGAAGGACGCCATGGCCTTCGCGCTGTCGCCGCCGCCCATCCAGGGTCTCGGCACGTCCAACGGCTTCTCCTTCCGCCTGCAGGATCGCGGCGGCAAGGGACAGGCGGCGCTGCAGGCGGCCGCCGGCCAGCTGATGGCCCAGGCCCAGCAGAGCGGCATGATCGTCGGCGTGCGTCCCGAAGGCCTGCCGGATGCGGCCCAGGTGTTGCTCAGCATCGACCGCGAAAAGGCCAACACGTTCGGCGTGACCTTCGCCGACATCAACAACACCATCACGGCCAATCTCGGCTCCAGCTATGTCAATGATTTCCCGAACTCCGGCCGCATGCAGCGGGTGATCATCCAGGCGGGCGAAACGAGCCGCCTGCAGACGGAGGATCTCCTGAAGCTGAACGTCCGCAACGCCAGCGGCGGCATGGTGCCGCTTTCGGCCTTCGCCGACGTCAAGTGGCAGCGCGGTCCCGCGCAGGTCATCGGCTATAACGGCTATCCCTCCGTCCGCATCTCGGGCATGGCGGCGCCGGGCGTGGCCTCGGGCGCGGCGATCGAAAAGATGCAGGAACTCGCCCGACAGCTGCCCGAAGGCTTCGGCTATGAATGGACGGGCCAGTCGCTCGAAGAGCTGCAATCGGGCTCGCAGGCGCCGTTCCTGTTCGGCTTCTCGATCCTGTTCGTGTTCCTGCTGCTCGCCGGCCTCTATGAAAGCTGGTCGATCCCGCTGTCGGTAATGCTGGTGGTGCCGCTCGGCGTCATCGGCGCGGTGCTGGCGGTGTTTCTGCGCGACATGCCCAACGACATCTACTTCAAGGTGGGCCTGATCGCCATCATCGGTCTTTCCGCCAAGAACGCGATCCTGATCGTCGAATTCGCGAAGGACTATTTCGCCGAGGGCCGCAGCCTCAAGGATGCGGCGGTGGAGGCGGCCAAGATCCGCTTCCGGCCGATCATCATGACCTCGCTCGCCTTCGCGCTCGGCGTCGTGCCGCTCGCCATCGCCACCGGTCCGAGCGCGGCCAGTCAGAACGCCATCGGCACCGGCGTGCTGGGCGGCATGATATCGGCGACGATCCTGGCGATCATCTTCGTTCCGGCCTTCTTCGTCTTCGTGCTCAGGCTGTTCAGGACGAAGCGCCCAACGCATGTCTGATACGCCGCATGTCGGTTGAGCAAGGGCCGCCCCTCGGGCGGCCCTTCGCATTTTTACCATTCGGCAATAATTGCTATGCATGCAATGCATATTTGCCGCGCGATCGTGGCTGTTCATTCCTTGGGCGCCGGCGCCTATATCACGGGCGTTGAATAGATGCCGAAAAGGCCAAGGATAACAAAATGAGCTTCATGAAAAGACTGAACGACTGGCGCAAATATCGCCAGACCCTCTCCGAACTCGGCCGCATCAGCGAACGCGAGTTGCAGGATCTCGGCCTGCGTCGCGCCGACATCGAAGCGGTGGCGCGCGGCGAAATCCGCCGCTGACGTCATCCGCGTTTTTTGGATCGCCCTACGACATATCGGGGCGATCCCTTTCCGGCCTTTGTCCGACGATCATTTGCCCGTCATGATCACCTCGGTCCGGGAAATGGAGGTCTCCCCGGCGCTATAGCCGCCACTCTCTGCGTTGAGCGTCATCTGCTCCCGCCCCCAGGCCTCGATCCATCCCGCCGCCGCGTCATCTTTGCTCCTTAGAATGACCGACAAGGTGTAAGCCTTGTCGCAACCCTGCTTGCCGCAATTGAAGTGCAGCACGCCTGCCGCCCGGATCTTGCCCTTTTCGACGACGACCGCGCCGCGCTCCATCGCGCTTTGATAGCGGGAGGCTGAAAATCTGTAGACGCCCGGCGCGGTCTCCGCCCTGTCGTCCGGAACGCCGCTCATCGCCTCGTTGACGACCTCCCAGAGCGGCGTCGCCCGCCCCAGCCACGTCACTTTCTTTTTCCCGGCGAAGGCCCGCAGAGCCGACTTGAAGTCCTTGGCCCAGAGCAGCGTGTTCGCCGTCTGGCAGGCGCTTGCGGTCGACAAAGCGCAATCGTCCGCCAAGGCGCCGGATGCAGCGACCAGCAAGGCGGCGGCAAGGATGTATGTTCGCATGGGGATCTCCTGAAAGCGCATCGACCAAAGCCGAAATCGCCGTAAATTCTAGCCGGTATGACGGAGAAAGCCACTCAGGAGCGAACAACGCATGGGAATTCATAGAAAAAAGCGGGCGGACGTCACACGTCCGCCCGCAACGAGGCGCGGGATACAGGGGTGGACCCCGCGCTCATCTCCAAGGCTGTCGCCTGATCGAGAGGTTCAGAGGAAGAAGTCGCCGGCGTCCAGCTTGGAAATGCTGAGAACATCGATGGAAAAGTCGGCCTTGCCGTCGCCATCAACATCCGCCTGCACCGTGACGCCGTTCTTTGAGTCGGTGAAACGCAATTCACCGGCTGTCTTGCTGAACCCATCGCTGCCGATGAAGTCAAAATCCTGGTTGCCGCGCTGAGAGGTGTCGGCGTCCAGCGCTCCCAAATTGATATGCTCGTAGCGAGCGCGGGCAAAATCCGTGATCACGTCGCGACCGGAGGCATTGGCGGTGGAGTCGGCGAGGCTCTTGAAGATGAAGTCGTCGTCGCCGTTGCCGCCGGTGAGGCGGTCCTTGCCGATCCCGCCGATCAACTGATCGTCGCCATTGCCGCCGGACATCCTGTCGTTTCCAGCCATGCCATGGATGATGTTCATCGAGGAGTCGCCCACAAGAACATCATTCGCGTTGGTGCCGAGCAAGCGTTCGGCGACATCGCGCACTTCAATCGTGAATGTCTGTGTCGAGACGCCGCCCGCAAGGTCTTTCGCCTGGATGACGATTTCGTAACTCGATTGTTTTTCGTAGTCGAGCCTACCGCTCACATAGAGCGAAGCGGTCCGCAAAGGATCCTGAGCGAGCTTAAACGGCGTGTTCTCAGTGAGCAGAGAATAACGTATGATCGGCATATCTTCCGGATCTTGCGCCGACACGGTTATATAGGGAATATTCTTCGTAACGTTCTCGTTGATCGACAAACTCGACAGAGTTATGCTGTGAGGCGGAAGATTAGCGCCGAGAACGTCCAGAGTGTCGTCCGCGAATTTGATCGTTTCGATGCTGTCGATGATCTGGACGCCATCCGGCGCGCCCTTGCGAAGATCGATCACTGAACCTGTGACCAAACCGTTGTCTTTGGTCAAAGCCAACTCATAGTGCTTTGCCGCGCCTGTGAGGACGAGAGTATCTGTTCCGGCCCCACCATAGAGCCGATCCTGTCCTTTGCTGGCGAAGAATCGGTCACTCGCAGTCGTTCCGAAAAGGGTGTCGTCGCCCTTGGAACCTCGTTTGACAGCCATGTTCATCTCCCTGCATGCGTCGAGTTTTGCCGCGCAGGTTTTTAACGCGCACCATCAATCAGGCGTTATGCGTAGAATCCCATAGGCTAGGGATCTTTTTGCATCCCGTTCCAATGTTAAGAAAAGCTTATTTGGAAAGGATATCCGTGGCGTCGGAAAACTACCCGCATTTGGCGAAGAGGCGGTTCAGCACCGACATGGTCGCTCCGGAACACCGCTTCGAGGCGTTTCGCAGTCGGATCAACACGATGTTCGATATGGAGCGGCTGCCGACGTCCGAGACGACCGCCGAATTTTGCGGAGCGATCGACAGCGTCAACCTCGGTTCGGTTCTCGTCAGTTCCATGCGCACCAAGCCCTTCCAGCATTCGCGCTCCCGGCGGCGGCTTATGCGTGATTTCGTCGATCACATGCTGCTGCGCGTCGATTTGGATCCGGACAGCCTCTCCGGTAGCGGCCTAGGGCTGAAGATCATCGATCTCGGCCAACCCACCCAACCAGACATTACGCCGGGGCAGAATGTCTCGGTCGTCATTCCTCGTCGTTTGCTGGGCGACGCTGCGGATGCGGCCGCCAGCCGCCATGGTTTGGTTCTGCGCGACGGCGCCGCGCTCGTCTTGGCGGATCACCTCCAATCCTTGATGCGCCACGCCGAAGGATTGTCCCCCAATGCGGGCCTGGGCCTTGCCGAAGTCACGCCCGCGCTGGCTGCGGCCTGTCTTCGCCCGACCGCGGACAATATCGTCAAGGCGCGCCGCGAACTGTCAGGCCTGGCGCTGAACCGGGCCAGACGGGTGATAGAAGATCATCTGCATGCGCCGGATCTGACGCCCGATTTCGTTGCGCGCGCCGCCGGCCTGTCACGCTCGGCGCTCTATCGCTTGTTCGAGCCGGCCGGCGGCGTTGCCGCCGTCATCCGCGAAACCCGACTGCGCGCGGCTGCGCGCATTCTGGCGCGGGCCAAGACGACCCTGCGAATTGCGGACGTCGCCGAACATTTCGGATTTTCGAGCGAGGCGCATTTCAGCCGCGCCTTCAAGGCGTATTTCGACTGTACGCCTCGAGACCTGCGCTTCGGTGGTCGCGCTGAGACGTCGTCGACGCAGCCTGGGCTGGATGCAGATCCACTCTCCCCAGTCTTTCACAAGTGGTTGCGACTTATCTGACGTCTCGCAGTCACGACCGATAGCTCGGCGCCGAACCAGCCTGTATCGGGATCGAAACTCTTTACCCATAATGCAAAATGATAGGGCGGTCCGGTAACCAACAATTCGTAAGTTCATCGTCATATAAGCCATTAGACATAGACTGCGAGTGTTGGCGTGAGCGCATTTTGGAACCATGTCCTGGCGAATTGCGCCATGATACTCTTCGTCATTCTCGCCTGGACGAATTTCGCGCCCCGGCGCGAAGGAAGCCCCTGGCCGACAAGCTCAAGCTCGGCGTCGTCTTCGGTCTGGGCGCGCTCGCCGTGATGACCCGGCCCATCGAGGTCGACACCGGCGTCTACATCGATCTCAGAACTATCCCGATCTCCATCGCCGGCCTCGTCGGCGGTTGGCCCGGCGCTCTGGTCGCAACCGTCATCGCCGGGGCGTATCGTCTCTGGCTGGGCGGGGCCGGCGCGGGACCTGGTCTCGCCGTGATCGGACTTGTCGCCGCCATCGGCGCGGGAGGGTCGCTCCTGCTCGCCGGCCGCATCGCCAGCCTTCGTGAATCGATCTTGTTCTCCTTTTTTGTTTCCGCCTGCGACCTGTTCGTCGTCATGATCCTGCCGCTCAATTCCAATGTGGCGGCCCTTCATCGGGAGGCGCCTCTCTGGATCCTGATCGTCTTCGTGACCACCAGTCTCGCGACTTTGGCGACCTTCAACGAATTGAGGCGGCGACAGACCGACAAGCGGTTGAAGATGTGCGAGGCGGTGATCCAGTCGCTTCCGGAAAGCCTGAACGTCAAGGATAGCCAGGGGCGATTTCTGCTGGCCAATCCCGCAACGGCGGCGCTGATGCGCGCAGGCCCCGTGAATGCGCTGCTCGGTCGCAGCGACCACGATTTCTATCCCGCCGAACTCGCCGATCGCTTTCAGGCCGAGGAGAGAAACATCCTGGCCTCCGGCAGGGCGCAAATGATCGAGCAGACCATCGCCTGGCGAGGATCCGACCCGATCATCCTGTCGACTCTCAAGGCTCCGCTCTACGACGACGCCGGCGAGCTCGTCGGCATCATCACGCACAACCGGGACCTGACCGAAAAGAGGAAGCTGATCCAGGCTCTCGCCGACAGCGAGAAAATCGCCCAGGCGGCGCTCAGCAACATGGCGGACGGCCTGATCATGTTCGACGCAGATCTCAAGGTGATCTTCTGCAACGAGCGGTATCGCTCCATGTTTCCGCTGACCGCAGACCTTCGCGTACCGGGCGCCCATGCTCGGGATATCCTCGAGGGAGCGATCCAACGTGGCGAGTTCATCGGCATTCCGCCGGACGGGAAGGAGGATTTCATCGAGGCGGCGATTGCGAAACTCCGCCTCGCGGGCACGGTCGAATTCCGGCTCGAGGACGGGCGCTGGATCGAATCGCGCACGACCATCTCCGAAGATGGCGGTTGCCTCGTCGTCTGCTCCGACATTACCCGCGCCAAGCGTGACGAGCAGAAACTCCGCGACCTCAACGAAAAGCTCGAAGAGATGGCGATGACGGACAGCCTGACCGAGTTGCTCAACCGCCGCGCTTTCGACGCGTCCCTCGTCGCTGAAATGGACAGATGCCGCGAGGTCGACGGCGACCTCAGCCTGCTGCTCATCGACGTCGATCGTTTCAAAGCCTATAACGACACCTATGGCCACACCGCCGGCGACGAATGTCTTCGGCAGGTCGCCCGGGTGGTGCGCGGCGCGGCGCGCCGTCGCGGCGACCGGGCCGCCCGTTATGGCGGCGAGGAGATGGCGGTGATCCTGCCGAACACGACCGCCTCGGATGCGGTCATGATAGCGCACGAGTTGCGCAAGCGTGTGCGCGCCCTCGATATTCCCCATGTCGGCAGCGAAAAGGGCGTGGTGACGGCAAGCATCGGCGTCGCCGTTTTCCACTCCGCCGAAAAGCAGTTCACGCCCGCCCAATTCGTCGGATTGGCGGACGCCGCTCTCTACGACGCAAAAGCGGCAGGCCGCGATACGGTTCGCGGCGGCGATAGAGAAGCGCTCGAGCACGACAGGGTCAAGATGGGCGGCCACTAGCCCCAGCGCCGCATTTCTCGCTCGCCGAACTTGCCAGTCGCGCGCCTTCGCCTGTATTCTCTTTCCTGGGAGGAAGCGCGCGGCGGGGAGGCTGCGCGTGAAGACATCATATGCTGGCAGGCCACAATCCCTATCTCGTGGCGCTTTCCCTGGCGATCGCGGTTCTGGGCGGATATACCGGCCTCGGCCTCGCGGGCCGCATTCTGGGCAAGACCGATCTGCAACGCCGCGCGCTTCTGGTGGGCGCGGCCGGCTTTCTGTCGACCGGCATCTGGACGATGCATTTCATCGGCATGCTGGCGGCGCCCTTGCCCGTCGACGTCGCCTATTTGGTGTTGCCGACCATCGTGTCCTTTCTGATCTGCGCGCTGGTCGTCGGCGTGTCGATCTTCTTCGTGGTCGGCAGCCGTCCCGGCGCGTTCGGGACCGGACTTGCGGCGCTGCTGCTCGGCGTCGGCATCTGCTCCATGCATTACGTCGGGATCCACGGGCTGGCGGGGCCCTTCGCCATCGAGCACGACCCGTTGAAGGTGCTGCTGTCGGTGGTGATCGCCATCGCCACGGCCTATGGCGCGCTGCGCATCTTTCTCGATCCGCAAGTGGGCCTGCGCCTCGCCATCTCGGCCGTCGCCTTCGGCCTGGCGGTGTCGGGCATGCATTACACGGCCATGTGGGGCATGACTATCGTCCCCGCCGGCGGCGGCCATGACATGGCGGCCATGGGAGCGAGCTTCCAGATGTCGTCGCAATTCGTCTCGCTGGTCGTCGCCTGTCTGTGCTTCTTCGTCACGGCCGGCTTTCTGTTGTTCCTGTTGCCGGAGCAATGGGGAAGCGCCGAGCCTCAACCCGCGCTCGCGGCCGCCGATGCAGCCGCGATCGGAGTGCCGCCGGCAATCGACCCCGATCCGACGCCGATGCCGGCGCAGCGCGGTCGGATCGAGCGCATCCCGGTGCAGAGCGGCGGGGCGACGCAATTCGTGCCGGTCGGCGACGTTAGGTCGATCAGGGCGGATGCGCATTACACCTGGGTGCATGACGGCAATCGCGAGCGCATGTGCGGCTGGTCGATTTCCGAAGCCGAGGCGCAACTCGATCCGACCATGTTCATCCGCGTCCATCGCAGCCATATCGTCGCCATGCCGCATGTGACGCTCGTGCGCAAGGAAGGCGATGCGGCGGTGGTGGAGCTCGATGGGCCCCATCCGCATCAGGCGCCGGTCAGCCGCGCCCGCGTCGCCGAGGTCAAGGCCCGGCTCGGCATGACCCGCGGCGGCGCCTGACGGCCACCTTCCCACGATAGGTAAGAAAGACTGACGCAGTTCGTGCGCGGATAGCCGCATTTCGTGCAAAACGCCGCGTTTCGTGACGCCCGCCGCCGGCTCGCCTTGCCGAAAACGAGGTTGGGACACAGGCTCCTCCAACACCCGCGTCGGGAGCGCGGCGTGGCCATCATCTGGAGGAGAAGATGATCCCGGGTTCATTCGACTATCACCGCCCGTCCAGCGTGGCGGACGCGATCAAGCTATTGGCCGATCTCGGCGAGGAGGCGCGACCGCTCGCGGGCGGCCACAGCCTCATCCCCATGATGAAGCTGCGCATGGCCTCGCCGGAACATCTCATCGATCTCGGCGGGATCGAGGCGCTGAAGGGCGTCTGTCGCTCCGGCGCCGACATCGTCATCGGCGCCATGACCACCCAGCACGACCTGTTACAATCAACGGAAATCGCGCAATCCCTGCCGATCCTGCATGAAGCGGCCAGACTGATCGCCGATCCGCAGGTGCGCTATTGCGGCACGATCGGCGGCAATGTCGCCAATGGCGATCCCGGCAACGACATGCCGGCGCTGATGATCACGTTGGGGGCCCACTACCGCCTCGAAGGGCCGAACGGCGCACGCGACGTCGCCGCCCGCGATTTCTACGAAGCTGCCTATTTCACCGCGCTCGAACCGGGCGAGATCCTGACCGCGGTGTCGATCCCGTCGCCGGCCGAGGGGCATGGCTACGCCTATGAGAAGCTCAAGCGCAAGGTCGGCGACTACGCAACTGCCGCAGCCGCCGTGATGCTGACCATGGAGGGCGGCAAGGTCGCAACCTGCGCCATCGGCCTCACCAATCTCGCCGACATCCCGCTTCTGGCGGAAGAGGCGGCGGCGGCGCTGATCGGCTCCAGTCTCGACGATGCGTCCATTGCGCGCGCCGCAGACCTGGCGCGGTCGATCATGGCCCCGGCGGCGGATGGCCGCGGCCCGACCGAGTACAAGATCCATGTCGGCGGCGTGATGGTCGCCCGCGCGATCCAGCGCGCCGCCGCGCGCGCGGCCTGAGGAGGACACGATGGCGAAAACCCATATCAAGATGACCGTCAACGGCGCCGAGGTCGAGGGATTGGCCGAGCCGCGCATGCTGCTCGTCCATTTCATCCGCGAGACGCTGTCGCTGACGGGCGCGCATATCGGCTGCGAAACCTCCCATTGCGGCGCCTGCACCGTCGATATCGACGGACGCTCGGTCAAAAGCTGCACCGTCTTCGCCGTTCAGGCGAACGGCGCCGACATCACCACGATCGAAGGCATCGCCAATCCGGATGGCGCGCTGTCGGCGCTGCAGGAAGGCTTCCGCATGATGCATGGCCTGCAATGCGGCTTCTGCACACCCGGCATGATCATGCGCGCCCACCGGCTGCTGCAGGAAAACCCGAACCCGACCGAGGAGGAAATCCGCTTCGGCATTTCGGGCAATCTCTGTCGCTGCACCGGCTATCAGAACATCGTCAAAGCGATCCAATACGCCGCCGCCAAGCTGAACGGCGCCGATTTCCAGGAGGCCGCGGAATGAACGACATGACACCCACGCGCGAACAGCGCGAAGCCCGTCTCGAAGGCATGGGCTGCAAGCGCAAGCGGGTCGAGGACATCCGCTTCACCCAGGGCAAGGGCAACTATGTCGACGACGTGAAGCTGCCCGGCATGCTGCATGGCGATTTCGTCCGTTCGCCGCATGCCCATGCCCGCATCAAGTCGATCAACACCGAAGCGGCGCTGAAAGTGCCGGGCGTGCTGGCGGTGTTGACCGCCGAAACGTTGAAGACTGTCAATCTCGCCTGGATGCCGACTTTGGCCGGCGACGTGCAGATGGTGCTGGCCGACGGCAAGGTGCTGTTCCAGAACCAGGAAGTCGCCTTCGTGGTCGCCACCGACCGCTACGCCGCCGATGACGGCATCAATGCGGTCGAGGTCGAATACGAGCCGCTCGACGTGCTGGTCGATCCCTTCCAGGCCATGGCGGAGGACGCCATCGTGCTGCGCGAGGATCTCGCCGGCAAGACCGTGGGCGCGCATGGCCCCCGCAAGCACCACAACCATATTTTCGAATGGGCGGTCGGCGACAAGGACCTGACCGACGCCGCCTTCCGCAAGGCGGATGTGACCGTGAAAGAGATGATCTCCTATCACCGCACCCATCCCTCGCCGCTCGAAACCTGCCAATGCGTCTGTTCTTTCGATAAGATCAAGGGCGAATTGACCATCTGGGGCACCTTCCAGGCGCCGCATGTCATCCGCACCGTGGTGGCGCTGATTTCCAAGATCCCGGAACACAAGATCCATGTCATCGCCCCCGATATCGGCGGCGGCTTCGGCAACAAGGTCGGCGCCTATCCCGGCTATATCTGTGCGGCGGTCGCCACCATCGTCACCGGCAAGCCGGTGAAATGGGTGGAGGACCGGATGGAAAACCTCACCACCACCTCCTTTGCCCGCGACTATCACATGACCACAGAGATCGCCGCCACCAAGGACGGCAAGGTCACCGGGCTGCGGGTGCATGTGCTGGCCGATCACGGCGCCTTCGACGCTTGCGCCGATCCGTCCAAATGGCCGGCCGGCTTCTTCAACATCGTGACGGGGTCCTATGACTTCCCGGTCGCGCATCTCGCCGTCGACGGGGTCTACACCAACAAGGCGCCGGGCGGCGTGGCCTATCGCTGCTCCTTCCGCGTCACCGAAGCCGCCTATTGCATCGAGCGCGGCATGGACATCCTCGCCCAGAAGCTCGGCATGGACCCGGCCGAGCTCCGGATGAAGAACTTCATCAAGGCGGAGCAATTCCCCTCACTCGGCGCTCGGCTGGGAATATGATTCCGGCGACTATCACACCGCCATGGCGAAAGCGATGGAGACCATCGATTACGCCGGCCTCCGCCGCGAACAGGCGGAGAAGCGCGAGGCCTTCAAGCGCGGCGAGACGCGCGAGATCATGGGCGTCGGCGTCTCCTTCTTCACCGAAATCGTCGGCGCCGGCCCGTCGAAGAATTGCGATATTCTCGGCATCGCCATGTTCGACAGTTGCGAGATCCGCCTGCATCCCACCGGCGCCGGCATCGCCCGCGTGGGCTCCAAGAGCCAGGGCCAGGGCCATGAGACGACCTGGGCGCAAATCATCGCCACCGAAATCGGCATTCCCGCCGACGACATCATGGTCGAGGAAGGCAATACCGACACCGCGCCTTACGGGCTCGGCACCTATGGCTCGCGTTCGACGCCGGTGGCCGGCGCGGCCATCGCCATGGCGGCCCGCAAGATCAAGGCCAAGGCGCAGATGATCGCCGCCTATCTGCTCGAAGTGCATGAGGACGATCTCGAATTCGACATCGACGGCTTCCGGGTCAAGGGCTTGCCGGAAAAGTTCAAGTCAATGAAGGAGATCTGCTGGGCGGCCTATCATTCCGTGCCGCCGGGCATGGAGCCGGGTCTGGAGGCGGTCAGCTATTACGATCCGCCCAACATGACCTATCCCTTCGGTGCCTATTTCTGCGTGATGGACATTGATGTCGACACCGGCGTCTACAAGGTCCGGCGCTTCTATGCGCTGGATGACTGCGGCACGCGCATCAACCCGATGATCATCGAAGGCCAGGTGCATGGCGGCCTCACCGAAGCCTTCGCCATCGCCATGGGCCAGGAGATCCGCTACGACGAGATGGGCAATGTGATGGGCGGGTCCTTCATGGATTTCTTCATCCCCACCGCCGTCGAAACCCCGCATTGGGAGACGGATTTCACCGTCACGCCCTCGCCGCATCACCCGATCGGCGCCAAGGGCGTCGGCGAAAGCCCGAATGTCGGCGGCGTGCCGGCCTTCTCCAACGCCGTCAATGACGCCTTCGCCTTTCTCGGCGCGACCCATATCCAGATGCCGCATGACCATTGGCGCAACTGGAAGGCCGCCCGCGATCTCGGCGTGGCGGCGTAGGAGGTCCGGGTCGTGGCGGATCGGTTTGCGTCGGCGGTTGGGTTACCCCCTCTGCCCTGCCGGGCATCTCCCCTCAAGGGGGAGATCGGCCAGAGGCTGACCTCTCGCCCAGCCATCGGCGTTAGAGATTTCGGGAAGCCGGCGCCCCATCCAATCTCCCCCCTTGAGGGGAGATGTCCGGCAGCACAGAGGGGGTGCGCCGCCCACCCGTCGGAGCCGGCGTCCATGACCAGCCCCATCCCCCGCCCCGACATCGCCACACGCCTCACCACCGCCGGCTACATCCCCGACAGCGAACTGGTGACCGCCATCCAGCTGATGCAGATGCTGGGCCGTCCCTTGCTGCTCGAAGGCGAGGCCGGCGTCGGCAAGACGTCGGTGGCCACCGCGCTCGCCGAGGTCCACGGCGCAGAATTCATCCGGCTGCAATGCTATGAGGGGCTGGATCAGGCCGCCGCGCTCTATGAATGGAACTATCAGCGGCAGTTGCTGGCGATCGAGGCCGGTCGCGGCCGCGATGTCGACGCTCTCGCCGACGATGTGTTTTCCGAAAAATACCTGTTGGAGCGGCCGCTGCTGAAGGCCATCCGCAGGGCCTCGCCGCCAGTGCTGCTGATCGACGAGATCGACCGGGCCGACGAGGAATTCGAGGCCTTCCTGCTGGAACTGCTCTCGGACTATCAGGTGACGATCCCCGAGCTCGGCACGATCAGGGCCACGTCCGTCCCGCTCGTGGTGCTGACCTCCAACGGCACGCGCGAACTGTCGGATGCGCTGCGCCGCCGCTGTCTCTATCACTATGTCGATTATCCCGATGTCGACCGCGAGGCGCGGATCATCCTCGCCCGGGTGAAATCCGCCGGCGCGTCGCTCGCGCTCGCCATCGCCCGCATGGTCGAGGCGATCCGCAAGGAGGATCTGCGCAAGGTTCCCGGCGTCGCCGAAACGCTGGATTGGGCTGTGGCGCTGTCGGGCCTCGGCGTCGAAACGCTCGGCGACAATCCCGAGATCGTCCATGAGACGCTGCTCTGTCTGCTCAAAACCCGCGAGGACCGGGCCCGAATCTCGCCTGAAGTCACCGCGCGTCTGCTCGGGAGGGTCGCATGAGCTGTTGCGGAACACCCCTGACCCAAGACGAATCCGATCATGTCGACCGCGTGATCGCCGAACGCCTCGCCGCCTTTCTGGCGACCCTGCGCGACAACGCCTTTGCGATCGGCCTCAGGGAAGCGCAGGATGCGGCGCTCCTGATGGCGAAAGGTTTCGCTGCTGCGCCGACGCAATTCCGCTCCGCGCTCAAACATCTGCTCACCAGCCGGCGCGAGGAATGGCAGCGTTTCGACGGTCTGTTCGACGCCTTCTGGCTGGGTAAGCGGGTGAAGCGTCGAAGCCTCGTCTCCACGAGCAATGGCCCCCAGGCCAATCCGGCGCTGAAATCGCTCGCAGACCGCGCCGCAAGCGCCTCGCAGTTCGGCGGCGCCGATCAGGTACCGGCCACAGGCGAGGCCGAGACCGAGGATGGCGCGAGCGGACGCATGGAGGGCGCCTCTTCGGTCGAGACGCTCGACCGCACCGATTTCAGAAAACTCTCCGATCCTGACGACATCGCCCGCGCCCATGCCATCGCCGCCCGTCTTGCCCGCGTGATGCGCACACGGCTGACGCGGCGCGACGAAATGCGGGCCAAAGGCAGGCGGATCGATCTCCGCCGCACCATCCACGCCAATATCAGCCATGGCGGGGCGGCGCTCGATCTCGTCTGGCGTCGGCGCAAGGTCAAGCCGCTCAGGCTCGTGGTGCTGCTCGACGCCTCGGCCTCGATGCAGGCCTATACAGGCGTCTTCCTGCGCTTCATCCATGGCGTGCTCGACGAGTTCCGCGAGGCCGAAGCCTTTCTGTTCGACACCCGTCTCGCCCATGTCTCCTCGGCGATGCGCGAACGCAATCCCGCCCGCGCGCTCGATCGCCTCGGCCTGATGGCGCGCGGCGCAGGCGGCGGCACCCGCATCGCCGAGAGCCTCGCGACCTTCAATCGCTGGCATGCAGCCCGCGTCATCCATTCCCGCACCTGCGTGATGATCGTCTCCGACGGCTACGAGACCGGCGACGCCGCAGCGCTTGGCCGGGAGATGTCGCAGCTTGCGCGCCGCTGCCGCCGCATCGTCTGGCTCAATCCGATGCTGGGGTGGGACGGCTATGAGCCCCGCGCCGCCGGCATTCGCGCCGCACTCCCTTACGTCCAGCTGCATGCGCCGGCCAATACGCTGGCCTCGCTCGCCGATCTCGAACCATATCTCGCCCGACTGTGAGGACAGAACCGATGACCGTTCACGTCGACGTCATGGACATCATGTCGAAATTGAAGGCCGCCGAAGAGAGTTTTGCGGTCGCCACCGTGGTGCGCACCGTCTCCGTCACCGCCGCCAAGGCTGGCGCCAAGGGGGTGATCCGCCCGGACGGAACCATCGTCGCCGGCTGGATCGGCGGCGGCTGCGCCCGCGCGGCGGTCCTGAAGGCGGCGCGGCAGGCGCTGGCTGATGGCCAGCCTCGGCTCGTCTCCATCCAGCCCGAGGATCTGCTCGCGGATCAGGGCCTGAAGGGGGAGAAGAGCGCAATGGCGCGACTTTCTTCGTCAATGGCTGTCCGAGCAAGGGCTCGATGGATATTTTCATCGAACCGGTGCTGCCCAAACCGGCGCTGGTGATTTTGGGCGCAAGCCCGGTGGCCTTGGCGCTGGCAGCGCTCGGCCGCCAGTTCGGCTATCATGTCGATCTCGCCGCGCCGCATGCCGACCTTACGATGATCCCCGACGCCGACCGCGTGACCGACGGCTTTGCCCCTCCACCGCCCGAACAGAGCAGGCGCTATGTCGTGGTGTCGACGCAAGGCCGCGGCGACCGCGCCGCATTGGAAGCAGCGCTTGGCATGGAGACCGACTATTGCGGCTTCGTCGGCAGCCGGCGGAAATTCGCAACGCTGACGGAGGCGATCCGTCAGGCGCAACCGGGAATGAACGAGGAGCGGGCCCGGCGGCTGGACAGCGTCAAAGCCCCCGCCGGGCTCGATATCGGCGCCATCGCGCCCGATGAGATCGCGCTCTCCATTCTCGCCGAAATCGTCGCGATCAGGCGCGGCAGGCAACGGGCGGAACTCGACACACACACACAAGACGCCAACAGGGAGGAATAGACAATGGATATGAACGGCAGCGAAATCATCGCAGCGCCCGTGGAGACAGTCTGGCAAGGGCTCAACGATCCGGATATCCTCCGCCAATGCATTCCCGGCTGCGAGACCCTCGACAAGTCCTCCGACACCGAGATGACCGCCACCGTGGTGCTGAAGATCGGCCCGGTGAAAGCCCGCTTCGAGGGCGCCGTGCAGCTTTCGAACCTCAATCCGCCCTATTCCTACACCATCTCCGGCGAAGGCAAGGGCGGCATGGTGGGATTTGCCAAGGGTGGCGCCGATGTGACGCTGACTGCGCAAGCCGACGGAACCACGCTTCTAAGCTACACGGTGAAAGCCGATGTCGGCGGCAAGATCGCCCAGCTCGGCGCGCGGCTGATCGATTCCACCGCCAAGAAGCTCGCCCAGCAATTCTTCACCAGTTTCGGCGAGAAAGTGGCGGGTGCAGCCCAGGCGGCGTAAGCTTGCGCCGCCGCGCCGTGTCTCAGGCGCCGCCGCCGCGCGCGGCCAGCGAGCGGCGCACATCCTCTTCGGCGAGATCCAGCAATTCGGTGATCGCCGCGCGCGCGCCGTCTTCGTCGTGGGCGGCGATGCAGTCGCAGACGCGTTTGTGCAGCGGCAGCGACGGCCTCTGCCCGAGCGGATTGTCGTCGGAGAGGCGAAAACTGATCACCATCGCCGTCTCCGTCAGCGCCGCGAGCGAGCCGACCAGCTCATTGCCGGTCATGCGCAGAATGGCCTGGTGAAAGGCGAGATCGGCCTCGGTGAAGCGGTCATTGTCGTCGGCCGCCTGCTCCATCCGCTCATAGAGCGTGTAGAGCCGGGCGATGTCGTCGGGTTTTCGACGTTTGGCGGCGAGCGCTGCGGCCAGCGGCTCGATGCCGCGGCGAAGCTCGAACAGCGCGCGCGCATCCTCATGCGACGACGTCGATCCATAACGCCAGGCCAGAACGTCCGGATCGAGAAAATTCCATTCGCTGCGGTCGCGGATGCGGGTGCCGATCTTGGGCCGCGATTCCACCATGCCCTTGCCCGCCAGCACTTTCATCACCTCGCGCATCACCGTGCGGCTGACGCCATGGGCCGCGCCCCAGTCATCGGCGTTCGGCATGGGATCGCCGGGCGCAAGCTCGCCGCGCACGATGGCGAGGCCGATCTGCTCCAGCACCTTGGCGTGCAGACTGGCCACCGCCGATCCGTTCATACGGGTATTCTGATAGCGCATGTCACCGCCTTCATCCGATTCTTCATACGATATGAACAATAGGCGGCGCTACCGTCAAGCGATGGATTGTCAGACCCAGCCGCCGTCAACGATGAATCGCTGACTGGTGCACATGCGGCTGTCGTCGGCGGCGAGAAACAGCGCCATGCTGGCGATATCGTCGGGCTCGAGCCGGTCCGGCAGGCATTGCCTCGTCTCGATCTGCCGTTCGCCCTCCGGCGTCAGCCACAGCATCTTCTGCCGTTCGGTCATCACCCAGCCTGGGACGAGGCAGTTGACGCGGATGCGCTGCGGCCCAAACTCGCGGGCGAGCGCCCGGGTCAACCCGTAGATCCCGGCCTTTGCGGCGACGTAGGCCGGACAATCGGGATCGCCGACCATCCAGGTGATCGAGCCGAGATTGATGATCGAACCGCCGCCGGCCGCCGCCATCATCGGCGCCACGGCCTGGGCGGCGAAGAACTGGTGGCGAAAATTCACCGCCATCCGGTCGTCCCAATAGGCGACGCTGACCTCTGCGGTCTGATGCCGGTCGTCATTGCCGGCATTGTTGCACAAGACGCCGATCGGCCCGCAGAGCCGCGCGGCCTCGGCGATCGCGCCTCGCAAAGCCTCGATATCGCGGAGATCGCAGGGGATGAACAGCGGCGCGGCCAGCCCTCGCCGGCCAGTTCGGCGACAAGCGCCCGCGACGCCTCTTCGGCGATATCGACAAAGGCGACGCGCGCGCCCTGCCGGCAAAACCGCCGCACCAGGCTTTCGCCGATGCCGCCGCCGCCACCGGTGATGAAGACGGAGCGTCCGGCGAGACTGGGATAGTGAGCGAGCGTCGAGATCGGAAGCATCATCGTTTTCCTGAGCATGACAATGGTCGCCCGCTTTAGCGAAGCAAGATGACGGTTTTGCTTCGGTCGGGCGAAGACAGGCATCCGGCCCGTCATTGTCTATTCGTATGAATAATACGAATAATGTCACTCCTTTGTCATTTCCAGCCATTACCAACTGCGCATGTCGAGGCCGCGACCGAATTTTCCCAAAGGTCGGCCAGCCGCGAACATCGGCTGATCCCGCATCGGCTGCCGGTTTCCCCGCCCATGACGGGCGGGACCATTCACTTGTTTTTCGATTTGACGGAGCGATCCATGTCTGAGACCCAAACCTGGCGCCTGGCCAGCAAAACCGATTACGACTATCTCGATTCGAACCTGTCGGGCCTTCGCTTCACGCAAGGCCTGGTCTGGAACGCCGACGCCAATGAATGGATTTCATCCTGGCAATACGGCATGGCGCGGCTCGACGCCGATTTCAATTTCCTGCAGACCACCGGCTCGATCGATCTCTCCAACTTCGACATCAAGACCGGCATCCCGGCGGAACTGGCCGCGATGGGCTTCGACCATATCGGCGACATCGATTATTACGCCGGCCGCGTCTATATCTCGCTCGACAGCGAGGAAGGCGATTACCAGAACGGCCATGTCGCGGTGCTCAACGCCTCCGACCTCAGCTACACAGGCGAACTGTACGAGCTCAAGGGCGATCCCACCAATGAACATGACGACGTCGCAAGCTGGGTGGCTGTCGATGGCGAGGCCGGTATCGGCTACGGCAAGGAATGGCAGTCGGGCGACACGATCAATGTCTATGATCTCGACGACTGGAGCTTCACCGGCACGCTGCAGATGGACAAGAGCCTGAAGAACATCCAGGGCGCCAAGGTGCTGGACGGCGTGATGTATATGGCCGCCCATGATTCCACCCGCTCGGTCTACAGCCTCGATCTCTCCACCGGCCATGTCGAGGAACTGTTCCAGCTGCCGACGCCGTCGGGCGGACGCACCGAAACCGAAGGTCTCGAAGTCCGCAAGAATGACAAGGGCGAGGTGGAGATCACCGTCGAGCTGATCATCGATCCCAGCGGCGACAATGAAGGCGACGCCTATACGCGCCTGTTCACCTATGTGCTCGACGACAGCGGCGCCGGCAATGCCGACCTGCACCACGCCTGGTCGGTCAACACCGCCTCGGACGCCACCGATGCCGAAGACTATGCGCTGACGCTGCGCGAAGCCTTCGCCAAGCTTCCGGAGGGCGATTCCATCCGCTTCGCCGCCGCCCTCGCCGGCGAGACGGTGACGGTGGAGACCGACTCGATCGCCGTCACCCGCGACGTCGCCATCAGCGGCGCCATCGCCGAGGGCGTCACCCTCGCCAGCCATTCCGCGACGAGCGCGCTCACCGTCTCCTCCGGCGTGTTGACGCTCGACGCGGTGAATGTGATCGATGGCGATGCGGGCGTGAGCATCACGGTCTCCGGCGGCTCTGTGGCGCTCGAGCATGGCGCGACGGTGGAAACCATTTCGACCTCGGCCGACGACTTCCATCTCGTCAAGGGCGCGGCCAACCTCACCCTCGCCGGTTCGGCCGTGACCGGCTACGGCAACGCCGCCGCCAACACGTTGACCGGCAGCGACCGGGCCAACCATCTGCTGTCAGGCTCTGGCGACGACATCGTCGCCGGCAACGGCGGCAACGACATCCTCGAGGGCCAGGCCGGCGCCGACACACTATCGGGCGGCGCCGGCCGCGACTTCCTGATCGGCGGCGCCGGCGCCGACAGGCTCGACGGCGGCGCGGGTTATGACCAGCTGTCCGGCGGCCAGGGCGCCGATGTCTTCGTCTTCGCGAGCGGCGACAGCTCCAGCAGGCTGAACGCGGCCGATGTGATCTACGACTTCTCCGGCCGCGCCGGCGACATCCTCGATCTCAGCGCCATCGACGCCAACAGCGTCCACAAGGGCGACCAGGCGTTCAAATTCATCGGCTCGGAGGCTTTCACCGGCCATGCCGGAGAATTGCGCACCGCCACGATCGACGGCGACACCTATATCGTCGGCGACGCCGACGGCGACGGCAAGCGCGATTTCGCCCTGCATCTGTCCGGCGCAGTGTCGCTCACGGCGGATCAGTTCGCGCTCTGAGCCGCCCCCGCCCAAAAAAGGACGCCCCGTCAGCGATGGCGGGGCGTTTTCGCATCCCTCCCCTCACGCCGCCCGGCGGAAGGCGAAGCTCTTGCCGTCGGAGGTCGAGACCAGACCCATGCGGTAGAGCGCGGCCAGCACCGCCTGCACCGGGGCCAGGCTTTTGCGGCCCTGCTTGAAGGCCGAGGCGATCGTCTCGGCGTCGACAAACCCTTCCGCGGCCATCAGCTGATGCAGCACCGCTGGCGTCTGGTCGCGTTCGTCGCTCGGGAAAGCGGGTTTCGGGCCTGATATCTCGGCCAGACTGGCCTGAATAGAGTCGCAAACACCTGGCGCACATTGGCGGAAAGCTGCTTGCTAGCGCTAGGCTCCTTGACGAACAACCGAGAGAGAAGAAGACGCTTGTCGTCCCGGTTCAGCCCTCAATGCTTTTGCTCCTTGAAGCGTTGAAACTTAGGGTTCCAGCAGCCATTGGGGTGTCTGCAAAGAGGTGCGATGTTCCCTTATAATGAAGGAAAATTCGTCGCGCTTCGCCTTTTCTGGCAGCGTCCTGCTCTTTGAGAACATTGCATATATGCATGAGTATCCATGAACACAAATTGGCATCACCCATCGCAGCGTGGAGGTCAGCACTGACTACGATTTTCACGCTCCGAATATACCGAACCGAGGCGTCGAAAACCTCTTGGGGTGTCGCATTTTCCGCGTGCCAGATCCGACCAGAGACCATCAACAACCTGGCTTCGGCATCCAAGTCGGAGAAAATGACGGCATCTTCATAAACGTCGCTAGACGCCCACACCTCGTGCGACAGGATGTTCCTGAGTTCGTATAGGTCCCGGAACAGAAGTCTCGCACAGTCAAATACGGATAAAACGACCGGATCAGCTTCGCTGTATGGAAATGAACACAGAAAATCTATTCTCGCCTTGGGATTCGGAAATTCCTTCAACGCGCGCTTCGCCGCAAGGAGTTCAGCTCCGTGCGTGACGTAGATTATCTCCTGGATAATACTCTGCAGGAATGTGCATGTCGAGACTATAGAAGCACTCAGCTCCCTGAAACCTGCGGGAATGACGGCGCCCGCTCCCGATCGTCGAGCGAGGTTCGTACTCTCGGTTATCAACTTGTAATATTTCGGCACCTCTTATTCCCATCATCGTAAACGAGGCAGCACTGGTCGATTCCCTACAGAGTTTGAATTTTGCCGTTCGCTGGCCTTCAAGATTTATCGGGCTGTAGAGTAAAATCGGCGGTTTTGCATGCCGATCGGTGATCGGTGGAAGTATCGTACCATACAAAGCAATCGGCGGCGTCTGGCGGAGAGGGTGGGATTCGAACCCACGGTACCCGTAAAGGTACTCCGCATTTCGAGTGCGGTGCAATCGACCACTCTACCACCTCTCCGCAGTCCGCTTTCGCCCGGGTGGAGAGCTGGTCGAGGGCTCAGGGGCGAAGCGTGGCGCGGATATAGCGACGATTTTTGAGGATGGCAAGATGGAAAAACGGGGTTTTCGGCGGTTTCTTCAGGCCGCTCCCCGAGCGCCTGGCGGCACCCGTAGAGGCTCAGTGTGGCGCGGCTGCGCCTAATCCTCGCTGGGCGGGGCTGGCGTGGCTAGACCCAGAACGGCGCCGAGCTGAAGGCCGTCCCCTTCTCTCAGCCAGTCCATGTAGCCTGTAGAGCTGCGGCCCTTGACCAGGGCGGACGCCGGAGAGGGCTTTGAGAACGGAATGTCGCGCATCAGTTCCATATAGTCGCCGCGATTGACCAAGTCGCCATTTTCGATCGACTGCTCTCGCAATCTCTTCACGTTTCCCGGCAAGGTTTCGGTCGTCTTCGCACTGATCTTCGACCCTCGCAGCAGAGTGTATGAGCCGTTGGCAAATGTGAGAAAGGCCTTGTCTTGAGGACGCTTGGGCAAAGGCGAATAGAGCTTCAGCGTGGGGCTGGCCGCTTCAGTAACGGGCTCATCAACCAGGCGAGACACTTGCGGCGACGCCGATGTCCGCTCCTCCACGGAGAACAGATCATATCCCAGCGCCTCGAGGACATAGATCAGATTTCCCAGATAGGTCCGCATCGTCGCAATATCGGCGCGCGGGAGATTTGATCCTGTCGGCTTGTTGCTGTTGGCGACCAGCGCCTTGCCGCTGTTGCCTTTGAGGATCATCCACAATTCGCGTTCCAGCCACTTCACATGTGCGCGTGTGAGATTGTCGTCCTTGCTGGTGAAGATCAGGAACGTGTCGAAGTCGATCGGGAATTTTCCGCTCGTATAGCGTTGTGAAAAGTCATCGCTCTCGCCGACATAGATTTCCGGCAGGTCATCGTCGGCGCTGGAGCGGATCAGCAGATAGACACATGAGCGGCTGAGAACTTCCGCTTCCAGCGCCTTTTTAAAAAACTCCGGCTGGCCGGTGATGGCGACGCCGGTCCAGTTGTCGAGCTCCACACCGTCGCAGACTGCGCGGATCCTGCCCGGTGATAAAGATCTTGACGACGCGACCGACCGGTTCCACGACGTTCCTCCCCTTCTACAGCATCACCACTCAACTTTATGATGCAACTTCTGTAACACGCCGCTATGGCTTAGTGTCAAACCGACTCGAATGAATATTGGAATGAAGCAGCATGCTTACAGGTGAAATCCGCTCGAAGGTCGATCAGGTCTGGAACGCCTTCTGGGCGGGCGGCATCGCCAATCCGCTGGAGGTGATCGAGCAGATCACTTACCTGCTCTTCATGCGCGGCCTGGATGACATTCAGACGCGGGAAGAGAACAAGGCCACGATGCTCGGCCGCCCGATGGAGCGGGTGATTTTCCCGGAAGGCGTCTATCGCACCCTGCGCGATGAAGACACCGGCGCGGTGAAGGAAGAGATCACCTATGCCATGCTGCGCTGGTCGCGCTTCCGCAATGATGATCCGGCCCGCATGTTCTTCATCGTCTCGGACAATGTCTTCCCCTTCCTGCGCGAGATGGGCGAGAAGGGCACGGCACACGCCGAGCATATGAAGGGTGCGCGCTTTACCATTCCCACGCCCGGCCTGCTGGCCAAGGTGGTGGATATGCTGGCCGACATCCCGCTCGAGGATCGCGACACCAAGGGCGATCTCTATGAATATATGCTGGGCAAGATCGCCAGCGCCGGGCAGAACGGCCAGTTCCGCACCCCGCGCCACATCATCAAGCTGATGGTGGAACTGACGGCGCCGACGCCGAAGGATGTGATCTGCGATCCGGCCAGCGTCACCTGCGGCTTCCTGGTCGCGGCCGGCGAATATCTGCGGGACAACCATCCGAAACTGTTTCAGGACAAGGAGAGCCGCGAGCATTTCCACAGCGGTATGTTCCACGGCTATGATTTCGACCAGACCATGCTGCGCATTGGCTCGATGAACATGCAGCTGCATGGCGTCGAGGCCGCCGATATCCGCTATCGGGATTCGCTCGCCTCCTCGCACAGGGATGACGCCGACAAATATTCGCTGATCCTCGCCAATCCGCCCTTTGCCGGCTCGCTGGATGAGGAAACGGCCTCGACCGATCTGCGCGCCATCGTCAAGACGAAGAAGACAGAGCTTCTGTTCATGGCCTTGTTCTTGAAGCTGTTGAAGCCGGGCGGCCGCGCCGCCGTCATCGTGCCGGATGGGGTTTTGTTCGGCTCCTCGACGGCGCATAAGGCCATCCGCAAGATACTGGTGGACAGCCACAAGCTCGACGCGATCGTCAAACTGCCGTCCGGCGTGTTCAAGCCCTATGCCGGCGTCTCCACGGCCATCGTCTTCTTCACCAAGACCAATTCCGGCGGCACCGATCACGTCTGGTTCTATGATGTGCAGGCCGATGGCATGAGTCTGGATGACAAGCGCCAGATGCTGGTGAGCGAGGACAAATTCGGGCCTACGCCCAAGGCGGCGCTCACGGTGGAAGAGCATGGCAGGAACAATCTGCCAGATGTCGTGGCCCGCTGGAAGGAGCGTGACGGCCAGGAGCGCGACAATCCGCGCAGCGGCCAGAGCTTCACCGTCAGCCGCGAAGAGATCGCGGCGGCCGATTACGACCTGTCGCTCAACCGCTACAAGGAAGTGGTGCACGAAGCCACGGATCACCGCCCGCCAAAGGAGATCATTGCCGAACTGCTGGCGCTGGAGGATGAGATTGCCGCCGGGCTGAAAGAGCTGGAGGCGATGCTGTGAGTGTGAGGATGGTCCGGTTGGCGGAGGTATGTGCAAGAATTTCCGATGGGACTCATCAAGCACCCAACTGGGCAGATAGTGGCATACCATTTCTTTTTGTATCGAACATTCGTAATGGACGCATCTCATTTGAAACAAGCAAATTTGTTTCGGTTGTAGAGTATGAAAAACTGACCAAAAACTGCCCGATTGAAGCCGGAGATGTGCTCTATACGGCTGTCGGTTCCTACGGCAATTCTGCGGTTGTGCCAGGCGGCAAGACCTTCATCTTTCAGAGACACGTCGCGCACCTGAAGCCTCGCCATGACATGATCGACTCAACTTACTTGGCCCAAATGCTGGAGACACCAGCTGTCATGAGACAGGCTGATAAGGTTGCGCGTGGGGTGGCCCAAAAACAGTTACACTCACTTCATTGCGCGATTTCGAAATCCCCCTTCCACCCCTCGATGAGCAGAAGCGGATTGCGGCGATCCTGGACAAGGCCGATACGCTGCGCGCCAAGCGCCGCCAGGCCATCGCGCTGCTCGACAGCCTCACTCAGTCGATCTTTCTGGAGATGTTTGGGGATCCGGTTAGCAATCCGCACGGATATTTGATTTTGAACGTCGAAGAACTTTCTGAGAAATATTCAGATGGACCGTTCGGATCTAACCTGAAATCTGAACACTACACGGATGATGGCGTGCGAGTCATACGTCTGCAGAACATTGGCGTAGGCTGCTTTATCAATGATGACGCAGCCTACATCAGCACGCAACATTTCCAGCATCTAGAAAGGCATGAATGTCGACCGGGTGACGTTTTGATTGCCACGCTTGGTGATCCAAACCTGCGGGCATGTATTCAACCTGACTGGCTTGGTTTGGCGATAAATAAAGCTGACTGTGTTCAGTTAAGGGTCAACCCATCAATTGCGACCCCAGAATATTGTGCCACATTACTCAATGTAGCTTCAGCAAGAGGCATTGCCGACGCTCTCGTGCTTGGTCAGACGAGGGGTCGCATAAGTATGGGCCGGCTAAGGGAGCTCAAACTACCGGTAGCACCTCTTAAAATGCAGCAAGCTTTTTCTGTCGCAATAAGGGCAATAGAAATGAACAAACAGCTTACCGCACGCTTGCTGAATGGTAGCAAAGTGCTTTTTTACTCCCTCCAACATCGCGCTTTCGCCGGACAGCTCTGAGGCCGCCTATGTCCAAATTCGCTTTCCTCGCCGCCAAATTTCCCGAGATTCTTGAGGGAGCACCTGAAACGAAAAAAAAGCGGACCGGTGTCCCGATCCGCCCCATATCTTCTCGTCTTCCCGGGGTGTGCGTCGATGCGCAGTGACCGTTTCCAGAAGCTCAGAGTGTTAAATTACCAAAATGGCGTAAGTGGCGCAAGCGGTAGCGCAGAAACTGATTGCAACCTGAGCGTAATGTGGCAACTATTTGGGCCGATCTGTCCAGTTGAAGAATAGTGGATGTCCAACTTCGCCTTCCTCGCCGCAGAATTTCCCGAAATCTTCGAAAGCGCGAAGAAGGCAGAAAGCTATGTCGCCGGCGATCCACGCACGGCGGCCTTCTACGCCCGGCGCTCGGTGGAGCTGGCGGTGCAATGGGCCTACAGGAACGACAGCGGCCTTTCCTTTCCCTATGACGACAAGATTTCGGCGCTGATCCATGAGCCGAGCTTTATGCGCCGCGCCGGCCAGGCGATCTTCACCAAGGCCAAGCTGATCATCCGCATCGGCAATCTCGCCGTCCACGAGACGCGCGAGACCTCGACGAAAGACGCCGGCGACGCCGTGCGCGAGCTGTTTCATCTCTGCTTCTGGCTGGCCCGCACCTATGCCAAGGCGCCGCCGCCGGATGGGCTGGCCTTTGACACCGCGCAGCTTCAGCGTAAGGACGACCTCGTCAAGCGCGCCTTTGCCGAGCTGACGAGGTTGAAAGCCGAGATGGAGGCCAGGGACAAGGCCTTCGCCAACCTGCTGCGCGACAAGGGCGATCTTGACGCCGAGTTACAGGCGGCGCGGGCCGAGCGCGACCGCATTCGCCGCGACAATGAACAGCGGCCGGATCATCACAATTATTCCGAGGCCGAGACCCGCGACGCCTTCATCGACCTCTTGCTGAAGGAAGCGGGCTGGGCGCTGAACGATGCGCGGGATCGCGAATTCCCCGTCTCCGGCATGCCCAACAATCAGGGACAGGGCTTTGTCGATTATGTGCTCTGGGGCGATGACGGCAAGCCCCTGGCGCTGGTGGAGGCCAAGCGCACCCGGCGCGACGCGCGTGAAGGCCAGCAGCAGGCCAAGCTCTATGCCGATTGCCTGGAGCGGCAATTCGGCCAGCGCCCGGTGATCTTCTATTCCAACGGCTATGAGCATTGGCTGTGGGATGATCTGAGCTATCCGCCGCGCCAGGTTTCGGGTTTTCACAAAAGGACGAGCTGCAACTGCTGATCCAGCGGCGCGCCAGCCGCAAGCCGATGACGTCCATCGCCGTCAATCGCAAGATCGCCGATCGCCCTTATCAGGAGCGGGCGATTGCGCGGGTGAAGGAGAGTTTCGACACGCACCGGCAGCGCAAGGCGCTGCTGGTCATGGCGACCGGCTCCGGCAAGACGCGCACGGTGATCGCGCTTGTCGACATGCTGATGCGGGCAGGCTGGGTGAAACGGGTTCTGTTCCTGGCCGACCGCGTGGCGCTGGTGAACCAGGCGGTCAAGGCCTTCAAGGCTCATCTGCCGGATTCGTCGCCGGTCAATCTGGTGACGGAGAAAACAGGCGAAGGCCGCGTTTTCCTTTCCACCTATCCGACCATGATGAACCTGATCGACGAGCGCAAAGGCGGGGCGGCGCGCTTCGGGCCGGGCCATTTCGATCTGGTGATCATCGATGAGGCGCATCGCTCCGTCTATCAGCGCTATGGCGCGATCTTCGACTATTTCGACAGCCTGCTGGTGGGATTGACCGCCACGCCGCGCGAAGAGATCGACCGCAACACCTATGGCCTGTTCGATCTCGAAGAGGGCGTGCCGACCGACGCCTATTCGCTGGATCAGGCCATTGCCGATGAATGGCTCGTGCCGCCCCTGGCTGTCTCCGTGCCGCTCAAATTCGTCCGCGACGGCATTCGCTATGACGAGTTGTCGGAGGCGGAAAAAGAACAGTGGGACATGCTGGAATGGGACGAGGAGGATGGCGATCCGCCCGACAGCGTCGATGCCCAGGCCGTCAACAAATGGCTATTCAACGAGGATACGGTCGACAAGGTTCTGGCGCATGTGATGACCGACGGCGTGAAGGCCGCAGGCGGTGACCGGCTCGGCAAGACGATCATATTCGCCAAGAACCAGGATCATGCCGACTTCATCGAAAAGCGCTTCAATCTGTCCTATCCGCATCTGGCCGGACATTTCGCCCGCGTCATCACCTTCAAGACCGAGTATGCGCAAACGCTGATCGATGACTTCTCGAAAAAGGACGGCGCGCCGCATATCGCCATCTCCGTCGATATGCTCGACACCGGCATCGACGTGCCGGAGGTGGTGAACCTCGTTCTGTTCAAGCTCATCCGCTCCAAGACAAAATTCTGGCAGATCATCGGGCGCGGCACGCGGCTTTGCCCTGATCTCTTCGGCCCCGGCGAGGACAAGGAATTCTTCCGCGTCTTCGATTATTGCCAGAATCTGGAATATTTCCGTCAGAACCCGAAGCCGGATGACGGCGCGAACGCCCGGTCGCTCAGCGAGCGCCTGTTCGCCGCCCGCTTCGATCTCATCCGCGCCCTGGACGAGAAGACGGAAACTGCCACGCTCGGCGGCCTGCGCGAGCCTGACGCCAGCTATGACGCCGGGCCGGAGGCAGCGCCAGCGGAAGAGAAGATCCGCGACAGCGCGCTCGACTTTCTCAAGACCTATGTCTCGACCATGAATCTCGACAATTTCGTCGTGCGCGGCAAGCGCAAGCTGGTCGAGAAATATCAGTCGCCACAGGCGTGGGATGATCTGACGGACGAGATGCGCGACGAACTTATCGACCATGTCGCGCCGCTTCCCAACGCCATGAAGACGGAGCCGGAAGAGGCCAAGCGGTTCGATCTCCTGATGTTCAACCTGGAGATCGCCCTGCTCAAGGGTTCACGACGCTTCGACAAGCTGAAACGGCAGTTGATCGACATCGCCTCCGCTCTCGATGAGCAGACCGCCATCCCGACCATCGCCGCCCAGCATACGCTGATCCTCGACGTGCTCTCGGATGTCTGGTGGGAAGGCGTGACCGTGCCCCTGCTGGAATTGGTGCGTCTTCGGCTGCGCGGGCTCGTGCATCACATCGAAAAGGGCCGGAAAGCCATCGTCTACACCAATTTCGAAGACGAACTCGGCGCAGCGACCGAACTGGATCTACCGCAGGTCGGCGAGGTCGATTTCGCGCGTTTCAAGAAGAAGGCTCGGCATTTTCTGCGAGAGCACGAGGACCACATCGCCATCGCCAAGCTGCGCCACGGCAAGCCGCTGACAGTGACCGATATCGAAGAACTGCAGCAGATGCTGCTGAAGGCCGGCGTCGGCGAGCAGACCCATCTCGACAAGGCGATAGAGCTGGCCCACGGCTTCGGCGCTTTCATCCGCTCGCTTGTCGGGCTCGACCGTCACGCCGTCGCCGAGGCCTTCAGCGAATTCCTGGCGGACGGCGCAGCGACCGCCCAGCAGATCGAATTCGTCGACATGGTCATCGAGCACCTGACGGAAAAGGGCACGATGGATCCGGGACTCCTCTATGAAAGTCCCTTCATCGATATGGCCCCGGAAGGCCCACAGCAGGTCATCGGGCTGGAGCGCGCCAAAAAATTGGTCGAGGTCATCAAGGGACTGAATGCGAGCGCGGCAGGGTGACGTTTGAATTTCGATGAGATCAATCTTCTCGGCATCGACGTCGGCTTCTCAGCGACGCGCCCCACGACGGGCATTGCCTGGAGTGTCGCCGGTGAGATCGACGCTGCGCGCACCTTTACAGATTGGGAGCGCCGAAAGCTCGCGGCGCCATCTGGCGCCCTATTCAATGTGATCGCGATCGATGGCCCGCTCATCGGTCCCAGCGCACCGGCGAAAGTCGTTCGTCGCTGCGAGCAGCTTCTCTCCAGAGGCCTGTTCCAGAAGCGCTGCAAGCCAGGCGCCAGTCACTCCGGGAGCGGCTTTCAACTGAGACAGGCTGCAGCTGAGACGGCCCGACAGTTCAAGCATCTCGGTATGCTTCCCAGTTTTGCGAACGCCATCGTCGCGGACGTTGCAATCGTCGAGGCGTTTCCCAACGCCTTCTTGGGCGTAATGCTGGATGCCGATGACTTCGGATTGATGCGCGTAGCGCGCGGCAAGAAATTCGACCAGCTGTATGATCAAGTTGTCGCGAGCAAGAGGATGTCCAGAATTCTTGAGGCGATCGGATGGAGAAATCAAAGACTGCTCGACCGGATTGACGCTGAGCGAGACCACGAGCGCCGCGCCGCGCTCATTTGCCTTCTCACTGCCGCGTGCGCCGCCTCGGGAAAGGCGACGACAGTCGGAGATGAGATCGGCGGCTGGATCTGGCTGCCGCCGATCGAGACCTGGGGCGACTGGGCGAAGCGGGCGCTGGAGGTGAACATTGTTTCACTGAATAGCGCCTAACGGATCGGTCGATTTGACTCATCAAAGCTCGCTGGCGAGCACCAGCATCTGGGTGCGCGCAGCTTCGTGCTGAGCTGGAAAGCGCGCCAGCGAGTCGCTATGAGCGAATTTGAATAGATTTAGAGAGTATCCATGGCCAAACCGCAGAAGCGAGACAATGATTATTATCTCAAACGGTTAGAGGACGAATTCCCTGCTATCTATGACGACTACCTCGCCCGGCGATATAGAACTGTCCGAGCCGCATGCGTCGCCGCTGGCATTCGGAAGTCCGCTCCTGCCGCGCTCCGGGCGCTGAGGAGCGCCTGGGCTCGTGCGAGCGCGGCGGAACAGGCTGAATTCCTTCGCGAGATTGGTGCCTCATTTGCAGCGGCATCTCCTTCCGGAGCAACGCCGGTCGCGATTGACCGCCGCCTCACGTCTGCAGCCAAACTACAGATCAAATCAATCATGCACGGGCGTAGACTGTCTATGGGTGACGTTATGGAGGAACTCGGCTTTAGCAGGCTGAACCCATCGCTTGGTCTCTCTCTGTCTCGTGATTCTCAGCTGAAAGACGCCCTCATCACCGCTCTCGAGGAATGGTTGGCGAAACACCCATAGCGTGCCCTGAAATTCGTTGATGACTACTTATCCTTGTCCTAGACGTCTTCTTGTCATGGGGGATAGACCCTTCAGTAAGGAGACCAACGAAATGAAACACCCACTCAGCATCACCGGCGCCGCCATCTTCGGCGCGTCCTGGCTGTTCCTTCTGTTCGGCGCCGGTGCTGACGAATATCGATCCGTCGTCAATTTCCATAAGCTCGTCATCGCACACGCCGGTATCGTCTCAGGGCTGGGCCTAATCGTGGCGGGGCTAGTAGCCACAGCGGCAACCCACTTGGCGCCTGCCGTCGGATACGGCAGGACAACGTCGTCAGCACCGGCTGAGATCTTGCCAAAGGAGCCCACGATGAGCCCTGAAGAATTGTCAAAGGCACTCGCGGAGGCGCGAGCGAGGCTGGACAAAGCCTGAGATTTGTTATCTCGCCGATTTTGCAACTTTTCCGTGCGCAATAACTAGCCCCGCCCCGCAATGACTTGGAGCCGGCTAATCGGGCTCATCTAAAAAGGTGAGAAGGCCAAGTTCAAACGGTGTGAGTTCGCGTTCGGGGTCTTTGATCAAGTCCTCTAACAGACGCTCGAGAGAAACGGTCGTAGAGGGGTGCTGAGCATCTTCAGCAACCTCGAGGCTGGCTCGGGCGTCCAAAGACGCCGTAGGCGCTCCGTGAGTCTCTACTGCCAGCCCATCCCCACTTCGTCGCTTAGCTTCACGATAAGCTGCTTTGCGGTCCCGCTCATATTTCTTGCGGTCCTCCGAACTCATTTTGTGGAGAAAGCGCTTCTGGCTTTCTCTCGCTGACTCCTTCTTATGTTCGTCCGTCCGGTCGCGCTGATAGGGCCGGACAGGCCGACCGACTCTCTCGGCGTAGGCTTTCCGTTCCTCGCTGTTACGCTTCTCTCTTGCGCGTTCCGCCGCCGCTTCCAACAGCTCACGTTGCCGGTCGGTGCATGCAGCACGCCAGTCGTCGTGTTGATGCCTGAACTCGACGGCGTTGTCGTAGTCTTCCTGCCTCGGAGCCGTCCGCGTCAGAATGCCGGCATAGACCAACCGAGCAGCAGTGGGGCTATGCAGGGTGATCACCTTCGGCGATCCGGCTTCATCCCGGGTCAGCCACTGGCGTGCTTTGAGGAAAACCTCAAGCGCCTCGTCAGATTGACCGGGCACGATTTCAATCGTTTTCGGAAACGGCGCATCATAACCGGGGGCTGCTTTCTTCATGTGTTAGGCCTCACGCTCACCCCTCGCCGGGGTATATTATTTCATTCCGGAGAGTAGAATTTCCCGCCGGAACCTGTCCCTAAGAATTTTCCGTCAGTTATTGTAATTCACTTAAAAAAGAAACATATCTAACATAGAGAAAATTCTTAGGGACAATTGCGAAACGCAGCCCAATGCTATGGTCTCAAGTCTCCGGCGTGCCGCCGGAGGCAACGGAAGGGTTGGATCGGGACCTCGTCCTCATGGCGTGAACGCGAACGCCAGGACTATCGATTGCCGGCTCACATCCCACTCACTAACCTCTCGTTCGTAGCCACGTCTACCCGTCGTGACCAGGTTGTGATCAAGCCAGGGACGAGGCTGCTTACATGACGGCGAGGTCCCCGGTTTACATGGGTAGGCGGAAATCGCAGAGTTCGAAAGGAACCAAGTGCGGCCCGTCTATTTCAACCAGGCCCATAAGGCGGGGTCAGCTCTCGACTGGCCTAACAATCACGGCAAGCTGGCGGTTTCCTCTCTTCTAGAGTGAGCTGTGCTTGCTCTGCTTTGAATGTGCTGTCAACGAATCGCGGCGGATGAGGATCATCCGACCATAGGGTGATCTATATATCAGTCCGCGATTTCCATGCCTCTTGTCTCACGGCAACACTCGCTAAGAACCACGTCCACGCGCCCGCGACAGCTCATTCATGATCAAATCGTTGAGAACGCCAAACGGATTAGGCCGGCGCTTACTGAGGCGTTGGTGGCGGCAATCAACAACGGGTGCGAAAGTTGACGTGCCCGGAATTTTTCTAGGCCGCCCTGGAATGTCAACTTGATGTAAACCTGGTGTAAACTAATGCCCATCCCGCGCATGATCACTAAACGATTTTGGTTGACACGATGTCAACCAAACCGAAGCACTGGTTGTCGTCTCCCGCTCAGACGGGTAGTCATTTTCGTGGATGCATGCCGGTGCCGGACGCATCCCTTTCGAGGCAGTCACTTTTTCCTAGGACTTCGAATTCGCTGCCGCCTCCTTGGCTTCCCCTTCCCGGCATCCTACGCTTCATCTGAACAGGGCGGGTCAGATGGCATCAATCCGAAAACTACGAGGGCGGTGGCAAGCACAAGTGCGCAGGCGCGGCACGAAGCCCCGGTGCAAGAGCTTCGATACGCGGCAGGAAGCGGAACGCTGGGCGCGCGAGCTCGAAGCACAGGTCGACAAGTTCGGAGCGGCACCAGACACCAAGATTCTCGAGTCGACGACTTTCGGCGCCCTCATGGAGCGCTATCAGAAAGAAGTCACACCGCTGAAGCGGAGCTCTACTCAGGAGAGCCAGCGCATCACGGTTCTCCGGCGGCATGAGCTTGCGTTCAGGACAATGATCGGTCTGAGCCAACAGGATATCGCTTCATTTCGCGATGAACGTCTGAAATCCGTAGCCGCGTCTACGGTCGTGCGCGATCTGGCAATTCTGAGTCATATCATTGAGGTGGCGATCCGCGATTGGGGACTGCCCCTCAATAAGAACGTCGTGAAGTTGATCCGTCGTCCGGTTGTCAGGAATGAGCGCAGTCGTAGACTGTCTACGGAAGAAGAACAGCGTCTTCTCGATGCATGTGGTGAAGGCAAGATCCCCTTTCTCAAGCACCTGGTCATCGTTGCGATCGAGACAGGGATGCGTCGTGGAGAGCTTCTCGGCATGAAATGGAGTGATGTTTCGCACAATCGCCGCGTCATCTCGCTGGCTCTTACGAAAAATGGAACATCGCGTGAAGTTCCTCTGTCTCAACGCGCTCATGACGAACTCTGCACATGGCGCGCACGATGCGATGATCAAACAGACCAAGTTTTTCCAATGAAGACCGGAACGTTTAATCAGGCCTGGAGACGGATACTCGCACGCGCTCGCGTAGACAGTCTACATTTCCACGACTTGCGCCACGAAGGCATAAGCCGGCTATTCGAGAAGGGCCTGAACGTCATGGAAGTCTCGACAATTTCAGGTCACAAAGAGTTGCGAATGCTCAAGCGCTACACGCATTTGTCTGCTGACGATCTCGTCGCCAAGCTTTAGCGCTCTCGCAATGCTAACATTCTTTCAGCAGCGTTTACCATTTTCGCTGCCTTTGGCACGACCAGCGTGGGCAGCGAGCATACTGCGCCGCGGCCAGCGACATATGAGCTTGCAGATCGTCGCCTCGTATGGTCTCCAATCAGCGGACATTTTTCGCACCACATCTAGCGCTGGCCAGGATCTGTCGCGTGCGACTTCATCCTGCATCGTCTCCCGACATTTGTCACCTGGGCGACGCCGAGGAGAAAGCTGATGAAAGAAAGCCACCAGACCGCCGGCGATCAGCTCACACAATTCTGGAACGAAATGCCGTGCGAAGCAGAACCCTTTGTCCATCCTCGTGACCGCGATTGGATGTTAGCGCCCAAGGTAGCAGATAGTGTAAGGCTGAACGCGCCAGTGGACCCAAAGGACTGGATCGAGGAGGCACGAGGGTCTCGCGTTCAATTTGGTCTTCTTCCCATCCCTTATCTGGGAGACCTGAAGCGCGCAGACATAATCATTTGCCTTCTCAACCCTGGCCTTGAGGCCGGCGACTTTCACGCTGAGCTGCGCATGCCTGAATTCCGAGCGGCTGTCTCACGCTCTCTGCGTCAGGATTTTCAGGGCGATGAGAGATATCCGTTCCTCTTCCTGGATCCTCAATGGTGCTGGACAGGCGGACATAGATGGTGGGCGAAGAAGCTGAAGGGCATCATCTCAGCTATATCGGAGTTCTGTGAATGCAGCTTCGATGACGCAACAGCGAAGTTGGCTTGCCGGATCGCCGCCGTCGAACTGTTCCCATACCACTCCGCCACGTTTGAGATGCACCGCGCGTTGACAGCAATACCTTCTTGCTACCAGGCGCGCGAGTTCGTGCGCCAGGCTGCTCACGACTCCGACAAAATCGTCATCGTGACCAGGCAGGCAAAGGCCTGGCAGCTGCCACGATCTAACGAGCCGCAGCCGAACTTGATTGTTTACAAGGACGGGCAAGAGCGAGGCGCGCACCTCTCCCCGGGCACCACCGGCGGACAAGCAATTCTTTCCAAGCTGGGCATCTCGAACACCAACCGAACTGTCAGCGCTGAGCACGACCATCTTCCCGCAGGCGACATTGTCGCCCAGCCTTAAATCCGCCGGCGCCCGCGCCGTCCATGCAGGGGTCGGTCATGCGCGGCACGAAACCGGCGACGGGCTGTGGCCCGAGTGTGCCGCTTGGTAACCCTGCGCCTCCCGGAGAGCGCTGCAGCAGATCCGTCTGATCGACGGATCGCTGTATTTCCAGCATTTTTCGAAGGTGTGATCGTTGGTGCTGTTACAGATCTTCACCGCACTTGTCGTGCGATGAAGCAGGCCATGCGTTCCAATGATTATGCGCTTGGCAGCATGTCCTGGAATCTTAGCCCGAACCGTCCGAGATATTTCACCAGCCGATCAGCATCGTTGCTGCTCTGCTTCTCCATCCGAGACTGCGCAAAAAGAGCACGGCCGGCTGAACTGGCGGATGCGTGCTGCCGGCAGACACGCAGGACATCTGCGAGTTGGACGGCATCGAAGCGGTCGAGGCGGGAGGCGGCTTCCTCTCCGAGCGCCTCTTCGAGGATAGCGTCCCAGCCGTCGCCCGCCACCCGCCACAGCATCCTCAGCCGGCGGATTTCGTCATCCACGGCCTCTGCGGTGATGCGGCCCTGCGGCGCAAGCGTCGCCATGCGAGTGACGGAGGCGGAGAGGTCGCGAAAATTGGCGGTCCAGGCAGCGTCCGGTCCCGTTGCGAAGGCGAGATAACGCTCGCGCGCCTCCTTGTTGAAGGTGACGTTCTGGCCCTCCCTGTCGAGGTAGCGGCGAAGTTCGAAGTCGAGATTGGGTTCGATATCCTCCTTGCGGTCGCGCAGCGCGGGCAGCTGGAAGGTCCAGAGATTGAGGCGGGCGTAGAGATCCTCGCGAAACTTGCCCTTGCGCACATCTTCGCCGAGATCGCGATTGGTGCCGGCGAGCAGCTGAAAATCGGCCGACGCCTCCTTGTCGGCGCCGACGGGCAGGAAACGCTTTTCCTCGATGGCGCGCAGGCACATCGCCTGCTCGTCGAGCCCGAGTTCGCCGATCTCGTCGAGAAACAACACGCCCTTGTCGGCGGATTTGAGCAGCCCCGCGCGCTCGGTCGCAGCGCCGGTGAAAGCGCCTTTCACATGCCCGAACAGCGCGGACATGGCCTGGTCGCCACGAAGCGTCGCGCAGTTGACCTCCACGAACGGGCCGCTGATCTTGTGCTGGCTCTTCTTGAGTTCATAGATCCGCCGCGCCAGTTGCGACTTGCCCGCGCCGGTCGGCCCCGTCAGAAGCACCGGCGCCGTCGAGCGAACCACGACCCGTTCGATCTCGTCGATCATGCGGTTGAAGGCGGCGTTGCGGGTGGAGATCCCGGATTTGAGGAAGGACGCAGCCTCGGTCTGCTCGGCGGCGAACCGCTTGGCGATTTCGTCATAGCGCGAGAGATCGAGGTCGATAATCGTATGCGTTCCCGCATAATTGTCGAACTTGCTACGCTCACGCGGCGGCGACAGCTGCAAAAGGCGCGCCGGGATGATGCGCGCTTCGGTCAGCAGGAACCAGCAGATCTGGGCGACATGGGTGCCGGTGGTGATATTGACGATATAGTCCTCGCTGTCGGGATCGAAGGCGTAGCCGCGGGCGAAATCGCGGAGCTTCGTATAGACCTCCGAGAAGTCCCAGGGATCGCGGAAGTTCAGGACGGTCGGTCGGACATCGGTGGCGGGCGAGACGATTTCGATATCGTCGATGATGCGGCTCGCCAGGCTGGACGCGTGATCGTCATGAATGAGCTCCAGCCGATCGATGAACAGACTGGACTGCTGGCACAGGGCGACATTGGGTCGCCAGCGGCTCCAACGGTCCTCTCGCTTGCCCATATCGAGTGTGGTTCCAAGAATGCTGATGGCGACTCTGCGCTTCATGCCTTATCCCACGGTATAATTTCTTAGATCTAAGGATATCCTATTTCGACAGCGCGTGGCGTTCAAGCTCACGCGGCGTGTCTCAATTGAAATTAAAAGTCATTCTGTATCAAATATTTACATGATATTTCTCACTAGGCCACGCGATTTTCGGTAAACTGGCACACGCCCTGCAAGGTATCTGGCATGAACAACCTGAGAGGTTCCGTCATGGCAAACAAGGCGATCTTCAGATCCTACCTCGGCAAGCTGCTTCCGAGCACGGACACAAAAAATCACGAAGGGGCTGCGGCCTGTGCGCTGACAGCGCGTGAGGCGCTGGCGCAGTATGCCGTGACCGGAACCTTCAACAACACCTTTTACGCCGATGGAGCAGACCAGCTTGACGCGGTGCGGAAGCTCGCGCTTGAGGTGGAGCCGGAGTTTCTGGGCAAGGTGGCGATCTATGCGGCCGAGAAGGGCCACATGAAGGATATGCCAGTGACGCTGCTGGCGATCCTGTCAGGCCTTGAGAGCGACGCCTTCACCCGCGCTTTTCCGCGCGTGGTGAAAAGCGGCAAGATGCTGCGTGGCTTTGTGCAGGTTATGCGCTCAGGCGCCACGGGGCGGAAATCGCTCGGAACGCGGCCGAAGAAGATGGTCCAGGCCTGGCTCGAACGCGCCAGCACGGAGCAAATCCTGCGCGCCATGGTCGGCAACGATCCGTCGCTCGCCGATGTGATCAAGATGGTCCATCCGAAGCCCGCAAGCGAGGCGCGTCGTGCGCTCTACGCCTGGGCGATCGGCAAGCCGCATGATCACGCGGCGCTGCCCGGCCCCGTCAAGGCGCTGGAAGCGTTCCGGCGCGACCAGACGAACCCGGTTCCCGATGCGCCGTTCCAGATGCTGACCTCGCTTCCGCTGAAGCGCGAGCATTGGGTCGAAATCGCCCGCAAGGGCGGCTGGCAGATGCTGCGGCAGAATCTCAACACACTCGCGCGCAATGGCGTGTTCGCGGTCGAGGGCGTTGCCGAGGAAGTCGCCGGTCGACTGGCCGATCCGGAACAGGTCCGCAAAGCCAAAGTCTTCCCCTATCAGTTGATGATGGCGTGGAAGATGGTCGACCAAACGGTTCCGCCTGTGGTTCGCGATGCGCTTCAGGATGCGATGCAGGCGGCGATCGGCAATGTGCCGGCGATACCGGGCGATGTCGTGCTCTGCCCTGATGTGTCGGGCTCGATGAGTTCGTCGGTGACGGGTTTCCGCAAGGGGGCGACGTCATCGGTGCGTTGCATCGACGTGGCCGGCCTTATGACGGCGGCGTTTCTGGAGCGCAACCCGAAGGCGCGGGTGCTGCCGTTCGAGAACCACGTTGTGAAGGTGGATCTCAACCGGCGGGACTCGGTGATGACCAATGCCGAAAAGCTGGCGGCGATCGGCGGCGGCGGAACCAACTGCTCCGCGCCGCTGAAAAAGTTGGCGGACGAGAAGGCGAAGGTCAACCTCGTGGTGTTCATCTCGGACAATCAGTCCTGGATGGATGCGCGTCCCAACGGCCAGGCCTCTGCGATGATGGTGGAATGGACACGGATCAAGGCGCGGAACCCGGCTGCCAAGCTGATCTGCCTGGATATCCAGCCTTACGCCACGTCGCAGGCAGCGACATCGGTCGATGTGCTGAATGTCGGCGGCTTCTCCGACGCCGTCTTCAGCGCCATCAGCACGTTCGCATCCGGAAAGTCGGGTGCTGAAAGCTGGGTGAAGGAGATTGAGGACATTGTCCTCTAAAAGAATGCTCCCCGCCGGGTCGTGACCGGCGTGGGGCGCCGTGACGAATGCCGGAAGAAACTAGAGGCTGTCACCTCCAGGTCGCGGGTTCGAATCCCGCCGGGTCCTCCATACTTGTTTGCGCGCAGCCGCCACACCAACCCTGCGTGCGCATCATGGACCCGTAGCTCAGCGGACAGAGCAGGAACGTTTCTCCAAACCTTGTCGTCACGGCAAGATGATGCATGGCGAATGCTAAGCGGAACTACATGGGTCGCGGGTTCGAATCCCGCCAGGGTTTTCCCTGTAGCTCAGCGGGTAGAGCAATGACGTTTCTCGAACACCTCGTCGCCATGGACTGAATTGCAGCGGCGAATGCTAGGCGGAACTACAGCCTCCAACACTCGGATGGTCTGGCAGGTTCGACTCCTCCTGGGCATACGCTTTCTGGCACGAGCGGGACCATCCGGTTTCGTCCATTCTCGTCGCCGCTGCTAGAATACGCCTCGGCGAATGCCGACAGGACTACAGGTAGCGCGCCTTGCCCGAACGAACGGGCAAGGAGGCCGGATGTTCAAATCATCCCATGGTCGCTTCGGCGAGCATGTGGCGTAGGTCGAGTCTTGTCCCGCCTCGTCGTCGGGGCCTTGAATACCCCCGGCGAATGCCGGCAGGACTACACGGAAAGAGCGCTCTCTTCAGTTTCGAAGGGAGAGGTCGGATGTTCAAAGCATCCCGGGTCCGGTCACGAACCTCGTAGCTCAGAAAACGTCTTGCCAACAGTCGTCGCCGGGGCCGGATGACGCAAAACATTTTGATAAGGACTGCAAAAGCAGAAAAGAAGATGATTGAGATAGTAAGCGGACAGGATTTGATCAACGCCGGCATGAGCCAGGGCAAGTGGTTTCGACCCGCGCTCGAGGCGGCCAACACGGTCTTGGCGCAGGGTGGTTCGATGGCGGATGCGCTTGACGCCGCCCGACGCTTCGCGCCGGCCCCGACGCTGCCGCTGCGGTCGGAAAACCACGTCGAAATCCACATGAACATTCGCGCCGAGGACGAGTTCGAGCGCGACAATATCGAAAAGGTCAACGCCACCATGCGCGCGCTCGTGCGCACGCCGGGCATCCGCGCTGCCGCCATCATGCCGGACGCTTGTCCTGCGGGTCCGGTCGGCTCGATCCCGGTCGGCGGCGTGGTGGCCTCCGAGCATATCCATCCGGGCATGCATTCGGCCGATATCTGCTGCTCCATGGCGATCTCCATCTTTCCGGGCATTGCTCCGAAAGACCTGCTCGACGCGGTTCATGCGGTGACGCATTTCGGCCCGGGCGGGCGTCCGCGCGGCGCGCAGATCAAGCCGTCCGAACAGACGCTGACAGCCTTTCAGAACAATCCGTTCCTGAAAGACGTCGTCAGCGCGGGCATTGAGCATTTCGCCACACAGGGCGATGGCAACCACTTTGCTTATGTTGGCCAGATGAAGTCCACAGGGGAGACGGCGCTGGTGACCCATCACGGCTCCCGAGCACCGGGCGCGCGGCTCTACGACAACGGCATGCGGGTCGCCAATCGCTATCGCACGGAGCTTTCGCCTGAAACGTTGAAGGACAATGCCTGGATCCCGGCCGACAGCGAGGACGGCGAATTCTACTGGGCAGCTCTTCAGACGATCCGTCAATGGACCAAGGAGAACCATCTGGCCATCCACAATATGGCGGCGGAGAAACTGTCGGCCAAGATCGCGGACAGGTTCTGGAACGAGCATAACTTCGTGTTCCGGAAGTCGGACGGCCTGTTCTATCACGGCAAGGGTGCGACGCCGGCCTTCGACGGCTGGGCGGAGGATGCAACCGATCTGACGCTCATTCCGCTCAATATGGGGGAGCCGATCCTGATCGCGCGCGGGTCAAACGCAGTCAACGGACTCGGATTTTCGCCGCATGGCGCGGGCCGAAACTTCTCACGCACCGGCCATATCCGTCGCCTCGGGGCCGAATATGGCGCCGACAGTCGCGGCTTGAGCCCGAACAACATTGCCGCGATCCTGGCCAAGGAAACCGCGGGGCTGGATGTCAGGTTCTTCTCTAATGCGCCCGACGTGTCGGAATTGCCGAGCGCCTACAAGAACGCCGCCAATGTCCGAGCCCAGATCGACCATTACGGCCTTGCCGAAATCGTCGACGAGGTCATCCCCTATGGCTGCATCATGGCCGGCGACTGGCAGAAGGACGCGCCGTGGAGAAGGAAGAAGAACCGAGAGAAGTGACGAGGCTAGTGGCGAGTTTTCAAGGCTCGCCACTGTGGCCCTCGTCCTATTATTCACGGCAACGCCCGGGGCTGGCCCGTCCCGGCCAGTTTGGCTGTCTTTACCGAGCCGTAACCATCATTCCCGATATAGGAGAGACCACCGATCGACATATCTTTGGACTCGCTAAGCCGGAAGACTGACGGCCTTTATGCGCTGACCAACGGTCTGCCAACATTGGAGAACGACGACGGAGCCTATACGAACTCATTGCAACTGGATACTGAGAGATCAGCGGTATCGTGCCGCTACTGTGGCGTTTTTCTGTCGAAAGCATCCCATGATCAGGAAGCTCCGCAAAAAGCGCTTGAAAATGAACGATTATGTGTGAGAAATCAAATATTGAAGATCACGACCGCGACCGATCCAGGGCAGATTTCGAGTGCGGTGCAATCGACCACTCTACCACCTCTCCGCAGTCCGCTTTCGCCCGGGTGGAGAGCTGGTCGAGGGCTCAGGGGCGAAGCGTGGCGCGGATATAGCGAGGAAGATTGGCGCGCGCAAGAGAGAAATTCGGCCTTTTTCGCTTTTGTCCCCGCGCCTTGCCTTGACACATGAGGGGCCTCGCGTACACGCAGGTCACGAATGCTGCGGATAGCTCTATCCTCGGCCTGAAATAGGCTTTGCCGAAAGGCGGGTCGACACCGGCGGATTTCCGCCACACGCAACCGACTGACAAAAAGACCGCACGGGCGGCGTTCGCGAGAACTTTTCCCGATGCGCGTACAAAGAACATGAAAGGAAAAATAATGTTCGCAGTCATCAAGACCGGCGGTAAGCAGTACCAGGTTTCCGCCAACGACGTCATCGCCGTCGAAAAGCTCGAAGGCGAAGCCGGCGCTCAGATCGAATTCACCGAAGTCCTCGTCGTCGGCGAAGGCGCCGGCGCCAAGATCGGCGCGCCCTTCGTGGCCGGCGCCGTGGTGACCGCGGAAATCGTCGAGCAGGGCCGTTCGCGCAAGACCATCGCTTTCGTGAAGCGCCGCCGTCAGAATTCCAAGCGCAAGAAGGGCCATCGCCAGGCCTTCACCAAGGTGCGCATCGTCGCGATCGCGGCTTGATCGGGTTAAAGAGGACCAAGGAGAACTAACATGGCACACAAAAAAGCTGGCGGCTCCTCGCGTAACGGCCGCGATTCCAATTCCAAGCGCCTCGGCGTGAAAAAGTTCGGCGGCGAAAACGTCATTGCCGGCAACATTATCGTGCGTCAGCGCGGTACGCAGTGGCATCCGGGCGCCAATGTCGGCCTCGGCAAGGATCACACCATTTTCGCGCTCGTGGAAGGCAATGTGGACTACCGTACGAAGGCCAATGGCCGCGTCTACGTATCCGTCATGCCGAAAACGGCCGCAGCAGCAGAGTAAGCCGGAGCTCTCTAAACAGCCGGCGCCTCATCGGCCCGGCTGGCGCTTCAGGTTGCAAAACCTCCAGGGTTCAAAAGGGAAGATGGGGAAATCCATCTTCCCTTTTCGCATTTGACCAAGGAGGTTGTCATGCAAAGCCCAATCTTGAAGGAAAGCCAAAGTGGTTTTCCCAGCGACGCGCGGCCCTTGCCGCAGGAGTTGTTGTTAAGTCCGCAATTGCATAGCGAGCGTCTGACGCTCCGCGCGCCCGAAACGGCCGACGCCCACGCAATTGCCCATCTCGCCAACAACATCAACGTCGCCTCCAAACTCTCCCGCATGCCGCATCCCTATACGGTGGCCGACGCCGCGAACTTCATCGCCCGTGTTGCCTCCGGCGCGATGGGCAAATGCGTGTACGCCGTCACCCGAACCGACAACCGCGCCTTTCTCGGCGGCTGCGCGCTCGAGGAGACGGATGGCGGCCGAGGTCTCGAGATCGGTTACTGGCTCGGCGAGCCCTATTGGAACCGGGGCCTGGCGACGGAAGCCGCGCAGACCCTGATCGACCACGGCTTCCACACCTTCGGCGCCGACTATATCGACGGCCGCTGCCGGGTGATGAACACCGCATCCCGCCGGGTGCTGCAGAAATGCGGCTTCCAGTTCCAGGGCACGGGCATGGCCTCGTCCCTGGCTCTCGGCGGGCGGGTCGCGGTGGAATGGTTCCGTCTCGATCGCAAGACCTGGGATTCGCTCCGGCATTGGGGAGGGGCGAGATGAACGCGCTCGTCCATGATCTCCTGCTCGGCACCCGTCCCCTGCCGCCCCGCACCAACCCCGCCTGCCCCGATCTCGGCGACCAGCCGCTGATCCGGACGGGACGGCTGACGCTTCGTCCGCTCAACGCGACCGATGCGCCGGCCATCCGCGCGGGTCTCGACAATTACCGCGTCGCCAAGATGCTGGCCCGCGTTACCCAGCCCTATCACCTGGAGGACGCCGAGGACTGGCTGGCGGCGGGGCCGAAGGGCGGCTGGAGCTTCGGCATCACCCAAGGCGGCATCGGCGCGATCCTGTCGCCGGGCGCGAAAGCCGCCAATGGCAATGTCGACGACCGGCTGATCGGCGTCGTCTCGATCGAATGGACCGAGACGTCGGGCCGCAGGGGCTGGCATCTCGGCTATTGGCTGGCCGAGGAGCATTGGGGCCGCGGCTTGATGACGGAAGCGGTCAACGCGGTACTCGCGCGCTTCTTCGCCACCCATATGGGCGAAACCCTTTATTCCCAGGCGATGGCCGACAACCCGGCCTCGCTGAGAATCCAGGGAAAGCTGGGCTTCGACGTCACCGGCGTTTCCGAGCTCTATTCGGAAGGACGCTCAGCGATGGTCCGGACCATCCTGACCGAGGTCACCTTCGGCGGCTACATGCCGCACTGAAAAAGGAAGGCCCGGAAGATCGTCTCTTCCGGGCCTTTCCAAACTCATGCGCGCGGTTCAGTCCATCTCCAGCCAGACCGGCTTGTGGTCGGAGGCGATGCAGGCCATGTCGGTCCAACCGCGCTTGAGCCGCGGCGTCAGCGTGGCGCTCGCGAAGATATAGTCGAGATATTGCCGCACTTCGGGCTTGCCGGGCTCTTCCCAGGAGTAATCGTCCGGCTGGCGCGCGCCGAGAAAGGCAAGCGAGTCTACCGGCGTCGTCGCCCGCGGCGTGCGGCCGTAATAGGGATCGATGCGGCCCGCCATGGCGATATAGTCAGGCGTTTCCGGCATCATGTTGAAATCGCCGAGGATCAGGTAATCGTCGGTATGCGGCAGATCCGGGAAGCCGAATTCGCCGCCGCCCGTAACCCCGCCCCCTTCGACGCCGTGAAGCACAGCGCTGTCTTTGAGATAAGCAATTTGGCGGATGCGCTCGTCGGGATCACGATGATCGAGATGGGTGGAATAGATGCGTATCGGCCCGCCGGGCGCGTCGATCAAGGCTTCGAGCGCCGCCCGCTGCAGATTGAGCTCGCCATAGGTGCGGCTGCGCGGCAGAAGCAGGTTGCGCAGCGACAGGATCGGGTAGCGCGACAGCACCATATTGCCGAATTGCAGCCGTCCGCTCGGCGCCCCGGCGGCGCCGACGGGGCGATAATCGACGTCAGCGCCGGGACCAAAGGCCTGGTGAAAGTCGGAAAGCAGCTCCATGAGCCGCGCCGGCATGTCGAGAAAGGCGTTTTTCGGTAGATTGCGGGTCACTTCCTGGAAGCCGATGATGTCGGCGTCCCGCACGACCTCGGCGATGCGGTCGAGGTCGCAGACGCCGTCGAGACCGAAACCATATTGGATGTTAAAGCTGACGACTTTCATGATATTCTTTGACCTTTCCGGCTTAGCCGCTATATCGAACACGCGCGGCGGCCAGAGAGCAAGCCCAAGACAAGAAGAACGGCGAAAAGATGAAGTTTCTCGACCAGTGCAAAATCTATGTCCGAGCCGGTGACGGCGGCGGCGGCTCCGTTTCCTTTCGGCGCGAGAAATTCATCGAATTCGGCGGACCCGACGGCGGCGACGGCGGTCGCGGCGGCGATATCTGGATCGAGACGGTCAACGGCCTCAACACGCTGATCGACTATCGCTACCAGCAGCATTTCAAGGCCGAGACGGGCGTGCACGGCATGGGCCGCAATCGCCATGGCGCCAAAGGGTCGAGCGTCACGCTCAAGGTGCCGGCGGGCACGCAGGTCTTTGAAGAGGACGGCGAAACGCTGATCTGCGACCTGACCGAAGTCGGCCAGAAATACCGCCTCGCCAAGGGCGGCAATGGCGGTTTCGGCAACGCCTATTTCAAGAGCTCCACCAATCAGGCGCCCGATTGGGCCAATCCCGGCCAGGCCGGCGAGGAAAAGACGCTCTGGCTGCGCCTGAAGCTGATCGCCGACGCCGGTCTCGTCGGCCTTCCCAATGCCGGCAAGTCGACCTTCCTGGCGACCTGCACCCGCGCCCGCCCGAAGATCGCCAATTACCCCTTCACCACGCTGCATCCCAATCTCGGCGTCGCCACGGTGGACGGCAAGGAATATGTGCTGGCCGACATTCCCGGCCTGATCGAAGGCGCGCATGAGGGCATCGGCCTCGGCGACCGCTTCCTCGGCCATGTCGAGCGCACCCGCGTGCTGCTGCATCTCGTCTCCGCCCAGGAAGAGAATGCCGGCAAGGCCTACAAGACCGTCAAGGCCGAACTCGACGCCTATGGCGCAGGCCTCGGCGAAAAGCACGAGATCGTGGCGCTGTCGCAAATCGACACGGTCGACGCCGAAGAGCTGAAAAAGAAGAAGGCGTCGCTGAAGCGCGCCTGCGGCCAGACGCCCTTCGCCATCTCCGCCGTCAGCGGCAAGGGCATGCCCGAAGTGCTCCGCGAATTGGCGCGGATCATCGAGACCAGCAAGGCCGAGGACCCCGACCTGCCCAAGGCCGAAAGCGCGATCGACTGGAAGCGCAAGGAAAAGATGGCGCCGATGGCCGACGAAGACGACGAGGACTTTGACGACTATGACGACGAATGAGCGACTCGGGCTCGAAGACTGCCGCCGCATCGTTATCAAGATCGGCTCCGCGCTGCTGGTGGACCGCAAGACGGGCCTGAAAAAGGCCTGGCTCGAGGCGATGTGCGACGATATCGCCCAATTGGCCGCCAAGGGCGTCGAAGTGCTGGTCGTGTCCTCCGGCGCGATCGCCATGGGCCGCACCGTGCTCGATCTGCCCTCGGGCGCGCTGAAGCTCGAAGAGAGCCAAGCCGCCGCCGCCGTCGGGCAGATTTCGCTCGCCCGCGCCTGGTCGGAAAGCCTGTCGCGTCACGACATCGTCGCCGGCCAGATCCTGCTCACGCTGGGAGACACCGAAGAGCGTCGCCGCTACCTCAACGCCCGCGCCACGATCTCGCAGCTGATGAAGCTGAAGGCCATTCCCGTCATCAACGAGAACGACACGGTCGCGACCAGCGAAATCCGCTATGGCGACAATGACCGGCTCGCCGCCCGCGTCGCCACCATGGTCGGCGCCGACATGCTGGTGCTGCTCTCCGATATCGACGGCCTTTACACGGCGCCGCCGCATCTCGATCCCGAAGCGCGCTTCCTCGATTTCATTCCGGCCATCACGCCCGAGATCGAGGCCATGGCGGGCGGCGCGGCCTCCGAACTCTCGCGCGGCGGCATGCGCACCAAGATCGACGCCGGCAAGATCGCGACGTCTGCGGGCTGTGCGATGATCATCGCCTCCGGCAAGGTCTATAATCCCCTCGCCTCCATCGCCAAGGGCGTCCGCCACAGCTTGTTCGCCCCCTCGCCCGAGCCCGTCACCGCCCGCAAGACCTGGATCGCCGGGCAGTTGTTGCCGGCCGGCCGCCTCGTCATCGACGAGGGCGCCGAGCGCGCGCTGCACACCGGCAAGAGCCTGCTGCCCGCCGGCGTCCGCGACATCGAGGGCGACTTCTCGCGCGGCGACACGGTGGCGATCCTCTCGCTCGACGGCCGCGAAATCGCCCGCGGCCTCGCCGGCTACGACGCGCAGGAAGCCCGGCAGATCGCCGGCAAGAAATCCGCCGAGATCGCCGATATTCTCGGCTATTCCGGCCGCGCCGCCATGGTCCATCGCGACGACATGGTGATGACGGCCACTCGCCAAACCCGGAGCAAGACGAAGGACAAGATCGATGCTTGACATGGCCAAGGACGATATCAAGACACTGATGCTGGAAATCGGCGCCCGCGCCCGCGCCGCCAGCCAGCCATTGTCGATCGTGCCTTCGCCAGCCAAGAACGAAGCCCTTCTCGCCATGGCTGACGCGATCCTCGCGCAGAAGGCCGACATCCTCGCCGCGAACGCGCTCGATCTCGACGCCGCCCAGGCAAACGGCATGGCCGAGTCCTTTGTCGACCGCCTGCTGCTCAACGACGCCCGCATCGACGCCATCGCCCAGGGCATTCGCGAGATCGCGGCGCTCCCCGACCCGGTCGGCGACGTCATCGCCGAATGGGACCGGCCGAACGGCCTGCATATCGAGCGCGTCCGCACGCCGCTCGGCGTCATCGGCGTCATCTATGAGAGCCGTCCCAATGTGACCGCCGACGCCGGCGCGCTGTGCCTCAAGGCCGGCAACGCCGTGATCCTGCGCGGCGGCTCGGACTCCATTCATTCCTCCTCGGCCATCCATGCCTGCCTGGTCGCGGGCCTGAAATCCGCCGGCCTGCCCGAACATGCGATCCAATATGTGCCGATCGCCGACCGCGCCGCTGTCGGCGAAATGCTGTCGGGCCTCAATGGCGCGATCGACGTGATCGTGCCGCGCGGCGGCAAATCTCTGGTCGCCCGCGTCCAGTCTGAAGCCCGAGTGCCGGTCTTCGCCCATCTCGAAGGCGTCAACCACATCTATGTCGACGCGACGTCGGATGTGGAGATGGCCAAGAACCTGGTCGTCAATTCCAAGCTCCGCCGCACCGGCGTCTGCGGCTCGGCCGAAACGCTTCTGGTCGACAGCGCCGCCCTCGGCACGCATCTGATGCCGATCCTCGAAGCGCTGACCCATGCCGGCTGCGAGATCCGCGCCTCGGCGACCGTGCTCAAGGTCTTCCCGGCCTTCAAGCCGGCCACCGACGAGGACTGGTCAACCGAATATCTCGACGCGATCATTTCGGTCGCCGTGGTCGACGGCGTCGGCGGCGCGATCGCGCATATCAACCGCTACTCCTCGCACCACACCGAGGCGATCATTTCGGAAGACGCAGACGCCGTGGCGCGTTTCTTCAACGAGATCGATTCCGCCATCCTGCTGCACAACGCCTCGACGCAATTCGCCGATGGCGGCGAATTCGGCATGGGCGCGGAAATCGGCATCGCCACCGGCAAGATGCATGCGCGCGGTCCCGTCGGCGTCGAGCAGCTGACCTCGTTCAAATATCGCGTCCGCGGCAGCGGCCAGATCAGGCTCTGACGCCTGTGGATGCGGAAGAGATCGGACGACGTCATCTGATCATGCCGCATGTCGAGCCCGGCATGCTGGTGGGCCTGTTCGGCGGATCCTTCAATCCGCCGCATCAGGGACACCAGCTCGTGGCCGACATCGCGCTGCGGCGACTCGGCCTCGACCAGCTCTGGTGGATGGTCACCCCGGCAATCCGCTCAAATCCCGCCGGGTCCTCGCGCCGCTCGCCGAACGCCTCGACCTCTCCGAAGCCATGGCGCATGACCCCCGCATCCGCGTCACCGCCTTCGAGAAGAGCCTGAATTCGAGCTATACGGCCGAGGTGCTGGCGCGGGTGAAGGCGCGCAATCCCGCCGTCCGCTTCGTCTGGATCATGGGCGCCGACAATCTCCGCGATTTCCACCGCTGGCAGAACTGGCGCAAGATCGCCATGACCTTCCCCATCGCCGTCATCGATCGGCCCGGCGCCACGCTCGCTTTCCTCTCCTCCGTCATGGCCAAGACCTTCGACTATGCCCGCGTCGACGAGCATGACGCGAGCACCCTCGGCAGCCTCTCCGCCCCCGCCTGGACCTTCATCCATGGCCCGCGCTCCCGGCTGAGCTCGACCGCCATCCGCTCCGCCGGTCGCGACCGGCAGGCCTGATTTACCGAAGCTTAGGGCCTCGGCGCTACAACCGTCTCATCGCCCGCGACATCGGAGGGACTATGACGGTCGAACTCAGCATCGCCGTGCCGGTCTATAATGAAGAGGACATGCTGGTCCTCTTCCTCCAGACCGTGACCCCCATCCTCGAAAGCGTCACCGCCGATTACGAGATCGTTTTCGTCAATGACGGCAGCCGCGACGCGACGCTGGACATTCTCACCCTCGCCCGCGCTCGTGATCCCCGCATCAAGGTCGTCGACCTCTCGCGCAATTTCGGCAAGGAGGCGGCGCTCACGGCCGCCCTCGCCTTCTGTTCGGGCCGCGCCGTCATCCCCATGGATGTCGACCTGCAAGACCCGCCGGGCCTGATCCCGGTCATGGTCGAGAAGTGGCGCGAAGGTTTCGACGTCGTTCTCGCCCGCCGCGCCGATCGCAGCTCCGACGCAATGCTCAAGCGCTGGACGTCGAGCCTGTTCTACAAGACCATCGGCCGGCTGAGCGACATCGACATCCCCGCCGACGCCGGCGATTTCAGGCTGATGGACCGCCGCGTGGTCGACGCGCTCGGCGCACTGCCCGAACGCGCCCGTTTCATGAAGGGCCTGTTCGCCTGGCTTGGCTATCGTCAGGCCACCGTCGATTATGTCAGGCCCGCTCGCGCCGCCGGCAGTTCGAAATGGAAGCCTCTGGCGCTCTGGCGTCTCGGTCTCGAAGGCATCGTCTCCTTTTCGTCGGTTCCCCTGAAACTCTGGAGCTATATCGGCCTCGCCTGCGCCTTGGCGGGGTTCCTCTATGGCGCCTATCTCATCGGCCGCGTCCTGCTTCTCGGCGTCGACGTTCCCGGTTATGCATCGCTTGCGAGCTTCATTCTGTTCTTCAACGGCCTCGTGCTCACCGGTCTCGGCGTGGTCGGCGAATATGTCGCCCGCATCTTCATCGAAGTGAAGGGACGGCCGCTGTTCCTGGTCCGTGAGACCTGGGGGCTCGAAGCCGCCCAGGCGATGCAGCCGCCGGAGCGCGCTGCCCGGCCGGAAAGCCTGGCCGCCCGCCGCGCGTGACGATGCCCGAGACGTCGAGAAACGACGAGGCGCCAACCGGCGCCGCGGGCGCGGTCATGGCCATATTCCTCACCGCCACGCTGGCGATGGTCCCCGCCATTGTGTTCGGCGCGTTGCGGAGCGGCGTCGACAGCATCTTTCACGCCCGCTGGCAGGAGGCCTTCGCCCGACAATTCTGGGCGGGCGACCTCTATCCCCGCTGGCTGATGGACCTGAATGACGGCTTCGGCAGTCCGGCTTTCTTCCTCTATCCGCCGCTCGGCCATGTCGTGACGGCGCTTCTGCATCCCCTCTTTCCAGACCCCTCGATGATCGCGCTTAAGCTCGGCCTCTCCGCCTGGCTCGCCCTGCTCGCCTCCGGCATCGCCTGCCTCTTCTGGCTGCGCCGCGCCTTTCCCGAGGCGCCACGGGCGGCGCTGGCCGGCGCGATTGTCTATCTCCTCGCGCCCTATCATCTCTATATCGACGTCTATCAGCGCGGCGCCTTCGCAGAAGTCTGGGCTTTCGTCTGGCCTCCCCTGACGCTGATGATGCTGACCGCGCCGGATCGCCTGCGCGGCAGGACGATCGCTGTGACGGCGCTGACGCTCGCCGGATTGTTCACCACCCATGCGCCTTCCATCCTGATCGCTGGCCCCGCCTATGGTCTCTATGCTCTGATCCTCGATCTGAAGGACCGACGCCCGATCAGGCTGACGACGCTGGCTCTGTCGACGCTGCTCGGCCTTCTCCTCGCCGGCGGCTATCTCGGCACGGCGCTCACCCATTCCGTCTATATCGACACCGCGGCCCTGTTTTCCGGCCGCAACCTCGCCAGCAACTGGCTTCTCGGCGGCGCGGCCTGGCCCGATCCGGGCATCGAATTCTATGTGCATGTTGCGAGCGCCCTCACCTTCGGACCGGGACTGCTTATTGCGACCGTTGCTCTGGCGCGTTCCCGTACGGCTGCTCGGATACAGGCGGTCGTCGCCCTCGCCTTCCTGCTGCCGGCGCTCGTCCTGATGAGCGTCCTGAGCCGGCCGATTTGGGAGCTGCATCTGCCGCTCGACCGGGTCCAATTTCCCTGGCGGTTCCTGCTGCTCGCCACGATCGGATTGTCGCTCGCCGTAACGGCTGCCGCGGCGGGGGCGAGACCCCGGCTCTCGCGGGTTCTGCCCTTTGCCGTGATCATCGTCGGCCTGCTGGTCAATATCGGATTCACGCTCCTGCCCGAGCGCCTGCCCGCTTCCATCGACCCCGAGTCTATCACCAGAGCGAGCCCCGGGGATGACAGCTGGGATGCGCCGGAATATCGGCCGGCCTCGCCTGTGGAGGTGCAAGGCCTTTTCGCGCCCGGTGAGAGGGTTCGGCTGATTGAAGGCGAGGGAAAGGTCGTGGTGCGGGACTGGTCGCCGCGCCGCATTCGGCTGGCGTTCGATCTCAAGTCGGAGGGCGTTGTCGCCATTCGGCAGTTCGCCTATCCCGGCTGGAGGGCTTCGGCCGGCGGATTGGTCGAGGGAACGAAGGTTCTGCAGATCGCGGCGCCGGCGGGTCGAAGCGAGGTCGAGCTTCGACTAGAGCCATTGCTGGCCGAACGGATGGGCTGGTGGGCGAGCCTGTGCGGCTTGCTGATTCTCGCCTTCATCCGGATCGCGCCGCGCCTCATGGCGAAGCGCCGCCTTTGATCAGTTCTCGATGCGCCGGGCTTCCGATTCGAGCATGATCGGCACGCCGTCGCGGATCGGAAACGCGAGCTTGGCTTTCTCCGAGATCAGTTCGTTGCGCTCACGATCATAGGTCAGGCCGCCCTTGGTGACCGGGCAGACGAGCAGCTCCAGCATTTTCGGATCTGGGCGGGCGAGGTCGAGATCGGTCATTAGACGCTCACTGCAGCGTGCGGGCGGCGTCGCCGAAGGCTTTGGCGAGCACGATTTCGGTCATGGCGACCAGCGTTTCGGCGCGCGTCTTGAGGTCGGGGGCTTCGAGCAGCGCCTGCTTTTCGCGCGGGCCGAACGGCGCCATCATCGACAGCGAATTGACCAGCGTGCGGTTCGAGGTCTTGCCGACGGCCTCCCAATCGACTTCCAACTTGTTTGCGTCGAGATAATTGCGGAAGGCGGAGAGGAGCGCGTCCCGATCCACCGTCGGATCGTCGTCGGGCTCGATGAGATCGCTGACGAACGGCTTGATGGCGAAGCGGCGAAACGGGCAATGGCCCTGCGGCAACTCATTGAGCAGCCGCACCCGGCAGATGCCGGAGACATCGATGACATAGCGGCCGTCGCCGGTTTCGCCGAAGGTGGTGATCCGGCCAATCGTGCCGACCTTGCAGAGCTCGGGATTGCCGGCCGGACTTTCATCGGTCTCGGTGAACACCGGTTGGGCGACGCCGATCAGCCGGTTATGCTTCAAGGCGTCGTCGATCATGGCGAGATAGCGCGGCTCGAACACGTTGAGCGGCAAATGCGCTCCCGACAGAAGCAAGACGCCCGACAACGGAAAAATCGGAATGCTCTCTGGCAGATCCGCCTCGGTCAGATAACGCGCATTGCCAACCTGCATCGACCAACCTCTCTCGCAATTCGACAAGGATATGGGGGCGTCCGCCCCCGTTCAAGCCAATGGATCAGGAGAACAGGATCGAGGACAATTTCCGCCGCGCCGCGATGGTGGCGGGATCCTTGAAGCCCCAGACATCGAAAAACTGCAGCAACTGGCGGCGGGCGCCGTCGTCGTCGTAAGCGCGGTCCTTCTTCATGATGTAGAACAGATGTTCGGCGGCGCCGTCGCGATCGCCCTCGACATTGAGGATCTTGGCGAGCTTCATGCGGGCGTCATGATGATCGGGATTGAGCGACAGCTCATGTTCGAGCGCGCGCGGATCGCCGAGCTTGCGGGCTTCCTCGATCTGGGCGAGCTTGGCGAGCAGCGGCGCCACGGCGGCGTCGGTCTTCTTCTCTTCGGGGAGGCTCGCGAGCAGATCGCGGGCGCGCTCCCACTGGCCGGCCGCAATCATGCAATTGGCCATGCCGGCCAACGCCTTGAGATTGTCGGGATCGGCCTGCAGCACCGCGCCGAACATGTCGGCTGCGCCGCCGAGATCGCCTTCGGCGAGCGCCGCCTCGGCTTCGGCCAGGACCGCTTCGATCTCGGCCGCCTCGTCCATCGGGCCCGCGCCGGGACCGGCGATCTTGTCGATGAAGGCCCGAACCTGTGTCTCGGGCAGCGCACCCATGAAACCGTCGACCGGGCGGCCATCGACGAAGGCGACGACGGCCGGAATCGACTGGATGCCGAGCTGGCCCGGGATGGCGGGATGGTCATCTATGTTGAGCTTGACGAGCTTGACCTTGCCGCCGGCCTCGTTGACGACCTTTTCGATCACCGGCGTCAGCTGACGGCAAGGGCCGCACCAGGGCGCCCAGAAATCCACCAGCACCGGTTGCCGCGTCGATTCTTCCATCACGTCGCGACCGAAGGCCTGCGTGGTCGTGTCCTTCACATGCGCAGATGCGCCGCCATTGGTCTTGGATGCGGGCTGGCCGCCCAGACCGCCGAAGGGATTGCTGAAACCCGTCATTCTCGTCACTCCGATTTTTCCGCCCTGATGTCGTGGGTCAGACGGTCACTTTCAAGATATGGGCCGTATGTCCGGTCGCTTCGATGAAGCGGATCAGATCGTCGCGGCCGATCGAAGTCGTGGCGTCGTTTCTGAGCGGGTGGCAATTGATGATGTCATTCTTCATCAGTTCTTCGTCGAGCACAATCGTCACATTTCGCCCTGTGTCGTTGATCACGCCGAAAGCGGTGACCGAGCCGGGAACGACCCCCAAGAATTCCATGAGTTTTTCCGGCTTGCCGAAGGAAAATTTCGACGCGCCGCCGACGATCTGATGCACCGTCTTGAGATCGACCGTCGCGTGCTCCTCGACCGTCAGCAGGAAATACTGGTCCTTCTTGTCCTTCAGGAACAGGTTTTTGGTGTGGCCGCCGGGAATCTCGTCGCGCAGCGCCGCCGATTCGGCCACGGTGAAGACGGCCGGATGGGTTTTCGTCCGATGGCGCGCCCCGAGCTGATCGAGAAATGCGAACAGATCCTCATCGGTTTTCGGCTGGGCGTCGGCCATTCTTCTTCTCCTTGCTGACTCGATCCGGAGCCGAGTGATACGCTGCTTCCGCGCCGGGAGCAATGGCGGCGGCGACGGCGGACTGCTCAATTTCCGACGTGATTTCAAAGACATGTCATTTTTCTTCTCTTTGCTGTCATTTCCCTGTTGCAATCTCCGGAGCCTTGGGCGATATAGCGCCCGTCGCCGCCGGATGGCAGCGGCTCACGGTTCCAACCTACCCCAGGAACGTGAATGATGAGCGGGTGTAGCTCAGGGGTAGAGCACAACCTTGCCAAGGTTGGGGTCGAGGGTTCGAATCCCTTCGCCCGCTCCAATTTCTCCCGGACTATGAAATTCTTGTTGTTGCCGCGCGATTGTTACGCGCAAGGCCCGCTTCGCTTGCCGGCCAGCGTTCGCGCACGGCTCGCAAAACAATCCACAGGCTTGATTTTTTTCGCCAAAAACCTGTTGCATTTCATCTCCGGCTGGGGCATATCGCCCTCGTCGACGGCTTCGGCGACACCCGGTCCACACTACCCCAGGGCCGCGGGTTTTGAGCGGGTGTAGCTCAGGGGTAGAGCACAACCTTGCCAAGGTTGGGGTCGAGGGTTCGAATCCCTTCGCCCGCTCCAGTTTTCTCCAAGACGATGGAACATGCCAATTCGCTCCGCAGCGTCTGTTCGCCCGGAATTATACGTCATTGTCTGGCTTCGCCCATAAGGGCTCGGCCGGGGCGCGAAGAACGCCTCGTTAAGTTAGTTTAGTATGACGCTCGTCGCGCCCCGCATTCGGCGGTTTGTGCCTCGAACTTGACGCTCGTCGCCGCAGGTCGAGCCTGCGGGTAATCCGCCTCTAAAGCGGGCCTTACTGTAACATCCCTTTCGAGACGCCACCCTGGGGGACGCTTTCACGCCAAGTCCCCAGTCTTCGGGGGTCGTCGTTTCTCGAAGCCCCGGAGAAAGGGATGCACGTCGTCCCCCTTCCCCCAGCGCCGGCCCCATCTCGCCGCGACGCCTCGCGGTGTAGCCGATGATGGGACGAGATGAGAATAAAGGGCGGTGAGATGGTGGGGGATGAAAATATTTTCGGTGAGGATGATTTTTTTGAGAAGACCCTCCCCCACCCCTCCCACAAGGGGAGGGGCTTAATCTGGGGCTGCCGCCGTCGCGCCACAGATCAGCGCTGCGGACGAGAGGTCGCTTGGGTTTTGGAGGGTGAGGCAGCGCAAGCCCCTCCCCTTGTGGGGAGGGGTTGGGGAGGGGTTTTCCCCTCTCCGCCGTCATCCTCGGCCTTGTGTCGAGGATCTAAGCCTTCAACAATATCAATACGTTGCAGATGCACGAGACAGGCCCGACCATGAGGGAGAGGAATGTTCGGATGCGACGGTCGACCGCATGCAGGGCCCTTCATCCGGCTGCCGCAAGCCTCCACGTAGAGCGGGGAGACCGGACGGTGAAGCGCTGACAGCGTCATATACACCTGTTGGGGGCCGGTAGAATGCTCGCCACAGTCAGGTCGCGACTTCCGCCTTGCCGCAATAGTTCCGGTAGAGCGTGGCGATGAGATCGCGGGCGACATCGCTTTCGATGCGATACCAGATGGTCTGGCCGTCGCGGCGAGCGGCGATGATGCGGTCCCGGCGCAGCAGCGCCAGATGCTGGGACACGGTGGAATCGCGGATGCCGAGAAACTCCGCCAATTGCCCGACCGAATGCTCGCCGTCCGAAAGGCGGCACAGGATCAGTAGCCGGTAACGGTTGGACAGGGACTTCAGCAGCTCGCTCGCCTGTTCGGCGCCTGCTTTCATGGCTTCGGCGTCAATCTTCATAGTTACGAACATAATGCAGGTATCGCGCCTTTGCAAGACGCCCGCCGCCACGCTTCAGACATGGACATTGCCATGGGCGAGTTCGGCGTCCTCGTCCGGCGTGAAATAGGCGATGAAGATCAGCACCGCGTAAAAGGCGAGGACGATCGGCGCCACCACTTCCCCGGGGGCCGGGCCGAGGCTGGCGCTCTTGGCCGCCGCATAGGCCATATGCCAGAGATCGGACGGTCCCTGCCGGGCGGCGAGCTCTGGCGTGGTGATCTTGAGAATCCAGGCGAGCAGCAGGATGCCGAACACGTAAATATAGTTGCGCCTCAGGCGGCGGGAAAAGGCGACACGCTGGCTGATGAGGAAATGCGGCGTGCGCAGCGTTTCTCCGAGAATGAGCAGCCAGTTGGAGGCGAAATCCGGCTGCGGCGAGAAGATCTGCGCGAAGTAATGCCGCTCGAACTGGCGAACCCGGGCGCGGTAGACGTCGAAGAAGCGGTAGCGGCGCGCCTCGATCCACAGCAGCAGCAGATTGATGAGCATGGCGAACAGCAGCACGCCGTGATGGGCGGCCGGCGTCGACAGCGACACCGACAACATGGCGGCCGCCGCCGTCAGCGCCCAGTTCGTGGTGCGGTCCAACCGATCGCGCCAGCCGGCCATGCGGGCGATTTCGGCGCGGTGATAATGCGCCATCGTGTTGACCCGCTCGGACGAGGTGAGCGGCGTGGGCTGCACGCTGGCGCCCGGATGCGCGGCGGTGTCTGACATCCCGACCTCCCTGTCATGTGGGATAAAGACGGATGGCGCGCCACGGTTCCATCGAGCTTGGGAACTTACGGCGGAGAAGGCGGTTCGCATCGCTGTTTCGAACGCCCGGGAGCCGGCCATGCCGCCGATGATCCGCCTCATTCTGTTTCATGCCGGCCCTTCCCTGGCCGGCGCGCCGTGGCAAACAGCGGATGACATCAGGACCGGAGGACGAAATGACCGCGACCGCGCAGAAGAAGACCCGCATTCTCGACGGCGGCATGAGCCGCGAACTGGTGCGGCTGGGCGCCGAACTCAAGCAGCCCGAATGGTCGGCGCTGGCGTTGATGAACGCGCCCGACATCGTGCGCAAGGTGCATGAGGAGTTCATCGAGGCGGGCGCCGAGGTGATCACCACCAATTCCTATGCGCTGGTGCCCTTCCATATCGGCGAGGAGAAATTCCGGTCCGACGGCGCAGCCCTGACCGCGCTGGCCGGCCGGCTGGCGCGCGAAGCGGCCGACGGCGTCGGCCAGGGCCGGACGCTGGTCGCGGGCTCGCTGCCGCCGATCTTCGGCTCCTACGAGCCGCAACTGTTCGACGCGTCCCGCGTGCAGGATTACCTTCATGTGCTCGTCACCTATCTCGCGCCCTATGTCGATCTCTGGCTCGGCGAGACGCTCAGCCTGATCGCCGAGGGCGAGGCCGTGCGCGAGGCGATCAAGGACACGGGCAAGCCGTTCTGGATTTCCTTCACGCTGGATGACGCCGATCTCGCAATGTCGCAGGGCGCGGCGCGGCTGCGATCGGGCGAGAGCGTGACGGCGGCGGCGGAATGGGCGGTGTCTTCGGGCGCGGCGGCGCTGCTGTTCAACTGCGCCAAGCCCGAAGTCATGGGCCGGGCGGTGGAGGCGGCCAAAACCGTGTTCGACGCGCATGGCGCCGACATCGAGATCGGCGTCTACGCCAACGCGTTTGAGAATCTCAACGATGGCGAAGCGGCCAACGAAGGCCTGCACGGCACCCGCGAGGATCTCAATTCCGACAAATACTCGGCCTTCGCGGCGGAATGGGTGGAAAAGGGCGCGAGCCTGGTGGGGGCTGCTGCGGCATCGGCGCCGAGCATATCTGCAGGGTGGCCAATCGGCTCAAGGCGTGATGGTCGCAGGAGGCGAAGCGGCAGGGCTCAGGCGCTCCTGGCCCCGCCGCCGAACAGGACATAGCCGAGGGCGGCGGCGATCAGGCCGAGATTGAAGCCAGCGACGACCAGCAGGGCGGTGAAGAGCGACGCGCCGTAGAACACGACGCCGACGATCGCCACGACGGAAATGAGAAACGCGACGAGGATCACAGCGAAGGCGGAGCGCAGAAGCGCCGACAACAGGCCTGTCAGTGTCGACGTCGCTAAAATCATCTTCGCCCCTCTCGCGGATTGGTGGGCGCAGCCTGCCAGACAACGAGCAATATTCGCTTATCCGAACGCCTAAACTTTTACCGATCGCCATTTTCCGGGACAGATGCAGCGGCGTCTGGAGACCGTCGGTCAACGAAATTTGACCCTTTGAGGGCGGCAAGACAAGCCGGTTCGGCCGGACACGCCCTAGCGGATTGAATGCGAAGCGTTTTTTCTTGTCGCGACAGAGAGTTTGCGGAGGCCGAAACGGCGGCGGGGCCGACGAATCGCGCGTTTGGCCTCCAAAGTGCGAAAGGCGCGGTCGCCCGCGCCCTTCGATCTCTCGCATGACGTCGAAGCGTCAGACCTGCATCGCGCCGGGGCCGGGCTCGGCGCCCGGCGGGCATTTGCCGAGAATGATCATGCCGAGCACTTCGTCCTTGGTCACGTCCTCGGTGCGCGCATGGCCCACGACGCGGCCGTTCTTCATCACCGACACGCGGTCTGCGAGATCGAAGACGTCATGGATGTCGTGGCTGATCAGGAAGATGCCGATGCCGTCCTTCTTCAGCTCCTTGATGAGCTCGCCGACCTGCGCCGTCTCCTGCGGGCCGAGCGCAGCGGTAGGCTCGTCCATGATCAGGATGCGCGCGTTGAACATGATGGCGCGGGCGATGGCCACCGACTGGCGCTGGCCGCCGGACAGAGCCTTCACCGGCTCCTTGAAGCGGCGGAAGTTGGGGTTCAACCGTCCCATGACCCGGCGCGCTTCCGCTTCCATCGCCACGTCGTCGAGCGTGCCCCATTTGGTGAGGATCTCGCGGCCGAGGAACAGATTGGCGGCGGCGTCGACATTGTCGGCGAGGCCGAGCGTCTGGTAGATCGTCTCGATGCCGTAACCCTTGGCGTCGCGCGGATTTTCGATATCCGCCTTGTCGCCGTTGATGAAGATGTCGCCGTGATCGCGTTTATAGGCGCCCGACAGCATCTTGATGAGCGTGGATTTGCCTGCGCCGTTATGGCCGAGCAGCGCCACGACTTCGCCGGGGAAGAGATCCACCGAGGCGTGATCGACGGCCTTGATGCCGCCGAAGGCGATGGAGATGTCCTTCATCTCCACGAGAGGCGTGCCCGCAGGCTTCTGATAAATACCCATGACGGTTCCTCCCTTACTTGGCGTGGCGGCGATAGACGGTGTCGACATAGACGGCCAGGACCAGCACGCCGCCGACGACCATGTTCTGGATGGCGGCGTCGAAGCCGACCAGAACCATGCCCGAATAGAGCGACTGCATGACGAGCGCGCCGATCATCGCGCCGTAGATGGTGCCGGAGCCGCCGGCGAGCGACGTGCCGCCGATGACGGCCGCGGCGATGACGTAGAGTTCGTCGTTGCGGCCGAGATCGGCCGTGGCCGCCTTGAGGCGCGCCGAGGAAATCGCCGCGGCGATGCCGACCAGGAAGCCCATCAGCGTGAAGATCAGCATGGTCAGGCGGCGCGTATTGATGCCGGCGAGTTCGGCGGCTTCAGGATTGCCGCCCATGGCGAAGACATAGCGGCCGAACTTGGTGCGCGTGGTCATGAAGGTCATGGCGAGCACGACGGCCAGAGCGATGAGAACCGGAATGGCCCAACCATGACCGACGACCAGCGTCGCCGGATCGAGATTATGCGCGGCGGCATACTGCTTGATGATGCCCTTCGGCCAGGGATAGGAATTCATCACATAGGTGGCGGCGAGGATGACCAGCATGGATACGCCGCCGATGAAGAATTCCGCCCAGGTGGGGCGCATCGGAAAGCCGAAGCGGGCGCGCTGCTTGCGGGCGCCGGCCAGCATCCAGGCGACGCCGACGCAGGCGATCACCGCGACCACCCAGCTCGCCGTGACGCCGATGGAGCCATAGGGGCCGCCGCCGATCAGCGAGAAGGTCTCGTCGATGGGCGCGATGGTTTCGCCGCGCGCCACGAGCCAGGCCGCGCCGCGCCAGACCAGCAGGCCGCCGAGCGTGACGATGAATGAGGGGATCTCGAGATAGGCGATCAGATAGCCTTGGAAGGTGCCGATGATCGAGCCGACGATGAGACCGAAGATCACCGTGATGATCCAGATGGCGGGATGGCCGATGCCGAGCCAGTTGGGCAGCACCCACACCTGCAGCACCGCCATCATCATGGCGGTGACGCCGAGCATGGCGCCGACGGAGAGGTCGATGTGGCGGGTGACGATGATCAGCACCATGCCGGTGGCCATGACCGTGATGGCGGCGGTCTGCACCGACAGGTTCCACAGATTGCGCGCCGTCAGAAAGTTGCCGGCTCCGTTGGCATAGGCGCCGTAGACGTGAAAGCCGATCCAGATCAGCAGCAGCGCGCCGATCATGCCGAGCATGCGCGTGTCGATCTCGGTGGCGCGCAGGAATGTTTTGAAAGGTCCTTCCTGCTGCAGCGCAGGACCTGTGGTGGATTGCACCTGGCTCATAATTTGCTCCCTGTTCCCGCCCGCTTATGAGTTGGCCGGATGGCCTGTTCGGGGAAACGCGCTCTCGTGATGGCCGCCTACAATCGGATGTGCGGCGAGGAGCGCAGCCGCATGGGTTGCGTTCTGTTCTTTGTTTTTGGAAAACGCGCCGCCTTGGGGGCGACGCGTCTGATCGAGGCTCTGGCCGCGAGGATTACTTGCAGACCGCGACCGAACCGGCCTTGACGCCGGCGCAGACGGTGGCCTGGTCGACCCAACCGGCGTCGATGACGGCGTTGAGGTTGTCCTTGGTGATCGGGGTCGGGTTCAGGAGAACCGCGTTCATCTCGACCTTGCGAGCGCCGTCCTTGAACTTGGAGACGTTCGGCACTTCTTCCATGGACTTGCCGTCGGCGAGCATGAGGGCGGCTTCGGCGGCGAGCTTGCCGAGAGCGCGGGAGTCCTTCCAGATCGACACGAGCTGCGTGCCCTGGGCGACGCGGTTCAGAGCGGCCTTGTCGCCGTCCTGGCCGGTGACCGGAACGCTGCCGGCGAGACCCTGGGCCTGCAGAGCGGCGACGACGCCGCCGGCCATGCCGTCGTTTTCAGACAGAACCGCATCGACGTTGTTGTCGTTGGCGGTCAGGATCTGTTCCATGTTCTTCTGGGCGTTTTCCGGCTTCCAGCCGTCCGACGAAGCTTCGCCGACGATCTTGATCTTGCCGGCGTCGATATTCGGCTTCAGCACTTCCATCATGCCGTTGTAGAGGAAGGTGGCGTTCGGATCGCCCGGGTCGCCCTTGATGACGGCGAAGTTGCCGCTATCCTTGACCTTGAGCATTTCCTTGGCCATCAGGCGGCCGACGCCGACGTTGTCGAAGGTCATGTAGAGAACCGAGGGATGCTCGATCTGAACGTCGTAAGCGATCATCGGAACGCCTTCGGATGCGGCCTTTTCGACGGCCGGCATGATGGCTTCGGAGTCGTAGGGAACGATCAGCAGCACGTCGGCGCCCTGCGACATCAGGGATTCGATGTCGGTGAGCTGCTTGGCGGCGGAACCCTGCGCATCGGCAGAGATGTACTTGTCGCCATTGTCTTCGACGATTTTCTTGATGACGGCTTCGTCCGTCTTCCAACGCTCTTCCTGGAAGATCTTCCAGGACACGGCGACGGTCTTGCCGGCGGCCATGACGGGGCCGGCGACGGACATGGCAAAGACTGCGCTGGCGAGCGCAACTGCAAACTTCTTCATATTGTCCTCCCGATGCGTATCGCATCAACCGATTGCAGCCGACCCGGTTCTTCTCCTAATCCCCCGGCCGACCGTTGCGAACCCTATTTTTCGAGGGTCGAAAAAAGAGTGACTCACATCTTCGCCTGTGTCAAGATGTATTTCAAATCGATTAAGCGTTGCATTGCACAGTGATTTTGCTAGCGCATGATCGGTTTTGCCAGTTGGAGGAGCTGGTCACATGTCCATCATCGTGCGCCAGGACGACGTCCGGCGGCAAAATCAATTCGGCGTTCTCATGGCGTTGCGTCGCCATGGCCCGATGTCCCGCACCGAGCTCAGCGCGGCGACGGGATTGTCCGCGTCGACGGTCACCGTCATCACCAACAGCCTGATGGAGCGGGGCGCCCTGTCGGCCGATCCGATCACGGAGGTCGGCGCGCAAAGGCGCGGCCGGCCGCAGGTGTCGGTGCGCCCTCGCCCGGCGCATGCGACCATCGCCGTGGTCTTCGTCGGGCTCAACACCATCCAGACCGCGCTCGCCGATTACAGCGGCCAGGTCTTCGCGTTCGAGACGCGCACGATCGCGACCAAGCGGATGACCGCCGAAGCGCTCGGCCGCGAAGTGACCGGCTTCCTGGGGAGATGCTCGACAAGCACGCCGGTGACGCCGGACCGCTGCTGCGCATTTCGGCGGCGGTGGAAGGCATCGTCGACGCCGACCGCAAGACGCTTCTGTCGTCGCCAGTCATCGATCTCATCAATGTGCCGCTGGGCCAGTATCTCGAAGACCGCTTCGGCGTCGATGTCGAGATCTCCAACGAAAGCAACATGATCGCCGAGGCGCTGCATTGGCGCGCGCCCGAACGCTATGGCGCGAATTTCGCCACCGTTCTTCTGTCGACCGGCGTCGGCATGGGGCTCTACATGGACGGACGGATGTTTTCGGGCGTGCGCTCCTCGGCGGTGGAGTTCGGCCACACCAATTTCCGCCCCGACGGCGCGCTCTGCCGCTGCGGTCGCCGCGGCTGCATTGAGGCCTATGCCGGGACCTATTCGCTGTGGCGGGCGGTGCGCGGGGTGCCGGAGACGCAATTGCTCGAGGAAGATCCGCCGGCGAATGCGCTGCAGACCCTGATCGAGGCGGCCCGCGCCGGCGAAGGGCCGGAACGACAGGCGTTCCGCGAGGCCGGCAAGGCGATCGGCACAGGGCTTTCCAATGTCTTCACGCTGTTCGACCCGATCCCGCTGGTCTTCACGGGCCCCGGCATCGCCGCGATGGAATTCATGGAAGACAGCATACGCGAGGCGCTGTCGCGCGCCTGTTTTGGCCAACCGGTGCCGATCAGCGTCGTCGACAGCTATCTCGACTATCGCGCGCTGATCCGCGAGGGCTGCCTGATGCGGGCGCTGGTGTTTCTCGACGAGAGCCTGCCCGACCAGGGGGATGCGCGCGACCGGCGCGACAGCCTGCAGCAACAGGCCTCTTCGGCGCTCTGACACAGGGAGCGCCGACTTTCGCAAAAGCGCAAAAACAAAAAAAGGCCAGGTTCTTCACCTGACCTTCCCTGGCATCCAACGATCGACAGCGCCAGTACATCCGTGGTCGCCGGATCGTTCGATGCAATTCCTGTAACCGTCTGTAATGACAGTTTCACAACAACCTGATTAATAAATGGTTAATCAGGGGAAAATTTCAAGGGGAAAGAGGTTTTTTTATTGGCGGGGATCTCGACAGAGCCGGGTCCACCAGACGCAAGAGACCCAGTTCGGCTCGATTCGCTCAGGACGGATCGATAGCGCTTACGACTTTGGCGACGATTTCATCCATCGTCGCGCTATCCAAGGTCTCAATATAACGTGCGCGCTTTGCATTGACCCGAGCGACCAGGTCGACGCTGCGGACCTGATTACAGATCGCCACACCGGTGGTTTGATGACCAGAGATATTGACTGCCAGTCCAACGCGACGTGTGAACAGGCCTCCTGTCGTAATGGGCACGAGCATGCAGACACCAAGCGCATTGACTTCCTTCGGCGTAATGACCACGCATCGATGCTCGTCACGCATCTCATTGCCCATGACGGGATTGAGATCCATCAGGTACACGTCGCCACGCTTCGGCGTCTGGCTGCGGACCATCATATGAGTTCATTGCCGAAGCGTTGGTCGTCTTCAAGCCAAGCGCCCCGATCCTTGTCGAGGGCCTTTAATTCTTCGGATCCTTCGAGAATTTCGGCCAGCGTATAGTGTTTTTTGCTCGACTGAACCGGCCTCGCGATGAGTTCGCCATTGTCCACGGAAAGCGACAGTTGCGCGCCGACTTCCAAGTCGAGGATCTTCAGAAGCGCGGGCGGAATTGTGATGACGGCCGCGCCGCCCTGTCGCCTGATCTTGGTAGAAATGGTCATAATGCCAGCCTCCGTATTGTGCTACAAATATAGCACTTCCTGGCGGACAATCAAACTTACCAAAAGAAAAGGCCCGGGCGTCGTCGCCCGGGCCTTTTTGTCGATATCAAAACTCAGTGGCTGTCCTTGCCCACCGCATTACCGCGACATCCCTTGAGGAAGTCGAGGTCGGCGCCGGTGTCGGCGCCTTCGACATGCTGCTGGTGCAGCCAAGCGTAGCCGGAGGTCGGCAGTTCGTGGTGGGGCTTCCACTCGGCCAGGCGCTGCGCCAGTTCCTCATCGGAAATGTCGAGATGCAGGCGACGGTTCGGCACGTCGAGCTCGATCATGTCGCCATTTTTTACCACCGCAAGCGGGCCGCCGACTGCGGCTTCCGGCGAGGTGTGCAGAACGACGGTGCCGTAAGCGGTGCCGGACATGCGGGCGTCGGAGATGCGGACCATGTCGGTGATGCCCTTCTTGAGCACCTTGGGCGGCAGGCCCATATTGCCGACTTCGGCCATGCCCGGATAGCCCTTGGGTCCGCAGTTCTTCATGACCATGACGCAGGTCTCGTCGATGTCGAGATTGTCGTCGTTGATCTTGGCCTTGTAGTCGTCGATATCCTCGAACACCACGGCGCGGCCGCGATGGACGAGCAGGCTCGGCGTGGCGGCCGACGGCTTGAGCACCGCGCCCTTGGGCGCGAGATTGCCGCGGACGACGACGATGCCGCCCGACTGCGTCAACGCCTTCTCGGCCGGCAGGATGACGTCCTCGTTCCAGTTGACGACGTCCTTGACCTCGTCCCAGACGGTTTCGCCCGACACGGTGAGCGCATCTTTATGCAGGAGGCCGGCTTCGCCGAGACGCTTCAGGACCACCGGCAGGCCGCCCGCATAGAAGAACTCTTCCATGAGATATTTGCCCGACGGCATCAGGTTGACGATGGTGGGCACGTCGCGGCCGCAACGGTCCCAGTCGTCGAGCGTCAGATCGATGCCGACGCGGCCGGCCATGGCGAGCAGGTGGATGACCGCGTTGGTCGAGCCGCCGATGGCCGCATTGGTGCGGATGGCGTTCTCGAAGGCCTGCTTGGTCATGATGTCCGACGGCTTGAGATCGTCCTTGACCATCTGCACGATGCGGCGGCCGGTAAGCTGCGCCATGACCTTGCGGCGCGAATCGACGCCGGGAATGGCGGCGTTGCCCGACAGCGCCATGCCGAGCGCTTCGGCCATGGAGGCCATGGTCGAGGCGGTGCCCATGGTGTTGCAGGTGCCCGAGGAACGGCTCATCGACGCTTCAGCTTCCAGGAACTCGGCCTGGGTCATCTCGCCGGCCTTCACCATTTCCGAGAACTTCCACAGATGCGTGCCGGAGCCGACGCGCTCGCCGCGGAAATAGCCGTTGAGCATCGGACCGCCGGTGACGACGATCGACGGCAGGTCGACCGAAGCCGCCGCCATCAGCAGCGACGGCGTGGTCTTGTCGCAGCCGACCATCAGCACGCAGCCATCCATCGGCTGGCCGCGGATGGTCTCTTCGATCGAGAGCGCCGCCAGGTTGCGATACATCATCGCGGTCGGGCGGAAGGTGTTTTCCGACGCGGAGAACACCGGCACTTCCATCGGGAAGCCGCCGGCTTCCCAGATGCCGGCCTTCACCTTTTCGGCGAGTTCGCGCAGATGCCCGTTGCAAGGCGTCATGTCCGACCAGGTGTTGAGGATGCCGATCACGGGGCGACCGTCGAACAGGTCGTGCGGATAGCCCTGATTCTTCATCCAGCCGCGATGGTAGATGACGTCACGGCTCGTGCCGCCATACCATTCCTGCGATCTCAGTTTGCGCGGCCATTCAGCTTTCTTTTTCATCGTCTCGTCCTTTGCCGAAAACCGGTCCTCAAGCCAATGTGTAGGCGGTCTTGACGGAGGTGAAGAATTCGGCGGCGTATTTGCCCTGTTCGCGGCTGCCGAAAGACGAAGATTTGCGACCGCCGAACGGCACGTGGAAATCGACGCCGGCGGTCGGCAGGTTGACCATCACCATGCCGGCTTCGGCATTGCGCTTGAAATGCGTCGCATGCTTGAGGCTGGTGGTGGCGATGCCCGACGACAGGCCAAAGATCGTATCGTTGGCGACATGCAGCGCCTCTTCGTAATCCTTGACGCGGATGACGGCCGCGACCGGTCCGAAGATTTCCTCGCGCGAGATGCGCATGTCGTTGGTGGCTTCGGTGAACAGCGTTGGCTGCAGGTAGAAGCCCGGGTTTTCGCGTTCGATGACATCGCCTCCGAATGCGAGATTGGCGCCTTCCTGCCGGCCGATGGCGATATAGTCGGTGTCGGTCTTGAGCTGGCGGGCGTCGACCACCGGACCGATATGGGTGCCGGTCTTCATGGCGTCGTCGACCACGAGCGTCTTCAGACGTTCGGTGAGGGTGGCGACGAACTTGTCGTGGATGCCTTCCGTCACGATGATGCGCGAGGACGCCGTGCAACGCTGGCCGGTGGAGAAGAAGCCCGAATTGGCGGCCGCTTCGACGGCGACGTTGAGATCGGCGTCGTCGAGCACGACGAAGGGATTCTTGCCGCCCATTTCCAGCTGGAACTTGCGGTTATGCTCGATCGAGGCGAGCGCCACGCGCTTGCCGGTGCCGGTGGAGCCGGTAAAGGTCAGGCCCGACAGCAGCGGGCTGTCCAGCATGACCTGGCCGATCACGGAACCCTTGCCCATCACCAGGTTGAGCACGCCCTTGGGCAGGCCGGCGCGATGCAAGATATCGACGATCGCCCAGGCGCAGCCCGGGACCAGTTCGGCAGGCTTGAACACCACCGTATTGCCGTAGCAGAGCGCCGGCGCGATCTTCCAGGCCGGAATGGCGATCGGGAAGTTCCAGGGCGTGATGATGCCGATGACGCCGAGCGGATCGCGGGTCATTTCGACGCCGATGTTCGGGCGCACCGACGGCACGGATTCACCGGTCAGCCGCAGCGCTTCGCCGGCGAAGAAGTCGAAAATCTGCGCGGCGCGCATGACTTCGCCAATGGCTTCCGGCAGCGTTTTGCCTTCCTCCCGGGCGAGCAATGCGCCCAGTTCGTCCTTGCGGGCGAGGATCTCGTCGGAAGTTTTACGCAGGATGGCGTGGCGCTGCATGATGCCGGAGCGCGACCATTCCGGAAACGCCGCCTTGGCGGCTTCGATGGCGGCCTGCATGTCGGCGGCGCTGCCCGACGCATAGTGACCGACCACTTCATTGGTGTTGGACGGGTTGATATTCTCGACGGCTTCGGCGCCGACCCATTCGCCAGCGATCAGGTTCTGGTGCAATGTCATGACGATAGTCTCCTTTTCGAGCGCAGCCCAACGGGCCGACGGCTCCTTCAATTACAGAATGCGGACGGAAACGGGCTGTTCGTCCGCAGTCTTCAGCGGGTTGCGCAGCGCCAGGCCGAAATCCGGGGCTTCGATCTCGAACACGTCGCCCGGCTCGGGCTTGACGCCTTCGGCGAAGGACAGCGTGGCGGTGCCGAACATATGCACATGCACTTCGCCCGGCTGACGGAACAGCTCATATTTGAAATGGTGATATTCGAGATTGGCGAAAGTGTGGGACATGTTCGCTTCGCCCGACAGGAAGGGCTTCTCGAAAATCACCTGATCGCCGCGGCGGATGCGCGACGTGCCGCGAATGTCTTCCGGCGGCGCGCCGATGCGGATTTCCGGACCGAAGCTCGCCTGGCGCAGCTTGGAATGGGCGAGGTAGAGATAGTTGATCCGTTCGGTGACGTGATCGGAAAACTCGTTGGAGACAGCGAAGCCGACGCGGAACGGCGTTCCATCCTCGCCGATCACATAGATGCCGGCCATTTCGGGCTCTTCGCCGCCATCCAGCGCGAAAGAGGGCGAGGTCAGCGGCTGTTCGGGAGACACGGCCTGGGTGCCATTGCCCTTGTAGAACCATTCCGGCTGCACGCCCTTTTCTCCCGCCTTCGGCTTGCCGCCTTCGAGGCCCATCTTGAACATCTTCATCGAGTCCGTCAGGGTTTCCTCGGCGGCCTCGGACGTCTTCTTGTGCATGGCGTCGCGAGTGGCGGCCGAGCCGAGATGCGTCAGGCCCGTGCCGGTCAGATGCAGGTGCGCCGGATCGGAATGGGTGATCGGCGGCAGGAAGCGCTTCTCGTCGCGGACCTGAATGAGATCGATAACATTAGCAAAACCGAAAGAAAGAACCACGTCCTTCAACGACTTGCCCTCGGACGCCGCCTGCATCGCGAGCCGATAGACGCTTTCGGCGCCCTTGACGATGCGGGCTTCGCCGCCCAGTTCGCGGGCGACCACAGCCATGTCGCCAGCTTCAGTCTTGATCTGCGAAATCAGCACGATTTATTCCTTTCGCAAGCATATCTCATATGGGGTGGCCCGCCCGGGGCATAAAGACCGTCCGGGCGGGAAATCGGCGAAGGGCTCAGCCCTTGCGCTTGTTGTAGACGTCGAAATAGACGGCCGCGAGCAGCACCAGGCCCTTGACGAGCTGCTGGTAATCAATCGACAGGCCCATGATCGACATGCCGTTGTTGAGCACGCCCATGATGAAGGCGCCGACCACGGCTCCGGTGATCTTGCCGACGCCGCCGGAGGCCGAGGCGCCGCCGATGAAGCAGGCCGCGATGACGTCGAGCTCGATGCCGACGCCGGCCTTCGGGGTGGCCGAGTTCAGGCGGGCGGCGATGATCATGCCGGCGAGACCGGCGAGCGCGCCCATATTGACGAAGGTCAGGAAGGTCAGCCGCTCGGTGTTGATGCCGGAGAGCTTGGCCGCCTTCTCGTTGCCGCCCATGGCGTAGATGCGGCGGCCGATGGTCGAGCGCGTGGTCACGAACATATAGAGGCCGATCAGCACCGCCATGACGACGAGCACGTTCGGCAGACCCTTGTAGGTGGACAGCTGGAAGCCGAGATAGACGGCGACGATCGCGGTGACGCCCATCTGCACCAGGAAGAAGGTGAAGGGTTCGTTTTGCGAGCCATGCTGCTCATTGACCGAACGGGTTCGGAAGCCGCTATAGATCATGAAGGCGACGGCGGCCAGGACGACGATCAGCGCGAACCAGTTCTTGATCAGGCTGGTCGAGGGGTCGGAGACCAGGAAGCCGAAGAAATCAGGCATGAAGCCGGTGGAGAGAACCTGGAAATCCTTCGGGAACGGGCCGAGGGGACGGTTCTGCAGCACGAGATAGGTCAGGCCGCGGAACACCAGCATGCCGGCCAGCGTGACGATGAAGGCCGGGATCTTCTGGTAGGCGACCCAGTAGCCCTGGGCGGCGCCGACGAGACCGCCGATGATGAGGCAGAGCGGCACCACGATGATTGGGCTCAACTGCCACTTCACCAGCATGATGGCGGATATGCCGCCGATGAAGGCGACGATGGAGCCGACCGAGAGGTCGATATGGCCGGCGACGATGATCAGCAGCATGCCCAGCGCCATGATGACGATGAACGAATTCTGCAGCACGAGATTGGTCAGGTTGACCGGGCGGAACAGCACGCCGCCGGTGATGACCTGAAAGAACAGCATGATGACGACGAGCGCGATCAGAAGCCCGTATTCGCGAATGTTCTTGCGGAAATAGGCGCCGAAGGACACCTCGTTGGATGCGGTGGTCGTGTTGTTTTCCGAGACCATTAGTGTTTCTCCCCGGAGCGCATGATCGCGCGCATGATGGATTCCTGGCTTGCTTCCGCCTTGGAAAGCTCGGCGACGATGCGTCCTTCGTTCATGACGTAGATGCGGTCGCAGGTGCCGAGCAGTTCGGGCATTTCCGACGAGATCATCAGAATGCCTTTGCCCTCGGCCGCCAGTTGATTGATGATGGAGTAGATTTCGTATTTCGCGCCGACATCGATGCCGCGGGTCGGCTCGTCGAGGATCAGCACTTCAGGATTGGTGAACAGCCATTTCGACAGCACGACCTTCTGCTGGTTGCCGCCCGACAGGTTGACGGTTTCCTGATAGATCGAATGCGAGCGGATGCGCAGCTTGCTGCGATAATCCGTGGCGATCTTCGATTCCTGCCGGTCGTCGATCACGCCCATCGAGGATACGCCGTCGAGATTGGCCAGCGTGGTGTTTTCCTTGATGTTGTTGATCAGCACGAGCCCGAGATGCTTGCGGTCTTCGGTCACGTAAGCGAGGCCGGCGTCGATGGCCTTGGGAATGGTTGTCACATCCACCGCCTTGCCGTGCATCAGCACGTCGCCGGTGATCTTGTGGCCCCAGGAACGGCCGAACAGGCTCATCGCCGTTTCCGTGCGCCCCGCGCCCATCAATCCGGCGATGCCGACGACTTCGCCGGCGCGGACGTTGAAATTGACGTCGTGCAGGAATTTACGGTCGCGATGGTTCTGGTGATAGACGTTCCAGTTCTTGACCTCGAGGATCGTCTCGCCGATCGGCACGTCGCGCGGAGGATAGCGATCCTCCATGTCGCGGCCGACCATGCCCTTGATGATCGTATCCTCGCTGATGTCTTCCTTGTGACAATCGAGCGTGCCCACGGTTCCGCCATCGCGCAGAATGGTGATCTGGTCAGCGACCTTGCGGATCTCGTTGAGCTTGTGGGAAATGATGATCGAGGTCATCCCCTGACGGCGGAACTCCATGAGGAGTTCGAGCAGCGCGTCGGAATCCTTTTCGTTGAGCGAAGCGGTGGGCTCGTCGAGGATCAGCAACCGCACCTTCTTGGACAGCGCCTTGGCGATTTCCACGAGCTGCTGCTTGCCGACGCCGATATCGTTGATCAGCGTGCTGGGCGATTCCTTGAGACCGACCTTGTCGAGCAGGTCCTGGGTGCGCGCAAACGTCTGCTGCCAGTTGATCACGCCCTTTTCGGCGATCTCGTTGCCGAGGAAAATGTTTTCCGCGATCGACAGAAGCGGCACGAGCGCCAGTTCCTGGTGAATGATGATGATGCCGAGATGTTCGCTGTCGGAGATCTTGCCGAAGCGGCGCGCCTCTCCATCGAACAGAATTTCGCCGTCGAACGTGCCTGCGGGATAGACGCCGCTCAGCACTTTCATAAGGGTCGACTTGCCAGCGCCGTTCTCCCCAACCAGCGCGTGGATCTCGCCTTGGCGGACCTTGAAGCTCACGTCGTTCAGGGCTTTCACGCCCGGAAACGTCTTGGTGATGCCCCGCATTTCCAGAATGATTTTATCCATGTTGCTTTTTCCAGCACCAGACAGACGCGAGATGCGCCGGGCCGGGCGACATTCAGGGGTCCCATACTATGTGAGAAAGGGTCCGCAAGAGCTGCGGACCCCAAATACCGTCAGACGCGGGATCAGTTGTTGATCTGGTCTTCGGTGTAGTAGCCGGCGCCGACGAGGACGTCCTTGGCGTTGGTCTTGTCGACCGCGACCGGCTTCAGGAGGTAGGACGGAACGACCTTGACGCCGTTGTCGTAGGTCTTGGTGTCGTTGACCTCAGGCTCCTTGCCCGACATGATGGCGTCGACCATGCCGACAGCAACCTTGGCGAGTTCGCGGGTATCCTTGAACACAGTCGAATACTGCTCGTTGGCCAGAATGGACTTCACAGACGGCAGTTCGGCGTCCTGACCGGTCACGATCGGCATCGGCATGTCGCCGGAGCCGTAGCCCACGCCCTTCAGAGCGGAGATGATGCCGATGGAGAGGCCGTCATATGGCGACAGAACGCCGTCGACCTTGGCGTCGGTGTAGGTCGAGGACAGCAGGTTTTCCATGCGAGCCTGGGCGACGGCGCCGTCCCAACGCAGCGTGCCGACCTGGTCCATGCCCATCTGGCCGGACTTGACGACGATCTTGCCGGAATCGATCAGCGGCTGCAGAACCGACATGGCGCCGTCATAGAAGAAGAAGGCGTTGTTGTCGTCGGGCGAACCGCCGAACAGTTCGACATTCTTCGGAGCGGTCGCGCCGTCGAGCTTCAGGCCTTCGACCAGCGAGGTCGCCTGGAGAACGCCGACCTGGAAGTTGTCGAAGGTGGCGTAGTAGTCGACATTGCCGGAATCGCGGATGAGGCGATCGTAAGCGATGACCTTGACGCCGGCGTCATGGGCCTTCTGCAGGATGTCGGACAGCGTGGTGCCGTCGATGGCGCCGATCACGAGCACTTTCGCGCCCTTGGTGACCATGTTTTCGATCTGCGACAGCTGGTTCGGAATGTCGTCGTCGGCGAACTGCAGGTCCGGGGTGTAGCCGGCTTCCTTGAACAGCTTCTCCATGGTCTCGCCGTCGGAGATCCAACGGGTGGACGTCTTCGTCGGCATGGAAATGCCAACCACGCCCTTGTCGGCGAATGCCGGGGCGACGAAGGTCGCGACAGACATGGCGGCTGCGGCGAGCAGCGAAGTAATGAGTTTCATAAAGGTTCTCTCCCTGGTTCATGAAACAGCCAACAAAGCCGGCTGTCGGCGAAACACTGGGAGGTATAGGCAAACACCCTGGCGTGCCTTCCGCGACCGATCACGGAAGGAGCGGACCGAGGCGCTCCTCCAACTCCCCTCCCCTGCGTTCGAGCGCAAACTGCTCTTAAATCGATATAACTGTCAAATAGAATAGTGATAGCGCCTCATATCAAAAGTGATATAGTTGACAAAAAGTCATACTTTTCAATCGGAAACGTCGGATGAGCGATAGTGGAAATTTCAAGGCGCCCGCCCCGGAAGCGTTCAAAAACCGCTATCAAGCTGAAAAAGAGAGCGATTCTCTCATCAAAAGCGGCCTGAAGCTCAACCACCTGAGACTGATCTCCGCGCTCTCCGATCACGGCCAGGTCAGCGCGGCGGCCGAGGCGCTGATGATATCCCAGCCTGCGGCTTCCCGCATGTTGCACGAAATCGAATCGATTCTCAAAGCCCCTTTGTGCGATCGCGTCGCCAAGGGCATGGTGATGACCCGCTTCGGCGAGGCCATGGCGCGCCGGGCCCGCGCCATCCTGCTCGAAATCCGCGAGGCCGATCGCGAGATCACCGAACTCAAGACCGGCTATGGCGGATCGGTGAATATCGGCTCGGTGACCGCGCCGGCCATCAGCCTCGCCGTGCCGGCCATCAACCGCGTCCGGGCGCTCTATCCCTCCATCCAGATCAACATCCAGCAGGACACAAGCAATGCGCTGGCCCGCGACCTGATGTCCGCCCGCTACGATTTCATCATGGGCCGGATGCCCGATGATATGAGCCCGCGCCAGTTCGACGCCCGGCCGCTCGGCCTCGAGAAAGCCTGCATCGTCGCTCGCGCCGGCCATCCGGTGCTTGAGACCGCGCCTGCGAGCCTGGCCGAACTCAGCGAACTCGAATGGGTTTTCCAGCCGCCGGGCTCGCTGCTCCGGCGGACGCTGGAAGTGATGTTCATCGAGCGCGGCCTGCCGCTGCCCTCCAATGTCGTCAGCACACCTTCGGTAACGCTCACCATGGCGCTGATCGCCGAGACCGACGCCATCGCCCCGATCGCAGAGGACGTGGCCCGCTTCATCGCGGGCAGCGGCAACCGCATGGGCCGGATCGCCATCGTGGAGACAGATTTCGATATCAATCTCAAGCCCTACAGCCTGATCACCGCCCGCGGCCGGGCGCTGCCGCCCTCGGCCAAGATGCTGCATGACGTGATCCTCGACGAATGCGAGCGCAACCGGGTGGCGGATATCGAACCGCTGTGACCCCCGCGCCAGCCTCGATCCATCCAGCCGGGGCAGAACAGGTTCGACAGGAGACGTGATGCCGGTTTTTGGACACAGCCTCTTCGAGACGGTGCTCGAAGGATTGGATCGCGAGGAAGAGGCCGCCGAGGAGATCGGCGCGGCCTATACACCGCCGCGCGGGTTGAGGATTTCGTTCGTCGGCCTGGCCGAAGAGGCGGAAGACTCTGCGGCGCTCAGTGACGCCAGGCTCGATTGGGCCGACCTGTTCGACGGCTATGCGCCGCCGCCGAAGCTCGATGCGCCGCCAGTCTGGCTCACACGCCTTTCGGATGCGGAGATCAGCGAGGATCTCGCCCTCGATCAATGCCGGGGCCGGCGGAGATCCGCGAAAGGCGGCGGGAGTTCGCGCTCGCCAATCACCCAGATCGCGTCGGGGCCGACTATCGCGACGCCGCGACGCGGCGCATGATGATCGCCAACCAGTTGATCGATGCGGCGCTCGCCCGCCTCGGATGACCGTCGGTATCAGTCCGACCCGTCGCCGTCCGAGCCGCTATCGCCGTCATCGACGGCCGCGACCGGCGCGGTTTTTTCCGGAGGCTTGTAGCCGATGATCAGCGTATAGATGCAATAGGCCGCCAGCGCGACGGCGATGACCATCCAGAAGGGCTGCCACGCATAGATTTCCAGCCCTGCCCACACGGCGACGGATGCGCAGATCGCATAACGTCTGACGGCGGGACGGTAGAATTCCGACGTCGTGTCGATCAGATAGAAGGGCGGCTTGTTCTTGTCGGACGCCATGGCTGCCTCGGTTCGAGTTCACGGTTTCGCAAATCGCATGTTCGAGGCCGGGGAGCAAGGGCGATACGCCTGTATCGCCGCCGGGCGCGACGGAACATTTATTCCACCGGCGCTGAATTGATCCGGTCATTCCATTTTGATATGGAGAGGGCGCGACCGGTCGGAGCGAGGCGTTTGGCTGGCCGGAGGAGTCATCACGCCGATATTTCGCGCAGCGGGGCCACGGGCGAACGAGCCGGTCCGCGCGCGCCTGCAAACGAGGAAGAGCAATACAATGACAGTGAGATTCGGGGTTTTGGGCGCGGGCCGTATCGGCAAGGTGCACGCCAAGGCGGTGAGCGGCAATGCCGACGCCAAGCTCGTGGCTGTGGCCGACGCATTCGCCGACGCGGCGACCGCGCTCGCCCAGCAATATGGCGCCGAAGTGCGCTCGATCAGCCAGATCGAAGCCGCCAGCGACATCGACGCCGTGGTGATCTGCACTCCCACCGACACCCATGCCGACCTGATCGAGCGCTTCTCCCGCGCCGGCAAGGCGATCTTCTGCGAAAAGCCCGTCGATCTCGATGCGGGCCGCGTCGAGGCCTGCCTGAAAGTCGTGGAAGACACCAACGCCAAGCTGATGGTCGGCTTCAACCGCCGCTTCGACCCGCATTTCATGGCGGTGAAACAGGCGATTGACGAGGGCAAGATCGGCAAGGTCGAGATGGTCACCATCACCTCGCGCGATCCCGGCGCGCCGCCGGTCGACTACATTGCCCGTTCCGGCGGCATTTTCCGCGACATGACCATCCATGACTTCGACATGGCCCGCTTTCTGCTCGGCGAAGAAGTCATCTCCGTCTCGGCCCATGCCGCCGTGCTCGTCGACCCGGCCATCGGCGAAGCCGGCGATTTCGACAGCGCCACGGTGATCCTGGAAACGGCGTCCGGCCGTCAGGCCGTGATCACCAATTCCCGCCGCGCCACATACGGCTACGACCAGCGCATCGAGGTGCACGGCTCCGAAGGCGTCGTCTCGGCCGAGAACCAGCGTCCGGTCTCGATCGAAATCGCCAACGGCCAAGGCTACACCCGCCCGCCGTTGCACGATTTCTTCATGACCCGCTATACCGAAGCCTACGCCAACGAGATCGCCAGCTTCATCGCCGCGATCGAACAGGGCGCGGCGATCAGCCCGACCGGCGCGGACGGCCTGCTCGCGCTGAAGCTGGCGGACGCCGCGCTCGAAAGCGTCAAAACGGGCAAGCGCGTCGCAGTCTGACACGATCCCGAGATAAGTGGACGCGTCGATGCGCCAATACGGCGCGACGCGTCCACTTCGTTAACCAGAGAAGCGGCTCTTTTTGCGGATCGATTTCCTCGCGCGTTAAAGCACTGACGCATCGATGGAGACGCCGCATATGCCCCTCAACACCGACGAACAGCGCTACCAGACGCTGGACGGATTGCGCGGCGTCGCGGCGATCGCCGTAATGTTCGGACATTTTTCCCAGCAACGGATCAGCATCCTCGGTCACCCGGTCGTTCCCTTCACCCAGAGCTCTCTGGCGGTCGATCTGTTTTTCATCCTCAGCGGCTTCGTGCTCAGCCACGCCTATGGCGCGCGTCTCGCCGACGGGCTGAGCTTCGGCGGCTTGATGCTGCGGCGCGTCGTGCGCCTCTATCCGATGTTTCTGATCGGCCTGACGCTCGGAGCAGCGGGGCTCGTGGCGATCGCCGCCGCCGGGCGCGCCGATCTCGGCGCCGGCGACGCGCTGGCGAGCGTGTGGACCAATCTCTTCTTCCTCCCCTACCTGGCGCATGATCACATGCGCGAGGCGACGGGAGGTCTGCTGTCCTCGCCGATCTTCCCGGCCAATCCGCCGGCCTGGTCGCTGTTTTTCGAGATGGTCGCAAGCGCGGGCCTCTTCTGGCTGATCCGTCTGAGGGGACGCGGCCTGGCGATCCTCGCTGCGGTCGGTTGGATCGGCTTTGTCGCGGCGGGGTTCTGGATCGGGCTCGATGGCGACAAGACCGGCTTCAACCCCTCGATCGGCTGGAGCCTCGACAGTTTCCTCGGCGGTTTTTTTCGCGTCGCCTACGGATTTGCGCTGGGCATGCTGATCCATCGCTGGCGCGCGCCGATCGAGCAGGCGCTGCGTCCGCGCCTTCCGCGCATGCTCCTGGATCCCTGGATCCTCTACGCCATCGCCCTGGCTTCGCTCGTCAATCCTTTCGCCGCCCGCGGCGTCCTGACCGCGCCGACGTTGCTTGTGGTGATGCCTATGCTCGTGGCGCTGGCCACCATGTGTCGCCCCTCAGGCCGGGGCGTGACGAGGATTTCGCTGCTGTTGGGATCGCTTTCCTATCCACTCTACTGCCTGCATTATCCGATCGGCCGCCTGCTCGGCCTCGCCTGGCCGGAACTCGCGGCCCACAACGCGGCGTTCACCGGCGTGGCGGCCGCGATCTCCATCGGCGCCGCCTATCTCGCGGCAAGGTTCATCGACGAGCCTGCGCAGAGGGCGATTGCGCGGATGCGCGCCGCCAGAGCCGCTGGTCACCCCAGTTCGATCGACAGGATTTCGGGCCATGACCCGACACGCAGCGGCAGGGCCGAACAACCGAGCCCGCGCGACACGATGAGATCGCGTCCGCCTTCGTGATAATGGCCGGCGGGATAGCGCGCCGATCCCCGAGACGCCGATACCGGCCGCCAGCCGAACATGTTGATCTGTCCGCCATGCGTATGCCCTGAAAGCGTCAGGCTGACCCGTCCGTCGACGCGATCGAAGATATCCGGCTCATGCGCCATCAGCAGCACCGGCTCGTCGGTCGCGACGCCCGACAGGGTCGACGGCAGATCGTCGACGCCTGCGAATGCCGGCCGTCCGAACCGTTTCCCCGGCCGGAGCGCCAGTTGATCGCCCAGTCCGGCGAGCCAGAAGCCGAGACCGTCCTTCTCGATGCGCGCGGCGCGGTTGACATAGACCTGAACGCCGATGGCCGCCAAGGCCTTCTCGGCGATGGTGGAGGTCTTCGGATCGCGCTGGAAGGACAGATCCTCCCAGTAATCGTGATTGCCGAGAATGGCGTGCACGCCGAGCGGGGCCGACAGTCCCGCCATGGCCGCAGACCAGTCTGCGGCGGGGACCTCGCCGAGCACGAGATTCATGCCGCTGACATAGTCACCCAGAAGCAGGATGATGTCGGGCTGCAGCGCATTGGCCCGATCGCAGATAGACCTGATGCGATCCGCAGTCATCCAGGGATCGCAAGCGTGGAAATCGGCGAGCGCGACGATGTGGAGTTTGAGCCCGGGGTCCATCTCTTCGGTGTAAATCGGTAACGCGCCGCGCGCGGCGACGCCATGGCTTCCACGAAGGGATAACCGGCCAAGGCCGCCATGGCGGCGACGCCGCCGAGCGCCCATCGCAGAAAGGCCCGGCGGCTCAGCAGCATCAGTCGTCGTCCTGAAACAGGCCGATCTGCGTCTGGACGAGATTGGCGGGCGGCGTCAGCCCGAGATGTTTCCAGGCGTTCGCGGTCAGCACGCGGCCGCGCGGCGTGCGCTGGATGAAGCCCTGCTGGATCAGATAGGGCTCGATGATGTCTTCGATCGCGTCGCGCGGTTCCGACAGGCCGGCGGAAATCGTCTCGACGCCGACCGGGCCGCCGCCGAAATTGACGGCGATCATGGTGAGATAGCGGCGGTCGAGTTGGTCGAAGCCCATGCTGTCGACGTCGAGCCGCGTCAACGCCCGATCGGCGATCTCGCGCGTGACGGCCTCGGCCTTGGCGACCTCGGCGAAATCGCGCACCCGGCGCAGCAGGCGGCCGGCGATGCGCGGCGTGCCGCGGGCGCGGCGGGCGATCTCGCGCGCGCCGTCGTCGGTCATGCCGAGACCTATCAGGCGAGCGCCGCGCTTAACGATCAGTTCCAGTTCTTCGACCGTATAGAAGTTCAGGCGGACTGGAATGCCGAACCGGTCGCGGAGCGGATTGGTGAGCAGGCCGAGGCGGGTGGTGGCGGCGACCAGCGTGAATTTCGACAGATCGATCTTGACCGACCGCGCCGCCGGCCCTCGCCGATGATCAGGTCGAGCTGGTAATCTTCCATGGCGGGATAGAGGATTTCCTCGACCGCGGGATTGAGACGGTGGATTTCGTCGATGAACAGCACGTCCCGCTCTTCGAGATTGGTCAGCAGGGCCGCGAGATCGCCGGCCTTGGCGATGACGGGTCCCGAAGTCGAGCGAAAATTGACGCCCAACTCCTTGGCCATGATCTGGGCGAGCGTGGTCTTGCCGAGCCCGGGCGGGCCGACGAACAGCACGTGATCGAGCGCCTCGCCGCGATTCTTCGCCGCCTCGATGAAGATCTTCAGATTGGCGCGCGCCTCCGCCTGGCCGGTGAACTCGTCGAGCGACTGCGGACGAAGCGCGGTGTCGAGATCGTCGCCGCGCTTTTCGGGAGACAGCAGGGTATTGGGGGCGCTCATTGCAGCAGTTCCATTTCGGGCAACTGCCGTGCAGCAGCCGTATCGAAGGTGCGGGTTGTCGAACAACCGTCGCGCTTGTTCCGTAGAGCAATAATGGTGTCGGCAAACTCGACGCTGGTGTCCGACATCCTCATCAAGACTGCTCCGATCAATTCCTCGTCTTCAAAAACAAGATCTTCAGCCTGCAACAGGCTGAATACCGTATCCGCCACCAGTCGGCGTTCAAGTTTGAGACGCCGGCGAAGGTACCACGTGAATTCCAGCAAGGTGATGCAGTTCACATAGCCCGGGTTTTCTTTCGAGAGGCCGGCAACAAGCTCAACCGCGAGTTCGGTTTGAACCGGGTCATCCTTGAGGACCAGACGCAACAAGATATTGGTGTCAAGACCGATCATCGCGATGCCGCCACGTCATCCGCGATGGCGTCGGCAATAGACGTTTCAATATCAGCCACGCCGACCGCGGGACGATCCGGATCATGCAGCAATCCGGCCAGATCGACGGCGCGCTTGTTCTTCACCCGCAACATAACTCTGGCTCCATCAATGAAATAATTGATTCGGTCCCCCACCCTTAAGTTGAGCGCATCACGAACTTCAGAAGGGATGGTGGTTTGAGCCTTGGAGGTCAGCGTGCTGTGGACGATCAACATGACAGTTTCCTTGCGAATTCGTCAATGTAAGGAACAATAGCACAAGTAAGGATCACCGCGCCAGTTCCTTCAGGCCCAGGCGGATGAGCTTGGCGCTGTCGGCCCCCTCGCCGCCGTTCTTGAGCGCGGCGGCCACGGCGCTGGCTGCCTGGTCCCGCGAATAGCCGAGATTGGTGAGCGCCGAGACGGCGTCGGCCACCGGCGCCGGCGCGACGCCCTCGCCCAATTCCTGCTTGAGGCCGATCGACTGGCCGGAGTCGCCGCTGAAAGCCGGCGCCTTGCTCTTGAGTTCGGTGAGGATGCGCACGGCGACCTTCGGTCCGACACCCGGCGCGCGGGAGATGGTGGTCTTGTCCTGCAGCGCGATGGCGTTGGCGAGTTCGGACGGGGTGAGCGTCGAGAGCACCGCCAGCGCCACCTTTGAGCCGACGCCCTGGACGATCTGCAGCATGCGGAACCATTCGCGCTCGAGCCCGCTCATGAAGCCGAACAGCTTGAGCTGGTCTTCCCGCACATAAGTCTCGATGAACAGCACCACCGCCTCACCGACGGAGCCGATGCGCGACAGCGTGCGGGCCGAGCAATGGGCGACGTAGCAGACGCCATGAACATCGACGAGCACATAGTCTTCGCCGATTTCCTCGATCACGCCTTTGAGTTTTCCGATCATGATAGCTGTCCGCGATTAGGGGTGAGTGTCGGGCGTGATGAGGGGCACGGTCGGAAAATAGCGTCGATAGCCCTTTGGATCGCGCGTCAGAATGTGATGGCCCGAAATGACGGCATGAGCGCCGATCAGGAAGTCCGGGAGAACCCGTTCACGCGTTCCGCCGCTGTCTCGATACTTCCGGAAGGCGGCGCCTGCCGCGAAGGCTGCGCTCCAGGGAAGATTCTCTCGGATAAACTCCGTCTCGGGAAGGACGGCGTCGACCTGTTCCTGCCGGGCGTAGCGCACTGAAAATTCCGCATAGATAACCGGATTGATCAGCAGCCCGCCACGCGCTTCCGCCAGTCGACGACGGGACCAAAGGAGCCATTGAGGATCCCGCACAGCGATGTCGACCAGGATGTTCGTATCGACGAGCACAGCCATTCTCAGCGATCCCGGGTCATCGCCATCAAGGCGTCGCCATCGATCGCCTGATCCCCAGTGCCTTCAATTCGATCCAGAACCTCGAGAAAATCGGCGAGCCGCTGCTGTTGCGCCACCTGCTCGCGACTGTGCTTCGGCGTCAGCACGACGCGGCCGCTTTCGACGGAAAAGATGACTTCACTGTTGGGCTCTATGCCGACCAGTTCGCGAATATCGCGGGGTATCGTGACCTGACCTTTGGATGTGACTCGCATGGCGATCTCCTTGAGTAAGAAATATTCCTACCTCCTGAACAAGTCAAGAACATAACTACAGCGCCGCCCTCGCCATCGCCTTCAGCCGGCCCGCCGCGCCGCCGAGATGGTGGGCGTGGCAAATGGCGATCGCCAATGCGTCGGCGGCGTCGTTGCCCTGGAAGACCGCCTTGGGCATCAAGACTTTCAGCATCAGGTGAATTTGCTGTTTTTCGCCATGTCCGACGCCGATCACCGCCTTCTTGACGGCGTTAGGGGCGTATTCGGCCACCGGCAGGCCGGCGCGGGCCGGCACCAGCATCGCGATGCCGCGGGCCTGGCCGAGCTTCAGCGTCGCGGTGGCGTCCTTGTTGACGAAAGTCTGCTCGACGGCGGCCTCATCCGGCTGGTGAAGATGGACGACGTCGGCGAGACCGTCATGAAGCTGGCAGAGCCGTGAGGCGAGATCCCCCTTGTCGTCCGACGTCACCGTGCCGGACGCAACGAAACGCAGGGAGTTGCCGAGCGTCTCGATGACGCCCCAGCCGGTGCGACGCAGGCCGGGATCGATGCCGATGATCCGAATCAAAGCGCTCATGCAAATTTTCTCCTTTTGTTCTCAATAGTCCAATTTTCGTCTGATGAAAACAGAGAGAGGCGCGCTCTGGCAGAACTCGGAACTGGACTTTTCGAACTCGTCGAACAGGCGAAGTGATTTGTTAACGTCAACTTAAAGAAATTAGGCAAACTGTAGGATAGTTACAAAAATGATCAGGCGCGTTTCCGCGTCGCCGTCGCAGCTCGAGGCGGACGTCTTCTCGATGTTCTGTCTTGCCGCCGCCGGCGCGCAGGCCGCGTCCGACATGGTCGAAGGTGAGAGCGGATGATGCCCCGAATTTTTCAATCGTTGAAGGCGAAGGTGGTCGGCCTGTTCGTGGCGCTCATCATCGTTTCGGTGAGCGCGCTGGTGTCGCTCAGCTATTTCGGCACGCGTTCGGTCCTCGTGGATCAGTCGGCCAAGGCGATGCACAGCATTCTGGAATTCCGGGTCGCCACGCTTCAAGGCCGCATCGCCCAGATCCGTGATCAGGCCGGCGCGCTGGCCGCCATCGAAACGCTGCAGAAATCCATGGTGAACCTGAAGAGCGGTTGGAAGACGCTCGACAAGAAGCCGGGCGAAGCCGCAGCCGCCCTGCGCGACGTCTTCGTCGCCAAAAATCCCAACCCGGCGGGCGAGCGCGAGAAGCTGGTGAAGCCCGAAGGTCCCAGCGGCTATTACTTCTCGGCGCATGAAGAATTGCAGCCGGAGGTCAAGAAGCTCCTGGCGTCCAGCCCCTTCTCCGATCTGCTGATGCTCGACGGCAAAGGCAACGTCGTCTATTCCTACGAGAAGGACGAGAGTTTCGCCGCCAATCTCGGCGACGCCGCCTGGGCGCCGACGGGACTCGGCGCGCTGCAGGCGAAGACCATGGAAGCCGTGAAGACGGCGCAGACCGATGACGTCGCGCCGCTGTTTTCAGGCATCGGCGTCGAGGCCAAGACCGGCGCGGCCGACGTCTATTTCGCGGCGCCGCTGCTCAATCTCGGCGCTCATCGCGGCACGTTCATCTTCAGGGTCAAGGACGAGGTTCTGGCGTCGGTACTGTCGATGGCCATCGCCGAAGGCGGCAGCGAACAGGCGAGCATCGTCACAGCAGCGGGAGACGTGATCGGTCGCGGTCCCGATGGCCGCCTGGCCGCCGCCGGAAAATTATCCGCCGACGAGATGACGGGGCTGGACGAATTCGGCCGCGACATCGTCCGTCCGGACGGCGCCGCCAAGGGTTTCGCCTTGCCGATGGAGATCGACGGCGTCCGCTACCATGTGGCCGAGAGCGTGTTGACGCAGGAACTGGATGCGGGATCGTTCACGGTCGCGGAACAATTGACAGTCGTCGGGCTGGCCGTGTTGATCGCGGCCGCAGCGCTTGCCGGCCTGATCCTCGGCCGGATGTTCCGTCCGCTCATCACTCTGGCGCAGGCGACCGAAACCGTGGCCGCCGGACATCTGGGCGCCGTGATCGACGGGGCCGAGCGGCCCGACGAAATCGGCGTGATGTCGCGCGCCCTCGTCTCCTTCCGCGACAAGCTGGTGCGCCAGCAGGCGCTGGAGAGCGAGGCGGAGGCCGCAAGACGCACCGAGGAAGAAGCGCGGCTCGGCCGCCTCGCCGAACAGGAACGCGAAGCAGCGACGCTGCAACACGTCGTCGATGCGCTGGGCGAAGGTCTTACCCGCATGTCCCGCGGCGACATCGCCTTTGCGATCGACGCGCGCTTCCCGCCCTCGCTCGACAGCCTGCGCCAGAATTTCAACGCTTCGATGGCGACGCTCGCCGATGCGTTGCAGGCCATCCGCCGCAATTCGCTGGCCGTGAGAGCCGGATCCGACGAAATGCGCGAAGGCGCCGACCAATTGGCCGAGCGCACCGAGCGCCAGTCGGTCGCCGTCAGCGAGACCGTCACCGCCATTCACCAGATCGTCCGCTCGGTCGACGCGCAGAAGGCGCGGGCCGGCGACGCCACCCGCATCGCCCGCGAGGCGGCGTCCGGGACAGAGCAGTCCGCCCATATCATGGAAAACGCTGTCAGGGCGATGGAGGCGATCCAGAACTCGTCGACCCAGATCAACTCGATCATTTCGGTGATCGACGAGATCGCCTTCCAGACCAATCTTCTCGCGCTGAACGCCGGCGTCGAGGCGGCCCGGGCCGGTGAAAGCGGCAAGGGTTTCGCCGTCGTCGCCCAGGAAGTGCGCGAGCTCGCCCAGCGCTCGGCCCGCGCCGCCAAGGAAATCACCGAACTTCTCAACAAGTCGACGCTCGACGTGCAGACGGGCGTGGAACTGGTCGAAAAGGCAGGGGCGGCGCTGCAGTCGATCGGCGGCTATGTCGGCCAGATCAACGGCCGCATCGCCGAGATTATGACCGCGACCGCCGACGAGGCCGAAACGCTCGGCCATATATCCGCCTCGGTCAACGCCATCGACGGCATGACCCAGCAGAACGCCGCCATGGTGGAGGAAACGACCGCCGCCATTCACCAGTTGGCGCGCGAAGCCTCCGAATGGACGGTCGCATCGCCCAGTTCCGCTTGGAAGCCGATGAGGCGCGCAGCGAGTTGCGCCGCGCCGGCTGATCGTTTTCGACCAAACTTGATGCGCCGCGCGGCCCTCGCGCGGCGTTTGTCGTTGAGGCAAGGTTGAAGGCCCCGCCCCTCCACCCTATCTCGGTGCTTTGACAGGGAGCCGAACCATGACCATTCCCTTTTCTATCCTCGATCTCGCCACCGTCGCCGAAGGCGGCACGCTGTCCGACGCCTTGGCCAATACCCGCCGCATGGCCATCCACGCCGAACAGCTGGGCTACAATCGCTACTGGCTCGCCGAACATCACGGCATGCCGGCGGTGGCGAGCGCGGCGACCGCCGTGCTGATCGGCCATGTCGGCGCGGCGACCAGGACGATCCGCATCGGCTCGGGAGGCGTGATGCTTCCCAATCATTCGCCCCTGGTGATCGCCGAACAGTTCGGCACTCTGGAAGCGCTGTTTCCCGGCCGCGTCGATCTCGGACTGGGCCGCGCGCCGGGCACCGACATGCGCACCGCCCGCGCCTTGAGGCGTGATCTCGACCAGAGCGCCCAGGGCTATCCGCAGGATGTGCTGGAGCTTCAGGCCTATCTCGCCGATCCCACGGACGAGCGCACGGTTCTCGCCGTGCCGGGGGCTGGGGCCAGAGTGCCGCTTTGGCTGCTGGGCTCGAGCCATTACAGCGCCCATCTCGCCGGCATGCTCGGCCTGCCCTATGCGTTCGCCTCGCATTTCGCGCCCGACGATCTCTTGGGCGCGTTGGAGATTTATCGCGAACGCTTCCAGCCCTCGGCGCAACTCGACCGTCCCTACGCCATGGTCGGCGTCATGAGCGCCATCGCCGACACCGACGAGGAGGCGAACCATCTCTTCACCTCGGCCCAGCAGCAATTCATCAATCTCCGCCGCAACGACCGCACCCTCTTCCCGCGCCCGGTGAAATCCATGGACGGGATCTGGTCGGAGCAGGAGCGGATCGGCGTCGAACATACCTTGCGCTACGCCATCGTCGGCTCGCCGGAAACCGCCTCGCGCAAACTCGCCCGCTTCCTTGCCGACACGAGAGCGGACGAGGTGATCGTCTCCACGCCGATCCACGACATCGACGCGCGGCTGCGCTCGATCGAGCTGTTCGCGGGACTGAGGCAGGAGATGGCGAAGGCGGCTTGAGGCTTGAGGCTTGAGGCTTGAGGCTTGAGGCTTGAGGCTTGAGGCTTGAGGCTTGAGGCTTGAGGCTTGAGCAACTCTATGCTTTGGAGTTGAAGCACCATCGAAATCGTGGCGCAATCTGTCAGAAATAGCGCCCCCAAACAAATATGGCGCCGAGATCACCCGGCGCCAATCTTTAATTAAGCCGAGAGCTTGGCCATCACGTCTTCGGGAATGTCCATATTGGTGTAGACATTCTGGACGTCGTCGTCGTCTTCGAGAGCGTCCGTCATCTTCATCAGCGATTGCGCCCGCTCTTCGTCGTCGACGGAATGCTGTTCTGGGCCCTCCAGATCGGCTTGACCGTTTCGGCTTCGCCGAGCAGGGCTTCGAGCGCCTTGGAGACTTCGCCGAGAGATTCGAAGGCGCAATAGACGGTATGGCCATCTTCATCGGTCACGACATCGTCGGCGCCGGCTTCGATGGCCGCTTCCATGACCTTGTCGGCGTCGCCGGCGGCGAGCTTGTAGGTGATTTCGCCGACGTGATCAAAGGAGAAGGACACCGAGCCGGTTTCGCCCAATGCGCCGCCGGCCTTGGTGAAGATCGAGCGGACATTGGAGGCGGTGCGGTTGCGGTTGTCGGTCAGCGCCTCGACGATGACGGCGATGCCGCCGGGGCCATAGCCTTCGTAGCGGACCTCGTCATAATTCTCGCCATCGGCGCCCGACGCCTTCTTGATGGCGCGGTCGATATTGTCCTTGGGCATGGACTGCGCCTTGGCGTTCTGGATGGCCAGGCGCAGGCGCGAGTTCATGGTCGGGTCGGGCAGGCCGGCCTTGGCGGCCACGGTGATTTCGCGGGCGAGCTTGGAGAACATCTTCGAACGGATCGAATCCTGCTTCCCCTTGCGATGCATGATGTTCTTGAACTGTGAATGGCCTGCCATGGGCGTCCCTGCCGTCTTTGTTGGGATTGTCTTTTGGATCCGGCCTTATATTGCCGGAGAGCACGGCGTTCAAGAGGCAGCGATGCGCATAGCCCGGCTTAAAGCCCCTGAAGCACGAGGATCGTCGGCTTTTTCGGCAGGGAATTGAGCGAGACGTCGACGGTTGCGCTCTCGGCGAAACGAAAATCGAAGTCCGGCCCGAACAGCGCGAGGAAGGTTTCGACCGGTGGCCCGCGCCGGTGCATGGGCAGCACCAGCGACGAACGAAGCCGTTTGACGACGCGGCTCATCTTGTCCGCGCCCATGGTCAATCCGCCGTCGACAGGGACCATGACCACGTCGAGCCGGCCGATTTCGGTATAGTGACCCTCCGACAATTCATGATGTAGATGGCCGAGATGACCGATACAGAGGCCGGCGACCTCGAAGATGAAGATGGAGTTGCCGTCCTTCTCCTCGCCGCCATAACGGCGGATGTCCGTCGTGACATTGCGGATGAACGTATCGCGCAGCATCACTTCATGCTGCGCCTTCTCGCCGGGCGTATCGCTCCAGCCGTGAAGCACGTAATCGATCTCGGGCTCCGGCGTCAGGGTGAAGTGGGTGGAATGGGCATGGTTCATCGTCGCCACCATCGGCGGGACCTCGGGCCTGTGCCAGCCGGAATAATCGGTGGCGATGGTGACGCCTTCGGGCGTGACGATATGGAAGGTGGAATGGCCGAGAAAGGTGATGCTGACAGTCTGGTCGGTCATCGCAGCCTTGAGAACCGGAAGCCCCTCGCCCTGATAGGCGGCGTATCGCGCACCGGGCAGGCCCTGCGCGATGGCCTGGCACTGGCTGAAATGCCTCGGCCTGTCCTGAGCCGAGGCCGCTGTGGCCGCCGTGGCCGCGGCCAACACCACAAACGCCGCCAATTTCAGCATTCATGCACCTCGCTCAAACCAAGGTTATCGGCGAGGAGAATGCCCTGCGTCGAAGCCGGCGTCCAGTAAGCGGCAACGGTCGACAGTCACGATCGCGTTACGCAAACAAGACGTCGGCCCGGTCCAGATCTGCAAGCGTCGTGTGCTTGAGGGTCAGCGTATCCTCGCCATGACGCCCGAGGATGACCAGGTCACGACCGTCTTGATCGATATGTTGCGCCTTGAGATCACGCCAGTTCTCGATGCCGGAAAACGCTGTCAGATCGATCTTGTCCTGGGCGTCGAAGTCCAGAACCACATCATTGCCGTCCCGGCGGCTGAAGACGAACAGATCCGCGCCGCCGCCGCCCCACATCCTGTCGTCGCCGCGGCCGGAGTGGAAGATGTCCGCGCCCACGTCGCCCCATATGCGGTCGTCGCCTCCGCCCGCATGGAACGTATCGGAGCCCTCGCCGCCCCACAGGCGGTCATTCCCGGTCGCGCCGCCGATGTCGCCGAGAAGAATGTCGCCACGCTTTCCGCCTCTCAGCGTGTCGTCGCCGCCGCCGCCCTCGAGCAGATCCCGTCCCGAGCCGCCAGTGATGACGTCGTCGCCGCTGAAGCCGAGAATGAAGAGATTGGCGCTCTCCTTGCCATAATTGACGGTGTTGTCGACGGCGACCCCAAAGCCGTTGACGTTGTTGTCGCCGCTGACGCCGCGCAAGGCCGCGCTCTCGCCGAACAATGCAATGAACCGGCCATAAGTCACGTCGGCGGCATAGGTCCAGGCCTTGGAGAATTCCGTGCCGATCAACTCGTAGAGATCGGCATAGTGGTTGACGAGGAATGTCGTGTCGAGATTGGCGGAGATCGCATATTGGTCGATCAACGGCGTCTCGAATTGCAGCCTGTTGTCGTTGAAATGGGCCTGGTCGGAAATCGCCGCGATGGAAAATCCGGTGATCAACGCCTGGGTGGGGTCGACCTTGGCATGCGCCACCGCGTCGTAGCTCGAAGGATTGCGAACGATGTCGTTGGCCTGGTCATACTGGAAATACCAGTCCGGCGTCGACAGCTGCAGAGCTCCGTCCTCGTCGAAGGACGCCAGCGACCTGTCGTAATCCGTCAGGATGTCCAGCGCGGCGGGATCGATGCCGGCGGACGCCAGGGAAACGACCGACAGTTTCACGCCGTCGAGAGCCGCGAAACGGGCGCCGTCATAGATTGCGAAGAGATCGGCCACCGTGCCGCCGAGGCTGTGACCGGAGACTACGATTTCGGTGATCCTGTTGTCGGGATCGCCGACATAATCGTAGATCTGGTCGATCAGGCCCTGAAGCTGCCGATAGTAACGCGCCTGACCGGATCCCGTGCCCGCTTCGCCATCGGCCAAGGGCCCGTCCGCATCCGTGCCGCGAAAGGTCAGATGCAGCGTTTCGCCGGTGTCGTTCGGCTTGGTGGTGACGATCGCCACCGCGCCGGCGCCCGTAAAGGCCTCGGCGTCTTCGCCGGAGCCGATATAATTGTTGCGAAACAGACCTCCCGAATAGGTGAAGTTCCGGTCATAACCGTCGCTCTCGTCGCTTGCGGAAATTTCGCTGTCCGGGAAGCCGAGATCCGACGATGTCAGCGTGTTGAAACCCGACTTGGCGAGATAGGCGTCATAGGCGTCGTAGACGAACAGGGCCTCTCGATTTCCAGCGGCGTCGGGATCGCTGCCGGCGTCCATCTGATCGCGGTATTTTTCCGCCAGATAGTCGGAACTGCCATAGACGGCGCGATTCAAGCGGACGACATCGGCCAGAAGACCGACCATATGCGACGAAAACTGGCTGCTCATGAAACCCTCGCGTGACAATAGGCTTTGAATTCATAAGTTTCCGCCGAAGCTGGCAGAAATTTATAAATCATTTACTATCGTCTGGCGACAGGCGGATGACGCCGTTTCAAGCCCAGAAAGCGGGGATCGTCTCGGCGAGCCGCGGGCCAATCCGGAGTGGGGCGACCTTCTCGGCGAGACCTGTGCGATCCGAGATCTCGACGCCGACGCCGCAGATCGTCGCCGGGCCATTGGCCGGCTCGAAGCGTCCGCGGGCGATCTTGGTGATGAAGCGGTTGAGCGGTTCCTCCTTCTCCATGCCGAGCGAGGAATCGTAATCCCCGCACATGCCGGCGTCGGTCATATAGGCGGTGCCGCCGTTGAGGATCTGGCAATCGGCGGTCGGCACATGCGTATGCGTGCCGACCACCAGACTGGCGCGGCCGTCGACGAAATGGCCGAAGCATTGCTTCTCGCTCGACGCCTCGGCGTGGAAATCGAACAGCACCGCATCGACCTGTTCGCCGAGCGGGCAGGCGTCGAGAATGCGCTCTGCCGCCATGAAGGGATCGTCGAGATCGGGATGCATGAACACCCGGCCCATGATGTTGGAGACCAGCACGCGGGCGCCGTTGCGGGCGATGAACACGCCGGAGCCCTTGCCCGGCGCGCCGGGCGGAAAATTGGCGGGGCGGATGAACTGGTCGTGCCGGTCGGCGAAGACCAGCGCCTCGCGCTGATCCCAGACATGGTTGCCGGTGGTCACCACATCGGCGCCGGCGGCGAGCGTGTCGAGGAAGATCTCTTCGGTGATGCCGAAGCCGGCGGCGGCGTTTTCGCCGTTCACCACCACGAAATCAAGCTTGAGATCGGAGATCAGGCCGGGCAGCCGGTCCCAGACCGCCTGACGGCCCGCGCGGCCGACCATGTCGCCGAGAAAGAGAAGCCGCATTTACTGTCCTTTCGAAAATGTCCTGTAGCCGCTTTCGGTCACCATGGCGTCGAGCGGGACGTCATGCGCCTCGGCGGGAACCGCCTCGACCTGCTGGCAATCGAAGGCGACGCCGATGAGACGCGGCGTCATGCCCTTGTCGCGGAGCCGCGCGATGGCGCGATCGTAATGGCCGGCGCCGTAGCCGATGCGGTTGCCGTCGGCGTCGAAAGCCGAGAGCGGCATGAGCAGGATCTCCGGATCGACGATCGGCGCGTCCGGGCCCGGACCCGTTGTGCCGAAGCCGGTGCTGACCAGCGGCGCGCCATTCACCAGTTCGCGAAAGGCGATGGTCTGCCGGTCGAGGACCGCGGGCAGGCAGAGCCTCGCGCCCTGGCTCTTGAGATGGTGCATCAGCGGGCGGAGATCGACTTCCGAGCGGATCGGAAAGAAGCCGGAAATGATCTGACCGGGATCGAAGGAAAGCGCGCGAGCGGCGTGATCGGCGATCGCCAGGCTCTTTTCGATGCGGTCGGTCTCGGCGATGGCGTCGCGCGCCGCGAGCCTTCCCGTCCGGATTTCGTTTTTCAGCGCCCTGAAGTCCATGATCGGTCCCTAATTCTAGGGCGAAGCGTTTAGGCTTGTTTTGCGCGGGGGCAATGCGTCACCGCGCCCGAACCGAGCGAATGGGCGGCGTTTCACAGGAGATTGGAGGCGATATTGACGGTCAGCGCCAGAATGAAGGCGTTAAATAGGTAGGATATCACCGAATGGACCAGCGCCGTGGCGCGCATGGCGCGGCTCGCGACGGAAATATCGGCCGTCTGGCTCGCAACCCCGATGGTGAAGGAGAAATAGAGGAAATCGACATAGTTGGGCGCGGTCTCGTCGGGAAAGATTAGCCCGCCCTGCCCCCGCCGGTCGAGCGACAGATAATATTCATGCGCATAGTGCTCGGTGAAGATCACATGGATGAAGATCCAGGACGAGACGATGGTGAAGGCCGCGAGCGCCGCATGGAATGCCCCGTCCGCGCCTTCGCCATGGCGGACCTGCGAGAGCACCGCGATGGTCGCCCCCAGGCTGATAATCACCGCCAGGAACGAAAGGGCGAGAACGGCAAAACGCCCCTCGTCCGTCGCCTTGGCCCGCTCTTTCATGTCGCCGTCGTCCGAGGTCAGCATCAGCACGAAGATCAGCGCCAAGAACAGCAGAACCGAGACGTTCCAGGACACGAGCAGGCTGACGGCCGGGCTAACGGCTGTCGACCAGACGAGCCCGGCATGCAGCACAACGCCCAGGGCCGCCGCCCCATAAAAGCGCGGGCGGCGAACGACATGGCGCTTGAGGCGAATGGGCAGCGACAAAGGCCCGTCTCAGGATTTGAACAGGGATTCGGCGGCGCTGCGGCTCGACGTCTTGGCGGCGATCTCGCGGTCGAGCCGGGCGATCTCCTCCTCGAGCAGCGCGATGCGGGCGCGAAGTTCGTCGGCCGACAGCATGGAAATGTCCATGCCGATCTCATGGGCGCGTTTGCGGGCGGGCTTGTCGTCGTCGATGAGGCTCATGCGGCTTCCACTCCTGCATCGCTGTCCGGCTTGGCCGGCGTCTGGTCGGCTGCAGCGGAGGATAGCTGAGAACGCGGGTTGAGCGCCAGACTTTCCGGCGTGGTCTGGGTGCCCGACGAAATGCTCTGATAGCTGTCGCGTTCGCCGACCGGGATCGCGCGCGCAGCCGCGAGCGAATGATGGCGTAGGCCGTGATCAGCGCATGCGCCGTCGCCGTGACGCCGAGCAGCGCATAGGGTCCGAAACGCTCCATGATCGGACCGCCGAGCGTCGGGCCGATCACCGTGCCGACGCCGTAGAGCAGCAGCAGACCGCCGGACACATTCATGAAGTCGGAGGGCTTGGCGAAGTCGTTGGCGTGCGCCACGGCGATCGGATAAAGCGCATTGGCGGTCGCGCCGTAGACGCCGATCAGCAACAGCAGCGTCAGCACATTCTGCGGCTCGAGCACGAAGATCTGGAAGCCGGCGAGCCAGGCGATGCCGGAGAGAATGGCGAGAACATAACGACGGTCCATGCGGTCGGACATGCGCCCCGCCGGCATCTGCATCGCCGCTCCGGCGAAAATGGTGATCGTCATCATCAGCGCGATATCGCCCGACGACAGGCCGGCCTTGGCGCCGAACACCGCGCCCAGCGTGCCCCAGGCGCCGTTGGCGATGCCGACCAGCAGGATGCCGATGAAGGACACCGGCGAATTGCGGTAGAGCGCGGCGAGGTCGAGCTTGATTTCGCTGAGCGGCGCCGGCGATTGCGCGTTGGACACCAGCGTCGGGATCATCGCCACGCAATAGAAGATGCCGGCGATCATGAACAGGATCGGCGTCTGGATATCGACGAACGCCACGGTCATCTGACCACCCACCACCCCGATCAGCGTGATCGAGATATAGAGCGAGAAGATCATGCCGCGGCTCTCGTTCGTGGCGCGCTCGTTGAGCCAGCTTTCGATGATCATGGCGGTCGCGGCGGTGCCGAAGCCGGTGGCGGCGCGCGACAGGACCCAGAAGGTCGGATTGACGGTGATGCCGGTCATCAGCGCGATGATGGCGATGAGCGAAATGAAACCCGAGAAGGCGCGGACATGGCCCATGCGCTTGACCAGGGGACGGGCGAAGATGCAGCCGAGCACGAAACCCGCCGCCCAGGACGTGCCGAAGAAGCCGAGCACCGTTTCCGAATAGCCTTCGAGCGTGCCGCGCATGGGCATGACCAGGCTGTGCAGACCGTTTCCGAGATAGAGAAACAGCGTCCCGATGAGAAGCGCCATGACGGAAACGAGGTTTTGCGGCATCGTCGATCCCCTGAGCAAGATTGGCGTCTCCCCTCCCCCGCGCGGCTGAGCCTGACGAGACCGGAGAGCGGTGATATGGATTTCGACAAGCCCGCGATTCGTCCGTCGTCCCCGGCGTCGCGACCTGCCCATGCGCCGCAAACAAGCGGATCATCCCGCCGAGACTAAGGCAAAACTTTTAAGGATTTGAGATTTGGCGAAAATTCTTCCGCTTCTCGGCGTCATCCTGATGGTTTTGCACATCATCCGCCCGCTCGGCCTGCCGGGGTTGCGGCGACGTCGCGACTTCTGGAAAATCGCCCTTGTGATGCTCGCAGCCCTCGGCATGACCGCGCTCCTGCGCGACTGATTATTTCTCGGTGAGCTTGAGCTCGATGCGTCGGTTCTGCGAGCGCGCTTCCGGCGTGTCGCCCTCGGCGATCGGCTGGAATTCGCCGAAACCCGCCGCCACCAGCCGGTTGGCCGGCACACCCCGGGAGATGAGGAACTTGACCACCGAGGTGGCGCGGGCCGAAGAAAGCTCCCAATTGTCGCGATAGCGACCCGAGCCGGTAAGCGGCACGTTGTCGGTATGGCCGTCGACGCGCAGCACCCAGTCGATCTCGGCCGGGATTTCTTTCGTCAGTTCGATCAGCGCCGTCGCGAGCTTGCCCATCTCCTCCTGACCGGCCGGATTGAGATCCGGACCACCCGACGGGAACAGCACTTCCGACTGGAACACGAAACGGTCGCCGACGATGCGGATGTTTTCGCGGTCCGAAAGGATCTCCCTCAGGCGGCCGAAGAAATCGGACCGGTAGCGATTGAGTTCCTGGACACGCTGGGCCAGCGCGACATTCAGGCGACGGCCGAGATCGGCGATCTTGGCCTGGGAATTCTTGTCCCGCGTCTCCGACAGTTGCAGCGCCTGTTCGACGGCGGCGATCTGCGAGCGCAATGCGGCGATCTGCTGGTTGAGCAGTTCGACCTGATTGAGCGCCTGCTCGCTGATCTGCTTCTGGGCGTCGAGTTCGCCGGAGAGTTCACCGATGCGCTTGTTGGCGGTCGCCGACGAGCCGGCGCCCTGATCCAGCAACTGCTGCAGCCGCGACTTCTCGCTCTCCGCGTCGGCGAGTTGGGCCTGGATATTGGCGAGACTGTCCTCGACATCCTGCTTGCTGCCTTTTTCGAGCGCGAGCAGCTGGGTGAGTTCGTTGATCTGGCTGTTGAGCCGATCCAGCACCTCGTCCTTGCCGGTGATTTCGCGGCTCAGGATGAACTGGCCGAGCACGAAGACCGTGAGAAGGAACATGATGGCCATGAGCAGCGTGGAGAGCGCATCCACGAAACCCGGCCAGTAATCGATGCTGCGCTGGCCGCCGCGACGCCGCAAGGCCATCTCACTTGTCCTCGAATTTTTCGGTCAGTTTGTCGAGCGTGCGCCGGAGCGCCTTGGCCTCCTCCTGCTGCGCCTCGATCCAGTCGCGCAGCATCTGCTGCTCGGTGCGCATGTTGCGCACCAGACCCTGGATACCCTCGGCGAGGCTGGCCATGGCGGCGGTGGAGCGCTGATTGCCGCCGCCTTCCTGGGTGATGCGCACCAGTTGCTCCGAAAGCGACTTCAACTCCTCGGTCGAGCCCGTGCCCGCCTCGATGACCGGAGCGAAATCGGAGGAGACGTCGGTGACCGAAGACAGCCAGTTCTCCAGTTCGTTGTAGAAGCGGTTCTGCGCCCGACCGGCCTGCAGGTCGAGAAAGCCGAGGATCAGCGAGCCGGAGAGGCCGAAGAGCGACGAGGAAAACGCCGTGCCCATGCCCTGCAACGGCGCCGACAGGCCCTGCTTCAGCGTATTGAGAATGTCGGCGCTCTCATTTGTGCCGGGATCCAGCCCCTGGATGACCGAATTGATCGAGCCGATCGTGCCGAGCAGACCCCAGAAGGTGCCGAGAAGACCAAGGAACACCAGCAATCCGGTGAGATAGCGGGTGGTGTCGCGCGTGTCGTCGAGACGCGTTGCGATGGAATCGAGGATGGAGCGCAGCGCCGCGGTCGAAATGGCGCCGGTGTTGGACGACCCCATCAGCGCCCGCATCGGCGCGAGCATGACCGGATCGCGCCCGACTTTCTCGGCGCTGCCGGCCGCGCGGAAGGAGTTGAACCATCGCACCTCGGGCCTGAGCGACAGCACATGATTGAAGGCGAGCAGGATGCCGATCAGCGCCACGCCGAGAATCAGGCCGTTGAGGCCCGGATTGGCCGAAAAGGCGGCATGCGCCTGTCGGAAGAGAATGGCGCCGGCGAAGCCGACCAGTATGAGAAACACCACCATCGTCCAGAAATAGGACATCGGGCTCGAAAGCTTGCGCCCGTAGAGACCGCTCCCCCCGCCGATTCGCCTTGGTCGCCCCCGAAAAAACCCGCACCGGCCATGAACCTGTCCACTCCTGCAAATGACGGTTGGAAACTAAATGAGAATTGCGCCGAATTGAAGAGGCAAGCAGACGGTGAATCCCATGCTGTCCACCGGCGCGACGCAACGGAGAGCGCGACCCGTCGCCCCCGCGACGCGCTGTTCCATTTCGACTTGCCGCTACGTCAGAAAGCCGGATTTATACTGTTTGTTAACCTTCCCGGCGTATAGCTGTTGTTATCCAGAGCTTCTGGATTCAGGCGGTCTCGTTTCGAGAAGTGGTCTGATTTTTCTCCCTGTTTTACCTTGAGAGCCGCTTTTCGCGGCTCTTTTTTGGCCGTTTTCCGGCTGGCGCGCGGAGAGCGGAAGCTCGGGAGTTCCACCACTTTCGAGTCAAGTTGTGGAGATTAACCCTTCCTTAAGAATCATGTTGCGAAAAGCCGGGACTGGCGGCATGATCCTGTTAAGAACAGCGACCCAGATGGATCTTAATGCTCAGACGGATCGTTAGTGTAGTCATGCGTAAACAGGAAACGACAATGCTTGAATCGGGCGCCAACACCATCAGTTTTGCCGGCCACGTCGCTTCGTCTTCACAGTTCAAGGCGCTCTATGCCGAAGGCATGGCGCTGGTCGAAGAGACGGCGGGCTATCTCGACGGCGCAGGCCGCCTGGCTTCAAAGAGCCTGCCGCGCATGTCCTCGGTCCTCTACGCCGCCGAATCGATGCGCCTGACCACCCGTCTCATGCAGGTCGCCTCCTGGCTGCTCTTGCAGCGGGCGATCAACAATGGCGAAATGACGCGCGAGCAAGTCGTCTCCGAAAAGAAGAAGGTGCGCCTGGACTCGTTCAACGTCGACCGCAACGCGCCGGGCTGGAGCGACCTGCCGGAAGCGTTCCGCGATCTGGTCGACCGTTCCGTGCGCCTGCAGAATCGCGTCTCGGTCCTCGATCGCGAAATCTATCGTCCGGCGGAAACCCCGGCGATCGAAGCCAACAATCAGAATTCGGTTCAGGCGCAGTTGTCGCTGCTGAAGACCGCGTTCGGCGGCCAGTAAACCGCCCGCGCTTCAGGCGCACGCATGATTGGAAGCCGGCCCGTGGGCCGGCTTTTTGATTGGGAAAACAGGCTGAAACGTTGAAAAAGCAGCCGGTGCGGTTGACAGAAATAGAGTCTCCCGTTACATGCCTCCCAACTTCGGGCGCGCCCTTCGGTGAATGGCGCGCCTTTGAATTGTCAGTCACGCCGGGCGACCGGCAAACAGGTCCGGATCAGTACAATGAAGATCAAGAATTCGCTGAAAGCGCTCAAGGCACGTCATCGTGAAAACCGTCTGGTCCGCCGCAAGGGCCGGATCTACATCATCAACAAGCTGAACCCGCGCTACAAGGCGCGCCAGGGCTGATCAGCCCGGCTTCAGTTTTTTTGTTGGCGAATTGGCGCTGGCGGGTTACCATGCCCGCCATGCGCTTTTTTGTATTTGCCCTATCGCTCGCCGTGACATCTCCTCTTCTGGCCGCCGAGGCGAAGACGGGGACGCCGGTTCCCGAACGCATCGTCGAGCGGAAGATTCCGCCACTGACGCCGCCGGACGAGGAACTGGACATGCTGTTCGTCCAGCTCAAGAAAGAGCGCAATCCGCAGGCGGCCCGGCTGATCGCCGATCGTATCGCCAACGGCCTGACGGAGTCCGGCAGCGCCACCGTCGACATGCTGATGGAAAACGCCCGAAAAGCGAGCGAGGAAAAGCGTTTCGGCGCGGCGCTCGATTTCCTCGACCAGGTCACCCTGCTCGCCCCCGACTATGCGGGAGGATGGAACGCCCGCGCCACGCTGCATTACCAGATGGGCAATTTCCCCAAAGCCATGGCCGACACGGCGCATGTGCTGAAGCTCGAGCCCCGGCATCTCGGCGCCTTGTCGGGTCTCGCCGCGATTCTCGCGCAATCCGGACGAGACCAACAGGCGTTTGAAGCGCTCGAGGCCTATCTCGACCGGTACCCCGCCGACCGCGACGCCCAGAAACGCGCAATCGACCTGATGATCAAGATCGACGGCCAGCGCACCTGAAACCTCCCGGCCGTTCGTGCGTATTATCTGCCGAGCCCATTTCCAGTCCTTCACCCGCCGGCCGTCATGATCGTCTTCGCCAAATGTCTCGCCGCCATTCTCACGGCGGTTGTCGCCCTCGCCGCCCTCGCCTACGCCTTCAGCCGTTGGGAAGCGGCGCGCATCGCCGCGCGCTATCCCAATATTGGCGCATTGACCGATGTCGGCGGCTTCAGCATGAACAGCCTGCACTGGCCGAGACCGGAAGGCGCAGACTTGCCGCCGCTGGTGTTCATCCATGGCGCGAGCGGCAATCTGCGTGATCCCTGGGGCGCCTTTTTCGAACCGCTCAAGACCCGCGCCGAGATGCTGTTCGTCGACCGGCCCGGCCATGGCTATTCCGAACGCGGCGGGCCTGAGAACCTCACGCCGGCCGGACAGGCGGATGCGATCGCGACGCTGATGCGCAAGAAGGGTATGTCCCGCGCCATCGTCATCGGTCATTCATTCGGCGGGGCGACGGCGGCCAGTTTCGCGTTGCGACATCCCGATATGATGCAGGGCCTTGTGTTCCTGTCGCCCGCGACGCATCCCTGGCCGGGCGGTGTGGACTGGTATTACGATCTCGCCAACACGCCGGTGGTCGGCGCCCTGTTTTGCAGCACGATCGCGCTGCCGGCCGGGCTGATGCAGATGAACAAGGGCGTCGAGCACGTCTTCGCGCCCAATCCCGTGCCCGCCGGCTATCTCGACAGAGCGGCGATCCCGCTTGTGCTGCGTCCCATGAACTTTTGCGACAACGCCCGCGACGTCGCAAGCCTGCTCGCCTATGTGAAAGACGTTCAGCCGCGCTACAAGGAGATCACCGCGCCGGCGATCGTGATCACCGGCGACAGCGACGATATCGTGCTCGAAGAAATCCATTCGCGCGGGCTGAAACGCGACCTGCCGAATTCGGAGCTCTATTGGGTGCGCAATCTCGGCCATAAGCCCGATTACATCGCCACCGATCTGGCGATCGCCGCAATAGAAAAGATCGCGGGAAAGCCCCGCGATCTCGACAGCATCGTGCGTGAGGTCGAGGCGCGGATCGCGCCAAAACCCTGATCAGACGCCGCTCTGGCCGTCCGAGCCGATATAGGCGATGCGCAGCATGTTGGTCGCGCCCGGCGTGCCGAGCGGAACGCCCGCCGTGATGATGACGCGGTCGCCCGGCTTGCCGAAGCCTTCGGCATGGACGATGCGGCAGGCGCGATTGACCATGTCGTCGAGGTCGGAAGCGTCTTCGGTCACCACGCAATGCAGGCCCCAGACGACCGACAGGCGGCGCGCCGTCTCGATGATCGGCGACAGCGCCAGAACCGGCACGGTGGGACGCTCGCGGGCGGCGCGGAGACCGGTGTTGCCCGAGCCCGTATAGCAGACGATGGCCGTCAGCTTCAGCGTCTCGGCGATTTCGCGCGACGCCAGCGAGATGGCGTCAGCGCCGGTCGGCTCAGGCTTGGGGCGCTGGGCGTGGATGATGTTGGAATAATAAGGGTCCTTCTCGACCGTGCTGGCGATCGACGCCATGGTCCGGACGGCTTCGATCGGATACTGGCCCGACGCCGATTCTGCCGACAGCATGATCGCGTCCGCGCCTTCGAAGACGGCGGTGGCGACGTCGGAGACTTCGGCGCGGGTCGGCACCGGCGCGGTGATCATCGATTCCAGCATCTGGGTGGCGACGACGACGGGCTTGCCGACCTTGCGGCAGGCGCGGGTGAGTTGCTTCTGCAGGCCCGGAACGGCTTCGAGCGGCATTTCCACGCCCAGATCGCCGCGGGCCACCATCAGCGCGTCGGACATTTCGATGATCTCGTCAATGCGCTCGATCGCCTGCGGCTTTTCGATCTTCGACATCAGGCCCACGCGGCCCTTGGAGATCTTGCGCACTTCGGCGAGGTCTTCCGGGCGCTGCACGAAGGACAGCGCCACCCAGTCGACGCTGCCGGTGGCGAGCACGGCTTCGAGGTCGACGCGGTCCTTTTCGGTCAGCGCGCCGATGCCGAGCAGCGTGTCGGGCAGGCTGACGCCCTTCTTGTCGGAGATACGGGTGCCGGCGACGACCTTGGCGACGATCTTGGTTCCATCGCATTCTTCGGCGACCAGATGCAGCTTGCCGTCGTCGATCAGCAGGCGATGGCCGGGCTTGACGGCTTCCAGAATTTCCGGATGCGGAAGGTTGACGCGGGTGGCGTCGCCGGGCTCGGGATTGTTGTCGAAGGTGAAGATCTGGCCGGGGTCAGATCGACGGGGCCGTTGGCGAATTTGCCGACGCGGAGCTTCGGCCCCTGCAAATCGGCGAGAATGCCGATCGGACGACCCGAACGGGCCTCGACGGCGCGGATGCGGCTGATCAGCGTCCGCATCAGATCATGGCTGGCATGGCTCATATTGATGCGGAACAGGTCCGCTCCGGCCTCATGCAACTTCTCGATCATCGCCTCTTCGCTGGAGGCAGGGCCGAGTGTGGCGAGGATTTTGACTTTCCTGTTCCGCTTCATCAATTCTGACTTTCTTGTGCTGCGGGCGTGTCGGTGAGCTGAACCATCCAGCTTCCCTGCCGCCCCGTGTCATATTCCTTGAATCCGAATTGCTGGTAGCCGCGGGCATAGCAATCCTGGACGCCGGTGATCTTGAACTCGTTCTCCGCCACGCACATGTTGACATTGCCGGTCCAGCGGCCGCCGCGCGTGGCGTCTTCCGCATAGAGATAATAGAACCGACTCTGCAGTTTGCCCTCGATGAGGGTGGCGCATGTGGTTGCGGGGATTTGCCACCATCCTTCGGAAATCCATCCATCCTTGGCGCGATAGCCGATGGCCACGCCGACGAGGTTCTGTGTCGCGTTGCAGACGCGGAATTCCGCCTTTGCAACGCCGGGCGCCGCGAAGGCCGCGCCGAAACCGATGGCCAAGGGCGCAGCCAACATCGCGAACGAACGCCGGGACGCCGATCGAGGATCGACTGACGAGCGAACGACTGCGCGGCGATTCGGCGCCACCATACGGAGGATGTAATTCACGAGCATGACGTAGAGCTGGCTCCCACCTGCTGATTGCCCTTGTGCGTTGGCGGCACAGGATTGTCAACGCAAAATTCAATCGATTATATCGGTCCAAAAGCCTGACATTCTCATCAGCGGAGGCTCGCATTATGCAAACTCCCGCCGCATGCGGGGACAAACCGGGTCAGGCGCTTGATTCCGATACTATTAGGCCTTGAACAAAGTCTCAACACGGACCGCCTTGAAACCGCCAGGCCGGCATGACAAGACAGCAAAAACGTGAAAAATTATGTCGATGTCCTTGAATCACGCTTATGAAATTCTGCCTGGCGACCCCGCTTGCGGGCTCGTCCTGCTCGCCGACCACGCCACCAACCGCCTGCCGGCGGATTATGGATCGCTCGGCCTGCCGCCCGAGGCCTTCGAACGGCACATCGCCTATGACATCGGCGTGGAGGCGCTGACGCGCAGCCTCTCGGCCCGGCTGGGCGCGCCGGCGGTGATGAGCCGCTTTTCGCGCCTGCTGATCGACCCCAATCGCGGCGAAGACGACCCGACCCTGATCATGCGCATTTCCGACGGCGCGATCATTCCCGCCAATCATCCGCTGAGCGCGGAAGAGCAGCGCGTCCGCATCGAACGCTTTCACCGGCCCTATCATCAGGCGGTGAGCGAGGTAATCGCGGAAACCGAGCGAGCCTCCGGGCGGGCCGCGCTCGTTCTGTCGCTGCATTCCTACACGCCGCACTGGAAGGGCGTGGCGCGGCCCTGGCAGGCCGCCGTGCTGTGGGATTCCGATCCCCGCGCCGCCATGCGGCTGATTTCGGCATTGCGCGACATCGACGGCGTCATCGTGGGCGACAACGAGCCCTATGACGGCGCCTTGCGCGGCGACACGATGCATCGTCACTGCACAGTCGCAGGACGTCCGCATGCGCTGCTCGAAGTCCGCCAGGACGAGATCGCCACGGACGACGGCGTGGCGCTCTGGGTCGACAGGCTCACGCCCGTGTTTACGGCGCTGAACGATGAACCGGACCTGCATCGCATCGAAATCTTTCCATCGCGGACCGACCGCATCTGGGCTTGAGGAGACTGCCATGAGCGCACTGAGCGAGGACGACGTCACCCGGTTGGAAGCCGCGGCCTTCCGGCGGCTGGTCAGCCATTTGCGCAACCGGCCGGACACGCAGAATATCGACCTGATGAATCTGGCGGGCTTCTGCCGCAACTGCTTGGCCAACTGGTATCTCGACGCCGCAGAACAGGCCAACCTGCCGCTGACCAAGGACCAGTCGCGCGAAGCGATCTACGGCATGCCCTATGAAGACTGGAAACGGCTGAACCAGCGCGAGGCGAGTGAGGCGCAGAAGGCCTCCTTCGAAATGAACCGCCCGAAGGAATAGACGCCTCCCCGCGATTCCGCTTGACCTCGCCGGCCTTTCGCTGCAGGTCATCGGCCCGGATTGAGAACAGGAATCAGAAGGAGCAGGCATATGTCCGACGCGCATGGCGTGGCCCGCGATCAGCTCAGATCTTTCATCGAGCGCATCGAACGGCTGGAAGAAGAAAAGAAGACGATCGCCGACGACATCAAGGACGTCTATGGCGAAGCCAAGAGCACGGGCTTCGACACCAAGATCCTGAAGAAAGTCATCCAGATCCGCAAGCAGGACAAGGATGAGCGCATGGAGCAGGAAGCGATCCTCGAGACCTATCTGATGGCGCTCGGCATGATCGAAGGTCCGCCGGACGAGTGATCGACGCAGATCGACGCATATAAAAAAACCGCCGTCGCCGGCGGTTTTTTCATGTCTCGACGACGGGCGTCAATTCATATTTGGGAACTTCTTCACCGGAATGAAATTCACGGCGGATCCCGAAAAGCGCGCCGGATCGATCCGGGCCGATTGCGTGAACCCGTCGGCGTAAATTTCCGTCGGCTGCACGCGCATGGTCTTGCTCACGAAACGCGGCGCCTTGACCGGCTTCGTGACGTCGGCCACGCGGCCTTTGCTCAGCGCCCATTTGGCGATCATATTGCCCGTCAACTCCGGGCCGGACGTCTTCTTTTCGACCTGCTTCTTTTGCAGCGGCTTGGCGACGGGCTTGGCGGCCTGACTTGCAGCAGGTTCGAAGGAACGCGTGGCGGCTTCAGGCGTTACGTCCAAGGAAGCCAGTTCTGCGAGCTTTTCCTGACCGCGAGCAGGTTCGTCGATGCTGTCGATGATGCCGGCCACCTCGTCCTCGTCGGTCGATTCCGTTGAGGGAATGGCGCTGGACTGCGCGGCGAGCGCTGCGATTTCTTCAGGCTTCACGTCGCCGGCGGGAATCGTGATCTCGTCGTCCTTGCCGGCATCCGCCTGCTGCTCTCCGGGACGCGCGCCGGGCACGGGAACCGATGTCAGCAGCGCGGCCGTGGCCGGATCGAGAGACGCCGTCAACATCGCGGGCTGGGTCTCGCCCTGGCCGTCGCCTGGCTGCTTACGCTCGCCGAGCAGGCTCGGGGCAGGCACATGCACCTTGGCGAGATCGATGAATTCGGGCTGATCTTCGGGCTTCGGCGTCAGAGCCGCCTGCATGGCCTCCTCCGCCGGATTGCGGCGGGTCGACAAGAGCGCGGTCTCGATGGCGGGCTGGACGGGTTCAGCCGGGCGCAATGAGGGAACCGGCGCATTGATCGGCTTGTCCTCGGGCTCGACGGCGGCCGTCAATACGGCCTGCTGGGTCTCCGGCTTGGATTTCTTGGCCGGCGCGGCCGCGACCTGGACTTCGGCGTCCGCGATGTCGCTCTCGTCCTCGTCGCCGCCGCCGAACAGCGCGGCCAGCAGGCTCTTGCGCTTGGTGGTGTCTCGGTCGGAATTGTTGGAGCCGCCGCCCGCCACGAGAATGGCGTCGGAGCCGACGCGGCGCTTGTAGTCGGCGAGCGCCGACGCATAGCCCGGCATCACTCCGCCTTCGGCAGGCTTGTGCAACGTGCGACCATCGGGGAACAGGCGCGACAATTCGCGGCGCGGCATGCGCGGCCAGGAGCGAACGCCGCCGACGTCCATATGCACGAATGGCGAGCCGGACGTCGGGTAGAAGCCGACGCCGCCGACCTGAAATTTCATGCCGATTTCGCGCAGCTTTCGCAGCGAGACGTCCGGAATATAAAAGTCCATCGCCTTGCCCAGCACATGCTGGCTGCGTTCGGCCACACCTTTGGTGCGAGAGCGCAACATGGCGTTGGTCTCGGGCGCACGGTAGCCGCCGATGACGTTGATGTAATCGCGCGAGCCGGATTTCTGGTAGACTTCCCAGATCAGGTCGAACAGGCGCGGATCCATCCGCGTCGGTTCGTTGCGGCGCCAGTCTCGCAGGATGTTATTCAGCTTCTTCAGACCGGCCGCGTCATAGCGACCGTTGCGCTTGAAGACGATGATCGCTTTTTCGCGGGAATGGACGTGGTAGATCTTCAAAGCCCGCGTCTGCGCGGCGGAGGCCGGCTCGCCCTGCAGGGCGACGAAAGCGAACAAAACCGCCGGGAGCACGGCCCGAAGGCCCACGCGCGCCGCGCCGACCGCTTTCGCGATGCGACGAACAGCGCCGGCTGCCCGGCTCTTGGTATCAACCTCGTGATGCAACTCGATCCCCGTACACTGGCCGCCGCTACCCTTATTTCCAATAATGGTCAATTAAGGTTAGACGATGGCAATCGCGTTTTGACGTCCCGTCCGAAGTTATAGTGAACGATGCACTAACACCGGCTAAACGCCAATCAGGTTTTTTAACAATCGCAGGCTTTATCGCAGCTTTCGCGTTTTTTTCCAGTCTTTTTTAACGAATCAGCCAAGCGTTTCAATATCCAACCTGACGGTCCCTGCTTGCTCCGAACTGGCGCGGCCCGCCATGATCGGCGTCAACCGGCGCGCATTTTCGGTGATGCGCGCTGACGAGCAAGGCCCGCCGCGTGAGGGACACGGCGGGCCTTGCTCGTCAGCCGGAGCGTTTTCAGCCGGCGACATTCTCCAACGTCAGCTGCTTCAGCGGATCGTCGGGATCGATGCCGTAGTCCTTGAGCTTCCTGTAAAGCGTGGACCGGCCGATGCCGAGCCGCCGGGCGACTTCGCTCATCTGCCCCCGGTAGAAGCGCAGCGCGAAGCGGATCAGCTCTTCCTCGACGGAGGCGATGGTGCGCACTCCGCCATCCCTGCCGATCGCCGATAGAATGCCCTCGGTGAGCGGGCTGTGCACCACGGCGCGCGCCGCCTCGGCGCGATAGACAGCCTCCGCCGCCGGGCGCGTGAAGACGGGGAGACCGGCCGGCGGCTCCGCGCCGGCGAGTGAGGGCGCCGCCAGCACGTCGCGGGATCCGGCGAAGATGCTCTCGCCGCTTTCATTGATATAGCCGGGAATCTGCGCGGCGATCTGGGTGAAGTCTTCGACGCCCAACTGAGGGCCGCGGGCGAGCACCACGGCGCGGAAGATCGAATTCTCCAGCTGCCTTATATTGCCGGGCCAGTCGAAGGCGGTGAGCAGCGCCATGGCGGCAGGCGTCAGTTCCGGAACGACATCGAGCTTCTGCGCCGCCGAGAAACGTTCGACGAAAGCGCGGGCGAGGACCGGAATATCTTCCTTGCGCCGGCGCAGAGCCGGGATGGTGATCGGGAAGACATTGAGGCGGTAGTAGAGATCTTCGCGGAACTCCCCGGCCTTCACGGCGGCGATCAGATCCTTGTTGGTGGCCGAGATCAGCCTGACGTCGACCTTCTGCGGACGACGGGCGCCGATCGTCTCGATCTCACCATTCTGGATGGCGCGCAGCAGTTTGACCTGGACGTCGAGCGGCAGTTCGCCGATTTCGTCGAGGAACAGCGTGCCGCCATCGGCCTCGATGAACTTGCCGGCATGCTTTTCGGTCGCGCCCGTAAAGGCTCCCTTTTCATGGCCGAACAGAATGCTCTCGACCAGATTGTGCGGAATGGCGCCGCAATTGACGGTGATGAACGGTTTTCCCGAGCGATCGCTGGCCGCCTGGATGGCGCGAGCGACCATCTCCTTGCCGACGCCGGATTCGCCTTCCAGAACGACCGGGATGTCTGATTGCGCTGCGCGCCGCGCCAGTTCCATGACGCGGGCCATGGCCGGGCTGACGGCGACGATGTCGGTGAAGCGCACCGCGCCGCTGCGCGAACGCGCCGGGTTGCGCGATTGGCTGGTGCGGTCCACCTTCAGCGCATTGTTGATGGCCGAACCGATGCGCTCGGGACTGACCGGCTTGACAACGAAGTCGAAAGCTCCGGCCCGCATGGCCATGACCACCGTGTCGATGCCGCCCTGCCCGGTCTGGACGATGACGGGAATATCGACGCCTTTTTCATGCAGCGCGTTGAGGAAAGCGATGCCGTTCATTTCCGGCATCATCAGGTCGAGAATGATCACGCTGATCTTGTCGCCGTGGCGCTCGAGCGATTCCAGACCCATCTTGCCATTCTCGGCGAGATGCGGGGTATGCCCGATGCGTTCGACGGCGTTCTTGAGAAGCCGACGTTGCACGGGATCGTCATCGATCACAAGAATATGCGTGTTCACGGGCTTTTCCCCCTGTTATTTCCGTTCATGGACACAACATGACGAACAGCCTTGAAAATCCCGTTTTGAGAAATGCTTGCATTTTACCGATCAGGACGGCAAACAGATAAAATACAGAAAACAAAAGGAAATCTGCGATGAAGTTCATGCCCGATTTGACCGGCGCATCCCGTTTGCAGCCGGTTTTCGCCCCTGAGGCGGCTGTTGCGGCGAGCGATCTCGGCGCCCTGCCGGAATGGAACCTCGCCGATCTCTATCCCGGCCCCGACAGTGAAGCCTTCAAGGCGGATCTCGACAAAGCCGGAACCATGTCCGAGGCGTTCGAAGCGCGGTGGAAGGGTAAACTCGCAGCAGCGGCCGGCCAGTCCGGCGCCGACGGCCTCGGGGCGGCGGTCGAAGCCTATGAAGGCCTCGAAGACCTGATCGGCCGCGTCGGCTCCTATGCCGGGCTGCATTATTATGGCGACATGACAGATCCGGCGCGCGGCAAGTTTTTCGCCGATGTCAGCGCAGGCATCACCGACATGGCCAGCCATCTGCTGTTCTTCGCGCTGGAACTCAACCTCGTCGACGACGCGGCGCTGGCCGGCGCCTTCGAGCACGATTCCAAGGCCGCGCATTACCGTCCGTGGATCGAGGATCTGCGCAAGGAAAAGCCCTACCAGCTCGACGAGAAACTGGAGCAGCTGTTCCTGGAGAAGTCGCAGACCGGCGGCCAGGCCTGGAACCGCTTGTTCAACGAGACGATCGCCGCGCTGCGCGTGCCGTTCGGCGGAGAGCAGGTCACGCTCGAGGCAGCGCTCGACAAGCTGCAGGAGAAGGATCCGGATGTCAGGCGCACGGCCGCCGAGGCCATCAGCCAGGTGTTCAAGGACAATATCCGCATCTTCACGCTGATCACCAACACGCTCGCCAAGGATAAGGACATTTCCGACCGCTGGCGCGGCTTCAAGGACATCGCCGACAGCCGGCATCTGTCCAACCGCGTCGAGGGCGAGGTGGTCGACGCGCTGGCCGCCGCCGTCAAGGCCGCCTATCCGCGTCTGTCGCACCGCTATTACGCCATGAAGGCCAAGTGGCTGGGCATGGAGACGCTGAATTACTGGGACCGCAACGCGCCGCTGCCCGAAGCGCCGGCCACCGCCGTAACCTGGGAAGAGGCGCGCGACATCGTGCTGTCAGCCTATAGGCAGTTCTCGCCCGAAATGGCCGAGATCACCCAGACCTTTTTCGACAAGAACTGGATCGACGCGCCCGCCCGCCCCGGCAAGGCGCCCGGTGCCTTCGCCCATCCCACCGTGCCTTCGGCGCATCCTTATGTGCTGGTCAACTATCTCGGCAAGCCGCGCGACGTGATGACGCTCGCTCATGAGCTCGGCCATGGCGTCCACCAGGTGCTGGCCGCCGGCCAGGGCGCGCTGATGGCCTCGACGCCCCTGACGCTGGCCGAAACGGCCTCGGTGTTCGGCGAAATGCTCACCTTCCGGGCGCTGCTCGCCAAGACCAAGGACAAGATCGAGCGCAAGGCGATGCTGGCGCAAAAGGTCGAGGACATGCTCAACACCGTGGTCCGGCAGATCGCCTTCTACCAGTTCGAGCGCAAGCTCCACACGGCGAGAAAAGACGGCGAACTGACCTCCGAGCAGATCGGCGAGCTCTGGATGTCCGTACAAGGCGAGAGCCTGGGGCCGGCGATCCAGATGTCCGAGGGCTATGAGAACTGGTGGATGTATATCCCCCATTTCATTCACTCGCCCTTCTATGTTTATGCCTACGCCTTCGGCGACTGCCTGGTGAATTCGCTCTATGCAGTCTACCAGAACGCCGAGGACGGTTTTCAGGAAAAGTATTTCGCACTCCTGAAGGCCGGCGGCAGCAAGCACTATTCCGAACTTTTGAAGCCGTTCGGTCTCGATGCGTCCGACCCGTCGTTCTGGGACAAGGGTCTGTCGATGATCGAAGGGCTGATCGACGAATTGGAGGCGCTTGATAAGAGCGCCTGACCAGAGGACGTAAACCGCATGGCGCCAGCCGACCCCTTCATCCTGCTTCGCGACGACCGCAGGAACGAGACTCTGTTTTTCGCCGAGCCGGAGGACCTGATCCTCGCGCGGGACGCGGCTGGGTTCGAACACGGTCTCGCGCGGCTGGAGACGGCGCGGCGCAATGGCAAATGGATCGCCGGCTTCATGAGCTACGAGGCCGGCTATCTCTTCGAGAAGAGGCTGGCGCGCTACGCGGGCCAGAACCGGGCGACGCCGCTGATGGCGTTCGGCCTGTTCGAGGCGCCGAGGCCCGATCATCCGCTCGCTCAGCCGCGCCAGCGCCTCGACAACGAGGAGTTCCTGCAGGAGCCGCGAGCGGAATGGCCCTTCGGAACCTACCAGGAGCGGTTCAACCGCCTGCACCGGCATCTCCGCCAGGGCGATTGCTACCAGGGCAATCTGACCATGCCGGTGCGCGCCCGCTGGACCGGCGATCCGCTGGCCGCCTTCTGGTCGCTGATCGAGCGGCAGCCGGTGCATTACGGCGCGCTGGTCAATCTCGGCGGCCCCATGCTGTTGTCGCGCTCGCCGGAACTGTTCTTCAAGGTCGATGAAGACGGCTGGATCGAGACGCATCCGATGAAGGGCACGGCGGCGCGCGGCGCCTCCCCTGCCGAGGACGAGGCGATCAAGGCTGCGATGATCGGCGACGAGAAGACCCAGGCCGAAAACCGCATGATCGTCGACCTCCTGCGCAACGACATTTCACGCATTTCGGAAGTCGGCACGCTCGATGTGCCGAAACTCTTTCATATCGAGACCTATCCGACCGTGCATCAGATGGTGTCGCATGTGCGCGCCAAGCTCTTGCCCGACCTCACGCTGCGCGACATCTTCTCCGCTCTCTTCCCCTGCGGCTCGGTGACCGGCGCGCCGAAAATGAGGGCGATGGAAATCCTGCACGAGATCGAGGCAGGCCCCCGCGACGCCTATTGCGGCTCGATCGGCTTTGTCGCGCCTGACGGCCAGATGTGCTTCAACGTCGCCATCCGCACCATCTCGCTGTTCGACGATGGCGAAGCGGTGTTCAATGTCGGCGGCGGCATCGTCTTCGATTCCAACGCCGAGGACGAATATGCCGAATGCCTGCTGAAGGCGCGTTTCGCGCTCGGCGCTCGGGAGATCGCGCGGTGACGCAAACGCCGGACTTTTCGCTGATCGAGACCATGCGGGCCGAACCGGGCGCTGGCATCGTCAGGGGCAAGCTCCATCAAGCCCGCTTTCACAATTCGACGCGCAAATTGGGCTTCGCCAGGCCGAGGCCGCTTGGAAAGCCCTCGACGAGGCCGCAAGCGCCGTCGACGCGCCGACGCGGCTTCGGCTGGAATTCTGGCCGGACGGTCGATTCGAGATCCAGTCCGCCGGGTTCACACCTTTGCCGATCGATGCGGTCTGGACGCTTCGCATCGCCACGAGCGCGCATCTCGCCTCGAATGGAGCGCTTCTCCGCCACAAGACCTCGCGCCGAGCCGTTTATGACGCCGCCCGCGCCGAGTATTTCCGCGAAGACGCCGACGAGGTGCTGCTCTTGAACGAGAAGGGCGACGTTTGCGAGGGAACGATCACCAATCTGTTCGTCACGGGCGACGAAGGCGATTTGCTGACGCCGCCGCTCTCGTCAGGATGCCTGGCGGGCGTCCTCAGGACGTCGCTGATCTGCGCCAGGAAAGCGCGTGTCCAAACCTTGCGTCCGGCCGATCTCGTCGACCGGACGCTCTATGTCGGCAATTCGTTGCGTGGACTCATCGCCGGTCGCCTGGAATTCTGACGGACTGGGCGACGCGCGTCAGAGCAGGAAATCGGAAGTCGCCAGCGAAATCGCGCCGGTCAGTCTCAATACGAAATCGGCCTTTCCGTCGCCATTGATGTCAGCCTGTACGGTCGTATTGCCGCCGGAAATGTTGAACCGCAGTTCGCCCGCGTCGCCCGAAAAGGCGTTGTTGGAGATGAACGTGAAATTCTGGTTGTTTTTGGCGGTGGTGTCTGCGTCGATGGCGTTCATGTTGATCTGATCAAAGTCCGCCTTGGTGAAATCAGAAATCGTGTCGACGGTTTTGCCGACCGATTCCGCCACGTTCTTGTAAAGGAACGTGTCCGCGTCAGCGCCGCCGGCGAGCTTGTCCTTGCCGAGATAGCCATACAAGGTGTCCGTGCCCGTCCCGCCGGCGAAATTGTCGAGCTTGACGCCGCCGTTCAAGATGTCGGCGCCGTCGCCGCCATCGACGAGACCGTTCACGACGCCCTTCTTGCCGTTGTATTTGTCGTCGACGCCGCCAAGATTGACATCACCGATCATCGTCCCGGAATTGTTGATGATGTCGACGCCGACACCGATGGACGTGAACGATTTTGGACCTCTGATAGTACCAGAGTTGTCTATAATGATGGTCTCCGTCGCCGCAGCATCTCGGATGATGGCGCCATATGTTGGATCTGAGCCGACGATATTGCCCGAGTTGACCAGGCGAGAGGTCGTCGAAACGGAATTCGCCTCAAAGACCACCCCGTAAAAGGATTCGATCAGGCCAGCATTCGTCACCTGTGACGCGCTGGAATAGACGAGAACGCCAAAGGATGAGTTGTCGTCCGGCGTACGGATGACGCCAGTGTCGTGAATGAAAAGGCGGTTGTTCGTATCACTGCTGCTATCGCCGAGGGCGACGCCGTTTTCGGACACGATGCTTCCATAGAGATCAATGCGGTGGTTCGAGTCCGCGCTGGAGATGGCGAAGCTGTTCGTGCTCCCAAAAACATCCTTGGCGAGATAAAAATCTTCTCCGCCGGTCAGCGCAGCCTGTACGCCGGCCCCGGAGGTATTCGTGAATATCAGGCGCATGCGGTTTCTCCTTCCCTAAGAAAACCAACAGACGCTAATTTAGCACCGCCCCGCAGAAGACACGAATTCTTAATATTCATCGCCGGTCGACCAGCATCAAAAGCCTTGAATTATCGCGCGAACAGGCTCATCAGGCCCCAGGGGGACGACGCAACACGATGACACGCTTCCCATGACGCCTCACAAGACCGGTTATCTCTTCGCCTTCCTGGCTTTCACCATCTTCGCCTGCCAGGACGCCATCTCCAAACATCTCTCGCATGCCTATTCGCCCGTGCTGATCACGATGTTCCGCTATTGGGCTTTCGCCGGTTTCGTGACCGTCATGGCGGCGCGCTCCTCCAAGGGGTTGCAGGGCGCCGTGCGGGCCAACCGGCCTTATCTGCAGATCCTGCGCGGGCTTCTGCTCGCGCCAGATCATGGTCACCATCCTGTCCTTCCGGGTGGCGGGTCTCATTCAGTCGCAGGCGATTTTTTCCGCCACGCCGCTGGTGGTGGCGATGCTGTCGGTTCCCATTCTCGGGGAAGTGGTGGGCTGGCGGCGTTGGACGGCGATCGGGGTGGGCATGCTGGGTGTGCTGATCATCCTGAAGCCAAATCCCGCGACCTTCGACATGACGCTGCTCATCCCGCTGGCTTCGGCGCTGATCAACGCCGCCTATTCCGTGGCGACGAGGCTCGCGAGCCGCACGGACGATGCGGGCGTGAGCTTCTTCTACACCGGCGTTGCCGGCGCGGCGCTGGCCACGGCCGTCGGGCCGTTCTTCTGGACGAATATGCAGGGATGGGACTTAGGCTGGATGGCGCTGCTCTGCCTCACCGGCATTTCCAGCCACTACTGCCTGATCAAGGCCTATGACCATCTCGATGCGGTGCTGGTGCAGCCGGTCGCCTATTATCAGCTGATGCTCTCCGCCTTTATCGGCGTCTTGCTGTTCGGCGAAAGCCTGGAAGCGAACATCGTGCTCGGCTCGCTGATCATCGTGGCCGCCGGCCTCTTCACCCTTTGGCGAGAGGCCGCGCGGCGTCGCATGCGCGTCGATTAATCTTCATCGTCGACCGCGAAAATCCGCGGCTCGCCGTCGAAGGCGACGAGCACGGCGGCGTTCTGTTCCTTCTCGAGGAAATCGAGAATGGCGATTTCGGTTTCGCTTTCCTCTTCGTCGAGCGCGTCGAAGAAATCGGCGACCGTCATGCCCTCGCTGGCTTCGAAGCGCAGCGTTTCGCCGCTCGTTCCGCCGACGAGCGTGATGAAGCGGAAGACGACGTCGTCATGTTCGTCGCCCAGAAAAATGCTCAGTTCGTTCTCGCCTTCGTAGCCGAGCATCAGGACGCCCATCGGTTCAATCATCGCTGTCTTCCTCTTTGGTGTTTTCGAGTCGATAGCGCGACACTATGCCATTTGCATGACGCTCGATAGCGCAAGGCTGGGGATAAGGACGCTATTCGGCGGCGATGGATACGGCCGAAGCGCGACCTTCCGGCAAAGGGCAAAGGCCGCCGCAACCGCCGATTCCGGGCACGCAGTAACGCAGGCAGCACACCTTGCGCATCGGCTCGCCGGACGTCTCGTCGCGACGCAGCAATCCATGCAGCGGATTTTTGGCGCCGTCGACGAAGTGCGGCGCATGCAACGCCGCCATCACATCTGCAACGGCCGCTTCTCCGAGATGCGCGCCGATCTCGCGGATGATCCAGTCGAGATAGACGATGAGATTGTTCCACAGCATCCGCTTGGACAGTTTCTGCCCGCGGGCGATCGCCTCGATGATCGGCGTGCAAAAGTCCCGCACGAAGCTCTGCAGCGCCTCGACGCCGATGGGATCGGCGCTCCTTGCCCCGCCATGCGGCAAGAGAAAACCCTGCGGCGACCCGTTTCGGTCGTGAAGAAGGACCACGCCGTCGAGCGCCAGCGGCAAGCGCACGCGGTAAACGATCGCGGCGGTCATGACGCCGATCCCGCTCGTCGATAGGAAATAGAGACTCCACAACGATGTCGCGGCGCGCCTGTCGACGTTCGGATGCAACTGCGCGAAGTCGGCGATCAGCGTATCGTAAAATGCTTCATCGAGAAGCGCGGCCAGCGGTGTGGCGACCTTGCCGTCAGGCGCGGTCAGGAAAAACCTGCCCGACAGGTAGTCATGACCTGCCGACGTGACGAGATCCAGGCAATGCGGGTCTCGTTCGTCGAAGGTGATAAGTTCGGGTATGTCGGTCATGACGTCATCCTGCTCGGCGGCAAAGCCATACCGGGCCGGGCGTCTTTTCGCAAGATTACATGAGTATTATAGTCATATTAAGCGCTTTTCCATCGACTCTTCAGGCAGATGGAGGTGAGAAAAGCGGGCTTGTTTGAAACAATCTTAGACTTCGTTAAAATTTGCTCTTGCGCGCTCCGACCTCACCTCACATAGATTTAAAAGACGGCGCAAAAGACCCGCGCTCCCGAACGGAGCGATGGAAATGGTCGGCAAAAAGTAGACGCAAGCCGCGTCGGAACCGCAGGAGAGGAAAAACATGGCGAAGGTAACCCTATACAGCCGCTTGGGAAAATACGGCGAACTGGACTCGTTCTACAACCCTAACAAGATCTTCCTGGAGCAAGCAAAGGACACCAGCGTTCTTTACCGCGACAGCGACGGCGGCGAGAAGATCCAGATCATCGGCGAGGATCTCAAGGTCAACAAACTCGGCCTGGTTACGGCTGGAACGGTGACGGACGTTACTTTTTCCACCAAGAGCACCGGGCCGTTTGTGAAAGTGGAAGACGTCGATATCGACGCCAAGACCTTCGTCGGAATCGTCAAGAAACAGGGCGTCGAGGCGGCCTACGAATTTGCGCTGGCCGGCAATGACGCGATCACCGGTTCGCTCATTTCAGACTCGATCTATGGCGGCGGCGGAAAAGATACGATCAAGGCCGGCTCGGGCATCGACCATATCGAAGGCGGCAAGGGAAATGACCGATTGAGCGGCCAAGCGCAGTCGGATCATTTCATCTTCAACGACGGTGACGGGAAAGACACCATCACCGACTTCGACGCGGTCGGCGGCGCCTTGGCGCAGGATTATATCGACACGGATCTCACCGCGTTGACGATCAAGCAGTCCGGCGCCAACACGATCATCGACTTCGGCGGCGGCGACACGATCACATTGTTGGGCGTGAAGGCCACAGACGTCGACAGCAGCGACTTCATCTGAGTTCGACGAAAGACGCGCACTCCACCGGCCGCGACGCTCGCGGCCGGTGGAAAACGTCGCAGGCGCGACGTCACATGCCCTCGGCGAAACGTTCGACCCGGCGCCGCTCATTCTTCATCCGACCGCCGGAACGTCCCGCACGAGAGTTCGATCGGCCGTATGAACAAAATGCGGCTGCGACACCTCGAGCGGCGGACGGCGGCGGTTCGACACGCACCGTGTCCCGGCGCTCTCCGTCATGCTTGCGAAGGGCTCGCCCCTATCGAACACCGTTTCGCCCGCGCCCAGGGTTCACTGGCGCGCATGCAGCGAGGCGCTTTCAAAAACGATCAAAACACCCGCTGTCGCCAAAGCCAAATTGACATTCGGGGATTGCAATCCGATAAAGATTCCGTCGCGTCAAGATATAGCGAGAGACTGTCGTGAAGACTTCGCCCCTCTTGTTCCTGCTGGCCTTCTCGGCGCTTGCCGTGGCGGTTTCGGCGCGTGCGGCCGACGCCTCCTGCAAGCGCGAGGATCTCCCGGATCCGCCGCGGGTCGTCTATCGTTGCTCCAATGGCCTCGTGCTGGAAGCGGAGGCGGCGGCAAGCCTCCGTATACCCGACGGCCCAGAGCAAGCGCGACCCGCCGGCGCGACGATCACCGGCAAGGCGGTGCTGATCGACGTAAGACCGGGCAGCGGCGCATTTCAGATCCTGACGCCGCAAGCAATCGCTGCCGTGCGCGGCACCGCCTATATCGTCGACGTGGCAGCGGGGACGACATCGGTCTTCGTTCTGAGGGGCGCGGTCGCCGTATCCAGGGCTGACGGCTCCGAAACGGTCGTCCTGCAACCGGGCCAAGGCGCAGACGTCTCGCCCGCTCGACCCGTGGCAGCCGTCGTCTGGGGTCGGGAACGAGCCGAAAAACTTCTCTCGCGCTTCGCGCGATGAAGACGAGCCTGCCGGTCTGGTGCATCGTCGGCCTGCTGTCGATCGGCGCGCTCTGGGCCGGATATCTGTCGCTGACGCATGTCGACGGCGCGGCCAGTTTCGTCGACAAGATGGAGACGGCGCTGCTCGACGCCAGGATTCACGTGATCGGCGGTCGACCGGCGCCGGCCGAGGTCGCGATCGTGGCGATCGATGACGCCACCGTCGCCGCCGCCGGACGCTATCCGTTGGACCGCCGGCAACTGGCGCAGGTGATCGACGGCGTCAGGCTCGCCGGAGCGACCGCGATTGCGATCGACATGCTGCTCGTCGGACCGACGCAGGACGACGCCGACAGGGCCCTGGCCGCCTCCATCGGGCGACTTCCGGTCGCGATCGCCGGCGCGGCGCAATTTTCGGATCGACGGGCGCGGGCGTCGCCGATGCCCGCTCCGTCCGACATCTTGAGGCCGTTGCCGATCCTGGCGGCCGCAGCGCAACTCGGCCTGGTCAATGTCGCGACCGACGCCGGAGGCACACCGAGACAGATCCCCATGCTGTTCGACGTCGAACCGAGTCCGGAAGCGTCCCTGGCTCTGCGCGCCGCCGCTTTCCATACCGGCGCAACGCCGAGTCTGACGGCCGACGGCGTGCGGATCGGAGCCCGCGACACGCCGCTCGATCTGGGTTGGCACTTGTCGCTCAATTACTACGGTCCGGGCCAGACCGTGCGGACGATCAGCGCCCTGAGATTAATGAACGGCGAAGATGTCCGCGGTGATCTCGAGGGCCGTTTGGTGATGCTGGGCGTCACCGCGACGGGGGTCGGGGATCGTTTCACCACCCCGTTCGACCAGATCATGCCAGGCGTCGAGATCCTGGCGACGGGCGTGTCCAATCTCATCGACGGCTCCGCCCTGACGCGCAACGCCACCGTCCGGTCGATCGACGCGGTCTCCGCCGTGCTCGTCTCGGTCTTCGGCATCGCTTTGGTGACGTTTTTGCCGCTGGCCGCGGGGTCGATCGCCTTCGCCGCCCTGCTAATGGCCTGGCTCGCGGTCGTCACTCTCGCCTTCGGACATTTTTACTGGCTGAGCGGCGCATTGCCCGTCGCGGCGAGCCTCCCGCCGGTTGCGGCGACAATCGTTCTCAGGCAGATATTCGACCGCCTCGAACTCCGGCGAATGACCTCCGCCCGAACCGCCCTCGAACGGTTTCAAGCTTCGTCCCTCGTGCGTCGGATCGCTGAAGATCCGACATTTCTCCTGGAGCCGCGTGAATTGTCGGCGGCGATTTTGTTCGTGGACCTGGCCGGATATACGGGCGTCAGCGAGCGCCTCGGCCCAAGGCGGACCCGCGACATGCTCAAGACCTTTCACACGATCGTCGTCGAGGAGGCGGAGCGACGCGGCGGGGTGGCGATGGATTTCATGGGCGACGGCGTGATGGTCGCTTTCGGCGTCCCCGATCAGCACCCGCAAGACGCATCCAACGCCATTCTGACGGCGTTCAGCCTGGTTCGCGCGATCCGATCCTGGATTGCCGACGACAGACCAGGGGAGCCGAACGTCGTGCGCGTCGGCGTGCATTACGGCCAGGTCGTCCTGTCGCGTCTCGGCCACGACACCCATCAGCAGGTGGCCGCCATCGGCGATTGCGTCAATGTGGCGAGCCGGCTCCAGGAAGTCGCCAAGATGCGGGCGGCGTCAGTCGCGCTGTCCGCGGAGGTGATCCGGGCAGCCGGGGTGGAAGGGGATCTTCTGACCGGCGGCCGTCAGTACGAGCGATGCGAGATCAGGGACGCCGACAGCCGCTGGACGTCGCGCTCTGGTCTGCGGACGACGCCGCGGCCCGCGCCTCGCCAGGCCCGAATCCGGAACAGGCGTGAGATTGCCGTTGAAAGGACGAAAGATGGATAAACCGGGTGTTCGAAGGCGATCGCGGATGAAGGCGGCCGCCATGGTTGCAAGGCGATCGCGGGTTTGAAGCGCGATCACGTCGTCTGCAGCGGTCGCGACCAACTGACGGTCAGCCTGTGTTTTGGAAGCGAATTCAAGCGCCTGCCCCATGGCGGTCGGCGCCGGACATCGGTGCGCGATCGAAACCGGGTCGGCAGGCTGCACAAATTGCTTTTATCGGCGAAAACGAGAAGAAGCGCCCCACGAAGCAGGATGAACGAGCGAACTGTTTTGCAATTGGCTTTAAGACATAGTTCTTGATCGCTCGTTGTTGCCATAGTGCTCGGTCCCGATGACGGCGCGGCTTCCGTCGCGTCAGAATCTGCCGCCGACCCGCCCGCGCGCCTGTGGATCTTTCACCGCCATCGTCGAAATTGAAGAGCAAGTCGAAATCGAATGTCAGCATGGTTTCAGTGTTCACGGATAGTCCCGCCGCGACCTGACCGAAAGCGCCGGAACCATCCAGACCGGCATAACCGCCCGTGACCCCGATGCTCGGTGTGAGAACCATGTTTTCCAAGTGGTAGTCCCGGCTCAGTTCCGCCCCGATACTCGCCTGGAGTTGCTCGGTCGTGAAGCCTTCGAGGTTCACAGTGTCGTCCTGCGCGTTGTCGACCGCATAGTCGTCGACAGTTTCTGACAGATAGACGGCGCGAAGCTTCGGCGAGAGCACAGTGTCCTCGTCGAGCCGCCATTCGCCGTTGATGGAGCTATCGAACAACCACCGCCGGGTATCGAAACCGCCATCCCAGAACTCGGTGTCGATGTCGTTGACCGAACCGCCATAGAGGATGTTTGCGTTCCAGAACACGCCCTTTCCGATCTCGACCGAGGCGTAGGGACCCGCAAGCCAGCCATTCCCGGTCAAATTGGCGTCCTCGTCGGTCGGATCCGTCATCCGATCGTAGTGAAAGGACAAGCCGAGAAGCAGTTTCTCGGTCACCAGATAGTCGGCTCCGGCCGATATCATCGCGAAGCTTCCCCAGGGATCCCCGTTCTCTCCGTTGTTGTGCGCGAGGACCGCGCCGCTCATCCAGATATCGAAGGTCGATGGGGACCCGGCGATCGCGCCGTCCGCCAGGTCTCGCGCGCTCTCGATCTGTGCGAGGCTGGTGGAAAAGTTGACTGTCAACCCGCTCGTATAGGGCTGGACTTGCGTCGTCACCGGCTCGCTCGTCGCCGCCAGCCGGCGGCGTTTCATCAGGTCGGGGACTTTGATGGTCGAGGCGAGCAGGCTCTGCCGCGAACGGACGAAATCCTCCACGAGCCCGGTCACCTCCTCGGCCACCTCGTCCTTGTCGAGGGCGATGTTGTAGGTCACCGTTCCGGTGTTCGATATTCCGAGCGCGCTGATGAGGCGAAAACCGACCTTCACCTGTCCGGCGTAGCTGGGATTAGGTTTGAACTGGAGATACCAGCCGACAGGCGCGGTCGCCTTCGCCTCAGCGAAGCTGCCGCGAATAATCGTGGCGACTCCCGCATTCTCCGGCTCGACGAAGGTTTTCTCGGCGGAAACGAAGGGCCCGCCGGTCGCTTGCTTATGAAGAGGAATATCGACGGGCGTCGAACCGGCGGGCACGTCCAGATGCTTGTCCGTCACCGTCACGATCTGCGGCTGGACCTTGATGCTGTACGAACCGGTTCCATAGTTTCCACGGCTGTCGCGAGCCCGCAGAACGAAGCTGTAGTCGCCCTCGGTATCCGGCTCCAGCGGCCCGGTCAGGTCGCCGGTCGAGATATTCAGCGTCAGGCCTTTCGGCAAGTCTCCTGACGCCAGGCTGAATGTCATCGCTCCGACTCCGCCGGTCGCGGTGATCGATTGGCTATATGGTTCGCCGCCATGGCTTCGGTGAGGCGCCGCCGCGGGGCGACAACTTTACGATCCGAGGCGCCGCAGCGATCTTCAGCGTATAGGCGGCCTGGCCGGTCTGGTCGTCGGCGTCGGTGGCGGTCACGGTGAAGGCGGCGTTCTCCTTGGCCGTCGGCGCGCCCGTGAGCACGCCGGCGCTGGACAGCGTCAGGCCGTCCGGCAGCGAGCCCTCGGTGACGCTGAAGCGGTAGGGCGCGCTTCCGCCGGTGGCCGTGAAGGTCTGGCTATAAGCGGCGCCGACGCGTCCGGCCGTCAAGGCTCCCGCTTCGGGCGACAGGGTGACGGTGACCGGCGCCGCGGCGATCTTCAGCGTATAGGCGGCCTGGCCGGTCTGGTCGTCGGCGTCGGTGGCGGTCACGGTGAAGCCGGCGTTCTCCCTGGTCGTCGGCGCGCCCGTGAGCACGCCGGCGCTGGACAGGGCCAAGCCGTCCGGCAGCGAGCCCTCGGTGACGCTGAAGCGGTAGGGCGCGGCGCCGCCGGTGGCCGTGAAGGTCTGGCTATAGGCGGCGCCGACGCGTCCGGCCGTCAAGGCGCCCGCTTCGGGCGACAGGGTGACGGTGACCGGCGCCGCGGCGATCTTCAGCGTATAGGCGGCCTGGCCGGTCTGGTCGTCGGCGTCGGTGGCGGTCACGGTGAAGGCGGCGTTCTCCTTGGCCGTCGGCGCGCCCGTGAGCACGCCGGCGCTGGACAGCGTCAGGCCGTCCGGCAGCGAGCCCTCGGTGACGCTGAAGCGGTAGGGCGCGCTTCCGCCGGTGGCCGTGAAGGTCTGGCTATAAGCGGCGCCGACGCGTCCGGCCGTCAAGGCTCCCGCTTCGGGCGACAGGGTGACGGTGACCGGCGCCGCGGCGATCTTCAGCGTATAGGCGGCCTGGCCGGTCTGGTCGTCGGCGTCGGTGGCGGTCACGGTGAAGCCGGCGTTCTCCCTGGTCGTCGGCGCGCCCGTGAGCACGCCGGCGCTGGACAGGGCCAAGCCGTCCGGCAGCGAGCCCTCGGTGACGCTGAAGCGGTAGGGCGCGGCGCCGCCGGTGGCCGTGAAGGTCTGGCTATAGGCGGCGCCGACGCGTCCGGCCGTCAAGGCGCCCGCTTCGGGCGACAGGGTGACGGTGACCGGCGCCGCGGCGATCTTCAGCGTATAGGCGGCCTGGCCGGTCTGGTCGTCGGCGTCGGTGGCGGTCACGGTGAAGGCGGCGTTCTCCCTGGTCGTCGGCGCGCCCGTGAGCATGCCGGCGCTGGACAGCGTCAGGCCGTCCGGCAGCGAACCCTCGGTGACGCTGAAGCGGTAGGGCGCGGTTCCGCCGGTGGCCGAGAAGGTCTGGCTATAGGCGGCGCCGACGCGTCCGGCCGTCAAGGCTCCCGCTTCGGGCGACAGGGTGACGGTGGCCGGCGCCGCATTGATCTTCAGCGTATAGGCGGCCTGGCCGGTCTGGTCGTCGGCGTCGGTGGCGGTGACGGTGAAGCCGGCGTTCTCCCTGGTCGTCGGCGCGCCCGTGAGCACGCCGGCGCTGGACAGCGTCAAGCCGTCCGGCAGCGAACCCTCGGTGACGCTGAAGCGGTAGGGCGCGTCGCCGCCGGTGGCCGTGAAGGTCTGGCTATAGGCGGCGCCGACGCGTCCGGCCGTCAAGGCTCCCGCTTCGGGCGACAGCGTGACGGTGACCGGCGCCGCGGCGATCTTCAGCGTATAGGCGGCCTGGCCGGTCTGGTCGTCGGCGTCGGTGGCGGTCACGGTGAAGCCGGCGTTCTCCCTGGTCGTCGGCGCGCCCGTGAGCACGCCGGCGCTGGACAGCGTCAGGCCGTCCGGCAGCGAACCCTCGGTGACGCGGAAGCGGTAGGGCGCGGTTCCGCCGGTGGCCGAGAAGGTCTGGCTATAGGCGGCGCCGACGCGTCCGGCCGTCAAGGCTCCCGCTTCGGGCGACAGGGTGACGGTGACCGGCGCCGCGGCGATCTTCAGCGTATAGGCGGCCTGGCCGGTCTGGTCGTCGGCGTCGGTGGCGGTCACGGTGAAGGCGGCGTTCTCCTTGGCCGTCGGCGCGCCCGTGAGCACGCCGGCGCTGGACAGCGTCAGGCCGTCCGGCAGCGAGCCCTCGGTGACGCTGAAGCGGTAGGGCGCGCTTCCGCCGGTGGCCGTGAAGGTCTGGCTATAAGCGGCGCCGACGCGTCCGGCCGTCAAGGCTCCCGCTTCGGGCGACAGGGTGACGGTGACCGGCGCCGCGGCGATCTTCAGCGTATAGGCGGCCTGGCCGGTCTGGTCGTCGGCGTCGGTGGCGGTCACGGTGAAGCCGGCGTTCTCCCTGGTCGTCGGCGCGCCCGTGAGCACGCCGGCGCTGGACAGGGCCAAGCCGTCCGGCAGCGAGCCCTCGGTGACGCTGAAGCGGTAGGGCGCGGCGCCGCCGGTGGCCGTGAAGGTCTGGCTATAGGCGGCGCCGACGCGTCCGGCCGTCAAGGCGCCCGCTTCGGGCGACAGGGTGACGGTGACCGGCGCCGCGGCGATCTTCAGCGTATAGGCGGCCTGGCCGGTCTGGTCGTCGGCGTCGGTGGCGGTCACGGTGAAGGCGGCGTTCTCCCTGGTCGTCGGCGCGCCCGTGAGCACGCCGGCGCTGGACAGGGCCAAGCCGTCCGGCAGCGAGCCCTCGGTGACGCTGAAGCGGTAGGGCGCGGTTCCGCCGGTGGCCGAGAAAGTCTGGCTATAGGCGGCGCCGACGCGTCCGGCCGTCAAGGCTCCCGCTTCGGGAGACAGGGTGACGGTGGCCGGCGCCGCGGCGATCTTCAGCGTATAGGCGGCCTGGCCGGTCTGGTCGTCGGCGTCGGTGGCGGTGACGGTGAAGGCGGCGTTCTCCTTGGTCGTCAGCGCGCCCGTGAGCACGCCGGCGCTGGACAGCGTCAGGCCGTCCGGCAGCGAGCCCTCGGTGACGCGGAAGCGGTAGGGCGCGGTTCCGCCGGTGGCCGTGAAGGTCTGGCTATAGGCGGCGCCGACGCGTCCGGCCGTCAAGGCGCCTGCTTCGGGCGACAACGTGACGGTGACCGGCGCAGCCCGGGTGACGGTCACCGTATAGGTCCCGGTCGTCACGTCGTCCTCGGCGGTGACCACGACGGTGATCGTATTGTCGCCGACGGCGAGGCTGAGATTGCCGGACGCCGAACCCGATGTCACCGACGCGCCATTGACCGCCACCGTCGCGCTGGCGTCGCTGACGACGGGCGTCACCTTGATCGAGCCGACATCGTTCGACACCGAGGCCGTATAGCGGGTGACGCCGCTTGCGAAGCCCGGCGACAGCGACCCGGAAGACAGCGACAGGCTGGTCAGCGTCGCATCGGTCGATGCCGGCGCAGCCCGGGTGACGGTGACCGTATAGGTCCTGGTCGTCACGCCGTCTTCGGCGGTGACCGCGACGGTAATCGTATTGTCTCCGACGGCGAGGCTGAGATTGCCGGACGCCGTGCCGGAGGCGACGGATGCGCCGTTGACCGTCACCGTGGCGCTGGCGTCGCCGACCACGGGCGTCACCTTGATAGAGCTGACATCGTTGGCGACCGAGGCCGTATAGCGGGTGACGCCGCTCGCGAAGCCCGGCGACAGCGACCCGGAAGATAGCGACAGGCTGGTCAGCCTCGCATCGGTCGATGCCGGCGCAGCCCGGGTGACGGTGACCGTATAGGTCCTGGTCGTCACGCCGTCTTCGGCGGTGACCGCGACGGTAATCGTATTGTCTCCGACGGCGAGGCTGAGATTGCCGGACGCCGTGCCGGAGGCGACGGATGCGCCGTTGAGCGTCACCGCGGCGCTGGCGTCGCCGACCACGGGCGTCACCTTGATAGAGCTTACATCGTTGGCGACCGAAGCCGCATAGCGGGTGACGCCGCTCGCGAAGCCCGGCGACAGCGACCCGGAAGATAGCGACAGGCTGGTCAGCGTCGCATCGGTCGATGCCGGCGCAGCCCGGGTGACGGTGACCGTATAGGTCCTGGTCGTCACGCCGTCCTCGGCGGTGACCGCGACGGTAATCGTATTGTCTCCGACGGCGAGGCTGAGATTGCCGGACGCCGTGCCGGAGGCGACGGATGCGCCGTTGACCGTCACCGCGGCGCTGGCGTCGCCGACCACGGGCGTCACCTTGATAGAGCTGACATCGTTGGCGACCGAAGCCGCATAGCGGGTGACGCCGCTTGCGAAGCCCGGCGACAGCGTTCCGGAGGACAGCGACAGGCTGGTCAGCGTGGCGTCGGTCGACGCCGCTGCAGCTCGGGTGACGGTGACCGTATAGGTCCTGGTCGTCACGCCGTCCTCGGCGGTGACCGCGACGGTAATCGTATTGTCTCCGACGGCGAGGCTGAGATTGCCGGACGCCGTGCCGGAGGCGACGGATGCGCCGTTGACCGTCACCGCGGCGCTGGCGTCGCCGACCACGGGCGTCACCTTGATAGAGCTGACATCGTTGGTCACCAAAGCCGCATAGCGGGTGACGCCGCTTGCGAAGCCCGGCGACAGCGATCCGGAGGACAGCGACAGGCTGGTCAGCGTGGCGTCGGTGGAGTCGGCTTCCGCCCGCGTCACGGTGACCGTATAGGTCCTAGTCGTCACGCCGTCCTCGGCGGTGACCGCGACGGTAATCGTATTGTCGCCGACGGCGAGGCTGAGATTGCCGGACGCCGTGCCGGAGGCGACGGATGCGCCGTTGAGCGTCACCGCGGCGCTGGCGTCGCCGACCACGGGCGTCACCTTGATAGAGCTTACATCGTTGGCGACCGAAGCCGCATAGCGGGTGACGCCGCTTGCGAAGCCCGGCGACAGCGATCCGGAGGACAGCGACAGGCTGGTCAGCGTCGCATCGGTCGATGCCGGCGCAGCCCGGGTGACGGTCACCGTATAGGTCCTGGTCGTCACGCCGTCTTCGGCTGTCACCACGATGGTGACCGTATTGTCTCCGACGGCGAGGCTGAGCACGCCGGAGGCCGAGCCGGAGGAGACGGATGCGCCGTTGACCGTCACCGTGGCCTGAACGTCGCTGACGGTGGGCGTCACCTTGATAGAGATGACATCGTTGGCGACCGAGGCCGTATAGCGGGTGGTTGCGCTTGCGAAGCCCGGCGACAGCGATCCGGAGGACAATGACAGGCTGGTCAGCGTGGCGTCGGTCGACGCCGCTGCAGCCCGGGTGACGGTCACCGTATAGGTCTCGGTCATCACGCCGTCTTCGGCTGTCACCACGATGGTGACCGTATTGTCGCCGACGGCGAGGCTGAGATTGCCGGAGGCCGTGCCGGAGGCGACGGAGGCGCCGTTGACCGTCACCGTTGCGCTGGCGTCGCTGACGACGGGCGTTACCTTGATCAAGCCGACATCGTTGGTCACCGAAGCCGCATAGCGGGTGACGCCGCTTGCAAAGCCCGGCGACAGCGATCCGGAGGACAGCGACAGGCTGGTCAGCGTGGCGTCGGTCGACGCCGCCGCAGCCCGGGTGACGGTGACGTTATAGGTCTCGGTCGTCACGCCGTCTTCGGCGGTGACCGCGACGGTGACCGTATTGTCGCCGACGGCGAGGCTGAGCACGCCGGAGGCCGAGCCGGAGGCGACGGATGCACCGTTGACCGTCACCGTGGCGCTGGCGTCACTGACGGTTGGCGTCACGGTCAGCGAGGTCACCCCATTGTCGACCGAAGCCGCATAGCGGGTCACGCCGCTTGCGAAGCCCGGCGACAGCGATCCGGAGGACAGCGACAGGTTGGTCAGCGTCGCATCGGTCGACGCCGCCGCAGCCCGGGTGACGGTCACCGTATAGGTCCTGGTCGTCACGCCGTCCTCGGCGGTGACCGCGACGGTAATCGTATTGTCGCCGACGGCGAGGCTGAGATTGCCGGACGCCGAGCCCGATGTCACCGACGCGCCGTTGACCGTCACCGTGGCGCTGGCGTCGCCGACCACGGGCGTCACATTGACGGAGGTGACATCGTTGGTGACCGAGGCCGCATAGCGGGTGACGCCGCTTGCGAAGCCCGGCGACAGCGACCCGGAGGACAGCGACAGGCTGGTCAGCGTGGCGTCGGTGGAGTCGGCTTCCGCCCGCATCACGGTCACCGTATAGGTCTCGGTCGTCACGCCGTCCTCGGCAGTGACCTCGACGGTGACCGTATTGTCTCCGACGGCGAGGCTGAGCACGCCGGAGGCCGAGCCGGAGGAGACGGATGCGCCGTTGACCGTCACCGTGGCCTGAACGTCGCTGACGGTGGGCGTCACCTTGATAGAGATGACATCGTTGGCGACCGAGGCCGTATAGCGGGTGGTTGCGCTTGCGAAGCCCGGCGACAGCGATCCGGAGGACAATGACAGGCTGGTCAGCGTGGCGTCGGTCGACGCCGCTGCAGCCCGGGTGACGGTCACCGTATAGGTCTCGGTCATCACGCCGTCTTCGGCTGTCACCACGATGGTGACCGTATTGTCGCCGACGGCGAGGCTGAGATTGCCGGAGGCCGTGCCGGAGGCGACGGAGGCGCCGTTGACCGTCACCGTTGCGCTGGCGTCGCTGACGACGGGCGTTACCTTGATCAAGCCGACATCGTTGGTCACCGAAGCCGCATAGCGGGTGACGCCGCTTGCAAAGCCCGGCGACAGCGATCCGGAGGACAGCGACAGGCTGGTCAGCGTGGCGTCGGTCGACGCCGCCGCAGCCCGGGTGACGGTGACGTTATAGGTCTCGGTCGTCACGCCGTCTTCGGCGGTGACCGCGACGGTGACCGTATTGTCGCCGACGGCGAGGCTGAGCACGCCGGAGGCCGAGCCGGAGGCGACGGATGCACCGTTGACCGTCACCGTGGCGCTGGCGTCACTGACGGTTGGCGTCACGGTCAGCGAGGTCACCCCATTGTCGACCGAAGCCGCATAGCGGGTCACGCCGCTTGCGAAGCCCGGCGACAGCGATCCGGAGGACAGCGACAGGTTGGTCAGCGTCGCATCGGTCGACGCCGCCGCAGCCCGGGTGACGGTCACCGTATAGGTCCTGGTCGTCACGCCGTCCTCGGCGGTGACCGCGACGGTAATCGTATTGTCGCCGACGGCGAGGCTGAGATTGCCGGACGCCGAGCCCGATGTCACCGACGCGCCGTTGACCGTCACCGTGGCGCTGGCGTCGCCGACCACGGGCGTCACATTGACGGAGGTGACATCGTTGGTGACCGAGGCCGCATAGCGGGTGACGCCGCTTGCGAAGCCCGGCGACAGCGACCCGGAGGACAGCGACAGGCTGGTGAGCGTGGCGTCGGTCGACGCCGCCGCAGCCCGGGTGACGGTGACCGTATAGGTCCCGGTCGTCACGCCGTCTTCGGCTGTCACCACGATGGTGATCGTATTGTCTCCGACGGTAAGGCTGAGATTGCCGGACGCCGAGCCCGATGTCACCGACGCGCCGTTGACCGTCACCGTCGCGCTGGCGTCACTGACGGTTGGCGTCACGGTCAGCAAGGTCACCGCATTGTCGACCGAAGCCGCATAGCCGGTCGTGCCGCTCGCAAAGCTCGGCGACAGCGATCCGGAGGACAATGACAGGCTGGTCAGCGTGGCGTCGGTCGACGCCGCCGCAGCCCGGGTGACGGTGACGGTATAGGTCCCGGTCGTCACGCCGTCTTCGGCTGTCACCACGACGGTGACCGTATTGTCTCCAACGGCGAGGCTGAGATTGCCGGACGCCGAGCCTGAGGCGACAGATGCGCCGTTGACCGTCACCGTGGCGTTGGCGTCGCTGACGGTTGGCGTCACGGTCAGCGAGGTCACCGCATTGACGACCGAGGCCGCATAGCTGGTCGTGCCGCTCGCGAAGCCCGGCGACAGCGATCCGGAGGACAATGACAGGCCGGTCAGCGTCGCATCTGCGGAAGCCGCCCGGGTGACGGTCACCGTGTAGGTCTTGCTCGTGGTCCCGTCCTGGGCCGTCACCACGACGGTGACCGTATTGTCTCCAACGGCGAGGCTGAGATTGCCGGACGCCGAGCCCGATGTCACCGACGCGCCGTTGACCGTCACCGTGGCGCTGGCGTCGCCGACCACGGGCGTCACATTGACGGAGGTGACATCGTTGGTGACCGAGGCCGTATAACTGGTCGTGCCGCTCGCAAAGCTGGGTGACAGCGATCCGGAAGACAATGATAAACTGGCCAGCGTCGCATCCGCGGAAGCCGCCCGGGTGACGGTCACCGTGTAGGTCTTTTTCGTCGAGCCGTCTTCGGCCGTGACTTCGACATCGATGTCGTTGTCGCCGACGGCAAGGTTGATACCGTCCGAGGCAGCGCCCGATGTCACTGCAGCGCCTTCCACCTTCACCGTCGCATTGGCGTCATTGACGGTGGGCGTCACCTTGATCGTGCTGACGGCATTGTCAACCGAGGCCGTATAGCTGGTGGTGGCGCTTGCAAAGTCGGGCGACAGCGTTCCGGAAGAGAGCGCGAGGTTGGAAAGATTGGCGTCCGTCGAGGCTGCCGACGCTGCGGAACAGGTAATCGTCAGCGTGCCAGTCGCACCGACCACTGACACGCTGGCATTGCCATTGATCAGTTCCACGTAGATATTTTCCGCCGCAGTCAAAGTATGGCTGCCAGATTCGTTGGCAGTTCCGGTGTAGGACGTGTCGTATCGAACTAGAAAATTAGCCTCGATAGGATCCCAAATGTCGTTTTCTATATCAAAGCCTATAGCTCGAGTACTGTCGTTCACTGGGCCGCTGCCGGTAAAGGTCCAGGTAATTTTTTCATCTGCCGCAAAGTTGTAGTACCAGCCGCTTGCGGAGCTTGGACCTTGTGTCAGCCAAGGCGAATCCTCGGAATTGCGCGTTACGCCGTTTCCCCAGTCGGAATTGATGTCCTGACATGCCGAGGACATGGCCGCTTCTGAGCGAGGGGCGGCGAAAAGCATTCCCGCGGCGACGAGGAACATCAAAATGAAGAGCCGCCCCAGTTGGCGTAGACGAGCAACGGGAGCAATTGCGTCGACCAGGCAAAGCGCCCGGCTTCTATGCCGAAGCAAACCTGAGATCGCCCAATGATTCGCAGTCAGATGTCCAACAGCCGACATTTTGCTGGGCATGTCTTCCTGCATATTATTCCCTTTCGGCGCGACGCATGGCGTCACCAAAATTTCCGCGCCTGACACCCTTGATCCGTGTCCACCCCATTCCTGTCGCCGTCGCCGGAACAGGCTGAGCTGGCCCCAAAAGCAAGGCGTCAGGCTCCAAAAAAAAATCAAATTATATACTTTGATTCTATCTGACACATTCAGATCATTCGAGCAATTGGATTGCAAGTATTTTGCACAGTCGACTTCTAGGCCGATGATGCAGGGTGAGAGCAAGAGAAATTTAATTTATAAATGCGTAATAAATATAGATAAACATAGACAGATCCGCAATGCGGGTGACAGATCAGCATAGATGCTTCAGATTTGAGGAATTTATGCCTTTGGTTGCTCGACATGACATCACCCGTTGCGCCTGATCCCTGGTGAACGCTGCGGAAGATTGTACATTCGACAGCCGGCTCCATGCGATCACTCAATCGGGCCGCTTAGTCGCAAGCGCGCGGTACGACGCCCCCCGCAGACAGGTCACGGAACGCGAGCGCCACACCGCGGCGGCGACGAGATACGTGTCGGCGACGATGCGAGGCATGGACGGTTCACGGCGAATGTCGAGCAAAAGACGGCACTACTCAGGCGGCACCGGCGCAAAATCAACATTGCTTGGCCGAATGGCGGGTTGAGATGAAGTCTTACGCAGGCTATCTGCTGCTGAACGCGAACAACAGGCGCATCCCCGTATGATCCCGAATTTCCTCGTCACCCATTCCGGCGGCTTCCATGCCGACGAACTGCTGTCCAGCGTGATCCTGACGCAGCTTTTCCCGCAGGCTCGCCTGATCCGCAGCAGGGCGCCGGAGTGGATCACGCCCGGCGCAGACCGGATCATCTACGACGTGGGCGGCGTCTATGACGCTTCAGCGCAGATCTTCGATCACCATCAGCGCGGCGCTCCGCTGCGCGAGGATGGCCAACCCTATAGTTCCTTCGGATTGGTCTGGAAGCATTATGGCCGTGATTATCTCGCCGCCTCAAACATTCCCGAAGGGCATATCGAGGTCCTGCACGCCTCTTTCGACGCCAGCTTTGTTCTGCCGATCGATCTTATGGACAATGGCGCGCTCAGCCCCTCCATCGCGGGGCCGCTGGCAGGACTGACGTTGCCGGCTCTGCTGGAAACCCTAAAACCCGTTTTCGACGAGGTAGGCCCGGACGCCGAAGATCGCGCATTCCAAGACGCCCTGGCCATTGCGCGTCGTTTCGTGGAGGCGAGGATTGCCCAAAGCGCCGCAAAATTGCGGGCCGAGGCGCTGGTGCAAAAGGCGATCGAGGACGCGGGCCAAAGGCGTATTCTGGAACTCCCCATGGGCATGCCCTTCCGCTCCGCCATCGTGAAGGCGGGCGCTGATCATCTGCTATTTGTTGTTCACCCGCGCGACAAGGATTGGTGTCTGACCGGCATCCGACGCGCGGAAGAGGGATTTGAGCTGCGGGCAAATCTGCCTGCGGCTTGGGCTGGACTGACCAATCGCGATCTGGAGGCCGCTTGCGGCGTAGACGGTGCGAGTTTTTGCCACAATGGCCGCTTCATCGCCGCCGCCGCGACGCGCGAGGCGGCGCTCGCCATGGCGGAACTGGCCGTGCGTGAGGCTATGTCCGTTGGTTTAGTTCAAGTGGCCACGGCTGGGTGATCTTTGACGTTGACGAAGAGGCGACGGGTCCGCCAATGCAATGGCGGCCAGCATCTTCACAGGCCTTCCGCTGCTTGGCGCAGAAGCTTTGCTCGCGCCAGATCTCACAGGGCCGCTTGTAGGCCTGGCCTTGATCTGCCGCGCCAAGCGTCCTGCTACCTTGCATTCCGCCGAGCGAACACCGCGTCGACCAGTCTCACGCACCCTCGCCGGGGAGCGTGAACGGTGTGTTTCTCTGCGGGACGGGATGGCGCAGCCCGCCAAGAGAATTTATTGAATTATTTTAAAGCGTTTTTGGCGCACCCGACAGGATTCGAACCTGTGACCTTTGGAATCGGAATCCAACACTCTATCCAGCTGAGCTACGGGTGCATGCCTTGCGGAGAATCTCCGCGTCCGATGGTTTCGTCTTAGCCCAGACGCAGCCGGTCTTCAATGGTGAAAATGCGGATTATTGGCGGCAGGCAGACCCGGGGCCGGCGGGCGGCCCCGGGTGTCGGATCAGAGGAGCGCCTGCTCGATGCGCTCCTTTTCGGTGACAAACGCCAGGTCGAGCGCCTTTTGCAGGCTGGCGGCGTGGCGGAAGTCGGGTTCGCCGTTGACGCCGGTCTTCACGGCCTCGGCGAATCGCTGGTAATTGGTCGGCGTCGCCTCGGGTTCGACGTCGATCCATTCGGCCGTTTCGGTGTTGTCGCCGAAGCAGGCGCGCATTTTGGTGCCGGTCAGCTTGTGATCGATCTCGATGCCGCCCTTGTCGCCATAGATGCGCAGCTTGAGATCGTTGTAGTGGCCGGCCGCCCAGCGGGTGGCGTGGATGACGCCCAGCGCGCCGTTGGAAAAATCCACCGACATGGTGAAGCTGTCATTGGCGTCGAGCACATAGTCGCCCATCTTGCCGCCTTCGGCCTTGTCGAAGGTTTTGAGCCGGCCGAAGATATGGGCGATGTCGAGGCCGGAGCCGTAGGAGGCGAAATCGAGGATATGGATGCCGATATCGCCGAGCACGCCGTTGGAGCCATGCGCGGTGGAGAGCCGCCACAGCCACTGGCTTTCGGTGCGCCAGTCGCCCCAGGCTTTCGAGATCAGCCAGCTCTGCAGATAGGAGGCCTCGACATGCTTGACGAAGCCGATTTCGCCTGATCGCACCATGGCCCGCGCCGTCTGCAGCGCCGCGACGTTGCGATAGCTGAGATTGACCATGTTGATGAGACCGGCCTGTTCCGCCGCCTCGGTCATTTCCATGGCGAGATCGTAATTTTCCGCCAGGGGCTTTTCGCAGAACTGGTGCTTGCCCGCCGCGATCAGCCGCATCGTGGTGGGATGATGGGCCCGGTCGGGCGTGACATTGGCCACCGCGTCGAATTCGCCCCAGGCGATCGCGTCTTCGAGCGAGGTGAAGGTGTTGGGGATGCCGTGGGCCAGCGCGAAGGTCTCCACGCGGGCGGCGTCCACATCCACCGCCGCCGTCACCTCGACGCCGTCGATCGCCTTGAAAGACATGGCGTGGTTCTTCGCCATGCCGCCGGTGCCGAGAATCAAAAGTCGCATTGAAACGATCCCCAGATGTCAGCGATAACCGGCTTCGCCGGCCTGGTGCAGAGTGGGCCCGCGCTCTTCCACCGGCTCCAGCGTCTTGCCGACGGGAACGTTCGGCGCGTCGTGGATCGCCTTATAGGGCGTTGTCCGGGTGGGCTTGGCCCATTTCACCGCGTTGCGGATCACCTGCTGCACCTCGGCCTGGTGATAGGTCGGATAGGTCTCGTGTCCCGGACGGAAATAGAAGATATTGCCCAGGCCGCGCCGCCAGGTCAGGCCGGAGCGGAACACTTCGCCGCCCTGGAACCAAGACACGAACACGGTTTCGAGCGGCTCGGGCACCGAGAAGTGCTCGCCATACATTTCCTCGTTCTCGATGACGAAATGCTCGCCGATGCCCTCGGTGATCGGGTGGCCCGGATTGACGTTCCAGACGCGCTCGCGCTCGCCGGCCTCGCGCCATTTCAGCGCGCAGGGCGTGCCCATCAGCCGCTTGAAGATTTTCGAGAAATGGCCGGAATGCAGCACGATCAGGCCCATGCCTTCCCATACGCGATGAGCGACGCGCTCGACGATCTCGTCGGCCACCGCGCCATGATCCTTGTGGCCCCACCAGACCAGCACGTCGGTCTCGTCGAGACGGGCCCGGGTCAGGCCGTGTTCGGGCTCCTGCAAGGTCGCGGTCGTCGCGGAAATCGCCGGATCGACGTTCAGCGCCTGAGCGATCGTGGTGTGCATGCCTTCGGGATAGATCGAGCGCACGACCGCATTGGTCTGCTCGTGGATGTTTTCGCCCCAGACGATGGTGCGGACGGCCATGGGTTCCTCCATAGGGATGGCTAGGATGGGATCGGACAGAAATTGAAACCGCTTTCAATTTTTCATGACGTTACGCAGTCGCCATTCGGCTTGCAAGGCCCCTCGCCTTCAAATTCCCGTCTCGCGCCGAAAATATTTTCAGCTCCCGGAAGCCGGGCGGGATCGGGTTTGATTTGCCGCATTGACGGGCCGCATCCGGAAGGCCAAACAGGACCGATGAGCGAAGAGACGATCACCCTGTATGACGCCATCGGCGGCGACGCGACCATCAGAGCGCTGACCCGCCGGTTCTATGAATTGATGGATACGCTGCCCGAAGCCGCGCGTTGCCGAGCCATCCACGCGCCCGATCTCAGCCGCGCCGAGGAGAAGCTCTACGAATATCTGACCGGCTATCTCGGCGGCCCGCCGCTCTATACCGACAAATACGGCCATCCCCGCTTGCGCGCCCGGCATTTCGTCGCGCCGATCGGCCCGGCCGAACGCGACGAATGGATGCTGTGCTTCAAGCAGGCGATGGACGAGACGATCAGCCATCCCAAGCTGCGCGAGATCATCTGGGCGCCGATCGAACGGCTCGCCTTCCATATGCAGAACCGAGACGAGGCGGGAGGCCCGGCATGAAGGAGATCTATCCCCGCATCGTGCTGTTCCTTGCGGGCGCGCTCGGCGCGACCGGCGTGGCGCTGTCGGCCATGGCCGCCCATGGCGAGGACCCCGGCTGGTCGGCGCGGCCGCCGCCGCCTGCATGGCGCAGGCGCCGGCGCTTCTCGGTCTGTACCTCGGTTACGGGCGGATCCGCACCGCCTTTGTCGCCAGCCTGCTGGTCGGCCTTGGCTGCCTTCTGTTTGCAGCGGATCTATTGTTGTTTCGCACCCGCCTGGGCCACGGTCTCTTCCCGATGTCGGCGCCGACGGGCGGCATGATGATGATCCTCGGCTGGATCGCCGTGGCGGCCGGCGCCTTCGCGCCCGCGCGCACGCCCTGAGCCTTTACAAAAAGTTTCGCCGCCTGTCGAATGCGGTCATAGTCGCTCGTCTGGGGAGTGGAAGGCGTGGACCTTCCGGAATCAGAGGAAAAAGACGATGCGCGTAATGGTGTTGGTGAAAGCGACGGAAGACAGCGAGAACGGCGTTCTGCCGACCGATGAACTGATGCAGGCCATGGGCAAGTTCAACGAAGAGCTCATTCAGGCCGGCGTGATGCTGACCGGCGACGGGCTGAAGCCGTCGAAAACCGGCAAGCGGGTGGCCTTCGACGGGCCCGACCGCCGGGTGATCGACGGTCCGTTCGCCGAAACCCGCGAGTTGGTGGCGGGCTATTGGCTTTGGGAAGTCCGCGATCTCGACGAGGCGGTGGAATGGGTGAAGCGCTGCCCGAACCCGATGTTGGGTCCGAGCGAGATCGAGATCCGCCCTCTCTATGAAATGGCGGACTTCGCCGAGGCCATGTCGGCGGAGACCACAGCCCTTCATGACCGGCTCCAGGAAGCCCTGCCGAAAGGCTGATCCGTGCAGGACATCCCCCGCCTGATCGACACCGTGTTCCGCATCGAGCGTCCGCGATTGATCGCGACGCTCGCCCGGATGCTGCGCGATGCGACGCTGGCGGAGGATTTCGCGCAAGACGCGATGGCGCAGGCGCTGGTCGAATGGCCGAAGCGGGGACCGCCCCTATCCCCGCAAGCCTGGCTGATGGCGACGGCCAAGCGCCGCGCCATCGACCATCTTCGTCACGGCCGGATGATGGCCCGCAAACATATGGCGCTGGTCGAGGCGGAAGACGACGGCGGCGCCGCCATCGCGGCTGTGGACGCTCAGCTCGACGATGATATCGGCGACGAGGTGCTGTCGCTGATCTTCACCGCCTGCCATCCGGCGCTGACACGGGACGCCCGGGCGGCGCTGACCATGAAACTGGTCTGCGGATTGACGACCGGGCAAATCGCCCGCGCTTTTCTGGTGTCCGAAACCACGATGGCGCAGCGGATCGTCAGGGCCAAGGCGACGCTTTCCGGATCCGGCGCAGACTATCTCGTCCCGCGCGGCGCGGAACTCGCCGGGCGGCTGGGTTCCGTGTTGGAAGTGGTCTATCTTATCTTCAACGAGGGCTATGCGCCCACCGGCGGCGACGCGGCGCTGCGCGCCGATCTCGCCGGCGAGGCGCGGCGGCTCGGCCGCATGCTGGCGGCCCGGCTGCCGCATGAAGCCGAAGCGCTGTCGCTCTTGGCGCTCATGGATCTGCAGGCGTCCCGCTTTGCCGCACGCGTGGATGCGGGCGGCGCGCTCATCGCTCTGCCCGAGCAGGATCGCGGACGGTGGGACCGTCTCCTGATCCGCCAGGGGCTGGAGGCGCTCGCCCGGGCGCGCTCTCGCTGTCTGCGCATCCCGGCCCCTACAGGCTGCAGGCGGAAATCGCCGCCTGTCACGCCGGCGCACGGCGTTGGGAGGACACCGACTGGGCCGAGATCGAGACCACCTATGCGGCGCTTCTGGCGCTCAACCCTTCGCCCGTCCTGGCGCTCAACCACGCCATTGCCGCCGGTATGGCGCGCGGACCGAAAGTGGCGCTCGCGCTCATTGACGGCATGGCCAGCCTGGACGAACTGGATGGCTATGGTCCGCTGCACGCTGCGCGGGGCGACGCGCTTTTCCGATTGCAGCGATGGGATGAGGCCGGGCGCGCCTATGAGGCGGCCATGCGTCTCGCCGGCAACGCGCGCGAGCGCGACTTTTTGCGCGAGCGGCGTGATCGATGCCGGGAGAGAGCGGAATGACCCTAAACCACCCTCCCGAAACGCAGGAGATTGCCATGCGGATCGCGAATGTAGAACTCCTGCATGCCCCAGGGGCGAATCTGCAGGGGTGAGAGGTCCGGCAGGTCGCGCGTCGAATATTCGGCGTGCAAAGCCACAATGCCGCCGCCGCGCAGGTAGACGGAGCTGAGTTCCGGCAGACGACGATCGTCGGTCAGCCAGAAATGCAGCTCCATGCGCCGTCCGGCGAACACGCGCCGGACGATCAGATAGTCGTCCGCCTCATGGACGATCTCATTGAAGCCGAGCCTGTCACGGTAGAAGTCACGGGTCTCGGCGATCGACAGCGACGGCAGGACCGGCAGAACGTCGATGACGTCGGCGTCCTCGATCACCTCGGGAATCATGCGCCCTCGACCACGCGGAAGCCCTCGAACTGCGGCGGACCGACATAGAGGGAGCGGTGATCGCCGGCATTCTTATGCGCCTGGCGGAAATTGTCTGACTTGGTCCAGGCGAGAAAATCCTCCTCCGACGCCCAGAGCGTATGCGAGGAGAACAGCGTATAGCCATCCTCGGGAAAGCTCTTTCCGCGCAGCAGGCGGAATTCGACGAAGCCGGGAACGGCGTCAAGGCTGGAATCGCGGTTTTTCCATACGTCTTCGAATTCACGCTCCTGCCCGAGCGCCACCTTGAAGCGGTTCATCGCGAGATAGCCGGCCATGGTCATCTCCCCGGATTTCGTTTTGCGCGAACGGGAAAGGCGACGACATTGTCGTTGCCGCAGCCCGGCGCTTTTGCGTCCGACCCATGCTGCATCGGATCGTCCGCGACATCAAGGTCCATGGGCCGGGCGGCCTGGAGGTCGCGGCGGCCGCGTTCGAGAAGCAGTTGCAGCAGTTCCGGGGCGAAACCGTCGCCGCGTTCGGCCGCCAGTCTGTGCAGCCCGATCATCAGGAATGGGTCTTTGTCGCTCACGCCCGCGCGGTCCTTTGATGCATCTCCTGCAGCGCGCGTTCGAAACTCGACTTGGAGCCGTTGCGAAGCGGCACGAAGGACGTGCCGGTCTTCTTACAACCGGTCTTCACGCGCAGGCAGGCGTCATGGCTGATACAGTCGATCGGGCAGAAGACGCATTCGACGGAGGGCAGGACCGTGTCGATGCGCGAGACGGCCTCGCGCAGGCCGCCATCGTGATGAATGAGTTCGGCGCCGAAATTCTCGGCGATCTGGCGAAGATGGGCGACCTGGCAATCGCGTCCTCCCACATAGAGAATTGAGCGGCCCTTGAGACCCGCCTTGCCGTCGCCGCCGGACTCGACGCGCTCGCGAGACGCCGCCTGACCGCCCTTCCCCCTGCCATTCTTCTTCGCCATGGATCCCTCGTCGTGCTGGCGCGGCGACCGCCGCTTCGAGGCAAGGGATACATAACATGACTATAAAAGTAAAGATTAAACATGATGGATTTTGTCATGTTAAATAGCGCCCAGAATGCCGCGTCCGAAATTCGCCGCGAGCGTTCAATAAGGCAGGCCGACGTAGTTTTCGGCGACCGACCGACGCGCCGTTTCCGATGTCGCGATGTGGTCGAGCTCCGCCTCCTGGATGCGCAGGTCGAATTCGCTCGAGGTCGGGAAGCGATGCAACAGCGTGGTCATGAACCAGGAGAAGCGCTCCGCCTTCCAGACGCGTGACAGAGCCCTGGCTGAATAGGCGTCGACGCCGGACATCGCGCCGTCGACGTAGAAATCCCGCAGACCCTCGAACAGGTAATGCACATCGGACGCCGCGAGATTGAGGCCCTTGGCCCCGGTCGGCGGCACGATATGGCCCGCGTCGCCGGCCAGAAACAGGCGGCCGAAGCGCAAGGGTTCGGCCACATAGGAGCGCAGCGGCGCGATCGACTTTTCGATCGACGGGCCGGTGGCGACCTTCTCCGCCACATCCTCCGGAAGCCTGCGGCGCAGTTCATCCCAGAATGCGTCGTCGGACCAGGCTTCGACCTTATCGTCCAGCGAAACCTGCACGTAATAGCGGCTGCGGACCTTGGAGCGCTGCGAACAGAGCGCAAAGCCACGCGGGTGATTGGCGTAGATCAGTTCGTCATGCGCCGGCGGCACGTCGGCGAGCACGCCGAGCCAGCCGAACGGATAGATCTTCTCGTAGTGCCGGAGCCCCCTGCCCTCGACGGAGGCGCGGGACGCGCCGTGATAGCCGTCGCAACCGGCGATGAAATCGCAATCGATGCGATGCTCGACGCCATCGAGCTCATAGGCCACATAAGGCTTTTCGCTCTCGACATCATGCGGCGTGACGTTCCGGGCGTTGTAGATGGTCTTGCCGCCGCGCGCCGCGCGGTCGTCCATCAGGTCGCGGGTCAGTTCGGTCTGGCCATAGACCATCACGTTTCGGCCGGTCAGCGCCTTCAGGTCGACGCGGCAGAGTCGACCGCCGAAGGACAGTTCGAAACCATCATGCGCCAGGCCCTCGCGATGCATGCGGGCGCCGACGCCGGCCTGATCGAGGAGCATCGACGTGCCGCTTTCGAGCACGCCGGCGCGAATGCGACCGAGAATGTAATCCCGGTCAACCCGATCGAGCACCACGGTGTCGACGCCGATCCGATCGAGCAGCGCGCTCAGCAGCAATCCGGACGGACCCGAGCCGATGATCGCGACCTGTGTGCGCATGTTTTCCTCCCATGCCGACAATTTTAGCGAATGACCGCTTCTGTCTCTTGCAAAAAGATAAATCGGCGGTCACACTCTTTGAATGCAGTTTCCATGCATGGAATTGCACAATCCGACCATGAGCTTGGAGGAGAGGCTCGGATCGGACGCCAGGAGGAGGCATGAAACAGACGGTACCCACATACGGCCTCTATGGAGAGGCGAGCGAAGCTTTGCCCGATTTCTGGATTCATGCCGAATCCATCTCCGAGCGCAGCAGCCGCTACAAATGGGAAATCAAGGAACACAAGCACGACTTTCTTTTTCAGATCTTGCACATTCGCGCCGGGGCCGGCGATGCATTGATCGGCAAGGCGCTGCATCGGCTCGCGCCGGACTGTCTCGTCTTCGTGCCGGAGAAGGTCAGCCACGGCTTTCGGTTCTCGCCGGATGTGGATGGGCAGGTGCTGACGGCCATCACCCGGCGCCTGCCGCTACAGGCGGCGCACCCGTCGCGCGTCTCGGCCTTCATCCGCGAACCGCGCATGCTCAGGCTCGATCCGGAGCATCGCGATACCGCCTATCTCAAGGAAACGCTCGAACGCCTCGAAGGCGAGGTCAACGCCAGTTTCGGCCCGCGCTTCGGGCTAGTCGAAGCCTATCTCGGCATCGTGCTGGCGCTGGCCTCGGATATGGTGATGGAGGCGGAAAGCCGCGACGGCGTCTCCGATCGCGACGGCCTCAGGATCGCCCGGCTGAACGAACTGATCGCCGGCCATTTCCGCGAACATCTGCCGGTGGAGTTCTACGCCCGGGAACTGGGCATCTCGGTGACGCATCTCAACCGCATCACCAAGGCCCAGACCGGCAAGACGATGAACGATCTCCTGTCGGAGAAAATCGTGTCCCAGGCCAAGCGCGACCTGGTCTTCACCATCATGACCGCCCAGGAAATCGCCTATGCGCTCGGCTTTGCCGACCCCGCTTATTTCACCCGCTTCTTCGCGCGTGAGACCGGAGAAACGCCGCGTCAATTCCGCGAACAGGAACGCGCGCGCCAGCAGAATCACAGCCTGGCGGCTTAATGAGCCCGCGCCGGCCGGACGCCCGGTCGGCCGCGCTCTTTGCATCCGCGAGAGATGATCGCCGCATCGCAAGATGATTCGGACGAAAAAGAACTATACTTTCCTCATCAACTTTCATCGCCGTCAACCGGCGGCGCGTATGCGCTTGCCGCGATACTCTTCTTGATCCCGGTCAAGGATAGGCGGGAGTTTTATTGCTCTGCAAAAATTTTACCGTTTGATAAATATTTCGACCTGCGCTAGCTTTTCCCCATAAACAAGAAGGGGAACGCAACCATGGTCAATCTCGCCCCCGGCCTCCATAGCGGCCGGCTCGACCCAAAAGCTATGAGGAAAACTTTTCCGATCTCCATCCCGCCTACGACCGGCATGAGGCGCTCGTCGCCTCCGATCGTTGCTATTTCTGCTACGACGCGCCCTGCATGACGGCCTGTCCCACCTCGATCGACATTCCGCTGTTCATCCGGCAGATCTCGACCGGCAACGCCATCGGCGCGGCCAAGACGATCTTCGACCAGAACATCATCGGCGGCATGTGCGCACGCGTCTGTCCCACCGAAACGCTGTGCGAAGAAGCCTGCGTGCGCAACACCGCCGAAAGCAAGCCGGTGGAAATCGGCCGGCTGCAGCGCTACGCCACCGACGCGGCCATGGCCGCCGACAAGCAATTCTACACACGCGCGCCTTCGACCGGCAAAACCATCGGCATCGTCGGCGCGGGTCCCGCCGGCCTCGCCTGCGCCCATCGCCTGGCGATGAAGGGCCATGCCGTCACTATCTATGACGCCCGGCCCAAGGCCGGCGGCCTCAACGAATACGGCATCGCCGCCTACAAGGCGCCCGGCGATTTCGCCCAGCGCGAGGTCGACTATATCCTGGGCATCGGCGGCATCGACATTTTCGACGGCCAGATGCTGGGCCGTGACTTTTCGCTCGAGGACCTCCGTCAGAAGCATGACGCCGTCTTCCTCGGAATGGGCCTCGGCGGCGTGAACGCGCTCAATGCTCCCGGCGACCATATCAACGGCGTCATCGACGCGGTCGAATTCATCGCCAATCTCCGCTCCGCCGAAAGCAAGGCGGATGTGCCGGTCGGCCGCCGCGTGGTGGTGATCGGCGGCGGCATGACCGCCATCGACGCCGCCATCCAGTCCAAGCTGCTGGGCGCCGAAGAGGTGACGATCTGCTATCGCCGCGGCAAGGACAACATGAACGCCTCGGAATTCGAGCAGGATCTCGCCGCCCAGAAAGGCGTGCTGATCCGCCACTGGCTGAAGCCGGTGGAGATCCATCACAAGGACGGCCATGTCTCGGCGATCGAGCTCGAATACACCCATATCGAAGACGGCCAGCTCAAGGGCAATGGTCACAAGCTGACCATCGCCTGCGATCAGGTGCTGACCGCGATCGGCCAGAAGCTGGATGTCGCAGGCGTCGAGACGATCAGGCTCGACGGCGGCAAGATCGCCATTGACGAGCACTGTCGCACCTCCATCGCAGGCGTCTGGGCCGGCGGCGATTGCGCCGCGGGCGGCGACGACCTGACCGTATCGGCCGCCGCGATGGGTCGCGACGCCGCCGAATCCATTCACCAGTCGCTCAACTGAGCGCGAGGAGAAGAGACATGGCTGATCTCCGCAATAATTTCGTCGGCATCAAATCCCCCAACCCCTTCTGGCTCGCCTCGGCGCCGCCGACCGACAAGGCCTATAATGTCGAGCGCGCCTTCAAGGCCGGCTGGGGCGGCGTGGTCTGGAAGACGCTGGGCTCGGAAGGCCCGCCCGTGGTCAATGTCAACGGCCCGCGCTATGGCGCGATCTGGGGCGCCGACCGCCGCCTGCTCGGCCTCAACAATATCGAGCTGATCACCGACCGGCCCCTGCAGATCAACCTGCAAGAAATGAAGCAGGTGAAGATGAACTGGCCGGACCGGGCGCTGATCGCCTCGATCATGGTCCCTTGCGTCGAGGAAGAGTGGAAGGCCATCCTGCCGCTGGTCGAGGAGACGGGCGCCGACGGCATCGAGCTCAATTTCGGCTGTCCGCACGGGATGAGCGAGCGCGGCATGGGCGCCGCCGTCGGCCAGGTGCCGGAATATGTCGAGATGGTCGCGCGCTGGTGCAAGCAATATACTCGCATGCCCGTGATCACCAAGCTGACGCCGAACATCGCCGATATCCGCAAGCCGGCGCGCGCGGCGCATGCCGGCGGCACCGACGCCGTGTCGCTGATCAACACGATCAACTCGATCACCGGCGTCGATCTCGACACCTGCTCGCCCACGCCCTCGATCGACGGCAAGGGCACGCATGGCGGCTATTGCGGCCCGGCGGTGAAGCCGATCGCGCTCAACATGGTTGCGGAAATCGCCCGCGATCCCGCAACCCGCGGCCTGCCGATCTCCGGCATCGGCGGCGTGACCACCTGGCGCGACGCGGCCGAATTCATGATGCTGGGCGCCGGCAATGTGCAGGTCTGCACCGCCGCCATGACCTATGGCTTCAAGATCGTCCAGGAGATGATCACCGGCCTGTCGGACTGGATGGATTCAAGGGCTACGCCACGCTCGAGGATTTCCGCGGCCGCGCCGTGCCCAACGTCACCGATTGGCAGTATCTCAACCTCAATTACATCGCCAAGGCCCAGATCGATCAGGATCTCTGCATCAAATGCGGCCGCTGCCACATCGCCTGCGAGGACACCTCCCACCAGGCGATCACGGCCATGGTCAACGGCGTCAGGCATTTCGAGGTGATCGAGGACGAATGCGTCGCCTGCAATCTCTGCGTCGACGTCTGCCCGGTCGAGAACTGCATCACCATGGTCCCGCTGGCCGCCGGCCAGACCGACACGCGCACCGGCAAGACCGTGACCAGTGACTACGCCAACTGGACGACCCATCCGAACAATCCGATGGCGAAGCAGGCGGCGGAGTAAGACAAGCTCGGCCGGCGGACAACCGCCGGCCATTTTTCTGCGCGCGACGGCTGTGACGGCGCATTGGAATGAAGCCTTGGCCCTGCTATGTTCTGTCCTCATTCACTCGGGCCCAAGCCATGAAGACAGATACGGACCTTACCGACATCGTCTCCAGAATTCGTCGCTCGCTGAACGATCCTCGGCCCAGCCTGACCCAGGAAGACGTGTTGGCGGAAATGAGCCGCTTTATGGCCGAGCAGGAGCGTCGACAGTCTGGCTCAGAAAAAACTGCACTCAGGTCAGGACGCTAACCCCGGCGCCGTGTCCGGCTTCACATCAAACTCCAGCTTCACCCGCCGGGTCAGATCGCGGGTCGCCGCGCCATAATCGCCCGTCTTCACCCAGGCGGACAGCGCCAGCGTGACCGTCTCAGTGGAAAATTCCTTGATCGAGACGACCGGCGCCGGCGCGTCGAGAATACGGTCGTCGCGACGGGCGAGTTCGAGGAGACGCTCTTCGGAGCCGGCGAGATTCTCCGTCGCCGGCACGGTGACGGCCACTTCGTAACGGCGGGTCGGCAGGCGGGAATAGTTCTTCACCGGCACGTTCCACAGCGCCGAATTCGGCGCGAGCTGGAACAGGCCGTCGGCGGTGCGGAGTTCGGTGGCAAACAGGCCGATTTCGGTGACCGTGCCAGCCACCTGCGGCGTCTCGATCGTCTCTCCCACCCGGAAAGGCCGCAGGATCAGGAGCATGATGCCGGCAGCGATGTTCTGCAGCGTGCCCTGCAACGCCAGACCGATGGCGAGGCCGGCGGCGCCGAGCGTGGCGATGATCGACGTCGTCTGGACGCCGAACTGCCCGAGCGCCATGACAGCCACCAGAATGAGAACGGCGTAACGTACGACATTGGCGAGAAAATGCGCGAGCGTGACATCGAAATGCCTGATGCGGCTGAGGCCGTTCAACGTCCAGCGATGCAGCAGGCGCGACAGCATCCAGCCGACGAGAAACAGCAGGATCGCGCCGACCAGAGACAGCGAATAATGCACGGCCAGGCCGGTAAGCTGAGTGATGGCCGCGCGGCTGGCGACGAGAAAATCCGTTGTCTGAGGGTTCATGAAGCCGTCCTATCCGAAACAATGATCGGGAACGCGGGAATTCCCAAGCAGGTTCCATCTTGCCTCCGGCTCCAGGGGTGCTAGGCTTGTTCCATGAGCAAAGCCGTCAGCCTAGAATCCGCCCTTCAAGACTTTCTCGATGCGCTCCGGGACAGCCTTCTGGCCGTCCTGCCCGCTGCCGGCCCGTCGCGCGCGGCCTTTGAGCGCCTCGAGAAAAACATGGCAGATCGCGCGGGCGTTTCGGATCGACCGCACCAGTCGGCGCCCGCCTGCCGGCATCTTGCGGATAGTTACGCGGCGCTTGAAGGCGCAAACCCGCTCTTGACGCGTCTCGCCCAGGCGATCAGGGCGATCGAGCCATCCTTGCGTTGGAGCGACGCCATCGCGCCAGGCCAGCCGTCGTTTCTGGAAGAGACCTATGCGGAAGCCATGATCGTCGGCGCCGGCGGTCTTGCCGAAAGCGAAACCGTCGAGATCGGCCTGTCGATCCTGGCGCCGAATACGGATTATCCCGATCATCGACATCCACCGGAGGAGCTTTACATCGCTCTCTCCGAAGGCGACTGGCGGCAAAATGCCGATCCATGGGTGACGCCCGGACCGGGTGGGCTCATCTATAATCCGTTCGGCATCACCCACGCCATGCGCTCCGGAGACAAGCCGCTTTTCGCCATCTGGTGCCTGCCGCTGCCCTGAGCGTCAGCTGCGGCGGCCGGTCTCCATCGTCTCCAGCATCGCTTCCAGCGTCTCGATCGTATCGGCCTCGCCCGACGGCTTGTCCCAGCGAAGTCTTGAAATACGCGGAAAGCGCATGGCGACGCCAGATTTGTGGCGACTGGAGCGGGCAAGCCCCTCGAAGGCCACTTCGAACACCAGCCCATGCTCCTCCGTCGCCTTGACCGAACGGACCGGACCGAAGCGGTCGATTGTGTTGTCGCGCACGAATTTGTCGATCTGTATCAGTTCCTCATCCGAAAAGCCGAAATAGGCTTTGCCGACGGGCACCAGCTGGCGGATGCCCTCCGCCTCCTGCCAGACGCCGAATGTGTAGTCGGAATAGAAGCTCGACCGCTTGCCATGGCCGCGCTGGGCATACATCAGCACCGCGTCGACCACGTAAGGATCCCGCTTCCACTTGAACCACGGCCCCTTGCGACGACCGGGCAGATAGGGCGAATCCTTTCGCTTCAGCATCACGCCTTCGATGATCGGGTGAATGGGCGCGCGCCTGAGCGTATCCAGATGATCCCAGCTTTCGAAAGCCACCAGCGGCGACAGATCGAACCGCGAAGGATCGATCCGGCCGATCAGCCCCTCCAGCCGCGCCCGACGCTCGGTAAGCGGCAGTGGCCGGAGATCCTCGCCATCCTCCATCAAGAGATCATAGGCGCGGACGAAGACCGGAAACTCCTTCTCCACCTTGGCCGACACGGTCTTGCGGTTCAGCCGCTGCTGCAGGTCGGAAAACGTGCCGACGAATTCCGGCGGACGTCCGACCAGCAGTTCGCCATCGATCACGGCTTCGAAGTCGATGGCCCCCAAGAGATCGGGAAAGGCGCCGGAGATATCGTCGCCGCTGCGGGAATAGAGCCGGTGGACACCGCCCTCGGAACTGACCTGCACGCGGATGCCGTCCCATTTCCATTCGGCATTGTAATCATTGATCGACAGCGCATCGAGATCGCCGTCCTCGACGGCAGTGGCGAGCATGACCGGGCGAAACATCGCCCGGGCCGCCTGTTCGGGCTTCTCCGCCTTGCCGGTTAGCCAGGCGAAGAGGTCTGCATAGGGGGATTTAAGCCCGTGCCACATTTCCTCGATTTCGACCACGTCGCGGGAACCGAGATCGGCCAGCGCCTGTTTGGTGAGGCCGGAGGAGACGCCGATGCGCAGGCCGCCGGTGGCGAGCTTGATGGCGGCGAAGCGCCCCGACGCGTCCATCCGATCGAGCATGGAGGCGAAGAGTTTCGGCGCATCCGAGCGCGACGCCTTCATCAGCGTCTCCACCACATCGGCCAGCCGCATGTCATGGGCCTTCGCCTCGCCTGTCTCGGGCCAGATCAGCGAAATGGTCTCGGCGAGATCGCCGACATAGTCATAGCTATAGGCGAACAGCACCTCGTCTATCCGCTCGGCGACGAGTTGGCGCAGGATGGCGGGCTTGATGGCAGGAATATCGAGCCCGTCGGTCAGCGCCGCCAGCGCATAGCCCCGGTCGGGATCGGGCGTGTCGCGGAAATAATCGCGCAAGAGCGTGAGTTTGCCGTTGCGCGACGGAGTCAGCACCAACCGGTCGATGAGTTCGGAAAAGCCGCGCATCAGTCGTTCTCATCCTCATAGCCCACGAGATGCAGCGGCCGCGCTGCGATCTGATGCAGTTCGCACCAACGCACCAGAGCCTCCTCGCGGCCATGCGTCACCCAAACCTCGCGGGCCCCGGTGTCGCGGATGGTCTGCGTCAATTCGTCCCAGTCGGAATGATCCGACAGGATCAACGGCAGCTCGACGCCGCGCTGCTTGACGCGCTGGCGGATGCGCATCCAGCCAGAGGCGAAGCAGGTGACTGGATCGGCAAAGCGCCGCGCCCAGCGATCGGAAAAAGCCGACGGTGTGCAAAGAATGATCTCGCCGGCGAATTTCTCCTTCGAGCCCTTGTCGATGGTCGCGGGCGCGAGCGGTCCGAGGTCGATCCCCTGGCTCTGATAATAGGCAGATAGACGCTCCAGCGCGCCGTGCAGATAGATGGTCTTGTCGTAGCCCGCCTGGCGGATGAGGCTGATAACCCGCTGCGCTTTGCCCAGCGCATAGGCGCCCACGAGGTGGCTGCGCTCGGGGGAACTGCGCCACCGAATGCAACAGGCGCGCAATCTCGTCGCGATCGTCGGGATGGCGAAACACCGGCAGCGCGAAGGTCGCCTCGGTGATGAAGACGTCGCAGGCGACAGGTTCGAAAGCCAGGCAGGTGGCGTCGGCGCGGCGCTTGTAATCGCCCGAGGCGACGATCCGGAGCCCGTCTTTCTCCACCACGATCTGCGCCGAGCCCAACACGTGTCCGGCAGGGGCGAAGCGCACGGTGACATCGCCGATCTTGATCTCGCGCCCCAGCTCCGCCGCCTGGCTCTCGCCGGCGAAATTCTCGCCATAGCGGATGCCCATGATGTCGAGCGTTTCCTGCGTAGCCAGCACGGCGGCGTGCCCCGAGCGGGCATGGTCGGAATGGCCATGGGTGATCAGCGCCCGCGGCACGGGCGCGACGGGATCGATATAGAAATCGCCGGGCGGGCAATAGAGGCCCTTCGGCGTCGAGCAAAGCAGGTCTGAGGGGCGCATGGTGAGACGAAGCATCCTGTGTTTGGCCTCTATACGCAAGACAGGGAAAAGAAGCCGAGGATGAAACGACTCGGCGCTTGTTTCGGTTCAGTCGACTCTCAAGTCTTGGCGAGGAGTGGCTCGCGCGCGTTCAAATCTTCAGGCCGTCCCAGACCGGCAGACTGATGATCGCCGACGCCGCGATCAACGCAAAGCAGATCCGTCGAAACAGGTCCTCCCGCGCATAGCCGAAACTGCGCGCGCCGAGATAGAGGCCGAACCCGTAGACCGGCCCCGTTATGATCGCCAGCGCGAACACCTGCAGGCCCAGAAGCTCGGCCCACCAATAGCTGACCGCCGAGAAGATCGAGGAAATGGCGAAATAGATGACGATGTTGGCGCGCACATGCGCGGCTTTATGCCGTCCGCCCAGCCAATAGGTCACGACCGGCGGCCCGCCGAGTTGCGCCGCGCCGCTGAAAAAGCCGGCGATGACGCCGATGCCGAACGTGGTTGCCGCAACCGGTTTGGACCGATAGCGCCAGCCCGACAACAACAGCAAAGAAACCCGATCGCCGTGAGCGAGATGCCCCAGCGCGTCGCCAGGGGATCGAAATGCATCAGCGCCAACACGCCCAGGGGCACCGCGACGACAGCGCCCATCGACATCAGGCCGACTGCCTGTTTATCGGCTTTGCCGAACGCGTCGGGGATCAGAGGGAAACTGGCGACGATATCGATGACCAGCAGGATCGGCCCCGCCATGCGCGGGCCGACCACCGCGCTGGCCAGCGGCACGAAGATCAGCGCCGCGCCGAAGCCGGAGAAGCCGCGCGCGAGCCCGGCGACAAAGGCCGCCAACACTAGGGCCAAGAGGACAGTCGGAGAGTAAAGGCTGAAATTCATCTGGCGCGAACTGAAACTCGAAGAGCGCCGCTGGCGAGCGCGGAATTCCAAATCTAAAAATCAAAAGGGCCGCCCGTCGGACGACCCCATGAGATTGGCCTTGATATGGCCGGGCCTCGAGGACCCTGGAAGGAAGGTTCAGAACGAGGGCTGCCTCGCAGTCTTCACGCTCACTTCCAAGCCATAGCAGAGCGCCGAATACTCATTAGACATTGGATCACCTTCCTTTCTGTTCGTTGCCGATAAGGAAAAGGTATGCCGATTCATGAAGTTTGCAAGAGGGCTCGATGCACGAATTATTTCGCCCGATAACAAAAGCGGATCAGACCGATCCATCCGAGGGAATGTTCAGCACCGCGCCGCAATGTTTGCAATGCACCGCGTCGGCCTCGTGCAGGAAAAGCCCACATTGCTGGCAGTCATAGCGCACCCTGGACGGTCGAAAAATCGTCTGGATCAACCTGAGGAACAGCGACACGCCGAACACCATGATGATGATGGCGAGGATGCGGCCCCAATCCCCCACCAGCGTCACGTCGCCGAAGCCGGTGGTCGTCAACGTCGTCACGGTGAAATAGAGCGCATCGAGAAAATCGCCGATGTCGGGATTGATCCGGGCCTGCGTCACAAACACCAGTTCCGTCATGATGAACAGGAACACGAACAGGTTCACGGCGCTGAGGATCACATCCTCATGGTGGCGAAACAGCGGGAAATCGGACCGAAGTTTGGCCTGCAGGCGGTAAGAGCGCAGCAGTCTGAGAATGCGCAGGCTGCGCAGAAACGCGAAGGCCGCGCCGAACAGCGGCGCGAACAGCGAGAAGATGACGATCACATCGAGGATGTTGAACGGAGAGAGCAGGAACTGCCGCTTGTTGCCCGCAATCCAGTAGCGCGCGATATAATCGAGGGCGACATAAAAGCCGATGCCGACGTCGAGCCACACGACCCAGGTCTCGCCATAGAAGAAGGTGGTGACGACCAGCAGGATCATGGTGATCACGTCCACCGCCAGCAGCAGATAGCGAAAGCGATGCGCGTCTCGCGAATTGGCTTCGTAAAGCGCCTGGATCCTGACCTTGAGCCGCATGATCTCTCCTCTTTGGCAAGGACATATAACGGGTCGCAAGGAATTCGCCAGACCGCATCGCCGGCGTCGCGCGAAAGTCCTGCGGCGACGTGGCGGGACTGGCGCCGTTGCAGCCGGACGGCTACAACGGGATCATGACCTACGCCCTGCTGCTGATCGCCATCGTCGCGGAAGTGATCGCCACATCCGCCCTCGCCAAATCCAACGGCTTCACGATCCTGGCTCCGAGCCTGGTGTCGGCGGTCGGCTATGCTTTCGCCTTCTATCTTCTGTCGCTGGTCACCAAGACCATGCCCGTCGGCATCGTCTACGCCGTCTGGTCCGGCGCGGGCATCGTGCTGGTGGCGCTGGCCGGCTGGTTGATCTTCGGCCAGAAACTCGACCTGCCTGCGCTCATAGGCCTCGCGCTGATCATCGCCGGCGTGCTGATCATCAATCTCCTGTCGAAATCCGTTTCGCATTGACGGTGACCTATAGGTCCGCCCGGGCCCATGCCCGGCTTGCGAGGGCGACCGGGCTGGTGCAGAAGCGCTTCTGACGCGGGCATAACCGCAAGGGAGGATGAGCATGAGCCAAACGCCCAAACCGATTTTGCGGGCCGGCAACAGCCATGCCGTCGGCAAGGAAAAGCTGATGGCGCATCTCGCCATGCTGCTGTTCGCCGTGTTGATCGCCGGCTCCTTCACGCTCGGCAAGGCCGCGACCGCCGTTCTGCCCGGCTACGCCATCAACAGTCTACGCTATGTGCTGGCGGTGGCGGTGATGGCGGGCGCCGGCCTGTTTCTGCTGAGGGCGCCGCTCACCTATCCCGGCCGCCCCTGGCGCTTTCTCATTCTCGGCCTGTTGATGGCCATCTATATGAGCACGATGTTCAAGGCGCTGGAATTCACCTCCGCCGTCTCGACCGGCGCGGTCTTCACCATGATGCCGCTGTTGAGCGCCGGCTTTTCCTGGCTGTTCCTGCGGCAGACGACACGGCCGGGCGTGCTCATCAGCCTCATCGTCGCCGCCTCGGGCGCGGTCTGGGTGGTGTTCCGCGGCGATGTCACCGCCCTGCTTGCCTTCGATATCGGCCAGGGCGAGTTGATCTATTTCGTCGGCGTGATCTGCCACGCCGCCTATGCGCCGCTGCTGCGCAAATTCAACCGTGGCGAGGCCGCCTATCAGTTCGCCTTCTGGGCAGTGGCCGCCACCTGCCTCTGGCTGCTGCCGGTCGGCGCGCCATCGCTGACGGCGGTGAATTTCAGCACTGTTCCAGCCATTGCCTGGATCGCCATCACCTATCTCGCGGTGGTCACCACCATCATCACCTTTTTGCTGCTGCAATACGCTTCACTCAGACTGCCCGCGTCGAAAGTGCTGGGCTATGGCTATCTGACCCCAAGTTTCATCATTCTCCAGCAAGGCCTGTTCGGCCATGGCTGGGTGAGCGCATCGGTGATGGCGGGCGCGCTCGCCACCGCTTGCGGCCTGCTGATCATGGGCTTGTTGCCGGACTGAAGCTTGCATTCCGTACTTGTTCGAGTACAATAGATGAATGCGTTCGACATCCTACAGCGACCTCCGGAAAAACCTTGCCGCCGTCCTCGACAGTGTGACGGACGACCGTGCGCCTGTGCTGATCACCCGTGATCGCGGCAAGCCGGCGGCAGTGCTGATGTCGGTGGAAGACTTCGCCTCTTATGAGGAAACGGCCCATCTCCTTAAGAACCCGCAAAATGCAGAACGGCTTCTTGAAGCCGTCCGGGAGCTTGATGACGGCAAGGGCGAGGCGCGAGAACTTTCCGAGTGAAACTGATCTTCCACGAACGCGCCTGGGAAGACTATCTCTACTGGCAGGCGACTGATGGAAAGATCCTGGCGCGGGTCAATCTGCTCATCAAGGACGCCAGCCGCCAGCCTTTCCAGGGCGTCGGCAAACCGGAGCCGTTGCGCGGCGAGTTGAGGGGCTGGGGGTCGCGACGCATCAATGCGGAGCATAGCCTCGTTTACCGCCCGAGCGAACAGGGTCTGCTCATCGCCCAATGCCGGCATCATTATTGACCTCTCAGGCCCGAATGCTCAGCCCGCCCATGAACAATTGCTCGAGAAACCGGGCGGCGTCCTCGAAACGACCGTCGCCATCCTTCTCCTGACCGAGCACGGCGCGAACCTGAACGTCGAAGTCGGCGTAATGCTGGGTGGTCGACCAGATCGAGAAGATCAGGTGGTAAGGATCGCATTTGGCGATCTTGCCGGCCTTGGCCCAGGCCCTGATGACCTCGGCTTTCTCATCGACCAGTTGTTTGAGCGGCCCCTTGAGCTCGTCTTCGATCAACGGCGCGCCGCGCAGAACTTCATTGGCGAAGAGCCGGCTCTCGCGCGGATAATCGCGCGCCATCTCCAGCTTGCGCCGGATATAGGAGCGTATTTCGCTTTCGGGATTGCCTTCGGCGTCGAAGGCCCGGAGAGGGTCGAGCCAGGTGTCGAGAACGCGCTCGATAAGCGCCCGGTGCATGGCCTCCTTGGTGCGGAAATAATAGAGCAGATTGGGCTTGGACATGCCGGCGACTTCGGCGATCTGGTCGATGGTGGCGCCCTTGAAACCGTTCTGTGAAAACACGTCGAGAGCCGCTTCGAGGATCTGCTCCTCCTTCTCTTCCTGGATTCTCGTCCGGCGCTGCGTCTGGGCGGCTCTGGGTATGGGCATCTCTGGCGGCTCCGGCTCCTCATCCGTCGCCGGCGGGAGCATCGTGCGAATGATGAATTTTTGCGCCAACTTTTCAAACGAAAAAATATTAGGCAGGACTTCGTTTTTCGTCTTGAGCAGGACGCTGGAAGTTGTAATGTTTACCAAACGGTCAAATTATTGAACAAAAGGCAACTTCGCGCAACTGTTCAATAAAGGCGAACAAGAAAAACAACGCCTTGACCGACCACGGGAACCATACGGAGCGGAACACCGCCCGCGAGAATGAGGCCTTCAGGCCGCGAGGGAGAGTAATCGTGACTGCACCCGGCGAAAACATGCGCATCAACAGCGACCGTCTCTGGGATTCGCTGATGGAGATGGCCAGGATCGGCCCCGGCGTGGCCGGCGGCAACAATCGCCAGACGCTGACGGATGAAGACGGCGAAGGCCGCCACCTGTTCAAGCGCTGGTGCGACGAGGCGGGCCTGACCATGGGCGTCGACAAGATGGGCACGATGTTCATGACCCGACCGGGAACCGATCCCGACGCGCTGCCGGTGTATGTCGGCAGCCATCTCGACACCCAGCCCACCGGCGGCAAGTATGACGGCGTGCTCGGCGTGCTCGCCGGGCTCGAAGTCGTCCGCTCGATGAACGATTTGGGCATCAAGACGAAGCATCCCATCGTCGTGACCAACTGGGCCAATGAGGAGGGCGCCCGCTTTGCCCCCGCCATGCTCGCCTCCGGCGTCTTTGCCGGCGTCCATACGCTGGAGCATGCCTATTCGCGCAAGGACCCGGACGGCAAGACTTACGGCGACGAGCTCAGGCGCATCGGCTGGCTGGGCGAGGAAGAGGTCGGCGCGCGCAAGATGCACGCCTATTTCGAATATCACATCGAGCAGGGCCCGCTTCTGGAGGCCGAGAACAAGCAGATCGGCGTCGTCACCCATTGCCAGGGCCTGTGGTGGCTGGAACTCACGCTGAGCGGCAAGGAAGCCCATACCGGCTCCACCCCGATGAACCACCGCGTCAACGCCGGCCTCGCCATGGCCCGGATCATGGAAATGGTCCAGACGGTGGCGATGGACAACCAACCGGGCTGCGTCGGCGGCGTCGGACAGGTGAAGTTCTCGCCCAATTCCCGCAATGTGCTGCCGGGAACGGTGATCTTCACCGTCGACATCCGCTCGCCCGACCAGACCAAGCTCGACGGCATGCGCGCCCGCATCGAGAAGGAAGCCGCCGAAATCTGCGCGGCCCTCGGCGTCGGCTATTCCGTCGAGGCGGTCGGCCATTTCGATCCCGTCACCTTCGATCCGACCCTGGTCGCCTCGGTGCGCAAGGCGGCGGAAGATCTCGGCTACAGCCATATGGACATCATCTCCGGCGCCGGCCACGACGCCTGCTGGGCCGCCAAGGTCGCGCCCGCCACGATGATCTTCTGCCCCTGCGTCGACGGCCTCAGCCATAACGAGGCGGAAGAAATCTCCAAGGACTGGGCCGCAGCCGGCGCCGATGTGCTGCTGCGCGCGGTGGTGGAGACGGCGGGGATTGTGGAGTAGGATCATGGCCTGACCCATCAGGAGGTTTGCCGATGACTTTGCCGAGAGAACTGTCTGCCGAAGAGAAAGCCGAGTTTCGGGCCAAGGGGTTCCAGCGCTTTGAACTTTGGCTGCCGGATCTTCGAGACCCGTCCGTCCGTGAGCAGGCGGTTGCAGAGGCAAATCGTATGGCCTTCGCCGATGAAGAAGACGACGTCATGGAGTGGATCGATAGTCTTCAGAAAGACATCTGGGATCGCGAACCCGAAGAAGATGATCAATGAAGCGTGGCGACGTCGTCACTCACTCATTCTCTCGAGCGATCTGGGCAAGCCGCGCCCGGCTGTCATCGTCCAGACAGATTTGATGACGGAGTCGCAGTTGAAGACCGTGCTGGTCTGCCCGATCACCAGCTTCAGTTCTGGACCGAGCATCTTTCGAGTACCGGTGGAGCCTACCGCCGCAAACGGGCTGAAACTACAATCGGAAGTCATGGTCGACAAGATCAGTCCGGCCAGCCGACAAAGGATCGGGGAAATCATAGGGACCTTTGATGACGTGACGATGCGACGACTTGAGCGCTCCATGGCTCTGGCGCTCGGGTTCGCCGGATGAGCACACACTGAATTGAAAACACGGGGAGAGTACGCATGACCACCACAGTCATCAAGAACGGCACAATCGTCACCGCCGACCTGACCTACAAGGCCGACGTCAAGATCGAGGGCGGCGTGTTCATCGAGATCGGCCAGAGCCTTTCCGGCGACAAGACGCTCGACGCGACCGGCTGCTACATCATGCCCGGCGGCATCGATCCGCATGTGCATCTCGAAATGCCGTTCATGGGCACCTATTCCGCCGATGATTTCGAAAGCGGCACGCGCGCAGGCCTCGCCGGCGGCACGACCATGGTGGTGGATTTCTGTCTTCCGGCGCCGGATCAGTCGCTGCTCGAGGCCCTGACGATGTGGGACAACAAGACCTCGCGCGCCAATGCCGACTATTCCTTTCATATGGCGATCACCGGATGGAACGAGCGCATCTTCGACGAGATGAAGACGATCGTCCAGGGCAAGGGCATCAACACCTTCAAGCATTTCATGGCCTATAAGGGCGCGCTGATGGTGAATGACGACGAGATGTTCGCCTCCTTCCAGCGCTGCGCCGAACTCGGCGCGCTGCCGCTGGTGCATGCCGAAAACGGCGACGTCGTCGCCTCGATGACCGCCAAGCTGCTGGCCGAAGGCAATAACGGCCCCGAGGCGCATGCCTATTCGCGCCCGCCGGAAGTGGAAGGCGAAGCGACCAACCGCGCCATCATGCTGGCCGACATGGCCGGCGTGCCGCTCTATGTGGTGCACACCTCCTGCGAACAGGCCCATGAAGCCATCCGCCGCGCCCGCCAGAAGGGCATGCGCGTCTATGGCGAGCCGCTGATCCAGCATCTGACGCTCGATGAGAGCGAATATTTCGACAAGGACTGGGACCACGCCGCCCGCCGCGTGATGAGCCCGCCCTTCCGCTCCAAGGCGCATCAGGACAGTCTTTGGGCCGGCCTGCAATCGGGCTCGCTCTCCTGCGTCGCCACCGACCATTGCGCCTTCACCACCGAGCAGAAGCGCTTCGGCCTCGGCAATTTCGCCAAGATCCCCAACGGCACCGGCGGGCTTGAAGACCGTATGCCGATGCTTTGGACCCATGGCGTCGCCACGGGACGTCTGACCATGAACGAATTTGTGGCGGTAACTTCGACCAACATCGCCAAGATCCTCAACATCTATCCGAAGAAGGGCGCGATCCTCGTGGGCGCCGACGCCGACATCGTCGTGTGGGACCCTAAGCGCTCCAAGACGATTTCGGCCAAGACCCAGCAATCGGCGATCGACTACAACGTTTTCGAAGGCAAGCAAGTCACCGGCCTGCCGCGCTTTACACTCACGCGCGGCGAGGTGGCGATCGAGGAAGCGACCGTCAAGACCCGCGAGGGCCATGGTCAGTTCGTCAAGCGCGAACCCTTCACGGCGGTGAACAAGGCGCTATCGACCTGGAAGGACCTGGTCGCGCCGCGCAAGGTGGAACGGACGGGGATACCGGCAAGCGGGGTGTGATTTATGGCTAAAGGCGCCGCTCCCTTCCCAAAAGCATCTTCCTTCCGGGGAGTCGCGGGCGCGCGTCTGGCGCCAGCGTCGGATGCTTGGCGAGAGCGTGCGCCCAGCCAATCTCCCCCTTGAGGGGAGATGTCCGGCAGGACAGAGGGGGTAATCCCGATTGACGCCGGAGGCTGTCTTGACGCCGCACTTTGACGTCGCGCCCGCCAACCGTCACAACGCCCGCCGCATGCGCAAAGCCATGACGGACGCCGAGTTGAAGCTATGGAACGAGATCCGCGCTCATCGCCTGATGGGGCTGAGCTTTCGCCGGCAACTGCCGATCGCGGGCTATATCGTCGATTTCGCCTGCGCCGAGCATCGGATCATTGTCGAGGTGGATGGGGCGCAACACAATGAGGACGAGGCGCTTCGTTATGACGTCCAGCGAACGGCGGTCCTGAATGAACTGGGTTGGACGGTGCTGCGGTTCGGCAATGACGATGTGTTAAAGGATATGAATGGCGTCTGCGAGACGATCATCCGCACCATTGGGGTGGGGGCGTTTCAATGAGGAAGGTAGGCGTTCCGGGCCACCCCCTCTGCCCTGCCGGGCATCTCCCCTCAGGGGGAGATCGACTCGTGGCCGGAGCATTGCCCAACAACAGCCTCATCTCTGCGGCAGACGCGACGGTGATGGCAAGCGGGGTTGGCGAGCCCAGCCAATCTCCCCCTTGAGGGGAGATGTCCGGCAGGACAGAGGGGTGTGCCCCCAGCCGCGCCATATCAATCCGCCAGCCTCTCCAATTCCGGCAACAACACCACGCTCTCCTGCTCATTGGGGTCCGTGCGCGCAATGACCGCCGAACAGCTCTCCGTCTTCGATCGGTTGACCGGCAGATGCGGCATGCCGGCGGGGATGTAGAACATGTCGCCGGCCTTGGTGATGATGCGGTGTTCCAGATTGAAGCCGTAGAAGCATTCGACTTCGCCCGACAGCACGAAGATCGCCGTCTCGTGGCCTTCATGCATATGCGCCTTGGCGCGGCCGCCGGGCGGCACAGTCAGCAGCATCATCGCGATGCCCTGCGCGCCGGAGGACTCCTTGGAAATACCCTCGAGATAGGAAAAGCCCTGCTTACCGTCATAGGGGATGGCGGGGCGGATCAGCTTGCAATCGGACGCGGGGGATGATGACATAAACCAAAGCTCCTTCGAACCAAGACAGAGCGGATCAACCGCCAGGGGAGAATAATCATGATACTGGGTGCACATGTCCACTTCTAAAACACCAGTGGTGACGGCGCGCGATCTCGGCCTGGTCTTTCCGACCAATGACGGCCCCGTCACCGCGCTGACCGGCGTCGATCTCGACGTCAACAAGGGCGATTTCGTTTCCTTCATCGGCCCCTCGGGCTGCGGCAAGACGACATTCCTGCGCGTGATCGCCGATCTCGAAAAGCCGACGTCAGGCTCGATCCTGATCAACGGCATGACGCCTGAGAACGCCCGCAAGAGCCGCGCCTATGGCTATGTCTTTCAGGCGGCGGCGCTCTATCCCTGGCGGACGATCGAAGAGAATATCGCACTGCCGCTCGAAATCATGGGCTACGCAAAGTCGGAGCAGAAACAACGCATCGAGCGCACGCTCGATCTCGTCAATCTCTCGGGCTTCGGCAAGAAATATCCCTGGCAGCTGTCCGGCGGCATGCAGCAGCGCGCCTCCATCGCCCGCGCGCTGGCCTTCGACGCCGACCTGCTGCTGATGGACGAGCCGTTCGGCGCGCTCGACGAGATCGTCCGCGACCATCTCAACGAACAGCTCCTGAAGCTCTGGGACCGCACCAACAAGACGATCTGTTTCGTCACCCATTCCATTCTGGAAGCCGTCTATCTCTCCACCAAGATCGTGGTAATGAGCCCCAGGCCCGGCCGCGTCACCGATGTGATCGAATCCACCCTGCCCCGGGAGCGTCCGCTCGAAATCCGCGAAAGCCCGGAATTTCTGGAAATCGCCCATCGCGTTCGCGAGGGCTTGAGAGCGGGACATTCCTATGACGAATAGTCCCCTTACACGCATGCGCGGGAGAAGCGGTCGATGAAAGCGGGTTTCCTTCTCTGGCTCTCCGTCTCCGCGGTCATTTTTGTCGGCGCCGCAACCGCATCGCGCACCTATGTCGCCACCGCAAACTGGCTCTGGGTGCTCTTGTCGATGAGCCTTACATCATCGGCAACCTGATCATGCTCCGGCTGATGCGCGAAGGCGGGCTGGGCCTGGCCGTGTCGATTTCGGCCATCGCGCAGCTGATCCTCGCCAATATCATCGCATTCCTGGTCTTCAACGAGCGACTGACCGGCGTCCAGACCGCGGGCCTGGCGCTCGGCCTGGTGGCCATGACGCTGATGATGTGGCCGACCAAGGCGGTGGCGCCATGATCTGGCTGCGCGACAAGGCCTTTCCGGTGCTGACGATCGTCGCGGCGCTGATCGCGCTCTGGCTGGTCTTCGTGGTCGTGCTGAACGCGCCCTTCGAGCGCAGTCAGGCGACCAGCGCCGGAACCGAGATCGGCTTCTCCGAACTGGTCAAGAAGACGTTTACGCAGGAGCGGCCGGTTCTGCCCTCCCCGCACCAGGTGTTGGCGGAATGGTGGAAAACCACGTTTGAGATGAAGCCGACCTCCAAGCGCAGCCTCCTCTATCACGCCTGGATCACCATTTCGGCGACGCTGGCGGGCTTCGGCATGGGAACGGCGCTCGGCGTGGCGCTGGCCATCGGCATCGTTCACAACCGCGCCATGGACCGCTCGCTGATGCCTTGGGTGATCGCCAGCCAGACCATTCCGGTCCTGGCGATCGCGCCGATGATCATCGTCGTGCTCAATGCCGTCGGCATATCGGGACTTCTGCCGAAGGCGCTGATCTCGACCTATCTCAGCTTCTTCCCGGTCGTCGTCGGCATGGTGAAGGGCCTGCGTTCACCCGAACAGATACAGCTCGACCTGATGCACACCTATAACGCCAGTTCGCTACAGACGCTCGTCAAGCTGCGCTGGCCCGCCTCCGTGCCCTATCTCTTCGCCTCGCTAAAAGTGGCGATCGCTGCGGCTCTCGTCGGCGCCATCGTCGGCGAATTGCCGACGGGGGCGGTAGAAGGCTTGGGCGCGCGCCTTCTGTCCGGCTCCTATTACGGCCAGACGGCGCAGATCTGGGCGGCGCTGTTCATGGCCTCCGCCGTCGCCGCCGGCCTAGTGGCTCTGGTGGGACTGCTGGAAAGACTGACCATGAAAGCCATGGGCGCAAAACCGGAGGGCGCGCGCTGATGAACATGTCGCTGATTCTCTTCGGCCTCGTCTTCTGGTTCGCCGCCTGGGCCTTCAACGCCTGGCTGACGAAGCAGAAGTTCTCCAGCCCGGCCCTGGCGCGCGCCGCCAATCTCGCGGTGCCGGCTTTGTTCGGCATGACACTTCTGGTGCTCTGGGAATGCCTGACGCGCGGCTTCAACGTGCCGCATGTGCTGCTGCCGCCGCCCTCGATGATCTGGGCTCGGCTGATCTCGTCCCTGCCGATCCTGTGGGCCGATGTGCAGCAGACCTTCTTCAAGGCCGTGCTGGCGGGTTATGTCATGGGCTGCGGCCTGGGCTTCATCGCCGCGATCCTGATCGACCGCTCGCCTTTCCTGGAGCGCGGTTTCCTGCCGCTCGGCAATTTCGTCTCGGCGCTGCCGATCGTCGGCGTCGCCCCGATCATGGTCATGTGGTTCGGCTTCGACTGGCCGTCCAAGGCCGCCGTCGTGGTGATCATGACCTTCTTCCCGATGCTGATCAACACGCTGGCCGGGCTCAAGGCATCGTCCTCGATCGAGCGCGACCTGATGCACACCTACGCCGCCGACTGGCGCAACACGCTGCTCAAACTGCGTCTTCCCGCCGCCTGGCCGTTCATCTTCAATGCGCTCAAGATCAATTCGACTTTGGCGATGATCGGCGCCATCGTGGCGGAGTTTTTCGGCACGCCGATCGTCGGCATGGGCTTCCGTATTTCGACCGAAGTCGGGCGCATGAATATCGACATGGTCTGGGCCGAGATCGCCGTTGCGGCCCTGGTCGGCTCGCTGTTTTATGGTCTCGTCGCCATCTTCGAGCGGCGCGTCACATTCTGGCATCCGTCTGTCCGTGGTGGGCAGGCGTAATATAAAGAGGGAACAAAACACCATGAAAAAGACGATCGCACTTCTGACGACCGCGAGCGCGCTGACGCTCGGCGCGCTCTCGGCCCAGGCCGCCGACAAGGTGACGTTGCAGCTGAAATGGGTCACCCAGGCCCAGTTCGCTGGCTATTACGTCGCCAAGGACAAGGGCTTCTACAAGGAAGAAGATCTCGAGGTCGACATCAAGCCGGGCGGTCCCGACATCGCGCCCGCCCAGGTGATCGCCGGCGGCGGCGCCGATGTGGTGGTCGACTGGATGCCGTCCGCGCTCGCCACCCGTGAAAAGGGCGTAGCTCTCGTCAACATCGCCCAGCCCTTCAAGCATTCCGGCCTGATGCTGACCTGCGCCAAGGATTCCGGCATCACCAAGCCGGAAGATTTCAAGGGCAAGACCATCGGCGTCTGGTTCTACGGCAATGAATATCCGTTCCTCACCTGGATGGGCAAACTCGGCCTCAAGACCGAAGGCGGCGCCGACGGCATCACCGTGCTGAAGCAGGGCTTCAACGTCGATCCGCTCCTGCAGAAGCAGGCGCAGTGCATCTCCACCATGACCTATAACGAGTATCACCAGATCCTCGAAGCCGGCGTCAAGGCCGACGACCTCGTGACCTTCAAATACGAAGATCAGGGCGTCTCCACCCTCGAAGACGGCCTCTATGTGCTGGAAGACAAGCTCAAGGACGACGCCTTCAAGGCCAAGATGGTCAAGTTCGTCCGCGCCTCGATGAAGGGCTGGAAATATGCCGAAGAGCATCCGGACGAAGCCGCCGACATCGTGCTCGAAAACGACGCCTCCGGCGCCCAGACAGAACAGCATCAGAAGACCATGATGTCGGAAGTCGCCAAGCTGACCGCCGGCTCCAATGGCGCGCTCGATCCGGCCGACTATGAGCGCACCGTCGCCACGCTGCTGGCCGGGGGCTCCGATCCGGTGATCACCAAGAAGCCGGAAGGCGCCTATACGCTCGACATCACCAACGAAGCGCTGAAGTAATCCGCAGATCACTCGATCTCGAAAGGCGCCGGAAACGGCGCCTTTTTTTTGTCGCCTTGGGAGACCAATGCCGGGAACGAAAAAACCCGGAGCCGAAGCCCCGGGTCTGATGGCGCGAAAACGTGAAGCCGAAGCTTACTTGTTTTCGAGATAGGTGTACTTGCCGTCGGCGCCCTTCTGCCAGGTGTACATCGTGTAGTCCGGACGGGTGATGTCGCCCTTGGAGTCGAAGCCGATGTCGCCGATGACGGTCTTGAACGGACCCTTGGCCTTGGCGGTTTCAGCGACCGTCTGCGGGTCGTTGGAGCCGGCAGCCTTGGCGGCTTCGGCAATGATCTGCAGAGCGGCGTAGGAGTACAGCGTGTAGGCTTCCGGCTCGAAACCGGCGTCGCGGAACTTCTTGACGGCGTCGGCGGCGTTCGGGTTGTTGCGCGGATCCGGCGGGAAGGTCATCAGCGTGCCGTTGACGGCGTCGCCGGCGATCGAAGCCAGTTCGTTGGAGGTGATGCCGTCGCCGGACATCAGCGTCGCCTTGAGGCCCTGGTCGGCCATCTGACGCAGGATCAGGCCGGCTTCGGTGTGCAGGCCACCGAAGTAGACGATCGAGACGCCGGCTTCCTTCATCTTGGCGATGAGGGCGGAGTAGTCCTTTTCGCCGGGCGTGATGCCTTCGTAGAGCGCTTCGGTGATGCCGAGGCCGTTCATCGCCTTCTTGGTTTCGTCGGCGAGACCCTGGCCGTACGGGGTCTTGTCGTGAACGACGGCGACCTTGGCGTCCTTGAAGTTGTCGGCGATGTACTTGCCGGCCACTGCGCCCTGCTGGTCGTCACGGCCGCAGGTGCGGAAGGTGTTCCACAGGCCGCGCTCGGTGAAGTTCGGGTTGGTGGAGGCCGGGGTGATCTGGAAGATGCCGTTTTCGGCGTAGACTTCGGAAGCCGGGATGGAAACGCCCGAGTTGAAGTGGCCGATCACGAACTTCACGCCGTCACCGACGAACTTGTTGGCGACGGAAATAATACCTGCTTCGGGTCGGAGACGTCGTCGCCGAGCACGATCTTGACCTGCTCGCCATTGATGCCGCCGGCCGCATTGATGTCGGCCGCCGCCTGTTCAGCGCCCTTCTGGAGCTGAGCGCCGAAAGCGGCGTTCGGTCCGGTGAGCGGGCCCGCCACGCCGATCAGCAGATCGGCCCAGGCGTTGCCGCCGAAGGCCACCATGGCCGTCAGGGCCACGGCGGAGAGAAGCATCTTCTTCATCTTTAACTCCCAATATTTGAGGCGTGTTGGTTCCTGTTTGCCCCCGTCGCCCGCCTTTTGCGCCAAGGGTTTTTTTCCCCGTTCCGCTATCTGTTCACAGCGGATGGAAACTTGTCAAACGCTCTTTTTCTTCCAGCCGAACGGACCGGATTTCTCATAGAGCCAATAGTATTTTGTCGCCATCTGGCCGGCGCGGGTGTGGCGGAAGCCGAGGATCGCCACGACCATCAGATAAGCGGTGTCCACCGCGTAATATTGCAGCGTGAACATGGTGCCGCCATAGAGCGCGTGATGGATGAAGCGGACGGCGATTCCGAGCAACAGGATGTAGACCACCACCTGCGGCCAGATCTCGCCCCAGTTGTCGGCGACGCTCTTGCCGGTGCGCCAGGCGGTCCAGCCGCCGATCAGGATCGTCACCAGGAAGAACTCCCAGATGATCGGTTCTTCGTAGAGAATACCTTGCATTTTCAAAGCTCCCTCGGGCGTGAGAGTATCCGATTGCGCGCGGCGCGCAAGATGCCCTCCGCCCTGTTCGACTTAATGATGACCGCCTTCGAGATAGGCTGCGCGCACTTCCGGATTGGCGAGAAGCTCCTGGCCGGAGCCGCTCATCGTCACTTGGCCGTTGACCATCACATAGCCGCGATGGGCAAGCCGGAGAGCGGCGAACGCGTTCTGCTCGACGAGGAAGACGGTGAGGCCTTCGGTCTTGTTGAGCTTGCCGATCGCCTCGAAGATCTGCTTGGAGATCAGCGGCGCGAGGCCCAGCGACGGTTCGTCGAGAAGCAGCAGCTTCGGCCGCGCCATCAGCGCGCGCCCGATCGACAGCATCTGCTGCTCGCCGCCCGAAAGCGTGCCGCCGCGCTGATACTGCCGCTCCTCGAGCCGCGGAAACAGCGCGAAGATCCGCTTCACGTCCTCATCGAAGAATTTCTGCTTGTCGAGGGACGCGCCCATCTGCAGGTTTTCGAACACGGTCATACGCGGGAAGATGCGCCGTCCCTCGGGCGATTGCGCAATGCGCAGCCGGGCGATTTCATGGGTCGGCATGCGGGTGATGTCGCGTCTATCGAACAGAACCCGGCCGCTGCGGGCCTGCGGGCTGCCGCAGATGGTCATCATCAGCGTCGACTTGCCGGCGCCGTTGGCGCCGATCAGCGTGACGATTTCGCCCTGGTTGGCGGTGACGGTGACGCCGCCGAGCGCGCGGATATTTCCATAATAGGTCTCGACATTCTCGACCTGGAGAAGAGGCTGGGACATCAGACAACGCCTCCTGCAATCTTGGCGGCTTCTTCTTCGTCGTCGACGCCGAGATAGGCGGCGATGACTTTCGGATCGGACTTCACATGCGCCGGCGTGCCGTCGGAGATCTTGCGGCCATATTCGAGCACCACGACATGGTCGGAGATTTCCATGACCACCGACATGTCGTGCTCGATGAGCAGGATCGACGTCTCGCTCTCCTTGCGTATCGAGCGCAACAGCGTGTTCAGCGCCAGCGATTCCTTGGGGTTGAGGCCGGCGGCCGGCTCATCCAGGCACAAGAGTTTGGGGCCGGTGCACATGGCGCGGGCGATTTCCAGGCGACGCTGGGCGCCGTAGGGCAAGTCGCCGGCGGGATCGTCGGCGCGCTCGGTGAGGTCGGCCTTGTCCAGCCAGTAGCGGGCGAGCTCGATCGATTCCCTGGAGGCGTCTTTGTAGCCGCCGATGCCGAGCAGGCCGAGAATGGTGAAGCCCGAAGCCTTCATCAGCTTGTTTTGTGCTGCGCCACCAGGAGGTTTTCGAGAACCGTCAGACCCGAGAAAAGCCGGATGTTCTGGAAGGTGCGGGCGACCTTGGCTTTTGCGGTGATGCGGAAATCCGGCATCTGCTCCAGCTGGAACGTCTGGCCCTGGCCGTGATTGAGCCGGATCATGCCCATCGTCGGCTTGTAGAAGCCGGTGATGCAGTTGAACACGGTGGTCTTGCCGGCGCCGTTGGGACCGATCAACGCGGTGATCTCGCCTTCATGGCAGTTGAACGACAGGTCGTTGATGGCCATCAGGCCGCCGAATTTCATCGAAAGGTGCTCGACTTCGAGCAGGGGTGTCTTTTCCATTGTCATCGCTCCCGCCTCAGCCATGGCCTTCCTTGGTGAAACTGCCCGAGACGTTCTTGCGCTCGAACAGGAAGGCGGTCGGCTCGCGGCTGCCCACGAAACCACGCGGCTTCCACACCATGATCACCACCATGGCCAAACCGAAGATCAGCATGCGATAGAGTTCGGGCGTGAATTCCGGACCGAAGATCAGCTTGAGGAACTCCATGTTGCGCAGGAGTTCGGTGCCGCCGACCATGGCGACCGCGGCGACCGCGATGCCGACCAGAGACCCCATGCCGCCGAGAACGACGATCGCCAGAATGATCGCGGATTCGAGGAAGACGAAGGATTCGGGCGACACGAAGCCCTGACGCACCGCGAAGAAGGAGCCCGCGAAACCGCCGAACATCGCGCCGATGGCGAAGGCCGTCAGCTTGGTGTTGGTCGTGTTGATGCCGAGCGAGCGGCAGGCGATTTCATCTTCGCGCAGCGCTTCCCAGGCGCGGCCGATCGGCATGCGGCGCAGGCGGATCGTCACATAGGCGGTCAACAGGCAGAGCGCGAGGATGAGATAGAACAGGAAGATCTTGTAGTAGACCGAAGACATCGGCAGGCCGAAGGCCTTGGTGAAATTGTTGGCCGCGCCGACGTCGAAGGACCAGATGCCGAAGATCGACGACGCCTTCGGGATGCCGGAAATGCCGGCGGAGCCGTTGGTGACTTCCTTCCAGTTGATCAGAACCAATCGGATGATTTCCCCGAAGGCCAGCGTGACGATGGCCAGATAGTCGCCCTTCAGACGCAGAACCGGGAAGCCGAGAATGACGCCCCAGAAAGCGGCGAGAATGCCGGCCAGCGGCAGCAGGATCCAGAAGGAGAAGCCGAAATGCTGCGACAGGAGGGCATAGGAATAGGCGCCGACCGCATAGAAGGCCACATAGCCGAGATCGAGCAGACCGGCGAGGCCGACCACGATGTTGAGGCCCCAGCCGAGCATCACATAGATCAGGATCTGGATGCCGAAATTGTCGACCCATTTCAGCGAACCCTGCAGGCCGAAGATGCTGACGCAGAGAGCCGGATAGATCAGCAGGAAGGCGAGACCGATCTTGCTGAAGTTGTTGACGAAGAACCTCCATGCCTGCACGGGTCCGGAGACGGGATCGCCCTCGACATAGGCCGGCGCAGCGTCTTTGGCGGACTTCCGGGCGGCGAGCCACGGATTGATGACCGTGATCATCGCGAACCGCACCACCATCACCAGGCCGACGACGAAGGCGAGCTTCACCCAATGGGTGACGATGATCAGCTCGTTATGGATGTTCTGGGTGGATTCGAGCCCGATGAACAGCAGGAAGAGGCCAAAAGCCACCACGCCGGCGAAGATGGATTCGCGCAGGGCTCGGGCAGTCAGAGATGCTCCGGCCGCCTGATTGTTTGATGAGAGGTTTTGCATGGCTGTCAGACCTTTTCCACTTCAGGACGACCCATCAGGCCCGACGGCTTGAAGATGAGCACGATGGCGAGGATCGAGAAGGTCGCGACGTCCTTGTAGTCGATGGTGAAATAAGCCGACCACAGGGATTCGATGAGACCGATCAACAACCCGCCCAGCACGGCGCCCGGAAGCGAACCGATGCCGCCGAGAACCGCGGCCGTGAAGGCCTTGACGCCCGGAATGAAGCCGTCGGCGAAGGAGATGACGCCGTAATACATCAGATACATCGCGCCGGCGACGGCGGCGAGCGCCGCGCCCATCACGAAGGTGATGGAAATCGTCCGGTCGACATTGATGCCGAGCAGCGCGGCCATCTTGCGGTCCTGTTCGGTGGCGCGCTGGGCGCGGCCGAGCGAGGTGTAATTGACCAGATACCAGAAACCGGTCAACAGCACCGCCGTCAGGATGACGATGACGATCTGCTTGAGCGACAGCGACACGCCGCCAAAGGTGTAGACATCGGTGATCATGCCCGGGATCGCCTTGTTGCGCGGACCCTGGGTGACCTGAACGAAGTTCGAGATCAGGATCGACATGCCGATCGCGGTGATCAGCGGCGCGAGCCGGAACGAGCCGCGCAGCGGACGATAGGCGATCTTTTCGATCGTCCAGTTCCACAGGCTGGTCACAGCCATGGCGACGATGATCATGATGAGAAGGGCCACAGCCACCGGCACGCCGGCGATCGCGCCGGTCAGCACCAGGAACACGATCAGCGCGACGAAGCCGCCGAGCATGAAAATATCGCCATGGGCAAAATTGACCATGCCGATAATGCCGTAAACCATGGTGTAGCCGATGGCGATGAGGCCATAGATAGAGCCAAGCGTCAGCCCGTTGAGGAGCTGCTGGATAAAATATTCCATCCGTCTCTTTTCCCCCGCATGCAGTCGTTAGATCGCTGCTGCTTCTGTTCTTAGGAAAGGCCGCGAGTGGAACGGCCTTTCCAAAACCCATAGCGTTTTCGCTTGAAATGTGAAGACTCAAAGTGCGGTTTTCAGACGCTCCTGCGTTCAAATTCGGAATTTGATCACAATTTATGCATATTGCAGTTTTTTTGAGCGCGAATTGCAACCGTATTGGACGCGCCGATATCGGCCAATCGCCGCCATACATAGGGCGGGATCATAAAAACCACGTAGGTGCGCAGAGTTTAACAAAATTCAAGGTTGCGCCGAAACGCCGCAAGCCCCGACAAAAGCGAATCGCCCGGCGATGGAGCTCGCCGGGCGAAAAACGGGACAATTCGTTTCAGGATAAAACGGCGCCTCAGCCGCGCATGACGGCTCCGTCGGCATCGAAGAGCGCCGTGGACTGCAGCTTTGCAGGCAGCATGTCGCCAAGCAGCTCGATCTGCCATCCCTCGACGTCTTCGGCGATCTCCCTGGGCACATAACCGACCGCCACCGACAGACCCGGACCATGCGCATAACCGCCGGAGGTCACCCAGCCCTTGACCTCGCCCTTGTGCCAGATCGGTTCGTCGCCGACCACGTCGGCGTCCTTGGCTTCGATGACGAAGGTGCGCAGACGCAGCGCGCCGCCCTCTTCCTTCTCCTTTGCGGCCGCGGCCTTGCCGATGAAGTCGGCGTCCTTCTTGAGCGCGATGAAGCGGCCGAGTTCGGCTTCAAAGGGACCATAGAGCGGACGATATTCGCGCGACCAGCTGCCATAGGCCTTTTCCAGCCGAAGCGAGTTGAGAGCGCGCAAGCCGAAGAGACCGATGCCGAATTCGGCCCCCGCCTCGAGGATCTTCTCGAAGATGTAGCGCTGATATTCCGGCTTCATCCAGATCTCATAGCCGAGATCGCCGGTATAGGAGACGCGGCCGACGATCGCCGGGGCCATGCCGATATCCATCTTGCGGATCGCCATGAAGGGGAAGGCGTCCGTGGACATGTCGAGATGGGTGAGCTTGGCGATGAGCTCGCGCGACTTCGGCCCGGCGATGGCGAGGCCGGCGAGGCCGAGGCCGATCGCTTCGAAGCGCACCGAGCCGTCCTCAGGCAGATGGCTCTCGAACCAGCGCATATGATAGTTCTCGGCCACGCCGGAACCGATCAGCAGGAAATCGTCCTCGCCCATCGTGGCCAGCGTGAAGTCGCCGATCAGCTTGCCGTCATGCTTGAGCATCGGCGCGAGCGTCATCTTGCCGAGCGCCGGGATGCGGCAGGCGAGCAGACGATCGAGATAGGCGCGCGCGCCCTTGCCGGTGATCTTGTATTTGGCGAAGCCCGACGTCTCCATCATGCCGACGCCGTCGCGCACGGTCTTCACCTCGCGGGCGACATGCTCGAAATCGGTCGAGCGGCGCCAGGAGAACTTGTCCTCGACGCCTTCGGGCGCGAACCACAGCGGCTGCTCCAGCCCGTAATACTGGCCGAACACCGCGCCCATGCCCTTGAGCCGATCATAGATCGGCGTGGTCTGCAGGGGCCGGCCGGCCCGGCAGCTCCTCATTGGGGAAGCGGATCGAGAAGCGGCGGGAATAGCCTTCGCGCACCTTGGCGTTGGTGTAGGCCATGGTGGAATAGTCGCCATAGCGCGACACGTCCATCGCGAAGACGTCGAAGCCCGGATCGCCCTGCATGATCCAGTTGGCGAGCGCGAGGCCGACGCCGCCGCCTTGACTGAAGCCCGCCATCACGGCGCAGGCCGACCAGAAATTCTTCAGGCCGCGGATCGGGCCGACCAACGGATTGGCGTCCGGCGAGAATGTGAAGGGCCCGTTGATGACCTTGCGGATGCCGGCATTGTTGAAGGCCGGGAAGTGGCGGAAGCCGACTTCCAACTCGCCCGTGATGCGGTCGAGGTCCTCGCCCAGCAGTTCATGGCCGAAATTCCACGGCGTGGTGATCGGCGACCAGGGACGGCAGTCCTTCTCATAGGTGCCCATCAGCATGCCGCCGCGCTCCTGGCGGATATAGATCTCGCCGTCGAAATCGACGCAATGGACGATTTCCTTGCCGGTGGCGGCGTTGAACTCGGCGACCTCGGGCATGTCCTCGGTGATGAGATACATATGCTCCATGGCGAGCACGGGCAGTTCGAGACCGACCATGCGGCCGACTTCGCGCGCCCAGAGGCCGGCGGCGTTGACGACATGCTCGGCGATGATCTCGCCCTTGTCGGTGATCACCCGCCAGCAACCGTCCTCGCGCTGCACGAGATCCTCGACCTTGGTGTGCAGATAGATCTCGGCGCCGTTCTTCTTGGCCGACTTGGCGTAGGCATGCGTGGTGCCATAGGGATCGAGATGGCCTTCGACCGGGTCGTAGAGGGCGCCGACGAACTGGTCGGGATCCATCAGCGGCATGAATTCCATCGCTTCGCGCGGCGTCAGGAGTTCGGTGTCGAGCCCGCCGTAGCGGCCCTTGGCCTGGATCGTCTTCAGCCAGTCGAAGCGGTCCTTGGTGGCGGCCAGCATCAGGCCCGAAGTCATGTGCAGGCCGACATCCTGGCCGGAATATTCCTCGATCTCCTTATAGAGTTCGACCGTGTATTTCTGCAGCTTGGCGACGTTCGGATCGCCATTGATCGTGTGCATGCCGCCGGCGGCGTGCCAGGTGGAGCCGGAAGTCAGTTCCGACCGCTCGAGCAGAACGACGTCGGTCCAGCCGAATTTCGTGAGGTGATAGAGGACCGAACATCCGACGACGCCGCCGCCGATTACGACGACCCTGGCATGGCTCTTCATGGCATAGCTCCGCTCCCGGTAAGAGCGGACACGCCCTCCCGGCTATAGATAACCGATTGATTGGAAAAGGCTTTCCGTTAATGCGCCGCCCGCCGGCCGGCGCCCGGAACCGCCTTCAGTTCACAGTCAAAACACTATTTCCGAAGGAGCGCATTTCTTGTCGCTCAGGCGAAAACAATTTGTCTGTTTGCGCCAAAATGCGCAGCGGGATCGTTGTTTCGTCGGTCCGGCCGCCATTTGCAGACAAACAGGCTGGACGCTTTTTCTCCGATGCGCGGCATCGAGGGCGATTGCTGGGAACGATGGGCCCAAATGAAAGAGCCGGCCCCTCACGGAGCCGGCTCGGACGATCGGGCGCGCGCCTGTTTCAGCGTTCCGCCACGGCAAAGGACAGCGAGAATTCCCGGCCCGCGAGGCGCAGATCGTGATAGAGACTTTCGGCGAAACTGCGCAGCACGATCAGTTCGAACGCGTCATCGCCGCTGCGGGCCAGATTGACGGTCAGATGCTGGAACGCCATCATCGCCGACTCCCCGACCGGCAATGCGCCGCCGGCCAGATCGACGCCGACGCCCTTCATCAGGATGCGCAGCGCATGCGGTCCCCTGAGGCGGAAATGCGTGCGGCCATGGCTTTGGTCGACCACCATTGCGCCGGCGATCTCTCCGAGACCGCTCCCTCTCTCCGGGGTCACGCCCAGCCATTCGCCCGGGCCGACCTTTCGTGGGCTGACGCCCGGCAGCGCCTTCAGCGCTGCGTCCACCGCGTCCGCCTGGCCCTTGAAAGCGAGGACGGAAAAGATGCCGGAGCCTTCAACGAGTTCCAGATGATTGGCGTTCGGCATTTCGATGCCATGCACGGCACCGTCGGCCAGGGGATGACGATATTGATAGGTCATGGGATCCTCCTCAGGCGTGCAGCTTCTTGTTTTCGGGATCGAAGAACACGGTGGAGCTGATCACCGCTTCGGTCTCCTGACCGCGCAGTCTGTCCCAGACCACCACTTTCTCGCCCATGCGCTCGCGTCCGGATTTGACGAAGGCGAGCCCGATCGTGTGGCCGAGCGCCGGCGAATAGCAGACCGAGGACACCCAGCCCTGATCGGCCACCGTCGACGGCGTCGCGCCGACCTTCAGGATATGCGCGCCGGACTTGAACTCAACCTTGGGATCGACGGGCACGAGACCGACGAGCTGATGGCGGTCCGCCGCCTTCATGCCATAGCGATCGAGCAGGCGCTTGCCGACGAAATCCGGCTTCTGCGCCGAGACCAGCTTGCCGAGGCCGACATCGTCAGCCGTCACGCGGCCGTCGAGTTCGGCATGGGTGACATGGCCTTTCTCGATGCGCATGACGTTGAGCGCTTCGACGCCATAGGCGCAGATGCCGTGCTTGGCGCCGACCGCCATCACAGCGTCGGCGACCGCTTCGCCGTAACCGGCGGGCACGCCCAGTTCATAGGCGAGTTCGCCCGAAAACGAGATGCGGTAGAGCCGCGCCTCGGGGCCGTCGACCATCTTGACCGCGCGCGCGGTCATGAAGGGGAAGGCGGCGTCCGAGAGATCGTCGACGATCAGTTCCTGCAGGATCTCGCGCGACTTCGGTCCGACCACGGACATCTGCGCCCATTGATCGGTGACCGTCACGAAACGCACGTCGAGTTCCGGCCAGACGGTCTGGTGGAAGAACTCCATATGCGTCAGCACTTCGCCGGCATAGGCGGTGGTGGTGGTGATGAAGAAGTGGTTCTCTCCGAAGCGGCTGACGGTGCCGTCGTCATAAACCATGCCGTCTTCGCGGAGCATGATGCCGTAGCGCGCCTTGCCGACCGGCAATTTCAGCATGGCGTTGGAATAGATTCGGTTGAGGAATTCCGCCGCATCGGGACCCATCACTTCGATCTTGCCGAGCGTGGAGACGTCGCAGACGCCGGCTTTCTCGCGCACCGTGATCACCTCGCGGTCACAGCTCTGCCGCCAACTCGTTTCACCGTCGCGCGGGAACCAGGAGGAGCGATACCAGAGGCCGGCCTCGACCATCTTGGCGCCGTTCTTCTTGGCCCAGCCATGCAGGGGAGAGACGCGGATCGGCTGCGCATGCTCGAAACGCGCCGCGCCCGCCAGCGCGCCGAAGGTCACGGGCGTATAGAACGGCCGGAAGGTCGTCGTTCCGGTCTGGGCCGGGGTCACGCCCTGCATGCCGGCCAGGATGGCGGCGGCGTTGACGCCGGACAGTTTGCCCTGGTCGGTCGCCATGCCGTTGGTCGTATAGCGCTTGGCGTGTTCGACATGCCCATAGCCTTCGCGCAGCGCCAGGCCGAGATCGGCGACATGCACGTCGTTCTGGAAATCGACGAAAGCCTTGGACTTGGATCCGGCGACATACCAGAGCGGCGTGAAGCCTTCTCCCGCCTCGCCTTCGATATCGGGCCGGACATAAGCCGGCGCCGACAGACCGAGGGAGGATGCGGCTTCCGCGCCGGCCTTCCAGCCATCGGCGAGGCAGGCGCCGAGTCCTTCGAGACCCGAGGCGCCGCCGGCGGCGAAGAAGGGTTCCGTAAGCGACGGCGCGAGGAAGGCCGCCTTCTCTTCCGACCAGACCGGTCGCTGGCCGCGATGGCACATCAGATGAATGATCGGGCTCCAGCCGCCGGACATGGCCAGCGCGTCGCAGGCGATGGTTTCCATATAACCGGAGCGTTCGATGGTCGCGCCCTTGATCCGCAGCTTGCCTGACGTGTCGACCACCTGGGCGCCGGCGACGACGCGGGCGCCTTGCGGCGCGACATCGGAAGCGCCGACGCGGCTGTCGATGATCGCGGCGATCTCGACGCCCCTGGCGGCCAGATCGCGCGCGGTTTCATAACCCGAGGCGCCATTGGCGAAGACCGCGACCTTGCGGCCGGCCGCCACGCCGTAACGATTGGCGTAAGTGCGCATCGCCGACGCCGTCATCACCCCCGGCAGGTCGTTGCCGCCGAACACCAGCGGACGCTCTTCCGCGCCGGAGGCCAGCACCGCGCGCTTGGCGGCGATACGCCAGACGCGTTCGACGGCGCGGTCGGCATGCGGCTGGGCGACATGCTTCTGCACACGCTCGACCACGCCGAACACCATGTCGTCGAACCAGCCGAACACGGTGGCGCGCGGCAGCATCGTCACATTCGGCATGCTCGCCAGCTCGGTGATCACCGTCTGCGCATAGTCGGCGGCGCCTTCGCCACCGATGGACGTGCGCGAGGCGAGCAGCGAGCCGCCGAGACGGGCGCCTTCGTCGGCGATCAACACTTTCAGCCCGGCGCGACCCGCGGCCAACGCCGCCATCAGCCCGGTCGGACCTGCGCCGATCACCAGCAGATCGCAGAAGGCCCAGCTCTTCTCGTAATTGTCCGGGTCGCGCTCGCCGATCGACAATTTGCCGAGGCCGGCGGCCTTGCGGATGAAGGGCTCGTAGACCTTTTCCCAGAAGCTTTTCGGCCACATGAAGGTCTTGTAGTAGAAGCCGGCCGACAGGAAAGGCGAGAGCAGCGAATTGACGCTGCCCACGTCGAATTTCAGCGACGGCCAGCGGTTCTGGCTGACCGCGGACATTCCTTCATAAAGCTCCGCCACCGTGGCGCGGACATTGGGCTCCATCCGCCCGCCTTCGCCGATGGTCACCAGCGCATTGGGCTCGGACACCCCTGAAGTCACCACGCCGCGCGGACGGTGATATTTGAAGCTGCGGCCGAGCAGCAACTGGTCATTGGCCATCATGGCGGAGGCGAGCGTGTCGCCTTCAAAACCCTTATAGGCGACGCCATCGAAGCGGAAGCCGACGGATTTGGAGCGATCGACGAGACCGCCGGTGGAGAGACGATAGGCGGTCATTCAGCGCCTCCCTGACGAAACGCGGCGGCGTCCTGAACCGAATAGACCTCGTGGCTCACGGTGTCGCGCTCCACGACGAGAAAGCGCCGGCAGCCATTGAGGTGATGCCAGAGTTCGCGATAGCGGCCCATCGGATTGTCGCGCAGATAGACATAGTCATGCCATTCCTTGTCGGACGCCGTCGCAGCCGGACGGACCGGGGCGGCGTCGCCCTTGATGGTGAATTCTTCCTTGGGTCGGACCCCGCAATGCGGGCAGGTGATGAGGCTTGCCATGGAGATGCGCTCTTAATGCAGGTTCGGTTGAGGGCCTTTGCCGCCCTCGTCGATGTGATAGCCGCGCTCGAAGCGGTCGAGGCGCATTTCGCGCGTCACGGCATGCGGCTCGTTCTTGGCGATGAGATGGGCGAAGGTGAAGCCCGAAGCCGGCGTCGCCTTGAAGCCCCCGTAATTCCAGCCGGTGTTGAGATAGAGATTGGGGACCGGCGTCTTGTCGATGATCGGCGAGCCGTCCATGCTCATATCCATGACCCCGCCCCAGGTGCGCAGCACCTTGGACCGCGACAGACCGGGGATCATCGACACGCCGATCTCGAACACATGCTCGATCGTGGCAAGGCCCCGCGCCGCGCATAGGAATTGAAGCCGTCGATATCGCCGCCGAACACCAGACCGCCTTTGTCGGACTGCGACACATAGAAGTGTCCCATGCCGAAAGTAATGACGCTGTCGACCACCGGCTTCAGCCCCTCGCTGACGAAGGCTTGCAGCACATGACTTTCGATCGGCAGGCGCAGGCCCGCCATCGAGGCGGTGACGGTGGAGTGACCGGCGGTGGCGAGCGCCAGCTTGTTGCAACCGATAAAGCCGCGGCTGGTCTCGACGCCGGTGATCATGCCGTTTTCGCGGGTGATGCCCGTCACCTCGCAATTCTGGATCAGGTCGACGCCGCGCATGTCGGCGCCGCGCGCATAGCCCCAGGCGACGGCGTCGTGGCGCGCCGTGCCGCCGCGGCGCTGCAACAGGCCGCCGAGGATCGGGAAGCGATGATGGTCGAAATTGAGATAGGGCGCGAATTGCCGCACCTGTTCGCGATCGAGCAACTCGCCGCCGGCCCCTTCGAGATGCATGGCGTTGCCGCGCCGCGCATAGGCGTCGCGCTGGCCGTCGGTGTGGTAGAGATTGAGCACGCCGCGCTGCGACACCATGGCGTTGTAGTTGAAATCCTGCTCCATGTTTTCCCAGAGCTTCATGGACAGCTCATAGAAGGGCTCGTTGCCGGGCAACATGTAGTTGGAACGGATGATCGTGGTGTTGCGGCCGATATTTCCAGAGCCGAGCCAGGACTTCTCCAGCACCGCCACATTGGTGACGCCGAATTCCTTGGCGAGGTAGAAGGCGGTGGCGAGCCCATGCCCGCCGCCGCCGACAATGATGACATCGTAATGACGCTTCGGCTCGGGCTGACGCCAGACCGGCGCCCAGCCCGTATTCTTCTTCAAGGCTTCGCGAAAGATCGATAAAGCAGAAAATCGCATGCAAATCCGTCCTGGATGCGGGCGCGTGTCGTCGGCGCCGTGATGGATCTACAATGCCGCGTCGCAGCGAAAAACTCTATACCGGGACGGACATAATCGCGGCGTTTTGAGACAAGTCGCTGTCGTCGGTGGGAACCTTCCCCGCGGAAGAGAGAGGACGGCCCGCTGCGTCGGCGGCGTTGCCGGTTTGCACAATCCCGCCGACATAGCCGGTTCGGCGAAAGTAAGCTGTTTATTAAAGGTTGCCTTGACCTTCCAAAGTCAATAAACGCTCTCAAACTCAAAAGACCAAGAGCGGAGCGACCAAGCGCATGTCACTCACCCACCTTCAGCGTCTCGAAGCTGAATCCATCCATATCTTCCGTGAGGTGGCGGCCACCTTTTCCAATCCGGTGATGCTGTATTCGATCGGCAAGGATTCATCGGTGATGCTGCATCTGGCGATGAAGGCCTTTTATCCCGCCAAGCCCCCTTCCCCTTCCTCCATGTCGACACGACGTGGAAATTCAAGGAGATGACGGCGTTCCGCGACAAGATGGCCAAGGACCTCGGCATCGACCTCCTGGTGCATATCAATCAGGACGGCGTGGAGCAGGGCGTCGGCCCCTTCACCCACGGCTCCAACACCCATACCCACATCATGAAGACCGTCGCGCTGCGCCAGGCACTGGATAAATACGGCTTCGACGCAGCCTTCGGCGGCGCCCGCCGCGACGAGGAAAAGTCCCGCGCCAAGGAGCGAATCTTCTCCTTCCGCAACGCGCAGCACACCTGGGATCCCAAAACCAGCGCCCGGAGATGTGGAAAACCTACAATACCCGCGTCGGCGCCGGCGAATCCATCCGCGTCTTCCCGCTGTCGAACTGGACCGAGCTCGACATCTGGCAATATATCATGAAGGAAAACATTCCGATCGTGCCGCTCTACTATGCGGCCAAGCGCCCCGTGGTGGAGCGCGACGGCATGCTGATCATGGTCGACGACGAGCGCATGCCGATTGGCCCCGACGACGTGGTGGAAGACCGCCTCGTCCGCTTCCGGACTCTCGGCTGCTATCCGTTGACCGGCGCGATCGACTCCGACGCCGCCAACCTGCAGGACATCGTCCGCGAAATGCTGACGGCGCGCACCTCCGAGCGTCAGGGTCGCCTGATCGACAAGGATGAAGCCGGCTCGATGGAAAAGAAGAAGCGCGAGGGTTATTTCTGATGACTGTTGTGAACCCGGCCGACGTTTCCGGCGACATGATCGAATATCTGCGCGAACAGGAAAAGAAGTCCCTGCTGCGCTTTCTGACCTGCGGTTCGGTGGACGACGGCAAGTCCACGCTGATCGGTCGCTTGCTCTACGACACCAAGCTGATCTTCGAAGACCAGCTCGCCACGCTCGAGCGCGACAGCGCCAAGCACGGCACCGACGGCGACAATATCGATTTCGCGCTGCTGGTGGACGGCCTCGAAGCCGAACGCGAACAGGGCATCACCATCGACGTCGCCTACCGTTTCTTCGCCACCGACAAGCGCAAGTTCATCGTCGCCGACACGCCCGGCCACGAACAATACACCCGCAATATGGCCACCGGCGCCTCGACCGCCGATCTCGCCATCGTGCTGGTGGATTCGCGCCAGGGCATCCTGCGCCAGACGCGCCGGCATTCCTTCATCGCCTCGTTGCTCGGCATCCGCAACATCGTGCTCGCCGTCAACAAGATCGACCTGATGGATCATTCCCAGGAAGTCTTCGACAAGATCGTTGCGGATTACATGTCGTTCGCCGCCAATCTCGGCTTCAAGTCGATCCAGCCCATTCCGATGTCGGCCCGCTACGGCGACAACGTGACGGTCAAATCGGCGAAGATGCCGTGGTATCAGGGCCCTGCCCTGCTCGAACATCTCGAATCCGTCGCTATCGAAAACGACGGCGTCGACAAGCCCTTCCGCTTCCCCGTCCAGCACGTGGTGCGCCCCAACCTCGATTTCCGCGGCTTCGCGGGTCAGGTCGCTTCGGGCCGCGTCGCGCCCGGCGACAAGGTCACCGTCGCAAAATCCGGCCAGGAATCGGTCATCAAGGAAATCGTCACCCAGGACGGCAATCTCGACAGCGCCGTCGAGGGCCAGGCGGTGACGATCGTGCTCGAAGACCAGATCGACATTTCGCGCGGCGACATGCTGGTGGACCCCACCAATCGTCCGCATGTGGCCGATCAGTTCCAGGCGCATATCATCTGGTTCGACGCCCAGCCGATGATCCCGGGCCGCAGCTATATCCTGCGCACGGAAGTCGACAGCGTCAGCGCGACGATCACCACGCTGAAGCATCAGGTGAACATCAACACCTTCGCCCATGAAGCGGCAAAGCACCTCAACATGAACGAGGTGGGCGAGTGCAACATCTCGACGCAATCGCCGATCGCCTTCGATCCCTATAAAACCAACCGCGTCACCGGCAATTTCGTCCTCATCGACCGCTTCACCAACGCGACCGTGGGCGCCGGCATGATCGATCATGCGCTGCGTCGCGCTTCGAACGTTCATTGGCAGGCGACCGACGTCAACAAGGAAGCGCGCGCCGAGATCAAGAACCAGAAGCCGGCGGCCATCTGGTTCACCGGCTATTCGGGCTCGGGCAAGTCGACCATCGCCAATACGTTGGAAAAGCTGCTGCACGCCCAGGGCAAGCACACTTTCATGCTCGACGGCGACAATATCCGCCATGGCCTCAACCGCGACCTCGGCTTCACCGACGACGACCGCGTCGAGAATATCCGCCGTGTCGCCGAAGTCGCCAAGCTGATGACCGAAGCCGGCTTGATGGTGATCGTGTCCTTCATTTCGCCGTTCCGTTCGGAGCGGCAGATGGCGCGCGACCTGTTCGCGCCGGGAGAGTTCATCGAAGTCTTCGTCGACACGCCGCTCGAAGAATGCATGCGCCGTGACCCGAAGGGTCTCTACAAGAAGGCGCAGTCCGGCGAAATCGCCAATTTCACGGGCATCACCTCGGGTTACGAAGCGCCGACCAGTCCCGAACTGCATCTGCATACGCTGGGCCACGAACCGGCCGAGCTGGCGATCCAGATCGAAGCTTTCCTCAACAAGCGGTGAACCATGCTGGACATCCTTGAAAAAATCGCTCTGGATGCGGGTCGCGCGATCCTGGAGGTTTACCAGGCCGGTCCGAACGTCGCCTATAAAAACGACTGTTCGCCGGTGACGGAAGCGGACGAACGCGCCGAAGCCATCATCCTCTCCGGCCTGGCCGCAGCCTTTCCGGAGATCCCCGTGGTCGCGGAAGAAGCCGCGGCGGCCGGCCGCATCCCGGATGTCGAGGGGCGGAGCTTCTTTCTTGTCGACCCCTTGGACGGCACGAAGGAGTTCATCAATCGACGCGACGATTTCACCGTCAATATCGCGTTGATCGAGAATGGCGCGCCGACCGTGGGCATCGTCTACGCGCCCGCCAAGCGGGTCGCCTATACGGGCGCGCAGGCGCAGGCGAGCAAACTGGACATCACCGAGGACCTGACGGTCGCGGGACGGACAGCGATCGCTTGCCGCGCTCCGTCCGGCGACTTGACGGCGGTGGCGAGCCGATCGCACAATTCGCCCGAAACCGAGGCTTTCCTGGCGGAAAAAGGCGTGGCCTCCACGAAATCCGTGGGCTCGTCGCTCAAGTTCTGCCTGGTCGCCGAAGGCGAAGCCGATGTCTATCCGCGTTTCGGCCGGACGATGGAATGGGATACCGCGGCGGGCGACGCCGTGTTGCGCGCAGCGGGCGGCATGACCGTCGATATCGACGGCGCGCCTTTCCGTTATGGCAAGACGAAGCAGGCCTTCGACAGCGACTTTGCGAACGGCCACTTCATCGCCTGGGGCAGAAATCCCTGAAGTTTGCAAAGACCGCATTGAAAAAGCCGCCTCAACGGGCGGCTTTTTCATTCCGGAAATTTTCGAACATAGCATCGCCCGTCAGGGTCCGCCAGCGGTCAGCCCTCGCGCGCGGCTCCAAAATTGGCGGCCACGACCTTGCCCGACTTGCGGTTGACCAATGCGCTCTCAAGTCTCACACGCAGACTCGTGATAGCGGCCTCAATCCCCTCTTTGGCGTAGAAATCACCGCCCACCAGGCATTCGTGCTGCATCCAGCCGAGATAACGTTCGCGCATATCGGCCGGAGCCACGAAGCCCTCGGACCAGAACCGATCGAGATCCTTGCCGCGCTGAACGCAGAAGACCAGATCGGGGTGACGATAGATCGCCTGTCCCATGACGGCCAGGGGAACGCCGTGATGGATCGCAGACAGGCCGGAGGTTGAATTGATGGTGATCATGCCGGCAGAATGGCGCGTGAGCAGGCTCAACGATCCGCCGTCGAGCACGTGCACGCGATCCTTGACATTGTTGAGCGCGCTGACCTGCCGGATGAAGTTCCAGTCACGCGTATGACCGCGCTCCATCGGATGGATCTTGAACACCAGATGGTGATCGCCCGGCGCGTTGCGGGCGAAGGAGACGATCGTCTTCAGGATGAGTTTCTGGTTGTTCCAGGCATTGGCGGCTCGGCCCAGCTGCATGTCGTCATGGACCTGCAGCGGCACGAGAAAGAAGCGCTTGTCGTGATGCTCGAGCAGCCGCTCGGAGATCCGGTAATTCCGGCCTACATGCGCAAATTTCCGGTAATAGTTCTTGAACCAGTAAAAGCCCTCCGACACCAGTGTGCGCTTGTGCTTGTGAAACAGCTTGCGCTCGCCGGGCGTCGAGATCAACGCGCGAATGGTGAAATACTGAAAGGCGCTCCAGGCCATGCTGCTGAACGAACCCGCCGACGGCACGGCCTTGGGTCCGCTCTGGCGGGTTCCCTCGAACTCGGCCGGAGGCAGCTTTCCCGCGATCGGCGAGCGCCAGTTGTTGCCGCCGAATTCCATCGTCACGTAACCCGGCCGCACATAACCCTCTTCCAAGCAGAGGACCGGTATGCCTTCCGCCTCGGCGCATTCGGCTGCGATGCGATGGATGAGACGCTCCGCGCCGAACATCACGACGGCGTCGAAACCGTTTTCATGCAGGATTTCCGAGAACCAGGAACGCCAGGTTTCCGGAGAGCCGGAAAAGTTCAGGACGCGTTCGCCAGGAGAATACAGACGGTCGCCTGCGTTGAAACAGACTCGCCAGGCCTCGAAACCCGATGCGTTGAGATAGTCCTGAGCGCGGCGAAAGAAAGCGCCCACGGGGCCCTGAAGGAAAATAACGCGCGCGCAATGTTTATTCGGAAACTTCCGCGGCTGCCGCCCGATGAAAGGCAGGCCGATGATGTTCTGCGTCTTGGCCCGAGAGCCCTTGTGTGATCCAACCGCTTGCTTTTTCATGTTGTCCAAGGGCAGCGTCATATCGAAGTGTCTTTAAAAATCCACTGAGGGAACTGCTGGACCCTGTTTACACGAACCTTGCGTCATTTCAACCACGCCTTACCTTTTTGCTCACACCTCGATCCCATGGTGTCACATTTCCGTGCAGCGCCCCGTCCGGCGCGGCGGGCGCGAACATTCGCTCGCTTTGGAGAGCCGGCGACGAGACCGACCGGTAGCGATTTGATTCCGCTATATTTTTACGGTCACAAATTGGAGAGCCGGATCTGCGGTTGCATCCAATTCAAAAAAGCGGCGGCCGAGACGTCGTCGCGGCCTAAGCCCCGCTATCACGAATCCTTACGGCCGTTCGATTTATTGATTGCGCGAGCCAGGCCTTGAAGCGTGTCCAGGCCGATGTCGGCATGCTTCTGTTGAGCGCGATTTCCTCCACCAAGGCCTCCGGCGTGCAGGGCATGCCGCTCAAAGGGTGAACATAGAGCGGATAGAGAATCAGTGTCGCGGCGGCGAGTTTGTCGATGGTGAGCGGCCGGCCCCGGCGCGACACCGGGAAGCGATCGTCGGTCAATCCCCAGCCGGCATAAAAGGGCATGCCATGCACGCCGACCGGCTTGTCTCGGATCAGCGCTTCGAAACCGGCGAGCGAAGTCATCGTCTCGATCCGGTCGGCCCAGGCGATCCAGTGTTTGATGTCGCCCTGCGTCACGATCAGGTCGGCGTCGACCGGCCGTATCCCGCCGGAGCGAAGACCCGCCGTGACGTCAGGATGCTCCTTGTATGCGATGAATGCGTCAGGATAGAGCTTTCTGATGCGGGCGACCAGTTCGTGATTGGTCTTGACGTCGGGCGAGCCGTACCGGATGGAAGCGTCCTTCTCCACCTGTCCCGGAGCCAGGATCTTCAATCGCCCCAGCGGCGTGACCGGCGCTTCGAACACGGTCTTCAAATTGTATTTGGAGACCCCGCGCGTCACGACGAGATCGATCAGCGCCCGAGACCGGGCCAGCAACTCGTCGGGGAACGGATGCGTGGCCAGGATATGTTCCAGCGCGCTTTCACCACGCGCGTCGAAATAGACATGCTCGCCATCCATAGCGAGCGAGCACGGAAGCGAGAGATTGACGCCGAGCCCGCGCGAACGAATGAATCCGTCCTCGAAGCGGATAGCCGGCGCTCGCGAAGGCATCGGTTTGGCCACTCCCCACAGCGCAACCTGGCCGCCCGATATCAGGGCCTGATCTTCGGCGGCGGCGAGCGAACGGCAGTGAACCGGAGGCCCTTCCGGCCCGATGAGGAACGGCGTCATCGCCTTGCGCTTCCAAGGCGAAAGGCCGCTCGTATAGACGCGCTTTTCGATCCTCGAGCGCTGGTCGCGCACGACGAGAAGCTGGTCGAGCGCCGTTTCGATGTCCACCGGCTTCCGGTCGTGTAGATCCAGATAATGGGAGTAGTCGATATAGGCGGCGTGGAACAGCTGTTCGAGCGAGCGCCTGCTCCGGGCGAGGCCGGGGGCGGCATGATCTTCGGTCAATCCGCAATGGGAGTAGAATGTCGCCCCGAAGCAATGCACCTTGGACCCGGCCATCAAAGCCTCGAAGCCGAGGTGGCTGGAAATCGTATAAACCGCATCGGCGTTCTCGATCAACGGCCACGGGTTCATGCGTGGCGTCGCGACGACTTCGACGCCCAAGGCCCGCGCCGCAGCCAGGATGAGGCTTCGGTCGCCGGCCGCGGGATGGGTTCTGACCGCGATGCGGTGGCGGGGGTAATGATCGAGAGCGTGCCGCAGCATTGCGCCGAAGGCGGCGTCGTTCGCCCCTGCCCCCGGATCGAGGCGTCGCCCGGGACCTGATCGATCAGGAGCACATAGGCGCCCTTTAGCCCGGTTTCGCTCAATCCTTTGATCGGCGCGTTGTTGTATTTCGACAGCCGGTTGCCGCGAATGAAGTCCATCGCTCGCCGCGCGCGATCATGATCGATCGAGGTCGCATCGGAACGCTCGAGAAATCTGGAGAGATCGTTGATTTCGAGCGGCTCGAAATAAATTCCCGATCGATCGACAACGAAAGAATGCGCCGGCTCCGCATTCCCGGGCGCATAACTCTTCAGGAAGCCATCTTCGAGGGTGATGACGGGCTTCCCAGCCCGTGCGCCGAGGGCCGAAGCGCGCATTCCCGAGGGCCTTCGCCCCCAACCGACATAGCCGTCGACCTGTCTGCCGATCGATGCGCTCGGCCATGGGGCCACACGGCAGCGCAACAGCGTTTCGATGTCGTGTCGCTGTTTCCACAAACCAGCAGATGTCACCGCATAGAGCGGCTCACCGTTTTCGGCCATCATGACCCTTGGAGTTCGACGACGTGGAGACGCGGCGAAACCCTTTTACAGCCTCTGCACATTACGCGCCACAGACACCGGTCCGCCGATCAGGCGCATGAACACGGCGAAGTCCGTCGCCGGATGCCTCGAGAGATAGAGGACGTCCTTGTTGCGGACCGGGAAGGACTGGGTGACGATGTAACTCTGCGGATCGTTCATGTCGATCCGATAGACGATCGGGTAGCGACCATCCTTGTTCGCCATCATGCCCTTCGACAGCAATTGCCGGAAGCGGCTTTCCCCGACGACTTCGCGATACACCGCCTCGTTTTCATACCGGAAGATGAAATAGCCGGCAGGATCCGCGATCGTCAGTTTGGCGCCGCCCGCCATGGCGGTCGCTTCCACGAGGCTGATCGAACTCGCCTGGAACGAGATCTTGCCGGTCTTCTCCGTCGATCCCAGAACCGTAAAGCTCTGCGGATCATAGGTCAGGAAGATCTTGTCGCGCGGGCTGACGTTGATGTCGTCCCTCGGATTGTCGATGATGCTCTGCAACAACACCGTGCCGGACTTCCGTCCGCGCGTCACGGTCACGTAAGTGTCATAAGACGGCTTTGAGGCGCCGCCCGCCATGGCGATGGCGCTGGTCAGCGGCAGTGGCGAAAGCCCGATCTGAATGATGTTCGGCTGGTTGACAGCCCCCTGCACCGACGCCGTGCGGGATGTGTTCTTGCTCATGCCGACAATCACGTCGGGCTCGACCGCCTTGGCCTTGAGCGCAGCGGCGATTTCTTCGCGCGCGCCATCGAGAGTCTTGCCGGCGAAACGCACGGCGCCCGCATAGGGGATCTGGCCGTTGCCGTCCGGCTGGACAATGACCGGAATCGTCGTCTGCTTGCGCTCGGATGTCGAGAACAGCCCGTCCGCGCCCGCTTCGAAAATCGTGACCTGCAATTCGTCGCCCACGCCGATCACCGGCTGCCCGTTCGTTCCGCCGACCCCGAAGGTTCGGACGAGAGATGGCGTGCCGAGCGTCGTGACGGAATTGGCGACCCGTTGATCGACGCTGACGATGTCGAATACGATGCTGGTCTTGGGAATCGAATAGGATGCGCCGGGCGCGCCGGAATTGTTGACCTCGATCGCGAGCGGACCGTTGCTGGGCACGGCGGAACAGCCCGAGGTAATGGAGATGGAAGCCGCAACCAGCGTCAGAATCGACACCCGCGCGAACAACTCCATATTCGAGGAATACTTTAGAGTCTGACGCATTTCACTCAAATTCCCTCCGGCAGCCGTTCATGCCGCCTTCTCCGCGCCTGCGGAACCAGCAGACCTGTCGTCGGACGAACATTACTCGTCCAATCCCCGCATGGCTCGCCGCAGTCTGCGTTCCGTTTTGCAACAAGTTCGTTAAACAGTTCCTAATCGAAGCAACTCATCTGAACGTCGCACGGCACGTTAAACGCCGAAGCGAGATTTTTTGCAAGAGCGTCCACTCCCGGGCGCGCTTTCCGCAACTGATTTTTTGTTACGGGCGGGTTCTTACCGCGAAAAGCCCTGATCGAACAGCCGGCAGGGCCGTCGCGCCAATTCCAGCGCCAGAGCGGTCATCTGCTCGTTGGCCGGAAAGCACTGGCGACGCAGACGCCCCAGCCTCGCTTCCGTCGCCCGACGGAGCCTAAGTGTCTCGAAACCCGAATGAACGGGACGTTGAAGTTCGCGCATCGCAGCCTTCCTTTCCTGTCCTCCCGTTCGATCCCTCGCATTGCGACAATGTAATTGTGCAATGCAACAAATTCAAACTATGCAGGATTTACAAGACCAAGGTGACGCGATTGTGTCCCCTGACGTTGCAATGCAGCAACAACGGCCGAGGATTTTACGGCTGCGACAGCCGCAGCTTGAAATTCAACAGGTCTTGCCACGCCAATCGCTTGCAGGCCGGGGCAGAAATCAGATCCTGCGGGTGAAACGTCGGCAACAGGGGAACGTGTTGACCGTCGACGGTCAATGCAATCCAGCGCCCCCGAAGGCTATGGATGCTCTCCTGAGACCCCGAGAAGAATCGCGCCGGGAAATTGCCCATGCTCAACAGCGCCTTGGGCCGCAGCAGTTCCACCAGCCGCGTCGAAAAGGGTCGGCAGATCTCCACCTCATGCGGGGTCGGAGCGCGGTTTCCCGGCGGACGCCATGGAATGACGTTGAACACCGCGACGTCGTCCCCACGCCAGCCGAGCGCCGCGATCATCCGGTCGAGCATGTCTCCATGCGCGCCGGAAAAAGGCGCGCCATGCCTGTCGTCGTCCGGGCCCGGACAGCCGCCCGCAATGGCGATCTTCGCCGAGGTCGAGCCTTTGAAAAAGGCGCTGGCCCTGGCGCTGTTTCTCAGATTGCAGCCCGTGAAGGCGCTTACGGCCTCGATCAACTCCGCAACGGACTGCGCGGCCGAAGCCACGCGTTGCGCCTCCGACACGGCTTCGCCATCGGGAAGCGCGGCGGGCCTGATCGGCGCCGGGGCGGCGTTGCGGTCGCGCGGAGGGGTTTCCACCCTGGTTTCCGTCGCCGCGGCGCGGCCGCGTTCGGCGACCTGTCGTTCGAACTCGGCGAAACGATCGACCGGCTCGTCCTCCAACAGCCATTCCACGCCCGACTCGGCGTAAAAATGCATCAACTGGCCGAGTTCGGCCGGGCTGAGCGCATCGATGGGTGAAGAGATGGTCATGGACCTATTTACGCTGCTCGCGACGCCGCGCAACAGACAAATGCAGCTGAGACCGGCGAATCTCGGCGGGCTGTGCACAACAGAGATTTACGGTTTTGCCGCCACGCGCTAGAACGCCGCGACTTTCTATTTCGAACGGAGTTTCCATGACGGTACTGGTTACGGGCGGCGCAGGCTACATCGGCAGTCACATGGTTTGGGCGCTTCTTGACGCCGGCGAAGACGTTGCGGTCCTCGATCGGCTGTCGACGGGCTTCCGCTGGGCGATCCCGCCGGAAGCCACGCTCTATGAAGGCGACATCGCCGACGAGGCGCTGCACGAAAGGATCTTCTCTGAAAAGAAGATCGACGCGATCATCCATTTCGCCGGCTCGATCATCGTGCCGGAATCGGTCGCCAATCCGCTGATGTATTATGAGAACAACACCGTCAAATCCCGCGCGCTGATCGCGGCTGCGGTGAAGTATGGCGTGCCGCACTTTGTCTTCTCGTCGACGGCGGCCGTCTATGGCACGCCCGAAGGCGTCGATCCCGTCACCGAGGATGCGCGGCTGAACCCCGAATCGCCTTACGGCTCTTCCAAGCTGATGACCGAGATCATGCTGCGCGACACCGCCAAGGCGCATGATTTCACCTATACGGCGCTGCGCTATTTCAACGTCGCCGGCGCAGATCCCAAAGGACGCACCGGCCAGTCGACGATCGGCGCCACGCACCTCATCAAGGTCGCCGGCGAAGCGGCGCTCGGCAAGCGCAGCCATATCGACGTGTTCGGAACCGATTATCCGACGCCCGACGGCACCTGCGTGCGCGACTATATCCATGTCAGCGATCTCGCCAATGCGCATCTGAAAGCGCTGGAGCGCATGCGCGCCGGCGGCGGGTCGCTGGTGGCCAATTGCGGCTATGGCAAAGGCTTCTCCGTCCTGGAGGTTCTGGAGACGGTCAAGAAGGTGCATGGCAAGCCCTTCGAAGTCCGCTTCGCCGATCGCCGGCCGGGCGACGCCGTGCGCATCGTCGCCAATCCCGCCACCGCGATGCGTGAGATGAAGTGGGAGCCGCAGCACGACGATCTCGAATTCATCGTTCGCACCGCGCTCGATTGGGAAGCGAGCCTCGCCCGGCGCAATCATCGCTGAAACGCCTTAGTTCGTCTTCCGCCGCGCGAGCAACCATTGCGCGGCGGAAACCGCGAGCGTCGAACCGGCATAGAACCACAGTCCCGGCCGGCTGAACGCTTCGGCGAGACCGGACGTCTTCGCCGCCGCAATCACGATCGCCACCAGCAGGACATCCATCAGCGACCACTTGCCGAGCATCGGCACCAGCCGCGCGGCAAGGCCGCGTGGTCGCTCCGGCCAGAGAGCCTCGGTCGCCACCGCCGCCATCTTGAAGAGCGGAAAGACCAGCGAGACCAGGGCGACGACGATCGCCAGCGCGACGTCGCCCGCCCCATAGAGACTGGCGACCAGATCGAGCAGCGACGGATCTTCGGTGAAGAAATAGAGTTTTTCGAATGTCATCAGCGGCAGGCTGACGCCGAAGGCGAAGCAGAGGGCGGCCGCCGCGATCAGCGCGAGCGCAGCCGCGCGTCTCATTTGCCGCGGCCCTTCTCGGCGATCGCGATGCCGCTGAGCACCATGCACAGCGCAATGATGTGGAACGTCATCAGCGGTTCGTCGAGGAACAAGGCGGACATGACCGTGCCGAATGCCGGGATGGCGTTGATGAACAGTCCGGCCCGGTTCGGCCCGATCAGCTCCACCCCGCGAACATAGAGAATCTGCGAGACGAGCGACGGGATCGTACCCGTATACAGTATAGCCGTCCATCCGATCGCGTCGGGCATGATGAAGCCCGGGGACGTGACCTCGTGCAATGCGAGCGGCGCGGAGGCGAGCATGGCCCCCAGCGCAGACGCAGCCATCAGGCTTTTCCAGTGAATTTCGGGTTTCCAGCGCAGGGCGACCGTGTAGCCCGCATAGAGCAGCACGGCGATCATCATGAGCCCGTCGCCGAAATTGAGATCAAGCGACAGAATGGAGCCGAGATCGCCATGGGTGGCGGTGATGATGACCCCGAGCAGAGTGATCGAGAAGCCGAGAACCTGAGCCCAGGCGACCCTGGTCCTAAACAGGATGAAATTGGCGATGAAGATCACCCCGGGAATGCCGGCCTGCTCCACGACGCAATTGATGGCGGAGGTGTATTGGAGAGCGGAATAGAGAAATGCGTTGAAGCCGGCGAAGCCGGCCGCGCCGAAACCCAGAAGCAGCGGAAGATTGGCGCGGATCAGCGGCCAGTCGCGGCGAACCTGCGGCGCCGAGATCAGCATGATCAGCACGAAAGCGATGGTCCAGCGCGCGCCCGACAGCGTGAAAGGCCCGACATGGCCGACGGCGAATTTGGCGATCACCGCATTGCCGGCCCATCCAAACGTCGTGACGATCAGGAACAGATAGGCTTTGACATGGGCGGGCATCGGAATTGTCTTTCGCAACGGTCGGCCCCGTCCTTTAGCCGCCCTTGGCTGGCAACACCATGCAAAAAGCCGATATCAGTGTAAATTCCGGGTCGCATTCCTGAATTGAACCCAGTATATGTGCGCGGGTTTGGACCCGCTGTGGCGGAGATCCCGTTAGGAAAACAGGACAGATCTTATGGCGAACGTAGTGGTGGTGGGCTCCCAATGGGGTGACGAAGGCAAGGGCAAGATTGTCGACTGGCTTTCGGAACGCGCGGACATCGTGGTCCGCTTCCAGGGTGGGCACAATGCCGGCCATACGCTCGTCATCGACGGCGTGAGCTACAAGCTGTCGCTTCTGCCCTCGGGCGTCGTGCGCCCCGGCAAGCTCGCGATCATCGGCAACGGCGTGGTGATCGACCCGCATGCGCTGGTGGCCGAAATCGACAAGCTCGCCGTCCAGGGCGTGGCGATCACGCCGGAAAACCTGCGCGTCGCCGACAACGCCACCCTGATTCTGTCGCTGCATCGCGAACTCGACGGCATCCGCGAAGACGCCGCCTCCAATTCCGGCACCAAGATCGGCACCACCCGCCGCGGCATCGGCCCGGCCTATGAAGACAAGGTCGGCCGCCGCGCCATCCGCGTCACCGATCTCGCCGATCCCGGTTCGCTGGGCATGAAGGTCGATCGTCTGTTGACCCATCATAACGCGCTGCGTCGCGGCCTTGGCGAGGCGGAAGTCAGCCATGAGGCGATCATGGCGGAACTGACCTCGGTCGCCGAAAAGATCCTGCCCTTCTCCGACACAGTCTGGGCGCTGCTGGACCGCGAGCGCCGCAGGGGCGCGCGCATCCTGTTCGAAGGCGCGCAGGGCACGCTGCTCGACGTCGATCACGGCACTTATCCTTTCGTGACCTCGTCCAACACGGTCGCCGGTCAGGCCGCCGCCGGGTCCGGCATGGGTCCGGGATCGCTGAATTACGTGCTCGGAATCACCAAGGCCTACACGACCCGCGTCGGCGAAGGCCCCTTCCCGACCGAACTCACCGACGAAGTCGGCCAGTTTCTCGGCGAGCGCGGCCATGAATTCGGCACAGTTACCGGTAGAAAGAGACGGTGCGGCTGGTTCGACGCCGCCTTGGTGCGCCAATCCGTGGCCACCAACGGCATCACCGGCATCGCGCTGACCAAGCTCGACGTGCTCGACGGGCTGGATGAACTGAAGATCTGCACCGGTTACACGCTCGACGGCGTGGAAATCGATCATCTTCCGGCCGGACAGGCGGCGCAAGCCCGGATCAAGCCTGTCTACATAACGCTGGAGGGATGGAAAGAATCGACCGTCGGCGCCCGTAAATGGGCCGACCTGCCCGCCCAGGCGATCAAATATGTGCGGCAGGTGGAAGAACTCATCGGCGCTCCGGTCTCGCTTTTGTCGACCAGCCCCGAACGCGACGACACGATTTTGGTGACGGATCCTTTTGAAGACTAATCCCGGCGGGGCCGGAATGGAGCGCTCCATTCGGGCCCTTAGGTTTTGAGAAAGATCGAATGGCCGATTTTATTGCAGTTATCCGGCGAGCCGTCGACGGGCTGAGCGAAAACACACCCGACATGCGCGTGAAGGTCTATGACCGGGCGCGCAGCGCGGTGGTGCGACAACTCGAAAACATGAAGCCCCGCCCGCCGGAAAGCATGTTCCAGCGCCAACTCGACAAGCTGGATGCGGCGATCCGCGAAGTCGAGGCCGACTATGCCGAGGCGCTGCCGCCGGCGCCGGAGCCGGTCGAAGAGCCCGCGCCCCAGCCGGAGCCCGAAAGCTGGAGCGAGCCCGATAGGCAGCCGGAACCGGTCGCGGCGCCCCCTGAGCCTGCGGATGCGGTCGAAGAAGCCGAGCGAGAGGCCGCGCCCGAAGATCCACGCGACGAAGATCCACGCGACTATGCCGAGGATGCGCCTGCTGGCGAAGAGTCCCCGGCCGATTCGGCGGTGGAGCAGGAAGCAGCCCCGGACGACGCGAAATACTCCGGCGCGGCGATCGAGCCCGTGATCGAGCAGGCTCCCGGCGCCGAGATCGACGCTGTCCAGCATGTCGAGGAGCCGGCCGCGGCGGACGACTATCGCGACGACGCGCATTTCGCCCCCGAACCCGTCGATGACGAGCGGCCTTTCGAGCCTGCGGTCGCAGAGGAATCACACGACCCGGCCCCGGCTGAAGTCGACGACGGTCTTTCGACAGCGGAGCCAGCACAGGCCTATCACGAAGCCGAAGAGCCCGCCCAGGCGGAAGCTCCAACTGCAGAGACGACCGCCGGGGCCGACTGGCGGGACGATGCTGCGTTCGGCGGCGAACCTGTCTACGCGCAAGAGGCGCATGAACCCGCGCCTCTGGTGGAAGCCGAACCCATCGAGCCGGATGCGGAGCCGTTCACCTGGCCGCAATATCAGGAACCGGCGTCGGACGCTCCCGCCGTTGAGCCCGCTCCGGCCGAAGTCGTTCGAGCGGAATGGCCTGAAGCAGCGACCGAGGATGCGCCGCCCGTCACAGCTCAGACGGCCGCCGTTGCGGTGGACCCGTTTGCCGATCCGCAGGGTTGGTCGGTCGAACCGGAGACACGCGGGCCGGAACCGCGCCGCGAGCCGGAAATGCCGAGGGTCGTCTATGACGAAGCCGACGTCGTGTCGGGCTTCAACGCCTTCGTGCAGGAAGAAATCAGCCGCCAGGTCGTGCCGCCGCCGCCCGGCAAGCGCTCGCCGGAAGAAGATCTCGGCTGGGGCGCGGGCTTCGACGATCTGCCGGATCTGCCGAAGACCGAAGCCTTCGACGAAGCGCTGAAGGCGAAGCAGGACGAGATCGCAGCCGCTCCGGAAACGGACACTGCGTCCAAGGATAAATCTCCCCGCGCCGAATTGGCCGAAATCGTCGGTTTCGACGAGATGGCGGCGCTGACCTCGCCCGATCCGGAATGGGTTCAGGTCCCGCCCGCGGTCGCAAAGAAAAGCAAGAAGGCGTCCGGAAAGGGATTCAAACCGGGCAGGGCGAAGGAACGCGGCGGCAAGGCCGGGCGCAAACTGCTCCCGCTCGTCGCCGGTGTCGCAGGCCTCGTCGTCGTCGCCGGCGCGGCCTTCGGGGCTTGGACCTATCGCGAGGACCTGGGCAAGATGATCGCGTCGATCACGGGCCCGTCGGAAACGCAGACGCCGCCGCAGGTGGAAAAAGCCCTTCCCCAGAGCGAGACGCCGGAGAAATCGGCCGAGGCGCCCGCCGCCACGGCGGCGAAGCCGACCGAAGTCGCGTCTCTCGAAACCGGTCCGCAGAAATTCACCCAGCGGCTGATGCCCGACGGCAGCGAAACGGAATCCGACGCCAGCAAGGCGATCGTCGACGAGGCGCTTCCGGAAGGCAAGAGCGTCGCCGGACAGACCGAAAAATCCAAGGAAGTCGCCTCGACCGATCCCGCGACTCCTGCAGCCGACGCCAAGCCGGCCTCCCCGCCGCCGCTGGAGTGACCCAGAAAATGTTCCTCTACGAGGAGCGCCTCGGCCAGACCACGCCGTCTGCCACCCCCGGCGCAGTCGCGTGGAGCGAAACCACCGAAGATGACGGCGACAAGCCGACGCCCTCGATCCAGGCCAAGGTTGAGGCCCCGGGCCGCAAGCTGACCGCGCTGATCACTTTCAAGAAGAACATGGACCCGTCGCTTCCGGCGAGCCACATCGTCGAAATCGTCTTCGACCTGCCCGCCGATTTCGAGGAGGGCAATGTCGAGAGCGTTCAGCGCATCGCCTTCAAACAGACCGAGCAGGATGCGGGCAATCCGCTGATCGCCGTTCCCGCCAAGGTGACCGACGATTACCACATGGTCGCGCTCAACAGCGACGCGGAAGCGCAGAAGGTCAATCTGGACCTGATGAAGAACCGCGGCTGGATCGATATTCCGATCACCTACCGCAACGGCCGTCGCGGCCTGATCACGCTGGAAAAGGGCGCGTCGGGCACGGCGCTGTTCGACAAGGTCATCGGCGAATGGTCGGCGCTCGGCAATCAGGCTTCCGTTCCGCAATAACCGCCCGGCGGCTTCCAGAAACGGCAACGCCGCTCCCGATCGGGAGCGGCGTTGTTTTTTCGTCCATCGTAAATGCCGAAGACGTCAGCTCGGCTCAACGACGCGCAAAGCCTTGGCCTGTTCCAGCGCCGCCTTGCGCACGGCGTCCTGCACCTTTTCGAAGGCGCGGACCTCGATCTGGCGCACGCGTTCGCGGCTGATGTCGAACTCGGTCGACAATTCCTCGAGGGTGATCGGCTCCTCGCGCAGGCGGCGGGCTTCGAAGATCCGCTTCTCGCGATCGTTGAGCACCTTCAACGCATTCGACAGCAACGCCCGGCGCGAATCCAGCTCATCCTGCTCGACCAGGATGTCTTCCTGGCTTTCGTGATCGTCGACTAGCCAATCCTGCCACTGTCCCGAATCCCCTTCCGCCGCCTTGATCGGCGCATTGAGGGAGGCGTCGCCCGAGAGGCGACGGTTCATCGAGATCACCTCTTCTTCGCTGACATTCAGCTTGGTGGCGATCTCTGTGACCTGCTCGGGCTTCAGATCGCCCTCTTCGATGGCCTGGATTCGGCCCTTGAGGCGGCGCAGATTGAAGAACAGGCGCTTCTGGTTGGCGGTCGTGCCCATTTTGACCAGCGACCAGGAGCGCAAGATATATTCCTGGATGGCGGCCTTGATCCACCACATCGCATAGGTCGCGAGGCGGAAGCCGCGATCGGGCTCGAATTTCTTGACCGCCTGCATGAGGCCGACATTGCCTTCGGAAATGACCTCGCCGATCGGCAGGCCATATCCGCGATAGCCCATCGCGATCTTGGCCACGAGACGCAGATGGCTGGTCACGAGCTTGTGGGCGGCGTTGCGATCCTCATGCTCCTGATAGCGCTTGGCGAGCATATACTCTTCCTGCGGCTCCAGCATGGGAAAGCGTCTGATTTCATCGAGATATCTGTTGAGACCTGCCTCCCCGGCGGTCAACATCGGCAAAGAATTTCGGGCCATGAAGCACCCCTTTTGTACGGCTTCCTTCTAGGCAAGCCTTGTGAGGCGGAAAAGTCCCTTCCGCCATGGTCGTGATCTATGATCGCGATGCGGCGCTTTCAAGGCTGAAACTTCACAAAATCGTGAAAAATAAGTCTACCTTACGATTCTGTCTCACCCTCGCTCCGCAACGCCTGAATCAGCATCTGCATATCCTTCGGCAGCGGCGCTTCGAACCGCATCACCTGCCCCGTTCGCGGATGTTCGAACTGAAGGAGATATGCGTGAAGCGCCTGCCTCGGAAACCTCTCAACGATCTTACGCGCCGGTTGTTTCAACAGATTAACCTTCGTCTTGAAGGCGGCGCCATAATCCGTATCACCGATCAGGGGTGACCGATATAGGACATATGCACTCTGATCTGATGCGTCCGTCCTGTTTCCAGCCGGCAGACGACACTCGCAGCCACGGACGTCCCGTCGTCGCGGCGATCATAGAAGTCGACGATTTCGTAATGCGTGACCGCGTGGCGGGCGTCGGCCGCGTCCTTGCTGGTCACCGCGCGCCGCACCCGATCCGAAGAACGCCCGAGCGGAGCATTCACGGTGCCCTTGGACGGCCGCGGCTGCCCCCAGACGATGGCGTGATAGGCGCGTTCGAGGGCGGTGGTGCGGCCGTGATCGGCGAATTGCTCGCTGAGCAGGCGATGGGAGAGATCGTTCTTGGCGGCGATCATCACGCCGCTGGTGTCCTTGTCCAGCCGGTGCACGATTCCCGGCCGCTTGACGCCGCCGATGCCGGACAGGCTGTCGCCGCAGTGATGGAGCAGCGCATTGACCAGCGTGCCGTGCCAGTTGCCGGCGCCGGGATGCACCACCAGCCCTGCCGGCTTCACCAGCACGATGACGTCGTCATCCTCATAGAGAACGTCGAGCGGAATGTTCTCGGGCTTGGGCTGCGCCGCCTCGGGTTCCGGCAACACGATCTCGACACGATCGCCTGGAAGGATCTTGCGCTTGGCCTCGGTCGTTTCCTTGCCGTTGAGCGTCACGTCGCCGTTTTCGATCAGCGTCTTGACGCGGCTGCGCGAAAACTCGGGGCCCAGCGCCTGGGCGAGCCAGGCGTCGAGCCGGCCCGATGCGGTTTCTTCGGCGATCAGGACTTTCCCCGCCCCGCCGTCTTCAGTAAAGGAGGCTGACATGAAGCTCAAACCCGATCAGGACCTGCGATGAACAATCCGAATTTCCCCGAGGAAGAAGAGAAGCCGCTCGATCCGACGCTGGAAAAAGTCCGCCGGAAGATGGTGCGCCTGCTTTTCGTATCGAGCTCGGCGATTGTTCTCGCCCTTATGGCGGTCCTCGGCTCGCTTGTCTACAAGGCGAGGAACAATTCGGCCGCGCAGCAGACGACCGTCGCCCCGGTTCAGGGAGCGGCGCTGTCGGCGCCCCTGCCCGCCCAGACCATCACCTTGCCCAAGGGCTTCGTCAACGAGGCGACCACGGTCGACGGCAACCGCGTCTGGTTTTCGGGAACCGACGCCACGGGCCGCCGGGTGATGATCGTCCACGATATCGCCACCGGAAAGACGATCTCCGACATCACCGTCGTCGTTCCCGAGCCATGAGCCTCAACGACCGGCTCGTCCGGATCACCGATCCCGCCGATCCGCGCATTCGGCCGTTCGGCGACATCCGGGAGCGCGATCTGCGCCGGACGCATGGGCAGTTCATCGCCGAGGGCACGGTGGTGCTGCGCCTCCTCGCCGATGCGGCGCGACGCGGCGGAGAGTTCGGGGCCGAGGCGGTCTTCCTGCTCGCGAACCGCGTCGCCGGGCTCGCCGAGGTCATCGCCGCCTTTCCGGAGCATGTCCCCGTCTATGTGGCGGATCGTGGGGTGATGAACGCCGTCGTAGGCTTCGACATTCACCGCGGCGTGCTGGCTCTGGGCCGTCGAGCCGTCGAGCCGACGATCGAAGCGAGGCTCGCGACGCTGTCGGATCACGCGCTGGTCGTCGCAGCCATCGGCATCGCCAATCACGACAATATCGGCGCCATCTTCCGCAATGCCGCAGCCTTCGGCGCAGACGCGGTGTTGCTCGACGAGACCTGCTGCGATCCCCTCTACCGCAAGGCGCTGCGCGTCTCGGTCGGCGCGGCGCTCAAGATCCCCTATGTGAGAGCCGGCTCTGCCGCCGATCTCATCTCCGCGCTCGACCGGCGCGGCTTCGCCGTCTGGGGCCTGTCGCCTTCGGGGGACACGATATTCGAGAGATCGCCGCCTCCTGTCGCATGGCGCTGCTGACGGGAACGGAGGGCGAAGGGTTGCCGCCCGAGGTGATGAAGGCCGTGCGCACCGCGCGGATACCGCAGGCGCCGGGCCTCGATAGCCTTAACGCCGGCGTCGCGACAGGCGTGGCGCTTTTCGCGATAGCTTCGGCGATGGGCAGGATCTAGCCGATCAAGCCTCGCGATAGAGCTCGCTCCGGGCGCGATTTCCGAGGGACAGCCGCCCCTGCTCGTTCGGCGCCGACGCCGGAGGAATAATGGCGCGGATCGGGGACTCGCCGCCTTCCGCTTGTCCGACGATGGCGATCATCTTGGCCGCGATCCCGGCGATCTCTTCGCGCATCGCCTCGTCGCCGGAAGGGTCCAAGTCCATCAAAGCCTCTGCAGCCTGCTGTGAGGAGGCCTTCACCGCCGTCGCCAGATCCGCAGCCGCGGCGGCGTCGATGACCTTCGGCGAAAGTTTCTGCCGCCTGGCGGGCGCCGGAGCCGGGCTGCGCTTCTTGTCCGCCGGAAGGGCAGCAGCCTTGGGGCTGCGATCCGTCTTGTCGATCAGGATCGTCCGCTCGACAAAGGGCAGCGCAATCGCCGGAGCCTCCTCCTCGGGTTGCTTCAACCGGCTTCGCAGCTTGGCGATTTCGCCCATCCGGCGTTCGAGCACCGTATCCTTGTCGATGCTGCTCGACACTTCCTCGTTCAGCTTTTCTTCGAGCCGACGGATCTTGTTCTCTTCGCGGGCAAGGCGCAGTTCGGCGTCCTTTGCCCGGGTGGTCATCGTCTTGAGGTCGTCGCGGAGCGTTTCGCGCTCGTCGCGCAGCCCGTTGACCCGAAGTTTCAGGCCTTCGATTTCGGCGTCGCGGCCCGCGAGCTCGATCTTGAGATTGTCGATCTCGACGCCGAGCCGATAGGCCTTGTGCAACAATTCGTCGATACGCGCCTGAGTCATCTGCGCGCCGTGTTCGCTCTTGGCGAGCGTCTCCTTGACGCGGATCAGGGCCAGTTCCCCGTTGCGCAGTTCGGCGCGCATGGTCGCAGCCTCGACCTTCATCGCGTCGATCGCCTGCAGGAGGTCGCTGTTCTGGCCATAGAGTCGGGAGGCTTCCGCCGCGACCTCATCGCGCGACAACGTCGCCGCGATCGATTTCTCGCGTTCGACCCGGAGATCGTGACCCGTCCGCGCCATGGCGGCGGCCATCTCGGCGCGAACCATATCCTTCTGAGCGCGCAACTCCTGCCGGTTGATCGGCAGCGTCGTCATGATCCTGTTTTCCGTATAGGCGACGATGCGTCGATGTATGGCGGGAGCCAGCAGCAGCGCCGTCACGACCGCCGTCAGGAATCCGAGGCCGAAAAGCAATCCATATTCAATCACGACCGCCTCGCGCCGTTCGGAAACATCATCGACGGGAAGACAGCACGCATCCAAGCGCCGCTCTGTCGACCGTCATCCCGCCACTTTATCGCGCGGCGGACATTCGCGCAAACGCCCCCGCTCAGAACGGGTTCCAGGTCGGCTTGCGGGTGAGCTTGAGATAACCGACATTCACGCCGAGCCGCGCGCCGACGCCGGTGCGGATCGGCACGAGAAGAACGTCGCGGGATTCCATCACCGTCATGCCGAAGCCGGCGACGATATAGGCCTGACCGCTGACGCCGCCATAGCGCTTGTACAGGCTGCCCACTTCAGGGAGGTTGTAGACCAGCATCATGACCCGGCTGCCGGCGCCGCCGTAATCGATGCCCAGCGACGGCCCCTGCCAGTAGACGTTATGCTGGCCGGCATTCTTGGTGTAGAGATCCCCTTCGCCATAGGTGGCTCCGGCGATGAAGGCCCCTGCCCCTTCCTGTCCGAGGATGTAGCCGTTCGGCAGGCCGTATTTCTGGAACGCCTTTTCGACGACCTTGGCGAGACCGCCCGTCGTCGAGCCGAAGAAGCCGTGGCCGGCGTCGACGATCTCCAGCATCGTATATTGATCGCTCTGCGCGCGCGCCGGCGCATGGCCGACCAGCGCGAACAAGATAAAGAAGATGCCGATCAATCGGGCGAATTTTGGCGGTTTGGTCATCGGTCCGTCCGTCTCTTCCAGTGGTCGTTTCCGCGCCCGGCGCCGAGATAGGCGTTGAAACAAGGCTCCGAAACAAATTATGTGCATAGTGGAGCGATCCGCTTAATAATCGGTTTACCAAATGTGGTGTCTTTATGGCTGACGGTGATCGCCCGCTTGCCGGGCGCGCGCGGCGCAAGCATTGAACGACAAGCATATGATGCGACCATGCCGGGCGGTTCCCGGCTTGCCCCCAAGGAGAACGACATGGCCAAGAACCCGAACCTGACCCTTGCCGGCTCCGATCTCGCCGCGCTTCTGTGCAGCCGCGTCTGCCATGACGTGATTTCCCCGGTCGGGGCCATCAACAACGGCTTGGAACTGCTCGACGAAGGCGGCTCGGACGCCGATGCGCTCGATCTCATTCGCACTTCGGCGCTGAACGCCTCGGTGCGCCTCAAGCTCGCCCGCCTCGCCTTCGGCGCCTCGGGCTCGGTCGGCGCATCCATCGACACCGGCGAAGCGGAAAAGGCCGCCAAGGACTTTGCGGCCGCCGAGAAAAAAACCGAGGTGGTATGGAGCGGGCCCCGCGCCATCATCCCCAAGAACCGGGTGAAGATGCTGCTCAACCTGTTCCTGGTCGCCTATGGCTCTATCCCCCGCGGCGGCGTCATCGACGTCACGCTCGAACAGCCGGAGTTCGACGCCAAGTTCACGCTCGTCGCCAAGGGTCGGATGATGCGTCTGCCGCCCAAGTTCATGGAAATCAATTCCGGCAATGTCGAAGAGGCGATCGACGCCCACGCCATTCAGCCCTACTACACGGTCCTTCTCGCCGAGGAGGCCGGCATGGTTCTTTCGGCGGTCCAGACCGAAGATTCGCTGGTCTACACGGCGGTGATGGCCCCCGCCGAATAAACGCCTCAATCGCTCCGCTACTCTGCTCGCGCCGCACCAATTGTAACTGCTTGTTTATGGTTTTCTCCATAAGCTTCGGGGCGGCGCGAAGAACGACAATAGGGCGAACGATGACGTTGCGTATTCTGATTGCGGATGAAAGCGAGGCGGTGAGAAAGGTAGCCGCCGAAATTCTTGGCCAAATGGGTTACGACTGCGGCGAATGCGCCTCGACGCTGGAGGCGCTCGCCCGAAGCGATGCGCAAATGCCAGACGCCCTGATCGTCGACTCGGCGATGACCGGCGCTCTCGACCTGATCCGCGCTGTTCGCAGCATGCGCGAGGGACGCCGCCCTTTGATCTTCTACAGCCTGGTGAAGGCCGATCTCCGCTGCCTGATGGCCGGCAAGACCGCCGGCGCCTCCGACTTTCTCCTGAAGCCGTTCGATCGCAAGGTGCTCGCCGCAGCCTTCGCCGACATGGCCGCCATCGAGGCGGTGGCCTAGAGAGCGCGGCTCAGCTTTTCAGCCTCATTCTGTTGGTCCAAACCGGGATGATCCGCGAGGAAAAGGGCGCAGGTCGTAGCTGATGCTCCGGCCAAGCCCTCCGACGACGCGGGCGCCCGCGCCAACGCGAAAAACCCGCCTCGGCGTCCGAGGCGGGTTCTTGCGGAAACAGGGCTTGGTGAGGGATCAGGCGCTTTCCATATATTCGGCGCCATCGGGCTCGCGCAGCACATAGCCGCGGCCCCAGACGGTTTCGATGTAGTTGGCGCCGCCGGCCGCCGCTGCGAGCTTCTTGCGCAGCTTGCAGATGAACACGTCGATGATCTTCAGTTCCGGTTCGTCCATGCCGCCATAAAGGTGGTTGAGGAACATTTCCTTGGTCAGCGTCGTGCCTTTGCGGAGCGAAAGAAGCTCCAGCATCTGATATTCCTTGCCGGTCAGATGCACGCGCTGGCCGCCGATTTCGACGGTCTTGGCGTCGAGATTGACGATCAGGTCGCCGGTGATGATCACCGACTGGGCATGACCCTTCGAACGACGGACGATCGCGTGAATGCGCGCCACGAGTTCGTCCTTGTGGAACGGCTTGGTCATGTAGTCGTCGGCGCCGAATCCCAGGCCGCGCACCTTGTCTTCGATGCCAGCCATGCCCGACAGGATCAGGATCGGCGTCTTGACTTTCGAAAGGCGCAGCGTGCGAAGCACTTCATAGCCGGACATGTCGGGCAGGTTCAGGTCGAGCAGGATGATATCATAATCATACAGCTTGCCCAGATCGACGCCTTCCTCGCCCAGATCGGTCGTGTAGACGTTAAAACTTTCAGATTTGAGCATGAGCTCAATGCTCTGCGCTGTCGCGCTGTCGTCTTCAATTAGTAGAACCCGCATCTTAGTCCCCTTTTCCGCCGCCTTGAAAGGTGCAACTTCCCAACCCGGCCAGGATCCAGCTTTTGCCTGATTTGGAGGCTGCCATCAAATGGTTAACAAATTCTGATTCACCCTGGCAAGGCGTATCGTATTTGTTAAAGATTTTTCGTAGCCCCCTGATTTCCATCACACATTCCTAGAGCCCATCTTAACGTTCAAGATGAAGACTCTTGGCTAACTGACTCCGCAGACTCATTCTTTGGCATTCGTCGGTCGATGACCTCGGTCATTTACCGACCCTTAAATGATGAGGGCTATCATTAACGATGCACGTAAACGAAAGGTTACCGCCGTTATGTTTTTATTAACGTCGGCGCACTTTTTTCGAGGGATTATGAAAATGCCTCGGCGGGCAGTCCTGTTGTAAGCGGGTCTCGCTACCCATGGAGTATTGCGTATGAAGTCGCGTGAGAGCCAAGTGCGTCTAAAGGAATTCCAGCTGAAGGAGAAACGCCGTCAGCTGAAACAGCTTCAGATGATGATGGCCGAGTTTGAGCGTATGGCCAAGGATCTGGAAAACCAGATCGTTTACGAGGAAAAGAAGTCCGGCATCACAGATCCCAATCACTTCGCCTATTCGACCTTCGCCAAGGCGGCCCGGCAGCGCGCCGACAATCTTCAGGTCTCCATCAAGGAGCTGAAGGTTCAGCAGGATGCCGCGGAAGCCCAGGTGGAAGAGCTGCAGGCCGAGTTCGACAAGGCTTCGGCCATCGAGGAACGGGACGTGAAGATGCGCGCCTGAGGCGGCGTCTGCCCGACGACGTGAGATCTAGCCGCGCGGCGCCCGCCGCGAGCGGGCGCGAACGCGCGCGGCTCGATGTCATTGGCACGCGGAAAAACCGCGGTCGCATTGAGCGACCGCGGTTTTTCCGTTGTGTGCTTTTGGGGTCAGGCCGAGCGCAGCAGCGCCTCGGCTTCGTCTCGAGACGGCATGGCGGGCGCGGTGCCCGGCCGCGTCACCGAGATGCCAGCCACGGCGGAGCCGAAACGCACGGCGTCGACAGGCGGCGCGCCGCGCGACAGCGCCGCGGCGAAGCCGCCGTTGAAGGCGTCCCCTGCCCCGGTGGTGTCGACCACCGCGCCGGCCTTGAAGGCCGGGACGAGCATCGACTCGTCCTTCGTGTAATAGAGAGCGCCCTGAGCGCCCAGGGTGATGATCGCCGTCTTGACGCCCATCGACAGCAGCTTGTCCGCCGCCGCCTTGGCCTCTTCGACCGTCGTCACCGGCAGACCGGTCAGGATCTCCGCCTCGCTCTCGTTCGGCGTGACATAGTCGCAGAGCGCGAAGACGGAAGCGTCGAGCGGTTGCGCCGGGGCGGGATTGAGGATCGTCGTCGCCCCGCCCGCCTTGGCGATCTCCAGCGCCCGGATCGCGGCGTCGAGCGGCTGCTCGAGTTGGGTGACGAAAATCTTCGCCTTGCCGATCAGCTCGGCGCGCGCGTCCATATCGTGAGGCGAAATTGTCGCCGCAGCGCCCGGCGCGACGATGATGGCGTTGTTGCCGGTTCCTTCTTCGAGAGATATAGGCCGCGCCGGTATAGCTCGCGGGGTCACGGGTGACGACGGGGTTGACGCCGGCCTTTTCCCAGGTGCTCATCGCCATGTCGGCGAAAGCGTCGTCGCCGAGCTTGGTGAGAAAGGCGACGTCGCCGCCGGCGCGCGCGGCGGCCACGGCCTGGTTGGAGCCCTTGCCGCCCGGCCCGAGCGAAAAGCTCTTGCCGAGAATGGTTTCGCCGAGCTTCGGCTGGCGGACGGCGCGATAGGCGGTGTCGGCGACGAAGACGCCGAGGATCACGATATCATGCAACATGGAGGCCTCACTCGGCATCCGGCGGGATGACGCCCTTGGTGAGGATGAAGCAGCCATAGAAGCGGCGCTCGCCGGTCTGCACCACGGCGTAGGCCTTCTTGGCGAGATCGTAGAAAGCGTAGCGCTCCACGCCCACCAGCGGCCAGTGCTTGCCTTCGGCCTTGTCGATGGCCGACTGGACTTCCTGCTGCACGCCGGGGATCTCGTCGGGATTGCCGACGACTTCCATGCGCTGAGCGGCGTTGTCGATGAACGTGTCGAGCGGCATCAGCGACAGGATCGCTTCGGCGGCCTGGGCCGACGTCGTGTTCTCCATCCGGAGAAGGCTGCCATAGACGGTCTGCTGCGCCACCGACTCCGAAGGAAAATTGAGGTCGGACAGGACGATGTAATCGCCATGCCCCATCGACTTCAGAACATAGAGAACATCCGCATTGAGAAGCGGAGATAGACCTTTGAGCATATTGGCCTCCCAGAATTGTCTTTATGAGTTGGACGCGGACGGCGGCGGAACGCCGCCATGCGCTCAGATCCGCTTGCCGGTCGCGCCGTCGAAGACATGCGCGACTTCACGTCTCGGTCTGAGGCGGATGGTTTGTCCCGGCGAAAACATATGCCGCTCGCGAAACAGAGCGAGGATGTCTCGGCCGCCGGCATGCACGAACACCATGGTTTCCGAGCCGGTCGGCTCGACCACCCCGACCTTGCCCTCGAAACCGTCATCGGCGATTTCGAGATGTTCGGGACGGATGCCGTAGGTGACCTCCTGTCCTTCGGTCACGGCGTGCTTCGTCCCCACCGGCAACAACACGTCGCCGGCCTCGACGAAGGCTTCGCCGCCGACGATCTTCACGCGACCCTTGATCAGGTTCATCGACGGCGAACCGATGAACGTCGCCACGAACAGATTGGCCGGATTGTCGTAGAGTTCCAGCGGCGCGCCGATCTGCTCGACGCGGCCATCCTGCAACACCACGATCCGGTCAGCCATGGTCATGGCCTCGACCTGGTCATGGGTCACATAGACCGTGGTGGTCTTGAGCCGCTGATGCAATTCCTTGATCTCGGTGCGCATCTGAACGCGCAGCTTGGCGTCGAGGTTGGACAAGGGCTCGTCGAACAGGAAGACCTGCGGATTGCGCACGATCGCGCGACCCATCGCCACGCGCTGGCGCTGACCGCCCGACAATTGCCGCGGATAACGATCGAGATAGGGCGTGAGGCCGAGGATATTGGCCGCCGAAGCGACGCGCTCGGCGACGATGGCCGGGTCCGTCTTCTTGAGCTTGAGCGAAAAGGCCATGTTGTCCTTGACCTTCATATGCGGATAAAGCGCATAGGACTGGAACACCATGGCGATGTCGCGATCGGACGGCGGCACATTGTTGACCACCCGGTCGCCGATCATGATCTTGCCTCCGGTGATGCTTTCGAGACCGGCGACCATGCGCAGCAGCGTGGACTTGCCGCAGCCGGACGGTCCGACGAGAACAACGAATTCTCCATCCGCAATATCGATGTCGACGCCGTGAATGACTTCGAGGGACCCATAGGCCTTCCTGACGTCCTGGACCAGAACCTGAGACATTCCACCTCCCGAATGCGGATATCGTTTCGAACCCGACGCCGAGCGCGGCTACCGTTGTTCAAAACTTACAATACCTCCCCAAGAGCGTCGCGCAGCCCCCACAGGCCGCCGCTCCCTTAATTTCCGTGTAGCGGACGCCGAATGGACTGTCCAGATTTTTCCGGTTGCGCATGTATTGCGACGCAGCAGGATTACCGCAATGCAATATAAGCCATTGAAATTGATGATTGACGGCCGACGCGGGACGGATTTATTTTGAAAATCGCGAAATCCGGCGCGGTTTACCCGCTGTCTGCGTGACCGCGGGAGGGTTTGTCCTTATCAATGTCGGTAAAATACAATTTGCGTCCGACGTGGTCGACATGCAAGACTTCTTTGACGAAACAGCGAGGCGGAGGAGTGCGCCAGACTGGTTCGTAAGCCAATATGGGAGGATATGGCGTGAAAATTGAACTCTACGAATTGCTGGCCAAACAGGCCATGAACCGGCGCAGCCTGCTCAAGGGCGCGGCGAGCCTCGGCGCGATGGGCCTCGCAGGCACGTCCCTGTCCGGCCTTGCCGGCCCGGCGATGGCGCAGGACAATCTGCGCGCGGAAATCCTGAAGATTCCAGGCGTCGGCGCGGGATCGCCCACGGACGCAGACTGGCAGAAGGTCGGCGAAATGTGCCTCGGCGCCACCAAGGCGTCGGTCAAGGAAGGCGAGTTCAAGGGCGTCGAGCTGTCCTTCATGGGCCTCAACAACCAGAACCTCCACAACGTGCTCTTCCGCGGCCTGCTTTACGCCTGGGAGCAATATACCGGCGCCAAGATCAATTGGATCGATCTCGCCCAAGCCGATTATAACGCCCGCCTGCAGCAGTCCATCGCCACCGGCACGGTCGATTTCGACATTCTCGAAATGGGCGCGCCCTTCGAAGGCGACGTTTGCGGCAAGGGCCTAGCCTCGGTCATGCCGGATTGGGTCAAAGCCCAGATCGACATGGACGACTATGTCGGCTATCTCAAGGCGCCGGTCGGCACCTGGGACGGCAAGACCTATCGCATCTCCGTCGACGGCGACTGCCACAACTTCAACTATCGCACCGACGTGTTCTCGAACGCCGACCTCGCCAAGGCCTGGAAGGACGAAGGACATCAGGGCGAATGGGGCGTGCCGAAGACCTGGCAGCAGGTTCAGGAAGCCACAAAGTTCCTCAAGGGCAAGCAGCTCGACGGCCAGGATCTCTATGGTTATCTCGATGCGCCCAAGGGCTGGGGCGGCTTCGGCTTCTACTTCCTCGCCTCGCGCGCGACGGCTTACGCCAAGCATCCCGACGACAAGGCCTGGCTGTTCGATCCGGACACGATGAAGCCGCGCGTCAACAATCCGGCCTGGGTGCGCACCATTCAGGACGTCATCGACGCGCTGCCGTCCGAGCCCGCCGACCAGCTCAACGCCGACCCGGGCACGACCGCCTTCCAACAGTTCCTCGCCGGCACCGGCTCGATGCTGGCCTGGTGGGGCGACGTCGGCTCCTCGGCCAAGACGTCCGATTCCTCGGTCATCGGCGACACCGTCGGCTTCTCGATCCTTCCGGGTTCGGACGACGTCTACAACGCCAAGACCGGCCAGTGGGACAAGCTCGCTTCGGGCCCGAACTACGCGCCGAACATGGCCTATATCGGCTGGGGCATCTATGTCATGGCCCGCGTCGACGCCGATCCGGTCAAGCAGAAGGCCGCCTGGTCCGCCGCAGCCCATCTCGGCGGCAAGGACATCTCGCTGTGGACGGCCGCCTATCCGTCGGGCATGCAGCCCTACCGCAACTCGCATTTCAACATCGAGGAATGGGTTGCCGCCGGTTATGACGAGGCCTTCATCTCGTCCTATCTCGGTTCGGAAAAGGACAGCTACAACCATCCGAACGCGGCGATCGAACCGCGCATCCCCGGCATCTTCCAGTACTATTCGGTCGCCGAAGACGAACTGGCCAAGATCTTCGCCGGCCAGATGACCGCGCAGGAAGGCGCCGACAAGATCGCCGCCGCCTGGGAAAAACTCACCGACCAGATCGGTCGCGACAAGCAGATCGCGCTCTACAAGGCCTCGCTCGGCCTGTAATCGCGCAAGTCTCGCATCAGGGCCGGCGGCGGCGTTACGCCGCCGGCCTTTCTGTTTACTTGGACATCTAGAGGAATGGGCGGAGCCGCATGTCGAGCAGCGCTGATCTGGTCAATGACCGGCTATTCACGGTCAACACCGACGACGAAATTCCCGAAAGCCGCAAACGGCTGGGGCGCCTGGCGTTCTGGGCCGCGACGGCCTTGCTCGTCGCCACCGCTGTAGTGCAGAGCTTTCACGTCGCAGGCCTGCTTGCGGTCGGCTTCGACAACTGGCGTCCGGTGCTCTACGCCGTCATGCTGTGGTGCGTGGCGCTGGCCTATTCGCTGGTGATGGTCCGGGGCGAATACGGCAAGAAGATGCTGTTCATCCTCCCTGCCTTTCTGTTCACCGTGTTTATGGTGATCTTTCCGACCATCTTCGGTCTGTACATCGCCTTCACCGATTGGAATCTTTCCTCTTTCGAAGGCCAGCATTTCAACGGCGTCGACAATCTGGTGCGGATGTCGAGCGATCCGTATTTCTGGAACGCCATCCTCAATATGGTTTACTACGTGTTGGCGATCCTGGTGGAATACGCCATCGCCTTCGGGCTCGCTTTGCTCCTGAACGCAGAAATCCGGGCGCGCAAATTCTTCCGCGTCGCCTTCCTGCTGCCCTTCATGCTGTCGCCGGTGGCGGTGTCGTGGATGGTGGGCAAGTCGCTCGGCGAATATCGCTTCGGACCCCTCGCCACATTGGCGCGCCATCTCGGCTGGGACCAGCCCGCCTTCTTCTCGACACCGGGCATCGCCCGCGTGTCGATCATGATCATGGACGCCTGGACCTATATTCCCTTCATGCTGATCATGCTGTTGGCCGGTCTTCAGGCCATGCCGAAAGAGGTGCAGGAAGCCGCCCGCGTCGATGGCGCGACGCCCTGGCAGGCCTTCTGGCGCATCACCTTCCCGCTGATGCTGCCGGTGTCGATCACCGCCGTCATCCTCCGGGTGATCTTCAAGCTGAAGCTCGCCGACATCGTCATCAACATGACCGCCGGCGGCCGGGCGGGGCGACCGACACCGTGACCAGCTTCATCTTCCGCGAATATCGAGAGCGATCGAATGTCGGTTACGGCACCATGCTGGCCTTCGTCTATCTCGTGCTGATCATCCTCTTCGTCACCGGCTTGCTGAAACTCGCCAGCCGGTGGAACACCAGCGACCAGAATTGAGGAGGACGTCATGACGACACTGAGCCAAGCCATCAGCGCCGCCGACGCGCCCATGGAAAAAGACGGAACCGCCAAATTCTATTTCGGCCGCTTCTTCATCTATGGAGCGCTGACGCTCTGGACCATCATCTGCCTGTTTCCGATCTACTGGACGCTGACGACGTCGTTCAAGGTCGCCAAGGATGTGCAGAAGGGCGCGATCACCCCCTGGGTCGACTTCGCGCCCAATTGGAAAGGCTGGCAATCGCTCGGCCTGTCCCCTGAAAGCATCGTCCGCCCCTCCACGGTGCGCGATGAATTCCTGAAGCGCTTCTTCAACAGCGTCATCACCTCGGTCAGCGCCTCGCTGCTCGCGGTGCTGATCGGCTCGCTCGCGGCCTATGGTCTGACCCGCTTCGCCTACAAGATCGGATGGATGCGCAACAAAGACCTCTCCTTCTTCTTCCTGTCACAGCTTATCCTGCCGCCGGTTGTGCTGGCGCTGCCGTTCCTGGCGCTCTACAAGGAGTTGGCGCTGCTCGACACCACCATCGGCCTGGTGATGCTCTACACGCTGATGGTGCTGCCGATCGTCATCTGGATCATGCGCGACCAGTTCGCCGGCATTCCCGTCGAGCTCGAGGAAGCGGCGCTGGTGGACGGCCTGTCGATCTGGGGCGCCTTCTTCCGCATCGTCTTTCCTCTGGCCGCGCCCGGCATGGTCGCCGCCTTCATCCTGGCGCTGGTGCTGTGCTGGAATGAATATTTCTTCGCCGCCCTGCTCACCTCCACCCATGCGACGACTGTCCCGGTGATGGTGGCGAGCCAGACCGGATCGCAGGGCATCAACTGGTGGTCCATGGCGGCGCTGTCGACGGCGGCCATCGCGCCGCTGGTCGTCATCGGCATTTTCCTCGAACGCTACATCATCAAGGGCATGACGGCCGGGTCGGTGAAGTGATGCTGAAAAGAATCCCGCGTCTGCTGAGCGCCGAAGCCCTGAACGCGCTGATGTTGATGGGCCATGGCGACGAGTTCCTGATCTGCGACGTCAATCACCCGGCGGCCACCATCGCGCGGGACACCGTCTACGGCGAGATCATCGATCTCGCGGGCGCGGACATACCCACCGCGCTCGCCGCCATTCTCGAACTGTTTCCGGTCGACACTTTCGTCGAGCAGCCGGTCAAGCGCATGCAAGTCGTCGGCAATCCCGGCGAGGTCCTGCCGATCTTCGACGCCGTGCAGGCGGCGGTCGATGCGGCCGAAGGCCGATCCGTGGGGATGGCGGCGCTCGAGCGCTTCGCCTTCTATGAGGCGGCGCGGCAGAGTTTCGTGGTGTTTCGAACATCCGATCCTGGGCCTTACGGTTGTTTTATCGTCAAGAAGGGCGTGATCTAGACGGAGCCTGGAAGACGTCTCCTTCCGACGTAGAATATTTATCAGCATGCTAATTGTTTTCTGGCGCCACGGCTCCTACCTGATCGATGCAATGATCATTTAGGAAGGCACTCATGCTTCTCGACACCCTCTCCTGGCGCTACGCCACCAAGAAAATGGACCCCTCCAAGACCGTCGCCGAAGACAAGGTCGACCGCATTGTCGAGGCGGCCCGGCTTGCTCCGACATCGAGCGGGCTGCAACCCTTCGAAGTCATCGTCATCACCAACAAGGACATACGCGAGAAGATCAAGGCGATCGCCTGGAACCAGGCGCAGGTCACGGACGGCTCGCATCTGCTCGTCTTCGCCGCCTGGGACAATTACACGACCGATCGCATCAACAAAATGTTCGACCTCGTCAACGAGGAACGCGGCTTCTCCAACGAGGGTTGGGAAAACTACCGCCAGATGCTGCTCGACAGCTATCCCCAGCGCGATGAGCAGGTGAACTTCGAGCACGCGGCCCGCCAGGCTTATATCGGCTTCGGCCTCGCCATCGCCCAGGCGGCGGAAGAAAAGGTCGATGCGACCCCGATGGAAGGCTTCGATCCCGCAGCCCTCGACGAGATCCTCGGCCTGCGCGCGCGCGGCCTGCGCTCTGTGACCATTCTGCCGCTCGGCTATCGCGAAGCGGAAGGCGATTGGCTGGCCAACCTCAAGAAGGTGCGTCGCCCCAAGGACGAGTTCGTCTCCGTCGTCGCCTGACCCCGGCGGAACGCGATGGATTTGCTGTCGCGTTCCTCTTTTTGCCGTCGAAATTGAACCGGTTCAGGAAACTGTAACTGGCTTCGTATATTATTCCGTGGTTAAATAACCGCCGGAAGCCAGCGTCGTGGATCTCGCCACCATTCTCTTGCTGTTCAAATCGTCTCTCTTGGTCGGGGCGTTGTGCTTTTTATACGTCCGCGGACATGGCGACCATGTCCAGGGGCTCGGCGTGCTCGCCACATCTTTCTTGCTCCAGGCCGCCGCGACCACGCTCGCCGGCCTGGTGGAGGCCCACGACGTCGTGGGCGCAGGATGGACCTTAGCCAGCTTCGCATTCGGCCTGCTCGGTTACGCTCTCATGTGGATCGGCCTGAAGACGCTGACCACCGGCGCCGGCGCCAACCCTCTCAGTCTCGCCTTCGTCCCTCCGGTGCTGCTGTCCATCGGCATCTGGGCCAGTGGGCATGTTCAGGACAACGCCATCAGGGCCTCCGTCTTCAATCTCTGCGCGACCTGCTATCTCCTGGCCTGCGCCGGCATGGTGTTTCATGATCTGCGGCGGGAGCGGTTGAGCGCGAAGATCCCTCTTTCGCTGGCGCTCGGTTTCGGCGCGCTTCTCTGCCTGGCGATCGTGCTCGGCATCAACGGGTTGGTTCTGTCGCCCGCCGTGCTCGATGTCGTCTTCTTCCTGTTGATCGTGCTGTTCTTCATCATCTGCCTGTTCATCATCATCATGGTGAAGGAGCGGACAGAGGCGGATCTGCACCGGCTGATCGCCACGGATGAACTGACCGGCCTTCCCAACCGGCGGCACTTCTTCAACGGCCTGCCGCAGCAGCCGAACACCGGCGACGCCTTCATCCTGCTCGACATCGACCATTTCAAACGCGTGAACGACACGATGGGCCATGCCGCCGGAGACGAGGTTTTGCGGAAGGTGGCCGCGGCGATTTCCGGCGGCCTGCCGTCGCATGCGATCTACGGACGTCTGGGCGGCGAGGAATTCGGCGTCTTCCTGCCCGGATCGGGCCATGACGCCGCGCTCGCCCTTGCGGAACTGATACGCAAGCGGATCGAAAGCCACGACGGCGTCGTCACCACCATCAGCGCCGGCGTCGCCATCGCCAGAACCGCAAACGGCATCTCCGACGTCATGAGCGCAGCCGACGCGGCGCTTTACAAGGCCAAGCAGAACGGCCGCAACCGAGTCTGGCTACACGCCGAAGCCTGAACCGAGCCGCGTCACCGAGCGGACAAGTCGCGCATCAGATCCTTGGTCTGCAGATAGAGACTGCGGAATATCCGGTGATTGCGGGCATGGGCCGCGTGCGGACGGGCCGCGACTTCAGCCTCGACCGGGTTCCACGCCAGGATATCCTCGCGCCTGACATCGCCGACGCCAAGCGCGGCGAGAAAAGCGTCGCCATAGGAGGCGCCGACCATGCGTCGCGCCAATCTCTGCGGAAGGCCCGAAACATCGGAGGTCGCTTCCAGCCAGATCTTGTTCTTGACGCCGCCGCCTACCGCCATCAATCGTCTTGGCGCTGCGCCGACTTCCGCATAGGTCTCGAAAATATGATTGGTGGCATGCGCGATGCCCTCGATCAGCGCCCGATAGATGTCGCCGCGGCCATGGGTGAGATTGAGCCCGAACAGCACGCCCTTGGCGTCGGGATCATGCAGCGGCGTCCGCTCGCCGGAAAAATAGGGCAGGAAGACCAATCCCTTCGCGCCCGGCTCGGACGTTTCCGCCTCGCGGGCGAGTTCGGAGAAAGCCTGGGCCGGATCGAGATCCCGCCCGAACTGGTCGCGGAACCAATGCGTGAGCGTGCCCGACGTCGCGAGCCCCGACATCGAGGCGTGCTCGCCCGGAAACAGCCAGGGCGCATACCAGAGACGGGCGTCGCGCACGCGCGTCTCGGTCAGTTCGATGATGAAGATGGTCGAGCCATACATCACCATCATGTCGCCGGCTTCGCTCACGCCGACGGAGAAGGCTTCCGCCGCCGCATCGATCGTCCCGCAAATCACGGGCGTGCCCGCGGCCAGCCCGGTGGCGTGCGCGGCGGCGGCCGTGACTTCGCCGGCTATATCGGTGGTCCAGAGGATCTCGGGCAGCTTGTCCAGCGGCGCGATGCCGGCATTGAGCGCATCCGACCAGCCCTGCTCGTCGATCCGGTAGAGAGGCGAGAAGTTGGCGGCGGTGTAATGATCCATCACCGACCGACCCGTCAGCTTCTGGACGATATAAGTCGTCGACGTCACGAACTTGTCGGCCTTGTCATAGAGATCGGGCCGGTTGTTCTTGAGCCACAGAATCTTCGGCCCGACCGATTGCGACGTCAGCGCATTGCCGCATTCGTCGAGAATGCGCGCCTCGCCGAGACTGGCGGTCAAACTTTCGATCTCGCGGGCGGCGCGGGTGTCGACGCCATAGAGGACGCCGTTCATCAGCGCATTGCCGTCGCGATCCACCGGCAGCATGCAGGGGCCGATGGCTGAGGCGCCGACTGCGCGGATATCGTGCGGATCGATCCCGCTTTTGGCGATCAGCGCCTTGGAGAGAAAGCAGAAGTCGCCCCACCAATCCTTATCGGGATCGTGTTCGGCCCAGCCCGGCTGCGGCACCAGCATCTTGTGCGGGCGCGCAGCCTGCGCGACGATCTCGCCGGCGGCGCCATCGACCAGCACGCCCTTGGATTCGAAAGTCCCGATATCGACGCCGAGATAATAGGCCATCGTCCCCTCTATTGTTCGAAATCGTCCCGGTCGAGGCTGAAGCCCGGCTTGACCCTGACAATGGCCGCGACGAGCAGGCGCGTCAGCTCTTCGAGATCGGCGAGATCGCACATTTCCAGCGAGGAATGCGAATAGCGCATGGGAAAGCCCATATCGATCGACGCCACGCCCTGGCCGACCAGCTGCACATAGGAGGAATCCGTCAGGCAGCCGATATGGGCGCTCTTCTGCAGGCGGATCTTCTCGCCCTCCGCCGTCTCCTCGAACAGTCGGACAAGCGCCGGATGCGGGATCGTGCCGTTGAGCGTTCCGCGTCCGTGGAAGGAATAGAGCCCCATGCCCGGCCCGCCGCCGAGCGTCACATCGCCGCGCGCGCCCATGTCGGGCGTGTCGGCGGCGAGGATGATGTCGATCTGGATGGCGATATCGGGCTCGAGCATCTGCGCCGCTGTCAGCGCGCCGCGTAGATTGAACTCCTCAAGCACGGAGAAGACGATATGCACCGTCGGCCTGTCCTCGGCCGAGGCGAGCGCGCGGGCCGCCTCCAGCACAACCGCGCAGCCGGCCCGGTCATCGACCGACGTGCCGGCGATGCGGCCGTTGCGGAGGTCGATGACCTCGGGCTGGTAGACGATGGGCGCGCCCACATCGATGCCCGCAGCCAGAGCCTCCTCGGCGCTTTTGAAGCCGGCGTCGATATAGAGCTCCGGATAGGGCAGCACCTTGTATTTCTCGTCCGGCTGGGTGGCGTGATGGGCCTTGTTGGCGATCACGCCGGAAATATCCCGGCCGTCGCCGAGCGAGAACAGCACCGCCTGCGAGGCGAGCGCGCGCTCCGGCACCCCGCCCAGCCGTTCGACACGGATATAGCCGTTTTTCTCGATCTTGCGGACCACGAAGCCGAGCTGGTCCATATGGGTGAACAGCATCACCGAGGGCGCGCCCTCGGCGCCATCTATCGTGGCGATCAGATTGCCCAGCCGGTCGGTGCGGGTTTCAAGCCCGATCTCCTGCAACTGCGCCTTGAGGTAACGGCGGACGCGCCCTTCATAGCCGGACAGGCCGGGAATGCGCATCAGCGTTTCGAGTTCGGCTCTCAGCCTGTCGCGCATATCCGCCTCCTCAGCGATCCATGCGGACCTGGCGCATGAATTCCGCCGCCCGCTCGGGATCGACGGCGTTCCAGGTGTGGCCGTCATATTTGAGCGACGAGCCGACGATGACGCCATCGGCCACCTTCAACGTATCGCGCACCGTGGCGTGCTTCACGCCGGTATTGGCGAAGACATAGGTGTCGGGCAGCACGCGCTTCACGGCTTCGAGATCGGTCATTTCGGCCGCCTCGCCGGTGATGTTGCCGGACACCAGCACCGCATCGGGAATGGACGAAAACACCGCGCTGCGAGCGCGATCGGCGACGCTGCGACGGTCGAGCGAATAGGCGAATTCCGCCGAGATGTTATACAGCAACGCCAGATCCTGGCGATGGAGCCGGTCGCGATAGCGCATCGCTTTGCCCGCATCGGGGGTCCAGGGGCCCATGTCGGAGGCATAGGTTCCGGTGAAGATTTCTCGAACGAAACCCGCGCCTGTGGCGGCGGCCAGCGCGATCGACGCTTCGGGATCCCAGAGCACGTTGACGCCGAAGGGAATGCGGATCTCCTGGCGCATCTGGCCGATCACATAGGCCATGGTGGCGATCGACGCGGTATCCACCTTGAATTCATAGGGCCGGTCGTTTTCGTTGCCGAACATCACGGCGTCGAAGCCGGCGTCCTGCAGCGCGGCCAGATCCTTGCGGACGCCGTCCAGCAGCGCCTCCAGGCCGCCTTCGCGATCATAGAGCGGCGAGCCGGGCAGCGCGCCGAAATGGACCATGGCGATGACGGGCTTGATGTCGCCGAACAGGCGTTTCAGTTTTTCACTCACGATACGATCTCCTCCAAACCGTGACCGGGAACTTGCCATTTCATCCGCGGCTTGTCACGGGCGCACCTTTGAAAATGAATAAAAACAATTGCTTTCGCATCCGCCGCCTCGATACACTCCCCGTACGAGGAGACTTATTCAGGAGGATGGCGATGAAAATCCGGCACTGGGACCGTCGCGGCAATGGCGGTTTCGATTTCACCGAGCTCGGTTTCGGCACGGCCCCGCTCGGCAATCTCTACAAGGCGATTTCGGACGAAGACGCGCATGCGGTTCTCGACGCCGCCTGGGAAACCGGCTGCCGCTATTTCGACACCGCACCGCTCTACGGCCTCGGACTGTCCGAACGCCGCGTCGGCGATTTTCTCAAGGCGAAGAAGCGTGAGGACTATCTAATCTCGACCAAGGTCGGTCGTCTCATGTCGGTCTGCCCTCCGGAACAACGCACCGGCATCGGCAAGTTTTTCGACACGCCCAACCGCCGCGAGGTCTACGACTATTCCTATGACGGCGTGATGCGCTCCTTCGAAGCCTCCTTCGAGCGCACCGGTCTCGATCGCTTCGACATCATCTTCGTCCACGACGTCGACATCTTCACCCATGGCTCCAAGGAGGCGTCGGACGCCCGCATCGAGGAATTCATGCGCGGCGGCTATTACGCGCTGCTGTCGCTGAGGGACCAGGGCGTGATCGGCGCTTTTGGCGGCGGCGTCAATGAATGGCAGGTGTGCCAGACGCTGGCCGAGCGCGGAGATTTCGACCTGTTTCTGCTCGCGGGCCGCTACACATTGCTCGAACAGGAGGCGCTTACGAGCTTCCTGCCGCTCTGCGAACAGCGCAATATCGGCATCGTGCTCGGTGGACCCTACAATTCCGGCATCCTCGCCCGCGGCCCATCCGAAGCGGCCCAGTACAACTACTCCGACGCGCCGGCCGAGGTGGTCGAGCGTGTCCGCAGAATCGACGCCGTCTGCCAGGCGCATGGCGTGCGGCTGATCGAAGCGGCGCTGAATTTCCCGCTCAGGCATCCGCAGGTTGTTTCCGTCATTCCGGGCGGCCAGAGCGTGGCGGAAGTCCGCTCAATCGCGACATTCTCGGCAAGAACATTCCATCCGCTTTGTGGGATCAATTGAAATCGGAAGGCCTGCTCCGCGCCGACGCGCCGGTGTGAATTACTTCGTCATTGACCGCTCATAAAGTCGTGTCGCGTTCCCCGGAACGCGGCCGGCGGAGGCGCAACCTATTCGCGATGATGGATGAAAAAAGCAGTGTTCGGGACTCTTGTGCGGACCGTTTTTTTCTGTCACCAATGCCGCCATCGATTTTCTTGAGGCCGATTGGCTCGGCTCCCCGTCCTGGGACGGGCGCGGCCTACGACTTATCCCCGAACGATCTATCGATGCCACCACCTGCTCTCGGCAGAGAGCACTCTATTCTACCAAGGTTCTCGAAAGGAACTGTTATGAACACTGGTACCGTAAAGTGGTTCAACTCCCAGAAGGGTTACGGATTCATTCAGCCGGACAATGGCGGCGCGGATGTTTTCGTTCATATCAGCGCCGTTGAACGCGCCGGCATGACCACGCTCAACGAAGGCCAGAAAATCTCCTACGAAGTGCTCGCTGACCGCCGCACCGGCAAGTCCGCCGCCGGCAATCTGCGCGCCGCTTGATCTGTCGATAGATCCGGAACGTTTTCGAGGGCGCGAACCGCAGGGTTCGCGCCCTCGATCATGTCAGACTATCCCTGCAGATAGACGAATTCCGGCTCGACGCTCCGCGTCGTCACCAGCCGCCCGTTGGGCAGGTCGTTCCCGTCCAGCTTGAAGGCGAGGTCCTCGCCGCTCAGATCCTTCCAGCGCTCGATCAGCCGTCGACGCAGCTCCTCCTCGGGGACGTCGATCAGCACGGTCGTATCATAATGCTGGTGGAGATCGGCCCAGGCGCCGTCTCCCAGCAGGATATAGTTTCCCTCCACCACCAGATGCCGGACATTTTTCGGGATCATGCGCCCACCGGCGCGGGCGATCTCGATCGACCGGTCGAACACCGGCACCGCGACCTCGTCGTCCAGATTGGCGCGCAGGCGGCCGAGCATATGCGAGAAGCCGGCGACGTCGAAGGTTTCGGGCGCGCCCTTGCGAGGGCGGAGCCCGCGCGGCACGAGCACAAGATCGTCATAGTGGTAGCCGTCCATCGGAAAGACAGCCGCCGATCCCGGTTCGCGCGCGTTCAGCGCCTCGACGAGCTGCTCGGCGAGCGTCGATTTGCCTGCGCCCGGCGGACCGGCGATGGCGGTGATCGATCTCGTCTCCGCGCCCCGCGCCTCGACGGTTTCCACGAGTGTTTCGAATGTGATGGACAGTCGCATGGCATCCTCCCTTGTCTGACCTCGAATAGCGCAGCAGAGGTCGTTTCGCAAACTTCGCCGCCTTTCCAAACCGTCTTGCCAGGGCTAGGAAAGACACAAAGAGGAGACACGACATGCGCATACTCTACGACCCCTCCCCTCGCGCCACCGAGGATATGTTCAGCGCGTCGGCAAAGGAGAAGTTCTTTTCGACCTATGACGTGATCGCCTGGAACGGCGAGGATCGCGACGATTTCTACCGCCGCCATCTGCCCGACACCGAAGTGCTCATCAGCCAGCAGCCGATGGAGCGCGACCGGCTGGACCTCGCGTCCAAGCTGCGCGCCATCGTCAATGTCGAGACGAATTTCCTGCCCAACATCGATTACGAAGCCTGTTTCCAGCGCGGCGTGCATGTGATCGCGCCGAGCTCGGTCTTCGCCGCGCCGGTCGCGGAAATGGCGGTCGGCATGGCGCTGTCGCTCGCCCGCGGCATTCATTCGTCGCATGGCGATTTCCTTAAAGGCGAGGAGCTCTACGGGCTGGACGGCAATCACATGGCTGAACTGCTGGCGGGCTCCGATGTCGGCTTCGTCGGTTTCGGCGATCTCGGCCGCGCGACGCACAAGTTTTTGGCAGGCTTCAACCCCACCGTCCGCGCTTCGATCCCTGGCTGCCCGAGGGCGTGCTGGCGCGTCTCGGCGTGATCCCGGCTTCATTGGATGAAGTGCTGGCGAAAAGCCGCTTCGTTTTCGTGGTCGCGACCATCACCACGGAAAACGCCCATCTGCTCAACGCCGAAAAGCTCGGGCTGATGCAGCACGGCGCGAAACTGTTGCTGCTCAGCCGCGCCGCCGTCGCCGATTTCGAGGCGCTCGCCGAAGCGGCGTCGTCAGGCCGCATTCTGGTCGCCACCGACGTGTTTCCGGAAGAGCCGGTCGCCCAAGACGATCCGATCCGCAAGGTTTCGAACATGCTGTTTTCCGCCCATCGCGCCGGCGCGCTGACCTCGGCGCTGGAAAACATCGGCAATTATGTGCTGGAAGATCTGGGCCAGATCGCGCGCGGCCTGCCGCCGGTCGCCTGCAAGCGGGCGGAACGGGAAACCGTCATGCGCATCCGCTCAAAGCCGATCGACAAGTCCTGATCAGGTCTCGATGCGGATCAGATCACCGTCTTGAAATAGTCGATGGTCCGCAGCAGACCATCGCGCAGCTTGATCTTCGGCTCCCAGCCGAGCACCTCCTTGGCGCGGGAGATATCCGGGCAACGCTGCATCGGATCGTCCTGCGGCAACGGCAGATAGACGATTTTCGATTTCGAGCCGGTCAGTTCGAGCACGAGTTCGGCGAGTTCGCGCATGGTGAATTCGCCGGGATTGCCGATATTGACAGGATAGGACACTTCGTCAGGCGCATCCATGAGCCTCATCATGCCCTCGACCAGGTCGTCGCGATAGCAGAAGGAGCGCGTCTGCAGGCCGTCGCCGAACATGGTGATGTCGTCGCCCCTGAGCGCCTGCACGATGAAGTTCGACACGACGCGGCCATCGGCCTTGTTCATGCCCGGTCCATAGGTGTTGAAGATGCGCATGACGCGGATATTGACGCCGCGGGTGCGGTGATAGTCATGCATCAGCGTTTCCGCGCCGCGCTTGCCCTCGTCATAGCAGGAGCGGATGCCCATCGTATTGACGTTGCCCCAATAGGCTTCGGTCTGCGGATGGATCAGAGGATCGCCATAGATTTCCGAGGTGGAGGCCTGCAGCACCTTGGCGCCCGTTTTCGACGCCAGCTCCAGCAGGTTCATCGTGCCGATGATGCTGGTCTTGAACGTGTAGATCGGGTCGGATTGATAATGGACGGGCGACGCCGGGCAGGCGAGGTTGAAGATCTCTTCGAAACGAACATCGACCGGATCGATGACCGACTGTTCGATGGTCGCGAAATTGTTGTGGCCGCGCAGATGGGCGATGTTGTCGACCGCACCGGTGAAGTAATTGTCTAGGCAGGTGACGAAGTTGCCCCGTTCGAGCAGCCGCTCGCACAGATGCGAGCCCAAGAAGCCTGCCCCGCCGGTGACCAAAATTCTCTTCATCGCGCCTGCCTTCCCTCTTCCGTTTGAAGACCAGCTACACGCCCACCGTTTCCCGGACCTTGCCGGCGCGCGACGCGCGCGGGAATATCGGTCAGGCTTTACTTTCGTTTTTTTCGTTCTATCTTCGGAGCGAAAACGACACGACGGACGCGCGCGCATGTTCCTCTCACCCCGCCATCAACAGATCCTCGACATCGCCAAGACCCACGGCAAGGTGCTGGTGGAAGATCTCGCGTCACGTTTCGACATGACGCCGCAGACGATCCGAAAGGATCTCAACGACCTCTGCGAAAAGAAGCTGCTCAACCGCATTCACGGCGGCGCGGTGTTCCCCTCGGGCACGGAGAACATGCAATACGAGCAACGCCGCCAGATCGCCGCCGGCGAAAAGGAAGCGATCGGCCGCGCCGCCGCCGGCCTGATCCCCGACAACGCCTCATTGTTCGTCAATATCGGCACCACGACGGAGGCCGTGGGGCAGGCGCTGCTCGACCATGGCCGGTTGATGATCATCACCAACAACATCAATGTCGCCAACAGGTTGCGCGTTTATCCGCAATTCGAGGTGGTCATTGCCGGCGGCGTGGTGCGCGCCGCCGATGGCGGCGTGGTCGGCGAAGCCGCCGTCGATTTCATCCGCCAGTTCAAGGTGGATTACGCCGTGATCGGCGCATCGGCGATCGATGACGACGGCGCGCTTTTGGACTATGATTTTCGCGAAGTGAAAGTGGCTCAGGCGATCATCGCCAATGCCCGGCACGTCATCCTCGTGGCGGATTCGACGAAATTCGAACGCACCGCGCCGGTCAGAATCGCGCATATTTCGCAGGTGCACACTTTCGTGACGGATCGCTGCTATCCGCTGAGCGTGCAGAAAATCTGTCGTGAGAACGGGGTGAACCTCATCGAGACCGCTGCGCAGTCCGATATTCGCAGCGCATCCGGTCAGTAAATATCCAGGGTGCGCTCGGTAAAATTTTACCTCGTTTGTTTTCGATTGACATTCGTTTTGTTTTCGTTTTGAATGTTTTCAGTTTCGCAATTGCGATATATTTTGCAATGCGAAAGGGGGAGAGAATCGTGACGGCAGACGTGATCCATGATGTTTTCATTGCGGGCGGCGGCATCAACGGCTGCGGCATCGCCCGCGACGCGGTGGGTCGCGGCTACTCCGTTTACCTGGCGGAAATGAAGGATCTGGCGTCCGGCACATCCTCCTGGTCGACCAAGCTCATCCATGGCGGCCTGCGCTATCTCGAACATTACGAATTCCGCCTGGTGCGCGAAGCGCTGATGGAGCGCGAAGTGCTGTGGGGCATGGCGCCGCATATCATTTGGCCGCTGCGGTTCGTTCTGCCGCTGCACAAGGACATGCGTCCCGGCTGGCTCATCCGCATCGGCCTGTTCCTCTACGACCATATCGGCGGCCGCAAGGCTTTGCCGGCCACCAGAGTGCTCGATCTCACCCGCGACCCCGCCGGCAAGCCGCTCAAGGATCGCTTCCGCAAGGCCTTCGAATATTCGGATTGCTGGGTCAACGATGCGCGTCTCGTGGCGCTCAACGCCCGCGACGCCGCCGATCGCGGCGCGACGATCCGCACCCGCGCCAAGGTGGTCTCCGCCCGACGCGAAGGCGGCCTCTGGGCCATCGTGGTCGAGGACGTGCTGACCGGCGCGCGCGACACGGTGAAGGCCAAGCTCTTCGTCAACGCCGCCGGCCCTTGGGTCGACAAGCTGCTGCAGAACGCCGCCGGCTCCAACACCCACAATGTCCGCCTGGTGCAAGGCAGCCATATCGTGGTGAAGAAGAAATTCGCCGATCCGCGCGCCTATTTCTTCCAGAACAATGACGGCCGCATCTTTTTCGCCATTCCTTACGAACAGGACTTCACCCTGATCGGCACCACGGACCGCGACTACAAGGGCGATCCGGCCGATGTGAAGATCACCGACGACGAGATCGATTATCTCTGCGCCGGGGCCTCCGAATATTTCAAGGAGCCTGTGACCCGCGCCGACATGGTCTGGTCTTACTCCGGCGTGCGTCCGCTCTATGACGACGACGGCGCCTCCAAGGCGCAGGAAGCCACCCGCGATTACGTGCTGAAGGCGGTCGGCGCAGATGGCGAGCCGCAGATGCTCAATGTCTTCGGCGGCAAGATCACCACCTATCGCAAGCTCGCCGAATCCATGCTCGAAAAGATCGAGGCGGTGCTCGGCGCCAAGGGCAAACCCTGGACCGAAGGCGCGACGCTGCCGGGCGGCGATTTCGACCGCAACGGCTTTGGCGGACTGGTGTCGCGGCTGCGGACGGAAAAGCCCTGGCTGCCGGGCGCGCTCGCCGAACGGCTCATGCGTCTCTACGGAACGCGCGCTTTCGTTTTCACCAAAACCGCCGGAAGCTTGGCCGATCTCGGCCGCGTCTTCGGCGGTGATCTGACCGAAGCCGAAGTCAACTATCTCATGGACCAGGAATGGGCCGTCGACGCCGAAGATGTGCTTTGGCGCCGCACCAAGCTCGGTCTGACACTCGATGCCGACAGCGTGACAGCGCTCGAGGCCTATATGCAAGACCGGCGGAGCACACGCGCCGCTGCGCAGTAGGATTGACGACATGGGCCGAGACGGCCGCTGACGGCGACAGTCCTGCTGGGGAGGAGGAACAATGCTGGAACTGAAGGGCGTGTGCAAACACGTCGGCGCAGAGCGTCACATCACCGATGTGTCCATGCGCCTGGACAAAGGCTCGCTCAACGTGCTGCTCGGCCCGACGCTGTCGGGCAAGACCACGCTGATGCGGCTGATGGCGGGTCTCGACCGCCCCACCAGGGGATCTGTCTTCTTCGACGGCAAGGACGTGACGGGCGTCCCCGTTCAGGCCCGCAATGTCGCCATGGTCTACCAGCAGTTCATCAATTATCCGGCGATGACCGTCTACGACAATATCGCCTCGCCGCTCCGCGTGAAGGGCGCCGATCGCGCCGAGATCGAGCGTCAGGTGATGAAGGCCGCAGAACTGTTGCGCCTCACCCCTTATCTCAAGCGTATGCCGCTCGAACTCTCCGGCGGCCAGCAGCAGCGCACCGCGCTCGCCCGCGCCATCGTCAAGAATGCCGGCCTGGTCCTGCTCGACGAGCCGCTCGCCAATCTCGACTACAAGCTGCGCGAGGAACTGCGCGCCGAATTGCCGCGCATCTTCGCCGAAACCGGCGCGATCTTCGTTTACGCCACCACCGAACCGACCGAAGCCCTGCTGCTCGGCGGCGCGACCGCGACGTTGCATGAAGGCCGCGTCACGCAATATGGCCCGACGGTCGATGTCTTCCGCCGTCCCACAGATCTGCTCACCGCGCAGACCTTTTCCGATCCGCCGCTCAACATGATCTCCGCCGTCAAGCGCGGCGCCGTGTTGGCGCTCGATGGCGGCGCGGAAATAGCCACGCCGCGCGACATGGCCGCCATTCCCGACGGCAAGCTCACCATCGGCTTTCGGCCGCATCACCTGTCGCCGAAGCCCGTCAGCATCGAAACCGCCACCCTGCCCGCACGCGTGGCGGTGACGGAAATCACCGGATCGGAGAGCTTCGTGCATCTCGCCCACGGATCGGAAACCTGGGTCATGCTGACCAAGGGCGTACATGACATCGCCCCCGGCACCGATCTGATGGTCTATCTGGACACGCGCCACCTGCTCGCCTTCCGCGAAGATGGTCGCAACGCTGCGCTGGCGGCCTGAGGAGAAGACCATGGCGCGCATCACGCTCGATCACATTCGCCACGCCTACACCGCCAATCCGGAGAAGCCTTCGGATTACGCGCTGAAGGAAGTGGACCACATTTTCGAAGACGGCGGCGCTTATGCGCTGCTCGGGCCTTCGGGCTGCGGCAAGACCACGCTGCTCAACATCATCTCGGGCCTGCTGACGCCCTCGCATGGCCGGCTGCTGCTCGGCGACCGCGACGTGACGCGGCTGCGCACGGAAGAGCGCAACATTGCCCAAGTGTTCCAGTTCCCGGTCGTCTATGACACGATGACCGTGTTCGACAATCTCGCTTTCCCCTTGCGCAATCGCGGCATTCCCGAAGCGCAGGTCACCGCCAAGGTCCAGGAAATCCTGAAGGTCATCGATCTCGAATCGATGGCGCGGCGCAAGGCCGAGGGCCTGACCGCCGATCTCAAGCAGAAAGTGTCGCTCGGCCGCGGCCTCGTGCGCGCAGACGTCAGCGCCATCCTGTTCGACGAGCCGCTGACGGTCATCGATCCGCATATGAAATGGCAGCTGCGCTCGCAGCTCAAGCTGCTGCACCGCCAGTTCGGCTACACCATGGTCTATGTGACGCATGACCAGACCGAAGCGCTGACCTTCGCCGACAAGGTCGTCGTCATGTATGACGGCCAGATCGTGCAGATCGGCACGCCGGCGGAACTGTTCGAAAAGCCCAGCCACACTTTCGTCGGCTATTTCATCGGCTCGCCCGGCATGAATGTGCTGCCGGCGACGCTGGACGGCGCGTCCGTGCGCGTCGGCGAGCATGCGATCGAACTGTCCTCCGCCCCCTCGGTGGCGGGCGCCGCCAAGATCGAGCTCGGCATCCGTCCGGAATTCGTCCGTCTCGGTCGCGAGGGCATGCCCGTGACCGTCACCAAGGTCGAGGATATCGGCCGCCACAAGGTGATCCGGACGCAATTCGCCGGCCAGAGCCTGACGGCCATCCTCGAAGAAGACGACGAGATCCCCGCCGATCCCCGGGTCACCTTCGATCCGGACGCCATCAACCTCTACGCCGATTCCTGGCGCGTGAAGACGGAGGCCTGAGATGAACAAGACCTGGAACAACAAGGCCTGGTTCATGGTCCTGCCGGTGCTGGCGCTGGTCGCCTTCTCCGCCGTGGTGCCGCTGATGACGGTGGTGAACTATTCGGTGCAGGACACGTTCGGCAACAACGAATTCTTCTGGGCCGGCGCCGAGTGGTTTTCGGACACGCTGTCGTCGGAACGCTTCTGGTCGGCGCTGCAGCGCAACCTGCTGTTCTCCTTCATCATCCTGGCCCTCGAAGTGCCGCTCGGCATCTTCATCGCGCTCAACATGCCCAAGAAGGGCCTGGGCGTGCCGGTCTGCCTGGTGCTGATGGCGCTGCCGCTGCTGATCCCCTGGAACGTGGTCGGCACGATCTGGCAGATCTTCGGCCGCGTCGACATCGGTCTGCTCGGCTACTCGCTCGAGGCCATCGGCGTGGACTACAACTATGTCCGCGATCCCATCGACGCCTGGGTCACGCTCGTGGTGATGGATGTTTGGCACTGGACGAGCCTCGTCGTGCTGCTCTGCTATGCCGGCCTCGTCTCGATCCCGGAAGCCTATTACCAGGCCGCCAAGATCGACGGCGCCTCGCGCTGGTCCGTGTTCCGCTATATCGAACTGCCCAAGATGAAGCGGGTGTTGCTGATCGCCGTGCTCCTGCGCTTCATGGACAGTTTCATGATCTACACCGAGCCCTTCGTCGTCACCGGCGGCGGCCCCGGCAACTCCACCACCTTCCTGTCGATCGACCTCGTCAAGATGGCGGTCGGCCAGTTCGACCTCGGCCCGGCCGCGGCGCTCTCCATCATCTACTTCCTGATCATCCTGCTGTTGTCATGGATCTTCTACACCGTGATGACCTCGAGCGACCAGAAAGGCTGAGACCATGACCAAGTCCCCCGCTACGGCGCCGCCCTCGTCTCGACGCTCTATATCCTTTTCCTGCTCGCGCCGATCTACTGGCTCGTCAATATGAGCTTCAAGACCAACGCCGAAATCACCGGCGCCTTCTCCCTCTGGCCGACCAGTCCGACGCTTCGGAACTACACGGTGATCTTCACCGATCCGGCCTGGTACAACGGCTATATCAACTCGATCATCTATGTGGCGCTCAACACGGTGATCTCGGTGTCGGTGGCGCTGCCGGCGGCCTACGCCTTCTCGCGCTATCGGTTTTTGGGCGACAAGCATCTGTTCTTCTGGCTGCTGACCAACCGCATGGCCCCGCCGGCGGTGTTCGCTTTGCCCTTCTTCCAGCTCTATTCGGCTTTCGGCCTGATCGACACGCATATCGCGGTGGCGCTCGCCCACTGCCTGTTCAACGTGCCTCTGGCCGTGTGGATCCTCGAAGGCTTCATGTCGGGCGTGCCGAAGGAAATCGACGAAACGGCCTATATCGACGGCTATTCCTTCCCGCGCTTCTTCGTGAAGATCTTCACGCCGCTGATCGCCTCGGGCATCGGTGTCGCCGCCTTCTTCTGCTTCATGTTCTCCTGGGTCGAACTGCTGCTGGCCCGCACGCTGACCACCACCGACGCCAAGCCGATCGCCGCGACTATGACGCGCACCGTCTCGGCCTCGGGGATGGACTGGGGCGTGCTGGCCGCCGCCGGCGTGCTGACCCTGATCCCCGGCGCGCTGGTGATCTATTTCGTCCGCAACTACATCGCCAAGGGCTTCGCCCTGGGGAGGGTCTGATGAACGCTACTCGTCGCTGGCCGTTCGCGCTCGCCATCGTGGTTCTCGTCTATGCCGGGGCCGTGGGCCTACTCGCTTCGCGCCTGCCGGTGAAGGACGGCGCCGTCGACTGGTACGCGCCGCTGATACCGGGCGGCTGGATGGCCTGGTCCTTCCCCGGCGCGCTGTTCTTCATGACCATCGCCTTTCTGCTGGCGCTGATGGCCGTTTGGGAAAGCGCCTCGCCGGGCGGCAATCCGCGCACCGGCATCCTGCGCTTCGAGACGACGCGGGGTGACCGCCTGTTCATCTCGCTGCTCGGCTCGGCATTTATTCATCTCGCATGGTTGGGGCTGATCGGCGCCAATCTGTGGTGGGCTCTGGCTCTCTCGCTCGTCTACGCGCTCGGCGTGTTCAAGCTGGTCTGAGCCAAGGAGGAATGAGCGGGCCGGGGGAGCCGGCGCGCTTTCATACGCAATCGCAAAACCTATGGGAGGATCTTATGCGAAAGCATCTAATGACATCGACGGCGGCAATCCTGCTCGCTTTCGCCGGCACGGCGTTCGCCGGCATGGACGACGCCAAGCAATTCCTGGACAAGGAAGTCGGCGACATGTCGGCACTGTCCCGCGCGGACCAGGAAAAGGAAATGCAATGGTTCATCGACGCCGCCAAGCCCTTCGCCGGCATGGAAATCAAGGTCGTCTCAGAAACCATCACCACGCATGAATATGAATCCAAGGTGCTGGCTCCGGCCTTCACCGCCATCACCGGCATCAAGATCACCCATGACCTGATCGGCGAAGGCGACGTCGTCGAAAAGCTGCAGACGCAGATGCAGTCGGGCGAGAACGTCTATGACGCCTATGTCAACGACTCCGACCTGATCGGCACCCATTGGCGCTACCAGCAGGCCCGCTCGCTGACCGACTGGATGGCCAACGAAGGCAAGGACGTGACCAATCCCGGTCTCGACCTCAACGACTTCATCGGCCTGAAATTCACCACGGCGCCTGATGGCAAGCTCTACCAGCTGCCCGACCAGCAGTTCGCGAACCTCTACTGGTTCCGCTACGACTGGTTCAACGACGAAAAGAACAAGGCCGACTTCAAGGCCAAATACGGCTACGACCTCGGCGTGCCGGTCAACTGGTCCGCTTACGAAGACATCGCCGAATTCTTCACCGGTCGCGAAATCGACGGCAAGAAAGTCTATGGCCACATGGACTACGGCAAGAAGGACCCCTCGCTCGGCTGGCGCTTCACCGACGCCTGGCTGTCGATGGCCGGCAATGGCGACAAGGGCCTGCCAAACGGTCTGCCGGTCGACGAATGGGGCATCAAGGTCAACGACAAGTCCCAGCCGGTCGGCTCCTGCGTCGCTCGCGGCGGCGACACCAACGGCCCGGCTTCGGTCTACGCCATCCAGAAATACCTCGACTGGCTGAAGGCCTATGCGCCGGCTGCCGCTCAGGGCATGACCTTCTCGGAATCCGGCCCGGTGCCGGCCCAGGGCGAAATCGCCCAGCAGATGTTCATGTACACCGCCTTTACCGCCGACATGGTCAAGGACGGCCTGCCGGTGGTCAACGAGGACGGCACGCCGAAGTGGCGTTTCGCCCCGTCGCCGCATGGCGTCTATTGGAAGGACGGCATGAAGCTCGGCTATCAGGACGTGGGTTCCTGGACGCTTCTGAAGTCCACGCCCGACGATCGCGCCAAGGCCGCCTGGCTCTATGCGCAGTTCGTCACCTCCAAGACCGTGGACGTCAAGAAGAGCCATGTCGGCCTGACGCTGATCCGCGAATCGACCATCCAGCACAAGAGCTTCACGGACCGCGCGCCGAAGCTCGGCGGCCTGATCGAGTTCTATCGCTCGCCGGCCCGCGTGCAATGGTCGCCGACCGGCACCAACGTTCCGGACTATCCGAAGCTGGCCCAGCTGTGGTGGCAGGCGATCGGCGACGCAGCCTCCGGCGCCAAGACCGCGCAGGAAGCCATGGATTCGCTTTGCGCCGAACAGGAAAAGGTGCTGAGCCGCCTGGAACGCGCCGGCGTGCAGGGTGAAATGGGTCCGAAGCTCGCCGAAGAGCATGATCTCGCCTACTGGAACGCCGACGCCGTGAAGAACGGCCATCTCGCTCCGCAGCTGAAGATCGAGAACGAAAAAGAAAAGCCGATGACCGTCAACTATGACGAACTGGTCAAGAGCTGGCAGAAGTAATCGGCCAAAAGCCATGACTTCACGGACCGGGGCGGAAACGCCCCGGTTTTTTTTTTTGGGCGAGCGACAGAAGCCCCGCGACGGACCCAGCACAGCGATCCCTCACGCCCGCTTCAGCGCCTCGATATCCCCGCTTTCGAGAGGCGCCAGATTGGCCTCGATCTTGTCGAGCGGCCAGTCCCACCAGGCGATGTCGAGGAGCGTCGCGATCACATCGTCGGAATAGCGCATGCGGATGATCCCGGCCGGATTGCCGCCGACGACGGCGTAGGCCGGCACATCGCGGGCCACGGCGGCGCGGGCCGCGATGATGGCGCCCGACCCGATCCGCACCCCCGGCATGATCGCCGCCTCATGGCCGATCCAGACGTCATGGCCGACCACCGTATCCCTGACCGGCAGATCCTTGTAGCCAAAGGTTTCCGGTTTGAAGCTGCGGAAGGGATAAGCGGTGACGCCCTTCATCGGATGATTGGCGGAACTGGTGATGAAAAAGCTGCCGCGCGCGATCTGCACGAATTTGCCGATCACCAGTTTTTCCCGGCAGCCGGGCCCAAGATAGGGCGCCAATATCCCCGCCGTCTCCTCAACGCTGCCCGAATGGGTGAAATAGCTGTAATCGCCAACCTCGATGCGCGGATGGTCGATCGCCTGTTTCAGATGCACGGTGTCGCGATAGACGGTCCCATCCGGCAGCGTGATGGGATGGAGGAGATCGGCGTCGAGAAGGGGCATGACGGGGTCCGTCACAATGCGCGGCTCAGCGCAAATCTGCGAAACATATACATTATTTATTCGTCAACCATATTTTGCAGAAACAAAATTTACGACACACCCTCTATTGGTGTATTTCTTATCCATCCTGTCTAGACAATATCAAAACTGGGTCTAACTTGGCTAGACTTGAGATTCTAATTGGAGTTCGAAAATTGAAAATAGAAGCAGTGGCGGCAAGAAATTTTCGCAGCTTAAAGCGAGCTGGGTTGGAAAAATGTTCTGATGTAAATGTTCTCATTGGGAAGAACAACGCTGGGAAATCCACAATACTTGCCGCGATAGAATTTGCCTTCGATTTCATGGGAACGGATTCGATCACTGGTCCATGGACACCTCGCGGCCGCCCTATCGATGAGATTACGGGCCGAAATCAACAGGGATTAGTTCAGATAGGAATTCAATTTCGTATATCCTCTGAGCAGTCTACATTTATTCGAAATGCAGTAGCATCAGATTTGGAAGGAATTGAAGTCGCGCTTAAAGCCCTTGAGAATCGTGAACAATTATCTGTCATTGTCGCAGGACGCCTCCATGATGGTATACTAACCAAATATATACAGGAAATTTCTGTCGGAAAAATAATAGATAGCGGAGAATTTATTACCACAGACGGCAATAAGCTTTTATTTATTCCCGATGACGCAGCTCTTGAGTTATTGGTGAGCGAGAGAAGAATCGCGCAGCTCAAAGTAAACATTGAAGATCTTGCCAAGATCGGGCCTGAAATTGCCCGATCACCGGCATTTCGGCAGCGAGAACGTTCTGAACGACCAGAACGATCTGAGATGCGTTTTTATACTAGAAACTTGAATTTACCCCAAGAAATCAACCGCAAACTAGAAGCGATCTTTGAAGCCGCCAATTCACAAGATGAGATATCAAGCAGCATTGAAGCTTTGAGAGAAGAATTTCGTGACAATATTTCCCAGATACAATCAACACCCCTGAAAGAGGCAATACAATCTTTCACCGGCGCAGTACGAAAGCCTCCCGCTTATATTAAACCCATAATAAGAATGATAGCAAATAATTCCGTGCTTCATTTTAAAGAAACAAGACAAGCAATAGGAGCGCGCGAAGCCGAGCAATTACTAAAGCTCAAAACTAAACGTGGTGGGCCGGAAAGGCTTGCATCATTACAATCGACCGTGAAATCACTTCTGGGTGTCGCTGTTGACGCCTTTGATAGTGATGATGGCCTGCTTCAATCAATACGAGGCGGCCGCGCTGCAGAAATTGATATTGACGAATTTTTGGTAGAAGCAAATGGTGCGGGCATCAGAGAAGCGTTGCGTATCATTCTTGATCTAGAACTTGAGCGCCCTGCTTACGCTCTAATTGAAGAGCCAGAAGTTCATTTGCATCCAGGCCTTGAAAAAGTACTACACAGCTACCTTGTTGAAAAAGGAAATTTTTGTCAAGTATTTATAGCTACACACTCGACAAATTTTATAGATGTTTCAAATAAGCAAAATATATACTTAGTAAGCAGAGACAAATATAAAAATTCCTTCATAGATATAACTATAAATGAGGACGACATATTAAAAATTCCAGGAGAAATGGGTATAAAGCCTAGTTCTGTACTTATGTTTGACAGACTTCTATTTGTAGAAGGGCCTTCGGATGAATCAATAATTTCGAATTTGGCCAAATCTCTTGGGTTGGATTTCTCAGCAGTTGGACTAGGTTTAGTACAAATGGGAGGCGCTTCTAATAATCAACATTTTGCATCGGAGGCGACCCTTGATCTGCTATCTCGTCGACAGATCCCCATGACATTTTTGCTGGATCGCGACGAGCGAGAAGAGGATGAAATCAAAAAGGCCGAAAAACGGTTGGGTCAACGCGCAACGATGCATTGGCTTAAGAAACGAGAGCTGGAAAATTATCTTCTTGTCCCAGCAGCTATTCAAAAATTAATTGAATTCAAGCTCTCAACATCATCCAATAAAAATCAATTAGTAACCACCTCCGATATTGCTATTGCAATTAACGAAGAAGCAGAAGCGCTGAAGGACAACGTTTTGTCTATGACGTTAGCGAAAAAGCTAATGAGACCAGTGTATATAGACAGACTAGAAGAAATGATGTGAACGAGAAATTTAAATCGGCGAAAAATTCATTACAAGAAAGATTAGAAAATCTTGAGGCTAATCTTGAAAAAGCCATGACGGAATTTAACAAAAAATGGGCCGGAAACGCTCAATCTCTCGCACCGGGATCTCTTATACTTAACTCCGTGCTCAAAAGATATGGGTTAAGCTACAACAAAACAAGCGATGCCGGCCGGATCGCCTCCTTTGTCACCAAGGAGAATATTGACGATGAAATCATGGCACTCCTTGGAAAGGTATCGCGGCCAGGTTGAAAGTACTTGAACCCTTGATACTTCCAATACAATACCGAGCCGGCCCCTCGACCGGCTCCCCCACGTCCCCCAAATCACCCCTAAACCGATACTCCTCCCGGCTCTCCGTCTTCATCTCAATAGAAAACCCCGCAGCCTTCGGCGGCATGTAGGCGGCATTCTCGATCACGCAGGGCTCGAGAAAATGCTCATGCAGATGATCGACAAATTCGATCACCCTTCCGTCGATCTCGCCTGACACCGCGACATAGTCGATCATCGAGAGATGCTGGACATATTCGCACAGGCCAACGCCGCCGGCATGCGGCCAGACGGGGAGGCCGAATTTGGCGGCCAGCAGCAGCACGCCGAGCACTTCGTTGAGGCCGCCCATGCGGCAGGCGTCGATCTGGACGATGTCGATCGCGCCGTTGGCGATCATCTGCTTGAATAGGATGCGGTTCTGGCACATTTCGCCGGTCGCCACCTTCACCGGGCCGATGGCCTCGCGGATCTTCTTGTGGCCGAACACATCGTCGGGGCTGGTCGGCTCCTCGATGAAAAAGGGCTTGGTGAAGGCGAGCTTCTTCACCCAGTCGATCGCCTGGTCGACTTCCCACACCTGGTTGGCGTCGATCATCAGATAGCGATCGGGGCCGATCACCTCGCGTGCAATAGTCAGGCGGCGGATATCGTCTTCGAGATCGCGGCCGACTTTCATTTTGATATGGTTGAAGCCGGCGTCGATGGCCTCCTTGCACAGGCGGCGCAGCTTGTCGTCGTCATAGCCCAGCCAGCCGGCCGAGGTCGTGTAGCAGGGATAGCCCTTGGCTTCGAGCCGCGCGATGCGCTCGGCCTTGCCAGACTCTGCCTTACGCAGGATGGCGAGCGCCTCGTCGCGGGTGATGGCGTCGGTCATGTAGCGGAAATCGACGATGTCGACGATTTCTTCCGGGCTCATCTCGGCCACGAGCCGCCAGACCGGCTTGCCGGCCTGCTTGGCGAGGAGATCCCAGACGGCGTTGACCACGGCGCCGGTGGCGAGATGGATGGCGCCCTTGTCCGGGCCGATCCAGCGCAGCTGGCTGTCGCTGGTCACATGCCGCCAGAAACGGCCGGGATTTTCCTTGATCCAGGCGAGATCGAGCCCCACCACCAGATGGCGCATGGCCTCGATCGCCGCGCAGCAGATCTCATTGCCGCGGCCGATGGTGAAGGTGAGGCCGTGACCTTCGAGCCCGCTCTCGTCCGTGCCGAGAATGACATAGGCGGCCGAATAATCCGGATCCGGATTCATCGCATCCGAACCGTCAAGGCTCTGGGAGGTCGGGAAACGGAGATCGAGCGTCTCCAGGCTGATGATCTTGGTCACGGATGCCTCTGTTGGTTCGGAATGTTGTTGGTCGTATGGCGGGTGGGGTTTACCCCCTCTGTCCTGCCGGACATCTCCCCCACAAGGGGGGAGATTGGAAGGGGCGCCGGCTTCCCCAATTACAATCGCTTATGGCTAGGCGATGAGCCTGCCTCGGCCGATCTCCCCCTTGTGGGGGAGATGCCCGGCAGGGCAGAGGGGGGGCGCCACGGGCTCCAAGCCTGAAAGCCAGCCCCCACTCCCCTCACTTATCCTGCACGAAGGTCTGCTTCTGCGTTCCCAGCCCCTCGATGCCGAGCTCCACCACGTCGCCATCCCTCAGGAAGCGCTGCGGCTTCATGCCCATGCCGACGCCCGGAGGCGTGCCGGTGGAGATGATGTCGCCGGGATGCAGGCTCATGAACTGGCTGAGATAGGAGACCAGGAATTTCACATTGTAGACCATGGTCGAGGACGTCCCGTCCTGCATGGTCTCGCCGTTCACCTTCAGCCACATCTTCAGGTTCTGCGGGTCGGCCACTTCGTCCTTGGTCACGAGATAGGGGCCGGTCGGGCCGAACGTGTCGCAGGACTTGCCCTTGGTCCACTGGCCCGAGCGCTCGGTCTGGAAGGCGCGTTCGGAAACGTCGTGGGAAACGGCATAACCGGCCACATAATCCAGCGCCTCGTCTTCGGAGACATATTTCGCCGTCTTGCCGATGATGACGCCGAGTTCGACTTCCCAGTCGGTCTTTTCCGAGCCGCGCGGGATCAGCACATCGTCATTGGGGCCGCAGATCGCCGAGGTGGCCTTCATGAAGATCACCGGTTCGGGCGGCACCGCCATGCCGGATTCAGCGGCGTGGTCAGAATAGTTGAGCCCGATGCAGATGAACTTGCCCGTGCCGCCGACGCAGGCGCCGATGCGGGTTCCCTCCGCCACCACGGGCAGGCTGGCGGTGTCGATGGCGGCGATCTTGGCCAGGCCTTCGGGACCGATCGCCGCGCCGGCGATATCGGCCACATGGGCGGAGAGATCGCGGATCGTGCCGTCGGCGGCGAGGATCGCGGGCTTTTCGGCGCCGAGCGGGCCAACGCGCATGAGTTTCATGTCAATATTCCCTTGTTGCTGTCGTCAGATGGTCCAGCCGCCATCAATGGCATAGGCCTGACCGGTCGTGTAGGTGGCGCCGGCGAGATAGACGGCGAGATCGGCGATTTCCTCGGGCGTGCCGATGCGGCCGATCGGCTGGCGGGCGATGAAGGCGGCGCGCGCCGCGTCATAATCGCCTTGGGCGCGCAGGCGATCCTGCAGCGATGGGCTTTCCACCGTGCCGGGGCAGATGGCGTTGATGCGCACGCCCTGCGCCACATAATCGGCGGCCACCGCCTTGGTGAGACCGATCACCGCCGCCTTGGTCACGCCATAGGCGAAGCGGTTGGGCACGCCCTTGATGGACGAGGCGACCGAGCCGATGTTGACGATCGCGCCGTCCTTCTTCTCCAGCATCGAAGGCAGCACGGCGCGGATCATGCGGATCATCGACTTGACGTTGAGATCCATGGCGAAGTCGAGATCCTCGTCCTTCATCTCCATGATCGAGCCGCCATGCACGACGCCGGCGCTGTTGACGAGGATGTCGAACGGGCCGTTTTCCGCAATCGCCGCCTTGACCGCCGCGTCATCGAGCACATTGAGCTTCAGCGTGCGGATGCCGGCCGTGCCCTCGAGCTCTTTCAGCACGGTCTCGTTGATATCGGTCGCCAGCACTTCGGCGCCCGCCGCCGCCAGCGCCAGCGCCGTCGCCCGTCCGATGCCCTGCGCCGCCGCCGTGACGACCGCCTTCTTGCCCTTCACATAGTCGCTCATCAAATCCTGTCCTTCTGAAACATCTCAAGCGGTCTTCACGCGCCGCTCGACGATGAGAATATGATCTGCCGCGAGCACGACCTCGCCGCGCTGGTTGACCACCTCGCAGCGTTCGATCACCCGGCCCGCATCCTTCCGCTTCGGATCATCCTCCTTGGCCGCGATCGTCACCCGCGTCTTGATCGTGTCGCCGATGAAGACGGGGCGGATGAAGCGCAGCCGGTCATAACCATATGAGAAAGCGACGGGATTGATAAGGCTCGCCGTCAAGCCCACGCCGATGGAAAACACCATCGTGCCATGGGCGATGCGCTGGCCGAACGGCAGGGTTTTTGCGAATTCCGCATCCATGTGATGCGGGAAGAAATCGCCGGTATGGCCGGCATGCACGACGAAATCCGTCTCAGTGATCGTCCGCCCGGTGGTCAGCCTGACGTGACCGAGCTGATAGTCTTCGAAGAAAATTTCCTGTTCCATCAAGGTCTCCCGGCAATGGGCGTGGCGGGCGCGGCTGAGAGATTGATAGGCGGCCTCGACCAGCGCCATGGTCAGCCAGCCATCCTCGACAGAACTCACAAGCTCCTCATCCTCGCCCGCGACGAAGCGCTGCAGATTGGCCATGCGGCCGACAAAGGCGTCCGGAAACCATTTGCCCTCGAGCGGCACGCTGACCCAGCAGTCGCCGCCCTTGGGATAGATCTCCAAAATGTCTGGTTCGCCCTCGGGATAATTGAGATTGACGCCCAGCTGAAGGTAAGCCGCGCCTTCCGTTCCGGAGATGCGGAATTCGCAGGCCTGATGTTTCCGGCCAAACCTGTGGTCGTGATTGATGCTGAGCGCGCAGCGCACCCGATCGCCGTAATCGAGGATCGCCGAGGTCCGGGTCTGCGCCATGTCATGGGCGGGATGGCCGATCGACTTGGCGTGAATACCCCGGGGATCGCCCAGCAACTGCCGGATCAGATCGAGATAATGGATCGAATGCATGGTGATCTCGATCCGCGGCAGGCCTTTCAGGAAAGCCCAGAGCGACCAGGGCGTATCTAGCGCCAGCCAGGCGTCAAAATCGACCACCTCGCCCAGCCAGCCCTTGGCGATCGCGTCTTTCAGCGCCAGCATCATCGGCGCGAATCGCAGCTGGAAATTCACAGCCGCCTTCAGATTGCGCTGACGGCAGATGTCGAGGATTTCGGTGGCGGCCGCGAGATCGGCGCCCATCGGCTTCTGGATCAGCACGCCTGCGCCTTCCGGCAGCTTCTCCAGCACGGCGCGATGCGCGGCGGGCGGCGTGGCGAGATCGAAAATGGCTCCGTCGACAGCAGCCGCTTCCTCCACGGAAGCGTAAGCCGCAACGCCCCATTTTTCCGCCAGCGCCTTGGCTTTTGCGAGGTCTGGATCATATAGTCCGGCCACCGGCAAACCGGCCTTGCGATAGGCGGGAAAATGCGCGTCGCCGACGATCGAGCCCGCCCCGAAGGTGACGATCGGTCTGGGCCTTGATGGCAGCGGCCAGGATTGCGACAGCGCTTTCGGGTCAAACGTCATGGATTGATCCGGCGCATCCGCGCGCCAGTCCTTCCCGGTTGTTCATGATGCTCCTCCCTTGCGTCATTCACATATGAAGAGATTATTCACATATTGTCAAGCTCACATCGGTCGTCTACAAAACCTCATCTTGTTCTGGAGGATGCATTGGCCAAGGAAGCCTTAGACGATGACCGTTACCGGGCGCCCGCGCTCGACAAGGGGCTCGACATTCTCGAACTGCTCGCCGGCGTCGATGGCGGCCTGACGCAGGCGGAAATCGCCAAGCGCATGGGCCGCAACGCCAATGAACATTACCGCATGCTCGACCGTCTCGTGAAGCGGGGCTATGTGACGCGCATCGACGGCGACCGCTACGCCCTGTCGCTGAAGCTGTTCGGGCTCGCCCATATGCATGCCCCTGTCCGCCGTCTCGTCTCCTACGCCACGCCGCTGATGCGGGAACTCGCGGAAAAGAGCCGGCAGGCCAATCACCTCGTCGTCTTCGATCGCGGCGCTGCCGTGGTCATCGCCCAGCAGGAAGCGCCGGGTTACTGGGGTCTATCGCTGCGGCTCGGCGCCCATATCGACATGATCGACACCGGTTCGGGCCACATCATCCTCGCTTTCCGCACGTCCGAGGAGCGCGCGGTGATGCTGAGGAATATGCCGACAATGGCGGCCGCGCCGACACCACGCCGGAATTCGACGCCAAGCTGGAGGCGGTGCGCGCCCGCGGCTATGAAATCATGCCCAGCCTGCAGACGGCCTCGGTCACCAATCTGTCGGTGCCGGTGCTCGGCGTCGATGGCCGCGCCATCGCGGCGCTGACCACGCCTTTTGTGCCGATCAAGAATGCCGAGGCGCCGGACATGGAAGCGACCATTTCGCTGCTGCTCGAAACGAGCCGGGAGATATCGAAAGCGGCCGGTCTCGAAATCGACTGAGCCCGGACCGGCCAGAGGGAGGAGCCGGCGCCGCCGGCGGAGGAGAGAACGACATGATCATCGACACCCATCTGCATATCGTCGACCAGCAGGCGCTGACCTATCCGTGGCTGGCCGAGGCAGGTCCCTTGAACCGCAATGCGCTCTATGAAGACTATGCCCGCGAAGCCCGCCGGCTCGGCATCGAGGCCGTGCTGCATATGGAAGTCGATGTCGCGGAAGAGGATATCGAGAAGGAAAGCGACTATGTCGCCTCGATGGCCGCCCGCGATGGTTCGCTGCTGGTCGGCGCCATCGCCGCCTGCCGGCCTGAGAGTGCCGATTTCGCCGCCTATTTCGATCGCGCCCGCCAAAACCCCGTCATCAAGGGCTTCAGGCGCGTGCTGCATGTCATGCCGGACGAACTCTCCGAGGGCGCGGTGTTCCGCGACAATATCAGCCGCCTCAAAGGGACCGGCCTCACCTTCGACCTCGTGGTCAAGCCGCATCAATTGAAGAAGGCGGCGGCGCTCGCCGATCTCAATCCCGATGTCCAGTTCATCCTCGACCACTGCGGCGTGCCGGACATCAAAGGCGGCGGCTATGACCTCTGGCGCAATGAGATGACCGAGGTGGCCAAGCGCCCCAACATCACCGGCAAGCTCTCCGGCATCGTCGCTTATACCGACACCGAAACTTGGACGCTCGACGACATCAGGCCCTATGCCGAACACACGATCGGCAGTTTCGGGTTTGACCGCATGGTCTGGGGCAGCGACTGGCCGGTCTGCACCCTGGCTGGAACGCTCTCCACCTGGGTCGCCGCAACGCATGCGCTTCTGGAGGGCGTCAGCGCCGAGGATAAGGCCAAGCTGTTGAGCGGCAACGCCCGCCGCATCTGGCGGCTGGGAGCCTGAGACGATGGCCGCCCCGACCGTTGGCGTGGAAAGTACGCATCCCCGCACCATACCGGCCAATCACGCCGATCTGCCGGTGTGGAACGCCGAGAACTGGTTCTACGAGGATTTCGAGATCGGCCACAAGATCCGCTCGCTCAGGCGAACGATCTCGGAAGGCGAGTCCATGCAGTTCAACGCGCTGGTGCTCGACATGCATCCTTATGTCGGCGACCAGATCTTCGCCGAGACCGAGGGCATGTTCGGCAAGCGGCTGGTCGCCGGCGCCTTCGTCTTCTCGGCCGGCCTGGGCCTAGTGGCGACCAACTGCGTCAACGCCTTTTCCTATGGCTATGACCGGCTGCGCTTCATCAAGCCTGTCTTCATCGGCGACACGATCTACACGATCCGCACCAATCTCGGCAAAGAGCCGAAATATGATCAGTTGGGACTGATCCGTGCCTCCTACGAAGTCTTCAAGGGCGAAGGCGAACTCGTGCTCTATTGCGAGCATATCCAGACAGTGCGCTACCGCTCGGGTCAGCGTCCGGACGCCTGACCCAGAAAACAATAAAGCCGCCGCGGGCATCGCGGCGGCTTCGTCTTATTCGGGACCTGTGTCTCAGAGAAAACTGTCGCGGAACATCAGGTTGAGGTCGGCGATCACGCTTCTGCCGTCCTCGCCCGCTTTCAGACCCTTATTGATCCGCTCGGACGCGGCATGCTGGAACGCCATATAGCCGTTGTGGCGCGGACGCACCCAGGCGCCCTCCAGCGTCGGACGGGTATTCTCGTAGAAGCCGAAAGTCTTCTCGTTGACGGTCTCGTCTTCCCAGGCGTCGGCGTGGCCGGGCTGGCCGCCGGAGGCGGCATAGACGCCCTTCTGGATCTCGGCCGACGCCACCCAATAGGCAAAATCGATTGCCGCGTCCCTGTTGGCGGAGAAGGCCGACACGGCGATGCCGGTGCCGCCGAGCGCCGAACCCGCGGGCCCGATCACGCCCGCTTCGGGAATATCGGTGAAGGACAGCGGATTGGGCCGGAAGCCGTCGAGCGCATAGGAAACATAGCCATAGATATAGGGCGCGCAGGCGATGACGCTGTCGGCCTCGGCCATCTTCTCGAACACCGCGATCGGGTCCATGTCGAAACAGGCGGGATCGATCAGCGCGACGAGTTCGGAAAGCACAGTATAGGCGGCGAGCCCGGTTTCCTCGTCGATCAGGTCGCCCTTGGCCGTCGAGCACGGGCTCATCATATTGGCGCAGAGCGTGTAGAAGGTCATCAGCGAATGCGGCGGCTTGAGCGGCAGCATCACCCCGCCCTGCTCGGCCAGTTCGAACACCTCGTCCAGCGTCTCCACGGCATCGGCGAGATCCTCGCGGAAAGCCTGCACCTGGGTGGCGGCGTCGATCGGAAAGGCCCATTGCCGGCCCTGCCAGTTATAGCTGCGGAAGGATTCGCCGACAGACGCCTCGGCCATGGCGTCGAATGCCTGTTCGCGACCGTCAATATCCAATGGCGCGAGGCAATTTTCGGCGGTGATCTGGCCGACATGCGGATGGTCGATGACGATCAGGTCATAGGCGCGGGCCAGCTCCTCGACCGGGAAGGACTCGAAATCCTGCAGCGATCGCTTGTCCCAGACGATCTCCACGCCCTTTTGCTGGAGATAGAGTGCGGATGACGCCACCATCGGGTCGTAGCCGCGCGGATGGCTCCAGGTCATGCCCTTGAGCGTGATGGTCATAGATTGAACTCCTTGCGGATCCTGTCCGAATGTTCGCCGATCCGGGGGCGGCGCGGTCGCCATGCGGGCGCTGGCCGTTGACCCGGAGCGGCGACGAGGTGGTGAGTATGGAGACGGCGTCTTCGCGGGTCACCGTCTGCAGCATGTCGAGCGTCTGGAAGCCTTCATGCGACATCAATTCGTCCCAGTCCAGCACCTTGGCGCACCAGATGTCGGCGGGCTCCAGAAGCGCCAACCATTGCTCGACCGTGCCGGTGGCGATCCGCGCCGCGATCAGCTTCTTGATATCGTCGCGTTCGGTGAACCAGCTGGAGGGATTGTCGCTGAAGGCGGAGAGCTCGGGAATGTCGAGCAGTTTCTCGATCTTGCCGATCGGCGTCATCGCCAGCGCCAGATAGCCGTTCTCAGCGGGATAGACGCCGTAGGGTGCGGAGAGATAGGCATGCGCGCTGCGGAAGCCGGAGCGCTTGGGCATGCGCCTGCCGTCGTTGAGATAGGTGGTCAGCACTTCGAACTGGAAATCCACCAACGCTTCGAGCAGGCTCGTCTCGACATGCGCGCCTCGGCCGGAAATCCCCCGCCGCACCAGCGCCGCGAGCAGTCCCTGGCAGAGCGCTGCGCCCGCCAGCATGTCGCCGACCGCCAGGCCAAACGGCACCGGCCCCTGATCATGATCGCCGTTCAGCCACATCAGGCCCGAGCGCGATTGCGCCAGCAGATCCTGCCCCGGCCGCGACACCCAAGGCCCCTCCTCGCCATAGCCCGAGATCGAGCCATAGACGATACCGGGATTGATCGCCTTCACAGCCTCGTAATCGAGCCCGAGACGCTGAATCACGCCCGGCCGGAAATTCTGGATCACCACGTCGGCCTTGGCGATGAGCGCCTTCAAGGCAACGAGATCCTCAGGGTTCTTCATATCGATCGCCAGGCTTTCCTTGCCCCTGTTGATCGCATGGAAGATGGTGGAATCGCCGCCGATCTCGGTGTCGCTGAGATAGAGCCGGCGCGAAAGATCGCCGCCATCGGGCCGCTCGATCTTGATCACGCGCGCGCCGAGATCCAGAAGTCTCAGCGAACAATAAGGACCCGACAGAAACTGGCTCATGTCGACGACCACGAGACCCGCCAGCGGCGGCTCGATCATTTCAGGCATTCTCTCCTCCACCCGAGCCGAAGCGGCCCACTCAGTTCATGAGTGAATAGATTATTCAAATATGGATGGATGACAAGCGAAATCCGCAGGTCGAGACGTATTGCGCGAGCCTTGAAAAACGCAACAAAAAAGCCGGAGCAAACGCATCCGGCTTATCTCGTTCTATAAATGTTTGGTAGCGGAGGGCGGACTTGAACCGCCGACCTTGGGGTTATGAATCCCACGCTCTCACCACCTGAGCTACCCCGCCACACGCGACTTCGAGCTTTGCCCGTCGTCGTGGCGCGGCTTATAGAAGCGGGTTCCGCCCCTGTCAAGCGCCTTCGGCCACTTTCTGCCGGAAGGTCGAAAAAACCTGAAAAAGCCTTTTCGATTCAAGGCTCAGGCGGCCTGGGCGGATTGCAGCAGCCGCTTTAGAAGCGCTTCCGACGGCGCGTCTTTTTCCGACCGGTCGATGAAGCCGCCGCCATAGACGCGCGCGTCTTCGCCCGGCGCGGAATAGAGCGCGCAGGCCTGGCCGGGCGCGAGCCCAGGCTCGCCGTCATGCAGGTCGACATAGACGCCGGAGGCGTCGACATGCAGCGTCGCGGGCTTGGGCGGACGCGTCGAACGCACCTTGGCGAAACATTCGAAGCCATCGCCGACCATCTCGGTCAGGGAGGCGTCTCCCAGCCAGTTCATGTCGCGCAGATAGATCCGCCGGGTGTCGAGCGCTTCCTTAGGACCCACGATCACCCGCTTGCTGCGTGCGTCGAGATGGACGACATAGAGCGGCTCGCCGGTGGCGACGCCGATGCCGCGACGCTGGCCGATCGTGTAGTGCAGGATGCCGTCATGCTGGCCGAGCACCCGTCCGTCGAGATGGACGATATCGCCGCCGAGCTTGGCGTCCGGACGTAATCTGGTGATCAAGTCGCTGTAGCGCCCCTGCGGCACGAAGCAGATATCCTGGCTATCGGCCTTTGCTGCGACGACGAGCCCCATCTCGGAGGCAAGCGCCCGCACATCCGCCTTCGCCATGCCGCCGAGCGGAAAGCGCAGGTAATCGATCTGCTCCTGCGTGGTGGCGAACAGGAAATAGCTCTGGTCGCGCTCCGCATCCGTCGGACGATACAGCGCCCGCCGGGCGGGATTGTCGGCCGAGGGATTGGCGCCGGAGCGGATATAGTGGCCGGTGGCGAGCGCGTCGGCGCCCAGTTCCTTGGCGGTGATCAGGAGGTCGGCGAATTTGACCGTCTGGTTGCAGGCCACGCAGGGGATCGGCGTTTCGCCGGCGACATAGCTTTCGGCGAAGGGATTGATCACCGTTTCCTTGAAGCGGCGCTCGTAATCCAGCACGTAATGGGGAATGCCGAGCGTTTCGCAGACGCGGCGCGCATCGTCGATATCCTGGCCCGCGCAGCAGGAGCCGGCCCGATGCACGGCGGCGCCATGATCGTACAACTGCAGCGTGATGCCGATGACCTCATATCCCTCTCGCGCCAGAAGCCCGGCCACGACGGACGAATCGACGCCGCCGGACATGGCGACGACCACGCGGGTGTCTTCGGGACGCTTGTCGAAATCGAGGCTGTTCACGGTCTTTACTCTTGCACTGAAAAGGCTGTCGCTGGGCTTGAATGCCCTGTTTAACATGAATTTCGCGGGCGATATAGGAACTAAATAAGGCGCCAACAAGCCGAGATGTGCGGGCTTTTCATGCGCCTTGCCCGCAAGCGGACTGATTTAACAGAGCTTTTCATAAATTTTTTCCGGAGCGTTTAGGCAAATTTTAAAGGTGGGGTCCTAGAGTACCGCCCATATGGTCTTTGTTTGTGTAGAGAGTCCAATGACCGAAGCAATACGTCCAAGAGTTAAATATGTCATCGGACCCGATGGCAGCCCGTTGACGATCGCGGATTTGCCGCCTTCCAATACTCGTCGCTGGGTTATCCGTCGCAAGGCGGAAGTGGTCGCAGCCGTGCGCGGCGGCCTGTTGAGCCTCGAAGAAGCCTGCGAACGTTATACTCTGACGGTGGAAGAGTTCCTGTCCTGGCAAAGCTCCATTTCCGAACATGGTCTCGCCGGACTGCGCACCACGCGCATCCAGCAGTATCGCCACTGATATCTGGCGGTTGAGTTTCGAAAAGACCGGGTTCGTCCCGGTCTTTTTCGTTTTGGCTCGATTTGTCCTCGCCGGCGCGTCCCCTCCCTCGAACCTGTCCTAGCATGGAACGGCTATTCCCCGTTAACCCGAAGTTAGGATTTTCCCATGACCGAGCAGACCACGCGTCTCGACCTGCCCTACATCCTGTCGTCGCAGGCGCAGAAACACATCACCCACAACGAAGCCCTGCAGGCGCTCGACGCGATCGTCCACCTCGCGATCCGGGATACACGCGGCTCGCCTCCCCCTCCCCCGCAGATGGCGACTGCTACTGGGTGTTGACCCCGGCGTCGGGCGACTGGTCCGGACGAGGCGGCTCGATCGCGGCTCGCGAAAGCGGCGCCTGGATCTTCCACACGCCGCGCCCGGGATGGCTGGCCTGGTTCGTCGAAACGTCGGCGTTGAAGGTCTGGACCGGCGGCGCCTGGGCGACCCTCGCGACGGCCTGATCAGCCCGCCAAAGAAAAAGGGCGCGGTGTGCGCCGCGCCCTTTCATCCTCGATGCCGATCGCCGGGATCAGTCGACGTTGAACACGAGCGGCTTCACCTGGCGGATCGCCGGATTGGCGGTCAGGTTGGCGATCACTTCGTCCTTGATCGGCTCGTCGACATAGAGAAGCGCGATGGCGTCGCCGCCCTGCTTGTCGCGGCCGAGCTGGAAGTTGGCGATGTTGACGCCGGCCGCGCCGAGCGTGGTGCCCATGAAACCAATCATGCCGGGCACGTCGGTGTTGGAGATATAGACCATGTTGGCGCCGACATCGGCGTCCATGTTGATGCCCTTGATCTGGATGAAGCGCGGCTTTCCGTCCGAAAACACCGTGCCGGCCACCGAACGGGTGTTCTTGTCGGTGGTGACGGTCAGCTTGATATAGCCGTCATAGACGCCCGACTTGTCGCGCTTGACTTCGGACAGGATCACGCCCTTTTCCTTGATCATGATAGGGGCCGAAACCATGTTGACGTCGGCCACCTGGCTGCGGATCAGGCCCGCGAGCAGCGCGGAGGTCAGCGCCTTGGTGTTCATCGACGCGGTCGAACCGTCATAGAGGATTTCGATTTCCTTGATGGCGGTGTCGGTGACCTGGCCGACAAAGGCGCCGAGCACGTCGGCGAGCCGGATGAACGGCTTCAGGATCGGCGCTTCCTCGGCGGTGATCGACGGCATGTTGATGGCGTTGGAGACGGCGCCCTTCACCAGATAGTCGGACATCTGTTCGGCCACCTGCAGCGCAACGTTTTCCTGCGCTTCCGTGGTGGAGGCGCCGAGATGCGGCGTGCAGACGACGTTCGGCAGGCCGAACAGCGGGCTTTCGGTGGCGGGCTCGACCTCGAACACGTCGAAGCCGGCGCCGGCGACATGGCCCGACTTCAGCGCTTCGGCCAAAGCGGCCTCATCCACGAGACCGCCGCGGGCGCAATTGACGATGCGCACGCCCGGCTTGGTCTTGGCGATGGCCTCCTTGTTGAGGATGCCGCGCGTCTTGTCGGTCATCGGCACATGCAAAGTGATGAAATCGGCCTGCGCCAGGAGATCGTCGAGTTCGACCTTGGTGACGCCCATTTCCTGCGCCCGTTCGGCCGACAGGAAGGGATCATAGGCGAGAACGCGCATCTTCAGACCCAGCGCCCGCGAGCAGACGATCGAACCGATATTGCCGGCGCCGATGACGCCGAGCGTTTTGCCGGTGATTTCAACGCCCATGAATTTCGACTTTTCCCACTTACCGGCCTGGGTGGAGGCGTCTGCGGAGGGGATCTGGCGGGCGACGGCGAACATCAGCGCAATGGCGTGTTCGGCGGTGGTGATGGAGTTGCCGAACGGCGTATTCATCACGATCACGCCGCGCTTGGAGGCGGCCGGAATGTCGACATTGTCGACGCCGATGCCGGCGCGGCCGACCACCTTGAGATTGGTCGCAGCCGCGATCAGCTTCTCGGTGACCTTGGTGGCCGAACGGATGGCGAGCCCGTCATAATTGCCGATGATCTCGGCGAGCTTGTCCTTGTCCTTGCCGAGCTTCGGCTGGAAATCGACGTCGATGCCGCGATCACGAAAGATCTGGACGGCGGTTTCCGAGAGTTCGTCGGATACGAGAACGCGTGGCGCCATGGTCTGGGCTCCTCAAAAGCGAATAAGGGGAATGTCTGGGATAGGCGCGTCTTCCGCGATCGAGGCGCGGAAGACGAAGAAATCAGGCTGCCTTGGCGGCGAGCCCGGCCTTCTGCTTTTCAAAAGCAAAGCTCAGCCAGGGCATCAGCGCTTCGACATCGGCGGTTTCGATGGTCGCGCCGCACCAGATGCGCAGGCCCGAGGGAGCGTCGCGATAGGCGCCGATATCGACGGCCACGCCTTCCTTTTCGAGCGTCGCAACCACACCCTTGGCGAAATCCGCCTGACCGGCCGCGTCGAGCGCTGTCACGGCCGGGTCGACGATCTTCAGGCAGACGGAGGTGTTCGAACGCGTCTCGGCCTTTTCGGCGAGATTGGCGAGCCAGGGATTGGCGTCGCAGAAGTCGAAGATCACCCGGGCGTTGGCGTCTGCCCGCGCCATCAGCGCCTTCAGGCCGCCGAGCTCCTTCGCCCAGAGCAGCGCGTCGATATAGTCTTCGACACACAGCATGGAGGGCGTGTTGATCGTCTCGCCCTGAAAGATGCCTTCGATCAGCTTGCCGCCCTTGGTCATGCGGAAGATCTTCGGCAGCGGCCAGGCCGGCTCATAGCTTTCGAGACGCGCCACGGCCCGCGGGCTGAGGATGATAACGCCATGCGCGCCCTCGCCGCCCAGCACTTTCTGCCAGGAGAAGGTGACGACGTCGAGTTTAGTGAAATCGAGGTTCTGCGCGAACGCCGCCGAAGTGGCGTCGCAGATCGTCAGGCCCTGGCGGTCGGCCGGGATGAAGTCGCCATTGGCGACGCGCACGCCGGAGGTCGTGCCGTTCCAGGTGAACACCACATCGCGATTGAAATCGACCTGGGTGAAATCGACAATTCTGCCGTAGTCGGCGGTGAACTTGCGGACGTCGGCGAGTTTCAGTTCCTTGACGACGTCGGAGACCCAGCCGGAGCCGAAACTTTCCCAGGCCACCATGTCGACGCCGCGCGCGCCCAGCAGCGACCAGAGCGCCATTTCAACTGCGCCGGTGTCGGACGCAGGCACGATGCCGATGCGATAATCGGCGGGCACGTCGAGAATTTCGCGGGTGAGATCGATCGCCTGCTTGAGCTTGTTCTTGCCGAGCTTGGAGCGATGTGAGCGGCCGAGCGCTGCGTCTTTGAGCGCGTCGAGCGACCAGTTCGGACGCTTCGAGCAGGGGCCGGAGGAGAAATGCGAATTTGCCGGGCGCATGGCCGGCGTGGCGAGTTCTACCATGATAAACTACCCTTCCAGGTATATGGCCTCTCGTTGGGGAGAGGTGTCCCGCCGCCGTGTTTATGGGAGCGGCAGAGCCGGGTCAAGTCGTTTTTCAGAACGTTTTTGTCTTTTTTGGAATGGGCAGTCGATGAAATAGGAAACCGGCCGAAGTTTCCTCCGGCCGGTGAAAATACTCGTATTTGCCGCGGGCTTACCAGCCGGTGACGCGCACGCCCATGCGGATCTCGTGCCGCGTGAAGCCGTCATCCTTGCCCTTGGTTCCAAACGCCCCGTTGAACTCGTCATGGTCGTTGAAGGAGAACATGTCGCCGCTGCCGATCTGGGAGAAGCGGTAGCCGAGATCGAGCTTCATCCGGTCGGTGATGTCGTAGGATGCGCCGGCCATCAGGGCATAGGTGAAGCGCCAGCTGTCCTCGCCGTTTTCCTTGGAATGCGAGTAGTCGAGACCGCCGCAATCGGATTTGTCGGCATAGGCGCAACCGCGCTTGCCCGAAACGTCCGACCATTTGACATAGCTGACGCCGGCGCCGGCGCCGGCATAGGGAGTTAGCCCCCAATAGGTGCCGAGGTCGACATAGGCGTTGGCGAGGGTCGACAGCGCCGAGACGGATTGAGAATCGTAGCGGCAATAGCCGGTGGCGCTTTCATTGGCGACGGTGCACTGGCTCCAGCCGGTCTTGCCGTTATGCGTCGCCTTGAAATAATCGAGCGTCACGTCGCTGCGCAGGAAATCGTTGAACTGGTAACCGACGCCCGTGGAGAAGGTGGCGTCCCGATCCATGCGGCTCTTGTCGAAGCCGCTGGTGGTGGATGTCTGCGTCGTCGCGTCATAGGTCTTATAGGTCGGATCGCCGGCGTCCAGCTTCAGATTGTAGCCGATGTCGCCGCGGAAATACCAGCCGGCGGGGTCGGAGATCGGGCCGTCGATCTCCGGCGCGTCGACCATCGGCGGCAGGTCCACGGCCAGCGCCTGAGTGGTGACGGATGCGATCAGCAGGGACGCGAAAGCGAGGCGAAGAGCAACGGACATGGACTGTCTCCCGACGGCCGACGGACGGCAAAAGTGCGATTTGTGGTTAACTATGCCGCCGAGTGGTTAAGACGCCGTTAAGCATGCCGCTTCACGTTTTGGTAAGGTTCGATCGCCCGCCTCGGAAAAGTCCCAATGAAGATCGAACAATCCGCCTGCTGGAACGTTTGACCAGCGTCCGCTTCGGCGGAACAACGGTTTTTGACAGGCTGAAGCGGCGCCGATGATCGGCGCCCGCTCAGAGGAGAATGACGATGATGAAGAAAATCCTCACGACGATCGCGGCTTTGGCCGCGGTTTCCTCCGCCGCGGGCCTGGCGCGCGCCGCCGATATGACCGCCTATGACGAGGCGCCGCAGGTTCAGGCCGAAAGCGATTATCATGGCGGCGTCAAGATCGGCTATCTCTCTTGCGACGTCGGCTCGGGCGCCGGCTTCCTGATCGGCTCGGCCAAGGAGCTCGATTGCTCCTTTCGCTCCGCGCGCGGCGCCCGTAGCGACAGCTATAGCGGTTATGTGAAGAAGCTCGGCATCGATGTCGGCTACACGACGCGCGGCAAGATGGTCTGGGCCGTATTCGCTCCGACCGCAGGTTATCATCGCGGCTCGCTCGGCGGCACCTATGTCGGCGCGGCCGCGGAAGCGACGGTAGGCGCGGGCATCGGCGCCAATGTGCTGCTCGGCGGCACCGAAGGCTCGATCCAGCTTCAGCCGGTCAGCGTCGAGGGCCAGCTCGGCCTCAACGTCGCCGCCGCCGGCGCGACCGTGACGCTGCATCCGGTCAACTGATCTCTACGGTCCGGGCGGCTGTCGCCGTCCGGACCGCGTCAGACATAGAGCGGCGCCATTCTTCGCCAGGCGCTGCCGCGATGGGCGCGTCCATCCCAGATCTGCATCTGGTGACCGACCCCCTTCTCCCACAATACTCGGCTCAAATGCCTGTTGTTGTCGAGGAATGGATCGTCCCGGCCGATCGCGAGCACAATGTCCATCCGCCTCAGGCATTCGAGCCGCCATTCGCATTCCAGCCCCGGCAGGAAATGCGACGGGTTGAGGTAATAGACGCCGTCGTCATAATATCCTTCGAACAGATCGCCGAAGCTTTCGACCTTGAGCGTCAGGTCATAGCGGCCCGACAACAGCACCAACTTTCGAAAATACTGGGGATGACGGAAAGCGAGGCTCGCCGCCTGAAAGGCGCCGAGGCTGCAGCCCACCGCCATGGTGCAATCATGGCCGTTGCGAACCGCCATCAGTTGCATCACTTCGTTGAGAACATAATCTTCGAAGGCGTGATAGCGGCGCAGCCTGTCGCCCGGCGAGCGGGACCGATCATAAAAAGTTTCCTGCGCCAGCCCCTCGACACAATAGAGCTGGATATGTCCCGCCTCGATCTTGTCGGCGAGACTTGTGACGACGCCGAGTTGCTCATACTCCCAGAAGCGCCCTTCGCGGGTTGGAAACATCAGGGCCTTCGCGCCGGCATGGCCGAAGATCAGCAACTCCATATCGCGCCCGAGACGCGGACTATGCCAACGATGATATTCCCGGTTCATAGGTCCCCGAAAAACCGTCCGATCGTGTCGCGGAGCCTCCCATGCTCCTCTTGCGCCTCAGGATAATCGAAATGCCCGGCCTTGAGGATGAAGATTTCATGATCGTTCTGCAACGAATTGGCGATTGCGAACTGGCACGGCGGCGCGACGGCAGGGTCGAAAAGCGCCACTGCGCAGAGCGTCGGCTGCGCGATGTGTCGGGCGGCCGAGGCGGCGTCGAAATAGGACAGGGTGTCCGCGACGTTCGGATGGTCTGCGGCATAGACCTGTAGCCCTTGCGCGCTGCCAATGCTCGGCAGGCTCAGGCGAAGCGGCTGGGCGCCGAAGGTCGGAACCTCGATCTGGCCCCGGGCCAAGCGCGGATCGAAAGCGAGCGCGAAACTCCCGACACCGCCGCCGAGACTGATGCCGCTATAGCCGATATGTCCGTCGAGCCAGGGATAGAGCTGCAACAAAACCGTCACCGAAACCCAGACATCATCCACGCAGCCGCCAATGATATAGGCGTGGCGATCATCGATATCGTGCAGCACATGCCAATTGGGATCGGTGGAGATCGGCGGTTTGGCGCTGCGCGACAACCCTCTCAAGCAGGGAAACAACAACACTGCGTCCTCGACCGGAAAGTCCAGGTCCGGGGCGTCGCGGCCGCCATAACCATGGCCGATCACCAGACCGCGCTTCACAAGCCCTCGCTTCGGCGCGCAAAGCCAGCCGCCGAGCTCGAAACCGCCGGTCGAGCGGAAGCGAATGTCGAGGATCGTCCAATCAGGATGAGATGCCGCGCTTTTCGACAGAGCGGGTTCGGGATCGACGCTCAGGGCGCGCTGGTGGCGATCGCGCCAGAAAAGGCCGAACCCGTCCGGCTCGGGGGCGCGGCCACCGCGCGCAAATCCGCCAGGCTGTAGCCGTAGGAAGGGTCGAACGGATAGCCATGGGTGAACGTATGGGCCATGCGGCGGTCTCCCTCGATCGTCCCCGCCGTCGTGACGAGAATGGAGCTGAAACACGAAAGCCGCCCCGGAGGGCGGCTTTGCAGAAAGTGACGGGATCTTACTTGAAAACCGGCTGTTCCTGCTGCGGCATATCGGCCGGGGGCAGGTAGGCCTGCTCGGCGCAGCCGCCGAAGGCGTAGCGAACGCCGGCGCGGGCTTCATGAATGTCGAAGCCCTTGTCCTTGCCAGGGCCGCCATTGGACTTGTAGCCGAACATGTCGCCGTCATCGACGCGGCGATAGCGATAGCCGACATCGGCCTTGAGATTGCAGTTGATGTCGATGGCGGTGCCGAGCATCAGGCCATAGGTCATACGCCAGCTGCCTTTGCCCTTATGGCTGACCGTGTCGTCGCACAGTTCCGGATTGGTGGCGCTGCAGGCGGTGTTCTTGAGGTCGTCCCACTTGACATAGGTGCCGCCGAGGCCGGCGCCGACATACGGCGTCAACATGCCGTAGTGGCCGATATCGACATAGGCGTTGGCCATCAGGCTGTAGGCGGTCATGGCGGAGACGTCGCGCGACTTGCAGGTGTCGGTGCAAGCGCCGAAATCGGAGCCGCCGCCGGTGGTCGAACCACGGAAATCGGCCGAGAACAGATAGTCGAACGTGGTGTCGACGCGGAAGTGGTCGTTGACCTGATAACCGACGCCGACGCCGATATTGCCGGTATTGTCGATGTCGGATTCATGGAAGTCCACCATGCGACGCGAGCTGCCGCCCTGGTAGAACTTGGCGCCGCGCAGGTTCATGACGTCATAGGAGGCGTCGCCGCGAATATACCAGCCGCTGGTCTCCACGACCGGAGCCGGCTCATACGGGGCCGGCTGAGGCTCGGGAGTATAGAGGTCTGCCGCCGATGCGGCGCCGGCCATGGCCAACATCAAGGATGCGGAAGTCAAAAGTCTTTTCATGATCCAAACTCCAGATAACCCGGTCCGGCCCATGGGACCTCGGGAAGGTGCTGTGGTTGGATAATGAATGGCAAAGGTTAAATAGCGCTTAACCACGCTTCTTTACCATGACGCTTCGAAAGCAGTCTCTCAAATGCGAAAATCCCGGCCGAAACCGACCAGGATTTCAAAGTTTTTCCGGAAAATGATCTTTCAGGCGGCGTTCTTCACGCCGCCGATCAGGTCGATCAGGCCGTCGACGATTCGCTTCAGCTGATTTTCGTCGTCGCCTTCCGCCATGACGCGGATCAGAGGCTCGGTGCCGGAGGGGCGGATCACCAGTCGGCCGCGGCCGGCGAGCTCGCTTTCGGCGTCGGCGATGGCTTCCCGGACGATCGGATCTTCCAGCGGCTTGCCGCCTTCGTAGCGGACATTCTTGAGCAGTTGCGGGGCAGGCTCGAAGCGGCGGCAGACCTCGCTCACCGTCTTGCCCTGACGGCGCACCGCCGCCAATACCTGCAGCGCCGCCACCAGGCCGTCGCCCGTGGTGCCGAAATCCGACAGCACGATATGGCCCGACTGCTCGCCGCCGACGTTGAAATCGTTCTGGCGCATATGCTCGACGACATAGCGGTCGCCGACCTTGGTGCGGGCGAGATGCAAGCCGCGCTGCTGCATGAAACGTTCGAGACCGAGATTGGACATGATGGTGGCGACGATGCCGTTGCCGCGCAGCAAGCCGTCATTGGCCCAGGTCTCTCCGATCAGCGCCATCAGCTGGTCGCCGTCGACGATCGTTCCCTTCTCGTCGACGATGATCACGCGGTCTGCGTCGCCATCGAGCGCGATGCCGATATCGGCCCTGACCTCATGCACCTTCCTGATCAGCGCATCCGGATGGGTGGAGCCGCACTGGTCGTTGATATTGACGCCATTGGGTTCATTGCCGATGGTCACCACCTCCGCGCCGAGCTCCCAGAGCACGGCGGGAGCGACCTTGTAGGCTGCGCCGTTGGCGCAGTCGATCGCGACCCTCAGGCCCTTCAGCGTCACGTCGCGCGGCAGAGTGCGCTTGGCGAATTCGATATAGCGGTCATGCACGCCGTCGACGCGCTTGGCGCGGCCGATCGCGTCGGACGCGGCCAGCTGCGGAATGATGTCCTTGTCGAGCAAGGCCTCGATCTGCGCCTCGATCTCGTCCGACAATTTATAGCCGTCCGGGCCGAACAGCTTGATGCCGTTGTCCTGATAGGGATTGTGCGAGGCCGACACCATCACGCCGATATCGCAGCGCAAGGAGCGCGTCAGCATGGCCACCGCCGGCGTCGGGATCGGGCCGAGGACGAAGGCGTCGACGCCCGCGGCGGTGAAGCCCGCCACCAGCGCGTTTTCCAGCATGTAACCCGACAGGCGCGTGTCCTTGCCGATCACAACGCGGTGGCGATGGCCGCCGCGTCGGAAGATCGTGCCGGCGGCGATGCCGACCCGCATGGCCAGATCCGGCGTCATCGGAAATTTGTTGGACTGGCCGCGAATGCCGTCGGTGCCGAAATAACGTCTCGTCATGTTCATTCCAGTGCTGAGTTCTCGTCGGGTTCTAGATGCCACAAAGATCGCGCTCTGCCACATCAAATTGTCTCACCCGCGCAAACAGAATGTTAACGTGAAAAAGCCCGGCCGAGGAGACCGGGCTTTTTCCGGGATCCGCCGCTGGATCCTATCAGAACTTGACCTTGATGCCGGTCGAGATCGCGCCGACGAAGTCGGAGCCGAAATCATAGCTGTTGTCCGCGCCGTAGGTGACGCCGTCATAGACATAGGAGCCCGACGAACCGGACTTCATCCAGCCGATGGCGCCGGACAACTTGATGTCGACATTCTTGGTCGCCGCGAAATTGGCGCCGGCGCCGAACAGCCAGGTGTCGGTCTGCGAGCCGTAACCTTGCGACGTGCCGCGATCCCAGGTCACCGACACGGCGCCCGACCATTTCTGGGTGAACTGGTGGCCGACGCCGCCGGTGACCGTCCAGCCGTCGCGATAGAACAGGTCGAGCGAGGTGGCCTGGATATTGGTGCCGTCGAGATAGAACGGGATCGTCTGCAACTGGCTCCAGTCCGTCCACTTGACGCTGCCGAAGGCGAGCCAATCGGGCGCGATGCCGGATTGAATCGCCAATTCGAGCGAATCCGGCATCTTGGTCGAGCCGTACACATCCCAGACGGCGCCGCCCAGACCGGGCACCAGGATCGGCGAGACGTTCGAGAGGTCCAGCGTGCCGGTGATGCCGTCGAGCTTGACTTCGCTGTTGTAGATCAACGATGCGCGGAAGGCGTATTCCGGGATTTCGTAGGCGACGCCAGCGCGCCATCCCCAACCGTCCGAATCCAGTTCCAGGCGGCCGGTGCCGTCAAAGCCCGGAACCAGTCCCGGAGGCGTCACCAGGCTTTCCTTGAAGCCGTCGACCTGCTGATAGAAACCGCCGCCGATCAGGCGAAGCTGACCTTTGCCCATGTCGAACTTGTAGGAGCAGGTCAGGCCGTAATTGTCGCTGTTGATTTTCGTTTCGGCGTTTTCCGTGGATCCCGTCCAATTCAAGCCGGGCGCCGAATGGGCGCCCCAGGGCTGCGAATAGTCGACCAGGCAGTCGACGCCCTCGACCACGCGCGCTTTCACGCCGACAGCGCCGCTGAAGTAATCCTTGGTGTCGCGGACGTCGGGATCGGTTCCGCCGATACCGCTGAAATTCTGCGAATTGGTGTATTCCCGATGCGGCGACACATAGGTCGCGGTGCCCTCCACGGCGATATTGGAAGGATCGAAAAGCAGATCGATATTATAACCATTGCGCTCGATGCCGCCGGCATAGGCCGCGCCGGACATCAGAGCCGCTGAAACGATCGTCAAAAAACCATTGCGGAGCATTGTTTCCCCATGTTGTCCTCCCACTGAACAAGGTTGGAGGTAGTTTATGCACGTTGGGGATGATTACAATTCGGCCTTGCGGCAAACTGACGCCGGCAAACCTCTAAAAATTTACGTAAGATTTCGATACGCCTGATCACATTTGACCAGACCGGATGATTTTTTTGCCAAACAGCACGAAAATGGCGGGAATGGAGAATTTCATGCTCAAGTCCATGGCCTGCGTCACAAATGTGCAACAACGCCATTTTCAATCACCCGGCCTTGTGGACGATCATTGCGTCGCCTCAATTTCTGCGCCGAGCCCGCCGAAACCCTGAAGAATCAAACACGAAACCCCGCGCGATGGCGGGGTTTCGATGACGGCGTCATGCGACTCCGGGTACTTACTGCGGCTGAGGCTCGTATCCCCCTTCGGCTTCGGGCGCGCCGTCCTTGCCCCGCGAACCGGCCGAGGGCACGGCTGAACCGCGGCTCGGAGTCGTATCGTCGAAGGCGTCGCGCGACGGCGGCTTGCCGTTCATGAGATCGCGCAACTCGTCGCCGGTCAGCGTCTCGAATTCGAGCAGCGCTTCGGCAATCGCGATAAACTGATCACGATTGTCGGCGATGATGGTGCGGGCGTTGGTTTCGCCCTCCTCGATCAGCCGGCGCACTTCTTCGTCGATCAGCTTGGCCGTCTCGTCAGACATATTGGTCGACTGGCTCACGGAATGACCCAGGAACACTTCCTGCTCGTTCGGGCGATAACGCACGCGGCCGAGTTTCTCGCTCATGCCCCATTCCATCACCATGGATCGGGCCAGGCCCGTCGCCATCTGGATGTCGCCGGACGCGCCCGTGGTGACCTTTTCGGGACCGAACGTGATGATCTCGGCTTCGCGACCGCCGAACAGCATGGTCAGGCGGGCGATGGCCTTCTCATAGGTCCAGTTGTAACGATCGCTTTCCGGCAGGGTCATCACCATGCCGAGCGCACGGCCGCGGGGGATGATGGTCGCCTTGTGGATCGGATCGATGGCGCCGGCGAGCTTGAGCGCGATGATGGCGTGACCGGCTTCGTGATAGGCGGTGTTGCGCTTCTCTTCCGGCGTCATGGCGAGCGACTTGCGCTCGGCGCCCATCATCACCTTGTCCTTGGCGTCTTCGAACTCGGCCATGGTGACCAGGCGCTTGTTGCGGCGAGCGGCCAGAAGAGCGGCCTCGTTGACGAGGTTCATGAGGTCGGCGCCCGAGAAACCGGGCGTGCCGCGCGCCATGACCTTGAGGTCGACATTCGGGGCCAGCGGCACATTGCGCACATGGACCTTGAGGATCTTTTCGCGGCCGTTGACATCCGGGTTCGGCACGGTGATCTGGCGGTCGAACCGGCCTGGACGCAGGAGCGCGGGATCGAGGACGTCGGGACGGTTGGTCGCGGCGATGATGATCACGCCTTCGTTCTGCTCGAAGCCGTCCATCTCGACCAGCAACTGGTTGAGCGTCTGTTCCCGTTCGTCATTGCCGCCGCCGAGACCGGCGCCGCGATGACGGCCGACCGCGTCGATTTCGTCGATGAAGATGATGCAGGGCGCATTCTTCTTGGCCTGTTCGAACATGTCGCGGACGCGGCTCGCACCGACGCCGACGAACATTTCCACGAAGTCCGAACCGGAAATCGTGAAGAACGGCACATTCGCTTCGCCGGCAACGGCGCGCGCGGTCAGCGTTTTACCGGTGCCCGGAGGGCCGACCAGCAGAACGCCGCGGGGAATACGGCCGCCGAGACGCTGGAACTTCTGCGGGTCGCGCAGGAATTCGACGACTTCTTCGAGGTCCTGCTTGGCTTCGTCGATACCGGCGACATCCTCGAAGGTGACGCGGCCATGCGCTTCGGTCAGCAGCTTGGCCTTGGACTTGCCGAAGCCCATCGCCCCGCGCGAGCCGCCCTGCATCTGGCGCATCAGGAACAGCCAGACGCCGATGATCAGCAGCACCGGGAGCAGGTTGATCAGATAGCCGAAGATGCTCGACGAACCGTCGCTTTCCGGCCGGAGGGACACGATGACGTTCTTGTCCTGCAGTCGCTGCATCAAAGCGTCATCGATGTTCGGCGTATAGGTCTGGAAGACCGAGCCATTGTCGCTGAACTGGCCGCGGGCCCGATTCCCGATGAATTCCACTTGCCGCACCCGGCCCGCATCCACCGCCTTGACGAAATCCGAATAGGGGATCTCGCTCGAACTGACGCGTTCGCCCTGGGACTGGAACATGCTGAACAACGCGACCAGCAGGACCGCGATGATGGCCCAGAGGGCAAAATTTCTGAAATTCGGGTTCATTGACCTCACCGACATAGTTTGACCGCGGGATTAAACCCGGCATACGGCCATTTCAAGGTGAAAGATAGGAGCACCTCCACCACTTGCCAAGCGGCGACAGCGTCGATTTCACGCCGGATGCCGAAACATAGGCAAAGGAAAGTGCGGCAAACCCATGAGTTTGGCAAGGACATTGCCCAGGTCCAATCGCTCCAGCGGCAGAAATCTGTCATATCCGGGCAAGAAAACCGACATCAGGGGCTGCATTGCGCGGCGCGGTCGACACAGCGGCCCAGTGCGAAGCGCGAGTTGTCGCACCCGTGCAGGAAGGTGGTCGAACTGCGCAGGCGTGATGAGCGGCTCCCCGTCCACCGGGCCGATCGAGATGTCGCCGTCGCTTCGGTTGAGGATCCGCAGTCGGTTGTCCCAAGTCGCGGCCGCGCCGGGCGGAATGACGATGGTCGGCAGATCCCTGTTCTCGCGCTGCAGATACAGGCGATCGCCGCGTTTGTCGAACGTGACGCGGACCAGGGTCATCTGCCCATGCTCGACTGAGAGCAGGCGCCGGATGGCGTTGCGGCCCTCCCCCGGGGCGGATGGTCGCGTCCGCCGATGACGGCGGCGAGCGCCGAAACCGCTTCCATTGCGGCGGGGTCTGCGACGGCAAGGCCGGCGAGATCCACGACCGCCACCTTCTGGCCGATCATCTGAGCCCGGTCGTTCAAGAGACGGGCCGCCGCCTGCATGCGCGCACGCCGCGCCCGCATCAGGTCAGCGAAATCCGGAGGAGGCGTCTGTCGCTGCGACGCCCGCAGGCGGGCGCGCTCGAAGTCTGGATTGCCGTTGCTCGGATCGTCGACCCAAGGCGTCGCCCGGGCGCGCAGATAGTCGCGGATCTCCTCTCGCCGCAGAGCGAGCAACGGCCGCGCCGCCCAGATCCTGCCGAACAGCAGCACGGCCTCCGCCATGCCGTGGCCCTCGGCGTCGGCGTTTCGCGACCGGCGCATAAGATAGGTTTCCACGTCGTCGTCGAGATTATGCCCGGTCAGGATGATGTCGGCGCCGTGGGAAAGCGCGTGGCGGCACAGCAGATCGTAGCGCGCCTCGCGCGCCGCCGCCTGAATTCCGGTCTTGGGTTTGTCTCCGATCCAGGCGAGCATCTGGTGAGGGACGTCGAGGCTTTCCGACAGCCGTCCGGCCGCGATGGCTTCCTGCTGCGAGCCGGGACGCAGACCGTGGTCGACCGTGGCGGCGATGAGGTCGAGGCTCGCATCCCTGCGACGCGCGCGGATCGCGCTGAGCGCCGCCAGAAGCCCGACGGAGTCGCCGCCGCCGGAAAGGGCGATCAGGATCCGGCAGGGCCGACCGCATCTGTCGAGAAACTCTTCGAGAACAGCCTCCACTCTGTCCGCGCTCGACGCGTGAAGCGGAGCCGTGCGGACAGGATCGGGCTTCGTCATCCGCAGGCGAGGCGCTTCTGTTCGCTGGCGACCTTGGAGATCACAGCGCGAGACGCTTTCGGATAGGATTTCGTCACTTCGCGCAGCGTCGCGCAAGCGGTGTCCTTGCTGTCGAGGGCCGCCAGCGACATTGCGAGCTTCAGCAGCATTTCCGGCGCTTTGCCCGAAGAGCCGTAGGTCTTGTAGGCGTTCAGGAAGGTCTTGGCGGAATCCGTATATTTTTCCTGGGAATACTGGGCTTCGCCGAGCCAGAAATTGGCGTCTGCGATGCGCTTGCTGTCGGGATGATTGGCCACGAATTCGGCGAAGCCGGCTTCCGCGCCGGCATAGTCGCCCGCCAGGATGCGGTTATAGGCGGCCTGATATTGGCCTTCGTCTCCGCCGGACACTGCCGCGGCGTCGGCGCCGGACGTTGTGGCGGGCGGCGGCAAGGCGGTCGTGTCGACGCCCGACGGACTGGGATTGGCGCGGGTGATGGGATTGCCGTTCTGGTCGAATTCGATCGAGCCGAGATCCGAGGGCGGGGCTCCAAGGGCTGGATCTTCGCTCGACCCGCCGTCCATCGGCTGCTGGTCGGCGCTGTCGAGCGTCTGGTCTGCTTCCGGCGATTGCGCGCCGGAAGCATTGGCTGTGTTGACGTCGCCGGCGCCGGGAACGACCTCGATGGAGCTTTTCTTCTTGCCCCCCTTCCAGTTCCTGGAAGCGGAATTCGTTGTCTTCCTGCGCCTTGCGCAACTGTTCCTGCATCTGCAGCAGTTGGAAGCTCATTTCCTCGACGCGCCCGTTGAGCTGTCGAAGCTGTTCTTCCAGTTGCTGCACCCGCATTTCGGCGTCTCCCGCCTGCGCCAAGACAACGGCGCTTCTTTCCTGACGCCGCGGCTGGCTGTCGTCCGACCCGAACAGACTGAAGGCGCCGGCAGCCGTAACCCCCATCATCGAGACGGCAAGCGCCAATACGCCGGCCATGACCCTGTTTCTCATCGTGTCATCCTGCTTGGTGTGATGTTGCGCGAAGCAGCGCAACATCGGGATGTTTTCCAATTTTGCGACCAAAAAGCAACGGAGTCTGGCCAAAGTAAGGAAAACAAAAAGGGCGGCCCCGAAGGACCGCCCCGAAATTTCCCGGTTGCGAACCGTCTCTGCGTATCAGCCGCCGTTGAGCGCGGTGACGGCGCGACGGTTCTGCGACCAGCAGGAAATGTCGTCGCAGACGGCGACCGGCTTTTCCTTGCCGTAGGAGATGGTGCGCAGCCGATTGCCGGCGACGCCGCGCGAGGCGAGATAGTCGCGTGTGGCTTCGGCGCGGCGGGCGCCGAGCGCGAGGTTGTATTCGCGGGTGCCGCGTTCGTCGGCGTGACCTTCGACGGTGATCCGGTAGTTCGGATACTGGTTCAGCCACTGCGCCTGGCGGTCGAGAGTCTGGGCCGCGTCCGGACGGATCGACGAGGAGTCGGTATCGAAGAAGATGCGGTCGCCGACATTGACCGTGAAGTCCTGCTGCGAGCCCGGAGTGGCGGAATTGGCGCCGTTCAAGCCGAGGTCGGAGGCGCTGTCGAGCTTGTTCTTCTTAGAGCAGCCGGCGAGCGCCAGACCGGCGACCAGCGCGATTGCGAAGGGATTGCGCGCGAGCTTCGCCAAAGCTCCCGGCTGATAGGTTTGAATATGGCTCATCGGCCTGCTCCTGAATTCTTAATTCTTAGGGTTTCCAGACTGTAACCCGACGGGGTTAATCTCACTTCAACGCGTATGGTTAACAAACCGGAAATCGGCGCGGCTCGGGGCGAATTTTTTGCCCATGCGCGCCGATTTTCCGGTTCTCGTCACTCCAGAAGCGGCGACCAGGCCGGATCCGACGCGAAAGCCGGGGTCGGGATCGGCTGTTCGTTGTAGCCCGAAATGTCGATCGAATAGAGCTTCGGACCGCCCGAACCGGCGGGCTGGCGGAAGAACATCAGCACGCGTCCGTTCGGCGCCCAGGTCGGGCCTTCGTTGTGGAAGCCGGTGGTGAGGATGCGTTCGCCCGAACCATCCGGCTTCATCACGCCGATCGAGAACTTGCCGCCGGACTGCTTCGTGAAGGCGATCAGGTCGCCCTTGGGAGACCAGACCGGCGTCGAATAGGAGCCGTCCCCGAACGAGATGCGCTGCTGGCCGGAACCGTCCGCGCCCATCACATAGAGCTGCTGGCGGCCGCCGCGGTCGCTTTCGAACACGATGCGCTGGCCGTCGGGCGAATAGGAGGGCGATGTGTCGATCGCCGCCGTCGAGGTAAGACGCGTGGTCGTGCGCGAACGCAGATCCATGGTGAAGATGTTGGCGTTGCCCTTTTCCTGCAGGCTCATGATCACCCGCTGGCCGTCGGGCGAAAAGCGCGGCGAGAATGTCATGCCGGGGAAATTGCCGACCACTTCGCGCTGTCCGGTCTCGAGCTGCAGCAGATAGACCCGCGGCTGCTCGCCCTCGAAGGACATATAGGTGATTTCCTGCTGGTTCGGCGAGAAGCGCGGCGTCAGCACGATGGCGCGCGACTTGGTGAGGATGCGCATATTGGCGCCGTCCTGGTCCATGATCGCGAGCTGGCGCACACGCTCGGTCTTCGGGCCGCTTTCGGAGACGAACACCACGCGGGTATCGAAATAACCGGTCTCGCCCGTCAGCTTCTGATAGATCTGGTCGGCGATGATATGGGCGACGCGGCGCCAGTTTTCCGGCTGGGTGAAGAACTGCTGGCCGATCAGCTGCGAGCCGGCATAGACGTCCCACAGGCGGAATTCGGCGCGCAAGCGGCCATCGCCTTCCTGGGTCACGCGACCGGTCACCAGCGCCTGCGCATTGATCGTCTTCCAGTCCTCGAAGCGCGGCGCGGCGTCGGGATTGGAAATCTGCTGCACGAAAGCGCGCTGGTCTATCGGCGCAAACAGGCCCGAACGCTTGAGGTCGGCGGCGATGACCTGGGTCACCTGCGCGCCGAGATCGCCGCTGGATTGCAGATTGGTGATCGCGATCGGAAGCGGTTCGACGTTGCCCTTGCGCAAGTCGATCGTGATTTCAGCCTGAGCGGCGCTCGCCGCGAGACACAGAAATCCGGCAATGATCGCCAGAAACTTGAGGTAAAGGTGTTTCATCGTCCTCTCTCAGCCTTTCAGCCTAATTGTTCTCGTTGGTTGCCGGCTCCCCACGCTCCTGTCCCGCGTCTTCGCCAGCATCACATCATCTCGCTCGGATAGAAGTTCACCGTCACCTTGCTCCAGGTGTCGTATTTGTCCTTCGGCAGCTTGTCGAACGGGGCCGACCGCATCACCGCACGAAGCGCGCCGCCCTCAAGCGCCGAGAGCGAGGAGCCATCGCCGCCCGATCCCTTGACCTCGGGACGACCGACCACCTCGCCGTTCTCGTCGAGTTCGAAGGTCACCGTGATCATGATGTCGCTCGAACTGACCTGACCCGGCATGATCGACCAGTTCTTTTCGATGATCCCCTTCAGAGCGTCCAATTCGCTCTGAGACAGCTTGTTCCCGCCCGTCGCGATCTTCGCGCCCAGGGCCTTGTCGCTGTTCGAGCGCTTGGCGCCGCCGGGATTGTCCTCGGTCTTGTTGAGAAGCGTGGCGATCTCGTCAGCGCTGAAATCGGATTCCTTCTTGGTCGTCGACTTCTTGGTCTTCTGATCCTTGTCGGACTTCTTGGCCTTCGAGTTCTGGTCTTTCTTCTTCTCGGTGACCTTGGCGTCCTTCTTCTCTTCCGTTTTCTTCTCTTCGGTCTTTTCCGGCTTCTTCTCTTCCGCCTTTTCGACCTTCTTCGGCTCTTCCTTCGGTCGCGTGGTCGGGATCGGCACGCTGTCCGGCAAAGGCTCTTCCTGCGCGGCTTCCTCGACCGGGGTTTCCTTGGCGGGCTCCGGGGTCGGCTCGGTCTTCAGTTCCGGCTTCGGCACTTCGGCGGAGGCCATTTCCTGAATGGCGGGTTCGACGGCCGTGTCCTCGACGGCCTGGCTGTCGGCCTCCTGCACGGTGTTGTCCTGTTGCGGATTGGGATCCTCGGTCTTCTCGGGCGCGCCGGCCTTGGAGAGATTGCTCGGCTTCTCGGTGGGCGTCGGCACCGACTTCAGGTCGAAGTCGTTTTCGCCGGCGTTCATCGCGTCGGGCTGTTCGTCCTGCTTCTGGGTCTTGTCGAGCGCGGACTTCTCCGCCTTCGGCGCTTCCTTGTCGCCCTGCTGCAACTGCGCGACATCCTCGATCGGCACGAGGTCCACGGGCATGGCTTCGGAAATGGCCATATCCATCGGCTTGGGCGAAATGCCGATCAGCATCGCGCCCAGGAGAACCACATGCAATGCCACCGATGTGACGACGCTACTGCGCATGTATAAGCCTTAACCGCCTGTTTCCGGCTGGGTCACCAGTCCGATATTCTTGTAGCCAGAGGCCTGGATGCGGCCCATCACGGCCATGATCTGCCCATATTCCGTGCCGGCGTCGCCGCGCACGAAGATGCGTTCTTCCGCGCCCGCCTTGGCCATGGCCTGCAGCTTCGGCACGACCTCGTCGATCGGCACGGCCACTTCCGTCTCGTCGCCGAAATAGATCTGCCCGTCCTTGGCGATCGATACGGTGATCGGCTTGGTGTCCGAATTCATCTCCTTGGCCTGCGTCTCCGGCAGGTCGATCGGCACGCCCGTCGTCATCAACGGCGCGGCCACCATGAAGATGATCAGAAGCACGAGCATGACGTCGACCAGCGGCGTCACGTTGATTTCGCTGACCGGGGCGCGGCGCCCTCCGCCGCGACGGCTGCCGCGGCGACCGCCCGATCCTCCGCCCTGAGGCCCTGCTGACATACCCATTCCGGCGTCCCCCGAATTTACTGCGCCGCCTGGCGCGGCTGCAGTCTCTCATCGATCTGGCGCGAGAGTATGGCGGAGAATTCGTCGGCGAAGCCTTCCATGCGCGCGACCAGCTTGCCGGCGTCGCCGGAAAACTTGTTGTAGGCGATGACGGCGGGAATAGCGGCGACGAGGCCGATGGCGGTGGCGAGCAGCGCTTCGGCGATACCGGGCGCGACGACGGCGAGATTGGTCGATTTCGACGCGGCGATGCCCTGGAACGAGGTCATGATGCCGACGACGGTGCCGAACAGGCCGACGAAGGGACCGGCCGAACCGATGGTGGCGAGCGACGACAGCCGCGCTTCCAGCGCTTCGGATTCACGCGCCAGCGTCACGTCCATGGCGCGGTCGATGCGCATCTGCAGGCCGATCGGCGAACGGGCGCCGCGCTCGAAGCTCTTTTTCCATTCGCGCATGGCGCCGACGAAAATCGCAGCCATTCCGGACACTTGCCGTTCCGACAGCGTGCGGTAGAGCTCTTCGAGCGACTGGCCGGACCAGAAAACCTGTTCAAAACTGTCGAGCTGACGCCTGAACTTGTTGTAGCTGATCAATTTGTCGACCACCATGGCCCAAGTCCATACCGATGCGCCGAGCAAGCCGATCATGACGAGCTTGACGACCCAGCCCGCCTGCATGAAGAGCGCCCAGAGCGACATGTCCGCATGGGCTGCCGCCAGATTTGCCGTTTCCATATCTTAAGTCCCCGAATCCAAATACCCGGCCTCGATCGCGATCCGAGCCGGGCGGTGTTCAATGTGGTGTCCGTCGCTAATCGGCCGCCGAGCGGCCTTTGGCCTTGACCGTTTACGCTCTGGACCGCCTTTTTACGCCAAATTTGGTGAAAGGAAGGCGTGCGGCGCACAAAACCCGAGCGATCCGAGTAAGACCTCATTATCGTTAAAAGTTGGTTATCACAATGCAGCGTGTTTCGATCCGCATCCCACCGGTGGAGTCGGAGGCTTCAGACACAACGAAGACAGCAGGACGAATTCTAAAATTTAATAAGAAACGAAATATGTACATAATTCTCAAAAATAAGATAAAATAACGTATATTTTTAAAACCATACGGATTTTATATTACGTTTTTAAAGTCGATTAGATGGGTATATATCAATTGTATGGCAATGATTTGCCGCGGAACGCGGGTTTTCCAGGTGGGACGGACAGACGCTGCGCAAAACACCTTGGAGAGACAAGATGACCAGCGTAACTGCCGCATCCAGCGGCGCTGCGGCGATGATCGCTCGACAGCAAGACATGTTCGACAAGACGGATACGGACCAGAATGGCGCATTGAGCCAGTCTGAATTCGTATCCAGCCGCCCCACCAAAATGTCGGAGGAGACGGCAACCAAACTTTATTCCAAGATCGATACGGAAGGGACCGGTTCGGTCAGCTTCGATCAGCTTTCGGCGTCCATGCAGGCGCCTGAATCACGGTTGGGCGGCGAGGCCATGGGCGCGATGATGGGCCTTCGCCAACAGGGCGGCATGCCGCCGATGGCGGGAATGGGTGATCCGAGCAGCCTCTACGAAGATCTCGACGCGGATGCAGACGGCAAAATGACCGCGTCCGAATTCCTCGCCAAAGCGCCTGGCGGCCAGGACGACGCCAAGGCGAAGGAACTGTTTTCCGCCATTGATTCGGAAAACCAAGGCTATGTCACCGAGGAGCAGTTCACGACATTCATGTCTGAAAATGCCCCCAAGGGACCGATGGGACCGCCGAGGGGCGGCCTGGGCATGCCTCCCTTCTCTGAAGAAGCCGCCGCCTGACGGCATCACGCGACCGGACACGACTGGTCCGGTCGCGTTTCCGCTGGCAGACGTCTTCGCCTCTCAGCAGGCTCAACCCTGCATCAGGATATTGGCCGCCTTCACCGCCGCGGAGGCGCGATTTTCTACACCGAGCTTCACATAGATCTGTTCGAGATGCTTGTTCACCGTCCGCGACGACAGGCCGAGGATCTCTCCGATGTCGCGGTTCGATTTGCCCTTGGCGATCCAGACCAGCACTTCCGCCTCGCGGATGGTCAGCTGGAAATGCTGACGCAACCGCTCGTCATCCTGCGCCTGGGTCTGGCTGGTCAGCCGGAACAGGTTTTCATCCTGACCGATCGCGCCGATGAAAGTCAGCGACAGCGACGCTTCGCGTCCGGTCTCGATGGTGATCGCCTGTGCGTCATTCGATGATGAGAGACGACGGTCGCGAATCCACACGCCGATCTTGTCGGCCACCAGATCGAGCCCGTCGTCGCGGCCGGTGGCGGCGTTGACGAGCCGCGTCGCCTGCGGCGTCGACCAGAGGATCTTGCCGTCGTCGCGCGCCGCGAGAAGATGCCGGCCGGCCGCGTCGAGCGCCACGCGCGCGCTCTGGGCCGAGCGGGCATTGGCGAGATGGACACGAATGCGGGCCCGCAATTCCTCGACATTGATCGGCTTGGTCAGATAGTCCACGCCGCCGGCGCCGAGCGCGCGCACCACATGTTCGGTCTCGGTCAGTCCGGTCATGAAGATCACCGGCGCCTGCGCCACGCTGCCCATGCCCTTCAGACGGGCGCAGGTCTCGAACCCGTCCATGCCCGGCATAACCGCGTCGAGCAGGATGAGATCGGGCGTGATCCGTTCGGAGATCGACAGGGCCGCTGCGCCCGATGTGGCGATCAGTACCGAATAGCCGGACGCTTCGAGCGCGTCTGTCAGGAAACTCAATGAGTCCGGGCTGTCGTCGACCAAGAGAATAATGTCGCGGGGCGCTTGCTGGCTGGTCATGACGAGGCGTCCTCGCGCTCGAGCTTTCGAAGATCGGCGAGCAGGGCGTCCATGTTGAAGGCGCGGATATGAGCGGTCATGACATCGGTGAAGTGCCTGTTTTCCTCGGTTTTGGCAAGCTCGCCCAGCTTGCTTTCGATACCCCTCACATAACCGATCTCGCCCAGCCGGATGAGATCCTGAAGATGGGAGGCGCCGGGGCTGCGCAGATCGGCGGGCGCGGTGGACATTTCGGGCGCCGTGATCGCATAGACCCAGTCGACGCCGAGCCAAAGGGCGAGCTTGTCCTGCAATTGCCGGAAGTCGACGGGCTTGGAAAGCGTGTCGTTGTGATCGCCGGTCGCCGCCGTGGGCGCGCCGTCGCCGACATTGGCCGACAGCATCACGATCGGCGCGGTCTGGCCGATCTCGCGCAGTCTGGCGACCAGTCGCCAGCCGTTCATGCCGGGCATCGAGATATCGACGAGGAAGATGTCGGGATTGACGCCTTCGATGAGCATCAGGCAATCTGGCCCGGATTCGGCGGTCAGCACCACGAAATCCAGCGGCGCCAGCAATTCCCGCATCAGTTCGCGATGATCCTCGTTGTCGTCGACCACCATGATCGTGCGTCGGGGACCGGTATAGGTCAGAATCTTCTGGTCCGCCTTGGGCTTTTCCGATCGCGCCAGGCCGTAGAGCATCAGCCGCACCTTGAAGGTCGTCCCCTCCCCCAACCGGCTGTCGACGGTGATCTCGCCGCCGAGCGTCTGGGTCAGGAGCCGCGTGATGGTCAGCCCGAGCCCGAGCCCCGGCGCCAGCTTCGACTGTGCGCCGGAGCCCCGCTGGAACGGCTCGAACACGACCTTGAGATCGTCCTCCGAGATGCCGGCCCCGTATCGACCACCGTGAACGTGGCGACCTGATTGCGATACTGCACATCGAGGACCACGCTGCCGGCGGCGGTGTATTTGACCGCGTTGGACAAGAGATTGACGAGGATCTGCCGCAGCCGCTTTTCGTCGGTCCGGACATATTGCGGCAGCGCGGCATCACGCCGCAGCTTGAAATCCAGCCCCTTGGCTTCGGCTTGCGGCGCCATCATGCCGACGATCTGGTCGAGGAAATCATAGACGTTAATTTCGTTCGACGTGACCTGCAGCCGCCCCGCCTCGATGCGAGAAATATCGAGCAGCCCGTCGATCAGACCGGACAGATGGTCGGCGCTGCGCTTGATGACCTTGAGCGCCGAGCGCTTGGCGTCGGGGATCGCCTCGTCGCGTTCGAGCAGCTGCGCGTAACCGAGCACGGCGTTGAGCGGCGTGCGCAATTCATGCGTCAGCCCCACCACATAGCGGCTCTTGGCGCGATTGGCGGCTTCCGCCGTTTCCTTGGCCTGTTGCAGCGCCGCGTCCGTCTTCTTATGCGCCGAGATTTCCTTGAGCAGCAGCGAGGTCTGGCGCGAGCTTTCCTCTTCGGCCACCACCCGGCTGTCATGGGCGAGCACGAAGAACCAGGCGGCGATGCCTGCAAGCATGGAAAACACCACGAAGACCAACATGGCGGTGGCGTTCACCACCTGGGCGGTCTCCGGCGTTTGCGCCCCCGCATGCTGGGCGATCATCCACAAGGTCGCGCCGATAATCGTCAGCGCCGCCGCCAGGATCATGCCGTAGCGACCGAGCCGTGTCCCCAGCGCCGCGATGGCGCGTTCCGGAAGGAACGTCGCCGCGACTTCCCGCGCCTGATATTCGAGCCGCGCCTTGGGCTTGCAGAGGTCGTGACAGCGGCTGTCGAGCGAACAGCACAGCGAACAGATCGGCGCGGCGTATGCCGGGCACCAGGCCATGTCCTCGGGCTCGAACGGGTGTTCGCAGATCGAGCAAGTAATGGTCGATAGGTTCTTCCACGACTGGCGCGGCTTGCGGGCGAGATAATACTTCCCCTTGGTCGCCCAGGCGATCCCGGGCGTGGCGATGAAGGCGACGATCGGAACGAGATAGATGGCCAACGCCGCGGCGAAATCGCCGAACAGTCCGAAATGCGCCGTCAGCGCCACCGCCGCCGAGATCAGCATGCCGCCCATGCCGACCGGATTGATGTCGTAGAGATGGGCGCGCTTGAACTCGATGCCGGGCGGCGCGAGCCCCAGCGGCTTGTTGATGAAGAGATCGGCCGAAATCGTGCACAGCCAGGCGGCGGCGACGATCGAGAAGACGCCGAACACCTCTTCGAGCAGCTTGTAGATGCCGATTTCCATCAGCAACAGCGCGATGGCGACGTTGAAGAACAGCCAGACGACCCGGCCCGGATGGCTGTGCGTCAGCCGCGAAAAGAAGTTCGACCAGGCGAGCGAGCCCGCATAGGCGTTCATGACATTGATCTTGAGCTGCGACACCACCACGAAGCCGGCGGTGAGGATCAGGGCGGCGGTCTGGTTCGGAACCATATAGCCGAAGGCCGTCACATACATATGGGCGGGATCGGCGGCGAGCTCGGCCGGCACGCCGGAACTGAGCGCCAGCACCACCAGGAACGATCCCGCCAGGAGCTTGGGGGCGCCCACCACCACCCAGCCCGGACCGGCGAGAAAGCGGGCGATCTTCTGGCCGAGCGTCTGCGGCTTGCCCTCGGCCGGCAGGAAGCGGAGAAAGTCAACCTGTTCGCCGATCTGCGCCATCAGCGCCAGGATCACCGCCGACGCTGCCCCGAACATGGCGAGATCGAAGGGCGCGATCGTGCCGATCTCCCCGATTCATGGCCGCGCCCCCCGAAGCCGAGCCACATCTCGAACTTCTGCCAGTCGGCCAGCGCGATGAAGATGAAGGGCAGGATGTTGAGGATGATCCAGATCGGCTGGGTGATCAGCTGGAAGCGCGAGATCAGCTTCACGCCATGGGTGACCAGCGGGATCACCGCCACCGCGCTGATGACATAGCCGAGCCACAGCGGCACGCCGAAAGCGAGCTCCAGCGCCCCGGTCATGATCGAGGCCTCGATGGCGAACAGGATGAAGGTGAAGGTCGCATAGATCAGCGACGTCACCGTCGAGCCGATATAGCCGAAGCCCGCGCCGCGCGTCAGAAGGTCGATGTCGACCCCGTGACGGATCGCATAGCGGCTGATGGGAATTCCGATCAGCAACAGCAGGATCGAGGCGACCACGATGGCGAAAATTGCATTTGTGGTGCCATAGGACAAAGTGATCGCCCCGCCCACGGCCTCCAACGCCAGAAACGAGATCGCCCCGATCGCCGTCTGCGAAATCCGGCTCGGCGTATAGCGACGGGCGCTCTTGGCTGTAAACCTGAGCGCATAATCTTCGAGCGTCTGGTTGGCCACCCAGCGATTATAGTCGCGCCGAACGGGAATGATCCGCTGCCGTGCCGTCATGCCTAAAAACTAGCGCCCCAATAAAATTGATCATCAAAAGGGCATGTTCATGAGAATGCGCCGCTTGGCAAGAGCCTATCGGAACACCGCCGCCGATCCCCGGCTGTTTCGATGATCTACCCGATCGACTGTTTACGAACGAAGACTTTTGGATTCGAGGGATGCGCCCAATCCGTTCGTCATGCGGCGACTGGCGAACAGCTGGCTGCGCGTGAACAATCCTGTTTTCGACGAGGCCGCTGGATGCGCTTATCCGTCGGCCAAAGTGATCGCCGTCTGCTCGTCGGTAATGAAGGTGGTCGGCAGGACAGTGCTGATCGCCGCCTTGAGCGCGAGGATCTTTTCTTTGCCGCCGGAGATCAGCACGCGCTCGGGCGTCCGGCCCAACCGCGTCGGATTGACCGAGATCACCCTGGAGTTCACTTCATGATCGAGAATCTCGCCATTTTTGCCGATGAAATTGTAGAGCACATCGCCGACGGCCCCGCCTCGATCAACGAGCGCCGGTCGGCTTCGCTGATATAGCCGGCGCGATAGCTCGTGGTCAGCGTCGAGATGCCGCCGACGGACAGAAGCGCAACGTCCAGCTTGTCGGCCATTTCGAAGATCGCCGCCAGGCCGCAACGCTCCAGCAGCGCATGCTTGGTCTCGATACTGTCGACGACCGCCGGCGCGGGCACCAGATAGCCGTCGCCCTGGAACAGTTCGGCGAATTGCCACGCGAATTCGGCAGGGTTGAACCTGCGGGCGGCGGCGATGCCGCCGAGTAGCGAGACGACGCGGAAATCCTCGAGCGTGCCGCCGTTGATGAAGGGCAGCGTGTTGTAGAGCGTTCGCCCCCACCCCACGCCCACGGTCAGGCCCGATTTCATGATCCCGGAAATGAAATTGCCGGCGGCGGCAGCGATAACCCGGACGGGATCGCCTTCCGGATCGGAAAAGGGCGCGACGATGACCCTGGCGATGCCGAAGCGCTTCTCGACCGTCCGCTCGAGCTCGACCAGTTCGGCGAGCGGCGCGGACACCGTGACCCGCACCTCGTTGCGCCTCCTCGCGTCAGCCAGGGCCCGGACGACCATGACGCGGTTGATGCCGAGTTGGTTGGCGATCTCGTTCTGCGTCAGCCCTTCGACATGATAGAGCCAGACGGCGCGCGCGCGAATTCGGTCGGCATCGCTCTGCACGCCAGTCAAGGGTTGCGCCACTTGCATCCTCTGTGTGTCCTCCTTGAGACATCATCACACGGGCGCCATGGTGGACACGATATGGCGGCGAATGATCCTGGCCAGTCGCTCAGGACATTCGATCTGCGGCGTATGACCCGTATTGTTCAGGAGATGAATACCAAAATCCCCGTCAACCGCAAGCGCATGCCTCATGGGAAGTATGTGGTCACGCTTTCCCCAGACCATCACCGTGGGCGCCGTCAGCCGCCCGACCGCGGGGCGCAGATCGAAGGATTGCACGCCGTCAGGAAACAGGACGTCGCACAGATCGCTCTGGTAGGACCTCAAGCGCGGCGCCGTGCGGGCTCGCATCGCAGCCTTCGCATAGTCGTCGCTGACGCCTTCCGGATAGGCCGTCAGCCGGCGCAGCCACGGCGCCAGGCTTTCCGCGCGGGTGGCGCGGGCGATGCCCTGCAACGCCGGCCCGTCGATCTCGGGCCCGAGACCGCCGGGCGCCAAGAGGGACAGCGACGCGATCATTTTCGGCCTGATATCGGCGACGGCGATCGCCACCGCGCCGCCGAGCGAATGTCCCACGAGGTGAATCGGACCGGACCCCGCCTCGGCGTACACTGCCCTGCCGACAAGTTTGGCGAGTTCGGCGAAACCGCCGATTTTCAACATCGGCGACTTTCCATGCCCGGGAAGATCGATGCGGATCAGCGGATTGGGCAGACGCAATTCCCTTTCGAACGGCGTCCAGCTCGGACTATCGGCCGCAAAGCCGTGAATGAGCACGATCGGGACGCCTTTGCCGCTCCGCCGCGACACATGCAAAGGCCCGCTTTCGGGGCTCCATCCGGATGGCGCAGACGAGGTCGGCGCAGGCATCCCGTCGAGATGACGACGCACATCCTCGGCCTGGATTCGCCCGAGAGGACCCGTCCCGGCAACATCCGCAAGCGACAGGGAAGTTGTGCGCGCCACAGCGCGCGCCGCGGGAGTTGCGCGGACGCCGCCCGCTCTCGCGTCCGTCGAACCGGAGACCTCCCCGCCCTGCGAGCCCTCGAAGGACGGCGACCGTTCCAAAGGTGTGACCACGTTATGAGGAGACCGCGCGACGACAGGTTTTGCGGACGGCGCATGCTCCATCTGAACGCCCGGAGGGCAGATATAGGCGATGACCCGCCCCACCGGCGCGCGATCGCCGGGGGCGGCGTTTACCTGCCGCAACACACCGCTGGCCGGGGCTTCCACCTCCATCGCCGCCTTGTCCGTTTCGATGTCGAACAGCGGCGCGCCCTTCTCCACATAATCGCCTTCCGCGACATGCCAGGTCGCGAGCGTGCCATGGGTCATGTCCATGTCCACTTTCGGAAGGATCACCTCGACGATGCCGGGGGCAGACGTCGCACTATCTTCGCGTTGTTCGGCCGCATCCATCACGACCGGCGCGGTCTCGCCCTCGGCAAGCAGGAAGGCGACCACGGAGCCGACGGCAATCCTGTCTCCCGCCCTCGCCGTCACCGCGCTCAGCCGTCCGCTCGCGGGAGCCTCGACTTCCATCGCCGCCTTGTCCGTTTCGATGTCGAACAGCGGCGCGCCTTTTTCCACATAGTCGCCTTCCGCGACATGCCATATCGCGAGCGTGCCATGGGTCATGTCCATGTCCACTTTCGGCAGGATCACCTCGACAGGCATGTCAGACCTCGCCGCCGAGCAGACGGCGGGCCGCCGCCTCGATCGTGTCGACCTGCGGCACAGAGGCGCGCTCCAGGTCGGGATTGTAGGGCACGGGCGCTTCCGCGCCGCCCAAACGCAGGATCGGCGCGTCGAGGAAATCGAAAGCGTCGCTCTCGGCGACCATCGCGCTGATCTCCGCGCCCACGCCGTAACTCTTCACACCTTCATAGACGACCATAAGTTTTCCCGTCTTCCGCACCGAGGCGAGGATCGTGTCGCGATCGATCGGACGCACCGATCGGAGATCGACGACCTCGACATCCATGCCTTCGACCGAAAGACGTTCGGCGGCCTCGAGCGCGCGATGCGCCATGATCGAACTGGCGACGATAGTGAGATCTTTGCCCTGCCTGCGCACCGCCGCCTTGCCGATCGGCACGGTGTAATGGCCCTCGGGCACATGGCCCTTCATCTTGTAGAGGAGTTTGTGCTCGAAAATCAGCACGGGATCCGGATCGGCGAGCGCCGCGAGGAGAAGGCCCTTGGCGTCTTCCGGCGTGGAAGGCTGGACGACCTTGAGACCGGGAACATGGCCGAACCAGGCCTCCAGGCTCTGGCTGTGTTGCGCCGCGGCGCCCGTGCCCGACCCTGCCGGCATGCGGAAGACGACCGGCACCGACGCCTCGCCGCCCAGCATGTAGCGCAGCTTGGCGGCCTGATTGACGATCTGCTCCATGGCGAGCGCCGCGAAATCGGAAAACTGAAATTCGAAGATCGGCTTCAGGCCGGTCAGCGCCGCGCCGACGGCCACGCCCGCGCCGCCGAGTTCGGAGATCGGCGTGTCCATCACTCGCTCCGGACCATATTTGTCGATGAGATCGAGCGTCACCTGAAAGGCGCCGCCGTAGACGCCGATATCCTCGCCCATCAAAATCACGGTGGGATCGGCGTCCATGGCGAGCGACATCGCCTCGCGGATGGCTTCCGAGTAAGACAGCGTGCGTTCTTCGATGTTTCGCGCCACAGCGTTCATCTCAGGCCTCTGCATAAACATAGCGGGTCACTTCGTCGATCGACGGGGCGAGGCTCGCTCTGGCGAATTCGATTCCGGCCGCCACATCGGCGACAGCTGCTTCTTCGATGGACTTGGCCCCTGCTTCATCCAGAATTCCATGGCCGATCAGGTCCGCGCGGAACCGGGCGATGGGGTCGCGCGCCATCCATTCCTCGATCTCCTCCTTGGTCCGGTAGCGGTTGCGGTCGGATTTGGAATGGCCGCGCCAACGATAGGTCAGGTTTTCGACCAGGCTCGGTCCTTCGCCGGCGCGGGCGCGGGCGATCGCGTGATGCACGGCCTCGGCGACGGCGGAAAAATCATTGCCGTCGACAGTGACGCCCGGAATGGAATAGGCGGCGGCGCGCTCGGCGATATTCTTCACGGCGGTTGAGCGGGATACGGCGGTGGACATGCCGTAGCGATTGTTTTCGCAGACGAAGATCACCGGCAGTTTCCAGATGGCCGCCATATTGAGCGCTTCGTGAAACGCCCCTTCATTGTTGGCGCCGTCGCCGAAGAAGCAGATCGTCACATCCGTCTTGCCCAGGCGCTTGGCCGAGAGCGCCGCGCCGACCGCGATCGGCAGGCCGCCGCCGACGATGCCGTTGGCGCCGAGATTGCCGGTTTTCACATCGGCGATATGCATCGAGCCGCCGCGGCCATGGCAGTATCCCGTCTCCTTGCCGAAGAATTCGGCGAACATCCGACCGACATCCGCGCCCTTGGCGATACAATGCCCGTGACCGCGATGGGTGGAGGTGATCTTGTCCTGATCCGTCAGCTCCATGCAGGTCGCCATCGCGCTGGCTTCCTGGCCGATCGACAGATGCATCGTGCCGTGAATGAGCCCGCGCATATAACTCTCTTCAGCGCCTTCTTCGAAGCGCCGGATCAGAATCATGCGCTTGAGCGCTTCCCGCAACTGCTCGGGGAATAGGTGCGGATGGCGAAGGGTCTGTTGTCCGGCGCCGTCATGGTCAGAGCCCCAGCATGGCGTCTTGGCGCGCGCGCAGCGCGGCGATCTTGCTGTCGGCGGGAACCGAGGCATTGGCGGCAGTGATCAACTCGCCCTTCTTGATCGGACGGGTGACGGTCGCGCCGGCCAGCAGGCCGCAAGGAATGGCGCCGGCCGATTTCGCGTCCTCGACGGTCATGATCCAGGCGCGATAGCAGTATTCGCCGATCTGATCGAGGCGGTCGCCGGGCTGCAGGTCCTTTTTGGCGAGCGCGCCGACTTCGGCGACCGGACGGGGCAGCGGCTGCATGTCGGCCTTGCCGTAGAGCACGACACGGGCGCAGGTCAGCGGCACTTCGAGCGACGTCAGATGATAGGGGCGGAAGAAGGTGAAGTAGGGGCCCTTGCCCATCTTCAGATCCTCCATCCGCTCCCAGATCCGCGGATGATCCATTTCGGCGACGACAAAGACGCCGGGAGCCACGCCCTTGCCGATGGTGAAGTCGACGCGGCCTTCCGCGGACGACAGGACGCCGCCGGCGCTCTCGGGGACCAGCACTTTGCTCAGCTCTTCACGGCTGCAAGCGGGGCCGTGCATTCCAGGTTTATCAGGGGTCAGGCCGGTGGCGTTGGCGATGGCCGCCATTTCGACCATGGTCTTGGAGCCGTCGACGAACTCCACCAGCATGCGCGGATTCATATGACGCTCGGCGGCTTCTTTCGCATAGGCGTCGGGGGTGGCGTCGATGTTGAGCGGATTGTTCTTGCCCTTGCCGGCGCTGATGATCCGGTGGCCCATGGCGCTGACGAATTCGATGAGCTCCATGCAGCTCGACGGTTCGTCGCCTGCCCCCAGAGAGTAGACGACGCCCAGCCGCTCCGCTTCGGCGCGCAGATAGGCGCCGATGGTGATGTCGGCCTCGACATTCATCATGACGAGATGCTTGCCGCGCTCCATCGCGGTCAGGCCGATCTCGGCGCCGACGGCGGGAATGCCGGTCGCGTCGACCACGACGTCGATGAGGCCGGCATCGAGAAGCGCGCCGACATTGTCCGTGATGGCGATCTTGCCCTGTTCCATCGCCGCGTTTGCCTGATCGGCATTGCCGATTTCGGCGGCGCGGTCCTTGGATCCATAGGCGATTTCCACCGACCTCGCAGCGGCGCCCGGCTTCAGCTCGCTGATCGCGCCGATCTCCACGCCCGTCATATGAGCGACGCGACTGACGATGTCGGTGCCCATTTCACCAGCCCCGACCAATCCGATGCGTATGGGATTTCCAGCGTCGGCTCGGGCGGCAAGGTCGCGGGCGAGGCCCGTCAGGGCGACATTCGTAGGCATGGTTTCCTCCACGGTTATTGCCTCGGTTATTGCACATTTGTTTTTTCTGTCAACATTAGTTTATGCTGCATCGCCGCAAAGAATGCCGCAAGGCAGGGATTGACACGCAAAATAAACCGTACATAGTTGATATCTGTGAAACGAAAGTTCACTTCAGGCAAAAGGCGCGGGGGAATAGGAGTCGCGTCTCGATAGTCAGCCTGAAAGACCGGTCACTCGGGAGAGTGACGTTTGGGAGGATTCCGACAATGACATTGTTCAAACAAAGCGTATCTCGCCGCTCGTTTCTGCGCACGACCGCCACGGTGGGTCTCGCCGCAGGCGCGGCCGGGCTGAAGCTGCCGGCTTTCGCGCAGTCCAACTTGCCCGACATCCAGGCGACCCTCGACAAGATCTCGGTCGACGGCTACGTGCGTGAAGACTACCGCAAGCTCTACAAGCTCAGCTCAGATCCGCTCTGGGATCCCGCCAAGGATTGGATCCGCACCGTCGATTGGGAAAAGGTCCGGTCGGAGCAGTCCGGCAAGACCGTTCGCTTCGCCATCGGCGCGGCCGACCAGGATTCCGCCGCCGAGGGCCTCAAGCCGTTCGAAGCGTTGTCCGGCATCAAGGTCGAACTCGTGCCGATCCCGGACGACAGCTTCTATGACAAGGCCGTCGCCGAATTCGTCTCCGGCAACGCGTCCTTCGACGCGCTGCAGTTCTTCTCGCCCTGGCTCGGCGACTTCGCCGCTCCCGGCTTCCTCGCCGAACTCGACGACTACGCCGCCAAGTGGAAGCTGCCGCTCGACGATTTCTACGACACCTATCGCCTGAACTACGGTTATTTCGGCGGCAAGCTCGTCGGCATTCCCTTCGACTGCGATATCCAGATGGTGCATCTGCGCAAGTCGATCGTCGAAAAGATCCTCGGCGGACCGATCGACAAATCCAAGTCCGTTGCCTCCTATGACGAACTCATCCGCATCAGCGGCGAGGCCAACAAGCTCGGCGGCGGCGTGGCCGGCCTCGGCATGATGCTCGCCCGCGGCTTCTGGTCGACCTACACCTGGGAGCATATCGGCGCTCAGGCCGGGCTGAAGCTGTTCGACGAGCAGTGGAATCCACAGCTCGCTTCCGACGCCGGCATGAAGGCCATGGACATTATCATGGCGCTGCAGAAGAATGCGATCGAGGGGACCTCCGGCGCAGGCTGGGGCGAAAACCGCGCCGCATGGTTGGGAGGCCAGGTTGCGACAAATATCAGCTGGCAGGATTCGGGAACGCAAGCCATGCGGCCCGACCAATCGAAAATCGTCGACGATTTTGTCACCATCTATGAGCCGCGCATCGAGGGCGGCGTCTTCGCTCCGCCGAACAGCGGGCTCGACTTCTTGCGTCGCCGCCACCTCGCAGAACCCGGAGGGCGCCTTCCTGATGCTCGCCTTCCTCACCACCTCCTCGATCATGGCGATGAACGAAGCCAACGCCAACGGCGTCGCCCCCGGCTATCGTTCGGTGCTCGGCAACGAAAAGCTGCGCGGCATATCGCAGCCGATGGAAGTCTGGGCCAACAGCCTCGAACACGCCTGGTGCGCCCCGCGCCTGCCCGGCATGTTCGAAATGGAGCAGGCGCTCGGCAACGAGATCAACCGCGCCGTCACCGGCCAGATTTCCGCCAAGGAAGCGCTCGAAAACGGCCAGGCCGCCTGGAAGAAGATCATGGAGAAGAACGGCTTTTCGGGCGGCAAGGCGCCGGTCGCTTACGCGGATGTCGCGCCCGGCATGTATGTCGGCGCCGGCAAGCCGCTGCCGTTCTGAGGCGATGATGGCTACTTACGCAAGCAGCCAGACCGCAGGGGCGCATCGCGCCGCCCCTGCGCGTCCGTATAAGCGACGTTCGCCCCTGCTGCGGGCCGCCTTCCCCTACCTGCTCGTCGCGCCCGCTTTGATATACCTTCTGGCGATCACGCTCTATCCCGGCGTTTTCGCCATCTACCAAAGCCTGTTCGTCGTCAAATTCGTCAAATGGACCTGGGCCGGCTTCGACAATTACGTCGAGATTCTGCAGGATCGGGAATTCTGGGCCGCGCTCGGCAATACGCTGATCATCGGCGGCATCTCTCTGTGCCTGCAGACGGTGATCGCGCTGGCCATCGCCTATTTCGCCTATCGGGATCCCATGGTTCGCGGCTGGCGCATCGTGTTCCTGATGCCGATGCTGTTCATGCCGTCCGCCGTCGCCTTCATCTGGAAGCTGGCCTTCAATGACGGGCGGGTGATCTCGGATCTCCTGATGCGTATCGGCGTCGTCGGCGGCAACGTCGACTGGCTCGGCTCGATCTGGCTTTCGCGCCTCACGCTCATCGTCGCCGATGTCTGGCAGTGGACCCCATTTCTCTTCATCATCTTCGTCGCGGCGCTCCAGGGACAGGACCAGGAAATCGAAGAGGCAGCGCGTCTCGACGGCGCCTCCTGGCCTGCGATCTTCTGGAACATCTCGCTGCCGATGATGCGTCCGGTGATCGTGGTGGCGGTCACGCTTCGCGCCATCGACATCACCACCATGTTCGCCAATGTCTTCATCATGACGCAGGGCACGCCGGGCGGGACCACGGAAACCATGAGCTACTTCATTTATCGCACCGGCTTCCGCATGTTCAATTTCGGCTATGCCTCCGCCGCCTCGGTCCTGATGCTGATCATCACCATTGTCCTGGCGCAGACGATCGTCAAACGCGCCTTCCATTCGGGGAAGAGCTGATGGCTTCCGTACGTAGGACCCGCGGCGAAAGCCTTCTGATCCGTTACCTCGTGCTCGGCGCCTGGGCGCTCGTCTGCCTCGCCCCGATCCTGTGGTTCATGACCATCGCCTTCCGCCCGAGAACCGAGATCATCACGACATCGCCGATCTACTTTCCCACCTTCTCGCTCGACGCCTGGCGTCATTTGCTGGAAGACTGGCCGATCGGCAAATATCTGCGCAATTCGCTGGTCGCCGTCACCGGCTCGGTGATCATCGATCTCGCTCTGGCGATCCCGGCGGCCTTCGCGCTGTCCCGCTACGAGTTCAAGGGGCGCGAGGACATCGGCTTCTACATCCTGTCCACCCGGATGATGGCGCCGGCGATCGTGGCGATCCCGATCTTCTTCCTGTTCAAGAAGCTCGGCCTGCTCGATTCCGTCTGGGCGCTGATGCTGGTCTATGCCGCCGTCAACCTGTCGCTGGTGACCTGGATCATCCGCAGCTACATGCTGGATATTCCGAAAGAGCTGGAAGACGCCGCCCGCACCGACGGCGCCGGCGACCTGACGATCCTTCGGGAGATCATCATCCCCGCCTGTCTGCCGGGAATCATCACCGCGGCGGTCATCGCGGCGATCTTCGCGATCAACGAGTTTCTCTTCACGCTGCTTCTCGCCTCCACCGAGAACGCCTATACGATGTCGGTCGCGCTCGCCAATTTCACCGGCGGCTCCGACGGCGTCATTTACAATGCCATAGCCCTCGTCTCCTTCCTCGCCTTTGCGCCGATCCTGATCCTGGTTGTGCTCATCCAGAAGCATCTGTCGCGCGGCCTGACGATGGGCGCTGTGAAAGGATAAGCCATGGGTTCGATCAAGCTTCAGAACATCGTCAAGCGATACGGCGCCTTCATCGGCGTCCAGCATATGTCGCTCGACATCGAAGACGAGGAATTCCTCGTGCTGCTCGGCCCTTCCGGCTGCGGCAAGACCACGACCATGCGGATGATCGCCGGGCTGGAGCAGCCCAGCGAAGGCGAGGTCATCATCGGCGACGAGGTGATGAACGATATCGACGCCCGCGACCGCGACGTCGCCATGGTCTTCCAAGGCTATGCGCTCTACCCCAACATGTCGATCTACGAGAACATCCGCTTTCCCCTGCGGATGCGGAAGATCCCCGCCGACAGGCACGACCAGATGATCCGCAACGCCGCCGCCATGGTGGAGCTCGGCGAATATCTCGATCGCAAGCCGTCGGCGCTGTCGGGCGGCCAGCGCCAGCGCGCGGCGCTCGCCCGCGCCGTGGTGCGCCAGCCACAGGTCTTCTTGATGGACGAGCCTTTGTCCAATCTCGACGCCAAGCTCCGCGCCTCGATGAGGGTGCAGATCAAGCATCTGCAGCGCCAGCTGAAGGTGACGACCGTCTATGTGACGCATGACCAGATCGAGGCGATGACGCTCGCCGACCGGATCGTGATCATGAACCGGGGCGTGATCCAGCAGGTCGGCACGCCGGACCAGATCTATTCCGACCCCGCCAACACTTTCGTCGCCGGCTTCATCGGCAGCCCGCCGATGAACCTGATCGAGGGCGTAGCAAGCGGAGGCGCCTTCAACGCGCCGGGCGTCTCCGCGCCCTGCCCCGCCTATGTGTCCGGACAGGTGACGCTCGGCATCCGCCCCGAAGACTGCCGCGTGACGGAAGGCGGATATATCAACGGAACCGTCTATGGCGTCGAGCCGACCGGCGACGTCACCTATCTCACCATCGCGGCGGGCGCCAGGCAGATCGAGGTCAAGGCCGACAGACAGTTTCGTCGCGACATCGACGCCCCGATCGGCATCAGCTTCGATCTGGCGAACACGTTCTTCTTCGACCAGGCCGGACAGCGGATACGGGGTTAAATCATGGCGCCGAAATTCGACTACACCTCGATGGGCTTCATCACATTCGACGCCCTCTGCCGTCCCGTCACCGCCATACCTCCGGGCGGCGACACCTATTTCGTCGACGAGTTCACGCTGGCCGTGTCCGGCGCGGCCGGCAGCGCCGTCATCGTCGCCGCCAAGCATGGTTTGAAAGCGCGCGCCGTGGGCGGCGTCGGTCATGACGACATGGGCGATTGGGTGCTGATGAAGCTTGCGAGCTTCGGCATCGACATCTCGCTGATGAGCCGATGCGAGGGCTTTGCGACCTCCTCCTCCGTCGTCACCACCCGGCCCGACGGCCAGCGTCCCGCCTTGCACAAGCGCGGCGCGACGGACGGCTTCTTCATCGAGGATTCCGAGATTGAAGACCTCCTGGACACGAAGATCCTGCATGTCGGCGGCGTCGGCCTGATGAACCGGATGGACGACAGCGGGCGCACCCGCGAAATCATGGCGGAAGCCAGGCGTCGCGGCGTCATCACCACGCTCGACGTTTTCGCCTCGACCAAGGCGGACCTTCCAAAGGTCGAGGCGCTCCTTCCCTATACCGACTACTTCCTGCCGTCGGAGGAAGAAGCGGCGGCATTGTCGGGGCTGACCGGCAATCGCGAGCTGGCGCAGTTCCTGATTGATCGCGGCGCAAGGAGTGTTATCCTCACGATGGGCGGCAATGGCGCCTATTATCTCGACCGCGACGGCCAGGAGATCCGCTCTCAGGCTTATGACGTCGATGTGAAATGCACCTGCGGCTGCGGGGACTGCTTCAACGGCGGCTTCGCGACCGGTTTGATGAAGGGTCTTCCGCTTCCGGCGGCCGTCGATCTCGGTCAGGCGTCATCTGCGCAGAACGCGACGGGACTCGGCAGCCAGGCCGGCGTCCGCGACTATCAATCCACGCTCGAATTCATGCGGCGGACGACGCGTCGCCCTCCGCTCTGAGGCTTCCCCATCCGGCGGCTTTGAACTATGTTCTCTTCGTCTGCAATGGAGTTGACAAGTGGGGACATCGCCACGGCCCAATCTGATCGATCCCGTTCCGCTCCGCGAGATGCTGCGCGGCATCCGCTTCATGGTCAAGCGCGGCGGAGAGGCGCTGAAATCGCGCGCGACGACCGAACGGCTGCCGAAGCCGGCGGCGGATTTCGCCAATGCCGTCCTCGACGAGATGATGGGGCTGGGCCACAAGGTCAACGCCCAGATGTCGGTGCTGGCCAAATCCATGATCGGCACGGAACCAGACTCCGACATCCTTCTCGCAGATCTCGCCGCGCAGGAGCAGCCCGCGACCCTTTTCGCCGCGACCATCTATCCAGCGCTGAAGCTCGCGGCGGCGCGGATGTGCCTTTCCGGCGTATTCGTCAGCGAAGCAGCCGCCCGCAAGGCGTTCCTGGCGACTGTCGACGCCTCCCGGCATCTTTCCGGCGCCGATGTGGCGGCGGCGCTGACTTTCGCCCTGATCGACGCGCAGGTGCTTCAAGGACCCGTCATCAGCGGAGATCCGTCCCTGAGTGGACATGAGGCGACGACGGTGACGATCTTCGCGGTGCTTCTCTGGTTGCAATCGCCACGCGACGAGGCGGACCAGGAGATGGCGCTGATGTCGGCCATCGACCTGTCCCAGGTCTTCGCCCGACAGATCGTCACGGCTTGCGCAGCGAGGGACGCGGGCGCGCTGTCGGCGCTTTATGCGAAGTATGCAGACAATGTCTGACCCGATCAAACCGATCGCGACTCTGCCGCCCACCAACGAGCCCTATCGCGTCGCTGTGCGCCGGCTTCGGTGGTTCAAGGCCGCATTTCTGAGGTTTGTCGAGATACAGGAAGACGAACTCGGCTGCGACTTCGAAATCGAAGAAACCAAGATCGCCGCCGTCTTCGTGCGCTGGCTCGAGATGATCGACCGCCAAAGGCCCAGCGACAAGAGTGAGCGGCCGGCCTTCTTCGCTTTTGCCGCCTCGCTGATGTTTCGCGAACTGATCGCCGACATGCCGATCAAGGCGCGTGGCCCCGCGACGAAGCAGGACGCCGACGCGCCCGGCGCCTTCTGGCCCGAAGGCTATGTCTGCACGATGTTCTGCCTTTCCGTGCACGCCGCGGCGATGGAGCAGGAATTCCATCTGCAAACTCATGTCGCGCCCGACATCGGCAATATCCGGTCCTGGTGGTCCTTCCGGGAAAACGCCCTTGAGAACGGCGCTTCGCCGCGGGTTTCCTGCAGAAAATGCTGGGCTACGAACCCAACTGGTTCATGCCGGCCTCCTTCGTCTCGCGGATCGGCGACTGGATGGTTTCGCCGGAGGCGACGTCGAAGGATGAAACGCTGCGGAGGCTCTGAACCGTCCGGAGCGAGGAATGCCCCGCGCTTTACTCTTTCCAAGAAGCCTTCATCGCCGAAGCGCCGCCAGGTCACGCATAGTCCGACAGCATGTCGAAAACCGGCAACCGAACACGCAGTTTCATCGCGAGAAGCGCCATGCCGGTGATCTTGCGCTGCAGGAACATCTTGTCCGGAGACGGCAGCGCCCAGAGCGACCGGTCCGCGAAGATCGGCTGCGCCCTCTCCCGCACCGCGACGAGCGGCCCCCGATCGCCGAAATCCACCAGCCCGTCCGGCGCCTTGAGCGTATGATGAAGCAGCGTCGCCGTCATCTCGTCGAGCGCGCGGCCGTGACGAGCGACCTGCGCCGGAGAGAGATAGCCCATGTCGACGAGAGCTGCGCGCACCATGTCGACGCTGCCGCTCGATATGGCCCGCAACAATACCCGATAGGCGTCCGCGCTGTCGAACGATACGGGCCGCACGGCGCCGAAATCGAGGAGCGCGATGCGCCCGTCCTCCGGTCGCCAGAGATAATTGCCGAAATTCGGATCGGTCTGCATGACGCCGAAGGTGAAGAGTTCCGACAGAGCGAGGTCCGCCATCGCCCGCATGGCCGTCTCGCGCGTCGCCTGCGACGCCGCGGCGAGGCGTTCCAGTGGAACGCCATCGACGAAATCCATCGGCAGCACGGTGGGGCGAACAAGGTCTTCCACCGGAGCTGGAGCCACAAAGCGCGCATCCCCTGCCAGCAGCGTCCGAAAGCGGCGCATCTGATCGGCCTCGCGAAGATAATCAGCCTCTTCGTGAAGTTGCCGCTTGGCTTCGGCCAGATGCGGCGCGAGATCGACGCCCGCAGGAACAAGACCGGAGAGCCGCAGGAAGGTCGCGACATTGTCGATATCGGCATCGATGCTCCTGGCGACGCCGGGATACTGAACCTTGACCGCGACGGCGCGGCCCGAGACCAGCACGGCCCGGTGCACCTGCCCGATCGATGCGGCCGCCACCGGCGTCATGTCGAACTGGCTGAAATGACGTCGCCAATCCGGCCCCCAGGCGCTTGCGAGGCAGGCGGACAACTGGCCGGGCGGCATGAAATGCGCCGACGACCGCAGTTGGGAAAAGATAGCCTGCATTTCCGGCGGCAGAAACTCGCCCGGGTCGAGCGACGCCATCTGACCGAGCTTCATCGCCGCGCCGCGCATACGTGACAGTTGATCCGCCGCCTTGCGGGCGTTCGACGGCGTCAGCAGAAGATCGCGGAGATGCGGTCGCTCGCCCTTGGCCAGGCGGCTCAGCCCTTCGGACACCACGCCTGAGGCAATGCCGCCGGCGATCTGGCCGAGCGCCGCCAACCGGCTCAATCGACCCCGGGAACCGGACGGTAACGATCCTCGCCGCTCATGACGCCAACCTCTGCAGATGGGGACGGATGCGGAGGAAGCCGAGATAGGCAGTTTCGAACACGGGCCTCGCCCAGGGCAGATCCGCCAGCAGGCCCAGAGGCCGGAGAATGGGGATCGCCCGCCACATGGCGGCGAAGGCGCGCGCGCCCGAGAAGAGCCGTCCATTCTCCGAAGCGTGAAAGCGGGCGAGCAGCGACTTCTGGTCGATCGGACAGGTCGTCGCATCGCCGGACACATCGACAAAACGGATCGCGCCGCGGCGATCGAGCCGGCGCATCAGGGCGATTTCGCGCCTGCAGAGTGGGCAGGCTCCATCGAAAAACACGGTTACCTCCGGCGCCATTCAGGATCTCCCACCGTCAATCAGCTGCGGGATTTTCTCCCTGAGCGCGAAGAAGCCTTTTCGACAATGCGGCCATATGCGCCGGTCCCAGTCGCGCATAAACTCTGTGAAGGCCACTCCCTGCCGACCCCGCTTCCGCATGCAGCGGCGCGAGGGTGTCCGCCATCGGTCCCACGGGAAGAAAGGCGGTCGCAATCTGCGTGCATCCCGCCGCATGCGCGGCCTCCGGCAGATGAGCCGGATCGACCACGCCCAGGAACTCTGCTTCCGGCCAGGCTTGGCGAACGCGCCGCACGCCGTCGGCGAGCGCGATCCGATCCCAATCGTCGCGGCCGTCGATGAAGGCGATCGCCCGGACGCAGAGGCCGCGGCACTCCGCCGCCGACTCCACCGACAGGTCTTCCGAGGTCGATAGAAGCAAAGTCGGCGCGGACGGATCGGGGCATGCAACGGGCCGAATGGCGCAGGCTTGCGGTGTCGACAGACAATCGGTGGGAATGATCGCCGCGCGCGCCAATCCCCTCGGCGAAAAACGACCCTCCGTCATCGACCGGATGCGTTCGGCATCGGCGAGATAGGCTTTGCCTGCAGTGTGCAGTCCCGCCACCCAGCGCCACGACAATGTGTTGGACGCGGGATCGGCGTCGATCAGCCGGTCGAACAGGAAGGCGGCGCCGAGCTCCCACGGCAGGCCCAGGGTAAAAATCCAGATCGAGGCGACCTGCATGCGAGCCCAGTTGTGAAGATAGCCCGTGTCGCAGAGCTCCTCCACCCACCCGTCGAAACAATCGATGCCCGTTCGCGCCCCAATCGCCGCCTCATGGCGGGTCTTCAGATCGGAAGACGCATCGAGACGGTCCTTCGCCCGGCTCACGGCCGAGAGGTAGTCCCTCCACACAGACGGACGCTGCTCCAACCACCCTTTCCAGTAACTCCGCCAGAACACCTCGCTGACGAATTTCTCGGCCGATGCAAAATCATGATGCGACAGGACAGCCTCGACGACTTCTTCCTCGCTCACAAGCCGTCGGCGCAACGCCGCCGAAAGCCGCGACACATGCACATGTGCGCCTTGCCCATGATCCTGGTTGCGCAGCCGCGCATAGTGGCTTCCGCCTTCGGCGCAAATGATTTCAGACGATGAAATGCATCGGCTCGGTTGAGAGGGAAGCTGATGTCTGTCATGGTCAAGCCGATGCCTGAGGAACTGAGTTTCAGTTGGTTTGGGGCAGGTCTCTATCTCGACGCGCCGATCGCCCACGGATGCGCCGAACCCTTTCTACGAAAGACGCAACAGAGTGGACCAGGAGCGTCTCGGACTGGAAGGAGCGACATCCCATTTCGCCTGCGCAGGGTCGCCGACATGGGGAAAACGCCTTGTCCCGATCCGCAATCGACGGGTCGTGATGACCGAGAATCCGGTCGCGACGTCAACCCTTCTTGAACTCGGTCATCACGAAATCCGGCGTTGCGCCGTATCGGGCGGCCAACGACTCCAGGTCTTTCGCCGACGCGCCCGACAGGATCCCCGTGCGAACCAGGCAGGAGGCCAAGCCGACGCTTTTGGCGCCGGCAATGTCGTGTTCCAGGCTGTCGCCGATGCAGACGACATCGCCGGATCGTGGGCCCGGCCAGCGACAGGGCATGTTCGTAGATGTCAGGATGCGGCTTCCCGAACCAGCGAACCTTACCCCCGAGCCCCTCGTAGAGCCCTGCAATGCTGCCGGCGCCGGGCGCAGTGGCGCCGTTGGCCAGTTTGTGACGATCCGGATTGGTGCAATAGCAGGCGACGTTGCGCATGGCGGCCGGCCTCAGCATGTCCCGATAGACATCGAGCGGAACGATTTCGGCATCGCTGCCCGAAACGATGACGAGATCGGCATGCGCAGCATCCGCGACGGCGGTGTAGCCGAGGCGGTCGGATAAATTGCGGTCGCCCCCGCTCGATATCGTCAGGCAATTCTTCGGAGCGGCGGACGCGCCGTTCTCCCGTTTCAACACATCGTAGGCCACGTCGCCCGAGGTCACAAAATGATCGAAGCCGGCCCGGTCAAATCCCATGCCTTCGAAGCGCTGCGCGTTGTAGACCCCGCTACGGCCGGAATTGGAGAGGATGATGACGGTCTTGGCGAGCGACTTGAGATAGAGAAGAGCCTCATTGGCGCCGGGATAGGCGGACCGATCGTCGCGCAGCACGCCGAACTGATCGATGAAGAAAGTGTCGTAGCGCAACGCCAGTTGATGAAGACCCACGGAGACGGCAAGCGTCATGCCTGACGCTCCTGTCCCGACAGCACCAGAAACGCCGCGCCGACCGCCGCCTCCGCCGAGCGCGGCTCGAGACATGGAACCCCGAGCGCGCGCTCGCGCATCCGCGTCCAGCCTGCATTGGCGGCCCCTCCGCCGACGGAGCGTATGGAGCGCAGCGCCGGGCCGCCGAGCTCGACGAGCCGATCATAGCCTGATTTCTCGATGCCCGTGATGCCTTCGAGCACGCCCTGAAAAAGGTCGCGTCGTGCGCCGGCCTCGGAACGAGCCGGGGCGGAAGGGTCGGATCGTTGATGGGAAACCGTTCGCCCGGCCGCAACAGCGGATAATAGTCGAGCCCGGTGGGATGATCGGGATCGAGCGCGGAGGTCAGTTGCGCAAACGCGGCGGCGTCGAACAGGCTGCGGATCACCGCGCCGCCGGAGTTGGACGCGCCACCCGCCAGCCAGAAGCCCAGCACGCGATGCGAATAGACGCCATAGACGCTGGAACTGATCGGTGAAGGACAAGCGAGCTTCAGCACCAGCGTCGAGCCCAGCGCCGTCACCCCGTCGCCGGCTTCACGTGCGCCTGTGGCGAGGAAGGACGCACAGCCATCCGTCGTGCCTGCGTGCAGAATGACATTGCTGGATAAGCCGAAGCGCTGCCCCGAAGGGCCGATTTCGGCAATCGGGGCGCCCGCTCTGTGGACCTGCGGCAGCAGGTCGACATCCATGCCGACGCCTTCGAGCCAGTCCGGCCAGCATTCCGCTTCGAGATCATAGCCCGTCTTGAGCGCATTGTTCTCGTCCGACGCCGCGCCGCCCAGGCCGAGCCGCCAGAGTATCCAGTCGGCCTGATGAACGACCTTATGAACGCCGTCGCGGCGCGACAAGTAGATCGCCCTCGCCAATGCCGAGGCCGCGCCGCGAGCCGGACTGCCATCCGGAGCGACGTCTCCGATCCGGGCGACGATGTCCATGTCAGGACAGGTGTCGTTATACATCAGGACGTCGCCGAGCGGCCGCCCATCTTTGTCGACGGCCAGCATCGTGCCGGAGGTCCCGTCGACTGCAAGGCCGCGGACGCTGGAGAGCGAAACGCGCCCGGCGAGTTCGACGAGACAGAATTCTACCCCGCGCCACCATGACGACGGATCTCGTCCGGCTCGCGCATCGTCATAGGCGAAGGCGGCAAGATGCAGCACCGCCCCGTCTTCGGACAAGGCCGCGGCCCGCACACCCGACGTGCCGAGATCGATGCCGATGGCGTGGGCCGGGGTCATGCCTTCAGGCTCGCCTTGCGGTCCAGCGCCTGCCGATATTGTTCGGCCTCCCAATGGGTCAGTTCATGCTCCTGGGCGCCGTTGAGATAAACCGGCCTCCGTCCAGCTGGAATGCGGGAAGAAACCTCGGCGAGACAACGCGCCATGACCCGGCCGCCGGCGGTGAGCTCATTGGAGAGCAGCACCCCTTTGTTCGGCGCCAACAACATTTTCGGCATCGGCCGACCTGCGTCCCGTCGTCCAGCGGCGTAACTGGCGACTGGTTGACCCTCTGCGAGCACCCCGATCTCCACACCGAGAAAGATGACATGGTCGGGATAAAGCGAGCCCCCGGTCGCGACGGCGAGACTGACCGCATCCAGCGCGGTTTTGTGGCTCCCGGCGTCTTCGGCGACATGGAATTCGGATCCTTCCGCCAGTTGGCGCAGCGCGGCGAAATCCGCCTGGGTTCCCGCACGCTCCGGCATCGCCAGCGCGGACGTCACCCTATCGATGCGTTCGCGCACGTCATCGACCGTCTCGCCGGTGACGATGATGCCGTGGTTGTAGAGGATCAGCACATCCGGACGGTCGCCGGCCGCGCGGTCGATCTCCATCGCCAGCGGCGTGCCGGGCCGGCGATAGGGAATGACGGCCCAAGTGAGGTCGGGCAGATCGGCCATGCGTTCGGCGATCAGCGCATCGCGCCCCTCGAGCACCGACAGCGCGATCGTGTTGACGCAGTGGTAATGGGCGACCACTCTCTGCGGCAAAGCGGCATGAAAGCTCGTCTCGATCGACGGACGCAGGCCGGAGCCGTTGAGGTCGGCAATGACGAAATCCGTCGCCTTTTCCGCGCGAGGGTCGCCTTGGCGCAAGGCGCTCACCAGCGGCGCGATCTCGACGGGCACCATGATGTCGCGTTCCGCCGCCTGAGAAAGCCACGTGCCAGAGGCCTTTACCCACATCCTCCCGTCTCGTTTGAACGAGGTGTTGCCCCCAGCCCCCTGCGTCTTCAGCAAATCACGGCCGATATCCCTCGACAGGGCGAGAAAGCCCTCGAAATCCTGCCCAACGCCTGAAGGCATGCGAGCTCCTCCTCAACCCTACGAGCCCGAACAAAGAAATTTGTCATTTCTACGAGCGATCTTCGGCCGGCATCGTATTGCGGTGATCAAATATCGTCAAGCGGTGAGGAATTTAAATCATCGTACTTGAACCTCCGCAATAACTGTGATTATCTTCACTCATCGGCGAGGGAGACGCCGGGAGGAAACCGTGAACGACACCGACCGTCACAAGGCTATCATCGACCTTCTGCGCGAGACCCCATTCGCATCCGTGCGGGATCTGCAGGAACGGCTCGGCGTGTCTCCGGCCACCATCCGTCGTGACATCGACAAGCTCCACGAACTGGGTCGCGCCCGCAAAGTCTATGGCGGCATTTCCGCCAGCGAGGCGTCCAACAGCCGGCTCGCGGCCAAGCCCTTTGACGAGAACCGCGACATAGCGGTGGAAGCCAAGCGGGCGATCGCCGAAAAAGCGGCGGCGCTGATCCGGGACGGGGATTCCCTGATCGTCCATGCGGGCTCGACATGCTACCAGCTCGGCACGTTGCTGGCCTATCGCAACCTGCGCATCTGGACCAATTCCATGCCTCTGGCCGCCTATCTCGGCGAGCATGGAACCTGCCATCTCAGCGTCGCAGGCGGCGATCTCTATCGCGAACCGGGCATCATCCATGACGCCTCCGGCGGCGCGCCGGGTTTTTCGCGTCGCGTCTCTTTCTGGGCGCGCAGGGCATCGACGCCAATGGCGTGCTCGAATCCCATCCTCTGCTGGTCAAGGTGATCAACGAGTTGGCCGGCTGCGCCGACGAGATCGTACTGCTCGCCGACAGCCGCAAGTTCTCGATGAAGCCGCGCAACGTCGCGCTTCCGCTGTCCCGCATCAGCATGGTCATCACCGACGACGGCCTGCCGGACGCGGCCGCCAAGATGATGGAAGACGCCGGAATCTCCGTTTGCATCGCTGACATCGGAGGTGGCGCATGACCTCTCCGATCGCCGTCTTCGATCTCGGAAAGACCAACTCCAAGCTCTTCGTGATAGCCGGGGACGGCGCGGTCATCGACGAAGTCAGGACCAGGCCGGTCTGGCGCGATCACGGCGACATCAGGGTTCTCGATGACGAGGCCCTCTTCGAATGGATGCGTCGCGAGCTGGCGCGTGTGGTCGAAGGCTACGCCGTGAGCCGCATCATGTTCTCCGGCCACGGTTGCACCTTCGCGTTGGCGGCCGGCGGCGAACTCGTCCACCCGATCATGGACTACGAGCAAGAGCCGCCCGGCGAGATCGCCGATCGGATCGACGCGATGGCTCCCGATTTCCATGAGACGTTTTCGCCTCTTCTGCCTCTCGGCTTCAATTATGGCCGCCATCTGCTCTGGCTCGACGCGCGCGACCCGTCGCTGATCGACAAGACGGAGTCGATCCTCCCCTATCCGCAGTTCTGGACATGGAAATTCAGCGGGCGCCCGTTGTCCGAAGTCTCCTATCTCGGCTGCCACTCCCATCTATGGGCGCCGCTGAAGGATGATTTCTCGAGCCTGGTCGACCGCATGGGCTGGCGATCCAAAATGCCGCCGCTCGTCGGGGCGGGAGAAGACGTTGGACGCTATGCGGTGACGCTCTCGGACGGCCGGACGACCGACGTGGCCGTGCACAATGGCGTGCATGACAGCAACTCGGCGCTCTATTTCTACCGCTCGCTGGGCTTTGCCGACTTCACGCTGGTGTCCAGCGGCACCTGGGTCGTCATCTTCAATCCGGCAAGCGCGCTCGACCGGCTGGACCCGGCGCGCGACATGCTGGCCAATGTCACGGTCGACCACAAACCTGTCGCGACGATCCGTTTCATGGGCGGTCGCGAATATGAGGTGGCGAGCCGAGGCTGGGTGAAGCCGATCTCGATCGAGGCGATCCAGTCGGTCATCGCCCAACGCGCTTTCGCGTTGCCGTCCTTCGCGGCCGGCGGCCCGGTTCAGGGCCACGCTGGCCGCTTCGTCGGCCCATCCGTCGAGGGGAGGAACGCGCCGCCGCGGCGCTCCTCTATATCCCCTGATGACCGACCTTTCGCTCGATCTCATCGGCTCGGACAACACCATCGTCATCGACGGCGGCCTTGTGAAGTCGGCCCTCTATGCGCCGCTGCTGGCGGCGCTGAGACCCGGCCAGATCGTCCACACCAGCAACAATCCGGAAGGCAGCGCGCTGGGCGCAGCGGCCCTCGTCTTCGACGCTGTCGGCAAAAGCCCCTTCATCAACGACTGCGCGGAGGCAGCACCCCTCCCGATGCCCGGGCTGGACGATTATCGCCGCACATGGCGGCAGATGGTCGAGACGATGCAAGGCGACACCGCTCCGAAGGAGAAGCGCGCATGACGACCCGCCCTCTCCTCGAAATGCGCGCGATCAGCAAGACCTTCGGTCCGGCCAGGGCGCTGTCGGGCGTCGATCTGGTTGCCTATGCCGGCGAGGTCCATGCGCTCATGGGCGAGAATGGCGCCGGCAAGTCGACATTGATGAAGATCCTGTCGGGAGCCTATACCGCCGATCCCGGCGGTTCGGTTCTGATCGATGGGCTGCCGGTGGCGCTCGGCAATCCGCTCAAGGCCAAGGCGAACGGCATCGCCGTGATCTACCAGGAGCTTTCGCTCGCCCCGAACCTGAGCGTGGCTCAAAACATGTTCCTCGGCGCCGAACCTGCGCGCTTCGGCGTCATCGACCGCGCCGGCTTGCACCGGCTCGCCCAACCGATTCTCACGCAGCTCGGCATCGGATTCGGCCCCGGCGCCAGGGTGTCGGAGCTGTCGCTCGGCGAGCGCCAGATGGTCGAAATCGCCCGCGCGCTGACGACGAAGGCCCGGATCATCGTCATGGACGAGCCGACGACCTCACTGACCAGCCGCGAGACCGAGCGCCTGTTCGACGTCATCGAACGGCTCAAGGCCGATGGCATCGCCGTCATCTATATCAGCCACAGGATGGAGGAGATCTATCAGCTCTCCGACCGCGTGAGCGTACTGCGCGACGGCGCCTATGTCGGCACTCTGATGCGTGAGGAGCTGACCGCGTCGAAGCTGGTGTCCATGATGGTCGGCCGCGATCTGTCGACCTTCTACAAAAAGGAGCACCGCGCGGCCGACGACGCCCGCGCCGCAGTGCTCGAAATCAAGGATATCGGCGACGGCCGGCGTGTTCACCACTGCAGCTTCGATGTGAAGGCGGGCGAAGTGCTCGGCATCGCGGGACTGGTCGGCTCGGGCCGCACCGAACTGGCGCGATTGATCTATGGCGCCGATCCAAAACCTCGGGCGAGCTTTTTCTCAATGGGCAGGCGCTCTCCATCGGCTCGCCGCGCGAAGCGCTGGACGCGGGCATCGCCTACCTGACCGAAGATCGAAAATCCCTCGGCCTGTTTCTGGACATGTCGATCAGCGACAACATCAATATCGGGGTGATCGGCAAGGACTCCCAGCTGGCCGGCATCCGCAACTTCGCGCGAGCCAGGAGCGAGCGCTCAAAGCCATCTCGACGCTGTCGATCCGTACGACGGGCGCCAACGTCAATGTCGGCGCGCTGTCGGGCGGCAATCAGCAGAAGGCGCTGCTGGCGCGCCTGCTCGAAACAAAACCTAAGGTTGTTTTCCTCGATGAACCGACGCGCGGCGTCGATGTCGGCGCGAAGTCGGAAATATACCGCATCATCGACGAACTTGCCCAAAACGGCATCGCCATCGTCGTCATCTCGAGCGACCTGCCGGAAATCATCGGCATCGCAGACCGTGTTCTCGTCATGCGCGAGGGACGGATCGCGGGCGAGGTCGGCGGCGCGACGGGCGCCGCGATCGAACAGGAAGCCATAATGGCGCTGGCCACCGGCACGATGGAGCCGGCGGCATGACCGAAACACAGAAACAACACGGACGGACCTCATGAGCGCGACCGAAACCGACCAGACAGTGATGGACCGGATCAGACTGCGCTCGACGCTGACGGCGCTCGGCATGCTCCCGGTGCTGATCTTGCTGTCCATAGGGTTCCATGTGTTGAGCGGACGCTTTCTCAGCGTCAACAACCTGTCGATCGTCATGCAGCAGGCGTCCATCAACACGGTGCTGGCCGCCGGCATGACCTTCGTGATCCTCACCGGCGGCATCGATCTTTCGGTCGGCTCGATTCTCGCCGCATCGGCTATGGTGGCGGTCATCGTCTCGCTCGTGCCTGATTTGGGAATGCTCGGTATAGCCGCCGCCATATTGAGCGGGCTGGCCTGCGGCTTCGCCAACGGGGCGATCATCGCTTATCTCAAGCTGCCGCCCTTCATCGTCACGCTCGGCTCGCTGACCGCGATCCGCGGCGTCGCCCGCCTGCTCGGCGGCGACACCACCGTCTTCAACGCGGACCTCCCCTTCGATTTCATCGGCAACGGCACGATCCTCGGACTTCCCTGGCTGGCGGTGATCGCCGTCGCCACCATCTTGCTGTCCTGGTTCATTCTCAAGCGCACCGTGCTCGGCGCCTGGATCTATGCGGTCGGCGGCAATACCGAGGCTGCGCGACTGACCGGCATCAAGGTGCCGCTGGTGTTGCTCTTCGTCTATTCCATGTCCGGCTTGCTCGCCGGCCTCGGCGGCGCCATGTCGGCGGCGCGCCTCTACGCCGCCAATGGCCTGCAACTCGGCCAAGCCTATGAACTCGACGCCATCGCCGCGGTCATTCTCGGCGGCACCAGCTTCGTCGGCGGTGTAGGATCGATCTGGGGCACATTGATCGGCGCGCTCATCATCGCCGTTCTCTCCAACGGCCTCATCCTCGTGGGGGTGTCCGACATCTGGCAGTACATCATCAAAGGCCTCGTCATCATCGTCGCCGTCGGCCTCGATCGCTACAGGCTCAAGGGACTTAGCCGGACATGACGTCGGGCTGAGCGAACCGGGAAATCCGGAAACAGAAGGCGCGGGAGCGTCATAGTAGGAGGAGAAGCATGCGTCTAATTTCCAAATTGCTCATCGGTACGGCCATGGCAACTGCGCTGGCAATGCCCGCCGCCGCGCGAAAGACCTCAACAAGATCGGCATTTCCGTCGGTCTGCTCGGCAACCCGTTCTTCGTCGCCACGATCAAGGGCATCGAGGACCGCGCCAAGGAAATCAATCCGAATGTCGAGGTGATTTCGGTTTCCTCCGATTATGACCTCAACAAGCAGGTCTCCCAGATCGACAGCTTCATCGCCGCCGGCGTCGACATCATCATGCTCAACGCCGTCGACGCCAAGGCGATCGCGCCGGCCGTGAAGAAGGCCCAGGCGGCCGGCGTCATCGTCGCCGCCTTCGACGTGTCTGCGCCGGGCGCCGACGTGACCGTGATGACCAACAATGTGATGGCCGGAGCCAAAGCCTGCGACTACATCGCCGACAAGCTCGGCGGCAAGGGCGACGTGGTGATCATCAATGGCCCCGCGTCTTCTTCGATCCTGGAGCGCGTCCAGGGTTGCAAGGAATCGCTCGCCAAGCACTCCGACATCAAGATCCTCTCGGACGACCAGAACGGCCAGGCGTCGCGTGACGGCGGCCTCGCGGTCATGCAGGGTCTGCTGACCCGCTTCGACAAGATCGACGCCGTCTTCGCGATCAACGATCCCACCGCCATCGGCGCCGAACTTGCGGCCAAGCAACTCGGTCGCAAGGAGTTCATCATCACTGCCGTCGACGGCGCGCCCGACATCGAAAAGTCGCTCGCCGACGCGAATTCGATGATCAAGGCCTCGGCCTCTCAGGACCCGTATGTGATGGCGGGGCAATCCCTGAAGATGGCCGTCGATGTGCTGAACGGGAAGAAGCCGGCCGAACCCGTCGTTCTGCTCGACCCGCAGCTCATCACCGCCGACAATCTGAAGGACTACAAGGGTTGGACCGCGGCGCGCTGAGCGCCTCCTCCCGGCAGCGAGGCCGGCGCGGTTCCGGCCGGCCTCGCGCTCCATTCACCCCCGATTCGAAAGCATCCGTCCCATGTCCAAGATTGGTGTCCATTCTTTCGTCTGGAGCGCAGGCTCTTCCCGCGCGGAGCTCGAGAAGGCGCTCAACAGCACATACGCGCTCGGCTACAAGCTCATCGAGTTTTCATATCTCGACCCGACCCAGGTCGACATCAAATGGCTCGCCGGTCGGATCGACGAACTCGGCCTGGACGTCGCCGTCAGCATGGGCCTGCCGCCGGAGGGCGACATCACCAGCGACGACGCCGCGATCGTCGCTCGCGGCGAGGCCATCCTCGACCAGGCGGTGGCGATGGTGCGCGACATCGGCGGCTCCAAGCTCGCCGGCATACTGAGTTCCGCCCATGGTAAGCAGGAGACGGCGCTGACCCGCCGCGGCTGGGATACGAGCGTGCAGACGCTCGCCAATGTGGCCGACCGGGCCGCGGCTGCCGGAGTGACGCTCAATATCGAGATCGTCAATCGCTTCGAGAGCAATATGCTCAACACCGCCGCCCAGGGACTGGCCTATATACACGACACCGGCTCCTCCAACATCTTCCTGCATCTCGATACGTTCCACATGAACATCGAGGAAGCCGATGTGGGCCTGGCGATCCGCAATGCGGCGGACAAGATCGGCTATGTCCATATCGGCGAGAGCCACCGCGGCTATCTCGGCACCGGCTCCGTCGATTTCACCGGCATTTTCGACGCGCTGGCGGCCATCGGCTGGAACGATTACGTCACGTTCGAATCTTTTTCGACGGCCATAGTCGACAAGGATCTTTCGCTCAAGACCGCGATCTGGCGAAATCTCTGGGAGGACAACACCGCGCTGGCCCGCCACGCCCACAAGTTCATCGACCTGGGGCTCGAAACGGCGAGACTCAAGGCGGACCTCGTCAAAACGCCGCATCTGCCTTCGCTCTGAACAAAGCCGAACCCTCCACCGCCTCGAGGCAAGGTATCGGGGCCGTTTGGCCTCGGTCATTCCGGCGGTGGTTTCTTTTCCCCCCCCCCTTACGTCAAATGACGTATGTCGCATTGCACAATCCGGACGGATAGTCCCCTCAGACAACGGACATTAAGACTTCGTTAAACCGTTGCGCCACCAAGCGAGAGGGGAATTCCATGAAACTCAAGTCCATGCTCACCAGCGCATTCGTCGCCGGCATGCTTTCGGCGACCGCCTTCCAGGGCGCGTTCGCCGCCGACGATACGATCAAGATCGGCATCCTGCATTCGCTGTCCGGCACCATGGCCATTTCCGAGACCACGCTCAAGGACGCCATGCTGATGCTCGTCGAGGAGCAGAACAAGAAGGGCGGCGTTCTCGGCAAGAAGCTCGAAGCCGTCGTCGTCGACCCGGCGTCGGATTGGCCGCTGTTTGCCGAAAAGGCCCGCGACCTGATCGAAAAGGACAAGGTGGCCGCCGTGTTCGGTTGCTGGACCTCGTCGTCGCGCAAGTCGGTCCTGCCGGTTTTCGAAGAGCTGAACTCCATCCTCTTCTACCCGGTCCAGTATGAAGGCGAAGAGTCCTCGCGCAACATCTTCTACACCGGTGCGGCTCCGAACCAGCAGGCGATCCCGGCCGTCGACTATCTCGCCGCCACCGAAGGCGTCGAGCGCTGGGTGCTGGCCGGCACCGACTACGTCTATCCCCAGACGACCAACAAGATCCTGAAGGCCTACCTGATGTCCAAGGGCGTCAAGGAAGAGGACATCATGATCAACTATACGCCGTTCGGTCACTCCGACTGGCAGACGATCGTCTCCGACATCAAGAAGTTCGGCTCCGCCGGCAAGAAGACCGCCGTCGTCTCCACCATCAACGGCGACGCCAACGTGCCCTTCTACAAGGAACTGGCCAACCAGGGCATCAAGGCCGAAGACATCCCGGTCGTCGCCTTCTCGGTGGGTGAAGAAGAACTCGCCGGCCTCGACACCGCCCCGCTCGTCGGCCACCTGGCTGCCTGGAACTACTTCCAGTCCGTCGACGCCCCGGTCAACGCCGAGTTCATCAAGACCTGGCACGCCTTCACCAAGAACGACAAGCGCGTCACCAACGACCCGATGGAAGCCGCCTATATCGGCTTCAACGCCTGGGTGAAGGCCGTCGAAGCCGCCGGCACCACCGACACGGACCCGGTCCTCGATTCGATCATCGGCGTCTCCGTCCCCAATCTGTCGGGCGGCACCTCCACCGTCATGCCGAACCATCACATCACCAAGCCGGTGCTGATCGGCGAAATCCAGGCCGACGGTCAGTTCGACATCGTCCAGCAGACGGCCGCCGTCGTCGGCGACGAATGGTCCGATTACCTGCCGGACTCCAAGGATCTGATCTCCGACTGGCGCAAGCCGATGTCCTGCGGCAACTTCAACGTCGCCACCGGCAAGTGCGGCGGCAAGGGCTCCTGAGTGCATCCTCTAACCCCAAGAGGATGAGTTGAGGAGCGGGCAGTCACAGGCTGCCCGCTCTGTTTTCGAGGGTTCGGCGCCGACGCTAGAAGGTGCGGACCGCTCGCATTCCCGGGCGAAACACTGGTGGACACCATAATGTCACGCGCATTCAGAACCATTTTCCTCGCCATGTCGCTGTTGCTGAGCGCCGCCGCGACGGTCGCATGGGCCCAGCAGGACCTGAAGACACAGATCAACGCTTTGGCGTCCGCCAAGCTGCCCGATATTCCCGCCATCGTTCAGGCGCTCGCGGCCGCCGGCGACCCCAGCGTGGTTCCGGTGCTCGAGGCGCTCGGCGAAGGCGACCTCTATTTCCGCAAGTCCGACAAATCCGTATTCCTGACCAAACCCGCCGGCGCGAATCTTTCGCTGATCGACCCGCTGTCGGAAGAGGTTGTCGGCGAGGAGCCGAAAGGCGCGTTGACCAAAATCAGGGTAAACAACAATCTCCGCCGCGCCATCCGTTCGGCTCTGGGCGGGCTGACCCTGCTCAGCCCCGATCGCAATGTCCGGCTTCAGGCGGCCGACGCCGTGCTGAAATCTCCGAGCGCCGAAAATCTCGGCCTGCTGGAGGCAGCCATCGCCAAGGAGACCGACGCCGTCGTCAAGACCCGCATGGAAACTGCCCGCTCGGTCTCGGTTCTCGGGTCCGATCTCGGAGCGGACGAAAAGAAGGCCGCGATTGAAACGATCCGGGACAAGATCGGCGGCCGCGACGCCATCGGCATCCTGATGGCCGCCGCCGGCAAGGCCGATCCTGCGGTCAAGCCCGATATCGATGCGGCGATCGCCTCCATCCAGGGTAATCTCGCGCTGTGGGACACGCTCCAGAATATCTGGTACGGCATGTCGCTCGGCTCGGTTCTGCTGCTCGCCGCCATCGGCCTCGCCATCACCTTCGGCGTCATGGGCATCATCAACATGGCGCATGGCGAAATGGTCATGCTCGGCGCCTATTCGACCTTCGTGGTTCAGGACGTCATCCGCGACAATTATCCGGGCCTGTTCGACGTGTCGCTGGCGATCGCGCTGCCGGTCGCCTTCCTCGTCACCGGCGCCGTGGGTCTGATCATCGAACGCGGCGTCATCCGCTTTCTCTATGGCCGGCCGCTGGAAACGCTCCTGGCGACCTGGGGCATTTCGCTGATCCTGCAGCAGCTCGTCCGCACCATCTTCGGCCCCACCAACCAGGAAGTCGGCAATCCCTCGTGGATGGCCGGCTCCTTCCCGTTGGGCGGCATGACGATCACCTGGAACCGCCTCTGGATCGTCGTTTTCTCGCTCTCGGTCTTCTTCGCGCTGCTGATGCTGATGAAACGCTCAGCTTACGGCCTGCAGATGCGCGCCGTCACCCAGAACCGCCGGATGGCCTCCTCCATGGGCATCCGCACCCCCTGGGTCGACGCGCTGACTTTTGCGCTGGGCTCCGGCATCGCCGGCATCGCCGGGGTGGCGCTCAGCCAGATCGACAACGTCTCTCCGAACCTCGGCCAGTCCTACATCATCGACAGCTTCATGGTCGTGGTGTTCGGCGGCGTCGGCAATCTCTGGGGCACGCTGGTCGGCGCCCTGTCGCTCGGCGTCCTCAACAAGTTCCTCGAGCCGACCGTCGGCGCCTCTCGGCAAGATCCTGGTGCTGGTTCTCATCATCCTCTTCATCCAGAAGCGGCCGCGTGGTCTCTTCGCACTCAAGGGAAGGGCGATCGAAGCATGATCACCGGCTTTTTGCTCCGCGCGTTGGATCAACGCATCGTCATCGCCATCGCGGTCATTCTCGCGATCGGCCTCCTGGTCCCGGCGTCCAATCTGCTGTTGCCCGTCGACAGCGCCTTCCGCATACCGACCTATGTCATGAGCCTGTTCGGGAAATACCTGACCTATGCGCTGCTGGCGCTGACTCTGGATCTGGTCTGGGGCTATTGCGGCATCCTCTCGCTCGGCCATGCCGCCTTCTTCGCGCTCGGCGGTTATGCGATGGGCATGTATCTCATGCGCCAGATCGGCCCGCGCGGCGTCTATGGCGACCCTGTCCTTCCCGATTTCATGGTCTTCCTGAACTGGAAGGAGCTGCCCTGGTTCTGGCATGGCTTCGACATGTTCTGGTTCGCGATGCTGATGGTGATCGCGGCGCCCGGCATTCTCGCCTTCATCTTCGGCTGGTTCGCCTTCCGCTCGCGCGTCAACGGCGTCTATCTCTCGATCATCACCCAGGCGATGACCTATGCGCTGCTGCTCGCCTTCTTCCGCAACGACATGGGTTTCGGCGGCAATAACGGCCTGACCGATTTCAAGGACATCCTCGGCTATTCGGTTCAATCGGACGGAACCCGCGCGACGCTGTTCTTCATGAGCGCGCTGATGCTGGCGCTGTGCCTGCTGCTATCCTCCGCCATCGTCCGCTCCAAATACGGCAAGGTGCTGATCGGCGTCCGCGACGCCGAAAGCCGGACCCGCTTCCTCGGCTACCGGGTGGAAAACATCAAGCTGTTCACCTTCGTCGTCTCCGCCATGATGGCGGGCATCGCCGGCGCGCTGTTCGTGCCGCAGGTCGGCATCATCAATCCCGGCGAATTCGAGCCCGGCAATTCGATCGAGGTCGTCATCTGGACCGCGGTCGGCGGTCGCGGCACGCTGATCGGGCCGATCATCGGCGCGGTGCTGGTCAATGCCGGCAAGACCTTCTTCACTGGCGCCTTTCCCGAATTCTGGCTCTTCGCGCTCGGCGGCCTGTTCGTTCTGGTGACGCTGTTCCTGCCCAAGGGCATCGTCGGCACGGTGACCCAGTATTTCGCCACCCGTAAATCCTATCAGAAGGCCGCAGACGACGAGAAGGCGCGCGACGCCGCCCTCGCCGCCGGGGCCGAAGCCGCGGAGTAAGACGATGAGCGATATCAAGCCCCGGAGCATTCTCTATCTCGACGGCGTCTCGGTGTCCTTCGACGGGTTCAAGGCGCTCAACTCGTTGTCCTTCGTGGTCGAACCCGGCGAACTGCGCGCCATCATCGGCCCCAACGGCGCCGGCAAGACCACGATGATGGACATCATCACCGGCAAGACCCGGCCCGATTCCGGCGAAGTTTTCTTCAATGGCGAGATTGATCTCACCAAGAAGGATGAGGCCGACATCGCCCAGCTCGGCATCGGCCGTAAGTTCCAGAAGCCGACCGTGTTCGAGAGCCATACGGTGTGGGACAATCTCGAACTGGCGCTCAACCGCAAGCGCGGCGTCTTCGCGACGCTCTTCTATTCGCTGTCGGCGGCCGACAAGGCGCGCATCGAGGAGATCCTCGAAACGGTGCGGCTGACAGCCCGCAAGGACGATTACGCCGCAAATCTGAGCCACGGCCAGAAGCAATGGCTGGAGATCGGCATGCTGCTCGCCCAGGAGCCGAAACTATTGCTGGTCGACGAACCCGTGGCCGGCATGACCGACGCCGAGACCGCGGAGACCGCGATCCTGCTGAAGGAAATCGCCAAGACCCGCTCCGTGGTGGTGGTCGAGCACGACATGGGCTTCATCCGCGACCTCGGCGTCAAGGTGACCTGCCTGGCCGAAGGCTCGGTGCTGGCCGAGGGCTCGATCGATTTCGTGTCGAGCGACCCCAAGGTCATCGAACTATCTGGGGCGGTGAGGAGATGATGGATCTTGCCGCCTTACCCCCTCTGTCGCTTCGCGACATCTCCCCCTCAAGGGGAGATTGTGAACACGCCGCTTCGCCACAGCCGATCTCCCCCTTGAGGGGGAGATGCCCGGCAGGGCAGAGGGGGTGTTTCAGTCCTCCACATGATCGCTATAGGTGCTCCATGCTGACCGTCGACAAAGCCAACCTCCACTACGGCGCGGCGCAAGCCTTGCGCGGCGTCTCGATCAAGGCCGAAATGGGCAAGATCACCTGCGTGCTCGGCCGCAACGGCGTCGGCAAATCCTCCCTGCTGCGCGCCGTCACCGGCCAGCATCCCGTCAGCGGCGGCGCGATCGCCTTCAACGGCGCGACGCTGAACGGCCTGGCGCCCTATGCCCGCGCCAAGCTCGGCATCGGCTATGTGCCGCAGGGCCGCGAGATTTTTCCGCTGCTGACGGTGAAGGAAAACCTGGAGACGGGCTACGCGCCGGTCGAACGCGGCGACCGCAACATTCCCGACGACATTTTCAGCCTGTTTCCCGTGCTGCAATCCATGCTCGGCCGCCGGGGCGGCGATCTCTCGGGCGGTCAGCAACAGCAATTGGCGATCGGCCGCGCCCTGGTGACGCGCCCCAAGATCCTCGTGCTCGACGAGCCGACCGAGGGCATCCAGCCCTCGATCATCAAGGATATCGGCCGCGCCATCAAATATCTGCGCGATTCCACCGGCATGGCGATCCTGCTGGTCGAACAATATCTCGATTTCTGCCGCGAACTCGCCGACCACGTCTACATCATGGATCGCGGCGAGATCGTGCACGAGGGCGCAGCCGAGACGCTGGATACGGCCGAGGCGCGCCGGCATCTGACGGTTTGACCGGGCCTGGCTGATACCGGGCGAAGATTGGCGCTTTTTTCAGCAATCGACAAATCAGCCTAATCGATTGACAGATTCGTTCAGGCTTGAAAAAACACGATCAAGACCAGGCCGGCGCTCATGCCGGTCTTTGCATGGTGACCCGTGACAGCACTCGCCCAGATTCGCCCGCAACGCGCCAAGGGCCGCGCCCGCCTCGTGACCAAAGCTCTGGCGGGCCGCACCCGGCTCGACGTCTTCTATCAGGAAGGCGCGGCCAAGATCCGCATGCCTGAATCATTCGATGGGCGAATGGAGGCGGTGCTGATCAACACGTCGGGCGGCCTGACCGGCGGCGACCGGATCGACTGGACCGTCGAGGCCGGCGCCGACACGCATGTCACCGTCACCACCCAGGCCTGCGAACGCGTCTACCGTTCCTCGGGCGGCCATGCGTCCGTCGATACGGTTCTCAAGGTGGGCGCCGATGCGGCGCTGCATTGGCTGCCCCAGGAAACCATCCTGTTCGACCAAGGCGCGCTGAAGCGCAGCCTCGATGTCAATCTCGCCGCCTCCGCCCGATTTCTCGGGCTCGAAGCCGTATTGCTCGGTCGCAAGGCCATGGGAGAATCGGTGACGTCAGGCCTGTTCAGGGACAGCTGGCGCATCCGCCGCGCCGGCCGCTTGATCCATGCCGAGGAGTTGCGGCTCGACGGCGACATCGCCGATCTCCAGGCGCGCAAGGCGGTGCTTTCGGGAAACCGCGCCTTCGCGACGCTTCTCTATTGCGGGCCCGACGCGGAGGCGAAACTGGCCGCCGCGCGCGCGCTCGTCGACCGCCCGGGATGCGGCGCAAGCCATTGGAACGACAAGCTGATCCTGCGTCTCACCGCGTCGGAGGGCTTCGAGCTCCGAAAAATCCTGATCCCGGCAATTTCGCTCTTGCGAAACGGCGCCGCCCCGCCGAAAGTGTGGCATCTCTGACCGTTCGTCCACCGTCGTTTGGCGTATTGCCAGACCGTGTCGACCGGATTTGATTGCGTCCAGACCAGCATCCATGCGGAGCAGCCGATGAACCTCTCTCCACGCGAAAAAGACAAGCTCCTGATCTCGATGGCGGCCATGGTGGCTCGCCGCCGGCTGGAGCGCGGCGTCAAGCTCAACTATCCCGAAGCCATCGCGCTGATTTCCGATTTCGTCGTCGAAGGCGCCCGCGACGGCCGCTCGGTGGCCGATCTGATGGAAGCCGGCGCCCATGTCGTCACCCGCGACCAGGTGATGGAAGGCATTGCCGAGATGATCCATGACGTGCAGGTCGAGGCGACATTTCCGGACGGCACCAAACTGGTGACCGTACACGAACCGATCCGCTGAACAGGAGCGATGGTCATGATCCCAGGCGAACTCATTGCCGCATCAGGCGAGATCGAACTCAATGCCGGCCTGCCCACGGTGACGATCGATGTCGCCAACACCGGCGACCGTCCGATCCAGGTCGGCAGCCATTATCATTTCTATGAGACCAACAAGGGGCTGGATTTCGACCGCGACAAGGCCCGCGGCATGCGCCTCGACATCCCGTCCGGCACCGCCGTCCGTTTCGAACCGGGCCAGAAGCGCACCGTCACGCTGATCCCGCTGTCCGGCAAGCGCGAAGTCTACGGCTTTCGCCAGCAGGTGATGGGCGCGCTGTGACGGCTGGATTGTTCGCGCAATCTCCGGGCATGCGCCACGGTGACTGACCGAGTGTAGACTAAAGGTTTGGACAGAGGCGACCGATCGGCGCCAATGGATGGACAGGAATGGGAGGAAACAAAATGAAAATCACCACACTCATGGTGGCCGTCTCGAGCCTCTGCGCGGCAATGCCCGCTCTGGCGCAGGATGCGCCGGACGTGGACTGCGAAAACGCACAGACCCAGATGGAGATGAATTTCTGCGCCGAGCAGGATTTCGACAAGGCCGACGCCGCGCTCAACAAAGCCTATAAGCGCGCCATGGCGTCGCAGAAGAAAGCGGACGCCGACGTCGAGGAAACCATGGGCGCGACCTCCGTCGGCGCGGTCGCGGCGCTCAAGAAAGCCCAACGCGCCTGGATCGATTATCGCGACGGCCATTGCGAAGGCGTCGGCGGCTGGCCCGCGGCGGCACGATGGAGCCGATGCTGATGATGGGTTGCAAGGCCGAGCTTTCCACAGCCCGCGCCAAGGAACTGAACGAACTGGCGCAAGGCATGGGGAACTGAGATGACGCGGCGGGTGACGATCGTCGGCAATGCCGATCTCGACGAGGGCGAAAAGGCTCTCACCGGGACGGCCGACATCGTCATCCGCTTCAATGATTGCCGTTCGGCCGGCCCTTCGGGTGGACGCACCGACATCGTCGCCGTCTGCAACACCGGCCGTCCGGGCAAGAGGATGCTGGAGGACCCCGCCTGGCGCGCCAACCCTTGCGTCGCAGCGGCCTCCGAGATCTGGAGCATACGGGACCCTGCGAAGTTCGAGAGCCTCAGGGCGCCGCTGGCGATCAGCCATCCCGAACTCGATGATTTCTGCGACGACTATACGGATGGTTTTGCGGCGTTTTGCGCGGCTTCCGGCAAGACCCATTACGTGCTGCCCGCCGCCACCCATGACCGGCTGGACGCCGAACTCTCAGCCTATGATCCGCCGCCCTATGTCACGCCCTCGACCGGCCTGATCGTCATCGCCGAATTTCTGGCGAGCCGCGCACGCCCCGGCGACGCGATCATGCTCATGGGTTTCGGCCATCAGGGCTGGGAATGGCACCCATGGGACGCCGAACGCCAGTGGATCGACGCCCGCATCCGCGAAGGCTATCTCACCCGCTATCACGACACTTCCTCCCTCCGCATCGCCTCAGGAGCTTGACGCCATGTCCTTTAAAATGTCCCGCGCGGCTTACGCCTCCATGTTCGGCCCCACCACCGGCGACAAATTGCGCCTGGCCGACACCGAACTCTTCGTCGAGGTGGAGAAGGATTTCACCACCTATGGCGAAGAAGTGAAGTTCGGCGGCGGCAAGGTCATCCGCGACGGTATGGGCCAGAGCCAGGTCACGCGCGCCAACGGCGCGGTCGACACCGTCATCACCAATGTGCTGATCATCGATCACTGGGGCATCGTCAAGGCCGATGTCGGCCTGAAGGACGGCCGTATCGCCGCCATCGGCAAGGCCGGCAATCCCGACACGCAACCCGGCGTCGACATCATCGTCGGCCCCGGCACCGAAGCCATCGCCGGCGAGGGCAAGATCCTCACCGCCGGCGGCATGGACGCGCATATCCACTTCATCTGCCCGCAGCAGATCGAAGACGCGCTGATGAGCGGTCTGACCACCATGCTGGGCGGCGGCACTGGCCCGGCGCATGGCACGCTCGCCACCACCTGCACCCCTGGCCCCTGGCATATCCAGCGCATGATCGAGGCCGCCGACGCCTTCCCGATGAATCTGGCTTTCGCCGGCAAGGGCAACGCCTCGCTGCCCGCAGCGCTGGAGGAAATGATCCTCGCCGGCGCCTCGGCGCTGAAGCTGCATGAAGACTGGGGAACGACACCCGGGGCGATCGATTGCTGCCTCACCGTCGCCGACGACTACGACGTGCAGGTGATGATCCACACCGACACGCTCAATGAATCCGGCTTCGTGGAGGATTCGCTCGCCGCCATGAAGGGCCGCACCATCCACGCTTTCCACACCGAAGGCGCCGGCGGCGGACATGCGCCCGACATCATCAAGGTCTGCGGCTCGCTCAACGTCATTCCGTCCTCGACCAATCCGACCCGGCCCTATACGATCAACACGCTGGCCGAACATCTGGATATGCTGATGGTCTGCCACCACCTCAGCCCGTCGATCCCGGAAGACATCGCCTTCGCCGAAAGCCGCATCCGCAAGGAGACCATTGCGGCCGAGGATATTCTCCACGACATGGGCGCCTTTTCGATCATCTCCTCCGACAGCCAGGCCATGGGCCGCGTCGGCGAAGTGGCGATCCGCACCTGGCAGACCGCCGACAAGATGAAGCGCCAACGGGGCGCGCTGCCCGAGGAAAAGGGCGATAACGACAATGTCCGCGTCAAGCGCTACATCGCCAAATACACCATCAACCCGGCCATCGCCCATGGTCTCAGCCATGAGATCGGCTCCATCGAAGTCGGCAAGCGCGCCGACCTCGTGCTGTGGTCGCCGGCCTTTTTCGGCGTCAAGCCCGACATGGTGCTGCTCGGCGGCATGATCGCGGCGGCCCCGATGGGCGATCCCAACGCCTCGATCCCGACGCCGCAGCCGGTGCATTACCGCCATATGTTCGGCGCTTACGGCAAGGCCCGCACCAATACGTCCGTCACCTTCGTCAGCCAGGCGGCGCTCGACGCCGGCCTGCAGGGCAGGATCGGAACGGCCAAGCAGATGGTCGCCGTCAGGAACACCCGCGGCGGCATCTCCAAGAAGTCGATGATCCACAACGACCTGACCCCGCATGTCGAGGTCGATCCGGAAACCTACGAAGTCCGCGCCGACGGCGTGCTCTTGACCTGCGAGCCCGCGACCGTGCTGCCCATGGCGCAGCGCTATTTCCTGTTCTGAGTTGCAATTTCCGGGATCGCGCCTATTCTTTTTGACGCGATCCATGGGAGCCTGAGATGGCGGACGACATCGACAATTTGGTTCTCGAGGATCTGCGGGCCATCCGCACGGACATACGCGACATGAAGGAAACGCTGCGGGATCATACTCACGGTCTGGCGCGTCTTGAGATCAGCATGGCGAGCTTGAGACGTGACCGGTCCGGCGACGCTGAAAACATCGCATTGATAGGGATTCGGGTTGACCGTCTTGCCGAGGACGTCGCGCGCATCAAGCATCACCTTGAACTGATCGATTGAAGACGACGGTGAGATTGTTTTTCCGGGCGTTGCTGAGCATCCTCGCATTTGTTGTGCTCGGCACGCTGATACCCAGACCACTTTTCACGTCGCCAGAGTTCGACCAGCCGCACACAACGATCCTCGTCCTCTCAAACCCGATCCACACCGACATCGCCATCCCGCTCGACGGGGCCATCCGCGCGCGCTTCGGCTTTGTCGAGGCCGCCGGCGCGCCGATCTTCCATCCCGACGCCGCCTGGCTGATCCTCGGCTGGGGCGGCCGATCCTTCTATCTCGAGACGCCGAACTGGTCGGACCTCAAGCCTATGCCGGTGATCAGAGCGCTGACCGTGGATCGCGCCGTGATGCATGTCGGCGTGGCGCGGAGCTCGCTGTCGGCGGCTCCGGATGTTCGCGCTATTGCGCTCGACGCCGAGGGCTATGCGCGTCTTCTCGATCATATCGAGCAGAGCTTCACGCGAATAGACGGGCAGCCCATCGCCATCCCCGGCGCAGGCTACGGGCAGAGCGACGCCTTTTTCGAAGCCGACGGCTGGTTCAATGCGCTGGTCGGCTGCAACACCTGGACGGCGGCGGCGTTGCGCGCGGCCGGGGTCTCGACCGGCTGGTGGACGCCCTTGCCGCAATTGCTGACCCTCTCGCTCGACCTGCACGACCGGGAGCCCTGATCACCCAAATATCCGCCGTCACGTCTTGCCGCGCCGTACATCCGCTTTCGCCTCATGCGGCGTCTTCGCCCAGAAAAACGGTCGGTCGCGCAATTCCCGCATCGCCTTCCACGCGGCCCAGGACATCATCAGCCAATAGACCGGCACGAAGAAGCGCGCAGTCCCCAGCCGCCTGCGCTCCTCCTTGGGCATCGCGCCCCAGCCCATCAGCGTGAAGACCATGTAGGAGCCGAACAGATTGGCGAGGTCGATCGCAAACAACGCCTGCTCCCAGGGAGAATAGGGCTCCGACGTCGCGACATGGGCGATGGAGGAGGCGACCAACAGCAGCGTCAGCGGATGGGCGAGCGCCGAAAGAAGCTGTCCCGTCACCACCAGATGAAAGGCGAGAAAGCCGCGAAAGCCGAGATCGCGGTAGAGACGGGCGGGGTCGCGCATATGGGCGAGCCAGGTCTGCATCCAGCCCTTGTGCCAGCGGCTGCGCTGGTTGATCCAGACGCGCTGCCGGGTCGGCGCATCCTCGACGGTGGGCCGCGTCAGCATTTCCGTTGCATGGCCGGCGCGATGGAGCCGCATGCCGAGATCGGCGTCTTCGGTGACGTTGTAGGGGTCCCAGCCGCCCACCGCCCTCAAGACGTCGGTGCGAAAATGATTGGACGTTCCTCCGAGCGGCAGCGGCAGGCCACGCTCGGCGAGAAACGGCAGCAGTCGACGAAACAGCGCCGAATATTCGAGCGCGAACAATGCGGGCAGCGCCCCCTCTCCCCCATTGCCGATCACCAGAGGCGACTGGAAGCAGGCGGTCCGAGGCGCGGCGCGAAAATGATGCCAGGCTTCGATCAATTGGTCGGCATGGGGCCGGTCTTCGGCGTCATAGATCACCAGGAATTCGCCTCGGGCTTCGATCAGGCCGTAATTCAGCGCTTTCGGCTTGGTGCGCGGGCCGATGTCGGGGACGACGACCACCTCATATTCGGGACCGAGATCGATCGCTCTCAACGCCGTTATCGTCGCGTCGTCCCGCTCCTCGCAGAGCAGCTTGATGTCGAGCCGTGATCGTGGCCAGTTCAGCCCGTTCAACCGCTCGATCAACTGCCCGACGACGGCGGCTTCGTCATAAAGGGCGGCGAGAACGGTATAGACGGGCGTCGGTCCGGGATCGGCCGGGAAGTTCTGTCGGCGATTGAGCGGCGCGCCGGCCTTCAGCGCCGCCAGCCGCAGCAGCAGCATAATGCAGAACAGCATCGAGAACAGGAGATGCAGACAGTGGACCGTGCTCGCGGGATGGATGGCCATCACGACGAAGACAAGCGCCAGCAGAACGGCGGCCGCGACCTTCTGGCCTTTCGACAGCACTTCATGGGCGCTGATGTCCGGATGAGCCCTCGCCAGACCGAAAGCAGCCTGCTCCGCCCGCCGCAGACGCCCGGTCTCGCGCACCGCCGCCCGTAGGGCGCTGGGCGTGGTGACCGCGAACTGCTCCCTCAATCTCGGCGCGCGCTCGAACTGCGCTCTTTCTTCGAAGAGGCGCAACAGTTCCGGCACGATCACGGTGAGCGGCGATCCATCGGGTCTGCGGCAACGGATGATGCGCGGCCGGGTCAGTTGCGTGTCGATCGCCGCACAATCGGCCAGCAAGGCAGGCGGGACATTGTCCATGAACGGCAGGCCGAGCCCGCGCGCCAGAGCGCCGTAATAGGCGTCTTCCCGCACCCGCCCGTCCGACAGAAGTTCCTGCTCCAGCGTCGCCCCGCTCAACGTCGCTCGCCTTTCGAGTTCGTCGAGCCATGGCTTGGAAAGGCCGAGCTTTGCAAGCACCGCTCTTTCTTTCGCGAGATGAGCTTTTGCGAAATCCGGCGGGTTTCCCGCTTCCGGCGGATGCGGCTTCGGCTTGTCGTGTCTTCGCCGGCGCCAATGCTCGAAATGAAACCGTTCCCCGTCCAGCATGACTCTGATACATCCGATGAAAGAGAAAATTCGATATAAAACGGATCCATCATAATGAAGCCTGGGGTTGTGTCACGTTGTTTTTGCTGCTGGCCGCTCTCGCTGTCGGCGCGCCCAACTCCGCGCCGGCCGCGCCTCCGGCCGGTCAGGGCATGCTCTATCCGTTCGACCCGCGCGAAAAAGTCGCCAAACCCGATCTCCGCGCCATCCCCCGCCTGCGGTTTCTGACAACCGTGGATTTTCCGCCCTTCAACTTTATCGACCAGTCGGGCAAGTTGTCGGGTTTTCACGTCGATCTCGCCCGCGAGATCTGCGCTGCGCTGGACATGATGGAGCGGTGTCAGATCGAAGCGGCGCCCTATGCGGAACTCGTCACCCGCCTCGACAAGGGTGAAGGAGAGGTCGCCGTCGCCGGCGCCCGCATCACGCCGGACTTGCGCGACAGCCATGAATTCAGCCGTGTCTATCTGCGCCTGCCGGCGCGTTTCGCCGCCCGTCGCGCCGATGCAGGCCCGCAGCGAGCGCCCGCCGATCTCGGCGATCGTCCGGTCGGCGTATTGAAGGGCTCTGCGCATGAGGCCATGGCCAAGGCCTTCTTCCCGACCCTGTCGCTCGTCGGCTTTGCAGATCGCCCGACCATGCTGGCGGCTCTGCGCAAGGGAGAGGTCAAGGCCGTGTTCGGCGATGCGCTGCAACTGTCCTTCTGGCTGGACTCCAAGGACGCAGACAATTGCTGCGATTTTCTCGGCGGCCCGTATTACTCCTCGCATTTCCTCGGCGAAGGCATGGCGGCGATGACCGCTCCCGCCAATCCGGTGGTGGCCCAGGCTCTCGATCACGCCTTGATCGCTATCGCCCGCAATGGTCGCCTGGCCGATCTCTACCTCAGGTACTTTCCGAAGGGCTTATAAGCCAGCCATGCATCAGGTGCAAAGCAGGCATGCGGCGTCCCGCCGCGCTGTATTTTATGCTGCATTGCGGCATGAAATTCCTTAGTGTGAAAAACACAAGAATTGAGCGGCGGCGGCTGCGCCGCGCCGGACCTGACGGAGACTGCATATGATCGGCAAGAAAGTTCCAAACGTCACCTTCCGCACCCGCGTGCGCGACGACTCCATCGGCGGCCCCAATCCGTTCCGCTGGGAAGACAAGACCAGCGCCGACTATTTCAAGGGCAAGCGCGTGGTTCTGTTCTCACTGCCAGGCGCGTTCACCCCGACCTGCTCCACCTATCAGCTGCCGGATTTCGAAAAGCTCTATCCCGATTTCCAGGCCGAAGGCGTCGACGAGATCTACTGCATCTCGGTCAACGACGCTTTCGTCATGAACGCCTGGGGCAAGAGCCAGGGCGTGGCCAACATCAAGCTCATTCCGGACGGTTCGGGCGATTTCACCCGCAAGATGGGCATGCTGGTCGCCAAGGACAATCTCGGCTTCGGCATGCGCTCCTGGCGCTACGGGGCCGTGATCAATGACGGCGTGGTCGAGCAATGGTTCGAGGAGGAAGGCTTTTCCGACAATTGCGAAACCGATCCCTACGGCGTCTCTTCGCCGCAGAACATCCTCGAAAACCTGCGCGGTCTGAGGCAGGCCGCCTGATCGACCGTCAAGGTCGTCGTCCTGCGAATATCACCCCGGAAATCCTTGCGATTTCCGGGGTGTTTTTATGGGGCAAAGCAGGCGAAAGACATTGCGCCGCGTTGGAAAATCGCTTCAGATACAGCCACGCTGGAGAGAATAAATGATCTATGTCATCGCTGTACTCGAGACCGAACAGTCCGAAACCGCCCGCGTGATCGCGGCCGCCGAGCCGCTGATCGCGGCCACCCAGGCCGAAGCCGGCTGCATCTCCTATGAGCTTCACGCCGACGTCCGCAAGCCGAGCCGCCTGGTCTTCGTCGAGACCTGGGAGAGCCGCGACCACCTCGAGGCGCATTTCAAGACGCCGCACATTGCAGCCTTCGGCGCCGCCATCTCGGGCGCGGTGTTGAAGCAGCGGCTCGAGATCATCGACGCGGCCGATGTGGAGGTGAGCTGACATGCCCTACCGCTCCACCCGCGTCTCCAAGGAAGCGGAAGCCGGAGATCCCGTCGGCCTGGTCGTTCTGACCCATGACGAACGGCATCTGCGCCGCAAGCTCCTGCATCTCACCAATGGCGACGTGATCATGCTCGATCTCAAGGAGCCCGTGGTGCTGGACCATGGCGACCTGCTGATGATTGATGGCGGAGACGGTTTCGTCGAAGTCGTCGCTGCGGACGAGAAACTGCTCGAGGTCAAGGCGCGCGACGCGCTCCACCAAATGCAGATCGCCTGGCATCTCGGCAACCGTCACCTCGCCGCGCAAATCGAATCCGACCGTATCCTGATCGAGCGCGATCATGTCATCAAGGCGATGCTCGAAGGGCTCGACGCCGCGGTGACCGAAGTCGTCGAGCCGTTCAGCCCCGTTCATGGCGCCTATCACGGTCATGGCGGACATGGGCATCATGGCCACTGAGACCTCGTCGCGCGCGCTCATCCGGCTGATGGCCTGGTTGTCGCCGGCTTTTCCCGTCGGCGGCTTCGCCTATTCGGGCGGCTTGGAAAGCGCGGTTCACGATGGCGCAGCGAATGATCCCGCGGCGCTTCGGCAATGGTTCGAAACGCTCCTCACGCGGGGCGCCTGGCGCAATGACGGGGTGCTGCTCGCGGAAGCCTGGCGGAGCGTCGACGATCCCGAAAGGCTCGCCGCCGTCGCGGCGCTGGCGGAAGCCTTGGCGGGCTCGGCGGAGCGACATCTCGAGGTCCTCACCATCGGCGAGGCTTTCGCCGCCGCCGCCGCCGCATGGCCGCATCCCGCGCTCGACAGCCTCGGAAGCCGTCCCCCTATAGCGTCGCCGTGGGCGTCGTCGCTTCGGCGCAGGCGATCCCGCTCGAAAGCTGCCTTGCCGCCTTCTACCATGCGCTTCTCTCGCAAGGCGTTTCCGCAGCCATCCGCCTCGGCGTCATCGGGCAGCGCCAGGGCGTCGCGCTTCTCGCCGAACTGGAGGAAACGATCCTGATCGCCGCCCGGCAAACCGCATGCTCGACCCTGGACGACCTGGGCTCGGCTGCGATTGGCGCGGACATTGCTTCACTTCGCCACGAGACCCAACAAACGAGACTGTTCCGTTCCTGATAGCCGTCCACGCCCACCGTGAAGAAACCGCGAGCAGGGCGCGGCTGAAGACTGAAGAAGGATTTTGAAGATGACGTCGAGAAACGGTCCCTTGCGAATCGGCATCGGCGGACCCGTGGGGTCCGGCAAGACCGCGTTGACCGAAAAACTCTGCAAGGCCATGCGCGAGGAGTTTTCCGTCGCCGTGGTCACCAACGACATTTATACGCGGGAAGACGCCGACGCGCTGGTGCGGATGCAGGCTTTGCCGTCGGAGCGCATCGTGGGCGTCGAGACCGGCGGCTGCCCGCACACCGCCATCCGTGAGGACGCGTCGATCAATCTCGCCGCCATCGCCGATCTCAATCGCCGCTTTCCCGACCTGGACATCGTGTTCATCGAATCCGGCGGCGACAATCTCGCCGCCACCTTTTCCCCGGATCTGGCCGATCTCACCATTTATGGATTTCGGTTTGCCAGGGAGAGGAGATCCCGCGCAAGGGCGGACCCGGCATCACGAAGTCGGATCTGCTGTTGATCAACAAGAAGGATCTCGCGCCCTATGTCGGCGCCGATCTCGACGTGATGGAAAAGACGCGACGCGCATGCGCGCCGGCAAACCCTTCGTTTTTTCGGACCTCAAACGTGGAGACGGGGTCGACGACATCATCGGATATGTCAAGCGGTACGGAGGACTGGCGGCCTGAGGCGTCGCTTCCCTATCACGAGCCGAGCGACCCGCCCGGCTCAGCATGCGCTCACTCGAACCAGTCGTCGTGACGAATGCTCTCGATCAGTTCCTGGCGCTCGGCTTTGTCGAGCTTGCGAATGCTTCGCTTTTTCTTGCGCATGCGTTCGGCCATCGGATAACGGTGGCTCTTCTCTGCGGAGCGTGAGGCGGGTTCGGCGCCGAGTTGCACGGCGATGCCGGAGAAGAAATTCCAACTGGCGTTCAACGTGGACATGATGGCCTCCTTGGCCAACAACGCGATCGTCTTTCCCTCCTACACGACCGCAGTTAATATTTAAGGCGCTTCTTTGTTTCAATGCTAGAATTGGGGCAAAGTTCCGACGCTTCAAGCGGCATCTGCCTCTTTTTCGCCCGCCCGGGCCTCACGATTTCGTCAGATGAAACCGAACAGCACGATGGCGACAAACACGAACGCCGCGAGCGTCGATGCGGCCATCACCGTTTTTTCAACGGCCGACGCGGCGGAAAAGGCGCGCATCGGCCTCTGGGCGGACTTGCTGGCGATCGTCATGAAGGACTCCTGAGATAGGCCGATGAAATGTGTGAAGGGGCGGCGGCGAAGGTTTGGGCGATCCTGCGGCCATCGCTGTTTTCCAAACGATGCGCCAGCCTGTAGCCGGCCGGCCAGCGACCATGACCGCTGTCGATATTGACATGCCCCGCATGGCCGAGATCGACGAAGCCGCCGTTCAGCCGCTCGGACAGCGCCTTTGCATCCGAAAAACGCATATAGGGATCGTTGCGGCTGCCCACGACGAGAGTCGGAAAAGCGGCTCCGGCGCATGGCAGCGCAGCTGCGCCGACCGCGCCGGGGTGGAGGCTGCGCACCCGATCCGGATCGCAGGGCGCGACCAGAAGCGCTGCGCCGACCTTGGACGCGGCGGGCCGACCCGCGAGATTGGCCGCAACCAGAGCGCCGAAACTATGCGCCACCAGCGTCGCGCCGGGGTGTTCGTAAATCGCCCGCTCCAGCCTGACCAGCCATTCGCCGAGATCGGGCCGAGCCCAATTGCGCTGCTCGACCAGCACCGCATCCGCATCGTCCTCGAGCCAGTGCTGCTGCCAATGGCCGGGACCGGAACCGTTCAAGCCGGGAATGATCAATCGGGTCGACATCGCTTCTTCGCCTCGCCGCTCCATGCGACGACAGAAGATTGCCATAGCGCAAAGCCGAACCGAAGAAAAGATATTCTATAATTTCTATAGTAAATAAAAATCGAAAACCGCAGCGCGCCGAAGCGCGCCGCAGAAGGCGCAAAGACCTTATTTCAGCGCCGCCACCAAAGCCTTGAGATCGGCCTCGACGAGCGGCCGGATGTCGTCTCGCGACAGGGCGAAAGCGATGTTGGCCATGATGAACCCGTCCTTGGCGCCGGTGTCGTAGGTGGCGCCCCTATAGTGATAGCCGGTGAACGACTGCTGCTTTACGAGCTTGAGCATGCCGTCGGTCAACTGGATTTCGTTTCCGGCGCCGCGCTCCTGGGTTTCGAGAATCTCGAAGATCTCGGGCTGCAGGATGTAACGGCCGTTGATGAAGAAGTTGGAAGGCTGCGTCCCCGGCGCGGGCTTTTCCACCATGTCGGTGATCCGGAAGCCATCGCCGACCGCCTCGCCCGTGGCCACGATGCCGTAGCGATGGGCGAGTTCCGGCGCGCATTCCTCCACAGCGATCACATTGCCGCCGGCGACCTCATAGAGCTCCATCATGCCCTTGAGGCAGCCTTTCTCCGATTTCATGATCATGTCGGGCAAAAGAAGCGCAAAAGGCTCCTGTCCGACGATGTCGCGCGCGCACCAAACGGCATGGCCCAGACCCAGGGGCTCCTGCTGGCGCGTGAAGCTGGCCGTTCCGGCCTTGGGAAGGATGGATTCGAGCAGCGAAAGCTCGGCCTTCTTGTTGCGCGCCTTCAAGGTCGCTTCCAGTTCGTACTGGATGTCGAAATAGTCTTCGATCACGCCCTTGCCGCGGCCCGTGACGAAGACGAAGTGTTCGACCCCGGCCTCGATCGCCTCGTCCACGACATATTGGATCACCGGCTTGTCGACCACAGTCATCATTTCCTTGGGCACCGCCTTGGTGGCCGGAAGAAAACGCGTGCCGAGGCCGGCGACCGGAAAAACAGCCTTCTTTACTCTGGCGTGACCCACCACTGATCTCCATCTCTAGGTTCTGGATTGTGTGCGATATTTGAACGCATTTTTCCGAGGTTGCTACTTTTTTAAAGAAGTGACGAGAGGCGCGGCTGATGGTAAAGAATTTGTTGACCACAGCTCTGTATTTTGTCGCATTAACCGGCAGCGCCGGTGTCCAGGAACATGAATGAACCGGATGATTGCCATGAAGCATAGAGAGATCCTCGCCCGTATCCGCAGTTTCGCCCCGGCGCTCGCCGTGATGGGAGCGCTGTTTGCCGGTCCAGCTCACGCAGACAAAGGCTTCGTCAACTGGATCAACAACTTCTATCCAGTCGCAGCCGAAGCCGGCATCAGCCGGGACACCTACGTGCGCGCCTTCCGCGGCGTGAGCGAACCCGATCCCACCGTCATCGAAAAAGCCAATTATCAGCCCGAATTCAAGCACCGAATCTGGGAGTATCTCGACAGCCGGGTCAATCCCTACACGGCCGGCATCGGGCGCGACATGCTGAGAAAGCACGGTCGCACTTTGGCGGCGGTCGAGAAACATTTCGGGGTGGATCGTCATATCCTGCTGGCGATCTGGTCCATGGAGAGCAATTATGGCGCGGTTCTCGAAAAACCCGACAGATTGCATAATGTTCCGCGCGCGCTGGCGAGCCTCGCCTATATCGACAAGAAGCGCGCGAAATTCGCGCGCACGCAGTTGATCGCGGCTCTGAAGATCCTGCAGCGCGGCGACGTCGCGCCCGAGGGCCTGACCGGCTCCTGGGCGGGCGCCATGGGCCACACCCAGTTCATTCCGACCAGCTATCTGCTCTATGGCTACGACGCCGACGGCAATGGCCGACGCGACATCTGGAATTCGATCCCCGACGCGCTCGCGACGTCGGCCAATCTGCTCGCCAAGAATGGATGGCAGCAGGGCAAGACCTGGGGCTACGAAGTCGTGGCGCCGGCCGGCGCCGACGATTATATCGGCCGCACCAAGACGCTCGGCGAGTGGCAGAAACTCGGTTTCCTGCGTCCGAACGGCAAAGGCTTCAAGTTCGGCAAGGACCGCGCCACGCTGAAAATGCCGGCTGGAGCCAATGGCCCCGCCTTTTTGATGACCAAGAACTTCTTCGTCATCAAAAAGTACAACGCCGCCGATTCCTACGCGCTCGCCGTCGGCATGCTGGCCGACGAGATCGCCGGCTATGGCGGTCTGCAGCAGAACTGGCCGCGTCCGGCCGGTACGCTCGACGTCAAGCAGAAGTTCGAACTGCAGGAGCGCATGAAGGCGCTCGGCTATTACGACGGCGCCATCGACGGGAATTTCGGGTCGGGCTCCAAGGCCGCCATCTCCGCGATCCAATCGCAGCTCGGCATGCAGCCGGATGGCAAACCGTCCGAAGCGCTTCTCAACGCCTTGCGCCGCTGACGGGCCTCGCATACATCTGAGGAGGGAAGCCGGGCCCAGCCCGGCTTTCGCATTTCCGCCGGCAAGGGAGACGCCGATGGCCGCACAAAGCCTCACTCAATCCGGAGCGTCCAGCGTCAAGCGCCTGATCGTGCTGGTTCTCGCGCTCCTGATCCCCCTGTCCGATTTCGCGATGTCGGCCGCTCAGGCGCAGGAGTTCCGCCAACGGCGGTCCATCCTCGACGTCATTCTCGGTCGGCCGCAGGCGCGCCAGCGTGATGTCGAACGACCCCTACGTGTTCGTCCCCGCCGCAACGCCTCCAAGAAGCGCAATGTCCAATCGGTGAAAACCGCACCCGCGGCGGTGCTCGCGAAGAAGGACGACGCCCGGAAAATCGTGGTGATCGGCGATTTCATGGCGTCCGGCCTCGCCGACGGCCTCGCCGCTGCTTTCGCCCAGGATCCGACGATCAGTGTGGTCAAGGAGACCGACGGCGCATCGGGCCTGGTCCGCACCGATCATCTCGACTGGCCGAAAACGCTTCTCGAGAAGATCGACAAGCACAAGCCTTCGTTGATCGTCATCATGCTCGGCTCGAACGATCGCCAGGAAATCCGCACCGGCGGCGTCACAGAGAGATTTCGTTCCGAGGGGTGGGACCGCGAATATCAGCGCCGGGTCGACGACCTCGCAGCCACAGCGACCCGCGCCGGCATCCCGTTCATCTGGACCGGCCTGCCCTCCTTTCAGTCATCCTCCCTGAGCGCCGACGCCGCTACGCTCAACAATATCTACCGCACACGAATGGAAGCTGTCGGTGGAGCCTTCATCGACATCTGGGATGGTTTTGCCGACGAGAGCGGCAAATTCATCGCCACCGGCTCCGACATCAACGGCCAGCCGGTTCGTCTGCGCGGCTCCGACGGAGTGAGCCTCACCAAGGCGGGCAAGCGCAAGATGGCGTTCTACCTCGAAAAGGACATCATCCGTCTGCTCGGCGGCGACGCCATGTCCACGCTCGTCCGCCTGGACGCCACCGGCCTGCCGCTCGACGCCGCACCGAAGACGGAACTTCACGAGATTACCGCTTTGCCTCCGATCAGCCTGTCGGATCCGGATCTGGATGGTTCGACGGAACTGCTCGACCAGACGCTTCTGCCTCGAACGGCCGGCAAGACGCCGCGCGATCTTCTGATCGAAAGAGGCGAGACGGCCCCCGCCCCGGCAGGTCGCGTCGACGATTATCGCTGGCCTGCGAACGCAAAGCCCGCGGGCTGAGCCGCGGGCTTCAAATCTTCCGAAATGTCGCGCTTTGTCAGCGCGGCAGCGTCGTGGCGCCCATCAGAGCCTCGTCGATGGCGCGGGCCGCCTGACGGCCTTCGCGGATCGCCCAGACCACCAGCGACTGGCCACGGCGCACATCGCCCGCCGTCCAGAACTTGTCGACCGAAGTCTTGTAGCTCTTGTCGTCGGCCACGACGTTGGTCGAGCCGCGCCGGTCGGTGTTGAGCGTCAGCTTCTCGCCGAGATCGGCGATCACGCCATTCATATAGGGTCCGCGGAAACCGATGGCGATGAAGGCGAGATCGGCCTTGATGATGAACTCCGTGCCGGCGATCGGCTTGCGGCGCTCGTCGACCTGGCAGCATTTGACGCCGGTCAGAATGCCATCTTCGCCGACGAATTCCAGCGTCGCGACCTGGAATTCGCGGATCGCGCCTTCGGCCTGCGAAGAGGAGGTGCGCATCTTGGTCGCCCAATAAGGCCAGACCGCGAGCTTGTCTTCCTTCTCGGGCGGCATCGGGCGGATGTCGAGCTGGCTCACCTTGACGGCCCCCTGACGGAACGCAGTGCCGACGCAGTCCGACGCCGTGTCGCCGCCGCCGACGACCACCACATGCTTGCCGCCGGCCAGGATCGGCGCAGACGGCCAGCCGACGCTGTCGATGTTCTCGCGGCCGACGCGACGGTTCTGCTGCACCAGATAGGGCATCGCGTCATGCACGCCGTGCAGGTCGACGCCGGGAATGCCGGCGTCGCGCGGGGTTTCCGAGCCGCCGCAATAGAGAACCGCGTCATACTTCGCGAGCAGTTCCTCAACCTTGACGTCGACGCCGACATTGACGCCGCACTGGAAGGTCACGCCCTCGCCCTTCATCTGCTCGACGCGGCGATCGATGAAGTTCTTTTCCATCTTGAAATCGGGAATGCCGTAGCGCAGCAGGCCGCCGGGCTTGGTTTCCCGCTCGTAGACGGTCACGTCATGGCCGGCGCGAGCAAGCTGCTGCGCCGCCGCCATGCCGGCGGGGCCCGAACCGATGACGGCGACGGTCTTGTTGGTCTTGGTGGTGGCCGGCTGCGGCACGATATAGCCCATTTCATAGGCCTTGTCGGCGATCGCCTGTTCCACGGTCTTGATCGCCACCGGCGCGTCTTCGAGATTCAGCGTGCAGGCCTCCTCGCAGGGAGCCGGGCAGACGCGGCCGGTGAATTCCGGGAAGTTGTTGGTGGAATGGAGGTTGCGGATCGCCTCTTCCCACTTGTTGTTGAACACCAGATCGTTCCAGTCGGGGATCTGGTTATGCACCGGACAGCCGGTCGGGCCATGGCAGAAGGGAATGCCGCAATCCATGCAGCGGGCGGCCTGTTTCTCCACTTCCGGATCCGACATCGGAATGGTGAATTCGCGGAAATGGCGAATGCGGTCCGAAGCCGGCTGATACTTGCCGACCTGTCTGTCGATCTCGAGAAAACCCGTAACCTTGCCCATCTTCCCTTGCCTGCCCTTTTCTCGCCGTTCTCCGGCTCGTTACCTGACCCAATTCTCTAGCTTCAATCCCGGCACCCGGGAAAATTCTCTCTCATTGTCCGTCACCAGCACCGCATCCAGCGCCAGCGCATGCGCCGCGATCCAGAGATCGTTCGGCCCGATGTTTTGCCCGTGGCGAAGCGCATGGCGTATTTCAGCGTAATGCGAAGCGGTGGCCTCATCGAGAGGCCACACGACTATAGCCCCCAGCAGAGCCTCCAGAGCCGCCTTTTTGCGAAAACCGGGATTCCCGCGAAGGCCGAACAAGAGCTCTCCCTTCACGACGATACTCGTCCCGATCTCCTCTTGCGCATGCCGCTCCAAAGCCTCCGACGCTATACCCTTTGGATTTCGAATGGCGTCTGAGATCACATTCGTATCCAGAAGATAGCGCATCACAGATCCACGTCGTCCAATTCAGCAAGACCCTCATCACCCGGATCGCCCGGAAAATCCTCGATCGGCCCAATATGCCGCAACCAATCCAGGACTTCGATCAGCGTCTTCTTCCGTTCGACCGGACTGAGATGGACCACGCCATCTCCATCCTTCCAGATCGTCACTTTGTCGGTATCGAACTCGTACTCCTTCGGAATTCGCACCGCCTGGCTCCGACCGTTGCGGAATACGCTGATTTCCTTCTTTACGTGCCCTTGGTCGTCCATAAGAGCCTCCATAGCCGTCATATGCCAATGTCATATCACGGCTATGGCCGGCCGCCAACTTACTCCGCGGCCTCCTGCGTCTGCATCCGCTCCATGTCCTCCAGCGCGCGGCGATATTCGACCGGCATCACCTTGCGGAATTTCGGACGGTAGTCGGCCCAGTTGTCGAGGATCGCCTTGGCGCGGGTCGAGCCAGTGTAATGGGCATGGTTGGAGATCAGCTGGAACAGCCGCTCCTCGTCATGCCGCGTCATATCGCCGGAGACGTCGACCATACCCTTATGCGCGATGTCGCCGCCGTGGTGATGCAGCTTCTCGAGCAGTTCGTCCTCTTCCGGCACCGGCTGCAACTCGACCATGGCCATGTTGCAGCGGCGGGCGAAATCGCCGCTCTCGTCGAGCACATAGGCCACGCCGCCGGACATGCCGGCCGCGAAGTTGCGGCCCGTCCCGCCGATGACCACGACCACGCCGCCGGTCATATATTCGCAGCCATGGTCGCCCACGCCTTCGACGACGGCGATGGCGCCCGAATTGCGCACGGCGAAGCGTTCGCCGGCCACGCCGCGGAAATAGCTCTCGCCGGCGATGGCGCCATACATCACGGTGTTGCCGACGATGATGGAGTCTTCCGCCACGATCTTCGAGTTCTGCGGCGGCCTGACGATGATGCGGCCGCCCGAGAGGCCCTTGCCGACATAATCGTTGCCGTCGCCTTCGAGCTCGAAGGTCACGCCGCGCGCCAGGAAGGCGGCAAAACTCTGGCCGGCCGTGCCCTTCAGCCTGACCGTGATCGTATCGTCCTTGAGGCCCTTATGGCCGAAGCGCTTGGCGACCTCGCCCGACAGCATGGCGCCGGCGGACCGGTCGACATTCTTGATCTCTGCGTCGATTACCACCGGCTGGCGGCTTTCGAGCGCGGGCTTGGCGGCTTCGATCAGCTTGCGATCGAGGATATCGTCGATCGGATGCTTCTGGCGCGATGTCCAGCGCGTTTCCTCTTCGGCGGCCTCGACCTTGTGGAAGATCTTGGAGAAGTCCAGACCCTCCGCCTTCCAATGGCTGATGGCCGCATCCTTGGTCAGATATTCGCTGTGACCGATAATCTCGTTCATGCTGCGGAAGCCCATCGAGGCCAGGATCTGGCGGACATCGTTGGCGATGAAGAAGAAATAGTTGATCACATGCTCGGGCGCGCCCTTGAAGCGCTTGCGCAGCACCGGATCCTGGGTGGCGACGCCAACCGGACAGGTGTTGAGATGGCATTTGCGCATCATGATGCAGCCCGCCGCGATCAGCGGCGCGGTGGAGAAGCCGAATTCATCGGCGCCGAGCAGCGCGCCGATGATCACGTCGCGGCCGGTCTTGAGGCCGCCGTCGACCTGCAGCGCCACGCGGGAACGCAAGCCGTTCAGCACCAGCGTCTGCTGGGTCTCGGCCAGGCCGATTTCCCAGGGGCTGCCGGCATGCTTGAGCGAGGTGAGCGGCGAAGCGCCCGTGCCGCCGTCATAACCGGACACGGTGATATGATCGGCGCGCGCCTTGGCGACGCCGGCCGCGACCGTGCCCACGCCCACTTCCGACACCAGCTTGACCGAGATATCGGAGGTCGGGTTGACGTTCTTGAGATCGTAGATCAGCTGCGCCAGATCCTCGATCGAATAGATGTCGTGATGCGGCGGCGGCGAGATCAGGCCGACCCCGGCGTCGAGTGACGGGTCTTGGCGATGGTCGCGTCGACCTTGTGGCCGGGCAGCTGGCCGCCCTCGCCGGGCTTGGCGCCCTGCGCGACCTTGATTTGCAGCATGTCGGCGTTGACGAGATATTCCGTCGTCACCCCGAAGCGACCGGATGCGATCTGCTTGATCGCAGAGCGCTCCAGCGGCAGCGAGCCGTCCGCCTTGGGCAGATAGCGCTCGGCTTCCTCGCCGCCTTCGCCGGTGTTGGACTTGCCGCCGATCCTGTTCATGGCGATCGCCAGCGTCGTATGCGCCTCGCGGCTGATCGAGCCGAAGGACATGGCGCCGGTGGCGAAGCGCTTGACGATGTCGGCCGCGGGCTCGACCTCGGAGATATCGATCGGTTGACGGCCGAGTTCGGTCGCCGACTTGATCGAGAACAGCCCACGGATGGCGTTCATCCGCACCGAGGATTCGTTCACCAGGCGGGCGAATTCCTGATAGCGATCCTCGGCGTTGCCGCGCACGGCGTGCTGAAGTTCGGCCACCACGTCGGGCGTCCAGGCATGGCTTTCGCCACGCATGCGATAGGCGTATTCGCCGCCGATATCGAGCGAGGCGGCAAGGACAGGATCGCGTCCGAAGGCCGACTGGTGACGATTGAAGGTTTCGCGCGCCACTTCCTTGAGACCGACGCCCTCGATCTGGGTCGCGGTGCCGAAGAAGAACTTCTCGACGAAATCCGAGGCCAGGCCGACGGCGTCGAAGATCTGCGCGCCGCAATAGGACTGGTAGGTCGAGATGCCCATCTTGGACATGACCTTGAGGATGCCCTTACCCACGGCCTTGATATAGCGATAGACGACTTCGTCCTCGGAGACTTCCTTGGGGAATTCGCCGCGCTTGTGCATGTCGATCAGCGTGTCGAAGGCGAGATAAGGGTTGATGGCTTCGGCGCCATAGCCCGCCAGGCAGCAGAAGTGATGCACTTCGCGCGGCTCGCCCGATTCCACCACAATGCCCACCGAGGTGCGCAGGCCCTTGCGGATGAGATGGTTGTGCACCGCCGCCGTCGCCAGAAGCGCCGGGATCGCCACGCGATCGGGGCCGACCTGACGGTCGGACAGCACGATGATGTTGTAGCCGCTCTTCACCGCCGTTTCGGCGCGGTCGCACAGCCGCTCCAGCATTTCCGGCATGGCTTCTGCGCCGCGTTCGACGTCATAGGTGAAATCGAGCGTCTTGGTGTCGAAGCGGTCTTCGGTATGGCCGATCGAGCGAATCTTTTCGAGATCGCCGTTTGTCAGGATCGGCTGGCGCACTTCCAAGCGCTTGGCGCGCGAGGCGCCGGCGTGATCGAGAATGTTCGGGCGCGGGCCGATGAACGACACCAGGCTCATCACCAGTTCCTCGCGGATCGGGTCGATCGGCGGGTTGGTGACCTGGGCGAAGTTCTGCTTGAAATAGGTGTAGAGCAGCTTGGCCTTGTCGGACATGGCCGAGATCGGTGTATCCGTGCCCATCGAGCCCACGGCTTCCTGACCGGTGGTCGCCATCGGCGACATCAGGATCTTGGTGTCCTCGATCGTGTAGCCGAAGGCCTGCTGGCGATCGAGCAGCGACACGTCGCGGCGCAGCGCGCGGGGCTCCACCGGATCGAGATCTTCGAGGATCAACTGGCTGCGGTCGAGCCAGTCCTTGTAGGGATGCGCGCCGGCGATGCTGGCCTTCATGTCCTCGTCGGAAATGATCTGGCCCTTTTCCATGTCGATCAGCAACATCTTGCCGGGCTGCAGGCGCCACTTCTTGACGATCAGTTCTTCGTCGACGGGCAGCACGCCGGCTTCCGACGCCATGATCACCCGGTCGTCGGATGTGACGACATAGCGGGCCGGACGCAGACCGTTGCGGTCGAGCGTCGCGCCGATCTGGCGGCCGTCGGTGAAGGCCACGGCGGCGGGGCCGTCCCACGGCTCCATCAGGGCCGCGTGATATTCGTAGAACGCCTTGCGCTCGGGGCTCATCAACTGGTTGCCGGCCCAGGCTTCGGGGATCAGCATCATCACGGCATGCGCCAGCGAATAGCCGCCGCGCACGAGGAATTCGAGCGCGTTGTCGAAGCAGGCGGTGTCGGACTGCCCCTCATAGGAAATCGGCCAGAGCTTGGAGATGTCGTCGCCATAGAGCGGCGAGGACACCGACGCCTGGCGCGCCGCCATCCAGTTCACATTGCCGCGCAGCGTGTTGATTTCACCGTTATGGGCGACCATGCGATAGGGATGCGCGAGCTTCCAGGACGGGAAGGTGTTGGTGGAGAAGCGCTGATGCACGAGCGCGACGGCGGATTCGAAGCGCGGATCGGCGAGGTCCTTGTAGTAGGCGCCCACCTGATAGGCGAGGAACATGCCCTTGTAGACCACGGTCGTGGTCGACAGCGACACGATGTAGAAGCCGTTGTCGACGCCCTGCGTCTCGGCATAGATGCGGTTGGAGATGACCTTGCGCAGCGTAAACAGGCGGCGTTCGAACTCGGCGTTGTCGGCCACGCCTTCGCCCGCGCCGATGAACACCTGCACATGGAAGGGTTCGGTGGCGGCGATCGCCGGCGCCTTGGACAGCGACGAATTATCCACGGGCACTTCGCGATAGCCGATCAGCGTCTGGCCTTCTGCGGCGACGACCTCGTTGATGACGCTCTTGATGTGTTCGCGCAGTTCGGCGTCCTGCGGCATGAACAGGAAGCCGACGGCATACTGGCCGGCCGGCGGCAGCGTGACGCCCTGGGCCGCCATCTCCTCGCGGAAGAAGCGGTCGGGGATCTGGACGAGAATGCCCGCGCCGTCGCCCATCAGGGGATCGGCGCCGACGGCGCCGCGATGGGTGAGGTTTTCGAGCATGAACAGTCCGTCGCGCACGATCTGGTGCGACTTGACGCCCTTGAGATGACAGGTGAAGCCGACGCCGCAGGCGTCGTGTTCGTTGCGCGGATCGTAAAGGCCTTGTTTCTTCGGCAGACCCATAGCGTGAGAGGGCGTTTTCAGCGCAGCATCGGCCGAAAGACCGGTGAGCTGTCCGAATGCATGCGATGGCGTATGGTCCGTCATCTTCTTTCCTCCTGCCATGGGCCCGTCCCGGCGCCCGCGTGATCTCGCTGAGAGCGCGCAAGACAGCGCGCTGACGCGAATGATGAATGTCTTCGCATTTTCCTGTACGAGCTGCAATTCCCGGGCCAGTTCGACCCCGCGTCCACGCAGCTGCCGGCTTCTGCCCCTGCCCGCTTTCCCCGGCGGATCAGGAGGCTGGACCGCTTGTTTAAAGACCGTGTGACGGGCCTTCAGGATCCATGCAGCAAAATAGGACAGCATGACTGTCCTAATTCCCTTATCCTATGGCAGAAAGGCGTTTTCACCGCAAGGGGCGAGGCCCAAAAAATGGTTCGATTTGGCGATCCGCCTCTTGCAAAATCAAATTCGCCACATTCATGTCTGCCGCACAACATATCCGAACAAACGCAAAAGGTGGATTTCTTGATTTTCGCTTCCGACAACTGGGCCGGCGCGCATCCCGCCATCGCCGCCAGCCTCTCCGCAGCCGCCGACGCTTATCACGCGCCCTATGGAACGAGTGAGATCGACGACCGGGCCGCCGCCGCCCTCTCGGCGCTTTTCAAGCGCGAGGTGGCGGTGTTTTTCGTCGCGACGGGCACCGCCGCCAATTCTCTGGCGCTCGCGTCCCTCGCCCGTCCCGCCGGCGTGATGTTCTGCCACAGCGAAGCCCATGTCATTCACCATGAAGGCGGGGCCGTGGAGCTTCAAACCGGTGGCGGCAAGCTGGTTCCGGTTCAGAGCGCCCCCGGCGCCCATGGCAAGATCGACCCGGACGCGCTGCGACGCGCCATGGCGCTATTCCCCGACGACGACGTGCATGTCGGTGAAAAGACCGCGCTTTCCCTCACTCAGGCCACCGAAGCCGGAACGGTCTACACCCTCGAGGAAATCAGCGCTCTGAGCGCCATCGCCCGGCAAGCCGGCCTCAAGACCCATATGGACGGCGCGCGCTTTTCAAACGCTGTCGCCGCGCTCGGCTGCACGCCGGCCGAGATGACCTGGAAGGCGGGCGTCGACATCCTGTCGCTGGGCGGCACCAAGAATGGCTGCTGGTGCGCCGAAGCGGTGATCTTCTTCAATCCCAACGACGCCCGCGCCATGCCGCGGCTGCGCAAGCGCGGCGCCAATCTCTTCTCGAAATCGGCCTTCGTCGCGGCCCAGTTCGAGGCCTGGCTGAAGAATGACCTGTGGATAGACCTCGCCCGCCATGCCAACGCGATGACGCAAAGACTGTCCGACGCCGCCCAAATGTCCGCACAAACGCGAATCGCTTGGCCGACTCAGGGCAACCAGATCTTCCTGATCATGACCGACGAGAAGGCCGAGGCGTTGCGCCGGGCCGGCGCGCGCTTCTACGATTGGGAAACCCCGCGTGGTATGGAGGCGGCGCTCGCCCCGAATGAAAAGATCCGCCGCTTCATCGCGAGCTTCGCCACGCGCGAAGAGGATGTGGCGGCCATCGCCGCCCTGCTCTGAGAACAATGAAAAGCCCCGCCGCGACAGTCGCGACGGGGCTGGACCACTGCGCCCTCGGGGCGCCTCGATTTTAGGCAGCGAGATTTAGCCGTTGATGACCTGGGCTTCGATGGCCTTGGGCGCTTCGGCGCCCGCCGGAGCTGCGATCTCGATCCGGCGCGGCTTCATCGCCTCCGGGATCTCGCGGACGAGGTCGATATGCAGCAGGCCGTTCTTCAGATGCGCGGCGCGAACTTCGACATGATCGGCGAGCTGGAAGCGGCGCTCGAAGGCGCGCTTGGCGATGCCGCGATAAAGGAGTTCGGAGCCTTCGGTCTTGTCGTCGGACTTTTCGCCCTTCACCGACAGAAGATGCTGGTTGAGCTCGATCGACAATTCGCTTTCGTCGAAGCCGGCGACCGCCATCGAGATCCGATAGGCGTTCTCGCCCGTCTTCTCGATATTATAGGGAGGATAGGTCGGCTGCTCCGGCTGCGACAGGCTGTCGAGCATCGTGAAGACGCGGTCGAAACCGACGGTGGAGCGATAGAGCGGAGAGAAATCGAAGTGACGCATGGTGTCCTCCTTGAGAGCAACGTTTGCGATTGTGTCGTTCAGGCGTCCGGTCCGTTCCTCGGCCCCGCGCGCCCGGTTCGGGGACCCGTCATCGGCGTCCCGCAGGGCTTAGGTGGGAGAGCTTTTCTCCGCTTTCAAGACCCGGCAAACGCGAGCCGAAAACATGAATGACGGATGAACGGGGAGTTCGGCGCGCGTTCACCCGGGGCGGCGTAAAAACATGGCTATGGGAGCATCCCTCCCGTGACCGGAGCGATGACGTCCCTTCCGCTCCGGTCGACTTCCAGCCGGAGCCGCCCCTGTCCCCATCCAGCGGTCTCCGGCCTTTTTTTGTTTGCCGCCGCAGCCGTGCGAATCGTGCTAGCGTCGCACCACAATCGCATTTCCGGACGCCATGCCCCCAGTTCTCCGCGCCACGCCTGACAATCTTTCGCCCGACAATCACGTCGCCGGCTTCTTCGACAGTTTCGACGGCGTGAAGCTGCGCTACGCGATCTTCCGTTCCACCCAGTCTCCCTCGGCGGGAACCGTCATCCTGCTGCACGGCCGCAACGAAACGATCGAAAAATACTACGAAACCATCCGCGATCTCACCGAAGCCGGCCTCTGGGTCGCCACCTTCGATTGGCGCGGCCAGGGCGGCTCGCCCCGGCTGCATCCGCAGGCGCGCAAGGGACATCTGCGCCGCTTCGGCGATCTCGAACGCGATCTCGACGCCTTCATCGAGAAAGTCGTGCTTCCCGACGCCAAGATGCCCTTCTTCATTGTCGCGCATTCGATGGGCGCGCTCGTGGCGCTCAGGGCCGCGCCCTGGCTCTCCAATCGCATCGATCGCATGGCGCTCTGCGCGCCGTTCGTGGGCGCCGCGGGCATCGGCATCCCCAATGGCCTGTTGAAAGTCCTCGCAAACGCCGCCCACTACACCGGTTTGGGCGCGGTGCAGTTTTCAAAGGACGTGCTGGAACGGCCGTTCGAGAACAATGTGCTGACGTCGGATGCGGTCCGCTATCGCCGCAACCGCGCCATCCATGACGAGCATCCCGACCTGTTCATCGGCCCGCCCACCGCGAGCTGGATCGCCTCTATGATCCGCGCGATCGAAACGGTCACCCGCATGGAGCATCTTCACCGCATCGAGATCCCGACGCTGGTGATCGCGCCCAGCGCCGACAAGATCGTGCCCTATCCCTATTTCGAAGCGCTGTCTCAACGCTTTCGCGCCGGCAAGCTGGTGACGATCCCCGGCGCCGCCCATGAACTGCTGCAGGAGCGCGACATCTTCCGCGACCAGACGCTCGCCGCCATCAAAGCCTTCATTCCCGGCTCGGACGCCGATCCGCTGATCTATTCGGGGGACTGAGAAACGAATAAGGGGGTGCATTTCTGCTCCCCCAGTAGTTCCCTTTCGGGAAGCGGACACCGTTTCCGGGCCGTATGTGAGCGTAATATAGTAAGTTGTCGTGCCCTTTTCAAGAACAAGTCAGGTGCTAGGTCTTGGTAGCCAATCGAGAACCATCTTCAGCACCTCGTTGAATTCCTCCTCCGGCAAGCGAGGAATTCCGCTCTTATCCGGCACCAACCGGCTGATGGCTACAGTTGTGGGCTTGTCACAAATTGCCCAACCAATCCTCCCATCAATTGTCGTCTTCAAGAGGGTTGCTTTCCTCGGATCTTGATCTTGCAAAGAGGAGCAAGGGACAACAACAACGGTGCCGAAGAGCGTATTCCGAAAGGATAAAATTATGACCGGCCTTCGCTTCCAAAATTCCGGAAGTTGGGCGTCTTTAGGGAAATCACACCAATACAACTGTCGGACTTTCGGGGCCGACTTTAGCCGCGGCTGAACTCTCGGAGGCTTTTCGTGCTCCTCAACCATTAAAAACCCCTGGCAAAGCGTCGCCAGAGATTAATGCCTAAGCACGAAGTTACAACCCGTGGATGCGCGTACTACGAAGATATGATTTCGCTCACGCGTTCAGCATCTCCAGCGCCTCGCGATGCAGCGCTTCGGTCGCCGCCGCGACGATATAGCCGCCCATTTCCGGCCGCCCGCCCTGCCAGTCGGTCATCACGCCGCCAGCCTGCTCGATCACCGGAATAATGCCGCCGACGTCATAGGGTTTGAGCGCGCATTCGACGACGAGATCGACATGGCCCGCGGCGAGCAGCGCATAGGCGTAGCAATCGACGCCATAGCGGAACAGCCGCGCCTTTTTCTCGATCGCGCGATAGACCGTCTCGTCGCGGCCTTCGAACAGATGCGGCGAGGTGGTGAACAGCTTGGCGTCTTCGATGCGGGTGCAGCCGCTGGTGCGGATCACCCGCTCGCCGTCGGGACCGCGATAGACGGATTTCTCGCCGTCGGCGAAATAGCGTTCGCCGGTGAAGGGCTGGTCGATCAGCCCCATCACGGCGCGACCCTTGTGATAGAGGCCGACCAGCGTGCCCCAGACGGGAACGCCGGAGATGAAGGCGCGCGTGCCGTCGATCGGGTCGATCACCCAGACATAATCGCGATCGAGGCCGACCGAACCATGCTCCTCGCCGAGAATGCCGTGATCGGGAAATTCCGCCTCGATGAGCCCGCGAATGGCGGCTTCGGCCGCCTGGTCGCCTTCGGTGACAGGATCGTAATGCTGCCCCCTTTGTCGACCACCGACAGGCCGGACCGGAATCGCGGCAGAGTTTCAGCCCGCGCGGCGTCGGCGAGTCGGTCGAAAAAGGCGCGGTCGGGCGTCATCACTCACTCCTGTCGGGGAATTATCAACGGATCATCGGGCTTGTGCGCGACAAAGGCATGAAAAATCAAGCCGCTCGATTCCTGAGGCAATAAAATTTCCGCAGATGCAAATTATGTCATTTTTCGTTCATCATTTCTGTTGACTTTTTTGCGCTGCAGCAGTTATCTTTTTCTTACAGTCCTTACCGGCTGTAAATGCCCTCCTTGGGTGTTTCCTCCCTAGACTTGACCGCGCTCACAGCGCGGTTTTTTTGAGCCCTGGACGTGATGGAGCAATGTCACTCCGCAGCGTAAGCCGTGGAAACCTGGGGAACGCTGACTTCCGTTGCGAGATTCTCGAGAAACTGCCGCATCGCCCCGGCCACCTTGGCGAAGTCTGGACGTTTCTCCAAAGTCGTCTCGTCGATATACAGCGAGCGGTTGATTTCGATCTGCAGCGCATGCAGGCCGCGCGCCGGCCGGCCATAATGTTCGGTGATGAAGCCGCCGGCATAGGGTTTGTTCCGCACTGCGGCAAAACCGAGATCCTCGAGCAGCTTCAGCGCCAGCCGCGACAGCTCGGACGAGGCGGAGGTGCCGTAGCGGTCGCCGATGATCACGTCTGGCCGCATACCGCTGCCGGTGATGCGGATATTGCCCGGCATAGAGTGGCAGTCGATCAGGATGGCGCGGCCGAAACGCGCATGCGTGCGGGCGATCAGCCGGCGCAACGCCGTATGATAGGGCTTGTAGATATGCTCCACGCGATCGAGCGCCGTGTTTACCGGCAGTTTCCGTCCATAGATCTCCATATTTTCCGCAACGATTTTCGGCACCGTGCCCAGCCCGCCGGCCACGCGCACCGACGCCGTGTTGGCGTAAGGCGGCAGCGGCCCGTCGAACATGCGCGGGTCGAGCTCGTAGGGCTCACGGTTCACGTCGACATAGGCTCGCGGAAAATGCGCCTTCAGCATCGGCGCGCCCAGCGACACCCCGCCCGAAAACAATTCGTCGACGAAGTGATCCTCCGAGCGGCGCAGGCTCAGAGTGTCGAGGCGTGAACCTTCCACGAATGCGCGCGGATAGATGCGGCCGCTATGGGGAGAATTGAGGACGAGCGGAATCTGATGGTCGTCAGGCTCCCGGATCTCGAATAATTCCCCCTCCCGAAAATCCCATACCATGCGAAAAATCGGCCCTCGACCCAAATCATCATTCTGTCATGTTGCCAGCGCCGACGGGACAAGTCCAGCCGCAGCGCCAAGTCCTCGTCGAACCGGCGGCAAAATCGCGTCATCCACAGGCGCGGCGCGCCGATTTGACAAAGACCCGCGAAAGGCGAAACATTCACGGGATTTTTACTCCGGCGCCCCTAGAGTCCGGGTAGAAAAAGCGTTCGAGTTTGAGTGACAACGGGTACACAAAAATATGAGCCAGAAAATCCTTCTCGCCGAAGACGACAACGACATGCGCCGTTTTCTGGTGAAGGCGCTGGAGAAAGCCGGATACAAGGTGATCTCCTACGACAACGGCGCCAGCGCCTATGACCGTCTTCGGGAAGAACCCTTCTCGCTGCTCCTGACCGACATCGTGATGCCGGAGATGGACGGCATCGAATTGGCGCGCCGCGCCACCGAACTCGACCCCGATCTCAAGGTCATGTTCATCACCGGTTTCGCCGCCGTGGCGCTCAATCCGGACTCCAACGCCCCAAAGGACGCCAAGGTCCTGTCCAAGCCCTTCCACCTTCGCGACCTCGTCGACGAGGTCAACAAGATGCTGACGGCCGCCTGAGGGTTTCGTCGCAAGAATTCACGGATGCGGATAAAGGCTGTCGTCGCGCGAAGACTATGCGGCCCATGCAACGAAACTGCGTGGACGCGTCGCTCGGCGGTATAGACCCTTTGTTGCGATTGCAAGCCGATCGTGCTCGCAAGAGTTCGATCCCCCAATGTGCGCCGTGTACCGGCCACGACCAGTTGTTCCGATCTGAGCAGGCCGCCTTTGAAAAGAGGCGGCTTTTTCGGTTTGGCGATATTTGAATTCGACACGAACCCGACGCTTTGGTGCTTGCCTGCCCCTATGAGGTTGACCTAGAACGCAGCTTCAACTTCTGGGGGATGTAATGAGATTTGCCGGAAACGTGATCTGGTTTGTATTTGGCGGCGCGGTGACAGCGCTCATTTGGCTCGTTGGCGCGTTGGTCTTCGCCATATCGATTGTTGGGCTGCCCTTGACCCGGGCCGCGATTGAAATGGCCAAACTGTCGGCATGGCCATTCGGCAAAGACGTGGTTCATATCCGCGATCTCGACAACAAGACGCTTTCCACGGGAACGGCGATAACGGGCGCGATCGGCTTCCTGTTCAACGTCATTTGGGCGTGTACGTTTGGACTGGCTCTTTTCCTCGCTTATGTGCTGCACGGCATCGTCTATTGCATGACCATCATCGGGATTCCGTTCGGATTGCAGTGCTTCAAACTGGCGGCGATCTCGCTTTGGCCCGTGGGCCGGCGGGTCGTCACCTTGGAGCTGGCGAAAGCGGTGCGGGAAGACAAGGCTGCAAGAGTGCTGGCGGCCTATAGGGCTTGAACCAAGAGGAAGGCCGCCTGAGGGTTTCGTCGCAAAGAATTCACAGGATCCGAAAAAATCTATTGACGCGCAAAGGGTACTGTGGTCTATGCGCCGACATCGGATGGGCGTGTAGCTCAGCGGGAGAGCACTACGTTGACATCGTAGGGGTCACAAGTTCGATCCTTGTCACGCCCACCATCCTTATTACTGAAAACGTTGAGAAGCCCGCCCTGTGCGGGCTTCTCCGTTTCCGGGCTCAGGTTCAAAAAGCCAAGAGCCTGGGCGGCAGCTGCTTCAGGCCTCCGCACGTTTCTCGACGTCGGATCCGCAATCTCCCAACTTTTCTCCCGCCGGACGGGTCGAGACGAATCCGACAGCCGAATCACGTCGTCGTCGTGATTCGCTTCATCAGTGATTCGATGTCGCCCTTGCTGCAGAGATCGGTTCCCGACGTCATCGCCGTCGCCGCGCCGGCGGCGATCGCCCAGCGAAACGCCTCGCCTGCATCTTTTTTTTCCGACAGCGCCCAGACGAAAGCGCCCACGAAGGAATCGCCCGACCCGACCGCCGAGCGCACCTCCACCTTAGGGCTCGCGAGCCGGAGCGCGCCTTCGGGACCGGCCAGGATGGCGCCCTCCGCGCCGAGCGTCACCGCCACATAGCGGGCGCGGCCTTTGCCCACCAGTTCCAGCGCCGCGGCCTCGGCGTCGGCTTTTTCCAGCCTGGCGCCGATCAGCCCCTCCATTTCACTGAGGCTCGGCTTGACGAAGAAGACCGGCTCGCCCGAAAGGCCCGCCGCGAGCGCCGGGCCGGACGTGTCGAGCACGAACCGGCTGCCGTTCCCACGGGCGATCGCGGCCATGCGCGCATAAGTGTCGACGGGCGCTCCTGGCGGCAGGCTGCCGCTCGCCACGATGAACGCGTCTCTCACCGTTTCGAGCCTTTGCAATGCCGAGAGCGCTTCGTGTTCGCTGAGCGGGTCGCCCTCGGGCACGAAGCGGTATTCGAGCCCCGTCTCCTCCTCATGCACCATCGTCGCGATGCGGGTCGGGCTCTTGACATGCACAAGGTCGAGAGGGATCGGCAACCGCCCCAATGCATCTTCGAGCAGAGCGCCTGTCGCTCCGCCGGACAGGATCATCAATTCGGGCGCGCCGCCGAGCTCCAGCACGACGCGGGCGACATTGACGCCGCCGCCGCCGGGATGGAGACGCTGATTTCGCGTCCGGACCTTGTGCGTCGGCACGACGCGGATCGCATCGCTCGACACGTCGAGGGTGGGATTGAGGGCGATGGCGAAAATGCGCATGCGGCGCTCCTGAAGAGGCGTTGATGAAAGCTGACACGATCCCTGCGCCTGCAGTCTGGCGGGGACGGGCCACAGGCTTCCTTGATTCTGGTCAAGACGAACGGGGCATTACCGCTCCCGATCAATTATTTTTGGGTGGGCCGGCGAATATATTAGAACCGTTGGCCGTCTGTGCTACGAAAGATCGGAAACTGTCGACGAGGGGGACGACGACGATCTGCCTGTTTCGGATGAGCCGCGACTGAAAAGCCTGCGCAATCCCGATCGGCCCGTCACATCTCTCCCTTCGAACTCGACTGACTGACCGCCTCGAACACTGCGCCCCCTCCAGGGCTCTTGATGGGAGAATAGATCGTGACCCGCGCGCTTCTCTGGACGTCCCTTCTCATGTCAACGCTCCTCGTCGCGCCTGCGCCGTCCATGGCGGCGGAAACGCGAGAGGTGGTCACCGTCAAGGACGCCGACTATTTCGGCTTCGACCTTCGCACCGTGCAGAACGTCTCGCTGGACGAATGCAAGCAGGTCTGCGTCGACGACGAGCAATGCAAGGCCTTCACCTACAACACCAAGGCCAAGTGGTGCTTCCTGAAGTCCGATTTCAAGAAGATGAACGCGTTTCCCGGCGCGGTGGCCGGCAAGATCGTCGTGACCGAGACCCAAGCGCAAAGCGAGCCCGATCTCGGCGCGGCGCCCAAGATGCCGTTCATCACCACTCAGCAGGAAAACGACGCCGCTCGCCAGAAGGAGCAACTGGCCGTGGCCGAGGGCCAGTCGGGCCTGAGCGTCGAGGCGCTGCTCGTCATCGCCCGTCAGGATGCGGCGAACGGCGTCTATCCGCACGCCATGGCCACCTTCAAGAGCGCGCTCATCCAGCAGCCCGACAATATCGATCTCTGGCTCGAAATGGCCGGGATCGCCGGCCGCTCCAATCAGGACTGGTCGGTCAATGCCGACGGCCTGTCGGCCTCGGTCAACGCCTATCAGCTGAGCCGCACCCGCACCCAACGCGCCCAGGCGCTCGCAGCCCTCGCCAAGGCCTATGAAAACAACCAGCTGTTCCGCGACGGCATCAATGCGCTGAAGGCCAGCCTCGCGCTCGTCGAGGATCCCGCCGTCAAGCTGGCGCTCGCCGATTATATCGAGCGTTACGGCTTCCGCGTCACCGGCAACACCACCGACGCCGACAGCGCCGATCCGCGCGCCTGCGTTCAGTTTTCCGAGCCTCTGGTCAAGGCGGGCGTCGACTACACGTCCTTCGTCACCCTCAATGGCGCGGCGCCCAAATCCGTCGACGCCAAGGGGTCGGAAATCTGCGTCGGCGATCTCAAGCATGGCGAGCGCTACAAGCTGGCGCTGCGCGAGGGACTGCCGTCCTCGGTCGAGGAAGCGCTGCGCCAGCAGGTCGATCTCGACATCTATGTCCGCGATCGCGCCCCGACCGTGCGTTTCACCGGCGACAGTTTCGTGCTGCCCTCCACCGCACGCCGCGGCATTCCGCTCGTCTCGATCAACACCGACAGCGCCCAGCTGAAGCTCTACCGCATCGGCGACCGCAACATCGCCTCGATCCTCTACAATTCGGCCTTCCTCACTCAGGTCGACGGCTACCGCGCCACCCAGATCGAGAGCGAGCAGGGCCAGCTCGTCTGGAGCGGCGACATCGTCGTCGCCCCCGAACTCAACAAGGAGGTCGTCACCTCCTTCCCGGTCGACGAGGCGATCCCCGAGCGCAAGCCCGGCGTCTATGTGCTGACCGCGACCGCCAGCCAGGCGCAGACCAACGACTGGGACAGCAAGGCCACCCAATGGTTCGTGGTCTCCGACACCGGCCTGACCACCTATGCCGGAACCGACGGGCTGCATGTCTTCGCCCGCTCGCTGGCCTCCGCCAAGCCGCTGGCCGGCGTGACCCTCAATCTGCTCGCCCGCAACAATGAAGTGCTGGGCAGCGCCACCACCGACGCGCAGGGCCAAGCCGTGTTCTCCGCCGGCCTGATGCGCGGCTCCGCCGCCATGGCCCCGGCCATTCTGACCGCCCAGAACGGCGCCGGCGACTATGTCTTCCTCGACATGACCCGCGCCGGCTTCGACCTTTCCGACCGCGGCGTCACCGGCCGCACCGCGCCCGGCGCCGTCGATGTGCTGACCTGGACCGAACGCGGCATCTACCGCGCCGGCGAAACCGTGCATCTCGCCTCGCTGGCCCGCGACATCGAAGGCAAGGCGATCGATAAACTGCCGCTGACCTTCATCGTCACCCGCCCTGATGGTGTCGAGGACCGGCGTCTGGTGGAAACCGGCGGCGCGCTGGGCGGCTACGCCGTCGACCTGCCGATGCTGGAGACCGCGATGCGCGGCGCCTGGACGGTGCGCGTCCATACCGACCCGAACCAGCCGTCGATCCGCGAGCAGACTTTCCTGGTCGAGGATTTTACGCCCGACCGGATCGAATTCGACATGACCACCGCCGACACGGCGATCGAACCGGGCAAGCCCGTCACCGTCGACATCGACGGCCGCTATCTCTACGGCGCGCCGGGCGCCGGCCTGGAGCTCGAAGGCGAGATTTCGCTGAAGCCGACCCGCACCAGCGAAGCCTTCCCGAAATACCAGTTCGGCCTCGCCGACGAGGAAGCGATCGACGAAAGCCGCAACACCCTGGAGGGTCTGCCTGTTCTCGACGAGCAGGGCAAGGCGGCGATCCCCGTCGATCTTCCCGCGCTGCCTTCGACCACTCAATTCCTCGACGCCAAGATCAGCATCCGCATGCGTGAAGCCGGCGGCCGCGCCGTCGAGCGCAATCTGACGCTGCCGGTTCGGACCGGCGACGAGATGATCGGCGTCAAGCCCGAATTCGACGGCGAAGTGCCGGAGAATTCGCTCGCCAAGTTCCATGTCGTCTCGCTCGACCGCGACGGCCGGAAGCAGGCCGCGACGGGCCTGATCTGGAAGCTCGTGCAGATCGAGCGCAATTATCAATGGTATCGCGACGGCTCCGGCTGGCGCTATGAGCCAGTCACCAACACCAAGCAGGTCGCCAACGGCAAGCTCGACCTGACCGCAGACGGCGGCGAGATAGCCACGCCGGTCGCCTGGGGCCGCTATCGCCTCGAAATCGAAAGCGCAACCGCCGAAGGACCCGCGAGCTCCGTCGAATTCGACGCCGGCTGGTTCGTGGCGGCGACATCGACCGAGACGCCCGACGGCCTCGAAATCGCGTTCGACAAGGAGAGCTTCAAGGTCGGCGACACCGCCAAGCTGCGCGTCTCCTCCCGTTTCGCAGGCGAAGCGCTGGTCAATGTCGGCACAGAAAGCCTCGTGACCTCGCTCACCGCCACGATCGGCAAGGACGGCGGCGAGATCGACATTCCCGTCACCGCAGAGATGGGCGCCGGCGCCTATGTGACCGCCACCCTCTTCCGCCCCGGCGACAGCAGCGAAAGCCGCATGCCCATGCGCGCCATCGGCGTCAAATGGCTGGCGGTGGACCCCGGCGACCGCAAGCTCGCCATGACCCTCGACGCCCCCGAAAAGACCCTGCCGCGCCAGCCGCTCGACATTTCCGTCGCCGTTCAGGGCGCCGGTATCGGCGAGGAAGCCTATGTCACGGTCGCCGCCGTCGATGTCGGCATTCTCAATCTCACCGGCTATGAGCCGCCGAATCCCGAAGACTGGTATTTCGGCCAGCGCCGTCTGGGCGTCGAAATCCGCGACCTCTATGGCCGGCTGATCGACGGCTCGCTCGGCGCGACCGGACGCCTGCGCACCGGCGGCGATGGCGCGGAGACCGCGCTGCAAGGCAAGCCGCCGACCGAAAAGCTGGTGGCCTTCTTCGCCGGTCCCGTGACGCTGGACGCCGAGGGCAAAGCGAAAGTCAGCTTCGACATTCCGCAGTTCAACGGCACGGCCCGCGTGATGGCGGTGGCCTGGACCAAGTCGGGCCTGGGTCACGCCAGCCGCGACGTGATCATCCGCGACCCCGTCGTGGTGACCGCCGCCATGCCGAAATTCCTCGCCCCCGGCGATCAGGCCGAGCTCAGGCTCGACATCGCCAACACCGATGCTCCGGCTGGCGACTATACGCTCGACGTCGATGGCGGCGCGCTGGTCTCCGTCCTGTCCAAGGCGGATCAGGCGCCGATCACGCTCGCGGCCGGAGGCAAGGCCAACGTCACGCTGCCGATCACCGGCGGCGAACCGGGAACCGGCCAGATCGACATCGCGCTCAATGGCCCCAATGGCGAACGCTTCACCCAGGCGCTCGATATCACCGTGCGGCCCTCGACGCCGCCGATGACCGAACGGCGCATGGTGCGGATCGAGCCCGGCCGGCAATTGCTGGTCGACGACCAGCTGCTCGCCAATTCGATCATGCAGGGCGCCTCCGTCTCGGTGAACCTGACCCGCAATCCGAGCTTCGACATCGCCTCGCTTCTGATGACGCTCGACCGCTACCCCTATGGCTGCGCCGAGCAGACCACCAGCCGGGCGATGCCGCTGCTCTATCTCAGCGATCTCTCTTCCGCCGCCGGCCTCGCAGACGACGGCGAGGTCAAGAAGCGGGTGCAGGACGCCATCCAGCGCGTTCTGTCCTATCAGTCGTCCTCCGGCAGTTTCGGCCTGTGGTCGCCCGGCTCCGGCGATTTCTGGCTCGATTCCTATGTGACCGACTTCCTGACCCGGGCTCGCGAACAGAAGTTCGAAGTGCCGGAACAGGCGCTGGCCACCGCATTGGACAATCTCGAAAACCAGCTGGCTTACGACACCAATGTCGTCGACCGCGGCAATCAGATGGCCTATGCGCTCTATGTGCTGGCCCGCAACCGCAAGGCCGCGATCAGCGATCTGCGCTATTACGCCGACACGATGCTGGATCAGTTCCCGACCCAGCTCGCCAAGGCCCATATCGCCGCAGCGCTCGCGCTCTACGGCGATCACCAGCGCTCCGAACGGATCTTCGCCGAAGTCGCCAATCTCTCGGCCGGCCTGACCAGCGTCAACTGGGCCCGCTCCGACTATGGTTCCAACCTGCGCGACAGCGCCGCCATCCTGGCGCTGGCCGCCGAAAGCCGCCCGCAAAGCGCCATCACGCCCGCCATGACCGACCTCGTCGGCCGCGAATGGGGCCAGACCCGCTACACCTCCACCCAGGAGGAATCCTGGATGGTGCTGGCGGCCCGGGCGCTCAAGGATCAGGACCAGTCGATCCGCGTCAGCGTCAACGGTGCCTTGAAGACCGGCGGCTGGCGCGACAGGCTGACCGGCGACGCGCTGACCGCAGAGCCGATCACGCTGCGCAACGAGGCCAGTGAGCCGGTAACGGCGATGATCACCACCGTCGCCTCGCCGAAGGAGCCGCTGCCGGCCGGCGGCGACGGCTTCGAGATTTCCCGCGCCTATTACACGCTGGACGGCGAGGAGGCCAATCCGAGCGAGGTCAGGCAGAACGAGCGCTATGTCGTGGTGCTCACGGTGAAGCAGGCCAACGACTGGATGAGTCGCATCATGGTCTCCGACATGCTGCCGGCCGGTTTCGAGATCGACAATCCCGGTCTCGTCAATTCCGCCTCGCTGTCCAATTTCGACTGGCTGCCCGAGACCCAGGCCGCCCATCTCGAATTCCGCTACGACCGCTTCCTGGCCGCCCTCGACCATGCCCCGGGCGACAGCAACGACTTCACGCTCGCTTATGTCGTCCGGGCCACCAATCCGGGCGTCTATGACCACCCGGCGGCGACCGTGGAGGACATGTATCGTCCGCAGCTGTCCGCCCGCACCGCCGCGGGCCGGATGCAGGTCGCGAAGGACTGAGCCTTGGCCCGGACGGCAAAACTCTTCGGCGCGCTCGTCGCCCTCCAGGCTGCTTTGTCAGCCGGGATGGTCTACGGGCTCGCCGAGGCCGACCGGGCTTTTCCGCCGCCGCTCGAGGCGGCGATGGAGCGCTCGCGACAGGTGCTCGACCGCGACGGCCAATTGCTGCGCGCCTTCACCACCAGTGGCGGCAAGTGGCGCCTGCCGGTGACGTCAGTCGATGTCGACCCGCATTATCTTCGCATGCTGGTGGCCTATGAGGACCAGCGTTTTGAGAAACATCGCGGCGTCGACCTCTGGGCGCTCGGCCGCGCCGCCGGCCAGCTCGCCGCCCATGGCCGCATCGTCTCGGGCGGCTCGACCCTGTCGATGCAGGTCGCCCGGCTGATCGAGCCGCGCAAGGACCGTTCGATTGCCGCAAAGCTGATCCAGATCGCCCGCGCCGCCCAGATCGAGAAGCGGCTGAGCAAGGCCGAGATCCTCGATCTCTATCTCAACCTCGCCCCCTTCGGCGGCAATCTCGAAGGCGTGCGCGCCGCAAGCCTCGCTTATTTCGGCAAGGAGCCCAAGCGGCTGACGGTGGCGCAGGCCGCCCTTCTCGTCGCGCTGCCGCAATTGCCGGAGCGCAGGCGGCCCGATCGCTTTCCCGCCAATGCCGAAGCGGCCCGCGAACGGGTGCTGACCCGGCTCGCCGTCGCCACGGTGATCGGCGAAGGCGAGGCCGGCCGCGCCCGGCTGGCCCCGGTTCCCAAGACGCGGCGGCAGCTGCCGGCTTACGCCGCCCATCTCGCCGAAGCCGCCATCCGCAAGGACCCTCGCGCGCTCAGCCATCAGACGACGCTGAAGCGCGACGCACAGGCGGCGCTGGAGATCGTGGCCCGCGACGCCGCCGACCGGCTGGGGCCGAAGATCTCGGTGGCGCTGCTGCTGGCCGAAAACCGCACCGGCGCCATCCTCGCCGAGGTCGGCTCGGCCGACTATTTCGAGGGCTCCCGCTCCGGCTGGATCGACATGACCCGGACGCTGCGCTCGCCGGGCTCGACGCTGAAACCCTTCATCTATGGCCTTGCCTTCGAGCAGGGCATGATCGCCCAGCAGACGATCATCGAGGACCGGCCTGCCGATTTCTTCGGTTACCGCCCGAAGAATTTCGACATGAGCTATCAGGGCGACGTGACAATCCGCCAAGCGCTGCAGATGAGCCTCAACGTGCCCGCCGTGAAGCTTCTCGAAGCGGTCGGCCCGACGCGTTTGACCAGCCGTTTCCGCCGCGCCGGCGTCAATCCCAGGCTGCCGCAGGGCGAAGCGCCGGGGCTGGCGATCGCGCTCGGCGGCGCGGGCGTCAGCCTGCGCGATCTCGTTCAGCTCTATGCCGCGCTCGCCAATCGCGGTTTTCCGGTCAAACTCGGCGACGGCGTCCGCGAGCAGCCAGGCGTGATCGAGGCCGAACCGATCATGGATCCGATCGCCGCCTGGCAGGTGTCGGACGTGCTCTCGGGCATGCGGCCGCCGCTCGGCGCCGTTCCGCGCGGCCTCGCCTACAAGACCGGCACCTCCTATGGCTATCGCGACGCCTGGACCATCGGTTACGACGGCAAATATGTGCTCGGCGTCTGGGTGGGCCGCGCCGACAACGCCGCCATTCCCGGCATATCCGGCTTCCAGACCGCCGCCCCCATTCTCTTCGAAGCCTTCGCCAAGGCCAAACTCGCCCAGACCGCGCTGCCGCCCGCGCCGGCCGGCGCCTTCCGGCTGAGCGAGGCGGAGCTGCCCGCGAGCCTCAAGCGCTTTGCGCTGACCGGCAACGGCCTCGTCTCCTTCTCCGCCCGCGAGCCCGCACCGAAAATCGTCTATCCGCCCGAAGGCGCGGAAGTCGACCTCGCGCTCGGCGGCGACGACGCCATGCCGCTGCAGCTCAAGCTGCAGGGCGGCCGCCCGCCCTTCCGTTTGCTCGCCAATGGTCGGCCGATGGATGGATCGAGCCGAAAGCGCAATTTCGAATGGCGTCCCGACGGGGCCGGCTATTCGACCCTGACCGTCATCGACGCGGTCGGCCGCGCCTCCACCGTACGCGTCTTCCTGCGTTGACGCGCCAAATCGCTCCGCAGCGCGCTCCCGCCCGGAGTTGTCAGTCATTCTCTCGCTTCGCCCAAAGGGCTCGGCCGGGGCGCGAAGAACGCCTCGTTAAGTTGAATTTATAGTGACGCTCATCGCGCCCCGCATTCGGCGGTTTGTGCCTCGAACTTGACGCTCGTCGCCGCAGGTCGAGCCTGCGGGTAATCCGCCTCTAAAGCGGGCCTTACTATGACGTCCCTTGCGAGACGCCACCCTGGGGGACGCTTTCACGCCAAGTCCCCAGTCTTCGGGGTCGTCGTTTCTCGAAGCCCCGGAGAAAGAGAGTTCACGTCGTCCCCCTTCCCCAGCGCCGGCCACATCTCGCCGCGACGCCTCGCGGTGTAGCCGATGACAGGACGAGACGAGGACAAGGGCGGTGAGATGGTGGGGGATGAAAATATTTTCGGGAGGAGGATTTTTTGAGGAAGGCCCTCCCCCACCCCTCCCACAAGGGGAGGGGCTTAACTCAGGGCTGCCGCCGGCGCGCCACAGGTCAGCGCTGCGGACGAGAGGTCGCTTGGGTTTTGGAGGGTGAGGCAGCTTAAGCCCCTCCCCCTTGTGGGGAGGGGTTGGGGAGGGGTTTTCCTCCACTCCGCCGTCGTCCTCGGCCCTGGGCCGAGGATCTGAGCCAGCGAGCAAAATCAAAGCGTTGCAGCTGCTGGGGACAGGCCCGAGCATGACGGTGGTGAGGGTTCCGTTTGCGGTTGACGGCCTGCTTCGCCCCTCACCCGGCTGCCGCCACTTTCTCCCCGCGCATGCGGGGAGAAAGGCGATGGAGAGCCGGCATTGCCACAATCCTCCTTCTCCCTGCATGCGCGGGGAGAAGGTCCCGGCAGGGGGATGAAGGGCGGTGCGCGACATCCATTCCCAGAAGAGAAGCCGCCCTACCCTCTCACGCCGCTTCCTGATCCTGTTCCTTCTGCGCCGACACGATCAACCTCAAGACGAAATCGATTTTGGTGATGACCTTGCCGGTCAGCACGAAGGGGTAGAAATCCGGCTGGCCCAGGCTGCGATTGAGCGCGTTGATGGCCACGGTCAGCGGGATCCAGGAGGCGGTGACGGGGCGGATCGAGGTGGCCTTGTAGGGGTCGAAATGCGCACCGGGCTTGGGGCCCGCGCCGGGCAGGAACTCGATTTCGGGCGAGATGCCATAGACCATCGCTGTTTCCAGCCCGTCCACCATATGGAAGCAATGCGCCCAGGTCTCGGCGAAGTCTTCCCAGGGATGGGCGGAGGCATAGGCCGAGATGTAATTTTCCTGCCAGTCGGCGGGCGCGCCTTCGGCGTAATGGCGCTGCAACGCCTCGCCGTAATCTTCGGTGGGATCTCCGAACAGCGCCTTGAAGCGATTGAGGCGATCACCGTCCTTGACCAGCAGATCCCAGTAGAAATGACCGACCTCATGGCGGAAATGGCCGATCAGCGTGCGATAGGGCTCGCCCATCGACGTCCGGCGCTTCTCCCGCTCGGCGTCGTCGGCTTCGGCGATGTTGATGGAGATCAGGCCGTTGGCGTGGCCGGTCATCACCGGCTCGACTGTCCCGTCCGGGGCGACGACATCGGCGAGAAACTCGAAAGCGAGGCCATGCTCCGGATCGTCCGCGCGCGACGGGATCGGCAGCTCGAACCGGGTCAGCGAATAGAACAGATGTCGCTTGGCCTGCTCGATCTTTTGCCAGCGCTCGAGATTATCCGCGACGGAAAGATCGGGGATGGTGAGATTATAGCGGCAGGCGAGGCAGAAATTGTCGCCGCTCTCGGCGTCGACGAGCCAGTTGCAGGCGGCGTTCTCCGCATTGTCGCAAGTGATGAACAGACGCTCGGGCGCAGCCATGGCGCGAAAGGCGTCGCCCTCCGCCTCGAGCGCCGACATCTCGGCGAGATCGGCGATATAGCCGACTTTCAAGCCGCATTTCAGGCAGATGCTGTTGTTGAAATGCAGCGTGTTGCCGCAATTCTGGCATTTGAAGATTTTCATGGGCGGACCTCAAACGGTGCTGACGCGATCGCGCATCTTGATGGTGTTGCGCATGAAGGCATAGAGGATGAGAAGCGAGGGAACCGCGATGAAGCCGCCGACGGGGCCCCACAGCCAGATCCAGAAGGCCAGCGCCAGGAACACCAGGAACGGGTTCATGGTCATGGTGACGCCGAGCACCTGGGTGGTGACGAATTGCGATTCGATGAAATGCAGGCCGAGATAGATGGCCGGCGGCGTGAGAATGTCGACGCCGCCATGCCGGGTGGCGAGGCTGATGCAGACCAGCAGGATGGCCATCATCGCCGGGCCGACATAGACGACATAATTGAGCACGGCGGCAAGCACGCCCCAAAGCAACGGCGACGGCATGCCGACCAGCCAGAGACAGAAGGCGACGGCGCAACCGAGACCGATATTGACCAGCGTGATCGTCATCAGATAGCGCGAGATCAGAAGTTCGGTGTCGCGAAAGAAGTGTGCGATACGCCAGCGGACCCGACGCGAGATGCAGAGCTTCAACACGGCGACTCGGAACTGGTCGCGGGTGGCGACGAAGAAATAGATGCTGGCGAAAAACAACAGCAGCTCGGCGATGATGGTGGGGCCGAGCGTGACCACGCTTTCGACCGCGCCGCCGCCCTGATCGACCTTGACCATGACGCCGCCTGTCTCGCCCATCGCCGAACCCAACTGCTTTTGCATGGCCTGGAAGGACGAGATCATGTCTTTCCAGTCGGCGATATGCAGCTTGAGGCTTTCCCAGATCAGCGGCGCCTTGTCGACCCAGGCCGACAGCGGCATGGCGAGCGCGCCGACGAGAATGACGACCAGCGCGATGAACAGGATGACGATGGCGAGACCCGAGACCCAGGCCGGCATTCCACGTCGCTCGATCGCCTTGGCGACCGGGGAGAACATCAGGCCGATCACCACGCCGAGCAGGATCGGCGCGAGGATGACCTCGGCGTAATCCAGCGCCGCGACGCCGACGATCAGCGCAATGAGGATTTGCGCGATCCGCGCGCCGATTACCGACGCCTGGTCTATGCCCGACTGCGGAGCAAGCCGGATAGTCTTGAGTTGAAAGCCGCGTGCGCGCATGAGTGAGCCGATCCCCGATACCGCCCCGTCAACGGGGCTGACGGCGTTTGGTTCCGGAAAGACGCGGCGAATTCCGAGTGTCCTCCGGACCGTTCACGAAGCTGTGAGACGAATGTGACCGATCTTTTCCGGCGGTCGCGCGTAAACCTGTCGGCCAACCAGGGAGAAAAGCCATGACGATCCTGACCCTATCGCGTCGCAGTCTGTTCGCCACCGCCGCAACCGGGGCGATCGCCGCTCCGGCGATCCTGACGACGTCGCTTCTCGACCCGGCCACCGCGGCCGCCCAGGAAACGCCGGCGAAGCAACCGCATTTCCATTCGTTCAAATTCGGCGCCATGGACGTCACCGTCATCAGCGACGGAACGCGCGCCGCCGACAAGCCGAACGAAACCTTCGGAACCAACCAGAAGCCGGAAGACGTGGCGGCGCTGCTGACCGCCAATTTCCTGCCGACCGACAAATTCGTCAACGGCTTCTCGCCGGTACTGGTGAAGAACGGCTCCGACCTCATCCTGTTCGACACCGGCATGGGCGAAGGCGGGCGCGAATGGGGCGCGGGCCAGCTGCGCGCCGGCATTCAGGCGGCGGGCTACAAGCCCGAGGACGTGACGCTGGTGGTGATCACCCATATGCATGGCGATCATATCAGCGGCCTGATGGAAGGCGGCAAGCCGGCTTTCGCGAATGCCCGCTATGTGTTCGGCGAGGCGGAATACGCCTTCTGGAAGGACCCTGCCCGCATGGGCACGCCGGCGGAGGGCGGCCATAAAGGCGTGATGAAGAACATCGCGCCGCTGGCCGAGAAGGCCACCTTCGTCAAGGACAACGCCGATGTGGCGCCGGGCGTGACCGGCATGGCCGCCTTCGGCCATTCGCCGGGGCATATGATCTACCGCCTCGAAAGCGAGGGCCAGAGCCTGATCCTGACCGCCGACACCGCCAACCACTTCGTGCTGTCGCTGCAGCGGCCGGACTGGGAAGTGAAATTCGACATGGACAAGGCCAAGGCGGCGGAGACCCGCAAGCGGGTGTTCGACATGGTCGCCACCGATCGGCTGGCCTTCATCGGCTATCACATGCCGTTCCCGGCGGTGGGATATGTCGAGAAGCAGGGCGAAGGTTATCGATACACGCCGGCGACCTATCAGTTCGCGCTCTGAGCTTTATCGATGGAGATCGGCGGGGAGAGTGATCGTCTCGCCGGTCTCGCGGCTATGTGTCGTGTTCACAGCGCCGCCCAGTACGCGGAATATTCTACGCAAGCGGCAAAAGTTGACTCGCTTGCCGGACAGGCCAATAATCCCCGGGCAAGCAGAGGCGGGTCATGAACGTTGCGGTTTTGTCCGATATGGATCTTGGTGCGAGGAGAGCGTCAGCAGTATCCTTGACGAAGCGGCTTGTCGCGCGTCTGGCTGACATCGGAGTCGACGCAAAAATCTTCGGTTCGCTCTCGTCAGGCAAATTCAACGTGCAGTCCGACATCGACCTGCTGGTGACTACATGCCCGCGCCACCTCAAATACAAGATCGAAGGACTTGTGGAGGACGGCCTGCCCGGCTTCCGCTTCGATGTTGTCTATCTCGACGAAATCCCCGCGCATCGGCGCCACCGTTTCCTGGAGACCGTGACCGATGCAGGCGATCTTCGTTGATCTGGACAACGACATCAGGGAAATTGCCGCCGAGGCGGAGATGCTGGGCCTGGCGCTGACTACCTATAAATTGACGAAGAATGACCTTGCGCCGCATATGCGCTGGGCTGGCTGTCAGCGGCCTCGCTTCGGGGATAGAGAAGCTTTACTCTGGATGCGAACGAGTTATGTCAACGGTCGCTTCGAGGATCGACGGCAATGCGGTGTCGCGCGATGACGGCTGGCATGCAACGCTGCTTCGGCGAATGCACAACGACTATCCGGGCATTCGCGATCGCGTGCTTTCAGATGGCACCTATCGCGCACTGGACGGATTGCGGGCGTTTCGGCATCGGCAGAGGAATTCCTATGGGCTCTCGCTCGATCCGGAGATCGTAGAAGAGCGCGTCAGCGACGCTCTTGAAGCCTTTGCAATGTTCCAGGCAGACATACGGCGACTGAAGTCACGTTTTGATCCCGGCGCTGAAGAGGCGGATTGACAAGGCCTCTGGCCCTACGCTGAGAAGGAATAGCAGAACTGACAACAGACCCTCGGGACAAGCCCGAGGGAGACGGCGCGCCGGGAGGGATGCCCCCGACGCCAAAAACGTCACGCAGCTGCCTTCACCGGCTTCGGATTGAAGCGGCTGTAGAAGGTTTCGCCCTTGGCGGCCATGTCGATGAGCAGGGGCGTCGGCTTGAAGTGGTCGCCATAGCTGGCCGCCAGCTTCTCGCAGAGCGCCACGAAGGTTTTCACGCCCATGCCGTCGATATAGCTCAGCGTTCCCCGGTATAGGGCGCGAAGCCGAAGCCGAGGATGGAGCCGACATCGGCCTCGCGCGGATCGGTGACGACGCCCTCTTCCATGGTGCGGGCGGCTTCCAGCGCGATGGTGGCGAGCAGACGGTCCTTGATCGTCTTGACATCGACCTCTTCCGCCTTCTTCTGCGGGTAAAAATCCTTCAGGCCGGGCCAGAGCGATTTCTTGGCGGGCTTGGCGGGATAGTCGTAGAAGCCGCGGCCGTTCTTGCGGCCGCGACGGTCGAGATCGTCGACCATCTTGTCGATCAGCGTCATGTGCTCGGGCTTGACCGAAGCCTCGCCCAAATCGGCGATCGAGGCCTTCATGATCTTCTGGCTCAAGTCGACGGCGACTTCGTCGTTGAGCGAGAGAGGGCCGACCGGCATGCCCGCGGCCTTGGCGATATTTTCGATCATCACCGCCGGCACGCCTTCGATCAGCATGTCATAGGCTTCGTTGATGTAGCGGAAGACGCAGCGATTGACGTAGAAGCCGCGCGTGTCGTTGACGACGATCGGCGTCTTGCGGATCGCGGCGACATAATCGAGCGCGGCGGCGAGCGCCTTGTCGCCGGTCTTTTCGCCGAGGATGACTTCCACCAGCATCATCTTCTCGACCGGCGAGAAGAAATGCACGCCGATGAACTGCTCGGGGCGCTTGGAATTTTCCGCGAGCCCGGTGATCGGCAGCGTCGAGGTGTTCGAGGCGAAGATCGAGCTTTCCGGCAGGACAGCCTCGACCTGTTCGATCACAGCCTTCTTGACGCCGCGATCCTCGAACACCGCTTCGATGACGAGATCGGCGTCGGACAGCTGGCTGTAGTCGGAGGTCGCAGTGATCAGCGACAAGAGCTTCTCGCCTTCTTCCTTGGTCGACTTGCCCTTGGAGATCGCGCCCTTGATCAGCTCTTCCGAATGGGCCTTGCCCTTGTCGGCGGCGGCCTGGTCGCGGTCGATCAGCACCACCGGAATGCCGGCCCGGGCCGTCACATAGGCGATGGAAGCGCCCATGAAGCCTGCGCCGACCACGCCGATCTTGGAGAATTTCGTGAGCGCAACGCCTGCCGGACGCCGCGCGCCCTTGCCGAGCTCCTGCATCGACACGAACAGCGAGCGGACCATGGAGCGGGCCGAGACATTGTTGAGGATCTGGGTGAAATAGCGCAGCTCGACTTTGAGCGCGAGGTCGAAGGGCAGTTGCAGGCCCTCATAGACGCATTTCACGATCGCTTCTGCGCCCGGATAATTCATATGCGTTTCCCGGCGCAGAATGGCGTTGGCGGCCGAGAACAGCTGCACGCCCTGCGGCGACCAGATGGTTCCGCCCGGCGCCTTGAAGCCCTTCTTGTCCCAGGGAGCGACGGGATCGACGCCGTTCCTGATCAGCGTCTTGGCCGCTTCGATCAGTCTGTCGGGCTCGACGACCTCCTGCACCAGACCGAGCGCCTTGGCGCGCGAAGCGGTGATATCCGAGCCGGTGGTCATGATCTGCAGGGCGTCCTGAGTATTGATCAGGCGCGGCAGGCGCTGGGTGCCGCCGGCGCCCGGGAAAATGCCGACCTTGACTTCCGGCAGCGCGATCTTGACCGATTTGGCGTTGGAGGCGACGCGGGCGTGGCAGGACATGGCGAGCTCGGTCGCGCCGCCCATGCAGGTGCCGTTGATGGCGGCGACCCAGGGCTTGCCGCAGGTTTCGATCTTGCGCCAGAGACCGCTCATGCGGCCGGCGGCGTCGAAGAGTTTCTGCGCGGCGCCGGCGGGATCGGCGGCTTTCGCCTCCTCCAGCATCGAGAACATACCCTCGATCATGGTGAGATCGGCGCCGCCCGAGAATGCGGATTTGCCGGAGGCGAAGACCACGCCCTTGACGGAGGCTTCAGCGACCACAGCGGCGAGAATCGCCTCGAGCTCGTCCATGACCTCGAGCGTGAAGACGTTCATGCTCTTGCCAGGCATGTCCCAGGTGACGAGCGCTACGCCATCGGCGTCGATGTCGAGGGTGAAATTCTTGTAAGTCATCTCTCTCTCCCAGTCTCAGACGCGCTCGATGATGGTGGCGGTGCCCATGCCGGCGCCGATGCACAGCGTGACCAGCGCGGTGCCGAGTCCGCGGCGCTCGAGCTCGTCGAGCACGGTGCCGAGGATCATCGCGCCGGTGGCGCCGAGCGGATGGCCGAGCGCGATGGCGCCGCCATTGACGTTGATCTTGTCATGCGGAATGTTGAAGGCCTGCATATAGCGCAGCACCACGGCGGCGAAGGCTTCGTTGAGTTCGAAGAGATCGATGTCGCCAATGGTCATTCCGGCGCGCTTGAGCAGCTTTTCGGTCACATCGACCGGACCGGTCAGCATGATCGCCGGCTCGGAGCCGATATTGGCGAAGGTGCGGATGCGGGCGCGGGGCTTCAGCCCCATCGCCTCGCCGCCGGCCTTGGAGCCGAGGAGGACGGCGCCCGCGCCATCGACGATCCCCGAGGAATTGCCAGCGTGATGGACATAGTTGATGCGCTCGACATCGGGATGCGCATCGATGGCGACGGCGTCGAAGCCGCCCATTTCGCCCATCATCTGGAACGACGGCTGCAGCTGGCCGAGCGACTGCATGTCGGTCGTGGGCCGCATATGCTCGTCGCGGTCGAGAATGGTGAGGCCGTTGACGTCCTTCACCGGCACGACCGAGCGCGCGAAATAGCCTTCAGACCAGGAATGGCCGGCGCGCTTCTGGCTTTCCACCGCATAGGCGTCGACGTCGTCGCGGCTGAAGCCGTATTTGGTGGCGATGAGATCGGCGGAGACGCCCTGCGGCATGAAATAGCCGGGAATGGCCACCGAGGGATCGACCGGCCAGGAGCCGCCTGCCATGCCCATGCCGACGCGGCTCATGGATTCCACACCGCCGGCGATGACGATGTCGTCTGCGCCCTGGGCGATCTTGGCCGCCGCAAGATTGATGGCGTCGAGACCAGAGGCGCAGAAGCGCGAGATCTGCATGCCCGGCGCACGGAAATCATAACCGGCCTCGAAGGCGGCGGAACGCGGGATCACCGCGCCGGCTTCCATGACCGGATCGACACAGCCGAAAATGATGTCGTCGACGGTGGATGTGTCGAGCCCGTTGCGGTCGCGCAGCGCGGCAAGCGTATGGGCAGCAAGCCGGGGCGTCGGCACCTCATGCAAGGCGCCGTCCTTCTTGCCGCGGCCGCGCGGCGTCCGGACATGGTCAAAAACATAGGCTTCGGTCATGTTCGTCTTTCCTCCCTTTCGGCCGATCGCGATCGGCCTGGAACTTATTCAAAAAATGTCGACACGCGCGCCAGGACATCATCGACGATGAAGTCGGGCGCTTTTTCGAAAAACCTGCCGCCGCGCGCCCGGATGTCGAGCGCGCGGATCTGATGACACAACACCACGCCGACAGCATTCGTGCCGGCGCCGGACAGCGGCACTGTGAAGCCCTGGTAACGGGCGAATTCGCCGCCGGCAGTGATCGGCGCGACGATGGGAGCGCCTAGCTGGTTGAAGGCCTTTGGCGTCAGCACGAGGACATAGCGCGGATTGGCCTGTTCCCGGCCTTTGACCGGATTGAGATCGACATGCCAGATGTCGCCCCTCTCCATCACAATGCCTCGCGGCCCATGGGCGGCGCATCGAGCCAGGCCTGCTCGTCCTCGCTGAGCGGCGAATCCGGATCGCATTGGGCGACGAGTTCGTCGAGACTGTAGCGTGGCCGCGGCCTGGGAACCGCGACCAGCCGACCATCTTCGACGGTGAGATCGAGCTTGGCGTTGGGCCCAAGTCCCAACTTCTCCAGAAGCGGCTTGGGGATCGCCATCATCACGGAGCCGCCTACGGTTCTCAACGTCGAAGTCGCCATGGATCTCTCCCGGAAAAGTTATATCACAATATAACTTTTCCGCTCCTTCCGCAAATCAGAACGCCGCCGCATCGAGCGCCATGACGCTGTCGGCTCCGGCTTCGATGCGGGCCTTGCGGAAGGCCGTTTCCGGCATCATCCGCTCCATGTAATAGCGCGCCGTCACCAGCTTGTTGGCGAGGAACTCGGCGCGGGCGTCGCCGGCGTCGAGGAGTTCCTGCGCGGCCTTGGCCTGGCGGCCCCACATATAGCCGAGAATGACGAGGCCGAAGAGATGCATGTAATCGGTCGCGCCGGCGCCGGCATTGTCGGGCTTGGCCATGGCGTTGCTCATGAACCACATGGTGGCGGCCTGAAGATCGTTCAAGCTTTTCTTGATCGCCTTGGTGAAGGGCGCGAGTTTCTCATTGGTGCGGTTCTCTTCGCAGAAATCGCCGATTTCCTTGAAGACTGCCATCACCGCCCGGCCGCCATTGGCGGCGAGCTTGCGGCCGACGAGGTCCATGGCCTGAACGCCGTTTGCGCCTTCATAGATCATGGCGATGCGGGCGTCGCGGACATACTGGCTCATGCCATATTCCTCGATATAGCCGTGGCCGCCGAACATCTGCTGGGCGGCGACCGCATTGTCGAAGCCGCGATCGGTCATCACGCCCTTGAGAACCGGGGTCATGATCGACAGGATGTCGTCGGCGTTCTGCCGCGCGGCGGCGTCTTCCGAACGGTGCGCGATATCGGACTGCAGCGCCGAATAGAGCGCGAAGGCGCGACCGGCCTCGTTGATCGACTTGATCTGCATCAGCGTGCGACGAACATCCGGATGGACGATGATCGGATCGGCCTTCTTCTCCGGCGCCTTGGGACCGGTGAGCGAGCGGCCCTGAATGCGGTCGCGGGCATATTGGGCGGCTGACTGATAGGCGGCTTCCGAGATCGACAGGCCCTGCAGACCGACCCCGAGACGCGCCTCGTTCATCATCACGAACATGGCGGCGAGACCGCGATTTTCCTGGCCGATCAGATAGCCGGTCGCCTCGTCATGGTTCATGACGCAGGTGGCGTTGGCGTGGATGCCCATCTTGTGCTCGATCGCGCCGCAGCTGACGCCGTTGCGCGCGCCGAGCGAGCCGTCCTCGTTGATGAGAAACTTCGGCACGATGAACAGCGAAATGCCCTTGGTTCCCTCCGGCGCGCCTTCGATGCGGGCGAGCACCAGATGGATGATATTGTCGGACATGTCGTGTTCGCCGGCGGAGATGAAGATCTTCTGGCCGGAAATCTTGTAGGAGCCGTCACCTTGCGGCACGGCCTTGGTGCGGAGCAAGCCGAGATCGGTGCCGCAATGCGGCTCCGTCAAATTCATGGTGCCGGTCCAGACGCCCTCGACCATTTTCGGCAGATAGGTCTCTTTCTGGGCATCCGAGCCATGCACGAGGATCGCCGCGATCGCGCCGTTGGTGAGGCCCGGATACATGGCGAAGGCCATGTTGGCCGACGACATATACTCGCCAACGGCGGTGTGCAGCACGTAAGGCAGGTTCTGACCGCCATAAGCTTCCGGAACGGAGAGCCCGATCCAACCGCCCTGGCAATAGGCGTCATAGGCGGCCTTGAAGCCCTTGGGCGGCGTCACCGAACCATCGTCGTGGCGGGTGCAGCCTTCCTGATCGCCGGAGAGATTGAGCGGAAACAGAATTTCCTCGGCGACCTTGGCGGCTTCGGCGACGATGGCGTCGACGACATCGGGCGACGCCTCGGAAAAGCCGGGAAGATTGTTGAACTTCTGGATCCCCAGGACATCGTTGAGCACGAACAATGTGTCGTCGACCGGAGCCTTGTAAACGGGCATGAACGCCTCCTCGCCTTCGCCGTAAATCGATCTGGATAGCACTACTACAAAATTTTGACGTTTGCGTAAACGTCAAATATTACCCTACCGGGGAATTCCGGCGCCTGTCCCTTCAGGTTTTACGATTGTCCCCGGTCGAGCGGCAGATCGCATCGGCGGAGCCCCTGGCGACAATAAACTGGTTAACGAACGGTAAAAGATCCGATTTGCAGGCCTGTTGCGCAATCATAACCGGATGATCGTTACGACTTCGTGCAAAGTCGCCGTTTTCCAGACTTCGTTACGCTGCGGAATGCGCAAATTAACCGTTTGTTTACCCTGTTTAACTATCCATGCATCTTAGTTAAGGACGAATGAGATTGCGTCTATGCGCGATGCAGGCGGAAAGCCCGAGGAAAGCCTCAGACGCTATCGTGGAGCGCTTGGGCCTTCGCCCGCCCGAGCCGACAAAAGAGACGCGATCGGTCGACCTGAATTCCGGCCCGGACGTCGAGCGAGCTGACACATGAACGGATCACGATCACAGTATTCTAGCTATGGCGGCAAGCCCTCGTTCGATCAGTTGAGCAAGACGATCGAAGGGCTGGAAGCGCGTATCCAAGGCCTGGTGGCTGAAAAGCGCCCGCCCAGCCGTCCGGCCTATATGGATCCCGGCTCGGTCGACGAAATTCTCGAACGCCAGCGCATGCTGTCGTCGGTTCGCGAGCGGGTCGCCGCCGCAGACCGGACGCTGCGCGCGGATCCCGAGCGCGGCAGGCCGGAACGGCGCGAACGCCCGGAGCGGCGCGACGATCATGAGCCGCGACGCGACGTTCCCCGCTCACGCGATGTCGCCCCTGCGCCTGTAGCCTATGCGCAACCGCCGCAGCAGCATCACGACGCGCTCGCCGATATCGCCGCGACGCTCGAAGCCCTGCGCGGCGAACTGCGCCAGGGCATGAGCCACAACAATCTCGACGCGATCCGCGACGAAATCCGCGGCCTGAAGGGCGTGGCCGCCGGCGGCGTCGGCGCGAGCGAGCTCGTGCGCAACGAAATCCTCAAGCTCAACGACACGGTTCGCCGGATCGGCGAGAAGGAGCAGGCCCCTCGCCTCGACGACCTCATCGCCGAGATCGAGGATCTCCGCAGCATGGCGACCGGACTGGCGCGCGAGGACAGCATCCGCCGGCTCGACGACAAATGGAGCCGCGCCGAAGAGGTCTGGGATTACACCGCCCGCAAGGTCGACGAACTGGACCAGCAGTCGCTGCGCGAAGAACTGGTGCAGATCGCCTGGCGCATCGACGGCATCAAGAACGGTCTCGGCGAAGTCAACGCCGCCCCCGCCATCCGCTCCCTGGAAGACAAGCTGATCACGCTGGCGGATGCGGTGGAATCCGTCGGCCGCAGCGTCGAAGCCAAGAACGAACTCGGCGACCAGTTCGAAGGGCTCGACCGGCGGCTGGACGAAATCAGTCGCGCCATCGCGGTCAGCGTCCGCCAGGCCGACAACGGCCGCGACCATGCCGCGCTGCAGTCGGTCGAGCGGCGCATCGCCGAACTCGGCCTGCATATCGACGCGCTGCATCGCCAGAACGAGGAATCGGGCCTCGCCCAGCGCATCGAATTCCTCACGCAACGCATCGAGGATCTCGCCGTCGACGAGGAGACGCAGAAGCTGGAGCGGCGCATCGCCGAACTCTCCGGCCTGATCGAGCGCAGTCTCGACGATCGCGGCGGCGCAGACGTGATGGGGCATCTCGCCGATCTCTCGCGCAAGATCGATCGCCTTGGCGACAACGATCCCGCGCCGCTGATCGACCGTCTGGACCGGTTGGCTCGCCGGATCGACGATCTCGACCGCCCGGCCGAGCCGATGTCCGTCATGGCGCCGGACTTCAGTCATCTGGAACATCGTTTGTCCGACATCGCTGCGCGCCTGGAAGAGTCCGCCGCTGCGCCTCCGTCCGACGCGCGCGCGCTCGCCAATCTCGAGCAACAGATCGCCTCGCTGTCGTCGCTGCTCAGCCAGCCGTCGCAGGCCCATGCTGCGCCGGAAGAATTGACGCGCAGCATGGCGGTGATCGAGGATTATATCGCCACCAGCGACGAATTCATCGTGGAAGCCGCCCGGCAGGCCGCCGAAGCGGTGGTGGAGGCCTATGCCCGCGCCGGAACCCATGCGCAGGGCGTAGCCGGCGTCGATCTCGCAGCCCTCACCGCGCTCACCGACGACCTCCGGGCGCTCGAAACCTATGCCCGCTCCAGCGAGGAGCGCACCGCGGAAACGTTCTCCGCCCTGCACCAGACGCTGACCCAGATCGCCAGCCGGCTCGACGATATCAGCCTGGCGACCGAGCGGACGCGCCGCGAGGACGCCCCGGTGATGCCGCGCGCGACGGAACCGGTGTTCAAGCCGGCCCCGCCCGCCGAAGAGACTCCCGCGCCCCGCGCGCCCATGGCGGCCGCAGAACCGGCGGCGCCGCCGCGGCCGGCGCCGCGCCCGGTCGCGACCGTGGACGTGTTCGAGGACCATGACTTCGCCGCAGCGGCCGACGCCGCCGTGGCGCAGGACTCGCAGGCTCCCGGCGACGGCGCCGACCTCCGCGCCGAACCGGTCAAGGCTCGGCCCTCCAGCCTGATCGCCAGCCTCGCCGCCAAACTGAAACCCTCCAAGAAGAAATCGGACGCGCGTCTGACGATAGATCCGACCCCGGCTCTCGATCCCGCCGCCGTCGAGGTCGAGGAGGCCGATGACGGCCTGCTGATCGAGCCCGGCGGCGCTGCGCCCGACGTCCGCAAGATCATGGAGAAAGTCCGCGCCGGCCAGAAATCCGGTCGCGCCGCGGAAGCCGGTCCCGCCGACGTGATCGCCGCCGCCCGCCGCGCCGCCCAGGCCGCCGCCCGCGAAGCCGGCATGCAGCAGCCGCTCAAGGCGGGCAAGACGACGGCCAAAACCTCAGCCAAGCCGTCGGTGAAAAAGGACGATGGCCAGGCGCGCCGTCCGCTGCTTCTTGCGGCAGGCGCGGTGCTGCTGCTCATGCTGTCCTATCCCCTGGTCTCCAACCTGATCAACAGCAAGGCCGAGCCCGAGCCGCAGGCGGTCTCCGCCCCGTCGAGGACAAGACCAGCGACGCGGCCGAAACCCCTGTCCAGCCGACCATCGCCGAAAGCGCAGCGCCGGCGCAGGCGGAGACGGCGCCGGTCCAAACCGCCGACGCCTCCGGCGTCGAGCCGCCGCCCCTGCAGTCATCGTCCAACACCCAGCCGGACGAGATGCCGTCGGGCGCCGAACCTTCGGCCGCCATGGAGCCTGCGAGCGCCGAGACGGCTTCCGCCGCCGCGCCGACCGCGGACGCCGCGGCGCCCGCCGAGCCGGCTCCGGCCGCGGTCGAACAGCAGCAGATCGTCGCGGTGGAAACTCCCGCCGATCTCAAGCCCGCATCGCTGGTGGCCGCCGCCAAGAAGGCCGATCCGCTGGCCTTCTTCGAAATCGGCGCCCGCTACGCCGATGGCCGCGGCGTCGCCGCCGATCCCAAGATTGCCATGAACTGGTATCAGCGCGCCGCCGACGCCGGCTTCGCCCCGGCGCAATATCGCCTCGCCAGCATCTACGAGAAGGGTCTCGGCGTCGACCGCGACATCCCCAGGGCGCGCGCGCTCTACGCCCAGGCCGCAAGCCAGGGCAACACCAGCGCGATGCACAATCTGGCGGTTCTGAACGCCACCGGCGCCGAGGGCAAGCCGGATTTCGCCGAGGCCGCCCGCTGGTTCAAGGAGGCCGCCGAGCACAATGTGCGCGACAGCCAGTACAATCTCGCCATCCTCTATGCGCGCGGCAACGGCGTGCCGCAGGACCTCGGCCAGTCCTACAAGTGGTTCGCGGTGGCGGCCATGCAGGGCGACCAGGACGCGGCGCAAAAACGCGACGAAGTGGCCAATGCGCTGGGCGCCGAGAAACTGAAGGCCGCCAAGGCCGAAGTCGACTTGTGGCGCGCCGCGCCGGTCAATGAGGACGCCAACAATCCCATCGTCCCCGACGACTGGATCGCCAAAGCCAACACCACTGCGAGCGTCGACATGAAGAAGGCGATCCGCAACATCCAGGCGATCCTCAACAACAACGGCTTCGACGCCGGCCCCGCCGATGGCGCGATCGGCAAGAAGACGGTCGAGTCGATCAAGGCCTTCCAGAAGAAGGTCGGCCAGGAGCCGACCGGCAAGATCGACGAGGCGCTGGTCAAGGAACTTCTCAAGCATAACAAGAAGCCGTCCTGAACCAGGTCCAGACGCGCGAGGAAGTCCACTTAACCGGTGGAATCCATGGCGAAATGGTTAATTCATTATATCCGCGACGGGGCGCCCGTCGCGGTTGACACCGCCATTTTCGCGGCGCAACAGTTATTTAAAGTCAATCTGTAACACTCTTGAACAGGCCGGGGCGACCCGATCTGTCAAACTCCTTTTTCCGCAAGGAGCGCGCGTGACCATCTATCTGCCGATCGCCGAACTGTCGGCCAATATCCTGATCATACTCGGCATGGGCGCCGCCGTGGGCTTCCTGTCGGGCATGTTCGGGGTCGGCGGCGGCTTCCTGATCACACCGCTGCTCATCTTCTACAACGTGCCGCCGGCGATCGCCGTCGCCACCGGCGCCAATCAGGTCGTGGCCTCCTCGATCTCCGGCGCCATCACCCATTTCCGGCGCGGCACCATCGACCTCAAGCTCGGCACCGTGCTGCTGCTCGGCGGCCTTCTGGGCGCGACGGTCGGCATCTGGATCTTCTCGGCCTTGCGGGCGCTGGGCCAGCTGGACTTGGTGATTTCGCTGCTTTACGTGGTTCTGCTCACCTCGGTGGGCGGGCTGATGATGTGGGAGAGCGTCAATGCTCTCAGGCGGGCCCGCCGCAACGAAACGGTGACGGTCAAGCGCGCCCAGCACAATTGGGTGCATCGCCTGCCCTTCAAGATGCGCTTCAAGAAATCGAAGATCTATCTCTCGGTGATCCCGGTGGCCGGTCTCGGCTTCGGCGTCGGCGTGCTGACCTCGGTGATGGGCGTGGGCGGCGGTTTCATCATGGTGCCGGCGATGATCTATCTGCTGCGCATCCCGACCAGCGTTGTGGTCGGCACGTCGCTGTTCCAGATCATCTTCGTCTCGACCTATTCGACCATCGTGCAGGCGGTGGCCAATCACACGGTCGACATCGTTCTCGCCTTCATCCTGATGCTCTCGGGCGTGGTGGCGGCGCAATACGGCGTCCGCGTCGGCCAGAAGCTGAAGGCCGAACAGTTGCGGGCGCTGCTCGCGCTCCTGATCCTCGCGGTCGGCATCCGCCTCGCCATCGACCTCTTCCTGCCGCCGGCCGATCTCTATTCGATCGCGCGGACGGGGGCGGGGCAATGAGGGCGGCGGCGCTCTTTCTGCTGTTGGCGCTTCTGCCGGCGTCGGCGCTTTCCGAGCCGATCGGCGGGCCGCCGCGTCCCGTCGAGCGCGAGGCGATCAATATCGGCGTGTCCTCACGCGAAATCGCCATCGCGCCTGATTTCGCCGGCACGGACGTCACCGTGTTCGGCTCGCTCGAAAACGTCGATCCCTATCTTCTCGCGATCGGCGCCTACGACATCGTCGTCTCGCTCGAAGGCCCGCGCGATTTCGTGACGGTCCGCAAGAAGGACAGGGTGATGGGCGTGTGGATCAACCGCCATGCCGTGACCTTCGAACGCATGCCGGAATCGTTGTCGATGGCGTCGACGAAGGTCATCGCCGACATCGGCGCGCCGCTGGAACTCTACACCCACAATGTCGGGCTTCCGCGCGTCAGGGTGGTGCCCTCGACCTTTTCGGGCCGCGCCGAGGAACTCGCGGAATTTCGCGACGCCTTCCTGGGCCTGAAAGAGAAGGCGCGGCTCTACCAGACCAATCCGGGCGGCGTGTCTTTCGTGTCGTCGTCGCTGTTCCAGGCGAATATCCATATTCCGGCCGATATCCCCAACGGCACGCATACGATCCGCGCCGTCGTGTTCAAGACCGGCCAGTATATCGCCGAGAAGGAACTGAGCCTGCATGTCCAGAAAACCGGCATCGAGCAGATGATCACCCGCGCCGCCGAGGAGGACCCGCTTTACTACGGAATTTTCGCGGTGTTTCTCGCGGCTTTGACGGGATGGACGGCGAGCGTGATGTTCCGGCGCGATTGAGGCCTTATCCGCGCAGAGCGTCATAGGCGAAGCTGTGAACCCGACCCTGGCTCAACAGATGGGCGGTGAGCCTGCTTTTTCAAACAGCCCCCTGAAGGCGCGGTGATCGAGGTCGAGCCCGCCGGTCGTCACCCCGAAAGAGGGCATGATCAGCCGTCTGCCGTCGAGCGCGAAGCAGGGGCGGCGGACGCCGCGCGAGCGGCGCACCAGCGTGGCGGCCGGATGCAGATGGCCGGCGACCTCGCCGGGATCGCAAGCCGCGCCCGGCTCATGCCGGAAGGTGAGGCCGGCGACATGCAGGCTGTCGGCCTGCAGGCCGGACAGGGCGCCGACGCCGTCGGGATCGTGATTGCCTGTAATCCAGATCCATTCGCGGCCGCGCATCAGGCTTTCGAGATAGCTGCGGAATTCCGGCGGCATCAGATCGGCGCCGCGCCGGTCGTGGAAATTGTCGCCGAGTGAGACGACGATGCGCGGATCATGCCGGGCGATGACGCTTTCCAGCAGCCTGAGCGTTGCGAGCGTGTCCCAGGGCGGCAGCATCTGGCCGCGACGGGCGAAGGCTGCGCCTTTTTCGAGATGGAGATCCGAGACGCAGAGCAGGCCGTGATCGGGCAGCATGAGCGCGCCGAGCGGATCGAAGACGAGGCGCTGGCCGTTCAGTTCGGCTTCGCAAGGGGGGCTTGGTTTTCGGAGGGCTGATGGTTTCTGGCGAAGCGGGTCATGCGGGGTTACCCCCTCTGCCCTGCCGGGCATCTCCCCTCAAGGGGGAGATTGGCTGGCGGTTTGACCCTCGCCCAAATCTCGACGGCCACATTGCGTGCAGACGCTCTCCTCCTTCGATCTCCCCCTGAGGGGAGATGCCCGGCAGGGCAGAGGGGGTAGCCCCACGCTCGGATCAGTCCAATTCAATTCATCGCATCCCGTATCAATTGGTCCGAGGCCTCGGCCAGCAGCGCTTCGTCGGCGGCGGAGCCGACGGACTCCTTGCCGACCTCCAGCATGATCGGCACGGCGAGCGGCGAGATCTGCTCGAGGCGCTTCAGCCGGATATGCCCCTTGATTCGCGTGAGCATATCGCCAAGTCGCTGAATGTCCAAAAGTCCCTGCGCGGCGTCCTGACGCGTCGCCTCCAGCAGGATGTGGTCTGGCTCGTGGCTGCGCAGCACGTCATAGATCAGGTCGGCCGAGACCGTGACCTGCCGTCCGCTCTTCTCCTTGCCGGGATGGCGGCGTTCGATAAGACCGGCGATGACGGCGCAATAGCGGAAGGTGCGCTTCAAGAGCCAGGTTTCGTTCAACCAGGCTTCGAGATCGTCGCCCAGCATGTCCTCGTCGAACAGGTCGTGGATGGAAGGGCTGTGGCGGGCGAAATGCGCGCCCATATCTTCGAGCCCCCAGATGGCCAGCGCGTAATCGGTGGCGACGAAGCCGAGCGGCTTGGCGCCGGCGCGATCCAGCCGTCGGGTCAGCAACATGCCGAGCGTCTGATGCGCGAGCCGGCCCTCGAAGGGATAGGCGACCATGTAGAAGCGATTGCCGCGTGGAAAGGTCTCGATCAGCAATTCGTCGCGCCGCGGCAGCACGGATTTCTCCGCCTGGATGGACAGCCAGTCGCGCACCTGATCGGGCAGATCCTTCCGCTTGTCCGGATCGTCGAGCATGGCGCGCACGCTCTCGGCCAGATAGGTCGAAAGCGGAAACTTGCCGCCGGCATAGGCCGGGATTTTCGGATCCTGCGAAAAAGCGTCGGAGACGAGACATTCGTTTTCGCGGATGCCCTCGAAGCGCAGCACCTTGCCGGAAAACAGGAATGTGTCGCCGGCCGAGAGCTGTTCGAGGAAATATTCCTCGACCTGGCCGAGCACCGGCCCGCCGCGCCCCACCGCGCCCCTGCCCTTGCGCACCATCCGGACATTCATCATCGGCGCCTCGATGATGGTGCCGACGTTCAGCCGGTATTGCTGGGCGTAAGCGGGGTGCGACACGCGCCAAAGCCCGTCCTTGGTCTTGCGGATCTTGGCGTAGCGCTCATAGGTGCGGAGCGCATAGCCGCCGGTGGCGACGAAATCGAGCGCGCGCTCGAACGTCTCCCAGGAGAGATGGGCATAGGGCGACGCGCTGGTGATTTCGTCATAGACCTCGAGCGCGTCGAAGGGATCGGCGCAGGCGAGCCCCATGATGTGCTGGCAGAGCACGTCGAGCGCGCCCTCGCCCACCGGCGGCGTATCCTGCGCGCCGATATAATTGGCGTCGAGCGCCGCCTGGCATTCCATCACCTCGAAGCGGTTGGCCGGAACGAGAATGGCCTTGCTCGGCTCGTCCATGCGGTGATTGGAGCGTCCGATGCGCTGCGCCAGCCGCGAGGCGCCCTTGGGCGCGCCGATATGGATGACCAGATCGACATCGCCCCAATCGAGCCCGAGATCGAGCGTCGAGGTGGCGACGACGGCCCGCAGCCGGTTGTCCGCCATGGCCGCCTCGACCTTGCGGCGCTGGCCGGCGTCGAGCGAGCCGTGATGCAGCGCGATCGGCAAGTTGTCGTCATTGATGCGCCAGAGCTCCTGGAACAGCATCTCGGCCTGCGAGCGCGTGTTGACGAACAGGATCGTGGTGCGGTGCGCGCCGATCGCCTTGTAGACCTCGCCCATGGCATAGCGCGCCGAGTGGCCCGACCAGGGAATACGCTCCTCCGTGTCGAGAATGCTGATGACGGGACGCGCGCCGCCCGCCACCGTCACCAGTTCCGAAAGCGCCGTCTCGCCGGGTTTCTGCGCCACCAGCCAACGCCGGAGATCGTCGGGATCGGCGACGGTGGCCGACAGCCCGATCGTGCGTACGTCGGGCGCGAGCTTTCGCAGCCGGGCGAGCCCGAGCGACAGCAGATGCCCGCGCTTGGAGGTGACCAGCGAATGCAATTCGTCGAACACGACGAAGCGCAATTCCTTGAAAAACCGCTCGGCCTCTTTCGACGCGATCAGCAACGCCAGCTGTTCAGGCGTGGTGAGAAGAATATCGGGCGGATTGAGCCTTTGGCGCGAGCGCTTGTGCTGCGGCGTGTCGCCGGTGCGCGTTTCGATGGTGACCGGGAGGCCCATTTCGGCGACCGGGCGTTCGAGATTGCGCTCGATATCGACGGCCAGCGCCTTGAGCGGCGAGATGTAGAGCGTGTGGACGCCATGGAAGCCGGTTCCGGGCTTGGGCTTGCCCCGCCGGTGGAGATCGACCAGCGAGGGCAGGAAGCCGGCCAGCGTCTTGCCGGCGCCGGTGGGGGCGATCAGCAACGCCGAACGGCCATCGCCTGTTTTGTCGAGAAGCGCGAGCTGATGCGGCCTGGGCGACCAGCCGCGTTCGGTAAACCAGCGGGTGAACAGAGACGGCAAACCGCCCTCGCCGCTCCAGTCCGTCTTCGCGTCCATCCGCCATCCTCCGCTTCCACGGCAAGATAGGTGCTTTCGATCACATCGCAATATAGCGATCGGTGCGGTGATTGACCGCGATGAAGAAATTCAGCGCCACGGCGCCGAGCACCGAACACAAGACGATGAACGGGCTGGTGACGAAGAAGGACAGAGCGAGAATGACCATGTCGATGCTCATCTGCACGAAGCCCGCCCGCCAGCCGAAGCGATCCTGCAGATAGAGCGCGAGAATGCCGACGCCGCCGATGCTGGCGCGATGGCGAAACAGCGCCAGCATGCCCATGCCGATCAACAGGCCGCCCAGCACCGCCGCCCAGACCGGATGCACATAATCGATCTCCAGCCATTGCGGTTGATACTGGGTGAGAAGCGCAAGCAGTCCGACCGAGCAGAAGGTCTTGATGGTGAAGGCTTTGCCCATGCGCTTATAAGCGAGATAGTAGAACGGCAGATTGATCAGGAAGAAGCCGAGACCGAAATTCACCCCGAAGGCGTATTTCAGCAGGAAGGCCATGCCGGCGACGCCGCCGGTCAACAGGCCAGCCTTCGTGAGCAGCATGATGCCGAGCGAGGCCAGCACCGTGCCGGTGAACACGCCTTGCGCATCCTCGAACAGCGAATGCTTGGTCGGTTCGGTGTTCCAGATGCCGATTTTGGCCATGCTATCCCCGCGCGCCGCATAGGATTGAAAATTATGTCAGCTATACTGACATAATTTTTGCACGAAGGGAACCGGGCGGCCCTACTTTCGCGCCAGGAACAACAGGCCGGTAATCGGCTGGCCCGCATCCATGCGGATCACCGTCTCCTCGCAGGCGATGGGCGCAAAACCGTGGCGGGCGAGGATAGTCTCGACATGGGCGCGGGAATGGGCGTAGCGCAGCGAGGGACGGAGCGAGAAGCCCGTCCGCGCCTCGTCTTTCTCGACCGAAAAGGCGAAGAGACCACCGACCGTTGAAAGCGTGGCGGCATTGGCGAAGGCGGCGTCGAGATCGCCGAGATACATCATCACATCGGCGGCGGCGACGAGATCGGCGCGGCCTTGCTCCAAACCGTCGAACAGGCCGGAGGCTTCCGGAGACAAAGAGAGATCGGCGCGAGCGAGATGGCGGTAGACGCCCTTGGCGCGGGCTTTCGCCAGCATGTTTTCCGAGAGATCATAGCCTTCGAGCGCGGACACGCAGTCGCCAATCTCCGGGCCGAGCAGCCCGGTGCCGCAGCCGAGATCGACGGCCAGCGCGAAATGCGCGTCGCCCTTCGCCGTACGGATCAGCGCCGCGAGCTTTTTCGGCACGGAATAGCCGAGCTTTTCGACCAAAGCCGTCTCGAACCGGTCGGCGTAGTCGTCGAACAGGCCTTCGACATAGGCGCTCGGCGGCAGCGCCGGCGTCTCGGCGGCTCCGAGTGCTGCGAGCTTGAGATCGACGCCGAACAGCGCGGCGTCATCGGAGACCGCCACGCGGCGATAGGCCTCGACCGCCGGCTCGATGAGGCCGGCCTTTTCGCGATAATCGCCGAGCTTGACCCAGCCGGCGGTCCAGCCGGGCGCGAGCTCCAGCGCCTGCTCCATCAAGTCGGCGGCGGCGAGGGCGTCGCCGCTTTCGGCCAACATGGCGGCGTAATCGGCGCGGCGATCGGCGACGAGATCGCCGGAGGTCAAAATGCGTTTGGGAGCCATGGCGGGAGATTTCTTTCCATATTGGGCGGATTTGTCTAATTTCCGCCTTGCGACGCGGTCAAGCGATTCCTCGTTTGCGCAAACTGGAGTGTGACATGGGCGATGGCCTGAACCGTTTTCTGGGCGACTCGCCCCTGCGTGTGGCGATCAAGCTCATCGTGGTGTCGCTGGTCGTCGGCTTCGTCATGCATATGCTGGGCGTCTATCCCGCCGACATTTTTTATTGGACGCAGGATTTCATCAGCGACCTCTGGCGCACAGGCTTCCGCGCCTTGGGCCGCGTCGGCGATTATCTGCTGATCGGCGCCGCCGTGGTCATACCCGTCTTCATTCTGATCCGCTTGCTGAGTTGGCGCAAATCGTGATCTCTTCCGCTCTTTCACGTCGGCGCCTACTGAGAGCCGGTCTCGGCCTTGCCGCGCTTTCGGCGCTCGCCGCCTGCTCCACCACCACGGCCCTGTCGCCGGTCGCCCCTGTCGGGCCGGTCATGGACCTGACGGTCGAGGCGCTGCCGCTGGTCAACCAGGCCCGCGCCAAAAAGGCCTACCGCCGCTCGTGGCCGATCCCGTCACCATCGCCGCCGCCCGCGATCAGGCCGAGAATATGGCCAATGCCGGCAAGATGGCCCACAAGCTCGGCCCGGAAGAGTTCGGCGCGCGCATGCGGCGGATGAAGGTGCCGCTGCCGGCCGCCGAGAATATCGCATCGGGCCAGCGAAGCGTGGAGGCGGCGGTCGCCGCCTGGATCACCTCGCCTCGACACTATGAGAATATGATGGGCCGCTTCGAAACGCTGGGCGTGGTCCGCGCCGTCAATAGCGCCGACGGCAGGCCCTATTGGGCGATGGTGCTCGGCTCGAAGCCGCGCCCCGGCCGCGGCTCCGTAGCCCGCTTTCCTCTGAAGCTGTTCTGATGCGCACGGAGGCGAGCCAGGGCGGCGGCTTCGAGGTGACGCATCGGATGGTGCTGGGCCTCGCTTTGCCGATGACGCTCGGCTTCCTGACCACGCCTCTGCTCGGCATCACCGATACGGCGGTGGCCGGACGGCTCGGCGACGCCGACGCGCTGGCGGGTCTTGCTATCGGCGCCGTGCTGTTCGACCTGATTTTTGCGAGCTTCAACTTCCTGCGCGCCTCGACCACGGCGCTGACGGCTCAGGCCTGGGGACGCGGCGAGACGGCGGAGCAGGAGGCGGTGTTCTGGCGGGCGCTGATCAGCGCTCTGGCGATCGGCGCGGCGATCGTGCTGGTCGGCCCTTTGCTGCTGAAACTGGGGCTCGCGCTGATGAGCCCGACCGAGGGCGCGGCGCGGGCGACGTCGGAATGGTTTTCGCTGCGCATCCTGTCGGGGCCGGCGACGCTCGCCAATTACGCCATCCTCGGCTTTCTGCTCGGACAGGGCCGCTCCAAGACCGGGCTCTTGCTGCAGGCGCTGATCAATGGAGTCAATATCGCGCTGTCGGTGCTGTTCGGGCTTGTTCTGAAGGGCGGCATCGCCGGCATCGCGCTGGCGACTGTGACAGGCGAAGTGGTCGGCATGATCGCCGGGCTCATCATCGTGCTCCGAGGCTTTGCCGCGCGCGATCCGCGACGCATTGCCGGCCTGCTGGAGCGGGGCAAACTGGCGCGGCTGTTTTCGCTCAACGCCGACATCATGATCCGCTCTTTCGTGCTGCTCGGCGCTTTCTTCCTGATGACGCGTATCGGCGCGCAATTCGGCGCGGAGACGCTGGCCGCAAACGCCGTGCTGATGAATTTTTTCATGGTGGCCGGCTTCTGGCTGGATGGTCTCGCCAACGCGGCGGAAACCATCATCGGCCGGTCGCTGGGAGCCGGCTACCGGCCGGCATTCGACCGGGGGCTGAGGTTGACGGGCTACTGGTCGCTGACGCTGGCGATCCTCACCAGCCTGATCCTCGCTGTGGCGGGACGGCCGATCATCGATTTCCTGACGACCTCGGAGCCGGTGCGGACTATTGCCTATCAGCACCTGCCCTGGGCGGCGATTACCGCCATCAGCGGCTGTCTGGCCTTCCTGATGGACGGCGTCTTCATCGGCGCCGCCTGGTCGAAGGCGATGCGCAACCGGATGCTGCTCTCCTTTGCCGGCTTCGGCCTCTGTCTCTGGGCGCTGGCGCCGCTGGGCAATACCGGGCTCTGGCTGTCGCTCAACCTGTTTCTCTTCCTGCGCGGCGTGTTTCTCGCCATCGCCGTGCCGAAACTGAGGGCTCAGAGTTTCCGCGCCAGCCAGTGATCGAGCCGCGTGTCGCGGATCTCGCGGATCGAGGCGAGGCCGTCGCGATCGCAGACACGCGAGAGACCCGAAACGATGCGCGCAGGCAGGCCGGGGCCGCCATAGACCATGGCCGAATAGAGCTGCACGAGATCGGCGCCGGCGCGGATCTTCTCCGCCGCGGCCTCCGCCGAATCCACCCCGCCGACGCCGATGATCGGAAAGTCGGGACCCAACCGCTTGCGCATGCGCGCCAGCGCCGCGGTCGCCTTGTCGAACAGCGGCTTGCCGGACATGCCGCCCGCCTCGCCCGCCTGGCGCTGATCGCGCAAACCCTCGCGCGACAACGTGGTGTTGGAGACGATCAACCCGTCGAGCCGGTTCGCCAGCGCTTCCCCGGCGATATCGTCCATGCCTTCTTCGGTGAGATCGGGCGCGATCTTGAGGAACACAGGCACATGCCGGCCGGACTTGGCCGCTTCCTCGTCGCGCGCCGCGAGCACAGCCGACAGGAGCTCCCGCAGGCTGTCGCGCGCCTGCAGGTCGCGAAGACCAGGCGTGTTGGGCGAGGAAATGTTGGCGGTGAAATAGCGCGCCACGCGATAGAAGGTTCTGACGCCCGCGACATAATCGGCCACACGATCGACGGCGTCCTTGTTGGCGCCGATATTGACGCCGACCAGCGCCAGCGGGTCGATCCTGTCGAGCCGCGCCAAGGCCACGGCATGGCCCTCATTGTTGAAGCCGAAGCGGTTGATGACGGCTTCGTCCTCGACCAGCCTGAACAGCCGGGGCTTGGGATTTCCCGCTTGCGGGCGGGGCGTCAGCGTGCCGACTTCGGTGAAGCCGAAACCGAGCCGGAGAATGGCCTCCGGCGCTTCGGCGTTCTTGTCGTAGCCGGCGGCCAACCCGATCGGATTGGGGAAACTCAAACCGGCGATCTGAGTGGCGAGCCGCGGATCGGCCGGGATGCGGCAGGCGGGCGCGAGCCCGAGCGACAGCGCGCGGATCGACAGATTATGCGCCTGTTCGGGATCGAGGCGAAACAGGCCGGCCCGCATCAGCGGCCAGAGCGCGTCCTTCATGGGATCTCCTCCGGAAAGATGAATTGGCCCTCGCCGTCGAGCGTCAGCGCATAAGTCGCCTCGACTGCGGCCAGCGGGAGGGGGCCGTAGAGATGCGGGAAGAGCGCGCCGTCGCGCGAAGGCTCAAAGCGGAGCGCAGCGCCGAGAGCCGCCGCGTCGATCGCGATGAGCGCGAGCCCCGTCTGGCCGGTGAAATAAAGCTCCGCCGTCCGCCGCGTCTGCCGGGCGGTGGACAAATGGATGAAGCCGTCGGCCAGGTCGATGCCGGCGCCCGCGAAGACGCCATCGCTTTCCGCCTGCCGCCAGATCTCGGCGGGGACAATCTTGTAAATCAGTTCGGTCATCTCGGCCTCTTCCCCAGTTCCGGCCTGCCTACCCCATCTCGACGCGAAAGAAAACAGCCGAGGCAACGGGAGGCCCCGCGCTGTTGCAGCCATAAGGCGAAAGACCGTGACAAAAGGCTTTTCGTTTCGAGGGGCCTGATATAAGCTCCTCACAACGAGAAAGTCCGGGCTTGCCAGCAGGCTCACGGGGGAAAATGCAGACAACTTCCGCGACGATCATCATCGCCGATGATCATCCCTTGTTTCGTGGGGCGTTGAAACAGGCGCTCGCTTTCGGCGGACAGGACACGGCCATCGTCGAGGCGGGATCGCTGGAGGAGGCTCGAAAAGCGGCCGAAGACCATCCCGACGCCGATCTGATGATGCTGGATCTCGCTATGCCCGGCGTCAGCGGCCTATCCGGCCTGATGATGATGCGGGCGGAATTTCCGGCGATCCCCGTCGCCGTCGTCTCGGCCACCGACGACGCCGCCACGATCCGCCGCGCGCTCGATCTCGGCGCGTCCGGCTTCATCTCCAAATCGAGCGGCATAGACGACATCCGGGCGGCCATCGCCGCGGTGCTGGACGGCGGCGTCTACGCCCCGCCGGGCTATGAGGCGGGCCGGGATCAGGACAATGAAATCGACGCGCTGATCGGCCGGCTGAAGACGCTGACGCCGCAGCAGACCCGCGTGCTCGGCATGATCGGCGAAGGGCTGCTCAACAAGCAGATCGCCTATGAACTCGGCGTCTCCGAAGCCACCGTCAAGGCGCATGTCTCGGCCATACTGCTCAAGCTCGACGTCGACAGCCGCACCCAGGCGGTGATCCAGATCGGTAAGATCGGCGCGGCGCTGCCGCAGGCGAATTGACGCACAGGATTTTATTCCTCGCATCCTTTACTCGCGCGCCGGGATATGGTTAAGATCCGCGCCAGTGATCCACGACATCGCCCGCCTTTCGTATCGCGTCGCCGCGGGCCGCCAATTGACGGACCGTCCGCCATGTTTTCGCATGAGAAGATCTGGGAAGCCATCGATTCCCTGGCAGCGCGGCATGACCTGACCCCCTCCGGCCTGGCCCGCAAGGCGGGGCTCGACCCCACGGCTTTCAACAAATCCAAGCGCAGTTCCGCCGACGGCCGCCAGCGCTGGCCGTCGACGGAATCGATCCACAAGATCCTCGAAGCCACCGGCTCCACCATCGAGGACTTCATGGCCTTCCTGGTGCCCGTGGGCCGCGGATCGAGCCTGCCCGACGGCGCTTTTCCGCCCCAGGTCTCGCCCATCCCTCTGCTCGGTTTCGCCCAGGCGGGCGCGGGCGGCTTTTTCGACGACGGCGGCTTTCCGGCCGGCCAGGGCTGGGACGTGGTGGAATTTCCCGCCTCGCCCGCCCATAAACCCGGCGTCTATGCGCTGGAGGTGCAGGGCGACAGCATGATGCCGCTCTATCGCGACGGCGACGTGCTGATCGTCGAGCCCGGCGCGCAGGTGCGCCGCAACGACCGTGTGGTGGTGCGTACCCGCGAGGGCGAGGTGATGGCGAAAGTGCTGGCGCGGCAGACTCCGCGCACGATCGAACTGATGTCGCTCAATCCGGAGCATCCCGGCCGCACGCTGGAGGCGACCGATGTCGACTGGATCGCCCGCATCATCTGGGCCAGCCAGTAGGAAAATTCTCCGACCGCAGCCCATCTTGATTTCACCCGCGCCCCGCTCTACCTGCTGAGGAGCAAACCAGTTCTGGCGAGGATGTCATGGCGGAAAAAGTGACGGCGCAGGCGGCGCTGATCTATGTGATGGTGATGGCCTCGGCCTCCGACGGCCATATGCCCGATCCCGAACTCAAGGGCATCGCCCGACTCGCGCGCCTCTTGCCGGTGTTCGCCGGCTTCGACGAGGAAGACGTCATCCCGACCAGCCGCCGCGCCCAGGAAATCCTCGCCGGCCCGGAAGGCCTCGACATCGCGCTCGAAACCATCCGCGACGCGCTGCCGCCGCGTCTCTACGACACGGCCTATGCGCTGGCCGTGGAGATCGCCATCGCCGACAATCAGATCGAGCCGACGGAGCTGCGCTTTTTGCAATTGCTGCGCGCCCGGCTGGAGCTCGACAAGCTGACCGCCGCCGCGATCGAACGCGCCGCCGCCGCCCGCTACCGTCGACTGTGAACCGGCCGCTGCGGGATCTGCGCAATCTCGGCCCGAAATCCTGCCCGATGCTGACGGAGATCGGCGTGAGCGACGAGGCGGGGCTCAAGGAGATCGGCGCGGTCGAAGCCTATGCGCGGCTGAAATTCCGTTTCGGGCCGCGCGCCGTCACCAAGTCTATGCTGCATGCGCTGGCCGGCGCGCTGGCCGATGTCGACTGGCGCCGGCTCGACGCCGCGCACAAGGCCGCGCTCGAACGCGAAGCGGTCACGCGCGAGCAGCGAAAGCGCGACTGACGCGGCCGAGGGCGGCGACCTTGTCAGCGCCATCTTTCCATGGCTCTTTCGGACGACCGATTCCTCTTCCGCCGAAACAGCCTTGCATCGCTACGCTCCCCTGATCCTCGCCGTCGCTCTGTTCATGGAGCAGATGGACTCCACCGTCATCGCCACCTCGCTGCCGGCCATCGCCGCCGATCTCGATGTCGGACCGATCACGCTGAAGCTCGCCATGACTTCCTATCTCGTGTCGCTCGGCGTGTTCATTCCCCTCAGCGGCTGGGCGGCGGATCGGTTCGGCGCGAAACGGGTGTTCATCGCCGCGATGATCGTGTTCATGGCGGGCTCGGCGCTCTGCGCGCTGGCCGCCAACCTGCCCTTCTTCGTGCTGGCGCGCTTCCTGCAAGGCATGGGCGGGGCGATGACCACGCCGGTCGGCCGCGCCATCCTGCTGCGCTCCACCGACAAAGCCAATCTCGTCTCGGCGATGTCGCTCTTCACCATTCCCGCCGTGATCGGTCCCCTGGTGGGCCCGCCGATCGGCGGCTTCATCACCACCTATTTCAGCTGGGAATGGATCTTCCTCATCAATCTGCCGGTCGGCATTCTCGGCGTGATCCTGTCGCTGGTCTTCATTCCCGACCTGCCGCCTGTGGGGTCGCCGCCGCTCGACCGCATCGGCTTCGCCTTGAGCGGAATCGCCGCCGCCGGCGTGGTGTTCGGGCTGTCGGTGGTCAGCCTGCCGGCGCTGCCGCCCGTCTTCGGCGTCGCCGCCACCGCCATCGGCCTGCTCTCCACGCTGCTCTTCGTGCGGCATGCGCGGCGGCATCCGCATCCCGTGCTGGATCTGACGCTGTTTTCCGTCGAAACCTTTCGCGCCTGCGTGACCGGCGGTACGATCTTCCGCATCGCCATGGGCGCGATGCCCTTCCTGCTGCCGCTGATGCTGCAACTCGGCTTCGGCCTGACGCCGTTCGAATCCGGCATGATCACCTTCATCGGCGCGGGCGGCGCGCTGCTGACCAAATTCGCGGCGCGCCATGTCTTCCATCGCTTCGGCTTTCGCAATGTGCTGATCATCGCCGCGAGCCTGTCGGCGGTCGGCACGGCGGCCAATGCGCTGTTCATGCCGGACACGCCGCATCTCGCGCTGACGCTGACTCTGTTCGTCGCGGGCTTCGTGCGGTCCTTCTTCTTCACCGGCATCAATATTCTCGGCTTCGCCGACATCGAGCATGAGCGCGCCGGCGCGCCGCGGCGCTCAATGCGGTGATCCAGCAGGTGTCGAGCGCGCTCGGCGTCGCCTTTGCCGGCGTGCTGCTGGAGCTCTACGCGCTGTCGAGCGGGGAAGGCTTGACGATCGGCGCGTTCCACATAGCCTTCATCGCAGTGGCGTTTCTCAATCTCCTTGGCGCCTGGCCGATTTCACGGCTGCCGGCCAATGCCGGCGCCAATGTCTCGGGTCATGTCGACAAGGCCGAGGCCGGCTGACTACTCCGGCGTCTCGCAGACGGCCGACAGCTTGTTGCCGTCGGGATCGCGGGCATAAGCCGCGTAGAAATGGGCGTGATAGGGCCTCAGCCCCGGCGCGCCTTCGTCCTGCCCGCCCTGAGCGATCGCAGCGGCGTGGAAGGCGTCGACCGCGGCGCGACGATCGGCCGCCAGCGCCAGCATGGACCCGTTGCCATGGGTGGCGGGTTGCTGGTCGAAGGGATAGGTGATCCAGAGGCGGCAGCGCGCGTCGTCTTCGCGCCCATAGCCGACCTCGACATCCTTGGTGACCAGACGCGTATAACCGAGCGTCGCCATCACCGGATCGTAGAAGGCGATGGCGCGGGCGAGATCGCGGGTCCCGAGCGTCACATAAAGCAGCATGGCCTCTCCTCCCGACACCGACGATCACTCCTCGTCGTCGTACTGGTCCCTGTGATCGCCGGCGTCACGATCGCTGTCGGCGGCCTCTTCATGGCCGATGGCGCCGACCTTCGGTCCGCGGAATCCCTTGGCCAGAATGAACATCTCCACCGATTCCGCCCGCGAAGCCTGCGGCTTGACATGCACGACCTGGCGGAAATTCCGTTTGAGCATGTCGAGCAGTTCCTTCTCGGCGCCGCCCTGGAAGGTCTTGGCGAGAAAATGGCCGCCCTCGCGCAGCACCTGGACGGCGAAATGCGCCGCCACTTCGCACAGATGCATGGTGCGCAAATGGTCGGTGCGCTGGTGGCCGGTGGTGGGGGCGGCCATATCGGAAATCACCAGGTCGGGAATGCCGCCCAGCGCATCCATCAACGCCTGGGGCGCGGCGTCGTCGAGAAAGTCCATCTGCAGGAAATGCACGCCGGGAATGGCGTCCATTTCGAGAAAATCGATGGCGACGACGCGGATATTGTCATTGGTGGAATCGGTGACGCGGGCGGCGATCTGCGACCAGCCGCCGGGGGCGGCGCCGAGATCGATGATGCGCCGGGCGCCCGAGAGAATGTGATGTTTCTCGTCGATCTCCAGCAATTTGTAGACCGCGCGCGAGCGATAGCCCTCCAGGCGGGAGCGCTGCACATAGGGATCGTTGATATGGCGCTGAAGCCAGCGGCGCGACGATTCCTTCAGCTTCTTCTTCTTCACATGCTGGGTCAGCTTGCGGCCGGTTCCCTTGCCGCCGGTGGGTTTGCTCGTCATGGGTCAGATCCTGTGAAAGGGCGGGCGCGGCCTGGCTTTGCGCCAGGCGCCGTCATCGGCCATCATTTCGGTGAGCAGGCCTTCGCGCAAGCCTCTGTCGGCGACGCGCATGCGCTCGACCGGAAACCGCCTGCGAATGGCCTCGAGAATGGCGCAACCGGCCAGCACCAGATCGGCGCGATCCGGCCCTATGCAGGGATTGGCGGCGCGGGCGGCGAAATCGAGCCCGACCAGGCGATCCTGCATGGCGGTCACGTCGGCGGCGTCCATCCAGAGACCGTCGACCTGGCGGCGATCGTAACGCGGCAGATTGAGATAGACGCCCGCCAGCGTCGTGACCGTGCCCGAGGTGCCAATCATGTGAAAACCGCTGTTGGCGAAATCGAGCTCGGAGGCGGCCGGCGCCGAAAAACGCGACAGCATTTCCTCGACCTCGGCCACCATGGCGGCGAAGATATCCGGCGTGACATGCCGGCCGCCATGCCGCTCCGACAGCGTCACCACGCCCACCGGCAGCGAAGTCCAGTGGGTGATGTGGTTGGCGAGCCGCGGCGAGCGCTGGCCGTTGATCTGCAGGATGGCGATTTCCGACGAGCCGCCGCCGATATCGAACAGCACGGCGGAGCGGGCGTCGCGGCCGATCAGCGAGGCGCAGCCGGACACGGCGAGCCGAGCCTCGGTCTCGCGATTGATGACGTCGAGTTCGAGGCCCGTCTCCCGCGTCACCCGCTCAAGAAAAGCCTCGCCATTGGAGGCGGCGCGGCAGGCCTCGGTGGCGATCAGCCGCATGCGGCGCACCTTCCGGGCGGCGAGCTTGGAGGCGCAGACCTTGAGCGCCTCCGTGGCGCGGTCCATCGCGTCTTCCGACAGCCGTCCCGTGGAGCCGAGCCCTTCGCCCAGCCTTACGATGCGCGAAAAGGCGTCGACGACCCGGAACTGGCCCGGCCGGGTGGGTTGCGCGATCAGCAGCCGGCAATTGTTGGTGCCGAGATCGAGCGCGGCGTAGAGCGTGTCCGGCGGCGGAAATTCCGGCGCGGCGGGCTTGGGCCGCGGCAGATCGGCCCGCGAGGCGCCGTCCGACCGTTCGGCGGGCTTGCCGTGAGCGCGTGGAGATTGCTCCTGAGGCAGCGGCCGCGGCTGCAGCCTGCGACGGTTTCGACCGCTCTTCTTGGAGGAGGCGGGCTTGTCCGGTCCCGATTTGGGCAGGGCGGATTGGGCCTCGACCTGCGGACGCGGCTGGTCCGACGCCGCGGACGCAGGTCCACGCGTCCGCTTGCGGCGCTTTTTCTTGCGATCCGGGCCTTGGCCCGGCGCAACGGATTGGGACGTCTCGCCGCCGGACTTGCGCGTCTCGGCAGCTTGAGGCGGACGATTGGCGGACGACTGCGCACGCTTGCGCCGACGTTTCGCACGCCGGGAAGAGTTCTCCCCGGCTTCTGTCCCGCCCCGGACGCCCCGGCGTCAGACGGCTTTACGCCGGATTCGGGGTCACTCACGGTAATGTTCCACGGCGCGCTGCGCGCCGTTCGGCTGCGGCAGGCGCAAGTCTCTGTTCAGTGTTGGCAAGGAATGTACCAGTTCGCCGCCAAAACGACAATTTGTTTTTGCGTCTGCGCAAATGAGGGCTTTCGTCGGAGCCGCCTCGACGAATTTCTTTCACACAAACCCAATTTTCCGCTTGAACCTCCCCGTCAATATGCTAGAAGCCCGCTCACCGACGGCCAAGCGCTTCCAACGCGCATGACGATCGAGCGGCGTGAAAACGCTTGCTGGGGAATAGGTTAACGGTAGACCCACGGACTCTGACTCCGTTAGTCCTGGTTCGAATCCAGGTTCCCCAGCCATCTGATTTCATTACATTTTCTGCCGAACAAATCTGGAACCATTTCGGGCATTTGGGCGCTCATTTGGAAGACTGTGTTCTCGCTTCGAGCTTGCGGATGGCATTCTCGGCGAGCCTCGGATCCCGGTTGAGGTAGTGTGCATCGAGGATCGAGCGGACGTCTCTGAGGCTGTGGCCGGTGATCGTGGCGATCTCCGCTTCAGTAGCCTCCGCGAGTGCGAGCCGACTCACCGCGGTGCCGCGGAGGTCATTAAACGTGACACCGGTAACGCCAGCAGCCTTGCACGCCTTCTTCCACGAGGATCGAAATCCGTCAGCATTCCATATCTCGCCGTAGCTGTTGCGCAGGATAGGGCCGTCAGAGCGATCCAGGCGATCAAGCACCTTCTTCAGCGGAGCACCAACAGGAATGACCACATGCGCGCCCGTCTTGCTCTGCTTGAGCCGGATGGTCTTGCCGTCATACTGCGACCAGCAAAGAGCAAGCAGATCTCCCTGTCTCTGCCCGGTCCAGAGCGCCAGCATGAAGGCAGACCGCAAATGAGCAGGCGCAGACGCCATAAATGCGGCCTCATGATCCTCGGTCCACACTTTCTCGGCCCGGGTGCCCCGATAGGTGCGACCACCTTTCTCGCACGGATTGGCTGGAGCCAAGCCACGACCAACCGCCCAGGACAAGATGCGCGCGAGCACCTGCCAGAAATAGTCAGCTTGACGACGCGACTTCACCGCGAGTTCGTCGCGGTGTTTGAGGAAGATTGCCTTGGCGCGACGGTCCGAGAGCGCGCTGATCGGAAAATCACCTAACAGCCTCTCGATCTCTGCGATCTTGCCAGCATAGTCCTTACGCGTGCGTGGCGCTAAATCATCCCACTCGGTCGACACCTGAAATCCGTTCAAGATCGACTGCAGGCTGCCAGCCGCGGGCTTCATCTTTTTCGCTACTGCCTCGTTGTAGGCGGCTATAAACTCGGCGCTGCCCGGCTTCCCGGGCAGACGCGGGCCACCCTTCCAGGCGTAGTAGTATTAGGCGACCGTTCCATCAGCCAGGCGAGTAGCGACCCGGTTAATTCCCTTCAATTTAATTCGCACGGCGCGCCATCCACCGATCGAGTTCGTTCGAGGGCTCGATCCTGCCGTCGTGGCTGTGAACGAGGATAATCGTTCCGTCCGGACCAATCTCAGTCCTGTAGATCGGCAAATTACAGGCGCGCGCAGCCTTCACCGCGCGCTGAAGATCGGACTGTCGAAAATTGGATTGCGTCCTAGCCATGCACTACTCAATTGTTGCCTCTTTTGAGGCATGTGAACATCAAGGATGTCGCGTAAGAAACCGCTTACTCTGTTTATAGCAATCGTCCCACGAGGATGCCGCGAAATATCAAAAAAACTTGGCTGCGAGCTCCCACGCACTCCCAACATGCCCATCGCTATAACTCAAGCATCAACAACGAAAGATCGAAAGGATCTACGATGCTCGAGAAGCGCGAATCTCCCCTGTCACTTTACATCAAGGAGCACGTAGATCGCTGCCCGCTCTCCGACGATGAGATCGGTGTCATCTGTGGCTTCAAGAACGGAAATCTTATCCGCGCCTTCGCGGAGGGCGAAATCCGGCCGCCGCTCGAATTGATCGATCCGCTTAGTGATGTGTTCGGCTGTGACTACGGAGAGTTTCTTACCCTGGCGATCAGGGAATGGTTCTCGCCTGCGGTCTTCGAGTGGTTGCAGGAAGTTCGCTTCAACTACACTGACCCCGTGGAGAAGTCCTGGATCCTTGCCCTTCGGGAGATCTTTGGCGGGACCGTGCCCGAACTGAGCGACAGGATTCGTGCGCGGCTCAAGCTCGTTATGAAAACCATCTGAGGTAATGTCTACCAACCACAATACGCCCATGAGTCCGCCGGCAAACTTGCCGGCGGATTGCGAGCGCTCTTGTCGAGCGGCCAATAGTGTGCTCTATTTTGATAGTAGGGAGAGTGACGTGGACGCAAACTTCATTATCAACGCTCAAGATAGCGCAGGCTTCCGAGAAGGGGCCAAAGGCACGCATACGAGTCGCACCATCATGCTTGCAGAACTCGAGCGCGTCCTCCGGACAGGAGCTTCTGACAAGGCGCTCGAGGCGATCGTGTTGCACGAGAACCTTCTCGAGAAAAATACGACGTCGGGGCGTGCCTTGTCTCTCCAGCGACTGAGGGAGCTTTATGGCCTCGACAACTCAGTTCCGATGTTCCGAACACTCTCGCACCTTTGGGTCAGGGACCAGAAATCTCTTCCACTTCTAGCTATCCTGGGTGCCCTGGCGAGGGATCCGCTGCTGAGGGCGACGGCCAGGTCTATCATCGATCTCCCCCATCCTCGGACCTGGTGCGAGATGCTCTTCGTAGCGCTGTTTCCGCTGTGGTTGGAGGTCGATTGAACGATGCCACCTTGGACAAGGTGGTCAGAAACGCATCGAGTTCCTGGGCCCAGTCAGGGCATCTTGTTGGGCGAACATTCAAGAAGAGGACGAAGGTATCGGCGACGCCCGCAGCACTGACATTTGCCATCTGGCTGGCTCAAGCCGCCGGCTTCAAGGGCAAGGACATCCTTACGAGCGGTTGGGTGGGCATCCTTGATCTCGACGCGCGCGAACAAATCGAAATGCTTGAAAGGGCGCGCGCGGCTGGGCTGATCAATGTCCGACAGCTCGGTCCCTCTATCGAGATCGACGCATCGAGACTGTCCGCAGAGGGGGCGCTGGCATGATGTCCAAGATCGATCGCCTGGCTGGTGCTTTTACGGCTCACGTTGCTATCGGTTGGCCAGCGAGTTCATCCGGCGCACAAAGAGTAATCATGGTGGTCTACGATCCATCTGACGAACGAGCGCTCAGGAAAAGATCGAGCTTTTCGCCCAAGGTGCTCGAGCTGCCGGAAAAAGCTGGAGCGCGCTCGATGTAACTCCAGTGATCGCAGACTGGCTCGCAGGTCATCGTTATCGCGATGTCTACTTCGAGGAGCCGAACGAGCTTGGCACCGCTGCGGAGGACAGGATCGCGGCCGCAATCGCAGAGAAGGTCGAAGCAGCGCTTGCTTCAAAGGATCTTGGCCCGAACGGAATTCTGGCACTATATGGTGTCGCTTCTCTTTTTGGTTTTACCAGCCTGTCCGATGTCCTATCGCGTGTAGAGCACGCGATCCAAGGACGACTGTTGGTGTTCTTCCCGGGGCGGGTTCAGGACGGGCGCTACCGATTGCTCGATGCCCGAGAGAGCTGGGACTATCACGCTGTTCCCATAACCTTGGACGACCACGGAGATGTTTGATGAAATTGATTGCTGATGTTCTCGACCGTGACCCAAGACAAAATCGCCTGATCAACAACGGCCAGGCGCGAATTGGCTCGGACGAAGCGGAGACTCGCGGTGAGCTTGCAAGCTTCGTTTGCGAGGGGCGCTATGCCGATGGCATCGTGCGCATCGCCGAGAGCTTTGTTCGTGACCTAAGCAAGTCGAGTCAGCAGGCTTCCTGGGTGAGTGGCTTCTATGGTTCCGGCAAGTCGCATCTCATAAAGATGCTGACCTTCCTGTGGGAGAATCGCGCGTTCTCGGACGGCATGACACCTGTCCAGCTTGTGCCCCAAGTTCCGGATGATGTTCGCGCTGCGTTGAAGGAGCTCGAGCAGGAAGCCACTCGCGCCGGGGGCACTTTCGCTGCAGCGGGCACGATGTTGTCCGGACAGGCGGAGCGGCCCCGTTACTCGGTTCTGGCGATCATGCTCAAGGCGGCCGGTCTGCCTGGAGACTTTGGCCAGGCGCAATTCATGCTCTTTCTCAAAGACCGTGCCATCGAGCCCCAGGTCCGGGCTGCGATCGAGGCGAAGGGCAGCACGCTGGAGCAAGAAGTCGAGGATCTTTTTGTCAGCCCCTTGATCGCTGATGCTCTTCTGTCAACCGACAGGACCCTTGGCGAGACCACGAAAGATGTGCGCGACGCCATTCGAGCGCAATTTCGTTCACCGGACTTCGACATCACCAAGGACCAGTTCACGAACACAGTGCGACGGGTGCTGAAACTTCGCAGCAGGAACGGCCGCCTGCCTCTGACGCTGGTCGTGCTCGACGAGGTGCAGATCTATGTCGGTGAAAGCCAGGACCGGGCCGGCGCCATAGCCGAGATCGCGGAAACCTTCGCCAAGGAATTCGAATCGAAGGTCATGCTGGTAGGTGCCGGGCAGAGCGCGCTGACGAGCATGCCGCAGCTCATCCGACTCCTCGATCGTTTCACGATCCGCGTCCAGCTCGACGATGCCGACGTCGAAACAGTCACGCGAAAGGTCCTGTTGCGCAAGAAGGCATCCGAACGGAACGAGATCGGCAAGTCGCTCGACTCTTATGCCGCTGCAGTATCCCGGCAATTGCAGTCGACGCGCATCGCAGAACGTCCGGAGGACCGCTCCATCCGCATCGATGACTACCCTCTGCTTCCGGTGCGTCGACGCTTCTGGGAGGCGGCGTTCAGGGCGCTTGACCGGCAGGGCACGCAGGCGCAGCTCCGGTCCCAACTTCGGATCTTGCATGATGCGCTCGGCGATATCGCCGACAAGCCCCTGGGCGCCGCGGTTTCCGCAGAGGTGCTCTATGACGCGCTCAAGGCCGGCCTCGTCCAATCTGGAGACTTACCTCGGGACGCCTGGGAACGCATCGAAAGCTTGAACAAAGAATACCCGGTCGATGGCGATCTCCCCCGCCGGCTTGCTGCTCTGGCATATCTGATCTCGCGCCTACCGCGTGAAACCGGTGCCGATATCGGCGTGCGCGCAAATCCTGAGCACCTGGCAGATCTTCTCGTCGATGATTTGACCATCGACCAGGGCGCTTTCCGCAGCCGTGTGCGCGACCTCGTCGATCGCATGGTGAAAAACGGCGATCTGGTCCAGATCGGCACAGAGGTGCGAATCCAAACTGCGGAAGGTCGCGCCTGGGAGCAGGACTTCCGAAAATATAGAGGGCAGTATGCCAACGACTTCGCTGCTGTTGGCGACAAGCGAGAGGCGATGCTCGAGGCGGCGCGCGATGCGGTGCTGACTTCCGTCTCGCGGGTTCATGGTGACGCCAAGGTGCCGCGTCGACTTGTTCCACATCTTGGTGAACGCGTGCCAGCAAGCGACGATCGAAATATCGCTCTCTGGGTCCGCACAGGCTGGCAGTGCTCCGAGAAAGAAGCGCGCGATGCTGCGCGTGCGCGCGGATCGGAAGACGCCATCGTGCACCTCTATGTCCCCAAGCCATCAGGTGATGAGCTCCGCGATTCGATCGCCGACATGCTCGCCGCCCGCGCCGTCGTGGCGCAACGCGGCGGCGGACACGGGCCGAGCGGAGACGAGGCGCGCCGTGGAATGGAGACACGCGAGAAGGCCGCCGAGGAGCGGGCGACTGAGCTCGTCCGCCAGTTGGTTGACGAGGCGATCGTGTTCGTCGGCGGCGGCGCCGAGATGAAGGAGGCAACGCTTGCTGCCCGCCTCGAGGCTGCTAACGATACTGCCCGCAAGCGGATGTTTCCTCGTTTCAAGGAAGCCGACTTCCAGGCAGCGCTATGGGAAAAAGCCTTCCGAAGTGCGCGCGAGGGCGGTGAACAACCGTTCTCGGCAGTCGGGCACTCTGGTGATGCCGACCAGCACGCCGTTGGCCGCGCCGTTCTCGGCGAGATCGGAGCGGGCCGCACAGGCGCCGAGCTCCGCCGCACCTTCGAGCGCGCGCCTTATGGATGGCCGTCGGAAGCCGTCGACGCAGCCTTGGTCGCGCTTGTCCGGCTTGGCAAGCTCAAGTCCACGGTCAACGGTGAGCCTGCAGCCCCGCAGGCGTTGGACAAGCCGGCGATCGGCAAGGCAACATTCCAGTCCGAAGATGTTCAGATCGCTCCGCGCGACAAGATCAAGCTGCGCGGTTTCCTTCGCACATTGGTGACGGACACGAACGACGACGATCTGGCCGGATCGGCCAGGGACTTCGTGCGTGCCCTTCGGCGCCTGGCCGAGAGCGCTGGTGGTGACGCTCCTCTGCCTGCCGCCCCACACCTGGCGCTTGAGGATGATGCTCAGGTGCTGGCGGGTAACGCGCTGCTGGCCCATCTAATACAGCACCGTGAAGAGATAGACGCGGCGATTACGCGATGGCGCAGCCAGGCCAGCTTGAAGGAGCAGCGCCTTGTGCGCTGGAACCTGATCACGCGCCTCGCCCGTCATGCCGAGGACATCCCACAAGCTAGCGGCGTCCGCATCGAACTGGACGGCGTGCGCCAGGGTCGCCAGTTGCTGGATCCACAGGATCCGTTGACGCATCCGATCGCCGAACTGCGTCAACTTCTGGTGCAGCGGCTCACTGCGGCCCACACGGCGCTCTCCGAGCGTATTCGTGCGGCGCTAACAGAACTGTCGGGCCTGCCCGCCTATGCCGATCTGGACGCCGGAGCGAAGGAGACACTCAACCGGGAGGTAGGGCTTGTCATACCCATCGCACCACGCACCGAGGATGACAGCGCGCTCGCTGATGCGCTCGACCGGATGCCGCTCTCTGCCTGGCGCGACGCCCTCGATGCCGTTCGCCAGCGCCAGGCGAATGCCGCAGAGAAAGCCGCGCGTCTTGCGGAGCCAACCGTGCAAACGGTGACGCTGGAGCGTGCCACGCTGCGCACTTCGGACGATGTGGAAGCATGGACCGCCCGGCAGAAGGAAAAGCTGTTGCAGGCGATCGCACGTGGACCAGCCCTCGTCAGCTAAGCTCTGATGACCATTGAGATAGAATGAGAACCGCGATGCCCGTTGCCCTGAACCGAGATATCCGCAAGACCTTGAACGACGTCGTGCGCAAGGCGCGTATCGCGGCAGAGGAAGGTGCGCAGGCAGCCCTGCGTCAGTTGGGCGTCGCGGACGCAAAGCGGCCGACCTGGCTGTCGGAGACCGATGCCGCTCTGCGTGTTCGGTTGCGTGCGCATGCCAGGACGTTGGGCGACACGCTCGACACCGGTGACGCGGCGCGGATGCCACGTCTCGTGCGCGAAATCGCCTATGCCCACTGGCACCGGGCACTGTTTGCGCGGTTCCTGCTTGAGAACGGGCTCCTCGTCGATGTGGATGCCGGCAACGCTCCCGTGCGTCCCGACGAGCTGCGAGAGATTGCGGAAGCGGAAGGGCGCGATGTAGCCGAGGTCGCCGCAGAATTCGCTGGGCCGATGCTGCCGGAGATCTTCCCAAAGGACGATCCCGTGCTCGCGCTGACGCTGCCGCCGGAGACGCGCCAGCGCATATCGGATCTCGTCGACGGGCTGTCGGCCCAGACCTTCAAGGCCGACGACTCGCTCGGCTGGACCTACCAGTTCTGGCAGGAGGACCGGAAGAAGAAGGTCAACGAGAGCGAGGTGAAGATCGGCGCCGACGAGCTGCCAGCCGTCACCCAGCTCTTCACCGAGGATTACATGGTCCTCTTCCTGCTCGAGAACACGCTCGGCGCCTGGTGGGCGGGCAAGAAGCTGGCGGAGAACCCAGATCTTGCACGCGACGCCACCGACGAGGACGAACTGCGCCGCAGGTTGTCCCTGCCGGGATATGCCTGGACCTATCTCCGCTTTGTGCGCGAGGACGATGTCTGGCGTCCCGCTGCCGGAGCTTTCCCAGGCTGGCCGCAGCAGGCGTCCGCCATCACTGTGCTCGACCCCTGTATGGGTTCGGGCCATTTCCTGGTCTTCGCGCTCGACATTCTCGTCGCCCTGCGCAAGGCCGAGGAAGGGCTTGGTGACGAAGTGGCAGTGATGGCCGTCCTCCGCGACAACCTTCATGGCCTGGAGATTGACCCGCGCTGCACGCAGATCGCTGCCTTCGCGCTGGCGCTTGCCGCCTGGAAGCGGCTTGGTGGCGTGCGGCCGCTGCCCAACCTTCACCTTGCCTGCTCGGGACTGGCGATCGGTATGGGTAAGGCAGAATTCGTAAGGCTCGCCGAGAAGATCGCGGAAGCGGAGGGGTTCGCTGGAGGCCCAGCAGATTTGCTCGGCCGAGAACGTAACCCCATGGAGGAAATGGCACTTTCGCGACGTCGAGGAGGGCTTGAACGTCTCTATGACTTGTTCGCCCAAGCGCCAATTCTTGGTTCACTGATAGATCCCCTTCGTGCACTTGGCGTCTACGGAACTCTATTTTCTGAAGGCTTTGAAGGTCTCGCTACGACCATAGGCAGGGTGTTGAGTAGAGTTGGCGACCCGGAAGTCCGCGAGGCAGCGGTAACGGCCCAGGGACTCGTGAAAGCAGCAGAATTGCTTTCAAAGCCTTTTACGCTTGTGGCGACCAATGTTCCGTATCTTGGCAACGGTGACTTCTCATCCAGCTTAAAGACGTATATTGAAGCTCACCACAAGAGAGCTAAGACAGACCTCGCCGCAGTGATGATTGAGAGGAACTTATTAGCAAGATCATCCGCTACAATAGCAGTAGTATTTCCACAAAATATTTTATTTCTGCCAGCTTACTATAGATTTCGTGATTTCATACTGAGCGAGACCGCGATCGATTTCGTGGTGACGCTGGGGGAAGAGGCTTGGGAAAGTTTTGCAAAACGTGGCCCGCTAGCGACCCTGGCGTCCCTTTCTCTCCAAAAAGAAGAATCGGTTCATTTCGTAATCGATGCCACGAAGGTAAGCGACATCCCATCAAAAAGGGATTTGATCCAAAACAGCCCTCTCGAAGCAATACGCCAGGAAGATCAGCGCTCTAACCCCGATTCTCGAATACTAACTTCTGTATTGGGCACAGGATCAATCCTAGATAAATATGCGGTTTCACTTGCGGGTATACTAAACGGAGACTCAGACAAATTTAAGCGCAAGACTTGGGAGTTCCCCTATGTGCCCACTGAATGGGTCTTCCAACAGACTGCTCCTTCGAACGAAACCGGCTGCAGAGGACTTACCGACTTAATCTATTTCGACAGCGAGAACGGCCATCTGCGCGAAGATGAAACTGTCCGGCGCGACAAGCTTCATAATTCTGACCAAAGAGGGAACGCCGCTTGGGGTAAGATGGGAGTGGCTGTCGGACAAATGCGATCGCTGCCTCGGGCACCATACTACGGAGAAAAGTTCGACTCAAATGTCGCAATAATCGTGCCCCGGAAAGAAGACGATCTAGAATGGATTTCTGAGTTTGTTTTCTCTGATCAATTCTTCGAACGTTCTCGAGCGCTTGAGTCTCGGAAAAACATAACAAATGCTACATTTGGGAAAGTAATCGTTGAGAAGGGCGAAAAACTGACATTTGGCAGAAATCGACTGCCACCGCGAACACCTTACTCCAACGACCCCTCACAATGGCTTTTTGACGGCAATCCGAGGGGCGCTGCGGATCCGAAAATCCACGGCAGGAAAGGCGAACCACTCCGTCCGGGTCTAGCGGAGCACCCACTTCAGGTCGCCGTAGCGCGCTTGCTCGGTTATCGCTGGCCGCGCCAGACTGGATCGTCCTTCATGGACTGCCCGGCTGTCGTGGAGCCCGACGAGGTCGAAAAGGCTGGCATTGTCGATGCCGACGGCATCGTCTGCCTGCCCCCCATCCATGGCGAACCGGCAGCGCATGAGCGCGTCCGCGACGTGCTCCGGGTAACTTGGGGTCCGGACTGGCAAGACGGCGTCGAGCGCGCGTGCCTTGAAGCCGAAGGCTGGGACAAGGATCTCGAGAGCTGGCTGGTTGACGGCTTCTTCGAGGGCCACTGCAGGCTCTTCCACCAGACACCCTTCATCTGGCACATCTGGGACGGCGTGAAGGGCGGCTTCTCGGCGCTCGTCAACTATCACCAGCTCTGCGCTCCGAACGGTGATGGCCGCCGGCTGGTGGAAAAGTTGCGTGATACCTATCTCGGTGAATGGATCGGCACACAGCGCCGGCTCGTGACAAGCGGCGACGCAACTGCTGAAGATCGCCTCGCCGCCGCCGAGCACCTGCGGGACGAGCTCACAGCCATCATCGAGGGCAAGCCGCCCTACGATATCTTCGTGCGCTGGAAGCCGCTGCACGAGCAGCCGATCGGCTGGGAGCCAGATATTGACGACGGCGTGCGCCTCAACATCCGGCCGTTCCTGACCGCGACGACCTGGAGAGCGAAGGCAAAGAAGGCTTGCATCTTGCGTGTCATGCCCGGCGTGAAGAAGCACGAAGGCGCCGATCGCGGCGGCGAACCCCACCGCGACAAGGACGACTATCCCTGGTTCTGGGCCGAGGACCATGACGTGGCAACCCTCGACTTTGCCGGCGGCCCGGAGTTCAAAGGCCGTCGCTACAACGACTTCCACTTCACGCGACCCTTCAAGCAGGCCGCCCGCGACCGCAAGGGGTCCGGGCGCTCGCCAGGATCGGAGGCCGCCGAGTGACCCGACACGGAACACTCCTGGACGGCATCGCCGCTTCATTGAAGGATGCAGCGCTCTCTTTCGAGTCGGGCGCGCACTGGCGCGCGGCGCTGCTCTGGCCCGACCCCGAGAACCAGTTCTCCGCCGTCTTCGAGACGCTCCGCGCGGGTCTCCGTCAGCGTGGTCTGGCGCTCTACCGACATGGCGCCTACGACCCCGCACATGCGACCGGTCCCGCGATCTGGCTTCGCTGCCTCCTCGACGCGACCCTCGATGCCTCGCCACCCGCTGATACCGTCCCGGTGTTCCTTCTTCCGGGGATTTCGAGCGCCGAGCTCAAGCATCCCCAGACTCTGCCGAGACTGCTGCGGCCGCTCGCCGAACTTCAGTATCGCGGAGACATCTTCCGAAACCGCCGCCAGGCGCGTGACTGGACGGTCGGCGCGTTCCTGCGCTCCAGCGACCAAGGCCTCAGCCTGGACGTCGCCACTGACACCCGCACTGACGACTCCGCCGCTGCGGCGTTGGCGAGTCTGCTTGACTACCCTCTTGCCGACTTCCCCGGCCGCCGGCTGACCGCCGAGGATTTCCTGCGCCTGATCGAACCCGACGAGGTGCGCGCGCTGCTTGCCTGGATCGCCGATCCGAATGGTGCCCGTGCCGCGCGGACTGCCGAAGCCTGGCAAAGTGTCTGCGGCCTGGTGAAGTCGACCTTCGGTATCGACATGAACGCGAAGGGCGCGCGCCAGATCGCCGTCGAGCGGCTTGCCTCCGGCCAGGGCGCATGGGGCAAGGTGCTCGCGCGGGTCGACGAGGCGCCGGAGCAGCATCGCGCCGTCTGCGAGGAACTGCGCAAGGCTGAGGGCCTGACGCTGCCGGGCATGTTCGAACCCACCAAAGGCACCAGCGCTGATAACCAGCTCCAGGAACAGCTGTTGGCGGGCGAACTCGCGCAGGCCGCCGACCTTCCGCATCTTGAAGCCATCAAACGCGTCCTGTCGCTTGAGGACGCGCATGCTACCCGGCGTCGGATCCGCTGGGCAAAGCTCGGTGAGGCGCCCCTCGCCAGAGCGCTCGAACCGCTTGCACGTCTCGCCGCAGAAGTGCGAACGCAGCTGCCCGGTTCCGACGTTCCCGGCCTGGCTCAGTCCTATGCGGACGCCGGCTATGCGGCAGACACGGCGCTGATCGATTCGCTCGCCTCAGCCGGTCCTCATGCAGACGTCATCGGCAAGATAGCTCGTGCGCTCTATTTCCCGTGGGTCGATACACTTGCCTCCCGCTTCCGCGCGGCGTTCGACGCCGGCGGCGCAGCTGCGCAGGCTAAGCCAATTACGGTCACACCTGGCACCTGCGTTCTCTTCGTCGATGGCCTGCGCCTGGACATAGGCCGGCGCCTGCTGGACCGGCTGGCGGCATCCGAGAGCGTCAGCTTCTCCTGGCGCTTGTCGCCGATCCCGACCGTCACCGCCAGCGCCAAGCCGATGGTCACGCCTGTCGCCGATGCGATCCGTGGTAGTGGGCGTGCCAACCAGTTCCTGCCCCTCGAAACCTCATCGGGCAAGCCGGCCGATACTGTATGCCTCGTTGCCGCCATGCGGGCACGCGGCGTGGACGTCATCGGAAAGACAGAGGTCCGAAGACCATCCTCCCCGCAGGCCATAGGCTGGACCGAGTGTGGTAATCTAGACAAGGACGGTCACTCCATGGGCGAGCGCCTGGCCGGACAGGTCGAGAGCGAGATCGAGTCCATCGCTCATCGTGTCCAGGCCCTGAGGCAAGCCGGCTGGCCACGCGTGCGCGTCGTCACCGATCACGGCTGGCTGATCATTCCCGGTGGCCTGCCCAAGGCAACGATCGCGGCCTCGACGCTGGAGGCGACCGCGTGGTCTCGTGTCGCGCTGCTTGCCGGCGGGGCTGCACCCGAGGCGATGACCATACCCTGGACGTTCGATGCGAATGTGCGCATCGCCGTGCCTCCCGGCGCCTATGCCTGGCGCGCAGGAGAGGCCTACGCGCACGGCGGTGTGTCGCTGCAGGAATGTGTCGTGCCCGACATTCTCGTCGGTGATCCCGGAGGCGTCCCGGTGAAAGCGGGTGCCGGCGCACGGATTTCGAACTTGACTTGGAAGCGCTACAGACTTTCCGTAACGCTCGATCGAGAGGCGCCGGGACACGAGGTCGAAGTTCGTCGCTCGGAACGCGACCGTGATAGCCGCGTCGACGCAGAGCGCGTCGGTGGCGAGGGCTCCATCGTGGAGCTGCGGGTCGATCCAGACCTCGATGAAGAGACCCCGGTCGTCGTCGTTCTCCTCGACGAACACGGTTCTGTCATCGATGCGAAAAAGACTGCGATCGGAGTGAACTAGATGCAACTGACCCAGGATAACCTCGACGATATCGGATCGCGTGCCTTCGAAGGATTTGTGGTTCGCAAGGATCTCGTTCGCCGCTATGCCAAGGCCTACCCGGTTCCGGCCTTCGTCGTCGAGTTCCTGCTCGGCCGCTACTGCGCTTCGACGGACGATGCCGAGATTACAGAGGGCCTAGAGATCGTTGAAAGGCAGTTGAAGGATCGCTGCGTTCGCACTGGCCAGGAAGAGGTGTTCAAGGCCGAGGCCTTCCGCAAGGGTTCAGTGCGCCTGATCGACGTCGTGCGGGCACGCCTGGACGCCAAGAACGCCTGCTACGTCGCCGAGTTGCCGAGCCTCGCGCTTCGCGACGTCCGGATCCCCGACGATATGGTCGCCGAGAACGAGCGCATGCTGATTGACGGCTTCTATGCCGAGGTGACGCTTTCCTATGACAGCGTCATAGCACAGGAGAAGGGCGGCCGACCCTTCGGGATCGAGGCGCTTCGTCCGATCCAGATGTCGCGGTCCGACGTGCTTGAGCTTCTCTACACCGGACGCCGGTCCTTCCCCACGACCAGCGCCTGGATCGACTTTCTCCTTCGTTCGATCGGCCTCGAACCCTCCGCGTTCGACGAGCGCGCGAAGAGGGTTGCTCTGCTTCGTATGATCCCTTTCGTCGAGCGCAACTACAACCTCGTGGAACTCGGGCCGCGCGGGACCGGCAAGAGCCACCTGTTCCAGCAGATTTCGCCCTACGCTCACCTGATCTCGGGCGGCAAGGCTACAGTGGCGAGGATGTTCGTCAACATGGCGAGCGGCCAGCGCGGCCTCGTCTGCCAGTATGACGTCGTCTGCTTCGACGAGGTCGCCGGCGTATCCTTCGACTCGAAGGATGGCGTGAACATCATGAAGGGTTACATGGCATCCGGCGAGTTCTCCCGCGGCAAGGACTCCATCCGTGCCGAGGGCGGCATCGTGCTCGTCGGCAACCTGGACGTCGACCTCGAGCAGGCGCAGCGTTTCGGTCATCTGCTCGCGCCCCTTCCACCCGAGATGCGAGACGACACAGCTTTCATGGATCGGCTGCACGCCTATGCGCCCGGCTGGGATTATCCGAAGCTGGATCCCCGCAAACACCTGACGGATCACTTTGGGCTGGTGTCAGACTTCCTCTCGGAGTGCTGGACGAGGCTGCGGACGACATCCCGGGCAAGCGTGCTGGACGGCCGCATTCATTTCGGCGGCGCCCTATCCGGGCGAGATATCGAAGCGGCGCGCAAGACCGTGAGTGGCCTGGTCAAGCTGCTGCACCCGGATCCTTCTACACAAGTGCCAGACGAAGATCTAGAATGGATAGTGCGCCTGGCGCTGGAGAGCCGGCGTCGTGTCAAGGAGCAGCAGAAGCGGGTCTTCAAGAGCGAGTTCAAGAACACGCTTTTCAGCTACACAGTCGGGCTCGACGGCGTTGAGCAATTCGTGGCAACGCCCGAATTGCACTCGGACGAAGCTATTGACGCCGAACCTCTTCCGCCGGGACAGGTTTGGGCAATTGGTCCAGGCGGAAGCGAGACCGGACCGGGGCTCTACCGGATCGAGATCACAGAACAGTCGGGCTCGGGGTGCGTATTCTCAACCAGCCGACGCCGCCGGCGTTCCGGGAGAGCGTCAAGGTGGCGGAACAGAACCTTTATGCCCAGGCCCGAAATCTCGTGGGTGACCGAGATCCGCGCGCTCACGAGTTCACGGTGCAGCTGCGCGCCATGGACGCTGACAAGACCGGGGCGCTTCTCGGTGTTCCAGCCCTCGTGGCCCTCAGCGGCGCCATGCTCGGCAAGAACACCCGCGGCTCTACGATCATTGTCGGCGCGCTCGCCCTTGGAGGATCGATCGAGCCCCTACCCAACATCGTTCGAATTGCCGAACTGGCTGTCGAGAAGCAAGCGGCGACACTGCTTCTTCCGGTCGCAGCACGGCGTCAACTCAACGACCTCGCTGATGACGTTTGGACAAAGATCTCGATTGAATTCTATCGCGACGCTGCTGACGCGGCATTCAAAGCGCTTGAGGACTAGTCGCGGGAACCTGGTCCTACTCGCCCTCTGTCCCGCGCTGAAAGACACTGGGGCTCCCAGGCATAACGGAAGTGAGGAGCAGAGGCGCACACCGCCTTGCAAGATTTTACCCCTGCCTCGGCCGCCGGGTGGCGCGATCTGACCCATTCGAACGCCGACAACTCTCGGCGAACGGTTGCACTGCCTATTTCTCGGCCTTCTAACTCTGTTAATACACACCTGCCTTCGTCATCTCAGTAAGCTCTCCTTCCTCCCCTACACCTTCAAGAACCACACATCGCCCCACGTCCGGCGCGCCCGTTCGAAATCGGTCGCCAGACGACCTTCGAGATCCTCCAGCGCCTTCGACACCGCGCGGTTCATCTCGGCGTAGGCAACGAGACTGCCAGACTTGCCCGATCCAACCCTGGGCCTTTGCGGCGTCAACAAGTTGGATCCCCGAGCGTTACGGATACTCGCGGTCCTCATCTCACCCAACTGCTCCGCACGCGCCTGGTCATGAAGGTTCAGTCCTACGACGCCGGTTGCAACAAACTTCTCCATCCGCTGACGATCAAACCGCTTTTCGATGCAGTCCCGGAGAGTCTGGTCCTGCCCGTGGAATGTCGGCAGGAAGAAATTGAAATAACTGCCCTGCAGAGTGGTGAAACTGAACTCCCGGAGATCCGGCAGCGTCAGCAGATCCAGCCTCTCCAACTCCTGGGCCTTCATACTCACCTCGATCCGCGCCCGGCGCTCGTGCGACTTAAGAATGCGCCTCGTCCCGGCCGTAGGATTCTGCTGATCGAGGACTTTGTCCATGATGCGCCAGAAGCAGGACGAATTCCTGGCTCCGGCGTAGAAGGTGCCATCGACGGGTGCCGGCTGATCCTTTTCCGAACTTAGGCGGAATTCCCGCAGTCGCCACGGAGCCAGACGCTCGTCTCGGTAGATGAGATAGTCCGGCCTGCCCTTACCGACCACCGAGCGGGGTCGATCGAGCGGCACTTCATGGACGTCTCGAGTCGGCATGAAGCTGTGCATCAGCGTCTTGACCATTTTGGCGCGAGCGAGCCTGTCCGGCGTCCTTGGCGTGAAGTCGACACTGACTTCGATCGCCGCGAGGCGGGGCTCTTCGTCGAGTCCGAACTTCTCATCAAGGATCCGGCAGGTTGCGACGAGCTCCGCCGGCGTCGGATCTCGAATCTCAACGACATAGGCGTGTGCTACATTTCCGGCGCCTGGATCGACAGGAACAACATAGCTCTCGCCGCCGATGTTCCGATCCACCCACTTCTTGACGATCCAAGGCTGGGTCTTCCTGCCGAAGCTGACGCGCAGATGGACGAAGTCGATGACCGCCTGGATTAAGTAGGCGTGGAGGTCGAGGTCCGGTTCGAGCTTGAACCTCCCGACAAGCCGCCGCTGGGTGCTTTCGAGCATGTGGGGGTGGTAGCGGAGTTGCTCGTTATCATTGGTCGTTTTTGCGCGCAGCAGGGGCACCGATATCGAATTCAAACTCATCTCCCGTATAGTAAGCGCTTACTTATGCTTGGCGTTATAGCGGCCTGTGGCTCGAACTGCTGCAGTTCGTGATCATGCATCTCCAGCGCGGCTGCTGTGACCGATACCATCTTGATCGAGGGAGCATTATTCATATATGACTATCAGTAGTCATATAGAGGTGGGACATGAAAGAAATTCAGCTGAAAGATGCCAAGGCAACACTGTCCGCAGTGGTCGACCAGGCCGTAGCCGGCGAGCCGACCATCATCACCCGACACGGTCGCAAAGAGGCGGTGCTTGTCTCGTTCGAGCAATGGCAGCGCGTGTCCAAGGTTCCGGACTTTGCCGACCTGCTGTTGGCATTTCCCGGCGACACGGCAGATATTCCTGAGCGCTCGCTCAAGCCTGCCCGTGCCTTGAGCGAAAACGGCCTCTGAGCATGTATCTCCTGGACACCAACATCGTGTCAGCTGATGCGCCGACCAAGCGCGAGGTCGGCGTAGAGGCATTCGCGGCCTGGATGCGTGCGAATGGCGATCAGCTCTATCTCTCGACCATCACAATTGCCGAGATCGAGGCAGGTATTGCTCGCGCCATTAGGATCGAGGCGACGACAAAGGCGCAGAACCTGCGCCGCTGGCTGGCTGCGGTAGAGCAATTCTACGCTGGGCGGATCCTGCCCTTCGGCCTCGAAGAGGCGCGTCATGCCGGTCAGATCCTCGACCGGGCGCGTGCGCATGATCCAGGATTCGAGGATATCGCAATCGCCGCGACAGCCGCCGCGCACGGACTGACCGTTCTGACAGCCAATGAACGCCATTTTGCGCCGCTCGGCGTGCGGATCGCCAACCCTTTGAAGCAGTTGCCGACCACGCAGTGAGCGCCCCTCCAGAACCATGTGGCAACCACGCCTATCCACATGGGAGGTTAGGCTCCCGGATTTCGGTGGAGTCCAAAGGCATCCCCATGACATCGGCAGTAAAAACCTAAGACTTCGATATCGGCTCGGGGTCGGGATCCCAGGGCTGCTCGACAGTCTGCCAACGGATCCCAAGCCATTCCTCGCTGGGGTATCAACGCTTCCATTGCTCCCGGAATCACGATGGAGACTAGGACGGGCTCGGTGACGACCATGCGGCAGATGAGTCCACTATTGATCTGCTGGAGCGGAACTTCCAAGGCGGTCGAGAAAAGACAAATCGTCAGGCATGCGTGCCCGCAGCAGGATCACGCGCTGTGCATCGCAGAGCAGGATGCTGTTTCTCGACTCCAGGAAGCTCACAGGCGCGATCCGGCACCCAGTTCGACTTCCGATGCATATTTCCTGGCGGCGCGCACCTCTGGTCAACCTCGACGCTTTTCGCGCAAGGACGATATCCGGAGCCTCTCCCCCAGACTCCGTTCGCAGCCACAGTTCGTCTATATACATGTAATGGTCAAAGGTCTTTGTAACAGACGAGGTGTGGCGAATTGTGAGGTTCCGGCAAAGGGTGGAAAACGCACCCTTGAAAAGCAACGCGGGTCCGGGCGCGCGCCAAGGTTCAACATCTGTTGTCCTGCTTGTGGGCGCTGCACCTGGGGAGAACCTCCAGCGGTCACGGAGGTTAGGGTCCGGCGGCGTGGGAAGTGTTGATCGAACTGCGGCTGGCGACCTCCTTCCAGATATCCGCGACTGATCACGTCGGCATTCTCGAGATTTTCGGAGCAGCGATGATCGGGTCAGGTAGCGGCGCGGGATGGCGAAAGGTGACGCCATATGTCCTTCTCCAGCACAGATGAACCTCTTCCAGCCTGGCGCCTGCGAATATGTTTTCAGTCGTGGAAATCTCGAACTCCGGCCTGAGCTATTTCGCCCTCGGAGGAACCATGACATGGCGAGATGCTTCTTTTAAGAAGTCCTATGCGGCGGTCGTGCGGCAAGCTTGTTCAGTTCGGTCTACAGATCGAAATTTAGGGGGCCCTAAAGTTGACGGTTTGGAAAAAACGCCGAAATCGGGCTTTGCTGTCAACTTAGTGTAAACCTTTGTCAACCTTTTACGCGGTCAGGGTTGATTTATCAGCTCAGAAACGCAACCTATAGGTTGAAAAAGGTTGACAGCCTGGTTGCCGATTTGGCCTCGGTTGGCTTGTTTTTGCCAAAAGGTTGACAAAAACATGGTTGTAGCAACCTTAATGCAACCTTCCATAAGTTGAGATTCTTATGGCGCTGTGCATGTTGCATGGCCTTGAATGACTCCAGGAAAGTTGGAGCTCGTGTGCATTTCAAGCAAAAAAGCTGTTAATGTAAGTGAGCACTTATTTGATTTGCGACGCGGCATACCTGATCCTCGAGGAACAATAGGCTGGGCATTGTCGAGTTGTCGTGCAGCCACGATGGGGGCCGACGTCTTTCCGTCAAATGTCTCGACCCGATGGAGGCGCTGCTTGGACGACGAGTTGTCTGCAAACTGCAAACCTGCGGCCTCGCAGCAGGATCTGGAGGTCTGGCGGTTACTCAGAAAGTCGCTGCGCAGGAGCCTCGCCGATAGAGGGATCGACATCGGAGATGACGAAGCGTCGTTCATTACACGGTTCATGCTGGAGTATGCCGAGGAGAAGGGGCTCCGAGTAGTCCCGGAGAGGCTCACGTCCGCCATGCACCTGGCGACGAAACAGGCCCTGGGTGAACGCAAGCGCAAAACTGTTTCATGGGTCGGATGGCGCACCAAACAAAGATGGCGATATGAGGCAGCTATAGAAGCAGCACCAAGCTGGAGACGTGGCTGTGCCCTGGACTTGAAAGAGCGGGACCAGCAGTGTGCGTTGAGATCTAACGAAGACACTCCCGTTGCAGGCCGTCCGAAGGTCGGAACAGAGCATTCGTAGAAGCCGTCGAATGCTACATCCCAAACCTAACCCGCTCCCCTCCCCTCTTAATCAGAGTAGGGTCATAATTGGGTTTATTGAGATCGTGTCCCAGGACGTGGTGTAGCTGGATTTCATAGCCATCGGTGATTTCCGTAGGGTCGTGTTGCTTTCACGACCAAAGCGGTTAAAACAGCACCACTTGCCGGATGGCTTCACCCGAAGCAAGACGATCGAAGCCTTCGTTGATATCGTCCAGCGAGATCGTATGCGTCATTAGTTTCTCGATGGGCAAACGGCCGGACTGCATCATTGCAGCGAAGCGAGGAATGTCGCGAACAGGCACGCAGGAGCCGACATAGGATCCTTTCAGCGTCTGCTCGCCGACGGTGAGGGATACTGCCGGAATATTGAGTTCGGCCTTGGGGTTCGGGAGACCTCCGGTGACCGTCGTGCCGCCGCGGCGGGTGATGTCATAGGCGAATTTCAGCGCCGGCGCGGCACCTGCGAGTTCGACGGCGAGATCGACGCCGCCGCCCGTCAATTGTTTGATTTCCGCAACAGCATTTTCTGACGTCGGATCGACAATATGGGTCGCGCCGAGCGTTTTTGCGAAGGTTCTCTTGCTCTCGGCGGTGTCGACCGCGACGACGGTTTCGGCGCCGGCGGCGATTGCACCGAGAAGGCCGGCGAGCCCCACGCCGCCGAGCCCGATCACGGCACAACTCTGGCCCATCTTCAGGTCGCCAGAATTCAGCACTGCTCCGACGCCCGTGAGCACCGCGCAACCTAAAAGAGCCGCGCGATCTAGCGGAATGGATTTGTCGATCTTGACGCAGGAGTTTTCAGACACGACCGCATGTGTCGAGAACGCCGACACGCCGATATGGTGATTGATCGGCTCGCCCTTGTATCGCAGACGGCGGGCGCCGCCGATCAACGTTCCCTTGGCCGCCGCCGCGGCCCCCGGCTCGCAAAGCGCCGGGCGTCCCGAGGCGCAGGGCACGCAGTGGCCGCAAGACGGCACGAAAACTAGAACCACATGGTCCCCGGCGCAAAACGCGACACGCCGGGGCCGATGGCCTCGATGACGCCGGAGGCTTCATGGCCGAGCGCAACCGGCATATCTCTCGGTCGATCGCCATTGATCACCGAGAGATCGGAATGGCAGAGGCCCGCCGCCGCCATTTTGACCCTCACCTCGCCTGCGCCGGGTTCATCGAGATCCACCTCAACGATGTCGAGCGGTTTGGAGTCCTGGTAAGGACGGGCGGCGCCCATAGATCTCAGTAGAGCAATCCTGGCTTTCATCTCGAATTTCCTCATATAAAAATATGCGTTAGGCATGACCGAAGGACAGCGCCGCGATGACCGCAAGGCTGAAGCCGATGGCGATGGCGATGAGAACGGCGCGGCGGCGGGCGAGCTCGGCGTCGATGCGAGGCTGCGTCAGCCGGGGGCGCGGCGTATAGGCATGGACCTCGACTGTCGGCGGAGACGCCATCTCCATCTTGTAGGATAGGAACCAGACGAGGCCGAGCCCTGCGGCCCAGAGCATCAGGGACCAGGCCCAGAGCGACGGCATGCCGAGGGTCCATTTGCCATTTATGTCAATGAAGGCGGAATTCCCGAAGATCAGACCGGGGCCGAGGGCGAGGAACATCCAGGCGAGCGTGACCGACCAGGCGGTGGAGCGCAACGACCGCAAGCGCGCACTGCCGCCGAACTCTCGCTCAAGAAACCGTTTCGCCTCTTCGCCCGCCTCGCCGAGGCCCCGCCGTTGCGTGACGGCGGAGACGAGCATGGCGACGGTGAGATTGGCCGCCATACCCCAGGCCGCCGAATGAAGGGTCCAGGGATTGCGGCCCCATGGCAGATCGAGCCCGAAGAAGGAGAGCGTGAAAATACCCGCAGGCTCCGTCAGCAGCACGCCCGCCAGGCCGAAGCCTATGCCGGTCACAACCCCCGCTCGCGTGAGCCAGCGGAGCCAGGTCATGCCGAGCAGGGGCGTCCAGAGCTGGAACGACAGCGGCAGGGCAAGCGAGGCGAGAACAGACAGCGCAACCGGCGCCAAAGTCTGGAGCAGGACGCTGGCGAGGACCAAGAGACCGATCACCACCCGCGTGAGCGTAACGCCATTCCGGGGCGAGAGGCTGCCATGGAAAAGCGGCTTGTAGATATTGCGGACCAAGGTCTCTCCCGCCGCCACAAGTGTAAGCCCGGACATCAACTGCACGCCCGCCAACAGACCGATGAACAGCCAGGCTGAAAACCAGGGAGACAATCCGGACATCAGCCCCGCAAGGTCGCGCGCCGGATCGATGAGCGCCTGCGCGCCGACGACAGCCATGCAGAATGCCGCGAGCGCGCCGAAGGCTCCGGCCATCAGCCATGTCTGCCCGGCTGCAAACCCGCGTGGCCGGGAGGTGGAGAAAACGACTTTCATGATCATCGGGCTAACCTGGAGGCCCATCAGCGCCATTGCGAAGGACAGACTCGCAAGCGCCGTCGCTTGATGTCCCGCCGCCGCCTGTTTGCCGATGCCGGCGGTAAACTGCACGACGCCGGAGACCATGAACCGGTTTGCCATGGCGGGATCCGCCGCCAGTTTCGCGAGAGCGTTGTTGAGCGCGACGAAACCGCCCGCGTCGATCAGCGAAAAGACGGTCAGAACCACCAGCACCGCAGCGGCGAGAACCGCTTGTATAGCGCCGAGATAGCCGACTGCGCGCAGGCCGCCGATCACGACGCCGCCGATCAGCAACAGACCGAAGAGAACCGACGCCATATCCTGCGAGACGATGCCTCCGCCGAGAAGGACAAGAATGCGGGACAGAGCGTGCATCTGCAGGCCGGCAAAAGCGACCGCAAAGAGAACAGCGACGACAGCCGCAAACGCAGTCAGAAACTCGGACTGCCAATAGATGCGGAACAAATCCGCGAGCGACGAAGCGCCGAGACGCCGCCCCAGCACCCAAAGGCGTTTGAAGAAGACGACGCCCGGAAGCGCGAGCGCAATTCCCGCCTGCAGCAGTGCGGCGAGGCCGAAGCCATGGCGACCGATTTCGTCGGTCCCCGCAAGCGCGATCCAGCCCGACAGGCTCGCCCCTCCAATGACCAGCGCCGATAGCCAAGGCGAGAATCCCTCACCCGCCGAAAAGAAGGCGTTGTCCCGCGTGTTGAGGCGCGCGCTGAGCCTGGCCCAGTAGAGCGTCGCCACGGCATAGAAGAGCCCCAGAAGCGGAAGCCAGATCACGGGCGTTCCTCCCGCTTGCCGGTCGACGTGATGTGAAATTGTGAGAATGCGCTGCGCAGGCCGTGCCGAGTGAACAGATAGGCCAGGAAACCGACAGTGAGGACGCCGAAAAGCGTAAGGCCGGAATAATAATCAGCCTTCGTCAGGCCGCCGCTGGCGGCGGATACGATGAAAACAAGTCCCAGAATTCCATATGCGCCGATGCCGAGCGCGGCTTCGCCGGAACTGAACCCGGCGCCGAACAGGGCGTTCACGACGATATGGGCGACGAAGGCGAGAACGATCAGCAGCACGCCGACCGACGACAGCGACCAGAGATCCGTCTTCATGCCCTCGAGAAACACGCCAAGTCCGAGGAAGCCGAGCACGCCCCAGATCGCGAAGACCAAGATTGTGCGTTCGGTGGGGGAGTGTTTGTGATCATCATGGGTCTTCCTGCTTATCCTCAGGCCAAGGGAGCCTGCCGGGCGGGCCCGGCAGGCGGCGCCGCGTCAGTTCGGACGGCTTTTGTCCTTCGAACCACTCGCCGCTGGATCGGTGTAGACGATCTTGGACAGGTCGCTCAGGGTGTGCGGGCGGTGAACGGTCTCAGAGGTGAGGCCGATCTCGCCCAGCAACGTGTCGACGAATGGAGCCTGGGTGCGATAACGGAGCGCCGAACTCACCACTTGCTCCGCCAGATTGCCGTCGCGCGGACCGCTGCCATCGGCGCTTGCCGATAGCGACCCGGGGCCGGTGTGGGATAGCCCCGGCAGACCCTCGACATGCATGATCTTGATGCCCTCGATCTTCTCCATCGGCTTGACGCTTTCGCGAATGATGGCCGGCAGGTTTTCGACCAGCGCCTTGTGCAAAGCCGAGCGGCGGCTGGCGTCCGAGCGCATGTTCTCGGCGGTGTTGAGCTTTTCCTTGCCTTCCGCCTCGACCTTCATGCGTTGCTCGAGCGCGGCCACAGCGATGCGATCGGCGTCGGCGCGGTCTTGAGCTGCGACCTTCTCGGCTTCTGCGAGAATGCGGATGCGCGCGGCTTCAGCTTCGGCCTCTCTCTGGGCCTCGATGAGCTCCACGGCTTTCTGTCGATTGGCGATTTCGGTGTCGCGGATCGTGTGAACGCGCTCCTGCGCCTCGACCATGGCGGCGCGCGCCTGTTCGGCCTGCGCCTGCGCTTCGGAGCGCTCCTTGGACTTGCGCGACAATGCGATTTCGCGGGTCTGCTCCTCGAGTTCGATGGTTTCGCGACGACGGATTTCCAGCATCTCGACTTCGCGCTCCATCTCGATGCGGCTGCGTTCGACCGCTTCCCGCTCCTTGAGCTTGACCGCTTCGATCTCCCGTTCGCGCAGGGCATTTTCTGCGGCGATTTCGGACTTCTTGGCGGCGCGCTCGATGGCCACCTGCGCCTCGTGCGAAAGGCGGGCGTATTCGCTGTCGCGCTCGATTTCCAGGCTTCGCTTTTCCGCCTCGAGGTTCTTGGCGCGAATGGCGACGGCCGTGTCCTTTTCGATGTCGTTGCGCTTCTTCTTGCGGCTTTCGATCTGTTCCGTAAGCAGGGTCAAACCTTCGGCGTCGAAGGTGTTGGACGGATCGAACAGCTTGATGTCGGTCTGGTCGAGCGAGGTGAGCGAAACCGATTCCAGTTCGAGACCGTCGAGCGCCAGGCTTTCTGCGACTTCCTGCTTGACCTCTTTCACGAAGGCCTGGCGGTTTTCGTGAATGTGCTCCAGCGTCATCTTGGCGGCTGCGCCGCCCATGGCGTCGACGAAACGGCCCTGGATCAGGTCCTTCAACTGTTCGGCGTTCATCGTCCGATTGCCGAGACTGCGGGCAGCCGTGGCGACAGCGTCCGTGTTTGGCGAAACCCGCACGTAGAATTCCACGGTGAGCTCGACCCGCATGCGATCCTTTGTGATGAGGGACTTCTCCCTAGCGCGTGTGACTTCCAACCGCAGCGTATTCATATTCACTTCGGTGAGATCATGCAGGATCGGCAAGACCAGAGCCCCGCCGCCCATGACGACTTTCTCACCGCCGAAGCCGGTGCGAACGAAACTCACGTCCTTGGTGGAGCGGCGATAGAGCCAGTGCAGAAGATAGGCGGCGACCGCGATGACTATGGCCGCCAGGATAATGATGGCGATAACGTCTGCACCCTTCATGGACGTGTTCCTTTTGAATGAGCAGGGGTTTCAGGCAAGGGACGGAAATCAGGCATGCGCGTTTCTCCCCGTGGAGAGGAGAGCGGTCGCCAGGACGGCGACGCCGAAGGCCATGCGGTTGAGAATGTCGGCGACGTTATAGGCAACCGAGAGGCTGCCGTCGTCGGCCATACCGGCGAAGGCGGTGAGGAAATTGCCGAGCGGATAGATGGCCCAGCCGATCGTCACGATCAGCCTCAGCCAGAAGTAGCCGTGGCGCAGATAATCACCGGTGGAGGCGCGGACCACATCGTCCATCTGGCCGAAATAGAATTCGCCGAGCAGATAAAGCCAGAACACCAGACCGATCAGGAAAGCGAGTGTCGGATGCATGAACTGCGCTTCGCCGAGATAGCGGACGAAGATCATCAACGCCGAGACGATCACCAGTCGCCAGAACAATCCCGCCGACAGTCTGCCTGCCGCGCCGACAAGGAAGAACAGCGCGATCACCTGCAGCGGCATGGACACCGCCCAGCCGACATAGTGGTAGACCACGGGCACGTTTTGTCCCGCAAGCCAGGCTTCTCGCGCCTCATAGACCGATCCGATGCCAATCAGCGCGGCGATCGCGCAGAGCGCCACCGACAGGCGCCATTTCTGGTCGACCCAGGCCGTGCCTATCAGCAGAAGCACTGTGGTCGCCGCCAGTCCGAACAGGGCGACGGAGAAGCTTGCCGCGGTCAGATCGGGTGTCTGATAGACCACCATGATTATCGTCTCCTTCGAAGGAAAAAGTCATGTCGCATTGGATGTCCCTATATCTGCGTTCGGATATGCGGCGACCGGGCATAAAGGGCCACCATCGGCAGAATGAGCAGTCCGAAGATGAATTGCTGCCACTTGAAGTCGAGGCCGATGCCGACCAGAAAGCTCGAAAGGACCTGCAGAACCAGCACGCCGATGACTGTGAAGCCATAGCCGCCAGCGCCGCCGAGCAGCGAGGTTCCGCCGACCACCACGGCAGCGAGCGTCAAGAACAGATATTGATCCCCGACGCCGATGAAGCCGCCACCCGACCAGCCGAGTAGAAGGCTGCCAGTGAGCGCCGCAAAGAAGCCGGACAGGGCGTAAACGATCACCCAGTAGCGCATTTCCGAGATCATCACGCGGCTGGCTGATGTCCGGTTGACGCCGAGCGCGTAGAGATAGCGGCCATAGACCGTGGTCCTAAGCCCGATGATCAGGATTAATGTCACGACCGCCCAGATCAGGATGACCGGAGGAAAAGGCAGGCCGAAGGTGGAGCCGTTCATGGCCGAGATATTGGACAACCAGGCCGGAACCGTGCCGAACACATTGCCGGAGTAAGCGGAACCGATGGAGGTCACGATCTGCACGCCGCCGGAGATGGCGAAGCCGGTTCCCAGCGTCACGATCAGCGCCTGGCCCTGCAGCCTATAGCTGAGTAGACCATTGATCACGCCGAAGGCGGCTCCGATCGCCAGCACGATCAACGTCGCCAGCCATGGCGGCACGCCGAGGCCGATCAGATAGAGGAGCCCGACATTGGCGCCGCCGATGATGAACGGGATCGACAGATCAAGACCGCCGAGCAAGGCCACTAGTGTCTGCCCGATCGAGGCGATGCCGAGAAACGACGCGAATAGCAGCATCGACTTGATGTTGTTGCCGGAAGAGAAGCCTTCGATGTTCATCGAGCCGACCGAGAACAGGCCCGTCAGCACCATGATGCCAATAAAGGCGGACCGGTTCTGCTGGAACTGCCGGCCGAGCGTCCGCGTCAGAACGAGGATGGCCAGAAGGATCAGCAGCGAGAGGACATTCCAGATGTTGAAGAATCCCTCGATGGAGACGGACAACAACAGGAAGGCGGCGAGGACCAGGACGAGGCCGATCAGCGGCCAGCGATACTGTATCCAGACGCTCTGGAACTGACTGGGCCCGTCAGAGGCGACGGCCTCGTCGCTGGCAAGCTGGCCGATGATGAAACGCCAGACGAGGACGAACAGCGCCAGGGTCGCAATTGCCGAGAGGATGACGATCTGCACCGCCATGCCCTGAGCAAAGCCGAAGCCGGCGCCCAGGCCTGCAAGAAGCAGGGCGATCACCAGACCGAGAATCCGAGCCGGAAGACTGATTTGCGGCAGCTTCTCCATCAGTTAACGGCCTCCGTTTTGGTGGACATGGCGCTCTCATGCATGACCCACGCGCCGCCGAGGACGAGAGCGGCGACAACCACCGCCACCGCCGGCCCGAGGCTGGTCCGCGAGGATTGGCCAATCGCCAGCCGCAAGAAGACGGCGATCGACACGAGCAGGATCACGAAGAAGATGATCGGCGCCGCTTCCTGCCGGAGCGCGATGGTTTCTGGCGACAGCACGGCGATCTCGAGCGGACCGACCATGGCAGTCTGGAGATCCATGGGGCCGGGCATAGAGGCCGGCGCCGCGCCGAGGCTGGCGTAATCGAAGGTCGCATGCAGGATGACGCCCAGAACCACCACGGACAGCGCCACGAAATAGAGGAGCGGCGAGAAATTCCGGATGTGGCGCTGAATGACAGGGATCAGCAAGGTCAGGAGCAGCGAGATTACCAGGATCGCGCCATAGGCCAGATTGGTCACGAAGCTCTGAACCGCGCCGAAATTGAACGTCGAGAGCACATAGGTGATCATGTAGAGATTGAGCGCGCCGAGCGCCGAGCCGAAGACGCCGCCTCGTCCGCCGGCGAGAGATGCGCCGCCCAGGACCAGTGCCGTGACGGCGATCAGCGTATAGGTGGTGCCCTGAGAGGGGTCCCCGGAGGAGATGAGCGCCGTAAAGCAGATGGAGGCCAGACCGGCGAAGCAGCCGGAAATCAGATGGGCGCCGATACGCACCACGGTGATCGGCACGCCCGAAGTATAGGCTGCGCGCTCATCCGATCCCATCAGCCGCAAATGCGTGTAGAATGCGGTCGCGGTGAAGAGCAGCCAGGCGACCGTGGCGACAATCAGGATGATCAGCACCGGCGAAAAGATCGAGGTGCCGTAGCCCCATTCCGCCATGAAGGGCGGCGCCATGCCGCCCGGTCGCGGCAGGATGACGAGGTTGATGCCCGAAAGAGCGAGATAACCGGAGAGCGACACGATGATCGGCTGCACGCGGACATAGATCACGATCAGCGCGAAAATAAGCTGATAAACTGCGCCAACGGCCATGCAATAGAGGAACACGGCGATGGGATTTTCAAGCAGCCCCGCGCCATGCAGCTGGACCAGCGTCACGTTGATGAAGCCGATCAGCGGCCCGACCGACAGGTCGACGGTGCCCCGGCCCGAGATCGTCGAGGCCATCAGCGTATAGGTCGCAAGGATCAACGGCGTGACCACGATGACGGCCGCGCCGATGCCTGACGCCGTCATCAGGCTGGGCGTCCTGATGACCGCTATCGAGAGCAACGCGAAAAACAGCGTGATCGGCATCAGCAGGAAGGGATTGGAGCGACCGCCCTGCAAGTCTGCTTTGGTTGCCGGTTTGGCGGAGGACTGGCTGATGGAGGGAGTCATGGGCGGCCTCGTTCGGTGGGCGCGCCATGCTCATCGAATTCCACGATGCGAATTGGCTTGATGGCTGGTTTAGTTTGGGTGTGCGGCGCTTCAGTCATCGCCAGCAGCTCAACTCCTGCCGGGAGGGGTTTCAAGCGTGACGGAACATGAACATGGATGCGCGGCCCGTCGCTGGCGACCCGATCGCCCGGCTGGGTGGTTTCAGGCGTCTGCCCCGGCTGCAGTCCGTGGCTGCGGGATGTCAAGCCTTCGCCGCCGGTCTGGCCGAACATGGCTTCGAGCACTTTCTTCGGCTCGAGACCGCGTCCTTCGAAGGCATCGAAGGGAGCGCCATCGCGAAAGACGATGACACGCGTGGCGAAGCCCAGGAATTCCTCGATTTCCGACGACAGATAGACGACCGCCCTGCCCTCTTCCGCGTAATTGCGCAGATGGCGGTAAAGCTCGGTCTTCGCCCCCACATCGATGCCGCGGGCCGGGTCGTTGAGAATGATCACATCCGGCCGCATTGCGAAACCACGGCCGATCAGCACCTTTTGCTGGTTGCCCCCGGAGAGGGACGTGATGCGATCTTCTTTCACGCCGAATTTGATCAGCAGATTTTCCGCTTCCCGCTTGAAGATCGTGGTCAACGTGCCGCGATCGATGAAGCCGAGAACGCCGCCGCGCTTCTTTTCGCGATAGAGCGGCATGACCATGTTTTCGAAGATCGAGAGCGAGGCGAAAATGCCCTCGCGTTTGCGGTCTCCAGAAACATAAGCGACCTTGCCGGCCACCGCCTCGGCCAGATTCCGCACCGGAGCCCAGTCGCCGTCTCGCCCCGCCACCTGAACCAGGCCTTGGGAGGCTGCCGCCACTCCGGCGAGAACACGGACGAAGGCATCCTGACCCTGGCCATCGAGACCGGCGATGCCGACGACTTCTCCACGACGGAGATCGAAATCGAAGGCGCGCGCATTCGGCCAGAGGGCGATCTGCCGCGCCTTCATCGCCCGCTCCGTCGTCTTCGGCAGCGGCGCTTCGGCATGGACGTGGTTGCCGGAGCGATCCTCCCCGTCATCAAACGCAGCAAGTTCTTCTCGGTGATCTCAGCTTTTTCCAGCACGCCGACATCGCGCCCGTCGCGAAACACGGTTGCTCGATCCGAAATCCGGACCAGTTCGGCGATGCGATGCGTCACGATCAGAATGGTCGCGCCCCGATCCCTCAAGGCGCGCATGCGGGCGAACAGACGCTCGGTCGAATCGAAGTCGAGAGCAGCCGAGCTTTCGTCGAGAATGAGAATTTTGGGCTCGGACAACAAGGCGCGGGCAATGGTGATCCATTGCTTGAGACCGAGCGGCAGGGTTCCGACGAGCGCATGAGGATCGACCGGCTCGCCCGAGAGTTCCTCCATCAATTCCGCAGCGCGGGCCACCTTGCGGTCCTGCGACAGCGTCTTGGTGAAGAGCCGGTCGGCGCCCATGAAGATGTTATCGACGACAGAGCTTTCATCGGCGACCAGCACTTCTTGATAGACCGTCGAGATGCCGAGGGAGCGGCTTTCAGCGGGCGTGGACGGCGTTTCGCCGAGAATGGAGACCGTGCCGCTGTCCACCGGCAGAATTCCCGAGACGACTTTGGCCATGGTGCTCTTGCCGCATCCATTGCCGCCGACGATCGCGTGGATCTCTCCGGCCCGCGCGGAAAATGAAGCGCCATCGAGCGCACGAGTCGGCCCGAAATACTTCTTCACGCCGCGCACCAGGATGGTTTCCCGGCCGGGAGTTTGTCCGATGTCTGGAGCAATGGACGTCATGAGTCTTCCCATCCGGCCGGGACCCGACCGATGAAGCAAGAGGACAAATCAATGGAGCGGTATGGGCGGCCGCGCCTTTAGGAGGCGCGGCCGTTCTTCAAGCCATTACGGCTTGAAGGCGCGGGGATCGGCCGGACGCAGGAAGAAGTCATCCAGGTAGGACGGGTCATAGCCCCAACGCTTGGCGCCGACTTTCAGCCATTCGGCGCTGTCGAGGTTGCAATTCTCGTCCATCAACTTGGTGAGGTCTTCGTGGGTCAGTTTCACCGGATCGACGAGGATCGACTGGACCTTGGGACCCTGGCCCTGCAGGGTGCGCATCATAATATGCCACATCAGCTCGATGTCATCAGCCGGCGGCCAGAGCTGGAACGACGCGTTGATGTAGTTGGGGTTCTTGCGCCAGTAGCAGAGCGCGCCGAGTTCGCCGCCGATGGCGACCGGGATCTCGCCGCGACCAGCCTGCTGCACGGCGCGCAAGACGCCCATTTCAGCCGCCGACTGGACGACGATGCCGTCGAGCTTGCCGGGATTGGTGGCGAGCCATTTCTGCACTTCACCCTGGGCGACCTGGTCGGTCCACATGCCGGCGACGGAGCCGACCACCTTGATATCGGGAGAAGACGCAAGACCGGCGAGCACGCCGCGGTTCTGGCTGTCGGAGCCGGATGTTCCGGGGATGCCTTCGACGACGAGGACATTGCCCTTACCGCCGAGTTGATCGGCCATGGCCTTGCCGATTTCATAGCCGCCGACCTGATAGTTGACGGATGAGTTGATCGCATATTCGGAGGTGAGGTAGCCGGTCATGGAGAAAACCGGGACGCCCTTGTCCGCCGCATACTTGACCGATGCATTCAGCGCGGTCGGATTCGAGCAGCACAGAATGATGGCGTCCGCCCCTTGATCCACCAACTGCCGGATCTGCTGGATCTGGGTGGAGTCGTTGAGGTTTGATTGCGTGATCACCACTTCCGAGAGGAGTCCGAGCTTTTGCCACTCCGGAACGATCACCTTCTGCAGTTCATCCATGGCGGCGGCGCGCCAGGTGTTGCCGGCATAAGAGGAGGCGTAGCCGATCTTCCACGGCGGACCCTTTTTCGGCTTGAAGTCGCGCCACTTGCTGGGCCCGATTGGCTGCATGGGGTCCAGCATGTCCTTGTTGTAGAGGCGCTTGGCGACATCGGGGTTCAGCTCGTCGACGCCTTCGGCCAGCGACATCGTCGCGGAGGCGGCGACCATCACCGCCGCGCAGACCAATTTTTTCAGCATTCCAACTCTCCTCCTAGTTGAAGACGGACGATCCGTCCTGCGATCAGTCGTAAAAATCCTGAGGCGATTTTCGGAAACCGGGCCAGGTCACGGGGTCATGACCGGTCACCACCATGGCATTGGCGTCATGGGCGATGCGGCGCAGCTTGGCGACCGAATCCACCGCTTGGGTCGATGACGTCACCAGCCCCGGCAAAGCCTTGTTTTCCCAGTGATCGACCGTGTAGGCCGCATCGATCGTGAGCAGGATCGGGCCGCTTTCCGGCAGCGTGATCAGGAATGACTGGTGACCGGGAGAATGGCCGGGCGTATAGATCATCCGGATGACGCCATCGCCGAACAGGTCGAAATTGTCAGTGTATTCTCCGCCCAGGAATTTCCAGTTGAGCCCGGGCCGGTCGAAGTCGGCGCGGATATAGGCCCCGGCGGAAAACCAGTGCGGCTTGAACGCATAATCATATTCGCTGCGCTGCACGATGTGCTGCGCCTTTGGAAAGCGTCCGATTGCGCCGGTATGGTCGAGATGCAGATGCGACTGCACGACGTAACGCACGTCCTTGGGGCTCACATCCACCATCTTGAGCTGGTCGACGCAATTGTCGGCGATGGACATGACGGGATCGTAAGCGTCGACAACCGCGCCCCAATGCCCGCGCTTGTCTATGGCGGTCTCCACCGCATTGCCGCCGTCAATGACCACATTGCCTTGCGGATGCTTGATCAGAAACCAGGGCACAGGGATCTCGAAGTCGTCCTCGCCCTGGTTCATCTTGATGTATTTGGTCTTTGTTTTCAGCGTTCCCGTCTGGAACATATGCAATTCGATCCCCGAAGATTTGCGCCGCGCGCGGGACGCTTCCTTCGGGGCTGCGGAGAATTGTGGGCGCGGCGCCAAGGATGAGCTACCGGCGGCGCGTGATGGCGCCGAAGCCTCCGTCTCGATGCGCTGCCCCTTGTCGTCGAATTCGATGATCTTCATGGTTCTCTTCCCGCCTTCGGAATCGGTTTCAGGTGCGGGCTTCAATAAGCCGAAGCGCTTCTTTCAAATAGACCGCGAACAACGGATAGTTTTCGGACATTGGAAAGTGGCCGATATCCTCCATCTCGATGTAGATGCCGCCAGGGATCTGACGGGCGGTGTTCTCTGTCGCTTCAGGCGGGGTGAGATAGTCGTAGGTTCCGGTCATCATGATCACGGGGCAACGACGGGTATCGATATTGCCGAGCTTGCCGCGAAGATCATGGTCGATTGAATAGAAGAACAAGTCGCCTTTGAAGGCTTCCGAGCCTTGCGTGTAGTAGTGCCAGGTCAACCAACGATCCATGTCCGGGCTCTGCGGCGCCATGAGATCCCAAACCCCGCTCGCGCAGACCTGCGCAGCATTGGCGTGCGGATGGCGCCACCAGTCGAGGTAAAAGCCGGGGGCATGTTCGGCCGCTTCGACAGGGATCACGGCGCGGAATTTGTCGGGATGATTAAGGGCAAGCTGCAGGGCCACATTGCCGCCGAAGCTGGAGCCCATGAAGATCGGACGATCAAGCTCCAGCGCGTCGCAGAGCGTGATGATGAAATTCATATAGTGCCGTGCTGTCAGCACATACTCTTCCTTCCACCACTCCTTGTTAAGCGGCGGATCGGATTTGCCGTGCCGGGCGAGATCGTAGGCGATCACGTCATAATGCGACGTGATCGACTCGTCTTCCAGCAGCCCCCGCCATTGATGATTGTGACAACCCGCAGTGTGCTGACAGACCAGCGGCACGCCACTGCCGTTCCTCAGATAGAAGACTTTATACTCGAATCCGTCGACCTCGATGGTGACGTAGCGACCGATAACCGGAGAATGCTTGGCCATTCCGATGAATCCTGTAGGTGGGGGAACGTCTTCAGACCGGCACGCCGACCTTGCGAAGCAACTCGAACTGGACTGTGAAATTCCGCAGGTTCTGCATCATCACGAGAATATTGCCTTCGATCTTGAGATCGCGGCGAAAACTGGCGGACCAGATGCCGTGATACATCGGCTCCGGCACCGGCTTGGCGAATTCCCGCCATGTGGCGGCGCTGGCGCGGAGGGCGAAATCATAAGCGTCGAGCGGCTGAGGGTCGGTGTTGATGCTATGGACGCGGCCATCGCGGACATCCACGATCACCTTGGCCGCGCCCATGTCCCAAAGGTAGCGGCAGGTAAAATAACGCGCCATGGCCCCGATCGTCGGGTCCCGATCCGAGGCGTCTCCAAAACGGACTGCCCAGTCTCGCACATTCATGACCATGCCTGAAACCTCCACTTACACCCCACGCGGTCAGAACAACCACCGCATACAGCATTTCGATGTTAGTTCAATTAGCTGAACAATTTTCACTGGACTGGACGCTAGTCGGCGGGCTATACGAATGTCAAGAAGAAAATGATGCTCATCGAAATCACGGATCGCTTCATGGCTTCACAGACCAACAAGCCGCCGCAGTCGCCGGCGCTGGAGCGCGGCGCGCGTATTCTGGATATCGTGGCGCGATCGAAAACCTTTCTCAGTCTTTCCGACCTGTCTCGTGAATTGAAGATCGCCCGCTCCAGCGTGCACTCGCTGTGCCAGACACTGGTCAATCTGGAGCTCCTGATTCGGCGCAGCGACCAAACCTTCCAACTGGGTCCGCATGTCATGCGCTGGTCGAACGCCTTCACACTCCAATCCGACGTCGCAACCGAGTTTGCAGCGATATGGGATCAGGAAACTGGTTTGCCGGGGGCCACCATCACCCTCACCGTCCAGGACGGCGCAGAAGTGGTCTATATCGCCGCGCGCAACAATGAGCGTGCCCGCTCCTCTCTCGAATTCAGGGTGGGCATGCGCTTGCCGGCCGCCTTCACTGCCACCGGCAAAGCCTTTCTGAGCCATATGAGCGATTATGAAATCCGTCGCCTGTTTGCTCATGGCCTACCAGAGCCGCGAACGGCCCGCAGCGTTCGCAGCCTCGAGGAACTGCTTGGTGAAATGCGCGACATCAGGCGTGAAGGCTATAGTTGCGACGCGGAGCAGGTCGCCGAAGGCATGGTCTGCTATGGGGCAGCCGTGCTTGACGGCGGCAACCGACCGATCGCGGGCGTCGCCGTCAGCCTGTCGATTGATGCGAACGCCATGAGCAATCGCCGCGCCGTCATCGACAATGTCTTGCGCATGGCCGCAAAGCTCTCGCATCGCATGGGGGCGGATTTGTCGATCGCCGACGAGACGAGGGAGGACCACGCCGCCTCCCAGATGCAAAAATGAGATTCTGGGGCAAGTCGAGGGCCGCCCGAGGGCTTATCACACCCCGCTGATAGTGCCATCATCTCCAAGGGTTTGGGTAAGTCCGCATGAGGAGGGACAACGCAGGCCCAACCTTGGGAGGGGATCCATGCTTTGTTTCAGACAAGACGTGAGCGGCAGCGCTCATCGACCAACAAGATCACAGCTCTGGCGGCGCCGGATCGACAAGACGGACGCTGGCGACATCGACCTTCTGGACATCGGCAAGCCTGATGGCCACGCCGTGATCCTGATCACGCATGGACTTGGCAGCCTGGAATCGTTTGAGGAAATCGCCGAGGGTATGGAAGCGCGTTTTCCCGGGCGCCGCATCGTCGCCTATTCGCGGCCGGGTCGTGGCATGAGCCCCCTCAATCCCAATGTGGAGGCGTCTTCGCTCCTGACGTTTGAGGCGCTTCAGGCGCTGCCTGCCATCCTGAGCGCCCTTGGGATCGTCACGGTCGACCTCGTGGCGCATAGCGACGGCGCAGCCGTGGCCATGCTGTTTGCCTGCGCCAACCCGCTGAAAGTGGGAAGGATCGTTGGGATTTCGCCGCAAGTTCATGCTGATCGACTGTCGATAGATCAGCTTCGCGAGCTGGTCACGAACAACGATCACCTAGACGACGTCAAGCGGCTGGGAGCCGATCATGGCGATGTCGGGGTTGCCTCGCGCTGCTGGGTTGCCATGCATGATGCCCTGGCGGCAAATCCGGACCATGTGCTTGGCGGACTGGCGCGCATCGACGCGCCGATGCTTCTGGTGCAGGGATTGCGAGATGAAGGCACCCAGCACCAGATGTCGGCATTGTCGACCCGCGTGCGCGGCCCGATGAAATGGGTCATCCTGCGCAACGACGGTCACTTCCCACAGCATGACAGCACCGACATCGTTCTCGACCTTATTTGCGGGCATTTGCAGGATGTCGACGCCAAAGGCACAAGCGGGCGAAGGCAGACCCGCGCGGTGAGTTGATGCGGACCCGGATGCAGTCGAACCCGAACGCTCAAGCCGCTGCCGCTTCAATCGACGGCTTCAGCGCCCAGCCGCAGCGACAGCCGCTTGGCGAGGTCGCGGGCGTCGGCGCAGCCGCGTTCGATTGCTGCAGGGCCGAGTTCCTCCGAATCCATGCTGATGAGCACGGCAGCGACAGTTCGATTGAGCGAATTCACCACCGCCGCCCCGAAATTGGTCACGCCTCGCTGACACTGACCGATCTCAATGGCGACGCCACTCGCGCGAACAGCCTTCACTTCATCCAGCAACCCCTCGACATCGCCGACCGAGCGTTCGGTCAAGGATTGCGGAAACGACTTGAACGCCCGCATGATGTCGTGGTCGCTCCAGCGCGCGATGATCGCCTTGCCGGCGGCGCAGAAGGCGGCAGGCAGCCGCATGCCCGGCCGGACCATGAAGCGCTCGAGGGGGCCTCTCTGTCGCGCCGCGATGAACACGACGTCCATCTCGTCAAGAATGCAGAGCGACACCACAGCGTCCTGGAAGCTATCCGACTGGTCCCAAAGCGCCGCGAACTCCGCCGCGACATCCGTTTGCCGCTCGAACGCGTTCGACCATTTCAGCAGGTGAGGACCGAGAACGAAGGTCTGGTCAGGACGGCGGATGAGAAGACCGAGATGTGTCAGCGTCGTGCAAAGACCGTGGACTGTGCTCTTCGGCAACGCTGTTTCCCGCGCCAGATCGGAAATCGTCGGGTAACGTTTGGAGGAAGCCACGAGATCGAGAATGATCGAAGCGCGCTCCACGGCGGGGACAAGCTTCAGTCGCGTGGACTCGTCTTCCTCCAACTGGCTTCTCCCGCTTCTCTGGCTCCGGTCGATATCGTATCGCTTCAGCCCTGCGACAAGTCAATTCACGACTTGATTGCGCCGGCGGGTTCTGCTCTTTTTCAAACCGTCGACTTCTGTATAGTGCGCTCATGACCTCTGCCGTGCGTGTCGTGTTGGGAAGTTTTGGTCGAGTGGCGCTTGTCGAACTCGGTCATTGCCTCGTGCGTCATGCACATCCTCACTGCCACATGCTGTTCAAGGTCGGCGGCGCCAACTCGCACTTCTTTGTCGACGACGCGCCTGCGCCGCTCACCGACGAGTCGGTGGTTCTGGTCGACGCCTGGCGGCCGCATGAATTCGTGTTCCGGCCCGGCCAGCCTCCAACGCAGATTCTGGCACTCTACATCGAATCCGACTGGCTTGCGGCGCTGAACATTGGCTGCGCGGACTTCAATCCGCTCGACTTCTTCAAGGCAAGCTCGGGCCATGTTTCGCGGGAGACTTACCATCTCCTTATGGCCGCGGTCGATTGCCTGAATGGCGGCGCCCCGTCTCGCAGTGAGATGGAGGTCCTGCTCGCCCAACTCGTTCTCTCGACCATTCGCAGGTCCCATAGCGCCGGCGAGTCCGCGAGCAGGTTTGGGCGGCCTCAACTGTTCGACTGGCGGATCCGCAAGGCGGTCAAGCTCTTCCAGCAGAACAACGGCGATTTCGACAAGATCGACGCGATTGTGTCTGAAATCGGCATGAGCCGCGCAAACTTCTTCCGCCAATTCAAGGCCTGCACGGGAATGTCGCCCGGCCTGTTCCAGAACGTCGTGCGTCTCGAACAGGCCATTCGCCTGACGGTGGTCTCGCAGGATTCGCTGAGCGCCACCGCAAGCAGTCTCGGCTTTTCAGATCCCGCTCACTTCAGCCGCTTCTTCCGCAACCACACCGCCGTCTCTCCTCGCCTATATAGACAAGGAGCCTCTGAATGGCTGTCACGGTGACGACGTGATGCGTTTTTTTGACTTGTATCCGTGAACCTGGCCAGCCAGGCTAGACAATGGCGACGTCGATTGGCTTGAAAATGCTTCTCTAGTTCGTGAATTAAATTTAAGGCCTATACCTAGCTGCGTATCCAATTTTGGATTGCGAGCCCTGCGCTTCGTTTGGCAAATCACTCGCAACCCATTGATTTTATTTAATCCTTAAATGGGTGATTTGGGAAAATAGTGTCTAATAATCAATTCCGCGGCACGGACTCTGACTCCGTTAGTCCTGGTTCGAATCCAGGTTCCCCAGCCAATTGTATCAAAAGCCATGTAATTCCTCGATTTTCCAGTCGTGTCAGATCCCGTTTTGGCGTCATTTGCGACCTGACGCCCTGAACTGGCGCCCCCAGGCGATGCTCAGCCGAAATCTGGCGAGGTGGAACCTCGAGGATCGATACGAGGTTTGTTCGTCATGGCTGTGCGCCACGAGGTCGAGATTCTCGTCCGTCGCGCGAAACATCTTCTATTTGCTCGCCCGCGTTCCGGCCGCTTTCACTCACTGCGAGCCCGGCAGCCGGCTTTCTTCTACCCTTCCTTGTTCAAATGATGGGAAGGCGCGTGGGGTCAGATTTGCCGAACGCAACCGGCGATAGGAGCAGACATCTCCTCCGCGGCCGGCCCACCAGGAATGGCGGGATACGTTCCCCATCCGATGCGCGTCTACGCATCCAGGCGCGAGTTTAATGGAATGACGAAGCTGAAACTGGTTCCCACGGGCTCGGCGACGGCGGTCAGGACGCCGTGATGGGCCTCAACAATCGACTTGCAGATCGCAAGGCCCATTCCCATGCCCGAGGTTTTCGTCGTGAACATCGGTTCGAAGATCCGTGATGCGATCTCCGGCGCGATCCCTTTGCCGAAGTCCCGCACAGTCACCGAGATCTCGGTTGAGCCGCGCCTGGAGACAATCTCGATCCTGCGTTCTTGTTCGGGAAGATCGTTCATCGCCTCCATGCCGTTGTAGAGGAGATTCAAGACCACCTGCTTCAACTGAGTGGCGTCGCCCCAAACGACCGCGCCTGCTGCTGCGAGGTGAAGGCGAACGTCGGCGCCGTGGCTCGAAACCTCGGAGCGCGCAATACGCAGCACTTCCTGGATGACTTCGTCGACGTCGACGGGCTGTTCGACTTTCGGGGCCTGTTTGGAAAGAGCGCGCAGGGCGCGGATGATGTCATGGGCGCGCGAAACGCTGGCCTCGATTTCGTTCAAGACGATCAAGGTCTCGGCGATGTCGGGCACGGGGCGGCCGAGCCAGCGCAGGCCGGCGCCCGCGTTCGACGCAATGGCAGACAAGGGCTGACCGAGTTCATGCGTGACGGAGGCGGCGATACCGCCCAGCAGGGTCAGACGCGCATTCTTTTCGAGTTCGGCTCTGGCGCCTGCGAGCGCCTGCTCGCTCCGGGAGCGCAGTTCGTTTTCCTGCAGAAGCTTTGTGTAGAGCCTGGCGTTTTCGAGCGAGATCGCCGCCTGTGAAGCCAGGAGCTTGAGGAACGCCACGGTGTCAGCGGCGAAAACGCCCTCGAGATAGTCGTTCTGAAGGCAGAGCAATCCGGTCAGTTCCCCGCGGCGCAAAAGCGGCACGCAGAGGATAGAGCGGCCCGCGGCGGATTCTGTGTCGACGGTCCAGGCGCCGAAATCGGACCCGGATATGACGAAGGGGTTCGGGTCTGGAGCGCCCGGTCGATCACGGAATAAGGTGGACGCAGGCCATAGCGATCCGGATCGGCGACGCTGACGCGGACGCAGTCGCCCTCGGTCCAGGCGGACGCCTCCGCCTCCAGCCCGCCATCGCCGATCTTCAGCAGCAGCCCGCGATTGGCGCCTGCGTGGACCAGCATTCGGGTCATCAGGGTCTCGATCACCCGATCGAGGACAATCTCCTCCGACAACGCGAGCGAGGTTCCGAGGACGGTGTCGAGGTCGCCGCCGGCGGAGGCCAGGGCGGCCCCGGAAGACGCGCGCCGGGTCGCATCCGGCGTCGTTGACGTCACGATGCGTCTCGCCTTGTAAGCGGCGCCCCAGCGCTCATACGCTGCCGAGGCAAGTGACAGATAGGCGTTGGCGCCGATCCGATTGCCCATCTCCAGGCAGCAGGCTCCGGCGCGCTCGAGCGCCAGCGCATGCTCGTGCTCGAAGCGGGAGGACCTGGCCGCGGCGGCGGCTTTTTCATAGAGGACAAGAGCCTCGGCGAAATTCCGGTTCCTGCGGGCAATCTCGGCATCGAGGAGCAGCAGCTTGTCGGCGAAATTCAACGGGTTCAGGTCCGCCCAAAGCGCGAGGCGGGCGCGGACCTCACCAAGCCTCGCGTCCTCCCGGCTCTGCGTCTCCCCGCCTCGCTCCAGGGCGGCCAGGGCCAGGCCGAGATAGAATTTGCAGAAGCCGGTGTCGACATGGGCCAGCAGGAAGATGCCGAGGGCGTCGGCTGCGAGGAGTTTCTCGACCGCCGCTGCGTGGCGCCGTTATAGTAGAGCGAGGTCCCGTCATAGAACGAAACCCAGAACGCCGTCGTCGGCGACACAACGGGCGCGGTCTGTGCGAGGCTCGCCGCAGGCGCCCCCTCGGCCAGGTCGACGACCAGGCGGAGTTGAGCCGCCAGGATATGCTCGATGTCCGTGTAACCGAAGCGCCGGGTGACAGCGATCGACTCTTCCGCCTCGCGCCGGATGTTGGGAATTTCGTCTCCCATGGCGATGAGATCGGAAACGAGGTGGTTGCGCGCATAGCACATCCAGCCGACATCGCCGGCCGCATGGGCCGCATCGAGGGCTTCGCGGACGCGTTCGAGGGCGTAAGGCAGAGACCGGGTCCAGGGCGCGACCTGATCCACCGCCAGCAGGACCGAGGTCCGATGCTCCTCGAAGCCGTGTTTGTCGACGAGCGCACGGGCCGCGAGGCAGAAGTCGAGACCATCGGCATAGGCGTCGTATTTGTCGGAGATGATCGCGCCGAACCAGGCGAGGCCGTGCGTGGATTCGGGACTTGCCCCATGATCGAGAGTGAGCTCCACCATCTTGGCGAGGTGCAGAAAGCGCAGGCCGTCCGTCGTGAAGACCGACGAGATGAGCGGCGCGAGCAGCGACATGGCGGCTCGAATACGCCGATCTTCCATGACGGGCACATGTTCGAGATCGGAAATCCGTCGCCCGTCCAACCGCTGCCGGATGGCTCGGTAGGCCTCGTCCTGCTCGTCGTCGCTAGAGCCGCGCGCGAGTTTGACGCCGAGCTCGTCGAGACCCAGCAACGCCTCGTCGATCGAGCCTTCGTAGTCGGATTTCAGCGTGAGCAGGTTTGCGCGGAGACGGAAGACGTCGCTCCTGTCCAGAGCGGATCTCGCATATGGAAGGAGTTCCTTGAGCCGGGTTTCGGCTGCTTCAAGCGAGGCCGCGCCCAGCAACGCCTCGCACAACAGAATATGCGCCCGGAACGCCAGCGCGTAGTCGTCTTCCCAGAGATCTTCCTGGATCAGGCTGACGGCGGTCTCGCCGTAGCGGACCGCCTGACCAAAGGCTGCCGACCGCCTTGCGTGGCCAAGCGCAGCCAGAAGCGCCCCGATGAACAGCTTACGCTTTTCGATCGGCAGATGTTCGTCTCTACATTGCTCGATCTGATTGGCCATGGCAAAGGCCGAGGCGTTCGTCGGGCCGTCCGACAGCGACATCATCACATCGACCAGATGCAGATGGCGCGCGCGCCGTTCTTCCGCATCGAGCAGCGAATAGGCCGCCTCCTGGATGCGATCATGGGCGAAACTCAGTTTCGCCGGCGACGGGACGACGAATCCGGAACGCGCCAAAGGTGCGGCGAGCTGGGCCAGGCTTTCGGCAGACAGGCCGAGGGCGCTGGCGAGAACGGTCTTTTCCGCTTCGGGGCCGATGCAGGCCATCGTCTGCAACAGCCGAAGCGCTTCGGCCCCCTCCTTTTCGAGACGGTCGGTGACGAAGGAGATGATGTTCTCGCTTGCGGGATAGCGCGCCACGTCTTCGACCCGGCAACGCCATGCCCTCCGACCAGAGGAGAAATAGACGACGCCGTCCTGCACCAGAGCCTGCAGCAGCCTTCGCAGGTAGAATGGATTTCCCCCTGTCTTCTGGTGCAAGGTTTCGGCGAGATCCGCGAGACCGTCCGGGGCGTCCGAGAAGATCGTTTCGAGCATCTGGCGGGTGGATTGAAGGGAGAGCGGGCGCAAATAGAGCTCGGCCAGTTCGGCCATGGACATGCGAGCATCCGCCAGGAGCCGTTCCGACAAGGCTTGCGCCTCTCCGGACTGGTCGCGCCGGGCAACGACCAGGAGCAGCCCCGTGACCGGCTCGCTTATGAGCGCCGAAAGGAACGAGCGGGTGGCTTCATCGGCCCATTGTATGTCATCGAGAAACAGGACGAGTGGCCTGATGGTCGCTGCAGCGACCGACAGAACCGTGCGCAACGCCCGCTGCAGGCGAAGCTGGACCAGTGGACCGGTTGGCTCCGTTCGCATCGACTGCGGACCGGTGAGAATTTCCATGGAAGGCAGGAGGTCAACGAGCAGCGCGGCGTTGCCCTGCAACTCGCGAGCAAGAGCCTTGCGGAGCGACGCCAGCGTCGAATGGTCGGCGCGCATCGCCGCGTCGATGAAGCCGCTGATCGCCTGCACGATCGGGGCATAGGGCAATTCCGACTGATGCTGGTCGCTTTTGCCTTGAAGGAACAGCGCCTGTTCGGCGGCCCCTTTTCCGAGGCTCTGGATGAGGCTGGACTTGCCGACGCCGGGCTGGCCGTGCACCGAGATCATCGACGGCTTGCCGTGATCCAGAAAACGCTCGAGCACGTTGGCGAGGATCTCTTCCTCCTCGCCACGGCCGAAAAGCGTCGAGGTTCCGAGCTGCGCGAAGGGTGTGTCGACGCGACCGATCTCGAAATCGCCGATGGCTCGGTTTTCGCGCCATTCCTGTTCGCAGCGCGAAAGATCGACCTCCAGCGCGAGGGCCGTCTGGTATCGAGCGGTCGGCTCCTTGGCGAGCAGACGCTTGAGGATCTGCCCGATCACCGGCGGCAGGTCCGGGAACATGCCGCTGGCGTCCATCGGCGCAAGCGCAAGATGGGCATGGCGCCATTCCACCGGGGAGTTGGCCGCCAGCGGAAAGATCCCGGTCAGATGCCTGAACAGGATCATGCCGAGCGCATAAAGGTCGCTGCGACTGTCGTATTGCGGGGCTACGGGCCTCAATTGCTCGGGTGCGCGATAGATGATGTCATTGATGACGCCGAGCGGCTGCCCGGACGCAGTCGTCGACGCCGCCCTCAACCGAAGGTCGCCATGGCCATCGATGGCAAAGTCGATGGGATGCAGCGACCCCAGCGCCGCGCCGTCGGCATGCGCAGCCGCGAGCGTTCGGACCATCGAAAGCGCCAAGGGTAAAAACTCGGCCAGGGGCGCGCGCGAAGGCGACTGAAGCTCGAGACCGATGCTCGCGCTGTCGAACACCAGCAGGCGATGCTCGGCCTCCTCCAGTATGGCCACCGGTGCGTCGAGCCACGCATCCGAATTGGCGTAGCGACGCAGGGGGCCATCGGCCTGCGACGACCGCGCTCCGTCTCTGGCGTAAGGCAGGCTGAGCGCATCCCAAGCGGAGGAACCTTGGGAGAGGCGATACAAATTGACCGACAAGGACTGCCAGACGGTTACACGGCTGCAGGCTTGCAGCCAGGTTTCGTCAAGCGCTTGCACTGCCGCAGTTGATGGCACCTCGATCTCCGAATATCAAAACTCCTCTTGTCAGAGGAGCAGTTGGATCCCGTATTCTGTCTATCGACCATCCCAAATAACAGCCAGCACTTCGAACAGAAACAGTTAGTTTTTGTCAGATCTGGTTCTCCGCCATGATCTCGCGGAAGGGCCCGGAGGCGTCGTCGCGACATCGCTCTCAACGAACGAGCGACCCTCGCGGCTCCGGTCGCTCGCCAAGATCGACGAAACGTCCAAAACGGCCGAGTAACCGACAAGAGACGCTCGGCTTCCGCTGGCATTCTCTCCTCGTCAAAGCTTCTCTCAAGCACCGAGGACACGAAAAATGACCATTGAAGCCAAAGCCGCTCCCGGCGCCCGCCTCCTGACCGCAGCCGATCACACGCTGATCATGATCGACTTTCAGTCCCAGATGGCCTTTGCCACGAAGAGCATCGATGCCGTCAACCTGCGCACCAATGCCGCGCTCGTCGCCAATGCCGCCAAGACCTTCGACGTCTCGACCATCCTGACCACGGTCGCCGAAAAGAGCTTCTCCGGCCCGATGTTCGACGAGATCACGAGCGCTTTCCCCGGTCGGCCGATGCTGGACCGCACGTCTATGAACACCTGGGAAGACGCGGCCGTCATCGCCGATGTCAACCGCATCGCCAAGAAGCGGATCGTGCTTTGTGGCCTCTGGACGAGCGTGTGCATCGTCGGCCCCGCCCTTTCGGCGCTCGACCAGGGTTTCGACGTCTATGTCATCGCCGACGCCTGCGGCGACGTGAGCGCGGAAGCGCATGACCGCGCCATGGATCGCATGGTGCAGGCCGGCGCCCAGCCGATGACCTCGCTCCAGTATCTGCTCGAATTGCAGCGCGACTGGGCGCGCGCGGAGACCTATGAGGCGACGACCGGCATCGCGAAGAAACTCGGCGGCGCCTACGGCCTCGGCGTGACCTACGCCAAGACGATGTTCAACGCGGCCGAAGGTCACTGACGCGGTCACCGCCTGTCGTTCCGCGTCCCGCCTCCCAACCGGAACGACCAACCACGCCTGGCGCGGCTCCCCTCCCGCGCCAGGCGTAGGTGGACCATGCGCCGACAACTCCACGACATGCAGTCGATCTTACGCCGAAAGGAAACGGTGATGAAACTCTACCTCATCTCACTCGCAGCAGGCCTGCTCGTCGGCGTGATCTACGGCGTGCTCAACGTGCGCTCCCCTGCCCCGCCGGTCATCGCGCTGGTCGGCCTTCTCGGCATCCTGATCGGCGAACAGATCGTGCCGCTCGCCAGAGGCGCTCTCGTCCGGCAACCGATCACCTCATTGCTCCCGAAGCAACCCGAAGCACGGACCACGACGGACCTCGGCGAGACCCGCAGGCCGCAGGACCGGGCGGGCTGAGCTTTCAGCTCGAGCCCCGATGCCCTCCCATGTCGAAAGGAATATTGTGATGGATGCCGACCTCATCCTCTACCACGGACTCGTGACCACGCTCGACCGCTCCAACCCGTCGGCAACGGCGATTGCGATCAAGGACGGCAAGTTTCTCGCCGTTGGCGCCGACGCCGAGATCATGAGACATGCCGGGCCGCAGACGAAGACCGTCGATTTGCGCGGCAAACGCGTTTTGCCTGGACTCAACGACAATCACACCCATGTCGTTCGCGGCGGGCTCAACTTCAACATGGAACTGCGCTGGGACGGGATTCGCTCGCTTGCCGATGCGATGGACATGCTGCGGCGCCAGGTGGCGGTGACGCCGGCTCCCCAATGGGTGCGGGTGATCGGCGGTTTCACCGAGCATCAGTTCGTCGAGAAGCGCTTGCCGACAATCGACGAAATCAATGCGATCGCGCCCGACACGCCCGTCTTCCTGCTGCATCTCTACGACCGCGCCCTCCTCAACGCCGCCGCCTTGCGCGCCGTCGGCTACACCAAGGAGACGAAAGATCCCCCGGGCGGCGAGATCACGCGAGACGCCGCCGGCAATCCGACCGGGCTGCTGCTCGCCAAACCCAATGCCGGCCTTCTCTACGCCACGCTGGCCAAGGGGCCGAAGCTTCCCTTCGACTATCAGGTGAATTCGACGCGCCACTTCATGCGTGAGCTCAACCGTCTCGGGGTTACCGCCGTCATCGACGCCGGCGGCGGGTTCCAGAACTATCCGGACGACTACGCCGTCATCCAGAAGCTGGCGGACGAGGGTCTGCTGACTGTCAGGCTCGCCTACAATCTGTTCACGCAAAAGCCCAAGGAGGAGAAGGAAGACTTTCTCCGTTGGACCTCGTCGGTCACCTACAAGCAGGGCAACGACTACTTCCGCCACAACGGGGCCGGCGAGATGCTGGTCTTCTCCGCCGCCGATTTCGAAGACTTCCGCCAGCCGCGCCCGGACATGCCGCCGGAGATGGAAGACGATCTCGAAGAGGTGGTGCGCGTGCTTGCGCAGAACCGCTGGCCGTGGCGCATGCATGCGACCTATGACGAGACCATCTCGCGGGCGCTCGACGTCTTCGAAAAGGTCGACCGCGACACGCCTCTCGACGGCATCAACTGGTTCTTCGACCATGCGGAAACAATTTCCGATCGCTCGATTGATCGGGTTGCGGCTCTCGGCGGCGGGATCGCCGTGCAGCACCGCATGGCCTATCAGGGCGAATACTTCGTCGAGCAATACGGCCATGGCGCCGCCGAAGCAACGCCGCCGATCGCCAAGATGCTGGATCGCGGCGTGCATGTGTCTGCAGGCACCGATGCGACCCGCGTCGCCTCCTACAACCCCTGGGTCTCGCTCGCATGGATGATCACAGGCAAGACCGTGGGCGGCATGAACCTCTATCCGCGGCAGAACTGCCTGGACCGGGAGACGGCGCTGCGCATGTGGACCGAAAAGGTCCAGTGGTTCAGCAATGAAGAAGGGCGCAAGGGTCGGATCGAGGCTGGACAGTTCGCCGACCTGATCGTACCGAGCAAGGACTATTTCTCCTGCTCCGAGGACGAGATTTCCTTCCTGACCTCCGACCTCACCATCGTCGGCGGCAAGGTCGTCTATGGCGCCGGGGACTTCAGCGGGATCGACGCGCCGCCAATTCCTCCCGCCATGCCCGACTGGTCGCCCGTGAGAGCTTTCGGCGGCTATGCCGCCTGGGGTGAACCGCAAGGGGCGGGACGAAACTCCCTGCGACGCCACGCGATCTCGTCCTGCGGCTGCGCCAAGGACTGCGGCGTGCATGGCCACGATCATGCGGGCGCCTGGACCTCCAGCCTTCCCATCGGCGACCTCAAGGGATTCTTCGGCGCGCTCGGCTGCTCGTGCTGGGCTGTGTAGGAAGAAGACGATGACGGCGATGGGCGATGCCTCAGGGCCAGGCGCGCAAAGGCCCGAGCGATCCCTTCTCCGAGCATCTCGGCAGGTCGCAGCCTTTCTTCTCGCCGCCCGACGGCGAGCGGCCAAACATCCAAAAAACCGGCCGAGGCGACAAGAGCGCGCGGCGGCCAAGCCTTAGTCTCGGATCATCCAATCAGCAGGAACCAAGCGATGGATCAGAAATACGAATTCCTCATGTCTCGGCGGCAGGCACTGCTCGCGGGCGCCACCCTTTCGCTGGCAACGACGCTCCCGGTCTTTGCCTCGGAAACCCTCAACGCACTTCAACAGGAAGGAACGATATCAATGACCGAGAACTTCGTCACCACCAAGGACGGCGTCGACATCTTCTACAAGGACTGGGGTCCGAAGGATGCGCAGCCGATCGTCTTCCATCACGGCTGGCCTCTTTCGTCCGACGACTGGGATGCGCAGATGCTGTTCTTCCTTCTGAACGGCTACCGCGTCGTCGCCCATGACCGCCGTGGCCATGGCCGGTCGCAGCAGGTGAGCGAGGGTCACGATCTCGACCACTACGCCGCCGACGCCTCGGCCGTTTTCGAAAAGCTCGACCTGCGCAACGCTGTTCACATCGGCCATTCCACCGGCGGCGGCGAAGTGGCCCGCTATGTCGCCAACTTCGGCGAACCTCAGGGCCGTGTCGCGAAAGCCGTCCTGGTCGCCGCCATCCCGCCGATCATGGTGAAGACCGAAGCCTATCCGGGCGGCTTGCCGATCGAAGTATTCGACGGTTTCCGCGCCGCCCTTGCCGCCAACCGGGCGCAGTTCTTCCGCGACGTGCCGGCAGGCCCGTTCTACGGCTTCAATCGCGACGGCGCGACCGTGCATGAAGGCGTGATCCAGAATTGGTGGCGCCAGGGCATGATGGGCGGCGCCAAGGCCCATTACGACGGCATCAAGGCCTTCTCGGAAACCGACCAGACAGAAGACCTCAAGAACATCTCCGTGCCGACGCTGGTGATGCATGGCGACGACGACCAGATCGTTCCGATCGCAGCTTCCGCCGAGATCTCGGTCAAGTTGCTCAAGAACGGCACGCTCAAGGTCTATAAGGGCTTCTCGCACGGCATGCTGACCGTCAATGCCGACGTCATCAATCCGGACCTTCTGGCCTTCGTCAAGAGCTGAGATCGATCCTTCAAACGGGCCGCCGCCTCACCCGCGGCGGCCTTTGCTTGTCTGCGCCCCGGGTGCTCCGTAGCGGGGCTTTCCGTCGCGACGGATGGCGCAACCGCGTCGGGACGCGCCCGCACGTCCTCAGGTCTCGGATTGAATGCTGATCGCTTTTTCGATGCAGGCGATCAGAGCTTCCGCCTGATAAGGTTTTTGAAGCACGCAGACGGGCGCCTCGATCTGCTGACGGACGGGGCCTTCGGCAAAGGCCGTAATGAAGATGACCGGCACGGGGTCATGGCGTTCGCGCAAGGCTACGAAAAGCTCGACGCCGGTCATTCCCGGCATTTGCACATCCGAAATCAGACAGGCTGAGCGACCATTGCTCGTCGAATGGAGGAAATCCTCGGCGGAAGAGAAGGTCGCGACGTCGAAGCCGCAGGATCGCAGGAGGCTGCTTGTTGCGCGAAGCACTTCGACCTCGTCGTCGATCACTGAAATCAGCCTGGAAGCATGCACCTTGATCTGCCAATCTCCGGCCGAAACCGGGTTTACCTCGCATGCCTTGATATAACGGTTTTATAACTTTATCGATTATACCTGAGTTTATCGCCCTGCGGGCGCACTCTGGTTTCGCGCGATGGCCTCCGACATTTTCACCAGATCGGCGAAGGTTTTGGCCATCATCTTGCGCATGATCTTGCCGCGATGGATCTTGACGGTGATCTCGCTCAGATCGAGCTCACCGGCAATCTGCTTGTTCATCAGGCCGCTTGTCGCCATTTCCATGATCTGGCGCTCCCGCGGGGTGAGCGAGAAAAATCGCTCCTTCAGTTCCGCCTCGAGCTTGGCCTCGCCCTTGGCCGCAGCCCGAGTCAGGCAGGCGGCGGCGACGGCGTCGAGCATGTCCTGATCCCTGAAGGGTTTCGGCAGGAAGTCTGCGGCCCCGGCCTTCATCGCCCTGACCGACATCGGGATGTCGCCATGGCCGGTTACGAAGACGATCGGGATTTCGACGCCCATCTCCGAAAGTTTCTGCTGGAAATCGAGGCCGCTGGTGAAGGGAAGGCGAACGTCGAGGATCAGGCAATCGGCGTCTTCCAGGCTTTGCACATCGCGGCAGAGGTCAAGCGGGGCGGCATAGCACTTCACCCGGTAGCCGACCGAGCGCAGCAGGCTATCGACGGAACTGCGGACGAGCTGCTCGTCATCGACGACCAGAACGAGGGGGCTCACGGACATCCTTCGCCTTCCACGGCTAATGAGTATTTAGCCTGTTTAAAACCGGCGCCGAGGCCGCCGCAACTATACACAGGTATGCGAAGCTAGCACTGCAGTCTGACGCCGATCAATTCCCGTACAATTTTCTTGAAGCGCTGTTCGCACGAAGATCGTCCCATACATCAAAGCGAATGGGGATCGTTATGTCAGCACTTCAGTTTCAGATCGACGACAGCCTTCACCGCGCGCCGGGCGGCGCCGCTTCGCCGGCCTCGCAACACAACCATCTCACCCGCCTGCTCGCGCATGTGATGTCCCTCGTGGAGCAGAACGACGACACCGCGATCGACCTTATCCGGAAAGCGTCCGCGCTCGTCGCCAGCCCTGACTTGCCCGCAAACCCAGCGCGCTCGATGCGCGGCGGGTTGGCTCCCTGGCAGGTCAGTCGAGTCAGGCGGCACATCGACGAAGAGCTTACAGGACGCATCAATATCGACGACCTGGCCCAGATCACGCGCCTGAGCACCAGCTATTTCTCCGCCGCCTTTCGCGCCAGCTTCGGAACATCTCCGCACGACTATATCTGCCGGCGGCGCATCGATCATGCCAAGCAGTTGATGCTGACCACCGACACGCCCCTATGCGAAATTGCGCTCGATTGCGGCTTCGCCGACCAATCGCATCTCTGCCGCGTCTTTCGGCGCGTCACGGGCCAGACCCCGGCCGCCTGGCGGCGCAACGGGTGGATCGCCTGAAGACGGTGTCCGCCTTGCCCGTTTGGTTGTCCTGCTGCACGCGGCTCTGCGTGCGACGACGCGATAGTCGGGCAGTCCCCCCACGAGAGGATAGAAAGCGCGCATGAGCTCTGGTCCTTCCTTCCGGCCGAGCAGGAAGCGGATTGCCGGGAACCGGCGCCGTTTCAGGGCTCCTCCATGCCAACTTTCCCGAGCCGGCGACCCCGTGCGGCCGGATCATATCGTGAGACCCATCCAGCTCTGCCATGGTCACCATTGCCGGACGAAAAACGGCGGCCGTCCGGTTCTATGACGCGGCGGCTTGCGGAATGGCGACCTTCGAGAAGAGGATCATCCGGCCACGCCGTCGGAAGCTGTCCTGACCGGCTCGGCCAGGGCTCCCGGACATGAACGAGACCGGCAGCAGCCCTCTCCCGCCGATCTCGCTGCGCATCAGCCGACTTTTGCCGCCGGCGCGCTGCGATACAGCTTCGGATCCGGGATCGGCACGGCCGCCATAAGGCCGCGGGTATAGTCGTCGCGCGGATTCTCGAACACCGCGCGGCGCGCGCCCATTTCGACGATCTTGCCGCCGCGCATCACCGCGACGTGGTGCGACATCTTTTCGATCACCGCCATGTCGTGTGAGATGAACAGATAGGCGAGCCCCATCTGCTCCTGGAGCTCCAGCATGAGATCGAGCACACGGGCGCGGACGGAGACATCGAGCGCGGCGACGCTTTCGTCCGCGACGATGAGTTTCGGCTTGAGCGCGAGCGCGCGGGCGATGCAGATACGCTGGCGCTGGCCGCCGGAAAATTCATGCGGATAGCGGCTGGCGGCGTCCGGCGTCAGGCCGACGCGCTTCAAAAGCGCCGCGACCCGGTCGCGGCGTTCGCTAGCGTCGCCGATGTCGTGGATCACAAGAGGTTCGGCGATCGCGGCCCCGACGCTCATGCGCGGATCGAGCGAGGCGTAGGGGTCCTGGAAGATCATCTGCGCGGCGCGGCGCAGCGGCCGGAGCGCCGCAGGCGACAGGCCGGAGATCTCCTCGCCGGCCAGCTTCACGCTGCCGGTAAAGGGGATGAGGCCGAGCACCGCCTTGCCGGTCGTGGATTTGCCCGAACCGCTTTCGCCGACCAGCCCGAGCGTCTGACCGGGCTCGATCGAGAAACTGATCTTGTCCACCGTCGGCGCATTGGCCTTGCCCTTGCCGAACCAGCCCGCCTTTGCATCATAGGTGATCGAGAGATCGCGGACTTCGAGCACGGGCGCAGCCGCTTTGGGCGGCAGAGCGACGTCGGTGACGCGCGGCGGCGCATCCGTGCCGGCATGGGCGCCGAGACGGGGCACGGCGGCCAGCAATTCCTGCGTATAGTTTTCGCGCGGGCGGTCGAAGATGTCGAGCGCATCGCCCTGCTCGACGATCCGGCCGCGTTGCATGATGGCGACGCGATCGGCCATTTCGGCCACCACGCCCATGTCATGGGTGATCATCAGGATCGAGGTGTTGAATTCGCGCCGGAGCTCGCGCATCAACGTGAGGATCTGCGCCTGCACGGTCACGTCGAGCGCCGTGGTCGGCTCGTCGGCGATCAGCAGTTTGGGGCGGCAGGACAGCGCCATGGCGATCATCACGCGCTGACGCATGCCGCCCGAGAGTTCATGCGGATATTGCGCGAGCCGCTCGGCGGGCTTGGTCATATGCACCGCTTCCAGCATGGAGCGGGCGATTGAGGAAGCGCTTTCGGCGGCGTCTTTCTGATGCTCGCGGATCGCCTCTTCGAGCTGGGCGCCGATAGTCATCACCGGGTTGAGCGACGTCATCGGCTCCTGGAAGATCATCGCCGCCTCGCCGCCGCGCACTTGCCGGAGCGCGCGGTGGGAGAGGCCGAGCAGATCGCGGCCCGACAGCAGGATCTGGCCCGAGGCGACTTTGAGCGACGCCTTGGGCAATAGCCCCATGATGGCGAGAGAAGTCACCGACTTGCCCGACCCGGATTCGCCCGCCAGACACAGCGTTTCGCCCGGCTGAAGGTCGAAGCTGACATCGTCGAGAATGCGCTTCAGGCCTTCGGGCGTGCGGGCGTCGACCGTGAGATTGCGGACGGAAAGAACGGGGGCGGGCGAAGTCATTGGCGTCACGCGAGCACGATCCTCGGGAAGTAGAAGGACACGACCCAGTTGGGCATGTCGACGATTTCGCTGATGCGCAGATCGCCGCAGACGGAGCAGAGCATATAGGCGTCGACGGCGCTGTAGCCGTGCTCGGCGGTCAGCAGATCGATCATCCGCATCACCGCTTCGCGTGCGCCGGTCATCAGGTCCGGGCCGATGCCGGTCGTCACCTCATAGCCCGCGCCGTCGAGATGGCGGGTCACGGGTTCGGTGGTGGTGAAGCGCGGCGTCTTGAGATTGGCGCCCTTGACGAGATCGAGCGTCAGTTCGACATTCATCTGGCTTTCGATCGCGGTGCCGCAGACTTCGCCATCGCCCTGTGCGGCATGGGTGTCGCCGACCGAGAACAGCGCGCCCTCGACCTCGACCGGCAGATAGAGCGTCACGCCGGCGGTGAGATCGCGGATGTCCATATTGCCGCCGACCCGGCGGGGCGGCACGACCGAATGAAGGCCAGCCTCCGCCGGGGCGACGCCGATCGTGCCCGTGAACGGCTTGAGCGGCACGCGACCGCCGGGCCCGAAGGCCGAGGGCGCCATCGTGTTCTGGTCATAGGACCAGACATGCAGCGCCGGATCCTTGAACTGGTCGGCGAGCAGGCCGAAGCCGGGAATGTTGGCGGTCCAGCCATAGCCGCAGGGATGAAATTTGCGGATGGTGACTTTCAGCGCGTCGCCGGGCTCGGCGCCCTCAACATAGACGGGGCCGGAGACCGGATTGATCTTGCCGAAATCGAGCGTCGCGAGCGTGTCGAGGGTGGCATCCCGGCCGATCTGGCCGCCGGACGAATCCATGCATTCGAACAGGATCGTCTCGCCGGGCTTGGCGGTCAGCGCCGGCGGGAAATCCTTGTTCCAGCCGAAATTATGCTGGGCGCGGTGGATGGTGTGGGTGCAAGCGACGCACATGGGGTGTCCTCCGAGGATTGATTTTTGGAAGACTGCCCCTCATCCCCCTGCCGGGACCTTCTCCCCGTAAAACAAGGAGAAGGCGGATGCGGCAAGGACGGCGCTCCATCTCCCTTCTCCCCGCATATACGGGGAGAAGGTGGGCGGCAGCCGGATGAGGGGCAGCCTAAGACCCGTCTCAGGGCTTCACATAGATCGCGTCGTAATTGATGACGCGGGTGGGGTCGATGTAGATGTTGTCGGCGCCGCCCATGCGCATGGACTTGGCGACGACGCGGCGTTCGTTGATGACCGGCACCCAGGGGGCGTCGGCCATGATGTCGGTGAAGATCTTGCCCCAGGCCTGCTGACGCTCGGCGACCTTGGCCGGATCGGACATCGAGTCGGCGTCCACCGCGCGCTTGTCGAGGTCCTTGTTGCAATACCACGACCAGTTCCAGCCGCCCTGGACCGCGCCGGCGCAGCCGAGGATCGGACCGTAGAAGTTGGACGGATCCGGGAAGTCGGCGATCCAGGCCATGCCGCCCGACCAGATCATCGGCGCTTCGCCTTCCGTGCCGCCGGCGGCGATGACATTGCCCTGGGCCAGCGCACGGACTTCCGCCTTGACACCGATGGCGGCGAGATCCTGCTGGATCGCCTGGGCGATGCGCGGCTGCGGATCGGTGTTGGTCGAGAAGAGCACGGTTTCGAAGCCGTCGGGATAGCCGGCTTCGGCGAGCAGCGTCTTGGCCTTTTCGACGTCATAGGCATAGCCGGTGAAGCTCTTGTCGTAACCCGGCATCAACGGCGGCAGCGGCTGGTTGGCGGGAGTCGCGCGGCCGTTGAGGATGCGGGTGATGCGCTCCTTGTTGACGGCCATGTTGACCGCCTGGCGCACCTTGACGTCGTCGAACGGTTTCACCTTGGTGTTGAGCGTGATGTAGCCGGTGTGCAGCTGCTCGCCGTCGACGATCATCTGCTTGCCTTCGGGCGAGTTCTTGATTTCCAGGAACTTGGCCGGCGGAATGCCGTCGCCGGCGATGTCGACCTCACCCTTCTGCAGACGCAGAAGCGCCACCAGCGGCTCCTGACCGACTTCGACGGTCACCTTGTCGACATGCGGCACGTCCTTGACGAAGTAGTCGGGATTGCGGTCGAATTCGAGCTTTTGGCCGATCGTCCAGTCTTTCAGCACAAAGGGACCGGAGCCGACAGGCTTCTTGCCGAAATCGCCGGCGGCGGCCTCGACGGCTTCCTTCGGCACGATCGAGGCGAAGTTGATCGCCAGCACATGCAGGAATGTGGCGTCGGGACGCGACAGATGGAAGACGACGGTCGAGGCGTCGGGCGTCTCGATGCCCGAAAGCATCTCGCTCTTGCCGCCGGTCAACTCGTCGAAGCCCTTGATCGCGCCGAAGAAGCCGGCGCCGGGACCCTGCGTCTTCGGATTGACGGCGCGCTCGATCGAATATTTCACGTCAGCGGCCACGACTTCGCGGCCGTTGGAGAATTTCACGCCCTTGCGGAGCTTGAACGTGTAGGTCAGGCCATCCGGCGCGACCTCGAAGCTTTCGGCCAGCGACGGCTTGAGGTTCGCGGTGCCAGGCTCGTAATCCATCAGCCGCGAATAGAGGCTCTTGATCAGTGACCAGTTGACCCAGTCATAGCCGATGGCCGGATCGAGCGTGGTGATGTCGTCCTTATAGGTGACGACGATGTCGCCGCCTTGGGCCGGCGTGTCCTGCGCCTGCGCCACGAAGGGCGAGAGCGCCATGACGGCGGCGGCGGTCGTTCCGAGTAGCCAGTTTCTGAACATGTCTTGTGTTCCCCTTTTTCCTGAGCTTCAGTGTGAACGGATGCGCGGATCGATGACCGGCGCGATGAGGTCGGCGATGAGATTGCCGATGATGATGGCGAGCGCCGAAGTCAGGGTGACGCCCATAATGATGGGAATATCGACCTGCTGGATCGCCTGCCAGGCGAGCTGGCCGATGCCCGGCCAGCCATAAACCGCCTCCACGACCACCACGCCGCCCATGAACTGGCCGATATCGATGCCGATCATGGCGATGATCGGCAGCACGGCGTTGGGCAGCGCATGGCGCAACACCACGCGCCGCGCAGAGAGACCCTTGGCGCGGGCGGTGCGGATATAATCCTGATTGAGCACGTCGATCATTGCCGACCGCACCATGCGGGCATACCAGCCAGCGCCGAGCAGGCCGAGCGTCATGGCCGGCAGCACGACATGGGCAAATGTGCCGTAGCCGCTCATCGGAAACCAGCCGAGCGTGGCGGCAAATACATAAAGCAGCAACAGCGCCACGACGAATTGCGGCGCCGAGACGCCGACGAAAGCCGACATCATCACCAGACGATCAATAAGCCCGCCGCGATTGAGCGCCGCCAGCGCGCCGAGCGCCGTGCCGAAAAGCACCTCGACGAAGATGCCGGCGGCCATCAGCGTCAGCGTCGCGGGCAATCGGGCCATGATCAGCGTAATCACCTCGGTCTTCTGCGCATAGGAGCGGCCGAGATCGCCCTGGATCAGGCCCGTGACGTAATGGACGAATTGCAACAGCAGCGGCTGATCGAGGCCGAGCTCGTGGCGGATATTGGCGACCGTCTGCGCGGTGGCGCTGCGGCCGGCGATCATGCGAGCGGGATCTGCCGGCAGCGCATAGAGCAGCACGAAGGTGATGGCGGCGACGCCGAACAGGATGGCGGCGGACTGGATCAGCCGCTTGGCGAAGACGCTCAGCATCAGCCTCTCCCCGTTGGGTCGGATCGAGAATGTCGCGCAGCGCGTCGCCGACGAGGTTGAAGGCGAGCGCCGTCAACAGGATCACTGCGCCGGGGAAGAAGACCAGCCAGGGCGCGGCCTGGAAATAGCTCTGGCTTTCGAAGATGATATTGCCCCAGGACGGTTGCGGCGGCTGCACGCCGATGCCGAGGAAGGACAGGGTCGCTTCGAGCAGAACGGTGGTGGCGATGCCCAGCGTTCCCCAGACGATCGCCGTGGGCGCGAGATGCGGCAGGATATGCAGGAAGAGAATCCGGCCATGGCCGGCGCCCAACGCGCGTTCCGCCATGATGAAATCCCGCTCCACCAGTCCGCGCGTCTCGGTATAGACGATGCGCGCCACCTGCACCCAGTTGACCAGCGCAATGACCATGGCGACGATCCACAGGCTGGGTTTGAGAAGCGCGGCAAGCACGATGGCGAGCAACAGCGCCGGGAAGGCCATCATCAGATCGGTGAAGCGCATGAGCAGATTGCCGGCGAGCCCGCGCAGATAGCCGGCTATGACCCCGACCAGAAGCCCGATGCAGACGGCGACGCCATTGGCGACCAGGCCGATGACCAGCGAGGTCCGCGCGCCATAGAGCAGCCGGGAGAACAAGTCGCGGCCGAGCGTATCGGTGCCGAGCAGGAACGGACCGCCCGGCGGCATCGGCGCGCCTTCGAGCGTCAGGCCGTCGAACATCTGGTTGTCGGGATCATAGGGCGCGATCAGGGGTGCGGCGAGCGCGAGGACCACGACGGCGACCACCACGATGAGGCCGAACAGCGCCGCCGGCTGGCGGAAGATTTCCTTGAGAACGCGCATCAACCCACCTCGCGCAGGGGTTCGGAGCCGCCGAGAAAGAAGGCGGCGATCTGTTCGATGGGCATGCGGCGACGCATGGCGCAGTCCCTGAGCGCGGCATAGGCGCGGTCGTCGTCGAAGCCGCGCTCCTCCTTGAGGCGCGCCAGCGCCGCGAAGACGACAGGACGAAGCTTCAGGCGTTCTTCGAGATAGGCTATTCTGCGCTCAGCCTCGTGCCGCTCCTCGTGAATCGACACGGACAAAACCAGGGCCGGATAGATGGCGGCCGCCGAAACCGGCTTGGCGATGATCGCGCCTGCCCCTGGCCGATGGCCCAGGCGATGCGCCCGGGCGCTTCCGAGCCGAGAAGCGCGATGACCGGACGCGCCGGCCGGCCGCTTCGCCAGGGAAGAAGCTCGTCCCAGCCCTGGTCGGCGTCGACGAGCACGAGATCGGGCAACGCCGCGCCGTCGAGCGGACGCCATTGGCGCGTCACGTCGAGGCCGAGCAGCTTGAGCTGGCGGGTGAGTTTGTCGGTATTGCCGTCTTCCTGAGACAGGATCATGGCGCGCCAGCCGGCGAAATTGGGCGTCTTGGTCATCATGACACCACCCTCAATTTGGGAGCCGGCTTCCGGCTCGCGCCGGTCAGATAGGGATCGGCCGCCAGCGCCGGACGCGAGGCGATCACATCGAAACCACTATGATCATTGATACGGCCGAGATGGAACGGCAGCGCAGCGTGATTGGTGTCCGGATCGAAAACCATGTCGCCGAACGGCGTTTTCCAGCTTTTCGCCATCAGTTCCGCGCGCACCAGAGCGGGTTCGTCGGCTCGGGCCGCCTCGATCGCGGCGATGCACAGGCTGGTGGCGGTATATGCGCTCGCAAACACGCTGGAGGCCACCCGCTCCTGGGGACGCCAGCCGCGCATCCGCGCTTTGAAGGCGCGGTTTTCATCGCTGTCCAGACTGTCGAAATAGGAGGCGGCGCAGAGCTGGCCGATCGCGGCGCCCGCGGCGATGTCCTCGAGCTCGCATTCCTGCAGGTCGCAGCTGGCGACCGGGCAGTTTTCCGGCAGGAAGGCCGGGTCCTTTTCGCCGAGTTCGCGCATGGCGGCGAGGAAGGTAGCTCGAGGGTCCGATGAGATTGTTGAGGATGAAGCTCGGGCGTTTCTCGGCGATGTCGGCGATGATCCGCTCCACCGCCGTCTCTTCGAGCGGCAGATAGCGCTCGCCCAGCACCCGGCCGCCGGCATTGGCGACGAGTTCTCGCGCCAGCCGGTTCATCTCCCAGCCCCAGACATAATTGGCGCCGACCAGATAGGGATTGGCGCCGTGGCGCGGCACGAGATGTTCGAACAGCGGGATCAGATGCTGGTTGGGGCAGCCGCCGATATAGATGACGTTCTCATTGGCCTCGAAGCCTTCATAGGGGCACATATACCAGAGCAGGCCGTCATGTTTCTCGGCCAGCGGAATGACCTCTTTGCGCGCCGCCGAGGTGATGGTGCCGACGATATGCCGGCAACCGTGATCACGGATCAGGCTGCGCGCGCCGTCGAGATAGGCGGCGAGATCGGCATGCGGATCGAAGAAGACGAGCTCGGCGGCGTCGCCGCCGCGCTTGCGATAGTCGTCGAAGGCGAATTCCGCGCCGTCGCGCGCATCCCGTCCCATCGCCCCATAGGGACCGGTGGTCGAGTAGAGAACGCCAATCTTGAACGGCTCGCGCATCACAACCCCAAACACGAAAAACCCCATAACGCGGGTCCCTCGGCCGAGGGGCGTTATGGGGGCGATATTGCCCAGCGACTTCGAGAGTCATGTTATCGTCAGGACTTTGCCTAAACGAACGCCATGATTAAATGACGATCACTTGGGCCTTGTCAAGCCCGTGATCACGGATCGGCGGACATTCTCGATGAAGCACGAACGGCGCGCTGCGCGCCGAAGCTCACGCGGTGACGCGGGCGATGGCGTCGACGAGCTTGCTGGGATCGAACGGCTTGACGATCCAGCCGGTGGCCCCGGCCTTGCGCGCCTTCTCTTTCTTCTGCGCGTCGCTCTCCGTGGTCAAGACGAGAATGGGCATGCCCCGATAGCGCTGATCGCGCCTTATGCGCTCGATCAGGCCGAAGCCGTCCAGCCGCGGCATGTTGATGTCGGTGACCACGAGGTCCGGGATATCGGCATTGAGCGTCTCGAGCGCGGCGACGCCGTCTTCGGCCTGCGAGACCTCGAAACCTGCCTGGGTGAGCGTGAGAGAAAGCATTTTGAGTATGGTGACGGAATCATCGACCGTCAGAATTTTCTTGGACATTCTTCATTCCCTTGAGTGACGGCAACGCCATAACGGAACGATCGCGCCTGCGCCACGACGGCCTACGCATAATGATAACAAGAGGTTATGGCGAGAGAGACTGGCTAAAATGAAAGGGCTGGCGTTTACCGCATGGAAATGTCCGTACTCGGGACGCTCCGGCGAACTCGAGTTCATGCGCGCATTGATAGAAACGCCGCGGGCCGGAACGTGAAAGGGCTGTGGATAAGCCCGAAAGGGTCAGCTGAGGCTCGCCGGCGATTCCGACACGACGAGCGACGGTTTATCTCTGGCGGTGGTGCGGAATTTGGTGGGCCGTTCGCCGAAGGCTTCGCGGAACAGCCGCGCGAAATGCGAGGCGTTGTCGTAACCGACCTGAGTGGCGATATCGATCAGCGGCGCCTTGGTCTGCAACAGGAGCTGCTTGGCCTTTTCGAGCCGCATGCGCTTGTAGACCAGCGCCGGCGAACTCTGCGCCTTGTCCTGGAACAGCCTTTCGAGCTGGCGGCGGGAGACGCCGACGGCGGCGGCGAGCTTGGGGATCGACAGCGCATTCTCCATGTTGCGCTCCATGATGATCAGCGCCGCCTTGAGGCGGGGATCGTCGCTGTCGATCGACAGGGGACGGCGCGGTTGGATGTCGAGCGCCGAGCGCGCCTTTTCGATCTGCAGAACTTCGAGCGCATTGCGTTCGGCGTCGGAACTGATGTGGCGGCGCACGATGGTGGCGGCCATATCGGCGGCGCTGCTGCCGCCGGCGCAGGAGCCGCGCATGCGGTCGAGATTGAAGAGACGGTCGGCGCGCGCACCGGAAGATCGGGAAACCGCTCGCGAAATGCGTCGTAATGCAGCCAGCTGACACAGGTCTGGTGGCCTTTCATCAGGCCCGCTTCGGCGAGAATGAATGTGCCGGTGCAGACGCCGATCAGCGGAATCTTCAGGCTCGCGGCGCGCTTCAAATAGGCGATGGTCCCCTCGTCGACCGGCGCGGACGTATTGAGAAGCCCGCCGACCACCGCGATGTAATCGAAACTGCGGGGATCGACGAGATCGGAAGTGGGCGCGACTTGGACGCCGCAGCTCGAGGCGATCAGGTGCCGGGTGTTGCCGAGCACCTGCCAATCCGCGAGCTTGCGTCCCGACCTGTCCGCCTCGTCGCTGGCGAGCCGGAGCGTATCCACGAACAGCGCGAAGGCCGACAGCGTGAACGACCGCGACAGAATGAAGCCGATCTTCAGCCTGCCCTTGCCCGCAGCATCCTGTGAAGCCTTCATTCCGCTCTCCGACCGTCCATTCATTCGCATGGATCATCATACGCCGACACTTGCGCGATGGCGCAGGCGTTTTCAAGCGATGCGCGCCGCAGGCGACGCCGATTTCGAGGGAGTAAAGTAGAAGTGGGGAAAAAGTGGTACGGTTGGGGGTCTCGAACCTCCGACCTCAGGAGCCACAATCCTGCGCTCTAACCAACTGAGCTACAACCGCATCACCGAATGCTCTGCATCCGTGAGGGGGCACTTAAAGGGCCCGCCGATTTATTTCAAGCACTTTTTTCAGGAATTTTCATTTGGCGCCTGGAAAAGTAAAAAGCGCGGACGCCCGATGGGAGCCCGCGCCAGTTTGAATGAGCGGTGGATCAAGCGGAAAGCTTGAAGCCGGACATCGCCTTTTCGGCGGCGGCCTTGCCGGGCTTGGTCACTTCGTCGGCGACCTTCTTGGAGGTTTCCTGCAGCGACTTGGCCTGGGCCACGGCGGTTTCGGCCTGCTTGCGCACGAAGGCGGTCTGCAATTCGAAGAGTTCGGCGACGGACTTGACGCCGAGCAGCGATTCCATATGAGCATAGGAGCTCTCGGTGTTGGCGCGGAGAATCTCGATCGCCTTCATGCCGAATTCGACGGCGCCGGTCTGGGCGCTGTGCATGGTGGCTTCGACGGTCTTGCCGGCTTCCTCGGTCGCTTCCTTCATCTTGGCCAGCGCTTCCTTGGTCTTCACCGAGCTCTTCTCGGCAAAATCGCGGAAGTTGTCGGTGAACTTCGAGGGATCGAAAGCGTTCATGGCGAAAACGTCGTCGGTCTTCTTGGCGGGCATGGGTCACATCCTGATCTTTGGGGCGATCTCGGATCGCCGTTGTTTCACTGTAGCCTGTATATAGCATCGCTTATTGTGCATTGCAACATTTATTGCACCGCACAAGATTAACCCTTCCGCGCATTTCGTCGCAGGCGCGGTGGACGCTGCCGACCGGGCGAGCTATTAATAAAGCGTTAAGAGTAGCAGCCGCCTGTAATTGCGTATTCAAGGTTCGCCATGCCGCAGATCCATTATCCCTTCATCGACATCGCCGTGCACCCCATCGTGCGCGCGCGCTTCGCCGCGGGGGAAGCGATCGTACTGTTTTCACGCGACCTCGACGCCGTGCTCTGGGCCAATGGCGACGGCGCGCGGCTGTTCGGCTTTTCCAATATTTACGACTTCATGGAAGACGGCCCCGATCGCGGCGGCGTCTCGTTCCGCCAACTTGCCTCGGCTGCCCGTCAGCTCGCCAGGCCGGGCGACCGGCGCAACCTGATGATGCGGGTGGCCTCGGGCTTCTCCAGCCAGCTGTTGAGCGCGGAAGCGGCGCTGGTGATGATCCGTCCCGGCGAGGAAGCCGTGCTGTTCGCCGCGCCGTCGCAGGCCGCCGGCGACCTCGAGGCGCGCATCCAGTCGATGCTGCGCGGCTTCGACGATCCCGACACCCATATGGCGGTGCTCGACGCGAGCGGCGTCGTGCTGGCCGCGTCCCCCGGCTTCCAGACATTGGGCGTGCCCGAGGACACCACCCGCGCGCTGATCGCATCCGTCGAGCGCAGCGCCGATGGCCTCGTGAAAAGACCGATCGCCTCCTCGGCGGGTTATCTGCCGGCCGCGATCGGCAAACTGTCGGACAATCCGGCGCTGCATCTCCTGTTCTGCGTGGAAACGGTGCTGGGCCGCATGGACCCGCCGGGCGACGCAGCGCAGGCAGACAGATCAGATGGCGCGGGGGCCGAAGAAATCGCCGACGAGATCGTAACCGCTCCGGAAGCGACGGCGAACGAACCATCGGCGCCGCCTGTCGAGGATTCCTCCAACGCATTGGAAGGCGAGCCGGCGGCAGAGGTCGAGGCGCCGACGTCAAGCGACGAAGGGCTCGATGGTGCACCCGCGTCGCAAGAGCAGGAACCGATCCCGGCCGACGCGCCGCAGGATCAGGCAGCCGAAGCAGAAGCAGAAGCAGAAATCGCAGGCCATCCCGTCGAGACGGCAAGCGAAGAGATCGTGGAGCCCGCAGCCGACGCGCCGCAGGCCGAGCCAATCCCGGCGAGCGCCGCGACCGCGCCTCGGGAAACCGCGCCGGTCTTCGCCCCGAACAAGGGCGCGCGCCCGGTGCGTTTCGTCTGGAAACTCGACGCCGATGGACGCTTTTCGGATGTGTCGGAGGAATTCGTCCGCACCGTGGGCGAGCGCGCCGGCGCGGTCAAAGGCAAAACCTTCAAGGAATTGGCCAATCTGCTCGGCCTCGATCCCGATGGCGAGATCGGGCGGCTCCTGGAGCGACGCGACACCTGGTCCGGCCGCACCATCCGCTGGCCGATCGAAGGCACGGATTATGTCGCGCCGGTGGATCTCGCCGCTTTGCCGACCTATTCCCGCAACCGCGAATTCGACGGTTTCCGCGGCTTCGGCATTATCCGCGTCGGCGACGCCGAGCGCGATCCGCACGCCATGGGCATGGCTTTCGCCGCCCCCGTCGCCAAGGTGGAAACACCCGCGGCTCCGCTGATCGCCGAATCGGTCGCGCCTGCGCCCATCGAAGCAGAGCCGGTCGAGGATGCGGCAGCGCCGCAGGATACGACGCCCGCGACCGCCAAAACACCGGATGAAGACGCTTTCCAGGGTGAAAAGCCCGCGATCCGCATCATGCCGGACCCGGTGCTCGACCTGAGCGAAAAGATCGTCAAGCTCGAAGAGCGCCGCGCCCGCGCCCGCGAGGGCCTGTCGGCGGCCGAACAGGCGGCGCTCAAGGAAATCGCCCGCCAGCTGGAACCCTTCGGCAAGCGCCCGAACGCCGAGGTGATTGCGCCGACCGAGGCGGAAGCCCCCAGCCGGCCGCCGAGGAGGCCCCCAGGCTATAACGGAGGAGCACGCGGACGAAATCTCCGAGCTCGTCTTCGCCGAGCCGGAGGATATCGACCTCACCGCCCCGATTCTGCCGGAAACGCCGGTCGACGGGCCGATCGCGGTCGCGAGCCGCGCCGACGACGCCGATGACGTCGGTGAGTTCGTCAAAGGGCCTTCCGCCCGCGAGGATGTCGAGCGTCTCGGCCTGACCGCGGCGGCGGCCGATCAGGTGCCGCTCGCCATGCTGATCCATGCCGGCGACCGGCTGATCCACGCCAACACCGAATTCCTGCGCTTCACCGGTTACGAGACGCTCTCGGCGCTCGAAGCGGCGGGCGGGCTGGACGGCTTGATCCACCGCTCCGACGACCACGTTCTCTTGAACCGCGCCGATGGCGAGCGCATTCCGGTGACAGCGCGCCTACAATCCGTTCGCTTCGAAGGCGCGACCGCGCTCGCCCTGTCGCTGCAGGCGGCGCCGGCGCTTCTGCCCGATCCGCTCGAGGAAGACGAGGAAAGCGCGCGTCGCCTTTCCGCGCTGAAGGTCGAGCTCGACGAGTTGCATTCGATCCTGGAAACCGCCACCGACGGCGTGATCGTGCTCGACACCGAAGGCCGCATCCGCTCGATGAACCGTTCGGCCAGCGGACTGTTCAACTTCGACGACGGCGAGACGCGCGGCAAGCCTTTCGCCATGCTATTTGCCCATGAGAGCCAGAAGGCGGTGCAGGACTATCTGTCGGGCCTGAGCGGCCATGGCGTCGCAAGCGTATTGAACGACGGCCGCGAAGTGATCGGCCGCGAGGCCTCGGGCGGCTTCATCCCGATGTTCATGACGCTCGGGCGCATGCCGGGCTCCAACAGCTATTTCGCTGTGCTGCGCGACATCACCCAGTGGAAGCGGTCGGAAGAAGAATTGCGCAACGCCAAGCGCGCCGCCGAGACCGCTAACCAGCACAAGAGCGATTTCCTGGCCCGCGTCAGCCATGAGATCCGCACGCCGCTCAACGCCATCATCGGTTTTTCCGACATGATCGCCAGCGAGCATTTTGGCCCGGCCGGCCATTCCCGCTATATCGAATATGCCCACGACATCGGCCGCTCGGGCCGGCATGTGCTCGACATCGTCAACGATCTGCTCGATATTTCCAAGATCGAGGCGGGCGAGATGGATCTCGACTTGACCGCGGTCGCCATCAACGATTGCATTTCCGAGGCGGTGTCGCTGGTGCAGCAGCAGGCCAACGCACAGCGGGTGATCATCCGCACCTCGCTGTCGCAGTCGGTTCCGAATGTCGTCGCCGACTTACGCTCGATTAAACAGATCGCCATCAACATTCTCGCCAACGCCATCCGCTTTACCCCGGCCGGCGGGCAGATCGTCGTCTCGACCGTCTACGAGCCGACCGGCGCGGTCGCCCTGCGTATCCGCGACACGGGCGTCGGCATGACGTCGTCTGAGCTCGAACAGGCGATGAAGCCGTTCGGCCAGGTGTCTCCTTCCGCCCGCAAGCGCGGCGACGGCACGGGGCTCGGCCTGCCGCTGACCAAGGCGATGACGGAGGCCAACCGCGCCGTCTTCGCCATCCGCTCGGCGCCGAACGAGGGGACGCTGGTCGAAATCCTGTTCCCGCCGCAGCGCGTGCTTGCGAACTGATCGCGGCGGCGATAAGGCTCCGACCGAGGGCGGAGTGCGCCCGACAGGCGGAAAAGGAACAGAGTGAGCGCTTCTCGTCTCATCGCAGCCGGTCTCTTCAAGCCGCGGGCTAGAGGCGGCCATCCCGGCCTCGAGATCGGCACGATCCTGCTGTCGCTGCTCGTGCTGACGCCGCTCGCCGCCATCGTCTGGATCGCCCTGTCATCCGGTTCCGACGATCTCGCCCATGTGGCCGGCACAATATTGCCGCGCGCGCTGTCGCGCACGCTTTGGCTTCTGGCGCTGATCTCTCTCGCCACCGGCGTCACCGGCGTGTTGACCGCCTGGCTGACCGCGACCTTCGATTTTCCGTTTCGGAGGCTGCTGACCGTGGCGCTGGTGCTACCCTTGGCGATGCCGACCTATCTCGCCGCCTATGCCGCCGGAGAATTTTTCGATTATGCCGGCCCGCTGCAACAGGTGGTCCGGGCCATCGGCGGTTTTAGCTCCGCCTCTGAATACTGGTTCTTCGACATCCGCTCGCTTGAAGGCGCGGTGCTCGTGATGGGCGCGGTGCTGTACCCTTACGTCTATCTCTCGACGCGCTCGGCCTTCCTCTTGCAGGGACGCTCGGCGGCCGATGTGGCGCGCACGCTCGGGGCCTCGCCGCTGAAAGTGTTCTTCACCGTGCAATTGCCCATGGCCCGGCCGGCCATCGCCGCGGGCCTGACGCTGGTGATGATGGAGACGATGAACGATATCGGCGCCGTCGAGTATCTCGGCGTCAACACGCTGACCTTCGCCATCTACGACACCTGGCTCAATCGCGGCAGCCTGGGCGGCGCGGCGCAGATCGCCGCGGTGATGCTGGTCTTCGTCATCGGGCTCATTCTCGTCGAGCGTCACGCGCGACGGCTGCAGCGCTTTGTCTCCGGCAAGGCGGCGCCGGCGGCATCCGTTGCCCGGCCACGCTTGAACGGTGTGAAGGGCTGGGCGGCGACGTTTGCCTGCGCGGCCCCCGTCATCGGCGGTTTCGTCATTCCCGGCGGCGTGCTCGCGGCCTATGCGCTGAAGCGGATCGACACGTTCTCGGACCCCGCGCTCTACAAGGCGCTCGGCCATACGATCATGGTCGCCGGCGCGACCGCGCTGATCACGGTGATCCTGGCGTTCATCCTAGCCTATTCGGCGTGGGTCGGCCGCGGCCGGATCACGGCGCTTGCCGGCCGGGCGGCGACGTTCGGTTACGGCGTGCCCGGCACAGTGATGGCGCTCGGCGTGCTCATACCCTTGGCGAGCCTGGACAATGTCGTGGCCGGGTTTTTCCGCGAGCAGTTCGGCATTCGCACGGGGTTGCTGATCACCGGCACCATGGCGGCGATCGTCTTTGCGCTGACCTGCCGCTTCCTGACCATGGCCGAAGGGGCGGTCGACGCCGGCTTCCAGAAGCTGCCCGTCAATCTCGACCACGCGTCGAGGACCTTGGGCAGGACCTCCATGCAGACGCTGAGCCGCATCCTGATCCCGGCTATGCGGCCGGCGGTGCTGACGGCGGGGCTTTTGGTGTTCATCGATGCGATCAAGGAACTGCCGGCGACGATCCTGCTCAGGCCGTTCAACTTCAACACGCTGGCGACGCTGGTCTATGAAGACGCCTCGCGCGCCCGCGTGGAGGATGCCGCCATTCCCGCGCTGATCATCATTCTCGCGGGGCTTGCGCCGGTGATCCTGGTGTCCCGGTCGCTGGAAGGGCGGCGTTGAACACCGCCCTTGCCTCTATCTAGAGAACCGAGACGACCGCCTTGGCGAGGTCTTCGAGACGGTCTTCCTTGAGACCCGCCACATTGAAGCGGCTGTCGCCGACCATGTAGATCCCGTAGTCCTCACGCAGCCGGTTGACCTGATCCTCGGTGATGCCCAACCGCGAGAACATGCCGCGATGTTCGGCGATGAAGTCGAAGCGCGACGAGTTGGACTGGCGGCGCAGCGCCTCGGCAAAGCCGGTGCGGAGATTGAGCATGCGCAGGCGCATCTCTTCGAGTTCGGTCTTCCAATTGGCCCGCAGCGCATCGTCCTCGAGGATGATGCGGACGGCTGCCGCGGCATGATCGGGCGGCATGGAATAGAGCACGCGGGTGACGATCAGCGCCTGGCTGCCGGCGATCTTGGCGCGCTCGGCGTCGGGGGCCATCAGGATCACGGCGCCGACGCGGTCGCGATAGACCGAGAAGTTCTTGGAGCAGGAGGTGGCGATGGCCATTTCCGGAACCTTGCCGGCCAGCAGACGTACGGGGGCGGCGTCTTCCTCGAGGCCGTCGCCGAAACCCTGATAGGCGAGATCGACGAAGGGAAAGAGACCCTTTTCGACCAGGATGTCGGCGACGACAGCCCACTGGTCGAGCGTCAGGTTTGCGCCGGTCGGGTTATGGCAGCAGCCGTGCAGAAGCACGACGTCGCCGGCCGGGATTGTCTTGAGCGCCTCGACCATGGCGTCGAACTTCACGCCGCCGGTCGCCGCGTCGAAATAGGGATAGGTCGCGGTCTTGAGGCCGCCAGCGGTCAGGATCGGCGCGTGGTTGGCCCAGGTCGGGTCCGACAGCCAGACGGTCGCATCGGGCTTGGCCTTCTTGAGCAGGTCGGCGATGGTGCGCAGCGCGCCCGAACCACCGGCCGTCTGGCAGGCGAACATGCGCGAGACGTCGGCGTCTTCGCCGAACACCAGCTTGAGCATGCCCTTGTTGAAACCGTCATCGCCGCCCATGCCGACATAGGTCTTGGTGGTCTGCGTGTCGTAGAGACGCTTTTCCGCTTCGCGCACCGCGTTCATGATCAGCGTGCGGCCTTCGGAATCTTTATAGACGCCGACGCCGAGATCCATTTTCTCTGCGCGCGGATCGTTGCGGTAAAGCACCGAGAGGCTGAGGATCTTGTCGGGCGGGGCGAGCGAGAGCGTTTCGAACATGAGCTTTTCCTAGCGTGTTGAAATTCAGGAGCCGAGATGCCGTGAACCGCGGGCGCGGGCGAGTTGCATCTGCTTTTCGCGGGAGCGGAAGCGGGCGCGATCCTCATCCGTGCGGCTGTCGTGGCAATGCGGACAGCTGACGCCGGCTTCAAAGGTCTTGGCGGTCATGTCCTCGGCGGTCAGCGGATGGCGGCAGGCGCGGCACAGGCGATGGCCGCCCTCTTTCAGTCCATGTTCGACGGAAACGCGCTCGTCGAAGACGAAGCAGGCGCCTTCCCAGAGGCTGTCCTCCGGCGGCACGTCTTCGAGATATTTCAGGATGCCGCCCTTGAGGTGATAGACCTCGTCAAAGCCCTGCTCCTTCATGAAGGCGGTCGCCTTTTCGCAACGGATGCCGCCGGTGCAATACATGGCGATCTTCGGCTTGTTGTGCAGACCTTCATGCTCGCGGACCCAGTCCGGAAATTCGCGAAAAGTCTTGATGCGCGGATCGACCGCGCCCTTGAACAGGCCGATATCGGTTTCGTAGTCGTTGCGGGTGTCGATCACGATCGTGTCCGGATCGGAGATGAGCGCGTTCCAGTCCTTCGGTGCGACATAGGTTCCCACCACCCGCGTCGAATCGATGTCCTCGACGCCCATGGTGACGATCTCTCTCTTGAGCCGCACTTTCATACGCAGGAAAGGCTCCTTGGAGGCGCGGCTTTCCTTGTGTTCGAGACCTGCAAATTCAGGCTGCGCCCGGAGATAGGCGAGCACGGCGCGCACGCCTTCATCAGGCCCGGCGATCGTGCCGTTGACGCCCTCATGGGCGAGGAGCAACGTTCCCTTGACTCCGCCCGCCTCGCACAGCGCCTGAAGCGGCTCGCGAATGTCGCGAAAACGGGGAAAGGCGACAAAGTGGTAGAGCGCCGCCACGAGATAGGGCTGCGCAGGGGAAGGACTGGGATTTGCGGCGTTTTCGATCATGGCGGCGGCATAATCCTTTTGACGAAAAAGCGCAACGGCGCAGGCGCTCCGCCGAGGGCCAGATCTTGCATTCGGCGCAGGCCTCGACCACAGTCCGCAGCGCAGAATTCCGGAGTATGTCATGCTGATCCTCGACCTCACCTATAAAGTTCCCCTCGAACAGGCCGATGCGCAGATGGCGCCGCATATGGCCTGGGTGAAGGACGGCTATGACAAGGGCTGGTTTCTCGGCTCCGGCCGCAAGACGCCGCGCACCGGCGGGGTGATTTTCGCCCGCGGCGACCGGGTGGAGATCGAGGCGTTTTGCGCCGCCGATCCCTTCGTCCTGCACGGCATCGCCGATTACGCGATCACCGAAATCACCGTGACCACGACCGCTCTCGGGTTCGACGCGCTCAAGGACGCCTGATCATGACGGAGGCGCTCCGCTACACGCCCTATGCCAGCGCGCTAAAGCCTTTCGCCATCGGCCTTTCGGCGATCAATCCCGCCGACTGGATCGAGCCGGACGACGATCTCCCCGCCTATCTCGATGAGAAGGACCGGCTTCTAGCCGAGCATCGGGAGGATGTGTTTCAGGCCGACGACGCATCGCGCGCGGCGCAGGCCGAATGCCTGGCGCTCCTGACCGATCACCTCCTGGCCCGCCATGGCGACCGTTGGGTCAAGACAGAGGCCGGCGTGAGCGTGGCCGGTCGCGACATCCCTCTCCTCTCGGATGAGACGCCGCTGGTAACGGCGGGCCGGCTGGTGCAGGACGATCTCGCCATTCTCGAAAAGCGCAACGGCGCCTGGACGCTAACGGCAGGCTTCGTCGCCTTTCCCTCCGCCTGGTCCCTCAAAGAAAAGGCGGGCCTGCCTATGGAAGGGGTGCATGCACATGTGCCCGATTACGCCGGCGGCACCCGCAACGCCATGATGCTCAGCCGCATTTTCGACAATCTGCAGCCCGACCTGCCCGCCATGCGGCTAAACTGGTCGATCTATCCGTCGGGCGACCTGTTCTGGCCGCCAGAGAAAGGCGCGCGCGCCGAGCGCAACACATTCACGCCGGCGATCAACTTCATCCGGGTCGAGCGGCAGACGCTGCGCCGCCTGCCGGAGACGGGCGCAATCGTTTTCACCATCCGGATCTATAACGACCCTATCTCCCGGCTGAAGTCCGATCCGGCGCTGGCGACGCTCTCGCGCGCCCTCGCGGACAAACTCGGAGAATTTACGCAGGAACAGCTCGCTTATAAGGGCATGATCGGCCGCCGCGACGCGATTATCGAGTATTTGCGGCAAGATAACTGACGACTTCGGTTCGGCTCGCCGAACGCGCTCTTTTTGTGTCATCAAAATGTGTTTAGTGGTCCCCTTGATAGGCAACATAGGAGAACCAGCCCAAAATGACAGAATCCACCCATCCGGTTTATGGCGAAATCACGGGTCCGATCGTGATGATCGGTTTCGGCTCGATCGGCCGCGGCACGCTGCCCCTCATCGAGCGTCACTTCAAATTCGACAAGAACCGCATGGTGGTGATCGATCCCAACGCCGACGAGAGCGGCATTCTGGCCAAGCATGGCGTCAAGCACATCCAGGCGCATGTCACCCAGGAAAATTACAAGAGCCTGCTCAAGCCGCTGTTGACCGAGGGCGAAGGCCAGGCCTTCTGCGTCAACCTGTCGGTCGACACGTCTTCCGTCGACCTGATGAAACTGTGCCGCAAGGTCAATGCGCTTTACATCGATACTGTCGTCGAACCCTGGCTCGGCTTCTATTTCGACAAGGACAAGGACAACGCTTCGCGCACCAACTACGCCCTGCGTGAGACTGCCCGCGCCGAAAAGGCCAAGAACCCCGGCGGCGCGACCGCCGTATCCTGCTGCGGCGCAAATCCCGGCATGGTGTCCTGGTTCGTCAAGCAGGCGCTGGTCAACCTTGCCCATGAGATCGGCCTGAAATTCGAAGAGCCCGCCGCCGACGATCGCGAAGGCTGGGCCAAGCTGATGAAGAAAGTCGGCGTCAAGGGCGTCCATATCGCCGAGCGCGACACCCAGCGCACCAAGAATCCCAAGCCGTTCAACACCTTCTGGAACACCTGGTCGGTGGAAGGCTTCATTTCCGAGGGACTGCAGCCGGCCGAACTCGGCTGGGGCACCCATGAAAACTGGATGCCGAAGAACGCCCGCAAACAGAAGAAAGGCAGCAAGGCCGCCATCTTCCTCGAACAGCCCGGCGCCAATACCCGCGTTCGCAGCTGGTGCCCGACGCCCGGCCCCCAATACGGCTTCCTCGTCACCCACAACGAGTCGATTTCGATCGCCGACTACTTCACCGTGCGCGACAAGGACGGCGACGTGACGTTCCGCCCCACCTGCCACTACGCCTATCATCCGTCCAACGACGCGGTGCTGTCGCTGCATGAAATGTTCGGCAACGGCGGCAACGCGCAACCCGTGCTGCATGTGCTCGACGAGACGGAACTGGTCGACGGCGTCGATGAACTCGGCGTGCTGCTCTACGGCCACGAGAAGAACGCCTATTGGTATGGTTCGCGCCTGTCGCTGGACGAGGCTCGCTCGCTGGCTCCCTACCAGAACGCCACGGGCCTTCAGGTGACCTCGGCCGTGCTGGCCGGCATGGTCTGGGCGCTCGAAAATCCGGAAGCCGGCATCGTCGAAGCCGACGAGATGGACTACAAGCGCTGCCTGGAAGTGCAGTCGCCCTATCTCGGTCCGGTCGAAGGCCACTATACCGATTGGACGCCGCTCGACGGCCGTCCGGGCCTGTTCGCCGAGGACCTCGATACCTCCGACCCCTGGCAGTTCCGCAACATTCTCGTGCGCTGAACAGACGGCGTATATTTCGAGCTGCAAGCGCCCCGTGCATCACGGGGCGCTTCTTGTTTCAGGCCCGATTTGGGATCGTGGCTCCCGATGTGTCGCGTTCTGTGTTTCCATGACCCGCAAAGCCTTGCTTTCGCAGCGCAATAGCGCCAGTATGGCGCAAACACAGCAGAGGCGACTGTCCCGCCGAAGGACAGCCGCAGCCTTCGGGAGACGTCAATGAAGCTCTACGCCCTCGCGGCTATCGCCGCAGCAGCCGCCCTTTCCTCTTGCGCCACGGAGCAGTCCAGACCGCTGCCGACCGCGCCGCAGCCGGTGACGATCGAGGGCGCATGGACGGATCCGAACGGCTTGCTCTCCACCTTCCAGGCCGGGAATTTCAACACCAGGACCACCGACACCAATCAGTTGCTCGCCTCCGGCACCTATGTGAAGGGCCAGGGTCCCAATCTCTATGAGATCAGCTTGACCTCGCATGTCCAGAACAAGCAGTCCCGCGTCAACTGCGCGCTGATTTCGCCGCAGCAGTTGAACTGCACCGCCGATTCCGGCGCTCAGTTCACGCTGACCCGCAGACCGGGCGCCATGTAACAAAGCCGCCCGGGCGATAGATCGATGAACGACTGTCACAGGATAGGGCTAATGCTCATCGCATGACGTCCTTTACGAGGGAGAAAGACATGACGAAATTACTTCGCCTTGCACTTATCGGCGCCTCCGCGCTCGCCCTGTCCGCCGGCGCGGCGCTGGCGGATTACGAGCTGAACATCCTTCATATCAACGACTTCCATTCGCGCATCGAGGCGATCAACAAATACGATTCGACCTGCTCGACGGAGGAAGAAGGCAAGAACGAGTGCTTCGGCGGCGTCGCCCGCATGAAGACGGCCATCGATCAGGCCCGATCCGCGATAAAGGCCGCCAACGGCAATGTGCTGGTGCTGGACGCCGGCGACCAGGCGCAGGGTTCGCTGTTTTACTCGACCTACAAGACCAAGGCGATCGCCGACTTCATGAACGGCATCGGCTTCGACGCCATGGCGGTCGGCAATCACGAATTCGACGATGGCCCGGAAGAGCTCGCCAAGTTCATCGACGCCGCCAAATTCCCGATCATCTCGGGCAATGTCATGGCCCCGGCCAGCTCGCCGGTCGGCGGCAAGATCAAGCCCTATGTCATCGCCGATGTCGGCGGGCAGAAGGTGGCGATCCTGTCGGTTCTCGCCACCGATACGCCCGAGACCTCTTCCCCGGCCCCTCGATCCTGTTCGAAGACGAGATCACCTATCTCAAGTCGGCGGTGAAGGACGTCGAAGCCCAGGGCGTCAACAAGATCGTGCTGCTGTCGCATGTCGGCTATGTCAAGGACAAGGAAATCGCCGCAGCCGTCGACGGCATCGACGTGATCGTCGGCGGCCACAGCCATACGCTGTTGTCCAACACCGACGAGAAGGCCGCGGGCCCATACCCGACCATGGTCAAGGACCCGGCCGGCGTGGACGTGCCTGTGGTCACCTCCTACGCCTATTCCAAATATCTCGGCGAGCTGAAGCTCGTTTTCGACGATTCCGGCAAGGTCATCTCGGCCGCCGGCGCGCCCAAGCTGCTCGACGCTTCCGTGAAGCCCGACGAAGCCTTCGCCGCCAAGGTCAAGGAACTCGGCGCGCCGATCGAAGCGCTGAAGCAGAAGATCATCGGTTCGAGCACCGGCCCGATCGACGGCTCGCGCGACACCTGCCGCGCCAAGGAATGCGAGATGGGCAATCTTGTCGCCGACGCCATGCTCGACCGCGTCAAGGACCAGGGCGTCCAGATCGCCTTCGCCAATGGCGGCGGCCTTCGCGCCTCGATCGACGCCGGGGATGTCAGCATGGGCGAAGTTTTGACCGTGCTGCCGTTTCAGAACACGATCGCCACTTTCCAGCTGAAGGGCGAAGACGTGGTCGCCGCGCTCGAAAACGGCGCGAGCAAGATGGAGGAAGGCGCGGGCCGCTTCTCACAGGTGGCGGGCCTCAAATATTCGGTCGACGCCTCCAAGCCGGTCGGCAGCCGCATCTCCAATGTCGAGGTCAAGGACGGCGACGCCTTCAAACCGATCGATCCGGCCAAGGTCTACGGCGCGGTGGCCAACAACTACACCCGCAGCGGCGGCGACGGCTTCAAGGTCTTCGCCGAGAAGGGCATGAAGGCCTATGACTTCGGCCCGAGCCTCGAAGACACGGTGGCCGCCTATATCGGCAAGAATTCGCCCTACAAGCCCTATCTCGACGGCCGCATCACCGTGATCGCCGCGCCTGCGGCGGAGGCCCAGCCTGCCGCAGAAGCAAAGCCCGCTGCCGAGGCCAAGCCGGCCGCGGAGGTGAAACCCGTGACGGAAACGAAGCCTGCGGCGGAAGCCGCCGCGCCGGCGGCAACTGCGCCCGCGACGACCGCGCCTGCGGCAACGGACGCCGCCGCCATGCCGACCGAAACCAAGCATGTCATCGTCAAGGGCGACACGTTCTGGGATCTGGCCGAGAAATTCTACGGCAACGGTTTCGACTGGAAGAAGATCGCCGAAGCCAACGCGTCGCTGAAGCCGCGGGCCCTGCCCGTGGGCGGCGAGTTGACCGTCCCGGCCAAGTAAGGCGCGAGATCGGCGCATTATCCAGACGGCCCGGACTTTTCCGGGCCGTCTTTATTTTCTATATCCCTCGCGGGTTCATCCGGGGGCGCTGCCCCACGTAGAACGTCAGTCATTTGAAGGAATGGATATGAGCGCCGCGCCTGAGCATTTCCCGCCGAACCACCCTGAGATCAAGATCGGAAAAGTCGGGGTTCTCCTCGTCAATCTCGGCACGCCCGACGGCACCGACTACACCTCCATGCGGCGTTATCTCAAGGAATTCCTGATGGACCGCCGGGTGATCGAATGGTCGCCCTGGTTCTGGTATCCGATCCTGTTCGGCATCGTGCTCAACAAGCGCCCGCAGAAGGTCGGCAAGGCCTATGAAGAGATCTGGAACAAGGACCTGAATGAAAGCTACCTGCGCACCTATACGCGGTCGCAGGCCGAGAAGATGCAGGCGCGGCTCGGCGATCTCGCCAATGTCGTGGTGGATTGGGGCATGCGCTATGGGCAGCCCTCGATCAAGGACCGCATCAACGCATTGAAGGACCAGGGCTGCGACCGAATCCTGCTGTTTCCGCTCTATCCGCAATATGCGGCAGCGACTACCGCCACCGTCAACGACAAGGCCTTCGATGCGCTGAAAGCCATGCGCTGGCAGCCGGCGTTGCGCACCGTGCCGGCCTATCACGACCACCCCGCCTATATCGACGCGCTGGCGAAATCGATCGAAAAACATCTCGCCAGCCTCGACTGGGAGCCGGAACTGGTCGTGACCTCCTATCACGGCATTCCGCAATCCTATTTCAAGAAGGGCGATCCCTATCACTGCGCCTGCTACAAGACGACGCGTCTATTGCGTGAACGTCTCGGCTGGGAGAAGGAACGGCTGATGGTCACCTTCCAGTCCCGCTTCGGACCGGAAGAATGGCTGCAGCCCTATACCGACAAGACCATGGAAAAGCTCGCACAGGACGGCGTCAAGCGGATCGCCGTCATCAATCCCGGCTTCGTGTCGGACTGCCTGGAAACGCTGGAGGAGATCGCCGGCGAGGCCGGAGAGATCTTCCATCATGCCGGCGGCGAGAAATTCACCCACATCCCCTGCCTCAACGACAGCGAAGAAGGCATGGACGCGCTCGAGGCGCAGGTGCGCCGCGAACTGATGGGCTGGGTCTGACAAACGAGCCGAACGCCCCTCTTGCAAATAAACGCCCGCCGTCAGACGTATACGTATAGGATGAAGCGGAACAGCAAGAGGGAGCGTTTACGCCATGGAATTCCTGTCCGGAATGGATATCGCCGTCATCGTCGTGGTCGGCCTGATCATCCTCACCCTGTTCGCCGGCATCAAGACGGTGCCGCAGGGCTATAATTACACCGTCGAGCGGTTCCAGAAATACACCCGCACCCTGCATCCCGGCCTCAACCTCATCATTCCCTTCATCGACACGATCGGGGCGAAGATGAATGTGATGGAGCAGGTGCTCGACGTTCCGACCCAGGAAGTGATCACCAAGGACAACGCCTCGGTCCGCGCCGATGCGGTGGCCTTCTACCAGGTGCTGAACGCCGCCCAGGCCGCCTACCAGATTTCCAATCTCAACCAGGCGCTTCTCAACCTGACCATGACGAACATTCGCTCGGTCATGGGCTCGATGGATCTCGACGAACTGCTCTCCAACCGCGACACGATCAACGAGCGCCTCTTGCGCACCGTCGATGACGCCGCCAATCCCTGGGGCATCAAGATCACCCGCGTCGAAATAAAGGATATCACCCCGCCGGCGGACCTCGTCGAATCCATGGGGCGGCAGATGAAGGCGGAGCGCGAAAAACGCGCCCAGGTGCTGGAAGCCGAAGGCTTCCGCGCCTCGCAGATCCTGAAGGCCGAAGGCGCCAAGCAGGCGGCGATCCTGAAAGCCGAAGGCGAGCGTGAAGCCGCGTTCCGTGAGGCCGAGGCCCGCGAGCGCATGGCGCAAGCCGAAGCCAAGGCGACGCAGATGGTGTCGGAAGCCATCGCAGCTGGCGACGTGCAGGCGATCAACTACTTCGTCGCGCAGAAATACACCGAGGCGCTGACCTCGATCGGCACTGCGGGCAATTCCAAGATCGTGCTGATGCCGATGGAGGCTTCTTCGCTGATCGGCACGCTCGGCGGCATCGGCGCCATCGCCAAGGAAGTGTTCGGCGCCGACGGCGCGCCGCCACGTCCCGTCAATCGAGTGGCGCAAGCGTCCACGCCTGTGGTCAATCCCTTCGCGCCGCGCACGGATGGCCAGTCATGATCATCGGGCTCATCCAATCGCTGGGACCCTGGAGCTGGGTGATCCTGGGCGCGGCGTTGCTGGCCGCCGAGATCGCTCTACCCGGCAATTTCCTGATCTGGGTGGGTCTCGCCGCCGCGGCGATCGGCGCCGTGTCTCTGGCCGCCTGGAATGCGGCCTGGTGGTCCTGGGAGATTCAGTGGCTGGCCTTCGCCGCCCTGTCCTGCCTGTTCCTGTTCGTCGGCAGGGGCTGGCTTCGTCGAAGGGGCGAGGACAGCGACGAGCCGTTGCTCAACAAGCGCGCCCAAAGCCTGGTCGGCCGCATGGGCGATCTCATCGACCCCATCCACAACGGTTTTGGCCGAGTAAAGCTCGGCGACACGGTCTGGGTCGTCAAAGGGCCCGATCTGCCGGTCGGCGCGAAGGTGAAAGTCGTGGCCGCCGACGGCTCTGATCTGCTGGTGGAGGCCGGTTGACGCCGGCCCCGGGGCGGTTGACGCCGGCTCATATGGTTCGCCGGCCCTTTCCTCAGGCGACGCCGATCCGAAGAAGATCGTGGAAATGCACGATGCCCTGAGGACGATGGTCGTCGTCGATGACGATCAGCGCCGAAATGCTGTATTGCTCGAGAAGCGCCATCGCGGTTGCGGCCAGGACGTTGCCCTTCACCGTCTTCGGATTGGGCGTCATGACGTCGTCCACGTCGAGCACCGAGAGATCGCGGGCCAGATTGCGCGCCATGTCGCCTTCGGTGACGATGCCGCAGAGGCGTCCCTCTTCATCCACCACACCGACGCAACCGAAGCGTTTGCGCGACAACACCAGCACCGCTTCCGGCATCGACGTGCCCTTGGGCACCAGCGGCACGCGGTCGCCGGCATGCATGACGTCGCGGACATGCGACAATGTCGCGCCCAGCTTGCCGCCGGGATGGAAGGTCTTGAAATCGCCTGCCGTAAAGCCGCGAGCTTCAAGAAGCGCCACCGCGATGGCGTCGCCGATGGCGAGCTGCATCAGCGCCGATGTGGTCGGCGCCAGTCCATGCGGACAGGCCTCCTGCGACTTCGGCAGGCAGAGAACGATGTCGGCGCTGCGCGCCAATGTCGAATCCGGCCCCGACGTGACCGCGATCAACGGGATCGAGAATCGGCGGGAATAAGCAAGGATGCCCTGAAGCTCGGTGCTTTCCCCGCTCCAGGACAAAGCGATGATGGCGTCGTGCGGCGTGATCATGCCGAGATCGCCGTGATTGGCCTCGACCGGATGCACGAAGAATGCCGGCGTGCCCGTCGAGGCAAGCGTCGCGGCAATCTTGGCGCCGACATGACCGCTCTTGCCGATGCCGGTGACGATGACGCGACCGGAAATGCCGCCCAACCGGGCGATCGCGGCGGTGAAGCTCTCCGACAATCCGTTCGACAGCGCCTTTTCGAGGTCGGCGAGCCCCGATTTCTCGGCGCGGATGGTGCGGATCGCGGAGAGGGCGGCGTCGCTCTCGGTCAAGTTCAGAATAGTGTCGTTCATGCCGGTCGTTTACTCCTTCCGCCGCGCTTGTCCAGAGACGGTTCGGCAAAAATCGATTTAAGGCGGCTGCCGAGGCGGCCCGCGTTGCAGCCGGGCCCCAGTTGGAAACGCTTCGTTAACCTTGCTCCTTTACCAATGAGTAATCATTGACGCCAATCACCCGGTTCGCATGTCCAAACGCGCCCTCGACGCCCGCTTAAAGTCGCGCATTCTCTCCTCGCTGCTGATCGTGGCGGGCGCGACCCTCATGTGTGCGGCAGACGCCCGGGCCCAGAGCGCGACCATGGCCCCGCCCTCCGACGAAACCGATCGGACCTGGGCCGCGACGACGACGGACCAGACCGCCGAACCGGGCGACGCGGACGATCAAACGCGACAGGATGTCCAGCCGACGCCGGATGCCGATATCGACCGGAACGCGGCGGCCGACGCCGCGCTTCGGCAGGATCTCGGCCGGCAAAACCTGTCGGAACAGACCGTCGACGGACTGCGCGCCCGGCGTCCCGAAAGCGAGGAGACGCCCGGCATTCCGGTCGGCGCCTTCACGCTCCGGCCGACGATCACCGGCGGCGCCGGCTTCGAACGCGAGAAATCCAGCGACAGGACCAAGACCCGGTCCTATCTGCAGACCGGGCTGAAGGGCTCGCTGACCTCCAACTGGTCCGAGCACGAATTGCGGATCGACACCAACGGAACCTGGCAGAAGACGCTGAGCGGCTTTAAGAGCGACGATCCCGAAGGCTCGATCAACGCCGCTCTGCGGCTCGACATTTCCAACGACATGATCGCCAATCTGACCGCCGGCTACAGTCTCGAACGCGAGGATATCGGCGACGCCAACGCGATCGACGGGGCGACCAATCAGGCAGAGGTCGCGACCTGGACCGCCGGCGCATCGATCACCCGCGATCTCGGCCTTATCCGCGGCACGCTCGGCGTCGATTTCGAGCGCGAGACCTATGGGGACGCCACGCTGTCGACAGGCCAGCGGCTCGACCAATCCGACCGCAACCAGAACACCGCCACGCTGCGCGGTCGGCTCGGCTACGAATTGTCTCCTGCGCTCATTCCCTTCATCGAAGCATCCTATGGCCGGATGATCTACGACAATACCCGCGACGGCGCCGGCTATCTGCGCGACGCCGATCTCTACGCCGCCAAGACCGGCGTCGAGTTCGACATGGGCGAAAAACTGCGCGGCGAGATCGGGGCCGGCTATACGATCGCTGACTTTAAGGACGGCAGGCTCGATCAACTCTCCGGCCTGACCATCAACGGCGACGCCAACTGGTCGCCGCAACGTGGGACGGATGTGGCGCTGGGCCTCAAGACCGACGTCGAACCCTCGACTTCCGCGGGATCGAGCGGCTCCATCGCCTATACCACCGACATGGCTCTGACGCAGGTGATCATCGAGGACCTTCGCGGCAAACTTTCGGCCGGCGCGACATGGCGCGACTACAAATCCGCCGCCGCCAACCAGACGGTCTACGATCTCGGCGCGGGCGTCACCTGGGGCATCTCGCGCTCGCTCGACCTGACCGCCGACGTCGCCTGGGAGCGCTCGTCGCAGAAGGGATCGGCGGCGCAGGAAACGCTGACCGGCCTGGTGGGTCTCTCGCTGAAACGCTGAGTTTCGGAACTCCTGCAGCCTTTCGTCGTTCTCGACAGAAGCAATGTCAGGAGCGACAAGATGAAAACCGTGATGATCGCAGCGGCCGCCCTTCTGGCCTTTACTCCGCCGTTTTCCGCCCAGGCGGATGACGCAGCGTTTCTCCGTTCCCTGAGCGGCGAATGGAAAGGCGGAGGCTCGGTGAAGACGCGCACGAACCGTGCGCCGATCAACGTGTCCTGCTCCTTCTCTCGTCGGTCGGCAAAGCGACGTCTTTGTCGCTGAACGGCAAATGTCGTGGCTTCGTGGTGATCAGCCGGCGGATCGGCGCCGATCTCAAGATCGCCAAAGGCCGTTATCGCGGCACCTATGTCGGCGCAGGCACCGGGCCAGCCGGTCTTTCCGGCAAACGCGCCGGCAATGCGCTGCAGCTCGACATTCGCTGGGCGAAATCCGTCAACGGCGACCGCAGCGCCCGGTTGACGGTGGAAAAGGTCGGCGCGAACGGCATGCGGCTGGTGACCACCGACCGCGATCCCGCCAGCGGAAAAACGGTCGTGACCAGTCAGATCGACCTGAAGCGCAATTGACTTCGTCATGCGTCGGATCGTCCGACCATGAGAGTCGGCCCCGGCGCCGTGCGCGATCAGACGAGCGAACTCCCTCCCATGGATTTCCGGAGACCCAGATGCAGACCACATGGTGGCAGTCCGAGACCGTCTATCAAATCTATCCGAGAAGCTTCTTCGACACAGCAATGGCGATGGGATCGGCGATATCGCCGGCATTACCTCACGGCTGGATTATCTGCAGCGGCTCGGCGTCGGTCTTCTCTGGTTGTCGCCGATCTTCAAGTCGCCGATGGACGACAACGGATACGACATTTCGGATTACCAGGCGATCGCCCCGGAATTCGGGAGTTTCGACGATTTCGACGAACTTCTCTCGGAAGCGAGGAAGCGGGATATCGGCATTCTCCTCGACCTTGTCGTCAACCATACATCAGACGAGCATGTCTGGTTTCAGGAAGCCCGTAAATCGCGCGACAACCCGTTCCGCGACTATTACGTCTGGCGCGACCCCACCGACAAAGGCGGCCTGCCCAACCAGCTGAATTCGGATTTCGGCGGCCCAGCCTGGACATTCGAATCCGCAACCGGCCAATATTACTTCCACCAGTTCTCGCATCGGCAACCGGACCTGAACTGGGAGAACGCCGATATGCGCCGGGACATCTACGGCATGATGAACTGGTGGCTGGACAAGGGCATCGCCGGCTTCCGCATGGACGTGATCGACCGAATCGGCAAGCAGGTCGACGAGGGCGTGACGACGGACGGTCCGCATCTGCACGACTATCTTCAGGAAATGCATCGCGAAACCCTGGCCGGACGCGATGTGCTGACCGTCGGCGAAGCCTGGAGCGCCACTCCGGGATCGGCGCTGCTTTATACCGGCCGCGCCCGTAACGAATTGTCGATGATCTTCCAGTTCGAACATGTGACCCAGCAATGGGACAAGGTCTATGGCAAATGGAAGCCGAAGCCCTTCGATCTCGTCGGCCTCAAATCCGTGCTCGGCAAATGGCAGATGGCGCTATCCGACGACGGCTGGAACTCGCTGTTCTGGGGCAATCACGATCTGCCGCGCGCGGTCTCGCGCTATGGCGACGCCGCGGGCTTCCACCGCGAATCCGCCACCATGCTCGCCACCGCGCTACATTTCCTCAAGGGCACGCCCTTCGTCTATCAGGGCGAGGAGATCGGCATGACCAACGCCGCCTTTTCGTCGATCGATCAATACAAGGACATCGAGACGTTGAACATGCACCGGCTGCATGTCGAAGCGGGCCGTTCTTCGGAAGAGTTCATCGCCGGCGCCAACCAGAACGGTCGCGACAATGCACGCACGCCCATGCAATGGAGCGCCGCGCCGAATGGCGGTTTCACCACCGGCGTGCCCTGGATCGAGACCAATCCCAACTTCCTGCGCATCAACGCCGAAACGGAAATGGGTGACGAGCGCTCGATCTGGAATCATTACCGGCGGCTGATCGAGCTTCGCAAGCGCCACCCCATCATGGTGCATGGCGCATTTCAATCCTATCTCGACCAGCATCCCAAGCTCTTCGTCTATACCCGCCGGCTGGGCGACGAGCGCATCGTCGTGATGGCCAACTTCAGCGCCGATATCGTGACCGCTACGCTGCCGACGGAGCTCTCGACGCAAGGACGGACACTGATCACCAATTACGAGCCGCGCGAACGGCTGGAAGGAAACATCGAGATGAAGCCCTACGAGGCCTTCGCCCTGCTGGAAGAGACGCTGGTCGCCGTCGCCGACGACAACAAAGCCGAGAGCGCGCTACCCGCGGAACTGACAAAGGCGTTGGAGCCGCAGGCATGATCGCCGAGCGTCGTTACCCGATCGGGGCTGAACTGCGGGAAGACGGCTGCGCCTTCCGGCTCTGGGCGCCGGAGCGCGACAGAGTGGATCTTGTCCTCGACGACCATGACCATCCTATGGAGAGAGAGGATGACGGCTATTTCTCGCTGGCTGTTGCCGGCGTCAAGGAAGGCGCTCTCTATCATTTCAGGCTGGACGGCGGCGAGGCGCTGTTTGCTGATCCCGCCTCGCGCCGACAGCCCGAGGGACCGACCGGTCCGTCGATGGTCGTCAACGCGCATTCCTTCGTCTGGCAAGACGCCGGTTGGACGGGCGTCGTCCGCGACGGCCAAGTGGTCTATGAAATGCATATCGGGACTTTCACACCCGAAGGCACATGGGCGGCAGCGGCCAAGATGCTGCCGCGTCTCCAGGAGGTCGGCGTCACCGTCGTCGAGATGATGCCCGTCAATGAATTCGACGGCGCCTTCGGCTGGGGATATGACGGCGTATTGCCGTTTGCGCCGACGCGGCTTTACGGGAGCCCCGACGACCTGAAGGCCTTCATCGACACCGCGCATTCGCTCGGCATCGGCGTCATCCTCGACGTCGTCTACAATCACTTCGGCCCAGGCCACCGCTTCAAGGATTTCAGCCGCTTCTATTTCAGCCAGGGACCGGCCAACGAATGGGGCGAGGCGATCAATTTCGATGGCGAGAATTCGGGTCCGGTGCGGGAATTCTTTATCGCCAACGCCGCCTACTGGATCGAGGAATTTCACTTCGACGGGTTGCGCATCGACGCCATCCAGGCGCTGATCGACAAGACGCGGCCGCATATCGTCGGCGAGATCAGCCGGGCCTGCCGCCGCGCCGGCAAGGGACGCGCCATCTACATCGTCGGCGAGAACGAGCCGCAGGAAGCCCGACTTGTCAAGCCGCTGGAAGAAGGCGGCGACGGGCTGGATTCGTTGTGGAACGATGATTTCCACCATTCCGCCAAGGTCGCGCTGACCGGGCGCAACGAAGCCTATCTCCATGATCACAGGGGCGCGCCGCAAGAATTCATCGCCGCCGCAAAATACGGCTATCTCTTTCAGGGACAGCGTCATGATTGGCAGGACTATCGGCGCGGATCGCCGTCGCTCGACCTGAAGCCGTCGCATTTCATCCATTTCCTGCAGAACCATGACCAGATCGCCAACTCCGCCAAGGGGTTGCGGATGTCGAGCCTGGCCTCGCCGCCACGCATTCGCGCCATGACGGCGCTTTTGATGTTGGGGCCACAGACGCCGATGCTGTTTCAGGGGCAGGAATTCGGCGCCGCCACCAATTTCCACTATTTCGCCGACCAGCCGCATTCCGATACGAAAGCCTTGGTGCGCAATGGCCGCTCGGATTTTCTGAGCCAGTTTCCGTCCATCCGCGACCCCGAGATCAAGGCCGGCCTCGCCGATCCCTGTGACCGGGCCACATTCGAGTCATCGCGGCTCGACTGGTCGGAATGGGAAAAGAACATATCGGCTCGCGCCCTGCATGCCGATCTCGTCTCGCTCAGGCGCGGCCAACCGGCTTTCAGGAGCGCAGCCGATGACCGGCGGGTCGACGGCTCGGTCCTGTCGACAAACGCGTTTTTCCTGCGTTTCTTCGCTGACGAGAGCGCCGGCGATCTTCTGCTGCTCCTCAATTTCGGAGCGGACCTGCCTGTGACGAGCGTGCCGGATCCGTTGTTCGCCGCGCCGGCGGGATGCGAGTGGAGTCTCCTCTGGTCGAGCGAGTGGAGCCGCTATGGCGGGACGGGCCAGCGGCCGATCGACCTGATGGACCGTTTCTTGCTGTCCGCCGACAGCGCCTTGGTCTTTGCCGGCAAACCAGAAAGACCGAGATCGCGACGTGACGCGGCCGGCGTGAAAGTCTGGCAGGACCAGATCACGTTTTGAGATCGGCCAGAGCTCGCGCCAGCGTCCGCATATCCTCGGTGAAGGCGGCGCGGGCTTCGGCGACGGCTTCGGGAGAGCCGGCGCGCAGCACCGCAGAAGGATGGATGGTGATGAAGACGGGCGTATCGTCCTCGGACCTCTCGAGCATGCCGCGCCGTTTGAGGATGCCGTCGCCATCCCCGGTGACGGCATAGGCGGCGGTCGCTCCGAGCACGACGATCAGCTTCGGCCGAGTAAATTGTTTCTCCAGATCCAGCCACCAGCGGCAGGCGATGACCTCGCCCTTGTCGGGCCGCTTGTGGATGCGTCGTTTGCCGCGCGGTTCGAATTTGAAATGCTTCACGGCATTGGTGACATAGGCCTGCCGTCGGTCGATCCCCGCTTCTTCGAGCGCGGCATTAAACACCTTTCCGGCGGGGCCCACAAAGGGACGCCCGGCGAGATCTTCCTGATCGCCCGGCTGCTCGCCGACGAACATCAACGGGTTCTTCGTTTCACCTTCGCCGAATACGGTCTGAGTGGCGTTGCAATAGAGGTCGCAACGTGTGCAATGACGCGCCTGCGACTTCGCTTCCTCCAGAGTGTCGGGAACCTTTTCCCTGTCGGGCATGTCGACTTGTCCCACGCGGCTCAAAATGCGCTCGGCGCGCGGCGACGGCAGCGTCGGCATGGCGGCGCGCATTTCCTGCACCTGCCGTTCAGCGCCGGCGATGAGTTCGGGAATGAGCCGGGCTTCCGGAAGGTTCTTCCAGTATTTGACCGGCATTTCGCTCTTCATCGCCTTCACCTTCAGGCGGGCGGGATTGAAGATGTTGCGATAATAGGTGCGCCAGAGATCGTCGGCGGCGTCGTCAGGCATATCGGGCCGGCCCTCGCAGGGCGAGATGGACAAGGCGCCATCGAGAAACAGAGCCGCAGCGCCGGGCGTCACGATCATCCAGTCCATATCGGCGAAGCGGCGTGCGAAGAAGGGCGCGGTGCGCTCCAGAATGAAATGGTCGGGCTCGAACCAGGCGACGAAGCGCCGTCGGTCTCCCTCCCCTCCGACTTCGCGGAAGCGGACGAAAGCCTTCATCTTGTGGCTGTCGCGCCGGACGGATTTCTCCATCGCCATGAGCGCCGCGACATCGCGGTCGGACCGATCCTGCAGGATGCTGCGATCCGCCTGCAGCCGAAACAGCAGTCGGTAAGGCAGGCTGAAACGCTCCGGACCGGAATGGCAGAGCGCGGCCTCGGCGAGCGGCAGGAAAGCTGCGGGACTACGCGGCTCCTGAATAGGCGTGTATCTCGCCTCATCCGCCAGATCGAAGCCGCCGAAGAGATCGCCGCCCTCGCCTTCCACGCGCCAGGACACGACCTCGGGTGGCGCGCCCTTCAGCAGCAGCGTGCGCGCTTCGCTCCGCCAGGCCTCGGCAAAGCCCAGTTTCGGCAGGATGACGGAAACCATCAGAACAGCGACAATTGTTGCGGCGCCGGCTGGAATCGCGCCTTGAGGCCCTCGGAATCGGTGAGCCCACGCGGGTTCCAGTCGACACAGGAGATGAAGGGCCGGGCCTTGCTCATCACCGCGCCGAGCCGCACGAGGTCGTCATGGCGCAGCGACTTGACCCGCCGCGACGTGAGGATGCGTCCGACGGATTTGGAGCCGAAGCCGGGCACGCGCAGCAGCGTCTCCTTGCCCGCCTTGTTGACGTCGACGGGAAAGGCGCCGCGATTGGCGAGCGCCCAGGCGAGCTTGGGATCGAGGCCGAGATCCAGCATGCCGCCCGGCTGCGCCGACATGATCTCGCGGGCGGAGAAGCCGTAGAAACGAGTCAGCCAATCGGCCTGGTAAAGCCGGTGCTCGCGGATCAGCGGCGGCTTTATCAGAGGCAGCGCGGACGACGAATCCGGAATGGGGCTGAAGGCGGAATAATAATAGACGCGGCGCAGCTGGTAGCCGGAATAAAGGCTTTCGCTGCGCACGAGAATATCCTCGTCCGTGCTGGCGTCGGCGCCGATGATCATCTGCGTGCTCTGGCCAGCCGGCGTGAAGCGCTTCTTCTTCTTGGTGATCGGGCTCGGTTCGGAATGTTCGTCGATCTTGAGCCGAAGATCGGCCATGGATTTGCGGATCGACACTGGGCTCTTCTGCGGCGCATAGCGCGTCACGGACTGGTCCTGCGGCAATTCGATATTGATCGACAGGCGGTCGGCGAAGAGCCCCGCCTCCTCCACCAAAGCGGGGGCGGCGTCCGGAATGGTCTTGAGGTGGATATAGCCGCGGAAATTGTGAACCTGACGCAGGTCGCGTGCGATGCGCACCATATCCGCCATCGTGTCGTCGGGCGATTTGATGATGCCGGAGGAGAGGAACAGGCCCTCGATATAGTTGCGGCGATAGAATTCGATCGTCAGCCAGACCACTTCGTCGGGCGTGAAGCGCGCCCCCTGTACATTCGACGACGCCCGGTTGATGCAATAGGCGCAATCATAGATGCAGAAATTGGTCATCAGGATCTTGAGCAGCGAGATGCAGCGCCCATCCGGCGCATAAGCGTGGCAGATGCCCATGCTTTCCGTGGAGCCGAGCCCCTTGCCATCAGCCGAATTGCGCTTGGTCGTTCCGGAGGAGGCGCAGGAGGCGTCATATTTCGCGGCGTCCGAGAGGATCGCCAGCTTGTCGCGAATCTTGAGCTGAACCATACGTTCACTTTATGTTCCTAAGACCTAAAATGCAAGCCGTGTCGAAAGCCTGCATTTTTTCTACGCAGGCTTCGATAAGCCGGATCGGCGAAAACGATGGATCAGTGATTGTGCCGGGGCGGCGTCTTGGCGATCTGGCGGAAGTCCGCCGCGCCGTCGATCACCGCGCCGTCGGACAATTGCGCCACGGTTTGGCGGTAGAGCCGCTGCCAGGGAGTTGCGTCCGGGGAACTTTCGGAATGCCGTCCTGCTTGCGTTTGGCGATCTCGGCCTCATCCACCAGCATGTCGCAGAGACCCTGATTGAAATCGATGCGGATGACGTCGCCGGTGCGCACCCAGGCGAGCCCGCCGCCGGCGGCGCTTTCGGGCGAGGCGTTGAGGATCGAGGGACTGTCGGCGGTGCCGGACTGGCGCCCGTCGCCGATGGTCGGCAGGCTCTTGATTCCGCGCTTGAGGATATGATCCGGCGGCTGCATGTTGACCACCTCCGCCGATCCCGGCCAGCCCAGGGGACCCGCGCCGCGGATCACGAGAATCGTGCGCTCGTCGATATCGAGAGCGGGATCGTTGATCCGGGCGTGATAATCTTCGGAGCCGTCGAACACCACGGCCTTGCCCTCGAACACGCCTTCGCGGCCCGGCTCGGAGAGATAGCGGCTGCGGAAATCCTCCGACACCACGCTCATCTTCATGATGGCGAAATCGAACAGATTGCCCCTGAGCACCAGGAAGCCGGCCCGGTGCTTGAGCGGCGCGGCGAATGGCTTGATCACCTCGCGGTCCACGGCTTCGCGTCCCTCCAGATTCTCAGCCATGGCCTTGCCGGTGATCGTGCGACAGTCGCCGGCCAGCTTGCCGGCCTGCATCAGCTCCCACATGATTGCCGGCGTGCCGCCGGCGCGGTGATAGCGCTCGCCGAGATAGGCGCCGGCCGGCTGGACATTGGCGAGCAGCGGAATGTCGAAACCGTAAACCTGCCAATCCTCGGGATGGAGCTCGACGCCGGCGTGCTTGGCCATGGCGGCGAGATGCGGCTGGGCGTTGGTCGAGCCTCCAATGGCGGAATTGACCTTGATGGCGTTCAGGAAGGCGTCGCGCGTCAGGATGTCGGACGGCTTGAGGTCCTCCCAGACGATCTCGACGGCGCGCCGGCCGGTGCGATAGGCCATCTGGCCGCGCTCGCGATAGGCGGCGGGGATCGCGCCGCAACCGGTCAGCGACAGGCCGAGCGCTTCGGCGAGCGCATTCATGGTCGAGGCGGTGCCCATCGTGTTGCAATGGCCGATCGACGGGGCGGAATCGAGCGCGGCCTGCAGGAATTCCTCACGATCGATTTCGCCGGCTGCGTATTTGCGCCGCATGCGCCAGATCACCGTGCCGGAGCCCGCCAGTTCGCCCTCATGCCAGCCGTCGAGCATCGGTCCGCCCGACAGCACGATGGCGGGAATATCGACGGTGGAGGCGGCCATGATCGCCGAAGGAGTCGTCTTGTCGCAGCCCGTCGTCAGCACCACCCCGTCGAGCGGATAGCCGTAGAGCACTTCGACCAGGCCGAGATAGGCGAGGTTGCGGTCGAGCGCCGCCGTGGGTCGCTTGCAATTTTCGAAGATCGGATGGGTCGGAAATTCGATCGGAATGCCGCCCGCGTCCCGAATGCCGTCGCGCACCCGTTTGGCGAGATCGACATGGTGGCGATTGCAGGGGTGAGATCGCTGCCTGATTGCGCGATGCCGATGATCGGCTTGCCGGAGCGCAATTCCTCGGGCGTCACGCCGTAATTCATGAAACGCTCGAGATAGAGCGCGGTCATGTCGATATGGTCGGGATTGTCGAACCAGTCCTGCGACCGCAGACGACGTCTCTCGTGTTGACCGGACATGGCGCTCCTCCTTCATGCTGGCTGCGCTAGCTCTATCGCCGGCGCAGGCGCCAAACAAGGGCGAAGGCGCCGCGTTCCGGCTTGGACTTTGATCGGAGGCCGTGTACAGCGCGAGCGACGTGACGATGGAGCGCCCATGACCCAGATAATGATCCCGCTTGCCGGCGAATTAAGCCCCGACGGCCACCGGCTCACCCAGCGCGTCTATTACGAGGACACGGACTTCTCCGGCGTCGTCTATCACGCCCGCTACCTGCATTTCCTCGAGCGCGGCCGCACCGACTTCCTGCGTTGCCTCGGCGTCGAACAGGCGGAGATGGTGGTGGACGGCGAAAAGGCCGCTTTCGTCGTCCGCCACATGGAGATCGATTTTCTCGCCTCGGCCCGCATGGACGATATTCTGACAGTGCTGACACGAACCGAGACAGCGGCAGGCGCCCGCATGGTGTTGCGGCAGACGATCCTGAAAGATCAAACACGGCTGATGGAGGCGACGGTGACCATCGCGCTGATCAACACCGCGGGCCGCCCCCGTCGCTTATCTATGGATTTACAACAGAAAATGCTGAATATGTGAGGCGTGTTCACATTTTTGCTGCAACGCGATATGGAGAATTAAGAAACCCTAAAAGAATCCTGTTCCCTTGGGAACAGACCTATGCTTAAAAGCATCTTAATCGACTGCATGTCCAGTTGAGGGGAGGCCGAGGCAATGCAATACTTCGTCATGACAGCGATGACTATTCTTGCTTTTCTTGTCGCGGCGACCGCCACGGGGGACCTTCGGGCAATGTCTCCGGCGACACCGTCGTCACCCACTCCGACGACGTCGCGACAAACGATAAGAATTGCGTCGTCCGTCGCGATTGGGCGACGGATTTCCATGGCAGTCCCTATCTGAGGAAAACCCGCATCTGCGGCTGAGCCGGGATGGGAAAAGTGCGATCCACGACGACCGATGGAAGTTCGATCCTGGGCGCCTACAAAAGTAGGTGGGCGCCATGTGCTCCAGCCCACAGGCCAAAACAGGGACAGCTCCCATAAGATCGAGTATGGCCCCAAGGAAAATTTTTCCTGTCGAGAGGCGCAGACCGCAACTTCAATATAGTGATTTTCTCGTGAAACAAAAGGGACAACCTTCGAAAAAGCTCAGGCCTGTTCGCGCGGCCCTTCGAGCTTGGCGGAGATCTCCTTTACCTGCTGGGCAATCTCGCTGATCATGCCCGCGACCGCCGCGTCATTGCGTTCCGCGGCTGCGTTTGCGCCTTCGCGGGTCTTGCGAAGCCCTTCGACCTCCTGGAGCAAGGCGGTCTTGGCGCGATTGGCTTCAAACAGTTCGTCCATCACCATGATCCCGGCCATCACCGTCAGCCGGAGATCGCCGATCTCGCCGAACTGCCGCTTGAGATGGATGACATATTGGTCGAAAGTCTGGGCCAGTCCGGTGAGATGTTCTTCCTGCCCTTCCTCGCACGCCATGCGATAGGATTTGCCGTCGATCGTCACTGTGACTTGAGCCATGCCTACGCACCCATACCGGTCTGTCAGCGGTCGAGAACCGCCCTGATTGTTTCCATGGCCGTCACGAGGCGCCTCGAGACTTCGCGATTGACTTCTTCGAGCCGATTGGCCCGGAACTGCGAGTGATCCAGTTCCTGCGCCAACCGCGAGCGATCCGCATGCGTGCGCCTCACTTCCGCCTCGAGTTCGGCGGAGTCGCGCTCCCGATCGAACCGGCGGTCGATCGCGCGGTCGAGGTCTCCGAGCGCGCGGCGCAACTCCTCGAAAGCCGACATGACTGCTGGCCCTGCTTGCATCGTCCCTGTCATCCAAAAAGCGGCGAATCGCGTTTGCCGCGCTCACCGTGCGAGAAGCCCGATAGTAAGGGAAGGCTCCTTCATCCGTCAATCGATCAAAACATCGGTAAATCAGGCTATTCTGTGGAAGAGTTGCAGTGCCGCTTCGCATCCTTTCCGCTTGCCATTGGAAAGAGTGCGATTGCCGACGCACAAATATTGGCCGCAAGCCTCGCGCATGTGCGCGTATTTTCGGCGTCTTTGTTGACTCAGTCCGCCCAACTGCTATGTGTCCCCTGCTTTGACGGCAGTCGACAAGGCTGCCTCCTTCCATTTTCCGGAGCCGTCGACGACATGATCTCACGCGAAACACACGACCGGATGGCGAATGCGATCCGTTTCCTCTCCATGGACGCCGTGGAAAAGGCCAATTCGGGTCACCCTGGCCTGCCGATGGGCGCCGCCGATGTGGCGACCGTGCTGTTCACCCGCTATCTGAAATTCGACCCCAAGGCTCCGCACTGGCCCGATCGCGACCGCTTCGTGCTGTCGGCCGGCCACGGCTCGATGCTGCTCTATTCGCTCCTCTATCTCACCGGCTACGAGGACATGACGATCGACGACATCAAGTCGTTCCGCCAGCTGCACGCCAAGACCGCCGGCCACCCCGAATACGGCCACGCCTCAGGCATCGAGACGACCACCGGACCGCTCGGCCAGGGCATCGCGACCTCGGTGGGCATGGCGATCGCCGAAAAGAAGCTCGCGCAGGAATTCGGAAGCGACCTTCAGGATCACTTCACCTATGTGCTCGCCGGCGACGGCTGCCTGATGGAAGGCATCAGCCAGGAAGCGATTTCGCTGGCCGGCCACCTCAAGCTCAACAAGCTGATCGTCTTCTGGGACGACAACAACATCACCATCGACGGCGCGGTCTCCATGGCCGACTCCACCGACCAGCACGCCCGCTTCCGCGCCTCGGGCTGGAACACCATCGCCGTCGACGGCCATGATCCGGACGCGATCGCCGCGGCGATCGAAACCGCCCAGAAGTCCGACAAGCCCACCATGATCGCCTGCAAGACGGTGATCGGTTTCGGCGCGCCCAACAAGGCCGGCACCCACAAGGTGCATGGTTCGCCGCTCGGCGCCGACGAAATCGCCGCCGCCCGCAAGGCGCTGAACTGGGAATCCGAAGCCTTCGTGGTGCCCGCCGACGTTCTCTCGGCCTGGCGCGAGTCGGGCGTCCGCTCCGCTGACGCGCACAAGGCCTGGGCCGGTCGCCTGCGGGCCTCGGACAAGAAGGACGAGTTCAACCGTCGCTTCTCCGGCGAACTGCCAAAGAACCTGGATGACGCGATCGCCGCCTACAAGCAGAAGCTGGCCGACGGCAAGCCCACGCTCGCCACCCGCAAGGCGTCCGAAGACGCGCTGGAAGTCATCAATGGCGTGGTTGCCGAAACGATCGGCGGCTCCGCCGACCTGACCGGCTCCAACAACACCAAGACCAGCCAGACCGCCTCGATCACGCCCACCGATTTCTCGGGTCGTTACCTGCATTACGGCATCCGCGAACATGGCATGGCGGCGGCGATGAACGGCATCGCGCTGCATGGCGGCCTAATCCCCTATTCCGGCGGCTTCCTGATCTTCTCGGACTACTGCCGTCCGTCGATCCGCCTCGCCGCGCTGATGGGCATCCGCGTCATCCATGTGCTGACGCATGACTCGATCGGGCTGGGCGAAGACGGCCCGACCCACCAGCCGGTGGAACAGATGGCGGCGCTGCGCGCCATCCCGAACCTGGTGATGTTCCGCCCGGCCGACGCCACCGAGACGGTGGAATGCTGGCAGGCCGCGCTCGAAGCCAAGGATCACCCCTCGGGCATCGCCCTCACCCGCCAGAATCTCGCCGCCATGCGCACCACCTATTCGGCCGAAAATCTCTCGGCCAGGGGCGCTTATGTGCTGCAGGACGCCGCCGACGCCCAGGCGACCATCTTCGCCTCCGGTTCGGAAGTCGAAATCGCAGTGAAGGCCAAGGCGCTGCTCGCCGACAAGGGGATTGCCGCCCGCGTCGTCTCCGTGCCGAGCTTCGAACTGTTCGAAGCCCAGTCTGACGAATACAAGGCCTCCGTTCTCGGCTCCGCCAAGGTCAAGGTCGGCGTCGAAGCCGCCATCCGCCAGGGCTGGGACCGCTTCATCGGCTCCGACGGCGTGTTCGTGGGCATGAAGGGCTTCGGCGCTTCCGGCCCCTACAAGGAGCTTTACAGCTATTTCGGCATCACGCCGGAAGCGATCGCCGACGCCGTCGTCGCCAAGCTCGCCTGATTCATTCGACGAGACCGGCCCCGGGGCCGGTCTTTCGCCTCCTGTTCGTTCCATCACGTCCCAAGCGGAGAAATAGCACCATGGCTATCAAGGTAAGCATCAACGGATTTGGCCGCATCGGCCGCAACGTCCTGCGCGCGATCGTCGAATCCGGCCGCACCGACATCGAAGTCGTGTCCATCAACGACCTCGGCCCGGTCGAAACCAATGCGCATCTCCTGCGCTACGACTCGATCATGGCCGCTTCCCCGCCGACGTGAAGGTCGACGGCGACGCCATCATCATCAACGGCGGCAAGCCGATCAAGGTGACCGCCGTCAAGGATCCGGCCACGCTGCCGCACGCCGAACTCGGCGTCGACATCGCGTTTGAATGCACCGGCATCTTCACCAGCCGCGACAAGGCCGCCGCCCACCTGACCGCCGGCGCCAAGCGCGTGATCGTCTCGGCCCCGGCCGACGGCGCCGACCTGACCGTCGTCTACGGCGTCAACCATGACCAGCTCACCAAGGAGCATATGGTCATCTCCAACGCGTCCTGCACCACCAACTGCCTGGTGCCGGTGGTGAAGGTTCTCAACGACCTCGTCGGCGTCGATCACGGCTTCATGACCACGATCCACTCCTACACCAACGACCAGCCGTCGCTCGACCAGATGCACAAGGATCTGTACCGCGCCCGCGCCGCAGCCCTGTCGATGATCCCGACCTCGACCGGCGCCGCCAAGGCCGTCGGCCTCGTGCTGCCGGAACTCAAGGGCAAGCTCGACGGCTCCTCGATCCGCGTGCCGACCCCGAACGTGTCGGTCGTCGACCTGAAATTCGTCGCCAAGCGCAACACCACGGTGCAGGAAATCAACGACGCCATCAAGGCCGCCGCCGACGGCCCGCTGAAGGGCGTGCTCGGCTACACCGAAGAGCCGCTCGTCTCGCGCGACTTCAACCACGATTCCCATTCCTCGATCTTCGCGATCGACCAGACCAAGGTGATGGAAGGCAATTTCGTCCGCATCCTGACCTGGTACGATAATGAATGGGGCTTCTCGAACCGCATGTGCGACACGGCGGTGGCTTTCGCCAAGCTCATCTGATCGCCATCATTCGGATTCATTGACGCTCATTCGCCCGCGGCTCTCGCCGCGGGCGTTTTGTTGTCAACATATCTTCGCAGCGCCTCGGCGATTGTTGGCGTCATCTTGATTATCAGCCGTATTGCAATGCAAAATTTTATTGTTTGCGTGTGACAACAGCCTCATTGTCGTCCAATATGCATCTGATGATTTGTCGTCGGCGCTGCGCGCCGTTCGCGTTGCCGCAGATAATTTCGGTTGCGGCTCAATGATTTGAACAAGATTATGGTGACGAGCGCGCCCCGCTCGAACGGGCGCATTATGTGGAGAAGACGGGTTTGGACGCGTTTTACTTGGTCGTTCTGGTCGGCGCATCGCTGGTGCTGTTCGCCGCCATGTCTTCCTTGATCGCCTTCCGCTTCGGCGCGCCGCTCCTGCTGCTTTTCCTGGGCATCGGCCTTCTCGCCGGCGTCGATGGTCTCGGCATCAACTTTTCCAACAATCAGGCGGCCTATTGGCTTGGGTCGCTGGCGCTGGCCGTCATCCTGTTCGACTCCGGTTTCGGCACGCCGATCCGCGCTTTCCGTATCGCCGCCTTGCCCGCCATCTCGCTGGCCACGGTCGGGGTGCTCATCACCGCCGGGCTCTTCGCGCTCGGAGCCATGGCGCTTCTCGGCTTTTCTTTCCTTCAGGGACTGCTTCTCGGCTCGATCGTCGCCTCGACCGATGCCGCGGCCGTGTTCTTTCTACTGCGCATCGGCGGCGTCAACATCCGCGACCAGATCACCTCGACGCTGGAAGTGGAATCGGGCACCAACGATCCCATGGCGATTTTCCTGACGGTCACGCTGGTCGAACTCGTGGCGTCGGGGCACGGCATTTCGGATCTGGACTGGCATGTCCTCCTCAGCTTCGTCGAAGAAATGGGCATTGGCGTGATCTGCGGCGTCGCTGGCGGATGGATCATCGTCACCGTCGCCAACCGTTTCGTCCAGGACAAGGGTCTTGCGCCGATCCTGGTGCTGGCGCTGTCGTTGTTGGTGTTCTCCTTTACCGGCGTCGTCGGCGGCAGCGGCTTCCTGGCGGTCTATGTCGCCGGCCTCTTCGCCGGCAATCGCGAGGTTCAGGCGAAACTGGCCATCAAACGGTTCCAGGAGGGCATGACCTGGCTGGCCCAGATCATCATGTTCGTGATGCTCGGACTGCTGGCCACACCGTCCGAATTCCACATCATTGCGCTGCCGGCGGTGCTGCTCGGCCTGTTCCTGATCCTGTTCGCCCGCCCCATCGCCGTCTGGCTCTGCATGTTGCCCTTCGATTTCCATCAGAAGGAAATCACCTTCGTCGCCTGGGTCGGCCTGCGCGGCGCCGTGTCCATCTTGTTGTCGATCCTGCCGATCATCAACAATCTCGAAAACGGACAGGCCTTCTTCAACATCACCTTCATCATCGTACTGGTGTCGCTGATCGTGCAGGGCTGGACGATCAAGCCGATCGCCAAGCGGCTGGGTCTGATCATCCCCAAACAGGTCGGCGCCGTCGATAAGCTCGAGCTCGACCTGCCCCGCGCCGTCAACCACGAGCTCGTCTCCTATCGCGTCATCCCCGGCTGCCCCGTGGCGAATGGCGCGCGCCTGCCCTGCTGGGCCATGCCGTCGCTGATCATCCGCGACAGCCGTTCGATGCGCTATCAATATGCCGGTCGCCTGAAAGAGAACGACATCGTCTACCTCTTCGTCACTCCCGCTTTCATTCCGCTGCTGGACAAGCTCTTCGCGGACAAGGCCGATCTCGACCCCGAGGACGAACAGTTTTTCGGCACCTTCTCCATATCGCCCGGCCGCCCCTCCAGGGAACTGGACGCCGCCTATGGGCCCGGTCTGCTGACCGAGATCGAAAAGTCCATGACCATCGGCGAATTGATGATGGCGCGGCTCGGCGGACGCGCCGAATATGCCGATCGCGTCCGCTTCGGCTCGATCATTCTGATCGTGCGCGACATAGACGAGCACAATCATATTTCATCCGTCGGAATTTCGATGGAATCGGTGGAGCCGGGCGGAAAGCTGCCGATTTTCCTCAATTTTCGTGATCTCTGGCGCCGGATCAAGACGCGTTCGAGCGAGGCCTAGGCTGGTCAATGAGCGCTTGAATCCATCGCTCGGCGGTGTATGGTCCCCACCGGAAACCCCACCCAAGCGAATGGAAACAACATGGCGTCCTTCAAGACCCTCGATGATCTCACCGACATTTCCGGCAAGCGCGTTCTGGTCCGCGTCGATCTCAACGTGCCTTGCAAGGATGGAAAAGTCACTGACGCCACCCGTATCGAACGTGTCGCCCCGACGATCCTCGAACTGTCGGACAAGGGCGCCAAGGTGATCCTGCTCGCTCATTTCGGCCGTCCCAAGAATGGTCCGGAAGCAGAATTCTCGCTCGCCGTCATCCAGTCCGCCGTCGAAGCCGTGCTCGACCGTCGGGTTCATTTCGCCGGCGATTGCATCGGCGAACCGGCGCACGAGGCCGTCGCCGCGCTCGAAGACGGCGGCATCCTGTTGCTCGAGAACACCCGCTTCCACAAGGGCGAAGAGAAGAACGATCCCGACTTCGTCAAGGCGCTGGCCGCCAATGGCGATATCTTCGTCAACGACGCCTTTTCGGCCGCCCATCGCGCCCACGCCTCGACCGAAGGCCTCGCGCACCACATGCCTGCCTATGCCGGCCGCACCATGCAGGCCGAACTCGAAGCGCTGGAAGCCGGTCTCGGCAATCCCAAGCGTCCAGTCGTGGCGATCGTCGGCGGCGCCAAAGTCTCCACCAAGATCGACCTGCTGAAAAATCTCGTCCGCAAGGTCGACGCGCTGGTGATCGGCGGCGGCATGGCCAACACCTTCCTTGCTGCCCAAGGGATCGACGTCGGCAAGTCGCTCTGCGAGCATGATCTCGCCGACACCGCCAAGGCGATCCTGGCGGAAGCTCAGGACGCCGGCTGCGCCATCGTTCTGCCGTCCGATGTCGTCGTCGCTCGCGAATTCAAGGCCAATGCGGCCAATGAAACCGTCGCCGCCACCGCGATTCCCGCCGACGCCATGGCGCTCGACGTCGGCCCGGACTCGATCCAGGCCGTCAACGACTGGATCGCCAAGGCCGAAACGCTGGTGTGTGGAACGGCCCGCTCGGCGCTTTCGAAATCGAGCCTTTCGACACCGCCACCGTCTCGGTCGCCAAATTCGCCGCCGAAGAGACCAAGGCGGGCAAGCTCGTCTCCGTCGCCGGCGGCGGCGATACCGTCTCGGCGCTCAATCACGCCGATGTGGCCGACGACTTTACCTATGTCTCGACCGCCGGCGGCGCCTTCCTGGAATGGATGGAGGGCAAGCCCCTCCCAGGCGTGGACGTGCTGAAGTCCTGATCTGTCTGAACGATTGGTCGTCGATGGCGGGGCTCGACCCCGCCATCGTCGTTTCAGAGCCGCGCCCGCGTGCTGCGTGGCGTGGTGAGATAGAGCGTCGTCTCGCTGCTCGCCACCCCGGCACGAGACGGATGCGTTTGAGCAATTCATCGAAGCCGGGCAAGTCGGCGGCGCCCAGTTCCGCCACCAGATCCCATTGACCATGGGTGGTGTGGACGGCTGAAATTTCCGAAAAGCCGTTGAGCGCCTTCAGCACGCGCTCGGTCTTGTGGCCTTCCACCTCGATCATCATGATGCCGCGCACCGGCAGCGCGCTGGTGTCCGAGCGCAGGATCACCGTATAGCCGACGATCTCACCTATCTGCTCCAGCCGCTCCATACGGCTGCGCACGGTCGCCCGCGCCGTTCCCAATTCGATCGCGAGGTCGGAAATGCTGCGCCGCGCATTGTGCCGGAGAAGCGTGATGAGTTTCTGGTCGAGCTCGTCCATGGCGGCGCCTGTCGGTTTGATTTGCCAAAATGATAAGCCAAAGCATTTGTTTTGCCAATTCTTCCTGTTCACTTCGCCAGATGAGGATGATCAAATCTTGGCAAGTGAAGAGGGGTAGCGATGCTGGTGAAACTCGTTGGCGCGCCGGTTCAGGATGGAGCGGGCCGCAAGGGATGCGATATGGGGCCGGCGGCGTATCGGGCGGCGGGCCTTGCCGAGAGTCTGACCGAACTCGGCCATCAGGTGGTCGACACAGGCGACGTGAAACCCATGGCGCCGCGCCAGCACAGCCACCCCAACACGGCGATCAAGAAGCTCGACGAGACCATCGCCTGGATTGAGGCGCTGGACGCCGCCGCTTTCGAAGCGAGCGATGACGGCTTTCCCGTTTTCATGGGCGGCGACCATAGTCTCTCTGCCGGCACGGTCACCGGCATCGCCCGCCGCGCGCAGGCCCAGGGGCGGCCGCTCTTCGTGCTCTGGCTCGACGCCCATACCGATTTCCATACGCTCGACACCACCGGCAGCGGCAATCTGCATGGCGTGCCGGTCGCCTATTTCACCGGCCAGCCGGGCTTTGAGGGCTATTTCCCGGATGTCGTCGCCCCTGTCGATCCCAACCATGTGTCGATGATCGGCATTCGCAGCGTCGATCCCGAAGAACGCCGCCTGATCACCGCCGCCGGCGTCGACATCGTCGACATGCGCATGATCGACGAGGAAGGCATCGCCGCGCCGCTGAAGCGCTTCCTGAAAAAGGTGAAGGACGCGGACGGTCTGCTGCATGTCTCGCTCGACGTCGATTTCCTTGATCCGGCGATCGCGCCGGCCGTCGGCACCACCGTTCCGGGCGGCGCGACCTTCCGCGAGGCGCATCTGGTGATGGAGCTTCTGCATGACAGCGGCCTCGTCACCAGCCTCGATCTGGTCGAGCTCAATCCCTTTCTCGATGAACGGGGTCGCACCGCGATCCTGATGGCCGATCTCGCCGCGAGCCTTCTTGGCAAGCAGGTGATGGACAGACCCACAAGGAGCTTTTGATGAACGCGATGCCCAAACTGAATGTCGTGCCTTTCGTCAGCGTCGACAGCATGATGAAGCTGGTGATGAAGATCGGCGTCGAACGCTTCATCACCGAACTCGTCGCCTATCTCGAAGAGGACTTCCGCCGCTGGGAGGTGTTCGACAAGACCCCGCGAGTCGGCTCCCATTGCGATGACGGCGTAATCGAGCTGATGCCCACCAGCGACGGCGCGCTTTACGGCTTCAAATATGTCAACGGCCATCCCTACAACAACCGCACCGGCCGCCAGACCGTCACCGCCTTCGGCGTTCTCTCGGATCTCTCCACCGGCTATCCGATGATGATCACCGAAATGACCATCCTGACGGCGCTGCGCACGGCGGCGACCTCGGCGATGGCGGCGAAATATCTCGCGCCGAAAGGCGCGCGCACCATGGCGATCATCGGCAACGGCGCCCAGTCGGAATTCCAGGCGCTGGCCTTCAAGGCCGTGCTCGGCATCGACAAGCTCCGCCTGTACGACATCGATCCCGCGGCCACCCGTAAATGCGCCGCCAATCTCGCCGGCCGCGGCTTCACCATCGTCGAAGCCAGGACCGCCGAAGAAGCCGTCGCCGGCGCCGACATCATCACAACCGTCACCGCCGACAAGAAGAGCGCGACCGTTCTCCATGACAACATGGTCGGCGAAGGCGTCCACATCAACGCTGTCGGCGGCGACTGCCCCGGCAAGACCGAACTCGCCCGCGACATCGTCACGCGCTCCGACATCTTCGTCGAATATCCGCCGCAGACCTGGATCGAAGGCGAGATCCAGCAGCTCGACCGCGATCATCCGATCACCGAGCTCTGGCGGGTGATTTCCGGCCAGACGGAGGGACGCAAGAGCGATCGCCAGATCACGCTGTTCGACAGCGTCGGTTTCGCGATCGAGGATTTTTCGGCCCTGCGCTACCTGCGCGACCAGCTCGCCGCCAACGGCGTTTACGAGGAGCTGGACCTGTTGGCCGACCCCGACGAGCCGCGCGATCTTTATGGCATGCTGTTGCGCTCCGTCGCCTGACGGGGCGTTTGCGCCGTCCCGTTTCAACCTGAGCGTGACAAATTGGCGACATCGACCGCCATTCTCTGCGAGTAGGGTATTTATTTGCCGTCCATGCCATAATAATGGTGCTTGTGCGGGATCAAAACCATGGCCAAATAGGCGTCGAAGAGACGCGCCGGCGCGGTGGAGACGCGGCGCAGAGGTCGTGAGACGCATATGACGTCACGGCGTCGGGATCGATTAAATCCCGGTTCATCCAGTATGCGTATTGAATGCGTTGACGCCGCCCGAGACTCCGGGTGCGGGGCGACAACCGGCCAGGAAAGTTCAGCAATGCCCAGAAAGATCCTATTCGCTGTCTTGATCGCGTCGTCGGCGCTCGCGCCGACGGGCCTCGCATGGAGCGCGGAACCGGAAGTTCCCGCCGACGCGCCCGCCGCGCAGAACCTTCCCGCCATACGCGTCACCGAAGCCTCCATGCGCGAACTGACCGATCGCGTGATCGCGTCCGGCACCATACAGCCGGTGGAAACCGTTTATGTTCAGGCGCAGGTCGAAGGCGTGCGCATCGAAGAGCTGAGAGCGGATGTCGGCGACAAGGTGGAGGCGGGCCAGGTGCTCGCGACGCTGAGCGCGGAGGCGCTCGAACTCCAGAAGCAGCAATTCGTCGCCAATATCGCCAAGACCGAAGCCGTCGGCGCTCAGAACGAGGCGCAGCTTGCCGAAGCCAGGGCGAATGAAGCCGAAGCGGTTCGCCAGGCGGAGCGAGCCCAAACGCTGATCCGCACCAAGGCCGTCTCGCAGACCCAGCTGGAGCAGCTGCAATCCCAGGCGGAGGCCGCCAAAGCCCGCACCCGCGCCGCCGAACAGACCATCGCCGCCAACAAGGCCGATCTCGATGTCGTTCGCAGCCAGCTCGCCGATGTCGAATTGTCGCTGTCGCGCACTGAGGTGAAGTCGCCGGTCGCCGGCGTCGTGACCGAGCGCAACGCCAAGATCGGCGCCATCGCCAGCGCGGCCGGCAATCCTCTTTTCACCCTCATTCGCAACGGGGCGATCGAGCTTCAGGCGGATGTCGCCGAGGGCGATCTCTTGAAGCTCAAGCAGGGCCAGAAGGTCAATATCGCCATTGCCGGCACGTCGACGAACATCCAGGGCGTGGTGCGCGTCATCGATCCCGTCGTGGATCAGTCGAGCCGTCTCGGCAAGGTCAAGATTGCCATAGCCGATGCGTCGCTGGCGCGAGCCGGCATGTTCGCATCCGCCGAAATCATCATCTCTGAGCGCAAGGTGCTGTCTCTGCCGTTGACGGCCGTGACGGCCGAAAAGGACGGCGACTATGTCCGCAAGGTCGTGGACGGCGTGGTCGACATGACCAAGGTCGAAACCGGCGTCGCCGACGGCGATTTCGTCGAGATCGCCGCGGGCCTCAAGGACAAGGACGTGGTGGTCGAGAAAGCCGGCGTCTTCGTGCGCGACGGCGACCGGATCGCGCCTGTTCGCGCCCAACAAACCGCTTCGAACTGACGAGGACCCTGGAACATGAACTTTTCCGCCTGGTCCATCCGCAATCCGATCGCGCCGATCCTCGCCTTCTTCCTGCTGATGTTTTTGGGAGTGAAGGCGTTTTACGATCTGCCGATCACGCGCTTTCCGAATATCGACGTTCCCGTCATCTCCGTCAGCGTCACGCAAGTCGGGCGCGTCGCCGTCCGAACTCGAAACGCAGGTCACGCGCGAAATAGAAGACGCCGTGGCCGGCATAACCGGCGTCGACTATATGCAGTCGACGGTCAATGACGGCGTATCGACCACATCCGTCGTCTTCAAGCTGGAAGTGCCGACCGACAAGGCGCTCCAGGACGTCAAGGATGCCGTCGACCGCATTCAGGCCGATCTGCCCGCCACCGCCGACACGCCCGAAGTGACGAAGATCGACGTCGAGGGCTCTGCTATCCAGACTTTCGCCGTCTCCTCGCCGGACATGACTCTCGAGGAACTGTCCTGGTTCGTCGAGGACACGATCAAGCGCGCGCTGCAAGGCAAGCCGGGCGTCGGCCGCATCGATCGTTACGGCGGCGTCGACCGCGAGGTGCAGATCGATCTCGATCCCAACAAACTCAACGCCTATGGCGTGACGGCCGCGGATGTGAATACGCAGCTGCGCAGCATCAATGCCGATCTGGGTTCCGGTCGCGGCCAGCTGGCGGGCGCCGAACAAGCGATCCGCACGCTGGGCGATCAGCGCAGCGTCAAGCAATTGGCAGACACCACGATCGCGGTCGGCAATGGCCGCTTCGTCAAGCTCGCCGATCTCGGCTCGATCCGCGACGCATATGAGGAGCCCGATTCCTTCTCGCGCTTCAACGGCAATCCCGTCGTCTCCTTCGCGGTGTTCCGCTCCAAGGGCGCGAGCGAGGTCACCGTCGCCGAAACCGTGGCGCAGGAACTCGACGGCATCCGCAAAGCCTATCCTCAGGTGCGGATCGAACTCGTCGACGACGCCGTCTATTTCACCTATGGCAATTACGAAGCCGCCATGCACACGCTGATCGAAGGCGCGATCCTGGCGGTGATCGTGGTGTTCCTGTTCCTGAGGAACTGGCGCGCCACGCTGATCTCCGCCGTTGCGCTGCCTCTGTCGGCGGTTCCGACCTTCTGGGTCATGGACATGCTGGGCTTCTCGCTGAACCTGGTGAGTTTCCTGGCGCTGACGCTGGCGACCGGCATTCTCGTCGACGACGCCATCGTCGAGATCGAGAACATCGCCCGGCACATCAAGATGGGCAAGACGCCCTACCGTGCGGCCATCGAGGCGGCGGACGAAATCGGTCTCGCCGTCATCGCCACCACCTTCACGATCATCGCCGTCTTCGCGCCTGTTTCCTTCATGGGCGGCATCGCCGGCCAGTATTTCATCCAGTTCGGCCTGACCGTGGCGATCTCGGTGTTCTTCTCGCTGGCGGTGGCGCGATTGATCACGCCGTTGATGGCGGCTTATCTGATGCGCGCGTCCGACGCCAATGTCGGGCACGAGCATGACGGAGACGGCTGGATCATGCGCGGCTATACGGCCGTCGTGCGTGCTCTGACCCGTCGCTGGTATGGCCGCTACGGCACGCTCGTCGTCACGCTCGGCCTGTTGTTCGGCTCCGTCGTGCTGCTGATGCAGGTGCCGGGCAGCTTCATGCCGCCGGAGGATTCCGGTCGCGTGATCCTGTCGCTGGAATTGCCGCCCAGCGCATCGCTCGAGGAGACGGACACCACGACGTCCGAAATCTATAAACGCATCAAGGACCTGCCGACCATCGAGAACATCTTCGTGCTCGGCGGCTCATCCCCCAAGGGCGATCTGGAGCGGCGCCGCGCCTCGGTCTACGTCAATCTCAAGAAGATCGAGCATTCGCTTCTGAAAAAGCTGGTCAACGACGTCGCCGCCCGGTTGCCGCTCGTCGGCCAGTTCGTGCCGAAGATGGAGATCAACGGCCGCACGGTGCCGCAATGGGAGATCGAAGAACAGATCTTCCAGAAGATCGCCGACATTCCGGACGCCCGCGTGCTCAAGCTGAACGACCGCGGCGAGCGCGACATCGCCTTCAACTTCACCTCGTCCAACGCCGAGGATCTCGACAATGCCGTGGCCGTGCTCGAAGCCAAGCTTCGCCAGGAGCCAAAGCTGCAGAATGTCGGCTCGGAGGGCGCGCTGCCGCGATCCGAAATCCAGATCAAACCCGATCCGGTGCGCATGGCGCGGCTCGGCATCACGACCGCCACACTGTCCGAGACTGTGCGGGTGGCGACGATCGGCGATGTCGATACGGCGCTGTCCAAAGTTTATCTCGACGACCGCATGATTCCGATCCGCGTGCAGCTCGATCTCTCGGTGCGGCGCAACATGGCGGAACTGCGCGCCATCAAGGTGCCCACGGCGTCGGGCGCCTCCGTGCCGCTGTCGTCGGTGGCGGCGATCAGCTATTCCGAAGGTCCGAGCGTCATCAAACGCTACGACCGCAGCCGCGTGGTAACCGTCGGCGCCAGCCTGCCCAAAGGCGTTGCTCTGGACCCAGCCACCGACGCGTTCAAGAAAGCGGTCACGGACGCCAACCTGCCGCCGAGCGTGAAAATCGTCGAAAGCGGCGACGCCAAGGTGCAGAAGGAAATGGTGGCGAGTTTCGGCAACGCCATGCTGCTCGGCCTGCTGTTGATGTTCGCGGTGCTTGTGGTGCTGTTCCAGAACGTGCTGCAACCGATCACCATCGTCTTTTCGCTGCTGCTCGCCACCGGCGGCGTGGCGGTGGCGCTGCTGGTCACTAAAAATGCGCTCTCCATGCCGGTGCTGATCGGCATTCTGATGCTCATGGGCATCGTCGCGAAGAACGCCATCCTGCTGGTCGATTTCGCCATCGAGATGATCCATCGCGGCATGAAGCGTTCGGACGCCATGGTGGAGGCGGGCCGCAAGCGCGCGCGGCCCATCATCATGACCTCGATCGCCATGTCCGCCGGCATGCTGCCCTCGGCGCTCGGCGTCGGCGAAGGCGGAGCGTTCCGCGCGCCGATGGCGATCGCCGTGATCGGCGGCATCATCGTCTCCACCGTGCTGTCGCTGGTGGTGGTGCCGAGCTTCTTCCTGATCATCGACGACATCTCCCGCGCCCTCGGCTGGGCTTTGGGTCGCCTAGTGGGCAAACGGGAGTCCGAGCCGGAAGCGCTCGAAAATGTCGAACTCACCCGTATTCTCACCGAGAACAGCCGCACGATCTCCAGTCTCGAAGAGCGCCTCAACGCTCTCGACGCCGGAGCGTCGAGCCGCCCGGGACCCAAGAAAACGTCTCCACCGGCCAATGATGTCGGCGACCGACCGCTCGCCGCCGAATGATCCTCTCTCAGACCCGGCTCCGGCCGGGTTTTTGCTGTTCGGACGGCCGCTGTTGATCGAAATCAATTCCCCGCTTCGACATTTAGCTACACTTGATGAAAGGAAGAGATTTTCGGTTCAACTCCGGAGGACAATCGTGAACAAGATGCTGAAGATGAATCACCGCGACCGGGAGATCCTGCTGTCCACGCCGCTGATGTCGGGACTCAATCCGACGCTCGCCCGTCGCGTCCTCGAAAGCGCCGCCGTGTTCGGCGCCGAGGCGAAGGACGTCCTGTTCCGCGAGGGCGCGGAGGCCGAAAATTTTTATGTGGTTCTCTCCGGTTATGTCCGCCTCTTCCGCCTGTCGCGCGAGGGCAAGGAAGCCGATATCGGCGTCTATGGTCCCGGCGAGACGTTCGGCGAATGCGCGATGTTTCTCGGCTGCAAATACGCCTTCAACGCCCAGGCCGCCGAGCCCGTCACCTTGGCCCGCTTCGATGTCGCGAAAATCCGTCAGATCATGGCCGAGGAGCCCGAATTCTCACTGGCGCTTCTTCAGGTGCTCGCCCATCATTTGCAGGACGCCCGCGAGAACGTCGCCAACGACCGGCTGCACACCGCCCCGCAGCGTGTGGCCAATTATCTCCTGGAAATGATGCAGGCCAGCGGCTCCGGCAATTCCAACTCCTTCCGCCTGCCCTTCCAGAAAAGTCTTCTGGCCGGCAAGTTGGGCCTTGCGCCGGAAGCGTTGTCGCGCGCCTTCTCGATGCTCAAGACATCGGGCGTGTCTATCCGTGGGCGTATGGTGCAGATCACCGACGCCGAGGCGCTGCGCCGCATCTGAAACGAGTGACGGTAAAATAAAAAGCCCGGCGCGGGAGGAGGTGCGCCGGGCTTGATCATGACAGACAGCTTGGGAGGAGGAGCGCTATCCGTCGTCGTCAGAGGTTTGGGAGGAGGAGTAACCGTCTGACAGTTATCAACTTAATGCTGCGTCGCACAAAAAGCAAGAGTTTATTTCGCAGCGCGAAGAAATTCGTGTTCACGACTTCGTGAGGCGTAGCCAAGACCAAACGTCGGCCACTCTCGATGCGCACGGCGGCCGCGCGCCGACCGATTAGCAAACCCAACCTCTTCAAAACATTGAAAATATGAAGCTTATGGAGCGGGTGAAGGGAATCGAACCCTCGTATTCAGCTTGGGAAGCTGCTGCTCTGCCATTGAGCTACACCCGCTCGGTGAGCGTTCAATGTCATCACTTCTCCTCATGTGTCAAGGTGAAACGATCGGCCTTAACCGGGTGGAAGGAACGGCGCCTTATCCTGCATCCGTCGTGAACCGGAGCGAGGCGATGATTGCAATCAGACTGGCGGAGATCATGAGCGCGCTCAGCCATGCGCTCGACCTCACCGAGGGCCAGCCGCAGGGTCATTGCATCCGAGTGTGCCGGATCGGCATGACCATCGGCGCGCGGATGGGCTTGTCCGAAAAAGCGCTCGAAGAGCTCTACTATACGCTGCTGCTCAAGGATCTCGGCTGCTCCTCGAATGCGGCCCGCATCTGCGAACTCTATCTCGCCGACGACCTGCGCTTCAAACGCGATTTCAAGCTGGTGGGCTCGAGCCTCAGCCAGGTTCTCGGCTTCGTCATCAGCCATACCGGCCTGCAGGCGGGCCTCGCCGAGCGCTTCCGCTCGGTGTTGAACATCCTCAGAAACGGCGGCGCCATCGCGCAGGAAATGATCGAAACCCGCTGCCAGCGGGGCGCGGAGATCGCCCGAATGATGCGTTTTTCGGAGAATGTGGCGCAGGGCATACTCGATCTCGACGAACACTTCGATGGCGGCGGGCGTCCGCAAGGATTGAAGGGACAGGACATCTCGATTTTCGCCCGCATTGCGCTGGCTGCCCAGGTCATCGATGTCTTCTTCATGAGCGCCGGCCCCGAGGCGGCGACTGCCGAACTCCGGGACAGGCGCGGAGCCTGGTTCGATCCTGACGTCGTCGACGCCTTCCTCTCCGTCGCCGATCGGCTTTTCTGGGACGATCTGGCGAGCCCCGATCTCGAAACGCGCATTCTGGCGCTCGAACCGGGCAAGACGCTCCGGCTTGCCGACGAGGATTATCTCGACGACATCGCCGCCGCCTTCGCCCAGGTCATCGACGCCAAGAGCCCCTACACGTCCGGCCATAGCGATCGCGTCGCGCTGTTCACGGATCTGATCGCCGAAGAAATGGGCTATGATCTGTCCGCTCGGCGGCGCATCAAGCGCGCCGCGCTGCTGCATGACATCGGCAAGCTCGGCGTCAGCAATTCCATCCTCGACAAGCCCGGCCGCCTGGAAGGCGAGGAATGGGAGGCGATGAAGCGGCACGCCTCCTATTCGGAAGAGATCCTGTCGCGCATCGGCGCTTTCGCCGATCTCGCCCGCATCGCCGGCGCCCATCACGAGCGGCTGGATGGCAAGGGCTATCCGAGAGGGATTACCGGTGAAGCGATCTGCGCCGAAACACGCATCATCTCCACCGCGGACGTCTTCGACGCGCTGACGGCCGATCGCCCCTATCGCGCCGCCATGCCGGTGGAAAAGGCGTTCGCCATCCTGCATGAGGGCGCTGGGCAAGCGCATGATCCCGCCTGTATCGAGGCGCTCGAACGTGCGATTCGCCGCGCCGATCTCGCAGGCGCCAAACAGGCGGCGTGATCAGTCCTGCGCTCGGAAATGCTTGGAGAGTTTGAGGCCCTGCGCCTGGTAGTTCGAGCCCAGCCCGGTCCCGTAGAGCGCCTCGGGCTTCTCGCGCATATGTTCATAGACGAGCCGGCCGATGATCTGGCCGTGATCGAGAATGAAGGGCACGTCATGGCTGCGTACTTCCAGCACCGCGCGCGCGCCCGCCCCACCCGCCTCGACATGGCCGAAGCCGGGATCGAAGAAGCCGGCGTAATGCACGCGAAATTCGCCCACCAAGGGATCGAACGGCACCATCTCGGCGGCATAGAGCGGCGGCACATGCACCGCTTCGCGGCTGACGAGAATGTAGAATTCGTCGGGATCGAGGATCAGTTCGTTGCGGCCGCGGCTGTAGATCGGCTCCCAGAAATCATAGATGTCATGGGCGGCCTTGACATCTACGTCGATCACGGCGGAATGGCGCTTGCCGCGATAGCCGACCAGACCGTCCGCGCCCGAGCCCATCAGATCGATCGACAGCGCGATCGACGAGCCTGATATGACGGGGCTTTCCGCGGCGACCAGCGTCTCGGCAAGATGCAGCGACAGCATTTCGTCTTCCCGCAGAAGCGATTGCCCCTCGCGGAAACGGATCTGCGACAGGCGCGAGCCGCGCCGGACGATGATCGGGAAGGTCTTGGGCGAGATTTCGAGATAGAGCTGCCCGCAATAGCCCGGCGCGATCTGGTCGAATTCCTGCGCATAATCGGTGATCACCCGCGTGAAGATATCCAGCCTGCCGGTGGAGCTCTTGGGGTTGGTCGAGGCCGACAGATGCTGTGGCAGATCGATCGTCTCGAGCAACGGCACGATGTAGACGCAGCCGGTTTCGAGCACGGCGCCCTCGGTCAGATCGACCACATGCAGGCTGAGCCGGCTCAATTTGTCGGAGACCCGCTTGCTCGGGCCCGGCAGGAAGGAGGCGCGCACGCGGAAGGCTTTGGCGCCCAGGCGCAGATCGAGGCTGGCCGGCTGGATCTGGTCGTGATCCAGCGGCTTTTCGGCCTTCAGCCGTCCCTCGTCCCAAAGCGCCCTGATCGCGCGATCCGCCAGAATTCCTGCCATCTCAACCTCTATTTTTGTCGGGACAATAGAAATCCCCCTTGCCGACGCAAGCGCGAATCGAGTCCGATTGACCTCGAAGACCGTTTGAGATATGGCCATCCACGGAATTCGTGGTGATTTGGCCGGCCGGCTTGCAGCCACGTTAAACAACTTGCTAAAAAGGCCGGGTTCTGATGGAAACCGGCCTGCTTTTGCGGCCGGTTTTTTTGTGTTGAGGTGGTTCACATGAACAAGAATTGGCGGCCGGCGACGAAACTCGTGCATGGCGGAACGCAGCGGTCGCAATATGGCGAAACGTCGGAAGCGATTTTCCTGACCCAGGGATTCGTCTATGAAACGTCGGAAGCGGCCGAGGCCCGTTTCAAGGGCGAGGATCCCGGCTTCATCTATGCCCGCTATGGCAGCCCCACCAATGACATGCTCGAAAAGCGCATGTGCATGCTCGAAGGCGCCGAAGACGCCCGCGCCACCGCCTCCGGCATGGCCGCCGTTTCCGCAGCCATCCTCTCCCAGGTGAAAGCCGGCGATCATATCGTCGCCGCCCGCGCGCTGTTCGGCTCCTGCCGCTGGGTCGTGGAGACGCTGGCGCCGAAATATGGCGTCGAATGCACCCTGGTCGACGGCCGCGACCTCGCAAACTGGGAAGCCGAGATCCGCCCCAACACCAAGGTTTTCTTCCTCGAAAGCCCGACCAATCCGACGCTGGAAGTGGTCGACATCGCCAGCGTGGCAAAACTCGCCAACCAGATCGGCGCCAAGGTCGTGGTCGACAATGTCTTCGCCACCCCGCTTTTCCAGAAGCCGCTGGAGCTCGGCGCGCATGTGGTCGTCTATTCGGCCACCAAGCATATCGACGGCCAGGGTCGTTGCCTGGGCGGCGTCGTGCTGTCGGACAAGCAGTGGATCGACGAGAACCTGCACGACTATTTCCGCCATACCGGCCCGGCCATGTCGCCGTTTAACGCCTGGGTTCTGCTGAAGGGCCTGGAAACCATGGCGCTGCGCATCAAGCAGCAGACCGAAAACGCCGCCCGTGTCGCCGATTTCCTCGCCAGCCATCCCAAGGTCGAGCGGGTGATCTATCCCGGCCGTCCAGACCATCCGCAGGCCGACATCATCGCCCGCCAGATGACCGGCGGTTCCACGCTGGTGGCGTTCGAGCTCAAGGGCGGCAAGAAGGAAGCCTTCACGCTGCAGAACGGCCTCGACGTGGTGCTGATCTCCAACAATCTCGGCGACGCGAAAAGCCTGATCACCCATCCGGCCACCACCACGCACAAGAACCTGACCGACGAGGCGCGCGCGGAGCTGGGCATTTCCGCGGGTCTCCTGCGCCTGTCGGCCGGCATCGAAGACGGCGAAGATCTGATCGAGGATTTCGAGCGCGCTTTGGACGCGGTCTGATCCTTCAAAAACATGTCAGGCCGGCGACCGGAGACGCTTGCGCGTCTCCGACGGGCTTTCCCGGAATTGCAGCCGGTAGGATCGCGAAAAGGCCGAGGCGGAATTGAAGCCGGTGGCCGTCGCGATCTCGGCGAAGGACGCTGGCGTCTCGATGACCTTGCGCCGCGCCGCGTTCAGCCTCAGCGCCAGATAATGCACATGCGGCGTCACCCCGAAGGACTGGTTGAACAGGCTCTGCAGATGCCGCGCCGACAGACCGCTTTTGCGCGCGAGCTTTTCCAGCGACAGCGGCTGGTCCACCGTCTCCTCCATCAGCCGCACGGCTTCCGAGATACGGCGATCGATGATGCCCGGCGCGGTCGGCGGCGACGGCAGCAGGTCGCGCCCTCCCCGTCCCGCTCATAGATGAAGGAACGCGCCACTTCGAGCGCCATGGAATAGCCGTGGCCGCGGCGGATAATCTCCAGCATCAGATCGAGCGTCGGCACCGCCCCGGCGCTGGTCATGCGCTTGCGATCGATGACATAGCGTTCCTTGACCGTGCCGATTTCCGGATAGCGCGCAGTGAAATCGTCGAAATCTTCCCAATGCACCGTCGCCTTGTGATCGTCGAGCAGGCTCGCCTCCGCCATCGCCAGGCACCGGATTCCACACCCACGATCAGCGCCCGATGCCGGGCGGTGCGCGAAAGCGCCATCCTGATCGCCGGTGTGGCGCTGCGTTGCCAATTATAGCTCGCGACGACGAACAAAGGCTGCGCGTCACGCTCCGGTTGAAAGGCGCCCGACACCGGAATGGAGATGCCGGCGGTCGTCTCCACCGGCTTGCCGTCGGGGCTGAGCAACCGCCAGCGATAGAGCGTGCGGCCGGCGATACGATTGGCGGCGCGGATGGGCTCGATCACCGCCGCCAGCAGAATCATCGTCGTCTCGGGAAATGCGAGAATATCGAGGTCGGCGATTTGGTCAGCAGAGTCTAACATAAGAGCTTCCGATTATGTTTAGAATATTGCGCCATTTGCAAAGCAAAGCAAGCCGCCTCGGCATTGAATGCGCATCAAGGCTCCCCAAGGAGGAACATTCATGCCGCTCACTATGAACCGCGACGTCTTCATCACCTGCGCCGTCACCGGCTCCGGCGACACTGCTGGCAAGTCGCCGCATGTGCCCCGCTCGCCCAAGGACATCGCCGCCTCGGCCATCGACGCCGCGAAAGCCGGCGCCGCCGTGGTGCATTGCCATGTGCGCGATCCCGAGACCGGCGCCGCGAGCCGCCGCAACGATCTCTACAAGGAAGTCACCGATCTCATTCGCTCCGCCGATGTCGATGTGGTGCTCAACCTCACCGCCGGCATGGGCGGCGACATGATTTTCGGCAATGTCGAACAGCCGCTGCCGCTCAATCCCAATGGCACCGACATGGCCGGCGCCACCGAGCGCGTCAGCCACGTGGCCGAATGCCTGCCGGAAATCTGCACTCTGGATTGCGGCACCATGAACTTTTCGCTCGGCGACTATGTCATGACCAACACGCCGTCCATGTTGCGCGCCATGGCCAAGATGATGACCGATCTCGGCGTGCGCCCCGAAATCGAAGCCTTCGACACCGGCCATCTCTGGTTCGCCAAGCAACTGGTCGAGGAAGGCCTGATCGAGGATCCGGTGCTGATCCAGCTGTGCATGGGCATTCCTTGGGGCGCGCCCGACGATCTCAACACCTTCATGGCCATGGTCAACAATGTGCCCGCCAACTGGACCTTCTCGGCCTTCTCGATCGGCCGCAATGCGCTCGCCTATCCGGCAGCCTCGGTGCTGGCCGGCGGCAATGTCCGCGTCGGCCTTGAGGACAATCTCTACCTCTCCAAGGGCGTGCTCGCCACCAATGCGCAACTGGTGGAGAAGGCCGTGACCGTGATCGAGGGCATGGGCGCGAGAATCATCGGCCCGGCCGAAGTGCGCGAGAAACTGAAGCTGACGAAACGCTGAGGAAAGAACCCCTCCCCACCCTCCCCACAAGGGGAGGGCTTAAAGTGCCGAACGCGCTTTGCAGAAAGCAATCTCGCGGCGGGCTGAACTGTAGAATTGGATGAGCGATCGCCGCAGGTTAAGCCCCTCCCCCATGTGGGGAGGGGTTTGGGGCGGGGTCCATTGAAACAGGTGGAATAGACTATGACCAAAATCCAGAAAGCAGCCTGCATCGGCGGCGGCGTTATCGGCGGGGCCTGGGCGGCGCGTTTCGTGCTGGCCGGCATCGACACCGCCATGTATGACCCGCATCCGGAAGCCGAGCGCATCATCGGCGAAGTCATGGCCAATGCCGAGCGCGCCTATAGCCTGCTCACGGCTGCGCCCTTGCCGCCCAAAGGCAAGCTGACCTTCTACAAGACGGTCGAAGAGGCCGTCGCCGGCGCCGACTGGATCCAGGAATCGGTGCCCGAGCGCATCGACCTCAAGCGCAATGTCATCACCCAGATCGACGCGGCCGCAGATCCCAAGGCGCTGATCGGATCCTCGACCTCCGGCATCATGCCGACGGAACTGCAGCGGGACATGAAACATCCCGAGCGGATGTTCGTCGCACACCCCTATAACCCCGTCTATCTCCTGCCGCTCGCAGAACTGGTCGGCGGCCAGAAGACGTCTCCGGCGGTGCTGGAAGAAGCCAAGGCCAAGCTCGCGCCGATCGGCATGAAAGGCGTGATCCTCAAGAAGGAAATCGAAGCCTTTGTCGGCGACCGCCTGCTCGAAGCCGTCTGGCGCGAGGGCCTGTGGCTGATCCAGGACGACATCTGCGACACAGAAACGCTCGACGACGTGATCCGCTATTCCTTCGGCATGCGCTGGGCGCAGATGGGCATGTTCGAAACCTACCGCATCGCTGGCGGCGAAGCCGGCATGCGCCATTTCATCGCCCAGTTCGGCCCCTGCCTGTCCTGGCCCTGGACCAAGCTGATGGATGTGGTGGACCTGACCGACGAACTGGTCGACAAGATCGCCAGCCAGTCGGATGCGCAATCCGGCGCTTACGGCTTCCGCGAGCTGGAACGCATCCGCGACGAAAATCTCGTCGGCATCATGCAGACGCTGAAGGGATCGAATGGCGGCCAGGGCTGGGGCTCCGGCAAGCTGCTCGCCGAGTTCGAGGCGCATCTGTGGAAGAACGCGCCCAAGCCCGCCGCCCCCGATCTCTCCCAGCCGATCCGGCTGCTGGATCTCAAGGTGCAGCCCTCCTGGGTCGATTACAACGGCCATATGACGGAGTTCCGCTACACCCAGTGCTTCGCCGATTCCGCCGATGCGCTGTTGCGCCTGATCGGCGCGGATATGGCCTATGTCGAGGCCGGTCACAGCTATTACACGGTCGAAAACCATGTGCGACTGCTGGCGGAATGCAAGCTGGGTGAAAGCCTTTACACCAAGGGGCAAATCCTGCCCTGTGACGGCAAGAAGCTGCATACCTTTATGTCCCTTTATCGCGTCTCCGACGACACGATGGTGGCGACCTGCGAACATCTGATGCTGCATGTGTCATCGAGCGAGAGCAAGTCCGTGCCGCCGCTGCCGGAAGTGATGGAGAAGCTGCAGCCGCTGATCGATGCGCATGCCAAGCTGCCGCTGCCCGAGGGTGCGGGGCGGTCTGTCGGGCAGAAGAAGTAACGGAAGAGCAAGAATTACCCCCTCTGCCCTGCCGGGCATCTCCCCTAAAGGGGGAGATTGGATGGAGCGCCGACAGCGCCAACCAATTGGCCTCTCGGCTGGGCGAGCGGGAAAATGGAATCCACTCTCCCCCTTGAGGGGAGATGTCCGGCAGGACAGAGGGGGTGCGCGGCGCCCTCCATACAAGGAGGAAACACCATGAATTTTGGACTGACCGAAGAACAGGACATGATCGTCAACACGGTCAGGAGCTTTGTCGAAACCGAGCTCTATCCCCTTGAAGACCAGGTCGAAAAGCAAGGCTTCGTGCCGCCGGAAATGGGCCAGGAGATCGCCCGGAAGGTCAAGGAACTCGGCTTCTTCGGCTGCAACATGCCCGAAGATGTGGGCGGCGCAGGGCTGGATCACCTGACCTTCGCCCTGGTCGAACGCGAACTCGGCCGCGCCTCGATGGCGCTCACCGTCTTCTTCGGCCGTCCCTCCGGCATTCTCATGGGCTGCAACGCCGACCAGCGCGAACGTTATCTGATCCCCGCCACCAAGGGCGAAAAATTCGACGCGCTCGCCATGACCGAACCGGGCGCAGGCTCCGACGTGCGCGGCATGAAATGCTTCGCCAAACCCGATGGCGACGACTGGATCGTCAACGGCACCAAGCATTTCATCAGCCATGCCAATATCGCCGATTTCGTCATCGTCTTCATCGCCACCGGCGAGGAAGAAACGCCGCGCGGCCCCAAGAAGCTGATCACCTGTTTCCTGGTCGATCGCGGCACGCCGGGCTTCGAGATCCGCGAGGGCTATAATTCCGTCTCCCATCGCGGCTACAAGAACTGCATCCTCAATTTCGACGATTGCCGCCTGTCCTCAGCCCAGATTCTGGGCGAAGTCCACAAGGGCTTCGATCTCGCAAACGACTGGCTTTACGGCACGCGGCTCACGGTGGCCGCCAATTGCGTCGGCCGCGCCCGCCGCGCGTTCGATTACTGCGTGCCCTATGCAGCCGAGCGCAAGCAGTTCGGCAAGCCGATCGGCGCCAATCAGGGCGTCTCCTTCAAGCTCGCCGACATGATCACCGAGATCGACGCCGCCGATTTTCTGACTTTGCACGGCGCCTGGCTGCTCGACCAGGGCAAACCGTCCAACCGCGAGATCGCCTCCGCCAAGCTCTACGCATCCGAAATGCTCGCCCGCGTCACCGACCAGGCGATCCAGATCTATGGCGGCATGGGCCTGATGGACGACCTGCCGCTGGCCCGCTTCTGGCGCGACGCCCGCGTCGAACGCATCTGGGACGGCACATCCGAGATCCAGCGGCATATCATTAGCCGCGATCTGCTCAGGCCGTTCGGGGCTTAAGGTCTTATGGCGGGCTCCATAAAGACCCCGCCCCAAACCCCTCCCCACAAGGGGGAGGGGCTTAATCTGCCGCACTCGTTCCGCCCCGCTTGCCGTTTCAGCGACCAGAAGCGCAGCTTGACAGCGAGGCGACTGCTCCGGGTTGGCCCCTCCCCTTGTGGGGAGGGGTTTCGGGGCGGGGTCCTAATCTATGGAGCATGCCATGAAATCCCTCTCCCCGATTCCCTCTCCCGCCTGATCCGCCCGAAATCCATCGCCGTGTTCGGCGGCAAGGAGGCGGGCCGTGTGGTCGAGCAATGCAAGAAAATGGGCTATCAGGGCGAGATCTGGCCCGTGCACCCCACCAAAGACGAGGTGCATGGCTATCGCTGCTACCGCTCGGTCGCAGACCTTCCGGCCGCCCCCGACGCCGCCTTCGTCGGCGTCAACCGCACGCTCACGATCGAAATCATGCGGCAATTACGCGACCGGGGCGCGGGCGGCGCAATCTGCTACGCCTCGGGCTTTTCCGAAGCGGTCAAGGAACTGCCCGATGGACATGAGCTACAGGCGCAACTGGTGGAGGCCGCCGGCGACATGGCCGTGGTCGGCCCCAATTGCTACGGTTTCATCAACATGCTCGACGGCGCGCTGCTCTGGCCCGACCAGCATGGCATGGTGCGAACTGAACGCGGCGTCGCGGTGCTGACGCAGAGCTCCAACATCGCCTGCAACATTTCCATGCAGGCGCGCGGCCTGCCGCTGGCCTATCTGATGACGGCGGGCAATCAGGCCCAGACGGGGCTGTCGGCTCTGGCCGTCGCCGCGCTGGAAGATCCCCGCGTCACCGCCGTCGGACTGCATATCGAAGGCTTTGACGATATCGAGATGCTGGAACTGCTCGGCCGCCGCGCCCGCGAGCTGAAAAAGCCGGTGATCGCGCTGAAGGTCGGCAAGTCGGAAGCGGCGCAGAAGGCGACCGTGTCGCACACCGCCTCGCTCGCAGGGAATGACAAAGTGTCGTCAGCCGTGCTCGACCGGCTCGGCATCGGCCGGGTCGAGACGCTGCCGGAGCTTCTGGAAACCCTGAAACTCCTGCATCTCTTCGGGCCGCTGGCGGACAACACCGTCTCCTCGATGAGCTGCTCGGGCGGCGAGGCCTCGCTGGTGGCCGACGCTGGCGAAAACCGCGACATCGTCTTCCGTGATTTGAAGCCCGAACAGCTTCCGGTGTTGCGCGAGACGCTGGGCCAGATGGTCACGCTCTCCAATCCGCTCGATTACCACACCTTCGTCTGGGGCAATTGCGACAAGCAGACGACCGCCTTCTCGACCATGATGCAGGGCGATTATGCGCTCAACCTCATCGTGCTCGATTTCCCCCGCGCCGACCGCTGCGACCCGGCCGACTGGATGACAACAGTGGATGCGGTCATCGCAGCCAAACAGGCGACCGGCGCCCATGCCGGCATCGTCGCCTCGATGGGCGAGAACCTGCCGGAGGATGTGGCTGTCAGGCTGATGCAGGAAGGCGTCGGCGCCTTCTATGGCATCAACGAGGCCTTGGCTGCGGTGGACATCGCCCATCGCATCCACCGCGCGTGGTCGCGCCCTGCCCCGCTGCCGCTGCTGCGGGCGAGCGTCAGCGACAGCGAACCGCAAACCCTGACCGAGTATCAGTCCAAACAGGCGCTCGCCCCCTTCGGCCTGCCGGTCCCCAAGGGCCAGTTCGCAGCCACCCCCGAAGCCGCAGCGAAGGCCGCAGCCGAGATCGGCTTTCCCGTGGCGCTCAAGGGCTCGGGCGTGGCGCACAAGACCGAGGCCGGCGCGGTCAAGCTCAATCTCCGTTCCGAAGCCGAAGTGCTGGCCGCAGCCCATGCAATGCTATCGGTGGCGCAGGGCTATCTGGTGGAAGCGATGGCCGGCAAACCGGCAGCCGAACTGATCATCGGCGCCATGCGTGACGCAGTGGTCGGCCCGGTGCTGACGGTGGGCGCCGGCGGCATCCTGGTGGAATTGATCGAGGACAGCGCCGTGCTGACCCTGCCGACGACGAAGGAAGAGATCGAGCGCGCATTGCAAGGCCTCAAGATCGCCAAGCTTCTCAACGGCTATCGCGGCCAGGCCAAGGCTGACATGCCCGCCCTCATCAACGCCATCGCCGCCGCCGCCGAATTCGTCATCGCACATTCGGCAACGATCGAGGAACTGGACATCAACCCGCTGATGGCCCTGCCCGAGGGCGTGGTCGCAGCGGATGCGCTGGTGAGCGTAAGAGAGTAAAAGGCTCAAGGTCGTCATCCTCGGGCTTGTCCCGAGGATCTGCCGCAGCTTACGGTTTGGCTCAGCAGATGCTCGGGACAAGCCCGAGCATGACGGTCTCATCGACGAACATGCAAGACAACAACCGGGAGACCCGCATGACCGACACCCCCATAAAAACCCGCCGCGAGGGCGGCATTCTGGAAGTCACCATCGACCGGCCCAAGGCCAACGCCATCGACCTGATCACCTCCCGCATCATGGGCAAGATCTTCCAGGATTTCCGCGATGACGAGAGCCTGCGCGTCGCCATCATCACCGGCTCCGGTCCGAAATTCTTCTGCCCGGGCTGGGATCTCAAGGCCGCCGCCGCCGGCGATGCGGTGGATGGCGATTACGGCGTCGGCGGCTTCGGCGGCATGCAGGAATTGCGCGATCTCAACAAGCCGATCATTGCCGCGATCAACGGCATCTGCTGCGGCGGCGGCCTCGAAATCGCGCTGTCGACAGACATGATTCTGGCGGCCGAGCACGCGACCTTCGCTTTGCCCGAAATCCGCTCCGGCACAGTGGCCGACGCCGCCTCCATCAAGCTGCCCAAGCGCATTCCCTATCACATCGCCATGGATATGCTGTTCACCGGCCGCTGGCTGGATGCGCAGGAGGCCCATCGCTGGGGCTTCGTCAACGAGATCCTCGCCGCTGACAGGCTGATGGAGCGCGCCTGGGAGCTCGCCCGCCTGCTCGAAAGCGGCCCGCCGCTGGTCTACGCCGCCATCAAGGAAGTGGTGCGCGAGGCGGAAGGCTCAAAATTCCAGGACACGATGAACAAGATCACCCGCCGCCAGCTGAAGACGGTGGATGTGCTCTACGGCGGCAGTGAAGACAATCTCGAAGGCGCCCGCGCCTTTACCGAAAAGCGTGATCCGGTCTGGAAGGGCCGCTGATCAAGACGTCGGCGGCATTCGACGCGTCTCGCGTCAGCCGCCGGCGGCTTCCTTGGCGAGCCAGTCGCGAAACAGCATGGCTTCAGGCCGCACCCGGCGCTGGCTTTCAGGTTGCACGATGTAATGCGCTTCGTCCAGCGCAATGCTGGCGTCCAGCGCCCGCGCCAGCCGGCCGCTCTTCAGGAAGGGCTCGGCGAGATCGGACTGGATCAGCGCGGGCCCGAGACCGGCGGCGGCCATTTCCAGCGCCGAGATCGTCGTATCGACATTGATGCCGGCCGACGCCGGCAGCGACACGCCGATCAGCTTCAGGAAGCGCTGCCAGAGATTTTCATAGCCCGTCACATGGATGAGCGACGGCGCATCGAGCAGCGCCCGCATGCGTTCGGCGTCGTCATTCCCCTGAATCAGGTTCGGCGCGGCAACCACGATCGCCGGCTGCCGCATCAACAGCGAGGCTTTCAGCCCCGGCCAGCGGCCGTCACCGAAGCGGATATCGACATCGGCGACATCGTCGCTCGCCGCCGGCGCCCAGACCACGGTGGATATGCGCAGGGAAATATCCGGCCACTGCGCCACGAATTTCGGCAGCCGCGGCGCCAGCCACAGCGCCATGAAGGAAATCGGCACCCTCAGAGTAAGATTTCTCTTACCAACAGGGCCAAAAAGCCCGGCGGTCGCCGCCGCCAGTTCATCGAAGCTGTTGCGCAGCGGCGGCAGATAGGCGGCGCCCTTTTCCGTCAGGCGAAGGCTGCGCGGCAGCCGTTCGAACAGGGTGACGCCGAGATGTTTTTCCAGCGACCGCACCTGATGGGAAACGGCCGCCTGGGTGAGGCTCAGCTCGGTGGCGGCCAGCGTGAAACTCTCATGCCGCGCCGCCGCCTCGAAGGCGCGAAGCCAGGCGAGCGGCGGAAGCTGGTAACCGACGAAAGGAGACTGTTCGGACATGAGAGGCACGCGCGGCTTGGGTTCGTCCTGTTCTATCCGCACGCGCCGCTTTTGCAAGCTCATACCGAGGATCAGAGCTCCTCTGGAAAGCCTGGCGCGCGGAGATCCGTGCCGGTGGCGTCTTCCAGCAGCTTGACCACCTGCGACGACCAGGCCTGACCGCCATAGAGGGATTTGGCGCGGATGAAGGTCTGCATGGCGTGGCTGGCGAGATCGAGCGGCACGCCGAATTCCTTGCCGAAGCCCAGCGCGAAACCGAGATCCTTGATGGCGAGATCCATGGTGAAATTGATGTTGTAGCTGCCGTTCAGGATGACCTGGCCCTCGGTCTCGTGCACGAAGCTGTTGCCCGAGGACGCCTTGATGATGTTGAAAGCGTCGGTGAGATCGATGCCGCCGCGCTTCGCCAGCATCAACGCTTCGCCCGTGGCGATGAGATGGATGAAGGCGAGCATATTGGTGATCACCTTGATCACCGCCGCCTTGCCGAGCGGACCAGCATGGAAAATATCGCCGCCCATGGCCTCAAGCGCCGGGCGATGCAGATCGAAGAGATCCTTGTCGCCGCCGGCGATGACGGTGATTTCGCCGCTTGCCGCCTTGTGCACGCCGCCGGTCACGGGGCTTTCCATCATCCGGACGCCCGATTTCGCCGCGACCGCCGACAGCCGCTCGACATCCTCGGAGCTCAGCGTGCTCATTTCGATCCAGGTCTGGCCCGGTCGCGCGCCCTTGAGGATTCCGGTCTCGCCGGTCAGCACCAGTTCCGACACTTTCGGCGACGGCAGGCAGGTGATCACCGCATCGCTCTTGCGCGCCGCCTCTTCGGGCGTCGCGGCCCATTCGGCGCCATCGGCGATGAGCGTCTGGGCGCATTTGGGGTCTATATCGTTGACGACGACAGTGAAGCCGGCGCGAAGAAGGGACGAGGCGAGATTGCGGCCGAGATGACCGAGGCCGATAAAGGCGTAGCGCATATAGATGTTCTCCTGCTGTTGCCGGAAATCTTACGTCGCTCGCCTTATGCGGCAACCAAAGAATAAACCTTCTGAGACGCCGTCGAATTTTTGTATAAAGCCAGATTTTCCGTTCATGCACAAATTTGACCACCGCATTGGCGCTTTTTCCTTTGATTGCGCGTTTGCCGCGTTCGCGGTGGAATCCCCGGCATGGGAGCGCGCCGTTCAGGCGCAAGGGAGGTTTTCATGGATGATGTCTGCACCGTATCCGCATCGCGAAGAGCCGGAGGCCGCGCCGCGCGCGTCGCTCAACGCGCGGCCCCTCTTGCCGACAATCTCCGGCCGATCCGTCCCGGCCTGTCGGGCGGGCAATACAAGCCGCTGACCGACGCCGGCGTCAAACGCATCCATGAAGCGGCGCTCGAGGCGCTTGAAGTCATCGGCCTGTCGCAGGCGCCGGAGACGGGCGTCGAGGTCATGACCCGGGCCGGCGCGGTGCTGGGCGACGATGGCCGCCTGCGCTTTCCCGCGCGCGCTGGTCGAGGACATGCTGGCGCTCGCCGCCCGCGACATCACGCTCTGCGGCCGCGATCCGAAATTCGACATGCAGCTTTCCGGCACGCGCACCTATTTCGGCACTGCCGGGGCGGCGGTGCATGTCGTGGATGTCGAAAAGCGCGAATATCGCGAATCCACCGCCAAGGATCTGATCGACGCCTCGAAACTCGTCCACCACCTTGACAATATCCATTTCTTTCAGCGCGCCATGGTCTGTCGTGACGTCACCGACAATCTCCTGATGGACATGAACACGCTCTATGCCTGCTGCGCCGGCACCAGCAAGCATGTCGGCACCAGCTTCTCCGACCCGTCCCATGTGGCCGACGGCTTCGAGATGCTGCATATGATCGCCGGCGGCGAGGATCAGTGGCGCGCCAGGCCTTTCGTGTCGAACTCCAACTGCTTCGTCGTGCCGCCGATGAAATTCGCCACCGAAAGCTGCCAGACCATGGAGCATTGCATCCGCGAGGGCATGCCCATCCTGCTGCTGTCGGCCGGCCAGGCCGGCGCCACGGCGCCCGCGCCGCTCGCCACGGCCATCGTGCAGGCGGTGGCGGAATGCCTGGCGGGCGTGGTCTATGTCAACGCCATGGCGCCGGGCCATCCCGCCATTTTCGGCACCTGGCCTTTCGTGTCGGATCTGCGCACCGGCGCGATGTCGGGCGGCTCGGGCGAACAGGGGCTGCTGTCGGCCGGCTGCGCCCAGATGCACCATTTCTACGGCCTGCCGGGCGGCGCTGCCGGCGGCATGTCGGATTCCAAGCTGCCGGACATGCAGGCGGGCTGGGAACAGGGCATTCTCAATGTGCTCGCCGGTCTCTCGGGGCTCAACATGGTCTATGAATCGGTCGGCATGCATGCCTCGCTGCTCGGCTTCTGCCTGGAGTCGCTGGTGCTGGGCGACGACATGCTCGGCCAGGTGCAGCGTTGCGTGCGCGGCATCGATGTGACTGAGGATTCCGTCTCGATCGACACGATGAAATCGGTCTGCCTGGAAGGCCCCGGCCATTATCTCGGCCATGAACAGACGCTGCAGGTGATGCAGACCGAATATGTCTATCCCGCCGTCGCCAACCGTTCGAGCCCGAAGGAATGGGTGGAGCTCGGCCGTCCCGACCTCGTGCAAAAGGCGATCGAGCGCAAGAACCGCATCCTGCGCGACGCCGCCCCGAGCCTCATCGACCCGATCGCCGATCAGGCCATTCGCGAACGCTGGCAGATCTATTGCTGAGCGAGGTTAGGTAAGCCAAGGCTTCCGGTTTCAGAGCCGGAAGTCCTTGAGCCGCTCGGTCAACAGCCCAATCGTCTGGGCGTCGGCATTGGCGAAAGCGAAGCGCAGGTGATTGTCCTGCCCTTCGCCGAAATAGAGCCCCGGCAGGCAGACGACGCCCGCCTCCCGCGCCAGTTTCTCCGCAACGCGCTCGGAGGGCTGACCGGCAAAGGGATGACGGATATAGGCGAAATAAGCTCCGATCGCGTCGAGCGACCAGTCCGGCAAGGCCCGCATGACCGTCTTCAAAGCTGTCACGCGCCGCGAAATCTCCGCCTTATTGTCCCTGCGCCAATCGGCCAGCGCCGGAATGGCCTTCGCGAGCGCGGCCTGGGCGGCGCGCGGCGCGCAGATCTGCAGATTGTCCATCACCTTGGCGACCTGATCGACCAGTGCAGGCCCACCCATCACGGCGCCCAGCCGATGGCCGGGAATGCAATAGGATTTCGAAAAACTATAGGTGAGGATCAGCCCATCCTGCCAGTTCTCGATCGACATCAGCCCATGCGGCGCGGCCTCGCCATCGATGAAATCGCGATAGGTCTCATCCAGAATAAGCCAGGCGTCATACTTGCGGCAAAGCGCGAAGATCTCGGCGAGCAGATCGGCGGGATAGACGGCGCCGGTGGGATTGTTGGGGCTCACCACTGCAAACGCCTTCACGCCGCTCTGCAGCATTACTTCGACATCGGCGGGATCGGGCAGGAAACCGTTCTCCTGCCGGCAGGCCACCGTCCTAACGCCGATGCCCAGCATAGCGAGCGTTGTTTCCATGTTGAAATAGAAAGGCCGCGTCAGGGCGATCGCATCGCCGGGACCTGCCACCGCCATGGCGGCGCAGAGGAAAGCCTGATTGGCGCCCGAGGTGATATGGACATTCTCAGCCGTCACATCGACGCCATAGAGCCCAGTGACATGGGCGGCATAGGCCTGCCGCAACGCATCCTCGCCCTCGATCGCCCCATAACCGGTATAGGCCGCCGAGCCTGCGGCCTCCGCAAGCCAGGTCAACATATCTGGGTGCGGCGGATAGCCCGGCACCGCCTGGCTCAGATCGATCTTCGGGCCGCGCGCGCCGTCATAGGCTTGCGCCCAGGCAAGCACGGAGGGGATGGGCGGCGGCGACAGACGGGCGACGAGAGGATTGAAGGCGGGCATGCGGGGCTCCATGACAGTGTCGCGCCCCAGGGCGCGATCCTGTGCAAGGATGTGGCGCAAGCGCCCGAAACAGTCAATCCGGGCAAAGCGACCGGCGTCAGGCGACTGGCCGACCGTCGGCGCCGAAGCGGTGCATCTTGCCCTCCTGCGCCTTCACCGACACCGTGTCGCCGGTGTTGTAGCGGGTGGTGCCGTTTTCGCGCACGGTGAGCGGTTCTTCCGCGCCGATCTCCAGATAGAGATAGGAATCCGCGCCGAGCTTTTCGGTATGGATCACCTTGCCGCTCCATTGACCGCCGCTCTCGACGACATCGAGATGTTCGGGGCGCACGCCGATCGTCCTGCAGCCATAGGGTTCCGCGAGCTTGCCGCCGAGCAGGTTCATCTTGGGCGAACCGATGAAGCCGGCGACGAACAGCGACTGCGGATTTTCATATAGCTCCAGCGGCGTGCCGACTTGCTCGATCTTGCCGGCAGAGAGCACGACGATGCGGTCGGCCAGCGTCATCGCCTCGACCTGGTCATGCGTCACATAGATCATGATCGCATCCGACATGCTTTCATGAAGCTTGGCGATCTCGATGCGGGTGGCGACGCGCAGCGCGGCATCCAGATTCGACAGCGGCTCGTCGAACAGGAAGACCTTGGGATTGCGCACGATTGCGCGGCCGATGGCGACGCGCTGGCGCTGGCCGCCGGACAGCGCCCTGGGCAGGCGGTCGAGATAGGGCGTGAGTTGCAGGATGTCGGCCGCGCCGCGCACCCGTTTGTCGATCTCGGCCTGCGAAGCCTTGGCGATGCGCATGCCGAAGGCCATGTTGTCGTAGACGGTCATATGCGGATAGAGCGCATAGGACTGGAAGACCATGGCGATGCCGCGCTTGGACGGCGGCACGTCGTTGACCAGTTCCCCGTCGATGAACATCTCGCCGGAGCTGATTTCTTCGAGACCGGCGATCATGCGCAGCAGCGTCGATTTTCCGCAGCCCGAGGGACCGACGAAGACGATGAACTCGCCCTTGCTGATCTCGAGGTCGACGCCGTGGATCACTTTCACCGCGCCATAGGATTTCTTGACATCCTTGAGAACCACCCCGTTCATGCGCTTGCTCCCTCGAACTGTTCTTTTTTCATTTTCACTGCGCTCGTCATCGTCAGCCGCCCTTCACCGAACCGGCGAGCAGGCCGCGCACCAGGAAGCGCTGCAGGGTGAAGAACACCAGAAGCGGCACGATGATGGTGATGAAGGCCGAGGCGGTGAGGATTTCCCAATTGCCGCCGCGCGAACCGAGCAGGTTGACCAGCCGGCCCGTCAGCACCAGTTCGTCATTGCCGGTGCCCAGAAACACCATGGCGACCAGAAGATCGTTCCAGGTCCAGAGGAATTGGAAGATCGAAAAGGAGGCGAGCGCCGGGAAAGACAGCGGCAGCACGATCTTGACGAAGATCTCGAAGTCCGAGGCGCCGTCGACGCGGGCGGATTCCATGATTTCCTTGGGCAGGCCGGCCATATAGTTGCGCAGCAGATAAACGGCGAGCGGCAGGCCGAACCCCATATGGGCGAGCCAGATGCCGAGATAGGTCTTGGACGGCACGCCGAAGAAAGCGCCGACGCCGTTATAGAATTTGAGCAGTGGGATGAGCGACATCTGCAGCGGCACCACCAGCAAGCCCACCACCACGGCAACGAGGATCGAGCGGCCGGGAAACTTCATCCAAGCCAGCGCATAGGCCGCGAAGGCCGCCACGAGGATCGGGATGACCGTCGAGGGGATCGCCACCGTCAGCGAATTGATGAAGGACGAGCCGATGCCGGCGGAGGTCAGCACTTCGCGGTAATTGTCGAGCGTAAACCGCGGCGGCGTCTCGCTGACCACGACGAAACGCTGACCGCGCGACCCTTCCATACGGGTGGGCGAGACGATCTCGAAGGAGCCGTCATCCTTCACCGACATCTTGGAGCCGTCACGCAACTCGGCGCTGTCGCCGGGCTTATAGGCTTCGGGCTGCTGCGTGCTCACGCCCCAGGCGACCACCGTGCCGCCGCGCTCTTCCAGCGCATTGCCTGTGATGACGAAGGCGCCGTCGCGTTCGACCTGCTCTTCCGGCGAGGGCGCGCGATAGACGATATTCTGGCGCGAAGTCGACAACGCCGTCCACCAGCCCGATACGGCCAACTGGTTCTTGTCGCGGAACGACGAGATGAACAGGCCCGCAGTCGGCAGCGTCCATAATGCGACGATGAGCAGGACCGAGAGATGAACGACCCAGATCAGCGGGGATTTCTTGCTCGCATACATCAGCGGCCCTCCATCTCGGCCCGCGCATTGCGGATATTCCAGATCATGATCGGGATGACCAGCGCCATGATGACGATGGCGATCGCCGCGCCGCGGCCGAAATCGCCGCCGCCGCGGAACATCCAGTCGAACATGAGATTGGCGAGCACCTGCGTCTGCCACTGACCGTTGGTCATGGCGAGCACGATGTCGAACACCTTCAGCACGAGAATGGTGATGGTGGTCCAGACCACCGCGATGGTGCCCCATATCTGCGGCACCATGATCTTGAAGAAGATCTGGAAACCGTTGGCGCCGTCGATCACCGCCGCCTCGATCGTTTCGTCGGGAATGCCGCGCAGCGCCGCCGACAGGATGACCATGGCGAAGCCGGTCTGGATCCAGATCAGGATCGCCATCAGGAAGAAGTTGTTCCAGAAAGGAATGGTGATCCAGGCCTGCGGCTGAAAACCGAGCCACACGATGAAGGCGTTGAGAATGCCGATCTGCTCGGAGCCGGCGTCGCGATAGTCATAGACGAATTTCCAGATCACCGCCGCGCCGACGAAGGAGATCGCCATCGGCATGAAGATCAGCGACTTGGCGATGTTGCCCCACCAGATGCGGTCGGTCAGCACCGCGATCACCAGGCCGAAGAACGTGGCCAGCGCCGGCACCACAAGCAGCCAGAGGAAATTGTTGAAGATCGATTCGCGGAACTGCGTATCGCCAAACATCCAGATGTAATTGTACAAACCGACGAATTGCTGGCCGTCCTTGCCATGGAAGGACAGCCGGACGGATTCGATGACGGGGTAGATCAGATAGAGCGTCAGCGCGATCAGCGCAGGCCCCAGAAACAGCCAGGGTCTGATCAAGGCGGCGCGGCGCATATTGCGGGCCGCCGCCGCGGCATTGATCCCCGCGACGGCAGCGCGAGATCGAGCAGGAAATTCGACAGGAAGAAATAGGCGGCGCAGCCCGCCACCCCCGCGATCATCGTCACTATGGCGTAAAGCAACTGCTCCATCGCTGAGCCCCTCCCCTGAAGATCGCGATATGACTTCTGTTCTGAAGAAGATGTGGTGAGGCCGCGAAAGCTGCAGCCTCACTCCGATTTTGCCGACCGGAAGATTTACTTCAGCGCGTCCCAGGCTTTCTGGATTTCCCCGCCGACATCTTCGGCCGACTTGCCGCCGGCGTAGTCCACCATGCCGGTCCAGAAGGCGCCGGCGCCGATCTTGCCCGGCATCAGGTCGGAACCGTCGAAGCGAAAGGTCGTGGCGTTGGTCAGGATTTCACCCATCTTTTTCGAAGGTTCGTTCGAATAGGCGTCCGGATTGACCTTCTTGAACGGCGTCAGGAAGCCCGATTGCGCCATCCACACTTCATGGGCGATCGGCGTCTGCAGCCAGGCGATGAAGGCGCGAGCGACAGGCGAATCCTTGGTGATCGCCACCAGCGTGCCGGCGCCGAGCACCGGGTTGCCGAGATCGGGCTTGGAGGCGTAGGGCGGCAGGTAGAAGAAATCCGCATCCTGGCCGAGCTTCGTGCCTTCCGGGAAGAAGGACGGAATGAACGACGCCTGGCGGTGCAGGTAGCACTTGGGCGGCGAGGAGAACATGCCCTTCGGGCTGTCGCGGAAATCGGTGGAAGCCACGGCCTTGGCGCCGCCGTCGACATAGGCGTCGTTGCGGGCGAACCAGCCGAATTCATCGATCGCGCCGACCACGGCCGGATCGTTGAACGGAATCTGGTTGGTGACCCACTGGTCGTAGACCTCGGGTTTCTGCGTGCGCAGCATCATGTCTTCGACCCAGTCGGTCGCCGGCCAGCCGGTGGCCCCGCCGGAACCTAGCCCGATGCACCAGGGCTTGTGGCCGTCGGCGGCGATCTTCTCGGTCAGCGCCTTCAGCTCTTCCATGGTCTTGGGCACTTCATAGCCCGCGTCCTCGAAATTGTCCGGCGAATACCAGACCAGCGACTTCAGGTCGGCCTTGTAGGGGAAGGCGTAGAAATGGTCTGCGCCGTCCTTGCCCTTGTAGCTGCCGAGCTTGACCCAGGAATCGCCGGCGGCGTAATTCTCGGTCATCCACTTGGCGGCGTCGCCGCCGAGATCGACCAGAAAGCCCTTGGAGGCGAGGTCGGCGAGAAGACCCGGCTGCGGCAGAACCGCGATATTCGGCGGGCTGCCGGCCTGCGTGTCGATGACGATCTGCTGCTCGTAGTTTTCAGAGGAGGAATAGTTGACGGTCGCTCCGGTCGCGTCCTCGAAATAGGCGAGCATCGACTTGACCAGCGTCTCGTCTTCACCGCGCCACGGTCCGAAAATCGTCAGCGTCTGGCCCTTCACGTCGCCATGCGCGGCCTTGAATTCCTCGAAGCTCGCCCAGTTGAAGCGCTTGTCTTCACCCGGCTTGAACTTGAGATCGGCGGCGCTCGCGGCGCTGGCCATCAGGGCCATAGCGGCCACGGACATCAAAAAGATCTTCTTCATTCGGCAATCCTCCCTGGATCGGATAAATTAAGGGCGCGGCCTTCGCCTGCCGTCCCCCTGCAAGCGTTCATCCTCACTCTTTCGAACATCTGGAGCCCAGATATTGAAAGCGCTTTAAATGATTAAAGCGTCTTTAAGGGTTGAGTGTCAAGGGCGCAGCGGCAAGATTTTACGCGCGATGGGCGATCATAGGACGTCATACCGGCAATAAGTGTTTTATATCAACAACAGGAGGAAATAGTCCGATTTATTCGGACGACTGCCCTCCTCGCTGCCGGAAAGCTGCTTTGACAACACGGATAAAAAACAATTGATGGCGCTTTCAATTATCAAGCGCCTGTCGTAGGATTTTTGAAAGTGCGGCGCCGACATGGCGATTGAGGGTCGCCATGCGCGGTGTGAACCCGGCGCCGGCAATCCGAGGAGGCCACCATGAACTTGAAAGAGTTCGCCAAATCCATCGGCATGAGCCAGACCACCGTCAGCCGCGCGCTTTCAGGTTATCCCGAAGTCAAGCTCGAAACGCGCGAGAGGATCCTTCGGCTGGCCCAGGAGCTCGGCTATCACCCCAATCGCTCGGCGGCGGGCCTCGCCACGGGCCGGGCAGGCGCTGTCGGCATCGTCATGCGCGAAGGCCTCGGCTTCGACCCGAACACCACCGAATTCATGGCCGGACTCGGCAGCCGGCTCGAAACCCGTCAGATCGACATCCTGATCACCGTCGTCGAGGACCGGCAGGCCGAGCTTGCCGCCTATCGACGGCTCGCCGCCTCCAAGCGCGTCGATGCGGTCATTCTCCACACGCCGACGCTGGACGACGAACGCATGCAGTTTCTCAAAGAGCTCAACATGCCCTTCATCGTCCATGGACGTGGCGACGAGGACGGCGGCTATCCCTGGCTCGACATCGACAATCTCGGCGCCATGTATCGGGCGACCGGCTATCTGCTCGATATCGGCCACAAGCGCATCGGCCTGATCAACGGCGCCAAGGGGGACGTCTTCGCCGAACATCGCGAACAGGGCTACCGCCGCGCCATGAAGGAACGCGGCCTGCAGGCGCCGGACATGCTGGTGGTCAACGGCCTGTTCACCGACGATATCGGCTATCGCGCCATGCAGGATTTCCTCGCGCTGCCAGAGCCGCCGACGGCGGTGCTGGCCGGTTCGATGATGAGCGCGCTCGGCGTCATGCGCGCAGTGCGGTCCGCCGGCCTTCAACTCGGTCGCGACCTGTCGCTGATCGCCCATGACGACGTGTTCAACTATATCAACGCCGACAATATGGTGCCGACTGTATCGACCACACGGTCCTCGATGCGGGAAGCCGGCGTCAGAATTGGCGACATCATCCTGCAGATGCTCGCCGGCCGCGACGTGACGAACCATCACGAGATCTGGCCGGTGGAACTCGTCTTGCGCGAATCCACCTGTCCGCCGCCTGCGGCCTGATCGGGGCAGGCCCGAGCTATTCCGCAGGAGGCGGATTGCCGAGGATTTGACTTTCACCGCAAAAGCGCTTAGCGGGACGTCAAGGGATGGAAACCCCTGCCGCCCGCAATCTCAAGACATGGTGAAGTTTCCGGCGCGATCTCTTTCATCGTTCCCAATGAGGCGTTTCGCCTTGGCAATGCGGGTCCCAAGCAGTCAGGAAACGCCGCCATGAGGACCGCCATGAGCGAGACATCCCGCCTACCCTCTATGGAGGACATCAAGGCCCAGGCCCGCCGCCTGCGCGACGCGCTGGCCAGCCAGGGTTCCCCGTCACCCATTCGAAATCACTGGAACTGATCGCCGCCCAATACGGCTTTCGCGACTGGAACACGCTGCACGCCCGGCTCGGCAATAGGCCGCCGCCGCGCCTGCAGGTCGGCGACCACGCCTCCGGCCTCTATCTCGGCAAACCGTTTCGGGGCAGGGTCGTGTCGCTGCAGCGGATGAACGGATCGGACGACGTCGTCAGGGTCGCCTTCGATTTCGACGAACCGGTCAATGTGTCGAAGTTCGAAAGTTTCGATGTTTTTCGAAAACGCGTCGTCTGCACGCTGGGACCGGATGGTAGGACGGTGGAGAAGACGTCGGACGGCGCGCCGCATCTTCAACTGGCCTGACCAAAGCAAAACGCGCTCCCCGCATGAGGGAGCGCGTCGAATAGACGTCAGGCAATCAGGCGTCAGCCGTTGCTTTTCTTCTTGCGCTTGGGCTTTTCATCGCCGGCGCGAGCAGGCTTGGACGGCTTGCCCCAATCCTTGCCCGGGCGGTCGGCCGGCGGCCGATCCTGATAGGCGGAGCGATCGCCGGCATATTCCGGCTTCCGGCCGAACTTCTTCTTCGGCGCGCCGCCGAAATCATCGGCTGTCGCATCGGCGCGGCGACCGGCCGGCTTTTCGCGCTGCGGCTTTTCCCAGGAGGTGTTGCGATCGTCGCTGCGGGGACGCTCATCGCCGCGCTCCTGCGGCTTGCGGTCGCCATAGGACTTGCGCTCGCCCTGCGGCTTGCGATCGCCATCGAAACGAGGCGCGCTGCGCGTCGGACGCAAATCCGGTTCGCCCTCGACGAGCCTCAGGCGCATGCCGCGCTCGAGCGTCTTGTTGGGACCGATCGCCGCGAGGAAATGCTCGAGGCTGTCGTTGGAGATCTGCACGAAGGTTTCGTCCTGCTGCATCTTGATCGCGCCGATGTCGTGGCGGGTGATGTCGCCGTTGCGGCAAAGGACGGGAATGAGCCAGCGCGGCTCGGCGTTCTGCTTACGGCCGACCGACAGCGACACCCAGGCGCTGGGGCCGAAATCCTCGCGGCGGCGCGGCGCCGGGTCTTCGCGTCCAGCCGGCCGATCGCCGTCACGCGGCGGACGGCGATTGGCGCCGCCGTCGAACACCTGGCCGATATCGACCAATTCTTCCGGCGCGGAGCGGCCGGCGCGATAGAGCCTGAGGAAGGCGGCGGCCACCTGGGCCGCGCCATGCGTCTCGATCAGGCGTGCGCCGATGTCGATCTCGTCCTCGTCGGCGATCCGCGTCAGCATGTCGTCGGCCATCAGCCGCTCGTCGTCGCGGGCGTTCACCTCGTCGGCCGAGGGCGGCGAAGCCCAGGTGGCGCGAACGGTGGCGGCCTGCAGCACGCGCTCGGCTTTGCGGCGGGCGCTGGTCGGCACGATGACTGCGCTCACGCCCTTGCGGCCGGCGCGACCGGTGCGGCCTGAACGGTGCAGCAGCGTTTCCGGATTGGTCGGCAGATCGGCGTGAATGACCAGTTCGAGATTGGGCAGGTCGATGCCGCGGGCGGCGACATCCGTTGCGATGCAGACGCGGGCGCGCCCGTCGCGCATCGATTGCAATGCGTGGCTGCGTTCGTTCTGGCTGAGTTCGCCCGACAGCGCCACCACGGTGAAGCCGCGATTGTGCAGCCGCGCCGTCAGGTGATTGACGGCGGCGCGGGTGTTGCAGAACACGATGGCGTTCGGCGCTTCGTAATAGCGCAGCACGTTGACGATGGCGTTGTCGCGATCAGCCGGAGCGCAGACCAGCGCGCGATAGTCGATATCGACATGCTGCTTCTGTTCGGAGGCGGTGGCGATGCGGATCGCGTCGCGCTGATAGCTTTCGGCCAGCTTGGCGATCGGCTTGGACACGGTCGCCGAAAACATCAGCGTCCGACGTTCTTCGGGCGAGGATTCGAGAATGAACTCCAAATCTTCGCGGAAACCGAGGTCGAGCATCTCGTCGGCTTCGTCGAGCACCACGGCGCGGATGGCCGAAAGATCGAGCGAATTGCGGGTGATGTGGTCGCGCAGACGGCCGGGCGTGCCGACCACGATATGGGCGCCACGATCGAGCGCGCGCCGTTCGTTGCGCATGTCCATGCCGCCGACGCAGGTGGCGATCTGCGCGCCGGCCTCTGCGTAAAGCCATTCGAGTTCGCGGGCGACCTGCAGCGCAAGTTCACGGGTCGGCGCGATCGCCAGCGCGAAAGGCGCGTCGGCGCGGTCGAAACGAGCCTTGCCGGCCAAGAGCGTCGGGGCGAGCGCCAGGCCGAAGGCCACCGTCTTGCCGGAGCCGGTCTGCGCCGAGACCAGCGCATCGCGGCCTTCGAGTTCGGGCGCGAGCACGGCTTTCTGCACAGGGGTCAGTTCGGAATAGCCGCGTTTTTCGAGCGCGACGGCGAGCGCCGGCTCAAGAGCTTGTATATCTGTCATTCCATGTCTTTCGGATGCTGTTGCGACCGGCGGGCCCAAAGCCCTGGAAGTCGCGCGACGCCATTTGCTGCGCCGCAAATCGGAATTGGCGCGTTCATAGGCTGATTGAGGGCAAATGTACAGGGAAAAGGCCGAAGCCGCATGATTTACGGGCCAATGGTTAAGCAGCCCAATAGTCTCGCGCCTGATGGGGCAGCCGTGAAAGCGCGCGATCAAGAGTGATTTGATCCAGACTGGCGCGCAATGCGCGGGCGACCAAACGGATACTGTCGTCATCGGCGAGGTTGTGGTCGCGTCTGTTGGCGCGGACTTCGCGCGCCAGCGCCGCGCGGTCTGGAAACGGCGGGACCTCTGCCGGCGGACGCCAATTCTCGACGAAGATCGCTCGAAGCACTGCGGGCAGAGCATCGGCGAAAACCAGCGCGTCATGAACCGACAGATGCGCCCGAAACACATGCAGCACGGCGCGCGTCACCGCATAGGCGCGGTGACGCGTTTCCAGAGTGGTGAGATCGAGAAGCGCGGTCATGAAGCGCTCGAAATCCCTGTCTGCATGGGCATATTCGGCCGGCACGGTCATCAGGCTCAGACCGAGATGTCGACCACGCCGCAATCGCCGGCGTCCGACGAGAAAGCCAGCAGCTTGCCGCTTTGCGACCAGCTCATGCCGGAAATGCCGCCCTTGCCCGGACGGCGCAGCAGCGCTTCCTTTTCATCGGCCAGGCGCACGCCGAGGATCATGCCGTCGATGAAACCGATGGCCAAAACCTCCTCGTTGGGATGGAAGGCCACCGAGGTCACCATGATATTGGCGCGCGTGCCGAGCTCCAGCGGCGCCTTGCCCATAGGCCCGTCCTTGGACGAGAACGGCCAGACGATTGCCGCCGGCGCGCCTGATGAAGCAAGCCATTTGCCCTTGGGCGACCAGGACAGCGACTTCACCTTGCCGGGATAGCCGCTCATGCGCATATGGCGGGTCTCTTCGTTCGGCTTGACGTCGAGCTTCCAGCCATGCAGCGCGCTTTCCTGCATGGCTGTGACGAGGAAGCGGCCATCGGGCGAAAAGGTCACGAAGGTGTGTGCGCCCTTCCATTCCAGATCGACCGGCGCGCCATTGGTGCCCGCCCAATGCAGCGTGACGCCATTATAGCGGGCAACGCCGATGCGCAGGCCCTTCGGCGCAAACGCCAGATGCTCGATGGTCCGCTGTTCGGTGAACTCCCGACTCTTGCCGTCGGAAGTGATCACCACCGCCGTCTTGCCATGCGCAAAACCGACCGCGCCGGACGGGCCAGCCGCCACGGCGTTGATCCATTTACGCGGCGCTTCGGCCACCTGCGTCACCGACCCGTCGGCTGCGATGCGCTGCACCTTGCCGTCTTCACCGCCGGTAATCAGCGATTTTGTGGCGGGATCGACGACGGCGGTCAACAGGCCATGATGAGCCTCGGAGACCTTATGGCCATTCTCGAGACGGTGGATTTCACCTGAAGACGCGGCGAAAAAAGGCGTATCGCCAAGGAAGAAGGCCCCGTAGACGTGGCCTTCCAGATCGAGCGGCGCAACTGTGGGCATCAGGCGGCCTCACAGGCCTTGAAGCTTTCCTCGATCTTCTTGCGGTCGAGTTCGCGGCCGATGAAGACGAGACGGCTTTCGCGCTTTTCGCCGTCCTTCCAGGCGCGCTGGTGATTGCCCTCGATGATCATGTGCACGCCCTGCACCACATAGCGCTCGTCGTCCTGATCGAATGCGATGATGCCCTTGAGGCGCAGAATGTTCGGACCCTGCACCTGGGTGATCTTTTCGATCCAGGGAAAGAACTTCTTCGGATTCATCTCGCCGCCGCGCAGCGAGATCGACTGCACCGTCACATCATGGATGGCGGACGGCGCATGATGGTGATGGTCGTGTCCATGGTCGTGGCCGTGATCATGGTGATGGTGGTGATCATGGTCATGGTCATGGTCGTGATGATGGTGGTCATGTCCGTGGTCGTGATCGCAATCCGGACCGCAGACATGGTCCTCATGGCCGTGCTCCAGGAAATGCGGATCGTTTTCGAGCGCCCGTTCCAGGTCGAAAGCGCCCTGATCGAGGATCTTGGACAGATCGACATTGGAGCGTTCGGTGCGATAGATCCGGGCCGAGGGATTGATGACGCGGATCACCGCCTCGATATTGGCGAGCTCTTCGGGCGTGACGAGATCGGTCTTGTTGAGCAGCACGACATCAGCGAAGGCCAGCTGGTCTTCGGCTTCGCGGCTGTCTTTCAGGCGCAGCGGCAGATGCTTGGCGTCCACGAGCGCCACGACGGCGTCGAGCTGGGTCTTGGAGCGCACATCTTCGTCCATGAAGAAGGTTTGCGCCACCGGCACCGGATCGGCGAGCCCCGTGGTCTCGACGATGATCGCGTCGAAACGGCCGGGACGGCGCATCAGGCCTTCCACCACGCGGATCAGGTCGCCGCGCACCGTGCAGCAGATGCAGCCATTGTTCATTTCGTAGATTTCTTCGTCCGACTCGACGATCAGGTCGTTGTCGATGCCGATCTCGCCGAATTCGTTGACGATGACGGCGTAGCGCTTGCCGTGGTTTTCGGTGAGAATACGGTTGAGCAGCGTCGTCTTGCCGGCGCCGAGATAACCGGTGAGCACGGTGACGGGGATGGGCTTGGCGGTCTGGGCTTCGGTCATGGGACTTCCTCGCGGAATGTAATAATATATCGTCGGCGCTCTATATAGGAGAGATGCCGGGCGAGCGCAAATCCCTGCCGCCGCTCTTTTTCGTAGCTGCGCCTGGATGAGGCCCGCGGCGCGACCTGTCAATTTTTGCCTAAATTCTCATGTGATTTATATTACTTTATATTCACTTTTGCGCCGCACAACGGACGGGACCCTGCCCCAGCCTCGGAGGAAGAGGACCCCTATGCTGCAAAATCTGCCGATCCAGATGAAAATTGGCCTCGTGATGATCTTCATGGCCGTCGCCTCCCTCGCAATCGCCGGCGTCGGCATCCTGGGCATGCGCGACATCGGCGGCACGCTGGCCTCGGTGGGCGCCCGCGAGGAAATGGCTCGCGAAGCGATGGATCTTCGCGTCGACATCATCGCCATCAGCCGCATGACCTATCAATTGGCCGCAGCTCCCGAAAAGGCCGTGGACTTCGCCGCCGAGACGGAAAAGCGCGCCGGCGAAATGCTGGAGCGGCTTCCGAAGATCGAACAGGTGGCGAACGCCGAAGAGAAGAAGATGCTAGGCGACGTAGAGGCCGCGCTGCTGGCCTATTTTGATCAGATCCGCGCCATGGTGAAGACGGCTCAGGACGGCGGCGACGCCGAGAGCCTGAAGGCTGCGCTCGGCAAGGCGCTCGACGCGCAGAAAGCCGTCACCGCCGCCGTCAAGATCTACAGCAAATCCTCCGGCGAAAGCCTGGCGACGGCCCGCGCCGACGCGCTCGCTGAAGCCGATCTCGCCATCTGGATCCAGATCGGCGTCGCCGCCTTCTGCGTGATCATCGGCGGCGGCGTCAGCTCCTACATTGCCCGCAACGGCATCTCCAAGCCGATCAAGGCGCTGACCGGCGCGATGAGCCGGCTTGCCGGCGGCGATCTCTCCGGCGAAGTCGACAGCACGGCCCGCCAGGACGAAATCGGCGAAATGGCCCGCGCCATGGAGATCTTCCGCAAGAACAGCATCGCCATGCGGCAGCTGGAAGCGCAGGAACAGGCGCTGCACGCCAAGAGCGCCGAGCTGCAGAACACGATCAGCGGCGTGGTCGCCGCCGCGGTCAACGGCGATTTCTCGCTGCGTATTTCCAAGGATTACGACAATCCCGACCTCAATCGCTTCGCCTCGAGCGTCAACGAACTGGTCGGCACGGTCGACAAGGGCGTCGGCGCGATGCGCCGGGTGATCGGCGCGCTGGCGGATGCCGACCTCACCCAGACCATGCAGGGCGAGTTCCGCGGCGCCTTCGCCGAATTGCAGAACAATGTTAACGCGACCATGGAGACGCTCGCCTCGACGATCGAACGCATCCGCCTCTCCGGCTCGACCATCAACGACAACACCCGCGAACTGAGCGCCGCCGCCAACGATCTCTCCCGCCGCACCGAGCAGCAGGCCGCTTCGCTGGAAGAAGCAGCAGCAGCCCTCGACGAGATCACCGCCACCGTGCGCAGCACCTCGCAGCGCGCCCATGAAGTGACCTCGATGATGGTGGAAACCAAACAGAGCGCCGGCAAATCGGGCGCGATCGTCCGCGACGCCGTCTCGGCGATGAGCCGCATCGAGGAATCCTCCGGAAAGATCAGCCAGATCATCGGCGTCATCGACGAGATCGCCTTCCAGACCAACCTGCTCGCTCTGAACGCCGGCGTCGAAGCCGCTCGCGCCGGCGACGCCGGCAAGGGTTTCGCGGTCGTGGCGCAGGAGGTGCGCGAACTCGCCCAACGCTCCGCCAACGCCGCCAAGGAAATCAAGGCGCTGATCAACCAGTCGGAGACGGAAGTCTCCACCGGCGTCGGCTTGGTCCGCTCGACAGGCGAGGCGCTTGTGGAGATCGAAGGCCTGGTGAACCGCGTCAACGACCACATCGAGACCATCTCCAAGGCGACACAGGAACAGGCCTCTGCGCTGCAGGAAATCAACAGCTCGGTCAATCACATGGACCAGATGACCCAGCAGAACGCCGCCATGGTCGAGGAAACCACCGCAGCCAGCATGTCGCTCTCCGAACAGAGCCGCCATCTGCATGAATTGCTGGAGCGATTCCGCCTGAGCGCGTCCACCACCCGAGCGGTCCGCCGCGCCGCTTGAGGTCCGGATCGAGGCGGCTCAGCCGCCTCGTCCGCCCGGCGAGAACAAGTTGAGGTCGAACCTCGCCATGTCGTCCACCAGCTCCACGAGCCCCGAGACGGCATGGGTCAAAAGCGCCTCGCCTTTCTCACTGGTGGCCAGTCGCGCATCGCCGGCCGCGCCCTCATCGTTGAGATCGCGCATCATCCATCCGAAGGCATGCGGCCCGTAAGCGCGTAAATGGGTAAAATTCCGCGCGAAATCCGCCTGGCGGGACGCAAAGTTCGTGCATTTCTCGCGTTCGACCAGATCGGGCCTGAGCGCCAGCATCACCGATGTCTCAATCTCGCCGCCATGAATGTCGAAGGCCTTCCTCTCCGGTGGGACGATGGCGGCCGGTATGCCGAAGCGCGTCCAGCTGGTGGCGATGCAGAGCATGCCGAAACGCAGGCGCGCCTCCATGGCGACGATCGACAGAAGAGGCGAATTGCCGCCATGCGCATTGAGCAGCATCAGGCGTCCCACGCCCTGCCCGCGCAGCGTCGCGGCCATGCCGAGCCAGCGTTCGATGGCCTCCTGGTAGCCGAGGCTTCGTGTCCCCGGCCGATCGAGATGCTCCGGCGAGTAGCCGACCGGCTCCACCGGCAGCAGGATCACGTCGCGCGCTCCGAGCGCCGCCTCGAGACGCGCAGCCATCCCTTCCACGATCACCGCATCCGTCTGAAGCGGCAGATGCGGCCCGTGATATTCATGCGCCCCGAGCGGCAGGATGGCGATGCGGTCGCTCCAGCCGCCGGGCGGCGGTCCCGGCATATTGCTCATCTTTTCCTTGCCTTTGCCAATCGCCATACGTCATACAGACGGAAAGCAGAAAATCCTAGGGCGGGGCGGGGCATGGCCAAGAAGGACAAACAGGCCAAGAAGGATAAGTCCGAAGACAAGGATAAGCCCAAGGAGAAATACGAGCCGGGGACGCTACAGCCCGAACTCACCAAAGCCGCCCGCTCCATGCGCACCTTCCTGACGCGTTCGCTGTCCGCGAGCGGCCTCTATGCCGGCCAGGACGGCGTGATCCTGGCGCTGTCGTCGCAGGAAACGATGACCGCGGGCGCGATCGCCGCCGAACTCGGCGTCAAACCGCCGACCATGACGCGCACGCTGTCGCGCATGGAAGCGCAAGGCTTCATCAAGCGGGTCGCCGACGAGAGCGACGGCCGGCAGATGCGCGCAGCGTTGACCGATCTCGGACGCAGGCAAGTCGGCGCGATTTCCTATGCGGTCAAGGCGACCGAAGCCTTCGCCCTGACCGGCTTCAGCGACAAGGAAATCCGCCAATTCTGCAAGCTTCTCAGAAAGATCAACGGCAATCTCGGCCAGGAAAACGACAAGGGCGACGGTTTCGGTGAATAATGCTTCGCTTTTCTCCGTCGTCGACCTTGCGGCGCGTCGGCTATGTGATACCTCAAACGATTTAGGAGGATTATGCAGCCCTGCATGCGCGTCTGGCGGCGCGTTCGGGCGGCCGACCTCCTGGGAGGACGCATGGCTCAGAAGATAAAACTGTCGACGATCGCCGAGACGCTCGGCGTATCGACCGCCACCGTGTCGCTGGCGCTGCGCGACAGTCCGCTGGTCGCCGCTTCGACGCGCGAGAAGATCAAGGATCAGGCGCGCGCGCTCGGCTACATCTACAACAGACGCGCCGCCAGCTTGCGCACGTCCCGCTCCGGCATCATCGGGGTAATCGTTCATGACATCATGAACCCGTTCTACGCCGAAATCCTCAAGGCGATCGAAAGCGAACTCGACCGCAGCCAGCACACCTTCATTCTGTCAAATCACTACGATTCCGTCGAGAAACAGCGGAATTTCATCGAAACCATGCTGCAGCTCGGCGGCGACGGCATCATCATGTCGCCCGCCATCGGCACGCCGAAGATCGATCTCGAACTGGCCGAGGAAAACGGCATGCCGGTCATTCTGGTGGCCCGCACGATCGAGGACGTCAATCTGCCCGCCTTCCGCGGCGACGACAGCTACGGCATTTCGCTCGCCACCAACCATCTCATTTCGCTCGGCCACCGCGTCATCGCCATGGTCGGCGGCACCGACCAGACCTCGACCGGCCGCGATCGCTACCAGGGCTATGTCAATGCCCTGCGCAAGGCCGATATCGCCGTGCTTCCGGAGTTGCGCATTCCCGGTCCCCGCACCCGGCAGGGCGGTTTCGAGGCGGCGGTGAATTTTCTCTCTCATCCGCTCAAGCCGACCGCCGCCGTCTGCTGGAACGATCTCGTCGCCATCGGCCTGATGAACGGCGTCGCTCGCGCCGGTCTGATTTCCGGGGTCGACATTTCCGTGACCGGCTATGACGACCTCGAAGAGGCCTCGATCGCCACGCCCGCGCTGACCACCGTGTGGAACGGCCAGTCCGAAGTCGGACGACTGGCCGCCCGCGCCCTTCTCGATCGTCTCGCCGGCAGCCACGAGCCGGACGGACTGCATCTGATCAAGCCCGAAATGCGCATCCGTCAGTCAACGGGGCCGATGAAACCTCGCAAATAAAGGTGACGCTCATGAAAACCGTGCTGATGGTCGGCCGCGCCCATCCCCGTTTCCGCGAACGGCTCGCGCCGCATTTTCGTCTCCTCGAGCTGCCGAGCGCGCGGCCGGAAGACGTGACGCCCGAAATGGCGGAAACCGTCTCCGGCGCGACCACCTTCAACGATTTCAAGCCGCCGCTGTTCGACGCCCTGCCCAATCTGAAGATGGTCGCCAATTTCGGCGTCGGCTATGACGGCGTCGACGCCGCCTATGGCGCCGGCAAGGGCGTGATGGTGTCCAATACGCCCGAAGTGCTGGACGAAGAGGTGGCCGACACCACGATCGGTCTTCTGATCAACACGATCCGTCTCCTGCCGCAGGCGGAGAATTATCTCCGCGCCGGCCGCTGGGTGAAAGAAGGCGCGTTCCGCCTTTCGCCATTGTCCTTGCGCGGCCGCCATGTCGGCCTCTATGGCCTCGGACGCATCGGCCAGCAGATCGCCAGGAGGCTGGAGCCCTTCAACGTCAAGATCAGCTACCACACCCGCAGCCCCAAGCCTGGCGTTTCCTACGACTACCTTCCCACTTTGGAAGCGCTGGCCGAAACCGTGGACACGCTGATCGCCATCGTGCCGAAGACGCCGGACACGCATCGCACCATCAACCGGCAGATTTTGCGAGCGCTCGGCCCCGACGGCGTGCTGATCAATGTCGGCCGCGGCTGGACCGTCAGCGAACAAGATCTGATCGAAGCGCTGCGAGCCAAGGAGATCGCCGGCGCCGGCCTCGACGTGTTCGACGACGAGCCGAACGTTCCAGTCGAACTCCTGGAGTTCGACAACGTCTCGCTCTTGCCGCATGTCGCCTCGGCTTCGGTGATCACCCGCAACGCCATGGCCGACCTCGTCGCCGACAATCTCATCGCCTTCCTTGGTGACAAAGCCCCTGTCACGCCGGTTCCGGAATGCCGGGCCCTGCTCGATTAAGGCTTGATTCACCATAAATATTAATCGTTAACGCTCGGGTAAGGTTTGCCGCGCATTCTCGTCTGCGGAATTTCTAAAATTTCGTCGGAAGAAGGAGCAAGCCATGCTTCGCATGTTCGCGGTCACAGCGGCCATCATCGCTGCGGGATATGTCTATCTGCCGGCCCAGGAGGGCGCGGCCAGGATCGACCCCGTGACATCCGCATCGGTCGCCAGGCCGGACAACAAGGAGTTCACCGTCTCCAACATGGAAAATGGAGCCGTCTGCATCGTCACCCGCGGCAAACTGCTCAGTTCCCGCTCGAGACAGGTTCAGGCGAGCGCCGATTGCGAGCAGGTTTGGCCCGGCCTCGCCACGGCCCGTAACTGGACCGACAATGGCGACGGCACCGTGGCGCTGACCAATGACGGCGGCGAGGCGATCCTGACGCTCGGCTTCGGCGACGGCGTCGAATATGAAAGCCTCGAGCCCGAAAACGCAGTCCTGGCGCTCAACGGCATAGGCTGAGCGCCCGAAGAGCGTCAATGCCCGCCGCCGCCGGCGGCCGGAGCGGCGCGCGGCTTCTTCAGCGTCATCGCCAGCACCACGAGTGCGGAGAACAACAGCGCCAACAGCATGAAGATGTCGATGAAGGACATCACATAGGCCTGCTGGTTGACCATGCCCACCACCTTCTGAACGGCGATCGCCGAGCCGTCCATGCCGGCCCCGTCATATTTGGCGGTGAGATTGGCGATCATCGACACGGCCTCGGGATTGGCCGGGTTCACATGTTCGGCCAGTTGCCCGTAGTGGACCTTGTTCTGCTGTGTGATCAGCGTATTGATGACCGCGAGCCCCACCGCGCCGCCGAGATTGCGGGTGAGGTTGTAGAGCCCCGACGCATTGGCGATGCGGTTCGGCGGCAGGGTTCCCAAGGCGACGTTGTTGATCGGCACCATGGCGAACATCAGCGAGAAGCCGCGCAGGATCTGCGGCACGAGCAGCTCATAAAAATCCCAATCCGCCGTCAGATGCGCCATCATGTAGTTGGACAGCGCAAACCCGCCGAAACCGACCATCATCATCACGCGCGGATCGAGCTTGCTGGACATGATGCCGGCGATCGGCGCGGTGCAGAACATCGCCAGACCCGACACGAACATCGTCTCGCCGATCATCAGCGAGTCATATCCCCTGATATGACCGAGATATTGCGGGTAGAGATAGGTCAGACCATAGAGCCCGATGCCCATGATGAAGGAGAACATCGAGCCGAAGGCGAAATTCCGGTCCTTGAAGGCCTTGAGATCGACGATCGGGAACGGCGCGGTGAAGGCCCTCCAGAAAAACACCAGCGCGCCGGCGGCCAGAGCGACCGTGCCCATGATGATGTGCTCGTCGTCGAACCAGCCCTTGGCGTTTCCTTCCTCGAGAACATATTCCATCGATCCGAGAAACACCGCCATGGCGGCGAGGCCGGTCCAGTCGAATTTCTTCATCAGCGAATGATCGGGCTTGTCGAAATCGATGAACATCCAGGTGGTGATCGCCACGATGACGCCCGGGATGACATTGACCAGGAACAGCCAGTGCCAGGAAAAGATGCTGGTGAGATAGCCGCCCACCGTCGGCCCGATCGTCGGCGCGAGCGTCGCCACCAGACCGATGATTGGCGAGACGACCGCGCGTTTGGACGGCGGGAAGATGGTGAAGGCCGCGGCGAACACCGAGGGAATCATGCCGCCGCCGATGAAGCCCTGGATCGCGCGATAGACGATCATCTGGTCGATATTGGAGGCGGTGGCGGCCAGCGCCGAAGCGATGGTAAAACCTGCCGCGGACACGGAGAACAGCACTCGCGTCGACAACACCCGCGCCAAGGTGCCGGACAGCGGGATCATGATCACTTCCGCGATCAGATAGGAGGTCTGCACCCAGGCGATCTCGTCGTTGCTGGCGCTCAGCCCGGCCTGAATTTCCGAGAGAGACGCCGAGACGATCTGGATGTCCAGGATCGACATGAACATGCCGAAGACCATGGCGAAGAAGGCGATCAGCCGCCGCGTATCCATCTGTTGGGCAGGCGCTCCCGCCATGCTGCTTGTCGTGGCCGCCATGGCGGGCCTCCTGTCCGTCGCCCGGGCGCGACGCTTTGAACCAGACTGCGGGAATTGCGCTTATTTCAGGTGCCGAGCCGGATCGCCGGTGCGGCTGTCGACTTCGGCGACGACGCTGAGACCCGCCCGCAGATGGCCGCTCTCAAGAGCGTCCTTCGGCAGCCGAATGCGAACCGGCACGCGCTGAATCACCTTGGTGAAATTGCCGGTCGCATTTTCGGGCGGCAGCAGCGAGAACACCGAGCCGGAGGCGGGGGAAATCGACACAACCTCGCCATGCAGCGTCTCGCCGCCGAGCGCGTCGACTTCGAGCGTCACATCGGCGCCCGGGTGGATGCCGGCCAACTGCGTTTCCTTGAAATTGGCGTCGACGTAAAGCTCGGTGACCGGAACCAGAGCGGCGAGCTTCTGACCCGCCGAGATGAAATCGCCGTCCTGCACGGCGATGTTGCCGGCGACGCCGTCGAAGGGCGCCTTGATCACGGTGAAGCCGAGATCGCGGGCTGCCTTGTCCTTCGACAATTCGAGAGTGCGGATCTGGCTTTCGGCTTCCGCCTTCTGCGCGGTGACGACGGCGATATTGGCCTTGGCCGAGGCGATGGCGGAATCCGCGCCCACCAGATTGGCCTTGGCCTGATCGAGCGCAACCTGGGCGTTGTCGAGATCGGCGACCGTGCCGGCATTGTTGGCCGCGAGTTTGCTGGCGCGCTGTTCGGTGATCTCGGCGCCGCGCAACGTCGCCTGCAAGGCCGTCTTCGAGGCCTCGGCTTGGGACAGGGAGGCGCGAGCCGCTTCGATCTGCGCATCGAAACGATGCAGCGCCAGCTTCTGCGTCGCGATCGCTGCGTCCGCCTGTTCAACGGCGATGCGATAGTCACCGGAATCGAGGGTGACCAGCGGATCGCCCTTGTTCACCCTCTGATTGGCGATGACGTCGACACGGGCGACGTAGCCGGACACTTTGGAGGCGATGTTGGTGATGTCGCCTCCGATATAGGCGTCGTCGGTCGACACCATGAACCGTCCATCGATCCACCATTCGTGGCCGTAATAGGCCCCGCCGGCGAGACCGGCCAGCAGCAGCATGGACAGCACAACTTTCTTGACCCCGCCCTTCGACCTGGGCTTCTGCGGCGGCGCGTCGGCGGCCTGGACGGGCGCTGCGGGCGCGCGCGGAGCCTCTGCTGCGGGCTCGGCTTTGAACTCTTCGTCCACGGGACGGACTTTGGCGCTGCTGGTCGGATTGGCCATGACGAACTCGATTCTTTGGGCGGCGATCTGATCGAACCGAACGGTTCGGTTTGAAATTGACATAGTCCCTTTTTTGTTCCATAGCAACATCAATCGAACCACGCGGTTCGAATAAAATGAACAAATGGGAAAAGGCATGGCGAACAAGGAAAGCCGCGCCCCGGTGGAGGAACCGCAGCAGCTCAGCCTGTGTGGTCCGGGACGGCGGCCCGCAGCGGGGGAAGATCCCGCCAAGCGGGAACAGATCCTCGATGGAGCCCAGCAGGTTTTCATGCAGCTCGGCTATGACGCCGCCAGCATGAACGACATCACCCGCGCCGCCGGCGTGTCCAAAGGCACGCTCTACGTCTATTTCGCCAACAAGGAAGATCTCTTTGCGGCGATGATCGACCGGCAGAAAAGCCGCATCATGAGCATGCTCCGCCAGGTGCTGGAAAGCGGCCTGCCGCTCGACGAAACGCTGCGCCAGTTCGGCGTCGGCCTGACGGAGCATATCTGTTCCGAGCGGGTGATACCCGCCATGCGCATGGTCATCGGCGTGCTCGACCGCATGCCGGATCTCGCCAAGCGCTTCTACACCACCGGCCCCGGCGGCGGCCCGATGCTGCTCACCCTATATATCCAGAAGCAGCTCGAACTCGGCACGCTCCGCAACATCGAAGATCCCGAATTGGCCGCCCGCCAATATGCCGAACTCTGCATGGCGGGCATTTTTCGATCGCGCCTGTTCAACGAGATGCCGGAACCGCCCTCGCCCGAGCGCATCGCCCGGAATGTCCGCGAAGCCTTGCGCCTCTTCCTGGGAGCCTATGCCGCCAAGCCCGGCGAATGAGCTTTTCCTTGACGACATGGGCTGAATATGGCCTAAGGCGGCGCTGACGGAATTGTCCGGCGCCGCCGCATCTCATGGCGTCTCCGCGACTTCTTCCCCACCGAATTTCATCCGGCGAGCCGGCCGGCCCAAAAGGCCTTGGCTGGCGCGGCGGCTTTTTTGCATGATCCATGGGCCAGTAACATGACAACTTCAGGCGTCCGCGTCCGCATCGCACCTTCTCCCACCGGCGAGCCGCATGTCGGCACCGCTTACATCGCGCTGTTCAACTATCTTTTCGCCAAGAAACATGGCGGCGAATTCATCCTCCGCATCGAGGACACCGACGCCACCCGCTCCACCGCCGAATTCGAGCAGAAAGTGCTGGACGCGCTGAAATGGACCGGCCTGACCTGGTCGGAAGGCCCCGATGTCGGCGGTCCCCACGGCCCCTACCGCCAGTCCGAGCGCAAGGACATCTACCGCCCCTTCGTCGAAAAGATGGTCGAGGAAGGCAACGCCTTCCGCTGCTTCTGCACACCGGCTCGGCTTGAACAGATGCGCGAGGCGCAGCGCGCCGCCGGAAAGCCCCGGGCTATGACGGGCTCTGCCTGCATATCAAGGCCGAAGAAGTCACCGCCCGCGTCGAAGCCGGCGAGCCGCATGTCGTGCGCATGAAGATCCCGACCTCGGGCTCCTGCGATTTCCACGACGGCGTCTATGGCGACGTGTCGATCCCCTGGGACAGCGTCGACATGCAGGTGCTCTTGAAAGCCGACGGCATGCCGACCTATCACATGGCCAACGTCGTCGACGACCACCTGATGAAGATCACCCATGTGGCCCGCGGCGAGGAATGGCTGGCGTCGGTGCCCAAGCATATCCTCATCTATCGCTATCTCGGTCTCGAGCCGCCGGTGTTCATGCATCTGTCGCTGATGCGCAACGCCGACAAGTCGAAGCTGTCCAAGCGCAAGAACCCGACCTCGATCTCCTATTATTCGGCGCTCGGCTACCTGCCGGAAGCGCTGATGAATTTCCTCGGCCTGTTCTTCATCCAGATCGCCGAGGGCGGAGCTGCTGTCGATGGAAGAGCTGATCGAGAAGTTCGATCCCGACAATCTCTCCAAGGCCGGCGCGATCTTCGACGTCCAGAAGCTCGACTGGCTGAACGGTCGCTGGCTGCGCGAAAAGCTGTCGCCGGAAGAGTTCGTCGCGCGCGTGCTCGACTGGGCGTCCGAAAACGACAGGCTGGTAGAGGGGCTCAAGCTCTCCCAGAGCCGCGTGACCAAGCTCGGCGAATTGCCGCCGCTCGCGGGCTTCCTGCTGTCGAACGATGTCGGTCTGACCCCCGCCTCCTTCGCCAGCCTCAAGACCTCTCCGGCCGAGACGCTCGAGATCGTCGCCACCGTTCAGGCCGATCTCGAAAAGATTCTGGAATGGAATGTCGGGACCATCGAGGAAGAGCTGCGCGCCATCTCCGACCGTCTCGGCAAGAAGCTGCGCGTCGTCACCCCGCCGCTCTTCGTCGCCGTCTCCGGCAGCCAGCGCTCGCTGCCGCTGTTCGATTCCATGGCGCTGCTTGGCCGCTCGGTCGTCCGCCAGCGCCTCAAGGTGGCGATCCAGGTGCTGACCTCCATGGTGGGCAGCGGAAAATAAGGAAGCCCCTCCCCTTGTGGGGAGGGGTTGGGGAGGGTCTTCGCCCTGAGCAAGACGCCTCCCCTCCCCGTCGCTTCGCTCCGACCCTCCCCACAAGGGGGAGGGTTGGCAGAGACAGCCGCATCGGCGAACCAAAACGAACACAGCCGCAAAAGGCCAATACGATGACCGAACAGAAGACCGAAACCGCGCTTTCCTCCGACCCCACCGAAGTCCGCCGCCAGAAGCTCGACCAACTGCGCAAGACCATCGGCGACGTCTATCCGGCGCATTTCCACCGCACGCTCACCAATGCGGAATTCGCCGAGAAATATGCCGGTCTCGAGCCGGACCAGGAATCGGAAGACATCGTCACGGTCGCCGGCCGCGTCTATTCCTCGCGCAACTCCGGCATGTTCATGGACATCCATGACGCCTCGGGCAAGATCCAGATCTTCTCCCACAAGGACACAACGCCGGAAGAAGCCCGCGCGCTGCTGCCGATGATCGACCTCGGCGACATCATCGGCGTCAAGGGCCAGGTCCGTCGCACCAAGCGCGGCGAACTGACCATCAACGCCCATGAAATCACCATGCTGACCAAGACGCTCCTGCCGATGCCGGAGAAGTATCATGGTCTGGCCGATATCGAGCTGCGTTACCGCAAGCGCCATCTCGACATCCTCACCAATGAGGATTCCAAGCTCCGTTTCCAGCAGCGCTCGAAGATCGTCTCCGGCATCCGCCGCTTCATGGAAGGCGAAGGCTTTCTCGAAGTCGAAACGCCGATGCTGCAGACCATCTATGGCGGCGCCACCGCCGATCCGTTCAAGACCTTCCACAACACGCTGAAGATGGACATGTATCTGCGCATCGCGCCGGAACTGTACCTCAAGCGCACGCTGGTCTCGGGCCTGTCCGACAAGGTGTTCGAGATCAACCGCAACTTCCGCAATGAAGGCGTCTCCACCCGGCACAATCCCGAATTCACCATGATGGAATGCTACTGGGCCTATGCCGATTACGAGGACATTATGGGCCTCGTCGAACGGCTGTTCGAAGGCCTGGCCGTGTCCATTCACGGCACGCCCGAAGTCACCTTCGGCGACAAGCAGATCTCCTTCAAGGGTCCGTTCAAGCGCGTGCCGATGCCCGAGGCCGTCAAGGACGCCACCGGCATCGATTTCCTGTCGATCAAGACCGATGAGGAAGCCCGCGCAGCCGCCAAGGCCGCCGGTTTCGAGGTCGAGAAAGACTGGACCTGGGGCGAATGCCTCGCCTTCATCTTCGAGGAAAAGGTCGAAGGCACGCTGATCCAGCCGAGCCATGTGACGCATTTCCCCAAGGACATCTCGCCGTTTGCCAAGGAAGTGCCGGGCGAGCCGCGTCTGGTCGAACGCTTCGAGACCTATTGCAACGCCTGGGAAGTCGGCAACGCCTTCTCGGAACTCAATGATCCGGAAGAGCAGCGCAAGCGCATGGTTGAGCAGCTCGAGCAGGCCCATGCCCGCGGCGAGAAGGACAAGCAGCTCGACGACGAGTTCCTCGACGCCATCGACCAGGGCATGCCGCCCGCCGGCGGCCTGGGCATCGGCGTCGACCGTCTGATCATGCTGCTCACCAATGCGCCGTCGATCCGCGACGTGATCCTCTTCCCGGCCCGCCGCAACAAGGCAGACTGAGCACGGATAGCCCGAAACAAAAGCCCCCGCGACGAAGCCGTCCGGGGTCTTTTTCTATGTCTTGGTCTCTGCGCTCAATGCGCGGTTTCGGCCGGCTGGCTCTCGGCGGTGGCGTGGTCTTCGGCAGGCGCCGCATCATGCGCGGCAGGGTCCGCCTGGCCATGTTCCTCCGGCTTCGGCGCGGCGTCCGCTTCGCCGGCGGCTCCATGTTCCTCCACCGGCGCGGCATGGCCCTCGGATGCAGAATGATCTTCCACAGGCACAGCGTGGTCTTCGGCTGGAGCGGCATGTGCTTCGCCGGGCGCGGCGTCATGACCTTCGGCTGCGGCATGATCTCCGGCTTTGGCGTCTTCCGCCGGCGCCGCATGCGCCTGAGCAGGTTGATCCACAGCGGCGTCATGTTCGCTGGCCGCGCCGTGATCCTCGGCTGGCTCGGCGTGATCGCCCTCGGCCGCGTCGGACGGCTTTTCGGCGGGAACGTGTTCGCCCTCGGCCTTTGCCGGAGCATGATCTTTCGGGGGTTTTTCTTCGCCGTCGAGACCCACCATGCCCAGCATGGAATCCATCATGGACGGCTCCGGCGCGGCGGAGGCGGTTTCATGAGCTTGCTCGCCGGGCGCGGTTTCGCCCTCTGTGTTCTTGGAGGCGTCATGGCCCTCGGCCTGTTTTTCCGCGCCGCCGCCCAGGCCGACCATGCCCATCACAGAGTCCATCATCGACGGCTCTTGGGCAGGCGCTTCACCATGACCTCTGACTTGGCTTCCTCGCCACTGGCTGGCGTTTCGCCATGGCCTTCGGCGACAGGCTTTTCCTCGCCATGGCCTTCGGCGGCGGGCGCGGCATGTCCTTCTTCGGCCGGAGCCGAATGGTCCTCGGATTTCTGGGACGCGTCATGCCCCTCGGCGGGCTTGTCCTCGCCGCCGCCCAGACCGACCATGCCCAGCACCGAATCCATCATCGACGGCTCCGCGACGGGCGCTTCGCCATGGCTTTCGGCTTTCACGTCCTCGCCGCCGGCCGGCGTTTCGCCATGGCCCTCTGCGGTCTTTTCGCCGTGGCCCTCGGCCGGCGCTTCGCCGTGGCCTTCGGCGGCGGGCGCGGCATGACCTTCCGACACCGTCGGCGCGCCATGCTCGGGCTTGGCGGCCCCATGCGCCGGCTTTTCGCCTTCCGCCGGTTCCGGCTTCGGAATGTCGGCGCAATCCTTCTTGTCCGGTTCGTCCTTCATCGCCGCCATGAAGATCTTCACTTCCTCGGCGTCGAGATCGACCCGCTCGCCATAGAAGCGTCCGTCTTCGGCCGGCAGGCCGTCATAATAGCGCGCGATGAACGGCTGCTTCATCTCGGGCACGTAACGCGGCTCGAGCGCGATCACCACCTCGGCGCCGATGGCGCGGCCGCGCATGAAGGCGCGCTTGTCGGGCCCGCGATCGTCGAGGATCGACACCTGGATCAAGTCCACCTTGTTGGTCTTGGCGAGCAGCCCCGCCACGCGCAGCGCGGTCTTGATGCGCATGTCGGCGTCGGCGGAGGCCATCTTCACATATTTGCGCATCCACAGCCGCTTGCCCGGAGTCTTCAGCACCATGGTCTGGATCGTCTGGCATTCGCCGCCGGTGGTGTTGGGCTTCGGCGGCCCGAGAATTTCGTCCTTGCCGACATAGAGCGCGGCGGCCCCGGTGCCGCCCAGAAGCGCCAGCATGCCAGCGGATATGATCGCCAGCTTCTTAGAGAAGCGGATCTTTGGCAGGCCGATCTTCACACGCAATACTCCGGGCCAATACGCAAAACAGGAATGGTTACCGGACGATAAGGTGGCGACGTTTCGGAACGCTTAACAAACTCGCCTTAAATTTACGGCGCTCGCGCTTTGGGGAAACTTTGCCGCGCCTTGCCCGTTTTCCCTCCGCGACCTGAACGGATCGCCACATCCTGCGGAGCCGGACGATGTCGGACAATCTCAGTTTCCATCTCGATCGTTTCGTCGAGGCGCAGTCGTCGAGTTGGCCCCGCGCCCTCGATGAGTTGCGGGCCGGGCGGAAGCAGAGTCACTGGATGTGGTTCGTCTTCCCCCAGCTCGCAGGTTTGGGCATGTCGCCGACTGCACAGCTCTATGCCCTCGTCTCGGTGGAAGAAGCCAAGGCCTATCTCCGCCATCCCATGCTCGGACCGCGGCTGATCGAGGCGACCAAGGCGACGCTTGCCCATTCGGACAAGAGCCTCCACGAGATTTTCGGCGCGCCGGACGACATGAAATTCCGATCTTCCATGACGCTGTTCGAGTTGGCTGCAGGCGACAGTGGTTCGCTCTTCTCCCGCGCGCTCGCAGAGTTGTGCGGCGGCCAGCGCGACGACAGGACGCTCGCGCTCCTCGATTGGACGCCCGAGGCCAACGCCTGATCAGGAGAGCACGAAACTCCGCATCGAGATCGAGCCGAGATCGATCGTGTCGTTGAAGAAGGCCAGATCGTCCGCCTTGTCCATCACCGCCAGCGGATAGAGGATCGGCAGGAAATGCTCGACGGTGGGATGCGCGAGCGCCGCCGCCCGGCCTATCGACCCCGCGTTCAACACCCTGCCGATGTCGCGCGTCTCGATGGCGTCGGCCATATAGCGGTCGAACTCCACCGCCCAGTCGAACACCTGGCCATCGAAGTTCAGCGCCCGGAGATTGTGGACGATGTTGCCGCTGCCGATGATCAAGACACCTTTCTCGCGCAGGGCCCGCAGTTCGGAGGCGAGCTTGCTTGAAATGGTCCTCCAGCCCCTTCGAAAGATCGAGCGACAGCTGGAAGACCGGGATATCCGCCTTCGGGAACATCTGGATCAGCACCGACCAGGCGCCGTGATCGAGCCCCCAGCGATCGTCGCCTTCCGCATGGCTTTCCTGCAGGAGGTCGATCGTCGCTTGAGCGAAATCCGGCGCGCCCGGAGCATTGTATTGCTGCGCGAACAGTTCCGGCGGAAAACCGCCGAAATCGTGGATGGTCTTGGGATTGCGGCCGATATGCACCAGCGTCGTCCCCCGCGTCATCCAGTGGGCGGACACGCAGAGAATGGCTTTCGGCGTCGGCAGGCTCTCGCCGATCTTGCGCCAGCTGCGGCTGTAGTCATTGTCGAGGATCGCATTCATCGGGCTGCCGTGCCCGACGAACAGCGCCGGCATGCGCGGCGTCGAGGACAGATTGGAAAAAGCGTTGCTGAGCGATGCCATGATTGCCTCTGGGCCACGTGATGCATGAGTGTCACGACAAACATAGTCTTTGGGTTATGTTCACGATAGACGCGAAACTCTCGACAACTCGTTCGCAAATCCTGAACAGCAAGAAGCCCGGACATGCCGGGCTTCTCTGATTTCAGGCGTGGCGCGTCTCACACGCTCAGGCAGAGATACTTGATCTCGAGATAATCCTCGATGCCGTATTTCGAGCCCTCGCGACCCTGGCCGGACTGCTTGATGCCGCCGAACGGCGCCATTTCGCTGGAGATCAGACCAGTATTGACACCGACCATGCCATATTCCAGCGCTTCCGCCACCCGGAACACCTTGGAGAGGTCTTTCGAGTAGAAGTAGGAGGCGAGGCCGAATTCGGTGTTGTTGGCCATCTCGATGACCTCTTCCTCCGTCTCGAACTTGAACAGCGGAGCGACGGGACCGAAAGTCTCTTCGCGGGCCACCTTCATCTCGCTGGTCACGCCGGTCAGGATGGTCGGTTGGAAGAACAGGCCGCCCTTCTCGTCGCGCTTGCCGCCGGCAGCCACCTGCGCGCCCTTGGAGAGCGCGTCGCCGATATGCTCCTCGACCTTGTCCAAGGCCTTGGCCGAAATCAGCGGGCCTGCATTGACGCCGGCTTCGAAGCCGTCGCCCACCTTCATCTGCGCCACCTTGGCCGCCAGCTTCTCGGCAAAGGCGTCATAGACGCCTGCCTGCACATAGAGGCGATTGGCGCAGACGCAGGTCTGGCCGTTGTTGCGATACTTCGACACCATCGCGCCTTCGACAGCCGCATCGAGATCGGCGTCGTCGAACACGATGAACGGCGCATTGCCGCCGAGCTCCAGGCCGAGCTTGAGGATCTGGTCTGCGCCTTGGCGCATCAGGATCTTGCCGACATTGGTCGAACCGGTGAAGGTCAGTTTGCGGATCTTGTCGTTTTCGCACATTTCCTTGCCGATCGGCGCGGAGTCCGACGACAGGATGACGCTGAACAGGCCGGCGGGAAGGCCGGCTCGCTCGGCGAGCAAAGCAAGCGCCAGCGCCGACAGCGGCGTTTCGCCCGCGGGCTTGGAAACCATGGCGCAGCCTGCGGCCAGCGCCGGCGCCATCTTGCGCGCCAGCATGGCGTTGGGAAAGTTCCAGGGCGTGATCGCGGCGACGACGCCGACCGGCTGCTTGATGACGATGATGCGCTTGTCGGGCTGATGGCCGGGGATCGTGTCGCCATAGACGCGCTTGGCCTCTTCGCCGAACCATTCGACATAGGATGCGCCGTACAGGATTTCGCCCTTGGCCTCCGCGACGGGCTTGCCCATTTCGGTCGTCAGGATGATGGCCAGATCGTCGGCGTTGGCGACCATCAGGTCGAACAGCTTGCGCAGCACGCCGGCGCGCTCCTTGCCGGTCTTGGCCGCCCAGGCCTTCTGGGCCTTGTAGGCGGCGTCGATGGCGCGCGCGGTTTCGGCGCGGCCCATGTCCGGCAGGGTTGCGATCACTTCGCCGGTGGCCGGATTGGTCACGTCGAAGGTCTTGCCGCTGTCGCTCTTGTCGACCCAGGAGCCTGCCACCAGCGCCTTGTCGACGATCAGGCTGGGATCTTTCAGCTTGGACTTGAAGGTGTCGGAGATCGCCATGATCAGGCCTCCTTGGCGCATTCGCGCAGCGTGGTTTCGAGAATGTCGAGCGCCTCGGCGAAGACGTCGTCCTGAATGGTGAGCGGAGACAGGAAACGGATGACGTTGCCATAAACGCCGCAGGTGAGCAGGATCAGACCCTTTTCCAGCGCCCGCACCCGCACCTTGTTGGTGAAGTCGGCGTCCGGCGTCTTGGTTCCGGGAATGTTGAACTCGACGGCGTTCATGAAGCCCGGGCCGCGGATGTCGGCGATCTGCGGCACGGCCTCGATCAGCGACTGCAGGCGCTGCTTCAGGCGGGCGCCCAGCTGTTCGGCGCGGTCGCAGAGCTTTTCCTCTTCGATGACATCGAGCACGGCGTTGCCGGCGGCGATGCCGATCGGATTTCCGCCATAGGTGCCGCCGAGGCCGCCGGGGCCGGGCGCGTCCATGATGTCGGCGCGGCCGGTGACGGCGGCGATCGGGAAGCCGCCGCCCAGGCCCTTGGCCATGGTGGTGATGTCGGGAACGACGCCGTAATGCTCCATGGCGAACAGCTTGCCGGTGCGGGCGAAGCCAGTCTGCACTTCGTCGGCGATCAGCAGGATGCCGTGCTTGTCGGCCAGTTCGCGCAGCTTGATCATGAAGGCGCGCGGCACTTCATAGAAGCCGCCCTCGCCCTGCACCGGCTCGACGATGAAGGCGGCGACGCGGGCCGGATCGACATCGGCCTTGAACAGCTTGTCGAGCACCGACAGCGAATCCTCGATCGTCTGGCCATGCAGCTCCACCGGAAACGGCACGTGGAAGACGTCGGGCATCATCGCGCCGAAGCCGGTCTTGTAGGGAACGACCTTGCCGGTCAGCGTCATGCCCATGAAGGTGCGGCCATGGAAGGCGCCGGTGAAGGCGATGACGGCGGAACGGTTGGTAGCGGCCCGCGCGATCTTGATGGCGTTTTCAACCGCTTCGGCGCCGGTGGTCACGAAGATCGTCTTCTTCTTGAAATTGCCAGGCACGGCGTCGTTCAGCCGCTCGGCGAGCGTGACATAGTTTTCGTAAGGAATGACCTGATGGCAGGTATGGGTGAAGTGGTCGAGCTGATCCTTCACCGCCGCGATCACCTTGGGATGGCGGTGGCCGGTGTTGACCACTGCAATGCCGGCGGCGAAATCGATATAGCGGCGACCCTCGACATCCCAGACTTCGGCATTCTCGGCCTTGTCGGCATAGATCTGCGTGGTGACGCCGACGCCGCGCGAGATCGCGTCGGTTCTGCGGGCGGCGATATCCGTATTCAACATGGGAAACCCCTGGATGTTCGAGTGACCTGATCGAGCCGCGGAACTCTCCGCGACCACTCCGGAAGATTTCTTGCATTTTTTCTGTAGACTTGCAATATGGTCCGTAAGAATTGTCGCGACGTAAATCGCCCCAGACCGGATCGGACGAGGATGGAGATACGCTACAAAATCGCCGAGGCGGCCCGCATGGCCGGGGTGTCGGCCTCCACGCTTCGGCTCTGGGAGAGCCAGGGGCTGATTGAGCCGATCCGCACCGATTCGGGCCAGCGGCTCTATGACGCGGGCCATGTCGAACGCCTCAAGAGCATCAGCTGGCTGCGGCACGAGAAAGGCCTGAATCCGGCCGCCATTCGCGAAAATCTGAAAGCGGAACAAGAACAGGACGCTTCCGAGGACGACGCGACAGACGACGGCGATATCGGCGAAATCCCGATCGGCAGGAAGATCCGCAGGCTGAGGCGCGAGGCCGGCAAGACGCTGGATGCGGTCGCGCAAGCCATCGGCCTTGCGACGTCGACGCTCTCCACCTTCGAACGAACATCGCAAGGCCTGTCCTTCAAGGCGCTGCATGAGCTGGTCGCCCATTTCGGCACCACGCTCGCCGTGCTTTCGGGGCAGGAAGATCGCCATGCAGGCGAATCGCTGATCCGCAGCGGCGAATGGTCGACCTGGCCGCCCTCCTCCACCGGAGTCACCGTGCAGATCCTGTCGGAAGGCAAGAACCAGATGGAGTGCCATCGCTTCGTGCTGGCGCCGGGCGCCTCCAGCGAAGGCGCCTATCAGCATCCCGGCGAGGAGTTCCTGCATGTGCTGGCCGGCAGCCTGGAGATCATTCTCGACGGCGACCAGTTCTTCGAGCTCGGCCCTGGCGACAGCTTCTATTTCGAAAGCCGGCGCCCTCATTCCTGGCGCAACGCCTTCGACGGCGAGACGGTGCTGATCTGGGTGAACACGCCGCCGACGTTCTGACATTCCGGCCGCGTTTCGGAAATTTCACCCGGAAACCATGTTCGATGATTCCGATTGCGGACTTTTCCATGCGGCGTAGGGTTTCGGCGTCAGTCACCGTCAGGGCGCGCCATGAGCAAAGACGCCATCCGAGAAGCGGCCACCCGCTTCCGCCTCGCCATTGAAACGACCGAGAAGAGCCGCCTGTCGGCAGGATTTCGCCTGTTCCCCTGGGGCTCCTGCGGCGACGCCTCCGTGCTGCTCGGCAAATTCCTCGAGGATCAGGGGTTGGGGGATTTCACGCTGGTCATCGGCCGCTCCGCCGACAATCAGCACGCTTGGCTGGAGCAGGACAATGTCGTGGTCGACATCACCGCCGACCAGTTCGACGGTTTCGGCGGCCTCATCCATGTCGGCGACGATATCTGGCGCAAGCGCTTCGCAGAGCGCACGCGCTGCGGCGCGGCGTCTCGCCATGTCGACAACGGCGCGGGATCCGAACTGGCGGGCGATTATCGGTTGCTCGCCGACCGCGCTTTGCTCTGCGCATGAAAAGAGCCGCCATATCAGGCGGCTCGACGATCAACTTCAGGCGGCCTTCTTGAGACCCGGCTCGACCAGCTTGCGGCCTGTGGCCACCAGCATGCCGACCGCGCCGTCCAGCCAGCCGTCCTTGAGTTCCAGCGCCAGGAAGCGATCACGGGCAAACGGGCCCGGCATCATCAGCGTCTGGGTCTTGCCTGCGCAAAAGCCGAAGCGCTCGTAATAAGGCGCGTCGCCCACGAGCAGGATCGCCCCGTGACCGAGGGATTTGGCTTCGACAATCGCCGCCCGCATCAGCGCGCCGCCGATGCCTTTGCCCTCATGATCGGCGGACACCGCGAGCGGGCCGAGCAGAAGCGCCGGCACGGAGCCGCCGGCGGGCGTCACGCCCGCCTGGACGTTCCACAGCCGCACGGTGCCGATGACATGATCGTCCTCGTCGCGCGCCACCAGCGCCAAGCCTTCGGCCGGCACGCGATTGCGGCGCAGCGCCTCGGACGATTTTTTGCGCCGATCCGGCCCCATGGCGAGATCGAGCAGGCGCTCGCGCGCGACCACGTCGCCAGGATTTTCCCGGTCGATACGGAAAGACAGAGAAGACTTGGGCGCAAACAGCGCCCGCACAGTGTCAAGTACAGCGGCCATCTCGGCCTCCCGTGCCCAATACCGTTATCAGCGGCGGTGATGTTGAAGTGTGAAACGCGCGCCCCGGATCATCCGGGGCGTTCGCATATGTCGATCCGGACGCCCCGGATCAGATCACATAGGCCTTGAGCGGCTCGAACCCGTTGAACGCCACCGCCGAATAGGTGGTGGTGTAGGCGCCCGTGCCTTCGATCAGAACCTCGTCGCCGATGGTCAGCGAGACCGGCAGCGGATACATGTTCTTCTCATACATCACGTCGGCGGAATCGCAGGTCGGGCCGGCGAGCACGCAAGGCTCCATCGCGTCCGCATCGCGGGTGGTGCGGATCGGGTAACGGATCGCCTCGTCCATGGTCTCGGCCAGACCACCGAACTTGCCGATGTCGAGAAACACCCAGCGATGTTCGTCATTGTCGGACTTCTTGGAGATCAGCACGACTTCCGTCTTGATCACGCCGGCATTGCCCACCATGCCGCGGCCGGGCTCGATGATGGTCTCCGGAATGTGATTGCCGAAATGCTTCTTGAGAGAGGCGAAGATCGCGCGCCCATAGGCCTCCGACGTCGGGATGTCCTTGAGATACTTGGTCGGAAAACCGCCGCCCATATTGACCATCTTGAGTTCGATGCCGCGCTTGGCGAGCGACACGAACACGCGCTTGGCGTCGGCGAGAGCCGAATCCCAAGCGTCGAGCTTGGTCATCTGCGAACCGACATGGAAGGACACGCCATGCGAGACGAGGCCGAGCTGATGGGCGTAGACGAGCACGTCGACCGCCATCTGCGGCACGCAGCCGAACTTGCGGCTGAGCGGCCATTCGGCGCCTTCGCCATCGGTGAGAACGCGGCAGAACACGCGGGCGCCGGGAGCGGCGCGGGCGATCTTCTCGACTTCCTCATGGCAATCGACGGCGAAAAGGCTGACGCCGAGCGCATGCGCGCGAGCGACGTCGCGCTCCTTCTTGATGGTGTTGCCGAACGAGATGCGGGCAGGCGTCGCGCCGGCGTTCAGCGCCATTTCGATTTCGGCCACCGAGGCGCAATCGAAATTGGAGCCGAGATCGGCGAGCAGCTTGAGGATTTCGGGGGCCGGGTTGGCCTTGACGGCATAATAGATCTGGCTGTCCGGCAAAGCGTGACGGAAGGCCTTGAAATTGTCCTTGACGACGTCGAGGTCCACGACGAGGCACGGTCCATCAGGACGTCGGGTGGCGAGGAAATCGCGGATGCGCTGAGTGGTCATGGCGGGTGTCCTTCCAAAATCCAGAGTAGATTGATCCGTCGCCGGAACCGGACTGAACCGGCCACGGACTGGACAAGTGGCATTCACCGGATGAACCGGTCGACATGAGACAAAGCTACGCAGCAAACAGGGCCAGCAGATGGAGACACCGGACCTATAAACTGAATATGCGATGCAATGATGACCTAACGCCTCACAGCGTCGGATCGTCTTGTCTGCCTTGGATTGGAGGGATGAACCCGACCGCACTTCCGGCAATGAAGGTGTGCCTCTTCAGTAACCCCGGCTGATGGAAAGCCGGCAGACACCAGAAAGGCCCGCACCGTCGTTGCTTCAAGATGTCCTCGCATTTCCCGGTTGGCCGGAATAGCGACTGGAGCGGTTAGGTCCAGGTACCTTACCGATAACCTCACCTTAGGGATCACTCCCAGTTCGAGGGTCGGCGGACACCCACAGGCACGTGCGACTTTGGGCAAGGGCGGAGATAGGCATGTTCGCTGTCATAATCAAGAATTTTTTGGCCCCTTTTTGATTTTTTTTTCGCCGTGGTAAGACGCTGGTGTTCAAGTCTTTTCTTACATTTTTATGAATCGGGGCCCTATGGATACGCTGACGCGGATGCGCGCCTTCATCGACGTTGTCGACGCGGAGGGTTACTCGGCCGCCGCGCGCAAGCTCGGGCGCTCCAAGGCGCTGCTTTCGAAATATGTGAAGGAGTTGGAGGACGAGCTCGGAGCGCTGCTGCTCAACCGCACCACGCGTCAATTCTCACTGACGGAGGCCGGCCACACCTATTATCGCCAGGCGTCTGAAATCCTGAAGGAAATCGACAATCTCGCCGATCTCGTCCGCGAGGGCGCGACCGATCTCAAGGGCCGCATCCGCATCTCGGTGCCGCGCAGTTTCGTCGACGCCAATATCGGCCAATGTCTCATCGATTTTTCCGCCGAGCATCCAGACATCGTGCTCGACATCGTCGCCGAGGACCGCTTCGTCGACTTGATCGAGGAAGGCTTCGACGTGGCGATCCGCATCACCCGGCTCGAAGACTCCGGGATGATCGCGCGCAAGCTCTGCGATTTCGGCATGAAATTCTTCATCTCGCCGAAGCTGCTCGAAAAATATGGCGAGGTCCGTCATCCCAGCGATCTCGCCGGCATTCCATGCATCGTCGACACCAACAATCGCAATTACAATGTCTGGCGTTTCGAAACCACCGACGGGACCACACACTCCATTTCCGTCTCCGGTCCGATCGAGGTCAATTCGCCGATCGCCACGACGCGGGCGGCCATTGCAGGTCTCGGCGTCGCGATGATTCCGAATTTCATCGCCCAGCCCAAGGCCGATTGCGGGGCTCTGGTCACCATTCTCGATGACTATGAACTGAAGGGCGGCGGCATCTACGCCATCTATCCGCATCGCCGCTATCTGCCCGCCAAGGTCCGGCGCTTCGTCGACTATCTGCATGGCTGGTTCAAGAAGAACGGCTGAGGCGTTATGGCCCCTCTGTCGGAATTTCGACGCAATTTTCGGCGATCTGCCGTCGATCGGAAGGGACTGGAGATCCATGAGGAAAGACCTCGCGCTTGCCGCATTGCTGTTTGCCGCGCCGTCGGCGGCATGGACGCATCCACATGTGTTTGCCGACGCCCGGCTCGAGATCGTCGCCGGCGGCGACGGCCATATCCAGGAACTCCATAATATCTGGCGATTCGACGAAGTCTTCTCGTCCTCCGTGCTGATGGATTTCGACAAGAACGCCAATCTCGAGCTCGATCCCGGCGAACTCGCCGAAGTCGGCAAGACCGTCCTGGCGTCATTGGAAGAGTTCGACTACTACACCACCATCACCGACAATGGCCGCCTCATCAAGGTCGCCAAACCCGACATGATTCATGTCGACTACAAGGCCGGCCAGTTGCTGATGTTCTTCGCCGTCAAGCCGGCCCAGCCGATTGCGCTCAAGGGCAAGCTGACCTTCGGCGTCTATGATCCCACGCTCTACACCTCCATCGACTTCCCCTCGATAAGGACGTGGTGATGATGGGCGACTTCAAGCAGTGCAAGGGCGCAGTGATCAGACCCGATCCAGACGAAGTCATCGCCGAGAACAAGTCGACGCTGACGGATGCCTTCTTCAACGATCCGACCGGCACCGACATGTCGAAACTGTTTGCGACGCGGATGGAAATTCAATGCTCATGAACCGCAGAACACTCGGCGGCGCTCTTCTGTTCGCCTTGGCCGCGCTCGCGCCGTCGCTGGCGCTCGCCTCCTCGCTGGGACTCGGCAACGCCGAACCGGGCGCGGGGCCGCCCTCGGAATTCATGATGCGCTATCTGCCATGGCTGGAGCCGGTCGTCCTGTTCATCAATGCGGAGCAACAGCAATTCTATCGCGCGCTGACCGAGGCGCTGAAGGCGATGCGCCAGGACAACTGGCAAGTGCTGTGGCTGGTGGGCGTCTCCTTCATCTATGGCGTCTTCCACGCCGCGGGTCCCGGCCACGGCAAGGCGGTCATTTCCTCCTATATGATCGCCAACGAGACCGAGTTGAAGCGCGGCGTCATGATCTCGTTTCTTTCCGCCTTCGTGCAGGGCGCCGTAGCGATCCTGGTGACCGGGGCGGGCTTCCTCGTGCTGCGCGGCACTTTCATCACCATGACCGACGTCGCCAAATGGCTGGAGGTCGCCTCCTTCGCCATCATCATGGGTTTCGGCGTCATGCTGCTCTACCGCAAGCTCAAGAGCCTGACGGCAGCCATGACCGAACCCGGTCTGGCCGTCATCCCGGCCTTTTCGACGCCGCACAATGTCAGCTTTCGCGAAGGTTTCGATCACGATCACAGCCATGGCCCCGGCCTCAAAGGTCACGCCCATGCGGCCGGCGACGTCTGTTCGGTCTGCGGCCACGCCCACGCCCCTTCGGTGGACACCGTGCGCGGCGATCGCTTCTCCATCGCCGACGCCTGGACCGCGATCATGGCGGTCGGGCTTCGCCCCTGCTCCGGCGCGCTGATCGTGCTGACCTTCTCTTTCCTCAATGGACTCTATCTCGGCGGCGCGCTGTCGGTGCTGGCCATGTCGATCGGCACGGCGATCACCGTGTCGATCCTCGCCACGCTCGCCGTCACCGCCAAGGACGCCGCTCTCCGCTATGCCGGCTCCGGCGTCGGCGGCAAGCTCGGCCATGGCATCGAACTCATGGGCGCCGTGATCATCATCCTGTTCGGTTTCACCTTCCTGATAGCGTCGCTGCAGGGCTGACGACACGTTGCCATGGTCAGCCCGCGCAAACGACTTGCACTCCGGTCAAATCGCGCTAAAGCCTGCGCTTGCAAGCGCCGACGCCGCCGATGTGCGGCGCGCCACAATTTGCAAAACAGGAACACATCATGACCCTTACGCTCCACGCCGTCGCCGCGGGCTCAGTCCTGCCCCGCCTCAAGGGTCTTTCCACCGTTCTCGCCAAAGCTTCCGTCCATTGCCGGGAGCACGGCCTCGCGGAACAGACGATCCTCGGCGACCGCTTGGCGGCCGACATGTTCGACCTGACGCGCCAGGTCCAGATCGCCACCGATCACACCAAATCCATGCTCTACCGCGTCACCGGCCAGGACGTGCCGTCCCTGCCCGACACCGAAACCAGCTTCGCTGAGCTCCAGGCCCGCATCGAGAAGGCCAAAGCTCTGTTCGAGGCCGTGGACGCCGACGCCGTCAACGCCCGCACCGGGGTCGAGTTCGAGGTGAAATTTCCCTGGGCGACGATGTCCTTCACCGGAGCCTCCTATCTCCTGCAGTTCGGCCTGCCGAATTTCTACTTCCATGTCGCCACCGCCTACGACATCGTCCGCAAGAATGACGTGAAGATCGGCAAGAGCGATTTCCTGGGCGCTTGAACGCATCAGCAAATCCGAATTTCGAAAGCCGGCGATCCTGTCCCGCCGGCTTTTTCTTTGCCGCGCGAAATTTCTGATTTACGTACCTCATAATCTTCGCTATGACCCCATCCGGGAGGAATGCGGGCATGAAACCGACGGTTCATGACATTGCAAGGGAAGCGGGCGTCAGTCTCGCCACGGTCGACCGCGTGCTCAACCGGCGCCCCGGCGTGCGCGCCGCCACCCGTGAACGCGTCGAAGCGGCCATCGATCGCATCGGCTTCGTGCGCGATGTCGCCGCCGCCAATCTCGCCAAAAGCCGCACCTATGCGCTGGCCTTCGTCATTCCCGAAAGCGACAATTCCTTCATGCAAGCCCTGCGCGACGAAGTCGCCGCCGCCCGGCTGCGCGGGGCGCTGGAGCGCACCGACATCACCTTGATCGCCGTGCCCGCCTTCGACGAAGCTGGCCTCGCCCAAGCGCTCGACGCGCTGATCGCCAATCCGCCCGCTGGCGTCGCCGTGGTGGCGATCGACGCGCCGGCGATCCAGTCGCGCATGGAGCGGCTGCGCGACGCGGGCGTCGCCGTGGTCACGCTGGTCTCCGATCTCGCCGCCTCCGGCCGCGACCATTTTACCGGCATCGACAATCTCGCCGCCGGCCGCACCGCGGGCTCGCTGATGGGCCGTTTCCTCGGCGGCCGCACAGGCGCTGTAGCAGTCATCGCCGGTTCGCTCCGGCTCGGCGACCATCGCGACCGCCTCGCCGGCTTTGCCGAACGTCTCGGCCAGATCGCGCCCGACGTCCGACTGTTGGATGTCATGGAGAGCCAGGACGATCCGGCCCGGGTCAAATCTCTGCTGACATCCGCCTTCCGCGATCATCCCGATCTGATCGGCGTCTACAATCTCGGCGCCGGCAATCGCGGCCTCGTCGCCTCGCTGTCGCAGACGACGGGCGAGCGTCCGCTGGCGATTGCCCATGAACTCAGCCCGCTGACCCGCAAGGCGCTGGAGGACGGGCTGATCGACGCGATCCTCAACCAGGATCCCGGCCACGAAATCCGCTCCGCCATCCGCGTTCTCAAGGCCCGGGCCGACGGCCTGCCGGTGATCGCGGCGCAGGAGCGCATACGCATCGACATATTCCTGAAAGACAATCTGCCCTGAAGGGCAAGGGAGGACAACAATGTATCTCGGTCTCGATCTCGGCACATCCGGCGTCAAAGCCATGCTGATGGACGCCGATCAGAACATCATCGGCTCGGCCAATGGCCATCTCACCGTCTCGCGGCCGCATTCCGGCTGGTCCGAACAGGAGCCGTCCGACTGGATCCGCGCTACGGAAGAGGCGCTCGACGCGCTAAAGGCGGCCCATCCGGCTGAACTCGCCGCCGTCAAGGGCATCGGCCTCTCCGGCCAGATGCATGGCGCGACCCTGCTCGACGCCGCAGACCAGGTGCTGCGCCCCTGCATCCTCTGGAACGACACGCGCTCCTACAAGGAAGCCGCAGCGCTGGACGCCGATCCGCGCTTCCGGGCGCTGACCGGCAACATCGTGTTTCCGGGTTTCACCGCGCCGAAACTCGCCTGGGTGAAGAACAACGAACCCGAGCTGTTCGCCAAAATCCGCAAGGTGCTGCTGCCCAAGGATTATCTGCGCCTCTGGCTGTCCGGCGAGCATATCTCGGAAATGTCGGATTCCGCCGGCACCAGCTGGCTCGACACCGGCAAGCGCGCCTGGTCGTCGGATCTGCTCGCCGCCACCGATCTCGACGAAAGCCAGATGCCGCGCCTCGTCGAAGGCACGGATAGAGCCGGCGAGCTGCGCAGCGAGCTGGCCGCCAGATGGGGCATGGGCGCAGGCGTGGTGATCGCCGGCGGCGCGGGCGACAATGCCGCCTCGGCCTGCGGCATGGGCACCGTCAAGGAAGGCAATGCCTTCGTCTCGCTCGGCACATCGGGCGTGCTGTTTGCCGCAAACGCCAGCTATCTGCCCAATCCGGAAAGCGCCGTGCACGCTTTCTGCCACGCGCTGCCCGACACCTGGCACCAGATGGGCGTGATCCTGTCGGCCACCGATGCGCTCAACTGGCATTCCGGCGTGACCGGCAAATCGGCAGGCGAACTGACGGCGGAACTGGGCGACACGCTCAACGCCCCCGGCTCCGTCACCTTCCTGCCCTATCTCTCGGGCGAGCGTACGCCGCACAATGATGCGAAAATCCGTGGCGTCTTCACCGGTCTCGGCCATGAATCAGACCGCGCGACGCTCACGCAAGCCGTGCTCGAAGGCGTCGCCTTCGCCTTCCGCGACAATCTCGAAGCGCTGAAATCCGCCGGCGCATCCGTGCCGCGCATGACCGCCATCGGCGGCGGCTCGCGCTCGACCTACTGGCTGAAGGCCATCGCCACCGCGCTCGACACCCCCATCGACATTCCCGCCGACGGCGATTTCGGAGCCGCTTTCGGCGCCGCTCGCCTCGGCCTCATCGCCGCCACCGGCGCCGACCCCGTCGCCGTCTGCACCGCGCCCGCGACCGAAGCCAGCATCGAGCCGGAAGCGGATCTTCGCGACGCGTTCGAGACCGCCTACCAGCGCTACCGCGCCGTCTATCCGGCGATCGCAGCGCTGAACGCCTGAGACCTCGGCGGCTGATCATCACAGCCGCCAGAATACCACCACGAACACCAAACCAAGGAGCAAACACTATGGGAACCGGCTTTTTCGGCACGATCGAAAAGATCAAATTTGAAGGCGAAGGCAGCAGCAATCCGTTGGCCTATCGCCATTACAACCCCGACGAAATCGTGCTTGGCAAGCGCATGGAGGATCACCTCCGCTTCGCCATCGCCTATTGGCACACTTTCGTCTGGCCGGGCACCGACCCGTTCGGCGGCAACACGTTCGAGCGCCCCTGGTTTGAAAACACCATGGAAGCGGCAAAACTCAAAGCAGACGTCGCCTTCGAATTCTTCCAGCTGCTCGGCACGCCCTATTACTGCTTCCACGACGCCGATGTGCGCCCGGAAGGCCAGAATTTCGCCGAGAACACCAAAAATCTCAACGAGATCGTCGACTACTTCGCCGGAAAGCAGGCCGAAACCGGCGTCAAGCTGCTCTGGGGCACCGCAAACCTATTCTCGCATCGCCGCTATATGTCGGGCGCGGCCACCAATCCCGATCCTGATGTCTTCGCCTTCGCCGCCGCGACCGTGAAGACCTGCATGGACGCCACCCACAAGCTCAATGGCGAGAACTACGTGCTCTGGGGCGGCCGCGAAGGCTATGAAACGCTGCTCAACACCGACCTCAAGAAGGAGCTGGACCAGATGGGCCGCTTCCTCAACATGGTGGTGGAATACAAGCACAAGATCGGCTTCAAGGGCGCGATCCTGATCGAGCCCAAGCCGCAGGAGCCCTCCAAGCACCAGTATGATTACGACGTCGCCACCGTCTACGGCTTCCTCAAGGCTTACGGTCTCGAGAAGGAAGTGAAGGTCAATATCGAGCAGGGCCACGCCATCCTCGCCGGCCACACGTTTGAGCATGAACTGGCGCTCGCCAATGCGCTCGGCATCTTCGGCTCGATCGACATGAACCGCAACGACTACCAGTCCGGCTGGGACACCGACCAGTTCCCCAACAATGTTCCGGAAATGGCGCTGGCCTATTACCAGGTCCTGCAGGGCGGCGGCTTCACCTCGGGCGGCACCAATTTCGACGCCAAACTGCGCCGCCAGTCGCTCGACGCCGAAGACCTGCTGATCGGCCATATCGGCGGCATCGATTGCTGCGCCCGCGGCCTGAAGGCCGCCGCCGCCGCCATGATCGAGGAAAAGGCGCTCTCCGCCCCCCGCTCGACGCCCGCTACGCCGGCTGGGCCAAGCCCGAAAACCAGAAAATGCTGGCCTCCGAAAGCCTCGAAACCATCGCCGCCCGCGTCGAAGCCGAGGACATCAACCCGCAGCCGAAATCCGGCAAGCAGGAATTGCTGGAAAACGTGGTCAACCGCTACGTTTGAGGCGGGAGACAAAGGGAGGCGGCGGTGACGCCGCTTCCTACTTTTGGTCAGCTCAATTATGTTTGATTAGAGGTGCCTGCTCGAAAATTTGAGACATCCCGAGGTACCCACATGGCAGGGGTATTATAGCGCGCGATAACTTGAGAATAGATCGAATGGATAAGTTCAGTAATTTTCCCACTGATCAAAATCCACGGCTCCTCGTAAAGAATTTAGTAGCTCGACTACCTCCGTAGTTTGTCGGGCACGCTCGGAGGCCATATCTCGCCTTAAGGACCAGGAGCTCCTAACATTCTTCTCTGGGTCGTAGAATACCACATCTCTGTCATGCATTGCCTTGAAGAAAGGCTTTTGCAAAAGGTTATGTGGATCAGGCATCCACCCCTTACGAATCGCCTCGTAAGCGTAAAGCCAACTCCAGTCGGAAAGTACGCGATCGTGAGATGCTTCTTGAGCCCAATTTTCAGCAGGAATTTTGTTCTGAAAGATACCTTTGTCGCCCATATCCATCAACAAAAGCCGCAAAACACTTGAATTAGTATGTTCAACTAGCTCAACAATGCGCGTTGACCTAACAGGTTTCTTCAGCCCTCGGATTGTGTATATCAGCCAAATAGCTTCAAAAAGCGCTCCCGTACTAAAGTGCCTCTCAGCTAGCGCCAAAAATCTACTCACCAAGCGGTCCCTGGATAACCCCCATCTGATATTCAATATTAATGATAATGCGGCATATGCGGTCCATAGATGCTGGAGAAACCGCCGCGGCTTTTAATAAGAAGGACTCGAGGGCTTGGACATCGCTACGAGCATATTTTCGACCTTCAATGATCCCAAGCGCATAGTTCATGACGGGTTCGCCGGGAGACGCAAGCTGCAACCTGAAGCAGAGAGACAAGAACTCTTGCATCCTGGACCCATACAACCCTCCAGACCTGTGCGATAGAAACGCAGAAATCTCCGATCTCCAGCTTTCTAATCGCGACCCAAGAATATGTGTGATTGAGGTTTTGGTACCGTTAATCTCCAGGCCATAATCGCGATAGCATGCGCTGATAACCGACAGTATCTTTTCTGCCTCCTCAAGCGAACCTGCTCCTACCATCCAGTCGTCTTGCAAACGGTCAACTGCATCGACACGAAGTTTTGGCAAGTCCGATGAAAACTGAAAATCTATCCGAGAAGATATAATTTCCGCCAAAATACGGGATGTCTCTGGACCTATAGGTAAACCCACTGTCTGATTTCTGTTGCAGGCGCGTACAAGCACGTCCAGTCGATCAGCAAAACTGCCTTCATACATTTTAATTGATGATTTTACCTTTTCTTTTCCATAAGCCGCCCATGGAATGGAGTGAGTATAAATGGAAGGATAAAAACGAGAAATATCGGTTTTCACCAGCCAATCAGCTGTAGATTCGATGTATTCTTTCTTTGCGCGATGCAATAAAAAGTTAATTCCCTTTATCGATCGATCATAAGTATCAGATACTATTATTTCGTCTTTAGAATATTTTCGAAGAGTTAGGATTTTTGGAGATTTCTCCAATTGTGAGCGATTTCGTTTGTAAGAAGCGCCTGTGGAATAGGGTGTGTAATGTGAATGTTGCGTCGCTCATAAAATTTTTTAGGCTTAGAAATTATCTCCGGATCGGCGTATACTAGCCTTTTGAACCCTGCCCGGCCTCGCGGGATCTTTCCGTTAATCTTTGGGAAATCTTTAGCTGTTTTCTGCGTATACAACTCCGACGCCAGCCAATCGCCCAAAATTTCCTCTGCGTGCTCTCCAAAATCTGAGGTTGTAAAAACCGGCGGAAGTTCCTTGGGAAGTACCCTTTCCCGAGTAGCGACCTCAGAATTGTTTGAGCAAGCGTCATCTACCTATCAGAAATTTGGTGGCTACATCAATTTGCACTCCAAAACATTCATTCACAACAACCCGCAGCACGCAAGTTAAGTGTTGGCCCGCGAAGACCAAGACAACAACAGACAGCGATATTTTGTAAAAAGGCACCCGCACACGTAACCAAAGCTGATAAATGGCATTTTTGCGGGACCTCAAAAAATGCGATATTGCTTATGACACTCTAGGAAACGACAACAGGCAATAGCCACCTAACCTGAAGAGCTGTCCGCAGCGCTAGTACCTTCCAATTTCTTCACGACATCGCCCGCCGGGATATGCTTCCTCTCCCGCCCCTTAAAGAGCCTAGACTCAAGCCAATGACCGACCCCGACCCCACCCGCACCACCACCCTCACCTTGACCGCCGATGACTACATCGCCGCCAACAAGCTGTTCACGGTCAAAACCTTCACCTCACGCGGGCGGCTTGCAGGCTATCTCATCATTCTCGCCATCTTCGTCCTCTCGCTGTTTGCGCCGGAGTCAAGGCGATCCGCATTCACGCCCTTCTACATCATGATGGCCATCGGCTTCGTCCTGCCGTTTTTTCAGTATTTCTATGTGGCGCGGGCGGCGGCGCGGAAATCATATGCGGCGCAGAAGACGCTGCGCTACGAGACGATGGTCGCCTGGACGGAAGAAAACGTGACCCTGACAAACCAGCAGGGCGGCGTGACCATTCCCTGGAGCGATTTTCTGAAATGGGCGGACAATGACAGGGTTTTCCTGCTGTTTCAGGGGCCGCGCCTGTTCAACATGCTGCCCAAGCGGGCGCTGACGGCTGCCCAGGTCGACGACCTCAGGCGCATCCTCGCCGCCAAGGTCAAACCCGCCTGACTTTGGCGCCTGCAATTCTCGCAGCGCCTTCAGCGCCACCCCTGCGCATGGACAGTTCGGCGAAGGTAGCCTAAGGTGTCACCGGGTAATACCCAGTCATAGGAACCAAGCACCATGGCGACATCCCTCAAGATCGACGACGACCTGAAGAGCCGCGTTCAGCAGCTTGCCAGCCAGCGTCAGCGTTCGGCGCACTGGATCATGCTCGAAGCGATCAAGCAATATGTGGACCGCGAGGAGGCCCAGGAGAGCTTCAAGCGGGAGGCCTTGGCGTCCTGGTCGGCCTATCAGGAAACGGGCCGGCACTTGACCGGCCAGGAAGTCAGAACCTGGCTGTCCACCTGGGGCGCCGACGACGAAAAGGCGATGCCGGAGTGCCACGAGTAATCGTCACGGAAGGCGCGGCTCTTGGGCTGGCTCGCTGCCGGCGGTTTCTGTCCGGAAAAGCTCCGGAAGCCGCCAAACGGGCCGGTCAGGCTATAGCGCGGCAATTTTTGCTTTTGGAAACGACTCCGGACATCGGCCGCCCCTTACCGGAGCATCCAGAACTGCGCGAGTTGGTGATCCCGTTCGGAGATTCCGGCTACGTGGCGCTTTATCACAATGACACGGCCGAAGACGCGGTCTATGTGCTGGCCTTCCGCCATCAAAGAGAAGCTGGATATTGAACAGCGCCGAAATCCTACGGCGGACCTCGCCCCCTCACCGCCGCACAAACACCCGGCCCGACACCACAATCGGATTGCCATCCGGATCTTTCGCATTGGCGAACACATAGCCATCCGCTCTGTGCAGCGGCCCGAACACCAGGCCCTTGGCGGCGCAGTCGCGGCAGAAGCCTTCGACATCCTCGACATCGAAGACCAGCTTCACCAGAACCTGGCCCATTTTCTGGGCTTTGCCGGCCGCGTGAATAAGCAGATTGGCGCCGCCATCCTGGGCGATAAGCTCGACGATCCGGTCGCCCTCAAGCCGGAGCGCGCGGAATGGAAAATAGGTTTCATAGAAGGCTGCCGTCCGCTCGACATCGCGCACATAGAGGGTGACGGCGCCGATGCCCATGCGTCAGCGCTTCGGCAGCGCGCGCGGAGCCCCCCACCGAATTCCGCACCACCAGATCCGGCGCGAGCAAAATCTCGGTTTCCTCGGGCTTTTCGTCCTGCAGGAGTTTGAACAGCAGCGCCATCGCCTGTTTGCCGATCGCGGTGCGCGGCTGGCGGATCGTGGTGAGCGTCGGGTTCATGAAGCTCGCCTGCGGCACGTCGTCGAAGCCGGTGACGGAGAAGTCGCCGGGGATGGAATAACCGCGCGCGGTCAGCGCCAGCATTACTCCGATCGCCGTTTGGTCGTTGACGCACATGAAGGCCGAGGGCAGCGTGTCGCGCATGAACAGTTGTTCAACGGCGAGGCGGCCGCTTTCGATCGTGCCGTCGCCGGGCATCACCAGCCGCGGATCGAGCTCAAGCCGTGCGGCGCTGAGGCCGTCCTCATAGCCGGCCTTGCGGCGGGCATGCGCGAGCCTGGTGCGGGATTCGCCGATGAAGGCGATGCGGCGATGGCCTTCGGCGATCAACAGGTCGATCGCCTTGCGCGCGCCTGCGGCGTCGTCGACGCCGACATAGGGAATGCCGCCATTATAGACCGGCTCGAACACGCCGACGCTGGGCGGCAGCCGCGCGGTCATGGTCTGGTGGCCGAAGGGGAGAATGCCGGTGAACAGGATCATCCCGGCCGCCTGGTTGGAATTGAGAAACTTCAGATATTCCAGCCCGCGCTGCGGATCGTTCTGCGTATGGCCGATCAGCACGCCGTAGCCATGCGAGCGCGCCTCGTTTTCCAGTCCCACCAGAATATTGGAAAAATTGGGGTCGCCGATATCGGGCGCCACCACCAAAATCATGTTGGAGCGGCCGAGCCTCAGGCTGCGGGCCATGGCGTTGGTGGTGTAGCCGGTGATGGCGATCGCCTGCGTCACCTTGAGGCGGGTTTCCTTCGCCACCTTTTCCGGCGTATGAATGGCGCGCGACACCGTCGCGATGGAAACTTCCGCGAGACGGGCGACATCTTCAATTGTTGCGGGGGTGGATTTCGACACGCGCGTCCTCGGTTCCGCCGTTACGGCTGCAAACTACACAGACTCTCGGCAAGGTCAAACGATCCGCCGCTGAAAATTCGAATGACGTGAATGTAAACCTTTACATCACTCCTGTAAAGGTTTACACAATGGCCAACACGGTGGGAAGACCGTGAGGGAGGAAGACCATGACGGCCCCTGAGGCGAGTGAGCGACAGCCTGTTCTGGCTGCGCGCCGGATCAGCAAATCTTTCAATGGCGTACAGGTGCTGTTCAGCGTCGATTTCGACCTGGCCAAAGGCGAGATACATGCGCTGATGGGCGAAAACGGCGCCGGCAAGTCCACGCTGGTGAAGATCCTCTCGGGTTTCGAGCAGCCGACCTCCGGCGAAATCCTCCTCGACGGCAAACCGGTGAGATTGCCGCCAAATGGCGCGGCCGAGGCGCTGGGCATCGTCATCATCCACCAGGAATTCAATCTCGCCGAACATCTGACCGTCACTGAAAGTCTGTATCTCGGCCGCGAAGTCACCCGTTTCGGCGTACTCGACCGCGCATTCATGCGCCGCGAGACCCGCCGCGTGCTCGACCAGCTCGGCTCGCATATCGATGAAAACGCGCTGATCAGTTCGCTGGCGGTCGCCGACAAGCAGATGGTCGAGATCGCCAAGGCGATCAGCCGCGACGCCCGCGTCGTGTTCATGGACGAGCCGACCGCCGTTCTCTCGCGCGAGGAAACGCTGATCCTGTTCGATCAGGTGCGCAAGCTGCGCGACAAGGGCACCAGCTTCGTCTTCGTCTCCCACAAGCTCAATGAAGTCATGGAGCTGACCGACCGCGTCACCGTGCTGCGCGACGGCCAGTGGATCAAGACGGCTCCGACCTCAATGATGGACGGCGAGGCGATCGCGCAATTGATGGTCGGCCGCGAATTGTCGAGCCTCTATCCCGCCAAGCGCGAGCCCGACGTCGATGAAGAGATCGTGCTGTCGGTGCGGAATCTGACGACGGGCTATGTCCGCGGCGCGAGCTTCGAGCTGCGCAAGGGCGAAATCCTCGGCTTTTCCGGCCTGATCGGCTCGGGCCGCAGCGAGATGATGGAAGCCGTGGCGGGCCTGCGCCCGCGTCTGTCGGGCGATGTCGAAATTCGCGGCCAGGCCATGCCCTCGGGCGATATCCGCGCCGCCAATGCGCACGGCCTCGCCTATATGACCAAGGATCGCAAGGGCAAGGGCCTGCTGCTCGGCGAAGGCATGACGGTCAATCTGACGCTGCAGAATCTCGACCGCCATTTGAAGACGGTCTATCTCGATCCCAAGAGCGAGACCACCGCCATGGAGCGGGCCCGCCGCCGCTTCGACATCCGCGTGCGCGACGGCAATGTCGTGGCCGGCCGCATGTCGGGCGGAAACCAGCAGAAGCTGCTTCTGGCGAAGGTCATGGAGACCGAGCCCGAGATCGTCATCATCGACGAGCCGACGCGCGGTATCGATGTCGGCACCAAGCAGCAGATCTATCATTTCATCGCCGCGCTCGCCCGCGAGGGCAAGTCGATCATCGTCGTCTCCTCCGAGATGCCTGAAGTGATCGGCCTCTGCACCCGCGTCGCCGTCATGCGTGAGGGCCGCATCGTCGGCATGCTCGAGGGCGAGGAAATCAGCGAACAGGAAATCATGCGCTATGCGGCGGGGCTGAAAGAAAAGCTGGCCAGCTGACGAGCGTGGGGCTCGGACGACAAGATCCGAACGGGGAGAGAGACGTGGACATGAGCATCAATGGCGGTGAGACGACGCGGAAGACGCGGAGCTGGCGCGATATCGACATGCGGGCCGTCGCGCCCTTTGCGGCGTTGGCGCTGCTCCTGATCGTCGGGGCGCTGGTCAATCCCAATTTCATCGGCATCAACAACCTCGCCAATGTCGCCACCCGCTCGGCCTTCATCGCCATCATCGCGGTGGGCGCGACCTTCGTCATCTCCTCGGGCGATCTCGATCTCTCGGTCGGCTCCATGGTGGCCTTCGTCGCCAGCCTGATGATCCTGTTCATGAATTCCGGCGTCATCGCCGATCCTGCCCTGATGCTGGTCGCGGCCGCGGCGCTGACCGTCGTCATCGGCGCCGCCTGCGGCCTGCTGAACGGGCTGATCACCACCGTCGGCAAGATCGAGCCCTTCATCGCGACCTTGGGCACCATGGGCATTTTCCGCGGGCTGACCACCTGGCTCTCGCAGGGCGGCGCCATCACGCTGCGCTCGCCGGAGCAGCAGGAGCTCTATCGTCCCGTCTATTTCGGCTCCGTCTTCGGCCTGCCCGTGCCGATCCTGATCATTCTCGTCGTCACCGCCATCGCCGCCTTCATTCTCTATCGCACCCGCTATGGCCGGCATGTGGTGGCGGTCGGCTCCAGCCGCGATGTCGCCCGCTATTCCGGCGTCGCGGTGGATCGCGTCCGCACCATCGCCTTCGTCATCCAAGGCCTCTGCGTCGCCATCGCGGTGCTGCTCTATGTGCCGCGCCTCGGCTCGACCTCGGCCACCACGGGCATTCTCTGGGAACTGCAGGCCATCACCGCCGTCGTGGTCGGCGGCACTGCCCTCAAGGGAGGCGCGGGCCGCGTCTGGGGCACGATCTGCGGCGCCTTCATCCTGGAATTGGTCGGCAACATCATGCTGCTGTCCAACTTCATCAGCGAATATCTGATCGGGGCCATTCAGGGCGCGATCATCATCATCGCCATGCTCGTCCAGCGTTCGCTGGCGCGCAAGGGCTGACACGCCGGGTCGGGGGTCGCCCGGTTGGAGGACCGACCCCGCAAAACCTCTAGGGAGAGAGAAACATGCGTATGAAACTGTTCGGACTGGCGCTGGCCATGTCCACCGTCTTCGGCGTCGCCCACGCCCAGGAAACCAAGACCATCGGCGTGTCGATTCCCGCCGCCGACCACGGCTGGACGGCCGGCGTCGTTTACCACGCCCAGCGCGTCGCCGATCTCCTGATGAAGGAGCATCCGGGCCTCAACGTCATCGTCAAGACCTCGCCGGATCCGGCCAGCCAGGCCAATGCGCTGCAGGACCTGGAAACCCAGGGCATCGACGCGCTGGTCATCCTGCCGACCGATCCCGATCCGCTCGTCAACGCGATCAAGGAAATCAAGGGCAAGGGCACCTTCGTGTCGATCGTCGACCGCGCCCCCTCGGTCAACGACAACACCGTCCGCGACCTCTATGTCGCCGGCAACAACCCGGCGCTCGGCGAAGTCGCCGGCAAGTATATCAAGGACAACACGCCCGACGCCCAGGTGGTGGTCATCCGCGGCCTGCCGATCCCGATCGACCAGCAGCGCCAGGACGGCTTCGACAAGGGTATCGAAGGCTCCAACGTCAAGATTCTCGACCGCCAGTTCGGCAACTGGAACCGCGACGACGCCTTCAAGGTCATGCAGGACTACCTGACCAAGTATCCGAAGATCGACGTGGTCTGGTGCCAGGACGACGACATGGCCGTCGGCGTGCTCCAGGCCATCGAACAGGCCAAGCGCACCGACATCCAGTATGTCGTGGCCGGCGCCGGCTCCAAGGACATGATCAAGAAGGTCATGGACGGCGACAAGATGATCCCGGTCGACGTGCTGTATCCGCCGGCGATGGTCGGCACGGCGATGGAACTGACCGCCGCCGCCATCTACGACCAGGTCCCGGTGCATGGCACCTATACGCTGGACGCCACCTTGATCACCAAGGACAACGCCAAGAACTACTACTTCCCCGACTCGCCGTTCTGATCGGAACGGAAGCGCATTGCGCCTCGCCTTTGGGCGGGGCGTTTTTCTGTGTCGCAAGCGCTTTTAATTTTCAGTCCGTTTAAACCCGTTTGCCCGGTTGTGTCGGCAAATCAAACCCTATAAACGTTAACGGAAACGTTGCAGGAGAACGTTCCAGGGAGGAATCATGAAGACGATCAAGGGTCCCGCGCTGTTCCTGGCGCAATTCGCGGGCGACGCCGCCCCGTTCAATTCGTGGAAGACCATCACCAAATGGGCCGCCGACATCGGTTACAAGGGCGTGCAGGTCCCGTCCTGGGACAGCCGTCTGATCGACCTCAAGAAGGCCGCCGAATCCAAGGATTACTGCGACGAATTCGCGGGCGTCGCGCGCGAAAACGGCGTCGAAGTCACTGAACTCTCCACTCATTTGCAAGGCCAGCTCGTCGCTGTCCATCCGGCCTATGACGAAGCCTTCGACGGCTTTGCGGCGCCGGAAGTGCGCGGCAATCCCAAGGCGCGGCAGGAATGGGCGGTCGAGCAGGTCAAGCTGGCGCTCAAAGCCTCGCGCAATCTCGGGCTCGACGCCCACGCCACCTTTTCCGGTGCGCTCGCCTGGCCCTTCATCTATCCTTGGCCGCAGCGCCCGGCGGGTCTCGTCGAGACCGCCTTCGACGAACTCGCCCGCCGCTGGACGCCGATCCTCGATTACGCCGACGAGCAGGGCGTCGATGTCTGCTACGAGATCCATCCCGGCGAAGACCTGCATGACGGAATCACCTTCGAGATGTTCCTGGAGCGCGTGAAGAACCACACCCGCGCCAACATGCTCTACGATCCCTCGCATTACGTGCTGCAATGCCTGGATTATCTCGACAATATCGACATCTACAAAGACCGGATCAAGATGTTCCACGTCAAGGACGCGGAGTTCAATCCGACCGGTCGCCAGGGCGTCTATGGCGGCTATCAGGGCTGGGTGAACCGCGCCGGCCGCTTCCGCTCGCTGGGCGACGGCCAGGTCGATTTCGGCGCGATCTTCTCCAAGATGGCCGCCAATGATTTCGCCGGCTGGGCCGTGGTCGAATGGGAATGCGCGCTGAAGCACCCCGAAGACGGCGCCCGCGAAGGCGCGGAATTCGTCAAGGCCCACATCATCCGCGTCACCGAAAAGGCGTTCGACGATTTCGCCGACGCCGGCACGGATGACGCCGCCAACCGCCGCATGCTCGGCCTTTAATCCGCAGCCGACAGCGCCGCGATATCGCCAGCTTCGAGCGCCGTCAGATGGCGCTCGATCTTTCCGATTTCCCAATCCCACCAGGCGATGTCGAGGAGTGTGTCGACGATATGGGGTTCGAAACGCAACCGGATGATCCGCGCGGGATTTCCGCCGACCACCGCATAAGGCGGCGCGTCGCGGGAGACGACGGATTCGGCGGCGATGATCGCACCATGACCGATCGTCACGCCCGGCATGATCGTCGCATTGTGGCCGATCCATACGTCATGACCGACGATCGTGTCGCGCGTCGGAAGGTCCGAGTAACCGTCGATCGTCTCCTGGCTGAAGATGCGGAAGGGATAAGTGGTGACCCCGTTCATCGGATGATTGGCGGAACTGGTGATGAAATAGGCGCCGCGCGCGATCTGCGTGAATTTGCCGATGACCAGCTTCTCCCGGCTGACCGGATAAAGATACGGCGCAAGCAGGCTCGCCGTTTCCTCGATGGGCCGGGAATGGCTGAAATAACTATAGTCGCCGGCCTCGATGCGGGGATGATTGACCGCATTCTTGAGAAACATCGTTTCGCGATAAACCGTCCCATCCGCAAGCGTGATGGGATAAATGAGATCTGGATCTGGAAACGCCATCGCAAAGGCCTTGACTGTTTGTCTGCGGCGCCGAAACCCGGCAAAACGGGCCGAGGCCCATAGTCTCGGCTCTAAACCATGCCCTGCTGGCAGCGCAAGCCGCGCGATGGACACCCTAATCACAACTGAGCCTCAGGGAGGAATATTCATGGCTATCGAAGGAAGCACGGAAAAGCGCGAAGCCCGCATTCGCCTCGGCATGGTCGGCGGCGGCTCGGGCGCCTTTATCGGCGCGGTGCATCGCATCGCCGCCCGCATCGACGACCACTACGAACTGGTGGCGGGCGCTCTGTCCTCGACCCCGGAAAAGTCCCGTCAGTCGGGCGCCGAACTCGGCCTCGCCTCGGACCGGATCTATGACGACTTCCGCTCGATGGCGATCCGCGAAGCCAAGATCAAGAACGGCATTGAGGCCGTGTCGATCGTCACGCCCAACCACATGCACTATCCGGCCGCCAAGGAATTCCTGCGCCGCGGCATCCATGTGATCTGCGACAAGCCGCTCACCTCCAACCTCGCCGACGCCAAGAAGCTGCTCAAGGTCGCCCAGGAATCGGATGCGTTGTTCATCCTCACCCACAATTACACCGGCTATCCCATGATCCGCCATGCGCGGGAGATGGTGAAGTCGGGCGAGCTGGGTGACATCAGGCTGGTGCAGATGGAATATCCGCAGGACTGGCTGGCCGAGCCGATCGAACAGACCGGCCAGAAACAGGCCGCCTGGCGCACCGATCCCAAACAGTCCGGCGCCGGCGGCTCGACCGGCGATATCGGCACGCACGCCTATAATCTCGGCTGCTTCGTCTCCGGCCTCGAACTCGAGGAACTCGCCGCCGATGTCCACACTTTCGTGCCGGGCCGCGCGCTCGACGACAACGCCCATGTGATGTTGCGCTTCAAGGGCGGCGCCAAGGGCCTGCTCTGGTGCAGCCAGGTGGCGACCGGCAATGAAAACGCGCTGAAGGTCCGCGTCTACGGAACCAAGGCCGGCATCGAATGGTCGCAGCAGGATCCCAACTATCTCTGGGTCACGGAACTCGGCAAGCCCAAGCAGCTTATCACCCGCAACGGAGCCGGCGCCAACGCCGCAGCCGGCCGCGTCAGCCGCATTCCGGGCGGCCATCCAGAGGGCTATCTCGAAGGTTTCGCCACCATCTACACCGAAGCCGCCCGCGCCATCATCGCCAAGCGCAAGGGCGAGAAGGTCGATGCCGACGTGATCTACCCGACCGTGGAAGACGGCGTGAAGGGCGTCGCCTTCGTCGAAGCCTGCATCGCCTCCTCCAAGCGCAACGGCGCCTGGGTCAAGGCGTAAGATCCAGAATCGACCCGCCGGCCAGCCCCTACCGGTTGGCCGGCAGCCCCATCGAGATTGAGTTCCGGAGCCGATATGCACGACAATGCCGATCTCGCCGATCGATACCGCGCCTATATCGATTGCCTCAATCGACAGGACTGGGACTCACCGGCCTCTATGTCGATGGTGACGCGGAACACAATGGCAGACCCTTCGGCCTTGCCGGCTATCGCGCCATGCTGGAGCAGGATTTTCGAGATATCCCCGACCTTCGCTTTTCGATCGGCCTCATGGTGTGCAATCCCACCCATGTCGCGGCCCGTCTCGACTTCGACTGCACGCCGGCAGGCGTGTTTCTCGGTCTCCAGGTCAACGGCCGCAGGATCACGTTTTCCGAAAACGTCTTCTACGAATTTCACGCCGGCAAGATCCGTAGCGTCTGGTCGGTGATCGACAAAATGGCGATCGAAGCGCAGCTCTGATCACCGGCAGACATTGTGGCATGTATCCACATGACGCGCCTGCAACGTTGCAGATTTAAACATTTCAGCCTGTACAAGCCTTTTCCGCTTGGTTAAACCGCAACGAAGGCGGGCCTCGACACCCAGCCGCAACCACACTGGGATTTGACGCATGGATCCGAAGCTTCTCGCCGCCCGCTTTCCCGGAGATTTCGTCTTCGGCGTCGCCACCGCCTCCTTCCAGATCGAAGGCGCGACCAAGGAGGACGGCCGCAAGCCCTCCATCTGGGACGCTTTCTCTAACATGCCGGGCAGGGTCCACAACCGCGACAATGGCGATGTCGCCTGCGATCATTACCATCGCTGGGAACAGGATCTCGATCTCATCAAGGATCTGGGCGTCGAAGCCTATCGCTTCTCCATCGCCTGGCCGCGCGTCTATCCGGATGGGACCGGCCCGCTCAATGAAAAGGGCCTGGATTTCTACGACCGCCTGATCGACGGCTGCAAGGCGCGCGGCATCAAGACCTTCGCAACCCTCTATCACTGGGATCTGCCGCTGGCGCTGATGGGCGACGGCGGCTGGACCGCGCGCTCGACCGCGCACGCCTTCCAGCGCTACGCCCACAGTCATCAGCCGTCTCGGGGACCGGCTGGATGCGGTGGCGACCTTCAACGAGCCCTGGTGCTCGGTGATCCTGTCGCATCTCCTCGGCATCCACGCGCCCGGCGAGCGCAACATGCAGGCGACGCTGCACGCCGCCCATTACACCAATCTCGCCCATGGTCTGGCGGTGGAGGCCATCCGCGCGGAAGCGCCGAAGCTGCCGGTCGGCATCGTCTACAACGCCATGTCGGTCATAGCCGCATCCAACAGCGAGGCGGACCAAGCCGCCGCCGTGCGCGCCAATGATTTCCACAACGGCATGTTCTTCGGCCCCGTGTTCAAGGGCGAATATCCCCAGGCGCTGCTGGATGCCTGCAAGCCCCTGATGCCGAAGATCGAAGACGGCGACATGAAGACCATTTCGCAAAAAATCGACTGGTGGGGCCTGAACTACTACACCCCCATGCGCGTCGCCGCCGATCCCAATCCGGACGCCCCCTACCCCGCCCATATCCAGGCCCCGCCGGTCCATCCGGAAAAGACCGATATCGGCTGGGAGATCGACAGTTCGGGCCTCAGCCACATCGTCCGCGATCTCTACGCCACCTATGACCTGCCGGACTGCTACATCACCGAAAACGGCGCCTGCTACAATATGGGCGTCGGCGACGATGGCGAAGTCGATGATCAGCCGCGCCTCGATTATTACGCCGACCACCTCTCGGTTACCGCCGACCTGATCAAGGAAGGCTATCCCTTCCGCGGCTATTTCGCCTGGTCGCTGATGGACAATTTCGAATGGGCGGAAGGCTATACGATGCGCTTCGGCCTCGTGCATGTCGACTACGAGACCCAGGTCCGCACCGTGAAGAAATCCGGCAAATGGTATAGCGAATTGGCGCAGGAGTTCCCGAAGGGCAATCACGCCGCGCCAAAAGCGTGATCCACTACGTCCGGCGAGACGCACGGCTCGCCGGCCTCGGATCTCCAGACAGAACCCAATGACAGACACTGGACCGCTTCTGCTTCTCGCTCACGTCACGGGCTGGGCTGTGCTGGCCGCAGCGGCCATGAAGTTGTCGGGCGATTACACTTTCGCCAGTTGCTGGCACATAGCGCTGATTTACGTCCCGCCCCTGGCTCTGTTCTATTTCGGACTCATGGCGGCCAGCTTGTTGTTCGCGCTCGGCGTTGCTCTGATTGGCAAATTCAGAACGAAGCGACGGTTGTTTCTCGCGGGCCACGCTTTAATTCTGTCCACCGGTCCTGTCGCTTGCAATTTTGCCGCCCATCTGGCCTCTGGCGACGTCAGTTGCCTCTAGCTGTCGCAGTGCAGGCAGGGCGAATGCTGGCGCGATGATGACCCTCACTTTTCCACCCAGTCTTCCTCAAGCGATATTTTAAGCGCAAACCGCTCGTCCCGCGCATTCGCCGCGACCACCAGCTCGTAATCGCCCGCATCCGCCCGGAACGCCTTGGCTTCGACATCCCAGTAGGCGAGATCGCGAAGGCTGATCTTGAGCGTCACCTCGGCGCTTTCCCCTGCCGCGAGCTTGACCTTGGCGAAGGCCCGGAGCTCCTTGTCCGGCCGCTCTACCTTGGCCGCGCGCGGCCGCACATAGAGCTGCACCACCTCCGAGCCCGCGCGCGCTCCGGTGTTTTCCAGCCACACCGTGACAGTCACACCCTCTGCGCCGATGACATCCGACGACGCCTTGGCGTCGGTCCATGCGAACGTCGTGTAGCCGAGCCCGAAGCCGAACGGAAACAGCGGCTCGATCCCCCGCGTATCGAAATGCCGGTAGCCGACGAAGATCCCCTCGTCATAGCGCACATGGCCGTCGACGCCCGGATAACTCAGTGGCTCGCCGGTAAAGACGGGCATGTCCTCAAGCGTTTTCGGGAAGGTCTGCGGCAAGCGGCCAGAGGGCTCCTGGTCGCCGAACAGCACATCGGCCACTGCATGGCCGAGTTCCTGGCCGGGATACCACATCTGCAGCACGGCGCGGACGTCATTCAGCCAGGGCATTTCCACCGGCCCGCCGGTCTGCAGCACCACTACCGTATTCGGGTTGGCAGCCGCCACCGCCGCGACCAGTTCGTCCTGACGGCCCGGCAGCCGCATATCGGGCAGATCCTGGCCTTCCGTATCCCATTGCGCCTCGCGGCCGACGAAAAGGACGGCGACATCCACATCTTTCGCCTTGGCCACCGCCGCCTCGATCGCCTCGGCGCCCAGCGGCTTCTGCACCCCGAAACGCAACGCCTGCAGCGAAATACCCTCGACATCGGGTTGACGCGACGCGTAGTCCACCCGGATGCGATAGGTCCTGCCCGCTTCAAGCGTCAGCGGCCGGCGGATCTCGTCATTGGCCGTGCCGAAATAGTTTTCGCCGCGCCGCCAGTCGGTCCAGCCATCGACGATGAGTTTATCGTCGACGAAGAGCTTGGCGAGACCGGCATTGGTCATGCCGAACAGATGCTCGCCATCTTCCTGAGCGATGAAACTCAGCGTCATGCGCGCCGAGAAATCTCGTGGATCGAGGACCTCCGACGGAAGCTCGAACCAGAAGAATTCGCTCTTGGCGGTCGTCTCATGCGCGATCACGGAGCCGGCGCAATCCGCGCCCTGGAAATAGTCGACCGCCACGTCCTGCTCGAACAGGCGCACCAGCCGGTTGTTGTCGGCGCCCTTTTCCTCTTCGGTCGAATTGGCGTTGGCGAGCGCCGCGCGAATGCCATCGGCCGGGCTGACCTTGTGCAACGCATTGATCTGCGCCGAGCCGCCGCCCATCACCCGCGCTTCCCCGGCATTGGGGCCGATCAGCGCGATGCGGTCGATGGAACTCTTGGCGAGCGGCAGCACGCCGTCATTCTTGAGCAGCACCGCCCCTTCCGCGCCGATCTCGCGGATCAGCGCCCGATCTTCGGGGAGGTCGAGTTCGCTTTCTCTGAGATCCGGCGCCGCGGCGAGTGCGCCGACTTTGTCCATCAGTCGGAGCATCCGCAGCGCCGATTGCCTAATGGTCTCGAGCTTGACCGAGCCCACCTGCGCCGCATGAACCAGCTTGTCGCCGCGATCGCGCGTCGGCCCCGGCATTTCCAGATCGAGCCCGGCGTTGATGGTCTCGACGGTCGAATGCGATCCGAACCAGTCCGACATCACGATGCCGTCGAAGCCCCATTCCTCGCGCAGAACCTGGGTCAGCAGCCAGCCATGTTCGGACGTGTAGGTTCCGTTGAGACGGTTGTAGGACGACATCACCGCCATGACGCCGGCCTGTTTTACCGCCGCCTCGAAAGGCGGCAGGTAGATTTCGCGCAACGTCCGCTCGTCGACGTCGGACGACATCGTCTGCCGCTCGATCTCGGATTCGTTGGCCGCGAAATGCTTGATGGTGGCGGCGACGCCGTTTTTCTGCAGGCCGTCGATATAGGCCACGGCCAGAGCCGAGGTCAGCGCCGGATCTTCCGAATAGCATTCGAAATTGCGGCCGTTCAGGCCCGAGCGATGAATGTTGACGGTCGGCGCCAGCAGCACGCTTGCGCCCTTGCTTTTGGCCTGCCCCGCCAGCGCCGCGCCCATGCGTCGGGCCAAGGCCACACTCCAGGTCGCGCCGAGCGAAATTGCCGAGGGAAAACAGGCGGCCTTGACGCCGCCGACCAGCGAGCCCGCCCCGCGTGCGCCATTCGGCCCGTCCGACACCTTGATCTTGGGAATGCCGAGCCGCGCGACCGGAACCGTGGTCCAGAAATCGGCGCCGGACAGCAGGCTTACCTGCTCTTCCAGCGTCATCTGGTCCACCAGCGCCTCGACATCGATGCTCTTCGACATGTCGTCCTCCCACCTCAACTCGCTTATTCCGACTATTTACTAGGTTTTTGGAAAGCCTGTCAAGCGCTTCTCGGGGCTTGCGAAAGCGCGTCAAACCGGCAAAAAGTGGGGAGGGGCAATCATGGAGAAGGCCGGAATGACCAAGTCCACGGACGGGCCGCGGCGGCGGCGGTCGCCCAAGGGCGAGCACAGGCGTGAAGAGATTTTGGACGCCGGCATGCGCATATTCGCGCGCGGCGGCTATTCCAGCGCGTCGATCGCCTCGGTGGCGGAGGAAGTCAATCTCACTCTACCGGGCTTGCTGCACCATTTCCCGACCAAGGTCGATCTGCTTCTCGCTATCCTGGAACGCCGCGACATCAATTCGCTGGCGCTGGTCGGCTCGCTCGACGGAAATTGGCGCGAGACGCTGAAAGGCCTCTGCCGCGTCAATCGCGCCAACACGGAGATCCCCGGCGTCGTCCGGGCTTTTTCAATTCTCAACGCCGAAAGCTTGATCGAGGATCATCCCGCCGTCGGTTGGTTTTCGACACGCCTGGCCGGGGTGCGCGAACGGCTCGCAGGCGGAATCCGCCGCGGCGTCGAGGCCGGCGAGGTGCGCGCCGATATTTTCCCCGAAGATATCGCCGCCGAAATCATCGGCATGATGGACGGTCTTCAGGTCCTCTGGCTGCGCGCGCCCGGGCAGACCGACATCGTCGCCATTTTCGACGGCTATATCGATCGGCTGATCCATGACCTGGAAGTCAAATCCTGACGGCCGACCCCGGAGAAGACTGTCCCGGGGCCGCAAAGGCGCGCATCATCTCTGTCAGCTTCTCAGCACGCGGTAGATCGCCGGGATCACCAGCACCGTCAGCAGCGTCGACGAGATCAATCCGAACAGCAGCGAAATCGCCAGTCCCTGGAAGATCGGGTCGGTCAGGATCACCGCCGCGCCGATGATCGCAGCCAGCGCCGTCAGCAGGATCGGCTTGAAGCGGATCGCGCCCGCCTCGATCAGCACCTCGCTTATCGACCGGCCCTCGTGATCGGCGTGGCGGATGAAATCCACCAGAAGGATCGAGTTGCGCACGATGATGCCGGCCAGCGCGATGAAGCCGATCATCGACGTCGCCGAGAACGGGGCGCCGAACAGCCAGTGCCCGCCGAGAATGCCGATGAATGTCAGCGGCACCGGGGTCAGGATCACCAGCGGCAGCTTGAACGAGCCGAACTGCGCCACGACGAGGATATAGATGCCGAGCAGCGCGATCAGGAAGGCGGCGCCCATGTCGCGGAAGGTCACCCAGGTCACCTCCCATTCGCCATCCCAGAGCAGCGTCGGGCGGCTCTCGTCGCTCGGCTGGCCATGCAGCGCGATCACCGGCTTTTCGAGACCGGTCCAGTCCTGCCTGTCGATCGCCTCCTGCACCGCCAGCATGCCGTAGAGCGGCGCTTCGAATTCGCCAGCCAGTTCCGCCGTCACCATGTCGGCGCTGACGCCGTTATGGCGGAATTTCATCAGCGACGTCGTCTCTTCGCTGATGCGCGCCACATCGCCGAGTTCGACGACGCCGCGTCCACCCGGCAACACATCGGCGGGCATCGGCGTCACCAGAAAGCGTTCGTCGAGCGCCTTATCGGCCTTTTCGCGCTCCAGCCGGATCGGGATCGGCATCCGGCCCCCGCCGCGATGCGAATAGCCCGATCGTCTTGCCCCGGGTGAGGATCGAGATCGTGTCGAACACGTCGCTTTCCTCAACGCCGTAGAATTCCGCGTCGTCGGTGGAGACCGTCAGCCGCTTGCGCGGCGCCGCCCGGCCATAGGAATTGTCGACATCGACGATGAAGGGCACGGACCGGAACGCCGCCTCCACCTTGGCCGCGGTCTGGCGCCGCGTCTCGGTGTCGGGACCATAGATCTCGGCGAGCAGCGTCGCCATGACAGGCGGGCCCGGCGGCGGCTCGACCACTTTCAGGCTCGTCCCCTCGGGCACCGGGATGGAGGCGATGCGCTTGCGCAGATCGAGCGCAATCTCATGGCTGCTACGGTCGCGCTCGCCTTTGGGCGTGAGATTGACCGCCACATCGCCCTGATGGGACGCCGAGCGCAGATAGGAATGCCTGACCAGACCGTTGAAATTGAACGGCGACGCCGCGCCCGCATGGGTCTGGGCCGACACCACCTCCGGCATGTCCAGCGCCATCACGGCCACCGCCTGCGCCACCCGGTCGGTCGCTTCCACCGAGGCGCCCTCCGGCAGGTCGAGCGTCACCGAAAGCTCCGACTTGTTGTCGAAAGGCAGGAGCTTGACCGTCACATGCTTGGTGTAGAACAGGCTGAGCGACGCCAGCGTCAAGGCGCCGACGACAAGCAGGAAGATCCAGCTCCGCGCCTTCGACGCCAAGATGGGCCGGGCGACGGCGGCATAGGCCGCGCCGAGCCTCCCACCGGCTGCGTCGTGACGACCATGGACGACAGCCGCCTTGCCCGCCACCTTCAGCATCAGCCAGGGCGTCACCATCACCGCCACGAAGAAAGAAAAATCATCGCCGCCGATGCATTGGCGGGGATCGGGCTCATATAGGGGCCCATCATGCCCGACACGAACAGCATCGGCAAAAGCGCCGCCACCACGGTGAGCGTGGCGACGATGGTGGGATTGCCGACTTCCGCCACCGCCTCGATGGCGCTTCTGCGCCGGCTGCGACCGTCGCCCATGCCCCAGTGGCGGGCGATATTCTCGATCACCACGATGGCGTCGTCGACCAGAATGCCGATGGAAAAGATCAGCGCAAATAGCGACACGCGGTTGAGCGTGTAGCCCATCAGCCGCGAGGCGAACAGCGTGAGCAGAATAGTGACGGGAATGACGATCGCCACAACGAAGGCCTCGCGCCGCCCGATCGCCAGCCAGACCAGCGCGATGATCGACAGCGTGGCCAGCCCGAGATGATAGAGCAGCTCATTGGCTTTCTCATTAGCCGTCTCGCCGTAGTCGCGCGTCACCTCGACGCGGATGTCGGAGGGGATGAGCCTGCCCTTCAACGCCTCGACCCGCGCCAGCACGGCTTCGGCCACCAACACGGCATTGGCCCCGGGACGCTTGGCGACGGCGAGCGTCGTCGCCGGCTGCCGCTCGACGCCGTCCTTGCCCTTGTTCAGCGTCGACACCAGCGCCTCTGTATCTTCAGGCGCGAATTCCACCGTCGCGACATCGCGGACATAAACGGGCCGCCCGTCGCGGGCGGTGATCAGCAGATTGCCGATCTCGGCGGGCGTCGACAGCGTTTCGCCCGCCACCACGTCGATCTGAAGACCCTTGTCGCGGACCTGTCCGGCCGGCGCGGCGCGATTGGCGCCCTCGACCTTGGCGGCCAGTTGCTGCAGCGTCACGCCATAGAGCGCGAGCTTCTCCGGCTGCGGCGAAATGCGGATGATCTCGTCGACCTCGCCGACAAGATAGGTCAGGCTGACATTCTCGACCTTGGCGACATCGGTCCGGACCTCCCGGATGATGCGGGTGAGATCGGCGGCGCTGACGCGTCCTTCGGCTTCGGGTTTAGGCGACAGCGTCAGCGTCACGATCGCCACGTCGTCGATGCCGCGTCCAATGATTGCGGGTTCGGGAATGCCGACCGGGATGCGGTCGAGATTGGCGCGCACCTTGTCATGCACGCGCAGCACCGCAGTGTCGGAGGATGTGCCGGTCAGAAACCGCGCCGTCACCATCACCCGGTTGTCCATAGACTGGGCATAGATATGCTCGACGCCGTTGATGCTCTTGACGATGGTCTCCAGCGGCTCGGTCACCAGCTTTTCGGCGTCGTCGGCCTTCAGCCCCGGCGCGTCGACGATAATGTCGACCATCGGCACGGAGATCTGCGGCTCTTCCTCGCGCGGCAGCGTCAACAGCGCCACCAGCCCGAAGGCGAAGGCGGCGATCAGGAAAAGCGGCGTCAGCGGCGATCGGATGAAACCGGCCGTCAACTGGCCGGCGATGCCCAGCCGGCCTTGCGGACGGTCGGCGTCTTCGGCTCCGGATATGGGCATATTCGTCTCGTTCGCGCTCACGGCGTCACCACGATATCACCCTCGACGAGGCCGGTCAGGATTTCGGTCATGGCGGCGCCGTTGCGCGTGATGGTCGCGCCGCGGACCACCGCCCGCTCGACCACTTGATCGCCCTCGCGCACGGCGGCAAAATCGACGCCGGCGCGGAGCGTCAGCGCTTCGGCCGGCGCAAACAAAGCCTCGCGTTCGCCGACCGGCAGGTCCACCAGCACGCGGGCGCCGACGAAATCGGTGTCCAGCCCCTCGACCTCGACATCGGCCGTCACCCGGCCGCCGGAGATTTCCGGATAGATCTTGGCGAGCTTGCCGCTCAAAGCCTTGCCGGCCGTCTCGATGCGGATATCGGCGCCCTGCCTGAGGAACTGCGCATGCCGCTCGGGAATGGCGAGCCTCAGGAAGAAGCCGCCGGCGGCGATCGCAGCGACGCTTTCGCCCGCCATCAAGACCGCGTCTCGGGTGACGGGGACGCTCACCACCTTGCCGCTCGCCGGCGCCAGCACCACGCCTTCGCGCTGCTGCTCGACCAGCACCGAGCGCTGCGCCTGGGCCGCGCCGATCTGGTTGATCGCCACGTCGACCTGGGTGCGCAATTGATCGACGCGCTGGGCGGTCGTCGCCCCGCTCTTGATCAGTTTCTCGGCGCGACCGAGTTCGGCGCGCGCATTGTCGAGCGACGCCTGGAGGCCGAGCAGCTGAGCGTCGACCGCCTCGATCTGAAAATCGATCTTGTCGTCGCGGATCCGCGCGATCGACTGGCCGGCCTCGACCTCGTCGCCTTCGGTGACCTCCAGCGAAGACAAGACACCGCCGAGCCGCGCTCGGGCCAATACGGTGTTCCGCGCCTGCACCTGGCCATAGACGGCCTTCATCTCGACGACCGTTTCGACCCTGACGACATGGTCGCCGGCCAGAGCCGAAAGCGGCGGGAGCGACAGGACCAGCGCGGCGAGGCAGGCAGTGGCGATCCGGACGGTCATCGCGCGCCTCAGAATGCGGCGCCGGGGCGCAGGCCCAGCTTGCGCAGCGCCATCGCCGCCGGGCAGAAGCCGGTGACTGCGGATTGGATCAGGTTGGCCCCGACGAAGACCGTGAGCCAGACGAAGCCGGGATGCACGAAATAGGTCAGCGCCAGCGACGCCAGAACCATGAAGCCTGCGAAGAGCAGAACGGCGCGATCGATCGACATGAGAAACTCCTATATTTTCGTATTTACGTTATTATGTAGATACTACTCACAAGATGTCAACGCCCGGATGACGACCCGGCGAAATAGCGTCATTGCCCGAAGGATAGCGCCTTTTGCTCAGCCGCCGTTGACCAGCATCAAGATCAGCTGGTGGACGGCGCCGTTATCGCTGAATTCGGCGCGATCATAGTCGCGCTGCCGGGCCCGTTCGCGCTGGGAAATGTCCCGCAACCGCTCGGTGAGCGTCGCGCGGATCTTCTTGCAGGAGGGATCATTCTTCTCCTCCAACCCGACGGACACCGCCAGGATCTCCTCGACCATCTCCTTGATGATCTGGCCATGCACGCGCTCATGCGCTTCGACGCCGGCCCGGAACCGCGCCCAGTTCTCGGCCGTGGGCGACGCCAGGGGCCCCTTCGCCTCGGGCAGCGTGTAGGTGATGACGAGATTGGGTTTCGCCGCCGCCAGCACGCAATCATCGCCGCGCCGCCGATAATCCCGCCGCCAGGTGAGCTTGAAGCCGGTATGCGCAATCACCCGCCCCGCCCCGAGCCTGGGACCGTTTTCCCCGATCGAGGCATAGAGTTCGGGGCCGGTGCGGCCGGAGACGGCGTAGACGCGGATTTGTTCTTTTGCCGAGACGCCCTCGGAATGGGCTGGCCAGGCCGCAAAATATAAGACAAAGAAAAATAAACGCATTATACAATGCATTAGAAACACCATCCACCAGATGAAACAATCAAATGTAATAAAATAAATATTTTTAATAAAAAATTCGAAGCAATCTCCAACAAAATATATCGCATAATTGCAACAAAAAGTCTCAGAATTCCGCAAATCTAAAACCAAAAATCACGGTTTCATCTCGACTATTTTATTTTTCTCGCAAAACCCATGCCATACTTTTCGCCCATCCACACATAATTCTTATTACGCTTCACCAAAGTTCAACTACCTTACGGACGCCAGCCGTTTGCCGCAGCAACTCCGGAGCATCTACCTTACCCCAGGTTGGAGACTTCGCGTAGCACCAGTCTAAATCATCAAATATAATAACACCGCCAGGGATCAATACCAAATCTGTAAGATAAAATGCCAAAGCATCTACATCCCAGGTGTGAGCTCCATCCAAAAAGCAAAAATCGAAACTCTTATTTTCTGCAACTGCGTCCATCAAAAACCAGTTATACCCAAGTTCGTGAAATACGAACTGAATGTATGCATCCAGGCCAATACTACGCGATAATTCGGGTCCAGTTGGCACCCGGTCCCTCGCGTTTGGCATATCCACCGAAACTAAGCTCCCCTCACCTAATTCATCAAGCGCTCCCGCTATGTAGCAGGACCCCACACCACACGCGAAACCTAATTCTAATGTGTTTTTAAGTCTATTCTCAAGGATTGTTTCATAGATCAATCGTCCCTTCTCAACCGTTGTGTGAGGTATGCCGTTAACGCGACTCGCTATATCGGAAAACTTCATATCCGCACCTCCTCTTCAAATACGTTATTTAAAATGTACAATTCAAAACCACGTTTAGTCAAACTACAAATTGAGAAAAAGGGGAGGGAACGGAGTGAGCCACGAAAGAATGACAGCTTGGGAACAAAACCCGCTCCACTTCGCAAGGCCTCAAGCTGGCAAAGCCAACGACATTCCCAGAGAACGTTTGGAAAAATAAAAACCACCCGCTCCCAAACGAAATTTGAAATCTTAAATAAATAAATTATTTATATATATATTTTTAACATTGAAATGTTTGGTAATTTTGATCACGGCCGGATATTTTGATATTTATTATGACTTCTCATCTTATGAGATTTGTATATTTATACAGATTTATGTTTAATTAAAATGGATAAAGAATTATTTATATTGTGAATCAAAATATTGCGTCGCTCATATAAATTAAAACGATGAAACACATATCTGCTATTTTTTTAGTTTTATTAATAATATTGATTACACAGATATTCTCCCGAGCTGATTTAACACTTTTTTACTACGTCGAGATACGGCCGCGCCGGTATTTTTGATTTCATGAGAATCATGCATAATATTCAAAAATGCATCGCATGGGGGAACACACTGTATGCTCAAGAATGTTGATATCCGCGATCAAGTACTCCTAACGCCGTACCTGTTGCGAGGCGATAGGTTTTATGGGGGCTTTCCTAATGAAAGTTTTACTACAGGGAGAATTCGGAGAAATAACGGGGTTCCGATTGATGTACCCGGTGTAGCCGAGAACCTTGATATTGCTCCAGCTTATTTGAGCGGAAGATATTTGTTTGCAGGCATGTTTTACAATCACTTTGGCCATATTTTAACTGAATCAATTCATCGCCTTTGGGCATATGACCCCTCAAAGCACGACGGGGTCATTTTCCTGTCCATGTACTTCGAAAACAAAGAATCTATGCTACTTAACGTGCATATACCAGAATATCTCGCATACGTTTTATCTTTATTCAACGTTGAAATTGACAAAATAAAAATTATCAACTCTAAAACGATTGTAGAAAAAATTGATATACCAGAACCTGGCTCATATCTAACTAATGGACATCACGATTGGTACAAGGATTATTTAGATAAAAATAAATTTAAAATATTGGATGGATATAATAAAGAAATATACGGGAAAAATTTATTTTTGGGAAGAAGGCACATTTCCCGAAAAGGGTATTTGCTGGGCGAAACATACTTTCAAAAATTTCTAGAAGAACATGGGTTTATATACTTCATACCTGAAAGGTATGCATTAAGGGACCAGATATACGCACTTTTTAACGCGGATAACGTGATTTTCTCGGAAGGATCAGCTATTTATTGTTCAGAGTTGTTGCCAAATCTAAATGCCAGGGTTCAAATGATACCGCGGAGGCCAGATCCAATATTCTATGAGCCACATCTTAATAGGAAATCCAAATTCAGCATTGCTGGACGTCTTAAGTCATTTACGAGGGTCGGACCGATTGGTGATTGGAAGGGGCCGTCTTCCCTTGTCTGGACTGCTGATCCAGAGAGCATTTATTGCGATTTGGTTGAGAATCTCGGACTTGACGTTCCAAAATTTGACCGCGACGAATTTGATGCACATGTCAGAAATGAAATTGAAAGCCTTCCAAATGCCGATCAAACCGTTAAAAAAGACATAATTAATCTAATCGTTTAACTGTGGGAATTGTAAAGAGCGTAGTATGAGAGAAATGGCAGAAAAATTGCTTATTATCGGAACTTCCAATTCTATTGTAAATGGGGGCTGGTCTGACGGGCTTGCTAGCCAGACTAGTTGCGAAATTGATAAAATAGTCTTGGGAGGCGCTCCTTTTTCTCAATTTCTTGATGTACCCAATTTGATAGGCGAGAAAAAGTACAAAAGGATTTTTGTTGAAACGTCCCCGAATGACGAAAGTTACCCGCATTCTGTAGGTGATATGTGGTCATTCCACAAACTGTACTTTGACTTCTTGCAAGGCTTGTCCACGAAGGCTCCCCTAGTAGTATTTAGAATCCCGCCCCTAAAGTATGTATCTGAAGAGTCGTTTGTGTCAAAAATGCAAAGGAAAATATCATCCTTTTTAGGCGCTCTCTACATAGATTCATCGGATATGCTCAAGTCTATGAACATACGACAGTCAAGCGCTTACAGGGACCCATACCATATAGAAACGGCCCTTGCGTTTGCGTTGGGCTCAAATTTAGGAAAACTATCCTGTGAATGGGATTATTTGAATAGAGACGACATTTGCTCAAATTATATTTACTACAAATTCTTGGAAGAGAAATACGAAAGAATCAGCTTTGAAAATAGTTTGATATCCGAGGAATTTACAGTAATTCCGATTGGAATGGATTACAAATTGCCAAGGCCCACTAGAATCTTTGGCTTCAGGATGCTGTCGTCGAGAACAAGCGCCATTGTGAGATTGAACGGAGTCAGGCAGTCACGTGATATAATTTGTCAGTATATCGATCAGCCAAACATGGGAAAAGTCCAGTTTGTCCCTGTTCCAGATGGATTTCTTACAAAATCTTTGTCAGTAATTAAACCATGGGAGAGTTTTGAACTTGGTTTGCACAGTAATATATTTAAACCACCCTTTGAGTTAGCCATCAGCGGCGTGATGGGCCACGATGATGGCTCCTAGTATTTTAACACTGTTAAAACGCTCTTTTATGCGCTTTTTTAAAGTAGGAAATCCGCACGAATTCTTACCGGTTAGCAGAAACCCTTACAGCTACTGCATCTGGCAAATAAACATGCGTACCATGAGCGGCGTGCTGTGCGGCCGAATTAAAAAAACGCGACGCAGCTTCGTCGTAGTCTGTCTCGAATCTGATGGCCGCCAAGAACATAGACTTGGCTTCGGGGCTGACCCAGAGGACGTCTGTGGGGAGTTCATCTGCACATATTCCATGCATACTCGGTGCGAACGACCACGATCTTACATGGTGGCCAATCTGCGTCGGCGTAGTATCGCCAAGTCCGGCTCGACCGTCGGCTGCTTGAACAACCAACCTGCCCGTTGCGGACCAGAACGGACGAAGTGTATGTGCGCGAGCAATATGCGTCAGCCAATCGGGCCTCAGCATCCAATCGGGCGCGACAAACAACAACGGTCGCGATGAGATTTCTGGGCCAGTGTCCCCGAACTGACGACCTTCCTCGCTGACGCCGTCATTAAAAGTCCTCACAGTCAGGCCTGACGCTTCATGTGAACACCACCAAATTTTTGCCTCAAAAGCGCCGAGCCATTCACTGTTGTAGGACATCCAGTTCCTAACCATAGCGCCATCGTTCGCCCTCACGACGACATCGATACCATTTCCAACAATTGACGTGTTCATATCAGTAGTGCCTCAAAGCCCGAATTTTTTGAAGGTTGGCGTCGTAAACTTCGACTTTCGTGATCTGATTGTCGACCAGCCCGACGAAATACTTATTCATCAGCACGGGAACAAACAATGAGGGTTGTTGTTCGGTTGCGCGGAGGATGAACTCCCAATCCACAAGCCGCCTCATATCTTCGCGGAACCCGCCGATCTTTTCATAGATGTCCCGACGATGCGCGAAAACATTGAGGTCTATATAGTTTCTCTGTTCGAGTTTGGACCGGTTGAACGGGCATGCCCGAATGCTCCGGAGTTCGGAGCGCTTCACCGAGGGTAAATACTCCCATATTTCCTGGCCCATATAGCAGCTTGAAAATCCTTTTGATTTATCCAGCGCGCCGACGACGATCGAAAGAAATTCGGGATACCATTGGTTGTCGGAATCCAGGTAGGAGATGATGCTCCCCTTACACGCTTGGAGCCCGACGTTCCTTGCTGCGGAAACCCCTTGGTTTACAGCCAGCCTCATGAGCTTTATTCGCTCGTCTCCCAGTTCACCGAGCACCTGCTCCAGATGACTGTAGGTATCGTCCGTACTTCCATCGTCGACGATCAGCAATTCCCAGTTTTGATAATATTGGTCCCGCACGGATTGGATCGCGTCAGCAACAACTCCGCTGCGATTGTAGACTGGCATAATGACCGATATCAATTGATCTTGTGGAGCGCTCCGCCCCGCATGGCCATAATGGAGTTTGTTGAATTCAAAAAAGCGCTGAAGCGCGTGGTTGTTCTGATAAAATCCAAGAGGGGTTTCGTAATTTATGAACGCCCACTCCAAGAATTTTTCTGGCGTCATCGCCGGTGAAAGGTTGGCTCCCCGATCTTCGGCGAAACTTTACGCTCATAGAAATGCGTCGTTTCGCCATCGAGATAGAGTCTGACATTTACGCTCTCTGAAGCGATATGGTCATATGGAAGCGCAAGTCTGAAACCATGCCGCCCGTTCCCCATACCGGCTTTCTCCAGGTCTTCTCGATAGAGCCCGGTCGTCAAACCGCATATTTGTCGTTCATTGATAGACAAGTTGAAATGCACCGAACGGTTCACGGCGGAGGGATCATAGACCCAACCTGTAATCATGCCATTTTCAATCGCGTCGACTCGCGCTTGAATGGGCAAAAGCGCGCTGATTGGAGCCGGATGCGTCAGGCGATGCTTCAATTCCAAGCAATCTCCTTCAAGAAACGGAAGACGCTTGCCGTCGATGCCACTGCGAAGTTCGATCTTGTGCACAGCGCCATCAATCAAGTCCAAAGGAATTTGGACGACAAAACCGCAATTGGAGGCATATCCCGCAGCCGCCACGTCAGGCCGATCTAAATTGGCTGCGGCGCGTTCGACAGGGACATCATCCACGATGAGCCAGACATCGGTCCCGCCCTGCCATTTGCTGTCATCTCCCTTCTGGAACGAAACCCAGCCAGAGATTTTCCCGTCAACCGTTTCGACATAGCCCTCAACGGCGTAGTCACCGAGGCCATCGAGCTCTACCGCGTCTAGACGGTCTCCGACATTCACCGCGCCAAGCCGGTGATTTTCGCCATCGTCTTCCGCAGCCGTCAGCGCCCGCTGAAAAATGGGTTGGAAAGTCGGCGCATTCTTGCTGATGCGCTCGCTCCAACCGTCTCTGAACTTTCGAATAACATCGTGAGATACGTAATCACTCGAACCCAGTACATTTTTATTGAAGACAAAGCTATTTCGAACAAAATAATAAAGATAATACAAAGTAGGAACCAACCGACCATGCGACGCCTTGTGATGCGTTGCGATAGCATCCGGTATGATGCGGCGAGCAACACCATGCTGTTCCATACGGAGAAACCAGTCGGTTTCTTCGTAGTACAGAAAATAGTCCTCCGGTATGTAACCGACTTTTTAAAGGCGTCTGCCGAGGCAAATAACGCGCAGCCATTGAGGACATCGACCTTGTAGTCTCGCGCCGGCAGCTTTGCGACGCTTTGACCGTCAAGGTGATGCTTCTGCCTGAGGGTCCGATCTTTCATAACCCATCCACCCGCAAAAGATATCTTCCCATCGGCAGTTAGAATGGCAGGTGAAAGCATGTCCCCGGGATATTGTATCGCAGCGCTGTATAGGCGCTCCAGGCAGCCTTTTCGCAGATTCATGTCAGGGTTCAATATGGATATGTAGGCGTAGCGCTTTTTCAGAGCCAGTTCCAGAATGGCATTGTTTCCGGCCGCATAACCAAGATTTTCCTCTGGAACGAGAACGACGACTTTCCTGTCCAGGTCGCGGTAATGCATCATCTCGCGTTCAGACCTGCCATTGCAGAGGATGTATATGTGCACATCCCGCGAGTCTATCTGACGGGGAATGGTTTCCAAGAGCGCATCCACGTCATGAAGGCTATAATAACTAACAATGGCAACCGCTATTTGACCTTCTGTCTGATCGCTTAGAGTATCGTACACCTCAAGACTCTTGCCCGATTCCAGCTCCAGAAAGTCGCCGGATTTCTCCAGCTCCAACATGGCTGTCTCCAGAGCATCACTTATGTCCGGCCACGCGAAGCGCTCCGCAAAATCCAACGCTGCGCGGCGCATCTCGACGCGAACCTCATCCGAGGTCGACAGAAACTGCTCAAGCGCCAGCGTCAAGCCATCCGGATCTTGCGGATCATAGGATATTGTAAATCCGGCCTGGTGAATCTCTGCAAGCGTGGGCAGCGCTGGGGCAATGACTGGTTTGCCGAATGTTGCAGACAACATGACTGATCCAGAGGTCAATATGTTCTCGTAAGGCAAAACAATTACGTCTGAAGCAGAAAAATAAGTCTGCAACAACTCATCCGGAACAAAACCTTCGTGAACAGTGATTGATTTTTTTGAATATCGCCATTCTTTCCCAATAACCGGCAGGTGTAGGATAAACCGCCTTGCCGGCAATTAGTAGATCAATGGCTTCGTATTGGGATTGAATTTTATCAAAGCTGGAAATTAGTTTTTCCAGACCTTTGTACGCGCGCAGCTGACCAACGAAACCGAACACGGTATTTTGCTCAGGTATAAGCAAGTGTTCCCTTGCTTCTTCTGTAGACTGCCGCATCGGGTACGAGCCGACATAATTCCCATGCGGAAAAACGTGGCACTTGGCTTCAGGAACCTCATATTCCTTCTGCATTTCGTGGATGGCGCTACTGTTATGCGTGTGAATAAAATCACATACTTTCATAATGGATTTGAAGAACCAAACCCAGACATCCCTTCTTTCCGTGTCATGAGGAAGCACATTATGAACGGTGAAGGCAAATTTCCCACCATAACCGCGGAAATTTGAAACCTTTTCTAAAAATATCTCGCCGGCTCTGTACATTGCATCTGTAGACTTAGCGCCAGAAAATATTGGTTCTGGCCAATGCAAGTGAAAGACTACGCTATCGTCATCTAAAACGGCCTGTATTGCACCATCTATTCCGCCGCTAGAAACCTCGAAAGCGACAAAATTTGAGTAAAGCGAAGACTGGTAGGGATTCGTTCCTGTATAGTCAGGATAAAAATCAGCTTTCTTACGCCAGCCATGCTTATATATCTCCAGTCAAACGCCCCAATAACTGCGTTATAGACGGAAGAACGTAAAGCCGGCAAGTCTGGATTTCGTCTTGATGCAATCCATGTTACTCCCTCTCACCCCACCACCCCCGCCAGCCTCGCCGCCCAGGCCTCCGCGCCCGCCTCATCCGCAATCAAATCCTGGCGGATTTCGATCAGCAGCGCGGGCAAGCCTCGGTCTTCGCCGTGGATCGGGATGGTGTAGTCCTCGGCGCGGTCGATCACATAGGGTTGGTTGGCGGCGACCGTCAGACCGTCGCGGCCGAGCTTTTCCACCAGTTCGCCCCCCAGTGGCGCGAGTGGGAAAACAGCACGCCGGCGTGCCACGGCCTTTAACGCCCTTGAACACCGGCGTGAAGGAATGGATCGCCAGGATCCTCGCCGGGCGTTCGAGCCTCCGGCGTTCGTCGAGATGGGCTGTCACGACGGCGTGAAAGGGATGGAACATGCGCTCTGCCCTCAGCGCCCGCTCTTTGGGATCGAGATCGCGATTGCCGGGTATCGGGGTGTTTTCCGACAGGATGGGGATGCTGCTGTCGGCGTCGAGCGGCCGGTTGAGGTCGATCAGCAGCCGGGAATAATTGCTCAAAAAAGCCGGCGCGTCGAGGCGGGCGCTCAGCCGCCGCGTCACCTCGGCGGCGCTGATGTCCCAGCCGATATGCCGCGCGATCTCCGCCTCGGGCAAGCCGAGGCCTCGGTATCGGGCGGGGATGTGCCGCGAGGCGTGTTCGCAGGTGAGCACGAACGGCGAGCGCCCCCGGGGATTGAGGATTTCCACCGCCTCCGGCCAGTCGGCGCTCGTCTCGGCGGGCATCAGAACAGGTCCCGGTAGCGGGCGCAGATCTCGTGCGGTTCGTCGCCGGCCAGGATCTTCATTTCCTGCCGGCGCACGCCGAGATAAGTCTCGACGAAGGCGGCGTCGAACCAGCCGCACACCCTGTCGTCGGTCTCGAAGGCGACGAGCGCCTGCTCCAGCGTCTCCGGCAACCGCTTGAGCCCGAGCTCCGCCCTCTCCGCTTCGGTCAGAAGAGCCGGATCGCCGGAGAAGATCGGCGGGGCGGGCGATTTTCGCCTCAGGCCTTCGAGCCCGGCCCGGATCAGCGCAGCGAGCGAGAGATAGGGATTGGCGGTCGAGTCGGCGGCGCGGTACTCGATATTGTGCTGGCGGGCCGGATCCTTGCCGCTGAGGCCGGCGATCGGGCAGATGCGCAGCGAGGCCTCACGGTCGCGCTCGCCGAGCCAGGTCCAGGCCGCGCTCCAGTAATGCGGCTGCAGCCGGTAGTAAGAGGGAATGCTCGGCGCCGTGATCGCCGTCAGGGCCGGCAGATGCGCGAGAATGCCGGCGCAAAACGAGCCCGCTGCGGCCGACAGGCAACCGGGCTGCGCCGGATCATAGCCCGCCGGCTGGTCTTGCCCGTCGCGCAGCGAAAATGGATATGCACGCCGTTGCCGACGCCGTCGAGGCTGGTCTTGGGCGAGAAGCTGGCGCGCCAGCCCTTGTTGCGGGCGATCTCGCGGATGATCTCGCGCACCGCCACCGCCCGGTCGGCCGCCGCCAGCGCGTCGGCGGGCGCGAGCGTGATTTCGAACTGGTCCTCGCCATATTCGGCAAGAAACATTTCCGGCTCCACGCCCGCCTCTTCCAGCGCCGCCAGCACTTCCGAGGCGAAGGGATCGGCGCGCCGGAGCGCGCCTACTGAGAAGGCGTGCGCCACAGGCAGATCGGCCCCAAAAATCTGGAATTCGAGTTCGAAAGTGGCGAGCAACCTCAGCCCCGTCTCGGCTTCGAGATCGGCGATCGCTTGTTTGAGGATCGTGCGCGAGCAGCAGTTCCAGGGCCCGCCATCGAGCTCGACGATATCGCCTGCGACCAGCGTGAACGGCGTCGCAGCCCCCGTCCCCGAGGTGGTGAACACCGCGCCGAGATCGGGCAGCAGCCGCAGGTCGCCCTGGGAGCCCCAGGGATTGGGATCGGCGATGGCGTTGAAGGCGGTGAGCGAAATGTTGGCCGGCACCCAGCCCACGCCGGCCGCGGCGTAATCCTCCAGCCGGTCGAGCCGCACCGGCCGTCCGCGGGTGACGCCGGAGATGTCGGTGGTGGCGATGACGGCGAGAGGGGGAAGCTTGGCGGTCATGTTCAGCCCTCCATCGCCGCGATCTTGGCGACCACGGTCTCGGTGTCGGCGAGATGGCAATAGCCGCCGAAAGCGGCGAGCGCATTGGCCTGCCGCTCCGGCGTGATCGTGGCGCAGGCGTCGGTGACGCAGGTGACGAGGAAGCCGCGATCGGCGGCGTCGCGCACGGTCATGTCGACGCATTGATCGGTCAGAACGCCGGCGACGATCAGATAGCGGATGCCGAGATTGCGCAGCAGATAATCGATATTGGTGGAGTTGAACACGCCCGACGAGGTCTTGGGGATCAGGATCTCGTCACCCTCAGGCGCGAGATTGGCTGGCGGCAAGCCTTCCGGCAGGTCCGGAGGCACATGGATCGGCGTCAGCTTGTGATCGAGCGAACGGTCGCGGCCATCGCGGGTCAGCGACTGGATGATCGTGTGCAAGGGCTCGACGCCATGGGCGCGGGCCGCCGTGAGCAACCGCTCGCAATTGGGGATCGCCTGTTCGCGCGCGCTTTTGTAGAAATAATGGTCCGGTCCGCGTTCGGGGTGATGCGGATCGAGCCCGGGCTCCAGCCAGATGCGCTGCATATCCACCAGAAGCAGCGCGGTCTGGCCCTTTCTGAACGGCTCGTCGCGGCGTGTGGTCTCGATCATCTCAATCGTCCTTGCTGGGTTTGGGGCCGGGTCCGCCGCGCAAGGCGGGCTCTGCATCCATGGTCACGGCGTTTGCGGCGCGGATCGCCTCCAGCGCTTCGATGCGCGCGCGCGCTTCGGGTCGTGCGGCGGCGAGAAGATGCGCCGTCAGCGCCTCGATCTGGGCCAGCGCCGGCGCCATCGTGTCGAAGGGCGATTGCGCTTCCACCGGACAGGTCAGCGTCACTTCGGCATGGGTCGAAAGCGGCGACATCCAGGGATCGGTGAACAGGATGAGATGCGCGCCGCGCGCCGCCGCCTGCTCGCCATAGCGCATCGTGTCGTTCTGGTAGCGGCGATAATCGAACAGGATCAGCACATCCGCCCTGGACATGTCGACCAGCTGGTCGACAGTGCGGGAGCCGACTTCGCCGAGATCCACCACGCCGTCGCGAAACTGCGCGAGATAGCCGGAGAGCATGCCGGCCAGATGCCGGGAGAAGCGGCCGCCGAGCAGATACACCTTTCCCCTGGCGGCGATGATCAGCCGCGCCGCCCGTTCGATCAGCGCCTCCTGGCCCGATGACGCCAAGTACTCGACCGATGCAGCGACCGAGGAAAGATATTGCGCGGAGGCCGACGCGCCCGCGCCGACCGGCTTTTTCGCCTCCATCATCATCAGCGGCGAATGCAGACGCGCCTCCACCTCGGCCAGAAGCCGGGCCTGAAAGTCCCCAAACCCCTGAAAGCCGAGCTTACCCACCAGCCTGAGCACGGTCGGGTCCGACACCCCGGCGCGCCGGGCGAGCGCCGACGCCGAGCCCAGCCCCGCCGACGGATACTCCATCAGCAGCGCCTGGGTAATCCGGCCTTCCGCTGGCGTCAGCGCCGGCGTGGCGGCCAGCAGCATGTCTCTGATTGTCTGTTCCATCCCGCACACACGCGTTAACGAATGTAGAGATCACTACATACCTAAAAAAATCCGTCAAGCCTGAAGAATTGTTGACATTGCCTCATTTTGCGCCTTAGCTTCTTTTTAGGCATGAGAGCCCCGATGGAGCGGTGATGGATATCAGGGTCTATTCGAGTTTCGTGACCACGGCCGAGCTGATGAATATGACGGCGGCGGCCCACCGGCTCAACATGACGCAGTCGGCGCTGTCGCGGCAGATCACCGGGCTCGAGGCGCATCTCGGCGTCAAGCTGTTCGAAAAATCCGGCCGCAATATCCGTCTCACAGGGGAAGGCGAGCTCCTGATGGCCAAGGCCCAGGCTTTGCTCGCCGCCGAGCGGGACTTGCGGCTACAGGCCGACGGTCTATCTCAGGGCGACAGCGGCGTGCTGCGCCTCGGCGCCTGCTCGCAGCTGATCGAGCGCTATTTCCCCGATTTCCTGCGCGGCTGGCGCGATCACAATCCCGGCGTGGATCTGCGCATCGAGGATGCCGGCGGCGCGGAACTGATCGAAAAGCTCAAGGGTGGACATGTCCATTGCACCGTCAGCGCAGCGCCTGCCCAACCCATCGAAACCTTCGGTCTCCGCCGCATCGGCAGCCTCGGCTATCTCGCCGTCGCCGCCCCCGGCTTTCTCGATCGCCCGGGCCAGCCGATCGAAGCGTCGGATCTGTTCGACAAACCGCTGCTGATGCTCAACCGCAAGCACGCTTCCCGCGAAGTGTTCGACGCGGTCATGCGCGTCTATGGGGCCCGGCCCGAGATCATCGTCGAAAGCTATTCGCCGCATACGCTGTTTTCGCTGGCCGAAGGCGGCAATGGCGTCGCCATCGTGCCGTCCTCGGCCCGCATCACGTCGGCCTCGCTGATGCGGCGGCCGATCATGCTGAAGGGCGAGCCGGTGCGCTTCGACATTTCGGCCATGTGGAACACGCAATTGCCGCCGCCGGCCTTCGCGCAGCGCTTTATCGACGCGCTCGCCGCCCATATCGCGCGGGAAGAGGAGAAGGAAGCGCGCCAGCCTTTCCGCCGGGGCGCGCTCTATTCTGTTTGAGAAGACTCATTCCGGTTTCGCATCAATCGGGGGATCAGAATTCATTGGACGTATCGATTGCGCCGCCCCTAACTTTCGGGCCGTGCAGAATGAACCATCACGGAGAGGATCAGGCCGACCCATGAACGCCGCCAAGCGATTTGACTTGACCATGCTCAATCAGGAACGGATCGTTCTCCTGATCGCCATTCTGACTTTCGCGACGGCGTCGGCCATACTGCCGGGCTTTTTCACATCCGACAATATCGTCACCATCATCCGCTCGGTCTCGGTGCTCGGCATTCTCTCGCTCGGCATGGCCGTGGTCATCATCGGCCGCGGCATCGATCTCTCGGCTGTCGCCATCATGGCCATGTCTGTGGCGGCCTATCTGCAGATGCTGAGCGACGGCATGAGCGACGGCGCAGCGCTGGCCATCACGCTGGCCGGCGTCATCGGGCTCGGCCTGGTCAACGGTTTTCTCGTCGCCTATGCGGACGTGCCGGCGCTGTTCGTCACGCTCGCCTCGGCCTCCTTCGTCTTCGGCTATGTCAGGTCGCAGGTCATTTCCGCCGATGCGATCAGCGCCCCCGTCGATCACTGGATCATCGGGCTGGGCTCGTTCCAGATCCTCGGCGCGCCGGTGGAAGTGTTCATCTTCGGCGCGCTCGCGCTCATAACCTTCCTCTTCCTGCGCTTCACCAAATGGGGCCGCTACGTCTATTACGCCGGCGACAATCCAGTGGCGGCGCGCAATGCCGGCATGCCGGTCAGGCCCATGCTCATGCTGCGCTATGTCATCTCGGCGGTGTTTTCCTTCATGGCCGGCATTCTCACCGCGGCAAGCCTGCATTCCATGAATACGCGCGTCGTCAATTCGACGCTGCTTTACGACATCGTGCTGGTCGCGGTGATCGGCGGCATCGGCCTGTCGGGCGGCAAGGGCGGGGTGCGCAATGTGCTGATCGGCGCGGCGCTGACCGGCGTGCTGCTCAACGCCATGACCATCATCGACATTCCCTTGATCTACCAGAACCTGATCAAATCTTCGATCCTGCTTGCCGCCATCATCATGGACGGCCTGCTCAATCCGCGTGACGAACAGACGGCGCAGCAAGGGGATATCTGACTTTCGTGTGTGGGGAACAACACTGTCGCCAAAAGAGGGACAAGACATGAAAAAGCTACTATCGATACTTTTCGCAGGAACAGTCTTTGCAATGGGCGTCTCGGCCGCTCCGGTCAAGGCGGCGGATGATCCGTCGCCGGCGATCTATGCCGAAGCGATGAAGGGCAAGCGGGTGATGCTCGTGCCCATGGCCATGGGCTTCGATCTCGCCCAGGGCTGGGCCGCCATTCTCAAGCGCGAAGTCGACGCCTTCGGCGGCGTCTTCGAGACCCGCGACCCGAACTGGAGCGTCGAAGCCGGCGCCCAGGCGATCACCGAAGCCATTTCGTCGGACACCAAGCCCGACGTGCTGATCGTCATGTCGCCAGACCTCAACTCCTATTCCAAGCTGATGAAGAAGGCGCAGGCTGCGGGCATCTATGTGATCCTCGTCGACAACCCCGCCAACTTCAAGGCCGACGCCTATGTCGGCGGCGACTGGACGCAGCTCGGCCGCCTGGAAGCCGAAGCGGTGATCAAGGGCTGCGGCCCGAATTCGTCCAAGAAGATCGGCCTCGTCCAGGGCGACCAGGTCAACGCCACCAGCCTCTATCAATATGCCGGCATCATGGAAGTGCTGGAAAAGAACCTGGACTTCAAGGTCGTCGCCAAGCCCGATTCCAATTGGGACGCCACCACCTCGCGCAATGTGACCGCCACCATGCTGCAGCAGAATCCCGACATCTGCGGCATCATCGATTTCTGGGACGGCGACGCCGTTGGCGCGGCGGCCGCCATCCGCGAAGCCAAGCTTCAGGACAAGGTCTTCCTGGTGACGACGGGCGGCGGCGAAAAGACCGCCGATTGCGACAAGATCGCCGATGGCACCTATGGCGCGGTTGTGATGACCGACCTCGCCAAGGAAACCCACAATATGGTGGCGATCATCAAATATCTGCTGCAGAGCGGCCAGGCCCCGGGCACGGCCTCGCCCTTCGTCTACACGCTGATGAAGGCGACGACGAAGGAAAACCTGCGTCCCGACAGCTGCTGGGATCTGAAGGCGCTGCAGGCCGAGGCCGAGCAGAAATAATCGGCGAAGCGGTCTCTTCCGCTCTCGCCATGACATCAGGGCACGCTGTACGGCGCGCCCATCAAACGCTGCGAAGGCGCATCACGCATGCGCCGCCCCGCCCGTTTTTCACCACAGTCCCGGGTTGATTGATGACTTTTCGCGAACGCCTGCAGTCCTGGCGCTACAATCTCGTTCCCGATCACCTGATCGGCGAGATCCTGTCCAAGCGCTGGACCGACAACGCCATTCCCTTCATCGCGCTGATCGCCGTCATCGCCGGCTTCGGCACGGCCATTCCCGGCTTCTTCAAGCCGCTGTCGCTCCAGGAATCCACCCGCCAGCTCGGCGAATTCTCGATCGTCGTCACCGGCCTCACCGTGGTCCTGCTCGGCGGCGGCATCGATCTCTCCGTCGGCTCGATCTTCGCGCTCGCCACCTTCACCGCCGTCGGAACCTTCTTTATCTTCGAAGCGCCCGTGTGGATGGCGCTGGCTGCGGCCATCGCCACCGGTCTGGTCTGCGGCGCAATCAACGGCTATCTCATCGGCTTTCTTCGGCTCCGCGCCTTCCTCACCACGCTGGTCACCTTCATCATCGGCCGCACCATCTTCGATATTCTCGTCGTCAATTACGGCGCGGCGATCCAGACCTCGATGGCCTCTTCCGACGCCTGGGATTTCATCGGCGACGGCACATTCGCCGGCCTGTCGATCCCGGTGATCACCGCCATCGTCCTCGCCGTCATCACCCATATCGCGCTGACCCGCTCGCGCCCAGGCTGGCATGTGCTGGCGGTCGGCGGCAGCAGGCGTTCGGCGCACAATGCCGGCATCAAGGTCAAGCGCACCGTGTTCATGACCTATGTCTTTTCCGGCTTCTGCGCCTCCGTCGCCGGCTTCCTGATCGCCTGCCGCCTGTCGGGCGCAGGCCCCGGCACCGGGCTGAACATGGAGATCCTGGCGCTGACGGCGGCCGTTGTCGGCGGCATTTCACTGGGCGGCGGACGCGGCTCGGTGGTCAAGGGCCTGATGGGCGCAATCATCGTGCTCGTCATGAACAACGGCCTGATCCGCCTCGGCTACGGCACCGGCGCCAACCAGATGGTCATCGGCCTGATGCTGGCGGTCGCCGTCACCATCGACATCCGCTGGCTCAAGAATCGCCACAAGGTGCTCAACGAAGTCTATGTCGCACCCATCTATCTCAAGATGGGCGAAGCGCAGTCGGCGGAGCCCGATTCCGGCACGCCCTATGCGCTGAACAACGCGATTTCCCGCACCGACTATATCGGGCTGGGCGAACTCGAAGGCCCCGAAGACGTCATTCTCGACCGCGACGACCATCTCTATTGCGGCACCCGCCATGGCGAAATCGTCCGCTTCTTCGCTCCAGATTATACGCGCTCCGAAGTCTTCGCCCATGTCGGCGGCTTCCCGCTCGGGCTCGCTTTCGACCGCCAGGGCAATCTCCTCAGCTGCGTCGGCGCCATGGGGCTCTATTCCATCTCGCCCGACCGCGAAGTGACGCGGCTGTCGGCCCGAGACGCGCCGCTCCTGGACCTCGGTGCAGGACGACGCCCGTCTGCGCGACCCCAACGATCTCGACATCGCCCCCGATGGCCGCATCTATTTCACCGATTCCACCAAGCGCTTCGACGCGCATGACTGGGCGCTCGATTCCATCGAGAACCGCGCCACCGGCCGCCTGCTGGTCTACGATCCCAAGACCGGCGAGACCAAAACGCTGCTCGACGGCTATCACTATATGAATGGCGTCTGCATGGCCCATGACGGCAAGAGCCTGTTCTTCGCCGAAAGCTGGGCCTGCCGAGTGCATCGCTATTGGCTGGAAGGCCCCAAAGCCGGCACGGCAGAATGCGTCATCAAGGACATGCCGGGCTATCCCGACAATATCAACCGCGCCTCCGACGGCTCCTACTGGATGGCCTGGCTCGGCATGCGCACGCCGACCTTCGACCTGTCGCTGCGCAATCCCGGCTTCCGCAAGCGCATGACGCGCCGGCTGCCGCAGGACGACTGGCTGTTTCCCAACATCAACACCGGCGGTGTGGTGAAATTCGATGATTCCGGCAAGATCATCGGCGCGCTCGGCGATCTCTCGGGCCAGTCGCATCCGATGGTCACCTCCATGCGCGAGCATAAAGGCTGGCTGTTCATCGGCGGCATTCTCAACAACCGCATCGGCCGCTACAAGCTCGACGGCGCCGATGAAGCCTGGACGGGTCCGACATCCTATTGGGGAGCACGGGCATGACCATCTTCGCCCCCTTCTCGATCTCTTCCGCGGCAAGGCCGTCACCGTGCCGCCGCTCGACGGCGCCTTCCGCCCCAACCGCCGTCTCGACGAGGCCGAGAGCGTGGCGACCATTGCCGCGCCCGTCGATCTCGCCAGCCATGACGGCCAATTGCTAGCCGCCGCCGGCAATGCGGTTCATGCTGTCTCCGCGAATGGAGAGCCCCGCGTTTTCGCCGCCTTTCAATCGCCGGTCGGCGCGCTCGCCGTCTCGCCCTCGGGCTCGATCGCCGTCGCGCTCGAAAGCGGCGCGATCGTCCTCGACGGCAACGAGATCGCCGCCGCCAAAGACATAAACTGCGCCACCGCGCTGAGCTTCACCGCCGGCGGCGAATTGCTGGTCGCCAATGGCTCCGCCCGTCATCGCCCCTCGGACTGGCGCCGCGATCTGATGGAAAAGGGCGCGACGGGCTCCGTCTGGCGCGTCAAGCCCAATGGCGAGAGCACGAAGCTTATCGATGGCCTCGCCTGGCCCTCGGGCGTCATCGAAGACGGCGCCGATATCGTGGTCTCCGAAGCCTGGACCCGCCGCGTGATCCGCGTGAGCGCCAGCGGCGCGACCAAGGTGGTGATGTCGAACATCCCCGGCTATCCCGGCCGTCTCACGCGCATCGACGACGGCGCGCTTCTGTCGATCTTCGCGCCGGTCAACCGCCTCATCGAATTCGTGCTGCAGGAAGACCAGTATCGCCAGGCGATGATGGAAGAAATCGCGCCGGAATTCTGGATCGCGCCGTCGCTCGCCTCCGGCCGTTCCTTCCTCGAGCCGCTGCAATGCGGGGGCATCAAGACCATGGGCATCCACAAGCCCTGGTCCCCGAGCCGGTCCTACGGTCTCGTCGCCCGGCTTGACCAGGATTTCCAGCCCACCGCCAGCTATCACAGCCGCGCCGACGGCAAGCGTCACGGCATAGTCGCCGCTTTGTCGCTGAACGGCAGGATCCATGCGGCCTCGGCGGGCGGGGATGAAATCCTCGCTATGGCATTGTGAGCGGAGAAGACATCATGGATACGATCATCCGCCTCGAAAACATCTCGAAACTCTATCGCGGCGTGCCTGCAGTCAAAAATGTCACCTTCGAGCTCAAGCGCGGCGAGATCCACGCTCTGCTGGGCGAAAACGGCGCCGGTAAGTCGACGCTCACCAAAATGATCGCCGGCGTCGTCGAGCCCTCCTCCGGGAAGATGTTCCACAAGGGCGTCGAGACGATCTATGCCACGCCCAATGACGCGCTCGAAGCCGGCATCGCCATGGTCTTTCAGGAGACCTCGCTGGTCGGCTCGATGACGGTGGCGCAGAACCTCTATCTCGGCTCGGAAAAGTTCCTCAACCGCCTGCGCGGCATCTATATTTCCGCCCAGCAATTCCTGCAGTCGCTGAATTTCTCCGTCGATCCCACCGCCATGGTCGAGACGCTGGGCGCGGCCAAGAAGCAGATGGTCGAGATCGCCCGGGCCGTGCATCACAATGCCGAAGTCATCATCTTCGACGAGCCGACCGCGACGCTGACGCCGGAAGAGAAGCGCCATTTCTTCGCGCTCATCCGGCGGCTCAAGGCGCGCGGCGTCTCCATCGTCTTCATCAGCCATGCGCTCGAAGAGGCGCTGATGCTGTCGGACCGGATCACCATCCTGCGCGACGGCGAACTCGTGGCCTCCGGCGAAACCAAGGACTTCGACCGCGACAAGATCATCGCCGCCATGGTCGGCCGCACGCTCTCGGCCGAACTCTATCGCCAGCGCGACGAGAGCAAGATCCGCAAGGCCGGCAAAAGGTCCTGTCCGTCCAGGACATTTCGATGGGCGCCGCGGTGCGCAACAATTCCTTCTCGATCTTCCAGGGCCAGATCACCGGCGTCTTCGGCCTGATCGGCTCAGGCCGCACCGAAACCTTCAAGATCGTCTCCGGCATCTACAAGCGTGATTTCCTGCGCGGCGGCGCAATCGAACTCAACGACAGACCGGTGCGCTATGTCGTGCCGCGCCAGGCGGTGAAGGACGGCATTGTCTATGTCACCGAGGACCGCAAATCCGAAGGTTTCTTCGAGACCATGTCGATCGCCGAAAACATGTTCGGCGGCCTGCTCGCCGCCGACCGCGAAAAGAGCAAGATCATCAGCTATGCCGAGATGCAGGCGCTGTCCAAGGACTGGTCGAAGACGCTGAACGTCCGCGCCATCAACGACAATGCCCGTGTCGTCGAGCTCTCCGGCGGCAATCAGCAAAAGGTGGTGATCGGCAAGGGCCTGGTGCAGAAGCCGGAAATCGTCATTTTCGACGAACCGACCCGCGGCGTCGATGTCGGCGCCATCGCCGAAATCCACCAGATCATCAACCGGCTGGCCGATGAGGGGCTGGCCGTGGTGGTCATTTCCTCCTACCTTCCGGAAATCCTGAATCTGTCGGACCGCATCCTGGTCTGCCGCCAGGGCCGCATCGTCGAGGAATTCTCCCCGACCGAAGCGACCGAAGAGAAAATCATGTATGCGGCCGTCCATTGAAGCGCGCCGCACAAGAAGACGAAATGAGGAAACAGCCATGAGCACGAAAACCACCTGGACCTATTACAAGGGCGCCTGGCATGAAGGCGATGTCCGCATTCTCGGCGCCGCCTCGCACGCCACCTGGCTCGGCTCGCTGGTCTTCGACGGCGCGCGCCTGTTTGAAGGCGTCTCCCCGATCTCGATCGCCATTGCGCTCGCGTCAACGCCTCCGCAACCGCGCTTGGCCTCAACCCCACGCTCACCGGTTCGGATATCGAGACGTTGACCCGCGAGGGTTTGAAAAAATTCGCCCCCGGAACGGATGTCTATATCCGCCCGATGTATTGGGCCGAAGAGAGCGACGCCGGCACCGTGCCGCCGCTGGCCGACTCCACCGATTTCGCGCTGTGCCTCGAGGAAATCCCGATGGTCGAGCCCAAGGGTTTCACCATCACCACCACCAGCTTCCGCCGCCCGACGCTGGAGGTCATGCCCGTCAACGCCAAGGCCGCCTGCCTCTATCCCAACAATGCCCGCATGATGCGCGAAGCCAAAGCCAAGGGCTTTCACAATGCGCTGGTCACCGACGTGATCGGCAATGTCGCCGAACTCGCCACCGCCAATGTGTTCATGGCGCGCGGCGGCGAGGTGTTCACCCCGGTTCCCAACGGCACATTCCTGGATGGCATCACCCGCCAGCGCGTCATCAAGCTGCTGCGCGAGGCCGGCGTGACCGTGCATGAAAAGTCGCTCACGGTTGAGGATTTCCGCGAGGCCGACGAGATCTTCTCGAGCGGCAATATGTCCAAGGTCGTGCCGATCATCGCTTTCGACGACAAACGGCTTGAGTTCGGCCCGCTCGCCCGAAAGGCGCGCGCGCTCTATTGGGACTGGGCGCACGCGTAAGGAGCAAGAACCATGGCCACCGTCAAACTTCTCACCGACGCCGACGCCGAGGCGATCCCCGTAGTCAAAGCGGTGTTCGACGACATCCGCACGACCCGCAAGAACGACTTCATCAACAATTTCTGGCGGGGCCTCGCCAATGACCCCGCCAATCTCAAGCGCGTTTGGGAAAACCTGAAATCGGTGATGGCGGTCGAGGGCGCACTCGATCCTTTGACCCGCGAGATGATCTATATCGCGGTCTCCACCGCCAACAGCTGCCAATATTGCATCCAGTCGCACACGGCGGCCGCACGCTCTCGCGGCATGACCGACGCCCAGCATGGCGAATTGCTGGCCGTGATCGGCCTGGCGGCGCAGACCAACCATCTGGCGATCGCCATGCAGGTGCCCGCCGATCCGGAATTCGACGTGAAATAATAAAAGTCCGGGGGACATCATGAAAGCGATGCTGGCGAACGCGCCGGGGGACCCGACGCGATGGTGTGGAGCGATGTCGAGATCGGTGCGCCCGGCCCCGGCGAAGTCAGGATCCGGCACCGCGCGATCGGCGTCAACTTCATCGACGTCTACTACCGCAGCGGCCTCTATCCCTGGCCTGAGAAGACACTCATCCCGGGCGCGGAAGCCGCCGGCGTGATCACGGCTGTCGGCCCCGATGTCCACGATGTCGCCATCGGCGACCACGTCGCCTATGTCTCCCGCCTCGGCGCCTATTGCGAAGAACGGCTGATCGATGCGGATCGATGCGTCAAGATCCCCGGCAGCCTCTCCGACACGGTCGTCGCCGGCTCGCTGCTCAAGGGGTTGACGGCGCAATATCTGGTCACCTCTTCCTACGCCGTCCAGCCCGGCGACACCATCCTCGTCCATGCCGCCGCCGGTGGCGTCGGCCTGATCCTCGGTCAATGGCTGAAGGCGCTGGGCGCGCAGACGATCGGCACGGCGGGCAGCCCGGAGAAAATCGCGCTCGCCGAGGCGCATGGCTATGAGCATGTGATCAATTACCGCCAGGACGATTTCGTCCCGGCAGTCAAGGAGATCACTTCGGGCCGGGGCTGCGCCGCCGTCTATGACAGCGTCGGCGCCGACACCTGGCGCGGTTCTCTGCAATGTCTCAAAAAGCGCGGCATGTTCGTGAGCTTCGGCCAGTCCTCCGGAATGATCGAGGGTTTCAAGCTCTCCGACCTCGCCGCCCACGGCTCGATCTCCGCCAACCGCCCCGTGCTGTTTGACTATGTCGAGGACAGGGCCGAACTCCTGTCGCGCAGCGCCGACCTTTTCTCGCGGCTCGTCGGGGAGAGATCCGGATCACCGAACCTGATCGACGTCCGCTCTCTGAAGCGGCCGAGGCCCATGCGCTGCTCGAGGGACGCCAGACCACGGGATCACTGGTGCTGACGCCATGATCGAAACAGGCGGCCCGTCAACGCAACGCCGTCGTGCGGGACGCCCGAGAACCGGCCTCTTTCTCAGAGCCGGATGTCCAGCTCGGCGATCAATCCGTCCTGAAGAGTGAAGGCATATCGCAGGTCGACCGGACTGCCGGGAAAGTTCCCGGTCAGGTGGCTGGTGACGACGGTGCGGCCGCCCTCTTGCCTGATGTCGATGGGCGTGGCGGTGTAGGAGTATTTCGCAGAAGACGCCGCAATCCATTGGCGGATCTCGTCCCGACCGAGATAGGTGTGGCCCTCGTCCTTGACGAAGGATGTGTCGAGAAAGCAATTGGCGACACGCTCGGCGTCGCGCGACTTATCCGCATTGAAAAACGTTGCGATCGGTTCGGGTAGAGTGATGGTCATGGTCGTTGTCCTTTCATTGTTTGCTGTGAGGGGCCGTCGCGCGGGCCCTCTCCGCTTAGGGGCGCCCGCCGTCGCCAATCGGTGAGGAGGGCCCGATTTGCATGAGGGCGGGCTCAGACAGTAGGAACCGTGCCGCCGTCGATGGTGTATTCGGTCCCGGTGATCGAGGCGGCGCGGTCGGAGGCGAGAAAAGCGATCAGGTTGGCCACCTCTTCGGGCTTGGCGGGACGGCCGAGCGGGATGCCGCCCAACCCGTCCATGATCATCCGCTTGCCGGTTTCGTAATCGCCGCCGACCTGATCGGCGAGGCGCTGCGCCAGACGCACCGATGCTTCCGTTTCGATCCAGCCCGGCGACACTCTCACCACGCGGACGCCCTTGGGCGAGACCTCCTTCGACAGCGCCTTGCTGTAGGTCGACAGCGCGGCCTTCGCGGCCGCATAGGCGGTGGTCGATTCAGGCAGCGGCAACAGACGCTGGATCGACGTGACATGGATGACGACGCCGGCCCCGCGGGCGATCATGTCGGGCAGCAGTTCCCGGTCGAGGCGAACGGCGGCGAACAGGTTCTGCTGCAATTCCCGGCTCCATTCCGCATCGTCGAGCGCCGCGAACCCGCCGCCGGGGGCTGAAGACCCGCCCAGCATATGCACGACGACGTCGACGACGCCCAACCGTTCCCGCGCGGCGCCAGCGACATCGGCGACGCCCTCGATCGTTGTGAGATCGGCAGCGACGAATTCTTCGTCCTGCAGTTCGTCGGGCTTCGTTCTGGCCGTCGTCAGCACCTGTGCGCCCAACTGCCGAAAGAGTTCGACGCAGGCCCTGCCTGCACCCTTGGTGCCGGCGGTGATGAGGACGCGTTTGCCTCCAAGTCCGAGAAAGTCGTTTGCATGACTCATGGTCAGTTCCTCTTTCATCTCGATGCGAAAGAGATAACACTCGACAATTACACTGATAACGGGGACAAACCGGGATGACGAATAGCGGAATTCGGGACAATGGATAAAGTCGGGCTGACGGATCTGAAAGCGGTGATCGCCATCGCGCATCGGGGAACATTCCGCGCCGCGGCCATCGATCTCGACATGTCCACCACCGCGCTCAGCCTCGCCATCGGCAAGCTCGAGGCTCATCTCGGCGTCCGGCTGTTCAACCGGACGACCCGAAGCGTTTCGCTCACCGGCGCGGGCAGGTTGTTCGTCGATCAGGTCGGCCCCGCCCTTCAAGACATCGAGGTCGCGCTCGAAGCCGTCCGTTCGGAGCGCCTCACGCCGTCGGGCACGATCCGCATCAATGCGGCGCCCTTCGCCGCGCGCGACATCATCTCGCCGCTCGTGCTGGAATTTTTGCGCCGCTACCCTGACATGGTCGTCGACCTCGTGACGGAGGGACGGCTGGTCGACATCGTCGCGGAAGGCTTCGATCTCGGCGTGCGGGTCGCAGGTCTCGTGCCCAGCGACATGATCGCCTTGCCGCTCGGCCGTCCGCAACGTTACGCCGTGGTCGCCACGCCTGAATATCTCGCAGAGCATGACGCCCCGAAGACGCCGGCGGATCTTCACCATCACAAATGCATCCGGGTGCGCCTGCCGGACGGATCGCTGTTTCGCTGGCGGTTCGAAAAGGACGGCGAGATCCTTCAGATCGACGTGCGCGGTCCGATCATTCTCGACGAGGCTCAGCTGTCGCGGACAGCCGTGCTCGCGCATACCGGGATCGGCTATTTCATGGAGCAGAGCGTTCTGGACGACATCCGGACCGGCCGGCTGACGCGCCTGCTGGAAGATTGGACGCCCCCTATCCCGGCCTCTGCCTTTATTATCCCGGTCGCCGCAATCTCTCGGCCGGCGTCAAGGCCTTCCTGGCCCTGGCGCGTTCACAGGCCGCCGCCTCGGCCGGCGCGAACGAATAGTCTGGGAAATGCGTCGGCCGCGGCAACCGACCGATGGGTCGGCATGGGCGTCGTCGGCCGACGCGTCGCTTCGGGCGATCAGGACGCGGCGGACGACGAAGCCTTCGCCATTTGCGCCAGTTTCACCTGGGTCAGCAGCGAGAGTTCGTCATAGACGTTCCATTCATCGACGATCTTGCCGTCCTTATAGTGGTAATGGGTCATGCCCATGACCTGGAGCCGCGCGCCGGTCGGCTCGCCGAGTGTCTGGAGAATGCCGTAGCCCAGATGATGGCCTTCCATCAACCAGCGCACCGCGACCTTCACGCCGCCCTCTTCGCAGGGGTTGGAGCAGATGTGCTGCGGCATATAGGCGGCGTCCGGGATCGAGCCGATCAGGCCGAGATGCTGATGCGTGACGGCGGCGACGCCGTAGAGCTCCTTCATCAACGGGCCGTGATACTGGCAGTTGGCGGCATAGACATCCTTGATCTTGCCGAACATCCGCTTGTTGAACACTTCATGCAGCCAGCGCAGCGTCTCCGCTTCGACGTCGTTATGGGCGATCGAGACATCGGCTTCGGCTTCCGGCGGATACTGGCCGAGAAGGCGGCGGTTTTCGCCGATATCCAGCGACAGCAAGCCCTTGTCGAAAGCCGACCTGGCAAAGCGTTCCGCAAACCCGTTGGGATCGAGACCCAGTTGCTGGATGATCGCCATCGTGTCGGCCACCACCCATTCGCGATAGATCATGTTGCGATGGATCATGCAGTCGGCGATCGTGCGCGATACGAAGGTGCGGCCCGTCGGCGCGCCGTAATGTCCATGCTGCGTATGACGACCCGAGCCGGTGACGAGGTGAGAGGTGTAGAACCCTTCTTGATCATTGCCGCGCCAGAGAACCTGGGTCGCCATGCCGCGCCGTTCGGGCAGGGACACCAAGCGCTGGATCGTGTCGCGCACCACGTCTTCGCGATTGTAGATCGCGCCGAGCGTGCCGTAGAGCACGCAGTTGTGGGTGTAGTGAGTGTAGATCAGGCCGATGTCGCGCTCATCCCAGATGCGGTGTGTGCACCGGACGATGTAGTCGACGATGTCGGTGTAGATGTCGTCGAAGCCTTCGAGCGATTGGCTGCGTGGCCGGTCGGTCGGCGCGAGGTCCACGTAATCGCGTCGCTCGACCTGCAACACCTGCTCAACCATTTCCTTCGGGCGTGCGGCTACCGCATTCTTCGGATTCTTCACGTCGTCCTCACTCATGTTTGCTCCTTTTTCGGCATCGACGCCGGATTCGTTCAGGCCGCGCAGGCGTCCAGCCAATGCTGGACATGGGATGCGACGGCGCGGGGATTTTCAAGCGGCGAGAAATGCCCCGCCCCTTCGATCAGATGAAATGCGGCGCCGGCGACGCCGTCTGCGATCTCTCTATGGGCGTCGATCGGGCACACCTTCTCTTCGGCGCCGGCGAGAACCATCGTCGGACAGGCGATGACGCCGAGCCGCGGTCGGCTGTCGGCGCGATGGATGGCCATCTCGGTCTGCACATCCAACAGGTCGACGCCGCAATCGACCGCCATGTTGATGATCGTGCGGCGGAGCGCGTGATTCTCCAGATTGGCTCGGGCGACGAGGCGCGGCCATGCGTCGGTGATATAGCCCTCCATGCCGTCGCGGCGCGCCTTGCCCCGCACTGCGTCCCGAAGCGGGCCGTTCGCCGGCGGATCGGGCCGCGGCGTCGTATCGATCAGGCAAAGTCCCGCGACCCGTTCCGGCGCCTGGGCGATGATTTCGAAACTGGCGATGCCGCCGAGCGAAAAGCCGACGAGCAGAAAGCGCGACGGCGCGCGCGCCAGAAAAGCGGCGGCCGCCTCCGGCATGGAGCGGCCGACATCCAGCGGCGCGAACAGGATCTCGCCCGTATGATCGAGCCGGTCGATGACCGGCTGGTACAGCCGCTCGTCGCAGACGGTGCCGGACACGACGATCAACGGCGCGGCGCCGTCGACCGTCCGGTCCTTGATCCTTTTCATGGCCGCTGATCCCTTCGGCGCGTCATATTTCCATCGTAAGCCATAGCCGCCTGCAGGGCTGCGTTCCAACTCGAATTGCGTCTTCGCAAAAAGACTGGCAGATTTTGAATACGTATGCAATATCAAAATCGCGGGGCGAAGCAGCTTGCCCGGCGCGGTTCGAGCCGCACTGCTGCCGAGCGCGCGGCGGCGCGGAGTCCGCCGAAAGCAGTTTCCGAACCGGCCGGAGGCGGCCGGAATTTTGAGTGGAGCCATCATGACCGAATTGAAAAAAGCCCCGATGTCCGGTGCAGAGTATGTCAAGTCGCCCGAGCGCGATTCCATTGGCGACAACGCCTCGGTGGAAACGCTGGTCGCGGAAATCCTGGCCGACGTTCGCAGCCGCGGCGATGCCGCCGTGCGCGATTATTCCGCCCGGTTCGACAAGGCCGAGCTCGACGTGTTCGAGGTCACGGCGGCGGAACGGGATGAGGCGCTCGCCCAGCTCGATCCGCAAACCCGCGCCGACACCGAATTTGCGATTTCCAACGTGCGCCGTTTCGCCGAAGCGCAGCTGCAGACCATCCAGCCGCTCGAAATCGAGCTTCTGCCGGGCCTCCATCTCGGCCATCGCGTCATTCCGATCGAAAGCATCGGCTGCTATGTCCCTGGCGGTCGCTATCCCCTGCTGTCGGCGCCGATCATGACCATCGTCCCGGCCAAGGTGGCGGGCTGCAAGCAGGTCATCGCCTGCCTGCCGCCGAATGCGCACAAGGCCATGATCGCCGGTTGCCACCTGTCCGGCGCGGATCGCATCTTCCGCATCGGCGGCGCGCAGGCGATCGCCGCCATGGCCTACGGCACCGAAACCGTTCCGACCGTCAGCAAGATCGTCGGTCCGGGCAACGCCTTCGTCAACGAAGCCAAACGTCAGGTCTTCGGCCCCGTCGGCATCGATCAGCTGGCCGGTCCCTCGGAGATCTTCATCGTCGCCGACAGCACCGGCGACGCCGAGATGATCGCCACCGATCTCCTGGCCCAGGCCGAACACGACGTCAAAACCCGGGTCGGGCTGATCACCACCGACCGGGCGCTCGCCGAAGCGACGCTTGCGGAAGTCGAACGCCAGCTCCAGGATCTGTCGACGGCCAATGTGGCCGGTCAGGCATGGCGCGATTACGGCGAAATCGTCGTCTGCGACAGCGAAGAGTCGATGATCGCCTATTCCGACTTCATCGCCGCCGAGCACCTTCAGGTTCACACCGCCGATGCGCAGGCCATGGCGCTGAAACTCAGCAATTACGGCTCGCTGTTCATCGGCGAACTGGCGAGCGTCGTCTATTCCGACAAGTGCTGCGGCACCAACCATACGCTGCCCACCATGGGCGCCGGACGCTATACCGGCGGCTTGTGGGTCGGCGCCTATGTGAAGGTCGCGACGCATCAGTGGCTCGATGAACGCGGCGTCGCCGCCGTGGCCCCGCCGGCTGCCCGCCAGAGCGCCAGCGAGAGCCTCGAGGGTCACCGCCGCGCAGCCCAGCTGCGTCTGGATCGGCTGCAGAAGCGCGAGGCCTGATCCCGGGTCTGAAACAGCAGAAAGGCCCGGTCGTCCCGGGCCTTTTTCCTATCCGTCACCCGCTGCGTCGTGCGGCTGGTCTTATCGGAGCACGCCCGCCGGAAGCGGAGGGCGCAGGCTGGCGAAATCGGTGCTCGCCTCGTAAGCGCGGGCGATCGCGCCGAGTTCGGCTTCGCCATGTCTACGTCCGATCAACTGCAGTCCGAGAGGCAGGCCGTCGCAAAAACCGGCCGGCAGGGCGAACACCGGATGGCCGCTCATGTTGAAGGCCAGCGTGCGCATCGGCGTCCAGACCGCGACATCCGTCTCGAAATCCGCAAACGAAAAGGCAGGAGTCAGCGTATTGACGGTCAGCAGCGCGTCGAACCGGCCGTCGAGATGCGCATCGATCTGTGCGCAGAGACGGTTGCTCGCGCGCCGCGCCTCGTCCACATCCTCCGGCGTCAGAAGCAGCCCCGAAAGGATGTTCTGAAACACTTTGCGACTGTATGTGTCGCCCTTCTCCGCAAGCAGCGTCCGATGGATGTCATAGGCTTCGGCATGGATGATCACGGCGCCGGCGGCTTCGAACAATGCGGCCTCGGGCAAGGCGACTTCGACGATCTTCGCTCCCAGCAGGGACAGCTGCGAAGCCGCTTCGTCCATCGCCGAGAGAACCGCCGGATGCAGTTGCGGATCGGCGGCGAACCAGTCGCGGGCATAACCGATGGCGACGTTGCGCAGGTCGTCCCGTTTCGGCGGCAGGACTTGGCGCGGCTCCGCGTCGCTGAGGGCATGATACGTCAAGAGCGCCTCGTCGACGCTGGCCGATAGGATTCCGGCGTGATCGAAACTCGGCGTCAACGGAAAGACCCCCTCGAGCGACAGCGCGCCATAAGTGGGCTTGAAGCCGACCGCGCCGCAATAGCTGGAGGGACTGCGCACGGATCCGCCGGTATCCGTCCCGAGCGCCGTGCGGACCAGGCCGCCGGCGACCGCAGAGGCGGAGCCGGAGGAAGACCCGCCCGTAAACCGCTGGAGGTTCCACGGATTGCGCGCCGGCGGCGCGGGACGATCGAAGACCGGGCCGACCATCGCGAACTCATAGGTGTCGAGCTTGCCGACCACCACGGCGCCGCCGGTCCGCAGACGGGCGACGAGGTCGGCGTCGACGGCCGGCCGATGGCCGGCAAAGACGCCGGAGCCCCGGGTCGTCGGCATGTCGGCGGTGTCGAACAGGTCCTTGACGCCGACCGGAATTCCGTGAAGCGGCCCCCGGCTTTCCCCGGCCGCGATGTCGCGATCGGCGCGCCGCGCCGCGTCGAGCGCCCGATCGGCATCGACATGCACGAAGGCGTGATAGGACGAATTGCGCTCCTCGATGCGGCGCAGACAGGCCGTCGTCAGCTCCTCGGCCGACAATTCGCGCCGGTCGAGGGCCGCGCGGGCCTCCGTGATCGAGAGATCGGCGGGATCGCTCATCACTCGGCCTTCGCGGGGAAGCCGCCGCCAGGCGACGACAGACGTTCACCGAACGATTCAGGAAAAGCGCGCCGTCATGCACGAAGGATACACGCTCCTCCGCGACGACGATTCCGGCGCGTTTGGCGGCCTGGCGCACGTCCTCGGCGCTCGGGTCTGATCTCTGCCCGTCCATGACGCTCCTCCTCAGGTCCGGGCGGCTTCGAAAGCCGCCCACGCCGCCTCGAACATTTCGAAATCGAAACCGGCGGATTTCGCGGGATCGATGATCAGCCGTTCGGTCGCCTGCAGCTTGGCGATCGCCTCGGCCAGGACGGGCACGATTTCCGGCGGGACGACCAGCGCCCCGTGACGATCGGCATGGACGAGATCGCCGTTTTTCACCGTCATTCCGAAAACGGTCACGTCGACGCCGACATCCTCGACCCGCACGAAGGCGTGGCTCGGCCCGACGGAGCCGGCGATCATCTGGAAGTCATCGGGCACGTCGCCGAGGTCGCGCATCACGCCATTGGTGAGCACGCCCGACAGGCCGAAACCGCGGTGAATATTGGCGTTGATCTCCCCCAGAAAGCGCCCACCGCATTGGGAAAATCGAGATCCTCGATCACCGCGAGGCTGGGCTTCGGGCCGCTGGCCATGTGGCGATAATAGTCCATGCGCCGGGCGCGGATGATCGCGGGATCTTCGGTCGAGGGCGTGGCCGCTGCGATGCGGGCGGTTCGGGCATAACCGACGATGGCGGGGGCCTGCGGGCGCGATGCGAGAACCGTCCCCCGGGTGAATGCATTGAAGCCGCGTTTGCCCTGCGCCACTTCGATGGCGTTGCACACCGTGGGCGTATCCACCATGCGCAGGAGGGAGAGAAGCGTATCGTCCATGGCCGCTGCCTTCTGGTAAATGTGAGGGTCCCTCGCGGCGGCCGGCCGGCGCGAGGGATGGTGACGGATTATTCGCGCCAGGTGGCGCCGGCCTTGTCCTGCGTGTTCGTCACGCGGTAGAGGCTTGCCTCGCCGGTCATCGACGGCGTCAGGCTGTGCCTCAGGCCGGGCGGCACGGCGCAGGTGTCGCCGGGCGCCAGCGCGGCTTCGCCGCCGTCCCAGGTCAGCTTCCAGTGGCCGCGCATGATCATCAGGATCTCATGGCGGTCGACGGAGTAGGCGTCTTCGGGAATGGAGCCCCGCGTCAGGAACTCCACCTCGAAGCCGGGCTTGTCGCGCAGCAGCGCCTGTTCGCCGATCACCTTGGCCGGCTCCTTGGCCGCCAGCGCCATCAGATCCCAGTAGCGCGCCACATAATCGCGCACGACGTCGCGGACGGGCGTCTCGGGAAACGCCTTCAGCTGTTCGTCCGTCAGAAGCGGCATCGGCTTGACGCCTTCCGGCGGCGTCTGCCCCTTCTTGCTGTCATACAGCTTGCCGTTCTCGCCCAGGACAAGACCGTGATCCTTGGCGTCTTCGATGACCTGCGGCGCCCAGATGACGCCGCCGCCGGCATCGTCCCCGCCGAGAATGGCCATGATCATTCCATAGTCGGTGCCGATATTCTCGAAGCCGCGGAAAATGCCGGTCGGAATGTTGATGATGTCGCCTTCCTCCAGCACGACTTCGCCGGCATTGCCCCAGCGGCCCCAGAAGAAGCGCCAACGTCCCTTCAGGACGAAGAAGACCTCCGCCGTCCGATGCGAATGCAGCGAGTTCCTGCATTTCGGCGGCTGGCCCGCGGCGCCGATGTTGAAGCCCGGCGTCTCCTTGATATGCACATGCTGGTCGGCGCTTTCGGACACGCCGCCGCCGATGATCGTGAAGTTTTCTTTCTGATTGGAGCCCGGCGTATGCGCGTCGATGAACGCGGTGCGGCAGGGCTTCAATTCGCCATAGCGCACGATGCGCCGTTCCATTTCGGCCTGTGAGAGTGTCATGTCTTCGCCTTTCATACGTATGCAAAGCCGTTTGCGAAAAGAGTGCGCCCGGCGCTGAACGCCGGATGCGATAGCGGGAAATCAGATGGGCTTGGCGGGTTGCGACGAGCCGCGGACGACCAGCGCGCCGGGAAGGCAGACGCGCCGCGCCGGGCTCACGTCGCCCTCGATGGCCGACAGCAACGTGGCGACGGTTTCTGCCACCATATCGTCCACGCTCTGTCGGATGGTGGTGAGATTGTAGGACGGCCAGCGCGCCGGCGGCACGTCGTCGAACCCGACGACGGCGACGTCGCCGGGTATGGTCAGATTGAGTTCGAAGCGCAGCACGTCCATGACCGCGAAGGCCATGTGGTCGTTGCATACGAAGACGGCGTCCGGCCGCTCGGCTTCGGGCGCGGCAAACAGGCGGCGGGCGGCGGCTTGCGCCTCTTCGTAACGGAAATTGCCGACATCGCGGGCGAACAGCGCCTGCCCCGCTTCGTCGAGCCCTTCGCGAAAGCCGCGTTCGCGGTCGCGCTGGGTCGACGCCCCCTCGAAACCGGCGATATAGGCAATCCGGCGCCGGCCGGTCTCGGCCAGATGGAGGGCCAGCATCCGGCCGCCGCCGCGATTGTCCGACGTCACGGCGGACAGTTTTTCATCGTCCTGCAGCCGGTTGAACAACACGATGGGCACGCCCGACGCATGGCAGCGCGCCGCCAGCTCGGACGACATGTTCGCCGACGCCAGGACGATGCCGTCGACCTGGTAATCGAGGATTTCCTGGGTGATCTCCTCCACCTTGTCGGCCGCGAGCGACGAGATGAACACCAGGACATGGTAGCCCTTGTCCTGAAGCAGGCGCGAAAGACGCTCGACAACGTCGGGATAGAAATAGTTTTCGAGATAGGCGACGACGAGGCCGATGATGCGGCTCTTGCCCGTGATCAGCGACCGCGCCAGAACATTCGGGCGATAACCGAGTTCGTCGGCGGCCGCCTTGATCTTCTCCGCCGTACGCTTCGACACCGACGTCCCCGGCGTGAAGAACCGTGAAACCGCCGACTGGCTGACCCCTGCCAGCCGCGCGACGTCGTTGGATGTCACCTTCTCGCTTACCATCAGTCTGCCGTCCAGCCTCCATCGACCATCAAGGCCGAGCCCGTCACCATCGACGACGCGTCGGTCGCAAGATAGGTGACGGCGGCCATAATGTCTTCCACCGTGGCGATACGACCCAGCTTGATTTTCTCGCTTATCCACTGCGCGCGCTCCGGATTGGAGAACGTCTGCTCGGTCAGCGGAGTCCGCACGAAGGTCGGGCAGATGGTGTTGACGCGAATGCCGAACCGTCCCCATTCGATCGCCATCGACTTCGTGAAGCCTTCCACCGCATGTTTGGTGGCGGCATAGACCGCGCGGTCGACGCCGCCGACCTGCGACATCTGCGAGGAGATGTTGATCAGCGATCCGGGCTTGCCGGCCTCGATCAGTCGCGCCGCGACCGCCCGGGTGAGAAAATAGGCCCCGCGCACATTGACGCCGAAGACGGCGTCGAAATCCTCGGGGCGTGTCTCGGTCGCGGGACCGTGTCGCGCCAGCCCGGCGCTGTTGACCATCACGTCGAAGGCCTGGACCGAGCCGAGATAGGCCTGCGTCGCCTCGATGTCGGCGATGTCGAGGCCGATCGCCTCGGCGACCATGCCCTCCGCCGTCATTGCGTCGACGGCTTCCGCGAGCTTGTCGACGCCGCGGGCGGCCAGCGTCACATGCGCCCCGGCTTCGGCGAGCGCCACGGCCGCGCCGAGCCCTATGCCGGAGGAGGCGCCGACCACCAAAGCGCGTTTTCCGTCGAGGCGGAACGAGGGCGTCCTGGGCAACAGCATGAATTCAAACCTCCTTTGGGCGCGCGGGCGGACCGATATGGTTACTCGGCCGCCGCGCCATAGGCGACATTGCCGCCGCCGTAGCGCCGGACGCGGATATTCGCCTGCTCCGCATGACCGACAAAGCCTTCCAGCATGCAGAGCCGCGAGCAATAGGCGCCGATCTCCGCCGCCGCCGCATCGCTGGTCACCTTCTGGTAGGAATGGGTCTTGAGGAACTTGCCGACCCACAGGCCGCCGGTATAGCGACCGGCTTTCTTGGTGGGCAGCGTGTGATTGGTGCCGATGACCTTGTCGCCGTTGGCCACGTTGGTGCGCGGTCCGAGAAACAGCGCGCCATAGGAATGCATGTTTTCCAGGAACCAGTCGTCGCGATCGGTCATCACCTGCACATGTTCCGAAGCGATGTCGTTGGCCACCTCCAGCATCTCCTCATAGCTGTCGCAGAGGATGACTTCGCCATAGTCGCGCCAAGAGACCGATGCGGTTTCCGCCGTCGGCAGGATGGCGAGCAGGCGATCCACTTCGGCCAGCGTGTCGCGCGCCAGCTTCGCCGAATTGGTGACGAGAACGGCCGGAGAGTTGTAGCCGTGCTCCGCCTGGCCCAGGAGGTCGGTGGCGCAGAGTTCGGCGTCGACCGTGTCGTCGGCGATCACCATCGTCTCGGTCGGCCCGGCGAAGAGATCGATGCCGACGCGGCCGTAGAGCTGACGCTTGGCTTCCGCCACGAAGGCGTTGCCGGGACCGACCAGCATGTCCACGGGCTTGATGGTTTCGGTGCCGAGCGCCATGGCCCCGACGGCCTGCATGCCGCCCAGCACATAGATCTCATGCGCGCCCGCCTTGTGCATGGCGGCGACGATCGCCGGATGCGGCTCGCCCTTTTGCGGCGGAGCGGCGGCCACGATGCGGGGCACGCCGGCCACCGAAGCGGTCAGCACTGACATATGCGCGGAGGCGACCATGGGAAACTTGCCGCCTGGCACGTAGCACCCGACCGACTGCACCGGGATGTTGCGATGTCCGAGGATGACGCCGGGCAGCGTTTCGACTTCGATGTCCTGCATGGACGCCCGCTGCGCCTCTGCGAAGCGGCGGATCTGCGTCTGGGCGAAGTCGATATCCGCCATGTCGCGGGTGGACACTTTGCTCATCGCCGCCTCGATGTCCGATGCGGTGAGAAGGAAGGAAGCCGGGGAGAATTTGTCGAATTTCTCCGACAGTTCGCGCACGGCGGCGTCGCCGCGGGTTTCGATGTCCTTCAGCGTGGCTTCGACCGTGGCGCGAACTTTCGCATCGTCCTGGGCGCGTTCGGCGTCGGGCTTTCCACGTTTGAGATAGGTGATGGTCATGAGTGCTCCTCTGGGCCCTGGCGCTGGCTGGCCGGCCTCGATGTTTTTTGGCTCAGGTCCCGGTGGCGCGGGAGAGACGCGCGCCGGTTGCGGCGTCGAAGAGATGGCAGATGCTCGCGGGAATGGCGGCGTGCACGCGCTCGCCGATCGCAGCCCGATAGGCCTTGTCCGACTTGATGGAAATCAGCTGCGAGCCGATGCGGAAACTCGCCATCGTCGCCTCGCCCAGAAGCTCCATCGAATAGACGTCGGCCCCGAGTTCGCCGGCTTCGCTGGTCATGCTCGCATCCTCGGCGCGGAAGCCCAAAGTGATCGGGCCCTTCACATCCGTCTGCAGACCGGACACCGTGATGCCCTCGGCGCGGAACACGCCGCCGTCTATCGTTCCGTCCACCAGGTTCATCGCCGGCGATCCGATGAACGAGGCCACGAAGGCGTTGGCCGGATTGTCGTAGATCTCCGTCGGCGTTCCGACCTGCTGGATCTTGCCCTTGTTCATCACCACGACCCGGTCCGCCAGGGTCATCGCCTCGATCTGGTCATGGGTCACATAGATGGTGGTGACCTTCAGTTCATGCTGCAGATGCTTGATCTGGGCGCGTGTCGACACGCGCAGCTTGGCGTCCAGATTGGACAGCGGTTCATCCATGAGAAACACGTTCGGCTCGCGCACGATCGCCCGGCCGAGAGCGACGCGCTGGCGTTGCCCGCCCGACAGCGCCGCAGGCCGCCGATCGAGAAATTCGGTGAGCTCGACCATGCGCGCGGCGCGCATCACCATGTCGTGGTGCAGAGCCTTGTCGACCTTGCGGACCCGCAGCGGAAAGCGAATATTCTCGTAGACGCTCATATTCGGATAGAGGCCGTAGCTCTGGAACACCATGGAGATGTCGCGGTCTTTCGGCTCCAGCTTGTTCACGAGCCGGTCGCCGAGCCAGATCTCGCCGTCGGTGATATCCTCCAGCCCGGCGATCATGCGCATGGTGGTGGTCTTGCCGCAGCCCGAGGGGCCCAGCAGCACCAGAAACTCGTTGTCCGGAATCGTCAGGTTGAAATTGTCGACGCCGGTGAAATTGTGCCAGCGCTTGTAGACGTTCTTCAGTCGAATTTCGGCCATATGAGTTATCCCTTGACTGCGCCGGCGGTGAGACCGCTGACGATCTGACGCTGGAAGAACATGACCAGCAGGAAAAGAGGAGCGGTCGCAGACACGACGGCCGCCACGGCGAACATGACATTTCCCTCCTGCTGCACGGTGCCGAGGAAGCTGCCGATCTTCGGCACCATGGTCTGGTTGTTCTGGGACAACAGCATGGCGGTGACGGCGAAGTCGTTATAGGCGAGCAGGAAGGAAAACAGACCTGTGGTGATCACCCCCGGCCACATGACCGGAATGACCACGAGGCGGAACGCCTGGAAACGCGAACATCCGTCCACCAGCGCGCTCTCGTCCAGATCCTTGGGAATCGACAGGAAGAAGGAATGCAGCATCCACAGCGTGAACGGCTGGTTGATCGCCACGAGCACGATGATGGAGGTCGGCAGATAGCCCCAGATGTTGAGCTGGAAGAACGGCAGGAGATAGCCGGACACCAGAGTGATATGCGGCATCGCGCGGAACACCAGCGCGGCCATCAGGATCCAGAACGTGTAGCGACGGCCGGAACGGGCGAGCGCATAGCCGCCCAGCGTGCCGAAGGTCAGCGATATCGTCACCACGCAGAGGGTGACGATGCCGGTGTTGATGACCGAACTGAGAAAATCGCGGGTGATCCAAGCGCCGTAATAGCCGGCGCCGGTGAAGGCGGATCCGGTCTGGGCGATCGTGCGCACGCCGGTCACCGCGTTCCACCAGGTCTCGCGCGAGAAGAAGTCCTGCTCGACCTTGAACGATCCCCACACCGTCCAGACGAAGGGAAACGCGGCGAGAATCACCCAGATGAGGATGAAGACGACGGACAGCGTCTTGAGAGGCAGCGGTTGGCGATTGGCGGTGGACATGCGCGCCCTCCCCTCAGCGACGGTTGAATTCGCGCCATGTGCGGATCAGCACCGGCGACAGAAGAATGATGACGCCGAGGATCGTCAGCATGGACGTGGCCGCGGCCGATCCGTAGAGCTGGTCCACCTGGCTGTTGAGGTCGTTGTAGATCGCCCAGGACAGCGACGTCGCGCTGGCGTTGGCGCTGAAGCCGACGATCGGCTCGAAGACGCGGAAATTGTCCATCAGCTGCACCAGCGCCACGAAGGTCGCGAGCGGCATGAGATGGGGCACGATGACGAAGCGGATGCGGTCCCAGCGGCTCGCGCCGTCGATCATCGCCGATTCCAGCGTGTCGGCCGGAACGGTCTGCAGACCGGCATAGAAGACGACGAAGGAGAAGGGCGCATTGTGCCAGACGCCATAGGCGAGCAATGTCAGCCAGGTTAGCCCGAGCGAGGATTTCAGCGACAGCGTGGGATCGTTGAACAGCGCCTGCAGCGATGCGCCGACGATGCCTTGCGACGACACCATCCAGTACACCACCAGCGCCCCCACCAGCGGCGTCACGATCATCGGCAGCAAGGAGAAGAAGATCACCGGCCCCTTGAGCAGCGGCGACAGCGTGTTGACGCCGAGCGCGATGCCGAAACCGAGCGCCATGGCGAGCGGGGTGACGATGAACGTGTAGGCCAGCGTAAACGAAAGCGCCTTGTAGAACGGCAGATTATAGAACTGCCAGACGATGTCGGACAGGCTGCCGGCGCTGCTCAGGATCGCTTTCACCTCGTCGACCGCCAGATGATTGCGATCGAGATAGGTGCCGAAGCCGTTGAACTTGCCCAGCGGCTCGTCGCGACGCAATTGCGCCGTCGCTTCGGCGTCCACCCGAGTCTGCATCTTGCAGCCGCCGAAGGGCGAACATGCTTCCGTCTGCACGATGACCTTGTCGTGCTGGACGTAAAAGGACTGAATGGCGACCGACACGATCGGCAGCGCGATGAAGATGATCATCGCCGCCAGGGACGGAAAGACGAAAGCGAAGAATGCCCTGTGAGGCATGAGCCCTCCTGGCAGCGTGATGCCGCGTCGCCGCGCCGAGCGGCGGCTGCGTTTTTCCCGATGGCGGCGGATCGATGGGCGAACCGCCGCCGTTTGTCGCGTTCATGCCTCAGCCGAGGCCCTGCGCATGGCGACGGCGAAAGCCGCCATGCGGTGGGTGTTGCGGCTTATTTCAGGTAGCCGCCTTCGCGCGCAGCCGCGGTATAGGCCGCTTCCGTGTCGCGCAAGGCGTCTTCGGCGCTTTCGCGACCGGTCATGAAATCGGCGAGCTCCGCGCCCAGGGCCGTATGCAGCAGGCCGATGAAGGGCAGCATCGGATAGGGCGCCGCACCGTTGTTGGCGGTCTCGAGCACGCCGACGGCGGCGGCGCTCGGCTTGAAGTCGCGGGTCAGCCAGGTGGCGACGTTCGGGTTCTTGTCGGCCACTTCGGGACTGATCGCCTTCACCATAGCCTGGAAGGACGCTTCCGCATCCTCGTCGGAAATGTTCTTGGCGATCGAGAAGCCGTCCCACCACAGAGCCGCGGCGGGCGTCGAGCCGCCGCCGACCGTCGGCGCGGACGCCAGAACGGTGTTGTTGGCGACTTCGGCGGGCGCGCGGGCCGGATCGATGATGCTGCCGGCGAGCGAACCCCATTCGTTCATGATCGCGGTCTTGCCGGCCACATAATTCTTGGCGAGATCGTCGGCGGAATAGGTCATGTAATCGGGACCCATATACGCGGTCAGGTCCTTCATCATCTTCAGGGTCGCGAGGCCCTTTTCATTGTTGATGGCGACTTCCGCCGTGCCCGGCTTGAAGAATTCGCCGCCGTAGCCGAGATACATGTTGACGAATTCGGCCGCGAGATCCCAGCCGGCCTTGTCGGAGGCGGCCAGCGGATACTCCATCAGCCCCTTGTCCTTGATCGCCTTGGCGGCGGCCAGAACGTCCTCATAGGTCTTCGGAGCGGCGACGCCGGCCTTTTCGAGAATGTCCTTGCGGAAGAACATGTGCTGGCCATTGCCGACGAAAGCGATCGCCATCGTCTTGCCGTCGATCTTGATCAGCTGGTTCGGGGCGAGATCCTTGCCGTATTTCGCGACCAGATCGTCGAGCGGACGGATCAGGCCTTCGTTGAGCAAAGGCACGATCGAATTGTTGGCGACCACGGCGACCGTGTACTGGGCCGGGTTGACCTTCAGCGCCGGAACCTGGAGATTCTTGTGCTCCGAGGTCTGGTTCTTGGTGACGGTCACCGACGAGCTCGCGCATTTGGAGGCTTCGCTGGCCACCAGGCGCAGCACCTCGAAATCGTTCGACAGGATGCGGATGGAGCCCTTCTCGATGCCACAGTCGGCACGGGCGGGCGTTGAGGTCATCACGCCTGCAGCAAGCAGAAGCGCGGTCGTGGCAAGCAATCCGATTGTCTTCATGTTCCCTTCTCTCTTTCTTCGTGCAGGCTCCCAGCCGCAACGGATGATCGCCTCTTCGGGGCGATTGGCGATTATCTTATGTCAATATGCATACGTATGCAATATCCTGTTCGAAGTTTTCGCGGCCCGTCGGGAGCTTTGTCCCCGCCAGCGCTGAGACACCCCCGCAAAGACCGTATGGAGCCGGCTTATGCGTCGCGCGTTCGTGGGTCCGTACATGGTGCGGCCGAGCCGCCGCCTGTCGCCAGGTCAGCGAAAGTCGCGCAGATGCGCCACGAGCGCTCGCAGTTTCGGCGCCATGTTGCGGCGGCTGGGATAATAGAGATAGAAGCCCGGAAAGCGCGGACAGAAATCTTCCAGCACGGGCGTGAGCTCGCCGCGGGCGATCGCGGGCCGGAAACTGTCCTCCATGCCGAAACTGATCCCGGCGCCGGCCACCGCGAGCTTGATCATCAGGCCCATGTCGGTGGTCGTGATCGTATCCGCCACCGCCACGGAAAACTCCCGGCCGTTTTCCGCGAATTCCCATCGATAGGGCGCGACCGCCGCCCCGCGTCGCCACCCGATGCAGCGGCGCCGTGCGAGCTCGCTCGGATGAAGCGGCTCTCCGTGCCGCGCCAGATAGGCGGGCGACGCAACCGCCAGCTGACGCTGTTCGCCCGAGACCGGCACGGCGATCATGTCCTGGGCGATCACCTCCCCAGCCGCACGCCGGCGTCATATCCTTCGGCGACGATATCGAATTCCTCGTCGGTGACGGTGACATGCAATGTCACCTCCGGATAGCGATCGAGAAAGGAGGAGAGCAGTTCGCCCGACAGAAAGCTCTCGGCGATCGACGACACGGCGAGCGTCAGCCGGCCCCGCGGCGGGCCGCGCAGATTGGTCGCCGCCTCAAGAGCCGCCTGCATGCCGAGCAATGCCGGCGCCGCCTCGCCATAGAGCAGTTCGCCCGCCTCCGTCAGCCCGACGCTGCGGGTCGTGCGATTGACGAGGGCGATGCCGAGCGTCTCCTCCAGCCTCCGGATCGTCTGGCTTACGGCCGACCGCGTGACGCCCATGCGATCGGCGGCGGCGCGAAAGCTCTTCTCTTCCGCAACGAGAGCAAAGACGGCGAGCGCGTTGAAATCCGGCGGCATTGGTTAGCCCTTCTAACCTTTGAGTGCAGTTCTTGGCGGCTTATCGCGACAATGTCCGGACGCTATCTTCCATGCAACCGCGAAAGCGAAGAAAGAAGGAGAAAATCATGGACAAGGTTGTTCTGATCACCGGCGCATCCAGCGGAATCGGAGTGGGCATCGCTCATGAACTGGCGCGCGCCGGCGCGATGGTGGCGCTCGGAGCGCGTCGCACCGATCGTCTCGAAAGCGTCGCCGAGGATATCCGTGCGGCCGGAGGCCGGGCATTGACTTGCAGGGTCGACGTCACGGACCGCGCCGATGTCGCCGCCTTCGCCGAGACGGCCCGCCGGGAATTCGGCCGGATCGACGTGCTGGTCAACAATGCCGGCGTCATGCCGCTGTCGCTGATGGCGTCGCTGAAGGTCGACGAATGGGACAGGATGGTGGACGTTAACATCAAGGGCGTGCTCTACGGCATCGCCGCCGTACTGCCGCACATGACCGAGCGCGGCTCCGGCCATATCGTCAACATCGCCTCCATCGGCGCTCTGGCGGTGTCGCCGACCGCCGCGGTCTATTGCGCGACCAAATTTGCGGTGCGGGCGATATCCGACGGCCTGCGCCAGGAAAACGACCGGCTGCGCGTCACCTGCATCCATCCGGGCGTGGTCGAGAGCGAGCTCGCCGACACCATTACCGATCCGGTCGCGGCCGAAGCCATGAAATCCTATCGCGCCGTGGCGCTGACCCCGGACGCCATCGGTCGCGCGGTGCGCTACGCCGTCGAGCAGCCGGAAGATGTCGACGTCAACGAAATCGTCGTCCGCCCGACGCGCACGACGTCTTGAGCGATCTGCGGCATCCCCGCAGCGCCTCAGCCCGAGGACCAACCCCCATGCCCGACATCATCACCACCACTGCAACCCTCATCATCGTCGCCGCCGTTCCATACGGCGCGGCGACCCCATCGCCATGGCGGAGAACACCATGCCAAAACAGTCGAACACCCAGGCCCTGCCGCAAAACCATCCCTATCTCGGCATGTGGATCACCGGCGACGGCCAGATCCGCCAGGAACTCCTGCCGACGGGCCGCTATGACGAAGCCCGCGGCAAACGCCAGAGCGCCTATCAGGGTCGCTACGTCGTCACCGGCAATCACATCGACTATTGGGACGACACAGGCTTCACCGCGGACGGCGTCTTCGTCGATCAGGACACGCTTCATCACGGCGGAATGATCTTCTACCGCCGGAAGCCCTGATCGGAGCAGACGCAGATGCTTGGCTGAACGTTGCCGAACGGACATTGCAACGGACGGCCGAGCGATCTCGCCGATCGGCCGGCGCTTCCAAGAACTGGCCTCGCGTCGATGATGTCAAATTCGTCGGGCCTGCGCCGAGCCTGCGGCGGCGCGTCGGGCCAACCCACCGTCGGCATCGATCACGGCGGCGCCGTGGGCCGCGTTCGGCCGGCGGCGACCTCGCCCCGGGCTGTTCTGTCGGCGACACGGGCGGGTCTGATCGGGATCGAGGATCGCAACCGTCATTGGGACCGAGCGGAGCGGCACGGCTCGCGCACCGCCCTGCGATAGTCGGTCGGGCTCAGGCAGTGGTGTTTCATGAACACCCGGGCGAGCGCCTGGTTCGACGAATATCCGACCTCGTGGGCGATCTCGGTGACCGGAAGGTCCGTGTGCTCCAGCAGTTCGCAGGCTTTTTCCAGTCTCAGTCGCGTCAGATACAGTCTCGGCGGCGCGCCGAAACTCTGCTTGAACATGCGCGCGAAATGAAACGGCGAGAGCCGCGCCTCCTTGGCCAGTTCATCGAGGCTGATATCGTGCGAAAGCTGGGCGCGCATCAGTTCCACGCACCGGCGCTGCGCCCATGGAGCGAGACCACCCTTGGCGCTCGCCAACGGCGCCCCGCCCAACCGGCAGAGTTCGGCGAGAATCTCCAGCCCCGCCGCCCGCGCCATCAGCCGCGAGGGCGGCCCTTCGTCGTCGCAGAGAGCCCACAGCGTCCTAAGCGCCGACCGGATGGTGGGGGAATCGAACACCCTGCCGTAGATGAACGAATTGTCGATCGAGAACCGCCCGTCCGTGGCGTCGTCGAGGACGACCTGCCACTGCGCCAAAGGAAAGGCCAGGCTCCGGAGCCGATGGCTCTCCTCATTGACCACGCTGGTCGAGAAATTCGGCGCGGCGACAGCGAGGGCGCCTTTTTCGGTCGCAATGTCGAAATAGCCTCCGCCCAGATCTCCCCTAACGCGTCTGCAGCCGCGCATGTCCTCCACCAGGACGATATCCGGCAGCGCGGGGCGCGACATGTCACCGGCGGGCCGCTGGATTTCGAGAAGGTCGAGTATCGCGCCGGGCGATTTCATCGTCCGCATATAGGACGCGTGCTCGCCGATGCTGTGCCACTCGGCGAATGAAGACGGGGCATGAACGGTCATGGTCGTCCCTCCCGAGCCGAACGCGCCCGATGAAAGTTCGAAGGCCGGGTCGGATCGCCCAGCGGCCGACCACAGTCGACCGGGCTCAAGGCCTGACGCTTCCGAAAGACCGGACGGAGAACCAGGTTCGACGAACGCCACACCTCCGGCGCGATCCGCGCGACCATAGCCGGAGCGGAGTAGACGTTGCCCGTTTCGCGTCTCATATCAGTCCATCCGCCGCCCGTGTCTCTGCTCACGCGGCGGCCGCCACGCAGGTCTTCATGCGGCGCGAGATCGGCGACCGCAGGGTCGGACATATCTGCGGCCGGCTGAGACGCCTCCGACAGGTAAATCAGGCAGCCTGCAGATTTCACGCTTTGAACATAGCGCCGCAGGTGACCATTGTTGCGCCCTCGAGCAAAGGAACGATCAGCGGTTCCGGGCATGTCGGGTCTCCTATCCTTTGCGCAGATCTTCGGACCGATCCTGCGGTCCCTGTCGCGCCGCGATGACGGCCGGCGCACTCTGCCAAACGAGACGTGTTCGGGTTCCGAGGCTTCAGACGGCTTTGTTGCGCGCGCCGTCGCTGCGCTCCACAAACGACCAGAAATCGCGATTGGTTTGCCTCGATCTCTTCTCCCAGGCGGCGCAAGACGCTACCGTTCCGTCCAGAGTGGAGGATTTTTGGATGGAACGCAAGAGTATCGACCTTACGCTGAGGCGGAAGCCGAGCGGGGCGGCGCTCATCCGGCCGGAGCTGACGACAGCTTTGTTTCGCGCCTTGTTCGAGGAATGGGCGATGACGGGCTTTGCCGCCGTCAGCCTGGAGCGGGTGGCGGCGAGAGCCGGCGCGGGAAAGGCTGCGATCTACCGGCGTTGGCGTTCGAAGCTGGAATTCGCTTGCGAGGCGATCCGGAGCGTCGAGGTCATGCGGTTGGGCGCCGCCGACCGCGGTTCGCTGCAGGCCGATATCAGGGAATATCTTCGTGCGACGCGCACGGTCCTGCGACATCCTTTGGTTCGCCGCATCATTCCCGATCTGGTCGCCGAACGGCTTCGCTCGAACGAACTGTCGGCGATGCTCGACGGCATCGCTCAGGCGCGGCGACAGTTCGGGCATAGACTGCTGGATCGCGCGATCACGCGGAGAGAATTGCCCGCCGACCTCGACAAAGAGCTGGCGCTCGATCTCCTCTTCGCTCCGCTTTACTCACGTCTGATCGTCCTCGGGAAAAACTTCACCATGAAGGAACTCGAACATCTGGAGTTCGCCTTGGTCGCCGCCATCAAGACCTGTTGATTGGCCAGCGACCCCGGGCGACGTGACCGAACGGCGCCTGTTTTCTGCGAGCGAACGCCGGCCCGCCCGGCTTCGGCTCAGCGCCCGGGAAGGACGGCCCCGGTTCGGTCCGGACCGGAATTTTGTCGACGCGAAGAGCGCGTTGAAGCGCAGCGTCCTCTTCCCGATCCGCTGTCTCTCGCGTGATCTCCACGTCTCATCGATGCAAGGCGTCAGGTCCGCCCGCGCCGCGCGTCCCGCATCGCCTCTCCGGGATCGAACATAGGAACGCGTCCCTCGGCCGCCGCGGCCGCCGTTTCGGTTTGGAGCACGTCCCAATGTTCGGCCAGTTTGCCGTCCTCGACCCGGAAGACGTCGATTGCGATCAGCGGTTCCTCGGCCCAACCGCGGATGCGGCCGTGGATCGCCACGAGGTCGTCTTCCGCCAGGATCAGGCCGGGCTCGTAATGGACATGTTCGGGCAGTTGAGCCACGATCGCCCGCAAAGCGTCCCGACCCTGCGCAATGGCGGGATTATGCTGGATGTAATCCACGGCGTAGAGCCGCTCCACGGCCGCGGCGTCGCGGCGCTGGAACAGCGAGGTCATCGCGTCGAGAACCAGCGCCTTGTTGCGCTGCGGGAGGTTGTCGGCGGGACGTGCGGCGGGGCGGGTGATCGTCATTGCGCCGGTCATGCGCAGAAATCGACCGTCCGGCAGCGTCGCGAACGAAAAGACCAGGCCGCGATCGTAGTCCTGTATATTGGCGACCGTGGCGCCGCTCTCTTCCCGCCAGCTGACCGCGAAGACACCGTTGCCGATCGGCGCGACCTCGATGTCGACGGTCTCGGTTCGGGCGAACGGTCCCTCCTTGATCTCGAACCGGAGTTGCGAGATCGACAGCAGCGTCAGGCTCACTCGAAAATTAGGATAGGAGACATCCATCTCCAATCCAGTGGGAAAACCATGATCCGTCATTTTCAGGTCCTTCTTGGCGACCGGGTCCGGCCGGCGGCGCGGCCGCCGCAAGTCGCAGGTTCAGATGTCGTCCTGGTCCAGGAAAACATGCAGCGCTCTGATGAGGCCGCCTTCGACATGCGCGACGTCGACGCCTGTCGCGGCAGGCGGACCGCCGGGCGGACCGGCCCGCCATTGCAGCCGTCCCAAGCCGTTGTGGCCGGATGCCGGCCTTATCGCCGTGAACCCGAAGTCGGCTGGCAGATGCGCCAGAAGATCGCCCACAGCGTCGCAAATGGCTTGATGTCCCCGCGCCGAGCGGTGAGGCTCATGGAGCTCGGCGTCCGCGTCATAGATCCGCCGGATCGCCGCGAGGCGCCGGGTGGCGTCACGCTCGCCGAACACCAGATCGAGATTGTCCTGCATGAGTTCGTCGATATGCAAACCGCGCCTCCCTTGCGGCCGCTCCGAGCCGCGCGATGGATGGCGCGGCGATCCCCACGGCGAGAATGCCCCGAAGTTCGCCGCGCCGTGACTACTCCAATCAGCCCGCAGAGCTCGGCGCCGGCGTGTTGAGCAACTGCTGCTCCCACAGGAAGGCGATGCCGCTGCCGGCGGCATGCTGGATCATGACCTCATTGATCGCGCCGGCGGTCTCCGCCCGCGCCCAGTCGCGCTGCCATTCCGCCGCCAGCGCCATCCAGGTGATCATGTTCACGCCGGCCGCGATCATCCGCTTGATGGCGACGTCGTGCGCTTCCGTCGATACGCCTCCGCAGGCATCGGTGACCACCGTCACGTCCCAGCCTTCGCCTGCAGCCTGGATCGCCGGCATCGCGACGCATACTTCGGTCCAAAGGCCGGCCAGGACCAGTTGCTTGCGACCCGTCGCCTTGACCACGTCCACCACCTTCGGGTCTTCCCATGTGTTGATGAACGTGCGGTCGATGACCTGCTGGTCGGGAAACACCTCGGTGACCTGCGGAAAGATGCGGCCGCCGCGATCCACGACCACGCTGGTCAGGATGGTGGGCACGTCGAAGACCCTCGCAGCCTTTACCAGGCCGGCCGAATTGTTGACCACCATATGCGGATCGTGGCTGTTCAGATTGGCGAGCTGATAGGGCTGGTGGTCGATCATGACGAGCACCGAATCCTCAGGGCGAAGAAGGGAGCCCAGGCCGTTGCGAAAATTCATCTGACTACTCCTGAATGTCGAGAGAAATGCGAGTTGGCTGCCGTAAACTAGCCAATGCGCACGTCGCCTGCGGCGCCGGGATTGCGGCGCCGGCGCCGTTCTTGCTCCCGATTGTCGTCTCCGCCGCTTTGAGCCTTGAGTTCGAAAGGCTCTTTGGGGAGGGTGAGATCACGTTTCACCCGAAATCACGTGCGCCGGCGCGCCGATGGAGATTGGGAGGGTCGGCCTGACCCGGCGACAGCGAGACGTCCACGCGCCGCAGCCCGCTCGAAATGGCGAAGGCCGGCCGGGCGCGCCTCTCGGGCGAACATGCTCGCTCGGCCCCCAGAGACGACCAAAACACGAAGGATGATGCATATGAGTTGGAATCCATCAATCGAACCGGGTTGTCCCGATGGGGTCGGGATCGACGCGATCGAAACCCTGATCGTTCCGCGATCGCGAGACCTCGGCGATTTCCAGGTGCGGCGCGCCTTGCCCGCGCCCAAGCGGCAGATGGTCGGGCCCTTCATCTTCTTCGATCAGGCCGGGCCGGCCGAGCTGCTGACCGGCCAGGGCGTCGACGTCCGGCCGCATCCGCATATCGGACTCGGCACGGTGACCTATCTCTTCCGGGGCGACTTCCATCACCGCGACAGCACCGGCGCCGATCAGATCATCCGGCCCGGCGCACTGAACTGGATGGTGGCAGGCAGGGGCGTGACGCATTCGGAGCGCACGTCGGCCACGGCGCGCACCGGGCCCAACAGCCTGTTCGGCATTCAGACCTGGCTGGCCTTGCCCGAAAGCCATGAGGACGTGGCGCCCAGTTTCGAGCATCGCGGCAAGGAGACGCTGCCGGTGATCGAGGACCGGGGCGCTTCTGTCCGCGTCATTCTCGGCGAGCTCTATGGCGAAGCGGCGCCCGCGGCGATGTTTTCGGAGACCTTCTACGCCGACGTGACGCTGCGGCCGGGAAGCCGGCTGCCGATGCCCGACAATCACGAGGACCGCGGCGTCTACATCGTCGAGGGCTCGATCACGGTGGCCGGACAGGACTTCGAGGCGTCGCAGATGATGGTGTTTCGACCGGGCGACCGCATCACGGTGGCCGCCGGGGAGCGCGGCGCGCGCCTGATGATCCTCGGCGGCGCGACGTTCAACGGGCCGCGCTACATCTGGTGGAATTTCGTCGCCTCGTCGCAGGAACGCATCGAGGTCGCCAAGGCGGAATGGCGCGCCGCGAACTGGGGCAAGGGCCGCTTCGACCTGCCTGCCGATGATCGCAGCGACTATATCCCCCTCCCCGATTGAACGACCGCAACGCTGGCGGTCGGAAAGAAACGATCTGTTTACCGGGTCGGGCCGGCGGGCGCAGCGGCCGTCCAGCCCGGCGTCGAGCCGCTTTTGTCCACCGACGGCGTCTCCGTCTTTGGCGTGGCGATCAAAGGCGCGAGCTGAGATGTCGGCCCGTTGCGGACCATGTTGGGCGAGCCGCATCGTCGACAGGGCGCCCGCTCGGTCCATCGAGGGCACCCAGAAACGCAGAAAGCCCCTCGGCGATTGCCTTGGGGCTTGGTTGGTGGTTCTGTGATTTTGGTTGCGGGGGCAGGATTTGAACCTGCGGCCTTCAGGTTATGAGCCTGACGAGCTACCGGGCTGCTCCACCCCGCGTTACCAGGTTTTTGCCGGGAGGCAAAATACCGACCGACTTTCGCCGTAGGCAAAATATCGCTTAATCCGGAAGGCTGAACCGCGACAGGTTTTTGGCTATGCAAAAATACCGGAAGCGCCTGCGTGTTGTGAAGAGTTATGAGATGTTTGCATTTTGCAGACCTGGCGGCGACCTACTCTCCCGTGTCTTGAGACAAAGTACCATTGGCGCAGGGGCGTTTCACGGCCGTGTTCGGAATGGGAACGGGTGCGGCCGCCCCGCCATGACCACCAGGTCGGCGAAAGGCAAACAGAGAAGCTGGTTCTTTGCGAATAGCGAATAGGGATCAGCGAGTAGCATGTCCGTATTTGCTGGTTCGATCGAATGTTTGGGCGTTTTGCAGGCTTTGGGCCTGCCGCCTGACTTTTCAGGCGCGCCGTCCGCAGCGTAGCAGTCGTCAGACTGCGTCAGCGTGAGGACAAAGATGTTCATGAGCTGAGCTCATGAAGATGATCATAGGCAATGGGAACGATCAAGTCTATCGAGCTATTAGTAACGGTAAGCTTCACAAGTTGCCTTGCTTCCACACCCGTCCTATCGACGTGGTCGTCTTCCACGGCTCTCAGGGAACACTCGTTTTCAGGTGGGTTTCCCGCTTAGATGCCTTCAGCGGTTATCCCTTCCGTATATAGCTACTCTGCTATGCCGCTGGCGCGACAACAGATCCACCAGAGATACGTCCATCCCGGTCCTCTCGTACTAGGGACAGATCCTGTCAATATTCCTACACCCACGGCAGATAGGGACCGAACTGTCTCACGACGTTCTGAACCCAACTCACGTACCGCTTTAAATGGCGAACAGCCATACCCTTGGGACCTGCTCCAGCCCCAGGATGCGATGAGTCGACATCGAGGTGCCAAACAACCCCGTCGATATGGACTCTTGGGGGTCATCAGCCTGTTATCCCCGGCGTACCTTTTATCCGTTGAGCGATGGCCCTTCCACGCGGGACCACCGGATCACTATGACCGACTTTCGTCTCTGCTCGACTTGTCAGTCTCGCAGTCAGGCGGGCTTATGCCATTGCACTCGACGACCGATTTCCGACCGGTCTGAGCCCACCATCGCGCGCCTCCGTTACTCTTTCGGAGGCGACCGCCCCAGTCAAACTACCCACCATACACTGTCCCGGACCCGGATGACGGATCGCGGTTAGACATCCACGAAGATAAGGGTGGTATTTCAAGGATGGCTCCACAAAGACTGGCGTCCCTGCTTCAAAGCCTACCACCTATCCTACACATGCCTTGGCGAATGCCAGTGTAAAGCTATAGTAAAGGTGCACGGGGTCTTTCCGTCTGACCGCAGGAACCCCGCATCTTCACGGGGAATTCAATTTCACTGAGTCTGCGTTGGAGACAGCGGGGAAGTCGTTACGCCATTCGTGCAGGTCGGAACTTACCCGACAAGGAATTTCGCTACCTTAGGACCGTTATAGTTACGGCCGCCGTTTACTGGGGCTTCGATTCAAAGCTTGCACCTCTCCTCTTAACCTTCCAGCACCGGGCAGGCGTCAGACCCTATACGTCGTCTTGCGACTTCGCAGAGCCCTGTGTTTTTGATAAACAGTCGCTACCCCTGGTCTGTGCCACCCCTCAATACTTGCGTATAAAGGGGTCACGCTTCTTCCGAAGTTACGCGTGCAATTTGCCGAGTTCCTTCAACGCAGTTCTCTCAAGCGCCTTGGTATGCTCTACCTGACCACCTGTGTCGGTTTCGGGTACGGTCTATAATGGCGGAGCTATTTCCTGGAACCGCTTCCCTGCACAATCAATCCAGTAAGACTGTACAAGTTACGCGATCCGTCACTACCGCCAGGCCCACGATTATTAACGTGGTTCCCATCGACTACGCGTTTCCGCCTCGTCTTAGGGGCCGGCTAACCCTGCTCAGATTAACTTTAAGCAGGAACCCTTGGTCTTTCGGCGAGGGAGTCTCTCACTCCCTTTATCGTTACTCATGTCAACATTCGCACTTCCGATACCTCCAGGAGCCCTCACGGGTCTCCCTTCACAGGCTTACGGAACGCTCCGCTACCCCTAGATATTCGTAAGAATGTCTAAGCCTCAGCTTCGGTGCATGGCTTGAGCCCCGTTACATTTTCGGCGCAAAGACCCTTGACTAGACCAGTGAGCTGTTACGCTTTCTTTAAATGATGGCTGCTTCTAAGCCAACATCCTGGTTGTTTTGGGATCCTCACATCCTTTCCCACTTAGCCATGACTTGGGGACCTTAGCTGGAGGTTAGGGTTGTTGCCCTTTTCACGACGGACGTTAGCACCCGCCGTGTGTCTGCCGATTAGTACTCCGGGTATTCGGAGTTTGGTTAGGATCAGTAAGACGGTGAGTCCCCATAGCCCATCCAGTGCTCTACCCCCGGGGTATTCGATCGACGCTCTACCTAAATAGATTTCGCGGAGAACCAGCTATCTCCAGGTTTGATTGGCCTTTCACCCCTAGCCACAAGTCATCCCAATCTATTGCAACAGATGCGGGTTCGGTCCTCCAGTTGGTGTTACCCAACCTTCAACCTGCTCATGGCTAGATCACCTGGTTTCGGGTCTAATGCAACTAACTGAACGCCCTGTTCAGACTCGCTTTCGCTGCGCCTACACCTACCGGCTTAAGCTTGCTAGTTACACTAAGTCGTTGACCCATTATACAAAAGGTACGCAGTCAGCCTTGCGGCCTTCCACTGTTTGTAGGCAACCGGTTTCAGGTTCTATTTCACTCCCCTCGTCGGGGTGCTTTTCACCTTTCCCTCACGGTACTGGTTCGCTATCGGTCATGCACGAGTACTTAGGCTTGGAGAGTGGTCTCCCCATGTTCAGACAGGGTTTCACGTGCCCCGCCCTACTCAAGGACATCGAGTGTTCTACGTCTACGGGGCTATCACCCATTCTTGCCAGGCTTTCCATCCTGTTCGACTTTATTCCTCGATGCCACTGGCCTGGTCCGCGTTCGCTCGCCGCTACTGACGGAGTCTCGGTTGATGTCCTTTCCTGCAGGTACTTAGATGTTTCAGTTCCCTGCGTTCGCTTCTTACACCCTATCTTTTCAGGTGCAGATACCTCTTCTCAATGCTTGGAACCAAGACCGTCCGAAGACGGGCCAGATTACCAAGCATCAGAGGTGGGTTCCCCCATTCGGAGATCCATGGATCAAAGCCTATTCGCAGCTCCCCACGGCTTATCGCAGCGTATCACGTCCTTCTTCGCCTGTGCATGCCTAGGCATCCACCAATTGCCCTTATTTCACTTGATCGTTCTCATTGTCGATGATCATCTGAACCGCGAAAGCGGTTCAGATCGATGGTCTTG
>NZ_JACFXW010000001.1:2427500-2825000 GCF_014158035.1 Rhizobium sp. G21 | reverse complement strand
GCCGCGACATGGATCTTGGATCCATCGGCGAATTCGCCCGACAGCAGCCGCTCCGACAGCGGATCCTGCACATAGCGCTGGATCGCCCGCTTCAGCGGACGCGCGCCGTAGACCGGGTCGTAGCCCTTGTCGGCCAGCCAGGCGCGGGCGTCCTGCCCGAGTTCCAGCACGATCTTGCGGTCGGCCAAGAGCTTGGCGAGGCGGGTGAGCTGGATCTCGACGATCGCGCCCATCTCCTTGCGATGCAGGCGATGGAACAGGATGATCTCGTCGACGCGGTTGAGGAATTCCGGCCGGAACGAAGCCTTGACCACATTCATGACCATCTCGCGCACGCTGTCGACCTCGTCATTCTCGCCGAGCTGGGTGAGGAATTCCGCGCCCAGATTGGAGGTCATGATGATGATCGTGTTCTTGAAGTCGACGGTGCGGCCCTGACCATCGGTCAGGCGGCCGTCGTCGAGCACCTGCAGCAGGACGTTGAAGACGTCGGGATGGGCCTTTTCGATCTCGTCGAACAGCACGACCTGATAGGGCCGGCGCCGCACGGCTTCGGTCAGCGCGCCGCCTTCCTCGTAACCGACATAGCCCGGAGGCGCGCCGATCAGACGCGAGACGGAGTGCTTCTCCATATATTCCGACATGTCCATGCGCGTGATCGCGGTCTCGTCGTCGAACAGGAAGCGGGCCAGCGACTTGGTCAGTTCGGTCTTGCCCACCCCGGTCGGGCCGAGGAAGATGAACGAGCCGATCGGCCGGTTCGGATCCTGCAGGCCGGCGCGGGCGCGGCGGACGGCGCGCGAGACGGCCTGCACCGCGTCGCCCTGGCCGACGACCGTGGCGCCGAGCATGTCTTCCATCCGGAGCAGCTTGTCGCGTTCGCCCTCCAACATCTTGTCGACCGGAATGCCGGTCCAGCGCGAGACGATATGGGCGATATGGTCGGGGGTGACCACCTCCTGCACCATGGCCGCTGCCTGGCCTTCGCGATTTTCGGCGTCGACCAACTGCTTTTCGAGCGCGGGAATCGTGCCATAGGCCAGCTCGCCGGCGCGCTGATACTCGCCCTTGCGCTGGGCGATGGCGAGTTCGTTGCGCGCGTCGTCGAGCGCCTTCTTGAGATCGGCGGCGAGGCCGAGCTTCTGCTTTTCCGACTGCCAGCGGGCGGTCAGCGCATCGGCCTGTTCCTCGAGACCGGTCAGATCCGCTTCCAGCTTTTCCAGCCGGTCATGCGAGGCCTGGTCGGTTTCCTTCTTGAGCGCTTCGCGCTCGATCTTCAGCTGCATGATGCGTCGATCGAGTTCATCGAGCTCTTCGGGTTTGGAATCCACCTGCATCCGCAGACGCGAGGCGGCTTCGTCCATCAGGTCGATGGCCTTGTCGGGCAGGAAACGGTCGGTGATGTAGCGGTTGGACAGGGTCGCCGCAGCCACCAGCGCCGAATCGGAGATCCGCACCTTGTGATGCTGCTCGTATTTTTCCTTGAGACCGCGCAGGATCGAGATCGTATCCTCGACCTTGGGCTCCTCGACGAAAACGGGCTGGAAGCGACGGGCGAGTGCGGCGTCCTTCTCGACATGCTTGCGATATTCGTTGAGCGTGGTCGCGCCGACGCAATGCAACTCGCCGCGCGCCAAAGCGGGCTTCAAGAGATTGGAGGCGTCCATCGCGCCATCCGCCTTGCCGGCGCCGACCAGCGTGTGCATCTCGTCGATGAACAGGATGATCTCGCCGTTCTCAGACTGCACTTCGTTGAGCACGGCTTTCAGCCGCTCTTCGAATTCGCCGCGGAATTTCGCGCCGGCGATCAGCGAGCCCATGTCGAGCGCCATGAGCTTCTTCTCTTTGAGGCTTTCCGGGACGTCGCCATTGACGATGCGCAGCGCAAGCCCCTCGGCGATGGCGGTCTTGCCGACGCCCGGCTCGCCGATCAGCACCGGATTGTTCTTGGTGCGGCGCGACAGGACCTGGATCGTGCGGCGGATTTCGTCGTCGCGGCCGATCACCGGGTCGAGCTTGCCCTCGCGGGCCTCGGCGGTGAGGTCGCGGGCGTATCTCTTCAGCGAATCGAAGCCCTGTTCGGCATTGGCCGAATCGGCGGTGCGGCCCTTGCGGATGTCGTTGATCACCTGATTGAGCGCCTGCGCGGTGGCGCCGGACTTCTTCAGCGTGTCGGCGGTCGAGGCGGAGGTTTCAACCGCAAGCGCCACCAGCAGGCGTTCGACGGTGACGAAACTGTCGCCGGCTTTCTTGGCGACATCTTCCACCGTGTTGAACACCCGGGCGAGCGGCTGCGACAGCGAGATCTGGCCATTGCCGCCGGAAGTCTTCGGCAGCTTGCGCAGCGCCTCGTCATTGGCGAGCTTAGCGATCTTCGGATCGCCGCCGGCCCGCGTGATCAGCGAGGCCGCCATGCCCTGGTCGTCGTCGAGCAGCGCCTTCAGCACATGTTCGGCGGTGAATTGCGGATTGCCTTCACCCAGCGCAAAGGTCTGCGCATTCTGGAGAAAGCCGCGCACGCGTTCGGAATATTTCTGCAAGTCCATGATCGTCTCCGTTTCCCGCCGCGCCCTTGAGGCGCGCGGCGTCTGTCAGGATCGAGCCCCCATACGTGGCGAGCCCGGGAAGTCTTTCGCTTCTTGAGCCGCATATGGGAATGACCCCGATCAAAATAAAGAGGGCGGAAAAGACCATGTTTGCTGTTTGTTTTGCGAGGCTTGCGCTTCGTCAAGAAGGCGCGGCCCGGCGATCAGTCGATATTGTATTTCTTCAACATTCTCTCGGTTTCGGCGAGTTCCGCCCTGGCCTCGGCGAGGATCGCCTGCGTGTCGATGGGCTTGTCGAATTCGCCGGCCGCACGGCGCGCTTCCAGGCTTTCAAAATTCGAGCGCCAGGCCTCGAAGCGCCGGTATTGCGGGCTCCGCGGATGGAGAGTCGTCATGGCCAGCACAATACCCCTGTATTCCGCAAATTCCTCCCAGAGGTCGGGCCGGCGAATGATCTGATGACGCGCTCGAAAAATATCGAGAATGATGAGCCTGACACGGTTGAGGTTCGAGGCGAACTGACTGTCGGAATGACAGGTCAATCGAGCGCCCGGACTCTGGATGCTCTGGCATGACTGGGCGCGCCGGCAGTAGCGGCTACGACACGGCTTTTGGAAAAAACGGCAATGGCGTGCGGTCATCCTACGGTCCACCGCCAGCAGAAAGTCTTCCATATGCTCATCGTCATGATCAGGCATGATCCGCAATCCTTTGCAAAGGCGGCTGTTCCGCGCGCCAAATCGCTCCGCCGCGTCATCCCGCCCGGAGTTGTCCGTCATTGTCTCGCTTCGCCCATGAGGGCTCGGCCGGGGCGCGAAGAACGCCTCGTTAAGTGAGTTTAATATGACGCTCATCGCGCCCCGCATTCGGCGGTTTGTGCCTCGAACTTGACGCTCGTCGCCGCAGGTCGAGCCTGCGGGTAATCCGCCTCTGAAGCGGGCCTACTATGACGTCCCTAGCGAGACGCCACTCTGGGGGACGCTTTCACGCCCAGGTCCCCAGTCTTCGGGGGTCGTCGTTTCTCGAAGCCCCGGAGAAAGAGAGTTCACGTCGTCCCCCTTTCCCCAGCGCCGGCCCCATCTCGCCGCGACGCCTCGCGGTGTAGCCGATGATGGGACGAGACGAGGATAAGGGGCGTGGGATGGTGGGGGATGAAAATATTTTCGGGAGGGTGATTTTTTGAGGAAGGCCCTCCCCCACCCCTCCCACAGGGGAGGGGCTTAACTCGGGGCTGCCGCCGGCGCGCCACAGGTCACGCTGCGGACGAGAGGCCGATTTGGCTCGGCGGGTGAGGCGGCGCGAGCCCCTCCCCTTGTGGGGAGGGGTTGGGGAGGGGTTTTCCTCCGCTCCGTCGTCATCCTCGGGCTTGTCCCGAGGATCCAAGACAGTGAACAAAATCATGCCGTTGTAGATGCTTGGGACAAGCCCAAGCATGACGGAGGAGAGGGTTTTAGTCTGTATACGGTTGACCGCCTGCACGGGCCCTCATCCGGCTGCCGCCACTTTCTCCCCGCGATTAGCGGGGAGAAGGGCGATCGGGGCGCCAACCGCGCCAATACCAGTCCTCCCCCAAAATCCGAAAATTTTCCGCATTCCCGTCTAGAAAAGGCCGGAATCACTCCCCAGATTAGGCTCGACCCTGGTCCGGGCCCCTCTGGTAGAAGCCGCCGGCGCTTTTACGATGTCGGACCTTACCGACAGCGATTGCCGGCGAGAGGATCTGGGCCATGACCATTTTCCCCATGACGACGCATGTCCGCGCGCCCCTGACCACAGGCGCTCGCAATCCCCTGCCCGCCCGCCCTGGGCTGGATGGCTCCGAGCCGCGTCAGGCGTCGGGACGGTTTCCCGCGACTATCTATCGCCAGCCGGCCAGCGCCGCGCGGCTCTGACCGGCCGCGGGCCAGAGCAGGCCTGCGCGCGGAATGCGCCTCAAACTCATCCCCCACCTCCATCCGCGACGCAGAGCCCCAAGGCCGCGCCGGAGAGGCCCGAAAGGAAAAACTGAATGTCCGACTTCATCGCCGCACTGATCGCCTTCTTCGTCATCGATCCGCTGACAGCGGAGCTCGACGGCAAGATCGCCGGGTTGAAATCCGCGCCCGAGACTGCGGCGATCGTCCGCGATTGCGCCGGCGCCATCGGCCCGCAACTGATCCAGAAGGCCTCCGGCGACTACTGGTGGGCCGCCACCACCGCCTTCAGCGTCGCCACCGGCCTGACTTCGCCCGAATCCCTGCTCGCCGACGGGCCCGCCTCCTGCCAGACCGCGCTTTCGCTGATGAAGGGCGAATCCGGCGAAGAGGCGGGTGAAGCCTGACGCCCGCTTTCATGGAGATCGACATGCATTCCCTGGAGACAATGATGCCCCCTCATACCGCCGCGCTTCGTCGCGAACCCGCTGATGACGTAGACAACGACAATATCCGCGCGCGCCGCAACGCGCTGATCGCCCATTGGGCGGCTGACAGATTGTCACTGTCGGGATGGGAAATCGCGGCCTATGCCGAGATGCTGCATGCCGTGGATCACGAAGAGCCCGGCGACGCCGATGTGCTGCGCCAACTGAAGGCGGATTTCGCCGAACGCGGCGTCGCGATCGACGAAAGGGAACTCGAAAGCGCCCTCAGGACTTGTCACAAGCAGGCGCTTCGCGAGACCTGGTGCACCGACTGACAGGCGACGGAATGGACGATACGACACAACAGCAACCGCCCCGCCGCGGCGTGGCCACCGAGACGCTCGAACGTCTGGTGGCGCGCGCCGCGGCGACACCCGATGGCAGCCTGAGCCTCGACGAGGTGGTGGGGGCCATGGGCCGCACCAGCATCGCCTTCACCATCCTCATCCTGTCGCTGCCGCCGCTCTGCCCGATCCCCGGCCCGTTCGGCGTGGTGTTCGGCACGGTGCTGGCGCTGGTGTCGCTGCAGATCATGGCGGGCGCGCGGCATATCTGGCTGCCGGGCTTTCTCGGCCGGCGGCGCATTTCAGCCCGCGTGCTGGACGTGACCTTCCGCTATACCGCGCCGATCATGGCGCGGGTCGAACGCTTCCTGAAGCGCGACCGGATGAAGGGCCTGACGGGGCTCGGCGTGCAGCGGATGCTGGGCCTGCCGGTGTTCCTGCTGGCGGTGGCGGTGGCGCTGCCCATTCCCTTCGGCAATTTCCTGCCGGTGCTGGCGCTGATGGTGATCTCCACGGCGCTGATCCAGCGCGATGGACTGGCGGTGATCGGCGGGCTGGCGATGACGCTGGTGGCGCTGGGCGCCACCGCGGCGCTGGTCTATGGCGCGGCGGAAGCCACGCTCTATCTGTTCGGTTGATCCGCGCTCGGGCGCCTAGAGCCGCAGACCGGGAATGGCGAGCGGATTGTCCTCCAGCGCCTGCCGATCCGGCCGATCGATCCGGGGGCGGCCGGTGAAGGCGTCGAACAGCGAGCGGACGAAGTCTTCGTCGAGATCCTGGGTGATCAGCACCATGCGGGTGCGCCTGTCCCCGCCGGGCCAGGACGCCAGCCGCTCCGGCTGATGAAACACCGATTGCACGCCATGCAGCACCAAGGGACGGTCGGGATCGTCGCTCAGCTGCACGATGGCCTTCATCCGCAACAGCCTTTCCGCATGCGCAGAACGCAGCAGATCGACGAACATGCCGATGGCGGCAGGATCGATCGGCCGGTCATGGGTGATCGAAAAGGATCGGATCGCCTGATCGTGATGGTGGTGAGCGCCGTGATGATGGTCGTGCTCGCCGTGGTGAGGGTGGTCGTCATTATGATGACGGAGATGCCGGTGATGATCATGGCCGCAATGATCGTCGCAGACATGATCATCATCGTCCTGAGCGGCGTCGGCCAGCCAGCGGGCGGCGTCGGCGGTGCGGGTGCGCGGATCGAACAGGCCGGCGGAGAAGGTGTCGTAGGCGCTGGCGCGGGCGGAATCGCCGTCGATCAGTTCGGCGCGCGGATTGAGCCCGCGCAGCCGCGCGATCAGTGCGGCGGCGGCCTCGTCCGAGGCCAGCGATTTCTTGGACAGGATCAGCCGATCGGCGAGCGCCGCCTGGCGGCGCGCTTCCTCATGCCGCTCCAGCGTCGAGACGCCGTTGACCGCATCCGCCACGGTGATGACGCCGTCGAGCGAAAAGACGCGGGCGAGATCGGGATGGCCGATGATCGACTGGATGACCGGGGCGGGATCGGCGAGCCCGGTGGTTTCGATCACCACGCGCGAGAGCGGTTTCATGCGGCCGCTCACAATCGCTTCATGGAAGTTCATGAGCGTGTCCGTCAACTCGCCGCGCACCGTGCAGCACAGGCAGCCATTCGACAATTCGACGACCGAATCGGAGGCTTCGACCAGCAGATGATCGATGCCGACTTCGCCGAATTCGTTGATGATCACGGCGGCGTCGGCCATCTCGGGTTGCTTCAGCAGCCGGTTGAGCAGCGTGGATTTGCCCGCGCCGAGAAAGCCGGTCAGGATCGAGACCGGGATGCGATCGGCAGGCGCGGCCATCAGTTGATCGGCCTCGGCTCGGGGATCGGGATATTGGCGATGACATCATCGCCGGCCGCGCTCGTGGCCGGCTTGCCCGCTGGCGTGATGGTGACGAGCGACAGCACCAGCGGCCGGCCGATCGGCTTCAGATAGGGCGACTTGACCTTCATGCTGACATCGTCATGGCCTTCCGAACGCACCTTCTTCTTGCCTTTCTTGGGGCAGATGTCGTCGGAAATGTCGCTGACCGCCTCGCGACCCGCGCCGTAGGCCGGCAGCCGGTCGATGCGCGGCATGCCGCCGTCGGAATTGATCGACAGGCCCTTTTCGAGCAGCGAGGCCGACAATTCGGCGCGCGCCACCAGACTGTCGGAGCCGAGCACGACCGAGAGCACCTGCCGGCCGTCGCGGGTGGCGGTCGAGACCTGGTTGAAGCCAGAGGCGCAGATGAAGCCGGTCTTCATGCCGTCGGCGCCGTCGAAGCGGCCGATCAGCTTGTTGTAATTGGGGATTTGCTTCTTGCCGACCTGCAGGCCCTCGATGCCGAAATAGCCGGCATATTGCGGATAGCGGTGGCGCAGCGTCAACGTCAGGATCGCCAGATCGCGGGCGGTGGTGTATTGGCCCTTGCCCGGCATGCCGTTGGGATTGATGAAATGCGACGAGGTCATGCCGAGATTGGCGGCCTCGGCATTCATCATGCCGACGTAATTCTCCACCGAGCCGCCGAGATTTTCGGCGATGGCGAAGGCGATATCATTGGCCGATTTGACCAGCAGCAGCTTGAGCGCGTCGTCGAGCGTCATGGAATCGCCGGCCTTGAGATACATTTTCGAGGCGGGCTGGGCGGCCGACAGCTTGCTCATCACCACCGGCGTCGACAGCGAGGCCCGGCCGGCCTCGATCTGGCGGAAAGCGACATAGGCCGTCATCAGCTTGGTCAGCGAGGCGGGATACCATTTCCGGAAGGCGTCTTCGTGTTCGATCACCTTGCCGCTCTTCATGTCGACCAGGATATGCGGACCGGCTTCGGCCAGCGTTCCGCCCAGGGCAAGGCCCAAACCCAAGGTCACTGCGAGCAGTCTGTTCACGCCTTGCCGGACATCCGCCATCATCGCGTCTTCGCCTCGTCGATCGCCATCATAGAACTTTCTTTACCGGGCGGTATTTAGCCTATATGGCAAGGAGATGGCAGAAGTATTTTATTCTTCCGGTCATTTTCGCGCCTCCCCGCGCGTCGACGCTCCGAGAAAGGATCGCCTGGAATGCCCATCCTCAACCGCGCCGGCGAAATGCAGGCGGAAATCGCCGCCTGGCGCCGCGACATTCATGAACATCCGGAACTGAATTACGACGTGGTGCGGACGGCCGCTTTCGCCGCCGCCAAACTGCGCGACTTCGGCGTCGACGAGGTGGTCGAGGGCCTGGGCCGCACCGGGGTGGTCGGGCTGATCAAGGGCGCCAAGGAGATGGTCCGGTGGTCGGCCTGCGCGCCGACATGGACGCGCTGCCGATGACCGAGATCAGCGGCAAGCCCTGGGCCTCCAAAACGCCCGGCAAGATGCATGCCTGCGGCCATGACGGACACACCGCCATGCTGCTCGGCGCGGCCCGCTATCTCGCCGAGACGCGGAATTTCGCTGGTTCCGTGGCGGTGATCTTCCAGCCGGCCGAAGAGGGCGGCGGCGGCGGCGACGCCATGGTGCGCGACGGCATGATGGAGCGTTTCGGCATCGCCGAAGTCTATGGCATGCACAATCTGCCGGGCCTGGAGATCGGCAAATTCGCCACCCGCAAGGGGCCGATCATGGCCTCGACCGACGAATTCCTGATCACCGTGCGCGGCAAGGGCGCGCATGCGGCGTTGCCGCATCGCGGCGTCGATCCGATCGTCATCGCCGCCCAGATCGTCTCGGCGCTGCAGACCATCGTCTCGCGCGTCACCGATCCGTTCGAATCCACCGTGGTGACGGTCACGAAATTCAACGCCGGCACGGCGATGAACGTCATCCCCGACGAAGCCCATCTCGGCGGCACGATCCGCACGCTGAACGCCGAGCAGCGCAGCCAGGCGCAGACGCGGCTGAAGGAGATCGTCAAGGGCGTGGCGGTCGCGCTCGGCGCGGAAGCCGACGTGCGGGTGCATACCGGCTACCCGGTCACCGTCAATCACGGCGCACAGACCGACGCCGCCGTGCGCATCGCAACCGAGATCGCCGGCGCGCCGAATGTCGACGGCGAGGGCTCGGCGATGATGGGCGGGGAGGATTTCTCCTATATGCTCAACGCCCGGCCCGGCAATTTCATCTTCATCGGCAATGGCGACAGCGCGGGGCTTCACAATCCACGCTACGATTTCAACGACGAGATCATCCCCTATGGCGTGTCCTATTGGGTGAAGCTCGCCGAAACGCGACTGGCCGAACTCGGCTGAAACCAAAAAGACTATTTAGGGAGGAGACCCCGACCATGAGCGCGACCAGCTGGCTCGATCTGCCCACCCATCGCGACTGGCTGAAGGCGGAAGCCGGCAAGCTGTTCGATTATTTCCAGTTCCGCTCGATCAATCCGAACGGCGGCTTTTTCGAATTCGGCCCTGACGGCGCGGTGCTCAACGCCGACAATCCCGTCCGCCCCGTCCATCTCGCCGCCCGCATGGTCCATTGCATGGTGATCGGCCATCTGATGGGCCGCCCCGGCTGCGCCGATCTCATCGATCACGGCATGCGCTTCATCTGGGAGCGGCATCGCGATGCGGAACATGGCGGCTATTTCTGGTCGGTGGACGACAACGGCCCCGTCGACGCCACCAAGCAGGGCTATGGCCACGCTTTCGTGCTGCTCGCCGCCTCCTCGGCGCTGCTGGTCGGCCATCCGCTCGCCGATCCGATGCTGGAGGATGTCACCACCATTCTCGAAACCAAATTCTGGGAAGAAAGCCACGCCACGCCATCGCGGAGGAATTTTCAGCCGACTGGACGCCGGTTGCCGGCTATCGCGGCCAGAACTCCAACATGCATCTCACCGAAGCGCTGATGGCCGCCTATGAGGCGACCGAGGACGAGGGCTATCTGAAGATGGCCGAGCGCATCGCCGATCTGATCATCAACCGCAAGGCGCGGGAAGCGGGCTTCGTGGTCGGCGAACATTTCGACGAGAACTGGACGCTTCTCAAGGATTACCGGGGAACGAGATGTTCCGGCCCTCCGGCACGACGCCGGGGCATGCTCTGGAATGGGCGCGGCTGATCCTGCAGCTCTATGCGCTCGGCGACCGCAAGCTCGACTGGATTCCCGAGGCGGCGCAGGCATTGTTCGCCCAGGCCATGGCGCTCGGCTGGGACGGCAAGCATGGCGGCTTCTTCTACACGCTGGATTGGGAGGGCCAGCCGGCCAAACGCATGAAACTCTGGTGGCCAATGTGCGAAGGCGCCGCCGCCGCCGCCTATCTCATCCGCCATGTGCCCTCCGACATGCATGAGGATTGCTACCGGCTGATCTGGAACAAGATCGCCATGAACCACCTCGATCACGCGAGAGGCGGCTGGCATGAGGAACTGACCGAGACGCTTACGCCGGCGCATGAGATCTTCCCCGGCAATGGCGACATTTACCATGCGCTGCAGGCCTGCCTGATCCCGCTCTATCCCGCCGATGGCTCGCTAACCCGGATGATCCTGGACGAGCAGGTCGGGCTGACGGTGACGGAAGAGTAAAAGCCCCCTCCGTCGTCATGCTCGGGCCTGTCCCGAGCATCTGCAACGTCTTGATTTCGTTCGATGTCTTAGACCCTCGGGACAAGCCCGAGGGTGACGAAGGAGAGGTTGCTAAAATGCAAAATCGCCGACCTCTTGCGAGATCGGCGATCGGTATTCCATAAGCCAAAGCTATCCGATCAGAACTCTTCCCAGCCGCCGGCGCCTGCCGCCTGCGGCAACTGCCCCCGCCGCCTTCATAGGCGAGCGTGCTGGAGAACAGGTTTTCGAGATTGAGGAAACAGATCATCTGGTTCTGATGCGCCAGAATGCCGTCTGCAAAAGCGGTGCTCTGGCCGGCGCTGGTCGGGATCGGCTGCAGGCTGTCGGCCGGCACGGTGAGGATGTCGGAAACGCCTTCGACCAAGAGGCCGACGGTCATTTTGTTGACGTCGGTGACGATGATGGCGCTGCGTTCGGAGGCTTCGGTGCCGGGCATGCCGAGTTTGACGGCGAGATCGATGATCGGAATGACCGTGCCGCGCAGATTGATGACGCCCAGCACTTCGTAAGGCGAATGCGGGATGGGCGTGACCGGGGCCCAGCCGCGAATTTCCCGGATCGAGCCGGTCTTCACGCAGAAGGATTGGTCATTGACTCTGAAGGCGATGATTTCCAAAGATCCGCTCATACCGATATTGATGCTCACGCCCCGACCCCCGCGACGACAGATGATATTGTTCTATCGCTATAGCGGGCAAAACTGGCGCAAGGCTGGCGCGGGGGCCTTGCGGCTGGCGGCTATCGCCACTCATGAAGTCTGTCGGTCATCAGCGGTCGGGCCGAGGCCAAAGGCAGGGTCTCGCCCGCTTGCGTCGCATAGGCTTGCGCATCGTCCGCAACATTGAAGCCGATGAAGATCATCGACAGCGAGCGCGATTTCGCCGCGGCCTTCTTGCGATAGGCAAGCCGGACTGCGCAGTGCGGAAAATTCTCGTCGAGCGTCACGCCGGCCGGCAAGGCGTCGGCGAGGGCGAGATGCGCGCCGAGACCGAGAAAGCGGTCGATGGCGGCGTGAGCAGCCGCCTCGGGCAGCTGGCGGTTCTCCGCAGCCTTGGGCGGACGGCCCCAGAACAAACTGTCGACCACGCCCTTGGCCCGCTTGGTCTGCAACACCACCAACCCGCCCGCGGCGGCCAGCTCAATATGGACGTCCCAACTCTGGAAGCGCTCGGGCGTCTGGGCGAGTTCGGTCAGGAGTGAGCGGAGGTCGGCGGTGAGATCGGAATAGAGGGCGGCGGGCATGGAGGTGGTCTCGGACTTGAGGAAGGTCGTGGTTTAGCGCCTCCTAGCATGACAGGAGTGTGGTGGACATGGGCGTTGTGAATTGCACGCAAGAAGACTATATTGTGGTCTCTTGTGGTCACAGCGGAGATAGTTCTATGGCCAGTGTCGGTGTGAAGGAAGCCAAGGCGGCTCTGTCGGGACTGGTGGATGAGGCGGCGTCCGGCGTATTCGTGACCATCACTCGGCACGGTAAACCTGCCGCGGTTTTGGTCAGCCTGGAGGCGGCGGAGGCGGCGAGGCGCGCTCTGGATGCGGACCGCCCGAGTCTGGTCGATCACCTCAAGCGCTTTCCGGTCGATATCGATCTCGACGACGAGATTTTCTCACGGAACAGAATGCCTTCCCGCGAGATCGATCTTTGAGCGGCTATCTGTTCGATACCGATGTGCTCTCCCTGCTTGCTCCGGGGCGCGTGAATGTGCCGGAAGGTTTTGTTGTCTGGGCGGAAGCGCGGGAGAGCCGGATCTTCATCTCAGCCGTGTCGATCCACGAAATTGAAAAAGGCGTTCGACTATTGGAGGGCAAGGGCGCTGTACGTAAGGCCCGCAGCCTCGAACAATGGCTGCAATCGCTCGTCACGAAGCTCGGAGATTTCATCTTGCCGGTCGATGCAGCCGTGGCCAGGGTTTCCGGAGAATTCGAAGCCAAGGCTATCACCGATGGTTTCAATCCTGGCGCTTCAGATGCGATGATCGCCGGAACGGCGAAATATCACCAACTTACCGTCGTCACACGAAATATGCGGCATTTCAGTGCGTTCGAGATTGAGGTGATTGGCGTTGAGGCCATCGCATAGTGCGAACATTGCGCCGCGAGTCTCTCCGTTCGACGCCCCAGAGGATGTCGAGCGTTGGTGCAGAGTGGAGACAGATTATGTCGGCAACAGCGCAGCGGGATTGATCACCCCGCCGCCTTCAGCGGCTCCGGACGCTTGACCAGTTTTGCCGCCTCGATGACCAGCGGCAACAGCCCCTCGCCGCCGTCGTCGACATGGTCGAGAAAGGCGCGGCGCATGCGCGGTTCCCAGAACTTGTTGATATGCGCAGCGACGCCGGGGGCGCGCTCGGCTTCGGGCTGCGACAGAAAGAAAGTGGCGATCTGGTTGGCCATGCGCACGAGCTTGTCAGGCTGCATCGGCTTTGTCTCCCGTGATGATCCGGTCTTGGCCGGTGAAAATGTCGAAATCCTCGCCGCGCGCCAGCGCCACGAGCGTCATGCTGGCGCGGGCGGCCATGTCGATGGCCAGAGCGGTGGGGGCGGAAATGCCGATAAGCGCTCCCGAGCCCAGCTTGGCCGTCTTCTGAACCAGCTCGACCGAGAGCCGCGAGGTCATGATCACAGCGCCGGATGCGCCATCGACGCCGGCTCGGGCCAGCGCGCCGATCAGCTTGTCGAGCGCGTTGTGACCCGACATCTTCGCGCACGGCGACGAGGCCCTGACCGGGAATGTAGAAGGCCGCGGCGTGGACCGCGCGGGTCTCTGCGTTGAGCGGCTGGCGCGGCGTCAGTTCCGCCATGGCGCGAGCGATGTCGGCGGGCGCGAGGCGGAGGCTGGCGGTGGAGACGTCGGCGGCGGGCTTCAGCGCCTCCTCGATCGATTCCACCCCGCACAACCCACAACCAACAGGGCCGGCCTTGGCCCGGCGGCGGGCGCGGAGCGTCAGGTCCAGATCGTCGCTGAGCGCGATCTGCAGGTCGACGCCGCCTGAGGCGGGCTCGATGGCGATCGATTCGATCTCGCCGATATCAGTGACAAAGCCTTCCGATAACGAGAAGCCGATGGCGAAATCCTCGAGATCAGCGGGGGTGGCCATCATCACCGCTTCGGTGGAGCCGCCATAGGAGAGAGCGACGGCGCTTTCTTCGGCGACGATGCGGTGATCTTGCGAGAAGCGGTCGTTCCGGAAGATGAGGTCGGGGACGCGGCGGGAGGGGTCAAGCGCTTCAGGCAAGGGGCATACCCCCTCTGTCCTGCCGGACATCTCCCCCTCAAGGGGGAGATTGGCTGGGGCTCTCTCGGCGGGCATCTCAAAAGTTCGTTGCTCAGGAGCAGGCGCAAGCGCAGGGCGGTGTCCACGCCTCTTGCCGAACTCCCCCTTGAGGGGAGATGCCCGGCAGGGCAGAGGGGGTGAACTCTATCCGCAAACACTAACCTTACTCCGCAGCTTCCAGCTTGCCGGCGATGCGGCGGCTGAGCCTGGAGAGTTCGCTATAGTCTTCCTGCCATTCCGACGGACCGTTCGACGGCGACACCTGCACCGCCGTCACCTTGTATTCCGGACAATTGGTCGCCCAATCCGAGAAATCCGTGGTGATGACGTTTGCCTGGGTCACCGGGTGATGGAAGGTGGTGTAGACCACGCCCGGAGCGACCTTGTCGGTGATCAGCGCCCGGAGTGACGTCTCGCCGGCGCGCGAGGCCAGACGCACCCAGTCGCCCTCGCGGATGCCGCGATTTTCGGCGTCATGCGGATGGATTTCCAGCCGGTCCTCGGGATGCCAGGCGGTGTTGCCGGTGCGGCGCGTCTGCGCCCCGACATTGTACTGGCTGAGCACGCGGCCGGTGGTGAGCAGCAGCGGGAAGCGCGGGCCGGTCTTCTCGTCGGTCGCCACATATTCGGTGCGGATGAACTTGCCCTTGCCGCGCACGAAGCCGTCGACATGCATGATCGGCGAACCTTCGGGGGCCTTCTCGTTGCAGGGCCACTGCACCGAGCCCATCTTTTCGAGGTAATCATAGCTGACGCCGGCGAAGCTGGGCGTCGTCGCGGCGATCTCGGCCATGATCTCGGAGGGATGGCGGTAGGTCCAGTTGAGACCCATCGCCTGGGCGAGATGCTGGGTGACTTCCCAATCGGCGTAACCGTTTTTCGGGCTCATGACCTTACGCACGCGATTGATGCGGCGCTCGGCATTGGTGAAGGTGCCGTCCTTCTCAAGAAAGGTCGAGCCGGGCAGGAAGACATGGGCGTAATTGGCCGTCTCGTTGAGGAAGAGATCCTGAACCACGACGCATTCCATCGCCGCCAGACCCGCCGACACATGCTTGGTGTCGGGGTCGGACTGCAGAATGTCTTCGCCCTGGATATAGATGCCCTTGAACGTGCCTTCGACGGCGGCGTCCAGCATGTTGGGAATGCGCAGGCCCGGCTCGTTACTGAGCGTAACGCCCCAGAGTTTTTCGAACACGGACCGGGTGGCGTCGTCGGACACATGCCGGTAGCCCGGCAGTTCATGCGGGAAGGAGCCCATGTCGCAGGAGCCCTGGACATTGTTCTGGCCGCGCAGCGGGTTCACGCCGACGCCCGGCCGGCCGATATTGCCGGTGGCCATGGCGAGATTGGCGATGGCCATGACGGTGGTGGAACCCTGGCTGTGTTCGGTGACGCCCAGACCGTAATAGATCGCGCCATTGCCGCCGCGGGCGAACAGACGGGCTGCGCCGCGCACCAGTTCCGGATCGACGCCGGTGACGGCGGCGAGCGCTTCAGGGCTATGGCGCTCGTCGGAAACGAACTCCGCCCAGTCCTCGAATTCCGACCAGTCGCAGCGTTCGCGGATGAAGGCCTCATCGAACAGGCCTTCGGTGACGATGACATGGGCGAGCGAGGTCACCACGGCGACGTTCGTGCCGGGCTTCAGCGGCAGGTGATAGTCCGCCTTCACATGCGGCGAGGAGACGAGCTCGATCTTGCGCGGATCGATGACGATCAGCTTGGCGCCCTGGCGCAGGCGCTTCTTGAGGCGCGAGCCGAACACCGGATGGCCTTCGGTCGGATTGGCGCCGATGACGATGACGACATCGGTGTGTTCGACCGAGTCGAAATCCTGCGTGCCGGCTGAAGTGCCGAAGGCCTGGCCGAGGCCATAGCCGGTGGGCGAATGGCAGACGCGGGCGCAGGTATCGACATTGTTGTTGCCGAAGCCGGCGCGGATCAGCTTCTGCACCAGATAGGTTTCTTCATTGGTGCAGCGCGACGAGGTGATGCCGCCGATCGACTCGCGGCCATACTGGTATTGGATGCGGCGGAACTCCGAGGCGACATGCGCATAGGCCTCCGCCCAGGTGACTTCTTGCCAGGGATCGGAGATCTTTTCGCGGATCATCGGATTGAGGATGCGATCCTTGTGGGTGGCGTAGCCATAGGCGAAACGGCCCTTGACGCAGGAATGGCCGCGATTGGCCTTGCCATCCTTCCAAGGGACCATGCGCACCAGTTCTTCGCCGCGCATTTCCGCCTTGAAGGAACAGCCGACGCCGCAATAGGCGCAGGTGGTGACCTTGGAATGTTCGGGCTGACCAATCTCGATCACCGACTTTTCCGTCAGCGTCGCGGTAGGGCAGGCCTGCACGCAGGCGCCGCAGGAGACGCATTCGGAATTCAGGAACTGCTCATGCATGCCGGGCGACACGCGGCTGTCGAAGCCGCGGCCCTCGATGGTCAGCGCGAACGTGCCCTGCACTTCCTCGCAGGCGCGCACGCAGCGCGAACATACGATGCATTTGGAAGGGTCATAGGTGAAATAGGGATTGCTCTCGTCCTTGGCCATCCAGCGGGCGTTGACCTCGCCGCCAGTCGAGCGCGCCTTGACGTGATTGTCGCCCTCATAACCGTAGCGCACGTCGCGCAGACCGACCGCGCCGGCCATATCCTGCAACTCGCAATCGCCATTGGCCGCGCAGGTGAGACAGTCGAGCGGATGATCGGAGATATAGAGCTCCATCACCCCCTTGCGGATGTCCTTCAGCCGCGAAGTCTGGGTGTGAACGACGAGGCCGTCCACCGCCGGCGTGGTGCAGGAGGCCGGCGTGCCGTTGCGGCCCTCGATCTCCACCAGACAGAGGCGGCAGGAGCCGAAGGCGTCGACCATGTCGGTGGCGCAGAGTTTCGGCACCTGAATGCCGGCTTCCATCGAGGCGCGCATGATGGACGTGCCCTCGGGCACGCTGATCGTCTGGCCGTCGATGGTCAGCGTGACTGTCTTTTCGGACCTGGACGCCGGGGTGCCGTAGTCGATTTCAGAAACGAGGGGCATGGAAGGCCTCCTGGTTGAAGGTCTGGAAAGTGGATTGACGCCGGCGTGAGGGGCTACCCCCTCTGGCCTGCCGGCCATCTCCCCTCACGGGGAGATTGGAAGAAGCGGCCGCCGCCGGCCATCATGAGCGTCGCAGAACTGCGCACATGCTTGCGAGCTGAGATCTTGGGCGAAGCGCTGGCCGCGGGTCGATCTCCCCCTTGAGGGGAGATGGCCGGCAGGCCAGAGGGGGCGCTCCCCGGGATGTGGAAGCTATGGCGCATCACTCCGCCGCCTCCCGCATCGGAACTGGCGCGAAATCCTCCGGGAAATGCGTGATCGCGCTCATCACCGGATAGGGCGTGAAGCCGCCGAGCGCGCAGAGCGAGCCGAATTTCATCGTGTTGCAGAGATCCTTAACGAGCGCCATGTTCTTCTCGACCTCGATTCCCTGCAGGATCTTGTCGATCACTTCGGCGCCGCGGGTGGAGCCGATGCGGCAGGGGGTGCATTTGCCGCAGGATTCGACCGCGCAGAATTCGAAGGCGAATTTGGCCTGGGCCAGCATGTCGGCGCTGTCGTCGAACACGGTGATGCCGGCGTGTCCGATCAACCCATCCTTGGCGGCGAAGGCTTCGTAGTCGAAGGGCGTGTCGAAGAGATCAGTCGGGAAATAGGCGCCGAGCGGGCCGCCGACCTGCACGGCCTTGACCGGGCGGCCGGTGGCCGTGCCGCCGGCGATATGCAGCACGATTTCGCCGAGCGACAGGCCGAAGGCCGTCTCATAGAGGCCGCCATATTTGACATTGCCGGCGATCTGGATCGGGATCGTGCCGCGCGAACGGCCCATGCCGAAATCCTTGTAGAAGGCCGCGCCGCGATCGAGAATGACCGGCACGGAGGCAAGCGAGATGACATTGTTGACCACGGTCGGACGTCCCAAGAAACCCTGCAGCGCCGGCAGCGGCGGCTTGGCGCGGACGACGCCGCGCTTGCCTTCGAGCGAATTGAGCAGCGCCGTCTCTTCGCCGCAGACATAGGCGCCCGCGCCGACCCGGACTTCCATGTCGAAGGCCTTGCCGGATCCAAGCACGGAGGGGCCGAGCACGCCGGCGTCCCGGGCGATCTCGATGGCTTCGCGCATGATCAGGATGGCGTTGGGATATTCCGAGCGGGTGTAGATATAGCCGCGCGTCGCGCCCACCGCGAGGCCGGCGATCGCCATACCCTCGATCAGCACGAAGGGATCGCCTTCCATGATCATGCGGTCGGCGAACGTGCCGCTGTCGCCTTCGTCGGCGTTGCAAACGATGTATTTCTGGTCGGCCTGGGCCTGGGCGACCGTGTTCCACTTGATGCCGGTGGGAAAGCCGGCGCCGCCCCGGCCGCGCAGACCGGATTCGGTGACTTCGCGGACGATGTCGGAGGGATCGAGTTTGACGGCTCTTTCCAGCCCGGCCAGGCCCGCATGGGCGCGGTAATCGTCGAGCGACAGGGGATCGATGATCCCGCAACGGGCAAAGGTCAGCCGCGTCTGGTTTTTCAGGAAGGGAATGGCCTTGGTGCGCCCGTGACAGAGCGGATGCTCCGCCCCGGTCATCAGGCCGGCGTCGAGAAGGCCGGCGACATCGGAGGCCTTGACCGGACCATAGGCGATGCGGCCTTCCGGCGTGGCGACTTCCACCATCGGCTCCAGCCAATGCAGGCCGCGCGAGCCGTTGCGGATGATGACGGCGTCGAGGCCGCGGGCGGCGATTTCGGCATGAAACGCCTGGGCGACCTTTTCGGCGCCGAGGGCGAGGGCTGCGGAATCGCGGGGGACATAGATCTTGACGGTCATGCGCTGATCTCCTGGATAAGGGCGGACAACTCGTCCTTGGTCAGGCGGCCATGCAGCGCCCCGTCCAGCTGCGCGGCGGGGGCGGTGGAACAGAGCCCGAGGCAATAGACCGGCTCCAGCGTGACCTTGCCGTCGGGCGTGGTCTCGTGCCAGTCGAGGCCGAGCTCGCGGCAGGCATGATCGGCGATCTCGCGCCCGCCCATGGACTGGCAGGCTTCGGCGCGACAGAGCCGCAGCACATGCCGGCCGGCCGGCTGATGGCGGAATTCGTGATAGAAGGTGACGACGCCATGAACCTCGGCGCGCGACAGATTGAGTTCGCGGGCGATGACCGGCAGACAGTCTTCCGGCACATAGCCGAATTCTTCCTGCACGGCGTGCAGGATCGGCAGCAACGGGCCTTCGAGACCCTTCAGCCGATGCACGATTTCAAGCGCCGCCTCAGTGACGCCATCGGGCTTTACATGGATATTCATTCGGTCCTCGCCGGTTCAGATCGCCGCGTCCGGCAGGGCGAAAGCCGTCCGGCCCCCTCCTCGCCTCCAACCGAGCCTGTGCGGAACACAGGCCGCCCGACCGGAACTCTGTCGGCCAGGCAATCGCTGACATCGGAGGGTGACGAAAGAACGGCCCGAGGTCAATAAGGGGGAATCGTGGATCGATAGGAAATTTCTATCAAAGCCGCATGGTGTAAGCATCTCGACCGAAACAGGCCCCACGCCCAGGCGCAACAGTGTGGCTTGATCGGCAAAACGCTGCTATAAAGTGCAAGGAAGGACGACATCAATGGCCGCAAAGCAATCTCTCAACATCACCTTGCCGCAGGATGTGGCGGATATGGTCGAGACAAAGGTCGCGTCCGGGCAATATCAGGACGCCAGCGCTGTAATTGACGATAGCCTGCGGTACCTGGCAGAGCGAGACGTCGCGGTCGAGCGCTGGCTGATAGAAGACGTCACTCCCACCTACGACAAAATGAAAAGCGATCCAGAACGGGGATTGACGGCGGACGAGGTGAGACGACGCCTGGACGCCAAGGTGGCGGCGCTGCTGCGGGAGACATCGGAGCCGTGAGATATCGCGTCATTTTCGCCCCTGAAGCGAGTGACGATCTTGAAAATCTGCTTGTCTATTTGATTGAAAAGGCCGGGCCGGACATCGCCCGCCGCTACGTCGCGACAATCGAACAATTTTGCCACGGCTTGTCACGCTTTCCCCAACGCGGCGCATCCCGCGACGATTTGCGGCCGGGCTTGCGGATCACCGGCTTCAAGCGCAGGGCTAGCATCGCTTTCACCATCGAAGAACGGACAGTTTATATCCTGCGGATCTTTCATGCCGGCCGAGAAATCACTTTCGACGTGCGCGATCTCGATGAGGCGGCGATGCAAAATGGCGGCCCCTAACGCAGCCCCCGCGCCGCATTGATCAGCGCCGAGACCAGCGGCGTGTTGGGATCGCGCTCCAGCGCCACCAGACCGACGAGATGCGTGGGTGCGGGATCGGTGAGCGGGATGATCGCCACCTGGTCGGCGAAACCGAAGGAGCGGGCGGCTTCCTCCGGCATGATCGACGCCCATTGGCCGGTCAGCACATGGGTGAACAGCACGATCATCGAATTGGTTTCGAGCCGCGGCTCGACCTTGGCGCCGGCTTCGCCCAGATGCTTGTTGATGATGCGGCGGTTCTGCATGTCGGCGGTGAGCAGGCACAGCGGCAGTTCCGACGCCTCGCGCCAGGTGATGCTGGCGCGGCTCGCCTCGGGCGCGCGTTTCGATACGACGAGGTGATAGCGCTCTTCGATCAGGGGAACGCTGACCACGCGGCCGAGCGGCTCGTTGTCGAGATAGGTGATGCCGATATCGGTTTCGAGATTGTCGAGCTGGCTGAGGATCTTGAGCGAGGTCGCCGACTGCACCGAAAAGGTGACGGCCGGGTGTTTTTCCTGAAACGGGCCCGTCAGCTTGGGGATTAGAGACAGCGCCGTCGGGATGGCGGCGATGCGCACATGGCCGGAAAGACCCGTGCGCGCCGCCCGCATCTCCTCCTTCATGGTGCGGGCGTCACCGACGATGCGGCGGGCCCATTCGAGCACCCGCTGACCCTCGGGCGTAAGACCCTGATAGCGCGAGCCGCGATTGACCAGCATGACGCCGAGTTCGCCTTCCAACTGACGGATCGCCGCCGACAGGGTCGGCTGGGTGACGCCGCAGTCCTCGGCGGCGCGGCCGAAATGCTGCTCGCGCGCCAGCGTCAGAAAGAATTGCAGCTTGTCGATCATCTCGGCCTCTTCGCCCGAAAGGATGCGGCCGGGCGTCCGACCGGTTTGCAAGATTTTCCTTCAAAAGCCAAGCGATCTGCGCTAGAGGGCTGAACTAAACGAAGACCCATCGTCAGAAGGCCAGACCCATGGACAAGTTCACCACGCTGACCGGCATCGCCGCCCCTATCCCGTCGTCAATATCGACACGGACATGATCATCCCCAAGGATTATCTGAAGACCATCAAGCGCACCGGTCTGGGCTCGGGTCTGTTCGCCGAGGCCCGCTTCAAGGAAGACGGCTCTGAAAACCCCGATTTCGTGCTGAACAAGCCGGCCTATCGCAAGGCCGAAATCCTGGTGGCCGGTGACAATTTCGGCTGCGGCTCCTCGCGCGAACATGCGCCCTGGGCGCTGCTCGACTTCGGCATCCGCTGCGTGATCTCCACCAGCTTCGCCGACATCTTCTACAACAACTGTTTCAAGAACGGCATCCTGCCGATCGTGGTGAAGCCGGAAGAACTGGAAAAGCTGCTCGACGACGCCTCGCGCGGCGCCAACGCCACGCTGACGGTCGATCTGGCCGCCCAGGAAATCCGCGGTCCCGACGGCGGCGTCATCAAGTTCGACATCGACGCCTTCAAGAAGCATTGCCTGCTGAACGGTCTCGACGACATCGGGCTGACGCTCGAAAAGGCCGCCTCGATCGACGCTTTCGAAAAGTCGAACGCCGCTTCGCGCCCCTGGGCGTAAACGCGCTTTCCGCTGGGTTTGCTCTAGCGCATAGCTTGAAGAACCGGAGACGGCTCGCTGAGGCGGGCCGTTTTTGCGTCTGACGCGACCGTGATTCCCTGGTCGAGAAGCGCCTGCCGGATGGCCTCGACGGGCTCGGTGCTCGGAATGGCTCCGAGGAAACGCCGGAGCTTGCCATCGTCGAGCGAATGCGGTCGGCGCCAGAGATAGGTCATCGTCAGCAGCGCCTTGACCACCGGCGTGAAGGGCGCGACGAGCCGCATCGGCAGCCAGGACATATGCTTGAACGTCACGGGCCGGCCGAGCGCCTGCTGCGTGAGCGCGTGAAACGCATGGCCGGTGAGCGTATGCCCTTCGAAATTGAAGGTCTCGAAGGCGGGCAATTCCGCCATGCGTTCGCCGAGCCGCACGAAGGTTTCGGCGAGATCCGGCAGATAGGCGAAGGCGTGGGCAATATCCATGTCGCCCGGCCATTGCAGCACGCCCTTGCGGATCCTGGCCATCAGGGCCTGGTCGAACCACGCGCCCTCGCCGACCGTTCCGTAGAAATCGCCGGCGCGCAGGACGACCGTCTGGACGCCGGACCGTTCGGCCTCTTCCGCGAACAACGTCTCCATGGCGATGCGGATGCGCGCATGCTCGGTGTCGGGTGAAAAGGGCGTCTGCTCATCGGCCTGCATCGGAATGCGATAGCCGTAATTGTACACATTGCCGACGAAGAGATGGCGCGCGCCATGGGCGCGGGCGGCCGCCATGACATTGCGCGCCATCGGCAGGGCGTAGCGCGGCCATTGATGATAGAGCGGATTGAGGCCGTTGAAGATGATATCGGCGCCGCGCGTGGCGGCGATCAGATCGTCCTCCACCATCGCATCGGCGGCGCGGCAATCGACGCTGCCGACCAGACCGCGGCAGACGCCGGAACGGGTGACGGCGATGACCTGATGGGCATGCGCGAGAAAGGCGCGGGCTACGGCATGGGCTATTCTTCCATTGGCTCCGAGAACGGCGACGCGCATGATGTTTTCTCCTGGTCGGTGCGTGACGACTGGAAGATAGCGATCGGCTGTGTTATATTAAATCAATAGAAAACTATAGTTTCTATTCGAAAGTGAATAGATGGATCTCGACTGGAATCTGATCCGCAGCTTCGTCACCGTGGCGGAAAGCGGCAGCCTGATTGCGGCGGCGCGCAGGATCGGCGTCAGCCAACCCGCGCTCGGCCGGCATATCGACGAACTGGAACGCCAGCTCGGGCTGACATTGTTCAGCCGCGGCCGCGCCGGCATGCGGCTGACGGAAGCCGGAATGGCGCTGCTCGAAGACGCCCGCTCGATCCGCAGCGACGTCGATCACCTCCTCTTGCGGGCGGCGGGCCAGAGCGACCGGGTGAGCGGACCAGTCAGGATCACCGCAAGCCAGGTAATGGCGACCTATGTGCTGCCGCCGATGCTGGCGCGCCTGAAACAGGCCGAGCCCGGGCTGGACATCGAACTCGCGTCCGACAACGCCATCGCCAATCTTCTGGCCCGCGACGCCGACATCGCCATCCGCATGGCGCGGCCGGCGCAGAACGACCTGATCGCCCAGAAGATCGGCGACCTCGCTCTGGGCTGTTTCGCGCATCGCGACTATGTCGCGCGGCGCGGCGCGCCCGTATCGCTGAAAGAATTCGGGGAGCATGATCTGGTCGGTTATGACCGCGTCACCCGCATTCTCGACGCGATGGGTCATTTCGGTCTGACGATGAACAGGAGCGATTTCGGCTTCCGCACCGATGACGAAGTGGCGCAATGGGAACTGGTGCGCGCCGGCGGCGGCATCGGCTTTGCGCAACTGGCGATCGCCGCCCGCGACGCCGATCTCCAAAGGCTTCTTACCGATCTGCCGCTTCCGCGCCTGCCGCTCTGGCTGGCGGCGCATCAGGAACTGAAGACCAACCGGCGCATCCGCCGCGCACTGGATTTCCTGCAAGGAGAACTTAAGGCCTATGCGGCCGAATGCGCCGAGCCGTGATCACGCCTCGGAAACCGACGCCTCGATCTCCTCGATGTCCTCGTCGGACAGGCCGAAGTGATGGCCGATCTCGTGGATCAGCACATGGGCGATGATGTCGCCCAGAGTCTCCTCGTTCTCGGCCCAGTAATCGAGGATCGGACGGCGATAGAGGGTGACGCGATTGGGCAATTCGCCGTTTTCGACCGAGAACCGTTCGGTGACGCCGCGGCCTTCGAACAGGCCGAGCAGGTCGAACGGCGTCTCCAGCGCCATGTCCTCGAAAATATCGTCGGACGGGAAATCCGCGATCTGGATGATCAGATCCTGACAGAGCGCGCGGAAATCGTCGGGCAACTGCCCATAGGCCTCGCGCGCCAATTGTTCGATCGCTTCCAGCGACGGGGCATAGGCGTCCCGCCAAATATCCGTCTGGTCTATACTCGCCATGATCACTCCTGTCGGCCCGTATATAAAGCCAGGCTTTCGCTTTTGCGAGTATGAAAATCGTCAGTTTCGGCGCTCGGCTCAGGTTCCCGTGCGGATGATCCTGAGGATGACCAGCAGGATCACGGCGCCGATGGTGGCGTGGATCACTGACCAGAAGAAGCCGCCGCCCATGCCGAAGCCGAGATAGGGCAGCAGGAAGCCGGAAATGACCGCGCCGACGACGCCGACCACGATATTGCCGAGCAGGCCGAAACCGCCGCCCTTGACGAGAAGCCCCGCGAGCCAACCGGCCAACGCGCCGATGATGAGGAAAACCAGAAGACTACCGACGCCCATGCGCGCCCTCCCATGATCCCGATGGATCATAGGTGGCGCGTCCCGAAGCCGCTGTCAATCAGGCTTCGGTCGACCAAAAGCCGGAAAAACAGGGGTCAGACGATGCCGCCGCCGCCGGACGTGACCACAGGGCGCTCCCCCGCCACCTTGGCGCGATAGTTGGAGGCGCGATAGGCGCCGATCGGGTTGATCGCGCCGCCGCGCTCCAGCCGCGCCATGGCGAGGATCGGCTCGACATCGGTGCGGAAGGCCCTCTTCAGCGTTTCCGTCGCCATGATCGCGTCGTTGTTGTCCTGGCAGGCGGACAGCGTGTCGCGATTGACCATCAGCGCCTGGGCATAAGCGCGGCTGACTTCGGTGGCGCTGGCGATCAGGCTTTCGATCGGGTCGGTGACGTTGTGGCTCTGGTCGAGCATATGCGCCGGCCGAAAGTCCTTGACCTTGTTGACTTCGGCGTCAACCAGTTCGTTGAACACCAGGAACAGCCGGTAGGGATCGACCGAGCCGGTGTCGAGATCGTCGTCGCCATATTTCGAATCGTTGAAATGGAAGCCGCCGAGCTTGCCGAACTGGATCAGCCGGGCGACGATCATTTCGATATTGGTGTTGGGCGCGTGGTGACCGAGATCGACGAGGCATTGCGCCTTGGGGCCGAGCTCCTGGGCGATGAGGAAATTGGTGCCCCAATCCTGCACCACCGTCGAATAGAAGGCGGGTTCGAACATCTTGTGTTCGGTGAACAGCCGCCAGTCGTCCGGCAGGCCGGCATAGATGGCCTTCATCGAGTCGAGATAGCGCTCGAAGCTGCGGGTGAAATTGACCTGGCCCGGAAAATTCGAGCCGTCGCCGATCCACACGGTCAACGCCTTGGAGCCGAGCGCCTTGCCGATCTCGATACATTCGAGATTGTGCTCGATCGCCTGCTCGCGGGTCGAGGCGTCCGTGTGGCTGAGCGAGCCGTATTTGTAGGACCGCGCCTGGTCGGGCTGGTCCTGGAAGGTGTTGGAGTTCATCGCGTCGAAGGCGAGATCGAGCTCGTCGGCCTTCTGCTTGAGGGCCGCGAGATCCTCCACCTTGTCCCAGGGGATATGCAGCGACACCGTGGGCGTGATGCGGGTGAGCTGGTGGATCACGGCGCAATCTTCGAGCTTGTCGAAGATGCCGCGCGGCTCGCCGGGGCCGGGGAAGCGGGCGAAGCGGGTGCCGCCGGTGCCGACGCCCCAGGAGGGCACGGCGACGCCATAAGCGGCGACCTTGCTCTTCACCCAGTCGATGTCGATGCCGCGACGGGCGAGCAGCTCGCCGAGATGATTGTATTCGCGGCGGAGCGCGCCGACATATTTGTGATTGTCGCTGTCAACGACATTGGACGCCAAGATTCCCATCCGCCTGTCTCCCGATCCCCTCAGCGCGTAAACGCCTGGGCGTTACCAGCATCTACATTCAATATATTACCAGTTGATTTGGAAGATGCCGAAGACGCGAAGAAATATATGCCCTCGGCGATGTCTTCGGGATAGACGGACAGTTTCAGCATCGAGCGGGCGCGGTAATGCGCCTCGAGATCATCGGTCGACATGTTGTAGGCGGCGGCGCGCTGCTCCTTCCATTCGCCCGTCCAGATCTTGGAGCCGCGCAGCACAGCATCGGGATTGACGGTGTTGACGCGGATGCCCTTTTCGGCCCCTTCGAGCGCCAGGCAGCGGGCGAGATGGATCTCGGCGGCCTTGCCCGTGCAATAGGCGGCGGCGTTGGGCGAGGCGGCGAGCCCGTTCTTGGAGGCGACGAAAACGATGTTGCCGCCGATCTTCTGGGTCTCGAACAGTTTGAAGGCTTCCCGCGACACCAGGAAATAGCCCTTGGCGAGAATGTCGATATTCTTGTTCCAGAGATCGAGCGTGGTCTCGGTGATCGAGGCCGACGACGCCAGACCCGCGTTCGAAACGAGAATGTCGAGCCCGCCGAATTCCGCCACGGCGTCGGCGAAACCGGCCGCGACCTGCGCTTCTGTGGTGACGTCGATCAACACGCTGCGCACCTGATCCTTGCCGTGCCGGCTGGTAAAATCGGCTTGCGCGGCGTCGAGCGCGGTCCGGTCGATATCGGCGAGCACCACGCAGGCGCCTTCCTTCAGGAAGCGTTCGGCGGTGGCCTTGCCGATGCCGCCCGCGCCGCCGGTGATCAGCGCGACTTTGCCGGCGAGCGATTTCGGCTTGGGCATGCGCTGCAGCTTGGCCTCTTCCAACAGCCAGTATTCGATGTCGAAGGCTTCCTGCTCGGGCAGACCGACATAGGTGGAGACAGACGACGCGCCGCGCATGACATTGATGGCGTTGACGTAGAATTCTCCCGAAATGCGCGCCGTGGCCTTGTCCTTGGCGAAGGTGAGCATGCCGACGCCGGGCACCAGATAGACCACCGCATTGGGATCGCGGATGGCGGGCGAATTGTCATGTTTGCAGCGCTCGTAGTAAGCCTTGTAATCCTCGCGATAGGCGGCGACGGCGCCGTCGAGGCCGGCGAGAGCTGCGGCGACATCCGGATTGGCGGGATCGAAGTGGATCACCAGCGGCCGGATCTTGGTGCGCAGGAAGTGGTCGGGGCAGGATGTGCCGAGTGCGGCGAGCGCATCGAGCTCATGCGAGCAGACGAATTCGAGCACGGCGGGCGAATCGTCGAAATGGCCGATCTTGGGCTCGGCGGCCGAAATCATGCCGCGGATGACCGGCATCAGGGCGCCGGCGACCTTGCGGCGTTCGTCGGCTGGCAACGGCTGGCTTTTCGCGCCGCCGAACACCGGGCCGGTGATCCTGGCTTCGAGCCAAGCGATCGCCTTGTTGATGATCTCCACCGTGGTCAGATAGGACTCTTCCGCGGTATCGCCCCAGGTGAACAGGCCATGACTTTCGAGGATCAGGCCGCGCGCCGTCGGATTCTCGCGGCAGAATTTTTCGAGCCAGAGGCCGAGCTCGAAGCCGGGCCGTTTCCAGGGCAGCCAGCCGATCTCGCCACCGAAAATCTCCTCGGTCAACTGCCTGGAGTTTTCCGACGCCGCGATGGCGATGATCGCGTCGGGATGCATGTGATCGACATGTTTTCTCGGCACATAGGCGTGCAGCGGCGTATCGATGGAGGCGGCGCGCGGATTGAGCGCGAAGGTGCAATGCGGCAGGTAATCCACCATCTCGTCTTCAAAGGCGAGGCCGCGATAGAGGCCCTTCAGGGCTTCGAGCTTGTCCATATAGAGCGTGGCGAAGCCGTCGCGCTTGATGGTGCCGACATCGCCGCCCGAGCCCTTGACCCAGAGCACTTCCACCAGCTGGCCGGTGAGCGGATCCTTTTCCATCACTTTGGCGGAGGTGTTGCCGCCGCCGTAATTGGTGATGCGCTTGTCCGACCCCAGGAGGTTGGAGCGATAGATCAACCGCTCCGGCTCGCTCATCGCCTCCGCCTTGGCCTTGTCCCAAAGATTGGCGAGGCGCGCGCCGCCTGCTTGTGTGCTCATGATGTTTCCTCCACTAGGTCCGCGCCGGCGCGGATCGTTTGCGCCGAATTCACAGGACCTCGGTCGATTTGTCAATCAAAAATGATCATTTACAGTCATATTGCGTCGCACAATGAAATAATATGATCGAACATGATTGACACTGACGACAATCAATGAAAACTTAACCGGGAAGGGGAGAGCCGATGCACGAGAAGGAACGCCACAGGATCATCATGTCAGCGGTGCAGGAAAAGCCCGTGGTGACCGTGCCGGAACTCGTGGAACTCACGGACAGTTCCGAGGCGACCATCCGCCGCGACATCGCCGCCCTGCATGTCCAGAAAAAGCTGCGCCGGGTGCGCGGCGGGGCCGAAGCGCTGCATCCGCCGCAATTCGTCGGTCTTGCCGGACGCCCCTTCAGCGTCAACGAAACGATCAATTCCCGTCAGAAGCAAGCAATCGCCCGCGAAGCGGTGGCGCTGTGCGACGATGGCGACGCCATCATCATCAATGGCGGCACAACGACGTTCCAGATGGTGCATTTCCTCGTCAACAGGCGGCTGCAGGTGTTCACCAACTCGTTTCCGATCGCCGAGCATCTGCTGAAGAACTCCAAGAACACGGTGATGCTGTCGGGCGGCGTGATCTATCGCGAGCAGAACATCATTCTCTCGCCGTTCGACAATGACGTGACCCGCAATTTCTACGCCCAGCGCATGTTCATGGGCGCACAGGGGCTCGGCGCGCTCGGCCTGATGGAGGCCGATCCGCTGCTGATCCAGGCGGAGCAGAAACTGATCGACCAGGCCGACGAACTGATCGTGCTGGTGGATTCCTCGAAATTCGCCAAACGGTCGAGCCTGATCCTCTGCGATCTCAGGCGGATCGCCACCGTGATCACCGACGCCGGCATCGAGGACCGCCACGCCGCCATGCTGGAGCAGGCGGGCGTCACGCTGATCGTGGCGCAGGAGAGATCGAACGAGAAATCATCCGCCGCGTCGTGAGGAGACGGCGCGCGCGGAGGAGGAACTGAAACCCAAGGGAGGAGACATCATGGGTATTCTGAAGAAACTGCTGGTGACGGCGGCCATTTCCACGGCCCTCATCGCCAATGTCGCGCATGCCGAAAACAAGAAGATCGCTCTCGTCGTCAAGGCGTTGGGCATCGGCTTCTTCGACGCCGCCAACAAGGGCGCGCAGGAAGCGGCCAAGGAACTCGGCGATGTCGACATCATCTATACCGGCCCGACCGACACCACCGCCGAAGGCCAGATCGAAGTGATCAATTCGCTGATCGCCCAGAAGGTCGACGCCATCGCCATTTCCGCCAATGACCGTGACGCCGTGGCGCCGGCGCTGAAGAAGGCCATGGATCGCGGCATCACAGTGATTTCCTGGGATTCGGGCGTCGCGCCCGAGGGCCGGATGATGCATCTCAATCCGTCGTCGAATTCCCTGATCGGCAATATGTGCGTGAAGATGGCCGCCGACAATCTGCCCGAGGGCGGCGATGTCGCGATCCTCTCGGCCACCGCCACCGCCACGAACCAGAACACCTGGATCGAGGAAATGAAGAAGGTGCTGCCGAACTACAAGGGCATCAACATCGTCACCACCGTCTATGGCGACGACAAGACCGACAAGTCCTACACCGAGACGCAAGGCCTGATCAAAGCCTATCCCAACCTCAAGGCGATCATCGCGCCGACCTCCGTCGGCATCGTCGCCGCGGCCCAGGCCGTGGAAGACGCCGGCATGACCGGCAAAATCAACGTCACCGGCCTCGGTCTGCCCTCGGAAATGGCCGGCCATGTGAAGTCGGGCGCCTCCAAGTCCTTCGCGATCTGGAACCCGATCGATCTCGGCTACGCCGCCACGATGATTTCCTACAATCTCGTGACCGGCAAGGCCAAGGCGGACGCCGGCGCGGAAATCCCGATGGGCCGCATGGGCAATGTCAAGCTCGACGACAACAGAGAAGGTGCGATGGCCGACCCGTTCGTCTACGACGCCAAGAATGTCGAGGAATTCGCCAAGATCTTCTGATCCGGCAACCTCACCAAGACGCTGTTCTCGCCGGGCCTTCGAGCCCAGCGGGAACGGTTGATCCCAAGACGACGGCGGGCTTGATTGCGCGCCGCGCCGGTCGCTCTTTCTCTTTCGGTTCAGCTCTCATGAATGTCGTCGCCATGCTCAACACACCGACGGTCCGGCTGAAGGGAATCTCGAAATCCTTTCCCGGCGTGCGCGCTCTTTCCAATGTCGATCTCGCGCTGCATCCCGGCCAGGTCACGGCGCTGATCGGCGAAAACGGCGCCGGCAAATCGACGCTGGTCAAGGTGATGACCGGCATCTACCAGCCCGACGACGGCGCCATCGAGATCAACGGCATGCCGACTGAACTGCCGAGCGCGTTTGCGGCGTTGAGGCAGGGCATCACCGCCATCCACCAGGAAACCGTGCTGTTCGACGAACTCTCGGTCGCCGAAAACATCTTTCTCGGACATGCGCCAAAGAACCGCTTCGGCCTGATCGACTGGAAGAAGATGTATGCCGAGGCCGAAACGCTGCTCGGCCGCGCCGGCGCGAGTTTCGATCCGCGCGTCAGGCTCCGCGATCTCTCCATCGCTTCAAGACATCTGGTCGCCATTGCGCGGGCGCTGTCGGTCGACGCGCGCGTGGTGATCATGGACGAGCCGACGGCGGCGCTGTCGCATAAGGAAATCCACGAGCTCTATGAGCTGGTCGAGCGTCTCAAGGCCGACGGCAAGGCGATCCTGTTCATCACTCACAAATTCGACGAGATCTTCAAGATCGCCGACCGCTACACCGTCTTTCGCGACGGCCAGATGGTCGGCGAAGGGCTGATCCGCGACGCGAGCCAGGACCAGCTGGTCAGGATGATGGTGGGCCGCGACATCGGCCAGGTCTTTCCCAAGAAGACGGTCGAACCAGGCCCTTCGGTGCTGACGGTGGCCGGCTATTGTCATCCGACCGAATTCGACGGCATCGGCTTTGAACTCAGGCGCGGCGAGATCCTCGGCTTTTACGGGCTGGTCGGCGCCGGCCGTTCGGAATTCATGCAGTCTCTGATCGGCGTGACCAAACCATCCAAGGGCGCGATCCGCATCGATGGCGATGTCGCCGTGATCCGCAGCCCCGACGAGGCGATCGCCAAGGGGATCGTCTATGTGCCGGAGGAGCGCGGCCGCCAGGGCGCGATCACCGCCATGCCGATCTTCGAGAATGTGACGCTGCCGTCCTTGTCGCGCACCTCGCGGCGCGGCTTCCTGCGGCTCGCCGAAGAGTTCAAGCTGGCGCGCGACTACACCCAGCGGCTCGATCTGCGCGCCGCCTCGCTCGACCAGCCCGTCGGCACGCTGTCGGGCGGCAACCAGCAGAAAGTGGTCATCGCCAAATGGCTGGCCACCAAACCCAAAGTCATCATTCTCGACGAACCCACCAAGGGCATCGACATCGGCTCCAAGGCCGCCGTGCATGAATTCATGAGCGAGCTGGCCGCCGAAGGCCTGTCGGTGATCATGGTGTCTTCGGAGATTCCTGAAATTCTCGGCATGGCCGACCGGGTGATCGTGATGCGCGAAGGCCGCATCGTCGGCGAATACGCCCGTGAGGGACTGACCGCCGAAGCCCTGGTGCGCGCCGCCGCCGGCATTGGAGACGCGGCATGATCAAATTGCTCCGCCAGCGCGAAATTCAGCTGATGATCGCCATCGCCGCGCTCACGCTGCTGATCGCCGCCCGCTTTCCCTCCTTCATCTCGCCGGCGAGCCTCGGCAATGTCTATGCCGACACCTCGATCCTGATCATCCTGGCGCTCGGCCAGATGGCGGTGATCCTGACCAGATGCGTGGATCTCTCCACAGCCGCGACGCTGGCGCTGACCGGCATGGTCGCGGCCATGCTCAACAACGCCTTTCCCGGCCTGCCGATCCCGGTGATCGTGCTGATCGCGATTGCGCTCGGCGCAGCGCTCGGCGCGGTCAACGGCCTCCTGGTCTGGAAACTCGACATGCCGCCGATCGTCGTGACCCTGGGCACCATGACCGTCTATCGCGGCGTCATCTTCCTCCTGACCAACGGCAAATGGATCAATGCGCATGAGATGACCGACGCCTTCAAGGCGCTGCCGCGCGACCATCTGTTCGGCCTGTCGCTGCTCAGCCTGTCGTCGCTCGTCGTCATCGCCATCATAACGGTTATGCTCGGCCGCACCACCACCGGCCGCGCCTTCTATGCGGTGGGCGGCAACGCCAATGCCGCCATCTATGCCGGCATCGATCCCGGCCGCACCCGCTTCATCGCCTTCATCGTCGCGGGCGCGCTGTCGGGGCTGGCAGGCTATCTCTGGATCGCGCGCTATGCGGTCGCCTATGTCGATATCGCGCTCGGCTTCGAACTCGACGTCGTGGCGGCCTGCGTGATCGGCGGCGTCTCGATCGCCGGCGGCATCGGCTCGGTCGCGGGCGCGGTGCTCGGCGCGCTGTTTCTCGGCGTGATCAAGAATGCGCTGCCGGTCATCAACATCTCGCCCTTCTGGCAATTGGCGATCTCCGGCGCCGTGATCATCCTCGCCGTCGCCTTCAACGCCCGCGCCGAACGCAAGAAGGGGCGCGTCATCCTAAAAGCGCGGAGGTCGTCGCATGAGCACTGCTGCCGAAACCATGACGCCACGGACTATTCCCGACCGGCTGAGAACGCCGGGGCAACGAGCGGTCAGGAGCTGGGAAAGCCTGTTGTTCGCCGTGATGGCGGCGATCTTCATCGTCAATTCCTTCGCCTCGCCCTATTTCCTCGATCCCTGGAACCTGTCGGACGCCACCTTCAACTTCACCGAAAAGGCGATCGTGGCGCTGGCGCTGGCGCTGGTGATCATTTCCGGCGAAATCGACCTGTCTGTCGCCTCGATCATCGCGGTCGCCTCGACGCTGATGGGCGCAGCGCTCAAGGCGGGCGCCGGTCCCTATGAACTCGTGGCGGTGGGACTGGCCGCCGGCCTGGTCTGCGGCATGATCAACGGCTATCTGGTCACCGGCCTCGGCCTGCCCTCGATCGTGGTGACCATCGGCACGATGAGCCTGTTTCGCGGCGTCTCCTTCATCATTCTCGGCGACAAGGCCTATACCGGCTATCCTGAAGAATTCTCCTGGTTCGGCCAGGGCTATGTCTGGTGGGTGTTCTCCTTCGAGCTCGTGCTGTTCGTCGGCCTCGCCATCCTCTTCCATGTCCTGTTGCACCGGACGAGTTTTCGCCGCACCGTCTTTGCGATCGGCAACAACCAGACGGCGGCGATGTTTTCGGGCGTGAAGGTGAACCGTGTGAAATTCATCCTGTTCGCGCTGACCGGGCTGATGGCGGGCCTCGCCGCCGTCTGCCTGACCGCCCGGCTCGGCTCGACGCGGCCGTCGATCGCCACCGGCCTCGAACTCGAAGCCATCACCATGGTGGTGCTCGGCGGGATCAACATCAATGGCGGCTCGGGCTCGATCCTCGGCGTGGTGTTGGCCGCGGTGATCATGGGGCTGGTGACATTCGGCCTCGGCCTGCTCAATGTGCCGGGCATCGTGATGTCGATCTTCATCGGCCTGATGCTGATCCTGGTGATCGCCATGCCGACGCTGATCGCTCGGCTCGGCCGGCGCCGCGCCAAAGCCTGAGGTCAGCCATGCGGTATATCGCGGTCATCGACATCGGCAAGACCAACGCCAAACTGGCGCTGTTCGATCTCGTGGAAGGCAGGGAAAGCGATGTCAGGCGCGCGCCCAACCGGGTGATCGACGAGCCCCCTACCCGCATCACGACATCGACGGGCTCTGGCGCTTCATCAAGGAAGCGCTGACTGAGCTCGCGCGGAACCATCGGATCGATGCGATCTCGATCAGCGCCCATGGCGCCTCGATCATCCTTCTGGATGACAAGGGCGACCTCGCGCTGCCGATGCTGGATTACGAGCATCACGGCGTCGACGAGACGGCGGCGGACTATGACGCGATCCGCCCCGGCTTCGACGAGACCGGTTCGCCCCGGCTGGCGGCGGGGCTGAATGTCGGCGCGCAGCTTTATTGGCAGCAGACGCGCTATCCGGAAGACTTCGCACGGGTGGCGACGATCATCCCCTATCCGCAATACTGGGCTTTCAGGCTCACCGGCCAACGCGTCAGCGAAATGACCTCGCTCGGTGCCCATACCGATCTCTGGAATCCGCATGCGCGCGATTATTCCTCGCTGGTCGAGAAAATGGACTGGCGCCTGATGATGCCGCCGATGAGCGACGCCTTCGAGCCGGTGGGCGGATTGACGCGCGAGACCGCCGCCGAGCTGGGGCTCGCCGAGGGTCTGCCGGTGTTTGGCGGCCTGCATGATTCCAACGCCTCGCTGCTGACCCATCTCAAGGCGCGGGCCGCGCCCTTCTCGGTGGTGTCGACCGGAACCTGGGTGATCTGCTTTGCGATCGGCGGACGAAAGATTGAGCTCGACCCCGCGCGCGACACGCTGATGAATGTCAACGCCTATGGCGACCCGGTCCCCTCCTCCCGCTTCATGGGCGGCCGGGCGTTCGCTGCGCTGGAGGCGGATCCGCAGGCGAAGGTGGGGGACGACGACAAGCGCGCCGTGCTCGACGGCGGCTTGATGTTCCTGCCCTCCAAGCCGATGGACACCGGCCCCTTCATCGGCCGCAAGGGCGGCTGGACGCATCCGGTCGAGGCGCTCACGCCCGGAGCCCGGCTCTATGCGGCCTCGCTCTATCTCGGCCTGATGACCGGCGTCTGCCTGGAGCTGATCGGCGCGGACGGGCCGAGCATCGTCGAGGGCCCGTTTGCCGCCAACGCCGATTATCTCGACATGCTCGGCGCGGCGACGGGCCGTGCGGTGGAAACCGGCGGCGCCGGCGCGACCGGCACCAGCGCCGGCGCCGCAGCGCTCGCGCTCGGTCGCGCCGGTCGGATGAAGGCGGCAGGCAAGACGGCGCCCGCCCCCGACCCGCGCCTTGTCGAATACGCCCGCCGCTGGCGCGAAACCGTGGACAAGCATGAGGGTTAACGCCCGCCGAACACCCATGGTTAATGCTCGATTAACTCTCTGCCGCTAAAGTTCGAGCAATCTGGCCGCGTTTCTCAGCGGCCGTGAACGGCATTTGCGAACGCGGCGAGTCGACATCCATGGCGAGAAGCATCCCGGCGGACTACGAAAACCGCTCCCTGCGCTTTATCCTGACCTCCTTCCTCTGGCGACAGACCAAGGCGGTGTCGGGCTTCGCGCTGCTCGGCCTTCTCGGCCTGGCCGTCACCGCGCTGTCGACCTGGGACGTGCTGGACCCCAGCTATTCCAACGCCACGTCCCGCGAGCCGACCAATCTGCTCGGCTCCGGCGGCGCCTATTTCGCCGACATGATGATGCAGTTCTTCGGCCTGGCCTCGGTGATGGCGCTGCTGCCCGTTTTCGCCTGGGCGCTGATGATGATCCTCAATGTGCCGGTCTACCGGTTGATCAAGCGCGGCGCGGCCTGGTTCGCCGGCTCTGTGCTGGCGGCGGGGGCCCTGTCGTGCTTCCAGGCGCCGGCGACATGGCCGATTCCCAACGGGCTCGGCGGCGTGTTCGGCGACATGATCCTGAAATTTCCCGGCCTGTTCATCGGCGCCTATCCGCAAGGCGCCCTCGCCGCCGTGATCGGAACGATCTGCGCCGCGCCCGCTTTCGGCCTGCTCGCCTTCGCCGCCAATCTGATCGTCACCGAAGAGCCGGAAGAAAACGAGGAAGACGAAGCCCGCGCCGTGATGCCGATCCGGCATGCCCGCGCGTCGCAACAGGCGAGCCTGATCGAGGAAGACGACGAGCGCGAAAGCGCCTTCGCCTTCATCCGCGGCTATGCGGCGCATGCGATGTTTTCGCTCAAGGCGCGGATGCGCCGGATGGCCGGCAAGCAGGGACGCCCGCAATCGCGCCGCGACATCGAGCATCCCTTCGATCTCAACGACGAGGAATTCGGCCTGCAATCGGCGGGCGGACGGGTGGAGCCGGATCTCAGCGAAGACAAGCGCCCCTATCTCCGCCGCATCATCTCTTCGCCGCCGCTCGACGCCGGTTACGATGACGACGAGGAAGAGGACGACGACGCGCTGGAGCTCGACCGCCACCGTCCCGCCGGCCTGCTGGCGGACGACGAGGACGACGACGACGGCGACTGGACTGTGAAGGCCGAACCGCGCGGCGCCCGCCGCCCGGCGCCGATACAGCCAGCCCCGCAGCCGCAAGCCGCCCGTGCGCCGCAGCCGCGCATGGCCGCGCGCTCCATCCAGCCCGCGCCCCGCACCGACAACGGCTTCGACCTGCCGCCGATCGGTCTGCTCGCAGAGCCGAAGAACGTGGCGCGCGACGCGACGCTGTCGACCGACGCTCTGGAGCAGAACGCCCGCATTCTCGAAGGCGTGCTCGACGATTTCGGCGTCAAGGGCAACATCATCCATGTCCGCCCCGGCCCGGTGGTGACGCTTTATGAACTCGAGCCGGCGCCGGGGATCAAATCCTCCCGCGTCATCGGGCTGGCCGACGACATCGCCCGCTCGATGAGCGCCATCGCCGCCCGCGTCGCCGTCGTGCCCGGCCGCAACGCCATCGGCATCGAACTGCCGAACCGCAACAGAGAGATGGTCTATCTTCGCGAAATGTTCGCCTCGCGCGATTTCGACGGCTCCAAGGCCAAGCTCGGCGTCGCGCTCGGCAAGACGATCGGCGGCGAACCCGTGATCGCCGATCTCGCCAAGATGCCGCATCTGCTCGTCGCCGGCACCACCGGCTCGGGCAAGTCGGTGGCCATCAACACCATGATCCTGTCGCTGCTCTACAAGATGACGCCGGAACAGTGCCGCCTGATCATGATCGATCCCAAGATGCTCGAACTGTCCGTCTATGACGGCATTCCGCATCTGCTCTCGCCCGTCGTCACCGATCCGAAGAAGGCCGTCGTGGCGCTGAAATGGACGGTGCGCGAAATGGAAGAGCGCTACAAGAAGATGTCCAAGATCGGCGTTCGCAATATCGACGGCTTCAACGCCCGCGTGACCCAGGCGCACGAAAAGGCGAGCAGATCACCCGCACGGTGCAGACCGGCTTCGACCGCCAGACCGGCGAGGCGATCTATGAGAGTGAGGAATTCGACCTCAAGCCGCTGCCCTATATCGTGGTGATCATCGACGAAATGGCCGACCTGATGATGGTGGCCGGCAAGGATATCGAGGGCGCCGTGCAGCGGCTGGCCCAGATGGCCCGCGCCGCCGGCATCCATGTCATCATGGCCACCCAGCGTCCTTCCGTCGACGTGATCACCGGCACGATCAAGGCCAACTTCCCCACTCGCATCTCCTTCCAGGTGACGTCGAAGATCGACAGCCGCACCATTTTGGGCGAACAGGGCGCCGAACAGCTGCTCGGCATGGGCGACATGCTCTATATGGCCGGCGGCGGACGCATTCAGCGCGTTCACGGCCCCTTCGTCTCCGACGGCGAGGTCGAGGATGTGGTCGCCTTCCTGAAGACTCAAGGGTCGCCGCAATATCTCGACGCCATCACCGAAGACGAGGACGAGGATGGCGAGGGCGGCCATGGACCCGCCGGAACCGGCAATATGGCGGAATCGGACGATCCCTACGACCAGGCGGTGGCCGTGGTGTTGCGCGACGGCAAGGCCTCGACGTCCTATATCCAGCGTCGCCTGGGAATCGGCTACAACCGCGCCGCCTCGATCATCGAACGAATGGAGAAGGAGGGCATCGTCGGACCCGCCAACCATGCCGGCAAGCGCGAGATCCTCGTGCCCACCGAGGACGACGTCCTCGCACGCTAGGCGCTTTTTCGCATCCTGTGCGGAACGCCTTGAAGGCGCCGCACTTTCTATGGAGAAAAGGCCAAAAAGGAGACCAGAATGACGCGCAAGACGCTTCAAACGCCGCTCAAGACCGCCAGCCGCCGCTCCGTGCTGGCGAGCCTGGGCTTTACGGCTTTGCTGGCTTTGTCGCCTGTCGATTTCGCCGCCGCCCAATCCAAGTCGGTCGCGCAAACCATCGCCGACCACTTTTCCTCGGTGAAGACCATGGGGGTGAATTCGTGCAGTTCGGCCCGCGCGGCGAGCAGACCGGCGGCAAGTTCTTTCTCGAACGGCCCGGCAAGATCCGCTTCAATTATGAGAACCCCTCGCCGATGCGGGTGATCTCCGACGGCCGCAACGTGGCGATCGGCAATGTCAAATTGAAGACCTGGGATCTCTATCCGCTGTCGAAGACACCGCTCGCTTTGCTGCTCGACAACAAGATCGACCTGACCGGAAAGATGGTGCGCGGCGTCAAGGAAGAGCCCGATCTCATCACCATCAAGCTCGGCGACCGCTCTCTCTTCGCCGACTCGACCATCACCATGATGTTCGATCCCAAGACCTATGACCTCCGGCAGTGGACCATCACCGACAATCAGGGCAAGGACACGTCCGTGATGATCTTCAATGTGCAGACGGGCCTGTCCTTCGACGATCGCGTGTTCCGCATGCCGCCGGAAATCCTCGCCAAGCAACGTTGAACGCCTTCTTACTTGATGTGACGAAGCATATCGCGTCGACGGCCTGAAAATCGATTGGGATTTTCGGGCCGTTCGTTTAGTGTCCGGCCAAAACAAACGGACGAATCTTTATGACGCTGACGCTTGCCACCTGGAACATCAATTCCGTCCGACTGAGACTGCCGATCGTCGAGAAACTGCTCGACGAGAAGAATCCCGACATTCTCTGCCTTCAGGAAACCAAATGCGCCAATGAGCTGTTTCCCGCCGAGGCCTTTAACGCCCGTGGCTATCGACATCAGGCGATCAATGGCCAGAAGGGCTATCACGGCGTCGCCATTATCTCCAAACTGCCGCTGTCGGAGATCGATCGCCGCGACCACGGCAATGTCGGCCATGCGCGCCATGTCTCGGCGCTGTTCGAGGCGGGCGGCAAACGCATCCGGCTGCATAATTTCTACGTGCCGGCCGGCGGCGACGAACCGGATGCAGTGAAAAATCCGAAATTCGCCCACAAACTCGACTATATCGAGGAGATGAAGGGGATGAGGGCCGATGGCGAGCCCGGCGTCTCCAGCATTCTCGTCGGCGACCTCAACATCGCGCCGCTCGAACACGACGTCTGGTCGCACAAGCAGATGCTGAAGATCGTCAGCCACACGCCGGTGGAGACCGAAGGCCTGCTCGACGTGATCGCTCGGGGCGGCTGGGTGGACCTGATGCGCCGGCATATGCCCGAACCCGCCAAGCTCTACACCTGGTGGAGCTACCGCGCCGCCGACTGGGCCGCCTCCGACCGTGGCCGCCGGCTCGACCATGTCTGGTCGTCCCCCGACCTCGCTCCGCACCTGACCGGCGTCGAGATCCTGCGCGACGCCCGCGGCTGGGACAAGCCGTCGGATCATGTGCCGGTCATTGCAAATCTGACATTCTGAGGAGAGCGACGCCATGTTGACAGGCCGCGCGGACGAATTGGTTGATGGGAAGCTGGTTGGCTGGGCGTTCAACGAGGATAACCCGGACGAGCATCTCGTCATCCGGGTCATGTACGGCCAGCAGGTGGTCGGCAGCGGCGTCGCCAATATCGAGCGCGTCGATCTGGTCGACGCGGAGATCGGCAAGGGCGATCACGCGTTTCATGTCGTGCTCGCGCCGCATATCACCTCTTTGGACGGCTTGATGGTGATTGCGCAATCGGTCCGCTCGGGGAGGCGCCTTTGCCGATCGCGTCGAGCGACGATCGCAAGATCGATACGCTGTTGCATGCCTTCGGAGAGCAGTATGACGCGGCGATCCAGCAGTTGAAGGAGGAGATCGACTCGCTGTCGGAGCAGGTCGCGGAGCAGATCGAAGCGCATCAGGCCCGTCCTGCGGCTTCTGTAGATCTGCCGGATAATGTCGCCGACCGACTGATCGCCATCGAAAGCCGGCTGGACGCCACGGAAGTGTTCATCATGCGCATCGACGAGTCGCTGCGCAAGCTGACGGCTGAGATGAGCCCGAAGAAGCGCAAGCGTCTGTTCGGCATTTTCTGACGGTCGTTTCGTCTCGAGCGCGCCTTTGGACGAAGCGTGAAGACCGGGAGAATTGCCGCCCCAGATGACTGCCAACAAGGCGATCGCCATGAAGATCCTGTTCATCCATCACTATTTTCCGGGGCAGTTCGCGCGGATCGCGCGCGATTACGTGGCCCGCGGCCATGATGTGATCGCGCTTCATCGCGGACTGAAGGACGGGCGGAGCAATCCGCCGGTCGACGGCGTGCGGATGGTCGAATATGGGCAGGAGGTCGAGGTCGATCGCCCCGAACATCATTCTTTGTTCGAAACCGAACAATATATCCGGGAATCGGCGAGCGTCGTCAAACGGGCGCTCATGCTTCGAGACGATGGCTGGATCCCCGACATCGTCTATGGCCATACGGGCTGGGGCACCGGCGCATTCGTGCAGGATGTGTTTCCCGACGCCAAATATGTCAAATATTGCGAGTGGTTCTACAACAACAACGCCGAGAGCACGGAGTTTCTGGAGGGCGATCGCGGCTACGTGAACCGCTTCCTGACCAGCCTTCTCAATATGCCGATCTTGTCGGATCTGATGCGGGCGGACCTGATGATATCGCCGACGGAGTGGCAGAGGTCGCAATTCCCGGCAGCGATCCGATCGGCGATCCAGGTGCTCCCCGACGGCGTCGACACCGACCTTCTCAAGCCCGATCCCGATGCGACCTACACGACGCCAGCCGGCCGGACGTTCCGACATGGCGACCGCGTCGTCACTTATGTGGCGCGGGGATCCGATCCATTTCGCGGCTTCAAGCCGTTCATCGGCGCTCTAGAAAAGCTTCAGAAACGGGATCGGCGGGTCGAGGCGATCGTGGTGGGCGACCGCACGGTCTATTACGGCTCGGGGCACGACACGGAAGCGCATTTCGACGAGGTGATGGCCGAGGCCGATCTCGATATGGCGCGCGCGCATTTCGTCGGCTCCCTGCCCTATGACAGTTATCGGCGGGTGCTGCAGGTTTCGGCCGCGCATATCTACCTGACCGTGCCTTTCGTGCTGTCCTGGTCGGCGCTCGAAGCGCTGTCGACGGGCTGCGCCTTCATCGGCTCGAACACGGCGCCGGTGCGCGAATTCGTCACCGACGGGGAGAACGGGTTTCTGGCGGATTTCTTCGATCCCTCGGCGATCGCCGAGGCGCGGCGCTGCGGGCGCTGGACGGCGGTGACGGCGTCGACCGTATGCGCCGCAAAGCGCGCGAGACGATCCTCGCGCGGTGGGATGCCGACCATGCCTTGAATCGTCACAGGGCGGCGGTCGACAGCCTGTTTTCGGTGGAAGCGCCGTCGCGATAAAGCGCCAGATGCGCGTGGAGAAGATCCGCCGGTCCGGGGAGGCGGCGCGGTGCGACCGAAACGGCTTCGGTCCCGCGGTCGAGAAACGCCCGCAGCGCCGCAGCGAGCGAGGCGACGTCGGACCTGCGGGCCAACCTGCCGGCCTGATGCCGGGCGAGAATTTCCGCGGCGCCGCCGTGGGGATAGGCGATGATCTCTCTGGCGTGGTGCAAAGCTTCATAGACCACCAGCGGCGCGTTTTCCCACCAGATGGACGGGAAGACCACGCAATCGACATCCGCCATCAGCATGGGCAGGTCCTCGGGACGATAGGCGCCGAAGAACCGGACGTCACCCTTGATCTCGGCCAACGCCGCGTCGAGCCGCGCCTGGAAGTCAGGATCCTTGTAGAGCTGGGATCCATGCACGTGCAGGCGGAAGCCTGTCACGCCGGCGGCCTTGAGCATGGCCAGCGCCTCGAGCAGATGATCGAGCCCCTTGATCGCCGAGACATTGCCGAAATAGCCGAACACCGTCGTCCCACCCTTCGCCTCCGGCGAGTCCGGGACGTCCGCCGAACCGAGATAGCCGTTTTCGATGAACGTCACCGGCTGGGCGAGATCGAAGACGCCTTCGATCTTGTCCTTGAGAAACATCGACGGCGACACCAGCGCGTCGCAGACCGACAGCGCCGCGGCGACATCGATTTGCCGAAGCTTCAGTCGCTCTGGGCTGATCGACGGCAGACATTTGCGACATTGGATCAGGCTCGGCCCGTCGCATCGGGTCTGGTCATGATGCTTGAAGAGCTGGCCGTTGTTGGCGCAGATCAAATAGTAATCGTGCAGCGTCAGGACGATCCGGGCGGTCGGGAGCCGCCGTCGCGCCGCGAACAGCGCCTCGAGGCCGAAATTGATGACGTGGTGAAAATGGACGACATCGGGCTGGAGAGCTTCCAGATAATCGCCGAACTCACGCAGGAAGCCGAAGTGATCGGGCTGTGCGAGCATGAAATAATCGAAACTGTCGGTGAACAACGCCGCTTCCCGCTGATCGTCGCTCAGCGCCATCATATGCGTTCCCGGGTGCGGGACGGCGAGATCCTTGTCGAGCGCACCGAGGAACCAGCTGTCCAACCCCTCGGCGAGCGCCTGCCGATGCAGCGACATCGCAACCGCCTCGGTGCCGCCCGCCGGAAAGAGCGGGTGATTGTGGGCGATCTGGAGGATACGGAGCGTTTGGGCGCTCATGCGTCGGCTCCCAGCGTTTCGAGGACATCGTTCCAGCGATGCGTGTGCAAAAGGCGGTTGTAGACGCTTTCCGGCCTTTCGGACGGACCTTCCGCTCCGATCGACTGCCGTTCGAAATGGAAGAGTTCGGCTCGTGGAACGCAGACCATCTCACCGCCTCGCGCGGTGAGCGACAGGCAGAGATCACTGTCTTCGAAGTCGCCGCCGATATAATCGGTGGAAAAGCCGCCGACGGCGAGGAAGTCGCTCTTTCGGATCACCAGGCATGCGCCGGTAAGCGCATCGACGCGCCGCTCGACCAGCGTTGGCGGGAAATAACGCGCAAAGCCTTTCCAATCGTGAAAATTACGCCAAAGGCCGTCGGAAAATCGTTTGAAACGCATGCCCACATGCTGGATCGACCCGTCTGCATACAGAAGTTTCGGTCCGACCGCCGAATAGGCCGGCATAGGCTCCAATTTGTCTCGCAGCAGGTCCAGCCAGCCCGCTTTATCGGGCACGACATCGGAATTCATCAGGACGAGCGTTTCGCCCTCGGCGATGGAAGCGGCGATATTGTTGGCTTGCGCATAGCCGCCGTTCTGCTTGAGCGTCACCACTCTGAGGTCGAGATCGTAAACGAAAGCCGCGCCTTCGATCAGGGCGGCCACCCTATCGGCGAGCGGGGGATCGTCGACGACGAAGATGATCTCGGCCGATTGCGCCAGCTCCGCGTCTCGGGCGAAAGCCATCAATTGCGACCGCATAAAGGAGAGGTCGCGATAAAGCGGAATCAGCAGCGATGCTTTTCGTGAAGACCGTCGCCCGAAATCCAAGATATCCAGCACCTCCTGCCGCTCGAGCAGCGTCTGCTGCAACGGCGCGAGCGCCGGATGATAAACATGGTCGAACAGGGCGCGCGCATTCCTGCCTTGCTTGGCCAGAACGCTTAGCGCCGCCGCGCGCTGGGTCGAGAGATCGCGCGCGAACAATGCCGGGCTGACGAACACGGCGCCGCCATTTTTGAGACCAAGTCGCAATGTGACGGCCTGACAGGCGGGCGCGCCGTCTTTCCGACCGACGAAGACCGAGACATGTTTACCCTCACGTTCGGCGCCGAAAATCTTTTCCGACCCGGATGTGAGGAGCCATTGATCCGACAGAACCGGATCCGCGAGTGAATAATCGATGGCGACGACGTCCTCGATCTGCTCTTCCGGATCAAAACACCAGCCGGCGATCAGAAGCCCATGCGGCATCGACACGCACGCCTCCAGCGTGAAAGCCAGACTCGCGCCCCAATCCGTCGCCTGGCCGCTCCTGGTCGTGCGGCCGCGATGAAGATCGATCTCGCCGGCAAGAGTCTCGTCCGCAGCCTGGAGCAAAGCGAGTTTATCGAGATCGCCGTTCGGCCAAGGCTCCGTCTGCGCTGGAAAATCCGGATAAACTTGTGTCTTGACCGTGGCGTCGAACAGTTCCCTCGACCCGATCAACAAGTAGCGGCCTTCCGCAAAAGACCGGCGTCGTTGAATGGCGGCGATGCGCTTGTCGGACTGTGGCGCGGACAAACGTCGTTCCGGCGCGCCGAGCCGCAGAATTTCCAAGCCGTCATCGACGGCAATCAGGAGAGCTCCGTCTTCAACGTCAAGCCGCCCCGGCAAAGACACGATCCCGTAATCCTGCTCGCCGAAGACATCGAGGGCGAGCGTGGCTTTCCGCAATTCACCGGCGAGAAGGCCTTCGAAGAGCGCCTTGAAGCATGGGTCGCGGTCGAGCTGCAGCATTGGTCCGGCAAATCCGAAAACGGATCTCAACAGGCTCGCCGTTTCATGGTCGGCGAGACCGATCAACGCGGAAAATTTTCGAAAATCGGCACAGAGGCGGATAGCGGATCCGTGATCGTCTTGCAGCGGCGAGCGAAGAACTGCGGCGGTGAACGCGCAAGCTCCTGCCCTGAGCTCGAGAAGGCGTTCGGACAGTGTTTCCAGCACGGGTGTCAAAGCACCTGCGCTCGGGAAGAGCAGGACACGCTCCCCGATGCGCATCACCTCGGCAGGCGCATTGGTCCCGGGGTCGGCGGAGGCCTTATTGCTCACGGAAAGCCTTGTTGAAACCGCGCATCAGTGGACCGGTGAGATAGGCGATCGCGGTTCTCGTCCCGTTGACGATGTACATGTCCGCGTTCATGCCGGGATAGAGAAACAGGTTAGGTTGCTTCGCCATCGATTCCTTGTCGATGACCGCTTGCACCACATAGACGGTCTCGCTGGTTTTCTCGTCGACGATACTGTCCGGCGCGATATACGTGATACGTCCCACCAGAGGATGCGTCTCGGCTGCCCCGAACGCCGACAGCCGGATTTCGGTCTTGGCCCCGACCCGCAGCGAATCGATGTCGGAGGCTCGCGCCCGCCCTTCGACCAGCATCAGCTGATCGTCAGGAACGACATCGAGGATCGGCTGACCGCCAGGGACCGCGGAGCCCGGCGTTCTGACCTTGATATTGGCGACGATGCCGTCTTGGGGCGAACGGATCTCCGCTTTTGCGACGACGTCTTCCGCCGAGACAATTTCCTGGCGGATACGAGCGATCTCGGCCTGCGCTTCCTGGATCTGCTCGGAAATGATCTTGAAATACTCCATGCGGCGATTCGAGAGGCCGAGTTCAGCCTGCATTTCGCGCTGCACATTGTCGGCGAGATCGAAGTCGTTGTCCGAAAGCCGCGTCTTGAGATCCAGCATCTGGTACTGTTTCTCATTGGCGTTGGTGCGGGTCGCCAACTGGTTCTTTTGCAGCTTCTCCAGCGCCTTGAAATCAGCGGTGACGAAATCCAGCTGCTTCGCCAGCGCTTCCTTGCGGGCCAATAGAGCGACGCGCTGACTCTGAAGCTGCTGAACCATCGATCTGTCGGTGGCCAACTGATTGAGGAACTGATCGCGCCGTTCCTTGAACAGCTTCTGTTCGACGCTGATCATCTGGTCGATGACCGTTCGCTCCACGCCGGCCGGCAGCGCAGCGGAAAAGACGAAATCGTTCTTTTCGTCCTTCTCGCTCAACAGACGCTGCAGCTTGATGGTCTGGACGACCAGATCCTGCTTGAGGCGAACGAGTTGGGCGACGCTTCTCGTGACGTCGAGCCTGACCAGAAGGTCGCCCTGGCGCACATGTTGGCCATCATTCACCACGAGGGACTGCAGCGTGCCGCCTTCGAGATGGGTGATCGTCTTCGTCTTGCCCTCGACGATGATCTTGCCGGAGGCGGCGGATGCTTGCGCCATCTCGGCATAGCTGGCCCAGCCAAAAAATCCTCCGATTGCGATCAGCAGCGTCAGCCCGCCATAAACGATAGGGCCCCGCAGCGAAGATTTCTTGACGGATTCTTCCAGCACCACATCGTCCCAATCGCTGAGATTGGAGGCGGGTTGATGGCCGAGCACACGATATTCCGTCTTATCGATGGTGATGGAGGCTGACGACATCAGGCTTCTCCCGGCATGTTCGAATTGCTGATCTCGCGGCGACGCGATTCCGCCCGCGAGCGCGCATCCGGCGTGATCATGGCGATGACTTCCGTGCGCGGGCCAAACTGCGTCACCGCGCCGTTTTCGATCACGACCATCTTGTCGGTGGCCGCCATGACCGAAGGCCGATGCGCAATGATGACAACGATTGCGCCCCGGGCCTTGCAGGTTTGAATGGCGCGGATCAGAGCCTGCTCGCCGACGGAATCGAGGTTCGAATTCGGCTCGTCGAGAATAATGAGTTTTGGGTCGCCATAGAGGGCGCGGGCCAAGGCGAGCCGCTGCATCTGTCCGCCCGACATCAGATGGCCTGTCTCGGCCACGGGCGTGTCATAGCCGAACGGGAGCCGACCGATCAGTTCGTGAATGCCGGCGAGCTGCGCCGCGCGAATCACGTCTCTTGGGTCGCTGTCGCGCATCCGCGCGATCGTCTGGCGCACGGTCCCGTCGAGAAGAGAAAGGTTTTGCGGCAGATAACCGATCGCTCGACCGAAGGAGCCGCGCTCCCAGAGATAGGTGGAGTGACCATCGAGATAGACGCCGCCCATGCTGGGTTTGATGATCCCGGTCAAGCAGCGGGCCAAGGTGGATTTGCCCGCGCCCGACGGACCGACGATGCCAGAACTTCGCCCGGGGCTATCGAAAAAGAGATTCCGCGCAGAACGGGCGTGTCCCGCCCATCCGGCATATAGACGAGGTTGTCGATATCGAGATCGCCGTCGCCTGCCGGCGCCGGCATGGTCTGCCGCTCGTTCTCATAACCTTCGATCAGCAAGCGGATGCGACCCCAGGAATCGAAGGCGTTCACCCAGGAACGCCAGGATTCGATCATGTTGACGAACGGGCTGACGGCCTGCGACGTCATGATCATCGCAGGGAACAGCACCGAGTGGCCGACGGCGTTGGCGAGCGTGAGAAAGGCGCCGGTGGCGACCACGATCATGGTCAAGCTCTTCTGCAGGCTCTTGGTGATGGCGACGACGATCCGGTTGCGAACACTCGAGACATGTCCCATGTCGAGCATTTCTTCCTGCGATCGACGCCAGGTCCGCACCAGCGCAGGCAACATACCCATCGCTTCGATGACTTCGGCATGGCGAAGTGAATTCGCCACGTCCTGAAGATGTCGTTGCTGCGCCTTGCTTGCGTCCTGAATAGCCTGACGCGTCACCCGGTCGGTGATGAAATTGAGAAACAGCATCACCAGAATATAGATGATGGCGACCGCAAGATAGACGGGATGAAGAAAGTAGAGCGCGATCAGAAAAACGATCGACCAGAACGCATCGATCGGCGCAGAGATCGCGCCGCCCTGTATGAAGGCGCGTAATTCGGCGATGTCCTTGATGACCGCGCCGCCCTCTCCGGCGCCGCCCTGAATGGATCGGAGAACCCCGGCCTGCAGGGCGGGAAGATTGAGGCGACGCGCGAAGACATCCGCCATGACGGCGTAGGTCCAGCTTCGGATGAAGTCGAGGACGCCGAACAGAATCACGCCGAACACGCCGATGACGATGAGGCCATAAAGCGTTTCGTAGCTGCGTGACGGGATGACGCGTTCATACACCTGCATCATGAACAGCGGACCGATCAGCATCGTGAAGTTGATGAAGAAACTGACGAAGGCCGCATAGAGAAATCCGCGCAACATATTGCTTCGGACATAGTGAAACATCGACGCAGCGTCGGTCTTCGGATTCAAACTCTTCATAAACGCCTCAAAACCCTGTGCAGGTTCGACGAAGGCCGCATCATCGAAGTCCTGACGTTCTTTCTGCCATTCAACCGATGCCGGCCCGCAGGCGCGCCATCGGAATTCCCAACAGCCCTAGAACAGGGCCTCTCATCGATCGCGAAGCTGCCCCAAACCACGATGTGCGACGGGCAACCGCAAAGTTCATACCACAAAAGTTCCGTCTATGTGAGCATATTCGTCAAAGCGTTGCGCAGACGGCGACTTGCGACGATAAAAGCTTGTTCGTTCGCAAGAACATACTTCCGATCCCGTCTCTGTCTTCATAAAAGCGATAAAATTAAGCCTCAACGATCCCGTTTCTACTTTTTTCCGGAGCGGCGGCAGCAATGTCCAGGGATTGATGAAGCCTTCGCCGCCCATGCGATCGTCGACCTCTGCGATTTGCTGGATCATCACCGGGGCCAACTGACGATTGGTCAGCAGAGTCAGCAACAGGACACGGACGTTCTCCTTGAAGTCGTCCGAGAGAAGGTCATCGAGCGAGATATCTCCGCAGGCGCCCAGTTCACGACAAACGGCCTCTTGTCCAAGCGCCAGCAGGGGAAAGAGATGCTGCGATCTGCTCTTCGCCCCGAATTCGAAGCGGTATCCCGGCGCCGTGGCGGTCGGTGTGATGTCGTCGACCTGGCCATAGTCGGCGGACATCAGCACTTCGAAGATCAGCGTGCTGTCGAGAAAGGGATTGCCGTCGCCGAATCGCCCTTGCCGCTCGAACAGGGCTTTCCTGCGTCCATCGAAATTCGACTGCGGCGACGTCAGCGCGTCGGAACCGATACAGTAGAAACCGGCGCAGTTCCGGCCGGTGAGCCGGTGAAGAAGCTTTTGGATCGTGCCGCTATAGCCGACATCCGCGATCAATCCAGGTCCGTCAAAGTAGCCCGATTCTTTGAGATAAGCGGTATAGGCCTCGCGGCGGCCCTTGAGGAAATCACCGAGGCCCGGAGCATGGTTCGCCAGAATATGCGCCAACCAGTCGGCATCGGCGGGAAGCGACAACTGCCCGGCAGCGATGGCCGGGGAGACGCCGATCCGCTCCAATTGTCCGGACGTGATCGATAGTCGATCGCTGAAAAATCCCGATACCGAGCCATGATAGCTGAGACCTGCCGACAACTCGCCGATCGCATCCGAAAAGACCATTTTCATCAACAGCGTCCGAGACGCGATCAACGGCCGTGACCGCAGGGACAGGCCGCGCGCCTCGCAGAAAGCAGTGAAGGCGCGAGACAGAAACTGACCTTCCCGAGAGATGAAGAAGATGGTCGGTTGATCGCTTGTCTCGTCCGCGAGGGAAGACGCCTCGGTCGCCAAGGCCGCGAAATAAGCGTTGAGGAGAGGTGCCAGAGAAAAAACGAAGTAATTTTCGAGATCTTGCAAGCCGTCGTCAGTCAACATGGATCGGAACCTCGTGGTCATAAAATGGATCGCAGCCGACGGCTTCGGCGATCCTCAGCCAATGCGCCCTCAAGGCTCCGCTCATCTGCTCGAGGTCGATCCGGCGGTTGGTGCAAGCGCGAAACTTGTCGAGCGGATGCAGGACGGCATAGGTTCCCACACCGTGGTCGGTCGCGATCTGGACATCTGAGACGAGATTGTCGCCGAGGTGCAGGATCTGGTTCGACTCGACATTCATCGCGCGCGCGACATGACCCCATATGCGACCGGTGTCCTTTCGCGCTTGCAAAGCCGACGACACGAAGACCTCGTGCGCCGCATGAATGCCTGCTTTCGTGATCAGGCGCCCGATTTGTTCCCGGGTGTAATAGGAATCGCTGGTAAAGATGAGCCTCGTGCGCCGGCCGATCGTGTTGAGGGCGTCGACGATGGAGAGGCGAGGCTTTTGGTCGGCCAGATCAGCCTCGAATTCGGACTCAGAGAGCTCCGCCGGGTCTGGACTGCCGACGCCCAGAACAGCGACGAGCCGATGATAAATCTGCTCCAGTCCGACGTCGCCGACGAAATTCTGCTCCAGGCGGAGCTCCAGTTCGGTGCTGTTGCGGAGGGAAACAAAATCGTCGACGCTGCCGATCAGCCCGAGATCGACGAGACGTCGACCGACCGCGCGCTTGCCGACTTCGACATCCATGCTGCGCCGATAGACGATCGTGTCGAAGACGTCGCTCGAAACGACATCGGCGTGGGAGGCGAGGCGAATGAGGTTCGCCTTGTTTTCCTTCTTGTAAATCGCCAGTTCGTCGTAACGATCGAGCCCGTAGCGGTTCGACCACGGCTCGTAATAGAGCAGGTTCGAACCCGACGATCGGCAGATCGAGCCGACGCATCGCTCCAACGCATGCTGCGGCGCACCATCGGTCTGGCCGTGTTCCGCAGGAAAATCGGAATAACTCCAGGGATAGTCCAGCAAAGACTTCAGCGCAGACGGACGCATCCAGAACATACCTCCCATAGGATAGCTGTGAAAGCCGAATTCGGGCTCAAATCCCAGGCGCGCGGAGAGATCTCGAACCGATTGGCTGTTCTTCAGCGTATGATTTGCCCAGTGCGGGAGCTTGTGGAACGGCGTCAGGGCCAGCAGACCGATGGAGGGATCGTTCTGCATGAGTTGAAGATGACGATAGACGACGTGATGATCGCCCAGCAGGAACGTATGCGCATAACTTGCCCAACCCGCCTGTTCGCCGCCAGCATAGAGCGATTTTTTCGAATGCAGGTGAAGAACGTAATCGTATTCTTGCAAGTCTTCTCGAAAATCGACCAGCATCGGCCCGAAATTCCGACCACGATTTTCTCCGACACGGCATTCGACGAGACGAACATTCGGCAGGTCATAGAAGAGACGACTGGACTCTTCGATGTCCTCGAACGGCGTCGAGATCAACAGATCGAATTCGAAGCGGACATTGCTCAAGAGGTCGAAGAACCGCTTGAGGTAATCGCGGTAGAAGATGTGCAGATGGATGGCGATATGCGGGGAAGCGTCCGATTGCGCGGCATCGTCAGGCTCGGCATATTCGATGTCGTCCGGAATCCAGGAAAACTCGCGCCAGGCGTCGGCAATCCCGCGCTCCTCATCCTGGCCCTTTGACGCATAGTGCCAGAGCGGCGAATGCTCGGCGGCGATCACGTCCGGGTGTGAGCGCAGATATCCGATCGAATCGAATTTCGCCGAATATGAGCGGCCGTCATAGGCGGACCGGTTGAGAAAATGCGAGACGACTTCATCGTCGGAAATGCCGGCGCCGTACCGGGTTCGATAGTAGTTCGAGTTGATGTGCCCTGATGAAATCAGGCGCTTCAGGCCTTTTTTATTGACACGCAGAGTCATTGGACCGGGCTTTTCGGCTTCCGGATGGGCGACGATGCCGAATCCCTTCGCTTGACCCTCGCGGAGGTAATGCAGGATAGGCGACATTCCGCTCTCTTCCACCTCCGGATAGGCGTCCAGATAGGCCCGAACATTCATCTTGGCGGAATAGGAACGACCATCGCTGGACGAACGCCATTTGAAATGGTCAAGCACAGCATCATCCGAGAGCGCGAGATTGTAACGGCGGCGAAAAAAGGCGGGATCGATGAAGCCGCCTTGAAAGAGGGCGGAAATCTCCGAAGACGACAGAAAGAGATATCTGCGCGACTGGGCGCGGGCGTCCAGGAATGCGTTCCCGGTCTGCGCTGCGAGATCGTCGCCTTGGTCTTCACCCGCCATGCTGATTCACTCGCCTCCGCTTTCCTTGGGCACAAGCCGACGGAAATTTATAAAATACCGTCACAATAAAAAAGGGGGCAGAGCCCCTTTTACAAGACGAGAATTGACGGCGTTCTCAGACGACGTCGAAAAACTTGTCCGGATTGTCCTTGAGCTTCTTAAGGTCGGTGTCCTTGATGGTGATCTTGCCATCCTTGCCGAGGTTGATCACGACGTCGCCGCCCTTGGTTTCCTTGGCGAGCTTGAGGATGTCGCCGACCTTCTTGATTCCAGCCACGCCCTTGGCGATCTGGATCACGTCCTTGCCAAGTTCGAACTTGGTGATCGTGTCGTTGCCGCCCTTCTTGCCGAAGACGAAATCGTCCTTGCCTGCGCCGCCGTTGAGGGTGTCGTTGCCCGAGCCGCCAACGAGGACGTCATTGCCGTCGCCGCCGAACAGCTTGTCATTGCCGGAACCGCCGAACAGCCGGTCATCGCCGCCTTCGCCGGACAGTTGGTCATTGCCGGAGTCGCCGTACAGCTTGTCATCGCCGGCCTTGCCCTTGATGATGTCCTTGCCGCCTTTACCCCAGATCTTGTCGTCTTTGTTGGTGCCGTTCAGCTTGTTGTCTTTGTTGTTACCCTTAAGTGTGGCCATCGTTGCCCCCTTTTCCTGCTTGAGCGCCGTTTACGCAGGCCGAAAGTTGCATAGGTATCCCTAAAATGCAAATGCAAAAATCATAGGATCTTTGAAACTGAAAATTAATGCTTTCCCAATCCGCGCCCCTACTATTTGCGAAGCGTCTACCTGAAGCATAGAAAAGCAAGTAGATTCAGCAATGAACTTGAACACACTGAAGAAGAGACCGGTCAATTGGCGCACTGTTGTGCGTCTGCAACAACAGCCAATTTTTCTTATGCACCGCACAAAACCGAGCGTGGCTCATTCCCGGAAACGGCGTCTCGCCCCGAGCTTTGACACCCGGCCAACACGAGGCGAAGGCGTAAGGCGACGTCTCGCAAAGTTTCCGAATTCCGGAAAGACGCGGGCAGACGCCGCCTTTCGACGGGCCTGCCCGGCTGCTCTCAGGCTAAAATTCGTCAAAACGTCGCAGTGATCGGATCGGGACCGATTCGCGCCGCCGGCGAATCCAGATCGAGGAGTTTCGCCACGTCCGAATCATCGAGGACAAAATCGAAGACCTGAATGTTTTCAGCGATTCGGCTCGGCGTGACGGATTTAGGGATAACGATCAGCCCGGACTGGATGTGCCAGCGGATGATTACCTGGGCGGCGCTGCGGCCGTGCTTTTCGGCGATCGCGGCGATGACGGGATGATCCAGCAGTGCGCCCTGGCCGAGCGGGCTCCAGGATTCGGTCGCGACGCCGAGTGAGGCGTGTTTTTCGCGCAACGCCTTCTGCTGGAAATCCGGATGCAACTCGATCTGGTTGAGCACGGGGTGACGCCGGTTTCGGCGATGATGCGGTCGAGATGTTCGGCTGCGAAATTGGAAACGCCGATCGAGCGCGCCCGGCCCTCTTCCTTCAGGCGCGCCAGCGCCCTCCAGGCCTCGACATATTGACCGCGATGCGGCGACGGCCAGTGGATCAGATAGAGATCGACATAATCGGTCTTCAGCCGCTTCAGGCTTTCGTCGAAGGCGCGGAGCGCGCTGTCATAGCCCTGCCGGTCGTTCCAGAGCTTGGTGGTGAGGAAGAGCTCGCTGCGCGGCAGACCGGATTGGCGTATGCCGTCGCCGACGCCCTGTTCGTTTTCATAGATCGCCGCGGTATCGACATGACGATAGCCGGCCTCGATGGCGGTGCGCACCGCGTCCGCCGCGCCGTCGTTCGGCGTCTGCCAGACGCCGAGCCCGATCTGCGGGATCTTCGCGCCGTCATTCAATGTCATAAGGGGATTGTGCGTCATCTCGTTCTCCTTGCCTCATGCGCCGGACCTGTCCGCCGCCGGGAAAGCGGATCTCGGCGGCGCGAGCGCGCCCGCCTTGCCGCGCGTCACGATATAGGCTTTATTTCCGGCAAACCAACCAGTGGCAGCGACAAACGATCGACCCATGACCGAGGTTCCCGCTGAAACATCGCCGCTCGCTCGTGCGGGTCGCCCGGAAAAGCGCCTGATTCTTCTGCGCCACGCGAAATCCGCTTGGCCCGATGGCGTCGAGGATAGCGCCAGACCCCTGGCCGATCGCGGCCGCCGGGCCGCGCCCCTGATCGGCGCCTATCTCGCCAAGCGTCGATTGGCGCCGGACCGCATCCTCGTCTCTCCGGCGCGGCGCACGGAGGACACCTGGTCGCTGGTGCGAAAACTGCTGCCGGGCGTTGCGGGCGCACGGACCGACGAGAGGATCTATGAAGCGAGCGCGGACACGTTGTTGGCGGTGATCCGTGAGACGGATGCTTCCATCCGGAGCCTGATGATCATCGGCCATAATCCCGGGCTCGAAGATCTCGCCCGTCGTCTCATGGCGTCGCGCGAGGGCGAGCATGCCGAACGCCTGGCGGAGAAATATCCGACCGCGGGGTTGGCGGTGTTCGATTTCGACGGCGCGGACTGGTCGGCGATCCAGCCGGGCAAGGGCCGCCTCAAGGCTTTCGTGACGCCGAAATCCCTGGCGAAGAAAAGCTGACCGCTCGACCCCGGTCAAAGCACGCGCAACACCGTCTCCGGTCCGATCAGCTGCAGAAGCCGCTCCATGTCGCGCCTGTCGATCGCCACGCAGCCTTCGGTGGGCGTGTAGCCGGGACGAGCGAGATGAAAAAGATCGCGGAGCCCGCGCCCTGCTTCCGCTCGCTCATATTCCAGTCGAGCACGAGGCAGATGTCATAGAGACTGTCGTCGCGCGTCAGCGCCTCATGGCTCTTGCCGAAAGGGATCCGGACCGGGCGGTTGTAATTGGCGTCCCCCGGCGCATCGCACCACAGCATCCAGCGCCGGATGGGGATGAGCTTCAGCAGGGAGCGCGGAGGGGCGCCATGATCGCGACGATAGAAGCCGTAGAGGATCCGCATCGCGGCGATCGGCGTCGCGCCATCGCCTTCGCGCTTGCGGCTCGACCGACCCGAGCGGCCGAGCGCGGCGCGAAAGGTCAGAGAGCCCGCCTGGACGATGGCGCGCCGCCGATCGCCGGGAGCGGGACGCACGATGATCTCGGGGAGCGGTTTTGCTGGCATCATCGCCTCCGGACGCTATTTTCAGAGAATTGTGTTGCAGGTGATGTTTTTTCAGAAGCTAGGAAGGGGTGGAATCGCCCTGGCCTTGCCCTCGCTGCGTATTCTGACATACCAATCGATTGACTCGTTGCAAATGAGAGAACGACGCCATGAACGCCCGCAATCTTCTTCTCGTGGATGACGACCAGGACCTGCGCGAAGCGCTCGTCGAACAATTGTCGCTCTACGAGGAATTCCGCGTCGTCGAAGAAGCAAGCGCGACCAAGGGCATCCAGACAGCCCGTTCCGAACAGATAGACCTCCTGATCATGGATGTCGGCCTGCCCGACATGGATGGCCGCGAGGCGGTGAAGCTGCTGCGCAAGAACGGCTTCAAGAGCCCGATCATCATGCTGACCGGTCACGACACCGACGCCGACACGATCCTGGGACTGGAAGCCGGCGCCAACGACTATGTCACCAAGCCCTTCCGCTTCGCCGTATTGCTCGCCCGCATCCGCGCCCAGCTGAGACAGTACGAACAGAGCGAGGACGCGACTTTCAATGTCGGCCCCTACCTGTTCAAGCCGGCGCAGAAGCTGCTGACCGACCAGGACGGCAAGAAGATCCGGCTGACGGAGAAGGAAGCGGCGATCATTCGCTATCTCTTCCGCGCCGGGCAGAAATCGGTCAGCCGCGACGAATTGCTGGAAGAGGTCTGGGGCTACAATTCCGGCGTCACCACCCATACGCTGGAAACGCATGTCTACCGCCTGCGCCAGAAGATCGAGCGTGACCCCTCCAACGCCGAAATTCTCGTGACCGAGAACGGCGGCTACAAGATCATTCCGTAAGGCAGGACAGGCTTTGGCGCTCAAGGACGATATCGCGCTGTTTCAGCGTCTCTCGATCTTCCGGGATCTGAGCGAGGACCATCTGCGCCTTCTGGCCTTCGGCGCCGAGCGCCGCCGCATAGAGCCGGGCCGCATCCTGTTTCGCCAGGGCGAGGCCGCCGACGGCGCCTATGTGGTGACGGCGGGGCGTATCGACCTCGTGCGCTATTCGCCCTCGCGCGGCGAGCACAAGACCGGCGAAGCCGGACCCGGCTCGATGCTGACCGAAATCGCCATGGTCGCCGAGGTCGAGCGGCAGTTCTCCGCCGTCGCGGCCGAAGCCAGCGAAGTGATCCGTATCTCCCGGGCGCTGTTTCACCGCATGCTGGAAGAATATCCGGAGGTGGCGGTATCGCTGCAGCAACGCCTGCGCGAGAACTTCACGAAGCTCGCCGCCGATCTGGAGGCCCTGTCGTCGAGGCTCACGTGACGGCGCGCGGCGCCCACGGCAACAAGAGCGCCGAGCCCTACCGGGTCGGCTTTCTGTTGCTGCCGGGTTACGCTCTGATGTCCTTCGCCTCGGCGGTGGAACCGCTGCGCGCCGCCAATCTCTTAGCCGGCAAAATATTGTTCGAGTTGCGCTTTTTCGGCGCGGAAACCGACATGGCGGAATCCTCCGTGGGCGTGCTTGCCCCGGTCGAGCCGCTGCCGCGCGAGGCGAGTGAACTCGACATGCTTCTCGTGGTGGCCGGCGGCGATCCGGCCCGTTATCTCGCCAATGCGCAGCTGACGGCGTTCTTCAGACGGATGGCCCGGTCGGGTCTGGCGCTGGGCGGCATTTCAGGCGGCCCGCTTCTGCTCGCGGCGGCGGGCCTCTTGGCCGGACGTCGTTTCACCGTGCATTGGGAGTATGCCGCCGCGTTGATCGAGCGCTGGCCCAACCTGGTGCCGGAGCGGGTGCGCTTCGTGATCGATCGCGACCGGATCACCTGCGGCGGCGGCGTCGCCCCGCTCGACCTCATGCATTCGCTGATCGAGGATCGACACGGTCCGGATTTTGCGCGGGCGGTCAGCGACTGGTTCCTGCATCGGCATGTCGATCCGCCCACCAGCCCGCAACGGTCGTCGGTGACGGCGCGCTACGGCATACGCCATGCGGGGCTGATCGCCGTGCTCGAGCGAATGGAAACCTCGATTGAAGAGCCGGCGAGCCGGGCGGAGTTCGCAGCGCTCGCCGGCGTATCCGAACGCCATCTCGACCGGCTGTTCGCCGCCCATCTCAACGCCAGCTTTCAGCAAGAATATCTGCGCATCCGACTGGAGCACGGCCGGTCGCTGCTCCGGCAAAGCCCCATGAAGATCTCCGAGATCGCGCTGGCCTGCGGCTTTTCCGGCGCCTCGCAATTCTCGCGCGCCTTCCGAAGGCTCTATGGCGAGAGCCCGAGCAACATGCGAAAATAACCAAAACCTCTTTCCTGTGGCGGCGTATTCCTGTTAAGATTTTTCCCATCAGGAAATTCGGAAAGCGCAGAGAATGACGACAGTCGAAGCTGGCCATGACGGCCTGCCGTTCCAAAACCCGCATGCCGTGCGCGAGGATGCGCGGGAAAACAATCTGGAGCGGGCCATCGGCCATGAAGTCCGCACACTGCGCAAGAAGCTCGGCATCACCGGCTCGGATCTCGCCAGCGCCACCGGGATCTCGCTCGGCATGCTCTCCAAGATCGAGAACGGCAACACGTCGCCGTCGCTGACCACGCTGCAATCCCTGGCTCAAGCGCTGGGCGTTCCGGTCACCGCATTCTTCCGGCGCTTCGAGGAAAGTCGCAATGCGATGTTCGTCAAGGCGGGCGAAGGCGTGGAGTTGGAGCGACGCGGAACGCGCGCCGGCCACCAGTACAATCTGCTCGGCCATATCGGCAACAACACGTCCGGCGTCGTGGTCGAGCCCTATCTGATCACGCTCACCACCGATTCCGACGTCTTCCCGACCTTTCAGCATGAGGGGCTCGAATTTCTCTATATGCTTGAAGGCGAAGTCCACTACCGCCACGGCGACAAACTCTATCCGATGACTCCCGGCGACAGCCTGTTTTTCGACGCCGATGCGCCACATGGACCCGAGGTTCTCGTGAAACTGCCGGCGCGTTATCTGTCAATCATCTCCTACCCGGAAAAAGCGCGCGGACGCCGGTAAAATATCTTTCATAACAGTTGAACTAATTTCATGTGGGTGATATTTGTCCAGGCGTAGGAACTGGAGAATAAACCCATGTGCGGCATTGTTGGCCTCTTCATCAAAGACAAAAGCCTGGAGCCCGAACTCGGCGCGCTGCTCTCGGACATGCTGATCACCATGACCGATCGCGGCCCCGATTCGGCCGGCATCGCGATCTATGGCGGCGCGGAAGGCGGCAAGGCGAAAATCACGGTGCAATCGGCATCGCCGGAGACGGATTTCGCGGGCCTCGACGCCGATCTCGCCAAAGCTGGCGTCGGCGCTTCCGTCGAACGCAAGAGCACGCATGCAGTTATCGAGGTGGATCAGGCCGACTTGCCGCGCATGCGCGAGATTCTCGCCGAGATCCGTCCGGACATCCGGCTGATGGGGTCGGGCGAAAGCGTCGAGATCTACAAGGAAGTCGGCCTGCCCAAGGATGTCGTCGCCCGCTTCGGCGTCCGCGCCATGAAGGGCACGCATGGCATCGGCCATACCCGCATGGCGACCGAAAGCGCGGTGACCACGCTCGGCGCCCATCCCTTCTCGACCGGGCCGGACCAGTGCCTGGTGCATAACGGCTCGCTCTCGAACCACAACAATCTCCGCCGCGAACTGATCCGCGAAGGCATGCGTTTCGAAACACAGAACGATTCCGAAGTCGCCGCCGCCTATCTCACCGCCGAAATGGCCAAGGGCAAGGATCTCGGCGAGGCGCTGACCGGCGCGCTCGACGATCTCGACGGCTTCTTCACTTTCGTGGTCGGCACCAAGTCCGGCTTCGGCGTGGTGCGCGATCCCATCGCCTGCAAGCCCGCCGTGATGGCCGAGACCGACCGGTATGTCGCCTTCGGCTCGGAATACCGCGCGCTCGTCAATCTGCCGGGCATCGAGAACGCCCGCGTCTGGGAGCCCGAGCCGGCCACCGTCTATTTCTGGGATCACGACAAGGCGGCCTGAGCCCGTCCGCGCTTCAAGACAGGAAAGTTAGAAATCCATGCCAGTATTCGATCTGTCGCAAACGCCGCTGCGCGATCTCAACAAGGCGCTGCACGGCCTCGCCGCCGGCGCCAACGACACCAATTTCGAAGTGATCAATCCGCGCGGCCACCACGCCGTCGCCGTCGGCATCGACAGCCCCGTCACCGTCGAGGTCAAGGGCTCGGTCGGCTATTACTGCGCCGGCATGAATGACGGCGGGACCGTCACCGTGCATGGCTCGGCCGGCCCCGGCGTCGCCGAAAACATGATGAGCGGCGCGGTCGTCATCGAAGGCGACGCCAGCCAGTATGCCGGAGCCACCGGCCGCGGCGGCCTGCTCGTCATCAAGGGCAACGCCGCCTCGCGCTGCGGCATCTCGATGAAGGGCATCGACATCGTCGTCCACGGCTCCATCGGCCATATGTCGGCCTTCATGGGCCAGTCGGGTCATCTCGTGGTCTGCGGCGACGCCGGCGAAGCGCTCGGCGATTCGCTCTATGAAGCCAAGCTGTTCGTGCGCGGCTCGGTCAAAAGCCTCGGCGCCGACTGCATCGAAAAGGAGATGCGGCCCGAACATCTCGAAAAGCTCGCCGAGCTTCTCGAAAAGGGCGGCGTCACCGGCGTCAAGCCCGAAGAGTTCAAGCGCTACGGCTCGGCGCGCAAACTCTACAATTTCAACATCGACAATGCCGACGCTTACTGAGGCAAGGGGAAATCATGTCCTATCACAATCCCTATACCCCGCCCCGCAAATCCGCGACCTTCGACGACTACACGCTCGCGGAAATCCGTCGCGCCGCAGCGACCGGCATTTATGACATCCGTGGCGCCGGCGCCAAACGCAAGGTTCCGCATTTCGACGACCTCTTGTTTCTCGGCGCCTCGATCTCGCGCTATCCGCTCGAAGGCTATCGCGAGAAATGCGACACGTCCGTGGTGCTGGGAACCCGCTTCGCCAAGAAGCCGATCCATCTGAAAACGCCGATCACCATCGCCGGCATGAGCTTCGGCGCGCTCTCGGGCAACGCCAAGGAAGCGCTGGGGCGCGGCGCGACCATCGCCGGCACCTCGACGACGACGGGCGACGGCGGCATGACCGACGAAGAGCGCGGCCATTCCGAAAAGCTCGTCTACCAGTATCTGCCGTCGCGTTACGGCATGAACCCACGGGATCTGCGCCGCGCCGACGCCATCGAAGTGGTGGTCGGCCAGGGCGCCAAACCCGGCGGCGGCGGCATGCTGCTCGGACAGAAGATCTCCGACCGCGTCGCCAATATGCGCAACCTGCCCAAGGGCATCGACCAGCGCTCGGCCTGCCGCCATCCCGACTGGACCGGTCCCGACGATCTCGAGATCAAGATCCTCGAACTGCGCGAAATCACCGATTGGGAAAAGCCGATCTATGTGAAAGTCGGCGGCGCGCGTCCCTATTACGACACCGCGCTGGCGGTGAAGGCCGGGGCTGACGTCGTGGTGCTCGACGGCATGCAGGGCGGCACGGCCGCCACTCAGGACGTGTTCATCGAGAATGTCGGCATGCCGACGCTCGCCTGCATCCGTCCGGCCGTGCAGGCGCTGCAGGATCTCGGCATGCATCGCAAGGTGCAGCTGGTGATTTCGGGCGGCATCCGGTCGGGCGCCGATGTCGCCAAAGCCTTGGCGCTGGGCGCCGATGCAGTGGCCATCGGCACCGCGGCGCTGGTCGCGATCGGCGACAACGACCCGAAATGGGAAGAGGAATACAGACAACTCGGCTCCACCGCAGGCGCCTATGACGACTGGCATGAAGGCAAGGACCCGGCCGGCATCACCACGCAGGATCCGGAACTCGCCGCTCGTCTCGACCCTGTCGCGGCCGGCCGGCGTCTCGCCAACTATCTGAAAGTGATGACGCTGGAAGCCCAGACCATCGCGCGGGCCTGTGGCAAGAACAAGCTGCACAATCTCGAGCCCGAAGATCTCTGCGCGCTGACGATGGAAGCCGCCGCCATGGCGCAGGTGCCGCTGGCCGGCACCAGCTGGTATCCGGGCAAGGGAGGCTTCTGACATGGCGAGCTACACCGCCACGATCCTCTGGGAGCGCGCGGAAGGCGAGGTGTTTTCGGACAGTCGCTTCAGCCGCGGCCATTCCTGGGCGTTCGACGGCGGCGTGGTTCTGAGGGCCTCGTCATCGCCGCATGTCGTGCCGCGCTATTCCGACCCGTCGGGGGTCGATCCGGAGGAGGCCTTCGTCGCCAGCCTCTCGTCCTGCCACATGATGACCTTCCTCTACCTCGCGGCAAAGCGGGGACTGGTGGTCAACAGTTACGAAGATCAGGCCGAAGGCGTCATGGAAAAGAACGCCTCGGGCCGTTTCTGGGTCAGCCGGGTGACGCTCCGGCCCCGCATCGCTTGGGAGGGCGATGCGCCGGAAAAGTCCGTCATCGATGATCTCCACCATCTCGCGCATGAGGAGTGCTTCATCGCCAATTCGGTTCGCACCGAGATCCGCTGCGAACCCGCCGTCTGAGCGAGAGCCCGGAAACAAACGCCGACAGCGCGTCCGGGCTTTGCGAATGTCACATGTTCAGGGGCCGTAGAGCCCCGCCATCGAGGGGAATTGAAATGACACTGGATCTTGAAAGCTGGGCCAAGGAGCGCGGCGTCAAATATTTCATGGTCAGCTATACCGACCTGTTCGGCGCCCAGCGCGCCAAGCTGGTCCCGACTGCCGCCATCAAGGGCATGCAGGAGGAAGGCGCGGGCTTTGCCGGTTTCGCCACCTGGCTCGACATGACGCCCGCCCATCCCGATCTCTTCGCCAAGCCAGATCCGTCCTCGGTCATCCAACTGCCATGGAAGACGGACGTCGCCTGGGTCGCCGCCGACTGCATCATGGAGGACGAACTGGTCGAACAGGCGCCGCGCGTGGTGCTGAAGAAGCGCATCGCCGAGGCGGCCGAGAAAGGCCTGCGCGTCAAGACCGGCGTCGAGGCCGAATTCTTCCTGATCACACCCGACGGTTCGACCATTTCGGACGCCGCCGACACGGCCGAAAAGCCCTGCTACGATCAACAGGCGCTGCTGCGCCGCTATGACGTGATCGCCGAAATCTGCGATTACATGCTGGAGCTCGGCTGGAAGCCGTACCAGAACGACCATGAGGACGCCAATGGCCAGTTCGAGATGAACTGGGAATATGACGATGCGCTGCAGACCGCCGACAAGCATTCCTTTTTCAAGTTCATGGTCAAGTCGGTGGCGGAAAAGCATGGCCTTCGCGCCACTTTCATGCCCAAGCCGTTCAAGGGCCTGACTGGAAACGGCTGCCATTGCCATATCTCGGTCTGGGATCTCGACGGCAAAGTCAACGCCTTCGCCGACAAGGCCATGCCCTTCGGTCTGTCGCAAAGGGGGCAAGACCTTCCTCGGCGGCATCATGAAGCACGCCTCGGCGCTCGCCGCCATCACCAATCCGACCGTCAATTCCTACAAGCGCATCAACGCGCCGCGCACCATATCCGGCGCGACCTGGGCGCCCAACACGGTGACCTGGACCGGCAACAACCGCACCCATATGGTGCGCGTGCCCGGCCCCGGCCGGTTTGAGCTTCGGCTGCCCGACGGCGCGGTCAACCCCTATCTCCTGCAGGCGATCATCATCGCCGCCGGGCTGAGCGGGCTCGCGAGCGACGCCGATCCCGGTCCGCATCACGACATCGACATGTACAGGGACGGCCACAAGATCACCGATGCGCCGCGCCTGCCGCTCAATCTGCTCGACGCGCTGCGCGAATATGACCGGGACGAAGGCCTGAAAGCCGCCATGGGCGAGGCCTTCTCCTCGGCCTATCTCAAGCTCAAGCATCAGGAGTGGAACAGCTACTGCTCCCAGTTCACCGAATGGGAAAGGGCGACCACGCTCGATATTTGACGGGCGGCATCAAGGAGCTGTCGCAAACAGCAAATAGCGACACGGGAAATGCCCTATGCTGCCTCCGAACCGACGCGCCCGCCAAACACCGGCGGAAGGCGTCCGGACCGGGGGCGGCCTTGTCATAGACGCCAGGGGAAGTTAATGCGGGCCTCGCCGGCCCGCCGGGTGGAATTTTGTCAAACAGGCGTTCGAAAGGCCTCACATGAAGAACTATGTCCTGACCGTATCCTGTGTTTCGACCAGAGGCATCGTTGCGGCCATCACCGGCTTTCTGGCCGACAAGGGCTGCTACATCGTCGACTCCTCGCAGTTCGACGATCTCGACACCGGCATGTTCTTCATGCGGCTGACCTTCACCAGCCAAGAAGGCGTGGCGATCGAGGAAATCGTCGAAGGCTTCGAGCCGGTGAAGAAGAAATTCGCCATGGTGTCGGAATTCCATGACGGCGACGCCAAGATGAAGGTGCTGTTGATGGTGTCGCGCTTCGGCCACTGCCTGAACGACCTGCTCTATCGCTGGAAGATCGGCGCGCTGCCGATCGAGATCGTCGGCGTGGTGTCCAACCACTTCGAATACCAGAAAGTCGTCGTCAACCACGACATTCCCTTCCATCACGTCAACGTCACCAAGGCCAACAAGCCGCAGGCCGAGGCGCGCCTGATGGAAATCGTCGAACAGTCCGGCGCCGAACTGATCGTGCTCGCCCGCTATATGCAGGTGCTGTCGGACGATATCTGCAAGAAGATGTCCGGCCGGATCATCAACATCCACCACTCCTTCCTGCCGAGCTTCAAGGGCGCCAACCCGTACAAGCAGGCCTTCGAGCGCGGCGTCAAGCTGATCGGCGCGACGGCCCATTACGTGACCGCCGACCTCGACGAAGGTCCGATCATCGAGCAGGACGTCGCCCGCATCACCCATGCGCAGTCGGCCTCCGACTATGTGTCGATCGGCCGCGACGTGGAAAGCCAGGTTCTGGCCCGCGCGATCCACGCCCATATCCACCACCGCGTGTTCCTGAACGGCAACCGGACCATCGTCTTCCCGGCGAGCCCGGGCTCCTACGCCTCCGAGCGCATGGGTTGACGCCCAGCGGCCAGCGCCTAATCATCCGGCCGCAGACGGACACCGTCTGCGGCCGATTGTTTGAGTATAGACGGCTGCGGCCGCCATGTGGAAAATACGAATTCCAGCACAATGCGACAAGTAACTGTTCCTTGCGAAGGAAAAGTGTGATTTTCTCAATTCGATTGTCTATTAGAAATCTTTAAAGCAGAACGAATCCGCATGGAGCAAGTCTTGCGATTCACAGAGATCATGCATTTTCTGGTAACCACGTCCGAAGTCCCCTCTTCGGAGAGATTATCAGCAGAAATCGAACGTATTCTAGGCGTTTACGGGTTCAAATATTACTGCGTCTTTCATCAGCCGAAGCCGATTGAAAACGCCGCCGAACTGATCGTCGCCGCAAATTGGCCGCCCGAATGGGTGAAACGATACGTCGCCAAGAAATATATCGTCATGGATCCGACGATCCGTTTCCTGCTGCGCGCCAACCGCAGCTTTTCCTGGCGCGACGCCGTGGAAGCCTATCGAGACAATCCGCATTACCGCCGGATGAAGGCCATGATGGCCGACGGCAAGGCGCATGGCCTGACATCGGGATACATCTTCCCAGTCTTCTCGCGCGCCGGGCTGATCGGCGCGACCACGATCGGCGGCCCCGAGGACGTCGAACTGTCTCCCGCCGAAGTGGCGCTGTTGGAGACCGCCTTCCGCAACGCCTATATCCGCTATCTGGAATTCATGGGAGAGGCGCCTGCGACGGCGGTCCAGCCGACGGCGGAGATCACCATGACGCATCGCGAGATCCAGACGCTCAACAATCTCGCCGAAGGCAGAACCTCGCCCGAGATCGGCGCCATCCTCAACGTATCGTCCAACACGGTCGACTGGTATGTCGCAAGCCTGCAGGCCAAGCTCAAGGCGCGCAACAGAAACCATGCCGTGGCGCTGGCGTTCAGGCAGGGGCTGATCACCTGAATCGATTTAAATTGTTTCTGATCGATGAAACAATTCAAATTGAAATTCCGTGTGCGACGCGCTAGCGTCTGTTCGCGCACGCAATAATTTTCTGCCGTTCCGCACAAAATTCTTCGCCGGTAGGGGAAACCGGCGGCGCTGATTGAACAGGTCGACCGGCGCGGCGGAGATATCATGGGCGTGCACCACATCCGTGTCAGGAGGGACTTCGGCCTTGTCTATCAAGAAAATTCTCGTCGCCAATCGGTCAGAGATCGCGATTCGCATCTTCCGCGCCGCCAATGAACTGGGATTGAAAACTGTCGCGATCTGGGCCGAAGAAGACAAGCTGGCGCTGCACCGCTTCAAGGCCGACGAATCCTACCAGGTCGGCCGGGGCCCTCATCTGGAACGCGACCTCGGTCCCATCGAGAGCTATCTGTCGATCGACGAAGTCATCCGCGTCGCCAAACTGTCGGGCGCGGACGCCATCCATCCGGGCTACGGCCTGCTGTCGGAGAGCCCGGAATTCGCCGAGGCCTGCGCCGAAGCCGGCATCACCTTCATCGGCCCCAAGCCCGAAACCATGCGCCAACTCGGCAACAAGGTCGCGGCCCGCAATCTCGCGATTTCCATCGGCGTGCCGGTGGTTCCCGCCACCGATCCGCTTCCCGACGATCCCGAGGCGATCAAGCGGTTGGCCGAAGAGATCGGCTATCCCGTCATGCTCAAGGCCTCCTGGGGCGGTGGCGGCCGCGGCATGCGCGCCATCCGCGACCCCAAGGATCTGCTGCGCGAAGTCACCGAAGGCAAGCGCGAGGCCAAAGCCGCCTTCGGCAAGGACGAAGTCTACCTCGAAAAGCTGGTCGAGCGCGCCCGCCATGTCGAAAGCCAGGTGCTGGGCGACACGCATGGCAATGTCGTGCATCTCTTCGAGCGCGATTGCTCGATCCAGCGCCGCAACCAGAAAGTCGTCGAGCGCGCGCCCGCGCCCTATCTCTCGGACGCCCAGCGCCAGGAACTCGCCTCCTATTCGCTGCGGATCGCCGAGGCCACCAACTATATCGGGGCGGGCACCGTCGAATATCTGATGGATTCCGACACCGGCAAATTCTACTTCATCGAAGTCAATCCGCGCATTCAGGTCGAGCATACCGTCACCGAACAGGTGACCGGCATCGATATCGTGAAAGCGCAGATCCACATTCTCGACGGCTTCACGATCGGCACGCCGGAATCGGGCGTGCCGGCCCAGGAGGACATCCACCTCAACGGCCACGCCCTGCAATGCCGCATCACCACCGAGGATCCGGAACAGAACTTCATTCCCGATTACGGCCGCATCACCGCCTATCGCGGCGCGACCGGCTTCGGCATTCGTCTCGACGGCGGCACCGCCTATTCCGGCGCCTTCATCACCCGCTATTACGATCCGCTGCTCGAAAAGGTGACGGCCTGGGCGCCGACCCCGACCGAAGCGATCCAGCGCATGCATCGCGCCCTGCGCGAATTCCGCATCCGCGGCGTAGCCACCAATCTGACCTTCCTGGAAGCGATCATCAGCCACCCCGCCTTCCAGAGCAACAGCTATACGACGCGCTTCATCGACACGACGCCGGAGCTTTTCCAGCAGGTCAAGCGCCAGGACCGCGCCACCAAGCTTCTGACCTATATCGCCGACGTGACGGTGAACGGCCATCCCGAAGTCAAGGGCCGCGCCAAACCGCCCAAGGACGCAGCGGCGCCCGTCATCCCCTTCTGCGACCTGCCGCAGCAGCCGGGCACGAAGCAGCTGCTCGACGAACTCGGCCCGAAGAAATTCGCCGACTGGATGGTGGCGCAAAAGCGCGTGCTGATGACCGACACCACCATGCGCGACGGCCACCAGTCGCTGCTCGCCACCCGCATGCGCACCTATGACATCGCGGCTATCGCCGGCACCTATTCCAAGGCGCTGCCGAACCTCTTTTCGCTGGAATGCTGGGGCGGGGCGACCTTCGACGTCGCCATGCGCTTCCTGACCGAAGATCCCTGGGAGCGCCTGTCGCTGATCCGCCAGAACGCCCCGAACTTCCTGCTGCAGATGCTGCTGCGCGGCGCCAACGGCGTCGGCTACAAGAACTATCCCGACAATGTCGTGAAATACTTCGTCCGCCAGGCGGCAAAGGGCGGCATCGACCTCTTCCGCGTGTTCGACTGCCTGAACTGGGTGGAGAATATGCGCGTCTCCATGGACGCCGTGATCGAAGAGAACAAGCTCTGCGAAGCGGTGATCTGCTACACCGGCGACATCCTGAATTCGGCCCGTCCGAAATATGATCTCAAATACTATGTCGATCTCGCCAAGCAGCTGGAAAAGGCGGGTGCGCATATTATCGCCGTCAAGGACATGGCGGGCCTGTTGAAGCCGGCCGCAGCCCGCGTGCTGTTCCGGGAACTCAAGCAGGCGACGTCTCTGCCGATCCATTTCCACACCCATGACACGTCGGGCATCTCGGCCGCGACCGTGCTGGCGGCGGTGGAAGCCGGCGTCGATGCGGTGGACGCCGCCATGGACGCCTTTTCCGGCAACACCTCGCAGCCCTGCCTGGGCTCGATCGTCGAGGCGCTCTCGGGCACCGAACGCGATCCCGGCCTCGATCCCGCCTGGATCCGCCGCATCTCTTTCTACTGGGAGGCCGTGCGCACCCAATACGCAGCCTTCGAAAGCGACCTCAAGGGACCGGCCTCCGAAGTCTATCTGCACGAAATGCCGGGCGGCCAGTTCACCAATCTCAAGGAGCAGGCCCGTTCCCTGGGTCTCGAGACGAGGTGGCACAAGGTCGCCCAGGCCTATGCCGACGCCAACCAGATGTTCGGCGACATCGTCAAGGTGACGCCGTCTTCCAAGGTGGTCGGCGACATGGCGCTGATGATGGTCAGCCAGGATCTCGCTGTCGAAGACGTGGTTGATCCCACCAGGGAAATCTCCTTCCCGGAATCGGTCGTCTCCATGCTCAAGGGCGATCTCGGCCAGCCGCCCGGCGGTTGGCCCGAGACGCTGCAGAAAAAGGCTTTGAAGGGCGAGAAGCCCTATACCGCCCGTCCTGGCTCGCTCTTGGCGGACGCCGACCTCGACAAGGAGCGCGCCGATATCGAGACCAAGCTCGAACGCAAGGTCAGCGACTTCGAATTCGCCTCCTACCTCATGTATCCGAAGGTGTTCACCGATTTCGCCATCGCCGCCGAGCAATATGGTCCTGTTTCGGTGCTGCCGACGCCGGCCTATTTCTACGGCCTGCCGCCGGGCGAGGAACTGTTCGCCGACATCGAACAGGGCAAGACGCTGGTCGTGCTCAACCAGGCGATCGGGGAAACCAACCAGAAGGGTCTGGTCACCGTCTTCTTCGAACTCAACGGCCAGCCGCGCCGCATCAAGGTGCCCAACCGCGCCCAAGGCGCAGCCAATGGCGCGGTTCGCCGCAAGGCGGAAGCCGGCAACGCCGCTCAACTCGGCGCGCCGATGCCCGGCGTCGTCTCGGCGGTCGCGGTTTCCTCCGGCCAGACGGTCAAGGCGGGCGACGTGCTCCTGTCGATCGAAGCGATGAAGATGGAAACGGCGCTCCACGCCGAAAAGGACGGCGTGGTCGCCGAAGTGCTGGTGCGCGCCGGCGACCAGATCGACGCCAAGGACCTGCTGATCGTCTTCGGCTGAGCGAAACAAGCCCGGACGGGGCGCGCGTCGCCCCGTCCTGGCGATCTGATGGTCGAGCCATAACGAATTCTTTACGTCGAATCTGAAAAGGGTTCGGATTATCGCGTAAAATTTGAGTCGATTTAAAACGAATTAAGGCTTTTCGCCTAGCTTTTCCGCTGTCTGACAACGACCGCAAGGGCCGCGCCGTGGAACACGAGCCGCTTCAAGACCGCGCCACTCTCCGCCGACAGAGGATCGAAAACATCCTGATCGGCGGGGCAACTCTGGTTTTGTTCATCGTCGCGCTCATGGCAGGATTGCATCACGATCTCGTGGCGCTGTTTTCCCGGTTGCACGTTTCCGAGACCCTGTCGACGTCTCAGCCCCTGACCAGGTCCTTCGGCGCTGTTCCCCGGCTCGGAGACGACCATCAAGCCTTCGACGGAATCCTGATGTTCGGCCTGTTTGCGAGCCTCGGCCTCACCGCATTCGCCGTCGTCCAGTATCAGCGGCTGCGCGCTGCGCTTTCGCCGCCAGCAGCAGGCCGAGCTGCATTCGCGACGCCTCGCCCTGCATGACCAGCTGACCGGCCTCGCCAATCGCCGCAATTTCGAAAGCTTCGCCGAGCGCGCCATGTTCGAGCGCCCCGCAGCCGAAAAGCGGGCGGTGTTCCTGATCGATCTCGATCACTTCAAGCCTGTCAACGACGCCCATGGCCATGCGGCGGGGGACAAGGTGCTGATCGATTTCGCAAGCCGGATCGAAGGCCATTTTCCGGGCGGCCTCGTCGCCCGCTTCGGCGGCGACGAATTCGCCGCCATCACGCCGCCGCTCGGCGACGAACAGGATGCGCTGAATTTCGCGCGCTATGTAATCGCCGCCGTTCAGGCGCCGTTCGATTACAATGACGTAGCGCTGCGCATCGGCGCTTCCGTGGGCGTCGCCATGATCGGCGACGACAAGGTCGACAGCGTCGGAGAGGCCCTGCGCCGGGCCGACATCGCCCTTTATGAGGCCAAGCGCCGCGGTCGCCGCCAGATCGCCGTCTATGAAAGCGCGCTGGAAAGCGCCGTGCAGGCCCGCAGCTGGATGGAAGCGGAGCTGAAGCTGGCGCTGCAGGCCGGCGACATCGTGCCCTATTTCCAGCCGATCGTCGATCTCGCGACCCGCGACGTCATCGGCTACGAGGCGCTGGCGCGATGGCGGCACCAGACGCGCGGCATGATCAACCCCGCCGACTTCATTCCCATTGCCGAGCAGACGGGCCAGATCCAGGAGGTCTGCGAGGCGATCATGACGCAAGCCGTCACGCTCGGTCGTTTCTGGCCGGCGCATGTGATGCTGTCGGTCAACCTGTCGCCGGTGCAGCTGCGCGACAAGGACCTTGCCCAGAAACTGCTCGCCATTCTCGCCGCGCATGATTTTCCCGCTTCGCGGCTGGAAGTGGAAATTACCGAAAATGCGCTCATCACCGATCTGATGACGGCCAAGACCAATATCGAGGCGCTCCGCGCCGCCGGCGTCTCCGTTGCGCTCGACGATTTCGGCACCGGCGCCTCGACGCTCAATCACCTGCGCGTCTGCCAGTTCGACAAGATCAAGATCGACCAGACCTTTGTGCAATCCATGGCCGACAGCAATGACAGCATCGCCATCATCAGCGCCATCATCGGGCTATCGCGCAATTTCAACCTGCGCTGCACCGCCGAAGGTATTGAAAAGGCGAGCGATCTCGAATTGTTGAGCGGCTGGGGCTGCGCCGAGGGCCAAGGCTATCTATTCGGTCGGCCGGCCGAACGGACGGCGTTCGAGACGGTCACTGCGCCAGAAGACAGCGCCGCCGCCGGTCGCTGACGCTTCATAACAAGCAAAATCCCGCCATTGACGAGTCATTCTCGTTGCATGTTCATGCCGAATTCGACAGGCATGACCATGACAGATCTTCTTCCACATGAACGGCACGCCGCGATCCTCCGCAAACTGACGGAGGAAGGCCGCGTATTGGCTGCCGACCTCGCAGCCCTTTTCGAAACGTCGGAGGACACGATCCGGCGTGACCTGCGCGAAATGGCGGCGCAAGGCGTGTGCCGCCGCGTCTATGGCGGCGCTTTGCCCATAGATGCGCCGCCGCCGCTCAGCCGTCGCATCGACGTCGCCGTGGACCGGAAACAGGCGCTGGCGCGCCGGACGGCGCAATTGATCGAGCCCGGATCGAGCCTGTTCATCGACGCCGGGAGCGCCAATCTCGCGGTCGCCCGCAATCTGCCGCAAGACGCATCGCTGACCGTGATCACCAACGCCCCGGTGATCGCCGCCGCCCTGATGGAGCGACCCGATATCGAAGTGGCGCTGATCGGCGGGCGCATGGATCCCAAATCCGGCGCCATCCTCGGCGCCAAGGCGATGAGCGAGGCGGCCAGCTACAGGACCGATATCTGCATCCTCGGAAGCTGCGGCCTGGATCTGGACGCCGGCGTCAGCGCATCGTTCCTGGAAGAAGCGGAATTCAAGCGCGCCATGGCTAAGACGAGCCGCCGCGTGATTGCCGCCGTCACCAATGAGAAATTGGGCCGCCCTGCCCCCTTTCCCGTCATCGGCCTGTCGAATCGTTTCACCATCGTCGTGGAACGGGATGCGGATGACGAGCTTTGCGCTGGCTTTGCCGAATCCGGCGCCCGCTTCGTGAAGGCGTCATCGCCTTGAGCGGCGCGCCTTGGGAATAACGATCGAAAGACATCGCGTCGCGGCCCGGCCGCGCCAGGAGGAGTATTCATGACCACGCCCGTCCGTTCCGCCGCACCGCCCTTGACCGGCTCCTACCCCAGGGAGCGCATCGCGGTGTCGCTGCTGTTCCTCGCCAACGGTCTCTATATCGGGGCCTGGTCGCCAAAACTGCCGGTGATCGCCGAAACGCTGTCGCTGTCGCCGCAATGGATGGGCTATCTGCTGCTGTTCTTCGGCGTCGGCTCGGTCACCATCATGCCGATCGCCGGCGCCCAGATCGCCCGCTTCGGCTCCAGCAAGGTGGCGATGGCCTTTTCCATCCTGTTCCTGCCGTTGATGCTGATTCTCACCTTCATGCCGAACTTCGCGTCCGCCGCGGTGATCGTCTTCCTGCTCGGCGGCTTCGCGGGCGCCATGGACGTGGCGATGAACGCCAACGCCGTCGAGGTCGAAAAGCGCATGCGCCGGGCGATCATGTCGTCCTGCCACGCCTATTGGAGCCTGGGCGGCTTGATCGGCTCGGCGACCGGCGGCGCGCTCATCGACCAGTTCGGCCCGGCCTGGCATGCGGTGATCATCACCGTCTTCAACGCAGGCGTGGTGGCGCTGGCGCTGGCCTGGCTGATGCCGGACGGGCCGCATGCGGAAGAACATCACGACGCCGCGCCGCGGCCCAGCATCTTCTCGAGCCCCCTGCCCTGGCTTCTCGGCTTCATGGCGCTGTTCTCCATGTTGCAGGAAGGCATCGTCATCGACTGGAGCGCGCTCTATCTGAGCCGTGAACTCGGGGCGACGCTGACGGTCGCGTCGCTGGCCGCAGGTTCCTTCCACGCCACGATGATGGTCGTGCGTTTCGCCGGCGACGCGGTGCGCGACCGGCTGGGCGCGGTCAAGACCATGCGGGTCTCCGGCGTCATCGCATTCGCCGGCATGTGGATCGGGGCCTTCGCGCCCCATCCCTATGTCGCCGTGTTCGGGTTTGCGCTGGCGGGTCTCGGCGTGGCCAATCTCGTGCCGATCGCCTTTTCGGCCGCCGGCAATCTGCCGGGCATGGCCAAGGGCGTCGGCCTGTCGGTGGTCACCGCCATGGGCTATTCCGGCACGCTGTTCGCGCCGACTTTGTTCGGCTTCGTCGTCGAGCATACCGGCTACCAAGCCATCTATATCGGCGCGCCGCTGCTGCTCGCCATCGTGCTGGCGCTGTCGGGCCTCGCCCGGCACGCCGACGGCGTGAAAGGCGGAGGTCATTGACTTTGCGCCACAATCAGGGCGGCCGGGCTTGTCTCCCGGCCGCAAACATGATTGACCTTTCATCAGACAGATGCGGGGGTTGACATGTTGAGAGAAGCGCTTGTCGTCATCGACGTCCAGAACGACTTCTGCCCGGGCGGCGCGCTCGCGGTCGCCGATGGCGACGCCATCCTGCCGGCGGTCAACGCGCTGATCGCGCGCTTCGACCATGTGGCGCTGACCCAGGATTGGCATCCTGCCGGCCATTCGAGCTTCGCCTCCAGCCATTCCGGCAAGGCGCCCTTCGACAGCGCGACCATGCCCTATGGCGAGCAGACGCTTTGGCCCGACCACTGCATTCAGGGCACGCCCGGCGCGGAGTTTCATCCGGGTCTGGTCTGGACCAAGGCCGAACTGGTGATCCGCAAGGGGTATCGGACCGCGATCGATTCCTATTCGGCCTTTTTCGAGAACGACCATGCGACGCCGACCGGGCTGGCCGGCTATCTGCGCGAGCGCGGCTTCGAGGCCGTGACGCTGTGCGGCCTCGCCACCGATTTCTGCGTCGCCTTTTCGGCGCTCGACGCCGTGGCGGCGGGCTTCAAGACCACCGTGGTGCTGGAGGCCTGTCGCGGCATCGATCTCGGCGGATCGATGGCGGCGCAACCTGAAAAAATGCGGCAGGCGGGCGTGACGCTCGTCTGACCGACACGGAGGAGACGCCGCATGGCGGCCAAGACAGACATCGCCCGGCGCGTGTATAACCACGCCTGGAAACTGGACCCCATCGTCCGCAGCCTGCTGGACACGGATTTTTACAAACTCCTGATGCTGCAGATGATCTGGAAGCTGCATCCGGATGTCCGCGCCACTTTTTCGCTGATCAACCGGTCGACGCGCGTGCGCCTGGCGGACGATATCGACGAGCAGGAATTGCGCGACCAGCTGGACCATGTCCGCGAACTCCGCTTCACCAAGAAGGAGCTGATCTGGCTGGCCGGCAACACCTTCTACGGCAAGAAGCAGATCTTCGAACCGGATTTCATCGCCTTCCTCGCCAATTTCCGCATGCCCGACTACGAATTGTCGGTGAAGGACGGCCAGTATGAGTTGTGCTTCGAGGGCCGCTGGATGGAAACCACGATGTGGGAAATCCCGGCGCTGGCGATCATCAACGAACTCCGGTCGCGCGCGGCGATGAAGGGTCTGGGCAAATTCACCCTCGACGTGCTCTACGCCCGCGCCAAGGCCAAGATGTGGTCGAAGGTCGAACGCCTCCGGCAGTATCCGGGCCTTCGCATCTCCGATTTCGGCACCCGGCGGCGCCATTCCTTCCTCTGGCATCGCTGGTGCGTCGAGGCGCTGAAGGAAGGCATCGGCCCGGCCTTCACCGGCACCTCCAACGTGTTGCTCGCCATGGACACCGATCTGGAAGCGGTCGGCACCAATGCGCATGAACTGCCGATGGTGAAGGCGGCGCTGGCCGAAACCGACGAAGACCTGGGCCAGGCCCCTTACAAGGTGCTGCAGGACTGGACCCAGCTTTACGGCGGCAACCTGCTGATCGTCCTTCCCGATGCTTTCGGCACAGCCGCCTTCCTGCGCAATGCGCCCGATTGGGTGGCCGACTGGACGGGCTTCCGCCCCGACAGCGCCCCGCCCATCGAAGGCGGCGAACGGATCATCGACTGGTGGAAGGCGCATGGCCGCGATCCGCGCGAGAAATTGCTGATTTTCTCGGACGGGCTCGACGTCGACACGATCATCGAGACCTACGAGCATTTCGAAGGCCGGGTGCGGATGAGCTTCGGCTGGGGCACCAATCTCACCAACGACTTCCAGGGCTGCGCGCCGACCGAGCTGATGGGTCTCGATCCGATCTCGATCGTCTGCAAAGTCGTCGAAGCCAATGGCCGTCCGGCGGTCAAACTGTCGGACAACCCCGCAAGGCGACCGGCGACCCCAGGAGGTCGAACGCTACCAGCGCTTTTTCGGCACCGAGGACTTCCACGAGCTGCAGCTCAAGGTCTGAACCCGGATGTAAAGTGGAGAGGCGTCGACATATTTTGTCGCAGGCCTTCTTGCTTATCTTGACATTTGCCATCCGCTTTAGGATACAGGAGCCCATTGGAAGTCGAGCGGGTTCCTCGCCATGATGGTTTGCAGCTGCAACATAATCACCGACAAAGACATCAGGGACGTCATCGTCTCGATGCTCGACGAGGACTGTTGGCAGTTGATCGTGCCTGGCAAGGTCTATCATGCAATGAACAAGCGCGGGAAATGCTGCGGCTGCTTCCCCAATGTCGTCGACATCATCGTCAAGACCACCGAGGACTATCACGCCCGCCATCGCGGCGAGACGGCCGAAGTCGTGGATTTCCTCGACCGTCTCAAGCGCTTTCACGCCGAACAGAAGGCCGCCATCCTCGAACGGCGCCAGCGCACCACACGCGTGGCCTGATTTCCCATACGACCGGTCGAAACACTCGGCTAGATTTGGAATCATTCCAAACTAGGGCCTCGACTTTGCGCGCATTTCCTGCTCTTATCCCACCATATTTACGCTGCATAACAGGAGATGGACTATGAAGGGCGACGCCAGAGTCATCGAACGCCTCAACGAAGCGCTTTTTCTCGAGCTTGGAGCGGTCAATCAGTATTGGCTGCATTACCGCCTGCTCGAAGACTGGGGCTATCAGAAGCTGGCGAAGAAAGAGCGCGCCGAATCGATCGAGGAAATGCAGCATGCCGACAAGCTCGTCGCGCGCATCATCTTCCTCGAAGGTCATCCGAACCTCCAGACGCTCGCGCCGCTGCGCATTGGCCAGACGGTCAAGGAAGTGCTCGAAGCCGATCTTGCCGGCGAATATGACGCCCGCACCGCCTACAAGAAGTCCCGCGACATCTGTCACGAAGCCGGCGACTATGTGTCGATGAAGCTGTTCGAAGAACTGCTGATGGACGAGGAGGGCCATATCGACTTCCTCGAAACCCAGCTGGAACTGATGTCGAAGCTCGGCGAGGAAAAGTACGGCCAGCTGAACGCCGTTTCCGCCGACGAAGCGGAATAACCCAAACCGCCGAAAATGAAGAAGCCGCCGGGGCAACGCTCCGGCGGCTTTTTGCATGCAATCGGGCGTCAGGCGCTGACGCCGGAAAGATGGGCGAATTCGGCGACGACCTTGTCGTAGACGGCGCGCTTGAACGGCACGATCAGGCCCGGCAGATCCTCCATCCGCTTCCATTCCCACTGGTCGAACTCCGCCTCATGGCCGCCGGGCGGCGGGTTGATGGCGATCTCGGAATCGTCGCCGTCGAAGCGGAAGGCGAACCAGGCCTGGGTCTGGCCCCGATATTTGCCCTTGAGGCCGATGCCGACCAGTTCCGGCGGCAGATCATAGTTGATCCAGTCCTTTGCGCGGGCGATCAACGTCGCCGACTTGATGCCGGTTTCCTCATAGAGTTCGCGATAGGCGGCGGCTTCCGGCTCCTCGCCCTTGTCGATGCCGCCCTGCGGCATCTGCCAGAGCTGCGGCGAGCCGTCATATTCGGAATTGCCGAGCGGGATGCGCCGGCCGGCCCAGACCAAGCCCTCTCGATTGAGCACCATGATGCCGACACAGGGGCGGTAGGGCAGGTCTTCGGCCTTGATCGTCTTGCTCATCGTCTTGTCCTTGCGCGGCGACCGCGCGTTCGTCAGTTGGGAACGGTTGCGAGGGCGGAAACGCCCACGATTTCGATGCCGCGGCGGCCCGCCTCGCGCGACCATTCGGCGATCGCCGCGACGCTGTCGTCGAAGGCGGAGGCGACGCCGATCGCCGAACCCTTACGCAGCGCGATGCGTTCGAGGTCGTCGAGCTTGGCGAGGATCGCGCCGTGATTGACCTCCTGGTCGAGCACCAGATCGGCGAAGGCGAGCGGCATGCCATAGGCCTTGGCGTAGACCGGGGAAAGCGACTGCGTCGACGTGCCGTCGTCGAGGAACATCAGGCCGCGCCGCGCGATGTCGCGCATCACCGGCTCGGATGCCTCGGCGTCCGACAGGAAGCGGCCGCCGAGGTAATTCATCACCCCGGTGTAATTGGTCATCTTGCCCATGCCCTGATGCAGGAGATCGAGATTGCGCGCCTCGCTCTGGTCATGGGTCAGCGTCAGCGGACCGGGATCGTTGTCGGGATAGTCGAACGGCTCCATCGGCGCCTGCAGCAAGATTTCGTGGCCGGTGCGCCGCGCTTCCGGCGCCCAGCGCGACAGCGAATTGCCGTTGGCGGCGAAAGCCAGCGTGATTTCTTCGGGCAGCGCCTGCAGCGCCTTCTGCGTGCCCGTCTGGCTGAGCCCGAGGCCGGCGACGACGATGGCGATCCGCGTACCGCGTGCGCCAGACCAGGGGCGCGCATAGCGGTCGAAGGGGCGTGTGCCGTCGGCGGCGACGATCGGCAATTTTCCATCGGGCGTGTTTTCGATCAGCGCTTCGTCGGGAAAGGCGGCGAGATCGGGCGATTGCGGGCCGGTCGCCGTCGCGTCGATCAGCTTGGGTCCGTTCTCCGCGCTGGCGCGGGGCGTGTATTTGGTCACCACCGAACCATCCGGCATGACCTGACGGACGACATCGGCGCCGTCGGAAGGGCGGCTGGGCTTGATGCCGTTGGGATCAGCCGGCGCGGTCGGGGCGACGTCATCCGCTAACCCGGTCGGTTCATCGGCGACCGAGACGGGTTTTTGCAGCGGATCGGGGGAAAGATAGGGGTAGGCGACAAGACCGCCGAAAATCAGCGCGACGGCCGAAAACGCCGAAACGCTGCCCCAGGCGAACCTGGGGCGTTTTTCGGTTTTCGGCTTGCGCCCCTTGCCCAGCGGCGAATGGAGTCCCGACGTCACGTTCGAGCCTGCCCCCGTTCGACAGAGCGGCGGCGGGATCATGTCCCGCCGCGCCCGTCTTACTTCTTCTGCTGTTCGGCCGCGACGGCCTTGGCCTGATCCGGCGGGAAGGCCGGATCGGTCTTCTTGCCGCGCAACAGGTCGAGCGCGTAATTGAGCTGCACGTCGTCCTTGGGATCCGGCGGCACATAGGCGGCCGAACCGGAGCCTTCTTCGGTCTCGTCCTGGCCCTTGATATGGCCCTTGAGCGCCGATTCGGCGGCGGTCTCGATCTTGCCCTGCAGTTCGGCAGGGATCGGCTCCTCGACCTTGATGTCGGGGGTGATGCCGATGCCCTGGATCGATTTGCCCGACGGGGTGTAATAAAGCGCCGTGGTCAGCCGCAGCGCGCCGTTGTCGCCGAGCGGGATGATGGTCTGCACCGATCCCTTGCCGAACGACCGCGTGCCGAGCACGGTGGCCCGCTTGAGATCCTGAAGCGCGCCGGAGACGATTTCGGAAGCCGAGGCGGAGCCGCCATTGACCAGCACGATCACCGGCTTGCCATTGACCAGATCGCCATCCGTGGCGCTGAAGCGACGGGTTTCGCTTTCGACGCGGCCGCGGGTCGAGACGATTTCGCCCTTGTTGAGGAAAGCGTCCGACACGTTGATCGCCTGATCGAGCAGACCGCCCGGATTGAGGCGAAGGTCGAGGACAAACCCCTTGAGCTTGTCGTTCGGCACCTGGGCCTGAATCTTCTCGATGCCCTTCTTCAGGTCGTCATAGGTCTTTTCGGTGAAGGAAATGACGCGGAGGTACCCGACATCGCCCTCGACGCGGGTCTTGACCGCCTGCACGGCGATGATGTCGCGCTTGATGGTCAGTTCGATCGGCTTGTCGGCGCCCTTGCGCAGGATTGTCAGCTTGATCGGCGCGCCGACTTCGCCGCGCATCTTGTCGACGGCGTCTTCGAGCTTCAGGCCGCGCACGTCGGTTCCGTCGATCTTGGAAATCAGGTCGCCGGCCAGAACGCCGGCCTTGGAGGCAGGCGTATCGTCGATCGGCGCGATGACCTTGACCAGTTCGTTGTCCATGGTGACTTCGATGCCGAGACCGCCGAATTCGCCGCGCGTCTGCGTGCGCATGTCGTCGGCGTCCTTGGCGTTCATATAGCTCGAATGCGGATCGAGCGAGGTCAGCATGCCGCTGATGGCGGACTCGACCAGCTTCTGCTCGTTGGGCGGCGTCACATATTGCGCGCGCACGCGTTCGAAGACTTCGCCGAACACGCTGAGTTCCCGATAGGTCGAGGAGCCGGCGGCCTGGGCCGGAAGGCCGGCGGAATAGACAGCCAGCGTGGCGGTGGAGCCCAGCAACGCGCCCAGCAGCACCAGTGAAGTCTTACGTATCATTTCGCGCCTTTCCAAGCTCTTTGACGGACCACCAGGGTCGCGAATCGACCGGTTTTCCATCCTTTCGGAACTCTATGTACAGCGTTGGCCGGTCCGTTTCCAGATTGAGACCGGTCGCGCTGGCTATTCTCTTTTCGCCCATCTGGCCGACCGGTTCGCCTGAGACGACGAACTGGCCCTGACGGACGGAAACCTTGTCCATGCCGGAGAGCAGTATATGGTAATTCTCTCCCGCATTCATAATCACCATTTCGCCATAACTGCGAAAAGGCCCTGCGAACATCACCCAGCCGTCGGCCGGGGCGGTGACAACCAGGCCTGGTCCGGCCGCGACCGTGAGGCCTTGGGCGGGATGGCCGGTGCCGTCGTCGTCGCCGACCTGACGGATGACGTCGCCCGCCACCGGCAGGGCCAGCTTCGCCTTCAGAACGGAGAAAGGATATGCGGGGGCAATGCGGTTTTTGTCGGGCAGGATGGCGCCTGCCTCCTCCTGCAACCGGGCCCTCTGTTGAGGGGTGAGAGCCGCCATGTCGCGATCGTTGGCGCGAGCGGCTTCGGCGGCGTCGCGCGCCGAGGCGATGCTTCGCTCCAGCGAGGCGATGAGGTTTTCCAGGCTGGTGGCGCGGGCGGCCAGTTGCTCGACGCGCTGGTTCTCCCGCTCCAGTTCTTCCTTGCTTTCGGACGACAGCTTGGCGTTTTCTTCCAGAAGCGCGTTCATCCGCTGCTCCTCCTCGATCGCCGAGGCCATGGTGGTCACATAGGTCTGACGCTGGGCGGCGAGCGCGACGGAGAGGTCGGTGAGGCTCTTGAGGTCGGCGGCCAGGCGCTCGGTTTCACGACGCACGCCCGGCACGACGGCGCCGAGCAGAATCGCGCTGCGCACGGAGGAGAGAGCGTCGTCGGGCGACACCAGAAGGGCCGGCGGCGGATTGCGGCCCATGCGCTGAAGCGCGGCCAGCACTTCGGCGAGGAGGCCGCGCCTTTCGTGCAGCGACGCCTTGACCTTGCCGAGCCTGCCTTCGAGCTCGCGGAGCTTGGCCTCGTCCTCGAGCGTCTGATTTTCCAGCGATTTTCGTTTTTCGGCCGATGCGACCAGCGCTTGGCGCAATCCGGCGCTGGTGCGTTCGATGCCGATCAGACCCGCCTGCAGCGTCTTGGTGCGATCGCGCGATTCGGCCAACGTCTTGGCGAGCTCGCGCAGCTCGCTTTCCGTGGCGTTTCGGCGGATGCGCAGCAAGCCCTCTTCATTGACGGCGGGTGCGGGTTTGACCGCGTTTTCCTGCGGAACGGCCGGGACGGCGAACGCAATGAGGCCCGCAGCCGCGGCCGCGCGCAGCAACGCACCCCGTTTCGATTGTCCGCCGATCTTCAACAAGCCACCGCCATTGCTCAATGGCCCGACTCTAAGCTGATTTGCCGCAAGCGCCAATCGATTTGATCAGGAGGAAAAATCCGAGGCCGCGCTCAGACGCGATGATAGGGATGGCCGGACAGTATGGTGACGGCCCGGTAGAGCTGTTCGGCCAGCATCACCCGCACCATCTGATGCGGCCAGGTCATCTTGCCGAAGCACAACATGTGATCGGCGCGACCGGCGAGTGCCGGATCGTGGCCGTCGGGCCCGCCGATGGCGATAACGACCTCGCGCCTCCCCTGGTCGCGCAAGCCTCCGAGCAGATCGGCGAAGGCGACGCTGTCGAGCGCCTTGCCGCGTTCGTCGAGCAGGATCAGCTGGGCGCCGTCGGCCAGGAGCTTGTCGAGGCTCGCGCCTTCCTCACGCTTGCGCGTCTCGGCATTGCCGGCGCGGCTTTCGGTGATCTCGGTGATTTTTCCCAATTCGAGGCCGGTCGCAGGCCCCGTCTTGGCGAAACGATCGAAGTAACGATCGGCCAACTCTCTTTCGGGTCCGGACTTCAACCTGCCGACCGCAAACACGGATATGCGCATGTCTTACCAGACCAGATCTTTCACGCCGGAGAAGATCATTCTCCGCGGGTATTGGCCTGCTTTCCCAGGGAAAGCGGCTTAGTGCAGGGTTTCTTCGTCGATATCAGGCGCGGCCCACATCTTTTCGATGTTGTAGAACTCGCGGATTTCGGGTCGGAACACATGCACGATGATGTCTCCGGCATCGATCAGCACCCAGTCGCCGGTTTCCAGCCCTTCGACGCGGGTCGGGCCGAAACCGGCCGCCTTGATGTCGTCGATGAGGTGATCGGCAATGGCTGTCACGTGACGGTTCGAGCGTCCGGATACGATCACCATGTGATCGCCCAGCGCGGATTTGCCCGTGATGTCGATATGGGAGATGTTTTCAGCTTTCGAATCCTCGAGGCTTTCGAGGACGGTTTCAAGAGCTTTGGCTGCGGCGTCGCTACCGCGCTCCATGCTCTTGGAGGGGGCGAAACGCGCCGCTCCTTTGGCGTGCACTGTCGTCAGAGGACTTCCTTTCTATCTTAAACGGACATGCACCGGCGCTGAAGCGCCGATCCCTAAAGATAGGCGCCAAAGGTTAAAAGTTTCAAGACAAGCCGGTTAACTATTTTCGGTCGAACTCCCCTTACGGCAGCGCGCCGTCGAGCAGCTTGGGATTGGCGCGCCCGGTGGTGCCCGCCGCCTGGCCAATGAAGAAATTCTTTAGAGACGGCAGGCGGTCGACGAGACCGAGACCGAAATCGCGGGCGATGCGGATCGGCGCGATGTCGTTGGAGAACAGCCGGTTGAGCACATCGGTGGTCACGCCCATGCGGAACGTATCGAAGCGGCGCCACGTCTCGTAGCGTTCGAGCACCGAAAGCGAACCGATGTCGAGGCCCAGCCGGTCGGCGTCGACGATGGTTTCGGCGAGTGCGGCGACATCCTTGAAGCCGAGATTGAGGCCCTGGCCGGAAATAGGATGGATGCCGTGCGCGGCGTCGCCGGCCAGCGCGAAGCGGTCCCCGACAAAGGCGCGCGCCAGCGTCAGCCCCAGCGGATAGGCCCGACGCGGCGAGACCACTTTCAAGGCGCCGAGCTTATGGCCGAAACGCCGTTCGAGCTCCTCGTCGAACAGAAAATCGTCGCCGCGCACCAGACGTTCGGCATCCGCCGTTCTCTCCGTCCAGACCAGCGACGAACGATTGTTCGGCAAAGGCAGGATCGCAAAGGGGCCGGCGGGCAGGAAATGCTCTTCCGCAACGCCTTCATGCGGCCGCTCATGCTCCACTGTCGCCACGATGCCGGATTGGCCATAGTCGAAATGCACCGTCTTGATGCCGGCCGCGTCGCGCAGTTTCGAGCGAACGCCGTCGCAGGCGATCAGCAGGCGGGCCTCGACCGTCTCGCCGGTCGACAACGTCGCGGCGACGCGCGCGGGATCGCGCGAGAACCCATCCACCGTCGCCGCCTGGCGCAGCTCGACGCCGAGTTCGCCGACGAGCCGCAACAGCGGTCCGATCATGGCGGGGTTCGGCACCATATGGGCGAAGGGCTGGCCATCGGCCACCCTGCCGTCGAAGGTCAGGAAAACGGGACGAACGGGATCGGCCGTCTTGGAATCGGTGACGATCATTCTGTTGATCGGCTGGGCGCTCGCCAGGACTTCATCCCAGACGCCGAGCGCGGAGAGCAGCCTCGAGGCGGCCGCGGCGATCGCGGAGGCGCGGCCATCTTTTTCCCAGGCGCCGGAGGGCGCTGCGTCGACCACCAGAATGCTGAGATGCGGAGCGGCCTTCTTGATCGATACCGCCGTCGAAAGACCGACATATCCGCCGCCTGCGATCAGAATATCATACATGAGGTCTTGCTCCTTCTCGCGGCTTGCCCGCATTCCGACCGGGAGTATAGAGGAATGAGGTCGTCGATTAAACCATCGGAGAAAGCCAAAATGCCGCGCCAGGGAAACAAGCTCACCGACATGGCTCAACTCCTGGAGATCCTCGATCTCGAAAAGATCGAGGAAGGCAAGTATCGCGGCGCAAGCCCCGATGTCGGCTGGCAGCGGGTGTTCGGCGGGCTGGTGATCTCACAGGCCCTGGTCGCCGCCTGCCGCACCGCGCCCGAAGGCCGGCATGTCCATTCGCTGCACGCCTACTTTCTGCGTCCCGGCGATCCCTCTTTGCCGATCCTCTATGAAGTCGAGAACATGCGCGACGGCGGCAGCTTCTCGACGCGGCGGGCGATCGCCATCCAGCGTGGCAAACCGATCTTCGCATTGTCGGCCTCGTTCCAGATCGACGAATCGGGCCTTACCCACCAGATCGACATGCCCGACGTGCCCGCTCCCGAGACGCTGCCGGACGCTCGGGAACTCTACGAGACCTACCTCAAGCAGGCGCCCGACCACGTGCGGGCTTATTGGCTGCGCGAGCGCCCCGTCGAGGTGCGCCCGGTGTCGATGACGCATTATGTCTCGCGTGAAAGACTGACGCCGTCCCAGCATATCTGGATCAAGGGCAACGGCGCGCCGCCGGCAGACCGGGCGCTCCGCGCCGCCGTCCTCGCCTATCTCTCGGACATGACCCTGCTCGACACCGCGCTCTTCGCCCATGGCCAATCGGTGTTCGACCGCGACATCCAGGCGGCCAGCCTTGACCACGCGATGTGGTTCCACGCCGAGGACCCGCTGGACGACTGGCTGCTCTATACGCAGGACAGTCCCTTCGCCGGCGGCGCGCGGGGGTTGAGCCGCGGCGCGATATATAACCGTTCAGGACGCCTGATCGCCTCCACCGCGCAGGAAGGTTTGATTCGCAAACGAGCAGATGATTAATTCATAGGCGTTTTTTGATTTTTGCACTTTTCTTGAGCGGTTAATGTCGAGTTAACTGCCTTCTTTTTGATCCAGAAACAAATATCTCATATTTTTCAACCGCTTAAAATTGCGGCGCGAATCTGGCACGCGCTTTGTATTGGTATAGGCAGTCACGGGAGGGCTTCAGACTTTTTCCCGAGATCACGGAGAGGCGGATCCCCGCCGGCATGTTCGTCAAAGGATGGGAAACCAGATGAAAATTGTGATGGCCATTATCAAGCCGTTCAAGCTCGACGAGGTGCGCGAAGCCCTCACGGCTGTCGGCATTCAAGGCCTGACCGTAACCGAAGTGAAGGGCTACGGGCGGCAGAAGGGACACACGGAAATCTATCGCGGCACCGAATACGCCGTCAGCTTCCTGCCGAAGCTGAAGATCGAACTCGCCGTATCGGGCGAACTGGTCGACAAGGCGGTCGAAGCGATCGCCGGCGCCGCCAAGACCGGCCAGATCGGCGATGGCAAGATCTTCGTCTACTCGATTGACCACGCCGTGCGCATCCGCACCGGCGAAACCGACGCCGAAGCGCTCTGACGTCCGCTATCGTAGGGAGTTATATTTTATGTCCGCAACGAGACTTTCCACTCTTCTGAGCCGCGCGGCGCTTGCCGCCTCGGCCGTGATGGCTCCGGTCGTCGCTTTCGCCCAGGAGGCCGCGCCGGCCGCCGCCGCCGCTGCGCCGGTTCCCGACAAGGGCGACAGCGCCTTCATGTTCCTCGCCACCATCCTCGTGCTGTTCATGGCCGTTCCCGGCCTGGGCCTGTTCTACGGCGGCCTCGTGCGCGCCAAGAACATGCTGTCGGTGCTGATGCAGTGCACCGTGATCGCGGCCGTCGTAATGATCGCCTGGGTCGTCTACGGCTACTCCTTCGCCTTCGGCGGCGGCGCGAACCCCTTCTTCGGCGGTTTCGCCAAGATGTTCCTCTCCGGCGTGACCAAGGACACGACCGCGGCCACCTTCAGCCAGGGCGTCGTGATCCCGGAATATCTGTTCGTGCTGTTCCAGATGACCTTCGCCGCCATTACCCCGGCGCTGATCATCGGCGCCTTCGCAGAACGCATCAAGTTCTCGGCCTCGATCCTCTTCGCGCTGCTCTGGGTGACCGTGGTCTATTTCCCGATCGCGCATATGGTCTGGGACGCCAACGGCTACCTTTTCGGCAAGGGCGCGCTTGATTTCGCCGGCGGCACCGTCGTGCATATCAATGCGGGCGTTGCTGGCCTCATCGGCGCGATCATGGTCGGCAAGCGCATCGGCTTCGGCAAGGACATGATGGCTCCGCATTCGATGACGCTGACCTATGTCGGCGCAGCGATGCTGTGGTTCGGCTGGTTCGGCTTCAACGCCGGCTCCAACCTCGAGGCCTCGGGCGGCGCATGGCTCGCCACCGTCAACACCTTCCTCGCCACCGCCGCCGCGATCCTGTCCTGGTCGGCCGTCGAAGCCTTCACCCGCGGCAAGGCCTCCATGCTCGGCGCTGCGTCCGGCATGATCGCCGGCCTCGTGGCCGTCACCCCGGCCGCCGGCATCGTCGGCCCGATGGGCGCGATCGTCATGGGCCTCATCGTCTCACCGCTGTGCTACTTCTTCGTCTCCGTGGTGAAGAACAAGTTCGGTTATGACGACACCGCCGACGTGTTCGGCGTCCATGGCGTGGGCGGCATCTTCGGCGCCATCGCCACCGGCATCTTCGCCTCCGCTTCTCTCGGCGGCATCGGTTACGCCGGCGAACAGACCATGGGCGGCCAGCTCTGGGTGCAGATCGAAGCGGTGGTGATCACCATCCTGTGGACCGGCATCGGTTCGGCGATCCTCTACAAGATCGTCGATCTGATCGTCGGTCTGCGCGTGCCGGTGGAAGCCGAACGCGAAGGTCTCGACCTCGCCTCGCATGGCGAAGCCGCCTACCACAACTGAGATTGCGCGCGGCGCCGGTCTTCCGGCGCCGCACCGCCCGGTCGGGGCTTCATCCTCCTTCCCGCCCCGACCGGCGCCATCCTCCCAGGCGGCCGCATGCGCATGCAGGGCTGCTACCTTCCACCCGGGATCGTCACGCGTCCCGGGTTTTTTCGTGTCCGCAGACACGAAAAAGCCGGCGGGTGACCGCCGGCTCGAAATTTGGGAAAGTCTGGCTGGATCAGCCGCGCGCCCAGGCCGGCAGCCACTCGCCATGCGCCTTCAAGAGGTCGTCGGTGAGCGCCCAGATCTGGTCGAGATCGAGCTCGGCGGCCGTATGCGGATCCATCATCGCGGCATGATAGATATGCTCGCGATTCTCCGTCAGTAGCGCCTTCACCGTCAGCTCCTGCACGTTGATGTTGGTGCGGATGAGCGCGGTAAGCTGCGGCGGCAATTCGCCGATATAGGTCGGTTGGATGCCATTGGCGTCGACCAGGCACGGCACTTCGGCCGCGCAATTGGCCGGCAACGAGGTGATGCAGCCATTGTTGCGGATATTGCCGTAGATCACCGAGGGCTGGCCGGTCCAGACCGAGTTGACGATTTCGGAGGCGTATTCATGGCTCTGCTTGATCTCGATGGTGGGCGAGTTCTTGAGCTCTTCGGCCTCGGTCTTCCAGCGCTCGATCTGCTCGACGCAGCGCTTGGGATATTCATCGAGCGGAATGCCGAATTTCTCGATCAGGTCCTCGCGGCCCTCCTTGATGAAATAGGGCGTGTATTCGGCGAAATGCTCCGAGCTCTCGGTGACGAAATAGCCGAGACGCGTCAGCATTTCATAACGCACCTTGTTGGGGCAACGCGGATTCCAATGGCTCGGCTTGGGGAAGCGTCCTTCGCGATAGCCCTTTAGCAGCTCCGGATAGAGGTTCTTGAAGGAGCCGTCCGGCTGGCGATGCTCGAAATTGAGGTAGAAGGCCATGTGATTGATGCCGGCGGCGCGATAGCGGATCTCCTCGACCGGGATGTCCAGATCGCGCGCCAGTTCCCAGGCGGTGCCCTGGACGGAATGGCAGAGGCCTACCTGCTTGATCGTGGGGTACTTTTCCGCGATCGCCCAGGTGTTGATGGCCATCGGGTTGACATATTGCAGCATGATCGCGTTCGGGCAGACCTCGAGCATGTCCTCGCAGATCGACCAGAGATGGGGCACGGTGCGCAGGCCGCGCATGATGCCGCCGATGCCGAGCGTGTCGGCGATGGTCTGGCGCAGGCCATACGTCTTCGGCACTTCGAAATCGGTGACGGTGCAGGGCTCGAAGCCGCCGATCTGGAAGGCGACGACGACGAAATCAGCGCCTTCCAGCGCCTTCTTCTGATTGTCGTAGGTTTCGACCTTGGCGCTGGCTCCGAGGGTGGAGACCAGCTTGCCCGCCACCACTTCGCTTTCGGCGAGGCGCTCGGGATTGATGTCCATCAGCGCCACCGTCGCGCTCGAAAGCGCCGGCCGCTGCAGGATGTCGCCGATGATGTTCTTCATGAACACGGTGGAACCCGCGCCGATGAAGGTGATCCTGGGATTTCTCGTCATTTTGTGCTGTCTCCTTGCGAGGGATGCGCCGATTGCGCGCACCATAATCCTCGTCTAATCAGGAGGTAAGAGGATAGTTGTGCTGCAAAGGGTAATATCGTGCTCTCCGATCTCATCGCCGCCGGCCCCTATCTGCAAACGCCGCCCCGGGGCGGCGCGCCTTTCGTCATCTACCCGACCGGATGCGGCTACGAAAAAGGCGCGGGCCCGATTATGACTGGGACGGGCGAAAGCGCGGCGCGGAACCTTTCACCATATTTCAATATACGATCTCTGGAGCGGGCCGCCTGACCTTTAGCCGCGACCGGCATGTGGTCGGAACGGGGCAAGCGATGCTCCTGATGGTTCCGGAAGATCATCGCTACTGGCTGGAAGAGTGGGAAAACTGGGAATTTTTCTGGGTGTCGCTGCGCGGACCCGAGGCGCTGCGGCTGATGGAGCGGGCGCGGCTTGCTGGAGGCGCGACGCCAGTGATCTCACTCGACGCGGCGGACAGGCTCGCCGGTCTCTGCCTCGATCTCATGCGGGAAGACCTCGATCCCTATCGCGCCTCAAGCCTTGCTTACGCCTTTGCGCTGGCCGCGCTTCAGTCGGTCACCGGCCAGAACGGCGCCCAAGGGGATGCGCCAGAGGGTGTGGCGCGGGTGCTCGCTTATCTCGCGGCTCATCCCGGCAAAGCCATGAGCGTCACGCGCATGGCAGAACTCGCCGGTCTCAGCCGCGCGCATTTCTCCCGACAATTCACGGCGGCGACGGGAGAGACCCCGGCAGATTATCTTCTGCAGGAGAATCTGCGTTACGCTGCGCGGCTTCTCGCTGCCGAGCCGGCGCCCTCGATCCGGGATGTGGCGACGCAAGCCGGCTTCGCCGACGCCAATTACTTCTCGAAGGCGTTCCGGCGGATTTTCGGCGTCACGCCGACCGACTTCAGGGCGTCCGGAATGCATCGCGACCCTGCGCGCCCCTGGGGCAGAGGCTAACACGGTCCACGACAAACCGCCCTCAGCACGGCCATTGCCGCCCGTTTAGAATGATGGTAAAGAAGCGCCATGAGCAAACGCGCGCCAAAGAGATATTTTTTCGTGCTGCAGGACCGAAAACGCCTGCCGCAGCGCTTCTTTGCCGCCCTTTCCGGCCGCGCCACCGCCCATCTCGGCTGATCCCGTCCGTTGACCGCTTCTTGCGGTTCAGCGCCTCGCGACGCCTTTTTCCTTTATACTTCAGCACGGTGAAACCCATGAGCGCACCCCGCACACTCTATGACAAGATCTGGGACGACCACGTCGTCGATCAGCAGGCCGACGGCACCTGTCTCCTCTATATCGATCGCCATCTGGTTCACGAAGTGACCAGCCCGCAGGCGTTCGAAGGCCTGCGCATGACCGGCCGCAAGGTCCGCGCGCCGGAAAAGACGCTCGCGGTCGTCGACCACAATGTGCCGACCTCGCCCGATCGCCATCTCGGCATCAAGAATGAGGAAAGCCGCATCCAGGTCGAGGCCCTCGCCCAGAATGCCGCCGATTTCAACGTCGAATATTATTCGGCCAGCGACAAGCGGCAGGGCATCGTCCACATCGTCGGACCCGAACAGGGTTTCACCCTGCCGGGCATGACCATTGTCTGCGGCGATAGCCACACCTCCACCCATGGCGCCTTCGGCGCGCTGGCGCATGGCATCGGCACGTCGGAAGTGGAACACGTTCTGGCCACCCAGACGCTGATCCAGAAGAAGGCCAAGAACATGCTGGTGCGCGTCGACGGCCAGCTGCCGCCGGGCGTCACCGCCAAGGACATCATCCTCGCCATCATCGGTGAAATCGGCACTGCCGGCGGCACCGGCCATGTCATCGAATTCGCCGGCGAAGCCATCGAGGCGCTGTCGATGGAAGGCCGCATGACGGTTTGCAACATGACGATCGAAGGCGGCGCGCGCGCCGGCCTGATCGCTCCGGACGAAAAAACCTTCGAATACATCAAGGGCAAGCCGCGCGCGCCGCAGGGCGAGGCGCTGGAGAAGGCGATCGAATACTGGAAAACACTGAAATCGGACGAAGGCGCGCATTATGATCGCGTCGTCGTGCTCGACGCCGCCAATCTGCCGCCGATCGTGTCCTGGGGTTCTTCGCCTGAAGACGTCATCTCGGTTCAGGGCGTCGTGCCGAACCCGGACGAGATCACGGATGAAAACAAGCGCACCTCCAAGCAGCGCGCGCTCGACTACATGGGCCTCACCGCCGGCACCAAGATCACCGACATCGCGGTCGACCGGGTGTTCATCGGCTCCTGCACCAATGGCCGCATCGAAGATCTGCGCGCCGTCGCCAAGGTGGTCGAAGGCAAGACGGTTGCCTCGACCGTCTCCGCGATGATCGTGCCCGGTTCCGGCCTCGTCAAGGAACAGGCGGAGGCCGAAGGTCTCGACAAGATCTTCAAGGCCGCCGGTTTCGATTGGCGCGAACCGGGCTGCTCCATGTGCCTGGCCATGAATGACGACCGCCTGAAGCCGGGCGAACGCTGCGCCTCGACCTCGAACCGCAATTTCGAGGGTCGTCAGGGCTTCAAGGGCCGCACGCACCTCGTGTCGCCGGCCATGGCCGCAGCCGCCGCGATCGCCGGACATTTCGTCGACATACGCGAGTGGAATTGATCCGGCCTCGCCGAGCGCTCTCAAACGAACGGGCGGCCCTGAGGGCCGCCCGTTTTGTTTGCGCCCGAACGATCCGCGGCGCATGGCGGAAAAGAAAAACCCGGCGTCTCCGCCGGGTTCAAAGTCTCTATCGGAAACCCGGCTCTCAGGCCGCGACCGACGACAGGCTGTCGAGGTCCGCGATCAGCTGAGAAATCCGTGTGCGGGCCTCATCGTCCGGGGCGCTGGCGAGATCGGCCTGCGCGACTTCTATCCGCTTGGCCAACTGATCCTTGCGGAATTCGCTGACCGGCAGCGCCGATTCGGCAAGCAGGGTGCAGCCCGACGGCACGATGTCGGCGAAGCCGCCGAACACCACGAATTTCTGGGTCTGTCCGGAGGCTTCCTTGACGGTGACCACGCCGGGGCGGATCGTCGTCATGAAAGGCGCGTGATTGGCCATCACCGCCATTTCGCCTTCGGTCGCCGGAAGGACCACTTCGGTCGCGCTTGCCGACATGAGCAGGCGCTCCGGAGAGACAAGTTCGAAACTGAAGCTATCAGCCATGATCACTCACTCTTTCGTGTCGGAGACGGCGCGGCCGGAAGACCGCGCCAGAGATTATCAGGCGGCTTCGGCAGCCAGCTTCTTGGCCTTTTCGACCGCTTCGTCCATCGAGCCGACCATGTAGAAGGCGGCTTCCGGCAGGTGATCGTATTCGCCGTTGACCAGGCCCTTGAAGCCCTTGATCGTGTCTTCGAGCGAGACGAGCTTGCCCGGCGAACCGGTGAAGACTTCGGCGACGTGGAACGGCTGCGACAGGAAGCGCTCGATCTTGCGGGCGCGGGCGACGGTCAGCTTGTCGTCCTCCGACAGTTCATCCATGCCGAGGATGGCGATGATGTCCTGCAGAGACTTGTAGCGCTGCAGGGTCGACTGCACCTTACGAGCCACTTCGTAGTGCTCTTCGCCGACGATCATCGGGTCGAGCATGCGCGAGGTGGAATCGAGCGGGTCAACCGCCGGATAGATGCCCTTTTCGGCGATCGAGCGGCTGAGAACGGTCGTCGCGTCCAAGTGGGCGAAGGAGGTGGCCGGCGCCGGGTCGGTCAAGTCGTCGGCGGGCACGTAGATGGCCTGCACCGAGGTGATCGAACCCTTGTTGGTGGTGGTGATGCGTTCCTGCAGAGCGCCCATGTCGGTGGCGAGCGTCGGCTGATAACCCACGGCCGAAGGAATACGGCCGAGCAGCGCCGACACTTCCGAACCCGCCTGGGTGAAGCGGAAGATGTTGTCCACGAAGAACAGCACGTCCTGGCCCTTGTCGCGGAAGTCTTCCGCGATGGTCAGGCCGGTCAGAGCGACGCGGGCGCGCGCGCCCGGCGGCTCGTTCATCTGGCCGTAAACCAGCGCGCATTTGGAGCCGGCGGCGGAACCGCCATGTTCGCGCGGATCGACGTTGACCTTGGACTCGATCATTTCGTGATAGAGGTCGTTGCCTTCGCGGGTGCGCTCGCCAACGCCGGCGAACACGGAGTAACCGCCGTGGGCCTTGGCGACGTTGTTGATCAGTTCCATGATCAGAACGGTCTTGCCGACGCCTGCGCCGCCGAACAGGCCGATCTTGCCGCCCTTGGCGTAAGGAGCCAGGAGGTCGACGACCTTGATGCCGGTGACGAGGATCTGCGCTTCCGTGGACTGCTCGACATATTCGGGAGCGGCCTGGTGGATCGCGCGGCGTGCTTCGGTCGGGACCGGGCCGAGTTCGTCGACCGGCTCGCCGATGACGTTCAGGATGCGGCCGAGCGTTTCGTCGCCGACCGGCACCGAGATCGGCGCGCCGGTGTCGGACACGGGCTGGCCGCGCACGAGACCTTCGGTGGAGTCCATCGCGATGGTGCGGACGGTGTTTTCGCCGAGATGCTGCGCCACTTCGAGAACGAGGCGGTTGCCGCCGTTGTCGGTTTCGAGCGCGTTCAGGATCGGCGGCAGAGCGCCTTCGAACGAGACGTCAACGACGGCGCCGATGACCTGGGTCACCTTGCCGGCGGCGGACTGGGTAGCTGCCGTAGCCATATTCATACCCTCTTTTCTTGTAGATCAGAGCGCTTCCGCGCCTGCGATGATTTCGATCAGTTCGGTGGTGATTTTCGCCTGACGCTGGCGGTTGTAGCTGAGCGTCAGTTTGTTGATCATCTCACCGGCGTTGCGCGTGGCGTTGTCCATAGCGCTCATCTTGGCGCCCATTTCGCCGGCGACATTCTCGAGCAGAGCCCGGAAGATCTGCACGGTGATGGCGCGCGGGATGAGATCGCCGAGGATGGCGCCTGCGTCCGGCTCGTAATCGTAAACTGCCGACGCCGAGGTCGTGTCCGCCGCGGCCACCGCCGGCGCGACGGCCGGGATGAGCTGCAGAGCGGTCGGGATCTGCGAGATCACCGACTTGAACTCGGAATAGAACAGTGTGCAGACGTCGAATTCGCCCTTGTCGAACAGGCTCATCACCTTGCGGCTGATGGCCTCGGCGTTCTCGTAGCCGACCTTCTTGACGTCGCGAAGTTCGACGCGGTCGATGATCAGGCTCGCGAATTCACGGCGCAGGATGTCGTTGCCCTTCTTGCCGACGGTGATGATCTTCACCGTCTTGCCTTCGTTCAGAAGGCGGCGGGCGTGATCGCGCGCGAAACGCGCGATCTGCGAGTTGAAGCCGCCGCACAGACCGCGTTCGGCGGTGCAGACGACCAGCAGATGGGTCTTGTCGGATCCGGTGCCGGTCATCAGGCGCGGCGCGTCGGCGTCCCCGCCCACAGCGCTGACGATGTTCGCCATGACGGCGCCCATGCGCTGTGAATAGGGCCGAGCGGCCTCGGCCGCTTCCTGGGCGCGCCGAAGCTTCGCCGCGGCGACCATTTTCATCGCCTTGGTGATCTTCTGCGTCGCCTTGACGGAAGCGATCCGGTTTTTCAGGTCCTTGAGGGAAGCCATTGGTTCTCCGTCCCAGCTTGTCCGATCAGGCGAACGTCTTGGAGAAGCTGTCGAGAGCGGCCTTCAGCTTGCCCTTGGTGTCGTCGGTGATCTGCTTGTCGGTGCGGATCGCATCGAGGATCGCCTTGCCTTCGGTGCGGAGGTAGCCGAGCAGACCCTGCTCGAACTTGCCGACCTGAGCCACGGTGAGCTTGTCGAGGTAACCGTTGACGCCGGCGAAAATCACCGCAACCTGTTCTTCCGTCTTGAGCGGAGAGAACTGCGGCTGCTTGAAGCAGCTCCGTCAGGCGGGCGCCGCGGTTGAGCAGGCGCTGCGTGGCGGCGTCGAGGTCAGAGCCGAACTGAGCGAAGGCGGCCATTTCGCGATACTGGGCGAGTTCACCCTTGATCGAACCGGCAACCTGCTTCATCGCCTTGATCTGGGCCGACGAACCGACGCGCGACACCGACAGGCCGACGTTCACGGCCGGACGGATGCCCTGATAGAACAGGTCGGTTTCGAGGAAGATCTGGCCGTCGGTGATCGAGATCACGTTGGTCGGGATGAAGGCCGACACGTCGTTGCCCTGGGTCTCGATGACCGGCAGAGCCGTCAGCGAACCGGAGCCGCGCTCGTCGGAGAGCTTGGCGGCGCGTTCGAGCAGACGCGAGTGCAGATAGAAGACGTCGCCCGGATAGGCTTCGCGGCCCGGCGGGCGGCGCAGAAGCAGCGACATCTGGCGATAGGACACGGCCTGCTTGGACAGGTCGTCGTAAGCGATCAGGGCGTGCTGGCCGTTGTCGCGGAAATATTCGCCCATGGCGCAGCCCGCGAACGGTGCGAGATACTGCATCGGCGCCGGATCGGACGCGGTCGCCGCGATCACGATCGAATATTTCAGCGCGCCGCGCTCTTCGAGAACCTTGACGAATTGTGCGACGGTCGAACGCTTCTGGCCGACGGCGACGTAGACGCAGAACAGCTTGTCGTTGTCCGGGCCGTTGTCGTGGATCGGCTTCTGGTTCAGGAACGTGTCGAGAATGATGGCGGTCTTGCCGGTCTGGCGGTCGCCGATCACGAGTTCGCGCTGGCCGCGGCCGACCGGGATGAGCGCATCGATGGCCTTGAGGCCGGTCGACATCGGCTCATGGACCGACTTGCGCGGAATGATGCCCGGAGCCTTGATGTCGACGCGCGAACGGCGCGTCGCATTGATCGGGCCCTTGCCGTCGATCGGGTTGCCGAGGGCGTCGACGACGCGGCCGAGCAGTTCCGGACCGACGGGAACGTCGACGATGGCGCCGGTGCGCTTGACGGTGTCGCCTTCCTTGATGTCACGGTCGGAGCCGAAGATAACCACGCCGACATTGTCGGATTCGAGGTTGAGGGCCATACCGCGAATTCCACCGGGGAATTCGACCATTTCGCCGGCCTGAACATTGTCCAGACCATAGACGCGGGCGATGCCGTCACCGACGGACAACACCTGACCCACTTCGGAGACTTCAGCCTCCTTGCCGAAATTCTTGATCTGGTCCTTGAGAATTGCGGAAATTTCCGCGGCGCGGATATCCATCAGCCAACCTCTTTCAGTGAAAGCTTAAGGGTAGAAAGTTTGGTGCGAAGCGAGGTGTCGATCTGACGCGAACCGAGCTTGACGATCAGGCCGCCAAGGAGAGAAGGGTCCACGGCAACATTGATCGCCACGTCTTTTCCGGTGACGCTCTTCAACGCCGCCTTCAATTCTTGTTCCTGCTCGGATGTCAGAGCATGGGCCGAAGTCACTTCGGCGACTGCCTCGCCGCGATGGCGGGCGTAGATGGTGCGATAGCCGCGGATCATGCCGGGCACGGCGAACAGGCGGCGGTTCGACGCCGCGACCTTGATCAGGTTGCCCGCGAGACCGCCGATGCCGGCCTTGTCGAGAATGGCGGAGATCGCGCGCAGCTGCTCGTCGGCGCCGAACACCGGGCTCGTCACGAGACGGCGCAGATCCTCCGACTCATCCAGAAGCGCCTGGAAGCGATCGAGCGCGCTGGCGACGTCGCCCGCGGCGTTCTGCTCCAGCGCCAGTTCGAAGAGGGACGAGGCATAACGTTCTGCCACGCCAGACACGATTTGCGATGACTCTGCCACGCGCCGAGTTTCCCTATTTCTCTTCAGGCTCATGGGCCCGGCGCACCGAATCCAAGAACCTGAAAATGTTGCATTATTTTCGGAATTTCCCTGAGCGCAGACGCTCAACTCCCCAAAAACTCGCAAGCCATCTAGCATAGCTCCACAGGACTCGCAACACAGGATGTTGCGGCCAATCGCGGCAGAATCGCATTTATTTGCCAATTTACGGAGCGTTTGGCCTCTGCGTTGGAATTTTTTTCCCTTTGAAGCCTCGGACCGGCCTCAAATCATCCCCGCGAAGCCCCAGGCAAGCGCCGCCGCAGCCAGCAAGGACAGAACGAGAATAATCAACGAAAACGGATAGTTGCCACGATTGAGCGTCAGCGCTGCGATCCGACCGACACCCGAGACGATCAGCGCCGCGACCATTCCCATGGCCAGAAACAGATGGGCGACGTAAAGGCTTTCAGTCAGTCCTGCGACATAGATTCCCAGAAGACCAAGCGCGAGAAGAATTCCGCCTGCCGAGCGGATCGGGCCATGACCGGCCTGTGCGAGGAAGGCCAGACCGGCAGCGCGGGCGCTCACCCTGGGCATGAACATGATGACGAGGCCGGCGAATGCGAGAGCTGCATAGGCGTAAGCCGACAGTTGCGTCTGGAACTCGACCGGCCATAAAAGGCTCCGGCTTCCGCGAGAGCTTCCGGAAGTCGCGCCGCAAGCGCCCCGGCCATAATGGCCTGCAAAACGAGCATGACGATATTGACGAGGCTCGCCGCCTGATCGGACATCAGCGACAAGAGCCTGCCGAAAGCGCCGAGGCCGAGCGACAACCCCAGCGCTGCGTAGAGAATGGGTTGATCGAGAAGCAAGGTCGCGGCGGCGATGCCGGCCAGAAATCCTCCGGCCGGGCGCAGCTCGCCGATCGCGCCGACCCGACCCGACTGCAGCCCGATCAGGCGGCCCATGCGTTGCGGGATGATCAGGTAGAGGAGTCCGAAAGCGAGCGCGAGAGCGGCCGAAACGAAGGCCGCCTGTCCGACGGGGGTCGCGGGAAATTCGGGGAGGGAGAATTCCATATACGCCTCTCTGCTGCTTCGCTCCTTATGGCATAGGCGACAGCCGCTGAGAATCGGGCCGAACGAGAATGCTGTGACTTTCGCCTCTGGATGAAGAGGCGATCAGAGAAAGCTCTGCGGATCGATATCCAGTTGCACCTGCACGGAGCCGCGCTCCTTCGGTCCCTGCTCGACCATGGCGCGCACAAAGGCCTGCATGTCCGATCCGCGCCGGCCATGGATCAGCAGACGGAACCGGTGACGCCCGCGCACCAGGGCCAGCGGCGCTTCAGCCGGCCCCAGCACGCTCAAGCCCGACATCTGCGGAGCGGCCTGCCGGAGGCTTCGGGCATGGGCTTCTGCGTCGTTGCGGCTGTCGGCGGAAACGATGATCGAGGCGAGCCGTCCGAAGGGCGGCATCAGCGCCTTTTCCCGCTCGAGAATCTCGCGTTCGTAAAAGGCTTCGGAGTCGCCCGACACGATGGCCTGCATCACCGGATGGCCGGGCTGATAGGTCTGGATCAGGCCCCGGCTCTGAAGCCCGCTGCGACCGGCGCGGCCGGTGACTTGCGACAGAAGCTGGAATGTCCGCTCGGCGGCGCGCGGATCGCCATTGGCGAGACCGAGATCGGCGTCGACGATGCCGACCAGCGTCATTTTCGGAAAGTTGTGGCCTTTAGCGACCAGTTGCGTGCCGATGACGATGTCGGCGTCGCCCTTGGCGATCGCCTCCAGCTCCAGCCTCAGCCGTTTCACCCCGCCGGCCATATCCGACGAGAGCACGATGATGCGGCTTTCGGGAAAGCTCTTCTCCACCTCCTCGGCGATGCGCTCGACGCCGGGGCCGCAGGCCGCGAGATGATCGAGCGCGCCGCATTCCGGGCAGGCGTCCGGGCTCTTCTCGTTGTGGCCACAATGGTGGCACTGCAGAACGCCGCGAAAGCGATGTTCGACCAGCCAGGCGGAACAATTCGGACACTGGAAGCGATGGCCGCAGACCCGGCAGAGCGTCAGCGGCGCATAGCCGCGGCGATTGAGGAAGAGCAGCGATTGCTCGCCGCGCTCCAGGGTCTTGGCCATGCCCTTCAGCATGATCGGCGACAGAAAGCCGCCGCCGCGCCGGCGGATGGCGACGCATGTCGACGAGATGAAGATCCGGCAGCGCCGCGCCGCCGAAACGCCCGGGAAGGTGCACTTTCTCATACCGTCCCTGATCGGCGTTGACCCGGCTTTCGACCGAGGGCGTCGCAGACGCCAGCACCACGGGGAAACCTCCGATGCGGCCGCGCACCACCGCCATGTCGCGCGCATTATAGAAGACGCGGTCTTCCTGTTTGTAGGCGGGATCATGCTCTTCATCGACGATGATCAGGCCGAGATTCTCGAACGGAAGGAAAAGCGCCGAGCGTGCGCCGGCGACGACCCTCACCCTGCCCTCGGCCGCCTGGCGCCAGACGCGCTCGCGCATGCGCGGCGGCAGATCCGAATGCCATTCGGCGGGTTTGGCGCCGAAGCGATCCTGAAACCGTTCGAGAAAGGCGGGCGTGAGCGCGATTTCCGGCAGCAGGATCAGCGCCTGCTTGCCCTGGCGGATCGCCTCGGCGATCGCCTCGAAATAGACCTCGGTTTTGCCCGATCCGGTGACGCCGTCGATGAGCGTGACGTTGAATTCGCCCCGCTGCACCGAGGCGATCAGCTGGTCGGCGCCTGCGCGCTGATCGGCCTCCAGCTTGGCCTGGGCGTAATCGGCGTCCGGCTCGGCCGTCACCGGCGGCGGCGGAAGAAACACCGGCTCGAACACGCCCTGTTTGGTCAAGCCGTCGATGACGGAAGACGAGACCCCGGCGGCATGCGCCAGACCAGACCGCGTCCAGGCGGGAGCCTCCCCGGCGAGCGCGATCACGCGACCGCGCGCAGGGGTCAACCGCTCCGGCCGGCTGTCGGTGAGCCGAAGCCCTTCCACCATGGGCTCGGGATCGAAGGCGGCGGGCGCGCGCAACGCCATTCGCGCCACCAGCCCCGGCGGCGACAGCGTGTAGCTCGCGACCCAGTCGATGAACTGCCGCATGTCTGTCGTCAGCGGCGGGCAATCGAAAACGGCGGTGATCGGCTTCAGTTTCTTCGGATCGATCTTGTCGGATGGTTCGCCGTCCCAGACCACGCCGAACACCTGGCGCGGCCCGAGCGGGATCTGCACGATCGAGCCCGGCTCGACATGCATGCCCTCGGGCACCGCGTAGGAATAAGGCTTCGGGGTCGGCAAAGGCGCCATGACCGCCGCCACTTTCGGCTGCGGTCTGTCTCCGAACAGGTCGTCGAGCGAATCTCTTGCCATAGCCGTGAAATGGCACATCCGGACCGGCAATGAAAACAGGTCCGGCGTAATTTATCCGTTTCGCCGCGCTTCGCCGGCGCAGCTCTGCCCCGTCATCAGCCTTCGAGCTCCTCGCGAAGAATTTCGAGCTCCAGCCACTCTTCTTCCATGCGGGCGACCTCGTCGCGCGCCTTTTCCAGCCGCGCGGCGATCTTGGAGAAGCCGTCGGGATCGCGCGCAAACAGATTGGGATCGGCCATTTTCGTCTCGAAGGCGGCGATCTCGGCTTCCTTGGCCGCCATCTGCTTGGGCAGGTTCTCGATCGCGAATTTCTGCTTGAAGGACAGCTTTCCCTTGTTCCTGCCGACGTCGGACGAGGCGGCCGGCGCGTCGGCTTTCGCCTGGGCGGCTTTTTCCTTTTCGACCCTCCGGCGCTCGTCGGCCTGGCCCTTGCGTTGCGTCAGCATGTCGGAATAGCCGCCGGCATATTCGATCCAGCGACCATCAGGGTTTTCGGGATCGGCGGGCGCGATGGTCGAAGTCACCGTGCGGTCGAGGAAGTCGCGGTCGTGGCTGACGAGGATGACCGTGCCCTGATAGCCGGAGACGACCTCCTGCAACAGATCCAGCGTTTCGATGTCGAGATCGTTGGTCGGCTCGTCGAGGATCAGCAGGTTGGACGGCCGGGCGAGAATGCGCGCCATGATAAGTCTGGCCCGCTCGCCCCCGACAGATTGAGGATCGGCGTACGCGCCTGCTCCGGCTGGAACAGGAACTCCTTCATATAACCTGTGACGTGCCGCTGGACGCCGTTGACCAGCAGATTTTCGCCGCGACCATCGGTCAGGTAATTGGCGAGCGTGTCGGTGAGGTCGAGATCTTCGCGTTTCTGGTCGAGCGTGGCGATGTCGAGATTGGTGCCGAGCTTGATCGTTCCAGAATCCGGCTCGAGCTGTCCGGTGAGCATCTTGAGCAGCGTGGTCTTTCCCGCGCCGTTGGGGCCAACGAGACCGATGCAATCGCCGCGATGCACACGCAGCGAAAACGGCGCGACGATCGCGCGGTCGCCATAGCTCTTGGTGATCTTGTCGGCCTCGATCACCAGCTTTCCGCTTTCGCGTCCTTCGGAGACGGTCGCCTGCACCGAGCCGACCGCGCCTTTGTGACTGCGGTGACGATGGCGCATGTCCTGCAATTCGCCGAGCCGGCGCATATTGCGCTTGCGTCGGGCGGTGACGCCATAGCGCAACCAGTGCTCTTCGCGTTCGATGGCCTTGCCGAGCTTGTGCTGCTCCATTTCCTCTTCTTCGAGCACTTTGTCGCGCCAGGCTTCGAAATGGCCGAAGCCGCGATCGAGCCTCCTGGCGACGCCGCGATCGAGCCAGATGGTGGCGGTTGAGACTTTTTCGAGAAAGCGCCGGTCGTGGGAGATCAGGATCAGCGCGCTCTTGGTCTTCATCAACTCGCCTTCCAGCCATTCGATGGTCGGCAGGTCGAGATGGTTGGTCGGCTCGTCGAGCAGGAGAATATCGGGTTCCGGCGCCATGACCCGGGCGAGCGCGGCGCGACGGGCTTCGCCGCCCGAGAGATTGGCGGGGCTCGATGCGCCGTCGAGACCGAGATGCTCAAGAAGATAGGTGACGCGATAGGGATCGTCGGAGGGGCCTAGACCTGCGGCGGCATAGGCTTCGATCGTGGCGTAGCCCTCGAAATCCGGCGCCTGATGCAGATAACGAACCGTCGAGGCCGGATGGCGAAACACCTCGCCCGATTGCGGCTCGACCAGGCTGGCGGCCATCTTGAGCAGCGTCGATTTGCCCGAACCATTGCGACCGACCAGGCAGACGCGCTCGCCGGGTTCGAGCTGGAAGCTGACGCCGTTCAGAAGCGGCGCGCCGCCGAAGCTCAGGTGAATGTCGTCAAGCTTGAGAATGGGCGGGGCCAAGGGTCACACTCCGGTCATGTCATAGGGACGCGCAAGCGTCACGGCCCGGCCGCTGCCGAGCTTCAGGGTGATCGGTCCTTCCGCGACGTTGGACAGCGTGCGTGAAGAACCGAAAGGAAGGTGAAAATCGTCGAGCGGATACCGCGCGTTGTCGATCGACAAGCGAGTCAGATCGGAAAATCCCATGATCGAAAACAGGCTGCCGGAAGGAAGGTCGAGACTGACCTCGCCCGCCAGCAGCGGATAGCCTTCTTCGTCGCCCGACGTCAGCATGACCTCGACGCCGCGTTCGGCGAGCGCCACGGCATGCAGGAGATGGCCGACGCCGTGATCGGTGCGCGCCCCGCCCATGGCGCCGACGAGGATCAGACGGCGGGCGCCGAGGGTAAGCGCCCGCTCGACGGCCAGCTCGCCGTCTGTGAGCGATTTGTCGGGCGGATGCGTCTCCCGCGGCGTCTCGGGAAACCGGGCGAGAAGCGTCTCGGACGCTGAATCGAAATCGCCGAGCCAGAGTTCGGGCGTCACTCCAAGCGTCTCGGCATGCGCCATCCCGCCATCGGCGGCGATGAAGCGCGCGCCGAGAAGTTGCGAGGATAGCCTTGTGGTCGCGACGAGACGACCGCCGAGCAAGATGGCGAATGTGGTCATGGCGATCGCTTTAGACGAAAACGATCCGCATGGGGAGGGCGTGACGGCAGGAATTTCAGTCGCGCAGCTTCTGGACCTTATCGAAGAATTTCAGCACCTGGGCCAGTTCATGACCCCGCTTGAGGATGCGGCCCTGCGTGTTGACGATCGCGAACGCTCCTTGCTTGGCGGCGAGTTTCGGGACCTTTTCGACCTGATAGAGCGGCGCATCGCCGGAACGCTTGTAGATCGAGAACACCGCCTTGTCGCGAAAGAAGTCGATCGCGTAATCTCTCCATTCGCCCTCGCCGACCATGCGTCCATAAATGCGCAGGATCTGGTTGAGTTCGAGGCGATGGAAGGTGACGGGCGCGGGATCGCGCGCTTCTCGATAATCCTTGAGGTCGATGACCGCGGGACCGTTGCGCTCGGAAGAGCCCTGCTGCTCGGTGTGATCCGCCATGGAAACCTTTGCGCCGAAATGCCTTGCGTCTAGCTCCGTCGGATGCGCGTGATCATGACGGATCGACGACAGTGTGCCTGAAAGGCGGGGAAATGCAAGACCAATTGGCGCATGGCGACGCCGAGCTAGAGGGCTGCAGCCCCGTAGATTCGTCCGGGATTGCCATCGGCGTCATGCGCCTGGAGCAGAATGGCGCAGCCGTCATAGCCGGGTTTGGAGCCCACGGAGGCCGGCAGTTTCAAGGTCATCGCCTTGCCGTCCCATGCCGCCGACCGTCTCCAACTTGGTCACCGCATTGCGGTAATGCAGCGTTCTGCCGGTATTCTCGCCACTCTCGATCGCGACCGTGGTGCTGCGCTTGAAGTAGGCGACCACCACATTCGCCTTGCCGGAGCCCGCGCCGATGGCGATGGTCATCGTTTCTGGGGTAAGCCGGGCCGAAACGGGCACGCTGACCGCCTGACCGCCCCGCGCCAGGGCGTCGAGATCGGTCATGACGTGAGAAAGCCCTCCCGTCTTGGCCGTGCGCACGCCGTTCAGCACAACCTGCGGCGTGAAGACATTGCTCGCGCCGAAGCTCTTGCTATAGCCATATTGCCGCTCGGTGTTTTCGCGCGCCGACAGCGTGTCCTGCCAGCCCAGATAATTCCAATAATCGACATGATAGGAGATCGCGACGATGTCGCGGCGATCCGCCAGCCGCGCAAAGGCCGCATCGGCTTTCGGACAGGAGGAACAGCCCTGCGATGTGAAAAGTTCGACCACGCCGACGGGTTTCGAAGACACGGTCTCTCCGGCGCGGCATTGCAGACCGAACACGGCAAGGACGAACGCGCCCATGGCGAGAAGTACGAATGCGAGCCTGCGCAATGGATTTGCCTTTCGATCGGACGCGCTGATGGCGTCGCTTGCGGGACAATCATATAGCGAATAGGAGCCTCACGGCTAAATCAAATTCGCTTGAGCGGGAGGGGCCCGCCACAGCGGCTTTTTTGCGGCTGCGCGGAACGATTTCGCAATGAAACTGTTAGGTTGCAGGAAAACCCGCTTCTTTCACGAATGGCAAAAAAACGCCCTTCCGGCGTCGGGTTTTTCCGACTAAAAAGTTTCGCTCTTATAAAAAAATCCGGAGGTTGCACATGAGTATTTTGGACGAAACGGATCGCAGCCTGCTCGCCCTGCTCCAGAAAAATGACAGGCTGTCGCTCGCGGAGATCGGACAAGAGCTCAAACTGGCGCCCTCGACGGTGAACGACCGCATCAAGCGTCTGATTCGCAACGAAATTATTTCCGGCTTCCATGCAGCGGTCAATCCTGAGAAAGTCGGCCTCGATCTCCTGGCCTTCGTCTTCGTCGGCTGGAACGACCCGGAAGTGGAAGAGCGGTTTCTAAAGAAGGTTGCAGAGAGCGGCGCCGTCCTCGAATGCCACCACGTGACCGGCGCGTGGAATTACCTCCTGAAGGTGCGATTGAAGAACACCCGGGAACTCGAACGTTTCCTGGCTCAGGAGCTGAAATCCATCGAAGGCCTGATGCGCACGGAAACACTCATCGTTCTCTCTTCCGCCAAAGAAGTCTCGACCCTCGCCGTCTGAGTTCGGCAAGGGTTCCCTCCTTGGCCCGTCGATGACGACGCGGCCTATCTTCACAGCTGCGGATTGACGACGATACGGCCTTTGACGCCGCCTTTCAGGATGGAAGCGCCGAGCCCCGGCATTTCCGCGAGACCATGTTCGCTGACCATGGCTTCGAGTTTGTCCATCGGCAGGTCGGCGGCCAGCCGCGACCAAGCCTCGACGCGTTGATCATGCGGCCGCATGACCGAATCGATCCCGAGCAGATTGACGCCGCGCAGCAGGAAGGGAACGACGGTGAAGGACGCAACGGCGGCGCCGGCCGCAAGGCCGATGGCCGCCACGGAGCCGTTGTATTTGACCTGCTTCAGCACCCGCATCAGCATATCCCCGCCCACCGCATCGACGCCCGCCGCAAATCGTTCGGACTCCAGCGGCTTGGCCGTGGGCTCCGCAAGCTCTCCGCGGGGGATGATGGTCTCGGCGCCGAGATCGCGCAGATAGTCCTCCGTCTCGGGGCGGCCGGTGACCGCCGCCACTCGATAGCCGAGCCTGGCCAGGATCGCGACCGCAACCGATCCGACGCCGCCGGCCGCGCCGGTCACCACCACCTCGCCTTGATCAGGCTTGAGCCCCGCTTTTTCCAGCGCGATGACGGCCAGCATGGAGGTCAACCCCGCCGTGCCCACAGCCATGGCCTGACGCGTGGAGATGGCGTCCGGCAGTTTGACCAGCCAGTCGGCCTTGACCTTGGCGCGTGAGGCGTAACCACCCCACCAGACCTCGCCGACCCGCCAGCCGGTCAAAACGACACGGTCGCCCGGTCGATAACGCGGATCGGCGGATTGTTCGACCACGCCCGCGAAATCGACGCCCGGCACATGCGGGAAGGCGCGCACGAGCCCGCCTTTGCCATGCATGCAGAGGCCATCCTTGTAGTTCAGCGTCGAATAGTCCACCTTCACCGTCACATCGCCGTCGGGAAGCATCGCATCGTCCAGCTCTTCGACCGCCTGCGAAATCGCACCATCCTCCGCCTTGCGAACCACCAGAGCCTTGAACATGAAAACCTCCCTTGATTGATGCGGCAGTGTTCGCCCGAACCGCGCGGGATGGCAACTGGCAAAAAGTCTGATGCGGCCGCATGGTTTTCTTCTCGCCTGCGCCGCACTATCTTCGGGCAAACAGGAGGCCGCCATGAGCGATCAGGACAATCCCGCCACCCAGGGCGAAATCGGCATTCTCGCCCGCCGCACCATCGAAGCCGGAATCATCAGGCCGATCTATGAAGAAATGAAGGCGGAGATCGGCGAGGACAAGGCCAAGGCGATCCTCGATTCGGCCATCCGCAAGGCGGCCATCGCCGCGGGCGCCGCCTTCGCCGCCAAGACGCCAGGCGGCACCAGCCTGAGGACCTTTCAGGATCTTCAGAGCCTCTGGACCCAGGACGACGCGCTGACGATCGAGGTGACCAGGGCGACCGACACGGAATTCCACTATCGCGTCGATCGCTGTCGCTACGCCGAGACCTACCGCGCCATGGGTCTCGGCGACATCGGCCATCTCCTGTCCTGCAACCGCGACGGCACATTCTGCACCGGCTATGATCCACGCATTACGCTGAAGCGCACTCAGACGGTGATGGAAGGGGCCAGCCATTGCGACTTCCAATACAGTTTCGATCCGGATGCGGCGCCCGCCAAAACCGCGCCATGAATCAGCGCTTTCCTTGACATTGGCGCGCCTGTTTGCCACCTGACTGCCAACGACCTCACTTGCTGGAAAAAGCCATGTCGCTCCCTTCCGATTTCGATCCGAAACCGCGCCGCGCCTCCGTCGCCGTCGATGTCGGCGGCGTGATCGTCGGCGGCGGCGCGCCCGTCGTCGTCCAGTCGATGACCAATACGGATACGGCGGACGTCGATGCCACGGTGGCGCAGGTCGCGGCGCTGTTTCGCGCCGGCTCGGAAATCGTCCGCATCACGGTGGATCGCGACGAGAGCGCAGCCGCGGTGCCGAAGATCCGCGAGCGCCTGTTGCGGCTCGGCATGGATGTGCCGCTGGTCGGCGATTTCCACTATATCGGCCACAAGCTGCTGGCCGATCATCCCGCCTGCGCCGAGGCGCTGGCGAAATACCGCATCAATCCCGGCAATGTCGGCTTCAAGGACAAGAAGGACAAGCAGTTCGCCGACATCGTCGAGATGGCGATCCGCTATGACAAGCCGGTCCGCATCGGCGTCAACTGGGGCTCGCTCGACCAGGAACTGCTGACGCGGCTGATGGACGAGAACCAGGCAAACGGCTTTCCGCTTTCAGCCCGCCAGGTGACGCGCGAGGCGATCGTGCAATCGGCGCTTCTGTCGGCCCAATTGGCCGAGGAGATCGGCCTCGCCCGCAACCGCATCATTCTTTCCGCCAAGGTCAGTCAGGTGCAGGATCTCATCGCCTGCTATCAGATGCTCGCGGCCCGCTCGGATCACGCTCTGCATCTCGGCCTCACCGAAGCCGGCATGGGCTCCAAGGGCATCGTCGCCTCCTCCGCCGCCATGGGCTATGTGCTGCAACACGGCATCGGCGACACGATCCGCGTGTCGCTGACGCCGGAGCCGAACGGCGACCGCACCCGCGAGGTGATCGTGGCGCAGGAACTGCTGCAGGTCATGGGCTTCCGCCAGTTCCTGCCGGTCGTGGCGGCCTGTCCCGGCTGTGGCCGCACCACGTCGACGGTCTTCCAGGAACTCGCCCAGAAGATCGAGACCGACCTGCGCAAGAACATGCCTGTCTGGCGCGAGAAATATCCCGGCGTCGAGGCGCTCAACGTCGCGGTCATGGGCTGCATCGTCAACGGTCCCGGCGAGAGCAAGCATGCCGATATCGGCATATCCCTGCCCGGCACCGGCGAAAACCCGGCGGCGCCGGTGTTCATCGACGGGGAGAAGGCTTTGACGCTGCGCGGTCCCAAGATCGCCGAGGATTTCGAAGCTCTGGTGATCGGCTATATCGAAAAGCGTTTCGGCCAGAAAACGGAAGCGGCCGAATAAGCCGCGCCCGATGCTTGCAAATATTCAGCAAGCCGAAATGCTCCGGTCTTGCGTGGCATTGCCCGTGATTTTGCCGTATTTGTTCGGTTGAGCGGCAACGACGCCACGAAAGGACAGTCCGGCATGAAAAAGTCATTTTGATCGCGCTTTGCGCGCGACCTACCTCTCCGCCTGCACGACGACCGATCCCTATACGGGCGAGAAGAAGATCTCCAACACCGCCGGCGGCGCAGCCATCGGGGCAGGCCTCGGCGCGCTCGCCGGTCTCGCGGTCGGCAATGACGGCCCGGGTCGCCGCAACGCCGCATTGATCGGCGCGGGCCTCGGTGCGCTGGCGGGCGGCGCGGTCGGCAATTACATGGACAATCAGGAAGCCGAGCTTCGCGCCCAGTTGCAGGGCACCGGCATTTCCGTCACCCGCGCCGGCGACCGCATCATCCTCAACATGCCGTCGAACGTGACCTTCGACACCGATCAGGACGCCGTGCGCTCGGAATTCTATCCGACGCTGAATTCCGTGGCGATCGTGCTGCGCAAGTTCAACAAGACGCTGATCGACATCGCCGGCCACACCGATTCGACCGGCAGCCTCGGGCACAATCAGGAACTCTCCGAGCGTCGCGCCGTCTCCGTCGCGAACTATCTCGGCGGCCAGGGCATCGACACCCGCCGCATCGCCGCCATGGGCTATGGCCCGAGCCGGCCGGTGGCCTCCAACGCCTCGCCCGAGGGACGCGCCCAGAACCGCCGCGTGGAAATCTCGATCTCGCCGCTCAAGGGCGCCTGATCTCATGAATGAGAGAAGGCGCGGCGAGATCCGAGCCTTTTCTTCTCAGAGCCGCGCCGTCAAAAGCTTGACGCCGGCAAAGGCGAAGAAGGCGCCCATGACGCCATCGATGCCGCGACGCCCCTTACGATAGAGCGCCACCACGGGCGACAGCGAAAACAACGCCGCCATACCGTTGAGCGAAATCAGACCGATCAGGAAGCATCCGGCGATGTAAAGCGCGATCATCGACGCCGGCGCGCCCATGGGCAGGCCGAGCGAGATCAGCGAGATCCAGGCAAGCACCGCCTTGGGATTGGTGAGATGCAGGCCGAGTCCCTTGAGATAGAGACGGCGCAGGCTTTCCTTGCCGCCATCTTTCGCCGTCTCGGCCAGATCACCCGACGTCATCGCCGAGCGGAACGATTTCCAGGCGAGATAGAGCAGATAGAGCCCGCCGGCAATCTTCAGCACGATGAGCGCCTCGGCGTAACTCGCCATGACGGCCGCCAGCCCGACCGCCGACGCGCAGGCCCAGGTCAGCGACCCCGTCATCACCCCCAGGGCAAAGGCCATGCCGGCGGCGCGGCCTCGCGTCATCGAGGTCGAGATCAAGGCCAGCGTCGCCGGGCCGGGGCTGACCACGGCGATGAAATAGGCCAGCCAGGCGACGGCGAGATGGGGAAGCGTGTCAGCGATCGACATGGGCGAAAATCCTTTTCGGCCGACCATACCCGAACCCGTGACGGGCGAAAGCGACATTTGCTGAAGCCGGCATCACTGAAAATGATGGATCATGGACGGATGGCGCGGATGTCTGCGATCGCCTCGTCGAAGTCTCGCGCCGGGCGGAGGGTGAAAGGGGTTTCGCTCAAATGCGCTTCGAGGATGCGGTCGCACCGAAAGCTGCGCACCGCCTCCCGCTTGTAGTCCCATCCCATGACATACCAGACAGGCGCATTCAGCAGCAGCCATTGCGGCTCGATCTCGCGCCCTGTCAGCCGCCCCTCGACATCGCGATAGGAAAGGCGCACGCGCTTCTGTTCCATAAAACCCGTCAGCAGGGCTTCGGTGATTTCCGCCCCGAGCGGGGAGAAGCTTTCGACGACGGCGGCCGAAGCAGAGCCGCCGATCAGGATGCGGCTTCTCAAACCGGCGATCTTGTCCTTGAGCGACGGCGCGAAAGACGCCACCAGCTTGCGCCTGACGGCGGCCAGATTGGCGATCAGCCAGGGCGACGGCAATTGCTCGGCGATGGCGAGGCAGACCAGCAACTCCACCGCTTCGCGATAGGTGAGGCTCAACTTTCCCACGCCCCAATGACGCGGCAGGCGCACCCCGCCGCCGCGGCCCCGGTCGGCCTCAACCGGCACGCCGCGGTCGCGCAACAAAGCCAGATCCCGGCTGACCGTCCTGAGGCTGACGCCCAATTGCTCCGCCAAGTCTTTCGCCGTCAGCCCGGCGTCGTCCTTGAGCCGGGCGGCGATGGCGTCGAGCCTTTCAAAACGGGAGCGGTCGGTGGCGCGCATCGAAGAAACATGACATAAAATGGCGTATTAATCGATAGATCATCCTCATCGACAGAGGAGACCTTTGATGGCGACGATAAATATCGAGATGGCCAGCTTCCGCCTGAAGCCGGAGATCGAGGAGACAGTTTTCGTGGCTGCGTCCGACCGCTTTCAGCGTGAGTTCCTGAATGCCGCGCCCGGCTTTCTGAGCCGGGAATTGTTGCGTGGGGCGGAAGGCTTCTACCTCGATCTCATCCACTGGCGCAGCAAGGAGGACGCGGAGGCGATGATGAAGACGGCGGAGACGTCGCCCGATTGCGCAGAATATTTCGCGTTGATGGATCTTCAGGGCGCTGAAATGCGCCACTTTGAGCCTCTCGCCGTCTATCGGAAACAGTGAGCCCCCATGGAACCGCTCAAGAACCTATTCTCGCGCGAACTCGTGGCTTGGACCGCGTTTCATCTGCAGCGCGCCGCGCCGGACATCGAAGCGGATTCTTTCATCGAAGCCGTGATGGCGCGGCTGCCCGCCCTCGAACTGAAAGCGCGGGCGCAACTGCTTGCCGACGCCCTGCATGAACGCCTTCCGAAGGACCCGACGCTCCGCTTTCCCATGCTCCGCGCCATGCTGCATCCCGATGAAGGCGGGGACGGCGACAGGGCCTCGGACGCAGAGGGTTTGCGTGGTTGGGCGATCATGCCGCTGACCCTGCTGGTCGGCCAACATGGGCTCGACGATTTCGATGGCGCGATGGCGCTGATGCGCGACATGACCAAACGCCTCACCAGCGAATTCGGCATCCGCTATTGCCTCAAGCATGATCTCGCGCGCGGTCTCGCTATCATGGAAGACTGGGCCGACGATCCCAACCCGCATGTCCGGCGGCTGGTGTCGGAGGGGTCTCGTCCGCGCCTGCCATGGGCGATGCAACTGCCGGCGCTGATGGCGGACCCGACGCCGATGTTGCCGCTCTTGGCCCGGCTGCGCGACGACCCGTCGGACTATGTGCGCCGCTCCGTCGCCAATCATATCAACGACATCTCCAAGGATCACCCGCGCCTGACGGTGGATCTGGGGCGAAACTGGGCGAAGGATGCGCCCCCTGAGCGTCTGTCTCTGCTCAAGCATGGGCTGCGGACGCTGATCAAAAAAGGCGATCCCGGAGCGCTGGAGATCTTCGGCCGCAATGCGCCGGCGGTGTCCGCCAGCTTGCTTCGGCTCTCCGCATCCGGCGTCGTCATGCCCGGCGTGCTGGTCTTCGAAGCCGGGATTACGTCATTGGCGGATCAGCCTCAGATGCTGACGGTCGACTACGTCATCCACTTCCGCAAGGCGCGGGGCGCAACCGCGCCCAAAGTGTTCAAGGGCGGCTCGATGACGCTGGCGCCCGGCGAATGCATGCTCTTCCGCCGCAGCCACGCCTTCCGCCCGATCACCACCAGGCGATATTACGCCGGCGAACATTCGATCTGCCTCAGGATCAATGGCGTCGATCAGGATCCCGCCCTGTTCGATCTCACCCCATGAAAAAACCGCCGGGATTTCTCCCGGCGGCTCGATGTCGGTCCAGGCTGCCTGATCAGGCGGCGAGATCGCGCAGCACCGTCTGCAGGATGCCGCCATTGTGGTAGTAGTCGATCTCGTCGAGCGTATCGATGCGGCAGATGATCGGGATTTCCTTCACCGCGCCGTCGCCATAGGTGACCTTGGCCACCGTCTTGTCGCGCGGCTTGATGTCGGCGAGGCCTTCGATCGTCACCACTTCGTCGCCCTTGAGGCCGAGCGTCTGCCAGTTCTGGCCATCCTCGAACACGAAGGGAACGATGCCCATGCCGACCAGGTTGGAGCGGTGGATGCGCTCGAACGACTGGGCGATCACGGCGCGGACGCCGAGCAGGTTCGTGCCCTTCGCCGCCCAGTCGCGCGAGGAGCCGTTGCCGTATTCGACGCCGGCGAAGATGACGAGCGGCACGCCCTCTTCCTTGTATTTCATGGCGGCGTCGTAGATCGACATCTCTTCCTTGGACGGGTAGTGGATGGTGAATCCGCCTTCCTTGCCGTTCGCGCCCAGCATGTGGTTGCGAATGCGGATATTGGCGAAGGTGCCGCGCATCATCACTTCGTGATTGCCGCGACGCGTGCCGTACTGGTTGAAGTCGGCCACCGAGACGCCATGGCCGAGCAGGTAGGCGCCGGCGGGAGACGCAGCCTTGATCGAACCGGCCGGAGAAATATGGTCGGTGGTGATCTTGTCGCCGAACAGGCCGAGCACGCGCGCGCCCTTGATGTCGGTCACGCCGCCAGCCTGTTTCTGCATGCCCACGAAGTAAGGCGGGTTCTGCACATAGGTGGAGTTGTCGTCCCAGGCATAGGTCTGGCCATCCGGAACCTGCACGGCCTGCCAGTTGGCGTCGCCCTTGAACACGTCGGCATATTTGCTTTCGTAGAGCTCGCGGGTCACGTATTTCAGGATGAATTCCTGTATTTCCTTCGACGTCGGCCAAATGTCCTTGAGGAAGACCGGGTTGCCGTCCTGGTCATGGCCGAGCGGCTCCTTGGTCAGGTCCTTCTGCACCGATCCGGCCAGCGCATAGGCGACGACCAGCGGCGGCGAGGCCAGATAGTTGGCCTGCACGTCGGGCGAAATGCGGCCCTCGAAATTGCGGTTGCCCGAGAGAACGCCCGCGGTGATCAAGCCCTTCTCGTTGATGGTCTTGGAGATCGGCGCCGGCAGCGGGCCGGAATTGCCGATGCAGGTGGTGCAGCCGAAGCCGACCAGATTGAAGCCGAGCTTGTCGAGCGAGTCCTGCAGGCCGGACTTGGCGAGATATTCGCCGACCACTTGCGATCCGGGCGCCAGCGACGTCTTGACCCAGGGAGCGGACTTCAGGCCCTTGGCGACCGCATTGCGGGCCAGAAGGCCGGCGGCGATCAGAACGCTCGGGTTGGAGGTGTTGGTGCAGGAGGTGATGGCGGCGATCGCCACATCGCCATGGCCCAGATCGAAATCCTCGCCTTCGACCGCGTAACGGTTGGTCAGTTGTCCCGGCTTCTTGTAATCGCCTTCGAGCGCGGTGGCGAAGTTCGGCGCGATGGTTTCGAGGGCCAGGCGGCCTTCCGGACGCTTGGGGCCGGCCATCGAGGGCACGACATCGCCGAGATCGAGTTCGAGCGTGTCGGTGAAGACGAGATCGGCGCCGTCGCCGTCACGCCACATGCCTTGCGCCTTGGAATAGGCTTCGACCAGCGCGATCCGGTCCGTGGTGCGGCCCGACATGGTGAGGTAGTTGATGGTTTCGCCGTCGACCGGGAAGAAGCCGCAGGTCGCGCCATATTCCGGACCCATATTGCCGATGGTGGCGCGGTCGGCGAGCGACATCGAATCCAGGCCCGGGCCGAAGAATTCGACGAACTTGGACACGACGCCCTTCTTGCGCAGCATCTGCACGACCGTCAGCACGAGGTCGGTGGCGGTGACGCCTTCCTTGACCTTGCCGGTGAGCTTGAAGCCGATGACCTCGGGCAGCAGCATGGACACCGGCTGGCCGAGCATGGCGGCTTCGGCTTCGATGCCGCCCACGCCCCAGCCGAGCACGCCGAGACCGTTGATCATCGTGGTGTGCGAATCGGTGCCGACGCAGGTGTCGGGATAGGCGACCGTCTCGCCGTCTTCATCCCTGGTCCAGACCGTCTGGCCGAGATATTCCAGATTGACCTGGTGACAGATGCCGGTGCCGGGGGAACGACGCGGAAATTCTTGAACGCCTGCTGGCCCCATTTCAGGAAGCGGTAACGCTCGCCGTTGCGCTCATATTCGAGTTCGACATTGCGATTGAACGCCTGCGGCGTGCCGAATTCGTCGACGATGACGGAGTGGTCGATGACCAGATCGACGGGCACCAGCGGATTGATCTTTTCCGGATCGCCGCCGAGCGCCTTGATGCCGTCGCGCATCGCCGCGAGGTCAACGACGGCGGGAACGCCGGTGAAGTCCTGCATCAGCACGCGGGCCGGGCGATAGGCGATCTCATATTCGCTCAAGCCCTTGTTGACGAGCCAGGCGGCGACCGCCTGAATATCGGCCTTGGTGACCGAACGGTCGTCTTCGTTGCGGAGCAGGTTCTCGAGAAGGACCTTCATCGAATAGGGCAGCTTGGAAACGCCGGCCAGGCCGTTGGCTTCGGCCTTCGGCAGGCTGTAGTAGACATAGTCCTTGCCGTTCACGGTCAGCGTAGAGCGGCAATTGAAACTATCGAGGGAATGCGACATGGAAAACCCGTCTCGTCTGTTCAGCTGAACTGACGTGCGAACGCCCGGCGCCCGAAAGCGCATGATGGGATGCGGGTGCAACCATTTCCGCTGTCCGCACGAAGAATTGTTTTTCAACTCTTGGTTCGGCGCAAGGATGACCTTCACGCCGGCTGCTGGCGCGATTGCGGACGTTATAGATAATTTCTAAACAAGGTTCCATACTGACGAAGGTCGAAGCTGAAGTTTTTTTGCATCGCAGAACAAATCGCCCGGGAGATGAAGAATGCGTTTGGAAGCCCGCGAAATCGCGGCAAACCGTGGCGGGGAAAGGCTTTTTCGGCTGTTTCTTTCGACTTGGCCTCCGGTGAGAGCCTGGTTCTGAAAGGCAAGAACGGCACGGGAAAATCGACGCTGATTCGCACCGTAGCCGGTCTGCTGCCGCTGGAAGAGGGATCGGTGACGCTGACGCTCGACGATGGGAGGACAGCTCCGCGCGCGCCCGAGGCCTGCCACTATCTCGGCCATCGCAACGCCATGAAAAAGGAACTGACGGTTGAGGAAAATCTCCAGTTCTGGAAGTCCTTCTTCGGAGATTATCAGGGCAGGTCCGGCATGGAGATCGACGAGGCGGCCGACGCGCTCGGCCTCATCGGCCTTTTGCACCTCCCCTTCGGCTATCTCTCGGCCGGCCAGCAACGGCGCATGGCCATGGCCAAACTCCTGACCGCCTGGCGGCCGGTCTGGCTGCTCGACGAGCCAACGGCGGCGCTCGACAGCCAGTCCGAATCGCTGTTCGCCCGGCTGATGAAAACCCATCTCGACCAGGGGGAATGATCGTCGCCGCCACCCACCAGCCGCTCGGCCTCGACGCCGCCCGCGAACTGGTCATGACCGGCTTCCACTATTTCGGCGAGGCGGCATGACCGCTCTCTTCCTCCGCGATCTCCGACTGGGCTTTCGCGCTGGCGGCGGCGTGATGATCGGCATATTGTTCTTCATGACCGTGGTCGCCGTGATCCCCTTCGGCGTCGGCCCCGATCTCAATCTCCTGTCGCGCATCGGGCCTGCGATCCTCTGGGTGGGGGCGCTGCTCGCCTCGCTGCTCGGACTGGACCGGTTGTTCCAAGCCGATCGCGACGATGGGTCGCTCGATCTGCTGATGATGCAGGAGACGCCGCTGACGCTGATCGTGCTGATCAAATGCCTGGCGCACTGGGTCTCCGCCGTCCTGCCGCTGGTCGCCGCCTCGCCGCTTCTCAGCCTCTTCATGAATATGAACGAGACGGCGATGGGAGCGCTCGCCTTGACGCTGCTGGCCGGCTCGCCCGCCATCACCTTCATCGGGGCTGCGGGCGCTGCGGTGGCGGTGGCGTTGCCGCGCGGCGGGCTGATCGTCTCGATCCTCGTCCTGCCGCTGACCATCCCGGTGCTGATCTTCGGCGTCTCCGCCGTCTATGCGGCGGTCGAGGACCCCGCCCCCTTTCTGCCGCCCTTTCTGGCGCTGATCGCGCTCAGCCTGTTCTTCGCCGTCATCGGCCCATTGGCGGCCGCTTTCGCGCTGCGCGCATCGGCCGAATGATGACCAAGATGTGAGGCCATTTCCGCTCCAGCTTTGACGAGGATCAATTGCGGGCCGCCGCCTTTGGCGGTAAGACTCCCCATGACAGAAACAAGCCTCACCCTTTCCAAGCTCACGGCGCTCGCCAACCCGACGCGCTTCATCGCGCTGGCCACGCGGATCATTCCCTGGCTGGCGGCGATTTCGGCGCTCTGTCTGATCGCGGGCGTCTATCTGAGCTTCACCACCGAGGGCGATTATCAGCAGGGCGAGACGGTCCGGATCATGTATATCCATGTTCCCTCGGCCTGGCTGTCGATGATGTGCTATACGGTGATGGCGGCTTCGGCGTTGGGCACGCTGGTCTGGCGGCATCCGCTTGCGGACGTCTCGGCCAAGACCGCAGCGCCGCTCGGCGCCGCCTTCACTTTTCTGGCGCTGGTCACCGGCTCGCTCTGGGGCAAGCCGATGTGGGGCACCTGGTGGGTGTGGGACGCGCGGCTGACTTCGGTTTTCATCCTGTTTCTGATGTATCTAGGCTTGATCGCCTTCAACCGCGCCATGGACGATCCCGGCCGCGCCGCCCGCGTCAGCGCAGTGATGATCCTGGTCGGCTTCGTCAATATCCCAATCATCAAATTTTCAGTGGAGTGGTGGAATACGCTTCACCAGCCGGCCAGCGTGATGCGGCTGGACGGGCCGACCATCGATCCGGAATTTCTGCGGCCGCTGCTGGTGATGGCGATGGGCTTCACCCTGTTGTTCTTCACTCTGCATCTGACGGCGATGCGCAACGAGATCTGGCGGCGGCGCATCGCGGTGATGCGCCGACACGCCGCCCGTTCCGCCCAGGCCGGAGGCGCATCATGAATCATGCTTTCTACGTCTATGCCTCCTGGGGCGCGGCCGCGCTGGTGCTGCTCGGCGTGATCGCTTCGACCTGGCTCGACAGCCGCAAGCTCAAGGCCGATCTCAAGCGCCTGGAAGCCCAAGGCATCCGCCGCAGATCGGCCGGGAGCGACGCAGCGTGAGCGATACACCCGCCCAGCCCCAGGGCCGGAGACGCCGCGTCCTCGTCGCCTTTCTACCGCTTCTGCTGTTCGGCGCGCTGGCCGGGGTGTTCCTGATGCAGCTGATGTCGGGTCGCGACACCTCGGTCATCCCGTCCGCGCTGATCGGCAAAGCCGCGCCGACGCTTTCGCTCCAGCCCCTCGACGGCGCAGTGAAGAACGGCCAGCCGGTTCCGGCTCTGACGTCGGAGGCGATCCGCGGCAAAGTGACCTTGGTCAATGTCTGGGCGTCGTGGTGCGTGCCCTGCCGGCAGGAGCATCCGATCATTCTAGGCCTGTCGACCGACGAGCGGCTGACTGTCGTGGGGATCAATTACAAGGACAAGAACGACGCGGCGCTGGCTTTCCTCGGCGAGCTCGGCAACCCCTTCTCGGCGATCGGCGTCGATCCCAAAGGCGCAGCCGCGATCGATTGGGGCGTCTACGGCATTCCGGAATCGTTCCTGGTCGGGCCGGACGGGACGATCGTCTACAAGCATGTCGGCCCCTTCGACGAGGCGTCGGTGCGAGCCGAGTTGCTGCCCGCCATCGAAAAGGCGCTTGCACAGAAGAAGTAACGACCAGGCGAAGCGTCGTCGCCTTCTCGAACGGGATTTCAGACAACAAAAAAGCCCGGGCAGGCCGGGCTTTTTCGCAAAACTCTTTCGAGCGTCGCTCAGATGCCGAGGCCGGAGAAGCGCTTGTTGAACTTGGAGACGCGGCCGCCGCGGTCCATCAGCTGCTGATTGCCGCCGGTCCAGGCCGGATGCGACTTCGGATCGATTTCGAGGTTCATGACCTGACCTTCCGAACCCCAGGTCGAACGGGTTTCGTATTCGGTGCCGTCGGTCATGACGACCTTGATCATGTGATAGTCGGGGTGAATTTGAGCTTTCATGACACTGTCCTGCCGTCAGAGTGGTCTTTTGCCGCATGACTTGCGGCTGCCGAGCCAAACGAATAAATGAAGCCGCAGTCGCCTGTGGACCACGGCTTCGCTTGATGGCGAGGCCTATACAAAGCGATTGAGGATAACAAGTGCCTGCGCCCGGGAATCTCCGCAAGGATGCCCTCCAGCCGGCCTCACACAGCGGAGTAGGCCGGGTGGCCCGTAAAACAGAAACGACCTCGCGCGCGAACCTGAAACCGCTGGCGCGCCTCGCGCCCTATATCGGCCGATACAAGGGGCTGGCTGGCGGCGCGCTCTTCGCGCTGGCGCTGGCGGCGGCCACGACGTTGGTCCTGCCGCTCGCCGTGCGCCGGATGATCGACAACGGCTTCTCCCATTCCGACCCGAGCTTCATCAATACCTATTTCTCGATGCTGATGGGGCTGGCCGTGGTGCTGGCTCTGGCCTCGGCGCTGCGCTACTACTTCGTCATCACCATCGGCGAGCGCATCGTCGCCGACCTCCGGCGCGACGTTTTCGCCCATATCGTCAAGCTGTCGCCGTCCTTCTTCGACGCCAACCAGTCCGGCGAGATCGTCTCGCGACTGACCGCGGATACGGTGCAGATCAAGTCGGCCGTCGGCGCCACCGCTTCGCTCGCGCTGCGCAATATGATCCTCTGTCTCGGCGCGATCGCCATGATGATCTACACCAGCCCGAAACTGTCGGCGCTGGTGCTGATCGCCATTCCGCTCATCGTCTTCCCGCTGGTCGGCTTCGGCCGCTCGGTGCGCAAGCGCTCGCGCGAGGCGCAGGACCGGTTGGCGGGGGCTTCCGCCTATGCCTCCGAAGCCATCGGCGCGATCCGCACCGTGCAGGCCTTCAACGCCGGCGGCATCGCCCGCGACCGCTTCGGCGACGCCGCGGAGCAAGCTTTCGAAGCGGCGCGGCTCTCCACCCGCCAGCGCGCCTTCCTGACCGGCTTCGCCATCACCATGGTGTTCGGCAGCGTGGTGGCCGTATTGTGGTACGGCGCCCAGGGCGTGCTCGCAGGCACGATCACCGCAGGCACGCTCAGCCAGTTCCTGCTCTATTCGGTGATGGCCGCTGGCGCGCTCGGCGCATTATCGGAAGTCTGGAGCGAACTGTCGCAGGCCTCGGGCGCAGCCTCGCGGCTGATGGAGCTCCTCGCCGAAACGCCCGATATCGCCGCCCCCTGCCCCCGCCGCTCTGCCGAGTCCGGCGCGTGGCGGCGTCGGCTTCGACCAGGTGGATTTCGCCTATCCCAGCCGTCCGGGAACCTCCGCCCTCAAGGGCTTGAGCCTGACCGTCGCCCCCGGCGAACGCGTCGCCGTGGTCGGCCCTTCCGGCGCGGGCAAGAGCACGCTGTTTTCCCTCATCCTGCGCTATTACGATCCCGGCGCCGGCCGCATCCTGATCGACGGCGTCGACGCCCGCTCGGTCGACCCGATAGATTTGCGCGACCGCATCGCCATCGTGCCGCAGGATGTGACGATCTTCGCCGCCTCGATCTTCGACAACATCGCCTTCGGCGCGCCGAACGCGACCCGGGCGCAGGTGGAGGCCGCCGCCCGCGCCGCCCAAGCCGAGGAATTCATCCTGAGGCTCGAAAACGGCTACGACACCGAAGTCGGCGAGCGCGGCGTGATGCTCTCGGGCGGCCAGCGCCAGCGCATCGCCATCGCCCGCGCCATCCTGCGCGACGCACCCATCCTGCTGCTCGACGAGGCCACCTCGGCGCTCGACGCCGAAAGCGAAAAACTGGTGCAGACGGCGCTGGACGGGCTGATGACCGGCCGCACCACCATCGTCATCGCCCATCGCTTGGCGACCGTGCTCAAGGCCGACCGTATTCTGGTCATGGATCAGGGTCGCGTGGTGGAGGAGGGCACGCATGCCTCGCTCTCCGCGCTGGGCGGCATCTATTCCCGCCTCGCGCGTCTACAATTCGGGATCGAGCAGGATGCGCCCGCCGGGACGCCGTTGCGCTCTGTGTCGGCGGGCGAATAGCCCGCCCGCGTTCATAGTCCGACACTCCTGCCGGCCATGCGGCCGGAATACAGGCACCCGCCGAGAAACGTGCCTTCGAGCGCGTTGTAGCCATGCATGCCGCCGCCGCCGAAACCGGCGGCCTCGCCGACCGCATAGAGGCCGGGGATTTCCCGGCCTTCAGCGTCGAGCGCCCGCGCCTTGAGATCGGTGTGCAGCCCACCCAGCGTCTTGCGCGTGAGAATATTGAGCTTCACGGCGATCAGCGGCCCGGCGGCGGGATCGAGGATGCGGTGCGGCTTCGCCGTGCGCATCAGCTTATCGCCGAGATAGGCGCGGGCGCCGCGAATGGCCGTCACCTGCGCGTCCTTGGCGAACCGATTGTCGATCTCTCGGTCGCGGGCCTCGATCTGCCGGCGGATCGCTCCGGCGTCGAGCAGCGGCTCGTCGGTCAACGCATTCATGCCCGCGACGAGGTCCTCCAGCCTATCGCGCACCACGAAATCGGCGCCCTTCTCCATGAAGGCCCGCACCGGTCCGGGCGGCTCCTTGCCGAGCCGTTTCAGTAGCAGCGGAATGTCCTTGCCGGTGAGATCGGGGTTCTGTTCGCTGCCCGAGAGCGCGAATTCCTTCTTGATGATCGCCTTGGTCAGGATGAACCAGGAATAGTCGTGCCCGGTGGAGAGGATCGCCTTCAACGTTCCGAGCGTGTCGAAGCCGGGCATGTAAGGGGCGGGAAACCGCCTCCCCAACGCATCGAACCAGAGGGAGGACGGCCCCGGAAGGATGCGGATGCCGTGATCGGGCCAGATCGGATCCCAATTGCGCAGGCCTTCGGTATAATGCCACATGCGGTCGGGATTGATGACGTCGGCTCCAGCCTCCTGGGCGATGTCGATCATGCGGCCGTCGACATGGGCGGGCACGCCTGACACCATGTTGCGCGGCGCCTGTCCCAGCCGCTCCACCGGCCAATTGCGCCGCACCAGATCGTGATTGCCGCCGATGCCGCCCGAGGCGACGATGGTCGCGCCCGCCGAAATCTCGAAATCGCCGATGACGTCGCGATTGCTCTTGCCGCCCCGGACCACGGCATCCTGCGCCAGCACGCTGCCTCGCGCCCCCGTAACGGCGCCGTTGACGGCAACGAGGCCATCGACCTGATGGCGGAAGCGGAAAGAGAGACGGCCCGCACGCTCCTGTTCGCGGGCGCGGCGGATGAAAGGGGCGAGCACGCCGGGACCGGTGCCCCAGGTGACGTGAAAACGGGGAACCGAATTGCCGTGACCGCTGGCGAGCGCGCCGCCGCGCTCGGCCCATCCGACGACGGGAAACCAGCGCATGCCCTGCGCATGCAGCCAGGCGCGCTTCTCGCCGCTCGCGAAATCGAGATAGGCTTCCGCCCAGAGCCGTGGCCAGAGATCTTCGGGGCGGTCGAAGGCGGCGGAGCCGAACCAGTCCTGCCGCGCCAGGTCGAACGTGTCGCGGATACGCATGCGGCGCTGCTCGGGACTGTCGATGAAGAACAGGCCGCCGAGCGACCAGAAGGCCTGGCCGCCCAGATTCTGCTCGCCCTCCTGATCCAGGACGATGACCTTAAGCCCCCGATCGGCGGCCTCGACGGCGGAAACCAAGCCCGCCAACCCGCCGCCGATCACCAAGACGTCGCAATCCATGAAATCCTCCCAAACTTCGGCGGGAAGTCTAGGACGGGATCACGGCGCGCGCAATCATTTATGACAGATGATCAGGTTAACCCTTGGGGACGGGACGGTTCGCCACATCGCGCAGCGCCTTATGGATATGTTCGTTGCCCGCCACGATCGTGCCGCTGCCGAAAATATCCGCGCCGCCGTTCATGTCGGAAGAAAAGCCGCCGGCTTCGCGGATCATGACGATGCCCGCCGCCATATCCCAGGGAGACAGGCCTTCTTCCCAGAAACCGTCCATGCGGCCGGCCGCCACGAAGGCGAGATCGAGCGACGCCGCGCCCAGGCTGCGCAAGCCCGCCGCTTCACCCATGACATGGCGAAGCTGGATGAGGTAGCGGCCATGCATGCCGTGGCCGAGATGCGGCATGCCGCAGCCGATGACCGAGTCCGACAGGCTCTTGCGGGCCGACACCCGCAGGCGTCGGTCGTTGACATAGGCGCCGCCGCCGCGTTCGGCGGTGAAGAGCTCGTCGCTGGCGGGATTATAGATCACGCCGGCGACCATCTCGCCGCCGCGCTCCAGGCCGATCGACACCGCGAATTGCGGGATGCCGTGCAGGAAGTTGGTGGTGCCGTCGAGCGGATCGACGATCCAGCGATGCGAACCGTCGGTGCCCTTGATCTCTTCGCTTTCCTCGCCGAGGAAGCCATAGGTGGGACGCGCCTTGAGCAGTTCCTCGCGGACGATCTTTTCGGCCTTGCGGTCGGCCTGGCTCACATAATTGCCGGGGCCCTTCAGCGACACCTGCAGGTTCTGCACCTCGCCGAAATCGCGGGAGAGGGACTTGCCGGCCTTCAGAGCGGCCTGGACCATCACATTCAAGAGCGCCGAACGGGCCATGGGGAGTTCCTTCAAAGTGAAGCGGCCCCGCAGACGGGGCCGTACAACGAGCAATCGGCTGCGGCTCAGGGGCGCGCCGATGAGATTGGCGGCCTCAAGACCACAAAACCCGGCTTTTTCAAGCCTCTTGTGGCGCATGGCTCCCGCGCGCCGTCGTCAAGGTTAAGAGACCAGGCTCGCCGCTAGCGAGCGCGAAACTGGTTGGCCCGGTGAATGGCTTCCTTCTGCTGCTCGTCCTCGATGCCGAGAAAGAAATCCTCCAGATCGAGATCGGCAAAGCCCGCCCGCCGCGACAGCACATACCATTTGGCCGCCTCGACCGGGTCGGGTCGGGTGCCGATGGCGTAGACATAGAGATGGGCGAGTTTGTTCTGCGCCAGCACATGACCGCGATTGGCCGCGCGCTTCATCCATTGAAAACCGGTTTCGTAGTCGCGAGGGCCGGCGACGCCGTTGATGTTCCAGACGGCGAGATCGAACAGCGCCGTGTCGAAGCCGGATTTCGCCGCTTTCAACAGCCAGCCGCGGGCGGCGGCCTTCTTCTCGGCGTCGACCGGCAGGTTGGCGTAGATCTGCGCTACCGCGTATTCGGCGTCGGGCACGCCCTTCGCGGCGGCTTTCTCATACCAGGGCAGTGCTTCGGTGAGCCCGTCCGGACCGGGTTTGGCGGCGACCAGGATCTGGGCGACGTTGAACTGCGCCTGCGGATTGCCGCCGCGCGCCGCCTGCCACATCATGTCGTCCGCCTTCTTCTTGTCGCGCGCGACGAGTCCGCCGTCCATCAGCATAAGAGCGTATTTGAACTGGGCGTTGGCGTCCCCGGCGCGGGCGGCCTGTTCATACCAGAACACCGCATCCTTGGGATTGCGCCTTACGCCCAGCCCGTTGTTCAGAAGCTCGGCCACCAAAGTCTGGGCGGCCGGTTCGCCCTTCTGCGCCCTGGGAAGCGCCAGATCCATGGCTTCGAGATAATAGCCGCGTTGATAGGCGCCATAGGCGTCGTCGACCTTTCCCTGAAACGGCTTTTCCGGCGGAAGATCGGGAAGGGATGCGCCCATGCGCGCAAGCAGGCTCAGGCCGCCGGATGGGGCGATCTCGCTCTTCTGCGGCGAATTCAACGCCGGCAGCGCTTCGGCGTTGCCGGTGGGGGCCAGACGATCGCGCTTGATGGCGCGGCTTTCGTCGCCGCCGCCCAGCATCCGCTGCATGACGTCGGTCGACGCCGCCTGCGCGCCTTGAAGGGCCGCCAGAAGCGCCGCCAGACCCAATAATCCCGCCCAAATCGATCTCTTCGCTGTCATGCGAATCGTTCAACCCTCAAAGCGTGGCGCTTTTTCGTCCAGCATCGCATTCACTTCCTGCACGATCTGCGCGGCGCGGCCGGGTTCGGCGAACACCGCGAGTCTGAGGGCTGCGAATTCCGCGCCGCTCTCGGCGATCGCGATGACGGATGCGGGGTCGGTCCCGCCCATGACGATGCAGGGAATTTCCACCAGCGACGACCACCATTCGCCGAGCGCGACATTCTTGGGATGGGCCTCGGGCTTGATGTCGCCCGTCGCCTTGCCGAAGAAGATGTAGTCCGGCTGCGCCTCGCCCACCTCCAGCGCCTTGTGGCGATCCTGGGCGTTGCCGCCGCCGACGATCATCTTCGGCGCATGCTTTTCGATCGCTTCGGCCAGCGCCTCGGGATTGGCTTCGATATGCAGGCCGTCGGCTTTGACGCGGCCCGCCACGCGGCTGTCGCCCGCGATGAGGGCGGCGGCGCCGGCGTCCTGCACCACTGGGACGACTGCTTCGGCGAGCTTCTGGAACGCGCCGTCGTCGAGACTGTATTGCGGAATGATCACGGAGGCGACGTCGCCGCCTTTCAGCGCGTCGGCCATCGCCTGCGCCGCGTCCTGCGGGTCGGCGATTTCGGGCGCGATCAAGACGAGGCGGCAGCGGTTTTCGACGGTCGACATGGACTTCCTGTTCTCGTTCTGCTCTTTTGCGGCGCGACGCGGCCGAGAGCCTCGGCTTCTGCCATAACCCCGGGAATGAAAACGATCAACATGCCCATCGACGCCAGCTTCTATTTCATCGCCATTCCGGCCGTTCTTCTGGTGGGGCTGAGCAAAGGCGGTCTTGGCGACGCGCTCGGTCTGCTGGGCGTGCCGATCCTCTCCATGGCCGTGCCGCCGGCGCAGGCGGCCGCCATCCTGTTGCCGATCCTGATCGTCATGGACGGGGCGTCGCTATGGATGTGGCGCAAGCACAATGCGCCGGGATTGGTGAAGATCATGCTGCCGGGCGGATTGGTCGGCATCGCGATCGGCTGGGCGACCTGGGCGATCGTCCCGTCCTACGCCATGCGGTTGATCATCGGCGTGATCGCCGTCACCTTCGCCGCCCGCTTCTTCATCAATCGCTACGGTCCGAGACGGCATGAAGAGACGCCCCCTCGTCCCCACGACTGGCGCCGCGCCGGATTTTGGGGGACTCTTTCCGGTTATGGAAGTTTCGTCGCTCACGCCGGCGGCGCGCCGTTCCAGGTCTACGGACTGCCGCTCAAGCTGCCGCCCCGCGACTATACCGGCGCAGCCGTGCGCTTTTTCGCCATCGTCAATTTCATCAAGCTCGCGCCCTATCAGGCGCTGGGGCAACTCGACTTCACCAATCTGGCGATTTCCGCCAGCCTGTTCCCGATCGCGCCGCTGGCGACGATCGCCGGCGGCGCGATCGTCAGGCGCATGCGCGTCGAGGTGTTTTACCCCTTCATGTACGCCATGCTGTCGATCGCCGGGCTGAAGCTGTGCTACGACGGCGGCGCAGCGGTTGTTTCCGCGCTCGCTAAGCTTTGAATGCAATGCAGAAAATTTAAATGCGATGCACAAAAACACTTGTGAGACCTGAAACTCTGGCTTAGCTTTTCGCCGATGAGCGCAGATCCTTTCGCAGCAATTTCCGATTCCAATCGCCGCTTCCTCCTGGAGGAATTGCGGAGGGCTCCGCGCACGGTCAACGAATTGGCGGCGCTTCTGCCTGTCAGCCGTCCGGCTGTGTCACAGCATTTGAAGGCATTGCTGGATTGCCACATGGTGACGGTGGAGAGCCAGGGCACGAAACGGATCTACGCGATCAATCCGCAGGGCTTCCAGAAAATCGGCTTCTGGCTGGATCAGTTCTGGTCCGCCTGAGCGTCGCGACGATCTTGGCGCCGGCGTAACTGTCGGTGGAAAGGGCCGCCTGTCGCGGCTCCCGAATTGACGCAATGACGATGCGCGGAAGCGGGACGGCGACCCTTCGAAGTTTGGGGGATGGGCGGATCAGTGACGCGTATTCTTACGCAGCCGTTCGATTTCGTCCTTGATTTTCAGCTTCTCTCTTTTGATCTGGCTGATGGTCGTATCGCCTGTGGCGGGATGCAGCATTGCGGAATGCAGTTCGGCTTCAAGGGCTCCATGCTTTTTTCGAGCGTCTGAATATGAGCTTCTATAGTCATGGGCAGTTTCCTTTTGGTTCGGCCCACACCCGGCCATCCTCCGCCGGATGTTTCAGGCTGCAACATAAGGAGTCTGCCATGTAATGCCCCGTTTGTCGAAGCCCATTTCGCCGGAAAGGAAAACTTCCCGTTAGCGGATGATTCGTGTTAGGAGCGAAATCTGCCAAGTGGCGGGACTACAGGCGCTTGCCGCCGAAGACAAAGAGAATGGGGACGGGACCGAATGGCCGATCAGGAGCAGGCTGAGCTTAGATTGAATGCGGCGAGACTGCGGCAGGAGCACGAGGATTACGACGTGGCGATCAATGCGATGATCGCGACCGGCTGCGACGCGCTTCGGATCCAGCGCATGAAAAAGAAGAAGCTGGTCATCAAGGACAAGCTAAGCCAGGTCGAAGACCAGATCATCCCCGACATCATCGCCTGACGAAAGCCTGTTCATGACGCTCTCCAAGCCGCCCGTCGCCATCATCATGGGAAGCCAGTCCGACTGGGAGACCATGAAAAACGCCGCCGACACGCTCGATGCGCTGGAAATTCCCTATGAAGCGCGCATCATTTCCGCCCATCGCACCCCGGACCGCCTGGTCAATTTCGCCAAGACCGCGCGCGACGAAGGCTTCAAGGTCATCATTGCCGGAGCCGGCGGCGCGGCCCATCTGCCCGGCATGGCCGCGGCGATGACGCCCCTGCCCGTCTTCGGCGTGCCGGTTCAGTCCAAGGCGCTGTCGGGACAGGACAGCCTGTTGTCGATCGTGCAGATGCCGGCCGGCATTCCCGTGGGAACGCTGGCGATCGGCCGCGCCGGCGCCGTCAACGCCGCATTGTTGGCCGCAGCCGTTCTCGCCCTTTATGACGACGACCTCGCCGACCGGCTCGACACCTGGCGTGAAGAGCAGAGCGCGTCGGTGGCCGAACATCCGGTGGATCTCTGAGATGAGCGCAAAAACGATCGGCATCATCGGCGGCGGCCAGCTCGGCCGTATGCTGGCCATGGCCGCAAGCCGGCTGAATTTCCGCACCCTCATCCTGGAGCCAGCGCCCGACTGCCCGGCGGCGCAGCTCGCCAATGGCCAGATCGTCGCCGCCTATGACGACGAGGCGGCTTTGGAAGACCTCGCCGCGCGCTGCGATGTGGTGACCTATGAATTCGAAAACGTGCCGGTCGAGGCAGCACGCCGGCTTGCCGACAGCGTCGCGGTCTATCCGCCTCCCTTCGCGCTCGAAGTCGCACAGGACCGGCTGACCGAGAAGCGCTATCTCAATTCCGTAGGCATCCCCACCGCCGATTTCCGCGCCGTCGACAGTCAGGCCGATCTCGAGACCGCTTTGGCGGAATTCGGCGGCGAGGGCGTGCTCAAGACGCGGAGGCTGGGCTATGACGGCAAGGGCCAGATGCTGTTCCGCGAGGGCGACAGCGCCGAAGGCGCATTCGACAAGCTCGGCGGCGCGGCTCTGATCCTTGAAAGCTTCATCCCTTTCGAACGCGAGATTTCGGTGATCGCCGCTCGCGACGCGAAGGGCCAGGTCGTCTGCTTCGACCCGGCCGAAAATGTCCATCGCAACGGCATCCTGCACACCTCCACTCTGCCGGCCGCCATCGACGATCATGTCGCGGCCCAGGCGCGCGACGCCGCCGAAAGGCTGCTTGCTGGCCTCGATTATGTCGGCGTCATCGGCATCGAGTTCTTCGTAGGCAAGGGCGGCGCGCTGATCGCCAACGAGATCGCGCCGCGCGTGCACAATTCCGGCCACTGGACCGAAGCGGCCTGCGTCATCTCGCAATTCGAGCAGCATATCCGCGCCGTAACCGGCCTTCCGCTCGGCGACCCTGCCCGCCATAGCGACTGCGTGATGCAGAACCTGATCGGCGACGACATCCACGACGTCGCGCAATGGGCTGGCCAGAAGGACGTCTATATCCATCTTTACGGCAAGACCGAGCCGCGGCCGGGCCGCAAGATGGGCCATATCACCCGCCTGACCGGCCCCGCCGCGAGATGACCGATCGCGTTGCGGTCGCCGGAAACCATCGCGCCGGGAATGTTCGGTCGGCTCCCGGCCGACGGCTCGCGCGGCGACAGTGAAAGCGAGCTTCGCACCCTATCCATTCCGGAACTTTCTCCGCCAATAGACTTGCTCGACGGCCTGTCGCCTCCTTGCCAAGAATGGCCGTTTTGTGACAGGGTTTGCCGCCACAAAATTCGGAGTTTCCCATGACCCTGCGTCGCAGTTTCCTTCTCGGCCTCGCCGCCCTCATCGTCGCCCCGTTTGCCTCGCATGCGGCTGAACTGCCCGATCTCGGCGGCCGCAAGGTGGTCGTGGTCACCGAAAACGCCTATCCGCCGCTGCAATTCGTCGACCCCAAGACCGGCAAGCAGATCGGCTGGGAATATGACGCCATGGACGACATCGCCAAGCGTCTGAACTTCAAGGTCGAATATCAAAACACTTCGTGGGACGCCATGATCCAGGCGGTGTCCGACGGCCAGTACAATATCGGCATGACGGGCATCACCATCAAGGACGACCGCAAGGAGAAGGTCGACTTCTCCGACCCCTATATGCGCTCGCAGCAATTGATGCTGGTGCGCGGCGATGAAAGCCGCTTCACCGACGCCAAGACCTTCAAGGCGCTGGAAAGCGGTCTGGTCGGCGCGCAGCCGGGCACCAGCCCGTTCTATACCGCCGTCTACGAAGTGCTCGACGGCAACGAACAGAATCCGCGCATCAAGCTGTTCGAGACCTTCGGCGCCACGGTCCAGGCGCTCAAGGCCGGCGACGTCGATCTGGTGCTGACCGACAGCACCGCCGGCAAGGGCTATGTGGACGCCTCAAACGGCGCGCTGAAGATCGTCGGCGAGCCGCTCGGCACCGAGGATTTCGGCTTCATCTTCCCCAAGGGTTCCGATCTCGTCGCGCCTGTCAACGCCGCCATCGCCGCCATGAAGGCCGACGGCACGATGGACGCGCTCAACAAGAAATGGTTCCTGGACTACAAGATGGGCCAGTAAGTCGTCTGAGATGGCGACAGCCCCCACGAACGAACAGGCGGGCGCGACCGACTTCCCATGGTGGTTGGTCGCGCTCGCCGTAATCGGCCTCGGCATTGGCGGCGTCATCGTTGCCAACGACCTCTACGCGCAGGTCTTCACCACCGTCGCCAAGGGACTGGCGGTGACGATTTTCGTGACCTTGGCCGGTTTCACCCTGGCCACGCTGCTCGGGCTCTCGGTCGCGCTGCTCGGCCTGTCGGACTCAAGGCGCTTCGGCAGATCTCGCGCTTCTACATCGAGCTCATTCGCGGCGTGCCCGTGCTCGTGCTCCTGTTCTACATCGCCTTCGTCGGCGCGCCGGGTTTCGTCGCCGGCTGGAACTGGCTCACCGCCCCGCTGGCGACCGCAGGCCTGATCGAGCCGATGATGGTCAGGGACGTGTCGCTGATGTGGCGCGCCATCATCGCGCTGATGATCGCCTATTCCGCCTTCATCGCCGAAATCTTCCGCGCCGGCATCCAGTCGGTCGACAAGGGCCAGGTCGAAGCCGCCAAGGCGCTCGGCCTGTCGCGCGGCCAACGCTTCCGGCTAGTGATCTTTCCGCAGGCGCTGAAGGTGATCTTTCCGCCGCTCTCCAATGACTTCGTGGCGATGGTCAAGGACTCCTCGCTCGTCTCGGTGCTCGGCGTCGCCGACATCACCCAGATGGGCAAGGTCTACGCCTCCGGCTCCTTCCGCTTCTTCGAAACCTATTCGATCGTCGCCTATATCTATCTCGTGCTGACCATCGGCCTCTCCCTCGGCCTGAGACGCATCGAAAAGAGCCTGCGCGAGCGCAGTTCGACCTGACGCGGGCCATCTCGGATCTGCGAGGAACTTAGGGCCTCTTCCGGAAGTTACACTCGGGAGCCCGTCAATCAGGACGGGCCGAGGATATCCGGGAGAGATCCATGAGCGAGAACGATATGACCCGCGACCTCGCGTCGCGGCAGCAAGCCGGCCAGGGCTCCCTGGGCGGCCAGACTGCAAACCCGACCGGCGCCTCGCCGGCGCCCAGCATCGACGACATCAAGCGACAGGCCAAGGAAGATCTGGGCTCCGTCCGTGAAGCCGCCGCCGCCAAGGTCGAACAGGCGACGGACAAGGCCGCCGAGATGGCCGACGAACAGAAGACTTTCCTAGCCCAGCAGTTGTCGAGCCTCGGCGAAGCGCTCGAGCGCACCGGTCGCGACATGCAGTCCGGCGACGGCGCGGCCATGGGCCGCTATGCCAGCGACATCGGCTCGAGCATCAGCCGGTTCGCCGCCGATATCGAGGGCCGCGACATGGGCGAGATCACCGCGATGGCCGAAGATTATGGTCGCCGCCAGCCGCTCGCCTTTCTCGGCCTCGCCGCCATTGCCGGCCTTGCCGCCAGCCGCTTCGTGACCGCCTCCGCCCGCCGCCACGACAGGGGCATGAGCCAGTCGCACCGGCCGACCCCGGCCTCGACCGCCGAGACGATTCCGCCGCGCTGTCCGACACCACCCTGCCCGCAACACCTTTCTCTGGAGACCGCGCCAATGTCCAATACTGACAATCGCCCGATCACCGAACTCGTCTCCGGCCTCGTCGGCGATATTTCCAGCCTGTTTCGGAAGGAAATCGCCCTCGCCAAGGCCGAGACCTCCGAGAAGATCTCCCGAGCCATGGGCGGGATCGAAATGCTGGCGATAGGCGCGGTCTTTGCGATCGGCGCCGTCGGCGTGCTGTTGTCGGCCTTGGTCACGGGGCTCGGCGCTTTCTTCGTCGCGCAGGGCATGACCGAACCCAACGCCAATTCGCTGGCCGCCGTGATCGTCGGCGTCGTCGTTGCCTTGGTGGCCTGGCGTCTCATGGCGAGCGGGCTCAATACGCTGCGCGGTTCGGAACTGTCGCTCGACCGCACCACATCGTCGCTGCAGCGCGACGCCAAGATCGTGAAGGAGAGACTCTGATGGCTCTGACAGACCGTAATCCCGCCGAAATCGAACGTGAGATCGATGGCGATCGCCGTCGCATCGAGGAGAAACTCGACGCGATTCAGGAACGCCTGTCGCCGGGCCAGATGGTCGACGAATTGCTCGGCTACGTGAAAGGCAGCGGCGGCGCCGACTTCGTCAACAATCTCGGCCGCTCCGTGAAGAACAATCCCATGCCCGTGGCGCTGATGGGCGTCAGCCTCGCCTGGATGATGGCGAACCAGGCGATGCCGGCCTCGTCCGAACGCGACAATCACGCGCGCGGCCATGACGACAGCGTCGACGAAGCGTTTTACCCGCTCGCGCCGGTCACCGGCTCCGTGCGCCGCCTCGGTCCTGCGTCGATGCACGAGGGTTCGAGCTACAGCCACTTCACCGACGACGCCGGCAAGCGTTTCCGCGCCTTGACCGACACGACGGGTCGCCGCGCCGGCCATTTCATCGACGAAACGGGCAAGACCTATCGCGGCTTCGCCGACACGGCCGGAAAACAGGTGTCGGACATCCGGGACGAAGCCGGCCGACTACTCGATGAAGCCTCGGGCTGGACCGCTTCGGCCTGGCGAGAAACCCGCCGCCGCGTGTCAGACATGGGGTCCTCGATCAAGAGCGGTTCGAACGCCGCCTACCAGGGACTGCAGCAACAGACGGCGCAGATGGGCGACATGCTGACGCGACAATTCCGCGATCAGCCGCTGGTCGGCGGAGCCCTCGCCTTCGCCTTGGGCGCCGCCATCGGCGCCGCCCTTCCTCACACCCGCATCGAGGACGAAACGATCGGCGATGTCGGCGACAAGGCGCGAGACACGCTGTCGCGCAAGACGTCCGACGTGATGGACGAGGGCGAGAAGCTCGCCGCCGAAACCTATCAGAAGGCGACGCAGGTCGCCTCCAATGTCCAGGATGCGGCGCGCGAAAGCGTTCGCGACAGTTTCGGCGCAAACGGACGTCCGAACACGCATTGATTGGATCGCGATCCGATGCGATCCGTTGAAACCCGGCCCCGGCGGCCGGGTTTCTCTTTGCGCTCATGCAGACAACGAAAAAGCGGCCCGTGAGAGCCGCTTTCAAAAAGAAATGCTATGTCTTGCGAGGCGCGCCGCCCGCCGCGAAGGCGGACGGGCGCAAACGTCTCAGCGCAGGCCGAGGAACGAAAGAATTGCGAGGACGATGACGACGGCGCCGACGAGCCAGATCAGGTTGTTCATGATGGTTTGCCTCCTGTTGATCACACGTGTTGAACACGCGACGACGCTTTAGGTTCCCAATCGCGCGCCGTCTTTCCGTTGAAACAGCGGATTCGGGGCCGGCCTCCGTCATGGGTATCGGTCGCGCGAAATGATCGGGAGATCTGCGGAAGCCGCTTTCCGCCGCGCCGTCATCGGCAATCCGCTATGAAAGGTTCTCAGCCTTGCGCCCCACGGTGTCGGCGACGAAGGCGCCGCGATCGCCCATCGGTTTGGGCGCGCCGGTGGTGGAATCATGGCGTGTCTGATGTTCGAGCTCGGCGTTGATTTCCGCGCCGACGATCAGGATCATCACCGAGATCCACACCCAGATCATCACACCGATCAATGTGCCGAGCGCGCCATAGGTGGCGTTGTAGTCCGCGAAATGCGCGAGATAGTAGGAAAAGCCGAGCGTGGCGATGATCCAGAGCAATGCGGCGACGCCGGCGCCCCAGGTGATCCAACGCAGTTTCGCCGGCTCGCGGCTGGGGCCGAAACGATAGACCAACATGATCATGCCGATCATGATGACAAGCGCCAGCGGCCAGCGCAGCACCCGCGCCAGCATTTCCAGCCAACCGTCCAGTCGCAGGAAGGCGAGAACCGCCGGGATGACGCCGACGGCGACGATCAACAGCGTCGCCAGGAGCGTGGCGAGAAGCGTAAACGCCAGCGCGACCGCGTTGAGCTTGAGAATGCTGCGGCTTTCGGTTTCGCCATAGGCGACGTTCATCGCATCGAACAGCGCCTTGACACCGCTCGACGAACTCCACAACGCCAGGACGAAGCTGGAGGCGAAGGCGAAGCTGAGGGTGGAATTCTTCTGCGACGACAGGCTCTGAAGCTGATCGGTGATCAGCGCCATGCCGCCCGGAGGCAGAAAATCGGCGAGAAATCCGATTTGCGCAGCGATGGTGCTCGGATCTGAGAAAAACCGTAGATCGTCGCCAGCAGTGCCATGGAGGGAAAGAAGGCGAGCAGCAGGAAGAAGGTCACGCCGGCCGCGATCAGCGAGATACGGTCTTCGAAAATCGCATAGAACACCCGCCAGGCCACGTCCTTCAGGCCGAGCGGCGGAATGTCGTGCGGCGCAGTGGCGTCGCGACCCCGCTCCGCTTCATCCATGGGAGCATGTGTCTCGGTCAACATCGCGGCCTTCTTGTCGGTCATTCTTCGTCCTTCCACGGCGTCTGAACATTCTGTTCGGACAATCGCGGTCCGGCGCGAATGTTCCGGCTCTTCGGCGCGGTTTCGCCGCGAAATCTCGGGGCGGCGGGATGCCCGACCCTTGGGAGACCGCGCCGACATCGGATCAACAAGGGATCGGCGCATGAAGATTCCCGCCGGCCGACGGAACGAAGCAGCCGGTTTCGGCATTTCGCGTCCTGAACAGCATGAGGAGCGGCGGTGGTGAACTGGTCGAAAAGCGTGGAAGTGGCGATCAATCCAGCCCGCGAAACGCGCGTGATTTCCAACCTGCACGACGCCGCCCAATGTCTGCTGCACAAATGGCCGTCGAAATCCGGCAAGGCCTATTCCAAAGCCCGCACCGCCTGCCTGAACGCGCTCGACGGCCATGTTCCGGCGTACTACGCCCGCGAGGCCTTCGTGGCCGCCGCGACCGAAGCCAACATCCTGCGCAGCGCCTGAAGCGAACCGGAACGCCCCGCGCCGGACTTGACATTTGTCGCTCCGGCGTTAGGCGGGACGGATCTTTTCCTACAGCCCTTCGGATCCGCCATGCTCCATCCCGACAAGACCTATGCCGCCCTATTGTTCGACATGGACGGCACGCTTCTGAGCTCTATCGCCGCCGCCGAACGGGTGTGGTCGAACTGGGCGCGCCGGCACAAGCTCGACGTCGGCGCCTTTCTGCCCACCATCCACGGCGTCCGCGCCGCCGACACGATCCGCAAGCAGGGGCTCGCCGATATCGATCTGGACGCCGAAGTGGCCTTTATCGAGCGCGCCGAGATCGAAGATGTCGAGGGCGTCATGCCGATCGACGGCGTGGTGGATTTCTTGAACGCGCTTCCCGAAGATCGCTGGGCGATCGTGACGTCGGCGACCGTGGAACTGGCGACGGCGAGGCTCGACGCAGCCGGCATCAAGCGGCCGAAGATCTGGGTGACCGCCGAGGACGTCGAGCACGGCAAGCCCGCGCCTGATTGCTTCCTGCTCGGCGCCGAGCGTCTGGGCGTCGACATCGAAGATTGCCTGGTGTTCGAAGACGCTCCCGCAGGCATCGAGGCAGCCCGCGCGTCCGGCGCTGATCTGCTGGTGGTCACCGCCACCCATGCGCACCCGCAAACGGACGGCCCGGCCATCGCGGATTATCGCGGCATGACGGTGGGCGTGACGGAAAGCGGCCACATCCGCATTATCCATCGGCAAGCCTGACGCATTACACAAAAGATTTTCTTGGCGAAGCCCGCCTCTTTTTGTATGGAAGGGTCAGTGGTTCCGTAGCTCAGCAGGATAGAGCATCAGATTCCTAATCTGAGGGTCACGCGTTCGAATCGCGTCGGAATCACCATTTCAGCCCTGCGCAGGCGGACACGGCTCGGAGCCGCGCAAAAGTTAACCAACCCCTAATAAACGGATTGACTCCGAACCTCTGCGAGTCTTCTAATCGAAGACAATCAGGGAGCGGCATGATGGCCAATCAAAACGACGCCTATGAACAGGTCACGCATAATATCGGCGGGAGCGAACGCCTGGCGCAGCGACTGTCCGCGACGATCGCGCATCTGAAAGCGCATGGTCAGGCGGTGGACACCGCAGAACAGCAGCAGAAGCGGCATGTGGCCATGGCCGAGGCCTATCGCGCCCATAAGAAGATGCTGGAAGAGCGGTTCCTGGCGCGCCGCGGCGACAAGGCCTGATCCGTCATTCGCCGCCTGATTTTCGGTCGCCGCCGACGCTCATGTCATATCGGATGCGGCCGCCGATGCGGATGCACGTCTTGCCGCCATTCACGGGCGCATATCCCTCCCCATAGACCGCGCAGGGATTGGCGTCCAGGGCAGGTGTGTCAGAGGGAGGCGCCGTCACGGCGTCCTCCGCGAACGCTTCGGTCACGAGAAAGACGAGGATGGCGGCGGCGGCAAATCTCTTCATTGTCGGGTCACCTGTCTGCAGCGCGACGAGCCTATCTCATGACATCCGCAACGTCAGCCCGCGCGAAATTGGAACTTTCACGCCGATTGCGGCATTCTGCGGGCATGACCAAGATCGAGACTGCCCAGAGAACCGAACGCCGCGCATCGCGCCGCATGATCTATTTCGTCCTGGCGCTCGCCGCCCTCGCTGCGGCGGTGACGCTGACCTACCTGCTGGGATTTCACCCCGGCGCGACCACGTCGATCTGACGTCGGCCGACGTCAGATCCCGCCTTGCCAGACCTTGATCGCCTCGATCGGGTAGATCAACATGATCACGTTGAGCGTGAGATTGTCGCGGATGAGGATGCCCGTGACGATCTCCGCCGCGATGGCGAGCGCGATCGTCACCTTCACCGGCAATTTCCAGGCTGCGAGAAAACCCAACGTCATCCACACGGTGTCCATGCCCGAATTGAGGATGGAATCGCCCATATAGTCATAGGCCATGGTCGCCGAGCGATAGCGCTCGATGATCACGGGCGAGTTTTCGAGCAATTCCCAACCCGCCTCGATCAGCCCCGCCAACCCCAGCCTGAGCGACAGCGGCGCGCGGCGCAGCACGAGGAATCCTAGCCCGTAGAACAGGAAGCCGTGGATGATGTGGCTCGGCGTATACCAGTCGGAGATCTGCTGGGAGTTGCCGGAAGAGTGAACCTCGCCCTCCCATAGTTTCACCACGCCGCATTCGCAGAGCCAGACGCGGCCCATTAGCCGCTCGACGATCACCTGGACGAGAATGATCAGCGCGATCAAGCCGAGCCCGAGGAGAAGATGGCGACGGGTGCTGCCGCTTTCAGTCATTCTGTCCATCCAGCTGATGTTTCATGATCAGCGGCATCTGGCTGAGCGTGAAGAGGAAGGTGATCGGCATGGTGCCCCAGACCTTGAACGTCACCCAGAAATCATCGGCGGCTTTGACGTCAGGCAGGTAATAGGCGTTGGCGCCGCGCCAGACCACTTCATTGAGCACCGCGAGAAACAGGAAGAAGAAGCCCCAGCGCCAGGTCAGCTTGGTCCAGCCTTCGTCATCGAGCTGGAAGGCGGAATTGAAGACGTAACCGAGCAGGGAGCGGCCGAACAGAAGACCACCCAGCAGGATGGTTCCGAACAGCGTGTTGATGATGGTCGGCTTCATCTTGATGAAGGTCTCGTTCTGCAGCCAGATCGACAATCCGCCGAAGGCCAGCACCACGACGCCTGACACGAGCGGCATCATCGGCAATTTGCCCATCACGATCTTGGAGACGACCAGCGAGATCACCGTCGCCGCCATGAACAGGCCCGTGGCGATGAAGATCGGCCCGCCCAGGCTCGCGAGCGGCGGATAGGCTTTCGCCAGCTTCTCGCCATAGGAATTGGCGAAGAAGAACACCAGAAGCGGCCCGAGCTCGAGTGCGAGCTTGATCACCGGATTTTCCTTGTGCGCGGCGGTCTTGCCATGGGTTTCGGCGGTCATGCGCCCGTCTCCTGTTGCGGCTAACGCCTGCTTATTGTTTCTGCGTCTGCAGGCCGGCGATGGCTTCGGCGAAATCTTCGGCGTCGAAGGGTTCGAGATCGTCGACGCCTTCGCCGACGCCGATGAAGTAAACCGGCAATTTGTGCTTGGCGGCTATGGCGACCAAGATGCCGCCGCGCGCGGTGCCGTCGAGCTTGGTCATGATCAGGCCGGAGACGCCGGCGACATTGCGGAAGATCTCGACCTGGTTGAGCGCATTCTGGCCGGTCGTGGCGTCGAGCGTCTGCAGCACGGTGTGCGGCGCGTCCGGATCGAGCTTGCCGAGCACGCGGACGATCTTTTCGAGCTCGGCCATCAGCTCGGTCTTGTTCTGCAACCGGCCGGCTGTGTCGATGATCAGCACGTCCTGTCCGGACGCCTTGGCCTTCTCGTAGGCGTCATAGGCGAGTCCCGCCGCATCGGCGCCGAGCTTGTTCGAGACGATTTCGCAGCCGGTGCGGCTCGCCCAGATATGCAGCTGCTCGATGGCCGCGGCGCGGAACGTGTCGCCGGCGGCGAGCATGACTTTCAGGCCCGCGCGGCTGAGTTTGGCGGCGAGCTTGCCGATCGTGGTAGTCTTGCCGGTGCCGTTGACGCCGACGACCAGGATCACATGCGGCTTGTGGCTGAGATCGAGTTCCAGCGGTCTCGCCACCGGCTTCAGCACCTTGACGATTTCGCCGGCCATGATGCGCGACACATCCTCGCCCGAGACATCCTTGCCATAGCGTTCCGACGACAGCGTATCGGTGATGCGCAGCGCCGTCTCCACGCCGAGATCGGCGCGGATCAGCAGGTCTTCCAGCTCCTCCAGCGTGTCTTCGTCGAGCTTGCGCTTGGTGAACAGCGCCGAAATCTGCGCGCCAAGCTGGGCCGAAGTGCGGGCGAGACCCTGGCGCAAGCGCTCGATCCAGCTGAGCTTTTAGCCGGCTCAGGAGTTTCGACGGTGAGGTCGCGCGCGCCTACGACCGCAAAACCTTCCGGCAAGGCGGGTTCGCTTGGCGCCGGCTCCTCAGATATTGGGTCAAAAGACTCGTCCGGCTCGAAAGACGGGTGGAGATCGGGCGCTGCCTCCACGATGACAGCAGGCTCGTCCGGCTCGACGTTGGGTTCTTCTGCAGGTGTGGAAACGGGCACCGAAGCCGCTTCGACGACAGCGGTCTCGACCTCCACAGACTTGGCCTTGTCCTCGGCTTCGTCCTTGCCGAAGCTGAACATCTTCTTGATGAAACCGAGCGCCATGGCTGATCCGGCTGGCCTTTTCAGGCTGCCGCCTCCTGAATTCTGTCTGCGACGAGGTGCTTGCCGTTATGGCCCGTGACGGTAACCGTGGCAAGGCTGCGGGGCGACAGGCCAAGCCCGTCGCACAGCGTGAAATTTTCGGTATGCGCAAGACCGGTGTTTTCGACGAGGATGGTCTGGCGGCTGCCGACCATAGCGTCGAGATGGGCATGATGCAGCCGCTCGCCGGCTTCGCGCAGGCGCGCGGCGCGTTCCTTGACCAGCCTGCGGTCGAGCGCCGGCATGCGCGCAGCGGGCGTCCCCTCGCGCGGCGAATAGGGAAAGACATGCAGCTTGGCGATGCCGCATTCCTCTGCCAGACGCGCCGAATTGTCGAACATCTCCTCGGTCTCGGTGGGAAACCCGGCGATGATGTCGGCGCCGAAGCTGATCTCGGGCCTGAGAGCGCGGGCGCGGGCCACGAAGGCGATCGCATCCTCGCGGCTATGGCGCCGCTTCATTCGCTTGAGAATGAGATTGTCGCCATGCTGGAGCGACAGATGCAGATGCGGCATGAAGCGCGGCTCATCCGCGATCAGGTCCCAGAGATGCGCGTCGGCCTCGACGCTGTCGATCGACGACAGTCGCAGGCGCAGGATGTCGGGCACGTGGCTGAGGATGGATTTCGCCAGTTGCCCCAGCGTCGGCGCGCCGGGCAGATCGGCGCCATAGCTCGTGGCGTCGACGCCGGTCAGCACGATTTCCCGATAGCCGTTTTCGGCCAGCCTGCGAGCCTGCTCCACCACCGCGCCCATCGGCACGGAGCGCGAATTGCCGCGGCCATAAGGAATGATGCAGAAGGTGCAGCGATGATCGCAACCGTTCTGCACCTGGATAAACGCCCTGACATGGCCGTCGATGACATCCACCATTTGCGGCGCGGTGGCGCGCACGCTCATGATATCGTTGACCTGCAATTTTTCAGAGGCCGCGACGCCGAAATCGGGCAGACGGGCGAAGCTCTCCGCCTTCAGCTTTTCCTCGTTGCCGAGCACGGCGTCGACTTCGGGCATTTGGGCGAAGGTCGCGCCTTCGGTCTGCGCGCCACAGCCGGTGACGATGATGCGGGCTTGAGGATTGTCGCGGCGGGCGCGGCGGATCGCCTGGCGCGCCTGGCGCACGGCCTCCCCGTCACCGCGCAGGTATTGAAGATCAGCGCATTGTCGAGGCCGGCCTTCGCAGCCTCGGCCTTGATGACTTCCGACTCATAGGTGTTCAGGCGACAGCCGAAAGTGATGACGTCGACGCCGGTCACTGGGCTGCGGCCTCCTGATCGCGCGCGAACGCGCCGGTGGCGGGATCGAGCATGCCCGACCATTCCCATTCGGCGGGGCCGGTCATCACGACGTGATCGTTCTTTCGCCAGTCGATCGACAGCACGCCGCCGCTGGGCATGGTCACGTCGACCTGGCGATCGGTGCGACCGGTGCGGGCGCCGGATACGGCAGCGGCGCAGGCGGCGGAACCGCAAGCGAGCGTCAGTCCGGCGCCGCGCTCCCAGGTGCGCAGATCCAGCGAATGCCGCGACGTCACCCGGGCGATGGAGATATTGGCGCGTTCCGGAAACATCGGATGATGTTCGAGAAGCGGTCCGAATCTGGCCAGATCATAGTCCCAGACGTCACGATCCGCCCAGAACACCGCATGCGGATTGCCCATCGAGGCGACGGACGGCGAATGCAACACCGGCGCATCGATCGGCCCGATCTGCAGCTCGATCCGGCTTGTGTCGTGAAATTCTTCCGACAACGGAATCTTGTTCCAGTTGAATTCAGGCTTGCCCATGTCGACGGACAGAAGGCCGTCTTCGCGTTCCTCGCCGGTCAGCACGCCGGCGCGGGTGTGGAAGCTAAAGCTCTTGATCCCGGTTTCGGCGGCCAGCGCCTGCACAACGCAGCGCATGCCGTTGCCGCACGCCTGCGCTTCGGTGCCGTCGCAATTGATGATGCTCACCCAGGCGAAGGTGCCCTCGGCCTTGGGGTCATGGATCGCCATGATCTGGTCGAAGGAGGTGGCGGGATCAGCAGCGAGCGCGATGGCGGCCTCGGGCGTGATGCGATCCTTGCGGCCGCGCATGTCCGCCACCAGGATCTTGTTTCCCAGTCCGTTCATCTTGGCGAAAGGCGCATTAACAGTCATGGCGTAAGCCGTAATCCTCGACAATTTGGCCCTATATGGCGGAAGCGCGTGAAAAAGGCCAGATGTTTCGCCTCCTACAAGGGAATGTCGACGCTTTCGCCTGCGCGAAGAGGCCGAAAACGCTCCCGTTCGACGCCGGCGGCGTCGAGCGCTGCGGCCAAAGCCTCCAGCGGAGCCTCCACGGCCTCGTTGGTGAGCTGGAACGTGCCCCAGTGATGACCCACGGCGTAGCGGGCCCCCGCGAGCCGCATGCCCTCGACCGCTTCGGCCGGATTCTGATGCTGCCCCTTCATGAACCAGCGCGGCTCATAAGCGCCGATCGGCAGGATCGCCAGGCGAAAGCCGCCATGCTTCTCCGCCGCCGCGCGATAATTGATTCCGCCGTGAAAACCGGTGTCGCCGATATGGTAGATCGCGCCTGCCGGCGTCGTGATGACGAAGGCCGCCCACAGCGCCATGCGGCGATCGCCCATCCCGCGGGCGGACCAGTGATGGCAGGCTTCGGTATGAATGGTGAAGGGTCCGAAATCGGTCTCGTCGCCCCAGTCCGTCGTGATGATCCGGGCGTTCGGGATCGACTTTCGGATGATGGCGTCGTTTCCGAGCGGCGTGATGATCTCAGGATGATGCTTCGCCACGATCGCCTTGAGGCTGGCGATATCCAGATGATCGTAGTGATTGTGAGTCACCAGAACGAGGTCGATCCTGGGCAAATCATCCAGGCGGACGCCCGGTGGATTGTGCCGCTTGGGTCCAGCGAAGGAGAGCGGGCTCGCCCTTGTGGAAAACACCGGATCGGTCAAGATGTTTTGCCCCTGGGTCTGGATCAGCAGGCTGGCGTGACCCACCATCGTCACGCGGAGGTCGTCGCCCGCGACCCGCTCCCCGGGCTTTGCCCCGACGAAGGGGCTGGGATAGACGTTCGGCCATCGGGCCCGTTTTTCCAGCCACTGCCATTTCAGCAGCGCAGTGAGGCCGAGCGGCTCGATCCCATTGGGATTGAAGAACCTAACGCCGTCGAAATGGTCGCTTCGCGGCCCGTCGTAGTAGGGGTTCTTCGCGCGCCGTCCGTTGCTCGTCATGAACTCATCTCGCTTTGTCGGTTTGACAGAGATAGAGGCTCGGCGCGCAGTTGCAAGGCGCAGGCGGCAGAGGCCGGTTTGACCTTTCGTCATCCTGTCATTAAAGCAGCGACACTGAGACGACAGGACGGGACAGCCATGATCGAGTACGAGAAGTTCATCTATCTGGACATGTACAAGACGGGCAGCAGTTACGTCGTCGCCCTTCTCAACCGTCTGGTTGCCGGCAAACCCGTGCGCGCCTTCCGTCATGCGCCGCTGACTAAGGGCCGCCCCTTCTTCTGGAAACAGGGTAAATACGCCTTCGCCACGGTCCGCAACCCCTGGGACTGGTATGTATCGATGTGGTCCTATTCGATCGAGCAGCCCAATGTCGTATTTTTCCGTGATGTGAGGAAATCGCTTGGAGAAGAGGGCGTTCAACGCCTTTTCGACCGTTCGAACCCCAAGGCGTCCTTCCGGCTATGGCTGCGCTCGGTCAACGACCCCAGCTTTTTCAAGACGATCGAAACGGAAAACCCCTACGCCCATTCCTCGGTCAATCCGTTTCTCGGCTTCTATTCCTATCGCTTCTTGCGGGTGACGACGCCGCATCCCGCGCTTGCGCTGCATCGCGGCTATCTCTGGAACATGGACCGCGCCATCGCCCATCAGAAACGCTGGGCGATTTATGATCGCGTGTTCAAGAGCGAGACGCTGACCGAAGAGTTTTCCGCCTTCGTGCTGGACAATGTCGAGCGATGCGGCTTCAAGAAGAACGCCGAGGCGATTCTGAGGAAGCACGCGCCGCAGCCCAAGAACGTCTCGACTCGCACGCTGACCTCCTATCGCGATTATTACGACGACGAATTGCGCGAGCTCGTCGCCCGACGCGACCGCCTCATGATCGAGCTGTTCGGCTACGAATTCTGATCAATCGCCTGCAAGGCTTGACTTTTACGGCGCGCTGATGTTTAAGCCGCCGCATCTCACAGGTCTAGGATGATCTGAGCAGCCGACCGGACCGTCGTTCGACGATTGTGTCAGGAGGTCAACACCCGACAGCGCGACGCGCCCTCGGGTGCTTTTTTGCTTGGTCTCTTGTCAGATCGCCTGGGGATGCCGATGTTCCGGGCAGACACGTTCGGACAAAAGGATGGTTGGATGTTTGAGAGCCTTCAGGAACGCCTAGGCGGCATATTGAACGGACTGACGGGCCGCGGCGCCCTGTCGGAGGCCGACGTCAACGCTGCGCTCCGCGAAGTGCGCCGCGCGCTTCTGGAAGCCGACGTGGCGCTGGACGTGGTCCGCTCCTTCACCGAGCGCGTCCGCGAAAAGGCGGTCGGCGCGACCGTTCTCAAGGCGATTAAGCCCGGCCAGATGGTCGTCAAGATCGTCCATGACGAACTCGTGGAGATGCTCGGCGCCGAAAGCGAGACGGTCGACCTCAACGCGCCCGCTCCCGTCGTCATCATGATGGTCGGCCTGCAGGGATCGGGCAAGACCACCACCACCGGCAAGATTGCGCTGCGCCTGACCAATCGCGAGCGCAAGAAGGTTCTGATGGCCTCGCTCGACACGCGCCGTCCGGCCGCGCAGGAGCAACTCCGCCAGTTGGGCGTGCAGACCAATGTCGACACGCTGCCGATCATCGCCGGCCAGTCGCCCGTCGACATCGCCGCACGCGCCGTCCAGGCGGCCAAGCTCGGCGGCCATGACGTCGTCATTCTCGACACCGCCGGCCGCACCCATATCGACGAGCCGTTGATGGTGGAGATGGCGGAAATCAAGCGGAAGTCCAATCCGCATGAAATCCTGCTGGTCGCCGACGCTCTGACCGGTCAGGACGCCGTCAATCTCGCCCGCAATTTCGACGAACGCGTCGGCATCACCGGCCTCGTGCTGACCCGCATGGACGGCGACGGCCGCGGCGGCGCGGCGCTGTCGATGCGCGCCGTCACCGGCAAGCCGGTCAAGCTGATCGGCGCCGGCGAAAAGATGACGGATCTGGATGAATTCCATCCACGCCGCATCGCCGACCGCATCCTGGGCATGGGCGACATCGTCTCGCTGGTCGAAAAGGCCACGGAGACGATCGACGCCGAAAAAGCCAAGGCCATGGCCGAGAAGATGGCCAAGGGCAAGTTCGACCTGAACGACCTCGCCGACCAGCTCGCGCAGATGCAGAAGATGGGCGGCATGGGCGGCATCATGGGACTGATGCCCGGCATGGCCGGCATGAAGGACAAGCTGGCCGGCGCCGGCTTCGATGATCGCTCGATCAAGCGCCAGATTGCCATCATCTCCTCGATGACCAAGGCCGAGCGCGCCAATCCCGACATTCTCAAGCATTCGCGCAAGAAGCGCATCGCCGCCGGCTCCGGCACCGACGCCGCCGAAATCAACAAGCTGCTCAAGATGCATCGCGGCATGGCCGACATGATGAAGGCCATGGGCGGCGGCAAGGGCGGCGGCATGATGAAACAGATGATGGGCGGCCTCGCCAGCAAGATGGGCCTCGGCGGCATGGGTGGAATGGGCGGCATGCCCGACCTCTCCAAGCTCGATCCGAAGCAGCTCGAAGCGCTGGCCAGGCAGGCGGAGGCCGCGGGCCTTCGCCCCGGCTCCGGCATGCCCGGCCTCGGCGGCCCCAAACTTCCGGGTCTGGGCGGCGGCTTCCCCGGCCTTCCCGGTCTGCCGAAGAAGAAGTGAGGCGCCGAGACATGACCGAAGCCGAGGTGAAGAGCCAACTCGCCCAGTATCGCCAGTCGATCGACAATGTCGACGCAGCGCTTGTTCACATGCTCGCCGAGCGCTTCCGCTGCACCAAGGCGGTGGGTGTGCTCAAGGCGACCTACAATCTGCCGCCGGCTGATCCGGCGCGCGAGGAATACCAGATCAACCGCCTGCGGCAGCTTGCCAAGGACGCCGATCTGGACCCTGATTTTGCCGAGAAATTCCTGAATTTCATCATCAAGGAAGTCATCCGGCATCATGAGGCCATCGCCGCCGATCTCGGCGGCAAAGAGACTGCCGCCTCCTGAGGGAAGCGGAACCACCATCTAGAGACATCCAAGGAGAAAAACATGTCCCTGAAAATTCGTCTGGCCCGCGGCGGCTCCAAGAAGCGTCCTTACTACCATGTCGTCGTCGCCGACGCCCGCTCGCCGCGCGACGGCCGCTTCATCGAGAAGCTCGGCTCCTGGAACCCGATGCTGGCAAGGACGACGCCAACCGCATCGTTCTGAACAACGACCGCATCAAGCATTGGCTCGACAACGGCGCCCAGCCGACCGACCGCGTGCTGCGCTTCATCGCCGACGCCGGCCTCGGCAAGCGCGACGCCCGCAACAATCCGGAAAAGGCTCAGCCCGGCAAGAAGGCCATCGAACGCGCCAAGGAAAAGGCCGCCAAGGCCGAAGCGGCCGCCGCTGAATAATTCGGCTTCGCCGGCATTCGAAAGCCCTCGCGCGAATTCGCGCGGGGGCTTTTCTTCGTGTGCGCTTCGGCGCTAATAGCAGTCAGCGCCGACAGAGGCGAAAACCGCGATCCCAAGCGAGGTGACCATGGCCCTGGGCAACAAGAAACTTGAAAACCCCGTGCTGATGGGCGTCATCGGCGCGGCGCAGGGTCTGCGCGGCGAAGTGCGCGTCAAGTCCTTCACCGAAGAACCCGTCGCCATCAGCGAATACGGCACGCTCTACGGCGTGGACGGCAAGCCCTACGAGATTCTCGATATCCGCCCGCACAAGGACATGGTCGTCATCCGCTTTCGCGGCGTCAACGACCGCAACCAGGCCGAAGAATTGCGCGGGACCGAACTCTATGTCGAACGCGACGCGCTCGACGACGAGGATCTCGACGACGACGAGTTTTTCTATGCCGATCTCGAAGGCCTGGAAGCGCGCGACGCCGACGGCAACGCCTATGGGGTGGTCAGCGGCATCTTCGACTTCGGCGCCGGCGACATTCTCGAATTGACCCAGGAAGGAAAGCGGGCGCAATTGATCCCCTTCTCCGAGGCTGCAGTGCTCGAAATCGACCTCGAGGCCGGCGTGCTGCTGATCGACCCGATCGCCGCCGGCCTGGTCAATCCCGATGGTGACGACGAGCCTCGCGGCGAGGGTCGCGGATGACGTTCGGCGCCTCGATCCTGACGCTCTATCCGGAGATGTTTCCCGGCTATCTCGGCGAATCCCTGTCCGGCAAAGCGCTGTCGCGCGGCGATTGGGCGCTGGAGACGATCCAGATCCGCAATTTCGCAAGCGACAAGCATCGCAGCGTCGACGACACGCCCGCCGGCGGCGGCGCCGGCATGGTTCTTCGGGCCGACATCCTCGCCAAAGCGATCGATTCGGTGGCGGCCGACGACCGTCCCCGACTGCTGATGAGCCCGCGCGGACGACCGCTGACCCAGGCGAAGGTGCGCGAACTCGCGGCCGGCCCCGGCGTCGTCATCGTCTGCGGCCGCTTTGAAGGCGTGGATCAGCGGGTGATCGACAGCCGCAATCTCGAGGAAGTGTCGATCGGAGACTATATCCTCTCGGGCGGCGAACCGGCGGCAATGATCCTGCTGGATGCGGTGATCCGCGTCCTGCCTGGCGTAATGGGCAATCCGCTGTCGGGGACCCACGAGAGCTTTGAAAACGGACTGCTCGAACATCCGCACTACACCCGTCCACAGAGCTTCGAAGGCGTCGATATCCCGGAGATCCTCACCTCCGGCAACCACGGCAAGATCGAGGCTTGGCGGCGCGAACAGGCGCTGAAACTGACCGCCGAACGCCGGCCCGACCTCCTGCCGGCTCAGCCGGTCAAGAAGTAGTAGATAGACAATCCCAGCCCGCAGGCGACCACCATCCAGCGCAGGAGCGCCTGCGGCGCGCGCTTGGCGAAATGCACGCCGGCAAAACCGCCCAAAGCTGCGGCCGGCAGCATGATCGCGGCATGCGTCCAGGCGACCGCGTCAGCCGCCGAAAACACGATGATGGCGACCAGCGCGATGACGATGGCCAGGAAATTCTTGATGGCGTTCAGCCGGTGATAATCGCCGCCCATCGCGAGGCCCAGCGACGCCAGCATCATGATGCCCATGCCGGCGCCGAAGAAGCCGCCATATATGGACGTCGCCGTTTGCGCGGCGAGGCCGACAATGCCGGGGGCGTGGCGCTCGCCGAGATGTTTCGGCCTGAGCCATGGACCGGCGGCGAAGACGATGGTCGCGGCGAGCAACAGCCAGGGCACCATGCCGCGAAAATCCGCGTCGCTCAGCGACATCAGGAACAGTGCGCCGAGCAGACTGCCGACGAGCGACACGATGCCCAAGGGGAGCGCGCTCCGCCACAGGCGACGAAAATCCCTGAAATAAGCGAGCGTCGAGGTGATATAGCCGGGAAACTGGATGATCGACGACGTGGCGTTGGCGGCGACCGGCGGTAACCCCGCCAGCGTCAGCACGCCGAAGGTCAGAAACGTGCCCCCGCCCGCCACCGCATTGACGGCGGCGGACAGAAATCCTGCGGCGAACATGGCGGCGATCATGCCTGCGGTCACGGTGCGCTCTCTCCTATGGACATCAATCTCGGTCGACTACTCATAGACCGATTTGTCTGGAAACTCCCGCCTTACGAAATCGTCGAACAAGGGAACGGTGAATTCGGTGCTGCCATAGGCCGGGCTCCAAACCATGCCCTTCGCGATAAGGCTTGAGCGCAGGGGCGCGACGGTAGAGACCTTGGCGCCATAAGCCTTGGCGATATCTCCGGACAGATGCGGTCCTGGCCCGAGATACGCCATCGCGATGATGTACTTTCGCTCAGTTGGCGTCATTCGCTCCAGACGCATTCGGAAGAAGCTCTCATCAAGCCGCCGCATGGCTTCAGGTCTCGCGCTGACCACGTCGACTTCGGTGATGACCGGACCTTTGGCGACAGTCCAAGACACAAATCCCCACTCCTGCAAAAAGTAAGGATAGCCTCTCGTCACGTCGAAGATCGCCTTGAGAGCAGCCTCGGTGAATTCCACGCCATTGTCGGCCGCAGGCTCGGAAATCGCCTTTCGCGCATCTGAATAGCTGAGAGCCTGAACCCGCGGAAAGTCGAACAGGCGCTCCGCATAGGATTTGGAATCGCCCATCTTGGCAAGCAACTGCGGAAGACCGGCGCCGAGGAGCACGATCGGCAGGCCGCGTTGATTGACTCGATGGATGGACGTGAAGCGCGCTCAGTTCGAGCTGCGAAAAATACTGCATCTCGTCGATCAGAATGGCGAGCGCGGTGCGCCGGGCCTTTGCCGCAAGTCCACGGCTTGGATCAGTTCAGGAAGATCGTTGCTCAAGTCTCCGCTGTCCGCCGTACCGGCTTCCTCTCCCAGGTCCACACCGACTTCGATCTCTCCAAGCTTCATATTGATCGTCTTGGCAAAATTTCTGAGAATCCGCAGTCCTCGCTCCGCGAGCGCCTTGGCGGATTCCGTACGGGACATTTTCAAGAGGGCGCTTCGCAGTTGTGGAACAATCAATCTCGCCAGCGAAGCGTCGTCATGCGCTTCCATGTAGATCACATGATAGTTGCTGTCCTCGGCGAGTTCCTGGACCTTGTTCAAGACAACCGTCTTCCCGACCCCACGCAAACCGACCGCGATGAAGCTCTTGCCGTGAAAGCCGTTGCGAGCACGTTGAAGAGTCGCGGTGGCTGTGGCGACGAGATCGTCACGGCCTGCGATAACAGGCGGTCTGCTGCCCGCGCCGGGCGCATAGGGGTTTGTGGCCAGATCCATATTTGATTTGCCAGCTTATCGACATTAGGAAAGCTTAAGGTAGTTTATCATGAGCATGATAAGCGAGCAATAAACTGGTGAGGCGAACTGGGGCTTATTACGCTACGGTTTGAGCTCGATTATTGAGTTTAGGATAGTTTATGCGACTGTCGATGTGAGAACTGGCGGGCAAATAGTTTGCTCAACGGGGTGACAAACAGGCAAAGCTGGTGTAAAGCCCCGCGCGGAATGGGTAAAAGCCCATCAACCAGCAATGAAAGGCAGACGTATCCGCTCCCGCCCGAAAGGGCAAGCGCCAGAGGTTTCGACCAAAGGCGGATCGAGGGCGCTCTGGCTGTCAAACCACAAATGAGGTTGACTATGAACATCATCCAGCAGTTGGAAGCCGAACAGGCCGCCAAGATCGCCGCCAAGCGCACGCTTCCAGACTTCTCCCCGGCGACACGATTCGCGTCGACGTGCGCGTCGTCGAAGGCACCCGCACCCGCGTGCAGGCCTATGAAGGCGTCTGCATCGCCCGTTCGGGCTCGGGCCTGAACGAGAGCTTCACCGTTCGCAAGATCTCCTATGGCGAGGGCGTCGAGCGCGTGTTCCCGGTCTACTCGCCGATGGTCGAAGGCGTGGAAGTCGTGCGTCGCGGCAAGGTTCGTCGCGCCAAGCTGTACTACCTGCGCGACCTGCGCGGCAAAAAGGCTCGCATCATCGAAAACACCAGCGTTCGCGCCCGCAAGCTCAACGAAGGCGTTCGTCAGGCTCAGCAGGCTGAAAAGGCCCGCATCGAAGCCGAGAAGGTCGCCGCCGCCCAGGCTCTGGCCGCCGAAAAGGCTGCTGCCGAAGCTGCCGCCGCTGCTGAGAAGGCTGCCGCCGAGAAGGCCGCCGCCGAAGGTTCTGCTGAATAAGCCGATCTGCACATGCCATTCGAACGGCGCCCTCCGGGGCGCCGTTTTTGTTTTGTGCGGCCAGTTTGCTACTCTTTAGCAGAAACTCATAAGTCGTGTCGCATTGTCGCAGTATCTTGCGCGCCAACGACTGGCGGTGTTGAGTAGATCGAAAGCTCAACATAGAGATAAAGACATTGCGAATACTACATCTTTTGGCGGCCCTTGCGGCAGCTGTCACCCTGTCTTCCTGCATCAAGAATGATGAAGACCTTTCCAAAGCTCGGAGTGAAGCGAGGAAACATCCGCAGGCGATGGCGCATTGGGCCAGCTATTGTGAGAATCAGGTCAAATACTGGAACGTTCAGGTTAAAACCGATATCGCAATTTACGTCCGGACGACCAAGGACCAGTTGCCCACCGTTCTGTGCCGACGGATTTCCAAAGCGCTGATGTCCAACAGCATCGTTCTGGCGGATATCAAGGCGCTCACCCGCGATCACCATGTCACACCCCGGATGATCGCCGCCCTACGCAACGGCTGATAGGGTAATCCGGGCTTTCGTCTTGCTCCCGCCCCAGCCTCACGATAGAGACGGGGATCATCTTCAGGGATCGAAGCGGCCGCATGACGAGAAGCATCACCATCCTCGGAGCAACGGGCTCCATCGGCGTCAGCACGCTCGACGTGCTAGCGCAAATGGAAGCCAAGGACGAATTCGAGGTGGCGGCGCTGACGGGCGCCGGCAATATCGCCCTTCTCGCCGAGCAAGCGGTGCGGCATCAAGCAAAGCTCGCCGTCACTGCCGATGAGTCCCGCTATCTGAATCTCAAGGACGCGCTGGCGGGCACAGGCGTCGCCGTCGCGGCCGGCGAGAGCGGTCTGATCGAGGCCGCCGATATGCCCGCCTCCATGGTCATGGCCGCGATCGTCGGCACGGCCGGGCTTGCGCCCACGCTCGCGGCCGCGCGCCGCGGCGCCGATATCGCTCTGGCCAACAAGGAATGCCTGGTGTCGGCGGGCGAGTTGTTCGTCGGCGCCGTCAAGACGGGCGGCGGGCGCTTGCTGCCGGTCGACAGCGAGCACAGCGCCATTTTCCAGTCGCTCGATCCCGAACGTCGCCATGCGGTGGAGCGTGTGATCCTGACCGCTTCCGGCGGCCCCTTCCGGACCTGGAGCCGCGAACAGATGGCCGGCGTCAGCGCCGACGTCGCCCGCGCCCATCCCAACTGGTCGATGGGGCTGAAAATCTCCATCGGCAGCGCCAGCATGTTCAACAAGGCGCTGGAGGTGATCGAAGCCAAGCACCTCTTCGATCTCGAACCGCATGAGATCGAGGTGATCGTGCATCCGCAATCGATCATCCACTCCATGGTCGGCTATCGCGACGGCTCGATCATCGCCCAGCTCGGCGCGCCCGATATGCGCACCGCGATCGGCTATGCGCTCACCTTTCCAGACCGCCCTGCCCTCAATGTCGAACGGCTCGATTTCGCCAAACTGGCGCGGCTGGATTTCGAGGCGCCGGACGAAGTCCGTTTTCCGGCGCTCCGGCTGGCGCGTCTCGCGCTGACCCGTGGCGGCGTGCAGGCGCTGACGATGAACGCCGCCGAGGAGACCGCCTTCCACGCCTTTTGCGACGGCAGGATCGGCTTTCTCGACATGGCCGACATCGCCGAAAGCGCCATGGAGGCCATGGTGGATTGGCCGGCGGCGAACACCATCGAAGACGTCTTCGCCGCCGACAGCGAGGCGCGCCGGCGCGCGGCCGAATTCATCGCCCGCAAGGCGTTCTAATTTCAGCCATAGATCGCATGGACGATTTCTTCGGGATAGCGGCCCGTGCAGCCTTCGAGCGCATTGTTGGTGACCGAAAGACCGGTGATGCGGTTGACGGGATCGATGAACCAGTTGAGCCCGTAGACCCCGCCCCATCGCACCGTGCCTTCAGGCTGGAGCGTCATCGCCAGACGACGATCGGTGACGAGGGCGCCGACATAGGTGAATTTGCGGCCCGGCTCCGCCTCGATCTCGCCAATCTGGTTGGACAGCGCCGATCGCACCGTCTCGAGCGATAGTATGTCGCCGCCGCCCCGCGCCAGCGTGTCGAGAAAGGTCATCACGTCCGGCGCCGTGCCGGCCATGCCGGCGCCGCCGGATTGGAACGCCCGGGGATTGAGGATCCGGCCCGGCGAGAAGGTCAGGGTCCAGCCCTCCGTTTCCGGCGGGCTATAGGGGTCGGGCATACGAACCGCCTCGGGATGACCATCCGCATAGGCGACCGCCAGCCTGTTGGCGTCGGTGACATGAAAGCGGCAGTCAGCAAGCCCCAGGGGATCGCAGACATGGGTCCTGACCGCCTCTTCCAGCGTTCCGCCATGCACCTTGGCGATCACAGCGCCGAGAAGGTCTGTGGCGTAGGAATAGAGCCATTGATTGCCGGGCTCGAAACGCAACGGGATCGCGTTGACGCGCGAGAAATTGGCTTCGTAGTCGAGATCGGTGTCGGCGAGGCCGCAATTGACGGCGAGATCGGCCGGCAGGCGCTCGAGCGCCGGATCATAGGCGAGCCCGGCGGTATGGGTCAGCAGATGATGAAGCGTGATGTCGCCTACCCGTCCATCGGCGAGCTTCGGCTGGAACCAGGGCAGATGATCGCGCACGAGATCCTCGACCGACAGCAGTCCGCCTTCGGCCATGGCGAGCGCGGTGACGGCGACAAAGGGCTTGGTGACCGAGGCCAGGCGAAAGATCGTGTCCATGGCGACCGGCCGCCCCGCCTCGCGATCGGCAAAGCCAGCGGCGCGGCGATAGACCGGCTCGCCGTCGCGATGCACCAGAACCACGGTTCCCGTGATGCGGCCCTCGCCGATGGCGCGGTCGATCGCCTGGTCCAATCGCTGGTCCATACCCATGAAAACCCTCCCCTGAAACGACACATGCGGACCATCTCTCGATGATCCGCATGGTGATTTCAAGCGATGGATTTGATCAGGCGACGGCGCGGGCCAGGGCGCAGCGCGCCCACAGCGAATGCAGCGAGCCGACCAGATGGTCGATATCGCCATCGGTGTGATAGGGGGCCGGCGTGATGCGCAGGCGCTCGGTCTTCTTCGGCACCGTCGGATAGTTGATCGGCTGGACATAGATGCCGAAATTGTCGAGCAGCAGGTCCGAGATCCATTTGCACTTGGCGGCGTCCTTCACCATCACCGGCACGATATGGCTGGGATTGTGAAGATGTGGAATGCCGTTGGCGTCGAGTGCGGCGCGCAGCTTGCGCACACGGTCCTGATGCCGGGCGCGCTCGAAGGGACTCGCCTTCAGATGCTGGATCGAGGCGAGAGCGCCGGCGGCGATCGCCGGCGGCAGCGAGGTCGTGAAGATGAAGCCCGAGGCGAAAGAACGCACGAAATCGCACAGCGCATGCGACCCGGTGATATAGCCGCCCATGACGCCGAACGCCTTGCCGAGCGTGCCTTCGATCACCGTCAGGCGATGCATCTGGCCGTCGCGCTCGGCGATGCCGCCGCCGCGGGGACCATAGAGGCCGACGGCGTGCACTTCGTCGAGATAGGTCATGGCGCCGAACTCGTCGGCGAGATCGCAGATTTCCTTGATGGGCGCGATATCGCCGTCCATCGAATAGACCGATTCGAACGCGATCATCTTCGGCGCCGTGGGATCGGCAGCTTCGAGATGGGCGCGCAGATCAGCGAGGTCATTGTGCTTGAAGATCACGCGCTGACACTTGGCGTGACGAATGCCTTCGATCATGGAAGCGTGGTTGCCGGCGTCCGAGAACACGATCATTCCCGGGATCTTCGAACAGAGCGTCGAAAGCGTGGTCCAATTGGACATATAGCCGGAATTGAACAGCAGCGCCGCCTCCTTGCCATGCAGATCCGCGAGCTCCTGCTCGAGCAGAACATGGTAGTGATTCGTGCCGGAAATATTGCGGGTGCCGCCCGCGCCCGCGCCGCAGGAATCGATGGCTTCCTTCATCGCCGCGATGACCTTGGGATGCTGGCCCATGCCGAGATAATCGTTCGAGCACCAGACGGTCACTTCCTGCGGGCCGTTTTCCGTATGACGAATGGCCTTGGGGAATTGTCCCGCGCGACGTTCCAAATCGGCGAAAACGCGGTAGCGGCCTTCCTGGTGCAGCCCATCCAGCGCTTCCGTGAAGAAGGCTTCGAATTCCATAATCATCTCCAGACTCTTAAGGTCTTTTGTGTTTGGAATCATTCCAAACGTCAACCCCTGCCCCTGCGAATCATGAGCTCCGCGTCGTTAGAGCGCATTATCATCCATATCGCTAAAATAGGCATTAAAGCCTGAAACACGAAGCCGCCTTGACTTACGTCAAGACGGCCCGGAATGGCGCGAAAGAGCCGCGTTTCAGAATTCTTCCCAATTGTCCTGGGCGAGCGCGGTGGCGCCGATGGACGCCGGAGCGCTGCGCTGCGGCTTGGGTGAGGCATGTTTGGCCGGCGACGGCTGGGGCGCACGGATGGAGGGTTTCGGCGCGGTGACAGATTTGGCCGGCGCCCGCGTCCTCACGGCTTCCTTGGCCCGACCGGTGCGGAACTCGCCGAGCATCTCATTGATTCGCACCGCCTCGTCGGCAAGGTGATTGCTGGCGCTGTTGGTCTGTTCCACCATCGCTGCGTTCTGCTGCGTGCCCTGATCGATGACGGTGACGGAAGAATTGATGTCCGACAACGCATTGGTCTGGTCGCGCGCCGCCTCGTGGATGGCGTGGATATGCTGGCTGATTTCGGTGACTTCGTGGACGATGCGGCCGAGCGCCTCGCCGGTTTCGGCCACCAGGGCCACGCCGTTCTTCACCTGCTCGCCGGAATTGGTGATCAGGCTCTTGATTTCCTTGGCCGCCTTGGCGGAGCGTTGCGCGAGTTCCCGCACTTCCTGCGCCACGACAGCAAAACCCTTGCCGGCGTCGCCGGCCCGCGCCGCTTCCACGCCTGCATTGAGAGCGAGCAAATTGGTCTGGAACGCGATCTCGTCGATCACGCCGATGATGTTGGAGATCTCCTTCGACGAATTCTCGATGCCGCTCATCGCCGCCACCGCCTGATCGACGATCTGGCCGGATTGCTGGGCGCCGGCCTTGGCGCGGCCGGCGAGATCATTGGCCTGGGCGGCGCGCTGGGCCGAATCGGACACTGTGGCGGTGATCTGCTGGAGGGCTGCGGCTGTTTCTTCCACGGAAGCCGCCTGCTGCTCGGTGCGCTTGGCGAGCTGGTCGGCAGAGGAATGGATGTCGCTCGCCTCGGTTTGTATCTGGGCGGCCGACGTCTCGATACGGTGAATGGTGCCGGCCAGCTCTTCCATCGCGGCGTTGAACGCCTTGCCCATCGCGGCATAGGCCGGAGGCAATTCCGCGCCGATACGGTGATCCAACCGCTTTTCGCCGAGCGCGGCGATCGCCTGGCCCAACACCTGGGACACGTGCTCGGCTTCCTGCAGCGCCTGTTGTTGCGTCGCCTTCAGCGCCGCTTCTTTCTCCTCGACATAGACGGAGATCGCCAGATCCATGTCCAGGAACACCGCCTTGGCGAGACTGCCGAGCATGGCCCCGAGTTCGTCTGCGTCGGCGCCCTTCTTGCCGAACAGACCGTTGCCCGGCGCATGCGCCTTGACCGCTTCTTTCAGGAGATGGTCGAGGATGATCGCGTAGCCGCCGATATACCATTGCGGTTCGAGCCCGATCCGGGCATGCGCCATGCCGATGGCCCGGACATTGGCCGCATATTTCTCTGTGAAGTCGCCCTTGATGATGCTGGTCCAGTGTCCGACTTGGGCGCCCTTGGCGGCCGCCATATGCTGATCGGAAGAAAAGAAGCGGCGCGTCTCCGGCGTGCCGGCGACCTTACCGTAGAATTTGTCGAGCGCTTTGGGCAGTTCGCGCTCGATCACCTCGCGAAGAGACCCGACCTGCTCTTTTTCGGCCTGGGCGAATTGCATGAATTCCAGACGGCGGTCGATCTTGGGCGCGGCATTGTCTTGAAGCGGCGAGGTCATCGAAATTTCCTGAAAGCACTCCCTGCCCCAGCGCGCGTCATGCAGCCGAGCGGGCTCACGTCCGACAGCATCGTCGAACCCGACATCCCTAAATTCTTACAAATAAAACAATAAACACTTGTTAAACGGCAAATCGCCGCGACCCGAATTTCGACGGGTCGCGGCGATCGATTTGATCCGCTTCGATCAACCGGCGGCGGCGACTGCCCGCTTGGCCATTACCCGCACCAGATTGGCGCGATAGGCGGACGAGCCGTGGATATCGGCCATCATCGAGCCCACATCGACATCGACGCCGGCGACCGCATCCGCCGACCAGTCGGCGGCGAGCGCCGCTTCCATGCCTGCATGGCGGAAGACGCCGTTGGAGCCCGCCCCCGTCACCGCCACGCGGACGCCTCCCGAGGCGGATTTCGCCACGAAGACGCCGGCCATGGCGTAGCGCGAGGCGGGGTTGGCGAATTTCGAATAGCCGGCCTTGGCCGGCGCCTCGAATTCGAAGGCGACGATGATCTCGCCGTCCGAAAGCGCCGTCTCGAACATACCGCGGAAATAGTCGTCTGCGGCGATGCGGCGCTTGTTGGTGACGACGGTGGCGGCGAGCGCCAGAACGGCGGAGGGGTAATCCGCCGCCGGATCGTTGTTGGCCACCGATCCGCCCATCGTGCCCATGTGACGAACATGCGGATCGCCGATCATACCGGCGAGTTGCGTGATGGCCGGGCAGACGGCGCGCAGCGCCGACGACGTCGCCACCTCGAAATGGGTGACGCCGGCGCCGATGCGCACCGACGAGCCGTTGACCGAGATGCCCTTGAGCTCCGGCGCATGCCGGAGATCGACGAGATCGGACGGCGCCGCCAGCCGTTGCTTCATCGTGGCGATGAGCGTCATGCCGCCGGCGAGATATTTGGCGTCTTCGCCGGCGCCGAATTTTGCCGCTGCGTCATCGACGGAAGAGGCGCGGTGATAGGACGTGTTGTACATCGTGGTTCCTCCCCGGGTCAGGCGTTGGCGAGCGACCACACCTTTTCAGGCGTGGCGGGCATGGTGAGGGCGTTATTGCCGATGGCGTCGGTGATGGCGTTGATCAGCGCCGGCGGCGAGCCGATGGCGCCGGCTTCCCCGCAACCCTTGATGCCGAGCGGATTGCCCGGGCAGGGCGTGTTCTGATGCGACACGGAGAAGGACGGCAGGTCGTCGGCGCGCGGCATTGCGTAATCCATATAGCTCGCCGTCAGCAACTGGCCGTTCTCGTCATAGATGACGCCTTCGAGCAGCGCCTGGCCGACGCCCTGGGCGATGCCGCCATGCACCTGCCCCTCGACGATCATCGGATTGATGATGTTGCCGAAATCGTCGGCGGCGACGAACTGGCAGATCTCGGTCTTGCCGGTTTCCGGATCGACTTCGACCTCGGCGATGTAGCAGCCGGCCGGGAAGGTGAAGTTGGATGGATCGTAGAAGGCGCTTTCCTTCAGGCCCGGCTCCATGCCGGACGGCAGGTTGTGCGCGGTGTAAGCGGCGAGCGCGACCTGGAACCATGGCAGCTTCTTGTCGGTGCCGGCGACCACCAGTTCGCCATTCTCGATCTGGATATCGGCCTCGTCGGCCTCCATCAGATGCGCGGCGATCCTCTTGGCCTTGGCCTCGACTTTGTCGAGCGCTTTGACGATCGCCGACATTCCGACGGCGCCGGAGCGCGAGCCATAGGTGCCCATGCCCATCTGCACCTTGTCGGTGTCGCCATGCACGATGTTGACATTGGCGATCGGCACGCCGAGACGGTCGGCAACCAGCTGGGCGAAGGTGGTTTCATGACCCTGGCCGTGGCTGTGCGAACCGGTCAGCACTTCGATCGTGCCGACCGCGTTGACACGCACTTCGGCCGATTCCCACAGGCCGACGCCGGCGCCGAGCGAGCCCACCGCCTGCGAAGGGGCGATGCCGCAGGCCTCGATATAGCAACTCATGCCGATGCCGCGCAGCCTTCCCCGGGTCTTGGCTTCGGTCTTGCGGGCGGCAAAACCGTCCCAATCCGCAGCCTGCATGGCGGCGACGAGCGACGCCTCGTAGTCGCCCGCGTCGTAATTCATGATCACCGGCGTCTGATAGGGGAAGCTGCGGATGAAGTTCTGCTTGCGCAATTCGGCCGGCGAGACGCCGAGTTCGCGCGCCGCCGTTTCCATCGTCCGTTCGAGAAGATAGGTCGCCTCCGGACGACCCGCGCCGCGATAGGCGTCGACCGGGGCGGTGTTGGTGTAGACGGTGCGGACATTGCAGTGGATCGCCGGAATGGCGTATTGGCCCGACAGCAGCGTCGCATAGAGATAGGTCGGCACCGCCGAGGAAAACAGCGACATATAGGCGCCGAGATTGGCGATCGTGTCCACCTTGAGGCCGATGACCTTGTTGTCGGCGTCGAACGCCATCTTGACCTTGGAGACATGGTCGCGGCCATGCGCGTCGGTCAGGAAGGCTTCGGTGCGATCCGACGTCCATTTCACCGGCACGCCGGTCTTCTTCGAGGCCCAGAGACAGACGATTTCTTCCGGATAGATATAGATCTTCGAGCCGAAGCCGCCGCCGACATCGGGGGCGATGACGCGCAGCTTGTTTTCCGGCGCGACATTGTAGAAAGCGCTCATCACCAGCCGCGCCACATGCGGATTCTGCGAGGTGGTGTAGCAGGTATAGTGATCCTCGGCCTCGTCATAGATGCCGAGGGCTGCGCGCGGCTCCATCGGATTGGGCGAGAGACGGTTGTTGTGGATCTCGATCTCGGTGACATGCGCGGCGCGGGCGATGGCCGCATCGGCAGCCGTGCTGTCGCCGATCTCCCAGTCGAAGATCAGATTGCCGGGCGCTTCCGGATGGATTTGCGGCGCGCCGCCTGCGAGCGCGTCGGTCGCCGAGACCACCGCGTCCAGCACGTCGTAATCGACCACCACCTGTTCGGCGGCGTCGCGGGCTTCGCCCACGCTGTCGGCCACCACCACCGCGACGGCGTCGCCGACATAGCGGACGGTGTCGTAGGCGAGCGGACGCCAGGCCCCCATCTTCATCGGCGAACCATCCTTGGAATGGATCATCCAGCCGCAGATCAGATTGCCGATGCCGTCTTCCTGCAATTGCTTGCCGGTCAGTACGCCGATCACGCCCGGCATCTCCTTTGCGGCGGAAAGGTCTATGCCGGTGATCTTCGCATGCGCATGCGGGCTGCGCACGAACACCGCGTATCTCATGCCGGGCACGCTCATGTCGTCGGTGTAGCGGCCCTTGCCGGTGAGGAAGCGCTTGTCTTCCTTGCGCGCAACGCGCGCGCCAATTCCTTCGATACCCATCGGTTTCTCCTCCCGAGAGATTGAATCTTATTCGGCGGCTTGCTTGGCGTTCATGTCGGCGGCGGCCGACAACACCGATTTGACGATGTTGTGGTAGCCGGTGCAGCGACAGATATTGCCTTCGAGCTCATGCCTGACGGTCGCTTCGTCGAGCTGGCCGCCATGGCGGCGGATCATGTCGATCGACGTCATCACCATGCCGGGCGTGCAGAAGCCGCATTGCAGGCCGTGGTTTTCCTTGAACGCCGCCTGCACCGGATGCAATTCGCCGTCGGCGGCGACGCCTTCGATCGTGGTGATCTCCGAACCGTTCGCCTGAACGGCCAGAACCGAGCAGCTCTTGACCGACTTTCCGTCCATGTGAACGACGCAGGCGCCGCATTGGGTGGTGTCGCATCCGACATGCGTGCCCGTCAGAGCCAGCTTGTCGCGTATGAAATTCACGAGAATGGTGCGGTCGTCGCAATCGGCGGACATGCGCCGGCCGTTCACCGTCAAGGTTACCTTTGTCATCCTAATCCTCCCAAGGGTTAGACCCTTCCGGCAGTGTGCCAGCTTCCCGCCGTTCATCAAGCAGCATCGTCGTGAGCGGGCCGTGCGCGCAGAAAAAGTGACGCATTGGTGAGACAGTGCCTTCGGGAACAACAACGGCCGATTGGCGGAGGGTAGAAATTTTTCTGCTCGAGGCTGGAACGAATTCACATTTTGAGCTTTTTTAGCTTCTAGCGATCTCCGGTCGGAATCGCGAAACGGGCGTTCGTTCCGGCTGGAAAGCTTGTTTTTGCCGGATGGCCGGCAAACTTTCGGAGGCAATCAATGTACAAAGCAATCGCAATTGTGGTGGCGGGCCTGACGGTGGCCGGCTGCACCCAGACGGAAAGAGGCGCAGCGGTCGGCGCGGCGTCCGGCGCCGTTATCGGCGGCATCGTGTCCAACGACGTGCGCGGCGCAGCCGTGGGCGCAGCGATCGGCGGCGTCCTCGGCGCCGTGGCCGCCCAGCCGGGCCAGTGCTACTATCGCGACAAGTGGGGCCGTCGCTATATCGACGATTGCCCGCGCCGCTATCGCCAGCGCACACGGGTGGTCGTGCGCTACTGAGCGTCGGCGTCAGAGAATATTCAATCCCGGGGCGACGCTCCGGGATTTCTTTATCGGGCGTTGCGTCGAGATGTCGGCCCGATCAGTTTTGCGCCCGTTCATGGAGCGAGAAACACGCTTTTTTATTAAAACATAATTCTTTGTTAAATTCTTTTGTGAAATCTACAGTGGCTTCGTGGATGAATTTTGGACCGACGGTGCGGCCCACCGTCTTGTCGACGTCCTGCTGGATGTCGGCGTGACTTCACGCTGTTTCTCCCGGCTTCGTACCGGCAGCGCCAGCTCGTATCCACACAACAAGATGATTGGATGTCCGAGATCATTCGGCGCATGTAGGACGAGTCTATAATGATGTCTTTCAGTCTCGGCGGCGACGCCGGAAGTATCTTGGCCGCCTTGCAAAAGTCGCTCGCCATCATCGAATTCACGGTCGACGGCGAGATTCTGTCGGCGAATGAAAATTTCTGCCGAACGATGGGTTACAGCCTGGAGGAAATCCGGGGCCAGCATCACCGTCTGTTCGTCGACCCGTAGAGGCCGCGAGCCCCGCTTATGGCGAATTCTGGAACAAGCTGCGGCGCGGCGAATTCGACGCCCGCGAATATCTCCGCTTCGGCAAGAACCGGCGCGAAGTCTGGATCGCAGCGTCGTACAATCCCGTCTTCTCGGGCGGAAAACTGCGAAAGATCGTCAAGATCGCCACCGATATCACCGAGCAAAAGCTGAAATCCATCGAAGATGCCGGCAAGCTGGACAGCATATCCCGCATCCAGGCCGTGATCGAATTCACGCCGGCCGGCGAGATCATCACCGCCAACGAGAATTTCCTGACCACGCTCGGCTATTCGCAGTCCGACATCGTCGGCAAGAAACATGCGATGTTCTGCGCCGCCGACTACGTTCGTTCGGACGAGTACAGGCAATTCTGGGCAGATCTCGCGGCGGGAAAATTCAAGGCCGGCGAATTCGAGCGCATAGGCAAGGACGGACGCCCCGTCTATATTCAGGCGAGCTATAATCCGATCCTCGATCCTTCCGGCAGGGTGGTGAAGGTGGTGAAATTCGCCACCGACGTGACGCTGCGCGTCAACGCCGTGGACGCCCTGGCGCGAGGACTTCAGGATCTCGCCGCCGGCAATCTCGATCAGAGGCTGACGGCGCAGTTTCCCGACAATCTCGTCAAGATCCGCGAAGACTTCAACAGTTCGATCAGCCGGCTGCGCGGCGCCATGGACGAGATCAGCAACAACGCGTTCGCCATCGGCTCGGGCGCCGACGAGATCCGCGCCGCCGCCGACGAACTCGCCCGCCGGACGGAGCAGCAGGCGGCGTCCGTGGAGGAGACGGCCGCGGCCCTCGAGCAAATCACCACCACCGTATCGGACTCCAGCAAGCGGGCGGACGAGGCAAGCCGGCTGGTCAGCCGCACCAAGGAGAACGCCGAGAAGTCCGGCGCAGTCGTGAAACAGGCGATTGCGGCCATGGGCGCGATCGAGAATTCGTCGCGCGAGATCTCGAACATCATCGGCGTCATCGACGAGATCGCCTTCCAGACCAATCTGCTCGCGCTGAATGCCGGTGTGGAAGCCGCCCGCGCCGGCGAGGCGGGCAAAGGCTTCGCCGTTGTCGCGCAGGAAGTCCGCGAACTGGCCCAACGCTCTGCGAAGGCCGCCAAGGAAATCAAGACACTGATCAACACCTCGTCGGAGCAGGTCCGAGGCGGCGTCGGACTGGTCGGGCAGACCGGCGACGTTTTGACCGAAATCGTCGACCAGGTTCAGGATATCGACCGCAACATCCGCGCCATCGTCGAATCGGCCCGTGAGCAGGCGGTCGGTTTAAACGAAATTAACGAAACCGTGATACTCATGGATCAAGGCACCCAGAAAAACGCCGCCATGGTCGAGGAATCCACCGCAGCGAGCCACGGTCTTGCCAGGGAAGTGAGCGCATTGAACATGTTGCTCGCGACTTTCAAAACCGGCGCTTCGCGACAGAGAATTTCTTCGGCGCCGGTCGTCGCCGCGCAGGCGACGCCGCCGATGTCGACGCACTGGGTCAAGCCGCAAAAAGTCAACCGGGCATTCGCCTCCCAAGGCAATGCCGCTATTGCCCAGTCCGCTGACAACTGGGAGGAGTTTTGAGCATGGCGACACCGCAGTCCACCGCGATCTTCGAATCCGACACGATCGAAATCATCGCATTTCGCCTGCATGATCAGGAGTTCTGCGTGAAGACCACGACCATCCGCGAGATCCGCGGCTGGGCGCCCTCGACGCCGATCCCGCACTCCCCCAAGGACGTCATCGGCGTGATGAACCTTCGCGGCACGGTGATCCCGATCATCGACCTCGCCCGCAAGCTGGGCCTGCCGAGCGCCGCCGCCAACGAGCGCAGCGCGATCGTGGTGACCGAAGTGCGCAACATGATCATCGGCATGCTGGTGGATCGCGTCTCGGACATCCTCACCATCAAGAGCTCCGAAGTTCAGCCGGCCCCCGAAATCACCACTTCTTTCGACAAGGCCTATACCGACGGCATCATCGCTCGCGAAAACGGCATGATCTGCTTCCTGAATCTCGCCAAGATGTTCCACGATCAGGAAGCCATCGCCGCCTGAGTTGCGACAGGATAAATTGAAAAAGCCGCGCCCGACAGCATCGGGCGCGGCTTTTTGTCGTTGGCGGCGCGCGCTCACTCGGCCGGAGCGGGCTCCGGCGCGGCTTCGCCGTTCTCGGCGCCTGCGGCGGCGCGCGGCGTCCGGCGCGGGCGGCTGGCGCTGCGACGGCGGGTGGCTTTTTCTGCGGCGGGAGCTGCGTCCTGCTGTGCGGCTTCGGTTTCGATCTGGACTTCGGCCGGAACGCCTTCGATGACGGGCTGAGGCGTGCTTTCGTCGATCACCGGCTGCGGCTGAGGCTGCGGCTTGGGTTGCGAATGACGCGGCGACTGCCTCTGCTGCGGCTGAGGCTGCGCTTGCGGCTGAGCCTGAACTTGCGGCTGCGGCTGTGGCTGATGGGCGGGTTCGGCCTGTACTGCGGATTCCGCCGGGGAGTCGCCGTCTTCTTCTTCGCGCTCGGAATAATCCTGACGTTCCTGGCCCTGTTCGAACCGGTCGTCGCGCTGATAACGCTCCTGATACATGGCCTGCGCCGCCGCGATGATGCGGTTGTAATGTTCGGCATGCTGGAGATAGTTTTCCGCCATGACCCGGTCGCCGGAACTCGACGCATCGCGCGCCAGCGCCATATATTTTTCGGCGATCGTCTGCGCCGTGCCGCGAACCTTCACATCGGGGCCGGAACTGTCATAGGTTCTGGTGAGCGGGTTCTGGCCCTTGCGGTTGTTGTTGTTGTTATTATTGTTATTGTTGTTGCTGTTATTGTTGCCGCCGCTGCTGCGGCCGCGGCTGCGCTGCTTCTGCTGTCCAGGCCTCATCAATCATTCACCCGAAATGTCTGTTTCCATTGCGCTCCGACGCGCCGCATCGGCGTTGAGAGCGCAGCTTTCGCGCTTCACTGTCGCGATCACGTCCACGGACGCCGCTGATCCCGGAATCTACTCCAAAATCCAGAGCCCAGCACCGGACCCGATATGTCAGGACGTATGTTTTGAGAAACCCCAAAGCCCGGCAATCAATTATCGAATCGCTGATCCAGCGGATGCCGCCCGGTGCATGAGGCGACCCTAGACCGCTTTCCGAAGGATTCCAAGCCCTTTCTTGGGAAAGAGCTCAATATTCACGCGCTGAAAGCGGCCTAGGCAGATCTTGTTTTGGAAAAGACCTGCACCCGATCATTGCCGCCATAGTCTCGCCGAGCTTCCGACAAAATGAAACCTTGCCCGCGAAAGATGTCTTCGACGCTCTGTCTTTGATCGAAGCCGGTTTCGACGGCGACAAAGCCCATGGACGCGAGATGCGCGCCGGCGCCGGCTGCAATGGCGCGATAGGCGTCCAGGCCATCCTCGCCGCCGTCCAGCGCCAGAAGCGGATCATGCTCGCGCACCTCCACATCGAGCGTCGGGATGACAGCGGAGGGTATATAGGGAGGGTTGGAGACGATCACGTCGAACACGCGTCCCGCGAGCGGCGCAAACCACGAGCCGCAACCCGTGTCGAAGCGATCGGCTAGGGCCAGAGCCTCGGCGTTCTTCTGCGCGGTGGCGAGGGCTTTTTCGGAGAGGTCGACTGCCATGCCTCGCGCGAACGGCATTTCGGACAGGAGAGCCAGCAAGATCGCGCCTGTGCCCGTGCCGAGATCGACGATCGACAACGGCTCCTCGCGCCGCGGCCGCAAGCGTTCCAATACAGTCTCGACGAGGATTTCCGTGTCCGGGCGCGGCTCCAGCGTCGCCTCGCTCAACTGGAATTCAAGGCCGAAGAATTCCCGCCGCCCGAGAATGCGGTGCGGCGGCTCGCCCGCGAGCCTGCGATCGAGCATCGCGTCGAGCCGCGTTTCATCTTCGGGGCGGAGAGCGAGTTCGGGACGCGCCAGCATGGCGGCGCGATCGAGCCCCAGCGCGCCGCCGATGAGAATGCGGGTTTCGGCCGCGGCATCCTCGACCCCGGCAGCCTGAAGCGCGCGTCGAAAGCGATCCATGATGGCGCCGAGCGTGATGCTCACGAGAGGCCGCCTTCACCCAGGCGGGCGAGCTCCGAGGCCTGGAAATCGGCGATCAATGCGTCGACCACATCGCCGATTTCGCCCTGCATCACCCGGTCGAGCGAATAGAGGGTCAGATTGATGCGGTGGTCGGTCAGCCGACCCTGCGGGAAATTATAGGTGCGAATCCGTTCGGACCGGTCGCCCGATCCCACCTGGCTGCGTCGATCCGCAGACCGGGCGCTGTCGGCCCGCTGACGCTCCATGTCCAACAGTTTGGAGCGCAGCACCTGCATCGCCTTGGCGCGGTTCTGGTGCTGAGACTTCTCCGAACTGGTGACGACGATGCCGGTGGGAAGATGCGTGATGCGCACGGCGGAATCGGTGGTGTTGACATGCTGTCCGCCCGCGCCGGACGCCCGCATCGTGTCGATACGGATATCCTCCTGGCGGATCTCGATGTCGATGTCCTCCGCCTCCGGCAGAACGGCGACCGTGGCCGCCGATGTATGGATGCGCCCTTGCGATTCGGTCGCCGGCACGCGCTGCACGCGATGCACGCCGGATTCGAATTTCAGCTTCGAGAACACGCCGCGGCCCGAAATCTCGGCGATGACTTCCTTGTAGCCGCCCGCCTCGCCTTCGCTTTCGGACAGGATTTCCACCTTCCAGCCATGGGTGGAGGCGTAACGCTCATACATCCGGAAGAGATCGCCGGCGAAGAGCGCGGCCTCGTTGCCGCCGGTGCCGGCGCGGATTTCGAGAATGGCGTTCTTTTCGTCGGCCGCGTCCTTGGGCAGGAGCGCGATCAGCAAATCCTTCTCGAGCTGCTCGATCCGGTCCTGCAGGTCAGGCAGTTCGAGTTCGGCGAGGTCGCGCATGTCGCGATCCATGCCGCCGTCGGCGAGAATGGCGCGCAGGCCCGAAAGTTCTTCCTGCGCCTTCATGTAGGCGGAAATCTTCGCCACGACCGGCTGCAGTTCCGAATATTCTGCGGCGAGCCTGATATAGACGTCTGCCGCCGGGCCCTCGCCCATGCGTGCCTCGACCTCCGCGAAACGGCGTTCGAGTTCCTTCATCTTGTCGAGCGGGAGCGTAGCCAAGGGTCTATACCGTCAAAGCGGAATATTGTGTTCTTCGGCGAAGCGCTTCAGCAATTCGCGCATCGGGACTTTCGGCGCCTTTTCGTCGAGCGCATCGGTCATCATGCGCTCGAGAGCGCTTGCGTCGAGCCCGAGCAGCATGGCCTTCACGGGGCCGATCGCCGCAGGCGACATCGAGATCGACCGGAAACCCAGGCCGAGCAGCGCCATCGCCGACAGCGGCTTGCCCGCCATCTCGCCGCACAGCGTCACCGGCGTGTTGTTGCGCTGGCCTGCGCGAACGATGTCGCGGAGAATGCGCAGGAACGGCCGCTCCAGAATGTCGAAACGGTCGGACACCCGCGCATTGCCGCGATCCACCGCCATGGCGAACTGGAAGAGATCGTTGGAGCCGACAGACACGAAATCGGTTTCCGCCATGAGTTCGTCGAGTTGCCAGAGCAGCGACGGAACTTCCAGCATCGCGCCGAACTGCAGCTTGCGCGGCAGGAGATGGCCAAATTTGGAGAGATGCTGCACTTCCTTTTGCAGGAGAACGCGGACCGCCCGCAATTCCTGCACCTCGGTGACCATGGGAATCATGATCTTCAGCTCGGTGCCGCCCGCCGCCTTGAGAAGGGCGCGCATCTGGGTGCGCAACAGGCCCGGACGGTCGAGCGCCAGGCGGATCGCGCGCCAGCCGAGCGCGGGATTCTCTTCCTTGATCGCCTGGAAATAGGGAACGACCTTGTCCGAACCGATGTCGAGGGTGCGGAACGTCACCGGCCGTCCGGCGGCCTGCTTGATGACGTTGCGATAGAAGGCTTCCTGCTCCTCGCCCTTGGGCATGGTCGAGGCGATCATGAACTGCAATTCGGTGCGGAACAGGCCGATTCCCTCGGCGCCGGCTTCCGAAAGCTGCGGCAGGTCGACCAGCAGGCCGGCATTCATGTTCAGGCTGATGCGGCGACCGTCGCGCGTGGCGGGTTCGACGGCGCGCAGCGCCCGGAACTGCTCCTGCCGGCGAGCGCGGAAACGCACCTTTTCTTCATAGGCCTTCTGCACGTCCTGGGCGGGACGCAGGTGGACCTTGCCGTCTTCGCCGTCGATGATGATGGCGTCGCCCTTCTCCGCCAGCGACACTGCGCCTTCGGCCTGGCCGACGACGGAATGCCCATGGCCTTGGCGACGATGACGACATGGCTGGTGACCGCGCCTTCCTCGAGCACGAGGCCGCGAACATTGGTCCGGGGGTAATCGAGAAGTTCGGCCGCGCCCATGGCGCGCGCCACGATGATGGCGTCGTTCGGAAACGCCGCCGCCGCCGCATGCGCGCCGTAGCCGGCCAACTGCCTCAAGAGACGATTGGCGAGGTCGTCGAAATCATGCATCCGCTCGCGCAGATAGGGATCGGTGAGCCGCATCATCCGGGCGCGCGTTTCGCTCTGCACGCGCTCGACCGCCGCTTCCGCCGTCAAGCCGTTGCGAATAGCCTCTTCGAGCTTGCGCACCCAGCCGCGGTCGTGGGCGAACATCCGATAGGCTTCGAGAACGGCGCGGTGCTCGCCTTCCATGGAGACTTCGCGGCGCGACAGCATGTCGTCGATGCTGATCCGCAGCGAGCCCAAGGCTTCTCCGAGGCGGTTCAGCTCCAGTTCGACGTCTTCGTTGAGCAGGTTGGTGACGACGACGCGCGGATCGTGCAGCACGACATAGCCCAGACCGATGCCGTCGCCATAGGCGTCGCCTTCGATCGTGACGGGGCGGGAGAGGTCGAGCTCTTGGCCGGGCTTGGTGAGCTTCTTGAGTTCGCCCGACGCCACCATTTCGGCCAGCACCATGGCGACCGTTTCGAGCGCTTCGACCTCGTCGTCGGAATAATGGCGCTGCGCCCGGTTCTGGACGACGAGAACGCCGAGCGCGCGGCCGGCGCGCAGGATCGGCACGCCGAGGAAGGAATGAAACAGCTCTTCGCCGGTTTCGGGCAGATAGGCGTAGGCCGGATGGCTTTGCGCGTCCGAGAGATTGAGCGGCTGGGCCGAGGCCGCGATCGTGCCGACCAGGCCCTCGCCCATCTTCAACTGGGCGAGGTGGACCGATTCCTTGTTGAGGCCTTCGGTGGCGTAGAGCTCGAGCACGCCATCGGCGCGCAGCACATAGACCGAGCACACCTCCGCAACCATGTTGCGGGCGATCTGCATCACGATCCTGTCGAGGCGATCCTGAGGCTCCAGCGGCTCCGCCGAAAGCTCTCGCAAGCGCCTGAGCAGGATACGCGGTCCAGCTGCCATGTCTCTGATCACGAAGGCGCCCTTCCGAACTGCTCTACCAGGAAAAGGAGCCGACGCAGTATGTCAAATCATGACGCTGACGCAGCCCCCGGCTCGCCTTACTTCTTATCCAGTCCGTAGGCCGAATGCAAAGTGCGAACCGCGAGTTCTCCATAGGCGCCGTCGATCAAGATTGAAATCTTGATTTCAGACGTCGTGATCGCCTTGATATTGATGCCTTTGGCGGCGAGCGCGGAGAAGGCCTGGGCGGCAACGCCCGCATGGCTGCGCATGCCGATGCCGATGACGGACACTTTCACCAGCCCCGATTCGCTCTGGATCACGTCGAAGCCGACCTGATGCTTCTGCTCGTCGAGCACTTTCAGCGCCTTTTCGAGATCGCCGGTCGGCACGGTGAAGGTCATGTCGGTGCGCGAACCGTCTTCGGAAATGTTCTGTACGATCATGTCGACATTGATATGGGCTTCGGCGAGCGGTCCGAAGATCGCGGCCGACACGCCGGGCCGGTCGGCCAGACGGCGGAGCGAGATCTGCGCTTCATCCTTGGCGAAGGCGATGCCGGTTACGACTTCCTGTTCCACGATTTCTTCCTCATCACAAATCAGCGTTCCGGGCGGGTTGAGAAGATCGCCCATGCCCGGCGCATCGGGGTCTTCGAAAGACGAGCGCACGAAGGTGCGGACCTTGTGAACCATGGCGAGTTCGACCGAACGGACCTGCAGGACCTTGGAGCCCAGCGAGGCCATTTCAAGCATTTCCTCGAACACCACCTTCTTCAGGCGCCTGGCTTTGGGTTCGATGCGCGGATCGGTCGTATAGACGCCGTCGACGTCGGTATAGATGTCGCAACGATCCGCCTTGACGGCGGCGGCGATGGCGACGGCTGAGGTGTCGGAGCCGCCGCGGCCGAGCGTCGCGATGCGATTGTCCGGACCGAGGCCCTGGAAGCCGGCGACGACGGCGACCTGGCCGTCCTGCATGCGGCGGATGATCTCGGCGCCGTCGATTTCGAGAATGCGTGCGGCGCCATGGGCGTTGTCGGTGCGGATCGGGATCTGCCAGCCCTGCCAGGAGCGGGCGTTGACGCCGAGCGACTGCAGCGCGATGGCGAGAAGACCGGATGTCACCTGCTCGCCCGAGGCGACGACGGCGTCATATTCGCGCGCGTCGTAGAAAGGGGAATCCGCCTTGGCCACTTTCGGCGTGTTCTGCACCCAGCCGACGAGCTCGTTGGTCTTTCCGGACATGGCGGATACGACGACGGCGACTTCGTGACCGGCGTCGACCTCGCGTTTGACATGCCGCGCCACGTTATGGATGCGGTCTAGATCAGCGACGGAGGTTCCGCCGAATTTCATCACGATGCGCGCCATGCCAGTCTTTTCCATATCCCGCGCGCCATCCCGGCTGCGCCAAAATTTACGGCTTCCGCCTCTGCGCGGCGAAATTGTCGGGTCTCTTAAAGGAAGACCGGCGCTGATTCAATGGGCGGAATGTGAGGCGAAAAGTTAAACTGGACGAGCCAGCCCCACTAAAGCTTCAGCCACTAAATCCAGGGTCACCCTCACCTGCCGGCATTTGGGCGGGCGCTCGGCCTTCGGCCAGCCTCCAAGAGCATGACAAGGAGTCAGACCATGGCAAGCAAGACGACCAAAACCGTTTCCGATCTCAGCGCCGTGAGCGGAACATCCGCCGCCGACACCATCGTGGTGACGGCTTCGGTCCGCAACGACAGCGTCGATCTCGGCGGCGGTCGCGACACGTTGATCCTGAAAGCCGCCGGCAATACGGTCGTGGTCAGCGACATCGAATCCATTCTCGGTTCGAGCGGCGACGACATCGTTCGCTATGATTCCAATCTGACGCAGGGTGCGATCAATCTCGGCGGCGGCGACGACAAGCTGCAGCTGCAGGACAACGGCGCCACCGTGACGATCTACAACATCGAAACGGTCACCGGCGGGGACGGCACGCAGAAAATCCTGTTCGATCAGGTGGCCAACGGCGTCGTCATCAACCTCGGCGACGGCGCGACGGACACGGTCGACCTCGACAATTTCAAGAACAATCTCATCACGGTCTCGAACACGGAGACGGTTCTCGGCGGGTCCAACAGCGATATCGTCTATATACAGACGGAAATGGACGGCGGTCGGATCGATCTCGGCTCCAAGGGTGACAAACTCTTCCTCAACGATGCGTCCACCGTCACCATATCGGGCGTCGAAACGCTGACGGCAAGCAGCGGCAACGACGTGATCACGGTGAGCTCCGCAGTGACGCGCGTGTCCTACGATCTCGGCGGCGGCGCAGCCGACGAACTGATCTTGAAGGGCTCCAACAACACAATCACCATCGCCAACGCCGAATCCGTGCTCGGCGCAAACGGCATCGACAGCGTGGTCTGGAGCGGCGCCGCCAGAGGTCTCGAAATCGATCTCGCCGGCGGCAAGGACGTCTTGACGCTCGACAATTTCCGCAACACGGTCTCCCTCTTCAGCGTCGAGACGATCTATGGCGGCGGCAGCACCGACATCGTCTATATGATGGACAAGACGGCGACCTCGATCGACCTGCGTGGCGGCGACGACAAAGTGTTTCTGTTCGAGGACGGATCGACGATTTCGCTGCGCAATATCGAAACGATCATCGGCGCCGAAGACGGCAAGGACGTCGTCACGATCGGAACGCTGGCGAATGGCCTGACCATCGATCTCGGCGGAGAAGGCGACACGCTGAAGCTCGGAAAATACAACAACACGGTTTCCGTCCAAGGCGTCGAAACCATTACCGGCACGCTGCACACGAAAAGCGACGACATCACGGTGCTCGACCAGATCACCGGCGGGCGTTACGATCTCTATAACGGCAACGATCGCCTGAAGCTGGCCGACTTCGACAACACGCTGACCATCGCCTCGATCGAAACAGTGATCGGCGGGGCCGAAGACGATCTCATCACCGTGTCGGGCCGGCTGACCCGCGCCACCATCAATCTGGGGGATGGCGACGACCAGATCACGCTCGCCGACGCCGCCAATTCGCTCACCATCGCCAAGACCGAAACCATTCTCGGCGGCAGCCAGGCCGACTACGTCTTCCTCGGCGCCCAGCCGACCGACGGCGAATTCAACGTCGATCTCGGAGGAGGCGTCGACACGCTCGTGACCTCCGTGAACGGCAACACCGTGACCGTCGAAAATGTCGAAACGATCATCGGCAAGGCCGGCGACGACACGATCTACCTCGTGTCCGCCATCAGCGGTCTCTCGATCGATCTGGGCGACGGCGAGGACACGGTGGACTTCTCCGAGACGGGCGCGACGATCACCCTCGCCAATGTCGAAAATGTCAATGCGGACGGGTCCAGCGTCGACAACAACGTCACCTTCAGCACCCAGATCACCGCGGGTCTGGTGACGCTCGGCTCCGGGATCGACATCGTTTCGCTGGCGAACTACGTCAACACCGTGACCATGGTGGACGTGGAGACCATCGTCGGCGGAACGTCGACCGACAAGGTCTATCTCTCTGGCTCCTATACGGCCGGGGCGATCGATTTGGGCGGCGGGCTGGATATGCTCGATCTCTCGGACGTCATGTCCGACACGACGGTTTCCGTCGCGCTTGCCGAAACGATCATCGGCTCCAATCAATCCGACCTCGTTACGATCGTGATGCCCGACAACAAGAAGGGATCGCTGATCGAACTCGGACTGGTGGATCTCCGAGGCGGCAGCGACGGCGTCATCATCAACGCCTTTGCAAAGGCGACGCTCACGAATACAGAGACGATCATCGGCAATGGCCAGAAGCAGGACATTACACTTCTGGGACCCTATGTCGGAGAAATCGACCTCGGAAATCCCGCAGATACGGTCGACGGCACGGGCCAGACGATCAGCGGCGGCGTGGATGGAGACATCCTGCGGCTGGGGGCGACGTCCGCGTCCGACGCCAACACGATCACCATCAGCAACATCGAATCCGTCGTGGGCTCCAGCGTCTCCGACGTGCTGATTTTCGGATCGAGCGTATCGGCGATGGTCCTCGATCTCGGCGACGGCCTCGATCAGGTGATCTTCGATTCGACCGGCGGCACCGTGTCTTTGATTTCGGTGGAAACGGTAACCGGCAGCGTTTCGGCCGACAGCGTTGTTTTCACCAAACAGGTCACAGGCGCTCAAGTCAATCTGGGTGACTCGACCGACAGCCTGACGCTCTCCAACTTTCAGAACACGCTGACGATTTCCAACACGGAATCGGTTCTCGGAGGATCTACCACCGATGTGCTGACGCTCGAGGGAGAGGTGACCGGTTCGCAGATCAATCTCGGCTCCGGGTTCGACACGGTCAATTTCGGCAATGTCGACACGACGGTGACGCTCATGTCGGTCGAAACCGTCAATGGCGGCAGCGGCAACGACGCCGTCACTTTGGGCTCCGCGGGCGTCACGGTGGGCTACTTCGATCTTGCCGGCGGCTCCGATCAGGTCATCCTCAACGGCTCGGGCTCCACCCTCACCGTGTTGAACGCCGAAACCATCACCGGCGCCGGAGGCGCGACAAGGTTTATCTCGGAGCCAACGGCGCGGTCAGAATCGATCTCGGCGGCAATTCCGACGCGGTGTTTCTCTTTTCTGGCGGCAGCACGGTCAGCGTCCAGAATGTCGAGTCCGTTTCAGGGGGTGCAGGTGACGATCTCGTCGTGCTCACCGACACTTATTCTGGCGGAACGATCAATCTCGGCGGAGGCTCGGACACCGTGAAGATCGACGCGAGCGGCGCGATGATGACGATCATCGGCGTCGAATCCGTAGCCGGAGGCAGCGGGTCCGACATCGTCGCCTTCGTCGAACAGGTCACCGGAGCAATGCTTGATCTCGACGCCGGCGCGGATCAGGTGACGCTCGCGAATTTCAACAACACTGTCACGGTCAGGAACATAGAGACGGTGACGGGAGGCTCGCAGAACGACACGATCCAACTGTCCGACTCGTGGACAGGTGGTTCTTTCAATCTCGGCAGCGGCCAGGACACGCTTTACTTCGACGACGGCGGGACGCTGTCGGTCGGATTGATCGAGAGCATTTTCGGATCGAGCGACGCGGACAATCTCACGATCACCGCAGCCAGCGCCATAGCCATGATCGACCTCGGGGCCGGCAACGATATTCTGGCCTGGTCAAATGTGGCGGTCACCGCGACGGTGGCCTATGTCGAATCGGTCAATGGCGGGTCGCAGACCGACGTCATCGTCTTCGATTCGAGCCTTTCCGGCGGCTCGATTAGCCTCGGTGACGGCAGCGACCGGTTGACGCTCTACGCCGGCGACGGCAACACGCTCACGGTCACCGGCGTCGAAACCGTCTATGGCGGCACGGATCGGGACGCCGTCCATACGGGTTCATCGAGCTATCTCGGTTTCTTCAGCCTCGGAAGCGGCGTCGATACCCTAGAGCTTGGTTCCGGCAGCAACATCATTACGCTGTCCAGCGTGGAAACCGTGACTGCAGGCGCAGGCGACGACAGAATCTCTTTCTCGGGGTCGGCGCAGGGCGTAATGCTCGAACTCGGCGGCGGCAACGACACGGTGTCGCTCGACAATGCGGTCAATACGCTGACGATCGAATTCGCCGAGACGATCAATGGCGGCAATTTCAACGATACGGTCAGGGTCGAGGGCGACATGACCGGCGGCGCCATCAATCTCGGCAGCGGCGCCGATACAGTGACCTTCGCCGACGGCGTGACCGCAACGGTGACGGCGGTGGAATCCCTGTCCGGAGCGTCGGAAGACGATTCGATCACCCTCAGCACAAGCTACACCGGAGCCTATATCGATCTGGGAGGCGGCACCGATTATCTGACATTCGCCGCAGCCGGCACGGCCACGCTCGCCAATGTGGAAAACATCCTGGCCGGCGCGGGCGTCAATTCCATCGTTCTCGATGAACAGGCGTCGAGTTTCTCAAAGATTGAACTGGGCACCGGCGACGACTCGATCCGCATGGGTCTGGGCGTCAACACAGTCTATGGCGGCACAGGCACCGATCAGTTCATCTTCAGCAGCATCAGCCAGTCGACGTCGACAAACCGACGTCATCGCGGACTTCACGGCCGCGACCGACGACCTCGTCTTTTCAGGCCTGCTGACCGGCAGTTTCACATATCTCGGAAATGCGACGTCGTTCGGCGCCACGGGCAATTCTCAGGCGTATTTCTCGGAAATCGGCGACAAGCTCTATGTCGACGTCAATGGCGATGCGGCGACCGACATGGTGATCCAGTTGACCGGCATCGACTATGACGACCTGACGACCGCCGACTTCATCTGGAGCTGACGCCGTTCAGGCACCCTCGCCCAGGGCGCCTTTGATCAGCGCCTTGGCGTCGTCGCTGTCCCAGGCGGCGGGGCCGTTCATGGCGCCGAGCATGCAGCCCTGGCCGTCCACGAGCACGGTGGCGGGCAGGCCCATGGCGACGCCGAGCTTCTTGAGCGCGTTGAAGCTCGACAGGCTGGCGTCGTGGTGCAAGGGCAGCGCGTCGATCTCGTTGTCTTTCAGGAAGGCGAGCGGCTTGGCCGCATCGCCATTGTCGAGGTTGATTGTCGTCACCTGGAAGCGATCGCCGCCCAGAGATTTCTGCAAACCATTGAGGGCCGGCATTTCCTCGCGGCATGGTACGCACCATGTCGCCCAGAGATTGACCAGCTGAACCTTCGGCCGGTAGCCGTCGATCGATATGTCCTTGCCGGCCTCGTCCTTCAGCACCGGAAGCGACAGCGGCGCGGGCTCGCTGGCCGGAATGAAGGCGGCCACCTGCCCCTTGGCGAGCGGCTGAAGCCGGGCCGCGACCGCTTTCGCCGGCGCGCATTGGCTGGCTGCGGCGGCGGATGCGCCATTGCCATCGCCGGCTTCCTTCATGTAAACGGCGATACCACCGGCGACGAGACCCGCAAGGGCGGCGATCGCCACGAGTTTGGTGGAGGGAAAGAGGGTCGGCTTCTTGTCCTTCATCGGGTCCATCTCTTGAAAAACGGCAAGGCGCGTCATGTCCGAGGGCAATTCGAATTCTTCCTCCAACCAGATGTGGGGCGGCCGCTTCGCGGCGGGCCCGGCGTCCATCATGGAGGAAATCAACGCCTCGATCGGCTTCGACAAGAAACTCTACGCCCAAGACATCGCCGGCTCCATCGCCCATGCGACCATGCTGGCGGCGCAAGAGATCATCACGGACGCCGATCGCGACCAGATCGTCGCCGGGCTTAATCAGATCAAGGACGAGATTGAAAGCGGACAATTCGTCTTCTCACGCAAACTTGAAGACATCCACATGAATGTGGAATCGCGGCTGGCCGAACTGATCGGCCCCGCCGCCGGCCGCCTGCATACCGGCCGCTCGCGCAACGACCAGGTGGCGGTGGATTTCCGCCTCTGGGTCAAGGCGGAACTCATCAAGACCGAAGCGCTGATGACCGGCCTGATCAAGGCCTTCCTCGACAAGGCCGAGGCGCATGCCGACACCGTGATGCCCGGCTTCACCCATCTGCAGACCGCCCAACCTGTCACCTTCGGTCATCACTGCATGGCCTATGTGGAAATGATCGGCCGCGACCGCTCGCGTGTCCGCGACGCAATCGCCCGCCTCGACGAATCCCCGCTTGGCGCGGCGGCGCTGGCCGGCACGCCCTATCCGATCGACCGCCACATGACGGCGCAGGCGCTCGGCTTTCGCGAACCGACCCGCAATTCGATCGACACCGTCTCGGATCGCGATTTCGCGCTGGAATTCCTGTCGCTCGCCGCCATCTCGGCCACGCATCTGTCGCGCTTCGCCGAGGAAATCGTCATCTGGACCACGCCGCAATTCGGCTTCATCCGTCTGTCGGACGCGTTCTCGACCGGCTCGTCGATCATGCCGCAGAAGAAGAACCCCGACGCCGCGGAACTGGTGCGCGCCAAGACCGGCCGCATCAACGGTTCGCTGATCGCGCTGTTGACGGTGATGAAGGGCCTGCCGCTCGCTTATTCCAAGGACATGCAGGAAGACAAGGAACAGGTGTTCGACGCCGCCGAAAGCCTGGAACTGGCGCTCGCCGCCATGACCGGCATGGTGGCCGATATGACGGTGAACGTGACCAGGATGAAGGCCGCCGCCGGCGCGGGCTTCTCCACCGCCACCGACCTCGCCGACTGGCTGGTGCGCGCCGTCGGCCTGCCCTTCCGGGAAGCCCATCATGTGACCGGCCGCGCCGTGGCGCTGGCGGAAAGCAAAGCCTGCGATCTATCCGATCTCCCGCTCGATGAATTGCAGGCTATCCATCCCGGCGTGACGGAAGACGTCTACAAGGTCGTCACCGTCGAAGCCTCGGTCGCCGCCCGCAAGAGCTATGGCGGCACGGCGCCCGACCAGGTGCGAAGCCAGATCGCCGCCTGGCGCGAGCGTGTCTGAGCCATAACGCCGGTTTGCGCGCGCATCACGATAATAGAGATGCGCGCCGCCGCTTTTTTCGCTAATCAGGACGGCAGTCAGTTTCAAGGATCCGCGATGTCGAAGACCCTTTCAGTCCGCTTTCTTTCGATAGCCCTGTTGATGTCGGCCGGGCTGGCGCTGTCCGGCTGCGGCCGCAAGGGCGATCTCGAAACGCCCGGCCAGACCGAGCCGGCGCAGAAACCCAAGGCTGACGACAAAGCCAAGATCGAAGACCGCCCCTTCATCCTCGACCCTCTGCTCTGATCGGATCCCCGCCGTGAACCATTTCGACTACAAGGACGGCGTGCTCTACGCCGAGAACGTCTCCGTTCCCGAAATCGCCGCCGCCGTCGGCACGCCGTTCTATCTCTATTCCACCGCCACCCTCGAGCGTCATGTGCGGGTGTTCAAGGACGCCTTTTCGGACGTGGACTCATTGGTCTGCTATGCGATGAAGGCCAATTCCAACCAGGCGGTGCTGAAGACGATCGGCCGCATGGGCGCGGGCATCGACGTGGTGTCGGAAGGCGAATTGCGCCGCGCGCTCGCCGCCGGCATTCCTGCCGATCGCATCATGTTTTCGGGCGTCGGCAAGAAGACGCGCGAAATGAATTTCGCGCTCGACGCCGGCATCTATTGCTTCAACGTCGAGAGCGAACCGGAGCTCGAAGCGCTGAACGCCTGCGCCATCGCCAAGGGCAAGCGGGCGCCCGTGTCCTTCCGCATCAACCCCGACGTCGACGCCAAGACCCATTCGAAGATCTCGACCGGCAAGAAGGAAAACAAGTTCGGCATCTCCTATGACCGCGCCCGCGCCGTCTATGCGCATGCCGCGACGCTTGCCGGCATCGAAGTCACCGGCATCGACATGCATATCGGCAGCCAGATCACCGATCTGCAGCCGTTCGACGACGCCTTCCGGCTGCTCGCCGAGCTGGTCGAGACGCTGCGCGCCGACGGTCATCATATCGAGCATGTCGATATCGGCGGCGGTCTCGGCATTCCCTACAAGCTCGACAACAATCCGCCGCCCAATCCCGAAGCCTATTCGAAGGTCGTCAAGAACCAGTTGCGCGGCCTCGGCTGCAAGATCGTCACCGAACCGGGCCGGCTGATCGTCGGCAATGCCGGCATTCTCGTAACCGAGGTCGTCTATGTGAAGGATGGCGGCGACAAGACTTTCGTCATCGTCGACGCGGCGATGAACGACTTGATCCGGCCCACCCTCTATGAGGCCTGGCACGAGATCATGCCGGTCGAGATCACCGCCGCCAATTCGCCGCGCATCCGCGCCGATGTGGTCGGACCCGTCTGCGAGACCGGCGATTATCTGGCGCTGGATCGGGAAATGGCCGAGCCCAAGCCGGGCGATCTGCTGGCGGTCGGTTCCGCAGGCGCCTATGGCGCGGTGCAAGCCGGCATGTACAATTCGCGCCCGCTCATTCCAGAAGTCCTTGTCAAGGACGAGGCCTTTCACGTCATTCGCTCGCGACCGAGCTATGACGACATGATCGGCGCCGACAGCCTGCCCGATTGGCTGGAAGGCTGACGCTCCACAAGCAAGGCCTAAAGTCATTGTGATCGCGCAATTGCGGGGCTTGCCTCGCCTTTGCCCAAAGAATGCTATGCTTCTGCTTCGGTCACAACGCATCAAGGGCTCCGGATGACAGCGACGGACGACAACGCGCCGCCCCCAGACATGAGCCGCCTGAAACGGCGGATCGCCTGGATGCGGAGGCTCGCAGCCTCGGCGATCGTCGCCGAACGCGGCGTGATCGCGCTCCTGCCCGTACTCGGCGTCATCAGCCTGTTCCTGATCGCAAGCTGGTTCGGCTTCTGGAGGCCGCTGCCGTCGGGATTGAAGATCGCCGCGTTGGTGGTCTTCGCGTTCGGCTTCTCCGTATCGCTCCTGTCTCTCGGTCGTTTCCGCTGGCCGACGCCGGACGAGATCGACAGCAGGCTCGAACAGAAGAGCGGCCTCCGCCATCAGGCGATCCGCGTCCAGAACGAAGCGCCCGCGACATCCGATCCCTTCGCCCTCGCCCTGTGGAAAGCCCACCAGGAACGTATGGCGCGCAGGATCGGCGCGATCGACAGCGGCGGTCCGGCGCCGGATATCGCACGGCGCGATCCCTATGCGCTGCGCGCCCTCGCCGTGCTCGGGCTCGTGGTGGCCTGGAGCTTTTCGCTGTCCAATTTCGGCGGCCGCGTCTCCGACGCCTTCACCTTTCCTCACCCGAGGATATCGCGGCTTCCAGCCGTATCGACGCCTGGCTGACGCCGCCGGCTTACACGGGCGCGGCGCCGATCTATCTCACCGCGCAACGCGGTGCGAACCCCCTGCTCCAGACGCCGACGCCCCTGTGGTCGCGCCGCAATTCTCGGTGCTGACGGTCCGCGTCAGCGGTCCTGCCGCCGGAGAGCAGGCGAGCTTCACGCCCGCCGGCTCCGACAAGGACGTGCTGTTGACGCCGGACAAGCCGACTGCCGAGAAGGATGCTGCGAAGCCTGTCGCAACCGCGCCCGAAAGCGCGAGTTACACCGTCAAGCTCGCCCGTGACGGCTCCTTTGCGCTGGGCGCGATCAATTTCGCCTTCAAGCTCACGCCTGATGAGGCCCCGACAATTCGCTTCGACAAGGAGCCGGATCGCGCCGTCAATGGCGCGTTGGAAATCGCCTTCGCGGCGGGGGACGACTACGGGATCACCGAGGCGCGGGCCGAAATCAAGCCTGTCGATCAAGACCCCAAGGCGATCGCCCTGTTCGAATTGCCCGTGTTTCGGCTCGACGTGCCCGGCAACGCCAAGTCGGTGAAGGCCACCGCGAGCAGGGATTTGACCGAACATCCGCTCTCCGGCAAGAAAGTGGCGGTGACGCTGGTCGCCCGCGACGCCGCCGGACATGAAGCCCGCAGCGAGACCAAGACGATCCTGATGCCGCAGCGCATCTTCACACAGGCGCTCGCCGGTTCGATCGCCGAACAGCGACAGGTCTTCGCGCTCGACGTCAACAAAGTTCCCAAAGCGCTGCAACTCTCGGAGATCGCCGGCTTCCGCGCCGACGAGACGATCCCGAATCTCTCGCATTACCTGATGCTCGAATCGACCCGCAACCGGCTGCGCCTCGCCGACACCGTGCCGGCGCTCGAGGAAACGTCGGGCTATTTCTGGGACGTCGCCCGCTATATCGAGGACGGCGATCTCTCCAATGCCGAAAAGCGTCTTCGCGACGCCCAGCAGAAACTGTCGGAAGCCCTGTCGCGCAACGCCTCCGACAAGGAGATCGAAGCGTTGATGAAGGAATTGCGCGAGGCGATGAAGACCTATCTCAGCGAACTCGCCAAGCGCATGGGCAATCCTGAAAACAACCAGATGGCCAGCCAGCCGCAGAAGATGATGCGGGCGCAGGACATCGACAAGATGCTCAACCAGCTCGAAAATCTCGCCCGCTCCGGCTCGCGCGAAGAGGCGCAGAAGCTGCTGTCGGAAATGCAGCGCATGATGAACAACCTGCAGACGGCGCGGCCGCAGAACCAGCGCCAGCCGGGCGACAATCCGATGCGCGACCAGATCGACCGGCTGGGCGAGCTGATGCAGAAACAACAGAAGCTGATGGAGGAAACCCATCGGCTCGAACAGACGCTTCGCGACCGCATGCAGCGCGGCGATCCGCGCGACGAACAGGGTTTGAACAACGAAGATCCTTTCCAGGACATGACGCCGCCGGGTGAGGAGGAACAGCCGCAGGCCGGAGATCCGAACGGCAAGGAGCCGTCGCCGGAAGACAAGATGACGGCCGATCAGCTGCGCGAGGCATTGAAGGCTCTCAAGGAGCGTCAGGCGCAGCTGCAGAAAGATCTGAAGGGCATGGAGAAGAAGCTCTCCGAACTCGGCATGAAACCGATGCCGGGGTTCGGCGAAGCCGGTAAGGAAATGGGCGAATCATCCGATGCGCTCGGCAAATCGCAGGGCCAACGCTCCGCCGACGCGCAGGGACGCGCCCTCGAAGCGTTGCGCAAGGGCGCGGGTGAAATGATGCAGCAGTTGCAGCAGGCCGGCGAAGGACAGGGACAGGGCATGGGCATGCCGGGCCAGCAGGCCGACGGCGCCGATCCCCTTGGCCGTCGACCCGGCCAGATGGGCGGCGACATCGACGAGCAGGTCAAGGTGCCCGACCAGATCGACATCCAGCGCGCCCGCGAAATCCTCGAAGAAATCCGCAAGCGTCTCGGCGACGGACCTGCGAGCATCATCGAACGTGATTATCTGGAAAGGCTGCTCGATCTCAAATGAGGTTGCGCCTGGATTGAAGCTCCAGCCTCGCTCGAGCGCCGACGAATGGTGCGCTCAGGCCGCTTTCTGGCTGGTGAGCGCGCGCGCGACCGCGGTGCGGATATCGGGCAGCGAAAAGGGCTTGGAGACGACGTCGACGATCTTTTCCATCAGGTCGTCGGCGCGTTCGCGCTGTTCGGCATAACCGGTCATCAACAGGATCTTGAGATCGGGATGATTGGCCGACGCCTTGTGGGCCAGTTCGATGCCGTCCATCACCGGCATGCGGATATCCGACAGAAGCAGGTCGAAAGGACCTTCTCCCAGGGCTTCCAGCCCCTCGGCGCCGTCGGCGGCCTCGACGGTCTCATGACCATCCAGCCGAAGCGCCCGCGCCACGAAACGGCGGAGTGAATCTTCGTCTTCGGTAATGAGAATGCGGGCCATGATGTTTACCTCGTTTTAACGCGAGGGCCAGTGAACACCATCGGCCCTTTGGGAAAGGTAAACGCGGGCGCCGTCGGCGCCCGCTAATCCCGCTTATGCTTGCCCAAAGGTTTACGTCGCAGACGATCCTTTTCGAGCGGCAGCCGTCACGCTTCGCCGGTGACGACGCCGACGAACGGCAGTTCGCGGAAAGCGTAGGCGACGTCCATGCCATAGCCGACGACGAAATGATCGGGGCAGGAAAAGCCGACATAATCCGCTTCCAGCGCCGTCTGACGCTTGTCATGCTTGTCGAGCAGCACGGCGATGGTCACGGTGCGCGCGCCACGCTCATACATCAGTTCCTTGGCGAAGGTGAGCGTGCGGCCGGATTCGAGAATGTCGTCGATCAGCAGGATGTCGCGATCCTTCACGTCGCTGTCGATGTCCTTGATGATCCGGACCCCCTGCGACACTGTGCCGGCGCCGTAGCTCGACAGCGTGATGAATTCCACCTCGGGCGCAAGCCCGGCCGTATGCAGCGCGCGGATCAGATCGGCGGCGAAGATGAAGGAGCCTTTCAGCACCGAAATCACCAGCAGATCCTTGGTGGGACCGGCGGCGATCTGTTGCGCGAGCGCCGTGTTGCGCTCGGCGATCATCTCCGCGGTGAAGAGCGGCTCGATCGTCTTGCCGCGAATGACATGCATGGTGAAGCTCCGATTGTGGTTCCAATAGGGTCCGTTACCACGACCCCGCATTCCGGTTCAACGCAGGGCGATCAGAATCGTCAGATCCTCGGCCTTTGCGCCGGCGATCTGGAACCGCCCGGAAAACGGAAAACGGATGGACGGCGCGATCCGGTCGGCGTCGATGCCGATCCTGCCGAGCCGCGTTCGGTTGGGACCGCCGACCAATTCCAGCACCGGCGCGACAAGCACCGTCGCCCCGTCATTGACGAGTTCGCCTTCGACCTCCGCCACCCGCATGCCGTCGAGATCGCGGGTGGCGATCCGGAGATTGAGACGAGATAGGGGCCCGCGCGCAGATCGGTCGTCTGGCTGCCCAGCGCGCCGAAACCGCCGAGCATCCAGAACATCGCGATCGCCGCCGCCGACAGAAGGCACGTGAACGCTTGTGGCGAAAGCCGAAGCAGCCTGCGTTCCAGAGAGGCTGCCGTCGCGCCGCCCAGCCGCGCCGCAGCCGCCAGCATGGGCGCGAAAGGCGCGAGATTCGCATGTCCGGAGCTTCGCGGCCTGTTGTCGTTGCTGCGGGCGCGGGACGGACCGCCCAGGACCTCGAACACCGCATCCTCGACATCGGGCCGTCCGCCGTTTGCGGGTTTATTCGGCCTGGAAGCGCGATCGGGCGGCAGCACGTCGATATCGGCGACGGTTCGCCAGGCTTTGTTGTTGTTCGCCTGCATGGCCTTCCCCATCGGTTTGCCCGCCGACGCGTCGCCGGCATTGAACTTCACCTTTATGAGAAGTAAACTGCCGTGGTTAATGCTTCGCTAACGGCGCGCGAGCCCTTCTCCTCGGACCAACTGGACAAAACGTTGATTCATTTCGAAAATGTTGGCCTGCGCTATGGTATGGGGCCGGAGATCCTCAAGGATCTCACCTTCGATATTCCCAAACGATCATTTCAATTTCTGACCGGCCCGTCCGGGGCCGGCAAGACCAGCCTGCTCAGGCTGCTGTTCATGTCGCTCAAGCCGACGCGCGGACTGATCCGCGTCTTCGGGCGCGAGGCTTCGACCATCCCGCAAAACGAGCTGCCGCTCTTGCGTCGGCGCATCGGCATCGTGTTTCAGGATTTCCGGCTGCTCGACCATCTCACCACCTATGAGAATGTGGCGCTGCCGCTGCGCGTGCGCGGCAAGGATGAAGCGAGCTACCGTTCCGACGTGGTCGAATTGCTGAAGTGGGTGGGGCTGGGCGACCGCATCAACGTCCTGCCGCCGGTTCTCTCGGGTGGGGAAAAGCAGCGCGCGGCCATCGCCCGCGCCTTGATCGACCAGCCGGAACTGCTGCTCGCCGACGAACCGACCGGCAATGTCGATCCGCCCATGGCCAAGCGCATCCTCAAACTGTTCATGGAGCTCAACCGTGTCGGCACGGCCGTCGTGATCGCCACGCACGATCTCGCGCTGATGGACCAGGTCGAAGCGCGCCGCATGATTTTGACCTCCGGGCGGCTCGATCTCTATGAATGACACAGCCCAGAAACCTCGTCGCGAAATCGCGCTTCGCCCGATGGCGGCGATCGTTCCGCAACGAAGCGTCCAGAGCAAGGCGCTGCTGGCGGTCATCGTCATCATGTCGTTCCTGGCCTGCCTGACGATCGGCGCGGTCGGCATGATCCGCGCCACCGCCGATTCCTGGGCGAGCCAGATCTCCCGCGAGATCACCATTCAGATCAAGCCGGACGACGCGCTCGATATGGAAAAGGCGCTCGCCGAGGCGCGCGATCTCGCTTTGTCCTTCGTCGGCACGAAGACCGGCACTGTCCTCGACAAGGCCGCCACCTCGCGGCTTCTCGAACCCTGGCTCGGCGCGGGCCTGGATATCGACGAATTGCCGGTGCCGCGGCTTGTGGTGATCACCATCGACGAACGCAATCCGCCCGATTTCGCCGCGATGCGCGACGCGCTGCAGAAGAAGATCCCGCAGGCCTATCTCGACGACCATCGCACCTGGGTCGATCGGCTGGTGTCCATGGCCCGAACGACGGTGGTGATCGGTTCCGCCGTACTTGGCCTGGTGTTCTTCGCCATGGTGCTGACCGTGATCTTCGCCACGCGCGGCGCACTGGCCGGCAACAGGCACATCGTCGAGGTGCTGCATTTCGTCGGCGCGGAATCGAGCTTCGTGGCGCAGGAATTCCAAAAGCACTTCCTGTTGATTTCGCTGAAAGGATCGCTGGCCGGCGCCTTTCTGGCCGCCGGTTCTTTCGCCGCCGCCGGATGGTGGCAGTCGAGCAGCATCGCCACGCCGGAGAGCGATCAGGCGACCGCATTGTTCGGCGCCTTCACCATCGACTGGACCGGCTATGGCGGCATTTTCATCACCATGCTGGTCATCGCAGCGCTGACGACGCTGACGGCGCGCTTTACCGTCATGAAAACGATCGACGAGATCGACCATGTGCGCTCCGACCCTGGTCGCCTCGATATATATCAGGAATGATCAATACAACCTGAAATGCCTATTTTGAGCCGCAAACTTTGGCTATTCCTCTTGGCCGATGACTCATGACGCCGAGCGAGAGCAGGACGCCCTCGGCCAGCCGCCCGCGCGCGGTCTGGCCTCTTTCGCCGTACGCCTGTTTCTGAGAACCGTCGGTTTCTTCGTGCTTGCCTCCATCGCCGCCTTCGGCGTCGGTTTTCTGGTGTTTTATGCTCAGGTCGCGGCACTCGCGCCGATCGACAATCCCAAGGCGGACGCCATCGTCGCGCTCACCGGCGGCTATCAGCGGATCGACCAGGCGGTGCAGCTTCTCGCGCAAGGGGCAGGCAGGCGGCTGTTGATCTCGGGCGTGAATCCGGCGACGTCGGTGCGCCATATCCGCTCGTTCACCAACAGTCGCGAAGAGATATTCCAGTGCTGCGTCGATATCGGTTACGACGCGCGCAACACCGAGGGCAATGCCTCGGAAACCGTGCAATGGATCCGCGCCCATCGGTACAAAACGGTGATCCTCGTCACCAACAATTACCACATGCCGCGTAGCCTGGCGGAAATTCGCCGCCTCGACCATGACACCGAATTCATGCCCTATCCGGTGGAAAAGCGGCTGACGCTATCCGACATCGCCGCCAATCCGCTGATGCTGCGAACGCTGGCTTCGGAATATGTCAAATATCTTCTGGTGGTCAGCCGCGACTATACAGGCATCGTCCTCTGACCAGATGCCACTTTGCATCCCGACCCGCTTCGGCTAAGGAAAACGCAATTCGATGTTCGGGACATCTCCATGATCTATCTGCGTTCGGCCCTGTTTCAGCTCGCCTTCTATGTGAGCTTCATCGTTCAGATGATCATTTTTCGCCAATCTATTTCTTCCTCCCGCGCAAGACCGCCTACATCATCCCGAAGAACTGGGCGCGGCTCAATCTCTGGCTCGCAAAGACCATCATTCCCTTGACCTATGAGATCGAAGGTCGCGAAAACATTCCCGAGGGCGGCTGCATCATCGCGGCGAAGCATCAATCCTTCTGGGACGTGATCGCCATCGTCCCGATGGTGGACGACCCGGTCTACATCCTGAAGCGGGAACTGCTCTGGATACCCTTGTTCGGCTGGTACGCCGCCAAGCAGGACATGATCCCGATCAAGCGCTCCGACAAGAGCCGGGCCATCCCCAACATGATCGCCCGCGCCCGCGAGGAGCTGGCGAAGAAAAGGCAGCTGATCATCTATCCCGAAGGCACCCGCAAGGCGCCGGGCGCGGAGCCGGACTACAAATACGGCGTCGCCCGTCTCTATAGCGATCTGCAGGTTCCGGTAGTCCCGATGATCGCCCATGCCGGGCTTTTCTGGCCGCGCCACGGCTTTCTGCGCCAGCCCGGCCATATCAAGATCCGCATTATGAAGCCGATCGAGCCGGGCATGCCGTCGCAGGCCTTCTTCCAGCATCTGGTCACCGAAATGGAAGCCGAAAGCGATCGTCTTCTGGTGGAGACCGTCGAAGCCAATCCGCATCTCAGGCTCTCGGCGATCACCCGCTCGCGGCTGAAGGCGATCAAGGACGCTCAGGCGGCGGGCTGATCGCCGCTCAACCCCTTCGCCACCGCCTCCATCCAATTGTCGCGAATGCCGAGCTCGCGCAGATGCGCGAGCGTGTTGAGAACATAGTCCGCATTGGGTCCGGATCGGCCCCGCGCCGTCGCCACGATCTCGGCGGCCCGCTCGACGCTCAACCCCGCCGCATATTGGCGATGGCGTCGATCCACCACATAGGTCACCGCCAGTCGCCTGGCGCCGCAGTCGAGCGTCACGGGCGCGACGCGCTCCAGATAGACATTGGTGACGAGCTCGCGAGCGCGAAGATAGGCCAGCACCTCGTCGCGGCGATCGGCGCGCACCCGGAAAGCCGCGCCCTTGCAGGCGCCGCCGCGATCCAGCCCCAGCACCAGTCCCGGTTTTTCCTCGGTGCCGCGATGGACCCAGGAATGGATGCAGAGGGCGCGGTGATAACCGCGGATCACCGCAAGCCGCCGCTCCTCATGGTCGAAGCCCGGATTCCACATCAGCGAGCCGTAGCCAAACACCCAAAATTCGTCCATATCGGCAGGCAAGGGCTTGATAGACATTCGCGACAGACTGATCCGAGAGACATTTCATGCAAGACAAGACCAGCGCGCCCTCATCCGCCTCCCGCAAAATAAGGCGGCTCGGCATCGCGGTAGTGCTGGTCGTCATCCTTTATTCGGCTGGCTGGTTCTTTGTTGCAAGCAAAATCGAAGCCGAGCTCGACACGAGGGTCGCCAATCCCGCCAGTTTGGGGCTGTCCGAGTTGATCTGCGAGGCTCCCAAAGTCGAAGGCTTTCCCTTTCTCATCGGCGCGACCTGCGCACGGTCGGCCCTGACCACCAAGAGCGGTCTGTCGGCCAGCGCCGGCGCTGCCCGCGTGGCCGCCCGCATTTATGCGCCGACAAGCGCCGTCGCCGAAGTCGACAGCCCCGGCGCAGTGACCGGTCCGGATGGATCGGCAGCACAGGCGACCTGGAAGATGCTGCGCGCCGGCGTCAGCGCCGGCCTTAATGGCCTCTCCTCGCTTTCACTGACCGGAACCGACATCAGAAGCGGGCTTCGCCTGGCGCAATCGCCCGTCGATCTCGATGTCGGCGCCGAGGAGGGACAGGCGCATCTGCGCCGCGTCGATCGCAATCTCGAACTCGCTTTTCTCGCCCGCAAGCTGACCATGTCGTCCGAAACCGGCGAGGTCCTGCTGCCTGAGATTTCGACGAGTCTCGAAATGCGGTTCGACGACCAGGCGGATGTGCTGGCCGGCAAGCCGCTCCGGCTGAGGGCGTCGAGCGGCACGATCACCAGCTTCAAGATCGAGACCGGCGCCGGCCTGTTCGGCGAGCTTTCCGGCGATTTCGACATCGACGAAGACGGCTATCTGAACGGAAAATTCCGCGTCAAGCTCGATGATATCGACGGTTGGAAAACGCAGTTGAGCGCGCTCTTCTCCGACGCCGGCGACTCCATCTCCGCCGTCGCCGCTCTTCTGAAGGGGCTCGCCAAGGGCGATGAGGACGTGAAGGTGACGCTGCGCATCGATCGCGGCCGCATTTCGCTCAGCATGATCCCGCTCGGCCGCATTCCGCCCCTGTAAGCGTCACGCGCTGTTGCGGCGTCTGATATCGCCCGCCGCTTCGCGCGCGGCGCGGTCGCGCAATTCGCGCCGGATCACCTTGCCGGTGGTGGTCAGCGGCAGCGCGTCGATGAAGTCGACCTCGCGCGGATATTCATGCATCGACAGGCGATGGCGAACCCAGTCGGAAATGTCCTGCTTCAGCGCCTCGTCGCCGATCACGCCGTCGACGAGCACCACATAGGCCTTGACGATTTCGGTGCGCAGAGAATCGGGCTTGCCCACCGCCGCCGCGAGCCTCACGGCGGGATGCGAAATCAGGCAGTCCTCGATCTCGGCCGGGCCGATGCGATAGCCCGAAGACGTAATGACGTCGTCGTCGCGACCGAAGAAATCGACATAGCCCTCGGCGTCCATCACGCCCTGGTCGCCGGTGAGCATCCAGTCGCCGATAAATTTCTTCTCCGTCGCCTCCGGATTGTTCCAATAGCCGAGGAACATCACCGGATCGGGCCGCCTGACCGCGATCTGCCCCGCTTTTCCCGAGGGCAGCACGCGACCGACTTCGTCGATCACGGCGACCGTATGGCCCGGCATGGTCTTGCCGATCGCCCCGGCGCGGCTGACGCCGAAGCCGACGATCGAGCCCAGCACGATATTGCATTCGGTCTGGCCGTAGAATTCGTTGACGGTGAGACCGAGCGCGCGCTTGGCCCAGTCATAGGTTTCGCGGCCCAGTGTTTCCCCCGCCGAGCCTATGGCGCGCAACTTCAGCGCATAGCGCTCGAGCGGCCTGTCGATCGCCGCCATCAACCGGAGCGCGGTCGGTGGAATGAAGGCGTTGGTGACGCCGAGATCGGCCATGATGCGAAAAGCGAGATCCGGATCGAATTTCTGCGCGGGAGAGGAGACCACGGGCACGCCGAGCATCAGCCCCGGCAGCAGGCAGTTGAGCAGCCCGCCCGCCCAGGCCCAATCGGAGGGGGTCCAGAATTTGTCGCCCGGCTGCGGCATCATCTCCTGCGCCGCCTGCACGCCGGGCACATGGCCTGCCAGCACCCGATGAGCATGCAAGGCGCCCTTGGGCGGCCCCTTGGTGCCGGAGGTATAGATCATCAGCGCCGGATCGTCATTGCTAGTGTCGAGGGCGACGAAATCGCCCGCATCAGCGTCCATCAGCGCCCGAAACGCCGGAGACGAACCGCCAACAGACTCGGTCGTTACGACATGACGAAGCGACGGCAGACCAACCAGCAAGGGTTCGATCTTGCCGTAACCATAGGCGTTTGTGACGATGGCCGCGGCGCCCGAATCCTTCAGCCTGAAATCCAGCGCATCGGCGCCGAACAACAGCGCGAGCGGCAACGCCACCCCGCCCATTTTATAAATACCGAGATGGGCGATGACGGTTTCGAAACACTGCGGCAGGAGGATCGCAACGCGATCGCCGGGCTCTACGCCGAGCCGGACGAGAGACGCGGCGAAGCGGTCCGAGAGATCGGCGAGCTCGCCGTAACTCATACGACGATGCCGGCCGTCGAGCTCGTAATGTTCGAGCGCCAGCCTTTCGGGTTCGCGCGCCGCCCAGAAATCGGCGACCGCGCGGCCCATATTGAATTTTTCGGGAATTTCCCAGCGGAAACGAGCCATCAGCTCGTCATAGCCGCCGCAATCTGGCAGGAACATGCAACAAACCCCGCGTTTTGGTGCGCTGCAATAGCATGTTTCGCACTGCGTGGAAATAGAAGGCTTTGACCGCGCCTGCGGCCGGAGGCAGTCTTCCGAATCGAGACAGAGGAGATGAACATGAGCGCGTCAGGCAAGATCCGCATCGGCATCGGCGGCTGGACATTCGAGCCCTGGCGCGGCCCGTTTTATCCCAATGGGCTGACCCAGAAGCGCGAACTCGAATATGCGGCCTCGAAGCTCACCGCCATCGAGGTGAACGGCACCTATTACGGCTCCATCAAGCCCGACAGCTTCATCAAGTGGCGCGAGGAGACGTCCGATGATTTCGTCTTCGCGCTCAAGGCGCCGCGCTTTGCGACGAACCGCAAGGTTCTGGCCGAAGCCGGCGGCAGCATCGAAAAATTCATCCGAGGGGGCATGCTGGAGCTGAAGCAGAAGCTGGGGCCGATCAACTGGCAGTTCATGGCGACCAAGAAGTTCGATCCCGATGATTTCGAGGCCTTCCTGAAGCTTCTGCCGAAAACCGCCGAGGGCGTGACCCTGCGCCACGCCGTGGAAGTGCGGCACGAGAGCTTTGCCAACCCCGATTTCGTCGCGCTTGCGCAGAGCTATGGCGTCGCGATCATCACGGCGGGCGACTCGGAATTTCCCCAGATTGCCGATCCGACCGCGCCTTTCGTCTATGCCCGCATCATGGGGACGAAGGAAGACGAACCGAACGGCTATTCCAACGCCGAATTGGACACCTGGGCCGACCGGGCGACGAGCTGGGCGGCCGGCGGAACGCCGGCGGATCTGCGTTCGTTTTCCCTCGAGCCGGCAAAACCCGTTCCGCGCGACGTGTACCTGTTTGTGATCAGCGGCCACAAGGTCAGCAATCCAGCCGCCGCCATGGAGCTCATCCGTCGACTTGGTTGATCCGCGCCGCATCTCCTGCGGCGTTTCCCGTCGTGAATGCGGCATCCCCCGGGTGTCCGTCACGCTAGTCTTGGGGCTCGGGGAGCATGGAGATCAGATGACGCAGAACAGAACCGCCTTCGGGGTCGCCATGCTGTGCCTTGGCGTGTTCGTCTTCTCGCTGCAGGATGCGGTGATCAAATCCGTGTCCAGCGCTTACGCTCTGACCGAGGTCGTGTCGATCCGCTGCCTGATCTCGGCGCCGATCCTGCTCGCTTTCGTGTGGTGGGAGCATCGCAGCCTCAAGCCGCTGTTCTCGCCCAATGCGCGGTCGCTGGCGGCGCGCTCCGCCATCATGCTGCTCGCTTATACGAGCTATTATATGGCCTTTCCGGCTCTGCCGCTGGCGGACGCCGTGGCGCTCTATTTTACCGTGCCACTGTTCATGCTGGCGCTCGCGGCGCCCCTTCTGGGAGAGATCATCACGCCGCGCAAGATCGCCGCGGCGCTGATCGGTTTCGCCGGCGTGGTGGTCATGCTCCGGCCCGGCTTGGGCGTCTTCGAGCCGGCGGCGCTTCTGTCGCTGTTCTCGGCCGCCACCTATGCGCTGTCCATGCTGATGGCGCGACGCCTCGGCGACAAGGAAACCGCTTCGGTGATGGCGAGCTACCAGAACGGCGTCTATCTGATCGGCGCGTTGATCATCGCGGCGATCACCCATCTGATCGGCGTCGAAGAACTCGGCCATCCCTCGCTCGATTTTCTCGTGCGCTCCTGGTCCTGGCCGACGCTCGCCGATTTTCTCGCCATCGCCTCCTGCGGCGTCATCGCGGCGATAGGCGTCACGCTGCTCACCCAGGCCTACCGCGTCGCCAAGGCCAGCATCGTCGGCTCTTTCGAATATACCGGCATGCTCTGGGCCCCGCTCTGGGGCTTCCTGTTTTTCGGCGAGATCCCCTATCTGACCACGCTCGTGGGCGCGCTGCTGATCATCGGCGGCGGGCTGATCGCGCTGTTGGGACGCGAGGCGCGGGCGGAGGCATCCGCATAATCTGGCGCGGCAAAAAGCAGTGTTTCTGGGAAGGTGGTGCCCCATGCCGGACTCGAACCAGCACTCCTTTCGGAACTCGATTTTGAGTCGAGCGCGTCTACCAATTCCGCCAATGGGGCAAGTCAGTGAGGAAAATCACTGGAAGACTGCGCGGGACTATACGAAGGCGAAGGCCGTGGTCAACCGGTTTTTGAACATTCGGCGGTGATTTCGCCCATCCCGCCGCGCGATGTTTTCACGACGAAGTGTGCGCACCGCGCGCGAAGGAAATTTGCAAATTTCCGGCGGCGGGCCTAAAGACGTTGCGCGTATTTGAACGGGGCCGAGAATGCTGAGACGACTTTACGACTGGACCATGCGGCTCGCCGAACGTCCTTCAGCCGAACTCTGGCTCTTCGTGATCTCCTTCGTCGAAAGCTCGATCTTCCTGGTGCCGGCCGAAGTGCTGTTCCTGCCCATGGCGATCGCCAATCCGCGCAAGGTCTGGCGCTACGGGCTGATCGCGGCGCTCGGCTCGATTCTGGGCGGCGTCGCCGGCTGGATGATCGGCTATTACGCCTTCGAGGCCATCGCCAAGCCGGTTCTGGAATTCTATGGCAAGCTCGACGATTTCGAGACGCTGAAATCGGCGGTGTCGCTCGATCTGGTGATGCTGTTCCTGGTGACCTCCGGGGTGGCGCATCTGCCGCCGCTCAAGGTCGTCACCATTCTGTCGGGCGTGTTGCAGGTCAATCTGCTGGTGTTCTTTTTAGCGGCGGTGGTGGCGCGCGGCGGCAAGTTCATGCTGCTCGCCTGGCTGTTCTCTCGCTATGGCAGCCCGATCCGCGACTTCATCGAGCGCAGGCTCAACATGTTGGCGGGGTCGGCGGCCGTGGCGCTGATCCTCGCTTATTTCCTCTATCTCGCGCTGAAACATTGAGGCTGCCATGATCGCGGACCGACCCAATCTGGGCGTCGCCCTCCTCCTCACGCTCGGCATGGCCGTGGTGATCGCAAGCGCGCTCGGCTTCGAGCATATCGGCGGCTATGTGCCCTGCGCGCTCTGCCTGTTGCAGCGCGATCCCTATTATATCGGCGTGCCGCTCGGCGTGCTCGCAATTGCCGCCGCTTGGCTGCGCCTGCCCCCGATGGTCGCAAAAGTGCTGATCGCGCTGATCGTGCTCACTATGCTGATCGGCGCCGGCCTCGGCGTCTATCACGCCGGCGTCGAATGGCGTTTCTGGGAGGGTCCGGCCAGCTGCTCGACCTCGGTCAACGCGGTGTCTCAGAATGCCGGCAGCCTGCTCGACGACATCAACAAACAGCACGGCCCGTCCTGCACGGACGCAACGCTGCGGGTGCTCGGCCTGTCTTTCGCGGGCTGGAACGTGATTGCGAGCCTGGTCCTCGCGGCGATCGGCATCCGGGGATTGCTGCGCAAGGCATGAAAAAAGCCCCGAAGGGCCTTTGTCACGGCGGCTGCAATTCGGTGTCCCAGTAGAGATAATCGAGCCAGCTTTCATGCAGATAGTTGGGCGGAAACAGCCGGCCATTGTTGTGCAGGTCCTGCACCGTCGGCCGGTAAGGCTTCTGCATCGGGAACATGCCGGCCTGGCGCGGCAGTTTCGAGCCTTTGCGCAGATTGCAGGGCGCGCAGGCCGTGACGACGTTTTCCCAGGTCGTCTGGCCGCCCCGCGCCCGTGGCGTCACATGGTCGAAGGTCAGATCGTCGTCCGATCCGCAATACTGGCATTCGAACTTGTCGCGCAGGAAGACATTGAAGCGCGTGAAGGCGGGATAGCGCGACGGCTGAACATAGGATTTGAGGCAGACGACGCTCGGCAGCTTCATCGAATAGCTGGGCGAGGACACCGAATGCTCATATTCGGCGATGATGTTCACGCGGTCGAGAAAAACGGCCTTGATCGCGTCCTGCCAGGACCATAGCGACAAGGGGTAATAACTCAAGGGCCGATAGTCCGCATTAAGGACCAACGCCGGAAGCGACTGGGGTGATACTGCAATCGTCAAGATGCACTCCCTGACCGATTCGAATTCCCTGCCCCTTCATACTAGGCGCATTGCAACAGGATTGTGAAGCCTGAAAAGAAACGGTTTTTTAAGAAAGCGCTGGTCAACCCGCCAGCATGCCCGCGCCGCGTCGCTCTGCCGCATAAAACGCCCAGAGAAGTCGCGCCGCCGCAGAGCGCAAAGGCCGCCAGTCCTCCGCCATCCGCCGCAACTGCCGGTGTTGCGGCGTTTCCGTGAGACCGAACGCGCGCGCCGCCGCCGTCTGCAACGCCACGTCGCCCGCCGGGAAAATGTCGGCATGACCGCCTGAAAACAACAGAAAGACTTCGGCCGTCCAAGGCCCCACGCCGCGAATGGCGGTCAGCGCCCCGATCGCCTCGTCGGTCGGGAGACCTGCAATGGCCTTCAGATCGAGACCGGCGCCGCAGGCCTCCGCCACCGCCCGAAGAGCGACGATCTTTGCGCCTGAAAGACCGACAGCCCTGAGATCGGCTTCGGCGAGCGACGACAAACGCTCAGGCTCCACCACGCCGCACGCAGTTTCAAGCCGCGCCCAGATCGCCTCGGCGGAAGCGCGCGACACCATCTGCGAAACGATGACCGAGGCGAGCGCCGCGTAACCCGCCGGCCGAAAGCGAAGCGGGATGGCGCCAGCCCGCGCCGCCACCGGCGCGAAGCGCGGGTCGAGCGCGACGAGGTCGGCCACGGCTTCGGTGATCTCGGTCTCGCTGGTCAGCAGACGCATGGTCAGAAGCGGTCCTTGCGGGCGCGGATTTCGGCGAAGACCTGCCAATCTTCCGCCGCCTCCATACCCAGATGGGCGCGGATGGCCGGATCGTCGGCGCGGAGAAACGGGTTGGTGGCGATTTCGTCGGCGAGCAAAGTCGGCGCGGTCGGCCGGCCCTTGGCGCGCAGCGTCTCGATCGCCTGCGCCCGCGCCGTCAGCGCCGCATTGTCCGGATCGATCGTCACGGCGAAGCGCGCATTGGAGAGCGTGTATTCATGGCCGAAATAGACGGTGGTGTCGGCGGGCAGCGCCCGCAGTTTCAGAAGCGACGGCCACATCACCTCGGCCGGCCGCTCGAACAATCGCCCGCAGCCGAGCGCGAACAGCGTATCGGCCGAAAACAGCAACTTGTCCTCGGGCAGGTAGAAGCAGATATGGCCGGCGGTATGGCCCGGCGTCTCGATCACCTCCACCCGATGGCCGGCGAAATCGAAACTGTCGCCGTCGCCGACCGACGTGTCGATGCCGGGGATCCGATCGGCTTCGCTGCCGGGGCCGACGATCGTCACACCGAACCGGTCCTTGAGCGCCATGTTGGCCTCGACGTGATCCTGATGATGATGGGTGGTGAATATGTCGGTCAGCGTCCAGCCGCGCCGTTCGAGCGCCGCCAGAATCGGGGCTTGTTCGGGCGCATCGATCGACGCCGTGCGGCCGGTTTCGGGATCATGCAGCAAAACGCCGAAATTGTCGCTGCGGGCGGTAAACAGGTCGATCTCGAGCGTCGCCATGGGTCTCTCCTCTATTCCGATGGGCAAGATTTAGGCGATCCAGGCTTGAAGTCCAACCCACCCTCGTTACATTTGCGCCATGAACACCGACATCGTGGATCTCCGGCAATTCTATCACTCGCCGCTCGGCCGGCTGGCGGAGGCATCGATCACCGCGAGCCTCCAGGCGCTCTGGCCAAGGCTGCCGGACGAACGCCTGCTCGGTCTCGGTTACGCCCCGCCCTATCTGGATCGCTTCAAGAAAGACGCCGAACGCGCCTTCGCCTTCATGCCGGCGGGCCAGGGCGCCGTGAACTGGCCGTCGGACGGCAAATCGGCGACCGCTTTGGTGTTCGACGAGGAACTGCCGTTGCCGGACGCCTCGATCGACCGGGTGCTGCTCGTGCATTCGCTGGAATTCGCCGAGAACCCGCGCGAGATGCTGAAAGAAGTCTGGCGGGTTCTGGCGCCCGGGGGCGCTTGGTGGTGGTGGCGCCCAATCGTCGCGGCGTCTGGGCGCGGCTCGAACATACGCCTTTCGGAGCTGGCCGACCCTATTCGGGCGGGCAACTTGTGACGCTGTTGCGCGAGGCGAATTTCACCCCGGGCGCATCGGCCGGCGCTCTTTTCTTCCCGCCCTATCGAAGTCGGGCGATTCTCCGACTCCTGTCGGGTCTGGAGCCGCTGGGCCGGCGTCTCCTGCCCGTTTTCTCCGGCGTCATCCTGTATGAAGCGCAGAAACGCCTCTATCAGGGCCTGCCGGTGCATGCGCGAGCGTCCCGACGCGTTTTCGCGCCGGTTTTAGCCCCTCAGGGCATCCCGACCGCACGTAAAGCGGATTAAAGTCTCTACTTACGCTACAGCATCGGTGAATAGAGCAAGCAAAATTGCATGATTTTACCTCGCCTCGACAGTCGAACATCGAGTCGACTGCACGTTTTTTATGCGATTTCGTTCACATAAAACAATAAATCACGCGACTGCAAGCAATTGAATCTAAATGTGAATGCTGCGATTTGCCTTTTCTGCGAAGGCCAGTTTTCAACCATTTGGTGTCAATCAACGGGAATATAATATTAACCGAATATTGCGCCGTGTCGACTTATCGCAATATAACTCCAAAAGATTCAGAGAACTGAAGAATAAAATCTTCTTTTGGGGGAAAGAAATCGTGGCGATTCCGCAGGGCACTGCCTATTATTATCTGAACAGTTCAAACGAACTCGTCATGAAAGTACAGGGGTGGATACCCCTACCACGATCGTTTATGTAAAGCCGGACGGCTCGGCGGCGCCGGCCGGAAGTTATCCCCCTGCCGACGACGCGGTGTCCTTCACCCTCTATGCCGACGGCAGCCTGGAGTCCTACCGAAGCCTCGGCAGCGATGGCAGCTTTACCTGGCTCAAATTCGCACAGGCGGAACCCGGTTCCGCCAAGCCGTTCGGACCAAACAGCGAATATTCGCATGGCGACCTGGTGTTTTCCGAAACCCTGGATCGCGGCGTCGTGGATGGGGTGTCGGTTCTCGTCCACAAGGTCCAGTCCTTCCAGGACGGCAATCTGACCGACTACGAATTCAGCTATGGATCGCCTGAAAATTCCGCGGTCGTCGTCGAAGGCAATTATGATCCGGCAACGGGCCAGTCCACGGTGACGCTGACCAGTCTCGATCAACCGGCGCCGATCACCAACAGCGGGACGGGCTTCATCAACGGCCTCAACGGCCTGACCCCGAATTCATACTCCGCAACGGCGGCGCCTTGATCGGCAATGATGGTGGAACCCTCATCGGCAACGATGGAAGCACGCTGATCGGCAATGATGGCGGCACGCTCAACCAGTTCGACGTCGCCTCCCTGATCGGCAACGACAGCGCCGGCCTGATCGGCAATGACGGCGGCACGCTGATCAATTTCAGCGGCGGCGGCAACTCGATCATCGGGCCGGCATATTCGCTGCAGAACGGTCGCCTGATCGGCAATGACGGCTCGACCCTGGTGGGCACGGATGGCGCGAGTTTCGCGGCCAACGCCATGGCGAGCTTTCGCGGTTTTTCGGCCTATACCCTGACCAGTTTCGAAGAAGATGCGGAGCCTCAGATCGATACCCTGTCGGCCGATTCCGAAACGACGGGACGGCTCGATCCCTTCGGCAACCTCGATGGTGAGCTCGAGACGGCCGGCGATCGGGATTGGGTGAAGATCGAACTCGAGGCCGGGGAAACCTATGTCATCACCGCCGAGGGAGCGGCGTCGGGCGACGGGGCACTGTCCGATCCGAACATCAGGCTGCTCGGCGCCGACGGCGCCGTTCTCGGACAGGACGATGACAGCGGCGTCGATTCCGATGCGCGGCTCGTCTTCACGGCGACCACGGACGGCGATTATTATGTCGAGGTCAGCGCCGCGGGCGACACGGGCGTCGGCGCCTATGAGGTCGGCGTCCACAGTCAGCCGGCATCCTTCGTCAAGGACGGAGCCACGATCGACAATATCACCGGAGTAGGATTTCTCGGCGAAACTTCGATCACTGCTCTCGGCGATGGAGGTTTCGCAATCGGCTTCACGTCGCGAATCGACGGCTACTGGGACTTTCCGTTCAACCAGTCGTTCCATAGCCATGTGGAGATCATCAATGCCGAAGGGCAGGTGGTCGATCTCGATCCGCGCGCCGATTACAGCACCTTCTCGATCTACCGCGGAGGCGACTACAACAACCTGCCGGGCGCGACGGAAGTGGTCATGAACGCGGATGGCGGCTATTCGGTGATCGTGCCGAATACCTATTCGATCTTGACCGGCATGATCTATAGGGCCGTGGTTGCACAGGGGAGCGAACTGGGACTGGGGCCGGTCAACCCGTTGACACCGGATTCGACGCCGACGTTCAAGACCTATTCGACCTTCGCCGTCGACATCGCCACGCTCGCCAATGGCCAGTACATCGCCAGCATGGGCAGTGACGGCATTCACGGCACCGACGTGACCGGCAACATGGTGCAGATTTCGATCAACGGGGCACTACCCATCACCATCGACACCGCCACCGGCGTCAACAGCAACGGCCAGCGCACATCCGTATCCGCTCTGGGCAGCGGCGCGGTCGTCATATGGACTGACACCGAGGCGGATCCGGCTGGCGACAACAGCGCCGGCTACGGCGTCCAGGGCGCAATCGTCGATGCGGCCGGCAATGTACTGCATACTTTCGATGTCAACCAGACCGAGGCGCGCGCGCAATTCGTGGAAGGCGCGCAGTCGGTCGCCGAACTCGCAGATGGCGGCTTCGTCGTCGCCTGGACATCGAACGAAGACGACCCGAATCATGCCGTGCCCTTTACGGATTGCTATTTCAGGGTCTTCAATGCCGATGGGACTCCGCGAACAGGCGACATACTGCTCGGCGACAATCAGGCTCTGGGTCAGCACAGACCCTCCGTCGTCGGCTTGCCGCCGGGGGCGGGTTCGCAATCGCCTGGTCGGATATGGGCAACCTGCAGCTCCAGCAGTTCGACGATTTCGGTGCGGAAGTGGGCGCTGAAACAGCAATAGGCTTTGGCGGCAATCTGAGCCTGGCGGTCGGGGCGCATGGCAAGCTCGCCGTCTCCTACAATGACAATGGCATGCTTCGTGTGCAGATCATGGAGCCGAATCATGCGCCGACGGATATTTCGCTGTCGAACAACGTGATCGACGAAAACGTCGTCAATGCGCCATCGATCGCCATCGGCGAGCTGGCCGCCATCGACGACAATGCCTCGGACACATTCACCTACGAGTTGGTCGACGATGCCGATGGGACGTTCCGGATCGAAGGCGGCAAGCTGTACTGGAACAGTTACGATTCCGACCCTGACCACGAGTCGCAGTCCAGCTATGAAATCACGGTCAAGGTCACCGACAGCGCGCTTACCAGTTTTGTCAGGACCTTCACGATCGACGTCGCCGATGTGAATGAGCCGGTCGTCGGCCTGAAAGGCGATACGTCCGCTTCAGTGGAAGAAAACAGTGCGGCAGGGACGGTGGTCGCGACGCTGGAGGGTAACGACCCCGATGCGGACGAGACCTTCACCTTCGAGATCGTGGACGGAGACGACCTGCCGTTCAGCCTTGTCGGCAACCAGCTCAAACTGACCGCGTCGCCAGATTATGAAACGCTTTCCAGTTACGTCCTCACCATACGAACCACAGATTCCGCCAATCACACGGTGGATACGGCCTTTACGGTCTATGTGGACAACATCGATGACGCCGCGCCGACCATAATCGACCTCTATAATGACGACGTCCAGGAAAATGCGCCATCCGGGTCTGAAGTCGGCTACATATTTGCGCAAGACCCCGACACGTTTGCGGGGCTGAATTACAGTTTGATCGGCCCCAATGCCGATCTTTTCGAGATCCGGGAAGAGTCAGGCGGGATGCGGCTTTACACCCGCGGCAGTTTCAATCACGAAACAACCCCGACCCTGGATGTGACCATTCGCGTCGAAGACGGCGGCGGCCGGTCTCTGGATCAGACCTTCACCGTCAATGTCGACGACGTGAACGACCTTCCGGTCATCACCAGCGAAAATGAGTTTCTGGTGAGAGAAGGCGACGACCGGATTGTCCAGCTTGCAGCGACCGACGAAGACGGCGATCAGATTACGTGGACGGTGAATCCGTCGGAAGGAAGTTTCGAGGACTTCTTCGCGTTCCAGATAGATGGGGATGGTTACCTCACGCTCGATCCCGCGGTGGAAGCCGACGCGCCTTGGGACACCGACGGCGACGGCGTGTACCATTTCAGAGTGTCTGCCTATGACGGCAGCGAAAGCGTCACCCAGGAGATGACGGTCACGGTGGTCGGCGGCAATGCCGATCCGGTAATTTCAGGCGGAATGAACACGCTCGTCAAGCTCAAGGAAAACCAGACCACCGTCAAGACCATCGTGGCGACCGATCCCGACGACGATGATTCTTCAGTATTCGATCGTCGGTGGCCCCGACTCCGATTTGTTCGAGATCAAGACCGTCAAAGGCAAGGTCCAACTGGCGTTCAAGGAAGCGCCCGACTTCGAAGATCCGTCCGATGTCGGCAACAACAATTCCTACAACGTGATCATCCGCGCCGACGACGGCAATGGAGGCGTTGCGGATCAGGCCGTGGCCATCAGCGTGCAGAACGTCAAGGGAATCACATTCCAGGGCACCAAGGCCGCCGATGTCAAAAATGGGACCAACGAGGAAGACGTTCTCTCGGGCCAGGGCAAGAACGACACCCTGTCCGCCAAGGGTGGAGACGACATCCTGAATGGCGGCCTCGGCAAAGACAAACTGACCGGCGGCCTCGGCGAGGACATCTTCGTCTTCGACACCAAAATCGCCAAAAACAACGCCGACACCATTGGCGATTTTTCCGTGGCGGACGATCAGTTTCATCTCGAACTGGATGTGTTCGCAAAGATCGGCAAACTGGGAGGGCTGGCGAAAGCGGGCTTCGAGTCCAACGACACGGGCGACGCCGAGGATAAGTCGGATCGGATCATCTACAACGAACGGAACGGCGAGTTGTATTTCGACGCCGATGGCAGCAAAGACAAATTCGACGCCATTCTCTTCGCCAAGATCGGCAAGGGTATGGACCTGACATTCCGGGACTTCGACATCGTCTAACAAGGCGTATTCTCGCGACCGGCGCCGCCGGTCGCCGTCATTCTGTCTCCTTGATGGGAGGACGGATGGATTTGGACGATCGCCGCCATCGGCGCGTCAACCCCAATCTCGACAAATGCCGGCGCGCAGTCTATGGCGTGAGCGAAATCTTTCGGGGCGCGTCTTCTGACCATGAGCACAATGCAATTCGACAAGATCGCGCTGATCGGCATCGGCCTGATCGGCTCCTCCATCGCTCGCGCCGTCAAGCTCAAAGGCCTGGCGCGCGAGGTGGCGATTTCCTCCCGCAGCAGCCAAACGCTGGCGCGCGCCGAGGCGCTCGATCTGGGCACGCACTACTACGAAATAGCCCGTGATTGCGTGCGCGACGCCGATCTCGTTATCGTCTCGGTTCCGGTCGGCGCTTCGGGCGCGGTGGCCGAAGAGATCGCCGGGACTCTGAAACCGGGCGCGATCCTGACCGATGTCGGCTCGACCAAGGCTTCGGTGATCAGCCAGATGCTGCCGCATGTGCCCGAAGGCGTGCATTTCATCCCCGGACACCCGATCGCCGGCACCGAACATTCCGGCCCGGACGCCGGCTTCGCCGATCTTTTCGAGGGCCGCTGGTGCATTCTGACGCCGGTGGAAGGCTCCGAAGCCGAGCCGATCGCGCAGCTGCGGCGCTTCTGGGAAACGCTGGGGTCAAAGGTCGAGGAGATGGATCCCGTCCATCACGACAAGGTGCTGGCGATCGTGTCGCATCTGCCGCATATCATCGCCTACAACATCGTCGGCACCGCGGCGGATCTGGAAACGGTCACCGAATCCGAAGTGATCAAATATTCGGCCTCGGGTTTTCGCGATTTCACCCGTCTCGCTTCGTCCGATCCCACCATGTGGCGCGATGTCTGCCTGCACAACAAGGACGCGATTCTCGAAATGCTGGCGCGTTTTTCAGAGGATCTCGCTTATCTGCAGCGGGCGATCCGCTGGGGCGAAGGCGACAAGCTGTTCGATCTCTTCACCCGCACCCGCGCGGTGCGCCGCTCGATCATCGAGGCGGGACAGGATACGGCGGCGCCCGACTTCGGCCGCCACATCAAGACGACGCCCTGATCAGCTGCGGCCGGCAAAGGCGCGAATCTTTTCGCGGATCATCTTCGCCACGCTCTTGGTGTTCTGATAGAGATGCAATTGCGAGCCGGCCTGGCGCACGTCGCGGTCGGCATGCGGCGTCAGCCCGACGATCAGCGTGCCCATCGTCTCCCTCTCCCGCCAGAAGCGGCTCATGATCGGATGATCGGGCGCTGCGAGCGAATCGGTGCGCATGATGTTTGCGTCGTCGAGATGCCATTCGGTGACCTGCGCCATCAGCAGCTTGCCCGGCGAAAAACGCGCATAGGCCTCGTCGAAAGCGGTCTTCCAGGCATAGGCCTCGCCATTCATCATCAGCACGATCAGCGAGGCGATGGCCTTGCCGTCGAGATCGATAGTGTGGATGCGCGCTTGGTCGACTTCGGCGAGGTTGTTGACCGCCTCACGCGCCATCGCGGCGCGATACCGGTCCGACAGCATGGCGGTGCGCTTGCGGCCCTTCCAGCCAGACGCTTCGAGCAGCAGGAACTCCTCCATGCGCAAGCGGATGTCGCGCGGTTGACGCGCCACCGCATAGCTGACAGCGCCCGACTGTTCCAGCAGCCCCCATTGCCGGCGCATTTCGCGCAGATGCGACGCCTTGATCGAGGCGCGCAGATAGGTTTCGCCATCCTCGAGGCTCTCGAGCATCGGCCGCTCGCTGAGACCCACGACATCGACCGGCAGGTTGCGCGACATCGCAATGGCCTTCATCAACTGGGTAAAGGGGCCGCGCACCCGGACATCCGGGATCACCAGCACCTGCGGCAACTTCGCCCTGGGTTCGGCGAGCGCCGTCAACAGATGGTCGAGCGTCTCGGCCGCGCCTTCGGCATCGACCAGCGGCGTGCCGAGCGGGCCGAAATTGTTGGCCCAGACGCGCAAGATCGGCGCACCCAGCGCAAACCCGGGCTTTTCGATCGAAAACGGCATGAGATAGCGGAGACGGCTGCGTCCCTCGTGGTCGTCGCGGATCAGCGCGAGACGCACTTCGCGATCTTCGAGACGCGGCATCGCCGGGGCGAGGAACCGGCTGGAGAAAAAGACATTCGGCTCCAGCGCGCGGTTGGAGAGGAAGTCGAGTTCGTTCTGCAGGTCATAGCCCGATTGCGTGTGATAGATCGATAGCGTCCGGCCGGGCTTGCCGGTCTCCAGCGTGATCAGCGCCTGAGGGCGATCGAGGTCGCCAGCCAGCCGTCCCTCGGCGAGCTGCAGCGAATTTTGCAATCCATCATCCTGTTGAGCGGGCGTCAGAGCCATGGTCAGGCTTCTCCCAAAGTCTTGTTTCCGGCGATCGGCCGGGCAAATGCGAAGAGGGTAATTCCGAGTTTCCGCCGCACGGCCACATGCAGGAGCAGCGCTTCCGCCGCCATGGCGCCCGCTGCGGCAAAGGCCGCGCCTTCGATGCCGAACAGCGGCAGAAGCACGACGTTGAGACCGATATTGACGGCCAACGCCGCGACATAGAGTTTGACGCACAATGCCTGATGTCCGGACATCGTAAGGAGCACTTCGCCCGGGCCGACCAGCGCCTTCGTCATGATGCCGAAGAACAGGATGACCATGACGGCATAGCCTGAGACGAAGCCGGAGCCGAACATCGACAGCAGAAATTTGCCCGCCGCCAGCAAGCCCAGCCCGACGGCGAGCGACGGCCAAAAGGACCAGCGGACGGTGCGGCCTGCAAATTCCGCCAGTTCGCGCGTCGCGCCCCGTGCATGCAAGGCGGAAAACTGGGGCGCGCTCGCCGCTTTCACCGAAAAGAACACGAACTGCACGAGAACGATGGTCTTCGACGCCGCGAAGTAGACGCCGACCTGGGCGGGGTCGAGAAATAGCCCCGTGACCACGGTGTCTGAATTGGTGAGCAGGAAACTGAAGCCTTCGATCAAGAAGATCGGCAGCGCCACCCGCAGCCAAGAGCCGAATTCGACCACCGATGCGCCGCGCTCATAGCGGCGATTGAGCCGCCAGTTGATGTTGAAGAATTGCCCGATCGTGGTGGCGTAGGTGGCCACGAGACTGGCGACCAGCGCCGTTTCCGCCGTGCGCGGCTCTCCCGCCCAGACCGCCAGCAGCATGAAGACGAGGATGAGCGTCGGTCGGATGAGATAGGTCGGGCTCAGCGCCACGACCGCCCAGGAATTGGCGCGCGCCGTACCCTCCATCGTGTCGCCGAGCGCAATCATCGGCAGGATGAACAGAGCGATGAAGAGCGGCGCGACGTAATAGGGCTCCAGCCGATCGGCAAACAGCGTCAGCACGACATAACCGATCAGCGCCACCAGGCTCGACGACACGAGCGCGAAGATGCGGGAGGCGGTTGTCAGGCCGCGGGCGCGGTCGTGATCGCGCTCGGCCTCGAATTGAGGCAGGAAGCGGATCTGCGCCGAATGAAAGCCGAAACAGGACAGATTGCCGATCAGGATCACCAGCACCCAGACGAAGACGAACAGTCCATATTCATGCTCGCCCATGATGCGGGCGAGAATGATCTGCGAGACGAAGGCGATGCCGGCCGAGAGGATGCGGATGAGAAAGGCGATCAGCGCCATGCGCCCGGCGCGGCTTTCAGGGTCTGTCTCGCGCAGCCGCGTCCAAACCTTGCCCGCGAGTGCCTTGACCTGGCTCACGCGACCCGACGGAACGTCCTTGGCTGGGGCCTGCAGAAGGGCCATGATACGCAATACCCGAACTCATACGCGCGGAAAGGAACAGTCTCCGCTTGTACATGGGTCTTGGTTAAGAAAGGGTTGGACCGGCGCCCGAAATGCTGAACATCCAAGCGCAGAGGGCCCCCGCCGAAGGCGGTTTTCAGTTGATATCGTCGGGAAGGACCGGAAGCGGCGCGATCTCGACGCCCTCCTCCAGCAGCGCCTTCACCTCGACGGGTGAAGCCTGGCCGATGATGCCGCGGGCTTCGGTCTCGCCGTAATGGATCTTGCGCGCTTCCTCGGGGAAACGCTCGCCCACATCCTCGGCATTGTTGCGCACTTCGGTAACGATCTCGCGCAGTTTCTGCATCACTTCCTTGCGAGTGACGTCGAGCGCCAGCGCGGTCGTTTCGTCCTTGCGGCGGCTGGTGGAAACGCTGGGCGCCATCAGCATCTTGGAAACGGACAGCGAGCCGCAGGCCGGACAGGAGACGAAACCGGCTTCGGCCTGCCGGTCGAAATCGGCGCTCGAGGCGAACCAGCCTTCGAATTCATGCGCCTTGTCGCAATGGAGGGAATAGCGGATCACGATCTCACTTATCCTTGATGGAGGTCAGAGCCTGACTTCGGTCAGTTCGAAATCCCGTGCATTCTTGAGGTTGGGGATTTTGGCGCGAGCGGCGATTGTTTCCGCAATGTCGATATCGGCCATGATCACCGCTTCGCCCACCAAGGGCGCTCGGGCGAGAATGCGGCCCCAGGGTCGACGATCATCGAATTGCCATAGGTTTCGCGGCCGTCTTCATGCAGGCCGGCCTGGGCGGCGGCGATCATGAAGACGCCGTTCTCGATGGCGCGGGCGCGGATCAGCACTTCCCAATGCGCTTCCCCGTCTGGCGCGTAAAGGCGGCGGGAAGGCTGACGATCTCGGCGCCGGCCAGCGCCTCGGCGCGGAACAGCTGGGGGAAACGGACATCGTAGCAGATGGCGAAGCCGAGCGCGCCGAAGGGGAGATGCGCCACCTTCGCCTCGGACCCCGGACGATAGACGGCGCTTTCGCGCCAGCTTTCGCCATTGTCGAGATCGACGTCGAACATGTGGATCTTGTCGTAGCGGCAGACGAGTTCCCCATCGGGTCCGAACAGGAAGCCGCGATTGGCCGTCTTGCCGTCCTCGAGCGCGATCGCGGTCGAGCCGACATGCAGATGGACGCCGAGTTCCGCCGACAGCGCCTTGGCGCGGGCGACGATCAGATCCGTCTCTTCCGGTCGGAGGATCTCGGCGAGTCCCTTGCGGTCACGCTGCAGGGCGCCGGTCATCTCCGGCGTCTGGATATAGACGGCGCCGCCGGCATGCGCCTCGCGCACGAGAGCCTCCATGCGCAGCGCATTCTTCTCCGGGTCCACGCCCGAACACATCTGGATCGCGGCGATTTTCACCATGATCAGGCGGCCAGGAGGGGATCGAGCCTGCCGGCGCGATCGAGCGCATGCAGATCGTCGCAGCCGCCGACATGTTGACCGTCGATGAAGATCTGCGGGAAGGTGTTGCGGCCAGATTTCGCCATCATTTCCTCGCGGATATCGGGCTTGCCGGTGGCGTCATGCTCGACGAAATCGACGCCCTTTCCGCCGAGCAACGCCTTGGCGGCGCTGCAATAGCCGCAACCCTGTCTCGTATAGATCACCACGGACGCCATGCCAGTCTCCGTTCAACGCCGAAAAACGTTCTTCTTTCCGTCATATAGTGTCCGGCAAGGCCCTTGCAAAGGTCAAAACATCGACCCCCGTCGCCCCGCTGCGCGCAAGCAGCCGCGCGATGGCCGACACCGTGGCGCCCGTCGTGTAGACGTCGTCGACGATCAGGATGCGTCGACCGAAAATTTCGCTCGCGCCGCCCTCGTTCAGCCGGAACGCGCCGCGCACATTGGCGTCGCGGCCCAGTCGAGTGAGCCCGACCTGATGGGCGGTGTTGCGAATGCGTCTCACCGCGTCCGGCAACATCGGGACGCCCGTTCTGGCTGAGAGCGCGCGTGAGTTCCGCCGCCTGGTTGAAGCGCCGCTCCAGCATGCGCCGGCGATGCAACGGAACCGGCAGCAAAACATCGGAGGCGGCGATCAGCTCCGACCCGGCCCGCGCCATCCACAAAGCCATCATCGGCGCGAGTTCCGTCTGGTCGCGATACTTCAAGCCATGCACCAGCTCGCGCGCCGGTCCATCGAACAGGCAGGCCGAACGCAGGCGCGCAAAATCCGGCGGGTGGGCGATGGCTTCCGCAGACAGCGCGCCGGGCCCGAGATCATGGCTGAATGGACTGCCGAGAATGTCGCAATAGGGTTTTTCGATGAAGCGGACTTGCGACCAGCAGGCGGCGCACAGCGCCCCGCCGTTCATGGTCAAGCGTCCACAGACCGGGCAGGTCGGAGGAAAAAACAGATCGGCGGCCGAACGGCTCAGCCATCCGCCGGTTTCCTTCGCTGCGCGACCCAAGCCGCGCCAGGAGCCTGACACCATCCACATCGCTTGACTTCGCCGGACGTTTGATGACTGTGCCGCCAATCCACGAGAGTAGCTGACGATGGAAATTCTGATTGATCCCGATCTCGCTGTAAAGCGCCGCAGGCGCCGCCGCGCGCGCTTTCGATCCCAAAGCCGGATTTTTGCTCGATCTCGCCGCCGAGGAACTGTCGCTCAGGCTATCGGCGATCGAACGCCGCTTCGACGACGCGGTCGAACTGTTCGGCGGCACAGGCGCGGCGGCCGGCGCCTGCCTCGCCACGGGCAAGATCGACGCGATGAAGACCGTGGAGGTCGCGCCCGAGGCGCATCCCGCCATGCTCGCCGGCAGCTTCGAAGATGTGCCGCTCGAGCCCGAGAGCGTCAATCTGGCAATTGCGCCGCTGTGCTTGCATCTCGTCAACGATCTCCCGGGCAGCCTGATACGCATCCGGCGGGCGTTGAGACCGGACGGCTTCTTCATGGCGGCGATCCCCGGCCTCGGCACGCTCGCCGAACTCAACGACGTGCTGATCGAAACCGACATCGCGCGACATGGCGGCGCGAGCCCGCGCGTGGTGCCGTTCGGAGAGGTGCGGGCGCTGGGCGCATTGTTGCAGCGCGCCGGCTTCAGTCTTCCTGTGGCCGATGTCGAGAATTTCACTGTTCGCTATGATTCACTCTTCGCGCTGATGGCCGATCTCCGGGCGATGGGTATGACCAGCAGTCTGGCGGCCCGGTCTCGGACGCCGGTGTCGCGAGGCTATTTCATCGAGGCGGCGCGTCGTTATCAGGAAAAATATTCCGATCCCGACGGCCGCATTCGCGCGACATTCTCGCTGATTTTCCTGTCGGGCTGGGCGCCGCATGACAGCCAGCAGAAGCCGCTTCGGCCCGGCTCCGCCAAGATGCGTCTCGAAGACGCGATCCGCCAGGCGGCGCAGGCAGCCGAAGAAACATGATCCTGAATCAAAAACCCGGCTTCGAGCCGGGCCGCCGCGTCTCGAAGCTGGTGAAGACAGGTCAGCAGCCGTTGCGCACGCCGTTCTGGTCGATGATGCAGACATCGCCGGGACTATCCTGCAGCACCGAACGGCGGATCGTGTAGCGCTTGACCTTGCCGTCGCCGGTCGGGATAGAGCCGGTCTTGATATCGTCATAGCCGAGCGTGGCGCCGGCCTGCATCTCGTCGCTCTTCTGCGACACGATCGGGGTCAGGATCAGCGACAGCGCGATCGCCGCCGTGCCGAACAGCAATGCGACATTGACGGCGCCGATGCGATTGCGGCGCTCGTCGACAAAATCCCCCACACGGGACCCTCTCAAGTCATCATCGTCCATGTTCACACAAGCCTGTCGTCAGTCCGGTTTGGTTACCGGATCGATAATGCCAGCGCTTACTAAACAGAGTCTTAACAGAAGGTTATTCCACAGGCTTTATGGGAGGAGATCGACCAGAAATGGAACAAGCGGATCGTCCGCGGGCGGCATCGGATAATCGCGGAGATCCTTGGCGCGCACCCATTTGACCGCCTGTCCCTCCAGGCCGCGAGCGATGCCCTCGTAGCGGCGGCAGACATAGAGCGGCATCAGCAGGTGAAAATCGTCATAGCTGTGGCTGGCGAAGGTCAAAGGGGCCAGACAGGGGATCTTGGTCTCGATACCCAGTTCCTCGCGCAATTCGCGCACCAGCGTCTCCTCTGGCGTTTCGCCGGGCTCGACCTTGCCGCCGGGAAATTCCCAGAGGCCGGCGAGCGACTTGCCTTCCGGCCTTTGGGCGAGCAGCACTCGTCCGTCGGCGTCGATCAGCGCGCAGGCGGCCACCAGAAGAATGCGTTTGCCGGCCCCGCTCATGCCGCGCTCTCCTTGCGCCAATAGGCGTAGTCGTAGATCACGCCGAAGCCCATGTCCTTGTAGAGGGCGACGGCGCCGTGATTGGCGGCGATGACCTGCAGCCATGCCTTGCGCGCGCCGCGCAGGCGCGCCCAGCGCAGGGCGCCGGCGACGAGTTCGCGACCCAGCCCCTGCCGGCGCAGGTCCTTGCGCACCACGACCTGTTGCAGGCCGGCGAGATCATTGTCCTGCACGCAGATCGCCACGGCGCTCGGACCATGAGCGTCTTCCAGCAGAAACAGGCCGGCGGTCGGTTCGATCGCGGCAATGATGGCGCCGATCACCTCGGCGTCGGCTTCACGGCCGTCATCGACGGCCACACAGGCGTCCGAGAAACGGCGGATATCATGGCTCGGCAGGTGATCCATGCCATGGCTGAGATCGAGCGCGTCGAGATCGGCGCCCATCACATGCGTTTCCGATCCCCGCGTCCAGCCTTCCCCAGCCAGCACGTCCAGAAGAGCAGGCGGGCAGAGCGGCGATTGCCGCACCGTCGGCGTCACGCCCTCTGCCAAGAACCGCGCTTCCGCCTGACGCAACCGCTCCGTCATGTCGCGGCTGTCGAACGGATCGAGCGGCACCAGGCTGTTCAGGCGCTTCGAGGGATGGCCGGGCGTGATGCGGAGCTGCCAGCTCCCGTCGAAGGACACCGATTTCGCCGGCCAGGCGCGAAAGCCAACCGCCTCCAGCCGCCGCACCAGAGGCAGGGTTTTCCCGTCAGCTGCGATAGTCGCCATTGATCTCAACATAGTCCTTGGTCAGATCGCAGGTCCAGACCGTAGCCTGTCCCGAGCCGAGGCCGAGATCGACCCGAACCGGGATCTTGTCCTTTTTCATCACGGCGGAGGCCGCCTCTTCGGAATAATCGGGGTCGCGCTCGCCGTCGACGGCGACGCGGATATCGCCGAAGCTGATTTCCAGGAGATCGCGATCCGCAGGTTCGCCCGACTTGCCGACCGCCATCACGACGCGACCCCAATTGGCGTCTTCACCCGCCACCGCCGTCTTGACGAGCGGCGAATTGGCGATCGACAGCGCGACCTTCTTGGCGCTTTCGTCGCTGACCGCGCCGTTGACCGTCACTTCGAGCATCTTGCGCGCGCCTTCACCGTCGCAGACCACCTGATGGGCGAGGTCGAGAAGCAGGCTGTCAAGGGCCGAAGCGAAATCGGCGAGGGCGGCATCCGTCGCAGCGGTCACCGTGGCCTGGCCGCGCTTGGCGGCGGCGCGGGTCGCAAACAGCATCAGCGTGTCGGAGGTCGAGGTGTCGCTGTCGACGGTCACCGAATTGAAGCTCGGGCCGACGCCCTTCGCAAGGAGCGCCTGCAGGACATCCGCCGGAAGATCCGCATCGGTCACAACGAAGGACAGCATCGTCGCCATGTCGGGGGCGATCATGCCGGCGCCCTTGGCGATGCCGTTGATGGTCACGGTCGCGTCGCCGATCCTGGCGCTGCGGGTGGCGACCTTCGGATAGGTGTCGGTGGTCATGATCGCCTTGGCGGCTTCGAACCAGAAGTCGCCGGTCAGCTTCGCGGCGAGATCTGGAAGCACGGCGGCGATCTTGGCGGCGTCGAGCGGCTCGCCGATCACGCCGGTCGAGGCGAGATAGATCTCGTTTTCCTCGGCGCCGAGCGCAGCTGCGGTCGACTGGGCCGTCAGGGCGGTTGCCGCCTTGCCCTTCTTGCCGGTGAAGGCGTTGGCGTTGCCGGAATTGACGATCAGCGCCTTGGCCTTGCCATGCGGCAGATTGGCGCGGCAGAAATCCACCGGAGCCGACGGGCATTTCGACCGTGTGAAGACGCCGGCGACGGTGGCGGGCTCGTCGAACGCCATCATCAACACGTCGGTGCGGTTCTTATACTTTATTCCGGCTTCGGCGGTGGCCATGCGGACGCCCTCGATGACGGGCATCTCGGCATAGGACTTGGGCGCGAGGGGAGATACGGCGTGCGACATGGAGACCTCTCTTTTCGGGGACTTTTCCCAGTCTGGGGTCTGGAGTTGAAGGCCTGATGGCGAAAGGCGCCCCGGAAGGCGCCTTTTCTGATCAGTTTGCCGGCTTGTTGGCTTCTTCGTAGCCCTTGGCCAGCGCCGGGTCCTTGACCTCGATCTTGGCGGCGTCCTTCGACGTCTTGATCAGTTCGAGATACTTGTCGCGCATGATGATCTGGCGGATCTGATCCTTGACCTGCTCGAGCGGCGGCGGCGGCGCAATGCGCTTGTCTTCGACCTTGATGACATGCCACCCGAACTGGGTCTTGATCGGCGCCTTGGAGACCTCGCCCTTCTGCATGGCGAAAGCGGCCGTCTCGAATTCCGGCACCATCTGTCCCTTGCGGAAATAGCCGAGATCGCCGCCGTCGGACTTGTTCGGATCGGTGGACTTTTCCTTGGCGAGCTCGGCGAAATCCTTGCCCTCGCCCAGCGCTTTGATCACCGCCTTGGCTTCATCCTCGGTCTTGACCAGGATGTGGCGGGCGCGAACTTCTTCCTGCTTCGGCATCGCCTTGATTTCGGCGTCGTAGCGCGTCTGGACGTCGGAGTCCGTGACCGCGTCGACGACATGCTTCTTGAAATAGGCGTTGTGGAGTTCGCGGTCGACGATGAAGGCGACGCGCTCCTTGAATTCGGGCGTCTCGTCGAGCTTCTCACCCTTGGCCTTGACGGCGATGAGCTTGGCGTCGATCAGCGACGACAAAGCGGCCAGCCGCTTCTGCTCGGGCGGCAACTGCGACAGCTGCGGATCGATATTGCTTTCTGCGAGATCGAGATCCGCTTTGGTGATGTCGACGCCGTCGACAGTGGCGATGACCGGGTTGGCCGCATCCTCGGCGAACGCCCCGTTGGAGACGATCAGGAGGGCGGTCAAAGCGGTTGCGGCTAGCAGGCCTTTGCGAAACATCTTCTCACCATTCTGGCACAAAGGAAAAACAGGGTCCGGGATTTGCATTTTTCAAGCCAAAAGGCAATCGGAAAAGCGGGCGCGCCAGCGCTTGCCGTTGACAGACCACCGGCCCCCTCTTATCTGTCTCGCGGGTTTGCGCTGAAGAAGAATGCGGCGCAGCGGAACGTTTTTACGGCTTGATACTTGAGACGCCGAAACCTCCGCATACAGAAGACAGTTCAGAAAGGACCATAGGCATGGTCAGTCTCGGCGGGCTCGCCCGTAAATTGTTCGGTTCCTCCAACGATCGCCGCATCCGTTCCTACAAAGTCCGTGTCGCCGCCATCAACGCCCTGGAAGCCGAGATCAAGGCTTTGTCGGACGACGCGCTGAAGGCCAAGACTGGGGAGTTCCGCCAGCAGCTGGCCGACGGCAAATCGCTGGACGACATTCTCGCCCCCGCTTTCGCCGTGGCCCGCGAAGCCGCGCGCCGCGTGCTCGGCATGCGCCCCTTCGACGTGCAGCTGACCGGCGGCATGATCCTTCATGAACGCGGCATCGCCGAAATGAAAACCGGCGAAGGCAAGACGCTGGTGGCGACTTTGCCTGTTTATCTCAATGCGCTCTCCGGCAAGGGCGTGCATGTGGTGACGGTCAACGACTACCTCGCCCAGCGCGACGCCGCCCAGATGGGTAGGGTCTACGGCTTTCTCGGCCTGACCACCGGCGTCATCGTTCATGGTCTCGACGACGACCAGCGCCGCGCGGCCTATGCCTGCGACGTGACCTATGCGACGAACAACGAACTCGGCTTCGATTATCTTCGCGACAACATGAAGTTCGAGAAGGGCCAGATGGTCCAGCGCGGACACAATTTCGCGATCGTCGACGAAGTGGACTCGATCCTGATCGACGAGGCGCGCACGCCGCTGATCATCTCCGGCCCGCTCGACGATCGCTCCGAACTCTACAACACGATCGACGCCTTCATTCCGCAATTGTCGAACGAAGATTACGAGATCGACGAGAAGCAGCGTTCGGTGAACTTCTCGGAAGGCGGCACCGAAAAGCTCGAAAACCTGCTGCGCGCCGCCGGTCATCTCAAGGGCGAATCGCTTTATGACGTCGAAAATGTCGCGATCGTCCATCACATCAACAATGCGCTGAAAGCCCATAAGCTGTTCCAGCGCGACAAGGACTACATCGTCCGCAATGACGAAGTGGTGATCATCGACGAATTCACCGGCCGCATGATGCCGGGCCGCCGTTACTCGGAAGGCCTGCACCAGGCGCTGGAAGCCAAGGAAAAGGTGCAGATCCAGCCGGAAAACCAGACGCTGGCCTCGATCACCTTCCAGAACTATTTCCGCATGTATTCCAAGCTCGCCGGCATGACCGGCACGGCGAATACCGAGGCCGAGGAATTCGGCAACATCTACAATCTCGAAGTCGTCGAAGTCCCGACCAATGTGCCGATCCAGCGCATCGACGAGGACGACGAGGTCTACCGGACCGTCGAGGAGAAATACAAGGCGATCATCGCCGACATCAAGGAATCGCAAGCCAAGGGCCAGCCCGTTCTGGTCGGCACGACCTCGATTGAAAAGTCGGAACTGCTCGCCGAACTGCTCCGCCGCGACGGCGTGAAGGACTTCCAGGTTCTCAATGCGCGCTATCACGAGCAGGAAGCCTTCATCGTCGCCCAGGCCGGCGTGCCCGGCGCTGTCACCATCGCCACCAACATGGCAGGACGCGGCACCGACATCCAGCTCGGCGGCAATGTCGACATGCGCATCGCCCGCGAACTCGCCGAGATGCCGGAAGGACCCGAGCGCGCGGCGCAGGAACAGGCGATCCGCGACGAAATCAAGGTGCTCAAGGAGAAGGCGCTCGCCGCCGGCGGTCTCTACGTGCTCGCCACCGAGCGCCATGAAAGCCGCCGCATCGACAACCAGCTGCGCGGTCGTTCAGGTCGTCAGGGCGACCCGGGTCGTTCGAAATTCTTCCTGTCGCTGCAGGACGATCTCATGCGCATTTTCGGTTCCGAGCGCATGGACACGATGCTGGTCAAGCTCGGGCTCAAGGAAGGCGAAGCGATTATCCATCCCTGGATCAACAAGGCGCTCGAACGGGCGCAGAAGAAGGTCGAAGCCCGCAACTTCGACATCCGCAAGAACCTCCTCAAATATGACGACGTGCTCAACGACCAGCGCAAGGTGGTCTATGAGCAGCGCCTCGAACTGATGGAAGCCTCGAGCGTCACCGAGACGATCGACGATATGCGGCACGAGGTGATCGAGGTGATCACCAAGAAACATATTCCCGAGCGGGCCTATGCCGAACAGTGGGATGTGGCCGCCCTTCGCCAGGAAATCCGCGACACGCTCGGGCTCGACCTGCCGGTCGACGCCTGGGCCGCCGAAGAAGGCATCGCCGAAGACGACATCGTCGAGCGCGTCAAGGAAGCCTCCGACGCCGTCATGAAGGACAAGGCCGACCGCTTCGGCGCCGATCTCATGACCTATATCGAGCGCTCGATCGTGCTGCAGACCATGGACCATCTCTGGCGCGAGCATATCGTCAATCTCGAACACCTCCGCTCGGTCATCGGCTTCCGCGGCTACGCCCAGCGTGATCCGCTGCAGGAATACAAGCAGGAAGCTTTCGAGCTGTTCCAGGCGCTGCTGGCCAATATGCGCAACACGGTGGTGACCCAACTGATGCGCGTCGAACTCGCCCAGAGCGCGCCGGATCCCGACCTGCCGCCGATGGAAGGCCATCACATCGACGCTTCCACCGGCGAAGACGACTTCGGCGAAGGCGGCTTCCAGGCCACCGAAATCCGCCGTGATCCCAACGATCCTTCTACCTGGGGCGAAGTCGGCCGCAACGAGCCCTGCCCCTGCGGCTCCGGCAAGAAATACAAGCATTGCCACGGATCCTACGAGACGGTGTGAGATCGCCTATAATGTCAGACGAAGCCGCGCGGCCGCATGGCCGCGCGGCTTTTTATTTACATCGGCCGCGGAGCGCGCCAAGAAGGCGCGACGGATACTCGCAATCGGACCCAAAGGCATGTTCATCTCCAAGAAGGTCGTCTATCTGGAAATGCAGAAGACCGGCAGCACCCATGTGCGCCAGGTGCTGAAGCGTTACGTCGGCGGCAAGACCGGCGAGCGGCATGAACAACTCACCGATTTCGAAAGCGTCAAGGACCGTCTGATCGTGTCCTCGATCCGCAATCCCTGGGACTGGTATGTGTCGCTGTGGACCTTCGGTTGTTCGGGCTCGGGCGGTTTTGCGCGCTATCTGATGCATGCGCCCTTCAGCGAAATCAGGCATGCGGCGCGGCATTCCGGCTGGGCTGCGGGTCTTGCGGCGACAGGACGGGCTTTTGGGCGCATCGGCCGACATCCGCAATGGCGGAAGCTCTATTCGGACGCCGCAAACCAGGAGAACTTTCGGCGATGGCTGACGCTGCTTCTCGGCGACGAAGGCCGGTCCATCGCCAAGGAGGGCTATGCATCGAGCGCCATACGCCATGAAGTTGGCTTCATGACGTTCCGGTTCCTGGCGCTCACGACGGAGTTCAACGCCTGGAACGCGACGGGGCGTCAGGCGGATAGCCGTGACGGCATCCACGCCTTTATGGAGCGGCATAGCATCGCCAGCCGCATTCTGCGCATGGAAAGGCTGAACCAGGATCTTCATGGGCTTCTACAGGACATCGGCAAGCCGGTGTCGATGGAAGACCTGGAGGCGATCGGCAAGACCAATGCCCGTGAACACGCCAAGTATGGCTATTATTACGACCCCGAGACCATCGATCTCGTCGCGAAACGCGACTGGCTGATCATCGAGCGCTTCGGTTACACCGTCTGACGTCGACGTTTAAAGCGGTTTCTTTTCCGCCACCAGCATGTAATTCACGTCCATGTCCTTGGACAAGTTCCACTGGTTCTGGAGAGGATTGAAGAACACGCCGGTGCGCTCGGTGACCGACATGCCGCCCATGCCGAGAGGCGCTTCGATTTCCTCGGGGCGCACCAGCTTCTCATATTGATGCGTGCCGCGCGGCAGCCAGCGCAGCACATATTCGGCGCCGACGATGGCAAGAGCTGCAGCTTTCAGCGTACGGTTGATGGTCGCGACGAACATCAGCCCGCCCGGTTTGACCAGCGAGGCGCAGGTCTCCATGAAGAAAGCGACGTCGGCGACATGCTCGACGACTTCCATGTTGAGCACGACGTCGAACTGCTCGCCGTCCGCCGCCAATTGTTCGGCGGTGACGGCGCGATAATCGACGGCGACGCCCGACTGTTCGGCATGGGTGCGGGCGATGCCGATATTCTTTTCAGACGCATCCGCGCCGACGACGCTTGCGCCCATCCGCGCCACGGGTTCGGACAGCAGACCGCCGCCGCAGCCGATATCGAGCACCCGAAGACCGCTCAGCGGCAGATGCGCCTTGGGGTCACGACCGAAGTGGACCGATACCCTGTCGCGAATATACTCGATGCGCACCGGATTGAATTTATGGAGCGGCCGGAACTTGCCGGTCGGGCTCCACCATTCCGCCGCCATGGCGGAGAAGCGATCGACTTCGGACTGATCGATGGTGGTCTTGGCGGCTTCGGTCATCGCGACGCTCCTTCGTTCCGGCGCCGGCTTCACCGACGCGAGGCTTTCGGCCTTATACGCAGGAGTGTCAGTTCGGCCTTGTGACAGCTGAAGTCAAGATCGGCAGATGCTCAGCGCGACAGTTCTTTTGCCGCAGCCTCCAAACCACCCAAGGTGAGCGGATACATTTTGCCGGCGAACAATTGCCGGATCATGGCGATCGACTGCGTATAGCCCCATTGGCTTTCGGGCAGCGGATTGAGCCAGGCCCATTTGCGGAAATGGCCCGTGACCCGGTCGAGCCAGACAGCGCCCGGCTCGCGGTTCCAATGTTCGACCGAACCGCCGACCATGTTGATCTCATAGGGGCTCATCGCCGCGTCGCCGACGAACACCACTTTGTAGTCGGGACCATAGGTGTGAAGCACCTCCTCGGTGGGGATGACCGAGACGCGACGGCGGAGATTGTCCTTCCACACGCCCTCATAGAGACAGTTGTGGAAGTAGAAGTATTCGAGTTGGCGGAATTCGGAGCGAGCGGCCGAAAACAGCTCTTCGGCGACCTTCACATGATCGTCCATCGAGCCGCCGATGTCGAAAAACATCAGAAGCTTCACGCGGTTGCGCCGCTCCGGTCTTGTCTGGATGTCGAGCCAGCCATGTTCGGCGGTGGCGCGGATCGTGCCGTCGAGATCGAGCTCTTCGGCGGCGCCGGCGCGCACCCAACGCCGCAGCCGCTTCAGCGCCACCTTGATATTGCGCGTGCCGAGTTCGACCGTATCGTCGAGATTGCGGAAATGCCGCTCGTCCCAGACCTTCACAGCCTTGCGATGCCGGCTTTCCGTCTGGCCGATACGCACGCCTTCGGGATTGAATCCGCCGGCGCCGAAGGGCGAGGTTCCGCCGGTTCCGATCCATTTGTTGCCGCCCTGATGCCGCTCCTTCTGCTCGGCAAGCCGCTGCCTCAGTGTCTCCATCAATTTGTCGAAGCCGCCGAGACTTTCGACCAGCGCCTTCTCCTCTTCGGACAGATGGCGGTCGGCGAGCCGCCGCAGCCATTCCTCCGGCAGATCGACAGGGTTGCTCGCCTCGCCAGAGGTCTCACCTTGGCCGATGACGCCGCGAAAGACATGGGCGAACACGCGGTCGAAACGGTCGATGAAGCGTTCGTCCTTCACCAGCGCGGCGCGGGAAAGATAATAGAACGCCTCGACGTCGAAATCGGCCACGCCCTCCTTCACCGCCTCGAGCAGCGTCAGATATTCCCGCAGCGTGACGGGGACCTGAGCCGATTTGAGTTCGAGGAAGAAGGGCAGGAACATGATTTCAGGCGATCTCCATGTCGGCCCGAAGCTCGCGCTGCCCGATATCGGCGAGATTGTATTCCGTCGTCTGATAGACCTGGTTGATCCAGTTGCCGAACAGAAGATGCGCATGGCTCCGCCAGCGATTGAGCGGCTGCTTGGACGGATCATTGTCCGGGAAATAGTTTTCCGGCAGCTTGACCGGCACGCCCGCCGCCTGGTCGCGGAAATATTCGTCCGCCAGCGAGGTGGAGTCATATTCGACGTGATTGAACATATAGAGCCGGTTGCCGCGCTTTTCGGCCACCATGCAGACACCCGTCTCATGCGAGGTCATCAGAACCTCCAGCCCCGATTTCGGATCCATGTCCTTGCGCAGCACTTCCGTCCAGCGCGACACCGGCACGGCGAAATCGTCGGAAAAGCCGAGAAGATAGGGTGAGGCCGGATTGAGGTTGCGGTGGCGGTAGACGCCGAAGGCTTTTTCCGTGAGCGTGTATTTCGGCACTTTGTGGAAGTGATAGATCGCCGCCATCGCGCCCCAGCAGATGTTCAGCGTCGAATGGACATTGGTCTCGGTCCAGTCGAAGATCGCCTTCATCTCGTCCCAATAGGTGACGTCCTCGTAATCCAGCAGTTCCACCGGCGCGCCGGTGATGATGAAGCCGTCGAACTTGCGGTCCTTCACCTCGTCCCAGGTCTTGTAGAAGGACAGGAGATGATCCTCGGATGTGTTCTTGGACTTGTGGCCGCCGACGCGGACGAGCGACAGCTCCACCTGCAAAGGCGACGCGCCGACCAGACGGGCGATCTGGATCTCCGTCTTGATCTTGTTGGGCATCAGGTTGAGAAGACCGATCTGCAGCGGACGAATGTCCTGCCGGATGGCGACCGAATCGGTCATCACGGGCACGCCTTCCTGAACGAGGGTCTGGAACGCAGGCAGTTGGTCGGGAATCTTGATGGGCATCGGGGCACTCCTTAACGCCGGCGCCGAAATACAATTCGCCGGTCCCCTCGCCCCTTCGCGCGGTGGCCCTATTTAGCAAATTGTTTAACGTGGCTGCAAGCCGGCCGGCAAATCACCACGGTTTGACTTGTCATATACCGGGCGACGCCAATTTTCAATGTGATGAAAGCAGATGATTTACGGGCGAAAAGCTTGCTCAGGGCTTCTCGCCCTAACGCATCTCGCGCCGCGCCATGAAGGCGAGCCGTTCGAAGAGATGCACATCCTGCTCCTTTTTGAGGAGCGCGCCATGCAGACGCGGCAGAGCATTGGCGGGATTGGCCGCCAGCGTCTCGGGCTCCACATCCTCCGACACCAGCAGCCGGATCCAGTCGAGCGCTTCGGACGTCGACGGCTTCTTCTTGAGCCCTGGCGTTTCGCGGATCTCGAAAAACCGGGTCAGGGCCGAGTGCAGGAGACGCTGCTTGATGCCGGGATAATGCACCTCGACGATGCGGCCGAGCGTCTCTGCGTCGGGAAAGCGGATGAAATGGAAGAAGCAACGGCGCAGGAAGGCGTCCGGCAGTTCCTTCTCGTTGTTCGACGTGATGATGACGATCGGGCGATGCAGCGCCTTGATCGTCTCATTCGTCTCGTAAACATGAAATTCCATCCGGTCGAGCTCCTGCAGGAGATCGTTGGGGAATTCGATATCGGCTTTGTCGATCTCGTCGATCAGCAGCACAACGCGCTCGGAGGCCTCGAACGCCTCCCAGAGCTTGCCCTTGCGGATATAGTTGCGGATGTCTTGAACCCTGACATCGCCGAGCTGGCTGTCGCGCAGCCGCGACACGGCGTCGTAATCGTAAAGACCCTGCTGCGCCTTGGTCGTCGACTTGACGTTCCATTCGATGAATTTCAGGCCGAGGCTTTGGGCGATCTGCCGGGCGAGTTCGGTCTTGCCGGTGCCCGGCTCCCCCTTGACCAGCAAAGGACGTTCCAGCCGGATAGCGGCGTTGACCGCGACCGTCAGGTCCTTGTCGGCGATATAGCTGTCGGTTCCGGTGAATTGCATGTCAGGCTCTGGGCGTCTGAAAAACAGTCTGTACGGCGAATGTAGGATACAAAAAGGCGGAACGCATGTCCGCCTTCGATCGGCCTGGGTTCTCGCCCGGCCGCGCCGTCACATGTCGATGATGGTGCCCTTGCCGTCGTTCCAGACCCGCATAGCCTCTTCGCGCTGACGGGCGCGATAGCGCGCATAGACACGGGCCGGCTGCTGTGTCGCTCCCGAATCGATCATTGCCGAAAGCCAGTAGCCAAACGCCAGAACCGCCATAGCGCCGATCAGGGCAAGGCCGATCGATGCGGTGAACACGGCGGCGACGGCGACCATCGTCAGGCCTGCCAGGGTCAGGAAGAAAGAACGAACGCTTTTCATGGTCATCACCACTCCTTCTCGAGGTAATGTGGGCGAGAAAGCCGCGATTTGCAAGGGTCAGAGGGTCGCACGGCGCCGAGTTATTCTTGATCGCCTCTGCGCCATTGGCCATAAATGGCGGATGACACATGATCTTCGCCCTTCGAGGCCCTCCCGTTCGATTCTCTGCCTGCCCGGCTCCAACGAACGCGCCATCGCCAAACTGCCGTCGCTCAGTATGGATGCGGTGATTCTCGATCTCGAAGACGCCGTCGCCGAGGGCGAGAAGGCGACGGCGCGCGACAAGATCCGCGCCTTCTTTCAAGGGCCGCCCATGGAGGGCGTCGAGCGGATCATCCGCATCAACGATCTCGCCTCGCGCCACGCGGCGAATGATCTGGCGCTGGTTCTGGAGACCAACCCCGACGCGGTGCTGATCCCGAAAGTGCGCTCGCCGGGAGATATCCTGGAGATCGCCGGCTATCTGGCCGACAATGATGCTCCGGACACGGTCCGCGTCTGGGCGATGATGGAAACGCCGCTCTCCATCCTCAACGCCGGCGCGATCGCCGAGACCGGGCGCATCGCTGGCGGACGTCTCGACGCGCTGGTTGTCGGCCTCAACGATCTCCGCAAGGAGACCGGCGTGCTGCCCGATCCCGACAGAACCTTCGTCATGCCCTGGCTGATGCAGGTGGTGCTGGCCGGCCGCGCCTATGGCCTTCGCGTCATCGACGCGGTCTCCAACGATTTTCGCGATCTCGAGCGCTTCGACCGGGAATGCGCGACGGGTCGCGCCATGGGCTTCGACGGCAAGATGCTGATCCATCCGGCCCAGATCCCGGCGGCCAATGCCCGCTACCGCCCCTCGGCCGACGAAATCGCCGAGGCCGACGAGATCATCGCCGGCTTCACCGCGCCGGGCGCGGAGCAGGTGAACGCGCTTGACATCGGCGGCCGCATGGTCGAACGGCTTCATTATGAACAGGCCCTGGCGCTGAAGGCGCGGGCAGACCTCATCGCACGGAGAGATCCTTGAAAGTCTATCGTTTCCTCACCGGCCCCGACGACTCCTCCTTCTGCCACCGCGTCACAGACGCGCTCAACAAAGGCTGGGATCTGCATGGGTCGCCATCGCTGACCTTCAACAGCGCGACCGGCCAGATGATGGCCGGCCAGGCCGTGGTGAAGGACGTTCCGGGCAAGGACTATCACCCGGATATCAAGCTGTCGGAACAATAAGCCGGGAGATCAAGGCTGGCGCAGGTTGGGCTCGGCTGCGGGAAGCGTGGTCGCACCTTCGCCGAGTTCGAGCTGCATCAGCACCGTGTCGACCCATTGGCCGAATTTGAAGCCGGAGGCGGGCATGCGGCCGACATGCTTGAAGCCGGCTTTTTCGTGCAGCGCCACCGAAGCGGGGTTGCCGCCGCCGATTACGGCGATCATCTGGCGCAGGCCGAGTTCGGCGCTGCGGCTCATCAGAGCATCGAGCAAAGTCGAGCCGACGCCCAGGCCGCGACCGTCGGCGGCCACATAGATCGAATCCTCGACGAGATAGCGATAGGCCGGCCGGGTGCGGAAGGGCGAGCCATAGGCATAGCCGACCACATTACCTGACGCATTCACAGCCACGAGATAAGGATAGTTCTGGCCGGTGACTGTGTCGAAGCGGGCGAGCATTTCGGCTTCTGTCGGCGGCTCGAGCTCATAGGTGCCGATGCCGTTGAGCACCGATTCGCGATAGATCGCGGTGATGGCGGGAATATCGGCGACGGTGGCGTCGCGCAGGCTGATCTTCATGGCTGCCTCGCATTAAAAAAGGGCGGCATGACTGCCGCCCTTCGATGGTCATGACTTCAGCAGGTCTTACTCGCGGTTGCCCAGGAAGCGCAACATGAAAAGGAAGAGGTTGATGAAGTCCATATAGAGGCTGAGCGCGCCCATGACGGCCTTCTTGCCGGCCACTTCGACGCCATCGGCTTCCCAGTACATTTCCTTGATGCGCTGCGTGTCCCAGGCGGTCAGGCCGGCGAACACCAGCACGCCGATCACCGAGACCGCGAAATCAAGCGCCGACGACTGCAGGAAGAGATTGACGAGCGAGGCGATGATCAGGCCGAACAGACCCATCATCAGGAACGAGCCCATGCCCGACAGGCTGCGCTTGGTGGTGTAGCCATAGAGCGACAGCGCGCCGAACGAGGCTGCGGTCACGGCGAAGGTTTGCACGATCGAAGCGTCGGTGTAGACCAGAAAGATCGACGACAGCGAAGCGCCCACGAGCGCGGCATAGGCCCAGAAGGTCATCTGCGCCGACGCCAGGCTCATCTTCTCAATTCGGAAGGACAGGAAGAACACCAGAGCCAGCGGCGCGAACATCACCACATATTTCAGCGGGCTCATATAGATCGCCTGACCGAACGCGGTCAGTTGTCCGCCCGACACCGCCATTGCGGAGAAGGCGTAGGCCACCACGGCGGTCAACGCCACGCCCAGCGCCATCAGGTTGTAGACGCGGAGCATGTAAGAGCGCAGACCCTGGTCGATATCGGCATCCGCGCGCGCGGCGGCGGGATTGCTCATTCGGTTTTGGAAGTCTCTCAAGTCAGCCATTGTTTCCTCTAACAAAGCTCCGTTGTTGATCCGCCAGCCGCCTCGTGTGAGGGGATCGCCGGCGCAGCTCGCGGAGCTCCAGCAAGCATGTCGTGAATATGGGACCCGGCGCTGCCGCTGGCAAGCCCGAATGCATGACAAATGCGCAAGCTTCTTCAACCCATGGTAAAGCGGGTCGAAAAGCGGTCTTCACCTCGGCTCAAAGCTCGCGCAGAACGGGCGCGGCTTTCTGTCCGAGCACCCGCCAGGTTCCGAGAAAGCCGGTGCCGGCCGTCACCACCAGCGCCACCGCGAGCGTCCAGAGCGCAGCGCCCGGTAGGAACCGGAACGGCAACTCCATGATCTCCGTCACCACATACCAGGAGGCGACCGATGCCGCGGCCAAGGCAAAGATCGACGCCGACAGACCGAGCAGCGCATATTCGTAGAAATAGGCGCGCATCAGCATCGAGCGTCGGGCGCCGAGCGTCTTCAGCACCACCGCGTCGTGAATGCGGGCGCGATTGCCGGCGGCGATCGCGCCCGACAGCACCAGCACGGAGACGACCAGAGCGATGGAGGCGGCGGCGCGGACGGCGGTGGCCAGTTGTCCGACGAGATTGGAGGCGATGTCGAGCGCGTCCTTGACACGGATCGAGGTGATGCCGGGATAGGCGTTGGTGACCGAGCGCATCACCGCCTGCTCGTCGGCAGGCGTGGCGGTATGATCCGTCAACGTCGCCAGCCAGGCATGCGGCGCCCCCTTGAAGGTGTTGGGCGAGAAGACCATCACGAAATTGATCGACATCGAGCGCCATTCCACCTCCCGGAAATTGGCGATCCTGGCGGTGATGTTGCGGCCCAAAACATTGACGGTCACGGTGTCGCCGATCTTGAGACCCAGCTGACGACCTTCTTCGCTGGCGAAGGACACCAGCGGCTCGCCGCTGTAATCCTTGTCCCACCATGCGCCCTCTTCCACGCGGGAATTTTCCGGCACGGTTTCGGAATAAGTAATGCCGCGGTCGCCCTGCAGCACCCAGCGCGCCTCCTGCGGCACGCTGCGCTTTTGCACATCCTCGCCGTTGAAAGCGAGGATGCGGCCGCGCAGCATCGGCACGCTGCCGACGTCGCCGTTCGGGGCCGTCCTCTTCACCACGTTCCTGAAGCCGTCGATGTCGCGGTTCTGGATATCGATGAAGAAGAAGTTCGGCGCCTTTTCGGCCATCGCGCCGGCAAGGCTGCCGCGCAGATTGCCCTCGATCAATGCGAGCGCCGACAGAAGCGTGAGGCCCAACCCCAGCGACAGGATCACCGAACTCGTCAGCGCGCCGGGTCGATGGATATTGCCGATCGCCAGTCTCAGCGCCGGCGAACGAACCTGCCGGACGCGCCTGGCAAGCGCGGCGACGCCGACGGCGACCAGCCTGAGAACGAGAAAGGCGCTCGCGGTCGAGGCCACGAAGACAAAGGCGAGGAAGCGCTGTTCGGCCGAGAAGACGGCCAGCGCCGCAACCGCCATAAACACTGCGCCCGCTGCGATGTAATATCGCGCCGGCACGCGCCAGCCCGTCTCGCTCTGGCTGCGGAAGAGCTCGGTCGCCCGCACGAGGCGGCTGCGTCCGAGCGGCAGGATCGAAAATGCGAGCGTGATCAGCAGGCCAAAGAGCGCGGCGAGACCGAGGGCGCGGGGATAGAGCGTCAACCCCTCCGGCGCCGGCATATAACCCTTGAGGAAATAGCCCACCACCGGCGTGATCGCCGCCCCGACCGCGAGACCGCCGATGATCGCGAGCGTCGCGATCAGCAGGATCTGGATGAGATAGACCATGACGATCAATCGGCCGGGAGCGCCCAGGCTCTTGAAGCAGGCGATCACGCCGCGCTTTGCGTCGAGATAGGCGGTCACGGCGTTGGCGACGCCGACGCCGCCGGCGGCCAGCGCCGCGAGCCCGACCAGCGTCAGGAATTCCGAAAAGCGCTCGATATTGTTGGACAGAGCCGGCGCGGCATTGCCCGATCCGCGGATGGCCCAGCCGGCTTCGGGAAATTTCGCCTGCGCCTCGCGCCGGATCTGGCCGTTGCTCTTCGCGCCCGCCGGAAGCTTGATCCGGTAGTTGTTGTCGACCAGACTGCCCGTCTGCATCAGGCCGCTTTTGACCAGCGCGTCGCGTGCAATCAACAGACGCGGCGCAAACGCGAAGCCGTCGGATAGCTGATCGGGCTCCGAGACGATCCGTCCGCGGATTTCGATCTGCATATCGCCGATCAGGACCCTGTCGCCCACCTTGCCGCCGAGCCGGTCGAGCAGCATCGGTTGCGCCAGCGCCCCATAAACGCCGTCCCGCTCCGCGAGCAACTCGGCGAGAGGCCGGTCGGGATCGGCCACGAATGCGCCATAGAGGGGATAAAGGCCGTCCACCGCCTTGAGTTCGGACAGCGTCTGCCGCGTCTTGTCTTCGCTGCGCACCATGGAGCGCATGTTGGAGGCCACGGCGACCTCGCCGAGACTGTCGAGATAGGCGCGTTCGGCCGTATTGGCTTCCCGCTGCTTGAGCTCGAAGCGAATGTCGCCGGCGAGGATTTCGCGGCCGCGGCCTTCGAGCGCCTCCGACATCGAGGCGGCGACCGAATTGACGCCGGCGATGGCGGCCGTGCCGAGAAGAATGCAGAGGATGAAGATCCTGAAGCCGCTCAGACCTCCGCGCATTTCACGAATGGCGAAGCGCCAGGCCAGCGACCAGTCTCTGAAGAGCGATCCCGCGCCCGTCATGCGGCCCGATCCAGGATCTGGCCGGAGCGGATGCGGATCTGTCGCTGGCAGCGCGCCGCAAGCGATGGATCGTGGGTGACGAGCAGCAGGGTCATGCCGCGCTCCGCTTGCTTGGCGAACAGAAGATCGGCGATCTGACGCCCGGTTTCGACGTCGAGATTGCCGGTCGGCTCGTCGGCGATCAACAATTTGGGCGATGGCGCGAGCGCTCGGGCGATGGCCACGCGCTGCTGCTCGCCGCCCGAGAGCTGGCCCGGATAATGATGCAGCCTTTCGCCGAGCCCGACCGCCTGCAATTCGCGCCGCGCAACGGCGAAGGCGTCGCCGCTGCCGGCGAGTTCGAGCGGAACGGCCACATTCTCGATCGCCGTCATATTGGGAATGAGATGGAAGGACTGAAAGACGATGCCGATATTGCGGCCGCGAAAGGCGGCCAGTCGATCTTCGCTGGCTTTGTGCAGCGCTTCCCCGGCGATGACCAGCTCGCCGGCGTCGAGACTTTCCAGGCCCGCAAGCACCATCAGAAGCGTGGACTTGCCGGAACCCGAGGGACCGGTGACCCCGTTGGATGTGCCGGATTCGATGCTGAGACTGAGATCTTTCAGCACATGCACGGCGCTCGCCCCCTCCCCGAGAGTCAGATCCGCGTTTTTCAGCTCGATGATGGTTTCAACCACGGGGCGCCGGTCCTATATCTTTTTGACGAGGCGCAAGCCGCCTCTTTTTCCGCATCGCAAGGTAGGAGACGAGTGATGAGATTTAAAGCCGCGTTCAAGACTTTGTTATCTCTCGCGGGCCTCGCTGCGATCCTGTCGGGATTAGGTACGGCGGCGCGCGCCGAACCGATCAATCTCGTCGGCCTCGGCGATTCGTTGATGGCCGGCTATCAGTTGCCGCCGGACGAGGCCTTCCCGGCGCGGCTCGAAAAAGGCTGAGAGACAAAGGCTTCGACGTGACGATCACCAATGCGGGCGTGTCCGGCGACACCACCGCCGACGGTCTCGCCCGGCTGGACTGGTCGGTGCCGGACGGAACCGACGGCGTGATCCTGGAACTCGGCGCCAATGACGCCTTGCGCGGCCTGCCGCCGACCGAAACGCGCAAGAACCTCGACGCAATTCTCGCGCGCCTCAAGGAGCGCAACATCCCGGTCGTCATGATGGGCATGCTCGCCCCGCCCAATCTCGGCCAGGATTTCGCCGCCGCCTTCAATCCGATCTACCCGGATCTCGCCAAGACATATGACGTCGCGCTCTATCCGTTCGTGCTGGACGGCGTCGCCTTGGACCCCTCGCTACAGCTCGAGGATCGCATGCATCCCAACGGCAAGGGAACCGATGTGATGGCTGACAAGTTTCTGCCGGTAGCAGAAATGTTTCTCAAAAACCTCGGTTCATGAATTTTTTATGCGCTGCGGGATAATCTGGAAACATCAATTGCGCTGACGCCGAATTAATGATTCGTTCATGTCAGAGAAGCGATTCGAGGAGCTCGTCATGCCGAGATTGTTCACCGCCCTCGAAATCCCGCAGAGCGCAGCCTTGAGTCTGTCACTGTTGCGGGGTGGACTTCCCGGAGCGCGTTGGATCGACAGGGAGAATTTCCACCTCACCCTGCGCTTCATCGGCGATGTCGATCACCGCACAGCCGATGATCTGGTCAACGGCCTCGATCGCGTTCATCGAACACAGTTCGACCTGTCGCTGGTTGGAACGGGCCTGTTCGGCTCCAAGAAACCCCACAGTATCTGGGCAGGCGTGCAGCCGTCCGCTGCGTTGAACGCGCTGCAGGCGGATATAGAGCGGGTTTGTCAACGGATCGGACTGCCGCCCGAACCGAGAAAATTCATGCCGCATGTAACCTTGGCGCGGCTGAAAAACGCCCGGGTCGAAGACGTCGTGCATTATATGAATGGGCGCGGCAATTTCTCGGCCGGCCCCTTCACCGTCACGCGATTCGTGGTGATGTCGTCGCGCGATTCGGTCGGCGGCGGACCCTATGTGGTCGAAGAAGTCTATCCGCTCGATATCCCCGGCAGAAAGCGCCGGGCGCCGCACTGGAATTGAGGCCCTGAGTCGTCTTCAAACCCGCTCGCCCGGGCGGGTTGGGGGATAGAGAAAGTCGAGAAGCTTGGCGCAACCGGCGTCGAGCATGTCGAACACCTTCTGGAAATCACGGTCGTCGCCGTAATAGGGGTCCGGGACGTCACGGTGTTCACCGCTGACGAAATCCATGAACAGATGGATATCGGCGCTGGAATCATGCGGAGCGATGCGCACGATGTCGCGCAAATTGCTGCGATCCATGGCGAAGATCATATCGAAATCGTTGAAATCGCTGGGGCTGATCTTTCGCGCTCTCTGCTCGGAAATGTCCACCCCCGTCGTCGCCCGATCGCGATCGAGCGAGCGTCGGGGGCCTCTCCTGATGCCAGCCGCCGGTGCCGGCCGAATCGGTCGATACGAGATGAGACAATCCCCGCATCTCGGCGCGATGGCGAAGAATGCCCTCGCCGAGCGGTGAACGGCAGATATTGCCGAGACAGACGAACAGAATCTTGCGATGATCCATAGCGATCCGGTGCGATGAGGAGGCGAGACATGGCGCGCGACAGGTTTATCCCTAGCGAGATCGAAAACGCTCTACAAGAACTCGATGGCTGGACGCTCGCCGAGGGCGGGGATTCGATATCCCGACGATTTCGCTTTGCGGATTTCGCCGCCGCCTTCGGCTTCATGGCGGAATGCGCCGTCTACGCCGAAAAGATCGATCATCATCCGGAATGGAGCAACGTCTACCGGAATGTCGACGTGCGTCTCACCACGCATTCCGCCAAGGGCCTGACCGAGCTCGACATCGCCTTGGCCGCTTTCATGGACAAGGTCGCCCGGCGGCATTGAACAGCGGAACTTCTCCCCCATATCATCAGTTGGAAGGGCCGAGGATCTGCTATGAACGACATTAAAATCGGTGAAATCTTGTTGCCTGGTGAAGAGGCCGACACGGAGAAGCGCGAGGCGAAGGTCCGCACGCGCTTTTGGCCGGTGCTGAAGAAGGCTTTCTCCAGGCTTCCATTCGCCCGCGACGTAGTGGCGAGCTATTATTGCGCGATCGATCCCGCCACGCCCCGTCGCGTCAAGGCCATACTGTTGGCGGCGCTCGCCTATTTCATCCTGCCATTCGACACGATACCCGATCTTCTGGCCGTCGTCGGGTTCAGTGACGATATCGCGGTGCTCGCCGCGGCGATCGCCGCCGTGCGGAGCTCGCTGAAACCAGAGCATTTCGATCAGGCCGATACGGCGCTCGAACTCGAAAAACTCGCCTCTTCCCAATCGAAAGGCTGAGCGGGGCGCCGGATTCGCCCCATTCTCGCCCAATTCCTGCTCTCACTCGCAAGACATGGTGTCGTTCGGCATCACACGAGACTTGCCAGGACGACCGCGCTCCCGGCCGCCTGTGTCGATAGGCGACTGTCGTTGAGAGTTTGGTAACCTGAATAAAGGCATAATGACCGCAAAGAAGGCGCGCGCCGTCGCGCCGGTCCCTGAGTTAATCGGAAGGAAATCATGTTTGCGAAAACACTGACTGCCGCCCTTCTGGCCGTCACGGCCATCGCCACGTCCGCTTATGCCCAGGCGCCGACGCGCATCGAGCAATTCAAGGCGTGGGGCGCATATTTTTACCAAGGCGGCAGCGGCAAGGTTTGCTATGTGCTCACCGTGCCGGACCCCAAACAGCTGACCCCTGCCAATGTCGATCATGGCGACATCTTCTTTCTGGTGACCCAGCGTCCCGGGCAGAACATCTCCTATGAGCCGCAGGCCATGCTCGGCTACGAGTTGCAGGCCGGCTCCAAGGTCAATGTGCAGATCGACGACAAGTCCTTCACCATGTTCACCAAGGGCAAGTCCGCCTGGCTCGAAAACGCCGCCGAAGAGCCTGCCCTCGTCCAGGCCATGCGCTCCGGCAAGTCGATGACCATGGGCGCCGTATCGCGCAAGGGCACGAAGACAGGCTACGTCTTTTCGCTCTCAGGTATTTCGGCCGCGCTGAAAAAGATCGAGAACTGCCAGTAAGGCGTCTCACCTGAAATCTGACGAGGCCGGGCGCTGAGCGCCCGGCCTTTGCCATTTCTGCACAGCCGCTGCCGATAGGCGCGCGAAGGGGTGACTTGCGGGACTTTCCATGATAAGGCGCTCGCAAAAGGCCCATTATCAGGGCATGCCGCGCCGCGATCCAGTCGCAGGCAGCGCAGGGCGTGCCGCTCAGGGAATTCTGCCATGGATATGATGACCGCCGTGAGCCCCTCGGCTCCGACCTCTTTAATGCCCGACGCCCTGTCGTTCGAAAACCGCCCTTCGCTGATCGGCCTCACCCGTGAGGAACTGGCCGAGGCGCTGGTCGAGAAAGGCGTGCCGCAGCGTCAGGCGAAGATGCGGGTGCAGCAGGTCTGGCACTGGCTCTATATTCGCGGCATTTCCGATTTCGACCATATGCTCAACGTGTCGAAGGATCTGCGCCAGCTTCTGAAGACGCATTTCACCATCGCGCGCCCCGAAATCGTCGAGGAACAGATTTCCAATGACGGCACGCGCAAATGGCTGCTGCGCTTTCCGCCGCGCGGCGCGGGCCGCCCCGTCGAGGTCGAGACGGTCTATATTCCCGAAGAAGGCCGCGGCACGCTCTGCATCTCCTCGCAGGTGGGCTGTTCGCTCACCTGCGATTTCTGTCATACCGGCACGCAGCGCCTGGTGCGCAACCTCACCTCCGAGGAAATCATCTCGCAGCTTCTGCTCGCCCGCGACCGGCTCGGCGATTTCCCGGACCGTGAAGCGCCGCAGGGCGCGATCGTGCCGGCCGAGGGCCGCAAGGTCACCAATGTCGTGATGATGGGCATGGGCGAACCGCTCTACAATTTCGAAAACGTGAAGCGCGCTTTGCTCGTCGCCTCCGACGGCGACGGCCTGTCGCTGTCCAAGCGCCGCATCACGCTGTCGACCTCCGGCGTCGTGCCGGAAATCTATCGCACCGGCGCGGAAACCGGCGTGATGCTGGCGATTTCGCTGCACGCCACCAATGATGAACTGCGCGACAAGCTGGTGCCGATCAACAAGAAATATCCGCTCAAGGAGCTGATGGAGGCCTGCCGCGCCTATCCCGGCCTGTCGAATGCCCGCCGCATCACTTTCGAATATGTGATGCTGAAAGGCGTCAATGACAGTCTTGCCGACGCCAAGAACTTGATCAAGCTGCTCAAGGGCGTGCCGGCCAAGATCAATCTCATTCCCTTCAATCCCTGGCCGGGTTCGAAATACGAGTGTTCGGACTGGGAAACGATCGAGGCCTTCGCCGATTTCATCAACCAGGCAGGCTATGCGAGCCCGATCCGCACGCCGCGCGGTCGCGATATTCTCGCCGCCTGCGGGCAGCTGAAGTCGGAATCCGAGCGCATGCGCAAGACCGAGCGCCTCGCCTTCGAAGCGATGATGATCGCCAATCACGGCGAAGACGACTGATAAGCCCTGCAGTCGGCCGAAAGATTTGACGCGATCCGGAAACGGGTCGCGTTTCTATTTTGGCAGGCGCCCCCTTTTTTTTTTTTCCGTGATTTTAAGATGCTGGCGCTCCGGCGAGAGGCTTGGCGGGGGCGTAAGCGTGCGTATTCCGGTTTTTTTCAAAATTTTCTCGGGACGATGTCGATCCGCAAAACTCTGTTCGTCCTTGTCTCGCCGCATGATGATCGCGACGCGGCCGCGACGGAAAACAGGAGATTCGTATGAAATACATCGCGCTGATCTACACCAATCCGGAAACCGACGAGCGTCCCAATACGCCCGAATTTGGAAAGATGATGGCCGGCTACGACGCCTGCAACAAGGCCTATGCCGAAGCCGGCGTCTATGTCGGCGGCGACGCCCTGCAGCCGCCGATGACGGCGACCACGGTGCGCGTGCGCGGCGGCAAGACCGAAACCATGGACGGCCCCTTTGCCGAAACCAAGGAACAGCTCGGCGGCTTTTATATTCTCGACTGCAAGGATCTCGACGAGGCGGTGAAGTTCGCCGCGATGATCCCGCATGCCGCGAGCGGCGCCGTCGAAGTGCGCCCGTTGATGATCTTCGACGCGGAATGACGGCCGGAGCGCAAGGCGCTGATGAGGACGACGTCGCTTTAGCGCTGGATGCCGTAATGCGTCGGGATGGCGGTCGCCTTCTGTCGGGCCTCGTCAGCGTCTTGCGAAACTTCCAACTGGCCGAAGACAGCCTGCAGGACGCGGTCGAAGCCGCGCTCCTGCATTGGCGACGGGTCGGCCTCCCGCATTCGCCTACAGGCTGGCTGATGCGGGCGGCGCGACGAAAGGCGCTCGACCGCCTGCGTCGCGCGCAGAATTTCAACCGAAAATCGCCGGACATCGGCCGGCTCTACGACATGCTCGCCGAATCCCGTAGGGAGGAGGAAGAGGAGCGAGATTTCATCCGCGACGAACGGCTGGCGCTGATCTTCACCTGCTGCCATCCCGCCCTCGACCGGAAAACCAGCGTGGCGCTGACGCTCCGGTCGATCTGCGGCCTCAAGACGGAGGAAGTGGCCGACGCCTTTCTGGATACGATAGAAGCCATGGCGCAACGGCTGGTCCGCGCCCGCCACAAGATCGCCAAGGCCGGCATTGCCTATCAGGTCCCTGGACCCGAGGACTGGCGTGAAAGGCTGGAGAATGTGCTGGCCGTCGTCTATCTGATGTTCAACGAGGGCTACGCCTCCTCCGGCGAGCATCTGCTACGCGCCGATCTCTGTGGGGAGGCGATCAGGATCGCCCGTTTGCTCAACGACCTCGCCCTTGGCGAAGGCGAGGTCGAAGGCCTGCTCGCCCTGATGCTGCTGCATCACGCTCGCCGCGATTCGCGGCAGAATGCTGACGGATCGCTCGCCACGCTGGAACAGCAGGATCGACGTCTCTGGCGCAGCGACGAAATCGACGAAGGCCGGCGGGCGATCGAGCAGGCGCTCAAGCGAGGAATGCCGGGCCCCTACCAAATACAGGCGGCAATCGCAGCGCTGCATGCGGAGGCGCCGAGCTTCGCCGAGACCGACTGGCCGCAAATTCTGGCCCTCTACGACATATTGGCGGCGAGGTTCAGCAATCCGATCTTCGAACTCAATCGCATTGTCGCCCTTTCCTTCGCGAAAAGTCCTCAAGAGGCGCTCGCGGCTCTGGAGCCGCTGGGACGGCTGCTCGGCGCCTATCAGCCGTTTCACGCCGCCCATGCCGATCTCTTGATGCGGACAGGAAAGCGGTCGGAAGCAGCGCTCGCCTTTTCCATAGCACGCAATCTATCACAGAATGCTGCTGAACGCGGCTTTCTCGAACGCCGTCTGCAGGAATGTCATCAAGGGGTCTGAAATCTTCGGGCTCAGCGCGCCTGGGTCATGAAGATCTTGACGGCGAAGAGCGAGAAGACGCCGGCGAAGGTGTAGTCGATGCCGCGCAAGACCTTGCGGTTGGCGGCGAGCCAGCCGGCGAGCTTTTCGGCCGTGAGCACGATGATCAGATTGACCGGCATGCCGACGACAATGAACCAGAAGCCGAGAAAGATCAGTTTGCCCGTCACATGCGGATCATTCGCCGTGACGAATTGAGGCAGAAAGGTCATGAAGAAGATGATGACCTTGGGGTTCATCAGATTGACGGTGAAGCCCGAGACGAAATTGGCGAGGCCCGATTTCGCCGGCCCCTCCACCTTTTTCACCGACAGGCTGGAGCCGTGCCGGATTGCCTGGATCGCCAACCAGACGAGATAACCGGCCCCGCCCGTCTTCAGGATCAGGAAGGCGGTCGGCGACGCCACGATCAGGGCCGAGACGCCGAAGGCCACCAGCAGCGTATGGATGACGATCCCGGAGGAGGTGCCCATGACCACCATGATCCCGCCCGCCTTGCCGTCCGACAGCGCCCGGCTGATCGAGATCGTCATGTCAGGCCCTGGCGTGATCGCCAGCACCCAGCACATGCCGGTGAAGGTCAGAAGCGTGGCGAGGCTGGGCAGGAACTCCATCATGGCAGGGATCACTCTCCGGCGAGAAACGCCTTGAACTTGTCGGCATAATCGGGATGCCAGCGGCTGAGCGGCGGGCGGTTGTCGATGATGTCATGCGCGGCCCAGAAGATGCGCTTTTCATCGAGTTCGCGCGGCACGTCATTGTCCGGGCAGAGAATATAGAAATCGCCGCGCGTCAAGCTGTCCATCATGAAATCGACGGTCTGTTCCGGCGTCCAGGCGGCGGCGGGCTTTTCGCTGCGGCCATTGGCGGTGAGGCTGGTGAAGACGAAGCCGGGAATGAGGAGATGCGCCGACAGCGCGCCGCCCTCGACATTGCGCAATTCATGCGCCAGCGCCTCGGTGAAGGCTTTGACGCCGGCTTTGGCGGTGTTGTAGGCGGGATCGCCGGGGGCGTGGTGATGCCCTGCTTGGAGCCGGTGTTGATGATCAGCCCATGCTCGCCATGCGCCAGCATCTTCTGGCCGAAGACGCGGCTGCCATGGATCACGCCCCAGAGATTCACGTGGAACACTTTTTCCCAGTTTTCAATCGGGCCGAACAGCGCGCTGCCGGGTTGAATGCCGGCATTGTTCATGATCACATGCACCTTGCCGAAACGGCTTTCCGCATCTTCCGACAGGATCTCGATCTCGGCGAGGCTCGACACGTCGGTGGGGATCGCCGCCACCGCGTCCTGGCCGCGCGGCGCAATCGCAACCACCGCCTTTTCCGCTTCGATCAACCGGTCGCCGCCGAGATCGGCGAGGACGACGTTCATGTCGAGTTCGGCAAACCGCTTGACGGCGGCGAGCCCGATGCCCGAGGCGGCGCCGGTGACCACGGCGGTCGCTTGGGATTTGAAGACGGGGTGAAGCGCGTTATCGTTCATGAAGGCCTCCCTTGGCTGGTTCTTGCGCAGAACCCGAATAATGACTGGGCTCCATGCCTGTTCCCTTTTTCGTAGCGGAAAGCGGCGCCTGCCGCCACCTATCCATCCACTGCGGCGGAAATGTCCAGATTTCGCCGCGTCTGAGCCCACTCGCCGCCGCCCCCGGGCTTGAAACTGCCGCCAATAGGGCTAAAAGACCCCCGATATCTCGAACCCTGATGGATTTTTGCCATGGCGCTTCCCAAAGACGTGAAGAAAGTCGTTCTCGCCTATTCCGGCGGTCTCGACACCTCGATCATCCTGAAATGGCTGCAGACCGAACTCGGCGCCGAAGTCGTGACCTTCACGGCCGATCTCGGCCAGGGCGAAGAGCTGGAGCCGGCCCGCAAGAAGGCCGAGATGCTCGGCATCAAGGAAATCTTCATCGAGGACGTCCGCGAAGAATTCGTCCGCGACTTCGTCTTTCCGATGTTCCGCGCCAACGCCGTCTATGAAGGCGTCTATCTGCTCGGCACCTCGATCGCCCGTCCGCTGATCTCCAAGCATCTGATCGAGATCGCCAAGAAAACCGGCGCCGACGCCATCGCCCACGGCGCGACCGGCAAGGGCAACGACCAGGTTCGCTTCGAGCTCTCCGCCTATGCGCTGAACCCCGACATCAAGATCATCGCTCCCTGGCGCGACTGGTCGTTCAAGAGCCGCACGGACCTTTTGGAATTCGCCGAACAGCACCAGATCCCGGTCGCCAAGGACAAGAAGGGCGAAGCCCCTTTCTCCGTCGACGCCAACCTGCTGCACTCCTCTTCCGAAGGCAAGGTTCTCGAAGATCCGAGCCAGGAAGCCCCCGAATATGTGCATATGCGCACCATTTCGCCGGAAGCCGCGCCCGACAAGGCCACGACCATCAAGATCGGCTTCCGCAAGGGCGACGCCTGCTCGATCAATGGCGTGGACATGAGCCCCGCGACGCTGCTGGCCGAACTCAACAATTACGGCCGCGACAACGGCATCGGCCGTCTCGATCTGGTCGAAAACCGTTTCGTCGGCATGAAGAGCCGCGGCGTCTATGAAACGCCGGGCGGCACGATCCTGCTTGCGGCGCATCGCGCCATCGAATCGATCACGCTCGATCGCGGCGCCGCTCATCTCAAGGACGAGATCATGCCGCGCTACGCCGAGCTGATCTATTACGGCTTCTGGTTCTCGCCCGAGCGCGAAATGCTGCAGGCGCTGATCGACAAGAGCCAGGAACATGTCGAAGGCGAAGTGACGCTCAAGCTCTACAAGGGCAATGTCATGGTCATCGGCCGTGAATCGTCCAAGTCGCTCTATTCCGACCAGCTCGTCACCTTCGAAGACGACCAGGGCGCTTACGACCAGAAGGACGCCGCCGGCTTCATCAAGCTCAACGCGCTGCGCCTGCGCACGCTCGGCAAGCGCAACCTCAAGGGCTGAGCCCTGTTTCACGTGAGTCATTTGCGCCCGCCGCTCCCCGAGCGGCGGGCGTTTTCTATGAGGCCGCTTTGGCCCAGGCCGCAGTGAAGATGACATAAGCCAGGAGCGCCACGAGCTCCATGGTCGGGATGATCAGGCCGAAAGCCGAGAGCGGATCGCCGATCCAAGCGGCGGCCGCCCCGCCGAGAAAGCCCGATCCCATCTGGATGAAGCCCATCAGCGCCGCGGCCGTGCCGGCGAAATGCGGATAGGGCGTCAGCCCCGCCGTGGTGACGTCGGGGATTACGAAAGCCATCCCGAAGGAACAGAACGCCACCGGCAGCATGATCGACAGGAAAGTCGGCTCGACGAGGCGGGTCGACAGAAAGATCGCCGCTCCGCCCGTAACGGTGAGAACGAGCCCGATGCGCACCGCCCAGCCGGGCGGCAATCGCGGTGAGACAAGCCGCAGAGCAACGCTGCCGGCGAAATAGGAACCCGTCTGCATCAGCATGCCCAGACCGAAGGCGACCGGCGTCAGCCCCACCCGGTTGATCAGGATGAAGGGCAGCATGGTCGACTGCGCGTAAAGCGCCCCGACGATGCCGGCCAGCACCAGCGCAGACGACAGAACCCGGAGATCGCCCGCCAGCGTTCCATAGGCTTTCGCGAGCCGCACGGGACGGATGAGCGCCGGGTCAGGCTGCGTCGTTTCCGGCATCAGGAAGAAGACCACGGCCGCGCTCGCTGCGCCGAAGATCACCATCAGCAGAAACACGGCGCGCCAGTCGAACAGCGCGAGCGCCAGCCCGCCGAGCGTTGGCCCTACCGCCGGGCCCACCGCCAGCATGATGCCGATCATGTTGAGCAGCCGGCTGGCCTCGGCGCCGGTGAACTGGTCGCGAACGATGGCGCGCGACACGGTGACGCCGACGGAGGCGCCGACGCCCTGCACCAGACGCGCGATCAGCAGCGCCTCGACCGAGGGCGCTACTGCGGCGGCGATGCTGCCGGCCAGATAGATGGCGAGGAAGACCAGGCTCGCCTTGCGTCGCCCGAAGGCGTCCGAGGCCGGCCCCGACAGCAGTTGAGCGCAGGCGAAGCCGATGAAATAGACAGACAACGACAGTTTGATCATCGACTCGGTCGTGCTGAAAGCCTCGACCAGTTCCGGCATGGCGGGCGTGTAGAGCGCCATCGACACCGGCCCGAGCGCGATCAGCAAGGCGCCGATCAGGCTCGTCCTGAGGCTCGACATGCGGGCGGGGCTCACGCTTTTTCGGCCTTGCCGCAACCCGTCTGCGGCGCATCGAGCCGACGCCGCAGAGCGTCGCGGAGAAGAGCGAGACCATCGAGGAAACGCGCCCTGTCAGCCGCGTCGAATTCCGCAAACAGTTGATCATAGAGATCGCCGGCGCGGGACCGGACGGCGGCCAGAACAGTCTCCGCCTGCTCGGTCGTGCGGACATTCTTGGCGCGACGGTCGCGCGGATCGGGCGTACGCTCCACGTAACCGGCCTTTTCCAGCCGATCCAGATAGGCGCAGACCGTCATCGGCTCCACACCCATGGCCTCGGCGATCTCCGCCTGCCGCGCCCCGCCGCGTTCGGCGACATGGGCGAGCGCCCGCGCCTCCGACGACGTCAGGCCGAGCCCCGCGTCGGCGAGTTCGCGTTCGATGGCGGCGCGCAACAGCCGGGCCGACTCCGCCATGAGATATCCGAGACTGTCGCTTTGGGTCATGCCCGCTCCGCAAATTTAGTAAGCTTCACTTATTATATGGGTGGGATAGTTTCAAGCGCGGCGATTTTCTCGCCGTTCTTTTCCGCCCATCGCCATTTTGCCGAAACTGCGCCTATATGTGGGAAAAGACGCCAGTGATTTGCGAGGATTGGACGGCATGAGCGAGACAGTGAACCCAGCCATTTTCACCTGGAGCGGCGCCCACGGCCTGCCGCGTTTCGAAGCGATCAAGGACGAAGATTTCGCCGCCGCCTTCACCCAGGCGCTCGCCACGCATGAGGCGGAGATCGACGACATCGCCGGCAATCCCGAAGCGCCGACATTCGCCAACACCGTCATCGCACTGGAAATCGCCGGCGATGAACTCTCCCGCATCTCGGCCCTATTCTGGAACAAGGCGGGCGCCGACACCAACGACGTGATCCAGGCGCTGGAGCGCGAGATCTCTCCGGTCATGTCGCGGCATTATTCCAAGGTCGGCCAGAACGAAGCCCTGTTCGCCCGCATCGACGCGCTCTGGGCGAAGAAGGACGAGCTTGGCCTGACGCTCGAGGAAGTCCGCGTGCTGGAGCGCCACTGGAAAGGCTTCGTGAAGTCGGGCGCCAAACTCCCCAAGGATCAGCAGAAGCGCCTCGCCGAAATCAACGAACGGCTCTCTACGCTCGGCACCAATTTCGGCCAGAACGTGCTGGCGGATGAAAAGGACTGGTTTCTGCCGCTGGAAAGCGAAGAGGACCTGGCGGGCTTGCCGGACTTCCTGCGCGACGCCATGGCCGCCGCCGCCGAAGGCCGCGGTGAAAAGGGCAAATACGCCGTCACCCTGTCGCGCTCGATCATCGAACCCTTCCTGACATTCTCCGACAATCGCGACCTGCGCGAGACTGCCTTCCGCGCCTGGATCGCCCGCGGCGAAAATGGCGGCGCGACCGACAACCGCCAGATCATTGCCGAAACGCTGGCGCTGCGCGCCGAAAAGGCCGGTCTGTTGAGCTATCCCCACTACGCCGCGCTGAAACTCGACAACACCATGGCCAAGACCGCCGATCACGTGAACGGCCTGTTGATGCAGGTCTGGGAAAAGGCCCGCGCCAAGGCGTTGGAGGAAGAGGGCGAGCTGGCCCATCTCATCGCGGAAGAAGGCAAGAACCACGCCGTCGAACCCTGGGACTGGCGCCACTATGCCGAAAAGCTTCGCGCCCGCACCTTCAATTTCTCCGAAAGCGAGTTGAAGCCCTATCTGCAGCTCGAAAAGATCATCGACGCCTGCTTCGCCGTCGCCGAACGCCTGTTCGCGATCAAGGCGGTGCGCAGGGCGGATGTCGCCGGCTATCATCCCGATGTCCGGGTCTACGAGATCCGCAACGCCGACGGCTCCTTGAAGGCGTTGTTCCTCGGCGACTATTTCGCCCGTCCCTCCAAGCGCTCCGGCGCCTGGATGAGCTCCCTCCAGAGCCAGCACCGCCTGACGCTCAAGAACGGCGCCCAGGGCGAACTGCCGATCATCTACAATGTCTGCAATTTCGCGAAACCTGCCGAAGGCAAGCCGGCGCTGCTCTCTCTCGACGACGCCCGCACGCTGTTCCATGAATTTGGGCACGCTTTGCATGGCATGCTGTCCAACGTGACCTATCCCTCCGTCTCGGGCACCGGCGTGTCGCGCGATTTCGTCGAACTGCCGTCGCAGCTCTATGAGCACTGGCTGACGGTTCCCGATATCCTCAAGACCTATGCGGTGCATTACGAGACGGGCGAGCCGATGCCGCAGGCGCTGCTCGTCAAGGTCCTGGCCGCCCGCACCTTCAATGCAGGCTTCGCCACCGTCGAATTCACCTCTTCGGCGCTGGTGGATATGGCGTTCCACACCCGTGCGCCTGCAGAGGATCCCATGGCGGTGGAGCGTGAAGTGCTGGCCGAGATCGGCATGCCCTCCTCCATCGTCATGCGCCACCGCACGCCGCATTTCCAGCATGTCTTCTCCGGCGACGGCTATTCGGCCGGCTACTATTCCTACATGTGGTCGGAAGTGCTCGACGCCGACGCTTTCGAGGCCTTCGAGGAAACCGGCGACGCCTTCGATCCCGAGACGGCGGCGAAACTTCGCGATCACATCTACGCCTCGGGCGGCTCGGTCGATCCCGAAGTCGCCTATATCGATTTCCGGGGCAAGCTGCCGAGCCCTGAGGCGATGCTGCGCAAGAAGGGTCTCGCGGCCTGAGGCGGCGGCCGCTGCAGTCGGATTGTCAGAGAAACGTCATCGGGGCTTTGCCCCGCTGACATGAAAGCCTGTTTGTGTGGCGCGCCGGGCGCTAGGAGCCCGCGCCGAATTTCAAACAGGAGAGATCAATGTCAGGCATTTTGAAATCCGTCACCCGCCGCACGCTGATGCGCGGCGTCGGCGCGACCGGTCTGGTCGCGGCTTCCGGCCTTACTTTGCCCGCCTATGTCCGCGCCGCCCAGCGCCCCGTCTTCACGCACGGCGTCCAGTCCGGCGATGTCGACGTCAATTCCGGCATGATCTGGACGCGGACCGATCGTCCGAGCCGCATCCAGATGGAAGTCTCGACCGTCGAGAGCTTCAAGGACGCCATCCGCCTCGCGCCTCTCGATGTCGGCCCGGAAAGCGATTTCACCGCCAAGCGCCTGATCGAGAACCTGCCGTCCGATCAGGATATCTTCTACCGCTTCGTCGCCGCGGACCTGCAGGACCTCAACCTGACGTCTGAGCCGCTGACCGGCCGCTTCCGCACCGCCCCCGCCTCCCGCCGCAACATCCGCTTCGCCTGGTCGGGCGACATGGTCGGCCAGGGCTGGGGCATCGATGACGAAGGCGTGGTGACCTACAAGACCATGGCCAAGCATCAGCCGGATTTCTTCCTGCATTCCGGCGACACGATCTATGCCGACGGTCCGCTCAAGGACGAGGTCGAACTGCCGAACGGCCAGAAATGGATCAACAAAGTCGTCATCGACGAGAAGCGCAAGGTCGCCGAGACGCTCGCCGAGTATCGCGGCCAGTGGAAATACAATCTCATGGACGAACATGTGCGCGCCATGAACGCCGTCTGTCCGACCTTCTTCCAGTGGGACGACCATGAAGTGGTCAACAACTGGTCGGATTCCAAGAACCTGATGGGCGACGACCGCTATACCGAAAAATCCGTCCGCGTGCTCGCCGCCCGCGCCGGCCGCGCCTTCCATGAAATGACGCCGATCCGCTACACGCCGGCCGAACCCGGCCGCGTCTATCGCAAGATCGCCTATGGCCCGCTGCTCGACGTGTTCTTCATCGATCTGCGCTCTTATCGCGGCCCGAATGGCGACGACAAGGAAACTACGCTGTCGGACAAAGCCCGCATCATCGGCGCCGAGCAAATGGCCTGGCTCAAGCGCGAACTCGCCGCCTCCAAGGCCACGTGGAAGGTTCTCGCCTGCGACATGCCGATCGGCCTCGTCGTCTGGGACAACGGCAAGGACAAGAAAGGCCAGGAAGCCGTCGCCAACGCCGACAACGGCGCCCCGCTCGGCCGCGAACTCGAATTCGCCGAACTGCTGCGCTTCATCAAGAGCGCCGGCGTGACCAACACCGTCTGGCTGACGGCGGATGTCCACTACACCGCAGCCCATCACTATGATCCGTCGCGCGCCGCCTTCAAGGACTTCGACCCCTTCTGGGAATTCGTCTCGGGTCCGCTTCACGCCGGCACCTTCGGCCCGAACGATCTCGACATGACCTTCGGTCCGGAGGTGAAATTCGTATCGGCGCCGACGGCCGAGCAGGGCCAGAACCTGCCGCCCTCGGCCGGTATGCAGTTCTTCGGCCTCGTCGACATCGACGGCCAGACCGAACAGCTGACGGTGCGCCTGATGGACCGCGCCGACAAGGAACTCTGGAAGATCACGCTCGATCCGACCCGCTTCGCCTGAGATCACGAGCTTTTCAGTTGCTCTCCGCGCAGTTCGTGCGGAGAGCTCTTTTCCTCCTGAGAAACCGCCGGGATTTACCGCGTTTAGACTTTATCAAGCCTCCCCTTTCGCATTTGCAAAAAAGGGTATGAGGCCGCCAAACAATTGGCGCCGCGTCCCGTTGCCGCGCCCACGAACTCAGAGATCCACATCATGCAAATGCGCAATATCGCGATTATCGCACACGTTGACCATGGGAAGACGACGCTTGTCGACGAGCTTCTGAAGCAGTCCGGCTCGTTCCGCGACAACCAGCGCACGGTCGAGCGCATGATGGACTCCAACGATCTCGAAAAAGAGCGCGGCATCACCATTCTCGCCAAGGCGACCTCGATCGAGTGGAAGGGCGTGCGCATCAACATCGTCGACACCCCCGGCCACGCCGACTTCGGCGGCGAAGTCGAGCGCATCCTGTCGATGGTGGACGGCGCGATCGTGCTGGTCGACTCCTCCGAAGGCCCGATGCCGCAGACCAAGTTCGTCGTCTCCAAGGCGCTGAAGGTCGGCCTGCGCCCGATCGTGGCGATCAACAAGATCGACCGTCCGGACGGCCGCCATGAGGAAGTCATCAACGAAGTCTTCGACCTCTTCGCAAATCTCGACGCCACCGACGAACAGCTCGACTTCCCGATCCTCTACGGTTCGGGCCGCGACGGCTGGATGAACGTCAATCCGGAAGGCCCGAAGGACGAAGGCCTGGCGCCGTTGCTCGACCTCGTGCTGCGCCACGTTCCCGAGCCGAGCGTCGGCGAAGAAGACGGCGCCTTCCGCATGATCGGCACCATCCTCGAAGCCAACCCCTTCCTGGGCCGCATCATCACCGGCCGTATCCATTCCGGCTCGATCAAGCCGAACCAGGCCGTCAAGGTGCTCGGTCAGGACGGCAAGCTCATCGAAACCGGCCGCATCTCCAAGATCCTCGCTTTCCGCGGCATCGAGCGTCAGCCGATCGAAGAAGCCCATGCCGGCGACATCGTCGCGATCGCGGGCCTCTCCAAGGGCACCGTCGCCGACACGTTCTGCGACCCCTCTGTCACCGAAGCGCTGACCGCTCAGCCGATCGACCCGCCGACCGTCACCATGTCCTTCCTGGTCAATGACAGCCCGCTCGCCGGCACCGAAGGCGACAAGGTCACGAGCCGCGTCATCCGCGACCGCCTGTTCAAGGAAGCCGAAGGCAATGTCGCGCTGAAGATCGAAGAAGCCGAAGGCAAGGATTCGTTCTACGTGTCCGGTCGCGGCGAATTGCAACTCGCGGTTCTCATCGAAACCATGCGCCGCGAAGGCTTCGAGCTCGCCGTGTCGCGTCCGCGCGTGGTGATGCACAAGGACGAAGCGACCGGCCAGATGATGGAGCCGATCGAGGAAGTCGTCATCGACGTCGATGAAGAACATTCCGGCGTAGTCGTGCAGAAGATGTCCGAGCGCAAGGGAGAAATGGTCGAACTGCGTCCTTCGGGCGGCAACCGCGTTCGTCTGCGCTTCTACGCTCCGACCCGCGGCCTGATCGGCTACCAGTCGGAACTCCTGACCGACACGCGCGGCACGGCGATCATGAACCGCCTGTTCCACGACTACCAGCCGTTCAAGGGCCAGATCGGCGGCCGCATCAACGGCGTGCTGCTCGCCAACGCCGCCGGCGAAGCGGTGGCCTATGCCCTGTTCAACCTGGAAGACCGCGGTCCGATGATCATCGATCCGGGCGAGAAGGTCTATATGGGCATGATCATCGGCATCCACAGCCGCGACAACGACCTCGAAGTCAACGTGCTCAAGGGCAAGCAGCTGACCAACATCCGCGCCGCCGGCAAGGATGAAGCCGTCAAGCTGACCCCGCCGATCCGCATGACGCTCGACCGCGCCCTTTCCTGGATCCAGGACGACGAACTCGTCGAAGTGACGCCGAAGTCCATCCGCCTGCGCAAGATGTATCTCGACGCCAACGATCGCAAGCGCATGGAAAAGGCCAAGGCCGCCGGCGCCGCCTGAAAATTGGCGTTTGTGAATTAACCATTTGGCCCGGCCGCTTCCGAGCGGCCGGGCTTTTCTATGCGGAATGACCAATGACGGCTTGCGGCGCAGCTTAATTCCGCGTTAACTTTTGCGCGACTGCGTCGCATGGCGCGCTGGTGGTGTTTTGAGTAGGCCCGGATGATCCGGGGCCGGCATATGGGTGGAACGTTATGAAGACGTTGTCGATTGACTTGCGACGGGCGGAGGCTTCCGATGCGCGCGCCGTGGCCGAAACCCATCGGCGATCCTGGCTGCACGCCTATAGCGGCTTGATCCCCCATAAGGCGCTGATCCAGATGCTGGAGCGCCGCAGGGAGGACTGGTGGCGCCGCGCCGCCCAGGGACCTTCAACGCTGCTCCTGCTCGATATCGGCGGAACCATCGCCGGCTATACGACGATCGGCGTCAACCGCGCGCCGGCGCTCAAGCAGGAAGGAGAGATCTATGAACTCTATATCCTGCCGGAATTCCAGGGCACGGGGCTGGGGAGCTACATGTTCCGCGAAGCCAGGGCCATCCTGAAGGGGCTCGGCATGCGCGGGCTCGCCGCCTGGTGCCTCGAAGACAGCGAGCACGCCGTCACCTTCTTCCGCGCCAGCGGCGGCCTCGATGTGGCCGAGGGAATGGAGGATTTCGGCGACGCCGCGCTCAAGAAGCTCGGCTTCATCTGGCCGAACTAAGCGTTTCGATTCGCAACTACGGTTCCGGAAAGCTGTAGGACGGCTCGCCGGCTTTCTCGCCCCGCTCGCCATGATAGGTCGGCCGGTCGACGCCGCAGGCGAAACCGGGCGCGATCTCGTCGGCCACCTGCCGCGCCAGAAGATTGGGCTCCGGATTAGCGAGCGCGTCGACATAGCCGGCCACGCAGCCCATCGGATCGTCTTTGGTCGCGACCTTGGAGATCACCAGGACCTGTCCCGTCGAAGCCTTGTCCGTCGCGCCAGTGTCGGGATTGGTGTTTTCGATGAACCAGCGCAGGATCGTCGCTTGCGGACTTCCATCCGCAGCCAGACGCCACTCGATCTTCTTGCCGACGTGATTGAAGGCGGAGAAGGTCTCGCCGGCCTCGTCGATGATCTTCTTGGACACCGGACCGTAATAGACGCTTTGGCGCAGGTCGAATTCCTTGAAATAGACGGGCGCGCCCTGATAGCCCGTGCAGCGCAGCGAGGCGAAGCCGCCCGGCTCTTCCTCGGCTGTCGGATTGATCGACACGCAGGCGTCGAGATCGAGGTCGGTATAGATGCTTTCTTCGGCATGCGCGGAGCCGGCGAACAGCGCCGTCAGAATGATCCAGATTGCACCGTGTCTCATTGCGTCGCCCGCCCCGCCCGTCTCGTTTTGCGCCTTGGCTGGATCTCATGTTACATCACGCAACCAGCCGCGCCAGCCCAAAATCCGCGGGCGCTTTTGTCCGATGGTCTTGTTGTCTTCCCCATGTTTTTCGTCTATCGCAATGCGGAATTTTCCACCCAGCGGAGGCACAGATGCGCATCGACGCAGTATCCATCGGCAAAAATCCCCCGAAGACATCAATGTGATCGTGGAAGTGCCCGTCGGCGGCCATCCGATCAAGTATGAGATGGACAAGGAGGCTGGCACGCTGGTGGTCGACCGCTTCCTCTATACGCCGATGACCTATCCGGGCAATTACGGCTTCGTGCCGCACACGCTGTCGGACGACGGCGATCCGATCGACGTGCTGATCGCCTCGACCCGTCCGCTGGTGCCGGGCTGCGTCATCAATGTCCGCCCGATCGGCGTGCTGATGATGGAAGACAATTCCGGCAAGGACGAAAAGATCATCGCCGTGCCTTCGCCCAAGCTGACGCTCCGCTATGAGAAGGTGCATGAATACACCGACCTGCCGGAGATCACCGTCAAGCAGATCGAGCATTTCTTCCAGCACTACAAGGATCTCGAGCCCGGCAAATGGGTCAAGCTGTTCGGTTGGGAAGGCTCCGCCCGCGCCAAGGAACTGATCGTCGAAGCCATCGAGCGCGCCAAGGCCGAAAAGGCCAAGTAAGCCTCAGTCCTTGCCGAGTTTGTTGAGAACATCCTCCGAATCGGCCTCGATCCGGAGGATTTTTTTACGCGACGTTTCGCCGGACTGAAAGGAGATGGACGATTTGGGCAATTTGAGCGTCTTGGCCAGAAGCTCGACCAGCGCCTTGTTGGCCTTGCCGTCCTCAGGCGCGGCGCGCACGCGCGCCTTCAGCCAGCGCTCGCCGGCCGCATCCGTCTCGAAACCTTCGACGGCGTCGCGCCCGCCGCTCGGCGTCAGCCGCACGGCGAGCCGCAAAAACGGCTCTGTCGCCACTTAGTAGCCGGCCGCCATCGGATAGAGATAAAGAATGATGATCTGCTGAATGAAGTAGATCAGGATGAAGACCACGATCGGTGAAATATCGACGCCGCCGAGATTGGGCATGAAGCGCCGGATGGGTCGCAGGACCGGTTCAGTCAGCGCCGACAGGGCCTGGCCGATCATGGCGACGAACTGGTTGCGCGAATTGATGACGTTGAAGGCGTAGAGCCAGGAGAAGATCGCCGATGCGATGAGTATCCAGATATAGATGTTCAGCGCGAACAGGATCGTATTGAGAATGGCCAGCATGGTCTGCTCCGATTAAACGTTGACAGACATGTAATGAACCGGTCTTTATCGGGCAAGGGCGGCCTTGCGCGCCGGCTCATTCATACTTAATGGCCCGCATTTCAGAGGCCGGATCAATCGAGGAAATACTCCCAATGTCACTTGCCGCAGCGGAAGACCGCTTTGCCGCGTTCCGGCATCGGTCCTACACCCTGTTCTTTTTCGCGCGTTTCCTTGCCGCTTTCGCCATCCAGATCATCTCCGTGGCCGTCGGCTGGCAGATGTATGAAGTCACCAAGAGCACGCTGTTTCTCGGGCTGATCGGCCTTGTTCAGTTTCTGCCGTCACTTCTGTTGATTCTCGTCACCGGCTCGGTGGCCGACCGCTACAACAGGCGCGCCATCGTCGCCATCTGCCTGACCATCAGCGCCGGCTGCGCCGCAGCCCTTCTCGCCCTCACCGTCGCGGACGCTTTCGCGCCGGCGCTGGTCTTCGCCATCCTGACCATTTTCGGCATCGAACGCGCCTTTATGGGCCCGGCGGTGCAATCTCTCGCGCCCAATCTGGTGCCGGAGAAGGATCTCGCCAATTCCTTCGCCTGGAACGCCTCGTCCTGGCAGACGGCCTCGATCGTCGGTCCCATGGCCGGCGGCCTTCTCTATGGCGTCGGTCCCATCGTCGCCTATGGCGTCGCTTTCGTGTTCATGGCTGCCGGCGCGATCCTGATCTTCCTGGTGCCCAAGCCGAGCCAGAAGACAGTGTCCGAAGACAAGAGCTGGGCCTATATCGTCGCCGGCTTCGGCTTCATCCGCCATGAGAAGGTGGTGCTCGGCGCGATCTCGCTCGATCTCTTTGTCGTGCTGCTCGGCGGCGCCGTGGCGTTGATGCCGGTCTTCGCCTCCGACATCCTCGTTCTCGGGCCCTTCGGCCTTGGCTTGCTGCGCGCCGCGCCCGGCATCGGCGCGATCGTGATGGCGATCTACCTCGCGAGCTTCCCGATCCGGAAAGGCGCCGGCGTCACCATGTTCATCGGCGTAGCGGTGTTCGGCCTGGGCACGCTGGTGTTCGGCTTGTCGCAAACCGCATGGCTTTCGATCGCTGCGCTGGTGGTGATGGGCGCGGGCGACATGATTTCGGTCTATGTGCGCGAAACGCTTCTGGCGCTCTGGACGCCCGACGAAGTGCGCGGCCGCGTCAACGCCGTCAATTCCGTGTTTATCGGCGCCTCCAACGAATTGGGCGAGGCACGCGCCGGCGTCATGGCCTGGGGCTTCGGCGCGGTCCCGGCGGTGGTGATCGGTGGGGTCGGCGCGCTGATGGTCTCCGTCGGTTGGGCCTGGTTGTTCCCGCAATTGCGCAAGATCGATACGCTGGACGCTCCGGTGCGCGACTGATCAGCCGGTCGCGCTCTGCGCGGCGATCAGGCGTTGGCCGAAGACGAGGTCGAGCATGTTCGACATCCAGAGTTTCAGCGCCTGATCATGCAGGAAACGGCCTTCGAGATGCTTGTCGCCCGTCTGGGCGTTGGGCATTTCGAAACGATGCGCGCCATGCACCACCCAGCGATGCATCATCATCCGCGTCAATTCGCCGTGAAACTGCACGCCCCAGGCATTGTCGCCATAGCGGATCGCCTGGTTCTCATAGGTGTCGCCCCGCGCGAGCCGCACTGCGCCGGACGGTAGGTCGAAGCCTTCGCGGTGGAAGTGATAGACCATGGACGGCCAGTCCATCAGTTTTTGGCCGTCATCGGTCGCGGAGATCGGATACCAGCCGATCTCGGTCTTTCCTTCCGTATGGCTTTCCACTTTGCCGCCGAGATGCTTGACCAGCATTTGCGCACCCAGGCAGATCCCGAGATAAGGCTTGTTTTCCGAGAGCGGCACCTCGATCCAGTCGATCTCGGCCTTGATGTAATCAAGATCGTCATTGGCGCTTTGCGGACCGCCGAACACCACGGCGCCGGCATGATTGCGCAAAGTGTCGGGCAATTTCTGGCCGAGCGCAGGTCGGCGGATATCGAGGCGGTAGCCCTTCGCCTCCAGCATCTGGCCGGCGCGGCCGGGCGTCGAGCGCTCCTGGTGCAGCACGATCAGAACCGGGCGGTCATCCACCTTCTTGGTCTTGGCGGGTTGGCGCAACATGCTGTCAGGACGTCTCCCCATTTTCGTCGAGACGGCGCTCGACTTCCATGCGCTTGGTCACCCTGTCGCGACCGGACACGCCGATCAGCTCAGCGATCCGCCAGATCAGGTGATCCTCGAGCTCATTGCGCTCGTGATCGGCATGGACGATCTGCCAGAGCATGCCGATGAATTCGAGCTTTTGGCGTTCGTCGAGTTCCCTGTTGATGCGCGACGTGAAGCGGAAGAAATCGACCGCCTCCTCTTCCTGCTGGCGCGCGGTGGCGAGCAGGTCGCGAAACTCCGGACCGCTGAGATTGAAATAGTCGCGAATCACCTTCTCCAGCATCTGCTCTTCGGCTGATTTGACCACCCCGTCGGCCTGGATGACGCTGAGCGCCAGCGCAATCACCGCCACCGTTGGGCTGTCCGGCTCCACCTTCGGCGTCTCGCCGCCCAGCGCGTTGAGGAAACCCATCAGCTTCTCGAACATGCGCGCGTCTCCCGATCAGAACAAACGCGCGCCATCGGCGGCTTTCGGTTGCTTGACGCCGGGATCATCCGGCGGGCGTCCAAAGAACGGCTGCACCGGCTCCTCGGCAGGCAGGGACGGCTTGCGCGGCGCGGCATGCGGCTGGACGGGAGCCGGCGGCGGAACGATGGGCGAGACGGGCGCGGGGGCGGCTTCGACCGGTGCGGCGACCACGACTTCGGTTTCTTTGACCGGGACCGGCTCCGCCTCGGGCATTCTGGTCGTCGTCTCACTGCGATCCGGCAATTGGCTGAAGGCATCTGCGGCGCGATTGCCGTCCTCGATGGCGCCTGGTCGGGCTCTATGCAGACTTTTCCATTCGAAAGCGTCGAGCTTGCCGCTGACCGGCGACAACGGCAGCCAGACATCCGAAGCCTGACCATCCGCCACCCATTCGGGATCGCGCGGCGCGCGCAGGGCCTGGGCCAGCCAATGCCGGACGCGGCCCTGATCGCCGGTTTCGGCCTCCTCGATGTCGGCCATCAGCAGGAAGGCGCTTTCGCGGTCGTCGATGCGCGCAGCAGCTTCCGCCTTGGCGCGGGCGAGCGCGAATTCACGTGCGCCGAGCGCTGCGGCGGCAACCGCATAGAGCGATTCGTAAGCGTGAGACTGCATGCCTTCCAGACGTTGCGCCCGGCGGAGCTTGTCGGCGGCGGAGCCGCCGCCCGCTTCGACATAGGCGCTGGCCACCTGCGCATGCGGCGCGAGCTTCCAAGCTTGTTCGAGCACGCCGAGCGCCTTGCGCTGATTGTCTTCGCGCAGATAGGCTTTTGCGGCAACAAGGCTGGCGGCGACGAGATCCGGCGACAGCTTCAGCGCATGCACCGCGTCTACGCGCGCGCCCTTGGGATCGCCGTCCAGACGCGACAAGGCGCGGCCGGCCAGCAGCACGGCCTTCTTGCGGTCATGGGTCTTGCGGTCCATGCCGTTCAGCACGCGCTGGGTTTCCAGAAGTCGGATGGCGTCGTCGAACCGGCCGGCCTGGGTGCGATATTCGAGCGTCGCTTCCGCGGCCCAAGGCAGATGCGGGGCCTTTTCGACCGCCTTCTCGGCGTAATGACGCGCCGCCTCATGCGCGCCGAGGCGCTGGGCCTCGAGATAGAGGCCGCGTAGGCCGAGTTCCCGCGTCTCGGGATCTTCCGCCATGGCCTCGAATTTCTTGCGCGCCTCCTCGGTCTTGCCCTCGATCAGCAGCGCCTGAGCTTCGAGAAGATGAATGAGCGGCTCGCTGTCGGCGCGGATGAGACCCTTGGTGCGGTCGAGCATGCGGCGCGCGAGCGGCGCGTCGCCCGAGCCGACCGCAATCAGCCCCGTGGACAACGCCTGATAGCCGCGATCGCGCTTGCGGGCGCGGAAATAACGCGTCACCGAATGCGGCGAGGTCCAGACGACCCGGATGAGCCACCAGACCAGCATCACCGAGGCGATGAGCGCGGCGACAAGCACGGCCGCCGTCATCAGCGTCATTTCGATTCGCTGGCCCTGCCAGATGATGAAGAGATCGCCCGGACGATCGGCGAGCCAGGAAAAGCCGTAGCCGACCGCGAGGACGAGAGCGATGAAGACAAGGATACGAATCATCTCAAAACCTTTCTTCAGCCCTTGCTGTCGGTGTTGCGCACGGCGTTGGTCAGCGTCTGCGCGACGAGGTCTTCCACCTTGATGCGGGCGTCGAGCGCCTGTCGGAAGCTTGCCCCGGCCTTCCGGCCCTCTTCGGGAAGCTTGTCCCATTCGGCGGCGGCGGCCTTGAGATCGCCATTGGTCAGACGATCCTCGATCCGCGCCAGCATGTCGGCGGGCTGGTCGCCCTGCACATCGCCGACAGGTCGCACCTTGATGGCGGAGAAAGCGCTTTCCAGGAGACGGTCGGTGATGCTCTGATTGGGATCTTCAGGCTTCAGCGCCTCCATCACGAGATCGGCCGTCGCCGGGAAGGAGGCGACGAGCTTGGCGCGCGCCGGAGCGCCGGTGTCTGCGAATGGTCGCAGCGCCTCGAGCGCCGGCATGTCGGGCGCGACCGAGGCCAGAGTGTCGAGCTCCGTAGAGAACGGCCCGCCGCGGTCGATCGCCGCCTTGAGGCTGGCAGAGGCGATGGCGACGGCCACCGCCACATCGTCGCCGGGCTCGGCGGCTTTCTTCTCCAACGCCTCGATGCGCATGACGAGTTCGGCGCGGGCGGTCTCCTCGGCTTTCCGCGCGTCGTCCAGCGACATTTTCAAATCGCTGACCTGTTGGTTGAGCGCCGACAGACGCTGATCGGCGTCCACCGACAGGCCGTTCGCCTTGGGCACATCCTGCAACCGCGTTTCGATGGCGGCAATCTTGTCGTTGACGGGCGTGAGGTCGACTTCGGGCTTCGCGCTCGCCAGGGCCGACACCGAGGATTTCAGCGCTTCGACATCGGAGGAGACGAGGTTGATGGACTGCTCGACCTTTTCATTGCCGCCGAGCGACGGCAAAACGCCCCAATATTGCAGGCCCGCGGCCCCGGCGAGCGCCACGACGCCGCCGATCAGGCTCGCCGCGATCAGCGAAATCCCGCTTGCGCCGGACGTCGCGGCGGGGGAGGCGCCAGCCGTCGTCGCGGATTCCCTATCGGCGGGCTCGCGCGTTGGGATTGCTGGATCTGCCGCCTTTTCGGCCGTTTCCGACGCGACGACGGGCTCCTCGCTGACGTCGAGCGCCTCGGCCTCTGTCTCCGCTTTCACGGCGTCCGCGGTCAGATCGATCGTCCTGGGATCGACAGTGGTCCTGGAATGGCGAGGTTTTTCCGTTTCCATGGCGTTTTCCTTCAATCCGTTTTCCTGACCTTAACCGCCACCCCAGGACCCGCAAGCCCCCGATGCGACATAAAGCGCGGCAAGGCGCTAGAGAAGATCGATCAATTCATCTTCATCCGGGCTGAGGCTCGTCACGACACTATGGGCGAACTCCTCCGGCACCGCCGCGGCGATATTGCGGCTGAGGCAAAAAAACAGCGTTTTCCTCAACGATTCCTTGCTCAGCCGAAAAACCTCGAGATCGAAAAAGGCGCGTGCATTGTCCTTCGAAAACAGAAATGCCGCGTCGACCGGATTGTTCACCAGCATTTTTTGTTGATCCGCCAGAGAATGGTCGATCGCATCCATGCCGTAGACCTCCGCCGTTCGGCAGGCGAAGCCGTGCTCCCGAAGCGTCGCTTCGAAATCCGGCGATCGCTTGACGGCGGTGAGGTAGAGGACGGAGGCGCCCTGGGCGGCGTAGCGGCCGGCGATCTCCGCCGCCAGCGCCGCCCCGCCGCCCTGAGTGGCGATCACGGTCTTGAAGCCGAGATCCCGGGCGTGACGCGCGGTGGTCTTGCCGACGGCGAAGAGTGGAGTATCGACATGACGATCGATCGCCGCTCCCAGCTTGGCGAGACACCGCAGCGCCTCCGCCGAAGTGACCGCCAGCACGTCATGCGGCGCCGCCAGCCCCTCGCGCGCGGCGGCGAGATCGTGAAACGGCTCGAACAGCGGGAAGACGACGGCCTCATGCCCGAGCTCGGCGATCTTCCCTGCAGTCGCCACCCCTTGCTCTCTCGGACGGACGACGAGAACGCGCATGCCTCAGCTCCACGAGGCGAAGAAGTCGGGGCCGGCCTCGGCGACGATGGTCTCACCGGCCTTGCGCCCCAATTCGGAGAATTGCTCGGCGACGCCATCGATTTCGATGCGATGATGTCGCCCGCCATCCGGTGAGAGAATCATGCCGGAAAATGACAGCCGCTCGCCGTCGACGGTCGCAAGGCCGGCGATCGGGGTGCGACACGAGCCGTCCAGCACTTCCAGAAAGGCGCGTTCGCATGTTACGGCCGCGAAAGTGGGGCGATCATTGATCGGCGTCAGCAATTCGGCCACGCGCTGGTCGCCCGCGCGCGCCTCGATGCAGATCGCTCCTTGCGCCGGAGCGGGCGGAAACAGCTTGGGATCGAGAAGTTCGGTGACGACCTCTGGCTTGCCCAGCCGCTTGAGGCCGGCATAAGCCAGAAGCGTGGCGTCGGCGTCGCCCTCGGCCAGCTTTCTCAACCGGGTATCGACGAGACCCCGGAAAATCTTGACCTGCAGGTCGGGCCGAAGCATCCGCACCAGCGCCTGACGACGCAATGACGCGGTGCCGACCATGGCCCCCTCGGGAAGATCCATCAGCGTCGCCGCCGCGCGTCCGACGAATGCGTCGCGCACGTCCTCGCGCGGCAGATAGGCGGCGATCTCCAGCCCCTCGGGCAGCTTCGTCGCCATGTCCTTGGAGGAATGAACCGCGAAATCGAGTTCGCCGCGCGACAATTGCTCCTCGAGTTCGGCGGTGAACAACCCCTTGCCGCCGATTTCCGACAACGGCCTGTCGGTGACGCGGTCGCCTTTCGTGGACAGTACGACGATCTCGAAATCGTTTTCCGCAAGTCCATGCGCCGTCATCAGCCGGTCGCGGGTTTCATGCGCCTGGGCCAGCGCCAGCGGACTGCCGCGCGTGCCGATCCTGAAAGCTTTTGTTTGCATTTGCGGCATTTCCTTGTAATCGGCTCCCAAGTAATCATCTTTCACCGCATCCGCAATCATTCTTAGGGTTCATGATGGCTGTGCTTCGCGTTCTCGGCATCGAGACAAGCTGCGATGAAACCGCAGCCTCCGTGGTCGAGCGCGCCGACGACGGCGCGGGGCGGATTCTCGCCGATGTGGTATTGTCCCAGCTCGACGAACACGCCGCCTATGGCGGCGTGGTGCCGGAGATCGCCGCCCGCGCCCATGTCGAGGCGCTCGACAGCCTGATCCGCGAAGCGCTAGCCCGCAGCAATATGTCGCTCTCCGATATCGACGCGGTCGCGGCCACAGCAGGTCCGGGTCTGATCGGCGGGCTGATCGTTGGGCTGATGACCGGCAAGGCGATTTCGATGGCGACCGGCAAGCCGCTTTACGCCATCAATCATCTGGAAGGCCATGCGCTGACGGCGCGGCTGACTGACGGGCTGGCTTTTCCCTATCTCCTTCTCCTGGTTTCCGGAGGCCATACACAGCTGATCCTGGTCAAGGGCGTCGGCGATTATGAGCGCTGGGGCACCACCATTGACGACGCGCTCGGCGAGGCTTTCGACAAGACGGCGAAATTGCTCGGCCTGCCCTATCCGGGAGGCCCGGCGGTGGAGAAAGCCGCTCAGACGGGCGATGCGCAACGCTTCGCCTTCCCGCGTCCTCTGGTCGGCGAAACGCGGCTGGACTTTTCCTTTTCGGGCCTCAAGACCGCCGTGCGCCAAGCCGCGGAAGCGGCCCAGCCGGTGACCGATCAGGATGTCGCAGATATCTGCGCCTCTTTCCAGAACGCCGTATGCCGGACCATGCGCGACCGCATCGGCCGCGGCCTGAAGCGCTTTAAGGAACGTTTCGCCGGCGAAGCAATCCAGCCGGCGCTGGTAGTCGCCGGCGGCGTGGCGGCAAACAAGGCGCTGCGATCCGTGTTGACCGAGATTTCCGAACAAAACGGCTTCCGATTCGTCGCGCCGCCGCTCAGCCTCTGCACGGATAACGCCGCCATGATCGCCTGGGCCGGTCTCGAACGCATGGCGCTCGATCTGCCCTTCGATCCCGTCACCGTCTCGCCCCGCTCCCGCTGGCCGCTCGATGAAAACGCCGCGAGCAAGCTCGGCTCTGGCAAGCGAGGCGCAAAGGCATGACCAAGCGGCTCGTCGTCGTCGGCTCCGGCGCATTCGGCACGGCGCTCGCCGCCGCCGCGACCCTTTCGGGCGACGCCGAGACGACCCTGCTTTGCCGCGACCCGGCGCAATGCGACGAAATGCTGACCACGCGCGTGAATGCGCGCAACCTGCCGGGCCTGCGCCTGCCGGACGCTCTCTCCTTCTCCGCCGACCCATCCTGCCTCGATGACGCCGATGTCGCGCTCTTCGTGATGCCGAGCCAAGCGCAGCGCGCGGCGGCGCAGGCGCTCGGGCGCCACCTGCGGCCAAACATGGCTGTGATCACCTGCGCCAAGGGCATCGATCGCGAGACGGGCGAATTGCTGACCGATCTGCTCGAAAGCGAATTGCCGGGCCGGCGCATTTCAGTGCTTTCGGGCCCCGGTTTCGCCGCCGACATCGCCAAGGGCCTGCCGACCGCCATGGTCTTGGCGTCGGCGACGCTCGAAGAGGCGGACGCCCATGCGCGACTGATTTCAGGTCCGACGTTCCGGCTCTATGCATCGTCGGATCGGATCGGCGTGCAATTGGGCGGCGCGCTCAAGAATGTGCTGGCGATCGCCTGCGGCATTATCGAAGGCGCTGGCCTCGGCGATTCGGCGCGGGCGGCGTTGATCTCGCGCGGGCTCGCGGAAATGTCGCGCTTCGCGGCCGCCTTCGGCGGCGACGCTCACACGGTGCGCGGCCTGTCCGGCCTCGGCGACCTCGTGCTGACCGCCACCTCGCATCAATCGCGCAATCTGCGTTTCGGCATCGAGACTGGCCGCAGCGGCCGCGCTGCGCTTCCCTCCGGCGAACTGGTGGAAGGCGCCGCAGCCGCAGCCGTGGCCGCCCGCCTGGCGGCCGAGCGCGGCGTCGATATGCCGGTGACAAACGCCGTCGCTTCGATCATAGAAGGCAGGCTCGACGTGGCCGCCGCGATGAATGCGCTGATGACGCGCCCGATCACCACCGAATGAAAGGATAACCCCATGCTCTTCGCCTTTCTCTGCCAGGACAAGCCCGGCGCGCTGCAATTGCGCATGGACACCCGTCCGGAACATGTCGCCTGGCTGAACGAGATCAACGCCGCCGGCGTGCTGACCTTTGCCGGCCCTTTCCTGGACAGTGACAACAAGCCCAATGGAAGCCTGGTCGTGGTCAAGGCTGAAACTTTGGAAGAAGCGCAGGCGATCTCCGCCGCCGATCCCTATGCCAAGGCGGGTCTGTTCGCCTCGGTCGATATCCGGCCGTGGAACTGGGTCTTCAACAATCCGGAGGCCTGATCATGGCCTATTGGCTGTTCAAGTCCGAGCCGTTCAAGTTTTCCTGGGACAATCTGAAAGCCATCGGAGCCAAGGGCCAGGAATGGGACGGCGTGCGCAATTACGCCGCCCGCAACAATATGCGGGCGATGAAACTGGGCGACAAAGGCTTCTTCTACCATTCCAATGAAGGCCTGGCCGTGGTGGGCATATGCGAGGTTTCGGCCTTGGCGCATCCCGATTCCACCGCCGACGTGCCGACTTGGGAATGCGTCGACGTGCGCTCGGTCTGCGACATGCCCATTCCCGTGACGCTGGAAAAGGTCAAGAACACGCCGGAACTCGCCAATATGGCGCTGGTGAAGCTCTCGCGCCTGTCGGTTCAGCCGGTCACCGAAGAGGAATATCGGCTGGTCTGCCGCATGGGGGCCTGGACAATCCGCCGCTCTCGCCATGAAAACCGAGCCGCGCGCCTTCATTCTCGCCAATACCGGCGTGATGGCGCCGCCGCATACGCCGGAAATCCGGCTGTGGCTGGCCGATGAGGCGCATGATCTCTGGCTGAAGACCGAGGAAGAACTCGAAGCGATCGGCCTGCCGCCGCCTTTCTGGGCCTTCGCCTGGGCCGGCGGCCAGGGTCTGGCGCGTTATGTGCTCGATCACCCCGATTGCGTGGCCGGAAAGCGCGTCGTCGATTTCGCCTCGGGCTCCGGTCTCGTGGCCATCGCCGCCGCCAAGGCGGGCGCGCGAAGCGTCACCGCCATCGATATCGATCCATGGACTGAGACAGCGATTGCGCTCAACAGCGACCTCAACGCGGTCGAGATCTTCTTTTCCGGCGACAACCTTATCGGCGAACCCATAAATGCCGATGTCCTGCTCGCCGGCGACGTTTTCTACGACAAGAGTTTCGCCGACGCCCTCATCCCCTGGTTCGAAAGCCTGCGGCAACAGGGAACGGAAGTGATCGTCGGCGACCCCGGCCGCGCCTATTGCCCGCGCGACAGGATGCAGTCTCTGGCCACCTACCAGGTGCCGGTGACGCGCGCGCTCGAAGATTCCGAGGTGAAGAAGACCACCGTCTGGCGATTTTCATGATCCGCTAACCATTTCGCCGCACTACTGGCCTCTTCAAGGAGGCTCGGGTGAACGATATCCTGATCATGGCGGACGAGACGTTGCTGGCCGAGCGCGCGGCGTGGCTTGCGGCGCTCGCTGAGGAGCGGCGCTTATCGGCGCTGACGGTGGAGGCCTATGAGCGCGACACGCGGCAGTTCCTGTTGTTTCTCGCCCGCCATCGCGGCGGCCCTGCGCGGCTCAAGGACATCGCCGATCTGCGTCCCTCCGATTTCCGCGCCTTCCTCGCCGCCCGCCGCAAGGACGGAACCGGCGCCCGCTCGCTCGGCCGCAATCTCGCCGGCCTCCGGTCGCTGCTGAGGCATCTCGAAAAGAAGGGGCTGGTCAACGCCGCCGGCGCCCGCGCCGTCCGCGCGCCCAAGCAAGGCAAGAGCCTCCCCAAACCCTTGTCGGCCGAACAGGCGCTGCTGGTCAGCTCCGATGACGGGCAATTGGCCGACGAGCCGTGGATCGCGGCCCGCAACGCCGCCGTGCTGAGCCTGCTCTATGGCTCAGGCCTGCGCATTTCCGAAGCGCTTTCCCTGAAGCGCGGCGACGTCAGCGACGGCGCCGCAACCTTGCGCATCACCGGCAAGGGCGGCAAGACCCGCATCACGCCGCTGCTGGCGGCCACGCGCGAGGCCGTGGAGGCCTATTTGAAGCTCTGCCCCTATGCCATCGGCGCGGAGAGCCCGATCTTTCTCGGCGCGCGCGGCGGGCCGCTGCAGCAGGGCATCATCCAGAAGGAAGTGCGCAAGATGCGCTCGGCGCTCGGCCTGCCGGAGACCGCGACGCCGCACAAGCTGCGCCATTCCTTCGCCACGCATCTATTGTCCGCCGGCGGCGATCTCAGGGCCATACAGGAATTGCTGGGGCATGCGAGCCTGTCCACGACTCAGATCTATACCGGCGTCGACGCCGCCCGTTTGCTCGACGTCTTCGATCGCGCCCATCCCCGCGCGGGTTAACCATATATTTTAAGCCGCTGGTCAGCGGCGACGCCTAATCTGCGTCCGATTGCGGACCCAAGGATTGCCATGTTGAACGCCCCCTTGCTCGATACCGATGTTTCCTCGTCTGCGGAGGATCGCTTTACACGCCGCATTTCAATGGGATTGGCGCTTTTTCCGCTCCTCCTTCTGGCCAGCCTGATCGCCACGCTGTTTTCAGCCCTGCCCGCCCATGCCGAGGACGAAGCCTGCGGCGGCAGGATCTGCTGGCGGGCCTGGAAAACAGCAACCCCGCCGCTTACGCCCAACTGCTCCTACAGGGCGAAAAGGCAAAGAACGGCTCTGCGCGCTTCTGGAAACTCGAGAAGCCGGGTCAGCAGCCAAACTGGCTACTCGGCACCATGCATCTGACCGATCCCCGCGTCACCAACCTGCCCGACGCCGCCCGCAGCGCCTTTGACAATGCCGCAACGCTGATCGTCGAATCCGACGAAATACTCGACCAGCAACGCGCGGTGGCCGCACTGATGGCCAAGCCAGACCTGATGATGTATTCCGGCAAGGCCAGCATCAAGGATTACCTGACGCCCGAGGACGAGAAGGTGCTGGAGGCGGGGCTGAAGAGCCGCGGCATTCCGCTCGCGGCCGTCATAAAGATGAAGCCCTATCTGCTGACCTCCATGGTGGCGTTGTCGCCCTGCGAACTGGCGCGCAAATCCTCCGGCAAGCCATTCCTAGACATGAAGCTCGCTCAGGAGGCCAAGGCTGCCGGCAAGTCGGTGAAGGGGGTCGAAACGCTTGCCGAGCAGATCGAGGCCATGGCCAGCCTTCCCAACGACTTCCATGTCCGCTCTCTCGTGTCTGTCGTCCGTTATCCGGGCTACACAGCCGATGTGATGGAGACGACCATCAATCTTTACCTGACCAGCCGCATGGGTCTCGTCTTGCCGGTGTCGCTCTATTTCGCGCCGGAAAAAAACCATCCGACGCCCGCGACATGGCCGCCTTTGAGGAAAAGTTGATCACCATCCGCAACCACCATATGGCCGATCGCGGCGCGCCGATTCTCGAAAAGGGCAATGTCTTCATGGCGGTCGGCGCCCTGCATCTGATCGGCGACGAGGGCCTTGTCGAACTGATGCGGAAGAAGGGCTATACGGCGACGCCGATGTTCTGAGGCGTCGCTTTTCTCGTGGAATCCCGCCCCTGAGCCAAGATTTGGACGAGGATTGACCTCTTCAGGCCTTCACGCCCTTGGTCATACGGTCGAGGAGATTGGTTTTCCAGTAGAATTTGTGCACGAACACCGCGCCGATATGGCCGATGACGAGAACCCACATCGCAAGCTTCATCGGACCGCCATGGATGAAACCGGCCAGCCCGATATGGCCGTAGAATTTGGCGATACCGGCCAAAGGCATGGCGATCAGCAGCGCGTAGAGCAGCCCATGAGCGAACTTGGCGATCATCTGAAATAGGGCGGGCTCGGCCGCAGGCGCGGCCGGCACTCCCAGAACAAAACGCAGGATAAGCCGAAGCGCGGTAAAAGCGAGAATCGCAAAGCCACTATAGATATGGAGATTGGCGGAGGTCCATTCTTCCGGGGTCGGCGTCTTGCCGCCGCCGAGCAGATCGGTCACGCGCTCGATCTGGCCTGGCAGCAGCAGATTGAAGAAGATCAGCAGCACCGTCAGCCAGTGGAGGACGCGCTGCGGGACGCTATAGCTCAAGGGCTTCATTTTCTTGCCTTTTATCAAATAGATAATGGGTAGACGGAGCCCTAGAAACGCAGATTGCGCCCGCTTTCGCAAGGCGCAATCGCATCGTTTACGGAACTTTACATTCCGGCTCGGCTCACATGTGGATCGGCTTGAAGAACGTCGCGAGCGCGGCTTCCTTGACGGCTTCCGACATGGTCGGATGCGCATGGCAGGTGCGGCCGAGATCCTCCGACGAACCGCCGAATTCCATCAACACTGCGGCCTCATGGATCATTTCTCCGGCGCCGAAGCCGACGATGTGGACGCCCAGCACGCGGTCGGTCTGCGCATCGGCGAGGAACTTCACGAAGCCTTCCGTCGCTTCCATGGCGCGGGCGCGGCCATTGGCGGTGAAGGGAAATTTGCCGACCTTGTAGGCGACGCCCTGGGCCTTCAGTTCCTCCTCGGTCTTGCCGACGGAGGCGACTTCCGGCTGGGTGTAGACCACGCCCGGAATGACGTCGTAATTCACATGGCCATGCTGACCGGCGAGGATTTCGGCCAGCGCCACGCCTTCGTCCTCGGCCTTGTGCGCCAGCATCGGCCCCTTGACCACGTCGCCGATGGCGTAGATGCCGGCGACATTGGTGCGATAATGGCCGTCGATCTCGATGCGGCCGCGATTGTCCAGAGCGACGCCGGCTTCTTCCAGCCCGAGGCCGGCCGTATAGGGCTTGCGGCCGGTGGCGATCAGCACGACATCGGCGTCGATCGTTTCAGGATCGCCGCCCTTGACCGGAGAGAACGTCACCTGAGCGCCGTTTTCGGTGCGCGAGACGCCGGTGACCTTGGCGCCGAGTTTGAAATCGAAGCCCTGCTTGGCGAGAATGCGCTGGAACTGCTTGGAGACTTCGCCATCCATGCCGCCGAGGATCGTGTCGAGATATTCGACCACGGTGACCTTGGCGCCGAGGCGGCCCCAGACCGAGCCGAGCTCGAGGCCGATCACGCCGCCGCCGACCACGACCAGCTTTTCCGGCACCTTGTCGAGCGCGATGGCGCCGGTCGAGGAGACGATCACCGTCTCGTCGATCTCGACGGCGACGCCCGGAATGCCCGCGACATCGGACCCCGTGGCGATGACGATATTCTTGGCGTCGAGCACCTGTGTTTCGCCGGCGTCATTGGTGACCGAGACCTTGCCGGCGCCGACGATCTTGCCGGTTCCCTGGAAAGCGTCGATCTTGTTCTTCTTGAAGAGGAACGCCACGCCGTCGACATTGGCCTTCACCACGCCGTCCTTGTGGCCCATCATTTTCGGCAGGTTGAGCGACGCGCCGGCGATTTCGATGCCGAGGCTGTCCATGCCGTGCGAGACATGGGCGAACTGTTCGGAGGCGTGCAGCAGCGCCTTGGAGGGGATGCAGCCGATATTGAGGCAGGTGCCGCCATAGGTGGCGCGCTTTTCGATGACGGCCGTCTTGAGGCCGAGCTGGGCGGCCTTGACCGCGCAGACATAGCCGCCGGGGCCGGTGCCGATCACGATGACATCATAGGACATGGTCTTTTCCTTCTTTGGGGCGGTCAGCGGCCGCCGCTGACATTCAGCATGGCGCCCGTCACATAGGACGCCTGTTCGGACAGAAGATAGAGCGCGGCGTCTGCGACCTCGTCGGCCGTGCCGGCGCGCTGCATGGGAATGACGGAGGCCATCTCTGCGGCGCGGTCGGGCAGTCCGCCCGAGGCGTGAATATCGGTGTCGATCACCCCGGGACGGATGGCGTTGACGCGGATGCCTTCGGTGGCGACCTCGCGCGCGAGCCCGAGCGTGAACGTGTCGATCGCCGCCTTTGAGGCGGCGTAATCGACATATTGCCCGGCGCTGCCGATGATGGCGGCCATGGAGGAGATATTGACGATCGACCCACCCCGTCCGCCCTGGGTCGTGGACATACGCTTCACGGCTTCGCTCGCGCAGCGAATCTTGCCGATCACATTGATGGCGAACATGCGGTCGAGCCGGGCGCGGCTGTAATCGACCACTTTCTCCGGCATGTCGACGACGCCGGCATTGTTCACCAGTCCGTCGAGGCGACCGAAGTCACGATCCACGGCCGTGAAGATGGCGGCGATGCCCTCTTCGGTCGAGGTGTCGCCCTGGACGATCCGCGCCGCGCCGCCCTGCCCTTCGATTACGTCGGCGAGCGCGCGCGCCGCCCTCATTGCTGGCGTAATTGATCATCACCGCCCAGCCCTGCGCCGCGGCCTTGCGGCAGATGGCGGCGCCGATGCCGCGGCTGCCGCCGGTGACGAGAAGAACCGGTTTTTCCGTCATGCGCCGCATCCCTTCAGCGTGAACACGTCCCAGGGAGCGATCCGGTCCTTGTCATTGTCCCAGGCGGAGGACTCGACGAGAGCGGGTCCGAAGCCGGACAACAGTATTTCCGGCGCGGCGGGCTGGCCCTGTTGCGGCAGGAGGTTCAACCGTCCCGCTGCCTCGCCATAGATCACGCCTTCCCAGACGGTGCATTTGGCGAGATCCGCGCCGGTCACATCGCCGTCCGGGCATTGATTGAACACCATGCCGCTCGACCGCGCCACGGGCTCGGTCGACATCACATAGCCGTCGAGCGCCGGGCGCTCGCCGGGCCTGACGATCTCGAAGCGATGCGTGGCCGAGGCCGACTGACTGTCGACCGGCAGGAAACGAAGTTCGAAGAGTTTGTCGGAATCGGAATAGACGGCGCGTTCCTGCGTGCAGGCCTCGCCCGCCGCCATCGCCGGGCTTGTACATAGGAAGACCGAGACTGCGGCCAGCGCGCGTCGCATCTCATCCCGCCTTTTCGGTCGCGAGCTTCAGGCCGAAGCCGATGAAGACGACGCCGCTTGCGCGGTTGATCCATTTGCTCATCCGGGCGAAGGCGGCGCGCATGGCGGGCGTGGTCATGAAATAGGACACGCCGACGAACCAGGCGATCAGGCAGGAGGCCATGACCAAACCGTAACCGAACTTCACAAAGGACGGCGTGTCGTGATGGACGACGGCGGAGAACACCGACAGGAAGAAGAACACCGGCTTCGGATTGAGCGCATTGGCCATGAAGCCAAGTCCGAACGCCTTGACGGCGGATTGTCCGCGCGTTTCCGCTCCGTCTGGTTCCCGACCCGGGCCGATATCGCTCGCGCCGGCGCGCAGCGATTGAATGCCGATATAGACGAGATAGGCGACGCCGCACCATTTGATGATGTTGAACAGCAAGATCGACTGGGAGATCACCAGCCCCAAACCGAGGATCGTGTAGGTCACGTGAAACATCAGCGACACGCCGATGCCGATGCTGGTGACGATCGCCGCGCGTCGGCCATGTGTGACCGACTGACGAATCACCATCGCAAGATCCGCGCCCGGCGAGACGATGGCGAAGGAGAAGATCGCCATCAGCGACAGGAGTTCGAGAAGATAGTGCGACATCGTCAGGCGTCTCCGGTCAGAACAGCAGTGCGGCGGCCATGCAGCCGAGCCCGGCCATAGCGACGAGCCAGGCGAACGAGCGGATATAGGATACGCCGAAGAGGTAGAGAGGGATATAGGCGAGACGACCGACAAACCAGATGACGGCTCCGACTTGCCCAAGCCGAGAATGCGGCTCGGCGATGGCGAGCGCCAGCGCAAGACCGATGAAGGCCGGATAGGTTTCCTGGAAATTTCGCAGGGCGCGTTCGGCCCTTCCCGCCAACTTTCCCTGCGGCTTCTTGTTGTCGTCGCGCGGGCCGGCATTCCATTGCGAGCCGAGTTCGCGCGTGGCGAGGTTTCCCTGCAGCATGATATGGAGGACCAGCAGGACGACGCTGAGCCCAACGAGCCCCGGGAAAGTGAGGAAGATCAGGTTTTCCATTTGGGCCGTCTCCGGAAGGCGGCCGGGCGCGGAGTGAACGCGCCCGGCAGGATCAGATCAGATTAGAGGTCGAGAACCAGGCGTTCCGGATCTTCCAGGCTTTCCTTGACGCGCACCAGGAAGGTGACGGCTTCCTTGCCGTCGACGATGCGGTGATCGTAGGACAGCGCGAGATACATCATCGGGCGGATGACGACCTGGCCGCCGATCGCAACCGGACGCTCCTGGATCTTGTGCATGCCGAGAATACCCGACTGCGGCGCGTTCAGGATCGGCGAGGACATCAGCGAACCGTAGACGCCGCCGTTCGAGATGGTGAAGGTGCCGCCCTGCATGTCGGCCATCGACAGCTGGCCATCGCGGGCCGCCTTGCCGAGACGACCGATATCCTTCTCGATTTCGGCGATCGACATCTGGTCGGCGTCGCGCACGATCGGAACGACGAGGCCCTTGTCGGTGCCGACGGCGACGCCGATATGGCAGTAGTTCTTGTAGATGATATCCGTGCCGTCGATCTCGGCGTTGACGGCCGGGATTTCCTTGAGCGCATGCGTCACGGCCTTGGTGAAGAAGCCCATGAAGCCGAGCTTGACGCCATGCTTCTTCTCGAAGATGTCCTTGTACTTGTTGCGCAGGCTCATCACCGCGGTCATGTCCACCTCGTTATAGGTGGTCAGCATGGCGGCGGTGTTTTGGGCGTCCTTGAGGCGCTTGGCGATGGTCTGGCGCAGGCGGGTCATCTTGACGCGCTCTTCGCGACCCTGATCCTGTGCCGACGACGGCGCGCGGGCGGCGGCCGGAACCACAGCCGGAGCGGCGGCGGCGGGCTTGGAGATCGCGGCGAGCACGTCTTCCTTCAACACCTGGCCGCGCTTGCCGGAGCCGTCGACGGAGCCTGAGGCGACATTGTTGTCGGCCATCAGCTTGGCGGCGGCCGGAGCCGGCGGCATGCTGGTGGCGAGAGCGGAGGGCGCTGCGGCCGGAGCCGGAGAGGCGGCGACTGGGGCGGCGGCGGGAGCCGGAGCTGCGGCAGGCGCGGGAGATGCGGCAGGAGCAGAGGCGCCGGCGCCTTCGGAGATCTGGCCGAGCAGGCCACCCGGAGCCACGGTTTCACCCGCCTGGGCGGTGATTTCAGCGAGAACGCCGGCAGCCGGAGCCGGCACTTCGACCGTCACCTTGTCGGTTTCGAGCTCACAGAGGATTTCGTCGGCGGCGACGGTGTCGCCGACCTTCTTGAACCAGGTTCCAATCGTGGCTTCGCTGACGGATTCGCCGAGGGTCGGGACGCGGATTTCAGTGGCCATGTCGTTTTTCCGTTTGTGTGATCGTCGAGGATCGAATGTCGTGTTGGGCGAAGACGGAAGCTGAAAATCAGCTTCCGAGCGCGTCTTCGAGGAAAGCGGCGAGCTGGGCGAGATGCTTGGACATCAGGCCCGTCGCCGGGGAGGCTGCCGCCGGACGACCGGTATAGCGCACGCGCTGATACTTGGCGTCGATATGGGCCAGCACCCATTCCAGATAGGGGTCGATGAACGCCCAGGCGCCCATGTTCTTCGGCTCTTCCTGGCACCACACCATCTCGGCGTGACGGAAGCGCGAAAGTTCGTTGATCAGCGCCTTGGCCGGGAACGGATAGAGCTGCTCGACGCGCAGGAGATAGATGTCGTCGATGCCGCGCTTCTCGCGCTCTTCCAGAAGATCGTAATAGACCTTGCCGGTGCACATCACCACGCGGCGGATCTTGGCGTCCTTCTGCAGCTTGATCGGGCCGTCCTTGATGACTTCGGCGTCGTCCCACAGCAGGCGGTGGAAGGAGCTTTCGCCCGCCATTTCCGACAGCGAGGACACCGCGCGCTTGTGGCGCAGCAGGGACTTCGGCGTCATCAGGATCAGCGGCTTGCGGAAGTCGCGCTTCATCTGGCGGCGCAGGATGTGGAAATAGTTAGCCGGCGTCGTGACGTTGGCCACCTGCATATTGTCTTCCGCGCAGAGCTGCAGGAAGCGCTCGAGACGGGCCGAGGAATGTTCCGGGCCCTGACCTTCATAGCCATGCGGCAGAAGGCAGACGAGACCGGACATGCGCAGCCACTTGCGTTCGCCCGAGGAGATGAACTGGTCGAACACCACCTGCGCGCCGTTGGCGAAATCGCCGAACTGCGCTTCCCACAGCGTCAAAGCCCCGGGGCGAGCCAGCGAATAACCATATTCGAAGCCGAGAACGGCTTCTTCAGACAGCATGGAGTTGATGACTTCATACTTCGCCTGGCTGGGCGAAAGATTGGCCAGCGGAATATAGCGCTCTTCCGTCTCCTGATCATAGAGCACCGAATGGCGCTGTGAGAAAGTTCCGCGTTCGCAATCCTGACCCGACAGGCGGATCTTGTGGCCGTCGAGGCAGAGCGAACCGAAGGCGAGCGCTTCGCCCATCGCCCAGTCGATGCCCTCGCCGGTTTCGATCATGTTGGCGCGGTTTTCCATGAAACGCTGGATCGTCTTATGCGCCTTGAAGCCGTCCGGGATGGTCGACAGCTTCTTGCCGATTTCCTTGAGCGACTTCATCGGCACCGCGGTCTTGCCGCGACGCTGTTCATCGGCATTGTCGGCCGTGCGCAGACCCGACCAGAGACCGTCCAGCCAGTCGGCCTTGTTGGGCTTATAGGCCTGGCCGGCCTCGAATTCCTGTTCGAGATGGGCGCGCCAATCGGCCCGCATCTTCTCGAATTCGCCCTGGGTTATCAGTCCCTCGGCGACCAGGCGCTCGCCATAGATCTGCACGACGGTCTTGTGGCCGCGGATGACCTTGTACATCTTCGGCTGGGTGAAGGACGGTTCGTCGCCTTCGTTGTGGCCGAAGCGGCGGTAGCAGAACATGTCGATGACGACGGGCTTGTGGAATTTCATCCGGAATTCGGTCGCGACCTTGGCGGCGTAGACCACGGCTTCGGGATCGTCGCCGTTGACGTGGAAGATCGGCGCCTCGATCATCTTGGCGACGTCGGACGGATAGGGCGAAGACCGCGAGAAAGCCGGATTGGTGGTGAAACCGATTTGGTTGTTGATGATGAAGTGCATGGTGCCGGCGACGCGATGGCCGCGCAGGCCGGACAGGCCGAGAATTTCGGCAATGACGCCTTGGCCGGCAAAGGCCGCGTCGCCATGCAGCAAGAGCGGCAGAACCTTGGCGCGCTCCTTGAGCGGGATGATGTCGCCGTCCCAGGTCTGGGCGAGCTGGTCCTGCTTGGCGCGGGCCTTGCCCATCACCACCGGGTCCACGATTTCCAGATGCGACGGGTTGGCGGTCAGCGACAGGTGAACCTTGTTGCCGTCGAACTCGCGGTCGGACGAGGCGCCGAGATGGTACTTCACGTCGCCCGAGCCTTCCACGTCGTCGGGCGCGTAGGAACCGCCCTTGAATTCGTGGAACACGGCGCGATGCGGCTTGTGCATCACATTGGTCAGCACGTTCAGGCGACCGCGATGGGCCATGCCGAGCACGACTTCCTTGAGGCCGCTCTGGCCGCCGCGCTTGATGATCTGTTCGAGCGCGGGGATCAGCGATTCCCCACCGTCGAGGCCGAAGCGCTTGGTGCCCTTGTATTTGACGTCGATGAACTGCTCGAAGCCCTCGGCCTCGATCAGCTTGGAGAGAATGGCCTTCTTGCCGGCCGGCGTGAAATCCACGCCTTTATCAGGGCCTTCGATGCGCTCCTGGATCCAGGACTTCGCTTCGGGATCGGAGATATGCATGAATTCGACGCCGAGCGTCGAGCAATAGGTGCGTTCGAGGATCTCGATCATCTCGCGCACGGTCGCGTATTCGAGGCCGAGCACGTTGTCGATGAAGATCTTGCGATCCATGTCCTCGGGGCCGAAACCGTAATTGGACGGCGACAACTCGTTGAAGTCGTCGACAGGGGCGGCGATCCCGAGCGGGTCGAGCTTGGCGTGCAGATGACCGCGCATGCGATAGGCGCGGATCATCATGATGGCGCGGACGGAGTCGCGCGCCGAGCGCTCGATATCGGCCGGGTTCACTGGCGCAGCGCCCGGGGCAGCGGCGGCCTTGGCCTCGATCTTCTTGGCGACGGCCTTTTCGACTGCCGGCCAGTCGCCGTCGAGCGCGTTGACGAGTTCGCCATTCGCGGTCAGCGGCCAGTTCTTCTTCTGCCAGGACGCGCCTTTGGCCGCCTTGGAAACATCGCCCGGATTGTCCTGAAGCGCGCGGAAGAACTCCTGCCATTCGGGCGTCACCGAATCAGGGTTTTCCTGGTAGCGGGCGTAAAGCTGCTCGATATAGTGGGCGTTGGCGCCATCAAGGAACGATGTCGCCAGGAAATTCTGATTGGCCTCTTGCCTTGCCATGTTTCCAATGCGGAGCGGGCTCCGCCTCCTGATCTGTCGTCGGGGCCTGTTATAGCCGGCCCGGTTTGCAAAGGCGGAGGCATGACCTCCGCCTTCCTGTCGTCAGCCCTTGAGCACTTCGACCAAGGTTTTTCCAAGGCGAGCCGGCGAAGGCGAGACCTTGATGCCGGCCGCTTCAATGGCGGCGATCTTGGATTCGGCGTCGCCCTTGCCGCCGGACACCACGGCGCCGGCATGGCCCATGGTGCGACCCTTCGGCGCGGTGCGGCCCGCGATGAAGCCGGCCATCGGCTTCTTGCGGCCCTTCTTGGCCTCGTCGATCAGGAACTGGGCGGCGTCTTCTTCGGCGGAGCCGCCGATTTCGCCGATCATGATGATCGACGTGGTCGCGTCGTCGGCCAGGAACATTTCCAGAACGTCGATGAATTCGGTGCCCTTGACCGGGTCGCCGCCGATGCCGACGGCCGTGGTCTGGCCCAGACCTTCGTTCGAGGTCTGGAACACCGCTTCATAGGTCAGGGTTCCCGAGCGCGACACGATGCCGACCGAACCCTTGCGGAAGATCGAGCCCGGCATGATGCCGATCTTGCATTCTTCCGGCGTCAGGATGCCCGGGCAGTTGGGGCCAAGCAGCCGGGACTTGGACTTGTCGAGCTTGGCCTTGACCCGCACCATGTCCATGACCGGGATGCCCTCGGTGATGCAGGTGATGAACGGGATTTCGGCGTCGATCGCTTCGATGATCGCATCGGCCGCGCCGGCCGGCGGAACATAGATCACGGTCGCGTCGGCGCCGGTCTTGTCGCGGCCTTCGGCGACGGAGGCGAAGATCGGCAGGCTTTCGCCCTTGGAGCCGGTCCAGGTTTCGCCGCCCTTCTTGGGATGAATGCCGCCGACCATCTGCGTGCCGTAATAGGCGAGCGCCTGTTCGGTGTGGAAGGTGCCGGTTTTGCCGGTCAGGCCCTGAACCAGGACCTTGGTGTTCTTGTTGACGAGAATCGACATGGTGTTCCGGTCCTTCCGATTAGCCGTTGATCGCCGCGACGATCTTCTTGGCGGCGTCGTCCAGATCGTCGGCGGCGGTGATCGCCAGGCCCGATTCGTTCAGGATCTTCTTGCCAAGCTCGACATTGGTGCCTTCGAGACGCACAACGAGCGGAACTTTGAGGCCCACTTCCTGCACGGCCGCGACCACGCCTTCGGCGATGACGTCGCACTTCATGATGCCGCCGAAGATGTTGACGAGGATGCCCTCGACTTTGGGATCAGCGGTGATGATCTTGAAGGCCGCCGCAACCTTCTCCTTGCCGGCGCCGCCGCCGACGTCGCAGAAGTTCGCCGGCTCCTTGCCGTAGAGCTTGATGATGTCCATGGTCGCCATGGCGAGACCGGCGCCGTTGACCATGCAGCCGATATTGCCGTCGAGGGCGACGTAAGCGAGATCCCACTTCGACGCTTCGATTTCCTTGGCGTCTTCTTCGGTCTCGTCGCGCAGCGCCTTGACGTCGTCATGGCGAAACAGCGCATTGCCGTCGAAGGACACCTTGGCGTCGAGCACGCGCAGATGGCCATCGGTCATGACGATCAGCGGGTTGATCTCGAGCAGCGACATGTCCTTCTCGCTGAAGGCCTTGTAGAGGATCGGGAACAGCGACTTCGCGTCTTCGGCGGCTGCGCCGTCGAGTTCGAGCGCGGAAACGATCTTGGCGACGTCGTCGGCGGTGACGCCGGTTTCCGGATCGATGGCGATCGTGTGGATCTTCTCCGGCGTGTCATGAGCGACCGCCTCGATGTCCATGCCGCCCTCGGTAGAGACGACGAAGGCCACGCGGCCCACCGAACGGTCGACCAAGAGCGAGCAATAGAGTTCGCGGGCGATGTCGGCGCCGTCCTCGATATAGAGGCGGTTGACCTGCTTGCCGGCCTCGCCCGTCTGGGCGGTCACCAGCGTGTTGCCGAGCATGTCCTTGGCGTGGGAGACGGCTTCCTCGATCGATTTCGCGAGGCGCACGCCGCCCTTGGCGTCGGGGCCGAGCTCCTTGAACTTGCCCTTGCCACGGCCGCCGGCATGGATCTGGCTCTTGACCACGTAAAGCGGACCCGGAAGCTGCTTGGCTGCGGCCTCGGCCTCGTCGGCCGAATGGATCGCCACACCCTGGGCGACCGGCGCGCCGAAGCCCTTCAGAAGGGCTTTGGCCTGATATTCGTGAATGTTCATTGGGAAATCCTGTCAGGTAACGGATTACTTCAGCGACGGCGCGATGTTGACGCAGGCTTCGCAGAGGCCGGCGACGGAAGCGACCGACTTGTCGAAGGCGGCCTTTTCGGCGCCGTTCAGATCGATCTCGATAATGCGTTCGACGCCGCCCTGGCCGATGACCGTGGGAACGCCGACATACATGTCCTTCACGCCATACTGGCCGTTGAGATAGGCGGCGCAGGGAAGAACACGCTTCTTGTCCTTGAGGAAGGACTCCGCCATCATAATGGCCGAAGCGGCCGGAGCGTAGAAGGCCGAGCCGGTCTTCAGCAGGCCGACGATTTCGGCGCCGCCGTCACGGGTGCGCTGGATGATTTCTTCGAGGCGCTCCTTGGAAACCCAGCCCATGCTGACCAGATCCGGAAGCGGGATGCCGCCGACGGTGGAGTAGCGGGCCAACGGAACCATGGTATCGCCATGGCCGCCGAGCACGAAGCCGGTGACGTCTTCGACCGAAACGTTGAATTCCTGCGCCAGGAAGTAGCGGAAGCGGGCGGAGTCTAGCACGCCGGCCATGCCGACCACCATGTTCTTCGGCAGGCCGGAGAACTTCTGCAGCGCCCAGACCATGGCGTCGAGTGGATTGGTGATGCAGATGACGAAGGCGTTCGGGGCATATTTCTTGATGCCGGCGCCGACCTGTTCCATGACCTTGAGGTTGATGCCGAGAAGGTCGTCGCGGCTCATGCCCGGCTTGCGCGGCACGCCGGCGGTGACGATGCAGACATCGGCGCCTTCGATGGCGGAATAGTCGCTCGCGCCGGAATAATGCGCGTCGAAGCCGTCCACCGGCGAGGACTCGGCGATGTCGAGACCCTTGCCCTGCGGAATGCCGTCGGCAATGTCGAACAGAACGACGTCGCCGAGCTCCTTCATGCCCGCGAGATGCGCCAGCGTGCCGCCGATCATGCCAGAACCGATGAGTGCGATTTTCTTACGCGCCATGGGAAATCTTTCCTTCAGGTTGTTGGACGCAGGGCGCTTCGCAATCAGAGCCCTGAATGGCGCATCGGAGTAAACCCAAAAGGTTAAAATATCAACACATTATTTTGGCGCCAGCAATTTCAATCGGTTAGAACTATATTTTCTTACGTAAACGTCAAAGTTTGTCGTATGATTGAAATAGAATAACGGTGTTTATTGGCAGGCGTCCAAATAGTCCCGGCTGCGCATTTCGAACAGGCGCGACACGGTGCGATCGAATTCGAAACCCACCGTGCCGCGCCGAACCGGCAGAAGCTCTTCCGGCATCACGGCAGCCGAGGCGACGAGCCGAATATGGCCGTCGTAAAGCGTGTCGACCAGATTGATGAAGCGCTTGGCTTCATTCTGTTTTTCGACGGTGAGCACCGGCACTCGCTCGATGAAGATGGTCTTGTACCGCTCGACGATCGCCAGATAATCGGCGGCTCCCAAGGGAGCCTCGCAGAGATCGGCAAAGCTGAAACGGGCGGCGCCGCCGGCGGCTTGCGGTACGCGGATCGTTCGCCCCTGCCGCTCGATTTCATCCGTGCTGCACTTGGCGCCATCGGTCATCGACCGCCATGCGGATTCGATCCTCGCCTCGGTCTCGTCAGTGATCGGCGTCAGCCAGACCGGCATGCTCCTGTTCTTCTCCATGCGATAATCCGTTGGCGTATCGAGCGAGACGATGTCGACATAGTGCTTGAGAAGATCGACGAAAGGCAAGAAGAGCTGGCGGTTCAAACCATCCTTATAGAGGTTGTCGGGTTCGACATTCGAGGTCGCCACCAGCACGCAGCCGCGGGCGAACAGCTCGGTGAACAACCGCGACAGGATCATGGCGTCGGCGATGTCGGTGACGGTGAATTCGTCGAAGCAGAACAGCGTCGCCTCTTTGGCGATGGATTCGGCGACAGGCGGCACGGGATCGGCCTGTTTGGTTTCGCCGCGCTTGAGCTTCTGGCGATGCTCGTGAATGCGCGCATGCGCATCCGCCATGAATTCGTGGAAATGAGCGCGCCGCTTGCGCTCGACCGGCGCCAGCGCGAACATCAGGTCCATCATCATCGTCTTGCCGCGGCCGACGCTGCCATGGATATAGAGCCCGCGCACCGGCTCTTGCGAGCGACGCCTGGAGGCGAAGAGCCAGCCGAGCGCCGAACTCTTGGCCGCCGGCTTCTGGGACTTCAGCGCTTCGAGAATGCCGTCCAGGCGCCTGGCGATGGCGATTTGTTGGGCGTCGCGGGTTATTTCGCCCGCAGCCGCCATCGCCTCCAGACGTTCGACGACGCTGGCGGAGTAGTCGGGAGGCGCTTTCATAAAATGCTGGACCTCAGCGGCTCAGGCTGACGGGCTGGCCGCCATTGACCGTGCCGTCATAGCGGTTCTCCGCCGATTTATAGAGCGTGGCGATCGTGTTGCCGGCGCGGTCGCGCAGCATAACCTGCTTGCCTGACACTTCCCAGGATCCCATTCCGGCGAGCGGGCCGACGCAGCCGCGCGTGCCGCCGCGCGATCCCGAGCCGAGATTGGTCAACGTCAGGAACATATCGCAGCCGGAGCCGGCGGAATTGACCTTCCAGCCGCCGACCATCGATTCCTTCTTGACGTCCAACGCCGTCGTGGGCGCGGCGGCCCCGGCAGGATTGGCGGAAGCGACCTGCTGGCCCTGTAGAGCCGGGTCGACGGTCGGCTTGTCGGGGAATTGCGAGGTGGAGGTCGTGGGGTCCGGAAGCTGTCCCGACTGCACCTGACCGATCGGCTGGGCCTCGAGAGGTTGCGGACGAACGCCGGTGTCGATGTCGTCCATTCTGTCGCTCGCGCAACCGGCCAGCAGCCCCATGGTGACCATCATGCCGACGACGGGTAAAATTCGCATCCCAGACTCCTAGTAACCGTCCTGTATGACCATGCGTGAAATATGGCGGAATTACCGTAGGGCGCCATGGTTAATCAAGCGCTAAGCTCGCAGGGCGAAAATTTTGACCCTGCTTGCGCGCCTTTGCCGCCAAACTGCCGAAAAGACCGGAAGTTCCGTTCCCGCATGCAAAAACGCCGGGCTCACGCCCGGCGTCGCGCCGCGCCGTCAGCTGCGGCGCTCGACCATCATCTTCTTGATTTCGGCGATCGCCTTGGCCGGGTTCAGCCCCTTCGGGCAGGCCTGGGCGCAGTTCATGATCGTGTGGCAGCGATAGAGCCGGAACGGATCCTCGAGATCGTCGAGGCGTTCGCCCTTGGCTTCGTCTCTGGAGTCGATCAGCCAGCGATAGGCCTGCAGCAGAACGGCCGGACCGAGATAGCGGTCGCCGTTCCACCAATAGCTCGGACAGGAAGTCGAGCAGCAGGCGCAAAGAATGCACTCATAGAGACCGTCCAGCTTCTGGCGGTCGTCATGGCTCTGCTTCCACTCCTTGGCCGGCGTCGGCGACACCGTCTTCAGCCAGGGCTCGATCGAGCGATGCTGGGCGTAGAAGTTGCTGAGATCCGGAACCAGATCCTTGACCACCGGCATATGCGGCAGCGGATAGATTTTCACCGTGCCGTTGATGTCGTCCACGCCCTTGGTGCAGGCAAGGGTGTTTGTCCCGTCGATATTCATCGCGCAGGAGCCGCAGATGCCCTCGCGACAGGAGCGGCGGAAGGTCAGCGTCGGGTCGATCTTGTTCTTGATATAGAGCAGCGCGTCGAGCACCATCGGCCCGCAATCGTCGACATCGACGTAATAGGTGTCGATCGACGGGTTTTTGCCGTCGTCGGGCGACCAACGGTAGACGCGATACTCACGAACATTCTTGGCCCCGGCCGGCTTCGGCCAGACCTTGCCTTCCGTCATCTGCGAATTCTTGGGCAGTGCGAGTTCAACCATGATCCACCATCCCCGAGATTAATAGACGCGCGCCTTGGGCGCGATCTTGGCGAGATCGATGCCCTCGGCGATCAGGTCGGTATGCACCGGCCGGTAATCGAGCTTGACGTCGCCGCTTTCGCCGACCCAGGCCAGCGTGTGCTTGCGCCAGTTGACGTCGTCGCGGCTGGAAAAATCCTCGCGGGCATGGGCGCCGCGGCTTTCCTTGCGCGCTTCCGCGCCATAGACTGTTACGATGGCGTTGGCCATGAGGTTGTCGAGTTCGAGCGTTTCGACCAGATCCGAATTCCAGATCAGCGAGCGGTCGGTGACCTTGACGTCGGGCAATTCCTTCCAGATTTCGCTCATACGGCGGCAGCCGCTTTCGAGCGATTCCTGGGTGCGGAACACGGCGGCGTCTTCCTGCATGGCGCGCTGCATCTTTTCGCGCAGCAAGGCGGTCGGCGTCGAACCCGAGGCGTAGCGAGTCTTGTCGAAGCGGGCCATGATCTTGTCGCAGGCCGCCTTGTTGACCGCCGGGATCGGCGAAGCGCGGTCGATGACCTGGCCTGCGCGGATGGCGGCGGCGCGACCGAACACCACGAGGTCGATCAGCGAGTTGGAGCCGAGACGATTGGCGCCGTGCACCGAAGCGCAGCCGGCCTCGCCGACGGCCATCAGGCCCGGCGCGACGCGTTCCGGATTGTCGCTGTCCGCGTTCAGCACTTCGCCCCAGTAATTGGTTGGCACGCCGCCCATATTGTAATGGACGGTCGGCAGAACCGGGATCGGCTCGCGCGTCACGTCGACGCCGGCGAAGATCTTGGCCGATTCCGAAATGCCCGGCAGACGCTCGGCGAGAACGGCGGGATCGAGGTGATCCAGATGCAGGAAGATATGGTCCTTGCTCTTGCCGACGCCGCGGCCTTCGCGGATTTCCATGGTCATGCAGCGCGAGACGACGTCGCGCGACGCCAGATCCTTGGCGGTCGGCGCATAGCGCTCCATGAAGCGCTCGCCTTCGGAATTGACGAGATAGCCGCCTTCGCCGCGCGCGCCTTCGGTGATGAGGCAGCCGGCGCCGTAGATGCCGGTCGGGTGGAACTGCACGAATTCCATGTCCTGAAGCGGCAGGCCGGCGCGGGCGATCATGCCGCCGCCGTCGCCGGTGCAGGTATGCGCCGAGGTAGCGGAGAAATAGGCGCGGCCATAACCGCCGGTCGCCAGCACCACCATCTTGGCGGCGAAGCGATGGATCGTGCCGTCGTCGAGGTTCCAGGCGACGACGCCGGTGCAGCGGCCGTCGGCTTCCATGATCAGGTCGAGCGCGAAATATTCGACGAAGAATTCGGCGTTGTGCTTGAGCGACTGACCGTAGAGCGTATGCAGGATGGCGTGACCGGTGCGGTCGGCTGCGGCGCAGGTGCGCTGCACCGGCGGGCCTTCGCCGTAATTCTGCATATGACCGCCGAAGGGACGCTGGTAAATGCGGCCGTCTTCGGTGCGCGAGAAGGGCACGCCGTAGTGTTCGAGTTCATAGACCGCCTTGGGGGCTTCCATGGCGAGATACTGCATGGCGTCGACGTCGCCGAGCCAGTCCGAACCCTTGACGGTGTCGTAGAGATGCCACTGCCAGCTGTCCGGCGTCATGTTTTGCAGCGAGGCGGCGATGCCGCCCTGCGCAGCCACCGTATGCGAGCGGGTCGGGAAAACCTTGGTGATGCAGGCGGTCTTGAAGCCCTGTTCGGCCATGCCGAGCGTGGCGCGGAGGCCGGCGCCGCCGGCGCCGACGACCACCACGTCATACGCGTGGTCGACGAATTCATAAGCCTTGCCGCCGAGTGCGGGAGAGGAAGATGCAGCCATTGTTTTTATCCTGCAAATCCGATCTTGAGCACGGCGAAAAGACAGAGACCGCCGACCAGGACCGTGAAGAAGGTGTTGAGCATCAGAAGCGCCATCTTTGCCGCTTCGCCATGCACATAATCCTCAATGACCACCTGCATGCCGAGCCGCATATGGGAAAGCGAGGAAATGATGAACAGGCCCATCAGCACCGAAACGACGGGATGGCCGAGCGCGGCGCGCAATTCGGTGTAGGACGACGTCGAATGCGTGATGACGAAGCCGATGAAGAACAGAACCAGCGGCACATTGGCCACGGCCGTCAGGCGCTGGGTCCAGAAATGTTCGGTGCCTTCCTTGGCGGAGCCGAGGCCGCGGACCTTGCCGAGCGGGGTGCGCATATCCATGATGTCAGCTCCTTTCAGCGAACCGCATAACCGACGACCCAAAGCAGGACCGTGATCACGGGCGAGGCGACGAAATGTGCGATGGCGAGACGGGTGGAGAAATGCTTCTCGAAACCATGTCCGAGATCCCATATGAAGTGCTTGAGACCGCCGAGCAGGTGATGAACCAGCGCCAGCGTGTAACCGAACAGCACGATTTGGCCGATGATCGAGCCGAAGACCGCGTTGACCATTTGGAAGTAGTCTTCGCCGGACGCCGCCGCGATCAACCACCAAGCCACGAGCAAGGTGCCGACAAACAGCGCAATGCCGGTGATTCGGTGCGAGATCGACGCCATCATCGTCGGAATCGGTTTGTAGATCTGCAAATGCGGGGAGAGAGGACGGTTTTTCACCGTATTCGCCATGGAAACCTCCTGGGAGGGCAATCGAAATGCGCCGGAGCCGGGGCGCACAAGGGTTTGTGTTGCACATAGGCCTGTGTGCAATGCGTCAAAATCGTGTTTAGTCCCGTCATGACAACGCCGCAAGCCCTGCCAAAGGCCAATTTCCGATTTAATCGATTATTGCATTTTACGCGCTCCGGAGACTGCCGGATTAGTATTAAGCCTTTGTCTCTGCGAGGGAAGATTCCGTCGTCCGGGCGTTGATTCGGACGGTCGGACGATGTTAACCTTTCGTTAACCGGCGTGTTCCGCGCCTCTTTGTGAAAGGGTTGCTTCCGTGTTGCGTTCAATCTTTCTCGCCGCCGCCTTTGCCGCAGTTTCCCTGCCGAGCTTCGCCGGTGATCGATCCGAACTCCGTCATCATCACAAACGCGATTTTCACAGCCGCGATTGGCGGGGCTTCGATCGCTATTCGGGCGACGTCAACATCGTGTCCATTCCCGGCGTCGGTTCCTGGTCCCTGGGCTCGGTCGGCTCCTCCATCGCCTATGTCGACACGATCGGATTTCGCGCCGAGCCTTTGATGATCGATGTGGGGGCGCTGCCGGACGGCAACGAATGCTCGATGGAGAACGGCGTCTGCGTCATCCGTCCCTGAACGAAGGCCGGACGCGCAGCTCAGTTCGAAAGCGCGCTATCGACAGCCTCGATCAGCCGGTCGCATTCGGCCTCCGTGCCGATGCTGATGCGCAGGAAGTCACCGATGCGCGGCTTGGCGAAATGACGCACCAGCACCGCCTCTGCGCGCAGTCGCGCCGCAAATTCGGCGCCGTCGTGATCCGGATGGCGGGCGAAGACGAAATTGGCGAGCGAGGGCAGCACCTCGAATCCGCGTGCGGCGAGCGCGTCGGTCATCCGGGCCCGCGACGCCATCACCTTCCGCCGCGTCTCGTCGAACCAGGCCTCGTCCTCGATCGCCGCTGTGGCGCCCGCTTCCGCGAGCCGGTCGATAGGGTAGGAATTGAAGGAATCCTTCACCCGCTCCAGAGCCTCGATCAGCGGACGCTGGCCGATCGCAAAGCCGACGCGCAATCCTGCCAGCGAGCGCGATTTCGAGAGAGTGTGCACGACCAGCAGATTGGGATAGCGGCGGGTGAGGCCGATGGCGCTGTCGGCGCCGAAATCCACATAGGCCTCGTCGATCACCACCGGCTGATCGGGATGCGCCCCGGCGAGCGCCTCGATCTCTTCGAGCGACAGCGCGATGCCCGTCGGCGCATTCGGATTGGGAATGACGATTGCGCCGCAGGGTTGGTCATAGTCTTCGATGCGTATCCGGAAGCCTTCGTCCAGCGGAACATGAATCGTCTCGATGCCGAACAGGCCAGCATAGACCGGATAGAAGCTGTAGCTGATATCCGGGAACAGCAGCGGCGCGTCATGCTTCAGCAGCGCCTGAAACACATGCGCGAGCACTTCGTCGGATCCATTGCCGACGAACACCTCGTCGACCTCCACCCCATGCCGCGCCGCGATCGCCTGGCGCAGTCTGAGCGAGGACGGATCGGGATAAAGCCGCATCCGGTCGTCGGGCGGCCTCCCTGATGGCGGCCAGCGCCTTGGGCGAGGGGCCATAGGGATTCTCATTGGTGTTGAGCTTGATGAGATTGGCGATGCGCGGTTGTTCGCCCGCGACATAGGGCTTGAGGCCGGCGACGAGAGGCGACCAGAATTTGCTCATGACTTACTTTTCCCGCGTGGCGACATAGGTGGCGAGGCGCATCAGCATGTCGGCCCGCGCGCCATAGGGCGAAAGCGCCGCATGCGCCTCCTCGATCAGGTCTTTCAGTGTCCGCTCCGTCCAGTCGACGCCGTGAAGCGCCGGCAAGGTGCCCTTGTTGCGCGCCGCGTCCTTGCCGGCCGCCTTGCCGAGCGTGGCGCTGTCGGACACGAGATCCAGCACGTCGTCGCGGAGTTGGAAGGCGAGGCCGATAATGCGGCCGAAATGCGAGAGCCGCTCGATGTCCTCGACCGATGCGCCGGAGAGCGCCGGCCCGGCCTCGCAGGCGAAGCGGATCAGCGCGCCGGTCTTCATCGCCTGCAACTGGCGGATCTCGGTCTCGGCCAGCGTCTTGCTCTCTGCTTCGAGATCCAGCGCCTGGCCGCCGGCCATGCCGCCCGGTCCCGCCGCCCGCGCCAATCTGAGCACGAGATCGATCTTGATGGCTGCCGGGAGATGTGTATCTGGCGACGCGAGAACATCGAAGGCGTAGGTCAACAGGCTATCGCCGGCCAGGATCGCGGCAGCCTCGTCGAAGGCCTTGTGGACCGTGGGCTGGCCGCGGCGTAGATCGTCGTCGTCCATCGCCGGCAGATCGTCATGGATCAGCGAATAGCAATGCACGCATTCGAGCGACGCCGCCACACGCAGGGCCGCGGCGCGATCGCCGTCGAACAGCCGCGCGCTTTCGATCACCAATGCCGGCCGCATGCGTTTGCCGCCGGCCAGCACGCCATGCCGCATCGCGGAAAAAGCCGCTCCGGCCGCGTGACTTCGCCGGAAAGCGGCTCCGACGACAAAAGCGCTCCCAGCAACGTTTCGACGTCGCGGGCATGATCTTGCAGAGTGGTCAAGAAGGGTTCGTCCAGCATGTCGGCTCTTTCGCATGCCGGCGCAGGGCTTGCAACCGCACAGTTGCCGGGGATGGCGCGACAAAGCGGCGCCGGTGGTCTGGTCAGGCCGCGTCGCCCGGTTTATGAAGACTTGGCGAAGGGCAAAAAGGAACCGGACGATCTTGGACGTCATGACGGAGGCGAATGCGGTTGTAGACGCCGGGCGGGAAACGCCCGCGGCTGCCGCGCCTCGTCTCGACGAAAGCGAAAGACCGATGCGCGATTATCTTCGGAAAGCCGGCCTTGCGCTTCTGGGCCTGCTGGTTCTCCCTTATCTCCTGATCCTCGTCTACAAGATCGATCTCGTACGCCCGGTCTCGACCCTGATGCTCTGGGATCTCGCGAGTTTTCAGGGTTACGACCGTCGTTGGGTCGAATTCGAGGAGATCGCGCCGGTTCTGGTCCAATCGGTGATGATGTCGGAAGACGGGCAATATTGCAGCCATTCGGGGGTGGACTGGGTGCAGATGAACGGCGTGGTCGACGACGCGCTCGCCGGAAAGCAGACGCGCGGCGCCTCGACCATTCCCATGCAGACCGCCAAGAACCTGTTTTTATGGAACGGGCGGTCCTTCCTTCGCAAAGGTCTGGAGTTGCCCCTGGCGGTCGGCGCGGACTTTGTCTGGTCCAAGCGTCGACTGATGGAAATCTATCTCAACATCGCCGAATGGGGCCCGGGGATCTATGGCGTCGAAGCGGCGGCCCAACACCATTTCAAGACATCCGCCGACAAGCTCAGCCGGCGCCAGGCGGCGCTTCTGGCCGTAGCGCTGCCCAATCCCATCACCCGCAACGCCTCCAAGCCCGGCCGCGGCATGAAGCGACTGGCCGCGCTGATCGAGCGCCGCGCCAAGGGTTCGGGCGATTACATCAAATGCCTTTATGACTGATCGCTTTTGAATTGATTGGTTCGACGGGGACGGATTGGCTAGATTTGCGGCCCTGGAGGATCGCATGGCTCAACTCAAGCTCTATGTCGGCAACAAGAATTATTCGTCCTGGTCGCTCAGGCCCTGGCTCGCCCTGAAAGCGGCCGGCGTCGATTTCGAGGACGACGTCGTCCCCTTCGATTTCCCGGCGGGCAATCCGGCCATCAAGGCGCTGTCGGACGTCGGTCGCGTGCCGATCCTCGTCGACGGCGATTTCCGGCTCTGGGAATCGCTGGCGATCATCGACTATGTCGCCGACCTCTTTCCGGAAAAGCGCCTCTGGCCGCAAGACATACGCGACCGCGCTCTGGCGCGCGCCTATAGTCTCGAAATGGCGACCGGCTTCCGCGCGTTGCGCAACGCCTGCCCGATGAACTTGCGCCGTCCGCGAAAGGCGATGGTGGTCGGCGAAGATGTGCTCGCCGACGTCGCCCGCATCGAAAAGATCTGGTCGGATGCGCTGGCGAGAAGCGGCGGCCCCTTCCTGTTCGGAGAGTTCAGCGCCGTCGATGCGATGTACGCGCCGGTCGTCAATCGCTTCGACGCCTATATGCTCACGGAAAAGCCGCAGTCGCGCGCTTATATGCAGGCTGTCGTCGATCACCCCGCGTTTTGCGAATGGGCAGCCGCAGCCGCGCTCGAAACCTGGATCGTCCCCGAAGACGAAGCCTGATGAGGAATCGGCAGGGTTGAGAAAAAATGTCCGGGGGACTGGTCAAAGCCCCCTGGCGCATGTATAAGCCCGCCAAATTTTCCGGAAAAGATCGCTGATGCGCGCGGCCTTCCTGGCTGAACGAAACGATGTCCGGGTGAGATTGGAGTTAAGAAAATGGCAGTTCCTAAGAGAAAAACCAGCCCGTCCCGCCGCGGTATGCGCCGTTCTGCAGACGGCCTGAAGGCGTCCACTTATGTGGAAGACAAGAACTCGGGCGAGCTTCGCCGTCCGCACCACATCGACCTGAAGACCGGCATGTATCGCGGTCGTCAGGTGCTGACGCCGAAGGAAAACGCCTGATTTCAGGCGCGCCTGTGCGTGAGTTTCGAAGGGCCGGCGAAAGCCGGCCCTTTGCTGTTGCGGACTTTTCGTCCGCGGGCAGCAGTCGAAGGCGGCTCTGCGCAGATCGAATTCGGCGATTGCCCGCGTTTCCCCGATTCCGTTTCGCGCCGAAAGCCTCTAGTGTCGCGCCGACAAACTAGCGGAGCGCATTATGGCCGTCATCCCACTGATGATCCTTCCTTTCATTCTCTACAATCTCGTAATGTTCGGGGCCATGGGCTCCGGCGGCGTTGCGGCTTTGGACAATTCGATCTTCAGCCTCGACATGATGTCCGGCGCGACCTGGACCATGAGTCTCGGCGATCTCTTGCTGCTCGTGGCGCTGTTCGTGCTATTCTTCGAGATCATCAAGGCGACGCGGCGCAGATCGGCCGTCATGGACCACCTTTTGTCCATGCTGCTTTTCATCGTGTTTCTGGTGGAGTTCCTGCTGGCGCCGGCGGCGGCCACGCATGTGTTCTTCCTGCTGATGGCGATCTGCTTCATCGACGTCGCGGCAGGGTTTACGATCTCGATCACCTCGGCGGGCCGCGACGTGTCGATCGGCCTTTGACGGCCGTTGTCCGGGCGGCGAAAAACCGCCGCCCGCAGTCTCGCAATTACATGTTTTCGATCTTCGCCTGAAGAGCGCGCAGCTGCTCCTTCAGATCCTCGATATCCTTTGCGTCGGCCTTGCCTTTCGGCTCCGCCTTGGCCTGGGTCTGCGGCGCGAAAGGCGTGAACACTTCCATCGCCTGACGGAAAATCTCGGTGTTGCGCTTCACCTGCTCTTCCATCAGTTGCATCGGAATCTGCAGGTTCTTGGCGAGCGGCGTGTCGCCGAGCGACTTCGCCAGATGATCGCGGATCTGGTTCTGCTGGCTGCTGAAGGCGTGCATCGACTGTTCGAGGTAAGACGGCACGAACATCTGCATCTGGTCGCCGTAATAGGAGATGAGCTGGCGCAGGAAGGAGATCGGCAGCAGCGTGTTGCCGTTCTTGGATTCCTGTTCGAAGATGATCTGCGTCAGGACCGAATGCGTGATGTCGTCGCCGCTCTTGGCGTCCTGGACGGTGAAGTCCTCCCCCTTCTTGACCATCTGCGCCAGATCGTCGAGCGTCACATAGGTGCTTGTGCCGGTATTGTAGAGACGCCGGTTCGCGTATTTCTTGATGACGATCTGCCCATCATTTTTGGCCATTCGTTCCTCCTGACCGTCTTTTCTTTTGCAAAAACGCCTCCTCCACTCGATTTCTCAGGCGCTTTTCAACAGTCTATGCTGAAAAGCCCTTGAGGCACAATGGTTTTGTGCGTTGCGGCGTGGGCTGGAGCCGCAGCGCACCGGTCGCAGAACATCGGGTTTGCTCACGCTCCCGGAGAGCAACCATGGCGGGAATCGCGACGGCATGCCGCAATGCGGCATATTGGTCTTTCGCGTCATTGACAGCCTCCTGCGTGTTTGCGAGTGTCAGCATAACCCATTAAGGAGGAAACAATCATGAGCAGCCCTTCGATCGTCATCGCAAGCGCGGCGCGCACCGCCGTCGGCTCTTTCAACGGCAGCTTCGCCAATGTCCCCGCCCATGAACTGGGCGTGGCCGTCATCAAGGGCGTGCTCGAACGCGCCGGCGTCGAAGCCTCAGAGGTCAATGAAGTCATTCTCGGCCAGGTCCTTCCGGCCGGCGAGGGCCAGAACCCGGCCCGCCAGGCCGCGGTCAAGGCCGGCGTGCCGATCGAGGCCACTGCCCTCGGCATCAACCAGCTCTGCGGTTCCGGACTGCGCGCCGTCGCACTCGGCATGCAGCAGATCGCCTCCGGCGACGCCTCCATCATCGTCGCCGGCGGCATGGAATCCATGTCCATGGCCCCGCATTGCCAGCATCTGCGCGGCGGCGTGAAGATGGGCGACGTCAAGCTGATCGACACGATGATCAAGGACGGCCTGACCGACGCCTTTCACGGCTATCACATGGGCATCACCGCCGAAAACGTGGCCCGCCAGTGGCAGCTGTCGCGTGACGAGCAGGACGCCTTCGCGGTGGCCTCGCAAAACAAGGCCGAAGCCGCCCAGGCGGCCGGCCGCTTCAAGGATGAAATCGTGCCCTTCATCATCCAGGGCCGCAAGGGCGACACGATCGTCGACGCCGACGAATATATCCGCGCCGGCGCAACCATCGATGCTCTCGCCAAGCTCCGTCCGGCCTTCGACAAGGAAGGCACCGTGACCGCCGGCAACGCCTCCGGCCTTAATGACGGCGCCGCCGCCGCCCTGCTGATGAGCGAAGAGGAAGCCGTCCGTCGCGGCATCGCGCCGCTCGCCCGCATCGTTTCCTGGGCGACGGCTGGCGTCGATCCCAAGATCATGGGCACCGGCCCGATCCCGGCATCGCGCAAGGCGCTCGAAAAGGCCGGCTGGTCGGTCGGCGACCTAGATCTGGTCGAGGCCAACGAAGCCCTTCGCCGCCCAGGCCTGCGCGGTGAACAAGGATCTCGGCTGGGATCCGTCGATCGTCAACGTCAATGGCGGCGCGATCGCCATCGGCCATCCGATCGGCGCGTCCGGCGCGCGCGTCCTCAACACGCTGTTGTTCGAAATGAAGCGTCGCTCCGCCAAGAAGGGTCTGGCCACCCTCTGCATCGGCGGCGGCATGGGCATCGCCATGTGCGTCGAAGCGATGTAATCCCCATCGGGAGCGGCTTTCCGGCCGCTCCCCACACAGGATCGACAAGAAAACCATCCAGGGAGGGAATCCATGAGCAGAGTAGCACTCGTTACCGGCGGAACGCGCGGAATCGGCGCCGCCATCTCCGTGGCGCTGAAGAATGCCGGCTACAAAGTCGCCGCCAATTACGCCGGCAATGACGAGGCCGCCAAGACATTCACCGCGGAAACTGGCATTGCCGCCTTCAAATGGGATGTGTCGAGCTATGACGCCTGCGTGGCAGGCATCGCCCAGGTCGAGGCGGAATTGGGACCCGTCGAGATCCTCGTGAACAATGCCGGCATCACACGCGATGCGATGTTCCACAAGATGACGCCGGACCAGTGGAATGCGGTGATCTCCACCAATCTCTCCGGCCTGTTCAACATGACCCATCCGGTATGGTCGGGCATGCGCGACCGTTCCTTTGGCCGCATCATCAGCATTTCGTCGATCAACGGACAGAAGGGCCAGATGGGCCAGGCGAACTATTCCGCCGCCAAGGCCGGCGATATCGGCTTCACCAAGGCGCTGGCGCAGGAAGGGGCAGCCAAGGGCATCACCGTCAATGTCATCTGCCCCGGCTATATCGGCACCGAAATGGTGCGCGCCGTGCCGGAAAAGGTGCTCAACGAGCGCATCATCCCGCAAATCCCGGTAGGTCGTCTCGGCGAACCGGAAGAAATCGCCCGTTGCGTGGTTTTCCTCGCCTCCGACGACGCCGGCTTCATCACGGGTTCGACGATCACGGCCAATGGCGGTCAGTACATGGTTTGATCACAAACGATGAGAGGCCGCCCGAAGGCGGCCTCCATGGTTGATATTTCGGAAAAATACCAGATGTTGCGGCGAACGCTCAGGGAACGTGGAATCAAGCGCGCTTCGTCGGTTATTCGTTCCGAACCTGTTCGCCCAGCGCCGTTCGGTCAGCAGCGCGCTTCGTAGCGACGGCCGTGGCGATCGCGATAGACGCAATATCCGTCACGGCTTGCATGACCGATCAAGGCGCCGGCGGCGCCGCCGACGACTGCCCCGACTGCCGCGCCGCCGACATCGCCGGTCACGACGCCGCCGACGACGGCGCCTGTCGCCGCGCCCACGCCGGCGCCTCTTTCAGTGGCTGTGCAGGACGCCAATGCGCCGATCATGGCCATGGACAGAATAACTTTTTCATCGCTACGCTCCTTCTCCGTGTGGTCAGACCCGTCCCATCAGGACGAGTATGAGAACTATGACGAGAACAAGCCCGATTCCGCCTGACGGCCCGTAGCCCCATCCCCTGCTGTAGCCCCAATTGGGCACAGACCCGATGAGAAGAAGGACCAGAATAACGAGAAGAATGGTTCCAAGCATGTCGCGACCCCATATGCGCAATCGAACTGACGGAAAGAACGAGCGATAAAGCAGATTGTTCCGGGGGCGGATGGATAATTTCGCGAAGACAACGGCAGCTCTCAAAATCATGAATAAACTGGTTAACAAGACGCTGACCCACAAGATGTTGTAGTGAACGGTTCGGCAACCGTTTGCAACGTCTGATTCGTCCGTGATTCGTGCTTGCTCGGTTCACGCCTTTCTTCGCGCCGTTCCGGCACAGGGCGGCGACCTTCGACAAGCTTTGATTAACCAAGATTTCGCGAATTCGTTGACCCGAAAATCCTGGGATCTCCGAGGCTCGCACCTGCAACTCCAGCGATTCCCCTGACGATTCAACCTATCGATCGGTCGCCGTCGATTCCTCAAGATCTAGTAGGGAACGCTCCGTGAACACGAAAGAGTCTGCGATTCGTCTCCGATTCGTTCCCAAGCTGTTCCGAAGCCTGTGATTTTGCGTGCTGTCACGCGGAAAATCCCGCGCGGACGCCCTTCTTCTTGCAATTGCCGCTTTTAGAGGGCAAGGAAAGCCGCCGGCTTTCAGCCGACTCCTTCATCTGGACTGGACACATTGACTTCCGATCCCCTGATCTTGAGCGGCCGCGGCGTCACTGCGGTTCTCGGCCCCACCAACACCGGCAAGACCCATTACGCCATCGAGCGGATGGTGGCGCACGCCTCGGGCGTGATCGGATTGCCGCTTCGTCTGCTGGCGCGTGAAGTCTATGGCCGCGTCGCCGAAAAGGTCGGGGTCGCCAATGTCGCGCTAATCACCGGCGAGGAGAAGATTTCTCCCCGGGCGCACGCTATTCGGTCTGCACCGTCGAAGCCATGCCCAGTGAAACCCGAGCCTCCTTCGTCGCCATCGACGAGGTTCAGCTCGCCGCCGATCTCGAACGCGGCCATGTCTTCACGGATCGCATCCTGCATCTTCGCGGACGGGAAGAGACGCTGCTCCTCGGCGCAGCGACGATGAAGCCGATCCTGACCCAGATTCTTCCGGGTCTGACGGTGGTCGAGCGGCCCCGCCTTTCGCAGCTCTTTTACGCGGGTCAGAAGAAGATCACCCGCTTGCCGCGTCGCTCGGCCATCGTCGCCTTTTCGGCCGACGAGGTCTACGCCATCGCCGAACTGGTCAAGCGCCAGCGCGGCGGCGCGGCCGTGGTGATCGGCGCGCTCAGCCCCCGCACCCGAAACGCCCAGGTGGCGCTCTATCAGGAAGGCGACGTCGAATATATCGTCGCCACCGACGCCATCGGAATGGGCCTCAATCTCGATGTCGATCATGTCGCATTCGCCCAGGACCGGAAATATGACGGATTTCAGTATCGAAATCTGACGCCGGGAGAGATGGGGCAGATCGCCGGACGCGCCGGACGCCATATGCGCGACGGCACATTCGGAGTGACGGGCCAAACGCGACCGCTCGACGACGAGATGGTCCAGCGGATAGAGGGACACGAATTCGACCCGGTCAAGGTGATGCAGTGGCGCACCAAGGTGTTCGATTTCTCCACCATCGACAATCTGCGCAAGAGCCTGGACATGCCGCCCCGCCTGCAGGGCCTGACCAAGGCGCTGCCATCGGTCGACATGCAGGCGCTCGAGCATCTGGCGCGTTATCCGGACATTTTGGAGCTTGCCACATCGCGGGAAAGGGTGGAAAAGCTCTGGGAGATTTGCGCCCTGCCTGATTACAGGCGGATCACCTCGCTGCAACATTCCGATCTCGTCGCCGCCATCTACAAGGACATTGTCCGGCTCGGCGCGGTGAAGGAGGATTTCATTGCGGAGCAGGTGCGCAGGGCGGACAGGACGGATGGCGAGATCGACACGCTCTCGGCCCGTATTGCGCAAATCAGGACTTGGACCTATGTGTCCAACCGGCCCGGCTGGCTGGCCGATCCGGCGCACTGGCAGGAAAAAACGCGCGAAATCGAAGATCGTCTCTCGGACGCGCTGCATGAAAGGTTGACCAAACGCTTCGTAGACCGCAGGACATCTGTGCTCATGAAGCGGTTAAGAGAGAATGCTATGCTCGAAGCGGAAATCAGTGTGAATGGCGATGTCTTCGTCGAAGGGCATCATGTGGGACAGTTGTCGGGTTTCCGCTTTACGCTTGCGGGCGGAACGGACGGCCAGGATTTGAAGGCTGTCGAAAGCGCGGTCGGCAAGGCGCTGGGTCTCGAATTCGAGGCGCGCGCCGCACGGCTTCACGCCGCCGGCAACAACGACCTGGCGATCGCCAATGACGGTCTGGTCCGCTGGCTCGGCGAGCCCGTGGCGCGGCTGACGGCGTCCGATCACGTGATGCGTCCGCGCATCGTGCTTCTGGCCGACGAATTGCTGCAGGGCCACGCCCGCGATCACGTCCAAGCGCGTATCGAGCGGTTCGTGAATCATCATATCGCCACGGTCCTCAAGCCTCTGGACGATCTCGTCCGCGCCGAAGACCTGCAGGGCATCGCCAAGGGGATCGCCTATCAGCTTGCAGAAAGCCTCGGCGTTCTGTTCCGCCGCGACGTCGCCGACGATGTCAAGGCGCTCGACCAGGAAGGCCGCGCATCGCTGCGCAAATACGGCATCCGCTTCGGCGCCTATCACGTCTTCATGCCGGCGCTGCTCAAGCCCGCTCCCGCAGAACTCATCACCCTGCTCTGGGCGCTGAAGAACGACGCGCTCGGCCTGCCGGGCTATGGCGACCTGATCCCGGCGCTCGCCGCCGGCCGAACCTCGATCGTCACCGACCACAGCTTCGAGCGCAATTTCTACCGCCTCGCCGGCTTCCGTTTCCTCGGCAAGCGCGCGGTGCGGATCGACATTCTCGAGCGCCTGGCCGATCTCATCCGTCCGCTGCTGCAGTGGAAGCCCGGTTCCCCGACCCGTCCGGACGGCGCCTATGACGGCCGCCGTTTCATGACGACGCCGGCAATGCTGTCGATCCTCGGCGCCACCGCCGACGACATCGAGGAGATCCTCAAGGGTCTCGGCTATCGCGCCGACAGCGTCACCGCCGACGAAGCGAGCGCTCATCTGGTCTCCACCGCGCCGACGCCGGCGCAGCCGGCTGCCGCGGCAGTCGAGGACGCGACGTCGGAAGAGCCGAAGGCCGACGACACCGCGACGGCCGTCGAAGCCTCCGAGACTGGGGAAGCCTCTGAAACATCCGCCGCGCCCTCCGCCGGCGAAGAGGCTCCCGCCGAAGCGGAAGCCGCGCCCGCCGAGCCGGCCGCGTCCGAAGAGCCGCAGGAAGAAAAGCGCGTTCTGCTCTGGCGTCCGGGCGGCCGCAACGATCAGCCGCAGCGCAATGCCGGCCCTCGTCGCGAGCAGGCTCCGCGCGAAGGCGGACGCCGGCCCGAGCGTCAGGGCGACGATCGTCGCCCTCAGAACGCCCAGAACCGCGGCGAAGGCCGTCGGGACCGCAAGGAACAGGGCGATCGGCCCCCGCGCAACGACCGTCCGCGCCAGGACAGGCCGGAGCGTCACGACCGCCAGGACGCCGCTCCACGCCAGGACAAGGGCAATCGCGGCCAGCCGCAGCGCTTCGAGGCCAAGCCCCGCAAGGAAAAGCCGCTCGATCCGGATTCTCCTTTCGCCAAGCTCGCCGCGTTGAAGGAACAGCTGAAGAAGTAACGGATGAACGACGCCTCGGCCAGCCAACGCCAGCGGATCGACAAATGGCTGTTCTTCACCAGAATCGCCAAGTCGCGCACGCTGGCGCAGGGCTGGATCGAGGCGGGTCATGTCGCCGTGAACGGCGACAAGGTCCGACGCCCGAGCGCCGACGTGAAGATCGGCGATCGGCTTGAGGTGGCCACAGCCGAAAAGCACGTGATCGTCGTCGTCAAGGCGGCGGGAGAGCGGCGCGGCCCCTTTGAGGAAGCGCGGCTGCTCTATGACGACGAGACGCCGCCGCGCGAGCGCCTGACGAAGTTCGAGCAGGCGACGCGCGAACCCGGCGCGGGCCGGCCCGAAAAGAAAGAGCGTCGCCAGATGGAACGGCTGAAGGGGCGCTACGATTTCGAGCCCTGAGAATTGCGTCGCGTAAGCCTCGCGCAAGGCAGATATGCATATGCCGCAACCCTCGTTTTCCCTGTCGTCGCCTTGCAAAGCAGGGGCAAAGAAGCTAGTGGACAAACGATCTTTGGGCCGTGCCGGGCCCCGTTGACTCGACTTTATCTGGAGCCTTCGAATGACTTATGTCGTGACCGACAACTGCATCAAGTGCAAGTACACGGACTGCGTGGAAGTGTGCCCGGTCGACTGTTTCTACGAGGGTGAGAATTTCCTGGTCATCCATCCGGACGAATGCATCGACTGCGGCGTCTGCGAGCCGGAATGTCCTGCGGAAGCCATCAAGCCGGATACCGAGAGCGGTCTGGATAAGTGGTTGAAATTGAATGCGGAATACGCTTCGATCTGGCCCAATATCACGCAGAAGCGCGATGCGTTGCCCGAAGCCAAGGACATGGACGGCGTCGAAGGCAAATTCGAAAAGTTCTTTTCTGAAAAGCCGGGCGCTGGCGATTGACGGATGGACGAGACGACCGCGCGTTAGGCGTGAGCCATTGGCGGTCGAGACAGCCCGGGCGGGGCGCAACGACCACAGACGACGAGCGCGCGCCGCCCATGGATCTGATTCCCCTGCTTAACCACGATGCGAAGCATCGCGGAGCCACTTGCGGCGGGTCAAAGCAAATTATTGATTTCCACCGTTTTTGTGGTAGACACTCTTCCACTGATCCCGAAGGGCGTAATATGCCCAAACATCACGAAAGCTACGATCCCTTCATGCGGCGCTCTTGAAACCTGCACCATTCGGTGGACTGATTTCATCCGCTCCGCAACAAGGGCTTGCCTGCAATTTACATGTGGCGGTCAGACTACCAGGCGAAGCGTCGCCTCCCCGGCCCCTGGGCCGCACCCGGGCAACCGGAAGCATTTTAGGGAGTTTGTGAAAAGCATGACAACCCAGATCAAGAAGACTTCAGCCCGTCACGGTTTCAAGACCGGTGAGTCGATCGTTTATCCCGCGCATGGCGTCGGTCAGATTGTCACGATCGAAGAGCAAGAAGTCGCCGGCATGAAGCTCGAGCTCTTCGTGATCGATTTCGAGAAGGACAAGATGCGCCTGAAGGTTCCGGTGGCGAAAGCCGTCAGCATCGGCATGCGCAAGCTGTCCGAAACCGATTTCGTCGATCGCGCGCTCAAGGTCGTGCAGGGCAAGGCGCGGGTGAAGCGCACCATGTGGTCGCGCCGTGCTCAGGAATATGACGCCAAGATCAATTCGGGCGACCTGATTTCGATCGCCGAAGTAGTTCGCGACCTCTATCGCGCCGAAAACCAGCCGGAACAATCCTATTCCGAGCGTCAGCTCTATGAACAGGCTCTGGACCGCATGGCTCGCGAAATCGCCGCCGTCAACAAGATGTCCGAAACCGAAGCCGTGCGCCTGGTCGAGACCAATCTCGCCAAGAGCCCGCGCCGCTCCGGCAAGATCACCGAAGACGACGAGCAGGAAGAGGCAGCCTGAACCTGCTTTCCATTCCCTCATTGCCAAGCCCGGAGCCAAAAACTCCGGGTTTTGCATTTTCAGGTGTTTCTCGACTAGGGCCGCAGCCCGCGCGCCTCTATTCCGCGACGATCTTCAGCTTGTCGCCGGGCGCGATCCGCGCCTGTGGCGTCAGTCCGTTCAGAAGCAGGAAGAGATCCAGCTTGCGATCTGTGCCGAGCATGCGCTGGGCGATGGAGGCTGCCGTATCGCCGGCCTTTGCTTCGATGACGCGAATGCGCAGCGGCTTGAGCGAGCCGATCTCGGAGGGGCTCATGCGGCGGAATGTCGCGCGCAGCCGATCCGCCGTCGATTTCAACAGCGCGTCCTGGCCTTTCGGCACCGCCGTGAGGAAGCGATAGATCTTCTGACCGTCTCTCACCACGGTGACGTCGAAATCCCACCGCTCCGCGGAGGCCCGGGCCACCGCCGCCGGCATGCCGTTGACGGTCGAGATTCGAACCGTCTCGGGCAGGAGACCGGTCACCCAGCCGCTGGAAATATAGGCCGCGAGGCTGCCGCCGGAATTGTCGTCCACCAGATCGAAGCGGATCGCCACATCTCCGGGCCCCGTCGCCATGACAGCGTCGACCTTGTTGTCGATCCGGAAGCCGGGCGGCGTGTCGAAACGTATGCCGAGATTGCCGTGCAGGAAGGACTGGCCGCGCACGTAGCCCTCCTGCGGGCTGTCGCCATAGAGCAGTCCATCGATGCCGGCGAGGAAATAGTCGCTGCCGCGATCGCCCGCCTTGCCTTCCATGCCGAATTGTCGGGCATGCATGCGCGCGAGCTCGACGCGCTGCGGCGTCGACGGATGGCTCGACAGGAAGTCGAGGCCCAGTCCCGCGCCGTCCGTTCCGGCGTTGAACTTCTGAAACGCCGCCATCGCATCGAGAAAGCGCGCCGCGGCATAGGGGTCATAGCCCGCTTCGCCGAGCATGCGGACGCCGATGACGTCGGCCTGGAGCTCCTGATTGCGCGAGAAGGCGGCGAGGCGGAGTTTGGAGCGCGCCAGCGCCTGCTTGCCGGCGATTTCCGAGGAGAGCACCTCACTGACCACGCGGCTGGCGATCACCGCGGCTTCCTCGCGCTGCTGGCGCTCGATGCCGTGATTGGCGGTCACATGCGCCATCTCATGGCTGAGCACGGCGGCCACTTCCGACGCGTCGGTGGCCAGAGCCAGAAGCCCGCGCGTCACATAGACGTAACCGCCGGGCAGGGCGAAAGCATTGATGGCCGGTGAATTGAGAATGGTGATCCGATAGGATTGCGCCGGGTTTTCCGACACCACGGTCAGCGCGCCGGTAATGCGCGCCACCAACTGTTCGGTCTTGAGATCGTGATATTCGCCGCCATAGGAGGCGACGATGCGCGGATGCTCTCGCGCGCCCAGCTCGGCGCGAGGATCGTTCTTCTGCACTTCATCGACGATTTGCGGCGAGGTGGAAGGCGCGATATTGGGCTCGTAGCTCTGTTCCAGGATGGATTGGCAGCCCGAGGCGAACAGCGTCACTCCCGTCAGGGCGATGGCGCGCAACAGATTGTCCCGGCGCGCACGACGATTTCGTCCGCCAGGTCTCTGGTCGCCGCTCGATCTCCTGCTTCCGACTGTCAGAGCGCTGTCCTCTTCTTGCCCGTATTCAACCGGACGGGGCACCATTAGCCGATTTCACGACGTGTTGCATAGCACAATCTGATATGCCGACGCCGTCAAATTCTTAACGAAATCAGTCGAATTTGAGGCTGGACGCCGCTTTATCCGTGATTTCGCCGGTCTTTGTCCACTCTGCGGCGGATCCCGCGAAGGCAATGGCGCCATGGTCGATCCCACGACCCGATCGGCAATGGTCATGATCTCGCTCCGGTCATGTGTGATCATCATAACGATCATCGCCGCGGATCGTTGCATGGACCGGACGAGGTCGCCCATCTCCCGGCGCAACCGTTCGTCGAGACTGGCGAACGGTTCGTCGAGCAGCAGCAGCGGCCGCTTCCGGAGCAGCGCGCGGGCGAAAGCCGCACGCTGCTTCTCGCCGCCGGAGAGATCGGCGGGCTTGCGGCGTTCGAAGCCGGCGAGACCGACGGCTTCGAACGCCGCCGACACCTCCGCACGCGCCGCCGCGTCGAGCCGCAGGGCAGGGCTGATCCCGAGCGCGACATTGTCGAACAGGCTGAGGTGAGCGAAGAGATTGTGTTCCTGAAATACATAGGTCAGCGGACGGCGTCCCGGCGGCAGATGGGTGACGTCGACGCCATTGAGGACGATCCGGCCGCGCTCGGGCGTCTCGAATCCGGCCAGCAGATGAAAGAGCGTCGATTTTCCCGCGCCCGACGGCCCGGTGACCGCGACGACGCCAGGTCCTTCGATGTGAAGTCGATAGCGGAAATTCCGCGCGCCGAAGGAGATGCCGAGATCGTCGATCTCGAGATCGAGCGGGTCTCTCCCGAAATCAGCCATGATGCGCCCCCTCTGCAGAAAAAGACCTCAACGCCGGCGCCATCAGCGCGAGACAGACAAGGCCTAGGATCAGTGACAGACCGGCGGCGTCCGTGCCGCGGTAACTGCCGAGCTTGGCGTAGAGCAGGGCCGGCAAGGTGATGAAATTGTCGTCGCCGAACAGGGCGATGGCGCCGAGATCGCCGAGCGAAAGCGCCATGGCGAAAGCGAGCGCGGTAAGAAGCGGCGTCTTCAGCGCCGGCCAATCGATCAGCCGCAGCCGGTTCCACCCGGTCACCCCCAGACTGAGCGCCAGATGCTCGGTGCGATGGACATGGCTGTCGAGCGACGGCCCCAAAGCGCGGGCGACGAAGGGCATCGCCATTAGCGCGTTGATGACGATGACGGCGAAGGGCGCGCCGACGCCGACCCATCCCAGGCGGAGCGTCAGCACAAACCAGCCTGCCCCCAGCGCCAGCGGCGGCAGCAGCAGGATGAAGTCGGTGAGGCCGAGGCTCCGCCGCGCCAGCGATCCCGGCGCAAACCGCCGCCGCGCCTGGAGCAGCGTATAGCCGAGCAGGGTGGAGAGGAGTCCGGCGGATATGGCGATGACGAGGCTTATCGACAGCGCGCGGTGAAAGAGAGGATCAGAGACGAGACGGAATAGATCCGCCCTTACTCCGGCAGACGCCGCCGCGACGAGCGGCGCGGCCACGAACAGGGTGAAGACGAGGATGATCACACTGTCGACTCCCAGTGCCCAGGCGCCTCGCGCATCCGGTCGGAAAGGCCGTGACGACAGCGTCGAGCGGGCGTGTTCGACGTCAGGCGCGAGACGAAGAACCTGGAAAACGAAGCCGGTCAAAACAATCTGCAGCAATGTGAGCGCCAGCGCTCGTGCCGGATCGAAATCGAATTTCAGAGCCTGATAGATCGCGACTTCCAGCGTCGATGTCGCCGGACCGCCTCCCAGCGTCAGGATGATGGTGAAACTGGTCATGCACAGCATGAAGATCAGGCCCGTCGCGCCAGGCAAGGCTTTGAGGAGCGCCGGCCCCTCGACGAACCGGAAAAGGGAGAGCCGGGAAAAGCCGAGACTGGCGGCGAGCCGCCATTCGTCGCGCGGCGTCGCGTCGAGGCCCGTCAGCAGAAACCGCACGGCGAGCGGCAGGTTGAAGAAAACATGGGCGATCAGAATGCCGGAGAGACCATAGATCGACAGTCGCGGAGCCCCGAACCACACCAGCGCGTCATTGGCGAGCCCTTGCCGCCCCCAGATCTCGACCAGCCCGAACACCGCCGGCAGCACCGGCAGCCCCAAAGGCAGGACCATTAGCGCAACGACGAAACCGCGCCCCGGAAAAGACGGTCGACGCGCCAAGGCCAGCGCCACAGGAACGGCGAACGCCACCGACAACGCCGTCGACAGAAAGGCCTGCCAGAGCGTAAACGCCGTCAGATGCCAGAGATAGGTCAGGGGCGGGTAGGAGGCCTCCGGCGCGGCGGCCAGAAGGCCGGCCGCCGCGAGCGCGACGAACAGCAGGATGCCGGCCAGGCTGAAGAAGCCGGCCGAGATCCAGACCCTGTCCTCGCGCGAGCGGATCATGAGCCGGCTTACTTCATGCTCATGGCAGCCAGCCATTCGTCGATCCAGGCCTTGCGCTGGGCCGCGACCTCTTCCGGCGCGATCACCAGCGTCTTCTCGGGATTGACCAGCTTGCCGAACACCGGGTTGAGCGGCGCCGATGTCTTGGCGGCCGGCATCATCCAGTTGTTCTCGGGAATGACGTCCTGAAACTCGGGCGAGATCATGAAGCTGAGGAAGGAGCGCGCGAGCTCCGCGTCTTTCGTCGTCTTCACCATGCCCGCGACTTCGACCTGGATCGGATGTCCCTCGGAGAAGGCGGCGGCCTGGTAGCGGTTCTGGCTCTCGGCGATCATGTGATAGGCCGGCGAGGTGGTGTAGGACAGCACCATCGGCGCTTCGCCCTTGGTGAACAGCCCATAGGCTTCCGACCAGCCCGGCGTCACGGTGAGCACGCGCGGCTTGAGCTTCGTCCAGGCCTCGCCCGCCTTGTCGCCATAGACCGCCTTCATCCAGACCAGCAGGCCGAGACCGGGCGTGGAGGTGCGGGGATCTTCGATGACGATCTTCTCGTCCGGATTGCCCTCGACCAGCTCGTTCAGGCTCTTCGGTGGGCTCTTCATCGTCTCGGTGTCGTAGATCACGGCGAAGTGGCCGTAGTCATAGGGCACGAAGACGGGATCGCTGAAACCGCCGGGGATCGCGACGCCGGTGGTGTCGACGCCGTGATCGGCGAACATGCCCGTGTCGCGCGCTTCCTGCACCAGATTGTTGTCGAGGCCGAGCACGATGTCGGCCTTGGTCCTGTCTCCCTCGGTCTTGAGACGCGTCAGCAGCGCCACCCCGTCGCCGAGGCTGACATAATCCACCTTGCAGGCGCAGGTCTTTTCGAACGCCGCCTTCACCTTGGGGCCGGGACCCCATTCCGAGGTGAAGCTTTCATAAGTGTAGATCGTCAGCGTCTTCTCGGCCGAAAAAGCGGGATGGGCGAGGGAGAAAGCGGCGAGGGCCGCCAGAGAATACAGGGTCGCGTTGCGCATCAGCGCCTCCTTCATGTTTCAACAAACGGGAATAGGGCGCTGAGATATCGTGCCGTCTAATCCCTCCGCCGGTGCTAACCGGATCAGGTTCTTCGGGTTGGTCTTGGGACCTCTCAGCCGACGATCGTTGCCGATCGCAGCACCCCGTTAGAGCGGTTCTCTCTGTAAAGGGAGTTTTTCACTCTGGCAAGTTCGCCGCGTCAGCGAGGGAGCGTACGGGTGCGCATGAAACGTTGCTCCCTGACCTCCGCGCCCCACTGATGTCCCAGCCATTCCTCCTGCAACCTGAAGCCCGATCGTTCGTAGAGGGCGCGGGCGGGGTCGAGGCCGGCGAATGTCCAGAGGTGGATTTCCTTGAAATCGTTTCTGTCGGAGAATTCGAGCGCCCGCTGCATGAAACGTCGCCCCAGTCCTCGCCCCTGCATCCGCTCCTCGACGATGACCCAGCGCAGATGCGCTTTTCCATCGCCGAGATCCTCGCCGTCGATGGCCGCCGACCCGACGATGTCGTCCCCCTGCACAGCCAGCCAGATTTCGTTGCAGGTCCTGGAGGCGCGGCCGATGAACTCCGCCAATCCGGATGCGACCTTCGCTTCGAAGGCGGCTCCGAATTTCCACCGCCGGCTATAATAGCGAGCGTGAAGTCCGGCTATGGCGCCGATGCAGCCCGGCCTGTAGCCGGAGACGATTTCGACCTCGGGAGGCGCAGACGAAGCGCCGGTCCTGACCTCCGCAAGCGCATCGGCATAGGCGTTCAGCCCCTCGCGGATCAGTCTGCGCCGGCCGGGATCGCACGTCGTCAACGCTCGGGACACCTGATTGTCGGCATAGCGATCGATGGCGGCGGCGAGCGCCACGCCTTTATCGGTCAGGAAGAGCCTTTTTCTCCGTTTGTCCCCGTCGTCGCTCTCCTCCGCCAACAATCCGTCTTCCGAAAGCTTTGCAAGAAGGCGGCTGACGCTGGACTTTTCCAGCAGCAACAGCGATGCGAGATTCTTGGCGGTCAGGTCCGTCTGCATCAGTTCGACCAGCGTGTGAACCGCCGACGGCGACAGGGTCGTGCCGGCGAGCCCTCGTCGAAGAAAGCCGAGCTCCCGCACCAGCCGTCTCGACGATTGGCGGATAGCGTCGATCTCTTGCCGCATGCTCCCTCCCGATAGTTGTACCATACAACGATATGACGGCGAGAGCCGAACCGCAAGAGCGTCCCGACGGCTTGAAATGCCGCAAATGCAGGGATATGGAGGCCGCAGTCTTCAACCTCCGAACCGAAAGTGGCGGCACATGTCCGAACGCAAGCTTTTCCTTCTCCCCGGCGATGGCATCGGCCAGGAAACCATGGCGGAAGTCCGCAAGTTCATCACGGCGATGAACGAGAAGTTCGACGCCGGTTTCGTCACCGACGAAGGCCTGGTCGGCGGATCGGCCTATGACGCCCATGGCGCGGCGATCTCCGAAGAAGATATGGAAAAGGCGCAGGCTGCCGACGCCGTGTTGTTCGGCGCGGTCGGCGGCCCCAAATGGGATTCCGTTCCCTATGACGTCCGCCCGGAAGCCGGCCTTCTGCGCCTCCGCAAGGATCTCGCGCTTTTCGCCAATCTCCGTCCGGCGATCTGCTATCCGGCGCTCGCCAACGCCTCCTCGCTGAAGCCCAAAATCGTCGAAGGTCTCGACATCCTGATCGTCCGCGAACTGACCGGCGGCGTCTATTTCGGCAGCCCCAAGGAAATCATCGATCTCGGCAACGGCCAGAAGCGCGGCATCGACACGCAGGTCTATGACACGTTCGAAATCGAACGCATTTCCTCGGTCGCCTTCGAGCTCGCCCGCACACGCGGCAACAAGGTCTGCTCGATGGAAAAGCGCAACGTCATGAAGTCGGGCGTGCTCTGGAACGAGGTGGTGACGGCGACCCACAAGGCGAAGTATTCCGACGTGACGCTCGAGCATATGCTGGCCGACGCCGGCGGCATGCAGCTCGTCCGCTGGCCGAAGCAGTTCGACGTCATCGTCACCGACAACCTGTTCGGCGACATGCTGTCGGATATCGCCTCGATGCTCACGGGTTCGCTCGGCATGCTGCCGTCGGCCTCGCTCGGCGCGCCGGATCCGAAGACCGGCAAGCGCAAGGCCATGTATGAGCCCGTGCACGGCTCGGCGCCGGATATCGCCGGCCAGGGCATCGCCAATCCGATCGCCATGATCGCTTCCTTCGCCATGTGCCTGAGATATTCCTTCTCTATGATCAAGGAAGCCGATGCGCTCGAAAAGGCCATCGCCAATGTGCTGGAGAAGGGCATCCGCACCGGCGACATCATGGCCGAGGGCTGCAAGAAAGTCGGCACCGTGGAAATGGGCGACGCGATCCTCGAGGAGTATCTCACCCTCGCGGCGTGACGCCATGAGGGAATTGAGCGCTGCATGACCATGACGACGACGCCCCGGATAGGCTTTTCGCTGGCGGAACTCAGGGCGACGGGGCTGTTGAGGCCCTATTTCGCCCTACCGCTCATCGTCGCGGTTTCCGTCATCATGGGATTGCAGTTCGACGCCTGGGCTGGCGGCCAGATGGGCCGCTGGCCGGTCTGGCTCAGCCATCCCAGCCGGCTGATGACCGATTACGTCAAATCCGGCTGGATCTTATGGTCCAGCGCCGCCTTGATCGTCACCATTTATGTCAGCTATCGCGACATGGGTGGCGGGGCGGTCAGGGATTTCACCCGCCGCCTCATCGGGGCGGCAGCTTTCGTCTTCGCCAGCGTCGCCGTCTCCGGCCTTGGCGCCATGCTCCTCAAGAACGCCATCGGCCGCGCCAGGCCCGCGCTGTTCTCGGAAGCCGGCGCTTTCGCGTTTCGGCCGTTCGAGATGCAGTTCTTCTATCAGGGTTTTCCCTCCGGCCACGGAACCACGGCCGGCGCTTTCTTCACCGCCCTCGCCATTCTCTATCCCCGCTACTGGCTGATCTGGACCGCCCTGGGCGTCGTGCTCGCTTCGACGCGGGTGTTCGTCGGCGCGCATTATCCCTCGGATGCGACGGCGGGCTTCCTGCTCGGCGCCTGGTTCGCTTTCGCCATTGCTTGCATTTTCCATGCACGCGGCTGGTGGCCCGACCGGCGACGGCGTTGAAGCCGGTCTTCAACGCGGCGCAATGCAAAAGAATGGGGCCCGGCAAGTTCTGCCGGGCCCCTGTCGTTTGACCTTTTGAGACGCTTCAAAGAGCGTGCACGTCGTTGTGCCTGGTTTCCTTGAGGAAGATCATGCCGATGATCAGGCTCATCACCGCGATCACGATCGGGTACCACAGGCCATAATAGATATCGCCCTTGGCCGCCGACATCGCGAAGACGATGGCCGGGAGCAGGCCGCCGAACCAGCCGTTGCCGATATGATAGGGCAGCGACATGCCGGTGTAACGGATACGGGTCGGGAACATTTCGACCAGCATGGCGGCGATCGGGCCGTAGACCATGGTCACATAGATCACCAGAACGGTCAGGATGGCGATGCACTGCAGCCAATTCACCTGGTCCGGATTGGCGACGATCTTGAACTCGCCGCCCGCCGGCACTTTGTAGACGGGCATCTCGGCGACGCCTTCCATCTCCTTGGCGGTGGCGTATTTCTCGCGGATGATCTTGGCTGCCGACATGGTCTCGGGGGTCAGCGCGCGGATGGCCGCTTCGTCCATGTTGAGTTCCGGATTGGCCGCCACGAAACCGGCGATCTTGGTTTCCGGCACGAAAGCGGCGCCGCGGGCCAACGGATAACCAGCGTCCTTGAGGGCGAAGAAGGCCGCCTTCTGGAAGCTTGCGTCGAGCCCCTTGGCCTGATCGCCGGCCTTGGCGGCGTCATAGCTCTGCACCGTCTCGTTCTTGATTTTGACGGTCGCGGCGGTCCCGGCGGGAGCGGCCACGATGTCGTAGGGGATCGAGTTCTTGGTCAGGAAGGCGGTGGCGATGTCGCAGGACGTGGTGAATTTGGCCGTGCCGGTCGGGTTGAACTGGAAATTGCAATCCGCCGGATCTGCCGTCACCGTGGCGCGAATCTCGGCCTGCGCCTGGGCGAGGGCGGGATTGCCGGCCCAGGTCAACGCCTTGAACAGCGGGAAATAGGTGAGCGCGGCCAGCGCCAGGCCCAGCATGATCACCGGCTTGCGGCCGATCTTGTCGGACAGCCAGCCGAACACCACGAAGAACAGCGTGCCGATGGCGAGCGAGATCGCCACCATGACATTGGCGTCCTGCAGGTCGATCTTCAGCACGTTCTGCAGGAAGAACAGCGCGTAGAACTGTCCCGAATACCAGACGACGGCCTGACCTGCGACCGCTCCGAACAGAGCGAGAACGGCGATCTTGGCGTTCTTCCACTGGCCGAAAGCTTCCGAGATCGGCGCTTTCGAAGTCTTTCCCTCTTCTTTCATCTTCTTGAAGGCGGGAGATTCGTTCATCTGCATGCGGATCCAGACCGACACGCCGAGCAGGGCCACGGAGATCAGGAAGGGAATGCGCCAGCCCCATTCGGCGAATGCGTCGCGTCCGAGCAAGGTCTGCACGCCCAGGATCACCAGCAGCGACAGGAACAGGCCGAGCGTTGCTGTTGTCTGGATCCAGGATGTGTAGAAGCCGCGGCGATCATCGGGCGCGTGTTCGGCGACATAGGTCGCGGCGCCGCCATATTCGCCGCCGAGCGCGAGGCCCTGCAGCAGTCGCAGAATGATGAGAATGATGGGCGCGGCGATGCCGATCTGCGCCGAACCGGGCAGAAGACCGACCACGAACGTGGATACGCCCATGATCAGGATTGTGACGAGGAAGGTGTATTTGCGGCCGACGATGTCGCCCAACCGTCCGAACACCAGCGCGCCGAACGGACGCACGAGAAAGCCAGCCGCAAAAGCGAGCAGGACGAAGATGTTGCGCGTCGCTTCAGGGTAGGAATTGAAGAAGGCGACGCCGATATAGGCTCCCAGCGAGCCGTAGAGATAGAAGTCGTACCATTCGAAGACGGTGCCGAGAGAGGAGGCGAAGATCACCTTCTTCTCTTCTCGCGACATCGGCCGGCCGCGGCTGTGTGTGGCTGCAATATCCGCCATGTTGAGATCCCCCAGTCAAAACATGCCGGACAGCGCCTTTCCTCTAAGGCCTTCATGGACTGCCGGCATATCCTGAATGATGTCACGATGTGGCGCGAGCGGGCAGATGGGCTTTGGGATTATGACGAACGTATTAGGTGCATCGCAAAAAGCGCATCCACCCCGCAGTAGGCGCATTCGTCCCGACATCGCGGCTTGACTCCGGGCCAAAAGCCGCTAGAGGTGAGCGCCGAAAGGGAACCGCCCATGTCTGGCCATGCTCGAGCCTCGCTCCTGATGCGCCGTCCGGATCAACGATCCGGCGGACGGTCGCTTTTTTCTCCTGTTTGCAAAACCAGGGCCACCAAAACGAAGACGAAAACCGTCTGACGTTCCTGGCCCGCCGCTCTCTCCCCGGCTTTAGGCCGGGAGCGGGAACCCGACGCGATGTCTTGCGGTCCGGTTCCGATCCAGCAACCGGCGGAGAGAAAAGAAAGAGACGATCATTATGGGTTTCAAAGTCGCAGTCGCAGGCGCCACCGGCAATGTCGGTCGCGAAATGCTCAACATTCTCGCAGAACGCAATTTTCCCGCCGATGAAGTCGTGGCGCTGGCCTCGAGCCGCTCGCTCGGCACAGAAGTCTCCTTCGGCGACAAGACGCTGGTGGTGAAGAACCTCGAAAATTACGATTTCTCGGGCACCGATATCTGCCTGATGTCGGCCGGCGGCGACGTGTCCAAGAAGTGGTCCCCGAAGATCGGCCAGCAGGGCTGCGTGGTGATCGACAATTCCTCGGCCTGGCGCTACGATTCAGAAGTGCCCCTGATCGTTCCGGAAGTGAACCCTGACGCGATCGCCGGCTTCCGCAAGAAGAACATCATCGCCAACCCCAATTGCTCGACCGCCCAGCTGGTGGTGGCGCTGAAGCCCCTGCATGATCGCGCCAAGATCAAGCGCGTCGTCGTCTCGACCTACCAGTCGGTCTCCGGCGCCGGCAAGGACGGTATGGACGAGCTGTTCAACCAGACCCGCGCCGTCTTTGTCGCGGATCCGATCGAGAACAAGAAGTTCACCAAGCGCATCGCCTTCAACGTCATTCCCCATATCGACGTCTTCATGGAAGACGGCTACACCAAGGAAGAATGGAAGGTGCTGGCCGAGACCAAGAAGATGCTCGACCCGGCCATCAAGGTCACCTGCACCGCCGTGCGCGTGCCGGTGTTCATCGGACATTCGGAATCGGTCAACATCGAGTTCGAGAACGAGATCACCGCCGACGAAGCGCGCGATATCCTGCGCGAAGCCCCGGGCTGCCTCGTCATCGACAAGCATGAAAACGGCGGCTATGTGACGCCTTACGAATGCGCCGGCGAAGATGCGACCTATATTTCGCGCATCCGCGAAGACGCCACCGTCGAAAACGGCCTGAACATGTGGGTCGTGTCCGACAATCTGCGCAAGGGCGCCGCGCTCAACGCCGTACAAATTGCGGAACTTCTTATTAACCGTGGCTTGATAAAGGCGGCTTAAGCAAAGTCTCACGAATATGTGACCCGGAATAAGCGTCGAGACCCTGCGGGAAACGTCATTCTCGCGGGGTTTTTTCTTGATGACCGAGCCGTGAGACTTGTAACTAAATTAGACCGAATCGGCGCCTTTCGCGCCGTTCCGCTGGGTGAGGCGCTGATGATTTCGATTTCCAAGCAATTGGCCGCAGGCATGGCTGTCGCGGCATTTCTTCTGACCGCCCCGGCGGCTTACGCAGCCGCTTGCGGCAACACGTCCAAGGGCTTCGACGCCTGGGTGGACAACTTCAAGACGGAAGCAGCAGGCCGCGGCGTCAGCGCCCGCACGCTCGACAAAGTGTTCTCGTCGGTGTCCTACAGCCGCGCCACTATCCGCGCCGATCGCGGCCAGAAGAGCTTCAAGCTGAGCCTGGACGAATTCATGCGCAAGCGCGGCGCGACCACCATCGTCTCTCGCGGCAAGAAGATGCGCTCGGCCAACGCCGCCCTGTTCAACTCGCTCGAAGCCCGCTACGGCGTGCCTGCGGGCCCGCTGATCGCCATCTGGGGCATGGAGACGGGCTTCGGCTCCTATCTCGGCAATGAGCACACATTATCAGCGGTTTCGACTCTCGCCTTCGATTGCCGTCGGTCCGACTATTTCACCGACCAGCTCTATGCGGCGCTCAAGCTCGTGGAACGCGGCGATCTCCCCGTCAATGCGCGCGGCGCCGCTCACGGCGAGATCGGCCAGACGCAGTTCCTGCCCAAGAATGTCGTGACCTACGGCGTCGACGGCGATGGCGACGGCCATATCAATCTCGTCGGCTCGCGCGCCGACGCTCTGGCGTCGACCGCCAATTTCCTGCGCGGGCACGGCTGGCGCGCCGGCGCAGGCTATCAGCCGGGAGAACCCAATTTCGCCGCCATCAAGGGCTGGAACGCAGCAAGCGTCTACCAGCAGGCGATCGCCATCATGGGCGCGCAGATCGACGGTCAATAATAGTTTGCCGATCCGGCAGGGCGACGCGCAATCGTATCGCCCTGTCTGGAGCTCAGGACGAGACAGGCTGCTCGTCGTCTTTCTTCTCGATCGCTTCGAGATCGGGCCGGATGAAATCGCCGGTCTCCTGATTCATCACCCATAATTCGCCCGTGGAAATATCGAACCAGGCGCCATGCAGGCGAAGCTTCTGCTTGCTCTCCAGGATGGAGACGCAGGGAAACGTCCTGAGATTGGCGATGGAGTTGCGGATCGACACCCGCTCGAGCGTCCGCTGGCGTTCCGTAGGCGTCATGAATGTGTAGTGCTGCACCTCTTCCGCAGTCGGACGCAGCAAATTCATCCACTTGCCGATGAAATCGCCGGGGGACAGCGGCTCGCCGCCATAATTCAACGCGGCGTGGATGCCGCCACAGCGGCCATGCCCCATCACCACGATGTCGCGGATCTTGAGCGATTGCACGGCGAACTCCAGCGCCGCCGAGGTGCCGTGATAATTCTCATCCGGCGCATAGGGCGGCACGAGATTGGCGACATTGCGCACCACGAACAGTTCGCCGGGTCCGGAATCGAAGATCGTTTCGGGCGCGGCGCGGGAATCGCAACAGGCGATCACCATGGTCGTCGGCGTCTGACCCTTTTCCGCCAGCTTGCGATAGCGGTCCGATTCGCTGGAGTAACGGCCGTTCATGAAGGCGTTGTAGCCCTCCAGCAGTTGCGAAGGAAATCCGGTCACATCCATTCCTTTCATGAGGTGCGGTTGCGCGAGGGATGCAGAAGATGACGCATCTGCACCATCGCCATCGGCGTCGAAAAACTGTGATGATCCTCGGCCAGCATCAATTCATCCGAACCCCGCTTGACCGCCCGCGCCAGGATTTCGAACACCGACGCCGTCGCCATCTGCAGGGCGCGCTCATCGCTGCCGCCCTTCAGCAGGCGGGACAGGAAAAGCGCCGCCGTGAGATCGCCAAGACCCTTGGGCGCGTCGTTGACCAGCCGGTGCTCGGCAAGCAGCGCGTGGCGATCTGTGAGCAGGAGATTTCCGGTGCCGCCCGCCATCATCGCCACGGCCGACGTTACCAGCACCCGGCGAGGGCCGAGCGCAATCGCGGCGTCGAGCGCCTGGGCGTTGCTGTCGAGCGGCGCGCCAGCCAGCCAACCGAGTTCGAAACGATTGGGCGTGGCGATGTCGGCGAGCGGAATTAGCTGATCGCGAATGACCGATGCTATGTCCTCGGCCACATACAGCCCGCCTTCATCGCCGAGAACCGGGTCGCAGAGGTAGACGAGATCGGGCGCGCGCGCCTTGAGTTGGCCGATGAATCGCGCCGCCGCCTCCGCCTGGCCCGAGCTGGCGAAATAACCCGTGATGACCGCGCGGACCCCGCCCGCGCCCGGAGAAGCGGCGAGATCGTCGAGTATGGCCGAAAACCCCTCATCGGGCAGCGCAAGGCGGGTCGAATTCCCATGCCCGGGATGCCAGGGAAGGATCACCGTCGGCAGGGAGAGGACAGGATGCCCCATCGCCTCCAGGCTGAAGACGACGGCGCGATTGCCGACCGATCCGCGGACGACCTGGCTGGAAATGGCGACGATTTCCGCCGGCGCGTCATTGCCCATAGTTCTACCCCGTCTATTCCACGCCTTGATTGCCGCAGTGCAAGAAATTGTCAACCTATTATGAACCCGCCGGCGGCAAAGCCCGCCTTGAACGCGGTTCAAGGCCATGCGACGGTGAAACCGCATGTGAAATACGACGGGATTGTCATGACGACTGCGGAAGCGACGCCGGCAAAGCCGAGCCGACGGGCAATATTCGGATGGATGATGTTCGACTGGGCGGCGCAGCCGTTCTTCACGGTGGTCATCACATTCATCTTCAGCCCCTATTTCGTGTCCCGCATGGTCGCCGATCCCGATCAGGGCCAGCAATATTGGAGCAATATCAACGTCGTCTCCTCGATCATCATCGCGCTTCTCGCGCCGGTGATGGGGGCGATCGCCGATGCGAGCGGCTACAAGAAACGCTGGATCGGCGCCTTCGCGGTGGTCAAGATCCTGTCGCTGCTGCTTTTGTGGCAGGCCGCGCCCGGCAGTTCCGTTCTGTTTATCGGCATGTTGATCGTGTTCGCCTCGATCGCGGCGGAATTCTCGATCGTGTTCAACGATTCCATGATGCCGCGGCTGGTGGACAACGCCAATGCCGGCAGGATTTCCAACATCGCCTGGGGCCTCGGCTATGCCGGCGGGCTGGTGTCGCTCTTCGCCGTGCTGCTGTTCATGGCCGGCTCGCCGCAGACCGGCAAGACCCTCATCGGACTCGATCCGATCTTCGGACTCGATCCCGCTCAGGGAGAGGATGCGCGGGTGACAGGACCGCTTTCGGCGATCTGGTATCTCATCTTCATTCTGCCGATGTTCCTGTTCACGCCCGATATCCGCAAGAGCGTGCCGATCGGCCGCGCGGTCGGGCAAGGGCTGCGTGAGTTGCGCAGCGCGATCCTGTCGCTCGGGGAACGCAGACCGCTCCTGCGCTTCCTCATCGCCCGGATGATCTATCAGGACGGGGTCAACGGCCTGCTGATCCTCGGCGGCGCCTATGGCGCGGCGATGTTCGGCTGGGAAACGACCGAGGTCGGACTCTACGGCATCATGCTGGCGGTGGTGGCGATTTTCGGATGCTGGGCGGCCGGCCATATCGACAGCGCCTTCGGCTCCAAGAATGTCGTCATTCTCTGCCTGGTCCTGCTTCTCATCGCCACGATCGGCGATATCTCCACCACCCGAGACTTCACCCTGTTCGGCCTGATCCCGCTCGATCGCGGCGACACGACCGGCCTGTTCAGCACCCAGGGCGAACGGATCTATATCCTCTTCGGCCTGTTGATCGGCCTGGCCTTCGGTCCCGTCCAGGCGTCGTCACGCTCCTATATGTCGCGCAGCGTCGAGGCGGAGGAAGCAGGCCGCTATTTCGGCCTCTATGCGCTGTCGGGTCGGGCGACCACCTTCATGGCGACGGGCCTCAATAGCCTGATGATCTGGGCGAGCGGTTCTGCCCGGGTCGGCATGGCCTCGCTGATTCTCTTTTTCGTGGTCGGCCTCGTTCTGCTGATCGCCACGCCCTATCCGGCGGACAAGAAGGCGTGAAAAAACCCGCCTTCCCTGAAAGAAGGCGGGTGAAATGAAGCCGGCTTCGCTCAATGGCGGAAGTGGCGCATGCCGGTGAACACCATGGCGACGCCATGGGCGTCGGCCGCGTCGATCACCTCCTGGTCGCGCATAGAGCCGCCTGGCTGGATGACCGAGGTCGCGCCGGCCGCAATCATCGACAGAAGACCGTCCGCGAACGGCAGGAAGGCTTCCGACGCCGCAGCCGAGCCGCGGGTCTTGGGCTCGGCCCAGCCGGCTGCCTTGGCCGCATCCTCGGCCTTGATCGCGGCGATGCGGGCGGAATCGACGCGGCTCATCTGCCCTGCGCCGATGCCGGCGGTCTGGCCGTCCTTGGCGTAAACCACGGCATTCGATTTCACATGTTTGGCCACCGTATAGGCGAATTTCAGGTCCTCGATTTCCTGCGCGGCCGGCGCGCGCTTGGTGACGACCTTCAGTGTGACGTCGTCGATTGCCCCCGCATCGCGGGCCTGAACGAGCAGGCCGCCGGAGACGGTCTTGGCCGTCAGCCCCGGATGACGCGGATCCGGCAGCGCGCCGGTGGTCAGGAGCCGCAGATTGGGCTTGGTCGCGATGATCGCCCTGGCCGCGTCGCTGACCTCGGGAGCGATGATCACTTCGGTGAACAGCTTGACGATTTCCTGCGCGGTCTCGGCGTCCAACAGCGAATTCAGCGCGATGATGCCGCCGAAGGCCGAGGTCGAGTCGCAGGCGAGCGCCTTGAGATAGGCGTCCCGGAGCGAGCCGCCGGTGGCGACGCCGCAGGGATTGGCGTGCTTGATGATGGCGCAGGCCGGACCCTTTTCGGGTGAAAACTCCGCCACGAGCTCGAAGGCCGCGTCGGTGTCGTTGATATTGTTGTAGGAGAGCTGCTTGCCCTGGAGAAGCGCGGCGGTCGCCACGCCGGGGCGGTTTTCGCCCGTCACATAGAAGGCGGCCTTCTGATGCGGATTCTCGCCATAACGCATTTCCTCGCGCAGCACGCCGCCGACGGTGCGGTAGCGCGGCGCGTCGACGCCGAGATCCTCGGCCATCCAGTTGGCGATCGCCGTGTCGTAAGCCGCCGTGCGGGCGTAAGCCTTCTGCGCCATCAGCTGACGGAAGCGATAAGGCGTGCCGCCTTCGGACTTCAAATGGTCGACCAGCGTCGAGTAGTCGGCCGGATCGGTGATGACGGTCACGTAAGCATGGTTCTTGGCCGAAGCGCGGATCATCGCCGGCCCGCCGATATCGATATTCTCGACGCTTTCCGGGTAGTCGGCGCCCTTGGCGCGAACCTCTTCGAACGGATAGAGATTGATGATCGACAGATCGATGGCGGAAATCCCGTGATCCGCCATGGCCTTCTGGTGATCGGCGTCGTCGCGTATGGCGAGAAGTCCGCCATGCACGTTCGGATGCAGCGTCTTGACGCGGCCGTCCATGATTTCCGGAAAGCCGGTGACCTGGGAAACGTCGGTGACCGCGAGGCCGGCCTCCGACAGCGCCTTGAACGTGCCGCCGGTCGACAGGATGGTCACGCCGAGCGCGATCAGGTCGCGGGCCAGCTCCACCACGCCTGATTTGTCCGATACCGAGATGAGCGCGGTCTTGACGGTCACCAGATCCGGCGCGGGAATTCGTTTCGATTGCACGGCCATGCCATGAGCCCCCTGAAAGCGATGTCTGCCGCGCCGTTAGCACAGGCGAGCCACGGTTTAAACCCGCTTTCGGCAGTCGCCAGGCTTTACGGGCTCAACCCGGGCCGCGATGGGTCAACACCCACTGGATTTCCGGCAGTAGACCCGCTGTATAGGAAAGCTCAAGCATGCGGCTGGCGCGAACGCCGCTCGGATCGGCGAAGAACACGTCGTCTTCGATGAGGACTTCCGCGTCCATGCAGACGAAGGTCCATTGTTCGCCGTCGGGCGCCACCAGCCGAACCTCGTTCTCGTCGATCCGACGGATGTCGATCTGCGGATGGATGTGGAAGCGGATCGAGACCTTGTCCAGCCGGTCTTGGCCGACGTCGGAGCCTTCGGCCGTCCTCAGCCGGTCCTTGCCGCGCAGCAGCGCGCCGGTGGAATTGATGCTCAGCGTGCGCTCATGCACCAGTCCGAACAGGCCGACATAACCGTCATGCGCGGCGGCCACCGCCTGGCCGCCCTCCTCCGCGTCCTGCCTGCGGAGCTGCACCGCGCTCGGCCCTTCGAGGATAGGCGGGCCGTCGCTCTTCTTCTTGACCATGCGGGCGGACGACGTGTCGTTCAGCGTCAGTGTCGAATGCGCCGCCGTGGCGCGCGCCAGCTGCCGGTAATGGTCGCCGGCGAAATGCGGCGAGCCGGAATTGATGATGAAGCGGTGTTTCCCCGACGACAGCTCGAAGGAGAGACAGCCGGCATGCGCCTCGCGCGACATGTCCTGGGTGACGGGCAGGCCGACATCCATCAGCACCACCGCGCCGCCCGCAGACAGCCGCTGATAGCCCATATGCGGCAAGGCCTTGAACGGCGCCCCCGCCGTCTCGTCGTAGCGCAGCACCGACATCAATTCGCGCGCCAGCGTGGAGGTCGCGCCATTGAACAAAGCGAGTTCCCCGCCCTGGTGCCGGAAGAAGCGCAGGGCCGGGAACATCCGGTCTATGGTCGGCACCAGCCTTACCGGCAGGTCGTGGCCGAGATTGACATAGGTCTGCCTGAGCGGCAGCAGGTCGAGCAGGATCTCCAGCCCGGCGCGGGGGTTCCGCGAAATGTGACCGCCATCGGCGAGGATCTGCCGCTCCAGTTCCGCATCGAGCAGGCTCGCAGCCTTTTCCACCCGTTTGGGCGACATCGGCGTCGCCAGCGAGGCCATGGCGAGCGCAATCCGCGCCGTCAGACGCGGCATGCCGTCGGCGCTGGAGGGCGCCATGGCTTCGAGATAGCGGATGTGGTCGGAAATCGACCGCAGGAACCGTCGATAGAACGCCATGTCGGTGTTCTTGAGCAGGACCGTCGAGTGCGACAGCCATGCGATCAGCCTCTGGGCAGCCAATCCGGTCTCCCAGACGAAGCCGGACATCTGGCGACCATGCGCGGTCAGCCATTCATCCGCCAGCCGCCGGGCGACCGCTGCATGCGCGTCGTTCTTGGAGGCGCGGACATGTCTCAGCCAGGAAAAGCCATGCAGACGATTGGCGAATTCCTTGGAGGGCAATTCGAGCAGAAACGGCGAACGCCCTTCGCTGATCAGCAATCGTCCCGCCAAGGGGAATCGTCCTTCGGCGATCTCTTCGGCGACGAAGGGATCAGCCGCGCGCAGATCGGTCGGCGCCACCAGCAGCCGATCCGGCGGGCGGCGCAGACTCGGGATTGAGGCGATTTTCCAGGCGGTCAACCGCCCCAAAGCCCGTCGCATGCGCTCACTCATGACCGAGGCCGCGTCCCATGTTTCTCGAACGGAGGATGGTCCAGCATTCAGCCAATACAATTTTCCTAATACAGCACGATGTAAAGGCCTCTCCCGATTTTTTGGAAGATTAGGCGCCGAATCGGATGATTACAGAGCCGACGACCGCGCCGCTATCGACAAGATCGGTTATTCAGACCTTTCGAGGACGGCGGCATAGAAGCCGTCCACTCCATTCAACATATCGGGCGTGGTGCGGATCTGGCCATTTTTTACGATTTCATCGGGAAGAGCCGGTTCTTCTTCGGCCCCGACCGCCCGCATCCGCGCTTCAGGCGTTTCCTTGAGGAAGCGGGCGATCAGTTCCTCCCCTTCGAGCGGGTCGAGCGAACAGTTGGCGAAGACCAGTCGTCCGCCGGGCTTCACCATCCGGAAGGCAGCGTCGAGCAGGCGCCGCTGCACCGAAGCGAGCTTGACGACGTCTTCCGGGCTCTTTGTCCAGATGACATCGGGATGCCGGCGGATGGTGCCGGTCGAAGAGCAGGGGGCATCGAGCAGGATGGCGTCAAAAAGCTCTTCGGGCTTCAGCTCTTCGAGCTTGGCCACCACGAATTCCGCCTCGAAGCCGAGGCGGGCGAGATTGCCCTTGAGCCGTTTCATGCGGCTGGCCGATTGCTCCACCGCCGTCACCTTGCCACCTGCCAAGACCAGTTGCGCCGTCTTGCCGCCGGGGGCGGCGCAGAGATCGGCGACGCGCTTGCCCGAAATGTCCCCCATCAATTTGGCGGGAATGGCGGCGGCGGCGTCCTGCACCCACCAGGCGCCGTCGTCGAAGCCTTCGAGCTCGGTCACTGCGCGCTGAAGCTCCGTCAGGCGCACGCTGCCGGTCGGCAACACCGCGCCGCCCAGCCTGTCCGCCCAGCCCCGGGGATCGCTTTTCACGGTCAGGTCGATCGGCGGCAGTGTGATGAAATTCTCGCCGATCCGCCGGGAGACCTCTTCGCCATAGGCCGCCACCAGACGCTTCTGGAACCAGGCGGGGAAGATCGGAACCTCGGCGCGGACGCGGGCGAGGGCTTCTTCTTTTTCGCGGCCCAGCCGGCGCAGCAACGCGTTGACGAGATTGGCGAAGCGGGCCGAGCGCGGATCGAGCCTCGCCTGTTCCACCGCGAGATCGACCGCGGAGTGGTCGGGCACGTCGAGAAACAGGATCTGCGCGGCCGCGACCGCCAGAACATGTCGCAGATGCCGGGCGCCATCCGGCAGCGGCGTCTGCAGATAGCCGTCGAGAATGGCGTTGATCCAGGCGAGATGCCGAAGGCCGGAATTGAGAATGGCGCGGACCAGCGCCTTGTCGGCCCCGGACAATGCGCGGAAGGCCGGATTGCCGTGATCGTCATCGATGACGCCATCCATCGGCGTTTTCTGGTCGATGATCGCCGCCATCATTTTGGCGGCCGCGGCCCGGGCGGCGTAGCCCGGTTTGGACGAGATCTCGGCCGCCTCTTTTCTGTCGAACGTCTTGCGGGGAGGGCGGCCGGGTGTCTTGGTCAAGAATAAGGTCCTTCGGGAGGTTTGCGATCGCCGCGCCCCCAGGTGATATTGGGCACGGAGCGGCCTTTGCGACCCGAACTATCAGGCGCGGGCGCGTCCGTCGAGGCCCCCCAGGGGCTCGGGCGCTCCTGAGACGGCTGCGCAGCCGGCGCCGGCCGGGGCTGGGAAGGCTGCGGACGCTCCGGCGCCGCCCGCATGCCCCGCGCCAGTTCCTGTAAGGCCGCGATGCGGTTTTCGGTGTTGGGATGGGTGGAGAACAGACTGTCCATCCGTTCGCCCGACAGCGGATTGATGATGAACATATGCGCGGTGGCCGGATTGGCCTCGGCGCGCGGATTGGGAATGTGATGCGCCGCCGTGGCGATCTTGTCGAGCGCGGAGGCGAGCCAGAGCGGATTGCCGCAGATTTCCGCGCCGCGCCTGTCGGCGGCATATTCGCGCGTACGGCTGATCGCCATCTGCACCAGCATGGCGGCGAACGGCGCGATGATCATCGTGGCGAGCACGCCGATGAAGCCGAAGGGATTGCTGCGATTGTCGCGGTTGCCCCCGAACAGAAAGGCGAAATTGCCGAGCATCGAAATCGCGCCGGCGAGCGTTGCGGTGACCGTCATGATCAGCGTGTCGCGATTTTCGATATGCGCCAATTCGTGCGCCATCACGCCGGCGACCTCTTCGGGCGTCAGTCGCTGCAAGAGACCGGTGGAGGCGGCCACCGCTGCGGCGTCGGGCGCGCGGCCTGTGGCGAAGGCGTTCGGCTGGTCGGAGTTGATGATATAGACGCGCGGCATCGGCAGATTGGCGCGGGCTGCGAGATCGCGGATCATCCGGTAGAATTCCGGGGCGCTACGCTCGTCCACTTCCTGAGCGTCATAGGAGGACAGCACCATGTTTCCCGAATTCCACCAGGAGAACAGGTTCATGCCGGCGGCGACGACAAGGGCGATCATCATGCCGCCGCGTCCGCCCAGCATGAAGCCGACACCCATGAACAAGGCCGTCATGAAGGCGAGCAACATGGCAGTCTTGACGTAATTCATGTTTTTCTCCTCGGTGCGGGTCTTGAAATCGCCCGCCATGCAATGACATGGGAAATGACGTCATAAAATTCAATCCGGGTAAAGCCATGACCGACGCCGACAACGACAATGACGAAACCGGCCGCAAGCCGCTGTCGCCAGCCGCGATGCGCGCCCTTCAGGAAGCCGAGGACCGTCGCAGGGCGGCCGAAGCCCCGGAGCCGGCCCCGGAAGTCGGCGGTCGAGGCGGAGCCGATCCCGCCCGTTTCGGCGATTGGGAAATCAACGGTCGGGCGATCGATTTCTGATCTGAAATAATTCCTATTGAAGACGGTCCGAATTCGGAATATTTTCCTTCCATGTTCAGACCGCACCGACTCGTCAACCTTTTGTCTGTCACAACGCTTGCCCTTCTGGGCTACGGCGCTGTTGACGGCCGGGCCGAAGTCAGCCGCCGCTACCATGTGGATGGTCCCGTGGCGGCAGAACTCGTCTCGGTGATCGATGGCGACACGGTGTTGGTCAACGCCCGTCCCTGGCCGCAACAGACCATATCCGTGATGGTGCGCCTGCGCGGCATCGACACGCCGGAGCTCAAAAGCCGCTGTCCCATGGAACGCGAAAGGGCCCGCGCCGCCCGCGACCTGCTCGTAGAGCGCCTGCAGGGCGGCGATCTCGCTCTGTCCGATATCGACGCCGACAAATATTTCGGCCGTGTGGTGGCGCGCCTCTCCTTCGGGGAGGCGGATGACGCTTCCGATTTGCTGCTCGCCGCCGGTCTGGCGCGGCCTTATGACGGAGGGAAGAAAGCGTCGGTCTCTTGCTGAGGTTGCAGCGCGTTGGTGGATTCTGCGCGTCCGGCGGATAAAGCTGCGGCAGGAGTTTTCCCATACCGCTGTTTTTCCTTCTTTCTCTGATCCCGCAACCGCTTTACACGACGCCGCACAATCCGCAGTCCTTTGTTCATACCGTGAGGTTGAGCTGCAAACAGATCTCTTCCTGCGAGGACGCGGTCGCTCTCTGGTGCTCGGGCTATCGCCGCGCCGATGGCGACAATGACGGCGTCCCCCGCGAGAATGTCTGCCATTCTCTGCAGCAGGTCGAAGAGATCATCAGCCGGCAAGGGTGCTGAGAGGGCCGGCCCCGATGGCGCCGGCCCCTCATAATATCACGAGGCCTTCTTCATCTGACGGTTCTGGCGATTAGCGATCAGCTCGTCGACGACGCCTGGATCGGCGAGCGTCGACGTGTCGCCCAACGCCCCGAAATCGTCCTCGGCGATCTTGCGCAGAATCCGGCGCATGATCTTGCCGGAGCGCGTCTTCGGCAGGCCCGGCGAGAATTGGATCTTGTCGGGCGTGGCGATCGGACCGATCTCGCTGCGCACATGCTTGACGAGTTCGGCGCGCAGCGCGTCATTGCCTTCGACGCCGGACATCAGCGTCACATAGCAATAGATGCCCTGGCCCTTGATGTCGTGCGGATAGCCGACGACGGCGGCTTCCGACACAAGATGATGCGACACCAGCGCCGATTCCACTTCCGCCGTGCCGAGCCTATGGCCCGAGACATTGAGCACGTCGTCGACGCGGCCAGTGATCCAGTAATAGCCGTCTTCATCGCGCCGGCAGCCGTCGCCGGTGAAATACTTGCCCTTATAGGTGGCGAAGTAGGTCTGGATGAAGCGGTCGTGATCGCCATAGACGGAGCGCGCCTGGCCGGGCCAGCTGTCGGTGATGCAGAGATTGCCGTCGGCCGCGCCCTCGATCGGATTGCCCTCGTTGTCGACCAGCTCGGGCTTGATGCCGAAGAACGGCCGCGTCGCCGAGCCCGGCTTGAGGTCGGTCGCGCCCGGCAGCGGCGAAATCAGGATGCCGCCGGTCTCGGTCTGCCACCAGGTGTCGACGATCGGGCATTTCGCCTCGCCGACGACATTGTAATACCATTCCCAGGCTTCCGGATTGATCGGCTCGCCGACCGAACCGAGCAGACGCAGCGTCGAGCGCGAGGAGCGCTTCACATAATCGTCGCCGGCGCCCATCAGCGAGCGGATCGCGGTGGGGGCGGTGTAGAGATATTGACCTTGTGCTTGTCGATCACTTCCCAGAAGCGGCCCTGGTCCGGGAAATTCGGCACGCCTTCGAACATCAACGTCGTGGCGCAATTGGCCAGCGGACCATAGACGATATAGGAATGTCCGGTGACCCAGCCGACATCCGCCGTGCACCAGTAGATGTCGCCGTCGTGATAGTCGAACACATATTCATGCGTCATCGAGGCGTAGACGAGATAACCGCCCGTCGTGTGCATCACGCCCTTCGGCTTGCCGGTCGAGCCCGACGTGTAGAGGATGAACAGCGGGTCTTCGGCGCGCATCTTCACCGGTGGGCAGTCGGGTTTGACGGTGGCGACTTCCTGGTGATGCCAGAGATCGCGGCCCGGCGCCCAGCCGATCTTGCCGCCGGTGCGGCGCACGACCAGAACCTTGTTGACGATGACGTAATTCTTCGCCGCGATATCGATGGCGATATCGGTGTTTTCCTTGAGGGGCACCGGCTTTCCGCCGCGCACGCCTTCGTCGCAGGTGATGACGAAGGTGGATTCGCAGTCGACGATGCGGCCGGCCAGCGCTTCCGGCGAGAAGCCGCCGAACACCACCGAATGGATGGCGCCGATGCGGGAGCATGCCAGCATCGCATAGGCGGCCTCTGGGATCATCGGCATATAGATGGTGACGCGGTCGCCCTTCTTGACCCCGTGCTTCTTGAGCACGTTGGCCATGCGGCATACCTGGTCGTAAAGTTCGTTATAGGTGATCTTCTTGTCGATATAGGGATTGTCGCCTTCCCAGATGATGGCGGTGCGGTCGCCATGCGTCTTCAGGTGACGGTCGATGCAGTTATAGGAGACGTTGGTCTGGCCGTCTTCGAACCACTTGATCGGCACGCGCCCCTTGAAGGACGTGTTTTTGACCTTGGTGTAGGGCTTGAACCAGTCGATGCGCTTGCCGTGTTTGCCCCAGAATTTGTCGGGGTTCTCGACGCTTTCCTCATACCACTTCTGATATTTTTCATCGTCGATCAACGCGCGCGTTTTCGTCGGCTTCAGCACCGGATAGACTTTGGCGGACATTGGCTCCTCCCAATTCGTTCGCTCGGAACCGCAACTCTTTTGCGGTTGGATGACAATAACATAGCACCTCAGATGGCCGCGGCAATGAGACTTTGGTCAACGGATTTGCAAACAATTGCATTTTCGCGACGCTTGGGATATAAGCCCGTCCATCCCCGGACATTGTGGTTAACACAAACGGCCTGCGACCCCGGCGCAGGCGGCTCAGAAGGATTGTATCCATGGCTCAACAGCTGCTCATGCCGAAGGCGACGGCGATCTGGCTGGTAGACAACACGGCGCTGTCGTTCGATCAGATCGCACAGTTTTGCAAGCTGCATCCGCTCGAAATCAAGGCCATCGCCGATGGCGAAGCCGCCCAGGGCATCAAGGGCCTCGACCCGATCTCGACCGGCCAGCTGTCGCGTGAAGAAATCGCCCGCGCCGAAGCCAATCCGAACCACAAGCTGAAGCTGTCCGAGCCGAAGGTCCGCGTTCCCGAGTCCAAGCGCAAGGGCCCACGCTACACGCCGGTCTCCAAGCGCCAGGATCGCCCCAACGCCATTCTCTGGCTGGTCCGCAATCATCCCGAACTCAAGGACGCGCAGATTTCGCGCCTGGTCGGCACCACCAAGAACACGATCCAGCAGATCCGCGAACGCACCCACTGGAACTCCACCAACCTGACCCCGATGGACCCGGTGACGCTCGGCCTCTGCTCGCAGATCGATCTGGACATGGAGGTCGACAAGGCCGCCCGCAACCGTCCGTTCCAGACGGAAGAAGAGCAGGGCGCCACGCTCGAATCGGCCCGCGAGACCGAGCGCGCAGCCGACAACGACGATTTCAAGGAAATCGACGCCGACGCCGTCTTCGCCAAGCTCAAGTCGCTGTCGTCGAATCGCTCCGACGAAGATGACGATCAGTACTGATCCGAAAGATTCGCATGATGTCATGAGGCCCGTTTCTCGCGAAACGGGCCTTCTTTATGCCGGGTCACGCTGGTGAAGAGCGTTGCGCTCAGTGACCATGCGCCCTGAGCGCCGCCTCGATCTCGCCGAGGATTGCGGGATCGTCGATGGTCGCCGGCATTTTCCAGGGTTGGCGATCGGCGATCTTCTGCATCGTGCCGCGCAATATCTTGCCCGAGCGCGTCTTGGGTAGCCGCGTCACCGGAATGACCATCTTGAAAGCAGCGACGGGGCCGATTTCCTGACGGACCAGATTAACCACTTCCTTTTCGATCGCGCCGGCTTCACGTGAAACATTGTTCTTGAGCACGAGGAAACCGCAGGGGATCTGCCCTTTCAACTCGTCGGCAACGCCGATGACGGCGCATTCGGCGACGTCGGGATGGGTCGCGCAGACCTCCTCCATCTGCCCGGTCGACAAGCGATGGCCGGCGCAATTGATGATGTCGTCGGTGCGCGCCATGATGAAGAGATATCCGTCTTCGTCGCGATAGCCGGCGTCGGCCGTCTTGTAGTAGCCCGGAAACTCTTCGAGGCAGCTCTTGCGGAAGCGGTCGTCCGCCTTCCAGAACGACGCAAGACAGCCGGGCGGCAAGGGCAGCTTGATGACGATATTGCCGAGAACGCCGTTCGCCACCGGATGACCGGCGTCATCGAGCACATCCACCTGATAGCCCGGCATCGGCAGCGCCGGCGATCCATGCTTGACCGGCAGAAGATCCAGCCCGAAGGGATTGGCGGCGATCGCCCAGCCGGTTTCGGTCTGCCACCAGTGATCGATGACGGGAACGCCCAGATGCCGCTCGGCCCATTTGAGGGTTTCCGGGTCGGCGCGTTCGCCGGCGAGAAACAACGCCTTCAGAGTCGGCATCGGATATTTCCCGACGAACTCCGCCTCCGGATCCTCCTTGCGGATGGCGCGGAAGGCGGTCGGCGCGGTGAAAAGCGCGCTGACGCCATGTTCCGCGACCACGCGCCAGAAGGTGCCGGCGTCCGGCGTGCCGACCGGCTTGCCTTCGAAGACGATGGTGGTCGAGCCGTTGATCAGCGGCGCATAGACGATGTAGGAATGGCCGACCACCCAGCCGATATCGGACGCCGACCAGAAGACATCGCCGGCTTTGACGCCGTAGATGTTCTGCATCGACCAGGCGAGCGCGGCCATATGGCCGCCATTGTCGCGCACCACGCCCTTGGGCTGGCCGGTCGTGCCGGATGTGTAGAGGATATAGAGCGGATCGGTCGCGAGCACGGGTTCGCAGGCGATCTGGTCGCGGCCCGCAGCCTTGGCGTCCCTGACCGCCGCGGCGAAATCGACGTCCCGGCCGGCGATCATTTCGGCCTCAGCCTGCGGCCGCTGATAGACCAGCACATGCGCTGGCTTTACTTGACCATCCGCAATCGCCTGATCGACCATTGGCTTGTAGGGCACCACCCGGCCGGGCTCCAGCCCGCAGCTTGCGGTGATCACCAGCTTGGCTTCCGAATCCTCGATGCGATGCATGAGCTCATGCGCCGCAAATCCGCCGAACACCACCGAGTGCACCGCGCCGAGCCGGGCGCAGGCCAGCATGGAAAAGACCGCCTCCGGGATCATCGGCATATAGATGACGACGCGATCGCCCTTGCCGACGCCGAGGCTGCTCAGGACGCCGGCGATCGCTTTCACCTCTCCAAGCGCTTCGGAAAAAGTGTAGCGGGTGACGGAACCGGTCATCGGGCTGTCATGGATCAGCGCCAGTTGGTCGCCTCGCCCGTCCTCGACATGCCGGTCGAGGCAGTTGTAGCAGGTGTTGGTGACGCCGTCGGCATACCACCGGCCGTAGACGCCCTGGCCTTCGTCGAATATCCTCGTCGGCGCGCGAAACCAATCGATCGTCTGGGCAGCCTGTTCCCAGAAGAACAGCGGGTCCCGCTCCCATGCCGCATAAACATCCCTGTATCCGCCAGTCATCGTTTCCGCCTCCCGATCGAAACCGCCTGATGCGCAATTATCGTGAAGGGGCGGATGGGGACAATCCGACCAAAGGGTTAGATGCGACGCGATACGACGGTTTTAATTGACAAAGCGCAAGGCCTGGCTGGCAAACGCGCCCTGGAGGACTTTTATGAATACACTTTCTCGCAGTTGCTGGATCGCTTCCGCACTTTATCTCACCATCGGCATGGGCCTGGGGATCTATATGGGCATCGCACAGGATCACACCCTGGCGCCGGCGCATGCCCATCTCAATCTCGTCGGAGGGGTTCTTCTGGCGCTGTTCGGCTCCTACTACGCTCTCGCTGGCTCCGGCGTTCGGCGGCTCGGCGTCATTCAGGTCGTCTGCGCCAATCTCGGCGTCGTGACGCTGGCGCCCGGCATCGCGCTGGCGGTGCAAGGGCAAGGCGAGGGGCTGGCGATCGTTGGCAGCCTTCTGGCGCTCGCCTCCATGCTGCTGTTCCTGACAGTCGTCGCCACCCAGCCGCGTCCCGTCTCAGCGTGAGCCGAAGATCGCGGAGCCCACGCGGACGCTCGTCGCCCCCATGGCCGTCGCGATCTCGAAATCCCCCGACATGCCCATCGACATCTTGTCGACGCCGTTTTCCCGGGCCAGTTTGGCGAGCAGCGCGAAATGCGGTCCGGGATTCTCGTCCGCCGGGGAATGCACATCAGCCCTTCGATTGCCAGACCCAGGTCATCGCGGCAGAAGGACAGGAAAGCGGGCGCGTCGTCCGGGGCGACGCCCGCTTTCTGCGGCTCGAGCCCGGTATTGATCTGCACATAAAGGCGAGGGCTGCGGCCCTGCTTGTCCATCTCGGCCTTCAGGGCGCGGGCGATCTTCTCGCGGTCGACGGTTTCGATCACGTCGAACAGCGCCACGGCGTCCTCGGCCTTGTTGGATTGCAGCGGCCCGATCAGCCGCAACTCGATATCCGGAAACGCCGTCCGGAGCGCCGGCCATTTCGCTTCCGCTTCCTGAACCCGGTTTTCCCCGAATACGCGATGACCCGCCTCGATCAACGGCCGCACCTCTTCGCCTGAAAACGTCTTGGTCACCGCCACCAGTTGCGGAGAGGATTTGCCGGCTTCATCGGCTGCTTTGGCGATGCGGGCGAGAATCTCTTGATAGCGTTCGACGGTCGACATGAACGGCTCCTTCTTCGTTGCGCCTACCTAGCCTCCGCCCCCTGTCTTTGCCAAGAGCCGGAGCGGCTTCGACCGGCCTAAAAACTTGACGCGCTCCCGCTTTCATGATGAAGGTCACCCCCGATTTGATCGAGAATTCAGGGTCCCGGACAAGAAAAATGGCGTCAGAACGTTACAATCCGCGCGAGGTCGAACCCCGCTGGCAGCAACGCTGGAACGAAGGCAAAGTCTTCGAAACCGACAACAACGACCCGCGCGAGAAGTATTACGTCCTCGAGATGTTCCCTTATCCCTCGGGCCGCATCCATATGGGCCATGTGCGCAACTATGCGATGGGCGATGTCGTCGCCCGCTTCAAGCGCGCCCGCGGCTATAATGTCCTGCATCCCATGGGTTGGGACGCCTTCGGGATGCCGGCCGAAAACGCGGCGATGAAGAACAAGGTCCACCCCAAGGCCTGGACCTACGAAAACATCGCCGCTATGCGCAAGCAGCTGAAGAGCATGGGCTTGTCGCTGGATTGGTCGCGCGAATTCGCCACCTGCGACGTCGACTACTACAAGCGCCAGCAGCACCTCTTCATCGACATGATGGAAAAGGGCCTGGTCTATCGCAAGAACTCCAAGGTCAACTGGGATCCGGTCGACATGACCGTGCTCGCCAATGAGCAGGTCATCGACGGCCGCGGCTGGCGCTCCGGCGCGCTGGTGGAACAGCGCGAACTGACCCAGTGGTTCTTCAAGATCACCGATTTCGCCCAGGATCTGCTCGACAAGCTCGACACGCTGGAGAACTGGCCGGAAAAGGTCAGGCTGATGCAGAAGAACTGGATCGGCCGCTCGGAAGGCTTGACCGTTCGCTGGGACGTCGTGCCGCATGACGGCTTTGCCGATCTGAAGGACATCACCGTCTACACCACCCGTCCGGACACGCTGTTCGGCGCTTCCTTCCTGGCGATCTCCGCCGACCACCCGGTCGCCAAGGCCGCCGCCGCTAAGGATGCTGCGATCGCAGAGTTCTGCGAGGATTGCCGGCGCGCCGGCACCTCGCTCGCCGCACTGGAAACAGCGGAGAAGAAGGGCATGGACACCGGCCTGCGCGTCCGCCATCCCTTTGACGCATCGTGGGAAATCCCCGTCTACATCGCCAATTTCGTGCTGATGGAATACGGCACGGGCGCGATCTTCGGCTGCCCCTCGGGCGACCAGCGCGACCTCGATTTCGCCAACAAATACGGCCTGCCGGTCACCCCGGTCGTGGTGCCCGAAGGCGCTGATAAGGACGAATTCCGCGTCACCGACGAAGCCTATATCGGCGACGGCGTGATGATCAATTCCCGCTTCCTCGACGGCATGACCACCGAAAGAGCCTTCGACGAAGTGGCCAACCGCTTGGCCGCAACCGACCTGCATGGCGCGCCTCAGGCTGAGCGCAAGGTGAACTTCCGCCTGCGCGACTGGGGCGTCTCGCGCCAGCGCTATTGGGGCTGCCCGATCCCGGTGATCCATTGCGAAGTCTGCGGCGTCGTGCCGGTTCCGAAGAAGGACCTGCCGGTGCAACTGCCCGACGACGTCACCTTCGACACGCCCGGCAATCCGCTCGACCGTCACCCGACCTGGCGCCATGTCGCCTGCCCGCAATGCGGCCATGACGCGCGTCGTGAAACCGACACGATGGACACCTTCGTCGACTCCTCCTGGTATTACACGCGCTTCACCGCGCCGTGGGAAGATGCGCCGACGGATCCCGCTGCCGCCGACGCCTGGCTGCCTGTCGATCAGTATATCGGCGGCATCGAGCATGCGATCCTGCATCTGCTCTATTCCCGCTTCTTCACCCGCGCCATGCGTGAAACCGGCCATGTTGGTCTCGTCGAACCCTTCAAGGGCCTGTTCACACAGGGCATGGTCGTGCATGAAACCTATAGCCGCGGCGAAGGCGCCCAGCGCGAATGGATCGAGCCGGCGCAGATCCGCATCGAAGAGGTCGACGGCGCGCGCAAGGCCTATCTGCTCGACGGCGGCGACGAAGTCGCCATCGGCTCGATCGAGAAGATGTCGAAGTCCAAGAAGAATGTGGTCGACCCCGACGACATCATCGCTTCCTACGGCGCCGACACCGCCCGCTTCTTCGTGCTCTCCGACTCCCCGCCCGATCGCGACGTGATCTGGACCGAAGGCGGTGTCGAAGGCGCGCATCGCTTCGTGCAGCGCGTCTGGCGCCTGATCTCCGAAGCCGCCGAACAGCTGAACACAGTCGAGGCGACTCCGGCTAAGCAAGGCGATGCGCTCTCGGTGTCCCAGGTGGCGCACAAGACGCTGAAGGCGGTCGAAGGTGACTACGAGCGCCTCGGCTTCAACAAGGCCGTGGCTCGCATCTACGAATTCGTCAATGCTCTGGCTCAGCCGCTAACCACAGTCGCCACGGGCAAGGCGGACGCGGCCTATATCGCGGCCGTTCGTGAAGCCGCCGAGATTCTCGTGCATCTGATCGCGCCGATGACGCCGCACCTCGCCGAGGAATGCTGGACGGTGCTCGGCAAGGATGGTCTCGTTGCCGAAGCCCAGTGGCCTGTCTTCGACAAGGATCTCGTCGCCGAAAACGAGATCACTCTGCCGGTGCAGATCAACGGCAAGAAGCGCGCCGATTTGACAATCGCCCGCGATGCGGATCAAACTTCGATCGAACAGGCGGTGCTGGCGCTCGACGCGGTCAAATCCGCGCTCGAGGGCAAGACGCCGAAGAAAATCATCGTGGTGCCGCAAAGGATCGTCAATGTCGTCGTCTGATCGCAAATTCGCAGCGCCGCTGAAGCGCATAGCCGGCGTTGCCGCCGCCGGCCTCCTCCTGGTGTCCGCCGGATGCCAGGTTCGACCCCTTTACGCGACCGGCTCAGGCGTGGACGCCGCATTGAAATCCATCGAATTTTCCGAAGCCGACGATCGAATCGAGCTGGAAGTTCGTAACAACCTGATCTTTCTCGCCGCTGGTGGAGCGGGCGAGCCGGTAAATCCCGAATATGAGGTCGACCTGAAGGTGAAGACCCGGAATGTCGGCGTGCTCGTCGATAGCTCCAGCGATCAGGAGCGGGCAGGGCGTCTGGTGCTCAAGGCCGATTTCACTCTCACCAGGAAGTCGACCGGTGAAGTTTTGAAGACTGGCCATCGTTCGGCGGTGGCGCTGGTCGATTTCAACACCCAGGAATACGCCAAGATCCGCGCCACGCGGGACGCCGAAAATCGCGCGGCGCGAGAGTTGGCTGAACTCATCCGCGCCGACCTCGCGGCTTGGCTCGGCCGGTAACATGGCCGAAATCAAGGCCCATGAATTCGATTCCTTCTTGAAGCGGCGGCTGGGCGACCACCGCCTCTTTCTCGTTTATGGACCGGACCGCGGCCTGGTGTCCGAGCGCGCAGCAGCCTTGGCGGCCGCCACCAAGGTCGATCTCAAGGACGCCTTCTCCTTCATGCGCCTAGAGGCCTCCGATCTCTCCGGCGACCCAGGCCGCCTTTATGACGAAGCCCGTTCCACAGGGCTGTTCGGCGGCGAAAAACTCATTTGGATCAAGGGCGCCGGCGCCGACAAAGGACTGGCGGACGCGGTCGCCAATCTCGGCGCCGACAAAGAACTGGGCGCCTGGATCATCATCGAAGCGGGAGACCTCAAAAAGGGCGTCAATCTTCGCAAAGCGGCCGAAACGGCATCCGGCGCCATGGCCATTCCATGTTATGCGGACGACGCCCGGGCGTTGAACGGATTGATCGATGAAGAATTGGCCGCTTTCGACCTCAGGATCACGCCGGACGCGCGAGCGCTTCTTGCAGAATCGCTCGGTGGAGACAGGCTTGCATCACGAGGCGAAATCCGCAAGCTGGCGCTCTACGCCTTGGGCCGCCCGACGATCGAGGCCGACGACGTGGCCGCCGTGATCGGCGACGCCAGCGCCATTTCCACCGACGACGCCGTCGACGCGGTGCTGAAGGGCGACCGGAACGCGTTTCTCCATGCTACCCAGAAGGTCATCGCCTCGAAGACGCCGGTGTTCCTCGTCATTCAAGGCGTGATGCGGCAATTGCAGCTGCTCGATTTGATGCGCTCCGATATGGAGGAACGCCGCTCCAGCGCCGCAGACGCCATCGCGGCGCATGGGCGCCATCTGCATTTTCGGAGAAAGCCGGTGATCGAGGCGGCCCTGCGCGCCTGGACGGGCGACCTGATCGCCCGTGAACTCAACCAGCTGCATTTCGCGATCCTGCAATGTCGGCGGCGCAACAGCCTCGAGGACACGATCGCGCTGCAAACCCTGCTCGCTACCACCCTCATCGCCGGCAGAGGCAAACAAGCGCGGAATTAGTTAGCCGGATTCAGCTTCTCTCCAACAGACGGCAGAGCTCTTCGAGCTGATCTAGCGTCTTATAGGCGATCGTCACGCGTCCGCCATCGCCCTTATGGGCGACTTTGACCTCAAGCCCCAGTTTGTCCGAAAGCGTCCGTTCCAGCGCCAAGGTGTCGGCATCCGGCTCGACCGCTTTTGGTCGCTCCCCGCCGGCGCCACTATGGCCCCGGATATCGTTTTGCGCTATACGCTCGGCGTCGCGGACCGAAAGACCCTTGGCGACGATCGTGCGAGCCAGCGCCACAGGATCGGATGTCGGAATCAACGCCCGGGCATGACCAGCAGACAGTTTCCCATCATAAAGCATGTCCCGAACGGGATCGGGCAGCTTCAACAGCCTTAGGCTGTTGGCCACGTGAGAGCGGCTTTTGCCGATAATTTCGCCGAGGTCGTTCTGCGTGTAGCCGTGCTCGGCGATCAGTTGGTCGTACCCCATCGCCTCTTCGATCGGGTTGAGATCCGATCTCTGAACGTTTTCGACAATCGCCAACTCCAGCGCTGTCCGATCGTCGACATCGCGGATGATCACCGGGATGTCGACAAGGCCCGCCAATTGCGCGGCGCGCCAGCGTCGCTCACCCGCGATGATCTCGTATTTCCCATCCGGCATGGTCCGCACCACGACCGGTTGGACGATGCCATGCTGGCGAATCGAAGAAGCGAGATCCTGAAGTTCTTCTTCGAGAAAATTCTTCCTCGGGTTACGCGGATTTCGGATCACCATCTCGATCGGCACCCGGCGATCCGGCCCGACAGTCGGCTTGCCCTGCTGCACCGACAAAGGTTGGTCCATCTCGCCGATCAAAGCGGCGAGGCCGCGCCCAAGACGACGCTTTGAAGGATCTTCATTCATGTCAACACCAGACTATTTCGACACCGAAATGTTATGCCGCGCGGCTGTGCTGCCGCTCCCGCTGAATGACTTCCGAGGCCAATTGAAGATAGGCCTGGCTGCCGGCACATTTCAAATCATAGAGAATTGCGGGTTTGCCATAGGAAGGCGCTTCCGAAACCCGGACATTTCGTGGAATCAGCGTGTGGTACACTTTCTCGCCGAGATGTTCGCGCACGTCCGAAACGACCTGCTGCGCCAGATTGTTGCGAGAGTCGAACATCGTCAAGACGATGCCTTGAATGTCCAATCCCGGATTCACGGAACGCCGCACCTGGTCTACCGTCTCGAGAAGCTGGCTCAATCCCTCAAAGCAAAGAATTCACATTGCAACGGAACCAGCACGGATTGGGCGGCAGCGAGCGCATTCATGGTCAGAAGGTTGAATGACGGCGGGCAATCGATCAGAATATAATCATACTCGGCGGCCTCCGGGCTACTCAGCGCCTGACGCAGCCGATAAACGCGGTCCGGCTGTTGGCCAATCTCCATTTCGACGCCGAGCAAATCCATGGTCGAAGGCGCGATCGTGAGATTGGGAACGACGGTAGGCATAACAACGTCGGCGACCCCATGCTCGCCTATGAGAAGATCATAGGTCGACAGCAAGCGGCTTCTTCGATCGATGCCCAGCCCAGTGCTGGCGTTTCCCTGTGGATCCAGATCGACGATGAGGACATTCTCACCAATTGCAGCCAGCGCAGTCGCCAGATTGATGGCGGTGGTGGTTTTGCCGACGCCGCCCTTTTGATTGGCGATGGTGATGATGCGGTGCTTCGGCTTGTTCATTCGGCCCACCAAAATGAGGTCAAGTTATCTTTTGGAGCCGCCGAATTTCAAGGACCACGGAATCCGGCTCCACAATGCTGGTGTGTTTTACCAGATCATACGACCAGCGCCTACGCGATTTTTCTACCTCGCTGCGGTAATCCCGACCTTTATGCAGGTAGCACACGAGGTCAGGGTTTCGCGAAGCCCAAGGCTCTGCAAAATCAAAAAGCAAATCAAGCTCCGCGAGCGCGCGCGCAGATAGGAAATCACAAGATTTGATCAGATCTGGTGCTGTTTCGATCCGGACTGCGTGCACGATTCCCCTGCCGTTGGTCGCCGAAAGCGCGGCGCGGAGAAATGCAGCCTTCTTGTGGTTGCTCTCGACTAAATGCACCTGACCGTCACCACGCTCCGCCAGGAAAATCGCTGTGACGATTCCGGGAAAGCCGCCTCCGCTGCCCAGATCTACCCATTGTCCAGCATTCGGCTGCAGCGTCACCAACTGAGCGCTGTCGAGTATATGACGCTCCCAGAGATCCGTCTTCGTCGACGGCGCCACAAGATTGATGACTGCCGCCCATTTGGCAAACACGTCCGCGAACGTTTCTAGCCGGTTCAGCGTTTCACGTGAAACACCCATGCCGATCAGTTTGTCGCGGAGACTCTTTTGCATTGCAGGCAATGTTCAACCAACCTTCCGTAATTGTTCGCGCTTTTTGATCGTCGTCAGCAATAGTGTGATGGCCGCTGGGGTCATGCCATCGATTTTTGCCGCTTGCGCAATATTCCGCGGCTTGAAACGACCGAGCTTCGACTTCAATTCTGCCGACAGACCAGGAAGCTCCGAAAAATCGAGATCTTCGGGAATGAGACGTTCTTCTTCTCGTCGCGTCTCCGCTGCCTCCGTCGCTTGGCGGTCCAAATATACGGCATAGGCAGCTTCGATCTCGATCGCATCCCGACTCCATTTTGGAACAACATTCAGATCGGGCCACACCGCTCCCAAACGGTCGAGATTCATGTCCGGGTAGGACAGAAGTTCATATGCGCTGCGGCGCTGCCCATCCTGATTGATCCGGAGACCGTACTTTGATGCCTCGCTCGGTGTTAGGCTGTAGCCCTTCAAACGATCCCGGACAGAATCAAGATCCTGCAGATAGGCGTTGAAACGCTCTCGTCTGTCTTTGCCGACCAAGCCCAGCGACAATCCGATCGGCGTCAGCCGTTGATCGGCATTGTCAGCCCGGAGCGACAAGCGGAACTCGGCCCGAGAGGTAAACATGCGATAAGGTTCACTCACGCCTCTGGACGTCAGATCATCGATCATAACGCCGATATAGGATTCGGTGCGGCTGAAAATGAAGGGCTCCATACCGCCGACACGGCGCGCAGCATTCAACCCCGCGACAAGCCCTTGCGCCGCCGCCTCTTCATAGCCGGTCGTGCCATTGATCTGGCCGGCCAGATAAAGACCGCGCAAAGCCTTGACTTCGAGGCTTGGATGCAATTCGCGGGGATCGACATGGTCATATTCAATCGCATAGCCCGGCTGCAGGATCGCGACCCGCTCGAGGCCGGGGATACTGTGGATGAAGGCGGCCTGGACATGTTCAGGAAGGGAGGTCGATATCCCGTTGGGATAGATGGTCGGATCATCCAGCCCTTCCGGCTCCAGGAAAATCTGATGGCCGTCTCGCTCGCCGAACCGAACGATCTTGTCCTCGATCGACGGACAATATCGTGGCCCGACGCCTTCGATCTGACCGGAATACATCGCCGAGAGATGGATATTGTCCTGAATTATCTTATGAGACGCCGGGGTCGTGCGGGTGACTCCGCAATCAATTTGCGGATTGGTGATCGCATCCGTCATGAAAGAAAAGGGTGAAGGGCATTCGTCCGGACCCTGTCGATCCAGTCCCGTCCAGTCGATGGTTCGTCCGTCAAGTCGAGCAGGTGTCCCGGTCTTCAAACGGCCGAGCCTCAACCCCAGCTTCGCAAGTGTCGCCGACAGTCCGATCGAAGGGTTCTCCCCGACGCGACCCGCCGGGATCTTTCGGTCGCCGATATGAATCAGACCACGCAGGAAGGTGCCTGTAGTCAGAACGACGGCTCCGCATGAAATCACATCCCCGCTGCCGAGGGCGACGCCGGAAACGCCTTGCTCATCCTGGAGCAGATCAACGATATCCCCCTCGATAACGTCGAGCTGGGCGTGCCCGCCGATTTCCGCCTGCATAGCTTCGCGGTAAAGCCTTCTGTCTGTCTGAGTTCGTGGCCCGCGCACCGCGGGGCCCTTTTTACGATTAAGAAGCCGAAACTGAATCCCGCCCTTGTCCGCCACGCGTCCCATCAGCCCGTCCAGAGCGTCAATCTCACGAACCAGGTGTCCTTTGCCCAACCCGCCAATCGCCGGATTGCAAGACATCGCTCCGATGGTGGAAGCTTTATGGGTGACGAGAGCCGTTTTCGCGCCCAGCCGAGCGGAAGCGGAAGCAGCCTCTGCGCCGGCATGGCCACCGCCGACCACGATGACATCATAACGTCGATGCATGTGACACTCCATTCGTTGCGTTTCCGAATCGGTTACGCGTCAGTGTTTCACGTGAAACGCGAGACTCGCAATGCGAGAATCCCAACTCATTTCCCAATGCAAAATTCCGAGAAGATCACTCCGAGCAGATCGTCCGGATCAACAAAACCAGTAATTCGGCCCAGGTCCCGCGCTGCAAGCCGGAGAGTCTCAGATCGAATTTCAAGAGGTTGATCGATAGCTATTTCAGCGTTTCCAATATGCGAAAGCGCAGAAGCCAAAAGAGTCTGATGACGTGACCGCGCAGGCGCGAGATCTTGCGTTCCATTTTCGAAGACGAGCCCAACCCTCGTCAGAATAGCGTCGATGAGCGCCTCGATGCCAAATCCCGTAACGGTCGATATCGCCATCCCGGCCTGATCCGCGGGAACGCAACGATCGACCTTGGTCTCGACAAAAATATGTTCCACTTCCGAATCGATTTGTTCGAACGGATCGTGATCACCCGTCTCGCGGAGGCTCAGGACGAGGTCCGCGTTGTGCGCAGACGATAGCGCCCGCTTGATCCCCTCGGCCTCGACGACTTCATCCGTGTTCCGCAACCCGGCCGTATCGGTGATACGAACCAGATATCCCCTCAGGTCGAGATCAATGGTAATCAGATCGCGCGTCGTGCCCGGGATATCTGTTACGATCGCAGCCGGCCGTTGCGCCAAATAATTGAGAAGGCTAGATTTTCCTGCATTTGGACGTCCGATGATCGTGACGTTGAAGCCATCCCGCACCATCTGACCAATGCGGCCCCTATCGAGAAACAATTTTATTTCGTTTCCGATTTGATTCACGTCCGCCCAGACCCGCTCGCTCACGGAGCCGGGTACATCGTCCTCTTCGGGGAAATCGAGCTCGGCCTCGATCAAAGCGCGCGCTCTGGTCAGGCGATCCATCCACTCCCGATAGAGCCGACCTTGGTCTCCCCGCGCCTGAGACATCGCGAGACGGCGCTGCATCTCGGTATCGGCCGAAATCAGATCGGCGATGCCCTCGGCTTCAGTCAAGTCCAGCCGATTGTTGTCGAATGCCCGGCGCGTGAATTCTCCAGGCTCCGCATGGCGACAGTGCGGTACGGAGGCCAACTCGTCGAGAACCGCGCGCACCACGGCTCGACCGCCATGAAGATGGAGTTCGAGCACATCCTCGCCGGTGAACGAGTGGGGCCTCGCGAAATGGAGGACCAGCGCTCTGTCGATCAGATCGCCGCCTTGCCCGCGCACAGACCTCAACAGCGCGGCGCGTGGCTCCAGCTCGCCAAGTTGGAGATGGCGACGCACCGCGTCCACCTCCGGCCCGCTGACGCGCACCACCGCCACGCCGCTGGGCAGCGACCCGGATGAGAGTGCGTAGATCGTGTCGCCAAACGACGTCATCAACAGTGGGTCCTGAGAGAATGGGCGCAAACAAAAACCGCCGGGCTGGCCCGGCGGTTGCCATACTGTATTTTGCTTCGACGCTCAAGTCATTGCGGCTTTGCGATCGGTGCAGGCCGATCACGTATTCATCGAATCGAAGAAATCGCCGTTGTTCTTGGTCTGCTTCAGCTTGTCGATCAGGAATTCGATCGCGTCTGTCGTGCCCATCGGGGCGAGGATGCGGCGCAGCACGAAAACCTTCTGCAGGTCCTGGCGCGGCACGAGCAGGTCTTCCTTGCGGGTGCCAGACTTGAGAATATCCATCGCGGGGAAGATTCGCTTGTCCGCCACCTTGCGGTCCAGAACGATTTCGGAATTGCCGGTGCCCTTGAATTCTTCGAAGATCACTTCGTCCATGCGGCTGCCGGTGTCGATGAGCGCGGTGGCGATGATCGTCAGCGAACCGCCTTCCTCGATATTGCGGGCGGCGCCGAAGAATCGCTTGGGGCGCTGGAGGGCGTTGGCGTCGACGCCGCCGGTCAGAACCTTGCCCGACGACGGGACCACCGTGTTATAGGCGCGGCCAAGGCGTGTGATCGAATCCAGCAAAATAACCACGTCGCGGCCATGTTCGACCAGGCGCTTGGCTTTCTCGATCACCATTTCGGCGACTTGAACATGCCGCACCGCCGGTTCGTCGAAGGTCGAGGAAACCACTTCGCCGCGCACCGAGCGCTGCATGTCCGTCACTTCTTCCGGACGTTCGTCGATCAGCAGGACGATCAGATAGCATTCCGGATGATTGGCGGTGATCGAATGGGCGATGTTCTGCAACAGCACCGTCTTACCCGTGCGCGGCGGCGCGATCAGGCCGCGCTGGCCCTTACCAAGAGGCGCGACAAGGTCGATCACCCGCGGCGACATGTCCTTGTTGGTCGGAATGTCCAATTCCATCTTGAAGCGCTCATTGGGGTAGAGCGGCGTCAGATTGTCGAAATGCACCTTGTGACGGATCTTTTCCGGATCGTCGAAATTGATGGTGTTGACTTTCAGCAGCGCGAAATAGCGTTCGCCTTCCTTGGGGCTGCGGATCGGACCTTCGACCGTGTCGCCGGTCTTCAACGAGAAACGTCGAATTTGCGAGGGCGAGATGTAGATATCATCCGGACCCGGCAGATAGTTGGCGTTCGCCGACCGCAAGAAGCCGAAGCCGTCCTGAAGCAGTTCCACTACGCCTTCGCCGATGATCTCGACCTCCTGGGCGGCGAGATTCTTCAAGATCGCGAACATCAGCTCCTGCTTGCGCATGACGCTGGCGTTTTCGACGTTCACGGATTCGGCGAAAGCCAGCAAATCGGTGGCGGTCTTGTTCTTGAGGTCTTGGAGTTTCATCTCGGCCATGAAGCGAACCATCGGGGCGTTGGGGGAAGACAACCGGAAAGGTCTGGAGATCGGCATGAAGGAAGGAGGGGCATGCCGCTGTGCAGAATGAAGCAAAATTGCGCCGTCATTCCGCGTGTGATTAGTGCTCTGCCAGACTCGACGCGCTTTGACAAGTCAAATCAGAACGGCTTGACGATTACCAACAAGACGATGGCGATCATCAGAAGCGCCGGAACTTCGTTGAGAAAGCGCCAACCGCGCTCCGTCGAAGGTCGCTCGTCGCGGCCGAAGGCGCGCATCGCCCGACCGAAATACACATGCGCTGCGGTCATCAGCGCCACGGCGGCGATCTTGGCGTGCAGCCAGCCGCCGATGAAGCCGAAACCGTCCCACGCCAGATAGAGGCCGAGCGCCCAAGAGATCATCATCGCCGGGTTCATGATCACCCGAAACAGCCGGCGCTCCATCACCTTCAGGGTGTCGGAAGTCCCCGAGCCCGGCGCGGATTGATGATGGTAGATGAACAGACGCGGCAGGTAGAGCAGCCCCGCCATCCAGGATATCACCGCGATGACATGCATCGCCTTGATCCAGAGATAAGCATCGTTCGGAGCGAAAAAGAACACCGCCCCGATCAAGGCGAGGAACATTGCGATCGCCGCGCCGGCGCGTCGCCAGGCTCCTGCTCCGGCATCTGCCTCAGGGTTCGTCATGGCGCTCTCCTCAACCACCGCGAATAACCTGAAGCAGTCGCGTCACGTTCTCGGGATCGGCCTGCGGCGTGATGCCGTGGCCGAGATTGAAGATCAGCGGTCCATGGCCGAGCTTGTCGACAATGCGGCGGGCCCGGCTCTCCATCGCGTCACCACCCGCGACCATGAGCAGCGGGTCTAGATTGCCCTGCACCGCGCCGTCCTTCTGCAGCTCGGCGGCGAAATCCAGCGGAATCGTCCAGTCGAGACCGATCGCGTCGGCGTCGACGCCCTGGCGATAGCTGCGGAGATTCGCGCCCGCGCCTTTGGCGAAGGCGATCACCTTGGCGCTAGGCCGCGCGGCCCTGAGCGTATCGACGATGCGCCGCACCGGCCGCACCGCATAGTGCTCGAACTCTTCGTCGCCGAGAACCCCGGCCCAGGAATCGAAGATCTGCACCGCATCGGCGCCGGCGTCGATCTGGCGGATCAGATACTCCGCCGACGCCTCGGCGACGACGGAAAGCAGCCTTTCGAAAGCCGAGGGATGCTTGTAGGCGAACAACCGCGCCGGCGCCTGGTCCGGCGTGCCGTGCCCGGCGATCATGTAGGTGGCGATCGTCCAAGGCGCGCCGCAGAAGCCAAGAAGCGTCGTCGCGTCCGGCAGGCCTTCGCGCAAGCGGCTTACCGTTTCGAACACCGGGGCGAGGCGCCGCGCGACATCGGGAGCTTGCAACCTCTCGATTTCATCCAGAGAAATGGGATCGAGTTGCGGTCCTTCACCTTCGACGAAACGCACATTGCGGTTCATCGCGTCGGGAATGACGAGGATATCGGAAAACAGAATCGCCGCATCGAAGCCATAACGCCGGATCGGCTGCATGGTCACTTCGACCGCGAGTTCGGGCGTGTAACAGAGATCGAGAAATCCCTTCGCCTGGCTTCGGGTCTGGCGATATTCCGGCAAGTATCTGCCTGCTTGTCGCATCAACCACACCGGAGGCGGGCTGACCGTTTTTCCGGAGAGAACCTCCATCACCTTTCGCGCCGTCTTTTCCACATCCCGCCTCATAAAAGAATAGATAGATCTAGATTGCTATTTCTTAAGAGTCGGTGGGATTCAAGGATTATCAGGCCTCAACAGGTTTTTCCTTCCGCGACGCAAGCGCACAGGAGTCGGGAGCGCGAAATCCCCGTCTTGTGGATAAACGGCAGCCGAGCGGATTCAGCTCGGGAATCCAAAGCTTTGACGAAAGCTGCCTTCGATCTCGTCTGTGGACAGTCGAAGAACTGAGTCTTCCGTCGATGAAAGCATGAGTCTTTTCCACACCCCTGCCTTTCCGTTCTCCGCGCGGGCTTTCGCTGTGGACAAATCGGGGTTTTCCCAGAGAGCTTGTGCCGCATGGTCCGAAACGGCACTTTATCCACACTGCTCAACAGGGGGCGCCGAAAGCGTGGAAAACAAGAAGAAATTCTTTCACCTGCACTTGATCTCCGATTCGACGGGCGAGACGCTGATCGCAGCGGGACGGGCCGCCGCCGCTCAATTCGGCGATTGCATGGCGGTCGAACATGTCTATCCGCTGGTGCGCAGCCGCAAGCAGGTGAGTGACGTGCTGGCGGCGATCGACGAGGAGCCCGGCATCGTGCTTCACACCATCATCGATCGGGACATCGCCGCCGTCATCGACGAGACCTGCGGCGAGATGGGTGTGCCTTGCGTGTCGGTCATCGAGCCGGTGCTGGAAATCTTTCAATCCTATCTCGGCGCGCCCAATCGGCGGAGAGTAGGCGCCCAGCACCAGTTGAACGCCGGTTACTTCGCCCGCATCGAGGCGCTCAATTTCACCATGGATCACGACGACGGCCAGTTGCCGCACAATATCGACGAAGCCGACGTCATTCTTCTGGGCGTCAGCCGGACATCGAAAACCCCCACGGCGATCTACCTCGCCAATCGCGGCATCAAGACCGCCAACATACCCCTGGTCGTCGGGGCCAAGCTTCCGGAGAAACTCTTTGCGGCCAAACGCCCGTTGATCGTTTGCCTTGTGGCGAGCGTCGACCATATCAGCCAGGTTCGGGAGAACCGGATCCTCGGCTCCACCTCCGGCTATCAGGACAGTTATACGGACAGGGCGACCATCTCCGAGGAGATCAAATACGCCAGGCAACTCTGCGCCCGAAACAATTGGCCGCTGATCGACGTCACCCGAAAATCGATCGAAGAGACGGCCGCGGCGATTGTTGCGCTTCGACCTAAGCTTCGTTAGTCCTCGGCGTAATAGGAGGCATGGCATGGCCAGATTGATATTGGCGTCCAAGAGCGCGTCGCGTCGTCAACTGATGAGCGGCGCAGGGCTCGTCTACGAGGCGATCAGCGCCGATATCGACGAGCGCGCCGTCGAAGAACCGCTGCTGGCGCGAGGCGCGCATCCGGACGAAGTCGCGCGCGGCCTGGCGGAAGCGAAGGCTCTGCACGTGTCCTTGCATCATCCCTACGCCTTCGTCATCGGCTCCGACCAGACGCTGTCGCTGGGTGAGCGCATCTTTCACAAGCCGCGCGACATGGCGGAAGCCGCCGATCACATCCGCGCCTTTTCCAGCAGGACGCATCATCTCAATTGCGGCGTCGCCGTGGCCCGTGACGGCAAGGTCGTTTGGTCCGACGTCTCCATAGCGCACATGACCATGCGCGCGATCTCCGAGCCATTCCTGTCTCACTACCTCCAACTTTCGGGCGATGGAATCCTGCAATCCGTCGGCGCCTACCAGTTCGAAGGGCCGGGCGTGCAATTGTTCGAACGGATAGAGGGTGACTATTTCACAATCCTCGGCCTGCCGATGCTGACGCTGCTCGCCGGACTCCGATCTCTGGGAGCCATCAATGGCTGATTCACGTGAAACATCGTTAAAAAAGGCTTTCGTCTGCGGCTTCCCGATCCGGCATTCGCGCTCGCCGATGATCCATACCCATTGGTTGAAGACGTTGAAGCTCGAGGGCTCCTACCAGGCGGTCGAGATTGCGTCAGATCAATTCGCCGACTTCATCGACATGGTGAAGAGCGGCGAATCCGGCTATCGAGGCGGCAATATCACCATCCCGCATAAGGAGGCGGCTTTCGCTCTCGCGGATGAACCCGATGATATCGCCCGCGAATTGGGTGCGGCGAATACGCTCTATCTCGAGCAAGGCCGTCTCATGGCGACCAATACCGATGGCTATGGCTTCCTCGCCAATCTCGACCAGCGGGCCGTGGGCTGGGATGATCGTCGCGACCGGGGTGGTGCTGGGGGCGGGGGCGCTAGCCGCGCGATCCTTCAAGCGTTGCGGGATCGCGGCTTTTCAGAGATTCACGTCTTGAACCGCACGCTCGCGCGGGCGCAGGAACTGGCCGACCGCTTCGGCCCGCGCCTTCACGCCGCGCCGATCGACGCGCTCGCCGAGCGACTGGCCGGCGCCGATCTCTTCGTCAATACAACGTCGCTCGGCATGGACGGCGCGGATGCGCCGGCGATCGATTTTTCACCGATGGCGGAGGGCGGACTGGTCACCGATATCGTCTATGCGCCGTTGATCACCCCCATACTCGCCATGGCGAAGCAACAGAGACGACCAGTCTGCGACGGTCTCGGCATGCTGCTGCACCAGGCCGCGCCCGGTTTCGAGAAATGGTTCGGCGTTCGCCCAGACGTGACCGACGAACTGAGAGCGTTGATCGTCGCCGATCTGGAGCGGCATTGATGCTGCGGCTGGGACTGACCGGATCGATCGGCATGGGCAAGTCGACGACCGCGGATCTTTTTCGCGGCGAAGGCGTGCCGGTGATCGATGCCGACGGCATCGTCCATGACCTCTATCGAGGCGAAGCCGTAGCGCCGATCGGCGCCGCTTTTCCCGGATGTGTGGTCGATGGCGTGGTCGACAGGAAATGCCTGTCTGCGGCCCTGGCCAGCGAACCGGATCGCTTTCGCGACCTCGAAGCGATCGTGCATCCTCTGGTCTGGAAGAGAGAGACAGCGCTTCTCGATTCCTACCGCGAATCCGGCGAAAGATTGGTCGTGCTCGATATCCCGCTCTTGTTCGAGAACAAGGGGGAAGCGCGTGTGGACAAGGTCGTGGTGGTTACTTGCGATCCCGATGTCCAACGCCGTAGAGTTCTCGCGCGGCCGGGCATGACCGAAGAGAAATTCGCGCTGATCCTGTCGCGACAGATGCCGGATGCGGAGAAGCGCAAACGCGCCGACTACGTCATCGACACCGGCCTCGGCATGGAACATGCTCGCGCGGACGTGAAGCGCATTCTGGGCGCATTTGGACTTGGAGATCGCTGACCATGCGGGAAATCATCTTCGACACGGAAACCACCGGCCTCGACTCGCGCGAGGACCGCATCATCGAAATCGGCGGCGTGGAGCTTCGGGATCACTTTCCGACCGGCCGGACCATCCATCTCTATATCAATCCCGATGGCCGAAAGGTCCATCCGGACGCCTTGGCCGTGCACGGAATCACCGACGAGTTTCTCGCCGACAAGCCCGTCTTCGCCAATGTCGTCGACGAGATCCTGGAGTTTTTCGACGGCGCCCAGTGGATCGCCCACAACGCCAATTTCGACATGGGCTTCATCAATGCCGAGCTCGCCCGGATCGGTTTGCCGGCTATCGCCAATGAGCGGGTGGTCGACACGCTGCAGATGGCGCGGCGTAAGCATCCGATGGGACCGAATACGCTGGATGCGCTCTGCCGTCGTTACGGCGTCGACAACTCACATCGCCTGAAACACGGCGCGCTTCTCGATTCCGAACTGCTCGCCGAAGTCTATATCGAATTGATCGGCGGCCGGCAGACGGCGCTCGGCCTGGCGGGACCGGAACGGAGCCGCGCCCAGCAGATCGAAGACCAGTCCGACATCATCACGCTCACGCGGCCTCAGCCGCTGCCTTCACGTCTGTCGGCTGTTGAAGCCGAAGCGCATAAGGCGTTGGTCAGGAAAATGGGCGACAAGGCGATCTGGATGAAATACGGCCTCGGCGCGGAGCCGGCAGGCCAATAAAAACGCCCGGCGGAGGCCGGGCGCTTTCGAATGCAAGCCTGTCAAGCCGCTCAGTTGTTGGCGGCGACGCGCGCTTTAGCCTGTTCTTCGGCCATGCGCTGCTGGAACATCACCGCGAAATCGATCGGGTCGATCATCAGCGGCGGGAAGCCGCCATTGCGGGTGGCGTCGGCGACGATCTGACGCGCGAAGGGGAACAGCAGGCGCGGGCATTCGATGAAGAGCACCGGCAGCATATGCTCCTGGGCGAAGCCTTGAACGCGGAACAGGCCGCCATAAGCGAGCTCGGCGTGGAAGACCACCTTGTCGCCATCCTTGGCCGAGGCGTCGAGCGTCAGCACCACATCGAAATCGGTGTCCGACAGCGGATTGGCGTTGACGTTCACCGAGATATTGATCGACGGGGCCTTGTCGCGGGCCTGGAGCGAACGGGGCGCGCCCGGATTCTCGAAGGAGAAATCCTTCACATACTGCGCCAGAATGTTGATTGCCGGCTGCGCTTCGACGCCGTTCGCATTTTCGTTCGACATGATCTCTTTCCTCATCGCCAGGGCGAACGACTGGTTCGCCTCAAAGATTCCATTGTCCGGGGTTCACGGCGACGGGCCGGCGGTGAAGTTGGACTTCTCTGACCGAAGCATAGGGCGCTGAGCCCCGGGGCTTGCCATCTAGCATTTAGGTCGGATGCTTACAACCCTCGGCGCCTCAGTCGGGCCGTTCGAGGCGCAGCGTCGGGATCCGCCGCACGGCGAAAGTCCTCCGGCGAGAGATCGACGAAATCGCGGTTGGATCGTGCGTCGCCATTTGCGGGTCCCCGGGAATGACTGGAGCTGTAATAGCTGCGCATCTCGATCGAACTGGCCCAACGCCGCCAGATCAGACGGCGGACGGGCGGCAGAAGCAGGAGAAGCGCGGCGATGTCGGTCAGAAATCCGGGAATGATCAGCAGCACGGCTGCGACCGCAATCAGGAAGCCGTCCGCCAGTCCTTCTCCGGACAGGCTCTCGCGGCGCAGATTTCGGTTCAGTTTCTTCAGCGCGCCCAGCCCCTGCCGTCGCAAGATCATCACGCCGGCAAATCCGGCGAATAGCACCAGAAGAAGCGTCGGTCCGACGCCGATCCGTTGTCCGACGAGAATGAAAGTCGCGATCTCCAGGATCGGCGTGGCGAGAAACGCCAGAAGCGGCAGAGTGGTGCGCATTGTAATTCCCTTGTCTCCTCCGTTTGAATGATATTCATAGGACGACTATATGGGAAGCGAAGCAGGCAATTTAAGAACCGAGGGCAAAGCCAGCCATGGGCACAGACAGTATCATCACCCTGTTTTTCCTGATCGTTGCGGCGTTGATTTTTTGAACCTCCGCAGCGTTCTGGGAAAACGCACCGGGCATGAGAAGCAGCCCTACGATCCTTTTTCGCCGCGCGAATCCGCGCGGGAGGCCGAACGGCCCCAGGCGCCGGCGGAAGACGGCAAGGTCATCACGCTGCCGCGGCGCGGCGCATCCGAACCTGAAAATCGCTATCAGTCGATCGATGATTTCGCCCCGCCCGGCGCCGCGCTGAACGAATCATTGCGCCGGATCGTCGACGCAGACCCGTCGTTCGACCCGCAGCAATTCGTTCAGGGAGCGCAGGCGGCCTATGAAATGATCGTCACCGCCTATGCGGAGGGCGACCGCAAGACCTTGAAGAACCTGCTTTCCAACGATGTCTATGAGGGCTTCAACGCCGCGATCGCCGAGCGGGAGAAGGCGGGCGAGAAGGTCAAGTTCAGTTTCGTCGGCATCGATAAGGCGGAAATGGTTGCGGCCAATCTCGAAGGCCCGGAGGTCACCGTGACGATGAAGATCGTCAGCCAGCTGATTTCCGCCACCTATGACAAGGCGGGAACGCTGGTGGATGGCAATGCCGAAGATGTGTCCGAGGTCAAGGACCGCTGGACCTTCCTGCGCGACACCCGTTCGCGCGATCCGAACTGGAAGCTCGTTTCGACCCAGTCGGAAGGCTGACCACGATGAGCTTCGGCCTGATCCCGGCGGCGTATTCCGAACTGCCCGGCTGGGCCGAAGACGATCCCAGCGATCTGCTCGGGTCGATGCGGCGTTGTCTCGCGCATGGTCGCGAGGTCAAACCTTATCGAACCGGGGCGCTGGGATTGCGCCCCGAATTGCTTGCGGAGATTTTCGAGCAGGCGGTCGAGATCGATCCCCAGGGCCCGGCCGAAATGCGGACATTCATCGAGACCCGTTTCCAGCCGTTTCGCATTCGGCCCGCCTCCGGCGACTCGGGTTTCGTCACCGCCTATTATGAGCCGATTGTGGATGTTTCAGAACATCGAGACCACGAATTCCAGTACCCCTTCTATCGCCGCCCCTCGGACCTGGTCGATCTCGACGAGACCAATCGCCCCCTAGACCTCGATCCGTCCTATGCTTTCGGCCAGCGGCGACCGGACGGGATGATCTGCGCCTATCTGGACCGCGGCGAGATCGATCGCGGCGGATTGGCGGGCCGGGGACTGGAGATTGCCTGGGCCCGGTCGCGGGTCGACGTCTTTTTGCTCATGTCCAGGGCGCTGCGCGGTTGCGCTATCCGGACGGCGCTATCCGCCGCATCACTTATGCCGCCAAGGCTGGACATCCCTTCTCCGGAATCGGCCGGCGGTTGATCGAGCTCGGAGAAATCGCCGAGGCGGAAATCTCCATGCAGTCGATCCGCGCCTGGCTCGCGGCGCATGAAGATCGGCAGGACGAAATCCTTTGGACCAACCGCTCCTACATCTTTTTCGGGACGCCGAGGTCAGCGATCTCGCCTTGGGGCCCGTCGCCGCCGCCAAGGTTCCGTTGCAGCCGATGCGGTCGATCGCGGTCGACAGAACGATCCACACGTTTTCGTCACTGTTCTATCTCTCATCGGACAGCCTCACGCATCTCACCGGCGGAAAACCGTTTCGTCGGCTGATGATGGCGCTCGACACCGGTACGGCCATCGTCGGTCCGGCCCGCGCCGATATCTTCATCGGCTCGGGCGACGCTGCGGGCGAGCTTGCGGGCAATGTGCGCGACGCCGCCGATTTCTTTCTTCTTCTTCCCCATCGCGCCGCACGGGAGCTGGGTTATGGCGAGTGAGAAGAAGCTCTCCCACGAAGACCGCATTCTCTGGGGCAAAGTGGCGCGCACCACCCGTGCGCTACCGGGTCGCATAGGCGATATCGACGCTTTTGAAATCTTGATGAAGGAGCATGAATCCGGCGAAGCAAACTCGCCGCCGAGCCTTGTGTCGGCGCCCATGACCGAGCCCGCGCCCACGCCCCGCCCGCAACAGCCGCGCCATCATCCACTCGAAAAGCCGGTCAAGCGAAAGCTCGCCAAGGGGCGGCTGGAGCTCGAAGCGCGGATCGATCTGCATGGCCTTTTCCAGTCCGAGGCGCACGCCATCCTGCATTCCTTCCTGGTCCGCGCCCATGAACGCGGCCTCCGGCATGTGCTGGTGATTACCGGCAAGGGCGGTTCGATCGGCAGCGACGGCGCGCTCAAGCGCGCGGTGCCGCTCTGGTTTTCCAAGCCCGATTTCCGCCCCCTGATTTCGTCCTATGAGCCGGCGGCCGCCAATCACGGCGGCGACGGCGCGCTTTATGTGCGCCTGTCGCGCAGCCGCGGTGAGCGGTCATGACGCCGTTCGGCGAGGCCGTGCGGCGGCTGCGCCGCGAACGGGGCGTCAGCCAGAAGCAGATGGCGGCTGCATTGGGTGTGACGCCGGCCTATCTCTCGGCGCTCGAAAACGGCCATCGCGGACGGCCGAGCTTCGATTTCCTCCAGCGTGTCGCCGGTTATTTCAACATCATCTGGGATGAAGCCGACGATCTTTTCCGTGTCGCTTCCCATTCGCACCCGCGGGTCGTGGTCGACACGACAGGCCTGCCTGCGGCTTACACGGCCCTGGCCAATCGTCTGGCGACCGAAATTCGCGGCCTCCCGCCCGACGCCGTGACGGAATTGACGGAAATGCTCGATCGGATCGTTTTTCTCCGGGAAAAAGCCCGCTAGCGACCGGTTTTACGCCCTATTTCCATGGCCACGCTTTGGCCTTTCGGCGAAAAATCCTATAGTCGGTCACCTTCTGAAAAGTGATTCGCAAGGCCGATTTTTCGCCTTCGACGATTTTGCAAGACAGCCAAGAGAAAGCCATCCATGACCGGACCCACCGAAGACGACGCACCGGCGCCCGCCGGCGAATACGGCGCCGATAGCATCAAGGTTCTCAAGGGCCTCGACGCGGTGAGAAAACGTCCGGGCATGTATATCGGCGACACCGACGACGGTTCCGGTCTGCATCACATGGTCTATGAGGTGGTCGACAACGCCATCGACGAAGCGCTGGCCGGCCATGCCGATCTGGTCACCGTCACCCTCAATGCCGACGGATCCTGCACCGTCACCGACAATGGCCGCGGCATCCCCACGGGCATCCATCACGAGGAGGGCGTTTCCGCCGCCGAAGTGATCATGACCCAGCTGCATGCCGGCGGCAAATTCGACCAGAACTCCTATAAAGTCTCCGGCGGTCTGCATGGGGTCGGCGTCTCGGTCGTCAATGCGCTGTCGATCTGGCTCAAGCTGAAGATCCGCCGCGAAGGCAAGATCCATGAGATGAGCTTTACCCACGGGGTCGCCGATGCGCCCCTGAAGGTGATCGGGGACTCGCCGAATGAAACCGGCACCGAAGTGACCTTCCTGCCGAGCCCCGACACCTTCACCAAGACGGTTTTCGATTATCAGACGCTCGAACATCGCCTGCGCGAACTGGCCTTCCTGAATTCCGGCGTCCGCATCGTCCTCACCGACAAGCGTCATTCCGACATCAAGCAGGAAGAGCTTCTCTATTCCGGCGGTCTCGAAGCCTTCGTCGCCTATCTCGATCGCGCCAAGAAGCCGCTGGTCGACAAGCCGATCTCGATCAGCAGCGAGAAGGACGGCATCACCGTCGAAGTCGCGATGTGGTGGAACGACAGCTATCACGAACACATGCTGTGCTTCACCAACAACATCCCGCAGCGGGACGGGGGCACCCATCTCGCGGGTTTCCGCGGCGCTCTGACCCGCCAGATCACCGGCTACGCCGAGAGCTCCGGCATTCTCAAGAAGGAAAAGGTCTCGCTGACCGGCGACGATTGTCGCGAAGGCCTGACCGCCGTTCTCTCGGTGAAGGTGCCGGATCCGAAATTCTCGTCGCAGACCAAGGACAAGCTCGTTTCCTCCGAAGTCCGCCCGGTCGTCGAGAACCTGGTCAACGAAGCGCTCAACCAATGGCTCGAGGAGCATCCGTCCGAGTCCAAGACGCTGGTCGGCAAGGTGGTCGAAGCCGCGGCCGCCCGCGAAGCCGCCCGTAAAGCGCGCGAATTGACCCGCCGCAAGGGCGCGCTCGACATCGCCTCGCTTCCCGGAAAGCTGGCCGACTGCTCCGAGCGCGATCCCTCCAAGTCCGAACTGTTCCTCGTCGAAGGTGATTCGGCAGGCGGCTCGGCCAAGCAGGGCCGCTCGCGCGAGAACCAGGCGATCCTGCCGCTGCGCGGCAAAATCCTCAACGTCGAACGCGCCCGCTTCGACAAGATGTTGTCGAGCCAGGAAATCGGCACGCTGATCACCGCGCTCGGCACCGGCATCGGCAAGGACGAGTTCAACGCCGACAAGCTGCGCTATCACAAGATCATCATCATGACGGACGCCGACGTCGACGGCGCCCATATCCGCACCCTTCTGCTCACCTTCTTCTTCCGGCAGATGCCGGAGCTGATCGAGCGCGGCCATTTGTTCATCGCCCAGCCGCCGCTCTACAAGGTCAGCCGTGGCAAGTCCTCGACCTATCTGAAGGACGAAAAGGCGCTGGATGAATATCTCATCGACGCCGGCCTCGAAGATGTGTCGCTGCGTCTAGGCGGAGGCGAAGTTCGCATCGGCGCCGATCTGCGCGACGTCATCCAGGATGCGCTGCGCGTCCGCACGCTGATCGACGGTCTGCATTCCCGCTACAACCGCGCCCTCGTCGAACAGGCGGCGATCGCCGGCGGCCTGAACGCCGAACTGATGAGCGACCGCGCCCGCGCCGAAGCCGTGGCCGCCGAAATCGCTCGCCGTATGGACGTCATCGCCGAGGAGACCGAACGCGGCTGGACGGGTGAAATGTCCGACGCCGGTTCGCTGCGTTTCGAACGCATGGTGCGCGGCGTCAAGGAATCGCTGGTCATCGACATGGCGCTGATCGGCTCGCAGGATGCCCGTATGATCGATCAGATGTCGTCGCGTCTCGGCGAGATCTATGGCGTGCCGCCGGCGCTGGTGCGTCGCGAAGGCGAGACGGAAATCGCCGGCCCGCGCATGCTGCTCGAATCGGTCTTCGCATTCGGCCGAAAGGGCCTGTCGATGCAGCGCTACAAGGGTCTTGGCGAAATGAATGCCGAGCAGCTCTGGGAAACCACGTTGGATCCGAATGTCCGCTCGCTGCTTCAGGTCAAGGTGCAGGACGCCACAGACGCCGACGGTCTGTTCTCCCGCCTGATGGGCGACGAGGTGGAGCCGCGCCGCGACTTCATCCAGGAAAACGCCCTCAGCGTCGCCAATCTCGACATCTGATCGCCTTCGATACGCGTCGCCTTGATACGAAAACGCCGGGTTATCCCCGGCGTTTTCTATGATTCACGTGAAACATTCAGAGTTTGTTAGGCTTTGAATTCGCCTTTGAAAGCAAATTCCGAGACCGGCATGCGGTCGCTCTTCACTTCGCGTTCCTGCAGTTTTTCGGGCAGGGCCTCCCTGGGGCCCAGCTTGCCGATCGCGATGGCGCTTTCCACCTTGTAACCTTCGGGAATGGAGAAGACCTCCTTGGCCTTTTCGCCCTCGACGCCGCCCATCGAATGCGCGTGATAGCCGAGCGCCTCGGCCTGCAAGGCGATGGCGAGGCCGGCGGCGCCGGTGTCGTAGGAATGCCAGCGCAGTGGGCTCTGAGCGCCGTCGGCATTGAACGTCTGGGTCTTGGACACGACGAGCAGCAGCGCGCCCGCCTTGGGGGTCCAAACCTGATTGAAGCCCATCAGCACCGAGACGAGCTTATCGAATTCAGGCGTGCCGTTCAAACCATAGACGAAGCGCCAGGGCTGGGTGTTGCTGGCCGAGGGCGTCCAACGGGCGGCCTCGAGAATGGTCATCAGCGCCGATTCCGGCAGGGCTTCGCCGGTGAAGGAGCGGGGCGACCAGCGCTCCACGAACATCGAAGCGGCGGGATGGTCGGCGTGGCGGCTATCGGACATGTCTATTCCTTGTCGAGAATGTAGCCGCACCCGATCGGGATGCGGCGCAAGGTTGATTTCAGCATCGGTTCGGACCGAGCGGGCCTTCTGCGCATCGGGCATACGACCCGGGGAGGAGCACGCGCCAGCAAAAGCCCGACGGCCCTCCGTGCTTGCTGTTTTCTGAACAAGCGGGCGGAAACGAACCGAAGATGCGGCTGCGATAAGAGTCGAGCCGGCGGAAAACATCAACCACCGGATCGGAGGACGCAGCGTTTATTGAACGTACTAGGCGGCCGTTTGGATCATATTTTCGAGAGTGGGCGCATGGACGCCGGTCCAGTCGAGAAAGCCGCCGGCGCGTCGGCGGATCTTTTCGAGGTGGTTCTGGGCGATGTCGGAGAGCCGGTGATCGAGGAACGGGTTGCGGAAGCGCTCGATCGTCTGGCGCGCATAGGCCTCCGCCTCGTCCCTCATGCCGCGAATGGCGAAGCCGGGGATGATCTCCTCGGCGTAGAGTCGCTCCAGGAAATCGAGATAATCCGGGCGCGCCAGCAGATCGCGCACCACCATGTCGCGCGGCAGGTCCGAGGCCAGCCACTTTTCGGTCATCGCGGTATGGCCGAGATTGAGAATGAACAGCTTCAGCCGTTCATACGAAGAGATATCAGGCGCCGTCACGATATCGGGATGCAGACAGGGCAGGATCTGGCCGGGCCGTGTTTCGATCGCCCAGAGCGCATAGGGCTCCGCCACCGCGCCAGCCGGCTCGATCGGCTCGGAGACGATACGGTCGACCAGCGTGTTGGAGAAGATGACCTCGCTCTCGAGCCAGTCGAGAAACGACTGCGGCAGCCGCCACCGCGCCGCGAGCCTCAGGACGATCCCCTTCAGCGCATCGCCATTGCGCGAAATCAGCTCCGCCGGAAGGATGGTCAGCGCCGCCCCGCCAGTTTCGAACCGTCCGAGCAGGAGCTTGGTCAATTTGCCGGGAAAGCTCTCTGGCGCGCCCTCCGGCATCTCGTCTGCTTCGGCGCCGATGTCGAAACCGGCGTCGCCGGTGTTGGAGATCACCGCTCTCGCTTCTCCAGAGAAGATCCGAGCCGTCTCGGCCCAATCGTCATGGATCGACAGCGCCTTTTTCACGGAGGTGATCCGCCTGGTCTCGTCGATCACTTCACCATCTTTCAAACCGCGGATGCGCACGGGAAACCCCTCTTGCGCGGCGAGCGCCGTCAGCCGCTTGCTGCGTTCGCCGGATCGTGTCGTCTGGACGATGGTGATGGGGCCAATCGCCTCGCCGCGCGTCAGCGCTTCGCTGACGAACAGATCGGCATGGGCCTGCAGAAATCGGCTGGTGCCGAATTGAAGAATGGGCGTCGTCATCATGGGTCTCAATGGGGAACGGAGGCGATCAGCGTTTCACGCGCCGATGCGAGATGAATGCGGCAGGCGGCGTCGATCCGGGCGGGATCACGCGAGCGCAGCGCGGCGATATAATCGAGATGTTCGCGCAGCGCCCGCTCGTTGCGCGCCCGGGCATGCGTCTTGTTCCACTGATAGTGATAGTGGAAGATGAAGGCGATCACGTCGTGAAAATCGATCACGAAACGGTTGCCCGAGGCGCGATGCACGAGCAGATGGAACCGCTCGTCCAGCGCCGAAAAATCCAGGAAGCGGTTTTCGATGTCGGCGAGCAGGTCGTGATGCTCGTCCTCGATCGCATCGAGCTCCGCCCAGGCCGGATGCTCGGGCGGCAGTCTGGCGAAGGCCTCGGCCGATTTGAATTCGAACATCTCGCGCACTTCGCTGAGTTCGAGCGCAAAATTCAGGGTGAAACCCTTGAGCACCCAATGGCTGTTGGGTCGCTTCTCGATCAGGCCGAAGCGCGAGAAGCGGATCAGGAATTCACGCACGCTGGTCGTGCCGGCCCCGACTTCGCGGGCGATCTCCGCCTCGCTGATCTGCGCGCCCGGGCTGGCCTCGCCGGTCAGGATGCGTTTCATGAAGGCGCGTTCGATGATTTCGTTCAGCGAATTGGTTTCTTCGGCGGGAAAATAGTCTTCGTCCTTGGGCGGCCGAAGCACGATCTTGTTGCGCTTGTCCCACTCGATCAGGCCGCTGTCGCGCATCCGCCCGAGGATCGCTCGCACCGTGGTGCGGCTGATGCCGTATTTCTCGCCCAGTTCCGGCTCCGACGGCAGGTTTTCCTGCTCCTCGATATCGCTCAGGCACCTGTTATAGGCCTCCTTGAACAGCGTATTCTGCCGCGCCATAGGTCCTCCGTCCGCCCCTGTCGCCACGTTCCCCGACGACAGATCCTCCCATTGCGCGAATTGTATATTGTAGATAAAAGACAAAAGCAATTCGCATGACGCCGCCCGAGGGAGCGGCGAGGGGAGGAAAGACGATGAAAGCGATTCTGTGCGCCGAACCCGGTCGGCTCGAACTGGTGGAGCGCGCCGCGCCTCAGCCCGCGGAGGCCAGCGAAATAAGGCTGAAGGTCAGCCACATCGGCATTTGCGGCACCGATTATCATATCTATGAAGGCAAGCATCCCTTCCTCGCCTATCCCCGCGTCATGGGTCACGAGATTTCCGCTCATGTCATGGAGGCGCCCGCCGGCTCCGGTCTGGCGCCCGGCGATCTCGTCGCTGTCAATCCCTATATCGCCTGCGGGCGCTGCATCGCCTGCCGCCGCGGAAAACCCAATTGCTGCATGGCGATCGAGGTGCTCGGCGTTCATCGCGACGGCGCCTTCTGCGAGGAAATCGTGGTGCCCTCCGTCAATGCTTACCCGGCGAAAGGCCTGTCTCCGGAACAGGCCGCGACGGTGGAGTTTCTCGCCATCGGCGCCCATGCCGTGCGCCGCGCCGGTTCCGTCGAGCCGGGAGCGCGCGCGCTCGTGGTCGGCGCCGGTCCTATCGGTTTGGGAACAGCGCTCTTCGCCCGCATCGCCGGCTTCGAAGTGACGCTGATGGATCTGAGCGAAGAGCGTCTGGCGGAAGCGAATGGCCGCTTCGGTCTGGCGTCCTCCATCACCGTCGGCCCGTCCGCGCTCGATCAGGCCAAGACCATCACCGAAGGCGAAGGCTTCGAGGCCGTGTTCGACGCCACAGGCAATGCCGCCTCGATGATGGCGGCGCTGCCTTTCGTCGCTCATGGCGGCGTCCTCGTTTATGTCAGCGTGGTCAAGGACGACATCACTTTCGCCGATCCGGAATTCCACAAGCGGGAAATGTCGATCATCGGCAGCCGCAACGCCCAGAAGGCCGATTTCGATCACGTCATCGCCTCTATCCGCAGCGGCGCGATCGACACGGACCAGCTGATCACCCACCGCACCGATTTTTCAGGCGCGATCACCGACCTGCCGCGCTGGGCGCATCAGAAATCTGGGCTGATCAAGGCGGTCATCCAGGCGCAAGGCTGATCGGTGAGAATCATCACAAAGATGGTGAATTTCCCGCATTTCGTCACCAGATGTGATGACTTCGATCGACTTGGCGCGATCGCGTTTCTTGTCCATTAAGTCGGAACTGTTAGTGTCGATTATGAATTAACATGCGTGACCGGCGGTCCGGCCCAGGAAAAGGTGCAGGTTTTACATGTTCTATCACATCTACGAATTCGGCCACGCCGCCATGGCGCCTGCTCGGGCAACGGCTGAATCGCTCAGGATCGCGTATTCCAATCCCTTCAATCCGCTGTCCTACACTGCTCTCGGCAGGTCGATGGCTGCGGGGCTGGAAGTGTTCGAACGCGCCACCCGCCGCTATGGCAAGCCGGCCTTCGAACTGCCGACCACGACGATCGCGGGCAGACCGGCATCGGTGCACGAGCATGTGGTGCTCTCGAAACCCTTCTGTGATCTCCTGCATTTCGAGCGCGTTCTGCCCCCGGGTCATGGTCGCGATCCCAAGTTGCTGATCGTCGCGCCGATGTCCGGCCACTACGCCACGCTGTTGCGCGGCACGGTCGAAGCGCTGCTCCCCATGCCGATATCTACATCACCGATTGGAAGGACGCCCGCATGGTGCCCTTGAGCGAGGGCTCCTTCGATCTCGACGACTATATCGATTACATCATCGACATGGTTCGGTTCCTCGGTGAAGACACGCATGTCCTGGCCGTCTGCCAGCCCTCCGTGCCGGTCCTCGCCGCTGTCGCCCGTATGGAAGACGAAAACGATCCGCTTGCGCCCGCCTCCATGACGCTGATGGGCGGCCCGATCGACACCCGCATCAATCCCACCGCCGTCAACCAGCTTGCGCAGGACAGGCCGCTCAGCTGGTTCGCCGACAATGTCGTTATGCAGGTTCCTTGGCCGCAGCCGGGCTTCATGCGCAATGTCTATCCCGGCTTCCTGCAGCTGTCGGGCTTCATGTCGATGAACCTCGACCGCCATATGATCGCGCACAAGGATTTCTTTTTCCACCTCGTCAAGAACGACGGCGATTCCGCCGACAAGCATCGCGATTTCTATGACGAATATCTGGCCGTGATGGATCTGACGGCCGAATTCTATCTGCAGACGGTCGATACCGTGTTCATCAAGCACTCCCTGCCCAAGGGCGAGATGATGCATCGCTCCGCCCGCGTCGATTGCTCCAAAATCCGCCGCACCGCGCTCTTCACCGTCGAAGGCGAAAACGACGACATTTCCGGCGTCGGCCAGACGCATGCGGCGCAGACGCTCTGCTCCTCGCTCGCCGACGGCAAGCGCGCCCATTACGTCCAGCCGGATGTCGGCCATTACGGCGTCTTCAACGGCTCGCGCTTCCGCAAGGAAATCGTGCCCCGCATCATTTCCTTCATGCGCGAACATGGCGCAAGAACGGAAGCGGTCAACTCCAACTCGCCGGCGAAATCGTCCGCGCCGAAGCTCAAGCTGCCGCGTCGGGGCGCCCGGTCCCAGCCCAAGGACTGAGTTTCGCGTTATGCGTGTTTAAGCAGGCATTGAAAAACGCAAGACGTTTCAGGCTCTTGTCCGATTTCGACCGAGATCTGCTTGAATGCGTCACGGCGTTTCCCACATCGATTGCAATGGTCCGCGCTTTTGCGGGCCAGGCAATCGTGAGGAAACGACATCATGTACCGCACCGCCCCTCTCATACGGCCCGAATGGACGCCGGCCACCATCGCTTTGATGGTCCTCGGCTTCGTCGTCTTCTGGCCGCTTGGATTGGCCATGCTGGCATATATCCTGTTCGGCGATCGTCTCAGCGCCTTCAAGCGCGACGCCAATGCGCGTGTCGACGGCTTCGCCCGCGCCTGCCGCTCCGGCCGCTGGCGCGACAAAGGCTTCCAGTTCGCCTCGGGCAACATGGCCTTTGACGACTGGCGCAAGACCGAACTGGACCGCATCGAAGAAGAGCGCCGCAAGCTCGACGAGATGCGCGAGGAATTCGACTCCTATATGCGCGAATTGCGCCGCGCCCGTGACCAGGAAGAATTCGACCGTTTCATGCGTGACCGCGAGGCGCGCCGCAATCAGGTCGATACGCCCGATCAGGGTTATCCCGCCTGAGCAATCAACGTCTCGACAAATCGAGCCGGCGCGTCATGCGCCGGCTTTTGTTTTGCGCGCTGAATCTGCTAGACCTCGTCTCATGTTGTCGCGGCTGTCCTTCCTGCAGAAACCCGAGCGGCCCAATGCGCCGTCCACTCGCACCCATGAGGTCGCGGGCCGGTCTCTGCCGCTCACCGTCAAACCAGACCGGCGCGCCCGCCGCATCACGCTGCGCATCGAGCCGGGCGGTCAGGCGCTGAAGCTGACCGTGCCCCTCGGCCTGAAGTCGCGCGAGATCGACGAGTTCCTCGCCCGCCACGAAGGCTGGTTGATGACGCGGCTCGCCCGGTTTCCCCGTTCGAACGCCTTGACCGAAGGCCGCTATCTGCAACTGCGCGGCGTCGCCCACCGCATCGAACGCACCGGTCTCCTGAGAGGCCTGACCCAGATCACGGAGGTCGACGGCGAGGCTGTCATTCGCGTCGGCGGCGCCGAGGATCATCTCGCCCGGCGGCTCAAGGATTATCTGAAGGCCGAGGCGCGTCGGGATCTCGAAGCGCGGGCCCAGGCGCATGCCGCCGCGGTCGGCGCGACGATCAAGAGCATCACGCTCAAAGACACGAAAAGCCGCTGGGGCTCCTGCTCGCATGACGGCGCGCTCAGCTTCTCCTGGCGCATCATCATGGCGCCGTCTTACGTGCTCGATTACCTCGCCGCCCATGAAGTTGCCCATCTCAAGGAGATGAACCATTCCGATCGCTTCTGGGCGATCTGCGCCCGGCTCTGCCCGCGCATGGAGGAGGCGCGGCACTGGCTGAAGCGCAATGGCGCGATGCTTCATGTGCATGATTTCGGCTGATTGCGCCGCATTCTCGGCGCGGAGATGGCGTAAAAACGGCTCGACTCTTTATCCATTTCATGCGAGTTGGGCCGGATGAAACTCGACATCAAAATCTGCGGATTGAAGACCGAAGAGGCTGTGGATCACGCCGTCCGACTGGGCGCGACCCATATCGGGTTCATCTTTTTCGAGAAGAGCCCGCGCCATATCGAGCCCGCCGACGCCGGCCGTCTGGCCGATCGCGTGCGCGGCCGCGCCGAGATCGTCTCGGTGTCGGTCAATGCCGATGACGACGATCTCGACGAACTGATCGCCATGATCAAGCCCGATATTCTGCAATTGCACGGTACGGAGAGCCCTGACCGGGTTCTCACCGTAAAAGCCATGACGGGTCTGCCTGTCATGAAGGCCTTGTCGGTGTCGACGTCGGAGGATCTGGCGCGGATCGAGCCCTATGATGGGCTCGCAAACCGCTATCTGTTCGACGCCAAGCCGCCCAAAGGCTCCGAGCTCCCCGGCGGCAACGGCGTCAGCTTCGACTGGTCGTTGCTGACGGCGCTCGATCCTTCGGTGGATTACATGCTGTCGGGCGGACTGACGAAAGACAATGTCGGCGAGGCCATCCGCATCGCCCGTCCCAGGGGAATCGACGTGTCGTCGGGCGTAGAATCCGCCCCCGGCGTCAAGGACCTGGCGAAAATGGACGAATTTTTCGCCGCTGTGCGTCGCGCGACGCAGGCGGCCTGAGGAGAAAACGCGTGAACGAGATCGCAAAGCCCAATTCCTACCGCGCCGGACCGGATGAAGACGGCCGTTTTGGCATTTATGGCGGCCGCTTCGTGGCCGAGACCCTGATGCCGCTGATCCTCGATCTGCAGGCGGAGTGGAACAAGGCCAAGACCGATCCGGAATTCCAGGCCGAGCTCGCCAATCTCGGCACGCATTATATCGGCCGCCCGAGCCCGCTCTATTTCGCCGAACGCCTGACGGCCGAGCTCGGCGGCGCGAAAGTCTATTTCAAGCGCGACGAGCTCAACCACACCGGTTCGCACAAGATCAACAACTGCATCGGCCAGATCCTGCTCGCCAAGCGCATGGGCAAGACCCGCATCATCGCCGAAACCGGCGCCGGCCAGCACGGCGTCGCCTCGGCCACCGTGGCCGCCCGCTTCGGCCTGCCCTGCGTCGTCTATATGGGCGCGACCGATGTCGAGCGTCAGGCGCCAAACGTGTTCCGCATGAAGCTGCTCGGCGCCGAAGTGATCCCGGTCTCCGCCGGCAACGGCACGCTGAAGGACGCCATGAACGAGGCGCTGCGCGACTGGGTCACCAATGTCGACGACACCTATTACATGATCGGCACCGCCGCCGGGCCGCATCCCTATCCGGAAATGGTGCGCGAATTCCAGTCGGTCATCGGCCGCGAGGCGCGCGAGCAGATGCTGGCCGCCGAAGGCCGTCTGCCCGACATGCTGGTCGCGGCCGTCGGCGGCGGCTCCAACGCCATCGGCCTCTTCCATCCCTTCCTCGACGACAAGTCGGTCCGCATCGTCGGGGTCGAAGCCGGCGGCAAGGGCCTGGACGGGGAAGAACATTGCGCCTCGCTGACGGCCGGATCGCCGGGCGTTCTGCATGGCAACCGCACCTATCTGCTGCAGGACGGCGACGGCCAGATCAAGGAAGGCCATTCCATCTCCGCCGGTCTCGATTATCCCGGCATCGGCCCCGAACATTCCTGGCTGAAGGACATGGGCCGCGCCGAATATGTGCCGATCATGGATGATGAGGCGCTCGCCGCCTTCCAGCTGCTCACCCGCACCGAAGGCATCATCCCGGCGCTCGAGCCGAGCCATGCGCTCGCCGAAGTCGTCAAGCGCGCGCCGAAAATGGGCAAGGACGAGATCATCCTGATGAATCTCTGCGGCCGCGGCGACAAGGACATCTTTACAGTCGGCAAGATTTTGGGAATGGGGCTCTGATCGCGATGACCGCACGCATGGACAAGAAATTCGCCGACCTCAAGGCTGAGGGTCGGCCCGCGCTCGTCACCTATTTCATGGCGGGCGACCCGGATTACCAGACCTCGCTCGAGATCATGAAGGCGCTACCGGGCGCCGGCGCCGACATCATCGAGCTCGGCGCGCCGTTTTCCGATCCGATGGCGGATGGCCCGGCCATCCAGCTCGCCGGCCAGCGGGCGCTGAAGAACGGTCACTCGCTGGCCAAGACCATCCAGATGGCGCGCGAATTCCGTGAGAACGACCAGACCACGCCGATCGTGCTGATGGGCTATTACAATCCCATCTATATCTATGGCGTCGAACGTTTCCTCGATGACGCGGTGGACGCCGGCATCGATGGCCTCATCATCGTCGATCTCCCGGTCGAGATGGATGACGAACTCTGCATCCCGGCCATCCGCAAGGGCGTCAATTTCATCCGCCTGACCACGCCCACCACCGACGACAAGCGCCTGCCCAAGGTGCTGACCAATACGTCGGGCTTCGTCTATTACGTCTCGATGAATGGCATCACGGGGTCTGCACTGCCGGATCCCTCGCTGATCGCCGGCGCGGTGCGCCGCATCAAGAGCCATACCGACCTGCCGGTTTGCGTCGGCTTCGGCGTCAAGACCGCCGAACACGCCCGGCTGATCGGCGCGGCCGCCGATGGCGTCGTGGTCGGCACCGCCATCATCAACCAGGTCGCGACCTCACTGGACAAGGAAGGCCGCGCCACGGCCGATACGGTCCAGGCGGTCGTCACTTTCGTCAACGGCCTGTCCACCGGCGTGCGCGCCGCCCGCCTTGCAGCCGCCGCCGAGTAAAACAGCCATATCGGGGCGGAAACGCCCCCGGTCAGGAGTTTGAGCCATGAACTGGATCACCAATTTCGTCCGTCCGAAGATCAATTCCATGCTCGGTCGGCCCACCGCCGACGTGCCCGAGAATCTCTGGATCAAATGCCCGGAGACGGGCGAAATGGTCTTCCACAAGGAATTGGAAGCCAACAAATGGGTCATTCCGAATTCCGGCTATCACATGAAGATGCCGGCTAAGGAACGACTGGCCGACCTGTTCGACGATGGCCGCTACGAGGCTCTCCCGCAGCCGAAAGTGCCGCAGGATCCCCTCAAGTTCCGCGATTCCAAGAAATATGCCGACCGCCTCAAGGATGGTCGCGCCAAGACCAGCCAGGAAGACACGATCCTCGCCGGCGTCGGCCTCGTGCGCGGCGTCAAGATGGTCGGCGTCGTGCATGAATTCGCCTTCATGGGCGGCTCGCTCGGCCTCGCCGCCGGCGAAGCCATCATCAAGGCCTTCGAGCGCGCCATCGCCGAGCATTGCCCGCTGGTGATTTTCCCGGCTTCGGGCGGCGCTCGCATGCAGGAAGGCATCCTGTCGCTGATGCAGCTGCCGCGCACCACGGTGGCGGTGGAAATGCTGAAGGAAGCCGGCCTTCCCTATTTCGTCGTGCTGACCAATCCCACCACCGGCGGCGTCACCGCCTCCTACGCCATGCTGGGCGATGTCCATCTCGCCGAACCCGGCGCGGAAATCTGCTTCGCCGGCAAGCGCGTCATCGAGCAGACCATCCGCGAAAAACTGCCGGAAGGCTTCCAGACCTCGGAATATCTGCTCGAACACGGCATGGTCGACATGGTCATTCGCCGTCACGACATTCCCGACACGCTGGCGCGGCTGACCCGCATGATGCTCAATCTGCCCGACGTCGTCGCCGAAGCGGCATAAGATCCGGACCGGGGAGGGGCCATGACCGCGACGCAACCGAGCCGCGCCGAACAGGAGATCGAACGTCTCCTCGGCATCTATCCGCGCGGCTTCGATCTGTCGCTGGATCGCATCCGCCGGCTTCTCGACGATCTCGGCCGCCCGCAGGACAGGTTGCCGCCGGTGATCCACATCGCCGGCACCAATGGCAAGGGATCGGCGACAGCCTTTTCGCGCGCGCTGATCGAGGCCGCCGGCCTGACTTGCCATGTTCATACGTCGCCGCATCTGGTGCGCTGGCATGAGCGCTACCGCCTCGGCGCCCCCGGCGGCGGTCGTCTCGTCTCCGACGAAAAGCTGCTGGACGCGGTTCTCCGCGCTGAACAGACCAATGCCGGCCAGCCGATCACCGTCTTCGAATTGCTGACGGCGGTGATCTTCATCCTCTTTTCCGAACATCCGGCCGACGCCGCCGTGATCGAAGTGGGTCTGGGCGGCGAATTCGACGCCACCAATGTCTTCGATCATCCCGCCGTGTCGCTGATCATGCCCATCGCGCTCGATCATCAGGCCTGGCTTGGCGACACGATCGAACAGATCGCCGCCGCCAAGGCCGGCATCATCAAGCGCCGCCGCCCGGTCGTGCTCGGCAAGCAGGAAGATCCGGCGGCCCTCGACGTCTTGGTCAAAAAAGCCGAACGCGCCGGCGTCGACCCTGCCGTCTATGGCCAGGATTACTTCGCCTATGAGGAAAACGGCCGTCTCGTCTATCAGGATGACGACGGGCTGATGGATCTGCCGCTGCCGGCCCTGCCGGGCCGCCACCAGATCGCCAATGCCGCCGCCGCCATCCGCGCCGTGAAAAGCGCCGGCTTCGCGCTCAGCGAAGAGGTGGTCGCCCAGGCGATGAAGTCGGTCAGCTGGCCGGCGCGCCTGCAGCGACTCAAAACCGGCAATCTCATTCCCTTCGCGCCGCCGGGCGCGGAAATCTGGCTGGATGGTGGCCATAATCCGCATGGCGGCCGCGCCGTCGCCGAAGCCATGGTGTCCTTCGAGGAGCGCGAGCCGCGCCCGCTCTATCTCGTCACCGGCATGATCAACACCAAGGATCCCAAGGGCTATTTCGAGGCCTTCGAAGGCCTGGCCCACAAGGTCTATACGGTGGCGATCCGCAGTTCCGACGCAGGCCTCGATCCCGTCACGCTTGCCCATGACGCCGTCGAAGCCGGCCTCCGCGCCGAACCGGCGACCTCCACCGCCGCGGCCCTCAGCCAGATCGCGGTCGAAACCGAAACCGATGCGGTTCCCCCGCGCATCCTCATCGGCGGTTCGCTCTATTTCGCCGGCACGGTGCTCGAAGACAACGCCACCCTGCCGGAATGACAAAGCCCGGCGCGAGGCCGGGCTCCATCGTCATATCTCAGATAGAAGTATCAGGCGGCGCCGGAGATCCAGGCGGTCAGCGCGGTCTTGGGCGAAGCGCCAACCTTGATATCGGCGACCTGGCCGGCCTTGAACATCGCCAGCGTCGGGATCGAGCGGACACCGAACTGGGCGGCGAGCTGCGGATTTTCGTCGATGTTCAGCTTGGCGATCTTCACCTTGCCGGCATATTCCGAGGCGAGTTCTTCGAGCGCCGGCGCGATCATCTTGCACGGGCCGCACCATTCGGCCCAGAAGTCCACCACCACCGGCTCGGCGGAGTTGAGCACTTCTTCCTGGAAATTGTTCACGTCGACTTTGACGGTGGCCATCGGAAATCTCCTTCTTGGGGCGGATCATTGCAGGCCGCCCAGACTTGTTCGGACACATATGTGGTCATGCGCCGGGATCGGTTCAATGACCTAAATCATCGAGCCAAAATATCAAGCAGAGCTTTTTCAACTTCGGCCTCCGTCAGAGAATAAAGCTGTGGTCCCTCGGTGTAGAGCAGCAGGCAGCGGACGGTTTCGCCCGGAAAAATAGATTCCAAAACCGAGCGATAGAGCGCGAGCTGGGCGCGATGGGCAAAGGGAATGTCCTCCCTGCGCTCCGGCGGCGACAGATTGGTCTTGTAATCGAGGATGAACACGCCCTTGTCGTCGCGCCCCATCCGGTCGATCCGGCCGGAGACGGCGAAGGCGCGTCCCCCAAGGCTGATCTCACCCATGATCGACACTTCGGCCTTGGTGTCGGCATGATGCAGGAAGGTAAGCTCGGGATCGTCGAGAATGTCGAGCGCCTGGACGGCGATACGCATCCGCTCCGCCTCGCTCCAATCCGGCGCGGCCCGCGACAGATAGCGCTCCGCAGCCTCAGGCCTTTCCGTCTCCTCGAATTCGGGCAGCGTCTGCAGCAGCCGGTGCATGATCTTGCCGCGCGTCTGCGCGCCTGAGCCCGAGCGCTTCGGGTCGAACAGCAGCGATCTCACAACCGCGTCGCCGGCGCTCTCGTCGATCACCGCATGCGCGCCCGACGGCGCGAGCGGCCGCGGCAGATCGGCAAGCGGCGGAAGCGGCGCGTAAAGCCCCGGCGGCGGCTCTCTCGGCGTCAGCGGTCGCGTCTCGACCTTTCCGGTCTCGACCGTCGCCTCAACGTCTCCGCCGGCATGCCGGCGCCAGGTCCAGCCCTGCCATTCCAGCGCGCCGGCGCGGAAGGTTTCAGGCCGGCAACGGCTCTCATCCGCCGTCAACGCCGTCCGCACGATCTCGGACCATGTCCCGGCATTTTCCCGCTTTTTGCGATAGCTCGCCAGCACCAGCCGGTCCGACGCACGCGTCATGCCGACATAGAGCAGCCGGCGATATTCCTCTTCCGCGCTCGCGCCGAGCCTCGCCTCGTCGGCGGTGATCACAGGGCATTGGAAATCGCGATTGGGATACCAGAGCGGCAGGCTGGCCGCGCCCGCGCCGCGCTCGACGATGCGCATGCGCGGCAGAAGCGTCTTGTCGAAGGGCTTGCCGCCGCTGTCGACGAGGAAGACCACCGGCGCCCAACCCCTTGGAGGCGTGCACGGTCATGATCCGCACCTCGTCGCGGCCTTTGTCCTGCTCGCGTTTGATCTCGGGAGAATCCTCCTCCATCGTCGCGAGGAAGGTGGCGAGCCCCGGAAGCCCGGCCTGTTCGTGATCGAGCGCGAAGCTCAGGAATTCGTCGAGCACGTCGCTCACTTCGGCGCCGAAGCGGGCCAGGAACAGCCGCCGCGCGCCTTCCGAGCCGAGCAGACGCGCGTAGAAATCATGCGGGCGCAGCGAACAGGCCATCTTTCGCCAGGTGTCCAGCCGGTCGCGCGCCGTCCGCCAGCGCGCGGATGTCTCGGCTAGCGCATTCAGCCGCTGCCACAGGCTTTCCGCCGGACTGCGCTCCGCCGCCAGTTCAAAGCGCGTCTTCGTCGAGATTGACGAGAGGAGATTTGATCAGCGCCGCAAGCGACAGATCGTCCTCGGTCAGGATCAGGAAGCGACCGAGCGCCATCAGGTCCTGCACGGCGATATGGCTCGACAGCACCAGACGGTCGGCCCCCGCCACCGCCACGCGGCCGCCCTTCTTCAATTCGCGCGACAAGGTCAGCGCAAAGGCGTCGCGCTTGCGCACCAGCACGAGGATGTCGCCCGGTCGAATGAGACGCACGCTGCCGTCGCGCTCCACCACGGTCTGCTTGCCCGCCATCGCCTCGATCGAGGCCGCCACGCGCCGGGCGAGTTCGGCCGCCGCCGACCGTTCGGCCACGCGGTCGAAGGGAGCGAGCCAGTCCTCGTCCTCTTCGGCGCTGGTTTCCTCCGCAATCGTCTCCCATAGATCGACACGGCCCGCCTGGCCGATGCGGTTGGAGACATGCACGACAGGATCGCCCATCGCGCTCAGCCCCCGGGCATTGGCGGGGTCGGCGAACACCCTGTCCACCGCCGTCAGCACATCCTCGGTCGAGCGGAAGGAAACATGCAGATTGATCGGACGAAAGGCCCGTTCGCCTTCTTCGGCGCGGCGCTTGGTCAGACTGCGCTCTTCGGCGAAACGCTCGGGCCGCGCGCCTTGGAAGGAGTAGATCGACTGCTTCTCGTCGCCGACCACGAAGATGGTGCGGTTCAGCGCTCGCGCGCTTTCGCCAGCGAAGAAATCCTCGGTCAGCGAGCGGATGATTTCCCATTGCGCCGGGCTCGTATCCTGCGCCTCGTCCACCAGAATATGGTCGATGCCCTGGTCGAGCTTGTAATGCACCCAGGGCCCGATGCCCTCTTTCTTCAGCAGCGCTTCGGTGCGGGTGATGAAATCCTCGAAATCGAGGAAGCTGCGCTCTTTCTTGAGCGCCTCGTAATTGTCGATCAGCCTTTCCCCGAGGATCAGGGCCGAGAGCGTCGCGCCATAAAGCCGGGCGGTCTTGTAGTCCTGCCAGATCCGCGCCAGCCATCCCGTCGCGCCGATCAGCCGGTCGATGAGGCCGGCGTCGCGGTTGCGCATATCCTTGTTGGCATAGGTGCTTTCCGCATAGGGCGCCTCGTCCGTCGCTTTCAGCAGCCCCTCGCGCAGGATGATCAGCCGCTTGACCGGATCTTCTTCACGGGCGGCAAGCCCCAGCGCATAGGCGCAACCCTGCGCTTTCGATCCACCCTTGTCATTGGCGAGATCGATATAGGCCTTGACGTCGCCGGGCGAGAATCCGGCTAACGGCCAGGCGCGGGCCGCGGTGCTCGCCACCGTGGCTCCGGGCTCGAGTCCCAGCGACTGGGCGAGAACGGCTTCATAGCCACGTTCCCGGCTGGTGGCGAGAAAGCGCCGGATGGCGGTGCGGTTCTGGATCAGGTCGTTCAGCAGCCGGTCGAGGCCGGTTTCGTCGGCGATGGACAAAGCGTCGTGAAAGGCTCGCGCCAGCGCCTCATCGCGCCTCGGACTGCGTCGCGGTCAGCAGTGCGCGGCGCGCTTCCGACAGCAGGCTCGCCGCCGCCTTGTCGTCGAGCACGCTGAAATGACCGGCGACGTTCGCCTCCAGCGGGAATTGGTGCAGCAGCGATTCGCAGAAGGCGTGAATGGTCTGGATCTTCAGACCGCCCGGCGATTCCAGCGCCCGGGCGAAGAGCTTGCGCGCCTCGGCCAGCTTGAAGGCGGAGGGCGTTTCGCCCTCCATTGCCGCGATATCGCGCGCCAGTTGCTCGTCGTCGAGCGCCGTCCAGCGCGACAGTTTCTCGAACACTCGGTTCGACATTTCCGACGCCGCTGCCTTTGTGTAGGTCAGGCAGAGAATGGCCGAGGGCCTGGTGCCGTTCAGCATTAGCCGGATGACGCGCTGGGTCAGCACATGCGTCTTGCCCGAGCCGGCATTGGCCGACACCCAGACCGACATTCCCGGCGAGGATGCGGCGTTCTGGAGAAGCGTCGTTTCGCTGAGCGGCGTTGTCGTCGCGGCCTCACTCATCGCCGGACTCCTCGTCGCTGTCGGCGGAGGACCATTCGGCCACCCGGGCGAGATGATCGTAATCGCCGCCATGATCGCTGTCGCGGAACGGCGCGACACGGGATTTGAATCCGGCTTTGCCGGTCTTCAACGCCGCCGTCAGCTTGGCGAGCTGCAACAGCGCCTCGGTGGCGAGTTCATCCGCCGCACGCCGGTCTTCCGGCTTGGTCTTGGTGGATTTCTCGTTGTTGACGCAATCGACCTTGAAATTGCGGCCCGGCCTCAGCCGCACATACAGCAGATCCTCGGCCTGACGCGCCTTGAGATCGGCAAAGCCGCCCGCTTTCAGCACCGCCGCCTCCAGCGCCAGCTGCGGCTCCAGCAGCGTGCGCGCTTCCTTGGGCGAGGGGCCAAGCCCGGTTTTGTAATCGATAATGTCGGCGCGGCCGTCCTTGCGCAGATCGATACGGTCGGCGCGGCCCGACACGGTCAGCCCCGGCAGATGATGTTCGCCGCGGATTTCCACGAAGGACTTGTCGATCAGCGGCCGACGCTCCGCCTCATACGCCAGAAATTCCCGCGCCACTTCGAGAAAACGCGGCCGCCAGACGGCTTCGACATGCGCGGGCAGGGCCGCCTCTGCAAAGACCTCGGCCGTGATCCGCGCGATCACCTCGAAAGCCCCGGGCGCGCGCGCATCATATCCGCCTCTGACGAAGCGCTCGACCACGGCGTGATAGAGATTGCCGCGCTCCAGCGCCGCCGGCTCGCGGTTGAACGGCTCCAGCGGATCGAGCTTGAGGATGCGTCTTGCATAGATCTGGTAGGGATCGCGGCGCAGCCGGCCGGCTTCGCTGAAGGAATAGCGCTCCGGTTGCTTTTCCGCCGGCGGAAATGGTTCGGGACGCGGCGAAAACGGCTGTTCGTCGCCGTAATCAAGCGATTCGGCGAGCGCGCGATAGTCGTCGCCGCGCTTGCGCATCGCCTCCGTCACGCTTTCGCCGGCCGCCGATTGCAGCCTTTGCAGAAAGCGTGAGGCGACCGAGGGCGCGCCGCCTTGCCGAAGCGCGCGGGTCAGGATCACCTTTTGCGCCCCGAGCCCCATCACGAAGTCATGCGCCGCCTGGCCGATGCGCCGCTCCGGCGGCTCGAGCCCCATCTCCGTCTTCATCATGCGCGAGAGAAAGGGATTGTTCGCCGTCTGCGCCGGCCAGATTCCTTCGTTGAGACCGCCGAGCACTAGCGTGTCCACCTCCAGAAGACGCGCTTCCAGCGTGCCCCAGATCATCACGCGCGGGTGATCATTCGCCTTGGGCTTGACGCCGACGCCGGCGATCAACGCCGTCAGCGCGTCGATCCATTGCGGCCCGTCGGCCTCCAGCACATCGCCGGTTTCCTGCAATTCGCGCAACAGCCGCGCGAGCGTCACGCCCGCTTCGCTCGACCACAGGCTTTCGAGACTGCCGCGCTCGTCGAGACAGAAGGCTTCGAGCGCCTGTCCCGTCGCCTCGGCCCAGGCGGGCAGGGGATAGCGCTGCACCGGTCGGCCAAACTGGTCGCGCGCCGCCATCCTGGTCAGCGGCTCCACCGCCTGCTCGATCCGCCGCGCCAGCGTGATCAGCATCTCCAGCTGGTCTTCGATCAGCAGATGCTGCTGCCAATGCGTTTTGTGCGGATTGTCCTTCAGCCGGGCGATGGCCTCGGTCACCCGGGGCGTCAGCGCCGAGGGATTGGCGGGCGCCGTGCCGCCGCGCAGCGTCAGCAATTCCAGCCGATTGACCTGTTTTTCCAGCTCCGCTTTGTCCATGCCGAGCCGGATGATCGGATGTTTGAGCAGGCTGATCAGCGCTGCGGGGTCGCCGGGCCGGAGCGTAGCCTCCAGCACCAATCGCGCCAGCGCTCCTGCGGCGCGGTCATCAGCGGCGCGCCCGCCGAATCATCCGCCTCGATGCCGAAACGCTTGAGTTCGGACGCCACGCGCCGGGCGAGATTGCGGTCCGGCGTCACCAGCGCCGCCCTTGTCCGGGCCGCGCCGTCGGTGGCGTTCAGCGCCAGCTTGAGCGCGATGGCTGCGGCCAGCGCTTCTTCGCGCTCATTGGCGGCCTCGATCAGCGCCATGTCTTCGAACGCCTGCGCCAGCGTCGGCTCACCGGTCGCATCGCGCCAGGCGCGATGGTTGGCCTCGGCTTCCGCCGGCGTAAAGGCCTGGCTGACGGCGCGGCCGCGCAGGCGCAGTCCGTCTTCTTCAAACGCCAGCGGCACGACATCGCGCCGCTCGGTCTTCAGGCGGACGAGAAGATGATGCAGACCATATTGCGGGTGGCTGCGGCTGGCCGGATCTCCGTCCTTCTTGCCGTCGGGCGCAATTGCGCCCGCCAGCCGCCAATGCGTTTCCGGCATATCGAGATCGAGCCCCGGCAGCACGATGCGCCCGCAATGAAGCCCGTGGATCGCTTCGATCAGCTCGGCGGTCGCTGGGATCGAGCCGGTCGAGCCCGCCACGATCACCGGATGCGGCGACTTTTCGCGGGCATAGCGCCGCGCTTCGGCCCGGATCGCCTCGGCGCGATGGGCGGCGGGCGAGGAGCGGTTGAGCTCCGTGAGACGCTCCGGCCAGAAGGCGCGGGCGATCTTGAGGAATTCACCCGTCAGCTGTTGCCAGATGGCGCGGTCGCCGAGATCGATCCGGTCCAGCCCCTCCCAGCCGGTTTCCTCGGTCTCGATCGCGTCGATCAGCTCCACCAGGCTGCGGGCCAGCCAGAGGGCGTCGGCCGGGCTCGCCGGCGCCACCAGCGGCGAATCGGTATGGATGTCGCGCAGCATGGCCGGCAGCTTGTTTCGCCAGGCGAGAATCAGGCGAGACAATTCGATGAGCCGGCGAACAGGCGAGATCGGCGGCAACAGATCGAGCGCCGCATCCGGCGTCTCGTCGAAATAGCCGGCGTCGTCGTCGATCTCGCCGAGCGGACGGATGACCGGCAGGATCGCCGCGCGCCCCGCCATCAGGTCGACGAATTCCGATCGCAGCGCGCGCGCGCGCGCCGGGTCGGCAGATAGATCGTCGCCCGCGACAGCGACAGCGGATCCTCCGGCGTCAGCCGGAAGGACGAGACCAGCCGTCCCTCGACGAGCGCCCGCGCCAGCGTCTTCAGAAACGGTGCGCCGGGCGGAATGGTGAAGACGCGGGGGTCGCTCATCTCACGCGCTCGCGCGATGGCGGCGCACCACGGCTTCGGCGGGCGCGATCGCCTCGGGCGTGCCGGCGGTCGCCCAGTCACCGTCGAGCAGCAGGCCCTTCAACCTGCCGGCCTTGATCGCCCGGTCGAAATAGATGTTGAGATTGAAAGCGCCCTCCGGCGCATCGGCAAACAGTCTGGTGTCGAGTACGATCGCCCCCGCATAGATCACGCCTTGCCCGCCCGTTTCAGGCGTCGCCTCGCGGGCGCGAACCAAATCGCCGCCCTCAATCAGCCGGAAGTCGTCGCCGCCGTCATGGCCGGTCGCCCTTTCCGTCGGCGCCAGCAGCATCGCCATGTCCATGCTGTCGGGGTCGAAGAAGCGCGCCAGCCGGCCGAGATTGCCCGCTTCCCCCTTGCCGTCGCCGGCCCAGAACAGATCGGCGTTCATCACATAGACGAGGCCTTCGGGCAGCAATTTCAATCCCTTGACCAGCCCGCCGCCGGAATTCAGCAATGCGGCGCGTTCATCCGAAATCAGGATCTCCAGCCCGGAATAGGCGCTGAGATGCGCCTCCATCTGATCGGCGAGATAATGCACATTGACGACGGCCCGGCGCACCCCGGCCTCTTTCAAAGCATCGAGCGCATAGTCGATCAGCGGCTTGCCGGCGATCGGCACCAGCGGCTTCGGCATCGTATTGGTGATCGGGCGCATGCGGGTTCCAAGCCCCGCCGCCAGCACCATGGCGTTTTCGATCGTCATGATCTCAATCTTCGGGTGATTCGGCTGCGGGGATTCCAGCCTTCCTGATCCAGTCGCGCAAGGGGGCGCAGACAGGATGTTCGAGCGCCATGGAGAGATGCCAGAGCGTTCGCGGCATATGCCGCATGTAATGGGGCATGCCGTCGCGCTTGAGGAGCCGCACCCAGAGCCCGTTCAACCGGCAGGCGCGCTGCGCCGACATGATGGCGAAGGCCTTGAGGAAACTGTCGCGGTCGAAATCGCCTTGAGCGGCGCGATCGTCCATATAGGTCTCGATCAGCCTTTCCATCAGCGGCCGCTTCACCGTCACCCGCGCGTCCTGGGAAAGCGACACCACGTCATAGGCCGAGGGTCCGATGATCGCGTCCTGGAAATCGATGACCCCGATGCGCTGGAAGCCTTCGCGCTCCGGCAGCCAGAGAAGATTGGGGGAATGATAGTCGCGCAGCGCCAGCCGCTTTTCCACCGTGGCGAGCTCGTCGATCAGATGGTCCCAGATCGCGAGATAGTCGGCTTTCTCGGTCTCGTCCACCACTGTTCCCCGCCGCCAAGGAATGTGCCAGTCGATCAGCACCTCCGCTTCGAATTTCAGTGTTTCACGTGAAAATTCAGGCAGCTGGTGCCATTCGCCGGGTTGGATCTCCAGCCGCTCGGGCGTCGGATGCCGGTGGTAATCCGCCAAGAGCTTGACCGCCTCGACATAGCGCTCCGGGATCGGACGGCCGTCGTCGTCGAGCACGCCTTCGGAGCCGAGATCCTCGATCAGCAGCAGGCCCGCATCCATATCGGCGGCATAAATCTCCGGCGCCGAGACGCCGAGCGAGCGCAGATAGCGCGCCACCGCCACGAAGGGTTTTACATCCTCGGCCAGATGCACGAGCTGCGAATAAGGCTTGCCGTCGCGGATCGGCGGACCGTTGGAGCGCCGGGGCGCATCCATCAGCACCAGTTGCTCGCCCGCGGGCGTCGCCACCCGCTCATAGGCGCGGAAGGAGGAATCGCCGGTCAGGAAGCGGCGGCGGGCCACTTCGCCGCGCTGGTCTTCGAGAAAGCGCCGTATCGCCAGCACCCGCTTGAGACGCGTCGCGAAGCGTCCATTGGTCGTCTCGATCGCCAGCCGCCGCCCGTCGCCTTCGTGGGTAATGGCGATGCGGATGGCGTCCTTCGGCAGACGCGCGCCGGCGCGGTCGGGCCATTCGATCAGCGCCACGCCCTCGGAAAGCGCCTCGTCGAGCCCGAGCTCGTCCAGTTCGCTTTCGTCGCCGAGCCGGTAGAGATCGAAATGATGGATGGGAAAGCGAAGCTCGTAGCTCTGCACCAGTGTGAAAGTCGGGCTCGGCGCTTCCAACTCGTCGTCATCCGCCACCGCGCGGATGAGCGCGCGGCTCAGCGCGCTCTTGCCGGCGCCGAGATCACCCGTCAGGGCCAGGCAGTCGCCGGGCTTCACGGTCAGAGCGAGGTCTTCGCCGAGCCGCCGCGTCGCGGCTTCATCGGGCAGAAAAAGGCTGATTGACGTCATAGAGCGACCTTGTCGAGCCGCGCAGCCGCCGCCATGGCCGCCGGAATCCGGCACGTGATCCTGGTTCCCGCGCCGGGCGCGCTGTCGACGCTGATCCGGCCGTGATGCAGGCTGACGAAACTGTCGACGATGGCGAGGCCGAGGCCCGCGCCAGATTTACGACCACCATTGTTGCTGGATTCGAAGCGGTTGAAGATCTTCTCCACCGCTTCCGCGCTCATGCCCGGGCCCGGATCGCTGACGGTGAACAGGAAGTCCTCGCCCTCGCGCCAGCATTTCAGCCCGATCGCGCTGCGCTCCGGCGCGAAATTGGCGGCGTTGGTCAGAAGCTTGATGAAGATCTGCTTGAGGCGCTGGTGATCGGCATAGACGACGCCGAGATCGTGATCGGCGGTGATCTTCAGCGTCACATGGTTTTCCTGCAGCTTGTGCGCCACCTGCAGCGCCACCTCGTCGAGCAGGTCGTTCACCGTCACCGGCTCGTAATGCAGCTCCATGATGCCGGCGTCGACGGTGGCGAGGTCGAGGATATCGTTGACCAGCGTCAGCAGCACCGAGGAGGAGTTGGAAATATGGTCGAGATATTCGGCCTGGCGGGAGGTCAGAGGGTCCATGCCCTGAGTGCGCAACAGGTCGGTGAAGCCGATGATGTTGGTCAGCGGCGAGCGCAATTCGTAGGAAACGTGCTGGACGAAGGCGTTCTTGATCTCGTCGGCCTTGTGCAGCGCCTCGTTCTTTTCCTTCAGCGCCCGTTCCGCCAGCTCGCTCGCCGTCACGTTGACGAAGGTCAGCATGGTCTGGGCGTTGGGCAACGGAATGACGGCATAATCGAGCACGAGGCCCGTCTTGAGCTCGATCTTGCCGGCCGCCTGCATGCGCTGGTCGTTGAAGCTGGTGATGATGCGGCTGAAATTCTTCCAGCCGTCCGCCTGGTCGTAGGAGGGAAGGCAGGCTTTCTCGATGTCCTTGATATGCGTGCCCGGGGCCGCTTCGTCGCCGGTGATGTTCCAGAGCGCCCGGAAGGCGGGATTCGACAGCGTGATGCGGCCATCGGGCGCGAACACCGCCACGCCTTCGGCGAGATGGTCGATGGTCTCGCCCTGCACCTTGAGAAGCGTGTTGTAGCGGGTTTCGAGATCGACCTGCTCGGTGAGATTCTCGAATACCCAGGTGGCGCCGCCTTGCGGCCGGGCCGTGGCGAAGACGCGCAGCGTCTGGCCGTTCGGCATGTGCCAGAGATCGGTATGCGGATCGATGGCGCGGTAGACCGACAGAATCGTGTCCTTCCAGGCCTTCCAGTTCAGCTGTTCCGGCAGGCGGCCCGCTCCGCGCAGCCGGTCCAGCAGCTCGGCATGATCAGGCGTCGATTCCAGGAAGGGAATGTCGAGATTCCAGAGCTGGCGGAAGGCTTGATTGTAATATTGCAGCTTCTGCCGCTCGTCGAAGATCGCCACCGGCGTCGCCAACATGTCCAGCGTTTCGGCATGGCTCTTGATGGTGCGGCGCAGTTCGTCGCGCGCCGCTTCGGAACGGGAAACGTCGACGGCGATGCCGGCCGAGCCTTCGCGGCTGCGCACATCCACCACGTCGTAGAATGTCCGGTTGCCGTTGACGATCGTCGCGACCTTGTCGCGGAACGGATTGTCAGGCGTGGCCATGGCCTTGATCTTCTCGCGCGTCACCGTCTCCAGCAATTCGCGGCTCTCGCGCACGGCTGCTTCGGGCGAGGGGGCCGCGACGGCTTCGCCATAGGCTTCGTTCACCCAGGTCAGCGCGCCGGTGCGGTCGCGCTGCCAAGTGGGCATGTCCACGGCGTCCAGCAGCGTCTGGAAGGAGCGGATCGAGCTTTGCAGCCTCTCGCGTTCGATCTGCAGTTCGGCCAGTTCGGCGCGGAGATTGTTGAGCGCGAGGAAGCGCACGAAGGCGCGACCGCCCGAGACGCGTCCTTGCGCTTCCAGCACCTCGTCGCGATGGGTTTCGACCACGATGTCGAAGCTCGCCGCCTCGCCGCGCAGCATCTCGACGGCGCGCTCGAGTTCGCCGGCGGAGCGGGGTTTCAGCCATCGGCCGAAAGCGAGAAAATCGCGGTCGTCCCGCGGCGCGCCGGTTTCGATCGGCAGTTCGCCCAGCACTTCGGCCTGGCCGGTCATGCCGTCCCAGATGACGATGCGCCTGTTCTTGTCGGCGATCAGCGCCTCGTAGCGCGAAATCTTGCCATGGGCGTCGGACAGGGCGGATTTGATCTGGCGGTTCTCGTTCTCCACCGCCGTCTTGCGTCGGAACAGCGTAAAGGCGCCGATCAACAGCGCCGACACCAGTCCGCCGACGGAAGACAGCGCCACGACATGCCCGCTGGTGAAGGCGTGTCCGGGAACATCGGCGGCTTGCGCCGCCGCTGGAAACAGGCTGGTGGCGGAATAGAGAAGGCTCTTCGTGCGCAGCCGCATCCGCTTCTTGCCCGCGTCGGGACGTTCCCCGCCCCGCCGAGCGCACTCGAATAGCCTGTCATATTCCATCATGATCTAGACCAGTCCCCGTAACCTGTTCCGTCATTGCTGTGGAGCTCGGCATTGAGCCCGATCCAAATGGATCGTGTAGTCCGCCGCGCGCGCGTGGCGGATCGACCCCGGAGTCATTCGGGACCCATGATGGAAACCGCCCGCCGCAAAGCGCCGTTTCCGTCACCGTTCGGTTCGCCGCCGCTCGACCAGCCGGACCGTGACATTCGAATCATGTTCAAAAACAATACTATCTTGCAGTTTGCTCGCAAATAGATTTGCCCAAAAAAAACCGCGCGGCTCTTTCACCGCGCGGTCCCTAGATATGGTATGGTTAACGGCGCCTTATCAATAGCGGTAGTGTTCAGCCTTGAACGGGCCGGTCTTTTCGACGCTGATATAGCCTGCTTGCTCGTCCGAAAGCTCGGTGAGCCTTACGCCGAGCTTGTCGAGGTGCAAACGCGCAACCTTCTCGTCAAGGTGTTTCGGCAGCACATAGACCTGATTTTCGTACTGGCCCTTATTGGTGAAGAGTTCGATCTGGCCGAGAACCTGGTTGGTGAAGGAGGCGCTCATCACGAAGGATGGATGACCGGTGGCGTTGCCGAGGTTGAGAAGACGGCCCTCGGACAGCAGGATCATGCGGTTGCCCTTGGGGAACTCGACCATGTCGACCTGCGGCTTGATGTTCGTCCAACGAAGATTGCGGAGCGCCGCGACCTGAATTTCATTGTCGAAATGGCCGATATTGCCGACGATCGCCATGTCCTTCATCTCGCGCATATGCTCGATGCGGATGACGTCCTTGTTGCCGGTGGCGGTGATGAAGATGTCGGCGGTGGAGACCACGTCTTCCAGCTTGACGACTTCGAAGCCGTCCATCGCCGCCTGCAGCGCGCAGATCGGATCGATCTCGGTGACCTTGACGCGGGCGCCGGCTCCGGAGAGCGAAGCGGCCGAACCCTTGCCGACATCGCCGTAACCGCAGACGACGGCGACCTTGCCGGCCATCATCACGTCGGTGCCGCGGCGGATGCCGTCGACCAGCGATTCCTTGCAGCCATATTTGTTGTCGAACTTCGACTTGGTGACGGAATCGTTCACATTGATGGCCGGGAAGGGCAGCAGGCCCTTTTCCGCCAGCTGATACAGGCGATGCACGCCCGTGGTGGTTTCCTCGGTCACGCCCTTGATGGCGTCACGCTGCATGGTGAACCAGCCGGGCGAAGCGGCGAGACGCTTCTTGATCTGGGCGAACAGGATTTCTTCTTCTTCCGAGCCCGGCATGGACAGCACGTCCTCGCCGGCTTCGGCGCGGGCGCCGAGCAGGATATACATCGTGGCGTCGCCGCCGTCATCGAGGATCATGTTGGACAGGCCGCCATCGGCCCATTGGAAGATCTGGTCGGTATAGGTCCAGTACTCTTCCAGCGTCTCGCCCTTGACGGCGAAGACCGGAATGCCGGCTGCGGCGATCGCGGCGGCGGCGTGGTCCTGGGTCGAGAAGATGTTGCACGACGCCCAGCGGACGTCGGCGCCGAGCGCCACCAGCGTTTCGATCAGCACGGCGGTCTGGATCGTCATATGCAGCGAGCCGCTGATGCGGGCGCCCTTGAGCGGCTTGCTCTCGCCATATTCGGCGCGGGCGGCCATCAGGCCCGGCATTTCGGTTTCGGCGATCGAGATTTCCTTGCGGCCGAAATCGGCGAGCCCGTAATCGGCGACATGATAGTCTTGCTTGGCGGTCATTCTGTGCGTCTCCAGATGAAAGAGGAACATGCCGCGCTCAGGCGGCCGGGTCGCGGCGCGCGCCCAGGATTGCATGGCGCGTGGTGTAGCACCCGCCGCCGCGCAAGGCAAGAATGACATAAACAAATCTTTATATGTTTATGAAGCCGTGGCTAGCGCTTCGTCATATTTCTTCGCCGAACTTGTCGGCGATCAGCGCTTCGATCGTGGCCAGCGCCTCATCCGCCTGGTTGCCGCTGGCGGCGACGTGGATGGTGGAGCCGGGGCCGGCCGCCAACATCATCAGGCCCATGATTGAGGTTCCCCCGACCGTCATGCCGTCCTTGCTGACCCTGATGTCCGCATCGAAAGTTTCGACGGTCTGCACGAATTTCGCCGAGGCGCGGGCATGCAGGCCGCGTTTGTTGATGATCAGAATTTCGCGTTCGAGCATTCTCCCCCGGACAGCGCTTATTTGCCGTTCAGCACGCGGCTGGCGACATAGATGTATTTGCGGCCGGCGTCGGAGGCTTCCACCAGCGCCTTCTGCATGTTGTTTTCGGCGCGCACGCCGGCGAGCTTGATCAGCATCGGCAGGTTCATGCCGGCGATCACTTCGGTGTTGCCGCGCGCCATGGCCGAGATAGAAAGATTGGAGGGCGTGCCGCCGAACATGTCGGTGAGGATGATGACGCCATTGCCGTCGTCGTTGCCGGCGACCGCGTCCATGATGTCCTGCCGACGAAGATCCATGTCGTCGTCGGGGCCTATACAGATCGTTGCGAGGGCTTTTTGGGGGCCGACCACATGCTCCAGAGCTGAGCGGAATTCCTCCGCCAAGCGGCCATGTGTCACAAGCACCAGTCCGATCATACTCGGTACAGCTCCTAATCGTGGATCGTAGGGCGGTGCTGTTACCGAATAATCCCGCGTCCGTCCACCGTCAGCGCGCCATCATGGCAAGGAAAGCCGGAAGTTCAAGCCCCAAATTACGATTTGAGACAATCCCACGCGGATGCCGCGTCCCGCGCCGGGGCTGTTGTGCCGATCAGGCGCATCAGGACCGCGAAGGGATCGGGCAGCGCCCGGTCGAGGGACAGAAGCGGCAGCGCCGCGCCGCCCGGGCTGGTCCAGCGCCTGTCATCCTCGGGGATCCGGTTTTCCGCAGTCACGGTCACCGGCTCGAGCGCCACGTCCATCACCGCCGCCTCCACCGTCTCGACGCCGAGAACCCCGGCCCCGCGCGACTCGATCAGGCCCCGAATTGTCGTAGGCGCGCTGGCGATCAATCGTCCGTGACTCTCCGTGAGCCGCGTCTGGTCGTCGCTGACGAGCCGCGCATATCGACCCCGGAGCGTGGCGTTCTCGATCAGCCGCAGCGCCAACGCGCTCTTGCCGCAGCCGGACGGCCCGGTGATCAGGATCCCGGTCGTCCCGACCACGAGCGATGTGGCGTGGACGAGTTCACCGCTCATGACTGGCCTTTTTCGGGAAGGGTCAGGATGAAGCGCGCGCCGATCCTGTCGCCATCGCCGTCGAGAATATTCTCCGCCGTCAGCGTGCCGCCATGCGCCTCGGCGATCTGGCGGCTGATCGACAGGCCGAGACCCGAATTCTGGCCGAAGGCTTCGGCGCCCGGCCTGTCGGTGTAGAAGCGTTCGAAGATTCGGTCGATATTCTCCGCTTCGATTCCCGGACCGTTGTCCTCGACCAGGATGACGCAGTCGCCGCCGGACTTGCGCATTTTCACGGTGATCCGGCCGCCTTCGTCGGGCACGAAAGAGCGGGCGTTCTCGACGAGATTGGCGATGATCTGGCCGAGTCGCAGCTCATGACCGGTGACGCTGAACTTGCCCTTGCCGGCGCTCTTGAGATCGACGTCGAGGCCGATCTCCACCTGCTTGCCCTTGGCGCGCACCTGGCGTGAAATGTCCACCAGGCTTTCGAGCAGCTTGACGAGATCGACGGGTTTTGAATCGGCGCGCGCCAGTTCAGCGTCCAGCCGCGAAGCGTCGGAAATATCCGAGATCAAGCGGTCCAGTCGCCGCACGTCATGCTGGATGATGTCCATCAGCCGCTTCTTGGAGTCGTCGCTTTTCGCGAGCGGCAGCGTCTCGACCGCGCTTCGGAGCGAGGTCAGCGGGTTCTTGAGTTCATGGCTCACATCGGCGGCGAAGCTCTCGATCGCGGCGATGCGGTCATAGAGCGAATTGGTCATGTCGCGGATCGCCGCCGAGAGATTGCCGATCTCGTCCTGGCGGAAGGAGAAATCCGGGATCTCCTCGCGCGATTTCACCCCGCGCCGCACGCGGATCGCCGCCGCCGACAGCCGCCTCAGCGGGTTGGCGATGGTGGAGGACAGAAGCAGCGACAGAATGACGTTGACCATGGTCGCGACGCCGAACACCCGCATGATCGCGAGCCGCTCGCTATGGACGATCTGGTCGATGTCGCCGGCCTGGGTGGAGAGCAGCAGCACGCCGACCACGGCGCGGAAACGCTGCACCGGCACCGCCACCGACACGATCAGCTCGCCCTTTTCGGTCACGCGCACCACCGCGCCGCGCACGCCGGTCAGGGCGTTCTTGACCTCGGGATAGATCATCCCGTCGCCGCCGGGGCTCTCTTTATAGACCGGCAGGTTGGAAGGCTGCAGCATCCGGTTGATCCAGGAGGCGAACTGATCCGACAGCGCCGTCGATCCGTCGTCGACGGGAGCGAGATCGAAGCGCAGCACCTGGCCGCGCGAATAGAGAAAGCGCGAATCGAGAATGAGATTGGCGTCGGGATCGAAAATGCGCGCCCGCGTATGGGTCGGCGAGATCAGCCGGCGCAGCACCGGCGCCACGCGCTCGGGATCGATCGGAAATTCGAGATCCTCGTCGTTCGGCACCGGCGTGATCGATTGCCCCGCCTGCAGCTCCAGCAGTTTTTCCGGATCGATGGTGATCGAATTGGTGTCGACCTGCGCCGAGGCCGAAATCGCCGCCGAGATGATTTCGCCCTGGGTCAACAGGCTTTCGACCTTGGCGTCGATCAGCCCTTCGCGGAACTGGTTGAGATAGAGGATGCCCCCCACCAGCACCACCAGCGCCACCAGATTGAAGAACAGGATCTGCCGGGTCAGCGACGAGAACACCGCGTGCCCGAGCAGCTTGCGGAGATAGAGAAACGGGCGGGACAGGCGCAGCCGCTTGCGTTGGCGGGGCTTGGCCGCCGCCTGCGCATTCGTTCTGTTTCTGCCGATGTCCTCAGCGGTCATCGCTTGGTCTTCCCGCCGCCTCGCTGTTCGGCCGCGCTATGCCAGATTCGGCCATGGCTGCAAGCTCAGGCGCCCGCGGATTCGCGGAAGCGATAGCCGACGCCGTAGAGGGTCTCGATCATGTCGAAATCGTCGTCGACCGCCTTGAATTTCTTGCGCAGCCGCTTGATGTGGCTGTCGATCGTGCGGTCGTCGACATAGACCTGTTCGTCATAGGCGGCGTCCATCAACGCGTCGCGGCTCTTCACCACGCCCGGGCGCAGCGCCAGCGCATGCAGGATGAGGAATTCGGTCACCGTCAACGTCACCGGCAGGCCCTTCCAGGTGCAGGTGTGGCGCTCCTGGTCCATGGAAAGAAGCCCGCGGTCGAGCGATTTGGTCTGAACGGCGCCCGGCTTGGCGGGGGCGGTGGGGCCGGCGGCCGCGGCCGCTTCGCGGCTCGCCACCCGGCGCAGCACCGCTTTGACGCGCTCGACCAGCAGGCGCTGGGAGAAGGGCTTGGTGATGAAATCGTCGGCGCCCATCTTCAGCCCGAACAGCTCGTCGATCTCTTCATCCTTGGAAGTGAGGAAAATGACCGGAATGTCCGACTTCTGGCGCAGGCGGCGCAGAAGCTCCATCCCGTCCATGCGCGGCATCTTGATGTCGAAGATCGCCAGATGCGGCGGGCGCTGCAACAGGCCGTCGAGCGCGGAAGCGCCGTCGGTATAGGTCTCCACCTTGTATCCCTCCGCTTCCAGCGCGATGGACACCGAGGTGAGGATGTTGCGGTCGTCGTCGACCAGAGCGATTGTCGCCATGAAAGTCTCCAGTTTCAGATGCCAATTGTGGCGGCCCTGCCTCTCATGAGTATAAAGGTGGAACAAATTGTGGCAAAGACTTTCTCGTCACTGCTTTTCTACGAGAAGGTGTAGCCCGATCCCTTTCCCCACAAACCGATTTAAAGGCTTTCTTCAAACGATTTAAATTATATGACATATTTTTAAATCGATTAATGCATTGATCCTATTAGGTTATTCTGCATGTTTTCGCTTGTGCGTTTAAATTATTTGTGTCTATCTCCGGCTCATCAGCGCTCTGTCTCACTGGGAAAGGACATCGTCATGCAAGAGCTCGGAACAACCAATCCGGATAATCGCCTCGCCGCCCTTGGTTTTGAAGGTCTTGTTTCTGTCCGGTATAACTATTCCGAGCCCGAACTCTATGAGGATGCGCTCAGCAACGGCGAAGCGGCGCTCACCGCCCATGGCGCGCTTCGGGCGCTCACCGGCCAGCACACCGGCCGTTCCGCCAAGGACAAGTTCGTCGTCGACGACGCCTCCACCCATGACAAGATCTGGTGGGACAACAACAAGCCGATGTCGCCGGAGCATTTCACTGTGCTCAAGGCCGACATGTTGGCCTTCGCCGCCGGCAAATCGCTTTATGTCCAGGATCTGATCGGCGGCGCCGATGCTGAAAACGCCCTGCCGACCCGGGTCGTCACCCAGCTCGCCTGGCATTCGCTGTTCATCCGCAATCTGCTGATCCGTCCGGAGCGCGCGGCGCTCGAAGGCTTCCTGCCGAAGCTGACGATCATCGATCTGCCCGACTTCAAGGCCGATCCCGCCCGTCACGGCTGCCGCTCGGAAACGGTCATCGCCTGTGACCTGACCAACGGCCTCGTGTTGATCGGCGGCACGTCTTATGCCGGCGAGATGAAGAAGTCGGTGTTCACCGTGCTCAATTATCTCCTGCCGGAAAAGGGCGTCATGCCCATGCATTGCTCGGCCAATATGGGTCCGGAGGGCGACACCGCCGTGTTCTTCGGCCTGTCCGGCACCGGCAAGACCACGCTGTCGGCCGATCCCAACCGCACGCTGATCGGCGACGACGAGCATGGTTGGGGCGAAAACGGCGTCTTCAATTTTGAAGGCGGCTGCTACGCCAAGACCATCCGCCTGTCGCGCGAAGCCGAACCGGAAATCTACGCCACGACGGAGCGCTTCGGCACCGTGCTCGAAAACGTGCCGCTTGATGAAAACCGCCTGCCGGATTTCAACGACGCCTCGCTCACCGAAAACACCCGTTGCGCCTATCCGCTGCATTTCATTCCGAATGCGTCGGACACCGGTCTCGGCAATCATCCGCGCACCATCATCATGCTTACCGCCGACGCCTTCGGCGTGATGCCGCCGATTGCGCGGCTGACGCCGGATCAGGCCATGTATCATTTCCTGTCGGGCTACACCGCCAAGGTCGCGGGCACGGAAAAGGGCGTCACCGAGCCGGAAGCCACCTTCTCCACCTGCTTCGGCGCTCCCTTCATGCCGCGTCACCCGACCGAATACGGCAATCTGCTCAAGGAGCTGATCGCGCGTCACGGCGTCACCTGCTGGCTGGTCAACACCGGCTGGACCGGCGGCGCCTATGGCCAGGGATCGCGCATGCCGATCAAGGCCACGCGCGCGCTGCTGACCGCGGCTCTGTCGGGCAAGCTCAACGATGCGATCTTCCGCCGCGACGCCAATTTCGGTTTCGAAGTGCCGGTCGCGGTCGAAGGCGTGCCGACCAAGATCCTCGATCCGCGCTCCACCTGGATCGACGGGGCCGCCTATGACGCCCAGGCCCAGAAGCTGGTCGACATGTTCGTCGCCAATTTCGCCAAGTTCGAAAACCATGTCGACGGCTCGGTGCGCGACGCTGCTCCGGGTATTCGGCTGGCCGCCGAATAGCCTCCGCTTCGGATTCACGTGAAACCTGGCGATGTCACCATCGCCATGAAGCCCGGCGGCGCCCCTCCGCCGGGTTTCGCTTGTCTCGGTGCGTGCCGCGTGGCAAAGCGAAGCCAGGAGAACGAGAGCCATGGCCGCCGACCCGCTTTACATCGATGACCGGATCGTGATCGCCGGCTGGGAACTGACGGAGAGTTTCGTCCTGGCCTCGGGCCCGGGCGGGCAGAATGTCAACAAGGTCGCCACCGCCGTCGAACTGCGCCTCAACCTCATGAACTCGCCGTCGCTCCCCGAGCGCGTCAAGGCCAATGCCCGTCGCGTCTTCGGCCGCAAGCTCACCAAGGACGGTGACGTCGTCCTCTTCGTCGACGCCTATCGCTCGCAGGACCGCAATCGCGAAGAAGCGCGGGAACGGCTGAAGGCGCTCATTCTGGAAGCCAACCAGCCCCCGCCGCCGCCGCGCCGCAAGACGCGGCCCACCAAAGGCTCGATCGAACGCCGCCTGAAAGCCAAGTCGGGTCGCTCGGAGATCAAGAAGGGCAGGGGCAAGATCGAGTCCGATTGACGCCCGTCACGCCCGCGCGCGGCGTACGCGCTGCGTCATCCAGGCCGTCGCATAACCGATCGGCGCGCCGATCACTGCGCCTGCGGCTTTCACCAGCGCATCGTCGATCCGCGCATGCCGGCTGGGTGAGAGCTCCTGCAATGCTTCGATCCCGAAGGCCGCAACCACCAGCACCGCGAGCGTCGTCGCCCATGCCTTGGGATAGGCGAGCACGAACAGCGCGCTCAATCCTGCGAAAGCCAGACCGCGATCGAAATTCACCGGCCCGAAATCCTGCGGCCTGAGCCCGATCGGCGACACGGTGACGAAAATGATGACGGCCAGCGCGGACCAGGCGAGAATTTTGGCGATGCGATCTGTCATAATTCCATCATACGAGGAAATACGGCGGCATTGTGCGGCGCATATAAAGAAGACGCGTCGGCAATGTTCAGCAGCAAAAGACCTCTCCGCCGTCATGCTCGGGCTTGTCCGAGCATCTGCAACGTATTGATATTACTAAAGGCTTAGATCCTCGGCATAAGGCCGAGGATGACGGCGGAGAGGGGGAAACCCCTCCCCAACCCCTCCCCACAAGGGGGAGGGGCTTAAGCTGCCTCACCCTCCAAAACCCAAGCGACCTCTCGTCCGCAGCGCTGACCTGTGGCGCGCCGGCGGCAGCCCTGAGTTAAGCCCCTCCCCTTGTGGGAGGGGTGGGGGAGGGCCTTCCTCAAAAAATCCTCCTCCCGAAAATATTTTCATCCCCCACCATCCCACGCCCTTATCCTTATCTCGTCCTGTCATCGGCTACACTGCGAGGCGTCGCGGCGAGATGGGGCCGGCGCTGGGGAAAGGGGGACGACGTGAACCCTCTTTCTCCGGGGTTTCGAGAAACGACGACCCCCGAAGACTGGGGACTTGGCGTGAAAGCGTCCCCCAGGGTGGCGTCTCGCAAGGGACGTTACAGTAAGGCCCGCTTTAGAGGCGGATTACCCGCAGGCTCGACCTGCGGCGACGAGCGTCAAGTTCGAGGCACAAACCGCCGAATGCGGGGCGCGATGAGCGTCATATTAAAACTAAATTAAACGAGGCGTTCTTCGCGCCCCGGCCGAGCCCTTATGGGCGAAGCGAGAGAATGATGCGGAACTCCGGGCGGCATAACGCGGCGGAGCGATTTGGCGCGTCTTATGGCCTCCAGGCGTCGAAGCCGCGTATCATCGCTGCAAGGAGAGTGATTCTGATGCTCGTTCTGCCCAAAGGCATTCGCCATATTCCCGTCTGTCCCGAAGCGCGCAGGAAGACCTCGTCGAGGCGATCAGGCTGGTCGTCGCCGACGCCCCTCTGTTCACTCCCGAAATGCCGCGCACCGGCAAGCCCATGAGCGTGCGCATGACCAATTGCGGTCCCCTCGGCTGGGTCACCGACAAGGAGCGCGGCTATCGCTACCAGCCTGTCCATCCGATCACCGGACGTCCCTGGCCCGCCATTCCGGATAGGCTGCTCGATCTCTGGCGGGAGATGTCGGGCTTTGAAGGTCCGCCCGAAGCCTGCCTCGTCAATTACTACGGGCCTGACGCCAAGATGGGCCTGCATCAGGATCGCGATGAGCAGGATCTCGCGGCCCCGGTCCTGTCGATCTCGCTGGGCGACGCCTGTCTGTTCCGGGTCGGCGGTCTCCGGCGTGAGGATCGCACCGTCTCTTTCCGGCTCGACAGCGGCGACCTCGTGCTGATCGGCGGCGAAAGCCGGCTGGCCTTTCACGGCGTCGACCGCCTCTATCGCGGCACGTCAACGCTTCTGAAACGGGAAGGCCGTATCAATCTCACCTTGCGGCGCGTGACGCCATGGCGGGGTGAGGGCAATGGCGGATAGCGTGTCGGGGGCCTGGACTGGCGGCGCCGAGGGCGGGACGAACTGCGGTTTGCGATGCTCTGCGTCGCCGCAAGCCTCGTGATCGCCCTTCGTTATCAGATCGAACTCTGGCAATTCGACGAGAAGGGCTTTTCCATTCTCTCGGATAGGCTGCCCTATTGGGACTTCACCAATCTCTGGGCGGGCTCGCAGATGGCCCGGCAAGGCCATGTCGACTGGCTGTTCGATATCGAAGCCTATCGCGCCGGGCTCCGCGCCATGTTCAGCCCGCTTCTCCCAAATCAGGAATGGAGTTATCCGCCGTCGATTCTCTGGCTCGGGCTGCCGCTGAGCTTGCTGCCGTTGCCGGTCGCCTATGCCGTCTGGACCTTCGGCACGATCGCAGCTTTGGGTCTGGCGCTCAAACCGCTTCGTCTGCCCCGCCTGGCTCTCGTCGCCATCCTGACGTCGCCCGCCGTGGTCGCCAGCGCCATTTTCGGCCAGAACGGCAGCCTGACGGCGGCGCTGCTGCTCGGCTCTCTCCTGACCTCGGCCAGGGCGCCCGTTCTCTCGGGCCTGCTCGCCGGTCTTCTGACCATCAAGCCGCATCTCGGCCTGCTCATCCCGGTCGTCTATTTGGCAACCGGCAACTGGCGCGCTTTCCTCACGGCCGCGGCGACCGCAATTGCCCTCGTCGCCGCCACCGGCCTCGTCTTCGGCGTTCAGGTCTGGACCGGCTTCGTCACCGTCACCTCGCCGCTGATGGCGCGGATTCTCGAAGCGCCTTATCCGCAGCTCTACCACGCCAACGCCATGACGTTCTTCATTCTTGGCCGCTCCATCGGCCTGGGCGTGGCGGCGTCCTACGCCTATCAGGGGCTGTTTTCGCTGATCGCCGTCGGCGCGGTCGCCTGGCTCTGGCGGAGGCCGGAGGTGGATCTGCGGATCAAGGCGGTGCTGACGGCGCTTCTGGCGCTCGCCGCCACGCCCTATGGCTACACCTATGACGCTGTGCCGTTCAGCGTGGCCGTGGTCGTGCTGTTCCTGTCCGCGCGCGCGCCGAACAGATATGTCTTCTGCCTGCTGTGGCTCTATCCCTATTTCGCCCATCTGCCGAATTTCCAGGGGATCGGCGTCGGCGTCCTCGTCCCCGCTGGGCTCGCGCTTTACGCTCTGCTGGCGGTCAAGCGGGGCGATTTCAGCGGCGGCCGGCTCAAAGCCGGCGCAGTGACACTTTCTCGACCAGATGGTTCTCGCCCTTCTGCAGGATGAGATCGGCGCGCGGCCGGGTCGGCAGGATATTCTGGCGCAGGTTCTTGAGATTGATATTGGCCCACAGGCCCTCGGCGATCTCCAGCGCCGCTTCTTCCGAGATCGTCGCATAACGATGGAAGAAGGATTCCGGATTGCGGAACGCGGTCTCGCGCAGCCGCATGAAGCGGTTCACATACCAGCGATGGATCAGGTCTTCCTGGGCGTCGATATAAATCGAGAAGTCGAAGAAATCCGACACCATCGGCACGATCCGCCCGTCGGCGGGCAGGTCGCGCGATTGCAGCACATTGATGCCCTCGAAGATCAGGATGTCGGGCCGGTCGACGTCCTGATTCTGGTCGGGCAGCACGTCATAGGTCAGATGCGAATAGAGCGGCGCCGGCACATGGCTCATGCCCGCCTTGATCGCCGACAGGAACTTCAGTAGCGCCGGCATGTCGTAGCTTTCCGGAAACCCCTTGCGCTCCATGAGGTTGTCCTTCTGGAGCCGCGCATTGGGATGAAGAAAGCCGTCGGTGGTCACGAGATCGACCTTGGGGCTCGACGGCCAGCGCGACAGCAGCTCTTTCAGAATGCGGGCGGTGGTGGATTTGCCCACCGCCACCGAACCCGCGACGCCGATGATGAACGGCGTCTTCTGGTCGCCGGCCAGATTGAGGAAGCGCTTGCGCTGCGCAAACAGCATCTGCGAGGATTCGACATGCGCCGACAAAAGCCGCGACAGCGACAGATAGATCCGCCGGACTTCGTCGAGATCGATCGGGTCGTTGAGCGATCGCAGCCGCGCCACTTCGTCTTCGGTCAGCGTCAGCGGTGTCGCGGCGCGGAAGCGCGACCACTCCTCGGCGGTGAAGAAACGATAGGGCGAAAAGGAATCGTCCGCCATGTGGTCGAGCGCGGCGAGCGCCTGCTTTTCCGCCGGGCTCATGCGGGCCGGCTCGCTTTTTCAGTTAGTCCAGATTGGGCGGTGCGGGCCTCGAGCACCGCCATGACTTCCGAAAGCGGGATATCGGCGATCTTCAGCACCACCAGCAGATGGTACAGCAGATCGGCGGCCTCGTCGGTGAGGTTTTTCGCGTCCCCGAGATCGCGGCGATCACGGCTTCCACCGCTTCTTCGCCGAGCTTCTTGGCGGCCTTGGTCTGGCCGGCGGCAACGAGCTTGGCGGTCCAGGATTCTTCGGGGGCTACAAGGGCGCGGCGCGCCACGATGGCCTCGAGATCCGACAGGGTGAAATCACTCATTCATGCGTCTCCCGTCAGGCGCGATCGAGCCGCATCGGCACGCCGCATTCCGCCATGTAACGCTTGGCTTGGCCGACGGTGTAAGTGCCGAAATGAAAGATCGAGGCGGCCAGCACGGCGGTGGCGTGCCCGTCGCGCACCCCTTCGACCAGATGGTCCAGCGTGCCGACCCCGCCCGAGGCGATCACCGGCACATACACGGAATCCGCGATGGCGCGGGTCAACGCGATGTCGTAGCCGGATTTGCGGCCGTCCTGGTCCATCGAGGTCACCAGCAATTCGCCCGCGCCGCGCTTGACCATCGCTTGGGCGAATTCCAGCGCGTCTATCCCCGTAGAATTCCGGCCGCCATGGGTGAAGATCTCCCAGCGATCCTCTTCGCCGTCGCCCGAGACTTTCTTGCAGTCGAGCGAGACGACGATGCACTGGTCGCCGAATTTGTCGGCGGCCTCGGCGACGAAATCGGGCGTCTTCACCGCCGCCGAATTGATCGACACCTTGTCGGCGCCGCAGAGCAGCAGCTTGCGAATGTCGGCCAGCGCGCGGACGCCGCCGCCCACCGTCACCGGCATGAAGCAGTGATCGGCGGTGCGCGCCACCACGTCGAAGATCGTGTCGCGATTGTCGGAAGAAGCGGTGATGTCGAGAAAGCAGAGTTCGTCGGCGCCCGCCGCGTCATAGGCGATCGCCGCCTCCACGGGATCGCCGGCGTCGATGAGGTCGACGAAGGACACGCCTTTGACGACGCGACCGTCTTTCACGTCGAGACAGGGAATGACGCGAGCCTTGAGAGTCACCCTAAATCCTCATAGAATTAACCCAACTGAGGGGTTCATACGCACTCGAATGGAAAATGGCGAGTATATTTTTTATGCAGACGAAAGCGGCGATCACTCGCTGACGACGGTTGATCGCGGTTTTCCAGTTTTCGTGCTGTCCATATGTGGTTTTAGAATTTCGGACTATTGTAAAAGGTTGTGCCCGCCTTCCAGCAGTTGAAGTTCCGGTATTTTGGGCAGGATATGGTCGTTTTGCACGAGCGGGAAATTCGTAAGCAAACCGGTGATTTCACCTTCCTGGCGGACATGGCGGCGAGAGAGCGCTTCCTGACGGATCTGACGGAAGTCATTCGCGCCGCGCAATTCAAAATTTTCAGCGTCACTATCGACAAGGATAAGTTCAGCGCTGATTTCTTTCCCGACAATCCGTATGTGATCGCACTCCGTTATTGCCTCGAAGAGATTTACCGGCATTTGAAGTCAAAGAAGATCTCGCAGAAAAGCTATCACTTCGTATTCGAGCGTCGGGGCTCAAAGGAGGATCGTGATCTCGAGCTCGAGTTCAGGAGAATTGCTGACGGAGAGAATGTTTTCCGGGAAGCGCTGCCCGGTTTTCACATAAGATTCGCCGATAAGAAATCGAATTCGACGGGGATGCAATTGGCGGATCTTACCGCAAGACCAATTGGAATGCACTATTTGCATCCCGGTCGGCAAAACCGCTCATTTGATACAATCAGGGATAAAATCCATAAGCACAAAGACATAAGGCGCTTCAGGAGCGGCGTGTTGTCCGAGCTATAAAAGCGAAAGGCCCCGGACAATGCCGAGGCCAGACGCCGACCGGGAACCCCCAATCCATTTGTCTTAATATAACGATTGTCCTAAGAAAATCCAGTGTTGAATCAGCGGTGTAGCGGATAGCGCGCAAGTGATTCGTTTCGTTGCCTTTTTGTAGTGGCTCATGCGCCCTTGAGAATGGCCAGCGCCGCCGCCGGATCGATCCGTCCGTCATAGAGCGCCCGGCCCGAGATCGCGCCTTCGAGAATGGCGGCGTCCGGTTCGGCGAGCCGCCTGACGTCGTCGAGCGAGGCCAATCCGCCGGAGGCGATCACGGGGATCGACACGGCGCGGGCCAGTTCCAGCGTCGAAGCCCAGTTGATGCCGGCGAGAATGCCGTCGCGGTCGATGTCGGTATAGATGATCGCCGCCACGCCCGCGCCTTCGAAGCGCTGGGCCAGTTCGATCACGCCGAGTTCGGACGCCTCGGCCCAGCCTTCGACGGCGACCTTGCCGCCCTTGGCGTCGATGCCGACGGCGACCTTGCCGGGAAAGAGCCGGCAGGCTTCCTTGACCAGCGCCGGATCGCGAACGGCGATGGTGCCGAGGATGACGCGGGAGAGACCTTTGGTCAGCCAGGCCTCGATATGATCGAGCGTGCGGATGCCGCCGCCGAGCTGCACCGGGTTCTTCGTCGCCTTCAGGATCGCCTCGACGGCTGCGCCATTGACGCTTTCGCCGGCGAAGGCGCCGTTGAGATCGACCACATGCAGCCATTCGAAGCCCTGGTCTTCGAAGGCGCGGGCCTGGGCGGCCGGGTCGGGATTATAGACGGTGGCCTGCTTCATGTCGCCGAGCTTCAGGCGCACGCATTGACCGTCCTTGAGATCGATAGCCGGGAAAAGAATCATGTCAGGGGTTCCAGCTCAAAAAGTTTTCGATCAGGCGCAGGCCGAGTGTCTGGCTCTTTTCCGGATGGAACTGCGCCCCGGCCATGTTGTCGCGGGCGACGAAGGCTGTCATGGGGCCACCGTAATCGGTGGTCGACACGACATCGTCGGCGCGTTCGGCCGCCAGATGATAGGAATGGACGAAATAGGCGTGCAGCCCGTCCTCGCCGGTGGGGATGCCGTCGAACAACGCATGCTCGCGATGCAGCGTCAGCGTGTTCCAGCCGATCTGCGGGATCTTGAGAGCGGGATCGGAAGGCGTCATCAGCGTGACATTGCCCTTGATCCAGCCGAGGCCTTCGGTGACGGTCTTTTCCAGCCCGCGCGACGACATCAGCTGCATGCCGACGCAGACGCCGAGAAAGGGCTTGCCCTTGTTTTCCACGCTGTCCCTAAGGGCGTCGACCATGCCGGGCACCGCGTCCAGACCGCGGCGGCAGTCGGCGTAAGCGCCGACGCCCGGCAGCACGATGCGGTCGGCGCTGGCGACGCGGTCGGCCTGGTCGGTGAGTTCGATCTCGGCGTCTATGCCTGTTTCACGTGAAGCGCGTTCGAAGGCCTTGACTGCCGAACGCAGATTTCCGGAACCGTAGTCGATGATCGCGACGCGCATCAGCGTCCTCCATAGGGTTCGATGAGGCCGAGCGCCACGCTGGGTCTCGGCGCGTCGGACGTCGCTGTCGGCATCGTGGGACGAGGCGAAGGCTGTGCCGGCGTCTTGTCGGCGCGGGCCTCGAAATAGATGGCTTCGGCCGTGTCCAGATCCGGCGCGTTGATCACGTCCTCGATCCGCCAGCCTCTTTTTCCAGATGCATGGCGCGGAGATGGCCGCCCTCGAAACCCGTCCACAGCGACAGGATCAGCCCGAACGCCACCGAAAGCCCCTCCAGCTCGAACCCCTCCGCCACCAGTCCCGCTGCAAAAAGCGCTGCGACGGACAAAGCGGCGATCAGCCAGAGCCGGCGATAGAGCATCCAGGGCAGGGGCAGAAGAAAGGCGGCCCAGGAAAAACCGTCGCGGATGAACAGCGTCTCCACGGCCGGGTCTCGGCAGTTTTTCGGCGTCAAGGCGTAGAAACTGGCCATGGAACCTCAGAGAGCGCCCTTGGTGGAGGGAATGCGGCCCGCCTGACGCGGGTCGATTTCGAGCGCCGTCCGGAGCGTGCGGGCGACGGATTTGAAGCAGGTCTCGGCGATATGATGGTTGTTGGCGCCGTAGATATTCTGGATATGCAGGGTAATCCCGGCATTCATGGCCAGCGCCTGGAAGAATTCCCGCACCAGTTCGGTGTCGAAGGTCCCGATCTTCGGCGCGCTGAAGGCGACGTTCCAGACCAGGAAGGGACGGCCCGACACGTCGATGGCGGCTTTCGTCATCGTCTCGTCCATGGCGAGATCGAGCGACGCGTAACGGGTGATGCCGCGGCGGTCGCCCAGCGCCTTGGAAATCGCAAGCCCGATGGCGATGCCGGTGTCCTCGACCGCATGATGGTCGTCCACATGCAGGTCTCCCTTGGTCTCGATCTCCATGTCGATCAGCGAATGGCGCGACAGCTGGTCGAGCATATGGTCGAAGAAGCCGACGCCGGTGGAAATCGTGTTGGCGCCGGTTCCGTCGAGATCGACCGAAACGGAGACCGAGGTCTCGTTGGTCTTGCGCGACACGCTGCCGATACGTTTCGATTCCTGCTGGGACATGGTTCTACTCGCCGCCACCCGTTTGCCTTGCCGGCTCCATAACAGTCCGCCGGGCAAGAATCCAGCCGATATCAGCCTTGGAGAGCGGCCGACCCGTCGGGATTGTATTTCGAAGGCCCTCGATTACATAAAGCCGGACAGACGGCGCAAATTCGCGTCGGAGAGAACAAAAACAAGAGACAGTTATGCGTGAAGACAATCCCTATCAGTCCATGCACGCCACCACCATCATCACCGTCCGCAAGGGCGGCCAGGTGGTCATGGCGGGCGACGGCCAGGTCTCGCTGGGCCAGACCGTGATGAAGAGCAACGCCCGCAAGGTGCGCCGCCTCGCCAAGGGCGAGGTGATCGCGGGCTTCGCCGGCGCCACCGCCGACGCCTTCACCCTGCTCGAGCGGCTGGAAGCCAAGCTCGAACAATATCCGGGCCAGCTGATGCGCGCCTGCGTCGAACTCGCCAAGGATTGGCGCACCGACAAATATCTGCGCCGGCTGGAAGCGATGATGCTGGTCGCCGACAAATCGATCACGCTCGCCGTCACGGGCCAGGGCGACGTGCTGGAGCCGGAACATGGGACCATGGCCATCGGCTCGGGCGGCAACTACGCCTATGCGGCGGCCCGCGCGCTGATGGATAGCGAGCATTCGGCCGAAGAGGTCGCCCGCCGCGCCATGACCATCGCCGGCGACATCTGCGTCTACACCAACCACAATATCGTGGTCGAAACCCTTGAAGCCGCCTGACAAGGTATATCGCTTTCGTCCCATGGAGCGCGCCGATCTCGCATTGGTCGGCGGCTGGCTCATCGCTCCGCATGTGAGCCAGTGGTGGGGCGAGGCGGCGACGGCGCTGGAGGAAATCTCCGAAATTCTCGATCTCGGGCTGGTGAAGCCCTTTATCGGAGAATTTCTCGGACGTCCGGCAGGTTACTTCCAGGCTTACGATCCGCATGAGGATTACGGCCACCCATATGCCGACCAGCCGGCCGGAACTCTGGGGATCGATCAGTTCATCGGGGTCGCGGAACTCACCGGCCTCGGCCATGGCACGGCGATGACGCGGGCCTTCTGCCAGATGCTGTTCACCGAAGGCGCGCGCCGGATCATCGCCGATCCCGACGCCGAAAACGCCGCCGCGATCAAAATGTATGAGAAGGCCGGGTTTCAGCGGCTCGACCAGAGAGACACCGAATATGGCGTCGTGCTTCTGATGCATCTCGACGCCCAACAGGAAACGGAAAGACAATGACGACATTCACCCCCAGGGAAATCGTCTCCGAACTGGACCGCTACATCATCGGCCAGAAAGAGGCCAAGCGCGCAGTCGCCATCGCGTTGCGCAATCGCTGGCGCCGCCAGCAGCTTTCGGATGACCTGCGCGACGAAGTCATGCCCAAGAACATCCTGATGATCGGCCCGACCGGCGTCGGCAAGACGGAGATATCCCGTCGTCTCGCGAAACTCGCCGGCGCGCCCTTCATCAAGGTCGAAGCAACCAAATTCACCGAAGTCGGCTATGTCGGCCGCGACGTCGAACAGATCATCCGCGATCTCGTCGAGGTCGGCATTGGCCTGGTGCGCGAAAAGAAGCGCGCCGAGGTCAAGGCCAAGGCTCATCAAAACGCCGAAGAACGGGTTCTCGATGCGCTGGTGGGCGCGACCGCCTCGCCGGCGACGCGCGATTCCTTCCGCAAGAAGCTGCGCAACAACGAACTCGACGACAAGGAAATCGAGGTCGAGGTGGCCGACGCCTCCTCTTCCGGCCCGACGCTCGAAATGCCGGGCATGCCGGGCGCCAATGTCGGCGTGTTCAACCTGTCCGATATTCTCGGCAAGGCGATGGGCGGCCGCTCCAAGAAGGTTAAGACGACGGTCAAGGACTCCTATGATCTGCTGGTCGCCGACGAATCCGACAAGCTGCTCGACAATGACCAGATCGCGCGGGAAGCGGTGAAGGCGGTCGAGAACGACGGCATCGTTTTCCTCGACGAAATCGACAAGATCGCCGCCCGAGACGGCGGCGTCGGAGCGGGCGTCTCGCGCGAAGGCGTGCAGCGCGATCTCCTGCCGCTGGTCGAAGGCACGACGGTGGCGACAAAATACGGACCGGTGAAGACCGATCACGTGCTGTTCATCGCCTCGGGCGCCTTCCATGTCTCGAAGCCCTCGGACCTGCTGCCGGAGCTTCAGGGCCGTCTGCCGATCCGCGTCGAACTCAAGGCGCTGACCAAGGAGGACTTCCGCCGGATCCTGACGGAAACGGAGGCCAGCCTCATCCGCCAATATATCGCGCTGATGGGGACGGAAGAGGTGAAGCTCGCCTTCACCGAAGACGCCATCGACGCGCTGGCGGATGTGGCCGTCCGGCTCAACTCTACGGTCGAGAATATCGGCGCCCGGCGTTTGCAGACGGTGATGGAGCGGGTGCTCGACGAATTGTCCTTCGAGGCGCCGGACCAGCCGAATCGCGAACTCACGGTGGATTCGGCCTATGTGCAGAAGCATGTGGGCCAGCTTGCCGAGAACGCCGATCTGTCACGCTATATTCTCTGAAGCCTGGCAAGGGCTTGGGAGAAATCGGAGCCGGGCCTCGCGCCCGGCACTTGATTTTGACACGATTGCAGGCCATCCGCATGTGACATTTCAATCATACACCCTGCGGATCCCGACCTTGCGCCTGTTGCTGCTCTCCCTGACCACGCCTCGGCTTTTCCTTCGCCGTCTCTGCTCACGCCGATGGCGTGACGCTGGTGCCCAAGGGCAACCGCAATGCCGAGCAGCCCGACATTCCCGGCGCCTCCAAGCGCCGCACCAAGGCCGGCCGGACCACCTTCGACGACAAATATGACAAGGTGCGCGATCTCCTGGCCAATGATCGCAAACTGATGGACAAGATCAAGGCGACGGCGCGGGACTATCGGATCGACCCGATCCATATGGTCGGCGCGATCGTCGGCGAGCATACGTACAATGTCGACGCCTATGATCGGCTGCAGTCCTATTACGTCAAGGCGGCGGCTTATGCCGGCAATTCCTTCCGATTCGCCTATGACGGCATCAAGGTCTCGGATTTCGTGACGCGCGCCGAATTCTCGGCCTGCGCTGGCGAGAATGGGTCCTACGATCTCTGGACGTGCCGCGAGCGGATCTGGGACAAGACGTTCCGCGGCAATACCGTGGACGGCGTGGATTTTCCCAATAATCGTTTCTCGGCGGTGTTTTTCCAGCCCTTCTATGCCGGCCAGACTTTCGGTCTCGGCCAGATCAATCCGCTGACCGCGCTCGAATTGTCCGATATGGTCCACGAGAAATCTGGCTACCCCAGGCTCGATGAAAACGACGCCAACGCCGTCTATGAAGCGATCATGGATCCCGACAAATCGCTCGCCTATATGGCCGCCTCGATCCGCATGTCGATCGACGACTACCGGCGGATTGCAAAAATGGACATTTCCAAAAATCCAGGGGTGACCGCGACGCTGTATAATGTGGGCAATTCCGATCAGCGCGCTGCAAGGCTCGCCGCCAGGAACCGCTCGCGCGGCGAGGGCGTTGCGCCGATACTGCCGGAAGAAAATTATTACGGCTGGCTGGTCAACGACAAGCTGGCGGAACTCGAAAGCCTTCTCTGACGATAAAGCGGCGGGGGCGAGGAGACGATCATGGACATCCGCCCCGAACCCTTCGAGCCGCCGGCCCCGATCCCGCGCACCGTGCCGCCCTCGCGGCTCGACATCATCAAGGTGATGTTCCGCAATCCGCTCGAGCTCTGGGGCGCTCCGAGCTATTCGCTGCCTTACATCCAAGTGAAGTTCTTCGGTCGGCTGACCACCATCGCCAATCACCCCGGCCTGATCCGCCATGTGCTGGTCGACAACGCCGCCAATTACGCCATGCAGCCGATCCGGCAGCTGGTTCTCAGGCCGATCCTGCGCGACGGGCTGCTGACCGCCGAGGGGCAGGTTTGGAAGCGCTCGCGCAAGGCCATGGCCCAGGTCTTCACGCCCCGCCACGCGCGCGGCTTCGCCGGCAAGATGTTCAGGATCTCCGAAGGCTTTGCGGAACGCTACGATGCGGCGGCCCGGACGGGCGAGCCGGTCAACATCGCCGTCGGCATGACGGAACTCACTTATGAAATTCTCGCCGACACGCTGTTTTCAGGCGAAATCGCCACGGGGACCGAGGGTTTCGCCGATCGTGTCGATTCGCTGCTGCACAATATGGGCCGCATCGATCCGCTCGACCTGTTGCAGGCCCCGGCCTGGATCCCGCGCATCACCCGCATCCCGGGCAAGCGGGCGCTGTCGGCCTTCCGCAAGATCGTCTCCGACACGATGGACGCCCGCCGCGCCCGGATGACGACCGAACCCGAAGGCGTGCCCGACGACTTCCTGACATTGCTGTTGCGGCTCGAAGGCCCGGAGGGACTGACGCGCGACGAGATCGAGGACAATATCCTCACCTTCATCGGCGCTGGCCACGAAACCACGGCGCGGGCGCTGGCCTGGACGCTCTATTGCGTGTCGGAAAGCCCGCATTTCCGCCTGTTGATGGAGGAGGAAATCGACCACGTCATGGCCGAGGGCCGCGATCCCGTCGATTGGCTGGAGGCGATGCCGCATGTCCGCGCCGCTTTCGAGGAGGCCTTGCGGCTCTATCCGCCGGCGCCCCTCGATCAACCGGGCGCCCATCCAAGACGACCAGTGGACGGATGAAAACGGCCGCACAATCAAGCTGCCCAAGGGCACGTCGGTGCTGATCATGCCCTGGACGCTGCATCGACACGTCCTCTACTGGGACAAGCCCCGGCATTTCATGCCCGAGCGCTTCCTGCCCGAACATCGCGATCGGATCGGACGATTCCAGTATCTGCCGTTCGGGGCGGGGCCGCGCGTCTGCATCGGCGCAACATTCGCGCTGCAGGAGGCGGTGATTGCGCTGGCCGTGCTGATGAAACGATTCCGCTTCGATGTGTTAGCCGGCGAAAGACCCTGGCCGGTCCAGCGTCTGACCACCCAGCCGCTCAACGGGATTGCGATGCGGGTTTCGGCGCGTCCGGTCTGACCTCCGGACGGTCGATGGCCTTGATGCGGGCGCAGGCGCTTTCGCCGACATTGTCGCAAGGACGATAGGTGACGATCTCGCTGCCCGCGCCGTCGTCCCAGACCGCCTGCACCGTCACCGTCTGAGCCTTGCCTGCTTGGAGCTTGAGATAGACATATTTGTTGTCGGGATCGTCTGGCACGTTGAATGGCTGCTGCGGATCGCAGGGGCCGAGCGGAAAGCGCCGGTCGAGCGCGGTGGAATTGATCGAATAGCGCACCTCCGACAGCCGGCAGCGCATCACCTGCAGCATGGTGAAATAGAGATACTGGCCGCCGGCGAAATTGCGGAACTGCACCCAGCCGCTCGGCTTGTTGGCGTCGAGCATGGCTTCATAGATGCTGCGCTCGGGCAGTTTCGGCGCGAATTCGTCCTCGCTCTGATCCTGCGCGTAGGAAGATGCGGCGGCGGAGAGACACGTCGCGAGCAGCGTGAGACGGAAAAGGGAAGGGCGCATGACCTTATCTCGCTTGATTTTGCTCAAATTCACCGCGGATCTGCCGCAGCCTGACCTTTCGTTGACGGATGAAATCCCATAATCGAAGGCTCGGCGCAACTCGGCTTCAGGCGACCTTCGCCTGCTTATGGGGATGTAACGGCGTGACCTCGCAATTTCTTCTCGGCATCGACACCGGCGGCACATACACGGACGCGGTCATCTTCAGCCCCGCCGAGGGCGTGAAGGCCCGCGCCAAGGCGCTGACGACGCGGCACGATCTGGCCGAGGGCATTCGCGGCGCGGTCGATCGCGTGCTGGCCGATACCGGCGTTGACATCGCCTCGATCCGTCTCGCCTCGCTCTCGACCACGCTCGCCACCAATGCGCTGGTCGAGGGGCAGGGCGGGCGCGTCGGCCTGATCATGATCGGCTTCGGCCCTGAAGATCTTGAGCGCGACGGGCTCAAGGCGGCGCTGGGGACCGATCCCGTCCTCTTCCTGCCCGGCGGCCATAATGTCCATGGCCATGAGACGCCGCTCGACATGAGCGCGCTCGAAAAGGCGATCGAGACGCTGGGTTCGAGCGTCACCGCCTTTGCGGTGGCCGGCTACTTCGCGGTCCGGAATCCGGCGCATGAAATCCGCGTCCGCGATTTCCTGCGCGATCACACCCATCTGCCGGTCACCTGCAGCCATGAACTCTCCTCCAAGCTCGGCGGACCGCGCCGGGCGCTGACGACGCTTCTGAACGCCCGGCTGGTGTCGATGATCGACCGGCTGATCGGCTCCTCGGAAGATTTCTTGAAAGCGCGTGGCGTCGAGGCTCCCTTGATGGTGGTGCGCGGCGACGGCGCGCTGATTTCTGCGGCCGAAGCGCGGCTGAGGCCGATCGAGACCATTCTGTCCGGTCCTGCCGCCAGTCTGGTCGGCGCGCGATTCCTCACGGGACTCGATGACGCCGTCGTCTCCGATATCGGCGGCACCACCACCGATGTCGCCATTCTCGACAAGGGCAAGCCGCGTCTCGACGGCGACGGCGCCGTGGTCGGCGGCTATCGCACCATGGTGCAGGCGGTGGCGATGCGCACCTATGGCCTCGGCGGCGATTCGGAAGTGCATGTTTCGACCCGCGGCCTCGAGGGCGCCCTGACGCTCGGGCCGCGCCGCATCGTGCCGCTCAGCCTGGCGGCGCATCTGCATGGTCCCGAAATCAAGGAGATGCTCGATCGCCAGCTGAAAGCCACCCATGCCGGCCGGCATGACGGGCGTTTCGCGCTGCGCTCCGGCCTGCCGGATCGATTCGCCAGCGGCTTGTCGGCTGCCGACGCCGCGCTCTATGAACGAATCACCGAAAAGCCGCAGGCGCTCAACGATCTGCTCATGTCTTCCATGCAGCGCGCCTCGCTCGACCGGCTGGTCAGCCGCGGCCTCGTACATATCTCCGGCGTCACGCCGTCCGACGCCATGCATGTGCTGGGCCGCCAGGGCCAGTGGGATGCGGACGCGGCGCGTCTCGGTCTCGAACTCGGCGCCCGCGCCCGCACCGGCGCCGGCAAGCCGATCGCCGAGTCAGCAGAAGCCTTCGCCGAACTGATCGCCGACCGCATGACGCGGCAGTCTTCCGATGTGATTCTCGCCGCAGCGCTCAGCGAAGACGGCGTTGACGGCGTCGATCCCACACAATCAGCCGCCATAGACCGGGCACTCAAGCGCAAGCCCGGCGTGGTCCGCTTCGCCGTCAGTCTCGACCGTCCGCTGATCGGTCTCGGCGCTTCGGCGCATGTCTATTATCCGGATATCGCCGCGATGCTGTCGGCCGAATCGGTCATCCCCGCTGACGCCGGCGTCGCCAACGCCATCGGCGCGGTGGCCGGTGAAATCAGCCAGACGGTGCAGGTGACGGTGACCGCGCCTGAGGAGGGCGTGTTCATGGTCTCGGGCGGCGGCCAAACCGAGCGGCGCACGAATGAGGCCGCCACGCTCGATTACGCCCGCGACCGGGCCCGCGCCGCCGCCATCCAGGCCGCCATCGACAGCGGCGCCGACGAGCCCGTCGTGCGGATGATCGAGGAGATCGACCGGCCCGAGATCGAGGGCAGCCCGAAGCTCGTGGAAGCGCGATTCATCGCCACCGCGTCGGGGCGGCCGAAAATCACCTGAGATTGTTTCCTCTAGCGGAAACAATCCTGTCTCGCCCGATCCGATTGACGCTGGGCTGCGCTTACAGCACTGTTGTCGCCAGTATTTGACGCGGGAGCATGCGCATGACCGACCGGATCGACATTCACGGCCTGAAGATGGCCGCCGACCTCCATGATTTCATCCGCAACGAGGCGGCGCCGGGGACCGGCGTGGATGTGGACGCGTTCTTTGCCGCCTTTGCCGCGGTCGTTCATGACCTCGCGCCGGAAAATCGCGCCTTGCTCGCCAAGCGCGACGAGATGCAGGAAAAGATCGACGCCTGGCATCGCGAGAACGGCGCGCCGAGCGATCTCGCCGCCTATGAAAGCTTCCTGCGCGAGATCGGCTATATCGTGCCGGAAGGCGAGGCGTTCCAGGTCGATACCGATCATGTCGACGCCGAGATCGCCGAGATCGCCGGCCCGCAGCTCGTCGTGCCGGTGATGAATGCGCGTTACGCGCTGAACGCCGCCAATGCCCGTTGGGGCTCGCTCTATGACGCGCTCTACGGCACCGACGCCATCCCGGAAACCGACGGCGCGGAAAAGGGCAAGGGTTACAATCCGGTGCGCGGGACCCAGGTCATCGCCTGGGCCAAGGCCTTTCTCGATGACGCCGTGCCGCTCGCAGGCGGCAGCTGGAGCATGGCGACCTCGCTGAACATTGCCGATGGCGGTCTGTTCGTCGAAAACGACATCGGCGCCACCGGGCTCAAGGATCCCGCGCAATTCGCCGGCTCCACTCTGGGCAAGACAGGCGAGCCGCGCATCCTGCTGCGTCACAACGGTCTGTTGATCGAAATCGTCATCGACAGCCAGAGCCAGATCGGCGTCTCCGATCCTGCCCATATCGCCGATGTCAGGCTCGAATCGGCCATCACCACCATCATGGACTGCGAGGATTCGGTCGCCGCCGTCGATTCCGAAGACAAGGTCACCGTCTATCGCAACTGGCTCGGCTTGATGAAGGGCGACCTGACGGAAGAGGTCAGCAAGGGCGGCAAGACGTTCACACGCCGGCTCAATCCGGATATGGAGTTCGCCGGTCATGAAGGGCAGCCGGTGCGCGTGCGCGGCCGCTCACTGATGCTGGTGCGCAATGTCGGCCACCTCATGACCAATCCGGCCATTCTCGACCGCGATGGCCATGAGGTTCCCGAGGGAATCATGGATGCGTTGATCACCGCGCTGATCGCGCTGCACGATATCGGTCCTGATGGCCGCCGCATGAATTCGCCCGCGGGCTCGATGTATGTCGTCAAGCCGAAGATGCATGGCCCGGCGGAAGTCGCCTTCGCGGTGAAGATTTTCGACCGTGTCGAACAGGCGCTCGGCATGCGGCCCAACACGATCAAGATGGGCATCATGGACGAGGAACGCCGCACGACGGTGAATTTGAAGGAATGCATCCGCGCCGCCCGCTCGCGGGTCGTCTTCATCAATACCGGCTTCCTCGATCGCACGGGCGACGAAATCCACACCTCGATGGAAGCCGGCCCGATGATCCGCAAGGGCGACATGAAGCAGGCCGCCTGGATTGCGGCCTATGAGAACTGGAATGTCGACACCGGCCTCGAATGCGGCCTGTCCGGCCGCGCCCAGATCGGCAAGGGCATGTGGGCCATGCCGGACCTGATGGCGGCGATGCTGGAGCAGAAGATCGCCCATCCCAAGGCCGGCGCCAACACCGCCTGGGTTCCCTCGCCGACAGCGGCGACGCTGCACGCCACCCATTATCACAAGGTCGATGTGGCCAGGGTGCAGTCGGATCTCAAGTCACGCCCCAAGGCGAAGCTGTCGGATATTCTCTCCGTGCCGGTCGCGGTTCGGCCCAACTGGACGGCCGAGGAAATCCAGCGCGAGATCGACAACAATTGCCAGGGCATTCTCGGTTATGTCGTGCGTTGGGTCGATCAGGGGTCGGCTGCTCGAAAGTGCCCGACATCAACAATATCGGCCTGATGGAAGACCGCGCCACGCTGCGCATCTCCGCCCAGCACATGGCCAACTGGCTGCATCATGGCATCATCACCGAAGCGCAGGTGACCGAAACCATGAAGCGCATGGCAGCCGTGGTCGATGGCCAGAACGCCGGCGATTCTCTCTACCGTCCGATGGCCGCCGATTTCGACGGGTCGATCGCCTTCCAGGCGGCGCTCGACCTGGTGTTCCAGGGGCGCGCCCAGCCGAACGGCTATACCGAACCGGTGCTGCATCGCCGCCGGTTGGAGCTGAAGGCGAGAAGCGCAGCGTAAGCCGCGCCTAAATCCTCACGACAACGAAAAAGCCGCCTCGGTCTCCCGACGCGGCTTTTTCAATGCCGGCGATCCATCGTGGGCAATGGATCTCGATATCAGACTATAGAACCACCACGCGGGTGCCCTTACCGGGACGGACGCGGTTATAAAGGTCGATCACGTCCTGGTTCATCAGGCGGATGCAGCCAGACGACGCGGCGGTGCCGATGGAGCTCCATTCCGGCGTTCCATGCAGGCGGAACATCGTGTCCTGGCCTTCGTCGTTGAACAGATACATGGCGCGCGCGCCGAGCGGATTGGTGAGACCGGGGCCCATGCCCTTTTCGACATATTTGGCGACTTCCGGCTTGCGCTCGGCCATCTCGGCCGGCGGATGCCAGGTCGGCCATTCCTGCTTCCAGGCCACATAGGCTTCGCCCTTCCAGGAGAACCCCTGCTTGCCGACGCCGATGCCGTAGCGCATCGCCTTGCCATTGCCCAGAACATAGTAGAGGAAGCGATTCCGGGTGTCGACGATGACGGTGCCGCGCTTGCGGTCGGTTTCGTAATTCACCACCTGGCGATGAAACTTCTTGTCGACCCGGTTGATCGGGATCGCCGGCAGGGCATAACCTGAATCCGTGGTTTTGCCGTAGGAATCGGTGAAGATCTCCGCGGTCTCGACCGTGGCGGGCGCATTTCCGGCCGTCTTGGTTTCGGACGTGGTGGTGCAGGAAGCAAGGCCCATGGCGAGGAGCATGCCAAAAGCCGTAGTCGCAGTGCGAAAGCGCATCTTTGTCTCTTGTGTCGGTTCTCGGAGGGAGGATGGCGTTACGCCCACCATCTCTATGGGCGTGTTATTTTCGATAAATCCCGGCTTTGCAAGCGGCCCCAAACCCCTGTCCCCTACGCTCGCGGGCAAAGAGGGAAAGAATGGTTTTTTTGCAACATTTAGAAGAATGCGGATCAAAGTCCGCGCTGTGCGAACGAGGAAATGCCGATGTCGATCATATCCGTACATGGGGACAATCCGCTCAGAGATGGGAGGCAGTCTCAGCGCGCGCTGTCGGTTCGACGCGGCATGCAGCGCTTGCTGCTCGATATGAGGCATTCGACCTTGCCCGAGCTTGGATTGGCGAGTGGACGCCGCGCCGATCTCGTTTCGCTGACGCCAAAAGGCGAGGTCTGGATCATCGAGATCAAATCGTCGATCGAGGATTTCCGCGTCGACCGCAAATGGGGCGACTATCGCGCCTTCTGCGACAGGCTGTTTTTCGCCACCCTGCCGGACGTGCCCTCGGAGATCTTTCCGGAGGATTGCGGTCTTTTCGTCTCCGACGCCTATGGCGCGCATATGCTGCGCGAGGCGCCCGAACATCGGCTGTCGCCGCCGCAGCGCAAGGCGATGACCCTGTCCATCGCCCGCATCGCCTCGCACCGGTTGATGCAGGCCGAATGGGCGGCGGAACGTCTGGGACTTTCCGATCCGCAGGACGTCGGCGACAATTTCAGCTGACGCCCGGCGGCGCGGTTATTTCGGCGCGCGCTTGGCGAGAATGCGCTGCAGGGTGCGGCGATGCATGTTGAGTCGGCGCGCCGTTTCCGACACGTTGCGCTCGCACATTTCATAGACGCGCTGGATATGCTCCCAGCGGACCCGATCGGCCGACATCGGATTTTCCGGCAGCTCGACCTTATCGCCCGCCCGGCGGGTGAGCGCGGCATAGACTTCGTCGGCGTCGGCAGGCTTGGCGAGGTAATCGACGGCCCCGAGCTTCACCGCCGTGACAGCCGTGGCGATATTGCCGTAGCCGGTCAGCACGATCATGTTGCTGTCGTCGCGCTTGGAGCGGATCGTCTCGATCACGTCGAGCCCGGAGCCGTCAGCCAGGCGCAGATCGACCACGGCGTATTTCGGCGGTCGCGCCTTGGCCTTGGCGATGCCTTCCGTGACGGTTTCGGCGGTTTCGACCTTGAAGCCGCGCATTTCCATGGCGCGGGCCAGGCGCTTGAGAAACGGCGCGTCGTCTTCCACGATCAGGAGCGAGGCGTCTGCGCCGATGACGTCCTGTGAAGCCGTTTTGGATGCTGCGTCCATTGTTCTTGCCTTTTTCAATCTCGGTCGCGCACTATGTCTACGAATATAATGCGCTTTGGGATTTGCCAAATGGTCTCAGGCGCAAATCACGCCTTCTGGTCCATATATTCGCGCTTCCAGATCACGGTGATGCGGGCGCCCGGCGCATTCTCGAATGTCAATTCGGCGCCGGAGCGCTCGAGCAGCGTCTTGGCGATGAACAGGCCGAGGCCGAGGCCTCCCGCCTTGGCGTGCGGCGAGCGCCGGGTGACATAGGGCTCGCCGATGCGCTGGAGAATGTCGGGCGCGAAACCCTCGCCATTGTCCTCGATCGACAGCCGCACGAAATCCCTGTCGTGATAGACCCGCACCACCACTTCCGAGCGCGCGTAATCCACCGCGTTTTCTATGAGATTGCCGAGCCCGTAGACGACGCCGGCATTGCGCCGGCCGAGCGGCTCCTCGGCGCGGGGGCTTTCCTCGATCACCCTGATGTCGATGCCGAATTCGCGATGCGGCGCGATCACCTCTTCGATCAGCGACGACAGCGGCATGTTGCGCATATGCTCCTCGCTGCCGGAGGACAGCGTGGTCAGCCTCTGCATGATGTCGCGGCAGCGCTCGCTCTGCGAGATCAACAGATGCACATCGTCGTGAAAACGGTCGCCGGGCCGATCTCGCGGCTCATCTCCTTGGCGACCAGAGCGATGGTTGCGAGCGGCGTGCCGAGTTCATGCGCCGCCGCCGCCGCCAGTCCATCGAGCTCCGAAAGATGCATTTCCCGCTGCAGCACCAGTTCCGTGGCGGCCAGCGCTTCCGACAATTGGCTCGCCTCCAGTGACACGCGATAGGAATAGAAGGCTGCAAATGACGTGGTCAGCACGATGGCGAACCACATGCCGGCGAGAAACAGCGGCTCGAACGGCACGGTGACGCCCTGATACCAGGGCAGCGGATAGGGCGTGAAGGCGAGCGCGGTGATGCAGAGGATCGCCACCGCCACCAGCGCGAGACTGTAGCGCAGCGGTTGCGAGGCGGACGAGATGATCACCGGCACCGAGATCAGCGGCGCAAAGGGATTGGATAGACCGCCCGTCACATAAAGAAGAGCGGCGAGTTGCAGGAGATCGAAGGCCAGCAGCGCCAGCGCCGGCTCCGGCGCCAGCCGCCGGGTCGAGGGATAGCGCAGCTGCAGAAAGGCGTTGACCACCGCCAGCAGCGCGATCAGCGCCGCGCAGGTCTTCAGCGGCAGCGCGAATTGCAGCACCAGCGCCACGATCAGCACCGCCGCCGTCTGTCCGACCACCGACAGCCAGCGCAGCCGCACCAGCGTTTCCAGCCGTAGCCTGCGGCTGTCGTCCCCTTGGGAAAAAGCCTCGATCGCCATTCTCAATCCTTTCGCGCCTCATGTGCCGCGCGGCTTGGCCCGCGCGGTCGGAGCCGCCTCCGCCGGATCCTCCGGCCAGGGATGTTTGGGATAGCGCCCGCGCATATCGGCGCGCACATCCTTCCACGAGCCTTTCCAGAAACCGGGCAGGTCCCGCGTCGTCTGTATCGGCCGGTGCGCCGGCGAGGTCAATTCCAACACGAGCGGTATACGGCCATTGCCGATGGCCGGATGGCTCTTCAGGCCGAACAATTCCTGCACCCGGATGGTCAGCAGCGCTCCTCGCCCGAATAATCGATCGGGTGGCGGTTGCCGGCGGGCGAATCGAAATGGGTCGGCGCCGCTTTGTCGAGCTCGCGCCTGACCTCATGCGGCACGAGGCTCATCAGGCCCTCATGGAGCGCATCCGCTCCGATCGAATCGACGCCGCGCGGCTCGAGCACGAAGGGCATCAGCCAGGTCTCGAGACCGGCCAGCAGCGCCGCATCGCCCATATCCGGCCAGGGCTCGCCGAGCATGCGATGGAGAAAGCCGATGCGCTCGCGCAACTGCCGCGCCGCTTTCGAAAACGGCAGGGCGTCGAGCCCGAGATTACGGATGCCTTCGGCCAGCGCTCTGGCCGCCTCCTCTCCATTCGGCCGCGGCAAGGGCTGCTCTTCGAGAATGATCGCGCCGAGCCGCGTCACCCGGCGGGCGCGCACCTGCCGCGATCCCGTGTCGAAGACGCACTGGCTCTCCGTCACGATCGCATCAGGCAGTTCCTCCTCGATCTCGGCCCAGGTGACGCTGGCCGCAGACAGAATGCGTTGCGCCGCGGCGCGGCCGGTGAGATCGGCGACGACGAGCATGTCGGAGCGCGCCAGGGCGTCCGTGTCGGCGAGTTCGCCTCCCCGGCCATTGGCCATGACATAGCGCCCGCGCGCGCCGCGCTGGGCGGCAATCCGGTCCGGAAAGGCGTGCAGCAACAGCCGCCCGGCGGTGACGGGCTGATCGGCCGCCGCCGTTTTGGGAAGCGCGTCCGCAATGCGCCGCGCCAGCCCTCGCGCCGCCTGCGCCCGCTCCGATCGGTCCGACCGGAACCGCGCCAGCCGCGCGTCGAGATCCACCGCCGTGCCGCCGAGCCCCTGTTCGGTGATCAGCACCGCGAGTTCGGCGGCCTGGCGGCCCAGGCCCTGGGAGGCTGCGCTCGCCGTCATGGCCGCCAGTCTTGGCGGCAGCGCCAGCCGCCGCATCATCCGCCCTGTTGCGGTCAGGTCGCCCTGCCGGTCGAGCGCGCCGAGCCGCATCAGCAGCGTCTTGGCCTCGGTGAAGGCCGCGTCCGGCGGCGGATCGAGAAAGGCGAGCGTGGCGGGATCCTTCACCCCCAGGCGGCGAGATCGAGCGCGAGACCCGAAAGATCGCTGGCGAGAATTTCCGGCGGCGTGAAGGCTTCGAGCGCGGCGTTCTGGCCGGCGAGCCAGAGCCGGATGGCGATGCCCGGCTCGGTGCGGCCGGCGCGACCGGCGCGCTGGTCGGCGGAGGCGCGGCTCACCCGCCGCGTTTCCAGCCGGGTGATCTGCGTCGCCGGCTCGAACACCGGCAGCCGCTGCAGGCCCGAATCGACCACGATCCGGACGCCGTCGATGGTGATCGACGTCTCGGCGATCGAGGTGGCGAGCACGATCTTGCGCTGGCCCGCAGGCGCAGGCTTGATGGCGAGATCCTGCTCGGCCTGGCTGAGCGCGCCATAGAGGGGCGCGATGATCGTCTCGGCTCCGAACCGTCCCTGCAGCCGTTCCGCGGTGCGGATGATTTCGCGCTGGCCGGGCAGAAAGGCGAGGATCGAGCCCGTTTCGGACCGATGCGCTTCCGCGATCACCCGCGCCACGACATCCTCGATCGGCTGGGACGAATCGCGGTCCTGATGACGGATATCGATCGGAAAGCCGCGGCCGAGGCTCTCGATCATCGGCGCGCCATTCATGAGCCCGGCGATCCGCGCAATATCCAGCGTCGCCGACATCACCAGAATGCGCAGGTCCTCGCGCAGCGCCCCTGCACGTCGAGCGCCAGCGCCAGGCCGAGATCGGCGTCGAGCGAGCGCTCGTGGAATTCGTCGAAGATCACGCAAGACGTGCCGGAGAGTTCGGGATCGTCGAGGATCATCCGGGCGAATACGCCTTCGGTGACCACTTCGATCCGGGTGCGCCCCGAGATCTTCTGGTCGAGTCGCATGCGATAGCCGACGAGACCGCCGACCTCCTCGCCGATCAGGGCGGCCATTCGCCGGGCCGCCGCCCGCGCCGCCAGCCGCCGCGGCTCGAGCAGGATGATCTTGCCGTCGCCGCGCCAGGGCGCGTCGAGAAGATGGAGTGGAACCAGCGTGGTCTTGCCGGCCCCCGGCGGCGCCGAGACGACCGCGCGGCCCGCCTCCGTGAGGGCGGATGCAATGTCGTCGAGGACCTCGGAGACCGGATAATGCGGCAGGCGGAACGGCATGGCGGACGTCACAATTCTTCCGCGGCCTTGCGCTGCACCTGTTCGAGCGCGAGAATCGCGCCGGCCAGATCCTCGATGCTCGCGCCCACCGATTTGAACAGCGTGATTTCGTCTGCGCTGGCGCGACCGGAATGCCGGCCCGCGCAAAGTTCGGCGAGATCCGCCTTGAGCGCCGTCTTGTCGATGACGCCGGCCTTCAGCGGCTGCAGAATATCGCCGGCTTCCGCGAGCGCCCCTTCATACGTGTCGACGAACAAGCTGGCGCGGGCCACGGCGCGATCGTCGCTTTCGCGCATGCTCGGC
>NZ_JACFXW010000001.1:0-2422500 GCF_014158035.1 Rhizobium sp. G21 | reverse complement strand
AACGATAAAGGGAGTGAGAGACTCCCTCGCCGAAAGACCAAGGGTTCCTGCTTAAAGTTAATCTGAGCAGGGTTAGCCGGCCCCTAAGACGAGGCGGAAACGCGTAGTCGATGGGAACCACGTTAATAATCGTGGGCCTGGCGGTAGTGACGGATCGCGTAACTTGTACAGTCTTACTGGATTGATTGTGCAGGGAAGCGGTTCCAGGAAATAGCTCCGCCATTATAGACCGTACCCGAAACCGACACAGGTGGTCAGGTAGAGCATACCAAGGCGCTTGAGAGAACTGCGTTGAAGGAACTCGGCAAATTGCACGCGTAACTTCGGAAGAAGCGTGACCCCTTTATACGCAAGTATTGAGGGGTGGCACAGACCAGGGGGTAGCGACTGTTTATCAAAAACACAGGGCTCTGCGAAGTCGCAAGACGACGTATAGGGTCTGACGCCTGCCCGGTGCTGGAAGGTTAAGAGGAGAGGTGCAAGCTTTGAATCGAAGCCCCAGTAAACGGCGGCCGTAACTATAACGGTCCTAAGGTAGCGAAATTCCTTGTCGGGTAAGTTCCGACCTGCACGAATGGCGTAACGACTTCCCCGCTGTCTCCAACGCAGACTCAGTGAAATTGAATTCCCCGTGAAGATGCGGGGTTCCTGCGGTCAGACGGAAAGACCCCGTGCACCTTTACTATAGCTTTACACTGGCATTCGCCAAGGCATGTGTAGGATAGGTGGTAGGCTTTGAAGCAGGGACGCCAGTCTTTGTGGAGCCATCCTTGAAATACCACCCTTATCTTCGTGGATGTCTAACCGCGATCCGTCATCCGGGTCCGGGACAGTGTATGGTGGGTAGTTTGACTGGGGCGGTCGCCTCCGAAAGAGTAACGGAGGCGCGCGATGGTGGGCTCAGACCGGTCGGAAATCGGTCGTCGAGTGCAATGGCATAAGCCCGCCTGACTGCGAGACTGACAAGTCGAGCAGAGACGAAAGTCGGTCATAGTGATCCGGTGGTCCCGCGTGGAAGGGCCATCGCTCAACGGATAAAAGGTACGCCGGGGATAACAGGCTGATGACCCCCAAGAGTCCATATCGACGGGGTTGTTTGGCACCTCGATGTCGACTCATCGCATCCTGGGGCTGGAGCAGGTCCCAAGGGTATGGCTGTTCGCCATTTAAAGCGGTACGTGAGTTGGGTTCAGAACGTCGTGAGACAGTTCGGTCCCTATCTGCCGTGGGTGTAGGAATATTGACAGGATCTGTCCCTAGTACGAGAGGACCGGGATGGACGTATCTCTGGTGGATCTGTTGTCGCGCCAGCGGCATAGCAGAGTAGCTATATACGGAAGGGATAACCGCTGAAGGCATCTAAGCGGGAAACCCACCTGAAAACGAGTGTTCCCTGAGAGCCGTGGAAGACGACCACGTCGATAGGACGGGTGTGGAAGCAAGGCAACTTGTGAAGCTTACCGTTACTAATAGCTCGATAGACTTGATCGTTCCCATTGCCTATGATCATCTTCATGAGCTCAGCTCATGAACATCTTTTGTCCTCACGCTGACGCAGTCTGACGACTGCTACGCTGCGGACGGCGCGCCTGAAAAGTCAGGCGGCAGGCCCAAAGCCTGCAAAACGCCCAAACATTCGATCGAACCAGCAAATACGGACATGCTACTCGCTGATCCCTATTCGCTATTCGCAAAGAACCAGCTTCTCTGTTTGCCTTTCGCCGACCTGGTGGTCATGGCGGGGCGGCCGCACCCGTTCCCATTCCGAACACGGCCGTGAAACGCCCCTGCGCCAATGGTACTTTGTCTCAAGACACGGGAGAGTAGGTCGCCGCCAGGTCTGCAAAATGCAAACATCTCATAACTCTTCACAACACGCAGGCGCTTCCGGTATTTTTGCATAGCCAAAAACCTGTCGCGGTTCAGCCTTCCGGATTAAGCGATATTTTGCCTACGGCGAAAGTCGGTCGGTATTTTGCCTCCCGGCAAAAACCTGGTAACGCGGGGTGGAGCAGCCCGGTAGCTCGTCAGGCTCATAACCTGAAGGCCGCAGGTTCAAATCCTGCCCCCGCAACCAAAATCACAGAGCCACCAACCAAGCCCCAAGGCAATCGCCGAGGGGCTTTCTGCGTTCGAAGTCTCGCGTCTCTGCTGCGTCGTTATTAAGACAAAATTAACGTTTATGAATCGCCTCTTGAAATACCCGAGGGATAGCGGGAACCGCTCCCTTCCACGGCGCGTTCCCCGGGGGTACCGAGGCAATATGATGCATGACAAATCCAACAGTGATTCGAAGCCCGCCGCCCCCACTGCGCGCCAGATCCGCAGCAGTGGGTTGAGCGAGTGGGATCACGCGGCGATGACCAGGGCCGTGTGGGCGCTCGCCGATTGTCCGGTCCTGAAGCTGTTTGTCGACACCACGCCGGTTGAACATCGCCTGATTCATTGAGTGGATAGCCAGCTGTCTATCCCGGCTGCGGCGCGGGCGCCCGATGCGAAACAGGCGCTCAGCAAATAGCCGCCGGTCGGCGCTTCCCAATCGATCATTTCTCCCGCGACGAACAGGCCGGGCGCCCTCTTCACCATGAAATTCTCGTCGAGTTCGGACCAGGCGACCCCGCCGGCCGTCGAAATCGCCTCTGCGAGCGGACGGGGCCGAAGAACCGGCAGCGGGAGACGCTTGATGAGGCGGCTGATCGCCTCCGGCGTTTCACGCGCGATGTCCGCGGCGACTTCGCGCAACAGCGCCGCCTTCACGCCGTCCAGAGCCGCGCCCTTTCGCAACCGGTTGCTGAAGCTCGCCTTCGGCGGCTGGCGCGCGAGGTCGTTCTGAAGGCGGTCGAGCGTGCGGTCCGGTTGGAGATCTATCGTCAGGGGGCCGGGGCTCCCGTTCTCCAGCGCGTCGCGGACGGCGGCGGAGTGTCCGTAGACGAGGCTGCCCTCGACGCCATGGGTTGAAACAACGAATTCGCCGCGGCTTGTTCCGCCCTCCGAAGAGAGTTCGACCGATTTGAGCGGGGCTCCGGCATATCGCGCGCGAAAGGAGGCGCTCCAGTCCACATCGAATCCGCAATTGGCCGGACGGATGGGACGGATTTCGACGCCGCGCATCGCCAGCCAGGGCACCCAGGCGGCGTCGGATCCGAGCCGCGGCCAGCTTGCGCCGCCGAGCGCCAGCAGGGTGGCGGCCGGCAAGAGGGATATTTCTCCCTTCGGCGACGCGATGCGCAGCCGATCTCCGTCGAAGCCTGCCCAGCGATGCCGGGTTCTTATATCGACGCCGAGACCGGCAAGCCGCCCAAGCCAGGCGCGAAGAAGCGGGGAGGCTTTCATGGCCTTGGGGAAGACCCGGCCCGATGTTCCCACGAAGGTCTCCGCCCCCAGAGCATCGGCCCAGCGGCGCAAGGCTTCGGGCGGAAAGGCGTCGAGCGCGGCGCGCAGGCGTTTCGCCGCGGCGCCGTAGCGGTCGACGAAACGTTCATAGGCCTCGGCATGGGTGAGATTGAGGCCCGATTTACCGGCGAGCAGGAATTTCCGGGCAACCGTTGGCATCGCCTCGTATACCGTGACGGCATGACCCAGTTCCGCCAGCTTTTCCGCCGCCATCAACCCTGCCGGCCCGCCGCCGATGATCGCAATCGTCTTGTCCATGGCCTGTCATGGCCAAGCGAGGATCGTGTGGCAAGAGCTTATTTCGACAAGCGCCGGCGATTGGCCTGGACGACGCGCAGGTAGCGCGAGACCGAGCGGGCCTGGGTCTTCTCGATGGACTGACCCTGGGCGAGCGCAAAGGCGTTCTCGATGGTCAGGAGCGATGCGAGCTTCATCTTCTCGGCGATCATCAACTGCGCCTCGGCGGCGGCCTTCTGGCCGCCGGCGCCCAGCGTCATCAGCCTGAGGCCGATCACCAGGTTCGATTCGTAAGCCAGTTGCATCATGTTGAGGCCGAGCGCGACGGGAGGAATGAACATGGTGGTCCTTTCGGCGCGGATCGCGCGTGTCGTCAACGTCTCAACATCGGTCGGGTTCCGTATCAGGCCACCGTTTCGCCGCCGTCGGCGACCAGGATCTGGCCGGTCACATAGGACGAGCGATGCGAAACGAGAAACAGGATCGGTTCGGCGATTTCCTCGACCGACGCCCAGCGGCCCATCGGCACGCGGCGGGCGATATAGGCCTCGATCGCGTCGCGGCCTCCGACCTGGCGGATGAAGGGCTCGTTGAACGGCGTGTCGACCCAGCCCGGGCAGAGCGCGTTCACCCGCACGCCATGTCTGGCGTAATCGCCGGCCATCTGCTTGGTCATGGCGATCACCGCATGCTTTGTGGTGCAATAGGCGATCATTTCGCGATCATAGAGGATGCCCGAGCTCGAGGCGGTGTTGAGGATCACGCCCCGTCCTGCAGCCTTCATGAACGGCATGACGGCGCGCGCGGCGATGAAATGCGCTCGCACATTGAGATCCCAGGAGCGGTCGAATCCGTCGAGGCTCACTTGTTCGAGATCGCCCTCGACCTGCGCGCCGGCGTGATTGTGGAGGATATCGATGCGGCCGCGCCGGGCGTGGAGATCGGTGATCGCGGCGGCGAGGCCCGCATCGTCGGTGACGTCGACAGTGACCGCTTCGGCCTCGCCGCCCGCATCCTTGATCAGTCTCACTGTGTCCTCGGCGCCTGTCCTGTCGCGGTCGAAGACGGCGACATAGGCGCCTTCGCGGGCCATGATCTCCGCGCCCGCGCGGCCGATGCCGGAGCCCGCGCCGGTGACGATGGCCGTCTGGTCTCTGAGGATCATGTCAGTCTCCTTCGGCGGCCCGGGGCTTCTTGTCGCGCATCAGCGCGCGGGCCAGGCCGATCAGCATGAGCGAAGCGACCAGCACGGACGTTGCGATCGCATTGATTTCAGGGGTGACGCCGCGGCGGATCGAGGCGAAGACATAGATCGGCAGCGTCGTTTTCGACCCCGCGACGAAAAAGGCGATGATGAAATCGTCGAAGGAAAAGGTGAAGGCCAGCAAGAAGCCCGCAACGATCGACGGCATGATCTGCGGCAGCACGATCAGCCGGAATGTCGTGAGCGGCGTGGCGTTGAGATCGCTCGAGGCTTCGACGATGTCGCGGCCGAGCGAGGCGACGCGGGCCTTGACGATCATCGTCACCAGCGCCAGCGAAAACAGGCCATGCGCGGCGATGATCGAGCCGTAGCCGAGGCCGAGTTTTGGCGGCGTCTCGCCGGGCCAGAGGCCGGCGAGAACGGGATTGACGGCGCCGAACACCGCCACCAGCGCCACGAGCGTAGCGATGCCGATCACCACGCCCGGCACGACGATGGCGGCCGCGAACAGCGCGTCGAACACCAGCCGGCTGCGTTTGCCCAAACGCTCCATGCCGAGCGCCGCCATCGTGCCGAACACGGCGGCGAGGCCGGCGGAGACGAAGGCGATCAGCAGCGAATTCTGCAGCGCCTCGATCAGAAAGCGGTTGGAAAAGGCCTTACCGTACCAGGCCAGCGAAAAGCCGGTGAATTCCGAGGCGCTGCGGCCGGCATTGAAGGAAAACAGCACCACCAGCGCGATCGGCGCATAGAGAAAGAGATAGACGGCTGTGACAAGCGCCCGCATCAGATCAGGTCCACCTGTTTGGTTCCGGCGATGCGGAAAGCGAGCCGCATCGACACGGTCAGCACGATCACCACCACCGCCACCAGCGTCAGCGCGATTGCCGAGCCGAACGGCCAGTTGCGCGATTGCAGGAAGAGATCGACCAGCGCATTGCCGATGAAGAACACCTTGCCGCCGCCGAGCAACTGCGGGATCAGATATTCGCCGAGAAGAAGAATGGTGACGAGCGCGACCCCGGTCATGACCCCGGGGAGGGAAAGCGGCAGCGTCACCTGAAAGAAGGTCGCGATCGGCCTGGCGCCGAGATCGGACGAAGCCTCGAGCAGACGCCGGTCGAGCTTTTCGAGGCTGACATAAATCGGCATGATCATCAGCGGCAGATAGCCGTAGACGATGCCGACGATCACGGCGAAGGGCGTGTTGATCAAACGGAGATCTTCGATGCCGATCATGCCGAGAAGATTGGGAATGCCGCGCGAGCCGAGAATATACATCCAGGCATAGGTGCGCACGAGCAGGCTGGTCCAGAAGGGCGCAACGATCAGCGACACCAACAGCAGCCGGTAGCGCCGGTCGGCCTTGACCGCGAGGAAATAGGCGACGGGATAGCCGACGATCAGGCAGACTAAGGCGCCGGCGGGCGCCAGCATCATCGTGTTGAAGAAGGCCGTGGCTCGGCTCGGCAGATTGGCGAATTGAGCCAAGGTGAAGGCGGCCTGATAACCGCCTTCGGGCGCCCGTTCGCCGAAGGCGAAGACGATGATGGCGATAAAAGGCAGGACGAGAAACACCAGCATCCAGATCGCCGCCGGGGCCATCAGCCCCGCCGTCGTCAATGCCTGTTTTCTCTCCGCCGTCATCGCCATCGCCGATATCCCTGATCAGGCCGACTTGAAGCGCGCCATCACTTCGGCGCGGCCCGGATCGGTGAGCGTCACGGCGGCGCCAAATTCGAGCGGCGTCAGCGAGGCTTCGTCGGGATAGACGATCAGGTTGGAGGTGACGTCCTTGGGCAGGAGCGCCATGACGCGGGAATCGGTGGTCGGCGCGCCGTTGAAGATGTGCTCCTTCACCGCCACGTCGGGCGTCATCAGGTAGTCGAGCAGCGCATAGGCGGCCGGCTTGTTCGGCGCATCCTTGGGGATGGCGTAGAAGTCGCACCAGATCTCGCCGCCATCCTTGCCGAGCACGAATTTGATCTCGGGCACATCGCGGTTGAGCTGAGCCCCGTCATTGGTCCAGCACATGGTCATCCAGGCGTCTGTGGCGCGCATCGAGGGCTGGTAGTCGGAATTGATCGCGAAGAGATGCGGCTTGACCTTGATCAGCAACTCTTCCGCCTTGGCGAGCTCATCGGCGGCGATCGAGTTGAAGCCGTAGCCGAGCGCCACAAGCGCGCTGCCGATCGTGGTCAGCTGATAGTCATGCACCATCACCCGGCCGTCCGCCTCGCTTTGGGCGAGATCGAAGAAGTCTTTCCACGAGGTGACAGGGCTCTTGATCTTGGCGGAGTTGAAGGCGATGCCGGTCGTGCCCCAGTTCTTCGGCACGGCATAGGTCTTGCCGTCGATCGCGCCCTCATGGGTGAAACGCTGGTTTTCGGTCGAGGGCGAGAAGTTCGGCAGCTTGGCGAGGTCGAGCTGGTCGATGAGGCCGAGCTTCTGATAGGTCGAGATGGTGTAGTTGGTCGGCACGAACAGATCCCAGCCCGAGGCGCCGGCCTGCAGCTTGGCGAGCATTTCTTCGTTAGAACCGAAGACATTGACCTCGACGGCGACGCCGGTCTTGGCGGTGAAGGCGTCGAACGTGGCGGGGTCGTGGTAATTCGGCCAGGTCGCGATCGACATTTGCGTGCCGAGATCGCCGGCGGCGTAGGCGGGCGACCCGAAAAGACCGGTCTCGCGACCCAGCACGGCTGCGGCCAGGCCGAGGCCGGTCACCTGGAGGAAATGGCGGCGGCTTACCGAGCCGCGCTTGTAACGCATCAGTTCGTCGGCGAAACGGTCCTGCGTCAAAGGCTTGTCATTGGTCGTCATCACACTGTTCCCTTTGTTGTCGGTTATGCTGCGTCATGCGAAAAGACATGCGGGGCGGCGGGCGAGATCGTCAGCTCCACCCGCGCGCCCGGCTCGAAGAGGCTGGCCGCGCCGCTCTGCAGAGCGCGATCGGCATAAACCAGGAAATCGCCGAGGCCGGCGACGGCCACCGAATACTCCACCGACGAGCCGAGAAAGATCCGGTGCGTCACCTCGCCGACCAGCCCTGTCGACGCCGAAGTCGCCGGCTGAAGCGCGATGGCTTCGGGTCGTATCGCGACGACGGCCTTGCCGGAGCCGAGGCCGGGGCGGGTGAGCGGCAGAACGAGGCCGTTGCCGAAGCGGGCGGCGGCTGCGCCGCCCCGGGTTTCGATGACGGCGTCGAGCCGGTTGGTCTTGCCGACGAAATCGGCCACGAACAGGCTGGCGGGATTGTCGTAGATATCCTGCGGGCTCGACAGTTGCACGATGCGGCCGGCATTCATCACGCAGACCTGGTCGCTCATCGACAGCGCCTCTTCCTGGTCATGGGTCACCAGCAGGAAGGTGATGCCGAGCTCGCGATGCAGGTTCTGGAGCTCCAGCTGCATGGCTATGCGCAGCTTCTTGTCGAGGGCGGCGAGCGGTTCGTCGAGCAGCAGCACGCGCGGACGGTTGACGATGGCGCGGGCGAGCGCGACGCGCTGCTGCTGGCCGCCCGACAATTCGTGAATGCGGCGTTTGGCGTAAGCGCCGAGATGGACCATGTCGAGCGCCTCGGCGGCGCGGCGGCGGATCTCCCGGTCGTCGAGGCGCGGGCGGATCTGCCTGAGGCCATAGGCGACATTGGTCTCGACGTCGAAATGCGGAAACAGCGCGTAATGCTGGAACACCATGTTGACGGGGCGGCGATAGGCCGGCACGCCGCGCATCGACTGGCCGGCGATCAGCAGATCGCCGTCGCTCGGCTGTTCGAAGCCGCCGATCATGCGCAGGCAGGTGGTCTTGCCGCAGCCGGACGGGCCGAGCAGCGCGATGAAGGCGCCGCGCTTCAGCTGGAGATTTATGCCGGAAACCGCCGTCACCTCGCCGTAACGCTTGGCGACGCCGCGGAATTCCACATCGAATTCGGCTGGTTGGTCCACTTTTCTGTTCCCCTGGGGTCGCGGCGATTGCCTCGCCATCTATTCCCCTGATGCTGAAAGACTATGCGGATACCGCTTTTGGGGTATATACCCCGAAAGAGGTATTTTTCTAAGAATTTATCAATCGGGGGAGTATGGTTACGGGGAAAGGTCACGCATGAGCGTCAATTTCGGGTCGCTGTTTCTGGCGGCGTCGGCGCTATGGGAGGCCGGGAGGCCGAGGACGGGGACGTCGGCCGCGGGCTCGCCGAGATGCTCGGAGCCCTCGCGCCTTACGATCACTGCGTGGTTTTCGCCTATCGCGGCGATGCCCGGCCCATCGATCTCTATTCGAGCTTCACCAAGCAGGATTACCACGTCTTCGTGACGTTGTATCAACAAGGACCCTATCTGCTTGATCCATTCTACCGCGCCGCGACGCTGCCGCGGCCGGGCGTCTGGCGGATGCGCGAGCTCGCGCCGGATCGTTTCTTCGCCAGCGAATATTACCGCACCTATTATGTCGAGACGCGCCTCGCCGAAGAAATCGGCTTCTTCATTCCGGTGGAAGGAGGGGTCACAGTGGTGCTGTCGTTGATGCGGGCTCAGGCGACCGGACCGTTTCGCGCCGCCGACATCGATCTCCTCCGGAAGGCGGAGCCGCTGGTCGCCGCGATGATCCGCAGCGCCTTTCGCGATCTTGCCCGACGTTTCGCACAGTCGAAGGCGTCGCCGCAGCCGGCCGAGACGTCCGGGATGCGACAGCCGCTGACCGAGCGCGAAAAGGCGATCATCGAACTGGTGCTGCAGGGACATTCGTCGGAATCGATCGGCCTCACGCTCGGCATCGCGACCGGAACCGTCAAGGTTCACCGGCGCAACATCTACCGCAAGCTCGGCATCGCGTCGCAGACGCAGCTGATGTCGCACTATCTCGAAAATCTGAAAACCAAAGGGTGAAATCTGAAACGGCCTTTCGTCGATTTCTCCGTCTCGGAGAAAATCTCTGTTAAGGCCTCGGGTCTAGTCTGGCGAAAAAATAATACTTTGCAGGCAGCCGTGATGACCGCCACCAAGGCGCATTTCCTGAACAAGGAAGAGTCTTTCATGTATGATCGGGAACACCGGTTCCCGATGGAAGAAACGATGAACGCCGCCCGGCTCGAATATACCGAGAAGGGCGTCATGCACATGGCGGCGCGGCGCTGCGATCTGATCATGATCGGGCCGAGCGCGGCGCCGTGCTGGCGTTGAACACGCGTTTCAGCCTTCCCGACCAATTCTATCTGGATGTTCCCGACGCCAAGATCGCCCGGGTCGGCTGCCTGACGATGCGCATTTACGCCAACGACACCGTGCAGGTGCGTTTCCTGTCGATGATGCCGCCAAAGGATATCGACCGCATCTTCGTCTACAGCACGCATCCCAAACATCGCAACAAACTGCTCGATCTCCGGGCCTGAGGATTATTCATGGCGGCTCATCCGGTTATTCTCGTCGCGCCGGTCTTTTCGACGCTCGCCAATCTGGGCTTCCAGCTGCGCCGGACCGTCTTCGTGCTCGAGCAGAAAGTGCCGGCGGAGGAAGAAGTCGACGCCGACGATCTCACCGCCATCCATATGGTGGCGCTGCTGGAGGGCGAAGTCGCCGGCGTGCTTCGGATCGTGCGTCGTCCGGAGCATCTGAAAATTGGTCGCGTGGCCGTGGACACGGCATTCCGCGGCCGCGGCATAGCCGGAGCGATGATGAAGCGGGTGCTGGGAGATTATGCCGACGAAGCCGGCGGACGGTTCTTCCTGACCGCCCAGACCGACAAGGTCGGGCTCTACGAACGCTTCGGCTTCAAGGTGTTCGGGCAGGAATTCATCGATGCGGGCATTCCGCATCTCGCCATGAAAACCTATTGAGGAAAGCCGCCCGACGGGCGGGCGGCTTCCGAACCATTAATTTTCGATGTCGACGTGCTGGGTTTCCTCGCCCATCAGAAGCGCGATCAGCGTCAGCCCCGCCATGACGGTGAGGTAGACGCCCACCCAGAACGGGCTGCCCTGGCCGTAGCTCCAGAGCGCCACTGCAATGAAGGGGCGACGGCCGCGCCGAGGATCGAGGAGACGTTGTAGGCGATGCCCGAACCGGTATAGCGCACATTGGCCGGGAAGAGCTCCGGCAGCAGCGCGCCCATCGGGCCGAAGGTCATGCCCATCAGGCTGAAGCCGATCACCAGCCAGGCGAGAACGCCGACATTGCCGAGCGCCAACAGCGGAACCCAGCTCAGGCCGAACACGGCGATGCCCAGCGTCACCGCGATCAGCATCTTGCGGCGTCCGAACCTTTCCGCCCAGGGACCGGACAGGAAGGTGAAGATGCCAAAGAACACCACGCCGAAGATCAGCATCATCACGAAGCTGCGATAGTCGTAGCCGAGGCCGGGCACCGCGGCGTCGACGGGCTTGCTGCCGAAGCTCAGCGAGAAGGCCGTCATCAGGTAGAACAGCACATAGGTCGCCAGCATATAGAAGGTGCCGAGCACGATCTGCTTTCCATGCGTCTGGAAGGCGGCGGCGAGCGGCAGCTTGCGCACCTGGCCGGTCTTGACCGTCTTGGCGAAGGCGCTGCTTTCGACGAGGTTGAGGCGAACCCAGAGACCGACGATCACCATCACCGCCGAGGCGAGGAAGGGAATGCGCCAGCCCCAGCTCAAGAAGGCCTCGGACGGCATGGACGGATCGGCCGACGGCAGAAGCGCGGCAATGAGCAGGAACAAGCCGTTTGCGAGAATGAAGCCGATCGGCGCGCCGAGCTGCGGGAAGGTGCCGAAGACGGCGCGCTTGCCCTTGGGCGCATTTTCCGTGGCGACCAGGGCTGCGCCCGACCACTCGCCGCCGAGCGCGAAGCCCTGCGCCATGCGCAGCACCACGAGCAACAATGTCGCGAGCCAGCCGACCGACGGATAGGTCGGCAGCGCGCCGATCAGGAAGGTCGCGACCCCCATGGTCAGGAGCGCCCCGACCAGCGTCGCCTTGCGGCCGCGCCTGTCGCCGAGATGGCCGAAGAAGATCGCGCCGAGCGGTCGGGCCACCATGGCCGCGCCGAACACGGCGAAGGAGGCGAGAAGCGCCGTTGTCGGATCGCCCTTCGGAAAGAAAAGATGCGGAAACACCAGCACGGCGGCGGTGGCGTAGACATAGAAATCATAGAATTCGATCGTGGTGCCGATCAGGCTCGCCAGGATCACGCGCGCGGCTGTTGGCCGGGGCGCCCGCCGCGGCGGAGTCGAGAGAGGACATGTTTTACTACTCCGGTTCTTCTTGTTTTGCGGTTGGCCTACACGAATGAGACTGCGATAAAAAGTCGGAAATGGCTGAAAGCGTTCGGTTTGACGGGGTATTGTCAACGGTTTCGTCACAAAAGCTCGACTTGGTTCCGTTTCGCTGCCATAGAGTGTCGGGGAGGCAGGGGGCTGCCGCCAAGTAAACATTTACTAAAAATCGTTTGCCTTGGCAGGTTTCAGCGCCTAGCATCGGGGGAATATCGGACTTACGCTCATGGTGACTATCAAGGAAATCGCAAAGGCCGTCGGCGTGTCCTCGGCGACCGTGTCGAGGGTGCTCAATTACGATCCAGCCCTGTCGATCTCGGCCGCCAAGCGTCAGGCGATCATCGAAACGGCCGAGGCGCTAAACTACGCCACGCCGCGCAATCGCAACCGTCCGACGGCGCTTCCCGGCGCATTCGTCAATCACGCCGTCCCCTCGGCGGCGCTGTCGCGCCTGGCCATCGTGCATTTCCTCGAGCCGTCGGACGAGTTGGGCGATCCATATTACATCGGCGTCCGCCTCGGCATCGAAAACAAATGTCGGGAGTTCAAGACGGAGATCGTCAAGGTCTTCCATTCCGACGCCCTGCCCGATCCGGCGCTCCTGCAAAGCGTGGCGGGCGTCATCGTCATCGGCAAGCATTCCAAGAACGAGATCGACTGGCTGTCGAGCCATTGCAGGCATCTGGTCTTCGCCGATTTCGATCCGCGCAGCAGCCGCATCGACAGCGTGTTCAGCGATGTCGGACTGGCGACCGAAACGGTCCTGAACGAGCTCGTGTCGATGGGTTACAAGCGGATCGCCTTCATCGGCAGCTACGAGCATCTGGACGGCCAGACCCAGCCTTTCGGCGAGCGCCGGTGTCGCGCCTATATCGACTGGCAGAAGGAGCGCGGCGGCTTCGATCCCGAACTTCTGGCGCTCGGCCAGAACTGCAATTTCGGCCAGAATCTGCGGCTCGAAACCGGCTACATGCTGGCGCAGACCATTCTGAGCCTGTCCGATAAGCCCGACGTCATCCTCGCGGCCAACGACAATATGGCGATCGGCGCCTATCGCGCCATCCAGGAGGCGGGCCTGCGCATCCCCGACGACATCGCCGTCGTCTCCTTCAACGACATACCCGTGGCGCAATTCCTGAACCCGCCGCTGTCGACCATGAAGATTCATGGCGAGCATATCGGCGAGACCGCCGTGGACCTCCTGATCGAGCGGCTCAACGGTCGCGACTACGCCAAGACCGTGACCATCGCCACCGAAATGATTTGGCGCGACAGCTGTCGGAAGCCGGATCATTCCGCACCTGCGTAAAATCCTTTCGCAACCGCAATAAATATTTACTAAAAATTTTCTTGCGTTCCCTGTTTTTTTGACGATACTTCGCGACAGGCAGGAGGGGCCTGCCGGCGTAACGCCATTTCCAGGGAGGATTTAATGGCTATTTCACCGATTATGAAACGTATTGCGACCGCTGCATTGGCGAGCGTCAGCGTGCTGACCGCGACCGCCGCCTTCGCCGGCGAAATCACCGTCTGGTGCTGGGATCCGAATTTCAACGTGGCGATCATGAAGGAGGCCGGCGCGCGCTACACCGCCAAGCATCCGGAAACCACCTTCAACATCGTCGACTTCGCCAAGGCCGACGTCGAGCAGAAGCTGCAGACCTCGCTGTCGTCGGGCGCGACCGACACGCTGCCCGACATCGTGCTGATCGAAGATTACGGCGCGCAGAAGTATCTGCAGTCCTTCCCGGGCTCCTTCGCCGCTCTGTCCGACAAGATCGACTATTCCGGCTTCGCGCCTTACAAGGTGCAGCTGATGACCGTGGACGACAAGGTCTACGGCATGCCCTTCGATTCCGGCGTGACCGGCATGTACTACCGCAAGGATTACCTCGAACAGGCCGGTTTCAAGCCCGAGGACATGCAGAACATCACCTGGGACCGCTTCATCGAAATCGGCAAGGAAGTCGAGGCCAAGACCGGCCACAAGATGATGGGCTTCGATCCGAACGACGCAGGCCTGACCCGCATCATGATGCAGTCCGCCGGCGAATGGTATTTCGACAATGACGGCAATCTAAACATCGAAAACAACGCCGCGCTGAAGGCCGCCTTGGAAACCCAGGGCAAGATCATGCAGGCCGGCATCTTCAAGCCGACCGCCGGCTGGAACGAGTGGCTCGCCTCCTTCACCTCCGGCGATGTCGCCGCCGTCGTGACCGGCGTCTGGATAACCGGCACCGTCAAGGCCCAGGCCGACCAGTCCGGCAAGTGGGGCGTCGCGGCGACGCCGAAGCTGTCGGTCGAAGGCGCAACCTCCGCCTCCAACCTCGGCGGCTCCAGCTGGTACGTGTTGGAAGCGTCCAAGGAAAAGGACGAGGCCATCGACTTCCTCAACGAAGTCTACGCCAAGGACACCGAGTTCTACCAGAAGATCCTCACCGAGCGCGGCGCGGTCGGCTCGCTGATGGCGGCGCGTGAAGGCGCGGCCTATGGAGCTGAAGATCCGTTCTTCGGCGGCGAAAAGGTCTGGCAGAAGTTCTCCGATTGGCTCGCCCAGATCCCGGCCGTCAATTACGGCATCTTCACCAACGAAGTCGATACGGCCGTCACCGCCAATCTCGGCTCGATGGGCAAGGGCGCCAAGGTCGAGGATGTGCTGAAGGCCATCCAGAGCCAGGCCGAAGGCCAGATCCAGTAATCATCGAAAGCGGACGGCGGCAGCGCCGTCCGTTCCTCCCCGGGGCGGCGGCGGCGACGCCGCGGCCTTGGCGGGCATCTCGACATCTGTCGACACTTCACACCAGACAGTGATGGACGATCATGGCCACTGCAAAACCCGGCGGATTGAAGCGATATTTCGACGTGAACGGCTGGCTGTTCGTGGCCCCCGCCCTTCTGTTGATCGGGACCTTCATGATCTTCCCGATCTTCCGGTCGCTCTGGCTCTCGCTCTATGCGGGCAAGGGCATGATGATGAAGTTCGCCGGCTTCGGCAACATCATGCGGCTCGCCAACGATCCCGTCTTCCTGAAGGCGCTCACCAATACGGTGACCTATTTCGTGATCCAGGTGCCGATCATGATCACGCTGGCGCTGATCCTGGCCGCCGCGCTCAATGATCCCAAGCTGAAATTCTCCGGCTTCTTCCGCACCGCCATCTTCCTGCCCTGCGTCTCCTCGCTGATCGCTTATTCCATCCTGTTCAAGAGCATGTTCGCGCTCGACGGTGTGGTGAATTCGGCGCTGATCGCCATCGGCGTCGTCGATACGCCGATTTCCTGGTTCACCGAACCTTTCTGGGCAAAGACACTGGTCATTCTCGCCATCACCTGGCGCTGGACCGGCTACAACATGATCTTCTATCTCGCGGCGCTGCAGAACATCGACAAGTCGATCTACGAGGCCGCCCGTATCGACGGCGTGCCGGCCTGGGCCCGCTTCGTCTATCTGACCGTGCCGATGCTGAAGCCGGTGATCCTGTTCACCACCGTCACCTCCACGATCGGGACGCTGCAACTGTTCGACGAAGTCTACAGCCTGAGCGCGGAAGGCAAGGGCGGACCGGCGGATTCGACGCTGACGCTGTCGCTCTACATCTACAACCTCACCTTCCGCTACATGCCGAGCTACGGCTATGCGGCGACCGTGTCCTATGTCATCGTGATCATGGTGGCGGTCCTGTCCTTCCTGCAATTCTACGCCGCGAGGGAACGCAAATGAACGCGCAACGCCTTGTCCGCCTGCTGCCGTCGATCCTGCAATATCTGTTTTTGAGCATCGCGGCGTTCCTGTCGGTGTTCCCGTTCATCTGGATGGGGATCAGCGCCACCAACACCAATGCGCATATCCTCGAAGGCAAGATGAGTTTCGGCAGCGCCTTCTTCGACAATGTCAACGCCTTCATGGCCGCCGTCGACCTGCCGCTGGTGCTGTGGAATTCCGCCAAGATCGCCATCATCGGCACGGCGGTGACCATGCTGATCTCGTCGCTGGCGGGCTACGGCTTCGAAATGTTCAAGTCGAAATGGCGCGAGCGCATCTATGCGCTGATGCTGCTGACGCTGATGGTGCCCTTCGCCGCGATCATGATCCCGTTGTTCATGATGATGGCCAAGGCCAAGCTGATCGACACCCATATCGCCATCATCCTGCCCACCATCGCCTCGGCCTTCATCATCTTCTACTTCCGCCAGGCGACCAAGGCCTTTCCGACCGAGTTGCGCGACGCCGCCAAGGTCGACGGCCTCAAGGAATGGCAGATCTTCCTCTATATCTACATGCCGGTGATGCGCTCCACTTACGCCGCCGCCTTCGTCATCGTCTTCATGGCCAACTGGAACAACTACCTCTGGCCGCTGATCGTGCTGCAGTCGAACGACACCAAGACCATCACGCTGGTCGTGTCCTCGCTCGCCTCCAGCTACACCCCGCAATTCGGAACGGTGATGATCGGCACGATCATCGCCACGATCCCGACCATCTTCGTGTTTTTCGCCATGCAGCGCCAGTTCGTCCAGGGCATGCTTGGCTCGGTGAAATAGGATAAAACCATGCGTAGATACGAGACTTTCAACGGCGGCTGGACCTTCACCGCCGGCTTCGAGCCGGGTTGGGTGAACACCGCGCAGGCGGGCGAGACGGTTCGTCTGCCGCACACCGCCGTCGAGCTGCCCTACAACTATTTCGACGAAACCAGCTATCAGAAGGCCTTCACCTATCAGAAGGTCATCGCCTGGGAGCCTGCATTCGAAGGCCGCGAAGTCTCGCTGGTGTTCGACGCCGCCATGGCCGATTCCGTCGTCTATCTGAACGGCCAGGAAATCATTGCGCACAAGGACGGCTACACGCCGTTCGAAGCGCGGCTGACGCCCTATCTCAAGCAGGGCGACAACCTGTTGACGGTCAAGATCGACGGGTCCGAAAACCCGGAGATTCCTCCTTTCGGCGGCATGATCGATTATCTCTGCTATGCCGGCATCTATCGCGACGTCTGGCTGAAGGTGACGAGCCCGGTCGCGATCAAGAACGTCAAGATCGAGACCCCGGACGCGCTGGCCGAGACCAAGACGGTGACCGCGAAAATCCAGCTCGCCAACCATCAGGGTCTCGATGCGGCAGGTTCCGCCACCGTGACGATTTCCGACAAGGCCGGCGCGACGATCGCGACCGCCAAGGCTGCGCTTGCAGGCGCTGAAACCCTGGTCGAACTCTCGGGCGTCACAGGCGCCGAAATCTGGGACCTCGACACGCCCGTCCTCTACACGCTGACGGTGGACATCGAGACCGCCTCGGGCAAGGACGCCTATTCCAGCCGCTTCGGCTTCCGCACCGCCGAATATCGCGTCGACGGCTTCTTCCTCAACGGCCGCAACGTCAAGCTCCGCGGTCTGAACCGCCACCAGGCCTGGCCGCATCTCGGCTACGCCATGGGCCGCCGCGGTCAGGAAAAAGACGCCGACATCATGAAATTCGAGCTGCGCTGCAATGTCGTGCGCACCTCGCATTATCCGCAATCCAAGTGGTTCCTCGACCGCTGCGACGAGATCGGCCTGCTGGTGTTCGAGGAAATCCCGGGCTGGCAGCATATCGGCGGCAAGGCCTGGCAGCAGGAATCGATCGAAAACGTCCGCCGCATGATCGAACGCGACTGGAACCACCCGTCGATCATCATCTGGGGCGTGCGCATCAACGAATCCCAGGACAATCACGACTTCTATCTCGAGACCAACCGCCTCGCCCATGAACTCGACACGACCCGACAGACCGGCGGCGTGCGCTTCATCACCAATTCCGAACTGCTCGAAGACGTCTATACGCTGAACGACTTCATCCTCGGCCAGGAAGAAATGCCGGGCAACAATCGCGGCCGCGTCGTGCTGCGCGATCAGTCGGAAACCACGGGCATCACCCATAAAGTGCCCTATATGATCACCGAATATAACGGTCACATGTATCCGACCAAGCGTTTCGACCAGGAGCAGCGTCAGGCCGAGCATGTCACCCGCCATCTTCTGGTGCTCGACGCCGCCGCCGGCGACCCGTCCATTTCCGGCTGCACCGGCTGGTGCATGTATGACTACAACACCCACAAGGACTTCGGCGCCGGCGACCGCATCTGCTATCACGGCGTGATGGACATGTATCGCGAACCGAAATTCGCGGCCTATGCCTATGCCTCGCAGGGCGGCCCCGAAACCGGCGCGGTGCTGATGCCGGTCACCTATTGGGCGCGCGGCGAGCGCAATATCGGCGGCGTGCTGCCGCTGATCATCCTGACCAATTGCGATTATGTGGAAATCCAGTTCGGCGAATTCGCGCCCAAGCGCATCTTTCCCGATCGCGACACCTATCCGCATCTGCCGCATCCGCCCGTCGTGGTCGACCTGCGCTCGGTGACCCCTGAGGAATTCGGCACCTGGGGCCGCATCTGGCGCGAAGGCGTGATCACCGGTTATGTCGACGGCAAGGCGGTTAAGACCGTGACGTTGCCGGCCGATCCGATGCCGGCCAGGTTCGAAATCGCCCCCGACGACACCGACCTTCGCGCCGGCGAAAAGGACACCGTCCGCGTGATCCTGCGCGCGCTCGATCAGAACGGCAATATCCTGCCCTTCTTCGACGATCCGGTCGAACTGTCGGTCGAAGGCGCCGGCCGTCTCGTCGGCCCGACGCTCGCGAGCTTCAAGGGCGGCGCCACCGGCCTCTACATCGAAGCCGGAGACGATGCCGGAACCATCACCCTGACCGCCCGCTGCCGTCCGTTCGGCGAGCAGACGGTCACCTTCACCGTAAGCTGAGGCTGAAACCATGGCAGATGTGTCGCTCACCCAGATCCGCAAGACCTTCGGATCGCTTGATGTGATCAAGGGCGTGGATCTGGACATCAGGTCCGGGGAATTCGTGGTCTTCGTCGTCGGCCCGTCGGGCTGCGGCAAGTCCACGCTTCTGCGCATGATCGCTGGCCTCGAGGACATCACCTCGGGCAGCTTGAAGATCGGCGGCGTCGAAATGAACGACGTCGATCCTTCCAAGCGCGGCATCGCCATGGTGTTTCAGACCTATGCGCTCTATCCGCATATGACGGTGCGCGAGAACATGGGTTTCGCGCTCCGTTTCGCCGGCATGGCCAAGGACGAGATCGATCGTCGGGTCGCTGCAGCCGCCAAGATCCTCGAACTCGACGCCCTGATGGACCGCAAGCCCAAGGCGCTCTCGGGCGGCCAGCGCCAACGCGTGGCGATCGGCCGCGCCATCGTGCGCAATCCGGACGTCTTCCTGTTCGACGAGCCGCTGTCCAACCTGGACGCGGAACTGCGCGTGCATATGCGCGTCGAGATCGCACGCCTGCACAAGGAGCTCAACGCCACCATCATCTATGTCACGCATGACCAGGTCGAGGCGATGACGCTGGCCGACAAGATCGTCGTGCTGCGCGCGGGCAAGGTGGAGCAGGTGGGAGCGCCGCTCGCGCTCTATGACGATCCCGACAATGTCTTCGTCGCCGGTTTCATCGGCTCGCCGAAGATGAATTTCCTGGCGGCCCATGTGATCTCGGCTGACGGCGGCCGGATCACGGTGGGGCTCGACGACCAGCCGGAGACGCAGGTGACCCTGCCGATCGCCGCCGCGCTCAAGCAGGGCGACAAGGTCACGCTCGGCCTGCGTCCCGAACATTTCCTGAAGGCGGGCGACGGCGATGCGCAACTGACCGTCACCGTCGACGTCACCGAACATCTCGGACACACAAGTTATATTTACGCCCATCTCAAGCCGGGCGAGCAGATCATCATTGAGCATGAAGAGAGCCGTGACAGCCGGGCGGCGGACACGATGACGGTCGGCGTATCGGCAAGGCAAGCGTTTCTATTCGACAGCGCGGGCCAACGGCTGCGTTAATCTTGCCCGGTCTCCCCGACTGGGCTGGACCTTTGACGGCGATTGCACGCCGGCGGGTCTCGATCGGGAGGAGCACGATCATGACGGAAGACAGACTGAGCTGGGGCATCATCGGCCCCGGCACGATAGCGCGCACCTTCGCCGAAGGCGTCGCCCATTCGCGCACCGGCCGCATCGCGGCCATCGGCACGCGCAATCCCGACAAACCGGGCCTCAGCGAGGGATTCCCCGGCGCGCGCATCGTCTCGGGTTACCAGGCGCTGATCGACGATCCCGAGGTCGAGGCCGTCTATATCGCCACGCCGCATCCCTCCCATCCCGAATGGGCGATCAAGGCGATCCGCGCCGGCAAGCATGTGCTGGTCGAGAAACCCTTGGCGCTGACCGCCTTCGACGCCGACGCCGTCTATCACGAGGCGCGAAAGGCCGGCGTCTTCGCCGGCGAAGCCTATATGTATCGGCTGCATCCGCAGACGGCCAAGCTGATCGACCTCATCCGCTCCGGGGTGATCGGTCAGGTCAGGCTGATCAAGTCGAGCTTCGGCTTCGACATGGGCGGCGTTCGGCCAGACCATCGGCTGTTCTCGCAGGCCTCGGCCGGCGGCGGCATTCTCGATGTCGGCGGTTATCCCGTCTCGATGGCGCGACTGATCGCCGGCGCAGTGGAGGGCAGACCCTTCCTCGATCCGGTCAAGGTCACGGGCGCCGCCCGTCTCGGCGAAACCGGCGTCGACGAATGGGCCTCGGCCGTCTTGAAATTCCCCAACGACCTCGTCGCCGAAGTTTCCTGCTCGATCATGGCCACTCAGGACAATGTCCTGCGCGTGATCGGCTCGGAGGGCCGGCTGGAGGTCGCCGATTTCTGGTTCGCCGCCGGCCACAAGGGCGGCGTCGGCAAAATAGAACTCTTCCGCAAGGACGGGTCGCATGAGACCATCGAATGCGCCGAAGAACGTTGGCTCTATTCCTTCGAGGCCGATGCGGCCGCAGACGCGATCCGCGCCGGCGAACGCGAATTCCCGGCGCCGGGCATGGGCTGGGCCGATTCGCTCGGCAATCTCCGCGCCATGGACGCCTGGCGCGCCTCGGTGGGGCTCAAATACGAGCTGGAGACGCCGGCGCTCAGGACCAGGAACATCGCGGGCGATGTCGTGAAGGCGGGCCATAAGGTACCCTGGCGCGCCATTCCCGGCCTCGCCAAACAGGCGTCGACGGTGGCGCTGGGCTTCGAATTCTTTCCGGATTTCGCTTCGGCCTCGCTGACGCTCGACGGCTTCTATGAGGCGGGCGGCAATCTCTTCGACACCGCCTATATCTATGGCAATGGCGCGACCGAAGCGGTTTTCGGCGACTGGCATACGAGCCGGGACGTCGACCGCGAGGAGATCGTGCTGATCGGCAAGGGCGTGCATTCGCCGCTCTGCTATCCCGACCAGATCGGCAAGCAACTGACCGCGTCGCTCGATCGACTCAAGACGGACTATGTCGACGTCTATTTCATGCATCGCGACAATCCGGATGTGCCGGTGGATGAATTCGTCGACGCCATGGATGCGGAAGCCAGCGCAGGCCGGATCCGCGGCATTTTCGGCGGCTCCAACTGGACGCGCGAGCGCATGGATGCGGCGATCGCCTACGCCAAAAAGTCCGGCAAGCGCGCGCCTGCCGCACTGTCGAACAACTTTTCGCTGGCCGAAATGATCGATCCGATCTGGGCAGGCTGCGTCGCCGCCTCGAATGACGAGTGGAAAGACTGGCTCGTGAAGACGCAGACGCCGAATTTCGCCTGGTCGAGCCAGGGCCGCGGTTTCTTCACCGATCGCGCCGGCCGCGACCGGTTCGACGACGAGGAAATCGTCCGCTGCTGGTATTCGGAGCAGAATTTCATTCGTCGCGACCGCGCCTATGAACTCGCCGCGAAAAAGGGCCGCAGCCCGATCCACATCGCGCTCGCCTATGTCCTGGCTCAGCCTTTCCCGGTCATTCCGCTGATCGGGCCGCGCACGCTCAGTGAGTTGGAAGACAGTCTTTCGGCGCTGGACATCGCGCTGACGCCGGACGAGGTGCGCTGGCTGGAAGCGTAAGCGGGCAGGATCAGGCCGGCCCAGCCGTCTCAGGCCGGCCCAGCCGGCCTGTCCAGACCCGACCATTTCACCACCAGCCGCGCCAACGCCGGCCCGGTGACCAGAATGAACAGGAAGCGGGCGAGTTGCATGGCCATGACGAAGGACACGTCGACATCGCTCGAAGCGGAGATGATCGCCACGGTGTCGGCGCCGCCGGGGCTGGTGGCGAGATAGGCCGTCAGAGGATCGACGCCTGCGACCTGCACCAGCACATAAGCGAAACCGCCGCAGATCAGGATCAGCGCCAGGATCGCGGCGATGACGCGCGGCAGCGCCTTCAGCGCATAGACGAGAATTGCGCGCGTGAAGCGCCCGCCGATGCCCCAGCCCACGACCGCATAGCTTCCCGCCAGCAGCCACGGCGGCAATTCGATCCGCATCAGCCCGAGATCCTGCAGAAGCGCGCCGAGGGCCATCGGAACCAGCATCATCCCGGCCGGGATCTTCGTGATGGCGACGATGACGGCGGAGACCGCGATCAGCACCGCGGTCTGGCCGAGCGGCAGCCAGTCGATCGGCGGAAACCAGACGACCGATTGCGCCGTCCCCGTTTCGCCGATGAACATCCTGGACACCAATGCCGCGGCCAGCGCCACGCAGAGAACGCGCATATATTGCATGATGGCGACGAGCCGCATGTCGGCGCCGAAGCTTTCCGACATGATGGTCATGGCCGAAGCCGCGCCGGGCACCGAACCCCAGATCGCGGTGGAGCCCGGCAGCACCTGCATGCGGGCCAGCAGCCAGCCGAAGCCGACGGAAACGGCGATCACCGACACGACGCCGCACAGGAAGATCGGCCAGGCGCGGCCGATCTCGATCAGCAGTTCCAGAGGGATGGCCTTAGCCATCAGGCAGCCGATCACGCCCTGCGCGAAAAACGTCGCCTGGTTCGGCACGGACACAGCGCGTCCGGCTGCGGCCAGAATGATTGCGGCGATCATCGGGCCCAACAGCAACGCCGCCGGCAGATGGAAGATTTCAAGCCCGACCACCAGCGCCGAAGAAATCAGAAAGAGAAGCAGCCAGCCCCGCATCACGTTCGGTTTGGACAAAGGCGGCATGTCGATTCCTTCTATAGGACGACGGATCACGGATAGTAATTCGTCGGCTAATTTCTGCGCTATGCGCCTGGCTCAGTCGTCCGCCTTGTCCAAAGACAGCCGTCCGCTGGTGAGATCCACGAGCATTCGGATGAGCGCGTCCGCCTGATCGGCGGGCAATAGGCACCGAACAAACACGCCCTCAGCGCCGAATTCCTCCGACAGGACGGTTGCGCCCTCTATGCGCTCCAGCCGCGATTTTATCAATCCGTGATCTGAAAAGACGAGACGCAGCCCGGTTTCCACCTGCGGCGTGAGCCGGATTTTCTCCACCGTTCGCAGGCACTCCGCCGCCGAGCCGCCATAGGCCCGCATCAATCCGCCTGAGCCGAGCAGCACGCCGCCGAAGAAGCGCGTCACCACCACCGCCACGCCATCCAAGTCCTGCCCGTCGATCGCCTGAAGGATCGGTTTTCCCGCCGTGCCCGAAGGTTCGCCGTCGTCGCTGAACCGGTAGATCTGGCCGATTCGATAAGCCCAGCAATTGTGGTTGGCCGATGCATCGCTCTCGGATGCGATGAACGCCCGGGCCACGGCCTCATCCGAAACGGGCGCGGCTGCGACGAGAAATCGGCTCTTCTTAATCTCGATGGCATGGCGCGCAACGGCCGTGATGGTCTGCATGGCGGATCCCGAAGTCAGTCTCGCCCCGTCATAGAAACAACCGCCGCCGCCGCCAAAGGAAAAAGCGCATTGCGCTGCGGTCGGGTGCATGAGGGGAAGCAGAGTAGGAAATGGCGGACAGAGAGGGATTCGAACCCTCGGTACGCTTTCACGTACACACGCGTTCCAGGCGTGCGCCTTCAACCGCTCGGCCACCTGTCCTTCACCCCGGGGGCGTCGCGAAGCGCTTGATATGGACCGGTTTTGTCCGGCGCGTCGTTCGGGCGCGATCTATACCGATGCTGTGGCGATAATCAACCCTTCATGACAGAATTTTGATGCGGAAAATGAAGGCAATGGCCCGGCGGCATTGAAAGTCGGGGGCGCACCGCTACTTTCTTGGGCTTGACGCGTATAGCGTCTCCAGAGAGATGGCCCGGGCGCGCCGCGGCCTCGTGCAGAAAGGACCGGGTGGCGGCATGCTGCTGGTGTTGCGATTCGTCAGTATGGTGTTGCTCGCCTGCGCGGTGTTCGCGGGCGTCGTCGACGCCATCCAGTCGGTCGCGGCCAATGGCGTGGTGATCACATCGCTCGGCAACGCCCTGTTCGGGCTTTATCCCGATGTGGTGCTGGAAGCCGAGCTTTATGTGCAGTCGCATCTGTCCGATTTCATCTGGGACGACGTGATCGCCTGGATTTTGACCCAGCCCGCCTTCGCGGTGTTCCTCTGCATGTCGCTGATTCTCTATCTCGCCGCCTATCGCAGCCCCGTCGCGGCTGCGAAACTGCCGGCCCGCCGCCGGTTCGGCTGATCGGCGCGCCGAGACGTGGCGACTGCCGGCGCTGGCGCCGCTTTCGATGTTTCGAACAAGGAAAGGATAGATCATGTTCCTGATCGACATGTTCAACAAGAAGACCGTGATGCCCGATCCAGCACACGCCCTGCCGGGGCGCGAAACGGAGTTGCCGACGGCCGAGACGCATTTCGTCAATGGGCGGCCGCTCAAAGGCCCCTATCCGGAAGGGACCGAACAGATCCTGCTGGGCCTCGGCTGCTTCTGGGGCGCCGAACGCCTGTTCTGGAAGACGCCGGGCGTTCATGTGACCGCGGTCGGCTATTCCGGCGGCTTCACCCGCAATCCGACTTATCAGGAAACCACGACCGGGCTGACCGGTCATACGGAAGTGGTGCTGGTCGTCTATGATCCCAGGATCGTGACGCTCGAAAGCCTGTTGAAACTGTTCTTCGAGGAGCATGACCCGACCCAGGGCATGCGTCAGGGCAACGACATCGGCACGACCTATCGCTCGGCGATCTATGTCTATACCGACGAACAGAAGCGGGTCGCCGAGGCGATGCGCGACGCCTATCAGGCCTCGCTCGACCGCGCCGGCCGCAAGACGCGCATCACCACCGAGATCATGGACGCCGGCCCCTTCTATTTCGCCGAAGACTATCACCAGCAATATCTCGCCAAGAATCCCGGCGGTTATTGTGGATTGAAGGGCACGGGCGTCGCCTGCATCGCCTAGCATAGATCCGTTCCTAAAGGGGCCACCCCACTGTTTTCGTTTATGAAAACGGTGGGGTGGCCCGATTTTTACCAACTGAAAAATTTTTGGTGAATTTTTCCCCTAGCCATGCAAGGATGCCCCGCGCTCGTCCTCGAGAGGGAAAGAGGCAGGGCCGTTAGTTGAGAGCCGTTAGAGGGGTCTCCGGCTAATTCCGCAAAACTGTGAGGCAACAGGGAAAGAACAATGAAAAAATCCTTTTGACACTGATGGCGACGGCGTCGATGGCCGCATCCGCTTTTGCCGCCGATGTGAAGCCGGCGATCATCTACGATCTGGGCGGCAAGTTCGACAAGTCGTTCAACGAAGCCGCCTATAACGGCGCAGAAAAGTTCAAGGCCGACACCGGCATCGCCTATCGCGAATTCGAAATCGCCAACGACGCCCAGCGCGAACAGGCGCTGCGCAAGTTCGCCGGCGACGGCAACAACCCGATCGTCGTGGCCGGTTTCTCCTGGGCCGCAGCCCTCGAAAAGGTCGCGGGCGAATATCCCGACACCAAATTCGCCATCATCGACATGGTCGTGACCGGCAAGCCGAACGTGAAGTCGATCGTCTTCAAGGAACAGGAAGGCTCCTACCTCGTCGGCGTGCTCGCCGGCATGGCCGCGAAGTCCGGCAAGGTCGGCTTCGTCGGCGGCATGGACATTCCGCTGATCCACAAATTCGCCTGCGGCTATGTCGGCGGCGTTAAGTCGGTCAACAAGGACGCCGAAGTGTTCCAGGCCTATACCGGCTCTGATCCGAGCGCCTGGAACGACCCGGTCAAGGGCGGCGAAATCGCCAAGTCGCAGATCGCCCAGGGCGCGGACGTGGTCTACCACGCCGCCGGCGGAACCGGCGTCGGCGTTCTCCAGGCCGCCGCGGAAGCCGGCAAGCTCGGCATCGGCGTCGACTCCAACCAGAACGGCATGCAGCCGGGCAAGGTTCTCACCTCGATGCTGAAGCGCGTCGACGTCGCCGTCTACAATTCGTTCAACGATGTGAAGACCGACAAGTTCGTCGCCGACATTCAGAACCTCGGCCTCAAGGAAGACGGCGTCGGCGCCGCGATGGACGACAACAACAAGCCGCTCATCACCGCCGAAATGACCGCCGCCCTCGACAAGGCCAAGGCGGACATCATCTCGGGCGCCGTTCAGGTGCACGATTACATGTCCGACGAGAAGTGCCCCTATTGATCGGCTGAACGCATGAGAGACCCGTCCTGGCGTAAGCCAGGGCGGTTCTTTTTTGGGAAGAAAACCCTGCGGATGAACGGGGCGAACAATCAATAATGGGGTGGCTTGGCGATGCCCGGCGCTTCGAGCGCGGCGTCCTCGAGCGCGCGGAACTGCTCGGTGAGCCGTTCCACGCGGAATTGAAGCTGGTCGATGATTTTCCACTGCCCGGCGATCTGTCCGGACAGATCCTCGATCATGCGGCTCTGATGCGCGATTGTTTCCTCGAGCAGCGTCACGCGGGCCGAAAGGTCTTCGTCGCTCATGGCGTTTTCTCCGTCGCTGGCTGGCGAAAGCCGCTGGACAGGCGTCCCAAACCTCAACACTATCCGTCCAGAAAGCCGCGCCCTGTTGGCCGGCCGTTCCGATATGGGCTGTCATGAGCGAACTTGCAATTGAACTCAAGGGCATCGACAAGAGTTTCGGCCCCGTCCACGCCAACAAGAACATCGACCTCAAGGTCCGCAAGGGCGCCATCCACGGCATCATCGGGGAAAACGGCGCCGGCAAATCCACATTGATGTCGATCCTCTACGGCTTCTACCAGGCCGACAGGGGCGAAATCCACATCAACGGCCAGAAGGCCCATATCAAGGATCCGAACGCGGCGATTTCCGCCGGCATCGGCATGGTCCACCAGCATTTCATGCTGGTGGAAAATTTCACCGTGCTCGAGAACATCATGCTCGGCGCCGAGGATTCGCCTATTCTCAACAAGGGCATCGCCAAGGCGCGCGCCGAGCTGAAGCGGCTCGAGCAGGAATATGAGATGGAGGTCGACCCCGACGCCACGATCGAGGAATTGCCGGTCGGCATCCAGCAGCGCGTCGAGATCCTCAAAGCCCTGTTCCGCGGCGCCGAAATCCTCATTCTCGACGAACCGACGGGCGTGTTGACGCCGGCCGAGGCCGATCACCTGTTCCGGATCCTCGCCCAGCTCAAGGAACAGGGAAAGACGATCCTGCTGATCACCCACAAGCTGCGCGAGATCATGGCGATCACCGACGAAGTGTCGGTGATGCGGCGCGGCGAGATCGTCGCGACCCGCACGACCGCAGAGACGACGGTGGAGGAACTCGCAGAACTGATGGTCGGCCGCCGGGTTCTGCTGCGCGTGGAAAAAGGCGAGGCCAATCCCTCGGGCGTCAAGCTGTCGGTGCGCAATCTCACCGTCAGGGACAGCCGCGGCGTGACCATGGTCGACGACGTCTCCTTCGATGTGCGCGCCGGCGAAATCGTCGGCATCGCCGGGGTCGCCGGCAACGGCCAGTCGGAGCTCATGGAAGCTATCGCCGGCATGCGCCGCGCGCTGACCGGCAGGGTCGAACTCAACGGCAAGCCGGTCGACGTGACGGGCCATGGCGACCCGGCCGACCTGCGTCGCCGCGGTCTCGCGCATGTGTCGGAAGACCGCCATCACACCGGTCTGGTGCTGAAGTTCGAGGAGGCGGAAAACGCCATTCTCGGCTATCACAACGCGCCGCAATACACCAAGGGCTGGCTGCTCGATGTCGATGCGATCCGCAAGGACGCCGAGGCCAAGATTGCCCAATACGACATCCGTCCGCCCAATCCACGTCTCAAGACCGCCAATTTCTCGGGCGGCAACCAGCAGAAGATCGTGCTGGCGCGCGAGATGGAGCAGAATCCCGACGTGCTGGTCATCGGCCAGCCGACGCGCGGCGTCGATGTCGGCGCGATCGAATTCATCCATCGCCGCATCATCGAAATGCGCGACGCCGGCAAGGCCATCCTGCTGGTCTCGGTCGAACTCGACGAGATCCGCTCGCTGTCGGACCGCATCCTGGTGATGTTCGCCGGCCGCGTCGTGGGCGAACGCAGCCCGGATGCGCCGGAAGGGGAAATCGGCCTGCTGATGGCGGGCGTGGAAGACAAGAGAAGGAGGCAGCCGAATGAGCGCGCCCTTTGCCAAGCTGCCGAATTGGGCCGAATATGGCCTGATCCCGCTGCTCAATCTCATCGCGGCCTTCCTGATTTCGGGCCTCGTCGTGCTGTTCGTCGGCGAAAATCCGCTGCGCGCCGCCGAACTGATGATCACCGGCGCCTTCGGCTCCGGCGAAGGTGTCGGCTACACGCTGTTCTACGCCACCAACTTCATCTTTGCGGGTCTCGCCGTGGCGGTCGCGGCCCATGCCGGCCTGTTCAATATCGGCGTCGAGGGCCAGGCCTATATCGGCGGCATCGGCGTGGCTGCCGCCTGCCTGATGTTCGATTCCACGCTTCCCTGGTATGTAGTGTTCCCGCTCGCCATCGTCGGCAGCATCGCTACCGGCGCGCTCTGGTCGTTGGTGCCGGCCTGGCTGCAGGCCTATCGCGGCAGCCACATCGTCATCACCACGATCATGTTCAACTATATGGCCAACAGCCTGATGCTGTGGATGCTGATCAACGTCTTCAAGCCCTTCGGCTCTATGGCGATCCAGTCGCGCACCTTCGAGGCCGGCGGGCAATTGCCGAAGCTCGATTGGCTGCTGGCGATATTCGGCCTCGACAATCGCAATTCGCCGTTCAACCTCAGCTTCCTGCTGGCGCTTCTCGCCTGTTACCTGGTCTGGCTGCTGATCTGGCGCACGCGACTCGGCTATGAAATGCGCACGCTCGGCCACAGCGCCGGCGCGGCGCGTTACGCCGGCATCTCCGAGAAGAAGATCATCATCGTCACCATGCTGATTTCGGGCGCGCTGGCCGGATTGCTCGCGATCAATTCGATCATGGGCGACCAGTTCCGCATCCAGCAGGAATTCGTCGCCGGCGCCGGCTTCGTCGGCATCGCCGTGGCGCTGATGGGCCGGTCGCATCCGGTCGGCATCATTCTCGCCTCGATCCTGTTCGGCATGCTCTATCAGGGCGGCGCCGAGATCGCCTTCGAAATGCCCAACATCTCGCGCGACATGATCGTCATCATCCAGGGTCTGGTCATCCTGTTCGCCGGCGCGCTGGAGCATCTGTTCCGCCCCGCCGTGACGATGACCTTCGCCCGTATGCGCCGCGGCGGCGCGCCCACCACTGAAGTTGCTGGAGGCTGATCATGGAAAATATCGATTGGTGGGTCTCTGTTCTCCAGGGCACGATCCGCATGTCCGTGCCGTTGATCCTGACCGCGCTGGCCGGCCTCTATGCCGAACGCTCCGGCGTCGTCGATATCGGCCTCGAAGGTAAGCTGCTGGCGGCCGCCTTCGCCGGCGCATCCGGCGCCGCGGTCACCGGCTCGGCCGTGCTCGGCATCGCCTCGGCCATCCTCTGCGCGGTGGCGTTTTCGGCCGTGCATGGCTACGCCTCGATCTCCCAGCGCGGCAATCAGGTCGTCTCGGGAACGGCGATCAACTTTGTCGCCATGGGCGCGACGGTGATCATCGGCCAGGCCTGGTTCAACATGGCAGGCCGCACGCCCCTCGCTCTCGGGCGACGCAAAACTGCAGACGGTGCAATTGCCGCTCGCCGCCGAGATCGGTCAGATTCCGGTCATCGGCGTCTTCTACGAGCGCATCCTGTCGGGCCACCACCTGCTCACTTATTTCGCCTTCGCGATGATCCCGTTGACCTGGTGGATCCTCTATCGGACCCGCTTCGGCCTGCGCCTGCGCGCCGTGGGCGAAAATCCGGGCGCGGTGGATACGGCCGGCATCTCCGTGGCGCGACTGCGCTACATGGCGGTGCTGCTGGGCGGCGTCTTCGTCGGCCTCGCCGGCGCGTTTCTGTCGATGGCCGTCAGCGGCGGTTTCACCAAAGGCATGTCGGCCGGCAAGGGCTTCATCGCGCTCGCGGCGCTGGTCTTCGCCAACTGGAAGCCGAAGAACATCCTGCTCACCTGCCTGCTGTTCGGATTCCTGGAGTCGCTGTCCATCGCCATGCAGGGCCAGCCGGTGCCGTTGATCGGAGAGATCCCCGTGCAGCTCTGGACGGCGCTGCCCTATATCCTCACCGTCGTGCTGCTCGCGGGCTTCATCGGCAAGGCCATGCCGCCCAAGGCGGCCGGCGTCCCCTATGTGAAGGAGCGCTGAGATGTCGCTGGACCAGCTTTTCGAAGCGGCGAAAGACGCCATGGGCAAATGCTATGCGCCCTATTCCAAATTCCCCGTCGGCGCGGCGATCCGCGCCGAGGACGGCGTCATCTACAAGGGCGCCAATATAGAGAACCTCGCCTTTCCGCAGGGCTGGTGCGCCGAATGCACGGCGATCGGCGCCATGGTGATGGGCGGCGCCAAGAAGATCGTCGAGATCGCCGTGATCGCCGAGAAGATGGCGCTGTGCCCGCCCTGCGGCGGTTGTCGCCAGAAAATCGCCGAATTCGCCGATCGCGACACGCGCATCTATCTCTGTGACGAGACTGGCGTGAAGAAGACGATGACGATGGACGAGCTTCTCCCGTTCAGCTTCGACACCGACGTCATCGGCTGAAGGAGAACGCCCGCATGATCCCGCAGGAAGTGATCCGCGCCAAGCGGAATGGCGAGACTTTGCCGCCCGCCGTCATCTACGATTTCGTCAGCGCGCTTTCGCGCAACGAGATCTCGGAGGGACAGGTGGCGGCCTTCGCCATGGCCGTATGGTTCTCCGGCATGAGCGCCGAGGAGACCGTGGCGCTGACGCTGGCGATGCGGGATTCCGGCGACGTCATGACCTGGCCGGATCTCGACCGGCCGATCGGCGACAAGCATTCGACCGGCGGCGTCGGCGACAATGTCTCGCTGATGCTGGCGCCGATCGTGGCTGCCTGCGGGCTCGCCGTGCCGATGATCTCCGGGCGCGGCCTCGGCCATACCGGCGGCACGCTCGACAAGCTGGAATCGATTCCGGGCTACGACATCTTTCCCGACAAGGAGCGCTTTTCCGCGATCGTGCGGAATGTGGGCTGCGCCATCGTCGGCCAGACCGGTCAGATGCGCGCCCGCCGACAAACGCCTCTACGCCATCCGCGACGTCACCGCCACGGTGGATTCCGTGCCGCTGATCACCGGCTCCATCCTATCAAAGAAGCTGGCGGCCGGCCTGCAATCCCTGGTCATGGACGTGAAGACCGGCAACGGCGCCTTCATGCAGAGCATGGAAGAAGCCGAAACGTTGGCGCGCTCGATCGTCGATGTCGCCAATGGCGCGGGCGTTAAGACCTCTGCGCTGATCACCGACATGAACGAGCCGCTCGCCGATTGCGCCGGCAACGCCGTCGAAGTCGCCCATGCCATGGAGTTTCTCGAAGGCGGCAAGTCAGGGACGCGCATCCATCAGGTCGTCATGGCGTTTGCGGCGGAAATGCTGGTCAATGCCGGCCTTGTGGAAGGTCTCGTCGAGGCCGAACGGACGGCGGAAGCGGCCCTGTCCTCCGGTCGGGCGATGGAGGTCTTTGGCCGCATGGCGCATGCCCAGGGCGGGCCGGTCGATTTCACCACGTCCTGGCGCGCCCGTCTGCCGAAAGCGCCGGTTGTCCGCCCGATCCCAGCCCCGAATTCCGGCTTCGTCGCCTTCTATCGCACCCGAGAGGTCGGCCTGGCGGTGATCGGACTCGGCGGCGGGCGTCTGCGGCCGGAAGACGCCGTCGACCACCGCACCGGCTTTACGGATATCGCGCCGATTGGAAGAAAGATCGTCGCCGGCGAGCCGCTCGCTGTTGTTCATGCCGCCGACGACGCGGCGGCGGCGAGGGGGCTTCCGCATTTCTCGATTGCGTGACGATCGCCGACGAGCCGGCTCCGGCTCGGACCGTCCTGATCAAGCGGATCAGTTGACCAGTCGCATTTCGCTATTGTCGGCGGAGTAGGAATCGAGCTTGCGCATGAAGCTCATGCCGATCAGCGGCGAGGCGAGCTTGCGGCCCCTCAGCACCAGCGCATCGACATTGCGCACCTGCACCGTGCCGATTTCAACCGAGCGCAACTGGATGCGCGCCGCCTTGGCGGGACCGTTGGCGGTGTCGACCTGATAGCGGAAATTCAGTTCGTTGCCGCCATAACCGAGATTGCGGGCGTCTGCCTCGTTGATGGTGACGAAGGTCGCGCCGGTGTCGATCATTGCGTCCAGCGGCTTGCCGTTCAGCCGAAATCGACCCTCGAAATGACCGGAGTCGTTGGATTTCAGCACATAGCTGCGCGACGGAGCGGCGGACGCGCCGATCGGCGCGGTCTCGCCGTCCGAGGCGTGTTTCTTGGCCGGATCGACCATCGCCGGCACGTTGACGGCCACCACGATCACCGAGGACCAGATGAGGAGCGCGCGCCCGATCATAGAATTCTCCCATGCATACAGGAGAATGACGCTAGTGCGGATTTGCTAAGAGATATGTAAAAACAAAGGCGCCGAACGGCGCCTTCCAGGCTTTTTCGAGAAAAGCGTTAAATCCGATTTAAGAAACCCGGTCACTTCGTTCCGTACATGCGGTCGCCGGCGTCGCCGAGACCGGGAACGATATAGCCCTTCTCGTTGAGATGACTGTCGATCGAGGCGGTGTAGACCGGCACATCCGGATGGAAGGCGTGGAAGTTCTTGATGCCTTCCGGCGCCGCCAGCAGACACAGGAAACGGATATTGGTCGCGCCGCGCTCCTTGAGCTTGTCGATCGCGGCGATCGACGAATTGCCGGTGGCGAGCATCGGGTCGACCACGATCACCAGCCGCTCGTTGATGTCTTCCGGCGCCTTGAAGTAATATTCGACCGGTTTCAGCGTTTCATGGTCGCGATAGACGCCAATATGCGACACGCGGGCCGAGGGCACGAGGTCCAGCATGCCTTCGAGCAGGCCGTTGCCGGCGCGCAGGATCGAGGCGAAAACCAGCTTCTTGCCTTCGAGGATCGGCGCGGTCATCGGCACGAGCGGCGTTTCGATCTCTTCATAGGTGATCTCGAGGTCGCGGGTGACTTCATAGCAGAGCAGGGTGGAGATCTCGCGCAGCAGGCGGCGGAAGCCGGCGGTCGAGGTTTCCTTCTTGCGCATGATCGTGAGCTTGTGCTGCACGAGCGGATGATTGATGACTGTCACGCCGTCCATGTCGGGATGCCTTTTCTTGTTCTTGTCTGCTGTCGACCGAGTTTTTCCACGATGGCGGCGGCCCCGCAAGCGCCCATTTCGCCTTTGCCCTGTCATCCCCATCAAAGAGGCGGAAATCAGGCGTTTCAGCCCGCAGGGGACCAGAATCCCGCCCCATGCGGGCCGGCCTCGACGCCGAGAATCTGCGCCACCGTCTCGCCGATATCGGCGAAGCTTCTGCGCACGCCGTGCGAGACGGGCCGCACCGAGGGGCCGAACATCAGCGCCGGGACCTGCTCGCGCGTATGATCCGCGCCGCGCCAGGTCGGATCGCAGCCGTGATCGGCAGTGAGGATGGCGACGTCGCCCTGCTTCATGCGCGCGGCGAAATCCGGCAGCCTGTCGTCGAAGGCCTCGAGCGCCGCCGCATAGCCGGCGACATCGCGGCGATGGCCGTAGAGCATGTCGAAATCGACGAAATTGGTGAAGACGAGATCGCCGTCTTCGGCTTTGTCCATCACGTCCAGCGAAGCGTCGAAGAGCGCCATGTTACCGTTCGCCTTGGTCAGGGTCGACACGCCCTGATGGGCGAAGATGTCGCCGATCTTGCCAACCGCGTGAACCGAGCGGCCGGCCGCGGTCAGTCGATCGAGCAACGTCGCTTCCGGCGGCAGGACGGAGAAATCGCGTCGATTGCCGGTCCGCTCGAAGGTCTCGGCGCTGTCGCCGAGGAAGGGCCGGGCGATGACGCGGCCGATATTGAGCGGATCGAGAATGCCGCGCACGATTTCCGACAACGCCAGCAGACGGTCGAGCCCGAATGTCTGTTCATGGGCGGCGATCTGAAACACCGAATCCGAAGAGGTGTAGCAGATCGGCTTTCCCGTCCGCATATGCTCCTCGCCGAGACGCGCGATGATGTCGGTGCCCGAAGCGTGGCAATTGCCGAGAATGCCGGGCAGGTCCGCCGCCTGGCAGATCTGCGCGACGAGATCGGGCGAAAAGGCGTCGCCCTGGCTCGGGAAATAACCCCAGTCGAACATGACGGGCGCGCCGGCGATCTCCCAATGGCCCGAGGGCGTATCCTTGCCCTTCGACGTTTCCTGGGCGGCGGCGAAGGCGCCGAGCAGCCGCGGCGCATGGCGCATGCCGGCCGGCAACACGCCATTGGCGGCGACATAGGCGTGCAGGAGGCCGAGGCTGGTCATATGCGGAAGCATCAACGGGCCTTCGCGAAGTCCCGCGCGATCGGCTGCCCCCGCCGCGCAGAATTCGGCGATATGGCCGAGCGTATCCGCCCCGAGATCGCCATATCGTTCTGCGTCCGGCGCGTTTCCGATGCCGAAGGAGTCGAGCACGAAGAGAAAGACGCGGGCCATGCGGATCCTGTGCGGATGAGAATAGTCACGCGACAGTTAAGCGGCGCAGCCGCCCTTGGCAAGTCGACCGCTTGTCAGGAGCAGTCGCTGCAGGGAATTTCGTCGCCCAGGCGCTGCTTGAAGTAGAATTCGCGATGCAGGGTGATGCTCCTCGTCGATCGGTCGAAGGAACCCGCGCTGGTCATGTAAAGCAGGATCTCGTGCGGGGCAGACACTTCGGCCCGGATCAAAAAGCTCGATGGCGTCTTGAGATCGTCCGGCGCATCCACCTCGCTGCCTTTCACATAAGGCGCATCGCCGTCCTGGCTCCACGACCACAGAACGCGCGCGTTGCCGGCGCTGTCGACCGAGACGCCGCTGATCTTGAGCCCCACACCCTCGGCGCTGTCCGGCGCCAGCGTCGCCCGGACGGCATCCATCATGTCTGCGAGCGAAGATTTACTCACCGTGTTTTGCCGCGCCACCGCATCGGCCACCGTGCTTGCCGCCTTCAGCGCCTTGGTAGAGGCGGTGTAGGCCGTCGTGATTTCGTAGGAGGAGAGAGATAAAGGGCGATCAGCACCGGCATCAGGAAGGCGAATTCGATGGCGCTGGCGCCGGACCGGTCGCCGACCATGCGGCGAAGGTTCAGGAAACGATGACGCAGGAGGTTTCGCAAGCGCTCATTCATAATCTTCGTTCTCGAAAACCGACGTGGCGACGATGAGGAACTGGGTGGGCCTGGCCTCGCCCGATGGCTTGAGATTGGCGACATAGGGGCGGACGAGATCGGTCATCACGCTCCAGCGATAATAGGCGCGCAACATGTTCTTGCTGTCGGCCCCGCCGGGAGAGAAGGCGAAGTCGCTGGTGTCGAGATCCGAATAGGCCGCGCTCGAAATTTTGGGCACGTCGAGCGGCATGGCGGAGTAAGACGCAAATTGCCGAACATCGATATAGAGCTTCGCGGGGGTGGCGGCTTCGGCGTCGTCGCACATATGAAAGACGGCGATTTCATCGCAGAACGCCTGGCGGAATTCCGCTTCGGTCATGTCGGTCGATTTGCCCTGGCCGAATGTGATCTCGCCGGTGCGGATCCTGCGCGCCATCGTGTCGACGGCGTTGTTGACGAGCGTTTCACCCGCAAAGGCGGTGAACGTCTCGAAGATCGCAAACACCAGAATGGCGAACGGCAGGATGAGAATGGCGAATTCGATCGCCGCGGCGCCGTCCGAGGCGCGTCGAAATCCGCCAAAGACGCGCCGCGCCTTCTTCAGAAACCTGTCTCCCAGCATCGGAGCCCTTTATCGTCGTCATGAACGTCGTGTCACGATAGGCGTTCCGACTTAAATCCGGGTTTTCCGGCCTCGCCAAATTTTAGCGATCTGTTTGAGAGATTCGAAAGGATCAGTTGATCCCGGCCCCGTTCAAAGCCTGATGCTGCTCGCAGGCCGGCGTGCAGGAATAAACGGTGCGCTCGGTCTGCCGGAACAGCCTGAGCGTATTGTCCTCATCGATCGACACCAGAATCCTCTCGTCGAGCATGGCGTCGCCCGCCGCATCGAGCACACGAGGTTGGTGGTGCCGAATGCCTTTCCGGTGAGCACGATCGTCTTGGCGTCCGCCACCGTCGCATCGGCGACCGCCGCATTGCCGACGATGACCTTGGCGACCGGGCGATCCAGCTTCAGGACCTTCGCATGATTGAGGAAGACCTGCATGAAAGCGTCATCGGCATGCGCAACCGACGCGCCGAAGCCCGCGGCGAGGCAAGATCCGAGCAAGACGAAGAAGGTCGGCAGACGCATGGGCAGATCCGATCAAGGAGCGATTTTCAGAAATTATGCGGCGAAAGGGTAAATGGCCGCTTAACGGACGGCGGCGGGTCTCAACAAAAGCAGCCCGGCCCAATTCACACAGCGATGCGCAATTATGCCGGAAATGATCGATCCTGAAGATGATCATGCGGGCAACCGTGTCTTTATACGTAATTGCTACGATCTCCGGCGTAGTGTTAACCAAACATCTAAAGCAGAAATCAAGAATATAGGCTTATCTTGCGCCTCCGTCGCCAAAGGGGCGACGGATTTCTGGCACAGTTATGGAGGGTTACTATGTCCCGTCTGCTCAACAAGTTCATGGCGGATGATTCCGGCGCCACCGCTATTGAATATGGCCTCATCGCCGCGCTCATTTCCGTCGCACTCATCACCGGCGCCACTGCACTCGGAAACTCGCTGAACACCCAGTTCAACACGCTGTCGACCAAGTTGAACGTGACCTAACGGCAGTTGTGCCGGCCAAGGCATGTAGCTGTCGGTTCTTTGTGTCGTCCGCGCAAACTGTGCGCGGCGGCCGGATTAAAGAAAACGTAATCAAGCTGCTCTAGGGTCGCGACAGTTCGTTGGACGTCGGGAAGGGAAGCGCATGACAAAGCTGATCGAGAGTTTCCTTACCGATAGGTCCGGCGCGACCGCGGTGGAATATGGCTTGATCGCCGCCATCATCAGCGTTGCGCTTCTGGGTGGTTTCGGCGCCTTCAGCAATCGGCTGAACGGCCAGTTCTACGGCATCAGCAACACGATTGAAAATGCCTGGGCGGGTCAATAACGCTCTTCTTTCACACGGAAAAGGAAAGACGCCATGCTGACAGCTGCGGTCCTAGTAATATTTCCGCTCTGCATGGCGATGGCCGCGACGAACGACTTTCTGTCGATGACCATTCCCAACCGTCTCTCGGTTATTCTGGTCGCATCCTTTCTTCTCATCGCGCCGTTTTCAGGGCTGTCGGTCGTCGATTTCGGATGGCATCTGCTGACGGGCCTCACCGTGTTTGTGGCCGGGTTTGCGCTGTTCGCACTCCGTGTCATGGGCGGGGGCGATGCAAAAATCCTTGCCGCCAGCGCGATCTGGTATGGCTGGACTGCCGCCGCCGTAAATTACTTCGCCTATGTCGGTCTGTTTGGCGGTGTTTTATCGGTCGTCGTCCTGCTGCTGCGCGCCAACTCGAATTTGATTATCGCCTCGGGTCTGCCGGTGCCCGCCACGATGATGCAGGCCAACAAGGTCCCCTACGGCATCGCGATCGGCGCTGCAGCCTTCGCGACGTTCCCGCAGTCGCCGATGTTCCAGAGCATTGTTGGCATTTTTCCGGGTTGATCGCCGGGGCTGGCTCGATCACGAGGCCCTTCCTTACTTTCAGGCTGTTCTGTCGCCGTTTCCGCTTCTAGTGTTCGGCGAGACATGCGTGGTTCCTCGTTCTTCAGGCGGGTCGCGACCGCCGTGGTTGAGCCACGGATTTCGGCGCATGACGTGGTCTCCATGACCGGCTCGATCCGCCGGCTCTCTCTCTCTCTCTCTCTCTCTCTCTGTTGCAATGTGTTAAATTCGCGCGCCGAGTCCCATTTGTAAACGTCCAGACTGTTTCGCATTCGGACACAGGGCGGTCCTCCGTCGTACCGCTCGGCGCCGGTGGCGTTCCAGCACAGCGCTTCCCGCCAAGAGAAGCCGATTGCAAAGCCGTGAAATCCAGTGGGTCGAACTATGGTGTTTGCGAAAAACAGAAAGCTCGAATTTTACCGGGGCTTTTTTCAAATGATTCACCACAAGAAATAGCATGGCTCACGAAAGTATATTTTAACCTAGTCTGTTAAGGCGGTCGCAATCAGCTGACGGCTAGGGTGTGCTCATCCGATCGACGGAAACAGTTGACGGAAGTGCTGAAGTTCACCCCACAGGAGACAATGATGTCCTCGATTTTTTCTCGCTTCATGAATGACGAGTCTGGCGCCACCGCAATCGAATACGGCCTGATCGCCGCGCTGATCTCCGTCGCCCTCATCACCGGCGCGACCACGCTCGGCAACAAGCTGAACACCCAGTTCAACACGCTGTCGACCAAGCTGAACGTGACCTGATCCTTCCGATCACGTCGATCGCGATCCGAAGAGCCCGCCCCCTCAGGCGGGCTTTTCCATGGGGATTATTCCGCCGTCTTTTTGACGGCTCCTCAGCGGAAACCTTTCGTTTACCGTCTTCGTAACCTTTTCGTTAACTATAATTACACCAATTCCTGATCATTCTGCGGTTGGAAATTCATCCATTCGCAGGGACCTCGGAATGAAACCCGCCCGTTTGATCATTCTCACTGTCGCCGTCGTCGCGGCCGGCGCGGCCGCTTTCATGGCCATGAATTTGAGGCGCGGTGAGACTGTCGTCCAGATGCAGTCCGAAACCGTGATCCAGAAGGAGCCGGTCGTCGACGTGTTGGTCGCCTCGGCCAATCTGCCGATCGGCGCGCGGCTCAACGAAGAATCGATGAAATGGGTCGGCTGGCCGCAAAACGGCGTCGTCGAAGGCTTCATCACCGTCGAAAAGCGGCCGGATGCGCTGAAGGAGCTCAACGGCGCCATCGTCCGCATGCCGATCTTCGAGGGTGAACCGATCAGGCCGGAAAAGATCGCAGATCCCGCGGGCGCCGTCATGTCGTCGCTGCTGCCCTCGGGCAAACGCGCCGTCGGCACGGAAATCTCGGTGTCGACCAGCGCCGGCGGTTTCATTCTGCCAAACGACCGCGTCGACGTGATCATGGTCAAGAAGTCCGACGAGGGCGCCTATGACACCGAGACCATCCTCAGCAACATCCGCGTCCTGGCCATCGACCAGGAAATCCAGGAAAAGGAAGAGGGCCAGAAGACGGTGGTCGGCACCACCGCCACCCTCGAGCTGACCCCGGATCAGGCCAAGGTCATCGCCGTGGCCCAGCAGATGGCCGATCGACTGACGCTCGCTCTCCGCTCCGTCGCCGATGCGCAGGAGCCCGATTCCGTCGTCGCAAAACATCTTCTTTCGGGCGAGGCGGGCGAGGGCTCCGTCCAGGTGATCAAGTCGGGTGTGATCCAGAAGCTCAGCACCAGCCAAGTCCCTGAAAACGACAGCCATTGATCGGGAGCGGAACCGTGAGCGTCACAAACAAGAAAATCCTTCTGCCGATGACCGCCATGCTGAGCTTCTCGCTCGGCTTCGCAGGCATTCCCGGCGCCCCTTACCTGTCGATGCCGGACGCGCTCGCCGCGACGCAATCGATCTACAAGATCTCTCAGGTCGGTCCCGGGGTGACCAAAAGCCTGAAGCTCGGCCTCAACAAGGCGATCGTCATCGATTTGCCCGTCGACGCACACGACATTCTCGTGGCCGATCCCTCCATCGCGGACGCCGTCACCCGCACGTCCACGCGCCTCTATATGTTCGGTAAGACCGTCGGCCAGACCAATGTCTTCATTTTCGGCGCAGGCGGCGAGGAACTGGTGACGATCGATCTCGAGATCGAACGCGACATCTCCACATTGCAGACGCAGCTCAAGCGCTTCCTGCCCGATTCCGACATCCAGGTCGAAATCATCTCCGACAACATCGTTCTCTCCGGCACCGTGCGCACGCCTCAGGACGCCGCCCAGGCGGAACGGCTCGCGCAGATCTTCGTGACGGGCGGTGAAGCGACCACGCGCAACATTTCCGCCAGTTCGACCTCGGCGACCGGCGATTCCTCCGTCGCCCTGTTCAACGAATCGCGCCAGAAATCGCAGATCGTCAACATGTTGACCATTGAGGCCGAGGACCAGGTGACGTTGAAGGTCACGGTGGCCGAGGTCAGCCGCAGCGTCGTCAAGCAGTTGGGCTTCAACACCTCGATCTCCGGCGACAATGGCGGCATCAGCTTCCAGAACCCGACCAATCTCGGCGGCTCCATCAACTGGCGCGCGGCCGCGAGCGCCACGGGCTCCATCGGCGCCCTGGATCTTTCGACCTATGTCAACGCCATGGAGCAGGCCGGCGTCATGCGCACGCTCGCCGAGCCGAGCCTGACCGCGATCTCGGGCGAAGCGGCGAGATTCTATGTCGGCGGCGACTTCCGCATCGCCTCCAGCCAGGACATCGACGAAGACGGCGGCGTGTCGCGCGAATATTCGTCCGTCGAATACGGCATCCGCCTGAACTTCAAGCCGGTCGTTTTGTCGCCCGGCCGCATTTCGCTCAAGGTCGAAACCGAAGTGTCCGAACCGACTTTCGAGGGGGCGGCCTCCATGGCGACGCGCGAGAACGTTCCCGGCTTGACCTATCTCGGCATTCGCAAGCGCGAGGCGTCGACCACCGTGGAACTTCCGTCCGGCGGCTCCATCGTCATCGGCGGCCTCGTGCGCGACGAAGTCCGCCAGGCCATGTCCGGCAACCCGGCCCTCGCGCAGATCCCGATCCTGGGCACGCTGTTCCGCTCGCGCGATTTCCAGCGCAACGCCACCGAACTGGTCATCATCGCGACGCCCTATCTCGTGCGCCCCGTCGAGCGGTCCAAGCTGGCGCGCCCCGACGACAACCTCGTGCCGGAGGGCGATGTCGCCATGTATTTCCTCAATCGCGTCAACAAGGTCTACGGCCTGCGCGAAACCACCAAGACTCCCGGCCGCTACAACGGCGCCGTCGGCTACATCTACAAGTAAGGATTGCGAGCGATGACGACTTCTTCGACCAAGCGCCAGATCCGCACCGGTTTCCGTCTTCGTCGGGGCGGCGTCGCGCTCGCGCTCATCGCAGCGCTGGCGGCCTCGTCCTGCGCCTCCAAGCGGGATCTGCAGACGACGGGATCGATCCCCGACGACTACCGCACCCGCCATCCGATCATGCTCGCCGAGGTTCGCCACGATCTGGATGTTCCGGTGGGCGCCGGCGAGACGGGCCTCACAGCCGCCACCCGCGACCTGATCCGCGGCTTCGCCCAGGATTACACCACGACCTCCAAGAGCACGATGACCGTCGCAATTCCCGTGGGCGCGCCCAATTCGGCCGCCTCCCATCGGCTGAGCGGCGAGATCCGGCAGGCGCTGGCCAGCTATGGCGTCAAGCCGCAGCGCATCGTCACCTCGACCTACGCCTCGCCGTCCCCGGAGGCGTCTGCGCCGGTTCGCCTCAGTTTCGTGGCCGTCAAGGCGGTGACCGAAGGCTGCGGACAATGGCCGACCGACATGTTCGGCCGCACTTTGCGCGACAACGAGAATTGGGAAAACTTCGGCTGCGCGAGCCAGCAGAACCTCGCTGCGCAGATCTCCAACCCCACCGATCTGGTCGGCCCGCGCGGCATGAGCCCGATCGACGCCGAACGTCGCGCCACCGTGATCAACACCTATCGCGACGGGGAGTAAGCCGCATGCGCGATCTCCTTCCCGCCTCAACCGAAAGCCATATGTCATGAACGCTGTCGAATATGGAATTCTTCGCGACGAAGGGCCCGTGGTCGAAAACGAGATCAGGCCGGGCGATCTGGATCAATTGCGGCCGCTGCCGCGCATCTCGGTTCACGCTTTCTGCGAAACGGAAAACATGTACCGTTTGATGGAGAAGCTGGCCCAGGATCGACGGATGGCCAAAGTCAGCTTCCGCATCAATCAAGGCACCACGGAAGCCGCCGTCAACATGTTCAGCGGCGCCCCGACGCCCAATCTGATCCTGCTCGAAACCAGCGCCGAGCCGGGCGCGATGATGGATGAGTTGGCGCCCCTGGCCGATGTTTGCGATCCCACCACCAAAGTGGTGATCGTCGGCCGCTACAACGATATTCCTCTGTATCGCGATCTGATCCGCAACGGCATTTCCGAATATATGGTGTCGCCGATCTCGCTGGTCGACGTGATCGCTGCGATTTCCGCCATCTTCGTCGATCCCGACGCCGAGCCGCTCGGCCGCTCCATCGCCTTCATCGGCGCCAAGGGCGGCGTCGGCTCCTCGACGATCGCTCACAACATCGCCTGGGGCGTCTCCTCGCTGTTCTCGTCCGAAGTCATTCTCGCCGATCTCGATTTTCCGTTCGGGACGGCGAACATCGATTTCGACCAGGATCCAGCACAGGGCATCGCCGAAGCCGTCTATTCGCCCGAGCGCCTCGACGAAGTGTTCCTCGACCGTCTGCTGACCAAATGTTCGGAACATCTGTCGCTGCTTGCCGCGCCGTCCGTCCTGGATCGCGCCTATGATTTCGACCGCGCCGCCTTCCAGCCCGTGCTCGAGATTCTGCAGCGCGCCGCGCCGGTCAGCGTTCTCGACGTTCCGCATGCCTGGAGCGACTGGACGCGCACTCTGCTGGCCGATGTCGACGAGGTCGTGGTCACGGCCGCGCCCGACCTCGCCAATCTGCGCAACGCCAAGAACATGTTCGACCAGCTGCGCAAGTTGCGCCCCAACGACCGTCCGCCGCATCTCGTCCTCAACCAGGTCGGTCTGCCCAAGCGACCGGAGATCGCCGTCGCGGATTTTTGCGAGCCGCTGGAAATCGAGCCGATCGCCGTCATTCCCTTCGACGCCTCCCTGTTCGGATCGGCGGCCAATTCGGGTCGGATGATCGGCGAAATGGACGGCAAATCTCCGGTGGCGGAAGTGATGTCGCAGATCGCCCATGTCGTGACCGGCCGCGTCAGCGTCAAGAAGGCCAAGAAGAGCGCGCTCGGGTCGATCCTCGGCAAGCTGACGGCAAAGAAGTAATCGAATAAGACACGGGAGCGGATGCGCCGATGTTTGGCAAACGTGGAAATGAAGGATTCGGCAAGGCAGGCGGAGCGGCCACGACTCCGCCTCCGGTAGCGGCCGCCTCGCCCCTACCGACCCAGGTCGCGCCGCCGCCGCTCGCGCCGTCGCATGTCCCCGTCCTTCAGGAGCCGCAGCGCGACGCGCAATCTGCCACGCGGATGGCTGCGCCCGCGCCGCGCCGCAAGGCCCAGCGTTCGGAAAGCTACTACGCCACCAAGAGCCAGGTGTTCTCGGCGCTGATCGACACGATCGATCTGTCCCAGCTCGCCAAGCTCGACGCCGAAAGCGCCCGCGAAGAAATCCGCGACATCGTCAACGACATCATCACCATCAAGAACTATGCGATGTCGATTTCCGAGCAGGAAGAACTGCTCGAGGATATCTGCAACGACGTTCTCGGTTACGGTCCGCTCGAACCGCTGCTGGCGCGCGACGACATCGCCGACATCATGGTCAACGGCGCCGGACAGACCTTCATCGAAGTCAACGGCAAGATCGAAGAAAGCGAAATCCGTTTCCGCGACAACGCCCAGCTTCTGTCGATCTGCCAGCGTATCGTCAGCCAGGTCGGTCGGCGCGTCGACGAATCCTCGCCGATCTGCGACGCGCGTCTGCCCGACGGTTCGCGCGTCAACGTCATCGCTCCGCCTCTCGCCATCGACGGCGCCGCGCTCACCATTCGTAAGTTCAAGAAGGACAAGCTCACCCTCGATCAGCTGGTCAAATTCGGCTCGATCACGCCGGAGGGCGCAGCGGTGCTGCAGATCATCGGCCGTGTTCGATGCAATGTGGTTGTGTCGGGCGGCACCGGTTCGGGCAAGACGACGCTGCTCAACTGCCTTACGCGCTACATCGACACCGACGAGCGCATCATCACCTGCGAGGACTCCGCTGAACTTCAACTGCAGCAGCCGCATGTGGTGAGGCTCGAAACCCGCCCGCCCAATATCGAAGGCGAAGGCGAGATCACCATGCGCGATCTGGTCAAGAACTGCCTCCGCATGCGTCCCGAACGCATCATCGTCGGCGAAGTGCGCGGACCGGAAGTCTTCGACCTCCTGCAGGCGATGAACACCGGTCACGACGGCTCCATGGGCACGATCCACGCCAACAGCCCGCGCGAATGCCTCAACCGCGTCGAGTCCATGATCGCCATGGGCGGCTTTACGCTGCCGGCCAAGACGGTGCGCGAAATCATCACCGGTTCGATCGACGTCATCGTCCAGGCCGCGCGCCTGCGCGACGGCTCCCGCCGCATCACCCACATTACCGAGGTGATCGGCATGGAAGGCGACGTCATCATCACCCAGGATCTGATCCGCTATGAAATCGAAGGCGAGGACGCCAACGGCAAGCTGATCGGCCGGCACAGGTCCACCGGCATCGGCCGACCGCATTTCTGGGATCGCGCCCGCTATTACGGCGAAGACAAGAGGCTGGCCGCGGCGCTCGACGCCATGGAGCAGACCAAAGGGTAAGTCGGAGACTGGGATGCCTCGCGCTGTCCGGGTCTAGGGGAAACGGGAAAAGGCCATGTTCGGATTCGACCTGACGACGATTGCGATCATCGCACTGGCCGCGATTTCCGCGGCTGCGGTCGCCTATGGCGTCTTGTTCTCCCAGATCGAGAGCGACAAGAAAGCCAAGAGCCGTTTCGAAAAAATGGGCATGTCCGATGTCGACAAGACAAAGGTCAAGGCGTCCCGCGACCGGCTGGCGGAATTGTCCAAGCGGCGTAAATCCGTGCAGGATTCGCTCAAGGAACTGGAGAAGAAGCAGCAGGAGGCCAACAAGAAAAAGGCCGCCACGCTGAAATCGCGCATCGTGCAGGCGGGTCTGTCATTCTCCGAAACCCAGTTCTATCTCGGCAGCGCCGTCCTGGGCGCCGCCGTCGCCGTTCTGCTGCTGTTTTCCGGGGCCTCGATCCTCATCATCGCCGGCGTCAGTTTCGTCGCCGCCGTCGGCCTGCCACGGCTCTACGTCACCTTCATGTTCAAGCGCCGCATGAAGCGCTTCATCGAAGAATTGCCGAACGCGCTGGACGTCATGGTGCGCTCGATCAAGTCGGGCCTGCCCTTGAACGATGCGATCCGGCTGATCGCCTCGGAAGCCAAGGAACCGGTGAAAACCGAGTTCCGCCGCGTGATCGAGGCCCAACAGATGGGGCTCAGCGTGCCCGAGGCGGTCGGGCGCATGTCGCAGACCGTGCCGCTGCAGGAGGTCAATTTCTTCGGCGTCGTCATCGCCATTCAGGCGCAGGCGGGCGGCAACCTGTCCGAAGCGCTCGGCAATCTCTCGCGTGTGCTGCGCGACCGCAAGAAGATGAAGGCCAAGGTGTCGGCCCTGTCGATGGAAGCCAAGGCGTCGGCCGTCATCATCGGCGCCCTGCCCTTCATCGTCGCCTTTCTCGTCTATCTGACCTCGCCGGACTATATGTTGATCCTGTTCACCGATCCCCGCGGCCATCTGATCATGGGCGTGTCGGCGGTGTGGATGTCGATCGGCATTTTCGTGATGCGCAACATGACCAATTTCGAAATCTAGGACGGACGCGCCATGGATCTCGCCAAGACACTGACAAATCCGCAGGTCGTGTTCGCCGTTCTCGTCGGCATTGCCGTATTCGCGACCCTGTACAGCCTCGTCCTGCCTTATTTCGACAGCGGCGGCCTGCAGAAGCGCATGAAGGCGGTGACCACCGAGCGCGAGCAGATCCGCAGCCGCGAGCGCGCGCGTCTCAACGCCGAAGGCGCGATGCAGCGCGGCAGCCTGCGCCATCAGAACAACACCAATGTCCGCCAGATCGTCGAGCGGCTCAATCTGCGCGAGGCTTTGGTCGACGCCGGCACGGTCGACAAATTGAAGGCCGCCGGCTACCGGTCGCAAAACGCCCTCAACGTCTTCCTCTTCGCGCGCTTCTTTCTGCCGTTCCTCTTCATGATGGCGGCGGCGCTCTATGTCTTCGTTCTCGGCTATCTCGCCGACCAGACATTCATGGTCAGGCTGCTCACCGTGATCGGCCTCGGCTATCTCGGTTTCTACGCGCCGAACATCTTCATCTCCAACAAGATCAACAAGCGCCAGGCCTCGATCCGCAAGGCATGGCCGGATGCGCTGGATCTGATGTTGATCTGCGTCGAATCCGGCGTGTCGATCGAAGCCGCGATCAAGCGCGTTTCCGAGGAGATGACGGTAAACTCGCCCGAGCTCGCCGAGGAAATGGTGCTGACCAACGCCGAGCTCTCGTTTCTCCAGGAACGGCGCGCGGCCTATGAAAACCTCGCCAAGCGCACCCAGCTCGACTCCGTCCAGGCGGTGAGCCAGGCCTTGATCCAGGCCGAGCGCTACGGCACGCCCATCGCCCAGGCCTTGCGCGTGCTGGCGCAGGAAAGCCGGGATCAGCGCATGAACGAGGCGGAAAAGAAGGCGGCGGCGTTGCCGCCGAAACTGACGGTGCCGATGATCCTGTTTTTCCTGCCGGTGTTGATCGCCGTCATTCTCGGCCCCGCCGGCATCCAGGTGTCCGATAAATTCTGAACCGTCTTTCATTCGGTTGCGCCTGCGGCGCACAAGACCTCACGACAGACGAACGCCGCCTCGAGGGGCGGCGTTCGTCTGTCGGTTGGTGCTTTTTTGGGCGGTCAATTGGTTCCGTCGTCGGCGCTCGCGAGCTTTTTCCAGCTGTTGTCCTGCGACAGCATGCCCTTGAGATACGCGACATTCGCCTCGGCCTGTTCGGCGGTCAGCTCCTGGCGGGCGATGTTCTCGGCTTCCTGGAAACGGCCCTGAAGCCCAACGACGAGGGCGAGGTTCTGCCTGACGCGGCTGTCGGCGCCCGGCTGGGCCACGGCCGAGCGCAGATAGGTTTCCGCCGTGCGCAGGTCGCGGCTCAGGAGATAGGACATTCCGAGATTGGACAGCACCGAAGGCTCGTTCGGATGCAGGTCCAGCGCGCTGCGATAGGCGAGGCGGGCTTCCTCCGTACGGCCCAGCTGGTCGAGGATCGCGCCTTTGGCGCTTTCGAGCTTCCAGTCGGGCCGGTCGGGCGTCTGGGCCCGGTTGATGGTCGTCAGCGCCGGCTCGAGCTGCCCGGCGGCGGCCTGCGCCTTGCCATAGGCGGCGAGCACGGCGCGATCGGTCGGGTTCTTGATCGCCACCTGCTGCATGACGGCGAGGGCCTGGCCGTTGCGTCCGCTCATGCGCAGAAGCGTCGCATAGTTCATGCCGGCGTTGCGGTCGTTTGGATTTTTGGCGTAGGCGTCGCCGATCTTGCGCGAGGCGGCCTGCAGTTCGGGCTGCGTCATCGCCTCGACCGGCTTGTTCAGGTTGGGGATCGATCCCGTCGTCTCCCGGCTCGTCGTGGAGCAGGAGGTCATGAGCATGGTCAGGAAAAGCGCGGCGCCGACCGACGCCATTGTCTGGGACTGCATCCTATCGCCCTCTTGCCGACATCTGCGGCTTGGCTGGGAAAAATCCAGCGCCGCAACCTTCGCTCCAGCAATAGTCTGTTAACCCTAACAGAGTGTTAATTTGGCGAATCCACACCACCCGATTCCCGCAAGGACAGTGAATGGCCCCCTTTCAATTCATCGAGCGTCCCACACCGTTCAACACGAAGCTGGGCAAGACGCTGCCGATTTTCGCGGTGACGCCGGCCCATATCGATACGGGTCTCGTCGATCCGATCGCGCTCGACTGGGCGCGGAAGTCGGGCTACAAGGCGGAAGCCGGGTCACTGCTGCTGGTGCCGACCGAAGACGGGCATCTCGGCGGCGCGCTGTTCGGCCTCGGCGCCTATCCCTCGGAATCGCCCTATCTCACCGGCAAGCTCCCACGCATTCTGCCCGCCGGCGAATGGCACATCGAGACGGCGCCCCTGACGGCGAACCGTTTGGCGCTGGGCTACGGTCTCGGAAGCTATCGTTTCGAGAGATACAAGAGCGGCTCGTCCAATCCGCCGACGCTGCTCATCCCCTCCGACGCCGACGCCGCCCGCGTCAAGCGCCTGCTCGCCGGCGTCTTCCTGGCGCGCGACCTGATCAATACGCCGGCGAACGACATGGGACCGGATGCCCTCGAAGCCGCGTTCCGAGCCCTGGCCGCGCATTATCATGCTGAAGTCCTGGTCGTGCGGGGCGAGGCGCTGCTGCAGGAGAATTTCCCGCTGATCCATGCCGTCGGCCGCGCCTCCGAACAGGCGCCGCGCCTTCTCAAGATGCGTTGGGGCAAGAAAGGCCATAAGCGGGTGACGCTGGTGGGCAAGGGCGTCACTTTCGACACCGGCGGCCTCGACATCAAGCCGTCCTCCTCGATGGCGCTGATGAAGAAGGATATGGGCGGCGCGGCCAATGTGCTGGGTCTCGCTCTCATGATCATGGACGCCAAGCTCAAGATCGATCTCACCGTGATCGTGCCGGTGGCGGAGAATTCGATCTCCGGCAACGCCTTTCGTCCGGGCGACATCTATCGCAGCCGCGCCGGCCTCACCGTGCAGATCGACAATACCGACGCGGAAGGCCGGCTCATTCTCGCCGACGCGCTGGCGCTGGCCGACGAGGACGAGCCGGATCTGCTGATCGACATGGCGACGCTGACCGGCGCCGCCCGCGTGGCGCTCGGCCCCGACGTTCCGCCCTACTTCACCGACGACGAAGAACTCGCCCATCAACTGATGGAGTCGAGTCTCGAGGTCGACGACCCGATCTGGCGGTTGCCGCTCTACAAGGGCTATGAGAAGGACGTGACCGCCAAGATCGCCGATCTGACCAATGCGCCGGCGGGCGGCATGGCGGGAGCAATCACCGCGGCATTGTTCCTCAAGCGCTTCGTCAAGAAAACCCGCAGTTGGGCGCATTTCGACATCTATGCCTGGACGCAGACCGAGCGCCCGCATTGCCCCGGCGGCGGCGAGGCGCAGGCGATCCGCGCCATCTTCGACATGCTCGACGGCAAGGGACGCGCCGATTAACCCTCGGCAAAGCCTGCGCTTGCGGGCGCGGCATGTTTGGTCAAGAATGAAACGGTTACGAAACAATCCCGCCGGAGGGGCGCGTGACCGTCGACTTATCCGCCTCGCAGGCGTTGGGACTTTGGCATACGGTGTCGGTGGATGCGGTGCGTTCGGGCGACGGCGATCTGTCGATGCGCCAGATGGCCATTCTGCTGCATGTCTATCTGACCCCGCCGCCGCATACGGTGCGCGGGCTCGCCGCCACGCTCGGCGTCACCAAGCCGGTCGTCACCCGCGCGCTCGACACGATGGGCGCGATGGGCGTGATCGACCGCATCAGGGACGACAAGGACCGCCGCAATGTGCTGATCAAGCGTACGCTGGCAGGCGCGGTCTATCTGGAAAAATTCGGCGATGTCATCATCGCCAAGGCTCGTGATCTCACCTGACGGATAGATATATGGCGCTCGACAGACGTATCCACGCTTTCCGCCCTGATCTTGCCGAGGCGTCGCTCCAGGGACGCGTCGATGCGGCGCGCTTCACCAACGGAGCGCCCGCGCAGGTCCGTGTTCCCAGGATCGCTCTCAGGGCCAAGCCGGATGTCTTCTGCGGCCTCGACACCGAACTGATACTGGGGAGGGAGTCCGGGTGTTCGATGTCGCCGACGGCTGGGCCTGGGTGAAATCGGATCTCGACGACTATGTCGGCTATCTGCCGCAGGCGGCGATCATCGACACGGCGCCCGCGCCCACGCATTGGGTTACCGTTCCCCGCACATTTCTCTATCCCGAGCCGGATATGAAGCGGCCGCCGGTCGAGGCGGTGTCGATGGGCAGCCGCATGACCGTGACGGGCGAGGCGGAGACGCGCGGGACCCGCTATCTCATCACCACCGAAGGCGCGGTGATCGCCCGGCATCTCGCTCCGGTCTGCGCGACGATCTCCGACGACTATGTCGATGTCGCCGCCCGCTTTCTCGAAACACCTTATCTCTGGGGCGGACGCACCGGCTTCGGGCTGGATTGCTCCGGCCCTCGTGCAGCTTTCGATGATGATGGTCGGCCGCGCCGCGCCGCGCGATTCCGACCAGCAGGCGGCGATGCCGGGCGAAGCGCTGACGCGCGCCGACGTTACGCGCGGCGATCTCGTGTTCTGGAAAGGCCATGTGGGGATCATGGAGGATCGCGACATACTCCTGCACGCCAACGGCCATACGATGAGCGTGACGCGCGAACATCTGGATGACGCCATCGACCGGATCGCGACGCTTTACGGCCAGCCGACCGGATACAAACGGCCGAACTGTAAATAAGATATCTCCTCAAGATAATTTTTCGTCTTTATTTTGTGAACAATCCGTGCCTGCCGAAGGGGATACCCGAAACGGGGCGCCAGGAGCATATTGGCTTCCAGAACGGATCGCCGCTTGGGCGCTCCCGAAATTCAGGCCTCAGCGCCGGAAAGGATGCCATCATGCTCGACCAGATCAAGGGCCTTCACCACGTCACCTCCATGGCCGCCAGCGCCCCGGTCAACAATCACTTCTTCACCAAGACGCTCGGCCTGCGCCGCGTCAAGAAGACGGTGAATTTCGACTCGCCCGACGTCTATCACCTCTATTACGGCGACGAACTCGGCACGCCCGGCACGGTCATGACCTATTTCCCCTTCCCCAATATCGGCCGTGGTCGTCCCGGCACGGGCGAAGTCGGGACCACGGTGTTCTCCGTGCCGAAGGGCGCGCTGGGCTACTGGGCCGACCGGCTGACCAGCCAGGGCGTCGATGGTCTGCAGGCCGAGGAAACCTTCGGCCAGAAGCGGCTGAACTTCGCCGGTCCCGATGGCGACGGCTTCGCGCTGGTGGAAGTGGACGGCGATGACCGCGCGCCCTGGACCGAGAACGGCGTCGACGCCGATCACGCCATTCGCGGCTTCCATTCGGTGGCCATGCGTCTGCGCGATGAAGGCGCCACCGCCGAGCTGTTGAAATATATGGGCTATCAGGAACTCGACCGGAAGGACGGCGTCGTCAGTCAGCTCATCGTGCCCGGCGGCAACGAAGCCTCCACCGTCGATCTCGAAACCATGCCCAATATCAACAGAAGCCTGCAGGGCGCGGGCTCGGTCCATCACGTCGCTTTCGCGGTCGAAAACCGCGCCAAGCAGCTGGAAGTGCGCAAAGCGCTGATGGACACCGGCTATCACGTCACCCCGGTGATCGACCGCGATTACTTCTGGGCGATCTATTTCCGCACGCCGGGCGGCGTGCTGTTCGAAATCGCCACCAATGAGCCGGGCTTCACCCGCGACGAGGACGTCGCCACGCTCGGCGCCGATCTGAAACTGCCGCAGCAGCACAAGCATCTGCGTCCGATTCTCGCCCAGCATCTCGAAAAGCTGGAGGATTGAACCATGGACTATCAGCACAGGATCCGGGCCGGCGCGCCCGGATCGCCGATCCTGTTCGCCTTTCACGGCACGGGCGGCGATGAAAACCAGTTCTTCGATTTCGCCGGCGATCTCATGCCCGGGGCGACCATCGTGTCGCCGCGCGGCGATGTCTCCGAACACGGCGCGGCGCGCTTCTTTCGCCGTACCGGCGAGGGCGTCTACGACATGGCCGACCTGGCGCGCGCCACCGACAAGATGGCGGCCTTCGTCGAACGGATGAAGCAGGAGCATCAGGCCTCCGCCGTCTACGGTTTCGGCTATTCGAACGGCGCCAATATCCTCGCCAATCTCCTGATCGAGAAAGGCGGCCTGTTCGAACGCGCAGGCCTTCTGCATCCGCTGATCCCGTTTGCGCCGCAGCCGCAGCCGGGGCTCAAGGGCGTCAAAACGTTGATCACCGCCGGCGAGCGCGATCCGATCTGCCCGGCCCCGCTGACCCAGCGCCTGCAGGCCTATCTGGAAAGCCACGGCGCGGAAGCTTCCATCGTCTGGCATTCCGGCGGCCATGAACTCAGGCCGCAGGAAGTCGAGGCGTTGACGCGCTTCTTCGCCTGACAAAGCTTTGCCAACGCCATGAAGAGACGGCATTCCCCTGCGAGGCCGTCTCTTTTCTTCCTGACATTTGCGCCGTATGGTCCGGCGCAAACCAAAGACAGGGAGAGAGACATGTTGCGTTTCGGTATTGTTTCCACGGCGCGGATCGGCCGCGAGCTGGTCGTGCCCGCCATTCAGGACGCGGAAAACTGCGTCGTCACCGCCGTCGCCAGCCGCAATCTCGACAGCGCCCGCGCCATGGCAGACCGTTTCGGCGCGCCGCACGCCTTCGGCTCCTATGAAGAGATGCTGGCCTCCGACGCGATCGACGCGGTCTATATCCCGCTGCCGACCTCCCAGCATGTCGAATGGACGATCAAGGCGGCGGACGCCGGCAAGCATGTGCTCTGCGAGAAGCCGATCGCGCTCAAAGCCGACGACATCGACCAGCTGATCGCCGCCCGCGACCGCAACAAGGTGCTGGTGTCGGAAGCCTATATGGTCACCTATTCGCCGGTCTGGCGGAAGGTGCGCGAACTCCTGGCCGAAGGCGCGATCGGCAAGCTGCGCTTCGTGCAGGGCGCCTTCACATATTTCAACCGCGATCCCGGCAATATGCGCAACATCCCGGCGCTCGGCGGCGGCGGACTTCCCGATATCGGCGTCTATCCCACCATCACCACCCGTTTCTCGACCGGCATGGAGCCCTTGCGCATCCAGGCGACGACCGAGCGCGATCCGGAATTCGGCACCGACATCTTCTCGTCGGTCAGGGCGGATTTCGGCGATTTCGAGCTGAGCTTCTACATCTCCACCCAGCTCGCCGCCCGCCAGATCATGGTTTTCCACGGCGACAAGGGCTTCATCGAAGTGAAGTCGCCCTTCAACGCCGATCGCTACGGCGCCGAAGAGATCGAACTCACCAACCAGAACCATTCGCAATCCCAGCATTTCCGCTATCAGGATTGCCGTCAGTACCGCTTGGAGGCTGAAGCTTTCGCCCGCGCGGCCATGGGCGGCGAGGCCGAGGTGGTGACGCTGGAAAATTCCAAGCTGAACCAGAAAGTCATAGACGCGATCTATCGCGCCTCGGAAAAGGACGGCTGGGAAACCGTCTGAGGCGGCGGCTCAGCGTCCGAACACCAGGCGCGAATAACCGAACCAGGACAAGCCCATCGCCGCGACCGAGGCAATCGCCGCGGCGATGACGGGGTAGAGCCCGGGAAAACCAAGTAGAATCGCCGAATAGATGGCGTAGTTGGCGAGCGCGGAGACAAGGCCGACCCCGCCGTAACGCGCGCCTTCCGAAGCCAGGGACCGACCGCTTTTGCCGAAGGTCAGGCTGCGATTGAAAATCCAGGTCACGCACATGGCGAAAGCGATCGCGACGACGCGCGCCCCGAAGGGGCCGATCGGCGTCGCCCAGATCAACAGCGCCAGCATGCCGGCGTCGGAGACGAAGCCGAGGCCGCCGGCCACAGTGAAGAAAAACAGCCGTTTCACGCCGCTCTCTTGCGGGCGGCGCGCACAGGCGAGGGGCCGGCTCGGCGGGAGCGGGGCGGCGGCGGATTTCGGACAGCGCCGGCAGATCCATATAATGGATGCGCAGGAGTTCGGCGCGCGATCGGGCCAGACTGTCGAGGATCAAGCCGGCCGTGAACGTCATGCCCGACATGATCAGCAGCACCATCGAAAACACCCAGGTCGGCATGCGCGGCACGAGCCCGGTCTGGGCGTATTCGATCAAAACCGGCGTCATGAAGGTCAGCGACGCCGCCAGCAATGCCGAGGAAATCGCGAAATAGAAGGCGAAGGGCCGGACTTCCTTCATCAGCATGGCGAACATGAACAGGATCTTGCCGCCGTCGCCGAAGGTCGAGAGCTTCGAGAACGAACCCTCGGGACGTCGACCGTAATCGAGTTCGAGCTCGATCACCGGCAGTCTCAGCCTGGAGGCGTGCACCGACATTTCCGTCTCGATCTCGAAGCCGTTGGAGACGGCGGGGAAGCTCTTGGCGAAGCGGCGCGAGAAGGCGCGATAGCCGGAGAAGATGTCGGTGAAATCCTTGCCGAACAGCGAGCGGTAGAGCGTGTTGAAGATCTTGTTTCCGAAGGCGTGGCCCTGGCGGCCGGCGTCGCGGGTCACGTCGCGGCGCGTGCCGACCACCATGTCGGCGCGCTCGGTCACCAGCGTGGTGATGAGGTTTTCGGCGTCCTCAGGCGCATATGTGCCGTCGCCGTCCGCCATCAGATAGATGTCGGCGTCGATGTCGGCGAACATGCGGCGCACGACATTGCCCTTGCCCTGGCGGCGTTCGCGAAACACGGTCGCGCCGGCAAGCGCGGCGCGAAGCGCGGTGTCGTCGCGGGAATTGTTGTCATAGACATAGATGCGGGCCGAAGGCAACGCCTGGCGAAAGCCGCGCACGACATCGCCGATCGTCAGCGATTCATTGTAGCAGGGTATCAGGACTGCGATGTCGAGATCGTCGTTCATGCGTGCTCCTCGCCGGCGACCGGCGGTCGGGCTCCTCAATGGCTTTACTCTTTCTTGAGAAGGTTAAGCTTAGGTTTCGCTCGAATAGTCTTTCGCGCTCGGGCGGCGGGCATATGTCTGAAAACGGTAAAGAAGCGATGACTTCCCCCAAGTTTCTGGAAAGCTTCCGGGCTGACGCCGAGCGCGCCGGAGCCGGCTGGCTCCTGCGCATCGTCCTGCTCTTTTCGGCTCTCGCCATCGCCGCGCAGATCGGCGCGCATCTGTCGACCTACACGGATTATATCGGACCCGACCCCGACGACGTGATGCGGCTGGTGGAAGTGCGCGATTGGCTCGGCGGCCAGAGTTGGTTCGACCTGCATCAATATCGCATGGGCCCGCCCGGCGGCATGCTGATGCATTGGTCGCGCTTCGTCGATGCGCCGATCGGTGGCCTGATCCTGCTGTTCGGCCTGTTTGTGAGCCCCGACACGGCGGAGGCTGCCGCCGCCTTTGTCTGGCCGCTCGCGCTGATCCTGCCCTTGATGGCGGGTATCGGCCTCGGCGCCTATCGGCTCGGCGGCAAGCCGGCGGTGGTGATCGGGCTCGCTCTCGGATTCATGTTCCTCTTCACCATGATGCGCTTCCGGCCCGGCGGGCTCGATCATCACAATGTGCAACTGGCCGTGGTTGCGCTTTTGGCCGCCTGCCTTCTCGATCCCCAGGCGCGGGCTCGGTCTTTCGCGGCCGCCGGCGGCCTATCCGCCTTCGCGCTTGCGATCGGCGCCGAAACCACGCCGCTGATTGCGGTTGCGGCCATGGGCGTCGCACTCGTCTGGGCCGTGCGCGGGCAGGATTATCGCCGCGCCGCGATCGCCTTTGGTGTCGCTTTTGCAGGCTTTGCGGCATTGTTCTTTTTCGCGACCACGCCGCACGCCTTGTGGGGCCGCGTCACCTGCGACACGCTGTCGATCGGATTTCTGTCGATCGCCCTGATCGGCGGCGCGGGCCTCGCTGCGGCGGCCGGTTTTGCGTCGCAACGCGGCCCGCTTTGGCGCTGGGGATCGCTCGCCCTTCTCGGCGCGCTGGCCGGCCTTGTGGCGCTTTTCGTCGCGCCGGAATGCCTCGGCAATCCCTTGTCGAGCCTCGATCCCATGGTGCAGGACCTCTGGCTCGGCAGCATTTCCGAGGCGCAGCCGATCGGCAAGCAGTTCGAAGTCAGTCCCGATGCGATCGGCGGCATTTACGGCGTCGGCCTCATCGCGCTCGGGGTCGCCCTGTTCCGGGTTTGGCGCGGCGAGCAGGCTCTCGCCTATAGTCTGTTGGCCGGCCTGATCGCCATCTCATGGATCGTCAGCGCCATTCAGGTGCGCGGCATGATCTTCACCAATCTACTGTCTGTTCTGCCGCTTTCGGTGATCGTCGCCGATCTCCGCGCTCATTATCTCGCCCATCGCAATGAGCCCAAAGCCGCCATCGCCTTCATTCTCGCCGCCCTGGCGAGCGTGCCCTCGGTCTGGGCCTTTTCCGGCGCGGCCGTGACGATCGCGGTCAACAGTGTGTCCGGCGCTTCGTCGGAGGAAAAAGAGGATGAGGATAAGCCCGCCTGCATCCGCAAGGAAAGTTTGGCGGAGGTTTCTAAGCTGCCGCCTGGCCGCATTCTCACGGCCTTCAATGCCGGCCCGGCCATCCTCCGCTTCACGCCGCATGCCGTCATCACAGGCAATTACCATCGCAACGCCAAGGGCCTGCTCGACGGCTTGAAGATGGCGACATCAGACCCCGCCATCGCTGCGGCGCTGATGGAGGAAGACAAGGTCGGCTATGTGCTGCTGTGCATGGACGATCCGCAGGTGGAAACGCTCAAGGAAAAATTCCCCAACGGCTTCTGGGCGCGGCTCGCCCGCGGCGAAATCCCCGAATTCCTCGAACCGGTGGAAGCCTCGGGCGACCCGCGCATGAAGATCTTTCGCGTGATCCGCTAGCGTTTCACACCAGACCCACGAGGCTGCTCGCCGTCGTGCCCGTTGCCAGCACGCGCACGATCCGCGCCGGCAGGATCGAGCCGGCCGCAAGCGCTGCGAATGTAGCCACCGCGCCGGATTGCAGTTCGGCGGTCACCGCCCCGCTCGAACCCACATAGAGGGCTCGGGTCGTTTCCGGAAGCGCCGCCGCATCGTCGGGCGTCACCGGAAAAGCGTGAATGGCCGGGCCGTTGAGCGAAGCGACGGTGGTTTCAAAACGGTCTGTCATGTCGATGTCTCCTTCTGGTTCTGACGGACCATCATCGCATGGCGCTCGAGACAGGGGACGAAGCGGGGGAAAACGCCAGCGCGGGGCCGAGATGGAGGCCCGGTTCTGGAGTAGATCGCGGAAGCGCTGATATAGAGAGCCATGAGCTTCTTCGACAACGATTCGCCCGGCAACCTCGCCGAATATACGGTTTCCGAGATCTCGGGCTCCATCAAGCGCACGATGGAGACCGCATTCGAGCATGTGCGGGTGCGGGGTGAAATCTCCGGCTATCGCGGCCCGCATTCCTCCGGTCACGCCTATTTCGCGCTGAAGGACGATCGGTCCCGGCTCGAAGCGGTGATCTGGAAAGGCTCCTTCAGCCGTTTGAAGGTCCGGCCCGAAGAGGGCATGGAAGTGATCGCCACCGGCAAGATCACCACCTTTCCCGGCTCGTCGAAATATCAGATCGTCATCGAAAGCCTGGAGCCCGCCGGCGTCGGCGCGCTGATGGCGCTGCTCGAAGAGCGCAAGCGCAAATTCGCCGCCGAAGGCCTGTTCGATCCCGCCCGCAAGCAGCTGCTGCCCTATATGCCCCATGTCATCGGCGTGGTGACCTCGCCGACCGGCGCCGTGATCCGCGATATCCTGCATCGCATATCCGATCGCTTTCCGCTGCATGTCATCGTCTGGCCGGTCAGGGTGCAGGGCGATGGCGCGGGCGCGGAAATCGCCGGCGCCATCGAGGGCTTCAATGCGCTTGCTCCCGATGGACCCATTCGTCGGCCCGATGTGCTCATCGTCGCCCGCGGCGGCGGCAGTCTCGAAGATCTCTGGTGCTTCAATGACGAGGCGGTGGTGCGCTCAGCCGCCAATTCCGCCATTCCGCTGATCTCCGCCGTCGGCCACGAGACCGACTGGACGCTGATCGATTACGCCTCCGACCAGCGCGCCCCGACGCCGACGGGCGCCGCTGAAATGGCCGTGCCGGTCAAGGCCGATCTCGAAGCCCAGCTAGCCGGTCTTTCGGCGCGGCTCGCCTCGGCCATCAACCGGCAGATGGACAATCGTCGCCAGGGGCTGAGGGGCCTCGCTCGGGCGATGCCGTCGATCGACCAACTGCTGGCTCTGCCCCGCCGGCGCTTCGACGAAGCCGCCTCCCGGCTGGATCGCGGCCTGGAACTGACCGCGCTCAACAAGCGCCGCATGCTGGAGCGCGCAGCCTCCTATCTGCGTCCCGATATGCTCGCGGCGCGTTTTGCAGAACGACGCCAACGGCTTAATGATCTCGGCCTGCGGGCCGAGCGCGTGGTGGAGCGGCGCATCGACCAGCTCAAGGCGCGTATCGCCCGCGCCGACGCAGTTTTTTCCGGCCTGCCTGCCCGCCTTGCCAACGAGACGGCGCGCAGCCGCGACCGGCTGAACAATCTCGCCCGGCGCAGCGATGGCGCGCTCGATGTGCGCCTGAGGCGCGAACGCCAGGCGCTCGCCGCCCATGACCGTATTCTGCAATCGCTGTCCTACAAGAATGTGCTGAAGCGCGGCTATGCCGTGATCCGTGACGAGAATGGCCGGCCTTTGACCCGAGCGGAGCAGGTGGCCGCAGGTCAGGCGCTCGCGATCCAGTTCGCCGATGGCAACATTGCCGCGACGGCCGGTGAGGGAGCTGAGCCGTCGACGCCAACCTCCCCGGCGACTGCGCCGCAGCCGCGCAAGAAATCCGCCAAAGGCTCTCCCATCGATCAGGGGAGCCTGTTCTAGCCGTGGCGCGCCGCTTCCTCGTCGTGCTCGCCCATCCCCTGCCCGAAAGCTACGCGGCGTCTGTGGCGAAAACCGTGGTCGTCGAACGCTGCGCGACAGGGGGCATGTGGCCGATCTGCTCGATCTCTATCAGGAGGATTTCGACCCCCGGCTTTCGGCGGCCGAGCGGAGCGCCTATTTCAATACGCCCTGTGATACGAGTTCGGTCGATCCGATCATTGCCAGGCTCAGAGCCGCCGATGGACTGATCCTGGTGTTTCCGCAATGGTGGTTCAATTTCCCGGCCATTCTCAAGGGCTTCTTCGATCGGGTTTTCGCGCCGGGCGTCGCCTTCACCCATGATCTTGCGGGCGGCCGCATCAAGCCCGCTCTGGGCAATATCCGCCATCTCTACGCCTTCACCACCACGGGTTCGCCCTGGTGGATGGTGAAATTCTATATGGGCGATCCGGTGCGCCGGCTGCTGAAACGCGGCATCGCCGCCTTTTGCGCCAAGGACGTCGATTTCCGCATGCTGGCGCTGCACGACATGGATCGCGTTTCCGAGGCCCAATTGACTGGGCATCTCAAGCGCGTGCGGGCGCTGACGGCGCGGCTCTAGCCTCGGCGCCCTCTCGGAAACTCATGCGTCGCGCTCACGAAAAGACCCGCGCGCGACAAGGCGGCGGGTCCAAACGGTTCTCGATAGATTTTTGGGTCGGCCTTACGCCCATTCGCCCTTGCGGAACACCGGCGTCCTCGTTCCATCGGCGGCGACGCCGTCGATGTCGACCTCGCCCGAGCCGATCATCCAGTCGATATGGATGAGGCTGGAATTGCCGCCTTGGGCCTTGATCTGCTCCGGGGTGAGATCGGCGCCGCCGACGAAGCATTTCGAATAGCACTGGCCGAGCGCGATGTGGCAGGCGGCGTTTTCGTCGAACAGCGTGTTGTAGAACAGAAGACCCGATGCCGAGATCGGCGAGGAATGCGGCACCAGCGCCACTTCGCCCAGCCGGCTCGCGCCTTCGTCGGTTTCCAGCACCTTCTTCAGCACCGCTTCGCCCTTGGACGCCTTGGCCTCGACGATGCGGCCGCCTTCGAAACGCACCTGGATGTCGTCGATCAGCGTGCCCTGATGCGACAGCGGCTTGGTGGAGGAGGCGACGCCCTCGACGCGCAGCGCATGCGGCGTGGTGAAGACTTCTTCGGTCGGTATATTCGGATTGCAGGTCACGCCGTTCTTGGCCATGGAGGCGCCGCCATGCCATTCATGGCCATCGGCCAGGCCGACGGTGAGATCGGTGCCCGGGCCCTTGAAGTGCAGGGCGGAGAAGCGCATCTCGTTCAGCCAGGTCGAGCGGCGATGCAGCGCGGCATTGTGCTCGCGCCAGGCGGCGACGGGATCGTCACGATCGACGCGTGAGGCCGCGAAGATGGCGTCGGCCAGCTTGCGCACTGCGTCTTCTTCGCTGAGTTCCGGAAAGATCTGCCGCGCCCAGGCCGGGTTGGGATAGGAAACGATGTTCCAGTTGATGTCAAAATTGGAGATTTTTTCGAGCGCCGGCTTATAAGCGGTCGACATGGCCCGGTTGGCGCGCGCCACTTTGGATGGATCCTGCTCGGACAGCAGCATCGGATTGTCGCCTGACACGGCAAGACGCGCCGCGCCATTGGCATAGGCCTTGGCCATGCCCTCATAGAGCCAGCTCGCGGCGCGGTCGAAATTGTCGTCGGCCGCATATTCATAGCGCGCCAGGGTCGCGACCTCGTCATTGTAGAAGGTGGTCACCAGCCCGCCGCCGGCCTTATAGGCGTGTTTGGTGATCTCGCGCACCAGCGGCGCCGCCGCCATCGGGGCGGTGACGACCAGATCCTGACCCTTTTGCAGGTCGAGGCCGATCTTGACCGCCACTTCGGCGAGTTTTTCCAGCTTGACGGGATCGATAGCGGACGCGCTCATGACAACTCCATGCCTTGCTTTTCTCTGGCCCCGTTATGTGGATGATTTGGGCGGCGATGTGAAGGCGGCGCGGCGAATTAACCCTGAGCAGGGTTTGCGGGGTCCGCAACGGCCCTCGCTCGCTCTATTCCGTTGCGCCCAGGTCTTCGACCGCCTATTTTCCGACCAGAAAAGACAAGGCGGAGAAGGACACTATGGCGAAAACCGGCGCGCTCACGGGAAAACGCGTTCTCCTGATCATCGCAGGCGGCATCGCCGCCTATAAGAGCCTCGATCTCATCCGCCGCCTGCGCGAACGCGGCGCCCGCGTCATCCCCGTCATGACCCGCGCCGCGACCGAATTCATCACCCCGCTCGCCGTCGGCGCGCTGGCGGCCGAAAAGGTGCATCTGGAGCTGTTCGATCGCGACGATGAAATCGATGTCGGCCATATCCGGCTGGCGCGCGATTGCGATCTCGTCGTCGTCGCCCCCGCCACGGCCGACCTGATCGGCAAGATGGCCAATGGTCTCGCCAATGATCTCGCCTCCACCGTCCTGCTCGCCACCGAGCGCCCGGTGCTGATCGCGCCGGCCATGAACCCCACCATGTGGTCCAATCCCGCCGTCAGCCGCAATGCCTCGCAGCTTTTGATCGACGGCGCGCATTTCATCGGCCCTGTCAGCGGCGAGATGGCGGAAAAGGGCGAGGCGGGCGTGGGCCGCATGGCCGAACCCCTCGACATCGTCGCCGAGATCGAAACGCTGCTCGACAACAGGCCCAAGCCGCTCGCCGGCCGACGCGCCATAGTCACCTCCGGGCCGACGCATGAGCCGATCGATCCGGTCCGCTACATCGCTAACCGTTCTTCCGGCGCCCAGGGTCATGCGATCGCAGCAGCGCTCGCCAACGCCGGCGCGGATGTCACGCTGATCTCGGGACCGGTGACGCTGCCCGATCCGCGCGGCGTCAAAATGGTCAAGGTCGAGCGCGCGGTGGAAATGCGCGACGCGGCGCTGAACGCCCTTCCCGCAGACATCGCGGTGATGGTGGCGGCGGTGGCCGATTGGCGCGTCGACGCCGAAGCGTCCGAGAAGATCAAGAAGTCGCCGGGCGAAGCGCCGCCCGCCCTGGCGCTCACGGAAAATCCGGACATCCTCAAGACCATCGGCCATCACGAGAAGCGGCCGAAACTGGTGATCGGCTTCGCCGCCGAGACCAATGACGTCGAAGACAATGCGCGGGCGAAACTGGCGCGCAAGGGCGCGGATCTGATTGTCGCCAACGACGTGTCGCCGGAAACCGGGATTATGGGCGGCAGCCGCAACACGGTGTCTATTATTGCCGCCGATGGCGTCGACCGTTGGCCGGAGATGGACAAGGCGGAGGTGGCGGAACGCCTCGTCGCGCTGATCTCCGAGCGGCTCAACCCGCTCTGAAACTATTCGGCCGGGACCTTCAGATCTTCGGACGTTTCCGTGAGGACGCCCGTCGAAAACGGCGTGATCTTGATGCCGTCATCCGACAGCACCACGGCGCTGCCGTCGGGGATCTCGCCCCAGATGCGCTCGTCCTCGTCGAGCGGTTCCGACACCAGGCAATAGCCGCCGCCCATCCGCGATGCGTAGAGCGTTGGAGCCGAGGCGCCGGTGGCGTAGCGGACCCCATAGAGCGTGTCGCCATCGGAAAAAGCGGCGGTGAAGCGGACATCGGGCGTGATGCCCATATGCAGCGCCTGCCGCTCCACCAGCGCCAGCGCCTCGCGCAGGGCCGTCATCGGCATGGCGTCGAGCCCGAAATGCAAGGCCAGCATGAAGATCAGCTCGGAATCGGTGGTGCCGCGGCGGGCGGCGTAGAGTTCGTCCGGCAGCAGGCTTTCGAGCGCCCGGCGCATGCGATCATACTGGCCGATCTGGCCGTTATGCATGAAGGACCAGCGGCCATGGGCGAAGGGATGGCAATTGTCGCGCCGGGTCGCGCCATAGGTGGCGGCGCGCACATGGGCGAGAAACAGCGTCGAGCGGATCTGGCGGGCGAGGCTCTTGAGATTGCAGTCGGCCCAGGCCGGCATCACGTCGCGATAGAGACCGGGTTCGTCACGGTCGCCATACCAGGCGATGCCGAAGCCGTCGCCATTGGTGGGCGTCTTGGCCAGAGTGGCCGATAGTGACTGCGCGACGAGCGAATGAGCGGGCGCCGACACGATATCTTCCAGAAACAACGGCTCTCCGCGATACGCGGCCCAGCGACACATCTTTCACCCACTCGGTTTTGGCGCTTGTTGGCGCCGATATGCGATTCATCTTCCGACCAGTTCGGTTAATAAAGATGAAGTCACAAAAGTGTCAAAGACATTTTGCGTTGCAGCATACGGAAATTGAACACTGCGTTGCATCCGCGCCGCTGTCACGGCTGGTCTGGAGGCTCTATATTCAGAAAAATCAAACGAGGAACCGCCATGTCCATCCGTCCCGTCAAGCATGAGAGCCGCGCCACGCCGACTATGGAGGGCGCGGGCGTCCACCTTCACCGCGTCTTCGGCTTCGGCGATCCTTCGCTGACCGATCCTTTCCTGATGATGGACGATTTCCGCAACGACAATCCCGCCCATTACCAACGCGGCTTTCCCTGGCATCCGCATCGCGGCATCGAGACCATCACCTATGTGCTCGCCGGCACCGTCGAGCATGGCGACAGCCTCGGCAATCGCGGATTGCTCGGCGCGGGTGATGTGCAATGGATGACGGCGGGCCGCGGCATCATGCATCAGGAAATGCCGCAGGGCGATTTCGCCGGGCGCATGCATGGTTTCCAGCTCTGGGCCAACCTGCCGTCGTCGCTGAAAATGACGGCGCCGCGCTATCAGGACGTCAAGGCCGCCGATATTCCCGTGGTGATCGATGACGACGGCACGGCCGTGCGCGTCATCACCGGCGAGTTCTGGGGCAAGAAAGGCCCTGTCGACGGCATCGCCGCCGAGCCCGTCTATCTCGACATTTCCGTGCCGCCCGGCCGCCGAAAGACGTTCGCCGTCGATACCTATCGCAAGGCTTTCGCCTATATTTTCGCCGGTTCCGGCACGTTCCGCGACGCTTCGCACCCGATGGGTGTGAAGATCGAGAAGGAGATCGCCGGCGAGGAAGTGACCATTCGCGACATGTCCGGCAACCGCACGCTCGTCGTCTTCGACAGCGGCGACGAGGTGACGGTGCAGGCCGGCGACGAAGGCATCCGCTTCCTGCTCGTTTCCGGCAAGCCGATCGAGGAACCGGTGGCATGGCATGGGCCGATCGTGATGAACAGCCGCGAAGAGATCATGCAGGCGATGCGCGAACTGCAGAACGGCACCTTCATCAAGTCGGATCATTGATGACCCGCGTCGGCGACGAAAAGCGTGGACTTCCTGTTTCTCGGCGTCGCGTTTCGGCCGGGATGCCCTAGATTGCCCCCGGATCAACAAACGGGGACTTCAGTCCATGTACAGGCTTTATGGACGGATCGGATCCGGAAGCGCCGCCGTCGAGGCGGCGCTGGCCATTATCGGCGCGCCGCATGACATCGTCTGGGTGGACACATCCGCCGGCGAACATCTGACCGAAGATTTCGCAGCCATCAATCCGCGCCGGCAGGTGCCCGCGTTCGTGCTGCCGGATGGCGGCGTGATGACCGAAAGCGCCGCCATGCTGCTGCATTTGGCCGACGCCTTTCCGGAGGCCGGTCTCGCCCCGCGCCCCGGATCGAGCGCGCGGGCGCGACATGACCGCTGGCTGATCTTCATGGCGGTCAACATCTATGAAGGCGAATTGCGCAAGGCCTATGCCGATCGCTATACGACCGACCCCGACGGCGCGGATGCCGTTCGCGCCGCGGCGGAAGACTATCTCAGTGCGCAACATGCGATCATCGAAGCAGAGATGAAGGGCGATTATCTGGTGGGCGACAGTCTCTCCATGGCCGATCTCTATCTCTGGATGGTCGCAAGCTGGCGCGATCCGCAGCAGATAAGAGCCGAGACGCCACGCGTCGCAGCGCATTCCCGCCGGCTGCGCGCCATTCCTCAGGTGCAGGCGATCGCAGAGCGTCATGGCGCCTGAAGCAAAAACGATTGGCCGTATGCGCTTTTGCCGCAGAAATGCCGCTTCCTTGGCGAAGAGGTCGCTGATATAGGCGTTGGCTTATATTGGAATTGTTCTAATGAGATCGGACGGCGGATGCAGTGGAAGCGGCTCTTCAAGCGAACGGCGCTGGGTGTCGGCCTTTTGGTCCTCGCCGGCGGCGTGTTCCTCGGCCAGCAATTCCTGCGCGGGAACTTTCATGAGGTCATCCCCGGCGAGTTCTACCGCTCGGCGCAGCCTTCCGCCGCCGATATCGCCTATTACGCCAAGACTTACGGCATCAAGACGGTGATCAACCTGCGGGGCGCCAGCAAGAAGGGTTCGAGCTGGTATGTCGACGAGATCAACGAGTCCAAGGCTCTGGGTCTTCATCATGTCGATTTCGCCATGTCGGCCGCCCGAGAACTGAACGCCGTGCAGATGGCCGATCTCACCCGCATCATGCGCGATGCGCCCAAACCTATCCTGGTGCACTGCATGTCGGGCGTCGATCGCACAGGGCTCGCCTCGGTTCTTTATCTCCAGCAGGTCGCCGGCGTGGACGAAGAGACGGCGGAATGGCAGCTGTCGCTGATCTACGGCCATTTCAGCATTCCCTTCATCAATCGCGCCTATGCGATGGATGAGAGCTGGGAAGCCTTTGAAAAGGTCATCGGCCTCGAAAGCTGAGCATTGAACATTTTCCCGCCCCGCCGCATTGTCCAGTCACAGCAAGGAGTGGACCATGCAGATCACAGGACGGTGCCATTGCGGCCGGGTGTCGTATGAGGCGGAGATCGACCCGGAGCGCGTCTCCATTTGCCATTGCACCGATTGCCAGTCGCTGACCGGCTCGCCGTTCCGCGTCACCGCGCTGACCGGGCGAGACCGGATCCGCCAGACCGGCGAGCCGCCCAAGGTCTATGAGAAACGCGGCGGCAGCGGCGCCATTCGCCTTCAATATTTCTGCGCCAATTGCGGCTCTCCCATCTTCACCACAGGCCAGGGCGCGGCCTTCGAGACCTGGGGCATCCGCTGGGGCAGCATCGACCAGCGCGCCGAACTCGAGCCCGGCCGCCAGAAATGGACCCGTTCGGCCGCGCCGTGGATCGGAGAGATCGGCGATCTCCCCGGCTCCCAAGGCGACTGAACTCAGCCGAACACCAGCCCGCCATCGACGATCAGGTTCTGGCCCGTCACCGCGCGCGCCCAGGGGCTGGCGAAGAACAGCACGGCGTCGGCGGCTTCCTCCGGCGTCGTCACCCGCTGCAGCGGCGTATTGGCGGCGATGAGATCGAACACGGCGTCGGGCGTCGCCGCGCTCGCATCCGTCATCCGCAGCAAGCCGCCCGAGACCATGTTGACGGTGATGCCGTCAGGCCCTAGCTCCTTGGCCGCCGTGCGCGTGAGCGACAGGAGCGCGGCCTTGGCGGCGGTGTAGTCGTGATAGGGCACAACCGGGTTCTGAAACAGATTGGTGCCGATGAACACCAGCCGCCCGAAGCCTTGCGACGCCAAGCCGGGTCTGGCGGCCCGGATCAGGTTGAGCGCGCCCTTGAGGCCGGTCTCCAGATGCGCATTGACCGCCTCCCAGGACAGATGATCGAGCTTGTCTCTCGCCTCCCCATTGAAGCTGAAATCGGCCAGCGCGTTGTGCACCACCGTATCGACGCCGCCGAAGGCGTCCTTCACGGCTTCGATCAACGCTTCGACTTTTTTGCATTCCGCACATCGGCGCGGATCGCCCGCGCCTTTGGGCCCAGCGTCTCGGCCAGCGCCTCCGCTTTCTCCCGGCTGTTGCGGTAGTTGATGACGACATTGGCGCCTTCGTGCGCAAAAGCGCGGGCGATCGCCGCGCCGAGGCCGCGACCCCCTCCCGTGACGATGACGGTCTGTTCTGCAATCGGCTTGCTCATCGGGAAATGTCCTGTTTGGTCCAGAGATGATGAAAATGATGGATGGGCCCATGGCCCGCGCCGACGCTCAGCTCGCCGGAAGCTTCGATCGCGCCGCGGAGCCAGTCCTTGGCGGCGCATATGGCTTCGGAAATCGCCTGTCCCTTGGCGAGTTCGGCGGCGATGGCGCTCGACAGCGAGCAGCCGGTGCCATGGGTGTTTTTCGTCTGCGCGCGCCGGCTTTCGAACCACAGGAGGCCTTCGGATGACGCCAGCACATCCGGGCTCTCGTCGTCATCAAGGTGCCCGCCCTTGACCAGCGCCGCCTGCGGCCCGAGCGCCAGAAGAGCGCGGGCCTGCGCCGCCATTTCTTCGCGCGACCGCGCTTCCGGCCTGCCGAGCAGCGCCGCTGCTTCCGGCAGATTGGGCGTGACGACCGTGGCGAGCGGCAGAAGCGCCCGCCGCACCGTCTCCATCGCCTCGGGGTCGAGGAGCGGCGCGCCGCCCTTGGCGATCATCACCGGATCGAGCGCCACGGGCGCGCGGCAGAAAAGCCTGAGGGCTTCCGCCACGCTTGCGGCGATCTCCGCATTGGCGATCATGCCGATCTTGACCGCGTCGACGCGCACGTCCGAGAACACCATGCGGATCTGTTCGCCCACGAAATCGGCGGGCAAAGCGTGCACAGTCGAGACGCCTTGCGTGTTCTGCGCCGTCAAGGCGGTCAGCGCCGCCATGCCGAACACGCCGCGGGCGGAAAAGGCCTTGAGGTCGGCCTGGATGCCGGCGCCGCCCGAGGGGTCGGAGCCGGCGATGGACAAGACATTGGCAATCATGGCAGCCTCCTCTTGATTTCCGCGCTGAGGGCCTGCGCCGCGACCTCGGGATCGGGCTGCCCGCAAATCGCCGACACGACGGCGACGCCTTTGGCGCCTCTCGCGAGGATCTCCTGATATGGCCGATCTTGACGCCGCCGATCGCCACGGCCGGCAAATGCGTGGCGCGGATGACCGCCTGAAGCCCGTCGAGACCGATCGCCGGCGGATGGTCCGGTTTTGTCGTTGTCGGAAACACCGGACCGACGCCGACATAATCCACCAGCGTGGGGTCGAGCGCTTCGGCTTCATCCACGCTGCCGATCGAGAGGCCAAGAAGCATGCTGTCGCCGATGCGGTCGCGCGCCGCCCGCACAGCCAGATCGCCCTGACCGATATGAACGCCGTCGGCGCCGATCGCCATGGCCGCCTCGATATCGTCATTGACGATCAGCAGCGCGCCGCTACCGATAAGTGCGGATTTTAGCAGGCGTCCGGTTTCGATCCGCTGTTCGGTCGTCGCCGTCTTGTCGCGCAGTTGCACCATGGTCGCGCCGCCGCGCACGGCGAGCCGCGCCGTTTCAATCACGCCGAGGGGCTCGGAGAGCACGGGATCCAGCACGAGATAGAGCGAGAGATCGAAGCGGCTCATGCGACCTCCATCCGGTTGGCCGCATCGAGCGCTGCGCCATCCACGAGCGCGAGCTGATCGAGGAAATGGACCGAGAAACTGCCTGGTCCCTCTGCGGCGGCTTCGGCGCGGGCTCCCGCCACGGCGAAGTGGGCGAGCGCCGCCGTTGTCGCATCGAACAGATCGGCGCCCTTCACGCCGGCATAGGCGCCGATCAGGCAGGTCAGCGAGCAGCCGAGCGCCGTCACTTTCGGCATCAGCGGCGAACCGCCGGAGATCCTCAACGCGCGCACCCCGTCGGTGACGAAATCCGTCTCGCCGGTGACGGCGACGATCGTGTCCCGCTCGCCCGCCAGCCGCCGGGCTGCCTCTTCCGCCGCATGCACAGGGTCGCGGGCGTCGACGCCTTTGGCAGTGCTTTGACCACCGGCCAGCGCCAGGATCTCCGATGCATTGCCCCTGACGATATCGGGCCGAACCGCCATCAGCGCCTCTGTCGCCTGTCGCCGATAGGCGGTGGCGAAATGCGCGACGGGATCGAATACCCAGGGAACGCCCGCTTCGCGCGCGCCGCGCGCAGCAGCCGTCATGCCCGCGACCCAATCGGGAGAGGGCGTGCCGATATTGATGGTGAGCGCCGCGGCGAAGCCGGCGAATTCGCCGGCCTCCTCCGTCGCATGCACCATGGCGGGGGATGCGCCCGCCGCGAGCAGGCTGTTGGCGGCGATGTTCATCGCCACGTAATTGGTGATGCAGTGAACGAGCGGCGCTTGCGCGCGCATCGCTTCGAGATAGGCGCCGGGAGTGGTCAAATCAGTCATCTTGCCCCTTTCCAGCGGGGCAAGCGGCAGGAACGATCCGATGGGAGTGCGCTTGTCGCGCGGGCGGATCATCCGAGCGACTCCCTCCGCCAGCATTATCTGGTTCAGGTTCGAAGGGTGCTTCTCAGCCCGTCTTGCGACGAACGCCCCTGTCTCTCAACACACCGAGATATGCCAGCTTTAAACTGGCCTGTCATCCGAAAAACTTTTCGCGACGCGGGGAGGAACTTAGCGTCGTCATCGGCGTTGCGACACTGGGGAGCATTGGGCTCTGAAAAGAGTGGGACGAGCGAAGCGGAAATTATAGGGTTTGCTGGTATGTTCGACGTTGGCCGTGCGGTTGAAGATGTGTTTTCGGACATCGATTCCAATCCGCTGGGATATGCGCTCTTTTTGGATATCGACGGCACACTGATCGATCTGGCCGCCACTCCCGACGCGATCCAAATTCCTCCGGACTTGCCGGGAATCCTTGATCGCCTGTCGCAAAGGCTCGGCGGCGCCATGGCGCTGGTTACCGGGCGGGCCTTGCCCTATGCCGATCGCCTGTTCGATCCGCGCCGCTTTCCGATTGCGGGTCTGCATGGCGTCGAGCGTCGCTGCGCCGATGGCCGCATCACGCGAAGCGCGCCCACGCCCGCTTTCGACGACGCCAAGCGCGAACTGGCTCGCGCCGCCAAGGCCTGGCCGGGTGTGCTGTTCGAAGACAAGAGCGCCGCCGTGGCCATACATTATCGCCAGGCTCCCTGCTATGCGATGGAAGTCGACGTCACCATGCAGGCGGCGCTCGCCGCGATCGGCCCCGGTTATGAATTGCAGCGCGGCAAGATGGTGGTCGAGATCCGACCCGACAGCGCCGACAAGGGCCGGGCGGTGCAGGCCTTTCTGCATGAGCCGCCGTTTACGGGCCGAATTCCAGTGGCGATCGGCGACGACGTCACCGACGAGGCGATGTTCAAAGCGGTCAATGCGCATGGCGGCGCTTCGATCCGCATCGTCGAAACCCCCGCTGAAACCACGGCGCAATGGCGGCTTCCGTCACCCCGATCCCTGAGAGCGGCTCTGTCGGCTCTGGCCGCCCGCTCCTGATACATTTCCGCATGAAAGGATTTTCGCCATGAGCAGACTTGTGGTCGTCTCAAACCGCGTTCCCGTTCCCGACAAAACCGGGACGGCTCCCGCCGGCGGTCTGGCCGTGGCGCTGCAGGCCGCGCTCAAGGAGCGCGGCGGCATCTGGATGGGCTGGTCCGGGAAATCGTCCGGCGAAGACGAGCCGGCGGAGCTGACGATCCAGAAGCAGGGCAACATCACCTATGCCTTGACCGATCTGACCGATCGCGATGTCGAGGAATATTACCACGGCTTCGCCAACCGCGTGCTCTGGCCGATCTGCCACTATCGGCTTGATCTCGCCGAATATGCCCGCAAGGAAATGAGCGGCTATTTTCGCGTCAACCGTTTCTTCGCCGCCAAGCTCGCGCCGATGCTCGAGCCCGACGACGTCATCTGGGTGCATGACTATCACCTGATCCCGCTCGCGATCGAATTGCGCGCGCTGGGCGTCAGGAATCGCATCGGCTTCTTCCTGCATATTCCGCTGCCGCCCGCCGACGTGCTGTTCACCATGCCGGTGCATGAGGAAATCATGAAGGGCCTGGCGGAATATGATCTCGTCGGATTCCAGACCGATCACGACTTCGACAATTTCGCCGGCGGGCTGGTGCGCGAAGGCATCGGCGAGCGACTGGACGATGGACGATTGTCTTCCTTCGGTCGTATTTTCAAGGGCGGGGCTTATCCGATCGGTATCGAGACGGAGGCCTTTGCAAACTATGCGCGGCGCGCCGCCAAGCATGCGATGGTGACGAAAGCCCGCGCCAGCATCGAAGGCCGCAACCTCATCATCGGCGTCGACCGGCTCGATTACTCCAAAGGGCTGACCCAGCGCATCGACGCCTTCGAGAAATTCGTCACCGCCAATCCCGACCAGCACAACAAGGTCACCTATCTCCAGGTCACGCCGAAATCACGCTCCGAAGTCCCTGAATATGAGGCGATGCAGCGCACGGTCGCCGAACAGGCGGGCCGCGTCAACGGCGCGCTCGGCACGGTCGACTGGGTGCCGATCCGCTATATCAATCGCTCCGTCGCCCGACCTGTGCTCGCTGGTCTCTATCGGCTGGCGCGGGTGGGGCTGGTGACGCCCCTGCGCGACGGCATGAACCTGGTCGCGAAGGAATATGTGGCGGCGCAGGACCCGGAAGATCCCGGCGTTCTCGTTCTCTCACGCTTCGCCGGCGCGGCGCGCGAGCTCAAGGGCGCGCTGCTCGTCAATCCCTATGACATCGAAGGCGCGGCCAACGCCATCGCACGGGCCATCCATATGCCGCTCGACGAGCGCAAGGAGCGCTGGAGCGGCATGATGGAGCACCTGAAAAAGCAGACGGTCCAGCGCTGGTGCGACGATTTCCTGAGCGACCTGACCGCCTGACGGGCGGCCGCCGGACTCTCGGCGGCCTTCGATCAGGCCGCCTTCTGAATATGATATTCCTTGATGGCGATCATCTTGATGGCGGGATGGCGCTCCGATTCATAGCGAAGCGAGAAGCCGTCTTGCGCCATGAACACCGGATCGCCGTCGAGATCGCGGCAGATGTCGCCGCGGCGGACATCCAGGAATTTCTGCAGATCGGCCGGATTTTCGGCCGAGATCCAGCGGCAGACCGAGAAACGCGACATTTCGAACGACACCGGCAAAGTGTATTCCGCCGACAGACGCTCCTTGAGCACGTCGAGCTGCAGCGCGCCGACCACGCCGACGATCGCCGGCGAACCGTCTTCCGGCGAAAACAGCTGCACGACGCCTTCCTCAGCCATCTGATGCAGCGCTTCCTTGAGCTTCTTGGCCTTCATGGCGTCTTCCAGCCGCACGCGGCGCAGGATCTCGGGCGCGAAATTCGGCACGCCCTGGAACACCAGTGATTCCCCTTCGGTCAGCGTGTCGCCGATGCGCAGGGTGCCGTGATTGGGAATGCCGACCACGTCGCCGGCATAGGCGGTATCCGCGAGCTGGCGCTGCGAGGCGAAGAAGAATTGCGGCGCCGTCAGGCCCAGTTGCTTGCCGGTGCGGGCGAGCCTCGCCTTCATGCCGCGCTCGATCTTGCCCGAGCAGACGCGGGCGAAGGCGATGCGGTCGCGGTGGTTGGGATCCATATTCGCCTGGATCTTGAAGACGAAGGCGGTCATCTTGTCTTCGGCGGCGTGAACTGTGCGGGTGTCGGCCACCTGGTCACGCGGCGCCGGCGCAAATTCGCCGAGCGCATTGATGAGATCGCGGACGCCGAAATTGCGCAGCGCCGAGCCGAAAAATACGGGCGTCATGTGACCTTCGAGGAAGGCCTCGCGGTCGAAGGGCCTGCAGGCCTCGATCGCCAGATTGACCTCGTCGACAAAGACTTCTCGTTCGTTTTCCGGCAGACGGTCGGCCACCGCTTCCGGTCCGTTGACCGGCGTGCCCACGACTTCTGTGTCGGAGCCGCGCACGGTGTTGTCGGCGAGATTGTAGGAGCCGCAGAAGGTCTTGGACCGCCCGATCGGCCAGGTGACCGGGGCGGTGTCGAGCGCGAGCTTTTCTTCCACTTCATCGAGGATTTCGAAGGGATCGCGGCTTTCGCGGTCCATCTTGTTGATGAAGGTGATGATCGGGATATTGCGCAGGCGGCAGACTTCGAACAGTTTCAGCGTGCGCGGCTCGATGCCCTTGGCGGCGTCGATCACCATGACGGCGGCGTCGACCGCCGTCAGCGTGCGATAGGTGTCGTCGGCGAAGTCTTCGTGACCGGGCGTATCGAGAATGTTGAAGACATTGTCGTTGTATTCGAAGGTCATCACCGAGGTGACGACCGAGATGCCGCGTTCGCGCTCGATCTTCATCCAGTCCGACCGGGTCTGAATGCGGTCTTTCTTCGCCTTGACCTCGCCGGCGAGCTGGATCGCGCCGCCGAACAACAGCAGCTTTTCGGTCAGCGTCGTCTTGCCTGCGTCCGGATGCGCGATAATGGCGAAGGTGCGGCGGCGGGAGATCGCCTCGGCCAAGGTCTCGGTCATGTTTTCAGAAAATCCTGTTGAGCGCCGGCCTTCTACCGTTTCGAGCCGCAAATTGCAATTGACCGGCTGGCGGCTGGGGGCGACAAACGCTTATGACCCAAGCTTCCGCCACACCCGTTCTCGGCCTCGTGCGCCTGCCGCATGCCGCCGATCTACCCTTGCCGTCCTATGAAACCACCGGCGCCGCCGGCATGGATATCCGCGCGGCTTTGCAGGAAGACGAGCCGATGACGCTTGCAGCCGGCGCGCGCGCGCTTGTTCCCACCGGTTTCGTGTTCGAAATCCCCGAAGGTTTCGAGGTGCAGGTGCGGCCGCGCTCCGGTCTGGCGCTCAAGCATGGCGTGACCTGCCTCAATACCCCCGGCACGATCGACAGCGACTATCGCGGCGAGGTGAAGGTGCTCCTGGTCAATCTGGGAGCCGAGCCCTTCGTCATCGAGCGCGGCATGCGCATCGCTCAGTTGATCGTCGCGCCCGTCGTCCAGGCCGGTGTCGAAGAGCGAACGCATGTGAGCGACACTGCGCGGGGCGCGGGAGGGTTCGGCTCGACCGGCGCGTGAGGCGAAAATCTGCGTGTCGAAATAGATCCGGCCCCCATCCGACAAGCCCAACGCCTTCAAGCGGCTGCGTCTTTATGTTTTTAGGGAACAAGGCTGTGTTTTTCGTCTTCCTGCCCAGCAGGTTGTTCGGGACGGTGGATGGCGGGGCGTGACGACTACGCCTTCACCCTGCGGCCGGCGCAGCCGCGCGCTGTTTCGTATCTGCCCTGTCGCCGCGGAGCGAAGCGACCAGCCTTGCGGTGATCTGGTGGGCGGGTTCGGCTCTCGCGAATGCGAAGCCCTGGAGAATATCGGCTCCGAGATCGGTCAGCATCACCGCATGCGCCATTGTTTCCACCCCTTCCGCCACGACTTCGATGTCCAGGGCATGCGCGATGTCGATGAGAGAACCGACAAGCTGTTTCTGCGGCGCATGATCCAGGATCGGCGCGACGAGGTGCCGGTCGATTTTCACGCGCTCCGGGCGCAGTTCCAACAGACCGAGAAGCGACGCGTGCCCTGAACCGAGATCATCGAGTTCGATGAGAATCCCGAGGTCTCTGATCATCCGGATATTCTGTTTGATCTGGTCGCTGACCTTGTCCAGGAAGATCGTTTCTATCAGTTCGAAACTGAGCGATTTCGGCGGCGCCGCCATCGCTTCCAGCCGCTTGGGCAGGCTTGCGTCACTCAGGCGAGCGGCGGAAAGATTGACCGACACCCGCGGCACGTCGATATCCAGCAGCGTCCAGCGCTTGATATCCAGCAGCACCCGCGTCAGGATGGCTTCGTCCACGGCCTCCATCAAGCCATGCGCCGAGGCGAGATCCAGGAATTCCGAAGGCGGCCTGACGCCGTCTGCGGTCTCCCATCGCGCCAAGGCTTCCAGCCCGCAGATTTCACCGGTTTTCGCATCGATCTGCACCTGATAATGAGGAACGATCTCGTTTGCGCGCAATGCGGTCTGCAGGTCCTTGAGTGTCTGTTTTTCCTTTGCCAGTCGCTGGGCAAGCTCGGGCGTAAAGAGTTGGGCGTTGTTTCGGCCGAGCTTCTTGGCTTCGTAGAGAGCCACATCCGACGCTTTCAGAAGTGCGCCGATCTCCTGGCCTTGCGCACAGGCGAAGCCGATCGAGCATTCCGCGAGGTAAGACTCCCCGTTGAGAGTGACGGGCTTGTCCAATTCCCTGCGAATGGCCGACACCAGATCCTGCATTCTGCTCAGGCCGAAGGGCGACAGGACAGCGAATTCGTCGCCACCCAGACGAGCCGCATGCTCACCATCGCGCGTGGCTTTCGCAAGGATGTCGCCGACATATCGCAGGACAGCGTCGCCGCCGGAATGCCCGAAACGATCATTGATCTCCTTGAAATGATCCAGATCCAAATGGCAAAGCGACGCCGCATCGACTGTGGACTGAAACTCGGCGAATTTTTCGTCGAACGCTCGCCGGTTCAGAAGGCCGGTGAGATAGTCGTGATCCGCAGCGAACTTGGCGACCGCTCGGCTTGCTTCCGCCGCTTCCCGCTCCCTGGCCAGCTGCTCGGAACGCAAGATATCGTCGGTGACGTCCCACTCCGCGCCGATGAAACATCCTTCGCCCTGCTCGTCCACAAAGTATTTGGCTCGCGACCGGAGATATCGAGTTTCACCGTCGGGACGAATGATCCTGAATTGCGCGGCGTAATCCGACCTGGCGTTGATCGCGCGCTGGAATACCGAACTCGCATAGTCCCGATCTTCGGGATGTACGCTTTCGAGCCAGATGACGTCGTCAAGTTCTTTCTTGATGCCATAGATGATCTGGAGTTGATGGTCCCAGCGGGTCTGATTTTTATGCAGATTATGCTGCCAGATGCCGATCCCGGAGGCTTCGAGCGCGATATCCAATTGGCGCAGAAGACTTTCGAGCTCGTTGTTGGTCCATGTGAGCTTATCGCGCATCCGCTCCTCCCAGATCTCTGTGACTATGAACAGGATTGATTAGCAAAGTCTGACGATTGCAAAGTTCGGAACGACGCCTTACTCGGGGGCGAGTGACGCAGAAATTGCGGCCAATCAAACCACCACTCCAACAAAATTTTTGAAGAGATGCCCGGCTCCACAGCCTCGTCCGAGCCCTATTCGAGGCCTGCTGCCGGTTCGCAACCGCGGATGCGCGACGGAAGCGACCCTCCTGGACATGTTTCTGGACGTGGTCTGCAGCGGAATGAGGCATATGTGCGGATATGACTAAAAGTTGCGATATATCGTAAAATGAGCGGAATTATGTGTTATTAAAGACGACAATTGACGGAAAAATCTACCGGTGATAGATGAGATTGTATCCCGGAGACTTTCATGACCCTGTCCGCCCTCGCCGCCTATTCTCTCGCTCTGCTGATCGCCGCCGCCATCCCCGGGCCGGGGATCACGGCGCTGGTGGCCCGTGCGCTCGGCGCCGGCATGGTCGAAGGCGTCGGCATGGCGCTCGGCCTCATCCTGGGCGACATGGTGTTCCTGACCGCCGCAGTGATGGGGCTCGCGGTTCTGGCGCATGCCTTCAGCGAAGTGTTCACCGTCATCAAGATCCTCGGCGCGATTTACCTCGCCTGGATCGCCTACAAGATCTGGACCGCAGGGATTCTCAGCGCCGAAATCGGCGCTGCGCCGAAAAGAAGCTTTACCCAGTCCTTCGCCTCGGGTTTGTTCGTGACGCTCGGCAATCCCAAGGCGATGTTGTTCTATGTCGCTCTGGTGCCGACGATCATCGATCTCGAAAGCATCGGGGTTGCGGATTACCTCCTGCTGCTGCTCGCCACATTTCTGGTGCTGGTGGCGGTGACCTTCCCCTATGTCGCGCTCGCGGGCAAAGCGCGGGAAGCCTTCAAACATCCCAAGGCGTTGGGACGGCTCAACAAGGCGGCGGCGGCCTGCCTGTTTGCGACCGCCGGCTACATCGCCAGCCGCGCCGCATAGCAGGATCGCCTGTCGCCCCTCGCGAAAAAGGGTGAAATTTTCTCCTTTTCACTCTGCCGCGCGCCGATCTTGCTGGAAAGCCGGCGAATTCCTCCCTAACTTGCTCTCACAACACAGGGAGAAGCACCATGACCGACACGCGCAAAGCCGGACGGGGAAAAATATACGGCTCGATCACCGAAACCATCGGCGATACGCCGATTGTGCGGCTCGACAAGCTGGCCAAGGAAAAGGGCGTCAAGGCGAACCTGCTCGCCAAGCTCGAATTCTTCAATCCGATCGCCTCGGTCAAAGACCGTATCGGCGTCGCCATGATCGAATCGCTGGAAGCCCAGGGCAAGATCGCGCCGGGCCGCACCACGCTGGTCGAACCGACCTCGGGCAATACGGGCATCGCGCTGGCCTTCGCCGCCGCCGCCAAGGGCTACAAGCTGATCCTCACCATGCCCGAGACCATGTCGATCGAGCGCCGCAAGATGCTGGCCCTGCTCGGCGCCGAGCTCGTGCTGACCGAAGGCCCGAAGGGCATGAAGGGCGCGATCGCCAAGGCGGAGGAACTGGCGGCCTCGCTGCCGGACGCCATCATTCCCCAGCAGTTCGAAAACCCCGCCAATCCGGACATCCATCGCAAGACGACGGCCGAGGAAATCTGGAACGACACCAATGGCGAGATCGACATTTTCGTTTCCGGCATCGGCACAGGCGGCACGATCACCGGCACGGGTCAGGTGCTGAAGGCGCGCAAGCCCTCGGTCCAGGTGATCGCGGTCGAGCCGGCCGATTCGCCGGTGCTTTCCGGCGGCAATCCCGGTCCACACAAGATCCAGGGCATCGGCGCCGGCTTCGCGCCCGCCATCCTCGACAAGTCCGTCTATGACGAAGTCGTCACGGTCAGCAACGAGGACGCCTTCGCCCAGGCTCGCCTCGTCGCCCGTCTCGAAGGCGTGCCGGTCGGCATTTCCTCGGGCGCCGCATTGACCGCAGCCATCAAGGTCGGCCAGCGCGAAGAAAACGCCGGCAAGAACATCGTCGTGATCATTCCCTCCTTTGCCGAACGCTATCTGTCGACGGCCCTGTTCGAAGGCCTGGGCGGGTGATTTTTTGTAGACATCGGAGCCGTGCTTCTGCGGCTTCGATATTTCATGCCACTGCCGCTCTAAGAGCAAGGCCGATGCTTCATCACATCTCATTGGGCGTCGTAGACATCCTCAAAGCCGCGCAGTTCTATGACGCCGCTCTCAGGCCGCTCGGATATGTTCGCGTCTGGGAGGATATCCGGCCCCGCGAGGATGACCAGGCTGTCGGATACGGATTGCCCGGCGGCGGCGACAAACTGGCCTTGAAACACAGGCCGCATGACGCGAGCCCTCCGGGTCCGGGTTTCCATCTCGCTCTCGCCGCCCCGAGCCGCGTGAGCGTGGAACAGTTTCACGCCGAAGCCATTTCCCATGGCGGCATCGATAATGGCGGCCCGGGACTTCGGCCCCATTATGGGCCCCACTATTTCGCGGCCTTCGTCATCGATCCCGACGGCCACCACATCGAAGCGGTCATCAATCGACCGGAATAGATCAGGCCGCGTTCTGAAGCGCAGTCCCGGCAATCCGGTAGGAAATCGCCTCTGCGAGATGAATGCGGCCCACGCGTGGAGCCTCGTCGAGATCGGCGAGCGTGCGCGCCACTTTCAAAATCCGGTGATAGCCGCGCGCCGAGAATTTCATCTTGTCGGCGGCGTCGCGGAGAAGCTGCAGGCCGGCGGGATCGGGTTCGGCGATCGCTTCGATCAGCGCGGTGGCGCAGCGGGCGTTGCAGCCGATCTCCGGCAGGCCTGCGGCAAGGAAACGGTCGCGCTGCAACTCCCGCGCACGGGCGACGCGGGCGGCCACCACGGAACTCGGCTCCGCCGGCCGGGGCCGGATGAGATCGGTGGCGCTGACGGCGGGCACGTCTATGCGGATGTCGATCCGGTCGAGCAATGGTCCCGACAGCCGCGACTGATAATCGCTCATGCAGCGCGGCCCCCGCGCGCAGATATGGCCCGGTTCGCCGGCCATGCCGCAGCGGCAGGGGTTCATCGCCGCGATCAGCTGAAACTTAGCCGGATAACTGACATGGTGATTGGCGCGGGCGATGACGCATTCGCCGGTTTCCAGCGGTTGGCGCAACGCATCCAGCGTTTGCGGATGAAATTCCGGCAGCTCATCGAGAAACAACACGCCGTGATGGGCAAGCGAGGCCTCGCCGGGCTTGGCGCGCAGCCCGCCGCCGACCAGCGCCGCCATGGTGGCGGAGTGATGTGGTGCGCGGAACGGCCGGCGGTCCGACAATTTGCCGCCCGCGAGCTGCCCGGCGATCGAATGGATCATCGACACTTCCAACAGTTCCGCCGAATCCAGCGGCGGCAGGATCGAGGCCAAGCGCTGGGCGAGCATCGACTTGCCCGAACCGGGGGCCGACGAACAAAAGATTATGTCCGCCGGCCGCCGCCACTTCGAGCGCCCGCTTGGCGCTTTCCTGCCCCTTGATATCTGCGAGATCGGGGCTGTTGGCGGGCAGCGCCCGGACCGCCGGCTGCGGCCGTGACAGCACTTGGGTGCCGCGGAAATGATTGGCGAGGCCGACAAGGCTGCGCGGCGCAAGAATGTCGATCTCGGCGCCGGCCCAGGCGGCTTCGGGGCCACTGTCCTGCGGGCAGATCAGCCCCTTGCCCATGGCGTTGGCTGCGATCGCCGCCGGAAGCGCGCCGGCCACCGGCGCGATCGTGCCGTCGAGATTGAGTTCGCCGAGGATCAGGTAGGCCTGCAGCGCATCCGCCGGGATTGCGCCCAGCGCCGCCATCATCGCCAGCGCAATGGGCAGATCGAAATGGCTGCCTTCCTTGGGAAGGTCCGCCGGCGCGAGGTTGACGGTGACTTTCTTCTGCGGCAACGCCAGGCCCGAAGCATGCAGCGCCGCCTGCACCCGCTCCCGGCTTTCGGCCACCGCCTTGTCGGGCAGGCCGACAATCTGCATCACATGCTTGCCTGGCCCCACCATGACCTGAACATCGACCGGCACCCCTTCGATGCCCTGGAATGCGACTGTGCTGACTCTCGCCACCATATTGCCCGCGCCCCCTTGCTCGCCGTTAAAGCGAAAATCGCCCTTCCTCGGCATAGGGTTGCAGTCAATCACGGAAACCAGAATAAAACAAGAACAAATCGAGTCGATTTTCACCCTCCGGCTGCAATTTGGTTCGGTTGAGCGACAAAAATAAAATCGCAAATCAGCCGCGCTTCTTTTCCACCGCGTCCCAGAACAGCGAGGCGATATCGGCGCCGCCGAACTTCTTGACCTCGCGGATGCCGGTGGGCGACGTGACGTTGATCTCGGTCATATAGTCGCCGATCACGTCGATGCCGACCAGCAGGAAGCCGCGTTCGCGGAGCGCAGGCCCGATACGCGCGCAGATTTCCTGTTCGCGCGCGGTGAGTTCTGTATGTTCGGCGCGGCCGCCTACATGCATATTGGAGCGCGAATCCGTCTCGGCCGGCACGCGGTTGATCGCGCCCACGGCCTCGCCGTCGATCAGGATGATGCGCTTGTCGCCCTTGCGCACCGCAGGCAGATATTGCTGGGCGATGAAGGGCTCGCGGAACATCTGGCCGAACATTTCCAGCAGCGAGGTGAAGTTGCGGTCGTCGCGCGAGGAGGGAACACGCCTGCGCCGCCATTGCCGTAGAGCGGCTTCAGAATTATGTCGCCCATTTCCTCGCGGAAGCGGGCGATTTCCTTGACGTCGCGGGTAATCAGCGTCTGCGGCATCAGGTCGGCGAATTCGGTGACGAAGATCTTTTCCGGCGAATTGCGCACCCAGGCGGGATCGTTGACCACAAGCGTCCTGGGGTGAATGCGCTCGAGCAGATGCGTCGAGGTGATATAGGCCATGTCGAAGGGCGGATCCTGGCGCAAGAGCACCACATCTATGGTCGAGAGATCGACGCGTTCGGCTTCGCCGAGCGTGAAATGGTCGCCCTTGACGTCGCGCAGCTCCATCGGCTCGACGGTGGCGTAGATCGTGCCGTCGCGCATCGACAATTGGTTGGGGGTGTAGTGGAACAGCTTGTAGCCGCGCGCTTGCGCTTCAAGGCTCATGGCGAAGGTGGAGTCGCCGGCGATGTTGATGGAGGACACATGGTCCATCTGCACGGCGACGTTCTTGATTTTAGCCATGAAAAGGCGCTCCCCGGATGATCAAAGCCGGCCAGATGTAGGACCCGGCCGGGCGCTTGGCAAGCCCGCCGGCAGGGATGAAAGACGAGCCTCAGAGAAAGCCCAGAATGCGCGTGGTGATCGGATCGTGGTCGGAAAGAGGCCGTCCCTTAGGATCGAGCGACGGCGTGATAATCGTATCCGAGAGCTCGAGCCCGCGGGTGAGAAACCAGTCGAGCTTCATGGCCCGTTCAGGCCAGCGGGTGATCAGACTGGGTCGCGTCGTCATCTGCTCGAGCGGTCCGCCATGACGGCTGAAACCGCGCGCGGCGCTCATCGCAAACAGGCCTTCCGCCTCGAAATCGCCGCCGGCATGGTTGCCGGTGTTGAGATCGCCGCCGATCAGGATGGGCAGGTCGGGAAAGGCTTGCTCCAGCCGGTCGATCATATCAGCCGTCTGTTGTTCGCGATAGGCGGCGGTCGTCGCGCTTTCGAGATGAACGGAGACGGCCAAGAAGGGACCGGATGTGGTGTCGATCAGCCCGCCCACGGCGCAACGCTCGCCGATGCGCGGCTGGCCGACGTCGCCGCGCCAGAGACGCTCGCCCCAGAGGCGGATCATAAACGGCTCGCGGATGGGCGCCGCTGAGAGGAGGCCGTTGCCGTGGAAGCCCTTGAGGTTGAAGGAATCGGAGCAGAATTCCCGCTCGGTGTCCGAGCCGAGACCCATTTCGAGGAACTCCACGCCATAGGCATAGGTCATTTCCATGCAGCGGGCCAGATCACGCGTCGTGTGCCGCTGCCCGGTGCGGGCCATGCCGTCATCCATTTCCGACAGCAGCACCAAAGCGGGCGCGTGTTGCTTGAGATGGTCGGCGCTGTCCTCGACGAACAGGCAGCGCTCCAGATTCCAGGCCGACACGGTGATCGGAAAGGCGAGGGGGCCTGATGTGGATGGGGTTCCGGCCGCCTCGAGCGAGGTCATCGCGGCAAGCCCAGACATCACGGCGTCATGCTCGAGCACGGTTTCGATGGCGCGGGGAAGGGCGTCGCGCATCGCCTGGGAGGGGGCGGCGAGTTCGGAAACGACGGTTCGGATCATGCCAGCGCCTCGGATCGGTGCGTTGAAGACATGCCGTCGTTCTGGCCCAAGCGTTTGCCGGTGACGGCCGAGAAGGCGTGCAGCTTGTTTTCCGCGATGGCGAGCCCCATCTCGCCCCGGAAGGCGTGAATGCTCGCGGTGACGACCGACACCGGCTGGCCGCCGACCAGACCATGCAACAATCGCTGCGCGCCGAGTTCCTCGACATAATCCAGCTCAAAACGCAGCCCCTGTGCGGGATCCATGGAGAGCGTGGCGTCTTCGGGGCGAAAGCCGAGCGTCAGGGCGACGTCGGACGCCACCGGTCTGGACAACGAAAGCCATTGATCGCCGATCTTGACGCCAGCGCCCTGCGCCTCCGCCTTGACGAGGTTCATGGCCGGTGAGCCGATAAAGCTTGCGACGAAGGTGGAGGCGGGCCTGTGATAGACGTCGAGCGGGCTGCCGATCTGCTCGATCTCACCCTTGTTGAGCACCACCAGGCGGTCCGCCAGCGTCATCGCCTCCAGCTGGTCGTGGGTGACATAGATCGAGGTCGTGCCGAGCCGGCGCTGCAGGCGCTTGATCTCGCCGCGCATGGTCACGCGCAATTTGGCGTCGAGATTGGACAGCGGCTCGTCGAACAGGAAGGCGGCAGGCTGGCGAACGATCGCCCGGCCCATGGCGACGCGTTGGCGCTGGCCGCCGGACAGCGCCCGCGGCTTGCGGTCGAGATAGGGCTCGATCTCCAGCATGCGCGCCGCTTCATCGACGCGGCTTTCGATCTCGGCCTTCGGCGTCTTGCGGTTCTTGAGGCCATAGGCGAGATTGTCGCGCACGGTCATATGCGGATAGAGCGCATAGTTCTGGAACACCATGGCGATATCGCGATCGGCGGGGTCGACATCGTTAACGCGGCGGTCGCCGATGCGGACTTCGCCGGCGGAGATTTCCTCGAGCCCGGCCACCATGCGCAACAGGGTGGATTTTCCGCAGCCGGAAGGCCCGACCAGCACGATGAACTCGCCGTCCTTGATGGCTATGGAAATGTCCCGCACGGCCTGTGCGCCGCCGTCGTAGATTTTTGATACGGATTTGATGTCGATGGTCGCCATGGTGGTTCTCACTTGTCGCTTTCGGTCAAGCCCTTGATGAACCAGCGCTGGAAGATCACGACGATCAGCACCGGCGGGACCATGGCGAGCACGGCCATGGCGAAGGCTTCGTTGTAATCGGGGATCTGGGCGCCCACCCAGACGACGAGGATCTGCTTGATGCCGCGCACCAGCGTGTAGAAGCTCTCGTCATTGGTCATCAGCATCGGCCAGAGATACTGGTTCCAGCCATAGACGAACATGATGATGAACATCGCCGCGATCATGGTGCGCGACAACGGCACGAGAATGTCGATGAAGAATTTGAACGGCCCTGCGCCGTCGATGCGGGCCGCCTCGAGGATCTCGTCCGGCACCGATTTGAAGAATTGCCGGAAGAAGAAGGTGCCGGTGGCCGAGGCCAGCAGCGGCACGATCAGACCGGTATAGGTGTTGATCAGGCCGAGCTTGTGCATGACCTCGTAGGAGGGAAGAATGCGCACTTCGAGCGGCAGGAGCAGCGTGGTGAAGATGATCCAGAACATCAGGGTGGCGGCGCGAAAGCGGAAATAGACGATGGCGTAGGCCGCCAGCATCGACAACACGATCTTGCCGACCGCGAAACCGATGCCGAGGATCAGCGAATTGGTCAGCATGGTCAGGCCCGTCACCTTGCCGGTGAAGCCGCCTTGATGGCTGAGCACCTTCTCATAGGTCTCGATGAAATGACCGCCGAGCGAGAAAGTCAGCCCGTTCATGTGAATGTCGGCCGCCTCATGGGTCGAGGTGGTGAAAGCCACCACCACCGGCAGGATCATCAGCAGCGATCCGAGAATGAGGATGAGGTGATCGAATGGCGATGTGCGGCGCATGGCGCTCTCCTCAACCGTAATGAACGCGCCGCTCGATGAAGCGGAACTGGAAGATGGTCAGCACCAGCACGATCACCATCAGGATGACCGATTGGGCCGAGGAGCCGCCGAGATCATTGCCGCGGAAGCCGTCCATATAGACCTTGTAGGTCAGGGTGATCGGGTTGTTGGCGGCCTTGTCCTTCACCATCACGTCGATGACGCCGAACGTGTCGAACAGCGAATAGGTGAAGTTGATGATCAGCAGGAAGAAGGCGGTGGGGGTCAGGAGCGGGGCGGTCACCGTCCAGAAACGCCGGAAGCCGTTGCGGCAATCGATTGCGGCGGCCTCGCGGATCGAGGCGGGAATGCCCTGAAGCCCAGAGAGGAAGAAGATGAAATTATAGGGGATCTGCTTCCACACCGCGACGAAGATCATCGCGAACGCCGTGTCGTTGTAATCGAGCCCGACTTTCACATCCCAGCCGAACAGCGCTGCGAAGCGGACGAAGGGGCCGATATGCTGGTCGAAAAACATCATGCCGGTGAGGCCGGCCACCGGCGGGGCGATGGCGTAGACCGAAATGAGGATGGTCTTATAGGTCGAGGCGCCGCGAATGACCCCATCCGCCTTGACGGCGAGCAGAAGGCCGATCGACAGCGAAAAGAACGTCACGACCACGGTGAAGAAAGCCGTAAAGCTCGCAATGCCCCGATATTGGGGCGAGGTCAGCGTGTCCCAATAGTTCTGCAGGCCGACGAAGGTCGCTCCGAAGCCGAACGGATCCTCCAGGTAGAAGGAAGACTGGATCGCCTGGACCGACGGCCAATAGAAGAAAATGAAGATCACCGCCAGTTGCGGCGCGAGAAACAGATAGGGAATGATGGGCGAAGAAAATTGAACGCGCTTCATCTGAGGCCTCTTCTGGCTCAAAGGAAGAACCGCCTCCTGATGGAGGCGGTCCTCATGATCGTCAGGTCCCTTCCATCCGAGGAAGGGGCGATGGCGTCAGCCAGACGTCTTGGCGAAGCGGGCGAGCAGTTCGTCGCCTTCCTTCTTGATCGTGGCGAGACCGTCCTTCACCGAGGTCTCGTTGGCGAAGATGCGGTTATATTCGCGTTCCATGATTTCGCGGATCTGCGGGTAGAAGCCGAGGCGATATCCCTTGGACCATTCGCCCGACGGCAGCATCAGCTGCTTGATGCCCACTTCGGCGGCCGGCTTCTTCTCGTACCAGCCTTCCTTCTTGGCCAGCTCATAGGCCGCCTTGGTTACGGTCACGTAACCGGTTTCCTCATGGTAGTATTTCTGCACTTCGGCCGATGTCAGGAACTGGAAGAAGTCGGCCACGCACTTGTTTTCTTCATCCGTCTTGCCGGACATGGCGAACAGAGCCGCGCCGCCGATGAAGGACGAGGTGCCGGCGCCCTCGATGCCGCCCCAATAGGGCAGGAAGTCGGCCGAGAACGGCATCTGTGCGGTCTTCTGCAAGCCGCCGAAGGAGCCCGACGAACCGATCCACAGGGCGGCCTTGTTTTCTTCGAAGACCTTCTGGTTGTCGGACCAGCCGGCGCCGTAATAGCCGAACCAGCCTTTGTCGGCCCAATCCTTGAGCTTGGTGAACATCATTTCGAGCTTCGGATCGGTAACGTTGAGCGTCGTGCCTTCGGTCGAGTCGTAGCCGTTGTTGTTGGAGGCGAACTGGACGTTGTTGCGCGAGAAGAAGTTCTCGGTGAACTGCCAGGTCAGCTGGGCTTGAACGAGCGGCACGAAGCCGGCGTCCTTGAGCTTCGGCGCGATGGCTTCGAACTCTTCCCAGGTCTTCGGCGCTTCGACGCCGGCCTTCTTCAGCGCGTCGGTGTTGATATACATGATCGGAGCCGAGGAGTTGAACGGCATGCCGACGAACTTGCCGTCGGCGTCGGCGTAGAAATAGCGGATGCCGTCGATAAAGGCGTCGCGGTCGAATGTGTAGCCGGCCTTGTTGATCAGGTCCTCGGCCGGGATGACGGCGCCCTTGGCGTTGATGATCGTGGCGGCGCCGGCGTCGAACACCTGCAGGATGTTGGGCTGCTCGCCCGATCGGAAGGCGGCGATGCCGGCGGCCAGCGCCTCTTCATAGGTGCCCTTGGAGACGGGGGTCAGCGCGCAGGCCGACTGGGCGGCGTTGAACTTCTTGGCGACTTCGTTGATGACGTCGCCATTCTTGCCGCTCATGCCGTGCCACCAGGTAATGTTGGTGGCGGCGAACGAGGTGGTGGCGGAGAGCGCGACGGCCATGACGGCCAGCGAAACCTTCTTCAACATGTGCGTTTTCCCTGTTGTTGACCGGGTATCGGTTCTGGGAGTGCACTAGTGGGTTCCAATGACAGCGCGGTTACGCTTTTGTGACAGCTTGTTGACGTTAACTGTTAGAAATAGCTGATGAAATGCGCAGGCCAGCGCCACGGCCTGACGACCAACACGTCATAGCGCATTCCGAGATCGACCGGATGGGGTCGGCGGGAGATCCAGATGTCGCTCGCGCGGCGAATGCGCTCTTGCGTCTCTGCGGTCACCGCGTTCAGTCCGTCCTCTATGGAAGCCCGCGCCTTGACCTCGATGAAAACGGCGAGATCCTTCTTGCGGGCGATGATGTCGATCTCGCCGGAGCGCGTCTTGTAGCGCATCGCCATGATCCGGTAGCCCTTGGCGATCAGATAGAAGGCGGCGATATGTTCGGCGACATGGCCGCGAAAGAAGGCGCGACGGCGATCCCTCGATGGCGCCGTCATCCCCGCTCTTCCTTGAGCTCCAGCAGGCGCTGATAGAGATCCTTGCGCGAAAGGCCCGTCTCGCGGGCGGCTTCCGCCGCAGCCTTGGCCGTGGGCATCGTCCCGGAGAGTTCGCGCAGAAAAGCGTCGAGCGCCTCTCCTTCCGGCGGCGCTTCTGCTTCCGGCGGCGCGATGGCCAGCACGATCTCGCCTTTCACATTGTCCTGCGCCGTATAGAATTGGGCGAGTTCGCCGAGGCTGCCGCGCCGGAACTCTTCATAGGTCTTGGTCAGTTCTCGGCAGACGCAAGCCTGCCTGTTTTCCCCCAGCACCAAGGCGGCGTCTGAAAGAGAAGCCGCAATCCGGTGCGGCGATTCGAACATGATCAGCGTGCCTGGAACCGAGGCGATCTCCTTTAACCGGTCGCGCCGCGCCTTTTCCTTCTGTGGCAGAAAACCGCCGAAAAAGAAGGAATCGCTCGGAAGGCCGGCGGCCGACAAGGCGGTGATCACGGAAGAAGGTCCAGGGATGGGGATGGCTTTCCGCCCCGCTTCCACGACGCTCTGCACAAGCCGAAAGCCGGGGTCCGAGACGAGCGGCGTGCCGGCGTCCGAGATCAGCGCCACGGATTTCCCCGCTTCGATCTCGGCGATGAGGCGCGGTCCGGCCTCCGCGGCGTTGTGCTCGTGATAGGGATAGGGCCGGCGGCTGATGCCGTAGCGTTCGAGCAGCACACGGCTCACCCGCGTGTCTTCTGCGGCGATGATGTCGGCGGCGGCCAGCGTTTCGAGCGCGCGCAACGTGATGTCGCCGAGATTTCCGATCGGGGTGGCCACCAGATAGAGGCCAGGCTCCAGCGGGCGCGCCGGGATTTCGAGCGTGCGGATGCGATATTTCCGGTCGCCTGAGGGCGCTGCGCTGTCGTCGTCGTCCAAGTCTTGCTCCGGAAGTGAATGAAGTCAGGCCTTTATGGGCCGGGGGCCGATCATGTGCAAGGCGCGTTTTTCGGTTCGAAAGCACTTGCAATATCATCGCGCTTTCTGCCATTTTGCCCGTCCGCGCGGGGGCGGGCGACGCCGGAACGTCCGGCAAGAACAAAAAACGGTAGGATCATGCGTATCACACTCGAGCGTTCCAATCTCCTGAAATCCCTGGGACACGTCCATCGCGTGGTGGAGCGTCGCAACACGATCCCGATCCTGTCCAACGTGCTGCTGAAGGCCGAAGGCGCGTCGCTGACCATGAAGGCGACCGATCTCGATCTGGAAATCACCGAGGCCGCGCCGGCGCTGACCGAACAGGCGGGCGCCACCACCGTTCCGGCTCACCTTCTCTATGAAATCGTCCGCAAGCTGCCCGACGGCTCGGAAGTGTCGCTCAGCACCTCGGCCGATGGCGCGACCATGAGCGTCGCTTCGGGCCGGTCGAAATTCTCGCTGCAATGCCTGCCGGAAAACGACTTTCCGGATCTGACCGCAGGCGCCTTCGCCAACGCCTTCACCATCAAGGCCGCCGATCTCAAGATGCTGATCGAGCGCACCCAGTTCGCCATCTCCACCGAGGAGACGCGCTATTACCTGAACGGCATCTTCCTGCACACGGTCGAAACCGGCGGCGCGCTGAAGCTGCGCGCGGTGGCGACCGACGGCCACCGTCTCGCCCGCGCCGAAATCGAGGCGCCCTCTGGCTCGGAAGGCATGCCGGGCATCATCGTGCCGCGCAAGACGGTCGGCGAAATCCAGAAACTCATCGAAAATCCCGAAGCCGAAATCCGCTTCGAAGTTTCTGACGCCAAGATCCGCCTGTCCTTCGGCGAGATCGTGCTGACCTCCAAGCTGATCGACGGCACTTTTCCGGATTATCAGCGCGTCATTCCCTCGGGCAACGACAAGGAAATGCGGGTGGATTGCGCCACTTTCGCCAGCGCCGTCGACCGCGTCTCGACGATTTCCTCCGAACGCGGCCGCGCCGTGAAGCTGGCGCTGTCCGAGGGGCAAATGGTGCTGACGGTCAACAATCCCGATTCCGGCAGCGCCACCGAAGAGCTCGCGATTTCCTATGAAGGCGATCCGCTGGAAATCGGCTTCAACGCCCGCTATCTGCTCGATATCACCGGTCAGCTGGGCGGCGACGACGCGGTGTTCAAGCTTGCCGATCCCGGCTCGCCGACCATCATTCTCGACTCGACGGGAGCGGATGCGCTTTACGTTCTGATGCCGATGCGCGTCTGACGCGACCGAAATATTTCCGGTTCGTTAACCATACGCCCCTTGCCTCGCGCCTCGCGCCGCTTCACATATCGGTCACCGACCATGAAGGGCGCAGGCGCATGCATCGATTGAAGACACGTTTCGCCGAAAAGTTCGACGACGAGATTCGTTTCATCAAGGGGATGATGTCGCGTCCCAAGACGGTCGGGGCGATTGCGCCGACCTCCTCGCGCACCGCCCGCGCCATGGCCGAAGCCATCGACGTCAGTTCCCGTCTGCCCGTTCTCGAACTCGGGCCCGGCACCGGCGTCATTACCCGCGCCATTCTCCAGCATGGCGTCGAGCCCTCGCGGATCTTCTCCATCGAATATTCCGAGGAGTTTCTCAGCCATCTCCGGATGAAATATCCCGGCGTTAATTTCCTGCATGGCGACGCCTTCGACCTGTTCAACGCTTTGCCGGCCCATGCCGGCCGCCAGTTCGATTGCGTGATTTCGGGCATCCCGCTTCTCAACTTCCCGATGGAGTCGCGCATCCGGCTGATCGAGGATCTGCTCGATCTCGTGCCGCGCGGCCGCCCGGTGGTGCAATTCTCCTACGGGCCGGTTTCCCCTGTCATCGCCAAGCCCGAGAGCTATCGCATCAAGCATCACCACTTCATCGTGCGGAACCTGCCGCCGGCGCAGATCTGGCATTATTACCGCCCCGTTTCCTGATGTTCGGTGTCTATGTCACCCATCCGCAAGTTCTGATCGATCCCGCGATCCCCGTGCCGAAATGGGGCCTGTCGGAGATCGGCCGCGTCCGGGCCGAACACACGGCTTCATCGCCCTGGATCGGGCGCATCAGGCGAATCATCTCCAGCGATGAAACCAAGGCGATCGAGACTGCCCAGGTCTTCGCATCCGCCGTGGGCTTGGATGTCGAGATCGCCGAAGCCATGGGCGAGAACGACCGCAGCGCCACAGGCTTCCTGCCGCCGCTGGAGTTCGAGAAGGCGGCCGACTGGTTCTTTGCTCATCCCGACGAAAGCTTTCATGGCTGGGAGCGGGCCGTGGACGCACAGGCCCGGATCGTCTCTGCCTTCAAAAGGGCGCTCGAGGATTGGCCGACAGATCGCCCGATCGCTTTTGTCGGCCATGGCGGTGTCGGCACGCTCCTGAAATGCCGGCTTGGAAATTTGCCGATCAGTCGCTCACAGGATCAAAAGGGTGGGGGCGGCGGCAATCTCTTCGCGTTCCGGCTCGACGATCACACTCTTCTGTCCGACTGGACGCCGATGGAAGATTGGACCGGGGCTTAACGGAAGCGGTTGATTTCCTCGCTGCCGCCGCGCTCGCGTCTTGCGGCTCGCGCCTGCTCGTGGCACTGCTGCCGCAACGCAAAAAGGAGAGGCTGAAATGTCGGCGAAGGACAGGCTGATCGTCGGGCTCGACGTGCCCAATGTGCAGGAAGCGGACCGCATCGTCACGAAACTCGGATCGACCGTCTCCTATTACAAAGTCGGCTATCAACTGGCTTTCGCCGGAGGGCTGGAATTCGCCCGCGACCTCGCCCGCGACGGCAAGAAGGTCTTTCTCGACATGAAGCTGCTCGACATCGACAATACGGTGGCGAGCGCGGTGGAGAACATCGCCAAGATGGGCATGAGCATGCTGACGCTGCATGCTTATCCCAAGGCGATGCGCGCCGCGGTCGAGGCGGCCAGGGGTTCGGATCTCTGCCTGCTCGGCGTCACCGTTCTCACATCCATGGACGAGGCCGACCTGATCGAGGCCGGCTATGAATATGATCCGCATACGCTGGTGCTGCGCCGGGCCGAACAGGCGCGTCGCGCCGGCATGGGCGGCATCGTCTGCTCGGCCGAAGAGGCCAAGGCGGTGCGCAAGGTGGTCGGACCCGAACTCGCCGTGGTCACGCCCGGCATCCGGCCGGCCGGCGCCGACAAGGGCGACCAGAAGCGGGTCATGACGCCCGCCGACGCCATTCGCGCCGGCGCGTCGCATCTCGTCGTCGCTCGTCCCATCGTCAAAGCGCCAGATCCGCTGGCTGCGGCAAAGGCGATCCTTGCCGAGATGGAGACGGTGCTCTAACACGTTTGCATGTCTGTCCGAACACGGTGGAGGCCGTCATGGCAAAAGGTTATTGGATCGCCCGCGTCGATATCCGGGATCCCGAGCGCTACAAGGATTACGTCGCGACCGCAAAACCCGCCTTCGAGGAGTATGGCGCGGTGTTTCTGGCCCGTGGCGGCGAGTATCACCGTCTCGAAGGCCAGGTGCGCGCCCGCAATGTGGTGATCGAGTTTCCTTCGCTGCAGGCCGCCTATGATTGCTACCATTCCGCTCAATACCAAAAGGCCGCCGCGATCCGTCAGCAGGTCGCCGACGCCGAAATGGTGATCGTGGAAGGCGTGGCCTGAACTAACAACTTCATTTCGCGCGTTGATTCGGGTATGACCGGCCAAAAGGCGCCGAATTTCAGGAGATCAAGATGACGCTGTCGAATTTGCCGAAACTCGTGACTGTGTTTGGCGGATCGGGTTTCGTGGGCCGCCATGTCGTGCGCGCGCTGGCGCGTCGCGGCTATCGCATCCGGGTGGCGGTGCGCCGTCCCGATCTGGCGCTGCATCTGCAGCCGCTCGGCAATGTCGGCCAGATCTCCTTCGTGCAGGCCAATCTACGCTATCGCAATTCTGTCGACGCCGCCGTCAAGGGCGCCGATCACGTGGTCAATTGCGTCGGCCTTCTCTTCGAACAGGGTCGCAACAGCTTTGACGCCGTGCAGGAATTCGGCGCGCGCGCCGTCGCCGAAGCCGCCCGCGCTGCAGGCGCCGGCCTGACCCACATTTCCGCCATCGGCGCAGATGTGAGCTCCGCCTCGGCCTATGCCCGCTCCAAGGGCCGCGCCGAGCAGTCGATCCTGCAGACCAAGCCGGATGCGGTGATCCTGCGTCCGTCGGTGGTCTTCGGACCGGAAGACCAGTTCTACAACAAATTCGCCGACATGGCGCGCGTCGCCCGTTCCTGCCGCTGGTCGGCGGCGGCAAGACCAAGTTCCAGCCCGTCTTCGTCGACGATGTCGCCGAAGCCGTGGCCCGCTCGGTCGACGGCCTCGTCGACGGCGGCAAGATCTATGAACTCGGCGGCGCAGAAGTGGTGAGCTTCAAAGATATCCTCGACGATATCCTGCGCGTGACCTGTCGCGACAAGTCGCTGGTCAGCATTCCCTTCGGCGTGGCCTCGCTTCTGGGTTCGGTCGCCTCGCTCGTGCCCTTCATCACCCCGCCGATCACGGCCGATCAGGTGACGCTGCTCAAGAAGGACAATATCGTCTCCGAGGCCGCGATCGCCGAGGGCCGCACGCTGGAGGGAATGGGCATCAAGCCCACGCTCGCCGCAGCCATCCTGCCGACCTATCTGGCGCGCTATCGCCCGGAAGGCCAGTTCACGCAGCCCGGCGCAGCCGGCTGATCATAATTTGTTAAGACTTCGTGCGGCGGCTCCAGCATGGCTGGGGCCGTTTTTGCTTTGTTCGAAGTATCTGCAGCGCTCTTTCCATTTGCATTGGATACGATCCATTAACCAGATGCTGACATTTTTAAATGAATTGTCGTGGTGGATCTTGCGTGAGCGCAAGAGTTGCCCAAAAGTCGCACAGAGCGGCTAGTTTTGTTAAACCCGAATAAAGCCATTCGCTCGACATTGATTGCGCCGACGCAACTGATTAGAAGCCGCTCAGATGCGCCAAAGACAAGGCGGCTCCGCCAACTCTGCAAACTTTTTTGAGGAAATTATGGGCAAATCGATCGCATTGTTCTTTGCGTCTGCCGCAGTTGTCATTCTCGCCGGCTCCTTCATGGCGCCGCATACCGATGCGGCCGACAAGAACCGTTGCGCGCCCGCCTATGGCGTGGACCCCTGCGCCGTGACCGGCGCCGTACCCGCCCATTGAACCTCCGGTCATGAAAAAGGACGCCGAGCGGCGCCCTTTTCAGATGAAATCTATTCAGCGTGAAGGCCGGCTCGTCGCCGGCCTTTTGCATGGGATTCACCCCTGGAGATAAAGACCGATCAGGCTTGCGGTCCCCACGATGATCCGCCACCAGGCGAACGGCGCATAGCCGCGGCGGGAGACGAAGGCGAGCAGCGACCGCACCACGACGAGGCCGCTGATGAAGGCGGCGACGAAGCCGACGGCGATATTCGTGACGTCGTCGAAATTGAGGTCGTTGCGATATTTGACCAGGTCCAGCGTGAAAGCGCCGACCATGGTCGGCATGGCGAGGAAGAACGAGAATTCAGCCGCCGACCGCTTGTCCGTACCCATCAGCAGCGCGCCGACAATGGTCGCGCCCGAGCGCGAGGTGCCGGGAATCATCGCCAGGCACTGGCAGATGCCGATCTTGAACGCCAGCGGCAGCGGATAGTTCATGGCGTCGAAATAGCGCGGCTGGAACTTCATCTTGTCGACGGCCAGCAGGATGACGCCGCCGATGATCAGCACATAGCTGATCAGCACCGGCTCCTCGAACAGCACTTTCTTGATGAAGTCATGCGCGACCGCGCCGATAACCGCCGCCGGCAGGAAGCCCACCAGGATCGACAGCACGAACCAGCGCGAGCGCTCCGAGGAATGCAGCGTCATCGCCACGTCCCACAGCTTGCGGAAATAGACCAGCAGGATGGCGAGGATCGCGCCGAGCTGGATAAGGACCGGGAAAGTGTTGCCGGTGCTCTTGAAGCCGAGAAAATGGCTCGCGAGGAGAAGATGGGCGGTGGACGACACCGGGATGAATTCCGTCGCTCCCTCGAGAAGCCCGAGAATGAACGCGCTGAAAATGGACTGACTTTCCATGAGAGCCTCGTGACATGCCTGTCTTGTTGTCGATCGGATTGACCGGGTTTTCGCACCAATTTCTTAATGTTCGCCGCAGTTTCGCCGCGGCCTTGTCGATTTATTTACCGGGTTTGAGAGAGATATCACGACTTTGCCCCAAATCGGCCATAGGTCGCTTGACGATTCCGCGCGCCATGCGCACCTGTATGATTATGGCGCAACGGGTGAAGACCGCGCGTGATATGCGCGGCGCGAGCCTGTCCTTTCTCAAAGTCGGTTAAAGATTTATGCCCGTCCTCTATCATCATCCGATGTCGACCGCCTCGCGATTCGTTCGTCTTATCTTTTCGGAATATGGCGTTCAGGCGGAATTGATCGAGGAAGCGATCTGGGAAAAGCGGAAAGATTTCCTTGCTCTCAATCCCGCCGGCCAGTTGCCCGTGTTCGTCGACGACAATATGCGCGCGCTCTGTGGCGCCACGATCATTTCCGAATTTCTCGATGAGACCAGCGGCGTCCTGAAGCGCGACCGCCGACTGCTCGCCGAAGATCCGTTCCAGCGCGCCGAGATCCGTCGCCTGACCGAGTGGTTCCTCAACAAGATGGAACAGGACGTCACGCGACCGCTGGCGCGCGAGCGTGTGTTCAAGCTGTTCATGACGCCTGAGCAGGGCGGCGGCGCGCCCGATTCCAAGGTTCTGCGCACCTCGCGCAACAATATCCGCCAGCATATGCGCTATCTCGCATGGTTGGCGGGATCCCGCACCTGGCTCGCGGGCGAGCGACTGAGCTATGCCGATCTCGCCGCCGCATCGGCCATCTCCGTTCTCGATTATCTCGGCGAGATCGACTGGAACGAATGGCCGCCTGTCAAGGACTGGTATCAGCGCATCAAGTCGCGTCCCGGTTTTCGGCCGCTGCTCAACGATCGCATTCGCGGCGTGACGCCGGTGTCGCACTACGCCGATCTGGATTTCTGACATGTCGGGCGCGGCCAGCCGCGGCCACGATATCCGCGGGCGCGCGCAATGGATCAAGACGCTCGCCCGCGATACGGGTTTCGACATCTGCCGCATCACCGGGCCCGATGATCTGGACCGGGCGCGCGCAGATCTCGGCCGCTATATCGAGGCCGGCCATCACGGAACCATGGCCTGGATGCCGGAAACGCAGGAGCGGCGCGGCGATCCGCGCGTGCTCTGGCCCGATGTGCGCTCCATCATCATGCTCGGCATGAATTATGGCCCCGAAGGCGATCCGCGCGACAATCTCGCCCGGCCCCGACGTCGGCAATATCTCCGTCTATGCCCGCCATCGCGACTATCACGACGTCATCAAGGGCAAGCTCAAGGAGATCGCCCAGAAATTCGCCGCCCGCACCGGCGCCGAAGTCAAGGTTTTCGTCGACACCGCCCCGGTGATGGAAAAGCCGCTGGCGGCGAAAGCGGGTCTGGGATGGCAGGGCAAGCACACCAATCTCGTCAATCGCGATTTCGGCTCCTGGCTGTTTCTCGGCAGCATCTTCACGGCTGCGGAACTGGAGGTCGATCCGCCGGAGCGGGATCACTGCGGCTCCTGCCGCGCCTGCCTCGACGCCTGCCCGACCGGAGCCTTTCCCGGGCCCTACCGGATCGACGCGCGGCGATGCGTCTCCTACCTCACCATCGAGCACAGGGGGCCGATCGACCGGGAGATCCGGCCGCTGATCGGCAATCGTATCTATGGCTGCGACGATTGCCTCGCCGCCTGCCCCTGGAACAAATTCGCCGAGGTGGCGCGGGAACAGAAGCTGCGCGCGCGCCGGGATCTAGGGTCCCCACTGCTCGCAGATCTCCTGGAGCTCGACGATGCGGCCTTCCGCGCGCTCTTTTCCGGCTCGCCGGTCAAGCGTATCGGGCGCAACAGGTTCATCCGCAACTGTCTGATCGCCGCCGGCAATTCCGGCGACCTCCAGCTCGCGGAATCCTGTCGCCGGCTTCTGTCCGACCAGGCGGCGGAGGTGCGCGGCATGGCGATCTGGGCCTTGGCGCAGCTCGGCGCGCTGACGGTGAGCGACGAGGCCGCTGCGCAACGCGAGCCGGATGACTATGTAAGAGAAGAATGGAAACAAGCGGGACTATTGCCATGACGATGACGATTTTGGGCGCGGGCTTTTCAGGCAAAGCGATCGGCGCACTCGCAAGCGAGCGCTTCCCCGTCTACGGCACCACCCGGAGCGGGGCGAAGTTCGCCGCCCTCGAACGCGCAGGTATTCGCCCGCTGCAGTTCGACGGCGAGACGATCTCGGACGAACTCGCCGCGGCGCTGTCGGAGACAACCGCGCTCGTTCAATCCATCTCTCCGGACGCGCAGGGCGACGGCTTCCTGCGACTGATCCCGTCCCTCGAGACCGCCATGCCGCGTCTGGAATGGGTCGGCTATCTCTCGACCATCGGCGTCTATGGCGACCACAAGGGGGCCTGGGTGGATGAGACTGCCGAACCGACGCCTTTGTCCAACCGCTCGCGCGAGCGCGCGCTGCTGGCCGAGAACCAATGGCTGGAGGCGGGCGCAGCCGCCGGCGTGCCCGTGGCGCTCCTGCGTCTTTCCGGCATTTATGGTCCCGGGCGCAACCCCTTCGTCAATCTCGACAATGGAACGGCCCGGCGTCTGGTCAAGAAGGATCAGGTGTTCAATCGTATCCGGGTGGAGGATATCGCCCGCGCCACGCTCTTCCTGATGGACCATAGGGAAGGCGGCGCATTCAACGTCACCGACCATATGCCCTCGCCATCGCAGGATGTGGTCGCTTATGCGGCTGAGCTGATGGGCGTTCCGACGCCCCCAGATATCGCCTTCGAGACGGCCGAACTCAGTCCCATGCAGCGGTCGTTTTATGGAGAGAACAAGCGCGTCGGCAATGCCCGGATCCGCGAGCTCGGCTTCGAATTTCTCTATCCGGACTACCTGGTTTCGATGCAGCAACTCTGGAAAGACGGCGTCTGGCGCGGGTGAATTGTGGCGTTTATGCGGCCAACACGATTATAGGAATATCAACATCGGCATAAAATTTGGTGAAGATTTGATTAAACGCGCTTTTTCCCGCCGCTTTTGTGAGCGAAGCGCGGATTTTGAGGACGTCGCGAGGTCCCGTGCTTACCATCTGAATCTTCTAGGGTCTCATTCTCAGGTTGCAGGTCGGAATCTCATTTTGATCCAATGCGTCCTCCGTTAATATTTCAAAAGTAACATTGCGTGAACGCATGAGGCACTTTTTTGCCTCTTTTACCCCAAAGAAGCTCGTTCCCAGGAATAAACGTCTTGGGAAGTCTAAATGTTCGAAAAAAAAATCTCACCACGCTCTCGTGCTTGCTGCTGTGGTTTTTTCGTTTGCCGTCGGGCAGACCCCAGCTGAGGCCAAAGATGGTTGTGGTGGAGCCTCCTGGTATGCGCTGCATTCCCGCACCGCGTCCGGCGAACGCATGAACCCGTCCAAACTCACCGCCGCTCATCGCAACCTGCCTTTCGGCGCCAAGGTGAAAGTGACCAACCGCAACAACGGACGCGCCGTGGTCGTTCGCATCAATGATCGCGGCCCCTTCATTCGCGGACGCGTCCTCGACCTCTCCCGCGCCGCCGCCCACCAGATCGGCATGGTCAGCAGCGGCACCGCCAAGGTCTGTTTCGAGGTCATCGGCTGATCCGAAGCCTCCGGCGGACGACTTCGGTCGAAACCTCGGCCGCGAAATGCTCTAACGCCGCCCCCACGCTTGCTCTTCGGACAATTCGCGGGTACCACCCCGGAAACAAGGAGATGAAGCGATGCGGCTGGGCGGACGCCTTTCGGGGGCGATCGAAGTGTTGAGCGATATCGAAACGCGCCGCCGGCCGGTCGCCGATGCGCTCAAGGATTGGGGCCTGTCCCGCCGCTTCGCCGGTTCAGGCGATCGCGCCGCCGTCGGCAACATCGTCTATGACGCGCTTCGCATGAAACTGTCGCATGCCTGGCTGATGGACGACGCATCGCCCGCAGCGCTGGCTTACGCGGTGATGCTGCGGCAGTGGGGATATGAGGCGGCCAATCTCGCCGGCGAATTCGACGGCGATAAATTCGCGCCCGAGCCTCTCTCCGAGGACTGTCTCGCCGCCTTCTCGTCACGCCGGCTCGAAGACGCGCCCGATTATGTCCGCGGTGATATCCCGGAATGGGTCGTCGAGCATTTCCGGGTCAATTTCGGCGACCTATGGCTCAAAGAAGCCCAGGCGCTGGCCGAACGGCCGACCCTCGATCTGCGCGCCAATACGCTGAAAGCCACCCGTGACAAGGTCGTCCGGGGTCTCGAACACGCTCAGGCGCGGCCCTCCGCCATCGCCCGATCGGGCGTGCGCATTGCGGCCGGCGAGGGGCCGTCGCGGCTGCCCAATGTCACCGCCGAGCTTTCCTTCCAGAAAGGCTGGTTCGAGGTTCAGGACGAGGGGTCCCAGATCGTCGCCGATCTCATTCTCGCCCGAGAGGGCGAGCAGATCCTCGATTACTGCGCCGGCGGCGGCGGCAAGACGCTGAGCCTCTCGGCGTCCATGGCCAACAAGGGCCAGGTCCACGCCTTCGACGCCGATCGCAAACGGCTCGCGCCGATCATCGGACGCCTGCGCCGCGCCGGCGCGCGCAATGTGCAGGTCCACGAGCACGAGAAATCCATGGCGTCGATCCTGGGCCGATGCGACCGCGTCCTCGTCGATGCGCCTTGCACAGGCACCGGCACCTGGCGCCGTCGGCCAGACACCAAGTGGAGGCTGACGCCGAAAAACCTCGAAGAACGGTTGAGCCAGCAGCGTGAGGCGCTGACCAAAGCCAGCGGCTATGTCCGGCCCGGCGGCGTGTTGTGCTATGTCACCTGTTCGATCCTGCCGGAGGAAAACCAGCGTCAGGTCGAAGATTTCCTGGCGGCGAACCCCGCTTTTTCACTGGTCTCGGCGCTCGATGGCTGGACATCGCTGTTCGGAGCCGATGCGCCGCAGCCTTACTCGCCTGATGGTCTTTCCGTGACGCTGACGCCGGCCTCGACCGACACCGACGGCTTTTACTTCGCCATGATGCGCCGCGCCGGCTGAAATCAGCTCTCGAGCCTCAGCGGATATTGCTGGGTCGGCGGCAGCCGATGATGCAGCACCGCGATGGCGATCATCAAGGCGCTTCCGGCCGACACTACGGCGACGAGCAGCGGCAGGCTGAAATGGCTGGCGAAGGCGACGAGCGGGATCGCGCCCGCCGGCGGATGCGTGACCCTCAGGATCAGCATCACCGCGATCGTCAGGCCTACAGCGACGGCGGCGGCAAGCCAGGCGCCGGGAAACAGCCACACCGCCAGCGATCCGATCATCGCCGCGACGAAATAACCGCCGAGCACATTGGCCGGCTGGGCGAGCGGACTTTTGGGTTGACCGAAAAGCAGCACCGCCGTGGCGCCAAAAGGCGCGAGCAGGAAGGGCAGGCCGGTGGCCACGGCCGCGCCGCCGATGCCCGTCATCGCGAGCACCGCGCCGAAGCCGGATTTCAGATGCGCAAGAGCCTGCCCCGGCGGCTCATGGCGTTGAATGAAGTGCCTCAGATGTCTGATCATGTCGCCCGCGGAAGTGATGATGGCGTGAGCATAATGCGCAAAAATTAATCTACAAGCGGCGGATTTTCTGTTCGTTGCTCCCGGAAAGAAATAGTTGTCTGCGCCGATCTTATATCTGGATGATTTGACACCAGTTTGCAGATGAGTCAGAACAGCGCCAATCATCTGATGTCAAGGAGCGTCCATGACCCGTCTTCCCTTCGCCCGGCTCAGCCTGGGCCTCGTGTCGGCCACCGCCCTTTTCGGCATGTCCAGCGCCTTCGCCGCCACCGATCTCGGCGCCGTGGTCAAGACCTATGCCGAAATCGGCCACGCCAAATATGAAGACTCGCTGATCACAGCCAAGGCGCTGGACAAGGCGATCGACGCGCTGATCGCCAATCCCTCCGAGGACACGCTGAAAGCAGCCCGTGACGCCTGGATCAAGGCCCGCGTTCCCTATCAGCAGACGGAAGCCTACCGTTTCGGCAATGCAATCGTCGACGACTGGGAAGGCAAGGTCAACGCCTGGCCGCTCGACGAAGGCCTGATCGACTATGTCGACAAGGCTTATGGAACCGAAAGCGACGAAAACGAGCAGTATACGCTGAACGTCATCGCCAATCCGAAGTTCACCATCGGCGGCAAGGAAATCGACGCGACCAAGATCACGCCGGAACTCCTCTCAGGCACCCTGCAGGAAGCCGGCGGCTCGGAATCCAATGTCGCCACCGGCTATCACGCCATCGAATTCCTGCTTTGGGGCCAGGATCTCAATGGCACGGGTCCGGCGCCGGCGCGCGGCCCTATACCGATTACGACGTCAAGAATTGCACCAATGGTCACTGCGACCGCCGCGCCCAATATCTGAAGGCTGCATCCAGCCTGCTGGTGAGCGATCTCGACTACATGGTCAAGCAGTGGACGCCCAAAGGCGAGGCCTACAAGGCCGTGCTCGCCGATCCGAAAAAGGGCGTCGTCGCCATGCTTACGGGCATGGGCTCGCTCTCCTATGGCGAATTGGCCGGCGAGCGCATGAAACTCGGCGTTCTCCTGCATGATCCGGAAGAGGAGCATGATTGCTTCTCCGACAACACCTACAACTCGCATCTCAACGACGCCATCGGCATCGCCGGCGTCTATGAGAACGCCTATACCCGCGTCGACGGCTCGAAGCTCAGCGGTCCCTCGCTCTCCGACCTCGTCAAGGAAAAGGATGCCAGCCTCGACGCCGAAGTGAAGGCCAAGCTCGGCCACACGCTCGACGCCATGCATGCCATGGCCAAGCGCGGCGAGACGGTCGAGGCCTATGACCAGATGATCGGTGAAGGCAACAAGGACGGCAACGCCGTCGTCCAGGCCGCGATCGATGGTCTGGTGGACCAGACCAAGTCGATCCAGCGCGTGATTTCTGCGCTCGACCTGGGCCAGATCGAGCTCGAAGGCTCCGATAGTCTGGACAATCCCAACGCCGTGTTCCAATAAGCGGATGGGGCCGCATGGCCCCGTGTCACGGTTCATGGGTGAGATGATGCGACGCCCGGCTCTGCGGTTGAACCTTCTGGTCCTGCCTCTGCTGGGCGTTTCGGTATTCGCGTTCGCCGAAACCGCGGAACGCCCGGATCTCGGTCCGCGCGAAAAAGCGCGGGTCGCCGATGTGGTCAGGCCCGCCACGGATTTCTCCAAGGCCGAGCCCTATGAGGCCATGCAGGCCGGAGCCGCGACCTCGATCGAGGATCCTGACCGCAACGCGTTTTCACATTTCTCCGCCAATCTGGCGGACGAAGACGTGATGAATTTCCGTCTCGGCAATGCGTTGTTCCGCAAGATCTGGGTGCCCGCGCCCTCGTCCACCCAGGCCTCCGATGGCTTGGGGCCATTCTACAACGCCCGCTCTTGCGACGCCTGCCACATCAATGACGGTCGCGGCCATCCGCCGGAAGGCAAGGCGGACATGACCTCGATGTTCCTCCGTCTGGCGCGCGAGCCGACGACCGATGCGGAGAAGGCTGCGCTCGGGGATCATCTGCTGCTCAATTTCCCCGATCCCGTCTATGGCGGCCAGCTGCAGGACAAGGCCATCGCCGGCGTCGCGCCCGAGGGACGGATGCGGATCAGCTATCAGCCGCAGCCGTTCCGCTTCCCCGACGGGACCGTCGTCGAACTTCGAAAGCCCTCCTACCAGGCCGTCGATCTTCGCTACGGGCCGCTCGATCCCCACGCGTCGCTGTCGCCGCGCATAGCCCCGGCCATGATCGGCCTCGGCCTCATCGAGGCGATCGCCGAGGGTGACATCCTGGCCAGTGTGGATCCTGACGATCGCGATGGCGACGGCGTCTCCGGCCGTCCACAATTAACGCGCGCCAGCGATGGCGAGGTCCGCCTCGGCCGTTTCGGCTGGAAGGGCGAGCAGGCCAATGTTCGCGACCAATCGGCGCACGCCTTCCTTGGCGATATCGGCATTTCCACGCCGATACTCCCCAGGGATCATGGCGACTGCACCTCCGAGCAGGCCGATTGTCTGGCGCTGGCGGGCGGAACCCAAGCGCGTCTCGGCCCCGGTGAAGCGCCCGATCCGGTTCTGCCGCTGGTGAGTTTCTATTCGGAAAATCTCGCCGTTCCCGCCCGCCGCAAGGCGTCCTTTTCGGAAACTCTGGCTGGGAAAAAGCTGTTTTACGACTCGGGCTGCATCAGCTGCCACACGCCGAAATATGTGACGCGTAAGGACTGGCCGGCCAAGCCGCAACGCTTCCAGCTGATCTGGCCCTATTCCGATTTCCTGTTGCACGACATGGGCGAGGGGCTGGCCGATAGCCAGACGGTGGGCGAAGCTTCGGGGCGGGAGTGGCGCACGCCGCCGCTTTGGGCTATTGGCCTCACCCGCACGGTCGGCGGCCAGGAATTCTATCTGCATGACGGCCGCGCCCGGACGCTGGAGGAGGCCGTTCTCTGGCATGACGGCGAAGGCCGCGCCGCGCGCGACGCCTATGCCAAACTCGATAAACGCGACCGCGATCTGCTGATCCGTTTTCTGGAGTCGCTCTGATGACGATGAAATCCGTGCTTCTGATTGCCGCCCTCATGGCTCCGCTCGCCTCTCCGGCGCTCGCCGTCGATGACGCGGTAGCCCGCAAGATCATGGTCGATGCGGTCGATGGCTATATCAGGCCGTCCTATCACGCCCTTGAGGATGCGGCTCATACACTCGCCGAGGATACGGCTAGGTTCTGCGCCGCGCCCGGCGATGAGGGGCTGAACGACCTGAAGGCGCGGTTCGGCGACCTCGTCGAAGCCTGGGCGCGCATCGAGATCGTGCGTGAGGGTCCGGTGCTCGGGAACAACCGCTATGAGCGGATTCTTTTCTATCCCGACCGCAAGTCGACGGGGCAGAAGCAGGTTCAGAAGATCCTCGCCGATCCCGACGCATCCGATCTGGACGCGGCGGGCCTTGCCGGCAAAAGCGTCGCCGTCCAGGGTCTCGGCGCCTATGAACTGACTTTTTCGGACGCGAGGCCGGCGCGGTGACGAGTCCTGACGATGCCGACCAGTGCCGGTTCGGCCTGGCGGTTTCCCGCAATATCGAAAGTATCGCCGGCGAGCTTTCCGCCGCCTGGGATGCGCCCGATGGCGTGGCGAAAAACTGGAAGGAGCCGGGCGCCGCAAATCCGGTCTTCCGCACCGGCGACGAAGCCTTGCAGGCGATGATCGGCATTTTCGTGCATGGGATTGAAACCGTGCGCGATCAGCGCGTCAAACCGTTCTACAAGGGCGAGGGGAAAAGACCTCCCCGCGGCTCGCGCTGCTATGGCGCTCCGAAAACACTATGCGCGCCATCCACGGAAATGTCTCGGGCCTCGCCGATCTCTGGAAGACGTCGGACATGCGCAGCCTTCTGACCGGCGACGCCGAAGCCCTGGCCGACGCCGTGGAATTCGACTTCAAGACCGCAGGCGGCGCGGCGGCGAAGATGGAGCAGCCCAGCCCCGAACGTCTGGCGGACGTCAAATATCAACGCAAGATCGAATTCCTGCTCTTCAATCTGCGCGACGCCAGCGCCCGAATCGATCGCGACGTCGGCGCCGCCGTGGGCTTGAGCGCCGGCTTTTCCTTCGGTGACGGAGACTGAGCGATGCGGACCCTGCTGATCGAGCGCCGGTCCTTCCTCAAGGCGGCCGGCTTATTGTTCGCCAGCGGCTTGTCGGCGCGCGGTCATGATGTTCTCGCAGCCAGCGCGGCGGTCTTCGCGAGCGCCTTCATGGATGCGGGCGGCGCCTATGGCGTGGCGTTGCTGGCGGAAGACGGCGGCGAAATCGCCCGTGTGGCGTTGCCCGATCGCGGCCATGACGTCAGCTTCGATCCGCTCAATGGCCGTGCTGTGGCCTTCGCCCGGCGTCCGGGGACGTTTGCGCTGGTGATCGACACCGCCACGAGCGCGCCGCTGAAGCTGATCCAGGCGGCCGAGGACAGGCATTTCTTCGGTCACGGCGCCTTTTCGCCGGATGGCCGCAGGCTTTATGTCGCCGAAAACGACTTCGACAATTACGCCGGCAAGATCGGCGTTTACGACGCCAGCGCCGGCTGGGCGAAAATCGGCGAATTCTCCGCCCATGGCATGGACACCCACGACCTCCAGATCCTCGAAGGCGGACGTTATCTCGCCATCGCCAACGGCGGCATCAAGCAACATCCGTCCATGGGCCGCGCCAAGCTCAATCTCGATCACATGGAGCCGTCGCTCGTCATTCTCGATCTCAGCGACGGACGGCTGGTAGAAAAGCATGACCTGCCGGTCGAGATCCGCCAATTGTCGACCCGGCACATGGATATCGACGCCTCCGGAAGCATCTGGTTCGGATGCCAATATGAGGGCCCCAAGACAGATTATCCGCAGCTTCTCGGCAGCTTCAAGCGCGGCGAAGACCTGCGTTTCCTCGACATGCCGGAAGAGGTTCTACGCGGCTTCGACAATTACATCGGCTCGGTGATGGTCAATCGCGACGCGGGGCTCGTCGCGGTCTCCTCGCCCAAAGGCGGGCAATGGGCGGCCTTCGACGTCAAGTCGGCGAACCTCGTCCGCCAGGAAGCGATCGGCGGCGTCTGTGGTCTTGCGCCGGAACAGACGAGCTTCATCCGCTCCACCGAATCCGGCTGGTTCGAAGCGCAAAAGACCGCGCTCGCCTGGGACAATCACATCACGCGACTCGGCTGATGCATCGCGGCGAGCGCCATCCGCTCGCCTTTAGTTGCTCTGGCCAAAACAGGCGCCGCGCCGTCGCATGCGGGAGCGCGGCTTGCCCCGGAACCCGAAATCATGTTGAACCATCGGCAATGCGTCGCGATCGGTGATGGAGGACGGGACAATGAAGACCGTGATCATAGGCGGCAGCCACGCCGCGCTTTCGGCGGCGGCCGAGCTTCGGAAACTTTCGGCGGAGGCGGAGATCGTCATCGTCTCCAGCGATGCCGAGCTGCCCTATCAGCGCCCGCCGCTTTCCAAGGCCTATATGTCCGGCAAATCCAGCTTCGAGCAGATCCTTCTGCGTCCGGAAGACTGGTATGCGGCCAACCGCATCACCCTCATACGCGGCGTCTTCGCCGATCGCATCGACCGCGCCCACAAGACCGTGCATCTCGCCGACGGCGAGGCGCTGTCCTATGACCGGCTGCTGATCGCCGCCGGCGCGCGTCCGCGCCGGCTGCCCGAGGAAATCGGCGGCCATCTGCCGAATGTGCATGTGATGCGCGATCTCGGCGACGCGCATGCGCTAATGGAGCAGATGAAGGACGGCGCGCGGCTGGTGGTGATCGGCGGCGGCTATATCGGCCTAGAGGCCGCCTCCGAAGCATCGAAAAAGGGCGCGACCGTGACCGTCATCGAGGCAGCCGACCGCATCCTCAAGCGCGTCGCCTGCGCGGAAACCGCTGGCGATGTCCGCACGCTCCACCAAGCCCATGGCGTCAGGATCTTCGAGAACGCCGCGCTCAAGCAGATCGTCGAGGACGGCGGCCGCGCGACCGGCGTCGAGCTTTCGGACGGATCGGTGATCGCGGCCGATTTCATCGTCACCGGCATCGGCGTGACGCCGGATGTGGCGCTCGCCGACCAGGCGGGCCTCACGATCGCAAATGGCGTCGTGGTGGACCGGGAGCTGCGCAGCAGCGACCCCGAGATCTTCGCGATCGGCGACTGCGCGAGCTTCCCTATGGCGACCACCATATCCGGCTCGAATCGGTGCAGAACGCCAACGACATGGGCCTGATCGCCGCGCGCAACATGCTGGGCGACAGCGTCGATTATAACCCGACGCCGTGGTTCTGGTCCGATCAGTTCGAACTCAAGCTGCAGATCGCCGGCCTCAACACCGGCTATGATCGGGTCGTCACCCGGCCCGGCGTGCGCGAGGGCGCAAAATCGCATTTCTATTTCAAGGCAGGCCGCTTCCTCGCCGCCGACTGCCTCAATGACGGCGCGACCTATATGGTCGCCCGGCGCATTCTCGAAGGCGGCAAGACCGTGACGCCCGAACAGGTGGAAGACGCCGGCTTCGCCCTGAAATCCCTGCTGTGATCATTGGAGACCGCCATGTCCGCGCCTGAAAACCGCTTGAAGAAACGGCTCGCCGCCGGCGACACGACCATCGGCATCTGGCTTGTTCTCGCCAACAGCTATTCGTCGGAACTCGCCGGCACGATCGGCTTCGATTGGGTGCTGATCGACGGCGAACATGCACCCAATGATTTGCGCTCGATCATGCAGCAGGCGCAGGCGCTCAAGGGCTCGGCGTCCTCGGTCGTCGCCCGGCCGCCCAGCGCCGATGTCCATCTCATCAAGCAATATCTCGATATCGGCGTGCAATCGCTGCTGTTGCCGATGATCGAAAGCGGCGCCCAGGCCGAACTGATGGTCAAAGCGGTGCGTTATGCGCCTGAGGGCATTCGCGGGGTCGGCGCCAGCATCGCCCGCGCCTCGATGTTCAATTCCATCCCCGACTATATGTCGACGGCAGCTGACCAGATCTGCCTGATGCTGCAGGTCGAAAGCCGGGCCGGGCTTGCGGCGCTGGACGATATCGCCGCAACCGATGGCGTCGACTGTGTCTTCATCGGCCCTTCCGATCTCGCCGCCGATATGGGCCATCCGGGCAATTATCATGCGCCGGAGGTCAAATCGGCGATCGAGGACGCCATCCGCCGGATACAGAGCCACGGCAAGGCCACGGGCATCTATATGCCCGATCCTGTCGACGCCAAACGCTATCGCGACATGGGCGTCAACTTCATCGCGGTCGGCGCCGATGCGTCTGTGCTGATCAAGGCGTTGCGCGATCTCAAGGCGCTCTACGAATAGGCGTCAACAAATGTGATATTGTTCACATTGCTGTTGACCATCCTGTGAAACATGCGCCATTTTCCTCCCAAAGAGGTGCAGCATGAAAAAACAGGATAGGCTCGACCGGTTAACGGCGATGATTTCAGAGCGGGGGATCGTGCATCTCAAAGATGCCGCCCGCGCCCTCGACGTCTCCGAAATGACCATCCGGCGGGACATCGCCGCCGAAACCGGGCGATTTGCCTTTATCGGCGGCCATATCATGCCGGCCCAGGCGGTCGAGCCGGAACAGCCTTATGAACTGGCGTCCGCCAGCGACCGCCACGCCTCGGCCAAGGAGCGCGCCTCTGCGCAGGCGCTGCCGCATATTCGCGCCGAGGATACGCTGTTCATCGATTGCGGCAGCACCATGATGCATCTCGCCGATCTCCTGCCAGTCGATATGCCGCTCACGGTTTGCTGCTACGCGCTCAATATTGCCGAACGGCTGGCGCGCAAGCCCAATGTCCGGCTGATCATGCTGGGCGGCGTCTATCACCCCGCCTCGGCCTCCTTCTCCGGCGCCGCGGCGCTGCAGACGCTGGATGAACTCGGCCTCAACGTCGCCTTCCTCTCGGCCGCTGGCTTGGACGAGGGGCGAGGGGCGACCTGCGAGCACTTCCACGAAGCCGAGATCAAGAAGAAGGCGATGGCGGTTGCCGCCCGCAGCATCCTAATTCTCGACGACAGCAAGCTCGGCCGCATCCGGCCGGCTTTTTTCGCCCCGCTCGACGGCTTCGATGCGATCTATACCGAAAGCGGTCTCTACGCGCCCGATGAGAATGGCGCTTGACCAAATCGTATTTTGGTGTGAAAGTAACACAGAATGTAAAAAGATAACATCTTGCCGGGAGGCTCTGGTGGAGACTGCAACAATGGACAAGGCCGCTCAGGCCCATGCCGCCAATCACGGCTGGCCGAGAAATCCGGGCATGGAGCTCGATCTCGGCTGGGTCATGGACCAGCGGGTCAATCTGTCGGCCGGCGAACGGCGGGTGGCGAGCCTGCCGGGTCGCCGCACGGTCAAGAAGGAGGCGCAGGCCGCCTGGCTTCTAAAGGCGCTGACCTGCATCGACCTGACGACGCTGAACGGCGACGACACCGCCGGCCGCGTGCGCCGTCTCTGCGCCAAGGCCGCCAATCCGGTGCGCCAGGATCTCCTGGACGCCATCGGCATGGGCGATCGCCGCATCACCACCGGCGCGGTCTGCGTCTATCACCGCTTCGTCGCCACCGCCGTCGAGGCGCTGGAAGGCACCGGCATTCCGGTCGCCGCCGTCTCCACGGGCTTCCCCGCCGGTCTCTCGCCGCATGAGACCAAGGTCAAGGAAATCGAGGCCTCGGTCGCCGACGGCGCCAAGGAAATCGACATCGTCATCACCCGCGAACATGTGCTGACCGGCAATTGGGAAGCGCTCTATCGCGAAATGCAGGATTACCGCGCCGCCTGCGGCGACGCCCATGTCAAGGCGATCCTGGCGACCGGCGATCTCAAGACGCTGCGCAATGTCGCCCGCGCCTCGATCGTCTGCATGATGGCCGGCGCCGATTTCATCAAGACCTCCACCGGCAAGGAAGGCGTCAACGCCACGCTTCTGGTGACGCTGACCATGATCCGCACCATCCGCGACTATTATGAGCGCACCGGCTACAAGGTCGGCTACAAGCCCGCCGGCGGCATTTCCGCCGCCAAGGATGTGCTGAACTACCAGTTCCTGATGAAGGAAGAGCTGGGCCGCGAATGGCTGGAGCCGGATCTGTTCCGCATCGGCGCCCAGCCTGCTCGCCGATATCGAGCGCCAGCTCGAACATCACGTCACCGGCGCCTATTCCGCCTTCGTCAGACATCCGATCGGTTGATCGAGGAGCCGACTTCCATGAGCAAATCCGTTTCAGATTATTTCGACGACATGTCCTACGGTCCCGCCCCCGAAGCCGACACCGAAGCCCGCGCCTGGCTGAAGCGCCATGGCTCGACCTTCGGTCATTTCATCAATGGCGAATTCCGGGCGCCCAGTTCGGCCCGCACGTTCGACACGTTCGAGCCCGCCACCGGCGCCAAACTCGCGACGCTCGCCCATGGCGAGGCCGCCGATGTCGACGCGGCGGTCGCCGCCGCCCGCAAGGCGCAAGGCCCCTGGGCCAAGCTGCCGGGCCATCAGCGCGCCCGCCATCTCTATGCGCTTGCGCGGATGATCCAGCGTCATGCCCGCCTGATCGCCGTGGTCGAGGCGATCGACAATGGCAAGCCGGTGCGCGAAACCCGCGACATCGACGTGCCGCTCGCTGCCCGCCATTTTTATCATCACGCGGGCTGGGCGCAGCTGCTGCAGGAAACGGAATTCGCCGACCAGCAGCCGGTCGGGGTGATCGGCCAGATCATTCCCTGGAATTTTCCTTTCCTGATGCTGGCCTGGAAGGTGGCGCCGGCGCTGGCGCTCGGCAATACCGTGGTGCTGAAGCCGGCAGAATTCACCTCGCTGACCGCGCTGTTGTTTGCCGAACTCGCCGCCGCCGCCGGCCTTCCCGCCGGCGTGCTCAATGTGGTGACCGGCGAGGGCGACACCGGCGCGCTGATCGTCGAACATCAGGGAGTCGACAAGATCGCCTTCACCGGCTCGACCGACGTCGGCCGCGTCATCCGCGAACGCACCGCCGGCTCCGGCAAGTCGCTGACGCTGGAGCTCGGCGGCAAGTCGCCCTTCATCGTCTTCGACGACGCCGATCTCGACGGCGCTGTGGAAGGCGTGGTCGACGCCATCTGGTTCAACCAGGGCCAGGTCTGCTGCGCCGGCTCGCGCATTCTCGTGCAGGAAGGCGTGGCGGATCGGTTCCACGCCAAGCTCGATCGCCGCCTGCAGACGCTGCGCGTGGGACAGCCGCTCGACAAATGCATCGACATGGCCGCCATCGTCGCGCCGGTGCAGCTGGCGCGGATCGAAAAGCTCGTCAAGCAGGGCGTCGAGGAGGGCGGCACGCTCTACCAGTCCAATTGCGAACTTCCCGTTGGCGGCAGCTTCTTCCGCCCGACGCTGATCGCCAATGTGCAGCCGACCTCGATCGTCGCCACCGAAGAGATTTTCGGACCGGTGGCGGTGTCCATGACCTTCCGCACGCCGGAGGAAGCCCTGCAGCTCGCCAACCATTCCCGCTATGGCCTGGCCGCCAGCGTCTGGAGCGAAACGATCGGGCTGGCGCTCAATGTCGCGGCGAAACTCTCGGCCGGCGTGGTCTGGGTCAACGCCACCAATATGTTCGACGCCTCCGCCGGCTTCGGCGGCAAGAAGGAATCGGGCTTTGGCCGCGAGGGCGGTCGCGAAGGCGCCTATGAATATCTGAAACCCAAGGCCTGGGCCAACGCCAAGCTCCGCGCCGAGGCAGCGACGCCGGCGCTCAAGACCACGCAGGGCGATTTCGCCGCCCCCGTGATCGACCGCACCGCCAAATTGTTCATCGGCGGTAAGCAGGCGCGTCCCGACGGCAACTACAACCGTCCGATCCTGTCGCCCAAGGGCAAGGTGGTCGGCGAAGTCGGGGAGGGCAATCGCAAGGATATCCGCAATGCGGTGGCCGCCGCGCAGACCGCCTCCGGCTGGTCCTCGGCCACCGCGCATAACCGTGCGCAGATCCTCTACTACATCGCCGAAAATCTCTCGGCCCGCGAGGATGAGTTCGCCGCTCGCATCGCCGCCCAGACGGGCCGCAGCGCAGCCTCCGCCAAGGCCGAAGTCGAGGCGTCGATCTCGCGCCTCTTCACCTATGGCGCCTGGGCCGACAAATATGAGGGCCTCATCCATACGCCGCCGCTGCGCGGCGTGGCGCTGGCCCTGCCGGAGCCGCAGGGCGTCGCAGGCGTGATCTGCCCGCCGGAAGCCCCGCTTCTCGGCTTCATCTCGCTCGTTGCGCCGCTGATCGCGGTCGGCAATCGCGTGGTGGCGGTCCCCAGCGAAATCCATCCGCTGTCGGCGACGGATTTCTATTCCGTGCTCGAAACCTCGGATGTCCCCGCCGGCGTCGTCAATATCGTCACCGGCTCCGCCATGGAGCTGGGCAAGGCGCTGGCCACGCATAACGATGTCGATGCGCTCTGGGCCTTCGGCTCGCCCGCATTGGCCTCGATGTCCGAGAAAGCCTCGGCAGGCAATCTCAAGCGCGTCTTCACCGATTACGGCAAGGCGATCGACTGGATGGACCCCGCCCAGGCGGAAGGCCCGCTGTTCCTGCGCAAGGCGACAGACATCAAGAATGTCTGGATCCCCTACGGCGAATAAGTTGGGGTTCCACTCTGAGGAAGCCTCCGCTCGAAAGGGCGGGGGCTTTGTCGTTTCCTCAAGCGCAAGCGCCGGAAATGCCGCCTTTCAGCGGTAAGAACCTTTACATTTTTAGGCGTTCCATTGTATGCGCTCGCCCATGAGCACAGAAAACCGCACGCCCCTTTCCCATATCCGCAACTTCTCGATCGTGGCCCATATCGACCACGGCAAATCGACGCTGGCCGACCGTCTGATCCAGACCTGCGGCGGTCTGGCGGCGCGCGAGATGTCCGAGCAGGTGCTCGACAATATGGATATCGAGAAAGAACGCGGCATCACCATCAAGGCCCAGACGGTGCGTCTGCACTACAAGGCCAACAATGGCGAAACCTATGTGCTGAACCTCATGGACACGCCAGGCCATGTCGACTTCGCCTATGAAGTCAGCCGGTCGCTCGCCGCCTGCGAGGGCTCGCTGCTCGTGGTCGACGCCTCCCAGGGCGTCGAAGCCCAGACGCTCGCCAATGTCTATCAGGCGCTCGACGCCAATCACGAGATCGTCCCTGTGCTCAACAAGGTCGATCTTCCGGCCGCCGAGCCCGAGCGCATCAAGCAGCAGATCGAGGACGTCATCGGTCTCGACGCTTCCGACGCCGTGATGATCTCGGCCAAGACGGGCCTCGGCATTCCCGATGTGCTGGAAGCGATCGTCAACCGCCTGCCGGCGCCGAAGACCGGCGACGACAAGGCTCCGCTCAAGGCGATGCTGGTCGACAGCTGGTACGACACCTATCTCGGCGTCATGGTGCTGGTGCGCATCATCGACGGCGTGATGAAGAAGGGCCAGCTCATCCGCATGATGGGCACCGACGCCAAATACACCGTCGAACGCATCGGCGTGCTCACGCCGAAAATGCTCAATGTCGAGGAACTCGGCCCCGGCGAGGTTGGCTTCATCACCGCCTCGATCAAGGAAGTGGCCGACACCCGCGTCGGCGACACCATCACCGATGATCGCAAGCCCACCGCCGAGGCGTTGCCGGGCTTCAAGCCCGCCCAGCCGGTGGTGTTCTGCGGCCTGTTCCCGGTCGACGCCGCCGATTTCGAGGATCTGCGCGCCGCCATGGGCAAGCTGCGTCTCAACGACGCGTCCTTCTCCTTCGAAATGGAAAGCTCCGCCGCGCTCGGTTTCGGCTTCCGCTGCGGCTTCCTCGGCCTGCTGCATCTCGAAATCATCCAGGAGCGTCTCGAGCGCGAATTCAATCTCGACCTGATCGCCACCGCGCCGTCGGTCGTCTATCAGATGTCGATGACCGACGGCTCCGAGATCGAGCTGCACAATCCGGCCGATATGCCCGACGTCGTCAAGATCAAGGAAATCCGCGAGCCCTGGATCCGCGCCACCATCATGACGCCGGACGATTATCTCGGCTCGGTGCTGAAGCTCTGCCAGGATCGTCGCGGCATCCAGGTCGAGCTCACTTATGCCGGCGCGCGCGCCATGGTCACCTATGACCTGCCGCTCAACGAAGTCGTGTTCGATTTCTATGACCGCCTGAAGTCCATCTCCAAGGGCTACGCCTCGTTCGACTATCACCTGACCGACTACGAGCCGGGCAATCTCGTGAAGATGTCGATCCTCGTCAATGGCGAGCCGGTCGATGCGCTCTCGATGCTGGTGCACCGCTCGGCAGCCGAAAAGCGCGGTCGCGACATGTGCGAAAAGCTCAAGGAGCTGATCCCGAAGCACATGTTCAAGATCCCGATCCAGGCGGCCATCGGCGGCAACGTCATCGCCCGCGAGACGATATCAGCGCTGCGCAAGGACGTGACGGCGAAGTGCTATGGCGGCGACGCCACCCGCAAGCGCAAGCTGCTCGACAAGCAGAAGGAAGGCAAGAAGCGCATGCGCCAGTTCGGCAAGGTGGAAATTCCGCAGGAAGCCTTCATCGCAGCCCTGCGCATGAGCGACGAGTGATCTCGTCCACATGTCGCGAGTCTCTGCGGCAAAACGCGGAAAACAAAGCGAAAATTCTGAGGGAACCCGAAGAAATTTAGGTTCTCTTTAACTTTTGACATTACCTTGCGTTGAGTATGCTCCACAACTTGGGGACTCGACGATGACCGTCGCGACACTGGATCAGATTGATCATGAACTGGCCGGCGGATTTCGCTGGTTGCGCTTTGCGGACGCGCTCGAGCGCGCCTATGGCCGGGAATTCGCCGAGGCGCGCATCAGACTGGCCCTGTGCTGGGCCTTTGTCGGCACCTTCATCTACGATCTCGTGTATTTCGGCGACGTCACCATGATGCAGGACGTTTTTCCGCAATTGGCTTTCGTCAGGTTCTGCATTTTCACGCCCTACGCCTTCATCGCCGTCTGGCTGGTGAAACGGCGACCCACGGCGCTCAGTTACGATCTGCTCGCCATTTCCGTTTGCGTACTGGGCGGCTTCCTGCCCATGGCGGCGAGCGTCACGAGCCAGAGCCCCTATTTCTTCGTCTATCAGAACGGCAATATCGCCACGCTGCTGTTTTTCGTGATCGCGCTGCAGCCGCGGTTCCCGGCCATCGTCATCGGCCTCGCAACGCTCTGCATCGTGCATTTCACGCTGATCCAGATGAATGGCTCGCTGGATGCGGTCGCCTATTCCGGCGTGGTCACATTCTTCGTGACGCTGGCGATCTTCCTGGCGCTCAGCGCCTATTTCATGGAGCGCAAGGACCGGCTGAATTTCCTGAACCGCTTGCGCGGCGAAATGCTGCAGGCGGAATTGTTACAGCAATCCGAGCGGGACGAGTTGACGGGTCTCTATAACCGGCGGTCGCTGAACCGGATTTCCAAATCCGTCTGGGAAGGCGCTGCGAACGCGCCGGTGGCCGTCGTCATGCTCGATATCGATCATTTCAAGCTCTACAACGATGTGCACGGCCATGTCGAAGGCGACGCCTGCATTCGCCGGGTCAGCGCCTGCGTGGCGGAGGAGATGAGCGAAATGGGCGCAGCCTTCCGATTCGGCGGCGAGGAACTTCTGGTGCTTCTGCCGGGATGCGATGCGCAAACGGCGCTGCTCGCGGGCCGAAAGGCTGCGTGGGACAATCGAGGCCCTGGCGATTCCGCATCATGGACTCGTCGAGGGCGGCGTCGTGACTGCGAGTTTCGGCGTGTCGGCCGCGCCGCGAGGCATGGCCGATCTCGAAGACCTCGTCCGCGCCGCCGACGCCGCGCTTTACGACGCCAAGCGCGGCGGTCGCAACGCCGTGTCCTTCGTCACCGTGGCGCCGTCGGCGGCGGAATACGAACTGCTGGCTGGTTGATGTTCAAAGCCTGCGAGCGATTTCGGTGATCACCGCGAAGGCCATGTCGATGTCCGCCTCGGTCGTGTCGAAGCTCCCGGCCTGGAAACGGATGGCGATGCGGCCATCGACGCGTGTCTGGGTGAGATAGATGCGGCCATCGGCGTTGATGGCGTTGACCAGCGCGATATTGTGCGCGTCAGAGTCCGCGCCGCCTGTGTGCCGGAAGGAAAACAGCGACAGGATCGGTTGGCTGACCAGCTCGAAATCCGCTTCCGCCCCCAGCCGCCGCGCAAGGCTTTCCGCCCAGGTCACGTGATTGGCGATGATCGCGCGCAGGCCCGTCAGGCCGTAGTGGCGCAACAGGAACCACAGCTTCAGCGCCCGGAATCGCCTCCCGAGCGGCACGGTCCATTCGGAATAATTGAGGATCCCGTCGGCGCCATGCGTCTTCAGATATTCCGGCTGGATGGCCAGCGTCCGAACCTGGTCTTCCGGTCGGCGCAGGAACTGAATCGAGCAGTCGAATTGCGCGCCGAGCCATTTATGCGGGTTGAAGACGATCGAATCGGCAGCCTCGATTCCGGTCCATAGCGTGCGATAGTCCGGGCAGATCATCGCCGAACCCGCCCAGGCGGCGTCGACATGCAGATAGAGGTCATGCCGTTGCGCAATGGCGGCCACTTCGCCGATCGGATCGCAGGCGCCGATCGAGGTTCCGCCCGTGCAGGCGATCACGCCGGCGGGCAGGAAGCCTGCAGCCTTGTCCTCGACGATCCGCGCTTCGAGCACAGCGGGATCCATGCCGTAAAGTGAGCCGGTGACGGGAATGCGAACCAGGTTGGCTTCGCCGACGCCGGAGATCCAGATCGCCCGGTCGATGGAGGTGTGAACCTGGCTGGAGGCGTAGACCCGCACGGCATTCTGACCCGCCAGTCCCTGTTTGTTGCCGGTCCAGCCGAGTGCGCGTTCCCGCATGGTCAGCACGGCTGCGAGCGTCGCGGAGGAAGCGGAATCCTGGATCACGCCGGAAAAGCCTTCGGGCAGGCCGAGCGCCTGGCGCATCCAGTCGATGACGCAGGTTTCGAGTTCGGTCGCGGCGGGGGACGTTTGCCACAGCATGCATTGCGCCGCCATGGCCGAGACCAGATATTCCGCCACCACCGAGACAGGGGCCGCATTGGCCGGGAAATAGGCGAAAAAGCGCGGATGCTGCCAATGCGTCATGCCGGGGACGATAATCCGCTCGAAATCCGCGAAGATCGCCTCCATGGCCTCGCCATCCTCCGGCGGGGAAAGCGCGATTTCCGCTGCGATGTCGCCGGGCCTGGTTTGCGCCCGCACCGGCCGTTCGCCCAGGCTCGCCCTGTAATCTGCGCCCCAATCGGCGGCTCTTCGCGACCAGCGCTTGAAGTCGTCCTTGTCCATGTCGTGCTCCTTTACCCTCCGCGCTCTATAGCCGCATTCGCCGACATGCGCCACGGATTGACCAGCCGTCGGCCAATCTATAGATTAGAATTATTCTAAAGAGGTCGTCATGCTCAATTCCTTCTTCCGCTCCCGCAAACGTCCCCTCGCGTCACTCTCAGAGCAGGAAGTGCTCGCCCTCGCCATCGCCAATGAAGAGGATGACGGACGCATCTACCTCGCCTACGCCGATGCGCTGCGCCACGACTATCCGCATTCGGCCAAAGTCTTCGAGGAAATGGCGGAGGAGGAGAGCCATCACCGCCAGTTGTTGATCGATCGTCACGTCGCGCGATTCGGTCCGCGTATTCCGCTGGTGCGGCGCGAGCATGTGCGCGAATTTCCCGAGCGCAAGCCGGACTGGCTGATCGCGCAACTGCCGATCGGCGAGGCGCGCCGGCAGGCTGAAGCCATGGAAGTCTCAGCTCATCGTTTCTATCTCGAGGCGGCGGCTCGCGCGACCGACGCCGAAACCCGAAAGCTTCTGGGCGATCTGGCTCTGGCTGAAAAATCGCATGAAAGCCTCGCCCGCCGTCTCGGCGAAACTCATCTTTCCGAGGACGCCAGGGAAGAGGAGGCGGAGACGGCGCATCGGCAATTCGTGCTGACCTGGGTCCAGCCCGGCCTTGCAGGGCTCATGGACGGTTCGGTCTCGACTCTCGCCCCGATCTTCGCAGCCGCCTTTGCGACCGGCGACACGACCCAGACATTCCTCGTCGGCCTCTCCGCCTCCGTGGGCGCCGGCATCTCCATGGGCTTTACGGAAGCCGCCCATGACGACGGCGTCATATCCGGTCGCGGCTCCCCTTGGAAGCGCGGTCTGGCTTCAGGCGTCATGACCGCGCTCGGCGGCCTCGGCCACGCGTTGCCCTATCTCATTCCGCATTTCGCCACCGCGACCGCGATCGCCATCGCCGTCGTCTTCGTCGAACTCTGGGCCATCGCCTTCATCCAGAACCGTTACATGGAAACGCCGTTCTTCCGCGCCGTTCTTCAGGTGGTTCTCGGCGGCGGCCTCGTGCTGGCGGCCGGTATTTTGATCGGAAACGCCTGACCAATGATCTTGCCGATGCAAAGTGGATGCATTATGTCCACTTCATTTGGCGTTCTTTTCGCCACGTAAGCGTTAACGTCACTCAACGCGCAAAGGACCGCGGGACACGCCTGGCGGATTTGCGCGCTCGCGCGTTTCAGGTCCTTACGGCACCGAAAGGACAGATATGACATCCCAAACGATTTATCCGGACGCTCCCAAGGCGGAGCGCATGCGCCACAATCTCAAGCGTCGCTCTCTGGCCGTCTCCACGGTGGAGCGCGTCACGCCGAACATGCTGCGCATCACACTGACCGGCCCCGATCTCGCGGACTTTCCGAGCGCCGCCCCCGATGATCACGTCAAGATATTTATCGACGGCGTGGATGGCCAGCCGCAGATGCGCGATTACACGCCGCGCCGCTTCAATCGCGACGCTTGCGAACTCGTTCTCGATTTCGCGCTCCATGAGGCCGGTCCGGCCACCGCTTGGGCTCTCTCGGCCAAGCCGGGAGATCCGCTGACCGTGGGTGGCCCGCGTGGTTCGCTGGTCCTGTCGCCCGAGATCAAGCGCTTCCTGCTGATCGGCGACGAGACGGCGCTGCCGGCCATCGGACGACGCATCGAAGAAGCCGGCGCCGATGTCGAGATCACCGCCTATGTAGCGGTGACGGGGCCGGGCGAACTACAGGTTTTCGACAGCCGGGCCGATGTGGCGCTCACCTGGGTCTATCGGCCCGCCGAAGACGCCGCCAGCGCCCAGCGGCTGCTGGGGGCGTTGGAGGGCATCGTCGTCGCGCCGGGAACCTATGTCTGGATCGCCGCCGAAGCCTCCGTCGCCCGGGCGGTCCGCACGCATCTCGTCGAGAGCGCAGGCTATCCGTTGGCCTGGATCAAGGCTTCGGGCTATTGGCTTCTCGGCCAGCCGGACGCCCATGAGAAGCTTGATTGATCATTTGGAAAACACTGCCGGCGATCCATCGCCGGCAATGAAAAAGGCGCCGCCCTTTCAGGCGACGCCAAATCTGCGCGAGCAGAATAGGTGATTATTGTTCGACGGCGCCGACCAGCACTTCGTCGGAATTCTCGATTGTCACCCAGCGGCCGGTGTCGAACGACGCCTGGCGCTTGAGGAAGCGATAATGGGTATCGGACCACAGCTTCACGTCGGGCTCGAGATTGTCGAGCACGAAGTCGCCTTCCGATGTCCGCAGCGTCAGGACGGCGTGTCCTTCGCCGTCAGGCTTGCGCACGACGGTCATCAGCAGATCGGCGGGGAGAAACCCCGTTGCATCAGCATCTTGCGCTTCAACAGCGCGAAATCTTCGCAGTCGCCGGCGGTAGTCGGGTAAGCCCAGACTTCGTCGCGGCCATACAGCTCGATATCCGTCACAGGCTCGATGGAGCTGTTCACCTCGGCATTGATCTCGGAAACGACCTTCCAGCCGAATTCGGTGACCTTGGGAGCGACGGAACTCGGGGACTTCACCGCGCATTCGCTGCGGTGGGTCTGGCAGAACTCGTAATGACCGATCGGTTGCGACGTTACGGCGCCGACCTGCATGATGCGTGAGGCGGCGTTTGCCGCGCCGTGTAGGGCGGCGAACGCCAAGGCAGCCATCGCCAGCTTTGTCAGAAGTCCCGCCATCATGCGCCCCTGTCTTCGTTAACAGGGAGTAAACGGGAAATCGGCCGGGCAAGTCAATTCTTAAGGAACCATTAACCATGTTGTTTGTTCAACATGGTTAATGCGTGCGATGGTTTTTAACCCTTTTGTGACATGTGCGACACAGCCGCGAGCATCCGTTCGATGTCTTCCGGCCGCGACAGCCTGTGGTCGCCATCGTGAACGAGGGTCAGAATCGCATCGTCGGCCACGATGCGCTCCATGATTTTCAGCGCATGCTGATAAGGAACATCCGGATCGTTCATGCCCTGAAGAATATGGACGCGGCAGCCGGTTTCGATCAGCCCACTCATGACGCGGTTCTCTCGGCCATCCTCGATGAGCGCGGCGGTAAAGCGGTTAGGCTCCTGGGAGTAGTCGGAAGGCTCTTCGAAATAGCCTTTCTCCGTCAATGCGGCGCGTTCGGCGTCGGTGAGATTGGGCTCGATGAGTTCGCTGGTGAAATCCGGGGCGGGCGCGATCAGCACCATGCCGGCCAGCCGCTCGGCCTCGCCGCGCTGCCGCAGGATCTGCGCGAGACGGAAGGCGATCCAGCCGCCCATGGAGCTGCCGACCAGCAACAACCGGCCGTTGCCCGCCAGAGCGTCGATGACGGCGATCGCGTCTTCGAGCCAGACCGAGATGGTTCCGTCCGTGTAGTGGCCGCTGGAGACGCCGTGGCCCGAATAGTCGAACCGCAAAAAGCTGGGCCGAGCGTGTCCATATAGGCTTCGAGCGCCACCGCCTTCGTGCCCGTCATGTCCGAACGATAGCCGCCGAGCCAGACCACGGTCAGATCCTCGCCGGCTCCGCCCGGGGTCAACACTGCGGCAAGCCGGCGGCCCGCTATCGTGATTTCATGGTTCTGGCGCTGGCGTCCGTCATTCATCGCCCGTCCTCCGCTATTGATGCAAGCAGGTGCAATCGACCGTGTCGGAGGGGGTGATTTATCGGAAAAATCATGCTATGGAGCAACCCCTCAGCCGATTTGGCGATTGCTTTCAGCGACCGCTGATGGCAGATAGTGCCCCACTTGTAAATCACTCAGGAGAACACGACCATTCGCAGACCTTTTAAGGCGGAAGGCCCCACCAGAGACGGCCCGCGCGCCAACCGTGAAATCCGGGTCCCCGTGTGCAGTTGATCGACGCCGAAGGGCAGAACCGCGGCGTGGTGCCGACCGACCAGGCGCTCGCGCTTGCGGAAGAGGCTGGACTGGACCTGGTTGAGATCTCTCCCAACAACGAGCCGCCAGTCTGCAAGATTCTCGACCTCGGCAAGCTCAAATACGCGACCCAGAAAAAGGCCGCCGAAGCCCGCAAGAAGCAGAAGATCATCGAGATCAAGGAGATCAAGATGCGTCCGAACATCGACACCCATGACTATGAGGTGAAGATGCGCGCGATCCAGCGGTTCTTCGAAGAGGGCGACAAGGTCAAGGTGACGCTGAAGTTCCGCGGCCGCGAAATGGCCCATATGGAGCTCGGCATGAAGCTTCTGCACCAGGTCCGCGACGATACGCAGGCGATCGCCAAGGTCGAAGCCGAGCCGAAGCTCGAAGGACGCCAGATGATGATGGTGCTGGCGCCGAAGTAAGGACGCCGCCCGGATCAGTCTTCCAAAGCCGCTCGACTTGCGTCGGGCGGCTTTTTCGTGTCCGGATCAGACCTCTGCGGATTCGCCGAGTCGATCGGCGCGGCGCTGGGCAATGCCGGCCCGGACGAAGGCGAGGATGAACAGACCGCTCATGATCAGCACGATGGTCGGGGCCGGCGCGCTGTCGATCATGAAGGACAGGTAGACGCCCATCAGTGTTGATATCACCGCCGCCGCGACCGCGATCATCAGCATGGCCGAAAAGCGCCGCGCAAGAAGATAGGCGATGGCGCCCGGCGCGATCAGCATGGCGATGGCGAGGATGATGCCGACCGCCTTCAAGGCGCCGACGATGGTCAGAGAGAGAATGGCGAGCAGGCCGTAATGCAACAGGCCTACCGGCAGGCCGCTCGCTTTGGCCTGGGCGGGATCGAAGGCGTGCAGCAGCAGATCCTTCCATTTCAGCCCGAGAATGAGCGTCACCACGAGCGCGATAACGCCCGTCTCCAGAATATCGGGCCAGCCGACGCCCAGCATGTCGCCGAACAGGATATGGTCGAGATGCACGTCCGACTGGATCTTGGTATAGAGCACGATGCCGCTCGCGAACATGCCGGAGAACACCACGCCCATCACCGTATCCTGCTTGATGCGGCTGTTGTCCTTGAGATAGCCGGTCAGCAGCGCCGCGCCCATGCCCGCCACGAAAGCGCCGATCGACAGCGGCAGCTTGAGGATATAGGCGAGCACCACGCCCGGCAGCACCGAATGCGAGACGGCGTCGCCCATCAGCGACCAGCCCTTCAGCACCAGGAAGCAGGAGAGCATGGCGCAGGGAATGGCGACGAGAACGCCGATGATCAAGGCAAGCCGCAGGAATTCGAACTGCAGCGGCCAGAGCGCATAGACGAGAATGTAGTTCATGCCGCGTCCTCCGCAAGCGCGTCTCGCGCCCGCATCCTCGCTGCGAGCAGCCCGTGCTTCGGCGCAAACAGGAAGGCGGCGAGGAAGATCACTGTTGCAGCACGACGATGACGCCGCCGGTGGCGCCGTCAAGGAAATAGGAGATGTAGGCGCCGATCATGCTGGTGAGAGAGCCGATCGCCACGCTGATGCCGATCAGCCGGGGAAAGCGGTCGGTGAGCAGATAAGCTGTCGCGCCCGGCGTCACCACCAGCGCGATCACCAGAAAGGCCCCAACGGTCTGCAGCGCCGCCACCGTCGAGGCCGACAGCAGGGTGAAGAAGATCAGTTTCAAACGGTTGGGGTTGAGGCCGATCGAACGCGCATGGTTCTCGTCGAAGAACACCACCATCAGATCCTTCCACTTCAGGAGAAGCACGGCAAGGGAGATGAAGCCGATGATGGCGAGCTGCAGCGTGTCTTCGGGCGTGATGGCGAGGATGTTGCCGAGCACGATCGTCTGGATGTCCACCGCCGTCGGCGACAGCGACACCATGAACAGGCCGAGCCCGAAAAAGCCGGTGAAGATCAGGCCGATCACCGTGTCTTCTTTCAGCCTTGTGCGCTGGTTGAGAAACAGCATCGCGCCGGCCGCAAGGCCCCCGGCGAAGAAAGCCCCGATCGAAAAGGGCAGGCCGAGCATATAGGCGCCGGCCACGCCTGGAACGATGGAATGGGACAGCGCGTCGCCGATCAGCGACCAGCCCTTGAGCATCAGATAGGCCGAGAGGAAGGCGCAGACCGCGCCGACCATGGCGCTGACCCACATCGCGTCGATCATATAGCGATAGTTGAACGGTTCCAGCAGCAGATCCGTCATATGCCGCCGCCCTCCTCGGGCGCAGCCGTCTTACGGGGATTGTACAGCACGAACGGACGCTCGTCGTCGGTGATCACGCCTACGGCATGGCCCTGTTCGCCGGTCTCAAGGCCGAGCGCCATATGCCGAAGCACGCCGCCGAAAGTCTTTTCGAGGTTTTCCCGGGTGAAGATCGTCTCCGTGGGCCCATAGGCGAGCACGGTGCGCTTGAGCAGCACCGTCTGGTCGCAGAAATCCGGCACCGATCCGAGATTGTGGGTGGAGACCAGCATCACCCTGCCTTCGTCGCGCAATTCCTTCAGCAGCGTCACGATGGCGTCCTCGGTGGTGACGTCGACGCCGGTGAAGGGTTCGTCGAGCAGGATGACGCGACCGTCCTGGGCGAGCGCGCGGGCCAGGAAGACGCGCTTCTTCTGGCCGCCCGACAATTCGCCGATCTGTCGCTTGCGATAATCGCTCATGCCGACGCGCGTCAGCGCCGCATCCACGGCGTCCCGGTCGCGCCTGGTCGCCATTCGCAGGAAATTCATATGGCCGTAACGACCCATCATCACCACGTCTTCGACCAGCACCGGAAAGTTCCAGTCGACCTCTTCGGCCTGCGGCACATAAGCGACGAGATTGCGCTTCAGGGCGTCGACCACCGGCAGGCCGAGAATCCGGATCGACCCTGCGCTCGCGCGCACGAAACCCATGATCGCCTTGAAGAGCGTGGATTTGCCGCTGCCGTTGACGCCCACCAGCGCCGTGATCGTGCCCGTGCCGATCGAAAAGCTGGCGTCCCTCAATGCCGTATGGCCGTTGCGATAGGTAACGGTGACATCCGCTACGTCGATGCCGGGGGCGTCGGCGTTCAGAGCCCTTACATCCGGTCGCGCCTGCATGTTCATTCGGTTAGCCCCTTGGCGATGGTCGATGCGGTCGTCTTGATGAGGTCGATATAGGTCGGCACCGGGCCATCGGGTTCGCTGAGCGAATCGACATAGAGCACGCCGCCATAGCGAGCGCCGGATTCGCGCGCCACCTGCTTGGCCGGCTTGTCGGAGATCGTGCTTTCGGAGAAAATCACGCCGATCTCGTTGTCGCGCATCGCGTCGATCACGGTGCGAACCTGGCGCGGCGTGCCCTGCTGATCGGCGTTGATCGGCCAGAGATAGAGCGTCTTTAGCCCGAAATCGCGGGCGAGATAGGAAAAGGCGCCTTCGCTGGTGACGAGCCAGCGCTTGTCCTCGGGAATTTTGCTGGTCTCGTCGCGGATCGGCTGGATTTCGGCTTTGATGCGCGCCTTGTAGGCGTCCGCGTTGCGCTTGTAGATATCCGCATTGGCGGGATCGTATTTGACGAAGGCGTCGCGGATATTGTCGACATAGATGAGCGCGGCGTCGGGCGACATCCAGGCATGCGGGTTTGGTTTGCCTTGATAGGGGCCATCGGTGATGCCCATCGGCTCGACGCCGTCGGAGACGACGATGCTCGGCACGCCGTTCAGCGTCTGGAAGAACTTCTCGAACCAGCGTTCGAGATTGAGCCCGTTCCACAAAATCAGATTGGCGCCCTGGGCTTTGACGATATCGCCGGGCGTCGGTTGGTAATTATGGATTTCCGCGCCGGGCTTGGTGATGGATTCCACATCCGCCGCCTCGCCCGCGACATTGCGGGCCATGTCGGCTATGACGGTGAAACTGGTCACCGCCTTCAATTTGGCGTTCGCGGGTGCGGCGGCGAACAACATCGCCATGGAGAAAACGGCCGCGGAAAACAGCATGCGCTTGATCGTCACGAGGGACCTCCAGCCTTCCTTTGTCATCGGAGGATGACACAGATTTCTGCTATTGCAACTTATTCGCAATAAGGAAATGAGAAAAAGGCGGTTTTGCGGCGGAGCTGAGCGTCCGAGCGAGCAGGTCAGGGGATGACGGGCGTGAGCCAGGCGTAGCCGATATGGTATCGGTCTCCGGCGCGGCCGAAGATATAGGCCGTCGACGTCTGCTGCGGCAGAAAGGGCAGCGGGGCCAGCACGGGCTGGCTCGCGCGCCATGCCGCCAGCTCTTTCGGCAGCGCCGGTTCGGCCTTGCCCCTGTTGCGCCACACCATCAGCACCGGTCCGGTCGGCGCGGCGACCTCGCTTGCGGCAAAGGCGGTGAAGCCGGGCATGACCACAGGCGCGCCCCTGATGTTGAAGCGCAGATTGCCGGCGAGCTGTTGGTCGTTGGTCACGATCAGCGCCGGCCGTTGAGCTGACGTTGCGAGGATCTCTGCGCTCGCCGCCGCATAGGGCACGTTGAGTTTCTCATAGGCGCCGAGAGCGCCGAGGATCGGGATGCGCAGCCCGAGCGCAGTCGGTATCAGCGCCATGAGGACGAGCCCGATCACAACCATCCGGCGTGCGCCTGCCCGATCCAGGAGGGCGCTTTTGTCCAGCTTGAGCGCGAGATAGAGCGGCAGCAGGAAGAGCAGGGGCGTCAGCCAGCGATCCTTTATATTTTCCGCGCCGGCGAACAGCACCAGCGCTGCAATCAACAGCAGGAAGGCGACGAACAATTTTTCAAAGAAGCGCGCCCAGCCTGATAACGCGGGGATCGCCCGCCACAGGCTCTTCCTGAAAGCCGCAAAGAACAGAAGCAGCGTGACGGCGCTGAAGCCAATCACGGCGCCGATCAGCGACGCCAGGCCCTCGGCCACCTGGCTCAACCAGGGTTCTCCGGCCTCCGCCATCATCTTGCCCATGGTGCGCTCGGTGGCGAGGCCGAGATTGTCCTTGAGCCAGAGGGCATGCGGCGCGACAATCAAGAGCGCGATGCCGATGGTGAGCAGGAGTCTCGCATCCAGCACCCGGCGGCGCATGTCCCTGTCCGTCAGCATGACCAGCACGGTCGCCACGGGCATCAGCGTGAAATTATATTTGGACAGCGCCCCGCAGCCGATCGCCACGCCGGTCAGCGCATAGCCGATCCAGTCGGGCTTTTCGACCGTCCGTGTGAGCGCATAGATAAATAGGCTCGAGGAAAACAGCACCGCGACCGTATGGGTCAGATCGCGCTGCGCCTCGAAGCCGATCTGCGGAATGGTGAGAAGGCCGAGAGTGGCGACGACAACCAGGATCGGGTTCGCGATGAGCCGCCGGGCTGTCAGCGCATAGAAGAGATAGGTGAGGAACAGCAACGTGTTCTTGGTCAGCGTCAACGCCAACACGGACGGCCTGATCAGGGCGAAGACGCCATATTGTAGCCAGTTATACAGCGGCGGCTGGCTGTCATAGCCCGCCGCCAGCCATTGGCTGAAGAACATCTGCTGCGCCTCATCGAGTTCCAGCGAAGCCGGAAGCATCAGCCGTACGGCGGCATTGACGAGAAAATAGCCCGCGATCAGCAGGACCAGATGGCTGAAACGGCGCTCCAGCCAGCCGAGCATCAGGCTTTGTCCGCGCCGAAGATCTCGCGCACGGCGTAATGCTGCGTCCCGGTGTTGGAGCGCGCCATGAATTCCGCGAGAATGCCGGTGGTGATCGCCTGCACCGAGCCCATGAACAGCATGACGGCGACAAGCAGCAGCGGCCGCGTGCCGATATCTTCGCCGAGCGCGAATTTTACGAAGGCGAGATAGGCGAAGATCAGGAAGCTCAATCCGCCGAAGGCGAGCCCGATCGAGCCGAAGAAATGACCGGGCCGGGCGCGGAAGCGCATGAAGAACAGCACGGCGAGCAGATCGAGGATCACGCGGAAGGTGCGGGAAATGCCGTATTTGGACTGGCCGAACTGGCGGGCGTGATGATTGACCACGACTTCGCCGATGCGCGAATGCGGCGCCACGCTCGCCACCCAGGCCGGAATGAAGCGATGCATGCCGCCAATGATGCGGACCTGCTTGACGATCTTGGAACGATAGATCTTCAGCGAGCAGCCATAATCATGGATTTTCACGCCGGTGATCTTGCCGATCAGATAATTGGCGCACCAGGAGGGGATCTTGCGCAGCACGAGGCCATCCTGACGGCTCTTGCGCCAGCCCGACAGCAGGTCGAGATCGCGCGCTTCCAGCATGTCGATCATCATGGGAATGTCGACGGGGTCGTTCTGCAAATCGCCGTCCAGCGTGGCGATCAGCCGTCCGCGCGAAGCGTCGATGCCGGCCTGCAGCGCCGAAGCCTGGCCGAAATTGCGCTGCAATTCGACGATCCTGAGCGTCAGGCCGTCGCGGCCCAGCGCCTTGCGGGCGTTCGCGAGCGTGCCGTCCGTGCTGCCGTCATCGACGAGGATCAGTTCCCAGGGCGCGGTGAAATCCTTGAGGCCGAACAGAACGCGATCGATCATCGGCGCGATATTGTCTTCCTCATTGTAAACGGGGATGACGACCGACAGCTCGATCTCGGGCTGCGCCTCGATCGGTGTTTGAGTGGCTGCGGCATTGAGCACGATGGAACGCTCCGATTGGGTCTGGCTTTGCTGGCGCCTCTGTTATATCAGCGGCCCGGAGGGCGCAACCGCCCCAATTCGATGGATTGCGCATGGCGGACGAAGCCAGACGAGGGACGGGATGGTCCAGACACGGCGTTGCCCTCATCGCCGGCGCCTGCGTGCTGGCCTACGCCGTCTTCATTGAGGTCTATTTCGGCTGGCGCGCCGTGCTCGCCAACTGGGCCGACATCGGCGCGCCGACCATCATCGCCTCTATTCTCGCGCTGGTCGCCACCCAGTTCATCCGCACCCATCGGATGGCGAGCTATTTTCCCGATCTGCCCAGCGGCTCCTTCCTCCATCTCTACCGCCTCACCCAGATCCACAATCTCCTCAATATCATGCTGCCTTTCCGAAGCGGCGAGGTTTCCTTTCCGGTGTTGATGCGCGCCGAGTTCGGCTTACCGGTCATGCGCGGCGCCTCTGCGCTGGTTGTTCTCCGACTGCTCGATCTGCATGCCCTGACGCTTGCCGCGGGGCTGGCGATGGTGGCCAAATCAGACTTCAGCGCTCTCGCCTGGGTCCTCTGGTCCCTGTTCCTGCTTCTGCCGCTCCTGGTCTTTCCGGTCAGCCGTCGCCTGATCGGCTGGGTGCAGACCCGCGCGCCCTCCAGACTGTCGGATAAACTCGCTCAGGTGGCGGACGGACTGCCCGCGCATCTGCCCGCCTTCCTGCTCGCCTGGGCGCTGACGGTTCTCAATTGGCTGATCAAGGTCGCGGCGCTGGGCCTGTCGCTGTCGATGATGGGCGTCGCCCCCTCGCGGCGGCATTCGGCGGCGCGGTCGGCGGCGAACTCTCGTCCGTCCTGCCGTTCCACGCCCCCGCCGGCGTCGGCACCTATCCTGCGGGCATCGCGGCGGGCGCGGTGGCTTTCGGCGCGGCCAGATCGGGTCCTGCCTTTTCCGACCTCCTGCAGGCGGCGGTCAACGGCCATCTGCTGATTGTCGTCTCGGCCTTGGCGGCGACCGCTCTGGCCTTGCCGCTCTCCTCCCGCAAAAAGCCCGTTCAGCGCTGAAAAAGATTCCGTTTCCAGCCAGTTGCGCTTTTGTCAGACTGGCTGTATAAGCCGCCCGTCCGAACGGTCCGGCAGGGCATGCCGTGGCCGTTCTTTATGCTTGAAACAGGCCTCATCAGCCGGTTTCACAAAAACCAGAACAATGGAGTAGCAAAATGCCCAAGATGAAGACGAAGTCTGCCGCTAAAAAGCGGTTCAAGATCACCGCGACCGGCAAGGTCAAAGCCGCCGCCGCCGGCAAGCGCCACGGCATGATCAAGCGTTCCAACAAGTTCATTCGCGACGCCCGCGGCACCATGGTTCTGGCTGAACCCGATGGCCGCAAGGTGATCAAGAACTACCTGCCGAATGGTCTCTGAGACTAAGAAGCCGCGAAAAAGAACACTAAGGAGATCATGACATGGCACGTGTAAAGAGAGGCGTCACCGCCCACGCCAAGCACAAGAAGGTTCTGAAGGCCGCCAAGGGCTTTTACGGCCGTCGCAAGAACACCATCCGCGCCGCCAAGGCTGCCGTCGATCGTTCGATGCAGTATGCGACGCGCGACCGTAAGGTCAAGAAGCGCAATTTCCGCGCTCTGTGGATCCAGCGCATCAACGCCGCTGTTCGCGAGCATGGCCTGACCTATGGCCGCTTCATTGATGGCCTCAACAAGGCTGGCATCGAAGTCGACCGCAAGGTCCTGTCCAACATGGCGATCACCCAGGCTGAAGCCTTCGGCGCGCTCGTCGAAGCCTCCAAGAAGGCTCTCGGCTACCTGAAGGGACGCAGGCACCACCAACGAGTTTGAAAGCGTCGTCCGTTAAGGTCAGCGCTTCCCAAGACTGTGGAATTATGGGAAACCCGCGCTGGCACGGCTGGCGCGGGTTTTTTCTGTCCGCCTGATATCATCCGCAAATCTTACGAGCGACACATGTCCGATCTCGATCAGTTGAAGACCACCATTCTCGAGGAAATCGCCGGCGCGGCGGACGAAGCGGCGATTGAGGCCGTTCGCGTCAATGCGCTCGGCAAGAAAGGCTCGATCTCCGAACTCCTGAAGACGCTGGGCGCGATGAGCGCCGAAGAGCGCCAGACGCGCGGCGCGGCGATCAACCTCATCAAATCAGAGGTGACCAACGCGATCGCCGAGCGCAAGACGCTGTTGCGCGATCAGGCAATTAATGAGCGCCTCGCCCGCGAAACGGTGGACGTGACGCTGCCGGTGCGCTCGTCTCCGGCCGAACGCGGCCGCATCCATCCGATCACCCAGATCATCGACGAGATCACCGCGATCTTCGGCGATATGGGCTTCTCGATCGCCGAAGGTCCGGATATCGAAACCGACTATTACAATTTCACCGCGCTGAATTTCCCGGTAGGCCATCCGGCCCGCGAAATGCACGACACTTTCTTCCTGCCGCCTGACGCAAACGGCGAGCGCAAGGTGCTGCGCACGCACACCTCGCCGGTGCAGGTGCGCACGATGGAAAGCCAGAAGCCGCCGATCCGCATCATAATTCCCGGCAAGACCTATCGCCAGGATTCCGACGCCACCCATTCGCCGATGTTCCACCAGGTCGAAGGCCTGGTGATCGACAAGATGGCCAATGTCGCCAATATGCGTTGGGTGCTCGAGGAGTTCTGCAAGGCCTTCTTCGAAGTGCCCTCGGTGAACATGCGCTTCCGCCCGTCCTTCTTCCCCTTCACCGAACCCTCGGTCGAAGTCGACATCCAGTGCGATCGCTCCGGCGACGTGGTGAAGTTCGGCGAAGGCAATGACTGGATGGAAATCCTCGGCTGCGGCATGGTGCATCCCAATGTGCTGCGCGCCGGCGGCCTCGATCCCGACGAATATCAGGGCTTTGCTTGGGGCATGGGGCTCGATCGCATCGCGATGCTGAAATACGGCATGCCGGACCTGCGCGACTTCTTCAACGCCGATGTCAGATGGATGAACCATTACGGCTTCCGCCCGCTCGACCTGCCGACTTTGTTCGGCGGTTTGAGCGTGTGATGCGCGGACTGTGACTTCATGCAATGCCTCGTTCCGAGTATGATCGCTGATAGCACGAATGCTCGGAACGGGCGCCGATGAGGAGAGAGATCTTTGGATGCCGACATTGTTGGTCTGGCATGGATATAAGTTCAGGTTCTACGCTCTGGATCAGGGCGAACCTCCACATGTCCATGTCGTCAAGGATGGGCGGTCGCTCAAGGTCTGGCTCAACGACCTGACAGTCGCACGGAACATTGGATACAACGAACGGGATGTCGACAGAGTGCTAGCCATCGTCGCCGAAAACAGAAGCGAATGGATCGAGGCCTGGAATGAGTTCTTTGGAATTTGAAACAGACGCGATGCGTCCGGTCAAAGCCTGGTGTGACAGCGGCGCGGTTCATGTGACCCTCGCGGACGGCCGCACCATTTCTGCGCCGCTCTGGTGGTATCCGTTCCTGACTGGCTTGGATCAGCAGGCGTTGGATGACATCGAGCTCATGTATGAGGGCATCTGGTGGACCAAGGCCGATGAAGGCATTTCGGTGAAGAGCATGTTTATGGGCGAGAAAGCCCGCGGCGCCACAGCGCCCGAAAAGGCCGCCTGAGCAGAGGCTGGCCACACGATTGATTTGAATGGCTGGCTCGTTGCGGGGCATGGCATAGGAAACTGAGAAAAGACCATGAAATTCACACTCTCCTGGCTCAAGGATCACCTTGACACCGACGCCTCGCTCGACGCCATCTGCGAGCGCTTGACGCTGATTGGCCTCGAAGTCGAAAGCGTCGACGACAAGGCCTCCTTCAAGCCCTTCGTGATCGCCAAGATCCTCACCGCCGAGAAGCATCCGCAGGCCGACAAGCTCAAGGTCCTCTCCGTCGACACCGGCGCGGGCAAGCCCGTGCAGGTGGTCTGCGGCGCGCCCAATGCCCGCGCCGGCCTGGTCGGCGCTTTCGCCGCGCCGGGAACCTATGTGCCCGGCATCGATGTGACGCTGTCGGTCGGCAATATCCGCGGCGTCGAAAGCCATGGCATGATGTGCTCGGAAAAGGAGTTGGAGATTTCCGACGACCATAACGGCATCATCGACCTGCCCGAGGACGCCCCTGTCGGCGCCTCTTTCGCGAGTTATTACGGCATTGACGATCCGGTCATCGAGATCAATCTGACGCCCAACCGTCCCGATTGCACGAGCATTTACGGCATTGCCCGCGATCTCGCCGCGTCGGGTCTCGGAACGCTCAAGGCTCCGAAGACGCCAAAGCTTCCTATTTCGGGCGACACGCCTGTGAATGTCACGCTGGCTTTCGATGGCGAAGACAAGGCGCTCTGCCCCGGCTTCGCGCTGCGCCTTGTGCGCGGCGTCAAGAATGGCCCGAGCCCGGCGTGGATGCAGAAGCGTCTGCGCGCCATCGGCCTGCGCCCCATCAATGCGCTGGTCGACGTCACCAATTACCTGACCTTCGATCAGGGCCGGCCGCTGCACGTCTTCGACGCCGCCAAGGTCAAGGGCGACCTGACCGTGCGCCGCGCCACAGATGGTGAAAAGGTGCTCGCGCTCGACGGCAAGGAATACACGCTCTCGCCGGCCAACGTCGTCATCTCCGACGACAACGGCGTGGAGTCGATCGGCGGGATCATGGGCGGCGAGCTTTCGGGCTGCGACGAGAACACCACCGACGTGCTGATCGAATCGGCGCTGTGGAGCCCGCTCAATATCGCCCGCACCGGTCGTTCGCTCGGCATCATCACCGATGCCCGCTACCGGTTCGAGCGCGGCGTCGATCCCGAATATATGGTTCCCGGTCTTGATCGCGCCACCGAACTGGTGCTGGAGCTTTGCGGCGGCGAAGCTGCAGAGGCCCGCATCGTCGGGTACGAAGGTTATGAGCCGCGTCGGATCTCCTTCCCGCTCAGCGAAGTCAAGCGCCTGACCGGCATCGAGGTCAGCCGCACGGAGAGCCTCGCCATCCTCGACCGCCTCGGTTTCGGCGTCGACGGCGAGGGCGAAGCCGTCACCGTGTCCGTTCCCTCCTGGCGTCCCGACGTCGACGGCAAGGCGGACCTCGTCGAAGAGGTCATGCGCATGCATGGCATCAACGAGGTCAAGCCGCAGCCGCTGCCGCGCCTTACCGAGGTCAACACGCGCATCCTCACCACGCTGCAGATCCGCACGCGTCTCGCCAAGCGGGCGCTTGCCAGCCGCGGCATGCTGGAAGCCGTTACCTGGTCGTTCATCCCGGCCGACCAGGCAGCGCTTTTCGGCGGCGGCTCGCTGGCGCTGAAGCTCGAAAACCCGATCGCCGCCGACATGTCCGACATGCGCCCGTCGCTGCTGCCCGGTCTGCTCACTGCCGCCCAGCGCAATGCCGACAAGGGCTATGGCGATGTCGCCGTGTTCGAAGTCTCCGGCGCCTATGAGGACGACACACCCTCAGGCCAGCGCCGCATGGCAGCCGGCATTCGTCGCGGCACGGCGACCCTGAATGGCGCCGGCCGTCTCTGGTCCAACAAAGACAAGGGCGGCGGCAAGCCCGTCGACGTGTTCGACGCCAAGGCCGATGCGCTGGCGGTGCTCGAAGCCTGCGGCTTCCCGACCGCCAATATGCAGATCGAACAGGGCGGTCCCGCCTGGTTCCATCCCGGCCGTTCCGGCACGATCAAGATGGGTCCGAAACTGGTCATCGGCCATTTCGGCGAGTTCCATCCCAAGACGCTGGAAGCCATGGATGTCACGGGCGCGCTGTGCGGCTTCGAACTGTCGCTCGACAAGCTGCCGGAACCGAAGAAGAAGGCCACCCGCACCAAGCCGGTGCTGGGCCTGTCGCCCTTCCAGGCGGTCAAGCGCGATTATGCCTTCGTGGTCGACAAGACGGTGGATGCCGCCTCCATTCTGAAGGCCGCCCAGAGCGCCGATCGCAAGCTGATCACCGGCGTCTCGGTGTTCGACGTGTTCGAAGGCGCGTCGCTGGGCGACGGCAAGAAGTCCATCGCCATCGAAGTGTCGATCCAGCCGGTCGACAAGACGCTGACGGACGAGGATTTCGACGCGCTGTCGCAGCGCATCGTCGCCAATGTCGAGAAGAACACCGGCGGCAGCCTGCGCGGCTGAACATCCTTATTGAATAACGACGGGGCCGGTCCTGATCAGGACCGGCCCCGTTTCTGTTTTAAACTGAAAATAGCGGCAGGTCTCAGCGACCGGCCATCTTCGCCATCGCCTCGCTGTAGCGCGCGCCGGCGACCTTGCCGGGCGACACGATCGATGCGAGCGTCGCGAGATCATCCTGGGTCAGCGTGATCGCGGCGGCGGCGACATTACTTTCGAGATTGGCGATCTTGGTGGTGCCGGGGATCGGCACGATGAAATCGCCCTGCGCCAGCACCCAGGCGAGCGCCAATTGACCTGCCGTCACGCCCTTCTCCTTAGCCATTGTTTCCAGCGCCTCCACAAGCGCGAGATTGGCGTCGAAATTCGCCTGGTCGAATCGCGGCAGGCCGCGCCGGAAATCATTGGCGCCGAGCTTGGAGAGATCCTTCAAAGCGCCGGTCAGCATGCCCCGGCCGAGCGGCGAAAAGGGCACGAAGCCGATGCCGAGCTCGCGGCAGGCGTCGAACACGCCATTGGTCTCCGGGTCTCGCGTCCACAGCGAATATTCGCTCTGGATGGCGGCGATGGGATGCACGGCATGGGCGCGCCGAAGCGTAGCAGCGCTGGCTTCCGAAAGGCCCAACGCCTTCACCTTGCCCTCCTTCACGAGATCCGCCATGGCGCCGACGGTGTCTTCGATCGGAACATCGGGGTCGACGCGATGCTGGTAGAACAGGTCGATGACCTCGACGCCGAGCCGCTCGAGCGACGCTTCCGCCACCGCGCGCAGATGTTCCGGCCGGCTGTCGAGCCCCGAGGGTCTGTCAGCTTTGGCCTCGTCGCCGATGGTGAAGCCGAACTTCGTGGCGATCGCCACTTTGTCGCGGTGCCGGCGAAGGCCCTGTCCGACCAGGACCTCATTGGTGAAAGGGCCGTAGACTTCGGCCGTGTCGAAAAAGGTGACGCCGAGCTCGACGGCGCGGTCGAACAGAGCCTGGGCGGCCTTGTCATCGACATTGGAGCCATAGGCGTGGCTCATGCCCATACAGCCGAGGCCGAGGGCGGAAACGGTAAGGCCTGAGCCGAGCGAACGGGTTTTCATGGATGTCTCCACAATGGAATGAAACTGACAACAGCATAGTATCTCACCAACATGGCGGCGATAAGCTGTGCAATTCATGTCGGCTTGTTCTATCATTTCGAACAATGAATCGGATCCAGTTGTCACAACTCGCTGTTCTCGCCGCCGTCGCCGAAGGCGGCGGCTTTCGCCGCGCCGCCCGCGAACTCGGCGTGGCGCCTTCCGCCGTCAGTCATGCGGTGTCGGCGCTCGAGGAAAGCCTCGGCGTCCGGCTTCTCGCCCGCACCACCCGCAGCGTCGCGCCGACCGAAGAGGGACGGCGCCTGCTGGAATCGCTGAAACCCGCGCTCGGCGAAATCGGCGCGGCGCTCGATGCGCTGGCCGATAGCCGCGATCGCCCCGCCGGTCCCCTGCGCATCACCATGCCGCGCCTTGCCTGCGAACATCTGGTCGCGCCGCGCCTCGGCGACTTCATCGCGCTTTACCCGGAGATCGAGCTGGAAATTGTCGCGCGCGATCAGTTCGAGGACATCGTCGCCCAGGGTTTCGATGCTGGTCTGCGGCTCGGAGAGCATCTCGAAGCCGATATGATTGCTGTCAGGGCAAAGCCCGCGCTCTGGCGCGCTTCGGTGGTCGCCGCGCCCTCCTATTTCGAGGATCGGCCGCTGCCCGGGCATCCGCGCGATCTGCTCGATCATCGCTGCATCCGCCGCCGCTTTTCGAGCGGCTCGATCTATCGCTGGGAGTTCGAAAAGGACGGCAAGGCGCTGGCTGCCGATATATCGGGTCCGCTGATCCTGCCCGAGGATCGGCTCATTCTGGTCGCCTGCCTTGCCGGCGCGGGCCTCGCTCAACTGTTCGATGCGCGTGTGGACGACTATGTCACGGAGGGCCGCCTCATCCGGGTGCTGGAGGACTGGTGTCCGCCTTTCGACGGTTTCTATATCTATTATCCCAGCCGCCGGCAGATGCGTCCGGCGCTCCGGGCCTTCGTCGATTTTTTCAAGTTTCAGTAGCGAGCGACGAGAGGTTTGCGTGCGCCGCGGATCGGCGGCAGGCCCGGCTCCACCCAATTGCGAGGCGGATGGGCGAGTGCCGCTGGCGCGGCTGGGGCTTCGAGATCGTTGAGCCATAGCCAGGCCAGCATGCAGAACCAGGCGTCCTCGAGCGCGCCGTGCTGCTTGCCGCGGGCGGACAGCCCCATATGCTCCAGAACCTTGTCGAGTCCGCCCGGCCGCTGATGCTTGCGCTTGTAAGCCTTGAGCGTGCAGTCGAAGCGTGATGCGGGCAGCTCATACCCCGCCATGCGAAATTCCGTTCTCAGGAAACGCTCGTCGAAGGCGGCATTGTGGGCGAGCACTGCATCCGCCTCGGTGAAGGCGGGCAGAATCTCTTCGGCATGGACGACGAAACGCGGCTGGCTCGTCAGCACCCAGTCCTGATAGCCATGCACGGCGGCGGCAAAGGGATTGCTCGGCCGGCCGGGATTGAAGATCAGATGGCTGAGTTGAACCGCGTCGCGCCCGTCCTTGAGCGCGTCGAGATCGAGCGTCACCATGCCGAGCGTGATCACCCGGTCGTCATAGGTCAGACCCGTGGTTTCCGTGTCGACGAACAGCAGCCGGCTCATGCGCCGATCCGCATGCGGTAGCGCACATGGCCATCGGTCTTGACATAAGAGTCATAGAGCTTGCGGGCGGTGGCGTTGCCTTCGTCTGTATGCCAGTAGAGCCGCGCCCAGCCCTTGTCCTTGCAGATGCCGATCAGGTCGTCGATCAGCGCCCGTCCAACGCCACGACCCCGGAAGCGGGCATCGAGATAGAGATCTTCGAGATAGCAGTCCTCGTCCTGAACCCAGGTCGAAGGGTGATGCAGGTGGATCGCGAAGCCGGCCGCCTCGCCATCGACGAAGGCCAGACGCATCGACACGGGCGAGCCCGGATCGAGAATGCGCCGCCAGGTGCTGTCGGTCACATCAGGGGCGAGATCGACGTTATAGAAAGCGAGATAACCCGCCCAGAGCTGTCTCCAGGCGGCTTCGTCTGTTGCGGTGGCGGTGCGGATCGTCGGCTCGGTCATATCGGGTCCCTTTTGGGACCGGTCTAATCCCGGGGCCGTCGATCCGCAAGCGGCTCAATCAGCAAAGATCGATCGAGGTTCCAACCATGCCGAGATGCAGCAGAGCGCCGCTCCAGGGATGGGCGTCGCAGACCGCTTCATCGAGCTCTACGCCGAGACCTGGTTCGCTGGAGGGGATGACATAGCCCTCCTCGACCACGATCTTCTTCTTGAGCAGCGTCTCGTGGAAGCCGTCGAAGGTCTTGATCGCTTCGAGGATCAGGAAATTCGGCAGCGTCAGTGCGAGCTGAATATTGGCGGCCGCGACGATCGGGCCGCAATAGCAATGCGGAGCCACCTGAATATGATAGGCCTCGGCCATCGCCGCGATCTTCTTGGTTTCGAGAATGCCGCCGGAGCGGCCGAGATTGGGCTGCAGGATGGAGGCGGCCCGGTGTTCGATCACGCGGGCGAATTCCCATTTCGTCGTCAGCCGTTCGCCGGTCGCCACGGGAATAGAGGTGCCGCGCGCCACCTGCGCCATGACTTCAGGCATGTCAGGCGGCACCGGCTCCTCGAACCACAGCGGGTCATATTTTTCGAGAGCCCGGGCCATGCGCAGCGCGCCCGAGGCCGTGAACTGGCCATGCGTGCCGAACAGGATGTCGGCTTTCACGCCAACCGCTTCGCGCACGGCTTTCACCATGCGTTCGGACAGGTCGATGTCGACAAGCCGCGGCTGGTGACCGTCATAGATCGTATAGGGGCCGGCGGGATCGAATTTCAGCGCCGTGAAGCCTTCCTTCACATATTCCAGCGCGGTGGCGGCGGCGATATCCGGATCGTTATAGACATTCTTGCCCTCGATCTCGGCCGGCACGACCGAGCCGGATTTCGGGTAGAGATAGGTATAGGTGCGGATGCGTTCATGCACCCGGCCGCCCAGCAGCTTGTGCACCGGCTTGCCGGCTTCCTTGCCGATAATGTCCCAGCAGGCCATTTCCAGCGCCGAGACGCAGCCCATCATGCTGAGATCGGGCCGCTGCGAGAAGCCGGAGGAATAGGCGTTGCGGAAGAAGGTCTCGATATCATGCGGATCGCGGCCGACGAGATAGCGGGCGGCGACATCCTCGATCAGCTTCGCCGTCAGATGCGGATCGAAATTGGCGTTATAGGCCTCGCCATAGCCGACGACATTGCCGTCGGTGACGAGCTTGACGAAGATGAAATAGCGTCCGCCCGCGCCCGGCGGCGGATTGCCCACGACCCAAGTCTTGACGTCCGTAACTTTCATGGCGTTCCCTCACGGCTGTTCGCGCCTTTATAGACCAGTTTTGCGTCACGGGCCTGCGCAGGCGCGTCAGGATCGAGGCGGAAATGGAACCGGTCTGTGCATAAGACCGTCAGAGGCTTGAATGCGACGGCCGCTTGCGGCTTCCATCAGGGCAAAGGGAGTGGATGATGAACGACACCGGCATCAAGCTCGAAGACAGCTGGCGCGCCGCCTTGGCGGGAGAGTTTTCCAGCCCCTATATGGCCAGTCTCAAGGCCTTCCTGCAGGAGGAGAAGAGCGCGGGCAAGACCATCTTCCCCAAAGGCGCGGAGTATTTCCGCGCGCTGGATCTGACGCCGCTCGGCCAGGTGAAGGTGGTGATTCTGGGCCAGGACCCCTATCACGGCGATGGCCAGGCGCATGGCCTGTGCTTCTCCGTGCGTCCGGATGTCCGCATTCCGCCCTCTCTCGTCAATATCTACAAGGAAATGCAGAGCGATCTCGGCATTCCGCCGGCCCGCCACGGCTATCTGGAGCATTGGGCGCGCCAGGGTGTGCTGCTGTTGAATTCGGTGCTGACGGTCGAACGCTCGCTCGCCGCCTCGCATCAGGGCAAGGGCTGGGAGAAATTCACCGACGCCGTCATCGCCCAGGTCAACGAGCAGGAGACGCCCGTGGTCTTCATGCTCTGGGGCGCCTATGCCCAGCGCAAGGCGGCCTTTGTCGATCAGTCCCGGCATCTGGTGCTGAAGGCGCCGCATCCCTCGCCGCTGTCTGCCCATAACGGCTTTTTCGGCAGCAAGCATTTCTCCCGCGCCAACGCCTTTCTCGAAGAGAAGGGCCTGGGCGCAATCGACTGGCGGCTGCCGGAAAAACCGGAAACTACAGCGTGACGGAATAGCGGTAGAAGGCGTCGCGCTTGTTGTAGCTGTCATAGAGCTTCTGGGCCGTGACATTGTCCTCAGCCGTGATCCAGTAGACCGACACCCAGTCCTTCTCCTTGCCGAGCGCCACGAGATCGTCGAGCAGCGCCTTGCCGACGCCCAGGCCCCGCGCCTCCGGGCTCACGAACAGGTCTTCGAGATAGCAGGTCGGCCTGACATCCCAGGTGGTCAGATGCGTATGGTGATGGGCAAAGCCAAGCACGACGCCGTCCTTCACCGCCAGCCGGGCGGTCAGCAGGTTCATCGGATCGAGAATCCGCGCCCAGGTCGCCTGCGTCACCTCGTCCGTCAGGCTGGTCTTGTAGAAGGTCAGATAACCCTGCCAGAGCGGCACCCAGCCGTCAAAATCCTCAGCCGTCGCATTGCGGATTTCGAGCGCCATCTCAGAACTGCTCCTTCAGCCGGGCGAGCAGTTCGGACAGCAGCCTGTCCGTCGCCTCGGCGGAACCCGTTTCGACATAGATGCGCATCTCCGGCGCATTGCCGGACTGGCGAAAATGGACGGTGTCGCCATTCTCGAACGCCATCCGGACGCCGTCCAGCGTCGAGACCTCCGTGGGAGCCGCGATGCGGGCGTCGAAGCCCGCACGGAAGTCCGCCGAAGTCTCCACGGATGTCAGGAACGCCTTGCCCTTGTCGGGCGCGACCTCCTTCACCCGGTCCGCCTTCATGAAGCGCGGCGGCAGCGTCGCGGCCAGCGCCGACAGGTTTCGGCCCTCGCTCTTGGCGAGCACCAAAGCTGCGACGGCCGGCAGGATCGCGTCGCGCGTCGGCAGCTTGCCAAGCACGCCGCCCTGAAGCGTCACGTCGTCGCCCAGAAGGAATCCGCCATTGGCCTCGAAGCCCACGACGGGATGGCTGGTCGCGTTGGCCATGCCGGCCACGACGAAAGGCGAGCCGATGCGGGTGCGGTCGACCGTCTCGAACCAGTTCGATTGCTCGACCGCGCTGGTCGAGGAGAGTGGCGTCACCACCGTCTTCGCCTTGATCAGCTTGGCGGTCAGCACGCCCAGCACGTCGCCATTGATCTGACGTCCCTCGTCGTCGATCACCAACGGCCGGTCGCCGTCGCCATCGGTGGAAATCACGCCGTCGAGGCCCTGTTCCGCGATGACTGCCCGCGCCCGCGCCACGTCCTCGGGATCGAGCGCCTCGGTGTCGACCGCGACGAAGCGATCCATGCGCCGGAAGGCGTGAACCTCAGCGCCCAATTGTTCGAGGATCGCCACCGTCAGATCGCGGCCGACGGCCGAATGCAGGTCCACGCCGATCTTGAGGCCGGTCAGCGCCCCGGCGCCGAAGGATGCTGCATAGCGCGTAATGTAGTCTTCAGCCACCGCCGCGCGAGCGCCGCGCCCGGCGTCACAGGCTCGACCGGGCGACCCTCGGCCATGATCGCTTCGGCGCGCATGCGCACCGGCGCCTCGTCCTCTTTCAGGAATTCGCCGTCGGGTCGGTAGAATTTGATGCCGTTATAGGCTTCGGGAATATGGCTGCCGGTGATCATGATCGCCGGGGCCCTCCGCGCCATGGCGTAGGCGGCGACAGCCGGGGTCGGCACATTGCCGGCCCAGACGGCGGTCCAGCCCATGGCCTTGATGGCGGCGAGGCACTGGCCGGCGATGCGCGGGCTCGATTCGCGCAGATCGGCGGCCACGTAGGCCGTCTTGTCGGACGTCGTCGCGTCCACATGTTCAAGGAAAGCCGAGATATAGGCGGTGCAGAGCTCGGGAGTAAAATCGACCGCAGGGCCCCTGAGCCCCGATGTTCCAAATGCCGCCGCCACGATGCGCTCCTCTGTTGAAACCTCTGGCTCCTGCTTATCGCAAATCCACGCCCAGTCAATTTGTCGCGCGCGGGGAAAGCGATTTGCGTCCAGGGCGGTTAAAAGACCGCGGAAAATCGTTGAAGTTCGCGCGACGCATTGCTATGACGTGGACGCGCCGATGCAAACCGGCGCTGTGGGGTCATAGCTCAGCTGGGAGAGCGCTACGTTCGCAATGTAGAGGTCGGGAGTTCGATCCTCCCTGGCTCCACCACTAAATTTCTGGACACTTCGCCAGTTTGCAATCTAAATTAGAAAAATTGAAGACAGCGCGGAACCTATGCTCGGGTGATGCGTTTCCCGTTATGGTCGCACTCTGGCGGCCCGTGTCCATGCGCAAGGAAGGGGAGACCGGATGATACGTCCGCCGCGCGCTGATGGTGTTTACAAGGATCGCGATCTCGATTGTCAGGAAGCGCTGGAAGTGCTGTTTCTCGATCTGGTGCGGGAGGCCGATACGGCCTTTCTCGATCTTCAGCCGATCAGAGCCCGCCTCATCGAAGCCGGCCTCGCAGCAGCAGATGGAGTCCGCAGGATCTCGATCCCGCGGTCTCGGAACTCGTGCGCTGTTATGCCATGAAAGTGCCCGCCATAAACGGATGATCAGCTCGGGCGCGCCAGGATATCCTGCTTCATCCGCTGGAGCTCGCTGACGATATTCTCCATCGGCGCAGGCTTTTCGATGCGGATGATATCCTTGAACCGGTCGGGCGCTTCGAGATCGGAATAGCCGGTGACGAAGATGAAGGGCACGCCGCGATCCGCCAGCGCTTCCGCGACCTGGAAGGAGGGGCCCTGGCCGAGATTGACGTCGACCACCGCGAAGGTCGGCGACACCGTATGCAGTATCCGCATCGCGTCCTGCTCGTTGGCGGCCGGACCGAACACGACAGCGCCCGCCGTGATCAGCGCGCGCTGCGTATCCACTGCGACGAAATAATTGTCCTCGACGACGAGGACGGCGCAGCCGTCCAAGGCAAGCGGTGTGGTCATGGCGATGTTCCCGAAAAACTCCCTCTGCTAAACTGCCGGGGAGCCTTCCTGTTCCATCATCCCATGGGAATTTATGTGTGTATCAGCGCGCGCGAGAACACGTAGTCGGTCTCTTGCCGCAACACCTCGCCCGGACGCAACACCGCGTTCGGGAAGCCGGCCTGGTTGATGGCGTCGGGCCAGATCTGCGTCTCCAGGCACATTCCGCCGAAAGGACCGTAGCGACGGCCTTCGAGGCCCGGGACCTGCACATCCATCTTGAAGCCGGCATAGACCTGAACGCCCGGCTCGGTGGTCAGCACATCCATGACGACGCCCGACACCTTGCTGGACAGGCGCGCCACGTGTCGCTTGTCGGTCCGCTCGGGAGACAGGCAGAAATTATGGTCCAGCAAGAGCTGGGCTCCATCCGCGTCATGCCGCACGACCGACGCCGTCTCGCGGAAATCGAACAGGGTTCCCGTCACGTCTCGCGGACCGCCGGCGGGAATCTGCTCGTCATCGGTCGGCAGATAGGCGTCGGCCCCGATCGTCAGCTCGTGCTCGGCGGTCGTCGGCAGGCCGTCGAGATTGAAATAGCTGTGCTGGCAGACATTGGCGATTGTGGCTTTGTCCGTCCGGCTCTCATAGAGGACATTGAGAACGCCGCCACCTGACAGCGTGTAGGTGCATGTGACGCTGCAATTGCCGGGATAACCTGCGCGCCCGTCCGGATCGACGATCGAGAGGCGCACGAAATCGTCGCCGGCCTCGTCGAGCGTCCAGTTGCTGACGGCGAGACTGTCGGAGCCGCCATGCAGGTGGGTGACGCCCCGCTCATTGCGTTCGAGCTGGTAATCGCGGCCATCGAGAGTGAAGCGACCCTTGGCGATGCGATTGGCGTTGCGGCCGGGCGTGGCGCCGAAAAACGGCGAATGCGTGAGGTAGGGCTCCATCGTCTCGAAGCCGAGCGCCAGCGGCGGTGCATGCCCGTCGAGCCGGAGATCCTGGATGACCGCGCCCCAGGTCAGCACCTTGGCCGTCAGGCCGCCGCCGGTGAGCGTGATGCGCTTTACCGTCGCGCCCTGCGCGTCGACGCCGAAATCTTCCACCTTGGCCATATGTCTCCCCTTACCCATTCCCGTGGGGCGGGAAATTGTATGATTTTATGAACCGGCGCAACAAAAAACGGCCGGCGGACGCCGACCGTTCGGAGATGCCCGAGACGCCGGCTCAGCGCGTCGGAACCGGAACCTCGCCGCGATAATCGTAGAAGCCGCGGCCTGACTTACGACCCAGCCAGCCGGCCTCGACATATTTCACCAGGAGCGGGCAGGGGCGGTATTTGCTGTCGGCCAGGCCGTCATGCAGAACCTGCATGATCGAGAGACATGTATCGAGGCCGATGAAATCGGCGAGCTGCAGCGGACCCATCGGATGGTTGGCGCCCAGCTTCATTGCGGTGTCGATGGCGTCCACCGAGCCGACGCCTTCATAGAGCGTGTAGATCGCCTCGTTGATCATCGGCAGCAGGATGCGATTGACGATGAAGGCCGGGAAATCCTCGGCGACGGTGATTTCCTTCTCGAGCGTGGTCACGAAGGCGCGGGCGGATTTGAACGTCGCCTCGTCCGTGGCGATGCCGCGCACCAGCTCCACCAGCTTCATCACCGGCACCGGGTTCATGAAATGAATGCCCATGAATTTTTCCGGCCGGTCCGACGCCGAGGCGAGGCGGGTGATCGACAGCGACGAGGTGTTGGTGGCGAGAATGGCGTCCGGCTTCAGAACCGGACAGACCGAGGAATAGATCTTGCGCTTGACGGCTTCGTCTTCCGTCGCCGCCTCGATGACGATATCGGCCGAGGCCAGATCGTTGAGGTCGGCGGAGCCGGAAATGCGAGAAAGCGCCGCCTTGCGCTGCTCCTCGCTCATCTTGCCATTGGCCACCTGGCGCGCCAGATTGCCGTTGATGGTGGCCAGGCCCGCCTCGATGCGGTCGGGCGACAGGTCGTAGATCTGCACCTGGTAGCCGGAAGCTGCCGACACCTGCGCGATGCCGCAGCCCATCTGGCCAGCCCCGATGACGCCTACAGACTTGATTTCACTGCCCATTGTCCTGTCCGTTTCCGCTTTTTATGAAGTCTTGTCTATCCCTGGGACACGCGGCCCTCAAACATCATAATGGCCGGCGCTGCTTTCGCAAGCCCGGCCATTTTGATACTTCCCTTATGCTCCCCGCGCCAGCGTTTTTTGCAGGTGCGAAGAAGCGGGTCGCGGCGATCAGAGCGCCTTTTCGAGTTCCGGCAGGATCTCGAAGATGTCGCCGACCAAGCCATAGTCGGCAACCTGGAAGATCGGCGCTTCCTCGTCCTTGTTGATCGCGACGATGATCTTGGAGTCCTTCATGCCGGCGAGATGCTGGATGGCGCCGGAAATGCCGCAGGCGATGTAGAGCTGCGGAGCCACGACCTTGCCGGTCTGGCCGACCTGCCAGTCGTTCGGCGCGTAGCCGGCGTCCACGGCGGCGCGCGACGCGCCGACGGCCGCGCCGAGCTTGTCGGCCACGGGCAGGATGACTTCCCGGAACTTCTCGGCAGAACCGACGGCGCGGCCGCCCGACACGATGATCTTGGCCGAGGTGAGCTCCGGACGGTCCGACGACGACAGCGCGTCGGCGACGTGGCTGGAGATACCGGGATTGCCGGCGCCGGCCACCGCTTCGACCGCGGCGGAGCCGCCTTCGGAAGCTGCGGCGAAGCCCGCGGTGCGGACGGTGATCACTTTTTAGCGTCGGTGGACTGCACGGTCTGAATGGCGTTGCCGGCATAGATCGGGCGCTTGAACGTGTCTGCGGAAACCACTTCGATGATTTCCGACACCTGGGCGACGTCGAGAAGCGCGGCCACGCGCGGCGAGACGTTCTTGCCGGTCGCGGTGGCGGCCGACAGGATCACGTCATAGGCAGGAGCCAGCGACACGATCAGCGCGGCCAGCGGCTCGGCCAGCTGATGGGCGTAGTCGTCGCCGTCGGCGGTCAGCACCTTGGCGACGCCGGCCAGCTTGGCGGCCTGTTCGGCCACGGAGGAAACACCCTTGCCGGCGACCAGCACATGCACGTCGCCGCCGATCTGGGCGGCCGCGGTCAGCGCCTTGGCGGTCTGGTCGGAAAGGGTGGAATTGTCGTGATCGGCGAGAAGAAGGATTGCCATCTGTCTTGTCCCTTTCCTGGAATTAGAGAACGCCGGCTTCGGTCTTGAGCTTTTCGACCAGCTCGGCGACGGTCTTGACCTTGACGCCCGCCTTGCGGCCGCCCGGCTCTTCGGTCTTGACGACCTTCAGGCGCGGCGCGATGTCGACGCCGAAGTCGGCCGGGCTCTTCTTGTCGAGCGGCTTCTTCTTGGCCTTCATGATGTTGGGCAGCGAGGCGTAGCGCGGCTCGTTGAGGCGGAGATCCGAGGTCACCACGGCCGGCAGCTTGACATTGATGGTCTGCAGGCCGCCGTCGACTTCACGGGTGATGTCGGCGGAGCCGTCCTTGATTTCGACCTTGGAGGCGAAAGTCGCCTGCGGCCAGCCGAGCAGCGCCGACAGCATCTGGCCGGTCTGGTTGGAATCGTCGTCGATCGCCTGCTTGCCGACGATCACCAGACCCGGCTGTTCGGCTTCCGCCACGCCCTTGACGATCTTGGCGACGGCCAGCGGCTCGGTTTCCGCGTCGGTCTCGACGAGGATTGCGCGGTCCGCGCCCATGGCCAGCGCCGTGCGCAGGGTTTCCTCGGCCTTGGCCGGACCCACGGAGACGACGACGACTTCGCTCGCCTTGCCGGCTTCCTTGAGACGCAGCGCTTCCTCGACGGAGATTTCGTCGAAGGGATTCATCGACATCTTCACATTGGCGAGTTCGACGCCCGAACCATCGGCTTTCACCCGGATCTTGACGTTGTAATCGACCACGCGCTTGACGGTCACGAGGATTTTCATGGGTTCCCTTCCTATTCAGCTCTGCTGGCGAAAATGCGCCATCTTCGCTCGGTTCATTTGTCTATCGGCGTCAGTTTCCAGCACGATTCTGCCATTCGCGAGGCGGAAGAGGCTGGCGAGCCGTCCGAAACAGATGTCGCAATGGGAATATAGGCGGCCTGCAGGAGCGTCAACAGCGCGATCTCGGGACCAAATCGATTTTATCCGCGACCCCAGCGCGGCGCGTCGTCGCCCGGCGGCGTTTTTTCGTCAGTCGCGAGTTCCACGCCGGCGGGCTTGACGATCTGCCTGTCCAAAAGCGGTGTTTCCCGCCGCTTGAGCAAAGGCGTCAGCACGATGCCGGCGATGATGCCGCCGACATGGGCCGCCCAGGACACCGATCCGTCGGCATCGACCAGAAGCATGTAGAATTGCTGGCCGATCCAGAAGATCAGCGGAATGAAGGCCGGCAGCGGCAGCGGAAAACGCCAGAGAATCAGCACCCAGACCCGGACGCGCGGATGCAGGAAGAAATAGGACGCGACGACGCCCGAGATCGCCCCGGAGGCGCCGATCAGCGGCCCGTCGGATTGCGGCAGCACCATGCCGTGCAGCCAGGCGCCGGCGGCGGCGCACAGCAGATAGAAGAGGATGAAGCGCACATGCCCCATGGCGTCCTCGACATTGTCGCCGAACACCCAGAGAAACAGCATATTGCTGGCCAGATGCATGAAGGAGCCATGCAGGAAGGCATAGGTTATGTAGGTCGCGCCCTCGGGCGCGATCTTGAGGTCTGCGTCGAGCACCGCATAGTCATGGATGAGAGCCGGGATGAAGCCGAGGCCGAGCGAAGCCTCCGCCGCAAAATCCTCGGTCGCCAGAAATCCGGTCGCGAGCCACATGATGGTGTTGAGCGCGATCAGGGCAAGCGTCACATATTGCAGGCGGATATGTTTGAGCGCATTGACGTCATAGATGGGAACGAACATGCGCCTGATCAGCCCTTACCTGTTCTTGCCGGGAACCCAGAGAATATCGTCGCGCCCGTGCTGATTGGCGTGACGGGAGGCCACGAACAGGTAATCCGACAGTCGGTTCGCATATTTCAGCGCTTCCGCATTAACGATCTCCTGCTGGCCGTCGCGCAACGCCACCATCACCCGCTCGGCCCGGCGCGCGATGGTGCGGGCCATGTGCAGATGGGCCGACAGCGCCGATCCGCCCGGCAGGATGAAGGAGTTGAGCGGCGCCAGCCCGTCATTGAGCCGATCGATTTCGCCTTCGAGCCAAGCGACCTGGGCAGGCAGGATGCGCAGCGGCTCCCAGGCCAGCGGTTCGCCGGTCTCGGGCGTAGCGAGGTCCGCGCCGAGATCGAAGAGGTCGTTCTGGATGCGGCGGAGCGCGGCTGCCAGTTCGACGCGTTCAGCGCAATGAAGAATGGCCAGCCCAATGGCGGAATTGGTCTCGTCGATCGCGCCGAAGGCCTCGATGCGCAGGTCGGATTTCAGCCGCCGCGGGCCGATGGCCAGCCCCGTCGTGCCGTCGTCGCCGGTGCGGGTATAGATCTTGTTGAGCTTCACCATATAAGGAGCGACCGCCACCGGTCAGCCACAGCGTCAGCATGATCAGCGCCACTGCGATCGCCTGCAGCACGATGCGCAACTGCATCAGCTTGTTGGAGGTGTTGCCGTTGCCGCCCACCATCATGTTGTAGAGGCCGCGCCCGAGCACGACGACAACGAGGAACATGACGACGATGGCGGCGAAATAGGTGACTGTGCCCATCGAAAAATCCAATCTCAACCCAGCCGGGCCAGCAGTTTGTAAAACAGCCCCGCCGGCAGAAGCCGTTTCAGCAGAACGCCCTGCCTGGCCGGTCGTGTGATGACATAATGCGGCTTCGGCCGCGGCGACGTCAAGGCGTGGCGCAGATCCCGATAGACGGCGTCGGGGCCGAGCTTACCCTTCATGCCGGTTCGCTCGCCTCTCAGACGGGCCAACTGCCTCTCGTATTCCTTACGATGAACGGACCCTTGGAGATCAATATTGGCCTCGACATGAGCAAGCGCATTGGCCGTGAAACGTGATTCGATCGGGCCGGGTTCCAGAAGCGAAACATGGATGCCGGAGCCGTAAAGCTCCATCGCCATGGTCAGCGACAGTGCTTCCAACGCGTGCTTGGAGGCATTGTAGGCTCCGCGCCAGGGATAGGGGACCAGGCCGAGAATCGAGGAGCATTGCACGATGCGGCCGTGGCCTTGGCGGCGCATGACCGGGATCACGCGACGCGTCAGTTCGTGCCAGCCGAAAAAATTCGAGTCAAATTGTCGTCTCAGCACCTCGGTGGTCAAATCCTCGACCGCGCCCGGTTGACCATAGGCGCCGTTGTTGAACAGCGCATCCAGCGTTCCACCGGTTCGCGCCAGCACATCGCCCACCAGAGCGTCGATCGTGTCGACTTGCGTGTAATCCATCAGGAAGGTCTCGACGCCATCGGCCTCGAGACTCGTGCGATCTTCTTCTTTCCGGACGGTCGCAAAGACCCGCCATCCCTCGGTTTTCAGGGCGCGGGCGCAATAGGCGCCGATGCCGCTCGAGGCGCCCGTGACGATGATGCTAGGCTTTTCAGTCATTTCGACGCTTTTCCTGTACAAAGGAGCCTCGCCTTCCCATATTCGCTTTACGCCCGGGAGAAAAGACGTGGAGATCGAATGCCGGCAGCCGTAAGACTGGCCTGGAAAGTAGGGTTCGACGCCTTCTGGCATTTCAGCGAGGATGACGGCTGGGCCATGGCCAGTCACGTGGCCCTGTCGGCGCTGCTCGCGATTTTCCCGTTTCTGATTTTCGGGGCGACGCTCGCATCTTTTCTGGGGGCGGACGAATTTTCCGAAACCGCCGTGCATCTGATCTTCGACAATCTGCCGGCTCTGATCGCCGAGCCGATTTCCAAGGAAGTCGTGCAGGTGCTGACCATCCCGCGCGGCGGGCTGTTGACCATCTCTGTTCTTGCCGCCTTCTACTTCGCCTCCAACGGCGTCGAGGCGCTGCGCATCTCCATGAACCGCGCCTATCGCGTCTATGATCCCCGTCGCTGGTACATCACCCGCATGATCAGTCTGGGTTATGTGCTGGCGGCGGTGATGGCGCTCGTTCTGCTGTCGGCCTTTCTGGTGGCGGCGCCGCTCGCCGTGCATTTCGCCGGCCGCTTCATTCCCATCGCCTCGGATCTGATGACGCTGATCGACAATTGGAGCGTCTGGGGCGCGCTCGCCACCATACTGATCGTGCTCTTCGTCGCCCATCTCTTCCTGCCGGCCGGCAAGCGCAGTTTCCTCGACGTGCTGCCGGGCATCGTGTTGACCATCATCGCCTGGTATGCGGCCGCCCAGGTGTTCGGCTACTATCTCTCCACCTTCGCCAATTACGCCGCCACCTATGCCGGCCTGGCCTCGATCATGATCGCGCTGGTTTTTCTCTATATGCTCGGCGTGATCCTGATGCTGGGCGCGGAGATCAACGCGGCGCTGATGAAATATCGCGTCCGCCGGCTGATCAAACGCAGCATCAGCGGTTCTCCCACTTCAGAGCCCGATCCGGCGGCGGATGTCTGAGGGCGTCCCGCCCGCCTGCCCGAGCGCACGTAGCCCGGTCGATTGCAGGCTCTTCGATAGTTTCTGGCCGCTCTCGTCGGTGAGCAGCCGATGATGCAGATAGGTCGGCGCGGGCAGATCGAGGAGGCGTTGCAGCAGCCTGTGAACCGGTGTCGACCAATAGAGATCACGCCCGCGCACCACATGCGTCACGCCCTGCAGCGCGTCGTCCACCACCACTGAGAGATGATAGCTCGACGGCGCGTCCCAGCGCCACAGCGCCACGTCTCCCCAGAGAGAGGGATCGGCGGGGATGTGTTCGGGCGCGGCTGCCCCCGTTTCCAGCCAAGCCAGCTTTTCTGACCCGAGACGCGCAAGCGCCCGTTCCATGTCGAGACGCCAGAGATGCCGCTCGCCCGCTTCGATTCGCGCCGCCGCGACGGCCGGGTCCAGATCGCGCTCTTCGGTGGGGTAGAGCGGCGTGCCGTCGGGATCGCGCGGCCAGTCGCCGCCCTGCGCCTCCCTGTCCGCCACCCGGCGCTTGACCTCGGCGCGGGACAGGAAGGCGGGATAGACGACGCCCATGCCGCGCAGCCTCTCCAAAGCATCGCGATAGACGTCGACATGCTCGGATTGTCGGCGCACGGGCTCTTCCCAGTCCAACCCCAGCCAGCGAAGATCCTCGAAAATCAGCGTCTCGAATTCCGGCCGGCAGCGCTGGGGGTCGATATCTTCGATGCGCAGCAGGAAGCGGCCATTCGTCTCGCGGGCCATGTCGTGATTGAGGATCGCCGACAGCGCATGGCCGAGATGAAGTTCTCCGTTCGGACTGGGCGCGAAGCGGAAGACCGGCGTCATGTCTAGGCCGGTTGCTTCTTGGAAAACAGCGATCCCGAGACCGCGATCAGAGCCCCGCCTGTGACCAGCAGGCAGGCCAGCAGGATGCGCCAGGACGGTTCGGTGAAGCCCGCGACGATCAGCACCAGCGTCGAGAGCACCGGCGCCGAATAGCTGGCGACGCCGAGGATTTGGATATTGCCCTTCTTCACCCCGTAATCCCAGGTATAGAAGGCGGCGCCCACGGGCAGCAGCCCGAGACCTGCGATCGCCAGCCATTCCGTCGCCGTGTCCGGCCAGACCGTCGTCTCGAGCGCCAGATGGCAGACGAGCGACAACAGCGACGTCGCCAGGCAGAAGCCTGTCACGACATCGGTCGGTGCCGAGCCGAATTTGCGGCTGATCAGCGAATAGCCCGACCAGAAAAAGGCGCAGGCGAGGGCCGCGCCATAGCCGATCATCAACTGCACTTCGCTGAAGGCGGACGCCCCTTCCGTGGAGCGCGCCGAGACGATCAGACCCGCGCCCGCCAGCCCCGCCAGCGCGCCGAGAATATGGACCGCCTTCAGTTTCTCGCCCGGCAGCATGGCCGAGCCGAGCACGATGAACAGCGGCCAGAGATAGGCGATCATGCTGGCGTCGGCGGCCGGCGCGTTGCGCAGCGCGGTGAAGTAGAGAAAGTGATAGCCGAACAGCCCGACAATGCCGAGGATCCAGACAGGCGCGGGTTGGCGCAGCAGTTTCATCCGCTCCGGCTTGACCGCGAACAGCAGCAGACCGGGCAGGGCGCCGATGGCGAAGCAGACGGCGTTCATCTGGAACGGCGGCATCTTGCCGGAGGCGGCGGTCATCAACGCCAGCAGCGACCACATCAGGATGGCCGAAAAACCGATCAGCGTGGCGCGAGTCATTCAAAGCCCCCGAAAGCGGCCGCTATCCTTCGAAACGCGTGGCGGTGATGCTGATCACCCCATATTTCGTTGGCACGGCGAGATAGACAGGCGCATATACATCGAGCTTGGCCGACTTCGCAAACCAGATTTCGATATTGGCGAGCTGCTTGATGTAATCGATGTCCTTGCTCTTGCGGCGATGGCCCGACACCGGCTCGTAGCGGATCGAGCAGACCGTCACCTCGCCGTCGTAACCGGCCGCTTTGAACCTGTCGGTCCGCTTTGGGGAAAGGCGCAAATTCATTCGCGCCTCCCCGTCGAACACGCCGACCATGGCGCGGCAGGGCTCGCTCGCCGCGGGAACGATGAGGGCGGTCACGGGGTCGGTGACGTTGCGAAGATCTTCCGGCCGGGTCGGCACCCAATTCTTGCGTTTGCTGTAGTCGGGTTTGGGCGTGATCGTGGACGAGGTCACCTGATCATGCAGAAAGCGGGTCTGGAAGGATCGCGACCGGCGGCCGTAATCGTAGTGGAAGGAGAAGTCGCGCGGCCGCCAGCTCTTGCGACCCGCAAGGCCGTCGACCTTGATCCTGGCTCTGGTGTTGGTGATGAAGCGGGCGAGCCCGGTGGTTCTGAGCGTGGCGGATACTTCGTAGCGCTTGTCGCGCAGCGTCGTGATGAATTCGGCCCTCGCGATCGGCAGGCCGGAGAGCGCGATGCTGAATTCGGCCGTGTTGACGGGATCTTCTGCGCGCGCGACGGATGCGCCCGCGACGATCAAGGCGGAGACGAAGAGACGGAAAAAGCGATTCTGCATGGCGGTCACGATCATTTGCGAGACCGGTTAGGCGGTCAATGTGGTTTTTCTACGCTGTTCAGTGAGCAGGGTTTCGGGTCCCGCGAGTCGAGATTTTTGCCTCTTTCACTCGCTTTGGCTTGACAGGGCCGCGCCATCTCTCTATGGAACCGCAACTTCCAAAACAGGCCGGCGGCGCGCGGGCCCGACTATCGGGCCGGAAAGTCATGTCGTAGGGCTCGAAAAAGAATAGGTGATATCATGTCCCGTTGTTGCGAATTGACCGGCAAGGCCGTCCAGTCGGGAAACAATGTTAGCCATGCGAACAACAAGACCAAGCGCCGGTTCCTGCCGAACCTGTGCAGCGTCACGCTGATTTCCGACGCGCTCGGCCAGCGTTTCCGTCTTCGCGTGTCCGCCGCGGCTCTCCGCTCGGTCGAACATCGCGGTGGTCTCGATGCGTTTCTCGCCAAGGCCGACGAAGGCGAACTGTCCGTTCGCGCCCGCCTGCTGAAGCGCCAGATCGCCAAGAAGGCTGCCGCCTGATTTCAGGCTGCGCATGCATGAGATGAGGGCTTGAACGGCGTCGTTCAGGCCTTTTCTCTTTGTGCTTTATCGATCCAGATCCGTCCTCCAACTGGTGGCATCACCCAGGATAAAAAAATGCAGGCTCAACGCTATACGTCTGTCTATGTCATTCTGATGACCCTCGTGGTCGTCGCCTCCAACATCCTCGTCCAGTATCCGCTGGCTGGGACGCTGTTCGGCGTAAACCTCGCCGACCTGCTGACCTGGGGCGCCTTCACCTATCCGGTGGCTTTCCTCATTACCGATCTGACCAATCGCCAGTTCGGGCCGAAATACGCCCGTGTGGTGGTCATCGCCGGTTTCGTGGTCGGCGTCACTTTGTCCTGGTGGTTCTCTGCGCCGCGCATCGCCATCGCCTCCGGCGTGGCCTTCTTCTGCGGCCAGATGCTGGATATCAGCGTGTTCAACCGGCTTCGCCGCATGTCCTGGTGGCGCGCGCCGCTGATGGCGTCGCTGTTCGGCTCGGTGCTCGACACGGCCCTGTTCTTCAGCCTGTCCTTTGCGGCCTTTTTCTCCTTCCTCGGCCCCAATGACGACTTCGCCCTCGGCGTCTCCCCGATCTTCGGCGTGATGACGATGGAGGCGCCGCGTTGGATTTCCTGGGCGCTGGGCGACCTCACGGTGAAGATGCTGGTCGCGCTTTTCATGCTTCTGCCCTATGGCGCGCTGATGAGCATCCTGAAGCCGATGCCGTCGCAGGAAAAGACGGCCTGACAACAAAAGCACGGGACGCCCGATCGCGGCGTCCCCTACCTGACCCATTCGGTCAAGGCTTTCGCCGATGGCTTGGCAGTCGGTGCGTCTCCCCTCCGATGCGGGGTTCGGAGGGTCGAGACGCCCACTCGGCGAAAGCCCGAACTCCCCCTTCCGGCTCTGCCGGGAGGGGGAGGTTATTTCCTAAAGAGTTTCGATAGATGACCTTTGTGGCCAGTGCTTGGCCAGCGGTCAGCCCTTGACCGGGATCTTGTTCTCGAGATAGCGGAACGTCACCACCAGCAATCCCGTCAGGCAGACATAGATCCCGGCGAGCAGCAGCAGCGGCTCATAGGTGAGGTAAGTCTCCTGCCGCACTTTCGAAATCACGCCATAGACATCGATCACCGTGATCGTCGCCACCAGCGGCGTCGATTTCAGCTGCAACACCGTTTCGCCCGAGAGCGTCGGCAGCGCTCGCTGTACGGCGCGCGGCAGCCAGATGCGGCGAAACAGCGTGAACGGGCTCATCCCATAGGCCTTGGCCGCTTCGATCTCGCCTTTGGGCACGCCGGCGAAAGCCCCGCGCATCACCTCGCCTTCATAGGCGGCGAATGAAATCATCAGCGCGGTGAATCCGTAAGGCCAGCCCTGTCGGAGATAGGGCCAGAGGAAGGATTGGCGGATTTCCGGATATTGCGCGAAAAGGGAGCCGAGCCCGTAGTAGATGAGCCAGAGCTGGAGAAGCAGGGGCGTGCCGCGAATGACTCCGCAGAAGCCGGAGGCAAGCCAACGGATCGGCAGAGGGCCCGCGACCTGGGCGATCCCAAGAAAAATCGCGAAGAAGAACCCTATAATCGCCGAGGAAAACAGCATGGCGAGCGTGCGCAGAATGCCCTGGCCGAGCAGCGGAATGTAGCGCGGCAGCCAGTCCCAACGCATCAGCATCGCGGCCGATGCGATGAGCGCAATGAACAGCGCCGCCATGACCATGCGGTGCGGCATCCAGAAGCCGGGTTTTGCGAGGGGTGTGACCGTACTCATGACGGCCTCGCAATGCCGCGGCGGAAATGCGCGTCGAGCGCCCGGATGATCAGGCTGGAGACGATGCTGAGCGTGAGATAAAGCGCGCCTGCCGCGAGGAAGAAGGTCATATAGGCCTTGGTGGCGCCGGCAGCCTGCCTTGTGGCGAGCGTGAGTTCGGTGAAGCCCACCACGGCGAGGAGAGCAGTGTCCTTGGTGGCGATCATCCAGAGATTGCCGAGCCCCGGCAGCGCATAGGGCAGCATGGCCGGCAGGATGATGCGGCGGAAGATCTTCAGCGGCCCCATGCCATAGGCGCGCGCCGCTTCGATCTGTCCCGGCGGAATGGATTTGATCGCCCCGCGAATGACTTCCGTGGAATATGCGCCCTGGACGAAGCCGATCACCACGATGCCGGCGACGAGCCCGTTGATGTCGATCGGGCTGCCGCCGAAGGCGGTCAGCGCCTGGTTCACGAGATCCGTGCCGGCGTAATAGAGCAGCAGGATCAGGATGAGTTCGGGAATGGCGCGCACCAGCGTGGTGTAGACTTCCAAGAAGTCCCGGGTCACGAGCCCGCCATAGAGCTTGCCGGAGGCGCCGAGCGCGCCGATCAGCACGCCGAGCCCGAATCCGCCGATGGCGATTTGGATCGAGACGAGAAAGCCGTCGAGCAGCACGCCGCCCCAGCCGGGCGGCTCCAGCGACAGCATGCCGAGATTGGAAAGGGATATCAGCGCGTCAAACATCGAAATCGCAATCGTCGCCGGGAGGAAAAGCGGCGCGACGGTCAGCCGCCGCGCCGATGACGATCAATCGCCGTAGATGTTGAAGTCGAAATACTTCTTGGAGAAGGTCTCGTATGTGCCGTCGGCGCGGATCGCCTTGATGGCGGCGTTCAGCTTGTCCTTGAGCGCCGTGTCTTCCTTGCGGACGCCCATGCCGACGCCGGGGCCGAGGATTTCGAGGTCGGCGGCAACGTCGCCCTTGTAGTCGCAGCAGGCGGCGCCGGCTTCGGATTTCAGGAAGGCGTCGAGCGCGATGGCGTCGGCTTGGACGGCGTCGACGCGGCCGGCGGCGAGATCCTGGTTGGCCTCGTCCTGGGTCTGGTATTCCTTGATTTCGGCGGCGGTCGAGGCGAAGTGCTTCTTTACATAGTCCGCATGCACGGTCGAGACCTGCACGCCGATGATCTTGCCCGAAAGGCCTTCGGCGGTCGGCTTGAAGCTGTCTTCCTTGCGACCGATGACGCCGGTGGGCGTGTTGTAATATTTGTCGGTGAAGTCGATGGTCTTCAGGCGTTCGCCGGTGATCGACATCGAGGCGATGATCACATCGATCTTCTTGGAGGTCAGCGCCGGGATGATGCCGTCCCAGGAGACCGGCGTGATGACGCAATCGAGCTTGGCTTGCTTGCAGACGGCTTCCTGAAGCTCGACTTCCCAACCGACGAACTTGCCGGAAGCGTCCATCGAGGTGAAGGGCGGATAGGGCTCGGTGATGAAGCCGATCTTGACGCTTTCCGCCGAAGCGACGGCTCCGCCGCCCAGTACCACCGCGAGCGCCAGCGCTGCGGTTTTCAATGCCTTGATCATGAGGTTCCCCTGTTTTTGGTTGATCAGTGGATGGAGCTGATGAATTTCCGGAGGCGGTCCGATTTCGGCGCGCCGAAGACCTGATCCGGCGGGCCCTGCTCCTCGATGAGCCCGTTGTGAAGGAAGACGACATGGTTCGCCACGTTGCGGGCGAAATTCATCTCATGCGTGACGAGCAGCATGGTGCGATTTTCCTTGGCTAGGTCGCCGATGACGCTGAGCACTTCACCCACCAGTTCCGGATCCAGCGCCGAGGTCGGTTCGTCGAACAGGAGGGCGAGCGGATCGACGGCCAGCGCACGGGCGATCGCCGCGCGCTGCTGTTGGCCGCCCGACATGAAAGCCGGATAGATGTCGCGTTTTTCGAACAGGCCAACCCGCTTCAGAATAGCTTCAGCTTTGGCGATCGCCTCGTCGCGCTTGAGGCCGAGCACTTGCACGGGCACTTCGATGACGTTCTGTAAAACCGTCATATGCTGCCAGAGATTGAAGCTCTGGAACACCATGGCCAGCCGCGAGCGTATCCGCTGCACCTGCTTGCGATTGGCGGGCTGCAGATTTCCCTGTCCGTCGCGTTTCAGCGCGATTTCCTCGCCGTGAATGCGGATCGAGCCGGCGCTCGGCAATTCCAGCATGTTGATGCAGCGCAGGAAGGTCGATTTGCCGGAGCCGCTGCCGCCGATGATGGCGATCACATCGCCCTGCTGAGCGGAGATCGAAACACCCTTGAGCACTTCGAGCGGCCCGAATTTCTTGTGTAGATCGTGAACCTCGATGGCTTTCGCCGTCTCTGTCATAAATACCGCCAAACATAGGCGTGCAACCGCCCATTCGTGATGTTTTTGTTCCCCAGTCTTATCATTCGCCGGTGCGGTCACTGGCCTCCGCCCGGCCTTTCGAAAAAGTAAATCACTTGTTTTGCAATTATTCAAGTGTATAATCCATTTATCTTGCAGGGCAGCAATTCCGCTTACGTCCCCCATCTCGGAGTTTTCCATGAGCGCCTATGGTTCCCAGGCGATGTCCACCCCTCTCGCCCGCGTTCTGATGCGACGCCCGGGCAAGAGTCTTCTCGCTGCGGATCCGCAGGAATGGCATTACGGCCCCACTTTCGATGCGCCCAAGGCGATCGAGCAATATCAGGCTTTCGCGCGGCTGGTCGAACAATCCGGCGCCGAAATCCTCTGGCTGGAAGACGAGGGCGACGGCCTCGCCGATTCGATGTTCACCCAGGACCCGTCTTTCGTCACCGAACAGGGCGCGGTAATCCTTCGCATGGGCAAGCCGTTGCGCCGCCAGGAGGCGTATCTGCATGAAGCCGCCTATCGCGCCGCCGGTATCCCCATTCTCGGCCGTCTGGAAGCGCCCGGCACGGTGGAAAGCGGCGATTGCGTCTGGCTCGACAAGCAGACGCTCTGCATCGGCCGGGGCGTTCGCTCCAATCAGGCCGGGATCGACCAGCTTCAGACGATTCTCGCGCCGCTCGGCGTCACCGTTCTCGGCTTCGACCTGCCGCTCTGGCAGGGCGAAGAGGCCTGCCTGCATCTGATGAGCGTGATCTCGCCGCTCGCCGAGGACCTCGCGCTCGTGCATGCGCCGCTTCTACCGGCGAGCTTCTATCTGCTTCTCAAGGAGCGCGGCATCCGAATGATCGTCGCGCCGCCGGAAGAGTTCGCCGACAGCAACGGCCTCAATCTCAACGTCCTGCCGACCTCGCCCTACAAGGTGATCATGATCGACGGTTTCCCCAAGACCAAGGCCGCCATGGAGGCCGCCGGCTGCGAGGTCCAGACTTTTGCGGCCGATGCGCTCTGCATCGCCTGCGAAGGCGGCCCGACCTGCCTCACCCGGCCGATCCTGAGAAGGGACTGAGATGACGCGACGCAGCTTTCATCATGAAAGCGAGGATGCGCGGCGGCAGGCTTTGGTCGCCGCCACGCTCGACTGCATCGTCGATTTCGGCCTGCAGGGCGCGACCGTGCGCCAGATCGCCGATCGGGCCGGGGTGACCGCCGGCCTCATCCGGCACTATTTCGCCGGCAAGGACAATCTCTTCCAGGCCGCCTATCGCGAAGTGGTCGTGACCATGTTCGACACCGCCCAGCGCTCGGCCGACGAACATCAGGGCGATCCGCTCGCGCGTCTCTCCGTCTTCGTGCTCGCCAATTTCAAGCCGCCGGTGATAGACCAGCGCATGCTGGCGCTCTGGGCGACCTTCATCGCCCAGACCGGCGTCGATCCGGCGCTGGCCGGCATTCATCGCGAGGGCTACATCTCCTATCGCGAAACGATCGAGAGCCTGGTCAAGGACGCCATGGAGGCCGCCGGCAAGGCCTCGACCTCCGAGGATCGCCGCGCCCAGGCCATCGCCATCAACGGCGTCATCGACGGCCTTTGGCTCGAAGGCTGCATGGCCGCCGACATGTTTGCCGAGGGCGAACTGGGCCGCATCGCGCTCCTCGCCGTCGAGCGCCTGACCGGGCTGACCCTGCCCATCGAAGATCCGCATTTTCTCAAAAAGGACTGACATCATGCGCTACGCCTCCATCACCGAAAGGCTCGACGGGCTCGGCTCCGGCAAATGGGCGCTGCACATCGCCGCCCGGCAGATGGCGCATGACGGCGTCGACGTGATTCAGCTGACCATCGGCGAGCCCGACGTCTCGACCGATCGCGCGCTGCTCGATGAATGCGCCCGCGCCATGTATGCCGGCCGCACCCGCTATTCCAACGGCCGCGGCGAACCCGCCGTGGTGGCCGCGCTGGTCGAGAAATACCGCAAGCGCCGCGACGACGTCACCTCCGCCAATGTCCTCTGCTTCCCCGGCACGCAGACGGCGCTGTTCACCGTCATGCTCGGTCTCGTCGAAAAGGGCGATGTCGTGCTGACGGGCGATCCGCTCTACGCTACCTATGAAGGCGTCGTCGCCTCCACCGGCGCGCGTCTCGCCACGGTGCCGCTCCGCGCCGAGCAGCGCTTCCATCTCCAGGCCGCCGATCTCGAAAAGGCGATCACCCCCAACACCCGCGTGCTGCTGCTCAACAATCCCCATAATCCCTCGGGCGCGGTGCTCAGCCCGCGCGAAGTCGCCGAGATCGGCGAGGTCTGCCGCAAGCATGATCTCTGGATCGTCTGCGACGAAGTCTATGAAGAGCTGATCTTCGACAAGGCCTTCGCCTCGCTCTTCGACGATCCCGCGCTCGCCGACCGGGTGATCGTCGTCTCCTCGATCTCGAAGTCGCATGCCGCGCCGGGCTTCCGCTCCGGCTGGGCCATCGGTCCGGCGGAATTCTGCGAGCGGCTGCTGCCGGTGTCCGAAACCATGCTGTTCGGCGTCCAGCCGTTCATTTCCGACATGACGGCCATGGCGCTCAGCCAGGATTTCGACACCGCCGCGGTGATGCGGGACAATTACTGGCGTCGCGCCAATATCGCCCGCGAGGCGCTGGAAGGCTCCAACGCCATCGCGCCGCTGATGCCCGAAGGCGGCATGTTCATCCTGCTCGACGTCTCCGCGACCGGCCTGTCGGGCGAGGATTTCGCCTGGAAGCTCTTGAAGGACAAGCATGTCGCGGTCATGCCCGGCAACTCCTTCGGCGAGCAGGCGCGCAATTTCTTGCGTCTGTCGCTGACCGTTCCGGATGAGGATCTGAAGATCGCCATGCACAGGATCGCCACGCTCGGCGAGGAACTGCTGCCGGCCGCCAAACGCGCCTGATCCTTCGGCCAATCGCCCAATGAAAAAGCCCTTTCCGGCGCGGCCGGAAAGGGTTTTTTCTTACTCGCGTTCTATAGGTCTTATTCGACGTCGAACTTCACGCCCTGGGCGAGCGGCAGGGTGCGGCCGTAATTGATGGTGTTGGTGGCCCGCCGCATATAGGCCTTCCACGAATCCGAACCGGATTCGCGGCCGCCGCCGGTTTCCTTTTCGCCGCCGAACGCGCCGCCGATTTCCGCGCCCGAGGGGCCGATATTGACGTTTGCGATGCCGCAATCAGAGCCGCGAGCCGAGAGAAACGCTTCCGCCTCGCGCAGGTCATTGGTGAAGATCGACGAGGACAGGCCCTGCGGCACGGCGTTGTGCAGCTCGAGCGTGGCGTCGAAATCGGAATATTTCATCACATAGAGGATCGGCGCGAAGGTCTCGTGCTCCACCGGGCCGCATTGCGACGGCATTTCCACAAGCGCCGGGCGGACATAATAGGCGTTGTCGCCTTCGGCTTCGAGCACGCGTCCGCCGCCATGCACGGTTCCGCCATTGGCTTTCGCCGCGTCGAGCGAGGACTGCATGGCCTGATAGGCGCGGGCGTCGATCAGCGGGCCGATCAGCGTGCCTGTTTCGAGCGGATTGCCGATCTGCACCGAGCCATAGGCCTTGATCAGACGCGGCGCCAGCGCGTCATAGACGCTGTCATGCACGAAGAGGCGACGCAGCGTCGTGCAGCGTTGGCCGGCCGTGCCCATGGCGGCGAAGGCGATGCCGCGCAGCGCCAGATCGAGATCGGCCGAAGGGCAGATGATCGCGGCATTGTTGCCGCCGAGCTCCAGGATCGAGCGGCCGAAGCGGGCGGCGACGCGCGGGCCGACCTGACGGCCCATCGCGGTCGAGCCGGTGGCGGAGACCAGCGCCACCTTCTTGTTGTCGACCAGCGCCTCGCCGATGGCGCGGCCGCCGATCAGCAGCTGCGACAGGCCCTCGGGCGCGGCATAGCCGGCTTCGACATAACGGGCGATGGCGCGGTCGAGAATGGCGTGGGTGGCGATCGCCGTCAGCGGCGTCTTTTCCGACGGCTTCCACAGGATGGAATTGCCGCAGACGAGCGCCAGCGCCGCATTCCACGACCAGACGGCGACCGGGAAGTTGAAGGCCGAGATGATGCCGGTGACCCCCAGCGGATGCCAGGTTTCCATCATGCGATGGTCGCCGCGTTCGGTGGCGATCGTCAGGCCGTAGAGCTGGCGGGAAAGGCCGACCGCGAAATCGCAGATGTCGATCATTTCCTGCACTTCGCCCAGGCCTTCCGAGGTGATCTTGCCGACCTCGATCGAGACGAGGCGGCCGAGCGCATGTCCTTGTGGGCGCGGAGTTCTTCGCCGAGCAGGCGCACGAGCTCGCCGCGCTTGGGAGCCGGAATGGTGCGCCAGGCGAGGAAGGCCGCATGCGCGCGGTCGATCGCGGCTTCGGTCGCGGCCGCATCGTCTTCGGCGACAGCGGCGATCTGTTTGCCGGTCACCGGCGAGAAGACATTGAGCGAACCGCCGGAGAGGCGCGAGGCGGGAACGCCGAGCGCCGCCATCAGCTGGACGGTTTCGCTGGCGAGGTCGAGGGTGGAAAGGGTCATGATCGTCTTCCGGAGGTTGGAGGGCGTTGAATGTTGATCAGAGACGGTGTTCGGCGAAATGCGCCACCTGGGCGCCCGCCTCATACCAGGCTTCCTTGATGGGACGAAGGCTGGGCGCGCGCGGATCGGTGACCGGCAGCGGCAGATCCTGTTCCGTCATGTCGCCGAGAATCAGTTGCGAGAGCACTTTGCCGAACACCGTGCCAGGCGCAATGCCGCGGCCATTGTAACCGGAAAAGCCCACGACATTGTCGGCGAAGCGGTGAAAGCGGGGCAGGGCGTTGTCGGTCATGCCGATCTGGCCATACCATTCGCTTTCGAACTCCACCTCGCCCAGTTGCGGGAAGAGCTTGGCGAGCGCCCGGCGCGCCCAGTTCTTGTGCACGGTCTGGCCGCCGTTGCGCAGCGCGCCGACGCTGCCGAACACCATGCGTCCCGCCTGATCCATGCGGAAGGAGGAGAGGATTTCCTTGGTGTCCCAGCATCCTTCGCGGTTCGGCAGGATTTCTTTCAGGAGATCAGCCGACAGCGGCGCCGTGGCGAGGTTGAAATAGGGCAGGTGGATCTGCTCATAGCGCACCTGCTCCCAGGGGCCGGTGCTATAGGCGTCGGTGGCGACGATGATCCAGTCGGCGGTGACCGATCCTTGCGCGGTCGAGACTTTCCAGCGCGATCCCGTCCGTTCGGTCGATGTGACAGGGCTGTCGCCGCACAGCCGTGCGCCGGCTGCGAGCGCCGCCTTGGCGAGGCCGCGCACATAAGCGAGCGGCTGCAGCGTGCCGGCCCGCATGTCGAGAAGCGCGCCGCGATAGGCGGATGCGCCGATGCGGCGGGCGGTCTCTTCCGCCGAGAGCAGGCTCACCGGCGCGCCGCGCTTGGCCCATTGTTCGCAGCGCGCTTCGATTTCCCTGAGACCCTCGTCGCCGACCGCGCAATGCAGCGTGCCCTGCCGCTCCAGTTCGCAGGCGATGCCATGCTTGTCGATCAGCTCCATCACCAGCCTGGGGCCGTTGCCGAGCAGGTCCAGCAGTCGCTCGCCATGCAGATCGCCGAGAACGCCCGGCAGGTCGTCGGGCATCACCCACATGCCGGCATTGATCAGTCCGACATTGCGGCCGGCGCCGCCATAGCCCGGCTCGCGCGCTTCCAGCACGATCACCGACGTCCCGCGTTGGGCGAGATGCAGCGCCGCCGATAGGCCGGTGAAGCCGCCGCCGACGATGACGACATCGGCCTGGGCGTCGCCTGACAGAGCAGGCGTCGGAGCAGGCGCGGGAGCGGTTTTTTCCCATAGACCGTGCGAGCGGGAATCGTTGAGCATGGCTGCCTCTGTTCTCTAGAGAAACGCTCTAGACCTCTGGTCTTACCGCTTCGACAACATCCTGAATATCGCTGTTTCAGCATGAGTTCATTCCGAATCGGAATGATCTGATTATTCTCTACCATCGGATTTTCGACGCATTGGCGGCGTTAATGCAGGCGAAAAGAATTTCCTGTATTTCAACCGGGCGCCGCGCTATAGGCCCGCACTCGGCGCATCCGACCGCATGACCGACGAGGTTTCCCCGATGCAGCATAAGAAGGCCGTGGCCCCATCGCCCGACGCCGACTATCCCGAAATCCTGGACACGCTGGAATTTCAGCGATCCCTGGAGGCCATCGCGACAGAGCAAAGGGGTAAGCCGGAGCAGGCCCGCGCGGCGCTCCTGACATTCTTCAGGACGGTGAATGCCGAAGGCCGCGCCAAGGTGCGGGAGATCTTCAAGACGGAAGGCCTGGGCATGGCCTGCGCCCGGCGCATCTCCTGGCTCGAAGACCAAATCGTCGCCGCCGCTTTCGATTACGCCACCCACCACGCCTATCCCGGCAGCGGCAATTTCTGCGTCACCGCCGTCGGCGGCTACGGCCGCGCCACGCTCGCGCCCGGCTCCGACATCGATCTCCTCTTCCTGCTGCCCGGAAAGCAGACCGAGACGGGCCACAAGGCGGTCGAGTTCATTCTCTATCTGCTCTGGGACATGGGCCAGAAGGTCGGCCACGCCACCCGCACCATCGAAGAATGCCTGAAATTGTCGCGCAGCGACGTGACCATCCGCACCGCCATTCTCGAAACCCGCTATATCTGCGGCGCCCGCGCGCTGGCGCAGGAGCTCGAGGCGCGTTTCGACGGCGAGATCGTCAAGAACACCGGCCCGGAATTCGTCGCCGCCAAGCTCGCCGAGCGCGACGACCGCCACATCAAATCCGGCAACACCCGCTATCTGGTCGAGCCGAACGTCAAGGAAGGCAAGGGCGGCATCCGCGATCTGCACACGCTGTTCTGGATCGCCAAATATTTCTACCGGGTGCGCGACACCGCCGATCTCGTCCGCCTCGGTGTTCTGTCGAAATCCGAATACGCGCTGTTCCAGAAAGCCGAGGACTTCCTCTGGGCGGTGCGCTGCCACATGCATTTCATCACCAGTAAGGCCGAGGACCGTCTGTCCTTCGATCTCCAGCCGGAGGTGGCCGCAGCGCTCGGCTACCAGTCGCGTCCCGGCCTGTCGGCCGTCGAGCGCTTCATGAAGCATTACTTCCTGATCGCCAAGGACACCGGCGATCTGACCCGCATTCTCTGCGCCGCGCTGGAAGACCAGCAGGCCAAGGAACAGCCGGGAATCGCCAACGTGATCAGCCGCTTCGCCAATCGGCGCCGCAAGATCCCCGGCGCCGCCGATTTCGTCGAGGATCGCGGCCGGCTCGATGTCGCCGCGCCCGATGTGTTCAAGAAGGATCCGGTCAACCTGATCCGCTTCTTCCATGTCGCGGATCTGCATGGGCTGGAGCTGCATCCCAATGCGCTGAAGAGCATTACCCGTTCGCTCGGCCTGATCGACGATGATCTGCGCGGCAATGCCGAGGCCAACCGGCTGTTTCTGTCGGCCCTGACCACGCGGCGCGATCCGCAGCTCGTGCTGCAGCGGATGAACGAGGCCGGCGTTCTCGGCCGCTTCATTCCGGAATTCGGCAAGATCGTCTCGATGATGCAGTTTTCGATGTATCATCACTATACGGTCGACGAGCATCTCATCCGCACCGTCGGCGTGCTCTCGAAGATCGAGAAAGGCGAGGGCAAGGAAGAGCATCCGCTCGCCTCGCAGCTCATCAAGACGATCGAGGATCGCGAGACCCTCTATGTCGCAACCCTCCTGCACGATATCGCCAAGGGGCGTCCCGAAGACCATTCCATCGCCGGCGCCAAGGTCGCCCGCAAGCTCTGCCCGCGTCTCGGCCTGTCTCCCAAGCAGACCGAGATGGTCGCCTGGTTGATCCAGGAACATCTGACCATGTCGATGGTCGCCCAGACGCGCGATCTCAACGACTGGAAGACGATCAACGATTTTTCCATGCGCATGCAGTCGCTCGAGCGGCTGAAAATGCTGCTGATCCTCACCGTCTCCGATATCCGCGCTGTCGGTCCCGGCGTCTGGAACGGCTGGAAGGGTCAGTTGCTCCGCATCCTCTACTACGAGACCGAACTGGTCTTGGCCGGGGCTTCTCCGAAGTCACCCGCACCGAGCGCGTTCAGAATGCGCGCGACAAGCTGGCGCATGCGCTGTCGGACTGGCCGGAGAGCGAGCGCAAGGCTTATGTCCGCATGCATTACGCGCCCTATCTCCTGTCGGTGCCGCTCGAAGACCAGGTGCGTCACACCGGCTTCATCCGTGACGTCGACAAGGACGGCCGGGCGCTGGCCACCATGGCCCGCACCGACGCCTTCCACGCCATCACCGAAATTACGGTCTTTGCGCCCGACCATCCGCGCCTGCTCGCGATCATCGCCGGCGCCTGCGCCGCGGCCGGCGCCAATATCGTCAACGCCCAGATCTTCACCACAGCCTTCGGCCGCGCGCTCGACACGATCCATGTCAGCCGTCAGTTCAAGGACGACGAGGACGAGCTGCGCCGCGCCACCACAATCACCCGCATGATCGAGGATGTGCTCTCCGGCAAGCGCCGTCTGCCGGAGGTGATCGCCGCGCGCACCAAAGGCAAGAAGCGCGACAAGACCTTCACCATCGTACCCTCGGTGACGATCTCCAACAGTCTGTCGAACCGCTTTTCGGTCATCGAGATCGAATGCCTCGACCGGCCCGGCCTGCTCTCGGACATCACTTCGATGCTGGCCGACCTCTCGCTCGACATTGCGTCCGCCCGCATCACCACCTTCGGCGAGAAGGTCATCGACACCTTCTATGTCACCGACCTGACCGGCGAAAAGATCACCACCGAAAACCGCCAGGCGCTGATCGCCGCCCGGCTGAAATCCGTCATGCCTGAAGGGGAGGACGGCGCATCCCGCGTCGCCCCCGGCGTCGTCACGCCGCTTCAGCCCAAGGGCGTCCGCAAACCGGCCCCAAGCGCATGAGCCTCGTCAAGAAATTCATGACGGTGGGCGGCGCCACCCTCGGCAGCCGCTTCATGGGTTTCGCGCGCGAAACCATGATGGCGGCGGCGTTGGGCACGGGGCCGATGGCCGACGCTTTTTACGCCGCCTTCCGCTTCCCCAATCTCTTTCGGCGTCTGTTCGCCGAGGGCGCGTTCAACGCCGCCTTCGTGCCGCTCTTTGCCAAGGAAATCGAGGGCGGCGGCAAGGAAGCCGCCAAGCGCTTCTCCGAAGAAGTCTTCGGCGTCCTCTTCACCGTGCTGCTCCTCATCACCATCGTGATGGAGCTCGCTATGCCGCTGATCGTGCGCACCGTCATTGCGCCCGGCTTCGAGCCCGGAACGGAGAAATACGAAGTCACGGTCAAGCTGGCGATCGTGATGTTTCCCTATCTGATGTGCATGTCGCTGACGGCGATGCTGTCGGGCATGCTCAATTCGCTGCATCACTATTTCGCCGCCGCCATCGCGCCCGTCTTCTTGAACGTCATGATGATCGGCGCGCTCGGCTACGGGCTCTGGACCGGCGCCGATCCGCTCGCCACCGCCTGGTATCTCTCCTGGGGCGTGCTCGGCGCAGGCCTCCTGCAGATGGCGGTGCTCTATCTCGGCGTGTTGCATGCCGGCATGTCGATCACCTTCCGCTGGCCGCGCATGACGCCGAACGTCAAGCGGCTGCTGGTGCTGGCCCTGCCGGCGGCGGTGACCGGCGGCATCACCCAGATCAACCAGCTCATCGGCCAGATGATCGCCTCCACCAAGGACGGCGCCATCGCGGCGCTGCAATATGCCGATCGCATCTACCAGTTGCCGCTCGGCGTCGTCGGCGTCGCCGTCGGCGTGGTGCTGCTGCCGGAATTGTCGCGCGCCTTGCGCGCCGGCCATCTCAAGGAAGCCTCCAACATCCAGAACCGGTCGCTGGAATTCGTGCTGTTCCTGACGCTGCCGGCGGCGGCCGGCATCTGGGTGCTGTCGGACGAGATCATCCGCGTCGTCTATGAACACGGCGCCTTCAATCCCTCGATGACCGCCACCGTCGCCTCGATCCTGGCGATCTACGGCCTCGGCCTGCCCGGCTTCGTGATGATCAAGGGCCTCAATCCAGGCTTCTTCGCCCGCGAGGACACCAAGACGCCGATGCGCTTCACCATGATCGCCGTCGGCGTCAACTGCGCGCTCGCCGTCTCGCTCTTTCCCTTCATCGCCGAACGCGGCATCGCCACCGCCGAGGTCGCCTCGGGCTGGATCTCGACCCTGTTGCTAGGGATCACGCTGTGGCGGCGCGGCCATCTCGAAATCGAGCCGGCCATGGCCTGGCGCGTCGTGAGACTCATCATCGCCGCGCTGATCATGGCCGCGGCGGTGGAATACGCCTCGCGCTACGCAGCCCCCTATATCCGCGCCGAAAGCGGACTGTTCGAACAGGTCGGCGCCGTGCTCACGCTGATCGGCGTCGCCATGGTCGTCTATTTCGCCGTCGCCTTCGCCATCGGCGGCGCCAGCCTCGGCATGCTCCGGCGCAACATCAAGCGCGGCGCGGCGACCCCGCCGCCCACAGCCCCGGAGGAGTGATGCGCAGCCTGTTTCTCGCCACGCTGGTGGTTCCCGATTACGACGCGGCCATCGCCTATTATCGCGACACGCTGGATTTCGAACTTTCCGTGGATCAGCCGCTCGGCGACGGCAAGCGCTGGGTCGTGGTGCGGCCCGATAAGAGCGAGGGCGCGGGCCTGCTGCTCGCCCAGGCCGATGGAGCGGATCAGCAGGCGGCCATCGGAGCCCAGACCGGCGGCCGCGTCAGCTTCTTCCTGTCGACCGACGACTTCGCGAGAGATCACGCGCTCTATCTCGGCCGCGGCGTGACGTTCCTCGAGGAGCCGCGTCACGAACCCTACGGGACCGTCGCCGTTTTCCGCGACGCCTTCGGCAATCTCTGGGACCTGATCCAGCACGCCAAATCTTCTTGATCCCGTCGCATGCGCCGTGCATAAGCGCGACCGTTAGCAACCTGGGCCTTTGGCCCTTGGGGCCCTCCACAAGCCCGGAGCGTTGAGAACAGCGTTCCCTATGAGGTCGATCATGAGCGAATTCAAGAAACTCGTCTTCTCCGGCGTGCAGCCCACCGGCAATCTGCATCTCGGCAACTATCTCGGCGCCATCCGGAAATTCGTCGCGCTGCAGGATGGCAACGACTGCGTCTATTGCGTCGTCGACATGCATGCGTTGACGGCCCAGCTCGTTCATGACGACCTGCGCGGCCAGATCCGCTCCATCGCCGCCGCCTTCATCGCCTCGGGCATCGACCCGGTGAGGAACATCGTTTTCAATCAGTCGGCCGTGCCGCAGCATGCCGAATTGGCGTGGATCTTCAACTGTGTCGCCCGCATCGGCTGGATGAATCGCATGACGCAGTTCAAGGACAAGGCCGGCAAGGATCGCGAGCAGGCCTCGCTCGGCCTCTACGCCTATCCGAGCCTGATGGCCGCCGATATTCTCGTCTATCGCGGCACGCATGTGCCCGTCGGCGACGACCAGAAGCAGCATCTGGAGCTCGCCCGCGACATCGCCATGAAGTTCAATCTCGATTACGCCGAGCATATCCGCAAGGCCGGTGTCGGGATCGACATCACCGTGGGCGACGAGCCCGTGCACGCCTATTTCCCGATGGTCGAGCCGCTAATCGACGGGCCGGCGCCGCGCGTCATGTCGCTCCGCGACGGCTCCAAGAAAATGTCGAAGTCGGATCCCTCCGATCTCTCGCGCATCAACCTGATGGACGACGCCGACGCCATCTCCAAGAAGATCCGCAAGGCCAAGACCGATCCGGATGGTTTGCCGAGCGAAATCGACGGCCTCAAGGGCCGCCCGGAAGCCGACAATCTCGTCGGCATCTACGCGGCGCTGGCCGACAAGAGCAAGATTGATGTGCTCGCCGAGTTCGGCGGCCAGCAATTCTCGGTGTTCAAACCGGCGCTGGTCGATCTCGCCGTGAACACTCTCTCGCCGATCACCGGTGAAATGCGCCGTCTGATGGAGGACACGACCCATATCGACGCCATCCTCCGGGACGGCGGCGAAAGGGCGCGGGCGCGGGCTGAAGTCACCATGAACGAAGTGCGCGACATCGTCGGATTTCTGCGCTAAGTCTGGGCCCTGTTGAGGGGGAGCGGAACATCATGGTGTCCAAGCGACAATCGAGGCTTGAGGGTCACCGCCGCAAATTCATGGCGGTGATCGACAATACTCCGGAATGCGGCCGGGCCGTGCGTTACGCCGGCATGCGCGCCAAGAATTCCGGCGGCGGCCTGGTGCTCCTCTATGTCGTCTCCGACGCCGACTTCAACCAGTGGATCGGCGTCGGCGACATCATGCGCGCCGAAGCCCGTGAAGAGGCAGAAACCGTCATGGCCACCATCGCCCAGCGGGTGCGCAACGAGATCGGCGCGGAGCCTGAACTGGTTATTCGTGAAGGCAAGGCGTCGGACCAGATTCTACAACTGATCGAAGACGACCGCGACATCGCCATTCTCGTCCTCGCCGCCGGCAGCGGCAAGGAAGGCCCGGGACCTTTGGTGCAGCAGGTGGCCGGTCGCGGCGCGGCTTTCCCCATTCCCGTCACCATCATTCCCGACAGCCTGACCGACGAAGATATCGACGCGCTGAGCTGACGCGGCGAAAGATCGCGAAAACTTGAGACGGCAAACCTTGTTTGACGCTGGTTTCAAGCGCATATCGCTTGCGATCGGCCGCCAAACAGCCTATTTGTTTAAAACCATTCTAAAGTGCCGCCGTCTTGACCGGCGAGGACCAAAGGAGCCCGACATGTTCATCCAGACCGAAGCTACGCCCAATCCGCAAACGCTGAAATTCCTTCCCGGCCGCGTCGTGCTCGAAACCGGCACAGCCGATTTCCGCGGCCCCGAGGATGCGGCCCAGTCGCCGCTCGCCGAGCGGCTGTTTTCGGTGCGCGGCGTCACCGGCGTGTTCTTCGGCTATGATTTTGTGACCGTGAGCAAGGAAGACGCCGATTGGGCGCATCTCAAGCCGGCTATTCTCGGCGCCATCATGGAGCATTTCATGTCCGGCGCGCCGATCATGGGCGGCGCCCGCTCCGCCGAGGCGGAAGACAGCGAAGGCGAATTCTTCGATCCCGCCGACATCACCATCGTCGACACGATCAAGGAACTGCTCGAGAGCCGCGTGCGCCCGGCTGTGGCCCAGGATGGCGGCGACATCACCTTCAAGGGCTTCCGCGACGGCACCGTTTTCCTCAACATGAAGGGCTCCTGCGCCGGTTGCCCGTCGTCCACCGCCACCCTGAAGCACGGCGTGCAGAATCTGCTTCGCCACTTCATTCCTGAAGTGCGCGAAGTCGAGGCCGTCTGATCGTCCGCATGCGCCTGCTTCTTATCGACACCTCCGGGCCCGTTTGCGCCGCCGCCATTTATGACGCCGAGGACGGCAGTCTCATGGCCGCGCGGTCGGAAACGATCGGCAAAGGCCATGCCGAACTTCTGCCGGTGATGGTCGATGAGGTCGTCGCCGAATCGGGCGTGCCGCTCGCGAGTCTCGATCGCATCGCCGTGACCATCGGCCCCGGCTCCTTCACCGGCATCCGCGTCGGCGTCGCCATGGCGCGGGGATTCGGCGTCGCATTGGGCAAGCCCGTGGTCGGCGTCTCGACGCTGAGGATCGTCGCGGAGAGCGCGTTGGAAATCGGCCCGCCCACACCGGTGATGCCGGTGCTCGACGCCAAGCGCGACGAAGTCTATGCGCAGATTTTCTCTCCGCTGGGGAAGCGCTCACCGAGCCCGCTTCCTATGATTATGCGGGCGCGGCGGCAGCCGCGTCGCGTTTTGACGCGATCACCATTGGTTCCGGCGCGGGTCTGCTGACCGGTGGGGATGCAACGGGTCCCGACGCCTTTCCGCTCGCCGCGATCGGCCGCATCGCATCGCGCGCCGAACAGGATGAACAAGCTTCGCCCCTTTATATCCGGGGCGCTGATGCAAGGCCGCAAATTGGTTTTGCAGTGCAGCATGCTTGAGCAAGTCGAGCGGTATGGTTTTCTAAAGAAGTTGAGCTTAAGCTCACTCTCCTGATACCCCGCATGCATGGATGGGAGCCATGAAACCAGGCGCTTTTCTTGAGAATCTCTTCGCCCGGAAAATCGAATTCGATATCTTTCCTGCTGAAAGCGCTGATTGCGATGAGTTTTCTCGCCTGCATGGCGAGCGCTTCTATCGCCGCTGGGGCGATGGCGAATTTCATTCGCTGATGACCCAAGACACCGTTTTCGGCTTTTCGGCCCGCGTCACCAGCGGTCCGAGCCAAGGATTGGGCGGCTTCGTGTTGGCCCGTGAGGCGGCGGGCGAAGCGGAAATCCTCACCATTGCCGTGTCGGACAAATTCGGACGCCAGGGGCTCGGCTGGCGGTTGATGCTGGCCGCCATGCGCGAAACCCGCGCCCGGGGCGGGGAAACCATCTTCCTCGAGGTCGACGAGGGCAATGTCGCAGCCTTGGCTCTCTACCGTAAATTGGGTTTCCTGCAGATCGCCGAACGCAAGGGTTATTACGCCGACGGCAAGGGCGGCAAGTCCACCGCGCTTGTCATGCGGCTTGATCTTCGCTAGTTCCTCAGCCGAACTAGCTGAAGGATCGCGGTCATGGCGGATATCACGCGCACGCTCGAGGAACTCTGCGCCGAACGCGGCCTCAGGATGACCGACCAACGGCGAATCATCGCGCGCATCCTGCAACAATCTTCCGATCATCCCGATGTCGAGGAATTGCATCGCCGCTCGTCGGCGGTCGATTCGCGCATCTCGATCGCCACCGTCTATCGCACGGTGAAATTGTTCGAGGACGCCGGCATCATCGAGCGGCATGACTTCCGCGAGGGGCGCTCGCGCTATGAGACGGTTCCGGAAGAGCATCACGACCACCTGATCGATCTCAAGACCGGCCGCGTCATCGAATTCCACTCTCCCGAGATCGAGGCGCTGCAGGAGCGGATCGCCCGCGAGCATGGCTTCAAGCTCGTCGATCACCGCCTTGAGCTTTATGGAATTCCGCTCAATCGCGACGATCAAGGCTGAGGCGTAGATTTTATGGTCGCCTGGCTTCGGATCGCTGTTAGCCTGTTGGGCGTCTTCATCGTCACCTTGCTTCTCCTGCCGTTTCAACTTGCTTTTCTGGCCACGGGCCATCATTGGCGCAATCGCCTGCCGCGCCTCTGGCACCGCGCCGCTCTCTGGGCGGTCGGCATCCGCGTCGAGGTCAAGGGAAAGCTCGGCGGCCGCAGGCCGCTCCTGGTGGTGTCCAACCATTCCTCCTGGCTCGACATCCTCGTGATGGGCTCGGTGGCGGACGTCACCTATGTCGCCAAGGCCGAAGTCAAGGATTGGCCGATCTTCGGCCTGCTCGCCCGATTGCAGCGCTCCGTCTTCGTGGAGCGTGAACAGAAGCGAAGGTCGCAAGATCAGGCCAACGACATGGCCGATCGTCTCAACGCCGGAGAGGTGGTGGTGCTGTTTCCCGAAGGCACGACTTCGGACGGCAATCGCCTTCTCGTCACCAAATCCACGCTGTTCGCCGCCGCGACGTCTGCGGCGCAGACATCGCCCACCGGCATGGTCGACGTCCAGCCCGCCGCCATCGCCTATACGCGCATCCATGGCATGCCGATGGGGCACTATCACCGTCCCGTCGCCGCTTGGCCCGGCGATATCGACTTGCTGCCGCATCTGATCGGCGTCCTGAAGACCGGCGCCATCGACGCCGAGGTCAATTTCGGCCCGCCCATCGAGGTGACGACTGCCACCAACCGCAAGGCGCTGGCGATCCAGGCCGAAAGCGAGATTCGCCGGCTGATGGAAGAGTGCCTGCGCGATCGCGCCGTGCGCGACCTTTGACGCCGGCGCTTCCATTTTCGGTCGAAAGGCACTAAAGAGCCGGCATGGACCAGATCGTTGAAAGCCCTGAAAAGAAGCCGCTCGCCAACACCCGCAAGGTGTTCGTGAAGACCTATGGCTGTCAGATGAATGTCTACGATTCCCAGCGCATGACCGATGCGCTGTCGGAGAAGGGCTATGAGCCGACCGATACGGTCGAGGACGCCGATCTCGTGCTTCTCAACACGTGCCACATCCGTGAAAAAGCGTCCGAGAAGGTCTATTCCGAACTCGGCCGTCTGCAGAAGATGAAGCGCCAGCGCGCCAAAGCCGGCGCGCCCGATCTCAAGGTCGGCGTCGCAGGCTGCGTCGCCCAGGCCGAGGGCGCCGAAATCATCCGCCGCGCCCCGGTGGTCGATCTCGTCATCGGTCCCACCACCTATCACCGTCTTCCCGATGTTCTCGACAGGGTCGACAACGGCCAGCGGGTGATCGAGACGGAATACGCCGTCGAGGACAAGTTCGAGCATCTGCCCGACATCAACAAGGAAAAGACGCTCGCCCGCGGCGTCTCCGCCTTCCTCACCGTACAGGAAGGCTGCGACAAGTTCTGCACCTTCTGCGTGGTTCCCTATACCCGCGGTTCGGAAGTGTCGCGCCCGCTTTCGCAATTGCTCGTCGAAGCCAGGCGCCTGGTCGACGCCGGCGTGCGCGAAATCACGCTGCTCGGCCAGAATGTCAACGCCTGGCATGGAGAGGGTCCCGACGGCAAGGCCTGGGGCCTGGGCGATCTGCTCTATCATCTCGCCGAGATCGACGGCATCGCCCGGCTGCGCTACACCACCTCGCATCCGCGCGACATGGATATGCGCCTGATCGAGGCGCATCGCGACCTTCCCAAGTTGATGCCCTATCTGCATCTTCCGGTGCAGGCGGGCTCCGACAAGATCCTCAAGGCGATGAATCGGCGCCACAAGGCGGAAGATTATATCCGTCTCGTCGACCAGATTCGCGCCGTCCGTCCCGATCTCGCGCTGTCGGGCGATTTCATCACAGGTTTTCCTGGGGAAACAGACGAGGATTTCGAGGACACGATCCGGCTCGTCGAGCGCGTCGGCTACGCCTCCGCTTTCTCGTTCAAATACTCCGCCCGCCCCGGCACGCCGGGCGCCGATCTGCCCGATCACGTGCCGGAAGAGGTGAAGGCCGAGCGTCTCGAGCGTTTGCAGAAGCTTCTGCTGGCGCAGCAGACCGCCTTCCAGCAGTCGCTGGTCGGCCAGACCATGGATGTGCTGATGGAGAAGCCGGGCCGTTTTCCGGGCCAGATGGTCGGCCGGTCGCCCTGGCTGCTGCCGGTGATTGTTGATGCAAACCCGGCGAAAATCGGTGACATTATCAGCGTGCGAATCACCAAGGCCGGGACCAACAGTCTCCACGCGGATCCCGCATGACAGACCGGCGCCGGCGATGAAAAGGAGCAAGGCGGTTTGACGAGACCCGAAGCGATGTCTTCCCACGAGCGCCAGCCCAAGCGACCCCGGCAGACGCCAATCACTTCGTCCTGACCTTCGAGAACAACCGCCTCGCAAGCGAGCTTTTCGGCCAGTTCGACCAGAACCTCAAACTCATCGAGGATCGGCTCCAGATCGACGCGCGCGCGCGGCAATACTGTGTCGATCACCGGCGACGTGCAGGCGACCAATATCGCCCGCCGCGCGCTGGATTATCTTTATGGCCGGCTGCAGACCGGCGGCCAGATCGAGGCCAATGACGTCGAAGGCGCGCTGCGCATGGCCCAGGCCGCCGACGACCAGCTGGTGTTTCCCGCGCTCGAGAAAAAGGCGAAGCTGACCATGAGCCAGATCTCGACCCGCAAGAAGACCATCGTCGCGCGCACGCCCACCAGGACGCCTATATGCGGGCGCTGGAGCGCTCCGAACTCGTCTTCGGCGTCGGGCCCGCCGGCACCGGCAAGACCTATCTGGCGGTGGCCCACGCCGCTCAGCTGCTGGAGCGCGGCGCCGTCGATCGCATCATCCTGTCGCGCCCGGCCGTCGAAGCCGGCGAGCGTCTGGGCTTCCTGCCCGGCGACATGAAGGAAAAGGTCGATCCCTATCTCCGGCCGCTCTATGACGCGCTCTATGACATGATGCCCGGCGATAAGGTCGAGCGGGCGATCACCGCCGGCGTCATCGAAATCGCGCCGCTCGCCTTCATGCGCGGCCGCACTCTGGCCAACGCCGCCGTCATTCTCGACGAGGCGCAGAACACGACGTCGATGCAGATGAAGATGTTCCTGACGCGTCTCGGCGACAATGCCCGGATGATCGTCACCGGCGATCCGAGCCAGATCGACCTGCCGCGCGGCATGAAATCCGGTCTCGTCGAAGCGCTGCAGATCCTGCATTCTGTCGAAGGCGTTTCCGTGGTGCGCTTCAAGGATGTCGACGTCGTGCGTCATCCGCTGGTCGCCCGCATCGTCCGCGCCTATGACGCCGAAGGCGCCGTCGACAGCGGTCGCGACAACTGATGTCCGACCGTCTCGATATCCAGCTGTCGCTCGAAGAGGGCGATTGGCAGACCGAAGAGGTTCTGGCCGCCTTTGCCCACCGCGTGCTCGAGCATGCGGCGACGCATTTGGCTGAAAAGGAGCGCCAGCCTTTTCCGAAGCAGCCTGTCGAAGTCTCGCTCGTTTTCACCGACGATGCGGCGATCCGCGAGATCAACGCGGAATGGCGCGAACAGGACAAGCCGACCAATGTCCTGTCTTTCCCGGCTTTTCCGCTTGCGCCGGGCGGCAAGCCCGGACCGATGCTGGGGGACATCATCCTCGCCGAGGAAACTTTGCGGCGCGAAGCCCTTGACCTCGGCGTTGCATTCGAGGATCATCTGACCCATCTTCTGGTGCATGGCTTCCTGCACCTGTTTGGTTATGACCATATGACGGAAGAGGAAGCGGCGGTCATGGAAGGTCTGGAGATCCGCATACTTGCGGAGCTTGGCCTTGAAAATCCCTATGGGGATGACGACCGGAACTGACAGTTGAGGCAATGAACGAATATTCTACACGGTCCAGCGAGACCGACTCCGGCGCTTCGGCGGTCAAATCCGCCGAGGACAGTTCCAACGCGCAAAAAGGCGAGAGTACCACCGCGCCCAGACAATCGTTCTGGGCAAAGGTCGCGAGAATTCTGCGCCCGCAGAATGCGCATAGTCTTCGCGAGGATCTCGCGGATGTGCTGGCTACGGAAGAGAGCGCCAGCATTGGATTTTCCCCATCGAACGCGCCATGCTCAAGAACACCCTGCGCTTCCGCGAAGTGAGGGTGGAGGACGTCATGGTGCCGCGCGCCGAAATAGAAGCGGTCGATCACAGCCGCTCCGTCGGCGATCTCATGCTGATGTTTCACGAGACCGGCCGTTCGCGCATGCCCGTCTATGCCGAAACGCTCGACGATCCCCGCGGCATGGTCCATATACGCGACCTCATGGGCTATATGATCAAGGAGGCCAAGCGCCGCCGCGCCGCGCCGAAATCCGCCGCGCAGCCGGCCGTCGAAGGCGCGCCCGCGCCGCGGACGTCCAAATCCGCCAAACCCTTCGATCTCGGCCGCATCAATACCGACGTGTCGATCGAGGACGCCGGAATCCTGCGTCCGGTCCTCTTCGTGCCGCCCTCCATGCTGGCCTCCGAACTGATGGCGAAGATGCAAGCCGAGCGCATCCAGATGGCGCTGGTCATCGACGAATATGGCGGCACCGATGGTCTGGTCTCGCTGGAAGACATCGTCGAAATGCTGGTCGGCGACATCGAAGACGAGCACGACGACGAGGAAATCCTGTTCATCCGCCAGTCGGACGACGTGTTCATCGCCGACGCGCGCATCGAACTCGAAGAGATCGCCCAGGCGATCGGCTCGGATTTCGACGTGTCGGGCCAGGTCAACGAAGTCGATACGCTGGGCGGTCTGATCTTCGCCGAACTCGGCCGCATTCCCGCGCGTGGCGAAGTGGTGCAGGCGGTGCCGGGCTTCGAGTTCCACGTGCTCGACGCCGATCCGCGCCGCATCAAGAAGGTGCGCATCACCCGCGCCGCCGTGCGCCGCCGTCCGACACGCGAAGAAGCGGATCAATCCGGCGCGGCGGACGCTGCTGAACAGCCCGCCGGCTGATCGTCAAAATAGCAGCTCGCCAAAACCGACGAGATCGCCTTCCTCCGCGAGCGGGGAGGGCAGGTTCCTTCGGCAGGAGCCGAAACGGGCAGAAGCAGCGGCCCCACACGCAGACAGGCGAGGATTTCGCCCGCCGCGACCCTACGCGGGAAGGTGGGCTCCGCGCCTCCGGGCGTCCAGAGCGTGAAGCGCCCCGCCTGCGGCGCGCTGACAGCGCCGATCAGATCTTCGGGCAGGGTGATTGTCAGATCGGTCTGTCCGTCCTGATAGGTCATCGCGCCGATGCCGCGCGCGGCCATCATCCGCATCAGCCTGCGCTCCACCTTGCGGTCGGTCATGTCTCCGACTCGATCGTGAACAGCAGCGTGCCCGGCTCGACGCCGTCGCCATCGGCGGGCATGATCTGCGTGACGACTCCGTCGCACTCCGCTTCAACGGGATTGAGCAGCTTCATCGCCTCGATGATGGCGATCTGGTCGCCGTCGCGCACCCGGTCGCCTGCCTCCACGAAAGGCTTCGCGCCGGGCGCGGGCGAGCGATAGAAGGTCCCGGCCATGCCGGCCTTGATCCGTCGCGTCCCGCTCGGCATATCCGCCGTCGACGCGGGCGCTCGAGGGGCGGCCGAAGGCTTTGGCGACGAAGCAAGCTCGGCCTCCGACGCCTGTTTCACCAGCCTTATGCGCATGCCGCCTTCGGTCACGTCGAGCTCGTTGAGATCGGAGGCTTCGAGCATCCGCATCAGCCGGTCGATCAGGTCGAAATCCATCTGGGCCTACTCCACGAAAGACTGGATTGTGACGCCGGCGCCTTCCAGCGACTGGTGAAGCGCACGCGCGATCTCGACGGCCGAGGGCGTGTCGGAATGCACGCAGATCGAATGGATCGCGGTCTTCAGCCGTTTGCCGGTCACCGTCTCGATCGCACCCGCCTCCAGCATCGAAAGAATTCGTCGCGCGATCTCGTCGGGCTCATGCAGCACCGCGCCGGGCAGGCGGCGATCGACGAGGAAGCCCTCATCGGTATAGGCGCGGTCGGCGAAGATCTCCGAGCGAAAAGCGAGACCCATTTCGTCCGCAGCCTTCTCCATTTCCCCGAGCGCGATGGTCAGGCAGATGAGACGGGAATCGACAGCCTTGATCGCCCGGCAGGCGGCGAGCGCGACGTCGCGGTTCTGCTGGCCGAGATTGCCGAGCGCTCCATGCAGCTTCACATAGCGGATCGCATGACCGGAATAGGCCGCCATCGCCTGGGCCGCGCCGATCTGATAGGCGATCAGCCGCTCCGTCTCGCCAATGGTGAAGGGGATGTTGCGGCGTCCGAAACCCCAGAGGTCGGGATAGCCGGGATGCGCGCCCACCGTCACGCCTTTGTCCTTCGCCAGCCTGAATGTGTTGGCCATCACTTCGGGATCGCCGGCATGCAGTCCGCAAGCGACATTGGCGGAGCTGACGATGTCGAGCATGGCTGCGTCGTCGCCCATCTTCCAGGCGCCGAAGCCTTCGCCCATGTCGGAATTGAGGTCCACCTTCATCGCCGTCTCCTGCCTTGCGTCTCCGCCGCCTCTTAAAGCATGCCGCCGCAGCATCGTCATCGTCCCTGCGACAAAGAATCTTCTCCGCCCCAGTAGGCAAGCTTCCTCAACTGATATATCAGATGAGGAGACACAGGAACATTCATGCTCGAGGAAAACCCGCCCCGCCTGTCCTTCGAAGGACCCGACGCGCTGTTGATCGACGGCGCGATGGGCGCCTTTTCCGACGCAGTGCAGGAGAAGATCTGGGCCCTGGCCGAAGGCCTTCGCGCCTTCCCCGGCATGATCGAGACGGTGCCGGGCATGAACAACCTGCTGCTCGTCTTCGATCCGTTTCTGACGGACGTCGACCAACTGCAGGCGGATATCCTGACAGGCTGGCGAGTTGCGGGTTCCGCAAGGCAGGGCGTGATTCGCGATGTGCCGGTCCGCTATGGCGGCGAGGACGGGCCCGATCTCGAAGACTTCGCCCGCGCCAAGGGCATGACGGCAGACGAAGTGATCGCGCGCCACACGGCGCCGCTCTATTCGGTGGCCGCCGTCGGCGCCATGCCGGGCTTCGTCTATCTCTCCGGGCTCGATCCGCAACTGGCCGCGCCGCGCCTGTCCAATCCGCGCGATGGTGTGCCGGTCGGCTCCGTCATTGTCGGCGGCGCGCAGGCGGGCATCATGCCGGTCACCGCGCCCTCCGGCTGGCATATTCTCGGCCGCACCGATCTGAGCCTGTTCGACGCGACCCGCGACAGGCCGGCTCTATTCGCCCCCGGTGATCGCCTGCGCTTCGTGCCGGAGGCGCGGTGATGATCGAAATCCTCACCTCCGGCCTGATGAACAGCGTCCAGGATCTCGGCCGTCCCCTCTATCTCGATCAGGGCGTTGGCCGCGGCGGTGCCATGGACCGGCAAGCGTTGACGGCGGCCAATCTGCTTGTTGGCAATGAGGCTGGCGCGGCAGGGCTGGAAATCGCCGTCTTCCCGTTCCGCCTGCGTTTTTCTGCGCCCTGTCTCGTGGCGATGACGGGCGCGTTCGCCAATGCTCGGCTCGGCGATCGCAGCTTTCCCGCCTGGTGGGCGCGTGAGGCTGAGGCCGGCGGCGAACTGCGCATCGACGCTCCCCTTTCGGGCGCCCGCGTCATGCTGGCTTTCTCCGGCGGCGTTAACCTGCCGCTCGTTCTCGGCTCCCGCGCCACGGATTTGAAGAGCGGCTTTGGCGGGCTTGAAGGCAGGGCGCTGAAGCGCGGCGACCGCCTCGCGCTCGGCCCCAGCCGCATCCGCGCGAAACAACCCGCCGGCCATGGCCTCGACTCAGAGCTGCTCGGCCGCGACGATCCCGCGCTGTTGCGCATCATGGCCGGCGCCGAATATGCTGATTTTGCCGACGAAGCCCTGTCAGTTCTACTCGGCTCCGACTTCGTCGTCAGTCGCCAAAGCAATCGCCAGGGCATGCGGCTGGAGGGCGAGCTCTTGACCCTTACGCGCAGGCTCGAGCTGCATTCCCACGGCATCATGCCGGGCACGGTGCAGGTGCCGCCCTCGGGACAGGCGGTGATCCAGCTCGCCGAAGCCAATACCTGTGGCGGCTATCCGAAGATCGCCCATGTCATCGGCGCCGATCACTGGAAGCTCGCCCAGGCCCGGGCCGGCGACCGGCTGCGCTTTCGCCTCGTGGACCGCGCGGAAGCGCTGGCCGCCGAACGCGCGCCGCCCGGATGTTTGAAACAAAAATCGCCCATCTCGCGCCGCTCGCGCTGAAGACCTGAGAGGGAAGCATGACCAAGAAGCCGATCATCATTCTGGGCGCCGGCATTGTCGGCGCGTCGACCGCGGTGGAGCTGGCGCTGCGCGGCGAGCCCGTGCTGCTCATCGATCGCCAGGAGCCGGGCCTCGGCGCCTCTTTCGGCAATATGGCCAGCATCGCCGTCAATGGCTTCGAGGCGGTGTCGCGGCCGGCGGTCTGGAAGAAGATCCCCGGCTGGCTCGCCGATCCCGTCGCGCCGGTGGCGGTCAATCCTGTCTACGCCTTGAAGATGCTGCCCTGGTTCCTGCGCTTCCTCGCCGCCGGCCGCCCCGACCGCATCCAGGAGATCGAGGAGGCCGGCGCCAATCTGGCGCTGCGCTCGCTCGCCGATCTCAAGACGCTGCTCGGCCGCATCGGCGCGACCGATATGCTCAGCGACACCGCCTGCCTGCAGCTGTTCGGCTCCGAGGCCGAATTCGAGGCCGGCCGCGCCAATCTCGCGCTGATGGATCACTTCGGCCTTAAATATGAAGTGCTTTCCGGCCCGCGCCTGCGCGAGGTCGAGCCGCTGCTGAACCCGGCTCTGCCCAAGGCGGTGCTGCTGCCGGACAATCATTTCGTCACCAGCCCGCACGGCCTCGTGCTGCGTCTGGTCGAGGCCATGCGCGCCCATGGCGGCGCCTTCCTCAAAGGGGAGGTTGCGAGACTGGAGCGCGACGAGCGCGGCGTCACCGCCGTCGTTCTCGCCGACGGCAAACGCATCGAGGCCGACCGGGTGCTGATCGCCATGGGCGTTCACAGCCGCGATCTCGCCAAGGCGGCGGGCGAGCCCATTCCGCTGGAGACCGAACGCGGCTATCACACCCAGATCGTGGCCCCGGGCGTCGATCTGAAATGGTCGCTGATCTGGCCGGAGCGGGCCTTCATGATCACGCCCACGGCGGGCGGCGTCCGCGTGGGCGGTTCGGTGGAAATGGCCGGGCTGGAGCGTGCGCCCAACTGGCGCCGCGCCCGTTTCCTGGTCGAGCATGCGCGCTATGCTCTGCCTGGTCTCAAGGTGGAAGAGGCGACCGAATGGATGGGGCATCGCCCGGCGCTGCCGGACACGATCCCGATCCTGTCTCCGTCCTCGACCACCCGCGGCCTTTACTATTCCACCGGCCATGGCCATTTCGGCCTGACCTATTGCGCCACTACCGCGCTCGCCATGGCCGACCTGATGACCGGCCAGACGCCGCCGATCGATCTCACGCCTTACAGCATCAACCGCTACTGACACGCGGCCCGAACAAGAGGAAAGCCCATGCGCTGGAAACGCACGATCCAACTGGTGGATGTTCATTGCGAAGGCGAAATCGGTCGCTTGGCCACCGGCGGCGTGCCGAACATTCCCGGCAAGACCATCGCCGAGCAGCTCAACTACATCAACACGGTGGATGATAGCCTGCGTCGTTTCCTGTGCCTCGAGCCCCGGCAAGGGCCGCTCGGCTCGGTCAATCTGCTCCTGCCGCCCAAGCGCGAGGGCGCCGACGCCGGCTTCATCATCCTGCAGGCCGATCAGGCGCACGCCATGTCCGGCTCCAATTCCATCTGTGTTGCCACGGCGCTGTTGGAGACCGGCATCATCGAGATGAAGGAGCCGGAAACGGTGGTCATGCTCGACACCGCCGCCGGCCTCGTCAAGGCCACCGCCACCTGCCGCGACGGCCGCTGCGAACGGGTGGAGCTGACCATGACGCCCTCTTTCGTGCTCGATCTCGATGTCGAGGTCGACACCGGGACCTGGGGCAAGGTGAAGGTCGATCTCTGCTATGGCGGCGTGTTCTACGCCATTGCCGATGCCAGCGCCGTCGGCCTGACCATCGACAAGGCCAATGCCCGCGAGCTCGTCGCCGCCGGCATGGCGCTGAAGGATCTCATCAACCGCACGATCCCCGTCGTGCATCCGGAAATCCCCGAAATCCGCGGCGTCGCCTATGTGATGTTCCGCGGCGATGAGCCCGATGGCGCGGTGCGCACCTGCACCACCATGTGGCCCGGCCGCGTCGACCGCTCGCCCTGCGGCACCGGCAGCTCCGCCAATCTCGCCACGCTGCACGCGCGCGGCAAGGCCAAGATCGGCGACACCTTCATCTCCCGCTCCACCATCGGCACCGAATTCCGCGTCGGCCTGAAAGACGTCACCACCATCGCCGGCCGCCCCGCCATCATCCCCACCATCTCCGGCCGCGCCTGGACCTTCGGCATGACCCAGGTGGCGCTCGACCCCTTCGACCCCACGGCGGAAGGATTTGCGGTCACGGATGTGTGGGGCCCGCAGGCGGGGAGATACGGTGAGGGGTATGGGGCGAATTGGGTTGCGGAGAGGTAGTTGGCTGAATTGGGGCCGACAGGAGACTGTCCGCTTCTGACGGACGAACCGCAAAAGCGGACAACGGCCTTCAGCCTGAACCCAAGGACGCCCCTCAGATTTCAGTACGCTCGGCGAGTTCTAGTGCGTCTTCAATGTCGACGCCGAGATATCGGACTGTGTTCTCAATCTTAGTATGCGCAAGCAGGATCTGGATCGCTCGAAGGTTGCCGGTGGCCTTGTAGATCATGGCAGCCTTCGTTCGCCGCAGGGAATGCGTACCGTAATCCTCCCGACGAAGTCCGATCGCTGTCACCCACTCATCGACCAGCCGGGCGTATTGCCGAGTGCTAAGATGATCAGCGTGGTCGACGCGACTGGGAAAGATATAGTCATCGACCGTTCCTCCCCTTCTCTGAAGCCAAGCGAGCAGACTAGCTCTGACCTCGGTCGTAATTTCGAACTGCACGGGTCGTCCAGTCTTTTGCTGGACGACCATCGCCCGGGTTCGAATGTCGTGCCCCGTGACGAGTGTCCCGATTTTCAGTTTTACCAGATCGCAGCCGCGGAGCTTGCTGTCTATGGCAAGATCGAAAAGCGCGCGGTCTCGTATCCTTCCTTCACGGTCCAAGAAGAAGCGGACTGCCCAGATCTGGCGCTGCTTCAGAGGCTTCTTGACACCAACTTGTTTACCCGCGTTCCAAGCCGGTCGACCCAGTGCGGCAGGATCATATTGTGAGATACCCATTTCAGTTCTCCTATGGCCAACCATTGGCCACAGAGAAAACGCGCAACTTCGAGCTAGATGACGGGGTCGGGAGCGGACGGTCTACTCCTGTCGGACGGACGGCAGAAGCGGACACATCATTTCTATCGGAGTGGCCAACACCCTGAGGCATGGCGTCGCCTTCCGCTGGACCAGCACATGGTCTGAGGCCGCCATCGCCTTTGGGGGTGATATTTTTGCCCGATGTCGCCTTGGATATCGTTTGAACAAACAAGTTCAAGCAAACCAAGTAGCGAGTTCCGCGAGCAATGATCCGTCAAAGCCGTGTGGCGCAACGAGCGAAATCCCGGCAGGCTCTCCACTCGGCAAAGGCCAAGGCATGGTGATCTGCGGACAACCGGAAAGGCCCGCGATGCAGAGCAACTCGATGGAGCGAGCCCGAAAGGAGGCAAAACGCTCCTGCGGGTCATCGCGTCGGGGTGGAACCGTTGGCAGGGTCGGCATGACGAGGACGGCGTCGTGCATGCTCTCCTCGAAGGACTGACGGAAGCCGGCGCGCTGCAAGACCGCCGCATCGTACCTATCGTTCGAAATCTCTCGTCCGGTGATCAGGCGCAGAGCGATGTCCGGTGCCAGCGTCTGGCTGGCGCGCTCAAAAAGGGTCTGGTTGGTCTGCCAAGCTTCCTTCTGCAAGATCGTGGTGAAACAGCGTGCGAGATCTGAAAGTCCGTTTGCAGACAGCGAAGGTCGTGTGACGATCGGCACCTCAAGTTTTCTGATCGTGGCCCAGAAGGCCTCGGCGATGTCCTGATCACACAGCGATACAATGTCCTCGACGACCAGGATGGTCGAAGGTGGGCGTTTATCATAGGCATCGAGGGACTGCATCACGCGCTCAAGAGTTGCAAAGTCACGGGTGAAGACGCCGGGTACATCAAAGCTCGGTGCAAGTGGACGGATGCCGGTCGAATCCAACAGGCCGAAGCTCGGGCGCCAGCCGAACAGGCCGTTTGCCGTGGCGGGCAGCCGGATGGAACCTGATGTGTCGGTCCCGAGGCCAATGTCTGCAAGCCCGGCAGCGACAGCGACCGCCGACCCGGACGAAGATCCTCCGGGTATGAGCTCAGGATGTAAGGGATTGATCGGCATCCCGAAATGCAGGTTGTTGCCGATCAGCGAATAGGCGAGTTCGTCGGTATGGGTCTTGCCGACAAAACACGCGCCAAGATCCAGCAGCCGGCGCACCAGCGGCGCCGTCTCTTCCTTAATGCCGGAGGCCGCCAGAAGAAACGGGTTTCCGGCCACTGTCGGATAGCCCTCAACATCGAACAAGTCCTTCACACCAAGCCGCAAGCCCGCCAATGGACCCGTACCGGCATTCGCAACGGGGGCCTGCGGATAGGGGAGAAATGCATTGGTGCGATGCCGCATGGATCAAATCTTCAAGTGCTGGAGCACGCGTTCGCGCGTTCCGGGGCCGTTCTGATCCTGGTCGTCGATGGCGCCAAGCTTCAGCACAGCCCAGCGGTCGGCGACGGAGAGCGCGAAATCGAGGTTCTGTTCCACCAGAATGATGGTCGCTCCGTTGTCATCACGCTCATGGGCGAGGACTTCGCCGATCTTCGAGACGACCGAGGGCTGCAAACCCTCAGAAATCTCGTCGATGAAGAGCAAGCGGGGCTTCAGCATCAATGCGCGCGAAAGGATCAGCATCTTCTGTTCGCCACCGGACAGCGTTCCGGCCTTTTGCTGCATCCTCTCCTTCAGAAAGGGGAAGTAGTCGAAGACACGCTCAAACGCGGGCTTGAGCTCCCGGTCGGTCTTAAGCGCAAGTCGCAGGTTGTCACGGATCGAAAGATCCTGAAACAACGGCTGCTCCTGCGGCGCATAGCCGATCCCGGCTGCGATCAGTTCGGCAGTGCTTCGCCCGGTTATCAGCTTGCCGTCGACGCTCACTTCGCCGTCGGTCGGTTTAATCAAACCCAGGATCGACTTCAGAAGCGTCGTCTTTCCCATCCCGTTCTTGCCCATCAGGGCGAAGATCTCACCTGATTTTACGGAGAGCGTTACACCGTTGACGATGCTGACGGTTCCGTAGCCGCTGCACAGGTCCAAGAGTTCGAGTTTGACGGTCTCACGCATGGGCGCCTCCCGAGTAGATGGTACGCACGGTCTCCGACTGCACGACGTCTTCGACCGTGCCATCGAGAACCAGCTTGCCCTGGTGCAGAACCACAATCCGGCTCGAAATTTCGCGGACGAAGTCGAGGTCGTGTTCGACGAGGATTGCAGCGAAGCCGAGGTCCGCAGTCAGGTGTTTGAGGACTGCACCGATGGTCATGCGTTCGGCCTTGCTGAGGCCGGCCGTCGGTTCATCCAGCAGAATGAGCCGCGGTTCCAAGGCCACGACCATGGCCAGCTCCAGAGCCTGGCGCTGTCCGTGAGACAGGAGAGACACTGGCCGGTCTGCCATGTCGGTCAACCCGGTCAGACGCAGGATCTCGATCGCGGCGGCGGGAAGGTCGATTGCGTCAGGGCTTTGCGTCAAGGAAGGCCTCTCGTGGCGCATACGTACCATACGCAGGCACTCGGCCACGGTCATGCTGTCGAAAATGCTTGCCACCTGAAACTTGCGGCCCACACCGAGCGCTACGACGTCCTGCGGCGGCAGGCCGGCAATATCCCGGCCGGCAATTTCGACATGACCTTCGATCTTCTCCGTTCCATCGGACAGGCATCGCATCAACGTCGTCTTGCCGGCGCCGTTGGGTCCCACCACGCTGACAAGTTCGCCTGGACGAATGGTAAAGTCGATGCCCTTCAGCACGGAGAGTGCGCCGAACGATTTGCCAAGCCCCGCGACTGAAACAACTGGCACACTTGAGGCCATCGTATCCACACGGGTTGCTGAAGGAAGGGCATCAAGACGATGCTTGCGGCTATCTCGTCCGAAACGCTCTGTCACCAGAGATGCCAGGCCACCCGGCAAGAGGATGATCATCACCACGAACACACCCCCGACGACGAGTTGCCACAGGAATGGCAGCTCGCCGGACAGATTGGCACTCAGATAATCGACACCAATCGCGCCCAGCAGGGGGCCGAAGATCGTGCCGCGACCACCCAGAGCCGTCCAGACGACCAGTTCTGTGCCGAACACAAAACCACTGTTTTCAGGGGCCACGACACCGGAAGCATTGGCGAAGAGAAAGCCTGCCAGCCCCGCCACACCAGCGAGCACCGCCATCAGGGCGATCTTGATCCGGGCCGGGCTGATCCCGAGATAGGCGACACGCGTCTCGTTGTCGCGGATGGCAACCAGCAGACGACCGGCATCCGATCGCACGAAGACGAAGGCGACGACGGCAAGCACGAGCAGACAGCCCCCGTCAGCCGGAAGAAGCCCACAAGCCCGAGTGGCAGTGTCTGATAACCGACCATACCGCTCGACGAGCCGGTCCATACGCCGCCGGAATAGATGAGTTGGGTAATGACGATCGGCACCACAAGGGAGATCACGGTCGCATAAAGGGGAGTCGAACCGTGATAGAAGGACAGCCAGCCGACGGCCAGCCCCAGCAGGAGCGGAACGAGAACGGCGGCAAGGAGCGCCAACACAAAGAGGGAGGGGCTCGCGCCGATATGGGTGAGCACCATGGCGGTGGCATAGGCCCCCACACCGAAGAAGGCAGCCTGACCGAATGTGAGAATACCGGTGTACCCCCAGAGCAGATCGACGGTGATAGCGAGCATTGCGTAGATCATCGACCGTGTCAGCACGTTGAGGCTGAAGCGATCAAGGACCATAGGGCCGAAGATGACGAGCAACACTGCGCAAAGCGCGAGGGCTGCCATCAGGGCCAGCCGGAGTTTGTGTTTGTCAGGCACGGGCAAATCCCTTCGGACGGATGCGCAACACGATGGCGCAGAGCAGGGCGACGGTGATTCCGCCAAGGACAGGGCTTAAGAATATGGAGACCAGCACCTGCGCTGCCCCGAATATCAGGCAAGCGGCGGCAAGCGCGCCAAAGGACGTGCCGGCGACCATGACCAGCATGAAGGCACCCGTCAGCCAGGCAACCCCCATGTTGGGATCAACGCTGGTCAACGGCGCCAAAAGCACGCCGGCCAGTGCGGCGAGCCCCGTCCCGATCATAAAGGTCACCAATCGGATCCTGGTCGTGTCCATGCCAAGTGCGCGCGCCAGGTTCTCGTTCATGATGACGGCCTGGGCCGAAAGGCCGAGACGTGTCCCCTCAAGCAGAAAAGCAAAGCCGATGCCGATCGCAAGCGCCGCCACAACGGCAAACAGACGGTAGAGCGAATAACTCGTGCCAAGGACGTCGAGCGTCCCTGGCAGCAGAGCCGGTGTGAAATGCACGTCGCGTCCGAACCAGAGGGTGATCAATTGTCCGACGACGATCCCCAAGCCCCATGTGGCGAGGATGGCATCCAAGGGACGACGGTAGAGTGGGCGGACGATAAAGCGTTCGGCCAAGGCACCGAGAATGGCGCCGGTGACAAAGGCCAGAACTGCGGCCAACCACGGGTTCAAGCCCAATTGATTGGCCACGACCGCGCAATAGGCACCGATCGTCAGCCAGGCCCCATGGGCAAAGTTGATGATTTTAAGCACGCCGAAAATGGTCAGCAGGCCGGATGCGACAATGAAGAGGATCGCCGCCGTACTGATGATGTCGAGGAAAAGTGTCATGCATGTCATCCCAAGGATCGAAGGTGGGGCTTCCGCCCCACCTTGCCAGCAATCAGAGGTTCGGGCACTGCTCGCCTGGATCAACGTCCTTGTAACTGTCGACCACCTTGACGCTGCCATCATCCTGAACCTGGCCCAGATACATGGTCAGCGGTGCGTGATGCTGCTTGCTCATGGAAATGGTGCCGCGCGGACCGGTAAAGGAGACGCTGGGCAGGGCTTCGAGGACAGAGGCTGTCTCGGTCGAACCGGCCTTTTCGACAGCCGCCTTGTAGAGGTAGATGGCTTCATATTGTGGAACCGAAAGATCATTCGGAGTGCGAAGATCGGCACCGAATTTCTTCTCCATGGCCACCAGGAAGGCCTTGTTTTCGGCGCTGTCGATGCTGGTGACATAGGATGCCGAGAGGAAGATGCCGCCAGCTTCCGCTCCCATGCTTTTTGCCGTGCCTTCGTCCACCGCAAGGTTACCATAGGGCAGCGTGACACCGGACGAGCGAAGCTGCTTGGTCAGTGTGACATTGGGCGCGCCGCCGGCAGTCGAGGTGATGATGGCATCGGCACCGGAGGCCTTGAGCTTGGAGATGACAGCGGTCCAGTCACTGCCGTCCATCGGCAGATATTCTTCACCGACGACCGAAGCACCGGATTTCTCGATATAGGCGCGTGCGAATTCCAGCATGCCTCGACCGAAGGAATAGTCGGAACCGATCAGGAAGAACTTTTTGCACCCTGCTTGCCCGTGAAATTGTCGACCAGTGGCGGCACCTGCTGTTCCGGCACCCAGGCATTGACGAAGAGATTGGCATTGCACGACTTGCCCTCGTAGAACGAGGTATAGATATAGGGGACATCGCCCTTGCTGACGATCGGCAGGCCGGCATTGCGGGCAGCGCTGGTTTCCATCGAGATAAGGACATCGACTTCCTTTTGGAAGACCAGACTGTCGAATGCCTTCTGCGCGCCAGCGGCGCCAGACGCATCGTCGGCGATTTCGAGTTCGAGCGGCCGGCCAAGGACGCCGCCCTTGGCATTAATTTCCTCGACCGCCAGTTCGGCGGCCTGAACGACCGATGGCGCGACAACGCTGTTAGCACCGGACAGTCCAACCGGGACGCCGATTTTGATCGGATCTGCCGCATAAGACGCCGTGGCGAAGGCGACGGAGGCGAGAGCGAGAGTGATGGTTCTGCGTATCATTGTGTTCCCCTTTGTCTTTGGTGGTCGTGGTTTCGCAGTCAGCGATAGACATCCGTCCGGCGGTCACCGAGCAGATGATTGAAACTGTTGAGGGCGCGGCTTCGCGGCGCACTCGACAGATCGATTTGGACAAGCAGTATTTCCTCGCGGTCTGCGCTGGCCGGGCCGGCAAGGGGCCAGCCTTCCGGACCGACGATCAAGCTGCGACCAATGAAGGGCTGACCCCGCTCGGTTCCGATCCTGTCGGCGCAGGCAATGTGGACACCGTTGGAATGCGCTGCAGCCTTGGTCAGGATGTTCGACATCGTGTCGGTCTGGCTTTCCGAGCCGGGCATGGGAACCCAGTTGGTCGGCACGCAGATCAGCTCGGCACCATCGAGGGCGAGCTGGCGAAACACTTCCGGGAACCACCCATCGTAGCAGATCGCGATTCCGACCTTGCCGATGCCAATGTCGAAGACCGGCAGCCCAAGATTGCCGACGCAAAATGCCGGTTCTCCTCGTTCCATAGATGGAGCTTGCGATACTTGCCCAGATAGCCTTCTGGCCCGGTGAGGATTGCGGCATTGTAGAAGGTGTCGCCATCACGCTCAGCGAGACCGCACACGATATGGATGGCGAGCTCCCGGGAAAGCGAAGCAAGAAAACCTGCGCTTGTGCCGCCCGGAAGCGTTTCCGCAAGGGCAGAAAGCTCGGTCGTGCTTTGGAATACGTAACCCGTATCGGCCAGTTCCGGAAGGACGACGAGATTGGCGCCTTCGCTCACGGCTCGACGAACCATCCTATCGATGGCAGCAAGATTGAAAGCTCGATCGCCGATGCGCGGTTCGAACTGAATCGCTGCTACTGTCAAATTTCGTGACGTCAGAACCGGATCGGTCAAGTCATTCTCCAAACGCAAAAAACTCCGGCACGGAACTCAATCCGTGGACCAGAGGCTGCTTAGCCATGATGTGAAATCGGCAACCTTGCCGCAGAGCAATCTTGCTCGCTCACAAAGCTTCCATGGAAGCAAACGCAAGTCAAGACGCAAAATTGAGCAGATTTAGGCGCCGTCCAATCCTTGAGCACCAGGGCCCTACGGGCCCTAGGCGGGACCGTGTTACGTCTCGGTCGTCTTCTGCGCCGTCGAACCCGGCAGAGACAGGCCGAAGCTGCGCATGGTGTCATGTGCGGCGACAATCGATTCGGCGACCTGGGCCATGGGGACTCGTTTAGCAGTCGCCTGATCACGCAACAACTTGTAGGCGGTATCCTCGTCAAGACCGTTCATCGCGCGCAAGGCCGCGACGGCCTTCTCCACGAGCCGGCGTCTCTTCAGGGTCTCTTCGAGTTTCTGAACCTTGCCGACCAACCGCTTCTCATAGCTGTGACGATAGCGAGCCAAGGCAAACTGGGTGAGGATCCCCAGCGGTCGCAATGGTTTGGAAATGACACCATGGGCGTCGAGGTCTATGATCGCCTGCAATGCCGTGGGGCTTTCATAGGTCAGGATCGCGATGATGGCTGGCTGCTGGGCCTCGCTGATTTGGACCGCATGCTCGACAGACGTATCCTCTATATGCAGGAACAGGGTGTCGATGTCTGGCGGCAAGCTTGCAGGCAGGGGCCAGATTGCCCTCACTTCGCAACCGAGTCGGCGGAGATGAGAGACCAGAACATCGCCGTCTTCGTCACGCGGATGCACAACCAAAACGCGAGCCCGCCTTAAGTCTTGGATGATCCTGTTGGGGCCTGCCATCTCAAGCCTCCAGCCATGCATCTTCGAAACGGGATGCCGTGAGATAAGGATCGGGCCTGATCGGCCCGGGTGCCTGCCAGGCGATATCGAACAAGCCGTCGTCGCGAGCAATGCCGATCCGCGGATGCAGCCAGAGGTGACGTGTATCGCTGTCGAAACTGACACGACCTTCCGGCGCCATGAAGTCTTCCATCAGGACCTCTTCGGAAATGCGGTGTGTCTCAAGCGAGCCGGCGCTTCGAGCGCTCGCGCAAAAAGATGGACCTGTGTATAAGCCGGCTGCGACCAGACGCTGGTGGTCACGTCGCTGCCGAAGCGGCTCTTGTAGGCCTCGACGAAACGACTGTTTGCCTCGCCTTCAACTGTCTGGAAGTAGGTCGCGGACAGAATGTGCCCGGTGCAAAGGTTCGCACCAATTTCCCGGATCTCGGTCTCGGCCATGGTCAGACTGGCGATCGGCGTGCGGCGACGGTCGAATCCCGCCTCGGCATACATCCGATAGAATTGCTGGGCGGGCCTGCCGATGACGGTGGAGAAGATCGCATCCGGCTTCAGTCGCGTGATGTCCGAGAGCACCTGCTGCAGAACGTCTTCGCCTGCATGCAGTGGAATGTAGCGTTCACCAACGACCTGTCCGCCCTTGGATTCGACGATGTCACGCATCACCCGGTTGGATTCACGAGGATAAATATAGTCGACGCCGACGAAATAGATGCGCTGGCCGCAATGGCGCAATAGGAACTCCGCCAGCGCAAAGGTGTTCTGGTTCAGCGTGGCGCCGGTGTAGACGACATTTTCCGAATATTCGAAGCCTTCATACATCGAGGGATAGAAGAGCAGACCATTGTGACGCTCGACGATCGGAAGCACCGCCTTGCGGCTCGCCGACGTAGAACAGCCGAAGATGATGTTGACGTCGTCCTCAGCCAGAAGACGGCGGGCCAAATTCCGATAGGAACCGCTCTCCCCGCCCGGGTCATAGACGGTTGGCTGTATCGCCCGTCCAAGCACGCCCCCGCAGCATTGATTTCTTCGACCGCCAATGCAGTTCCCAGAAAATGCTCCGTCTCGGTCACCGTGGTGACGCCGCTGCGGGAAAAGAGAACGCCCACGCGCCACTCGCTGTTTGACATGTCCAAGCCCCATTCGGTCCACTGGTCGTGACACCTATAAAGCGGAGGGCTCTTGCGATTTCAAGCAGCGGTATCGCTTCGGCGCGTTCGTTGGTCTTGCACAGGCTTTGCTGGCATCAGCAGAGCGACCACCGGTCGCAGATGATGGACAGCGTTAACGTCTCGCGGCGCCATCGGGGCTGCACACAGAGACGCAGGCGCCTCCGAGACTGGCGCGTCAGCGTAGCTATGCCCGCTTCTGGGCGGGGGCGATAACGACGTCTATGACTGAGATGAAGACGCTTTGCAGCCTTTGCCGCACGCCTTACGTAGAGGAGCAGTTGCGGCCCCTGTCCCCGTGTCGAACGAACGCCTTTGATGATCGAAGCATGCGATCAAGGCCTTTGACGTTGCAGAGACTGTTCGAGAAGATGACAGCCGTTACCCTGGGACATGACGATGTGCCCTAGCCTTCATTTTGCCCCCTTCTTAAGAGCTTGTTAAGAATTCATGCTTTTCGGAGTTCTTCATGGCGCTTGGCGCATCGCATCGCTTGCAGGACGGCGTCCTGGCCGTCGAAACCATGACGCGTTTTGCCCTCGCTGTTCTGGCTCTAGCATCCGGCGTTTACACGTATCTCGGGGTCAGAAGTCTCCTCGACGGTTCGCCAACCGCGGTCTTCTTCGCAGCTATCATTTATGCGGCGTCGGTCTCGGTGGCGATCTATGCGTTCTGGTCCTACATGGCGCGCTTCTATCCGCACGTTACTGGCGCGGCGTCCCGCGGGGCGATGATCGGCGTGATGGCACTGGGCTGCGCCATGATCATTGCCATGTCCAGTTGGTTGAACGCGGCAGCGCTCGCTGGCTCTGCGGCGCTCGAACAGCATCTGGCCGAAACCGTGCAGGATTATACCGCCGATCTGGACCAGGCGCACCAGAACGCGCTGGCGGCACAAAGCCTGCTTCCCGATATCCAGCGAACATCTGAACGCTTTTCGCGATTGGCCGAGGACGAACGCCAGAGCGGCGCACTGACAGGAACCACGGGTGCGGGCAGCGTCGTTCAGCTTCTGTCGCAGATGTCGGCGCAACTCAAAGAGCTCGAGGCGGGTATTGTAACCTCGCGTGAGCGAGTCACCACGCTTTTTGACCAAGGTCGAGCCCATCTCGCCACCATGCGCAGTTTGGTCACGGCGCCCGGCGCCGTGGAGCCTAGAAGCGACCAGTTTTCTGCCGAGGTCGTCGCACTTTCCGGTGTCATTACTTCGCTGCAACAAACCTCGATTGCCCCCTCGGTGAAGCGGGCGGCGGAAGATTTGTCGCTCGGCTTCATTGCGCCCGTCGCCGACGGACAGGCTGCCGAACTTGCGGACCGTCAGGATCAGGTCATGCAGACGATCCGCGCTTCGGTCTCGGCACAGTCTCAGGTCCTGTCTCAGGCCGCAGACGAAATTCTGGCGCGTGAGCCGGTGGCGGAGCGGCGCTTCGTGCCGCTGTCTTCCGCTGAAGCCGTTCTCAGATATGCCGCAGATTTCATTCCTGCATGGGCTGGTGCGATCTCGATCGATCTTCTCCCCGCGGTTCTTGTCTTCATTCTCACCGTCGTTCACGGCGCGATACGGGACACAGGAGGAGCGCCTGCCTTTCGCACAGAGGATCACCGCTGCGGAACTTCTGGACGCCTTGGAGGTACAGCGCGCGCTTGGTCGGCAGGGCATCGACGCAGAGCAGGCCTTGCAAGTTGCGCAAACCGAGGACGAACGTTCTCAGCCAGACTCCAACATCACCAGCCTGGAGATCTCAACGAAATCACCTCGCAAGGGGCCGTCGGCGTGACACCTTCATCGCTCGCCCTTCGCTTCAAAGCTGCCGTTCTACGCGCAGACGACGGCCTGCTGATGCGTGGGGCATTTTTCGGTCTCCTCGTGGCAGCAGGCGTCTTTCTGTTCCTTGACCTGCAGGAACTGAGCATGGCAAGCCATTCGCTTCCCGACCATGATCCGATGACGACGGACCTGCCGGTACTTCCACCTGCATTGACGGATGGCGTGCCACAGGCGCCGCCGGTAGAACCTGACAGTTCGCCGGAAGCGTTGCGCAGGCCCATGCGCTTCGAGCTCTTGCCCGGCGGCATACTCAAAGCGGAAGGAACTATTGATGTGGGAACATCCGACCGCTTCGCCGAGGAGATCGCGTCGCGCGGCGAGTATGTGAAAGTTGTCTCGCTGAATTCGCCGGGTGGCTCTGTCGAGGATGCGCTGTCGATGTCAACGCTGATCCGCGAAAAGGGTCTCAATACGAAGGTGGCCACAAAGGCACTTTGTGCGTCCTCCTGTCCCCTGATCTTGGCCGGTGGCGTTGCGCGTGAGGCGGAGCTGCACGCCATTGTCGGCGTCCACCAAGTCTTCAACGCGGGACGCGAGAAGCCTTCTTCCGAGCAGGCAATGTCCGGGGCGCAGCGCACGACGGCGCGCATAGCCCGACATCTGGACGCGATGGGCATCGGCAGCGGGCTATGGATCAACGCACTGGAAACGCCCCCGATCGGCTATACTACCTCACATCGGAGGAAATGTCAGAATACAGGCTGACGACCACAGCGGTGCCAACGGCAAAGCAGGCGGGCTAGATATCGCTAAGGCACTCTCCCGGCAGGGTCTGCCCGAAAGTGGCGGTCCCATTCCCGATCCATCTTCATCGGGTCTTTTTTGATCTTTGTTATATCGGCATCAATGCCTGCCCGATATGTGATCGGTCGCGATGGTCTGATCGCCTATTCAGAGATCAATCCTGACTACACCCGCCGCCCGTATCCCTCAGAACTTCTGCCAGTCCTGGACAAGCTCAGGTCAAATTGAAGAGAGGCCTTCCCCGCCAGATTTTCAGTCTCGCGGGGAAGCCCCGGAGCCGCCGCGTCGAAAAATAGACGCCGCATTATCCCTCACGCCTCTCTCGAGCGACCAAAACTCACATTGACAGGCCTCCGTGCCTTTCGCAGTTGACCGCAGGACCAGGACATAGGTTCTGTCCCTATCGATCGACGTGATTGTCGATCCAGTCGATCAAGACGTCCGCGACCTTGATGTTCTCTTTGCCCTGCATGAACATATGCGTGCTGCCCTTAATCCCGACATCGGGGAGCGAGAGGAAGGTGATGTCACCACCGGCCGCCTTGATCTGCTCCATTTCCTTGGCGCAGGCCGCGGCTGGGTTGCTACCCATATAATCGCCAACCACCACGAGGATTGGCACCTCGGCCAGCGCCTTGACCTGCTCGTCCGTCAGGTTGGAGAAGCAGCCGGTCTCAAGCTGGATCAGGCCCTTGATACCACCTTTAGCCTTCAGGACTGCCTGGCTCGGAAATCCCGCCGACTGCGAGTGGCCGACGAGGATTGCCCCCGAGGTCTGCAGCCAAATCGGCAACGTTGGCGACGGTCGGGTTCTTCGTTTCAGGCTGGATCAGCTCGCCCAGCAGGCTCGGCACCTGGGTCTCGATCATGTCAGGGATCACCTGCTTGGCGAATTCATCGGTTGCCTCGATCGGAAACTGGACGTTTGGCCAGGGCTTGCCAAGTTCAGGACCGAACCTGAACACCTTCCAGGCCATGTTCGACGTGCCAAGAAAAACCTTTGGCTGCGCCTCAGGTGGCAGACTTTTGTTTTTCACCTGGTTAAAAATCGTACCGTTGAAGCCCGAGCGTGCCCGGCCCGTCTGTTCGGCAAGATAGGTGGGAAATCCTTGCCGCGTGAAATACTCGAACCAGCCCATGCGACCATCCGGCGTCGTCTCCCACTGCTTTGAAGAGAGCAGCCCGCCATGCATGAAAACGATCGGCAGGTGTGTCGGGTTCGGGGGTTCTGGAACTGGACATACATCTGATCGACGACCACATCACCCGCTTCGAAACTCTCGCCGAAGATGTCCTTGAGGTCGCCCCAGCCGGCACTCTCGGTTTTGACGGTCCGGCCGCCGACGAAGAAACTACCCTGGCTCTGAAGCACAAGCGGCTCCGGAGAGGACTTGATGTCGGAGAGCGATTGCGCCGAGGCACCGGCGGTACTGAGGAGAAGCGCAAGCACGGTTGCCTGCATTTTGGAGAGTGCATGATAAACCTTTGTGTGGAGCGATCGTTTGATGACGGGGAAGACCGGTCAAGTGGTGCGAATTCACATGTCATCTGTGCCTTCTGGGTGTACAACGGCCGAGATTTGAGAATAAAGTCCGAATTTAAACACAAGGGATATGAAGAAACGCACCATGGATCATTGGGATGAGTTGCGGATGTTCCTTGCGGTGGCCAAAGGCGGAACGGTGCGCGCGGCGGCTGAAGCGCTGGACCTCAACCACTCAACGGTGCTTCGGGGCGTTGCCCGTCTGGAGCAGCGGCTGAAAACGAAACTTTTCGAAAAGCTTCCTTCCGGATACAGGCTGACGTCAGCGGGTGCCGACATTGTGGATCTCGCCGAGCAGATGTCGGAGGCGTCCACGAAGGTCGAGGCAAGGATCTTCGCTCGCGACCAGAGCGTATCTGGCCCGTTGCGCCTTACCCTCCCCGTCTCGTTTGCGACCGATCTCTTGATGGAGACCCTGACGGAGTTCAGATCCACCTATCCGGACATCGCGCTCGAAATCATCGGAACGGGAACGGTTGCCAACCTGAGCAACCGGGAGGCGGATGTGGCATTGCGCGTCGTTCTTGGAAACGGGTCGCCTCCGGAAAGCCTGTATGGAAGCAGGCTCTGCGGGTTCCACACGGCGTTTTACGGATGCCGTGACCGACTCGGCGACGCTTCGTCCTCTTTGGCCTGGTTGCTCGGACCGGGCGAAGTCGCTCCCAGTGACTGGGTCCCAGAAGACATTGAAATGGCCGCCACGCCCGTCCGCTTTTCCGAGATGCGCTCGAGGCTGCAGGCCACGCGCGCGGGCATGGGCATTACTTCACTGCCCTGCTTTGTTGGCGACGCAGACCCTCTGCTTTCTCGTGCCTCAAGCAGTCCGGTCATACACACTGGCGATGTATGGCTCCTAACCCACGTTGACACCCGGCAAACTCTGCGCGTCAGACTGTTGTGCGACCGTATACGCGGCACCATGCGAACCGTCTCCGCCAGGGTCGAGGGGCGCGCGGGCACGGACCGTCTGTAAGCTCGCCAAGCGTGCCGCGATCTCACGTAAGATCGCCATCGGCCACGGTCCAGTTGTAGCAACGCCGACAATCCCGAACAACACAGTATCCCGCAGGTGCTGGCGGACAACGCACCCTTCATGTGGTCCACCCGGTTTTGGGATGGCTGGACTTTCCTTACGCATGGAGACATTTGTCTCGGTCGCCGTCGAAACGACTTCTTTCACGATCGCCGGGAGCATCCCGGCAGCTTTTATAGCCTTCATAACTTGGTCGCGACATCTGAGTGAAGGTTCAAGCTGAACGTCAAAACCGGGAATGGTACCCCCTTAGCGGACTGGAACTTCCCACAATCCGACCCGTCGTCAGTTTTTCCGGATGTATATTGTCAAGCGGCAGGCTCTGGCGCTCGCGGATCTCGTGTAGACGATCGTCGGCTGAGGCCATAGCGCCTGACAAGCTGGTCAGGTGATGCTCTGCACGGCAATGTCTGCTTTCGGGCGCGGGTTATCAACATGTTGATGACCTAGATGAGGGCGCATTACGGACAGAGCAAGCTCCCCCACAAACAGAAAGACCGTCATGGCCGGAGGGCGGCGCCATGACGGTCTCTGTGATGCGGACAAGAAGTTAGGGGCGTCTTTGTCCGCGTGCCCGGCCGGGCGGGGGACTTGCCTTTAGCCGGGCTTTTGCAGCCTTAGGGGCGTGGCTGCTATGACCAAGAGATGGCCCCGACTTTGTGGCATTTCAATGGATCGGCCAGGCAAAGAAATGTTAATTCTTGTTAATGTAAAGACATGCTGAGCGCGCTGTCACGCTATGGGACGCGCCTGCGGCTCGAGCCTCGCCTGGTTCACATGGAAATACTGCGCCCTGTCGCCGAGCGCCTCGAAGAGATGCGCGTCGGTCCCCGTCATGAAGGCTTGGGCGCCGATTCTATCCATGAGATCGAAGAGAGCGGCGCGGCGATGCCTGTCGAAATGCGCGCCGACCTCATCGAGCAGCAGGATGGGTGCGGCGCCCGTCATCGTCGCCGTCAGTTCGGCATGCGAGAGAACCAGCCCCGCCAGCAGCGCCTTCTGTTCGCCGGTCGAGCACAGCGCGGCCTCGATTGATTTTTCCCTGTGCCGCACCATGAGATCGGTGCGGTGCGGCCCATCCAGCGTCCGCCCCGCCGCCTGATCGCGCCTGCGGCCCTGTTCGAGGAGATCGGCGTAATGGTCTTCGAGATCGATTGCCGGCCGGTCCAGCCCGCCATCGAGAAACCCTTCGAGCGTCAGAAGCGATTGCGGAAATCGGCTCGCCTCATCGGCCCGTTCCGAAAGCCGCGCGATCAGCGCCACGACCTCCGTGCGGGCCAGCGCGATGGCGACGCCGAGCCCGGCCATCTGGCGCTCGATCGAGGCCATCCAGTCGGCGTCATAGCGGCCTTCCTCGAGCAGTTTGTTGCGCATTTTCATGCTGCGTTCGAAATCGGCGGCGCGGCGGCCATGTGCGGGGTCGAGCGACAGCACCAGCCGGTCGAGAAAGCGCCGGCGCTCGGAGGCGGGGCCAGTAAACAGCCCGTCCATGGCCGGCGTCAGCCAGAGCACGCGCAGGTGATCGAGCAATTCGTCGCCGCTTTTCGCCTCGGTGCCGTTGAAGCGCACCCGTCGCGTCGCCGTGTCAGGCTGCACGCCGGTGCCGATCTCGACATCGCCCTCCATGCCCTCGACCTCGGCAAACACAGAAAAGCCCGCTTCTTCGCCCTTCAGCGCCACGTCGGAATAGACGGCGCGGCGCAGTCCGCGGCCGGGCGAGAGGAGAGACACCGCTTCGAGAAGATTGGTCTTGCCGGAACCGTTTTCGCCCGTCAGCACCACATGCCGCTCGTCGAATGTGAGAGCGGCGGAGCGGTAGTTGCGATAGGCGGTCAGCGCGAGACGCCGGATGAACACTTTCTGAGGCATGCCCTGCCTTTAGAGCAATTCGCCGCTGGCAGAAAGCCGCAACAATGCATGGCGCGTGATCAGGCGCCGATCAGCCGCACCCAGGCGCGGGCGATCGCCAGCCCCGCCGCATCCGCAGTCTTGCCCTCGGTCTCGGCGTGCTGAGGATAGGTCGGCAGCCAGTCGGGGTCCATGCGGTCGACAGTGTCGGGGAAGCTTTTCACCCAGGTCTCGACCACATCGCGGTTGGCTTCGAAATGAAACTGCATGCCATAGCTCGCCCGTCCCACACGAAAACACTGATTGGTCGCCGTCTCATTGGTCGCCAGCCGCACCGCGCCATCGGGCAGGGTGAACGTGTCGGAATGCCATTGAAAGATTGGAAAGGCGTCCGCCGCCGCCGACAGCACAAGATCATCCGCCGCCGCTTCCGTCCGCCGCACGTCGCGCCAGCCGAATTCCCGGGCGGCATTGAGGAGATTGGTGCCGCCATGGGCGCGGGCCAGCAACTGGCTGCCGAGGCAGATGCCGAGCACCGGCTTGTCCGCCTCGCCAAAGCGCCGCATCAGTCCCACGAGTTCAGGCAGATAGGGGTATTTCTCGTCATCGAGAGCGCTCTGTTCGCCGCCCAGCACCACGATCGCGTCGAAACCGTCATGATCCGGCAGCGCTTCGCCCTGCCAGGGGCGGCGGAGCGTAATCTCCGCCTGCGCCTCTTCGAGCGCGATGCCGACATTGCCCAAGGGGGAGGCATGAAAATTCTCGATGATCAGGACGCGCATGCACCATTCCGCAACTGTTTCGCCGAGGCTAGCGGATTCGCAGGCGATTGCCACCGCAATCCCGCCTAGACGACCGCTTTTCCGATGGATTGTATGGAAGCGATCAGAGCGCCTGCATGGGTAAGCGCGGTCGCCGTCGCATTCAGCATCGGCGGCAGGATCATCCATTCGAGCGTCCAGGCGGCGCCGGCGCGCTCCTGCTCATGCACCAGCGATTGATGCAGGCCCGATATCTGCACGGCGTTGAAGCGGGCGAGCGCCACGAGCGTCTCGGCCAGCACCGGGTTCTGCTTATGCGCCATGGCGGAAGAGGCGCCGCCGCCCGACATCGCGATCTCGGCGATCTCATTCTGCGCCATCAGGGCTGCGTCCTGCCCCATCTTGCCGAGCGCGCCTGTCACCTGCGACAGCCAGCCTCCGAGGGCGACGATGCGGTCGCGCTGGGCATGCGGCGTATAGTCAGGAGCATTGAGCCCCAGCCGCGCCGCCAGCGCCTGCCGCAGCGCCTCGGCCTTGTCGCCATATTTGTCCGACGTCCCCACCGCGCCCGCCAGCGTCAGGATCAGGTTTCTGGCCCTGATGTCGGCGAGATCGTGGAGCGCCCGGGCGAGCGGCGCCCGCCAGGCCTCGATGCGGTCGCGCGCGGTGATCGGGATGGCCGCCTGCATCCGCGTCCGGCCCATCAACGCATGGTCGCCCTGGCTGGCGACGAGGGCGGACAGCGCTGCGGCGACGGCGCCCAGCCGAGCGTCAAGCAGTTCGAGCGCGGGCTTCAGCTTCAGCGCCAGCGCCGTGTCGATCACATCCTGGCTGGTGGCCCCGACATGCAGGCTCTTGGCCGCCTCGCCGCCGATATGGGCGCGCAATTGCCGGACAAGATCGGGTGGGACGACGCCGTCCTTGAGAACCGCGCGGGTCAGCGCGGCGACATCGGGCGAAAACGTCTCCGCGCCTGTGCGGATCGCTTCGGCGTGATCGGCGGGGATCATGCCGAGTTCGCTCTGGGCTGACGCCAATTCGACCTCAAACCGCAGCATGGCGGCGAGATCGGCCTCCGTGCCCATCAGCTGCGCCATCTCCTGATCCGTCAGGAGGGCGTCGAGAAAGGCGAGGGCGATCTGGCTCATGAGGATGGTCCGATTTGAAAATGCGAAAGGCGGGCTGTGACGCCCGCCCCTGGAGTTTAAACGCGTTCGAGCGCGATGGCGATGCCCTGGCCGACGCCGATGCACATCGTCGCCACCGCATAGCGCCCACCGGTCAGCGTGAGTTCCAGCGCCGCCGTGCCGGTGATGCGCGCGCCCGACATGCCGAGCGGATGGCCGAGCGAGATCGCGCCGCCATTGCGGTTGACGCGGTCGTCATCGTCGGCGACGCCGAGTTGGCGCAGCGTGGCGAGGCCCTGGCTGGCGAAGGCTTCGTTGAGTTCGATCACGTCGAGTTGGTCCTGGGTCAGGCCCAGCCGGTCGAGAAGCTTCTGGGTGGCGGGCGCGGGGCCGATGCCCATGATGCGCGGCGGCACGCCGGCGGTGGCGCCGCCGAGAATGCGGGCGATCGGCGTCAGGCCATGCTTCTTCGCCGCCGCTTCCGAGGCGATGATCAGCGCTGCGGCGCCGTCATTGACGCCCGAGGCGTTGCCGGCGGTGATCGTGCCGTCGGCGCGGACGATCGGCCGGAGCTTTGCGAGCGCCTCCATCGTGGTGGCGCGCGGATGTTCGTCCTTGTCCACCGTCAGCGCATCGCCTTTCTTTTGCGGGATGACGACGGGCGTAATTTCGCGGGCCAGACGCCCATTGGCCTGCGCCGCCGCCGCCTTGGCCTGCGAGCGTACGGCGAAGGCGTCCTGGTCTACGCGGCTGACCTTGTAATCATCGGCGACATTCTCGCCGGTTTCCGGCATGGAATCGACGCCATACTGCTTCTTCATCAGCGGATTGACGAAGCGCCAGCCGATGGTCGTGTCAAAGATCTCCGCCGCCCGTGAAAAGGCGCTCTCGGCTTTCGGCATCACGAAGGGCGCGCGGCTCATGCTTTCCACGCCGCCGGCGATGATCAACTCGGCTTCGCCGGCCTTGATGGCCCGGGCGGCGGTGATCACGGCGTCCATACCCGATCCGCAAAGCCGGTTCATCGTCGTGCCCGGCACGGAGACGGGCAGACCCGCCAGAAGCGAGGACATGCGCGCAACATTGCGATTGTCTTCGCCCGCCTGATTGGCGCAGCCGAAGATCACCTCGTCCACGGCGGCGAAATCCACCGAGGAATGCGTCTCCATCAGCGCCTTCAGCGGCACGGCGCCGAGATCGTCGGCGCGGACGGAAGACAGCGAACCGCCGAAACGGCCGATGGGCGTGCGGATATAGGCGCAGATATAGGCGTCGGTCATGGTCATTATCCTCAATTCAAAGCGTCGGCACGGTGAGCGCGGCGACCTCGCCTTCGACATGAAGGCGTGCGCCGGTCATGGCCTGCAATTCATCCATCGTCATGCCCGCGAGCTTCTCGCGCACGACGAAATGGCCGTTCTTGATGTCGACAACTGCATGGCTGGTATAGACGCGTGTGATGCAGCCGACGCCGGTCAGCGGGAAGGCGCAGCGCTCCACCAGCTTCGGCTCGCCGGTTTTGGTCACATGTTCGGTGATGACGAAGACCTGCTTGGCGCCATGCACCAGATCCATCGCGCCGCCCACGGCGGGCACGCCCTTAGAGCCGACGCGCCAATTGGCGAGATCGCCGTTCTCGGCCACCTGATAGGCGCCGAGGATGGCCACATCGAGGTGGCCGCCGCGCACCATGGCGAAACTGTCGGCATGGTGGAAGAAGGCGGCGCCCGGCTTCAGCGTCACCGCCTTCTTGCCGGCGTTGATCAGGTCCCAGTCTTCCTCGCCCGGCTTCGGCGCCTCGCCGAAATTCAGAATGCCGTTTTCGGTGTGGAAGATCGCTTCCCGGCCCGGCGGCTGGAACTTGGCGACCATTTCCGGAAAGCCGATGCCGAGATTGACATAGGCGCCGTCCTCGATGTCCTGGGCGGCGCGCCAGGCGATCTGGGCGTTGGAGAGCTTGATGTCTTCGCGAGTGTCGATGCTCATATGTAGGCCACTCCGGCTCGGATGAGCTCTTCTTCCTGTTGCGGGTTCGGGATTTCGACGACCTGATTGACGAAGATGCCGGGGGTCACGACCTGTTCGGGATCGATCTCGCCCGCCTCGACGATCTTCGAGACCTGCACGATCGTGGTCTTGGCCGCCATGCACATCAACGGATTGAAGTTCCGTCCGGCCTTGTTGTAGGTCAGGTTGCCGTGGCGGTCGCCGATATGGCCCTTGACGATGGCGAAATCCGCCTTCAGCCAGCGCTCCTGCACGTAAGGCCGGCCGTCGAATTCGGCGATCACCTTGCCGTTGGCGAGCTCGGTGCCATAGGCGGTTGGCGTATAGAAGGCGGGAATGCCGGCGCCGCCGGCGCGGATGCGCTCGGCGAGCGTGCCCTGCGGCACGAGCTCCAGTTCGATCTGGCCGGCCAGATAGCGGTCGGTGAAGGCGCGCGGATCCGACGAGCGCGGAAACGAGCAGATCATCTTCCTGACCATGCCGGCGTCGATCATCGCGGCGATGCCGATGCGGCCATTGCCGGCATTGTTGTTGATCACCGTCAGGCCCATGGGCCGCTTGTCGATCAGCGCGTGAGTGAGCTCGATCGGCGCGCCGGAGCCGCCGAAACCGCCGATCATCACGGTCGCGCCATCGCCGATCGCGGCGACGGCGTCAGCCGCGCTGGAAACTGTCTTGTCCATTCGGAACCTCCATCCCGACCGCACGGAGAACCGGTCGCTTGCCGAGCAGAAATAATCCCGTCCCGGATCGACGTCCATCAAATTGTGCGATATAAGATATTTGTACGAATATCGCACAAATAAACAATGGAGAGGGGCGTCGCCATGGCCGAACCGCGCGACATCATGGGCGGCTTGATGAAGGGGTTGAAGGTCATCGAAGCCTTCAGCGCCGAGCGCCCCCGCCTGTCGATAACCGAAGCGGCGACGCTGGCGGGGCTCGACCGCGCTACGACGCGCCGCTGTCTCCTGACCCTCGCTGAAGGCGGTTACGCCGATTACGACGGAAAATTCTTCACGCTGACGCCGCGCGTGCTGCGGCTGGGCGTCGGCAGCCTCGCCGCCATGCCGCTGCCGCGCATCGTGCAGCCGGTGCTCGACCGGCTCAGCCAGGAGATCGGCGAAAGCAGTTCCGTCTGCATTCTCGATGAGACCGAGATCGTCTATGTGGCGCGCGCCGCTCAGCGGCGGGTCATGTCGATCGCGCTGATGCCGGGCTCGCGCCTGCCGGCCTATTGCACCTCCATGGGCCGTATCCTGCTCGCGGCGCTGGAGCCGGTGGAGGCCAGGCGTATTCTGGAGGCGTCCACCCGCACCCAGCGCACCGAGAGAACGGTGACGGATATCGAGGCGCTGATGGCGCTCTTGAATGGCGTCCGCCGCGACGGCTTCGCGCTCAATGACCAGGAGGTCGAGAGCGGCCTTCGCTCGATCGCCGTGCCCCTGCGCAATGCCCGGGGCCATGTCGTTGCGGCGGTCAATGTCGGGCTGGCGGCAGGCGCGGAGACGGCGAAGGCGCTCGAGGACCGCTATTTGCCGCCGCTTCTCGCTGTGCAGACTGAGTTGGCCCGCGTGCTGACGTGAGGAAGCGCGCTCGCGCGCTTCCTATAGTAAGTCGACTAAATATCGAAAAAGATCGTTTCCTTCTCGCCCTGCAGATGGATGTCGAACGTCACGACATCGCCATCCCGCTGGCCGATCAGGGTCGGCACGCGCACACGATGCTCGATCGTCTTGAGGATCGGGTCTTCCGCATTGGCCTCGGGCTCGTCGGAGAAATACATCCGCGTGTTCAGCCCGATATTGATGCCGCGCGCCACGATCCACAAGGTCACATGCGGCGCCATCAGGCGCGGGTCCTTGTCGCGGAAGGGAACGCGGCCCGGCTTGATCGTCTGGAAGGTGAATTCGCCACTGTCCATGTCGGCAGGGCAGCGGCCCCAGCCGAAGAAGTTCGGATCGGCCTTGCCGCGCGTTTCAGACGGGCTGTTATACAGACCATCGGCGTCGGCCTGCCAGATCTCCACCAGCGCGTCGCGCAACGGCGTGCCGGTTCCATCGATCACCCGGCCCTTGATGGTGATGCGCTCGCCGCGGGTCTTGTCATTGTAAAGCGGACCGGAGCCGAGATCGCTGTCATAGACCCCGTGAATGCCGGTGAAATTCGGCGTGCAGCCGATATGCACATAGGGGCCGGCGGTCTGGGAGGCGGTTTCCTTGAGATAATCGAGCCTCTGCACCATGTCAGTTGCCCTCCTTGCGGTTCTCGAAGAATGTCGAGCGGCGGCCGCGCAGCACCACGTCGAATTTATAGGCGCGCATGTCCATCGGAATGGTCGAGTTCATGTCGAGCGGCGCGATCAACTGCTTGATGGCTTCCTCATCGGGGATCGTCTTGACGATCGGACATTTCCAGATCAGTGGATCGCCCTCGAAATACATCTGCGTGATCAGCCGCTGCGCGAAGCCATGGCCGAACACCGAGAAATGGATATGGGCGGGCCGCCAGTCATTGACCCAGTTCATCCAGGGGTAAGGGCCCGGCTGGATGGTCTTGAACCAGTAGTAGCCGTCCTCGTCGGTGATCGTCCGGCCGAAGCCGCCGAAATTGGGGTCGAGAGGGGCGAGATAGGTTTCCTTCTTGTGGCGGTAGCGGCCGCCGGCATTGGCCTGCCAGAATTCCACCAGCGCGCCGCCCACGCCTTTGCCGCGTTCGTCCAGCACCCGGCCATGTACTAGAATGCGTTGGCCGATCGCCATTTCGCCCGGCTTGGCGTAATTGACGATCAGGTCGTTATCCAGCTCATTGAGCATGTTGTGGCCGAAGACCGGCCCGGTGATCTCGCTCCTGGTGCCGTCGAGCGACAGGAGCGCCTTCTGCGGTGAGCGCAGCACGGATGTCTTGTAAAGCGGCGTCAGCGCCGGCGGATGCCAGGCGCGGTCGCGGGCGTAGAAGGCGCCGGTTTCGGGCCTCTGATTGCCGCTCATGCTTGTCCTCCATGAGATTGGGTGGCGTTCATCTCATCCAGCACGTTTTTGATGATTTTGATGGCGTGATTGGCGGCCGGCACGCCGGCATAGATGGCCACATGCAGCATGGCCTCGCGCAGATCCTCGGGCGTCGCCCCGGTATTGGCGGTGGCGCGCACATGCATCGCCACCTCCTCGTCCTGGCCGAGCGCGGCGAGAAGCGCGATCGTCACCATCGAGCGCTCGCGCTTGCTCCATTCCGGCCGCGACCAGACATGCCCCCAGGCGGCTTCGGTGATCAGCGCTTGAAAGGGCTCGTCGAAAGCGGTTTTGGCCGCCTCGGCCCTGTCCACATACGCGTCGCCCAGCACCGAGCGCCGCGTCGCCATGCCTTGCCGATGCCGTTCCGTCCGGAAAGCGTCCGTCACGTGTCAGTCCTCGTTGATGAAATCGACGATCAGTTCGGCGAGCGCCGCCGGCTGTTCGACGCAGGGAATATGGCCGCAGCCCTCGATGATCTCGAACTGGGCGTCGGGGATGAGTTCGGCCGTCGACCGCACCAGATCCGGCGGCGTCGAGCCGTCCTGGTCGCCGACCACGGCCAACACAGGGACCGAAATGGTCGGCGCGACGGTGGTGAAGTCCGCGTCGCGGATTGCGGCGCAGGTCGCCGCATAGCCTTCGACCGATTGGCGCGTCAGCATGGTCTTGTAGCCGGCGAGATCATCGGCGCGCTTGGCGTGGAAGTCAGGCGTGAACCACAGCTTCATCACGCCATCGGCAAGCGACGCGATGCCCTTTTCGGTGACGCCCGCGATCCGCTGGTTCCAGCCGTCGACTGTCCCGATCTTATGGGCGGTGTCGCAAAGCACGATCTTTTCGACGAGGCCGGGCCGCTGCCCCCAGATTTCCTGGGCGATCAGACCGCCGACCGACAGGCCGACCAGCGTTGCCTTCTTGATCTTGAGATGATCGAGCAGGCCGATCAGGTCCTTGGCGTGATCGCCGATCGAATAGGGCGTGGAGCCCGTTTCCGACAGGCCGTGACCGCGCTTGTCATAGAGCAGGAACGACCACTCTTCGGCAATCTCATCGATGAACGGCAGCCAGATGCGGAAATCGGTGCCCAGCGAATTGATGAGCACGACGACGGGATCGTCTTTCGATTCCGTCAGGAATTCGTAATGCAGAACCTGACCGTTGATTTTGGCGAAAGCCATGATGCGCTCCTCACTGGGACAAAAGATACCGAATGGTTTTTGATGCGAAAAATGATATTTGTGGCGTTATTCATAACCGTGGAGCTATGAATTGGACAGCCGAATCAAGTTTCGTCATCTCCAGACCTTTATAGAGGTGGCGCGACAGAAAAGCGTTGGCCGCGCCGCCAACGTGCTGGCGATCACCCAGCCGGCCGTCACCCGCACCATCCGCGAATTGGAAGAGGCGCTTGGCGTCGACCTGTTCGAAAAGGACGGCCGCGGCATTCGCATCAGCCGCTTCGGCGAGGTCTTTCTCCGCCATGCCGGCGAAAGCGTCGCCGCCGTTCAGCGCGGCGTCGATTCCATCTCGCTCGCGCGTAAATCACTGGGTCCACCCTTGCGCATCGGCGCGCTTCCGACGGCCTCCTCGACCGTTCTTCCCGATGCCGTCCACGCCTTTCTGGCGGCAGACACCGGCAGTTCCGTGACCATCGTGTCGGTGAAAATCGCGTGCTTCTCGATGCGCTCAGGCTCGGCGATCTCGATCTCGTCGTCGGGCGTCTCGCTGCGCCCGAGCGCATGACCGGCCTGCATTTCGAACCGCTATACACGGAGGAGGTCTGCTTCGTGGTTCGCGCGGATCATCCTCTGACGGCGCGTCCCCACTTCTCGCTCACCGAACTCGTACATTACACGGTGCTGATTCCCCCTTCGGGCGCCGTCATCCGGCCGCTGGTCGACCGCTTCCTCCTGACCAATGGCATCGCCGACCTGCCGCAATCGGTCGAGACCGTGTCGGACAGTTTCGCCCGCGCTTTTCTCGACCGTTTCGACGCCGTCTGGATCATCTCGCGCGGCGTCGCCTCGCCCGATATCGCGGCGGGGCGTCTTGCGCGGCTCGATATCGACACGTCCGAGACGCGGGGCGCCGTCGGTCTGACCACGCGCGCCGACCGTGACCCGAGCCTCGCGCTGTCGATCATGATCACCACCATCCGCGACCATGCGCGATCGGCTGTGGATCGCTTCTGAGCGCCGCGAAAACGTCTGATTTCTGTCATTGGCCTGTCGCCCGCGAGCGTCATGGATCGGGCGCGATTTGGAGATCGGACCATGACCGTAGCCCTGATGATCATCGACATGCAGATCGACGCGCTGGCCGCGCTGCCGCCTGAATGCGTGGAACCCCTGATCGACCGCCAGAACCGGCTTGCTCGCGCCTTTCGGGCGCGGAGCCTGCCGGTGATCATGGTCTGCGGCGAGTTCAAGGCCGATCTCAGCGACGCGTTCCTGGAAATGCGCCGTAAGCAGGTGGCGGTCTCGATCGAGGGAACGCCCGGCGCCGCCCTTCATCCGGGCCTCGAGCGCGACGCTGACGACATCGAGATCGTCAAGAAGCGCTACAGCACCTTCTTCCGAACCAATCTCGACGAAATCCTCGCGAACCGCGGCGTCACCAGGCTGGTGCTGACTGGCGTCAACACCCATGCCTGCATCCGCATGGCGGCCGTCGACGCCTATCAGCGCGACCTCGACGTGGTGATCGCCGAGGACGCTGTGGCGTCTTATGACGATCAGCACGCCTCGGTGTCGCTGCGCTATATGACCGACAAGATCGCCGCCGTCATGAGCGCCGATAGCGCGATCGCGGCGCTGCCGGCCTGGATGACCACTCAGAACTCTGAGATACGCCAGGCAATGTAAAGAAGAGCGCCGGCGATCACCCAGAGAGCGACGCGGCCGGAGCGCGAGTGTCGCGCTTCGGACCTGCCGATCTTCTCGGCGGTCTCGGCGTCGAATTTGAGCCCATGCTCGGTCATGTCGGTGATGTTGACCGCGAGTTTCTCAACGCGCGCGGCGATCTCCGGCACGGCTTCGGCGATGCGCATCGCCGCCTTCAAACCGTCCTTCAGGTCGCCGACAATGCGCTTGGGTCCGAGATTGTCGCGGATCCAGGATCCGACCACGGGCTCGGACGCCTTCCACATGTTGAAATGCGGATCGAGCGAACGCGCCACGCCTTCAACCACGACCATGGTCTTCTGCAGCATGATCAGTTCCGAGCGCGTCTCCATGTCGAAGAGTTCCGTCACCTCGAACAGCAGCGTCAGCAGCTTCGCCATGGAGATCGTGTCGGCCGGCTGGCCGTGGATCGGCTCGCCAATGGCCCGGATCGCCTGCGCGAAGGAAGCGTGATTGTGATGGGCGGGCACATAGCCGGCCTCGAAATGCACGTCGGCCACGCGCTGGTAATCGCGGGTGATGAAGCCGAACAGGATTTCGGCGAGGAAGCGGCGCTCCTTCTTTCCGAGCCGTCCGACGATGCCCATGTCGACCGCGACGATCGTGCCCGCGGGATCGACGAACAGATTGCCCTGATGCATGTCTGCGTGAAAAAAACCATCTCGCAGCGTATGGCGCAGAAAGCTCTGCATCAGCGTTTGCGCCAAAGTCGACAGATCATGGCCCGCGGCCTTCAGGCCCGCAATATCCGACATCTTGACGCCGTCGATCCATTCCATGGTCACGACGTCGCGGCCGGTGCGCTCCCAGTCCACCTTCGGCACCCGGAAGCCCGGATCATCGACCGTGTTCTCGTCGAGCTCGGAGAGCGCCGCGGCTTCGAGCCGCAGATCCATTTCGATCTTGGTGGTCTGCTCCAGCGTCTTGGCGACCTCGACCGGCCGCAGGCGACGGGCGGGCGGATAGAACCGCTCCTGCAGATGCGCCACCACGAAATTGGTTTCGAGATCGCGGGCGAAGCGTTCGCGCACGCCCGGCCGGATCACCTTGACGGCGACCTTGCGGCGGCTCCCTTCCTTGTCGATCACGATGGCGGGATGCACCTGCGCCATCGAGGCGGCGGCGACAGGCGGCAGGAATTCCTCGAACAGATCCTCGATGCTGCGGCCGAGCGAATCCTCGATCTGGCGCCGGGCGGCCTCCATCGGAAAGGTCGACATCCGGTCCTGCAGCAGCGCCAGATCGGCGGCGAAATCCTTGCCCACCACGTCGGGGCGCGTGGCGAGGAATTGACCGATCTTGACATAGGAGGGTCCGAGACGATCGACGGCGCGGGCGAGATTGTCCGATTGCGCCGACGTCTTCGCCCGCTTCTTGGCAAGCAACCCGGCCAGGGAATGGCCGAAGCGCAGAATGGCGGGCAGATGATCGGCGGGCAGGGCGGAGATCACGCCCTCGCGCGTCAGCACCCAACCGAGATTGATCAGGCGCAGATAGGCTCCGGCAGTGCTCATCGGGTCAAAGCTTCCAGCCGGAATGCAGGCACGCGATGCCGCCCGAATAATTGGTGTAGGTCGCCCGCGAGAAGCCTGCCTTGGCGATCATCTGGGCGAAATCCCGCTGATTGGGAAATTTGCGGATCGATTCCACCAGATATTGGTAGGGCTCGGCCTCGCCCGTCACCGCCTTGCCGATCCTGGGGATGGCGTTGAACGACCAGGCGTCATAGACGCGGTCGAGCAGCGGCAGCTCCACGTCCGAGAATTCCAGCACCAGCAGACGGCCGCCGCGCTTCAGCACGCGATGGGCTTCCGACAGCGCCACATCGATGCGCGGCACGTTGCGGATGCCGAAGGCGATCGTGTAGGCGTCGAATGTGTTGGCCTCGAACGGCAGTTCCTCGGCGTTCGCCTCGACGAAAGTGAGATTGTCGGCCAGCCCCTTCTTCTCGGCGCGCTCGGCGCCGACGCCCAGCATCGAGCCGTTGATGTCGAGCACGGTCGCCTGCGCCAGCCGTCCGGAGGCCTCGACGATGCGGAAGGCGATGTCGCCGGTGCCGCCCGCCACGTCCAGCACCTTGTAGTCGGCGCTCTTGCGCGGATTGAGGGCTGCGATCATCGCATCCTTCCAGACGCGATGCAGGCCGGCCGACATCAGGTCGTTCATGATGTCGTAGCGTTTGGCGACTTTGTGGAACACGTCGTTGACGAGGCCCTGCTTTTCGCCTGGATTGACCTGGCGAAAACCATAGGATGTTTCCATGCCGCCATCGGCGCTTGCGCGTTCCGTCGTCATGAGGCGCTCCACTTCTGTCTTTTTGTCTTCTTGCTTTAGAATGCCGCGGACCATACCGGATCGGTCCGGCCGACGCCATAGGCGCGAGACGCAAAATGGTCGCGGGGCCGGGCGCTCAGTCGATGCGATAAAGGCTTCGCACAGGCTTTGCCGGGCATAATACGGTCACGTTCTCGTGTTGAGGCTGATCAGGCTTCCCGATCGAGACATGTGATTAACGAACTGGAAAGATCGTCCCCGGATAAGGGAGATCAGAAGTCCCGAGTATGTATCCGATGGCCAAGACTCAGTCGTTCCCATTCCGCTCCGTTTGCGCCGCGATCAGCCTTCTCGCGCTCGGCGCGCTTGCCGGCTGCACGACATCGGCGCTCGACATCGAGCCGGATACCTCCATCTCTCCGAAACTCGCCCGCGAGATCCGCGCCAAGGGTTTCCGCGAGGAGGACCCGGTGCTGATCCGCATCTTCAAGGCCGAAAGCGAATTCGAGGTCTGGAAGAAGAAACCGTCGGGGCAGTATGCGCTGTTCAAGACCTATCCGATCTGCCGCTGGTCCGGCAAACTCGGTCCGAAGAAGAAGATCGGCGACCGCCAGGCGCCGGAGGGCTTCTATCAGGTTTCGCTTGGCCAGCTGAATCCCAAGTCGCAATTCTATCTGTCTTTCAATCTCGGCTATCCCAACCGGCTCGAAAGCGCGCTGGGCTATACCGGCGAGGCGCTGATGGTGCATGGCGCCTGCTCGTCCTCGGGCTGCTTCGCGCTCACGGACCAGCAGATGGCCGAAATTTATCCGCTGGTGAAGGCGGCGTTGAAATCGGGCCAGCCGTCCTTCCAGGTCCAGTCCTATCCGTTCCGCATGACCGCCGACAACATGGCCCGACATGCCGGCGACCCCAATATGGAGTTCTGGCGGGCGATGAAGGTGGGCTACGATTCGTTCGAGGCCACCCGGCGCGAACCCGCCGTCGCCGCCTGTTCGGGTCGTTACGTGTTCAACCAGCCGGCCGAGAGCCTGCCGGCCAATCCGCTGGCGCCGTGCCTTACCGAGCCGGCGCTGGCGTCTGCGCCGCTCTCCATGCCCTCGGCGTCGACCGCTTACGCCTATCAGGACGGCGGCATGCACAAGAGTTTCCGCGAGCTTCTCACGCGCTACGGCGAAAAGCGCTTGGCGGCCAGGATCTCGCTGCGCAAGTATCCGATCAGCCGTCCCGGCGCGGCGCTCGCCGATCCCTACCGACCCGCGGCTGATTGATACGGCGGACTGGCGAGCGGCGTTCGGCTTGTCTATATAGGCGGCGACAGCCACGCCCGAGAAAGTCCGCCGCCCATGCCCGAATTGCCTGAAGTGGAGACCGTGCGACGCGGCCTCGCGCCCTTCATGGAAAAAGCGCGCATCGAACGCGTGACGCTCAACAGGCCCGATCTCCGCTTTCCCTTTCCCGAAGGTTTCGTCGAATCTCTGCAGGGCCGCCGCATCGATGCGCTCGGCCGTCGCGCCAAATATCTGCTCCTTCATGTCGAGGGCGGCTCCACCGTCATCGCCCATCTCGGCATGTCCGGCTCCTTCCGGATCGAGGCGGAGGTAAGTGGGACGCCGGGCGAGTTCCATCATCCGCGTTCCAAGGATGCGACCCACGACCACGTGATCTTCGATCTCAAGGGCGAGGCGGGCCCGGTCCGCATCATCTACAATGACCCTCGCCGCTTCGGTTTCATGCATCTCTGGAGCGACCATCTGCTGGACGATTACCCCGCCTTTCAGGGACTGGGGCCGGAACCCACCGGCAATCTTCTGTCGGCCGACTATCTCGCCACCCGTTTCAAGGGCCGCAAGCAGCCGCTCAAAAGTGCGCTTCTCGACCAGAAGATCGTCGCCGGGCTCGGCAATATCTATGTCTGCGAGGCCATGCACCGTTCCGGCCTGTCGCCCGAGACGCCTGTCGGCGCGCTGGTCGAGGCCGCGGCGGGCCGACAGCCGGCTTGTCGAGACTGTCGGACAATATCCGCATGGTGATCGCCGAGGCGATCGAGGCGGGCGGCTCGTCGCTGCGCGATCACATCCAGACCGACGGCTCGCTCGGCTATTTCCAGCACCGCTTCCGCGTCTATGACCGAGAAGGCCAGCCTTGCCCAACGCCGGGCTGCGCCGGAACCGTCGGCCGGATCGTCCAGGCGGGCCGCTCGACGTTTTTTTGTTCGCAATGCCAGATATGACATGGGGGATAAGACATGGCCTATGAAACGCTGATCGTCGAAACGCGCGGGGCCGTGGGCCTCGTGACGCTCAATCGCCCGCAGGCGCTGAATGCGCTGAATGCGAAGCTGCTCGAAGAACTGGTCGAGGCGCTCTCGGCTTTCGCCGCCGATGACGGCGTGCGCGCCGTGGTGATCACCGGATCCGAAAAGGCCTTCGCCGCCGGCGCCGACATCAAGGAGATGAAGGATCTCACTTACGCGCAAGCCTATGACGCCGATTACGCCGGCGGCTGGGATCGCGTCACCGCGTTCCGCAAGCCGCTGATCGCGGCGGTGGCGGGCTTCGCGCTCGGCGGCGGCTGCGAGGTGGCGATGATGGCCGATTTCATCATCGCCGCGGACACCGCCAGATTCGGCCAGCCGGAAATTACGCTGGGCATCCTGCCCGGCATGGGCGGCACTCAGCGGCTCGCCCGCGCCGTCGGCAAGGCCAAGGCCATGGACATGGTTCTGACTGGCCGCATGATCGACGCCGCCGAGGCCGAGCGTATCGGGCTCGTGGCCCGCGTCGTGCCCGCAGAGCGCCTGCTGGAAGAGGCGCTGGCCGCGGCCGAAAAGATCGCCTCCTTCTCGACCCCTTCGGTGATGATGGCCAAGGAGAGTGTCAACCGCGCCTTCGAGACCACGCTCGCCGAAGGGTTGCGCTTCGAGCGACGGCTTTTCCATTCGCTCTTCGCCACCGAAGACCAGAAAGAAGGCATGACGGCCTTCGTGGAGAAGCGGAAGCCCGCCTTCGGCCATCGCTAAGACGGGACTCGCCATGCGCGCAGCCGCCGCAGATTCTTTTGACGGGATCATTGACGCACGACCGGTTTGGCGCTATACGCCGCCCACAGTTTGAAAAGCCGTATATCCGGCTTTTCTGGATGCTCCCTCATTGCCCGGCATTGAGGCCGTACCCCGGAAGGGTCCGCGGCAAAGGGGCATGTCGGACAGGATCGAATCTAGAGAGGCATACATGGCCAATACCACTTCGGCGAAAAAAGCGACCCGCAAGATCGCCCGCCGCACCGACGTCAACAAGGCGCGTCGTTCGCGCATGCGCAGCTTCATTCGCAAGGTCGAGGAAGCCATCGCATCCGGCGACAAGACCGCAGCCGAAGCCGCTCTGAAGGCTGCTCAGCCCGAGCTGCAGCGCGCCGCCAACAAGGGCGTCGTCCATCGCAACACGGCCTCCCGCAAGGTGTCTCGCCTCGCCAGCCGCGTGAACGCGATCGGCGCCTGATCTAGGCAGTCATCGTTACTGGAAAGGGCCTGGCGTTCGCGCCGGGCCTTTTGCCGTTTCCGGAATTCGCGAACGGAATTTCGTCAAAATGTCATGAGATCTGACAATTGCAACAATTTGGAGCGATCGTAAGAGGCGTAAATAATCTATGAATCTCAATGAGTTGCGCGAGGTGTGTTTTGTTGCTCGCGCCTTTCCTTGCGGCAGTGGTCCGCTAAATCGAGTCAAGTGAATTTTTTATTTTTTTGATTGTGACGCCCCGAAAATGCGCCTGTCCGGGAATCCCTTTGATTTGTCTGCGATTCTCTTTTGGGGGTCCGGAGTGCGGATTGCGCTTCGGGAAAGTCAACGGTTTTCTCTTAAGATTGGGTAAAAAGGCGATTGATCTTGCCCGTCGATCTTGCCTAAATGACTTTCACGGAGACAGGGAAAACCGATGAAGACAACCAGGACGCATCGGTAACCAAGCTCCGGTCTCGGGCGGAAGCATCGCTCAATCCTCGACCGACAGGCATGCCAAGGGTCGACTCGTCAGAGTCTCCCGCGCTATTCTGTCGACCTATCGCGGGGAGCGTTTCGTCGAGGCGAGTGCGTAAATTCCGGCATTTTCCAGGGACAGGAAATGCAGGGAACAGTGTGAGTAGATGAGCGTTAGATCCTGATCGTCAAGCCCAACGAGGCCCGTCAAACCTTTCGCATCCGGGAACGGCTGCGGATTGGCGGATGAGCCTGACCTTCAGGAGGACGGATGATCGGTCGCGACGAAGTTCGCGGCTGGCGTTCATGACGTGGAAAAAGGCGGCGACATGCACATGACAATGACAGAAAAGGGCGCGTTCTCTTCCGGGGACGCGCTGATAACGGCAGCCAATGCTGAAGCGGATGCGGGGGAAAGAGGGATGAAGACCGACGCCTTGTTCGAGCGTTTCAGCGCACGACTCAAGGCCAAGGTGGGTCCCGAGGTCTATGCGAGCTGGTTCGGCCGGCTGAAGATCCAGTCCGTTTCCAAGAGCGTCGTTCGCCTCTCGGTGCCGACGACCTTTCTCAAGTCCTGGATCAACAATCGATATCTCGACATGATGACGTCGCTTCTCCAGGAAGAAGACGCCAACATCCTCAAGGTCGAGATCGTCGTCAGGTCCGCCGCACGTCCCTCTCGTCCGGGTATGGCAGACGAAGCTGGCGCGAACCTTGCGGATCCGGCGCCCGCCGCCCAACCACAGCGCCGCGGCGCTTCTTTCGCCACGTCCCAGCCGCAGCACATGTCTCAGCCGCAGGCGCAGCAGCCTGCCGCCCGGCCGGCTCCGACCCAGCAGAGCACGCTGTTCGGCTCGCCGCTCGATAGCCGCTACACCTTCCAGAGCTTCGTCGAAGGCTCGTCCAACCGGGTGGCGCTGGCCGCCGCCAAGACCATCGCCGAATCGGGCGCCGGCGCGGTCCGTTTCAATCCGCTGTTCATCCATTCGAGCGTCGGTCTCGGCAAGACCCACATGCTGCAGGCGATCGCCGCGGCAGCCCTGTCGAACCCGCGCAACCCGCGCGTCGTTTATCTGACGGCCGAATATTTCATGTGGCGCTTCGCCACCGCCATCCGCGACAACGACGCGCTGACGCTGAAGGAATCGCTGCGCAACATCGATATCCTGATCATCGATGACATGCAGTTCCTGCAGGGCAAGCTGATCCAGAACGAATTCTGCCATTTGCTCAACATGCTGCTCGACAGCGCCAAACAAGTGGTCGTGGCCGCCGATCGCGCGCCTTGGGAACTCGAATCGCTCGATCCGCGCGTGCGCTCTCGCCTGCAGGGCGGCGTCGCGATCGAGATCGAAGGCCCCGATTTCGAAATGCGGCTCGAAATGATGAAGATCCGCCTGGCCCAGGCCCGCGCCGAGGATCCGGGTATCGATATTCCCGAAACCATCCTCCGCCATGTCGCCGAAAACGTCACGGCGTCCGGCCGGGAGCTGGAAGGCGCTTTCAACCAGCTGATTTTCCGCCGCTCCTTCGAGCCGGATCTGTCGCTCGAGCGGGTCGACGAGCTCTTGTCGCATCTGGTCGGCGCCGGTGAGCCGAAGCGCGTGCGAATCGAAGACATCCAGCGCATCGTCGCCCGGCACTACAATGTCTCGCGGCAGGAACTGGTGTCCAACCGCCGCACCCGCGTCATCGTCAAGCCGCGCCAGGTGGCGATGTATCTCTCCAAGACGCTGACGCCCCGCTCCTTCCCGGAAATCGGTCGTCGTTTCGGCGGACGCGACCACACCACCGTTCTGCACGCCGTGCGCAAGATCGAAGAGCTGTTGTCTTCCGATCAGAAACTGTCGCAGGAGGTCGAACTGCTCCGCCGCCTCATCAATGAGTGATCCGTCCTTGGCCTCGCCGCTCCGCGCCACACTGTCGATGTATGACATGGATGGACCCGTGCGGCGGGCCAACGATCTTTGTGGACCGCGCTCGCGCAAAATCTGCGCCGGCGCGGTCTTACCGTGTCCGACGGCCTCGACCGGCAGTCGCACTACCACGCGGTCTGGAGCGAGCCGGATCTGATCTTTTCCCAGACCTGCGGCTATCCCTATGTCATGGAGCTTCGGGAAAAGGTGCGGCTGGTGGCCACGCCGATCTACGCGTTTGCGGGCGGCGAGGGGACGGATCGCGCGAGCTTCGTGATCGCCCATGAGAATCATCCCGGCCTGACGCTTTCGGATTTCCGGGGCGCCCGCGCCGCCATCAACGACTGGATGTCCAATTCCGGCATGAACCTGTTTCGCGCGGCGATCGCGCCGCTCGCCGGGGGTAAGCCGTTCTTCGGCTCGATCATGGTCAGCGGCGGCCATGTCGCCTCCGTCGATGCCGTTCGCGAGGGGCTGGCGGACATCGCCTCGGTGGACACCGTCACTTGGGGGCTGCTCGAAAAGCATGCGCCGGAACGCCTTGCGGGCGTTCGGATCGTATCGGAGACGCCGCGCGGACCTGGGCTGCCCTTCATCACGCGCGGGACCACCAGCGATGTGGAGCTTGCAGCGATCCGTTCGGCGCTCATGGATGTGTTGGCCGATCCGGATTATAAATCAGTCCTCGATACGCTGGGGCTGAAAGGCGTCGCCATCCTTTCGGACGGCGACTACCAGAGGCTCGACGATCTTCGTCGCCGGGCGGATGCGCAGGGCTATACGGCCCTCGCCTGATCGCCGACCATCACCCGGTCCTGATATTGTGGATGCACGGGCTGGTGATGGGTGCGGAAGAAGTAGCGCCGCGCCACTTCCCAATAGCCGTTATAGACCAGGCCGCCGTTCAGCTGGATGAAGGCGTCGCGTTCGGCCTTGTAGAGCCGGGGGATCTTGTACCAGGCCAGTTGCGGCCGGCTGTGATGCACGATGTGTAGATTGTTGTGCAGGAACAGAAGGCCGAAGGCCGGCGTGTTCTCGACGATCGCCGTGCGCTCTTCCTTTTCCCCCGCATAGCGATGTTCGGCGAAGGAGCGGAGCCGCGAGAAGGCCAGACCCGCATAGACGAAGGCGGTCAGGTAGATCCAGACCGGCATGTCGCAGACGAGCGTAACCCAGGCGAGCACGACGCCCGCCCCGAGGCCATGCCGAAGCCAGAGGCCGAGATGGCGCAAATCGCCCTTGGCCATCAGCGCGGCCTCCGAGCCGAACAGGGCAGCCACCGCGATCAGCGGGCCGACGACGAGCCGTCCCGGCAGCGTGTTGTTGACGGTCGCGAGCAGGCGACCCGCGGCGCCGGTTCGCGTCCAATGCTCGCCGGTGAAGTAGTAGGATTCCGGATCCTCGATCGGATCGGTCAACCAGTCGTCATTATGGTGCTTGAGATGCGAGCGCTTGTAGAGCCGGTAGGGCAGCCAGATCGAGATCGGTGGCCATCCGATGGCGTCGTTGATCACCCTGAAGCGGGTGGGGTGCCCATGCAGCACCTCATGTTGAAGGGAGCCGTGCCAGGCGACGATCCAGCCGCCGAAAAGCACAAAGAGCAGGGGATAAGGCAGAGTGGCCCAGAAGAGGGTAAGAAGCCCCCAGCCGCCATATATGACGACAGCGAGGAGGACGGTGGGCCATTCGATGGATTTGCGGGTTCGTTTCGCGCCGCCCGCGGAGGCGCCTTCGATCGTGTGGGATGACATGAAAAGCGATATGCTAGAAATCAGGTTCCGAACGCGGAGAGCAAATCATCCTGGCGCTACCTAGGCCCCTATTAAAAAGCCAAAATCCGATTTCGTCAAGACCACGCAAGCGACTGAAGACGTCGTCTTCAAGCTCCGCGCAAGCGAGCATGATCAGGCGGCGAGATCGGCGACCACGGCGTCCAGAACCAGCATGCCCGATTGCGTGCAGCGCAGCCGCGAATTGCCCAGGCGCTCGAGAAGCCCGTGCTGGATCAGGAAGGCTTCCCGATCCGGGTCGAGGCCGCGACCGGCCAACTCGCTCCAGCGGGCGAGATCGAGGCCCTCGCGCAGCCTCAGCCCCATCAACAGCATCTCGTCGGCCTGCTCGTCTCGCTCCAGGCTTTCCTGTTCCACCATGCCGTGGCCCTTGGCGGCGACGCTCGCGAGCCAGGTTTCCGGATGCCGCTCTGTGGCGGTGGCGTATTTATGTCCCTGGCGGCTGAGGCGCCCATGCGCGCCGGGCCCGATGCCGGCATAGTCGCCATAGCGCCAGTAAGTGAGGTTGTGGCGGCTCTCCGCGCCCGGCTTGGCGTGATTGGACACTTCATAGGCCGGCATGCCATGAGCTTCCGTCACCTCCTGGGTGATCTCGTAGAGGCGCGCGGCCGCCTCCGCGTCGGGAAGCACGATCTTGCCGTTCTGATGCAGGCCGAAGAAGGGCGTGCCTTCCTCGATCGTCAGCTGATAGAGAGACAGGTGATCCACCGCATAGCCGATCGCCTCGTTGAGTTCGCGGATCCATTCGTCTTCGCTCTGACCGGGCCGCGCATAGATCAGGTCGAAGCTCATGCGCGGGAAGATCTCGCGCGCCAGCCGCACCGCCTTCAGCGCATCCTCGACATTGTGCAGCCGCCCCAGGAATTTGAGGTCCCGGTCGTTCAACGCCTGCACGCCGAGCGACACGCGGTTGACGCCTGCGGCGCGGTAGCCGCGAAAGCGCTCGGCCTCGACGCTGGAGGGATTGGCCTCCATGGTGATCTCGATGCCGTCGGGCATGTGCCAAAGCCTCGAGATTCCGGTCAGCAGCGCGTCGATCGTCTCGGGCTTCATCAGCGAGGGCGTGCCGCCGCCGACGAAGACGGAGGTCACCGTCTTCGGCCCGCTCAACTCGCGCATTACAGACATTTCCTTGAGGAAGGCCACGACGAAGGCGTCCTGGTCGACCTGTTGGTGGCGGACATGGCTGTTGAAATCGCAATATGGACACTTGGCCGCGCAGAAGGGCCAATGCAGATAAACGCCGAAACCCGGTTCGCCCGTATCCGGAAGCAGGGCGGCGTTCACGTCCATCTTAGAGCGTCAGCCCCGTTTCGACGAGCAGCTTGAAGGCGCGGGCGCGATGCGACAGCGCCTCGGCGTCGCCCGGCCGCCAGCCATGCTTTTCCTCGGCCGTCATTTCCCCAAACGTCGTCTCATAGCCCTCGGGCTTGAAGATCGGGTCATAGCCGAAGCCGGCGGTTCCGCGCGGCGGCCAGACGATCTCGCCCTCGACCTCGCCGCGGAAGGTTTCGGTATGGCCGTCCGGCCAGGCGAGGCAGAGAACGCTGACGAAACGGCCTTTGCGCTGGTCTGGCGCAAGCGCTCCCTTTTCTTCTAGCGCGCGCTCGACTTTCTCCATCGCCCAGGCGAAATCGCGGCTGCCGTCCTCGCGTTCGGCCCAATTGGCGGTGTAGACGCCCGGCGCGCCGTCGAGCGCGTCGATGGCGAGGCCGGAATCGTCAGACAGCGCCGGCAGCCCCGACGCCATGGCCGAGGCCAGCGCCTTGATGCGGGCGTTTTCTTCATAGGTCGTGCCCGTCTCGTCGGGCTCGGCGAGGTTCAGTTCCTTGGCGGATTTGGCGGTGAAGCCCATCGGGCCGATGAGATCGTTGATCTCGGCGATCTTGCCGGCATTGTGGCTGGCGACGATGATGGTCTTGCTGTCGAGCTTGCGCATGATTGCCTCTGGTTCAGACGCCCCAGATGCGGGGCTCGGCGAATTCCAGCGAATTGCCCGCCGGATCGCGAAAATAGATGGATCGGCCGCCATTCGGCCATTCGACGCGCGATTCGATCGCCACGCCCGCTTCCGTTAGCCGCAATTCCCAGGCGTCGATCTCGTTTGCGCTCGCGGCGAAGCAGAGATGGCCTTGACCCGCCGCGCCATGCGGCGGCACGGGCAGCTGGTCGGGCGCCGGCGGAATGACGGTTTCCTCGGGATTGAACACGAGCAGCACGGCGTCGCCCGCCCTGAAGAACACATGCCGGTTCCCGCCGCGCGAGATGAGCTCCAGCCCGAGAACGTCGCGATAGAAAGCTTCGGCCGCATCGAGATCGGCGGCGTAGACGGCGGTTTCGAGCACGCGGCCGGCCTTCATCGCAGATCTCCTCAGGCGATCGCCTGCTTCTGCAAGCCCACGAGGTCGGCGATGCCGTTCTTGGCGAGGCCCATCAGCGTCAACAGTTCTTCTTCGCTGAACGGCGCGCCTTCTGCGGTGCCCTGGATCTCGACGATGCCGCCCTTTCCGGTCATGACGAAATTGGCGTCGGTCTCGGCCGAGGAATCTTCGAGATAATCGAGGTCTATGACCGACTGATTGGCGAAGATGCCGCAGGAAACGGCCGCGACATGGTCCTTCAGGACCTTCTCGACCTTCAGCATGTTGCGGGCTTCCATCCACTTCAGGCAATCATGCAGCGCGATCCAGCCGCCGGTGATCGAGGCGGTGCGGGTGCCGCCATCGGCCTGGATCACGTCGCAGTCGACGGTGATCTGGCGTTCGCCGAGCGCCTGCAGGTCCACGACCGCGCGGAGCGAGCGGCCGATAAGCCGCTGGATCTCCTGGGTGCGGCCGCCCTGCTTGCCGGAGGTGGCTTCGCGGCGCATGCGGTCGCCGGTCGAACGCGGCAGCATGCCGTATTCGGCGGTCACCCAGCCCTTGCCGGTGTTGCGCAGCCATGCCGGCGGCTTTTCCTCGACGCTCGCGGTGCAGAGTACATGCGTGTCGCCGAACTTCACCAGGCAGGAGCCTTCGGCGTGCTTGGAAAAGCCGCGCTCGAACGTCACCTTGCGCATTTGATCGGTTTTCCGTCCGGATGGCCGCATTGTCGCTACTCCTGCTTTCTTGTCTGCAAGCCTAATAAGGGCGCGAGGGGGATTTGCAAAGGAAAAGGCGTGATTTTGTTTTGCGCAGCGCCTTCAAATCCTTATATTTCCAGTGGGTCCGGCCTTCGCCGGCCATGGTGGAATGCGTCATCGACAGGGAATGCTAGATGAAAATGCTCGACGATCGGTCTGGCGAAATCTTCCGGCGCATTGTCGAAAGCTATCTCGGCACGGGCGAACCGCTGGGTTCGCGCTCTCTCTCGCGTCTCCTGCCGATGTCGCTGTCGCCGGCCTCGATCCGCAATGTGATGAGCGATCTCGAAGAACTGGGCCTGATCTATTCGCCGCATGTCTCGGCGGGGCGTTTGCCGACGCAGCAAGGCCTGCGCTTCTTCGTCGACGCCTTCATGCAGATCGGCGCGCTGTCGGAGGATGAACGCCGGCAGATCGACCGGCAGATCAGCCCCGACAATCGCGATACGCCGGTCGAGAATGCGCTGAACGGCGCAAGCCAGCTTCTGTCCTCGGCCTCGCGCGGCGCGGGCCTGGTGATCACCGCCAAGAACGACAGCCAGGTCAAGCATGTCGAATTCATCCGGCTGTCGCCCGAAAAAGCGCTCGCGGTTCTGGTCGGCGATCGCGACGAGGTGGAAAACCGGATCATCTCGCTGCCGGCCGGCATCACCTCGTCCCAACTGGTCGCCGCCGCCAATTTCCTCAATGCCCATATGTCCGGGCTGACGCTGACCGAGGCCGGAGAGCGTATCGCCCGCTTGAAGGAAACCATCCGCACGGAACTCGACCAATTGTCGCGGGATCTCGTGGAGCGCGGGCTCGCCACCTGGTCGGGCGCCGCCGACGAGGATGGCCCCACTCGGCTCATCGTGCGCGGCCGCGCCAATCTCCTGGAAGGCGTCGACGGGGCCGAGGATCTCGACCGCTTGCGCATGCTGTTTGACGATCTCGAAAAAAGGAATCGCTGAGCGACATTCTCAATCTCGCCGAAACGGGCCAAGGCGTCCGCATCTATATCGGTTCGGAAAACCGGCTGTTTTCGCTGTCGGGCTCCTCGCTGGTCGTCGCGCCTTATCGCAACAGCGAGGATCGCATCATCGGCGCGGTCGGCGTGATCGGACCCACGCGGCTCAATTATTCGAAGATTGTGCCCATGGTCGATTACACCGCGCAATTGATGTCGAAACTCGCCGGCAAGGGCTAGAGGCTCCGTCCGAAAACCCGCGAATCTTGACGCGAAGCCTTGATTTTTTCGCCTCGAACCTCGATATCCCCGATCAAATCAGCTCACCTCAGATGCATTCACCTATGCGGAGACCGTAATGACCGACGAGACCAAGAACGCGCCGCAGCCGGACGCCGAAACCGCCGCCGCCGCTCATGAAAACGCCGAAACGGCCCAGCCCCCGCCGAACCCGATCCGACCGAGCTTCTGAGGGCGGAGAACGCCGATCTGAAGGACCGATATCTGCGCCTCGCCGCTGAGATGGACAATCTGCGCCGCCGCACCGAGCGTGACGTCAAGGACGCCAAGACCTATTCGGCGGCGTCCTTCGCCCGCGATATGCTCGGCGTGTCCGACAATCTGCGCCGCGCGCTCGACGCCATTCCGGCCGAGGCGCGCGCCGGCGGCGACGCCGGCTTCATGGCGCTGGTCGAGGGTGTGGAAATGACCGAGCGCTCCATGCTGTCGGCGCTCGAGCGCCATGGCGTCAAGAAGATCGAACCGACCGGCCAGAAATTCGACCCGAATTTCCACCAGGCGATGTTCGAAGTCCCCAATCCTGAAATCCCGGCCAACACCGTCATCCAGGTGGTGCAGGACGGCTATGTCATCGGCGACCGCGTGCTGCGCCCCGCCATGGTCGGCGTATCCAAGGGCGGCCCCAAGGCGGACGCCGCGCCGTCCTCCGAACAGACGGCCTGATCGAACAGAAAATTCAAGCGATGACCGGGGCGGCGAAACCATTCGCCGCCTCGATTGCGTCCTGAGGGGCCAGCTTCACCTGCAGGCCGCGCTGGCCGCCATTCATATAGACGAGGGTGTGGACGAGCGCCTGCTCCTCGAACACCGTCGGAACCTGCTTTTTCTGTCCGAAGGGCGAGATGCCGCCGACCACGAAGCCGGTGGTCTTCTCCGCCTGCGCCGGTTTCATCATATTGGCGGACTTGCCTTTGAAGGCGCCGGCGAGCTTCTTCATGCTCACTTCTTCATCGGATGGCAGCACCACGCAGACGGGCTTGCCGTCCACCTCCGCCATCAGCGTCTTGAGGACGATGGACGCCGGTGCGCCGATCGCCTCGGCCGCCTGTAGCCCGATCCGGTCGGCGTCCGGATCGTAGTCATAGGTCACCGTCTCGAAGGCGACGCCGGCTTTCGTCAGAGCCAGTGTGGCGCGGGTGGATTTCGACATGCTCAGCCTCCGAAGATCGCCGCATAGAGCTCCGGCTTGAAGCCGGCCGTCAGCGCTCCGTCCCTGTCGAGGATCGGCCGCTTGATCATCGAAGGCTGCGCCGCCATCAGCCGGATCGCCTTGTCGCGGTCGAGACCGGCCCGGTCTTCCTCGGGCAGTTTCTTGAAGGTCGTGCCGGCCCGGTTCAGCACCGTTTCCCAGCCGAGCGCATCCACCCAGGCGGCGATCGTCTCGGGCGACGGCGCCGCCTTCTTGTAGTCGTGGAACTGGTAGGCCACGCCCTGGCCGTCAAGCCAGGTGAAAGCCTTCTTCATCGTGTCGCAGTTCTTGATTCCGTAAATCGTCACGCTCATGCGGCCCTCACAGGTTTTCCTCGGTTCTATCCAGCCGCAGCTTTGCCCGCAACCGGGCGAAAACCGACAAAACGCTCCGATTTAAAACGAATTTTAAGGCCGGCCCTGTAGCTCTGGTGAAAAGAGTGAGTTCGTCGCCGGGAATGTCATGGAAGCCTTCGATAGTTTTGCCCTGACCCTGCCGATCATGGCGCTGACCGTGTCCGCGGTCTTTCTGGCGCTGTGGCGGTTCGGGTTGAAGGCCGCCTTGTTCTGGGGCCTGGGCTTCGGCTGCTCCGGGCTCGGCTTCCTGATGAGCCTTCCGCTCGGCCCCGCCGAAGCCATGGCGATGTCGGGCGATGCGCTGTTCGTGTTCGGCTTCTTCTTTTACGGCCAGGCGTTGCTCACGCATTTCGGCGTCGATTATCCGCTGCGTCATCGGCTGCTGCTGATCGGCGGCTATCTCGGCGTCGACGCTTATCTGGTCTTCGGTCTCGGCGATCTCCGCTCGGAACTCCTGCTCAACGATCTCGTCGCCGCCCTCCTCATAGGCTTGCCGCTTTCCGGCGTGGTGCAAAAGGCGCATGCGACGGCCGACCGGCTGCTCGTCGCCGCCGCCTCGATGGTGGTTATCGAAACGCTGACGCGTGTGGCGGCCATCAACTATCTCGTCGGCGGCAATGACGATCTCGCCGCCTTCGCCGAGTCGGTCTATGCCGTGGCCATTCAGATCACCGCCGGCTGCTTCGGCGTATTGCTGGCCGCAGCCGCCTTCGGCTCCATGGTCATGCGGGTGATGTTGAACTATCGCCGCGCCGCCGAGATCGACCCGTTGACCGGTCTCTACAACAGGCGCGGTCTCGATCAGGCGTTGAAGCCCGCTCAGGGCGGAGCGGCGTGGTCCGGCGTCATCGTCGTCACCGACATCGATCATTTCAAGCAGGTCAACGATCGCTACGGCCATGCCGCCGGCGACATGGTGATTGCGGCCTTCGCGCTGGAAATCCGCACGTCGATCCCCGCCGGCGCGGTCGCCGCGCGGCTGGGCGGCGAGGAATTCGTCATCTGCCTCCCCGCGGCCAACCTTGCGGAGGCTGGCGTGTTGGCCCATGGCATCCGGCTGCGTTTCGCCGGCCGCGACTGGCGCCAGTTCGGCATCGACAGGCAGATCACCGCGAGCTTCGGCGTCGCCAAGATGCAGGCGGAGAACGACAATCTCCAGGCCGCCATCGACCGCGCCGATCAATGCCTCTATGAAGCCAAGGGCGCGGGCCGCAACATGGTGGTGGTGGAAGGCGGCGTCTTCGAGACCGGCGAAGCTCTGGTCGCCGATCTCCAGGCGGCGTTGACGGCGCTTAAATCGGCCCAGGGCTGAGGCAGCCGTCCACGCGAATTCACGCCGCGGAGACGGCGTCCGATGTCTCGCGCCGCACGCCGAAGCGTTGACGGTATTGCGTGGGGTGAGGCTCGTCAGGCGTTGAAACACCCGGCGGAAAGCCGTTACATCCGAATAGCCGACCGTCCAGGAAATCTGTTCGACGGAGATATTGGTCGTTTCCAGCGCGTCGCGCGCCTTCATGATGCGTATATGCTGGAGATATTCGGTGGGGCGCAGACCCGTCGCCTTGGTGAAGCGCCGTAGGAAGGTTCGTTCCGCCAGACCGGCCCGCCGCGCGAGCTCCGGAATGTCATGCGCCCCGGCCGCCTGCGCGTGGATATGGTGCTGTACGCCGAGAATGGCGGCGTCGCCGTGGTCGAACTTGGGAATGAAGGCCCTGTAGACATCCTGATCGCGACGCGGCGGATCCACGAGAAGGAAGCGCGCCGTCGCCAGCATCGTGCCGACGCCCATCAGCTTTTCGACCAGAGTCAGCCCGAGATCCGTCCAGGCCAGAATGCCGCCGGCCGTCATCACATCGCCATCGTCGATCACCATCTGCTCGGCCGCCAACTCCAATTGCGGATAGCGCGCCGCCAGTTCCTCGCTGAACGCCCAATGCGTCGTCACCCTCCGGCCGTTGACCAGACCGGTTTCGGCCAGAACGAAGGCGCCGGCGCAGATGGAGCACACGGTCGCGCCCTCGGCATGCCGTCTCGCCATCCAGTTCGCCGCCACGGGCATCGGTTGCATCAGCGCGGGCATGACGATGCTCGGCGGCGCGATGGCGTAGCCGAGACGATGCGGCCGTCCCGGATGACTGTCCCAGACGCAGGTCACGTCCTCCCCGACCACCTGCCAGTGCGAGACCCGGATGGCGCGTGGATGCTCGGTCTGCTGCGGCGCCCATTGGCTCGCGATGCGGAAGAGATCGGTCAGACCATAAACGGCCGAAAGCTGGCAATCCGGATAGATCAACAGACCTACTTCGGTCATCATCGTCAGCCGCTCCGCCATATTGTCACTTTCTGCATGATCAAAGTCAGTTTCGCCGCCTGTGGTGAAAGCATGGATGGATGGCCTACATCTGTCCATGTCGAAACGACGATGAAGTAGCGCCATCCGAGAAAGGAACGACCATGGCATCGAAAGAAAAGGGCTTCGGCCCGATGGCCACACGCCGCGGCTTGCTGATCACGGGCGGCGCGGCCGTGTCGCTCGCAGCCTTCAACATCCCCGCATTCGCCCAGACCAAAACCGCTTCCACCCATCAAGGAGACACCGACATGACCAGCAGTTTCGTCACCACCAAGGACGGCGTTGACATTTTCTACAAGGATTGGGGTCCGAAGGACGCGCAGCCGATCGTCTTCCATCACGGCTGGCCCTTGTCCTCGGACGACTGGGACGCCCAGATGCTGTTCTTCCTGTCGAAGGGCTATCGCGTCGTCGCCCATGATCGCCGCGGCCATGGCCGCTCCGCCCAGGTCTCGGAAGGTCACGACATGGACCACTACGCCGCCGACGCCTTCGCCGTCGCCGAACACCTGGATCTGAAGAACGCCGTCCATATCGGCCATTCCACCGGCGGCGGCGAAGTCGCCCGCTATGTCGCCCAGCATGGCCAGCCGGCCGGCCGCGTCGCCAAGGCGGTGCTCGTCTCGGCAGTCCCTCCGCTGATGCTCAAGACTGCGTCCAATCCGGAAGGCCTGCCGATGGAAGTGTTCGACGGCTTCCGCGCAGCGCTCGCCGCCAATCGCGCGCAGTTCTTCCGGGATGTGCCCGCAGGTCCGTTCTACGGCTTCAACCGGGACGGCGCCACGGTTCACGAAGGCGTCATCCAGAATTGGTGGCGCCAGGGCATGATGGGCGGCGCCAAGGCCCATTACGACGGCATCAAGGCGTTTTCGGAGACCGACCAGACCGAAGACCTGAAGGCGATCACCGTGCCGACGCTCGTTCTGCATGGCGAAGACGACCAGATCGTTCCGATCGCGGATTCGGCCCTGAAGTCTTCGAAGCTGTTGAAGAACGGCTCGCTGAAGACCTATCCGGGCTTCTCGCACGGCATGCTCACCATCAACGCCGACGTGCTGAACGAAGACCTGCTGGCCTTCGTGAAGGGCTGACCGGTCGAAAACCCGGCTGCGGCGGATGCCTGCCGCAGCCGGAAACAACAGCGGGACGGGACGACAGAGAATCGCGCCGCCGGGTCTTCGATGACCGCCGCGGAACGACATTAAGGCTGACGACTGTCACGCTCAGCGTGTCAAACGTAGCCTTCGCCGGCGTGCGGCGCGGTGCGCGGCAAATCCAGAGTGAAAATACTGCCGCGGCCCGGTCCGTCGCTCCATACGGCGACGTCGCCGCCATGCAACTCCATCAGTTGCTTCACCAGCGCGAGGCCGATGCCGAGTCCGCCATGGGAATGATCCCGATGTTCGTTGACCTGTTCGAACATCTGGAAGATCGCCGAGGCCGCTTCCGGCGTCAGGCCGAGCCCGTTGTCGACGACGCGGATCCGGTAGGTCTCTTCGGCAATCTCCAGGGACACGTCGATCCGCCCGCCCTTCGGGGTGTATTTCGCCGCATTGTTGAGCAGGTTCGACACGCATTGGGTCAAACGGACCTTGTCGGCGAACACCATGCAGGGCTGTTCGGGCGTGCTGTAGTGCAGGACGTGTTGTTTTTCCTCGATCATCTGCAGCGTCATATCCAATGCGGTGGATACGGCGTCCTTCAAATCGAATTCCGTTTTCGCCAGAGTGATCTTTCCCTGGGTTATCCGTGAAATATCGAGCAGATCGTCGACGAGCCGGATGATGTGATCCATCTGATCCTGCATCAGGCCGTTGATCTGTTCCGCCCTTTCGGGGTCCGGGCGTCTGAACAGCAATTTCATGCCGCTGTTCAGCGCCGCCAGCGGATTTCGCAATTCGTGCACGAGCACGCCGATGAATTCGTTTTTCCGCTTGTCGGCGAGCTGGAGCGCGCGCGCCTGCTCCTCCAGCGTGTCTCGCTGCTCGGCGATCATCTGCCGCTGCCGGTAGAGTTCGGCGAAGATGTCCGCCTTGCTGCGCAGAATGTCGGGCTCGATCGGCTTCTGGATGAAATCGACCGCGCCCGCCTCGTATCCCTGGAACCGGCGCTCGGCGCTATGGCTTCCTGCGGTCACGAAGATGATCGGAACGCGTCTGGTCCGCTCGTTGCCGCGCATCAGTTCGGCCAATTCGAAGCCGTTGAGGCCCGGCATCTGCACGTCGATCAGCGCCAGCGCGACGTCGTGCTGCAACAGCAGTTCGAGCGCTTCGTCGCCGGACCTCGCCTTGAGCAGCATCAGATCATCGCGCCGCAGCAGAGCCTCGAGAGACAGGAGATTCTCCGCCAGATCGTCGACGAGCAGAAATTTAACAACGGTCGTCATGTGAGTATTTTCTGTAGGTATGTTGCAATTTGCGATAACGACATGACTTTGGCGTCAGGACAAGCGCGGATCGCAGCCTCCGGCATCGCCGTCGCATAAGCCGTCTGCGGATCCTGCACGATCGCCGCGCCGCCGAGACGGGCGACGACCTGAAGTCCATGCGCGCCGTCATGATTCGCCCCTGTCAGGACGATGGCCGTCAACTGCTTGCCCCAGGCGTCCGCCGCGCTTTCGAACGCCACGTCGATGGAGGGACGCGAGAAGAACACCTCTTCTTCACTGGAAAGCGAAATATGCGACCGCCCCTCGAGCAGCAGGTGGTAATCGGGCGGCGCGAAATAGATGGTCCCCGGTTCGACAGGCTCCTTGTCCTCCGCTTCGATCGCCCGGAGCCGACATTTCCGGTCGAAGATGTCGGCCAGCACGCTGCGCTTGTTGGGCGGCAGATGCACGACGACGAAGATCGGGAAGCGGCAATCGGCCGGCAGAGCCGGCAATATCGCCGACAGGGCTTCGAGCGCGCCGGCCGACGCGCCGATGATGATCGCCCCGCCCGGTTGCCCGCTCATGAACCGACCCTTTGATAGATTTTTTCCTCTCGGACGAATTCGCGGAAGCTGTCGGCATGGTCGGAGAAGCGGAGCGTCTCCTTCGACCCCAAGCCCAGGAAGCCGTTATGCGGCAGCGCTTCGCGGAACAGACCGATGGCGCGATCCTGCAGGTCGCGGTCGAAATAGATCATGACATTGCGGCAGGAGACGAATTGCATCTCTCCGAACACCTGGTCGGTGACGAGGCTGTGATCCGAAAAGACGACGTTGCGCCGCAGGCTCTTGTCCAGGATGCAGCGGTTGTAGCCGGTGGTGTAGTAGTCCGACAGGGAACCCTTGCCCCCTGCCTGCCGATGGTTTTCGGTAAAGACGCGAATGCGGTCGATGTCGTAGATGCCGGCTTCAGCATGAGCGAGCGCATCGGGATTGATGTCGGTGGCGTAGAAGATCGTTCGCCCCTCCAGACCCTCTTCCCGGAACAGGATGACGAAGGAATAGAGCTCTTCACCCGAACTGCATCCGGCGATCCAGATCTTCAGCGACGGGTAGGTGCGCAGATGCGGGATGATCTTCTCGCGCACGGCGAGGAAATAGGAGGGATCGCGAAACATCTCGCTGACCTGGACCGTCAGATAGCGCAACATGTCCGACAGCATGTCCGGATGATGGAGCAGCCGCTCCTGCATGGCGGAAATCGTCGCATAGCCCAGCTGCTCGCGAGCCTGGCGCAGCCGCCGGCGGATCGACGACATCGCATAGTTGCGGAAGTCGTAGTGGTATCGGTGATAGAGCGCCTCCAGCAGCAGCCGGATCTCGATATCCTCGACCTTTTCGAACGTGTCGGTCATTGGGGCATCCAAACGCGCACCAGGGAGAGAAGTTTTTCCACATCGAGCGGTTTCGCCATATAGTCGTTGGCTCCCGCATCGATGCAACGCTTCTGGTCGTCCGGCATGGCCTTGGCGGTCAGGGTGATGATGGGCAGCTTCTGCCAGGCGGCGTTGCGACGGATGTGCCGCGTCGCGGTCAAGCCGTCCATCACCGGCATCATCACGTCCATCAGCACGAGGTCGATCCGCCCGGCGGGCTTGGTCTGCGACTGTTCGAGTTTTTCCAGCGCCTCTTCTCCATTCCGTGCGATTTCGACCACCGCGCCGCGCGGTTCGAGAATATTGGTCAGCGCATAGACGTTGCGAACGTCGTCCTCGACGATGAGAATGCGGCGGCCTTCGAGAAGTTCATCGCGATTGCGCGCTTTTCGGATCATTTGCTGTTGTTCATCCGGAAGTTCGGACACGACCTGATGAAGGAACAAGGTCACCTCGTCGAGCAAGCGCTCCGGCGACTTGGCGCCCTTGATGATGATCGACTTCGAATAGCGGCGAAGTTTCTGCTCTTCCTCCGCGCTCAGCACCCGCCCGGTATAGACGATGACCGGCGGGAACGAATGGGAGCCCTCCTGGCTGAGCGTTTCCAGAAGCGCGAAACCGGAGGCGTCCGGCAGCGACAGGTCCAGCACCATGCAATCAAACGTCTTGTTTTCGAGCAGCGATAGGCATTCGGCGGCCGTGCCGGCGCCCACCGTTTCGACGTCGTGCGACGACGAGCAGTCTCGACAGGGCGTCGCGCTGCACCGCATTGTCCTCGACGATGAGCACCCGCCTCAGAGTCTGTTCGGCCTTGGCGCCCAATGATTCGATCACTTCGACCAGATGATCGCGTTGCACGGGCTTCAGCGCATAACCCACGGCGCCGAGCGAGAGCGCCCGGTCGGAATAGTCGTCGGCCGAAAGGATATGGATCGGGATGTGGCGCGTGCGCACATCCCGCTTCAGCCGGTCGAGGACCGACAGTCCGGATTGATCCGGCAGGCCGACGTCCAGAATGATGGCGTGCGGTATGTGCTGATAGGCGAGATCGAGCGCCTCCTGGGCCGTTCCGGCGACGAGCGCCTGGAATTTGAGTTCGCGCGCCAGATCCCGGAGGATCAGGGCGAAGGAATGGTCGTCCTCGACCACGAGAAGCTTACGCGCCCCTTCGTCGGCGACGGCCCGATCATCTTCGATGAACGCGATCGGCCTGCCTGCCGCCGCCGCGGGCATCGGCTCCTCGGATCTCGTCGCCTGCGCCGCCGGCTGCGTTTGAACCGCCGCCGGTTCGGGCTGCGGCGTCCGGACAAGCGCGACGTCGAAGTCCTGCGGGATGATCACGGTGAACGTGCTTCCTTCTCCCAGGCGGCTTTCGAGTTGGAACCGGCCTCCCAGCAATCGCACCAGCTCCCTCGAAATCGACAGGCCGAGGCCGGTGCCGCCGAACTTGCGGCTGATGGTGCTGTCGGCCTGATGAAACGCTTCGAAGATGCGCTTCTGCTGTTCTTCCGCGATGCCGATGCCGGTGTCCTTGATCGACAAGGCGAGATGATTGTCGCCGTGGCGGCGGATGCTCAGCGACACGCCGCCTTTCTCGGTGAACTTGATCGCATTGGCCAGCAGGTTCTTCAGAACCTGCTCTAGTCTCTGCGGGTCGGTCTGTATGATCGCCGGCGCGTCGGACGACACCGTCATCGACAACTGCAGGTTCTTGTTGGCGGCGAGCGGTTCGAAGAGATGGCGCAGAGAGCCGAGCATGCGCTCGACCGACACCGCTTCGGGCCTGATTTCCACATGGCCCGCCTCGATCTTGGACAGGTCGAGGATGTCGTTGATCAGGTTCAGCAGGTCATTGCCCGAAGACTGGATGGTCTGCGCGAATTGGACCTGTTGCGCCGTCAGGTTCCCCTCGGAATTGTCGGCGAGCAGCTTGGCGAGGATCAGCGAGGAGTTCAGCGGCGTGCGAAGCTCATGCGACATGTTCGCCAGGAAGTCCGACTTGTACCGGCTGGCCAGTTCGACCTCGTTGGCCTTGGCCTGGATGGCGTCCTTGGCTTTTTCGATGTCGTCGCGTTGCCGCTCCAGTTCCTGCGCCTGCTCCTCGAGCTGGGAATTCGTCTGTTCGAGTTCGGCCTGCTGCTGCTCCAGCCGCGCCTGGGATTCGCGCAATGCGCGTCCCTGTTCCTCCAGTTCCTCGTTGGACACCCGGAGCTCTTCGCCCTGCACCTGCAGTTCTTCGGACTGCCGCTGGGTTTCTTCGAGCAAGGCCTGGAGACGCGTTCTGAACTCGGCCGAGCGGATGGCCACCGCAATGATTTCGGACACTTTTTCGAGCAGCAGCAAAGTCTCGTCGGAAATCGGCGACAGGAAGCCGAGTTCGAAAACCGCCCGGATTTCGCCGTCGACGATCGCTGGCCCCAAAGCGAGGTAGCGCGGCCTGCTCTGGCCGAGGCCGGAGCCGAAGCTGATGTAATCTTCGGGAAGCTCGCCGACCGCGATCGGCCTGTGATCCCTGAGAACATGTCCGAACAGGCTGTCGCCCTGGCCGAAGCTCGCGGGGAGGGTCACGTTCGAGGGAACGCCATGCACCGCCGAGCGATGATAGCGGCCTGCGTTCTCCACATAGAGCGCCCCTGCGACGGCGCCGAGGTAATTGGTCAGGAAGCCGAGAATGTTCTCTCCGAGCGCAGCCAGGGGCTGTTCGCCGAACACCGACGCCGCCAAGCCCACCTGCGCGTTCTGCAGCCATTGCTCCCGCTGGCGCGCGATGGTGGCTTTTCTCGCCAGGCCCGAAATGATCAGCGTCAGGATGATGCCGAGCGCCCCGGCCGACAAGCTGCTGACCCAAGCGACGACATAGGAATTGTCCATCGCTTCCAGGCGCTGGCTCCGCTCCTCACTGGCCTCATCGCGCAATTGCGAGACGACGGCCCTGATGCCGTCCATATCGCTGCGGCCCTGGTCCGACTGCACGAGAGTCAAGGCTCCCGCCTGACCTTTTTCCCTGTAAAGCCGGAGCGTCCTGTCCATTACGCCCAGCTTGGACTCGACGTAACCGCGCAGTTCCTCGACGCTTCCCCGTTCCTGCATTTCTGTGGTCGCCAACAGACCAATCGTCGCCAGGCGGCTCTTCACCTGGGACAGGGCCCGGTAATACGGCGCCAAATATGTATCCTTGGCGGTCAGCAGGAAGCCTCTGAGGCCCGTCTCGGCATCCTGGGCGTCGATCAGCAACAGATCGAGCGCGACGATCAGGCCATGGGTCTGCGTCACCCGCGAATTGCTGTCTCTCACATTCTGGATCGTATAGATCGAGATCGCGGTGCTGACGACGAAGAAGAACACCGCGGCAGCCAGCCCCATCAGGGCGTTCCGTTCGAGCCCGATGCCCTTCGCGCCGTTCAATGCGGATGTTTTTCTATGCATGATCGAGACGCTCTTGAAATCGGCGCGCTGAAAATTGTCCAGCGAACGACAATGTTGACGGGATGGGTGTCGAGGCGCTCGCCGTCGCCGAAATCTTGGAGACGCGAGACCATTGTTCGGGTGCGGCGGCAGCCGCAGTCCAAGGACGTCAATTAGCAATAATCCTGGCTGTCGATCAAGATTGCGCCGACAAAAGGAAAGGCGGTGTCTATCCCATGCCGGGCAGTGCGTACAGCCGCTTTTGACGATGGCCCCCGCCGGGGCCGGCCGTCCTCATGGCTTGTGGATTTCGGCGGCGGCAGTGGAAGCCGATATCGGCTTTACTGTCCTCGCTCCGCGCGGTGATGCTGCAGATGTGGTCCAGATCGTCGCCCGGTCATCGTCTCCTCTCCACCTGTTTCAGGACGTCGATAAAGGCGCGGAGCGGCGACGGCATGTGCCGGTTGCGTGGGTAATAGAGCGCCAGGCCGGCTGTCGGCGGGCACCAGTCGTCGAGGACGGACGCGAGCTGGCCGGATACCAGAAACGGCTTGGCGAAATGTTCCGGGACATAGGCGATGCCGCGGCCGTCCGCCGCCGCCTGCGTGAGCAGATCGCTGTCGTCGAGGGTGAGGTTGCCCGGCGCGTCGACGGCAATCTCGGCGCCGTGTTTGGCGAACTCCCATCGGTAGCGCTTTCCGCTGGGCAGGCGTTGTCGGATGCACCGATGGGCCTGCAGGTCTTCAGGCGTGATGGGCGCGGTCCTGCCCTCGAGATAGGACGGGGACGCGACAGCGATGAAGCGCACATCGCCCCCGAACGGTATCGCGACCATGTCTCGCGGAACCGTCTCGAGCAGCCGCACGCCGGCGTCGAAACCTTCCTCGACAATGTCGACGAGCCGACCTTCCGAAACCAGATCGAGTTCGACGTCGGGATAGGACGTCAGGAATTGCGGCGCGACGTTTTTCAGCAGGATAAGCGCGCCGCTCTTGTTCGCATTGATTCTCAATGTGCCGCTCGGGGCGCCGCGCTCTTCCGATAGCGTGTCGAGAGCTAGGTCGAGATCCTGCAGGAGCGGGTCGATGCGCGCCAACAGGCCCGCGCCGGCTTCGGTCAACGACACGCTGCGTGTCGTCCGGTTGAAGAGCCGGACGCCCAACTTGCCCTCCAGTCCGATGATCGCGTGGCTCAACGCGGAGCGTGAGACGCCCAGGACGTCGGCGGCCCTGCGGAAGCTAAGGTGGCCGGCCACCGCCGCGAAAGCGGCGAGATCGTTCAGGCTGGGGCGTATCATTCGTGAAATTTCCTCACCGTCTCATCTCGGATTGACGACCTTATACCACCAATCTCGGCGAGCTACATTGGGTTTGCAAAGAATGAGGAGTTCACATGCCGAAGACATGGTTCATTACAGGCGCTTCTTCCGGCCTCGGTCTGGAGATGACGCAGCAATTGCTCGCGCAAGGTCACAAGGTGGTCGCCACCATCCGCCGACCGGGGACGCTCGAGCAGCTCGAACAGTTATATGGCGACCAACTGGATGTCGTTTCGCTCGACCTGATCGAGGCGAAGAGCATAGCGTCGGTCGTCGACGAAGCCTTCCGGCGCCATGGCCGGATCGACGTCTTGGTCAGCAATGCCGGCTACGGATTATTCGGGGCGGCGGAGGAGCTGGCGGATGATCAGATCGATCGGCAGATCGCCGCCAATCTCGCCGGATCCATCCATGTGATCCGCGCCGCGCTTCCGTCTCTGCGACGGCAGAGCGGCGGGCGTATCGTCCAGGTTTCTTCCGAGGGCGGGCAGATCGCCTATCCGGGCTTCAGCCTCTATCATGCGACCAAATGGGGCATCGAAGGCTTCGTCGAATCGGTGGCGCAGGAAGTGGCGCCGTTCGGCATCGACTTCATCATCGCCGAGCCGGGCCCGACCGGCACCAATTTCGGAGCCAATCTGGTCTGCGCCGACCCGATGGACGTCTACGAAAACACCCCCGCCGGCGCTGTCCGCCGCGCCATCGTCGATGGCGGCTTCGAAATAAAGGGCGACGCCGCCCGCACCGTGGCCGCGATCATCTCCGCCGCCGAAAGCGAGAAGCCGCCATTGCGGCTGGCGCTGGGAAGCACGGCCTATTCCTCCATTTCGCAAGCGCTTTCCGCGCGGCTGGAGGCGATCGAGGCGCAACGGGACGTGGCGTATTCCGCAGACCGAAGCGAGGCGTGAATCGGCAGCCGCTCCAAACGCTGCATCAGTTCTCCGAGCATGGCGCCGGACCCGAAAGAGGCCTGCGAAGACCGCTCGGCCTCGCCGGCCTGGTAGCAGCCGTCTCGATCTGCGTCACCGCCGGGCCTGCCAGTCGTAGCTTCTCATGAAATCGAGAAAGGCGCGCATGGCGGCGCTCGGCAGGCGCCGGTTGGGATAGTAGAGAAACCAGTGGGGCAGAGCGGGGCTCCAGTCGGAGAGAAGCTCCACCAGACGGCCGGCCTGGATGTGTGTGCGCGCATAGTCGTCGAAGACATGGGCGATGCCTCTGCCCGCCAGCGCCGCCTGCAGTTCGTTCTGCGCGGAGCTGACGGTCAGCCGGCCTTCGGGCGCGATCTCGATGTCTTCTCCGCCTTCGATGAACCGCCACGTGACCAGCGTGCCGCCGGGAAACCTGCGCCTGATGCAGTCGTGGCCGACAAGGTCTTGGGGAGCCTGCGGCTCGCCATGTCTTTCGATGTAATCGGGTGAAGCGACGATCACATAGCGCAGCGGCGGGCCGAGCGGAAGCGCGATCATGTCCTGCGCCAACTGCTTACCGAACCTGACGCCGGCGTCGAAACCGCGCTCAACGATATCGATGACGGCGGCATCGCTGATGATCTCGATCTTCACGTCGGGATAGGCGTCCATGAAGTCGAATGCCAGCGGGCACAGGACATGGTCCACGGCAGGCGCCGGAGCATTGATCCTCAGAGTTCCCGAGGGGCTGTCCCGCAACTCGTCGATTTCGGCGATCGCGCGCCGGATGTCGCTCAATGCCGGGGAAAGGCGATCCAGCAGGCGCTGTCCCGCTTCGGTGGGAGAGACGCTTCTGGTCGTCCGATTGAGCAGCCGAATTCCGAGGGCTTCCTCGAGAGCATTCATCGTCTGGCTGAGGGCCGATGAAGACACCCCTCGTTCGAGCGCCGCGGCGCGGAATCCACCGCATCGGATGATCGAGGCGAACACATCGAAGCTGTCCAGGCGAAGCGGGTTCATTGAGCTGTTTTTCTAATCAAGCTGATAATCTTTGCGCAGCTTATCAGCGCAATAGGCCTGTGTCATCGTTCAAACCGTTGGTCGCCGCCACGATCTGCTCGACGGCGCAAGCATATCGAGCGCCGCTCTGGAAAACGCGCGCGCCCGACCAGGAAAGGAAAATCCGATGAGTGTCTTCACCCTCAACAGACGCGCGGTCATGCTGACCGCCGTCACGGGCGCCTCCGCCCTGTTCATTCCCAGCCTCGGCGGCTTCGGGGCGGCTGCACAGGGCCTGCCTGCAGCGCTCGGCAATAGCGGTCACTACCGCGTCCGCATCGGCGATATCAGCGCGACCGTGCTCAGCGACGGCGTCATCGAAGGACCGCCGCGCGTCTACGCCAGCGATGCGCCGGAAGCCGCGTTGCAGGAGGTGTTGCGCCGCGCCTTCCTGCCGAGCGACCGCATGACGCTCAACCTCAACACGCTCCTGATCGAGACTGGCGGTCGGCGAATCCTGATCGAAGCCGGCGCCGGAAAAACCATGGGCCCCAATGGCGGTCGCCTCTTCGAAAATCTCGCGGCGATCGGCCTCGGCCCCGCGGATATCGACGGCGTCGTCATTTCCCACACGCATCCGGACCATGTCGGCAACCTCCGCGCCGCGGATGGCGGCAGGGCTTTTCCGAACGCCACCGTCTTCGCGCCGAAAGCGGATTGGGATTTCTTTGTCCGGACTGATCCGGATCTCTCCTACATGCCGACGCCCGAGGAATTCCGGCTGCGTTTCGCGCGGAACATCAAGACCAGCTTCGAGCCGGTCATGGATCATGTCGAACTCTACGAAGCCGGCGCCGAGATCGCGCCGGGCCTCACCACGATCGTCGCTTCCGGCCACACGCCGGGCATGGCCGCCTTCCTCGTCCATTCGGGCAAGGAGCAATTGCTGCTGACCGCCGACCTCGCTTATCATCCGGTCGTCAACATCGATCGTCCCTGGCTTCCCGGCCCCGATCGCGACAAGGAGACGGCGCTCGCTTCGCGCCGGCGCATTTTCGACAGGGCGGCGGCCGACCGCATCCCGGTCCTCGGCTTCCACTTCCCGTTCCCGGGCATCGGCCACATGCTGAAGACCGATGGCGGCTACGCCTGGGCGCCCGCCAACTGGCAGTTCTGACGCCCCTCCCGACACAAGGAAAAAATCTCATGGACAAGTCGACCATCAACCGTCGCGGCTTTCTCGGAACGATGGGAGCGGCCGTGACCGGTCTGGCGGTTCCCGCCGCGTCCGCCGGGACAGCCGGCGCTCAGGATGCCGCCTCCCCATCCGGCGGGACGGCGCCGAGCCCGGATCTCGTGACCCGAACTCTGCCGCGCACCGGCGAACAGGTCACGGCGCTTGGCCTCGGTACGTTCCTGACCTTCGACCTGAAGCCCGGTGATCGCCGCGACGCGCTGCGGCAGGTGTTCGAACGCTACGTCGCCGCCGGCGGGCGCGTGGTGGACACCTCGCCCCTTTATGGCTCCGCAGAAGCCACTGTCGGCCAGTTCATGGGCGAGTTCGGAGGCGGAGATCAGATGTTCCTCGCCAACAAGGTCTGGTCGACCGGCGACTATCTCGGCGACGAGAGTCATGCGGAGGAGAGTTTCCGGCAGTCGCGGATGCGCACCTGGCGCAGCACGATCAATCTCATGCAATGCCACAGCATCACCAATGCACCCGTCGTCATCCCGCTGATGAAGTCATGGAAAAAGGACGGATTGATCCGCCATGTAGGCGTGACTCACCATGAATCGGCCGCCCAGGATCAATTGCTCGCCATCGTCGAGCGCGGCGACGTCGACTTCATCCAGACGAACTACTCGATCTTCAACCGCGACGCCGAACGCCGCCTGCTGCCCGCCGCCGCCGCCAAGGGCGTGGGCGTCCTGATCAATCTGCCGCTCGAAAAGGCGCGGCTGATGAAGGTGGTCGAAGGACATCCTCTCCCCGCTTTCGCCCGGGAGTTCGGCGCCGCGACTTGGGCGCAGTTCTTCCTGAAATGGGTCATGGCGCATCCGGCCGTCACCAGCGTGCTGTGCGGCACGTCGAACCCCGATCACATGAGCGACAATATCCAGGCGATGACCGGCCCGCTGCCTGACGAGCGGATGCGAGCCCGCATGGTCGCGCATATGGAAACGATCCCCGGCTTCGGCTCGATCGGCGCGATGCCTTGGTATCCCGGCAAGGAAACGATGTATCATGGCCTGATCCGCGAGGCGCAGGCCAACGCCATCGAAAGGCTGCGATAACCATCCCGGCCTCTCCCTCTCGGCCGTGCCGGGACCGGCCGCGTATGCCGCCGCCGGCGCTTTCGAAACGAGCGCGATAGTCGCCTCCGCCGAGTTCGGTCGATCAGTCGATCTCGGGCGGAGCCGATGCGTTCGGGCTTGCGATCGATGAGCTCGGGGCGGGCGGTCCGAACGGAGGACGCGGTCTCCGGCGACTGAAGCGGTAGACCGCCGCGGGCGGAACATTCGCGAGCGTGCGCCCCAGAAAGGTCGCCTTCAATCCGAGCCGATCGAGCACGGGTCTGGGGACGGGGCATCGTGGTCCGTAGGTGAATTGAAAAAACGCTCCGTCATCGCGAAGATGCGAAAAGGCTCCTTCGAGAATGCCGATCACCTTTCGAACCGGCATCGACAGGAGAGGCAGTCCGCTCAAGACGGCGCCGATCGGGGTCGAAGTCGCAAGCTCGATCTTGCGCAGTTGCGACGCGTCCATAAGCAGAGTTCTCGCCGCCGGAAAGCGCGTCTGGAGATGGCCGGCGAAAGCCGCGCTGGACTCCACGAGAACGAGATCGGATTCGGAAACACCCCGCTCGAGCAGCGCCTCGGTGAACACGCCGGTTCCCGGACCGAGTTCGATCACGGCGCCGCTGGCGGCGGTGATTTCCGTGGTCATCAGCGACGAGAGCGCCCGTCCCGACGGCGTGACCGAGGCGATCTGCAGAGGCGCGGAAAGCCAGGCGCGGAAAAACACCAGCGCATCGGCGGTTCTCCCGATCATCGCATCGTCTCCCGTCGCCGCCGCATCGATGATCGCAACCGGAAGAGAATTTCGGCCATTATTTCCACCAAAACGAGAAGCGCCAGGATCTTGAGGGCGAAGGCCGATGAGTTGAGGCCGGGCAGCGCCATGACGGCGAAGTAGCCGGCGGCGATGAACAGCCCGTTCCACAACAGGATCCCGACCCCCAGGCCGAATGCGAACCGCAAGGCGCCCGTTCCCAACAGCGCCGCGGCCAAGGGGAAGATCAATCGGATCGTCGGGACGAGTTGCGATGTTATCGTGATTGCCTGTTCCCGGGCGCGCAGGGAGGCGAGCGTCCGGTCTATGCGCCGGCCTGAAAGTCCGATCCGCCCGCCGACGACGTGGAGAAGGGCCACGGACTTTTGTTCTCCGAGCGCGCGTATGAGGAGATAGAGCGCGAGCGCCCCGGCAAAGCTGCCCGCGGCGGTGCCCGCGACGGCCGCCTGGACCGACCAGGCATCGTCCTTGGCCGCAATGCCGATGGCGACGAGAACGCCGTGGGACGGAAGCGCCGGAACGAATCGTTCGGCAAGACCGATCGACAGTAGGCCGACGAGGCCGCAGAGCGCGATCCAGTCGACGAGATCTGCGAGCGGGTCCATCCTCAGCCCTCTCGTCCGTCAGAAGGTCCAGCCCGGCCGGAACGATGCGAAGCGGGGGTGTCGAAGGCGCGGCCGATGAGCCTCTCCGAGATTTCCCAGAGACGCCTCGCGACGTCGCCGTCCATCGCCCGGGGCGGCATCCGCGCCTCGGTGGGATGCCCGCGCGTCTCTCCGAGCCTGTCGGGACCATAGTAACCGCCGCCGCGAATATCGGGAGACGTCGCCGCAAACAGCGTCGGCAGAGCCCCTGGGGCGCAGGCTGAAACAAGAACCACAGCAGCGACCGCATAAGTCCCTGCGCGCTGCGGCGACCCGGCGCGTTGTGCAGCAGGTCCGTCCGGGAGATGCCGGGATGGGCCGCGATGGAGGTTATGCCCCAACCGCCCTGGTCGCTGCGTCGCTGAAGTTCCAGCGCGAACATCAGGCATGCCAGCTTCGATTGGCTATAGACCGGCATGGCCTTGTAGCTCCGCTCCGCCTGCAGGTCGTCGAAGTCGATAGCGACCTTCGACCCTCTCGCCGCTATGCTGGACAGCGTCACGACCCTCGGCTCTCGTCCTGTCGCCAAAAGCGACGCCAGATGGGCCGTCAGCGCGAAGTGCCCGAGATAATTGGTCCCGAACTGCAGTTCGAAGCCGTCACGGGTGGTCTTGCGCACGGGGGCGTCATGACGCCCGCATTGTTGATCAGCACGTCGAGATGATCGAGACGGCCCTTCAGTCGCGTCGCCATCGCCTCGATCGACGAGAGGTCGGCGAGATCGACCGGCTCGAACGCAATGGACGCATGCGACGCCTCATTCCTGATGCGTCTGACGGCGTCGGCGCCTTTGGCCGGATCGCGGCCGGCGAGGATCACTTCGCCGCCGGCTCTCGCCAGCGCAAGAGCAGTTTCGAACCCCAGGCCGCCCGTGCCGGTGACGAGCATGGTTCGACCCTGCTGGGAGGGCATGTCGTCGACTGTCCAAGATTTCGGCATGATCTGTTCCTTTCGTGTTTTTGGCTCGGCTGCCCGACGGAGACGCCCCGTTTCGACGATGCGTCTTGCGGGAACACCACCGCCCCTGCGGAGATGGCCGTTCGATGGATGGCTGTCAGAATGTTCAGGGGGCGGTTCGGCGTCGCCGGAGGGCCGCGGCGACGCGACGGTCGGCGACGAGGAGGACAAGGCCCGACAAGGCGCTCGCCAGAGGCACGATCAACAGGCCGAACGCGAGGCCGTTCGGAATGTCGGCGGCGTATGCGGCGTCGCTGACCATGCCGACGAACAGAGGCCCGAGCGCCGGCCCGACAAGCCCGCTGCCGATCATCACCAGGCTGGACGCCTGCGCCTGGCGACCCGGCCCCGCCAGCAGATGCGCCGCGCCGAAGCCCCAGGGGAGCATGAACGAGAACGACAGCATCGATGGGACGAACAGGGCGATCGACATCCAGCCGACAGGGGCGAACAGGGCCGCCGTCGTGGTGACGCTCGCCGACAGAAACAGCAGGCCGGGTGGGCCGAGGACCCTGCCGGAGCCGGACCGCGCCGCATGGTCGAACCAGCGGCCGCCGCCCAGCGTGCCGACAATCCCCATCAGCCCCTGCAACAGCCCGAAGGAGACGCCGACTTCGGTTGCGGAAAACCGTGGGCGCGGATCAGAAACGGCGCCGAGAATGCATAGAAGGGCGCGCCGGCAAAGCCGAGAAGGACCGTGCCCAGAAACAGCCAGCGAAAGGCCGGCGACGACAGGAGATCGAGGCTGGTTTTCAGGAAAGGGCCGTCGCCCGAAGCCGGGGCTGCAAGCGCGGCGTCGCGCCCACCACGAACACCGTCGCGAACCCGATCAGGACGCCGACGGCGCCGGCGCCGATCAACACGATGCGCCAGCCGAACATATCGGCGAGAGCGCCGCCGGCCGAAAAGCCCGCCATGGTTCCGAGCGGGATCCCCATCGCGAAGAGACCGATCGCAAGCCCGCGTCGCGCCGGCTCGACCTTGCGGATGATCAGGGCATGACCGGCCGGGACCGCCCCGGCCTCTCCGAACGCCACGCCGAAGCGTGTCAAAGCGAGGAACAAGAAGCTTGCGGCGACGCCGCCGAGCATCGTCATCGCGCTCCAGATCAGCACGCAGGCCGCCAGCACCAGCCGCGGCGATCCTCGGTCGGCGGCGCGCGCGAGCGGCAGCGACAGAAGCGCGTAACAGACGGCGAAGGCGAGGCCGGTCAGCAATCCCATCTGCGTATCCGTCAGCGACAGGTCCGCTTTGATTTTCTCCGCCAGAATGAACGGAAGTATGCGGTCGATCTGGGAAAACGCATTGATCAGCAGGAGGACGGCGCATATGGCCGCAAACCGCCCGGGCCTCGCATAGTCTCCGGATGAATTGGGTCGAGGCGCATGCCCCGATGAAGGATCTCTTGACCCGGCGGCGATTTCTGCCATTTGAGGTTGCTCCTCGCTTGGTTGCACCCTCAAGCTAGATGGAGCGACCCATGACCAGAATGCCGGAACTCGCAAGAAACTTGCCTATTCCTGCAGAAGAGGCGATGATGCCGACCCGGAGCCAGATCTTGCCCTGGCGCCTCACACATCCGGAGTCGCGCATGAACGCACCGCTGCTTGCGGCCATCACGGCCTATATCGAAGAACAGGGCGGCGGCCAGGGCCTTTTCCCGACGGCCCTCGAAGGCTTCAACATCGTCCGGTCGTACCAGTCGATGATGCCGATGCGAAACATCTATCGCCCATCGCTCTGTGTCGTGCTGGAGGGCGGAAAAGAACTGCATTTCGGCGAGGCGAGACTGAGTTATGGAACGATGGAATGCCTGGTGGTCAGCGTCGGGCTGCCGGCGACCGGTCGGATCGTCGAGGCCAGCGAGGAGAAGCCCTATGTCGGGGTGATGATCGATTTCGACGTTGCGACGATGCGCAGCGTTCTCGAACAGTTGGATGCGCTGCCGGCGCCATCGGAAGATTCCGGCCCGTGTGCTTTCGTCGCCAAAGTCGATCCGCCCTTGGCCGATTGCATTCTTCGTCTCGTGAAGTTGCTGGCGACGCCGAAAGCGATCCCTGTTCTGGCGCCCTCGATCGTGCGCGAAATCTGCTATTGGCTGCTGAGCGGACCGCATGGCGGCGAGATCTGCAAATTGGCCCTGCCGGAATCCAATATCGAACGCGTCGTCAGAGCGGTGTCGGTGCTGCATACGAGTTTCGCGGAGACGCTGCGCGTCGAGACGCTGGCGGAAATCGCGCGGATGAGCCCGTCGTCGTTTCATCAGCATTTCAAGGCGTTGACCTCGATGACGCCGCTTCAGTTCCAAAAGCAGTTGCGCCTTCTCGAGGCGCGTCGGCTGATGGTCACCGAGGCCGCCAACGTCGCCGAAGCCGCCTACAAGGTCGGCTATGAAAGCGCCTCGCAATTCAGTCGGGAATATTCGAGAACCTTCGGTGTGGCGCCGAAACAGGACGCCTTGACCCAGCAGCGTCTCCACGATCGATACGCCAGCCGCACGGTGCGGTCGGCATGAGCCCTGAAGCGCCGTCAGGGCATCGCCCTGACGGCGCTTTCCGGGAAGTTCGGACGGGCAAAAATCATTCCCACTCGATGGTGCCGGGCGGCTTGCTCGTCACGTCGTAGACCACCCGGTTGATGCCGCGCACTTCGTTGATGATGCGGGTCGCGGCGCGGCCGAGGAAGTTCATGTCGTAGTGGTAGAAATCCGCAGTCATGCCGTCGACCGAGGTCACGGCGCGCAGGGCGCAGACGAATTCGTAAGTGCGGCCGTCGCCCATCACGCCGACGGTTTGCACCGGCAAGAGCACGGCGAAAGCCTGCCAGATCTTGTCGTAAAGACCGGCCTTGCGGATTTCGTCGAGATAGATGGCGTCGGCTTCGCGCAGGATTTCGAGCTTCTCGCGGCTGATGCCGCCCGGGCAGCGGATCGCGAGACCCGGACCGGGGAAGGGGTGACGGCCGATGAAGCTGTCGGGCAGGCCGAGTTCGCGGCCGAGCACACGCACTTCGTCCTTGAACAGTTCGCGCAAGGGCTCGACCAGCTTCATGTTCATGCGATCGGGAAGGCCGCCGACATTGTGGTGGCTCTTGATCGTCACCGACGGGCCGCCGGTGAAGGAAACGCTTTCGATCACGTCCGGATAGAGCGTGCCCTGGGCGAGGAAATCGGCGCCGCCGAGCTTCTTGGCCTCTTCTTCGAACACTTCGATGAACAGCCGGCCGATCGTCTTGCGCTTGGTTTCCGGATCGCTTTCGCCTTCCAGCGCCGAGATGAAGCGATCGGAGGCGTCGACATGGATGAGATGCAGGTTGTAATGCTCGCGGAACATGGCGACGACGTCGCGCGCCTCGTTCTTGCGCATCAGGCCGTGATCGACGAGCACGCAGGTCAGCTGGTCGCCGATCGCTTCATGGATCAGAAGTGCGGCCACCGAGGAATCGACGCCGCCCGAGAGCGCGCAGAGCACGCGGCCGTCGCCCACCTGTTCGCGGATCGTCTCGACCGCGCGCTGGCGATAGGCCGACATCGACCAGTCGCCGGCGACGCCCGCGATCTTGTGCACGAAGTTGGACAGCAGCTTGGCGCCGTCGGGCGTATGCACCACTTCCGGATGGAACATGGTGGTGTAATATTTCTTCGCCTCGTTGACGCAGATCGCAAACGGCGCGTTTTCCGACGTGCCGATGATCTCGAAACCTTCGGGAGCCACGGTCACGCGGTCGCCATGGCTCATCCAGACCGGATATTTCTGTCCGACCTCCCAGAAGCCTTCGAACAGCGGGCTGGATTTGAGGATCTCGACATCGGCGCGGCCGAATTCGCGGGCATGGCCGCCTTCCACTCTGCCGCCGAGCTGGGTGCAGAGCGTCTGCTGGCCGTAGCAGATGGCGAGGATCGGCAATCCGCTGTCGATCACCGCCTGCGGCGCGCGCGGGCTGCCCTCGTCGAGCACCGAAGCCGGGCCGCCCGAGAAGATGATCGCCTTGGGACGAAGCCGGTGAAAGCCTTCTTCGGCGGATTGGAAGGGGACGATCTCGCAATAGACGCCCGCCTCGCGGACGCGCCGGCCAATGAGCTGCGTCACCTGGCTGCCGAAATCGATGATGAGAATGGTGTCTGAAGGAGCTTGCTGGGTCATGGCGAGCCTTTAAAGAATCTCTCGGGATCGCGCAAGCGGTCGCGCGCCCGCGACATTCAAAAACCAGACGCTTCTCGGCGATCGCCGCCTCCAGCGCCTCGACCGCGCGCGCGAGCTTTTCGTCGATCACATGCAGATATTCGGTCCAGTCGCTGACATGGCGAACCTCCTCCTTGCCGTCGGAGACGCCGCGCAGGCCGATAAGGGGTATCTCGAAGCTCATACAGGCGCGGAGGACGGCGAAGGTCTCCATTTCCACCATGTCGGCGTCGATTGTCTGGTAGGCCGCGCCGGAGACGACGTTGGCGCCGGTCGACAGCCGCGCCTCCGGCAGGCCGGGAATGCGCAGGGGCAGGGGGATCGTCGCGGGCAGATCGAGGAAGGGTGTGCGTCCCTTTTCGAACCCGAAAGCGGAGGCGTCCATGTCGCGATAGGAGACGGAAGCGACCTGATAGACTTCGGTCTGCTCGAGCACTGCCGAGCCGGCCGAGCCGAGCGAGACGACGAGATCAGGCTTGCGCCCATCGAGCGTCAGTTCGGTCAGCACGCGGGTCAGCTGAACGGCGGCTTCGACCGGGCCGACGCCGGTCATCACCGGCGTGAACAGCGCCTGCAGCGCCGGACCATATTCCGCCTCGGCGGCCATGACATAGAGGATCGATCTGCCGCCCGCCTGTTTCAGTCTGTCGTTCATCCGCGGATGTCCTCCCGTCCGCGCAAGGCCATCTTGGTGCCGGTCATCGAGGCGATCAGCTTGGCCGGCCCGTCGCCCAGCGCATAGGCGCGTCCGTCGGCCACGATGATGTTGGAGCCCGGCTTGGTGATCTCGCCGCGAAACAGGAAGCGCGGCGCCTTGCCGGGCGACATCAGATTGACCTTGAATTCGATCGTCAGGATCGAGGTCTCAGGCTCGATCATCGTATAGGCGGCGTAGGTGCAGGCCGAATCGAGCGCCGCCGAGATCACGCCGGCATGCAAAAACCGTGCTGCTGGGTGAGTTCGGGCCGGTAGGACAGTTCGATCTCCACCGAACCGTGCTCGATTCGGGTCAACTCCGCCCCGATCAGCGCCATCGCGCCCTGCGAGGCGAAGGACGCCTCGATCCGCTGCCTGAAATCCGTCTGGTCTGTCATGATCTGCCCTTTCGCAGTTGCGAAACTGCCATCACTTCCCGCCGCGCACAAGCGGGCGCACGGATGGCGGATGGCTTTTCCCGGGCCAAGATCGGCTTTGCGAGGACGATGGTCGCGTATATGCAGAAGGGATTCGACGAGGAGACGTTCCCGCATGCTCGCGACAGCGCAAAATGTCCTGCCGGTCTTCATCCTGATCTTCACGGGGTGGCTGATGGTCGCCACCGGCTATCTCCGGGCGGAAGCCGGCGATGCGCTGTCGAATTTCGTCTTTAAGCTCGCCGTCCCCGTGCTCTTGTTTCGCACCATCGCGGAGGCCGATTTTCATGGCGCCTTTCCGCTGCGGCTGTGGATCGCCTATTTCTCGGCGGTCGCCGTCGTCTGGGCCATCGCTTACGGGCTGGCGATCACGGTGTTCGGCGTCAATCATCGCATGGCGACGGTCGCCGGCGTCTCCTCGGCCTTCGCCAACACCGTCTTCGTCGGCCTGCCGCTGATCGACCGCATCGTCGGTCCCGAGGGACTCGTGGCGCTGTCCATCCTGATCGCCATCCATCTGCCGGTGATGATGATCGCGTCTTCGCTGCTGATCGAGCAGGCCGAGCAGCGCGACACCGGCAAGCCCAAGGGCAGCTGGGTGGAGTTTTGCGCCTCGCTGTGGCGCAATCTGTCGCGCAATCCGCTGGTGTTCGGCATCATCGGCGGCGGTCTCTGGCATCTGCTCGGCGTCAGGCTGGAAGGCGTGCCCGCCACCGTCATCCAGCAGATCTCGCAGATCGCCGGGCCGGCGGCGCTGTTGTCGCTCGGAATGGCCATGCGCCGCTACGGCTTCTCCGGCCAGTTGCCGTTGTCGCTCACCGCCACCCTGTTGAAGCTCGTCGCCCTGCCGGCGCTGGTCCTGGCGTTCGCGACGCTTCTGGGGTTGAGCGACGAATGGCGCCGCGCGCTGGTGCTGGTCGCCGCCGTTCCCACCGGCGTCAACGCCTGGCTGATCGCCTCGCAATTCCGCACCGGCGAGCCGATGGCGGCGTCGACCATCACGCTGACCACCGGTTTCGGCGTGGTCAGCGTCACGTTCTGGGCTTTTCTGCTGGGCTGAAGCCTGCGCGCCGCGTCAGGCGGCGTTGGACGTCTGTTCCTGGTTCAGGCAGGCGTGCAGCGCCTGTGCTGTATCCGACGAGCGCAGACGCGCCACCAGATCCTGGTCGCGCAGCACCCGGGCGATGCGCGACAGCGCCTTGAGGTGATCCGCGCCCGCGCCTTCGGGAGCGAGCAGCATGAAGACGATGTCGACGGGCTGGTCGTCCAGCGCCTCGAAATCGACCGGCGTCTCCAGCCGGGCGAAGACGCCGGTGATCTTGTCGAGCGATTTCAGCTTGCCGTGCGGAATGGCGATGCCGCCGCCGACGCCCGTCGAGCCCAGCTTTTCCCGCTGCAGCACCACGTCGAAGATTTCCCGCTCGGAAATGCCGGTGAGAGTGGAGGCGCATGTCGCAAGCTCCATGAGGAGTTGCTTCTTGGACTGTACGCGCAATCCCGGGAGAATTGCTTCCGGGTGCAGGATATCCGCCAAAGCCATAAACACTGTCCTCTTCCGGCTTGGTATCGGCGGGCCGGCCTCAGCCGACCCGCATGGTCTCAATCGAGGGGATCAACCCTTGATGCTGGCAGAATCAATCCAGCCAATATTGCCATCGTTGCGGCGATATACAATGTTCAACTCTTCCGATCCCGGCTTGCGGAACATCACAACCGGTTCATCGGTCATGTCCAGCGCCATCACGGCGCTCGCCACCGACATGGTCGACAGTTTCTTGGTCGTCTCCGCCACGATCACGGGGGCGAAATCTTCCGCCACTTCCTGTTCGTCGTCTTCTTCGAACGGCGCGTCGATCACCGAATAGGCCACTTCCATGTGCAGGCGCGCATCGCCGCCGATGTGATGGTCGCGCAGCCGGCGCTTGTAACGGCGCAGACGCTTCTCGATCTTTTCCAGCGCCGAATCGAAAGCGATCTGCGGGTCGTTGGCGTCGCCGGCGGCATGGAGGTCCGCGCCCGAATCGAGATGAAGGCGGCAATCGGCGTTGAAACGGGAGCCGGTCTTGGTGACGGTCACCTGGCTCGAAAAGCCGCCGTCGAAATACTTGGTCACGCCGTCGTTGATCGCGCCCGTGATACGGGTGCGAAACGCTTCGCCAATATCCATCTGCTTACCGGTCACACGCACACTCATGGTGTTTTCCCTTCCTGCACTTTCGTTACCGAAGTCCGCATGGTCACGACCTTTCCGGGAGGGACCTCTATTCCCGTCAGGCCTTCGCCGCAGCGAGAACGACGTGGTGGGCGCCATCATGCAAGGGCGCGCGCCTGTTCTGCTTCGGCAAACCATTCGGGTCAGTCTATTCCAAGCCGGTCCGCCATCCAAGCTTTTCTCGCGGCGTGATTAAGGAGTTTCGAACGCGCGGTGTGGCTCCGATTGGGCGCGGGCTCTAACGCTCGCTTCCGGCGAAGTCAAGCGACGGTGCGTCGGCAAGCTGTGTATAGCCGATAAATCATACAAATAGAGATTGTCGAGCACTGCAAGGAAATCAGCTTTCTTCAGGCCGAAACCGATCTGGCGATCGCCCGCTTTTCTCGCCTGCGTTGCACCGAGGAGGGGATGTTCATGGCTTCGCGATATTTCGCCACGGTGCGGCGCGCAATCTCGATGCCGGCGCCGGCCAAGGCTTCGACGATGTCGTCGTCCGACAGGATTTTGTCGGCCGTCTCCGCCTGGATCATCGCCTTGATGCGGTGGCGCACGGACTCCGCGGAATGCGCGTCTCCGCCTTCGTTGGAGCCGAGCGAGACGGTGAAGAAATATTTGAGTTCGAACAGGCCGCGCGGCGTCAGCATATATTTGTTCGACGTCACCCGGCTGACCGTCGACTCATGCATCTTGATCGCATCGGCCACGGTCTTCAGGTTCAGGGGCGCAAATGCGCGATGCCCTGGGCGAAGAAGGCGTCCTGCTGGCGCACGATTTCGGTCGCCACTTTCATGATCGTCTTGGCGCGCTGGTCGAGGCTGCGCGTCAGCCAGTTGGCGTTCTGCAGGCATTCGGCGAGGAAGGCGTGGTCGGCCGATTGCTTGGCCACGGACCCCGCCACTTTCTGTAATAGGTCTGGTTGACCAGCACCCGCGGCAGAGTGTCGGGGTTGATCTCCACCGTCCAGCCGCCGTCGGGAGCCGCCTTGACGATCACGTCGGGGATGATCGATTCCGATGGCGCGCTCTCGAAACTGCTGCCGGGCTTGGGATCGAGCGCGCGAATTTCGCCGAGCATGTCGAGCAGGTCTTCCTCGTCGACGCCGCAGATCTTCTTGAGCGAGGAAAAATCGCGACGGGCCAAAAGCTCGAGATTGGCGAGCAACGCGCTCATCGCCGGATCGAGCCGGTTCTTGAGCCTGAGCTGGATCGCCAGGCATTCCGACAGCGACCGCGCATAGACGCCGGGCGGATCGAGCTCCTGAAGCTTGGCCAGCACCGTGGCGATGTCCTCCTGGGCGGCGTTCAGCCGCGCGGCCAGTTCCCCGACTTCGGCGCCGAGATAACCGTTTTCGTCGAGCATGTCGGTCAGGTGCCGGGCGATCAGCCGTTCCGTATCCGAGGTCACGGTGAAGGGAATCTGCCGGCCCAGATGATCTTTCAGCGTCACCTGGCCAGCGACGAAATCGTCGAGATCGTAACCTTCGCTGCTTTCGCCGGCGCCGCCGGGCATGGATTTCCACTGCTGCAGCAATTCCGGCGCGTCCGCCTTGCGGGGACCGGCATCGTCCTGGAAGACGTTTTCCACGCCGGTGTCCAGCGCTTCCGACAGCCGCTCGGCCCGGCTCGGCTGCAGGGGCGCCTCGTCGCTGCGGTCCGGGGATCTGCCGCCATCGGCGCCGTCGAAGCCCTGAGGCTCGAAGTCGCCTTGCCCGCCATTCGCCGGAGCGGCGACCTCCAGCAGCGGATTCTTCTCGACTTCCTGGGCGATGAAATTGTTCAGCTCAAGAAAGTTCATTTGCAGAAGCTGGATGGACTGCATCAGCTGGGGTGTCATCACCAGCGATTGTGTCTGTCGCAACAACAGGCTTGCAGACAAGGCCATGGCTTACGCTATACTCCCTGTTCGTCCCCGCGGGCGGCGGGACAGTGGCAGTTTGATGCGAACGATGACGAACTGGCCCAAAAATTGCTTAGAAATTCTTCCGGGTCAAGAGAGCGATGGCTCCTGCCGCAAAATTATGCGCATGCGGCGCCCGGAGCGGCGGAATTCTACTCCGCCGCCCGGTTTTCCGGCCGGTCACAGGCTGAAATTGTCGCCGAGATAGAGCCGGCGCACATCCGGATTGCTGACGATCTCCGAGGCGCGGCCATGGGTCAGCACCTCGCCGGCATGGATGATGTAGGCGCGGTCGATCAACCCCAGCGTCTCGCGGACATTGTGATCGGTGATCAGCACGCCGATGCCGCGCGCCGTCAGGTGACGGACAAGATTCTGGATGTCGGCCACCGAAATCGGATCGACGCCTGCGAAAGGTTCGTCCAGCAGCATGAAGGACGGATCGGTCGCCAGCGCGCGCGCGATTTCCAGGCGCCGACGCTCGCCGCCCGACAACGCCACGGCCGGCGATTCCCTCAGATGCGTGATGCCGAATTCGCCGAGCAACGACGTCAGCTTCTCTTCGCGCGCGGCCTTGTCTTTGGTGTGAATTTCGATCACGGCGCGGAGGTTCTGCTCCACCGTCAGACCGCGGAAGATCGACGCCTCCTGCGGCAGATAGCCGACGCCCAGCCGGGCGCGCTGATACATCGGCATCCAGGTCACGTCGTTGCCGTCGATCTCGATGCGGCCCTGGTCGACGGGCACGAGACCGGTGATCATGTAGAAGCAGGTCGTCTTGCCGGCGCCGTTGGGGCCGAGCAGGCCGACGGCTTCGCCGCGGCGCACGACCATGGAGACGCCGTTGACGACGCGGCGGGCGCGATAGGCCTTGGTGATGCCGCGCACGATGAGCGTGCCGCGATAGCGTTCGCGCACCTCCGGATCGTCAGGCTCCGCCTGCGCGGCTTCGGGCCGCGCCTTGGTGAGAAACGGGATTTTCAAAACGGCAACCGGATCAATTGGACTTATTGGATTGCGTATCGATCAGGATCTTCACGCGCTCGCCGCAATTGCCCATATTCGCCAGGCCGGTCTTCATCTGCACGGTCAGTACGCAGCCGGTCAGCACATTGCCCTTGTCCACCAGCACCACCTGTTTGCCCGAAAGCTTCAGCACTTCCGAACGCATGTCGAAATCGCCCTTGTCGCCGCGGGCGCTTTGCGTGCCCGAAACGACCTGAACATTGCCGTCGACTTCGATGCGGTCGATGTCGCCGCCGCCGGCGGCCAGCGAATTGCCTTGGCCCTTATAGTGGACGATCATGTGGTCGGAGGTCAGCGTCATCTCGCCCTGGACCACCTTGACGTTTCCGTTGAACAGCGCGCGCTTCTCCTGCTCACGCAGTTCGAGATTGTCGCTCTCGATCTGGATCGGCTTGTTGTTGGAAAGCGCGAAGCCCTTCTTCTCGGCCGTCTGCGCGTGAGCGCCCGACGAAATCGCGGCCAGAACGGCCAGGAAGGACAGACTTGCAAGAATGCGGGCCAATCTCATCGGATCATTGTCCTTGATTTTGCTTGGAACGGAACGCAGCGGGATTGAGGGTCAGCCGGACATTGCCGGAAAACCCGATCACCCTGCCTTTATCGGTGATATTCATGCTGTTCGCAACCAGGGTCGATTCCTTCGCGGTCACCGTCACCGGCTCCTTGGATGCGAGAATGCCGGCATGCACGTCGAGATGCGCGGATTTGAAATTAGCCTTGATCCCTGAAGAAAGCGTCACCACGAAGGGCGCCGTCATGTCCAGCCGATCGCTGTCTCGGTCGAAATTCGCCGCCGTCGCGGTTACCCGCGCGATCAGGTCGCTGCGGATCGGCACCGCCGCTTCGATGGTCTCGAGCGCGATGTCGGACGGATTGGCGATCGATTGCAGCGCGCGCGCGGCATTCATGAAATAGCTGATGCCTTCGTCGTTGCGGCCCGAGATCGCCGGCTTTTCCATCACCACGCGGCCGTTCTCGATGCGCGCTCCGCCGATGGACAGATTGTCCGGAAAGATCGCCCGCACCCAGGAGACCGCGACGAAGGCGAGCGAAATCGTCACCGCCAGCACCGGCAGCAGGATTTTCAGCCGCTTGACGTGGGCGGAATGCGACAGCGCCCGCCGATAGGCGAGGTGCGGATCCGCAAAAGGCGCGTCGAATGTGGAACGAATCTTCATGGATGTCCTGAATGGGTCGACCGAGCCATATCACATAGGCGCCCGACCTTAAAAACACAATCAAGTCGCCGGCCACGAAAAACTTTGATCGATGTGGCGCCGTTCGACCGGTTTCAGGTTCGCTTGCCGCCTGGGCGGATTTATGTCAGGACCACATCGATAATGGAGGACGACTGATGGACGCGTCGCAGATCCTGGAAAGGCGCAGCCTGCGCCGCAAGCTCGGCCGCTGGCGCATATTCGCCTTCCTGTTTTTCGCGGTCGCGCTCGCCATCGGCTGGAGCGCCTGGATGCAGGAGGATGGTTCGGCCCCGACGAGCCGCGACCATATCGCCCGCGTGTCGATCGGCGGCGTCATCATGGATGATCAGGAACTCGTGGAACGGCTCGACGGCATCGCCGGCAACGACGCGGTCAAAGGGTTGATCGTCTCGCTGAACTCGCCGGGCGGCACCACTTATGGCGGCGAAGTGATCTACAAGGCCATTCGCCGAGTCGCCGTCAAGAAGCCCGTCGTCACCGACATCCGCACGCTCGCCGCCTCCGCCGCTTACATGATCGCCGTCGGCGGCGACCATATCGTCGCCGGCGAGACCTCGCTGACCGGCTCCATCGGCGTGATTTTCCAATATGGCCAGTTCAAGCCGCTGCTCGACAAACTCGGCGTCTCCTGGGAAGAGATCAAATCCGCGCCGCTCAAGGCCGAGCCTTCCCCCTTTCACACGCCTCCGCCCGAATCGCTCCAGGCCATTCGCGGCACGGTGATGGACTCTTTCGACTGGTTCGTTACACTGGTGTCGGAGCGGAGAAAACTGAGCCGCCAAGAGGCGTTGAAACTCGCCGACGGACGCATTTTCACCGGCCGCCAGGCGAAAGAGGTCAAGCTCGTCGACGCGCTCGGCGGCGAGGCGGAAATCCGCGATTATTTCGAGGCGAAGAAAGTCGCCGCCGACCTGCCGATCGTTGAATGGACGGCGAAGAAAGAAACGTCGCTGTTCGGCGTCGGCGCTCTTGCGCGGCAAATGCTGGGAATGGTCGGGCTCGATTGGGCGCTCGACCTCAAATCCTTCGGGAAGCTGAGCAATGACAAGATGTTGCTTGACGGTCTTGTGTCGGTTTGGCAGTTTGACCAGAAATAAAAGGGAAAATTCCGAGTCCGTCAGAGGGGGCGTCCGTGATCAAGTCTGAACTCGTGCAGATTGTCGCTGCGAAGAATCCGCACCTGTACCACCGCGACGTGGAAAATATCGTCAATGCGGTGCTCGACGAGATCACCGATGCGCTCGCCAACGGCAATCGGGTCGAGTTGCGCGGCTTCGGAGCGTTCTCGGTCAAGAACCGTCCGTCGCGCTCCGGCCGGAACCCGCGGACGGGCGACGCCGTTTTCGTCGAGGAAAAATGGGTGCCTTTCTTCAAGACCGGAAAGGAGCTGCGCGAGCGGCTCAATCCGGATCTCGTCGATCAGGAAGACGATGAGGATTGACGCCGTCGGACATCCGCCAGCCCGCGTCGTCGTTGCGGGTTGATCTCATGTGACCGCGAGATCTATGGTGCGGCGCGCCTCAGGCGCGGCAATGCGTGAAGGAGACTGGCCGGATGATCATGCGCATCCTTAAACTCGTGATTTTGATCCCCGTCGCTCTGGTGCTGATTCTCTTGTCGGTCGCCAACCGGCACGCCGCGACGCTGGCGCTGAACCCGTTCGAACCTGCCGATCAGGCGCTGTCCCTGACGCTGCCCTTCTTCATCTTCCTGCTGATCGCCGTGATGATCGGCGTCGTCATCGGCTCCTTCGCCACCTGTACGCCCAGGGGCGCCACCGCAAGCGCGCCCGTGACGAGGCGTTCGAAGCCCGCAAATGGCGCGAGGAGGCGGATCGTCAGCGGGGTCGGGTCGAAGACATGACCACGCAGAAGCTGATTTCCGCCTCCCGCTGAGGATCAGACCTCGTCCTCGTCGTCGTCGTCGGTGATCGCCTGGTTGGTCACCGCCTTTTTCAGCTTGCGGAAAAATTTCTCCGCCAGCTTCTTGGACGAAGAATCGATCAGCCGCGAGCCCAGCATCGCCAGTTTGCCGCCGATCTTGGCGTTGACCGAATAGGTGAGAAGCGTCGCGTCGCCGTCTTCGGTCAGTTTCACATCCGCGCCGCCCTTGGCGAAACCGGCAATGCCGCCCGAGCCTTCGCCCGTGATCGTGTAGCTTTCCAACGGGACGATGTTGCTCAGCGTCACCGTGCCCTTGAAGTTCGCCGCCACCGGGCCGATCTTCAGCTTGCTCACGGCGGCCATCTGGTTTTCGCCGGTGCGCTCGAGGCTTTGGCAGCCCGGAATGCACTGGCAGAGAATGGCGGGATCGTTCAGTGCGGCCCAGACTTTCTCGCGGGGGCGGGAATGCGTTGTTCTCCGGTCAGGTCCATGCGGCTCTCCTCCATGCGGGTTTTTGTTGAACTTAATGCAATCCTCAAACATCTTTGCCAAGAGGCGCAACGGTGCTATTGCACCCGCTTGTCGCAGAATTGAGAAAAGGCTGAGCGTGAAGAGCAAGAATCCGCCCCGCGGTCCCCGAGCATCCGTCGATCGCGCTCCATCCCGGCCCGCCAAGCCGGCCGGACGCCCCGAGCAGGCTCGACCCGCGCGTCACGAGACGGTCCGCGAGGCGCCACGGGAGAAGCGCGAGGCCAAGCCCGTTTCCCAACCGCAACCGCAGCTCGCTCTTCGCAGCGGCGCGAGACCCGACGAACGCGCGCCGCTGATTCTGGAAACCGCCGGCGACGACGGCTACCGCCTTCTCGACAGCGGTGCGGGCGTTAAGCTCGAACGTTACGGCGACATCACCGTCGTCAGGCCCGAGGCGCAGGCGCTCTGGCCCAAATCGCTCAGTGAAGCGCATTGGGACAAGGCCGACGCCGTCTTCACCGGCGACACGGACGAGGAAGGCATGGGCCGCTGGCGCTTTCCGCGCCGCGCCATCGGCGAGACCTGGCCGATGCAATTGCTCGGCGTCGATTTCTTCGGCCGCTTCACCTCCTTCCGCCACACCGGCGTCTTCCCCGAGCAGATCGTCCACTGGAGCTGGATGCGCGACGAGGTCATCAGGCGCGGCGGCAAGGCGAAGGTGCTCAACCTGTTCGGCTATACCGGCGTCGCCTCGCTGATCGCGGCCTCCGCCGGCGCCGAAGTCACCCATGTCGACGCCTCCAAGAAGGCGATCGGCTGGGGCAAGGAAAACCAGCAGCTGGCGCGCATGACCGACAGGCCGATCCGCTGGATCCTCGACGACGCGATGAAATTCATCGAGCGCGAACGCCGGCGCGGCAACACCTATGACATCATCCTCACCGATCCGCCGAAATTCGGCCGCGGCCCCGACGGCGAGGTCTGGCAGCTCTTCGACCATCTTCCCGTGATGCTCGACATCTGCCGCGATCTCCTGTCGCCCAGACCGATCGGCCTGGTGCTGACCGCCTATTCCATCCGGGCGAGCTTCTATTCCATGCATGAACTGATGATGGAGACCATGCGCGGCATGGGAGGGCTGGTGGAGTCGGGCGAACTCATCATCCGCGAGACGCCGTCCGAACCGGGCCAGGCCGCCCGCGCCCTTTCCACCTCGCTCTTCAGCCGTTGGACCAGACCATGACCGAACGCCATGACGACGGCCCGCGCCGTCCGGGGCAGGTGAAGGAAATCACCTCCCTCGCCAATCCCATCATCAAGGACATCAAGGCGCTCAGCCAGAAGAAGAACCGCGAAGCGGGCGGCCTGTTCATGGCCGAGGGCCTGAAACTGGTTCTCGATGCGCTGGAGACGGGCTGGACGATCGACACGCTGATCTTCGCCAAGTCCGCCAAGGACAAGCCGCTGGTCGAAAAAGCCGCATCGCGCGCGGTCGCCGCCGGCGGCCTCGTGCTCGAAGTCAGCGAGAAGGTGCTGTCCTCCGTCACCCGCCGCGACAATCCGCAGATGGTGGTCGGCATTTTCCATGCCCGCTGGACCTCGCTTTCGGCGATCAAGCCGAAGCCCGGCGAGACCTGGGTGGCGCTCGACCGCGTCCGCGATCCCGGCAATCTCGGCACGATCATCCGCACCGCCGACGCCGCCGGCGCCTCGGGCGTGATCCTGGTCGGCGAGAGCACCGACCCTTACGGGCTGGAAACCGTGCGCGCCACCATGGGCTCGATCTTCACCATGCCGGTGGCCCGCGCCAGCCAGGCCGATTTCCTCAAATGGCGGAAAAGCTCGGGCGCGAGCCTGATCGCCACCCATCTCAAGGGCGCGATCGATTACCGCCGCGCCGATTACAAGAGCCGCCCGGTCGTGCTCCTGATGGGCAACGAGCAATCCGGCATTCCCGACGAGCTCGCCGAAGCGGCCGATGTGAGGGTCAAGATCCCCAGCAGGGCAAGGCGGATTCGCTCAATCTCGCTTGCGCCACCGCCGTCATGCTGTTCGAGGCGCGTCGCCACCTGCTGGAACTGGACGCCTGAGATGGACGAGAAAGCCAGCCTGTTCGCCCGGCCGCGCGCCTTCCTGCCGTTCATCCTCGTCGCCGTCGCGCTCGATCAGCTGATCAAGGCGCTGGTGGAGCTCTATCTGCCTCTGCATGAGGCTTTGCCGGTCATCCCATTTCTGGCGCTCTATCGCACCTGGAACGAGGGCGTGGCCTTCTCCTTCCTGTCCGACATGGACGGCTGGGTGATCGTCGTCATGCGCTTCATCATCATCGGCATGGTGCTGTGGTGGTGGCGCGGCGCGGACCGGCGCGCCTTCCTGCTCAATCTCGGCTTCGCGATGATCGTCGCCGGCGCCATCGGCAACATCATCGACCGATTCGTCTATGGCCATGTGGTGGATTACGTGCTGTTTCATACAGAGACATGGTCCTTCGCCGTCTTCAACCTGGCGGACGCGCTCATCTCGGTCGGGGCCGCCTGCGTCGGCGTCTGGGAAATCTTTTTCAGCCGAAAGCGTCCCGGAACGGGAATTAACCCGGCCTTAAGAATGTCCCGCAAGGCTTTTGAAAGCGAATGCGTGTTAGCCCATCTTGCATGAGCGAACCGCAAAAACTCCAGCATCGCCTTGCGATGGAATTCCTGTCCGAGGCTCCTCGCCCGAAGGAGGAGCCCATGGACTTGCGTTATCCGGTGAAGGATCCGTCGCGGCGTGATTTCTCGCCGCCGCTCGAACCCGATCCCGACGAGCTTCTCGCCTCCAACGACGCCGAAGGTCCGGGCGCGATGAAATACTGGGTCGCGGGCAGCCTGCTGGTGGCCGCGGCGCTGGCCCTGTCCTCCGGCATCGAGACCGGGCTTCTGGCGATGGGCGGATTTCTGGCCGTCATCGCGCTGTCGAGCCTGTTCCTGCGCTCCTCGTCGCGTCGGACGCAGCCGCGGACCGCGACGCCCTCTTCCTCGCTTCAAAAGTTTCTCCGCCCGAGGAGCCGTCCTCCGCCTCCGGCGACAACCGCCTCGCCGCAGGCGTGCTGATGGGCGCGATCCATGACGCGCTCGGCGACATCACCGTCTGCCGCAGCCTCAAGGGCGTCATTCTCTCGTCCAACAACACCTTCCGTCGCGTCAGCGGCTGCGAGACGCCCGAGGGCCTCACCTGCGAGGATCTCGGCATCCGCTTCGAGCCCGGCAAGATCAAGCATTGCTACGATGTGAGTTTCCGCACCCGCGAGGGTCTGCGCACCTATCTGTGGCACGATATCGTCACCCGCGATCCGATCATGGGCGACATGGTCGTTCAGTCCATCGCCCGCGACGTGACCTCCGAACGCTCCGACGCCGAAAGCCGCGAGCAGGCGAGGGCCCGCGCGGAAGAAGAAAGCCAGCTGAAATCGCAGCTGATCGCCACCGTCAGCCATGAAATCCGCACGCCGCTCAGCGGCCTTCTCGGCATGGGCCAATTGTTGTTCAATACCGAGCTGACGCCCGTGCAGGCCAATTACATCGCCGGCATCCGCGCCTCCGGCGTGGCGCTCGCCCAGCTGGTCGAAGATCTCCTCGATTTCTCCACCGTCGAGGCCGGACGCTTCCGGCTGCGGCCGCGCACCGAGCCCATTCGTCCGCTCGTCGAAGGCATCGTCGAACTCCTGTCGAGCCGCGCCCATGAAAAGGGCGTGGAAATCGGCGCCGTCATGGCGCCCGATCTGCCGGAAGTCGTCACCGTCGATTCCGCGCGCCTCAAGCAGGTGATCTACAACGTCGTCGGCAATGCGGTGAAATTCACCGAACAGGGCGGCGTCGTCGTCCATGTCGGCGTCGAAGCGGGCCAGCTGGTCGTCAGCGTCCGCGACACCGGTCCCGGCATGAACGAAGGCGAGCTCAAACGCATTTTCGACGCTTTCGAACAGGGCGACCTCAGCCGCGCCCGCGAAGGCGGCGTCGGGCTCGGCCTGGCGATTTCCGCCAGGATCATGAGCCAGATGGGCGGCGGCGTCACGGTCGAAAGCAAACTCGGCCAGGGCAGCCTGTTCACCATCCGCATGCCCGCCGACATGCAGACCAAACCCATGCGCAGCGGCCGCGAACTCGCCGGCGGTCGCATCCTGCTGCTCGCGCCGGTCGGTCCGGCGGCGTCGGCGCTGGCCGAAACGCTGCAGGGCCTCGGCGCCGAGACGCATGCGGCCTCCTCGATCATCGACGCCGAAACGCTGCTGACCATGCGCGAGAAATTTACCGGCATCATCGTCGATCACCGGCTGGACGGCGAATTCACCGCCGGTCTCTGCCGCGACGCCAGGCTCGCCGGCGCGAAACGCGTCTATCTCGTCAACCCCGAATCGCGTCCCGCCCAGATGTCCGGCGTCGTCTATGACGGCTGGCTGATTCGCCCGCTCCGCGAACAGTCGCTGATCGACGTGCTCACCGGCCGGCTGAAGGGTCTCGAGGCCCGCGGCGCCGCCAATGACGATTTCCCGGTTCTCGCCGCCGAAGCGCAGGACGAGGAGCCGACCACTGGCCATCCAGCCGGACCGGGCTATTCGATCCTGATCGGCGAAGACGATCCGGTCAATGCGATGATCTGCCAGGCCATTCTGGAAAAGGCCGGTCACCGCGCCCGTCTCGCCGACACGTTCGCCAGGCTGGACGCCGCCTTCGTCGACAGACGTCCCGACCTGATCATCACCGACCACCACATGCCCGACGGCGTCTGCCTCGATTTCATCATCCGCCTGCGCGAGACGGAAGCGGCCGAAGGCTTGCCCTTCACCCCTGTGATCGTGCTCACCGCCGACGCATCGGACGCCACCCGCAGGGAGCTTCTGTTGCGCGGCGCCGACCTCGTGCTGTTGAAACCGGCCGAGCCCGACATCCTCAACGGCGCCATCCTGCGACTGCTCGGAAAACCGACGCTTGACGTCGCGCACTAGTCTCGCTTCTATGCCGGCAGCCTGATACACGCGTCATCATACTGTCTCACACATATGGTTATAGAGCTGCATCTTGACGTGAAGGATGCATGCCATGACCGCGGAGCTCTTACAGATCAATTCCGACATCGCGCCGCCGCTCGATCCTTCGTCGTCTTTGTTTTCGGCCCGCGAGCCCGCGCTCGGTCGCATCGGCGCGCTGGAAACCCGTCTCGCCGTCTCCCGTCGCGAGATCGAGGCGGCGCAGACCATCCGCTACAAGATCTTCGTCGAGGAAATGGGCGCCAAACTGCCGCCGCAGGCTATGCGTCTCGGCCGCGACATCGACTCTTTCGACGAGATCTGCGACCACCTGATCGTGCTCGACACGTCCATCGACGGCGAGAGCCATGAGCAGATCGTCGCGACTTACCGCATTCTCCGTCATGACGTCGCTTTGGCCAATGACGGCTTCTATTCCGCCTCCGAGTTCGAGATCGCGCCGTTCCTGGCCCGCCATCCCGGCAAGAAATTCATGGAGCTCGGCCGCTCCTGCGTGCTGCCCGCCTACCGCACCAAGCGCACGGTGGAGCTGCTCTGGCAGGGCAACTGGGCTTACGCGCTGAAGCATGGCCTCGAAGTCATGTTCGGCTGCGGCTCCTTCCCGGGCCGCTATCCGGAACTGCATGCGCTGGCTTTGTCTTTCCTTCATCACAACAATCTCGCCAGGGACGAATGGGCCGTTCGCGCCCTGCCGCAGCATCACCGCCATATGGACCTGATGCCGCCGGAAGCCGTCAACGCCAAGCGCGCGCTGATGGCGATGCCGCCGCTGATCAAGGGCTACCTGCGCCTCGGCGCCATGGTCGGCGAGGGCGCCGTGGTCGATCACGATTTCGGCACCACCGATGTGCTGATCGTCTTGCCGGTGGAGAGCATTTCGAGCCGCTATCTCAACTATTACGGCGCCGACGCGCAGCGTTTTGCCTGCTGAACATCCACCCCTTCCTTCGGCAGGCCCGGGGCCGGACTGGCCGTTCGCTCCGGCATTTTCTTCAGCCTCTCCGGCGCTCGCGTCGGGGAGGTTTCTTTTTGGTCCGGCCATCGCGTGAACGGCAGGTCCGCGAGCTCGCGCGCGCTCATATGAAGAAAGACCGGGTCGAGAAACGGATCCTTCGCTTGGTCCTCGGTTTCTATCAACCACGCCGCGGCGCGTGAAAGCGCTTGTCCCAGCGCGCCGGGAGCTATCAGGCGCGTCTTTTCTTTCGTATCGATCATCACGTCATCCTCCGTCTGGCTTCGGCGAGATGATTTAGATATTCTCCTCCACGGTCTTCGTTTCAATGCAGCTCTTCAGGCTGTCGTTTTAGGTTTCCTATATGCGCAATCTCAACTTGGTTCATTTGAACGGTCTGAGGGCGCTCGAAGCGGTCGGCCGCACCGGCTCGCTTCTTGCCGCCGCCGACGAACTGGGCGTGACCCCGGGAGCGATCAGCCAGCAGATCGCCAAGGCCGAGGCGCAACTCGGCAAGCAGATCTTCGAGCGCCGCCCCAAGGGCCTTGCGCTCACCGAAGCGGGACGCGCCGCCGTGCCCAGGCTCACCCAGGGCTTCGGGCTCCTCTCCGACGCGGTCGCCTCCATCCGCGGCGACAACGACCGCACGCTGACGATTTCGGTCGCGCCCGTCTTCGCCGCACGCTGGCTGGTGCGTCGGCTCGACGGCTTCTTCCGCCTGCATCCCGATATCGACATCCGCATCGACGCCACCAGCCGGCTCGTCGACCCCGCCGCCTCCGACATCGATCTCGCCATCCGAGTCGGCCGCGGCGACTGGCCGGGCGTCGAGGCGGAGCTGCTGCTGGAACAGGAGATATTCCCGGTCCTCGCCCCGGCGCTTGCGACCCAACTCAAGGAGCCGCGCGATCTTCTCGCCGTGCCCACCGTGATCGACAGCCAGGCCATGTTCGGCTGGAATGTCTGGCTCGACGCCGTCGGCCTGCATGGCGAGGCCATCACGCCGCGTCACCGGCTCAACGAAGCCTCGCTCTGTCTCGATGCGGTCATCTCGGGGCAGGGCGTGATGCTGGGCTGGCAGACGCTCACCGTCGACGCCATTCTCGGCGGCTGCCTCTCCGTTCCCTTTCCCACTCGCGCCCGCACCGGTTTCGCCCATTATATCGTCACCGCGAAAGGCGGGCGGGAAAGTGCGAAAGCGAAAGCCTTCAAAGCCTGGCTCAAGGCGGAACTCGCCGAGAGCATGGCGGCGCTGGACGCCGCCATCGGCCCTCACGAGCCGGCGTTATAGGCGGCGATCGCGGCCATGTTGACGATATCGGTGTCTTTGGCGCCCATCGAGACGATCTGCACCGATTTGTCGAGTCCGACCAGCAGCGGTCCGATCACGGTCGAGCCGCCGAGTTCCTGCAGCATCTTGGTGGAGATCGAAGCCGAGTGGAAGGCCGGCATCACCAGCACGTTGGCCGGTCCCGAGAGACGGCAGAACGGGTACTGCTCCATCAGCTTGGGGTTCAGCGCGACATCGGCGGCCATTTCGCCGTCGAACTCGAAATCGACGCGACGCTTTTCCAGAATCTTGACCGCTTCGCGCAACCGTTCCGAACGCTCGCCCTCGGGGTGGCCGAAGGTGGAATAGGCGAGCATCGCCACCCGCGGCTCATAGCCCAGTCTCCGGGCGAGCCCCGCCGCTTCCTCGGCGATGTCGGCCAGTTCTTCCGACGACGGCATGTCGTGGACGGCGGTGTCGGCCACCAGCACATTGCGGCCCTTGCAGAGCGCGAGCGACGCGCCGATGACACGGTGTCCGGGCTTAGCGTCGATGCAGCGCCTGACGTCTTCCAGCGCGGTCGAATAGTTTCGGGTCATGCCGGTGACCATGGCGTCGGCGTCGCCGAGCGCCACCATGCAGGCGGCGAAATGGTTGCGGTCGGTGTTGATCAGCCGCTGGGCGTCGCGATGCAGATAACCCTTCCGCTGCAGCCGCGCATAGAGATAATCGATATAGGCTTCGCGGCGGGTGGAGGTGCGGGCGTTGATCAGCTCGATGCCGGGCCGGGCGAGATCGATGCCGGCGCGTTCGGCGTTAGCCTGGATCACGTCGTCGCGGCCGAGCAGGATGGCGGTGCCGAGCCGCTGGTTCACGTAAGCGATCGCCGCCCGCATCACCTGTTCTTCCTCGGCCTCGGCGAACACCACCCGCTTGGGATGGCGGCGCACCCGCTCATAGATCTGCTGCAGCGTCGAGGCGATCGGGTCGCGGCGGCTGTTGAGCGCCCGGGCATAGGCGTCGAAATCGGTGATCGGCTTGCGCGCCACGCCCGTATCCATCGCCGCCTGCGCCACCGCCACCGGGATCGAAGAGATCAGCCGGGGATCGAACGGCACGGGAATGATGTAATTGGCGCCGAAGCGCGGCCGGTTGCCCTGATAGGCGGCGGCGACATCATCCGGCACGTCTTCCTTGGCGAGATTGGCGAGCGCGCGCACGGCGGCGATCTTCATCGCATCGTTGATGGTGGAGGCGCGCACGTCCAGCGCGCCGCGGAAGATATAGGGAAATCCGAGCACATTGTTGACCTGGTTGGGATAATCCGACCGGCCCGTGGCCATGATCGCGTCGTCGCGGATGCGGGCCACTTCCTCGGGGTGATTTCCGGATCGGGATTGGCCATGGCGAAGATGATCGGATTGTCGGCCATCGAGCGGATCATCTCGGCCGAGAAAGCGCCCTTGGCCGACAGGCCGAGCACCACATCGGCGCCGTCCATCGCCTCGACCAGCGTGCGCCGGTCGGTTTTCACCGCATGCGCCGATTTCCACTGGTTCATGCCTTCGGTGCGGCCCTGATAGACCACGCCCTTGGTGTCGCAGAGGATGATGTTGGCGGGATTGAAGCCGATGGCCTTGATCAGCTCGATGCAGGCGATGGCGGCTGCGCCCGCGCCATTGCAGACGAGTTTGGTGGTCTTGAGGTCGCGACCCGTCAGGTCCAGAGCATTGATGAGGCCTGCGGCGGCGATGATGGCCGTGCCATGCTGGTCGTCATGGAAGACCGGGATGTCCATGAGTTCGCGCAGCCGGCTTTCGATGACGAAACAGTCCGGAGCCTTGATGTCCTCGAGATTGATGCCGCCGAAAGAGGGGCCGAGGAAGCGCACGCAATTGATGAATTCGTCGACATTCTCGGTGTCGATTTCGAGATCGATCGAATCGACGTCGGCGAAGCGTTTGAACAACACCGCCTTGCCTTCCATTACCGGCTTCGAGGCCAGCGCGCCGAGATTGCCGAGGCCGAGGATCGCGGTGCCGTTGGAGATGACCGCCACCATATTGCCCCGCGAGGTGTAATCATAAGCGGTGGCCGGATCTTCGGCGATGGCCTTCACCGGTTCGGCAACCCCTGGAGAGTAAGCGAGCGACAGATCGCCTGCGTCGCCATCGGCTTGGTCGGCGTCACCTCCAGCTTGCCCGGTCGCCCCTGCGAATGGAAATCCAGCGCTTCCTGCCGCGTCACTGTGGGCAGGGTGCGGTCGCGCTTGGTCTCTGTCGGCATCAAGTTCCTCCCTCAAGGCTTCTGTGGGCCCGTCCCGTTTCGGGCGCGGCCCTTATTGTGTTTGGTCGCAATCCGTCTAGTGTCTTGGCTTTATCAGCCACCACTTCTCCTTTGTCAAAAAGAACAGCATGACGATTACCGACGCGCTCACGGTCGCCCAGCTCGCCTCGGAGGAAAGCCGACTTTCCGCCACGCCGATGATGGAGCAGTTCATCGAGATCAAGGCCGCCAATCCCGACAGCCTGCTGTTCTACCGCATGGGCGATTTCTACGAATTGTTCTTCGAGGATGCGCTGGAAGCCTCGCGCGCGCTGGGGATTACCCTGACCAGGCGCGGCCAGCATCTCGGCCAGGATATTCCGATGTGCGGCGTGCCCGTGCACGCCGCCGACGATTATCTGCAGAAGCTGATCGGCTTCGGCTATCGCGTCGCCGTCTGCGAGCAGATCGAGGATCCCGCCGAGGCCAAGAAGCGCGGCGGAAAGTCGGTGGTGCGCCGCGACGTGATCCGGCTGGTGACGCCGGGCACGATCACCGAGGAGAAGCTGCTCAATCCCGGCGACAGCAACTATCTGATGGCGCTCGCCCGCATCAAGGGCGGCGACCGGCCCGTCTATGCGCTGGCCTGGATCGACATTTCCACCGGCGTCTTCCGCGTCGCCGAAAGCGAATTGCAGCGGCTGCTCGCCGATATCCTGCGCATCGATCCCAAGGAGCTGATCGTTTCGGACCAGATGTTCCACGATGTCGACCTGCGCGGCGTCTTCGACGTGCTGGGACGGGTCGTCAGCCCGCAGCCTTCGGTGCTGTTCGACAGCGCCACGGCCGAGAGCCGCATCGCCCGCTATTTCAATGTCGGCACGCTCGACGGGTTCGGCGGCTTCACCCGCGCCGAACTCGCCGCCGGCGCCGCGGCTATCGCCTATGTCGAAAAGACCCAGATCGCCGAGCGGCCGCCGCTCGGCCGGCCCGAGCGCGAAAGCACCGCCTCCACCCTGTTCATCGACCCGCCACCCGCGCTAATCTCGAACTCGCCCGCACCCTGTCCGGTTCGCGCGAGGGATCGCTGGTCAAGGCCATCGACCGCACCGTGACCGGCGGCGGGACGCGGCTTCTGACCGAGCGGCTGATGTCGCCTCTGACCAAGCCCGAGATCATCAATGCGCGGCTCGACGCCGTCGGCTTCTTCCTCGACGAGGCGCGGCTGCGAGACGAGATCCGCGGCGAGCTGCGGCGCGCGCCCGACATGCCGCGCGCCTTGTCGCGGCTGGCGCTCGACCGGGGCGGCCCGCGCGATCTCGCCGCCATTCTCGCAGGCCTCGCCGCCGCTCGCGGCGCCGCGTCGCTTCTCGCAGGCCATGCGTTGCCGGCAGAGCTCGACCAGGCGGTGACGGCGCTCGGCGGCGTTCCCTTCGCGCTCGAGGATCTGCTCGCCGGCCTGCTGGCCGAGGACCTGCCGCTCTTGAAGCGCGACGGCGGCTTCGTCCGCGACGGCGCGATCCCCGAACTCGACGAACTCCGCGAACTCCGCGACCAGTCGCGCCGGGTGATCGCCGGGCTGCAGGCCTCCTATTCCGAAGAGACCGGCGTCAAATCGCTCAAGATCAAGCATAACAATGTCCTCGGCTACTTCATCGAGATGACCACGGGCACGTCGGGCGCGCTGACCGAGACGCCCGAACGCCGCGCCCGCTTCATCCATCGCCAGACCACCGCCAACGCCATGCGCTTCACCACGGTCGAACTCTCCGACCTCGAAAGCCGCATCGCCAACGCCGCGGAGAAGGCCCTGGCGATCGAGCTTGCCGCCTATGATCGCATGGTCAGAGCGGTGGTGGACGCAGCAGAGCCGATCAAGGCGGCTGCGAACGCGCTCTCCGTCCTCGACGTCTCCGCAAGCCTGGCGGCGCTTGCCGACGAGCAGGCCTATTGCCGGCCGCATGTCGACGACAGCATCGATTTCTGCATTCGCGGCGGCCGCCATCCGGTGGTCGAACAGGCGCTGAAAAAGGCGCAAGGACCGGCCTTCGTCGCCAATCACTGCGATCTGTCGCCGCTTTCGGGCCAGAAGAACGGCGGCGTCTGGCTGCTGACCGGCCCGAATATGGGCGGTAAATCGACCTTCCTGCGCCAGAACGCGTTGATCGCCATTTTGGCCCAGATGGGCTCCTACGTGCCGGCGGAAGAGGCGCGCATCGGCGTGGTCGACAGGCTGTTCTCCCGCGTCGGCGCCTCCGACGATCTGGCGCGCGGCCGCTCCACCTTCATGGTGGAAATGGTCGAGACGGCGGCGATCCTCAATCAGGCGACGCCGCGCTCGCTGGTGATCCTCGACGAGATCGGCCGGGGCACCTCGACCTTCGACGGTCTGTCGATCGCCTGGGCGGCGGTCGAGCATCTGCACGAGGTCAATCGCTGCCGCTCGCTCTTCGCCACCCATTTCCACGAAATGACCGTGCTGTCGGAAAAGCTCGCCCGGCTCGCCAATGTCACAATGCGCGTCAAGGAATGGCATGGCGACGTGGTCTTCCTGCACGAAGTCGGCCCCGGCGCCGCCGACCGCTCCTACGGCATCCAGGTGGCGCGTCTGGCCGGCCTGCCCGATTCGGTGGTGGCCCGGGCGCGCGAGGTGCTGACGCTGCTGGAGGACGCCGACCGCAAGAACCCGGCGACCACGCTGATCGACGACCTGCCTCTGTTCCAGGCGGCCGTCAGGCGCGACGAGCCCAAGGCGCAAAAGGCCTCCGAGGTCGAGGCGGCGCTGAAGGCGATCAATCCCGACGACATGACCCCGCGCGAGGCGCTGGAGGCGCTCTATGCGCTGAAGAAGCAGTTGGGGTGAGGGCAGGGGCGGCGGACGCGCCAAATCGCTCCGCCGCGTTATGCCGCCCGAAGTTCCGCCTCATCCTCTCGCTTCGCCCATACGGGCTCGGCCGGGGCGCGAAGAACGCCTCGTTTAATTTAGTTTTAATATGACGCTCGTCGCGCCCCGCATTCGGCGGTTTGTGCCTCGAACTTGACGCTCGTCGCCGCAGGTCGAGCCTGCGGGTAATCCGCCTCTAAAGCGGGCCTTACTATGACGTCCCTTGCGAGACGCCACTCTGGGGGACGCTTTCACGCCCAGGTCCCCAGTTTTCGGGGGTCGTCGTTTCTCGAAGCCCCGGAGAAAGAGGGTTCACGTCGTCCCTCTTCCCCAGCGCCGGCCCCACCTCGCCGCGACGCCTCGCGGTGTAGCCGATGATGGGACGAGACGAGGATAAGGGGCGTGGGGTGGTGGGGGATGAAAATATTTTCGAGAGGGTGTTTTTTGGAGAAGACCCTCCCCCACCCCTCCCACAGGGGAGGGGCTTAACCTGGGGCTGCCGCCGGCGTCCACAGTTCAGCCTAGCGGAGGAGAGGTCGCTTGGGTTTTGGAGGGTGAGGCGGCGCAAGCCCCTCCCCCTTGTGGGGAGGGGTTGGGGAGGGGTTTCCCTCCACTCCGCCGTCATCCTCGGCCTTGTGCCGAGGATCTGAGCCTTCAACAATATCAATACGTTGCAGATGCTCGGGACAAGCCCGAGCATGACGGCGGAGAGGTTGGAAGGATAACGTCGAGGAGCGGCGAGACGAACGCAAAAGTCTGAAGATGCGTTGCCATTCGTGAAGCCGGAAAAGCATCGTGGTCACCAGGTCGGCGAGCGAAGACGAGCTGCGGCGAGCGCTATCGAGATCACGAAAACGGAGAAAGTGGCGCACCCGAAGAGATTCGAACTCTAAGGGGACCTCCGCAAAGCATTGAAACCACTAGGCATTAATCCTGGCTTGGTCTCATTTCCATAGCACCTAACCATAACGTTCGCAAGCGGGTGCTTACATATGTCAGTAAAGACTAACTCACGATTTATCACTCCAGAACTAGCGATGACCGACCCAGTGTCGGCTTTCACCAAGCTTCCTAGCTGGGCGACGACCTGGGCACCGCTGGAAGGGGCGCACCCAGATGGCGGCATCTCACCGTCAGTCACCGTTGTCTTGGGGAAGCGTTACCGCAAGGCCGTCGTCCTATCCTCCATGCAGCTAGCTCTCCTCATCCACTCCACCCTGCTAGGGCACTCCATAGCCACGCACAGCAACAACGCCGTGCCCATGCCTGAGGTCTACGCGACGTTCACCTTCCGAGATGCGCCTCAGGACAATCTGGCGCTTCACTGGCTGTTTGGGGAGGTGGAGATCGACCAGAGCACAGAGTCGCTTCGAGCGGTCGCAGACCTCCGAGCATCTAACTTGGCGCGGATCGGAAAGGCGGGCATCGAGGCGGAGACCCTAGCGCTGTTCCGGCGTCATGTCCTGAGGCTGCTGGCCGAACGCGAACTCGGCGGCACACTGCCCTGGGGCTTCTCCGGCGCAGACTACAAGAGCAACTTCGAGGCGCTGCTATGGGCAGTGGAGTGTGAGCAGAAGGCGGCGCTACTTGTCGAGGGGAGGGGCAAGTGAGGCACATCTCGTTTCGGTCATACCCCCTCATCACGCCCGCTCTGATCGCCTCCGGCGAGTTCCCCTCGCGTCAAATCATCATGCCCACCTATGTCCGGCGCTGGGTCACCATCACTGAGGAGGGAGGAGCGCCAGAGTTTGGCATCGTGATAGGCAAGCGGGGGCCAGAAGGCAGCACCACGGAAAAGCGCAGCAACTTTAAGCTCACCGCGCCGCAATTCGCCGCCATGTTGGAACTGACGCGCTACGGACACTCGGTCATCGCTGACCCCTATCGGGATGGAAACACCTACAGCTTCCGCCTCGGTACGAACGACGCCGAGCCCGCAGACCTGAAGACGAAACGCGCATATGCGGGCCAGCCACTCGCACGTCGCACGAGGGGCTACTTCACGCACTGGGCCAGTCACGTCCTCCTGAAGTTTGACGTTTACGAGAAACGCATGGTGCCGCTGCATTCGGTTTGGCAGGCAGGCGAGGCGAGGGAGAAGGCGATGACTTACGCGGAGTGGAACGCCTCAAGGAAGGGGAGACACGGTGACGAGCTTCTGGATTACGTTAGCAACCTCCGCGCATTGCTCATTTCTCAAGACGCCCAGCAAGGCGGTGATTGCATTTATTCCCACGGTATCGAACAAGGGGCAGATTGATGAAGGTGCTTTACGTCGTCATGATCATCTTCAGCGACCCTGAGGGTGCGGTCGTAATTCCAGAGCGCTTCCCCAGCAGGGAGGCGTGCATAATGTCCTTCAATGCCGCCACAGAATCCGGCTTAGGGAATACAGAATGGGGACGGAACCTCATTGGAATTGGGAGCCGCGCCATGTGTCTTCCAATCTATGGCGAAGGAATTCGGCAGTAATTGGCGTCCTATCGAACATGTCTTCCAATTTACGGAGAAAGGCTTGATTTGGGCGGGGCTCACCTCAGCCGCCTGCGTCTTCAATTCCCTTTGTATCGAACAAAGGCGAGATTCCACTGCCTTCTTCGGTTGTGTTGATGGTAGGGTTACACTCGCTCCATATCCAATCAGTAACGGGTTTCAATCACCCTTCACCCCACGAGGTCCCTCATGACGGACGGCCCAAAGCCCCAGCTCCACGTCTACCTTCGCGTGGAAACTCTCCAGACATCCTTTATCGCGCCCCAAGGTTCGTTCCTCATGGCCGCAGGTGTCGCAATCGCAGAGCGGTCGGATGATCGGCCGCATCACGTCTTCACCATGTTTGGCTTAGCGCCGACGCAGGACTGGATGCGGATGGGCGGACTGGCTGAGGCCATCAGGCTCTATGACCAGCCAGAAACCGACATCTTGATCTCGTCCTCGGGGATGCCGCAACTGGCTACCATAGTCGGACAGGACGGAATCAAGAACGCCAAGAAGCAGGAGCGCTACGTCGGCCACGAATGGGTGAAGGACCTCAAGTCCGCCATCACGTCTTCGCCTCGACGCTGGCGTCAAGTTCAGCCGGTGCCTGCCTACAAACAGAACGCGGAAGGCGTGGCGCTGCGAGCCGCAAGGGTCGGCATAGAGGCGGCCAAAAGGCATCACTTGCTTCCACACCCGATCTCACCTTTCCGAGAGTCTGGGGCAAAATCAGGCTCCCTGAGTTGGAGGGCGCTGAATACTGGAAGACGCTAAAGAAGGAGGAGGATGCGGCGAATGCAAGAGACCGATCACGAGGGCAGTGACCCGCTCTCGCCTACACCCTTCTTCGATCCATGGCTTGTAAGTCGGAACAGGTTAGCACCCCTAGCCGAGGATATTGCGGCAAGCATTGAGCGAAAGGCGAAAAGCTTCACCCGCAGGGACGCCGTGGTCAGGCGTCAGGCCGTGGTGTCAGGCGTGATGTCTAACATCCTCGATGCCCGCACCCGTCCGACCAGAGAAGTCAATAAACGTATCGCGGTCCCAACCTCCCGCCTCCCCATCACCCGATACGACAACCCCACGTTCCCCGCAGGCAACTTGCAGAAACCCTCCAGGCGCTAGAGCATGAGGGCCTCATCATCAAGCATCCGGCGATCTACAAGCGGATGACCACGGAGATTGAGCCTACTCCTACGCTGATCGAAATGTTCAACGCCGAGGGCGTTTCTGCGCTGGACATCGGGCGATACGCGGGGGCCGAACCCATCTGGCTTACAGCGCGTACGGGAAAGCGGAACCTTCCGGGGCTACCTGAGAATAAGGTTCTGGTGCCTTATGCCGATACCGAGCAGACCAACGCCCTGCGTGATCAGATGGACAGCATCAACGCCTTCCTTAATGACGCGGACTTGCGGTTCAACGGGCAGGGTCTCGCTCCCGTATCCCTTCGCCGTACTTTTACTCTGAGACGGACCTCCGACCCCCACGCTTTCAACCTTAACGGCCGCCTGTTCAATGGGTGGTGGATGAACATCAGGAAGGATCAGCGGCATCTCATCGCCGTGCAGGGGGAGCCTGTTGCCGATTTCGATTTCTCGGGAATGTTTGTACGTCTAGCCTACTGCAAGGTCGGCCGACCTCTTCCGGCAGAGATTGACCCATATGCCATTCCTGGCCTGGAGGGCCACCGCGCCGCCGCCAAGCTCGCGTTCCTTTCCCTTCTTGGCCGCACGGGCACAATGCGTAGGATCGGCCCAGAGCTGCGGGAGTTACTGCCAGAGGGGTGGAATGCGCGGAGGGTGAGTGAGACCTTCGCCCATCATCATCGTCCTATAGCGCATCTCTTTGGGAGGGATTGCGGCATCGAGTTGATGCACCTGGAAAGCACTATCCTCACCGCCGTTCTCACTAGGTTAAACGCAGCGGGGGCGGCGGGCTTGCCAATGCACGACGGGCTCCTCACGCCTCACTCGAAGGGCGGCCTCGCGGCAGACATCATGGCCGCCTGCTCTAAGGAAGTGCTCGGAGTGGCACTCCCTGTAGTCGAGAAGCCGATCATACGGCAGATTACGACGCGCCCCTGAAACAACTGGATACCAAGGGGGAAGGAGTAAGGGGAAGACCTCTAGTATCTCAGGTCTACATCTTCTCCATCATCATCGGACTTGGCGGTACCTCTGCGTTTAGTGCTCAAGGTCTCCACCTACATGCCGGACGAAGAGGGAAGGGGATGAGGTGCTGCCCATCATCTTCATCACAGACCTCATGTCCCCAACCCCAAGTCTCCCCCAAGCCTCCACAAGTCACCTGACGCCTCCCTCATGCCTCCGCCGCCGCACCGCCTATCCTGCGGTAGGAGCCTGAGGTTTGAACATTAGGTCGCCTTCACGGCCACACTAAGCACTAACCCTCTGCCGCTTGTCACGCCGACCCCCGAGCAGAAGCTTTGTGGGGCGAGATGGAGATGAGTGTGTCTCCCGCCTGCGCAGCAGAGCCCAGCAATCCCTGAAGCCACGCCGCCAGCCTCCCGCTGCGGACAACCTCGCGCGCCCTAGCGCCTCTCCGCCATTAAGAAGGATCAACACCATGACGACTACCGAAATTGCCTTGTCAACCGGCAGCGCCGACACCACGCTCATTCTCGACAGAGTTGAATTTTCAGTTACTCCCGCACAACTCACCCTATTAGACCTCCTAAAAAGCATCGGGGCGGAAATCGAACTCCGTATCTGGCCCGTGCAGCGGCAGGAGGGCCTACTGCCTGCGATTACCCTGGGCGACATCAGGTTTGACCTAATCGATTTACTTTGCGCCCCTGCGACCCGTGCCGCCATCGAGTTTCATGGAGTGTCCGGGCATCGCGATTACCGGCCACAGACTCTTTCTATCTTTGGCGTGGGGTCCCCAGCGCCAGAGACAATTCACTGCCTTCTCGTAGCGGTTAAAAAAGCGACCAGCAGTCACTTACCTGCGGAAGAGCAAGGTAGCGTGATGGAGCTAGTAGAGGCCGCTTTGAGTGTTATCGCAGCAGAACGCGAAGCGGCACGTCAGGCGCAGGGAGGTGGCCGGTAATGGTCAAACTTCCTGACAACCATCCAGCGGATAAGCAGCAGCCGGTCTACACCCTGTCCAGTCTCATCGGAGGCGTCTCAGAGCAGTCCCCTCAGGATCGCCCCAGCCACTTCATGGAAGACCAGCAGAACTGCGTGAACTCGCCGCTCAATGGTGTCCATGCCCGTCCTGGCGGCCTGGTACTGGGATCGGCTAGCTACGACTTCTCGGACCCATTCGTCCATGAGATCAGGCGCTCCTCCTCTGAGCACTACAAGGTGTTGATCGAGGATGGGGAGATGATCATCATCAACCTCATCACCGGGACGGTTTGCTCCAAGCGTGGGTTCGCAAAGCGCTCAGCCTACTTCAAGCATGTCGGTCCGGCCCGCACCGCGTTTGACGCTGTGACCGTGGACGACACGACCTTCATCGTGAACCGCCAGAAGACGGTCAAGATGTCAGCCGATACGTCGCCCAAGCGGCCTAACCGAGGTATTTTCTATTTCAGGTCCGGCAGCTACAGTACGACCTACAAGTGCATCCTCAAGGTGGCGGGCGTCACCTATATCACTCAGTATGAGACGCCAGACAACTCGGACTCGGGAAATGCGGCCTATATCGCTACTAACACGCTAGCCGCAGAGTTTCGTGACAAGTTCAACGCGGCGAAGGTAACCTACGCCCCTGCGCTGGACAGCTTCAGCTTTACAGTCAGTGGTTCCAACGTTGTCGTTACTTGCTCAAATATCGACACGTACTTCGAGTTGGACTCTGTAGACGGACAGGGCGACACCCAGCTTATTGCGTTCCGTGAGTGGGTGGACAAGTTCTCGGACCTGCCGCAGCGGGCTCCAAACGGCTACGTGGTCGGCATCAGAGGCTCAAAGCAAGACCAGCGGGACGACTACTGGGTTCGCTTCGACGGCCCCGAGATCACAGGCTCATGGGAAGAAGTCGTCAAGCCGAACATCAAGTTCAAGCTTGATCCAGACACGATGCCGCACCTCCTGAAGAACGTTGGGAAGAACTCCTTCTCCATCGACAGGGCCGTCTGGTCCAACCGGATCAGCGGCGATGGGGTGAACTCCTCTAAGACCCCGAACTTCGTGAACAGGCGCATCCGCTCCATCAACTTCATCTCTGGGCGCTTGGCGTTGAACACCGAGGGGACCTTCGCGCTGTCCACGGCGAGGAACCCTTACTGCTTCTTCCCAGACTCCGCCCAGACGCGCCTCGCCACGGACCCCATCATCTTCGATATTCAGTCGGGCACGGTGACGGTCATCAGGTCCAGCGTGGCGGCGAGCGGTAAGCTGTTCTTCTGGGGCGACGGCAACCAGCTCCGCCTCGATAGCGGCGACAGCGCCCTCAGTGAGGAGACGGCTGACGTTATCCCCTCGACTAACTACGACTATGACGGCCGGTGTCGTCCTATCGCCTACGGCATGTCCAGCGTGATCTTCGGCACCAAGGTGGGCGACGGTTCCGTCCTCACGGAGGTGCTCTACCGCAGTGGAAACCCAGTGGGGAAATCCCGCTCAACGAACACTGCCCGCGTTACATCAGAGGGACCCTGCGTCAAATCCTGCCGAACAACGCGGCGAAGACAACCGTGGTGATCACCACCAACGACACCACCATCTTCGTCTACCGTTGGTTCAATCAGGGCGAAAACCGCCTCCAGTCCTCCTGGAACAAGTGGACCTTCAACGGGGCCGACAAGGTGGTCACAGGAGCGGTTAACGACGGCAACCTTTACCTCCTCATCCAGATCGGCTCGAAGCTGGTCACCGAGCGTTTCCCCCTCGATCCGGCAGACCCGAAGTTCCGGGACATCCGGCTTGACCACCGCGTCGATCAGACGGGGGCCACCTTCAACTCCAGCCATCTGGCGACCCTAGACCTGCCCTACACGGTGCCAAGCGATCTGCGCGGTGACTACGTTGCGATTGAGGATGATGAGCCGTCAGACGGCGAAGTCCGGGGCAGGAAGCTCAAGGTCGCCTGGGTGGACGGCAACACCATCCGGGTCCAGTGCCGAGCGGGCCACCACAAGTTCTACTTCGGGGCTAAGAACACGGCGGCGATGCGGCTGAGTCCGCTCTATATCCAGCAGGACGGCCAGACGCTCCTTCCAGACCACATCCTCATCAAGAAGCTCCGCGTCTCCCATGCGGAAACCTCCGAGTACAAGGTTCAGGTCAAGAACCCACGCGGCGAGCTGCTCAGTGAGTTTCGCTACGACGGACGTAAGGCCATCTCTGCGGACATCAACAATCGTCAGCCCAAGCAGTATGGCGAGGCGGACTTCCCCATCCATCAGCGGGCGGAGGAATGCACCATCACCCTCGTCAACGACACCGTCTACCCCTCGCGTTGGGTCCAGGCGGCCTACCACTATGAGGCAACACTGAGGTGATCCCGCACCACTGCGCTGGTCGTGTCGTCGCTTCAGCTTTCCATTACGTCCCACCATGAGAACTCGCTCGGCGTCTGCGCCGGGTGAAAGCGCCGAGTTACGTGAGTTTCTATGAAGGACCAACACCATGTCAGACAACAAACAACCCTCCACCCTGGACCCCGAGTTCCTCCAGGCCGTCGAAGAGGTGACCAAAGAGCGCCAGCTCGCAGGTACCATGCAGGACGGGGCTCGGGCGATGCCGCCTGTTCAACCTCAGGGCTCCGACCCACAGTCCCAAGAGCAGCCTGGCTTCTTCCAGCGGCTCTACAACGAGGTCACCGCTCCGAAGACTGCTCCGGTTGCCGGGGTAGACTATGGAACCGCACCTGATGCAGGCACCATGTCCGCAGCCACGCGGGTCCTGGGCTCCAGCGTTGAGGCCCAGTCAGAGATACCGAGGGCGGTAATTGGTGGGGCGGCCCGTGCCGTCCTCCAGACCAGAGACTTCATGGCAGGACTGACTGGGGAGACCACCGATCCCGCCGACAGGACGGCTCTGCGTAATGCTATCGAGGCCGACTACAAGGACGTGACATCGCGCTCCATCCCGAACGCCTTGGCTGGCGGCATCTCGCAGTTCGTCACTGGGCTCATCGGCGCTGGCAAACTCATGGCTCCTCTCAAGGCCACCCAGACGTTCGCCGCTGGAGGCAAGGCCGCTCAGGTCGGCTATGAGATCGCTAGGGGCGCTGCGGCCGGTGCGGTCGTGATGGACCCCCATGAGGCCCGCCTCTCGAATATGATCCAGGAGTTCCCCGCCCTGGAAAACCCCGTGTCCGAGTACCTCGCGGCCAATCCCGACGACAGCGCCGCAGAGGGCCGCCTCAAGAACGCGCTCGAAGGCGCTGGGGTGGACCTCGCGTTCGCCGGGGCTTTTGCCCTGGGCTCAAGGCCATCAAGTTCGCTCGCCGTGGGAACCCCGAAGCCGCCAAGAAGGTGGTCGAAGAGATTGCCCAGCCTCAGGTGGCGGAGGAGATGAAGGCGGCGGCCGAGCGTCCGGTGGAGGTTCCGCCAGTGGCTCCAGTCGAGAAACCCCGTGTCCGCGTCAAGGCGGGCTCCCAGGCGGCCAGCGAGAACGGAGTTCGACTAACGAGCGATGCTCGTGACGGTATCCAGCCTCCAGACCAGATCAGCGAGGCAGCTCCCACCACGGTGGACCAGAGCACCCCGCTCCCAGACAGCGCCCCGTCCGCCGCAAAGACGCTTCCCACGGAGGCCGTCAGCGATGAGCAGATGAAGGCGATCCTGGACGGCACCGACTGGGACCTCAGGTCCATCGACCAAGCGGGCTCCCGCGAGGAGGCCATCAGCCAAGGCTATAAGCCCGCCCCGCAGGCTGGCGTCCCCTGGCAGAAGCTCCAGACCCCCGAGGACGTGTCAACCCTCATCGCCAATGCCCAGAAGGTCCTGAGGCCAGAACTCGATGCCGTCAAAGGCGGTGCCGTGCTGTCTGACGCCAAGGTCGAACGCCAGGTCCGAGCCGCAGCCCGCTACTTCAACGAAGACCCTGCGGCAGTCGTGGGGAGATCGCTCAGGCCGGGGACGCGGCGGCAGGCATGGTGCGGAACATGGAGGCTGGCTATCTGGTCTCCACCCGTATGTTCATGGACGCCTACGATGTCATCAACAAGGTCCGCTGGGGAACCTCGCGGAGTTCGGTGGGGACAGCGCCCAGGCCCTGGCTGAGGCTCGCCGCCGAATGTCCGTCGCCATGGAGACCTACGCAGCGTCCCAGAGCATGAGGGCCGCCGCAGGTCGCTCCCTCAGGCGGATGCGCGGGGAGTTCGGCGTCAACCCAGAGCAGCTCAAGGCCCTGACCTCTCTGGACGACCAGAAGTTCATGGACATCATGCAGTCCACTGGCGGCGACCCCAAGAAACTCAAGGACCTCGCCAAGCCAACGGTGATGAAGCGGGTGATGGACGAGCTGCAATTCTCGCAGCGCAATGGTCTCCTCTGGCTCTACCCCACTCACGTCGTCAACCTGACCTCCAACGTCTACATGCAGATCGCAAGGCCGCTGGAGAAGGGCCTGGGGTCTCTCGTGCTGAGCGGCGGCAAGGCGGTTCGTCAGCAGGCGGCCAAGGAGTTCTATTACACGGCGGCGGCCATCACGGACGGCTGGAAGGCTGGCGTCGAGGCGTTCATGAAGGGCGACTCCAAGCTGGCTCCGCACATGACGGACTGGCTCGATGCTCCTTCACAGAGCACCGCCCACCAGCCGCTCGGGGTTCCGAACTTCAGGCCCTTCGATAGCTGGGAGAACTTGTGGCACAACCTCCACATCTCCTCCCTCTACCGCAATGTCACTGGCTTTCCCACACGGTTCCTGGGGGCACAGGACGAGTTCTTCAAGACGCTCCGGTACAGGTCGGTCGTACAGTCTCGCGCTGCGGTGGCTGGCGAGCAGATGGGCCTGAAGGGTCAAGACCTGAAGGACTTCATGGAAAGCCGCCTCCATCAGGCCTTCGATGATGAGGGACGAGCAGTCGATCCCGAGGCGCTACTTGAGGCTCAGACCTCAACGTTTAACCAGGAGCTTCTTCCTGGGACGTTGGGCGCGGGGATCAGAAACCTGCGGACCTACTATCCGCCTATTGGCTTTGTCCTGCCGTTCGTGAAGACACCGATCAACGTGTTGCGATACTCCCACAAGTATACGCCGGGGCTCAACCTCATCCAGGGCGAATATCGGGCGATGCTTCTGGGGAAGATGGGGATGGAGCGGCAGGCTCAAGCTATCGGGCAGATGGCGCTGGGTAGTCTCTTCATGGCGTCCGCTGGCCTCCTGGTCGCGAACGGGCGCATCACAGGCGGCGGCCCATCGGATGACCAACTCCGCAAGCAACTCATCGAGCAAGGCTGGAAGCCCTACTCGGTGGTCGTGACCAACGCGGACGGCTCCAAGACCTATGTGCCCTACGGAAGGTTCGATCCGGTCGGCCTGCCGATGGGGATCATGGCGGACCTCCACGAGCTTTACACTATGGACCCCGAGCACCGGGACATTTCCAACGTCGCGACCGCCACAGGGATCGCCCTCGCTAGGAACTTCGCAGACCGCACCTTCCTCCTCAACATGAACCAGCTCGTTGACGCCCTCAGCGACCCCGAGAACAAGATGGAGAAGTTCGTGGGGAACATGGGAAGCTCGATGATCCCGATGTCCTCGGCCATGCGCGGCTATGCGAACACCGACCCCTACCTTAGGGAAGCTCGGGGACTGCTCGACCGAGTGCTCAAGGACATCCCCGGCTACTCCAAGGGCCTCCCGCCCCGGCGTGATGTCTTCGGGGAGCCCGTGGCGCGGCGGATCGGAGTGACGACCACCATGAGCGAGGACTCGGTGGAGGCCGAAGTCAACCGCATCATGCTGGAGACCAACGAGGGCCTCTCAATGCCCCAGCCGACGCATAACGGCATGGATTTGCGTGATGTCACCCTGAAGTCCGGACAGAATGCCTACGACAGGTATCAGGAGCTTGCGGCCAAACCCGAGGAGGGCGGCCCGAGCCTCAAGGAGTCCCTGGAGAAGCTCATCAGGACCAAGGACTACGAGGACATGCCAGACGGCGAGACGGGACAACCTGGGAGCAGGCTCAACGCCATCCAGGGCATCGTCCAGAAGTACCGCACGGCTGGCTTCAAGAGGCTCCAGGAGGAGAACCCTGAGCTTCGGACCCAGATGCTCCAGCACAAGTACAAAGCCGCCGCTGGGTATCTCGACAATACGGGCCAGAAGTCGGCTGGCGATCAGCTCCGCAAGGCTCTTGGTTTGGCGGCGACGCCGTGACCCCCGCCCCTCATTCTGAGCGGGAGGGGAGCATGAAAAGTACCTAGATATCTCCAGCCAAGGTGAGAAAGGATGTTGATATGGCGGCCGCCGTTACCCATATGGGATATGGATAGCGTGTTTAGGAGATTTTAATGCCAATGGCATATTTAATCTCTCTGTAGGGCACCGAGAAGAAAACGCTTGCAATAGCGATCTTTTCTGCTGCATATGCGTTACATTAATACGAGCACACATGAGCAGACTGATTTTCCCACGGGAACTTTGGAAAGCCATTCGAAGCTCTGATTACCTGCTTGCGGGTTAATTTGAGCGTGTTTGTAACATCTAGACCTTGGACTTCGCCCGGCCGGGTGCCTCCATGGTGGTTGTTACGATCCGTAGGTGTGAGAGATAGCTTGCGGGAGGCACCGCATAATCTCGTTGTTCGAAATGCAAGCACAAATATCGGTCATTTGTTCTCACGCATATGACTCATGAAATGGGCCGATGGCGCTACAAGCGACATCGGCCTTTTCGTTTACTTATATGATAAAGTCGTTAGGTGCGATATTTACATGCGTTTTCTTCGGCGCACTATCGTGGCCATGGCAGTTTTCATAGCTAGACTTTAGCTTCCCCTTCACCGGGGTGCAGTCGTAGTGCAGACAGTAATCGTATGCTCCGCCAAGGCGGCTTCTGGCATTAAAGAGGCAATCCATTGGATGACTCTTGGCGACGCTATTCCTTAAGAAGCCATGCCGGTCTTTGCCTGGGCTTTTAAAAAAAAGAACCCCATCGCTCAATGCTCGCCTTTGCTCGTCTGGAGGTGTAGCCCAGGGAATTTTGCCAAAAACCGGGCTATTTCGTCGTCTAATAGCTTTTCAGGGTCATCGCTGTAAGCGGCTTCGAGTATACCTTCCGAAGGAGATCATCCAGCTCTTCTCCTTGGAAATTGCGCACAGGTAAAAGCAATGGATTTAGGTTACGTACATTAGTACGGTGTGATATGATCCGCGAGGTTGCCCTTAAACTCCTACTCGCTGCTATCACTTCCTCCGCGAAATCGTTTAGAAGTTTATTTTTTCCTGTTTATTGCGTGCCGCCTCAAGATTGATAGGTTCAATCCGACGAGGGAGGGCAAAAGGAAAAAACCTATCAAGAAATGCTTTCGTGCTACTGTCGCCGTAATCGACATAAATAAGCAATGTTACGACCTGCGTATTTTCTGGTATATTTATGTAATAATCAAAAAGACTTCTTAGAAGTCTGTCGACATAACTTTTTGCGTAATTTTTGTTGGTATTTGGGATGAGAAATAGTTTTCCGCCGGGTGCGATCTTGTTTTCTGATTCCTTCTTTACTCTGTCAAATACTTCGTCTGGTAGCCCAGCAATAACAAGAGAGTATGCTGTCATTTCACATGCAGCCCTGGGTGTTCATGCACTTTTGCTTAGGAGGGCTACCACAACATCGAGTGGTAGTGATGTGGAAGACAGTTGCCTCTTATCGAGAGCATCCACAACTGCGTGAAGTAATGTTCGGCCATGCACGGCTGCCGGACTTCTCACTGTCTGTTGCCTAGCTAAGAACTTTTCCCGATTAAACTGCCGATCTTCGATCCACTGTCGTATATTTTCTAGAATAACTTTATCTCGTCCCGGTATATTTGCCTCCGCGATAAACTCTGGATCAATGATTTCATGTTGAGTGGAGGGCCGAGTGTCGGAATCCTCAAATGTGAAGTCTTCCATATTTAAAAAGCGGGAGCCTTTAGAAAGTGGAACGGAAAAAGCCGCCCAAAATCTATAATTGAAACGTTCTGGTTTGTCTGCGTCATCCGCATCAGAGCGTGAGAATTTCGATGCGCCAGTTGTCTTTTTTACAATGGACTGAATGTTATTGTATTCACCAGTTTGTATTATATCATACTTTTCGGATAAGTTTTCTTTTATAAAATCCGCCAAGCTTTTTGAAAAAGTTTAACTTTATGCAAGTCATTTCCTAAATCCTTTCCGAGCCTGCTTAACAGGTACGGTTTTCCCGTTGCGATCTCAGCGTCTGCTAGACCCTCGATTTTATTTCTAATTCTCAGTATATCTTCTGACACGGACAGCACCCAATGGTATTCGATCACGTTGGTTTGACCATGTAACCCTAGTTGCGCGTGAATCAAAACCAGAAAGTTCGCACAAGGCTATTCAAATCAAAACGGAGCCTCCCGGATCACCACAAAGGGATCACGAGACATCTGGGACACGTGGCAACGCGACGGCGCATTCCCCCTCCGGGGGTACCCCATATTCCACACAATGTCCTATCTGGCAGTACCAGAGATGTTGCCACATTCCGCAAGTTGCGCTTTACGGTAGGAGCGTATGCCCCTCTTGGATTGTTGCCACTTGCCGCACCTTGTCGTATCCCATTGTGAATATTTCTGAATTGACCGTGGGTTAGTCCGATCCAATCATGCGGCGGGAATAACCATAGGTTTAACTTCATGCTCCAGACCATAACGGCTCAAATGGTCCTTGCCCAAAAGCTGCCCCGTTATGTCGATGAGGCTTATGAGGTGGATGAGGGAGAGATTGCGTTACGGATCGGGGGTCAGTGGATCGCGCTGGCCCCGCCGCAAGTCGCCATTGTCTCCGAACTGTGGCCGCTCCAGGTCAATCTACAATTGGAGCCAAGCGGGGTTGGACCTTGCGCCATGGCGTCGGGGCTTCCAAGCGTTCCCTGCCAATCGACGCCATAGCGCGGCCCGGTGAAGCCCGTGAGGAATTGATTTTCATCCTGATCGGTCGGGCGGTTCGCCGACTCAAGGACGCTCTTGCGCTGGCTGACTTCCATGTTCACCTTGCGGAACTTTCCAGATGACAGACGCGGCGTCCTCATAAGGTTAGAGGCAGGGCGAGTGACTCAAACCTCGTGCCCATCCCCAATGAAATCAGCCGGTTAGAGCGGGCGGTCGAGACCTGCTGTGGTGCGGTCTGTAGTGCATCCGTGCATTACCGCCGCTTCAGGCCTTAGGCATAACGAAAAGGCCGCCTTGCGGGCGGCCTCTTGGCGTTTGAATTGGAAGGAAAAGCTTTTAGGCTTGGTAGGCCAGATGAATAGGGCCGAAGTCCAGAAAGTGACAGCCGCCCTCTTCCCAACGATCACGCCGCCATTCTGAAGGCTTGCGCCAGTTAGTTTCGATATAGGCGTCTTTGAACCCTAGAGCCGTCAAAAGCCGTTCCCGCCAAGTAAACATTGAGTGCCTCTTTCAAACCGTTGTGAACCCATCGCCAACCTGCGATGCACATAATGTAAAAAATCGGCTGAAATCGTCAATTCAATAATATTTATCCATGATCGCCATGAAAAAGCTCCCACTTTCACGATGATGATGAATATGATAATACTATATTTGTGCCACACTATCACTATTGCGCAATGTGTCATCACCGTTTATTGCCGAATATTTACTATTGCGCACTGTAGCAGGATTATTTCCTCCGATTATTACTTTTTGGCAGTTGCCGAGGGGGCCAACAGGCAGGAAGACACCGGACCAACAGGCCGCAAGTCCGTCTCAAGGTCCCGCACTCATGCGCTTCGATAAGGTATGCTTGAAGAGAAGCGCGGCGGACCAACGCTGTAGGGCGCTTCGAAAATGCCCTTGACCACTCATAACGAAGCATGACATAACGAAGCACCTAAAGCGAAGCAAGGGAGCTTTGAGCATGACCCTAGTGCGAGCATACCTCCGCGCCAGCACCAAAGAGCAGGACGCCAGCCGAGCGAGAGCCGACCTCGCCAAGTTTGCCCAAGAGCGGGGCCTCCGGGTCGCGGGCTACTACGCAGAGAACGAGAGCGGCGCTTCTCTCAAGAGGCCAGAGTTATTCCGCCTCCTCACCGACTCCGAACCTGGAGACATCCTCCTGGTCGAACAGGTGGACCGCTTAAGTCGCCTCAATGCCGCCGACTGGCAGCGGCTCAAAGCCGAGATCACGGGGCGGCAGGTTCGGGTGGTGGCCCTGGACCTCCCGACCTCATGGATGCTCGCAACGGCAGAGCGAGATGATGTGCAATCGCGCATCTTGGAGGCCATTAACGGCATGATGTTGGACATGCTGGCCGCCATTGCGCGAAAAGACTACGATGATCGACGGCGGCGGCAGGCTCAAGGTATCGAGCAAGCCAAGGCGCGTGGAGAGTACAAGGGGCGGCCAGAGGACAAGGAACGCAACGCCGCCATCATAAAGTTGCTGGAGGCAGGGCAGAGCTGGCGAAGCATAGCGGCCGCAACGGGCTGCTCGATGGCTACCCTGTCGCGGCTGGCAAAGCGTCTACGCGGAGATCAGGAGGCAGAGCATGTGGTCGTCGCTTAGGAGGGCGCTCGGCAAAGCGCTAGGTGCTATGGATGGTCCCCCTCCCTACTATCCGCCTTCAGGGCTCTCCACCTTAGAACAGTGGGAGCGCCTGCCGGTAATCAAGAGGGCTATGCATTGGGACGCTGAAGGACGGCTTTGGGTCTATGAGATAAAGCGGTGCCCTGCGTCGGGGTTAAAGGTGCGTATCACTCGTCAAATTGATGGCTAAATTTATTTTCTCGTGCGGCCAGTTTTTGGCACGAAACTGCATCAAGGCCCATTGACGCCAAATTCTCATAGGGAAGTTGCGATTTTCGCATAGCTATAAGTTGATGAATTTGATGATGTTTGGCGGAAAACGATTCGGCTGGTGCGTGAGATCAATCCTCACTTAATGAGTCAATGCCCTTGCTAAACAAATCAACGTGGAATATTAACTTAATTGTTCCTGTTAAGGGAAACGAAAAAGGCCCCGCATATCGCAGGGCCTTCACCTATCGTACGGCTGGGTTATGGACGTTTCGCCACGTTGCAGCGTGGCTTGCGTCTGCAATGAGAGCAGACATGCTCCCATTGGCCCAGTCGGAAACGCCAGTAGTCCGTAACTGATACGGGACTAATCAGCGAGCATGCTACGCGCATGGTAATCTCCTGACTTGAAAAGCAAGTCGGGCTTACCGCCCCTCCAGTGACGACTTCACCGAAGCTCGGATGCTCCTCCCAATCGATTTCAATTGGCAGAGACGTCCAAAGAGGGTTAACGCTCCATTGATCTATTAGACATCTCGCCAAAGATTGCAACTGATTCCGCTGCGTGAACTCGTGAATCCCACGGGGAAGTGGTTTTTCTACGATGCTTTTGGGGGTGTGATGTTCTGCAAATGTACCAACAGACAGGGCCAACTGTCCCTAAGAACACCTACGGACTGGTCACATACTCATTTGCGGCGATTTCATTAAGTGATTCCATCATGGTCTCCATCCTGAGTCTTTCACCTGAAGACGCGGCAGCTTGTTGATCTCTGTATGGACGACCTCAGGCGGCCAATCCCCATAGCTTTCTCTGGCGTCAGTCTTTGGGCGACTGCCCAGCATGTAGTCCCGCGTCTCCTTGTCCATCCTCTCCCATGCGTCCTCTCCGTTCCCGCCGCCTCGCGAGGTGGTCGTAAAGGCGTGGCGGAAGGCATGGAGCTGGCGGCCACGGAACGCGGTTAACTTCAGGCCATCCCTTATCCAGTCCGAAGCCTCGCTGTAGGCCTCAACCGAACGGGGCGACTTGACCTTCCGGAGGTCAACCTCTGGCGGATACGGACTGTAGAATAGCGGACCTGTGCCCACGCTCCTCACCATCTGCATGAAGCCTAGCTCTATGATGTGGTCGTGGATGCCGGTGATCCATGCGTTATTGCCTTTGGTGCCGCCAGCCTCGGGGGTGATGAAGAGGAAGGGCACATCTTTCTCCATCCGCACGTCTTGTCCGCGAAGCTGCGCAAGCTCAACTGGGCGGAGGCCGGTATAGGTGAGAAGCCAGGGCAACCAGAAGATTGCTCGGCGGTAGGGGAGCGAGAGCCCCGGCTTCCAGTCCCCGCTCGTGAAGGTGGCCTGAAGTATCGCCTGGACGTGCTCTCGGGTGTGCCCTTTGGTCTCGCGATGCGGCTCCTTAGCGGTGCGATCTAGCACGGCCGACGCGGGGTTATCGGGGAGGTATCCCTCGCTGACGCCCCACTCCAGGACCGCTTTGAGTGCCGCCAAGTGCTTTCGATTGATGGTCGCGCTGTCTATCCCCTCGTTTCGCATGGAGTCTCGCCAGCGCAGCACGTCGTCTTTTGTCACCCTGGCGAGGTCTTTGTGGCCCGCGAACTTGCTGAAGCGCGTCAGAGACCCTCTATATGCCACGCCAGTGGAGGGGCGGCGGTTCTCAGTCTCAAGCTTGTCCTCCAGCAGCTCGAAGAGATTCTTGGGCCTGGAGCGAAATGGTGAGGGCTGCTCCGCCAGAGCAAAGGTCGGTAGGGCGGCGATGCGGGCTTCTACCTCGCGTAGTTTTTCGGGGCGGAACTGTCGGTAATCTTCAAGCGCTTGCCGAACGTCCGCCACCGCGTTTGCCGCCCGCTGAACAAACTCGGCGCTGTCGAGGGTGTCTGGTAGGCGTACCGAGTGCTGCCGAGCGGCTCCGACCACGGCCGCCACCTCCGGGCTTTGCACCAAGTCCCGCCAAGCGATCTCGCCCATGAATGCCCAGCGTTCGCCCCTGTAGTAGGCGTCCAGCAGGTCTCGGAGGATGGCGTCCCTTTGCCCATCTTCGCTTGCCTTGAAGCGGGTGTGCCAAGCGTGGAGCTTCTTGCGTTCCTCCTGTGAGAGGAGCCCTGCCTTCCTTGCGATTTCCTCAGCGGAGGTGCTGCTCGATCCTTCAATGGGTGGTAGCTTGTCCGGCTGTTCGCGGTGTTGGGCGAGGAAGGTCTCCATGGCGGTTCGCACCACCCCAGCCTTCTCCTCATGAGAGAGGGCTCTTGCACCCTCCTTCTCAATCCGCGCCAGCTCCCGCAAGGTATCGCTCCAGGCGGAGACCTGGCGGCGGTGCTGTTCAAGGCGACTCGAATACGCTGTCTCGGCTCGACGCTGGTCACGCTCGCCTAGAGACACAAGCCAGTCTTGATTTTTGGGAAGCTGTTCACCGGCCGCGAGGAGGAGTTCACGCTGGTTCCAAATGTCGGTCGGGATATAGAGGCGGCCTTGCCAAACCTCGGAGCCTTTGCGCTTTGACAGTCCGCGCATACGCCAGCGCCTTCCAACCATTCCAGAGCACCATTCCATAGCAGTTCGCGTTGACGAAAGCCATTGAAAATGCTAACTTGTTGAATGCTATGGAAGAAAAGTGGCGCACCCGAAGAGATTCGAACTCCTGACCCCCAGATTCGTAGTCTGGTGCTCTATCCAGCTGAGCTACGGGTGCTTGCCTGACCGCCGTCGTTTCCGGCGGTGTGCGGCTCTACTACTGCGCGGCTTTGAGGATTGCAAGCGGCTTTTTCAAAAAAATGCAACAAAAGCCGTGGGAGGTCGGTCGCAGGGCGGGCCAAACGGGCTTGCGGAGAGGGCTCAAAGTCCTGCGCGATGCGGGATTTCCACCCGGAAGAGGCAGCCGGGAGAGGACTTTTCCACAAGGGTGATCGCGCCGCCATGGGCGAGCGCGATGTCGCGGGCGATCACCAGGCCGAGGCCGACGCCGCCGGCGCGGGTGGAGCCGCGGAAGGCGGAGAAGAGATGGGCGCGGGCTTTTTCGGGCATGCCGGGGCCGTTGTCGTCGATATCGAGGCGCAGGCGATCGCCGATGACGGCGACGCCGACCCGGATCTGCTTGTCGCCGCCGTCATGCGGCTCGAGCGCCTGCAGCGAGTTGCGGCAGAGATTGTAGATCACCCGGAACATCTGTTCGGGATCGGCCTCGATCTCGAGCGTCGGCTTGACGTCGGTCACGAATCGGATCTGCCCGTCCGCCGCCAGGCCGAGGATTTCGCCGACGTCGTCAATCAACGGCCGCAGCGCGAAACGGCTGACCTGCGGCGCGGCCTCGCTCGCCCGGCCATAGGCCAGCACGTCGGAGGAATAGCTGATGGCGCGACCGAGCGTGCGCACCAGCTTGGCCGACAGGCCGCGGCCGACGGGGTCGCCGAGTTCGGTGAGGCGGTCCGACATCAATTGCGCCGAGGACAGGATGTTGCGCATGTCGTGATTGATCTTGGAGACGGCGAGGCCGAGATCGGCGAGATTCTTCTGCTGCTTGAGCGTCCGCTGCAATTCCGTCTGCATGGCGGCGAGATGGCGGGCCGCGACCGAGAGTTCGTCGCGCCCCTCGGGCGGGCTCATGATCGCCGCGGGATTGCCGGGATCGGCGGCGAACCCCTGCATGCTCGCCGTCATCCGTCCGATCGGGCGGATCAGGATGCGGTTGATGGTGAAGAAGATCAACGCCGCCGTGGTCAGCGAGATGACGATGGAGAAGAACAGGATTTCGCGGCAATAAACCAGCATCGCCTGGCGCAGCGCCCGGTCGCTCATGACCAGTTCGATCTCCATGCCGGAGGCGCCGATCGGGCCGCGCACGCTCACCACCTGTTCGCCGCCCCAGGCCAGCGTCGAAAAGGCGTCATAGGCGTCGGCGAAGAAGCTCTTCGTCGACAGGTCATACTGCGCGTTGACCGCCGGCGGCACTTCGGAGACCACGATCATCCGGGTCAGTTCTTCCTTGTGCAGCGCGATGGCCTTGGTGCCGGTGGCCATCAGCGTCGAATCCTCGAGCGAGCGCGGCAGCTTGATGTCGGGCAGGCCGTCGATGACGATCGCGGCGGCGGCGGCGGTGTTCAGCCGGTCGCGCAGCCAGGACAGGCGCATATCGGTGACCGACGGCACGAAGATCATGATTTCCGCCAGCATGACGAAGATGACGGTGAGCAGCAGGATCCGGGTGGAAAGCCGGGCGGTGGGCGGGGTTTCCACCGCCGCATCGAAGGCGAGGCTGCGGACAGGCGCCTGTGCTGTCGTTCCATCCCGGGCCAATCGCCGCTCCGTTGTCTGGCGTTTCCTGTCGGGGCCGTCGGGCCGTCCGTGCTCGCGCTCATCATGTAGAGGTCTGGGTGGAATGCGCAAGACCGCGACGCTCCCGAAATCGAGCCGAATGGTTGACTTCCTCGGCGTCTCTCCCTATAAGCCCGGCCACGTTCGGGAAGCCGGGCCCGCGCAAGCGGCCGCGGCAGCGCCGTGCGACATCCAAAAAACGCTCATCAAGAAGGGCCGCACTCCGCGGTAATTAAATAAATGGCAACAAAGCGTACCTACCAGCCGTCCAAGCTCGTTCGCAAGCGTCGTCACGGCTTCCGCGCCCGCATCGCCACCAAGGGTGGCCGCAAGGTCATCAGCGCTCGCCGCAATCGCGGCCGCAAGGTCCTGTCCGCTTAAGCGGACGGGCCTGAAAGACCGATGACGAACCGAAAAGATGTTCGTACTGCCGGTCGGCTGAAGAGCCGGCCGGAATTTTTGCGTGCGCGCGAGGGTGAGAGGCGCAGAGGCCGCTTGTTCATCGTCGAGGTCCTGGATCGCAAGTCTCCCGAAGACGCGCCGCGCGTCGGCTTCACCGTCACCAAGAAGCAGGGCAATTCGGTGGAGCGCAACCGCATCCGCCGGCGCCTGAAAGAGGCGGTCCGGCTGAAGGCGCAGTTTGCAATGCAGCCGGGACACGACTATGTGATTGTGGCCCATCGGGAGGCGATGTCCGCCTCCTTCGATGATTTGAGCAAAACCCTTATCGCGCGCATCTCCAGCCGGCAGGACAAGAAAAGCCGGCCACCGGGAAAGAGTGATGGAAAACAACCGTAATTATTATCTCGCGATCGTTCTGTCCGTCCTGATCGTCTTCGGCTGGCAGTTCTTCTACATGGGCCCGAAAATGGAAGCCCAGCAGAAGACCGAGGAGCAGCGCCAGGCCGAACTCGCCAAACAGCAGAAGGCCAACCCGGCCGCTGCGCCGGCCGTCGACCAGTCCGGCCAGCCGATTCCGGCCGCCAACGGCCAGGCCGTGGCGGTGGTGACGCGCGAGCAGGCGCTTTCCCAGACCGACCGCATCGTCATCGACACGCCCGCCCTGACCGGCTCGATCAGCCTGGCCGGCGCCCGCTTCGACGACCTCCGGCTCAAGAATTACCGCGAGACGATCGACAAGGACAGCCCGATCATCACGCTGTTCAGCCCGGGCAACACCAAGGACGGCTATTTCGTCGAACTGGGTTTCCTCGGCGCGCAGAACCTGCCCGGCATGACCACCAACTGGACGGTGGAGGGCGCCAATCGCCTGACCCAGTCCACGCCGGTGACGCTGACCTACACCAATCCCGAAGGCGTCACCTTCACCCGCAAGATATCGGTCGACGACAAATACATGTTCCAGATCGAGGACAGCGTGAAGAACGGCTCCGCCGCGCCGCTGTCGCTGACGCCCTACGGCCGCGTCGTGCGCTACAATCAGCCGACGCACGCCTCCGCCTGGGTGCTGCATGAGGGTTATGTCGGCGTCATGGACGGCAGCCTGAAGGAAGAGACCTTCGGCAACGCCGAAAGCGAGCCGGCCAAGTTCGAGGCGCCGCAGGGCGGCTGGTTCGGCATCACCGACAAATACTGGGCCGCCACCATCGTGCCCCAGAAGAGCTCCTCCTTCACCTCGCAATTTTCGCATGTCGAGACCGGACAGCCGCTCTACCAGGCGGATTACCGCGAAAACGCCGCCACCAGCGTGGCCGCGGGCGAGACCAAGAGCTTCTCGACCATGGTGTTCGCCGGCGCCAAGCAGGTGCCCGTGATCGAGGGTTACGAAGAGAAATACGGCATCCAGGATTTCAACAAGCTGATCGACTGGGGCTATTTCTACTTCCTCACCAAGCCCATGTTCTATCTCATGGACTGGCTGTTCCACTATTTCGGCAATTTCGGCCTCGCCATCCTCGGCACGACCGTCATCGTCAAGCTGATCTTCTTCCCGATCGCCAACCGGCAATACGCCTCGATGGCCAAGATGAAGACGCTGCAGCCGAAGATGGAGGAGCTGAAGGCCAAGCATGGCGACGACCGCATGGCGCTGCAGCAAGCCATGATGCAGCTTTACAAGGAAGAGAAGGTCAATCCGGTGGCCGGCTGCTGGCCGGTGCTCTTGCAGATCCCGGTGTTCTTCGCGCTCTACAAGGTCATCTATGTGACGATCGAAATGCGGCATGCGCCGTTCTTCGGCTGGATCCAGGACCTTTCGGCGCCGGATCCCACCACGATCTTCAACCTGTTCGGCCTGATCCCCTGGACGCCGCCGCATGCGCTGATGCTGGGCGTCTGGCCGATCATCATGGCTTCACCATGTTCATCCAGATGCGCATGAACCCGACGCCGCCCGATCCGACCCAGGCGATGATCTTCAACTGGATGCCGCTGATCTTCACCTTCATGCTGGGTTCGTTCCCCGCCGGCCTCGTCATTTACTGGGCCTGGAACAACACGCTGTCGGTGTTGCAGCAGGGCGTCATCATGAAGCGTCACGGCGCCAAGATCGAACTGTTCGACAATCTCAAGGGACTGTTCAAGCGAAAGCCATCATCGGCCTGAATGCGTCTTGAAAAGAATTGATCGATCGCAAATGTCGCAACCGGGGCTTCGCCCCGGTTGCTTTCGTTTACACTGACGACGACGCGAGCAGGGGACTGGACGGCAGATGGACAAGAGCATGACGGCCTCGCCGGCCGCGCAGGAGGGCGCAGGCGCGCTTTTGGTGTTTCTCTCCGCCGTGGCCTGGAGCTTCGGCGGCGCTCTCGCGCGCTACCTCGATATCGACGACAGTTGGACCGTCGTGTGCTGGCGCGGCCTGTTCGCCGGCCTCTTTCTCCTCGGCTTCCTGTTGTTGCGCGACGGACCGCGCAAGACCCTGTCGCTCTACCGCAACATGGGCGCGCCCGGCCTTCTCGTCGCCTTCGGCTTCGCCGTCGCATCCTCCTGTTTCGTCATCGCCATCTCCTACACCACCGTCGCCAATGTCGTGCTGATCCAGGCCGGCGTGCCGCTGTTTGCGGCGTTGATCGCCTGGATCCTGTTTCGCGAGCGGGTGACGTTCGCCACCTGGCTCGCCATCGCAGCCGTCATCGCCGGCGTGGCCATCATGGTGGCGGGCGGTCCGCTGCTCGCCGCGCTCACGGGCCACGAGGCGCAGGCGTCCGGCTCCGGCGTCGATTATCCCATGGCCTGGTTCGGCAATCTCCTGGCGCTGGCCATCGCCATCGTCTTCGCCATGACCACGGTGGTCACGAGACGCTTTCCGAATGTCCGGCAGACGCCGGGAGCGAGTCTCGGTTGTTTCGCCGCCTCGGCATTCGCCGCGACGCAGGCCTCGGGCTTCGCCGTGACGCCGGGCGAGCTCGGCGTGCTCTTCGTGTTCGGCGCGCTCAATCTCGGGCTGGGCATGGCCCTGTTCGTCACCGGCGCCCGGCTGATCCCCTCGGCATTCGCGGCGCTGCTCGGCACGGCCGAGACCATGCTGGGACCTGTCTGGGTGGCGATTTTCCATGGCGAGATCCCCGGCGTCGAGACCGTCATCGGCGGCCTGATCATCCTCGCCGCGCTGATCTTCTACCTCTCCAAGGCGTTGAAACGGCAGGCGCCGGCGCCGGCCATCGCCGCCAAGCCTTGACTTATGCGGGGAATAGCCCAAAAGGCGTGGTTTAGCCGCAAGACAGGATAGACCCATGGCCGACACGCAAGCCGACAAACTCAGCCGCATCTTCACGCGGCCCTGGGTGTTTATCCGCGGCGTGCCGGCGATGAAGTTCCTGCCCCGGAAGGCCCGGCCGAAATCGCTTTCGCCGGCCGATCCAATGTCGGCAAATCCTCGCTCATCAATGCGCTGGTCGGCCAGAGCGGGCTCGCCCGGACGTCCAACACGCCGGGCCGCACCCAGGAGCTCAATTATTTCGTGCCGGACGGCTATACGGGCGAGGCGGGCGATCTGCCGCCCTGCGCGTTGGTCGACATGCCGGGCTATGGCTATGCGCAAGCGCCGAAGGCGCAGGTGGACGCCTGGACCAAGCTGGTCTTCGATTACCTTCGCGGCCGCACGACGCTTCGGCGCGTCTATGTGCTGATCGACAGCCGCCACGGCATCAAGAAGAACGACGAAGAGGTGCTGAAGCTGCTCGACCTCGCGGCGGTTTCCTACCAGGTCGTGCTGACCAAGACCGACAAGATCAAGGCGGCCGAACTCGAGACGCTCAAGGTCGATACGCTCGCCAAGCTCGCCAAGCATCCGGCCTCCTATCCGGAAATCCTCGCCACCTCCTCGGAAAAAGGCGTGGGCGTCGACGAGATGCGGGCGGCGATCCTGCATCTGCTGTCGCTCGGCTGAAATTTCCATGAAAAAGCCGCCCGGGAGGTTCGGGCGGCAAGAAAGGCGGGTCCGGGGGCGGCAGCCCCGATGGGAGGACCCGCGCGCGACTGCTCGGGCTTCAGCCCTTCGGCAGCAGCACCTTGTCGATCACGTGGATGACGCCGTTCTTCTGCTTGACGTCGGCGATGGTCACGGTGGCCATATTGCCCATCTCGTCGGTGAGCATGATCTTGCCGCCCATTTCCGTGGCCTTCAGCGTGCAGCCGCCCACGGTCTTGACGTCGTGCGAACCGCCGTCGTCCTTGATCATCTTGTCGATCGCGGCGGACATGGCGTCGGCCGCCACCACATGGCAGGTCAGCACCTTGGTCAGCTGATCCTTGTTCTCGGGCTTCAGCAGCGTGTCGACCGTGCCCGCCGGCAGTGCGGCGAAGGCTTCGTTGGTGGGGGCGAAGACGGTGAAGGGGCCCGCGCCGTTCAGCGTGTCGACCAGGCCGGCGGCCTTGACGGCGGCGACCAGCGTGGTGTGATCCTTGGAGTTGACGGCGTTTTCGACAATCGTCTTGTTGTCATACATCGGCGCGCCGCCGACTTCCGGGTTGGAAGAGGCATAGGCCACGGCGCCCACCCCGATCACGGCGGAGATGAGGGCTGCAGTGCGAAGCGTGGTCTTGAGCATGGATCTTTCCTTCCTGTTGAACATCACGCCGGGCGTTCCGCCGGCATGGTCCTCGTTGGGGGACGGAGCGATCTACGGAAGGGCGAAAAAGAGTTTCAGCACGGGCGATAATTTTCTCAAGAAAATGCCGCAGGCCACAGTCTGATGCTCGCACCAATACGTGACCGCTGACCGGAGCGGCTGCCGGGGCCGCCACGCCAGCGCCGGAGATCGGCGGAAAGCCGCCCAAATCAGCATTGAATAAGTATATGAGAGATTGTAAACTTACGCTGCGTCGCCTTTTAAGATCGTCGTGTTCGCGCGCCGGCGCTCCAAACCCGACGAAAAGCGAAAACGTAAGAATTGCAGTCGGTGCGATGCGGCATTGTTTGAACGCCGAGGGGTGGGGGAGTTCTTGAACAGCATCCACGAGTCCGCCGCCTCGCCGACGCCGCTGTCTCCGACGGTGGCGGCGAATATCGACATCGTGCTCGAGATGATCCGTACCCATCTCCGCATGGATGTGGCTTTCCTCGCCGAGTTTTCCGAAGCGGCGCGCGTTTTCCGGGGCGTGTCGGCGCGGCGCGACAATCCGCCGATCCGGGCGGGCGACGTTCACCCGATCGGCGCAGGCTATTGCCGGAAGATCGTCGACTGCATCCTGCCGGAATTGATTCCGGACACGGCCGACTTTCCCGTCGCCGCCATGATTCCCGAAACCGCTTCGATCCCGATCGGAGCCCATCTGAGCGTGCCGGTGCGGTTCGGCGACGGCCGGGTCTACGGAACGCTCTGCTGTTTCAGCTATCTGCCGCGACCGACGCTCGGCCAGAGCGATCTCGACCTGCTGCACCAGCTGGCGGGCCTGACGGCCAATATGCTGGCGGCCGATGTCTCCGCGCATCAGCGTCGCAGGCGGTTGCGCAAGATGATCGATGCGGCTCTCGCCCAGGGCGATCCGCGCATCGTCTTTCAGCCGATCGTCGACCTCGCATCGCGGGCCGTCACCGGCTATGAAGCATTGTCCCGCTTCGCCGCCGAGCCTGCTCGAAGCCCGGACAAATGGTTCGCGGATGCCGCCGACGCGGGCGTCGGCAAGCGCGTCGAACTGATCGCCGCGCAAAAGGCGATCGTCGAGAGCAGGCGGCTGCCCGCAGAGCTCACGGTCAACATCAATCTGTCGCCGGCGACCATTGTGACCAGCGACCTCGAGCCGTTGCTCTCGTTGATCGACCCGGAAAGGCTGGTGATCGAGATCACCGAGCATGCTCCGATCGACGATTACGGACGCGTCGAGACGGCGTTGAGGGCGGTTCGTCGGGCGGGGGCGCGTATCGCAATCGACGACGCCGGAGCCGGCTATTCGAGCCTTCTCCATGTTCTCAGGCTGCAACCCGACATCATCAAGTTCGATATCAGCCTGACGCGCGGGATAGACACCGATCCCAACCGCATCGCCATGGTCGGAGCCCTGGTGGAGTACAGCAGGCGAACCGGGACCACTGTCGTCGCCGAGGGCGTCGAAACGCCGGAGGAAGAAAAGGTCCTGCGCGAACTCCGCGTCGACAAGGCCCAGGGCTATTTCTATGGCCGCCCTTCGCCGGTGTCCGATATAGCGGCTGTCTCGGGTCTCACAACGTAACCGCGCGCCCTGCGGCGATCACCGGCCCCGTCGGCTTGCCGTCGGGGAACCGCCGAGCGGTTCGACCGTAATCGCGATGGTGCGGCCGGCGGTGAACGAAGCGCGCAGCGAAGTGGGAATGACGATGTCGCCGCGGCCCGTGTCGGGCAGAACGCCGACCGAAAGCGGCGGCTTGCCGTCTTCGATCACCCACACTTCCAGCGATTTCGGCCCGTCCTGGCGAAGCGCCGCGGGGATGACGCTGAGACGGCCAGTGCCGAAGTCGTAGGTTGCGACGAGATTGAAGCCGTTCTTTTCGCCGGTCAGTTCGGCCACCAGGGGCGGGCGGGCTGTCCGACCCCGAGCGGCGGAAGGCGGTGAGCGACGCCGAACCAGGCGGCGGCGACAGCCCCGGCCACCGCCAGGCCGCGCCACAGCGTCAGCGAGTTCCACAAACGCGACAGGCCTCCGTCCCTGGCCTCTTCGGGCTGGAACAGCTGCGCTTCGATACGGCGGAAAACATGCGACGGCGGAGCTTCCGCCTGATAGTCGTCGTTGAATTCGGCGAGATTGGTCTGCCAGCGGCGCACCTGCATGGCGAATTTGGGATCGATGGCCATGCGGGCTTCGACGCGCCGGCGATCGGCGTCTGACAGGACGCCCAGCACGTATTCGCCCGAGATGATCTCATCCCGGCTACGATCCCAATCCTGCGGCTTCTCGCTCATTGCCCGAGGCACTCTCTCAATTTCAGCAGGCTGCGGCGCAGCCAGGTTCGCATCGTGTTTAGCGGCACCTGGTAGAGATCCGCCAATTCCTGATAACTCCGACCTTCGACATAGGCTTTCCGGACGGCGTCTCTCCTATCCGATTCGAGGGTCTGCATGCATCTGTGAATTCTCATCCCTTCGCTTCTCAACATGGCAAGCTTTTCCGGGTCTGGATCGGACCCTGCCAGATCATAGGCTTCGTCGATCGAACTCGCTTCGGGACGCCGCGCCCTGAGCGCGTCGATCGCATGATTGCGCGCCACAGCGGCGAGCCAGACCTCGGCCGAGCCGGCCTCGTGATTGAACCGATCGGCGCGCCGCCAGACCTTGACGAAGACATCCTGCAACGCATCCTCGGCCTCCTGCCTGTTTTTGAGGATACGGAGGAGTATCCCGAAAAGTTTCGGGCCGCTTTGGTCATAAAGCGCGGAAAAGGCCTTGCGGTCGCCGAGGGCGACCCGGCCGAGCAATCCGTTCAGATCATGCATCGTCTCGTCCATTCGATGGTGAGCAGGATGCGCCTCCCCCGCGCGACGCCTGACGAAATTACGCCTTCATGCCGGAGACGGATCATTCCATCTGTCACGAAGTTGGGCTAAAGAGGCTCGATTTCAGTCCATGCGAGGCCTTTCATGTCCCACACCGAAAGCGAGATCCAGGCGCGGCTCCTGGTCCAGGCGCTGCCCTTCATGCAGCGCTACGAGAACAAGACCATCGTGGTGAAATATGGCGGCCACGCCATGGGCAATCCGGAACTGGGCAAGGCTTTCGCGGCCGATATCGCGCTTCTCAAGCAATCCGGCGTCAATCCGATCGTCGTGCATGGCGGCGGCCCGCAGATCGGCGCGATGCTCGCCAAGATGGGCATCGAATCCCGCTTCGAGAACGGTCTGCGCGTGACCGACCAGAAGACGGTCGAGATCGTCGAAATGGTGCTGGCCGGCTCGATCAACAAGGAAATCGTTGCGCTGATCAACCAGACCGGCGAATGGGCGATCGGCCTTTGCGGCAAGGACGGCAACATGGTCTTCGCCGAAAAGGCGCAGAAGAAGGTCAAGGACCCGGACAGCAATATCGAACGCATCCTCGATCTCGGCTTCGTCGGCGAAGTGGTCGAAGTCGACCGCACGCTGCTCGACCTTCTCGCACGCTCGGAAATGATCCCGGTCATCGCCCCCGTCGCGCCTGGCCGCGACGGCGCGACCTACAATATCAACGCCGACACCTTCGCCGGCGCGATCGCCGGCGCGCTCAACGCCTCGCGCCTGCTGTTCCTCACCGACGTTCCGGGCGTGCTCGACAAGAACGGCAATCTCATCAAGGAATTGTCGGTCGCCGAGGCGCATGCGCTGATCGAGGACGGCACGATTTCCGGCGGCATGATCCCCAAGGTCGAAACCTGCATCGAAGCCATCCAGGCCGGCGTGCAGGGCGTGGTCATCCTCAACGGCAAGACGGCGCATTCGGTGCTGCTCGAACTGTTCACGGAGACCGGCGCCGGCACGCTGCTGGTGCCCTGATCAGCCTCGCTTCAGCGAGCTGCGCTATCCAGCGGCGGGTTCCGCCGCTGGAGTTACGTCATGAAGCGCCTCGTTCTCGCCGCCTGCCTTCTTGCCGCTTTGGCGGCGACGCCCGTGGAAGCCGCCAAGCGCATCCGCTTTTCGGGCTATGATTTTACCGTCAAGATCGGCGAGGGCCTCGGCCCCGGTCCCAACCGCTGGGCGGCGAGCCAGGCCAGGGTCGACGGCCAGGGCCGGCTGCATCTGCGATTGTCCAGGGATGACGAAGGACGCTGGACATCAGGCGAAATCCAGAGCGTCAGCCGCTTCGGTTATGGAACCTATGAAATGGAGTGGGAGGGCGATATTGGCGGCCAGGACAAGAATGTCGTGTTCGGCTTCTTCAATTACCCCTCCGCCGAGGTCGGCCCCGACACCACCAATGAGATCGACGTGGAATTCGCCCGCTGGGGCGACCGCGCCAACAAGCCGCTCAACTTCACGGTCTGGCCCGCCAAGGACGATCTCAAGCAGACCGGCAAGAGTTTTTCCTGGCCGCGCGGCGTTTCCCGCAGTCGTCACGTCTTCGTCTGGAGCCGCAAGTCGGTGGATTACACCTCCGTGCTGCTCGATAGCGACGGCGACGCGCTGAAGACGGTGAGCTGGCGCTATGCGCCGACCGATCATCAAGACCGCATCGGCTCCAAACCCATGTCGATCTTCTTCAATCTCTGGGGCTTCCGTGGCAAGCCGCCCAGCGACGGCAAGCCGGTCGAGGCGATCGTCACGAAGTTCAAGTTCACCCCCGCAAAGTGACGGCGACGCGCGGTGGCCGGCGCCGCGTCATGCGTCGATCGTGTTCGCCACGCCATGCTCGCGCAAGAAAGAGAGAATGCGCCCGGCGACAACATCCGGGGCTTCCCAATGCGGATTATGCCCGACCTCCGCCAGCGCCACGAATTCCGCCGAGCGCAGCGTTTCGGAAAGGTCTTGGCGGTGAGAGCGACCGAACAACGTGTCGCACAGGCCGCTGATGGAAAGCGCCGGATTGGAAATCCTGGCGGCTGTCGAGGTCAGGTCGGTCTGTTCAAATCCATCTGCGATCGCCCGCCACAGCTTCGCCGGCATAGCGGCGGCTTCCCGCCGCATCGTGTCGAGGAACTCCGCATTCACCTGTGACGCACACGCATACCATTCTCTCAAGAACGCGCTGGCCGGATCGATCGGATCGCGTAGAGACCGGATGGCGAGAGCGACGTCGTTGTCGTCGCCGAAGCCGGGATTCAGGCTCGCCGACAACAACACGATCGGACCATCGAAGCTGCGGCCGGCGATTTCGAGGGTCGTCATCGCTCCCATCGAATGGCCAATGATCGCCGCGGGCGTGACCTCCATGCCATGCATGAGAGAAACGATGGATGTGGCGAAGTCTGCGACATGCATCTCGTTCATCGGCGCCGAGCCGCCATGGCCCGGCATATCCGGCATGATCAGGCGATACCCGCGAAGGAGCGGCTCGAGATAGGCAAAGCTTCGGCTGGTGTCGGAGAAGCCGTGCAAAAGCAGAAGCGTGGGACCGGCTCCTCCTGTGTCGATGAACGCCATGCGGCCGACAGCCGGAAGGTCGATCGTCCGCTTGCGCGCGTTCCAGGCGTCGGCATGCGAGGGCGTCACAATCCCAACGACGCCTCCGCGGCCGCAAGACCCGGCTGGCCGTCGAACGTGGTTACGCCCTCGAGCCAGACTTTCAGCCTTTGCGGCTCCTGCTTGATCGCCTTGAGCGCGGCTTCTTCCGGAGACAAACCGTCGTTCATGAGCAATGACATTCCCTTGTTTTCGAAGTCGATGTCGAAAGCGAGATTTTTCAGAAGCCGCGCAATGTTCGGGCACTCCTGCAGGTAACCTTTGCGCACCTGAGTGGAGACGGTGGCCGCTCCGAAATTCGGACCATAGAACTTGTCGCCGCCCGTCAGATATTTGATGGCGAACGCCGTATTCATCGGATGCGGCGCCCAGGCCTGAAAGACGATGAACGAGTTGTCGCTCGTCTTGCGGGCGACTTCCGACAGCATGCCCTGTTCACTGGATTCAACCACCTGCCAATCCCCGATCTCGAGCGATTTGTCATTGACGGCGTCCAGCATCAGTTGGTTCGATCCGGGCTCTATGCCGTAGAGCTTGCGGTCGAACTGGTCGGCGAATTTGTGAAGATCCGAGAAGTCCTTCACGCCGGCCTCCCAGACATAGTCTGGAACTGCGAACGTGTATTTCGCCCCTTCGAGATTGGTCCTCACGGTTTCGACCGATCCGTCTTCGCCATAGGGCTTGAAATAGGAAATCATCGCGGGATCCCAATAGCCGAGGAAGACATCGAGATCCTTCGCCTTCAGGCTCGTATAGATCACGTCGATGCCGAGAAGCTTGCTGTTGGCTTCATAGCCGAGCGCTTTCAAGAGCGTGGCGCCGACGCCGGTCGTGAAAGCGAGATCATTCCAGCCGGGCTCGCCCATCCGGACCGTCTTGCAACTTTCCTGATCGGCGCAGAGAGCGGTTTCTGCGACCATGACGAGCGCCGCCGCGCCCAATGCTGCCTTCAACGTCCGGTGCATGCGAAATCCTCTTGACCATTTGGAATGAAAATTGACCCAGTGGTCAACAATTGATCTTTCCGGGAAAATTGTCAATGTCGCCGCAAAAGGGATTCTGTGATGCGCCTTGCCAAAATCAGCGACATTCGAAAAAAAAGAACTGCGGCGCGCGGCCTTCGAGGTTCTGAAGCGCGAGGGCATGGCCGGCGCGACGCTGGAGAAGGTCGCCGCTCAGGCGGGGGCCTCCAAAGGCATCGTGCTGCACTATTTCTCGAACAAGCAGGAGCTTTTCGAGCACGCCATGCGTGAAGCCAATGCGGAACTCAGGGACGCGGTGGCGGCGCGCCTGGCGGCGGCGCGCTCACCGAGACAGCGCCTCGACGCCATCATCGAGGGAAACTTCGAAGAGCGCTTTTTCCAACCTTCCATCTGTCACGCCTGGCTCTCGCTCTGCGCGGAAGTGCCGAGAGAGCCGCAATTGGCCCGCATTCAGCGAGTCATCCACGGGAGGATGCGTTCGAACCTGATGTCGGCGCTGACCGACATCCTTCCGAGGGATGAATGCGAGGAGGTCGCGCTGGCCATCACCGCATTGATCGATGGCCTCTGGCTGCGGCTGGGATTGCAATCGAATGGCTTGAACCGGGACGATGCGCTGCGTCAGATGCGAGACTATCTCTCGCACAGACTGCCGCAGACATACCGATGACGCGAGGCGTCCCATGCTCTGGATCGGCCGGCTCGTATCCCATCGAAACTGTCGACCTCCGGGCCGGCGTCACCCATGTCGTTCTGCCGGCCCGCCCGGCTCCCTGCGCCCTTGCGGGGAGCCTTGAGAAACAGCGCGAGCAGAGAAACGACGCCATAACAGGCGATGTTGTAGAGAACGGCGGTGGAAAGCGCGGCGCGATAGGCGGCGTGTTGGCCTGCGCCGCTCGCCAGGCTTCCGCCCAGCACGGCGAAGAAGATCTGCGAGATGATCGCCACGCCGAAGGCGCCGCCGATCTGCTGGATCGATTGCAGCGCGCCGGAACCGGAGCCCGCATCCTTCGGCGGCACGCCTGCCAGCGCGGTCTGGAACAAGGGCGAAATGGCCAGGCCGGTGCCCAGTCCGCCCAGCGCCAGCGGCAGGATGAGACTGGCCTGATCCAGCGTGTCGCCCAGCGTTCCCACCGCGCTTCGAAGAAGCGTCATCGACCCGATCAGCGAGGCGGCGCCGAGGATGATGCGGCTGCGCGCGAATTTTCCGCCCGATCGCCCCGAGATCAGCGACGCGATCAAGACGCCGACGGGGAAGGGAATGGTGGTGACGCCGGAGGAGAGAGGATCGAGCCCGTAGCCGCTCTGCAGGAAGACGGCCAGGACGAAGAAGAAGCCGGGCAGCGCCGAGAAGAACACCATGGCGCCCACCGACGCCGTGACGAAATTGCGATTGGCCATCAGGCCGAGCGGCACGAGTTCGGCCGCGCCGGTCGCATTCTGTCGCTTTTCCCACCAGACGAAAGCGGCGGCGAGCGGAAGCGCGAACGCCATCACGACGAAGATCCAGAACGGCCAGCCGAAGCCCCGACCCTCGATGAGCGGAAAGATCAGGCATAGTATGGCCGCGCCCGCCAGCGCGATGCCGCCCCAATCGTTGCGCAGGCCGGGATTGCCGGGAATGTCCGGAATGATCCTCGCTCCCGCCCAGAGCGCGAACGCCCCGATCGGCAGATTGATGAGGAAGATCGGCCGCCAGCCGAGATCGAACAGATCGGCATGAATGAGCGAGCCGCCGGCGACGGGCCCGGCCACCGAGGCGAGGCCGGCGGTGAGACCGAACAGCGAAAAGGCCATCGCCCGCTCTTTGGGCGGAAACATCACCTGGGCGATCGACAGCACCTGCGGCGTCATCACCGCGCCGCCGACGCCCTGGATGATGCGGGCCGCAATCAGCATTTCGATATTGGCGGCCATGCCGCAGACCGCCGAGGCGAGCGTGAAGCCGCCGACGCCCAGCATGAACATCCGCTTCTTGCCGATGATGTCGCCGTAGCGTCCGAAGGGCAGCAGGCCGAGCGCGAAGGACAGGATATAGCCGGCCACCACCCATTCGATGCCGCTTTCGGTCGCGCCGAGGTCGGCGCGCATGCTGGGCAGCGCGACATTGACGATGGTGACGTCGATCATATTCATGAAGCTGGCCAGCAGCAGCACCGCCATCGCCATCCAGCGGCGTTCATGGGCGCGGCCTTCCGCAGTCCCGGCGGAGCCGGGTCGTATCGCTTCGTTCATGGCGGAAATCCTCTCTTCTGCGCCGGCAGAAGACAGGGGAATACCGGTGAGGTCAAGGCTCGCGAGGGTATGGCCGGCTCCGCCGTCAAAGCCGTCGCAGCGAGCGGTCGATGTCGGCGGCGTCGGACAGCGCCGAGGATCCTGTGGCGGTCGAGCCCGTGACCATGGCCAGAAATTTCTGCAGCTCGACGGCGTCGGCATTGGCGATATAGACGACATCCTTGTCGCGCAGAGCCAGCCGTTGCGCGGCGAACAGCATGGCGGGATCGGAGAGATCGACGCGCAGTATGGCTGCGGTCCGCTCGCCGGTGGATGCGGTCGGGAGACCGGCCGAGGCGAGTTCGTCCTTCGTCATGTCGCGATAGAGAAAGATCCGGGCCGCATTGGCGCGGTCGTCGCGCAAGCCGCCCGCGCTGGCGATGGCTTCGCCCAGGCTCGGGGCGTCCTCGGCGAAATCGAACCGGCCCTGCTGCGAAGACGCGCCGAGCACGATATAGCTGCGTCGGTCGCGACTGACCGATACGACGTCGCCGGGCCGGACGAAGACATTGCGGTTCGGCTCGTCGATCAACTCTGTGAGCCGCATCGCGCTATGACGACGATGTCCCTCGATACGGACCCAGGCTTCTTGCTGCGGCCCATCCACCCCTCCGGCGCGGGCGATCAGATCCAGAACCCGTTCGCCGGCGGGATTGAGATCGAGCCGGCCGGGCTGCCTGACGTCGCCGAGCACGGACACCCGTTTCGAGCGGCTTTCCACGAGACTGACGACGGCTTGCGGCTCGATGGCGCGGTTCGACAGCTTCGTCTCGATATCCTGCTGGATGGCGGAAACGGTTCGCCCGGAGGCGACGATCGCGCCTGCATAGGGCACGACGATCAAGCCGCGCCCATCGACCGCCTGTCGGGGGAGGGTGATGTAATTGCCGGGACGGCTTCCGGCGTCGTCCGGAATGAACAGGCCCCCGATTGCGATTCGAAGATCGTCACATCGACGAGGTCGCCGACGCCGAGCGTTTGTTGCGGGGCTGTGGGACTTGGGGGCGCGTCACGGGAAGCGGTCATAGGCGCGTGGTTGAGGCGGTCCGCGAGGTCCAGCGACAGGTTCGTCAGCACGTAAGGCGTCCGAACGGCCGCACGGACAGGGTTGGAGGCCTGGGCGTCGATTTGCCGGTAGGAAGGCCCCGAACCGGGCAACTTGCCGCAACTTGCAACGAACAGAGGGATCAAAAGCATAAAAAGCGCAGACGGAAAACGCACGCAGAGCCACATGGCCGCGCTCCAGATACCGAGTTGACTGAAAGAACTGCTAGAAGATCATGAAAGTAATGCGGCATGGATGCGCGTCGAAGGGCGCTGCCCGACCAGGCGTCGACATCACGCTCACGGAATAAGTGTAGAGAGTTGCGCTGCAATTTCAAGATATATTTTCGACGACGATGCGCGCCCGCGATCGGCGCTCGCTGTCCCGGATCAATATGCATGCGATATGCCAGCGCGAAAGCCTCGCGCAGCCGCAAACATCTAGAAGAGGGCGGCACTCTCTCACGGCGACGGTCATGGACTACAAGCTGACGGACTCGGCAACCTATCTGACCAGCCTTCTGGCGCGGGCGTTTTCGCGTTCGTTGCAGGAGAGGGCGGCCGTATTGGGCTTCTCGCCCGGACAGTTTCCGGTGCTTTGCGCGCTCTGGGATGAAGACGGCCTGACCCAGAGGCAGATCCTCGACCGACTGACGATCGAGCAGGCGACGCTCGCCAACACGTTGCAGCGCATGGAGCGCGACGGATTGATCCGCCGGCAGGTTCACCCGAGCGACCGGCGCGCCACGCAGAATTTCCTTACCGAGCGCGGCCGTGAGATCCAAGGCGAGGCGGTTGCCGCCGCGCTGGCGGCCGACGCCGAGCTCTTCAAAGGGTTCAGGCGTTTCGAAAAGGAGTTGCTGCTCGAATATATGCGTTGGGCGCTCGCCAATTCCGACAAGGCCTGACGGATCCGCATCGATGCCGGAACAGCCGGGGATGCGGCGCGTTTCTCCTCGAAGCAAAGGAGATAACCATGGCAGATCCCAAATCTCTCATCAAAGACGCCGCCACGCCCGTCAGCGGCGGCGCGCAGACCGAACGCGATCCCGGCCTCGGTGCTCCGCTCGACCCCGACGCCGCGCAACTGCCCATCGGCGGCGCGCCGACCGGCGTTCCACCCCAGGGTCTCGACGATGCGCCCGCCGATGAGGCAGCCACCCGCCCGCCGCGCCTCGGTCCCGCGCCGGAGCCAGCGGCCAGCGAGCCAGATCCGAAAAATCGACTTGGCCAGGGAGAGCGGACATGACCGGTGATCACGACAAACATTCAGCCGAGCCGATCGTCAACGGCGCGTCCGATCGGGACGCCCATCAGCGGCGCAGCGGAGGCAGCGCGAACGATCCGCATGGCGGCTATGAGCAGGAGACGTCGTCGGTAGCATCCGGCTCGGATCCCGAACGGCTCGACGAACTGGCGCGAGTCAATTTCCAGGCGGGCCGGGATAAAGCAGGGCATCGCTCGGCGCCGGATCTTCGCGGCGGCGACCAGCCCATATTGCGGTCAGACGGTGAGGTCAGGTTCGAAGGCGAAGAGAAAGTGAGGGATCAGGACGCCGGGAATAAAACATAGCGCGGTTCGTCAGATCCGCATCTTCGTTTTGTTTTCTGCAGACGGACGTGCGGCTGAAGAGCCGCAACTGTCGGGATCAGTCGTCACGTCGTCAGACCGATGTCCGGAGACCCAGTCTCATCAGTTCATGAACTCGAAATAGCTGCTTTCGATGGCGTTGCGGGAAGCGGACGCGAGCGAAGCGTCGTCGGACTGGCGGTTTTCCTGCGCCGCCCACAGGGCGTTGGCCAGATTGGCGCTCAGCACGGCGTTGCTGCCGGTGAGGGCGTTGTCGCGACGGTCGATCCTCCCGGCGAGAGTCTCCGCCGAACTTTCCTGCTTCGTGGGCAGTTCGTAAGCGCGCGGCGTTCGACCATAGCCGCCGACATTCGTGTTGATTTCCATCGTCCGGACCCACCATCAATCGTTAACCGACGTTAACTTTCGAGGCTTGCCCGGAGCTTGCGGCCGACGATTGAGGGTTTTGCGCTCGGGCGTCGCTCAAGGAGGCGGCCTCTCAATCGCGGCAAGCCGGGGGCCGGCCGATTTTCGCCTGCGAGCGGCGAAAGGGAATGCGCATGTCCGGAAAAAAAGGGGGCGGACAAAGGCTCGGAGAGGGGGAAGGAGCCTTTGTCCGTCGAACCTGGCAAGGCGGGGGACGAGCCAATCAACCAGGTTGTCGGGCGTTCGTCATGAGCGCCACGCCATTGATTTGTGTCTCGAAATGCGGCTTTTCAAGGAAGGCTCCGATTAAAAATCGGTAACCTTGCCGTGAGGTCGGCGTGACCGCCCGTCCGCGATCAGGGGTAGATCACGCCCTTGCGGAGGATGATGTTGCCGTAGAGCCTCGGCTCGGATGTCTGCACGATCGTATGGGCGCGGCGCACCCGTTCGTAGAAGTCCTGCGGAGCGAGCGGCAGCACGACCCTCTCCGGCTCCCATCGGGCGCAGACCGCGATCATCTCGGCGTGAACGGGGTCGAGCGCTTCGAGATCGCCGCGAACGGTGGCGCGGAACAGGCCGCAATCGACGAAATCATCGACCGGCATCAGCGAAAGAATGGCGTCCAGGATGCGGATGACGCCGTGGCCATCGGCCCGGACAAGCCGACGCGCATGTTCGAGTCCGGGATAGTTGCCATCCACCAAAGCGATTTCGTCGCCATGTCCCATGGCGCGCAACGTCGAAAGCAGATCCGGACTCAATACGGGATCGACCCCTTTCAGCATCAGGCCAGCTCCTTGAACAACACGCTTTGATCGATATGGTAACGGGAAAACAGCGGCAGGCTGGCGGCGCCGATGGCGCGGGCGGACGCTCCGACCAATCCCGCTTCGATCACGGGGGCGGAGACGCCCTGCAGATTGGCGCAGCCCATCGCCTGGCGGGTCGCCTCGACGATCCTTCCCTTGACCGACGGGCTGAAGCCTCCGTCGATGATGACGGCCTCGAAATCGATGACCGAACAGACCGACGCCGTGGCGAACGCCAGCGCGTCGGCCGTTTCCTCGATCCATTCGGTTTCGATCGCTCCGAAATCCTCCCAGCGATCCGGTTCGAGCCAGATGGAGGAGGGGTCGCGGCCGGCTTTTTCGAGCTTCCGCTCGAGCTGGATGATCGAAGCGTGATCGATCAGTTGGTCCTGCTCGGCGCTCCCCGCCCGGAACGGCATGGAGCCGAAGGCGCCGGCATTGCCCGTGCGTCCCGGATAGAGGGCGTGATTGATCGCCACGCCGCCGCCGATAAAGGTGCCGATGAAGAAATAGGCGAAATCGGCGTAGCGAGGCCCGTGGCCGAAGGCCAGCTCGGCGGCGCAAGCGGCGGTGGCGTCGTTCTGCACCACGACCGGCAAGTCCATCGCGTCGGCCAGCAGGGCGGCGACGTCCGTGTTGCGCCAGGCGTCCATATCCGCCTTGGGCGCCCCCAGCGCCTCGACCCAGTTCCACAATTCGAAGGGCAGAGCGACGCCGAGGCCCGAGACCTTGCGCCAGAGGCTGTCCGAGAGGTCGCGGCGCATGCTGGCGACGGATCGGGTGACGAAATCGACGATCAGCGCCGGCGTGGGATAGCGGTAAGCCTCGCTGCGGCGCATGCGGACCGCGCCGATGAAATCCATCAGGATGAGCTCGCAACTGCGGCGACCGACCTTGAGGCCGAGGGAGAACACTCCGTCGGCGTTCAGGCTCATCGGTATCGACGGCTGGCCCACGCGGCCGCGTTGCGGCAGGCCGCGGCTCAGCAAGCCGTCCTTTTCGAGCGCGCGCATGATCACCGACACCGTCTGCGCCGACAGGCCGGTGCGACGGGCGATTTCCGCTTTGGACAGGCTGCCATGGCGGCGCACCAGCGACAGCACGAGGCGTTCGTTATAAGCGCGCACGCGTGTCTGGTTGGCCCCGCCCATGGGGTCGACGACGGTGTTTTCGACCGTCCTGATTTCTGTCGGATATATGTCCGCCATGCCCATTCTCCTCCCGGGCGTGACTATAGCAAGTGACCCGGACCATGCCACATCTAATTAATAAATCAACTCGATTTATTAATTGACACATGTTTTGTTTGGTGTTTATCTGATGCTCGGCGGTCGCACGAAGCGGGAGGAGCTTTGGGTCGTACCCGATAGTGCGGCGCTCGAACAGGGCGTCGGATAGTCCGGCGCCGGAGGTCAATTTCCGTGGGAGGAAATCATGAAGTCATCCATTCTTGCTGCAGCTTTCGGCGCGCTTGCGCTGGGCGTCGCCTTCTCGGGCTCGGCGCAGGCTGCCGACGTGTCTGCGTGCCTCATCACCAAGACTGACACAAATCCCTTCTTCGTCAAGATGAAGGAAGGCGCAGAAGCCAAAGCCAAGGAAATCGGCGTGACGTTGAAGGCCTATGCCGGCAAGGTCGACGGTGATTCCGAAAGCCAGGTCGCCGCCATCGAAACCTGCATCGCCGACGGCGCCAAGGGCATCCTGATCGCCGCATCCGACACCAAGGGCATCGTCCCGGCCGTCAAGAAAGCCCGCGACGCCGGCCTTCTGGTCATCGCGCTCGACACGCCGCTCGAGCCGATCGACGCCGCCGACTCCACCTTCGCAACCGACAACCTGCTCGCCGGCAAGCTGATCGGCCAGTGGGCCGCAGCCACCCTCGGCGACGCCGCCAAGGACGCCAAGGTCGCCTTCCTCGATCTGACCCCGTCGCAGCCCTCCGTCGACGTGATGCGCGACCAGGGCTTCATGATCGGCTTCGGCATCGACCCGAAGGATCCCAACAAGATCGGCGACGAGGACGACGCCCGCATCGTCGGCCATGACGTGACCAACGGCAACGAAGAAGGCGGCCGCACCGCCATGGAAAACCTTCTCCAGAAGGACCCGGAAATCAACGTCGTCCACACCATCAACGAACCGGCCGCCGCCGGCGCCTATGAAGCGCTGAAGGCCGTCGGCCGCGAGAAGGACGTGTTGATCGTTTCCGTCGACGGCGGTTGCCCGGGCGTGAAGAACGTTCAGGACGGCATCATCGGCGCGACCTCGCAGCAGTATCCGCTGATGATGGCCGCTCTCGGCGTCGAAGCGATCAAGAAGTTCGCCGACACCGGCGAAAAGCCGAAGCCGACCGAAGGCAAGACCTTCTTCGACACCGGCGTGGCGCTGGTGACGGACAAGCCCGCTGCAGGCGTGGAATCGATCGACGTCAAGACCGGCATGGACAAGTGCTGGGGCTGATGTGACATCCGGCGGTCCGGGCTTCGCGCCCGGACCGCCTCCGAAAAGATCTGTTTCCCGATCGATCCGATCGATTTCGCGGACATCGACGCCCACAAGCGAGGCGAAACATGATCCGAGCAGCGCCCGTCGGCGCCGCTCTCCCGACCGGACGCGAGGGGTGCCGGTGGGAAGCCTTCAGGGCGTATGTGAATCGCAACGAAGTCCGGCCGCCGTCGGACAGGTTGCGCAACCAGAACAACGGGAGGAAGGAAGATGAGTGAGCCGCGCGCTGCCTCACAGCCGTCTCAGGAATTCGAGAAAGTCCTGTCGCAAAGCTCCACGCAGCTTGCGAGTTTCGACACGCATGACAAGACGCCGCTGCAGAGACTGCAGCACTACCTGCATTCGAGCCCGGCGGCCGTGCCGCTGATCGTGCTGGTTCTGTCGCTGGCCATTTTCGGAGCGATTCTCGGCGGCAAGTTCTTCTCGGCCTTCTCGCTCACCCTCATTCTCCAGCAGGTGGCCATCGTCGGCATCGTCGGCGCGGCCCAGACGCTGGTCATCCTCACCGCCGGCATCGACCTGTCAGTCGGGGCGATCATGGTCCTGTCCTCGGTGGTCATGGGCCAGTTCACCTTTCGCTACGGCCTGCCGCCGACATTCGCCGTGATCTGCGGCCTCGCCGTCGGCGCGGCCTGCGGCTTCATCAACGGCCTGCTGGTCTCGCGCATGAAGCTGCCGCCCTTCATCGTCACGCTCGGCATGTGGCAGATCGTGCTCGCCTCGAACTTCCTGTATTCGGCCAACGAGACGATCCGCGGCCAGGACATCGAGCAGAATGCGCCGATTCTGCAGTTCTTCGGCGAAAACATTCGCTTCGGCGGCGCGGTCTTCACCTATGGCGTCATCGCCATGGTGCTGCTGACGGCGCTGCTCTGGTATGTGCTCAACCGCACCGCCTGGGGCCGCCATCTCTATGCGGTGGGCGACGATCCCGATGCGGCCGAACTCGCCGGCGTCAACGTCAAGCGCATGCTGACCACCGTCTATACGCTGTCGGGCCTGATCTGCGCCTTCGCAGGCTGGGCGCTGATCGGCCGCATCGGCTCGGTCTCGCCGACTGCGGGTCAGTTCGCCAATATCGAATCCATCACCGCGGTGGTGATCGGCGGCATCTCGCTGTTCGGCGGACGCGGTTCGATCATGGGCATGCTGTTCGGCGGCCTGATCGTCGGCGTCTTCTCGCTGGGCCTGCGCCTGATCGGCACCGACCCGCAATGGACCTATCTCCTCATCGGCGTGTTGATCATCACCGCCGTTGCGATCGACCAGTGGATCAGAAAGGTGGCCGGCTGATGTCTCGCGAACCCATTCTCACCGCACGCGGCCTCGTCAAGCGCTATGGCAAGGTGACCGCTCTCGACAATGCCGATTTCGACCTCTATCCGGGCGAAATCCTCGCCGTGATCGGCGACAACGGCGCCGGCAAGTCTTCGTTGATCAAGGCGCTTTCGGGCGCCGTGACCCCCGACGACGGCGAGATCCGCCTGGACGGCCAGCCTGTCCGTTTCCGTTCGCCGATCGAGGCGCGCAAATCCGGCATCGAAACGGTCTATCAGAACCTTGCGCTGTCGCCGGCGCTGTCGATCGCCGACAACATGTTCCTCGGCCGCGAGATCCGCAAACCGGGCCCTCTCGGCTCCGTGTTTCGCATGCTCGACCGCAAGGCGATGGAAAAAGTGGCGCGCGACAAGCTCTCCGAACTCGGCCTGCTGACCATCCAGAACATCAACCAGGCGGTGGAAACGCTCTCTGGCGGCCAGCGCCAGGGCGTGGCGGTGGCGCGCGCCGCAGCCTTCGGCTCCAAGGTGATCATTCTCGACGAGCCGACGGCCGCGCTCGGCGTCAAGGAATCGCGTCGGGTGCTGGAACTGATCCAGGATGTGAAGGCGCGGGGCCTGCCGATCGTGCTCATCTCGCACAATATGCCGCATGTCTTCGAAGTGGCGGACCGCATTCATATTCATCGGCTCGGCAGACGCCTCTGCGTGATCAACCCAAAAGACTACACCATGTCGGACGCCGTGGCCTTCATGACCGGCGCGAAAGCGCCGCCGGAAGCCGCGATGGCCGCCTGATTTCCTTCCAAGGAGTTTCGAACGCCCGCCTCCACAGCGGGCGTTTCTTTTTGGGCCGAACTTCTCGTCGTCTCAGGCGTTGCGCGCTCTACGGCGTCGCGTTATGGCCGTGTCCATCCCTTCTCTTGTTCGGAACCTCTATCGATGACCGAGATCACCCTGCGCCGCCCCGACGACTGGCATCTGCACCTGCGCGACGGCGAGATGCTGAAGGCCGTGCTGCCTTACACGTCCAGGCATTTCGCCCGCGCCATCATCATGCCCAATCTGGTTCCGCCCGTGGTCACCACCGCTGACGCCCGCGCCTATCGCGACCGCATCCTGGCGGCCAAACCGGACCATCACCACTTCGAACCGCTGATGACGCTCTATCTCACCGAGGGAACCGATCCCGACGATCTCGAAGAAGCGCATCGCTCCGGCCTCGTCACGGCCGCCAAGCTCTATCCGGCTGGCGCCACCACCAATTCCCATTCCGGCGTGCGCGACATGGACAAGGCCATGCCGGTGTTCGAGCGCATGGCGAAGATCGGCCTGCCGCTCTGCGTGCATGGCGAGGTGACCTCCTCGGATGTCGATATTTTCGACCGCGAAGCCGTATTCATCGAAACGGTGCTCGATCCGCTGCGCGCCCGACTGCCGGAGCTGAAAGTGACGATGGAGCATGTGACCACCAAGGACGGCGTCGACTATATCGCCGCCTCCAAGGCCAATCTGGCCGGCTCGATCACCACCCACCACCTGATCATCAACCGTAACGCCATCCTCGCCGGCGGCATCCGGCCTCATTATTACTGCCTGCCGGTCGCCAAGCGCGAAAACCATCGCCAGGCGCTGCGCAAGGCGGCGACCTCCGGCGACGCCAGGTTCTTCCTGGGCACCGATTCCGCCCCGCATGTCGATCCGCTCAAGGAATGCGCCTGCGGCTGCGCCGGCTGCTTCACATCGATCAACACGATGAGTTGCCTCGCCCATGTCTTCGAACAGGAAAATGCGCTCGACAGGCTCGAAGCCTTCGCCTCGCTCAACGGTCCGGCCTGGTACGGGCTGGCCCCCAACGAGGAGCGCATCACGATGGTCAAGCGCGCCGAGAAGGTAGAGTTTCCCACCAGGATCGAAACGGGCGCTGGGCCGGTGACTGTGTTCGACCCGATGTTCGACCTCTTCTGGGAAGTGACGCCCTGATCAGGGTGAAAGGCATATATTGTCCGCTGCTTGAATAACCCAACAAGTTGGGTTATGCTTCGGCATGGTCACTGTTTTTCGTGAAGCTGGCATACGCTTTGTCATCTACACGGATGACCGTGAGCCCGCCCATGTGCATGTTTATGGAGATGGCGAGGCGCGCATTGACATTTTCACTATTCGCGTTCTGACCAATCGTGGGATGACGAAGAGGGAGCTCAGCCGGGCGCTGGCTCTTGTGGAGGATCATCAAGCCAACCTGATCGCGCAATGGAGACGCATTCATGGCTGACGCCGTTCCGGATGATCAAGAATTTCGCGAGGCGACGCGCGCGGGCGAGGCGCAGCGCGCCAACACGCCCATACCATCCTCGGTCCGCTTCGATGCGGCGTCTGGCCGCATCATCGTCGATTTCTCCAACGGCGCCTGCTTCATGGCTCCCGCGCGCGCCCTTCAAGGCCTCGAGACGGCCACGGATGCGCAATTGGCGGAGGTCGAGCTTCTGGGCGAAACGGGCCTGCACTGGGAGAGCCTGGATGTCGATTTCACGATCGCGGGCCTGATGAACGGCGTCTTCGGGACAGCCAAGTTCATGGAGGCGCAACGCCGCGGCGGCCAGTCGCGCTCGGCGGCGAAGGTTGAGGCGAGCCGGGCGAATGGCGCCAAGGGCGGCCGTCCCCGCAAGATCAACTGAGATACGCTCTAGATCAGGCGCGCTCGATATCCGTCCGGCTGAAATCCTCGCCCTTGAACAGCAGCGGCAAACCGTGATGGCGCGCGCAGGCATAAGGCGAAGCAATCGCCGAAATTCAACGCCGCCGGATGCCGCCCTTTGCCGAAATCGCGATGGGCGGCGATGGCGACCGGGGTGAGTTCGGCGGTGATGGAGACGCTGTCCGCGCCGATGGCGGTCAAGAACTCTGACACCAAGCGTTCCGTCTCGACGATGTCGATGCCCGACGCGCGGCTGACGGCGAGCGTCGCTTCCCAGATCGCCATCGGAGAAGTGAGTTTCATCTCGGCCGATAGGATCTTGTTCAGCAGGATCTCGGCGTCATCCTCTTTGATCATGATCGCGCAAATCGCGGAGGCGTCGAGAAACATGGCCTACTCGTAGAGGCTGTCGATGAAATCTTTGTCGGCCGGACGCGCTTTCTGCGGGTCGGACAGCGCCCGAACCTTCGACTGAATTACTTTCACGGCGTCGATCATGGACGTGTCGCCCATCTCGCGGCTCCATTCGCGCTTCAAAGCGTCGCGAAGGACCTGAGTCGGGCTCACCTGACGCCGCTCGGCCAATCTCGTTGCGAGTTGAACGACGTCTTCATCTTCGAGCAAGAGCGTCATGGCCTGCATCTCCAGGGGGCTGCGAGGATGCTAGCAGATATCGACGCGTGGGCCAAGAATTACCCCTTGCCGACCTCGATCGCCAGCGCATGCAGCCCCTCGTCAAATCCGAAGGCGAGGGCGGCGTTGATGGCGCGGTGCTGGTCGACGCGGCTCATGCCGGTAAGCGTCTCGGCGGTGATGCGGATGCGGAAATGGGTCTGGCCGGTGGCGGCGGCTTCCGGGTTGTGGCCGGCATGCATGCGGCTCTCGTTGACGACCTCCAACTGTGAGGGAGAAAACTCGGCCTGAAGCGCCGCTTCGATCTTGTCCTGGAGGGTCATGGCGAACTCGCGAAAAATAGTCCCACAAAGCCAAGAACTTTCCGATTTGTCAATTCTTGAAAGCGGATGGGTCGAAGACCCATAATGAGCGGATGAAACTCGACTCAAAATACTTCGACTCGATCCGGTCCAAGCGCTCAAAGGGTGCGCGGGTCGAGGAAAAACCCGACAAGCCGACCTGTCAGTGGGATGGTTGCGAGGCGCCCGGCGTGCATCGCGCCCCCGTGGGCAGGAACGCAGAGGGCAAGTATTTCATGTTCTGCTTCGAGCACGTCAAGGAATACAACAAGGGCTATAATTACTTCTCGGGCCTCTCCGACAGCGAGGTCGCCCGCTATCAGAAGGAGGCGGTGACCGGAAACCGCCCGACCTGGACCATCGGCGTCAACAAGAACGCCAAATGGTCTCCGACCACGAACGAGGCGCGCGCCAGCGCCGCCCGGATGCGCGATCCCTTCGGCTTTTCCGCCTGGCGCCAGAGCAAGCCCGAGCCGCGCGAGCGCAAGCTGAAGCCGCTCGAAGGCAAGGCCTTCGAAACGCTGGGGCTCGCCAGCAACGCCACGTCGAGCGACATCAAGTCGCGCTACAAGGAACTGGTGAAGAAACACCATCCTGACGCAAATGGAGGCGATCGCGGCTCGGAAGAGCGCTTCCGGTCGGTCGTTCAGGCCTATCAATTGCTCAAACAGGCAGGTTTCTGCTCCTGACCTCGGTGACGGGCGCATATAAGGCGCGGCGTCGTCGCGACGCTTTTTCAGGCGCGCGCGAGCATTGATTAATTCGTCGCCTCGGCCTAGGACAATGCCCGAGGAATTTTGCAGGCCGAACTCCCCGACGGCCGCGCTGGAGAGATGATGAGCAAGATTGACGTAGATATTGTGAAGCTTCCCGACACCACCGTTTCCGTGCGGGACGTTTTCGGCATCGATTCCGATATTCGCGTGCCGGCCTATAGCGAAACCGACGCCCATGTGCCGGATCTCGATCCGGATTACCTGTTCGACCGCGACACGACGCTGGCGATCCTGGCCGGCTTCGCCCATAACCGCCGCGTGATGGTCTCGGGCTATCACGGCACCGGCAAGTCGACTCATATCGAACAGGTCGCCGCCCGCCTCAACTGGCCCTGCATCCGCATCAACCTCGACAGTCACGTCAGCCGCATCGATCTGGTCGGCAAGGATGCGATCGTGCTGAAGGACGGCAAGCAGATCACCGAATTCAAGGACGGCATCCTGCCCTGGGCCTATCAGCACAATGTCGCGCTGGTGTTCGACGAATATGACGCCGGCCGCCCGGATGTGATGTTCGTCATTCAGCGCGTTCTGGAATCCTCCGGCCGCCTGACGCTGCTCGACCAGAGCCGCGTCATCCGTCCTCACCCGGCCTTCCGCCTGTTCGCCACCGCCAACACCGTCGGCCTCGGCGACACGACCGGCCTCTATCATGGCACGCAGCAGATCAATCAGGCGCAGATGGACCGCTGGTCGATCGTCACCACGCTCAACTATCTGCCCTTCGAGCATGAAGTGAACATCGTCACCGCCAAGGTGAAGCAGTTGGAAGCCGGCAAGGGCCGCGACACGATCGCCAAGATGGTGCGCGTCGCCGAACTGACCCGCGCCGCCTTCATCAATGGCGATCTCTCGACCGTCATGAGCCCGCGCACCGTGATCAGCTGGGCCGAGAACGCCGCGATCTTCGGCGACGTGGCCTTCGCCTTCCGCGTGACCTTCCTCAACAATGCGACGATCTCGAACGCGCGCTGGTGGCCGAACAGTATCAGCGCGTCTTCGGCGTCGAGCTCAAGGAAAGCGCGGCCAATCTGGTCCTGAGCGCCTGAGGTCGATCCGATGGCTGGACCGGGCGACAATTCCAAGGCGAGGCCGGGCGCGGCCGTCGATCTCGAACCCTTCCGCCGGGCGCTGACGGGCTGCATCCGCTCGGTGGCGGAATCGGCCGAGGTCGAGGTGGCCTTCGCCAATGACCGCCCGGGATTCGCCGGCGATCGCATGCGGCTGCCGGAGCTTTCCAAGCGTCCGACCGCGCAGGAACTCGCAATCGTGCGCGGCCTCGGCGATTCCATGGCGCTGCGCAAGGCCTGCCATGACGAGCGGCTGCACACGCAGTTTGCGCCGCAGGGGCAGGACGCGCGCGCCATCTATGACGCGGTCGAGCAGGCGCGCGTCGAAGCGCTCGGCGCGAGCCGCATGGCCGGCATGGCCGCCAATCTCTCCTCCATGCTGACGGACAAATACGCCCGCGCCAATTTCCGCGGCGTCTCCCAGCGCCAGGACGCCCCGATCGAAGAGGCGATGTCGCTCTATGTCCGCGAGGCCCTGACCGGCGAAAGGCCGCCGGAAAGCGCGGGCCCCGTTCTCGATCTCTGGCGCGACTTCTTCCACGAGACGGCCGAGCGCGAAGTCGGCTCGCTGAAGACCGTCATCGACGACCAGGAAGGCTTCGCCCGCGTCATCAGGTCGATGCTGGCCTCGATGCAGCTCGCCGAAGACATCTCCAACGAGACCGCCGAGCCCGACGAGGATGAGTCGACCTCCGAGGAAGAACAGCCGCGCAGCCAGGAGCAGAACGAGGAAGAAAACGAGGACGAGGCCGGAACCGAAGAGGCTCCCGCCGAGGAGAACGAAGCCGCCGACGAACAGCTCGAACAGGGCGAGACCGACGGCGCCGAGATTTCCGAAGACGACCTCATGGAGGAGTCCGACGAGGATTCCGAGACGCCCGGCGAGGTCAAGCGGCCCAACAATCCGCTGTCCGATCTTAACGAAAAGGTCGACTACACCGTTTTCACCCAGGAATTCGACGAGGAAATTTCGGCCGACGAACTCTGCGACGAAGCCGAGCTCGATCGTCTCCGGGCGTTTCTCGACAAGCAGCTCGCCCATCTCCAGGGCGCGGTCGGCCGTCTGGCCAACAAGCTGCAGCGCCGGCTGATGGCGCAGCAGAACCGCTCGTGGGATTTCGATCTCGAAGAAGGCTATCTCGACAGCGCCCGTCTCGTGCGCATGGTCATCGACCCGATGCAGCCGCTGTCGTTCAAGATGGAGCGCGACACCAAATTCCGCGACACGGTCGTCAGCCTGGTCATCGACAATTCCGGCTCGATGCGCGGCCGCCCGATCACGGTCGCCGCCACCTGCGCCGATATTCTCGCCCGCACGCTGGAGCGCTGCGGCGTGAAGGTCGAGATCCTCGGCTTCACCACCAAGGCCTGGAAGGGCGGCCAGAGCCGCGAGAAGTGGCTCGCGAGCGGCAAGCCGCCGCAGCCCGGCCGCCTCAACGACCTCCGTCACATCGTCTATAAATCGGCGGACGCTCCCTGGCGCCGCGCCAAGCGCAATCTCGGCCTGATGATGCGCGAAGGCCTGCTCAAGGAAAACATCGACGGCGAAGCGCTGATCTGGGCGCATAACCGACTGCTCGGCCGGCCCGAACAGCGCAAGATCATGATGATGATCTCCGATGGCGCCCCGGTCGACGATTCCACTCTGTCGGTCAATCCGGGCAATTATCTCGAGCGGCATCTGCGCGCGGTGATCGAGGAAATCGAGACCAAATCGCCGGTCGAGCTTCTGGCCATCGGCATCGGCCACGACGTCACCCGCTATTATCGCAAGGCGGTCACCATCATCGATGCGGATGAACTGGCCGGCGCGATGACCGAGCAATTGGCGGCGCTATTCGCCGACGAGGCGGAACAGGCGCGCGGCGCAAAGCGCAAGAGCCGGTAACAGCCGGCCCTGAACCCTTACGGATAGGAAGCCGCCTTGGCGTCGAAAAAACTGCTCTCGCTCGTGGCTTATCTTCCCTTCGTCGTCGCCGGCCTGGGCTTTCCCATGGCCTTCGGCGGACGCCCGGCCGAAGCCGGCGCCGAATTGCCGGTCAAGGCCATGGCGATCTCGGAATTTCGCCCGGGCGCAGGCAGGCTGTTCGGTCGATTGGAATTCATGGGCGGATTGTCGCTCGCGACCCCCAAGGGCGAAATGGGCGCCGTTTCCTCCATCCGCCTGACCGACGGCGGAAAACGTTTCATCTCGGTGATGGACACCGGCCACTGGGCGACCGGCGCGATCGAGCGCGACGCCGACGGCGCTCTTTCGGGGATTTCCGACTACCGCATCTACGACATGCTCGGCCGCGACGGCCGCCCCGGCGACAAGCGCCATATGGATGCGGAAGGCATGGCGCTCGATGAGAGCCGTGTCTATGTCAGCTATGAGGGCGATCACCGGATCGACGCCTATCCGCGTCCCGGTTTCGAAACATCCACGCCGGTTTCGACCGAACGTCCCGTGCTCGCCGCAGAGCGGCTCAAGAACAATGGCGGCATGGAGGCCTTGCTGAAGGCTCCCGACGACAGCGCCCTTGGCGGCGCGCTGTTCTATGTGGCGGAGCGCAGCTACGACGCCGCCGGCAATTTCATCGCCGGCGTGCAATCCGGACCGCGTAAGGGAAACTTTACGGTCGAACGCGCCGCGCCTTATGATGTGACCGACGGCGTGGCGCTGGACGACGGCAGCTTCGTGCTTCTCGAACGAAAGTTCGGGCTCCAGGCAGGCATCGGCATGCGTATCCGGCGCTTCATGCTGGACGACGTCAGGCCCGGCGCGCTGGTGAAAGGCGATGTCGTGATGGAAGGCGTCTTTCCCGCCCAGATCGACAATATGGAAGGCATCGACGCCTATAAGGCCGAAGATGGTTCGACCCGGCTGATCGTCGTCTCCGACGACAATCACAATCTGCTCGAACGCAATCTGATGCTGGAATTCAAGCTGATGCCATAAGCTGCGGCCAGCGGTTTCTTTGCGTTTGCGAAATTCTGGATGCCGCATTGCGGGAAAAGGTCTATGCTGACCTCCGCAGGCGCTTCGCCTGCAGCGTAAGGCCCGCGCTCCGGCGCGCGTCTATCATTCGGTAACATTGCGTTGCTAAGCTTGCACAACGGCCTGCGCTCTCGCAGCGCAGCAAGATTCGAAAAATCGGGGCGGCAAGATGATGAATTATGACCTGATCGTGATCGGCAGCGGACCGGCGGGACGCCGGGCGGCGATCCAGGCGGCGAAACTCGGCAAGAAGGTTCTGGTCGTCGAGAAGGGCAGCCGCGTCGGCGGCGTCTCCGTCCATACCGGCACCATCCCCTCCAAGACCCTGCGCGAGACCGCGCTCAACCTCACCGGCTGGCGCGAACGCGGCTTCTATGGCCGCTCCTATCGCGTCAAGCAGGAGATCAGCGCCGACGATCTGCGCCGCCGACTGCTCATCACGCTCGATCATGAAGTCGAGGTGCTGGAGCATCAATTCGCCCGCAACCGCGTCCATCACCTGCGCGGCCGCGCCGAATTCGTCGATCGCAACACGCTGTCGATCGAAAAGAACGACGGCGAAGTGGTGCGGGTGACGGCGACCTCGATCCTGCTCGCCATCGGCACGCGGCCCTATCGTCCCGACAGCATCCCCTTCGACGGCGAGAAGATCATCGACAGCGACGAATTGCTGGAAATCCAGGAGATCCCCGTTCGATGATCGTCATCGGCGCCGGCGTCATCGGCATCGAATACGCCACGATTTACAGCACGCTCGATACGATGGTCACCGTGATCGAGCCGCGCGCCAGCATGCTGGATTTCATCGACAAGGAAATCGTCGAGGATTTCTCCTACCAACTCCGCGACCGCAACATGAAACTGTTGTTCGGCGAGACCGCCGAGAAGGTCGAGCGCGAGCCGAACGGCAAATGCAAGGTGACGCTGGCGAGCGGTCGCTCGCTGCATGCCGACATGGTGCTCTACGCCGCCGGTCGCTCCGGCGCAACCGCTCAGCTCAATCTCGATGCGGTCGGCCTGAAGCCGGATTCGCGCGGCCGCATCAAGGTCAATCCGGAAACCTTCCAGACCGACGTGCCGAACATCTACGCCGCCGGCGACATCGTCGGTTTTCCGAGCCTCGCCTCCACCTCGATGGAGCAGGGCCGCATCGCCGCCCGTCACGCGGTCGGCGCGCCGGCGTCGGATCCGCCGCAATTCTTTCCCTATGGCATCTACGCCGTGCCGGAAATTTCGACCTGCGGCCTGACCGAGGAAGAGGTCAAGGCGCGCCACATTCCCTATGAATGCGGCATCGCCCGCTTCCGCGAGACCTCGCGCGGCCATATCATGGGCCTCGACAACGGCATGCTAAAGATGATCTTCTCGCTGAAGACGCGCCGCCTGCTCGGCGTCCATATCGTCGGCGAAGGAGCCACCGAACTGATCCATATCGGCCAGGCGGTCCTGAACCTGAAGGGCACGGTGGACTACTTCGTCGAAAACACCTTCAACTATCCGACGCTCGCCGAAGCCTACAAGATTTCCGGCCTCGACGCCTGGAACCGGATGGGCGAATTGCACGAGCATATCGTCGAAGCAGCGCAGTGATCTTGTCGTTTCAAGTCTCGCTAATCTTGCGTGTTTCGGCGCGCAGGATATGAATAATGGCGACCGCCGATCCGTTTATCGCCTCGATAGCAATCGGCGCCACAGGGGGACGCCATGACATTTCAGGACGCAGTCAAATCTGTTCTGACCACCAACTACGCCAATTTTTCCGGCCGCGCGCGGCGTTCGGAATATTGGTGGTATGTGCTGTTCGTCTTTATCGCGTCTCTGGTTCTCGGGCTGATCGATGAAATGGTGATCGGCATGGGGCTTCTAGGCGGCGTCTTCGCGCTCGCGACCCTGATCCCCGGCATCGCGGTCGGCGTGCGCCGTCTGCACGACCGCGACATGTCGGGCTGGTGGCTGCTGATCGGCTTCGTGCCGCTGGTCGGCTGGCTGATCCTGATCTATCTGTTCGCGACGCCCGGTGCGAGCGGGGAAAACCGCTTTGGGCCGGAACCCCTGGCGTGACGTCTGCTCGCGCCTCCGGTCTTGCGGCGGGCAAGCGGTGAAGGTGAGCAGGCGCATCGTCTCCATCAGAACCTCGTAAATGGCGTTCGACATGGCGGTTCTCCTTTCGCCAGTGTTATCCGCCGGTTGCGGCGCGGGTTCAAACGACTATAGTCGGGCCTTCGGATAACCTGAGGTTATAAAAGAAATGAAGCGCGCCCGCCTGCCTCTGACCGCTTTGCGCGCCTTCGAAGCCGCCGGCCGGCTCGGCGGCTTCTCCAAGGCCGCCGAAGAGCTCCATGTGTCGCAGGCGGCGATCAGCCGACAGATCCGCGAGCTCGAAAGCCTGGTCGGCAAACCGCTCTTCACTCGCGTGCATCGCGGCGTCGAACTGACGGAGAAGGGCCGGGCGCTGCTCGCCGAGGCGACGCTGAGTTTCGACCGGATCGACGCGGCGCTGGGCGAAGCCGGCCGGCAGCCGTCGGGCGCGGTGAAAGTCAGCGCCGAACCCGGTTTCGCCGCGCTCTGGCTTGCGCCCCATATCCAGGAGTTTAGGCATCTGCGGCCCGAGATCGACGTGGAAATCGACGCCGATCCTCGTCTCGTTGAATTTCGCGGCGGCGCCGTCGATCTCGCTGTTCGCCACAGCCGGGGAGCGACGTCCTGGCCTCGGGTGGAGGCGCGGTTGCTGTTGCGAACCCATTGTCGGCCGGTAATGAGCCCGGCCTTCGCCGCGGACCATCGCCTGGCCTGTGCGGGGGATCTCGCGAATGTTCCATTGCTGCATGAGGAAAACCGCAGCGGCTGGAGCGATTGGTTCAGAAGCGTCGGCGTCGAGCCGCCGGCGGAGAAGGGCACGGTGTTTGCAGATGGCGGCCTGGCGCTTCAGGCGGCGCTGCGCGGTCATGGCGCGGCGCTCTTCGATCCCCGGATGATCGACGGCGAACTGGCCTCGGGCGCACTCGTCGCGCCGTTCGGCGCCGAAGTCGATTGCGGGTGCTACTTCCTCGTTGCGCGGTCTTTCGGAGCACCGTCTCCCGCCGCGCGCGCCTTCTCCGACTGGATCGAGGCGGCCTTTGCCGTAGATTGACCCGGTTCGGCTTCCATCGCGCCGTCGTTCCTGCTAAGCGCGATCAGTCCACCCGCGCAGGAGTCCGCCGATGTTTTCCAACGCCTTCAACGACAAGTCCGTCAATGCCCGCCTGATGGCGCGGATGCTCTGGGAAATCAAGGCGGTGCATTTCCGGGCGGACGATCCTTACAAGCTCGCTTCGGGCATGCGCAGCCCGGTCTATATCGATTGTCGCAAGCTTCTCTCCTATCCGCGCATCCGCTCGGCGATCATGGATTTCGCCGCGGACGATCACCGCCGAGGCCGGCTTCGAGGCCTTCGATTGCATCGCGGGCGGCGAGACGGCGGGCATTCCCTTCGCGGCCCTCCTCGCCGACCGGCTGTCGCTGCCGATGATCTATGTCCGCAAGCAGCCCAAGGGCCATGGCCGCACATCGCAGATCGAGGGCGAGATGAAGCCCGGCGCGCGCGTGCTGGTGATTGAGGATCTGACCACCGCCGGGGGCTCGATGTTCACCTTCATCGAGGCGGTGCGCAAGGCGGGCGGCGTGGTCGATCACGGCATGGCGCTGTTCTTCTACGGCATCTTCGGGGAGGCCGAAGCCCGCTTTTCCAATGGCGGCGTGCAACTGCACCATATCGCCACCTGGCGGGACGTGCTGGCGGCGGCGCGGGAGCAGGACCTGTTCGATAAAGACACACTCGCTTCCGTCGAAACCTTCCTCAACGACCCCTTGTCCTGGTCGGCGGCCCATGGCGGCGTTTCCGAATTGCCAACCGCCTGAATTTGCCGCATTTCTCTGCATTCGTAATGGACGGGGCCGAGATGGCCCCACCGAATATTGACCTTTGCCGGACAAAGACGTTAGGAAATTTATACCATGAAATTTGCAGAACTCGGATGAGCGGTATGTATCAAGCGACGACCAGGGGCATTGAAGTCACTGTCGAGCCTTATTATCTGGCCGAGCAATCGGATCCGGCCGACAGCCGTTATGTTTGGGGTTACAGGATCGTCATCGCCAACAACTCGGCGACGGGCGTCAAGTTGATGAACAGATACTGGCACATCACCGACGAAAACGGCCAGATCGACGAGGTCACCGGTCCCGGCGTGGTCGGCGAACAGCCCGTGCTCGGTCCGGGCGACACCTATGAATATAATTCCGGCTGCCCGCTCGACACGCCCTCGGGGATGATGTTCGGCCACTACCAGATGCTGGCGGATACGGGCGAAATGTTCGACGTGGCCATTCCGGCCTTCTCATTGGATGCGCCGGGCCTGCAGCGCACGCTGAACTGAACCTCGACGTCACGAAAAACGCGCGCCTTGTTTCGCGACGCGCGTTCCTGATCAATTGGGGACGATGAACTCTTCCTGCTTGAAACGATAGCGCGTCGAGCAGAATTCGCAGGTCACCTGGATCTCGCCGTCCTCGATGGTCGAGGCGATCTCTTCGGCCGTAAACCCCTGCAGCACGCCGCGGATCTTGTCTTCCGAACAGCTGCAACGGTCAAACACCGGTTGGGCGTCGTAGACGCGCACGCCGCGTTCGTGAAACAGCCGGAACAACAGCCGCTCGACGCCGAGATCGGGGTCCGTCAATTCTTCGGGCCCGGCCGTGGAGGCCAGCATCTGGGCTTCCGACCAGGTGTCGTCTTCCTCGAAGTCATGGCCGTTGTCGCCGTCGCCGCCATGAAGATCGCGTTGCCGCATGCGCTCGGGCGCTTCGGGCAGGAACTGCACGACGAGACCGCCGGCGCGATAGCTGTGGCGCATCTTTCCGTCGGCGTCGCGATCGAACAGTTCGGCTGAGGCGAGCTTCACCTTGGTCGGGATCTGCTCGGACTGGCGGAAATAGGCGGCAGCCGCTTCCTCCAGCGTTTCGCCGTCCAGAGCCACGATGCCCTGATAGCGCTGCGTGTGCTCACCCTGATCGATGGTGAAGGCGAGCACGCCCTTGCCCAACAATTGATGCGGTTCCGTCTGCCCGGCCTTGACGGCTGCGGCGAGCGCGTCGTCGTCGAAGCGGGCATAGGCGCGCACGGCGTCGGGCGCGGCGAAATCCGCAACGAGGAAATTCACCGGTCCGTCCGTCTGGGTCTGCACGATCAGCTTGCCCTCGAATTTCAGCGAGGTGCCGAGCAGCACCGTCAGCGCGATCGTCTCGGAGAGAAGCCGGGCGACGGGGGCGGGGTAATTGTGGCGCGACAGGATGGCGTCGGTCAGCGGGCCGAGCGTGACGGCGCGGCCGCGCACATCGAGCCCTTCCACCTGGAACGGCACGACCCGGTCATCGCCGGCGAAGGGGCGTGGCCCCGGGATTGGTAATGTCCACTGTCATGATGGTCTCGGTCTTGCGGCATGCGATGTCATGCCCTTCGTTTGAAGGGAGGTAAATAGGCGATCACCAGGCCGATTCAAGGTGTTCAGATGGCGCCGAGGCACCAGGCCAGGACCGACTTCTGCGCATGAAGGCGGTTTTCGGCTTCGTCGAACACCACCGACTGCGGCCCGTCGATCACCTCGTCGGTCACCTCTTCGCCGCGATGGGCCGGCAGGCAATGCATGAACAGCGCCTTGGGATCGGCCTTCTTCATCAGCTCGGCATTGACCTGGAACGGCATGAAGACATTGTGGCCGCGCGCCTTGTGCTCCTGGTTCATCGACACCCAGGTGTCGGTGACCACGCAGTCGACGCCGTCCACGGCCCGGTCGGCGTCATGGCAGAGCATGATCTCGCCGCCGTTGTTGCGCGCCCAGTTGAGATATTTGTCGTCGGGCTCCGAGCCGAGCGGAACGGCCATGTTCATGCGGTAGCCGAAGCGGGCCGAGCCCTCGACGAGCGAATGCAGCACATTGTTGCCGTCGCCCGTCCAGGCGATCGTCTTGCCCTTCACGGAGCCGCGATGCTCTTCGTAAGTGAGGATGTCGGCCATGATCTGGCAGGGATGCGTCGCGTCGGTCAGGCCGTTGATGACGGGCACCGTGGCGTGCTCGGCGAGTTCGAGCAGCCGGTTGTGATCCGTGGTGCGGATCATGATGGCGTCGACATAGCGCGACAGCACCTTGGCGGTGTCGCCGATCGTTTCGGCGCGGCCGAGTTGCATTTCGGTGCCCGACAGAAACAGCGTTTCGCCGCCGAGCTGGCGCATGCCGACATCGAAGGACACGCGGGTGCGGGTGGACGGCTTCTCGAAGATCATCGCCAGCATCTTGCCGGCCAGCGGCTTGCCGGCCGTGCCGTCGCGCGTCGAAGCCTTGCGGGTCTTGGCGTCGTCGAGGATATGCCGGAGATCGTCGGCGGACACTGCGGAAAGATCGAGAAAATGCCGATGGGACGTCATCATAAGTTCCTTGGACTGCTGAAGTGAGAGACTAGCGGGAAAGCGGGAGGCGACCAAGCCTCATCACAGCTTTTCCGCGCGCAGCGTCTCGGCAGCCTTTTCCAGCCGCGCCAGGCCCTCGCGGGCTTCCTCCGCCGTGGTGATCAGCGGCGGCAACACGCGCACGACATTGTCGCCCGCCATCACCGTCAGCACATGTTCGGACCGAAGCGCCTGCAGAAGATCAGCGGCGGGAACCTTGGCCTTGACGCCGATCATCAGCCCGCGGCCGCGGATCTCTTCGATCACGTCGGGGAAACGGTCCTTCAGCCCTTCGAGCCCCTGGCGAAACTGTAGGCCGAGATCTTTCACATGCTGCAGGAAACCGTCCGACAGCACGACGTCGAGCACGGCGTTGCCGACCGCCATGGCGAGCGGATTGCCGCCATAGGTGGAACCATGCGTGCCGGCGACCATGCCGGACGCGGCGTCCGCGGTAGCCAGGCAGGCGCCCATCGGAAAGCCGCCGCCGATGCCCTTGGCGACCGCCATGATGTCGGGCGTCACGCCCATCTGCATATAGGCGAACAGCGTGCCGGTGCGCCCCACGCCGCATTGCACTTCGTCGAAGATCAGCAGGATGCCGTGCTCGTCGCACAGCGCGCGTATCTCTTTGAGGAATTCCGGCGAGAAGGTGCGAAGGCCGCCTTCGCCCTGCACGGGCTCGAGCAGAATGCCGGCGGTGGCGTCGGTGATCGCGGCCTTGACGGCGTCGAGATCCTCGAAGGGGACTTGGTCGAAGCCGGGCGCCTTGGGGCCGAAGCCGTCGATATATTTCTGCTGGCCGCCGGCGGCGATGGTCGCGATGGTGCGGCCATGGAAGGCGCCTTCGAAGGTGATGATGTGGTAGCGGTCGGGCTGTCCCTTTGAATAGTGATAGCGGCGCGCCGTCTTGATCGCGCATTCCAACGCTTCGGCGCCGGAATTGGTGAAGAACACCTTGTCGGCGAAGGTGTTCTCGATCAAGCGCTCGCCGAGCTTTTCCTGCCCCGGGGCCTGGTAGAGATTGGAGGTATGCCACAATTTCTCGGCCTGGGCCTTCAACGCCTCGACCAGATGCGGATGGCTATGGCCGAGCACGTTGACCGCGACGCCTGCGGCGAAATCGAGATAGCGCTCGCCGCCTTCGGTGATCAGCCAGACGCCTTCGCCTCGCTCGAAACGGAGGGGCGCGCGGGCGTATGTCTCGTAAAGGGGCGAGGTAGCGGCCATGGCAGTCATCCTTCCGTCATGTTTCAGGCAGGCGGCGCTCGTGTTTTCCACAAGCGAAAACGAAAAATGCCGCCCTATAGGGCGGCGCGGGCAAATTGCACATTTCCCGTGGTTCCGTCAACAAAAACCCTCAATTGGGAGAGATCGGAGCGGCGCCGAACGGCGCCGGAACGTCTCGAAACGGGCCATCGCGAATCTGATTGACAAATCAATCTTGGGGATAACTCGAAAAACGATTCCCCCGGAATCGCCATGGCCTTGTCACGGAGTCACCGGGTCACTACCTTAAGAACAGATTACTAGACCTGCATGCGGCGGAACTAGTCACCGGAAATGTAGAGCGTTTCGAGCTTCGGCGACGCCGGGCCTCGGTGAGGGATTCCGCAGAAGGAACGCCCCAATGGAAAATAGCGTAAACTGGACTGACGAACGCGTCGAGAGGCTGAAAAAGCTTTGGTCCGAAGGACTGAGCGCCAGCCAGATCGCAGCCCAGTTGGGCGGCGTCAGCCGCAATGCGGTCATCGGCAAGGTTCACCGTCTCAATCTGCCCGGTCGCGCCAAGTCGGGCGGCGCCGCTCCGTCGCGCGCTCCCAAGCGTCCGGCTGCCGCGCAGCCGACGGCGGCGCGTCCTGCGCAGGCCACCTTCGCGCAGCAACGTCCGGTCACCCGCACCGTGGCGCGCCCCGCCGGCGCGACCATGCTGAAGGAAGAAGTCGAAATGGATGCGATGGAGGTCGTCGAGACCTCGTCGGACAATGTGGTCGTGCCGATCTTCCGTCGCGTGCCGCTCATCCGTCTCACCGAGCGGACCTGCAAATGGCCGCTCGGCGATCCGCTGAAGGAAGACTTCTGCTTCTGCGGCAACGACTCCCCGGACACCTCACCCTACTGCACCTTCCACCAGCGGCTGGCTTACCAGCCTTCTGCGGAGCGTCGCCGCGTTCGCTGAACGGATAGGGCGGAGACAGATATGAGAAAGCGGCCCGGGGGCCGCTTTCGTCGTTTCGGGCCGCCGTCACTTCAGGATCTTGGGGCCGCCGAGAATCTTGTCGTCGATCTCGCCGATCGCCTTCTTGTCCTTGCCTTTGTAATCGAGCGCGCCCAGCACCGAGCGGATGATGTTGAGCCGCGCCCGCCGCTTGTCGTTGCCGCGCACCACCGTCCATGGCGCGTGATCGGTATGCGTCTCCTTGAGCATGCGATCGCGCTTTTGCGTGTAATCGTCCCATTTGCTCAGCGCGGCGATATCCATCGGCGACAGTTTCCAGCATTTCAGCTTGCTGTGCCGGCGGTCGTGGAAGCGCTTGAGCTGCATCTCTCGGCCGATGTCGATGTAGAATTTGAAGAAATGGATGCCGTCGCCGGTGATCAACTTTTCGAGCCGCGGCGCGCTTTCGAGAAAATGCTCGTAGTCTTCAGGCGAGCAGAAGCCCATGACCGGCTCGACGCCGGCGCGATTGTACCAGGAGCGGTCGAAATTCACGAATTCACCGCGGGTCGGGAACGTCGAAATGTAGCGCTGGAAATACCACTGGCCTTTTTCGGTCTCGGTCGGCTTGGTCAGCGCCACCACGCGCGCATTGCGGGGGTTCATATAGGACATCAGCGCCTGGATCGCGCCGCCTTTGCCGGCGGCGTCGCGGCCTTCGAACAGGCAGCTCACCCGGGCGCCCGTGTCCTGCTGCCAGAACTGAACCTTGACCAGTTCCTCCTGCAACTCCTCGAGCGTCTTGGCGTATTCGACCTCGTCCAGCTTCTTCTTGTAGGGATAGCCGCCCGACGATAGCGCTTCCGCCTCGATCCAATCGGGCAAAGTCGGGTTTTCGATATCGAATACGCGTCTTTCCCCGCCTATATCGAGCGGGACGGGCGTATGTACTTCGTCTTCGGCCATGCGGCTTCCTCCATGCAAAGCGCCTGAAATATCAAACTGGACATAAGCGACTTGCGATTTCAAGTTCGCCATGAAAAAACCTGTCACAATCCAGCGTTAGGAAGGGAGACCGGCTCTAAGCCAGGTGGCGATTCTGGTCAGCGCTCGACGCGGCGGCGACGCGCATGATGCATGCGGTCGTCGGTTCGACGCAATGCACCGCCTCGGGAGGATGAGATCACGGCATGGCAAGACAGGTGGGAAAAGCGGTGAGAGAATGGATGGCGCGCCACTTTTTCAGTCTGTTGATGGCCGCCGCCGGCGTTGCGGCGCTGATTGCGGCCGGAACAAATTCCTGGGTGGCGGTCGCCGTGATGACGCTCGCCGTCTTGCCGAGCCTGGCCGCGCGCGCTCCCGTCCCGGCGCCCGCGCCGGCGGCGGACGAAACGCCGGCCGCCATCGATCCGCTCCGTGAGGTCAAGGCCGCCTTCGCCGGTTTCGACAGCCCCGTCTATGTTCTCGATCTCAAGGCCAACGTCCTCTACCAGAACCCTTCCGCCCAGCATATTTTCGGCCCCGTCGATCCGGGGCAGCATATTTCGGTGAAAGTGCGGATGCCGGTCGTGGCCGACATGATCCGCGATGCACTGGCGAGCGGCCGCAACGGGCAAGTGGAATTCGCCGCGACCGTGCCGTCCGAAAGCGTGTATCTCGTGCGCATGGTCCGGGCCGAACCGATCGACGGCGCGGGAGCCTTCTACGTCTTGATCTTCCGCGATATCTCCGAGGCGCGCCGCATCGACCGCATGCGTTCCGATTTCGTCGCCAACGCCTCGCATGAATTGCGCACGCCGCTCGCCTCGCTGCGCGGCTTCATCGAAACGCTGCTCGGCCCCGCCAAGAACGACGTCAAGGCGCAGGAGCGCTTCCTCAACATCATGCTCGAGCAGGTGACCCGCATGAGCCGGCTGGTCGACGATCTCATGTCGCTGTCCCGGCTGGAGCTCAAGGCCCGGCTGGCTCCCGGCGACGAGGTGGATCTGGTTCCGCTTTTGGGCTCGGTGGCCGATGCTCTGGCGCCGCTGGCCGGCGATCTCGGAGTCGAGATCAGGCTCCATCTTCCCGAGGAGCCCGTGCTGGTGATGGGCGATCGAGACGAACTCACCCAGGTGTTCGAGAACCTCATCGAAAACGCCTGCAAATACGGACAGGAAGGCAAGGCCGTCGATATCAAGCTGGAGCCGGCGGCCAAGGGGCAGGCGGCCCATGTCACGGTGGCCGACTATGGGCCCGGCATCGCCGAAGAGCATGTGCCGCGCCTGACGGAGCGCTTCTACCGCGCCAATGTCGAAAGCAGTCGCTCCAAAAAAGGCACGGGTCTGGGATTGGCGATCGTCAAGCATATTCTCACCCGCCATCGCGCCCGCCTGGTGATCAAGTCGGAATTGGGCAAAGGCAGCGCCTTTACCGTGCGCTTTTGACACAATAGCCGGAGCGTTGACGCCCGGGGTCGATATTATCATTGTTTTACAGTGGGTTGCGCTGTCATAAATCTTTCACCGAATTGACATAAAAGCGGTGGTGTCCGGGGTCTAATCAGAACTCGGCCGGACACGAAAAGGCCGAGGGCGCCGCGCCAGGCGCGATCCATCAAGCCCGAACGGGAGAACCACTATGAAACTCGCACACACCACCATGGCGGCGCTGGTCGCCTCCGTCGCTTTCGCAGGCGCGTCTTTCGCCGCCGACCAGATCCACGTCGCCGGCTCTTCGACCGTTCTTCCCTATGCGAAGATCGTCGCTGAAAACTTCGCCGAAACCTATCCCGACTTCAAGGCTCCGGTCGTCGAGTCCGGCGGTTCCTCCGCAGGCCTGAAGGAATTCTGCAAGGGCGCCGGCCCGGAGACCATCGACATCGCCAACGCGTCGCGCGCGATCAAGAAGTCCGAAATCGAGACCTGCGCCGCCAACGGCGTCAAGGACATCACCGAAGTTCGCATCGGTTATGACGGCATCGTCTTCGCCACCGACAAGTCGGCCGCCGACATGCCCCTGACCCCCAAGGACGTCTACCTCGCTCTCGCCGCTGAAATTCCGGTCGACGGCAAGCTGGCCGCCAACACGAACACCACGTGGAAGCAGGTCAACGCCTCCTTCTCCGACGCCGCCGTTCAGGCTTTCATCCCCGGCGAAAAGCACGGCACCCGCGAAGTCTTCGAAGAGAAGGTTCTGATCGCAGGCTGCAAGGAAGCCGGCGCTCTCGAAGCGATGGTGAAGGGCGGCATGGACGAAAAGGACGCCGAGAAGAAGTGCAAGGCCGTTCGTAAGGATGGCAAGGCCGTCGACATCGACGGCGACTACACCGAAACGTTGGCCCGCATCGACGCCAACAAGACCGCCGTCGGCGTGTTCGGCCTGTCCTTCTATGAAAACAACGCCGACAAGCTGAAGGTTTCCACGATCAACGGCGTTCAGCCGACCGTCGAAACCGTCGCCAAGGGCGAATATCCGGTGTCGCGTCCGCTGTTCTTCTACGTGAAGAAGGCTCACCTCGACTCCGTCCCGGGCCTGAAGGAATATGTCGAATTCTTCACCTCCGACCAGATGATCGGCCCGGACTCGCCGCTCGCCGAATACGGCCTGATCCCGGCTCCGGACGCCGAGCGCGAAGCCGTTCGCGCCATCGTCAAGGAATGGAAGAACATGTAATCGAGTTTCGACCGGCGGCGAAAGCCGCCGGTCGTTCCGCCTGAAGTCACGGGGGCATAAGGCCCTGAACTCGGTTAGGAATGACAATGGGTAGCGCCTTAACTCTCCTGATCATCCTGCTCATCGGTGCAGCCGCGTATTTTCTGGGCAGGTCCCGCGCGCTGACCATTGCTGCGGGTGATGAATCCAAATTGCACTCGCGGCCGGGCTATTTCGGCGCCCATGCCGCGATTTTCGCTATTTTGCCGGCTTTGTTGATTTATGTCGCAGGCGTCGTGATCGGCGGCAATATCGTCGAGCGCTCCACTTACGCCGCCTTGCCGTCCGACGTTCAGGCCCTGACGGCCCCGGAACAGAATGTCGTGTATCACATGATCACCGGCATCGCCGGCGGCCTGTCGCGCCTGACGCCCGAGGAAGCCGCGCAGATCACCGCGAATATCGACAGCGCCAAGCAGATCCTCGGCTCCAAGGGCGTTCCGCTCGCCCAGGCTCCGCAGCCCTACATGATCGACGCGGCCTATGCCTATGGGGCTTCGGCCGGCCGGACTGCGACGATCGTCGGGCTTCTCGCCATTCTCGCCTCGGTCGCCGGCGCCGCTTTTTTCCTGTCTCGCGTGTCGCTGGCCTTCCGCGCGCGCAACCAGGTCGAAATGGTGGTGTTGGGCGCGTTGATCCTGTCGTCGATGATCGCCATCCTGACGACCTTCGGCATCATCGGCTCGCTGATCACCGAGACCATCCACTTCTTCACCGTCGTGCCGCCGATGGATTTCTTCTTCGGCACCGTGTGGGATCCGCGCTTCTCCGCCGCCGGCGACGCCAATTCCGCCGGCCAGTTCGGCCTGATCCCGCTGCTGCTCGGCACGCTCTACATCGCGCTGGTCGCCATGCTGATCGCCGTGCCGATCGGCCTCTTCGCCGCCATCTACATGGCGGAATATGCGTCCAACCGGGTGCGCTCCACCGTCAAGCCGCTGTTGGAAATCCTGGCCGGCATCCCGACCATCGTCTACGGCTTCTTCGCGCTGGTGTCGGTGGGTCCCGGCCTGCGCGACTTCTCGGCCGCCCTGTGGGGCGCGCTGACCGGCAATGACGTGCCGTTCATCGAGGCGCAGAGCGTGCTGACCGCGGGTTTCGTGATGAGCATCCGCCTCATCCCCTTCGTCTCCTCGTTGTCCGACGACATCATCACCGCCGTGCCCCGCGCCATGCGCGACGGTTCGCTCGGCCTCGGCGCCACCCGTTCCGAGACGATGAAGAAGGTCATCCTGCCGGCGGCGCTGCCGGGCATCGTCGGCGCCCTGCTGCTGACCTCTTCCCGCGCCATCGGTGAAACCATGATTGTGGTGCTGGCCGCAGGCGTCGCCGCCAACCTGCAGTTCTCGCCCTTCCAGCCGATGACCACCATCACCGTCAAGATCGTCAACCAGCTGACGGGCGACCTCGAATTCACCTCGCCGCAGACGCTGGTGGCCTTCGCGCTCGGCATCACGCTGTTCGTGCTGACGCTGGCGCTCAATGTCTACGCGCTCTACATCGTGCGCAAATACCGGGAGCAGTACGAATGACCGACGCGATCCTGACCCAGGGCGGCGCCAGCGCCGCCGTCGCCTCCGGCCCGCGCGACATCGGCATCAAGAAGCGCCGCGCAGCCGAAGCCCGCTTCCGCGCCTACGGCGTCATCGCCATCTCGCTCGGCCTGTTCTTCCTGGTCATGCTGCTGGTCAGCATCGTGTCGAAGGGCTATACATCCTTCTTCCAGACCATGATCACCGTGCCGGTCGAATTCTCCGAAAAGGTCATCGACCCGAGCAATGAGCGCGCGACGAATCCGCAGGTTCTGGTGACGGCCAATTATCCCTTGCTCGCCCGCAATGCGGTCGCCAAGGTCGCAGGCGTCGATACGACCGATCGCAAGGCGATGTCGGCGATCAAGGCGCTGGTGTCCGACAGCGTGCGCGTGCAGCTTCGCGACGTCGTCGCCGCCAATCCGCAGGTCATCGGCAAGACCGTGCCGGTCACCTTCCTCGCCGCCGCCGATATCGACTCCGCCTATAAGGGCCAGATCGATCTGACGGTGCCGGAAGCCGACCGCAAGGTGAAGGACAGCCAGATCGCCATCATGGACAAGCTGAAGGCCGACGGCGCTATGCAGCTGAAGTTCAATCCCGATTTCTTCACCACGGGCGCCTCCTCGCGTCCCGAGGCCGCCGGTCTCGGCGTGGCGATCATCGGCTCGATCTTCACCATGGTGATCGTGCTGGCGCTGGCGCTGCCCATCGGCGTCGCCGCCTCGATCTATCTCGAGGAATTCGCGCCTAAGAATCGCTGGACAGACCTCATCGAGGTCAACATCAACAATCTCGCCGCCGTGCCGTCGATCGTCTACGGTCTGCTCGGCCTGGCCATCTTCATCAACATGCTCGGCATGCCGCGTTCGGCTTCGGTCGTCGGCGGCCTGGTGCTGGCGCTAATGACACTGCCGACCATCATCATTGCCACGCGCGCCGCGCTGAAGGCGGTGCCGCCGTCCATCCGCGCCGCGGCGCTCGGCCTCGGCGCCTCCAAGATGCAGACCGTGTTCCATCACGTCCTGCCGCTCGCCATGCCCGGCATCCTGACCGGCACCATCATCGGCCTGGCCAACGCGCTCGGCGAAACTGCGCCGCTGCTCTTGATCGGCATGGTCGCCTTCGTGGTGGATTTCCCCGCCACCCCTTCGATCCCGCGACGGCTCTGCCGGTGCAGATTTATATGTGGGCCAATGAAGCCGAGCGCGCCTTCGTGGAGCGCACCTCCGGGGCGATCATCATCCTGCTGATCTTCCTGATCCTGATGAATCTGGGCGCAATTCTGTTGCGTCGGCGCTTTGAACGCCGCTGGTGAGGAGCCGAGACCATGAATATGCTGACAGATATCGAAGTTGAAAAAGCGCTGGTAAAACCGATGAGCGATACGCCTGACCTCAAGATGATCGGTAAGGATGTTTCCGTCTATTACGGCGAGAAGCGGGCCCTGTTCGACGTCAACCTCAACATCCGCAAGAATACGGTGACGGCGCTGATCGGCCCTTCCGGTTGCGGCAAGTCCACCTTCCTGCGTTCGCTCAACCGCATGAACGACACGATCGACGGTTGCCGCGTCACCGGCAAGATCACGCTCGACGGTCAGGACGTCTACGCCCCGCATCTCGACGTGGTCGAGCTGCGCGCCCGCGTCGGCATGGTGTTCCAGAAGCCGAACCCCTTCCCGAAGTCGATCTATGAAAACGTCGCCTACGGCCCGCGCATCCACGGCCTGGCCCGCACCAAGCAGCAGCTCGACACGATCGTCGAACAGAGCCTGCAGCGCGCCGGCCTGTGGACCGAAGTCAAGGATCGCCTGCTGGAAGCCGGCACGGGCCTGTCGGGCGGCCAGCAGCAGCGTCTCTGCATCGCCCGCGCCGTCGCCGTCAGCCCGGAAGTCATCCTGATGGACGAGCCCTGCTCGGCGCTCGACCCGATCGCCACCGCCAAGGTCGAGGAGCTGATCCACGAACTGCGCGAGAACTTCACCATCGTGATCGTGACGCACTCGATGCAGCAGGCCGCCCGCGTGTCGCAACGCACCGCCATGTTCCATCTCGGCTATCTGGTCGAGGAGAACGATACGGACAAGATCTTCACCAATCCGGATGACCAGCGCACCCAGGATTACATCATGGGCCGCTTCGGCTGATACTTGTGACGCTGGCATAGCCGGCTGGAGGAAAAATTCATGGGCGCATCCCATATCTACTCCGTCTTCGACGAAGAGCTGAAATATCTCGCCCGCCGCATCGCGGAAATGGGCGGCATGGCCGAACAGATGGTGTCCGACGCCGTCCGCGCCCTGGTCAACGCCGATGCGGCGTTGGCCCAGCGCGTCATCTCCCAGGACGTGGTGATGGACGAGGCCGAGCGTGAGATCGGCGAACGCGCCGTGCTGATGATCGCCAAGCGCCAGCCGGTCGCAGCCGACCTGCGCGAAATCATCGGCTCGCTCCGCATCGCCTCCGATCTCGAACGCGTCGGCGATCTCGGCAAGTCCAACGCCAAGCGCGTCATCGCGGTGCAGAGCACTGGCATTCCCCGCACGCTCGCCCGCGGCATCGAGCATCTTTCCGAACTGGCGCTGACCCAGCTCCAGGACGTGCTCGACGTCTATGCGACGCGGTCGGCCGAAAAGGCCGAAGCCATCCGTCTCCGCGACGAGGAGATCGATGCGATGTACACTTCGCTCTTCCGCGAGATGCTGACTTACATGATGGAAGATCCGCGCAACATCACGCCCTGCACGCATCTGTTGTTCTGCGCCAAGAACATCGAGCGTATCGGCGATCACGCGACCAATATCGCGGAATCGATCTACTACATGACCACGGGCGCCCAGCCGGTCGGCGAACGTCCCAAGGACGACAACACCGCCACCGTCGTGCAGCAGCCCGCCGGGTGACCTGAGACTTGAGCGCCCGGCGTCGAGCCGGGCGCCGCTCGCTTGCGAATGGAGTAAGAACGCATGCAGCCCCGTATCATGGTGGTCGAAGACGAAGAAGCGCTCGGCACCCTGCTTAGCTACAATCTCGAAGCCGAAGGCTATGACGTGGAGGTCATCGCCCGCGGCGACGAAGCCGACATCCGCCTTCAGGAGCGCGTGCCCGATCTTCTGCTGCTCGACTGGATGCTGCCCGGCGTGTCCGGCATCGAGCTGTGTCGCCGCCTGCGCATGCGGCCCGAAACCGAGCGTCTGCCGGTGATCATGCTGACCGCGCGCGGCGAGGAAAGCGAGCGCGTGCGGGGACTGTCGACCGGCGCCGACGACTATGTCGTCAAGCCCTTCTCCACGCCGGAGCTGATGGCCCGCGTCAAGGCCATGCTCCGCCGCGTGCGGCCCAACGCCATTTCCTCCGTGCTGAAATGCGGCGACGTCGAACTCGATCGCGAGACCTATCGCGTTCACCGCCGCTCGCGCGAAGTCCGGCTCGGGCCGACCGAATTCAAGCTTTTGGAATTCTTCATGTCTTCGCCGGGCCGGGTGTTTTCGCGCTCGCAACTGCTCGACGGCGTCTGGGGCCACGACATCTATGTCGACGAACGCACCGTCGACGTCCATGTCGGACGCCTGCGCAAGGCGCTGAACCTCACCAACATGCCGGATGTCATTCGCACCGTGCGCGGCGCGGGCTATGCGATGGAAGCCTGATCAATTCTGGCTCGAAGATCTGTCGAAGCGCCGGCGGCAACCGGCGCTTTTCTATTTGAGGGCTCGGGAAATCAGGATCCCGGCAGGACGCGGACGCCGTAGAGCTTGAGCTTGCGGCCTTTGCCCATGACGTCGCTGTTGATGACGATCTGCCCCGCCTCGGACGGGGCCATCTTGCCGTCGAACGTCACATGGATCAGTTCGTCGCTGCGCTCGTTGCCGACGGTGAAGCGGTGACGACCGCATCCGCCCATCGCGCCGAAGGCGCATTCAACATAGATCTGCGTCGGGACATCGCCATCGGCCTTGACGGTCAACGCGATCGTCGCGGTCTTGCCGGCGAGCGTCTGCAACAGCTCTTCGGGTGTCTCGACCGTCGCCTCGCCGTCTTTGCCGGGCGCGTTGGAGGCGATCGTCGCGCCTTCGCCGTCGCTGTCGCTGAAGGGCGTCACCAGGGCCTGGCCGCGCGGCGACACCGCATTCGGCTCCTTGCCGTTATAGACGCTGACCCAATCGCCGGAGAAGCGGCGCAGCGGATCGAGCGGTTCGGATTGCGCCGCAGCCGGCGCGGCGGTCTGCAATTCCTTGGGCACGAGGTCGAAATTGCCTTCGCCTTTGAGTGCGACATCGATCATGCCGGTGGCGTAGACCCACCAGATCCCGAAGCCGACCGCCCCGAGAAAGCATGCATAGACGAACAGCGATACGAGGAAGGAGACGAAGCCGCGCCGTTTTCTGGGGGCTTTTCGGCTCGGGACTTGCGCCTGGCGCCTTTGGTCTTTCGGATCTCACCCATAGGCGCAGCCGTCGGCGCGGCTGCGGGCGCGCGGCGATCGTCCGCCACGAGCCGCGCCAGAGCCTCGTCGTTGCGCGGAGCGATGTCGTCCAGCGATCCAGCGCCATTTCGCGCCCCGCCGGCCCGATCACCGCGATCGAGTTCGATGCTCGGGGCTGTCCGCGCGTCGCCATGGGCGTTGTCGCGAACGGGCGCAGTCACGGAAAAATCCTCGTCCCGATCCGGCGCGGCGAGACGCGGTTCCGGCGCGACGGCCGGTTCGGGCTCCGGCTCGCGCTCGATCAGCACTTTTTCCAGCCGCGCCATGGACCGCAGCCTTTCGCGCTCTTCCTCCTCGATCGCCTGGATCGTGGCGTCGAGCCGCTGGCGCTGCCGGGCGATCACCTCCTCGTCCTCGACTTCCTGCTTGGCGAGGCCGGCGTCGAGCGCGTGCCGTGCGGATTGATAGATCCGGGCGCGGATCTCCGGGTCGGCGCGATCGGCGCGTTCGAGCGCGTTGCGGATAGCGTGTTCGAGACCGCTCACTGTCGTTTCAATCCCGTGCTCGTTTCAAAAACCGTGCATTTCGGTAAACATTCCCCGCCACACTTGCAAGCGCGCATGAGGGTGCGATCCCCGGCAAACACCGGCAATGCAGCCAAAAAGGGCGACGCGGCCGTCCCGTAGAAAATTCAAGGTTGAACAATTCCGCCGGCTTTGTTTATCATGGCGGCGAAATTGGTCCATCCTGGGAGTGACTATGAGCCTGCCGTCCATTCTCACCGACAATCTCCGTTTGCCGGTCGTCGCCTCGCCATTGTTCATCATTTCCCATCCCGAGCTGGTGATCGCCCAATGCAAGGCGGGCGTCGTCGGTTCCTTTCCGGCGCTGAACGCCCGTCCCGCAAGCCAACTCGACGAATGGCTGGCCGAAATCACCGAAACGCTCGCCGCCCATGACGCCGCCAATCCCACCCGCAAGGCAGCGCCCTTTGCGGTGAACCAGATCGTGCATACGACCAACAAGCGGCTGGAACACGACCTGACGATGTGCGTGAAATACAAGGTTCCGATCGTCATTTCCTCGCTGGGCGCGGTGCCCGAGGTCAACCAGGCGATCCATTCCTATGGCGGCGTGGTGCTGCATGACGTGATCAACAATCGCCACGCCAATTCCGCCATCCGCAAGGGCGCCGATGGGCTGATCGCGGTGGCGACCGGGGCGGGAGGGCATGCCGGCAAGCTGTCGCCCTTCGCGCTGGTCCAGGAAATCCGCGAATGGTTCGACGGGCCTCTGCTGTTGTCGGGCGCGATCGCCAATGGCGGCGCCATCCTCGCCGCCCAGGCCATGGGGGCCGACATGGCCTATATCGGTTCGCCCTTCATCGCCACGCCCGAGGCCCGCGCCGTCGACGCCTACAAGCAGATGATCGTCGAAAGTGCGGCCGACGACATCGTCTATTCCAACTATTTTACCGGCATCCACGGCAACTATCTCAAGGGCTCGGTCCGCGCCGTCGGCCTGGACCCCGATCATCTGCCGGACGCCGAGCCCTCCAAGATGGATTTCGAGAAGGCGACAGAAGGCCCCAAGGCTTGGAAGGAGATCTGGGGCTGCGGCCAGGGCATCAGCGCGGTGAAATCCGTCGTTCCCGTCGCCGAGCTCGTCGATCGCTTCGAACGCGAATACAAGGCCGCCCGCGCGCGGATCTGCGGCTGAGACGCCCTCGCTTTTTCCGCGAAAAGCGGACCCTCGCGTCTTGCATTCCTGAAACTTTGATTGTATCAGCCCGTCATCGCCCGAACAGGCGATGACGGCGCTTCGCCGGGCCGCTTTAGCTCAGTCGGTAGAGCACATCATTCGTAATGATGGGGTCACGTGTTCGAGTCACGTAAGCGGCACCATTTTTCCCAAATATATTCAGGGGTTTGGACGAGAAACACTCTGAAGGCATTTCTCGGTGAGTTTTTGCCAGTACTCACGCAGTACTCACTTGGGAGAGAACTGCAGAGAACTTCCTGTGTGCTTCCTTATTTTCCGGTCATGGTTTATCCGTGCCGCCGGGGGGCAACTCGCGGCCCTCATAGAGATTATGCCGGTGGGGGAGGAGTTACTCGCGGCGCGGATAAAACCGCGACCGGAAAATTTCATAAATATCTGATATTGTTGTTTTTTTATACTTGAGAGCATGGCTTTGCTGTGATTCAATGGGTGTGCAAACACACCCCCATCCGAGGATCAAATGGCCGGCGGTCAGGCAAAAATCCTATCCGACGCGGATATCAGGCGACTCCTGAAGGTCGCCACTGAATCGCGGCATCCCCTTCGCAATTCGGCAATCGTCCAATTGAGTGTCCGCGCGGGATTGCGCGCCTCCGAAATCGCATTGCTGGACTGGTCCATGGTTACGGACGGGAGAGGCAATGTGGCAAATGTAATCACGCTTCCCGGTGTGGTCACCAAGTACGGCCTCGCACGCCGCCTCCCCATACATAGCGAGCTGAAGCGCTCACTTGCCAAACTCAGAAGCCGGAACATGCGGAAGGGTCCGGTGATTGTCAGCGAAAGAGGGCCTGTTGAAACACAATTTGACGGATTGGTGAGTGAGCCTATAGCGCCACTCCCAATGACGCCGAAATCGATCGTGAATTGGTTCACGCAAGCATGCCGCAAAGCCAATTTGGAAGGTTGTTCGTCTCATTCGGGACGGCGAACGTTTGTGACACGAGCCGTGCGCTTGATCTCGAAAGCGGGTGGCTCGCTCCGTGACGTACAACAGCTTGCTGGTCACCGGTCGATTGAGACCACACAAGCCTACATCGACGGCGATCACGACATCCAGCGCCGGCTAATCCGAATGATGTGAAGAGGGAGACTGACTATGCGATCAGCGAATTTTGCGGAAGAACAAAACAAGAACAATTTTGCCGTCGATGTGCCCGAGCGCGCCCGTATCAGCGAGCTGAATGATCGTCTTCGCATTCATGGGAGCGGTGGTCGAATACTGTTCACGGCAGGCGTGCAATCGCTTTCCGACGAGCGTCGGCAACAGTTATTTGACGCCATAAAAAGCTACTCTGCCTTCACTCCGGACAACGACCCCTATGGCGAGCATGACTTCGGAGAGGTCGAGATCGACACCACCAGTATCATGTTCAAGATCGATTACTACGATCTCTCTGAGAGCTTTAGCTCGCCCAATCCTGCCGACCCTGCGGTTACGACGCGGATCATGACTATTATGCTTTCTGACGAATACTGAGGGCAATGTAGTGACGTTGGGAAAACACCCGGAAGTCGTTGAAACGGCCGCCGTAAGCCGGTCCGCCCGCCCGTTTCGGCAGGGATCGCTCGACGCATATTGCGGCTTTTACTCCATCGCCAATGCCATGCTTAAGATCAAACCTGAAGCCTTCGATGATGCGGAAGGCACTCTACGCCTTGTCCGCACGATGATGAGGACTGCTGCGCGCATCTGTGCTCCGGAAGAACTCGTTCACGAGGGAATGGACGGCGTTGAACTCGACTACGTCGCCAAAGCCGCAATTCGCCATATGCGCCGCATCGGTCATAACTTTCGACTGGTCCGGCCAAGCCGGCTTGGGCTAGGGCCGCTTAGCCGAGACCCCGCAAAATGGTTCGCTGACGCGGCAGCAGTGACATCAATTGCAGTCATTCTCCACATCGATAAAAACGTTCAGAGCCATTGGTCGGTATTGAGTTGCACCAAAGGCAACCGCTTGGTGCTCTTTGATAGCGATCAGATGAAGTCGGCAAAGATTGTGCAATGCCAACCTCACCTAGCGATTGCTCGATGCCCTGTGCAGTGGCATCCGGGTATGTCCCGATAGGACTCCGATTTGGCGTTGACTAACTTCCTTTGATGCAGACCTACTTCGATGTAGTCACTATAACGTCCAGCCAAGCGCGCGATTCTTTGTGAAGCCAGTGGACTTTTTCCGATGTCGGACGGCAGTTTTAATCTACCTATTTATCTGGACGGCCATGCTACAACGCCACTTGCGCCAGAGGCAGAGGATGCAATGTCCCCTTGGTGGCATCGCAATGCGGCCAACCCCAATTCTCCTCACCGCCGTGGAATTGCTGCCGCTGCCTCAGTAGAAGAGGCACGCGCCAATCTCGCAACCTTATTTGGTGCATCACCGCAGGAGTTTGTGTTCACCTCCGGGGCGACAGAATCCAACAACATCGCCATTCTAGGTGTGGCCGCAGCAGCCGAAGCCGCGCATGACCCGCGTCGGGAACTCATTATTTCCGCCATTGAACACAAGAGCGTATTCAGCGCCGCAAAAAGCCTTAAGGCGCGGGGTTTCAGCATTCATGTTTGTCCGGTCAGGCGCGACGGACTAATCGATGTCTCAACCTTTGAACAAATGCTATCAGAGCGAACACTCCTCGTTTCCGTTATGGCAGCGAACAATGAGATCGGGACTGTCCAGCCAATTGCTGCGTTATTACCGATTATCCGCACTGTGGGCGCCATGATTCATGTTGACGCAGCCCAAATCGCCGGAAAGTTGCCGGTTGAATTTGCTGATTACGACTACGCAAGCGTGTCATCTCATAAGCTCTATGGCCCGATGGGTATCGGCGCCCTTTTTGTATCTGCAGCCGCTCAATACCGGCCTAGACCCCTTTTTTATGGAGGCGGGCAGGAGGCTGGTCTCCGTCCGGGAACTTTGCCGACTCCGTTGATTGCGGGCTTTGGTGCTGCGGCCAAACTTGCAGTTGGAAGATTGGGACAGGACGAAGTCCATTGCCGTACACTAGCAGATCGCTTAGTCGCAGGACTGGAGGCGCATCAGGTTCGCTTCAGGAGAAATGTTGAAAATTTGAATCAGTTGCCGGGAAGTTTGAGCTTAGGCTTTGATGGCATAGATTCCGCCTCCTTTGTCAATGTTATTTCTAATGACGTTTGCATCTCGGAAGGATCCGCATGCTCAAGTGGGCAAATACAGCCATCATATGTTCTTTCATCAATTGGTTTATCGAAATCTGAGATTGATGAAACTGTCCGTATATATTGCGGAAGATACAATAGCATCGCAGAAATTGATTACGCGGTGAATGCGATTGCGGAAGCGTGCAAAAAATAGGTCTTGCGCACTGGACAGCTCCTCCAGTAAGGTAGCGGCATGAAAGATGCCCTCAATGATCCCGACCTGCGCCTGCAATTCGCAGGTCACGAAACTTTCCCGCTTCGTCTCTTGTGGCTGAAGAAGGCATTCGACGCCGTTGCGTATTATGGCGCAGAACGTAGAACATTTCAAGAACAGTCAGCGATCGCTCAATTTGGTGTCGGGAAAAACATGGCGCTGTCTATGCGTCATTGGGCATATGCGGCCGGCATATTGGAGGACAGGGAAGGTGTTATGGTCCCAACTTCCATGGCTTGGTTGCTTTTGGACAACGAGAGAGGATTGGATCCCTTCTTGGAGGATCCGAGCACGCTATGGCTTGTTCATGCAGCCTTAGCGGCGACACCCGAACTGTCGACAACTTTTTTCTTCGCGTTCAGCATGTTGAACCAATCAATTTTCGATCGCGGACTTCTGGTAGAGGCGATCTATGATCTTGCGACGGTGCGGCGCGCGTGGGACGGTAGAAACCGTAAAGCGAGACGTTGAGGTCTTCCTTCGCAGTTATGCCCCACGCCACGGCGATCTCGGAGAAGATGCGGCCGAGCCTTTGTTGGCCGAACTTGCCCTAATTCGCGAATCTCGACTTTCGGGACAGTTTGAATTTGTGCGGGGTCCAAAACCCAGCCTTCAGAATGGCGTCTTTGCGCTGGTACTCAAGCGATTCTGGGAGCGATGGCACCCTAATGCTCCAACGCTGTCGGCGGAACAGGCGAGTTACGGCGCTGGCTCGCCCGGCCAAGTCTTTAAGCTTGATGAGGACAGTGTAATGGCGCGCTTGGCTAAGATCGGCGAAGCGACGAGTGGCGCCATTGTGTGGACAGACACCGCCGGACTCCGTCAGGTCTCTTTGGCCCGTCAACTTTCAACAATAGATGAAGTGGCGCTTATCACCAATAGCTACCCCTACCGGAGGGTCGCATGAAGACACTTGCGGATGTTGTTCGTGTCGAGCGCCGGTTCGCTCTGTCCGCTCGCCTCGATTCCGACTTGTCAGGCACCCCGCCTTTGACTGGATATGTCCTTCAGCCGAGCGTTAGAAAGTCGCTGGAGACTATGGTTGCCAGTATCTATGACGGCGGACAGCGGGCATTCACTTGGACTGGCCCGTATGGCGGTGGCAAATCGTGCGCCGCACTTCTTGTTGCCAATCTAGTGGCAGGGGCGCCTGAGCAACGTGTTATCGCTCGCACGATCGCTGGCCCGGAACTTACCTCACAATTCGGTCGTGCCTTTACCGAAGAAGATGGAAATTGGGCCGTTCTGGCTTTGACAGGCCGGCGAGCTAATCTCGCTAAAGACTTGGCAATGGCCGCCGCAAATGCTTTCAATTGGCCGAAGGCCACACGCTCGGAAGCTGAGTCAGACGATCGTTCTTTGATCTCCCAGCTTGAAACCGAAGCGAAAAGACGTGGCGGCCTTCTGCTGATCATTGATGAATTGGGTAAATTCTTCGAGCATGCAATCGCCGAAGCGGGCGATCTTCATATGCTACAAGATTTGGCTGAGCGCGCCAACCGGTCAGGCGGTAAGCTCGTAATCATTGGCGTATTGCACCAATCATTCGAGCAATACGCTAGCAAGCTCAATCGCACCGCTCGGGACGAATGGGCGAAAGTGCAGGGTCGCTTTCAGAATGTTCCTTTCGTCGCCCAAGCAGACGAAGTCGCGGCCCTATTGGCACGCGCTATCACCGTTGACAAAATTCCGTCTTTCGCGGATGATTTGGCCCGAAAGACGGCGGAAGCAGTGGCGGCTCGCCGTCCTGTAGATCCCGATAGTTTGGCCGACACTTTACGACAGGCGTGGCCTCTTCATCCCATCACAGCGCTTCTCCTTGGGCCGGTGTCTCGGCAACGTTTTGCACAAAACGAGCGGAGCGTATTCGGCTTCCTTTCGTCGGCAGAGCCCTACGGCTTTCAAGCGCATTTGATGGCAACCGAGCTTGGAGCAGCGGAAACATTGTTCCGTCCCGATCAGTTATGGGATTATCTAGTTGCCAACTTCGGCTCGGCATTGTCAGTTGGCCCAGATGGCGCGCGAATGACGCTCGCCATGGAAGCCATCGAACGTGCTGCACTTCGAAATGAGCTATGCGCTAGATTAACAAAAGCCGCTGCACTTATCGAATTCTTCCGAAATGGCTCCGGTCTTGCAGTTTCGGACGATTTTCTACGTTTGTGTATGCCTACTACCTCTGCGCTCGAAGTTGATGCCGCCCTATCGGAACTAGTCTCGCGAGCGATCTTGATCAAACAGCCTCGGTTGGGCGGTTACGCTCTCTTTGCCGGTAGTGACTTTGATCTTGATGAAGCTATGCGCTTGGCTAGTGAGAAGCTCGAAGCCGATGCCCTAACAGATTTACCGGGTCGACTGGGTATCGGACCAATTGCCGCAAAACGACATTATTTTCAGACGGGTGCACTTCGAACCTTTGATGTACTCTTGCAATTCGGCGAGCATGTTCCGAAGGAGTGTGAAGACTGGGCAAGATCGATCGCAAATGCATTATCAAAGAGAAAGCAGCGTACAAGCGGCGCACTGATATTATTGTTGCCAGATGCTTATACTTTTGAAGCCAAGCCAGAACACGCAGCGCAAGTCCTTGGAAAAGCACTTGAAGATGCTGGGGTTCTCGCTGCCGTAGCTATTGCAAAGAACATTTTTATGTTAAGAGAACACGCTACTGATCTTTATGCAGTCGATCGAATAGAAGCGTCTCATCCCCAGTTGGAGGGTGACCGAATTGCTCGCCGCGAGCTGTCGGCGCGACGATCGATGATAACAGATGCTGTTCGGAAAGAGTTGCTCGATGCATTTTCTACAGCGAAATGGTGGCAGCTTGGTGAGCGTGATAAAGATTTGGACGGTCGTTCTCTAAGCGTCGTGGCTTCAGTAGTATCGAACGCCGCCTTTTATGACGCTCCTGTTATCCAAAGTGAATTGCTGAACCGGGACCGGCCATCAAGCAGTGCTATGGCTGGCCTGCGCGCCTTGATGCACGCTATGGTTCAGCGGACCACAGAAGCCGACCTTGGCATAACCGGATTTCCTGCGGAACGAGGCCTCTATCTAACAATTTTGAGGGCATTGAGTCTCCATCGTCAGGATGCATCCGGAGCGTGGCGCTTCCATGATCCGAATGACGACACTGCTGGAAAGAGCCTCCACTCCGCATGGAAGGTACCATCCACCGCCCGTCGGCTGGCACTCGATGAACTCTACGACAAATGGAGCAAACGTCCATATGGTATGAAGCGCGGTGTTATGCCGATCTTGGCTTTGGCATTTCTCATCACACACCGTGCCACGATTGCTGTTTATGTGGATGGCCTGTACGAGGCTCTGATTGACGATGTGTTTGTGGATCGAATGCTGCAGGAACCTAAGGCAGTTGAATTCCGCCGTGTTGTGCGGTCAAAGAAAGACGACGCATTCGTACTGAGACTTGCCACGTTACTATCACAAGATTCGGTAAAGGTAGAAGCCGAAGCACTGCCAGTGGCTTCAGCACTTTACCAGCGCTTTCACGCACTTCCTCTTTGGAGCCAGAGGACCCTGAAATTGCCGCTCGGCGTTACAAGAGTACGGGACGCTATTTTGAGAGCCAAGGATCCGGAAGCGTTGCTATTCTCCGACCTAGTTGAGATTCTAAAAGACGACATCGATCCCGCTGCCACGGTCGCTAAGGCACTTGCAACCTGTGAGACAGCATATCCAGCAATGCTTGAGACACTTAAGTGTGCTGTTGCCGATCACCTTGGCGTTGATAAGGAGACGTTTGAGGGATTGGGCAGCAGGGCTGTCACAGCTGCGGGCGTGACAGCCGACCTTCGTTTAGATGCATTCGCTATGCGAGCAGGTGCCTTTGAAGGCGAAGCAGGGGACATCGAGGGTTTGGCAAGCTTATTGGTACATAAGCCACCGCGTAGTTGGTCGGATCGAGAGCACGAGCAGGCGCTGTTCGAACTTGCCAAGCTCTCGCGCCGTTTCCGAGAAGCAGAGACCTTTGCGGGGGTGAAGGGCAGAGCGCCAACCTCGCAGGCCATTTCGGTAATGGTCGGCCTAAATCCAAAAGAACAGCCGGTTTTCCACACGTTTGAAGTTACAGATAAGGAACTCGAGCAGGCAGAAAAATTAGCTGACGAATTCATGCTAAGCATGCGTGGACGTAATTTGCGATCGACTGTCGAGCTTGCTGCACTGGCGAGAATCGTTGAACGTCTCTCAACCGAAGAGTCGGTGGAGGTAATATGAGCACAAAGCGCGAGCGTCATATTCTGGGCATTTCGGGCGGCAGAGACAGTGCCGCCTTGGCTGTTCATATGCGTCAAACACGTCCCGATCTAGATTTGGAGTACTTCTTTACGGATACCGGCAAGGAGTTGGCAGAGGTCTATGTATTCCTCGATCGTCTTGAGGGTTTTCTTGGCCGCCCGATCACGCGGTTGAATCCTGATCGCGATTTTGATTTCTGGCTTAAAGAATACAAGCACTTTCTTCCATCCCCTCGCACTCGATGGTGTACGCGTCAGCTCAAATTGCGTCCTTTAGAGCATTGGCTTAAGGATGACCTCGAGGCCGGCGTTGTCGTTCACTCCTACGTTGCGATCCGAGCCGATGAACCGAGCCGTGAGGGCTACCAGTCAACAAACGGAAACATGGTAGTTCACTTTCCGCTCCGCGAAGCCGGAATCGATCGCGCGGGTGTTATCGATTTACTCGACAGCGCCGGCGTTGGCGAGCCAGAGTATTATCAATGGCGAACGCGTTCTGGCTGCACATTTTGCTTCTTCCAGCAAAAGATCGAATGGGTAAGACTGAAGCGAGAACATCCCGACGCTTATGAGGATGCTAAACGATATGAGAAGACAGCAATAGAGCACGGCTCACCCTTTACGTGGAGTCAGGGCGAAAGCCTTATTGATCTGGAGCAGCCCGAGCGCGTTGACGCCGTCGAACGGGAGTTTGAGCAACGGCGGGCGCGCCTCCTAGCTCGTCGTCGCGTCAATCCTTTGGCTGGCGAGAAAACCCTAACCGTTGATGACTACTACGGCATCGACGAGGCTTCTGCCGGCTGCGTTGTGTGTCACAAATAGCTAAGGCTTCAGCCAACCGACTATGCGTTCATAAGCAAGCTCAGCTATGCGAGTTGATCGCCGATCTACTATATCAATTCCCCAGTCGTTTTGAAAACGGCTGAGCGCTTTGCACATCGGCATGTAGGTCGCTTTTCCCAACACAGCTTCGCCGCTTGCGCTAACTGTCAGGCCAGCTGTAGCAAATGAGTTATAGGTTGCGTCTGCTTCAGCTGGCGTCTCGGAGCAAAAATACTTGTACACAAGGCGCTTTTGCAACCAAGGACGCTTGCCCACGTAGCTGTTTGCCGCCGACGGCAAGAGAGTCAGATTGCCAAGCCTGTCGACAGTTTGTGGATCTTCGTACAGGTCTTCGCTCCAACCGTTAGCTTTGCTGGCCTGCGGGGCAATATGCTCTACGGAAAAGTGGACGTCAGCGCCCCATGCGCTTGCCTTCACAGTAGGAGATAGGCCCTTGCTACCGCGAATAATTAGCCCTTCATACTGGGTGTCGAGAGTGGCATCATCGCTTGCGGCCAGAAGCAAGAACTTCGCCACTGTCGATGAATGACTATAGATGGGTACGCGGGCGGCAGCCTTGACCCAAGCGTCTTTGTCCGGAAACTTCTCGATCAACTTGGACCAAAGCATTCGTTTGTAACCGCTCAGCGATACAGCGCCCAAAGCACCCTTTGGACGCTTCGCCAAAGGCAAGATCGAGTCAGCCGGCGATCCATCTCGCATTACATTACGATAAATGGTGTCGATGTTCTCGGTGCCCCCGAAACCTCCTCGCCAGAGCATAGAAAACGCCGTCGATGCCTTCACGGCGTCGATCAAATCCTTCTTACGCTGTTGGCGTTCTGGCTCGTCACTGCGACGAAACTCATCGTAAAATCGAGACAGCGCACCGACCGCGACGCTATGTTTAAGTGCGCGTAGTGATTGAAAGCAAAACCCAGTCTCGTCGTCGAACTTTCCGAAACCCTCCAAGCTAGGTTCATCGTCCTGCGCCATCCAACCGGTGCGAACAAAAGCAGAAAGATTGGCGAGCGAGCTAACAACGGCACGCTTATCATCGAGCGACGGAAGCTTGTCGAAATAGTCGCGCAGATACCGACGTTGATCACTCAGATTTTTCTGCAACTTGTCACCAGTCTCGGCGAGAGCAAACGGTATAAGCAGCTCAGAGGTGGCGCGCTGCCGATCATCCGCTTTCTTGAAAGTGTCAAGATAGTCCTCAATTCGGATAACACCTTTGTAAGACGAAGAGGCTTGGTAATTGTCCAAGCCTTCTGCCTCGATGACCTTTGGCTTAAAGGTCTCGAAGGCTGTCAGCGGCTCGCCTGTAGTATTTAGCGCTTCAAACATATCGAAAGCGTCATCTTCCGACCGAGTCGTTACGATGGTCAACGCCATTCGTGTATTGAAGTACTTCTGAAATATCAAGGTCCGGAGAAGGGCGCAAAAAAGTTGTAGTTCTTCTGATCTGACTGCGTCGTCACGAAAGTGACGACCGATTCCGGCGGAACAAAAGCCCATAATGCCTTCATGAATTCGTCGTTTTGGATAACTTGCTGGACATCCGGGATGTGGTACTGATCTACTTTCTTGCCAGTAAGAGAATTAATCTCACTTTGGATGTATTGAAAGACGCTGACTATCGATTCGTGTCTTGGATCAGCCGCGCCATCTTCATCCACAACGCGATATTTGAAAGGCTCAACCTTCTTTTCTTCCACATAATTAATATAGTTCCATATCAGTCGCGATATGGGCGATTGGTAAAGTGCTTGAGTCCCTTTCTTAGACCATACGTCATCAAAGGCCCGGATTACGCGAGGGTAATAGCGATAGACCGGCGGATTACCAATAGTTTGATCGAGTGCGAATGTTGTCCAGAGATCCGCCAGCGACCGCTGCGCCTGCTCACGCATCCATTCGAATGCTTCACCTGCTGACTTTTCAATCCGGCGCAGCAAGCTACTGAGATGGTGATGAAGAGCAATGTTCATCATCACCGAAGTGCTAATTCGCTGCTGGCCATCTATCAGCGTCATCACCCTTTGCGCGACTTCTGACTGGTAAACCGGCTTCACAGTTACGAGATTCGTATCGTGAATTGCAATAATTGTTCCGAGGAAACTAATAGCACTGCTACGGTCTTCAAGATGATTGAGTCCGTTGAGGACATCATCGATCAAGCGATCAACGTTTTCGTCGTCCCAAGCATATGGGCGCTGATAGGCGGGGATGTAGCAACCCTGCCCAGCAGCATGCAAAAATTGCCAAACGCTCTCGGCACGAGCTGTAAAAATCTGGTCGATCTGGACGGTCATTCACTTCTTCCCTTGGCGCTGCTCATTCCAGACACCGATTCGTTCACAAGCACTGATGTTAGTCGAAACGGCTGCATAGACAACGATGCAGTCCACGGCCTTTTGCGCCTTAACAATTATCCCAAGTTCATTCAAAAGATTAGGGTTCCGGAGCCGCACTCGTGACAAAATTCGCCAAATGCCATGAGTTTGCCGATGCAACGCACATACCGCGCATGCCAGCGAGCAGCAACGCGGTGATGTCCTGCGTGCCCGCAGCGACTGGTTCGATAACCAGCCTGACCTCGACCCCGCCAAACTGATCTTCATCGATGAAACGGCTGCCTCGACGAAGATGGCACGGCTTCGTGGCCGCAGCCCGAATGGCGATCGATACCGGGCGTCCCTGCCGCATGGGCATTGGAAGACGACCACCTTTACGGCCGCCCCAATTTCAATCCCATCGAAATGGTGCGCAGCGACAATCAAGGCGAGATTCAGCGTCAATCAGGATGAGACTCTTCATGAAGTACCGACAAACCCCTTCTGTAGAGGTCGCCGCGGCAAAAGCGTCGATCAGCCGAGCCATGGCACCGCCTCGACAAGCAGGTGCAACCGCCATGTCAGAGCAAAGCGCCGCGGGCAACGGCGTGTATTTGGCATTTTGCTGGAGCCATGTGCGCAGGCGCTTCTTCGAGCTCGCCGCCGCGCAACGGCACTCACCGACATCTCGCCGCTATAGCTCTCGGCGAGGATTTGGTCCTTCTCCTCGTCGCTCCAGTCGCACCGCCGGCCCGCTCCCGTGGAAGACCTCAAACCGTTGCACCGGCACGTCCACACTGGTACTATGCGTAAACCCTGTAATCGTCATATGTCGGATCCTCGTTCGGCCACAACATCAACAATCGCACGCTGATCCGGAAGGTGGGGTCAAAACGGCGCTTAAGCATAAAACCCCTCACAGAACAAAGAAACTGAAGTCACTTTTTATCTGGTTCAGACCTTTGTCGTAAAACGTACCTATGTGGGCCGATGCTTCCGTCGTGGAGCGTATCTCATCGCCATCCGTATAAAAACTTACATCAGCAAAGCTAACGCCGCCGTATTCTCCGTAATATAAAACCTGCTGTCGGTCCGTTCCGGTAGGGGAATCGCGCCAAGCCTCAAACTCTTCGAGTGTGTCAAAGGTCAAATCGACGTCTAATGATTTAAGGTCTACTTTGTCGCGGGTTCGATCGACATCGTAGATGCCAAATCCGTATATGTCACGACCTTCTGGGACAACGTCGTATATCAATAGGTCTTTGCCAGCTCCAAGGCGGATATCGGGTATGTAGTATCTACCGCTCGCGTCCAACGTTGTTATACGGATAGTCGCGTCAGCGCCTCCGACCGCAATACTGTTCCGACTCATATCGGAAACTTGGTATGTGAAGTTGAACGTATCGAGTCCCAGAAACATGAAGCTCTCAATGTTCGCATAGTCTTTGATGTTATCGAATCTGCCTTTTCTGGCGGTGATAAGACTGTCACCTCCACCTTCGGCCGTCTCTCATGATCCGATCTTCGCCCTTTGTGCCGAAGTCTACGTAGCGGTCCCCGCCTGCTCCGCCAACCAGCGTATCACGGCCAGTGCCGCCATACATGATGTCAATGCCATCACCACCATCAAGGTAATCGTTACCAGAGCCGCCTACTAGATTATCGTTATCTCCGCCGCCGTAAAGCGTGTCGCTCCCGAAGTCTCCGTACAATATGTCATTTCCGGCATCACCCCTGAGGTAATCGCCTCCACCGTCGGCGGCTTTGAAATACTCACTATCTTTCCATTTTCCATCACGCAGGTAGGCATAGCCGTAGTCTCCATCGCGAATATAGTATTTGGTGTGAAAAACCCACCGCCACGCTTGGTCATTTCCCGCAACCCATTGGCTGACATTATAGTCACCGTAGATCCAGTCATCACCATTCCCGCCCTGAATAGTATCAGAGCCTTGGCTTCCGATTAAAGTGTCAGCCGCGTAGCTGCCGTAGAGAAAGTCGTTCCCTACGTTACCGTCAGCAAAGTTTGAACCTGTGTCTTGGCTGTCGTTGAACTTCGTACCAGCCCAGATAAAGTCGCCACCTTCAGCGCCGTAGAGCCTGTCATTCCCTGAACCGCCATAAATTCTGTCGACATCCCTGCCGGCGTAGACCTTATCGTCACCGTCACCACCAAACACCGTGTCTTTTCCGCCACGAGCTTGGATAACGTCATTCCCACCACCGGTGTGATAAGTATTGTTCTTGTTAGCCCCGTCAATAATTAGTTCGCGAGAGTTGCCCATCTGTTGCGTATCGACGTCGTGGAGATAACTAGGCTTCTCGCCAATCGCAAGTATCAAGTCAAACTGCGAGTCCCGACTGAAAATGTTACCGAACTCGTTGGCAAACTTTCTCGTGACGATGCTATCGTAGGACACGCGGGCATCCACACCCAACTCCAACCGAAACTGATTTTCTGCACGGACATTATCTCCCAAATAGTCGCCTACAGAAACTGACGCCTCGTCACGATCCTTAAGACGGTTCAACAAGTGCGAAAACTCGTGCAGAAGAGCGACGCGGAAGCTGATTTCGACCGCCTTTCCAGTATTGTCAATCTCGACATATTTCTTCAGGTAATCTACCCCTACCCGAAGTACACCATTCTTCACGGCCATGTCTTCAGAGTTAACAATCTTAACTGGTTGCGAGCGGCTCCATATGGTATCCAGCATCGCTCGCGCAGTGGTGGATTTTTCGTAGCATACTTCCATTTCTTTTATTATGTATTTTTGCTCCGCCGATGAATATCCTCTAAATTCAATGTTCGAAAGCATTTCCTTAAAGTTCTGCTTCAGTTCTCCAGTCAAAGACATAAAAATTCTCTCCGTTGCCCCGGTCGAAAATTAACGCAATGGTTTGAAAACTCAATGTTTAAGTTTGGTCTGCAAATTAGGTTTATCAATCAATTGCATTTCGGTCCGTTCCGCCATCCTCGCCGATCTTTGGACCGGCGCCCCATGAACAGTTCAATACCTAATTTAAGACCGACAAAAATTAAACACAGGTGATACACCGCGCCGCCCAAACATGTCGTTCGACTTCGGAATTAGAGCCTGACCGAGAATATGTCATAGAAATTATACAATAAATTGCCGTCATATCGCCGAGATAGTCTTCGTCACGCAATTTTACGATTCTATTGAGATTTCATGCGCCCAATTTTTCGAGCCGAAATCGCCAGTTTTTCAACGCCTTTGAGTTTCGAGTCGAGCACTTAAAGACTGATTCGAAAGGACGTCAACGATATAGATATCTTGCGAGCCTTCTGGTGATGAGGCGAATATGGGCGATCATGATCCACGCTTCGGCTGATGCGATGGATCGCTCGACGTCTCTGCAGATCCGAAGTAATCCAAACCTCTTTAAATTACCGATTTCTTTTTGGGGCAGCCTCTTAGACTTCGCGAAGTCAATTATGACCGGTCCCTACTGTCATTCCTTGTCAAGCGAATTTCGGTGCTTCCACTTTCGTCCCGCCCTCATCGGCGGTGGCGGTGGTTCATCTTTCTCGGGTTCTATCAAAAGGGTGGCTAACGGCACTCCGAGGGCTTTGGCAATAATCTCCAACGTTGAGATCGTCACATTCTCCGACCCACGTTCGACCTTGCCGATATATGTCCGGTCAACGTTCGCTTCCAAAGCTAGCCGCTCCTGCGACCACCCTTTTGGCACCCTCAGTTTCCGTAGATTCCACCCAATGATTTTCTTGGCATCCATGCCGCCAAGAAACGTATTGCAGCCTTGACAATCGACCGTGCAATACGCCCATATTAAATTGAGAGCATGATCGGGCGCGGGAATTACTCTGGGTTTATTCGGCGTAACAACGTGTAGGTTTACTGATGGTGAAATTTAGGAGGTCTATTTTGAGTGCCTATCTCAACGCAAAGCGGAGCATAGCTCAGTTTTCTCCCCGTTTTAGGTGGTCGCAATACAGGCATCGCTATCTTGTTTGGGTGTCGATGTTGGTGACCCTCTCTTTGGCGATGCCTGCAAAGGCCGATAGTGTCGTTTTTGAAGAACTAGTTCGGATGGCTCAAATTTCCGGAAAGTCGTATCCTCCAACCGATCCAACAGAAGCAAAAGCAATTGACATGTTGAAAGTTTATCTAGATAAATTGGATGAAATTCCAGCTGATAATTATCGGGATTATCCGATATCAAAGGCCGACGGTGCGATCGTATTAGATAAAATGGCATTTATGTTAAAGGATGGTCTTGAACGAGAGAAAATATGCTTTGACGTGGAGCGGAGTATCCGAACACAAGGTCCTAGGGCGTTTAAAATGCTGACCATTGGAATGTTATTTCAAGGTCTGTCTCAAGGAAATCAAAATAATGAAGAACTCCCTCCCATAACCGCAGAAGCGATATTGGTCTATCATACGACAGTCCTGCGGTTTCAATGCGCGAACGAAATTTTGGAGGAGTAGGTTCAGATAGTCTGGCTTTTTCATTCCAATACATTGCAGACTCATCTGAGTTACAAAAGGCGTGCCGGAATGACGGGTATGGTAAAGCTACTGAAGGGTTTGTTACTTGTTGGCGGCGCTATGGTGTTGGTGCTGCAGATTGTCTGGTATCTCCAAAACGGAGTTTGGACGTATCTCTCTGTCATTGACGTTTTGAAAAGGGTGATGAGAGGAAGTCCGCACACAAGAGGCTCATTCGCATTGTGGCTCGATAATCCAGCATCGTGGCGGGGCTTGTATGAAGTCCTTGTTTACCTGCCAACTTTTGCCGCGTTGTTCGCCACAGTAATGGTGTTGGACTGGATCACACCAAGTTCTCAAACGTTGGCTGAAAATGCGGACACCAACAAGAAAGAACCGCCAGAGAGTTGATCGTTCACGTGATGGTCTCTCTCATACTTTTTTGATGGTCATCCTGACCGACCAGCAGGCTGTTGAAGAAGTCTCTTTTTGCCTTAGGGCGGCATCGTCGCTGTCGTTATGAGCGAACACGAAACTGATCGCGCCATGATTGAGCAGTTTGGTGTCTCCGTCGCCGGAGACTTCATCTATTAAGCAAATCCGCCCACGCGGAGTAGACTGCATCGGCAGCACCGCAACCGCAATATCTTTTGCCGACGGCAAACGAGCACCGTATCGCGGACGAAGAAGTATCGCCTTTTTGACTCAGCACTAAACATTGGATTATCGTAAGTGCTCATTTCCATGCGCCTTGACGCGGTCGGCTTGACCGGATGGGCTTTTCTTGAGGTCGCTTATATCAGCCAGCGTTTTCTTTGGCGAAGTTGAAGGGCAGCAGGTCGCTGATATCGGCGGTATCTCTTCGCTGTCGTGGACTGGTTCAGCCGTCGGGTCTTGTCGTGCGGCTCTCGATCGCGATGGAGGCGACTTTCTGCATCGAGGCGGTCGAGGACGCTCTGGCTTGCTATTGCAAACCCGAGATCTTCAACACCGATCAGGGCTCACAGTTCAACTCCATTGACTTCACGACCGTGCTAAAGACGGCTGCGCAACATCTCAATGGACGGCAAGGGTGCATAGCGGGGCTATGTCTTCGTCTAGCGGCTCTGGCGGTCGAGCAAATACGAGGAGATCTACCTTCACGGCTACCAAACCGTGTCCGAGGCCCGCACAAGCATCGGGCGCTATCTAACCTTTTACAACACCAGACACCCGCATTCATCGCTTGACCGGCAGACGCCGGATCAGGCGCTAATTGAACGCGCTGCCACCAATGAGGGTGGCGGCATAATCGAGGCGGAAATCCACTTAGCAAAACGCTCCGAACTTTTAGACAAACCGAGCCACCTCTGAAGAACTCATCGCGCGCATCAAGGCAAAACTCTTGCAGTGACTATCGGACGGTCACCGCTAACCTTCGGGCTGCGTATTCCAGCGAGGCCGGGCGGTATCGCCAATTCCGCAGCCGTACCGCCACCTATACACCAGTTGGCATCAAATCGTTTGCCGTGAGCAAGTTGCGTGCTCGCTTTAGGATCGCCTTTCTTAGCTTTTTGCCTCGGCCCCCTGCGATCATCAATTCGTCAATGGTCCTCTCGCCGAATGCTTTGTGAATCTCGACAGCTTCACCTTGCCGAACGGCCCGCTTCTTGACCAACGTCTTTCCAGTGGGAAGCCGGCCAATTTCGCCAGTTTCGCTGTCGACGACATCAGCCTTACATGGGACTATGCGATAGCTATTGACTGCGTGCTTCAACATATACACAACCTGTTCAATGATCGTTTCGCCCCCGACTTTCTTGAAATGGAATGGCTTACCGTCGGGGCGCAACGTAGTGTGATGTCCGTTCGTTGCAGCTCTGATGTCACGTAAGGCGTCACGCCCGATACCCCAAACAATAGCGTGGCAGTGCCAAGACAGCATGTTGGAATCTGCCGCGTTGATGGCTCGCATGTTGGTAAAGTAGCCGGCTTCGATGGTTCCAAGAAAATCGAAACACGAGAAAGTGTCTGCCGCCCAATCTCGGATGCGTTTAGTGTCAAATTCCGGGCCATCTTTTATACTCGTAACGTGGTTTGAAAACGCGACTGTCACGAAATAGCAAGCTTGCTTTTTCGGTACAAATATCGGTTTAAGAACCTCGGTGGAGGCTATTGCGACGGCTTTACGTGCCGCCATGTTCGTTGCGTAAAGCAACGATGGTCGATTGTCGAATACGATCGACTTAACGCTACGATCCACCGTTCTTCCTCGTTTCGTGTGAAAATAGGCGATCATCATAGCACGGAAGTTATTGTGAATGCGTATATACTCATTGATATCTCGAATTGGTTTTCTCTTGGACATAGTTTCTCCATGTCATAACCACATACCTATGTTAGAAAAGTATGTGGTTATGAGTGTAGTGGGGTATTGAGTATGGGATATGTTAGGTATCAGGAGGGATATTATGTATTTAAGGATAAAAACATCATCCTGAAACTTCGATAAGCTTGATTTGTATTCCAAGCCCAACTGAGCCATCTACGCTGATTTCTGCAACGGCGTTCCTTCCAATCAGTGAAGAAAGCTTATCGATCAGATGGCGTGGGACAGCCATGCTTGTTGCTAGGAACGGGCCTTCTTCATCACGCCGATGACCATGTGAGATAGATGAGCTAACTTCACGATCCGTCGTGTGGTCCAAGGGACCAGCGGCATTGTCGTCTGGCGGTGCCGCATCAAAATCTTCAGGCCGGTGTCTAGACATCGCCTCAAGCCCACCACGCGCCTCAATCTGAGCGATTAAGCTCGCTGCCGGCACGTGCGCGTTGAATAGCGGACTCAAGGCCCTTGAGTATTTGTTAGCACGTTGGTTGCCTTCAGTTGTGACCATGCCGTAAACGAACCTGATTAGGTAGTGCAGGGCTCGTTCAGGGTTTTCATAGCTTGGAGGATTCTTTCTGCCTTCCCAGTCTGGGGCTGATGTGAACAATCCCCATTGAATCTCATCAACCCGCCACGCTTCAGCGATGGTGTAGAGCTTTTGAAGAATGACGTAGATCGAAGTCCGATAGCCAGTATCCACGGTGTCTGCGAAGTTTCTGATGTGCTGAACTGTTGGGAACGTCAGGGCCTCGCTCATGAGGGTCGCCAATTGTGATTCCAAAGCTCCATCTGAAGGGCCAACATGTGGAAGGTATTCCGACAGGTATCCTGAAGGGCAGGGGATACAGAAGTCGTCCAAGAACGACATGACGTCGCCTGCCCATGCGGCCGCGTTCGCGTCGGAAACATGGTCTGGTAGGCCGTGAAGTTGAATTGTGCGCAATAGCGCCGGGTGCAACCGGACCGCCTCGCGCGGTTTAAACAACTGATGATGGCGTGTGAATAGATGGCTTCTCGTAGGCGCTTCCAGATCTAAAGTGTGAACCAGACGGCCCGTATTGTCGAGGACTTCGACCGATCGGTTTCGCGGATAGATGCTATTCATGAATTACTCCAATCAGGCGGGTCGCTGAGAGGTGGATGTTCTTTGGGTGGCTTGCAGAAAAGAGGTCAAATCCGAGCGACGGTAGACCACCTTGGAACCATGTTTCTGAAACGGAGGGCCACCAGTGCCCTTCCATCTCCACATCGCCAAAGTTTTGGGCGCGACGCCGAGGTATTTCGCTGCATCATTTGCCCCGAATACGACTTGTTCGGCGGTGCCATTCGGTAGGCGGCTGATCAGGACGTCCGTCAGAACCGGGTCATCTAGTTCGAGATCCAGAGAGCTTGCTATCCGGAGTAATGCTTGCACCACTTTCTGGCGCCGTCGTAGGGACGCCTTCCCTCTTAGTTTTTTCATGTAAGTTCTCCTTTTTTGGTCACAGATCGGCCTCTCCGGAAGTGAGTATTTTTTCTCCGGATCTTAGATTTTCTTTTGTTATTCAGTTGTTTAGTGCAGAAAAGTTATAGCAAATTTCGCGACTTCTGTCATTCGCGAGATGTCTCGATTTTTCCAAATCTCAAACGTCGTAAAATCGAAAAGAAAGGAAATGAGATTCAAAGGCTTATAAGGGCCTTTTTTCAACGCAGCTGTTTTCCAACTTAAAACAATTACTTGTGCCAGAAAAAAATGAGAACGGGCGAGCTAAAAAAATCAATAAAAACAATGGTGTACATATGCGTGCCAAAAAAAGTTCACAGCCTATACACGAATATAGAACTTTGCGGAAAAAACGCCGAATCGCTGCTGCCGAGTGAATTTACCAAGTCGGACGGTTGTAAAGATAGGCGAGCCGTTTAAGGCTTTTTCAGATGTTCATTCAGTTTTGATGACACAGAATCGGCGGTATCATGCAGCGGGTCGGCCGCCAAATGGGCATAGCGTTGGGTGGTCTGCGTTTGTGTATGACCTAACAATTTGCCCACGATATAGAGACTGTTTCCCGACGAAACAGCAGAGCTGGCGAAATTATGGCGGAGGTCGTGCAGCCGGAGATCAGTCAGTTCCGCTGCCTCCCTTATCTTGGCCCATGCCTTCTGGATGCTAATGGGTGTCATCCCCCCGGCGGCCGATGGAAAGACCAACTCGGAGCCAGACACTTTGGGCAACAGCTTCAGAAGTTCCATGGCTGCGGATCCTAGGAGAAGAACCTTCTTGCCGGTCTTGCTATCTGGCAATTTTGCTAGGTTGTGATCGAAGTCGAGCCATTCCCAACGCAGAGTCAGTGCTTCATGACGCCTGCATCCGGTCAAAATCAGAAACCGAATAGCAGCCACGACGTATGGACTTACACCGGCTTTTTCTGCATTCGAGAGAGCAGTTCCGAGACGATCCAATTCAGAGGCGGTAAGGTAGCGTTCGTGCTTCTCAAGCTTGTAGTGCTTAATGCCCTTGGCGGGATTGTCCGTTCGATGTCCCTCGTTCACCGCAAACGTTAGAATGGACGACAACAATGCTAGGGTGCGGTTTGCAGCCCCTTTGCCCCCTGTGACGATTGCCCGCCCTCGAGGCCGCGTCTTTACATCTGCTGCGGTCTTTCCCTTTGCGATGGAAACCTGAAATTTCTGGATATCTGCCCGAGTGAGGTCGATAACCTTTGATTTACCTAAGAGGGGGCAATATGCCGTTTTATGAGGCCGTTTTCAAAATCGATCGTTGATTGCTTTTTTGTGAAGTGCCCCGCTCGAGATAGTCTTCAATGAGATGGTTCAGGAGGATCGCTTCTTGCCGGGCTTTTTGGCGGTTCGCGGATCATTACCTTTACTCACCTCGGCAAGCAGTTGGACCGCTGCGTCCTTAGCCTGATCCAAAGACCACGGCCGGCCATACTCGCCAATGGTAAACCGTCTCGCAACTCCCTCAATGCGCGCTTGGACAATAAAGTTCTTCTTGCCGCCTTTCGTCACCTTAACGCCGAACCCGGTCAAACCTTCGTCGAAGTAGAAGTTGTCTCTTGACGAGGGTGCGAGTTGGTCGAGAAAACGCTTGGTAATTTTCATGTCGATGGCGTCTCGGGCAATTATGCAGTACTCAAACAGTACTCAGAATTGCGAGAAATCACAAGTCTTGAAACCGGTCGCTCAAAAAATATCGTTTAAAATCAGTGGAAATTGTGTCGAAAGAGATCGGCAGAGATACTAGACCGTAACATTCGTAATGATGGGGTCACGTGTTCGAGTCACGTAAGCGGCACCATTTTTCCTCTCTGCTGAGCATCAATAGAAACAGGAAGGTCGCAGAACCTGCCTCGTCACGCTTGCGCTCCCCAATCGCGCAAATTTGCACCCAATTTCTCAAGTTACCTTAATTTTATGCCGCTACAACCTCTTTACTGCGCTATGCGCAGCGCGGTTGATAGGGAATGCGATGGTGGATCCGGTGCAGGGTGAGAACAAACGTATCGCGCCGAGATTACGCTCGCTGAAGGCGGGGCGGATCGTGTTTCATCATGGCGGATCGACGCTCGACTGCATGATCCGCAATCTTTCGGAGACCGGCGCAAAGCTTGCGATGGAGCAGGCGCTGCTCGCGCCTGACACGTTCGGCCTGCAGTTTCAGGATGGCGCGATACGGCCCTGCACCGTGCGTTGGCGCAAGCTGACGGAATTGGGCGTCAGTTTCGACGACGCCTAAACCCTGAAGGCGCGCAGATCGCCTCAGCCAGGCGTGACCGCATCGAGAAAACGGCTCAACCGGTCGCCGTCTCCGAGCGGCTCCGAGCCCATCTGCATGGCGACGGAAAAAGCGATGGCCGAGGAGATCTCGTTGTGCGAGGCGGCGCCGGCGCGGAGATTCATCACCAGTGTGGGGCAGAGGGAGAGCGCCAGTTTCAGCGTCTCGCGCCAGTCCTCCGGCAGCATGTTCCGGCTCTTTAGCAGCGCCAGAAGCGGCCGCCACAGCCGTTCGGCCTTGGTCTCCAGCAGCGCCTGCCGGACGGGGCTCAGGTCCCAATCGGTCTCGAGCAAGAGCACGCCGTCGCGATAGACGGCGCTCGCCGAGTAACGCTGCGCAGCCTCCCTTGGATCGTAGAGCCAGAAAGGGTGTGCGAAGATGTTGTGGAACGTCGCCTTGGCTTCGGCGAGCAGCGCCGGCACATGCTCGCCTGCAAAGGCCGGGTCGAAGAAGGACAGCGCCGCGCCGCCCTCCGCCCGCCGCGCGAACCACACATTGGCGTTGTGCGCGTCGCCATGGGCGACCACGCCGCCGGCGGACGCGAGATGGATCGGGTTCAGCCGTTCCGCGGCGCGGGTGAACAGCGCGCCGAACGTGTCGCGATAGGCCTGGCCGTTGATGCTCACCCGTGCGGTCGAGAACCTCTCCCAGTCGAGGCTGACGCCGGGGAACCGGAAACTCTGGCCGATATAGAAATCGCGATAGCGCCCGCCGGGCGGCCGGCGCGTGGCGGGCTCGATCATTCGCTCGAAGAACAGCCGGTTGATCGGCTCGGCCCGGGCCTGATCGGCGGTGATCGGATGCAGGGTCTCGCGATAGACGGCCAGAAGACGGTCGTTCAACTCGGCTTCGGCCGCCACGGCCTCCGCTTGGGCTTCGGCGTCGGATTGGAGATCCAAGCCGCGCAGCACGTCGGAAAAACGCGGATCGGAGCGCCGGGCATAGACCAGGATCTGCTCGCCCGGCAGAACCGACATCATCACCGGCTGATCGACCGGCAATCCGGCGCGGGCGAGAATGTCGGCGCGATAATATTCGCCGGTCATCGCCTCCTCGCCCTCTTCCTGATGGAATTTGAAGAAGTAAGCCTTGCCATCCGCCTCGAAGAAGCCGTTCAGCGAATTCAGGCTGTATTGGTCGTGATTGATGGCGAGATTTTTGGGCGAAATAGAGAACAGCTCGGACAGGAGCGTCGAGAGTTGAGCAAGGGCGCGGGGCTCGTCCGTGCGGGCCAGCGCGCGGATTTCGGCGGTGCGGCTCTTCGGCGTTTCAATCATGATCCGCTCCTTCGGGCATGTGTGGACAGCGACGGCTCAACGGATGGAGCCGGGCGTATAGCGGCTGCCGAGTGTATAGCGGCTGCTATAAGTGAAGCGGTTGACGGTGGCGACGGTCGAGCCGGTCCAGGTGCGGCGATGCAGAAGCAGACACGGCGCCCCGGCCTCCAGCGCCAGCATGCGGGCGGTCTCCTCGTCGGCGGTGATGGCGGCGATCACCTGTTCGACTTCGGTGAGCGGCGTGCTCTTCTGCAGGAAGTCGTAGGTGGTCACGGCGGAGAAATCCTGCTTGTCGTAATCGGGCGCGAGGTCGGAATTGACGAAACGCTCTTCGATCATGACAGGCATGTCGTTTTCATGATGCAGGATCACCGAATGGCCGACCGGCCTGCGGGTGGCGAAGTCGAAGGCGGCCAGCAGTTCCTGGCTCGGCTGCAGGCTTTCGAGCAGCAGGATATCGGCCCTGTAGCGCGCGCCGCGTGCGCGGATCTCGCTGGCGATATCGACGATCTCGATCAGCGTCGAATAGGGTTTCGGCGGGGCGACGAAGGTGCCGACCCCCTGGATGCGCACGAGATGGCCGTCACTCGTGAGTTCGCGCAGCGCCCGATGCACGGTCATGCGCGACACGCCGAGCATCGAAACCAGCTCGTGTTCGGAGGGAACGCGCTGATCCTTGCCCCAGGCGCCGCTGCCGATATGGTCGAGAATATAATCCTTGACCTTCTCGTAGAGCGGCCCGGCCGTTTCGGGCAGGTTAGCCATGACCGCCTCCCTGTTGTGGGACGATGATGGTTTTCAGGCCGGCGGCGCGACCCTCCAGCAACCTCTCATAGGCGGCGGGCGTGTCGTCGAGCGTGATGCGCGCCTCGATCAGCCTGCCGAGTTTCTCGGACAGCGCCGGCATCATCGCCACCGCCTCCGGCAGTTCGTCTTCGAAAGCGTGGCAGCCGATCAAGGCGATCTCGCGTTCGACCAGCAGGTTGGGATCGAGCGACAGCTTGCCATGCGAAATGCCGACCAGCGCCAGCGCGCCGCCGCCGGAGAGCAAGTCAACCAGCGCTTCCAGTGCGTCGATACTGCCCGTGGCGTCCAGCGCATGGCGCAGAGGCTGTCCATCCAGCGCCGCCGCGAGGGAGCCGGCGTCGAGATCGACGCGCCGGGCGCCCGCGACATCGCTGACGAGGGCCGCCCGCGCCGCATTGCGCTCGGCGATCAGGATCGGCCCGTCATGCAGCCGGGACAGCAGCAGCGCCGCAAGCCCGCCGATCGGGCCGCAGCCCGCCACCAGCACCGGCTCGCCGGCGGGCGGGCGCAGGCGCTTGATGGCGTGCAGCGCCACCGCGAGCGGTTCGGCCATGGCGGCGATCTCGGGCGAGAGATCGCCAGGGCAAAGCGTCACCAGTCGGGCTGGCAGCACGCATTCCTCGGCGAAACCGCCGTCGCAGACTTCGCCGACAAAGCCGAGCTTTTCGCAGACATTGCGGCGGCCGGAGCGACAGGCGGCGCAGTCGCCGCACCAGTAGCGGCTGTCGGCGGCGACGAGATCGCCGGGTTCGAGGCCCACGACATCGGATGCGATTTCGGTGATCACGCCCGCAAATTCATGGCCGGCCACCGAAGGCGATCGGCTGATCCATTGGCCGGTGCGATAATTGTGCAGGTCTGAGCCGCAGATGCCGGCGGCCTTCACTGCGATCCGCACCGAGCCTGACGCGAGCGGCCCGGGCGTCGCGATATCTTCGACGCGCAGGTCGCCTGCTTGATGGAGCCTGACCGTCTTCATGTCGGCCTCACTTCGGCAGATAGGCGTCGCGGACGGAAGACACCGCATGCTCGTGTGAGGAGAAGCCTTCGTACCGCGCCAGCAGCCGGGCGTTATGGGCGAATTCCGGATAGGCGGAGGCCGTGACATAGCCGATCGACGAGCGCTTGACGAAGTCCGTCACCGACAGCGGCCCATAGGTGCGCGCCCAGCGGCTGGTGGGAAGAACAGCGTTGGGGCCGAGACCGAAATTGCCGATCGAGACCGGCGTATGCGGCCCCATCAGGATTTCGGCCGCTTCGGTGATCTTGCCGAGATGGGCGAAGGGATCGGTCGACAGGATTTCCAGATGTTCCGGCGCGTAATCATTGACGAAGCGATAGCTCTCTTCCAGCGACGGCGTCAGCACCACGCCGCCATAGGCGCCGCCGAGCACGGCGGAGGAAAAGGCCACGCGCTGTTCGGTCATGCGCGCCCAATGCTCGGGCAGCGCCGCCAGCGCTTCTTCGGCCACGCGGCGCGAATGGGTGACGAGATAGGCGGAGGAGTCCGGGCCATGTTCCGCCTCGATCAGCAGGTCGAGCGCGGCGAGACCGCCATGCACAGTGTCGTCGGCGAAGATGACGGCTTCGGACGGGCCGGCCGGCAGGCCGGGATCGATGACGCCGGAGAGCAGGCGCTTGGCGGCCACCACCCAGGGGCTGCCCGGTCCGACGATCTTGAGCGCCGGCTTGATGGTCTCGGTGCCATAGGCGGCTGCGGCCACGGCCTGGGCGCCGCCGCATTTATAGATAGTTTCGACGCCGGCGAGCCGGGCGGCGACCAGCGTGGCGGCATCCACGGAGCCGTCGGGCGAGGGCGGCGTGAAGATTGCGAGATCCGGCACGCCCGCCACCACGGCCGGCACGGCGGTCATCATTGTCACGGAGGGAAACGCGCCCTTGCCGCGCGGAATATAGAGCGCCACCGACTTGATCGGCGTGAAGCGGTCGCCGGCGAAGGCGCCGGGCCGCATTTCTTTGAGCCACATCGCCTCGGGCTTCTGCTCCTCGTGGAAGCGGCGGATATTGTCGATGCCGAAGCGGATCGCCCCGATCACGTCCTTGTCGACGAGATCGAAGGCGGCGTCGAATTCGGCCTCGGTGGCCTTGAGGCGGTCTTCAGTGATATCAGCGCGATCGAGTTCGCGGCCGAAACGGGCGAGCGCCGCGTCGCCTTCCGTGCGGACGGCTTCGATGATCGGCCGCGCTCTGTCCATGAAGCTGGAGAGATCGGTTTCGGAGCGGCGGAGGAGAGCGGCGCGCTGGCTGGCGTCGAGTGTGGCGAGTTCGTGGAAGGAAACCTTGGTCATGGGAGCGCTCTTGCAGACGTTTCGAGTAAGATGTCTATACATGTGCCGGCAGGGCGTCAAACGAAATGCCTAATATTGCACCCTGCCTGCGGATTGATCAGATCGAGGCGAGGTAGCCGCCGTCGATGGGAATGCAGACGCCCGTCACATAACGCGATGCGTCGCTGGCGAGGAAGACGACGCTGCCGGCCACATCCTCCATCGCGCCGAAGCGGCGCTGCGGGATCTTCTGCAGCATGGACGCGGCCCAGTCGTCGTTTTCATAGAAAACGTCGGTCATGGCGGTGCGGAAATAGCCGGGCGCGATGGCGTTGACGCGGATGCCGAGCCCGGCCCATTCCGTTGCGAGCGCATGCGTCATGCCCATCAGCCCCGATTTCGACGAGCCATAGGGTATGGCTGTGGGCACGCCGACATAGGAGGTGAGCGAGCAGAGATTGACGATCGCCCCGCCTTTGTCCATGCGTCGCGCCGCTGCCTGGGCCATGAAGAAAGCGCCTTTGAGATTGGTGTCGACGATCCTGTCCCACAGCGCCTCGTCGACATCGAGCGAGGGGCGGATTTCCTCATAGCCGGCATTGTTGACGAGGATGTCGAGCCCATCCAACGCCTCCACCGCAGTATCGACGGCGCGGGCGCAGGCGGAAGTGTCCCGCACGTCGAGCGCCACCGCCGCAGCCCTGCGCCCGGCCGCCTCGACGGCCGCCACGGTCGCGGCAAGCGATTGGATGTCGCGGGCGGTGACTGCAACATCGGCCCCCGCTTCGGCGAGACCGATCGCAATGGCTTGGCCGATGCCGCGACTGGCGCCTGTCACGACTGCCTTGCGGCCGGAGAGATCGAATTGCTTCAGCGTCATCGCGGGCTCCTGTCTGGACGACGATCAGGCTAGATCAGCGTGCGCCATTCTGCAAGCGTGCGCCGTACATGTCTATACAAGCGCCGTTGTGAAAATGATGCGGCGCCGCTCGCGCAACCTGTGTTCACGCGGTCGCGCAGCGACGGGGGAAACCTTTGGCTCGCACGCGTGTTTTCTGATCGGACGGATGGAAAGACCGCATTCTCTGGTAAAAGTGATAAAATATTTTGCATTTGCCCAGAAATGCAGCGGGATCATCCGCTCTCTTTTTCCCTCGTCCATGCGACAACGTCGCCGTAACGCAATTTCTGGAGCATGAGATGAACTGGTTGAAAACAATCGCCACGGCGGCCCTCTTGCAGGCTGCTCTTTTTGCGGGCGCGCAGGCCGGGGAGAATCTCGACGCCGTGAAATCCGCAGGCGTACTCCGCATCGGCACCGAAGGCACCTATGCGCCCTTCACCTATCATGACGCGAGCAACAAGCTCGTCGGCTTCGACGTCGAAATCGGCCAGGCCATCGCCGAAAAGCTCGGCGTGAAGGCCGAATTCGTCGAAGGCAAGTGGGACGGCCTGATCGCCGGCCTCGACGCCAACCGCTACGACGCCGTCATCAACCAGGTCGGCATCACCGAAGCCCGCAAGCAGAAGTATGATTTCTCCGAGCCCTACATCGCCTCCAAGGCGGTGCTGATCGTCAAGGACGGCAATGCAGACATCAAGGGCTTCGCCGACCTCAAGGGCAAGAAGTCGGCGCAGTCGCTGACCTCGAATTTCGGCAAGATCGCCGAGCAGAACGGCGCCGAACTCGTCGGCACCGATGGTTTCGACCAGTCGATCCAGCTCGTGCTGACCGGCCGCGCCGACGCCACCATCAATGACAGCCTGTCCTTCCTCGACTTCAAGAAGCACAAGCCCGATGCGCCGGTGACCGTCGTCGCCGAGCAGAAGGACGCCGATTATTCGGGCGTCATCATCCGCAAGGGCGAACCGGAACTGCTCGCGGCGATCAACAAGGCGCTGGCCGACATCAAGGCCGACGGCACTTATCAGAAGATTGCCGACACCTATTTCGGCCAGGACGTGTCGAAGTAATTCCTTTAGACGCATTCTGCGAACGCAATATAGTCAAGAAGCCCCCGGCCATCCCGCCGGGCGCTGTTTCACGAGGATGAGACCGTGCCGCACTGGCTGCAACTGATGGCCGAATCGCTGCCGACCCTGCTCTGGGCCGGCCTGATCTTCACCATCCCGCTCACGCTTCTGTCCTTCGCGTTCGGCCTGACGCTGGGGCTGGCCACGGCGGTGGCGCGGCTGTTCGGGCCCGCGCCGCTCGAGCCGTCGCCCGTTTCTATGTCTGGATCATCCGCGGCACGCCGCTGCTCGTCCAGCTCTTCGTGATCTTCTACGGACTGCCCAGCGTCGGCATCCTGCTCGACGCCTTTCCGGCGGCGCTGATCGGCTTCACGCTCAACATCGGCGCCTACAGCTCCGAGATCATCCGCGCCGCCATCTCCTCGGTGCCCAAGGGACAATGGGAGGCGGCCTATTCGATCGGCATGAGCTGGCGCCAGGCGATGACCCGCACCATCCTGCCGCAGGCGTCCCGCGTCGCCGTGCCGCCGCTCTCTAACACCTTCATTTCGCTGGTCAAGGACACCTCGCTCGCCGCCGCCATCACCGTGCCGGAAATGTTCCAGGCCGCCCAGCGCATCGTCGCCGCCACCTACGAGCCGCTGATCCTCTATATCGAGGCGGCGCTGATCTATCTCGTGCTGAGCTCGGCTTTGTCGGCGTTGCAGGCGCGGCTCGAAACACGATTCGCCCGCTATGGCGGCATGATGGAGGCCGCCCGATGATCGAGCTCCGCAACATCGAAAAGCGCTTCGGCGACGCCGTCATCCTGAAGAATGTCAGTCTGAGCGCGCCGGAAGGCGGGGTGACCGCGCTGATCGGCCCTTCGGGCGGCGGCAAGAGCACGCTGCTGCGCTCGATCAATCTGCTCGAGCAGCCGACATCCGGCTCGGTGCGGATCGGCTCGGACGAAATCACTTTTGCGCCCGACAAGCGCCCGAGCCGCCAGGACATCCAGAAGATCCGTCGCCAGACCGGCATGGTGTTTCAGAATTTCCAGCTGTTTCCGCATCGAACCGCGATCGAGAATGTCATGGAAGGGCTGATGACGGTGCTGAAATGGCCGAAAGAAAAGGCTCGCGCCCGCGCCGCTGAGCTGCTCGCCAAGGTCGGCATGGCGGCGAAAGCCGACGCCTGGCCGGCCACGCTCTCGGGCGGCCAGCAGCAGCGCGTCGCCATCGCCCGCGCGCTCGCGCCCTCGCCGAAAGTCCTGCTCTGCGACGAGCCGACCTCGGCGCTCGATCCCGAACTCGCCGCCGAAGTGGTGGATGTGCTGGGACGGCTCGCCAAGGAAGGCACGACCATGGTCATGGCGACCCATGATCTCCGCCTCGCCTCCAAGATCGCCGACAAGGTCGTGTTCCTGGAAGCGGGCAATGTCGTGGAAACCGGCGACGCCCGGACGATCTTCGATGCGGCGAGCCATGAGCGCACCCGTCGCTTCGTCTCCGCCATTATCGGCGGCGGCGACTATTCGATCTGAAGTTCAGGCATAGTCGGCGCGGTTGATCCCGTGCCGCGTCAGCTTGTCGTAGAAGGTCTTTCGGGGGATGCCGAGCGCCTCGATGGTTCGCCGGACATCGCCGTCGTGATCGGCGAGCGCCTGGCGCAACTGCTCCGCCTCAAATCGTTCCAGCCGTTCCGGCAGGCTGCGCGCCTCCCGAGGCGGCGCTGCGACGATCATGGGCTGCGCCGGCTCCAGCCCCAGCACGAAGCGCTCCGCAAAGTGATGAAGCTCGCGGACATTGCCCGGCCAGGGACGCGTCTTGAGATCGGCCGTCAGCCCGGCGGGGACTTCCGGCGTCTCCCGCCCGAAGCGAGCCGCCGCCTTGGCGACGAAATGCGAAAACAGCAGCGGAATGTCCTCGGCGCGTTCGCGCAGCGGCGGGATCGACAACGTCACCACATTCAGCCGATAATAGAGATCCTCGCGAAAATCCCTGCGCGCGGCGGGATCGCCGAGATCCACCTTCGCCGCCGCCACCACGCGCAGATCCACCGGCCTGACCTCGTTGACGCCGAGCGGCGAGATTTCCCGCATTTCCAGAACGCGCAGCATCTTCACCTGGGTGGCCAAAGGCATGCTTTCGATTTCGTCGAGAAACAGCGTGCCGCCGCTCGAATATTCGATCCGCCCGACGCGGCGCTTCTGCGCGCCGGTGAAGGCGCCGGGCTCATGGCCGAACAATTCGCTCTCGATCACGCTGTCCGGCAGCGCGCCGCAATTCAGCGCCACAAACTGGCCGCGCCGGCGCTTGCTCCAGCGATGCAGCAGGCTCGCCACCACTTCCTTGCCGCTGCCGGTCTCGCCGCGCACCAGCACGTCGACATCGGTGTCGGCGATCTGGCGGATGGTTCCGCGCAATCGCTCCATGGCCGGCGTCTGGCCGATCAGCGGCAGGTCGTCGGCGCTGTCGTCGAGGCTGCGTCGCAGCGCGCGATTTTCCAGAATGAGCGCCCGTTTTTCCAGCGCCCGCATCAGGCTCTGCACCAGCCTGTCCGCCGCAAAAGGCTTGGCGATGAAATCGTAGACGCCGTTCTGCAGCGCCGCCACCGCCATCGGGATGTCGCCATGCCCGGTCATCAGGATCACCGGCAGATCGGGATCGCGCGCCTTGATCGCGGCGTGCAGTTGCAACCCGTCCATGCCGGGCATGCGGATGTCGCTGACCACCACGCCGGCGAAATCGGGACCGATCGCGGCGAGCGCCGGCGCGGCTGCTGCAAAAGCCGATATGTCGAGACCGGCCAGTTCGAGCGTCTGCGTCAGCGCCGCGCGCAAATCGGCGTCGTCGTCGCAGAGGATGACGGAGCGGGTCGCAGTCATGGCTGATCCTTCGGCAGCAATATGGTGAAGCAGCTTCCCGTCGGGCCAGTCTGAACGGAGATCTCGCCGCTATAATCACCGAGGATCTCCTTGGAGATCACCAGTCCCAGTCCCAGTCCGCGCGGCTTCGACGTGTTGAAGGGCGTGAACAGCTGTTCGAGAATGTCGGGCGCGACGCCGGGCCCGTTGTCGGACACCAGGACGGCGACGCGTTCGCCGCGATCTTCCGCCCGCACGGCGACGCGCGGCGCGGGCGTATGTTCGATCGCCTCGAGCGCATTCTGCATCAGGTTGATCAGCACCTGTTCGAGCCGTATGCGGTCCACCTTGAGGCGGATGTCGGGCTCGGGCCTTTCCAGCGTCAGCGCGTCCAGCCGGTGGGAAAAGCGGCTCTTCAGCAGCATCAGCGCGCCCTCCATCGCCTCGCTCAGGCTCACCGCCTCTGCCGGCCCGCGCCCCTTGCGCGCCAGCGCCTTGAGATCCTCGGTAATCGCGCCGATGCGTTCGGTCAGGCCGGCGATCGCCTCCATATTGCCGTTGGCTTTCTCCAGATTGCCGCGGTCGAGGAAGACGCGGGCATTGTCCGCGTAAGCGCGGATCGTGGCGACGGGCTGGTTGATCTCATGCGCCACGCCGGCCGCGACCTGTCCCAGGATCGCCAGCCGGTTGGCGGCCACCAGATCCTGCTGCACCACCTGCAGCCGCTTTTCGGTGTCGCGATGTCCGGTGATCTCGGCCTCCAGCCGGTCGCGCGCCAAGGTCAAGTCGCGGGTGCGGGCTTCGACCCGCGCCTCGAGCGCGGCTTGCTGCGCCTGCGCCGCCGCAAGCCGCGCCGCGATCCGGCGCCGGCGTTCCAAAACCACGGCCGCCAGCGCGATCAGCGGCGCAAACAGCGCGAAGGCGGCCAGCATATTCTGCCGCGCCGCAGCCGGCACGGGATCGGTCGACACCAGATATTCCAGCACCCAGGGCGTCGTCGGAGCCTGCGCCCTCAGCCTGAGAAACGAGCCTTGGCGCCCGTCCGGCAAGTCTACGCGGATCTCGGCGTCGTCGCCGGTGACGTCGTCGTCCTGGCGGAAGGGCAGGGGCGTCAGCGGCGCGTCGCCGAATTGCAGGCTTTCGCGAATGGCGGCGATGCGGTTCTCCGGCAGGCGCGCCATGGTGTGGAAGCGCCAGTCGGCGACGGTGGTGATCAGCGCCACGCCGCGATTGTCGACCACCAGCGCCGGCCGGCCGCTGTCGCGCCAGTCGGCTTCCAGCCGGTCGAACTCCATCTTGACCACGACCACGCCGAGCGACCGCCCCGCCCCGTCGACCCGACGCGAAATATAGAGACCCGGTCGTCGCGACACATTGCCGAGCGCGAATTGCTCGGCCACGCCCGTCGCCATCGCCTCGCGGAAGTAATCGCGGAATGCGTAATTGCTGCCGACGAAGGAATCGGGCTGGCGCCAGTTGCTCGACGCGATCGTCTGTCCCGATGGCGCGATGACATAGATCACCGACACCTGGCTGCCGCCCACCAGGCTTTCGAGCTTGCGATTGACCCGGTCGATGGCGGGCGGGGCGGGCGCGACGAGCATGTCCAAAATGTCTCGATCCTGCGAGAGCACCAGCGGCAGCGCGCGCGGACGTTCGAGCACGGCCCGCAACAACGCCACCTTCAGATTGGCTTCCGTCATTCCCTGGCGCTTCAAGTCCTGGGTCGCGGTGAACCGCCCATAGACGCCGGCCGCATATATGGCGCCGATCAGCGCGATCAGGCCGGCTATGGCCAGCAGGCTCAGCGCCCGCCGGGCGGCGCGCGCCTCTGCCCGCGGCTGACGATCGATGTCCGGGTCCTTCTCTGCCATGGCCGATTTGTGCGTAAATCCACACGAAAATCAACCTTGCCTGTGCGAGTTTTCACACTTCGAAGCCGACCCTGACACGCAGACGGAAAAATAAATTATATAAAACAATGATGTAATGAAGGATGCGCCGTATGGCACGACCCTTGCAAAACCTCCGACGGACGCCCGGAAGGCCGTCGACCCGTCAACGTCTCCGCCCCGGGAGGCCGCTCGAAGCGGTTGGGGCGCGCTGGAGGATACGCACATGCATGCATCTTTCGCATCGGCTGAAGAGCCGGTCGCCAAGCGGCCGTTCTATCGCCAACTCTATGTCCAGGTTCTCGCGGCCATCGCCGCCGGCATCCTGCTCGGTCATTTCTACCCGGAGCTCGGCGCCAGCCTGAAGCCGCTGGGCGACGCCTTCATCAAGCTGGTGAAGATGATCATCGCCCCGGTGATCTTCCTGACCGTCGCCACCGGAATCGCCGGCATGTCGGATCTGAAGAAGGTCGGACGCGTCGCGGGCAAGGCGATGATCTACTTCCTGACCTTTTCGACGCTGGCGCTGATCGTCGGCTTGATCGTCTCCAATATCGTCCAGCCGGGCTCGGGCATGCATATCGATCCAGCCTCGCTCGACGCCAAGGCGGTGCATGATTACACGGAGAAGGCCCATGACCAGACGATTATCGGCTTCCTGATGGGCGTCATTCCCAAGACCATTGTCGGCGCCTTCGCCGAAGGCGACATCCTGCAGGTTCTGTTCTTCTCCATCCTGTTCGGCGTTTCGCTCGCCATGGTCGGCGACAAGGCCAAGCCCGTCACCGATTTCCTGCAGGCCGTCATGGCGCCGATGTTCAAGCTGGTGGCGATCCTGATGAAGGCGGCCCCGATCGGCGCCTTCGGCGCCATGGCCTTCACCATCGGCAAATACGGCATCGGCTCGATCGCCAATCTCGCGATGCTGATGGGTACTTTCTACGTCACGTCTTTCCTGTTCGTGGCGGTGATCCTTGGCGCGGTCGCCCGCTATAACGGCTTCTCGCTCCTGGCGCTGCTGCGCTACATCAAGGAAGAACTGTTGCTGGTGCTCGGCACATCCTCGTCGGAAGCGGCGCTGCCGGGCCTGATGAACAAGATGGAGCGCGCCGGCTGCAAGCGCTCGGTCGTGGGCCTGGTCATTCCGACGGGCTATTCCTTCAATCTCGACGGCACCAACATCTACATGACGCTGGCCGCCCTGTTCATCGCCCAGGCGACCGACACGCCTCTGTCGCTCGGCGACCAGGTGTTGCTGCTGCTGGTGGCGATGCTGAGCTCCAAGGGCGCGGCCGGCATCACCGGCGCGGGCTTCATCACGCTCGCCGCCACGCTGTCGGTCGTCCCGACCGTGCCGGTGGCCGGCATGGCGCTGATCCTCGGCATCGACCGCTTCATGTCGGAATGCCGCGCGATCACCAACTTCATCGGCAATGCGGTGGCCACCGTCGTGGTGGCGCGCTGGGAAAACGAGCTCGACGTCGAGACGTTCAACGCGGCCCTCGCTGGCAACCCGCAGCCGGCGCATGACTTCATCGACGCGCGCCCCGTTCCTGCCGAGTGATCTCAACTCTCCCAAGACGCGGCAGCCGAAGGCGGTCTCCCCGGAGGCCGCCTTCCTTGTTCAGGGCTGCGGCCAATAGCCGTCGTCGGTGAAATCCGGAGGCGGCGCGGAAAGCGCAGACAGCTTCAGCGCGACGAATTCGATCTGCAACCTGAGCCGTTCGATGGTTTTAGGAATGGGTTCGCCGGTCGCCAGCATTCGCGCCCTGTAGACGTCGTAGCCGAGCGCCGAAATGCGCCGGCGCGCCTCTTCGACGATGGTTCGGGAAGAGGTCTGTTGCGGTCGGCCGGCTAGCCCGCCCTGAATGATCTGGAAATGCATGCGCCCCTCGCATGGTCGTGAAAGGGGCATCTTGCGAAAGCGAGCTTGCGCCGCGCTCGCCGCCGTCAGAGATCCGTCCTGGCGTCCGGCGATCGCTCGATATGAACGACCTCTTCGGTTTGTTTGTCGACGGGCGGAATGCCGCGCTCAGCCAGCCGGTCGGTCATCACCTCGCGCCGGCCCTCTTCCTGCAGAGGCTGGCTTCCGACGATCTCGGCCGCGAACTGCTTGAAAAATCCTCGTATCTTCAACAACATATTCGCATCCTCAAGTCGCGTCGCCGGGGCTTTGGTCGATTGCGTGCGGGGTGGGCTGCGTCGGGGCCGCATTTTGCGAATGGAAGAGATCGTTGCTCGAAAACAGTGCGACCAGCACGACAACCACCACCACGGCGGCGAAAAAAAACCATAATGCCCGGTTTGATCCACGTTCATTCTGCATCGCTCGCTCCTTTTATCTGTCGCCAACTAACCCGCGAGACGCCCTGGCGTTCCCAGTATCTTTCTGCGGCGCGTTCTCGTCGTCCGAAAGACTTTGGAATGCGGCGGCGTTGTGTTACGACTGCTTCGTAAGTTCCAGGATTTGAAACTGCATGCGCGCAATGTATTACGAACGCTTCGGCGAGACGCCCGAAATCCGGGCGGTCGCCGATCCCGCCCCGTCGCGATCGGGCGTCGTGATAGACGTCAAGGCCGCCGGCCTCTGTCGCAGCGACTGGCACGGCTGGAAAGGCCATGACCCGGACATCCGTCTGCCGCATGTGCCCGGCCACGAATTCGCCGGCGTCGTCGCCGCCGTCGGCGCGGATGTGAAGGCCTTCAGCCCCGGCGACCGCGTCACCGTTCCCTTCGTCTCCGGCTGCGGCCGTTGCCGGGAATGCCGGTCCGGCAATCAGCAGGTCTGCGAGGAGCAGTTCCAGCCCGGCTTCACCCATTGGGGATGCTTCGCCGAATATGTGGCGATCGATTACGCCGAGAGCAATCTGGTTCGCCTCGACGATCGCATCGATTTCGCCACGGCCGCCAGCCTCGGCTGCCGTTTCGCCACCTCCTTCCGCGCCGTGGTCGATCAGGGCCGCATCCGGGGCGGCGAATGGCTGGCAGTGCATGGCAGCGGCGGCGTCGGCCTGTCCGCCATCATGATCGGCGCGGCGATGGGCGCCAATGTCGTCGCCATCGACATCGCCAAGGATAAGCTAGATTATGCCCGCCGCCTCGGCGCATCGGTGACGCTGAACAGCCGGGAGATCGACGATATCCCCTCGGCCGTGAAGGATCTGACTCAAGGCGGCGCGCATGTCTCGATCGACGCGCTCGGCCATCCGCAGACCTGCTTCAATTCGATTTCCAATCTCCGTCGTCGCGGCCGCCACGTCCAGGTCGGTCTGATGCTGGCCGATCACGCCCTCCCGATGATCCCGATGGCGCAGGTGATTTCGCATGAACTGGAGATCTACGGCAGCCATGGCATGCAAGCCTGGCGCTATGAGGATATGCTGGAAATGATCCTGTCCGGCCGGCTCGATCCCTCGGCGCTGATCGGCGCCCGCCTGTCGCTGAGCGAAGCCGTCCCCGCGCTGGTCGGGATGGACCGCTTCGCCGACAGGGGCATTCAGGTCATCGAGCGTTTCGAGCTATGAAAATTGACATAGAGCAAAGACCGGGACCGGCGGCATGCTTATGTGAGACATGATCCGATTTGGGTGGGAGTGATGGGCAAGTTGCTTGAGTTCCAGCAGATGACGCCGCCGATGAGCGCCGAGGACGAAGCGAAGCGGGTCGAGGGCGTCCGGGGCTTGCTCTCGCTCGGCCTTCGCGACGATGTCGCCCTCCAGGGCGTCGTCACCGCGCTTGCGGCCTTGTTCGATGTCACGGTCGCCGCGTTGACGCTCGTCGATCGCGATCGTGTGATTTTCATCGTGCAGCATGGTCTGCGCCGGCAGGACATGCCGCGCAGAGGATCGTTCTGCGCGACGACCATTCTCTCCGACGATGTCCTGGTCGTTCCCGACGGCGCCGCCGATCTTCGTTTCGCCGATCGCCCGATCGTCGACGCCCAGCCGCGCATGCGCTTTTACGCCGGCGCGCCTCTGGTGAGCCCCGAAGGACATCGCGTCGGCGCGCTCTGCGTGCTCGACCCCAAGCCGCGCGCGGACATCACGGATCATCAAAAGGCCGCGCTCCGAGCTCTGGCGACCTTGGCGATGGACCGGATCTGCGCCTTGCGCGACGCCTGGAGCCGCGCGAGCGCCCTGGATTGTTTCGAGACGGAGACGCGGCCCATGCTGGCGGTCAACGCCGCCGGCGCCATCGAATACGCCAATGTCTCGGCCGCCGGACTTCTCGGGCGCGAACAGGCCGAGATCTGCGGACTGGCCTTCGATACGGTGATTGCGCCGGGACCGCTCAACGCCGGTTGCGAAACATTGATGTCGGTCTACGCGCATGGGCGCGATTCCCATGTCAGCAAGCCGCTGTTCCGCACCGCCAATCTCGGCGGCGGCGGCGAACGGGCGGTCGAAATATCCGTTCAGTCCTGGGCCGCCCCGGACGGCGCCGGCATGATCGCCTTTCTTCAGCCCGCTTCGGTCCTCGCTGCGCCGTCCGACACGATGTCCTTCGTGCGGCCGGCCGCTGGCCGCAATACCCAGGCGGATCTGGCGCGCGCGCTCGATCGCGGCGAATTCCTGCTGCATTATCAGCCGCAGGTGTCGATGGACACCGGCAAGGCGCATGCCGTGGAGGCTCTCGTGCGCTGGAGCGATCCGCAACGGGGGCTTTTGCTGCCGAAGTCCTTCCTGATCGACGTCGAGGAAAACGGCTTCGCCCTGCCGCTCGGCTGGTGGATTCTCGACGAGGCGGCGGGCCAGCTCGCCGCGTGGCGCCGCCAGGGCGTGCCGCTCGAACGGGTCAGCGTCAACCTCTTCACCGCCCAGTATCGTTCCGACGCGCTGGTGCGGCGCGTGTTGCACGCCTTGTCGGTCAACAATCTCGCCCCCGAGATGATCGAGCTCGAAGTCACCGAAACCATCGCGTTGCTCAACGACGAATGCGGCCTGCGCTCGCTGCGCTGTCTGGCCGATCTCGGCGTCCGAATCGCCTTCGACGATTTCGGCACCGGTTACGCCTCGCTCAGCTCGCTGCAGCAATTTCCGCTGACGACGCTCAAGCTGGATCGCAGTTTCATCCAGAATATCCAGAGCAACCACAGCGACGCCGTGATCACCAAATCCATGATCGCGCTCGCCCGCGATCTCGGCCTCGAAAGCGTGGCCGAGGGCATAGAAACGCCGGGACAGCACGATATGCTGACCGAAATGGGATGCGCTGTGGGCCAGGGATTCCTCTATGGCCGTCCGGTCGCGGCCGAGCATCTGCCCGAACTCGTCTCGCGCCGCCAGACCGACATCCTGACGACCGTGCCGAAATCCTCCTTTTTCCATGCCTGATTTTTGCTGTATTTGAGATTGATCAAACAAGAAAGCGTCATGGCGCCTCAAAATGCCGTGACGTCGCGCATCGTCTGCGGCCGTTGATGTCTTCAGCCTATGTTCGGGAGCAGGCATGGAAGCCTATTCAGTTCGACCCATCATGGAAGCCGACATCCTCCCATGCCAGGTGCTTGTCGAGGGCGGCGGCGTCGGGATCGCCGCCGAGGAGTGGCGTGTCTTCGTGCGCCGAATCATCGAATGGCGCGGCGCCACCGGCCTGCATGACGAGGTGCATGTGGCCGTGGATCAACGCGGCGTCGTCAAGGGCCTCGTCGTGTCGCAGGCCATCCAGAGCATGCTTTTCGGCCGCACGCTCGATGCGCCGGTGTTCCTGACCGCCAGCGCCGCCGATGAGGACGGCGTGATCGCAGCCCTCCTCGGCAAATTGTCCGAGCGCGCCCGTGTCTCGAACTGCAGACAGATGCGGATCTGGTCGCCGGGAGGCGAAGCGTGGCGACGCGTCGCCGAAAAAGCCGAGGGCGCGATCACCTTCGCCGGTCTCTGCGTCAATGTCATTGTCTGACCGCGTCAGGAAGGCTCCAGCCGCGACGTGAAGACATAGCCTATTCCGCGAACCGATTTGATGATCTGCGGATTGCCCGGATCGTCTTCGATCTTCTTTCTCAAGCGGGCGATCTGGGCGTCGATGGTGCGGTCGAAAGCCTCCAGGTTGCGGCCCCGGGTCAGGTCCATCAGCCGGTCCCGGCTCAGCACGCGGCCGGCATTGCGCGCCATCACTGCGAGCATGTCGAATTCGCCGGTGGTGAGATCCACCATCTGCCCGTCGGCGCGGGTGAGCGAGCGCCGGGACAGATCCAGCGTCCAGCCTTCGAAGATCACCTGATCGGCCTCGACCGGCGCTTCCTGACGCGGCGGCGCGCGCCGGCGCAGCACGGTGCGGATCCGCGCCAGCACTTCCCGGAGATGGAAGGGCTTGCTCATATAATCGTCGGCGCCGAGTTCGAGTCCGACGATGCGGTCGAGCACGTCGTCCTTGCCCGTCAGCATGATGATGGGAGTCTCGAATCGCGCCCTGATATCCCGCGCCAGCTCGAGCCCGCTTTCGCCGGGCAGCATCAGGTCAAGCAGGACGATGTCGAAAGCGTCGCTTCTCAGCGCGTCGCGCATGGCGGCGCCATCGGCGACGGCGGTCACGCGATAGCCCTCATCCTCGAAATAGCGCGCCAGCATCTGTCGGATGCGCTGGTCGTCGTCGACAACGAGAATGTGCTCCTTCTGACTGGACGCCCCGGTCATTCTGTCATCACTTTCCGCTGGATTCGGCTTGTTACAAACTGTCACACGATTGCACGTTTCATAACAGACAAATCGTCCGTGTGTAACGCGGCGAGTGGATATTGACGACAACAGACGAGGAGAATTCACATGTTGTCGGAAGCCGCTTCCTTTTGCCGTCCCCTGAACGCCGCGTCCATGGCGCCCGAAGTCACCTTGTCGTCGATCTTTTCCGATCGCCCGGCCGAATCCTTCGCGGCGGGATGCGGCCTGGTCTGGGAGGGCGATCCCGCCAGTCACGTGTTCGAGGTCGTCGAAGGCGTTCTGCGGGTGTTCCGCATCATCGGCGATGGCCGGCGCGCCATCACCGGCTTTCTCTATCCCGGCGACATCCTGGGCGTATCCATTCGCGATCGCTATCTCTACAGCGCCGAAGCCGTCAACTCGGTGAAAGTGCGCCGTTTCTCCGCAGCCTCCTTCCAGCAGGCCATCAATCTGTCGCCTGAGCTGAGACCGCAATTTTTTGCCAAGCTCTGCGACGAAATGGCTGGCGCGCAGGAACAAATGGTGATGTTATCGCGCAAGAACGCCGAAGAGCGCATTTGCACCTTCCTGATGCGCCTGGCGGACAGGAGGCCGGGGGGCGCTCCGACATAATGGAGATCGACGTGCCCATGACGCGGCTGGACATGGCCGACTATCTCGGCCTAACCATCGAGACCGTGTCGCGCACGATCACCAGCCTGATCGGTCGTGGCGTCATCTCCCAGCGCGGTCGGCACGATATGCGCATCAACAAATATTCCATGCTCGCGCGCCTGGCCGGCGACGGCGATGACATGAGGGGCAACGGAACTGGCGAATCCTATGCGCGCCAGGCCGTTTGGCCCGCCTGAAGCCTGAAAGGACGTCGATGTCGCCAGCCCCGCATTCGCCCACCACCGAGGCGGCATTGGAAGAAATGATGCGGCTGCTCGATCAATCGAGCGTCATCGTCCATACGATGCAGGGGGTAATCCGGCGCTGGTCGTCGGGCGCCGAGCGCCTGTTCGGCTGGACCGAGCAGGATGCGATCGGCCTGGAAGTCCAGACCTTGCTCCAAACCGTCCTGTCCAAACCGCGCGACGTCATCCGCGCCGCTCTCCAGGAGAACGGCGTCTGGGCCGGCGAGCTGGTCCACAGGCGTCGGGACAAGTCGCAGGCGCCGGTGTCGAGCCAGCTGATCGCGATCAGCGTCGACGGCGAAAGCGAACCGCTCGTCATCCAGATCAACACAGAAATCAACGAGATCAAGGACATTCAGGTCGATCTCGCCGCGCGCGAGGCGCATCTGCGCTCGATCCTCGACACCGTGCCGGAAGCCATGGTGGTGATCGACGAGGTCGGCCGCATCACCTCCTTCAGTTCCGCCGCGGAGCGCCTGTTCGGCTATGCGGCCGAGGAGGTCGAGGGGCGGAACGTTCGCATGCTGATGCCCAATCCGCATCGCGACGCCCATGACGGCTATATTTCCAATTATCTCAGGACGGGCGAACGCCGCATCATCGGCTTCGGACGGGTGGTCACCGGCCAGCGCAAGGATGGCACCACCTTCCCGATGGAGCTGGCCATCGGCGAGGCGCTCGCCAATGATCGCCGCATCTTCACCGGTTTCATCCGCGACCTCACCAGCCGTCACAAGATCGAGGAAGAACTTCGCCAGGCGCAGAAGATGGAGGCGGTCGGACAATTGACCGGCGGTATCGCCCACGATTTCAACAATCTCTTGACGGTGATCAGCGGCAATCTCGAAATGCTCGATGCGCGACTGTCCGATCCCGGCCAGCGCAGCCTGTTGAGAGAGGCGCAGGAGGCGGCCGAGGACGGCGCCAAGCTCACCGGCCAGCTTCTGGCCTTCGGGCGCCGCCAGCCGCTCAGCCCCAAACTCGCCGATATCGGCCAGCTCGTCTCAGGTTTCGCCGATCTCCTACGCCGTGCGGTGGGCGAAAGCGTCGAGCTGCGGCTGGTCATCAAGGGCGGCCCGAACCAGACGCTGGTCGACGGCTCGCAACTTCAAAACGCGCTGCTCAATCTGGCGCTCAATGCGCGCGACGCCATGCCGCGCGGCGGCCTGCTGACGCTCGAAATCGCCCGCTTGCGGCTGGACGTCGATTACGCCCAGATGTATCCGGAAGTGCGCACCGGCGATTATGTCGCGATCTCGGTGACCGACAACGGCGTCGGCATGAGCGAAGAGGTCAAGGCCAAGGCCTTCGAACCCTTCTTCACCACCAAGCAGGTCGGCTCCGGCTCCGGCCTCGGCCTCAGCATGGTCTACGGTTTCGTCAAACAATCGGGCGGCCATATTCAGATCTACAGCGAACCGGGTCTCGGCGCGAGCGTCAGGCTGTTTCTGCCGGTGGTGGGCGTGGCGGCCGAAGGGCCGGTCGAGGATGAACGCCCGCACGACGACGAGCCTCAGGCCGCGCCGCGCGGCTATGAGACGATCCTGGTGGTGGAGGACGATCCGCGGGTCCGGCGGGTGACCGTCGGCCGCCTGGTGTCGGCCGGCTATGACGTGGTCGAAGCCGGCAACGGCCCCGAGGCCATAGAGATCCTCGAAACACATCCGGACATCAATCTGCTGTTCACCGACATCGTCATGCCCGGCGGCATGCATGGCGGCGAACTCGCCGATGTGGCGCGCAAGCTTCGCCCGGACCTGAAGGTGCTGTTCACCTCCGGTTACGCCGAGCCCAGCATCGCGGGGCGCGAAATGGTCAACGAAGAGACCTGGCTCAAGAAGCCCTACACCGCCACGGAACTCGCCCTTCGCCTGCGCCAGCTCCTCGATTGATCGTCTCAGCCGCCGGCGGCCCTTTGCGCCATGTCAAGGCGCAGCCTGGTTCTCCTGCATAGTCAGTGCCTTGACAATCTGCTGAAAGGAACTGGAAATGCATGCATTCGTCAAAGCCGCCGCCGGCGCGGCCATGTTCGCCGCTTTGATGGCGGGCTCCGCTCTCGCCGCCGATGTCGAGGTCCATATGCTCAACAAGGGCAAGGACGGCGCCATGGTGTTCGAGCCCGGCTTCGTGAAAGTCGCGCCCGGCGACAGCATCACCTTCGTACCGACCGACAAGAGCCACAATGCCGAGAGCATCAAGGACATGATCCCGGTCGGAGCCGAACCGTTCAAGGGCAAGACCAACCAGCCCATCACGGTGACCTTCACCGCACCCGGCGCCTATGCCGTCAAATGCATGCCGCATGTCGGGATGGGCATGGTGGCTTTGGTGGTCGTCGGCGATGCGCCCGCCAATCTCGACGCCATCAAGACCGCCAAGCTGCCGAAGAAGGCCCGCGAGCGTCTCGACGCCGAGATCGCCGCCGCCGGCCTGTGAATTTTTCTCCGGCGGCGGCGCGCCGCCGTCGCCTCGCCCAGATTGATCCGCATGATTGCCTCCGCCGTAGCAAAACGGCGGAGTTCGGCGTAAAAGGCCGTTCGCGATTCTCGAGAGATGCGGCGCATGCGGATCATACTCATCATTGTCGGCTGGCTGTGCGTTGCTCTCGGCGTCATCGGCATTTTCTTGCCGTTGCTGCCGACCACGCCGTTTATCCTCCTGGCGGCCTGGCTCTTTGCGCGGGCGTCGCCGCGTTTCGAACGCTGGCTGTATGAGCATCGCGTCTTCGGACCGCCTTTGCATGCCTGGCGGGACAACCGGTCCATTCCCCGCCGCGCCAAGGTGCTGGCCATCGGCATGATGGCGGTGAGTTTCGCGAGCCTTCTCCTGCTAATACATCCGCCGCTCTGGGTGTCGCTGGTCGTGGGCGGCATATTGTCAGCCTCCGCGGTCTTCGTCGCGACACGCAATGAAGGTCGTATCGGCTGACTTATGGCATCCGGCAGCCGCAATCGGCCGTTTGCCTGCCGATCCGGCGCATTGATTCGCGTCGAGGGCTTGAAGCAGAGCGCCCCGCCCGTTATCGCCTTCATGACTTCGGACGTCTGACAGGAGAGCGATATGAGCGGCGTGGTGAAATTGAGCGTGGACAAGGCGTCCGACCTGATCTTCGACGCGCTGATCGGCGCGGGCGTGGCGGCCCGCAATGCGCGCTACTTTACCGACGCGATCCTGGAGACGGAACTGTCTGGTCTCGAAGGACACGGAATGGACTGGTTGCCGACCTATTGCGCCCATGTCGAAAGCGGCAGGTCGACGGCGCCGCCAATCCGGCCGTCAAGCGCATGTCGCTCGTGTCTTTCCGCGTCGACGCCAAGAACGGTTTCGCCCATCCGGCCATCGAGAAGGGCTTCTCCCATCTCGTGCCGGCGGCGCAGGAATATGGCGTGGCGGCCATGGCCGTGCACAATTCCTACAATGCGGCCACGCTCGGCTTCCACACCGGCTATCTCGCCCAGCAGGGGCTGGTGGCGCTCGGCTTCGCCAATTCGCCGGCGGTGATGGCGCCGGTCGGCGGCCGCAATCCGGTGATCGGCACCAATCCTTTCTCCTTCGCCGCGCCCGGTCGCAAGGGGCGCGTCGCCTTCCTCGTCGACATGGCGTCGTCGGCCTCGTCCTGGACGGCCGTGAAGCGGGCGGCGGAAAAGGGCGAGGCCCTGCCGGCCGGCGTCGCCTACGAACGCGGCGGCCAGCCGACCACCGACGCCAAGGCGGCGCTCGACGGCATGCTCGCGCCGTTCGGCGGGCCCAAGGGGTTTGCGCTCGGTCTCGTGGTGGAAGCCATGTCGGCGGCGCTCGCCGGCGCCAATCGGGGCGTGGAAATGGGGTCGATGTCCGACGACGACGGATTGCCGGTCGGCTCCGGCCAGTTCTTCATCGCGCTCGAGCCGAAAATGTTTTCCGGCGGTCTGTTCGAAAAGCAGATCGAACGCCTGATCGCCTCGATCACCTCACAGCCTGAAGCCCGCATGCCCAACGACCGCCGCGCCGCCAATCTCAAGCGCGGTTTGAAGAACGGCCTGACGATCGACAAAGCGCTTTACGACCGCATCAAGGCCTATACCGAACGCAACATCTGACGTTTCAGAAGAAGCGATAGGCGTAGTGGAACAGGGGCGACGGCTCCTGGTCGTCTTCGTCGAGAGACGGTCCGGTGGTCTCACGCCGGGCCGGTCGGGCATCCCTGTCGTCGCCGGATTTGGTCGTTCTGACGGCTTTGTGTTCCGATTCCTGTTTGGGAATGAAGAAACCCAGTGTGAAGCCATTCATGCTGATCATTGCCGATCTCCTAACGGATGATGAACAAAGCCATAATGCCGCCATATTTCTTGCTGTAAAGCGCAAATCTTGCGGTCGCTGTCGAACAGCCCGCGCCGTGAGGCGCACGCAGGTCGCCGAACCCTTGGCGGAACGCGACTAACTCCCCGAAAAACAACACCAAAAAGGCCGCCTCGCCCCGGGGCGAAACGGCCTTCGAATTCTACTGTGCGTCAAGGCGATGTCAGATCGACGCGATCAGGACGCCTCTTTTTCCAACATCAGACCGCTGTCGGACTCGGCGTAATCGCCCGATACGAGCCGCTCCAGCGTCATCGTGTCGAGGATCTCGGCGACGGCGTCGCGCACTTCGGTCATCGATTTGCGCACCAGGCACGAGGCCGGATCGGGACAATCGTCGCAGGATTCGAACGCCGTGCGGCTGGCGCAACGGATCGGGGCGAGCGGACCGTCGATGACGCGGATGGCGTGGCCGACACGGATCTCCGCGGCCGGGCGCGACAGCGAATAGCCGCCGGTCGGCCCCTTCTTGGAACGGACGATGCCGGCATTGCGCAATTCCAGCAGGATCGTGTCCAGAAACTTTTTCGGAATATTGTTGGCCAGTGCGATCTCGCCGCTGAACAAGGTTTCGCCCGGAGGCAGTTTCGCCAAGGCGATCAGCGCCTTCAGCCCGTATTTTCCCTTATTCGTCAGCATACCGCACCAATCCAACCACGAACGCCGCCTTCATAGAGCGGCGCTCGCCGTCTATGAAGGCCTCATAGCCTAAATAAGGCGCCCCAAGTTGTTTTTATATGAAATCCTCTGAAAAAATCTGCTTCTTCACGACAATTCTCAGGCCGCGCTGCGTCTTTGCCGCATGGCGAGTTGCGAAAGCGCGAACTTCATCGCCGAAAGCGACGGAAACACCTGCCCGTCCGCATCCATCGCGTGATATTTGACTGCGAGAAATCTCAGCGATTCCCCGTCCCGAATGGCGATCCCGACCGGCTCTCCGGCCAGCTCGACAACCTGCTTCTGCATGATCCGTCTCCATACCCCGGGCCACAACGTGGCTTCGCCCGGCTTGTTCCTGTGTTGAATGTCATCATTTCAGAACATTCCACGCATTCGACAGGAGAGGGTGACAACGAGGTGAGAGTGTAAGCCTTCGCTATCTTTCCGTGGCATGGCTTCATCCTTTCCCGTTCCGCTCCGGACCACCCGAAGACAGGGAGAGAATAACATAAACGGATAAATACACAAATTTAGTAGATTTCAAAAAGTCAACCTTGAGAGGATCGTTCGTCTAAAATCGGCGCGCGCCGAAAAAATTGCCTCGCCTGAAACGGAAATGGCGGCCGCGCGGGCCGCCATGGAGTGCCGGATTTGAAAGCCGGATCAGAAAAACGCCTGAATGCCCGTCTGCGCCCGTCCCAGGATCAGCGCATGGACGTCATGCGTGCCTTCATAAGTGTTCACCGTTTCGAGATTCTGGGCGTGGCGCATCACGTGATATTCGATCTGGATGCCGTTGCCGCCATGCATGTCGCGGGCCTGGCGGGCGATGTCGAGCGCCTTGCCGCAATTGTTGCGCTTGACGATCGAGATCATCTCGGGCGCGAACTTGTGCTCGTCCATCAGCCGGCCGACCCGCAGCGAGGCCTGCAGACCCAACGCGATTTCGGTCTGCATGTCGGCGAGCTTCTTCTGGAACAGCTGCGTGCCGGCGAGCGGCTTGCCGAACTGGTGACGATCGAGGCCGTATTGGCGGGCGCGCAGCCAGCAATCCTCGGCGGCGCCCATCACGCCCCAGGAAATGCCGTAGCGGGCGCGGTTGAGGCAGCCGAACGGGCCCTTGAGGCCGGACACATTCGGCAGCAGCGCGTCTTCGCCGACTTCGACGCCGTCCATGACGATTTCGCCGGTGACCGAGGCGCGCAGCGACAGTTTGCCGCCGATCTTGGGGGCGGAGAGGCCCTTCATGCCCTTTTCGAGGATGAAGCCGCGGATCTGGCCGTCATGCGCCTCCGATTTCGCCCAGACCACGAAGACATCGGCGATCGGCGCATTGGAGATCCACATTTTCGCGCCGCGCAGGCGGTAGCCGCCGTCGATCTTTTCGGCGCGGGTCTTCATGCCGCCGGGGTCGGAGCCGGCGTCCGGCTCGGTCAGGCCGAAGCAGCCGATCAGGTCGCCGGAGACCAGGCCGGGCAGATATTTGTCCTTCTGCTCCTCCGAGCCATAGGCGTAGATCGGATAGATCACCAGTGACGACTGTACGCTCATCATCGAGCGATAGCCGGAATCGATGCGTTCGACTTCGCGCGCCACCAATCCATAGGCCACATAGGAAGCTTCAGCCGCGCCGTATTTCTCCGGCAGCGTCACGCCGAGCAGGCCGGCCTGGCCCATCAGCTTGAACAGGCCGGCGTCGGTCTTCTCGTCGAGATAGGCCTCGCTGACGCGCGGCAGCAATTCCGCCTCGGCGAAGGCTTTGGCGCTGTCGCGGATCATCCGCTCTTCGTCGGACAGCTGGTCGTCGAGAAGGAAAGGATCTTCCCAGTTGAAGGCGGACTTGTCGCTCATCTCTCACTCCTGAAGAATTTTGTCCGATCCTGCCTTTCGGATACTTCGACGACAAGCCATATTTACTCCGGCGGATATCAGCTTTAGGAATAGCCGATGTCCATGACCCAACGCCGCCTCCTTCCCTCCACCGCCGCGCTCGCCGCCTTCGATTGCGTGGCGCGGCTCGGCAGCTTTTCGGCGGCCGCCGATGAATTGTCGCTGACCCAGGGGGCGATCAGCCGCCAGATCGCCATTCTCGAGGAGCAACTGGGCGTCCGGCTCTTTCACCGCAACGGCCGCGGCGTGGTGCTCACCGAAACCGGCAAGACCTATGCCGAGGGCGTGGCCGAGGTTGTGCGCAAGATCAGGCTTCTGTCGCTGGAAGCCATGTCGAACTCGGCCGGAAACCGGCTCAGCCTCGCCATTCTGCCCACCTTTGGCACCCGCTGGCTGATGCCGCGCATCCCCGATTTCGTCGCGAAAAACCCCAAGATCATCATCAATTTCGCCACCCGCATCCGCCGCTTCGATTTCGACGCCGAGGAGATCGACGCCGCCATCCATATCGGTCAGCCGGATTGGCCGGGGGCCGATTGCCAGTTCCTGATGCATGAGGATGTGATCCCCATTGCGAGTCCGGATTTTCTCGCCCGCAATCCGGTGGTCAGGCCTGAGGATATGATCAACCTTCCGCGCGTGGAGATGGCTTCGCGGCCCGGCGCCTGGGAGCACTGGTTCGGCAGTCTCGGCGTCGATCTCAAATCCAGCGGCGGCATGCGGTTCGAGCAGTTTTCCAATGTCGCCCAGGCCTGCATCGCCGGCCTCGGCGTGGCGTTGATGCCGGTGTTTCTCATCGAGGCGGAGTTGAGGAGCGGTCAGCTGATTACGGCCTATGATCACCGTGTCCGCAGCCAGAGCGCCTATTATCTGGTGCGGCCGCTCGCCAAAGTCTCATATCCGCCGGTCAAGGCCTTTTCGGATTGGCTGATCGGCCAGGTCCGGACCTTCGAGGCCGAGCGGCAACATTAGAGCCGGCGGTCGCCGGCAGAGGAGGTTCCCATGGCCTGGTCGGCTGAGCGCTATCTGGCATTCGAGGATGAACGCACCAGGCCCGCCCGTGAACTGCTGGCGCGCGTTCCCGAGATCGGCGACGCCTCTATCTTCGATCTCGGCTGCGGCCCGGGCAATTCCACAGAACTGCTGATCGACCGTTTTGGCAAAAGCCGCGTCTGCGGTCTCGACAGCGATGATGATATGCTCGCATCCGCCCAGCGCCGGCTGCCGGACACGCCGTTCCTCAAGGCCGATCTTGCCGACTGGCGTCCCAGCGCGCCCGCCGGCCTGTTCTTCGCCAATGCGGTGTTTCAATGGCTTCCCGATCATCCAGCGCTTTTCGAACGATTGTTGGACGATCTCGTCCCCGGCGGCGCGCTGGCCGTGCAAATGCCCGACAATCTCGACGAGCCGAGCCATCGGATGATGGAGGAGAGCGCCGAGGCCGGTCGCTGGCGCAGCCATTTCATCGAAAGTGTCCGTCGCAAGCCGCTGCCTTCGGCCGAGAGCTATTACGATCGTCTGGCGCCCAAATCGATCCGGATCGACGTCTGGCGCACCACCTATTATCACGTGATGACGGGCCCGGAGGCGATCGTCGACTGGGTGCGTGCCACCGGTCTCCGGCCCTATCTCGACAGGGTTCCGGAGGACATGCGGGCGGATTTCCTCGCCGACTATACGGCGCGCATCGCCCGCGCCTATCTGGCGCGAAAGGATGGCCGGGTGCTGCTCGCCTTTCCCCGGCTGTTCATCGTCGCGATCAGAACGTGAAACCTCATTCGGGTAGGGGAACCATGATGGCGGGGGTGGAGGGCAACTCCGCCGCCGCTGGCTTCGGCTTTACGGTCGCGCTCGCGCCCTCTTCGGGAAGCGGCACCAGCGCCGCCGCCTGGGTAACGGGTCCCGGCTGTTCGTCGCTCGGAAGCGTCACGACGGCGTCCTCGGCGTCCTGCCGCCAATCGTCGCTTGCCTGCGCCTCGACCTTCATCTTGCGCGATAGCGGCTTCGACACGGCCACGGGCTCGGCCGCCGCAGCCGGCGCGATGATCGCCGGCTGCGGAGCGATCGCCGCATTGACGCCGCTACCCGCTGCATAGCGCAGCATGTCGATCGTCGCGCCGCTGATCGGCCGCATCGTCAGCCCGTCCATCAGCAGGCGTATCTGGGCCTCGTTCAGCGCCGGGTCGCAATAGCGCAGCCGGATCTGAGCGGCGATGCGGTCGTCGGTCAGGCCGGCGAAACCGGTTTTGTCACTGGCGTTGACGCTTTTGATCCGCTGCCAGGCATAGAGGCAGGCGCCGCCGCCGGGCAGAGCCGCAGTCGCATAGCCGTACCCGCCGTTGATATTGGCGCCGAGCGTCGCCCCCATCCGCGCCGAGACGCTGGCCGGCAGCATGGCGCGCATCTCGCGACGGACGTCGGCAGTGCTCGGCGGCTGCAGGAGTGAGTTTTCTTTCGGCGGTCCCGCCATCACCGTCAGCAGGTTCTCGCCCGAAAGCGCCGTGCGGTTGGCGTAGACGATCTCCTGTCGGAAGCGATCGCCATCCAGCGACTGCCGCACGAGGAGGGCAGGGCCTGCGAGCTGCGGCAATTGCGCGGCGGCGAATTGCGGCGCGACGGTGGAGACAGAGGATTGCGGCTTGGCCGACACCGCTTGCGTGGTCAGATAAGGATCCGGCCCGGAGGTGGAGCAACCCGTCAGCGCAGCGAACGCTGCGATCACGACAACATGATGAAAACGCACGGCCATCAGCGCCCTCCCACAGTTCCGCCGGTGGTGGCGGCAAGACCCCGCCTGACACCGCCGTCATCGACATAGTCGGCCAGCGTCTCGAAGATCGCCTTGGCTTCGGCCTTGTTGCCGAGATTGTAATGCGCCCAGGCGCGCATCTGCGTCATGTCGACCGGCTCGGGCGCCAGCCGGATGCGTTCGTTGAGCGCATCGAGCGACTGGCGGTAATCCTTGCGGTCGAAAGCGGCGCGCGCCATCTGCCAGAAGATCTCCAGCCGGATTTCCTTGTCGCGGGCGGCGCCCAGCGGATAGAGCGAGATCACCGATTGCGCCTCGCTGGTCATCTGGTTGCGCAACAGCGCGAGCGTCAGGCCGTAGGCCGCGTCGCTCTGCGTCTTGCCGCCGCCTGCAAGCGCGGCGCTGAACGCGGCCTGCGCTTCGGAATTGCGCTTCAGGCCCATCATGCACCAGCCTTTGACCAGTTGGTCGCCGGGCCGGAGCCCTTGCGACGCCTCGCGCGATGCGATCGCCGCCACGCAGTCGCCATAGCGTTTCTGCCCCAGAAGCGCGTCGAAGCCGCTGGCAGCCACGACACGCCCGCCGCGCCTCGGCTGCGTCCCCGCGGGCTGCTCCCGTCGGGGAGAGGCCTCGATGAAATCGGGTTCGCGCGTCTCGGTTTTCGTCTCGACCGCGCCCACCTGCATTCGGTCGATCACCGGTCTCGCCGCTGCGCGCCGCGCGCCCTTCTTGGCGAGATGCACGTCGTCCCAGATGGTCGGATAGGTCTTTCCATAGGCTTTATAGAGCGCCACCAGCGCTGCGCGATCGCCCAGCTGCCCTTCTGAAAGCGCGAGACCCTTCAGCCGCGCTTCATTCGGCTCCCAGGCGAAAGCCTTGTCGAACCAGGCGCGGGCGGCGGGAAACTGGCCGCTGTTATAGGCGTACCAGGCGAGGATTTCGGCATGCGGCCCGCTCTTGGCCGCCAGGATCGCTTCGGCATAAGCGGCCACCGCTTCGGGCTTGACGCTGTCGGCATGCGGCCCGGAGATCCGCGCCGCCAGAGCATTCATCAGGAACACCGGATCGGCGATCAGGGCATCCTTGTAAATGACGGCGAGTTCGTACGCCTCCTCTGGTCGCGCGCCTGTCCCATCAGCGCCAGATAGAGGCCCTTGGCGTGATCGACGGTCGGCTCGACCTCGATGGCGCGGCGGAACCAGGCGCCGGCATTGGCGGGCTCCTTGATCTTCAGATAATACCAGCCGAGCAGCGAGAAATCGGCCGGCGCCTTGCCTTCCGTCGCCGCGGCGGACAGTGCGTCGATATCGGCCTTGGCCAGAGGCTCGGTCTTCGACTTGTCTGTATTGAACTCCGCCACCGCCTTGCGGGTGAGATCCGTGGCGACGCCGGCGAGGCCGGCGCTGATCACCGGATCGGCGGCGAACACCGCCATCACGCCGCGCACATCCTCGGAGGTGAAGTCGCGGGTGGATTTCTTGATGGTGGCGATGAGGGCCGCCTTGGGGATCTGATGGGCGGGATCGCGGAACATCAGCGCGCGGTAAAAGCGCGCCAGCCGCTCGCGATCGCCGAGCGCCGAATAGGCGTCGATCATGTCCCAGACCAGATCGACCTCTTTCTCCGTCGCCGGATCGATCGTCGCGCCGGCGGCGGCCGCGCTCTGCCAGTTGCGCGACTTCACGGCTGTTGTTACGGCGAAGCGCATCTTCTTGCGCGCCAGTTTGGCCTGGAAATCCGCGCTTGGCTTCCATTCCGGGCGCTCCGCAGCAAGCCGCGCGAGTTCCGCATCGACGCCGGCGAAGTCGTCCTTGCCATAGAGCGTCCAGAGCTTGCTCTCGTCCACCGGCTTGGCCGCCGGCTGGTAGAGGTCGGAGGGCATCTCGAAGCCGGGATATTTATATTGCAGCCGGGCGAACTCGGCCTTCAGCCGCGCCTCTTCCTTGCTGCGGGCGTAATAATAGAGCGCCGCCAGTTCGATGGCGTCGGGGCCGGCGACGGCCTTCTCGGACACGGTCACGGGTTGGGTGATAACCGCTGGCTGGGCCATCTTCGGCGTCGTCGCCACAGGGGCGGCGGCCGGCGCGGGCGTCAGGAGCGGGCTGGCGGGATCGGCGGCGCGGGCCGTGCCCGTCAGGCAAACAGCGCAGACGCTTGCGAACAGGATGGACCGGGTCATGCGTCGCTCCTCGCGCCCTTGCGTTGGACGACGAAACCCAGCCAGGCGGCGAAGACGCCGATCAGCGCGATCACCAGTCCGACATAGATCTTGAAATTGTCCGACAGCCAGGCCGCGGCGATGCGGCGATAGTTGCCGACGCTCTGCTCTGTCACGTCGCTGAAACGGGGCGAGGGACCAGTGAGGGCGGCGAGCGTCGTCGCATCGGCCGAAATGGCGGCGGAGCCGCCCGACAGTTGCGGCCAGATCTCCGAACTCGCCAGCCTCTGGACGCCGAATGCGAGGTCTTCCGGCGTGTTGGCGCGGATTTCCGTCGTCGCGCCGTCGCCGGCGGAGGCCGTCTGCGCAACGGTCACCAGCGCATTTCCGAGATCGGGCGCGCCCGCCGTCTCAGATTGATAGTTCAGCCAGCGCTTGAAGCGGGCGCCGAGCCTGTCCGCCATCGCGCCGAAGCGGCTCGACCAGGAGAGTTCGGTGTCCGCATCGCTTGCCGATTGCCGGAAGGCGGCGATGAGCTGGTCCTCGCCGCCGGTGGACGTGACGTCGATCGCGCCGGTTTCCTCGAAGCTCACCGACGTGGGAGCCGCGCTCTCTGCTGCGGCGTTTTGCTCCCGGGCATCGCCCGAACCGATCAGCACCAGCGCGTCGCCGGCGACTTCGCCGGTCGGCTTGCCGATCCTGAAATCGGCGTTGACGGGCGCTTGCGCCGATTGAGCGAGCCGCGCCAAAAGCGTCAGCGCGGCGCCCGCCGTCTCCGGCGTCGCCTGATCGAGATAGACTGGGAAGGGCTTGCCGTCGCCATAGGGATAGGCGACGCCCGCCATGGCGCCGAGATCGGGCAGGCGGGTCACGCGGGCGAGCTCGGGCACGCCGATGCTGGTCTTGTCGAGCAGAATATAGCGCGGCTTGTCTTCGTCGCGCGCGTCGGGCGCGCAGGTCCGGTCCGAGGCGCGCGGCAATTCCGCCAGCATTTCCACCCTGTTGACGCCGGGCCGGAAGGCGCGCAGCGGCAGTTCGATCAGCTTCTCGTCGAAGTTCTGGCCGTCCGTGTCGCGGAACGGGAAGGCGTTGACGACGACGTCGTTGACCCGCACCAGCATCTGCGATTGCGGCTCGAGCCCGGGCGCGGTCGCCGCGCTCAGCTTCAGCGCCACGGAGCCGTAATCGGCGGGATAGAAATCGGCCGGCATGGTCATGTCGAAGCGCGTCCGCATCATCCGGCCGGCGAAGGTCTCGCTGCGGAAACCCATGTCCTTGAGCGTCGCGGTCTTGCCCGCGTCGAGCCTGATCTCGCCGAAGCGCTTGCGGGCGTTGAGGTCGCGCAGGCCCGCCATCATCTCCTTCTTCACCGTGGCGACCAGCAGATCGTGAAGGCCGTCGACGTTGGGCGCACGGAAAGTCAGCGCGATACGGCCCGGCTCTCCGCCCGGCGCGACGCTGACGCCCGCGTCGCCCGAGATCATCAGATAGAGGTCGATCCCCGGACCCCGGCCCGGACGATCCGACAGGCTCACGGCGAGATCCGGCCGCCCCAGATAGAGGCCGACCGCCTGCGCCACGCTCGACGCGGCGTTCAGAAGTCCGGCGTCGGTCTTGGCGGCGGTCACCACGCGCAGGTCCGTCGCGCCGTTTTCGAGCCGTCCCGCCTTGGCGAGATCGGCGAATGTCGTGACGATGCCGGCGTTGGACGACCTGAAGCCGCTCCGCGCCGGATTGACGTCGGTCCACAATTCGTAGGTGGCCGAGAGCGCGCAATCGACGCGGTGATGCTGCCGCGCCTTGACACGCACGACATTGTAGCCGGCGCGCAGCTGACCCGGCGCGGCCTTGAAGCTCCGGGCGGTGAAGTCGAAGGGAGAGGCGATCTTGAACTCGCCCGCCGCCTTGCCGTTGATCTCGACGCTGGCGAGCCCGGTGTCCGGCAGCACCGACACGGCGTTCTTGTAGGAGAGCACGATCTCGCCGCCGGCCTGCGCCTCGGCTTTGCTGGCCCAGAATGTGAATTCCGCCGTGTCGCTCTCGCCGCTCAGGCGAAAGCGCGTCGAAGCCTCGAGGAAGGGGTCAGGCCGTTTCCGGTTGCGATCGTCGCAGACTGTGTGGCGGGGGCGATGCTCACGCCCGCGCTATTCTGCGGCAGGAGCGGGTTGTCGGCAGCCAATCCCTGTGCGGATGCGACGCAGGCGAGGAGGGCGGCGCCGAGGAGGGTCGTCGACTTACGCACGGGCGCCTCCCGCGGCTCTGGTCAGTTCGGCTTCGATCTCCACCGGCGTCATCTTCACGCTGGCGGGCTTGATCTGGATGGGCGCGTCGGGTTCGGACGTCACCGCGCTCTCGCCGATCCAGCCGAGCGAATAGCGCAGCGCCCGGAATGTTTCCGAGAAGGTCCAGGCGGCGAATTTCACGGTGCCGGCGAAGAAGCCCAGCCGCACCTGTCGCCGGTTCAGCCGGTCCTGCAGCACGGCCTGTTTCGAATACATGAGGTCGGCGATGACGGCGAAGGTCGACGGCGTCCGTTCGCGATAGGCGAAACCCCAGGCGGTCGGCGCGTCCGGGGAGCGCCTGACGCCGCGCAGCACCATGTCGGCCGAAATCGCCTCGCCGCCGCGTCTCAGCTCCAATTGGCCCGCGAGCTGGCCGATCTCGGCGGTCTTGGGCTCGCCGTCGAGAAATTCCACCGCCACGCCGCCGCTCGAGGCGTCGCGCACGATCACCGAATGCAGCGTCTCGCCGATCCGCATCAGCGCATGCCGCTTGACGGGCAGGCGCTGGTTGCGCCGGAGTTCGCGCCGTTCGGCCACCACGCCGAGCGCTGCGCCCGCCAGCGCCAGATTGATCAGGTTCCAGCCGGCCACGATCATCAGGAGATCGCCTGAGAGCGGCTCGGTCATATAGCGGAAGCCGGAATAGAGCGCGGCGACCAGCAGGATGAAGAAGATCGCGAAATAGGGCTTGGCGATCGGGCTCATGCCGGATTTGTCGAGCGTCTGGCCCTTGGCGGTCACGTTGAAGGTCGGCTTGCGCGGATTGCGCACCACCGAGACGATCGAGCCGAACAGCATCACCGACTGCACATATTCATAAAGCTCGGACACCCAGGGCCAGCGCACGCGGCCATAGAGATAGCTCTGCAGCGCATAGGAGGCGACCAGATAGGTGAGCGCGTAAGAGGCGAATTCGGTGATGTTGGACTGGAACACTTCCAGCGAGAAGAAGATGTAGAGCAACGGCGAGAACATGAAGGCCAGCCGCGACAGCGGAAACAGCCAGAACAGGTTGATGCCGGCATAGCAGATGCGCTGCTGCATCTTCAGTCCCTTGGCGAGGAAGGGACGGTTGAGGATGAGGATCTGCAGCATGCCCTGGCACCAGCGCGCCCGCTGTCCGATGAAGGACACGAAGGTTTCCGGCTGCAGGCCGGCGATCAGCGGCTTGTCGACATAGATCGAATGCCAGCCTTGGGAATGCAGCGCCAGCGCCGTCTCGCAATCCTCGGTGATCGATTGGCCGGCAAAACCATTGGTGGTCTCGAGCGCCTTGCGCGACAGCACGGCCGCCGAGCCGCAGAAGAAGGACGAATCCCACTTGTCCAGCCCACGCTGCATGATCGAATAGAACATTTCGTTCTCCGACGGCATGCGGGCGAAAGTCTGCAGGTTTTTCTCGAGCGGATCGGGATTGAGGAAATAGTGCGGCGTCTGGACGAGGAACAGCTTTTCCGTCTCGCGGAAGAAGCCCACGGTTTCCTTGAGAAAATCCCTGACTGGCGCATGGTCGGCGTCGAACACCACCACGAGTTCGCCGTTTGAGATCTTCAGGCCTTCGTTCAGGTTGCCGGCCTTGGCGTGACTGTTTTCCTTGCGGGCATGATAGATCACGCCCATGGCGTCGCACAGCGCCCTGAGTTGCTCGTGACGATGGATGGCGGCCAGCGCCTTGCGGGGATCGCGGTCGTTGCGCTTGGCGTCCGTGCCGCCGTCGTCGAGCAGATAGATCTTGAGCTTGTTCTTGGGATAGGCCATCGCCTTGGCGGCGGCGAGCGTGACCGCGAGCAGTTCGGCGTCCTCGTTGTAGCTCGGCACGAAGACGTCGACGGTCGGCAGGTCCTCGATCTTGGGCAGGCTCGGCGATTGCCGCTTCAGCGGATCGGCCAGCATGAACAGCGACACGAACAGCATCGCGAGGCAATACATTTCGGCGAGATAGAGCAGGAAGCCCGGTATGAAGTTCCAGGGTTCGTAGATGCTCGGCAGGGTTTCCACGGTGCGCCAGTAACCGTAGCGCAACGCCAGAAGACCGACGAAACCGAAGGACATCATGCGGAAGATCTTGTTGTCCGGACGGCTCATGGTGAAGAACATGCAACCGAGAGCGCCGAAGCTCAGCACCAGCTGCGCCTGCAGGCTGATCGGCAAAAACAGCAGCGCAAGCCCTGCTGTGCCGGCTACAATTCCCATAATCGAGAAAAACACGCGCGCCATAAGCTCTCCATGCCCCATCACCCAAAGGCCTTCATGGCCCATTCCGAGACAGGATGATCCTATGTCGCCAAAAGCTGCCCAAAAGGTAAATCGGCTGGAAAGGTTCATCGGAGACGGCTAAAACAAGACGAAGTGGTAAAGCTTGGGTTAATTCGGCGCCGGCAAAAGGAAATGACGCAACACCCTGTTGAAACCTTGTAAACCATGAGTATTTTCTGACGCGTCTGTTCGACAGCCGCCCGTTTTCAGCACCAACGGAGCCCCGCATGGCCGAAAGCCCCAAGAGCGTCGCCTTCTGGCGATCCTTTCCGATCTTCGAGGAATTCACCCCCGCACTGATCGAGGAGGTGCGCGGCCTCGCCCAGCAGCGCAAATGGACCGCAGGCGCGGTGATTTTCCAGCGCGGCGATCCCGGCGATTACATGATCCTGGTCGCCTCGGGCCGCATCAAGCTGTCGCTGATCACGCCCCAGGGACGCGAGCTGACGCTTCGGCACATGGAGGAGGGCGCTCTTCTCGGCGAAATGGCCGTCATCGACGGCGAACCGCGCTCGGCGGATGCGACCGCCTCGGTGGCGACCGAGGGCTATGTCGTATCCAAGGCTGATTTCTCGGCCTTTCTCGCCAGGAATCCCGCCGCCATGCAGGCGGTGATGCGCTTTCTCTGCCGGCGGCTGCGCGAAACCAACGAGCAGCTGGAAACGCTGGCGCTCTACGATCTCGATTCCCGCGTCGCCCGCTTCTTCCTTCTGACGATGCGACAGATCCTCGGCGAGGAGCCGCCGGAAGAGGCGGTGCTGAAGATTGGTCTGTCGCAGTCGGAAATCGCCAGCGTCGTCGGCGCCTCCCGGCCCAAGATCAATCGCGCCATCCTGTCGCTGGAGGAAAAGGGCGCCATCGAGCGCAAGGGCGCCTCTATTCTCTTGCGCACCCGCAAGCTGCGAGCCGTGGCCGAGCCCGACGAGGATTGAGACGACGTTATTTCCGCCGGTAGCGGATCGTGTCGAAGCGCGCGGCCAGCGCATCATAGAGCAGCAGCCGCCCGATCAGCGGCTCTCCGGCGCCGGTCAGAACCTTGATCGCCTCCATCGCCATCAGCGTGCCGATAACCCCGGTCAGCGCGCCGATCACGCCCGTCTCGGCGCAGGCCGGCAGCATGCCCTCGGGCGGCCGTTCGGGGAAGAGGTCGCTGTAGCGGGGTTGGGCTTGCCGTCGGCGCCGGTGAGATGCGGCGCGAGCACGGTCACCGATCCGTCGAAACGTCCCACCGCGCCCGACACCAGCGGCACGCCGGCGCGCTCGGCGGCCTCGGCGGCGCAGTAGCGCGTCTCGACATTGTCGGACCCGTCGATCATCAGGTCGTAGCCGAACACCAGCCCCGGACCGCTGTCGGCGTTGAACCGCGTTTCATGCCGGTTGACGGCGACATGCGGATTGATGTCGCGCACCCGGGCTGCGGCGCTGCGGGTCTTCTTCTCGCCCACCCGGTCGGTGCCGTGGATGACCTGTCGCTGCAGATTGGACAGCGACACCCGGTCGTCGTCGACGATGCCGATCGTGCCGACGCCCGCCCCCGCCAGATATTCGATGACGGGCGAGCCCAGTCCGCCCGCGCCGATCACCAGGACCGCCGCCGCCTTCAGCCTTTGCTGCCCTTGCCCGCCGATCTCCGGCAGCAAAATATGGCGCTGGTATCGCTCGATTTCGGCGGTTGAAAGCGGATCGTCGGTCATATCGGTCTCGGGTCGGGCCTGCGTGATTTCGAATGTGTTAACAAGCGCGGCGCCGCCGCCGCGTCAACAAGAAAAGCGCAGGAAAATCAAGGAAAGGCCATGCGGCGCTTTCTGTCGATAATTTATTCCGCGCATATGTCGGTCGCGGCTTGCCTTTTCTCCGGTTCGACCGCATGGACTGACGATCCCGAAAGGCAGTTTCCTATGTCGCTTCCTCGTCCGCAGGCCGCCACGGCCACCGCAGTCGCCGCCATGCTCCTGGGCATGCTGATGTTCTCCATCAACGACGTGATGGGCAAGTGGCTGGTCGCCACCTATTCGGTGGGCCAGCTGCTGTTTCTGCGCAGTTTCGCCGCGGTGCTGGTGCTTCTGCCGTTCCTGTGGCGCGGCGGTTTCCGCCAGGTGGTGCAGGTCGAACGACCCGGTCTGCAGATCCTGCGCGCGGCTCTCGCCACGGCGGAGGTCTTCGCCTTCTATCTCGCCGTCTCCTATCTGCCGCTCGCCGATGTCATGACCTATTGGCTGGCCGCGCCGATCTATATCGCCGCGCTCTCGCCATTGTTTCTCGGCGAGCATGTCGGCTGGCGGCGCTGGCTGGCCATCGCCATCGGCTTCTCGGGCGTGCTGGTCGCGCTCAATCCGTCCAGCGCGATGTTCACCATGCCGGCGGTGATCTCGATCGTCGGCACGATGTTCTTCTCGGTCATGCTGATGCTGGGCCGCTTCCTGCGCAACACCTCGGGCACTGTGCTGGTGTTCTGGCAGATGGCCGGCGCGACCATCGTGGGCGCTGCGACCGTGCCCTTCGAATGGGTGACGCCGACGGTGTTCGATCTGCTGTGGATGGCGCTGCTCGGCGTCGTCGCCATGCTCGCCCATATGCTGATGACCTATTCGTTGAAGATCGCCCCTGCCGCCACGGTCGCGCCGCTGCAATACACGCTGCTGTTCTGGGCGATCCTGTTCGGCTGGCTGGTGTTCGGCGACACGCCGACCTTGCCGATGATGCTGGGCGCCGCCCTCATCGTCGCCTCGGGACTGTTCATCTTCTTCCGCGAGCAGCGGTTGAAAAAGGCCGAGACGGTGCTGCCGACCGTGCCCGAATAGCGTCTTTCTGTCTTGAAGAAACAATAAAAACAAGCGCCTGCGCCATCCTGCCGGCCTTGACGCGCAGGCCCCTCGCTCTAATTGTCTTCTATGGACAAAAAACAGGGAGGAGTTCGCCATGACCTCGGCATCGGCGCCCATCATCATTCTCAATCCGCTCGACGATGTCGGCGTGGCCAGGGCCAAGATCGGCAAGGGCGAAGCGACCGGCTATCAGGATCTCTTGGCGAAGGACTTCATCGGCCGCGGCCACAAGGTGGCGCTGAAGGCGATCCGATCGGGCCAGGAAGTGCTGAAGTTCGGCCAGGTCATCGGCGTCGCCACCGCCGATATCGCCGCCGGCGAGCATATCCATCTGCACAATCTGGCCATGGTGCCCTCCGAGCATGATTACCAGATGGGCGCCGGCCAACTCACCGAGGATCTGCTGCCGCTCAATGAGCGGCGCACCTTCATGGGCTTCGATCGCGGCGGCGGCCATGTCGGCACCCGCAACTATATCGGCGTCATCTCCTCGGTGAACTGTTCCGCCACAGTGTCGCGCTACATCGCCGATCATTTCAACCGCATGGGCGGGCTCGAAGGTTTCGGCAATGTCGATGGCGTCGTGGCGCTCACCCATGGCGGCGGCTGCGCGATCAACACCAAGTCGGAAGGCTATCGCATCCTCACCCGCACCATTCAGGGCTATGCCCGCCATCCCAATTTCGGCGGCGTGCTGATGATCGGCCTGGGATGCGAGACCAACCAGATCGCTCCGATCCTCGAACATTACCAGATCGCCGAAGGCGCGCTCCTGCGCACCATGACCATCCAGCAGACCGGCGGCACCCGCAAGACCATCGAGACCGCCATCGAGATGATCAAGGAGATGCTGCCGATCGTCAATCAGGCGGTGCGCACCGAACAGCCGCTGTCGGGCCTGAAACTGGCTCTGGAATGCGGCGGCTCCGACGGCTATTCCGGCATTTCGGCCAATCCCGCCCTCGGCGTCGCCTCAGACCTGCTGGTGCGTCACGGCGCGACCTCTGTTCTGGCCGAGACGCCGGAGATTTACGGCGCCGAACATCTGCTCACCCGCCGCGCCGTCACCCCCGACGTGGCGAAGAAACTGCTCGACCGCATCGACTGGTGGCGCGATTATACTGCCAGGAACGGCGATGAACTCAACAACAACCCCTCCTACGGCAACAAGCAGGGCGGCCTGACCACCATTCTCGAAAAGTCGTTGGGGGCAGTCGCCAAAGGCGGCTCGATGCCGTTGAAGGCCGTCTATGAATATGCCGAACCGGTCACCGCATCCGGCTTCGTGTTCATGGACACGCCCGGCTACGACCCCGCCGCCGTCACCGGCCAGGTCGCCGGCGGCTGCAATGTCATCTGTTTCACCACCGGCCGCGGCTCCGTCTCCGGCTTCAAGCCCGCCCCCTGCATCAAGATCGCCACCAATACCGACATGTATGACCACATGGAGGAGGACATGGACATCAATTGCGGCGCGATCGTCACCGGCGAGGACACGATCGAGGCCGCGGGTCTACGGATCTTCGAAGACATCATCGCCGTCGCCTCGGGCAAGAAGACGTCGAGCGAGATCTATGATTACGGCGACAACGAATTCGTGCCCTGGCAGGTCGGCGCGATCACCTGAGAGGAAAGGGCCCGCTGCCGCCGCCTGAGGCGGCGCATACCCTCTCCTCCGTCATCCTCGGCCCTGTGCCGAGGATCTGAGCCGTCGAGCAAAATGAAAGCGTTGCACATGCTCGGGACGGGCCCGAGCATGACGGCGGCGATGTTGTCCGGCGCTGACGGGCATTTATGGATGGTCAGTAAGTCCTTACGGATATTGCGCGCCCGTCGTCGCCGTATACACCGCATAAAGCGATGTCGTCGCGGTGATGAACAGCCGGTTGCGCCGCGGTCCGCCGAAGCAGAGATTGGCCGCCGCCTGCGGCGTCAGGATCTTGCCGAGGAGATCGCCCTCTGGGCTGAAACAGTGCACGCCGTCGCCGGCGCTGGTCCAGACATTGCCGGAGACATCGACCGGAAGCCGTCGGGCAGGCCCTTGTCGATATGGCAGAAGACGCGGCCGTTGGTCAGCCGCACGCCGTCCTCGACATCGAACACCCTGATGATGCTGGGCGCCGTGGGATCGTGGCTGACGGCGGAATCGGCGACATAAAGCCTGGTCTCGTCGGGCGAGAAAGCCAGCCCGTTGGGCTGCAGGAAATCGTCGACGACCACGCTGATGACGCCCGTCGTCCCGTCGACGCGATAGACGTTGCGTCCTTCCTGCTCGGGATCGGCGCGGTAGCCTTCGTAGTCCGACAGGATGCCGTAGGTCGGGTCGGTGAACCAGATCGAGCCGTCGGATTTCACCACCACGTCATTGGGCGAATTCAGCCGCTTGCCGTCATGCCGGTCGGCGATGGTGGTGATCGATCCGTCCGGCTCCGTGCGGATCACGCGACGGCCGCCATGTTCGCAGGAGACCAGCCGTCCCTGCCGGTCGCGGGTGTTGCCGTTGACGAAATTGTTGTTGTCGCGGAACACGGACACGGTTCCATCGGGCGCATAACGCAGCATGCGCTGGTTGGGGATGTCGCTCCACAGCAGGCAGTTCTGGTCGGCCAGCCAGACCGGGCCCTCGGCCCAGCGGCAGCCGGAATAGAGCTGGTCGAGACCTGCGCTGCCGACCGTCAGGTAGCGGAAGCGATCGTCGTGGATTTCGTAGATGGACGGGTGTTCCGACGCCATGATGTCCCCCAATTGCTATCGCCGCTTCATCGCGCCGCCGCTCGCGACCAGAATGACCGCGATGATGATCAGTCCTGTCAGGATCAGGCGCGCCCCGGCGCCGAACCCATAGGTGTTGAGCATGGACACGACGAGAAACATGAAGAGCGACGCCCCCAGATGCCCGGCACATTCGAATTGCCGCCCGCCACCGCCGTGCCGCCGATCACCACCACGGCGATCGACATCAGCAGATATTCCGCGCCCATGTTCAGCGCCGCCCCGCCCGAGAAGCTCGCCAGCAGGAAGCCTGCGATCGAGGCCAGCACCGCACAGAGCACATAGGTGACGAAGCGCGCGCCGTCGACCGGAATGCCGGCCATGCGGGCGGCGAAGGAGGATTGGCCGATCGCCGAGATCCAGCGCCCGTAAATGGTCTTTTCCAGCAGCAGCCAGCCGGCCACCGTCAGAAGGAAGGCGACGATCGCCACATTCGGCACGCCGCCGATATCGGAGGTCGTGAAGCTCGCGAGGCTTTCGGGCGGCTTGACGCGCAGGCCACGGTTCGACCAGATCGCGGTCGACTGCACCACGAAGCTCATCGACAAGGTGGCGATGATCGGCGGAATGCGCAGCGCCTTGATCAGCGCGTAATTGGCCACCCCGATGGCGAGCCCGCAGACAATGGCGACGCCGAGACCCATCAGGATCGTGCCTTCGGCGCCGTCCATATATTTGAGCGACAGCGTGCCGGCGAGCGTCATCGTGGCGGGCACCGACAGATCGGTATTGCCAGGCCCGAGCGTGATCACGAACATCTGGCCGAGGCCGACGATCACGGAGAAGGCCGCAAATGTCAGCGCCGCCTGTCCGAGCCCGAAGGAGCTCGCGCCGCCTGTGAACAGCGCGGTGACGATGAACACCAGAATCGTGGCCAGGAAGGACCAGATCCAGGGACGGCGGATCAAGCCGATCGCGGAGGTCATGGCCGTTTCTCCCGTTTTTCGGCGCGGTTGAGCAGCAGCCGCAGGCCGAGCACGATGATGAGGATCGCGCCCTGCGCGCCGATCTGCCAATCCGGCGAGATCCGGAGGAAGGAGAGGAAGGAGCCGGCCAGCGTCAGCGTCAGCGCGCCGATCACCGCGCCGACGGGCGAGACGCGGCCGCCGACGAATTCGCCGCCGCCGAGAATGACGCCGGCGATCGACAGAAGCGTGTAGCGCAGCGCGATATTGGCGTCGGCGGAGGTCGTCAGCCCCACCAGCGCGATGCCGGAGAGAATGGCGAGCACGGCGGCGAGCGCATAGGCGCCGGCGCGGATTCCGATCACCGACCATCCCGAACGCTCGACGGAGCGTGCGTTGCCGCCGACGCCGCGCACCAGCACGCCGAAGCTCGATCTCATCACCACGAGATGGGCGATGAGCGCGATCAGCACGCTCGCCACGATGGCCATGGGCGCGAAAGGCGGCTTCGACGTCATCAGCCAGCGGGCCCAGTCCGGCGCCGAGCCGCCCGGCGCGGGCAGGATCAGCACGGCCAGCCCGCCCCAGACGAAGCTCATGCCGAGCGTCACCACGATCGCCGGAAGGTCGCGCAGATGGATGATCACCCCCAGCGCGGCGTAGACCGCGACGGCGCCGAGGAGAATGGCGATCCCCAGCACGGGCGATGTCTGCAGATAGGTCGCCGCGACGCAGGCCGCGAAGCTGACGAAGGTGCCGATAGACAGGTCGAGATCGTTGACCGCCATCACCATCATCTGGGCGAGCGTCGCCAGCGCGATCGGCACGGCGAGATTGAACAGCAGGTTCAGCCCGACATAGCTCATGGCGCGCGGCTGCAGATAGAACACCGCCGCCAAGAGCGCCGCCAGCGACAGCGCCGGCACGATCTGGCGGATCGTGTTGGCCGAAAGGCCCATCATGCGGCTTCTCCTTCGAATGAGGCGGTCAGCACATGTTCTTCCGTCACCTCGTCGCCGGTGAGCTCGGCGGCGATGCGTCCGTCGCGGAACACATAGACCCGGTCGCAGAGGCAGATTTCATCCATCTCCGTCGAATACCAGATGAAGGTGCGGCCCGCTTCGGCTTCGCTGCGCAGGATGGAATAGACCTCCTGCTTGGTTCCGACATCGACGCCGCGCATCGGATCGTCCATCAGCACGATGCGGGCCGGCGTCGCCAAAGCGCGCGCGAACAGCACCTTCTGCTGGTTGCCGCCCGACAGCGACAGAATGCCGTTGTCCATGTCGGGGGTGCGGATCTCGATGCGTTTCTTCCAGCTGTCGCCGACAGAGCGCTCGCTCCCAGCGTCGACGAAGCTCGCTTTGGACAAGCCGCCGAGCGAGGCGATCGACAGGTTCTTGAGGATGCTCCAGAGCGGAAAGGTGCCGTTGAGCGCCCGGTCGCCGGCGACGAAGGCGATGTCGCGGCCGCGGCCCGGCATCCAGTCGCTGCTGAAGGCCTTGTGGAGCGAGAGCAACATCTCGGTCTGGCCATGGCCGCCGAGGCCGGCGAGACCGATCATCTCGCCGCGACGGGCGGAGAAGGCAATGGCGGAGCCGTGGCGGGCGCCAAGCGAAATGACGGTTTCGGCGTCGGCGCGGGCCGTGCGGGCGCTGCGGGCATTGTCGCGCACGACGCTGCCCATGGCTTCGACCAGTGAGTTGACGCTGAAGTCATGCGTCGGACGGCTGGCGACCACGCGGCCGTCCTTCATCACCACGATGCGGTTGGAGGCGTCGAAGATTTCGCCGAGAATATGCGAGATTAGCAGCACGGCGCCGCCTTCGGAGACGAAACGCTTCACATAGGCCATCAGCTGGGCGGCGAGGCCTGCGTCGAGCGAGGATGTCGGCTCGTCGAGAATGACCAGGCGCGCAGGCTTGGAGACGCTGGTGAAGGCGATGGCGATTTCCACCATCTGCCGCTCGGCGATGGAGAGATCGCCGACGGCCGCCGTACAATCCACCGCATTGCCGGGGAAAATGTCGGCGAGCTTTTCGCTGACCAGCTTGAGCGCGCGGCTCCGCCAGTTCCAGCCGCCGAGATCGGCATGCATGACGCGGGTGTTTTCCGCCACCGTCAGGTTGGGGCAGAGCGACAATTCCTGGAAGACGCAGCGCACGCCGTTGTCGCGGGCGGCCGCGATGCCGCCGGCGCTGGCCGCGCCATTATAGGCGAGCTCGCCGTCCTGCGGGGTCAGCCCGCCATTGATGACGTTGACGATCGTCGATTTGCCGGCGCCGTTATGGCCGACCAAGCCGAGACATTCGCCGGGGCGGATGTCGAGATCGACGCCGTCGAGCGCGCGCACCGCGCCGAAATGAACCTTGACGCCTTTGGCGGCGACCACGGCTGAACGTTCGGCCATCATGATGATGATCCATTGACGAGAGACGAAAACGGCCCGGACCGAGAAGCCCGAGCCGTTGGATTGCGACGCCTTACTTGGCGGCTTCGATCACCTTCTGGGCGTCGGCCTGGGAATATTCCACGTTGGCGACGCCGCCCTTCTGGGTGTTGGCGAGGTTCTGCTCGAGATTGTCCTGGTCGATGCGCAGGAACGGCACCACGAGGTCTTTCTTGACGTCCTTGCCGTCGAGGATCTGCTGGGCGACCCAGAAGGCGAGCGTGGAAACGCCCGGCGCGATGGAGACCGACATGGTCTCATAGCCGTTGGCGTCCTTCTGTTGCTTCCACCACTGCAACTCGTCCTCGCGATTGCCCATCACGATGGTGGGCATCTTGCGCTTGGCGGCGTCAAAGGCCTGGGCGGCGCCATAGCCGTCGCCGCCCTGGGTCACCACGGCGGCGATTTCGGGCAGGCTTGGGAGGATGCCGGCCACCGCGCGCTGGGCCACGTCCTGCGCCCAGTCGCCATGCACGGAGCCGACGATCTTGAACTGCGGGAACTGCTTGACGCCGTCATGGATGCCCGCCGAGATCTCGTCGTCGACGAAGACGCCGGCCAGACCGCGGATTTCGAGCAGATTGCCGCCTTCCGGCAGGCGTTTGGAGAGATATTCGACCTGGCTGCGACCCATTTCCTTGAAGTCGACGGCGATGCGCCATGCGCAGGGCTCGGTCACGATGCCGTCGAAAGACACGACGGTGATGCCGGCGTCGCAGGCTTCCTTGACGGCGCCGTTGAGCGCGGTCGGAGAGGCGGCGTTGATCACGATCGCGTCATAACCCTGAAGGATCATGTTCTGGATCTGCGCGGCCTGTTCGGTGGCCTGGTTTTCCGCGGTGGTGAAGGGGTCGGCGGCTGCGACCACGCCGGCCTTCACGGCTTCCTTGGTCACCTTGTCCCAGCTCGTCAGCATCGCCTGACGCCAGGAATTTCCGGCGTAATTGTTGGAGAGCGCGATTTTCTTGCCCGACGTGTCGGCCGAGGCGGAAAGCGGCATTGCGGCGGACAGCACGGCGGCTGTCGCCAGGAGTAGCGTCCTGAACGTCATCATCTTCCTCCCTGTTGAACCGGCTCCTCTCGCCGGCTTCCGGCGCCGTCCTCCCGGCGTCCGAAATAGTTCTTGCACTGAGGCCATCGCTCTCAGTAAAGCCATGATGGAGCATTCGGCGCGGCCTGTATAGGCGGTTCACGGCAGCGACCTTGCGGGAAAGCGCAGAAAATTTGCGGGATCCTGCAAGACGGACGCGCCCCTCGAAGCGCTATGTTCGGCTGGTTCGCAACCGGCGGGAGGAGAGACGCCGGCGGCAGGGAGGATTCCGCGATGCTCGACACGACGCCGCTGCTCAGCCAGTATCTGACGATCTCGCGCCTGCTGGCCGGGCAGCTGGATTTCAGCTCGGCCATCCATGCGGTGGCGCAGGAAATCAGCCATATCATCCCGCATGATCACATGGATGTCTGCATCACCACGCCGGATGGTCTGTTCCATACGGCTTACGAAAGCGGCTTCGAGACCGACTGGGGCCGCAGGCCTCCGGCACCGCTCGACGGCAGCCCGATCCGCACACTGTTGTTCGGCGAAGTCGACATGCTGCTCACCGACGACGCCTGCGCCGATCCACGCTTTCATTTCGAGGGCGCGTTCGACGGCCCCATCCTCGAAGGTCTGCTCAGGAGCCGGCTGCATGTGCCCTTGAAGGTGCAGGGCGACATCATCGGCGCCTTTTCCTGCTCCAGCCGGCAGGCGGGACTCTACAGCGTCGCCGATGTCGAAAAGGCCCGGGCCATCGCCGATCTGCTGGCTCCCTATTTCTTCGCGCTGCGCGCCGCCGACCAGGCCAAGCGCTCGGCGATCGTCGAGGCCGAGGCCCGCGCCCGCGAAGAAGGCCTGCGCCAGGGCGCGCTGAAGCTCACCGAAGCGCTGGAGGCGGAACGCCAGCGCATCGGCATGGACCTGCACGACCAGACGCTGGCCGATCTCACCCGGCTCGCCCGGCGCATGGAGCAGCTGACCCGCCAGCCGGATGTCACGGGCGAGGCGCTCGACCCGCTGTTTCGCGGCTTGCAGCATTGCATGCAGGATCTGCGCGAGATCATCGAGACGGCGCGGCCTACGGTGTTGCAGCTGTTCGGCTTCGCGCAGGCGGTGGAGAACCATCTGGAGCGCTCGACGCGCGACAGCGGGCTCGCCTTCCACTGGGAGCTGATCGACGATTCCCCGGCGCGATCGACGCGCTCGACCAGCCGGTGGCCACCGCTCTCTTTCGCATCGCCCAGGAGGCGATCAACAACGCCATCCGCCACGCCCATGCCGACCGCATCACCGTGCGGTTGCGGCGCACCGGTCGCGCGCTGATCATCGAGGTGCGCGACAACGGCGTCGGAATTCCGCCCGCCGCCAAGCGCAGCGGCGCCGGCATCGACAATATGCGCACCCGCGCCAGGCTGATTTCGGCCCGCTTCGAGATCATGCGCAACCGCGACAATCGCGGCTCGACCGTGCAGGTCAGCCTGCCGCTCGCCGCGCGGGAGGCGGTGGAATGAAAGTCCTGATCGTCGAGGATGATCCGCTGCACCGGTCCTATCTGCATGAGGCGGTGCGCTCGGCGCTGCCGGAATGCGAACAGGTGCTGGAGGCCGACAATGGCGGCGCCGGCGAAAAACTCGCCCGCGAAAACAAATCCGCCCATGTGGTGATGGATCTGCAGATGAGCGCCCGCAACGGCATCGAGGCGGCGCGCACGATCTGGAAGGAGCGGCCCGACACCCGCATCCTGTTCTGGTCGAACTATGCCGACGAAGCCTATGTGCGCGGCGTCTCCGCATCGTGCCGCCGGGCGCGGCCTATGGTTATGTGCTGAAATCGGCCTCCGACGACCGTCTGAAACTCGCTTTGCGCAGCATCTTCATCGAGAGCCAATGCGTGATCGATCGCGAAGTGCGCGGGCTGCAGCAGAAGAGCCTCGGCCACGCCAACGGCTTCACCGACAGCGAATATGAAATTCTGATCGACATCGCGCTGGGCCTCACCGACCGCGCCATCGCCAAACGGCGCAATCTTTCGCTGCGCTCGGTGCAGAACCGGCTGCAGCAGCTCTATGAGAAGCTCGACGTCTACCAGCCGATGACCGACAGCGAGGAGAGCCGCTTCAATCTCCGCGCCCGCGCCGTCACCGTCGCCTTCCTGCGAAAGCTCCTGAATTATTCGGCTCTGGAACGGGCCGAAGCCGAACTGGCGGAATGGCTCGCGGGCCGCTGAGCGTCACGCCCGATTGGGATAGCGCAGCGCCAGAAAGGCCGTCAGGCCCGCCACGGCGAAGATGTTGATGTTGCGCAGCGTGGCGATCTGGTCTTCCGTCCAGGGATAGAGCGGCCCGCCGGTGCGGCCATGGAACAGGACGAAGGCGACAAACAGCGCGATGGCGAGCCCGCGCTTGATGAGCGCCTCGCTCTGCCGGAACGACAGCGCGATGATCATCATGCAGGCGATGAGAAACAGTTCCGTGCCTGACGCTGCGCCGAACAGGTAGGTCTCCGCAATCGTATCAACGGCGCCGGCGATCGGCAGCGCGATCCGCGCATGAAGATCGTTGCGCCGGGAAAGCCAGATCACCAGCGCAAACAGCGGTGCTCCGAGCATGGTCAGGCAGGAGGTCAATGTGCCCTCGCCGACGAACCACCAGACATAGAGCGGGTAGAACGGCTTGTTGAGCAGGATCACCCAGGCGACGGTGACGCTCGCCTGAGTCAACAATGCATCGTCAGCCGCGCCGGCCTGTTGCGGCAGGGTCATCTCAAGCGCTCGTCTGCACCGGCTTAAGCCGGTAGTGGCCCACACCCCATTCCTCGCCGCCCGCATGGCCGAACAGTCCGGCGGTCGCGAGAAAGAACAGCCGCCAGCGACGCTTCCAGAGAGCGGCGTCCGCCCCATAGACGCCGCGAAAGATCTCGTCGATGCGGGCCGAATGCGCGTCGAAATTCTCCAGCCAATGCAGCGCCGTGCGGCGGTAGTGCATGCCCGACCAGCGCCATTCCTCGTCGATCTCGAACAGGTCGGAAAAGCGCTTGGGCAGATCATGCGCCGGCATGATGCCGCCGGTGAAGAAATGCTGGGCGATCCAGTCGGCCGGGTCGTTGTGGTCGAAGCGGTAGGAGCGGGACCTGTGGGTGAAGACGTGCAGGAACAGCCGTCCATCCGGCTTCAGCCAGCCGCGAACTCGTTCCAGAAGCGCCTGCCAGTTGGACATATGCTCGAACATTTCCACCGAAACGACCCGGTCGTAGCCGCCCTCGGGTGAGAATTCGTTCATGTCCTTGGTGATGACGGTCAGGTTCTTGAGCCCCCGCGCATCCATCTGGCCTTCGATATAGGCGCGTTGCGTGCGGGAGTTGGAGACTGCCGTGATGCGGGCGTTGGGGAAGGTTTCGGCCATATAGAGCGACAACGAACCCCAGCCGCAGCCGAGTTCGAGAATGTCCTGTCCGTCCCGGAGATCCGCATGCCGAACCGTCTCGGCGAGAGCGGCCACTTCCGCCTCGGCCAGCGTGGTCGTTTCGTTGGGATAGAGACAGCTCGAATATTTCCGCCGCGGCCCGAGCGCCAGCTCGAAGAACTCGGACGGCACTTCGTAATGCTGCTCGTTGGCCTCGCCGGTATGGGTGGCGACCGGATAGTATTTCATCGAGGCGGCAAAGGCTTCTTCCTCGCTTTCCGGCGTGTCCGCCAGCCGCCGCTTGGTGCGACCGCAAAGAAAGTCGATGCCGGCCAGCGTCAGGCTGTCGGGAAGGGCGACGCGTTCGGCCGCATTGATGGCGAGAGCGATCAGGTTCATGAGCGGGCTTCCTTGATGGCGGCTTGGGATTGATCACGGCGCGGGCCGGGAAAGAAGGCGTTGACGCGGGCCTGCAACGCCCGGAAGGCGTCGCCGCGCGAGCGCAGCATATGCGCTTCGAGCGGCGGAATGCCCGAGAGACATGCACGAGCAGCCAATACATCAGCGCCGGCGCCGCGAATGCGCTCAGGCCGACCGGATGAGCGCCCGAGAGATCGAGGGCGAGCAGCGGCCAGGCGCACCAGCCCAGCCATTCGAAGAAATAGTTCGGGTGGCGGGAATAGGCCCAAAGCCCGGCCTCGCAGATCTTTCCCTTGCCGTGATTGTCTCTGCGGAAGCGGGAGAGCTGCCAATCGGACACTGCTTCCCCCGCAATCGCGATCACGGCGACCGACACCGCGAGGATATCGAGGAGACCGAAGGCTGCCGGATTGGCGGCCGCCGCATAGACGGCCAGCGCCAGCACCAGCGCGCACACAGCCTGCACCTGCAGGAACAGAAACAGCCTGATCCCGGCCCGGTCGCCCCATTCCTCGATCAGCGCCTGGTAGCGCGGATCTTCGCCGGCGCCGCGTGTGCGCGCAGCGATATGCAGGCCGAGCCGCAGCGACCAGAGCCCGATCACGCCGAGCGCAACCCAGCGCCGCGTCCCGTCCCCGCCTTCGGCGATGAGGGCGGCAGTGACGCCGCCGATGCCGACGGCGAAGGACCAGATGGAATCGATCCAGCCGCTCGATCCGGTGCGCCGCTGCGCCGCCCAGGCGATCGTCATCAACAGGCTCATCATGATCGCGAGGAGTATTGCGCCGGTGACAGTCATGGTCCGCCTCATGAGGCTGATGGAAATGGATTGTTTCTGTTTACGCAGCCGGCCTGCAACCGGTTCTCTCGCTGCGCATTTCGGCTTCGCCACGATCATCCGTCAAAAAATCGTCGGCGATGAAACTGTCGCGCAAGCCGCTGCGTAGACAATGGCGATGCAAACAGACTGGAGCGCAGACCCCTATGGCCTTTATGGAACGACGCCTCGGCGAAAGACCGCTGGATATCGCAGTGATCGGAACCGGGATTTCAGGGCTGTCGGCGGCATGGCTGCTCTCCCAGCGTCACAGCGTCACCGTCTACGAAGCCGCCGATCGGGTCGGCGGCCACAGCAACACGGTGGAATTCGATCATGCCGGTCAACGCGTTGCGGTCGACACCGGTTTCATCGTCTATAACGAACGCACCTATCCCAATCTCACCGCGCTGTTCAAAACGCTCGATGCGCCCAATGTCGAAACCGACATGTCCTTCGCCGTCTCCATGAACGGCGGCGCCTTCGAATATTCGGGCTCGGACCTGTTCCGGCTGTTCGCCCAGCCGTCCAACGCGTTCAAGCCGCGCTACTGGCGCATGTTGTCCGACATTCTTCGCTTCTACCGAAACGCCCCGCGCGACCTGCCCGCGATGGGCGACATCACGTTGGACGACTATCTCGAGCGCAACGGCTACAGCCGCAGTTTCCGCGAGGATCATCTCTATCCCATGGCGGCCGCCATCTGGTCGACGCCGGCGCTCGATGTCGGCGATTATCCCGCCGCCTCATTCGTGCGCTTCTGCAGCAATCATGGTTTGCTCGATGTCGTGAACCGTCCGAAATGGCGCACGGTCCAGGGCGGCAGCCGCGAATATGTGCAGCGCCTCAGCGCTCGTTTCGCCGACCGCATTCTCACCTCCACCCCGGTCGCCTCGATCAAGCGGCTGGGCGGCGCGGTCGAGATCCGCGATGCGAAGGGCGGCGTCCGCCGCTTCGACGACGTCGTCGTCGCCACTCATGCCGATCAGGCGCTGTCCATGCTCGCCGATCCCACCGAGGACGAACGCCGCCTGCTCGGCGCCTTCCGTTATTCGCGCAACGAGGCGGTGCTGCATTCCGACGCCAGCCTGATGCCGAAGCGCCGCTTCGCCTGGTCGGCCTGGAACTATCTCGCCGACAATCGCGACGGCCAGCGCGGCCTGTCGGTGACCTATTGGATGAACAGGCTGCAGCCGCTGGGGTCTGCGCCGCCGACCTTCGTCACGCTCAATCCCTGCCGCGAACCGCATCCCGACAGCGTCCATCTCCGGCAGATGTATGAACATCCGATCTTCGATGTCGGCACCCAGCGCGCCCAGCAGGAATTGTGGTCGCTGCAGGGACATTCCAACACCTGGTTCTGCGGCGCCCATTTCGGCGCAGGTTTTCATGAGGATGGCTTGCAGGCCGGCCTCGCGGTGGCCGAGGATCTCGGCGGTCTCCGCCGTCCCTGGCAGGTGCAGGCGGAATCGGCCCGCATCGTGCGTCGGCCGCTGGCCCTGCCGATCAGGACGGAGGCGATGGCGTGACGGCTTTTCGCTCGGCGCTCTTTCCTGGTCATGTCACGCATCTGCGCGTCAAGCCGCGCCGGCACAGCCTCGCCTATCGCATTTATTCGCTGCTGATCGACCTCGACGAACTCGACGCGCTGGACAAAAAGCTGAAGTTCTTCTCCGTCGACCGCTTCAACCTGTTTTCCTTCCGCCGCGCCGATCGCGGCGACAGGTCGGGCCGCGATCTGCGTGGCCAGGTCGAGGCGGCCATGCGGCTGTGCGGCGTCGAGCCCGACGGCGGACGCATCACGCTCCTGACCATGCCCCGACTGCTCGGCTGGGCCTTCAATCCGCTCAGCATCTTCTTCTGCCATCGCGCCGACGGCGGCCTCGCCGCGATCCTCTGGGAGGTCGACAACACCTTCGGACAACGCCACGCCTACATCATTCCGGTCCATGGCGACGCCTCCGGAGAGATCGAACAGAGCTGCGACAAGGCTTTTTACGTCTCGCCCTTCATGGAGATGGATCTCAAATACCGTTTCCGCGTTACGCCTCCGGACGACCGTCTCGCGGTGAAGATCGACGTGTCGGATGCTGAAGGCCTCGTATTGACCGCCCGGCATCTGGCCAAGCGCGCCGAACTCACCGACGCGGCGCTTTTGAAAGCGTTCTTCATGATCCCGCTTCTCACGCTGCGCGTGGTCGGCGGCATTCATTGGGAAGCGTTGAAGATCTGGCTGAAGGGCGTTCGTCTCAGGCCGCGTCCGGCTCCGCCGGCCGACCCCGTGTCGGTGGGCGATTTGCCGGTGCAGCCGGCGGAGTGATCCGCTCCCGCCCACGCCGTCGTATGTGCGATCAAAGAGGAGAAGCGTCATGAAAGCATTGATTTCGACCCTCGCCGCGCTTGCCGCTCTGAGCGCGTCGGCCCACGCCGCCGATGACAAGCTGTTCGGCAATTGGGCCCGCGGCGACGGCAAGGCGCGCGTCAAAATCGTCCGCTGCGGCGGCGATCTCTGCGCCATCAACACCTGGATCAAGCCGGGCACCGAGGATGAAAAGACCGGCGACAAGCTGGTGATGAGCGTCAAGCCCACCGGTCCGGGAAAACTGTCCGGCACCGCCTTCGATCCGCAGCGCGACCGCAGCTACCGCATCAATCTCACCGTCAACGACACGTCCATGACCACGGAAGGCTGCATTCTCGGCGGCCTCTTGTGCAAGGGCGTCGGCTGGACGCGCATCAACTGAGGATATTTCATGGCCGCCCTGTCGATCAAAACCGCCGCCGTCGCCTATCTTTCCACCGGCATCGCCTTTGCGGTGATCGACTCGATCTGGCTGACCACCATGGCCAACCGGCTCTACCGCCCCGTCATGGGCGATATGCTCGCCGACCAGTTCCGCCTCGGGCCGGCGATCGCCTTCTACTTGATCTTCATCGCCGCGCTGGTGTTCTTCGCGATCCGGCCGGCGCTGGCGGCCGGGGACTGGAAAGTGGCGCTGCTGCATGGCGCGTTCTTCGGCTTTGCGGCTTACGCCACCTATGACCTGACGAGCCAATCGGTGCTGCGCAACTGGTCGACGCTGCTCACGGTCGCCGACCTGTTCTGGGGCACGGTGCTCTCCGCGTCGTCGGCGGTGATCGGCTACAAGGCGACGCGGATGTTCACCGGTGTCTGACCCCTTGCGTCCGCGCGCCGACGATAGCATCTTTTGCAGATGCGAAGAGTGCTGACGATCACTGCCGATCATGCAAAGCGGGCGCTGACCCTGGCCGCGCTCGTCTGCCTGCCGATGGCGGCCTCGGCGTCCGAGAGGGGTTGCGATCCCTATGCCGTCCGGGTGGCCACCGACCCCGTGCCCTATCAATGGCCGCATGGGCTGAAGCGCGCCGACGACCTGCTCGCCAATGCGCCCGGGCGCGCCGACATCGTGCTGATCGGCGATTCCCTGCTCGCCAACTGGCCCGAGGATCAGATCCGCCGGCAATTCGGCGCGCGCCTGGTGTGGAACGCCGCCGTCGGCGGGGCCATGACCCAGCATGCCCTGTGGTTGCTGGAGCGCATGCAGGGCCGCGCGCCACAGGCTTTACGCGTCGTGCTGCTGGTCGGCACCAACAATCTCACTTATGACTACATGCCGCCCTGCGCCATCGCCGCCGGCATTCGCAAGGTTGCCGAGAAGGCGCTGGTCGTCTGGCCGAAGGCGCGGCTCGATCTCGTCGCCGTGCCGCCGCGCGGCGCGGATTTCCGGTTCCGCGACGTCGACCGCAAGGCCCTCAACGCCGAACTCGGCGCCTGGGCAGCCGGTCGTGACCGCATGCGTTTCGTCGAAATCGATACGGCCCGGCTGACCTGCTCGGCCGGCGACGCGCCGTCGGACTCGAAGCGCCCGACCTGCGGCAACTATGCCGACGACTACGGCCATTTCCGTCGCGCCGGTTATGAGGTGATCTTCTCGGCTCTCGCGCGCTGAACGTGATCAGTGCAAGACGATCTCGCCGTCGATCCGCCGCCATTCGTTGGGACCGATCAGCCGTTTGTGGCTGTAGCGGACCGAATGCAGCGCCCCATCCAGTTTTTTCTCCCAGAAGTCGAGGAATTTGCGCATCTGCGGGAAATCGGGGGCGAGATCGTAATCCTGCCAGAGATAGGTCTGCAGCACGGATCTGAAATCGGGCATTCGGTAGAGAATATGGGCGGTGGTCAAACCATACCCTTCCATCTGAAGGGTGAAGTCATGCGTAGCCTTCATGCGGTTTCCCTCTCGTAGTCAACGCAGAAATTGTGCCACGCGGGAGGCGCATTGCAATAGAAAAATGACAAAAGACCGTTATAAATCATGTTGTTAGCAGCCATTTTGCGCGAGTGCTGATTTTTTTGATTCCTCCCTCTTGAAAACGAAAAACCGCAAAACCAGATCTCTGCGCGTCGGACGCCGGGAGCGGGTCCGACGCCCCGTCCGGTCCTCCGCCGGTCCGGGCGAGGGGAAAGCAAGCATTGTGTTTGTCCAGGAGGAAAACATGAAGTTCAGACCGTTGCATGATCGTATCGTCGTTCGTCGCGTCACGTCCGAGGAAAAGACCAAGGGCGGCATCATCATTCCCGACACCGCCAAGGAAAAGCCGCAGGAAGGCGAAGTTCTCGCCGTGGGCCCGGGCGCCCGCAACGAGCAGGGCCAGGTCGTGGCGCTCGACGTGCGTGTCGGCGACCGCGTTCTGTTCGGCAAGTGGTCGGGAACCGAAATCAAGATCGACGGCGAGGAGCTGCTGATCATGAAGGAAGCCGACATCATGGGCGTCATCGAGACCCCCGTGGCGGACAAGAAGGCCGCCTGATCGCCTCATCCCAAATTCCATACAGTCATAAACTGCTGCCTATGAAGGAGTGACCCATGGCTGCGAAAGACGTGAAATTCAACACCGATGCGCGCGAGAAAATGCTGCGCGGCGTCGACATCCTCGCCAATGCGGTGAAGGTGACGCTCGGTCCCAAGGGCCGCAATGTCGTGATCGACAAGTCCTTCGGCGCGCCGCGCATCACCAAGGACGGCGTGTCGGTCGCCAAGGAAATCCAACTCGAGGACAAGTTCGAGAATATGGGCGCACAGATGCTGCGCGAAGTCGCCTCAAGACCAATGATCTCGCCGGCGACGGCACCACCACCGCCACCGTGCTCGCCCAGGCCATCGTCCGCGAAGGCGCGAAAGCCGTGGCCTCCGGCATGAACCCGATGGATCTGAAGCGCGGCATCGACCTCGCCGTCGACGCTGTCGTCAAGGACCTCAAGGCAAACGCCCGCAAGATCTCCAAGAACGAGGAGATCGCCCAGGTCGGCACGATCTCGGCCAATGGCGACGCCGAAATCGGTCGCTATCTCGCCGAAGCCATGGAAAAGGTCGGCAATGAGGGCGTGATCACCGTCGAGGAAGCCAAGACCGCCGAGACCGAGCTCGAAGTCGTCGAAGGCATGCAGTTCGACCGCGGCTATCTCTCGCCCTATTTCATCACCAATCAGGACAAGATGCGCGTCGAGCTCGACGACCCCTATATCCTGATCCATGAGAAGAAGCTGTCGAACCTGCAGGCCATGCTGCCGGTGCTCGAATCCGTGGTGCAGTCCGGCAAGCCGCTGCTGATCATCGCCGAAGACGTCGAAGGCGAAGCGCTTGCGACGCTGGTGGTCAACAAGCTGCGCGGCGGTCTCAAGGTCGCCGCCGTCAAGGCGCCGGGCTTCGGCGATCGCCGCAAGGCCATGCTGGAGGACATCGCCATCCTCACCGGCGGCACGGTCATTTCGGAAGATCTCGGCATCAAGCTGGAAAATGTCACGCTCGCCATGCTCGGCCGCGCCAAGAAAGTCTCGATCGAGAAGGAAAACACCACGATCGTCGACGGCGCCGGCTCCAGGACCGAGATCGACGGCCGCGTGACCCAGATCCGCGCCCAGATCGAGGAAACCACCTCCGATTACGACCGCGAGAAGCTGCAGGAGCGCCTCGCCAAGCTCGCGGGCGGCGTGGCGGTGATCCGCGTCGGCGGCTCCACCGAAGTCGAGGTCAAGGAGAAGAAGGACCGCGTCGACGATGCGCTGCACGCCACCCGCGCAGCCGTCGAGGAAGGCATCCTGCCGGGCGGCGGCGTCGCGCTGCTGCGTTCGGTCAAGGCGCTGGACGGCCTCGCGACCGCCAATGAAGACCAGCGCGTCGGCGTCGACATCATCCGCCGCGCCATCGAAGCCCCGGTGCGCCAGATCGCCGAAAACGCCGGCGCCGAAGGCTCGATCATCGTCGGCAAGCTGCGCGAGAAGACCGACTTCTCCTATGGTTGGAACGCCCAGACCGGCGACTATGGCGACCTCTTCGCCCAGGGCGTCATCGACCCGCCAAGGTGGTGCGCACCGCGCTTCAGGACGCCGCCTCCGTGGCCGGTCTCCTGATCACCACCGAAGCCATGATCGCCGAAAAGCCGAAGAAGGAAACGGCTCCCGCCATGCCCGCCGGCATGGACTACTGATCGGACGGACGACAGGTCGGCAGGGGGAGAACCCCTCCCCAACCCCTCCCCACAAGGGGGAGGGGCTTGCGCCGCCTCACCCTCCAAAACCCACGCGACCTCTCCTCCGCTAGGCTGAACTGTGGGACGCCGGCGGCAGCCCCAGGTTAAGCCCCTCCCCTGTGGGAGGGGTGGGGGAGGGCCTTCCTCAAAAAATCACCCTCTCGAAAATATTTTCATCCCCCACCATCTCACGCCCTTTATCCTATCCCTCGTCCATCATCGGCTACACCGTGAGGCGTCGCGGCGAGATGGGGCCGGCGCTGGGGAAGGGGGACGACGTGCATCCTTTTCTCCAGGGCTTCGAGAAACGACGACCCCCGAAGACTGGGGACCTGGGCGTGAAAGCGTCCCCCAGGGTGGCGTCTCGAAAGGGACGTTACAGTAAGGCCCGCTTTAGAGGCGGATTACCCGCAGGCTCGACCTGCGGCGACGAGCGTCAAGTTCGAGGCACAAACCGCCGAATGCGGGGCGCGACGAGCGTCATATTAAAACTAAACAAACGAGGCGTTCTTCGCGCCCCGGCCGAGCCCTCATGGGCGAAGCGAGAGGATGACGGATAACTCCGGGCGTGATGACGCGGCGGAGCGATGATCCGCGCCTGCTCTTTGAACCGACCCTGATTTTAAAGACTGTAAAGCCGCGCAACAGCGACATGGCCGTCGTTGTCGAACTGCGAGTGGAATGCCGCTTAAGCCCTGACCTCTTCCAGCTCGATCAACGTCCCGAAGAAGTCCTTGGGATGCAGAAACAGCACCGGATTGCCATGCGCGCCGATCTTCGGTTCGCCGCCGCCGAGCACGCGGGCGCCCGCCGCCAGCAAATGATCCCGCGCCGCCCTGATGTCGGCGACCTCGTAGCAGATGTGATGCATGCCGCCATCGGGATTTTTTGTCAGGAAGGCGGCGATCGGCGAGGACTCGCCGAGCGGCTCCAAGAGTTCCACCTTGGAATTCTCGAAACTGACGAAGACGATCGTGACGCCGTGTTCCGGCAGCGCCTGAGGCTCCGACACCGTGGCGCCGAGGCTGTCGCGATAGCGCGCGATCGCCACGTCCAGATTGGGCACGGCGAGCGCGATATGATTGATGCGTCCGAGCATGGCAGGTCCTATTCGTTGCGCAATTTGCCTTCGGCGAGGTCGAGCACGGCGCGGGCCGCATCCACCACATTGGCGCCGGGGCCGAACACCGCGGCGACGCCGGCGTCATAGAGGAACTGATAGTCCTTGCGCGGAATGACCCCGCCGCAGACCACGATGATATGGCCGGCGCCCTTGGCTTTCAGGTCAGCGACCAGTTCCGGCAGCAGTGTCTTGTGCCCGGCCGCCAGCGAGGAGACGCCGACCACGTCGACCCCTTGCCGATGGCGAGATCGGCGGCTTCCGCCGGCGTCTGGAACAAGGGGCCCGCGACCACGTCGAAGCCGATATCGCCGAAGGCCGAGGCGATGACTTTCGCGCCGCGATCATGCCCGTCCTGGCCGAGCTTGGCGACGAGGATCTTCGGCTTGCGGCCCTGCTTCGCCACATACTCCGCCAACCGGCTGGCGATCTGACGGTATTCCGGATCCTCGGCGCTCGCCGGACCATAGATGTCGGAGACGACTTCCGGAACCGCCTCGTAATCGCCGAAGACGCGGCGCATGGCGTCGGAAATCTCGCCGACGCTGGCCCGGGCCCGCGCTGCGTCCACTGCCGCCGCGAGCAGATTGCCTTGACCGGATCTGGCGACTTGTTCGAGCGCGGCGAGCGCCGCTTCGCAAGTTTTGGCGTCGCGCAACTGCCGGGTCTTTTCGAGCCGGCGGATCTGCGCCTCGCGGACGGCGCGATTGTCGATGTCGAGCGTCTCGATTTCGGCTTCCTCGGCCAGGCGATATTTGTTGACGCCGACGATCACCTCCTCGCCGCGGTCGACTGCGGCCTGACGGCGGGTGGCGGCTTCCTCGATCAGCCGCTTGGGCAGGCCGGTGTCGATCGCCTTGGTCATGCCACCCAGGCGCTCGACCTCCTCGATCAGCGCCCAGGCCTTTTCCGCCAGTTCCGAAGTCAGGCTTTCGACATAATAGGAGCCGGCCAGGGGATCGACGACCTTGGTGACGCCCGTCTCATGCTGCAGGATCAGCTGGGTGTTGCGGGCGATGCGGGCCGAAAACTCGGTCGGCAGCGCGATCGCCTCGTCGAAGGAGTTGGTGTGCAGCGATTGCGTGCCGCCGAGCGCCGCCGCCAGCGCCTCATAGGCGGTGCGGATGATGTTGTTATAGGGGTCCTGCTCCTGCAGCGACACGCCCGAGGTCTGGCAATGGGTGCGCAGCATCGACGAGGACGGCTTCTTCGGATTGAACTCCGCCATGATCCGCGACCAGAGGAGGCGCGCGGCGCGCAGCTTGGCCGCCTCCATGAAGAAATTCATGCCGATCGCGAAGAAGAAGGACAGCCGCCCCGCGAATTCGTCGACGTCGAGCCCCTTGGCGAGCGCGGCGCGCACATAATCGCGGCCGTCGGCCAGCGTGAAGGCCAGTTCCTGCACCAATGTCGCCCCGGCCTCCTGCATGTGATAGCCGGAGATCGAGATCGAGTTGAATTTCGGCATTTCCCGCGCCGTATATTCGATGATGTCGGCGACGATCCGCATCGAGGGTTCGGGCGGATAGATATAGGTGTTGCGGACCATGAACTCCTTGAGAATGTCGTTCTGGATCGTGCCCGAGAGATCTGCCCGCGCCACGCCCTGCTCTTCGCCGGCGACGATGAAACTGGCGAGGATGGGGATCACGGCGCCGTTCATGGTCATCGACACCGACATGTCCTGAAGCGGGATCTTGTCGAACAGGATCTTCATGTCCTCGACGCTGTCGATCGCCACGCCCGCCTTGCCGACATCGCCTGTGACGCGCGGATGGTCGCTGTCATAGCCGCGATGGGTGGCGAGGTCGAAGGCCACCGACAGACCCTTCTGCCCCGCCATGAGCGCCTTGCGATAGAAGGCGTTGGATTCCTCGGCGGTCGAGAAGCCGGCATATTGCCGGATCGTCCAGGGCCGCCCTGTATACATCGTGGCGCGCGGGCCGCGCGTGAAGGGCGCAAAGCCGGGCAGGGCGCCGAGATGGCCGAGGTTCTCCGTGTCCGCCTCGGTGTAGAGCGGCTTCACGTCGATGCCCTCGGGCGTCTTCCAGGTCAGCGTCTCGGGGAGGCCTTGAGTTCGCGCTCGGCGAGGCGGTTCCAGTCGTCGATGGTCTTGGCGGACATGAGATCAATCCTCGACAGGCGTCACTGAGGGACAATCGGCGCAAAACCATGTCCGAATTGACGCATTTGCTATGGAGTAGTAAATTGAATCCCCAACAGGAGGACGGCGAAATGTCAGTGAAAGCGTCGGTCTCGATTTCCGAGCAGCAAGACAGCTTTGCAAGGCGGCTGGTCGAAGAAGGTCAGTATTCAAGTGTGAGCGCCGTTGTGCAAAGGGGCCTTGAGCTCCTGCGTGAACGGCACGAGTCGCATGAAGCTGAGCTTGCGGCCCTGAGAGAGCTGCTGGTCGAGAGGCAAAAAGGACCCTTCTTGAACGCTGAAGAAAGCAGGAAGCATCTGGACGAGCTGATTGCCGCACAGCGGGCGACTTATGGTCTTTGAAGTCACCAGAACCAGAGAGATCGACCGAGACCTCGTGTCGATATTCCGGTTTCTGGTGACGTCTTACACCGCGTTGGGCGAGCCCATTTCGGATGCTGTTGAACATGCTGAGCGTCGCGTGCGCCGCATTGAAGTTGAGATGATGCGCCTCGGCGCGGCTCCACACCAGGGAACATTGTTGCCCGAGCTTCTGCCGGATCTCCGCTGGGTCACCAAAGACCGGGCGATATTCTATTTTTTGGTCCAGGCCGAACTTCGCCAGATTCAAGTGCTTGCAGTCTTTTTTGGAGGGCAGGACCATGCGCAACACATTGTGAAGCGCCTCCATCAAACGCCTTGATGCGTGTAAGTCCAATCCTTCACGCAGACCCTGCTGATCTGCTGGCCAGAGGCTCCGTGTCACGGTCACCGGGAGAGAAGATTGCAACGGCGCCGTCAGCCTCGTCATCCGAAATCCCATCTCACTCGAACTCCATGATCACCTCGTCGACGGCCAGACTCTGGCCGACCGACGCTTTCACCGCCTTGACCACCGCCCGGCGCTCCGCCTTCAGCACATTCTCCATCTTCATCGCCTCGACGGTGGCGAGGCTTTGGCCGGCTTCCACCGTGTCGCCGTCCTTCACCAGAACCTGGGTGATGACGCCCGGCATCGGGCAGAGCAGCTGCTTGGAGGTGTCGGCGGCTTTCTTGACCGGCATGAATTGCGAGAGTTCAAAGACGCGCGGCGTCATCACCTGATGCACGAGATCGATGCCGCGGAAACGCAGCCGCCAGCCGGTGGAGGACTTGGCGATCTTGACGCCATAGGATTGGCCGTTGATGAAAAAGCGTCCATGCTGGTCGCCGGGCGTCCAGTCCGATTGCACCGTGAAGGCGACGTCGTCGTCGAAGTTCAGCGCCATGTCGCCGGCCTCGAGGCTGGCGCCCACCGGCCAATAATATTTGCCGCCGGTGGCGACGAAGCTCGTTCCCACGGCGCGGGCGTGATTGGCGAGCGCGCCGGAGATTTTGGTCTTGCGCTGTTCGTCGGTGAGATGGGCGAAGGTGGCGATGGCTGCGAGGATGCGGGCCTGATCCATGTCGGGCTCGACGCCTTGAAACCCTCCGGCCATTCCTCGGCGATGAAGGCGGTGGTGATATTGCCGGAGTAAAAGCGCGGATGCGCCATTACCGCCGACAGGAAGGGCAGGTTGTGGCCGATGCCCTCGACCTCGAAATCGTCGAGCGCCCGGGCCATGGCCTCGATCGCCTCGCCGCGGTTCGGCGCCCAGGTGCAGAGCTTGGCGATCATCGGATCGTAATACATCGAGATCTCGCCGCCTTCGAACACGCCGGTGTCGTTGCGGGTGATCGTGCCGTCGGCGAGATGGCCTTCCTGCGGCGGCCGGTAGCGGGTCAGCCGGCCGATCGACGGCAGGAAGCCGCGATAGGGATCTTCGGCATAGAGCCGGCTTTCGATCGCCCAGCCGTTGAGCGTCACGTCGTCCTGGCTCAGCCGCAGCTTTTCGCCATTGGCGACGCGGATCATCTCCTCGACCAGATCGATGCCGGTGATCAGCTCGGTCACCGGGTGTTCAACCTGCAGGCGGGTGTTCATTTCGAGGAAGTAGAAATTGCGCTGGCCGTCGACGATGAATTCTACCGTGCCGGCGGAATGGTAACCCACGGCTTTCGCAAGCGCGACGGCCTGTTCGCCCATCGCCCGGCGGGTCGTCTCGTCGAGGAAGGAGGAGGGGGCCTCTTCGACGACTTTCTGGTTGCGGCGCTGGATGGAGCATTCGCGCTCGCCGAGATAGATCACCTCGCCATGTTTGTCGCCGAGCACCTGGATTTCGATATGACGCGGCTGGTCGACGAATTTCTCGATGAAGATGCGATCGTCGCCGAAGGAATTGCGCGCCTCGTTCTTCGAGGACTGGAAGCCCTCGCGCGCCTCGGCCTCGTTCCAAGCGATGCGCATGCCCTTGCCGCCGCCGCCGGCGGAGGCCTTGATCATCACGGGATAGCCGATCTCGTTGGAGATCTTCACCGCCTCGTCGGCGTCGGCGATCAGGCCCATATAGCCGGGAACGGTGGAGACGCCGGCTTCGGCGGCGAGCTTCTTGGAAGTGATCTTGTCGCCCATCGCCTCGATCGCGCCGACCGGCGGGCCGATGAAGGTCACGCCTTCCTTCTCCAGCCGTTCGGCGAAGGCGCGGTTTTCCGAAAGGAAGCCGTAGCCGGGATGCACCGCATCCGCCCCGGTCGCCTTGATGGCTTCGATGATCTTGTCGATGACGAGATAGGACTGGGCGGACGGCGCCGCGCCGATATGCACCGCCTCATCCGCCTGCTTCACATGCATGGCGTCGCGATCGGCGTCGGAATAGACCGCGACGGTGGCGATGCCGAGCTTCTTCGACGTGCGGATGACGCGGCAGGCGATCTCGCCGCGGTTGGCGATGAGGATTTTCTTGATCATGCGTCTTCGTCTCCCTCGCCGCGGCCGGGCTTGTTGTCGTTTTCCGCGCGAAATTTGCTGTCATAGGGCATCATCCAGATCGCCGAAGCGGTGACCGCCGCGCCGAAGGTCAGCGCGAGCGGCGCGGCGATCAGGATGATGGGAAGGATGGGCGTCTCGGCGCGCGCGATGCGGCTGCCGATCCCGCCGATATCGAGCAGAATGAGAAGGGCCGCGATCATCAGGCCCAGTAACACGCCGAAGGCGGCGTTCAGGCCCATGAAACGCAGCATGCGCCAGTGATCGGCGCGGGCTTCGGTCTGTGTCAGTTTCGGCTTCATTCCCATGATGGCGGTCCTCATCGCGACCCGCCTTGCTGTGCGCCGTCAGAAGGGGTCCCGGCCGGTCTCGCGTTCCTGATATTTCGCTTCATAGGGCAACACCCAGATGGCGATGCAGACCGCGACGGCCCCGAAGGTGAGGCCCATGGGAACCGCGATCAGAAACACCGGAATGATCGGATCTGAGGCCCGCGCGAGCCGCGAGCCCAAGCCGCCGACATCCAACAAGAAAATGGAGCCTGCGCAGATCAGGCCGACCAACAGTCCCAGCGCAAACCGCATCGCCATGAAGCGCAACATGGCCTCGTGGTCCTTTCGCGCCTCCTCGCGCGTCAGGATTTTTCTCTCCGCCATCGCCATCCTCCCGAGAGCAGCAGGAGGACAGTGTGCGGCGGAATGCCGCTGTTGTAAAGCGCCCGCTTAAAAACCTGTAGGCGCATCAATGACTTGACGCTTGTCAATTCCCTGAGCGGCCATGCGGGGGAGGAGTTCATCGGGCTGATCCCTCAGAGCGGCATCGTGTCGTGCTTGCGCCAATGGCTCTCCTGCTTCTTGGAGCGCAGCATGGCGAAGGCGCGGGCGATGCGTTTGCGCGAGGAATGCGGCCAGATAACCTCGTCGATGAAACCGCGCTCGGCGGCGACGAAGGGATTGGCGAAGCGCTCCTCATAGGCGCGGGTGCGCTCAGTGATCTTTTCGGCGTCTCCGAGCTCAGAGCGATAGAGGATCTCGGTCGCGCCCTTGGCGCCCATCACGGCGATTTCGGCGGTCGGCCAGGCATAATTGACATCGGCGCCGATATGCTTGGAGGCCATGACGTCATAGGCGCCGCCATAGGCCTTGCGGGTGATCAGCGTCACCATCGGCACGGTGGCCTGGCTATAGGCGAACAGGAGTTTCGCGCCATGCTTGATGATGCCGTTATATTCCTGGGCCGTGCCCGGCAGGAAGCCCGGCACATCGACCAGCGTCAGCAGCGGAATGTTGAAGGCGTCGCAGAAACGCACAAATTTCGCCGCCTTGCGCGAGGCGTCGATATCGAGGCAGCCTGCCAGCACCATCGGCTGATTGGCCACCACGCCGACCGTCTGGCCCTCGAGCCGGATGAAGCCGGTGAGGATATTGCGGGCGAAGGCCTCGCCGATCTCGTGGAAATCGCCTTCGTCGGCGATCGCCAGGATCAGTTCGCGCATGTCGTAGGGCTTGGCCGCGCTGTCGGGGATCAGCGTGTCCAGTCGCGCTTCCAGCCGGCCCGGATCATCGTGGAAGGGCCGCACCGGCGGCTTCTCGCGATTGTTGAGCGGCAGGAAATCGAAGAGATCGCGGATCTTGAGGAGCGCTTCGATATCATTGTCGAAGGCGCCGTCGGCCACGGAGGATTTCGATGTATGGGTTTTGGCACCGCCGAGATCTTCGGCCGTGACGATCTCGTTGGTGACGGTCTTCACGACGTCGGGGCCGGTCACGAACATGTAGGAGCTGTCGCGCACCATGAAGATGAAGTCGGTCATGGCGGGCGAATAGACCGCGCCGCCGGCGCAGGGACCCATGATCACCGAGATCTGTGGAATGACGCCGGAGACTTCGGCGTTGCGGCGGAACACTTCCGCGTAACCGGCGAGCGAATCCACGCCTTCCTGGATGCGCGCGCCGCCGGAATCGTTGAGTCCGATCACCGGCGCGCCGTTGCGGGCGGCCATGTCCATGATCTTGCAGATCTTTTGGGCGTGCGTTTCCGACAGCGAGCCGCCGAACACGGTGAAATCCTGGCTGAAGACATAGACGAGGCGGCCATTGATGGTGCCCCATCCGGTGACGACGCCGTCGCCGGGGATCTTGTCCTGCTCCATGCCGAATTCGACGCAGCGATGGGTGACATACATGTCGTATTCTTCGAAGGAGCCTTCGTCGAGCAGCACGTCCAGCCGCTCGCGCGCGGTCAGCTTGCCCTTAGAATGCTGGGTGGCGATGCGGCGCTCGCCGCCGCCCAACCGCGCTGCGGCCCGTCTGTCTTCCAGCTGTTCGAGAATCTCGCGCATGTGGCTCCCACCCTTCCCGCTCGGCATACTCATTTCCCTTTACGTCCGAACCACGCCTGCTCCTAGAGTTGAACAGGCGAACTTGTGCTGTTTGCAATACGACGAACTGAGAATTGCGAATTTGCGAAAAATGCGCAAGTCTGGCGACGACAATGGCGGAGAGATGCGACAATGGCGATCGGAAAACTCTATATCGGCCGCAAGGTTCGGGAGTTGCGGCAGATCAACAAGGCCACGCAGGCGCAATTCGCCGAGCGTATCGGCATCTCCGTCAGCTATCTCAACCAGATCGAAAACAACCAGCGTCCCGTCTCCGCCGCCGTGCTGATTGCGCTGGCGGAGAAATTCCGGGTCGATCTCTCCGATCTCTCGGCGGGCGAAGGCGACCGGCTGCTCTCGGCGCTGACCGAGGCGCTGAACGATCCGCTGTTCGAGGCGCAATCGGCGAGCCTGCAGGAGTTGAAGCTGGTGGCGCAAAATGCGCCCGGCGTTGCGCATGCGCTGATCGCCTGCCATCGCGCCTACCGGCACAATTCCGAACAGCTGGCGAGCATCGACGACACGCTGGGACGTTCGCCGGGCATCGCCGAAAACACGCCCTATGAAGAGGTGCGCGACTTCTTTCACTTCGTCGACAATTACATCCATGATCTCGATATCGCCGCCGAACGGCTGGCCGCTGAGATCGGGCTCGGCGAAGCCGATCCGAGCGCGCCGCTCGCCGCTTTTCTGGAGCGTGCGCATGGGGTGCGCATTCGCAAGGCTCTCGCCGAGGACGACATGATCCGCAGCTATGACCGGCAGGCGAAGATCCTGACCCTCAACGCCTATCTGCCCGCCGCCACCCGCGATTTCCAGATGGCGCTGCAGATCGCGCAACTGTCTCTGCCCGACATGATCGACCAGATCGCCCGCAATGCCGGCTTCCGCACCACGGAGGCTTTCGAGATCTGTCGCATCGGCCTGCAGAACTATGTCGCCGGCGCTCTCATCCTGCCCTATCGGGTGTTCATGGAGGCGGCGAGGGCATTGAGGCATGATCTCGATCTGCTCGCCATGCGCTTCGGCGCGAGCCTGGAGCAGGTCTGTCATCGCCTGTCGACGCTGCAGCGGCCGGGGGCCAAGGGCGTGCCGATCTTCTTCGCCCGCATCGACCGCGCCGGCAACATCACCAAGCGCCATTCCGCCGCCAAGCTGCAATTCGCCCGTTTCGGCGCCGCCTGTCCGCTATGGAACGCGCATCAGGCCTTTGAACAGCCGGGCCGCATCATAAGGCAATTGGCGGAGACCCCGGATGGGGTGCGATATCTCTGTTTCGCCACCCAGATCTCCAAGGGCGGGCGCGGCTTCCGCAAGCCGCAACAGCATTACGCGCTCGCGCTGGGTTGCGAGATTTCCTATGCCGACAGCTTCGTCTATGCCGACGATCTCGATCTGGACAACCGCGCCGCCTTCGACCCTATCGGCATTTCCTGCCGCATCTGCGAACGCGGCCAGTGTCCCAGCCGCGCCATGCCGCCGCTCAAGGGTCGGCTCGTGATTGATCACGATCGCCGCGCCGCGTTGCCCTATGCGCTCAGGGAGAACTGAGCGCGTCTGCTCCTTAGTGCGCCTCGTCCCAGTTTCTGGCGGCGCGGGCGTCGACGGCGAGCGGCACGCTCATCTCGATGGCCGGGAAGGCGGCGTTTTCCATCACCTCGCGGATGACGGGGATGGCGCGGTCGGCCTCGTCTTCGGTGGTCTCGAAGATCAGTTCGTCATGCACCTGCAGCAGCATGCGCGCCTTGAGTTTCGCGTCCAGCGCCGGCTCCATCTTGATCATGGCGCGGCGGATGACGTCGGCCGCCGAGCCCTGGATCGGCGCATTGATCGCGGCGCGTTCGTTGAAGGCGCGAACGGACGGATTGGACGAGCGGATCTCCGGATAGTGGATGCGACGGCCGAAGATGGTTTCGACATAGCCCAGCTCGCGCGCCTTGGCCTTGGCCTCTTCCATATAGGCCTTGATGCCGGGGAAGCGCTCGAAATAGCGCTTGATGTAATCGCCGGCTTCCGACCGCTCGATGCTGAGCTGATTGGCGAGGCCGAAGGCTGAAATGCCGTAGATAATGCCGAAATTGATTGCCTTGGCGCGACGGCGCACATCCGACGGCATGCCTTCGACCGGCACGCCGAACATTTCCGACGCCGTCATTGCATGAATGTCGATGCCTTCGGCGAAGGCGCGCGTCAGCTGCGGGATGTCTGCGACATGGGCGAGCACGCGCAGTTCGATCTGGCTATAGTCGGCCGAGATCAGCACATGACCCGGCTCGGCCACGAAGGCGGTGCGGATCTTGCGGCCCTCGGCGGTGCGCACCGGGATGTTCTGCAGGTTCGGCTCCGACGACGACAGCCGGCCCGTGGTGGTGGCGGCCATGGCGTAGGAGGTGTGCACCCGCTTGGTCTCGGGGTTCACATAAGACGGCAGCGCATCGGTATAGGTGCTCTTGAGTTTGGTGATCTGGCGCCAGTCGACGATCTTGCGCGGCAGGTCATGGCCTGCGGCGGCGAGATCTTCCAGCACCTGCGCCGAGGTCGACCATTGGCCGGTCTTGGTCTTGCCGCCGCCGGAATCCAGACCCATCTTGCCGAACAGGATCTCGCCGAGCTGCTTGGGCGAGCCGATGTTGAAGCGCTCGCCGGCGAGCTGATAGATTTCATCCTCGATGCGGGCGGCGGACTGGGCGAGTTCGCCCGAGAGACGCGAGAGAATCTGCCGGTCGATGGAAATGCCGCGCGCTTCCATGCTGGCGAGCACGGTGGCGAGCGGCCGCTCCAGTCGTTCGTAGACGCTTGTCAGGCCCTTGGCGGCGAGCTGCGGCTTCAAAACATGCCAGAGCCGCAGCGTCACATCGGCGTCCTCGGCGGCGTAAGCGGTGGCCTTGTCGATGTCGACGAAATCGAAGGTCACGGCGTTCTTGCCGGAGCCGGTGACATCCTTGTAAGCGATCGGCTTGTGGCCGAGCCAGCGCTCCGACAGCGTGTCCATGTTGTGCAGCGTCGCGCCGGCGTCGAGCACATAGGACATGAGCATCGTGTCGTCGTAACGGGCGACCTCGACGCCGTGGCGTTTCATCATCAACCAGTCATATTTGATGTTCTGGGCGACGACGAGGATCGCCGGATCCTCCAGCATCGGCTTGAGGATCGCCAGCGCGTCGCGCAGCGGGATCTGGCCCTCGGCGATGCCGCCGCCGAGAAGGTCGCCGCGGCCGGATTTGTGCCCGAGCGGGATATAGCAGGCTCGGATCACGGCGCCTGAAGAATTGACCGCGTTGTCGGCTACGGCGAGCGAGACCCCGCAGAGCTCCGCCTGCATCGGGTCGAGGGAGGTCGTCTCGGTGTCGAAGGCGACGAGGCCGGTTTCGCGGGCGAGCGCCACCCAAGCGGCCAGTCGGGCCGTATCGCGCACGGTCTCATAGGTCGAGGGATCGAACGGGCTCGAGGCGAAGGCCTGGATGCGGGCGTCCGCCAGCGCCTTCGGGGTGAAGACGGGGTCGCCGCCGACGCCTGTGGCCGACGCGTCGCTCGCAGGCTTGGCCGCAGTGGAGGTCTTGGCGGGCTTGCCGTCTGTGGCGGCCGGATCGAGATCCGGGCCGTGGGCTGCGCCGCTCCATTCGATCTTGACCGAGGCGGGCTCGATTTCGGCCGCGTCCGCGCCGGTCGCCTCGGCGACGCGGCGGGTGAGCGTGGTGAATTCCATCGTTTTCAGGAAGGCGACGAGCCTCGGACCGTCCTGCGGATGCAGCACGAGATCCTCGAGCGGCATGAGATCCGGCACATCGGTCTTCAGCGTCACCAGTTGGCGCGACACCTGGAGGAGATCGCGGGCGGCGAGGATGCTTTCGCGGCGCTTCTCCTGCTTGATTTCGGCGGCGCGGGCGATGAGCGTGTCGAGATCGCCGAACTGTTCAAGCAATGTCGCCGCCGTCTTCGGGCCGATGCCGGGCACGCCGGGCACGTTGTCGGTGCTGTCGCCGGTCAGCGCCTGCAGGTCGATCATCTTTTCGGGCGGCACTCCCCATTTCTCGATCACTTCCGGGATCGAGATCTGCTTGTCCTTCATCGCGTCATACATATGCACGCGCGGCGTCACCAGCTGCATCAGATCCTTGTCGGAGGAGATGATGGTGGTCTCGGCGCCGGCCGCTTCCGCCTGGCGGGCGTAAGTGGCGATGATGTCGTCGGCCTCATAGCCCTCGGTTTCGATGCAGGGCAGGTTGAAGGCGCGCGTCGCCTCGCGGATCAGGCCGAATTGCGGGATCAGATCCTCGGGCGGGGCCGAGCGGTTGGCCTTGTAGTCGGGATAGATCTCTTTGCGGAACGTGGCGGAGGAATAGTCGAAGATCACCGCGAAATGCGTGGGCGTGACGCCGACATCGGTGTTGCGCGCATCGACCAGCAGCTTCCACAACATGTTGCAGAAGCCCGACACCGCGCCCACCGGCAGTTTGTCCGACTTGCGGGTCAGCGCCGGCAGCGCATGGAAGGCCCGGAAGATGAAGCCGGACCCGTCGACGAGGAAAAGATGATCACCGTTTTTCATGGGTCTGCTGTTAGCATGCGGCGAAAGAGTCGGAAAGACGAAGCGGTCGGCAGGGCGGAGAAATGGGCGCTTGCGTGATGCGCTGCGCTCTTGCCCGCGTCATCAGGTGTGCTATGTCCTTGCCCATCGAAAAAGGGGAAGACGCATGGCCTTCGCACCGCAGGCGGGACTGGTTCGGACGATCGCCGAGACGGTCGGAGACTATCGCTCGGGGTCGCCCGCCCTGGTGAAGTTCGCCATGGAATGCGGCATCGCGCTCAACCGCCAGCCCATCTTCAGCAAGGTCACGGTCAAGCCGACCATGCGCGACGAGCGCTTCCAGATCGGCGACGACGCTTACAAAGGCAAGTTCGCCTCCGACCGCGACGCCTTTTTCGCAGCCTTCGACGCCTTCATGGCCAATGGCGAGTTTCTCGCCTGGAACGGCCGCGCGCCCATCGCCCGCGGCGTGCCGCCGATGAAGGCGCTGAGCGAGAATTTCGCCCATCCCACTTTCCAGATCGACATGACCAGCCGCAGGCGCGGCGAGCCCAAGGAAAACCGCTACGCCATGCTGTTCGTCGGCTTTGCCAATGACGAGGCGGCCAAAGCCTATGCCGACAGGCTCGCCCATCTCGTGATGTGATCAGGCTTGACGATTTCTCATAAATGAGATTATTTCTCGTTTATGGAAGAAATTGATCCCCTCGACGCCCAACTTGCCCAACGATTGAAAGCGCTGCGCGCCGAGCGCGGCTGGTCGCTCGACGACCTTGCGGAAAGAAGCGGGGTCAGTCGCGCCACGCTGTCCCGCCTCGAAAAGGCCGAGGTCAGCCCGACCGCCAATGTGCTCGGCCGTCTCTGCGGCGCCTATGGCATGCCGATGTCGCGGCTGATGCGCATGGTGGAGGACGCGTTCACGCCTTTGGTCCGGCCCGAGAACCAACCGGTCTGGACCGACGCCAGCCTCGGCTTCGAACGCCGTTCGGTCTCGCCGCCGGCCGCGAGCCTGTCGGGAGAAGTGGTGGAATGCCGGCTGAGGCCAGCCGCCCGGATCGATTATCAGCTGCCGCCGCGCCCCGGCCTCGAACATCACCTGATCATCATGGCGGGCGCATTGACACTGACGATCGAAGGCCGCGCCTATGATCTCCGACCGGGCGATTGCCTGCGCTACAAGATATCGGGCCCCTCCAGCTTCCGCGCCGACGATGTCGAGGGCGCGCATTATCTCCTGTTTATCGTCTGAGGTTTTCACATGAGCATTGTCCCTCTTTCCGCCGCCGATATCGAGGTTCGCATCAATGAGTTGTCCGACCTCCTGCATGCCTGCGTGATGGATGGCGCGAGCGTCAATTTCGTGATGCCCTATGCGATCGAGGACGCCGAACGCTTCTGGCGCAAGAAGGTGCTGGCGCGGATGGACGACGGCTTGCTGACCGTGCTCGGCTGGATGGAGGGCGGCCGCGTGGTCGGTTCGGTGCAACTCGACGCCGACACGCCGCCCAACCAGGCCCATCGCGCCGACGTCAAGAAGATGCTGGTGCATCCCGCCTACCAGCGCCGCGGCATCGGCAAGGCGCTGATGGCGGCGGTGGAGCAGGTCGCGCGCGACAAGGGGCTCACGCTGCTGACGCTCGACACTCGCTCCGGCGACAAGGGCGAACCGCTCTATCGCGCCTCGGGTTTCGAGGTCGCAGGGATCATTCCCGGCTATAGCCGCGATCCTTTCGCGGATGTCTATGACGCCTGCACGTATATGTACAAGCAGCTTGCCTGACATCTGGGACTATAAAATGCGCACAATGGATGCGCAGTTCCTCTTCTTGTTTTGTTGAAATTATAGCGCATGATGCCCGCCAGACAAATAATTTACGGAGGAACATCCATGCGTCAGATCGGACATTTCATCGGCGGCAAGCAGGTCGCCGGAACTTCGGGCCGCAAGCAAGGCGTCTTCAACCCCGCCACCGGCGAAATCCAGGCTGAAGTCTCGCTCGCCAGCGCCGAAGAACTGAACGCCGCCGTCGAGAACGCCAAGGCCGCGCAGCCCAAATGGGCCGCCACCAATCCGCAGCGCCGCGCCCGCGTCTTCATGAAATTCGTGCAGCTGCTCAACGACAACATGGATGAGCTCGCCGCTCTGCTCTCTTCCGAGCATGGCAAGACGATCGAAGACGCCAAGGGCGACATCGTCCGCGGCCTCGAAGTCTGCGAATTCGTCATCGGCATTCCGCATCTGTCCAAGAGCGAATTCACCGAAGGCGCTGGCCCGAATATCGACATGTATTCGATCCGCCAGGCCGTCGGCGTCGGCGCCGGCATCACGCCGTTCAACTTCCCGGCCATGATCCCGATGTGGATGTTCGCGCCGGCCATCGCCTGCGGCAACGCCTTCATCCTCAAGCCGTCCGAGCGCGACCCGTCCGTGCCGATCCGCCTCGCCGAACTGATGATCGAAGCCGGCCTGCCGGCCGGCATCCTGAACGTCGTCAACGGCGACAAGTCGGCCGTCGATGGCCTGCTGACCCATCCCGATATTGGCGCGATCTCGTTTGTCGGCTCGACCCCGATCGCCCGTTATGTCTATGGCACGGCGGCGATGAACGGCAAGCGCGCCCAGTGCTTCGGCGGCGCCAAGAACCACATGATCATCATGCCGGACGCCGATCTCGACCAGGCGGCGCAGGCGCTGATGGGCGCGGGCTACGGCTCGGCCGGCGAGCGCTGCATGGCGATTTCGGTGGCTGTGCCGGTCGGCGAAGACACCGCCAACCGCCTGATCGAAAAGCTGACGCCGATGGTGGAATCGCTCCGCATCGGTCCCTACACCGATAACAAGGCCGATATGGGTCCCGTCGTCACCAAGGAGGCGCGCGATCGCATTCTCGGCCTGATCGACAGCGGCGTCGAAGCCGGCGCCAAGCTCGTCGTCGACGGCCGCGATTTCAAGCTGCAGGGCTATGAAAACGGCTATTTCGTCGGCGGCTGCCTGTTTGACCATGTCACGCCCGACATGGACATCTACAAGACCGAAATCTTCGGACCGGTGCTGTCTGTCGTGCGCGCCAAGACCTATGAAGAAGCGCTCGACCTGCCGATGAAGCATGAATACGGCAATGGCGTCGCGATCTACACGCGCGACGGCGACGCCGCCCGCGATTTCGCATCCCGCATCAATATCGGCATGGTCGGTGTCAACGTGCCGATCCCGGTTCCGCTCGCCTACCACTCCTTCGGCGGCTGGAAGTCGTCGTCTTTCGGCGACCTCAACCAGCATGGCACCGATTCGATCAAGTTCTGGACCCGCACCAAGACGGTGACCAGCCGCTGGCCGTCGGGCATCAAGGACGGTGCCGAATTCGTCATGCCGACGATGAAGTAAGCGCGATTATCGTAGAAAATCAAAAGGCCCGCCGGAAGCGCTTCCGGCGGGCCTTTTTCATTCAAGCTGGTATTCTGAAGAACCGAGAGAGGCTTACTGCGACGGGCCGTCGTTGAAGCCGACCTTGTCGACCAGTTCGGACGCCTGCTTGCGGTATTTGGCGACGTCGGTCAGCGGCATCTGGTCGGGCTTGATGGTCCCGAAGCTCTTGACCACGGCCGACGGCTCGGCGCCCGGCAGCACCGGATATTCGAACACCTGCTCGGCATAGATTTCCTGGGCGGGCTTGGACGACAGGAATTCCATCAGCTTGATGGCGTTGTCCTTGTTCGGCGCATATTTGGCCAAGGCCATGCCGGAGATGTTGACATGCGTGCCGCGGTCATTGGCGTTGGGGAAGAGGACCTTCATCGCCTTCACCCATTCCTTCTGTTCCGGCTCCTTGTCGTTGGTCATCATGACGCCGACATAATAGGTGTTGCCGAGCGCGACGTCGCATTCGCCGGCGGCTATCGACTTGGCCTGGCTGCGATCCGAGCCGTTGGGCTTGCGTGCGAGATTGTTCTTGAGGCCGGTCAGCCAGGTCTCGGTGAACTCGGCGCCGTGATGGGCGATCATCGAGGCGAACAGGCCGATATTATAGGAGTGCTGGCCGTCGCGAATGCAGATCTTGCCTTTCCACTTGGGATCGGCGAGCTCCTCATAGGTGATGTCGTTCTGAGCGACGCGATCCTTGGAGGCATAGACGACGCGGCCGCGGGTGGTGAGGCCGAACCATTGATTGTCGGCGTCGCGATACTTGACGGGAATATCCTTGTTGATCGTCTCGTCGACCACCGCTTGGGTTACGCCGCCTTCCTTGGCTTCGGTCAGGCGAGCGATGTCGACGGTGAGGATGACGTCGGCCGGCGAGTTTTCGCCTTCGGCCTGGATGCGCTCGACCAGGCCCTTGTCGAGGAAAAGCACATTGGTGGCGATGCCGGTTTCCTTGGTGAAAGCGTCGAGCAGCGGCTGGATCAGTTCGGGCTGACGATAGGAATAGATGTTGACTTCGCCATCGGCATACGCCGCGCCGGCGCTCATCACGATGGAGAGGCCCGTCAGGACTCCGGCCAGTTTCACGTTTCCGCCCATGTTGCGCTCCTAAAGTTGACTATTTTCGTTTAATTTATTGGAGGCCTGCTTAAAAGTGCGAAATGAGACTGTCAATGCGGCGAAAAGCCTATAACATGATTGTGATTTTCACGTTTTTGGAATTGTTCCAAACTACGGGAGGGTCTATATAGAGGGCAAGAAACCAGCCAGGGAGCCTTCGCATGCGGCTGACCAAGCAGACCAATTACGCGGTGCGCATCATGATGTACTGCGCCGCCAACGACCCCAATCTGAGCCGCATCCCGGAAATAGCGCGGGCCTACAACGTCTCCGAACTGTTTCTCTTCAAGATCCTGCAGCCTCTGCATAAGGCCGGATTGGTCGAGACCTTGCGGGGCCGTAATGGCGGCGTTCGCCTTGGGCGCGCCGCAGACAAGATCACGCTGCTCGACGTCGTCCGCGTGACAGAAGAGAATTTTTCCATGGCGGAATGCTTCGACGACGGCGCCGCCGATTGTCCGTTGATCGACAGCTGCGGGCTGAATTCGGCGCTGCGTCGCGCGCTCAACGCCTTCTTCGACGTTTTGTCGGAATACACGATCGACGACCTCGTCAAGGCGCGGCCGCAGATCAACTTCCTGCTCGGTCTGGAAGAAATGCCGCCCGCCAACGCCGCGGCCTGAGCAAATACCCAGTTGATGAGCAAATGCCAGAATCCAGGTCCGAAGGATCTGGATTTTTTTGCGCAGTCCTCTAAATCGTTTGAATTGTTAGCGCGACCTTGGGAGGGACGAGAGATGATCCTGTGCTGCGGAGAAGCCCTGATCGACATGCTGCCGAGGCAGTCGACGCTCGGAGAAAACGCCTATGCGCCCTATGCGGGCGGGGCCATTTTCAACACGGCGATCGCGCTCGGGCGGCTGGGCATCGAGACCGCCTTCTTCACCGGCCTCTCCAACGACATGCTGGGCGACGTGCTGCGCGAAACGCTGACGGCGTCGAAAGTGGATTTCAGCCTCTGCGCGCTGTCGGACCGACCGACCACGGTCGCCTTCGTCAAGCTGGTCAACGGTTCGGCCACTTACGCCTTCTATGACGAGAACACCGCCGGGCGCATGTTGTCGGTCGACGATCTGCCGACGCTGGGTGAGGATTGCGAGGCGCTGCATTTCGGCGCGATCAGCCTGATCCCCGATCCCTGCGGCGCGACCTATGAGGCTTTGTTGATGCGGGAGGCCGATTCCCGCGTGATCTCGCTCGACCCGAACATCCGCCCCGGCTTCATCAACGACAAGCAGCACCATATGGCGCGCATCCTGCGCATGGCGGCCAAATCCGACATCCTGAAATTTTCGGACGAGGATCTCGACTGGTTCGGCATGCCCGGCGACCACGACATGCTCGCCAAGGAATGGATCGCCATGGGCGCCAAGCTGGTGGTGATCACTAAGGGCGCCGACGGCGCTGTCGGTTACACCAGCACGCTGAAGGTCGAAGTTCCCAGCGAGAAAGTCACCGTAGTCGACACGATCGGCGCAGGCGACACGTTCGACGCGGGCGTTCTCGCCTCGCTCAAGCGCGACGGCTTGCTGACCAAGGCGGCGGTCGCCAATCTTTCGGAGCAGGCGGTGCGCAACGCGCTGGCGCTGGGCGCCAAGACGGCGGCGGTGACCGTGTCGCGCGCCGGCGCCAATCCGCCCTGGTCGCATGAAATCGGTCTCTGACCGGTAAGAAGTCCGAGACGCCCTCGTGGCGTGTCAAAACTCGACTTCGAGTTCGATGATCTCGTCGGCTTCCGCCCGGGCGCCCTCGATCCATTCCTTGACCAGCGGCCAGTCCATCACCCGGTCGCGATAGGCGGCGAGCGGCGCTTCGAGATCCACAGCGTATGTGAGAAAGCGCGAACAGACCGGCGCATACATGGCGTCGGCCATGGTCGGCTTGTCGCCGAACAGCCAGGGGCCGCCATAGGCGGCGAGACACTCCGTCCAGATCGCCTTTATCCGCTCGATATCGGGGCGCGCGCCGGCGAACACCTTGAAACGCTCGTGACGGGCCTTGATGTTCATCGGCAGCGCCGAGCGAAGATTGTGAAAGCCGGAATGCATTTCGCCGGAGACGGCGCGGCAATGGGCGCGGGCGGCGACATCCTTGGGCAGCAGCCCCGCCTTCGGCTTGATTTCGGCGAGATATTCGCCGATCGCCAGCGTATCCCAGACGCTGACCGTATTGTGGTTGAGCCGCGGCACGAGCACGGACGGCGACAGCAGCAGCAATTCGCGCCGCGCGCTCTCGTCGATGTCGACGGGCCGCTCCTGAAACTCCAGGCCCGCCATGCGGCAGAGAAGCCAGCCGCGCATGGACCAGGAGGAATAATTCTTAGAGGATATCGTCAGAGTCGTTTCGCTCATCACGGCCTCCCGCCCGTGCAAGTCTGCACGCAGTATTTGCTGGTCTTGCCCGTAAAAATGCACTAGTTTTTTGCAATGCACAATGGCTTTCGCAGCCGAAGCAGAGGTGTGGCGATGCTCTATCAGGCCTACCAGTTCCAGGACGACATGGTCGCGCCGCTGAGGACGATGGCGCGGGGATGGATGGACTGGCTCTCCGCCAATTTCCCCATCCGCGATCATGCGCTCGGCCGGCACTGGCTGGCGGCGCTGGAAATGGTGTCGCGCTACGAACTCAGCCACACCCGGCCGCCCTTCGACATCCGCCGCGTGCCGGCCGGAAATGCGGAGGCTTTCGGTGACCGAGGAGGTCGCTCTCAGCCTGCCTTTCGGCGATCTCCTGCATTTCCGCAAGGACATCGACATGCCGCAGCCGAAGGTGCTGGTGATCGCGCCGCTGTCCGGCCACTTCTCCACCCTGCTGCGCGGCACGGTGGAAACGCTGCTGCGCGATCACGACGTCTACATCACCGACTGGAAGAACGCCCGCGACGTGCCGATCAACGCCGGCTCCTTCGGGGTGGAGGATTACATCGCCTATGTGATCCGCTTTCTCGAGGAGATCGGGCCGGGCGGCCATATCCTCGCGGTTTGTCAGCCCTGCGTGCAGGGGCTGGCGGCGGTGGCGGTGATGTCGGAGGACAACAATCCCGCCACGCCGCGCTCGATGACGCTTATGGCGGGACCGATCGATCCGCGCGAAAGCCCGACCGAGGTCAATGAATTCGCCGTGTCGAAGTCGCTGGCCTGGTTCGAACAGTCGGTGATCTCGCCCGTGCCCTACCGCTATGGCGGGGGAGGGCGGCGGGTCTATCCCGGTTTTCTGCAATTGACCGCCTTCATGGCGATGAACATGGACCGCCACAAGACGGCGCATCAGAAACTATACGACCACCTCGCCGCCGGCGAGATCGAGGCGGCCGAGAAGATCAAGACGTTTTACGACGAATATTTCGCAGTGCTGGATCTGACCGAGGAATTCTACATCGAAACCATCGACCGCATTTTCCACCGCGCCGAACTGGCGACCGGCCAGTTCCAGTATCGCGGCCGCAAAGTCGATCCCGGCAAGATTCGCCGCACGGCGTTGTTGACGGTCGAAGGCGGCCGCGACGACATCTGCGCGCTCGGCCAGACGGCGGCGGCGCATGATCTCTGTGCGTCGCTTCGTCCGCATCTCAAGCGCCATCACCTGCAGGCCAATGTCGGCCATTACGGCGTCTTCAACGGCCGGCGCTGGGACAACGAGATCTATCCCGTCGTCCGCAACCATATCCTGATGATGGAATAGGCTTGCCGCAAGCCGCGTTACTGCCACACCACGATGCGGGCGTGATAGGGAACGCGCTCGTAGAGATCGATGACGTCCTGATTGATCAGCCGCACGCAGCCCGACGATACGGCCTTGCCGATCGAGCGCCATTCGGGATTGCCATGCAGGCGGTAGAGCGTGTCCTGCCCGTTCTGGAAGATGTACAGCGCACGGGCGCCGAGCGGGTTCTTGAGACCCGGCTCCATGCCGCCGTTCTCAATGGAATATCGCTCGAGCTCCGGCTGGCGCGCCACCATTTCCCGCGGCGGCTTCCAGCGTGGCCATGCCTGGCGCCAATGGATGACGCCTTCGCCCTGCCAGGCGAAACCCTCGCGGCCGATGCCGACGCCGTAGCGCATGGCGGTGCCGCCGGGTTCGACGACATAGAGGAAGCGTTTGGGCGTATCGACAACCACCGTGCCAGGCGCTTCGCCGGTGGGGTCGACGACACGCTGGCGATAGAATTTCGGGTCCATCTGCTGGTAGGGGATGGCCGGGATCAGGAAGCCGCCGTCGGACACCGGTCCGTACATCACCGCCAGTTCGGCGTCGGAGGGAGTGGTGACCGGACGCGTGACCGGCTGCGGCGCGGGGGATTGGCGATCCGCGAACGCTCGGTGGCGCAGCCGGCCAGGACGGCCGTGGCCGAGGCCATGCCGAACAGCATGCTGCGGCGTGTAGTGACGATATTTGTAGACATAACGACTCGATTCAATTTCCGGGGAGGAAGAACGTCTCCTGTCTAGCGCCCCGCTTTCGCCGGCGTCCCGGCGACGGCCATCACATTTGCGGCATTGAGTCTGTTCCGCGTCGGGCTGTTACATCATCGCGACAGCGATCATCGCGACAGCGATCATCGCGACGAGCCATGATCGGGATCGACGAGTCGCTGGCCGACGTCTCCGAGCTCTCGCCGCTCCATCGCCAGAACAGGTCGCGCCATTTCGATGCGGCGCCGACCGGGGCTCGCTCAGGCGCGGCGCGGCAGCACGCGGTCGGGCGGGCGGTGGCCGTCGAAATAGGTGCGGATGTTGATGATCACCTTCTCGCCCATGTCGATGCGGCCTTCGATGGTCGCCGAGCTCATATGCGGCAGCAGCACCACCTTGTTCTCATGGGCGAGCTTCAGGAGCTTCGGATTGACGACAGGCTCGTTCTCGAACACGTCGAGGCCGGCGCCGGCGATCTTGCCCTCGCGGATGCATTTGATCAGCGCCGTCTCGTCCACCACGCCGCCGCGGGCGGTGTTGACCAGATAGCTGGTCGGCTGCATCAGCGCCAGCCGTCGCGCCGACATCAGGTGATAGGTCGCGGGCGTCGAGGGACAATTGACCGAGACGATGTCGACGCGAGCCAGCATCTGGTCGAGACTGTCCCAATAGGTGGCTTCGAGCGACGCCTCTGTCTGCGGGCTGACCCGGTGGCGATTGTGGTAATGAATGGCGAGGCCGAAGGCCTTGGCGCGCCGCGCCACCGCCGTGCCGATGCGGCCCATGCCGATGATGCCCAGCCGCTTGCCCCAGATCCGGTGCCCGAGCATCCAGGTGGGCGACCAGCCTTCCCAGTCGCCTTTGCGGTCGGTCAGCACGCGCGCGCCTTCGGCGAGCCGGCGCGGCACGGAGAGGATCAGCGCCATCGCCATGTCGGCGGTGTCCTCGGTCAGCACATTCGGCGTGTTGGTGACGGTGATGCCCTTGCGGGCGGCGGCCTCGACATCGATATGGTCGATGCCGTTGGAAAAGCTGGCGATCAGCTTGAGCTGCGGCCCGGCGGCCTCGATCAGCTCCGCGTCGATTCGGTCGGTGACGGTGGGGACAAGGACATCCACCCGTTCCATGGCGGCGACGAGCTCCGCCCGCGATCGCGGCTTGTCGTCGATATTGAGCTCGGCCTCGAACAATTCGCGCATCCGGGTTTCCACCGGATCGGGCAGCTTGCGGGTAATGTAGACCAGAGGCTTTTTCTTGTTCGACATGCGAGCTTCCGCGATCCTGTTGACGGCCCGTTAACCAAGTTGGGCGATGCTCCCGGCGGTAAGCATAGTCTTAATCAGACCCGCCTGTGAAAACAATCGCTTCCTTCTGCGAGGGCGGCGTCCGGCCCTGTTCTTCCCCGGCAAGTGGTCTGGCCGGAGTGTCCATATGACAAAGCGCAAATCAGCAGTTTTCATCGTCGCCCTGCTCGCTCTCTCCGCCGGTCTTGCGGCGCCGATGGAGGCGTTCGCCCAGGCGGCCAAGGGGTCGACCGGCCTGCCATTGCCGCGTTTCGTGTCGCTCAAGGCCAGGAAGGTCAATCTGCGCGTCGGGCCGGGGCAGGACTATGCGGTCTCCTGGCTCTACACCAAGTCGGGCCTGCCGGTGGAGGTGATCCAGGAATATGACAATTGGCGGCGCATTCGCGACGCCGAGGGCGCCGAAGGTTGGGTGTTTCATTCTCTGCTGTCGGGCGACCGCAGCGCGCTCGCGGCCCCCTGGATGCGCAACAAGGGCGCTGATGTGTTCGTCAACATGCGCGGCGATTCGCGTGAGAGCGCCGGCGTCGTCGCCCGGCTGCAGCCGGGCGTGGTCATCAAGATCGACGAATGCAATGGTCAATGGTGCCACGGCGAGGCCCAGGGCGTCGAGGGCTGGGTGAGCCAGGCCGAAATCTGGGGCGCCTATCCGGGCGAAGCCTTTACAAAATAAAGCCGGCGTCCAGCGCGGCCTGGCGCAGAGAGCTTTGCACGCGCGGTCCGATATGCTGGATCACCAGGCCCGCGGCGAGGCTGCCCAGGCGACCGCAATCCGGCAGGCCGAAACCGTTGGTGTAGCCGAACAGGAACCCCGCTGCATAGAGATCGCCCGCGCCGGTCGTATCCACCACCGTGTCCACCTTCAGCGGCTCAACCGGAATGCGCTCGCCCTTGGCGACGATGATCGAGCCTTCTTCGCTCAGCGTCACCGCGGCGAGGTCGCAATCCCGAGCGATCATGTCGAGCGCGCCGTCGAAATCCGAGGTCTGGTAGAGCGCCAGCAGTTCGGCGCGATTGGCGAAGACGATGTCGACGGTCTTCGAGCGCATGAGGTCGAGGAATTCGTCGCGCCAGCGATCGACGCAGAAACTGTCCGACATCGTCATCGACACTTCGCGGCCGTTATCATGGGCGATGCGGGCGCATTCGCGGATCGCCTGCTTGGCGCGCGGCGGATCCCAGAGATAGCCTTCGAAATAGGTGACCTTGGACTTGGCGACCACCTCCGGCTCGACGTCCTCGACGCCCAGTTCGACGCAGGCGCCGAGATAGGTGTTCATCGAGCGTTCGCCGTCGGGGGTGATGAAGATCATCGAGCTCGCGGTGGGCGGCGTGCCGCCGAGCGGCGGGGTGGCGAAATGCACGCCCTGCGCCTTCATGTCGTGAGCGAAGATCTCGCCGAGCTTGTCTTTCGAGGTCTTGCCAAAATAGGCCGCCTTGCCGCCGAAGCTCGCGACGCCCGACGCGGTGTTGCCGCCGGCGCTGCCTCCCGAGGCTTCGATCGCCGGCCCCATGCGCGAATAGAGCAGCGCCGATCGTTCGGCGTCGATGAGATTCATCGCGCCTTTGGCGATCTCGTTGTCGACGAGAAAATCTTCTTCGCAGCGGGAGAGAATGTCGACGATCGCATTGCCGATCGTGAGCACATCGAAAGCTGTCATTGCCAAGCCTTGCAGGGTTCTTTTTCATGCAAGCTATGGCTTATTTCCGATGTCCGGAAAAGGGCGGAAGGCGGCGAGAAACGCCGCCCTCCGCAAAAATGTCACTCTGTCAGCCGTTGGTGGCCAGCACGACCACCTGATCGCCCTCGGAGAACGTCACCTTCTGGGTCTTGACTGGATTGATCTTGACGCCGCCAAGGCGGCGATCGTCAGCGGCAACGCCGCGCTGGCGATAGCCGATCACGGTCTCGCCGCGCATCAGGCCGGCCAGCGTCAACTGGTAGAAATCCACCGTCGCGCCTGGTTGCACGTAATTGGACGCCGGGCGGAGATAGAGTTCCGCGCCCTCTTCATCGAGCAGGCTGCCGAAAATGCGCGCCATGAACTCGTTCTCGGCCGCCTGCGCGAGCATCAAGCTGACCAGCTTGTTGCTGACCACGAAGTCGTCGGCCTTGGAGACTTCGGCCAGTTCGCGGTTGCGCACGTCGATCATTTCGGAGACGACGCTGGAGCGGCGACCGGCTTCCTCGGCGATCTGGCGCAGATGCAGCAGCGTGACCAGCGTGCGCGTGTCGGCCGGCTGCGGATCGAGATCCTCGTTGTAGCCGAGCACCAGAATGTGATCGTAGGACAGCGGATCGAGGGCGCGGATTACAGCCCGTGAGGACGAATTGGCGTGGCGAATGTCGAGGGTGAGATTGTCGGAAGCGAGACGAATGCCCGCGGTCTTGCCGGCGAGATCAGGCGTATCGGCGACGATCGTCAGCACCGAGCCGGGCGCCACGAAGCGCGACAGTTCCGTGGCGATCAACGGCGCGCGGCGATTCCAACCGAGAAGCAGCGTGCGCTCGGGCTTGATCGCATCGGTTCGGGCGGCGTTGAACATCGACGTGTCGATGCCGCCCTGCAGGCCTTTGACTTCGATGGCGTCGTCGTCTTCGGCGATGACGATCAGGCGTTCGTCCGGGAGGATCTTGCGGTCTTTCGCCGGATTGAGCTCGACCTTGCCGTCGGCGGTGACGAGACCAATCAGGGTCGACGTCTCGAACGCCAGGCAACCCTGGCCATAGAAGCGGCCGGCGAGCGGTTCGGCGTCGATCGTATAGATTTCCGATCCGTCGAAATCGAGCAGTTCGGTGTAGACGGCGCTGAGGCCAGGCTGACGGCTGGAGTGAACGACGATGCGCGAGATCAGGTCGTCGGCCAGCACCAGTTGCGTTTCGTCTCCGCCGACGATCGCGCCGAGTTCGGCATTGTCGATGTCGCGGATCTCAGCCGCGACCCGGTATTTCTCGGTGCGGCGATGCGGATTTTGCGTGATGGCGAGAATGGTCTTGATGACGCTGGAATCGGGATCGGCGGCATCCGGAGACAGGATGACGATCGAGCGCGATGCATTGGGGTTGACGATCGCGAGATCGGTGAGATCGGTGGGATCGCCCGAGCGGCAGATCACCTTGGTGTTCTTGAGGTCGTCGATCTTGGCGGAGATTTCGTCTTCCATCTCCACCTTGTCGCGATCGGCCATGATGACGATGCGCGGATTGCGGCGGCTCTCATTGGCGATAACGAGTTCGGAGATCACGTCGAAGATCGACGGCGACCAGTTGAGGATGATCGTGTGCTCTTCTTCCAGCACCTGCGAGCGGCCCTTGCGCAGCTCGTCCAGCTTGCTTTCGATGCCGGAAGACAAAATACCGATGAGGGTCGAGACGACGAAGATGCCGGCCAGCGTGACAAGCAGCATCACGAAACGGAACACCCAGCCGGTGTCGCCGCCCATCGTGCCGGCGTCCAGCGTGCGCATCAGCGACTCCCACATGGCCTCGGCGAAAGTCAGCGCCTCGCCGTCCGCCTGGGTGAGGCCGGTCAGCGAGATGATCGCGCCGAACACCATGATGATGACCAGTGAGATGATGCCGAGCCAGCCGATCAGCGCGCCTGTGCCGGCCGCCATGGTCTGGTCGAACCAATAGCGAAGTTTGCTGGTAAATTTGACGTTGTTTTTCACGCGTGCCCCCGAGAACCGCTGCGGCTTTCGCCGGCGTTACAGCACTATCGCCGACGAAAGCGCAAGACTTTGAAACCATACCCAAAAATGACGGTTAACAGGCGTGGTTTATTCGTCGGCTAATGGCCTGCCGACCGCCGAATGACCCTCACCAGGCGCCTTTTTCCTCGCGCACGATCTCATGCAGAAAGTCCGCGACGATACGGACACGGGCGAGATCGCGGACGCTTTCATGAAAGATCGTCCAGTAGCTGCGGGTGATTGAAACGTCAGGCAGCACCCGAACGAGATCTCCATGCTGGCGGGCGATGTAATTATGAAGGATGCAGACGCCTGCGCCGGCCCTGACGGCCTCGGTCTGGCCGATCGCCGAGGAGATCTCGAAGCCCGCCGACCAGTTGCGCATCACTTCGCCGGTGAAGTTCAGCGATTGCGAGAAGATCAGGTCCTCGACATAGCCGATGCGTCGGTGCGACTTGAGGTCCTCGCCGTCGACGGGCATGCCGAAGCGCTCGATATAGCCGCGCGATGCGTAGAGACCCAGCGTGTAGTCGGTGAGCTTGGAGGAGACGAGCCGGCCCTGTTCCGGTCGCTCGAGCGTGACCGCGATATCGGCCTCGCGGCTGGAGAGCGAAAAGGAGCGCGGCACCGGCACCAACTGAATACGCAGTTCCGGATGCCGCTCGATCAGCCGGCCCATGCGCGGGGCGAGAAAGGACACGCCGAACCCATCCGGCGCGCCGATGCGCACCGTGCCGGCGATTGCCGCGTCGGTGCGGCCGAGCCGGGCCTGCGCCTCCAGCATTTCGTTTTCCATCCGTTCGGCGGACAGAAGGAAAGTCTCGCCTTCGGCGGTGAGTTCACAGCCATTGGTGCGGCGGATGAACAGCCGGGTCTCCAGCGCCTCTTCCAGCGATGTCAGTCGCCGCGACAGCGTGGCGTGATTGAGGCCGAGGCGCCGTGAGGCGGCGAGAATCTGGCCGGTTCGGGCGACGGCGAGGAAGATGCGGATGTCGTCCCAATTCATCGGCGCTCACCGGAGAAGCGCGGGAGCGATAGGCCCCCGCGCGGGTTCAAAATCAGGACAGAGCGGCGACGAGGCCGGCGGTCGAAGAATCGAGTCCGTCCGTTCCCTTCTTGCCCTGCACCACGGGCAGAAGGCCGGTCGCGAGTTCCTTACCGAGTTCGACGCCCCATTGGTCGAAAGAGTTGATGCCGAACAGAACGCCTTCGACGAAGACGCGATGCTCGTAGAGCGCGATCAGGCGGCCGAGCGCGAACGGCGTCAGACGGTCATAGACGAAGGTGATCGACGGGCGGTTGCCGGTGAAGACGCGATGCGGCGCGATATGGTCGATCTTGGCCTGATCCCAGCCCATGCCGGAAAGCTGCGCCTTGGCTTCCTCCAGCGTACGGCCCTTCAGCAGCGCCTGCGATTGCGCCAAGCAATTCGACATCAGAAGTTCGTGCTGATAGCGCAGCTCCGGCTCGAAGCCGGTCTTGGCTATCATGAATTCGACCGGGATCGTGTCGGTGCCCTGATGCAGGAGCTGGAAGAAAGCGTGCTGGCCGTTTGTGCCCGGCTCGCCCCAGACGACGGGGCCGGAGGAGCCGTCAACCGGGCTGCCGTCCATGGTCACGCCCTTGCCGTTGGATTCCATGTCGAGCTGCTGCAGATAGGCCGGAAAGCGGCTGAGGCGCTGGTCATAGGGAATGACGGCGCGCGACGTGTAGCCCAGCGCGTTGCGCTGATAATAGCCGATAAGGCCGAGAAGCATCGGGATATTTCTGTTGAGCGGCGCCGAGCGGAAGTGGTTGTCCATCGCATGCGCGCCGTCGAGGAATTCGCCGAAGGCCTTCTCGCTGATGGCGATCATCAGCGGCAGGCCGATGGCCGACCAGATCGAATAGCGGCCGCCGACCCAATCCCAGAAGCCGAACACGCGGCTGGGATCGATGCCGAAGGCGGCGACCTTGTCGAGCGCGGTCGAGACGGCGGCGAAATGGTGCTGCACCGCGCCTTCGCCGAGCGCCTTGGCGATGAAGGCGCGCGCCGTCTGCGCATTCGTCATCGTCTCGATGGTGGTGAAGGTCTTGGACGCCACGATGAACAGCGAGGTCTCGGGATCGAGAAGCTTGAGCGTGTCGGCGATATGGGCCGCGTCGATATTGGAGACGTAATGCAGGCGCGGGCCGTCGTGATAGGGCGCGAGCGCCAGCGTCGTCATCACCGGGCCGAGGTCGGAGCCGCCGATGCCGATATTGACGACATCGGTGATCTTCTTGCCGGTGGCGCCGGTGATGGCGCCGGAGCGGACGCCTTCGGCGAATTTGCCCATTGCGGCGATGACCGCGTTGACGTCGCCCATCACATCCCGGCCGTCGACGAGCACGGGCGCGTTGGAGCGGTTGCGCAGCGCGGTGTGGAGAACGGCGCGTCCTTCGGTGAAGTTGATGATCTCGCCCTTGAACATCGCCTCGCGCTTGCCGGCGACATCGGCGGCGGCGGCGAGTTCGGTGAGCAGCGCCATGATCTCGGTGTTCACCGCCGTCTTCGAATAATCCATCAGCAGATCTTCGAACCAGGCGTGATAGGCGTCGAATCGACCGGAATCGGCGGCGAAGGCGGCGCGGATATCGGTGGCCTTCGTGGCTTGGGCGGCTTCCTTCAACTTGGCGAGGATAGTGTGCACGGTCTTCTCCCGGTGTTCATGCTGGCCGGAAACTAGCCATTTCAATCGATTGTATCAAGGCTGCGTCGCGCGCTTGGTCTTGGCGGTCGCAACTGCCTCGGCGGGACGGATGCGCAGGCGGGTGACGCGGTTCTTCAACCGCTTCATCACGATAAAGCGCTTGCCGTGAAAGGTGAAGGCCTGACGTTCGTCAGGAATGGAGCGGGACTCGTGGATGACGAGGCCGGCGATGGTGGTGGCCTCGCTGTCGGGCAGGCTCCAGCCCATGGCGCGGTTGAGATCGCGGACGGTGACGGCGCCGTCGACGACGATGGAGCCGTCGGCCTCCTTGCGGACGCCTTGTAGGCCGATGTCGCGATCGTCGGTCATGTCGCCGAGCACGTCTTCGAGAATGTCCTGCATGGTGACCATGCCCTGCATGTCGCCATATTCGTCGACGACGATGGCGAAATGCGTGTTGCGCTTGAGGAAAGCGCCGAGCTGGTCGCGCAGGCTGGTGGTTTCGGGCACGAACCACGGCTTGTCGGCGATCTTGACGATGTCGAGCGTCTCGGCGGTCGCGCCGGGTTCGGCGAGCGCCCTGAGCAGGTCTTTGGAATGCAAGACGCCGATGATGTTGTCGATCGAGCCGCGCCACACCGGCATGCGGGTGAAGGGGCTGTCGAGGATCGCCCTTATATTGACCTCGGGCGGATCGTCGGCGTTGAGCGCCTTCATCCGGGTGCGGTGGATGAGGATGTCGGCGATTTCGCGTTCGTCGAGTTCGGCCCAGCCCTGCGGTTTCTCGCGGCCGTTTTGCGCGCCGTTGCGCCCATTCTGCGGCGCGGGAGCGCTGTCGTCATGGCGTTCGGCCTCTGTGACAGGGTCGGGCCGCCCGATCAGGGACAGCCAGAGACGTCGCCAGAGGCCGGTCTCGCGCATGGCTCAGCCTCGCTTTTCCCGGAGAAACGACAGGACTTCGGAGGCCGGCACGTCGTCGGCGACGAAGCTTTCGCCCAGGCCCCGGGTCAGGATGAAGGTGAGCTTGCCGCCCTTGACCTTCTTATCCTGGGTGATGGCCTCCAGCAGCGCTTCCGCCGGCGGCAGTTCGCCGGGGATTTCGTCCATGCGCGTCGGCAGGCCGACCGCCCTGAGATGCGCTTCGACGCGGGTCGCGAGATCGGGGCTCGCCAGATTCATGCGCGCCGAGAACTGATGGGCGAGCACCATGCCGATCGACACGCCTTCGCCATGCACCAGCCGGGCGGAATCGTAAGCGGTGGCGGCTTCCAGCGCATGGCCGAACGTGTGGCCGAGATTGAGCAGCGCGCGCAGGCCGTTTTCCCGCTCGTCCGCGGCCACGACATCCGCCTTGGCCTGGCAGGACACGGCGATGGCCTGGATGCGGGCGTCGCCGCCGGCAAAGACGTCGCGCCAGTTGTTCTCCAGCCATTCGAAGAAATCGGGCTTGTCGATCAGGCCGTATTTGGCGACTTCGGCATAGCCGGCGCGGAATTCCCGCGGCGAGAGCGTCGTCAGCGTGTCGCTGTCGGCCAGCACGAGATCGGGCTGGTGGAAGACGCCGATGAGGTTCTTGCCCTGGCGGGCATTGATGCCGGTCTTGCCGCCGACGGAGGAATCGACCTGAGCCAGCAGCGAGGTCGGGATCTGGATGAAGCGGGTTCCGCGGCGCACGATGCCGGCCGCAAAGCCGGTGAGATCGCCGATCACGCCGCCGCCCAGCGCGATCACCGCGTCGTTGCGTTCGATCTTGGCGTCGAGCACGTGATCGGTCACCGCCATCAGATGTTCATAGCTCTTGGTCTTCTCGCCGGCGGGCAGGGTCAGCGGATGCACTGTGATGCCCTGAGCCGCGAGGCTCTCGGTCAGGGGGCCGAGATAGATCGCGCCGACATGCTCGTCGGTGATCACCGCCATGCGCTTGCCCTTGAGGCGGCTGGCGATGGCGTCCCCCGCCTTGGCGATCAGGCCGGGCCCGATCAGAATGTCGTAGGCGCGGTCGCCGAGATCGACATGGACGGTGCGGGCGGCCTCAATGCTCATGGGTCTTTTCCATTCTCGGGCTCAGGAAGGGTTCCGGCGATCGCCGCGATCACCTCGTCCGCCACCTGTTCTTTCTTTACGTCGCGCGATTTTACCTTCAGATGCGCCTCGGCATAGGTCGGGTAACGGGCGATCATCAGGTCTTCGAGCGTCTTCTTGGGATTTTCGGTGCGCAGCAGCGGCCGGGTGTCGCGCTTGCTCACCCGCTCCCACAGCGTTTCGAGATCGGCGTCGAGCCAGAGCGACAACCCGTTGTGGCGAATGGCGTCGCGAGTCTCCGCCGTCATGAAGGCGCCGCCGCCGGTCGACAGCACGCGCGGGCCGGTGCGGAGCAGCCGCCGGATCACCCGGCTTTCGAGCTTGCGGAATTCCGGTTCGCCATAGGCTGCGAAAAGTTCGGAGATGGTCATGCGCGAAACGCGCTCGATCTCATGGTCGGAATCGACGAAGGGGATGGCGAGTTCATGGGCGACGATCTTGCCGATCGCCGATTTTCCCGCCCCCATCAGCCCGACGAGAACGAGATTGCGCTTGCCGAGCGCCCGGCGTGCGCGTTCGGCGCTGTCGTCGCCGGCGTGGCTGAACACGTCCATCTGACCCTTTCCCCGGCCGCGGCCGTCATCATCTTTGGTTCCTATCGGAAAAACTCGCGCTTGCGTCAAGCGGCGGCGGGAAGGACCTCCGGGATTTGCTCAATTTCGAAGGACTCTGTAAAGAGTTGGGGAACTAGTTTCGCGGTCTGTCTGCAAGTCCGCCGGATGTCGAGGCCCATGCCCACCCTTTTCAGATTTCTTTATTGGTGCGCCATTCTCATCGGGTTCGTCTACGCCATCCTGTTTTCGCTCGCTTATCTGGTGGAGCCGCGCGAACGGCCGGCGGTGATCGAAATCCCGGCCGCCCGCACCAATCCCGCGCCATGAGGGAAAAGTCATGAACGATCTTTCCGCGGCGCATGCGGAAGCCTTTCTGGAGATGATGAGCGCCGAGCGCGGCGCGGCGCACAACACGCTCGTCTCCTATGAGAAGGACCTCGACGAAGTCCGCGCTTTCCTGAAAACGCGCGGCGCCACTTTGTTGACGGCGAGTTCGGACGATCTGAAGGCCTTTCTCTCCCATATGACCCAGGAGGGCTACAAGGCCTCCTCACAGGCGCGCCGGCTGTCGGCCATCCGTCAGTTCTATAAGTTCCTCTATGCCGAAAATCTGCGCGGCGACGACCCGACCGGCATTCTCGACGCTCCAAAGAAAGGTCGCGCCCTTCCCAAGACGCTGAGCGAGAACGAGGTCAACAAGCTCTTGGCGCTGGCCGCCGAAGAGGCGAAGGCGGAAGGGCCGGGCAGGCTCGACCGTCTCAGGCTGCTCGCGCTCGTCGAACTCTGCTACGCCACCGGCATGCGCGTCAGCGAACTCGTCTCGCTGCCGGCCCGCGTGCTGGCCGAGGAAGAGCGCTTCCTGATCATCAAGGGCAAAGGAAACAAGGATCGGCTGGTTCCGCTGACCCGGGCGGCGATCGCGGCGCTGGCGGCCTTCGGAGAGGAGCTCCGGCGCATCCATGGCGACCGCGAGTTCGACTTCCTGTTTCCCGCCGACAGCGCTTCGGGTCATCTCGCCCGCCAGGTCTTCGCGCGCGATCTCAAGGCGCTCGGCGCCCGCGCCGGCATCTCGGTCGACAGACTGTCGCCGCATGTGATCCGCCACGCCTTCGCCAGCCATCTGCTCGCCCATGGCGCGGATCTCCGCGTGGTTCAGGAACTGTTGGGACATTCCGACATTTCCACGACACAAATCTATACCCATGTATTGGATGAAAAGCTCAGGGAACTGGTGGAAACGCATCACCCTCTTGCCAAACAGGCCAAAAACAGGGATTAGACCCGCAAAACCCACGGCCAGACGCTGAACTGGAAAGCCGGAACGGAAGCTGATGTACAATTATCTCGATTTCGAAAAACCGATCTCCGATCTCGAAGGCAAGATTCTCGAACTCAAGAATATCGCGACCGAGAACGAGAGCATCGACACGTCGGAAGAGATCGGACGGCTGGAAGCCCGCGCCCGCGACGCCATGGCCGACATCTATTCCAAGCTGACGCCGTGGCAGAAGACCCAGGTTGCGCGCCATCCGCAGCGGCCGCATTTCGTCGAATATCAGAAGGCGCTGTTCACCGAATTCACGCCGCTGGCCGGCGACCGCAAATTCGCCAATGACGACGCCATCCAGGCCGGCTTCGCACGCTTCCGCGGCCAGCCGGTGGCGCTGATCGGCCAGGAAAAAGGCAGCGACACCAAATCGCGCCTCAAACACAATTTCGGCTCGGCGCGACCCGAAGGCTATCGCAAGGCGATCCGCATCATGGAGCTCGCCGACCGGTTCAATATGCCGATCGTGACGCTGGTCGACACCGCGGGCGCCTATCCCGGCGTCGGCGCGGAAGAGCGCGGCCAGGCCGAAGCCATCGCCCGCTCCACCGAAACATGCCTGAACGCGCGCGTGCCGATCGTCTCGGTTGTGATCGGAGAAGGCGGCTCGGGCGGCGCCATCGCCATCGCCACCGGCAATCGCGTCTACATGCTCGAACATGCGATCTATTCGGTGATCTCGCCGGAAGGCGCGGCCTCCATTCTCTGGCGCGATTCCGCCCGCGCCAAGGAAGCCGCCTCCAACATGAAGATCACCGCCGAGGACCTGAAAGCGCTCGGCGTCATCGATGGAATCATCCCGGAGCCGGTAGGCGGCGCCCATCGCGATCCGGAGCGCGTCATCGCCGCCACCGGCGACGTGATCGCTTCGGCTCTGACGGAACTGGCGCAGAAAAATGATCTGCGCGCCGAGCGCCGGCAGAAATTTCTCGAAATGGGACGTAATCTGTAAGCTTTTCGCGCTTCGTCGCCAAAACTCGGCCATATTCGCGCCGCTCTCTTGCCGCGTCGCCGAAAGCGCGCCCGTATCAGAGCTAGGGCTTTGATATGATTAACGGGATGTGAATATTCCGTTAACGGTTTCTGCTCTATAAGGCGTAGCTGACGTGATTCCCGGCCTGCTCAGGGGCCCTTTATGTGATGGCGGACATGGTTGCAAAGCGTATCGGCATGGGTTTGGCGATGGTTCTCGCTCTCGGAGCGTTGGCTGGTTGCACCCAGGACACGCTCGAAATCGTCGCGGTCAACAATCGCGTCGAACATCCTCTGCCGGCCAAGATGCAGCAGAAGCTCCGCAAGCTGAACATTTCCACCTCCTCCCCGATCATGATGCGCATCTTCAAGGAAGAAGAGGTGATGGAGATCTGGAAGGCGGATGTGAACAACCGCTACCAGCTCGTGGCCAGCTATCCGATCTGCGCCTGGTCGGGCCAGCTGGGGCCGAAGAAGAAGGAAGGCGACCGCCAGGCGCCGGAGGGCTTCTATACCGTCGCGCCCGGCCAGATGAACCCGAATTCCAGCTATTACCTGTCGTTCAACATCGGCTATCCCAACAAATATGATCGCGCCTATGGACGCTCTGGAAGCAATCTGATGGTGCACGGCGCCTGCTCGTCGTCTGGCTGCTATTCGATGTCGGACGCCGCCGTGTTACAGATCTACGCTTTCGCGCGCGACTCCTTCCGCGGCGGGCAGAAGGCGTTTCAGATCCAGGCTTTCCCCTTCCGCATGACGGCCGACAACATGGCCAAGCACCGTTCGTCAGAGCATTTTCCGTTCTGGCAGAACCTGAAGACCGGCTACGACTATTTCGAGATCACCAAGCGGCCCCCGGAAGTCGAGGTCTGCGAGAAGAAATATGTCTTCAACCAGACCGGCGGTCGTTTCAGCGCCGCGGGCAAGTGCCCGGCCGATTCCACGCCGCAGGCGCTGCTGAGCGCCTACGCCTCCTATGACAAGACCTACCAGACCGAATTCGCCAAGGCCTCGGCCAAGTGGGGTCCGAACGACTGGAAGGACGTGGCCGAATTCGATCGCAAGGCGCAGGAACGCCTCGAGCGGCGGATGGGCAAAAGAAGAACATTCCGAACGACGCCGAATATGTGCTCGTCGATCCCTCCGCCAAGCTGACGCCGACCTCGGACACCGTCACCAGCTATTCGGCGGCTTACGCCAAGGTCGAGGCGATCAAGAACAACGAGCCGCCGAAGGTCGAGTATATCTCGGTCGCCGAACTCGAAGCGCGCAAGAAGGCTGCGGACGCCAAGCGCAAGGAAGAGGAACGGCTGGCCAAGGCCCAGGGACGCGTCAAGGCGCCGATCCCCGAGCCCAATCCGATCAAGCCGGTCATGCAGGCCGCCGCTCAGCCGGCTGCGCAGGACGACACGTCCGTCTGGTCCTTCTTCCGCCGCAAGCCGCCGCAAAGCGCGCCGACACAGCAGGCCAGCGCCGATCCCGCCGCCGCCATGCCGCAGGCCGCAACAGCGTCTGCGCCGGCTGAAAAAGCCGCCAGAGCGGCGACGGCCAAGTCCCCGTCGTCGCTCCCAAGCCTGCGACGCCGGCCGGACAGCTCGCCTCTGCGGAACAGCCCACGGCGCCCTTGCAGACCGCCCCCGCGCCCGAGCAGAAAAAGCCGTTCTGGAAAGTCTGGTGATGCTTCCGGGCGAGCCCGATCTCGTGCTCGATCTCAAGGGTCTGAAATGCCCTTTGCCGGTGTTGAAATCGCGAAAGGCGATGGCCTCGCTGTCAAGCGGCGCGCTGCTGCGCGTCCTGACGACCGATCCTTTGGCGGGGCTGGACATTCCGCATTTCTGCCGTGAGGACGGTCATACGCTGATTGCCCAGGAGCGCGGCGAACAAGGGCATGTCTTCCTCATTCGCCGCGGCTGACGGCCTCAGACCAGTTTCTGCTTCAGGAATTCGACGGTGCGCGACCAGGCGAGATCGGCGGCCTTCTTGTCGTAGCGCGCCGCCGACGTGTCGTTGTTGAAGGCGTGGTTGACGCCGTCATAGATGAAGATCTGAAAATCCTTCTTGTCGGCGTCCAGCGCCTGCTTAAAGGCGTCGATGCCCTTGTTGATGCGGTCGTCGAGGCCGGCGTAATGCAAGAGAAGCGCCGCCTTGATTTTCGGCACATCCTCGACCGGCGGCTGCTGCGCGCCGTAATAGGCGACGGCGGCTTTGAGTTCAGGCGCGGCGGCGGCGAGGAGATTGACCTGCTTGCCGCCCCAGCAGAAGCCGACAGCGCCGATCGCGCCGGTGGAGCGCGGATGCGTCTTCAGAAACGCCATGGCCGCCATCAGGTTTGACGTGGTCATCGGCTGGTCGAGCTTGGAAATGTCCTCCCGCGCCTGATCCTCGTTGGCGGGCGTGCCGCCCGACGGCGACAGGAGGTCGGGCGCGATCGCCAGGAAGCCTTCGAGCGCCATCCGCCGGGTCACATCCCTGATATGATCGTTGAGACCGCGATTTTCGTGGATCACGATCACGGTCGGCAGTTTGCCCGGCCTGTCCTTGGGCGCGGCGATATAGGCCGAGATTTCGCCGGGCGCGCCGCGATAGGTGGTCGTGGCGGTTTCCAGCCGGTCGTCGTCGGGAGCGATGATTTCCGCCTGTGCGGCGCTCGCTCCGATCAGCGGGGCAATGGCGGCGGCCGCGCCGGCGGAGCCCGCCAACAGCTGCAGCTTGCGCATGAAATCGCGCCGGTCGAGCGTCAGATGGGTGTATTCGTCATAGGCGTCGATCATCGCCTGGGTGATTTTCGGCTTGTCCATGGCGGCCTCCTTCATGGCTGAAGGCGACAATGACCCGGACAAGGCGCGAAAATCGAGGCGAAAGCGCCGAAGAATGCCGACGCTCTCGTCAAAACAATGTGATGGAACCGGACGGGCGCCCGGCTTGTTTCAACTGGTTATTCGATATGCCAGCCATGGCTGACGATGACCGACTGGCCGGTCAGCGCATTGGTCTCGAAGCCGGCGAAGAACAGCGCGACTTCGGCGACGTCCTCGATCGTGGTGAATTCGCCGTCGACCGTCTGGCCCAGCATCACCTTCTTGACCACCTCCTCCTCGGAAATGCCCAGCGTCTTGGCCTGTTCCGGGATCTGCTTCTCGACCAGCGGCGTGCGCACGAAGCCCGGGCAGATGACGTTGGAGCGGATCTTGAAGGGGCCGCCTTCCTTGGCGACCGAGCGGGCGAGGCCGAGCAGCCCGTGCTTGGCTGTCACATAGGCGGCCTTCAGCGGCGAGGCCTCCTTGGAATGCACCGAGCCCATATAGATGATCGCGCCGCCGCCCTGCTTCTGCATCAGCGGAATGCAGGCCTTGGTGGTGAGGAAGGCGCCGTCGAGATGGATGGCGAGCATCTTCTTCCAGTCGGCGAAGGGGAACTCCTCGATCTTGTGGACGATCTGGATGCCGGCGTTGGAGACGAGGATGTCGACGCGGCCCCAGGTCTCGGCGACCTTGGCGACGCCGGCATTGACCGCGTCCTCATTGGTCACGTCCATCTCCACGCCGATGGCTTCGCCGGGGCCCAGTTTGGTGAGTTCCGCGGCGGCGGCGTTGGCGGCGTCAATCTTGAGATCGGCGATGGCGACGCGCGCGCCTTCCTCGACATAGCGCTTGGCGATGCCGTAGCCGAGGCCGCTGGCGGCGCCGGTGACGATGGCGACTTTGTCCTTCAGTGTCATGGCTTTCTCCTCATGCTTGCGGCGCGTTACGCCCAGCTCTTCCAGTGATCGATGGCGACGAAGCCATCTTGGGGAATTTGACGATGTCTCCAGCTCTCGCAGGACAGCGTTTCCATGACGTCGTCATAGCCCGCCTTCCAATGCTCCTCCATGGTCAGCCGCGAGAACTCGTTGTCCATGGAATGGGTCTCATAGGCCTTGCGCCGGTAGATCAGGTGCACGACGGTCACCGCGCCCATATCCTCCTGGCGGCGCAGGAATTTGACGTCGGGGTCGTCGGCGAGGTCGGCGGGCAGCTTCTTGAGCAGCCGGCGGATGGCCTTGTCGATCCGCTCGTTACGGGCCGCCTCGTTGGTGTTCATGCGCGTGCGGCTCGAAAAGCGGATTTCCTTCTCGCGCGCCAGCACGTCGGAAATATCCTGCGGCATGCGGCCGCGCGCCGAAAACAGGTCGACCTGGAAGATGCAGAGATCGTCGGATGTCTTGCGCTGGTCCATCACCCATTGCAGCGGCGTGTTGGACACCAGCCCGCCGTCCCAATAGAAATTGCCGTCGATCTCCACGGGCGGAAATCCCGGCGGCAGCGCGCCGGAAGCGGCGATGTGGCGGGCGGTGATCCTGTCCTGGAAATTGTCGAAATAGGCGAAGTTGCCGTTGACCACATTGACCGCCCCCACCGACAGCCGGACCTTGCGGCGGTTGATCAGGTCGAAATCCACGAGCTCATCGAGCGTGTCGATCAACGGCGTCGTGTCGTAGAGACTGATCCGCGCCTCGGGCTTGGTCAGGTATTGCAAAGGCAGAAAAGCCTGCGGCAGATAGAAGCCGTTGACGCCCGTCAGCGCATTGAGCGCGGCTGAATATTCGTTGAACCATTTGCGCGCCGGTTGGTCGAGCATGAAGGGCAGGGCGGACGGGCCGGAGGAGACTTTTTCCCAGAACTGCCTGAGATGCTCGACGCGCTTCTCCACCGGACTGCCTGTGATGATGGCGGAATTGATCGACCCGATCGAAATGCCGGCGATCCATTCCGGCCTGACGCCGCTGACATGCAGCGCTTCATAGGCGCCCGCCTGATACGCGCCGAGCGCGCCGCCGCCCTGCAGCACCAGGATCTTCTTGTCGTGTCCATTCTCCATGCTCGGTCCTTCCAGTCGTCGACGACAGCGACGTTACCTGGAGCATATGGAAATTCGATGTGCGCTGCACAAATTAAATTGTCGCAATATCGATGGGCGGTTGCCTCAGGGGATGTCAGGCTCGATCGGGCGACAGATCCTGGGTCGCCCGATGCCCATTCATTATTCTCTTTGTGGCTCAGAAAATAAACTGAGACTCCTGCAGATCCTCTATAGCAACTCCCTTTAAAACCAATTCTCTATCTCTCCCCAAGTCAATGGTCGTGTTGTCTAAATGTTTGAGCGTTGAATCTTTAAACCATTCAACAGCGTGGTTTTCAGTCAAATCCTTGAAATCTTCGACAATGGAAAATTCGGATAAATCGATTTTATCTTGTTCTTTTCCAAGGGTGGATAAGTCGTATACAAGGAGCTCGTCGAATCCTTTTTCCAATACGATCAAGTCTGACCCCCTGACTTTAAACTCAAAGTATCGATGCCGCCATTGCTCTTGATGACGTCGCTTCCAGCCCCGCCGTCGAAGTTTTCGTTTCCCGCTCCTCCGATCAGGGTGTCATTCCCCGCGCCGCCGTTCAAATAGGTGTATTCTACAGACCTTGAGGAGCCGATGATCAGATCGTCGCCGCTCCGGCCATCAATCGTCCAATACGATCCACTCGCATTCGTCATATCGATCTTGTCGGAATCGTCCGAGCCGAAGATTTTCCAATCTTCGGGTTTTGAGAAACCCTTGAGCCAAGTGAAGTCTGCGGCGGACGAAAACTCAAGTATTTTTCGCAAATCCGTACCTCGAAACTTTTCGATAGTCTCAAACGCAGTCGGATCAACCTTTAGGCGAGACGTCTCGCTGAGATCAAGGATTTCGACCCCCTCAGCGACAGATTGGAGATGTTCGGGCCAGTCACCAGCAGGACGTCGCTTCCCTCTCCCCTGACACTGTCACCACCTTGTTCGATGCCGACCCGATCCGAAAAGTGTCATTTCCGGCCTCTCCTTTCAGAAGTTGCGCCTCAGAGCCGCTGTAGGAGATGTAATCGTCACCTGCGCCGCCGTATCCGGTGTTGACTCCGCTCTCAAGATAAATCTGGTCATCGCCGTCACCACCGAAGATTAGGTCATTTCCCGCGGCGCCGATGAGTTTATCCTTCCCGGCGCCGCCGTTGAGCCTGTCATTGCCTGCCCCGCCGTCCAAGCGGTCGTTGCCCTCGCCGCCAATTAGAGTGTCGTTTCCGACGTCGCCATTCAGCTGGTTGTTCCCAGCGCTGCCAAATATGGCATCATCTCCGCTGTCACCCGAAATGTTGCCGCTTGCGCCGATTTTCAGGATATCGTCTCCGCTTCCCCCATCAAGGTAGACGCGGACAGTATTTTTAGAAAAATCCAGAACGTCATCGTATTTGGATCCGGAGACATACCAATTCTTGGGCTTGCCCGTGAGATTGAGATAGTCGATTGCGGCCGCTTCTCTAAAACGTATGCTTGGAATATCTGAGGACTGACTCGCTATCTCTCTAAAGGTCTCTAGGTCAAAATTAGAAACGGAAACAGCCTCATCAATCACCAGTTTCTCGATGCCGCTAAAATTCAAGTTGTCCAACTTAAAGGCGGAAGTTTTCGAGGTTACCGATGTGAGGTCAAGGATGTCATAACCTTGGCCGCCATTGATTACGTCATCGCCTCCATCATAATAGATTGTGTCATTTCCACGTCCCCCGACAGAGTGTCCGACGTATCGCCGTCCCAGATTTCGTCGTCACCATCCTCGCCAAATAGAGCAACGCCTACGCCGTATTCGCGATCGGTGTTTCCCCACAGCGTGTCGTTTCCGGCTCCGGCATAGATAATATTGTAGACGTCTACGGATTCGTCTTCGTGAATAACATAGTCGAAGAACAATGTGTTTGCTGTGTCATCTCCACGGGTGACGAAGCCTTTGGTGACAGCCATTCGCGTATTCCTCTCAAGCGTATGCAAATGAAATCTAATTTAAGTTGCATACGAGTATTGTTCGATATCTCTGAACCAGCAAGACCAGTTCAAAACTATCCACCTGAATATATTGCGTTTACCTCACTCAACCTTATCCGATTGCAGGCGCGAAAAAACCCGCCAACGGCTTGGCGGGGTTTTTATAATTGGGAGTGATATAGGGGCTCACGCCCCGCCGGGATAGTTCGGGCTTTCGCGGGTTATGGTCACGCCGTGGGTGTGGCTCTCGCGCAGGCCCGCGCCGGAGATGCGCACGAAGGTCGCCTTGTCCTGGAAGTCGGGAATGGTCTCGCCGCCGACATAGCCCATGGCGGCGCGCAGGCCGCCTGCGAGCTGGTGGAGCACGGCGGAAACCGGTCCCTTGTAGGGAACCTGGCCTTCAATGCCTTCGGGAACCAGTTTCAGCGTGTCGCGCACTTCCGCCTGGAAATAGCGGTCGGCCGAGCCGCGCGCCATGGCGCCCACCGAGCCCATGCCCCGATAGGCCTTGAAGGAGCGGCCCTGGTAGAGATAGGTCTCGCCGGGGCTCTCGTCGGTGCCGGCCAGCAGCGAGCCTATCATGCAGGCCGAAGCGCCGGCGGCGATGGCTTTGGCGAGATCGCCCGAGAATTTGATGCCGCCGTCGGCGATCACCGGAATGCCGGCCTTGCGGGCCACGTCGACCGCGCCCATGATGGCGGCGAGCTGCGGCACGCCGACGCCCGCGACGATGCGGGTGGTGCAGATCGAGCCCGGGCCGATGCCCACTTTCACCGCGTCCGCGCCGGCGTCGATCAGCGCCTGCGTGCCGGCGGGCGTTGCGACATTGCCGGCCATGATGCGCACGGAATTGGAGATCTTCTTGGCGCGGGTCACGGCGTCGAGCACGCGCTGGGAATGGCCATGCGCGGTGTCGATGACGAGCAGGTCGACGCCCGCGTCGATCAGGCGCTCAGCGCGCTCGAAGCCGTCTTCGCCGACCGAGGTGGCGGCGGCGGCGCGCAGGCGGCCCTGGGCGTCCTTCGAGGCGTTCGGATTGAGCTGCGACTTTTCGATGTCCTTGACGGTGATGAGGCCGATGCAATGGCCGGCGTCGTCCACCACCAGGAGCTTCTCGATGCGGTGGTGATGCAGCAGCCGCTTGGCTTCGGCCTGATCGACGTTCTCCCGCACCGTGATCAGGTTCTCCCGCGTCATCAGCTCATAGATCTTCTGATTGGGATTGCTGGCGAAGCGGACGTCGCGATTTGTGAGAATGCCGACGAGGCGGCCGGTGCGGCCGCTATTGTGGTTTTCGACCACCGGAATGCCGGAAATGCCGTGCGCCTTCATCAGGCCGAGCGCTTCGGCGAGCGTGGCGTCGGGGCCGATGGTGACGGGATTGACAACCATGCCGCTCTCGAACTTCTTGACCTGGCGGACCTGTTCGGCCTGTTCTTCGGGCGAGAGATTGCGATGGATGACGCCGAGGCCGCCGGATTGCGCCATGGCGATGGCGAGACGGGCTTCGGTGACCGTGTCCATCGCCGCAGACAGCAGCGGCAGGTTCAGTTCGATGTCCTGGGCGATGGTCGTGGTGATGTTGGTCTGGCCCGGCATGACCTCGGAATGTCCGGGCTGCAAGAGCACATCGTCGAAGGTGAGGGCCTCTAGGCCGGTGATGGTCTCAATGATGCGGGCCATGCCATGTTCCTTATACCTGGCCGATGCGGCCGGGACGCCGCAAGCGGGAAAACCTTTCGGAAGATGACGAGGGCTGCTAACACGGAAAATGCGGGAAGGGAACTGCCTCCCGCATGAAAGTTCCATGAATTTTCGCAGGCGCGAAGAGCTGATTACTGATCGAGCGGTCGCGCCCGGGAATGGGAGCGGGGCCGATCAGAGCAAAAGCCGAGAAGTCGTCTCCGGCCGATGGAGCCGCGGCATAGGCTGCAATTGGAACCGGATCGGCGGCAGCGCTCGTCGCGGGTTCGTAATCCGCCCTTGCGGCGGCCCCGACAGAGGGCGCGCCGAGCACAATGGCGCAGGCCTTTGGAAGACTGGCGAGCGTCAACTGGCGTGGCTTTACCGGCTTGGCCGGCTTCTTCGGCGGCGTTTTCGGCTTGTTGTTCCCCCATGGTTCGTCGGTGAACCACCAGGCGAGCGGCTTGCCGCAGCCGTCGCCATCGGGCGGATCGGCCTGGTCGGTGCAGCCTTTGGCGCCCGGCGGGCACTTCATGCGGATATGGAAGTGATAATGATGGCCGTAGATCGGCCGAACCTTGGACAGAAGCGCGCGATTGCCCCGCCAGGTCTCGCAGAGCTTCTTCTTGATGCCGGGATGGACGAAGACGCGTTCGACTTCCGGATAGCTCGCCGCCGTCATGATGATGCGGGCATGCGCCGGCGTCCATTTGTTGGGATCGACGGTCAGCGCACCCTTGCGCAACACGGAGTTTTCCGGAAACGTCTCGCGCTCCTGATAGGAAAGCTGCCGGTTCGGCATCGGCGTCAGCCAGATATCGGCGTCCAGCCCGATCTGGTGGGAGGCGTGCCCCGTCAGCATGGGGCCGCCGCGCGGCTGCGAGATGTCGCCGACCAGGAGACCGGACCAGCCGGCCTTTTCCTGGCCGTCATGGGAGAGCCGCTCGAGCAGCGAGATCATGCGCGGATTGCCCCAGCGCCGATTGCGCGACAGATGCAACACCTGCCAGGCCGGCCCGTCGACCGGAATGGCGACGCCGCCCGACAGGCAGCCTTTGGCGTAGAAGCCGATCGACGCCGCTTGCCCCCGCGACGGCAGCGTGACCTTGCCGAACAATTGCTTGGCGGGCGTGGTCTCGTCCGCGACGGCGCCGAGCGCGCTCGCCGCTATCAAAATCGCGCCCAGCCCCGCCTTCATGATCTTCCGCATCAATGACGCATCCTTCCTTTGCCGTAGCGACCGCCGCAGCCGGCAGGTGATTTGCGGATCAGAATACATCAAACTTGGCTGAAATTGGCCGTCGCGCCGATTTGCGGGGAAAAGGACGCGCGGGAATGGCAAATTTGCCACGATCATTTTTTCACATAAGATAATAAGCAAGATTCGAACATCGAACAGCAGGCGTTTTTCATGGGCTTTTTCGCACGTTTGGGAATACTCACCCCGGCCATCGCGCTGATTGCGGGGCTGGCCGCAGCGCCGGCCTCTGCCGAGGAAGGGTTCTGGACCAACGGCGTTTCCAGCCTGGGAGAGCTGAAATACAAGCCGGGCTTCAGCCGCTTCGATTACGTGAATCCCGACGCGCCCAAGCGGGGCGTGCTGCGCATGTCGGAATTCGGCGTGTTCGATTCGCTCAATCCGATCCCCAACAAGGGTAACCTTGCTTTGCCGGCCGCGGCGCTGGTCTATGAAACCCTGATGAAGCCTTCGCTCGACGAACCCTTGTCGACCTATGGGCTGATCGCCGAAAGCGTCTCCTATCCCGAGGACTATTCCTCGGTCTCTTATCGTCTCCATCCCAAGGCTGCCTGGGCCGACGGCAAGCTCATCACCGTCGAGGATGTGATCTTCTCCTTCGACAAGGTGAAGGAATTCGATCCCGCCAAGGCGTTCTATTACCAGCATGTGATCAAGGCCGAGAAGACCGGCGAGCGCGAGGTGAAGTTCACCTTCGACGAAAAGAACAATCGCGACCTCGTCGCCACCGTCGGGCAGTTGACCATCGTGCCGAAACATTGGTGGGAGGGAGCCGACGCCCGCGGCGTCAAGCGCAACGTCGCCGCCACCACGCTGGAGCCGGTGATGGGCTCCGGCCCCTACAAGCTCGTGGCGATCTCCCCGGCTCGACGCTGACCTTCGAGCTTCGCGACGATTATTGGGGCAAGGACCTGCCGGTGAATATCGGCTACAACAATTTCAAAAGGATCGAATACACCTATTACGCCGATATCGACGTGGAATTCGAAGCCTTCCGCAGCGGCGACAGCGACTTCTGGGCCGAGAACGAAGCCAAGCGTTGGGCGACCGCCTATGATTTCCCGGCCGTGCAACAGGGCAAGGTCAAGAAAGAAGAGCTGCCCAACGACTACCGCTCATCCGGCGTGATGGTCGGCTTCATCCCCAATCTTCGTCGCGAGCAATTCCAGGATGCGCGGGTCCGCGAGGCGTTGAACTACGCTTTCGATTTCGAGACGCTGAAGCGAACGATCTTCTATGGTCAGTATAGCCGCATCAATTCCTATTTCTTCGGCTCGGAGCTGGCCTCGTCGGGACTGCCGCAGGGCAAGGAGCTCGACCTTCTCACAGCGCTCAAGGACGAGGTGCCGCCGAGCGTCTTCACCACGCCCTATTCCAATCCTGTCGCGGGCGACGAAGGCAAGCTCAGGCAGAATCTGCGCAAGGCGCTCGGTCTGTTCAAAGAGGCCGGCTGGGAGCTGAAAGGCGGCCGCATGGTCAACGCCCGAACCGGCAAACCCTTTCAGTTCGAGATCCTGCTCAGCTCCAACATCATCGAGCGCGTGGCGTTGCCCTTCGCCGCCAATCTCAAAAAGATCGGCGTCACTGCCACGGTGCGCTCCGTCGACGCCTCGCAATTCACCGAACGCTGGCGCAAGCGCGATTTCGACGTGATGTATCAGGGCTGGGCGCAGAGCCTCAATCCCGGCTCCGAACAGGCCGAATACTGGGGCTCGAAAGCCGCCGCCGCCGAGGGCACGCAGAACTATGCCGGCATCGCCAATCCCGCCATCGACGCGCTGATCCGCAAGATCATCTTTGCGCCCGATCGCGACAACCAGGTGGCCGCCGTCAAAGCGCTCGACCGTGTTCTCCTGCACAATCATTACATCGTCCCGTCCTATACGCTGCGAACCAGCCGCATCGCTTATTGGGACAAGTTCGAGCGCCCCGAGGAATTGCCGCATTATTCCTCCGGCTTTCCCTCGATTTGGTGGGCCAAGGGCCAATGAAGCCTGGCGAAAGCTTTTGAGGCTAGTGGAAGCGCGATATCTGACCAATCCGTCATGGAGACCTCGTTGCAGATCTTGACAGTCACGCCGCTTCGCGGCGGCCCGAACCGGGAGAGCTGAGATGGCCGCTTATATTCTGAGGCGACTTCTGCTGATCATCCCCACGCTGCTCGGCATCCTGCTTCTGTCCTTCATCATCGTGCAATTCGCCCCCGGCGGACCGGTGGAACAGATGATCGCCGATCTGACCAACCAGAACGGCGGCGACCGGCTTTCGGGCGGCGGTAACGAATTGTCCTTCAATGAAGCGTCCGACAGTTCCGGACGCTATCGCGGCGCCCAAGGGCTCGATCCGGAGCTGATCGCCAAGCTGGAAAAGCAGTTCGGCTTCGACAAGCCCGCCTGGCAACGCTTCGGCGAGATGGTGTGGAATTACGCCCGTTTCGATTTCGGCCAGAGCTTCTTCCGCGACGAAAGCGTCGTCAATCTGATCGTCGAGAAGCTGCCGGTGTCGATTTCGCTGGGCGTCTGGGTGCTCCTGCTCTCTTACGCGATTTCAATTCCGCTCGGCATTCGCAAGGCGGTGTCGGACGGATCGAGCTTCGATGTCTGGACGTCTGGCGTGGTGATCATCGGCTATGCGGTGCCGGGATTCCTGTTCGGCATCCTGCTGGTGGTGCTGTTCGCCGGAGGGTCCTTCTTGGACTGGTTTCCGTTGCGCGGCCTGACCTCGGACAATTTCGACCAGATGAGCATCGGCGGCAAGATCGTCGACTATATCTGGCATCTGACGCTGCCGATCTCGGCGTTGCTGATCTCCTCCTTCGCCACCACGACGCTGCTGACCAAGAATTCCTTCATCGACGAGATCAAGAAGCAATATGTGGTGACGGCCCGCGCCAAGGGGCTGACGGAGCATCGGGTCCTCTATGGTCATGTGTTCCGCAACGCGATGCTGATCGTGATCGCCGGGTTTCCCGCCGCTTTCATCTCCGCTTTCTTCACCGGTTCGCTGTTGATCGAGAACCTGTTCTCGCTCGATGGCCTGGGACGCATGGGCTATGAGGCGATCATCAAGCGCGACTATCCGATCGTGTTCGGCACGCTCTACATCTTCTCGCTGCTCGGACTGGTCGTCGGTCTTCTCTCCGACCTGATCTACACCTGGGTCGATCCCCGCATCGATTTCGAAAAGCGGGAGGTGTGATCATGGCCGAGACCGTCAAAAAGCCCCGGCTGTCGCCGGTCAACCAGCGCCGCCTCGCCAATTTCAAGGCGAACCGCCGCGGCTACTGGTCGTTCTGGATCTTCATGCTGATCTTCGGCCTGTCGTTGTTCGCCGAAGTCATCGCCAATGACAAGCCGATCCTCGTTTCCTTCAAGGGCCAGTTATATGCGCCCATCGTGAAGGATTACGAAGAGGCGACCTTCTCGGTGAGGAAGGCTTCCTGCCGACCACCGATTACAAGACCGATCTGGTGCGGGAAAAGATCGAGGAGAACGGCTGGATGATCTGGCCGCCGATCCGCTATTCCTATCTGACCGCCAACACCTATGTGCCCACGTCCGCGCCGACCAAACCCTTCTGGCTGATGCCGGAGGAGCAGCGTTGTTCGGCCTATCCGCTCGGCGACAAGGATCCCAACTGCACGCTCGGCAACATGAACTGGCTGGGCACCGACGACCAGGCGCGCGACGTGTTCGCCCGGATTATCTACGGCTTCCGGCTGTCGGTGGTGTTCGGCCTGGCGCTGACGGCGGCTTCGGCCGTGTTCGGCGTCACCATCGGCGCGATCCAGGGCTATTTTGGCGGCATGACCGACCTGATCGGCCAGCGCTTCATCGAAATCTGGTCGTCGATGCCGGTGCTCTACATCCTGCTGATCATGGCCTCGATCCTGCCGCCCGGCTTTTTCGTGCTGCTCGGCATTCTCTTGCTGTTCTCCTGGACGAGTTTTGTCGGCATCGTCCGGGCGGAATTCTTTCGCGCCCGCAATTTCGAATATGTCCGGGCCGCCCGCGCGCTCGGCGTCGGCAACGCCGTCATCATGTGGCGGCATCTCCTGCCCAACGCCATGGTGGCGACGCTGACCTTCCTGCCCTTCATCCTGTCGGGCTCGATCAGCACGCTGACGGCGCTGGATTTCCTCGGTCTCGGCATGCCGCCCGGCTCGCCCTCGCTGGGGGAAATGGTCGGACAGGCCAAATCGAACCTGCAGGCGCCCTGGCTGGGCTTCACCGCCTTCTTCACGCTCGCCGCCATGCTGTCGCTGCTGATCTTCATCGGCGAAGCGGTGCGCGACGCTTTCGACCCGAGAAAGACCTTCGGATGAGCAACTCTCGCTTTCCGATGGTTTTGGCTTTAGTGTCGGGGTGGTCCAGATCAGGAGGCCGCCGATGAACAAGATCGTGCGCGAGCACTATCCCGTTTCGCAATTGCCCGAGGATCTGCGCGCGCAGTTTCCGGGGTGGAGACGGTGCGGCTGGTGATCGAGGAGGGCGCCGCCCGACAGGTGGAGAATGCCCCGTTGGGTCGTAGCGAGGGTGAGGATTTCTGGACGACGCTGCAGCAGGCGAGAGCCTCGCTGAGGGAGCCCAGGTCTCTGGAAGACGCGGTGGCTGACATCAGAGCCCTGCGCGATGAATGGGATGAGGAATGACCTTGTTCCCGCTGGTGTATCTCGACACCAACATATTGATCGCCTTTCTCGAAGACGAATTCGGAAAAGGCGATGCTCTGCGCGAAGTGATCGCGGGACATCGCCGGTCGGAGACCGCTCCCCGGTTTCTCACCAGCGCTCTGACATTTTCGGAGTTGCTGGTTAAACCCTATCGAGAACGCGCCTATGCTGCGGCGCAGTTTTACGCGGGACTGAAGGCGGGCAGTTACTGGCTCTCCGTCGTTCCAGTTTCCGAGCAGGTTCTCGATCTCGCCGCCGCCCTCCGCGCCGCCCGCCGGTCGCTCAAACTGCCTGACGCCATTCACGTCGCAACCGCCATGCAGGCGGGCTGTTCGCATCTCTTGACGCAGGACGAAGGCATCAACGCCGGCGAGCCCGCCATTCATCCCCTAACTGGCGTCGCGCTGACGCCCGCGCCGGTGATCCGGCCCGATGCGCCGACTTTGGCCGCCATTCTCGAGGATCTCACACGATGACCGAGCTGCTGATTTCCATTCGCGATCTCTCCGTCGCCTTTCATCAGGGCGGCAACACGTCGATCGCCGTCGATCATGTCAGCTTCGACATCGCGAAGGGTGAAGTGGTCGCGCTGGTGGGCGAATCCGGCTCCGGAAAATCGGTGACCGCCAATTCGATCCTGAAGCTGCTGCCCTATCCGTCGGCGTCGCACCCTTCGGGCCAGATCCTGTTCAAGGGGCAGGATCTGCTCAGCGCCCAGCCGGAAGCGCTGCGCAAGGTGCGCGGACGACGACATCACCATGATCTTCCAGGAGCCGATGACCTCGCTCAATCCGCTGCATTCGATCGAGCGGCAGATCGGCGAAATCCTCGAACTGCACCAGCCGATCCGGGGCGCGGCCACCCGCGCCCGCGTCATCGAACTGTTGACCCAGGTCGGCATTCGCGATCCGGAAAAGCGGTTGACGGCCTATCCGCATGAATTGTCGGGGGCAACGCCAGCGCGTGATGATCGCCATGGCGCTCGCCAACCGTCCGGAACTGCTGATCGCCGACGAGCCGACCACCGCGCTCGACGTGACCGTGCAGGCGCAGATCCTCGAACTGCTCGGCAAGCTCAAGAGCGAGCATGGCATGTCGATCCTGTTCATCACCCATGATCTCGGCATCGTGCGCAAGGTCGCCGACCGAGTCTGCGTGATGACCAAGGGCAAGATCGTCGAGATGGGGCCGACGGCCGAGATCTTCGCCAATCCCCAGCACGGCTATACCCGCAAGCTCTTGGCCGCCGAACCCAAGGGCGAGCCGCCGCCGACAGACGCCGACAAGCCGATCGTGATAGAAGCCGACGACGTCAAGGTATGGTTCCCCATCAAGACCGGCTTCCTGCGGCGCGTGACCGATCATGTGAAGGCGGTGGATGGCGTCGATCTCACGCTGAAGGCTGGCCATACGCTTGGGATCGTCGGAGAGAGCGGTTCGGGCAAGACGACGCTCGGGCTGGCGCTTACCCGGCTGATTTCGTCGCAGGGCCGCATCGCCTTTGTCGGACAGGATATTCAGGGACGTGGCTTCGCCGAAATGCGGCCACTGCGCCGTCAGATGCAGATCGTCTTTCAGGACCCCTATGGATCGCTGAGCCCGCGCATGTCGGTGGCCGATATCGTCGGCGAGGGACTGTTGGTGCATGAGCCACAACTGACGGCGGACGAGCGCGACCGCACGGTCGCCGCAGCGCTCGCCGAAACAGGGCTCGATCCCGAGACGCGCCACCGATATCCGCATGAATTCTCCGGCGGCCAGCGCCAGCGCATCGCCATCGCCCGCGCCATGGTGCTGAAGCCGAAATTCGTGATGCTGGACGAGCCGACCTCGGCGCTCGATATGAGCGTGCAGGCGCAGGTGGTCGATCTCTTGCGCGACCTGCAGGTCAAGCATCAGCTCGCTTATCTGTTCATCTCCCACGACCTCAAGGTCGTCCGGGCGCTGGCCAACGACATCATCGTGATGCGCAATGGCCAGGTGGTGGAAAAAGGCCCGGCCGGGGACTTGTTCGCCAATCCGCGCGAGGAGTACACCAAGGCCCTTCTCGCCGCCGCCTTCAACATCGAGGCGGTCAAGACCGCCGCCATCCGCCAGTGACAGGTTTCGCATGACCACCAAAAGCCCCATCATCGTCGATCTCCGCTTTCACCCCGATCAGGTGGCGGAGGGGTTGAAGACCGCATTTTCGGGCCGCGAGGTGATCAACCGCGCCGACCCCGCCCAGCGCGATCGCGATCTCTCTGGCATTTCCTACGCTCTGCTCTGGAAGCCGCTCGACGATCTCTTCGCGCGCGCCAAGGATCTCAAAGTGCTGTTTTCCGGTGGGGCGGGCGTCGATCATGTTTTGACCTTGCCCGGCCTGCCCGATCTGCCGCTGGTGCGCTTCGTCGACCACACCCTGACCACGCGCATGAGCGAATGGGTGGTGATGCAGTGCCTGATGCATCTGCGCCAGCACCTCGCTTACGACGCCCAGCAGCGCGCGGGCGTCTGGAAGCCGCTGGCGCAACCCGAGGCGGCCGATCTCACGGTGGGCATCATGGGCATGGGTGTGCTCGGGTCTGACGCCGCCCACAAGCTCAAGGCCATGGGCTTCAAGGTCATCGGCTGGTCGAAAAGCGGCAAAGCGGTCGATGGTGTCGCCATGCATGCGGAGGCCGATCTCGACCGCTTCCTCGGCCAGTCCGACATGCTCGTCGGCCTCCTTCCGCTAACGGCGGAGACGCGCGGCCTCTATAACCGGGATCTGTTTGCGAAGCTGAAGCGCGACGGCGCGCTCGGCGGTCCGGTGTTCATCAATGCCGGCCGCGGCGGCAGCCAGGTCGAGGCCGATCTCGTGGAAGCGTTGCAGTCGGGCCTGCTCAAGGCCGCCTCGCTCGATGTGTTCGAGGTCGAGCCGCTTCCGGAGACCTCGCCGATCTGGACACTGCCCAATGTGATCATGACGCCGCATTCGGCGGCGGATTCGGATGTCTCGGCGCTGTTTGCCCATGTCGAACGGCAGATCGACCGTTTCGAGCGCGGCGAGGCGCTGGAGCATGTGGTGGCGCGAGGCGCAGGTTACTGAGGATTGACGAACAGCATGTCGAGCGGGGCTTTCACCGGGATCACCGCGGTCGGCTCCGCTGACAGTTTCCCCTCGGCGAAGTCCCAGTCGAACAAGGCCACGGCGTCGGTTTTCTGATTGGCGACCGCGAGGCGCCGGGCGGCCCGATCGAAACGGATGGCGCGCGGAAATCCGCCGCCGCCGCACTCATACTCCGCCTTCAATGTCGGCAAGCCGCTTTGCGGATCGATCCAGAACACCGCGATCGTATCGGCGCCGCGATTGGCGACCAGCAGATGATGGCCGTCGGGCGTTACGAGAACGCCCGAGGGGTAGTTCCGGCTTTTGGGCTTGCGATGCGTGGCGGGCAGGCTGGCCGCCGGTCGCAGTCCTTCATCGCTGACCGAAAAGGCGAGAACAGTCGAATCCAGCTCTCCCGTGACATAGAGCATCCGTCCATTGGGATGAAATATCGCGTGGCGGGGTCCGGCGCCCGCAGGGGTTTCGGTCTCGCCTTCGACCGTCAGGCGTCCCGCCTTGCTGTCGAAACGATAGGTAAACAATCTGTCCGCGCCGAGATCGGCGGCGACGAGGCGGCGATTGTCGGGGCTGATGGCGACCGAATGGCAATGTGGTCCTTGCTGGCGCGCATGGTCGGGGCCGCTTCCTCGATGCGTGAAACGCGCGATCGCATCGGCCAGGTCGCCGCTGTCGGTCAAGGCAAAGGCGGCGAGGGAGGCGTCGCTGGGCGCAGACATGGCTTGGTAATTGGTGACGAACAGAAAACGCTCAGTCCTGTCGAGGCAGAGATGTACGGCGGCGTGCCCACCGGTCGATTGAGAACTCAGCGCCGCGAGCCTGTTCTGCTGCCAGCCGAGAGCCGTCGCCAGCCCCGGCCCCTCGGGTCTTTCGCTGGCCACATAGATCGACCGGGTCTTGCCTGACGCCGCCAGAAAGGACGGGTTGGGGGCAGCCGAAAATTCTGTCGTCGCGCCGCCGAGGCGATGGATCGCGAGCGCGCCCGCGCCTGGCGCGGCGCAGCATATCAACAGATGGGATTCTGGACTCATCAGCTTTTCCGATCGTGAAACGCGAGCGCCTGTCAGCTACGCGTTGACGTTTACGTCAATGTCAACTAGTCTTTGCTTGCGTGAGGAGCAAAGGCGATTAACATTCTGTCGAGGAGAGCGCAGGATGTCAAAAGTGCGCTGGGAGGAAACAATGAACGCATTCGATTCGAGCTTGCAGCCGATGCCCGGCGACAGGCCGTGGCTCAAGTCCTATCCCGAGGGCGTTCCGTCCGAAATCCAGCCCCTGAAGCACGCCTCGCTCGGCGAGTTGTTCGAGGACGTCGTCAGCCGCAACGGCCATAAGCCGGCCTTCACCTGCATGGGCAAGACGCTGAGTTTCGGCGATATCGACGTGATGTCGCGACAGGTGGCGGCCTGGCTGCAACAGAAAGGGCTGAAGCACGGCGATCGTGTCGCCATCATGTTTCCCAATATCCTGCAATTTCCCGTGGTCGCGCTCGCGGTGCTTCGCGCGGGCTTCGTCGCCGTCAATGTCAACCCGCTCTACACGCCGCGCGAACTGAATTATCAGCTCAAGGACGCCGGCGCGAAACTTCTGTTCACGCTCGAGAATTTCGCCGCCACCGTACAGCAGTCTCTGCCGGGCACCGGCGTGGAGACGGTCGTTGTCGCCACCATGGGCGATCTCCTCGGCCTCAAGGGCCATCTCGTCAATTTCGTGGTGCGCAAGGTCAAGAAGCTGGTGCCGCTCTGGACGCTGCCCGGCCATGTGCCGTTCAAGAGCCTGATGGCCGAGGCGCAGACGATGCGTTTTCGCGCCGAAAACGTCTCTGCCGCCGATGTCGCCTTCCTGCAATATACCGGCGGCACGACCGGCGTCGCCAAGGGCGCGGTGCTGACCCATGGCAATATTCTCGCCAATGCGGAGCAGACGTCGGTCTGGTTGTCCGTGCTCTACCGGCGGGCTGGGAAGCCCGAGGATTTCACCTTCATCTGCCCCCTGCCGCTTTACCATATCTTCGCGCTGACGGTGAATCTGGTGATGGGCATGAAGGAGGTCGCGCGCAATGTGCTGATCCCCAATCCGCGCGATATTCCCGCCTTCGTCAAGGTGCTGCGGTCGGAGAAGATCCATGTCTTCCCCGGCCTCAACACGCTCTTCAATGCGTTGGTGAACAACGAGGAGTTCAAGAAGCTCGATTTTTCCAAGCTCATTCTCAGCCTGGCGGGCGGCATGGCCTGCCAGAGGCCGGTGGCCGAGCGCTGGCAAGCGGTGACCGGTTGCCCGATTTCCGAAGGCTACGGCCTGTCCGAGACTTCGCCGATCGCCACGGTCAATCGCCTCGACGCGGGCTCCTTCACCGGCACGATCGGCCTGCCGCTGCCCTCGACCGATATCCAGATCCAGGATGACGACGGCAGGCAGGTTCCGCTCGGCGTGGTCGGGGAGATCTGCATCCGCGGGCCGCAGGTCATGTCCGGCTATTGGAACAAGCCCGAGGAAACCGCCAAGGTGATGACGCCGGACGGCTTCTTCCGCTCGGGCGACATGGGCGTGATGGACGAGAACGGCTATATCCGCATCGTCGATCGCAAGAAGGACATGGTGATCGTCTCGGGCTTCAACGTCTATCCCAACGAGGTTGAAGAAGTGGTGGCGTCCCATCCCGGCGTGATGGAGGCGGCGGTAATCGGCGTGCCCGACGAACATTCCGGCGAGGCGGTGAAACTGTTCGTGGTGCGCAAGAATCCCGATCTCACCGCGGCGGAAATCAAGGAGTATTGTGCGTCGAGACTTACCAACTACAAGCGTCCGAGGCATATCGAATTCAGGGACAGCCTGCCGAAATCGAATGTCGGCAAGATCCTGAGAAAGGAATTGCGCACCTAGCCCGACCAGCGATAGCGACTGGATACGGCGATGAATCGTACCGGTCCGCCCGGAACATGATCGTCGAACACCGCCGCCGTCAGGCGATCGCCGAACACGCAGCCGCTGTCGATATTGCTGCGCCCGCCGCGCGTGACGGGATTTTCGTCACGCGGCGTATGGCCGTGGCAGAGATGACGACCAAAGAAATCGCCATGGTCGTCTTCGGGGTGTGGCCTGCGCCAGATCAGCGTGTTCTCGTCCTGGTCTTCGAGAGACTTGCTCCGGTCGAGGCCGGCATGAGCGAAAACGCGGAATGGATCGACATGCAGCAGCGGACGCTGCGCAAGCCAAAGGCGATGCGTCTGCGAAACCTCGCCGCGATAGGATTGCAGCGTCTCCTCGCCGCCGTTGCGCAGCCAGAAGCCTTCCCGGTCTCGACCTTCGAGCGCGTCGAGCATCATGCGCTCGTGATTGCCCAGCAATGCGATCCAGCGCCAGTCGCGGGAGCGTGGCCCGGCCATGACGCGTTCGATCACCCCGGCGCTGTCGGGGCCGCGATCGACATAGTCGCCGAGAAAGACCACCGTGCCTTTGTCATAGGCGAGGTCGATGATGTCCAGAAGGCTGGCGAGCTCATTCAGGCAGCCATGGATGTCGCCGATGGCGATGGTGACGCTCATGATGATCTTTCGGGCCAATCAGCCGGGTGGCAGCGGCGTCCAGTCTTCCACGATCTCTCCGCCCGAGTAAACCGCGATCGGGCCGAATTGCTGCAGCACCGCTTCGCTCTGGCTCGGGCGGAGAAAGGCGAAATCGCCTTCCCGCGCCATGGAGCCGTTCGGCAGCGCCATGAATTGCTGGTTGGAGCTTTGCCCCCAAAGCGCATTCTCCCGCATCCCATCGGGATGAACGGCCGTCGCCATCCATTTGCCGCCATAGAGAAAGCAGCCCTCGCGCGGAAACCTTCCGAGCGTCTGCATCAGGCTGGTTAAAAGGACGGGCCGGGCAGTTGCGCCTTGACCCGCTTGAGGATCGGCGTGGCGATGAACAGGGCCGGCAAGAGATCGGTGAGCTCCACGCTGTCGAAATCGGTCGGCTTGAGAAAGGCTGAACCCATGGAGATCTCGTTGGCGAGATCAGGTCCGTAACCAAGCGCGGTGTTGCTGCCGCCGATATTGAGGATACCGCGCTCTCCCGGCGCCAAAGCATCGACGAATGTTCTATAGCGCTCGAGCACGCGGGCGCGTTCGCCTGCAGGGCCGCCGGCGAAGCCCGGCAGTTTCGGAATATGGGCCTCGTAGCCCATCACGCCTTCCAGATGCAGGCGAGAGAATTGAGGTCCGCAAAAGGCGGATTTCATCTCCGCCGCCGAAGCGAAACCGCCGCGATGCATGCCGACATCGATTTCGGCCGCGACGCGCAGATCGAGGTCGAACGCGGCGGCGATCTCCGCATAGGCTTTCGCACGCTCGGGGCTGTCGACGAGATGGACGGCTCGACGGGTCAACGCCTGCCGCTCCTCGGCGCCCGCCTGCTGCAGCGCCTGCTTCAGGGCGGCGGCCGGCATCGGCTTGCCGAACAGGATTTCGGCGTCGGGATGGGCGGTCAGGACAGCGCGGGTGATCGGCAGGTGGAAACTCATCACCCGCTGTGTCCCGAGACGCGTCATTAGGCGCGCCAGAAGCGCGGGAACGGCGAGCGACTTGTCGACCAGGCGCAGGCCATGACTTTGCGGCTTCTTGCGCGCTGCGATATCGGCGTTGGCGTCCAGCCGGTCGCGATCGATGACGAGCGTCGGCTGAAACCGGCCGGCGTCCGTCAGAGCCCGGCCGAGCCCGTCAAAATAAGAGGCGTCGCTCATGCTTCGATCAGCCGTTTTATGTAAGGAGAAACGAACCTTCCGTCGGGATCGAGCATGCGCCGCACCTCCATTGCGTCCTTCCAGCGGGGATAGAGCTTGGCGAAATCGGCGCCGGTCAGCGTATGCATCTTGCCCCAATGCGGGCGGCCGCCATAGCGGCGGAAGATCGGCTCGGCGGCGCGCTGGAAGGCGATGGGATCTTCGGCGGCGTCATGATGGATGGCGATCGAGCAGGTCTGTCGCTTGTAGAAAGGACTGAGCCAGATCTCGTCCGCGGCCACTGTGCGCACTTCCATCGGGAAATAGACTTCCGGAAAGCGCTTCTCTGTAAGTTCGATGATTTCGGCCAAGGCCTTGGGACCCTCTTCGACGGGCAGGTGATATTCCATTTCGTTGAAACGGGTCTGCCGGTCGCTGGTATACACTTTGAGCCAATTCTCGACATAGTCTTCGCGCGGCAATTTGCGCATCGCATCCGAAATCAACCTGCGGCGCAGCCAGGGAAACCACTTCAAGAGATTGCGCGCCAATTTCAGTGTCTTCAGTCCGTCTTCATCATCCTCCAGCGGTCTCGAGGTCACCGGCTCGTCGGTGATGTCGCTGGCGAGGAACATCGCATGGCCGGAATAGGGGACGAAATAGAACTCGGCCGAGCGGTGGGCGGTCATCATCGAATGGAAATTGGCGATCATGTCGCCGATCGGCAGCACCCAGCGGCGCTTGCGCATCCGATAGGTCGGCAGATTGTTGAGCGTCACGGCGCTGACGATGCCGAAGGCTCCGAGACTGACGCCGAGGGCGTTCATCATCTCGCCATCCGCCTCAAGGGTGAAGACGCGCTTCTCCCCATGTCCGTCTATGAGCTCCATATGCTGCAGCAGCGTGTGATAGGCGCCGAGCGTCGAGCCCGTGCCATGGGTGGCGGTGCCCAACGCGCCGCCGATCGATTGTTTGTCGATGTCGCCCATATTGGCCAGCGCCTGGCCGACGCCGTCGAGAATCCTGGTGAGATTGCCGAGTTTGGTGCCGGCGCGGACCGTGGCGCGGCAGTTCTCGTCGTCGTGGGTCACCAGGCCTTCGATATGATCGAGCGACAGGATCGTGCCGTCGCTCGGAACCAGCGGCGTGAAGGAGTGGCCGGAGCCGACGACGCGGATAGGACCGGGCGCCGATTTCACGATTTCCTGCAGCGCCTCGACCGTCCCAGGCGTCTCGAAACGCTGGGGGCGGGCGGTCACGTAGCCCGACCAGTTCGACCAGATTTGCGGCGCATTCATCGTGTCAAAATCCTTTGCGTCCTGATCGTGCGAAGCCGAAAGACAGCGTCAGCGCCAGACTGACCAGGGCCGATGCGCCGGCGAACACGGCGATCGGCCTGTAGTCGCTCCCGGTGACGAAAAACGAAGCTCCGGCGGGTCCGAGCGCGCCGCCGAACAATTGTGCGGCGGGCGTGAGCAGCGCGGTTCGCCGCGTGCCGTCCGCCGCCACCGTCATGGCGATCTGCCAGGGGGTGACGAACAACAACAGGAAGCCCGAAGACAGCGACAGCAGCCAGAAAAAGGGCAGCGAAACCTCTCGGGTGAAAGCGGCTCCGATGCCGACCGCGACCAGCGCCGAGAGCGTCAGCATGCCGACGAAGGGGATCTTCGGCTCCAGAGCAGTGGCGGCGACGGCTCCGGCGACCTGGGCCAGGAGCGACACCGACACGATCAGGCCGACCGTCGCCGAAGGGACATCGTTCTGCGCGCCGAGCGGCTCGAGAAACGCCCAGATCGATCCTGTGAACATATAGAGGGTGAAGATGGAGAGAAGCGCCAGGGCCGGACGAAGCGCGAGCATCGCATGGGGGCGAAGCGCAGCGTCCGCCGAGAGCGGACCATAGTCGTCGAGCAGGCGCGGCGCGATCAGGAGGCCGGCGAGAGTGACGCCGGTCAGGAAGACGAAGCTGCCGGTGGAGCCCCAGGCCGGCGCGATCGCCAGCGCGATGACCGCCGCGGCGAGACTCTGAGCCAGTGTCTGGACGATGATGAACCAGCCGCCATTGCGACCGGGCGCCGGGCTTCGGGCAATGAGTTCGATCGCGACTGCGATCAACCCGCCTTGCATGAACCCCGCAAAGACCCGGATCAGGATGAGCCACAGGGGCTCGGTGCAAAGGCTGTCGCGGTATGGGCGGCAGCCGTCAGGACCAAAAGAACGGACGCCTTCAGCCGCATCGACCCAGGCCCGCCGATCAGGTTCAGCATGGCCGATCCAAGGCCGATCGCCAGCATTTCCAATGTAGCGAGAATGGCGATTTCATCGAATGTCGCCCGTCCCTCAGTGAAGAGCCCTCCGAGCAGAACCGGCTGCAACCCCAGCGACAGGGCGCCCAGAGAGCCGACGGCCATGGATGATGCGAGGTCGCTTCGACGCCATGACGTCAGTTCTCGGCGCATGGATGCGCCATTACCCATCTGCACGCCCATCCCCCGCTTGCTTTTTCTTGCGGATTGCTCAATTGGTTTTGTTTATATTCCCCTTATAAAGAAGCTGACAGTTGATCATCTTTTTGTCAAGTAGGGGCGCAGAGGGAAGGGCCGCTGAGGCATGCAGGATCTGGATTCCAATTTGAGGCGTTCTCCGAAACAGGATCGCAGTCGGGAGCGCGTCGAGGAAATACTGGCCGCCGCCAAGCAATTGATCGGAGAAAAGGAATCGACGCGGTCAAGATGCGGGAAATCGCGGCGTTGGCCGGGGACCGATCTCCTCGCTCTATCAGTATTTTCCCAATAAGTCCTCCATCGTGTCGATGCTGCATAACCAATGGATCTCGGAACTGGATTCGGTTCTCGGCAGCGGTCTTGGAAAAGCCGGAGATCTCGACGAGATCTGCAACGCCGCCGTCGCCTTGCTCGACTATTACTACCGCCGCATTGTCGGCGATCCCGCCATTCTCGACATGGTCAACGCCGTCCAGGCCGACAAGAGCTCCAAGGGCGCCGATATCGCCGCCACGCGCCGCCACGCCGACCAGTTTTCGCAGAGCGCACGACCGTTCATCGCCGAAGAGCAATTCGAGGCGTTTCAGCGCGTGACGTTCCTGATGTTCCAGCTGGCGAGCGGAGCTGTGCGACTGGCCCTTTCGCTCGGGCCCGACGAAGCCGATGCGGTCATCAACGACTACAAGATCATGATCCGGACCCAGCTCGCCGCATTCGCGCGCTGAGATCCGGATCACGGAGCCCGCGCCCGGGAAATCGGCAGAAAAAACCCGGTGCATCGCTGGGAGGCAATGCGACCGGGCAAATGGCAGGGTCTGCTTGGCGAAACCCTGCGGGGAAACGCGTGCGCCTTTCAGCAAAGGCGAAATTTCTCAGAAGCGGCGCATGCCGCGGACGGTCTTGTCGCGCGCCTGGATCAGAGCGGCGTAGGGGTTATCCCTGAACGCCCGTTCCAAAGCATCGTCGATGTCGCGCCGGTTCAAGCCGATGTCGGCCAGTTGCGCGTCATCGAAGTCGCGCATCGACGCAATCACGCGACGGTTTTTGTACGTCCGATAGATTTGCACAAGCCCGCGCAAGGGGAGTACCGTCCAGTTCTGCAAAAAAAAAATTTTTATGCCGGACTCTGCGCTTGCCGCATATGTGTCGCGCGTCGCCATTGAACTCTCCCCGGTCGGGCCATCGCCATCGTCTGTCTCGATGATGGCCAGATAAAAAGAATCCTATTGATCAGTCCAACGAATGTTTCTAATCGTTATCATCAACGGTTCTTATGTGTAGGGGGTGCGCATGTCCACGCCGCTTGATATCGATCAGTTGCAGACCTTCGTCGCGATTGCAGACGCGGGCAGTTTCACCAAGGCCGCCGAACGTGTGTTCAAGACCCAATCGGCGGTGTCGATGCAGATGCGGCGGCTGGAGGAACGCATCCGCAAGCCGTTGTTCGTGAAGGACGGCCGCGGCAACCGCCTGACGCCCGAAGGCGAGAAGCTCCTGAATTACGCCCGGCGGATGATCCGCCTCAACAACGAAGCGGTCGCCGCCTTCGACGACAACCGTCTCGAAGGCACGCTCAGGATCGGCACGCCCGATGATTATGCCGACCGTTATATGCCGGAGATCATCCAGCGCTTCGCGCGATCGCATCCAAACGTCGAACTGTATATCGAATGCGAGCCCTCGGTGGCGCTGGCGGAGAAAATGGCGCGCGGCGAACTCGATATCGCGCTCGTCACCCACAATCCGCTGGAGCGCGAATCTGAAGTGGTCCGCACCGAACCGCTCTGCTGGGTGACCTCGGCCAACCACCCGCTGCCGGACAACGCCCCGGTGCCGCTGGCGTTGGGCCGTCGCGATTGCCAGTGGCGGCGGCTCGCCTGCGCCTCGCTCGATTCCATCGGCCGCGAATATCAGATCCTTTTCACCAGCTGGTCGTCCACCGTCGTCGCGGCCGCCGTGCTCGCCGGCATGGCCGTGTCGGTGCTGCCGGAATCGGCGCTGCGCACCGGCATGAAGGTTTTGGGGCAGCCGGACGGCTTCCGCCGCTCGCGCCGGTGCAGATCGGCATCATGAAGCGCACGGGCCTGTCGACCTCGCTGACCAACGCCATTACCGCCCATATCTCCGCCTGCCTCGACAATATCACGCCCGCCAATGTCGACGACGAGCTCGATCGCGACGTGAAGATGTGGCCTCGCATGCCGCGTCTGAAGGCGGGGCATATGCTGCCCGGCTGGTGAGGTTTGGCGTCGGCGGATGGCGCATATTACGAAGTTATGATCATATCAGCAGGCCGCAAATCGGCCTGACCGGGGCGCATTTGAAATGACATTCGGCGCCCCGGATCCTAGAGTCGTCGCCGAGACGACTGCTCCTTTCACATGACGGAAACACCATGGCCGACCGCTCCTTCACCACGATTGAAAATCAATGGATCACGCTCAAGGACGGCACGCGCCTGGCGGCCCGCATCTGGATGCCGGACGATGCCGAGGCCGATCCGGTTCCGGCGGTGTTCGAATTCCTGCCCTATCGCAAGCGGGACGGGACCAGCCCGCGCGACGAATCCACCTATCCGGTCTTCGCTGCAGCCGGCATCGCCGGCGTCCGGGTCGATATCAGGGGTTCGGGGAATCCGACGGCGTGATCGACGGCGAATACACGCCGCTCGAACTTGCCAACGCCTGCGAACTCATCGCCTGGATCGCCGAGCAGCCCTGGTGCAACGGCTCGGTCGGCATGATGGGTATTTCCTGGGGCGGCTTCAATTCGCTTCAGGTCGCGGCGTTGCGGCCGCCTGCGCTCAAGGCGGTGATCTCCATCGCCTCGACCGTCGATCGCTACAACGACGACATCCATTATAAGAACGGCTGCCATCTCTCGGCGCAATTGTCCTGGGCGGCGACCATGCTCGCCTATCAGTCGCGCTCGCCCGATCCGGAACTGACCGGCAATCGCTGAAGGAAATGTGGCAGGAGCGGCTCGACGCCGAACCTTTCTTCATGGAGGAATGGCTCGAGCATCAGCGTCGCGACGACTTCTGGAAACATGGGTCTATCTGCGAGAATTTCGACGACGTCGAAATTCCGACGCTGGTGATCGCCGGTTGGGCCGACGGTTACCGCAATACGCCCCTGAAGGCGGTCGAGGGACTTGGCGAGAAGTCCAAGGCGATCATCGGCCCCTGGGTGCATAAATATCCGCATTTCGCCTGGCCCAAGCCGCGGGCCGATTTTCTCGGCGAAGCGATCCGCTGGTGGAGCCGATGGTTGAAAGGCGAGGAGAACGGCGCCGAAGATCTGCCGCAGGTGCGCGCCTATATCATGGACGCCGTCAAGCCGGCGCCGCGTCGCGATTTCGACCCGGGCTTCTGGATCGCCAAACCCCGTTGGACCGCGCCCGAGATGGACGTGCTCCGGCTCGACGGCGCTCGCACGCTGTTTATCGACGGCGCAGCCCGGGCCGAGGAACGGATCGAACTCCGTTCGCCGCTCGCCACCGGCACGGCGTCGGGTGAATATTTCACCCTGAAGCCGGACGCCGAAATGGCGGTCGACCAGAGAGGCGACGACGCCGGTTCGCTGGTGTTCGAAACCGCGCCGCTGACGGAAGCCTACGACTATCTCGGCATGCCCGTCGTTCGTCTCACGCTGAAAGCCGATGCGGAGCTCGCCAATCTCTGCGCCCGCCTGGTCGACGTCCATCCTGACGGGACGGCGTTGCGCGTCAGCTTCGGGGTTCTAAACCTGGCGCACCGGATTTCCAACGAGCGCCCCGAACCGCTCGTCCCCGGCGAAGACACGGAGATCGAGTTGACGCTGGACGCCTGCGGTTACCGGTTCGAGCCGGGGCATCGCATCCGGCTGTCGCTGTCGACCGCTTACTGGCCGATGATCCTGCCGCCGCCGACCGACGTGACGCTCGATATCGACCTCGGCTCGGTCGAACTCATGCTGCCGAAGCTGGGCGAGGCCGAGCGGATCGTCATGAAGGAGCCGGAAGATCCGTCGCCGCTGCCGACCTATATCGAGCATGCGCCTGGCGACACCAGCCGAACAGTGACGCGTGACCTGACCCATGCCCGCACCGAATACCGCATCCACGAGGACACCGGTCTGCACGAACATCCCGGCACGGGACTGTCGAGCCGGCAATTGCGCGAAGAGCTCTGGACGATCGCGGACAACGACCCGACCTCGATGAGCGGCGTCTCGGTGTGGACCTGCGACATGTCGCGGCCCAACTGGTTCGTGCGCACGATCTCGACGGCGCGCATCGCCTGCACCGCCACCGACTGGATCATCGACGCCGAAGTCGTGGCGATCGACGGGGAGGACGAGTTCTTCCGCAAGTCCTATGCCAAGACCGTCCCGCGCGATCAAATGTGAGATCAGGCGGACTCGACCGGGACAGGCGGCGGCAGCGAGTGGACGAAGGGCGCCGGCGCCTCTCCCCTCTGGCGCCGCCGCAGTCGGAACAGGATGTCCGTCTCCCATTTCGACGAATCCGGCTCGGTCAGATCACAGACTTTGAAGATGTTGAGAAGACAGCCGAAATGCAGGCCCTTCTCGTCACGCGTGCTGTCGATCGTGTACTTCATGTAATTGGCCCATTGGATGGCGATCACATGAACGTCGCGCAGACGATCATAGGGGCCGTGCCAACTCGCCTGCAGATAGTCGGCGGCCGGCAGGCTGCCGGCATGAAAGGGGCCGTTGGCGCGCATGGGCCTGTCGGTGAAAAAGCCGAAATCGGCTTCGAGATTGTCGAAATCACGGAAGGTTTCCAGCCGCAGGAACGCGGCGCCGATGTCCTTGACGCCTTGCTTGACCGCTTCTTCCTTCGCCTCGTGGAAGAACACCCGACACTGCTGGCTTATCAAACGCGCCGAAAGCCTCGATCGCAGGGAAATGAAGTTCTGTCGCTTGATATGGATTTTCTGCGGCATGGACAACATTGGGCGGGTCGCTCTCTTGCGGGGCTGTCGGCTTTAAATCGGCGCGAATATTCCAGTTGCCGAAAATACATTATCTGATAGGCGCCTTTCCCGCTTCCGGCAAGAGCTTTAGGCCCGCATAAGCTTCTTGGCCCAAGACTTGGACAGATGGCCCATCGAGCGGCAGGATGATTCGCGGGTGAAGCAGACATGAAGGCTGTGATTTTGGCGGGCGGGCTCGGCTCCAGACTTGCCGAGGAAACGCATACGCGTCCCAAGCCCATGGTCGAGATCGGCTCCCGGCCGATACTCTGGCATATCATGAAAATCTATTATGCGCATGGCGTGCGCGATTTCGTGATCTGCTGCGGCTTCAAGGGCTATATGATCAAGGAATACTTCGCAAATTACAGCCTGCACATGTCCGACATCACCTTCGATCTCGGCGCGAACAGGTTGGAGTTCCATCGTCAGAACGCCGAATCCTGGCGTGTCACGCTGGTGGATACGGGCGAGAATTCGATGACCGGCGGTCGCCTGAAACGCGTCGCCGCCTATCTCGATCCGAACGAACCCTTCTGCTTCACCTATGGCGACGGCGTGGCGGACACCGACATTTCCGCGACCATCGCGTTTCACAAGAGCCATGGCAAGCTGGCGACCGTCACCGCGGTGCGTCCGCCGGCCCGCTTCGGCGCGCTGCGCTTCGAAGGCGACGACGTCTCCGGTTTCGTCGAAAAGCCCGAAGGCGAGGGCGGCTTCATCAATGGCGGCTTCTTCATCCTGGATCCCAGCGTCATCGATCGCATCGAAGGCGACGCCACCAGTTTCGAGGGCGAACCTCTCGGCAGCCTCGCCGCGGACGGACAACTGAAGGCCTGGTTCCACAAGGGCTTCTGGCAGCCGATGGATACGCTGCGCGACAAGATCCAGCTCGAAAATCTCTGGGCGTCCGGCAATCCACCCTGGAAGGTGTGGTGATGGACGCAGACTTCTGGCGCGGAAAGCGCGTCCTTCTGACGGGACATACCGGCTTCAAGGGCGCCTGGCTCGCCTTTTGGCTCAAGCGACTGGGGGCCGAGGTTGCGGGACTGGCGCTCGATCCCGCCTCGGATCGCCCGGCGTTGCATCTGCTGCTGGGCGGATCGAGGCATGGCTCAGACATCGTCGATATCCGTGACCGCGACGCGGTGAAGGCACGCATCCAAGCGGTCGAACCCGACATCATCCTGCACCTGGCCGCGCAGCCTTTGGTTCGCGCCGGCTATCGCGACCCGCTCGACACATTCGAAACCAATGTGCAGGGCACGGCCAACCTGTTGGACGCGGCGCGCTCGATCGGCAGCCCGCGCGTCATCGTTTCGATAACCACGGACAAGGTCTACGAGAACGCCGAGACCGGCAAGGCGTTCACTGAAACCGATCCGTTGGGCGGACATGATCCTTATTCCGCTTCGAAGGCGGCGGCCGACATCGTCACGTCGAGCTATCGACGGTCATATTTTCTTCCGCGCCAGATCGGCGTCGCCACGGCGCGGGCCGGCAACGTCATCGGCGGCGGCGACTGGGCCGACGACAGGCTGATCCCGGATGTGATCAGGGCGTTCGAGACCGGAGGCGCGCTGGACATCCGACGGCCGCAAGCGGTGCGGCCCTGGCAGCATGTGCTCGAGCCGCTGCATGGTTATCTGCTGCTGGCGGAGAGACTATGGCGCGATCCCTGCGCCGGGCCTGCCTATAACTTCGGTCCGGGTTCTGAAAGCGCCGCCAGCGTGCGCGACCTCCTGGAGCGTTCGTCCGATCATTTCGACCTCTCGCGCATCCGCTGGGGCGATGGCGGCGAGGGGCCGCATGAAGCAGGGCTCTTGACGCTCGACAGTGATCGCGCCCGAACCGAACTTGGCTTTGCGCCACGCTTCGATCTCGACGAGACGATCGACCGGACCTGGCGCTGGTACAAAGGCCTCGCCGGCGGCGTCTCCGCCGAAACTCTGTGCGGCGACGACATCGACGCCTTCGAGGCGAGGCGGCGCGCGCCGGGGCCAAGGAAAGGACATCCGCATGACCGGTCGTTTCGACGCCAGCCGCACGCCGCTTTCGGGCCTGATCCTCTTGAAACGCAAGCGGCTCGCCGACGATCGCGGACATCTCAGCCGGTTGTTCGACGCCGAGGGATTGAAGGCCTATGGCTGGCTCGGCGGCATCGCCCAGGTCAATGAAACGGTTACGCTGAAGCGGGGACAGCGCGCGGCTTCCATTTCCAGAAGCCGCCCGTGGCCGACGCCAAGCTCGTCACCTGCCTGCGCGGGGCGGTGCTCGACGTCGCCGTCGACATCCGCAAGGGCTCGCCGACATTCCTGCAGCATTTCGCCGCTGAACTCACCGCCGACAATTGCGCCTCGCTCCTGATCCCCGAAGGCTTCGCCCATGGCTTTCAGGCGCTGAGCGACGACGTCCAGTTGCTCTACGCCCATTCCGCCCCCTATCAGGCGGAGTCGGAGGGGGCGCTCAATCTCGCCGATCCTCGACTGGGCGTGGACTGGCCGTTGCCACTCGCAAACCTGTCGGAGCGGGACCGGACCCATCCCCTGCTCGGCGAGGACTTCGAAGGAATAGAACCATGAAATGCCGGCATTGCGGCGGCGAGACATTCTGGCCGTTTCTCGATCTGGGGACGGCGCCGCCCTCCAATTCCTACCTTTCGGCGGAAAAACTCGCAGAACCCGAACTCTGGTATCCGCTGGTGATCAGGACATGCTCGACCTGCCTGTTGACCCAGACCGAGGATTTCGCCAGCCGCGAGACGTTCTTCTCGGACAGCTATGCTTATTTCAGTTCGTTCTCCACCTCCTGGCTCAAGCATGCCGAGGCCTATGTGACGGCGATGAAAGCGCGATTCGGCTTTGCCGATGGGGCGCGACTGGTCGAAATCGCCGCCAATGACGGCTATCTCCTGCAATACGCCAAGGCGGCCGGCTTTTCCTGTCTGGGCGTCGAGCCGACTGCGAGCACGGCCGCGGCCGCCCGAGACAAGGGCCTCGACGTCGTCGAAGAGTTCTTCGGGCTCGCGCTCGCCGAACGCCTGAAAGCCCAGGGTTGGAGCGCCGACCTGATGGCCGCCAACAATGTGCTCGCCCATGTGCCGGATATCAACGATTTCGTCTCCGGCTTCGCCTGCCTGCTTCAGCCGGAAGGCGTGGCGACGTTCGAATTCCCGCATCTGCTCAATATGGTCGAGGAGCGGCAGTTCGATACCGCCTATCACGAGCACTACTCCTATCTCTCGCTGCATGCGGTCAAGCGGGTTTTCGACGCAAATGGTCTTCGGATCTTCGATGTCGAGACGACGCCGTGGCATGGCGGCAGCCTCAGGGTCTTCGCCTGCCGTACGGACGCGCGCTCAAGGCCTGAGCAAGCCTCCGTGGGCATGATGATGGCGACCGAGGAACGAGCGGGGCTGCTTTCGGCTGAATTCTATACGGGATTCCAGGCCGAGGCGGAGCGGGTGCGAAACGATGTCGTGGTCTATCTGATCGATTGCCGCCGGAAGGGCCTCAAAGTCGCGGCCTATGGCGCGGCGGCGAAGGGCAATACGCTTCTGAATTTCGGCGGCGTCAAGCGCGACCTTCTCTCGTTCGTGGTGGATAAAAACCCGGCCAAGCAGGGCGCGTTCCTGCCGGGCAGCCGGATTCCCGTGGTCGACGAAGCGAGGCTGAAAGCCGAAAGGCCCGACAGGGTGGTGATACTGCCATGGAACATCCAGAACGAAATCATGACGCAGCTTTCCTATATCAGAGACTGGGATGGGAAGTTCGCGACAGCCATACCGACGCTCCGGGAGATGTGACGACTCTCGCCGTCATCGACGCCGTCGCCCCGATCCTCAAGCCGGTCGACATCGCAGTCGAGGCTCCAAAGAAGGGGCCGCGCCGGGCTCATGCCTGATCGCAGGCCGCGACTGTCGCTCTGCATTCCCACGCGCAACCGCCCGGCTTGCGCGCAACGCACGCTCGTCGATCTCCTCGGCAATCCCCGACGGGATGTGGAGATCATTTTCGCCGACAATTCGGATGCGGCCCTGTCGCTGGCTGCGTTCGCTGCGACCGTCGACGATCCTCGTTTGACCTATCTGCCGCCGGCCGACCGCGGCCTGTCCATGCCCGCCAACTGGACCCGCGCCGTCGCGGCCTGCCGGGGCGACTGGATCGTCGTCATCGGCGACGACGATTTTTTCGATCTCGACATGGTCGGTTGCCTCGACGCGATCGAAGCGAGAGCGACCGATGTCGATTGCATCGGTTGGAACCGGCTGTCCTTTGCCTGGCCGGACAGTCGCCGCATCCCCGGCAATATGGCGCTGCAACTCGGCAACCGCGCCGCCGAGACCCCGCGCGCCCAGTTTTTCGACAGGCTTTTCGGCTGGCGCGGCGCGAGCCATGTTCCGTCGAGCGCCTATTCCATCTATCACGGCGCCGTCCGACGCGATCTGGTCGAGAAAATCGCCAGGCGCTATGGCGACCTGTTCGAACATGCCGTGGTCGATTACGAATGGTCGTGCAAGCTCGCCGTCGATGCGACGCGCTTTCTCTATGTCGAGCGGCCCTTTTCGGTGGCGGGCGTCTCCGCGGAAAGCAATTCCGCCGCCGCCGGTGATTTCACCCGGTCCCGGGCCAATCATCGGGCCATGATCGCCGAGCATGGCGCCGGCGAAGAGGCCAGCGAGTGGATCAGCGGATTTCCGTTCGGGCCTCATCTCGGCGTCGCCGGCTGCATCCTCGGCGTCCAGCACTGGTTCAAGCAGAAATATGGGGTCGACTATGGCGGATGGCAGGAAAACTTCGTAAAGGCCCTGGTCCGCGACTGTGAAAACGGCGACGGTCGAGACGGCTTCGACCAGCAGGTGGTGGCCTGCCGCTCGGCGCTCGCGGCGTTCGAAGACGGACGGTGGCTCGCGGAATTCCGACCGTGCTATCGCAGCCGAAAACAGGCTCAGGCTTTGACCGGCCTGCGCGGCGGCACGCTCTATATCGACGAAACCGTGGCCGATACGCCGGCCCAGGCGCTGCGATTTGTCCGCCAGATCGTCGAGCCGTTCGAAAGCTTGACATTTCTCATCGAGCCGGCGGATCGTCCTTCGACGACAGCCAGTTTCGCTTAAGCCAAAACGGCTAGTCTCCGGCGATCACGGAGTTTCCCCATGCCGGCGTCAAAGCCCGTCTTGTCCATTTGCGTGCCGTCCCGCAACCGTCAGCCCTATTTCAAGCAGACGATCGAGGCGTTGCTGCGATCGGATCGAAGCGATGTGGAATTCGTCTTCGTCGACAATTCCGACCAGCCCCAAATCATGGACGACTTCATGCATGCGCGGCGCGACGACCCGCGCATTCGCTATGTGACGAGCGGGGAGAAGACCCGTTCGATGCTGGAAAACTGGAATGTCGCCATGGAGGCCTCGACGGGGCGTTGGGTGACCTTCATCGGCGACGACGATTACGCCGACCCGGACGCAGCCGGCGTCATTCTCAAGATCGAGGCGGAGCGGCCGGGCGTCGAAGCCATCGACTGGGCGAAACTCTTCTACACCTGGCCAGACGGCGAAAAACCCGCCTCCGGACAGATCATCCAGACGCTGACGGCGGTGCATGACGTCTCGCATGACCTCATCAAGGATCGCGCCTATCGCTTCCGCCAGGCGAGCAATATCATCGTCTCCGGATTTTCGATCTACCATGGCGCGGTTTCGCGCAAACTCATCGATCGCATCAAGGCCCGCTACGGCGGCGCCTTCTTCGAATTTCCCGTGGTCGACTATGAGAGCATCTACAAGATCATCGCCAACGGCAAAGGCTTCGTCCATTGCGCCCGGCCGCTGTCGGTGCTCGGCGTCTGCCCGATGTCCAACACCGCGGGCATCAAGAGCCTCAAGGATCAGGAAGCGAAGCAGGCGTTGTTCGACAAGGAGCTCGATGCGCCGCTCGACCAGATGGACTGCTTCAAGGACTATCCTTTCAAGAGTCGTTTCGGTCTGATGGCCTGCATTGGCATGGTGCATCACTGGTTCTCCAAGCGCCATGGCGTCGCCTTTTCCGGCTTCGAGGACAATTTCGTCCAGGCCTGCATGAACCAGTGCGCGGCCGCCGCCTCGGCCGAGGATTTCGAGATCACCGTCGCCCGCTACCGCACCGCCTTCTCCAAATGGAAGGGTGGTAAATATCTGCGGCAATTCAAGCCGGTCTATCCCGAACGGCCGGGCAAGCTGCCTCCCTTTTCCGGGTTGACGCCCGACAGATTGCTCGTCGTCAACGCCGACAACCCCCATTGCCGAACATGCGAGGATTATTATCGCTTCGTCTCGTCGGCGCTTCTGCCGGTCGGAGAGATCGTCGCCGACTTCCAGTTCGTGGTCGACGAAAAGGCGAAAAAGCGCGCATGATCAGGGTCCGGCATAAAAGCTTTGTTTGCATTTGCGGACCTATAGTTAACGCAGCCGAAAGACGCGCTGTCACCGAGGCGGAGAGGAACGTCGACATGCTGACATTCCAGCAAGCCAAGGATCCGCAATTCATGGCGATCCGGGCGCGCAATCTGACCGCCGCCCTGCTCGATCGCAAGATCCTGACGCTGGTCATCGAGGCGGCCTCGGCCTGCAATCTCAAATGCACCTTCTGCGACGCCCATTCCGGCCGCGCGCCGAAATTCCGCGAGCACGCCGGCGTGATGAAGGAAGAGACCTGGGAAAAGATCCTGGCGGATCTCCGCGTCTATGTCGCCGAACGCGGGCCTTTGGCGATGATCCAGTTTCACGGCAATGGCGAGCCGTTGCTCAACAAGAAGATCGGCGCGATGATCGCCAGGGTGAAGTCAGAAGGCTTCGCGCTCAAGACCCGGGTCATCACCAACGGCATTCTGCTCAACGAGGCCAAGGCGCGGGAATTGATCGCCGCCGGCCTCGACGAGATTCATATCAGCGTCGATACGCTGGACCGCGACAAATACAATACGGTGAAAGTCGGCGACTACGCCGAACGGGTGCTCGCCAATCTCCGCGCCGTCATTCCGGTCGTTGAAGCCGAAGGCAGGACCGAACTCTACATCAAATATTTCGCAGCCGAGGAGGACAATTCCTACGGCATCACCCAGGCGGATTCGGATTCTGTGTTCGATGAATTCGCGGAAGCCGCGCGAAAGTCCAATGTCGTGCATCTCAAGCAACAGCCGCTGGTCGATGTCGGCAAGGGCATGCTGGACGGCAAGGACGGCATGGCCGCCCCTTGCGAAATCCCCTTCTACCTTCTCTATGTCATGCACAACGGCAAGGTTTCGGCCTGCTGCTCCGACGTGTTCAACGGCCTGACCGTCGGGCATCTGATGGAGGAGCTTCCTCCGACCAAGGCGCATCTGGGCGGCTCGATCCTCGAAGTCGTCGATTCGGTTGCGCTCTACGAGATCCGCCGCAAGCATCTGAACGGCGGCTGCAACGACATCAAGCTCTGCGCCGGCTGCGGCAACCGCACCGCCGTCGACGTCTCGCAACTGCCCGCCGATATCAGGCGGCAGCTGGATGCGGCGATCGTGCCGCCGAGCGCTGCGCAGGCGGCGGAATAGCTCCACATATCCCTATGACGTGAAAAAGCCGGGCGTTCGACCCGGCTTTTCTCGTTGCCAAGCGTGGCTTGTCTCACACCCGCTTCAGGAACCCATCCGGCGACGCGGTGATGGCGATCTTGTGTTCGATCGTCAGGTCGATGTCGAGATTCAGCGGCTCGCCGTCGCGGCCCTTGCGGCCCTCGCTTTCCAGACGCTTGCGGTATTCCCAGACGGCGGTCTTGGGGTTGTCGCCCTTGCCCCAGGGGCGGTCGGCGGTGAAACCTTCCGGCAGGTCCTCGACGCCGGTGTCCCAGACCACGCAGTATGAGCCCTTGCTCACATAGGGCGCGTAAAGCTCCAACTCCTCGAGCACATGCTCATGCGTATGGTTGGAATCGAGGAAGACCATGACCCGTTCATAGCCTTGGGCATGCTGCTCGATCTGGGCCATCACCTCCGGAGAGACGGAGGAGCCCTCGATCAGGTGGATCTTGTGACGCATCGGATGAGCGTCGATCGCGGAACGGTTATGGGCGCGGATGTCGATGTCGACGCCGACCACCTTGCGGCGGCTCGCCTTGGGGTCGAGCACCTTGCCTTCGACGACGGCGTCGCAATAATCCATGAGCGCCAGCATCGAAGCCGAGGTCACCAGCGAGCCGCCATGGGCGATGCCGGTCTCGATGATCAGGTCGGGTCGGCAGGCCCAGATCAGTTCCTGGATCGCGTAGAGGTCCTGCGGCACCTGGATGACGGGACGTCCGAGCCAGGTGAAATTCTGCGCATAGCCATGCCGGATCGATTCCCGCACCCAGATATTGGACAGGCCGAGAAAATCTCTGTCTTCGCCAATCTTGCGGATATTGTTGGCGACCAGTTGGCGGAAATGTTCGACGGGATCCATGACGGCTTCCTTTCAGGTCTCGATCCAGGCGTAGAGCACCGTTTCCATGAACTGCGGCGAGTGATGCCGAAGCGCGAAACGATAGTCGGGAACGAGCGATTTGATGGCCCGGCTGATGACCGGAATATCCGAGGGGTAGTGATAGACGCAGATGGCGAGTTTGGGCCTGTGCCGGCGAATGGTCTCGGCCGCGCCCTTGAGCAGCGGCATTTCCATGCCCTCGACATCCGCCTTGATCAGGCTCACCCGCTCGCCGGCGAGATGCGCGTCGAGAGACAGGATCTTGAACGGGTGCTCGCCGGCGTTCGACAGCGCCAGGCTGGTCATGTCGCCGCTGCTGCTCGCCGCCGACCCCGTTTCGTCACTCTCGCCGAGCGCTGCGGGAATGACGGTAATCTGATCCTCGTCGAGCGCCCATTCGCTGAGCAGCCGGCGGCGGCGATTGGCGAGCGCCCGAAACTGTCGCATGCCCGGCTCGAAGCACAGGGCGCGATGAAAGACGCCGTTCTGGCTCCAGAGAAAGCGTTCGAGGCTGTCGCCGACATAAGCGCCGGCGTCGACATAGATTTCTTTTTCCGACCCGCAGAACTGCGGCAGGCAGAAATACTGGTCGCGCTCGAACTGGGCTGCGACATGCGCCTTGTCGCCCGTCAGCATGGTCGCCATCACGGCCCGCAGCGTTTCTCGGGATCGGTCGTCGTCCAGCCAGTCGTCGTGAATCTGCTTGTAGGCGTCTATATCGTGCGCAACATAATGGGCGTCGACTGAAACATGCGGGATGCCGATCGCGGCAAGCTTGGCCGAGACTTCGCGCACCGCATGCCGCGCGCTGATGAAGACGAAGGCCGGTTCGTCGGCGGCGAGATGCGCGGGAGAGCGGATGTCGAGCCCGTCGACGACCTGTCCATCGAGCTCCGGCTTGCCGTCATAGGCGCATTGGAGCCTGACGCCCCGGCTTTGAAGGTCCTTGTGGGCGAAGCGCCCGAGAAAACCGTAGCCATAGAGCGCCGCGGGCCTCGCGCCCGTCAGCACGCTGTCCGGCGCGGACTGCCGCACCTGCGCCGCCCAGTCGGCCAGCCTGTCGAAATCGGGCGTCATGCCTCCGACCTTTCGCGAGGCAGGGCGTAGAGCACCGCGCCCGTGCCGCACCAGGCGTGGAGCCGAAGGAGAAAGCGATAATTTTTCAGCGTCTGCATCAGGTAGAGCGGCGTGCGCCAGACGCCGTCGTCGTTGTGATAGATGGTGGCGGCGATGATCGGGCGGTGTTTGGCCAGTGTTTGGCTGGCGCCCTTGAGGGCGTCGAGTTCGCCGCCTTCGAGGTGGAGCTTCAGGAAGCTCGGCGCGAGATCGAGGTCGTCGAGCGCGCGCAAGCGCGCCAACAACCCGCCGGTGGCCGAAAGCTGCGAGGCGTAACCCAGGCCATGGTGGAAGGCGGCTTCGCCATTGGCCGCGCCGAGTGCGCAATCGAGGCGCATCGGCTGCTTGTTGAGATCCTGGAACGCGGCTGCGAAGCCTCGCTCCATTTCGGCGCGATTGAGCGGATCCGGCTCGATCGCGGCAATGCTGTCCCAGTCGGGCCGACGGCGTGCGAAATCCACCGAAACATGGCCGCGATACGCGCCGGCATCCACGAAGTGTTCGCCCGTTCCCAGAAGCGTCTCCACTTCCGGAATGAAATAGCGATTGGATGGATCGATGGGCGCGCCGTCGAAGGTCCACTCCTGGCGCAGTCTGCGCCAAGCGAGAAATTGCAGGTGGTGGGCGCGCGACACGTCGTCTTCCAGGCCCTGCAGGACATGGACGATCATTGCCTGGTCATGCGCCGCCAGTCCTTCGAACCGCCAGCCGTTGGACAGGGGATGAATGTGACGATAGCGTTCGGAATAATCGTAGAACGGGGCGACATGCTGAAAGCCATGGTCGTAAAGAGCGCTCTCGATCGGCGCATAGGCCGCCGTCGCCACCGTCACCAGGATCTGCGCTTGGTCCTTCAGCGCGTCCGGCGTCTCCTCCGGGGCGTAGATGGGAATGCCGTCGAAGACGGGATTGCGGCGAGCGGCGTCGGGATTTCGGTCGATGAGGAAGGCGGGCTTGATCCAAAGCGCCGTCAGCACATCCAGCGCCATGCGGCCGAAATCGCCGGCCCCGTACAGGCCGATGCGAAGATCGTCGCGAATGGGCGCGACGTAAGGCGATCCATTGGCGATCTCTTCGAGAAGACCCACCGATCGGACGACGCCGGGCAGGGTGGAAAACGCGCGCGCGCCATGCCGCATCCGGGCGCTGCCTGTCATATCCAATAGCTGCGGCATCCTACGAATCTCTGGTTAACGACGCCCACCATATTCCCACCATCCTTGCACGGAGCTATTCATCGGACTGATATCGCCATTTCGAGAATGAAACCGGAGGATTGCTTGAAAACGGTGCTTGTGACAGGTGGGACCGGCTTTGTGGGGCGCCAGATCGTCAAGTCGCTCCTGGCCCGCGGTCACGCCGTACGGATGACGGCCCGACCGGGGCGCGTGAACCCCAGTGACCTCGTGGGGCGGATCGAGATCGTGCCGACCCTCGATCTCTTCGACGAGAACGAGGATTGGTGGCTGTCGCGGCTCGAAGGTGTCGACGCCGTGATCCATGCCGCCTGGTATGTCGAGCCCGGCCTGTATCTCGATTCTGCGGAAAATATCCGTTGCCTGCGAGGCAGCCTTAGGCTCGCCGATGCGGTCTGTCGCGCCGGCGCGCGGCGGTTCATCGGGGTCGGCACCTGTTTCGAATATCGGCTGCCCAACGCCGCGATCACCGAAACATCTCCGCTCGGTCCAGTCACCGTCTATGCTGCGGCGAAACTCGCCCTCTATCTTGCCGCGCGTCGTCGGTTTGCGGCGGCGGGCGTGGATTTCGCCTGGGCGCGCTTGTTCTATTTGTACGGGGAGGGGGAGCATCCGGCGCGCCTCTTCCCGAGCCTGCATCGCAGGCTCGGGGCCGGCGAGCAGATGATCCTGTCGGCAGGCGACAAGATCCGCGACTTCCTGGATGTCGAGATCGCCGGAGCCGACGTGGCCGGGTTGGTCGACACCGGCCAGACGGGCGTCGTCAATGTTTGCTCCGGCGAGCCGGTGACTTTGCGGGACGCGGCAGAGCGGATCGCCGATCTCTACGGCGCGCGACACCTGCTCAGCTTCGGCGCCGCGCAGGTGCATCCGCGCGATCCGCAGGCGGTTGCCGGGGTTTGCAACGTCGTCGAACATTGAACCGTGCACCGGCGGACAAATGAGAAGCGGCGGAGGTTGTCCCCCGCCGCCTGTTCTGAAGCTGTCGGGCGTGCTCAGCCGGCGCGACGGGCGTCGACCGAATAGGCGCCGGGGCCAGCCACGGCGAGCAGGATATAGCCGCCGGCAAGCGTGATATTCTTCATCAGCATGATCGAGTTCAGCGCGTTCAGCCAGCCGAGCGCGGCTTCCGGCCAGCCGGGAACGGCGATCGTGCCGCTGTGAAACACGGCGCCCGTGAACACGCAGAAGACGGCCAGAGCGAAGCCGGCAATCTTGGTCTGGAAGCCGATGAGCACGGCGAGACCAGCCACGAGTTCGAACAGACCGGCGAGATAGGCCAGCGCTGTGGCGGCCGGCATGCCGGCTCCGGCGATCATGCCGGCTGTCTGACCGGGATCCATCAACTTGCCGAAGCCGGCCATGATGAACATGAAGGACAGAAGGATACGCGCGATGAGAATGAGGATGTTGTTGGTCATTGGACTCTCCATTTCGATGGAGGGACTAAACCACGTCTTAATTGTTTAAGATATATCCGAGACTGAAGACGTTTTGTCTCTATATTGTGAACAGTCCAATTGGAATCCGAAACGATACGATCGCTCCGGAAGAGCAACGACCCCAGATGAGAAGAGCCGCTGCGCCTGCGGCGCTCAATGAGACCCTTGAGCAGGAATGATCCGCGGAAAAATGAACACGCCGCGCATGGCGCCGTGGACCGTATCGCCGAAACCCATCGATTCCCCGACGCACATGACCGGTTGCCTTTCTTCCGGACCGCAGATGATATAGGTCGAGAAACAGAAGGACGACGGGGAAGACGACGCGTCTTCCAGCAGTTCGAGAATATGGACGCGATCATTCGGCTCGTAGCAGCGCAGCAGCGTCAGAAGCCCGCATTCACCTTGCTCGAGTCCGTGAAAATAACCACTCACCCGGCCGATCTGGAATAAACCGTTCGCCAGATCGCCAACCCAGGCTTCCGTCGAGCAGAACCGATCGATGTCGTGGACATCGCTGTCGCCGAGATCGGCTACGAGGGATTGACGAAGAAAGCTTGTCGATTTCGAAATCCTGAACACGTCGATTCCTGCCCGATCAATGATTCAACATATGGGTTGAACACCACAAACCGCGTACCCTCGGTCGCATCGACCAATTCAAAATACGAGGGCGCGCCTATGTCTACGATTAAGTCACCACAAACCAGATACGTATAGGCCGGAAACCTACATTGTCACAATATGCCCGGCGCCGCGCATCATGATGATTCGGTGCTCTTTTATAAGTTGTTTTAGCATCCGCACAAGCCATGAATAACACCCTAATCGTCGCTTTGAAATAGGGTTCGGTCATGTTTACTCGGGAAAAACTACCGGTCGTCCCAATCTTTGCTAAAGTTCGAAATCATAATTCCATGATATATAAACAAATTCAATACGCCTCACAGATAAAAATAAGAAAAAATCGAGAAATAATCCAAATTTGCTTCGAAACGCCTGATGAATATTCAGTTTTTAAATGCTCCACTCAAACGACGAAGACGAAAAAATTAGACGATTCCAAGTTTTTTGACAGATCGCTTTTACTTGTCTTCATTTGGGAGGCAGCATCGCCGATATATTGATGGTGAGTTTTTCATCAAGTCTAAATGAGAGGCATCCAACATCTTTCGCGCAGGGTTGGGTTTCGTCGCTCCTTCTGTCAACATGGTCGCCTGCATCCGAGTTCGACGGTGATCCATTCTCAACCTGTCGACGTCGGTGAAAGGCAGGTCTTTCGCCGACGTCGCGAAACACTTGCGGCCCGTCAGGCCCGCATGCGGCGCGCGACCGCCTGCAGTGTGTTTGCGCCGGCGGAGCCGGAGGTGCGGAAGCGGGCGACCAGGTTCTTCAAGCTCTCGGCTTCCTCGCTGAGCGTCATCGAGGCCGCCGTCGTTTCTTCGACCATGGCGGCGTTTTGCTGCGTCACCTGGTCCATCTGGTGCATGGCGGAGTTCATCTCCTTGAGGCCCGTCGCCTGCTCGCTGGCGGAGACCGAAATCATCTTGATCAAGCCATTGATCTGCAAAACCTGCTGCGCGATCGCCTGCAACGTTTCGCCGGTCTGCGCCACCAGATTGACCCCGTCATGAACCTGCGCTTCGGAGGCGCTGATCAGCGTCTTGATTTCCTTGGCGGCGGTCGCAGATCGCTGGGCGAGTTCGCGCACTTCCTGCGCCACCACCGCAAAGCCCTTGCCGGCCTCTCCGGCCCGGGCGGCTTCCACGCCGGCGTTCAAGGCGAGCAGATTGGTCTGGAAGGCGATTTCGTCGATGACGCCGATGATGTTGGAGATCTGGCCCGACGACTGCTCGATGCCGTGCATCGCCCCGATCGCGCTCTGGACGATCTTGCTGGAATGCTCGGCGTCGTTCGAAGCCTTCTGCACCGCGCTCGCGGCGTTTCGGGCGTTTTCGGCGCTCGATTGCACCTGTTCGGTCAGTTCGTTGAGTGCCGCCGCGGTTTCCTCCAGCTGCGCAGCCTGCTGTTCGGTGCGACGCGACAAATCGTTGGCGCTGTTGGAAATTTCGGTCGTGCCGCCGTTGATCGCGCCGACTGCGGCGTTGACCATCTGCACCGTCTGCTCGAGGCTCTCCACGGCGGAGTTGAAGTTGTCGCGCAGGCTCTGATATTCCCCGGGGAAGGCTCCGTCGATCCGGCAGGTCAGGTCGCCGCTCGACAGTTTTTCGAGCGCCTTGCCGACTTCCGTCACCACGAGGGTCTGAACGCGGGCGTTCTCGGCCCGCTCGTGCTCGGTCCTGAAGCGTTCGGTCTCGCTCGCCTGGCGATGCGCTTCGGATTCGCGCTCGACCTCCTGAGAGCGGGCGAGCTTGTGGCGGAAGCCTTCCAGCGCGCGCGCCACATCCCCGGTTTCATCGGTATGCTGCTGGCCGGAGACGGTATGCGCATAGTCGCCGTTCTCCAGCCTGGCGACGTCGGCGATGATGCCGCGGATCGGCCGTTGAACGAAGGCGCGGACGGCGTAATAGAGGCCGCCCAGAACCGCGAGCAGCAGGGCGACGCCGCCGGCGACCATCATGATCGTCTGGTCGCGCACCGGGCCGGCCAGCGCCGATTGCGGAACGTCGATCAGCAGCACCCAGCTGACGCCGAGGCCCGGAAGCGCGAAAGGATAGACAAGGCGGTTGAAGCTCTCGCCGTCTGCGCCGTCGAGATCGTCGATTTCGGCCAGCTTGCCGGACTGCATCGCGGACGCCACCACCTCGGGCGCGGCGCCGTCATAGGCCTTCATCATTTGCTCCGGCTGCGGCGCGACGAGCCATTTGCCGTCCTGAGACACGAGCATCACGCGACCGGTGCCGAACGGCTTCAGCGCCGAAAGCGAGTCCGCCAGCATGCGCAGCGAGACGTCCACGCCGCCGACGCCGATCAGCTTGCCGTTGGACAGCACCGGATAGGAGATCGAGCTCATCAGGGTCGGAACTTCGGTGCCTTCGGCGCGATAGGGTTTGGTGATCGAGCCCTTGAGGGTTTTTGCCGAGACCGCATACCATTCTGCCGGATAATCGGCGCGGAACGTCGAATAGAAGGCCTCGCCCGTCTTGCCCTTGGACCAGTAGGGCGTGAAGATCCCCTCCTCATTGGCTCCGAGATCCTTCTGGTTCTTCACGTCGTCCTTGCGGCCGTCGAAGGCCTTTGGTTCTTCGGCGAACCAACTGCCGAAGGCCATGGGGTGCTGTTCGAGATTGGCCTGGAGAATGGCGATCACGCCTTTGCGGTCGAGCGATTTGTCCTGATGCGCGCGGCCGATGACCCCGGTCATGGTGCGGGCCGCGCTCGCGAGTTCGCTTGTCTGCCCGGCGATGAGCGAGGCGATGGATTTTGCTTCGGTCTCCGCCTGGTTCTGGATCAGCGACTGCACGCGATCACGGGTCTGGGAAATCAGGAAGAAATTCGATGCGATCAGCAAGGCTGCGATCGTCGCTCCGGTGACAAGAAGGAGCTTCATGGCGAGTGATTTCGGCGCAAAGGACGTCATTGGCGGTCTAACCTCGGGAGACGACGGGGTGGACACCCTGTCTTCGACAACTGCGCCATGATCAGTCGCAACATGTTTCCAATTCGCTAAATTTTGCCGCGACCATATTAGATTTCATAAACCTGTCATATAAAATGGCCGGAAAAGCACCGCTCTCCCGGCCGAAATGCGGAAATATTGATATTGCTGCTCAAATATTGCGCAGCTCGGCTATGAAGGGGATGGAAGGCTGGGCGCCGGGCTTGGTGCAGGCCAGCGACCCGGCTACGGCCGCCTGACGCAGGCATGATTCGAAATTGAGGCCGGCATCCAGCCCGGCCGCGAAATAGCCGCAGAAGGTGTCGCCGGCGCCGACCGTGTCGATAGGGTCGATGTCGAGGCCGGCCGCCGTCAGATATGCGCCCTTGTGCATGGCCGCGACGCCGTCCGCGCCGAGAGTGACGATGAGCGTTTGCTGGAACTGCTTGTGGCGGGCTTCCATGGCCTCCTTGCGCTGCGTCGCCGAAAGGTCGGGACGGCCGACAAGCAGTTCGAATTCGGTTTCATTGGCGATCACGTAATCCGCCATCGCCGCGAGCCGGGACGCGTCCTCTGTGAAGGGAGCGATATTCAGCAGCGTGCGGCCCCCGCGGGCGCGGGCGGCGGCAAGCGCGGCCTCGATGGTCGCCGCCGGAATTTCCAGCTGCAACATCAGGATGTCGCCACGTTTCATCGACCCGACAGCCGCTTCGGCGTCCTCCACGCCGACCGTTCCGTTGGCCCCGGCAATGATGGAGATGACGTTTTCGCCATCGCCGCCGACGAAGATCAGCGCGACGCCGGTCGCGGTGGCGGCGCTCTTGATGCGCGCCAGGTCGACGCCGTCATACCGGAGATAAGTGAGGGCGGGGCCGGCGAATTCATCCTCGCCGCAAGCGCCGGCCATCGCCACCTGTGCGCCGGCGCGCCGAGCCGCCAGCGCCTGATTGGCGCCCTTGCCGCCCGGCGCGGTCGTGAAGCGGTCGCCGGTCACCGTCTCGCCGGGCTTCGGCAGGCGCGGCACATTGGCGATGAGGTCCATATTGATGGAGCCGAGGACTGTGATCATGGTTTTTCCCGCAGGTCGCTTGTTTTTCTTGATGCGCCCTTTGTCGCCCGCCGCTCAGTCCTCGTCAACCAGCCTCAGCTTGAGAAGGCCGGTCTTGCTCTCGGCCGCCTTCTGCGCCGGAGGCTCGACCGGCGTCTCCGGCGCGTCGAACTCCATCGCTTCGATTTTCTGCCCGCGTCGCGATACTTTGTCGGTGGCCGCGATCACCATGTCGACGTCCTTCTGAGCCGCAAGGAAATGCCCCTGCAGCTTGCGCACCCGATCGTCGAGGCGACCGACATCCTCCATCAGTCTGATGACCTCGGCCTGGATCACATGCGCCTGTTCGCGCATGCGCTGGTCCTTCAGCATCGACTGGATCAACTGGATCGACAGGAGCAGGAGGGACGGAGAGACGATGACGACCCGGCTGCGATGAGCGGTCTGCGCCACGGCTTCGAACCGCTCGTGCAGATCCGCGAAGATGGATTCGGACGGCACGAACATGAAGGCCGTGTCCTGCGTCTCGCCGGACAGCAGATATTTCGAGGCGATATCCCGGATATGGACTTCCATGTCGCGGCGAAATTGCTGAGCCGCCGCCTTGACCCGGTCTGGACTACCCTCGCGCATCGCATTCCAGGCTTCGAGTGGAAATTTGGCGTCGATCACCAGCGACGGCTGTCCGTTCGGCATGCGGATCAGGCAATCGGGACGCGCGCCGTTCGAAAGCGTGGCCTGAAAGCGATAGGCGCCTTGTGGAAGCGCATCGGCGATGATCGCCTCCATGCGTCCCTGACCGAAGGCTCCGCGCGTCTGCTTATTCGACAGGATCGACTGCAGCGAAACGATGTCCTTCGCCAGCGTCTGGATGTTGGTCTGGGCGGTGTCGATCACCGCCAGCCGTTCCTGAAGGCGGCGGAGGTTTTCATGCGTGGCGCGGGTCTGTTCGGTAATCGTGGCGCCGATCCGCTGCGTCATGCCGTCGAGCCGCTGATTGACCGTCTGGTTGAACTCCGCCTGGCGCGCGCCGAACATTTCGGTCATCGCCGCGATACGGCCCTGCATTTCCGTCTGCGCCTTGAGGATCTGGTTGAGCCTGAGCGCGTCGTCCTCCGCCTTCGCCTCGAGCGCGTCCGCGAGCTCTTCCGCCTCCAGCCTCCGGCGTCTCGATCGGAGCAGCAGAAGCCCCGATATGGCAATGGCGGCGCCGACGGCGAGAACGGCGTGGGTCGGCGTGATCATGTCCAGCCCGATACCAGGCGTCGTCAGGAATGCGTTCATGAAGCAATCCTAGCAGATTCGCGGATTCAATCCAGATCAAAACGGGAACATGCTTATGGAGGCCTGATATTAACCTTTTGTAAACCAAATATGGAAAGCAACGATCACCCGAAAGGCGGCGCGACATTGTTTTGATCTTGATCAAGATTGCCGCAGAAACACCGGCTACTCTTTAGGACATGTTCGATATGCGCGACATGGCTAGGGGTTTCTCGGAGTATTTTTAGGAAAACTAATAAGACATAACTAATATACGATTAACCAATCGGGCCTACCCTCAAAAGTTAACGGGCTGCCGACATACAACTCAATCCGTGGGGATTCCGCATCATGACTTCTTCGTCTCAACACACGACCGCGCTTCGCCAAAGACTGGATTTTCTGGGGGTGGATGCGGCGGCGCAGAAGGAGTTGCAGAAGCTCAGTCCGCTGGTGTCCGAACTCATCGGCCCCGCCCTAGACATGTTCTACGCCAAGGTGCGCGCCAATCCCGAAACCGCCCGGTTCTTCAAGAACGAGTCCCATATCAGCGGAGCGAAGAGCGCTCAGGCGAAGCATTGGGCCATCATCACCTCCGGCGCGCTGGATGACGCCTATGTCAATGGGGTGACCGCGATCGGCAAGACGCATGCCCGGATCGGCCTCGAGCCCCGGCTCTATATCGCCGGCTATGCGCTGGTGCTGGAACAATTGATCCATGGCGTTGTGGCCAGGAAGCAGAGCGGCTTTTTCTCGAAGTCCAAGAACAAGTCGGTCGCTGAAGACATTTCCGTGATCGTCAAGGCGGCGCTGCTCGACATGGATTACGCCATCAGCGTCTATCTCGATGAACTGGCGTCGCAGCGCGAACGGGCCGAACGCGAGAGAGCCGCCGCCGAGGCGGAGCAGACCGATGCGATGAGCAAGCTGGGGCGGATGCTGGAAATGCTTTCCGCCGGCGATCTCCAGACGCGTTTCGCCAGCGAGATGCCGGAAAAATTCGGCGCCATGGCCGGCAATTACAACAACGCCGTGGAAGCGCTCCGGCAGTCGATGGAAAACGTCCGCATCGCGGCTCAACAGATTCTCGACGGCGCGCAGGAAATCGCCAAGGCGACCAACGACCTTTCCGGTCGGACGGAGCAGCAGGCCGCCAGCATAGAACAGAGTTCCGCCGCGCTCCATGAACTGTCGGAAAACGTCACCTCGACTGCGACCAGCGCTCGCACGGCGTCCAGCGTGGCGCAGGAAACGCTCGGAGTGGTCAAGACCTCGGGCGCGACCGTGCTCGAAGCCGTCGCGGCCATGAGCGCGCTCGAAAAATCCTCGACCGAGATCTCCAAGATCATCACCGTCATCGACGAAATCGCCTTCCAGACCAATCTGCTCGCGCTCAACGCCGGCGTCGAAGCCGCGCGGGCGGGCGAGGCGGGTCGCGGTTTCGCCGTCGTCGCCCAGGAAGTCCGGGAATTGGCGCAGCGCTCGGCCAACGCCGCCAAGGAGATCAAGGGCATCATCGCCGAAAGTTCGAACCAGGTGCAAACAGGCGTTTCCCTGGTGAATCGCTCCGGCGAGTCGCTCGGCGACATCACGACGCGCATCGTCGAACTGACGAGGATCATTTCCGATATCGCGTCCGCCGCAGACGAACAGTCGTCCGGCCTCAAGGAAGTATCCGCCGCGATCAGCAGCCTCGATACGATCACCCAGCAGAATGCCGGCATGGTGGAGAAAAGCTCGGGCGAAGTGCGCGCGCTCGCCGCCGAAGTCGAGCGGCTCAACGGTGTTCTCGACGAATTCAAGACCGGCGAACCCACCCGCGACGCGAAGCGAGCGACGAGCGCCGCACGTCAGGCCGCCTGACGTTCACTTCGTGCCGAAGGGAAGCGCCCGGCCTGTTGCGCAAGCCGGGCGGCTGTATTATGGAGGCGAAATGACGATCAAGCCGCTCATTATTTTGCCCGACCCGATCCTCCGCCAGACTTCGGCCCTGTTCGAAGACGTGACGCCGGAGGTGCGGACGCTCGCCGCCGACATGCTGGAGACGATGTATGACGCGCCCGGCATCGGGTTGGCCGCCATCCAGATCGGCGTTCCCAAGCGTGTCGTGGTGATCGACCTTCACAAAGAGGGCGAGGAAAAGAAGCCGCAGGTCTTCATCAATCCTGAAATCCTGTCGTCGAGCGACGCCAGGTCCAGCTATGAAGAAGGCTGCCTGTCGATCCCGGATTACTACGCCGAGGTCGAACGTCCCGCGACCATCCGCGTTCGCTACGTGGATCTCGACGGCAAGGCGCAGGAAATCGAGGCCGAAGGCCTGTTGGCCACCTGCCTGCAGCATGAGATCGACCACCTGAACGGCGTGCTCTTCATCGACCATATCTCGCGCCTGAAGCGCGAGATGGTGATCAAGAAATTCACCAAGGCCGCCAAGCTCCGCGCCTGATCATTGCTCGCGGATCGTGGTCCTGACCATGTCGCCGCGGATCTGGATCTCCGGTTTCGCTCCCGGCGTGTTGGGCAGCGCGCTGTCGATATAGGATGCGACTGACTGCACCACATAGCTGATGGCCGTACCGGCCGGAAAGATCAGCGTCGCATCCATCATCTTGCCCATCAGTCGGATGGTTTCTGATTTAGCCACCTCGTCGAAGGCGATCCGGGCCCTGAGCGCTGCGCCGGACAGTGAGATCGCATCGGCATGCCCTTCGACATCGACATCTCCGGCATCAGACTTGATATCCAGCACCGAGAAGTCGCCGGCGAGCTTGATGGCCGAGGCGCGCTGGTCGATCAGCACGGCGGCGTCCGGTCTGAGATTGGCCTCGAGCTCCAGCCGGCAATCGTCCCAATCGAAGTCAAAGGGCGCATCGCCGGTGTCGACGATCAGCGAACCGCGTTCGACGCGCATGGAGCCCGTCATGGCGCAACCCTCGTCGAACCAGCTCGAACGCCAGAGAGCGCCCCAGCCGCTTCGGGTTCCCAAGAGTTTGGCTTCGAACGGAGCGGCCGCGTCCGTGTTCACCGTCACGCGGCTTGCGGCGCCGCGAACTTCGACGCGGTTGACGCTCGAGAGATCGACGGGATCTGAGGCCCGGGCTTGCGACGTCCAGAGCGACACGGCGGCGTCGAGGGCGATGACTGCCGCGACGCTCGCGGCCAGTCCAAGGAAGAGAGTTTTCTTGCGCATGCTGCGCCTCCTGTTGCGATGAAGAATGGAGACGAGAATGACGATGCAGCTGGAAACGGCGACCTGAAACGCGTTTGAGGTCGCGCAGGATCGCGATTAAGGACAGAAGCATCGCACTTCTGTATTTGCCGATGGACTGCCGATGATTCTGCTGCCGCTTCCCTTTGTCGTCGCCTTGTTCCTTGCGGTCTTTGCGGTTCGCTATGCGCGGATCGCGCGTGAGCGGGGCGACGACGCATTCGCCTTCGTCGCATTGATGACGCTGTTTGCCTTCCAGTCCATTCTGGTGGGCGCGCGTTGGGGATATGGCGCGACGGCGCTGCAGCCGGTGATGGCGACGACGGCGAGCATCCTGCCGCCTGCTGCGTTCCTGGCGTTTCGCGGATTGACGGGGGAGCGGCGCGGCCGGGTCTCGCGGACTGGCCGCATGCGCTCTGGCCGGTATTGGTTTCCGGTCTGCTGTTGATGTCGCGGGATTGGGTCGGCGCGGTGATCATTCTCGATTTCCTCGCCTATGGCGTGCTGCTGCTGGCGATGAGTCGCGGCGGACCGGACCGGCTGATCTCGTCGCGTCTCGACGGCGTCGTCACGTCCTATCGGGCGCTGCAGATCACGGGGGCGACGCTGATCGCCTCGGCGTTGTCCGACATGCTGATCAGTCTCGATCTCGCTGTGTTCGCCGGCCGGTATTCGGGGGCGATCATCTCGTTCGGAACGACGGTCAGTCTGATCGTCTTGTCGACCGCGGCCGCGCTTGTCGATCCGGCGCGGATGGACAAGCCGGAAGACAACGATGCCGGCGGGGAGGGAGAGCGCGGAGAAACGCCTTCCTCCTCCTCGGCGGCCAACGAGGAAGACCGGGCCATCGCACGCGCTCTCGACGCGCTGATGGAGAAAAACGCGCTCTATCGCGATATGGAACTCAATCTCGTCAGGCTCGCGCGCAAGCTCGGCAAAACCACCCGCGCCGTTTCTCGCGCCGTCAATCGCTGCCATGGCGTGTCCGTCTCGCAATATGTGAACGGCTTCCGCGTAAAGGAGGCCCAGCGATTGTTGCGCGACACAGAGGAAAGCGTCGTGCAGATCGCGCTCGAGGCCGGGTTCATGACCAAATCCAACTTCAATCGCGAATTTTTGCGCGTCTCGGGCCAGAGCCCGAGCGACTGGCGACGCGCGGTCGGGAGCCAAGGGGCTTGATCTTCTCCGCTCAAGAGGCTTGAAGGGGCGATCAGCCGGAGATCAGCCATGCCGCTCAGAATCATTTTCATGGGAACGCCCGATTTTTCCGCGCCCGTGCTCAAAGCGTTGCACGCCGCAGGTCACGACATCGTCGCCGTCTATTCGCAACCGCCGCGGCCGGCGGGGAGGCGCGGGCTGGAACTGACGCCGTCGCCGGTCCATAAGGCAGCCGAAGATTTGGGCATTCCAGTGCGCACGCCGGTAAACTTCAAGGCGGCCGAGGATGTGGAAGCGTTCAAGGCGCTCGGGGCCGATGTCGCCATCGTCGTCGCCTATGGATTGCTGCTGCCGGTCTCGATCCTGGAGGGCACGCGGCTGGGCTGCTATAACGGCCATGCCTCGCTTCTGCCGCGCTGGCGTGGCGCCGCGCCCATCCAGCGCGCCATCATGGCCGGAGATGCAAAGACCGGGATGATGGTGATGAAGATGGACAAGGGGCTCGACACCGGCCCGGTGGCGATGACCCGCGAGATCGCTATCTCCGAGACAATGACCGCCGGTGAACTGCATGACGCCTTGTCGGAGATCGGCGCAGGCCTGATGGTCGAGGCGATGGCTGCGCTCGAGGCGGGAAGACTGACGCTCACGCCGCAGCCTGAAGACGGCGTGCTCTACGCCGCCAAGATCAGCAAGGACGAGACGCGCATCAACTTTACGAAAAACGCCGCCGAGGTGCACAACCATATCCGCGGCCTTGCGCCCTTTCCGGGTGCCTGGTTCGAGGCGGAGTTCGGCGGCAAGCTCGAGCGTGTGAAAGTGCTAGCCTCCGAGCGCGCCTCGGGCGCGGGCGAGCCCGGCGTGGCGCTGGATGATCGTCTCACTATCGCCTGCGGCGAAGGCGCGGTGCGCCTGCTGAGGCTGCAGAAGGCGGGAGGCAAGCCGCTCGACGCGGGCGATTTCCTGCGCGGGCTTCCCATCGCCCCAGGCGCGAGGATCGGCTGATGCCGCGTTACAAGATGATCGTCGAATATGACGGCGTGCCCTATGTCGGCTGGCAGCGGCAGGACAACGGCAAATCGGTGCAGGGCGCCATCGAAAAGGCCATTTTCGCGATGAGCGGCGAAGAGGTGTCGCTGCGCGCCGCCGGCCGCACCGATTCCGGCGTTCACGCGTTCGGCCAGGTCTGCCATGTCGATCTGAGCCGAGACTGGAAGGCGGCGACCGTGGCCAATGCCGTCAACGCCCATCTCGCCATGGAGGAGGAGCGGGTCGCCATTCTCTCGGCCGAGCAGGTCCCGACCACCTTCGACGCTCGTTTCTCCGCCACAAAACGCCATTATCTCTATCGCATCATCAACCGCATGGCGCCGTCGGCCATCGACGCCGAGCGCGCCTGGCATGTGAAGAAGCCGCTCGATGCGGAGCGCATGCATGAGGCGGCGCAGGAATTCGTCGGCTATCACGATTTCACCACCTTCCGCTCGTCGCATTGCCAGGCGAAGAACCCGCGCCGCACGATCGAGCGGGTCGATGTCACGCGCAACGGCGACTATGTCGAGATCCGCGCCTCGGCGCAGAGCTTCCTGCACAATCAGATCCGCTCCTTCGCCGGCACATTGAAGATGGTGGGCGAGGGGAAATGGAGCGCACTCGACATTCGCGAGGCGCTGCTCGCGCGTGATCGCGCCCGCTGTGGACCGGTCGCGCCGCCGCATGGTCTGTTTTTCATGCAGGTGGATTACGGCGACCTGTCGACGCTTCTGACGCTCGATGACGACGAGTCAGCCGAAGGATAGACCGAGCGCGTCGATGGCGTAATATTGGGTGAGCATCGAACCTGCCGTGATGGCGATGACGAAAGCCGTGGCCGGCAGCGCCTTGCGTTCGGTCAGCTGCAGCATGACCATGACATGCGCATAGCCGGAGACGAGGTAGAGAACGAGCGCGATCGAGGCTTGCAGATCGACATTGGCGGGCGCAACGATCAGCGAGACGGATATGGCCATCAGCGCCCATTGCACCGGGACGCTCAGCCAGTTGAGAAGAACGACAGCTGGACGAAAATGCGAGGCATAGCCTGCGGCGCTCATGGCGGCGTAGAGAATGGCGTAGGGCGCGGTCCAGGACAGAAGGTCGAGAAACAGCAGGCCCGACCAGAAACCATTGCCGAGATGGGTGTTTTCCGGCATGCCCTGGAGATAGACGGCCCGCGTTCCCCAGAGATCGAGGAGAATGGGCGGCAGGCAATAGAAAATCGCCCACCATGACCGCCAGAAACCGCGGTCGCTCAGGTCGAGCCACTGAAAGCCCTCGCTGCGGCCGCGGATCAGCAGCCACAGGCCATTCAGATAATAGATGACTTCCTCACGCCCCGGCATCTCTGAACCAGTCGGCGATGAACGTTTCATAGATCCGCGTCAACGCTTCGAGTTCCGACACGCTCACGCGCTCGTCGACCATATGCATGGTCTGGCCGACCAGGCCGAACTCGACCACCGGGCAGTAATCCTTTATGAAGCGGGCGTCCGACGTGCCGCCCGTGGTCGACAGTTTGGGCGTGGTCCCCGTATGCCGCTTCGATGGCGCGCGACAGCGTGCCGATCAGCCGCTCGTCGCGGGTCAGGAACACATGGCTCGGCCGCTCGGCCCAGCCCAGATCGTAGCGCGCCGGCTCGCGGCCGGGCCGCAAGGGCGAGGATGCAGCGGCCTGGTCGAGCCTGCGGACGATCTCGGCTTTGACGGTGTCGGCCGTCCAGGCGTCGTTGAAGCGGATGTTGAAGGCGAAGCCGACCTTGGCGGGAATGACGTTGGTCGCCTTGTTGCCGGCGTCGATCGTCGTCACTTCCATGTTCGACGGCTGGAAATCATCCGTGCCGTGATCGAAAGGCGTCTCCATCAGCGCGGTCGCCATGGCGAGCGCCGAGCGCACCGGATTGTCGGCGAGATGCGGATAGGCGACATGGCCCTGCACCCCATGCACCGTGACTGCGCCCGAGACCGAGCCGCGACGGCCGATCTTGATCATGTCGCCGAGTTGCTCGGGATTGGTGGGCTCGCCCACCAGGCAGCCGTCCCAGCGCTCGCCCCGGCCATGCGCCCATTCCAGCAGTTTCACCGTGCCGTTGACGGCGGGGCCTTCCTCGTCGCCGGTGATCAGGAAGGAAATCGATCCCTTGGGGAGCCCGTGCTTTTCGATATGGCGGGCGACAGCGGCGGCAAAGCAGGCGACGCCGCCTTTCATGTCGACGGCGCCGCGTCCGAACATCAGGCCGTCATGGATCTCGGCGCCGAAGGGCGGATGGCTCCAGGCGGCCTCGTCGCCGACAGGCACGACATCGGTATGGCCGGCGAACATCAGATGCGGGCCGTCATCGCCGAGCCGTGCATAGAGATTGACGATATCGGGCGTTCCCGCCTCGCTCATCGTCATGCGCTCGACCTTGAAGCCGAGCGGCGTCAGCAGGGATTCGAGCAGCGCCAGCGCGCCGCCCTCGTCGGGCGTCACGGAAGGGCAACGGATGAGCTTTTGAAGATTTTCAATCGGATCGGTGACAGGCATGATGGCCAAGCGTTAGCCGATGACGGCGGCTCTGTCACGGGGAAAAAAACGGCGCGCCAGGCAGCGCGCCGCATGGCGTCGCTGCGCCTCAATCACGCAGCAATTCGTTGATGCCGGTCTTGGAGCGGGTCTGGGCGTCGACGCGCTTGACGATGACGGCGCAGTAGAGATTGGGCGCGACGACGCCGTTCGGCATGAGGTTGCCGCTGCCCATCGAGCCGGCGACGACGACGGAATAGGGCGGCACTTCGCCATAGGTCACCTCGCCGGTGGCGCGGTCGACGATCTTGGTGGACTTGCCGATGAACACGCCCATGCCGAGCACCGAGCCTTCGCGCACGATGCAGCCTTCGACGACTTCAGAGCGGGCGCCGATGAAGCAGTTGTCCTCGATGATGGTCGGGCCGGCCTGCATCGGCTCCAGCACGCCGCCGATGCCGACGCCGCCCGAAAGATGCACATGCTTGCCGATCTGGGCGCAGGAGCCGACGGTGGCCCAGGTGTCGACCATCGTGCCCTCGCCGACATAGGCGCCGAGATTGACGAAGGACGGCATCAGGATGGCGTTGGGGGCGATATAGGCCGAGCGACGGACGACGGCGTTCGGCACGGCGCGGAACCCTGCCTTCTCGAATTCGTTGGCGCTCCAGCCGTCGAATTTCGACGGCACCTTGTCCCACCAGGTGGAATCGCCCGGGCCGCCCTTGATGATTTCCATGGCGTTGAGGCGGAAGGAGAGCAGAACCGCCTTTTTGAGCCACTGATGCACGGTCCAGGAGCCGTCCTCGCCGCGAGTCGCCACGCGCGCCTTGCCGGCGTCGAGCAGGTTCAGCGCGGTTTCGACGGCGTCGCGGATCTCGCCCGTGGTCGAGGTCGAGACGGAATCGCGATTGTCGAAGGCGGCGTCGATGGTCTTTTCGAGCGAGGCGAGGTCATGGACGGTCATGGGAATTCCTTAAGCTTTGAAGGATTATCCTGCCAGAATAGCGAAAAACTGGGCCGGTCGCGGCTCTATAGCGGATGGAAATAAGCATGGCAAAGGGGAAAACCGACGAACTCAGGCGCAAGGACGGCGTGTGGGATCCCTTGCGCAGCAGCCGCAGCGACCTCAAGCGCGCCGAGCGCATCCCCGGAACCCCCAATCGCTGTCGCCCGCCTATCGCCTCGCCTTCGCAGACAACGATTTTCTCTGCCGCGAAGAGCTCCGCCCGGTCCGGCTGCAGCTCGAATTGCTCAAGGTCGAGATGATGCTGACCGAATATGGCATCCGCTCGACGGTGGTCATGTTCGGCGGGGCGCGCATTCCCGCCCCCGGCCAGAAGGCTTGGGCGGCCAAGAACGCTGGACAGAAAGCCAATCTCGAGGCAGCCTCGGTTTTCTACGAAGAAGCGCGCAAATTCGCCCGCCTGTGCTCGGAATGGTCCGCAGGCCATGACTACAAGGAGTATGTCGTGGTCACCGGCGGCGGCCCGGGCGTGATGGAAGCCGGCAATCGCGGCGCTGACGATGTCGGCGCGCCGTCGATCGGGCTCAACATCGTGCTGCCGCATGAGCAGGCGCCGAACTCGTATGTGACCCCGGAGCTCAGCTTCAACTTCCACTATTTCGCCATTCGCAAGATGCATTTCCTGATGCGCGCCAAGGCGGTGACGGTGTTTCCGGGCGGCTTCGGAACGCTGGACGAATTGTTCGAAACAATCACGCTGATGCAGACCGGTCGCATGGCGAAAGTGCCGCTGATCCTGTTCGGCGAGCAGTTCTGGCGCAGGGTCGTCGATTTCGACGCGTTGGCCGAATTCGGAACGATCGCCCCCGAGGATGTCGAGTTGATCAGCTTCGTCAACACCGCCGAAGAAGCCTGCGCCATCATGAAGCGTTTCTATGAAAAGGAAAACGGCGCCTCCTGACGGAGACGCCGCGAGGTCATGGCTTGAAGCGGGTCAGCCCTGCTTCTTGCCCTTTTTGGCCAGGAATTCCTGGGCGGTGATGAAGCCGTCCTTGTTGGCGTCGCGGCGCTGGAACATGCGGTCGGCGACGCGGTCGAGCTCCTCTTTCGACAGCTTGCCGTCCTTGTTGGCGTCGATCCGGTCGAAATGCTTGATCACGCCATTCGGCAGCCGGGCCGGTTTTACGGGCGCCGCATTCGGTTCGGCCTTCACCTTCTGGCGATAGGCCTTGAGCGCGTCCTTGCCGGCTTCGACTTCCTGCTTCGACAGGAACCCGTCCTTGTTGGAATCCACCACCGAAAGGGTGGCGTTCATCGCGGCCTGCATTTCCTGCTTGGAAACCTTGCCGTCCTTGTCGGCGTCGAGCCGCTTGATCATGAAGGCGACGCGCTGTTCGCGCTTGGCGGGATCCTTTGCGGCGCCGGTCGGCGTGGTGGATGCGGCAAACGCGACGCCGCTGGAGGCTGCGACGGCGAGCGCGAGTGTGGAGGCGATGAGGGTCTTGGCGTTCATGATGTCAACCTTTCTCTGGTCGTGGCCGGGCAGGGGAGGAACCGGCTTTGTCATCGCCGCGCCTGAGATATCCGGCTGCGACGTTGACGACATGAATAGAGGAAGGGCGCTGAACAGGGCCTGAATGACCCGTTCAGCTTCGGGATCAGACGACGGCGCGGAGAAAATCCGCGAGATTGTCCGTGATGTGATCGATCGTCGGATCGTTCTCGTCGGGGATTTCCCACCGTTCGAGATAATGTTCCTTGCTCTGCGGAACAATCAGCACCGTCTTCATGCCGAGCGCGCGCGGGATTTCGAGATTGCGCGGAAGATCCTCGAACATCGCGGCTTTTCGGGTTTCCACCCGGTGCAGGCTCGCGAATTTGTCGTAGGTCGAACCGGCCGGCTTCGGCACGAAATCCGCCGCGACGATATCGAAGATGTCTTCGAAATGATGGAGAATGCCGAGCGCTCGGGCGGCTTCCTCGGCATGTTTGACCGTGCCGTTGGTGAGAATGAATTTTCGTCCCGGCAGCGCCTTGATCGCCTCGCTCAGGCCTTCGTCCACGGCCAGCCCCGAATAGTCGATGCGATGGGCGGCTTCCAGAAAGGCCGCCGGCTCGATGCCGTGATGATGCATCAAGCCGCGCAATGTCGTGCCGTGGTCATAATAATACTGTTTCTGCAGCTTGCGCGCGTCCTCGGGCGCAAGGTCGAGAAGCTCCGCCACGAACGCGGTCATATTGCGGTCGATCTGTGCGAAGAGATCGACGTGATGCGGATAGAGCGTGTTGTCGAGGTCGAACACCCATTCGGTGACATGGGCGAAATCGGATTTTTGAGGCAAGGCGCGTTTGTCGGTCATGCCACGGGTTATGACAGGGATCGGAAAATTGGCAAGTCTCTTCGGCTACGCCGATCAGAACGCCTGCCCGACCAGCACGCCGGCGCCGGCGAGAAGGGCCAGCGTCCTGAACACGCCGAGCCTGAACCTGAAAAGTGCAATGGCCGCCAGCATCGTCAGCGCAAGTTGGACGAGATTCACCGACGTCGGGTCCGGAAGACTCATGCGGAAGGGGCCGGCCTCGATCGCGACATGCCGGCCAAAGACGACATGCGTTGCGAACCAGAGCGCCAGATTGAAGATCACCCCGGTGACCGCCGCCGATATGGCGGTCATCGCTCCCGAGAGCGCCCGATTGGCGCGCAGTCGCTCGATCCAGGGCGCGCCGAGGAAAATCCAGAGAAAGCAGGGCGCAAAGGTCACCCAGGTCGTGAGCGTCGCCCCGAGCGCGCCGCCCGCGAGCGGCGACAACGCGCCTGATCCGCGAAATCCGGCGATGAAACCGACGAAGCTCAGCACCAGAACCAGCGGCCCCGGCGTCGTCTCGGCGAGCCCGAGTCCATCCAACATCTCGCCCGGCTTCAGCCATTGGTAATGATCGACCGCCTGTTGCGCGACATAGGAGAGAACCGCATAGGCTCCGCCGAAGGTGACGACGGCCATTTTCGAGAAGAACAGGCTGATGTCGACATAAACGCTCGATTCGAGGCCGAAGGCGAAGAGAAGTCCGAAAGGGGCGGCCCATAGCGTCGTCCACACGAGCGTGGCGAGAAGCGAGCCGCGCCAACTGGCCGGCCGTCCCGGATGATCCGCATCGATGACGGCCGGCAGATCCGCGCCGGCGGCGTGATGCCCCCGGCTGAAAACACATCTGGCGCGAAGCGGAAGCCGGCATAGCCGATCAGCGCCGCCGCGAGGATCACCAGAGGAAAGGGCGCCGCGAAGGCGAAGAGCGCAACGAAGGCCGTGATTGCGACGGCGCGCATCACATTGTTCTTGAGCGACCGTTTGCCGACACGGATCAGCGCCTCGACGACGATCACCAGCACAGCCGCCTTCAAGCCCATGAAGGCGCTGTCCAGCAGCCCGGTCTGGCCCCAGACGGCGTAGATGGCGGAAAGAGCGAGAATGACCAGGAAACCCGGCGCGACGAAGAGCAGACCGGCCATCAGACCGCCGCGCCAGCCATGTAGAAGCCAGCCTATATAGGTCGCGAGCTGTTGCGCTTCCGGGCCCGGCAGCAACATGCAGAAATTGAGCGCATGCAAAAAGCGGCTTTCGGAGATCCAGCGCCGCTCGTCCACGAGTTCGCGATGCATCAGGGCGATCTGTCCGGCCGGGCCGCCGAAGCTGAGCACGCCGATCCTGCCCCAGACGCGCACGGCGTCGCCGAAACTCGGATGGGCGGGGCGTGCGGGGAGCTGTTCGAGATCGCTCATTCTGGTCCCGCATTTACCTTGTCGAAATATTTTTCCGACGGCGGAACCTTGACTCTCGCCCGCCTCGAACCTAAATCCAGGCCGCTAGCACTCCACAGGAGGGAGTGCTAACAACCTTTCCCCGGGCCTGACCCGGTAATGTCATTTGATCGAGGAAACAGACAATGGCAAGCACCAATTTCCGTCCGCTTCATGACCGCGTCGTCGTTCGCCGCGTTGCATCCGAAGAAAAGACCAAGGGCGGCATCATCATCCCCGACACCGCCAAGGAAAAGCCGCAGGAAGGCGAAATCGTCGCCGTCGGCTCCGGCGTTCGTGACGACAAGGGCAATCTCGTCGCTCTCGACGTCAAGGCCGGCGACCGCGTCCTGTTCGGCAAGTGGTCGGGCACCGAAGTCAAGCTCGATGGCGAAGACCTTCTGATCATGAAGGAATCCGACATCATGGGCATCATCGGCTGATTGCCGATCTCGTCAAATTCAAGCAAACCAATGGGCAATGAGCCCGGGAGTTTTCCAAAATGGCTGCTAAAGAAATCAAGTTTGGCCGTAACGCGCGCGAAAAGATGCTGCGCGGCGTCGACATCCTCGCTGACGCTGTAAAGGTCACGCTCGGCCCGAAGGGTCGTAACGTCATCATCGACAAGTCCTTCGGCGCTCCGCGCATCACCAAGGACGGCGTCTCTGTCGCCAAGGAAATCGAACTCGAAGACAAGTTCGAAAACATGGGCGCCCAGATGGTCCGCGAAGTCGCGTCCAAGACCAACGACATCGCCGGCGATGGCACCACCACCGCCACCGTTCTGGCCCAGGCCATCGTTCGCGAAGGCGCCAAGGCCGTTGCCGCCGGCATGAACCCGATGGACCTGAAGCGCGGCATCGATCTCGCCGTCTCGGAAGTCGTCAAGGATCTCCAGGCCAAGGCCAAGAAGATCTCCACGTCGGAAGAAGTCGCCCAGGTCGGCACGATCTCCGCCAACGGCGACAAGCAGGTCGGCGCTGATATCGCCGAAGCCATGCAGAAGGTCGGCAACGAAGGCGTCATCACCGTCGAAGAAGCCAAGACCGCCGAAACCGAACTCGAAGTCGTCGAAGGCATGCAGTTCGACCGCGGCTACCTCAGCCCCTATTTCGTGACCAACGCAGAAAAGATGATCGCCGATCTCGACGACGCTTACATCCTGCTGCACGAAAAGAAGCTCTCGAACCTCCAGGCCATGCTGCCGGTGCTCGAAGCCGTCGTCCAGACCGGCAAGCCGCTGCTCATCATCGCTGAAGACGTCGAAGGCGAAGCTCTCGCCACCCTCGTCGTCAACAAGCTTCGCGGCGGCCTGAAGATCGCCGCCGTCAAGGCTCCTGGCTTCGGCGACCGCCGCAAGGCCATGCTCGAAGACATCGCCATCCTGACGGGCGGCACCGTGATCTCCGAAGACCTCGGCATCAAGCTTGAAAACGTCACCCTCGACATGCTGGGCCGTTCCAAGAAGGTTTCGATCTCCAAGGAAAACACCACGATCGTCGACGGCGCCGGCCAGAAGTCCGACATCGAAGGCCGCGTCGCCCAGATCAAGGCCCAGATCGAAGAAACCACCTCCGACTACGACCGCGAAAAGCTGCAGGAACGTCTTGCCAAGCTCGCTGGCGGCGTTGCCGTGATCCGCGTCGGCGGCTCCACGGAAATCGAAGTCAAGGAACGCAAGGACCGCATCGACGACGCGCTCAACGCGACCCGCGCTGCCGTTCAGGAAGGCATCGTCCCCGGCGGCGGCACCGCTCTCCTGCGCTCCTCGACCAAGATCACCGTCAAGGGCGTCAACGACGACCAGGAAGCTGGCATCAACATCGTCCGTCGCGCCCTGCAGTCCCTGGTTCGCCAGATCGCAGACAACGCTGGCGACGAAGCTTCCATCATCGTCGGCAAGATCCTCGAAAAGGACAACGACAACTTCGGCTACAACGCCCAGACCGGCGAATTCGGCGACATGATCACCATGGGCATCGTCGACCCGGTCAAGGTTGTCCGCACCGCTCTGCAGAACGCAGCTTCGGTTGCTTCGCTGCTGATCACCACCGAAGCCATGATCGCCGAACTTCCGAAGAAGGAAGCTGCCGGCGGCATGCCGGGCGGCATGGGCGGCATGGGCGGCATGGACATGATGTGATAGGCGCTAGCCTATCACACACGTCCATAAAGCCGCCCATCAACTGGGATGGTTCAGCGCGTCAAGCGCGCTGAACAGGCGGCATGGACATGATGTGATAGGCGCAAGCCTATCACTCTGATCTGCCGATCAGAATTGGGGAGCGGTCTTCGGGCCGCTCCCTTTTCATTTGTTGGCATAAAAAAACGGCCCCAGTTTCCTGAGACCGCTTTAACTCGCTTACGGATGCAATCAAAGGCGTCCGACCCGCTCCGTCAACAGGTCGAAGAAGGCCTGGGCGTCGATATCCTTCATCACCATGGCGTTCTTCTCGCGCTTGGTCACGCGCCACCAGTCCACCACGGTCATGCCCAGCGTCAGTTCAGAAGCAAGTTCGATCTCGACATTGCAGTGGCGACCCGAAAAGATTTCCGGCTTGATGAGATAGGCGATTACGGTCGGGTCATGCAGCGGCCCGCCGTCGGAGCCGTATTTCTCGACGTCGAAACGCTCGAAGAAATCGAGCATATCGGCGAGCGCCACGCCCGCGCGGTTGCCCAGCGCGCGGATCTTTTCGACACGCGCTTTCAACGTCAAAACCTTGTGCGTCAGGTCGAGCGGCATCATCACGATGGGCACGCCGGACTTGAAAACGATGTCTGCGGCTTCCGGATCGACATAGATGTTGAACTCGGCCGCCGGCGTGATGTTTCCGACTTCGAAATAGGCGCCGCCCATCATCACCACTTCCTTCACGCGCGCGATGATGTCGGGCGCGCGCTGGAAGGCGGTGGCCACATTCGTCATCGGCCCGAGCGTGCAGAGCGTCACGGTCCCCGCCTCATGCGTCCGGAGCGTGTCGATGATGAAGTCGACGCCGTTCATCGCCTGCAGCGGCATGGTGGGTTCGAAGAGTTCGGGACCATCCAGGCCGGTCGGTCCATGGACATATTCCGCCGTCACCGGCGGCCGCTTCAAGGGACGCTCGCAGCCGGCGAAGACCTTCACGTCGGGACGACCGGCAAACTCGCAGACGATGCGGGCGTTGGTCTGCGTGCGCGACAGCGGCACATTGCCGGCGACCGTCGTGACGCCGAGAAGGTCGAGCTCTTGCGGCGAGCCGAGCGCGAGCATGATGGCGGCTGCATCGTCCTGGCCGGGGTCTGTGTCGATGATGATCTTTCTCGGATTGGCCATGTCGGCGCCGGTCCTCTTCTTATTGATTTCTCGGCGACTATTGCCTGTGGGCGCCCCGAGCGCAAGCGTCTTGCAACTCTATCGCCAAGTCACCATATGTCGTTCTGCCGGACGCTTGAACGAGGCCCGGCGATTGTCGCTTGCAGCCAAGGACATGAACGGAATGAACACGCGCATTGCCCCTTTCGCCAGCCCGCTTCTTCTGGGCTTCGACGCCATGGAGAAGACGCTGGAGCGTCTCGCCAAGAACAATGACGGCTACCCCCGTACAATATCGAACGTCTGAAGGCCGACGCCCCCGCCGGCGAGCCCGAACGCCTGCGCATCACGCTCGCCGTGGCGGGTTTCGGCGAAGACGATCTCGATGTGACCACCGAAGAGAACCAGTTGATCATCCGCGGTCGCCAGGCCGAACAGGGCGAGCGGGAGTTTCTCTATCGCGGCATCGCCTCCCGCCAGTTCCAGCGTTGCTTCATGCTGGCGGATGGAATGCAGGTCATCGGGGCCAGCCTCAAGAACGGACTTCTCTCGGTCGACCTCATCAGGCCGGAACCCGAAAAACTTGTGCGAAAAATTAACATCTCTGTTTCAGAATGATGGTTGGACGGGATTGGCCCCGCGTCTTCCGAAGCATGAAGGAGGCAATAGAATGGCCGCTAGACCCACACTGGATAGCTTGACACGTAGCGAGTTCGCGCATCTCGGCGCTGGTAAGCTCGGCTATATCCGCAAGATGCGTTCTGAAGACGTGTCGCGCGTTTTCCCGGAAGCCCCGAACCTCAATCCGGGCCTCGATCTCTGGGCGCTGTTCGGCGCCGACGGCACGCCGATCCTGCTGACTGACAACCGCTCCTCGACCTTCTTCAAGGCCGCAGAGGATGATCTGCAGACAGTCAGCCTTCACTGACAGAGAATTGCCGCAGCCCGGTCGATATGCCGGGCATGCGGTCTTCCCGACGGACCCGATCCCATGCTCGCGCCTCAACTGCTGGATGGCGCGACGGGCGGGCAGGGCGACGATGGCGTGATGGATCATGCCGCGCCGAAAAGGCAGCCGCACGGGATGATGCGGCCGCGCGAAGCGTTTCCAGATTTCGATAGAATGAAAATCAGAGGCGACGGAAGGTGAGATAGGCCGAGGAGCGACCTTCACGCCGGGCTTTTGCTTCGTATCGTGTGCCCGGCCAATTGGGAAAGGGCGTCAGCCAGTCGCCGGCGTTGCGCGCCGTCCATTCGAAACCGGGATGGCGGTCGAAATGTTCGAGCGTCCAGTTCACGTAGGTGTCGATGTCGGACGCGAAGCTGAAATGTCCGCCCCGCTTGATGACGCGATGGAACCGCTCGACATTGACGTCCGACACGAAGCGGCGCTTCCAATGGCGCTTTTTCGGCCAGGGATCGGGATAGAGCAGATCCATCTGGTCGATCGAGGCCTCGGGCAGCCAATCGAGCACCAGCGTCGCATCGTCGTCGAAGACGCGGATGTTGCGAATGTCTTGCTCCTCGACCCGCGCCAGCAGTTTCGCCATGGAATTGACGAAGGGCTCGACGCCGATAAATCCCGTCTCCGGATTTTCCAGCGCGCGATGAAGGAGATGTTCTCCGCCGCCGAAGCCGCTTTCGAGCCGGATCTGCGTAACGGGAACTGGAAACAGAGCGGCCAGCGAAGATGGAGCAGGCTTGGAGAGATCGAGTTTCAGCGCCGACAGGGTTTCGTCCATCACGCGAAGCTGGTTGACTCTGAGCGCCTTGCCCTTGCGCCGACCGAAGAACGCTTCGGTCGCGCGCGAAGGGCGCTCGTTCTGATCGTCGGACGCGCTCACGAAGCCAGGGCTTCCTTGAGCGGCTTGACGAGATCGAGCTTCTCCCAGGAGAAGGACCCGTCACGGCCCGCCTTGCGGCCGAAATGGCCATAGGACGAGGTCTTCGCGTAGATCGGCTTGTTGAGGTTGAGATGGCGGCGAATGCCGGTCGGCGACAGATCGATCACCTTGCGGATCGCAGCCTCGACCTGATCCTCGGTGACCTTCTTGCCGGTGCCGTGCAGATCGACATAGATCGACAGCGGCTGGGCCACGCCGATGGCGTAGGACAACTGGATCGTGCAGCGATCGGCGAGACCGGCCGCCACGACATTCTTGGCGAGATAGCGCGCGACATAGGCGGCGGAACGGTCGACCTTGGTCGTATCCTTGCCGGAAAACGCGCCGCCGCCATGCGGGGCCGCGCCGCCATAGGTGTCGACGATGATCTTGCGGCCGGTGAGGCCGGCGTCCCCGTCGGGTCCGCCAATGACGAATTTGCCGGTCGGGTTGATGTACCAGGCGCAGTCCTCGGCGACAGGCAGGTCGCCGAGAGCCTCGTGAATGAAGGGTTCCACGACGCTGCGGACCTTCTGGGAATCCCAGGACGCGTCGAGATGCTGGGTCGAAAGGACGATGGAGGTCGCCTCGGCGGGCTTGCCGTCGACATAGCGCACCGTCACCTGGCTCTTGGCGTCGGGGCCGAGCTTGCCGGCGTCGCCTTCGCCCTTGCGGCGAGCTTCCGAGAGCAGTTGCAGGATGCGGTGGGAGTAGTAGATCGGCGCCGGCATCAGGTCCGGCGTTTCGCTGCAGGCGTAACCGAACATGATGCCCTGGTCGCCCGCGCCTTCCTCGCCCTGCTTGTCGGCGGCGTTGTCGACGCCCTGGGCGATGTCGGCCGACTGCGAATGCAGCAGCACGTCGATCCTGGCGGTCTTCCAGTGGAAGCCGTCCTGCTCATAGCCGATGTCGCGGATTGCCTTTCGCGCCGCGGCCTTGAACTTGGACGGATTGATCTGGTCGACGCCGTTCTTGTCCTTTTTCATCAGGCTCGGGGGAGCCGCACTTCGCCGGCGATCACCACGCGATTGGTGGTGGCGAGCGTCTCGCAGGCGATCCGGACCGACCAGGGGTCGATGCCGGTCTTGATGGCTTCACGATAGACGAGATCGACGATTTCGTCGGAAATACGGTCGCAGACCTTGTCTGGATGACCTTCAGATACCGACTCGCTGGTGAACAGATAGCTGGAGCGCATGCGGGATTCCCCTCAATGAAAGACCGAAGCATGTGTAGTCATTCGCCTGTGGAAAAACAAGCGTAGAAGGACATAAATATATCTTTATATGAGGCTGTATACGCTTCGTTAACGGAGAGGGGTGCGAGGCGGTTTCACCGCTGCGTCGAAGGCGACGCGGCGTGTAGGGACCAGCGATTTCGGGATGTTCGTTTGCGACAGGGTGGCGCGCGCAGATGCGGCCGGATGCGGGCTTCGCTTCGGAAACCCGCGATCCAGATGCGGCGTTATTCGGTTTCCGCCTCTGCGGCGAGAGCCTTGACGAGGTCGACGAGCTTACGGCGAACCTTCTGATCGGTGATCTTCACGAAAGCGCGGTTGAGCTGCAGACCTTCGGAGGACGACAGGAAATCGACGACGTAGTTCGAGCTGGAGGCTTCCGCCATGCCCGACGCGGTATTGGCCGGATTTCCGTCGGGAGCGTCTTCGAAGAAGAATGACACTGGCACATTGAGAATGCCCGAAATCGCCTGCAGCCGGCTGGCGCCGACGCGGTTGGTGCCCTTCTCGTATTTCTGGATCTGCTGGAAGGTAATTCCCAGGCTCTCGCCCAGCTTTTCCTGGCTCATGCCCAGCATGGTGCGGCGAAGGCGAATCCGGCTTCCCACGTGAATGTCGATCGGATTCGGTTTCTTCTTGTTTTCTATCATTTTTTGGTTCCGGTGATGTGTGCCCTGCAGTTCTGCCGCCAATACGGGAGGATTCGCAAACCGAACGTTGCATGTCGTTAATCGATGACGTGTTCCAGCATTTTCCTGAACTCGTCGATTACACTATGCCTTTCCATGGGTTTTTGGTCAATTGCGTTCGAAAACAAAACCCATGCGAGCAAGCATTACAATCAAAAAACTAGATAATAGCAACAACCCGAAGAGGAGTGTGCGGTAGGCTTTTGGCACAATTGTGTCGATCTTGGCCGGAATGGTTGTATCGATGAAACCTTTTGCGCCAAAAGCGAGACCGGCCGTGACTCTCCCTCTCGGATCGATGACGGCGGAAATGCCGCTATTGGCGTCACGGATCACCGGAAGGCCGGTTTCCACCGCCGCCAAACGCGCTTGCAGGAAATGCTGCCACGGACCGGGACTGACGCCGAACCATTCGTCATTGGTGATATTGAGGATCACATCGGGCGCATCGGGGCCCTCAGCCGTGATCTCCGAGGGAAAAATGATCTCGTAGCAGATCAGCGGCAACAGCTTGAAACCGTCGGGCAGCGTCAGCATGCCGCGCTGGAGGGCGGCGGAGAAGCCGCCCGGCATGGCGGCGACCGCCTGCAGGTTCAGCTTGCGGAAGAAATCCTCGAACGGCAGAAACTCGCCGAAGGGCACCAGATGCACCTTGTCGGCGGCGCCGATGATCTGGCCCTGGGAATCGATCATATAGATCGAGTTGTAATAGCGCTCCTCGGCCCCGCCGCCTTCCACCCGCACCGCTCCGGCGAACAGGATCTGGCCATCTTCGAGCGCGTCCGAGATCAGCGCCAGCGCATCCGGGCTCTGCGTCAGAATGAAGGGCACGGAGGTCTCTGGCCAGACGATCAACCGCGGCGCCTTGCCGCCCTCGGCCGGCGGCGCCTTGGTGAGATCGAGATGCGCCTGAAACACCGCAGCGCGCTGGTCGTCATCCAGCTTATCGGCCTGCGAAATGGCCGGCTGGACGAGCCGGACCACGCGGTCGGTCTGCGCCGGCTGCGGTGCGATGTAAAGCGCATAACCGCCGTAGCCGAGATGCGCGGCAAACAGCAGCGCTGCAAGGCTGAGGCCTGCCGCGCGGCCTCGAGACGAGGCGAACAGCGCCGGGGCGGCGAAGACAAACACCGCCGCCATGTTCATCGTGTGTCCGCCGACCAAAGCAAGGCTCTGCATCATCAGCGGGAAGGGGGTCAGGCCCTGGCCGACCGCGTTCCAGGGGAAGCCGGTGAAGACGACGCCGCGCAGCCATTCGGCGAGGCCGAAGCTCGCAGCGAGCGCCACGATGCGCAGAAAGCCGTCGGTCCAGAGCATTCGGGCTAGCGCCGCCGCCAGGCCATGATAGATCGCGAGATAGGCGGGCAGCCCGACAGCCGCCAGCGGCACCGCCCAGGCGAATTCGTCGGCGTCCACCAGGAGGGCATTGGCGGTCCACCACAGGCTCGCGACGAAATAGCCGAGCCCGAAGGTCCAGCCGATCAGGAAAGAAGGCCAGCGCCTGAGGATGACGCCGCGATCCGGATTTCCGGACGCGCCGTCGATCAGCCAGACCAGAACCGAGAAAGACACGAAGCCGGCTGGAAACAGGCCGAAAGGCGGCAACATCAACGCCGCGAACGCTCCCGCCGCGAGAGCGATCGCCAAACGCCTCCATCCGGCGCTCAACATGACCATCGCCGCGATGCGCTCCATGCCCGTTTTCCCTCAAATGCGAATCAATTGCCGAAGTTTTGCAGCATTCGCCGCACTTTGTCCCGTCTGACGCAGATGCTTGTTTCGACAGGCAAGAATATGCCAATGAAGATTGGAAACGTGATTTGGCCGTCTGCTTGCGTCTTTCCTGCCGCGCAGCGGATCGGGCCTCATTGGGAGCAAGGTTCACATGTCTCAAGATCTCATCGTCCCGGTTATTCTGGCCGGCGGCAAGGGCACGCGGCTCTGGCCCATGTCGCGTTCGGCGCGGCCGAAGCAGTTTCTGGCGTTGACCGGCGACGACAGCCTGTTCCAGCTCACCCTGAAGCGGCTCAAGGATCCCCAGCGCTATGGCAAGCCGATCGTCGTCACCAATTCCGAATATCGTTTCCTGGTCGCCGAACAGGCGCTGGAAGCCGGTGTCGAACTCGAAGCGGTGGTCCTGGAGCCGATCGCCCGCAACACGGCGCCCGCGATCGCCGCCGCGGCGCTGATCGCCGCGAAAAATGGGCCGAGGCTCGTGCACGTGCTGGCCTCGGATCACAATATCCGCGTCGACGACGCCTATGTGACGGCGATCGACACCGCCACGGCCGCCGCGCGCGCCGGACGGCTGGCCACTTTCGGCATCACGCCGACCTCGCCCGCCACGGGCTTCGGCTATATCGAGGCTGGAGCCAAGGAAGCCACGGGCGCCCATGTCGTGCAGCGCTTCGTCGAAAAGCCGAATGAAGAGCGCGCCAAGGAAATGCTGGCGACCGGGAACTACTACTGGAACTCCGGCATGTTCCTGTTCAACTCGGATGTGTTCCTCAGCGAATGCGCCGCCTTCGCGCCCGACGTCCTTGCGGCCGCCAAGGCCTCGGTCGACAATGCCCGCATCGACCTCGATTTCGTCCGGCTCGGCGAAGCCGAGTTCGCCAAATCGCCCGACATCTCCGTCGACTATGCGATCTTCGAACACACCAAGCTCGCCTCGGTCGCGCCGTCGCCGATCCAGTGGTCGGATCTCGGCGCCTGGGACGCGGTGTGGAAGGAAAGCGAATGCGACGCGGACGGCAATGTCGCGCGCGGACCGGTCAATCTGTACAACACCAAGAATTCCTTCGTCTTCTCCGAAAGCGCCCATGTCGCGGTTAATGGAGTCGAGGATGCGGTGGTGCTGGTGTCGGAGGACGCGGTCTATGTGGGCAAGCTCACCGATGCGCAGGATGTCGGCAAGGTCGTCAAGGATCTGATGAAGAACCCGGCGACCGCCAAGCTGACGGAAGAGCATCGCACCAGTTACCGTCCCTGGGGCGGATACACCTCCGTGCTGATGGGCGAACGTTTCCAGGTGAAGCGCATCTTCGTCAAGCCCGGCAAGCAGCTCTCGCTGCAGAAGCATCACCACCGCTCAGAGCATTGGATCGTAGTGCGCGGCACGGCGGATGTGCAGATCGGCGACACCAAGCAGATGCTGCGCGAAAACGAGTCGATCTATATTCCGCAGGGCGAGTTGCACCGTCTCTCCAACCCCGGCAAGATCCTGCTGGAGCTCGTCGAGGTTCAGACGGGATCCTATCTCGGCGAGGACGACATCGTCCGTATCGAGGACACGTTCGGGCGGATCTGAGGTCCGCCCGCGCTGAAATGCCCGTTCAGCTACATGGCGACAGTCGCACGAGGCTCGTTCTGCCTCGGTGCAGAAAGCAGGCTTTGTCGAACTGGTTGGCCCCCAGCCTGTCGAGCCGCCTGACATCCGAATAGTCGGGCAGAGCTTTGCCCGAAAGCTCAAATCGTCTGTCGATCTGCGACAGGAATGCCAGCCGAAGGCGCTTGGACAACGCATGATCCCGAAGATGGGCGATCTGCGCCTCAAGCGGCGGGGAGCGTCTGTCCTGGTCCAGGAGTTGCAGATAATCGATGACGGCGACATCGCCGGGTTGGGCGTGGTCGAGCCGTGAGATGATGTGATCGGCGTCGAGCCCATCGGTCAGATCGATCTTGAGCCGTTCGGACGCCGCGACATCCGGGCGGCCGAGCCGCTCCAGACGGGCCTTTATGGCGGGCTCCGTCTCCTCCAGTGAAAAGATGAATGCGCTTTGGCCGGATCGAACGGCGTCGGCGGCCCAGATGAGGCCCATCGATGTCTTGCCATGGCCGGGTCTCGCGGCGATCAACAACAATTCGCCGGGATCGGAAACGAGCTCGGGTTCGAGTACGCTGTCTCGCATGGTCGCGGATGAGAGATGGCTCCAGGCTTGAAAGCCCTCGCGCCGGGCGATCTCGTCGAGCGCATCATGCAGTGGGATATTCTTTGCGCGCGACAGCCGCCGCGCCTGACGTTTGAGCAGAAAGATCGGATAAATCATCGGAACCTCGCATAGCGAGCGGATCCGCAACCCCTCCTTATGCAGCGCTCGTGGCTGTTCCAACGAAAAGCGCCCGGCATGATCATGCTTCCCCGGCGGAGGGAGGGAGGCGCGGGCCGCGCCTGCCTGATGCTTAAGCGATTCACTGCCGCTTCGCCAGCGGGTGGATCGTGTCGGTTCGGTCCGCCCCGTTACTTTTTGCGGACCGTGAAGCTCCAGTACCGATCCGGGCCGGCGGCGAGGTTGAAGCCGATTTCGCGGACGCGCACCGAGGAGTAGCCGACACGGCGGATCAGTTCGAGCCACATCGAGCGACCGAGCACAGAATAGTGATTGGGATTGGTCTGATGGTTGGCTGCGGTGTCGGGCGCCGGAACTTCCATATAGAGCACCCCGCCGGGCTTCAGCACGCGATAGGTTTCGGCCAGCGAGAAATAGGGGAAAATGCTGTGCTCCAGCACATGCCGCGACCAGACCATGTCGAAGGTCTCGTCTTCGAAATCCAGGAAGGACAGATCCATTTCGACGGCGTTGTAGCCCTTTTCGCAGCAGATCCGCACATCCTCGCCGATGGCGATGCCGACGGCGTCGAGCTTGTCGGCCGCAAAATGCTTGAGCGCGACGCCCTGGCCGCAGCCGATGTCGAGAACCTTGGCGCCTTGCGGCAACGGATGCTCCTCTTTCAGCGCCTTGTAGGAAGAGGCGGTGATGGAGTCGTGAAGCTCGGTGGCCGTCTCGGGATAGACGTCCTTCCATAGGCTTTTCAGGAATTTGTCGAAGCGTGCGTATTTCGCTTCAAGTGAATAGGTTTCCGGCTGAATCTCGGAAGAGATGATTCTTTTCGTTGCCTGCGCGGCCATTGGACTTGCCCCTGTGAAGCGATCGCCCTGTCGATCGCTGAGACAAAAAGTAAACAAACATGGTAAATGAAGACTTAAGAAAACTATACAAGTCGTTAATGTAGTTTTTCTTATAAGCGCCCGCGCGCGGCATACCAAGAAAATCCGTCTCCGAAATAGTCATGCAAACGCACAAGCTTCGCCTGTCTTGGGGGCGCGGGTGCGACTCGAATTTGGTGTAGCTCCGCGCGACATGCGCCTGATCGGGGGAAGCCGAGACCGCGCGCCGAACCGCGGCTTCAGGCGACTGCTCCCTAGTCGTGCGTCGCCCGCCATCTCCAAAAAATAACGGTGCGCAATGGGAAAACGCCGTGGCGGGAACGGCCGTCGGCCCGAGGCGTTGTGCGGAGTGAAAGCCAAACCGGAAAACCGCATGACCCAGGACGCCCTCGAGACGCGCGCAGACAAGAGCCCCGCCGGCGGCTCGGGCGAAGACATGTCCACGATCCTCGCCCGCAACATCGAAGCGCTGACGCAGAGGAAGGCTGAAGACGACCGCAAACGGTCGCGTCAGACCCGAATCGCGGCTGGCATCAGCGCATTTGCCGGCAGCATGACCTTCGTCTATCTGCACATCGTGATTTTCGGACTGTGGATCGTCGTCAATCTCGGCTGGTTGCCTCTGATTCCCGCCTTCGATCCCACCTTCGTGGCGCTCGCCATGGTCGCTTCTGTCGAGGCGATCTTCATCTCGACCTTCGTGATGATCAACCAGAACCGCATGGCTGCGCTGGAAGACAAGCGCGCCGAACTGAGCCTGCAGATTTCGTTGCTCGCCGAACATGAAACGACGCGGCTGATCAGCATGGTCGAATCGATCTCGCGCCATCTGGACGCGCCGGTGACGGTGGCTGCTCACGAACTCACGGACCTCAAGAAGAACGTGCCGCCCGAACAGGTGCTGTCCGAAATCGAAAAACAGACCCGCTGACCGGAATCGACAGGGGACGTGGCGTGGAGTGTGGATACGCAGCCGTCGATGATCATGGCGCGGCTGAAGCGATGGGAGAAGTCATCGTGCGAAGATCGGCGTGCCGCGGATGCCCGTATAGCCCAGCTTGGAAGACGGACGAGGCGGAAGCGCATACTCTTTGGGAGATGCCGGCGAGCGGTCGGCGTTCACCGGTGCATGTGAGGGACTAACCGACGAAAATGTCGTGCCATTCTGGCGTAGTTTCGGAGAGTTCTGGGAAGAAAATTTGGTGGAGCTAAGCGGGATCGAACCGCTGACCTCTTGCATGCCATGCAAGCGCTCTCCCAGCTGAGCTATAGCCCCATCCTTGCCGTGTCCGGCGGGTGGTCCCGACCTCGTTTCCGTGTCGGTGGGCGCTGTATATTGTCGCTTATTCGGATTGGCAAGCGATAAAATGAAATCGGGCCGATTTTTTTATCGGCCCGGAAAAGTCAGCAAAATCAAACTTCGTCTTCGTCGGAGCCGACGCCGATCAGGCCGGTCATGTCGTCTTCGTCCTCATCCTCGTCCTGTTCGAGGAAGGTGTCGTCGTCATCGTCGCCGATATCCACGTCGTCGTCGCCGAGATCCGGAATTTCCTCGGAGCCGGCTGCTTCGTCGTCGGCTTCCTCGAGCGAGACGAGTTCGACTTCCGTGGTTTCGGTGTCGACTTCCGCCACATCCTCTTCCTCGTCCTTCTCCAGAACCTTGGCGACGGAATGCTCTTCGAAGAAGGAGAGCGGGTAGGACTTGCCGGTATAGGGCGACACGACCGGATCGCGGTTCAGGTCGTAAAATTTCTTGCCCGTTTCCGGGTCGATGCGCTTGGTTCCGAGTTCGGGTTTTGCCACGTCTAGACCTCTTGAGTGGTAAGCTTGAAAAGAAGCCGTCCGAAATGCCGGAAACGGCGGGCGCCACGAACGGCGATGGTCATTTTCAGGGATCACGCCCTTATCTTTGTTGGGCGCGTCTGTCAAAGCCTAATCGCCCCGCGAATCAGCGGCGCGCCTCGATTATGGTCGAAAGTCAGGGGCCGCCGATACGGCTTTCTCCGGTCTCCGGCGTCTATGGCCTATCGTCGGGCGTCGCAGCTCTTGCCGATGCCGACGCCTCGGAGGATAAGGATGGACGCCATACCGAGAAAGGCCGATCATGTACACGTTCTTCTTCACGCCCGGCACCTGCGCGCTGGCCGTCCGAATCGTCCTCGAAGAAATCGGGGCGCCCCATGAACTGGTCCGTGTGGATTTCTCCACGCAACAGCAGACCTCGCCCGACTATCTCGCGGTCAATCCCAAGGGGCGGGTGCCTGCGCTCGTCACGGATCGCGGCGTGCTCACCGAGACCGCGGCGTTGCTGCCCTATCTCGCACAGGCATTTCCCGAGGCGGGGCTGGCGCCGCTCGACGATCCCTTCGCCTTCGCCGAGATGCAGGCGTTCAATGCCTACCTCGCCTCGACCGTGCATGTCGCACACGCCCATGGCAGGAGAGGCGCGCGCTGGGCGTCGGAACCGTCCTCGCTGGAGGACATGAAGCGCAAGGTGCCGGAAACCATGGCGGCCTGCATGACGCTGATCGAGCGCGATTTGTTTCGCGGCCCTTGCGTAATGGGACAAGCCTATAGCGTGGCGGACGCCTATCTCTTCACCGTCGCGACCTGGCTGGAAAGCGACGACGTCGATATCGCAGGCTTCCCGCGCATCGCCGAGCACTACCGCCGAATGGGAGAACGTCCCGCCGTGCGCCGGGCGCTCGCCTGAAGCGAAGTTCGGCCGCGACGAGGTAAAGTTTTGTAAGAGTTTCGCCTTCGCCTTTGACGCGCCCCAAGCCTCTGCCTACATCCCATCCAAGACACAATGCGCGTTTCGTCCCGAACTATCCGGTCGCATCCCGGCGATCATGGACGAGCGGACCGGTCGCGCCGGACGCCATGGAGTACCAATACGATGAAGAAATGGGCGGGCTGGCTGACGCTGGCGATCCTGCTGATTGCGGCAGCCGGGGGTATATCTGGCTCAACAGGGCCGAAACCGGCGATCCCCTCGCCAATGTCATCACCGCCAAGGTCACCCGGGGCGACATCGAAGTCGCGGTCCTGGCGACCGGCGCGGTGCGGCCGGCAAGGCTCGTGGCGGTGGGCGCGCAGGCGTCGGGCCGTATCACCGATCTGCATGTGACGCTCGGCCAGAAAGTCTCGGAAGGCGATCTGGTCGCCGAAATCGACAGTCTCACCCAGCAGAACGCATTGAAGACGGCGGAGGCCGCGCTCGCCAATGTGCGGGCGCAACGCACCGAAAAGCAGGCCACGCTCACTTACGCCGAATCGGCGCTCGAGAGATCGCGACAGGGGCTGGCCAGCCGCGCCACCTCGCAAGACGCATTCGAGAACGCCCAGACGGCGGTGTCTACGGCGCGGGCGCAGATCGCCGCCCTCGATGCGCAGATCGCCGAGGCGCAAGTGGCGGTCGCCAGCGCAAGGGTGGATCTGGGTTACACCCGCGTCACCGCGCCGATGGATGGAACCGTCCTGCTGGTCGTGGCGCAACAGGGGCAGACGGTCAACGCCGCCCAGACCGCGCCGACCATCGTCGTCCTCGGCCAGATCGACCGGATGCTGATCCAGGCCGAGATCTCGGAAGCCGATGTCGTCAATGTGAAGCCGGGCCAGGACGTCTATTTCACCGTGCTCGGCGACGGCGCGCGTCGCTGGGAAGCCAAGCTCGATTCTATCGACCCGGCGCCGGACAGCCTGCGCTCGGATTCGGAGATCTCGACCTCCAGTTCCTCCAGCAGCGTCGGCAGTTCGTCGTCGACGTCGGAGGCCATCTATTATTTCGGCCGCTTCACGGTTCCCAACACGGACGGCGTTCTCAAGACCTATATGACGGCGCAGGTGCATATCGTGCTCGGGCGCGCCGAAAATGTGATCCTGGCGCCGGCCTCGGCGATCCAGCCGCCGGCAAAACCCGGAGGCAAGAGCCGTGTCGAGGTGGTCGGGCCGAACAAGACGATCGCATTCCGCGAGGTGGAGACCGGCCTGAGCGACAAGCTGCGCACGGAAATCAAGTCAGGGCTGGAAGAAGGCGACGTGATCGTGACCAGCCGAGGCTCGACGACGGCTGCGACGGACGGCGTCGGCCGGCCTCCGATGAGGCTCTGACCATGACCGACCCGCTCATTTCCCTGACCAAGGTCCGCCGCGAATTCCCGCAGGCGAAGATGTGATCACGGTGCTCAAAGATGTCGATCTCGATATCGCGGCCGGCGAATTCGTGGCGATCATCGGACCCTCGGGATCGGGCAAATCGACGCTGATGAACATTCTCGGCTGCCTAGACCGGCCGAGCGGCGGCGGCTACCGCATCGGCGGCAGGCTCACCTCGGATCTCGATCCGGACGAACTCGCCCAGCTTCGACGCGAGCATTTCGGTTTCATCTTCCAGCGCTATCACCTGCTCGGCGAACTCTCGGCCCTGTCCAACGCCGAGATCCCGGCGATCTATTCCGGCATGTCGGCGTCCGAGCGGCGCAGCCGCGCCAGGGCGATGCTGGAACGGCTGGGAATGGGCGAGCGCCTGAGCCACCGTCCGGGCCAGCTGTCGGGCGGCCAGCAACAGCGGGTCTCGATCGCGCGCGCTCTCATCAATGGCGCCGACGTGATCCTCGCCGACGAACCGACCGGCGCGCTCGACACCAGGACCGGCGAGGAGATGCTGAAGATCCTCGAAGAACTGAACGCCGAGGGCCACACGGTGATCATCGTCACGCATGACATGGCCGTGGCCCGACGCGCTCATCGCGTGGTGGAAATTTCCGATGGACGGATCGTTTCGGATCGCCGGACGGAAGAGGCGGATGCGGCCGAGGCGGTGTCCGATGGAGATTCCCGACGAAAAGTTTCGGCGGGAAACGCCGTCATGGCCGGGTTGGATCGGTTCGGCGAAGCCTTCCGCATGGCCCTGATCGCGATGAACGCGCATCGTCTGCGCACGTTTCTCACCATGCTCGGCATCATCATCGGCATCGCGTCCGTCGTCAGCGTGGTGGCGATCGGCGCGGGCTCGCAACAATTGGTGCTGCAGGAAATATCGCGTCTCGGCGCCAATACGCTGGAGATTTTTCCCGGCAAGAATTTCGGCGACGTGCGCTCCGAAAAGGTTCAGACTCTCACCCTCGCCGATGCGGAGGCGCTGGCGACCCAGCCTTACGCAGCCGGCGTCACACCCACGGTCACCAAAAGTCTCACCCTGCGGCGTGGATCGCAGGAAGCCTCGGCGCTGGTCAACGGCGTCGGCCCCGGCTTTTTCGGCGTCCGCAACGCCGCGCTCGCGTCGGGCCGATTTTTCGATGTTGCGAGCGTGAACGCCCGCGCCCAGGACGTGGTCATCGACGACAACACCCGAAAGACGCTGTTTCCGGATGAGGACGCGGTCGGGCAGATCCTGCTCGTGGGCGCGGTGCCCTGCCGCATCATCGGCATCATCGAACCGCAGGAACAAAGCTTCGGCGGGTCGGGCAATCTCAATGTGTATCTGCCCTTCACCACGGTTCAGGCGCGGCTGACGGGGAGACGAGCCTTCGCTCGATTCTCCTCAAAGTGTCCGACGACGCCAGCACCACGCTCGCCGAACAGGCGGCGACGGAATTTCTATTGGCGCGCCACGGAACCAAGGACTTCTTCATCTTCAACACCGACCAGATCCGCCAGACGATCACGGCCACGGCGGAGACGCTGACCTTGCTGGTGGCGGCCATCGCGGTGATCTCGCTGGTGGTCGGCGGCATCGGCGTCATGAACATCATGCTGGTGTCGGTGTCGGAACGGGTGCAGGAAATCGGGGTGCGGATGGCGGTCGGCGCGCGGCGCTCCGATATCCTGCAGCAATTTCTGACGGAAGCCGTGCTGGTCTGTTTCGTCGGCGGATTTCTCGGGGTGGCGACGGCCTTCGGGCTCGGCGGACTGGTCTCGCTGCTCACCGACAAATTCGCGTTCATCTACTCGACGCCGTCGATCATCGGCGCTTTCGTGGTGTCCACGCTGATCGGAATCCTGTTCGGTTTCCTTCCGGCGCGCAACGCGTCGCGGCTCGATCCGGTGGTCGCCCTCAGTCGGGCGTGACGCGTCCGTAGCCGCGACAAACGATGCGTCGCCCCGGCATTTTTGCGCCTGCGCTTGGCAAGGCCCATGTCTCTGCCTATGAAAACACCCGCGTGAGTGCGACAGTTTCATGATTCTTGCCACGATCAGGGTTTGGGAATGCCGACAATAGCCATCGATGGCCCCGCAGCTGCTGGAAAGGGAACGCTGTCCCGGAAAATCGCGGACGCCTATGGCTTTCATCATCTCGATACGGGCTTGACCTATCGCGCCGTGGCCAAGTCCATGCTGGATCAGGGGCTGCCGCTCGACAGCGAGGCGCAGGCGGCGGATGCCGCGCGACGGCTGGATCTGTCCAGCCTCGACCGGACCGTACTGTCGCAGCATGCGATCGGCGAAGCCGCCTCCCGCATTGCGGTGATGCCGGACATGCGTCGCGAACTCGTCGAGGCGCAGCGCCGTTTCGCCCGTCGCGAGCCCGGCGCGGTGCTCGATGGACGCGATATCGGCACTGTGGTCTGCCCCGATGCCGATGTGAAGCTCTATGTGACGGCGTCTCCCGAGGTTCGCGCCCAGCGTCGCCTGGATGAAATCCACGCCAATGGCGGCTCGGGCGATTTCGACACCGTACTCGCCGACCTCGTCAGGCGCGATGCGCGCGACATGGGCCGCGCCGACAGTCCGTTGAAACCAGCGGCTGATGCGCACTTGATTGATACGTCCGAAATGGGTATAGAGGCGGCGTTTCAGGCAGCGAAAGCGATTATCGACGAGCGCTTGAAATAGGTTTTCCTGTATTCCGCGCGCCGGATCTGCCCCGTTTTTGAGGGCCGGACTATGGGGAAGGCCTGTGTTTAACCACTAACCCCGGCGCTTTCGGCGACTTCTGGACAAGACGTCGCCCGTTTGGAGAACCAATGTCCGCAGCTAACTCCCTGAAGGAGGACTTCGCGTCCCTCCTCGAAGAATCCTTTTCCAAGGTCGACCTCGCCGAAGGCTATGTGACCAAGGGCATCATTACCGGCATCGAGAAGGACGTCGCCATCGTTGACGTCGGCCTCAAGGTCGAAGGCCGCATCGCGCTCAAGGAATTCGGCGCCCGCGCCAAGGACGGCACGCTGAAGGTCGGCGACGAAGTCGAAGTTTACGTCGATCGCATCGAAAACGCCATGGGCGAGGCTGTCCTGTCGCGCGAGAAGGCTCGCCGCGAGGAAAGCTGGACCAAGCTGGAAGTCAAGTTCAACGCCGGCGAACGCGTCGAAGGCGTGATCTTCAACCAGGTCAAGGGCGGCTTCACCGTCGATCTCGACGGCGCCATCGCCTTCCTGCCGCGTTCGCAGGTCGACATCCGTCCGATCCGCGACGTCACCCCGCTGATGCATGTTCCGCAGCCCTTCGAAATCCTCAAGATGGACAAGCGTCGCGGCAACATCGTCGTGTCGCGCCGCACGGTTCTCGAAGAGTCCCGCGCCGAGCAGCGTTCTGAAATCGTCCAGAACCTCGAAGAAGGCCAGGTTGTCGAGGGTGTCGTCAAGAACATCACCGATTACGGCGCATTCGTGGATCTCGGCGGCATCGACGGCCTGCTGCACGTCACCGACATGGCATGGCGTCGCGTCAACCATCCGTCGGAAATCCTGTCCATCGGCCAGCAGGTCAAGGTTCAGATCATCCGCATCAACCAGGAAACCCATCGCATCTCGCTCGGCATGAAGCAGCTCGAGTCCGATCCCTGGGGCGATATCGGCGCGAAGTACCCGGTCGGCAAGAAGATCACCGGCACTGTCACCAACATCACCGACTACGGCGCGTTCGTGGAACTGGAGCCGGGCATCGAAGGCCTCATCCACATCTCCGAAATGTCCTGGACCAAGAAGAACGTCCATCCCGGCAAGATCCTGTCCACCACGCAGGAAGTCGACGTCGTGGTTCTGGAAGTCGATCCGTCCAAGCGCCGCATCTCGCTCGGCCTCAAGCAGACGCTCGAGAATCCGTGGGCTGCATTCGCCAACGCTCATCCGGCTGGCGCAGTCGTTGAAGGCGAAGTCAAGAACAAGACCGAATTCGGTCTGTTCATCGGCCTCGACGGCGACGTGGACGGCATGGTGCACCTCTCCGACCTCGACTGGAACCGTCCGGGCGAACAGGTCATCGAAGAGTTCAACAAGGGCGACGTCGTCAAGGCCGTCGTTCTCGATGTGGACGTCGACAAGGAGCGCATCTCGCTCGGCATCAAGCAGCTCGGCCGCGACGCTGTCGGCGAAGCCGCGACTTCCGGCGATCTGCGCAAGAACGCCGTCGTCTCGTGCGAAGTCCTCGCCATCAACGATGGCGGCATCGAAGTGAAGCTGGTCAACCACGAAGAGCTGGTGTCGTTCATCCGCCGCGCCGACCTGTCGCGCGACCGTGACGAACAGCGCCCCGAGCGCTTCCAGGTCGGTCAAGTTGTCGACGCACGCGTCACCAACTTCTCCAAGAAGGACCGCAAGGTTCAGCTGTCGATCAAGGCTCTCGAGATCGCTGAAGAGAAGGAAGCCGTCGCTCAGTTCGGCTCGTCCGACTCCGGCGCGTCGCTCGGCGACATTCTCGGCGCGGCTCTGAAGAACCGCGGCGGCGAATAAGCTCTGCTGATCTGAGACATGCGAACCCCGCCGGCTTTCCGCCGGCGGGGTTTTCTTTTTTGGAGATTTTCAGGTCTCGCGTCAGAAACCGGCGAGGCGCTGATAATAGGCGAAGGCGCGATCGGCTTCGGTCGAATCCCGATTGACCGTCAGTTCCTGCGACGGCTCCGCCTCAGGCTGCAGGAGACGATCGACGCCTTCGCGCGCCAGGCGCTCGCGACGCTCGTCCGGCGTCTCCGGATTCTGGTCGGCGTCTTCGTCGCTCGACTCGTCTTCCCGATGTCGCCCTTCGCCGTCTTCGGCCTTGCGGGCTTCGAACGCATCCTTGCCGGGCGGCGTCGTCACATATCCGAACGGCACGCCGAACTGCGACGCGGCGGCTGCCCGTTGCGTCGCCTCCGGCTGTGATGTCGTGGTCGAGGTTGGCAGCAGTGTGGAGGAAATTACGTCACGTGAGCGCGCCGATCGTTCGGCCGCAGGTTCGAGCGCTTCGCCCGATTCCGTCATGGCCGTCGTCTCCCTGAGTTCGGCTTGGCTTCGGCCCCTTAGGACGTTCGGCAAATCCGGGAGGGCGGGCGACCGATCCTCCAATGCCGCAGGCGCAGACGTCAGCATCCGAAAGAGCCTCCGCTGCAGGTCATTGTCCTCGACTTTTTCTCCGAATTCCGTCTGCGGATCGAGGGGAGGAATGTCGGGCAGCGCGAGGCGCTCGCCCGCACGGGGCGCGTCTTTCATGGGCGTGACGCTCCCGGTCTTTGCTTGTGCCTCGGCGATGTCCGCCCGCGCTGGGGAGGCCTGCTGGAGTTCCGGAGATATGGACGACGGCTTGGCTTGAAGCGTCGGCCGCTCTTTATCTACGGGACTTTGTCGTGTTTCGACGGGCGCTGTCTTCGACTCGGCTTCCGGCGTTGCGGGGAGGGCGATCGGCGTGCTCTGCGGGGCGGCTTCGGTTTTGTTGCTCCGCGCCGGCGCGCCTGTGACTGTAACCTTTTCTTCAGACGCGTCAGGGAGGGGGATCTCCGGACCGGCGACGGATGGGCCCTCTGGGCCGCTCGCCGCCGGTCCCGCGCCCCTTCGCGCAACCGTGTTGGGTCTCGCCACATCATGGGCCGGCGCCGTCCTCGGCGCGTCGCGCTCGAAGCCGGCCGCATCCGGCGCAAACAGCGTCCTGAATTGCGTCTGCGACGCGTTGTCGGCTTCGCCGTCTCCGGTCTTCGGCGCGGCGTTCTGAAACAGCAGGTTTCCGGTGTCTGTCGACAGGCGATTGCGCTCGCTCATGGCGACCGTTTCGGCGCTGCGGGCCGGGGTGGAACCGGTCTGGAGGTAGGAATCGGTTATGCCGGCGGCAGCCGTCTTCTGCGGCGCCGCCATCGGCGCTTCCGCCTTGGCCGTCAGGCGCGCCGCGACCGGGCCGGAAGGGTCCCTCAGCGCAGGGGCGAGGTCGGAAAGCGGGATCTGCAAAGGTTTTAGACCAGCCCGGGTTTCAATCTTTCCCTGCTCGGCCGAAGGTTTGCGTTCGATCGCCGCGGCCAGCCGAACGAAGAATGCTTCCAGCAATTCGTCCGGAAGGCGCTCGACACCCATTCGCGCCGCGACGGCCGCGGCGAGGGTCTGCAATACGGTTTGATTGAGCGCGGTCGCGGTTTCGGTCTTGACGTTCGCCAGAAGAGCTTCGGGTTCGAGGCCGATTATCGGCTGTGCGATTTGGATGGGCGTCGGGCCTTCGGCGAGCGGCTGCGCGCCCGAGAAAGCCGGCGACATGCGCTGGTCCGAGTTGTTGGTCTTCAAACTGGCAGTGGGCGTCACGCCCGAACTGAAAGGCGTCAGCATCACATTGCTCCCGATGGAGAGGAAGGGGAACATGGGGTGGGACATTAGGGCGGCTCATGTCGCCCCCGGCTATCCCTCCTGCTGACTAGCGGCGGCGCAGTTGCATCGCGCCTGGGTAAGCCTATATCTGTCGGACAGACTAGCAAACTATGCTTAATGGAATGCTAACGCCATGTCCGTTCGTCCGCCACAATCGCTCGCCCCCTCCCGTCAGGGAGAAACCGCTCTCGGCCTGTTGGAATATGAGTTGATGTCGGAGCGCGCCGACAGCCTGGGACGGGCGGGGCTCAAGGTGGAAGCATTGCTGGCGCGCCTGGGCCACGCGGACGGCGCTGAACGCGAAAAACTCCTCTACGACGCGGCCGAGGCGGTGCAGGCGCTGTTCATCCAGCGCGAAGTCTGCGGATTGCGCAATGGTCGCGACATCATCGCGCGTTACGCCATACCGGGCGAGGTGATCGCCCGGCTCGGCGTCAAGCGTCCGGCGGCTAATAGCTGAGTTCGATCCAGGCGTTTTCGCCGGCGGCGGGAATCCGCCCCGCCAGCATTTCTTCGTTGAACCGGGCGACCACGCTCTCTCCCGGCGAGCCCGCGACACGGGCTTTCCATACATGCGGCACCGGCTCGCTCTTGTCGATTTCGGCAAAAGCCGCGCCGTTGGCGGTGGCGGCGTCATCCGGTCCGAAGTAGCCGCGTGGCCGCATCACTCCAATGCCGGGACCGTCGCCGCCCTCTGCGGGATAGAGCCTGATGTTGACGACGTCGGATGAACGCGGGAAAGCGGAGCGATAGATCCGGTGGACCGGCAGACCCGGCGCGCGGATGACGAATTCATAGGTCTGGCCCGGCTTGGCCGTAAACGGACCCCAGCGGCCATCCTCGCCGACGGAAGCCTCATAGACGGCTTCGCCTCGCTCGGCTCCGGTCGCCTTGTCCGTCTCGAAGATCGCGACCCGCGCTCCAACGAGCGGCAGATTGGTCGGCGCCGCATTGTCGAAACCCGAAACCACGCCTGAAAGCACCGGCGCGTTCTCCGGCGCGATCGCGGTGGTTTCCGGCTCCGCGCCGGTGATGGCCTTATACATGATGGCGAAGGCCTCGGGCGAATAGCCGGTCTCCCGATGATCCGCGCCGGCGATCACTTTGTTGCTCGCCCTCGAGCTCGGGCGAATCGAAATTCGCTCCCGTCGGCTTGCCGGGCTTGCCGATGAATTTGCCGTCCGGCTGGGAATAAAGATCGAACCTGTCGGATCTGATGATGGTGACCGGGACGCCGTCGGGGATCACCGGCGGTTCGTTCAGGGCCTTCAGGAAGGCGCCGGCGCCGTTGTATTCGGAGCCCTGCGCGAAGTCCGGCGCAACGAACACGCCGCGGTGCACGCAGCCGGTAAGGATCATGGCGGCGACCTTGTCCGCGCCGCCGAAGTTCTTCACGAAGTTCCGGGAGGTCTGGCAGCCGCGCGAATTGGCGATCAACACCACCTTGCCGGCTTTGCTTCTCGCGAGCGCCTCGTCGACCGTGGCCGCCACGGCGCGCGCCGCATCTTCCGTGGAGGACCGGTTCTGCTCCGCCTTTCCGTCATCTCCGCGCGCCGAAGGATGGGGGATGTCGACGGGGAAAAGCCGGTCGCGTGGATAGCCGTTGCTCTCGAAACGCCACATCTGGACCATCCAGAGGCCGGCCGTGTCGCTGTCGCCGTGAACGAACACGACAGGAGGATAATCGTTGGACTGGGATGACATGGGAAAGCCGGAGAGCGTAAGAACAGCCGCAAGCATTTGAAAAGATTTCGAAAACATATCGACCTCCCTGATATGGAGCGTCGACTATAGCCTGTTCGCGGCGTTTCACCCAAGAAATGTCGATCGCGGCGGACTGATTGACCAAGGACGCCGCCTGATCTCAACTATGCGCGAAAATGTCGGTCTCCTCCCAACCGAGCAGATCGAGCTTGGCGCGGGTCGGCAAAAATTGAAAGCAGGCCTCGGCATGCGCCATGCGGCCGTCCCGCTCCAGACGCGCCGTCAGCTTGTCGCGGAGCGCATGCAGATGCAGCACGTCGGAGGCCGCATAGTCCAGCTGCGCCTGCGACAGCGTTTCCGCCGCCCAATCCGATTGCTGTTGCACCTTGGAGACGTCTATCTCCAGCATTTCCTTGAGATTGTCTTTAAGGCCATGCCGGTCGGTATAGGTGCGGCAGAGCCGCGAGGCGATTTTGGTGCAGAAAACGGGGGACGTCGTCACGCCGAAGGTATGAAACAGCACGGCGATGTCGAAGCGGCCGAAATGAAAGATCTTCTGTCGCGCGGGATCGGCCAGCATGGCCACGAGATTCGGCGCTTCGGTCTGGCCTGCGGCGATCTGGATCACGTCGGCGCTGCCGTCGCCGGAAGAGAGCTGCACAACGCAGAGCCGGTCGCGGCGCGGCACGAGACCGAGCGTTTCCGTGTCGATGGCGATCGCGCCGGCATAGCGTGCGGCGGCCTCGGTGGAAATGTCGCCTTTGTGCAGGCGGATGTCGGCGGACATGGCGGCTCCAGTTTTCTGTGTCATCATTCGGATATATGCGATTGCATGAAGAAACGGAATGCTGCTTCGCGCGGCAGCCTCACCGAAAGGTTATCGATGTTGTTCGAAAGCATATTGGATGGCGGAGCCGGTCGTCATACATAGGACGCGGAAACCGGAGTTCACGCGCATGCGCGCCTTGCTGATTGTCGCTCTTCTGTCCGCCGCGCCGGGACTCGCCATGGCCGGCGACTATCCCTTCACCAACCTGCCCGGAGTCGTCGATCCCGACGACAAGCCGCAGCCGTCGCTCAATTGCACCACGGCGCTCAGGGATGTGCATGACGGCGTCGGCGTCCGGAGCTGGCGCTCCGGCCCGGTCGTCGAGCGGATTTATCGCTGCGAGGAAAACGGCGTGACGGTGGAGTCGCGCGACCCGCCGCGCCTGTACGACTGGAACGTCTATAAAGGCGCGGACGGGATCGTCAGAAGGCCTTGAAGGTCATCGTGGTCAGCGAGCGCGATATGCCGTCGATACCCAGGATGTTGTTGTTGATGAAATGGCCGATGTCCTGCCCGTCCGGGATATAGAGCTTGATCAGCAGGTCGAACTCGCCGCTGGTCGAATAGATCTCCGAGGCGATCTCGCGCTCATAGACGCGGTCGGCGACGTCGTAGGCCTTTCCCGGCTTGCACTGCAATTGGACGAAGACGCAGGTTGTCATGGGTTCCTCTCCGGTCAGAGCGTGTCGCGCATGGGATGCGCCTTGTAGGTGCCGAGCAGCCGGACCTCGGTCGAGAAGAATTTCAGCTCCTCCATCGCCTGCCTGACGTTTTCATCGTCCGGATGGCCTTCGATATCCGCATAAAACTGGGTGGCGATGAACTTGCCGCCGAGTTGATAGCTCTCGAGCTTGGTCATGTTGATGCCGTTGGTCGCAAAACCGCCGAGCGCCTTGTAAAGCGCGGCCGGAATGTTGCGGACATTGAAGATGAAGGTTGTGATGATCTTCTCATCGCGGCTTTCGCGCTGGATCGACCTAGCCTTGTGCGACAGAACCACGAAGCGCGTGACGTTGTTTTCCGCGTCTTCCACATTTTCTTGAATGATGTCTAGGCCGTAAAGGTCGGCGGCCAGGCGCGGCGCGAGCGCGGCCATGGAGCGATCTCCTTCCTCCGAGACCAGCTTGGCGGCGCCCGCGGTGTCACCGGCGACAATAGGCTTCCAGCCGTTCAGGCGCACGATCTTGCGGCATTGGCCCAGCGCGTGGATATGGCTGTGCACGGTGCGGATCTCGTCATGCGTGACGCCCGGCAGCACCATCAGCTGGAAACGGATCGGCATGAAATATTCGCCGACGATATGCAGCCGCGATTCCGGCAGCAGCCGGTGGATATCCGCGACGCGGCCGGCCAGCGTGTTCTCGATCGGGATCATCGCGAGATCGGCGTCGCCGGTTTCCACCGCAATGAAGGCGTCTTCGAATGTCGGGCAGGGAAGCGGGCTCATGTCCGGAAACTGGTCCCGGCAGGCCATGTCGGAATTGGCGCCGTAATCGCCTTGGAACGCGATGCGGTTTGTGGTGGTGATCATGATATGCGCTTCCGCCCAATCTTCTTGCTGTTATTTCGCGGCGAGGATCGCCCGGGCCTTTTCGAGGTCGGCGGGAGTATCGACGCCGAGCGGGGCCGCGTCAACCATTTCGACATCGATGCGCATGCCCGCCTCCAGCGCCCGGAGCTGCTCGAGCGATTCCCTTTTTCGAGAGTCGAAGGCGACAAAGCGACGAATTTTTCGAGCGCGGCGCGGCGATAGGCGTAGAGGCCGATATGGTGATAAAGCGGGCCTGCGCCATGGGGCGCCGTGGCGCGGGTGAAGTAGAGCGCGCGCAGGCGCGTCTCCGACAGCGGCGAGCCAACCACTTTGACCACGTTGGGATTGATCTTTTCTTCTTCGTCCTTGATCTCGACCGTCAGTGTGGCGATGTCGGTTGCCGCATTCGCCAGCGGACGCAAGCTGGCGCGGATCGATTCCGGCTCGATGGTCGGCAGGTCGCCCTGCACATTGACGATGAATTCGGCTTTGCCCTCGGGGTCGGCGTGCCCGAGCGCCTCGAAAATCCGATCCGAGCCCGACTGGTGATCGACCCTGGTCATCACCACGTCGAAGCCCGCGCTTCGCACGGCCTCGAACACGTCGGGATGGTCCACCGCGACCGTTACGCGGCCGACGCCGCTTTCTGTGGCGCGTCGCGCAACCTGTACGATCATCGGCGCCCCGCCAATATCGGCGAGCGGCTTACCCGGCAAGCGCGTGGAGGCCATCCGCGCCGGAATGAGGATGAGAGTGTTTTCATACGCAGGATTCGTCATGCCGGGCCTTCATTTTCCACGAGAATAGTGTCAATTAGTCTCACCGTTGACGGTTGACTACTGTTGCGCATGGGAGCCAAAAGACATAGGTTCCGCGCGATTTCAAGGTGCGCCGGACGGGATCTGGCAACAGGGGAGCTCTGCGAGATGAATTCTTACGTGAATATGGGTATCGGCGCGTTGTTGGGGACTGTTTTCGTGCTGATGTCGGTTTCGATCGCCTCGGAGGGCCTGTTCCATTCGGAAGTGCCGGAAAAGCCGGGTTTTGAGATCGCCGCCGCCGAACCCACCGAAGGCGGAGAGCCGGCCGCCGACGCCGCCCCCGCCATGGTTCCGATTGCCGATCTCATGGCGACCGCCGATGCGGCGCGCGGCGAAGCCTTGTTCAAGAAATGCGCGAGCTGTCATAGCACCGAAAAGGGCGGCGGCAACAAAGTCGGCCCCAACCTCTACGGCGTCGTCGGTCGTCCCATCGCGCATCTCGCCGATTTCAGCTATTCCGGTGCGATGAAGGAGTTTTCGCAGGGCGGCAAGGAAGTCTGGAGCTTCGACCACCTGAACCACTTCCTGCTCGCGCCGAAGAAGTACATCAAGGGCACCGCCATGGGCTTCGCCGGCGACAAGAAGGATCAGGAACGCGCCGACATCATCGCTTTCCTGAACTCCAAGTCCGATGCGCCGCTGCCTGCGCCGGCCAAGTAAGCCGCAGTCGAAGACTGATCTGATTTTCAAGGCCTCGGGTTGTTCCCGGGGCCTTTCCACGTTTCCCACCCACGCTCACATGATGGGGACAAACGGAGTTTTCGAAGGCGGGGAGGCTGGGCGCCGACGATCATCCGGTGGCGTATTATTGTGTTACCGAACGATTGGTGCGCCCTGCGGCTTTCCGCCCGTTTCCGTGCAAGCTGAGAGCGTCGCAGCCCGACGGGTGGTGGATGCGGATGAGGAGCGCCGTGCGGCGCCCTCACAACACCTCAACGCTCAAAGCCTGATGTCGTCGCTGCGGTCACGACCTTCGATGGTCTCGGCCGGTATGGTCGGTTCCGAATCGAGAGAAGGTTCCCGCCGCTGTTGTGGCGCAGTCGTGGGCTCGGGGCTCGTTGACGCTGGCGGGGCTGGAGCCTCCGCCTGCGTGCGAATATCGGCTTCTTGGAGGGGAGCGGCCTCTTCTTTTTCCGACGCGGGCTCTTGCGGAGCCGGTTTGGGTGGCGTGACGGAAGCTGGCTCGTCCTCGACCGGGGCCCAGCGCTCCATCCGTTTTGCCCAATAGTTTTCCCAGGCCCTGCCGAGCCGCGTACGGGCCCGCGGGAAGGGCGCGAGCAGGGCGAACAGCAGGCCCAGCACCGCCGGCGAAAAGTCGAGCGCCAGCTGGAGCGCGATATAGCCCATCAGGCTGCCGGCATAGGAGACCACCGACCAGAAGGGCCGCATCGGCACGAAGACCGGCACGTCGCCGGCGGCCTGGGCGGGCGTCTGCACCGGTTCGCGCCGATCGCCATGGAAATAGCGGTCGATAAACGGAATCGTCTCGATGCGGTTCTCCGGCGGAATCCGGAATTCGGTACTGTTCTTCTTCGCCCGGATCTCGTTTTCGGCGCTGCGCATCGATTCCTCCACCGAATCGATCAGCGTGTTGATCTGGGCGAGAATGACGTCCTTCTTGGCGAGCGTGCAGGCCGACCAGCCGGAGAAGAAGGCGTCGGAATTCACCGTGGCCCGGGTTTCGGTGATGAAGGTGCGGACGCTGGGGATGGCCGATGAATTGTCCGTTTCCATGATCTGCTTGCGGATCTGGTCGGCTTGTGCGGCGAGTTCCGGCTGGATGACCTCGATCTTGGCTTCCGGACGGCGGATGCGGGCGCGCAGATCCTCGACCTTGGCCTTGATATCCTGATTGGCGTTCTTGCGGGTGGTGACGATGTCGACGATCGTCTGGGTGCGCGAGGCGGAGTCGGTGTAGAAGGTCCAGAGCGAGCCCTTGCCGGCGCCGCAGCCCTGGCCCGTGCGCTCCTCGTTCAGAGCGGCCGCCTGAAGCTGGTTCGACATATATTGAAGCGCGCCCGCCAGGCGATTGGCCTCGATGGCGCGCTCGCCGTCGACCCGGCGCTCATAGGCGTCGAGCACATCCGCATACCAGAGATTGTGAGCGCGTACCCCTTCGGCGCCGCCGACGCCGATAATGCCGAACACGGTGTGGATGGCGAGCGTCAGCGGCACTAGCACGATCAGGCCGACCGTGAAGCCGAACAGGCGCGAGACCATGTTCGACGCCAGACGGATGCGCAGGAAGACGAAGTTCCATCCCGCCCAGATGATCAGCGCCGCAAGCGCCGACAGGCCCACCGGAATGCCGTATTGCACCAGCGGCGGATCGAGCGGATCGACGATTTCGTGATAGAAGCCGATCGCCGTCGTAGCGAAGGAGCCGATCATCGCAGCGCCCGTGACGAAGGAGGCAATCTGGTACCAGCCATGCGATGGGAGATTGCGGAGTTCGGCCTTGCGGCGCGTTTCCTCCCGACGCGCGGCGAGATACTCCTCGCGCTCATCCGGCGTCATGCCGTCGAGCCGCCGGGATGGACGGAACCACGTCATCGCCACGTAATAGCAGCAGATGAAGATCGACGTGAAGATCAGCCAGACTTGCCATTCCTCGATCGCCTGGGAGTCCTTCTGAAGCGTGCGCCATATCGCGACGGCCAGCGCGAAACCGCCGGCATAGACGGCGATGACGGCGAGCACGGATAGAAAGCGCATCTCGCCGCCGCGCATCCACAGGCCGATCGCCAGTCCCGCCAGGCAGACGACCAGGAAGGCGATTTCGACGCCGCCGAGCGGCGTCGCCAGCGACAGGATCCGCCAACTCAGAAATATGCCCAGTAGAAAGGCCGAGACGGCATAGAGGACGCCGTGCCAGCGGGTGAAGAAGCCGTTGATCACGGCGACCCATCGGTCGATTTGCGTGCCCATTTACTGATGTCCCCAAAAAAGAAAGTGAATCTCTATTTGAAACTCTTTTTGTGGTTTGCAATAGGATTCGTTCAGGCAACGCCTGAGAGACGGGAATCCCGTAAGCTTGGCGCAAGGCAGAATAATCGAAGCGCCACACACGTTTCGGCAAAGCGCCGAACGATCGGCACGGGCGGCTTCATATGGGGAAAGTCATGAGCTATACGGAAACTACCACCACGTCGTGGTTCACACGTCTGAAAAACGGTGTGATCGGCACCCTGATCGGCGTCATCGTCATCCTTGTGTCCATCTATTTCCTGTTCACCAACGAGGGCAGGGCGATCAACACCTATCGCGCGCTGGTCGAAGGCGCCGGGCTGGTGGTGTCCATCGACGCCAACAGCATCGACAGCGCCAATGACGGCAAGCTCATCCATGTTTCAGGGCCAGTGTCGGTGCAATCCACCGTCGAAGACCCCGATTTCGGCATTTCCGCGCCGGGGGCGGTGGGCGTCGCCCGCCAGGTGGAAATGTATCAATGGGTGGAAAAATCCGAGTCAAAGTCGGAAAAGAGTGTCGGCGGCAGCGAGACCACCACCACGACCTATTCCTATGAAAAGGAATGGAAGGGTTCGTCGGTCGATTCCTCCGACTTCAAGGTGTCCGGTCACGAAAACCCGCCCTTCGCCGTGGACGGAGCCCGCTCCGTCGTCGATCAGGCGGGCCTGGGCGCCTTCCGGATCACCGGCGACGAGGCGGCCAATCTCGGCGACAACACGAAGATGGCGCTGACGGCGGAAGACGCCGAGCGCATCGGCGCCAATATCGCCACCAGCCGTCCCGTCAAGCTCAACCAGGGCGGCCTTTATGTCGGCAATTCCGCGACTTCCCCGCAAGTCGGCGACATGCGGGTCACCTTCGAGCGCATCGATCTCAAGGAGGCGAGTTTCGTGGGACGCCAGCAAGGTGACGAGATCCTGCCCTACACCACCTCGAACGGTCGTGAGATCTTCCTGAGCGAGGCCGGCCGCCAGGACGCGGCGGCGATGTTCGATCATGCCCAGACTGAAAACACCATCATCACCTGGATCATCCGGGCTGCCGGCATGATCGGTCTGTTGATCGGATTCAATCTGCTGTTCGGCCTGTTCAGCATCATCGCCGACATCCTGCCGTTCTTGGGGTCTATCGTCGGCTTCGGCACCGGTGTGATCGCGCTCATCCTCACCTTGATCGTCGGTCCCACCGTGATCGCGATCGGCTGGTTCGCCTATCGGCCGCTGCTCGCGCTCGCCATCATCGGCGGCGGCGTTGCGATCGCCTCGGCATCGGCTATCTCCGGCGGAAATCGGCGCCGGCTTCAGAGCCGAATTTCGGCCGCGCCTGACGGAATGAAAGGGAGACGGGATGTTCGTTGCGGGAAAGATCCTTTGGCTCGTCGCCCAACCCCTGTCTCTCGCGTTCCTGTTTAAGCTCCTCGCCATCGCCGCCCTTGCTTTCGGGCGGCGCTGGCTGGCTTTCGCGCTTACCTCGATCGCGGCCGGCATCATGTTCGTCACGCTGTTCACCTCTACCGGCGCCTGGGCGCTCCAGCGTCTGGAAGCCGTCTATCTGCGACCGGACCTGCCCGAGCCGCTCGCCTGCATGATCGTGCTGGGCGGCGCCTTCGACCTGGAAGTGACCGCCGGCCGCGGCGGCATGGAGATGAACCAGTCCGCCGACCGTTTCATCGAAGCGGCCCGCATCGCGCGTCTGCGTCCAGAGGCGAAAATCCTGGTGTCCGGCGGCGACGGGTCCTTTTCTGGCGACTACGCCGGCGACGCCGAGCTCGCGCCGGCCTTTTTCGCGGCCATGGGCGTCGATCCCAGCCGTCTTGTCCGCGAAGACGCATCCCGCAACACCGCCGAGAATGTCGCTTTCACCAAGACGCTGCTCGCGCGCGACGGCCTGTCGTCCTGTCTGTTGATCACGTCCGCCTATCACATGCCGCGCGCGGTTTCGTTTTTCGAGGCGCAGGGCGTGACCGTTACGCCCTGGCCGAGCGATTACCGCTCCAGCGGCCGCGTGGCCCTCGGTCTCGATTTCACCCAGCCGACGCTGAATGCGCAACTGACCGCGACGGCGCTGCGCGAATGGCTCGCCATCATGCGCGCCAAGCTGGGCGGATCAAGCCCGCGGCTACAGCCCTCGTGAGCGGTGATTTATTCGGTCGATAGTGTCACCAGCTTGCGGCCGTCGATGCGGGCCACCATCAGGCACTTTGCGGCGTTGACCTTCTGGCAGCGATTGCCGGCGATGCGGAATTCCAGAATGCGGATGCCGTAGCGATAGCTGACTTCGTAGCCGAAGCCGCGGACCTGGCCGATATAGGCCATCCGTCCATCATCGGTCTGGACATAGATTCGGATCGGGCAACCGAGCGTGTTGCACTCGACGCCGATGCTATTGTCGCAGGCGATCGCCGAGGATTTGACCACGGCGTCTGTCAGTCCATCCTTGTTGACGTCGCCCGTCCAGATCGCCTCGGGCATGAATTTCACGCTTTGGCAGGACACGGCATAATCCTGCCGCTCGCGATCGCGCACGGCGTCCGCTTCATCGGCGACGGCAGTCATCGGGCCGCTCGACAGAGCGGCGACCAGGGCTAAAGGCCGTGCGATGTTGAATAGTCCCGTTCTCGCCATTCTTGAGATCTCCTCGGCTCGGCTGCGCCATCAGACAATATCGGCCTTGCGCGAAGCAATTGACATCGCGCATGAGAAGCGCCTGATGAGACGGGGAGCGCGACGATGTCGATTCTTGAATTTCTCGATTACCTGGCGATTGCGGTGTTTGCCGCCACCGGCGCGCTGTCGGCGAGCCGCAAGCAGCTCGACATCGTCGGGTTCATTTTCCTGGCGGCGCTGACCGGCATCGGCGGCGGCACGTTTCGCGACGTCATCCTCGGTCAGTTGCCGGTGTTCTGGGTGAGAAATCCCAATTACATGCTGGTCTGCCTGGGGTCGGGCATCCTCGTCTATTTCACCGCCCATCTTCTGGAAAGCCGTTACAAGCTGTTGCTCTGGCTCGACGCCATCGGGCTGTCGGCCTATGCGGCGCTCGGCGCGGCCAAAGGGTTGGCGGCCACCGGCTCGCCCGTCGTGGCCATCGTCACGGGCATGTTGACCTCGGCGTTCGGCGGCGTGCTCCGCGATATCGTCGCCGGCGAGCCCTCCGTACTGTTGCGCCCGGAAATCTACATTTCGGCGGCCTTGGCGGGCGCGGCGGTGTTTACCGGAGCTTCGGCGCTGGGGATGAGTCAACTCAGCTGTTTTGCCGCGGCGATGGCCACATGCCTGGTCATTCGCGGCGGCGCATTGATTTTCGGCTGGACCTTCCCGGTATACAGAGCGCGGCCAGGCAGAAACCCAAACGATATCCTGTAGAAACGACGAAGCCGCCGGAAACGGCGGCTTTGGTATCCGAGATATTCCGACTGTCAGGCTCTCGTCTTCTCGCGAAGGCGAATCACAACGTCCACATGCGCGATTTCCATTCCCTCCGGCGGGGCCGGCAGATTGTTGATGGAAATGTTGTTCTGCGGAATGTCGAGCACCTCGTTGCGCCCTTCCACGAAGAAGTGATGGTGGTCGGAGACATTGGTGTCGAAATAGGTGCGGCTGCCTTCCACGGCGAGCACGCGGATCATGCGCGCTTCGGTGAACTGGTGCAGCGTGTTGTAGACGGTGGCCAGAGACACGTCGATGCCGGCGTCCTGGGCTTCGGCATGCAATTCCTCGACGGTCAGGTGGCGGTCGCCCTTGGCGTAGAGCAGCGAGGCGGCGAGCGCGACGCGTTGCCGCGTCGGCCGAAGCCCCGCCTCCCGCAATTTCGCTTCCGTCATCGTCTTAGCTTCCATGACCATCAATGCCTGCTCCGCGAGCCGCCTATATTTAGACTATTTTGGTCAACGATATAGCCTCTCGCTGCGCTGCTTTCAACAGGATTCGGGCCTCAAGCCCCTGCCGCGCTCGGGAAAGCCGTGTTTTGGGTTGGCTTTTTATCCTCTCTTCCTATATTGGCGGCAGCAAGATCCGCCCGGGCGTTCGTCGCCCCGGCGACCAAGACATGGAAATACACAAGGGGGATTGCCGTTAATGGCCGTTCAGAAGTCCAGCTACACCTATGAGGAAATTCTCACCTGCTCGCATGGCGAGATGTTCGGGCCCGGCAATGCGCAGCTGCCCTTGCCCCCGATGCTGATGTTTCATCGCATCACCGAGATTTCCGAAACCGGTGGACCCAACGACAAGGGCTTCATTCGCGCCGAATTCGACATCACGCCGGATCTCTGGTTCTTCCCCTGCCATTTCGAGGGCGATCCCGTCATGCCGGGTTGCCTGGGTCTCGACGCCATGTGGCAGCTGACCGGCTTTTATCTCGGCTGGCTCGGCGAGCCCGGCAAGGGCCGCGCCATTTCCACCGGCGAAGTGAAGTTCACCGGCATGGTGACGCCTAAGACCAAGCTGGTGGAATACGGCATCGACTTCAAGCGCGTCATGCGCGGCCGTCTCGTGCTCGGCATCGCCGACGGCTGGATGAAGGCCGATGGCGAAGTGATCTACAAGGCGAGCGACCTGCGCGTGGGTCTCTTCCAGGAAAAAGCGGCCTGAGCGAATTCCTCGCTCCGGCTCCATGACCAATAGATGAAGGTTTGAAATCATGAGACGTGTCGTCGTCACAGGTCTGGGAATCGTGTCGTCCATCGGCAGCAACGCCGCTGAGGTCACCGACTCCTGCGCAACGCCAAGTCCGGCATCACTCATGCGCCCGACTTCGCCGAACATGGTTTCAAGTGCCAGGTCTGGGGCGCACCCAAGATCGACCTGACCGGCATGGTCGACCGCCGCGCCACCCGCTTCCTGTCGACCGGCGGCCAGTGGAACCATGTCGCCATGCTGCAGGCCATCGCCGATTCCGGCCTGGAAGAAGGCGACATCGGCAATAACGAGCGCACGGGCATCATCATGGGCTCCGGCGGCCCTTCGACCAAGCAGATCGTCGAGGCCGCCGACATCACCCGCAACAACAACAGTCCCAAGCGCGTCGGCCCCTTCGCGGTGCCCAAGGCTATGTCGTCCACGGCGTCGGCCACGCTGGCGACCTGGTTCAAGATTCACGGCGTCAACTATTCGATTTCCTCGGCTTGCTCGACGTCTGCGCATTGCATCGGCAACGCCGCCGAAATGATCCAGTGGGGCAAGCAGGACGTGATGTTCGCCGGCGGCCACGAAGATCTCGACTGGTCGATGTCCAACCTGTTCGACGCCATGGGCGCGATGTCGTCCAAATTCAACGAGACGCCGGATGTGGCCTCGCGCGCTTACGACGCCAATCGCGACGGCTTCGTCATCGCCGGCGGCGCGGGCGTGCTGATCCTCGAAGAGCTGGAGCACGCCAAGGCGCGCGGCGCGAAGATCTATTGCGAACTGACCGGCTATGGCGCGACTTCGGACGGTTACGACATGGTGGCTCCGTCGGGCGAGGGCGCGATCCGCTGCATGCGCCAGGCGCTGTCGACCGTGAAGAACAAGGTCGATTACATCAACACCCATGGCACCTCGACGCCGGTGGGCGACAGCAAGGAAATCGGCGCGATCCGCGAAGTGTTCGGCGCCGACGCCCCGCATATCCAGTCCACCAAGTCGCTGACCGGCCATTCTCTCGGCGCCGCCGGCGTGCAGGAAGCCATCTATTCGATCCTGATGATGCAGAACCGCTTCATCGGCGAAAGCGCTCATATCGAGACGCTGGATCCGGAGTTCGAAGGCATGCCGATCGTGCGCAGCCGCATCGACGACGCCAAGATCGATACGGCGCTGTCGAACTCCTTCGGCTTCGGCGGCACCAACGCCACGCTCGTTTTCGAACGCTTCGACGGATGAGTGCGATGACGGGGATCATGCAGGGCAAGCGCGGCCTCATCATGGGGGTCGCCAACAATCACTCCATCGCCTGGGGCATTTCCAAGGCGCTGGCAGCCCAGGGCGCCGAACTGGCCTTCACCTTCCAGGGCGAGGCGTTGGGCAAGCGCGTCCGTCCGCTTGCGGCGGAGATCGGTTCCGATTTCCTGCTCGAATGCGATGTCGAGAATGTCGCCTCGGTGGATGCCGTGTTCGACGCGCTGGCCGAGCGCTGGGGCAAGCTGGATTTCATCGTCCACGCCATCGGCTTTTCCGACAAGTCGGAGCTCAAGGGTCTCTACGCCAACACCACGCGCGAGAATTTCGTGCGCACCATGGTCATCTCCTGCTTCTCCTTCACGGAGATCGCTCGCCGGGCGGCCGAGATGATGAATGACGGCGGCTCGATGCTGACGCTGACTTATGGCGGCTCCACCCGCGTCATGCCCAATTACAATGTGATGGGCGTCGCCAAGGCAGGGCTGGAAGCGTCCGTTCGCTATCTCGCCAATGATTATGGTCCGCGCGGCATTCGCGTGAACGCTATTTCGGCAGGTCCCGTGCGCACGCTGGCCGGCGCCGGCATTTCCGACTCCCGCGCCATGTATAGCTGGCAGCAGAAGCATTCGCCGCTGCGCCGCACCGTCACGATCGACGAGATCGGCGGTTCTGCGCTGTATCTTCTTTCGGACCTGTCGACGGGTGTGACCGGTGAGATCCACTATGTGGATTCCGGCTACAACATCACCTCGATGCCGGTGCTGGAACAGTTGCGAAGCGCCGATCAGGAATCCTGATCCGCAGGCGGGTCTCGAGAGTCTGCAGGGTTCAAAGAAACCCGGCCCGCCGGGAGGCGCGAGCCGGGTTCTTTATGGACGCGTGGGCGGTCCGCCGCCTTCGGACCATTCCTGTCGCAGTCCGGAGGAGTGGATGCGACGATGGGAAGGCGCCCACGACGCCAACGGGATGACAGTTATCGAGCTAACGGCGCTCCATCCCGATATATCCGCACCGGATGGCGATACTGACGGCCTGCAGGCCGTTCTTGGCGCCGAGCTTGAATTGAGCCGACTGCATCGCAGCCTTTACTCGCTCGAACTCCAGACCGATCTCTTCGGCGATGCGGTTGGTATTGTAGCCATTCGCGGCAAGACGCAGAATATTCAGTTCGGCGTCACTCAGATCAGGCGTGCTGCGCATCGACAATGCGCGGTTTTGATTGTTCATAACTCTACCATCTACTTGGTCTGTTTTAATTCCTCCCCAATGCGGCGCTGGACGAGCTGGGCTCGGCAGCTGGAAACGTTCGTCTTGTCGGTGGAGTGTAAGCGTCCCGTTTCGATACGGGCTGTCCTAATTCAAGACGCGGCGGAATTCATTGACTGCGCGCGCCATTATTTTGAGCTTTTGCCGACGGATTAGGCTCTTCGGGTCTAACCTCAGGCGTTGCCGGCCTGGTGTTTCCGGTAGTCTCGAGGCGTCTGTCCGAACCAGCGAACCGTCGACCGCGAAAAGGCGCTCGGCGCGGAGTAGCCGAGACGATGCGCGATTTCCCCGGCGCTCAGCTCGGTATGCGACAGGAGCCGCTCCGCCAATTCCCTGCGCACTTCGTCGCGGAGATCATGGATGCTGGTGCCCGCTTCCGCCAGTCGGCGTTGCAGCGTTCGCTCGGAGACGCGGAAATAACCGGCGGCTTCGGCAAGGCCGATCGCATTGTCCGTGACCCGCGACAGGATGAATTCCTTGAGCTCGTCACGAAAGCTCAATGTGTCGCTGCGCTCCGGACGAAGGCTGCGGCACTGCAGATCCATCAACCTGAAAAGCTTCTCGTCGCCGTAAGGATTACGGAAATCAAACAGCTCGGCCGGAAGACGCAGCCAGTTCATTCTCTGTCCAAACACCACTTTCCGGGACATTTTTTCCCGATAAAGCGACGGATCGGAAGGTTTATTTCGCTCCAGCCCGACTTCGACCAAATCCGTTTGCGGTCCGAGAAAAGTGCGCAGCCGTTGCAGCACCAGCGCCAGGCCCAAATCGACATACTGATCGCGCTTCACGATCAGCGGCGAGAATGTATAAGTGAGCTCCGCGCAGGTGCGGTCGACGACGAAACGACAATAGGATGTGTCGGCGATGAACTGCTGATGCGCGCCCATGAAGCGAAAGAAATCCAGCGCCGTCGGCGCCATCATCAGGCCGTAACCATATGGACCGGTCGAGCCCGGCACAAACTTGTCAGTGGCCTTGAGCCCGAACGCCTCATCGTGAGCGAGAAGCGCGCAGGTTTCCAGAAGGCGGCACATTCGGTCGATGCTGACGCGGCCGGTCAGATCGGTGAACGAGTTGGGATCGAGTTCGAGCGCTTTGCAGATCGGCACGATGTCGATGCCATACTCGGCCGCCGTTGCCCCGATCGACGATGCGAGGCCGGACGGCGCTGAATATTTATCCACTTCGGTGCGAGATCCCCGATACATGGCGCGTTCTGCTAATTTATTGGCGTAAGATGAGAATATCCTAAGTTACTGATCCTGTCCATGTGTGATTTTTCGAGGACGCGCAAAACAAATATATAAATCAATTAGATGTATTTATTTACCAACGAAAACGGGCGCTGCCGATTCAGCGCCCGCCAGGGTTTCTCTCAGATAGGCGAGGAGAGGCCTGTGGACAGACCCCGCCCGCCGCGCCTAACGACGCGCTTTCAGAACCTTGTATCGGGCGTTGCGCGCCACTTCTTCCGAGCTCTTGAAGAGTTCGGCGAGTAGTGATTCGTAGGGCAGGCCGCGATTTGCGACGAGCAGCAACTCGCCGCCCCCTTCAGCGCCTTGGCGGCGGTCTTGATGAAGGTCTGGCCCAGACCAGGTTCGGTCGCATGCCCTTCGTGGAAGGGCGGGTTCATGATGATGAGATCGTAGTGATGCTTGACCTCTTCCCGCGCTAGGTCGTGCCAGAAGAAACGCACATTGGAAGCGGAACCGACGGCGGTCAGGTTGCGCCGGGCGGCCGCCAGCGATGCGAAGTCCGCCTCATAGAGATCGACCCGCTCGACGCCGGGCGATTTCTGCAGCAGCGCATCCGACAGATAGCCCCAGCCGGCGCCGAAATCGGCGACCGCCTTGCGATAGCCTTCCGGCAGGTAGCGGGCCAGGAAGCGCGATCCGGCGTCGACTTCCGCATGCGAGAACATGCCGGGCGCGGTCACGAATTTGCCCTCGACCACCACGTCCGGCGTCGACAAGGCTGCGGCCAGCGGCGCTATGTCGTCGGGCCGCGTGAACCAGAAAGCCTGGGCGTGATGCTTGGCCAGATGTTCGGTCTCGACGCCGAGCCCATTCAGCCGCTTGCGCAGCGATTGCGAGCCGTCTTCCTTGGCCCCGGCGAGCACGATGCGCGCACCGGGATTGGATCGACGGAGCGCATCCACGACAGAGTTCTCGTTGGCTCCGCGATGCCGGCTCATCAGGATCAGGACGTAGTCGTAGCCATCGCCCTCGACTTCCGCCTGAACATTGACGCCTCGACGCTTCAGCGCCTCGTACAGCGGCTTGAAGGGCTGGACGGCGAGGATATCGGGGCAGAAGCCCTCGGGCAGGTCGTAGCCGGTCTCGGCGCCGAGGAAGAGCGTGCGTTCGCCATCGATCGGCGGCGTCAACATGTCGATCACGAAGGGGTGGAAAAGGGTTTTGACGGCGTCTCTTGTCATGTGGGTGTCTGGCCTCCGGGGCTTCACGCTCGCGCCTGCGCGCAGGTTCGCCGCGATGATAGATAGCAAAAGGGCGCGAGACGAAGCCCGCGCCCAAAGTCATGAGGGACAGAGACGCTTATTCGGCGTCTTCGCCGTCCTTCTTCTTCTCGGCGGCGACTTCCTTGCCGGTCGTCTGGTCGACGACCTTCATGGACAGGCGCACTTTGCCGCGCTCGTCGAAGCCGAGCAGCTTGACCCAGACCTTCTGACCTTCCTTGACCACGTCGCCGGTCTTGGCGACGCGTTCGGAGGCGAGCTGCGAAATGTGGACGAGACCGTCGCGCGGACCGAAGAAGTTCACGAAGGCGCCGAAATCGGCGATCTTGACGACCGTGCCTTCATAGATCTGACCCACTTCCGGTTCGGCGACGATCGAATGGATCCACTTGCGGGCCGCTTCGATTTCCTTACCCGAAGCGGAGGCGATCTTGATCGTGCCGTCGTCTTCGATATTGATCTTCGCGCCGGTCTTTTCGACGATCTCGCGGATCACCTTGCCGCCCGTGCCGATGACTTCGCGGATCTTGTCGACCGGGATGCTCATCGTTTCGATGCGTGGAGCAAATTCGCCGAGCTGGCCGCGGCTCTCGGAAATGGCGTTGGCCATCTCGCCGAGAATATGCTTGCGGCCGCCCTGAGCCTGGCCGAGAGCGACCTTCATGATCTCCTCGGTGATGCCGGCGATCTTAATGTCCATCTGCAGCGAGGTGATGCCGTCGGCGGTGCCGGCGACCTTGAAGTCCATGTCGCCGAGGTGGTCTTCGTCGCCGAGGATGTCGGAGAGAACCGCAAAGCGGTCGCCTTCGAGGATGAGGCCCATGGCGATGCCGGCGACCGGCTTCGCCAAGGGAACGCCGGCGTCCATCAGCGCGAGCGAGGTGCCGCATACCGTGGCCATCGAGGACGAGCCGTTCGACTCGGTGATTTCGGAGACCACGCGCAGCGTGTAGGGGAACTGCTCAGCCGTCGGCAGCATCGGGCGAATGGCGCGCCAGGCGAGCTTGCCATGGCCGATTTCGCGGCGGCCGGGCGAACCCATGCGGCCGGTTTCGCCAACCGAGTAGGGAGGGAAGTTGTAGTGCAGCAGGAAGCGTTCCTTGTACATGCCGGTCAGGGAATCGACATACTGCTCGTCTTCGCCTGTGCCGAGCGTGGCGACGACGATCGCCTGCGTTTCACCGCGGGTGAACAGCGCCGAACCATGGGTGCGCGGCAAAATGCCGACTTCAGACACGATCGGACGAACGGTTTCCAGGTCGCGGCCGTCGATGCGGCTCTTGGTGTCGAGGATGTTCCAGCGGACGATCTTGGCCTGCAGCTCCTTGAACACGGAGCCGATGACGTCGGACGTGTAGGTGCTGGCGCCTTCGGCGTCGACGAAATGCGCCTTGACCTTGGCCTTGACGGCGTCGACGGCGCTGTAGCGAACGGCCTTTTCGGTGTTCTTGTAGGCGGCGCGCAGTTCGTCTTCCACCAGCTTGAGCATTTCGGCTTCGAGAGCGGAATGATCCGGAGCGGTAAAATCACGCGGCTCCTTGGCGGCGGCTTCCGCAAGCGAGATGATCGCGTCGATCACCGGCTGGAAACCGCGATGGCCGAACATGACCGCGCCGAGCATGATCTCTTCGTTGAGTTCCTTGGCTTCCGATTCCACCATCAGCACGGCGTCGGACGTGCCGGCGACCACGAGGTCGAGCGCGCTTTCGTCCATCTCGTCGAGATGCGGGTTCAGAACATATTCGCCGTTGATGTAGCCGACGCGGGCGCCGCCGACCGGACCCATGAAGGGAACGCCCGACAGCGTCAGGGCCGCCGAGGTCGCGACCATAGCGAGCACATCCGGATTGTTTTCGAGGTCATGCTGCATCACCGTGACGACGACCTGGGTGTCGTTCTTGTAGCCCTCGGCGAACAGCGGACGGATCGGACGATCGATCAAGCGGGAAACGAGCGTTTCGTTTTCGCTCGGACGTCCCTCGCGCTTGAAGTAACCGCCCGGGATCTTGCCGGCGGCATAGGTCTTTTCCTGATAGTTCACGGTCAGCGGGAAGAAGTCCTGGCCGGGCTTCGGTTCCTTGGCGGACACGACGGTGGCGAGAACGACGGTTTCGCCATAGGTGGCGAGCACGGCGCCGTCAGCCTGGCGAGCGATCTTGCCCGTTTCCAGGATCAGCGGGCGGCCTGCCCATTCGATTTCGACCTTGTGGGTTTCGAACATAGTTGGTCCTTCGTGTGTGCGGCCTTTCGCGGCTTGCGCGGCGGGACGCCAGTAGTGCACATCACGGGCAAGACAGCGGCGGGTTTCCCGATGGAGCGAAACCGACTGCAATCCTGCCCCATGATGGGCGGTGAGTGTGCCGGGCGACAGCCTATCTGCGCCCGGTGGCTCCGGCTTCTGGCCGGAAAAGCAGACGGCGGAAGGCTTGCGCCTCCCGCCGGTAGTCTTAGCGGCGAATGCCGAGGGCCGAAATCAGCTTCTGATAACGGGCCGCGTCCTTCTTCTTGAGGTAGTCGAGAAGCGAACGGCGGCTGGAAACCAGGGTCAGAAGGCCACGACGAGAGTGGTTGTCCTTCTTGTGGCCCTTGAAGTGTTCGGTCAGGTTGTTGATGCGCTCGGTGAGGATCGCGACCTGGACTTCCGGAGAGCCGGTGTCGCCTTCCTTGGTGGCGTATTCCTTGATGAGGGCGGCCTTGCGCTCAGCAGTGATCGACATCGGTAAATCCTTTCATTTTTTGGATTTGAAAGACGCCCAAAGCCGGGATGTCGTCCAGCATTGGCCAGTGAACAGGAGCGGGAGTTCCCCAAACCTGCGCGGCGTATAAACGAAAACGTCACAAAAGGAAGAGCCGCTCGCGCGGCCCCTCGATCTGCATCTGTTCTCAGCCGAACACGCGCTTGGGCCTGAACTCGCCTTCTTCGATCGCCCCGATGGCCAGCAATTCGCCCTTGATCGTGGCGTAGGCCTCGGGGGCGGGGAGCGGCGCATCGCGCCCGCGCAGAATGATGGGGTTGCCGGACTTGATGCGCCGCGCCTGATCCTCGTTGACGGGAAGGTGGGGAAGGGCGGCAAGCGCCTCGGCCGTGTCGATGAGATAGGCGTCGAGAGCCGCGAGCCGTTCGTCCATATCCTCGATTTCCTCGAGCGCGACGAGGTCGGCCAACGGCGTCATCTTGTCTTCGTCGAAAGGGGCGACATAGGTGCGACGCAATTCCGAAATATGGCCGTAGCAGCCGAGGTCGCGGCCGAGATCGCGGGCGAGGGACCGCACATAGGTGCCCTTGCCGCATTCGACTTCGAAATAGGCGCGATCCGTCTCGGCCTTCAACAAAGTGAGGCGGTGGATCTCGACCTCCCGGGCCGGAATATCCACGATTTCGCCGTCGCGGGCCAGATCATAGGCCCGCTCCCCGGCAATCTTGATGGCCGAGAATTGCGGCGGGATCTGCTCGATGACGCCGGTGTAATGCGCAAGACGCTCCCGTATGTCGGATTCGCCGGGGCGGTTGTCGGAGGTCTTCGAAACCTCTCCTTCGAGATCGTCGGTCGTTCGCTCCTCACCCCAGGCGACGGTGAACTCATAAATCTTGCGGCCATCCATCACGTAAGGCACGGTCTTCGTGGCGTCGCCGAGAGCGATGGGCAGCATGCCCGACGCCAGCGGATCGAGCGTGCCGGCATGCCCCGCCTTCTGGGCTTTGAACAACCACTTGATCTTGGAGACCGCTTCGGTCGAGCCGAAATCCACCGGCTTGTCGAGAATGAGCCAGCCGGAAATCGGCCGACCTTTGGGCTTTCTGGGCTTGGACATGGAAGGCTTACTCGTCTGCGTCGGCGTCGTCACGATCGAGATCGCGGGCGACCTCGGGCGATTTCAGCAGTTCGTCGATCTTGCGGAAGTTCTCGAAACTGGTGTCGTCGCGGAAACGGACTTCCGGCATATATTTCATCTGGCGGAGCGCTGGCGACAGTTTGCCGCGAATGAAGCGAGCGTTGCGATTGAGTGCGGCGACGACGGCGTCGTGGCTCGCGGCGCCGAGCGGCGCGACATAGGCCGTGGCGATCTTGAGATCCGGCGACATGCGGACTTCGGTGATCGAGACGACCGCGCCGTCGATCACGGGATCCAGAACATCTCCGCGCTGGAGAATCTGCGTCAGAGCGGAACGGACTTGTTCGCCCACTCGCAACATTCTTTGCGAGGGAGCCGAGGTGGTGGCTTTGGTCATGGTGTTTCCGGCTAGCGGGCGATCTTGGTCGCCACTTCTTACAAGCTGGGTCCAATGAACCTTTTATCGCTGAACGTCAAGGCAGGCAGTCTGTTTAGGTTGGGCGGCGGGCGCTGCCTGGCGCTTATTCGGCCGGCGCAAGATCGAAAGCGGGCTCCAGGCGCTGGTCCGACGCCTTTCGGGCGGCCCGGTGCAGCTTGGAAAATGTCAGCAGGGCGTCGCTATAGGCGGCCTTGTCGGAAAAGGCTCGTTCCGGGAAGTAGGCGGTGAAGCCGTCACCGACCAGTTCGATCCGTTTCTTGCCGACATTGATCTCGCGGATCGAGGTCCAGGGCATCCATATAGTGGTTTCGCCGGACGACGTCTCGACGCCGGTCTCGTAGACGTCGATATCGATGAAGGCGCCCGGGGGCGATCTCCGAAGCGAGCGAAAGCTTCTTCAAGCCTTCGAGATAATAGGCGCGACCCAGGATGAGGGCGGAAATCAACAGGAGGAATGGCAGAAGTTGCAGCAGGATGACGGATAGGGGCGGCACCGAGTCCAGGCCGACGAGGTCCGGCAGGATGAAGCGCCTGTAGGCCTCCAGCGCGGCCCCGATGGCAAGGCCGAATGCGGTGGCGACGCCGACCGTGAAGAGATTGAGGCGGGGCGCCCGCGTCGAGGACAAGCGGTTGCCCGAAGACAGGATGACGTCCGCATGCTCATTCGGCTGGCGTTCGAACGAAGCCGATAATACCCGTTGCCAAGCCTGGTAACGCATTGATGATTTCCCCTGAACGATGAATTGGCGGCGTCAGGCATTGATAGGGGTGGATCATCATGTTCCAGGCGCCAGACGCCGCAAGAGAGACATTACCCCTCTTGCATCGCGCGAGGCTTGCGCCGGGATTGCAAGATCTTGCAGTGCAGCGGCCGGGAGGCGGTCGAGGAAAACGCAGACGCCGTCAGTTCGACCCTCGATAAGGCGCTCTGCACAAATAGAAATGGCGGCCGAAGCCGCCATTGATTGTTTCTGACCGACGCCTGTTACAGCGTGCGGGTGATGTGCTCGACGCGGAAGCATTCGATGACGTCGCCCGCGCGGATGTCTTCGTAGTTCTCGAAGGCCATGCCGCATTCCTGACCGACCTGCACTTCGGAGACTTCGTCCTTGAAGCGCTTGAGGGTCTTGAGCTTGCCTTCGTGGATGACCACGTTGTCGCGCAGCAAGCGAACGCCCACGCCGCGCTCCACCTTGCCTTCGGTGACCTGGCAGCCTGCGACCTTGCCGACCTTGGTGATGTTGAACACCTCCTTGATCGTCGCATAGCCGAGGAAGGTTTCGCGGCGTTCCGGCGACAACAGGCCGGACATGGCCGCCTTCACGTCGTCGGTCAGGTCGTAGATGATGTTGTAGTAGCGGATCTCGATGCCGGCGCGTTCCGCAGCGTCGCGCGCCTGAGGATTGGCGCGGACGTTGAAGCCGATGATCGCGGCGTTGGATGCTTCGGCGAGCGAAATATCCGATTCCGTGATGGCGCCGGCGCCGGAATGAACGATCCGGGCCCTGACTTCGTCGGTCGAGATCTTGTCCAGCGCGCCGGCAATGGCTTCGATGGAGCCCTGCACGTCGCCCTTGATCACGAGCGGGAATTCCTTAACGCCGGCGGCGGTCAGCTGCGTCATCATCTGTTCGAGCGAACCGCGCTGGCCGGCATGGCGGGCCACAGCCTTTTCACGCGTCAGACGCTGGCGATATTCGGCAATCTCGCGGGCGCGGCTTTCGTTCTCGACCACGGCGAACTTGTCGCCGGCCTGGGGCGTGCCCTGAAGACCGAGAATTTCGACCGGCATGGCCGGACCGGCGTCCTTGATGTGATCGCCGCGATCGTTGACGAGCGCGCGCACACGGCCCCACTGGTCGCCGGCGACGATGATCTGGCCGGGCTTCAGGGTGCCCTTCTGTACGAGAACGGTTGCGACGGAGCCGCGACCGCGATCGAGCTTGGCTTCCACCACCGAGCCTTCGGCCGTCCGGTTCGGATTGGCCTTGAGGTCGAGGATTTCGGCCTGCAGCAGGATGGCTTCGAGAAGCTTATCGAGGTTGAGGCCGGTCTTGGCCGACACTTCGACATCGAGCACTTCACCGCCCATGCTTTCCACGAAGACTTCGTGCTGAAGCAGTTCGGTGCGCACCTTCTGGGCGTTCGCAGTCGGCTTGTCGATCTTGTTGATCGCCACGACGATCGGAACACCGGCCGCCTTGGCGTGATTGATGGATTCGATCGTCTGCGGCATGACGCTGTCGTCTGCCGCAACCACCAGAACCGCAATGTCGGTCACCTGGGCGCCGCGGGCGCGCATCGCCGTGAAGGCGGCGTGGCCGGGCGTGTCGATGAATGTGATCTTGTGACCATTCTTCTCGACCTGATAGGCGCCGATGTGCTGCGTGATGCCGCCGGCTTCGCCGGAGACGACATTGGCGTTGCGGATGGCGTCGAGCAGCGAGGTCTTGCCGTGGTCGACATGGCCCATGATGGTGACCACCGGAGCGCGCGGCAGCATTTCGCCTTCGTCGTCCTCGCGGTTGAAAATGCCGGTCTCGACGTCGGATTCGGAGACGCGCTTGACGGTGTGGCCGAATTCGACGGCGATCAGTTCCGCCAGGTCGGCGTCGATGATGTCGCCAGGCTTGAGCATCTGGCCTTCCTTCATCAGGAACTTGATGACGTCGACCGAACGCTCGGACATGCGCTGAGACAGTTCCTGGATGGAGATCGTCTCGGGCAGGATCACTTCGCGCATCACCTTTTCACGGGTTTCCTGCATCTGGCTGCGGCGGAACTTCTCCTGCCGGCGGCGCATGGCCGACAGCGAGCGTCCGCGCTGCGAACCGTCGTCGTCGTCTCCCGTCACGACGACCTTCGCCGGGGCGCGCCTGTTGTCTTCGACCTTGCGGGTCGGCTTCGGCGCCTCGACGCGCGAGGCGACCTTACCGCGAGCGGGACCGCCACGACGTTCTTCTTCGTCATCCTGCGGGCGACCACGACCGGCCGGGCCGCGAGCGGGACCAGTCGGCGTCTTGGCGGGCGCAGCGGGTTGCGCGGCGGCCGGAGCGCGGCTGTCGGGACGACGGACCTGCGGAGCGGCGTCCGCACGACGGGGCTGTTCGGCAGACGGCTGGGCGACCACCGGGGCCGGCTGCGCCGGAGCGGCGACGTCGGCGGCGGGCGGAGCCTTGGCTTCCTCGACGGCGCGTTCGGCTTCGATCTTGGCGCGTTCGGCGTCTTCGACGGCGCGGCGCGCCGCTTCTTCAGCCAGGGCCTTTTCACGACGCGCGGTTTCTTCGGCCCGCTGGCGCGCTTCCTCGGCGTCGCGGACTGCGGCCTCGGCGAGCGCGCGACGGCGTGCTTCGATCTCGCCCGGAGACAGATCCTTCAACACATTGCCGGTGCGCTGCTGCGGGCGGCCCTGATCGGGACGGCGTTGCTGATTGTCGGGACGACGCTGCTGATTGTTCTGGTCCGGACGGCGCTGCTGGCCCTGGTCGGGACGGCGCTGCGGCTCGGACTGGATGCGCGGCGCGGGTTGCTGCGCGGCGGCCTGCGGCTGCGGCGGGCGCGGCGCTGCGGGAGCGGCTGCAACGACGGGCGTTACGGGCTTTTCGTCTTCAGGACGCGTGGGACGGCGCTTGCGCGTTTCCACGACAACAGCCTTCGTGCGCCCGCGACCCATGTCCTGGCGCACCGTTCCCTGGCTCAGGCCCGACGGTTTCAGTGTCAGAGTCTTCTTGCCTGTTACATGGAGGGTCTTGTCGTCGTTGTTGTCCGTCATTCCGGTCCCGTTTTTCCAGAGCATAACCGTGCGTTCACGGGCGCCCTTCGCCTTACTGATATCGCGGCATCATTCGATTGAAGCAATAGGCCGACTGCCGCCACGATAGGTATCGAGCAGTTTCGCGCGCTTCACTACACCCTCACCGGCCTGCCCTGCAAGCGCTACGGCGTGGATAAATGCATTATCGCCCAAGAGTTCCTGCATTTCCTGGTAAGAAAGCAGCTGGAAGACGGGGGCTCCTCTTCTTCCATCGTCAATGCCCAGGCCTTGCGCGCCTGAGCGATTTTGCGCACGCCGTCGGCGGCCGCATCGGTGGCGTGAAACACGGCCAGCGCCTCGCCGGAGCGTACGGCGTTGTCCACGCGCGTGGCGCCCGACAGGAATTTCCCTGACTTTCGCGCCATGTTCATCATGCCCGTCATATGGGTCACGAGAAGACGGTCGACAAGGTCGGCGAGCTCCGGGCCCGCCTTGACCTCTTTCTTGAAGGCGCGCGCAAACAGTCCTTTGCGCGCCGCCTTTTCCACCAGCGCCCGCTCGGCCTTGATCGAACAGCCGCGTCCCGGCAGCGTCTTCTTGAGATCCGGCGTCACCGCCCCGTCAGGGGCGACGACGAACCTTATCATCTCTTCGGCCGGCAGAGTTTCGCGGGTCACGAGGCACATGCGCTCGCTCACGAAATCATCGTCCTGTTCGGCGCTGTCGGCCTTCATCGGCTGTCGTTCCTTCGGCTTCAGCCTTCGAGCTGCTCTTCCGCGTCGTCTTCGCCTTCGTCGCCGCTTTCGGCGGCGAGCGCTTCCTGCTCGCGAGCGAGATCTTCTTCGGTGATCCAGCCGGCGGCGAGACGCGCCTGGACGATCATGGCCTCGGCGTCGGTGCGGGAAATGTCGAGCTTCGAGAACAAGCCTTCATAGCGCTTGGTCTCGCCGTTCTTCTTTTCCGTCCAGCCGACGAGGTCGTCGGCGGCGCAGCCGGCGAAGTCCTCGATGGTCTTGATGCCGTCCTGGCCGAGCGCCACCAGCATGCTCGCGTTCAGACCGTCGATCTTGTAGAGCTCGTCCTCGACTCCGAGTTCACGGCGCTTGGCGTCCATTTCCGCTTCGAGACGGTCGAGGAAGTCGCGAGCGCGGCTCTGGATCTCTTCCGCGGTCTCGTCGTCGAAACCATCGATCGAGGAGATTTCCGAGGAGTCGACGAAGGCGAGTTCCTCGACCTGCGCGAAGCCTTCCGACGCGAGCACCTGGCCGACCATTTCGTCGACGTCGAGGGCGTCCATGAACAGCTTGGTGCGTTCGTTGAATTCCTTCTGACGGCGCTCGGATTCTTCCGCCTCCGTCATGATGTCGATGTCCCAGCCGGTCAGCTGCGATGCGAGACGGACATTCTGGCCGCGGCGGCCGATGGCCAGCGACAGCTGCTCGTCCGGCACCACAACTTCGATGCGCTCGGCGTCTTCATCGAGCACGACCTTAGCGACTTCCGCCGGCTGCAGTGCGTTGACGATGAAGGTGGCGGGATCGTTCGACCAGGGAATGATGTCGATCTTTTCGCCCTGAAGCTCGCCGACCACGGCCTGGACGCGGGAGCCGCGCATACCGACGCAGGCGCCGACCGGATCGATCGACGAATCGTTGGAGATCACGGCGATCTTGGCGCGGGAACCCGGATCGCGGGCGACCGAACGGATCTCGATGATGCCGTCGTAGATCTCAGGCACTTCCATGGTGAAGAGCTTGACCATGAACTGCGGATGGGTGCGCGACAGGAAGATCTGCGGACCGCGCTGTTCGCGGCGCACGTCGTAGACGAAGGCGCGGACGCGGTCGCCCGGACGCATGGCTTCGCGCGGGATCATTTCGTCGCGGCGGATGATGCCTTCGCCCTTGCCGAGGTCGACGATCACATTGCCGTATTCGACGCGCTTGACGGTGCCGTTGATGATCTCGCCGATGCGGTCCTTATATTCGTCGAACTGCTTGTCGCGTTCGGCTTCGCGCACCTTCTGGACGATGACCTGCTTGGCGGACTGGGCGGCGATGCGGCCGAAATCCATCGGCGGCAAGGGATCGGCGATGAAGTCGCCGATCTGGGCGTCGGGGTTGCGGTCGCGAGCGAGCAGAAGCGGGATCTCGCGGGAATAATCCTCCGCATGTTCGACCACTTCCAGGAGACGCTGCAGCTTCATCTCGCCCGTCTTGGGGTTGATGTCGGCCTTGATGTTGGACTCCGTGCCATAGCGCGAGCGCGCCGCCTTCTGGATCGCGTCGGCCATGGCGGCCAGCACGATCTCGCGGTCGATCGACTTTTCACGCGCAACCGCGTCGGCGATCTGAAGGAGTTCCAGCCTGTTTGCACTCACTACCATCGTCTTAAGTCTCCGTTCTGATGGTCAGTTTCTATCGAGAATGAAGGCGATCAGCCTTCGTCCTCCATGTCTTCATCGTCTGCGTCGTTCTGATTGGCGGCGGCGCGGGCGGCCTTGTCGGCCTTGAGCGCGTCACGGATCAGGTCGTCGGTGAGAATGAGCCGGCCTTCGGCCAGCGAGGCGAAAGGAATGGCCACCTGCGGCTCTTCGCCGTAGCCGATCTGGTCGCGTTCGAGCACGAAGCCCTCTTCGGTGACCTCGAGGATCTTGCCCTTGAAGCGTTTGCGCCCTTCGACCATCACCGAGGTTTCGCACTTGATGATGTGGCCCTGCCATTTCAGGAAGTCGCCCTTGCGGACCATCGGGCGGTCGATACCGGGCGAGGAGATTTCGAGATTATACTGCTTGTCGATCGGATCTTCGACGTCGAGCACCGGCGAGATCGCCATGGAGATCGCTTCACAGTCGTTGACGGTCATTGTGCCGTCCGGCCGCTCGGCCATGACCTGCAGGGTCAGGCCGTTCTGGTTGGACAGCTTCACCCGAACGAGCTGGTAGCCCAGCTCCATAATGACCGGCTCGATGATCTGCGCCACGCGCGCATCGATGCCTGTTTCGACTATCAGTCTCGGTTCGATAACCGTATCGTTCATAAGCGCTCGTTTCCCCGGCAGACCGGAGCTAATAAAAAAGAGCGGGTCCTTGCGGGGCCCACTCTTCATCGACGTGATCAAGATTTGAGGTTTGTTTACTCTTTCGCGCAGCGAAAAGCAAGAGGCGGCCAGTCCGAGTGATCATAACGTGATCAGCGGATCTTCTTCAGCAGAGTTTCGTCCGGATAGCAGGTGGGCGAGAGGCCCGCTTTCTGCTGCCACATGCCGATGGAGCGGCGGGTCTTGTAGCCAGGCAGGCCATCGACCTTTCCGACATCGTAACCCCTGGCGGCGAGCCGCTTCTGCATCGCCAGGACATCCGAACGGAGCATATGGCCGACCGAACCCCATTCCGCCCGGAAAGCGCCTGAGCCATAGGCGATGCGATCGGCGAGATTGCCGATGAACAGAGCATAGAGGTCGGAATTGTTGTATTCCTTGATCACGTAGAAATTCGGCGTGACGATGAACTCCGGACCATGGCGCCCGGCCGGAACCAGCATCATGCCGGCGCGCTTCATCTCGTCGCGCGGGAAATCCTTGCCGGTGACGTGGGTGATCCCGGTCGCGGCCCAATCGGCAATCGGTTTGGAAAGATCCGGCCCTTCCTGGGCGCAGGAGACTTTCGCCGGGATGGACGCCTCAAAACCCCAACTGCGATGTGCCTCCCAGCCCTTCAGCCGGAGATAATTGGCGATCGAGCCGAGCGAGTCGGGTACGGAATTCCAGATGTCCTTCTTGCCGTCGCCGTCGAAATCCACCGCATATTTCAGGTAGGAGGTCGGCATGAATTGCGGCTGGCCCATCGCGCCCGCCCAGGAGCCCTTCATCACAGCGGGATCGACGCCCTGCTCGACCATCGTGAGCGCTGCGATCAACTCCTTGCGGAACAGCGGCTTGCGCTCGGACATGAAGGCCATGGTCGCCAGCACGTCCATTTCTGACGCGGTGATCTTGGCCCTGCCATAGCCGGTTTCGCGACCCCAGATCGCCAGCACGATCTCGCCGGGCACCCCGAATTCGCGGTCGATGCGGGCAAGAAGCCGCTTGTGCGATCCCGCATAGGCGCGGCCGGTCGCGGCGAGGCCCGCCAGACGTTTCTCGTTGAAATAAGGTCCGGGGCTCGAAAACTCGGCCTGCGTCTGCGCCTTCTTTTTCGGCGGCTTGGTTCCCGGCGGCACGAGATCGGGCAGTTTCCAGTTGATGCGCACGCCGGCGAAGGCGCGTTCGAAGGATTGCCGGGAGATCCCCTCGGCGGCGGCTTCCGGCCAGATTTCCGTCTCGATCCAGGCGTTGAACTGCTTTTCCACCGCAGCCTGTGAGACTGCTGAGGCGGGTGACGCCGTGGCGGCGATGGCCAGGGTAAGGCCGAGCATCAAGCCTCTCGCCAATGCGGACGCATCCCGGAAGCGGGCAGGAAAATTCATCGCAATCCTCCTCAGATCGACGTGCGTGAGCGCAGCGCGGCCGTCAGCGTGCCTTCGTCGAGATAATCGAGTTCGCCGCCCACCGGCACGCCATGTGCGAGCCGGGTGATCTTCACATCCAGTCCAGCCAACTGGCTGGTGATGTAATGAGCGGTGGTCTGGCCCTCCACCGTCGCGTTCACCGCGATGATGACTTCCTTCACCGCGCCGCCCATGACCCGCTCGATCAGCCCACGTATGTTGAGGTCATCGGGTCCGACGCCGTCGAGCGGCGACAGCGTGCCGCCGAGCACGTGATAGGCGGCGTTCATGGCCCCGGCGCGTTCGAGCGCCCAGAGGTCCGAAACGTCTTCTACGACGATGATGACGGTGTGGTCGCGCCGCTCATCCGTGCAGACGGTGCACGGGTCGATCGTGTCGACATTGCCGCAGCAGGAACAGATCCGCACCTTCTGATGCGCCTCCGCCATCGCGCCGGCCAGGGGACCCAGCAACTGGTCCTTCTTCTTGACGAGATGCAGCGCGGCCCGCCGGGCCGAACGCGGGCCGAGGCCCGGCACTTTCGCCAGCAGCTGGATCAGTTTTTCGATTTCGGGGCCGGTGACTCGTTTTGCCATGCCGAGGCTTTTAGCGCATCTATCGAGGATCTGTGAATCACCCGGAGGAAAAACCATGCGCCTGCTCGCAGTTTCGATCGGCGACGCCAAACCCGTGGCGGGGAAATCCTCCGGCAGGAGCGGCATCGACAAACGCCCCGTCGACCATCCCGTGATGATCGGCCGTGAGGGATTGGCCGGCGACCGGATCATCAACCGCAAATATCATGGCGGCGCCGACCAGGCGGTCTATATCGAGGGGTCGGTGGACTACGACTGGTGGCGGTCGGAGTTGGGGCGGGACCTGCCTGCCGGAACCTTCGGCGAGAACCTGCTGATCGAAGGCCTCGACAATCGCCACGTCGCGGTCGGCGACCGTTTTCGGATCGGAGACGTGCTGCTCGAAATCACATCCGCGCGCACGCCCTGCGCCACGTTCGCCGCGCATATGGGCGATCCGCTGATGGTCAAGCGCTACGCCGCCGCGGCCCGCCCCGGCGCCTATGCCCGCGTTCTCGAAGAGGGCGTGGTGCGTGCAGGCGACACTGTCGATTACATGCCGGTCGCCGGAGACCGCATCGGCATGCCCGAACTGATGCGCACCCATGGCAAGCGGTTGGACGAGGATGCCAAGCGCCGCTTCCTCGCCGCGCCGATCGGTGAAAGGCTGCGCGTGATGATCCTCGCGAAATAGCGGCTCTACCCCGTTCACTTCGCCAGAGCGGCATTGACGAGACAGCGCGCGGCCTCGCCGGCCTCGCGCATATAGCCGGGGTCACGATGCAGCATCACTACGGCGAAGCACCCGTCGATCAAAAGACGGATCTGGCGGGCGAGCGCCTCGGCGTCGGCCAGCCCGGCGTCATCGAAAACAGATTGAAGCCAAGCCTCCAGCCGCTTCTTGTGGGCTGCGCCGCTCACGATCGCAGGGTGGCCCGGCAGGTTGGCGAGTTCCACGGACGTGCGAAGGAAGCCGCAGCCTTTCCATTTCGGATCGGCGGCGGCGACAGCGAGGTGATCGAACAGGCCGGCGATCCTCTCAGGCAGCGCGCCCTTTGAAGCCTCGAACCGCTTTTGAAACGCGCCCAGGCTCGGCTGGTCGCGATAGTCCAGATAAGCGGCGACCAGGTCGTCCTTGCTCTTGAAGTGATAATAGAGCGACTTTTTGGTAATGCCGGCTTCAGCCGCCACCGCATCGACGCTGACGGCGCGAATGCCCTCTCGGTAAAACAGCCGGTTGGCGGCGGCAATGATCTTTTCACGCGTGTCTGTCTCGGTCATAGCCGAAAGTATACTGACCAGTGAGTATACACAAGCCGCCATTTCCGCCACTCTGGAAGAGGCGAGGGGAGGTGCGGAATGGAGCCAGAAGCAGTCGAGATCGTCTGTGAGGACGGAATGCGCCTCGGCGGCCACTGGTGGCCGAGACGGCTCGGCGATGAACAGGGCGTCGTAGTCGTCAATTGCGCCACCGGCGTTCAGGCGCGTTTCTACCATGCCTATGCCCGCTTTCTCGCCGAACACGGTTATCATGTGCTGACCTATGATTATCGCGGCATCGGCCTCTCGCGTCCGGAGCGGTTGCGCGGATCGGGCTATCGCTGGCGTGACTGGGGGAGAAGGATTTCGCGGCCGTTCTCGCCCATGTCCGTCAGACGGCGTGGGATCTGCCGGTTCTGGTGGTCGGGCATTCCATCGGCGGCTTTCTGCCCGGCTATGCCGATAATGCCGGCCAGATCAGCCGTATGCTCACTGTCGGCGCGCAATATGCCTATTGGCCGGATTATCGCGCCGGGCGGCGCAGTGCGCTATTTCTCAAATGGCATGTCGTCATGCCGATGCTGACGATGGCGGCAGGTTATTTTCCGGGACGAAAGTTAGGGTGGCTCGAAGACCTGCCGCGCGGCGTCGCGCTCGAATGGGCGCTGCGAGGAAAAGAGATCGAAAGAGGAGCGTCAGAAGGAGAAAAGCGGAATATGCGCGGTCGGTTCGCCGCCGTTTCGGCGCCGATCCTGGCGGTGACCGTTTCCGACGACGACTTCGCCACGCCTGCGGCGGTGCGGCGGTCTCTATCCTACTACACCAGTGCGGACCGGCTGGCGGTCATGCTGGAGCCCGATGATCTCGGCCAGGCGTCGGTCGGCCATTTCGACCTGTTTCGCGCCCACCACGCCGCGGGCTTCTGGCTCGACACGCTGTTGTGGCTGGGCCAGGGCGTCAATCCCTGGCCCAATCGCCGGATAGAATGATCAGAACGGGAACTTCATGCCGGGCGGCAGCGGAATGCCGGCTGTCAGCGCAGACATCTTTTCCTGGGCCTGGGCTTCGCCCTTGTCCTTGGCGTCCTTATGGGCGGCGACGATCAGGTCTTCGAGGATCTCGACATCGTCTTCCTTGAACAAGGACGGATCGATCTTGAGCGAGGTCATGTGACCCTTGCCGTCGAGCACGACCGTCACCAGTCCGCCGCCCGCCTTGCCTTCGATGCTCATGGCGGCGATCTCGGCCTGGACTTTCTCCATCTTGGCCTGCATCTCCTTGACCTTGCCCATCATGCCCATGAGGTCTTTCATCATTCGCTCCTGTTATTATTCGTCGAAATCGTCCAGCGCCTCGTCAGCGGCGACGGCGTCTTCATTGTCGTCATCGGGCGCAGCCGTGACGCGCACATCGGTGATCTTCGCGCCCGGATAGCGCGCCAGAATGGCGGCGACATCGGGGTCGGCGCGCGCATCGGCCACGCGGTCGTCGCGCTCCTTCGCTTCGGCCTCAACGAGGGTGAGCCCGCCGGGTTCCCGCGAGATCACCACCAGCCAATGCTGTCCGGTCCATTCGCGCAGGCGCGTCGAAAGCTCGCCGACCAGGCTTTTCGGCGCGTCGGGCGACAAGGCCAGCTCGATCTTGCCGGGCTCCATGCGCACCGGCCGCACGAATTGACGCAACTGCGCTTTGAGTTTCATGTCCCGTTTGTCGCCGGCGAGCTGGGCGACGTCCGCGAGAGAGCGAAGATTGATTTTCGGCGCGTCGTCGGCCTTGGGGGCCGGCGAGGGTCGCATTTCCTGCATCGGCTGCGGCGAGGATGAGGGAACGGCGCGCAACATGGTCGCGCCGCCGGACGGAGACGATGGAGCCATGGATTGATAGTTTCTGTTGTCCGACACCGCCATGGCCAGGGCGCCGCCGCCATTGCCGCCGCGCGGCGCGGGCGCCGGTGAGCCCACGTCGCCGTTGATCATGCCGGCCAGCCGCCGCGCGGCGTCTTCGGGCGAGGGGAGCGAGCCGGCATGGGCGAGCCGGATCAAAACCATCTCCGCCGCGCCGAACGGGCGAGAGGCGTTTTCCGTTTCCGGAATGCCCTTGAGCAGCATCTGCCAGATCCGCGACAGCGCGGTCACCGCGATGGATTTGGCGAAGTCCGCCCCCTGCACCCGCTCGATCTCGGAGAGCGAGGGGTCGTTGGCGGCGTCGGGAATATATTTGAGCCTGGTCACCAGATGGGTGAAATCGGCCAGATCGTTCAGCACCACCACCGGATTGGCGCCCGCGGCGTATTGTTCGGAAAACTCGTTGAGCGCGGCGGCCACATCGCCCTTGACGACATGGCCGAAGAGATCGGCGATGCGGGCGCGATCGGCGAGACCGAGCATGGCGCGCACCGCGTCCGTCTCCACCACGCCCGCGCCATGCGCGATCGCCTGATCCATCAGCGATAGGCCGTCGCGCGCCGAGCCCTCGGCGGCGCGGGCGATCAGCGCCAGAGCCTCGGTCTCCGCCTGGATGCCTTCCTTCCCGGCGATGGTGCTGAACAGATGAGTGAGATCCGCCGCCGAGATGCGCCTGAGGTCGAAGCGCTGGCAGCGCGACAGCACGGTCACCGGCACCTTGCGGATTTCGGTGGTGGCGAAAATGAATTTCACATGTTCCGGCGGCTCTTCCAGCGTCTTCAACAATCCGTTGAACGCGGCCGTCGACAGCATATGCACTTCGTCGATGATATAGACCTTGTAGCGGGCCGAGGCCGGCTTGTAGCGCACCTGCTCGATGATCTCGCGGATGTCGTCGATGCCGGTATGGGAGGCGGCGTCCATTTCGATCACGTCGACATGGCGGCCTTCCATGATCGCCTGGCAATGCAGGCCCGGCTCGCGCAGGTCGATGGTCGGCTTGTCGATCGTTTCGGTCTTGTAATTGAGCGCGCGGGCGAGAATGCGGGCGGTGGTGGTCTTGCCCACGCCGCGGACGCCGGTCAGCATATAGGCTTGCGCGATGCGCCCTGTCTCGAACGCGTTGGTGAGCGTGCGGACCATCGCCTCCTGGCCGACCATCAGGTCGGAGAAGTCCTTCGGGCGATATTTTCGGGCGAGAACCCGGTAGCCGGTCTTGTCAGTCTCTGCGCTCAAGCTTCATCCGCCTTTGATCGCGATCTTTTCGCCGGCGCAGGCTAAAGCATCCGAGCGGAAAATGGAAATTCCGCCGGGCCGTTCCTGCTTGTGATCCACGGGAAAAGAGAGGGTGGGAGGCCGGCACGATGACCCGTACCGAAGCTCGTTGTGGCTGCTTCCTTCCGGACCTGACCAAGTTGGCGAGTGGCGCGTCCACCACCAGCCTCCCGCCGTCCATATCGTCAATATCTTTTCTGATTGCAAGCCAATCTTGAAATTATCTGATATCTGGAGAGGAAAAAGAAGATCAGGATAGGGAAAGGGTCCCCATGGCGTTCACGCTGGATGAGAGATTGTCGAATGATTCCGTATTGATCGTTCGCATCGGACTATGTGAGCTCCGGATGATGAACGATCGTCGTTGGCCGTGGCTCATCCTGGTTCCCCAGCGCGACGGTTTGTCGGAATTGTTCGACCTCGCGCCGCTCGACCAGGCCATGCTGACCTTCGAAACCAATCTGGTCGGCGCGGCCTTGAAGAAAGTCACCGGCTGCGACAAGGTCAACATCGCGGCGATCGGCAATATCGTCCGGCAACTGCATGTGCATGTCGTGGCCCGCAATGCGGGCGATCCCAACTGGCCGGCGCCGGTCTGGGGCTACGGCGTCCGCGAACCCTATGGCGCCGAAGAGATCGACGCCTTCGCCAACCGCATCCTGGAGGCGATCTGATGCGCAGCCGCAGTATTTTCGACAGTCCCCGGCCGCATCCCGAAGCCTCGAGCCTCGTCGCATTCTCCGGCAATCGTCTCGATCGCCGCTCCGAGCATCGCGATGACGATTGTATCGAGGCTGCGATTCGCATCGACGGCGCGCTATTTTATGCGTTGGCGGGGGCCAAGCTCGTCCTCAAGCATGAGAACGAGGTGATCGATCCCCTGTTCGCGCCCTATGAACTGCCGGACCTGAAGCCGGACTTCGATGAAGCGATCCTGCTCGGTTTCGAGGAAAGCGGCGCGCCTCGGCTCGCGGCGCCGGTCGGCGTCGATCCCGAAACACCCCTCGACCATCTCAAATTCGCCGATTGCAGGGCCCTGATGCGTGAGGCGCTGTTGAATGACGCGGCGCTGGGCGAGGCGGCTCAGGCTTCGGCGATGATGGCCTGGTCGCTCGGCGCGCGCTTTTGCGGCCGCTGCGGCGCAAAGACCGAGCCGAAGGCCGGCGGCTACAGGCGCAAATGCACGGGCTGCGGCGCCGAGCATTTCCCGCGCACCGATCCGGTGGTGATCATGCTGGCGATCGACGTCGAAGGCGATCGGTGCCTGTTGGGGCGTTCGCCGCATTTTCCGCCCGGCATGTATTCCTGCCTCGCAGGCTTTCTGGAGCCGGGAGAAACCATCGAGGCGGCGGTTCGCCGCGAGACGCTGGAAGAGTCAGGCATTGAAACCGATTGCGTGCGGTATCACGCCAGCCAAGCCTGGCCGATGCCGCATTCGCTGATGATCGGTTGCTACGCCGAAGCCGCCACGCTGGCCATTTCTCGCGACACCCGGGAGCTGGAAGATTGCCGCTGGTTTTCGCGGGACGAGGTGGTCGCGATGATCGCCGGCGTCCACCCTGAAGACATCACCGTTCCGGTCAGCGGCGCGGTGGCCTATCGATTGATTCGCGACTGGCTGGATTGGCCATCGGTTTGACGCCGCAGATCTTGAAGATCGTCGCGCCAGGATTGCAGACGCTACCGAGGAGGATTGTATGAGCAAGACGAAAGACGCCGGAGCAGAGTTGCTCGAAACGCTGAAGCGACAGGAAAAGCTGGCCGTGTTCCAGCATTTCAGTGAAGACGACGCCTTCGATCTCGGCTGCATGACCATGGCCATCGCCCGGACGCAGCACGCGCCCGTGGTCGTCGATATTCGCACGCCCAACCGCATTCTCTTTCATGCCAGCCTGCAGGGTTCGGCTGCAGACAACGACGAATGGGTGCGGCGCAAGAGCAATATCACCCTGCGCTTCAGTCAGTCCTCCCTGCTTTACGGCCAGTCGCTTGCGGAGAAGCAGCGCAGCGTCGGGCCGGACATCGGCCTCGATCTCATGGACTATGCGGCGCATGGCGGCAGTTTCCCGATCCGCCTCTCACGCGGCGGCCTGGTCGTCGCGGCGCTCACCGTTTCGGGCCTGCCGCAACGCGACGATCACCGCATGGCGGTGGAGGCGATCGCGGCCTATCTGAAGATCGATCTGCCGCAGATCTGAGACCCGTTCAAAGGCTCCGACGATATTCGCCGGGCGTCATCCGCGTGTCCTCGCGGAACACTTTGATGAATTGCTGGACGCTGCCGAAACCAACGGCGGCGGCCACTTCGGAAAGGCCAAGACGCGGTCCCGCCAGCAGCAGCTTCGCCTTGGCGAGCCGGCGACCGGTGACGAACTTCACCGGCGAGACGCCAAACGCCGATTTGAACGATCGGGAGAAATGGAAGCGGCTCAATCGCACGAGACCCGCCAGACGGTCGAGCGATACGTCTTCGGCCAGATGGGCGTCGATATATTCGGTGAGCATCTTCATCTGCATCCGATTGAGCCCGCCGCGGCGGAAGGAGACGTGACGCGTCTCCGCGACCATGAATTCGGCGATCTCCAGCGTGGCCAGCAGACCGAGCGTCTCGAGGTGCAGATTCGAGCCGCCTTCGATCAGATGCCGCTCGATCTTGCGCATCGTCGAGGCCAGGCGCTCGTCTTCGAAATAAACCTGCGGCTTGAAGGCGCTTTCCGAGAAGTCGCGCTCCAGTTCTTCGGCAATCAGCGCAGGTTCGAAATTGACGATGGTGAAGCTGTTTTTGCGGTTGACCGGCGCCGCCCAGCCGGAAAGCGAGTTTCCGCCCGGAATATAGGTCATCTTGTTGCGCAGATCGCGTCCGGAGATCGGCTCCAGTCCGTCGACATGCATTTCGCCTCTCTCGAGGACGAGATCATGGGCGGCGAAATAATGCGTCGCGCCGGTCCAGGTGAATTCATACTCGGTCGGCAGCATGATGCTGGTGTGCTGAAGCGCGAAGCCGCGCCAGTTGACCACACGCTCGAAGTCTGGCGTCGATTCGGGTTCGCGGAAATCGAGATCCAATATGTTTGCGTCTTGCATGTCACGGCTCTCCCGTGGCGAGGGTAATGACGATATCTTGCGCGAAACGTGTCGGCGCGCAAGGCAAATGACAAATGTCAAAGCAAAAGCCCGCCTTTCGGCGGGCTTTTTAACCTATTGAAAATAGGTGGGAATTTGGTGCCCAGAAGAGGACTCGAACCTCCACGCCTCGCGGCACAGGTACCTGAAACCTGCGCGTCTACCAATTCCGCCATCTGGGCGACGAGGGAGCGTGTAGCCGCGTGACCGTTTTGTGTCAACAGACAATTTGCAGAAATGTGCGCTGCGAAAAGGCGATCGAACCCGAGGGTCGAGATTTCCAGACTTCCGCGGCGCAAAAAAATTTTGCGTCCATGATCTGAAGCAAATGCTAAATGTCCGACGTGTGATATTTGGAACCAAGACGGGTACATTTGTGTTGCAAAGGCTGAGCGCAGGAAGAATATTCCCGCGAATAACAAGGGACGGCCAAACGTCTGGCGCAAGGGACACCTAGAAGCGGAACGCTTCACAATAAGAGAGGATCTGAAATGCCGAATTTGAGCAAATTCATCATCGCCGGCGTTCTCGCGCTGGCAGGAGCCGCTCCCGTGACGATCGCGGAAGCCCAGCCGTCCATGCAGCCGCTCCAGGTCGAAAAGACCACGGACGTCACCAAGGCGAGAGTGGTCTGCAATCGCTGGAATTGCCGCCGCGTCTATCGTCCCGGCCCGCGCGTCGTGATTCGGCCGCGTTATTATCGTCCGCGCACCGTCTATGTGGCGCCGCGGGTGATCGTGCGACCGGCTCCGCGGGTGATCGTCCGCACCGGCGGCAACGCCCATGTGCGCTGGTGCCTCAATCGCTATCAGTCCTACAATCCCGCGACCAACCGCTTCCTGGCCTATGACGGCTATTACAAGGTCTGCCGTTCGCCCTATCGCTGAGGCGCGGCTCAACACGACTGAGGGAGCGGCGCGCAAAACGCCGCTCTTTTTATTGGTCGCCCGTAGACGCCGACGTTGCGTTCTTGTCGGCGCGATCGGTGTGGCCGAGGTCGCGCTCGGGCTCGACAATGTCCCGGATCCTCTGCTTGAGTTCCTTGGGGCCGGGAAAGCCGCCGTCGCGCTTGCGCTCCCAGACGAGGTCTTCATCGACCCGGATCTCGAAATTTCCGCCTGTGCCCGGAATGAGCGCCACCTCGCCCAGGGTCTGGCCGAAGGTCTGCAAGAGCTCCTGCGCCATCCAGCCGGCCCGGAGAAGCCAGTTGCATTGGGTGCAGTAGAGAATGGTGATGCGAGGTTTTTCAGTCATGGCGCGGTGATACCATCACCCAAGCGCCCTTGCAAAGCCGCGGGCGGGCGCCGACATCTGCCGAAAATCAAGTTGGAGACGCCTGATGATCCTCACTGCCGCCAGCCGCGCCCTGGCCGATCTTTTCGCGCCGGAAATCCGGGGCGTGTTCTGGAAAGTGCTCGGCCTGACCATTCTGGCGCTCGCGGCGCTGTGGCTCGGCCTGCGGGAAGTCTTCATGGACGTGATCATGCCCTGGGTCGCGGCCTATCTGCCGGACCTGCCGTCCTGGGCTGGATGGCTGACCTTCGTCGCCGGTCTGCTGGCGGCGCTGGGGCTCGCCGCCGCGCTCGCCATGCTCATAGCGCCGATCAGCGCCATCGTCGCCGGCTTCTTCCTGGATGACGCCGCCGAGATCATCGAGAAGCGCGACTATCCCGGTGAAGCGCCAGGCGTGGCGCTGCCGCTCGGACAGTCTCTCTGGTCGTCGTTGCAGTTCTTTCTGGTCGTCGTCGCAGCAAACATCCTGGCGCTGTTCCTGCTGCTCGTGCCGGGCGTCAATCTGGTGATTTTCTTCGTCGTCAACGGCTATCTCATCGGCCGCGAATATTTCGAATTCGCCGCGTCGCGCCATCTCGGCGTAGAAGGCGCGCGTCAATTCCGAAAGAACAATCGCGGTTCGGTCATGATGGCCGGCCTGCTGGTCGCGCTGTTCCTATTCATCCCCATCCTCAATCTGCTGACGCCGCTGTTTGCCGCCGCCACGATGATCCATCTGCACAAGGCGCTCAGGGCAACATCGCCTGCGGTCCGCTGATTGCCTCAAAACACCTGCGGCGGCAGCTCCACGAGGGGAGCGGGCACATCCCAGCTCTTCTCGGGCGATTTGCAGATATCGGCGATCACGCATTTCTCGCATTCGGGTTTGCGCGCCTTGCAGCAATAGCGGCCATGCAGGATCAGCCAGTGATGGGCGTGGAAAAGATAGTGGTCGGGGATGATCGACAAGAATTTATCCTCGACCTCGTCGGGCGTCTTGCCCGGCGCGATCTTCAAGCGGTTGCCGATGCGGAAAATGTGGGTGTCGACGGCGAGCGAGGGTATGCCGAAGGCCATCGACAGCACCACATTGGCCGTCTTGCGGCCCACGCCCGGCAGCGTCACCAGTTCCTCCCGGGTGCGCGGCACCTGTCCGCCGAAATTGGCGACCAGCCTCTGGGACAACGCGATGACATTCTTCGCCTTGTTGCGGAAGAGGCCGATCGTCTTGATCGCCTCGCGCAGTCGCTCTTCGCCGAAGTCCAGCATCTTTTCCGGCGTGTCCACCAGCGGAAAGAGCGGGCGTGTGGCGCGGTTGACGCCGGCGTCGGTCGCCTGCGCCGATAGCGCCACCGCCACCAACAGCGTAAAGGCGTTGGTGTGATGGAGCTCGCCCTTCGGTTCGGGCCGCTGGATGGAAAAGCGACGGAAGATTTCCTCGATCTCCTCGGGCGCGTAGGGACAGCGGAATTTCTTCTTCCGCACGGGCTTTTTGTCGCTGGCCTGGCGGCGGCGGTCGTCTTGCTGTTTGTCATATTTGCCCTATAGTTTGCCCATGACTCTAGCCACTGTCGAAAGCGGGTTCAACGGGGAGCCGGCGGTGTTCACCGCCGAGCTCAAGCCGCATCGTTCTCTCGGCCCTATCGGTTTTCGGGTGTTGATGGGTCTGTCCGTAGCGGTGACGCTGATCAACGTGGTTTTTTTCCTTGCCACCAATGCGCTGCCGGTCGCCATGTTTTTCGGGCTGGACCTCGCGCTTCTCTACGGCGCTTTCTGGCTGAACTATCGGGCTGCGCGGGCCAGGGAGATCGTTCGGTTGAGCCGCAACCAACTCGATATCCACAAAGTCACCCCGGCCGGGTTCGTGCGCAAGAGCCAATACAACCCGTTCTGGGCGCGCTTCGATGTGGCGCGGCATGCAGAATTCGGCATTACCGACATGGCGGTCGTCGAGCGCGCCAGGCGCACGACGCTCGGCAAGTTCCTCGGCCCCGAAGAGCGCGATAGCTTCGCAAAGGCTTTCACCGCAGCGCTCGCCGACATCAAGCGCCGCGTCTGACCGCGTTTGCGCAAATCGGGTGGCGGCCTTCCTGCGCCCGTGCCACAACAGGGCGAGAGAGGATGAACCCATGACCATCGCCCCGCATTTTGATGCCGCCACCGCGCTCGACGTCACCCCGGAGGGAGACGACTACACGACCGTCTGCAGCGTCATCGCCCATTTGACCGATCACTACCGCGCCCAGCCGACGCTCGAAGATATCGGTCGCGCGATCGGCCGCGATCCGCAGGAATTACAGAAGACCTTTACCCGCTGGGCGGGGCTTTCCCCGAAGGCGTTCCTGCAGGCGGTCACCCTCGATCACGCCAAACGGCTCCTGGGCCAGGAGCGTCTGCCTCTGCTCGACGCCTCCTTCGAATTGGGGCTATCCGGCCCCGGTCGCCTGCATGATCTCTTCGTCACCCATGAGGCGATGTCGCCGGGCGAATGGAAGACGCAAGGACGCGGGCTTGAGATTCGCTACGGCTTCTTCCCCTCGCAGTTCGGCCGCGCTTTGCTGATGGCGACGGATCGCGGATTATGCGGCCTCGGCTTCTCCGACGCCGCCGGCGACGAGGCGGCGCTGTCGGATATGACGCAACGCTGGCCGGAGGCGCATTTCATCGCCGACGAGCCGGCGTTGTCGCCTTACGCCGCCCGTATCTTCGATCCGGCGCGCTGGCGAGCGGAAGAGCCGTTGCGCGTCGTCCTCATCGGCACCGATTTCCAGGTGCGGGTCTGGGAGCAATTGCTGGACATCCCGCTCGGCGGTCTCTCGACCTATTCCGACATCGCCTGCAAGATCGGCGCGCCAAAAGCTTCTCGCGCCGTCGGCGCCGCCGTTGGGCGCAATCCCGTTTCCTTCGTCGTGCCCTGCCATCGCGCCATCGGCAAATCCGGCGCGCTCACGGGTTATCACTGGGGATTGACCCGCAAGCGGGCGATGCTGGGCTGGGAAGCCGCCCAGCTCTGATCAGAGCGGGAATTCGACGCTGAAGGCGAAGCGCGCCGAGCCGCCCGGCTCGAGCGTCATCGTATAGGGCCGCGTCTCCAGCGCGTCGCCGTCGCCGACCATGGGCGCTGTGCCATGCCAGGGCTCGATGCAGAGGAAGGGTGCGCCGGGCTTGGTCCAGAGCGCGAGATTGGGCAGGTTCTCGAACCGGAATCTGAGGGTCGGCCCGCCCTCGGCGGCGTAGGTCAGCACGTCGCCTGCGCCTTCGGGGAACACCAGCGCATCGTCGGCAAACAGCGCGTGGTCGAGCACGAGATGGCCATCCTTGAAGGGCGAAGGGAAGAGACCAGGCTTGCGCAGCCCGCCATCGAGCGTCGATAGCCCCGGCTCTGCAGCATTTTCCAGGCTCACCATATGCGGCCTGCCCTCGGCGCCCGGCAGCGGCCAGACGAAGGCGGGATGGTAGCCGAGGCCGAATGGCATGGCCTCGTCGCCGAGATTGTCGACCACGGTCTCGACCGTCAGCGCATGGCCTTCCAGCGCATGGGTGAGCGATAGCCGGAAATCGAAGGGGTACACGGCGCGGGTGGCGGCGCTTGCCGTCAGTTCGTAGCGGCAAGCGGTCTCCGTTGCGTCCGCGAGCGTAAATTCGCTGCGGCGGGCGAAGCCATGCTGGTTCATCTCATAAGCCTTGCCGCCGATGCCGACCCGATTGTCGATCGCCTTGCCGACGATCGGGAAGAGGATCGGCGAGCGGCCGTTCCAATAAGCGGCGTCGCCGTTCCACAGCCAGTTGCGGCCGTCGCGGGACGTAACGCGCTGCATCTCCGCGCCGAGCGAGGACACCTCGATTGCGAGCGCATGATTTTCGATGCGGGTGAGGCTCGGCATAATGATCTCCTTCGGACGGAGCTTGAAACGAAAAGGCGGGCCGGAGCCCGCCTCGAAACCTTAGTGGGCGCCGGACATATCGCCCAGCACGTCCTTGGATTTGACGGTCGAATCCGCATTCAGTTTGTAGACCATCGGCACGCCGGTGGCGAGGTTGACGCCGAGGATCTTCTCGCGGTCGAGACGGTCGAGCACCATCAGCAGCGAACGCAGCGAGTTGCCATGCGCCGCCACCAGCACCGTCTTGCCCGAAAGCACCTGCGGCAGGATGTCGGTCATGTAATAGGGCCAGACGCGGGCGCCGGTGTCCTTCAGGCTTTCGCCGCCGGGAGGCGGAACGTCATAGGAGCGGCGCCAGATATGCACCTGCTCTTCGCCCCACTTGGCGCGGGCGTCGTCCTTGTTGAGGCCGGAGAGATCGCCATAATCGCGCTCGTTGAGCGCCTGGTCCTTGATCGTTTCGAGGCTGCTCTGGCCCACGCAATCCAGAATGATCTGGCAGGTGCGCTGCGCGCGGGTCAACGCCGACGTATAGGCCACGTCGAACTTGATGCCGGTGGCGGCAAGTGCTTCACCGCCAGCCGTGGCTTCGCTGACGCCGAGCTCGGTCAGGTCGGGGTCGCGCCAGCCGGTGAAAAGGTTCTTCAGGTTCCATTCGCTCTGGCCGTGACGGACGAGCACCAAAGTTCCGCTCATGGGATTCCTCTCTTCGATGTTTATAAATCAATCCAGCCCGAGCACGTCGAGCATGTCGTAAAGTCCGGGCTTCTTGTCATAAGCCCATTCGGCGGCCTTCAGCGCACCCTTGGCGAACAGCGACCGGTCGCCGGCGCGGTGAGACAGCGTCACCATTTCTGAATCGCTGGCCAGGATGACGGAGTGATCGCCGATGACCCCGCCGCCGCGCAGTGTGGCGAAGCCGATCGATCCGGCTTCACGCGGGCCGGTATGGCCGTCGCGCACCTTCACCGCGTTGGCGAGCAGGTCGATCCCGCGGCCCTTGGCGGCTTCTGCGCCGAGCAGCAGGGCGGTGCCCGAGGGCGCGTCGACTTTCTTGTTGTGGTGCATTTCCAGCACCTCGATATCCCAGTCGGCGGCGGCCAGCGCGGCCGCGGCGCGGCGCACCAACACGCCCAGAAGATTGACGCCGAGGCTCATATTGCCGGATTTGACGATGCGGGCATGGCGGCTGGCGGCGCGGATCTTGTCCTCGTCTTCTTCCGAACAGCCGGTCGTGCCGATCACATGCACGATGCGCGCCTGCGCGGCCAGCGCTGCAAATTCGATCGTCGAGGCCGGCGTGGTGAAGTCGATGACGGCATGCGCATCGAGAAAAGCCTTTAGCGGATCATTGGTCACGGGCACGCCGATCGGGCCGATGCCGGCGATTTCGCCTGCGTCCTTGCCGGTGGCGCTGGAGCCTTCGCGCTCGATCGCGGCATGCAGCTTGAGGCCCGGCGTCGACTGCACGGCGCGAATGATCGTCTGCCCCATCCGGCCGGCGGCGCCCGCCACCACGACCAGCTTCATATTGGTATTCGTCTCGGTCATCATTCTATCCCTGCCGCGATCCGCGGCTCGTCTCGTCTTCCCTGCAGCCGGTTGAGGCGAGCGTAGAGACCGCCTTCTTCCTTCGCAAGCATTTCATGCGTGCCCTGTTCCGCGATATGGCCGTCTTCCATGACGATGATCTTGTCGGCGCCGGCGATGGTCGACAGCCGGTGGGCGATCACCACGACAGTGCGGCCCTTCATGGCGTTGTCGAAGGCTTTCTGGACGGCGGCTTCCGATTCATTGTCGAGCGCCGAAGTCGCCTCGTCGAGCAACAGGATCGGCGCGTTCCTAACCAGCGCGCGGGCGATCGACAGGCGCTGGCGCTGGCCGCCGGAGAGATTGGCGCCGTTTTCGCCCACCGGCGTGTCATATCCCCTGGGCAGGGCGCTGATGAAATCATGCGCGTAAGCCAGCCGCGCCGCTTCCTCGATCTCGGCGTCGGTGGCGTCGGGCCGGCCATAGCGGATATTGTCGCGGATCGTGCCTTCGAACAGCAGCGCCGCCTGCGACACATAAGCGAGCTTTTCCCGCAGAGACTGTTTGGTCACATAACGGAGATCTTGGCCGTCGATCAGGATGCGTCCCGCGCGCGGATCGTAAAAGCGCGGAATGAGACTGATGATGGTGGACTTGCCGGCGCCGGAGGGCCCGGCGAAGGCGGTGGTCCGGCCGCCGTCCGCGGTGAAGGACACGCCATGCAGGATCTCTTCGTCGCCATAGCCGAAGACGACATTCTCGAATTCGATCCGTCCCTCGGTGACGGTGAGCGGCTTGGCGTCCGGCTCCTCGCGCATCGGGATCGGCGTGTCCAGGATGTCGTAGATCATCTTGGCGTTGACGTAGGCGCGCTCCATTTGCACCTGCACCCGGATCAGCCGCCGCGCGGGATCATATGCGAGCAGCAGCGAGGTGATGAAGGCGATGAAGGCGCCCGGCAACTGGCCCTGATAGATTGACTGATAGGCGGCGTAACCGATGACCAGCGACACCGCCGCCCCGGCGAAGGAATCCGTCAGCGGCGAGGTGCGTTCCGACAGGCGGGCGATACGGTTGCTGCGCCCCTCCGCCATCTCGATCAATCGGAAAACCCGTTGGCGCAACTGGTCTTCCATGGTGAAGGCCTTGACGATGGCCAGCCCCTGGATCGTCTCCTGCATGGCGCCGATCACATGCGCGTTGAATTCCACCGCTTCCTTGGAGGCGACGCGCAGCTTCTTGGCGATGGCGCGCATGGCGAGAAATAGCGGAGGCGCTGCGGCGAAGAACACCATCGACAGCAGCGGATCCTTGGAGATCATCACGCCGACCAGGGCCACGAAGGTTAGCGCATCGCGCGCGATCGACGTGATGGTGAGGTTGAGCGTGTCGCGGATGCCGTTGACGTTCTGCGCGACCGTCGCCGACAGACGCGACGAGCGGGATTCCGAGAAATAGCCGATGTCCAGCGCCATCATATGGCTGAACAGGCGCTTCTGGTACCGCGCCACGATGGAATTGCCGATTTTCTGCAGCGCGACCGCCTGCCCATAGGATGCGAGACCTTTGAGCGCGAAGGCGACGAAGATCGCCAGGCAGATGATCCAGACGAGATCGGCGCGCTTGTTCTCGAAAGTCTCGTTGATGACCGATTCCATGATCCAGGCGGTGAAGGCCGTCGAGCCCGCCACCGTGACCAGGCAGGCGATTGCGAAGGCGTAGCCGGCGATGTGATCACGCGCGTTCTCCGCGAAGACGCGCTTGATCACCGGGAAGATCTTCGCCCTGTCCACCGTCTGGTTCGGCTTTTTTCGCTCAACGCTTTTTATCCTCGCCTGATGCGTCCGGGGCTATAGCCCCGGCGCGGGCGCTTGAACAGTCATTTCCGCCAGCGACGACCGGCGGTGGACACGCCGAAGCGCTCGGGCGCGCGGGCATAGGCCGAGAGGCCGGCCAATGCGGCAAGCGGATGCGTCACCACATAGGTCGGGATCGAGCCGAGCAACGCCTGATGCGGCGCCTTGTCTTCGAAGGCGGCGCGGAATTCGGGCTTTTCGAGCGCCGGCAGGATCTTCTGAGGAATGCCGCCCGAGAGATAGACGCCGCCGCGCGCCATGAAGATCATCGCCATGTCGCCGGCCACGCGGCCGAGATAGGTCACGAACAGCGACAGCGCTTCCGACGCCGCCTTGTTGTCGCCGGCCAGGCCATGGGTCGAGATGTCGGCGGGATCGGTGAAGATCGGCTCCTGGCCATCGGCGATGCAGATGGCGCGGTAGAGATTGACGAGGCCGCGGCCGCATAGGATCTGCTCGGCGGAGATACGACCGTCCAGCTCTTCGACATGCGGGAAGATCTGGTAATCGCGCTTGCTGCGCGGCCCGAGATCGACATGTCCGCCTTCGCCGGGCACGGGGATCCAGGCGTCGAGCGCATGCACGAGGCCGCCGACGCCGAGGCCGGTGCCGGGACCGAGCACGACTTTGGAATGACCCTCGAGCGGCTCGCCCGGCCCGAGCTTGACCTGATCGTCGCCGCCGAGCGTGGAGACCGCCAGCGCCTGCGCCTCGAAATCGTTGACGACCATGACATCGACGAAGCCGAGTTCGGATATCATCGCCTTGGGACGAACCACCCAAGGGCAATTGGTCAGCGGAATTTCATCGCCGTTGATCGGTCCCGCCACCGCGAGGATCGCCGAGCGCGGCGCAGCCAAGGCCTCGGGCAACACCCCTGACGGATCGCGTCGTCGATCGTGTCATATTTGGCGGTTTGCAGGATCGGGAAGACCTGCGGCTCGGCGGCGGCGTCCGTCAGCAGCATGAAGCGCGCATTCGTGCCGCCGATGTCCCCCACCAGAATAGGGAAGGGGAATGTTCGTCTTGTCTCGCCATGAAGTGTCCGCCTGGAAATTATGCCTTGTCGAAGCAGGTGATGAGAAGCTCTGCCGTGGCGCGGTTCAGCGCCATCGGTATGTCATAGACCGTGGCGAGCCGTGTCAAGGCTTTGACATCCACATCATGCGGCATGGAGGTGAGGGGGTCCGTGAAGAACAGCAGCATCTCGACCTTGCCTTCGGCGATCATCGCGCCGATCTGCTGGTCGCCGCCGAGCGGGCCGCTCTTCAGGCGCTGGACCGCGAGCGTCGGACATGCGTCGAGAATCCGACCTCCGGTCGTCCCGGTCGCCACGATGTCGAACCGCATGAGTTCGGCCTGATGCTCGCTGGCGAAAGCGGCCATGTCGTCTTTTTTCTGGTCATGCGCGATGAGCGCTATGGTTTTGCGAACCGTCATCGGCCTCTCCCTGTCCGAGCCTGAGCCTATATCGGATTTGTCCATGAGTTCAAAAAGGAATTTCAATCGATTTGAGAAGAGCAAAGTCGAGCAGGAGAAAATTTCCGTGGCCAAGGGCGAAAATGCCGGACGGATCGGCTAAACAAGGGCAAATCAGTTTCCGACCAGCGAGGATCGCCATGAGCATGATCGACACCGTCCTGTCCAAAGCCGACGCCAATCTCGATTCCAGCCTCGAGAAAATGTTTGCTCTGTGCCGCATCAAGTCGATCTCGACCGATCCGGCCTATAAAGACGAGTGCGCGGCGGCCGCCCAATGGCTGGTCGACGATCTCAAGGCGCTCGGCTTCGAGGCCTCCGTGCGCGCCACACCCGGCCATCCGATGGTCGTCGCCCATCATGCCGGCGCGCGGGAAGATGCGCCGCACGTGCTGTTTTATGGTCACTACGACGTTCAGCCGGTCGATCCCGTCAATCTCTGGGAAACCGATCCGTTCCAGCCCCAGATTCGCGAGCTCAACGGCCGCAAGGTGATTTCGGGTCGCGGAACCTCCGACGACAAGGGCCAGCTTCTGACCTTCGTCGAAGCCTGCCGCGCCTATAAGGAGGCGCATGGCGCGCTGCCGGTGAAGGTGAGCATCCTGTTCGAAGGCGAAGAGGAATCCGGTTCGCCCTCGCTCAAGCCCTTCCTCGAAGCCAACGCCACTGAGCTCAAGGCGGATTTTGCGCTCGTCTGCGACACCAATATGTGGGATAGCCAGACGCCGGCCATCTCCGCCGGCCTGCGCGGCCTCGTGGGCGAGGAGATCGTGGTCAAGGCCGCGGATCGCGATCTGCATTCGGGCTATTTCGGCGGCGCGGCCGCCAACCCGATCCATATTCTCGCCGACATCCTCGCCGGCCTGCACGACGAGACCGGCAAGGTCACGCTGCCCGGATTCTATGATGGCGTCGAGGAGACGCCCGATCACGTCAAGGCCATGTGGGAAACCCTGGGCATGACGTCGGACAAGTTCCTCGGCGAAATCGGTCTCTCCGTCCCCTCGGGCGAAAAGGGCCGCAGCGTCATGGAGCTCACCTGGGCGCGGCCGACGGCCGAGGTCAACGGCATCACCGGCGGCTATACCGGCGAGGGCTTCAAGACCGTCATCGCGGCCCAGGCCTCCGCCAAGGTCTCCTTCCGCCTCGTCGGCAAGCAGGATCCGGACAAGATCCGCGACAGCTTCCGCGCCTTCGTGAAGTCCAAGATCCCGGCTGATTGCTCCGTCGAGTTCCATCAGCATGGCGGCTCGCCCGCCATTCAGCTGCCCTATGATTCGCAGATGCTCAACAAGGCGCGCGAGGCGCTGACGGCGGAATGGGAAAAGCCCGCCGTGATGATCGGCATGGGCGGCTCCATCCCGATCGTCGGCGATTTCCAGCGCATGCTCGGCATGGAATCGCTGCTGGCCGGATTCGGCCTGTCGGACGACCGCATTCATTCGCCGAACGAAAAATATGAGCTGCGCTCCTTCCACAAGGGCATTCGCTCCTGGATCCGCATCATGGCGGCGCTGGCCGCCTGAGCGACCGACATTGCACCGTCTTGAAACATCGTCGCCGCGATCGCGAGGTCGGGGCGGCGGCATGCTTTCGGCGGCAAAGCTCTCGCTGAGCCCGAGAGTTAACGACCCGTTAAATCGCCACATTTAAAGTTCAGGCCGTCGACAACGACACGGGCAAGCGAAACATCGGATCTGATGGCGGGAAAATCTAGAAACGGCACACGAATCGAACCTTCCTTCGAGGGGGCTCACGCGCACGTCGCGACGACGAGCTGCGCGCCGATCCCCGCGAGAGGGGAGGGCGTGCGCCGGTGAAGAAGCGGACGAAAACCGTGCGCGGACGCTCCCGTTCATCCGGCGGCGGCTTTTTCGGGCTGATCCGCAGGGCGATCTATTGGTCGCTGGTTCTCTGCCTCTGGGGCGGCATCGCCGCCGCCGGCGTGCTGATCTATTACGGCTCACGAATGCCCAACGCCGAAAGCTGGGCCATGCCGGACCGGCCGCCAAACATCAAGATCGTCGACGTCAACGGCGAACTGCTCGCCAATCGCGGTTCGACGGGCGGCGAGGCCATCCCCCTCGAAGCCATGTCTCCCTATATTCCCGAGGCGGTGATCGCGATCGAGGATCGGCGCTTCTATTCGCATTTCGGCTTCGATCCGATCGGTTTCTCCCGCGCCATGGCGCGCAACATCATGTCGGGGCGGATGGTGCAGGGGGCTCGACCATCACCCAGCAGCTCGCCAAGAACATGTTCCTGACGCCGGACCGGACGCTGGAGCGCAAGGTGCAGGAAGTGCTGCTCGCCTTCTGGCTCGAGAGCAAATACACCAAGGACCAGATCCTTGCGATGTATCTCAACCGCGTGTTCTTCGGCTCGAATTCCTATGGCGTAGAGGCGGCCTCGCGCCGCTACTTCAACAAATCCGCCCGGGATGTGAATCTCACCGAAGCGGCGATCCTCGCGGCTCTGCTCAAGGCGCCTTCCGCGCTGTCGCCGGCCAAGAATCCCAAGGGCGCCATGGAGCGCGCCAGGCTCGTGCTCGCTGCGATGGAAGAGCAAGGCTATATCAGCGCCGACGACATGAAGATGGCCACCAGCCAGCAGCCGCCCAAGGCCAAGAGCTACTGGTCCGGCGCCGAGCATTACGCCGCCGACATGGTGATGGACGAACTGCCTGCATTGATCGGCGACGTGAAAGAGGACGTCGTCGTCGACACCACGCTCGACCGGACGCTGGAGCGCGCTGCGGAAAAAGCGGTGCAGGCGGCGCTTTCCAAGGATGGCAAACGGCTGGGCGTCTCCCAGGGCGCGCTGGTGTCGATCGACGGCGCCGGCGCAATTCGCGCCGTGGTCGGCGGCCGCGACTACGCCAGAAGCCAATTCAACCGCGCCTTCAAGGCCAAGCGTCAACCAGGTTCCGCCTTCAAGCCCTTCGTCTACGCTGCAGCCCTCGAGCGCGGCCTGACGCCGGCCTCCGTTCTCAACGACGCGCCTGTTCGCATCGGAAAATGGACGCCTGAGAATTACGACAACAAATATCGTGGGCCTGTGTCTCTCGCAAACGCGCTCGCCAACTCGCTCAACACCATCGCAGCACAACTGGTGATGACGGCGGGGCCGGCCAATGTCGTGAAATTCGCCCATCGCATGGGCATCGAGTCCGATATCCAGGACAACGCCTCCATTGCGCTCGGCACATCGGAAGTGTCGCTGGTCGAATTGACCGCCTCCTACGCGCCCTTCATGAACGGCGGCTACAAGGCGACGCCGCACCTCATCCGTCGCATCACCACGGCCTCCGGCAGGGTGCTTTACGAGAACAAGTACGAGACGCCGCCCAAGGTGTTGTCGCCGCAGATCGCCGCCGAAATGAACATGATGATGGCGGGCGTCATCACCAAGGGCACGGGCAAGAAGGCGAAACTCGCCGGATGGCAGGCGGCCGGAAAAACCGGCACGACGCAGTCCTTCCGCGACGCGCTGTTCGTGGGCTACACCTCTAATCTCGCCACCGGCGTCTGGTTCGGCAATGACGACGGCGCCTCGATGAAGAAGGTCACGGGCGGCGGCCTGCCGGCCGAGGTCTGGAGCCAGTTCATGACCGCCGCCCATCAGGGGCTCAAGCCCGAGCCGCTGCCGGGCATCGGCGGCGATTCCTCCGACCTCATTGCTTCGACCGGCGGCGACGAGCAGCGCCGCGACAGCCTGTTCGACATGATCAGTCATGCCCTGGGCGGGGCCGATGGCGAGCAGCAGCAGCAGCCGGGCGGTCGGCGGCAGGTCGACCCGCAGGGATTGCCGACGCAAGACATAGAACAGGTCATCCGCCAGGAACGCAACGACGCCGATCCGGGCCTGACGCCGCCCATGGATGTCGGTGAAAACGCCGGCGGCCAGCCCCAGCGACGCGCCAATTCGACGCTGCTAGACGTCATCATGCAACAATAGCCGCGGCCGCATGCGCGACCTTGCCTAAAGCTCCGCGCAAGCTCGCGGGGGAGCTTGCCTAACCGCCGTGATTTTCTGGCTTCTTTGCAGGAAAATTGGTTTGGCGAGCCTGTGTGGACGCCTTGCACAGGCAAAAATGCCTCCTTATATACCCCGCATACAAGGAGCTCCGGCTCCGAAAAATTCGCAAATGTACCCATCCAAACGGGGGTTGCGAGGGAACGCCGCCTGAAGGGTCCCTGCAGCCTGCTACAAGGAGAGAAGTGAAAATGGCAAAAGTTATCGGTATCGACCTCGGAACCACCAATTCCTGCGTCGCCATCATGGATGGCAAGGATGCAAAGGTGATCGAAAACTCCGAAGGCGCCCGCACCACCCCGTCGATGGTGGCCTTTACGGAAGAAGGCGAGCGTCTCGTCGGTCAGCCTGCCAAGCGCCAGGCGGTCACCAACCCTGAAAACACCGTCTTCGCCGTGAAGCGCCTCATCGGCCGCCGTCACGACGATCCGACCGTGGAAAAGGACAAGGGCCTCGTTCCCTACAAGATCATCAAGGCCGGCAATGGCGACGCATGGGTCGAGAGCCGCGGCACGGGCTACTCGCCCTCGCAGGTCTCCGCCATGATCCTTCAGAAGATGAAGGAAACCGCCGAAGCCTATCTCGGCGAGAAGGTCGAAAAGGCCGTCATCACCGTTCCGGCCTACTTCAACGACGCCCAGCGTCAGGCCACCAAGGACGCCGGCAAGATCGCCGGTCTCGAAGTCCTGCGCATCATCAACGAACCGACGGCGGCCGCGCTCGCTTACGGCCTCGACAAGAATGAAGGCAAGACCATCGCCGTCTACGACTTGGGCGGCGGCACCTTCGATATCTCCGTCCTCGAAATCGGCGACGGCGTGTTCGAGGTGAAGTCCACCAATGGCGACACCTTCCTGGGCGGTGAAGACTTCGACATGCGTCTGGTCGAATATCTCGCGACCGAGTTCAAGAAGGAGCAGGGCATCGAGCTCAAGAACGACAAGCTCGCCCTGCAGCGCCTCAAGGAAGCCGCCGAAAAGGCCAAGATCGAACTGTCGTCCTCGCAGCAGACCGAAATCAACCTGCCGTTCATCACGGCGGACGCCACCGGTCCGAAGCACCTGACCATGAAGCTGACCCGCGCCAAGTTCGAAAGCCTGGTCGACGATCTCGTGCAGCGCACGGTCGCGCCGTGCAAGGCTGCGCTCAAGGACGCCGGCGTTTCGGCTGCCGAGATCGACGAGGTCGTGCTCGTCGGCGGCATGAGCCGCATGCCCAAGGTGCAGGAAATCGTCAAGCAGCTGTTCGGCAAGGAGCCGCACAAGGGCGTCAATCCGGATGAAGTCGTGGCCATGGGCGCGGCCATCCAGGCCGGCGTTCTCCAGGGCGACGTCAAGGACGTGCTGCTGCTCGACGTGACCCCGCTGTCGCTCGGCATCGAAACCCTCGGCGGCGTCTTCACCCGTCTGATCGATCGCAACACGACGATCCCGACCAAGAAGAGCCAGGTCTTCTCGACTGCCGAAGACGGCCAGCAGGCCGTGACGATCCGCGTCTATCAGGGCGAGCGCGAAATGGCGGGCGACAACAAGATGCTCGGCCAGTTCGACCTCGTCGGCATTCCGCCGGCGCCGCGCGGCGTGCCGCAGATCGAAGTCACCTTCGATATCGACGCCAACGGCATCGTGCAGGTTTCGGCCAAGGACAAGGGCACCGGCAAGGAGCACCAGATCCGCATCCAGGCTTCCGGCGGTCTGTCCGACGCCGACATCGAAAAGATGGTCAAGGACGCCGAAGCCAATGCCGAGGCCGACAAGAAGCGTCGCGAGGGCGTCGAGGCGAAGAACCAGGCCGAAAGCCTTGTTCATTCGACCGAGAAGTCCCTCAAGGACTATGGCGACAAGGTGACCGAAGCCGACCGCGGCGCGATCCAGGCCGCTATCGAGGCTCTGAAGTCTTCGATCGAAGGCGCGGATATCGATCCTGAAGACGTCAAGGCCAAGACCCAGAACCTTCTGGAAGTGTCCATGAAGCTCGGTCAGGCGATGTATGAGGCCCAGCAGGCCGAAGGCGGCGCCGGCGACGGCGCCGAAAAGGACGACGACGGCATTGTCGACGCGGATTATGAGGATGTCAGCGACGACAAGAAGAAGTCGGCCTGAACCTGAAATGCCGGCCTGCAAGCCCAGCTTGCAGGCCTCTTCAAATCCGCTTCCCTTCGGGTCGGGCCCGATCGGAGGCGGTTCCTCAATCCACGTGGTGATGCGCGGCTAGCGCGCATGGTTTTCAAACATGGCAAAAGCTGATTTTTACGAGACGCTCGGCGTGAGCAAGACGGCGGACGAGAAGGAGCTGAAAAGCGCCTTCCGCAAGCTCGCGATGAAGTGGCATCCCGACAAAAATCCGGGCGATGCGGCCGCCGAGAAGAAGTTCAAGGAAATCAACGAGGCATACGAAACCCTCAAGGATCCGCAGAAGCGTTCCGCCTATGACCGCTTCGGTCACGCGGCATTCGAGCAGGGCGGCGGCGGCGGTCCGGGCGCAGGCTTCGGCGCGGGCGCCGGAGGCTTCTCCGACATCTTCGAGGATATCTTCGGGGAAATGATGGGCGGCGGGCGACGTCGCGGCGCCGGCGGCGGCGCTCAGGGCCGCGAGCGTGGCGACGACCTCCGCTACAATATGGAAATTTCGCTCGAGGAAGCCTTCGCGGGCAAGGTGGCGCAGGTTCGCGTGCCGACCTCCATCACCTGCGACGTCTGCACCGGCACCGGCGCCAAGCCCGGCACAAAGCCGACGACCTGCGGCACCTGCCACGGCTCCGGCCGGGTCCGGGCGACGCAAGGCTTCTTCTCGATCGAACGGACCTGCCCGACCTGTCACGGCCGCGGCCAGACCATCAGCGATCCCTGCACCAAGTGTCACGGCCAGGGCCGCGTCACGGAAGAGCGCTCGCTGCAGGTCAACATTCCGGCCGGCATCGAAGACGGCACCCGCATTCGCCTGCAGGGCGAGGGCGAGGCCGGATTGCGCGGCGGGCCCGCCGGCGATCTCTATATCTTCATGTCGGTCAAGCCGCATTCCTTCTACAAACGCGACGGCGCCGACCTCTATTGCATGGTCACCATTCCCATGGCGACGGCGGCGCTCGGCGGCAAATTCGAGATCTCGACGCTCGACGGCACCAAGTCGCGCGTCACTGTTCCCGAGGGCACGCCGACCGGCAAGCAGTTCCGCCTGAAGGGCAAGGGCATGCCGGTTTTGCGCTCGCACCAGACCGGCGATCTCTATGTGCAGATCGTGGTGGAGACGCCGCAGAAGCTGACCAAGCGCCAGCGGGAGCTTCTGGAGGAATTCCAGAAGATCTCGTCCAAGGAAAACAATCCGGAATCCACGGGCTTCTTCGCCAAGATGAAGGATTTCTTCGACACGCTGAGCGACTGACGTCGCAGCGATTTTCGAAAAGGATGCGGCGGGCCGTCAACGGCCCGCCGTTTTCATTTGGGAGCGGCATGGAGCCGCGCGAGCTCCATCAGCTCCGCCATGGCCTGATCCTTAGCTGCCTGCGGCGTCAGATTGTGATCGGCGTCAGGAATCATCACCAGCTTCACGTTCGGAAAGGCCGCAAGCTTTTCGCCATTGTCGCCGAAATGCTTGCGCAGGGCCTCGACGCCCACATCCCCTTCGCTATAGGCGAGAATCGCCGAAGTGTCGCGCAGGGCGTAGGTGCGGAACATCTCGACGGTCTCGTGATGCACGGGGCCGGCCGAATCGATGAAGCGCAACACAGGCTTCAGCTTCGCCAGCAGGCGCCTGTAGAGCGCCAATGAGATGTTGCGCGCCGCCGCGGGCACGTCGATATCGCCCTTCATGAGGCGCTTGAACGTATCGACCCTTGCGAGCCTCTGGCCGTAATCATCCAGGCTGCGGGGCACGAAAGTCAGCGCGCCGTCCACCGGTTTGGTCGGGTCCCAGTAATAGGTATAGGGATTGACGGCCATGAAGGCGCTGACGCGCGGATCGGCATGGGCCGTTCTCAAGGCGACATAGGCGCCGCTGCACCGTCCGGACAGGATCAGCGGTCCCGCGCCCAATCGCGCTTCGAGAACATCGATCGCCTGGCGCGCATCGACAATCTGGTCCGGAGAATAGAGGACCTGCGGCGCGGCGCCCGAAACCGGCGGGCTGTCCCCGACATTGGCGGCGTCATAGCGCAGCGAGGCTATGCCGGCTTTCGCGAGACTCCGCGACAGGTCCGTCCCGCTTCGGCCCCAGCCCGAGGCGCGATCATAGGCGGTGCTGAGAATGAGCGCGCGAAGTCCGTTCGGTGCATCCACGGGCTCGCAGAGGATTCCGTGCAGCCGCTCGCCGTCGCCGAAACGTACGCCCGTCTCGACATAGTCGTCCGTATTGACAGTATCGGCGCCGGCCGGTCGGGCACTGCGTGTCTGTGTCGGCCCCGTCTTGTCGAGCGCCCAATCCACAATGCGCGTGATCGTCTGAAGCGGCATGACCTGGATGGTCGGGTTGGCGACCAGCGTCTCATAACCGGTGAATGGTTCGACATCGGCGAACGCGCCTTGCTGGCGGAGCGCCTCGGCGAGCTGCGCTTCCGCGCCGGACGAAGGCTTAGAGAGCAAGAGATAGTGCGGAGCCGTCGCTTTCGGCGCCAAGCCGAAATTTATCGCTTTCAACGCTGTCGCGATCGCCTCCGGCAATTTGAAGCCGGCGATACTCACATGGACCTTGTCGCGTTGATCTTCGCGAAGGCCGAGAGCCTGATCCACCGCCGTCGACATCAGAGCCGTTTCCCGGAGGTAGAGTCTGCCGCTCAGCATCGGCGCCAGCATCACGATCGCGCCGATCTCGCCGAGCCGATCGGCCGTCTTTTGGGCAAGCGCCGCGCCGGGACCTTGGCCGATCAGTATGAGGCGGTCGAGCCCGGTGAGCGCCCTGAGTTTCGCCGCGGCGGCGATAATCGAAGCCTCCCAGGCCTCCATGCCTTCATGATCTGCCAGGTCACGGGAATCGCCTGTGCCCGGATAGTCGAACCGCAGGCTGGGCAGGCCGGCTTCGGAAAGGTCTTCGGCGAGAATACGGTAGAATTTGCGGCTGCAGAGTTCTTCGAACCCCCAGGGCGAGAGCAGAAGGACTGCGGCGTCACGCCGGGCGACACCTTCGGCTTCCGGCTGGTAGAGCCCCGCATTGCCCTCGAAGGCCACGGCGTGGGCTGCCTGACGGCCTGCGCCGGGAGCTTCCAAGGCGAGGCTAGGCTGCGGCGACGACGCATCCAATGTGCGCGGCGCCACCCAGCGCACGATTTTGCCGGCGGCTTTTCCCGCTTTTCCCGGCGCGCGGCCCGCGAGCGCGCGCAGCATTGCGCCGTCTTCCCTCGGGATCGCCCGCGTCAATCTGAGGGCGACGGGATAGACGACGAAGCCGATCGCGATGGCGAGCACGAGACCCGTGATGCCCGGAACGAAATCGGAGACGACATAAGCCACGCCGCCCACCAGAGCCGAGGCGATCGTCACCTTGGCGAGCACGCTGTAAAGACCGTGGAGGTTCTTGCCGAAGCCGGTCATCCGGATCATCGCCATGCACATCAGGGTGAAGGCCGCGAGGCGAGCGATGGCCGCGCCTTCGCCTCCGAAAGCGGGAACGGCGACGAAGCAGCCGACAACGATCACCACGCTGCCGATCAGGCCCGCAAACAAGCGGCTCTTCATCATGTCGAGCGAAAAGAGATATTGGGTGAGGATCTGCATCATCACATAGGCCGGAGCCGACAGCGCGATCAGCGCCACCATCGGACCGGCCGGCGCGAATTCCTCGCCGAACACCGACGTTACCAGCGGGGTTGCGACCCCGGCCAAGCCGAGGCTCATCGGCAAGGTGAGGTAGAACAGGGCGCGAATGACGGATGTGAAGACATCGGCGTTCATCTGTTGGCCGTTGTTCGACTGGCGTTGGGCGGCGTAATAGGGCAACAGGCTTCCCGTCAGCTGCACCGGAAGCTGTAGCGCCAGATTGGCGAGCGACAGGCTGACGGCGTAAAAGCCGACCATCTTCACGTCCCAGAACTGCTGCAGGAACAGGATCTCGATCCGGTTGAGAAACACCGAGTCGATCACATAGCCGGCCGACAAAGCCAGCGACGACGACACCAGGAATTTGGCCGGCGTGTCGCAGAAGTCGCGGCGCTCGAACATCAGCGTCAATGTGTAGAGAAACATGACCGCTTGGCCGGCCGCATAACCGAGCAGCGCGCCCTCGACGCCGTGAAAGACCGCGCCGGCCGCCACCGTGGTCAACTGAACCACCGACGCGATGGCGGTAAGCTTGAAAAAGGCTCCGAGCCTTTGTTCGCCGATCAGGTAATTCTTGGTGAAGGCCCCGATCGACTGAAGCACGAACAGACCGCCGGTCAGCAGCGCGACCTCGGGCCCCGTGTCGATCCAGTGAAGCTCCTCCGAGCCGAGGAATATCACGCCGTAGAGCGCGGCCAGCACCACCGTGGAAATGAGCGTCGGGGTGAGCAAAGGGCGGCGAAGCCGCGCCGCCGCTTTTCGTCATAGCCCTCGACCTTGAGTTTGGGCAGCATGCGCATCAGCAGCACGCCCGTGCCGAGCTCGGCGACGAGAGCGCCGGTGGTGGCGAACCATAGCGAGAAGGCGATCACGCCATTGGCTTCCGGGCCGAGCAGGCGCGCGGCGACGATCGAGCAGACAAAACCGGTGACAAGCAGCAGCATACCCGCCGCGGCATTGAGCATCGAGTTCGCCATGATGTTTTTAGACATGCGTCAGCCTTGTATTCCGTGTCTGCTCGCGTGGTCTATGCGCTAGAGCTGAAATTTTGGTCAATGCATGAGGTTTGCAGGCTCGCACGCGCAGACTTTACCCCATCTTAAGCGGGCCTGTCTTAAGTCAGAGTCAAGAAACCCTTAGGAAAAGTCGAGACCTTGAAGATCGTTCTCCTCGTCACCTCACCCGGCGATCTCATGTGCGGCGTCGCGGATTACACGGAGAAATTGGCGCAGGCGTTTTTCGATATCGGCGCGGAGGCGGTGATCGAACGCCCGCGCAGATGGTCGGCCGGCGAGATCGCCAGAATTCGACGCCGACACCACGGGCATGGGGCCGCGTTGCATCTGCAATATCCTTCGCTCACCATGGGAAACTCCCTCGCTCCCGCCATGTTGCCCGTCATAGAGCCCGATGTTTACGTGACGCTCCACGAGTTTCGCCTCTTCAGCCTGCCGCGCAAACTGATCTTCCTGCCTTACGCGTTGAAAGCCCGGACCATCCTGTTTTCCAACGAAGCCGAGCGCGATGGTTTCCACAGCGCCTTTCCTTTCGGTCATGCGCCTCTCCACGTGCTGCCGATCGGCAACAACATCCTCAAAGTCGATGAAGTCGTGGAGCAACGCGAACGGCTCGTCTATTTCGGGCAGATTTCCCGCAACAAGGGCATCGAGATCTTTTTCGACACCGTCGCCGATCTTAAACGCAAGGTGGCGCCGATCGACGTTCGGATGATCGGGGCGATGGTCGAGGACGACGGCGAATTCCGGGCCATGGTCGAGGATCGGAGCCGCGATCTGGGCGTCACGCTTCGTCTCAATCTGCCTCCCGACGACGTGTCCCGGGAGTTGCTCGCCGCGAGCATCGCGCTCCTGCCGTTCCCGGACGGCGTCTCCGACAAGAGAGGGTCGGCGCTCGCATGCCTCGACCATGGCGTCACACTCCTGACGACGCAGTCCGACAAAACGCCGGCTTGGCTGAGGCAAACGACGCTGGCCATTGCCGACGCCGCCGACGCGTCGGGCGTCGTCGATCGGCTTCTGTCGGGCCAGATGGAGCGTCAGCCTGCCCCCGACATTCTGGCGCGGGAACTGAAGGCGAGAGATTGGCGCGAAATCGCGCGCGCGCATCTTGAGCTCTACGAACGGACCATGCGCTGAGTTACGAAAGAGCGCGCTCGTAGAGATCGAGATAATCACGGGCGACCGACGTCCAGCTATACGGCGCCACCTGGGCCATGGCCTCCTGGCGCAAGCGCGCCCCGTCCTTTTGCAAATCCGTCCAGATCGATTCGAGCGTGTGGGCTGCAGCGGCGGGCGCGCTGAAGTCGGCGAGTCTGACGATGTCATGCCTCTTTGCCAGCGCTTCATAGGCGGCGTTCGGCTGAAGGACCGGGATCAGTCCGGCGCTCATGGCTTCGATGGCCACCAGCCCGAACCCTTCATAATTCGAGGCGGATGCAAAGATCGAAGCGCGACCGATGATCTCCGCCACGGCCTCGTTCGTCAGGCCGACATGAAGATGGACGGCGTCTCGCACGCCCAGGCTCGACGCCGAGTCTTCCAAGTCGCGCGCGGTCAGATCGGAATTCAGGCCGACGATGTCCAGCGTCCACGAAGGATCGCTCCGCCGGAGCACCGCGAGCGTTTCGATCAGCAGATCCAGCCGCTTGTTGACGGAAAAGCGGCCGATGCTGACGATCGTCTTGCGGGGCAGGGCCGAACTGCGATCGGCGAATTTGTAGAGATCGGCTCCATTTTCGATCAGACGCAGGTTACGGCGCGCCACCGGCGCGAACATGTCCATATCGGATCGGCTGCATCCGACGATGTAGCGGTAGCGGCTCGACGAGAAGCGTGTCAGCGTATTGAACCAGATCGACTTGATGGCGGCGAATTTTTTCGTGTGGAAGAAGCCGCCATGGGTCGTGGCGATCATCGGCTTGCGATGCAGCGCTTTCGTCAAGGCGAGAAAATCGAAGAAGAAGTCGATGGCGTGGACATGCACGAGATCGGCGTCGCGAATATGATCGAGCACCGACGGCGCGATGGGGTAGCGGCTGGATCCGCGCCATGGAATACGCACGATCTCGATATCGCCGAGCATTTCCCGGGCGGCAAGCGCACGCTCGGGATCGCTGAACAGCGAATTCAGCGTGACGACACGGATGCGATAGCCGGCGTCGACCGCGCGGCGGCAGAGATTCAGCACCACGTCTTCCAGCCCGCCGCGATTGGGCCAGAACTGACGCACCACATGCACTACGAGCCGACCCTGCGCGGCCGCAGGCTCGTTCGTTTGCGGCTCCAGGTCGCGCGCGCTCATCGGAGCGAAGGGCAATTCCGGCCCTCGGCGGAGAAATCGCTGAGCGTGGGCGTCATTGCCGCCAGTTGCGGCCGATCGCCGTTCGGCGTCGGCTGAATGTTCAGCGGTTCGCTTTCAGACCACCAATCGCCGGCGACCCAATAGGTCCAGCCCGTCCAGACCTCCTTGTCCGCCTCGACGACGTCGATCATGGCCTGAAGGCCCGCAACGCAGGCCGGTTCGCCCGGTGCGCCGAATTCGCCGAGAAAGCCCTTGAATCCGTTGCTCTTCAGCCATTTCGTGAAATCCTTGATCGCCGTGACGGCGTCATCGGCGCGCGAGCAGTTGCCCTTGGTGCCGGAGAAGTCGTCGTCGAGATACTGATGCACCTCGAAGGCGAAATTGTCGCTCGGGTCTTTGTATTTGAGCAGCGCCACGCCGTTTGGTTCGCCGTCGATCTCCTTCATCCAGCTATGGGCGCCTGTCCAGGCGGTGCCCGGCGCCAAGATGAGATTTCCGGCCTTCGCCTCGAGCCGGATTGCGAGGGTGGCGGCATTGGCGGCCTCGACCCATTGCGCCACCGGCATCTTGTTCGGCTCGTTCATGAGCCCGAAATAGATCGCGGGGTCATTGGCGAAGAGCGTCGCGAGCTTGACCCAGAAATCCGCGAAAGCCGCATGCGGAACGTCGGGGGAGCCGATCAGCTTTCCCTGGTAGCGCGCGTAATTGTGCGGGTCGAGAATGACGCGCATGCCATGCGACTTGATCAGCTCCACGCTTTCTCGAAGCCGGCCCTCTTCCGCCGGGTCGAACGGCGCCATCAGCTTGGGCTGAAGCCGTTCCCACATGAAGGGCAGGCGCACGGTGTCGAAGCCCTTGGCGGCGAAATAGGACACCGTCTTGTCGGAAGGCCAGACATAGGCCTTGTTGACCTTGCCGCCGAGTTCGCCGAATTCCGCACCCGACAGGTTGATCCCCCGGAAGCATCCCTTGGCCGCCAGAGCCGAGCTCTGAAAGCCGAATGTCGCCGCCAGAGCCAAGGCAGCAAAGCTCATCATGCGCATGCCGGTCGTCCTCTCTCAATGTTGGCCGCGTCAACCGCGGCGCATGACCATCCGTCCGTCATGAACGGCATGTCGGTGTCGGGTCCCTGAAATGTTCCATCCGTCAAAACCTGATCTCTCCGCCGTGAAGATGCCTGATCGCACCGCTGGGCTGGCCTGACGGCGTCTCGCCCTGCGGCGTCAATGTCAGCCGCTTCTCGTGGCCTGGGGCAAGATGCATCCAGTTGTCCGACGCGCGCCAGCCCGGCATGTCGAAATGCACCGATTGGGCGAGACGATCCGTCGAGAGATAAAGCGTCCATACCTCCGCTTCCCATGTCAGACGCGCCGAAAGGGTCGCCTTGTGTAAGGCTGCACTCCGTTGATGAGGGAAATGGAAAGTGGCGGCGATTTCATCGCCCATCGTGCGATCGAAAAGCTGTGCAACAGTGACATCATGCCCCGGTGGCCCGAAGCGGAAAGCGTAGGCGGCGTCGAAGAACGCGCCGAACAGCTCTGTCGCGGCAAAACTCGCGGTTCCCCGGGGCGGCAGATCGACGTCGATCTTGCCGCTCACCACAGGCGTCTGGCCGTCTCGCAGGCAAGCGATGGTGAGCGTAAGCGCGCGGGAAGCTCCGGTTTCATTGATCACATGAGCGTAGAGTCCGCTCGTCCCCTCGTCCGACAGGACCACGGTCACCGGACGAAATGCCCGGCGCAGACCATGCCAGACTGGCTTTTCGAGGCCGGTCGCGTCGATGACGCCCCAGCCCGGGCCGGGCAGCAGATCCTGCAGCGTCCAGACCAGCGCGCCCGATGTCGGAGAGCCTGGCCGGCGCCATTCGGCATAGGCGGCTTCGACCACTTCCACGGTCGTCGCGCGCGACAGGGTCAGATAGCGACCGACATCCTCGCGCCGCAGCCGCGCCGGATCGAGACCATAGAGGAGTTGCAGATAGTTATCGCGGATGTCCTCGAAATCCCACGAGGCCCCTCGGTCGCGCGGCACGCGCGCCTTCCAGCGCGGATCATGCACGGGCATGACGGGCAGATGCTCTTCCAGCGTCTCGGCCTCGGGCACATGCGCGAAAGCGAGGCTTTCGGCCGAAAAGCGCACCCCGGCGCGGCGGGCGTCGTCGAGCGGACGGCAATAGGCGCCGACGCCGTAGTAATGCGTGACGCCTTCATTGGGCGAAAAGGGCATGGCTCCGCCAAACGGCGAATTCGGCGCATAGATGACGTCGGGGCGCAGCTCTTCATAGACCGAAGGCAGGATCTCGTCGGTAACAGGCCCGCTCCAGAAACGTTCGGGCATGCCGAGCATGGCCGCCTGCTGGAACATTTCCGAGCCGCCGCAGAGCACCGTGAGCGAGGGCGAGCCCTGGATGCTCGACAAGAGGTCGACCGCCTCCTGTCGCACCAGATTGGCGAAGGCCGGGTCGGAGGCCGGGTAATCGAAATTGGCGAACATGAAGTCCTGCCAGACCATCAGACCCAGTTCGTCGCAGAGCGCGAAGAAATCGGGCGTCTCATAGGTCATGGTGCCGCCGATGCGGATCATGTTCATGCCGGCGTCGCGCGCCTTTTCGAGCCACGGTCGATAATCCTCGCGGGAACCCGGCAGCCTGACGATATCGGCGTTGGTCCAGACGGCGCCCCGGCAGAATATTGGAATGCCGTTGATCTCGACGCCGAAGCCCTTGCCGTCGGATCCCTGATCGAGCGCGATGTTGCGGAAGCCGACGCGACCGATCTGGTGCGTCGCGCCATTGATGACGAGATCGACGTCATACAGATGAGGCTCCCCATGGGTGTGCGGCATCCACGATTTTATCGCCGGGATTTCGAGACGCGCGTTCAGCAGCCCTTCCGCCGAGATGAGCACCGGCGCGGAGACGCCGCCGCAGGCGATGCGCAGATCGACGGCGCGGGCGGCGAAGCGAAAGCTCACCTCGAGCACGCCGGCTCCTCTTTCATCGAGGCCGGCGGATAGGCGAAGGCCATCGATCTCGTTTTCGGCGGAGCGTACGAGATGGATCGGACGGAAGGGGCCGACCGCCTCCACATCCGGGCACCAGCCGGGCATATGCCCGAGCGCGGTGGCGCGGATCAGCCGCATGCCGGGCGGTGTGATCATTTGCGGACGCCAGCGCGCGCGAGGACCCGACGCCTTCAGCCGCGGGTTCAGCGCCCGAAAACAGATGGCGATCTGGTCCTGGCCCTGTCCCTTGAGAACAACCGAAACGTCATGGGCGATGAACTGGCTCACGCTTTCCAGCACCAGCCGACCGTTGACATAGACTTCGGCGATGGTCGCGAGACCGTCGAGCAACAGTCGGGCCGGGCCGGGCGGCTGGCCGTCGAGGGCTGCGAGATACCAGAAATCGCGGTCGTTGAGACTGACGGGATGGGCGCGATCGAAGCGGCCGGCATTTTCCAGCGCTTCGGCCACCGTTCCGGGCACGGGGGCCGGGATCTGGCGCGCCTTGTCGGGAATGTCGGAAGGCGTCGCATAGGCGCCGGCATCGGACACGACCAGCGCCCATTCGCCGGCGAGCGAATGCCGGATCTCCGAAATGACTGCCCTGCCGCCCATGTCGTTCCCCGTCAAAATCATGCCCCGGACGTTGCGCCGGGGCATGATGTCTCCTGATATGGTTAAGGATCAGTTGATATGCGCGGCGATGGTTTCCCTAAGGTGATCCCAGGCATCAACCGCCGGCGCCAGCGCCTGTCCCAGCGTGTCGTATTTCTTGCGCGTCAGCGCGCGCGCCAGCTGGAACTGCGCCGTCTTGGCGGTGTTGGCGATGGTCATCGCGGCGTCGGAAGAGGCCTTGAGATCGCCGCCGGGCGCCAGCCAGTCGAAATGCGTCGCCGCCAGTTCGAAATTCGCGCCCAACTGCCGAAGCGTGTTGAAGGCGTATTTGTGAAAATACTCGAACGGACGATCGGCGAGCGCGCTCACCTGCATCGGAAACACCCGCGCGAAGGCGGCGACCGGATTGTGCTCCGGCATGCGTTTCAGGTGCCGCCGGAGCAGGCGATGCGCCTCCTGCCGGACATGCGCCGCATCCGGCAAGCGGGCCGGCAGTTTGGCGAATTCGGTATAGGGCAGGAAGGGCGCTGCGCCTTCGGGCAAGAACTTGCCGAACACGCCGTCGAAATCCTCTCCCTCCAGGCGGTGGAAGCCGCCATTGTGGAAGTAGTCGATCGACTTGTCTTTCTCCGACAGCCGATTGATGGCGATCGTGGTCTTGCCGTGTTCGGTGCGATAGGCCACGCCCTGCGTGTCGGGCATGTAGTAGCTGTCCATCTCCAAAAGGCAGAGACGGCCCCGCGCGATCTGTTCGGAGATGTGATCCTCGACGCGGTCGAAGATCGCCAGTTCCGTCACCCTCACGTCATAGAGGCTTTCGAGGTCTTCCAGCGGAACCTTGAAGAAGGTGAACTGATCGCCCTCGAAATCCTGGGTCAGCGTGAAGCCGAGCATGGCCTCGGGCGGGGCGCCCATGGCGTGCAGCGCCTCGATCCACAGATCGACATAGCAATTGGTCTCCGGCCAGGCCCGCTCGGCCGAATGCAGGGCATGCGGCCGGTAGGCGAGGGGATCGAGATGGGGAAGACGGCGGCCATCGCCTCAGCCCCACAGAACCTTGCGGACGTCTTCCGGCCACAGCTTGGTGTCGAGGCCATGCTTGGCGAAGAGCGCAAGCGCGATGCGCTCCAGGCCGAAGCCGACGCAGGCGGTGTGCGCGACCGTGCCGTCCTCAAGGTTGAGACCCCATTTGGAGCCGAAGGCGTCCTGATGATAGTTGAAGCTCATGCAGGCGGTCTTGTTGGCCTGCGAGGTCACCGGGATCAGCAATTCGAATTTCAGGTTCTGGTCGCGCTGGTTGTTGGCGAGCAGGCGGCCGGCGCGGCCGAAGAACGGGTCGTTGGCGATGTCGATTTCGACATCGAGTCCGACCGACTTCATCATTTCGACGCCGCGATCCATCCAGGTCTGGCGGAAATCGGTCACATGGGCTTCGGTGCCCATGCAGACATATTCGCGCATGCGGAACAGCTGCTGGCGGGCGGGGTCCTTGGACGGTTCATGCCGGAAGCAGTAGGACTGCAGGTCGTAGAGGCCGCCCTTCATCGCGATCGGGCCGCGCTTGGCGATGGTCGGATAGAGCGGATAGCAGGCGGCCGGCGTGAGCGCGATGTCGGTCGCCTTCTGTTCCTTCGTCCAGTCCTTACCTTCTTCCATGCATTGCAGCAGGCTCAGATGGTCGTGGTCGTTGCCGCAGAAGGAATGAACCGTGCCGGCGAGCTGAGGGAAGCTCTTCATGTAACCGCTGGTCTCGAAATAGGCGCGGTTCATGCCGGGCGGAAACCGGATGGCCTCGGCGCCGTCGCCGCCGCCGGTGCGGTCGATCAGCCGCTCGAAAGCGGCGATGACGTCTTCGAATTCGCCGGAGCGGCCATAGAGGCCGTCGACGCCGGTGTCGATCAGCAGACCGGATTCAAAAAGGCGATCAAGAAAGGAAACCTGCATATCCATTGTCATTATCCCAGAAGGCTCGTGTCCTGCTTGTGGATCAGGAGCATGGTGGATGTGTTGCCGAGGATCCGGTCGTTGGAGATCATCAGGCGGGCGGAATGCGCATCGCGAAGGTGGCGACCGAGGCTGAAGGGCGTGCCGTTCTTGTAGCCGAGGATGCCGCAGATCAGCATCGCATGGTCGATGATGGTCAGAACCGACTCGGACGAGGCGATCTTGACGTTGTTCATCGCCACGGAGAAAGCGACCGAAGAGAGTTTTTCGGGATCGGCTTTCGCCTCTTCATAGGCCTTGATGGCGGCCACGACGTTGGACTTCATCATCTGCAGAAGGTTGGAGACCTCAGCGAGACGAATGGCGCCCGGCGGAACCACGCCCGGCTGCTTGCGGGCGGCAGAACGGACGAAAGCCTGGGCGCGATTGACCGCATCCACCGCGATGCCATACCAGACGCCGCTCCAGAGGATATGGCTGTTGGCCAGCATGGATTGCGCCGCGATCTCGGCGAAAGGCTTGGGGAAGATCTGCTCCTTGGGCGCTTCGCCCTTGAACAGGAAGCCTTCCGAGCAGGTGCCGCGCATGCCGAGCGTGTCCCAATCCTGGGTCTTGTCGAGCGTGTATTGGTCGCGGGTGAAGGCGGTCATGACCTGGTCGGTCGGCGCCGCATCCTTGTGAGCGCGCGAGGTGATCAGGATAGCGTCGGCCTTTGTGGCGTAGGAAATGACGGTCGCGTCCTTTTCCAGCCGGCAGATGTCGCCGTCGACCTCGATCGCGCAGATCGAATTGCGCAGATTGCCGCCGATGCCGCCTTCGGTGGTGGCCGAAGCAATCAACATCTGCTCGGAGACGACGCGGCGCATGAAACTGCGATGCCAGTCGCTGTCCATGCCGTGCTCCACCAGGCTGGAAAGCTTGATGTGATGCATGGCGAAGACCATGGCCGCCGACGAGCAGGCTTGGGAAATGATCGAGCAGAGTTCGGTGATCTCGCCGGTCGAGGCAGCGTCGCCGCCGAGCTCCGTCGGGATCTGGATGGACAGAAGGCGCTCCGCCTTCATGGCGTTGACGGCTTCCTCCGGAAAGCGACCGTCATGGTCCACTTCGGCCGCATGGGCCCTGGCGACAGCCGCGACGCGCTGGGCGCGCTCGACAAGGCTGCCGGCCGACAGGTTGACCGGAATGTTCATCATGCCACCTTTCTGCCGTCCAGAATGGAATCCACCGTGCGAGCGATGGCTTCGATGCTTTGGAAAGACTTGCGGTTGAGAAGACTGTCGGGGAATTCGATGTCGAAGTTCTCCTCCAGCGCCAGCATCACCTGCACGGAGGCGAAGGATGAAAGACCGGCTGCATAGAGATCGGCGCCGTCGGCGAGGTCCTCTGCGGCGATCGGCAGGTTGGCATGCTTCTTCAGAATCTCGCGAATGGTCTCGGTCATTCCGTACATCCTCCAAGGAATTGTGTGGTTCCGGCGTTCATTCCGGATTGGCACACACCATACGCAGGAGGATATAAGATCTAGCTAATCCATATAGTTAGAAGAGGCTGACCCCGATTGCTCGAATGCTCATGAGCGGAGTGAGGAAACGTTAACCATTCCGCTCGCTTTGACTAACGGAACTCGATCGGCACGGTCATTTTCCAGCTTTTTTGCCTGTTTCCGCAGGAATGGCTGGAAATGGCGCGGCTCTATCCAACAAAGCCAGAGCCGCTTGGTCGAGTTTGGGGTCGCCGGAACTGCGGGAAATGCGTGCGCCTGATACTCCGCCGTTCGCCGTTATGGTGAATGAAAGCACAAGGCTTCCTTCGCCGCGGACCCGGACGCGTTTTTGCGCTCGGCTCAGCTTCTTTTGAACGAGACCCTTGTAATTGCTGGCCGCCGCATTGCCGACTTCCCGATTGGCGGCGCCTCTCGAGGCGTCCTTGCTGGATTGCCCTCTGCTCTTGGCATCTGTCCGGCCGCGATCGGCGTTGTATTCTTGCTTGGCGTTCTGGCCCTTGCGCTTCTTCTGGTCCTTCTTGGCCACCGTTTTCTTGACGGGTTTTGTCTTGGGCTTTTCCTTTTCGACCACCGGCTTGGGCTCGGGCTTCTTGAGTTCCGGCTCCTTTTCCACTGGCTTAGGCGGCTCCGGCTTCTTCTCTTCGACCGGCCTCGTTTCGACTTTTGGTGGATTGATCGGTTTGGGCGGCTCGGGTTTGATCTCTTCGATCTCTTTCGGCGGCTCCTGAACGACCGGTTTGGCGATCTCAGCCACTTTCGCCTCGGCAGGCGTCGTCGCGGTCAAAATCTCGGGGAGTGCCGCGCCGAGCATTGGCATCGGCGCGTCCTTGAGCACTTGTTCGGATGTCGCCGGAACAACGGGCGGCGGCTCCGGCTCCACTTTTGCAATCGGCGGCGGCTCGACCGGCTTCGGTACAGGGGCAGGATCGGGTTTGGCTTTCTCGACAGTTTCCTGTTGCGGTTCCTCGACCTCCAGATCCTTGGCGGTTTCGTCTCCCGAAACCCGCGCGTCGACGTCGGAATCGTCGCCCTGGACGATCAGCGAAATCACCGTTTCGCCTTGGATCAGCGCGTCGTCCGGAGCTTTTGCGACAAACACGCCCAGCGCCAGGGCGACGCCGGCATGGAGGAAAACGGACAGCGCAAAGCCGCTGCGCAACAATCTGCGATGTGCGCCGCTCCGCGGCTTGTCTGGTTCGGGCGCTGGATGGGGAATGTCCGCATGCAGGGGTTCGAGGCCGACGGCGGAAGACGGATATCGATCTATCTCGGTTTCCGATCCGAGATAGGGCGAGATGCCGTCGTCGCGTGCGAAGGAGCAGCGCGGCACATTGTTGAACTGATGCGAAACCCCGACCGATCGGCCTGATTGGAATTGGCGGGCTTGAAGCGGAGCGAGCTGAGCTGGACGATCGCGCTGTCAGCTGTCTGCGTCATGACCCACTCCTTTCGGACACGGAGCGATCCCCCGGCCCGCATCTGCGCGCGGTCGAATATTCGACGGCGCGATCGATAAATTTTAACTTGACTATCCCGCACTGGTATTGCGTGGATTAAGAAATATGACTACGGAAGTCAACAAAGATCTGAACAAAGAGGCTGATCATGCCGAGTGGAGACAGAGATCCGGCGGGGCGCGAAAGCGCAGCCCAAGCCGCCCCTCTCGATGTCAATGTGCGGGAATACGACACGAAAACCCTGTTCATGGGCGACCGTGAAATCGTCATCCATCACGCCGGCTCGGCCTATCGGATGAAGATCACCAAACAGGGCAAACTCATTCTCAACAAATAAGCACCGCCGCTGCGGACATTGCATAGAAGGAATCGAACATGAGCAACATTGGGCCGACGCCGTCCGAAATCCGCGCCTATCGGACCGAAAATTCAAAGCTGCGCGAGCGCGATATCGCCAAGAATCTCGGCGTCTCCGAGGCGGCTTTGGTGGCGGCGGAAGTGGGGATTTCAGCCGTTCGCATCGACGCCAGTCCCAATCGCATGCTCGAACGCGCGCCGGAACTCGGCGTCGTGATGGCGCTCAGCCGCAACGAAAGCGCCGTGCACGAAAAGATCGGCGTCTATGAGAAGATCGAGATCGGCGAGCGCACCTCGCTGACCCTCGGCGAAAACATCGATCTGCGCATTTTCAATTGGGTCTGGGCGCATGCCTTCGCCGTGACCAAGACCGACGGCGATACGGTGCGCCGCAGCCTGCAATATTTCGACAAGTCGGGCGAGGCGATCCACAAGATCCATCTGCGTCCGGAATCCAATCTCGAGGGCTATGAGCGCCTGGTCGCGGATTTCCGGCTGGAAGATCAGTCTCAGGAGTTCACGGCCGAAGTCTTCACGAAGCTTCCTTCCGGCCGCAAGGACGGTTTCGACGTTGCAGCACTCCGCGACCAGTGGAGCAAGATGACCGACACGCATGAATTCTTCGGCATGTTGCGCAAGCTCGACGTCGACCGCTGCGCCGCCGTGCGCGCGGTGGGCGAGGACTTCGCCTGGAAACTGACCGATGGCGTGATCGCCGAATTTTTCCAGAAGTCGGTCGAGACCCAGGTCAATCTGATGTGCTTCGTCGCCAATCGCGGCATTGTGCAGATCCATACCGGTCCGGTGTCGAACATTCAGCCGATGGGCCCATGGATCAATGTCATGGACCCGTCCTTCCACCTGCATCTGCGCATGGACCACATCGCGGAAGCATGGGCAGTCCGCAAGCCCACCAAGGACGGCCATGTCACCTCGATCGAGGCTTATGACGCCGATGGCGAAATGATCATCCAGTTCTTCGGCAAGCGCAAGGAAGGCAATGCCGAGATGGCGGAATGGCGCTCGCTCGTCGAAAGCCTCTCGACCACCAGCGCCGCCGAGGCAGCATAAGGGAAAGCCATGTCGTTTTTTATGAATGCAATCCGAGGCGCCGGCGTCGCCCTGTCTCTCGCCCTCCTGCCGCTCGGGCAGGGGATGGCGGGCGAGAAGATCGCTGACCCCTCTCGTATAGTGTCGATCGGCGGAGCGGTGACCGAGATCGTTTATGCGCTGGGAAAGGGCGATCTTCTGATCGCCCGCGATTCCACCAGTCTTTTCCCGCGCGAAGCAATGAAGCTGCCGGATGTGGGTTATATGCGGCAACTGTCTCCGGAAGGCGTGCTGTCGGTCAATCCGTCTGCGATCCTGATGATCGAGGGCAGCGGCCCCAAGCCCGCCATCGATGTCATCAGGAAGTCCTCCATTCCCGTGGTGACCGTACCCGAAGGCTATGACGCCGAAGCGATTACGGCCAAGATCCTCGCCGTCGGCGCCGCGCTTGGCGCAGACTCCGAGGCCGCAGCGCTGGCGAAGAAAATCTCGGTCGATATCGACGCAGCCGTTAAGGCGGCCGATGCGGTTCCAGCGGACAAACGCAAGCGGGTCCTCTTCGTGCTCACCCTTCAGGGCGGCAAGATCATGGCCGCCGGCGATCACACGGCGGCGAACGGCATATTGAAACTGGCGGGCGCGGTCAATGTCGCCGGCGATTTTCATGGCTACAAGCTGATCAATGACGAGGCGGTCATCTCCGCCGCGCCGGACGTGATCCTGATGATGAGCCGCGCCGGTCCCGGCGCGTCCGATGAAGAGGTTCTGTCTCATCCGGCCATCAAGCTCACGCCGGCCGGCCAATCGGGTTCGCTGCTGCGCCTGGATGGCGCATCCACTCTCGGCTTCGGTCCGCGCACCGCGGATGCGATCCGCACCCTGTCGAAGGCGCTCTATGGCGGTTGAGGCGAGCGCGATGGCTGCAAGCCCGGCGCGGCTGCGACGGTCCCGCAAAGCGCTCGCCATGCCGCTGCGGCAACGCCTGGGCCTGGCGGCGCTCGTGGCGTTGGCTCTCGCCGTCACCGTTTTTTCGATCGGGGTCGGCGCAAGCTCTGCGTCGCTGCCCCGGTTCCTGTATGATTGGCTCTCCAGCGCGCCGCAAGACGGCGTCGAGGCGCTCCGCGACCGGATCATGATTCTCGACATCCGGTTGCCCAGAGCCATTCTCGGCTTGATGGCCGGCGCGGGCCTCGCGGTCTCCGGCGCGATCATGCAGGGCCTGTTCCGCAATCCGCTCGCCGATCCCGGCGTCGTCGGCGTCTCCGCCGGCGCGAGTCTCGGCGCTGTCGGGTCGATCGTGCTGGGAGCGAGCGCGCTTGCGCCGCTTGCCTCTCTTCTGGGACCGTTCCTCATTCCGATCGCCGCCTTCGTCGGCGGCTTGACGGTGACCATGCTTCTCTACGCGATCGCATCGCGTGACGGCGAAACGCAGGTCGCCACCCTGCTGATCGCCGGCATCGCCATCGGCGCACTCGCCATGGCCGGAACGGGTCTGCTCGTCTATATGGCCGAGGACCAGCAATTGCGCGACATCTCCTTCTGGAGTCTCGGATCTTTGGCTGGAGCCAGTTGGGACAAGGCGTTGATCACGCTGGGGGTCGTCGGGCCCTCGCTGATCATGCTGCCTTTCCTCGCGCGCGGCCTGAACGCCTTCACATTGGGCGAGGCCGCCGCCATGCATATGGGCGTTCCGGTCGAGACGCTGAAGAAGGCCTGCATCTTCCTCGTCGCCGCCATGACCGGCGTTGCGGTCGCCTTCTGTGGGGTGATCGGCTTTGTCGGCATCATCGTGCCGCATATCCTGCGCTTGGCGATCGGGCCCGACCACCGCTTTCTTCTGCCTGCCTCTGCGCTGCTGGGCGGGACGCTGCTGATCGGCGCCGATATCGCGGCTCGTATCGTGGTCGCCCCGGCCGAACTGCCGATCGGCATTCTCACGGCCTTGATGGGTGCGCCTTTCTTCCTGTGGATCCTGTTTCGCGGCCGTGCGAGCCGCATCCTGTGACGGCGTCATGATCAAGCTTCAATCCGTATCGGTCGACCTCGGCGGTCGACGCGTGGTCGACGATGTCAGCTTCGAGGCGAAGCCCGGGCGTCTAACCGCGATCATTGGGCCGAACGGCTCAGGCAAGACCACGACGCTCAGAGCGATTTCGGGCGACCGACGCCATGTCGGCGAAATCTCGATCAATGGCCGCAGTCTTGCCAGGCTGGCGGTGGGCGAACAGGCTCGGCTCCGGGGCGTGATGTCGCAGTCCATCCAGCTCGGCTTCCCGTTCACGGTTCGGGAAGTCCTGGAAATGGGGGTTGTCGCAGGCGAAGTCCATTCGCGCGCGGAGGCTGACCGCCTGATCGCCGAGCGACTCGGGGCGGTCGATCTCACCGGCTTCGAGAACCGCTCGGCGCTGGCCTTATCCGGCGGCGAGCAGTCGCGCATGCATATGGCCCGCGTTCTCTGCCAGATCAGCAGTCCCGAGATTGATGGGCAACCGCGCTGGCTGTTGCTGGACGAACCCGTCGCGAGCCTCGATGTGAAGCATCAACTGGCTCTGATGCGGACGGCGCGGGATTTCGCGCGAAGCGGCGGCGGTGTCATCGCGGTGATGCACGACCTCAACCTCACCGCCCTGTTCGCCGATCATGTGCTGATGCTCAGACAAGGGCGTCTGGCGGCGGAGGGCGCGCCGGCGGATGTTTTCAAGGAAGATATTCTCGAAGCGGTCTATGGTTGCGCATTGTCGGTGCGCGTCGAGGGCGGACGACTCAGGATCTTCCCCGCCGACGAGGCGACCTGACGGCGAACGAAAAAAGACGCGGTCGGCGAGCCGCGTCTTTCGATCATTCTATTCTTCCCGGGATCAGAGGATGTGGAAGTCCGATTTGTGCAGGTCGGCCAGATCGACATCCGACAACAACAGCTTGCCGCCGCTATAAGATATGAGCACGCCGTCAGCGGTGTCCTTGGCGGAATCCAGCACATCGGCATAGTTCTTGAACAGGCCGTCGGCGAATTCGATCACGTCCTTGCCCGCAGCGCCTTCGGCGAAATCGGTGATCGTGTCTTTTCCATCGCCCTTGGCGAAGACGAAGGTGTCGGCGCTCGAACCGCCCGTGAGCGAGTCCCTGCCGGCGCCCCCGACGAGACGATCCACACCGGCGCCGCCGTTCAGGATATCGTTTCCGGCGTCTCCCTTGAGCGTATCGTTGCCCGCACCGCCCGTCAGGGTGTCGTTGCCCGTCCCGCCGCTGAGTTTGTCGACGCCCGAACCGCCGGAGATCTTGTCGTTGCCTGCGCCGCCGCCCAGCGTATCGTTGCCGTTGCCGCCGCTGATCGTATCTGCAAAGCCAAAGCCGGTGAAGACGTCACTGCCGGTCGAGCCTTTGAAGACGATGGAATCGGAGGCCAGCAGCGTCTTCAACGATCCGACCCGTGAATCCATCAGGTCTCCCATCAGCTTGCCGTCTTCAGTGGACGTCGCGAAATCGGAAAATCCGGAGATGACGACGTCCTTCGAGTTTGAATAGGTTTCAGTCGCCTCGTTGTATGATGTATCCGTTCCGAAGGTGATCGACTTCAGGTCGCCGCTGACCACATGGGTGCTGAGATCATAGGTGAAGCCGCCGTCGGACGTGAACACCACGCTGGCGCCGCCATTGCCCTCCTCGTTCGCCATCGTGACATAGCCCTCGCCCTTGAAAGGGTCGGACGGATCGGGCTTGTTGAACCCGCCGCGGCCGGAAGACACGAAGGTCGTGTCGAACGTCTGGATATAGGCGTTGAAATTCACGCCCTTGCCGTCCTTGTTGTCGTCGGCGACGGAAATGGTGAGAGCCATGGTCTACCCTTCTCTAAAACATGATTGCGATACTCAACTATTAAACATGAATAAAGAAGTCAACATATTTTGCGTCGGCGATGACGTCACAGGAACGTGCCAAAAACAAAAAGGCGAGGGCAAGCCCCCGCCTTCGCATCGATGATATCCAATGTTTGTATCAGAAACCCGTGCCGCCTCGGAATTCCCGTACGGCCGTGCCGATGATGATGCGAATATCCTGCAGGATCGAGAAGGTCTTGATGTATTCGATGTCGTACGCCACGCGACCGCGGGCAGCTTCTTCCGTATTGGTAGGGCCGCGATAGCCGTTCATCTGCGCCAGCCCGGTCAGGCCGGGCCGGACGAGGTGGCGGATGTGATAGTCCCGCACCAGATCTTCATAGAGCACGCCGGTTGCGAGCATTTTCGGGACATGGCAGCGGGGGCCGACGATCGACATGTCGCCCAGGAAGATGTTGATCAACTGCGGCAACTCATCGAGGTTGGTCTTGCGCAGAAAGGCGCCGATGCGCGTCACGCGCGGATCATTCTCGGTCGTCTGACGCACGCCGCTCACATCGCACATGTCGGTACGCATGGAGCGGAATTTGTAGATGCGGATCAGTTTGCCGCCACGACCCCAACGCTGCTGGCTGAAGAACACCGGGCCGCGATTTTCGATCACGATGGCTGCGGCGATCATGAGAAAGAAGGGAAGCAGGACCAGAAGCGCCAGTCCGGACACGGTGACGTCCATGCCCCTCTTCAGAGCGAACTGGAACGGTTTGTCCAAAGCGCCATGAATCCAGCTGGAGCCTCGAGACGCCGAAATGGCGTCCAGTTCGGCCGGTGCGCCCGCGGCGGCAGTCGTGCTGCGAAGGGGCAGGGTCGTGCTGAGTGTTCCAGGATTCATACTGATAACCTGAATGAGAGGCGCCTGATCACGGGATGGCAAAGCGATAAACCAATCGGCCGTGTTTGTCACCTGGGATTAACATTGTCGTAAGGTTGATTATCCAAGTGAAATCAACCCGCTCTGCTCCGATTCAGACCATCAAACGCGCGAAAATGTGGCGTAGTTCCCTAAAAAGCAGCGCATTGCGAAACAATTTTTTAACACTTCACAAAACATGTCGGGATTTCAACGGCAAGCCATGCGTCCAGCGCTGGGGTGAGCTGCAAATTGGGAATGGCTTTCGAGGGTTCCTGTCGCTTTTTGGATCATTGTCCACATGCAACAAGATAGACGGGCTCACTCGGCCCGTGACTTTGCGCCGGAAAAATAGCTGTTGAGGATAGAATCGAGATTGGACTGGTAAGCCTTCTGCACCTCGATGCCGCTCTCGAACATCTGGCTGAAAATATTGCTGGAGGGGGCGGTCTCGACAGGATCCGGCGTGGCGGGTTTCGTCTGCTGCGGAGACATCGCCGCATTCATCGCGCCGAGCATCTGGAGGAAAGGATTGGCCGCGAAAGGATCCGCCGGCTTTTCCTGCTTGGCCGCCGCCGGCGCCATCATGGCCTGCATGGCGTCGAGAAAAGGATTGGGGAACGACGAAGTTGGCGTCTCGGGCTGTTGCGCCATTCCGGAGGCGCGCAGCCACGGCTCCATCAGTTTGGCCCCGTCGCCGGCGGTGATCGCGTCGCCAGCGGCGCGGAACTGGTCCGCCACCTGGCGCAGGAAGCCGCCGACCATGGCGTTGGCCATGACCGGCAACATCTGCTTCAGCACTTCCTGGCCGATGCCGGACATTTGCGCCGCCTGCGCGGCGATGGCCCGCGACACGTCCTTGGAGCCGAACAGCTGGCCGAGGATGGCGTTGCCGTCAGCCACGCCTTGGGGGTGAACGCCTTGCCCATGTCCTCGAAATATTTGGCGTAGCCGCCGGACATCGCCGATTGGAGCAGGGCGTTGAAATCATAAGGATTTGCAGCGCTGCGCTTGAAGCCGGAGGAAAAGGCGGGCATCAACGCCGTCATCGCCTTCTGCATCTGCTCCTGCGCCAGCCCGAACTGGCGGGCCATGGCCTCCGTCGCCTGACCGTTCTGCGCATTCATCATCAGATCGAACAAAGGCAGCATGGAAGTCCTTTCAAGAAAGCGAAGCGCTCTGCGTCAATGCCACTATAACGTGGATTCGCATTCTTGAAACAGGAAAGGTCGAAGCCGACCGACCTTAAAGCGATCGCGAATTTCGATATTCGCTCCCTTACTTTATCTCTCGGCTTTGGCGCATATCGTCATCCCGAAACCCGCCATCGCTTTCGGTCGATGCTTCAATACCTGTAGTCGGAGAATACGGGTTCGACCGAGCCGTTCCATTCGCCATCGAAACGGACCAGAAGTTCATCCGCCAATGTCGGCTTGCCGGCGACGATCTCTTCCAACGGGGAGAGATAGATGGTTTCGTCGGCGCCGGCCTCGTTCAATACATGGCGGGCTTTGAGACCCTTGCGCGAGATGTCGAGCGCGTCGCGTGCGATGTCGCCGAGACGCCGCGCGCCGAGCATGGCGTCGAGGCCCTGTTCCGGAACGGCGTCGCGGGCGGCCTGCACGGCGTCGAAGCTCCAGTCGCGCGTCAATTGGACGGCGTCTTCCAGCGCTGCTGGAGTCATAGAGCAGTCCCACCCAGAAGGCCGGCAACGCGTTGATGTGGCTTTCCGGTCCGCAATCCGCGCCGCGCATTTCCAGGAAGCGCTTGAGGCGCACATCGGGGAACAACGTCGAGAGGTGATTGGTCCAGTCGCCCATATTGGGCTGCCACTCTTTCAGTTCGCCCTTCAGCGCGCCGGCCATGAACTGACGAAAGGTGACATGGGTGCAATCGTGATAGGCGCCGTCGCGGACCACGAAATACATCGGGGTGTCGAGCGCCCATTCGACGTAATCCCGATAACCGAACGCCTCGGAGAATGCGAACGGAAGCAGGCCGGCGCGGGCGTTGTCGGTGTCGCGCCAGATATCGCCGCGCCAGGATTTGAAGCCGTTCGGCTTGCCTTCGGTGAAGGGGGAGGCGGCGAAAAGCGCGGTGGCCAGCGACTGCAGCTTCAAACCGACCTGCATCTTGCGGCGCATGTCGTCTTCGGACGAAAAATCGAGATTCACCTGAATCGTGCAGGTGCGATACATCATGTCCAGGCCGCGGCTTCCGACCTTGGGCATGTAGCGCGACATGATGCCGTAGCGCGATTTCGGCATTTTCGGCGTCTCGTCCCAGCTCCATTTCGGGCTGCCGCCGAGGCCGAGAAAGCCGATGCCCATCGGGCCGGCGATGTCCCGCATCAGATCGAGATGTCCACGCGTCTCGGCCGCGGTCTCGTGCAGTGTTTCGAGCGGCGCGCCGGACAATTCGAATTGTCCGCCGGGTTCGAGCGAGATCGCGCCCATGCCCGAGGGGGAGGCGAGGCCGATGATATTGCCTTTGTCGATGATCGCGTCCCAGCCGAGCCGGTGCTGCATGATGTCGAGAATGGCCTTGATGCCCGTCTCGCCTTCATAGGGCACGGGACTGTTGTCGGCGGTGCGGAACACGAATTTCTCGTGCTCGGTTCCGAGACGAAAGGCGCTTTCAGGCTTCTCTCCGGCCGCGATATGTGCGGTCAGATCGTCGATCGAGGTGACAAGTGTGTCGTCCGTAGTGTCGCGCGCCATATGAGCTTCTTCTGCAGGTGAGATCGACGGTCGCCCGCACGCCGCCGGGCAGAGTGCTTGACCTGTCTTTATAGGATTTGCAAGCAAAAAGGATGAAAGGCTGGCTCAGATTTTTTGATCAGCGCCAGTCTCCGATCATGGCCTGGATGACGGCGAAAGCCGCGACCGCAGCAGTGTCGGCGCGCAGGATTCGTGGGCCGAGCGGAATCGGCGTCACGAAGTCTAGACTGCGCAGAAGCCGCTGTTCTTCCTCCGAAAACCCGCCTTCTGGGCCGATGAGAAGCGCGAGTTTTTTCTCAGCTATGGCTCGAAGCGCGTTCATCGGGTTGTTTGTGTCCGCGCCTTCGTCGCAATAGATGATGCGGCGGTCGCGCGGCCAGGTTTCGATCAGCGCCGTCAGCCTGACGGGTTCGCGGACCTCCGGAATCGCCAAAATGCCGCACTGTTCGGCGGCTTCCACGGCATTGGCCCTGAGGCGATCCAGCGAAGTGATCTTGCCCTGAACATGCTGGGTCATCACCGGCTGTATCACGCCGGCGCCCATTTCTACCGATTTCTGGATCAGATAATCGAGCCGGCCGACCTTCAACGGCGCAAAGAGATAGTGCAGATCCGGCTGTTCCGGCTGCGGCCGGGTGACTTCGACGGGCACGATCTGGATCTTCTTGCGGCTGGGAAACGTGAGCTGCGCCTTCCATTCCCCGTCGCGGCCGTTGAATATCAGGATTTCCGCGCCGTCCTGAAGTCGCAGCACATTGGCGAGATAGTTGACCTGTTCGTCATTGGCAGGGATGGGGCTGTCCGCCGAGATCGGCGCATCGAGAAAAAGCCTCTGCATTCGGAAATTGGCGCGCATCGCGTCCTCACTGGATCAGTCTGTGCAGGGCGGCGGCGATGCCGGCGGCGAGCGCGCCGGAAACGGGGGCCGTCACCACCCATGCGGCAAGGATGGACATCAGATAGGAGCGCCGCACCAGATAGCGATAGCTGTTGTCCACAGCCTGCGCCGTCTCCTCCGAGGCTGCTTTCCCGGCCAAGACTTCTCGCGCAGCCTTCTTGTCGCCGTTCAGCGCCTTGGCTTCGATATACAGGCGACGCTGGGTGGAATGGGCCACATGCCATTCACGAAACAGGCCGACGCCGAAAACGGCGCCGACGGCGATGTGCGTGGAACTGACAGGCAGGCCGAGCGCCGAAGCGACGATGACGGTCATCGCGGCCGAGAGCGCGACGCAGAAGGCTCTGATCGGGTTGAGCTTGGTGATCTGGCTGCCGACGATGCGGATGAGTCTCGGCCCGAACAGCAGGAGTCCCACCGAAATACCGAATGCGCCGAGCGCCATCACCCAGAACGGCGCGTCCTGATTGGCGGTCACGGACTGGATGCCGGAGGCCTCCACCACCGCAAAGAGCGGACCGATCGCATTGGAGACGTCGTTTGCGCCATGGGCGAAGGACAGAAGCGCTGCCGAAAACACCAGCGGCGTTCGAAACAGCGATTTGATCGATGGATCCACGGCGTCGAGTGCGCCTGCCTGACGGGCGACGACGCGGCGATAGGGGACATAACCGATCAGTCCGACCAGCGGGCCGGCCGCGATCGCCTGCCAGGCGCTCAGGCCGAGTTCGTCGTCGAAGCCGAGCAACAGCAGGTAACTGACGAAAGAACCGGTCATCACCGCCAGCAGTATCGGAACCCACCGCTTCGCCGCCGAGAGCCGATCGTCCGCATAGAGGATCGCGGTCTGGATGAACCAGAGAAAGGCGACGGCGATCAGGCCGCCCGCGATGGGAGAAAACAGCCAGCCCGCAGAGATCTCGGCGAGTTGCCCCCAATTCACCGCCCTGAAGCCCACGATCGCAGCGCCCGCGCCCATGATGCCGCCGACGATCGAGTGGGTGGTCGAAACAGGCGCATTTAGCCACGTGGCGATATTGATCCAGGCGGCGGCGGCAAACAGCGCGCTGACCATGATGATCACGATCATGTCCGGATTGGGCGTCAGGCTTGCGCTGACGATGCCGTTCTTTATGGTCGCCACCACCCGGTCGCCGGCGAGAAATGCGCCGGCGATTTCACAGACGGCCGCCAGCACGAGCGCGTTGCGCAGCGAGATCGCCCGCGCGCCGACGGCCGCGCCGACATTGTTGGTCACGTCGTTCGCGCCGATATTCATGGCCATATAGGCGGCCATCACGGAGGCGACCGCGATGAACAGCATTCCGGCGCTTCCCGCGGTCATGCTGACCGCGGCGCTGGCGGCGCAGACGATGAAGACGAAGGCCAGCGCTGGGGTCGCCGCGCGGTTCATCACAAATTGCGCCGCGCTCTCCATCATCCCGATTTTGTCGAGATCCTGGTCGAGCGTCGGCTTCGTATAGGTTGATTTCGCCATCCAAAATGCCTTGCAGCGTGGTCATGCCCGGATGACGATCATGCGTCACCGCGCTTGCGTGATGATGACCTTTCAGGCCGAAGGGGAAAACGACGTTGCAAATCGCAGGATGAGATCCCGAAGTTCCGGCTCCGCCACGCGCGCCGCCGCTGTCGAGGGCGAAACCCAGTCCAGCTGGCGCTTGCCTTTTTCCTTGAAACTGTCGACGCAACCGGTAACCCGCATGGGAAAAACTTCGACGCCGCAGGGCACGCAAAAGTCATCCTGCATGCGTTTCTGATAGCTGTAGATTCCGAGGGGAACCGCACCGGCCTCGCCTGTGACGCCCGCTTCCTCCAGCGCTTCCTGTCTCGCCACCTCGTGCCCGGCCTTGGAGCCCATCGGCCATCCCTTCGGAATGACCCATCGGCCGGTATCGCGACTCGTCAGAAGCAGGATTTCCAGCTCCCCGACCGAAGTTTCGCGATAGCACAGCGCGGCATATTGCCGGCGCTGGGGACGGCGTAGCATGAGTTGCATCGACTTCGCGATGCCCGACAGGATCGTCAACGGATGGGAACCTCCAGCTCGAATCGATAAAGACGTCGACAGACTATATCAGCGATTCTTCAAGGAATGGCGACGGAGGTCGACATAGTGATGTTCTGAAAACGCTGCTTCACAGATTTTTTCGGTCTGCGACGTCGAAACCGGTCTTATGGAGCTACAAAGGCAATATTATGGTTCCCTCTCGTCGGCCGGACGTTCGGCTGCGCCTCGCGAACCGGCCGCTCCCTTTGTAATAAATGTTTCAGCCTGCCAGAATGCTCCTGTCGAGTTCCGAGACCTTCCTTTTTCCGCACAGCGCCATGGTCACGTCCATCTCCTTGTAGAGAATATCCAGCACCCGGCGGACGCCGGCGCGGCCGCCTGCGCCCAGCCCGTAGAGGAAGGGGCGGCCGACATAGACGCCCCGGGCGCCGAGGGCTACGGCCTTCAGGACGTCTTGGCCCGAGCGGACCCCGCCGTCCATGTGAACTTCGATGCGGTCGCCGACAGCGTCGACGATGCGCGGCAGCACACGAAATCGAGGAAAGGGCGCCGTCGAGCTGGCGACCGCCATGGTTTGACACGATCAGCGCGTCCGCGCCCGAATCGGCGGCGGCGGCGCGCGTCTTCCTCATCCAGAATGCCCTTGAGGATCAGCTTGCCGCCCCACTTTTCCTTGATCCAGGCGACATCCTGCCAGGACAGGCGAGGGTCGAACTGTTCGGCGGTCCAGGCCGACAGCGAGGAGAGGTCGGAGACATTCTTGGCGTGACCGGCGATGTTGCGGAAGGTGCGGCGCTGTGTCTTCAGCATGTCCAGGCACCATAACGGCCGCGTCGCCATCTGGTAGATGTGCTTGGGCGTGAATTTCGGCGGCGCCGACAGGCCGTTGCGTAGGTCCTTGTGGCGTTGGCCGAGGATCTGCAGGTCCAGCGTCAGCACCAGAGCCGAGCATTTCGCCGCCTTGGCGCGGTTGATCAGGTTTTCGACGAATTCGCGGTCGCGCATCACATAGAGCTGGAACCAGAAAGGCTTGGTGGTCACAGAGGCGACATCCTCGATCGAGCAGATCGACATGGTCGACAGCGTGAAGGGCACGCCGAATTCCTCCGCCGCCTGCGCCGCCAGCATTTCGCCGTCGGCATGCTGCATGCCAGTCAACCCGGTGGGAGCCAGCGCGACCGGCATGGTCGCAGCCTGCCCGGCCATGGTCGTTTCGAGCGATCGGCCGGTCATGTCCACCAGAACGCGCTGGCGAAGCTTGATCTTCTCGAAGTCGCTTTCGTTGGCGCGATAGGTTCCTTCGGTCCAGGCGCCGCTGTCGGCATAGTCGAAAAACATCTTTGGCACGCGCCGCCGCGCCCTTTCCTTCATCTCGGCGATGGTGAGGACCTTGTCGATGCTCATGGGGTCTTTCCTTTTGCAGGGCGGGTGGTTGCTTTGGTCGCCGCGCGCTGGACGTTTCTCATTTCTGCGATGCGCTGGCGCTCATGGGCGCGGGCGGATTCGACGGCGGTTTCAGCCACATAATCGATATGCGCCTCCGCCGCGGCCCGCGCCGCTTCGGGATCGCCCGAGAGGATGGCGTCGACGAGCATGTGGTGTTGGCGGAATAGTTTCTCACGCGCCGGGGCCTGATCGAAAATCAGGCGGCGATGGTGGAAGATGCCGAGGCTCAGAAGCCTGTAGCAGGCGCGCAGTGTGTGCATCAGAATGATGTTGTGCGCGGCTTCGCCGATGGCGTGGTGCAGTTCGATGTCGCGTTCAGCCTCGGCCTGGAAATCCTCCTCGGCGCGCGCCTGCGTCATGCCCTCGAGAATGGCGGTCAGGCGGCTCCTGTCGGCTTCGCTCGCCCGCTTGGCCGCAAGCTCAGCCGCCTGACCCTCCAGCATGCGCCGATATTCCAGATAGTCGCGCGTCGGCCGTTCATGCCGGGAAATGAGTTCGGAAACGGCCGGCGAAAAGATCTGGCCGATGAGATCGGCGACATAGGTGCCGCCGCCGTGGCGGCTCACCACCAATCCGCGGTCTTCCAGTGTCTTCAAGGCCTCCCGGAGCACCGGCCGCGAGATTTCCAGGCGTTCGGAAAGCTCGCGTTCGCCAGGCAGCCGGTCTCCGCTCGACAGCACGCCATCCAGCAACAACAGCTCGATCTGCCGCACGGCTTCCTCGGCCGTATTGCGATGATCGATCGATCTGAAGATGTCGTCTTGCATGTCAATTCCCTTGTCGAGCTTGCGGTAACAGTTCTGTGGTCAAGTGGTCAAATAAATTATCCAATTATCGCTGGCTCGATTGTCGGATTGTCGCATTCGGCGTCCGGCGATTGACAAAGCGCATGACGGCGGAGGAGGATCGCCAGACAGGGGAGACATGGGATGGGCAGCGGGGCGTTCACCTTTCCACAGGCGCCGGACAGGGCGCGGGCGCTGGGCGAGATTCACGCCCGGCCCTATGTGCTCGTGCCGTCGCCACGCGTCATTGTGCAACTGGCCTTCATGCTGGACGGCGGTTCCGGCGTCGATCACGCCGTTATGGCCGATCTCTCCCGCCAGCGAGGGCTGTCGCCGCCCGGCCGCGACGCGCGTCACCATGCCATGCCCTGGGGGCCGGGCACGCTGCGCTGGGAACAGCATACGGAATTTTCGACTTGGTTCTGGGACGGGCCGCTGCCGGACAAGTTCGGCGGCGACATCATCGGCCATCCTTTCGGCGACGGCTTTCGCCCGCCCGGCTCGCTCATCTCCGGCATCCGGCTGGAAATCCGTCCTGAAGGGCCGGAGACGGATGCGGCCATCGCCAGCTTCGATCCTGCGAGCCTCTGCCACAGCGAGGTCAAGACCGGGCAGGCGGCGATCTATACCGATTTCCGCCAGAACGGCGATGGCCTGACGATGATCCTACTGGTCGATCGCGGCCTCACCCGCGCCGGCGTCGGCGCGCTCGCCCAGCGCCTTCTCGACATAGAGACCTACCGCACGCTCGCCATGCTCGGCCTGCCGCTCGCCCAGACTTTATCGCCGGAAATCCGCCGCATCGAGGACGGACTGACTGCCGTCACGCAGACCATGAAATCCGGCGCAGGCGCGGGCTCCGACGCCGCGCTCGGCGAAATCACCAAGCTCGCCGCCGATCTCGAAGCCAATGCCGCGCTGTCTCTTTATCGCTTCGGCGCGTCGCGCGCCTATTACGGCATCGTGCAGGAACGCATCCGCATGCTGGCCGAAACGTCCACGCCCGGCTCCGAAACGCTCGGCTTTTTCCTCGAACGCCGCCTGGCGCCCGCCATGCGCACCTGCCAGTCGGTCGAGGAGCGACAGGCCAACCTGTCGCGCAAGCTCTCCCGCGCCACCGGCCTCGTGCGCTCCTGGATCGATGTCGAACTCGAGCGGCAGAACGCAGACCTCCTTTCGGCGATGAACCGGCGGGCGGAATTGCAGCTGCGATTGCAGCAGACCGTCGAAGGGCTTTCGGTCGCGGCCATCTCCTATTATATCGTCGGCCTCTTCGGTTACGTCGCCAAGGCGCTCGGGCATGATCTCGTGCCCATCGATGCGAGCGTGCTGACTGGCCTGTTTGCGCCCGTCGCCATTCTCGCCGTATGGCTCATGGTGCGGCGTATCCGATCGAAACACGGTGACGAATAGGCGAGACGCATGGCGCGACAGGCGAAGGCGAAGCTGGACAAAAAGGGCTTTCCAGCCTCGGCATCGACAAACTCGTCGATATTCTTCTCGAGGAAGCGGGCTCCAACAAGGCGCTGAAAGCGCGGCTTCAGGCGGCGCTGGCCGGCACATCGGGTCCGGAGGAGATCGCCGCGCTGATCGACAAGCGCCTGACGGCGCTGGAAACGGCCAAAACATCCATCAACAGCGCCCGCGCCAAGGATCTCGGCGTCGAGATCGCCGGCCTCATCCGCAATGTCCAATCCGAGCTCGCCGCGCTCGATCCGAGAGCGGCGTCCGAACGCATGTTCCGCATCATGGGTTTGCGCGTCAGCATCGAGCGACGGCTCAGGTCCGACAGCGTGCGGCTGATGAAGATCATCGCGGAAGCGGAGACGGCGGCGCGCGATCTCGTGCTGGGCTTGCCAGAGAGAGACCAGGTCGCGCTGGTTCCGCTGATCGAGCAGGAGCGCAAGCGAGACCGGTATCACGAACGCGCCGGTCTATTCGAAGCCATTTTGGTCGGTCTGTCGCGTCCCGCCTCCGACGCTTGGGAACAACTGCTGCTCAAGAGCATGTCGGGCAAGGAGCCCGGCCTCATGCTCCCGCGCCTGCTCCAACAACTCTACCGCGCTCGCCGCGACGCCGATAGCTATATCCGGTTGGAGGCGGTAAAGCCGGAGCGCTATCAGGACCCCTACGGCACGGCTCTGTTACTGCATGAGGCCAAGCGCCACGAGGAGGCGCTGACCTGGGCGCGCAAGATCATCAAGGGTCCGAGGCTGATCTATTCCGACGGCGAATTCCATCAGGTGGCCGGCAATCATCAATTGCGCGAGCTGCGTCTGCTGGAAGCCGACATTCTCGATGGCCTCAAGCGCAAGGACGAAGCGCGCGAGGCGCGATGGAAATTCTTCCTAGAAAGCTTCGACGCCGACATGCTGCGTCGGCACATCGCCAAGCTCGACGACTTCGACGAATTCGACGAGATGGACAGGGCTTTGAAACTCGTGGCGTCCAGCGACCGCATCTACGAGGCGCTGCGCTTCTATCTCGACTGGCCGCGATTGGATCTGGCGGAACAGCATGTGCTGCGCCACAGGAGCGCCTGGGACGGGCGGCGCGAGCGCGCGCTCGAACCGGCCGCCGAACAGCTCGGCGAAAGCTCGCCTTTGGCCGCCACCGTGCTTTACCGGGCGCTCATCACCAGCGTACTCGATCGTTCGCTGATGGATTCCTATGCCGACGCCGCCATGTGGACGCTCAGCCTCGATGCATTCGACGAAAAGCTTCCGCCTGACGCGCCGATCGTCAGCCATGACGATTTCATGGAGGGGCTGGAGACCAAGCATGCCCGCAAATACGGCTATTGGCGGCTGTTGAGCGACGCGCGACTCTATAGCGAGGATCTGTCCCAGTAGGGCTGCGGACCGTAGAGATCCGCGAGAAAATCGATGAAGGCGCGGACCTTGGCCGGCAGATATTGGCGAGAAGGGTAGACGGCGTAGAGGCCGACATCCGACGATCCCTCCCAATCCGGCAAGACCTGAACAAGTCTGCCGGAGCGCAAATCCGGCCCGATATCCCAGGTGGATCTGAAGGCGATTCCCAGGCCCGACAGAACCGCCTCGCGCACCACTTCACTGGAGTTCGTTGACAAAGGCCCGACGGGCCTGAGCGCCACCGGCCCATCCGGTCCGCTCAGATGCCAATAGGCGTTGTTGTGGGCGGGGATGCAGACATGCGTTTCCAGATCCTCGATCGCCGCGGGAGCGCCGTGGCCGGCGATGTAGTCTGGCGTCGCGCAGAGGATGCGCCTGACAGCCGCGAGCTTGCGTGCCACCAGGCTGGAACTCGGCAATTCGCCGATGCGGATGGCGATATCGAAACCCTCGGCGACGAGATCCTGGAAAGCGTCGGTCAGCGTCAGTTGCACCTCGACATCGGGATAGAGCAAAAAGAAGCGGGTAAGATAGGGCGCGATATGCATGCGGCCGAAGGAGGTCGGCGCGGAAACACGCAGGCGTCCGGTCACCGCGCTCGACCGTCCGGCGAGAAAGGCTTCCGCGTCTTCGAGGCCCGCCAGCGCCGCCAGCACCCTCTCGTGAAATCCTTCTCCCGCCTCCGTCAGCGAAATCTGACGCGTGGTGCGGTGAAACAGGCGCGCGCCCAGCCGTTCCTCCAGCCGCTTGATGCGCTTGGAAATGATCGGCGTCTGCAAGCCGAGCTCACGGGCCGCCTCCGACATCGAGCCGGAGGCGACGACGCGCGTGAAGATTTCGAGATCGCTGAGATTGGTCATCGCTTTCTCCCCAAGTCGGCCATAGTTTAAGCCGATTGTTTCCAGTTGAGGCAAGAGAGCATTGTCGTGGATTGGACCATGGTCTGGTCGATTGCGACGATGAAGCAGTTGACGCGCAGAGCCGGATCGGGACACTGGCGCAACAAGGGGAGGTCCGACCATGACATCGCTCGCATTCCTGCCGCCTGACACGGCGGTGCTGTCCAAGCGCGACATGATCGTCGCAGATCTCAAGGATCTCATCGGCAAGGATTGCATCCTCTCCGATCCGCGCGAGCTGACTCCGTTCGAAACCGACGGCTTCATCGCCTGCCGCAATCTGCCGCTCGCGGTGGCCCTGCCGCGGACGACGGAGGATGTCGCGGCGCTGATGAAATATTGCGCCCGCTATTCCGTGCCGGTCGTGCCCCGCGGGGCGGGAACCTCGCTGTCGGGCGGCGCCATTCCACAGCAGGATGCGGTGGTCGTGGCGCTCACCCGCATGAACCGCATTCTCGAAATCGACCTGCCCAACCGCTGCGCCCGCGTGCAGGCCGGCGTCACAAATCTGTCGATTTCCGATGCGGTTGGCGGCAACGGCTTTTTCTATGCCCCCGATCCGAGTTCGCAACTCGCCTGCACCATCGGCGGCAATATCGGCATGAATTCCGGCGGCGCCCATTGCCTGAAATATGGCGTCACCACCAACAATCTTCTCGGCGTCAGGCTGGTGCTGTTCGACGGGACCGTCATCGAACTCGGCGGCAAGGCGCTGGATGCCGGCGGTCTGGATCTCCTCGGCCTGGTCTGCGGGTCGGAGGGGCAGGTGGGCGTCGTCACCGAAGCCACCGTGCGGCTGCTGGCCAAGCCCGAAGGGGCGCGTCCTGTGCTGTTCGGCTTTCCGAGCGCGGAGGAGGCGACGGCCTGCGTCTCCGACATCATCGGCGCGGGCGTCATCCCCGTCGCGATCGAATTCATGGACAAGCCGGCCATCGAAATCTGCGAAGCCTTCGCCAAGGCGGGCTATCCCATGGATGTCGAGGCGCTGCTGATCGTCGAGGTCGAGGGCTCCGAGACCGAGATGGACGCCATGCTGAAAAGCATCATCGACATAGCCCGCCGCCACGGCGTCAAGACCGTCAAGGAATGCCAGTCGGCCATGGAGGCCGCCGCCATCTGGAAAGGCCGCAAATCCGCTTTCGGCGCCACCGGCCGCATCGCCGACTATATCTGCATGGACGGCACCGTGCCGCTGTCGGAACTCACCAATGTGCTCAAGGGCACCTATGAGATCTGCGCCCGCTACGGCCTGCGCGTCGCCAATGTCTTCCATGCCGGCGACGGCAATATGCATCCGCTAATCCTCTACAACATCAACGACCCCGAAGAGGCGGCCAAAGCCGAAGCCGCCGGCAATGACATTCTCCGGCTCTGCGTCGATCACGGCGGCTGCCTGACCGGCGAGCATGGCGTCGGCGTCGAAAAGCGCGACCTGATGCGCCATCAATATGCCGAGGCCGATCTGATCCAGCAGATGCGCACGCGCGACGCCTTCGATCCGCAATGGCTGATGAACCCCTCCAAAGTGTTCCCGCTCGAAGGACGCCAGCGATGATGCGCCTTGACCCTCGCCACGAAATCGAATGCGTCGAGATGGTCCGCGCCTGCCTCTCCGGCAAGACGACGCTGGAAATCACCGGCGGCGCCACCAAGCGCGGCATAGGCCATCGAATCCATGCGGGCGCGACGCTCTCCATGCGCGGCATGACCGGCATCGTCTCCTACAATCCCGCCGAGATGGTGATGACCGCCAAGGCGGGAACGCCGCTTGCCGAGATCGAGGCGGCGCTGGCGGACAAAGGCCAGATGCTCGCCTTCGAGCCGCCGGATTACCGGGCGCTTCTGGGGGCGACGGGAGAGCCGAGCATCGGCGGCCTGTTCGCTTGCAATCTCTCGGGACCACGGCGGTTTCAGTCGGGCGCTGCGCGCGATCATCTGCTCGGCCTTCGCATGGTCAACGGCCGCGGCGAGACCGTCCAGGCCGGTGGGCGTGTGATGAAGAATGTCACTGGCCTCGATCTCGTCAAGCTGATGTCCGGCTCCTTCGGCACGCTCGGGCTGATGACCGAACTGACCTTCAAAGTGTTGCCGCGTCCTGAAACGAGCGCAAGCCTGGTTCTGTCCGGCCTCGATGACGAAGCCGCCTCCGCCGCCATGGCAAAAGCCATGGCTCTGCCGCTCGAAATTTCAGGCGCGGCTTACCTTCCGGAAAGCTGCAAAAACAGGTTTTTGGCTGGCGCGCTTCCGGAAGGCGCGGCGGTGGCGTTCCGCCTTGAAGGACTGGCTTTCTCCGTCGGCGAGCGAATGGCAAAGCTGAAATCGGCTTTCGCGGGCCTCTGTCCCTTAGCCGAACTGGATCTTGAACAGAGCGAAACGCTCTGGCGCGAGATCCGCGACGTCAAACCCTTCCATGCCGATGGATCGACGCGTCCGGTCTGGAAAGTCTCCGTGGCGCCCATGGCCGGAGAAAAGCTGTTGTCGATGCTGCGCATGCAGACCGGCGTCGACGGTTATTACGATTGGCAGGGCGGTCTCGTCTGGCTGAGAATGGAAGCCGAGCCCGAAGCCGAACTGCTGCGCGCCGGCATCCAGCATTTCGGCGGCGGACATGCGACGCTGATGCGGGCGACAGACGCCCAGCGAGATGCAATCCCAGTCTTCGAGCCGCAGCCGCCGGCGCTCGCTGCTCTCACCGAGCGCGTGCGGGCGAGCTTCGATCCCATGGGCCTGTTCAATCCCGGCCGCATGACCGGCCCAGCCGCAAGCGCGAGGGCCGCCTGATGCAGACCAATTTCTCCCTCGCCCAACTCGCCGATGCCAAGACGGCCGAGGCCGAGGCGATTCTGCGCAAATGCGTGCATTGCGGCTTCTGCACCGCCACCTGCCCGACCTATGTGACGCTCGGCAACGAACTCGACAGCCCGCGCGGACGCATCTATCTCATCAAGGACATGCTGGAAAATGACCGGTCGGCCGACGAGACGGTGGCGACCCATGTCGATCGCTGCCTCTCCTGCCTCGCCTGCACCACCACCTGTCCGTCAGGCGTGGATTACATGCATCTCATCGACCATGCGCGCGTGCATGTCGAGACAACCTATAAGCGCCCGCTGATGACGCGATTGCAGCGCGCGCTGCTGGCCATCGTCATGCCGTCGCCGCGGTTGTTCCGCAGCGCCATGACGGCGGCGAAACTCGCGAAACCCTTCGCAGGCGTGATGAAGCGCGTTCCGGCCCTGCGCCCGTTCGGGGCGATGCTCGATCTTGCGCCCGCCCGTCTTCCCGCGCCGTCACCTTACGCGGTGCCGGGACGATTTGCAGCTGAAGGCGAGAAGCGGAAGCGGGTCGCGCTTTTGACCGGCTGCGTCCAGTCGGTGATGGATCCCGGCATCAACAAGGCGGCGATCGAATTGATGACCCGTTTCGGCGTCGAGGTCGTGCTGGCGAAAGGCGAGGGGTGCTGTGGCTCGCTCCGCCACCATATGGGCCATGAGGAGCCGGCTCTCGCCTCGGCGCGCCGCAATATCGACGCCTGGATCACTGAAATGGACGGCGAGGGACTGGACGCGATCGTGATCACCGGCTCGGGCTGCGGTACGACCATCAAGGATTACGGTCATATGCTGAAGTCCGACCCTGCCTATGCCGACAAGGCGAGCCGTGTCGCCTCGATCGCGCGCGACGTCACCGAGATGCTCGAACTCCTCGACCTGCCGGAACTCGACACACGCGGAACCCGCGTCTCCTATCATGCCGCCTGTTCGCTCCAGCACGGCCAGAAGATCACGCTGCAGCCCAAGGCGCTCCTGCGTAAGGCGGGGTTTACCATCGCCGATCCCGCGGAGGGCCATCTCTGCTGCGGTTCGGCCGGAACCTACAACATGCTACAGCCGGAGATTTCGGCGGCGCTGAAGGAGCGCAAGGTCCGCAATCTCAAGGCCGTCAAGCCCGACGTGATCGCTGCCGGCAATCTCGGCTGCATCACCCAGATCGCCGACGCCGCCGGCGCGCCTGTTGTCCACGGTGGAACTGTTGAACTGGGCCTATGGCGGCGAAAAACCCGCCGCGCTCGGCTGAGCGTGACGGGTTTGAAATGGTTTAAGGCTAAGGCTCAGCCGCCGAAGGCTGCAAAGAGTTGGCGGAAATGATCGACGCCCTTGTCGGCGAACTGCACTTTGCCCTGCTTGTTGCCGGGGCCGACGACGATGACTTTCGTGCCGATGGATGCGCGCGAATAGAGATGTTCGACATCCTTGTTCATCATGCGGATGCAGCCCGAGGACATATTGAGGCCGATCGTCCAGGGCTGGTTGGTGCCGTGGATGCGGAAGCCGGTGTCAGACTTGCCCTTGTAGAGATAAAGCGCGCGCGCGCCGAGCGGATTGTCGATGCCGCCTTCCTGGAATTCCGGCAGGATATGGCCCTTCTTGCGCTCTCGCGCGATCATTTCCTTCGGCGGCACCCAGCGCGGCCATTCCGCCTTGCGCTGTACCTTGACGACGCCCGACCAGCCGAAGCCTTCTCGGCCGACGCCGATGCCGTAGCGCGTCGCCTTGCCCTTGCTTTCGACGAGGTAGAGGAACTTGTTGTTGGTGTCGATGATGATCGTGCCCGGTTTTTCATTGGTGTCGAGCTTGACGACGCGGCGCTGGAATTTCTGCGCCGGCTGCTTCTGTACGGCCACCAGATGCACGTCGTTCGCCGCCCGCGCCGGCTGGACGCTCTGGATCGGCGTAAAGGCCTGAGCCGCGCCTGCGGCGAGAAAAGCGGACATCGCCACGCCCATAGCGGCGGCGGTAAAGGTCTTGAAGTCCATCGAAACTCCCCGAAGTTTAGAATTTGTTGAGAAACTACCTGTTGTCGCGGTAAATTCAAGCGTTGCGGCCGCGTTCGGTTGCCCAGCGCGGCTTCACGATGCCGTGAAGCGCAGATCACATGACGATGACCCGCGTGCCGACCTTCACACGCTCATAGAGATCGACCACGTCTTCGTTGCGCATGCGGATGCAGCCGGAAGACACGGCGTAACCGATCGTCCAGGGCGCATTGGTGCCATGGATGCGATAGAGGGTCGAGCCCAGATACATCGCCCGGGCGCCGAGTGGATTGGCTTCGCCGCCCTCCATGCTGGCAGGCAGATAATGCCCCTTCACCGCCTCGCGCTCGATCATTTCCTTGGGCGGATGCCATGTCGGCCATTCCGCCTTGCGGGTGATCTTGTGTTCGCCCGCCCATTCGAAGCCCGGCTTGCCGACGCCGACCCCATAGCGACGCGCCTGGCCATCACTCGCGATAAGGTAGAGAAAGCGGTTGTTGGTGTCGATGATGATCGTGCCCGGTTTGTGCTTGGTCTCGTAGGCGACCATCTGCGGCAGGAATTGCGGCTCGATGGCGTTCACGGCCGGGCGGTCCGGGTGATAGGCGGCCTGCTGTATCTGCGCCTGCGGTTCGACCGCCATGTGTTGCTTCAGGCGACGCGGTTTGGTCATGCGCATCGGCTGGCCCTGTTGCACCCGCCGCACCACTTGGCCGCGCACGGGGCCGCCGAGTTGCATCATCCACTGGCCGGCGATGCCGGATTCGATGATGACGGGGCGCACCACCTTATACCGATCATCCGCCAGCGCCGTGGAGGAGACGAGGGAAAGGGCAAGTGTCAGAAGCAATCTCGATCTGGTCATGAACGCGACTCGCGGAAAGGTTTGACGAAAGAAGCTTCACCATCCGCGCGCCCGGCAAGCGAATGGTTAACGCCCGTTCATTCCAATTCGACCGAAGCGGGAAACCTTTCGTCAGGGTTAGCGCCGGGTTTTGAAACATGGTTAGGCAATGCTAAACAGGCGGAAACAACGGATTCGGAGGCGGATATGGCGGGCGCGGGCCTGATCGAAGGCGAGGATGGCCGGCATCGATGCAGCTGGTGCGGCGGCCTCGACGACTATATGCGCTACCATGACGAGGAATGGGGCTATCCCGTGCGCGATGACCGGCGGCTGTTCGAGAAAATCTGTCTCGAAGGCTTCCAGTCGGGACTGTCCTGGCTGACCATCCTGCGCAAGCGCGACAATTTCCGCGCCGCCTTCGCCAATTTCGAGCCCGAGCGCATGGCAGCTTTCGACGAGGCCGATATCGAACGACTGCTGGCGGACGCCGGCATCGTGCGCCATCGCGGCAAGATCGTTTCCGCCATCAACAATGCCCGCCGCGCGCTGGACCTGAAGGCCGAATTCGGCTCGCTGTCTGCCTATTTCTGGAGCTTTGTTCCGCCCGAAAGCGAACGCCCCGACATCATGACGCTCGAATGGGCTCGCGCCAATCCGACCTCGCCGACCTCCATTCGTCTCTCCAAGGATCTGAAAAAGCGCGGCTGGAGTTTCGTTGGCCCCACCACCATCTACGCCTTCATGCAGGCCATGGGCCTGGTCAACGATCATATGGACGGGTGCTGGCGCCGCGACGCCGCCGAAGAGAAACGGTCGCTCCATGCAATGGACGGATGAAGCCGTCATCCTCGGCGTCAAGCGTCACGGCGAGGGCTCCGTCATCGCCGAGGTGATGACGCGGACGCGCGGTCGCCATCTCGGCGTGTTGCGCAATGGCCGCTCGCGCAACATGCAGCCGCTGCTGCAGCCGGGCAATCTCGTCGAGGCGACGTGGCGCGCCAGACTGGAAGAGCATATCGGCCATTTCTTGATGGAGCCGCTCAATTTCCGCGCCGCTCAGCTGATGGAAAACGCGATCAGCCTCAACGGGGTGCAGGCCATCGGCGCGCTGCTGCGACTTCTTCCGGAGCGCGATCCGCATCCGCATCTCTACGACATGCTCAACATCACGCTCGATCATCTCGGCGCGGCGGCGGAGGCCGGCGAACTCTATGTTCGTTTCGAATTGGCAGTGCTGGAGGATCTCGGTTTCGGACTGGATCTGTCGCAATGCGCCGCCACGGGGTTGCGCGAAGAGCTCGATTTCGTCTCGCCGAAATCGGGACGGGCTGTTTGCCGTGACGCGGGCCTGCCTTATGCCGATCGGCTGTTTCGCCTGCCGGAATTTCTCAAGGCCCAGTCGAAGCGCGCGGCCGATCGCGACGGGCTGATCGAGGCTCTCCGCATGACGCAGTTCTTCCTGCATCGCCATGTCTATGAGCCGCGCGGGTTGGAGCCGGTTTCGGCGCGCGACGGCTTCGTGCAATCCCTGCTCGCCGAGCTGCCTTCGGCGCTCGATCGGGGTGACGCCGCCCCGAAAGGCGGCGTCAGATATGTCGGCGGTCAGGCGATCTTGCCGCCGCCCTGCTTGGTGATGGCGACCACCGACGGACGCGGGGGCATGCCGTCCTTGAAATCGGGCCAACGGGTGGCGGGCGTTTCGAAGGTCGGAAGGCCGGCGTCGCCGGGATGCTGAACCGCGACGAAGAACGTGTCCGACGTCGGGTTGAAGCAGGGTCCGCACATTTCGGCGCCCACCGGCACGCGGAAGAACAGCTTGGAGGTGCCGCGCATCGGTCCCTCCGTTTCCACCGCCCAGACGCCGTCGGTGCGGCCGGTGTCCTTCTTGTTGTTGCCGTCGGTGGCGACCCAGAGACGGCCGTCGACGTCGATGGCGCAATTGTCGGGCATGCCGAACCAGCCATTCGCCGTGGTGGCTGTCGAGAAGGAGGCGCCGACGTCCGCCACCGAGGGGTCGCCGCATTTCAGCAGCACTTCCCAGGTCGACTTGGTCGAGGCGAAATCGCCGTCGGTTTCGGTGATCTCGATGATGTGGCCGAACTTGTTCTTGCCGCGGGGATTGGCGGCGTCGACCTGCTCGTCCTTGCGCTTGGAATTGTTGGTCAGCATGCAATAGACCTTGCCGGTCTTCGGATTGGGCTGCACGTCTTCGGGGCGGTCCATCTTGGTCGCGCCCAGCGCGTCGCCGGCGAGGCGGGCATTGATGACGACGTCGGCCTGCGAGCGGAAGCCGTTCGCTTCGGTGAGAGGGCCCTGGCCGTGAATGAGCGGCAGCCATTCCACCACGCCGTCCTCATGGAACTTCGCCACATAGAGCGTGCCCTCGTCGAGCAGCTTCATGTTGGCGGCGCGGTCGTCCGGGTTGAACTTCCCGGCGGTCACGAATTTGTAGACATAGTCGAAACGCTCGTCGTCGCCGCAATAGACCACGACGCGACCGTCCTTGTTGACGATGGATTCGCAACCTTCATGCTTGAAGCGGCCGAGCGCGGTGTGCTTGACCGGCGTCGAGGTCGGATCCATCGGATCGACTTCCACCACCCAGCCGAAGCGGTTGGCTTCGTTCGGCTCCTTGGAGACGTCGAAGCGATCATAGAAAGCATGCCATTTGTAATTGTCGCCCGGAATGCCGTAACGCTTGAACGCGGCATGCTCCGGGTGGCTTTCCGGCATCTCGCCGCCGAAATAACCGTTGATGTTTTCTTCCGCCATCAGCCAGGTGCCCCACGGCGTGACGCCGCCGGCGCAGTTGTTGATCGTGCCGAATACGCGGGTTCCGGTCGGATCGTCCTTGGTCTTCAGGCGGTCATGACCGGCGGCGGGGCCGGAGATCGACATTTCGGTCATGGCGGTGATGCGGCGGTTGTACTTGCCGTCCAGCACCGGCCGCCATTTGCCGTCGACCTTGCGGATCTCGACGACGGTGCCGCCATGGGCGGCCATCTCGATATCCACGAGCTCCTTGGTGAACTCGCCCATGATCACGGCGTCTTCTTCCTTGCCGTCGACCATCTGCTTGCCGACCTTGGCGAAGTTCGGGAACATCAGTTCGGCGTTGGTGTATTCGTGATTGACCACGAGCAGACCATGGTCGGCGGCGCCGTCGAGCGGCACGAAGCCGACATAGTCGTTGTTGTAGCCGAACTGGCGAAGCTGAGTGGCGGCCGTTTGGGCCATCGGGTCGAACTCCGGGCTGTCGGCGAACAGCTTGTCGCCCCAGCGCAGCAGGATGTCGGCGTCATAGCCGCGAGCGACGTGATGGGTCTCGTCGACGCCGGCCTCGACTTCGTCGAAGTTGAAGCTCGGTGACGCAGCCTGCGCCTCGGAGGCCGCGCCGAGCGCCAGCGGGCTTACGGTGGAGGCGATCGCCGCCACTGCGAGCGAACCGCCGAGGAAACCTCGCCGCGAAAAGCGACGATGGATGATGTCGCCCATCGTCGGATTGGCGGAACAGTTGCTGCCGTAATCTTCCTGCGCTTCCCGGATCTCCTGGGGCGTTTGCGACAAGGCGGTGTTGTCCTGACCGATGATCTCGTTCATTGTCTCTCTCCGGTTGAATTCCGCGTCAGCATTATCCTCGGATCAATGACGGCTCTGTGACACCGGAACGCATAAAGCGGCGTCGTCAACCGTTGTAACGGCTGTCGGCGCTTTTGCCAGCCTCGGGGTGAAACAGGCATGTTGGAATTGATGGCCCTGGCCGGGCTTCTCATCGCGGTCCTTGCGATGTTCAGGATCAAGGATCTCAATCGCAAATTCGAACGCGACATCTCCGCCCTACGCGAAGAGATTGCGCGGCTTCGTCAACCGCCGACCGCAATCCCCGACGAAGCGCAGGCCGAGGACGCTGCCCAGGCATCCGATCGCACGAGCGCCGCGACGAATGTCGGCGCCGGCATCGATCCGCCGGTTCAGGCAGAGCCCATCGAAGAAACGTCGGTAGAGCCAGCCGGGCCTGAACCGCATCAGAACGTCACGCCTGCCGCCGCCCGCGAAAGCCTCGAAAGCCGGCTCGCGGGTCGCTGGTCGGTCTGGGTGGGCGGCCTGGCGCTCGCCTTCGCAGGCGTCTTCGCCGTCAAATATTCGATAGAACAGGGACTGGTGAGCCCGGCGGTGCGTCTCACGCTCGCGGCTCTGTTCGGCCTCGCGCTGGTCGCCGCCAGCGAATGGGTTCGGCGTCGGACCACGCCGCTCGTCCAGAGCGCCTTTCAGAACGCGCTCATCCCCGGCGTTCTCACCGCGGCGGGGTCCCTGACCCTTCTCGGCGCCGTTTTTGTCGCGCACGCCGTCTATGGATATATGTCGGACCGGGTTTCGCCTTTTTCCTGTTGGCTTTGGTGTCTCTCGCCACACTCGCTCTGGCGCTGATCCACGGGCAGGGTCTCGCGGGCCTGGGCCTGCTCGCCTCCTTTGCAACGCCTGCGATGGTCGATAGCGACGCGCCGAGCCCCTGGTTCCTGTTCGGCTTTCTGGCGATCGTCTGGCTCAGCAACGCCGTCGCCTCTCGCATGCGCGACTGGCGCGTCGCCCCGGCGCTCGCCAATGCCGGCCTGTCGCTCTGGTGCATGGGGCATGTGGTCTTCTATCCGATGGAAACGATGGTCGCTCCGGGTTTCGCCCTGCTGGTGATGATCGCCGGCATGGCCTTCGTCTGGCCGGGACCCAAGACGCCGCAGCCCTACATCGTCAGGGTGAACCGCTCGGCCTGGGAACTCTATCTCTTCCCCAGCCATGGCGCGGCGATCCTGATCGCCTCGCTCGGAATACTCGCCAATGTCATGGCCATGGTGTCGGCCGGAATGGGCAATGACAGCGCCGAATGGGTAGCCGCCGCGCTCATTTTGGCGCTGGCTCTTCTCGGCGCGGGACGAAAATACGGCGCCTACGCCGTCGTCCTCTCTGCGCTCGCCGCGTTCGGCGCCATCCGCGCCATGGCGGAAAACGCCGTCTCCACCACCATCGACGCCGCCGGTGAGAGCTATCACGCGCCGTTCGAGCCCAATCTGGTCGTCGGCTTCGCCTTCGGCCTCGGTTTGATATTCGTGTTGATCGGCGGCGCGGTCAATTGGCGGTTGGGCGAGCGTCTCCTGCCGAGATCCGTCTTGTGGAGCGGCGTGGCGGCGATCACGCCGTTGTCCCTGGCCGGTCTGAGTTACGTCTTCCTCGGCAATTACGCCTTCGATCCGTCGCATGGCGTTTATGGGCTCTTCCTCGCCGTCCTTTATCTCTCCGTCGCCTGGAGGTTGGGCAACCCAGCCGGCAAAGACCGCTATCACATCAATCGCGATCTCTGGACGGCCGCTTCCTGGGCGTCCCTGCTCTTCGCCCTGGCGATGCTCACCGAAGGCGTCGCGACCACGCTGGGGGCTGCGCTGATCGGCTTCGCCTATCTCCTGGGCCAGCGGATCAAGCCTTGGCCCATCCTGCCCTGGGCCATGGCCGCATCAGCTGTCTTCGTCGCCGGTCGCATCGCCTGGCAGCCCACCATCGTCGGCGCGAGCCAACTCGGCAAGACGCCGATCTTCAACGCTCTGCTGATCGGTTACGGCGGCCCGGCGCTGCTGCTCATTCTCTCCGCCTGGATGATGCGGAAGAGCACGGATATCCGCTTGCGCAGCGTTCTCGAAGCGCTGGCCAGCCTGTTTGCGCTGCTGACGCTCGGCGTTCTCGTCCGCCATGCGATGAACGGCGGCGTTCTCGACAGCAGCGTGCCGACGCTTTCGGAGCAGGCGATCTATACGCTGCTGACCATCGGCGCGTCCGCGACGCTGATGGCGCTCGACCTGCGCCAGCCCAGCATCGTCTTCCGCACGGGATCGATGGCGGTGGGTTACATCTCGATGCTGTCGGTGCTCTCGGCGCATTTTTTCGGCCTCAACCCTTATTTCACCGGCGAGCCGACGGGCGATATCCCGTTCTTCAATCTGCTCTTCCTCGCCTTTCTGCTGCCCGGCTTCGCTTATGGCGCAGCGGCGCACTACGCGCGAGCGCGGCGCCCGCTGCACTACGTAATGGCGCTCGCGCTCACGGGGTCGGCCTTGCTGTTCGGCTATGTGACGCTGTCGGTGCGGCGGCTGTATCACGGAGCCGACATTTCCGAGTGGAAGGGTTTTCTGCAGCCCGAACTCTACACCTATTCCGCCGTCTGGCTGGTTCTCGCCGCGGTGCTTCTGGTCATCGGCTATCGCTTCAGGGCGAAGAGCATCCGTCTCGCATCGGCCGGTCTGATGTTGGTGGTGGTGCTGAAAGTCTTCCTGATCGACATGGCCAATCTCGAGGGCTTGTTCCGCGTGCTGTCCTTCGTCGGCCTGGGCGTGGTGTTGATCGGCATCGGCCGCTTCTACCAGACGATATTGGGGGACTGCAGAACACGGCGGAAACAGCGCCGTTGCTGGACACGGAATCGGATCTCAAAAACGCGGTTGCGGATCAGGCGGAAACGGATAAAACCGCCTGATGACCGATCCCGCATCCCGTTTCGCGCCGCATGAGGCGCTCGCCGCGACGCTGTTGCCGCATGCAGTTGCGAGCGACGACGGCGCCCATGACATCGCCCATATCGGCCGCGTCTTCGCCAACGCCATGCGCATACATGCCGGGGAGGGCGGCGACGGCGAGTTGATCGCCGCTGCCGTCCTCTTACATGATTGCGTGTCGGTGGAGAAAAATTCGCCTCTCCGCGCGCAGGCGTCGCGGCTGGCGGCTGAGAAGGCGAGCGGAATTCTCGTTGAACTGGGTTGGGACCAGGCGAGGATCGCCGCTTCCGCTCACGCGATCGCCGCCCACAGTTTTTCGGCCGCCATAGAGCCGGAAACGCTGGAAGCCAGGATATTGCAGGACGCCGATCGTCTCGACGCCATCGGCATGGTGGGCGTTGCCAGGTTGTTCTATATTGGCGGCCGCATGGGGTCGCAGCTCTATGATTCCGGCGATCCGCGCGGCGAGAACAGGCGGCTCGACGACAAAACCTTCGCGCTGGATCATTTCCCCGCCAAGCTCTTCACGCTGGCCGATGGGTTCAAGACGAAAACGGGCCGACAGATGGCGACTGAGCGTCATCGCCGGCTGCACCTGTTCCGTGATCTGTTTCTGGAGGAGATCCACGCATGAATGTCGCCTCGCTGCATGTTTATCCCCTGAAGAGCGGTCGTGCGATCACCCTGGACGAGGTCGCGGTCACAGCCTGGGGCCTCGCGGGCGACCGCCGCTACATGGTCTGCGATCCCCAGGGAGCGCTGGTGACCCAACGCGAAGTCCAGGCGCTGGCCCAGGTCTCCGCACGGGTGGAGCATGGGCGTTTGACGCTCGAGAAAGAGGGTGAGGCGGCGCCGATCACCGCGGTCTTCGACCCCGATCGTCGTATGGTCGTGCGGGTTTGGGATGATCCTCTCGACGCCAGCCTGACGACCCCGGAGGTCGATGCCGAAATCAGCCGATGGCTCGGCCGCGACGTCCGATTGGTGCACGCCGACGCGCTCAGCCATCGCGTCTGCGATCCCGTGTGGTCGGGCGAGGGCGTCGAGACCGGGTTCGCGGATGGTTATCCCATTCTCGTCGCCACCACCGGTTCGCTGAAGGCTCTGGCCGAAGAGGCGGAACGCCGGGGCGGCGCGGGGTTCGGCATGGATCGCTTCCGCCCCAATATCGTCATCGAAGACGAACGGCCATTCGCGGATGATTTTTGGGAAGCGATCGAAATCGCCGGCATCCGCTATGATCTCGTCAAACCCTGCACCCGCTGCATCATGACCACGCAGGACCAGATGACCGGCGAGCGCGGCGGACCCGATCCGATGCCGGCCATGCGCCACACCCGTATGTCTGGCGACCGTCGCGTGGCGGGCGTGCTGTTCGGCTGGAACGCTGTGCCGCGCGCCGAGGGCCGGGTGACCGTGGGCGATGTCGTGACGGTGTTGTCGGAACGCCCAGAAGGCTGGCCGCTCAGGACGCGTTAATCCGGATCGACGCGACCTGGTGCACCGCCTGATAATCCGGCGACAATTCGCCATAGGGCGCCACCGTCCAGGACCATTCTCGGCCCGAAGGCGGAAGCTCCACGCCCTTCATCAGATCGTCGCGCTCCAGCACCCTTCCGGATTTGTCGAGCACTTCGTAGGACCGGTCGGTCAAGAGCAGGCTGGGGCATGTCAGGCTCTTCAACCCCTCGACATGCGCGGCGATCAGACGGGGAGACGCATCACCCGGCAGCGTCGTATCGGCGGCCGCCATCCGGCCGATGCCGACGCCGATCTGGCTGAGGAGATTGGCCGAGATCACCAGATCCAGTTCGGGGATGTCGTTGAGGAAATTGAGGGGGCGCGGCTGAACGCCCGGCTTCTCTCTCAATTGCTCGACGCCCGAAAGGTCTCGGGTTTGGAAGTCGAGATCGGCGAGACGATTAAGCCTCGCCCATAACCGCACACTCGCCAGGTGCTGCAGATCGTAGAGATAGACCCGGTCGAACTGCCGCGAGAGCAGTAAGATCGGCACATCGCGCAGCAATCCCGAGCCGAGCACCGCGACCGACCGCCTTTTTGATAATGTCGACACGATCGCCGCGACCTCTCGGTGGCAGGCCTCCTCATGGGGTCGCCAATGCCTCGCCGCCCGCCGGGATCGCGCCCAGAGGCTGACGGAGGACGCAATCTCCTGTCTCCGCCGCCTCGGCGTCAACGGATAGGTCGCAGCAAAATTGAGCGCTTCCAATATCATGAGTCGGATTATCCCCCGCCCGGCATGGACAGGATGGTCATAATCCCAACCCTCCAGACAACGCAAACCGCAAAGTGACATGCGCGATATACGGGAATTATCTTGAGCCGCACCTATCTCCGTGAAATGATGTATCGTTCACGGCGAAAGCAGCAGCGCCGAGCCAGCCGGCGCGACCGTGGGAGATGGGCTCCCCGGCTGTGGCGAGAGCCTCGCCTGCGAACAGGAGGTGCATGCCATGTGGCAATTGCCAGTGCGCATCACGCTAGAAGTGAAAAGGACGCGGACGAGTTGGCAGCTCATTGTCCGCGTCCAATTCATATTCTGAGCAAACGGAGGGCGGGCGAGAGCTCGCCTTCCACTCCGTCAGATTATCACCGTCCCACCGAAACTGCAACTATTGTGGATCGCTTGAATGGATGCGTTGCACTCATGGCGCGAATGTCATCGATGCGATCAAAGTAAAAGGACAAGATCCATCGTTTGCAGCGGAAGCAGCAGCGCCGAGCCAGCCGGCGCGACCGCGGGAGATGGGCTCCCCGGCTGTGGCGAGAGCCTCGCCTGTGAACAGGAGATATGTGTCACGTGGCATTTGCCGGTGCGCATAACGTTCGAAATAAAGAGGACGCGGACGAGCTGGTCCCTCGTGATCCGCGTCCAACTTTATAGATAACGAAACGGAAGGCGGGCGAAAGCTCTCCTTCCACTCTACATATAGTCGAATTCCCGTCATTCCGCAACGATGGCCGCTCTGTCAGGCCCATCTGCCCCTTGCCGCTCCCCGGATGATCCGTTAGAGCGAGGGCCTTGAGAAAACCGACCTCCGGATCAGCCCGCCATGAATGACAAGCCCAAGAAACCGCAGAAGCTCAAGGCCCGCCTGCCGCGCGGCTTCGTCGATCGCGAGGCGGCCGATATCAGGGCTGTCAACGAAATGACGGCGAAGATCCGCGAGGTCTATGAGCGCTACGGTTTCGATCCCATCGAGACGCCGCTGTTCGAATATACCGACGCGCTGGGCAAGTTCCTGCCGGACAGCGACCGGCCTAATGAAGGCGTGTTTTCGCTTCAGGACGACGACGAACAGTGGATGAGCCTGCGTTATGACCTGACCGCGCCGCTCGCTCGCCATGTCGCAGAGAATTTCCAGGATATCCAGCTGCCTTACCGCACCTATCGGGCTGGCTATGTGTTCCGCAACGAAAAGCCCGGCCCCGGCCGCTTCCGCCAGTTCATGCAGTTCGACGCCGACACGGTGGGCGCCGCCGGCGTGCAGGCCGACGCCGAAATGTGCATGATGATGGCCGATACGCTGGAAGCCCTCGGCATCAAGCGCGGCGACTATGTGATCCGGGTGAACAATAGGAAGCTCTTGGACGGAGTCCTTGAAATCATTGGTCTAGGTGGTGAGTCAAATGCCGCAAGCCGGCTCAACGTCTTGCGCGCAATGGATAAACTGGACAAGTTCGGAATTGAAGGTGTCAGACTCCTTCTTGGGCCTGGTCGCCGAGACGAGAGTGGGGACTTTACAAAAGGCGTTGGTCTTGATGAACCTAGAATAGAGCGTCTCGTCGAATTGCTGAAGGCCACAAGACAGAATCCGGCAGAAACGTTATCAGCGATCTCGCAGATTGTAGGGGGCAATAAGACGGCCACGGAAGGGTTCACCGAGCTAGATACTATTGCGAGCCTCGTAATCGCTGCCGGTTACACAGATCGTATCTTCATAGCACCCTCCGTCGTCCGCGGCCTCGAATACTATACCGGCCCCGTCTACGAAGCCGAACTCACCTTCGACGTGACCAACGAAAAGGGCGAAAAGGTCGTGTTCGGCTCGGTCGGTGGCGGCGGGCGGTATGATGGACTCGTATCGCGCTTCATGGGTCAGCCGGTGCCGGCCACAGGCTTTTCCATCGGCGTCTCTCGCCTGATGACGGCGCTGAAGAATCTCGGCAAACTCGGCGCCGACGAGGTGGTTGCGCCGGTCGTTGTCTGCGTCATGGATCGCGATGTCGAAAGCCTCGGCCGCTACCAGAAAATGGTGCAAGAGCTGCGCCATGCCGGCATCCGCGCCGAAATGTATCAGGGCAACAAGAAGAATTTCGGCGACCAGCTGAAATATGCCGATCGCCGTGGCGCGCCGCTCGCCCTTATCCAGGGTTCGAGCGAGCGCGAGGCCGGCGAAGTGCAGATCAAGGATCTGATCGAAGGCAAGCGTCTGTCGGGCGAAATCACCGACAATGTCGCTTGGCGCGAAGCGCGAGTGGCGCAGGTGGCCGTGCCGGAGGGTGAACTGGTCGAGCGGGTCCGCGAGATGCTGGCCGCCCAGGCTGAAGACCGCCGTCGGGCGAAGGGCGATTGACGTCATGCTTGCGGCTCACCCCCTCTGCCCTGCCGGGCATCTCCCCCTCAAGGGGGAGATTGATGTGCGGCCAGCGCCGCAGCCTCCCTCTCTCCCCCTTGTGGGGGGAGATGTCGCGCAGCGACAGAGGGGGCATGCCGCTTGCGCAGAAGGACTGCTGGCATGCCCCTGATCAACAGCCCCGCTTTCGCCGCCGATCTCTTCGCGCTTTTCACTGAACTCGGCACCGAGCGCGTCGACACGCCGATCATCCAGCCCGCCGCGCCCTTTCTCGACATGGCCGGCGAGGATCTGCGTCGGCGCATATTCCTCACCGAAAGCGAAACCGGCGAAAGCCTGTGCCTCAGGCCGGAATTCACCATTCCCGTCTGTCTCCAGCATATCGAGACGGCCACCGGCACGCCCAAGCGCTACGCCTATCTCGGCGAAGTCTTCCGCCAGCGCCGCGAAGGCGGCAATGAGTTTTATCAGGCTGGCATCGAGGATCTCGGCGATACCGATGCGGCCCGCGCCGACGCGCGCGCCGTCGCCGACGCCATCGCCTGCCTCACGCGCACGCTCAAGGGCAAGGCCTTCGCCGTCACCATCGGCGATCAGGCTGTTTTCGAAGCTGTTATCGCCGCACTCGGCCTGCCCACGGGCTGGCAGAAGCGGCTTGTGCGCGCTTTCGGTCAAACGGATCTGCTCGAAGCGATGATCGCCCGGCTCGCCCGTCCCGAACCGATCGCCGGACTCGACCCCAAGGTCGAGGCGATGCTGGAGGCTGGCGACGACGAAGGGCTGGCGGCCCATATCGAAGCGGAGATGGAGCGCACCGGCTATCTGACCAACGCCAGCCGCTCGCCTGCGGAGATTCTTCGGCGCCTCAAGGAAAAGCGCACGTTGGCCGGCGCTTCGCTGGATACAGCCAAGCTCGATGCGCTCAAGGAATTCCTGTCGCTCAATGTCAGCCTGCGCTATGCGCCGGGCGTGCTGGCCGATTTTGCCCGCGCCGCCGGTCTGCCGCTGGAGAAGGCGATCTCAGGCTTCGATGCGCGCGTGGCGGCCTTCGCCCAGGCGGGCGTGTCCTTGGCCGACATCACTTGGCGCGCCGCCTTTGGTCGTCCGCTCGATTACTACACCGGCCTCGTCTTCGAGATCACCGAACGCGGCGACCACCAGGTGCTCGCAGGCGGCGGGCGCTATGACCGCATGCTGACGCTGCTCGGCGCCGCCGATCACATTCCCGCCGTGGGCTTCGCCCTCTGGCTCGACCGCATCGAGGCGGTGAAGGGAGAGACGAGATGATCACCATCGCGCTGCCCTCCAAGGGCCGGATGAAGGACGACGCGTCGGCGATCTTTGAGCGCGCCGGCATGAAGATCGTCCAGGTCGGCAATGACCGCTCCTATCGGGGCCGCGTCGAAGGCGTCGACGATGTCGAGATCGCCTTTCTCTCGGCCTCCGAAATCGCCCGCGAAATCGGCGCCGGAACCGTCGATTTCGGCGTCACCGGCGAAGACCTGATGCGCGAAGACGTCGCCGATGTCGACAAGCGCGCCGAATTCTGCGTCCGGCTCGGCTTCGGCCATGCCGATGTCGTCGTCGCCGCGCCCGAGATCTGGCTGGATGTCGATTCCATGGCCGATCTCGCCGATGTCGCCGCCGATTTCCGCGCCCGCCACGGCCGCCGCCTCGCCATCGCCACCAAATATTGGCGACTGACGCAGCAGTTCTTCTCCCGCACCCATGGCATCCAGCTCTACCGGATCGTGGAGAGCCTCGGCGCCACCGAAGGCGCGCCGGCGGCCGGCCAGGCCGACATCATCGTCGACATCACCTCGACCGGGTCGACCCTCAAGGCCAATCACCTCAAGATCCTCTCGGATGGCGTCATCCTCCGCTCCGAGGCCTGCCTGGTGCGGGCGCGCAAGCCGGAGCATGAGGGCGACAGGCGGATCGGCGAGATCGTGGCTGCTGTCAAAGGCGGCGCTTTAGGATAATTCGCGGTCAGCCTCGCGCCACCCTGTGGTGAAATAGGTTAACCATTATGGCGCACGATTATAGTGCATATGGTCGATTCGGCCTTGAACCGGATCGCTCACCGGAGTGATGGTCTGATGAAAGCGCAGCTGAAGCCGAGAATTAATCTGGAAGGGCGTACGCCGCTCGAAACGGTCATCCCGCTCGAGACGCCGTTCATCGTATTCGTCGATCCCGCGAGTTCCTGCAATTTCAAATGCACCTTTTGTCCGACCGGCCATCGCGATCTGATCGCCGAAACGGGCCGCTACCAGGGCGCGATGAAATACGAGGTCTTCACCAAGGTGATCGACGACCTCGCCGCCTTCGGCAAGCCGATCAAGGTGCTGCGCATGTATAAGGATGGCGAGCCCTTCCTGAACAAGCGCCTCGCCGACATGATCCGTTACGCCAAGCAGTCCGGTTATGTCGATTATATCGACACCACCACCAACGGCACTTTCCTCACGCCCGAGCGGCTCGCGCCGGTCATCGAGGCCGGCCTCGACAAGATCAACATCTCCGTCGACGGCATGACCAATGACACCTATCAGAAGTTCACCGGCTTCAATTTCGATTTCCCGAAATTCGTCGAGGGCGTGAAATGGCTCTATGACAACAAGGGCGACATGGAAGTGTCAATCAAGATCCCGGGCGAGCTGATCACCGAGGCGCAGCGCCAGGAGTTCTTCGACACGTTCGGCGATTATTGCGACCGCATCTTCATCGAGAATTTCGCGCCTTGCTGGCCCGAGTTCAATGTCGAGGAACGCTCCGGCATCAAGATCGGCGATGTCGGCATCTATCAGCAGCAGCTGCGCCCCACCGACACCTGCCCCTATATCTTCTACGCCATGAGCGTGAACGCCGATGGCCTCGTATCGTCCTGCTTCCTCGATTGGGGCCGCAAGCTGATCATCGGCGATGTCCGCACCGAGCCGCTGTCCAAGATCTGGATGTCGGACAAGATGAATGCGCTCCGACTGCAGCATCTGGAAGGCCGCCGCTGCGAGAACAAGGTCTGCGGCTCCTGCGGCCAACTCACCCACTGCCTGCCGGACAATATCGACGATCACCGCGAAATGCTGCTCGAACGCTTCCGCGCCAAGGTCACGATCAATCCGGCGGTTCCCGCTCCGGGCGGCTTGAACATGCCGACGCCCGTCGCCGCTGAATGAACATCCTGCATGTAACGGCCCATCTGGGCGGCGGCGTCGGCAAGGCGCACGCCGCCTTGAGCGCCGCCATGCCGACGTCTCTCCGCCGGACCTATCTGCTTCTGGAAGAGCCGCGAGACAGGCGCTATGCGGATGCCATCGCCGAAAGCGGCGCCGAGGTGCGTTTTGCCACAGGGATGGAGGATGTCGCGGCGCAGGCGGCAGGCGCCGACATCGTCCAGTTCGAATTCTGGAATCATCCGCGTCTCTACGAATGCCTGGCGTCGGAGCATTTGCCCCTGATGCGGTCCGTCTTCTGGTCGCATGTGTCAGGCCTGTTTCGTCCGGTGATCGACCCCCGCCTATTCGCCGCCGCCCATCGCTTCGTGTTTACGACGCCAGCCTCACTGGCGCTCGGCAAGGGACTTCCGGACAATGTGAAAGCGCGGCTTTCGGCCATCGGCAGCGGCTTCGGCTTCGCGGCCGGCGCTGAGCCCACACCAGGCGGCGCGCCCATCTGCTATCTCGGCACGGCCGATTTCGTGAAGATGCATCCCGGCTTCTTCGATGCGATCGACGCGATGCGCCATGACGTGCAAGTCGCGGTCTGGGGCGCTGCCGATCCGCAAGGCGAGGTCATGGCCCGCGCCCGCGCCATGCGCCATTCCGATCGGGTCGTCTTCATGGGCCAGACCGACAATCCCCGGGCGGCGCTAACAGCCTCGCGTATCTTCTTCTATCCTCTGCAGCCTGATCACTATGGCACCGCCGAGAATGCCCTGATCGAGGCGATGTCGCTGGGTCTCGCTCCCGTCGTGCTGGCCAATCCGGCCGAACAGGCGATCGTCAGCCATGGCGAGGATGGCCTCGTTGCAGCAGCCATTGAGGATTGCGCGACCATGCTGGATGCTCTGTTGGACGATCCCGACCGATGCGACGACCTCGGCCGCGCCGCCGCGCAGCGAGCGCGTGATTTTGCGCCGGAGAAATCGGCGGATGCGCTTATCCGTCTCTGGTCCGACGTTGCCGAGGAAGACAAACGGAAGCCGGACTTTGCCGCGATCATTGGCAGGATGCCGCTCGACTGGCTGCGCAGCACGCACGGCGCAGGATCGGTCGCAACCTTGGGCTCCGAACGCGCTGCGAAGGGCACGCTCACCCATTTTCGCGCCGCTTTTCCCGATCATCCCTGCTGGAACGATCTGGTCGGCTGAAGCGTCTCAGACGGCGACACCGCCGCACATCAAGCCGATGGGCGCGAGGAAATTGCGGATCACCCGATAGAATTCGATGGCGTTGCGCGCCCCGCCGATATGGCGATCAACCATCAGGGTCGTGCCGTGCAGGCCGCGGCGGCGCTCCAGCGGGCGAGGACCCGTGAACTTGGGCTGGAAAAGATGCGCATGCCGTCCGCCCTCCCATGCCGCGAGCGCCTGGCGGTACGCGGCGCATTTGGCCTCGAAGCGGACAGGGTCGGTCTCGCCGACGCAATCGATCAGGATCGCCCGGATCACATGCTCCGGCGCCCCGCTCCAGGCGGCGCCCATCTCGGTGAACAGCGCGCTCTGGATCTCGATGATCCCTCCCGTCACGCCGAGACCGGCATGAAACGGAAAGTCGGGACGCTGTGTGAAAGTGGCCGGAGGCGCATAGGGGCGCTGGTCGACGATCGAGAGCGGTCGCGGCCCGAACACGAAACTCTCGCCGATCAGCATGACGCGCGCCGCCCATTCCCATTGCGGCAGGTCATGATCGCGTCCGGCCGTGCGGATCGTCGCGGCGATGTTCATCGCAAGCTCGCGCGACAGGATGCCGTGATAGAGGCCGAACGGCGCCTTCGGCGTCGAGAGGCTGCCTTCCCAGAGAAAGAACGCCTTGAGGAGATTGGTTTTCTCATAGGGGAAGGGGTCGAAGCCCGTCGGCAGGCCGATGGACTCTTCGCGTGACGAGTCTGCGTCGGCGCTGATCGGGATGGCGTTCCAGGCGAGCGCATCCACCTTGCCGATTTTGGCCTTCACCGCATCGGCGATCCGCCCGGCTTCGGCTTCGAAGCCGTCACGCGGCTTGACCAGCGAGATCCACGCGCCTTTGGTCGCCTCGACGGCGCAAGTCCAGAGCGCCAGCGAAGAGGTCGGCGCGGAAGCCGGGGTGAAGATACGCACCCGCGGGTCCTGTGCGGCGAGCGCATCGAGGTCGAGCGCGATCGCAGTCTCCCGATCGGGCGCCGCCAGCAGGATTTCGAGATCCGCGCCTTTGTTTTCAGCCAGTGACGACAGCAGTTCGGCCGGACTTTCGTCGCGGGTTTCCACCGGAATGATCAGCGAAAGTGTGGCCAAAACCTGCTCCAGAAAAAGAAGTAGGACAGACCAGCCTTGGAGAGATGCGAAGGCGGTTCGCATCTCCCGCGCGGCTTGTGGCCGTGGCGGCTGTCCATGACGCTGTTGGTACGGCCTCTATCTTGAGCGAAGCTTAGGCTTTTTCAGCAGGCTTGCATGAGCCTTGACGCCGGACCGAAACTTCAGAAAGCCGTTACGCGATCGAGGTCGCCGAGCGGCTGAACGCGGGCGAGCAGCGCACGCGCCTCTTCGACGTCGCGATTCATCTGGGCGATGAGCGGATCGAGTCCGTCATATTTTTCTTCCGGGCGCAGGAATCCGAACAAGGACACCGAACAGTTCTGCCCATAGAGATCGCCGGAGAAATCGAACAGCATGGTTTCGAGCAGCGCCGCGCCATGGTCTGTTACCGTCGGGCGATAGCCGAAGCTGGCGACGCCGTCATGGATCACGCCATCGGCCTTTCGGAAGCGCACCGCGTAGACGCCCGGCCGCAAGCCGCATTCCGGCGGCAACGCCATATTGGCGGTCGGAAAGCCGATGGTCCGGCCGAGCTTCTTGCCATGAATGATCGGCGCCTCGACCGTATAGCGATAGCCGAGAAGCCCCGCCGCCTGGGAGACGTCGCCGTCGCCGATCAGCGCCCGGATGCGGCTCGAGGAGACGACTTCCGTATTCTCGTCGCGAAAAGCGTCGACCAAAGTCACGCCGAAACCGTGGCGTCCGCCCGCTTCAGCAGAAACGCCGGGCCGCCTTCGCGCCCCTTGCCGAAATGAAAATCAAAGCCGGTCACGACATGCCGCACACCGATCCAGTCCTTGAGGATGGACTGGATGAACTCCTCAGCCGAACGGCCGGAAAAAGCGCGGTCGAAGGGGTATTCGAGCACGGCGTTGAATCCCATGGCTTCGAGAAGCCGCGCCTTGAGAGGCGCGGGCGTGAGCCGGAAGACAGGCTTGTCAGGATTGAAGACCGTGCGCGGATGCGGCTCGAAGGTCAGCGCAAGCGTCGGCGCGCCATCCGCTCCGGCGATCTCCATCGCGCGCGACAACACAGCCTGATGGCCGCGATGCACGCCGTCGAAATTGCCGATCGCCAGCACGCCGCCTTCGAGCGATTCGGGCAGTTCGCCGCGATTTTCGTTTCGGTGAAACACGGTCATGCGCGGCGTATCCCTCTCAGGCGAGGCGCGGCATCCACCAGCGCGGTGCGGCCTGGTGAGCGGCGAGGAAGGCGTTCATCCGGTCGACATCGGTCACATCGCCGGTCATGTAATCGCGGGCATGGATGCCGGCGGAGATGTAGAGCAGATCGAGACCCTGGCCGATCGCGCCTTTGACGTCGGTCGGCATGCCGTCGCCGACAGCCAGCACGCGGGTCCGATCAACCGCGCCACGCACGGCCTCGGCTTCCGCGAGCGATGCGGCGTAGATCGGCGCATAGGGTTTGCCGGCGATGCTGGTGGCGCCGCCGAGGTCGGCGTAGAGCGCTGCGAGCGCGCCGGCGCAGGGAATGAGCCTGTGGCCGCGCTCGACCACCAGATCGGGGTTGGCGCAGATCATCGTCAACCCGCGCGCGGCGAGCGCCGCAAGCCGGTCGCGATACATGTCGGGCGTCTCGGTTTCGTCGTCCTTGAAGCCGCTGCAGACGACGATTTCGCCCTCTTCATCAGCCACGACATTGACGTCGAGGCCATCGAGAAGCGGCGTATCGCGTTCGGCGCCGATAAAGGCGATGTTCTTCGGTCCCTCGGAGATCAACTTGCGGGTGACGTCGCCGGAGCTGACGATCCGGTCATAGGCGTCGCGCGCCACGCCGATGGCGTCGAGCTGGACGACGACATCCTTGCCGGGACGCGGCGAATTGGTGATCAGCACCACCGTTGCGCCCGCGTCGCGCGCGGCTTTCAGCGCCAAAGGCGCTTCCGGGAAGGGGCTGACGCCATTGTGCAGAACGCCCCAGACGTCGCAGAGGATCACGTCGTAATGCGAGACGATGTCTCGGAGGGACTCGATGCGCTCTGCCATGCAATTCTCCAGAAAATACGACCGCGCCCCAAATCGCAAAATGAGGCGCGGAACACAAGAGAGAATATGCCGAAGTCGTATGAAGGCGCCCGCGGACGGCGTCGTGATCAGAGGCTGCGGATATAGCGCGACAGGCGGTCGGCCGCCTGCGCGACGATGGCGGGATCGCGCAGGAAGCAGGCGCGCAGGAAGCTCTCGCCGCCGGGGCCGAAGGCCGCGCCCGGAGCCAGACCCACACCGGCCTTGTCGACGATGTCGAAAGCCGCCTTTCTGGAATCCGTCACCCCATCGATTTTCAGGAACGTGTAGAGCGCCCCGTCAGGCTTGAGAGTTGCGACGCGATTGGTGGCGATCAGGGCGTCGCAGAGAATGTCTCGCGATCTCTTCGCCTTCTCGTAATTTGCTTTGATGACGTGGTCACCCTCGTCGAGCGCAATCACCGCGCCACGCTGGACGAATTCGGCGACGCCCGAGGTCGCATATTGCACCAGATTTTCGAACACCTGGCCAGTCTCCGGCGGCGCGACGATCCAGCCGATCCGCCAGCCGGTCATCGACCAGTTCTTCGAGAATGAATTGACGAACAGGATCTTGTCGCTCTCGGTCATCACATCGAGAAAGGACGGCGCGCGGGCGGCGGAGAAGGAATAGAGCGCATAGATCTCGTCGGCGATGATCCAGAGATCATGGGCGCGGGCGAGGGAGAGCAGAGCTTCGAGATCGGCGCGCGTCGCCGTCCATCCGCAGGGGTTGGACGGCGTGTTGATGAACAGCGCCCTCGTTTTCGGCGTAATCGCCTGCTCGACCGTGGCGATGTCGAGGCTCCAGGCGCCGTCGACGAAATCGAGCACCGCCGGAACTGCCTTGCCGCCGGAGATTTCAAGGGCTGCGGCGAAATTCGGCCAAGCCGGAGACAGATAGATCGCTTCGTCGCCGGGCTTCACCACCGCCTCGATGGCCAGCTTGATCGCCTGCATGCCCGAGCCGACCACATAGAAATGCTCGGCCGGCAGCCGCGTGTTGAAATGCCGGGCGTAGTAATCCGACAGCGCCCGGCGCAATTCCGGAATGCCGCGCTGATAGGTGTAGAAGGTCTGTCCGGCGTTCAGCGAGGCGATGGCCGCGTCCGCGATGAACTGTGGTGTCGGGCTATCGCCTTCACCCACCCAGAGCGGGATAAGATTGTCTCGCATACGGGCGTAATTGACGATTTCGACGATACCGCTTTCCGGGGCTGCGAGCGATTGCGGCGACAGGCTTCCAAGCAGGGACATGAGGTAGGCTCCATTGGGTCAGCCCTCATAGCCCGATTTGCCATGCAAATCTCATGAGAATTGTTGAACGGAGCTTCAGCGCCGGTGACGGGTCGGCAAAGGCTGCGTGACCTCTGCCGACCTGCAAATCAATGCCAGGCGTCGGGCGTGTCGGTCTTCTTGCGCGCCATGAAGTCGAGCAGTTCCTCGTCCACGGCTTGATCGAGCGGCGGAGCCTGGTATTCATCGAGCATGCGCTTCCAGCGCTTGTTGGCCCGCGTCGCCATATCGGTGGAGCCGCCTTCCTCCGACCACTTCTCGAACGGCTCGTTGTCGGAAACGTCGGTGTCCCAAAAGGCGGTCTGGTAGTTGCGCAATGTATGGCCGCTGCCGAGAAAGTGGCTGCCCGGTCCGACTTCCTGGAAGGCGTCCATCGCCAGCGCATTGTCGTCCACCTCCACGCCCTTGAGATAGGCGTGCAGCGCGCCGCAAAAATCCATGTCCATGACGAATTTCTCATAGGACATCGACAGGAGCCCGTCGAGGAAGCCGGCGGAATGCAGGATGAAATTTGCGCCGCAATGGACGGCGGACATCATCGACATCACGCCCTCCTGCATCGCCTGCGCGTCCGGCAGTTTGGAATTGGAGAAATTGCCGGCGCAGCGCAGCGGCAGTTTCAGCCTGCGCGCCAATTGTCCCACCACCATCGAGCCGATCGCCGGCTCCGGCGTGCCGAAGGTGGGCGAGCCCGAGCGCAGCGACATCGACGACAGGAAGTTGCCGAAGATCACCGGCGCGCCGGGGCGTTCGAGCTGGGTCAATGCGCAACCCGCCAGCGTCTCCGCCCAGGCCTGGGCGATCGCGCCGGCATTGGTGACGGGGCCCATCGCGCCGCCGAGAATGAAGGGCACGATGACGGCGGCCTGGTTGGCGCGGGCATAGGCGCGCAACGCCTTGGTCATGGTTCCGTCCCAGACCAGCGGCGAGTTGACGTTGACATTGCCGAGGATCACGCAATGCTGGTCGACGAAGTCGCGGCCGAACACGATCCGCGCCATGTCGATGGATTCCTCTGCGCGCGATTCCGCCGTGACCGAGCCCATGAAGGCGCGGTCGGAATATTTGATATGGCTGTAGACCATGTCGAGATGGCGCTTGTTGACCGGCAGGTCTACCGGTTCGCAGATCGTGCCGCCGGAATGATGCAGCCAGGGACTGGAATAAGCCAGTTTGATGAAGTTGCGGAAGTCCTCGATCGTGCCGTAGCGCCGGCCGCGATCGAGATCCATCACGAAAGGCGAGCCATACGCGGGTGAAAACACGACGTTGCGGCCGCCGATCTCGACATTGCGCGCCGGGTTGCGCGCATGCTGTGTGAAGGACGACGGCGCCGAAGAGACGATTTCCAGCAGCATGCCGGGTTCGAATGTGACGCGCAACCCGTCTATCTTGGCGCCTGCCTTTCTCCAGAGCTCCAGCGCGTCTGGATCGTCGCGGAATTCGATCCCGATCTCGGCGAGAATGCGTTGGCCTGTCGCCTCGATGCGGAGCAGCGATTCCTCGCCGAGGATGTCATAGGTCGGGATGTTCCTGACGATGTAGGGAACGCCGAGCGGCCGCGCGGCGGGATCTCGGCGCTTGCCGCGCTCGCGCCTGGTTTTGGGTTCCTGATCGAGGACGGCGTCGGTCTGGCTCATGCGTCTGTTCCCTTTATGTGTGAGACGAGCCTAAGCCCAGTCAGCGTAATTGTATCCTTCCCAAATTTCGGGGCTTGATATAAAATCTCCTTATGCAAAACCTCAAGCGCCTGTTGCCGTCGGCCAATGCCCTGATCGTGTTCGAAGCGGCCGGTCGGCATGAGAATTTCACCCGGGCGGCCGAGGAGTTGGGCATGACGCAGGCCGCCGTGTCCTATGCGGTGCGAACGCTGGAGACCCAGCTTGGCGTCGCCCTGTTCAGCCGCAGTCACCGCGCCGTGAGCCTGAGCGAAACAGGCGCCCGCTTTCACGCCGATGTCTCAGCGGGGCTGGCGCGTATCCAGAAATCGGCGGAACAGGTGCGCGCCAAGGGTCGTGAAGCCAATGTCACTCTCGCCGCCTCCACCGCCTTCGCTTCGATGTGGATGCTGCCGCGGATCAACCGGCTTCGCGACGATCTTCCCGACATCGATCTGCGCATACAGACATCGGTGCGGGATCTCGATCTCGAGGAAGAAGGAACTCCTTTGGGGATTCGCGGCGGTCATCCGTCACAATGGCCCGCCTACCATGCGGCCGTGCTGGCGCCGGAAGTGGTGAATGCCGTCGCGAGCCCCGTCTATGTCGACTCCATCGGCGGGCCGCCGGCGCTCTCCGACATGCCCAGCCTGAGGCTGATCCATCTCGAAGAGCCGGTCCGCGAGGCCTGCGACTGGCGCGAGTGGTTCCGGAGCGCCGGCATCGACTACGCCAAGCCCTATCGTCCGCTGATCATCAATGACTATGTGCTGGTCATCCAGGCCGTGCTGGCGGGGGAGGGGATCGCCCTGGGCTGGAGCCACCTCATCGATCCCCAGATCCGTTCGGGCGCTCTCGTTCCTGTGGGCGAGCACGTGCTTGAAACGGGGCAGGCTTTTTACGTCGTCTGGCCGCGCGGCGTCGAACTTGGCGCATCGGCGCGGCGCGTCAGGGATTGGCTGCTCGACAGCGGCGGGCCTAGTCCCCGCTGACGCGACGGCGTTCGACGCCATCTTCGCCGTCGTAGCGTTGGCTGATGTAATCCAGCGTCGCGCGCGCAGGGGCGGGCTTGCCGTAGAAATAGCCCTGGCCCATGTCGCAGCCGAGGCCCTTCAATTTCAGCGCCTCGGCAAAGTCCTCGATACCTTCGGCGACGACCGTCAATTCCAGTCCATGGCACATCGTGACGATCGCCTTGACGATGTGTTCCGACGCGGAATCGGTCAGCATGCGCGACACGAAGGCGCGGTCGATCTTTACCTTGTCGAACCGGAAATCGCAGAGCCGGCTGAGACTCGATTGTCCCGTCCCGAAATCGTCGAGCGAAATGCGCACGCCGGCGGCCCGGAGTTCGGAGATGATCTTGTCGGCGGTTTCGGGATCGGACATCACCGCCGTTTCGGTGATTTCCAGTTCCAGCCGACGAAGATCGAGGCCGGTTCGGTTGATGACGGCGAGTATGTTGAACGCGGTGGCGGGATCGAGAAGCTGAGCCGAAGACAAGTTGAAGGACAGGAACAATTCCTTCGGCCAGGACAGCGCGGCTTCGGCAGCCTTGCGGAGCAGCGTTTCCGACAGCGAATCGATGAATCCGCGTTCTTCCGCGAGCGGCACGAACACCGCCGGCGACACGAAGCCGAGATCTTTGTCCTGCCAGCGCGCCAAAGCTTCGAAGCCGAGCACCGAATCGTCTTTCAGCGATACGATGGGCTGGAAGTGGACATCGACGTCGTCGGCGATGATGGCGTTGCGAAGCGCCTGCTCGATTTGCGTCGCCCGTTTCATCTGTTCGGCCATCTCCGTCGAATAGACGGTGATCTGACCGCGTCCGCGTCGTTTCGATCGATACAGCGCCGTCTCGGCGCTCTTCAGCAGATTCTCGAATTCGGCTCCTGCGAAGGGATGGATGGCGAAACCGAACGAAGCGGAAAGCCTGACATTGCGTTCGCCGAGATCATAGGGCGCCGACAGCACCTCTTTCAGCATCGAGCCCATTTTCTCGGCGCTTCGACGTTCGAACACGAGAGGCAGCAAGAGTGCGAATTCGTCGCCTTCGTAACGCACCACCGTCGCGCCGTCGGGAATGCAGGCTTTCAGCCGATGGGCCACCTGACATAGAATCTGGTCGCCGGCCGAGGGGCCGAACAAGTCGTTGATGGGTTTGAAGCCGTCGAGATTGGCGATGCCGACTGTGAAGGGCGCCGGGTCCGAAGCGCGCTCCATGATCAGTTGTCGCAGCTTTTCTCTCAGTCTGTACTTGTTTCCAAGTCCCGTCAGGGCGTCGGTGAAGGCGAAGCGGTGTAAATCGCTCTGATTGGCTGGCAAATCACCCGTGTCAGCAACGGTCATTAGTGTGTCCTACTTCGATGCGCCCTTGTTGCTTTAAGACTGCCGCCGAAATGTTAACAAACACCTCCGGCTTTCCGTTGATTTTCGCCTTCCAGCGATAAAGGAAGCCTTATCCCGTCGATCTCGCGTGGATGGGCGTCTTGGCCGGCTCCTTTTCCGGCCAAATGCGCGGCGAATAGTGTCTTTGCAACAAAAGGCCGATGCTCTCGGAGCTGATCGGCTTGACCGCCATGTCGAGAAAGCCCGCCGCGAGCAACTCGTCGACGGTCTCCCCGACGACGGCGGCGTCATGGCGAGAAACGGTGTTTCGCCCTGAAGCGCGCGCGCCCTTTTCATGAAGTCCGCAGCGCTCATGTCGGGCAGCGTGATGTCTGCGAGAACCAGCCCGGATCTTGCGCTGCGCCAAGAGGTCGAGTGCGGCTTGGCCCGTTTCCGCCAGAACATAGGTCAGCCCCAGGCTGTCCAGGATCTGCGCCAGCGCCAAGCGGTTGACCTCTCGATCTTCGAGCGCGAGCACATCCACCGGCTGGTCCAGCAGACCCTGCGCCGTCACGTCGCCTTGCTCCTCGTCCTGGCGCCTTTCGCGCGCCGCAATGAACAGCGCGAGGTCGCTCAGCAGCGCGCTCACGGAAGACAGGACCCGCACCGGCGTCTTTCCCTTGGCCGCGATCGGGGCGAATTGAACCGCGCTTTCGTCCAGCAGAATGAGGTCGAGTTGGACGCCCGCTTCATCCAGCGCCGGCAGGAATTTGTCGAGTTCGGTCGGCGACCGGATGACGCAGAGCTCCACGCCGATATCCGAGGCTCCAGCGACCAGCCGTCTTTCGTCGACAGAGCGCGTGGTCGCCAGGGCGACCCGCAGCAGTTGATCGCCTTTCGCCGACCCGAGATCGGTCATGTCGCGCGCGCGATCGAGAACGGCGCTCGCATCGGCGATCATCGCCGGATCGACCTCCGGCTCCGTCGTCGTCTCGAACGTCATGACGATGTAATGCGCTCCGGGACGCCCGATGCGCCTGGAACGATGCAGGATACGGGTGAAGGCCTCGTCCTCGCCGCGAATTTCGACGAGCGTCTTTTGATCTTCGCCGCTGCTGAGGAGTTTCCAGTTCGCCTCTTCGAGAGCGCCTGCTATGCCGGGCTCGAAAACGTCCCACACGGATCGTCCTATCAGTCGCTCCGGTCTGAGGTCGAACAGTTCCGAAAATCGCTTGTTGATCGCGGCATAGTTCAGGTTGCGATCCTTCACGGCGACCCCGATCGGCAGGGCGTCGAGGATTTCCTCGGTCAGCCGCATGCGTTCCTTGTCCGCGTTCCAGATGCGTTCTTTTTCTTGTGGTCAGTCACGTCTTGAAGCGCCGTTAGTCCCAGGCCGGAGGAAAAGCGGCGGCTGACGACATGGAACCAACGGTCGCCGGGCCCATGTTCGATCTTGTCCACGCGCTCCTTCCAGCCGGTGGCGACCCGATCGCTCACCCAGTCTTCCTTGTGAACATCCTTGACGCTGTGTTGGGCGCCGAAACGGCATCCGGCGTCGTATAGGGCGGCGTAGAAATCTCGCACCCTCGAGCCGGGCCGGATCACGCTTTCCGGCATCGGAAAATAATGCAGCAGGCGAACGCTGGCGAAAGCGATATTGTCGAGCCTGTCCGTTACGAACAAGGCCGCGCCGAGGCCCTCGCAGAAAATCTCGAGCAGATTGCATTGCAAAAGGGCGTCGAAGGACGCGGCATCGTCCATGTCAGGCTCCCGCTGGCGGCGGTGTCATCGATGCATGCTGGCGACGCCTGAACGGGCTCTGCACAGACTCTCCTTCGATCGCCCCAGCTGGCGGTCAGAACCTGCGCCGCATCGGCTTTCGCCGACGCCCATGATCATTTCAAGACCTGAACGAATGTCACATGAAGATTAATTCGAGTTTAATCGAATTGAACGCGCTTACAAAAAAGCAAAAAAAAATTCATGCGCTTATCGGCTTGCGGCTCATTCGGCCGCTTCCTGCCTGGGCTTGATGAGCGGCTCCGGCTGAACCGGCTGGTTCGAGTACAGCATCTCGCGGCCGGCCGAAATGCCGTCCTGCGCCTGGATGGCGAGCCGCATTTCGTCGCGCTTGCGGATGTCGTCCTTGATGGCCGAGGCGTCCGCTTCCGTCATGCCCAGGGCTTCGAGGGTCTTCTGACCGAACAGCAGGCCGGACTCCAGGGTCTCGCGCAGTTCATAGTCGACGCCTTTGGCGAGCAGCGACAGGCTGTGGCCGCGATCGTAGGAGCGCACGAAGATCTTGGCGTCCGGATATTCCGATTGCACGAGATCGACGATACGGTCCGTGAGTTCGCGGTTGTGCGTGCAGATGGCGATGATCTTGGCCTTGGCGATGCCGGCCGACACCAGCACGTCCTTGCGCGTGCCGTCGCCGAAATAGATCCGGAAACCGAAGCGCGACGCCTGGCGGATGCGGTCGGCGGAATGATCGATGATCGTCACCTCGCGACCGGCGGCGAGCAGGATCTGCGCGGCGATCTGGGCGAAGCGGGAGAAGCCGACGATGAACACTTCCGCGCCGGCGCCTTCGAAATCTTCTTCCAGTTCCTCCCGCCGCTCGCCCTTTGGCAAAAGCTTCGGCAAAGCGGCGACCAGCGGCGTCAGCGCCATGGTGACGGTGACGATGGCGATGAGCAGCGAGGCCGAGCTTTGCGGAAACACCGCCGCGCCGGCAGCGGTCGTAAACAGCACGAAGCCGAATTCGCCGCCTTGGGAGAGCAAAAACCCGATCTTGGCGCTATCATTATAGGAGGAGCGGCCGATACGGCAGAGCGCATAGATCGTCGCCGTCTTCACGCTCATGATCACCGGCACGCTGATGAGGATGATCAGCCAGTTGTCCAGCACCACTTTCAGGTCGAGCGACAGGCCGACCGCCATGAAGAACAGGCCGAGCAGGATGCCGCGGAAGGGTTCGATATCCGCCTCGAGCTCGTGCCGGAAAGAGGATTCCGCCAGCATCAGCCCGGCGAGGAAGGCGCCCATGGCCATGGAGAGCCCCGCCATTTCCATGAGAGCGCCGGCGCCGAGAACGACGAAGAGAGCGGCCGCGATCATCGCCTCGCGCGCGCCGGTGCGGCCGATGATCTGGAAGAGCGGCGTCAGGAGATAGCGGCCGGCGAGAATGAGCGCCGCAACCGCGCCGATGGCGATCGCCGCGCCGGTCCAGGTGAAGCTTTCGCCGCTGTCGGGCGCGATGAAGCTGGTCAGCGCCAGAAGCGGCACGATGGCGATATCCTGGAACAACAGAATGGAAAAGGCGCGTTGCCCATGCGCGGTGTTGAGGTCGCTGCGCTCTTCCAGAATCTGCAAAGCGAAAGCCGTCGAGGATAGGGCCAGGCCGAAGCCGGCGACGATGGCGCCCTGCCAGCCAAGGAGGCCGGCCCAATGAACGAGCGAACTCAGGATCGCGCCGGAAATCAGCACCTGCGCGCTGCCCAGGCCGAAGATGTCTCGCCGCATCTGCCATAGGCGTGTCGGCTTCAATTCCAACCCGATGATGAACAACAGGAACACCACGCCGAGCTCGGCGAAGGACAGGATCTCCTCGCCATCGGTGATGTGGTTGAGAACGGGGCCGATCAGCACGCCCGCCGCGAGATAGCCGAGCACGGTGCCGAGGCCGAGCCGTTTGAACAGCGGTGCGGAGACGACGGCGGCGCCGAGGAGCAGAAGCGCTTCGCTGATGACGGCGTGGGATTGGCTCATGAAGACTGGGTCCAGTTCGGGATTCGTTGCCGCCATATAGCCGGGCTGGGCGCTTCCCCGTCAAGATAAGCCTGCCCGCCCTTGATGATTTCGCCCGACAGCCATAAATGGGTCGGAGCAGAAAGGCCGATCATGCAAGAGCCCATTGATTCCCGTCATCTACTCGAACGCGCTTCGGAGCTCGTCGATCTCGCCCGCAAAGCCGGCGCCGACGCCGCCGACGCCGTGGTTGTTCGCTCCCGCTCCCGGTCGGTTTCGGTCCGCCTCGGCAAGGTCGAGGGCGTCGAATCCTCCGAGAGCGACGATTTCTCCCTGCGCGTCTTCCTCGGAAAGCGCGTGGCCAGCGTCTCGGCCAATCCCGGCTTCGACCTGAGGACGCTCGCCGAGCGGGCGGTGGCGATGGCCAAGGCCTCGCCCGAGGATCCCTTCGCCTGCTTGGCCGACGAGGCTGATTTGGCCCATGACGCGCTGGATCTCGGCCTGTTCGATCCGACCGAGGTGGAATCCGCCGCGTTGACCGATGCGGCGCTCGCCGCCGAGGCGGCCGCGTTGGCTGTCCCCGGCGTCACCAATTCCAGCGGCGCCGGCGCCTCCGCTTCGATGGGCGGGCTGGTGCTGGTCACCTCGCACGGCTTTTCCGGCTCTTACATGGCCACCCGCTTCGGCCGGGGCGTGAGCGCCATCGCCGGCGAGGGCGTCAACATGCAGCGCGATTACGAAGGCGACAGCCGCCTGCATTTCGCCGATCTTGACGATGCGGAAGAGATCGGCCGCAAGGCCGGCGAGCGGGCGGTGCGCCGTCTCAATCCGCGTAAGGCCGATACGGGTTCCGGGCTCACCGTCATCTACGATCCACGCGTGTCGCGCGGTCTCGTCGGCCACATCGCCTCCGCCATCAACGGCGCGGCGATCGCCCGCAAGACGTCGTTCCTCAAGGACAAGATGGGCCAGCAGATCCTGGCCCGCGGCCTCAACATCACCGACAATCCGCTCATCCACAAGGGAACGTCGTCGCGACCCTTCGATGGCGAGGGCGTGCGCGGCGACGCCATGGTCATGGTCGAAGACGGCGTGCTCCAGCATTGGTTCCTGGCCACCTCGGCTGCCCGGGAGCTCGGCCTCAAGACCAATGGCCGCGGCGTGCGCGGCGGCAACTCGGTCTCGCCGTCCTCCACCAATCTGGCGCTCGAGCCCGGCGATGTCTCACCTGAAGACCTGATCAAGGGCGTGGCATCCGGTTTCTATGTGACCGAGATGATCGGCCATGGCGCCAATCTGGTGACCGGCGAATATTCGCGCGGCGCCTCCGGGTTCTGGATCGAGAATGGCGAACTGACATATCCGGTCTCGGAAGTGACCATCGCCTCGAACATGAAGGACATGTTCCTTTCGATGGTCCCGGCCAGTGATATCGACCGCAAATATGGCGTGGCCGCTCCGACCGTGCTGATCGAGAACATGACGATCGCGGGCAAGTGAAAGCGAAGGTCCTTTGACATTTTCCCACGCAGACGATCTGGAGCTTCTGCGCGAGGCGGCGATTGCCGCCGGCCGTGTCGCGCTCGGCTTCTTCCGCAACGATGTCGAAGTGTTCTGGAAGAATGACGGCGCCTCGCCGGTCACCGCGGCCGACCATGCGGCCAATGACGTGCTGAAGGCGCGCCTTCTCGCCGCCCGGCCCGATTACGGCTGGCTGTCGGAGGAGAGCGAGGACGATGTATCGCGCCTCGGCGCATCCCGCGTCTTCGTCATCGATCCGATCGACGGAACCCGCGCCTTCATGACCGGGCGCGAGACCTGGGCCGTGAGCGCGGCGGTGGTGGAAGCGGGACGACCCGTGGCCGGCGTCCTGTTCGCCCCCGCGCTGAATGAACTCTATCTCGCCGATGCCGGCGGTCGCGTCGAGAAAACGGCGCGGCGCTGCGCGTCGGCGGGAGCGATCCGGCGGGCCGCTTCACGATCAGCGCCGCCGACGACGCCATGGCGCGTCTCGATGCGGATGTCCGAGCCCGCCTGGACAAGGTGGGGCGCATTCCCTCGCTCGCCTATCGCCTGGCCATGATCGCAGATGGCCGTCTCGATGCGACCCTGGTGAAGCCCCATGCCCATGACTGGGATCTGGCGGCCGCGGAACTCATTCTCGTCAATGCGGGGGCGTGCTGAGCGACGCCGAGGGAGCCGCCATCGTCTACAACAGGCCTGACCCCAGCCACGATCTGCTGGTCGCGGCGCGGGTCGATTTGCATCGGCAGGTGGTCGCCTCTCTCTTTCCTGACGGAGACAATGTGGGATGGAGCGCAAATCCCGGCGCGCATCCATTGACTTTGCATCGGATTGCCGCAATTCCATGTCCACGTGCGCATCCATTTGGTCCTTAAAAACTCAATAAGAAAAAGGAAGCATCCATGTCCGACGCAGCGGGAAACAAGCAACTCCTTCATCTGGTTTTCGGCGGCGAACTCACCACGCTTGGCGCGACAGAGTTCAAGAACCTCGACGAGCTCGACATTGTCGGCATCTATCCGAATTATGCTTCGGCATTGACGGCGTGGAAATCGAAGGCGCAGCAGACGGTCGACAATGCGCATATGCGCTATTTCATCGTGCATCTGCATCGCCTTCTCGAGCCGTCCCAGGGCTGACGGGATGATCAAGGGAACAGGCGAATGAGCAGCCTCCGCGCCCGGGCAGCCCTCTGGGCCTACCGCTGGGCGGGCGTGGCGGCCTATCCGGCGATCAACACGCTCGTGGCCATTCGCTCGGCGCGCGGCAAGGAAGAGCGGGCGCGCCGGTCCGAGCGCTACGGATATCCAAGCGCGGCCCGTCCGGAGGGGCCGGTGGTCTGGGTCCATGCCGCGAGCGTGGGCGAAACCAACGCCATGGTTCCGCTGATCAAGGAAATTTCTCGGCGCGGCATCACGGTGCTCCTGACCACGGGCACCGTCACCTCGGCCAGCGTGGCGAACGCCCGTCTCGGCGGATATGTCATCCACCAATATGTGCCGCTCGACCTCAAAACCGTGGTCGAGCGTTTTCTCGATTATTGGCAGCCGGATCTGGCGCTGTTCGCCGAATCCGAGATCTGGCCGAATACGATCATGGCGCTCGGCAAGCGTCATATCCCGCAGATCCTCGTCAATGCGCGCATGTCGGACCGATCCTTCCGGCGTTGGTCGTCTTTTCCGAACGTCGCTTCGGCGCTGTTCGAAAATCTCGCTTTGGTGATTGCCCAGTCCGAACTCGACGCCACGCGTTTTCAGGATCTCGGCGCCCTGCCTGTGCTGGTGTCCGGCAATCTCAAGGCGGACAGCGACATGCCCGAGGCGGACGCCACGGCGCTGATGCGTCTGCGCCAGCAGATCGGCGCGCGCCCGACCTGGGCGGCCATCTCCACCTTCGACGGCGAAGAGAAGGCGGCGGGTCACGTGCACAAGGTGCTGAAGCCGCGGCTGGATCTTCTCAGCATCGTCGTCCCGCGCCATCCGGAACGCGGCGACGACATCGAAGCGCTGTTCAAGGAACAGGGCCTGACGGTGGCCCGACGAAGCCGCGGCGAACAGATCGGCGCGGACACGGATGTGTATCTCGGCGATACGATCGGCGAAATGAGCCTCTATCTGCAATTGACCGAAGTGGCGTTCGTGGGACGCTCGCTGACGGCGGAAGGCGGTCAGAACCCGCTAGAGCCGGCGATGATGGGCTGCGCGGTGCTCTCGGGCGGCCATGTCGGAAATTTCCGGGAAAGCTACCAGATGCTGGCGCGCAACGGTTCGGCGCGGATGGTGCGGGATACGGAAATGCTGGCGAAAGGCGTCTATTATCTGATCACCAACGAGCCGGCGCGGCACCAGATGATCGATGCCGGCCTGCAGACGGTGCATCAGATGCGCGGCGCGCTCTCGGCGACGCTGCGCGGGCTCGAGCCATACATCAATCCCTTGACCATGAAAGCCCGGCTGATGCCGCGGGCCAGCGCCAATGGCGGATGACATCATGACCCGATTTTCAGCGATCCTGTTCGACAAGGACGGCACTCTCCTCGACTTCGACAAGACCTGGGAGCCGATCAACCGGCGCGCCAGCCTGTTCGCCGCCGATGGCGACCCGGTGCTGGCGGATCGTTTGATGATCATCTGCGGCATGGACCCCAAGACCGGCAAGGTCTCGGCCGGCAGCCTGTTCGCCGCCGCCGCTCCGAGCGAAATCGCCGCCGCCATGGCGCAGGGCGGCTCTCCCTATGAGGCGGACGAACTCACCGGTCATCTCGATCGCTTCTTTCTCGAAGGCGCCGCGAATTCCGTTCCGGTCACCGATCTTCCCGCGCTGTTTGCGCGACTGAAGGGCAGGGGGCTCAAGCTCGGCGTCGCCTCCTCCGACAATGAAGCCTCCATTCGCCTGATGGCGGAACGGTTGGGCGTCATCGATCTGCTCGACTATATCGCCGGCTATGACAGCGGCCACGGCGTCAAGCCCGGCCCCGGCATGATCGAGGGTTTCGCGCGACACGCGGGTGTTCCCGCTTCCGAGATCGTCATGGTCGGCGACAACACCCATGACCTGCATATGGCGCAGAACGCCAAGGCCGGTCTCGCCGTGGGCGTGTTGACCGGCACCAGCGGTCGCGACGCGCTCGCGCCCGATGCGGACCATGTCCTGGCGAGCATCGACGAACTGGAAGCGCTGCTCGATCGCATCTGATGCCGGAGATCGTCTCGACCGCGCCGCTTATCCTTGCTTTTCCTGAATTTTTCGCGTTCTCTGATGTCGCTTATCACCTTCAACGCGAAAGACAGGGTCTCGCGACGACGCGGGACGGAAGCGATGGTATCGGATTCACCGCCCTTCTGGTGGCGGAAGACCGGATGGGAGGCCTTGGCGCTTGCGCCGATCTCCTGGATCTATGGAGCCGTGGCGGCGCGAAACCTGCGTCGCGGCGCGCGCGCGCCTCTTCCTGTTCCCGTTGTCTGCGTGGGCAATTTCACCGTCGGCGGAGCCGGCAAGACGCCGACGGTCATCGCGCTCGCAAAAGCCGCGACGTCGCTTGGTCTGAAACCCGGCGTGCTCAGCCGCGGCTATGGCGGCAGCATCGACAGGACCACCGTCGTCGATCCGCATCACCATCGCGCCCGCGATGTCGGCGACGAACCGCTGCTGATTGCGCGTGAAGCCCTGACGGTGATCGCCCGCAAACGCCTCGACGGCGCGAACCGCCTGATCGCAGAAGGCGTAGATCTCATCATCATGGACGACGGCTTCCAGAGCGCGCGCCTCAATTTTGACTACGCGCTGATGGTGATCGACGCCCGTCGCGGCATCGGCAACGGCCGGATCGTCCCATCCGGCCCGGTGCGCGCGCCCACGTCGCTGCAACTCAAATATGCGACCGCGCTCCTGAAAGTCGGCGACGGCGCCGCCGCCGATCCCTTCATCCGGCTCGCAGCCCGGATCGGCAAACCGGTGATGGAGGCGAAGATCGCGCCGCGCCAGGCGGACGACCTCGCCGGCAAGCGCGTGCTGGCCTTCGCCGGCATCGCCGATCCCGAGAAATTCTTCCGCACCGTCCGTGAGATCGGCGCCGATCCCGTCGCCACCCGGTCCTTCGGCGACCACCAGCATCTCACGGACGACGAGATCGACGACATCCTGTCGACGGCGGAGGCGGAGCAGTTGCTGATCGTCACGACCGCCAAGGACGCCGTTCGCCTGATCGGCCATCACGGCCGCGCGGAGCATCTGGCGCAGCGCCTGCGCGTGATCGATGTCGATATGGCTTTCGACAATCCCCAAGCGCCGGCGCTGATCATTCGCGAAACGGTTGAGGCTGCGCGACGAAGGCGGTCGGCCGTCAGACCAAAACCAGTCGTGTAAATTTGCAACGCCGCGGCGCTTTTTGGACGGCCGGAAAATCTCCTGTTGCAGCCAGAGCCGTTTACGGCAAGCAAGGATTGGATTTAATCGAGCGCGCTATAATGACATTCAATTCGATCTTCTGCCGTCTCCGCGGATCTTTTTCGAGCATGGCGCGCCCGGCGCGCCGGACCGTTCGAGGATCCGGCGATGAGTGACGCCTTCGCATTCATGTTCGCCTTTTACGGGCTCCTGCTCGGCCTGGCCGTCGCCGAAATCGCCTCCGGCTTCTCACGCGCCTACGCCAACAGGCGCATCAGGCGGCTCGGGGTCGTCGCCCCGATGTTCGGCGCGCTGCTTCTCGTCGATCTCATCACGTTCTGGATGAATGCCTGGGCGTATCGCGACTTGGAAAAGATCAACTACGCCGTCGCTTTCGCCGTGGCGATCGTCGCCTTGCTCTACTATTTCGCTGCGACACAGGTGTTTCCGAGCGCGGGCGAGACGGATACGCTCGACGATCACATCATGATCCATCGGCGCGAGGTAGGCTTCTGCGTGCTCGCCAGCAATCTGATGACCCAGATACCGCCGGCGATATCGATGGTGACGGACGGCTGGCCGCTGTCGAATATCGTGATCTGGTCAGGTCTCAACCTGTCCTACTACGCGCTTCTGGCGACCGCCGCCCTGGCGAAGAGCAAGAAGGTCGTCATCGCGGCTTTGGGGGTCGCCATACTGCTGGTGACCGGAGCGACGGCGATCCTGGCCTGAACGTCCGTGGCTTCCGGATGCGATGAGGGATTGGCCTCAGTTTTGCGCGATGTGTCCCGCGCGCTTTTCCGCGTCCAGGGACGCGGCGGCGTCCGCATAGGCCTCCTGGCGGTCGACGCTCCAGTATTTCAGTTCGTCGAGAGGAATCTGCCGGCCGGTCACCGCGCAGACCACATAGCCGCCCGGCAGCAGGATCTGGAAATCGCCGTCGAGATAGCGAATTTTGGCTTCGCGGCTTCCGCTGCCTTCAAACCGGTTCATATGCAACCCTGCTGATTATCCGTGTCGCGCCGATATACAGAGGCGCGCCGCTTTTCGCCACAAAAATCAGCTTCGGCCGAACAGCCGTTCGATGTCGGTGAGCTTCAGTTCGATATAGGTCGGGCGGCCGTGATTGCATTGGCCGGAACCCGGCGTCGCCTCCATCTGTCGCAGCAGCGCGTTCATTTCCTCCACCCTGAGGCGGCGCCCCGAACGCACCGAGCCGTGGCAGGCCATCGTCGCCGCCACATGTTCGAGCCGCGCATGCAGGCCGCGCGACGTGTCCCATTCGCCGATCTCGTCGACGAGATCCTTCACCAAGCCTTGAATGTCGGTTTCGCCGAGCATGGCCGGCGTCTCGCGGATCAGGATCGCGCCGGGCCCGAACCGTTCATAAACGAGGCCGAGCCTTTTCAGATCCTCCGCATGCTCCATCAGCCGGTCGCAATCCTCTTCGGGCAGATCGACGATCTCGGGGATCAGCAGCGCCTGGGTCGGCAGGTCGCGGTCGCGCAACGCCTTTCGCATGTCTTCGAACACCAGCCGCTCATGGGCGGCGTGCTGGTCGACGATGACGACGCCAGTCTCCGTCTGCGCCACGATATAATTTTCATGCAATTGCGCCCGCGCCGCGCCGAGCGGATGGCGCGTCAGGTCCGGTTGGGCGGTCTCGGCTGCAGCCATAACAGGGGCGTCGGTGCGGGCGGACGGCGCGGCGAAGTCGGCAAAACCCTGTTGGCGAAACGGGGAGGCCGTTGGCTGTTCCGCAAAGCCCATGGGCTCGAAGGGCCGTGAGGGCGATTGCGCCGCCGTCCAGTTCTGCGCGGGCGGCGCGCGATAGCCGGAAAAGCCGGGATGGAATGCGTCCATCATCGATCGCGTCGCTGTCGTCGAGGAGCGGTCTCCCTCCCGCAGCAGCGCCTGCCGGATCGCCCCGACGATCAGCCCGCGCACCAGGCCCGGATCGCGGAAGCGGACGTCGGATTTCGCCGGATGCACATTGACGTCGACCAGCGCCGGATCGAGCTCGATGTCGAGCACCGCAGCCGGGTAGCGGCCCGAGGGCACGGTTTCGGCATAGGCGCCGCGCAGCGCCGAGATGATCAGCTTGTCATTGACCGGACGGCCATTGACGAAGGCGAATTGATGGGCGCTGTTGCCGCGATGGAAGGTCGGCACGCCGGCGTAACCCGATAGGCGCACGCCTTCGCGCTCGGCGTCGATTTCAATGGAATTGTCCTCGAAATCCTTTCCGATCACCTGGGCGATGCGCGCCAGTTTGTCGCCGGGCGTCGCGGAAAACTCGAGGAGAGACCTGTCCGTGCCCGACAGGGTGAAGCGGATATGCGGGAAGGCGATGGCCATCCGCCTGACCACTTCGGTGATCGCGCCGGCCTCGGCTTTCTCGCTCTTCAGGAACTTCAGACGCGCCGGCGTGGCGAAAAACAGGTCGCGCACCTCCACCACAGTGCCGGCATTGGCGGCCTTGGGGCGGATGTCCGACATCCTGCCGCCATGAACCGTGACCTCGAACGCGTCGCTCGCATCCTTGAGCCGCGAGACGATCGACAGCTTGGCCACCGAGCCGATCGACGGTAACGCTTCCCCGCGAAAGCCGAGCGTGCGGATATCCTCGAGCCCCCGCTCGAGCTTGAGGTGCAATGCCGCCTGACGGCTAGCGCCAGATCCTCCGGCCCCATGCCCGAGCCGTTGTCGACGATCCTGAGCAGCGACTTGCCGCCGCCGCTGGTGGCGATCTCGATCCGGGTCGCGCCGGCGTCGATGGCGTTTTCGATCAATTCCTTGGCGGCGCTGGCGGGGCGTTCGATCACCTCGCCGGCGGCGATCTGGTTGATCAGCGTTTCTGGCAGGAGCTTGATGGTCATGGCCCCTTTTCCCGGATTCGCGGCTCCCGCGAAAGCAAAATCCTACTCGGCCGCGTCTTTTTGCCGGATGGGGATGCGCATCAGATTGGCGCGCAGGGCTGCCGGCTTCACCGGCTTGTTGAGCAGGACCGCGCCCAGCCGGTCCGCCGCCGCCCGCACCTCGGCCGTCCGGTCGGCGGTCACCAGGATGGCGGGCAGATCCGGCAATCGAGCCCGCACCGCCTCGATGGCTTCGATGCCGGTGGAGTCGTCGAGATGATAATCGGCGATGACCAGATCGACGCCGGCGCCGGGCCGCGCGAGAAGCTCTTCCGCCTCGGTCCGGCCCGAGGCCTTGGCCACGCGCGCGCCCCAGCCCTCCAGAAGCAGCCCCATGCCGTCGAGGATGGCCGGCTCGTTGTCGATGCAGAGAATGGCGAGATGGTCGAGCCGCGCCAGACCCGGCTTCGGGCCGTCGCCGGCGTCCGTCCTTTTCGCGTCGGGAAGCTGCTCGCTCAGCGGCAGCCGCACCCGGAACACGGTTCCCTTGCCGGGCGTGGACTGGAGTTCGACCGGATGGTTGAGCACGCGACCGATGCGGTCGACGATCGACAGGCCCAAACCCAGCCCGGACGCCGTCCGGGCGCCTTCGTCGAGCCGGGCGAATTCCTTGAACACGGTGCGGAATTTCGATTTGGGAATGCCGATCCCGGTGTCATGCACCTCGATCCACACTTCCTGACCACGCTTGCGCGCGCCCACCAGAACGCGACCGGTCACCGTGTACTTGATGGCGTTGGAGACGAGGTTCTGCACAAGCCGGCGCAGCAGCATGCCGTCCGACGTCACTTTCAGCGAAGTCGGCATGAAGGTGAGTGTCAGCCCGCGCCTGGGCCAGCGGCTGATAATCCGTTTCGATGCGCTTCAGGAAAGGCGCGAGCGGCAGCGCGGTCATGCGCGGCTTCATCGCGCCGGTGTCGAGCCGGGAAATGTCGAGCACCGCGCCCAAAATGGATTCCACCGATTCCAGCGCGGAATCGATGTTGAGCACGAGGTCGCTGTTGGGCGAATGGCCGAGCCGCTCCACCAGCGTCGAGGAATAGAGGCGCGCGGCGTTCAAGGGCTGCAGGATATCGTGGCCCGCAGCGGCGAAGAAACGGGTCTTGCCGAGATTGGCCTCTTCGGCGGCGGCGCGCGCTTCGGCGAGCTGCTGGTTGACCGTGGTCAGTTCCTGGGTGCGGGCGCTGACCCGCGCCTCCAGCGTCTCGTTGGCGACTTCGAGTTCGCGCGCCGCCTTCACTTGCGCCGTTATGTCGGTGACGGTGGTGACGATGCCGCGATCCGGCATGGCGTTGGAGCGCAGCTCGACGATGCGAGCGCCCTGATCGAGATGCAGCACGAAGCTCGTCTCGGGCGTCAGGATCGTCTCCATCACGTCGACTTCGCTGCCTATGGCGATATCGCCGCGCTCGGCGAGTTGTGCGACGATGGCCGAGAGCGGAAAGCCCACCTGGCCTACGCTTTCGGGCAGATCGAGGAGCGCCCGGAACCGCCGGTTCCAGATCGACAGGCGGTTTTCGCCGTCGAACACCGCCACACCCTGGTCCATCTGCGCGAGCGCGGTCTGCAGCACGCCCTGATTATACTCGATGGCCTCCGAGGCCTGGTCGAGCAGAAGCGCGGTGTCGTCGGGCTGGGCGTCGTGGCGGCGCATGGTCAGCGTCATCACCAGCCGCGCCGAGGACGAGCCGATCGCCGAGCCCAGCAATTGTTCGGAAAAGTTCAGGAGATCGGCGTCCGCCACCTGGCGCGGATCGAGCGGTTTGCCGCGCCGGGCCTCGAAATTGGCGAAGGAGCGCTGCATCCGCTCCTCGCCGAGATAGCGGCCGTGACGGTCTTCAGATCGCCGACCGTCAGCCCCGTGCGCCAGCTGCGCATCAACAGGCGTGGATTCTCAGATTGTGGAATATAAACCGCCGCCTGTTGTCGCTCGATCAGCTTGGCGTTGCGGCTCAAGGAGCCGATCACGAAACAGGCGGTGTTGACGATCAGGCTGAGCAGCACCGAATTGATGAAGGGATCGCTGCCATGTCCTGAAAAGAATTTCGACGAGGGCAGGATCGCGTCGAGAATGAGCCCGGCGTCGGGCGAGGTGTCGGTGCCGCCGAGCGACGGGATGAACAAGAGCCAGGTCCAGACCATGAAGCCCGAAGTGATGCCGGCGATGGCGCCGCGCGCATTGGCGCGCCGCCAGAACAGCCCGCCCAGCATCGCCGGCGCCATCTGCCCGATCGCGGCGAAAGCGATGAGGCCGATCGAGGCGAGGTCGTTGGAGGCGCCCGCCGCCCGGTAATAGAGATAACCGAGCAGCATGACCCCGAAGATCGATCCGCGCCGAACCATCAGCACCAGCCGGCCGAGATCCTCCGTCGTGTCGCTCCGCGCGCCGACGAGGTTGCGCCGGAGAAGGACCGGCAGCACGATGTCGTTGGAGATCATGATCGCCAGCGCCACCGAGGCCACGATCACCATGGCGGTCGCCGCCGAGAAGCCGCCGATGAACGCGATCAGCGTGATCGCCTTCAGCCCGGATTGCAGCGGCACCGTCAGCACATAGAGATCAGCGTCTCCCGCGCCGTTGAACAGGATGACGCCGCCGAGCGCGATCGGCAGCACGAAGAGATTGATGGCGATCAGGTAGAGCGGGAAGAAGATTGCCGCGAGCTTCAGTTCGCCATGGCTGCGGTTTTCCACCACAGTGACATGGAACTGCCGCGGCAGCATCACGATGGCGAAGGCCGACAGCGCGGTCAGCGTGATCCAGCGGCCGGGCGGCGTCTGATAGGCCAATGCCGCCGCGGCTTCGGCATGGCGTCCCGCCGCGGCGAACAGATCGGCCGGACCGTCGAACAGGAAGAAGGCGACGGTGACGCCGACCGTGCCGATGGCGATCAGTTTGACGACGGATTCCGTGGCGATCGCCACCATCAACCCGTTCTGGTGCTCGGTGGCGTCGGCGTGGCGGGTGCCGAAGATCACGGCGAACAGCGCGAGCGACAGCGACACGATGAGCGGCAGGTCGATCAACTGGTGCGAGTCGAGCCCGATCGCATAGCCCGACGTATCGACGAGCGCGGCGACGGAGGCGGATACGGCCTTGAGCTGGAGCGCGATATAGGGCACGGCGCCGGCCAGCGCCACCAGCGCCACGATCATGGCGACCACCGGGTTCTTGCCGTAGCGGGCGGCGATGAAATCGGCGATGGAGGTCAGGCGTTCGCGCTTGGCGATCACGATGATCCTTCGGATCAAGGGCAGGCCCAGGGTGAACATCAGCATCGGGCCGATATAGATGCCGAGGAATTCCCAGCCGCGCTCGGCGGCCAGGCCGACGCCGCCGAAATAGGTCCAGGATGTGCAGTAGATGGCGAGACTGAGCGCATAGACCAGTGGACGGCTGCGCTCGATCGCCTCCGGCGCCCGCGCCTTGCGGTCGCCGAACCAGGCCACCGCGAACAGCAGCCCCAAATAGCCGATCGTCGAGCCGAAAAGCACCCAGCCTGGAAGCATGCCCTCTCCTTGATGCGCCTCCCGCGCCTTGAGGAGCATAGGCCCAAGCGGGGTCGTGGAAAAGTCATTCCTTCGGCTAGGATGTTCCGGAATGGACCGTCGGCTGTCTTGCGGTTAACCGATTATTAGCGTTTACTTTATTCGGGTGGACAAGCAAGGAGAGGCCCATGTTGAACGAATTCAAGACCTTCATCGCGCGCGGCAACGTGCTCGATCTCGCCGTCGGCGTGATCATCGGCGCGTCCTTCGGCGCCATCGTCAAGTCGCTCGTCGAAGATCTGATCATGCCCGTCGTCGGCGCCATCATCGGCAATGTCGATTTTTCGAACTATTTCATTCCGCTGTCGAGCACTGTGACGGCAACATCTTTGGCCGCGGCGCGAGAACAAGGGGCGGTATTCGCCTATGGCAACTTCATCACCATCCTGATCAACTTCCTGATCGTCGCCTGGATCATCTTCCTGCTCATCAAAGTCGTCAATCGCGCCATGCCGAAGAAGGAAGAGCCGAAGCCCGCCGGGCCGCCCGAGGATGTCGTGCTGCTGACCGAAATTCGCGATCTCCTGAAGGCGAAGTAAGCGCTCAGGCGCGGAAGGCGATCGCGGCGTCCAGCGAACGCTTGAGTTCGTCCTTGATGTCGGCCGACATGGCGAGAATGTCGGCCGCTTTCATGAAATCTAGCACGGCGATCTTGCCGACATTGGGCCGCAGGAGAATGTCCGGTTTACGGATCTTGAGCTTGGCGGCGATGATCGACTGCATCATCAACTGGCTCGCGCCGAACACGCTTTCGATGCGGCGAGGAATCTGCTGGTCTTCGCCGACGGGCGCGCCGACCACATCGACGCCGATGACGATGTCGGCGTCGTCGAACAGATAGTCGAACGGCACGGGATTGTAGATGCCGCCATCGATCATCACGCGGCCGTCCAGCATGACCGGCATGAACACGGCGGGAATGGCCGCCGAGGCCGCAAGCGCTGGAAAAAGCGCCCCTTGCTCGATCAGCACTTCGCGTTCGCCGTAATAGTCGGTGGCGATGACGCCGAGCGGAATGGCGAGCCCGGAAAAATCCTCCGGCAGGGACTCCGGCAGGAAGGCCTTCAGAATACGTTCGAGATTATATTGGCCGACACGAAAGCCGCCGCCGGAGACAAATTCCTGAAGCGTCGTCGGCCTCAGCGACCAGATACGGTTCATCACCGCTCGCGGGTCGCCGACCGTCTTCAGCGTGAAGTCGCGGATCTCGGCGCCGGATAGCCCTGCCGCCATGCCGGCGCCCATGATCGCGCCGATGGAAGAGCCCGTGATCCGCACCGGGCGTATGCCGAGTTCGTCGAGCGCTTCTATGACATGGATATGCGCAAGTCCCCGCGCGCCGCCGCCGCCGAAGGCGATCGCCACTCTCGGCGCAGAGTTGCCCTGCGTAATCATCTCGTCCTCACCGGTCGGGAGCGTAGCGGTAGAAATGCATGCGCGTATCGCCGAATTCCCGAGTTTCCAGGAAAGCGAACGGCTTGGGAGCCACGGGATCGACCGTGGATCGTTCTTCGAGGATAGCGAGCGCGCCAGGCTTCAACCAGCCGCCGGCGGCCGCCGAGCCCATCGCTTTTTCGCCCAGACCCTTCTCATAAGGCGGATCGGCGAAAAGCAAGTCGAACGGGTCGATCGTGCCGCTCGAGCCGAGATCGGTCGCGTCGCGCCGGAGAATGCGCGTGCGGCCCTGCAGCCCCAGCGCCTCGATATTGCTGCGGATGAGACCGCGGCCCTCGACCGACATTTCCACGAACATCGCCTGCGAACAGCCGCGCGACAGGGCTTCCAGCCCCACCGCGCCGGTGCCGGCGAACACGTCCATGACGCGGCCGCCGTCGAGCGCCTCGGGATATTTGTGGTTCAGGATGTTGAACAGGCTCTCGCGCGTCCGGTCGGTGGTCGGCCGGATGTCCTGGCTTTTCGGGGTCGCGAGCGGCCGCCCTCGAAATTCACCGCCGACGATCCGCACCGCCGCCCCTTACGCCTTTTCCGCCCGGTCCGCCCTTGCGGGGGCCGCCTCTGTCATCGCTGCGGCCTTCGCCCGAGCGCGCGTCAGGGCGACGTCCGCCCGGCTTGCGCGTGTCGTCGCGACGGCTGTCGTCCCGGGGACGATCCTGTCTCGGCTTATCGTCCCTGGGCTTGTCGGAGCGCGGCCGGTCGTCCCGGCGCTTGTCGCCATCGCGGGCGAAATCCGGCTTGCCCTTCGCGAAGGAGCGCTTGGGCGCATCCCCACGCTCCTGCAAATCCGGCTTGCCGCCCGGTCTTGCGGAGCGGGCGCGGGGCGCTCGCCCGTTGCGCCGTCTTCGCGTGGACGACGCGACGGCCGGGCGTCGCGCTCGTCCCGGCCGGCGTCGCCGCGTTCGTCGCGTCGCGCTTTCGCAGCTGCCGGGCGCTTGGGCTTGGACGGCTTCTTGTCCGTTTCCTGCTTGGGCTTGCGCACGCGCAGGATCTGACGTCCAGCCCGATCGGTAATCGTGTCGCTGGCGGTTACGGTTTCCGCCGGGCGGCCGCCCGGAGCGATCCAGACATTGGCCGTGCGGATCGTGCCCAGCGGCGGACGCTTGGGCTTTTCGCTGCGACGGTCGTCATCGCGTCCCCGGCGTTCCCGATCGCCGCCGCGTTCCCGATCGCCTCGGGGGCGATCGCTCTTGTCGCGGTCGCCCTTGGCCCAGTCGCCTTTGCCGCGCGCCTCGCCCCTCGGCGGACGCTTGGTGTCGATGCTGGCGAGGTCGCGGTCCCGGCGTTCCTCGCGGCTTTCGCGGCGCGGCCGTTCCGACGCTTCCGGTTTGTCCGCCTTCGGCTCTTCGGCGGCGTCCTTCGGCAGATTGTTGATCGGCGCTTCGAAATTGGCGTTGGCTTCGGCAATCAGGCGCGGCCCGAGCTGTTCGCGCAGCGTGCGGCTGCGCACTTCCACCACGTCGCCTTCTTCGAGTTCGCCGAGCTGGAACGGGCCGTAGGAGATGCGGATCAGGCGGTTGACGTCGAGACCGAGCGCGCCGAGAACATTCTTGATCTCCCGGTTCTTGCCTTCGCGCAGACCCATGGTGATCCAGACATTGTGGCCCTGCTGGCGGTCGAGGGTGGCTTCGATCGCGCCGTAGAACACGCCGTCGACGGCGATGCCCTCTTTCAGGCTGTCGAGCTTTTCCTGATCGATCGCGCCATAGGCGCGCACGCGGTAGCGGCGCAGCCAGCCGGTGGTCGGCAGTTCCAGCATGCGCGCCAGACCGCCGTCATTGGTCAGCAGCAGCAGGCCTTCGGTGTTGATGTCGAGGCGGCCGACGGAGATCACCCGCGGCAGGTCTTCCGGCAGATTGTCGAACACGGTCGGACGGCCTTCGGGGTCGTAATTGGTGGTCACCAATCCGGCGGGCTTGTAATAGATCCACAGCCGAGTCCGCTCGATGGCGCCGATCGGCTGGCCGTCGACCTCGATCTTGTCGTCGGGCGTACAGTTGACGGCGGGCGTGGTCAGCACCTTGCCGTTCAGCGACACCCGGCCTTCGAGGATCATGCGCTCGCAATCGCGGCGCGATGCGACGCCGGCGCGCGCCATGATCTTGGAGATGCGTTCGCCTTCGCCCGTGACTTCGAGATGGGCGGGGTTCTTGTCCTTGCCGCCCGGGGCCTTCGCCGACCGGGCGCCTGCGCCCTTGCCGGAGCCGAATTTTCCGCCCTTGTCTCCGCCCGTTTTGGCCCGTATCTGTTTCCGGCCAGCCGGTTTCTTGGTGTCTTTCATCTGTCCTTGCCTTTGTTCTTACGCTCTCCTATCAGGACATCATGCCCGGGTTAAGAGGAAATACCGTGTGAAGCCGGCAAATCCCTTCATGGAGATCGCATTCGAGGAGGCGCGCGCCGCCGCAAGCCGCGGGGAGGTGCCGGTCGGCGCGGTGATTGTCAAGTCGGGGCGGCTTCTGGCCCGCGCCGGAAACCGCACGCGCGAGAAGAACGACCCTACCGCGCATGCCGAGGTCGAGGCGATCCGCATGGCTTGCGCAGAGGTCGGCGACGAGCGTCTGATCGACGCCGATCTCTATGTGACGTTGGAGCCCTGCACGCTTTGCGCCGCCGCCATTTCTTTCGCGCGCATCCGTCGGCTCTATTACGGCGCCGCCGATCCCAAGGGAGGAGCCGTCGACAGCGGCGTGCGCTTCTTCAACCAGCCCACATGTCATCATGCGCCCGATGTCTATTCCGGATTTTCCGAGGCCGAGGCGGCGCAAATGCTCAAAGACTTCTTTCGAGGCAGGCGCGGCTGATCAGGCCGCCTCCGCCTCGTCGGCGTCCTGCAGGACGATGCGATTGCGGCCGCTGGTCTTGGCGCGATAGAGCCGCCGATCGGCGAAGCGGTAGTGGTCGAGCGCCTCTCCCGGACCCTCGAAAATGGCCGCGCCGATGCTGAGCGTCGTCTTCACCGCGCGCCCCTCATACGCCAGGCCCATGTCTTGCACCGCGGAGCGGATCTGATCGGCGACGTAGAACGCTTCCTCGTCGTCGGCCCCATCGAGAAAGATCGCGAATTCCTCGCCGCCGACCCGGCCCCAGAAATCGAAGGGTCGGAGCGAACGCGCAATCGCGCGGGCGATGCCTCGCAAGGCTTCGTCCCCGGCGAGATGGCCATGCGCATCGTTGATCTTCTTGAAATGATCGGCGTCGCAGAGCAGCAGCGCGGCGCAACCGTCCTTTCCGCAGGCGGTTTCGAACATGGCGAGGAAGGTGTCGCGGTTCAGCCCGCCCGTCAGGCCGTCGATCCGCGCCTTGTGCGCCAGAAGATCATGAGCGCGGGTGAGTTCGCCATGCAGTCGGTCCAGGTCGGCATGCGCCCTTGCGAGTTCATCGCGCGCCTGTCGGATTTTTTCCGTCTGCGAAAACTGATAGGCGCTGGCCGGCCAGGCGATGACCAGCGGGCAGACGATGCTCATGACGAAGCCGGGCCCATCCGGCGCGCCGCCGAGCAAGGGCACCACGAACAGGCAGATGGATACGGAGATGATCGCGGATATCACCGCCACCGCGCTCGACTTGACGAGTATCTTGTTGCTGACCTTCATGCCCCAGCGATAGGCGCTGAAAGTTAACAGGATTTTTAACCGCTAAAATTCGCGATAATAGTTTACGTCTTCGTAAACATTGAATGAACGGTCTCGGGAAATTTACGAGCGGCTGCACAGGTTTCGACGCAAAAAAACGGCCCGAAGGCCGCTTTCCATCAGTCGAACACCTGCCACCATTTCTTGCCGCTGCCGGCAATCTCGGCTTCCTTCTTGCGTTCCTTTTCCTTCTTGGCTTCCGGCGTGCCGAGATCCGTCAGCTTGGAGGGATCGTCGACGCGGCGATAGTCGAGCGGCGGATCGCTCATGAAGCGGCGCTGGTCGGAATAGCGGCCGTCCTGTATCTTGCGGGCTTCGCGGAACGCCTGTCGCTGCTGCTCGGGAGACAAGCCCTGGCCATTGGCGGTCGATACGGCGATCGGCGAGCGGTAGCTCGAATTGTCGGCATTGGCGTCGGCCTCGGCGCGCAGGCGCTTGCGCAGCTCCTCGGGGCTTTCCACCCATTGCGGATTGTCCTTGGTGGCGATGTTCTTTTCCGGCTCCACCAGCGCATTGACGTTGCTGGGCTTCACCAGCTGGCCGCGCGGCTGGTAGGCGAGATCGGGCTGCTTCTGCGGCCTGAGCGAAATCGCGTCGCCGAGGTCGTCGAACAGCTGTTCATTGGACGACTTTCCCGTGCCGTAGGTCGGCCCCATGCAGCCGGACGCCGCCAGTCCGATAAGGGAAAGCGCCGCAAATGCGCCAGCCACGCGATACAACTTTGTCATGCCGTCCAAGCCTTTCCGGCGAAAGATGCTCATTGGAAGTGGTGTGGAATAGTCGGTTTAACGAAAATTCCGGCCATTTTCAGGCAGCTTTTACCGGAGATGGGCCGCAAGCGCAAATGATTCCGATCCGGAATTGCATCCTGTCAACTCGCGAGGCCGTTGTCCTCTACGGAAAACGGCGCCCGGAGGCGCCGTTTCGAGTCGTGATCAGCCGTTGAGCGCGGCCAGTTCGCGGAGCGCCTGCGCATCGCGCGCCGACACATCCGGATAATCGGGATCGGAGCCGACATCGCGGGTGATCTTCCAGGAGCGGGCGCATTTGACGCCTTCCGCCCGCTTGGGCTCCACGGACACCTGAGCCACGTCTTCCGAACGGAAGGCGTCGGCGGGGCCTTCGCCCGTCACGAGCGCAATGTCGGAGGTGATGCAGATCTCGGCGAAGTCCAGCCCGTCCAGCGCCGCCATCAGCTCGGCGTCGGCGATATGGACGACGGGGGCCGATTCGAGCGAGGAGCCGATGCGCTTGTCCTTGCGCTCGATCTCCAGCGCGCCTGTGACGGCGCGGCGCACCGCGCGCACCTTCTTCCACTTCTCGGCCAGCGCTTCGTTCGACCAGTCGGCCGGGATCGCCGGGAACTGTTCGAGATGCACCGATTGAGCCGAGGGATCGCGCGACAGCCAGGCCTCTTCCATGGTGAAGGGCATCATCGGCGCAAACCAGGTGACCAGGCAGTCAAACAGCTTGCGGATCACGAACAGCGCCGAGCGTCGCTTCAGGCTCGACGGGGCGTCGCAATAGAGCGTGTCCTTGCGGATGTCGAAATAGAAGGCCGACAATTCGACATTGGCGAAATCCGACAGCGAGCGGACGATGCGCTTGAAGTCGAATTCGTCATAGCCCTGGCGCACCACGGCATCCAGTTCCGACAGACGATGCAGCATCAGCTTTTCGAGTTCCGGAAGATCGGCGTAAGCGATGTCCTCGCCCTGGTCATGGGCGAGCGTGCCGAGCATCCAGCGGATCGTGTTGCGGATCTTGCGATAGGCGTCGATATTGGTCTGGATGATCGTCTTGCCGAGACGCTGGTCTTCCCAGTAATCGGTGTTCATCACCCAGAGGCGCAGGATATCGGCGCCCGACTGGCCCATCACTTCCTGCGGCGTCACGGTGTTGCCGAGCGACTTCGACATCTTGCGGCCGTCTTCGGCCATGGTGAAGCCATGGGTGATGACCGTGTCATAGGGCGCGCGGCCGCGCGTGGCGCAGCTTTCGAGCAGTGAGGAATGGAACCAGCCGCGATGCTGGTCCGAGCCTTCGAGATAGACGTCGGCGGGCCATTTCAGGTCCGGACGGTCTTCGAGCGTAAAGGTGTGCGTCGAGCCAGAATCGAACCAGACGTCGAGAATGTCGGTGACCATCTGCCAGGTCTCGCCATCATGGTCTGAACCCAGGAAACGTTCCTTGGCGCCCTCGGCGAACCAGGCGTCGGCGCCTTCGGTCTCGAAGGCTGCGAGAATGCGGGCGTTGACCGCCTCGTCCTTCAGCACATTGCCGTCCTTGTCGGCGAAGACGCAGATCGGCACGCCCCAGGCGCGCTGGCGCGACAGCACCCAGTCCGGGCGCTGTTCGATCATGGCGCGCAGACGGTTCTGGCCGCCGGCGGGCACAAAGCGGGTCTGGTCGATTGCGTTGAGCGCGCGCGAGCGCAGCGTTGCGCCATCGCCGAGGTCCTTGTCCATATAGACGAACCACTGCGGCGTGTTGCGGAAGATCACCGGCTTCTTGGAGCGCCACGAGTGCGGATAGTCGTGCTTGATGCGGCCGCGGGCGAAGAGGTTGTTCGCGGCGATCAGCGCCTCGATGACGCGCTTGTTGGCGTCGCCTTTCTTGCCGTTGTCGTCCATCACCCGCGCTGCGCCGCCTTCGGCGGAGGGGCCGAAACCGGGGGCTTCATCGGTGTAGAAGCCGTCGTCGCCGACCGGGAAGGGGATCTTGGACGAGATGCCGCGCGCTTCGAGCGCCCGGGCATTGGCCATCCAGGCGTCAAAGTCTTCGCGGCCGTGGCTCGGCGCGGTATGCACGAAGCCGGTGCCGGCGTCGTCGGTGACGTGATCGCCGTCGAGCATGGGAACGGCGAAGGTGTAGCCCATGTCCGCAAGCGGATGCGCGCAGGTGATGGCGGCGAGTTCATCGCCGGTGACGCCGCGAAGGCGGGTGAATTCAAGCTTGGCCTTGACGAAGGCGTCAGCGGCCAGTTTGTCCGCGAAGATCAGTTTTTCGCCCGGCTGCGGGCCGAAATCGTTGGCGGCCGCCGTGACTTCATACAGGCCATATTCGATGCGGGACGAGAAGGAGATGGCGCGGTTGCCCGGGATGGTCCAGGGCGTGGTGGTCCAGATGACGACGGAAGAGGATTTGAGTTCGGCAGCGCCCTCGGTGACCGGAAACTTCACCCAGATCGTGTCGCTTTCGACCTCGTGATATTCCACCTCGGCTTCCGCAAGCGCCGTGCGCTCGACCACCGACCACATGATCGGCTTGGAGCCGCGATAGAGCTGGCCCGACATGGCGATCTTCAGAAGCTCGCCGGCGATGCGGGCTTCGGAATGATAGTTCATGGTGGTGTAGGGATTGTCGAAATCGCCTTCGATGCCGAGGCGGCGGAATTCTTCCGACTGGATGTTGATCCAGCCTTGGGCGAAGTCGCGGCATTCGCGGCGGAATTCGTTGACCGGGACCTCGTTCTTGTCCTTGCCCTTTTCGCGGTACTTTTCCTCGATCTTCCATTCGATCGGCAGGCCGTGGCAATCCCAGCCCGGCACGTAATTGGCGTCGTAACCGCGCATCTGGAAGGAGCGGGTGATGACGTCCTTCAGCACCTTGTTGAGCGCATGCCCGATGTGGATGTTGCCGTTGGCGTAGGGCGGGCCGTCATGTAGCACAAATTTCTGCCGGCCGGCGGCGGAGGCGCGCAGCTGCTTGTAGAGATCCTGCTCCTTCCAGCGCTTGGCGATTTCAGGCTCCTTCTGCGGCAGGCCGGCGCGCATCGGGAAATCCGTCTGCGGAAGATAAAGCGTGGTGGAATAGTCGGTCTTGTCTGCGGTGTCGTTCATCGTCATACCGTCTTATGCGCTCGCGCCCGGTCGCGGGGAGGGGCGGACAGCGCCTGCGAAAAATGGGAACTATCTTGGATTGGAGTGGCGCAAACGCCAGAAGTCCCGGACCTTTGCTCTCGCCGGTCAGGCTGCAAAGGCCGGGCTAATAATTCGCGATATGATCCAAAGCCGCGCGCGATCCATGATGGGCGCTGTCTTAGGCGGTTTTTTTGGCAAAGGGAAGGGCGGAGGCCGCAAATGTTTGGCGCTTCAGGCCTTCCGCGCCGCCATCTGCGCCCAGCGTCCCGGCGTCGTGCCATAGGCGCTGCGAAACCAGCGGGTCAGATGCGCCTGATCCGCGAAACCTGTTTCGGCCGCGACATCGGCAATTTTCGCGCCCTCGCCGATACGCTTGCGCGCCGCCTGTAGCCGCCGCATCACCAGAAACCGGTGCGGGCTCGATCCATGCACCCGGCGAAAGGCGCGGGCGATCTGATAACGGTCGAGCCCCGAAACGCGCTCGAGATCCTCGGACGTAACCGGCTCGAACGCATGCGCGATCAGATAATCCCGGATGCGCCGCATATCGGGCGACGTCTTGCCGGGACCCTTGACCAATCCCCCAGCGCCGCCAGCCTTGCGGCGAGTTCACCGAGACATCCGTCGAGCGCGAGCGGATCGATGTCGTCCTCCATGCCGTCGAGAAGGCCTGCGAGCAAGCGCGCCACGGCCGGATCGTCGCCGACCGGCTGCTTGAGGAAGGGCAATGTCCTGATGCCCTCGGGCAGCGCGTCATAAAGCCTCGACGGCTCCAGATAGAGCATGCGGTAGCGCAGGCCCGCCTCATCGCCCGCCTGTCCGTCATGCAATTCGTCGGGATGCAGCGCCAGCCATTGGCCGGGCAGGCTGACGCGCCGCTCGCCCCGATAGGCGAATGTCTGCGCGCCGCGGATCGTCAGCCCCAGCGCATAGCTGTCATGGCGATGCGCCGCATAGGCGAAGCGCGACATCACCACCTCGATTCGTTCGAGCGCCCCGGCGTCGGGCGCCCGGCGGATATGATCGCCTTCCGCGCACAGACGTTCAAGACCGGGGGTCTCTGTCGTTGCTAAGCGCCTGTCTTCATTGCCAGCCAAGGGAGTCCCCATGTTCGACACCAAAATCGTCCTGATCCTGCGCGAGGACCTGCCATCCTGGCAAGCGCTGAATGTGAGCGCCTTTCTGATGAGCGGCGTGACGGCCGGCGCGCCCGAGATTATCGGCGAACCCTATCTCGATCGCGACGGCAGGCGTTTTCTGCCGGTGAGCACTCAGCCGGTCATCGTGCTCGAAGCCGACGGCGAGACGATCCGCAAGGCGGCGGCGCGCATGAAGGAGCAAGACGTTGACGGCGCCGCCTATATCGAAGAGATGTTCTCGACCGGCCACGACGCCGCCAATCGCGCCGTCTTTTCGGAATTCGGCGCTGACGACGCCAAATTCGTCGGCCTCGGCTATCGCGCGCCCAAGAAGATCGCCGACAAGATCTCCAAGGGCGCCCGCATGCATCGCTGATCCCGGATCAATCCAGCCGAGCGAGGATCTGTCGCATCGCCATCATGCCGGCGATCATCGCCAGCAGGAAGACGTACACCGAGGCTTCGCCGAGACCGATGGCCGGAATGGCGCCGCCGGGGCAGAAGCCCGCCGCGCCCCAGCCGAGACCGAACAGCGCCGCCCCGCCGATCAGCCTGCGGTCGAGCGCCGTCTTGGTCGGCCGGGCGAATTGCGCGTTGAGAACGGGCGCGCGGCTCATCCGGAAAATCAGCGCATAGCCGGGAATGGCGACCGCGAGCGCGCCGATCATCACGAAGGCGAGGCTCGGATCCCACGTCCCGTAGATATCGAAGAAGTTCATCACCTTGGCCGGGTTGATCATGCCGGAAATCGCGATGCCCAGGCCGAAGATCGCGCCGAAGCCGAGAGCGAGAAGTTCTCTCATGATCCGGCTCCGATCAGATGGCGCAGCACGAAAATGCTGACAAAGGCCGTCGCCATGAAGGTGAGCGTCGCCGCGATCAATCGTTTTGAGAAGCGGGCGATGCCGCACACGCCGTGTCCCGAGGGGCAGCCGCCGCCCAGCACCACGCCGACGCCCACGACGAAGCCGCCTGTCGCCAAGGTCCAGGGCGTTGCGGGCGACGAGAAGCTGATTTCCCAGCCGCTTGCGAGCCAGAGCATCGGTGCGATCGCCGCGCCTGCGAGAAACGCAGCCCGCCACGGCCAGTCAGCCGCCAGAGGCGGCAGGACGCCGGCGAGAAGGCCAGTCATGCCGGCGATGCGGCCATGAAAGGCCATCAGCAGAACCGCGGACAGGCCGATCAGGCCGCCGCCGATCAGCGATTGCAGGGGAGTGAAGTCGGTCATGGCTCTGGTTTCGTCTCACTGTTGTCCGCCGCTGCGGTCTTGTCCGTCAAATCCGCCGGCAACGGCAGATAGACGGTGCGGTCGAAGAAACGCCTTGTGCGCTTTTCGGCGTCGGTCAAGGCGCCGTCGCGCGACACGACGAGATTATAGCGACCGGGACCGCTGAACTCGTTGGAAAATTTCACCCTGAGACCGAATGCGTCGAGTGAAAACGGCTTCAGCGCATTGATGTCGCGCGCATGGTCGGCGAGATCGCCCCAGCGGGTCTTCTCCGCCAGGAGCGCGAGCATTCGCGCCGCCTCCTTGGTCATCCGCGCGCGCATCTCCGGCGTGGTGAAGATGAATTTGACGCGCGCCGACAGAAGTTCGCCGTCCGGCCGGCCTTTGACCATCAGGAAGAAGCTGGATTGCTTGTCCGGCGGACCGTCCGCGCCGAACACCTGTTCCCCCAGCATTCATAGGTCTTGCTGGTGAAGACGCCCGGCGCCCAGCCGCTCATCGCAAAGCCGGCGTCGGAAAAGCCTTGGCAAAGCGCTTTGCCGTCGATGGTGAGGCGCCGGAGAAACGCGCTTTCCGCATCCTTCATCTCACGAAGAAAGACGATGGGATCGAGCGGAATGGCAAGATTGCGCAGTCGTTTGGTCTTGGTGGAAGAGGTCTCGACGCCGGTCGTTTGCGGCGGGGATGAAATCCCCAGCGCGTCGAGCATCCGCCTCAGATTGGCGCCGTCCCTCGCAAGCAGAACCGTCGCGCCGATCGCACCGGCGATCACTGCGAGTGCGAACCAGAAAAACAGGGTTCCGCGTCTGCGGCTGGGAGACTTTTCCATCAGGCGCTGAGTTCCAAACCGGCGCGACTGCCCGCCGGCTTTCATTTAAGGGGACGCGGCATGTCTGGCAAGGCCGCCGGCGTCATGACGATTGCTCTAAATCATTCCAGCGATTAAGAAACCAGGTCATGTCGTCTTGCTCGGGAGAAACGCCCATGACCCATCAGAACGCCGCCCAACGCGCAGATCTCCCGCGGCCTGACGTCAGCATTGGACAGGCGGCCGCGATTCTGCGAGACGACTATGGCCTGGAAGGGCGGATCGTCGAACTCGGCAGCCAGCAGGATCGCAATTTCCGCATTCGGACTGAGGCCGGCGACGCCTTCGTGCTGAAAATCTCCCGCGCGGAGTATTCGCTCACCGAACTCGAGGCCCAGAACGAGGCGATGCGCGTCATAGCAGCCAAAGCCCAAGGCTTCGAAGCGCCGCAGCCGGTCGCCACGCGGTCGGGCGCCGAAATTCTGCAGCTTGTCATCGGCGATCAGGCCTGCCGCGCCCGCCTGCTGACCTATCTCGAAGGCGAACCGCTGACCCGCCGCAAGCATCTGTCGAACAAGACGCGACGCGCGCTGGGTCGCGTTTCGGCGGAGGTGGCGGCGACGCTCGCCGATTTCGACCACCCCGGCCTGGACCGCGCCCTGCAATGGGACATGCGCGCCGCCCACGGCGTCACCCTGGCCATTGCCGCCGCCATTGCCGATCCCGCCTGTCGCGCCGCAGTGCTGACGGCGACGGAGGCCGCCGAGGCGCATCTCGCCCCGTTGCGCGACAAACTCAGGCTGCAGGCGGTGCATCACGACGTGACCGACGACAATGTCGTCGCCCGGATCGGGGATGATGGTCATCCGGTTCCTGTCGGCGTCATCGATTTCGGCGATCTCATGCGCGGCTGGCTGGTCGGCGATCTCGCGGTTACCTGCGCAGCGCTTCTGCACCACGCCGATGGCGATCCTTTCTTCATCCTGCCGGCCGTCGAGGCCTTTCACGCCGCCTATCCGCTGACCGAGAGCGAATTGCGGGCGCTCTGGCCGCTGATCGTGCAGCGCGCCTGCGTCCTGGCCGCCTCGGGCGAGCAACAACTCGCTGTTGATCCGGACAACGCCTATGTCGCCGGCAATATCGATCATGAACGCGAGATCCTTCGCGTCGCCGTCAGCCTGCCCATCGCGGTCATGCAGACGGTTATCCTCGACGCCGTCGGCGCCTTGCCGGCGGCACCGGCGTCCGACGTGGCGCCGCTTCTCGATCAGGTTGAGGTTTCGTCGCTGACCGTGCTCCGGCTCGATCCGCTCTCCGAGGTCTACCGTTCCGGCAACTGGCTGGAAGCCGATATCGATCGGCGGTTGCTGACGGAAGCCGCCGCGAAAACCGGCTTCGCAGCCACCTGCTACGGCGAACGCCGCCTCAGCCGCGCGACCCATCACGCGCCGCAGGCGCCGGCATCGACAGCGCTCGGCGTGGATCTCGCAGCTCGCAAGGGCGCGCGCCTGAAGGCGCCCTTCGCCGGTAGCCTCCTCCAATCTGAGGACGCCCTCGCGCTGGTCGGGCAGGATCTCACGCTGTGGCTGACCGGCGCCGAGCCGCTGGCGCCCATCGGCGGGACGGTCCGGACCGGAGAGGCGATCGCCGCTGTCGGCGAAGGCGGCGTGATCGGCATCCAGTTGAGCCGCCTCGGCGAGATAAAGCCGCAGGCTTTTGTCGCCGACCATCAGGCGACCGCCTGGAAACATCTCTGCCCGTCGCCATCTGCGCTTCTGGGCATGGATCTGGACGCGCCGGAGCTGGCCAACGATGATCTGATGGCGGTGCGTCAGGCGCATTTCGCCAAGCCGCAGAAGAACTATTACCAGAACCCGCCGCAGATCGAACGCGGCTGGCGCGAGCAGATGTACGGCACCAATGGCCGTGCCTATCTCGACATGGTCAACAATGTCGCCATCCTCGGTCATGGCCACGAGAAGCTCTCGGCGGCGGTCGGCCGGCAATGGAGCCTGCTCAACACCAATTCCCGCTTCCACTATGCCGGCATCGCCGATTTCTCGAAACGCCTGGTCGATCTCGCGCCCGAAGGTCTCGATACCGTTTTCCTCGTCAATTCCGGATCGGAAGCCAACGATCTCGCGCTCCGGCTCGCCTGGGCGCATTCCGGCGCGCGCAACATGCTGTGCCTGCTCGAGGCCTATCATGGCTGGACGGTCGCCTCCGACGCCGTCTCCACCTCGATCGCCGACAATCCGCAGGCGCTGACCACGCGTCCGCCTTGGGTGCACGCCGTCACCTCGCCCAACACCTATCGCGGCCCCTATCGCGGGCCGGAGTCCGCCCCCGGCTATATCGGCGAGGTGGAAAAGGCGCTCGCGCGGCTGGATGAAAAAGGCGAGGCGCTGGCGGGCTTCATCTGCGAATGCGTCTATGGCAATTCCGGCGGCATTCCCCTGCCCAAAGGCTATCTGAAGGCGGTCTATGATATGGTCCGCGCCCGCGGCGGCGTCACCATCGCCGACGAGGTGCAGGTCGGCTACGGCCGTCTCGGCCATTATTTCTGGGGCTTCGAGGAGCAGAGCGTCACGCCCGATATCATCACCATCGCCAAGGGCATGGGCAACGGCCACCCGTTGGGCGCCGTCATCACCAGCCGCGCCATCGCCGACAGCCTGGAGAAGGAGGGGTATTTCTTCTCCTCCGCCGGCGGCAGCCCGGTCTCCTGCATCGTCGGCATGACCGTGCTCGACGCACTGTTCGAGGAGAAACTGCAGGATAATGCGCGTGAGGTGGGCGATCACCTCAAGGCGCGGTTGGAGGCGCTTGGCCAGCGCTTCGATCTCGTCGGCGCGGTGCATGGAATGGGCCTCTATCTCGGCCTCGAATTCGTCCGCGACCGCCAGACGCTCGCCCCCGCCACCGTCGAAACGGCGCGGATCTGCGACCGCCTGCTCGACCTCGGCGTGATCATGCAGCCAACAGGCGATCACCTCAATGTCCTCAAGATCAAGCCGCCGATGTGCCTGTCCAAGGCCAGCGCCGACTATTTCGTCGGAATGCTCGCCCGCGTTCTCGACGAAGGCTGGTGACCTGATGCCCCGCGCCAACCGCGTGACGCCGTTCGGAACCTTCGAGGCGTCGCCGGCGCGCGGGTCTCTGATGGGCAATCGCGGCGATCTGCATGACAGGGAAGGTCGAATTGCGAGGGCCTGGCGGAGCAGAGCCTGGATCAGCTGCACGCTCGAACCATGGACTCCGGGCTATCGGGTGATTTTCGACCAGCGGGGCCATTACACGCCGCTGTTTTTTCTCGATGAAGCGGTGGCGCTGTCAGCGGGTCATCGTCCCTGTGCGCTCTGCCGCCGCCCGGCCTACAATGCGTTCCGTGCAGCATTGGCGGAGGGGCTTGATGTCAGTGTGCGTACTCTTTCGGCGCCCGCGATGGATCAGATCCTGCATCAGGCGCGTCTGCCGCGAGATGCAGCGGCGGCCGTTGAAAAAATCGCAGCCCTGCCGGACGGCGCTTTCGTTCTCCATCGCCAGGCGCCGCATCTCCTCTGGAATAACAGGCTTCATCCCTGGAGCCATGCCGGCTACGGTCCCGCGAGCGCCTGCAATCCCGAAAGCGAGGTCCAGCCGCTGACGCCGGCGCCCATTCTCGCTGCGCTCAAGGCGGGCTATCGCCCGCTGGCGGAAATTGGCCTCGGCTGAAGACACGCTTCAAATAAATGAAAATTCCTGTTCCAATTTCATTTTTCAGCGATATGCTGATGAAGACTTGAAAACAGGGGCGGGATGATGCTGACCAACGATCCGGTCTGGTCCTATGAAGCGCGGCGGCAAGACATGCCGCACACCAAAGTCAGCCAAGGCGTCGTCGATCTCTTGGTGATCGGCGGCGGCTTTTGCGGGCTGACCGGCGCCCTCCACGCCGCGCGCCAAGGTCTCGGCGTCCGCCTGGTGGACGCTGGTCGGATCGGCGACGGCGCGAGCGGGTTGAATGGCGGCCAGGTCATCCCCGGCCTGAAATATGATCCGGATTGGCTTCTCAGGCATTTCGACGAAAATCGCGGCGCTGCGGTCGTCGATTTCGTCTCGCGCACGGCGGACGCCGTCTTCGATCTCATCGATCGTGAAAAGCTCGATGTGCCCCGCTCGCGTTCGGGCTGGATTCAGGCCTGCCATACGGAAAAAGCTCTGGCCGCCGCGACTGCGCGCTACAAACAATGGCGCGGCTACAGCGATCAGGTCGAGATGCTGGATGCAAAGGGCATCCAGTCCGCAATCGGCGCCGACAATTATCTCGGCGGCTTTCATGATCGCCGCGCCGGCGTTATCAATCCGCTGGCGCTCACGCTGGAACTGGCGCGACTGGCTCGCGAAAACGGCGTGGATATCCAGGAAAACAGCCGTTGCGTCAGCCTCTTGCGCCGCGATGGCGCCTGGATCGCACGACTCGCTGATGGGTCGGAAGTGCGGGCAGGCAAGGTGCTGCTGGCCGCCAACGCCTATTCCGATGGCTTGATCCCCGGCCTCGCCGCTACGCTCGTGCCGCTGCATTCCCTGCAGATCGCGACTGCCCCGATCGCGGACGAGGATCTCAGGCCGATCCTGCCGGCGGGGCAGGCGGTGTCGGACTCCCGGCGCATCCTCGTCTATTATCGCCGAGCCGCCGGCAACCGCCTCATTCTCGGTGGTCGAGGGCCGATGCGCCTGTCGCGCCGCCCGCAGGATTGGGCGCATCTCGAACGCGCGCTGGTTCGCCTCTTCCCGTCCTTGCGCGGCGTGGCGATCGAGCGGCGCTGGTTCGGCCGCGTCGCCGTCACACTCGATCATCTGCCGCATGTGAATGAACCCGAGCCGGGGCTGGTGACAATTGTCGGCTGTCAGGGGCGCGGCGTCGGCCTGATGACCGCGTCCGGACCACGTCTTGTCGACTATCTCCTGAGCGGCGATCCTGACCGGCTGCCTTTGCCGCTGACCCCGATCGCGCCCATTCCCTTCCACCGCTTTCGTCAGATCGGCGTCGGCGCGATGATCGCCTGGTACCGCATGCTGGATGCTCTCGAGCAGTGAAGCGAGCTTGACTCTTTCTGAAAAGTGAAAATGATGAAGCAGATTTCATGTTTGGATAGGCGCCATGATGGTGATTGAGGGGAATGAGCGGCAGGGAGGCGCATCGCATGCGGTGTTTCGCGCCGTGCTGCTGACGCCCGGCTCCTTCGTCGCCTTCGTGCTCATCCTCTTTTCGCTAGCGCTGGTGCTGTTTCTCTCGCTTCGCGTCAATGACGGTTCGCTGACCGGCGCCGGCGTGACGCTCGCCAACTATGTCACCATCGCCACCGATCCGCTCTATGTCATGGTCGCGCTGCGCTCCCTGGTCGTTGCCGGACTGGTGACGGCGGCGACCGTGGCGACGGCCTATCCGGTCGCCTATTTCCTCGCCTTCCATGCGGGTCGTCACCGCGGCCTCATCCTGTTTCTGGTCACGCTGCCGTTCTGGACCAGCTATCTGCTCAGGGTCTTCGCCTGGAAGGTCGTGCTCGCCTATAACGGCGTGTTGAATTCGGCGCTGGTCGGCAGCGGCCTCCTCAGCGAACCGTCTCTGGCGTTTTTGAATACGCCGGCCGCCGTGGTGCTGACGCTCGCCCATGCCTATGCGCCTTTCGCGATCCTGCCGATCTTCGTCGCGCTTGACACGATGCCGCGATCGCTGCTGGAGGCCGCCGCCGATCTCGGCGCCAAGCCCATGACCGCCTTTCGCCGCATCGTGCTTCCTTACTCCATGCCGGGCGTGCTCTCCGGCGCGCTCGTCGTCTTTGTGCCCACCGTGGGCGACTATGTGACGCCGGCGCTGGTGGGCGGTCCGCAAAGCGTGATGATTGGCTCGCTGATCCAGGCGCAGTTCGGCAAGGCCAATGACTGGCCGTTCGGCGCGGCGCTTGCTGTTTCCGTGATGGGGCTGATCCTGACGCTGATCCTCGTGGCTCGCATGGTCGACCGCCGCTATGGGAGCCGTCAATGACCGCGCGCGCTCCTCGTCTCGATGCCGGCGGCCTGCTCTGGATCTATGTCACGGCCTATCTTGTCTTTCTCTATCTGCCGGTCTGCCTGATCCCGCTCTTCTCGTTCAACGACGCGGTGCAGGCGTCTTTCCCGCTCAAGGGCTTCACGCTCGGTTGGTACAAGGCGCTCATCGGCAACGAAGCGTTGGCTGCCGCTGTCGCCAATAGCCTGATCGTCGGCCTGACCTCGGCTTTTCTCGCGACGCTCTGCGGCGGCGCGATCGCCTATATGGATGTCTTCGGGCAATCGGTCTTCGCCAATCTCGTCTCGGCCATCGCCCGCCTGCCCATTCTTATTCCCGGCGTCATTCTCGGCATTTCGCTGCTGATCCTCGTCAATCTCGCCGGTCTCGGCCCGTCGCTGACGGCTATGGTGGCGGGGCATGTGCTGGCCGGCCTGCCCACGACCGTCATGGTGATGCGGTCGCGCTTCCAGAATATTCCCCGCAGCATTCCCGAGGCCGCCGAAGATCTCGGCGCGCGGGAATTCCTGGTGCTCTGGAAAGTCATGCTGCCGCTCTCGGCCTCGGCCATCGGCTCGGCCTTCATGCTGGCCTTCCTGACCAGTTTCGACGAATTCATCATCGCCTTTTTCCTGGCCGGCTCCGATCAGACGCTGCCGCTGTTCATCTGGAGCCAGCTGCGTTTTCCGAAATCGCTGCCGATGGTGATGGCGCTGGGCAGCGTCATCCTGGCGGTCAGCATCGCTATTGCCGCCGCTGCGGAACTGCTCCGCCGGCGCGGCCAGACGTGAATGATCCAATCATAATAACGAAGAGGAGAACGCGCATGAAAACTGCAAGACTGACCAGGATCCTGAGCGGCGCGCTCGCGGCGGCTCTGATTTCCACGAGCGGGTTGGCGCAGGCGGCCGACAAGCTGTCCTATTTCACCTGGTCCGGCTATGAATTGCCGGAATTCAGCAAGTCCTATCTCGCCGCCCATCCCGATGCGATCGAATATTCGATGTTCGGCGATGACGACGACGCCTTCACCAAGGTCAAGGCCGGCTTCCGCCCCGATGTCGCCCATCCCTGCTATGACAAGATCGCCCGTTGGAACAAGGAAGGCCTGCTGCAGCCGATCGACACCAAGCGCATCAAGAATTGGGACAAGATCTTCCCGACCTTCCGCAATCTTCCGGATCTTCAGGCGGGAGACGGCAAGGTGTGGATGGTGCCCTGGGATTGGGGCAACACCTCCATTCTCTACCGTACCGATCTGGTCGAAAATCCCAAGAAGAGCTGGTCGCTCCTTTGGGATAAGCAATATGCCGGCCGCATGGCCACGATCGACGCCGTGCATGACACGCCGCTGGTCGCCGCCATTCTCGCCGGCGTCAACCCCTTCGACATGAGCGCGGCCGACCTCGACAAGGTCGCCGAGAAACTACGCGAGCAGCGGCCGCTGATCTCCACCTACACCACCGACATGACCTCGGTGGAGCAGTCGCTGGCGAGCGGCGAACTGGTCGCCGCCATGACCTGGAACGCCTCCGCCGTGGCGCTCAAGAAACAGGGCGTGCCGGTGGAGTTCATGAAGCCGAAAGAGGGCATGCTGACCTGGACCTGCGGCTATGTGCTGCTGAAGGACGCCAAAAATGTCGATCTGGCCTATGATTTCATCAACAGCCGCCTCGAAGCCGAATCCGGCAAGAAGTTGATCGAGGATTACGGCTATGGCGCCTCCACCGAGACCGCTTTCGCCGCGGTTCCGGCCGAGACGCTCAAGACGCTTGAACTGCCGTCCAATCCGGACGACATGCTAAAGACCACGGTGTTCACCGGGCCGATGAAGCAGAACGACGACCTCGCCAAGATGTTCGAGAAGGTCAAGGCGGGCGGCTGAGCCCAGCGCGTCGCCGCCGTCCTCCAGGGCGGCGGCGCCCATACAGAAAGGACCTGCCCTTGGAAGAGATGACGGCAAGACAGATGCGCGATGCGGCGGAAGCCGATGTCATCGTCGGCAGGCGTGTGCGCGCGCTTAGGCTCGAGCGCAACATGTCCCTGACGGAACTCGCCGCCCGCACCGGCATTTCGATCGGCGCGCTCAGCCAGATCGAGCGCGGTCTGAGCTCCCTGCGCGTCAAGGTCATCTGGCCTTTGGCGGCGGCGTTGTCGGTGGAGCCGGGCGCGCTGATCGGCGAGGGGACCGACAATGCCAACGATCTCTATTGCGTCCGATCCCAGTCGCGCCGGCCGTTGCCGGTCCATTCGGAAGGCATCGCCAAATGGCTGCTGTCGCCGCCGGGATCGCAACTGACCGGCATGCTGGTGACGGTGGAGCCGGGCGGCGGCACCGCCGAGGCCTATGCCCATAGCGGTCATGAATTCGGTTATGTGCTGACGGGCGATGTGGAACTGGAGATCGACGGCGGAACCTATCAATTGAAGCAGGGCGACAGCTTCGCCTTCAAGAGCACATTGATGCACGCCTTCACCAATCATGGCGCTGTCAGCGCCGAGATCCTCTGGGTCAACACCAACAAGCCGCCGGAGGCCGACAATGGCTGATCCTCTGCTGTCGCTCTCCAAGATTCGAAAAGTGTTTCCCGGCGGCTTGGTCGGCCTCGACAATATCGATCTCGACATCGCGCCCGGCGAATTTCTGAGCCTGCTCGGGCCGTCCGGCTGCGGCAAGACGACCACGTTGCGTGTGATCGCCGGCTTTGAAAGCCCGACGTCAGGCTCGGTCCGGCTGGAAGGGCGCGATATCACGCCGCTCCGGCCCTATGACCGTCCGGTGAACACCGTTTTTCAGGACTACGCTTTGTTTCCGCATATGGATGTGACGGAGAATATCGCCTTCGGTCTGTCGCTGCGAAAGATCCCGTCCGCCGAACGCCGCAAAAAGGTTCAGGCGGCGCTGGAGATGGTCGGCCTACCGGACAAAGCCGAAGCCCGGGTTGGCGCGCTCTCCGGCGGCCAGCGCCAGCGCGTCGCGCTCGCCCGCGCCATCGTCTGCGAGCCCAAACTTCTCTTGCTCGACGAGCCGCTGTCGGCGCTGGATGCGCATCTGCGCGAGCAGATGCAGGTGGAGCTGAAGCGGCTGCAGCACGAGATCGGCGCGACTTTCGTGATGGTCACCCATGACCAGACCGAGGCGCTGTCGATCTCCGATCGCATCGTGGTGATGAACAAGGGCCGCATCGAACAGGCGGCCTCCCCGGCCGAACTTTATGACCGGCCCGCCACCCGCTTCGTCGCCGGCTTCATCGGCACCATGAACCTTCTGCCGGCCCGTGTGGTCGGCGTCGCGGATTCCGACATCCGCATCGATGTCGACGGCTGGTCCTTGACCATACCCTCCGATGGGGCGCCGGCGCCCCGGCCTGGAGACGACGTCACAATCGGCGTCAGGCCTGAGGACCTGTTCGTTTCGCGTGACGCGGGCGCCGGAGATTTGCTAGGAACGGCGGTCAGCGTCGTGTTCCACGGCAAGTCGCTTCGACTGCGCGTCGAAACGAGCCGGGGCAAGACGCTGTCCGTGGATGTGCCGCGGCAAGGGGAACAAAACATCGTCGAACCGGGCGCGACCGTGGCTCTGTCGCTGCGTCCCGGGGCGGCCTGCCCGCTGATGGCGGGTTGAAAGCTGAAGCAAGAGGAAATCAATCATGAGCAATCACGAACTCTTCTACATCAACGGCGAATGGGTTGCCCCTGTCGTCCCCGCCACGCTGGATGTGATCAATCCCGCCACGGAAGAGGCCTACACCAAGATTTCCGTCGGCTCGAAGGCCGATGTCGACAAAGCCGTCGCTGCCGCAAAGGCCGCCTTCAAGACCTTTTCCAAGACAAGCCACGCTGATCGTGTGGCGCTTCTGAAGAAGATCCTCGAAGTCTACAATGAGCGCTTCGAAGACATCGGCAAGGCCGTGTCGGATGAAATGGGCGCGCCGATGTCCTTCGCGCTCGACGCCCAGGCCTGGGCCGGCCGCGCGCATATGGAAGCCACCATCAAGGCGCTAGAGGACTACTCCTTCAGCGAAAAGCGCGGCACGACCACGGTCGTGAAGGAGCCGATCGGCGTCTGCGCGCTGATCACGCCGTGGAACTGGCCGCTGAACCAGATCGTCTGCAAGGTCGCCCCCGCCATCGCCGCCGGCTGCACCGTCGTGCTCAAGCCGTCTGAAATCGCCCCGATCAGCGGAATCGTCTTCGCCGAAGTCATGCATGCGGCCGGCGTGCCCAAGGGCGTGTTCAACCTCGTCAATGGCGATGGTCCGAATGTCGGCCAGGTCATGGCCGGCCACCCCGATGTCGACATGGTCTCCTTCACCGGCTCGACCCGCGCCGGCATCATCGTCGCGAAGACCGCGGCCGACACGGTCAAGCGCGTCGCCCAGGAACTCGGCGGCAAATCCGCCAACATCATCCTGCCCGACGCCGATCTCGAAGAGGCCGTCACCAAGGGCGTCCAAGGCTGCTTCGGCAACACCGGCCAGTCCTGCGATGCGCCGACCCGCATGCTCGTGCCAGCCGATCGCCATGATGAAGCGCTTGGTTTCGCCAAGCTCGCCGCCGAAGCTTTCAAGACCGGCGATCCCAAGGCCGCCGACACCGATCTCGGCCCCGTGGTCAGCCAACTGCAGTATGACAAGATCCAGCGCCTCATCCAGGCGGGCATCGACGAAGGCGCGACGCTGGTCACAGGCGGAACCGGTCGTCCCGAACATCTCAACCGCGGCTACTACATCCGTCCGACCATCTTCGGCGGCGTCACCCGCGACATGACCATCGCGCGCGAGGAAATCTTCGGGCCGGTGCTGTCGATCCTGCCCTACAAGGACGAAGCCGAAGCCATCGATATCGCCAATGACACGGTCTATGGCCTCGCGGCCTATGTCCAGTCCGGCGACATCACCCATGCCCGCGCCGTCGCCGCCGAAATGCGCGCGGGTTCGGTCTACCTCAATTATCCGGATTGGGACGTCTTCTCGTCCTTCGGCGGCTACAAGCAATCGGGCAATGGTCGCGAATATGCCGATTTCGGCATTCACGATTTCCTTGAAATCAAATCGATCATCGGCTACGGCGATTGATGATTGTCTTGCTGGCGGCGCTCAGCGCCGCCAGTCTTCCCGCGCGATGAAGCCGCGCAGGTCCGTATAACTCATCGGCTTGGCGAGGGCGAAGCCCTGGAGCAGGTCGCAATTCATATCGCGCAGCAGATCGATATGAGCGGACGTTTCCACCCCTTCCGCCGTCACCTTCATGCCCAGCGAATGGCCGATGCCGATGATCGCCTCCACCAGTTGGCGTTGTTCCCGGTTTTCGACGATCGGCTTGATCAAGGCGCGGTCGACCTTCAGAGTATGCGGCTTGACCTTGAGAAGACCGATGACCGAGGCGTGGCCGGAGCCGAAGTCGTCGATTTCAAGGCCGAAGCCGCGACTGCGCAGCGCCTCGATATTGGCGGCGAGATCGCCTTCGCTTTCGTCGAGGAAGATCGTTTCCAGCAATTCGAACGAGATTTTCTCCGGCGGTATCGGCAACCTGTCCAGCTTGGTCATCAGTTCGGGATCGCTCAGCCGCCGGACGGAGATGTTGAAAGAGATCTTCGGCGCCGATGCGCCGAGCGCCTTCATGTGGTCGAGCGCTTTTTCCATCACCATCGCATCGATCGCCGAAACAACGTCGAGCTCCTCGGCAATGGCCAGGAAGGCTGCCGGCGGCAAGATGCCCTCGAGCGGATGGGCCCAGCGCGCCAGCGTTTCGAGACCGGCGAGATCGAGGCTCTGCGCATCGAATTGCGGCTGGAAGTAGGGGATGAACTCACCACGTTCCAGCGAAGCGAGGATCTCGTCCGACACCCGCTTCTTGACCACGATCTGGTCCTGCAGTTCGATGGTGAAGAATTCGTAGCGGTTCTTGCCGTTGCTTTTGGCGCGATAGAGCGCCATGTCGGCGTTCTGCAGCAATTGCGTCGCGTCGCAATCCGACCGCGCGTCGAAGGCGATCCCGACGCTGGCCCCGACGCGGCAGGGCGTCTTGTCCACATGAACCGGCGCGCGCAACTGGTCGATGATCCGCGTCGCCATGGCCTGCAGCCGGCAGAGATTGCCTTCGAACGGGGAGACGATGACGAATTCGTCGCCGCCGATCCGGGCGACGAAATCGGCCGGCCCGGCCGTGGATCTGAGAACGGCGCTGGTATGGCCCAGCATGAAGTCGCCGGCGCGATGCCCGAGCGTGTCGTTGATCTGCTTGAAACGGTCGAGATCGATATGAAGGATGGCCAGGCCTGCGGTTCCCGAGCGACGCGCCAGCGTCTCGTCGAGGTAGCGCCGGTTCGGAAGCCCTGTCAGATCGTCGTGAAGCGCATTGAATTCCAGGCGGGTGCGAATGGTTTCGAGCTCGGTGTTGCGGGTCTCCGCGAGAACCTTGGCGCGCTCCAGCTCGTCGCGAACCGAAATGTCGTCGGTCACATCCCAATTGGCGCCGATGATCTTCTGCCGGCCATTGCCGTCCACGAAGCGAGCCGCCCGCGCTCGAATATGCCGCAGGGCTCCGTCGCTGGGGCGAATGATCCGGAATTCATTCGAGAAGTCGGTTCCGGATGCCGTTCCATCGTCGATGCGCCGCGTCGCTGCGACATGATCGTCGGGATGGATGATGTGCAGCCAGTCGTCTCCTCCCATGATGTTCGAGCCGGGAGGAAGCCCAAAATCTCAAGAAGCGTGTCGTCGAATTGCACGGTCTGGTCGGCGATGTCGGCTTCGAAGACCCCGATTCGCGTGGCCTCCAACGCCAGTTCGAAACGCTGTTTCAGCCTCTCGATCTGTCCCTCGGCTTCCTTTCGCGCGGTTATGTCGAGGTCGGTGCCGATGATGCGGGCGGCGGTCCCGTCGGAGAAAGTCTCGAAGCAGGCGCCACGGCATTCGATCCACACATATTCGCCGTCGGCGCGCCGCTCCCGATATTCGCAAGACGTGACCGACAGATCGCCCGCCGCCTGTTTTTCGATATAGCTGCGGACACGGTCGCGGTCGTCTGGATGGACGGCGCCTATCCAGGTTTCGTAGTCCGCTTCGACGTCGCTATCGCGTTGTAGCCCGCGAATTTCTTTCCATTTGCCGGAATAGAAATAGATGCCGCGCCTAATATCGTGATCCCAGACGCCGAGATCGGAGCCGACCAGAGCCGCGTTCCAGCGTTCTTCCCAGTGGCGCGTTTCGATCTGCGTCGTCTTTGCGGCGTGGATATCGAGGATGGTGACGACAAAAAAACCTTGAAATCCGGGGACTGGTTTGGCCTGAAGATTGCGCCACTTGCGCTCCGCGGCCGCCGATCCGAGTTTTAGATCGAGGCCCGCGGCGCTGCGGGGACTATCGAGGCACAGGATGACCAGGTTGCGCAGCTTGTCACCGTCTTCGACGGCCGCCTGGTCCAGAAGTGAAGACGATGCTGATATCGACGGCAGAAGCAGACGCGCCGCTTCATTGGCGCCGGATATTCGCAACCGCTCGTCGACCAAAACCGCAGGCGCCGGCAACAAGTCGAGCGCAGAGAGTATCTCTGTCACGATCCAATCGGGCAATGTGCGTGGCGCAGGCAGTGGTTTCACGCCGTCAACTCGCTGGTTTGTATTGTTCTGCTTGGCATCGAGTCCATTCCGCGCTCTGAAACATGGATCATCGCTGTGCGGCCTAAACAATCCGTTCACATCTTCTATGAAATCTTGGCGGACGCGCGTGAGGTGAGCATTGGCGTATCAATGCTGCATGGCTCGGATTGGTTTGGGAAACAGGACGAGGCGGGAGAACGGAATGGAGAAGGAGACGCCGCAACGCCGGCCGCGCCGCAAGAGCGAGGGCGCGACCATGGCCGATGTCGCCCGCGCCGCCAACGTGTCGATGCAGACCGTGTCGCGGTTTCTGCGCGCTCCCGACACGGTGACCGAAAAGACGGCCGAGGCGATCCGGGCGGCCATCGCCGGCACCCATTACGTGCACAATCTCACCGCCAGTCATCTCGCCTCTCAGCGCAGCCATACGGTGGCCGCCATCATTCCCACCATCGCCGCCTCGGTATTCGCCGACACGATCCAGGGATTTTCCGAGGTTCTCGACGCCGGCGGTTACCAGATTTTTCTCGGCGCCACCAATTACGATCTGGACATGGAAGAGAAAGTCATTCGCGGGCTTCTCGGCCGGCGGCCCGATGGCATCTTCATCGTCGGCGCGCGCCACAGTCGTCAAACCACCGCTTTGTTGAAACGGGCGGCTATTCCCGTGGTCGAGGGATGGGATCTCATCCAAGATCCACTGGATGGCGTCGTCGGATTTTCGAACCGAGAGCCGATGCGGTTGCTCGTCGAGCATCTGACGCGTCGGGGACGGCGGCGGATAGTGTTCTGCGGCGTCATGACCCGCGGAGATACGCGCGCCGAAGAACGGCGCGCCGGCTTCGTAGAAGCGATGCAGGCGCTCTCGGCGCACCCACAGCCGATGTTGGTCGTAGAGCATGACCGCGGCGCGGATATGTATGCCGGCGCGCGTCTGCTCGAACGGGCGCTCAAGGAAATTCCCGACGCCGACGCCCTGGTCTTTTCCAGCGATATTCTCGCTTCCGGCGCGTTGCTGGTCAGCCAGCGGAAGGGGATCGCCGTTCCCGAAAGGCTGGCGATTACGGGCTTCGGCGATTTCGAATTGGCGCGTCACCTCAATCCGGCCCTGACCACCATCCGCATCCCTGCCGGCGAGATCGGCCGCAGAGCCGGCGAAATGTTGCTTTCCGCGATGAGCGGACAGCTCGCCGCCGAAAAGCGTATCGATGTCGGCTACGAACTCGTCATCCGGCAGAGCGCCTGATGCCGAACACGAAAGAAAAATCCGATCCAAAATGTTAGCGCTCACTCTTGACCTGATCGGGAATGCGGGTAGGGTAAGGCCAAGCACAAATGCACCTGTAGGAGGAAGATGTGGGCGTACTCAGCGGTTATCGCGTTCTCGATTGCTCGATCGCCATGGCGGGGCCGTTCGCGGCGCAGCGCCTGGGCGATCTCGGCGCCGACGTCGTCAAGGTCGAACCCGTAACGGGCGAATGGCAGCGGCATGTCTCGGCGGGTGGGGCGGGCGGCAACCGGGTCAACGTGTCGTTCCTGTCGCTCAATCGCAACAAGCGGTCGCTTGCGGTGGACCTGAAAGCGCCCGAAGGCAAGGCTGTCCTGATGGACCTCGTGCGCGATTGCGACGTCTTCCTGCAGAACTATAGGCCCGGGGTCGCGAAGCGTCTCGGCGTCGATTACGAAAGCTTGTCTGCGATCAATCCGTCGATTATCTATGTATCGATGTCGGGCTACGGCGAGACCGGGCCATATGTCGATCGTCCGGGCCAGGATCTCGTGCTGCAGGGCATGTCCGGCGCCATGCTATCGGCGGGCCGCGAAGGCGAGCCGCCCACGGCCGCCGGCCAATATCTGGTCGACGCGATCACCGCCTATACAGCCTTCGAGGGCGTGCTCGCGGCATTGCTGCATCGTGAGCGCACCGGCGAGGGGCAGTTGGTGCAGGTCAACATGCTCGACGCCATCACCACCATCCAGATGCAGGAGCTTTCCGTCTTCACGGTCGGCAAGAAGGAGCAGAAACGCTCCGCCGAGCCGCATGCGCATGTCTATATTCGCGCGCCCTACGGCGCTTTCGCGACGTCCGACGGCTTCATCATCGTCGCTTTCCCCAAGCTCAAAACCTTGGGCGAGGTGATCGGCGAAGACAGCTTCCTGACCATGAACGACGAGGTCGACACCTGGAGCCGCCGCGATGAAATCTTCGCCAAGACGCGCGAGAAGCTGAAGACGAAGTCATCGGCGGAATGGCTGGAACTGTTGCGCGCCGCCGACATCTGGTGCGGTCCCGTCTATGGTTACGGCGATCTCGTCGACGACCCGCAGATCAAGCATAACGGCTCCTTCGTCGAATATGACCATCCGACCGAGGGACGCGTGAAGACGCCGGGCTTTCCGATCCGTTTCTCCAAGACGCCGTCCACCGTCGAACGCGGCGCGCCGCTCGCCGGCGAGCACAGCCGCGAGATCCTCAAGGAAGCCGGTTATGACGAGACGCGCATCGACCAGTTGCTGGCGCAGGGCGTGATCGCCGCGAGCAAGGTCTGATCGCGGGCGCTCCTTTTCTGGCGCGTGCAGCGAAGACAGATCGTGTCTCGTGTCGGCATTTTCAGACGGCGACATAACCCCTTGGTGTTATGTCGCCGTCGCCGCATATTCGACATCATCGTCGCCTGCCTCGCCTAAAAAGTGGCGAGGCCTCTCAAAGGAAAGCGTCTGACGGCGCCAAGAAAAACTCCGGAGGCGAAGATGAACCAGCCTATCAAACTCGAACGCGCGCTCGGCCTCTGGTCGGTCGTTCTGTTCGGCCTTGCTTACATGACGCCGATGATCGTGTTCGGCACGTTCGGCGCGCTCGCAACCACCAGCGGCGGCACCACGCCGATGGCCTATCTGATCGCCGCCGGCGCCATCCTGCTGACCGCCATCAGCTACGGCGTCATGGCGCGCGTCTATCCTGTGGCGGGCTCCGCCTATACTTATGCGCGCCGCTCGCTGAACGGCCATGTCGGCTTTCTGGTCGGCTGGGCTGTCCTGCTTGACTATTTCTTCCTGCCCATGGTCATCTGGCTGATCGGCGGCGCCTATCTCACCTCCGCCTTTCCCGATGTCCCGGCCTTCGTCTGGATCCTCGCCTTCATTCTCCTGACCACTTTGGTGAATGTCGTCGGCGTCGTCTTCGCGAGCCGCGTCAATCTCATCCTGATGGCCGTTCAGCTTCTCGTGCTCGTCGCCTTCGTGGCGCTGGCGGCGCGCTATGTCATCGCGGCGCAAGGCCCCGGCGGTCTTCTCTCCGTCGAACCCTTCTTCAAGGCCGACGTGCCTTTCTCGGCCTCCATCGCCGGCGCGGCGATCGCGGCCTATTCCTTCCTGGGTTTCGACGCGGTCTCGACGCTGACCGAGGAGACGCGCGATCCCTCGCGCACCATGCCGAAAGCCATTCTGATCACGGCCGTTGCGGGCGGCGCGATCTTCGTGCTCTCCTCCTATGTCACGCAGCTCGCCCATCCCGGCGCAGTGTTCCAGTCGGTCGATTCCGCCGCCACCGAAATCGCGGCCAAGATCGGCGGCGACGCCTTCGTGGCGATCTTCCTCGCCACCCTCATCGTCGCACAGTTCACCTCGGGTCTCGCCGCACAGGCGAGCGTCGGACGGCTGCTCTTCGCCATGGGCCGCGACGATGTCCTGCCGAAAGCGATCTTCGCGCGGCTTCATCCGCGCTGGCGCACCCCGGTGATCAATCTGGTCATGGTCGGCGTTGTCGGTCTGCTGGCGCTGTTCATGGACATCACCACCTCGACCTCCTTCATCAATTTCGGCGCTTTCCTCGCCTTTACCGCCGTCAATCTCTCGGTGATCGCCCTCTATCTGCGCGGCGAAGCGCAGGTGCGCGCTTCGGGCGTTCTCGTCGGCTTGGTTGTTCCCGCCGTCGCGGCCGTGTGCGATCTCTATCTGCTCGGCAATCTCGACGGCAACGCCAAGATCCTCGGTCTCGTATGGCTAGCCGTCGGCGCCGTCTATCTCGTCTATCTGACGGGTGGTCTGCGCCGCGCCCCGCCGGAGATGGATTTCGCCGAATAATCCGGGATAAGGCTCCCGTCAGGCGAGAAACAGATGGAAAAGCTCGGCCTGACTGGAGATCTTGAGCTTCGCATAGATCTGCCGCCGGTGCACCTTGACCGTATTCGGCGACAGATCGAGAACGGCTGCAATCGAGAGGTTGGAATGGCCTTTAAGGATCAGGGTGACGATCTCCGTCTCCCGCTTGGTCAGAAGCGGATGTTCGATGCGCGCCGCGCCGGCCGCCGCACGGTCTCCCGAACCTTGCCAGTGTCGTCGCGCGACCGCGCAGATCAGCGGCGCGAACAGGCTGAGAAGCCGGATGTCGTCGGCGTTGAACAGCGATTCGCCCTCCATGCGCGACGCCGAGAGCACGCCGGTCGAGTTGGGACCGAGATAGAGCACGAAACCCACTTCGTCGATGATGCCCGTCGTCCGGTAATGGCGGCGGAAATATTCGCTGTCGAAAAAATCGTCCGGCGCGAGCGCGCGCATGGCCAGAAGCCGCTCGCCGCCATCGCTTCTGACCGCGTCGTAAAGGGGTCGAGCACATAGGCGCCGTCGAGGTAGTGATCGACGATCACGCCGTGCCGCTCGCGATCATGCATATTGTGGAGATCGCCGGCTCCGCCGTCCGTGGTGTAATAGAAGCCGTTCATCATTCCGAAAGGCGAAAGCGCCTGCAAAGCCTTCGCCAGACGTTCTGGAAACGAAGTTTCGCCGATCGCGGTCACCGCCTCGGCGAAAGTCGCAGCGAAGGCGGCGAGCTTCGCCTCATTCATCGTCGCGGATTGATCCATCCGCTTCTCCCCCGACCTCAGAACGCGCTATCGCGTTCACGATGCTTTGAAACGCTCATGAAAAAGGCAATGGAAATCAGCTTCGATCGCCATGCGCTGGACCTGCCGGCTCTGGAGATCGCCGAGGGCGTGCGCTCCGGCCGCTTCAAGGCCGTCGACATCATGGTCGAGAGCCTGCGCCGGGCGCGCATCGCTCAAAAAGCTGCCAACTGCTTCGCTTTAATCCGCGAAGACCAGGCCATGGCGGCGGCTGTGGTCGCGGATGCCGCGGTCGCGCGCGGCGACGTCATGGGCGCGCTGATCGGCGTGCCCTTCGCCGCCAAGGATCTCACGCCGACCAAGGGCGATATAACCACGCTCGGCTCCTGGTCTTCGGGCGACTGGACACCCGATGAAAGCGCTTTGGTGGTGCGGCGCCTCGAAGCCGCCGGCGCGATTCTGATGGGCAAGACCACGACGCCGGAATTCGCCTTTTCGAGTTTCACCGTGAGCCCGCGCTTCGGCGTCACCCGCAATCCCTGGGATCTTTCGCGGACATCGGGCGGCTCGTCCGGCGGCTCGGCGGTGGCGGTGGCCACGGGCGTCGTACCCTTTGCCGAGGGCACGGACATGGGCGGCTCGGTCCGCATCCCCGCCGCCTTCTGCGGCGTGGTCGGGCTGAAGCCCAGTTTCGGGCGCATTCCCATGACCATCCTGCCGAGCCAGTTGGACGATATCTCGCATTTCGGCCCGCTGGCCCGTCGCACAGAGGACGCCGTAGCTTTCATGGCCGCCGCGTCCGGCCCGAGCGATGAGGACATGTCCTCGGCGCCCATCGGCTTCGACGCCGCACAATGTCAGACGCTCGACCTGCGCGGTCGGCGCTTCGCGCTTTCTTACGACCTAGGCTATTACCGGATCGACGCCGGCGTCCGCCAGGCGATCGCCGAGACGGTGGAGCGCATGCGCCGCGCCGGCGCAATGATCGAAGAAGTGGATCTCGGCTGGACCCGCGCCGTCAATGATCGCTGGTACGATCTCTGGTGCGTGTTCATGGCCGCCTATTTCGGCGAACGGCTGGAAGCCTGGCGCGATCGGATGGATCCGGAAATCGTCAAGCTGATCGAGTGCGGCCTGAGGCTCGGCGCCGTCGACATCAAGCGCATAGAACTTCTGCGCACAGAGATGTGGCGGGGACTCGCGACGATATTGACAGGGCGCGAAGCCTTGCTCTGTCCGACCTGCGCCATTCCCGCGCCGAGCGTTGAGCGTATCGACGACGACTTTGTCGGCGACGACGAACACCACCGTTTTACCGGCCTCGATATGACGTGCCCCTTCAATCTCTTGCCGCAGAGCCCGGCTCTGTCGGTCCCCGCGGGCTTCACGCCCGATGGCCTGCCGGTCGGCCTCCAGATTGTCGGTCATCGTTTCCAGGACGAGCGGGTGCTGGCGATCGGCGGCGCGGTCCAGGCGCTGGGAACCTAGCAAGTCCGGTAAACCCCTCGTGGAACCGCAGCCCGAACGGCTGCATTTCCTGCATATGTCACATGCGTCGACGCGCTTTGTGTTCGTCTCGGCTTTCCGCTATTTCTGGCGGAAGCTGGCGGCCCCCGCGTCTTGTCGCCGCTCATGCTCGATATGCAAAGGCCCCGTCTTCATGTCCAGAACGCCCAGAACCGTCGAACGCGATGTCCAGGATCAACCTCAGGCGCTCTCGATCGTTCTGGACCGAATGTTCGGCGAAGGGCGAATGGCGCTCGACGGCGCGCGGGCGACCGTGCTCAGCGGCCGTCCGGTGATCGTGACCGGCATGGGCGCGTCTTTTCATGTCGCCGTGCCGCTCGTCTATCACCTCTCGGCGATGGGCGTGAACGCCAATCTGATCGAGACGGGTGAACTCGTCCGGCATCGTCTCCTGCTTTGCCGCAATGCCGTTGTCGTCGTCATCTCCCAGTCCGGGCAGACGAACGAGACGGTCGAACTGCTGGATGCGATGACCGAGCTCAACGCCATCACCATCGGCGTCACCAACGAGGAGCCGGGCGCGCTCGCCCGCCGCGCGCATCTGCCGCTGATCGTCGGCAGTCCGCGCGACACCGTATTCGCCGTGCAGACCTATATGGGAGCGATGGCGGTGCTGCTGTCGCTGTCGGGGCGTCCCGGCCTGCTGGAGCGGCGATTTCGAGCCGGCGTTGCAGGCGGTGCAGGCGCTGGTGTCCGTGCCGATGGAAGGCGATTTCCCCAAGGACGATGGTCCGCTCTATGTGCTCGGACGCGGCCCCTCGGTCGGCTCCGCCCGCGCTGCGGCGCTCTGGTTTCATGAAATCGCGCATATGTCCGCCACGCCGATGACGGGCGGCATTTTCCGCCATGGTCCGATCGAGGCGGTCGGCCGCGCATTCCAGGTCATCGGCTTTGCCCCGAAGGATATCGATCTGACCGCCAATCTCGCCCTTGCCGAGGATATTCGCGGCGCGGGCGGCGCGGTGCGGCTGATCGGACCGGATCGCGACTGGGCTTATCCCGAGATATCGCCGCTGCTGGCCCCGCTGGTGGAAATCGTCCCGGCTCAGCGCGCAGCCCTCGCGGCGGCCCTCGCGCGCGGCGCGCCGCTGGGCGAAACGCGCTTCCGCTGATGCTTTCCCACCGGGGCGTGAGGCCTGGAAATTTTCGCTTGCACAGTCTGTGCCGCCGGGCGTTAATGACGCCCTGCATATGAAACGGGTTATTGCGAGGCCGTCGTGAACAAGTCCGTGTTGTCCGGCGTGGCGCTGACCGTCTTCGCGTATTTCTTGTTCTCGCTGCAGGACGCTTCGGTCAAATTCCTGGCCGTCGGCCTGCCCATCGCCCAGATCCTGTTCGTGCGCAGCGTGGTGATCCTGGCGCTGTGTCTTGCTGTGGGCGGCAAGAACTTGCCGGTCGCCATGGCCCGGTCGCCGGTGCTCGTGCCGATGTTGTCGCGAAACGTGCTGCTGCTGCTCGCTTGGCTGACCTTCTACACCGCCTCGCGTGATCTCGGTCTCGCGCAACTCACCACGATCTATTACGCCTCGCCCGTCATCGTGACGCTGCTGGCCGCGCCGATGTTGAAGGAATATGTGCCGCCTCTGCGCTGGCTCGCAGTGGCGGTTGGTTTCTGCGGCGTCTTGTTCGCGAGCGACCCGTTTGCGGATGGATTGGGACTATCGCGGCCGGTGGCGCTGGCTTTGTCGGCGGCGGTGTTCTGGGCGCTTTCGGCCATTCTGCTTCGCAAGACGGCGATGGCGGAGAGAACGCTGGTGCAGATGGCGATCTCCAGCGGCTTCTTCATCCTGATGACCGGCGCCGCCTGTATTTTTCTGTGGACGCCCGTCAGCCTGGGGCTCCTGGCCTTGCTGGCCGGCGTCGGCATATTTGCCGGCGTCGCGCAGTTCGCCTATTTCGAAAGTATCCGCCGCGCGCCCGTCTCCCTGCTCGCGCCGTTCGAATACACGTCTCTGGTTTGGGCGTTCATCCTCGGCTACGCGATCTGGGGCGATCAGCCGCAATGGCACGTCTTCGGCGGCGCGGCGCTGATTGCGGTTGCCGGCGCTCTGGCTTTGTTGTCGGAGCGTAAGAAGGGGGCGGCCGCGACGAGCCAGGCTTGACGATCAGGCGGCCAATTCGTGCTCGATGACATCCCTGGCCACGGAGAGATACGCCCGGACCTGATCCTTCATCACGATCTCCATGTCGGCCAGCGGCGGCATCTCGTAGATCGAAAACCGGATCCCCGCATAGATCAGCGACGAATGCATGCTCCAGACGAGTTCATATTCCCGTTCGGTCGCGGCGTGATCCGCAGTCGAGGGAAAACCAAACTGACGTCTCGCGCCCTCGACGATTTCGCTGAACAGCTGAACCTTGAATTTGTTGAGGTAGGCCTGCGCGAAAGCGGGCTCCGAAAGCGACAGGAACATGAACGCCCGAAACCAGCGGGGCTTGTGAATGTTCGGCAGATAATATGCGTAGAAGGCTTCAAGCCGTTCGGGAAACGGCATGCCGGGATCGACGAGAATCTCACGCCAGCGCGGATCCCAATGACCGTTCTGCACCACGTCTGAAATCGCCGTCAGCAGGTCCACTTTGGTCGGAAAGTAGCGGTGCACGAGCGGCTGGGTGACGTGAACACGGTCCGCCAGTTCCTGCACCGTGATCGCCATGCCCTTCTGCGCATAAATATCGATCGCAGCGTCCAGCAGTTCCTGCCGACGCTCATGCGCCGGAAGATTTCGCCGGTGACCGGATGGGTTTGGCTTCTTCGTCACTAATTTCGTCATGCGCCCAGCTTTGCACGGAATACCCGGAAAGGAAACTGACTTTTGGTTAGAGAAGGGCGCTCGCTATTGCAATGCGGGAAACAGGCCGATTGATTGAGTTTTTTCGGCTGTGGATAGCGGGTGAGAGCAAAATATGCTCTTTATAGGTGGAGAGAACATTTCCATGATGCAGTCGTTTGCAGGCTCATTCGCTGGACGCGGCCCGTCGCTGCTTCGGCTCGACTGCGCGGTAAGCTTAGAATTGTGATCGCGCCTGGAATAATATTCCGCTTCCGGGCAAGGCGGCGGAGCATCGCGCCCGCCGCAGGGCGATTGATGCGGCGTTTTGTCGCGATCGGCGTCTCCGCCACATATCGCCTTCGGGCGGCGCGCGCGGATGCCGGTCGTCGAACAGCTTGGTTGTTATCCCTCGGCAATCTCGGCCATTGCGCTTTCGCCCTTCATTCCCGCGGCGTCCGAGGAGCGCGCGTGTGTATGTCCGACGGGACATACAGTCCCGTCGAAACTCCATCTTCAGTGTCGGTGGCGATGTAACGGCGCCGGCGCGGCGCCGACTTCGGTTATTTGCGATCGAACACGTCGTCGATCTCGTCGACCGGCACCTGCCGATTGGCGGCGTGGTCCTGATACTGATCTGATGCGATCGCCTTGCTGTCGAGCCCTCTTCCCTCGGAATGGCGAGACTTGTCGCGAGTGGACAAGATGTCGTTCTCGCCGATCAGCTTCATGTTCATATGCGTCATTGCGCCGGAACTGTCGCCTTTGCCGCTGCTGCCTTCCCCGAAGTGCTTCTTGCTCGCATGGGCCATAATGGTCTCCTTTCGGTCATGCCCGAGTCCAACGATGGCGTTCGATGAAGGTTCCCCTCTACAGGCAACCTCGCGGGATCGACCCAGGCTGCGGAAATAGCGAGAACACAGCCCGGTTGCAGGTGGGGGCGCGGCTGGGCGCGAGCATGCATCCGTCACGGGCCGACAAGGACGGCCCGTGACGGCAACGGTCAGTTCAAGGCGGCCTTGAGACGCGGGATATTGCTGAGCACGATCACGTCGAGCGCCAGCACTGCAAGCATGGTCAGGCCCGCGACGGGGAAGATGAAGCTCAGAGCCAGCATCACGAACACGGCGCCTTTCCACATCGGCATTCCTTCCGGCATCGGCGGCGCGCCGAGACGGAGGCTGCCCTGCGGACGACGCTTCCACCACATGACGATGCCCGAAACGCAGATGGCGATGATGGCGAGACAGAAAAGGGCGTTGAGAGCCAAGTTCCATACGCCCAGTTGCCCTTCGTGAAGGGCGATGCCGACCGCCATCGCTTTTCCCGGAACCGAATAGTCAGCATAGCCCACCGTCGCCAGCACGCGTCCCGAATATTGGTCGATATGGATGGTCCTGTCCGAAGTCGGATCCATGCTGTCATAGCTCATCGAGTCCCGGCTCAGGGTCCAGACGCCGCTCTCATCTGCGGGCGCGTTGACCTGGAAGCGTCCGTCGAAGCCGATCGTCCGGGCATAGGCGACGATGTTCTGCAGCACCACTGGCACTCCTTCCGGCAGGCCCGCAACGCCTGACTGTCCATCCGACAGCGGCATAGGCGTCTGTTCGAGCGCCCAGGGAACATCCTTTTCCGCTCCATGATTCATCTCGGCATGGGTCTTGTCCGAGAGGGGAACGTTATCCCATTTCTCGGCCGGAAACGTGCTCCAGGCCTGCACATATTTCCCGCCCCAGACGCCGGCCCAGGAGAGGCCCGAGATCAGGAAGAACAACAGGATGATCGACATCCAGAAACCGGTCGTCACATGCAGCGACTTCCAGAAAGCGCGGCCGCGCGCCGTCAGATTCAGAACCAGCACATCGCGCCAGCTCTGCCGATTTCGAGGCCACCACAGATAGAGCCCGGTCGCCAGGAGAATGATGCCGAGCGAGGCGGCGATCTCGATCATAAAATCGCCGACGCCGCCGTCCGCGCCGATCAAGAGCGTGCCATGGATGTCGTTGGCGAGTTCATTCCATGTGCCGTCCTGAGCGCGATCCTGCACCACTTTTCCGGTATAGGGATCGAGCGCGATCATCCGGTTTCCGGTTTCGAGATCGACCTGAAACAGCGCCGGATTCGTGGGGCTGTAAGGAGCGACATATTTGGCGATCCAGCCGTCGGGATGGCCCTGCAACGCCGCCGCGGCCTGATCGGTGACGCTGAGCGCGCGCTGACCGACAGGAATGGCGATGCGTTCGCCATATTCGGGCGCGATGGTGGTGAACCACAGCATGACCATGCCGGTGATCGCGAGCATGATCAGGAAAGGAATTACATAGAGGCCGGCGTAGAAATGCCATCTCCAGGCGGCGAAATAGAATTTTTGCGCGATGGCCCGGTCCTTGGGCGGCGCGCCGTCGAGCGTTCCAATGGTCATGGTGTCCCCTCTGTCTCCGATGGAAAGTTGGTTCCCCTCACGCGGCATGGCCCCCGGCCGTCCGTTCGAGAGCGGTTTGGTTGAGAATGGTGATCCGTTCGGGTCGATCGAAGCCGATCAATCCCGTCCGTTTGAAGCTGTTCAGCGTCCGGCTGATCGTTTCGATCGTCAGACCCAGCCAGTCGGCCAGGTCGGCGCGGGTCGGATAGAGAATGAAGGTGGCGCGCGACGGCCGTGAGGATCGGTCGCGCGGCGCGAATTGTCGCGCGAGATCGAGCACGGCGGTGGCCACCCGCTCTGCCGCAGTCTTCCGACCCAGCAGAAGCGCATGCGCCTGCATGCGCGCCAGCATCAGGCGGCCTTGAGAGGCGTAAGCGTCGCTCGCCATGTCGGCCGGCATGACCGAACTGTAGGTGAGCGACTCGGCGCGGCAATCCGCCCCGATCGAGAACACGCGTCCGGGTCCGACGATATCGGATATCTGCCGCCGGCCGTCCGGGAGATAGTGCGAAAGGGCGAGGCAGCCGCTTTCGAGGGTCAGCAACTCCGTCGTCGCATCGATGGGCAGCGTCTGACGCGGCTCTAGAAAATGATTGTGTTTCGACGCCGCGCGAGGGCGTCGGGTTGCTGGGCTTGCGCCCGGCGTGGCGATAGCGAGCATATGCATGGCTTCATCCGGCTTTGGATGCCGGATTGTGGGCCTAGGCCACGCTTCCGGATCCGAATCTCAGAAATCGGCGCAGAAACGCGCCGGGCTCAAACGAGATCGGATCGGGAAGGCGGTCCGCGCGGGGATGCGGAGGGAGGCAGGAGCAGGCGTTGAAACGCCTCGTCCCAGGCGAAGACGGCGGCCTGCAGATCCGGCTTCGGAACATGCATGTCGACATCGACGACGGGAAGGATAGTGCTCGCGGCGAGACGACAGGCGTCGCATCCCTGGCCGAGAGCGTGTTTCTTGGCGCCATCCTCGTCATCGCCGTAGCAGATATCGGCGATGGAGCCGTCAGGCAGCGCATAAATCGCACCGGTGGGCGTCTCGCCGGCGATGGACGGCGGAGGCTTATGCGCAAAGCCGAGCATGACGAGCAGCAGCGCGCACAAAAGGCGCAGAAGCTTTCTCCCCGATCCCGACTTCATGAAATCAACCCGTGCTGTAACGAATTCGTACTGACTATCGCACAATATTTTTATTTGCAACCATGGTCGGCCGGTCGCTTCAGGTCACATGGACGCATGTCCCGGCTATCCATGTCGAGCTCAGTTGCGTGGCGGCGGCGTTCAAGATCACGAAGTCGGCGTCGCATCCGACAGCAATACGTCCCTTGTTTTCACTTACCCCCATGACCTCCGCTGGATAGACGCTCGCCATCCTGACGGCTTCCTCCAGCGATAGTCCGACACTGTCGATCAGAAAGCGGACCGAAGAGAACATGTCGATGTCGGCGCCTGCGAGCGTGCCGTCGGCCAGCGTCAACTTGCCGTCGGTCCGGTAGATCTGGCGGCCGTTCAGGGTGAAGCCGGTCAGGTCGGTGCCGATCGTCGACATTGCATCGGTAACCACGAAGATGCGGCCGGGGCCGCGCTTGGCCCGGAGCGCCGCCGACATCGCGCCCTTGTGGACGTGATGGCCATCGGCGATGATTCCGGCATTGAGCGCGCCGAGATCGAGCGCCGCGCCGACCAGGCCGGGGCTGCGATTCTCCATCTGGCTCATGGCGTTGAAGAGATGCGTCGCGCAGCGCGCGCCCGCCCTCGCATACCGTTCCGCCGTCTCGTAGCTGGCGTTGGTGTGGCCGAGGCTGACGGTGTAGCCGGCGGCCGTCAATCGCGCGACCTGATCTTCCGTGACATTCTCAGGCGCAATCGTGATCATGATCGCGTCGAAACGGCGGCCGACCGCTTCGAGCCGTGTCAGATCCTCCTCCGTCATCGGGCGGATGAGGTTTGGGTCATGGGCGCCCTTGCGTGCGACCGACAGATGGGGCCCCTCGAGATGCAGGCCGAGAAAGCCGGGCACATGCTCCGCCTTCGCTTGAAGACCCGCCTCGATGGCGGCAGCGGTAATGTCGGGCGTATCGGTGATCAGCGTCGGCAGCAGCGAGGTGGCGCCGAAGCGGGCATGGGCGGCGCAGATCCGGCGGATGCCCTCGACGCTCTGGTCGTCATTGAACATCGCCCCGCCGCCGCCATTGACCTGCAGGTCGATGAAGCCGGGAACGATCACGCCGCCCGCTGCGTCCATGCGCTCCGCGTCCGACGTCGCTTGGCCGTCCCCGCAAAAGCCTGCGAAGCGGCCGTCGCGGATGAGGAGCGTCTCGCCGTCATGCCAGGTTTCGCCGTCGAAGATCCGGGCGTTTTCGATCGCGGTCAGGGCCATCAATGGGTCTCCGTCACTTTTTTCAGCGCCGCCGGCGCATCGGGATTGAAGCCGCGCGAGCGTGAAAACGCCTCCACGAAACCGTAGAAGGGAATGATCAGCGCCAGGGCGTCGGTGAGCGGATGGCCGGTTCGCGCCGCCGGCAATTCAGCGGCCGCGTCGGCGCCGTCGCCGGTCACGAAGGCCGCCGCGCCCTTGCGCGCGAGATCGTCGAGGGTCGCGACGGTGGAGGCGGTGGCGGCGTCGCGGGAGGCGAAGCCGACGACCGGGAATTTCTTGCCGACCAGCGCCACCGGTCCATGCAGCACTTCGGCGCTGGAATAGGCTTCGGCGTGAATCTCGGATGTTTCCTTGAATTTCAGCGCCGCCTCCGAGGCGATGGCGAGCGCCGGTCCTCGGCCGAGCATATAGAGCGAATCAGCCCCGTCGAGCGCCGCCTGCAGCGGGCTCCAATCCAGCGCCAGCGCCCGGTTCAGCGTTTCCGGCAGGTCGCGGACGGCGCGGGCGAGATCGACGTCGTCGGTCCATTCACCGAGCATGGCCAGTCCGGCTACGATGGAGCTGACATAGGACTTGGTGGCGGCGACCGCGAGTTCGGGGCCGGCCTGGATGTCGATGGCGTGATCCGAGGCTTCCGACAGCGGCGAGGGCAGGGTGTTGGTAAGCGCGATCGTCACCGCGCCGGCGTCGCGCGCCGACTTGGTCATGGCGACGATGTCGGGGCTCTTGCCGGATTGCGATACGGCGATGGCGGCGGCGCCGTTCAGGCGCAACGACTTGCCGTAGATGGAAGCGAGGGACGGGCCGATCGACGCTACGGCGCGACCGGCATATTGCTCCACGGCATATTTGAGGAAATGGCAGGCATGGTCGGAGGAGCCGCGGGCGATGGTCACCAGGAAGGCGGGGTCGGCTGCCTTCAGCGCCAGTCCGGCGTCGCGCAGGCTCGGGCCCTGCCGGTCGAGAAGCCGGGAAACCGCAGTCGGGATCTCGTTGATTTCCTGGCGCATATGGGTCGTCATCGTGGTCATCCTGTTTGGGGCTCACGCGTCGGTGAGCGTCATTTCGGCGACGAAGTCATAGGCGTCGCCGCGATAGAGGGAGCGGGTGAATTCCACCACCCGTCCCGAAGCGAGATATGAGAGACGCTCAATCGCGAGCCCGGCGGAGCCTTCCGGCACGCCGAGCAGGCCGGCTTCTTCGCGTCCGACATTGACGGCCCAGATGCGCTGCACGGCGCGCGCCGGGCTGGCGTTGAGCCGCTGCAGTTCGGCGTAGAGCGAGGTGGTCACCTGCATCGGATCGGGTAGAATGTCCGAGGACAGGCAGGCGCGCTCGATGGCGAGCGGCAATTCGTTGGCGATGCGAAGCCGCGCGAGCCGCGCCACCATCATGTCCACCTTGAGCCCGAGTTTCATCATCTCGTCGGGCGAGGGGTGGAAGAGGCCGCGCTCCAGCCATTCCGAGCGGGTCGAATAGCCGCGCCGCGCCATATCTTCCGAGAAAGAGGTCAGTCGCGACAGCGGCTGCTGCATGCGCGCCACCGGCTTCATCACGAATGTGCCGGAGCCATGCTTGCGGCTCAGGAGGCCGTCGCGCACCAGTTCGTCCACCGCCTTGCGCACCGTGACGCGGCTCACTTGCGCATAGTCGGCGAGATCGCGTTCGGGCGGCAGGGCCTGGCCGTGGGCGAGGCGGCCCTCATGGATCGCTTCCTCGAGCCATTGCCGCAGCTTGACGTAGAGTGGGCCGGAACCCTCGTTCTGCAGCGCGCCGAGCGGCAGCAGATCCGCCAGTTGCTCACCCATGCGCCGCCTCCGCCTGGAAGCGCCTGACGGCCAGCGCCACGGCGCCGGTCAAAGCGTCCGCTTTGGGTTGGATGAGGCGATCACGATGGCGGGGCGCCAGATGATCCGCATAAAGCGCGGCCAGTCCGCCGAGCAGCGCCAGCCGACCACCCCGACTGATCTCGGCCTGCCGGTCGAGACCGGCGTCGATCTGGGCGGCGGCGTTGGCCAAGAGGCGGGACGCCGTCTCGTCGCCCAGTCTCGCGAATTCGAAGATGCGCGGCGCGAATCGGCCGAACTCGCCGGGACTCGCCGTCTTGGCGAAGGCCACCATTCGCGGCGGATTGTGGTCGAACTCAACCAGAATGGAGGTGGTCAGCGGCGAAACCGGCGCTATGCCGTCATAAGCGAGCAACGCTTCCTGCAAGGCTGCATGCCCGAGTCGCGCGCCGGAGCCGAAATCGCCGATCACGAAGCCCCAGCCGCCGAGATAGCGGATCTCCGTCCCGAGCCGGGTGATGAAAATGCTGCCGGTGCCGAGAATGGCGACCGAACCATCCCCTTCACCGAGCGCGCCCTCGAGCGCAATCAGCCCGTCGGAATCGATCACCGAGCGCGCGAAAGGCAGGCGGGAGGATACTGCGACGACGGCGTCCTCGACATTGTTGCCGGCGAGGCCCAGAAAGGCGGAAGCGTCCGACATGGCGGCTTCCTTCAGTCCGGCGCTGGCGAAAGCTTCGCGGCTTGCGTTGGAAATGCTGGCCAAGGCGATGTCGGCGGAGGTCATGATGTTTGCCGAGCCGCTCTTGCCCATGCCGAGAATGCGGCCTGTCGCATCTGCGACCGCCGCGCGGCAACTCGTCCCGCCTCCGTCAATTCCAACGAAATATCTGGCCATTGAACGCCTCCTGAAGAGACAATACCAAAAAATACCAATATCCAAGCGGCCTTGGCAAAAAAATCGGCCGTTAAAAATTAACCAAATGATTCAAAGGTGAAATCATGTGGACAGCTGACAGGAGAACGTGAAATTTTACCTTTCGTAAATTCCTGCTGGACAATTGGTATTTTGTTGGCATTAATTGCCGGCACTGAGGAGACAATTGCATGGCTGAGCGGACGACAGAGGCGCTGCATGAAAAGGCGAAGGGGATAGACACCCTTTCCCCGTTCGATGCGCTGTCGCTTCTCGCCGCCGCGCAGGCAGAGGCAGCCAAGTCTCCTGCAGGAGCGCTGGCGGCGATCGCCGAGGCGGCCCGTCTGGCCGCCGAAGCCCTGCGGGACGGGCGTCGTCTCGTCTATGCCGGCGCCGGCAGCTCGGGTTTGATGGCGATGGCCGATGCGCTCGAATTGCCGGGAACCTTCGGCATTCCGCGTGATCGGATAGAGGTGCTGCTGGCAGGCGGAGCCGATAGCCTGCTCAATCTGGCCGGAGCGCCCGAAGATGATCTCGACGCCGCCCGCGCCGATGCGCGGCGGGCGATTTCGGCAGGCGATTGCGTCATCTGCGTATCTGCGAGCGGCTCGACGCCTTATACTTTGGCGCTAGCGGAAGAAGCGAGATCCCTGGGCGCGCGCATCGTCTCCATCGCCAACAATGCCGACACGCCGCTTCTTGCGCTCGCCGACGCCGGCATCCTTCTGGAGACGCCGCCGGAAATGGTGTCGGGTTCGACCCGTATGGGCGCCGGCACGGCGCAGAAGATCGCGCTCAACATGATCTCGACGCTGATGGCCATTCAGCTCGGCCATGTGCATGATGGACGCATGGTCAATCTATTTGCCGACAACGAAAAATTGCGACAGCGCGCCGCCGGCATCGTGTCGGCCGTCGCCGATGTCGGCGTCGTCGAGGCCACGGAGGCGATCGAGGCCGCCGGCGGCGCGGTCAAGACCGCGATCGTGCTCGCAGCCGGCGCGAAAAACAAATCTAAAGCCGAGGAAATTCTGAGCCGGACAAGCGCAAATGTGCGCGCCGCGCTCAAACTCCTCGGTCATGCTTAAAACTGGGTTCAAGAACGCCATGGTGGCGTGAAGAAGAGGGAGAACAATATGACCCGCACTGCAATCAAGGCTCTGCTCCTGAGCGCCAGCATTCTCGGCTATGCCGGGGCTGCGAGCGCCGAGGATGTCACGCTCACCATCGAGAGCTGGCGCAATGACGACCTGTCGATCTGGAAGGACAAGCTGATCCCGGCCTTCGAAGCCAAGCATCCCGGCATCAAGGTCGTCTTCTCGCCGATGGCGCCGACCGAATACAACTCGGCCATCAACGCCAAGCTGGAATCCGGTTCCGCCGGCGACCTGATCACCTGCCGCCCCTTCGACGCATCGCTCGATCTCTACAAGAAGGGCTATCTGGCCGACATCACCAAGAATGCCGGCATGGAGAATTTCTCCGACGTCGCCAAGTCCGCCTGGACCACCGATGACGGCGCGGCCACCTTCTGCGTGCCGATGGCCTCGGTCATCCACGGCTTCATCTACAACAAGGACGCCTTCGACCAGCTCGGCATCACCCCGCCGAAGACCGAAGAGGAGTTCTTCGCCGCCCTCGAAAAGATCAAGGCCGACGGCAACTTCATCCCGATGGCCATGGGCACCAAGGATCTCTGGGAAGCCGCGACCATGGGCTACCAGAACATCGGCCCGAACTACTGGAAGGGCGAAGAAGGTCGTCTGGCGCTGATCAAGGGCGAGCAGAAGCTCACCGACGCCCAGTGGGTCGAGCCCTATAAGACGCTCGCCAAGTGGAAGCCCTATCTCGGCGACGGCTTCGAAGCCCAGACCTATCCGGACAGCCAGAACCTGTTCACGCTCGGCCGCGCCGCCATCTATCCGGCCGGCTCCTGGGAAATCGGCGGCTTCAACACGCAGGCTCAGTTCAAGATGGGCGCCTTCCCGCCGCCGGTGCAGAAGGACGGCGACAAGTGCTACATCTCCGACCACACCGACATCGCCATCGGCATGAACGCCAAGGGCCCGCATGCGGAACAGGCCAAGACCTTCCTGACCTGGGTCGCCTCGCCTGAATTCGCCGACCTCTACGCCAACTCGCTGCCGGGCTTCTTCAGCCTCAACAAGACGGCCGTGAAGATGCAGGATCCGCTCGCCCAGGAATTCGTCTCCTGGCGCGAAAAGTGCCAGTCGACCATCCGCTCGACCTACCAGATCCTGTCGCGCGGCACCCCGAACCTCGAAAACGAGACCTGGGTGGAATCGGCCAATGTGATCAACGGCACCGACACGCCTGAAGTCGCCGCCGAGAAGCTCCAGAAGGGCCTCGACAGCTGGTACAAGCCCGCGAAGTAAGCTTGAGACTGGCGGCTTCGCGCCGCCATCTTTGACGTCTGAGCTCCGCCCCTCATCCGGCTGCCGCCACCTTCTTCCCGCTCGCGGGGAGAAGGCTGATGGAGCGCCGGCCTTGCCACACCCTCTTTCTCCCCGCATGCGGGGAGAAGGTCCCGGCAGGGGGATGAGGGGCGAAGCACGGGCAACCATATCCCCTCTACACCTAGACCTGGACGAGCCAAATGGACGTCGACACACTTCCCGAAGCCCCGCCGCGGCGGCCTGTCCGTTGGCATATCGCCGTCTTTCTCATGCCGGCGGTGTTGATCTACACGGCGGTGATGATCATTCCGCTGGGGAGCACGCTCTGGCTGTCCTTCTTCAACGAAGTCGACGGGCAGAAGGCCTTCGTCGGTCTCGGCAATTTCGCGACGCTGTTCGGCGAGCCTAAATGGGCCGATGGCTTCTGGAACGCGCTGAAGAACAACGTCATTTTCTTCATCATCCATATGCTGGTGCAGAACCCGATCGGCGTGGCGCTGGCGGCGCTTCTGTCGATCCCCAGGCTCAGATTCGCGAGCTTCTACCGAACCGCCATCTTCATGCCGACGCTTCTGTCCTTCGTGATCGTCGGCTTCATCTGGAAGCTGATCCTGTCGCCCATCTGGGGCGTCACGCCCTTCCTGCTCGACACGGTCGGCCTGAAATTCATGTTCGGTCCTTGGCTCGGAAAGCCCAACTCCGCGCTCATTGCCGTATCTCTGATCTCGGTCTGGCAATATGTCGGCATCCCGATGATGCTGATCTATGCCGCCCTGCTCAATATTCCGGACGAAGTGATCGAGGCCGCCGAACTCGACGGGATCACCGGATTCAGCCAGTTCTGGAAGATTAAGCTGCCTTTGATCCTACCGTCGATCGGCATCATCTCGATCCTCACCTTTGTTGGCAATTTCAACGCCTTCGACCTGATCTACACGGTGCAGGGCGCGCTTGCCGGGCCGGATGGATCGACGGACATTCTCGGCACGCTGCTCTACCGCACCTTCTTCGGCTTCCAGCTTCAGCTCGGCGACCGGTCGATGGGCGCGACCATCGCCACCGTGATGTTCCTGATCATTCTCGCCGGCGTCGCCTTCTATCTCTTCGCCATCCAGCGCCGCATGCGCCGCTACCAGTTCTGAGGAGATCACGATGTCGAAAACCCGCTCCTCCTCCGGTCGCGCCGCCGCCGCCCACGCCGTGCTGATCGCCTATACCGCGATCGCGCTCTTCCCCGTGGTGCTGACCATCATCAACTCCTTCAAGTCGCGCAACGCCATCTTCCGCAATCCCATGCAGCCGCCGCTGCCGGGCACCTTTGATCTCATCGGCTACACCACTGTCTTGAGTGGCGGCAGTTTCCAGATCTATCTGATGAATTCGCTGATCGTCACCGTCGTGTCGATCGCGCTGGTGCTGCTGTTCGGCGCCATGGCCGCCTTCGCGCTGTCGGAATACCGATTCCGCGGCAACACGCTGCTCGGCCTCTATATGGCGCTCGGCATCATGATCCCGATCCGGCTGGGCACGATCGGCATTCTGCAGGGTATGGTGGCTTTCGACCTCGTCAACACGCGGACGGCGCTGATCCTGGTCTACACCGCTCAGGGACTGCCGCTCGCCATCTTCATCCTGTCGGAATTCATGCGCACCGTGTCCGACGATCTCAAGAACGCCGGCCGCATCGACGGGCTCAGCGAATACAAGATCTTCTTCCGGCTGGTGCTGCCGCTGGTCCGCCCCGCCATGGCCACCGTCGCCGTTTTCACCATGATCCCGATCTGGAACGATCTCTGGTTCCCGCTGATCCTCGCGCCGTCTGAAGCGACCAAGACGATCACGCTCGGCGCGCAGATCTTCATCGGACAATTCGTCACCAACTGGAATGCGGTGCTCGCGGCGCTGTCGCTCGCCATCGCCCCGGTTCTCGTCCTTTATGTCATCTTCTCGCGCCAGCTCATTCGCGGCATCACGGCAGGAGCAGTCAAATGAACAAGATCAAGGTTCTCGTCGCCGGCCTCGGCAATATGGGGCTCAGCCACGCGCAATCCTACGCCAAGAATGACGGCTTCGAGATCGTCGGCCTCGTCAACCGCTCGCCGGTGGTGCTGCCCGACATTCTGGCGGGGCGCGAGATCCTGCCGAGCTTTGACGACGCGCTCGCCGAGCTGAAGCCCGACCTCTGCTCGATCAACACCTATTCCGACAGCCATGCCGCCTATGCGATCAAGGCGATGGAAGCGGGCTGCCACGTCTTCCTGGAAAAGCCGCTCGCCACCACGGTCGCCGACGCGGAGCGCGTTGTCGCCTGCGCCCGCGCCACCGGCCGAAAGCTCGTGATCGGTTATATCCTCCGCCATCACCCGTCCTGGATGAAGCTGATCGAGCTCGCCCGCGAGATGGGCCCGCCTTACGTCTTCCGCATGAACCTCAACCAGCAGTCCTCCGGCAAGGCTTGGGAAACGCACAAGGCGCTGATGCAGACGACGTCGCCGATCGTCGATTGCGGCGTGCATTATGTCGATGTGATGTGCCAGATCACCGACGCCAAGCCTGTTTCGGTGCGCGGCATGGGCGTGCGGCTCTCGGACGAGATCGCGCCGGACATGTATAATTACGGCCATCTCCAGGTGACCTTCGAGGACGGCTCGGTCGGCTGGTATGAAGCGGGCTGGGGCCCAATGATGTCGGAGACGGCCTTTTTCGTCAAAGACATCATCACCCCCAAGGGCTGCGTCTCCATCGTCATGGATCCCAACGCCAAGTCCGACGATATCGACACCCACACCAAGACCTCGGTGATCCGCCGCCACCCGGCCAAGACCGGTCCGGATGGCCGCTTCGTCAGCGGCGACGAACTCCTGCAGATGGCGGGCGAACCCGGCCATCAGGACCTTTGCGATCTCGAACAGGCTTTCGTGCTCAAGGCGATCCGCGAGGATTTCGATCTCGACCGGCATATGCAGGACGCGGTGCAATCGCTGCGCATCTGCCTCGCCGCCGACGAGAGCGTGCGCACCGGCCAGCAGATCGCGCTTTGAACGGAGACTTCCAGTGGGTAATCTGAAACTGAAATCGGTGCGCAAGGCCTATGGCCCGCTCGAAGTGCTCAAGGGCATCGATCTCGATGTCGCCGACGGCGAATTCGTGATTTTCGTCGGCCCCTCCGGCTGCGGCAAGTCCACGCTTCTGCGCTCCATCGCCGGCCTTGAGGATATCTCGTCCGGCCAGATCCTGATCGACGGCAAGGATGTGACGGTGACGCCCCCTGCCAAGCGCGGCATCGCCATGGTCTTCCAGTCCTATGCGCTCTATCCGCATCTCACGGTGCGCGACAACATGGCGCTCGGCCTCAAGCAGGCGGGCGTCGAGGCGGGCGTGATCGCCGAGCAAGTCAAAAGGCCTCGACGATGCTGTCGCTCGAGCCTTACCTCGAACGGCGGCCGGCGGAACTGTCGGGCGGCCAGCGCCAGCGCGTCGCTATCGGCCGCGCCATCGTGCGCGAGCCGAGCCTTTTCCTGTTCGACGAGCCGCTGTCCAACCTCGACGCCGCTTTGCGCGTGCAGACCCGGCTCGAAATCGCCGCGCTCCATCGCCGCCTCAAGGCGACGATGATCTATGTCACGCATGACCAGGTCGAGGCGATGACGCTGGCCGACAAGATTGTCGTGTTGAGCGCCGGCGCGGTCGAGCAGGTCGGCTCGCCGATGGAGCTTTACAATAGGCCCGCCAATCTGTTCGTCGCCGGTTTCATCGGCTCGCCGCAGATGAATTTCGTCGAGGCCGGCAGATTGGGCGAGAGCGGCTATCAGACTCTCGGCGTCCGACCCGAGCATATCACGCTGTCCCGCGACAGTGGGACGTGGTCCGGCAAGGTCGTGCATGTCGAGCATCTCGGCGCCGACACGATCGTCTATATCGAATCTGATGCGGTTGGCATGATCACTGTCCGGATGTTCCGGTGAACATCCCTATTCCCCCGACGAGATCGTCCATATGACTCCGGACGCCGCCGCGCTGCATCGCTTCGACGCGGCCGGCAAGGCGATGAGGTAGGCGGGGGCATGATCCTCGCCCTCGATATCGGCGGCAGCTTCATCAAGGCGGCGTGGTCTTCGGCCCCGGGTAGCCTCGCGCCTCTCGGTCGGGTCGCAACGCCGTCGAGATCGCTGGACGCTTTCATCGCCGCACTGGCGGAACTGGCGGCCGCCGCGCCGGCGCGACCAAAGGCTCTGGCGATCTCGCTCACCGGCGTCGTCGATCGCGACAGCGGGCGCTTGACCTGCGCGAATATCCCGGCGCTGCACCAGACCATCCTCGCTCCTGCGCTGGAAGCGGCGCTCGGACTGCCCGCGCTGATCGCCAATGACGCCGATTGTTTTGCGCTCGCCGAAGCGGCCGAGGGCGCGGGTCGCGGCCGTCATGTCGTGTTCGGCGTGATTCTGGGCTCCGGCGTCGGCGGCGGCCTGGTCAGCGGCGGACGCTTGGTCAACAGCGCCGGCGGTTTTGCCGGCGAATGGGGCCACGGCGCCTTTCTGCCGGCCGTCGCGGGCGATCCGTCGGTGCTCATTCCCGCCTTCCAGTGTGGCTGCGGTCGCAAGGGCTGCCTGAACACGGTTGGCGGCGCGAGGGGCTGGAAGCGCTGCACCGCCATCTTCATGACAAGGAAGCCGACAGCCATGCGATCCTGTCTGCCTGGGAGGCCGCCGACGTCGCCGCCGGGCGGACGGTGGACATCTATAGCGATCTCGTCGCCCGTCTTCTCGCGCTCGCCATCAATATCACCGGGGCCGAAATCGCGCCCGTGGGCGGAGGCCTTGCAAATTCCGAAAAGCTCCTATCTAACATCGATCGGAAAACGAAACCCGGGGTTCTCGGCGTTTCCCACCGACCGCTGGTTGTCAGGGCCCAATGCGGACCCGATGCGGGCTTGATCGGCGCGGCGGCGTTGGGATGGAGTGAAGGCGCGTATGAGCGAAATTCTGCTGGAAGTGTGCGTGGATGATCTGGCGGGACTGGAATCCGCCATTTCCGGGGAGCCGACCGCATCGAACTCTGTAGCGCGCTTTCAACCGGAGGTTTGACGCCTTCAGCCGGCCTGATGAGCGCGGCGGCGAAATCGCCCATTCCCGTCTACGCCATGATCCGCCCGCGCATCGGCGCGTTCGTCTATACCCAGCGCGAACTCGACCTGATGTGCGAGGACATCCAGTTCGCCGCCTCCGCCGGGATTGCAGGCGTGGTGATCGGGGCAAATCTCGCGACCGGCGCGCTCGACGCCAAGGCTCTGCGCCAACTCTCCAACGCGGTCGGCCGCATGCCGCGCACGCTTCATCGCGCCTTCGACTTCGTGCCGGATATGGCCGCCGCGATCGAACTCGCGGTGGATTACGGCTTCGAGCGCATCCTCACTTCCGGACGTGCGAAAACCGCGCCTGAAGGACTCGATGATCTCGCGGAAGCCGTCCGGCTCGCCGATGGCCGCATTTCCATCATGCCGGGCTCCGGCGTGACGCCCGCCAGCATAGGCGAAATCCTCGACCGGCTGCCGGTCCGCGAGGTTCACGGCTCTCTTTCGACCACGGTCGAAGAGGCGGATGACCGCGTCGTGTCGCTGGGCTTCAGCCCCCGCCAGACCCGTCGTACGGACGAAGCAACCGTGCGGGCGCTCAAAGCGGCGCTCGCGGTGCGGAAATAACGGAACCGCCTTCAAGGTCATGTGTTTACGGGCGATACCAGGAGTGTCGCCCATGCCCAAATATTTCTTTTCCGTGTTGGACCGCGACGGCGCGTCGCCGGCCGAAAAGGCCTACGAGTTCGACAACGACTCCCAAGCCGTCGAAGAAGGCCGCAAGGCGCTCGCCGAGATGGCTCTGGATGGATTGCCGGGTGAGCCGCTCAACATGATCGCGGTCGAAGTGTTCGACGAGATCCGCCGCCCGATCGTCGAGATCCGGCTGACGCTCGAATTCATCCCCAAGAATGGCGGCCGTCCCACCATCATTTGACCGGATTGGATCTAAACGAGCCGTTCCGCGTTTTCCTGATGCGAACCATCAAGGAGAACGATCATGACAATTCACGACATCAGAGAACATGCGGAAGTGATCGGCAAAGACGGCCGGCATGTCGGCACGGTCGACCGCGTCGAAGGCGATCGGATCAAGCTCACCAAGGCTGACAGCCACGGCGCCGGACATGAAGGCCACCACCATTTCATCGAAATGTCGCTGGTCGAGACAGTCCAGGAAAACCGTGTTCATCTGTCTGTCTCCGCCGACAAGGCGATGATGCAGGAAGAAGAACAGTCGGGCTCCCGCGTCCACTGATCCGTTTCCAGCTCAGCCTGCAAAAGCGCGCCGTTCCCCGGCGCGCTTTTTCGTATCGGCATGATGCTGATCTCGATGGGAACGCTTTCACGATTGCCCGGTTGGACCGTCTCGAGCCTTCGCCGTTCATCAACCGAGGAGAAGATGATGAAAGCCCTGACCTGGCATGGGAAATCCGACATCCGCTGCGAAAGCGTGCCCGACCCCAAAATCCAGCATGGCCGCGACGCCATCATCAAGGTCACGGCCTGCGCCATCTGCGGCTCCGACCTGCATATCTTCGACGGGATGATCCCCGATATGCATAGCGGCGACATCGTCGGCCACGAGACCATGGGCGAAGTGGTCGAGGTCGGCAAAGACAACACCACGCTCAAGGTCGGCGATCGCGTCGTGGTTCCCTTCACCATTTCCTGCGGCGAGTGTTTCTTCTGCAAGCGCGGTTATTTCTCCGCCTGCGAACGCTCCAATCCCGATCACGAGAAGGCGCGGACCATGTGGGGCAATTCGCCCGCCGGCCTGTTCGGCTATTCTCATCTGCTGGGCGGCTATTCGGGCGGGCAGGCCGAATATCTGCGTGTGCCCTATGCCGATGTCGGACCGATCAAGGTGCCGGACGGGCTGACGGACGAGCAAGTCCTGTTCCTTTCCGACATCTTCCCCACGGGCTATATGGCCGCCGATTTCTGCGACATCCAGCCGGCCGACACGATCGCGATCTGGGGCTGCGGTCCTGTCGGCCAGATGGCGATCCGCTCGGCCTCCCTGCTCGGCGCGGAGCGCGTCATCGCCATCGACACCGTCGCCGAGCGCCTTGAGCTTGCCCGCGCCGCCGGCGCCGTCACGCTCAATTTCATGGATGAAGACATCTATGACCGGATCATGGAACTGACCCGCGGTCGCGGCGCCGACGCCTGCATCGACGCCGTCGGCACGGAAGCCTCGCCGGTGGCGAGCTTCGACTCGGTCGTCGACCGCATCAAGGTCGCCACCTTCATGGGCACCGACCGGCCGCATGTGCTGCGCCAGGCCATTCATTGCTGCCGCAATTTTGGAACCGTGTCGATCGTCGGCGTTTATGGCGGCTTCCTCGACAAGATCCCGTTCGGCTCGGCGATCAATCGCGGCCTGACCTTCCGCATGGCCCAGACGCCGGTGCAACGCTATCTGCCGGAATTGATGCGCCGTATCGCCGAGGGCGAGATCGATCCGTCCTTCGTGATCACCCATCGCGGTTCTCTCGAAGACGGCCCCGAACTCTACAAGACGTTCCGCGACAAGAAGGATGGCTGCATCAAAGTCGTCCTCAAGCCATAAGGAGAACGAACATGCCGATCGGCATGGGAAAACTCGCTATCGTCACCGGCGCATCGTCCGGCATTGGCCTGGAACTGGCCCGGGTCGCCGGCCGCGAAGGCTATGACTTGCTGATCGCCGCCGATGAGGAGGCGATTCACACCGCAGCCGAAGATCTCCGCGCCAGTGGCGCGACCGTCACCTCCATCATGGCGGATCTCTTGACCTCGGCCGGCGTGGCGCAACTGGTGGACCAGATCGCCGCCAACCGCGCTGAGCCGGAACTCCTGATGGCCAATGCCGGCTGCGGCCTGGGCCATGCCTTTCTGGATCAGGACATCGTCGATGTCAGGCATGTGATCGACACCAACGTCACCGGCACGCTCGAACTCCTCCACGCCGTCGGCGGCATGATGCGGGCGCAGCGACACGGCCGCATCCTGATAACCGGGTCGATTGCCGGCTTCATGCCCGGATCCTTCCAGGCGGTCTACAATGCGTCGAAGGCGTTCCTGAACAGCTTCTCCTTCGCGCTGCGCGAAGAGCTGAAGGACACCAGCGTCACCGTCACCTGCCTGATGCCGGGAGCCACCGAAACGCGGTTCTTCGAGCGTGCGGGACTGCTGGATACGAATATCGGCCAATCCGAGAAAGACGACCCCGCCGACGTGGCGGAGACCGGTTTCCGCGCCATGATGAATGGCGAGGGCGATATTGTCAGCGGCGTCAAGAACAAGTTGCAGGCGGCGATCGCCAACGTCACGCCGTCGGGCGTGCTGGCGAGCGCCCATCGCAATATGGCAGAGCCCGGATCGTCCAGGAAGTCATAGTCCTGCGTCCAGTGTTCTTCCTCGCGCGCGAAGAAGTGCGAATGGGGAAAACCCCTCAAAATGCAGGGGGCTAATATTTGCTATTTCACTTGCGACATAAATGAGCCACAAATACGAAGCGCTGCCGTAGCATGTTTCGCCTGAGGCGGTGGAGGACGATGAATGTCGCTACACACCCAGATCCATAGTCCAGGCGTTTTTGCGGGCTCGGAAGTCTCCTTCTTGCGCAGCGTCATCCGAGAGTTGGAGACGGAGCAATGGTATCCGGCATGCAGGGAGCGGCAGGAAAAATTCGTGTCGCTGCTGATCCGCGCCTATGATCGCGGGATCGTCTGCCGCGCCCGGCTCAAAACTTTCGCTTGGGTCGCGGCGCGATTCTACTTTCCCGAAAATCGGGAAATGCTGTCGGTTCAGCCGGCGACACGGATTGCGTCGGCCTCACGCCGCATGTGACGGCGGCAATAGGCCTCTGCCGCGCGAATGCCGTCTTCTCGGTTCCTAAAACGCTCGCGCAGGTCGACGACGCGATCGCCATCGATGATGGTGATGCTGCGATCGATGACGTCCCAGATGATTTGGGGATACAGGCCAGTCATAATGTTTCCTTCCCGACGTTACGCACAACTTGTCGCGGGTCAATCTTTGGACACATGTTCCGGCTTCCCCTTTCGTGGGGTGGACGCCAGATCTTCAAGCTCTTTCACGGACATGGAGGCCGCCATACTCTTCGAGGCCCCGCGCAGTTGGCTTTCACGCGCGTCGCCCGTTTTGGCGGCGAGGGCGGCGCCGGCCGCCTTCTGCTGGGCTTTCGATCTTGCGGGCATGTCTCGCTCCTGGGAGGCGGGCTCGATGAGCCCGCCGAACAAACGCCTCAACTCACGATATTGGCGATTGTTCCCGTTTTGACACGGATGTTGTTCTGGACATGCGCGACGCCGGAGACGGAATCGGCGAGATCCTCGGCCCGGCGCTTGTCCTGGCGGCTTTCCACAGTGCCGGTCAGCGTCACCTCAGCCTGAGCGACCATCACTTCGATCTCGGACGCATCGAGGTAGGGATCCTGCATCAGACGGTCGTTGACGTCTTCCAGGATGCGCTCGTCGCGGCGTATATAGCCTTTGGGGCCCTTGCCGCGATGCTTGTCCTGTTCGCGACGACGTTCGGCGTTTTCATCGCCAAACCATGAGGCGACCTCGTCCGAAGCGCGATCGATGAAATCGCGCTTTTCCTCGCGATCGCCATAGCGGCGGCCGTTATCGTCTCTATCCCGTTCCCGATAGCGATATTCGGGTTGCGCATAGCCAGCGTCATTGCGGCCGAAGCCGGGAGATTTCTGGCGCCAATCGCCAGCGAAATTCACATCCTCGCGCTCGCGTTCACGGAAGGAGCCGGTGCGATCCCAATCGGGATAGCCACGGGCCCCATAGAACGGGTCGACGTCGAAGCGCTCACGGTCTCGATAGGTCCGTTCGCGATTTCGGTCGTTTCGAAAATCGTCTTTGCTCGCCATAGGATTTCCTCTTACTCATCGAGACCGTCGTCGGCGCGGTCTTTCCATAGGTAGAACCGCTTTGCCTCCTCTTCGGTTCCCGCCAGATCGCCTCCTCCGGAACTTCGAAAATCCTGCGGAGTTGATGTGGCAAAAGGAGAGGCAAATGACCAAAGGCTTGAATGAAAGGCGCATGAAGGCGCTGACCGGGGCGTTCGATCGCGCGATCCAGACAATGATCGCCAATGCCAACGCCGCCGGATGGAGCACGGACGAGGCCCTCGGCGCGATAGACGGCGTGGTGGCGCAGCTGAAGATGCAAAACGCCGTAGATCCTGACCCCGCCGACGGCCCAGAGATCGATGAAGACGTCGATCAGGCGATTGCGGTGCAGGCGGATGATCCGAGCCGGGTCGAACCCGTGACACAGTCGGAGGCTGAAGACGAATCGAGAGTCCAAGACGACGATGAATACCTGTCCGGTCCGGTCGACGATATTCCTAGCCAGGTCGAGCAGGATGCCCCGAGGCGCGCGGCGGGACAATGATCAAAAAATAAACTGGATAAATCGCTATATTCTCGCGGCGCCGGGGAACCTTTCCTGTTCGATCTCGTTGAGCCCCGCAGGAAGCGGACTGCCCCCTTGTTCCCCCGAGCTTCCTGCTTGCTGATCGTTCTCCCGCGCGTAGATTGCGGATCTTGGCCGGGTTTGGACTCCCCCTGGCCCGGCGCGAGGGAGAACGATCCTTCCTTTTCTTCACCTCCGATGGCGTTGCAGCTGGAACCCGACGCGTTCAGTATAGCTCTGGGAGGCGAGGTAGCGAAGTGATGCCTATTCGCCGCGCCTTTCCAATCCGACAGGTGCTCCGGAGCCAATCGTCTCTCAGGTTTCCATCAGACGTGAAGCGGGCTTCGGTATCGAGGCAATAGGCTGCGCCCGCTGCGGCATGTTTCACTCTACGGTTCGTTGAAGCCTTCGGTCGTGATGCGAAATTCGAGCCCCTGATGTCGCGATAGAATGCCAGGCTCCCCTGAACGCTAGAGCCCTCGGGCGCATAATCGATCACGGCATGGCTCTCCTCCGCCACCGCGCCGTTCTTCTCCAGCACCTGACCCTTGACCTGAACCTGCGCCGCGGTCTTCTGGCCCATGTTGACGAGGGTGAAATCCACCCGACGCGGATCCTGCTGGGCCAACATATGCACGATCCGGAGATCAGCCGGGCCATCGCCGCCGGCAACCCCATGGGCGACGAGATAGGCGAAGCCGCCGATGAACAATAAGGCCGAAATTGCGGCGAGCAACCACTCCGCGAAAGGCGTGTCGTCGGGCAGGTCTTCCTGATCTTCGGACTTATCCGTCATGATGTCGATCTCCTTTGAACTCGTCTAGAGCACGAGGCGCGCCGCCGCCGCGCCGATGGAGGCGGGAAATCCGAGCACCAGCGCGGCGCTCAGGAAAGAATAGAAGCTCAAGCCGTCGCTGCGTCCGAAGATCCACAACATCGCCATGCTGATCAGAAGCGACAGCACGTAGCCCGTTAGGCTGAAGCGCAGGAACATCGAGAGATGCGAGGCGGCGCCGCGCTCATCGCCGCCTTTGAAGTTGGAGACGTAGACGAAGACGTGCATGAGGAGCAGCGACGCCAGCGCGAGCGCCGCCTCCCGCCAGGCGTCCATCTGAAAGGCGATGAGGATAATCTCTTCGGTAGGCGCGACGTTGAACGAGAGGAAGAGCGCGCCCGTCGCCAACATGAAGAGCTCGCCCCAATAGGACGATCTTTCGCGCCGGAGATCGTCGGTCGCGGAGTCCCCGCCGAACTGGCTGCGCGCCAGCATGGCGCCGATGCCGCCGGGCACGACTTGAACGGCGATCTTGCCGATAGCCTCCCGGAGCGAAGTTTCCAGAGTCAGGACGCCGAACAACCACAACACGAAGGTCGACATCAGTCCGGCGATCAACATGCCGACAAAGACGTCCGCGAGATCGTCCTTCAACGAAAAAGTACACCGGAAGCCGCCATAGTAGGACAGGCCGAGCAGAACCGGGATCGTGGCGACCAGCAGCAGGCAAAGCTTCCAGACGTCGAGCGTAAAGCCCAGCGCCCACATTTCCATGGTCATCAGCATCGGCAGCGCAAAAATGATCGCGCCGCCTGCCGCACGGCCGAGGCCGGTTAGGAAGTGCCGGAGACTGGGCTCCGAAGCCGTCCTGATGCCCATGAAAACCGCGTCTCCCCTCGCATTTCCGCGCTCGCGGAAAAACAACGGAATCCGTTCGGTTTTGTTCCGGCTTCGCCGTCAGCTTTCGGGCGATCCCTTCAGATATACGGTCGCCAGCGGCGGAAGCGTCAGCACGATCGAGAAGTCGCGCCCATGGCTCGCTTCCTGATCCGCCCAGGCTTCGACGACGCCCTGGTTCGATCCGCCATAAATTTCCGCGTCGCTGTTGAAGACCACAGTCCAACGGCCGGGGAAGGGAACGCCGATGCGGTAGCCGGACTTTGGCGTTGGCGTGAAGTTCGAGACCGCGAGCACCGCCTCGTTTCTATCTTCCGAGTAACGCAGCATGGCGATGACGGAATTCTGCGCATCGTCGGTGGCCGCCCATTCGAAGCCGCGACTGTCGAGGTCGCCGAACTGCAGCGCCGGCTCCTGCGCATAAATGCGGTTGAGATCGGCAACGGCGCGCTGAAGGCCGCCGTGACCGCGCTCGTCGAGGAGATCCCAATGCACCGAGCCATCATGGCTCCACTCGGTGCGTTGACCGAGTTCGCCGCCCATGAACATCAGTTTCTTGCCGGGATGCGCCCACATGAACCCGTAATAGGCGCGAAGATTGGCCAGCTTCTGCCAGTCGTCGCCGGGCATCTTTCCATAGAGCGAGCCTTTGCCATGCACCACCTCGTCATGCGACAGCGGCAACACGAAATGCTCGGTATACTGATAGACCATGCCGAAGGTCATCTGCCCCTGATGATAGGCGCGATAGATCGGGTCCTTCTGCATATATTCGAGCGTGTCGTGCATCCAGCCCATGTTCCACTTGAAATCGAAGCCGAGGCCCCCTTGGTCGACCGGCGCCGTCACCCCCGGCCAGGCGGTCGATTCCTCGGCGATCGTGATGGCGTGCGGCGCGCGCTGGCGAATGATGCTGTTGAGATACTTGAAGAATTCGACGGCTTCGAGATTTTCGCGCCCGCCATATTGGTTGGGAATCCATTCGCCGGCGTCGCGCGAATAGTCGCGGTAGAGCATCGAAGCGACCGCATCGACGCGCAGTCCGTCGATATGGAAGCGATCCAGCCATTCCAGCGCTGAGGCGATCAGGAAACCTTTCACTTCGTTGCGGCCGAGATTGTAGATCAGCGTGTTCCAGTCGCGATGAAAGCCTTCGCGCGGATCTTCATGCTCATAGAGCGCGGTGCCGTCGAAGCGCGCCAAGCCCCAGACGTCGGTCGGGAAATGTGCCGGCACCCAATCGAGCAGAACGCCGATGCCCGCCTCGTGGCAGCGGTCGACGAAAAAGGCGAAATCTTCCGGCGTTCCGTGTCGGCCGGTCGGCGAAAAGAGCCCGAGCGGCTGATAACCCCAGGAGCCGCCGAAGGGATGCTCCATGATCGGCAGCATTTCGATATGCGTGAAGCCGAGATCCTGAACATAGGGGATCAGCCGTTGCGCCAGCTCGATCCAGTTGAGCGAGCGATTGCCCTCCTCGGCAACCCTGAGCCAGGATGCGAGATGGACTTCGTAGATCGACATCGGCGCGTTGAGGTCGCGATGTTCGCGCTTGTTGCGCATCCATGCCTCGTCGGTCCAGGAAAAGGGGTGCTGGAGACGACGATCGAGGCCGTGGCGGGCGCGGCTTCGCTGGAGCGGGCGACCGGATCGGCCTTTTGCGGCAGGATTTCGCCCGAGGGGGCGATGATCTCGTATTTGTAGCGGTCGCCCGGACCGAGGCGCGGCACGAACAATTCCCAGATCCCGGCGTCGCGCCGCAGCCGCATCGGATGACGCCGTCCGTCCCAGCTGTTGAAATCGCCGACCACGGAAACGCGTTGCGCATTGGGAGCCCAAACGGCGAAGCGCACGCCGGGCACGCCGCCGACATCGGTGACCGTCGCGCCGAGCGTCCGCCCAAGATCGTAATGCGTGCCCTGGCTGAGGAGATGCAGGTCGAGCTCGCCGAGCAGCAGGCCGAAGGAGTAAGGGTCTTCGGTTTCCTGCGTCGCGTCCGGCCAGTGGATGCGCATGACATAGCGATTGACCGGCTGCATCGGTCCGGCGAAAAGGCCGCCGGGGTGAACGATTTCCGCCTGACCTACTTCCGCGCCGGTGTCGGCGTCGAGGATATCGACACGCATCGCCCCGGGCAGCAAAGCCCGCAGCACGGTTTGCTCGCCGACCTTGTGTTTGCCGAGAATGGAAAACGGGTCGCCATGACGGCCGTCGACCAGCGCTGCGATCGCATGCGGATCGATCGCGCCGAGAAAGTTCTGCGCTGTCATCGATGCGCCTCCATCAGTCTGTTGGCAATGGCCGAGAAGCCCTTGAGCGGAATGGGAAGCCATTGGGGCCGGTTGCGGGCCTCATAGCCGATTTCGTAGGCCGCCTTTTCGAGCAGGAACAGGTCGATCAGGCGGGCTCGCCGTTCGGGCGACAGCGCGAGCGCCTCGTTGCCTTCGAGCGCAGCGGCGTAATGGTCGAGGAATGCGGTTTCCGCCTCACGTTCAAACTGTTCGGTCAGCTTGGTCCGATGATCCTCGCTGGTTTCCGCCGCCGTGTCGCGGTCCGATCCGGCCGAGGCGGCGAGATAGCTGATCGAGCGCAGAAGTCCCGCGACATCGCGGAGCGGATTGGTTTTCGCGCGCCGTTCCGAAAGCGCCCGCGCCGGTTCGCCTTCGAAGTCGATGATGTAGACATCGTCTTCGGCGACGAGCACCTGGCCGAGATGGAAATCGCCATGCACTCTCGTCTCGAGCGCCCCGACGAGGGAGCGTGACAGAGCGGACGCCGCCTCCATCAGCCTATTTCGTTGTTCCAGCAGCGGATCGATATATTGGGCGCAAGCCGGATCGAGATGCGGCCTGACATCCGACAACAAATCGAGGCAATCGCCGAGTTCCTTCTGCAGCGTTTTCCGCCAGGTTTCCGCCTCGGCTTCGCCTGCCGTCGAAGGCGCAAAATCCGGGTCGTCGCTCGGCAGCGCCAGCGCCGCATGCAGCTCGCCCAGCCGCTTGCCGACGACGCCGGCCACGGCGATCAAGCCGCTGAACGGATCTCGCTCCTCCTCACTGGTCTCCTCTTCGCCGGAAGTGTTGACGATCACGTCCTCCAGGCGATGCCGGAGTTCGTTCAGCATCCAGGTCCAGGCGTCGCCCTGATTTCGAATGGCGCCTTGGACGATCATCAACGTGTAGCGCTCGCCCTCGGCGTCGATGCGCGCGACCTCGCCGAGAAGCGGCGGCGTGTTGGCGTAGCCGATCTTGGTCAGATGCCTGGTCATCTCGACTTCGGGGTGGATGCCCGGAAAAATATGCCGGATGAGCTTGATCATCGCCATGTCGCCGAGGATCAGAGAACTGTTGGATTGTTCCGCCGACAGCCAGCGGATCGGCATGTCGTCGACAAGGCTCATGCAGTCGAGCGCTTCGGTGCCGAGAAATTCCAGAGAGCCCGTCTTGCTCGACAGCACGGAGCGCTCGCACAAGCCACGAACCACGCCGCGCGCCAGGGCCTCGGCGGCGAAACCATCGGTGAGGAAGCCGACCCTTCGGACATGTCGCACGCGGGCCAGCGCCAATTGCTGGGCCAGCGCCTGCGGCTGCGTATCGTCCCAGGCCAACGCCAGCGGCAGAAGATAGGTCTCCGCATGACCTTCCAGCTGTACGCGCAGTTCCGCCAGCACGAGGTCGTTGGAGAACGGCATTTCGCTGGCGGCGACGATTTCGGCGCTCACCATCCGTTCGCCCTTGGAGCCGAACCAGCGCCTTTTGCCGAGATAGGCGGGCAGGATGTCGCGGCTCAGCGCCGTCATGCTCTTTTGATCATCGAGCAGGTCGACCAAGTTGCGGCGCATCACCAATGTCGTGAAATCGGGCAATTGCTCCGGCGGCTCGGTCCGCCACACCGGTCCTTCGGCTTCTGCCGCGAGTTGGAACCAATAGAAACCATAGGGCGGCAGCGTCAACAGATAGGTCAGTTGGCCGATCGGTGGGAAGGGCGACATCCCCGTCAGCTCCACTGGAACGCGCCCCTGGAAGGCGGAGAGGTCGAGCTCCACCGCTTGCGGCAGCCGCGACAGATTGTTGACGCACAGAATGGTCTCGCCTTCATGTTCGCGCAGATAAGCCAGCACGCGGCGATTCTGCGGCGTCAAAAAGGTCAGCTTGCCGCGCCCGAAGGCATTGTGCTTGCGCCTGAGCGCCAGCATCCGCCGCGACCAGTTGAGCAGCGAATGCGCATCGACGCTTTGGGCCTCGACATTCAGCGACTCGTAGCCGTAGAGCGGGTCCATGATCACGGGCAACACCAGACGCGCCGGGTCGGCCCGCGAGAAGCCCCCGTTGCGGTCCGGCGACCATTGCATCGGCGTTCGCACGCCGTCCCGGTCGCCGAGATAGATATTGTCGCCCATGCCGATCTCGTCGCCGTAATAGATGACCGGTGTTCCCGGCATCGACAGCAGCAGCGCGTTCATCAGCTCGATGCGGCGGCGATCGCGTTCCATCAGCGGCGCAAGCCGTCGGCGAATGCCGAGATTGATGCGGGCGCGGCGATCGGCGGCGTAGATGTTCCACAGATAGTCGCGCTCGGCGTCGGTCACCATTTCGAGCGTCAGTTCGTCGTGATTGCGCAGAAAGATCGCCCATTGGCAATTGTCCGGAATTTCCGGCGTCTGGCGCATGATGTCGGTGATCGGGAAGCGGTCCTCCTTGGCGATCGCCATATACATGCGCGGCATCAGCGGGAAGTGGAACGCCATGTGGCACTCGTCGCCTTCGCCGAAATAGTCGCGCGTGTCCTCCGGCCACTGATTGGCCTCGGCCAGCAGCATCACGCCGGGATGGGTGGAATCGAGCGCAGCGCGAATGCGGCGCAGGATGTCGTGGGTTTCCGGCAGGTTCTCGTTGTTGGTTCCTTCTCGCTCGACGAGATAGGGAATGGCGTCGAGGCGGAAACCATCGATACCGGTCTCCAGCCAGAAGCGCATGACGCTGAGAAGCTCTTCCATTACCAGGGGATTGTCGAAATTCAGATCCGGCTGATGCGAGTAAAAGCGGTGCCAGTAATAGGCGCCGGCCTGCGTGTCCCATGTCCAGTTGGACTTTTCGGTGTCGAGAAAAATGATCCGCGTTTCCGGGAACTTCTGGTCGGTGTCGGACCAGACATAGAAATCGCGTTCGGGAGAGCCCGGCGGCGATTGTCGCGCCCGCTGGAACCAGGGATGCTGATCGGATGTGTGGTTGATGACCAACTCTATGATCACCTTCAAATCTCGCTCATGCGCAGCGTCTACGAAGGCGCGGAAATCCTCCATCGTTCCGTAGTCGGGGCTGACATTTCCGTAATCGGCGATGTCGTAGCCATCGTCGCGGCGAGGCGAGGGGAAGAATGGCAGGAGCCAGATGGCGGTCGCGCCGAGCGATGCGATATGGTCGAGTTTCTGGTTCAGGCCGGCGAAATCGCCGATGCCGTCGCCATTTCCGTCGCAGAAGGATTTGATGTGCAGCTGGTAGATGATTGCGTCTTTATACCAGAGCGGATCGAGATGTTCGTCCATAGGCGTCTCCTCACCGTACGCGCCAGATCGAGAAGGGCAAAGCTTGCGGGTCGAGCCGCAGCCGTTGCCATTTTCCGCGCCATGCGAAGCGATGGCCGCCGATCAGGTCCTCCATCGAAAGCGCGCCATCGTCCGGGAGGTTCCACTTCCAGAGGGGTATTTCGACATCCGCTTCCTGGACCGCATGCGGATCGAGGCTCACGGCGATCAGCAAGACGTTTTCGCGGCCTTCGCTGGCTTTTTCGAAAAACATCACATTGTCGTTGGAGGAAGCCAGCAGGGTCAGGCCGAGATGCGAATGCAGCGCCGGGTTCTCCCGCCGGATGCGATTAAGCATGGCGATTTCACGTTTGATGTTGCCGGGCCGGTCATAATCCCAAGCGCGGATCTCGTATTTCTCGCTGTCGGCATATTCCTTGCGCTTGGCGTCGGGGCGGCCCTCGCAGAGTTCGAAGCCGTTATAGACGCCCCAGAGCCCGGAGAGCGTGGATGCGAGCGCGGCGCGGATCAGATAGGCCGGCCGCGGCGCGTTCTGGAGAAAATCCGGATTGATGTCATGGGTGTTGACGAAGAAGTGCGGGCGGAAGAAGTCGCGCGGCGGTTTCTCCGTCAATTCGCGCATATAGTCTTCCAGCTCCCATTTCAGGTTTCGCCAGGTGAAATAGGTGTAGGATTGCGAAAAGCCGATTTTCGCCAGCCGATACATGACCTTCGGCTTCGTGAAGGCCTCGGAGAGAAACACCGCCTCGGGATGGCGATTGCGGATGTCGGCGATCAGCCATTCCCAAAAGGGAAAGGGCTTGGTGTGTGGATTGTCGACGCGGAACAGCGTAACGCCGTTGTCGATCCATTTCTGGACGATGTCGCGCAACGTTGTCCACAGCGAGGGCACGGCGTCTGGGCCATAGAAATCGACATTGACGATGTCTTCATACTTCTTCGGCGGGTTTTCGGCGTAACGCACGGTTCCGTCGGGCCGCCAGTCGAACCAGCCGCGATGCTCTTTGAGCCATGGATGGTCGGGCGAGGCCTGGATGGCGAGATCGAGCGCGATTTCCAGTCCATGATCCCGCGCCGCTGAAACAAGACGACGAAAATCATCGAACGTGCCGAGTTCGGGATGGATGGCGTCATGACCTCCATCCGGCGATCCGATGGCGTAGGGGCTGCCGGGATCGTCTGGGCCCGCGGACAGCGAATTGTTGCGTCCCTTGCGGTTGGTTGCGCCGATCGAGGATGAATTGGCGGGAAATAGAGGACATCGAAACCCATGTCGCGGATGGCGGGCAGGCGTTTGATCACATCGTCGAATGTGCCGTGCCGATGCGGATCGCCGCTCTGCGATCGCGGAAAGATCTGGTACCAGCTTGCAAAAGCCGCCTCGCGACGCTCGGCGTCGAGCGGAATAACGGCCGAGCGAGTCCGGAAGGGTCGGGCATCCGCCTCCGCCATCAGCTTGAACGCATTGTCCGACAGCAGGAGCGATACACGTTCGCCGCTCTCGGCCTGAGCGAGGCGCTCTATGAAGGCGCGCAGGCGAGATTTCAGTGGATCCTCCGCCTGTTCCTCCGCCTTGCGGATCAATGTGGCGCCTTCCTGCAGCTCGAGAGTGAGATCCAGTCGCGCCTCGTGCTTCTTCTGAAGTTCGTAACGATAGATCGCGAAGGGATTGCGCCAGGCCTCTATCATGAATTCGTGCCGGCCCAGGCGTTGCGGGGTGAATTCAGCGGTCCAGCGATCATTGACCACGAGCGTCATCGGCGTCTCCCGCCACTCCGTATCATCCGCGGCGCGCCAAAGCAGCGCGGCGGACAACGGATCGTGACCATCGCCGAAAATGTCTGCCTCGACATGGACGAGTGAACCGACGATGCGCTTTACCGGAAAACGACCGCCATCGACGCTCGGCGTCACCGCCTCGATCGCCAGTCGCGGATCGTCGCCCGCCGCGAGCGCGCCCTTCGCGGCAACCGCGTCACGGATCGGCTGACCGCGCTGTCCGACATAGATGCGGAGGTCACCGGGACGAAGCCGCGCAAGCGCATTCAGCGCCGGGCCGTCACCGCCGCCGGACTTCAGCGGAAGAAATCCGGACGAAGCTTCGCGCAGCGCATGGAACGGCGCGGAAACGCCGCGCCGGAGATCGCGATTGACCACGATCGCCGTCAACATATCCGAGGCGGAAAAGCTCGGGCCGTCGGTTCTGAGCAACGTCAGGCACGGGGTTCCCGACGCGGCGAGAAACTGCAACGGACCTTTTGATCTGCCGAGGGACTGTTTTGCCGTCTGATTCAAGCCGCGCAGATCCGCGGTCAGATTGAAGGAGGCGGAGCGTTCTGCGCTTGTTGGGTCGGCGCCGACGCCGCTCAAGGGGTCGAGCGGTCGTGTCGCGCCATATTCGAATCCCATAGGGATCATCAGCCCATCGCCGACCTGGTCTGCGAGCCGCAGCGCGCGCAGCGCCGATCGCTCCAGGATTTCACGGCTTTCCGCGCCATGCGCCAGGCGTTTGCCGTAAGGCGCTTCCGGAAATGCGATCTGCCAGCCCAGGGCGCGTTGAAGTTCGTACTCCTCGGCGAACCAGGGCGACTCGAGATCCCACCAGGCGAAAGACGAAAAACACCCGTCGAAACCGGTCTGCCGAAGATTGCGGCGGATCTCGAAATCCGTTCCGGGCGTCCAGGCTAGGAACAGGGCGTCGTCGCGACTGGCGCGGACACGATCGATGACCTCTCGCCAGAACAGCGCGCTCGACCGGCCTAGACCCATGCAGCGAAAACCGGAAAGTCCGGCCTCGACGAAGCGAGCCAATCGTTTGCTCCACTGCGCCGCCGCTTCACTTTCGTCGAGCGCCGCCTCGTGTCCGCCGCGTCGCATTGGACCGAGCCGGGGGTCGAAGGGTCTTGGTCCGCGCGGGTCCGGCTCCACGTCGACTACAATGTCGATCATCAGCCGCACGCCTTCTTCCGCCGCCGCCTCCGAAAGATGCTTCAGCGCCGCATCGGCGTCGTCGCCGAGCCTGAGCGCAGGATCCACACGGCCGAAATCGGCAGACACGAACACGCTGCCGCCATCGGGGCGCGTAAAGATCGGCGCAGTCAGCACCGTATCGAAGCCGAGCGCCCGGGCATGGGCGAATACGCCCCGCCACTCGTCAAGTCCGTTCAACGCCAGAGGATGGACGAAATAGATTCGCGGTGGAGCCGCCGCTTCACGGGAAGCGGATATGGAAGTCGAATGTGTCATGGCAAGTCCAAACTGTCGGGGTGGACGTCAGATCATCATTTCGCCGCCGGTGACGGGAATGACGGCGCCGGTCATGTAGCTGCCCAGATCGGAGGCGAGCAGCACATAGGCGCCGGCGAGTTCCGCCGGCTGGCCTGCCCGACCCAGCGCCGTCTGCTTGCCGAAATTCTCGACCTTTTCCTGCGGCATGGTCGAGGGAATGAGAGGCGTCCAGATGGGGCCCGGCGCCACCGCATTCACACGAATGCCCTTGTCGGCCACCATGGCGGACAGGCCGGCGGTGAAATTGAGGATGGCGCCCTTCGTGGACGCATAGGCCAGCAGCTGTGGCGATGGCTGTTTGGACTGGATCGACGTCGTGTTGATGATCGACGAACCCGGCTTCATGTGCGGGATCGCGGCTTTTGAAAGAAAGAATGGCGCGTAGATGTTGGTGCGGAATGTCGTGTCCCATTCCTCCGCCGTTATGTCGGCGATATCGGCATAGGTGCGTTGGAAGGCGGCGTTGTTGACCAGAATGTCGATCCCGCCCAGTTCCTCGACCACCTTTGCGACCACGCCGGCGCAATGATCTTCCTTCGACACATCGCCGGGGATGGTCAGCGCCTTGCGTCCCGCTTCCTCGATCAGGCGCGCAGTGTCTTCCGCATCTCGATGCTCCTGAAGATAGGAAATCGCCACGTCGGCGCCCTCGCGAGCGAAGGCGATGGCGATCGCGCGGCCGATCCCGGAATCTCCGCCGGTGATCAGCGCGATCTTGCCTTCAAGTCGCCCATTTCCGCGATAACTGTGTTCACCATGATCCGGCGGCGGATCCATCTTCGGCGTCACGCCGGGCGGGGCCTGTTCCTGCTTGGGATAGGGAGGCTCGGGGCGGCGGGTGTCGGACATCTTTTCGCTCCTGTAATTCCTGCCTACCTTGAACCTTTCGCCGCCCGGAATGTTCCGCAGAAGAGCCGCTCGGTGGCTGGGACGATGAGGACAGAGACAGGTGCAGAACGCATGACGCGACGGATGGGCTATCTGATCCTGGTGGTTAACCTGTCGCTGCTCGTCTGGGCGGGCGTCATCTACGGCCTTTCCAGCCTCATCGGCGGCGACCCCGCCATCGATCCGGAGCCGACCGCCAGCACCGAGTAAGATTCAAGCGGCCTCGATCGTCCAGATGACCGACCAAGGCGCCCGCAAGCCGTCGGTGTCTCGATGGCTTCGCCAGAGGATGTCGCCCTTTGTTTCTTCGCGCGCCGGCACGGCGTCGGCGCCGAGATTGACGCTCAAGCTTAGAACGGCGTTGTCGTAACGCCACGAGACGTCGAGCCGTGTCGCCTCGGTCTGATAGTTCGCCGTCCGGAGAGTCTGCTTGAGAAGAGGGATCACTTTTTCTCGCCGGATCGCCAACAGAGTTTTGTAGAAGTCCAGGGAGTTTCCGGCGAGGTCGTCCGCGCATTCCTCCCAATCCACCTTTGCCGACAGAAACGTCTCTTCCGGGATGTGGGGGTCGGGGATCTTTTCGGCATGTTCAGGCTCGAAGCCCGGCAGCCGCGACATCTCCTTGCCGCGACCTTCGCGCACCTTCTGGTTCAGATCGTCATCGAAATCGCAGAAATAGGGAAACGGGCGGGCGGACGCCCATTCTTCGCCCATGAACAACATCGGGATCTGGGGCGACAGAAGATAGATTGCGGCAATGGCGCTGAGGGCATTGTCTTCCGCGAAATCGACCAAACGGTCGCCGAAGGCGCGATTGCCGATCTGGTCGTGGTTCTGAATGAAGGCGATGAAAGCCTGCGCGGGCAGATGCGCACTCGCGCCGCCTCTCGTCGAACCTCGGTAGGGCATCTCCTGCCCCTGATAGATGAAGCCCTCGGTAAGCGCCCGACCGAGATCCTGGGGCAGCGCCTGATAATCGGCGTAATAGCCGACCGTCTCGCCCGTCGCCGCCACATGCAGGGCGTGATGGATGTCGTCGTTCCATTGCGCGGTGTAGGCGAGCGGCATCCCGGAGCCGTCCCGTTCGAGAAGGGTGGGATCGTTATGCTCGTTTTCGACGACGAGGTGGACGATCCTGTCGCCCGCGGCTGCGCGCACGCGACGCGCCAGTTCGGCAAGAAGATGCTCGTCGCTGGTGTCGTCGATTGCGTGGACCGCGTCCAGCCTCAGCCCGTCCATGCGGAATTTATCGATCCAATATATCGCGTTCTGGATCACATAATCGCGCACCAGTTTGGAATCGGTGTCGTCGAAATTGATGCCGGCTCCCCATGGAGTGTGATGTCGCTCGGTGAACAGCGGCGCGTAGAGACCCATATAATTGCCGTCCGGTCCGAAGTGGTTGTAGACGACATCGAGCATGACGGAGAGCCCGTGGCGGTGGGCTTCGTCGACGAAGGCCTTGAGATCGTCCGGCGCGCCGTATCCGGAATAGGGCGCGTAATGCAGCACGCCGTCATAACCCCATCCCCAGCGACCTGGGAATTCGGCGAGCGGCATCAGCTGAATGACGGTGACGCCGAGATCGGCGAGATAAGGCAATTTCGCCGCCGCCGACTTGAACGTGCCCTCCGGCGTGAACGCGCCGACATGCAACTCGTAGACGACACTGTCCTCCCATGGCCGACCGCGCCAATCCGGCGTACGCCAAAGGTAGTGCGAGGGTCGACGACTTCGCTCGGGCCCTTCAGCCCGTCGGGCTGGTGACGCGATGCAGGGTCCGGTATCTCCAGGCCGTCCTCGAGCACAAATCGATACCGTGTTCCGGCCCCCGCATCCTTCACATCCAGAATGCGCCATCCGCCATCCGCCGCGGTCATCGGCACAAGAGGCCCCTCGTCGATCCGGAGCCCGATCTTTTCCTGAAGCGGCGCCCAGAGCCTGAAAAGGACGCCCTGTTCGTGAATGATGGGACCAAAGGCGAAGTGGGACAATGGTTCATGCCTCCTTGGGTGAGCAATCGAGGGTGAAACGTTCGGCCGGCGCGCCTGTTCCTAGGCATATCGCTCCTCCGATCTAGAAGCTTAGCGGTCGATATTTTTCGACGCCGGCTTCGACATCACCCAAGGAAGAACGAGTGATGAATGAAAGAGGGATGTGGGGGCGACCAGGCCGCGACAATGAGATAGACGGGCATATATAAGCAATAATTGAACATATCGAAAATAAGATTCGAAGACTGGTTCGGGCGGCCGGGGAAGCGGTAAGGCTGCTCATTCTCGTCACGGAACTGTCATATATCTTTCATATTGTTAGAGAAAATCCCGATCGGCTTCAAGGATTGTTGCATCCGCGCCACAGCGGTCTCGGCAACTCCTGTCATAAAAGTCCAAGTTGAGATTTGTGATATTTTGCCTTCTGAAAAGCTGGGTAAGACATGCCCCGAGAGGACGGGAAGCCGTTCTCTTTACATCGGGGTGGCCAGGTCTCAGGGGAATGCCTTTAGGCGGCCTGGCCGAAATTGAAAAGTTTGACTGGAGGTCAACATGTCTATCAAGAGCCTTCTCCTCGGCTCCGCCGCCGCTCTCTCGGTCGTTTCTGGCGCTCAGGCCGCCGACGCTGTCGTCGCCGCCGAGCCGGAACCCATGGAATATGTCAAGGTCTGCGACGCCTACGGCACCGGCTACTTCTATATCCCCGGCACCGAGACCTGCCTCAAGATCGGCGGCCGCGTCCGCTTCGACCTCAAGGCCGCCAATTCCTACAAGCTCGACAGCGACAAGGGCTGGAACTCGCGTTCGCGCGGCGAAATCTACATGGACTCGGCTTCCGACACCGAATACGGCGCTCTGAAGACCAAGTTCGTCGGCCGCTTCGACTTCGACAACACCTATAATGACGGCGCGCACACGACCACCAAGCTGATTCAGGCGAACATCTCGCTCGCCGGCTTCCAGATCGGTCTCGCCGACACGCTGTTCAGCTCCTTCACGGGCTATGCCGGCGACATCATCAACGACGACGTGGTCTCCTACGGCCAGTTCGAAGTCAACCAGATCAACTACACCTACGACTCGGGCGCCGGCTTCAAGGCCGCGATCGCCGTGGAAGCCGACGATACGCTCAACGACGCCGAAACCAAGGTTGTCAACGGCGAAGACTACATCCCGAACCTGGTCGCAGGCCTCGCCTACAGCACCGACGCCTTTGGCGTGTCCGTGGTCGGCGGCTACGACGAGCGTCGTGACGAAGGCGCGGTCAAGGGTCGCGTCGACGGCGAATTCGGCGCTTTCTCCGCCTTCGTGATGGGCGCCTGGTCTTCTTCGGGCAAGAACGTCAACAACTTCGCTCCGGGCGATGGTTCGGGCGCCGCCTGGGGTGACTGGGCTGCTTGGGCCGGCGTCGGCTACAAGGTCTCCGACGACGTCAAGCTCAACGCTCAGGTCGCCGGCACCGACAAGGACACGCTGGCGATCGCCGCCAACGTCAAGTGGAACCCGGTTGCTGGTCTCCTGATCCAGCCGGAAGTCACCTACACGTCGTTCGACAACGAAAAGGCCGACGGCGATCAGTGGAACGGCATGATCCGCTTCCAGCGCACGTTCTGATCTCATCGATGAGATTCGAAGGGGGCCGCGAGGCCCCTTCACTGCATTTGAAGTGATTTTTTGGTTTCTTGCATCTTTCGATCAGACTCGATCAACCGGTTTGATCTGATCCGATTAAAGAAGTGGCGCATTCGCCACGGCTTTGCGGAGCGAAGCTTAGCAGGCCCAGCAATTTCTCACTTTCATATTTTGTCATTCGCGATCGCCGGGTAAGGTTTTTCTCGAAGGGGCAAGACACCTCGCTTCTTCGAAAAAGGGGCGGTTGGGCGTGGTTTTCCGCGATAGTGGCCCTGACCTAAAGATAACAACGAACTGGAGTTCACACTCATGAACATCAAGAGCCTTCTTCTCGGCTCCGCAGCTGCTCTGGCGGTTGTTTCCGGCGCTCAGGCTGCCGACGCCGTGGTTGCCGCCGAGCCGGAACCCATGGAATATGTCAAGGTTTGCGACGCGTTCGGCACCGGCTATTTCTACATCCCGGGCACCGAAACCTGCCTCAAGGTCGGCGGTCGCGTTCGCTTCGACGTTCAGGCTGCTGACTCCTACTCTGTGAAGAGCCAGGAAGGTTACAACACCCGCACCCGCGGCGAAATCTACATGGACTCCGCTTCGGACACCGAATACGGCGCTCTGAAGACCCAGTTCATCGGCCGCTTCGATTTCGACGGCACCTACAACGATGGCCAGCACACCACCACCAAGCTGATCGCCGCGAACATCTCGCTCGCCGGCTTCCAGGTCGGTCTCGCTGACTCGGTGTACAGCTCGTTCACCAACTACGCCGGCGACATCATCAACGACGACGTGATCTCCTACGGCGGTTTCGAAGTCAACCAGATCAACTACACCTATGACTCCGGCGCTGGCTTCAAGGCTGTCGTGGCCGTTGAAGCTGACGATACGCTGAACGGCGCTGGCCGCGTCGTCAACGGTAAGGACTACGTCCCGAATTTCGTCGCAGGCGCTGGCTACACCATGGGCTCCTTCGGCGTGACCGTCGTCGGCGGCTATGACGAGCGTGCTGAAGAAGGCGCTGTCAAGGCTCGCTTGGACGGCAACTTCGGCGCCGTTTCGGCCTTCGTGATGGGCGCCTGGAACTCGGGCGGCGTCAATGCCTACGCTCCTGGCGACCAGTATGTTGGTTGGGGCGACTGGGCTGCATGGGCTGGCGTTGGCTACAAGGCCGCCGACAACCTCGCTGCAAACCTCCAGGTTGCCGGAACCGACAACGACACGTTCGCTGCCGCCGCCAACCTCAAGTGGAACCCGGTTTCCGGTCTCCTGATCATGCCGGAAGTGACCTACACGAAGTGGGACAACAAGGTGGTCGACAACGACCAGTGGAACGGCATGCTCCGCTTCGAGCGCACGTTCTAATCCAATCCGGATTGCGGAAAGGGGGCTTCGGCCCCCTTTTTGCGTTTGCGGCGACGCATTGTCGATCGTCGAACAGCACGGAGCAGTCTTGACTGTGCCATTCTTCGGATCTGCAAATATCGGAATTGGGTTGGCGCGGCGTGCGACGACAGTCTGACCGATCCAAGGCGCTGAACGGGAACGCTTGTTCGCCTGAGGACCAGCGATCCTCGCCCCGGATATCAAATCAACCTGATATGTCGCCTGGAAAAATGGTGCTGCCGAGTGGGATTGAACCACCGACCTCACCCTTACCAAGGGTGTGCTCTACCACTGAGCTACGGCAGCATGACCATGAAAACGCTTGATGTTTCAGCGTTTGAACCGAAGCGGCGCGTTCGTCGTCCGGTAGGCGGGCTATTGCCATAGACTCAGGGGGCATGCAAGCGCCGATTTCCATTTTGCGAAAGTTTTTTGGCCGCCTGCTCTCGGAAGCTTGGCGAACAGGCCTTTCCGCGTTACATGTTCACCATGCATAATGAAGACGATCACATGGAAAAGCGCCGCCAGCCGGCCGCGCCGCGGCAGAAGCGTGAAGACAGGCTCAAGGCCGAACTGCGCGCCAACCTCGCCAAGCGCAAGCTGCAGGCGCGCGCACGCCGCCAGGGGGCCGAAGACGTCCGCCCGGGCGCGTTGATGCCAGGGGCTGACGACGAAACAGGCTGACCGTTTGCCGGCGCCGGCGACGCAAACTCTTCGCCTCACTTTTCTCCCATTTGCGCGATTAACCGCCCTTGGCGGCGTTCCTTGAATGTCAGGGATCAATCCGCTAAAGGGGCCTAGGTTTATTCGCGGGCGCGCAACAGGCGGCTCCGCAGGGGATAGGATTTCATGGATCGCATCAGGATCGTCGGCGGCCGGCCGCTCAATGGCGTCATTCCGATTTCAGGAGCGAAGAACGCGGCCCTGCCGCTGATGATCGCGTCTCTGATGACCAGCGACACGCTGACTTTGGAAAATGTGCCGCATCTGGCCGATGTGGAGCAATTGATCCGCATTCTCGGCAATCACGGCGTCGACATCTCCGTCAACGGCCGTCGCGAGCATCAGGACGGGTCCTATGCCCGCACAGTACACTTTACCTGCCGCACCGTGGCCGATGTCATTGCGCCTTATGAGCTCGTCTCCAAGATGCGTGCGAGCTTCTGGGTGATCGGCCCGCTTCTGGCGCGTGAAGGCAAGGCGCGCGTGTCATTGCCCGGCGGCTGCGCCATCGGCACGCGGCCGGTCGATCTGTTCATAGAGGGCCTGCGGGCGCTCGGCGCCGAGATCGAGATCGACAGCGGCTATGTCAATGCGACGGCGCCGAAGGGCGGCCTGATCGGCGCGCGCTACACATTCCCGAAAGTGTCCGTCGGCGCGACGCATGTGATGCTGATGGCGGCAAGCCTGGCGCGCGGCGAGACGGTGATCGGCAATGCCGCCCGCGAGCCGGAAGTCGTCGACCTCGCCAATTGCCTGAACGCCATGGGCGCCAAGATTTCGGGCGCCGGCACCTCCACCATCACCATCGAAGGCGTCTCCGCCCTCTCGGGCGCGCGGCACCGAGTCATGCCGGATCGCATCGAAACAGGCACCTACGCCATGGCCGTCGCCATGACAGGCGGCGACGTCGAGATCGTCGACACCAATCCCGCTTATCTCGAAACCGCGCTCGAGGCGATCCGCCGCGCCGGAGCCGAAATCACCACCACCGAGCGCGGCATCCGCGTCGTGGGCCATGGCGGCGGCATCAAGCCGGTCGACATCGTCACCGACCCTTATCCGGGCTTCCCGACGGATCTTCAGGCGCAGTTCATGGGCCTGATGACCCGCGCAAACGGCGCGGCGCACATCACCGAGACGATCTTCGAAAACCGCTTCATGCATGTGCAGGAACTGGCCCGTCTCGGCGCCAAGATTACCCTCAACGGCCAGACGGCCCGGATCGAGGGTGTCGAGCGTCTCAAGGGCGCGCCGGTCATGGCGACCGATCTTCGCGCTTCCGTGTCGCTGGTTATCGCCGGCCTGGCGGCTGAAGGCGAGACTATGGTGTCGCGCGTCTACCACCTCGATCGCGGCTTCGAACGGCTGGAAGAGAAGCTTACGCGCTGCGGCGCGCTGGTGGAGCGCATCAGCGATTGATCCGCCGGTTGCGGAGCGGGCGGGTCGCTCTTATCTGAGGCAGTAAGAGAGGCCCGCCGCAGGATGCGGGCCACAATACTGGACAGACATCATGACATTGAAACTGCTCGCCCTCGACGAAGAAGACCTGACCGTGATCTCGGCGCAGATGCAGGACGCCGTCTTCAAGGTCGGCGACATCGATTTCAAGCCGCGCGCCGGCCATTTCATGCTGGCGGCCAACCGCTTCGCCTGGGAGGCCGGCGACCGCGGCGAGAAGGGCTTCGAGCGCAGACGCGCCGCGCTCTGTTTCAAGCAGGTCAAATCGGTCCGATCGATCGGCTTCGACCGCAAGGCGTCCGACACGGTGCTGTCGCTTCTGGCCATTCTCTTCGACAAGGAAGGCGAGGGGCCGGACGGTTCGGTCGAACTGGTGCTTTCCGGAGGCGGTTCGATCCTGCTACATGTGGACTGCATAGAAGCCCAGCTTGCGGATACCGGCGGGGCATGGGAAACCGCCATGAAGCCCCGGCATCCTGGGGCGGCGTGAGGCGCGGGCTCACCGGCCCGGGCGCGGGGTGAAGAGGGCATTGCATTGGCGATTTGGCTGGACAGCAGCGATCAGGATTTCGAGACGCGGTTCGCCGCCTTCCTGACCACGAAACGGGAAGTCTCCGAGGATGTGAATGCGACCGTCAAGGCGATCATCGCCGATGTCGTCGCCCGTGGCGACGATGCACTCGCTGATTATTCTCGACGCTTCGACCAACTCGATTTCACTCAGGTCTCCATGCGCGTCGAGGCGCACGAACTCGACGCCGCCTATGCGGCCATCGAACCGAAGGTTCGAGACGCCCTGCATCTCGCCGCCGAACGCATCGAAAAGCATCACCGCCGCCAGTTGCCCAAGGACGATGTCTATGAGGACGCGCTCGGCGTCACCCTCGGTTCGCGCTGGACCGCCATCGAGGCTGTCGGCCTCTATGTGCCCGGCGGCAGCGCCAGCTATCCGAGCTCGGTGCTGATGAACGCCATTCCGGCCAAGGTCGCCGGCGTGCCGCGCCTGGTGATGGTCGTGCCCGCCATGCGCGGGGAGATCAATGCGGCGGTGCTTGCCGCGGCCAGGATCGCCGGCGTCGACGAGATCTACAGGATCGGCGGTGCCCAGGCCATTGCCGCGCTCGCTTACGGCACCGCCACAATCGCGCCCGTCGCCAAGGTCACCGGCCCCGGCAACGCCTATGTCGCCGCCGCCAAGCGGCAGGTGTTCGGAACCATCGGCATCGACATGATCGCCGGTCCCTCGGAAGTGCTCGTCATCGCAGACAAGGACAATGATCCCGACTGGATCGCCGCCGATCTTCTCGCCCAGGCGGAACATGACACCGGCGCCCAGTCCATTCTCGTCACCGACGACGCCGAGTTCGGCCGCGCCGTCACGGCGGCCGTCGAGCGTCAGTTGAAACGCTTGAGCCGCGCGGAGACGGCGGAGGCCTCCTGGCGCGATTTCGGCGCCGTGATCCTCGTGCCGCATCTCGACGCCTCCGTGGAGATCGCCGATCGCATCGCCGCCGAGCATCTGGAAATCGCCACCGCCGATCCCGAAGCGTTGATGAACCGCATCCGCAATGCCGGCGCCTTCTTCCTCGGTCGTCATACGCCCGAAGTGATCGGCGATTATGTCGGCGGCTCGAACCATGTGCTGCCGACGGCGCGTTCGGCGCGCTTTTCGTCCGGCCTGTCGGTGCTGGATTACATGAAGCGCTCGTCGATCCTCAAATTGACGGCCGATCCGTTGCGGGCGCTGGGGCCGGCCGCCATCGCGCTGGCGGAATGTGAAGGGCTCGACGCCCATGCGCGCTCCGTCGCCATCCGGCTCAATCCCGAGGCGTGATCATGACGGGAGCGGGGGCGTTTCGACTATCGGATGTCACGCTCGATGAATCGATCGGGCGCTCGACGCCCGATGTCGAGCATGAACGCGCCGTCGCCATTTTCGACCTGCTGGAAGAAAACAGCTTCCGGCCCGAGGGCCACGCCGGCGGTCCCTACAGGCTCAAGCTTTCCCTCATCGATCACAAGCTGGTGTTGGCGATCGCCACAGAGGGCGGCGAGGCGGTGGCGACGCATATCCTGTCGCTGACGCCGCTCAAGCGGATCATCAAAGACTATTTCATGATCTGCGAAAGCTATTACCAGGCGATCCGATCGGCTTCGCCGAGCCAGATCGAGGCCATCGACATGGGTCGGCGCGGCATCCACAACGAGGGCTCGCAGACGTTGGAAGACCGGCTGAAGGGCAAGGTCGCGATCGACTTCGATACGGCCCGTCGTCTGTTCACTTTGGTCTGCGTCCTTTACTGGCGGGGCTGAACCGGATGCAGAGCCACACTGCCGCGCCATCGAGACAACCGGGCGCCGCTGTTCTGTTCATGTGCGGCATGAACTCCATCCGCTCGCCGATGGCCGAGGCGATCGCCCGCCACTATCTGCCGCAGGTCTATGTCGCCTCCGCCGGCGTCCGTCGCGGCGATCGCGATCCCTTCGTGGACATCGTGCTCGACGAGGTCGGCCTGTCCTTGGGTCGGCACCAGCCGCATCTGCTCGACGATCTCGAAGACGATTACTTCGATCTGATCGTGACGCTCGCGCCGGAAGCTCATCACGCCGCACTCGACTTCACTCGCTCTTGGGCGGCTGATGTGATCTACTGGCCCACGCCCGATCCGACCGCGACGACGGGGTCGCGTGAGCAGATCCTCACCGCCTATCGCGAGGTCCGGGATCATCTGACGCGCCTGATCCGCGACAGGCTCGCGGTCAAAAGTCCGGCATCGGAGTAAAAGCCTTGAGCCTTCTTGCTTCGCAGGCGTTTTCGGCCTAAAACCGCCGCCCGGCCTGTTCACAAAGCCCAAGCTTTTGTGTAGGTTCCGCGCAATTCAAAGGGGGCGAGCTCTCTGCCGCCCGCCAAACCATCTAGGAACACACCCAAATATGGCGAAAGAAGAAGTACTGGAATTTCCGGGCGTCGTGACCGAATTGCTCCCCAACGCCACTTTCCGCGTGAAGTTGGAAAACGAGCATGAAATCATCGCCCACACTGCGGGCCGCATGCGCAAGAACCGCATCCGCGTTCTGGCCGGCGACAAGGTCCTGGTGGAAATGACGCCTTACGACCTCACCAAGGGCCGCATCACCTATCGCTTCAAGTAAGCCCGGCCGCCAGGGGAGACGCCTGTCATGCTCAATCAGCGGCTGATATTGGCGTCCGGCTCGCCGCGTCGCCTCGATCTTCTGGCGCAGGCGGGCATAACGCCCGATCGCCTCTTACCCATGGATCTCGACGAAACCCCCAAACGCGCCGAGCATCCACGCTCTCTGGCGCGCCGGCTTTGCCATGAGAAGGCCGAAGCCGCATTCCAGGCGGTGCGCACCGACCCGGCCTGGGCCGGCAGCTATATTCTCGCCGCCGACACCGTGGTGGCCGTGGGGCGCCGCATTCTCGGCAAGCCCGACTATGTCGAAGAGGCCTCGGCCTCGCTGCATCTTCTGTCGGGCCGCAGTCACTGGGTCTATACCGGCCTCTGCCTGATCACCCCGGCCGGCCAGGCCCGCATCAAGGTGGTCGAGACCAAGGTGCGCTTCAAGCGCCTGACCTCGCATGAAATCATGGCTTATATCGACTCGGGCGAATGGCGCGGCAAAGCGGGCGGTTACGCCATCCAGGGCTTCGCCGGAAGCTTCGTCCAGAAGATCGCCGGCTCCTATACCGGCGTCGTCGGCCTGCCGCTCTACGAGACCACGCAGTTGCTGATCGGCGAAGGCTACGAATTCCTAGAGAAATGGCGCGAGGGCGCGCCATGACCGCCTCCAACGTCGCGCCGCTGCGCAAGGCGCGCCCCTGTCCGGAATGCAACAGGCCCTCGACGCGGGACTGCTACCCGTTTTGCTCGGAGCGTTGCCGCAATCTCGATCTGTCGCGTTGGCTTTCAGGTTCGTATGCGATCCCGGTGGCGGAGGACGAGTCCAAAGCGGAGGACGACTACCGACTTCCCCGCAGCGACGAAGGCTGAAAATACCAGTTTTTAAAAGCACTTACGAAAAACCGAAAAAAACTGTCATAGGGGTTGCGCCCAAAAAATTAGGTGTTATAACCCCGCTCGCTTCCGGAGAAAACCAAGCTCCGGCGGAGACGAAAGCCTCCGAACAGCGCGTTGCCCGGGTAGCTCAGTTGGTAGAGCAGCGGATTGAAAATCCGCGTGTCACTGGTTCGATTCCGGTCCCGGGCACCATTTCAATAAATATGAATTCTCGCGCAGTACCGCTTGACGCCTTGCGTCAAAAGCATCCATCACGTCTAAAGGCAAGTTCGCGGCTTTTTGACCAGCGTTTTTATCGAAGCGCTTTCCGCCAGGCGGCGTCGCGCGCCGCTTGCTTGCTACAAAACCAGCGTTCACCGTCAAGCATGTTGATGCGGGTTGCGGCGTAACTTTGTTGTCACAGGGAATGAAAGATTCTCTCGCCGGTATCGTGGGGAATATTGCCTTTTACGTCGCAACGGACGAGAGGCGGCGTATGTCCGGCGCCAACCGCCGTCAGCATCACGCCGATCGCAAGAACGCCGCCGAGGATTTTGGATATGTCGTGGTCCTCGATTGACCTCGAAGATTAGGAGAAGAGAAAAGTTCTCCGGTCAAATCGGTTGCTCAAATTTCAAGATTGTCCCTTTGATGGTGATTTGGCGGCTTCCTTTCGGGCATGTCATCCGGCAAACAGCGCTTCGTCATCGCTGCGAAGTCGATCAGGGAGAGGGCGCCTGCCCGAGCGGCCGGCGATCCTCACGGGTTTCCCCAAGGCGGCTTCGGAAGGCGGTCGAACGGTGGGATAGTGGCGCTCTGCTCGTGATCCGCCGATCCCAGCGGCGTGGCCGTCGGGCGCAACTATCATACGTTTTCAAATCCGGACGCTCCATATGCGGAGGGTTCGTTTTGAGGCGCTCGTTGGAGCGACGACGATCGATCCAGGCGTCCCAAAGGAAATGTTCGATAGTCGCTGGGGCGAAAATCAAGACCAGGGGAGCAACCGATCCAAGGGACGTGATATCCGGAGTCGCCAACCGTCGCCTCCTCATCGTAAAGCGCCATTATGCACTTGCAATGATCGGATGAGTCCGAATATTGCTAGCTCGATCAGGAGATTGTCGATGCAGTTTGAACGTCTAGCTATTTCTGATGTTGTAAAGATCACGCCTGCCCGCTTCGGCGATCATCGCGGATACTTCTCGGAAGTATTCAAGGACGCCTGGTTTCGCGACAACATCGCCGATGTAAGCTTCGTGCAGGACAATCAATCTCTCTCCGCAACGCCCGGCACTGTGCGCGGCCTGCATTTCCAGCTGGAGCCCTTCGGCCAAGGAAAGCTGGTGCGTTGCATTCAGGGTTCGATTTTCGATGTCGCCGTTGACATCCGCGTGGGGTCGCCGACCTATGGGCAATGGGTGGGCGCGGAGCTTTCCGCCGAGAACGGCGCGCAGCTCTGGATTCCCGTCGGTTTCGCCCATGGCTTTGCGACCTTGGTTCCGGATACGATTCTGCACTACAAAGTGACGGCGCCCTATAGCGCCAAGGACGATCGCGGCCTGCTGTGGAACGATGGCGATATCGCCATCGAATGGCCGTTCGACGTGAGCGCGGCCGTGCTGTCGGACAAGGATAAGGTCCAGCCGAAGCTGGCCGATCTTCCACCCTCATTCCATTATGCCGCCCCCGGGGAGACTGTCTGACATGCGTATTCTGGTCACCGGCGGCGCCGGTTTCATTGGTTCGGCCCTTGTCCGCCATCTGGTCCGCGACGTCGGCGCCGACGTTCTCAATGTCGATAAGCTCACCTATGCCGGCAACGAGGCCTCGCTGAAAGTCATCGAAAACGCGCCCAACTATCGCTTCCTGAAGGCGGACATCTGCGACGGCCAGGCGATGAATGAGGCCTTTGCCTCCTTCAAGCCCGACCGGATCATGCATCTGGCTGCCGAAAGCCATGTCGATCGCTCCATCACCGGTGCGGCTGAATTCGTCCAGACCAATGTGATGGGCACCTTCATGCTGCTGGAAGCCGCGCGCCGTTACTGGGGCGGGCTTGATGGTGATGAGAAGGACGCGTTCCGCTTCCTGCATGTCTCCACCGACGAGGTCTATGGCTCTCTGGGCGACGAAGGGCTGTTCCATGAGACGACGCCCTATGATCCGTCTTCGCCCTATTCGGCCTCCAAGGCCGCCAGCGACCATCTGGCCATCGCCTGGCATCGAACCTATGGCCTGCCGGTCGTGGTGTCGAACTGCTCAAACAATTACGGCCCTTATCATTTCCCTGAAAAGCTGATCCCGTTGATCATTCTCAACGCGCTCGATGGCAAGCCGCTGCCGGTCTATGGCCGGGTCAACATCCGCGACTGGCTCTATGTCGAGGATCATGCCCGCGCCCTGCATCTGATCGCCTCGAAAGGTCGGCTGGGCGAGAAATACAATGTCGGCGGACGCAACGAGCGGCGCAATATCGACGTGGTAAAGCGCATCTGTGCGCTGATGGACAAAATGCGGCCCAAGGCTGAGCCGCATGAGGCGCTGATCAAATACGTCACCGACCGACCCGGTCACGATGCGCGCTACGCGATCGATGCGACGCGACTGGAAACCGAGCTCGGTTGGAAGGCGCTGGAAAATTTCGATACCGGCATCGAGAAGACGGTCGCCTGGTATCTCGACAATGAATGGTGGTGGCGTCCGTTGCGCGACGGCGTTTATTCCGGCGAACGCCTGGGCACGCTGGAGAAAAAGGCGTGAGCCCGCTCCGCATCGCCGTCACCGGCAAGGAGGGGCAGGTCGCCCGCTCGATGATCGCGCTCGGCCCTGACATGGGCGTCGAGATCATCGCCGTGGGCCGCCCTGACGTGGATTTGCAGAACCCTGCGTCTATTCTGCCGGCTCTCAAGGCGGCGCGGCCCGATGCGATCGTCTCGGCCGCCGCCTATACGGCGGTCGACAAGGCCGAGACCGAGAAGGACGCCGCCTTCGCCATCAACGGCGCCGGCGCCGGCGCGGTGGCTCACGCGGCCAGGGCTTTGGGCGTGCCTGTGCTACATCTCTCCACTGACTATGTCTTCGATGGTTCGAAGGCCGAGCGCTATCTGGAAACCGATCCGACCGGCCCGACCTCGGTCTATGGCGCCTCGAAGCTCGAGGGCGAGCGCCAGGTGGCGGCGGCGACCGATGTCTATGCGATCTTCCGCACCGCTTGGGTCTATTCGCCCTTTGGCGCAAATTTCTTGAAGACCATGTTGCGGCTCGGCGAAACGCGCGATGCGCTCTCGGTCGTCGGCGATCAGTTCGGTTGCCCGACCTCGGCTGAAGACATTGCCCGCGCCATGATCCTCGCGGCGCAGAAAATGGTCGAAAGCAATGATGAGACGTATCGCGGCGTCTTTCATCTCACCGGGTCTGGCGAGGCGACTTGGGCCGATTTCGCGCGCGAGATCTTTTCCTGCGCCGAAGGTTTTGGCCGCAAGCCGGTGACGGTGACGGCGATCACCTCGGATCAATATCCATCGCCGGTGAAGCGCCCGGCCAATTCCAGGCTGTCGGGCGAAAAACTGCAGCATATCTATGGCATTGTGCTGCCGCCGTGGCGGCAATCGACCGCCAAAGTGGTCGCGACGTTATTGGGTTGATCGGGGCGCATCAGTGTTCCGATGCGTGTGAGGGGAAGACGATGAAGGGCATTATTCTGGCGGGCGGCAGCGGCACGCGTCTGCATCCGATGACATTGGCGCTCAGCAAGCAGCTGATCCCGGTCTATGACAAGCCGATGATCTATTATCCGCTGACCACGCTGATGCTGGCGGGCATCCGCGAGATCCTGATCATCTCGACCCCGCATGACATGCCGCATTTCCAGAAATTGCTGGGCGACGGCTCGCAATGGGGTATTTCGCTGAGTTATGTGGTCCAGGAGAAGCCCGATGGCCTCGCCCAGGCCTTCGTGCTCGGCGCCGATTTCGTCGGCTCGTCCCCCTCCTGCCTGATCCTCGGCGACAACATCTTCTTCGGCCACGGCCTGCCGAAACTGATGGCCGACGCCCGCGCCGATCTCACCGGCGGCAATGTCTTCGCCTATCACGTCGCCGATCCCGAACGCTATGGCGTGGTGGAGTTCGACGACAAGATGAAGGCCGTCTCGATCGAGGAAAAGCCGGCGGCGCCGAAATCCAACTGGGCGGTGACCGGCCTCTATTTCTACGACTCCTCGGTCATCGACATCGCCGCCAATCTCAAACCCTCGGCGCGCGGCGAATATGAGATCACCGACGTCAACCGCATCTATCTCGAACAGGGCAAGCTGAAAGTGTCGATCATGGGCCGTGGTTATGCATGGCTCGACACCGGCACGCCGGACAGCCTGATCGAGGCCGGCGAATTCGTCCGAACGCTCGAGAAGCGCCAGGGCTTCAAGATCGCCTGCCCGGAAGAAGTGGCGCTGCTGCAGGGCTTCGTGTCGAGGGAGACGTTCGAGAAGCACGCTTTGCGATATGGCAAGAGCGATTATGGCAAGTATCTGATGTCGCTTCTTAAATAGGACCGTTTGAGCATCAGCGAGACTCGACTTCGCGTGGCGACAGGGACCGCCAGAAAATTGGCGCGTCCGGCGTCGACGCCGGTTGGTGTAGACTGCGGGACCGTACATCGCCGTTCACATCGAAAGGCCGGCGGCTTGCAGTCACCCCATGGCTGGCTTCGGTCGCTGCTGTGCGCGACAATCACTCACACGAGTCTTTGCCGCGTGATAGCCGCCTTTCACGATGCGGTTTTATCTGTTTCGCCAACTTGACAACTGGGTTTCATCGGGAGACATTGTTTGCATGCAAATGATGTCCGTTTGCGGCTGTGAGTCCGGACATCGACATTTTAAGCGTGAGCGCTCAATATCAGATGTCTGCGTCGCGGCTCTCTGCGGCCTTTTCCTGTTTTTCTCAAAATAGTTAAATAAAACAAGAATTTACTTGACGGTTGCCCAAAATATTCTCTTGCAAACAATTTGGGCTTTGTTATCCTTCTCTGTAATCAAGCGCATACGCTAGAAACAGCCGCAAGAGGTCGCAAAGATCCGGCGGCGCAGCTTCCGACCCGCATGAGAACAGAAGCAAGGGGAACTAAACATGAGCAGGGAATCCCATACATTCGCCATCAACCGACGCGACGCATTGAAGACATTCGGCGCGGCCGCGCTTGCGCTCGCCAGTCCCGCGGTGCTTCGGCCCGCGCTTGCCGCCGATGGCAAGATCAAGTTCGGCGCGCCGATCCACCGCACAGGCATCGGCGCCTCCTATGGGCGTTGGTATGAGCGGACGGCGGCGGCGGCGATCAAGTTGGTCAATGAGGGCGGCGGCATCAATGGCCGTGAGGTGGAGCTGATCGTCGAGGATGACGGCACGGATCCCAAGCGCGGCACCGAACTGATCGAGAAATTCGCCACCGACTACAAGGTCGACGCCGTGTTCGGCCATCTCTTCTCGCATGTGGTCGCCGCCGCCGCGCCCCGCGCCGGCGAATTGAAGATGCCCTATTTCATCTGCTCGGAGGCGAGCTTGCTGCCGTCGGGCGCGCTGAACCGCTATGTTTTCCAGCCCGGCATCACCGATGTGCAAGCGCAGGTGCACGCCATGGCTCCCTGGATGAGCTCGACCCTCGGCAAGAAGGTGACGATGTTCATTCCCGACTATAATTTCGGGCATAATCATCGCGATTTCTTCACCGCCGCCATCAAGGCGCAGGGCGGCGAGGTTATTTCGGTCATCGCCATTCCGCCGACCGAAACCACCTTCACGCGCTATTTTCCGCAGATCCCGCCGGAAACCGAAGTCATCTACCATGTCATGGTGGGCCCGGCCGTTCTGACCTTCGTCAAGGAGATGGGCGATTACCTCGGCAGCCAGCGCCCGCAGATTTTCGGCTTCATCGACTCGCTCGAAGCGGTCGATCTCGCCACGCCGCAATTGGAATTCCTCGACGGCACCTATTTCTGGGAAGCCAGCCCGCGCTACGCCCAAGCCGACCAAAGCGAGTTCGACAAATTCTACCGCGAAAAGGTCGGCGTCGACGCCAATGGCGCCAGCCTCTCCGACCCCAAGGATATTTCCACCTATTCGCATATGTTCTCCTGCTGGGAGACGGTGTTCGCCATGAAGCAGGCGATGGAAATGGCCAACTACAAGGGACCGGAAAGCAAGAAGGACCTGGTCGTGGCGATGGAGTCCATCACCGACCTGCCCGAAGGCAAGGAACGACCGCAGGGCGCCAAGATCTTCGATGGCAAGACCCATCAGGCCTTCGGCAAGCAGTATATTTCAAGGTCGAGGGCGGCAAGCTCAAAGTCGTCCACACCACGTCCATCGACGACGGCCGTTACGAGACGACCGTCGACTACACCAAGATGGAGCTCTGACCGCTCTTTCCCGCAAGGCCCTCCGCTTTGGCGGGGGCGGATGTTCAATCGCGGCGGCGGCGCTGGTCAGCCGGGGCGCGTCGCCGCATGACCGAAAGGTCCCTTCATGGGAATGGGCCCCTATCTTCTTCTCGCCACGCTGGAAGGCCTGGTGCAGGCCGCCGTGCTGACGATCATGGCCGCCGGCCTGTCGCTGGTGTTCGGCGTCATGCGCATCGTCAACGTCGCGCATGGCGAATTCGTCATGCTCGGCGCCGTGATCGCCTGGTTCGCTGCGAGCCTGATCTCGGGCCATCCTGCCCTCGGCTTCATCGTCGCTCTCGTGGCGAGTCCCTTGCTCGTCGGCGCCGTCGCCTATCTCAGCGATCGCCTCATCTTGAAAAGGCTGGATTACAATCCGGAAGCGACGATCGTCGCAACGATCGGCCTTCTCTACATTCTCCAGCAGGGCGTGCTGATCCTTTATGGACCGGATGCCCGCCCAGTGGAGCCGCCCTTCTATTTCACCATCCGACTGCCCTGGTTTGGCTATTCCGGCTATAAGCTGTTCGTCATCGTCGCTGCAATCGCGATCATGGCCGGCATCTGGGTCCTGATGCGCAAGACGAAGCTTGGTCTGGTCATGCGCGCCGCCCAATATGACCGCGAAACGGCGCAAGCCTTCGGTATACCCGTCGATCGGGTCTCGGCCTTCGTCTTCGCCTTCGGCGCCATGCTGGCGGCGCTGGCCGGCGTGCTGGTGGTGCCGATCCAGCAGGCCCATTATCTGATGGGAGCCGATCCGCTTCTTCTCTCGTTCATCGTTGTCATCATCGGCGGGCTCGGCTCGATGTCCGGCGCCGTCGTCGCCGCGGTGCTGATCGGTCTGTCGGACGGGATCATGTCGATGATGTTTTCTCCGACGCTCGCCAAGATGGTGTCGACCCTGCTCGTGGCGCTGGTTCTGGTCTTCCGCCCGAATGGATTGTTCGGAAAGGCGGCGCGATGACCCGGGCCCTCGCCAAGAATTTCGCCCTTGTGGCGGCCACGCTGATCGGCCTGTTCCTGCTGCAATTCGTGCTGTCGGATTATTATGTTCTGACGGCGACGCGCATGATGGTGCTGGGCGTCTTCGCGCTCGGCTTCAACGCCCTGTTCGGCTATGTCGGGCTGCTCAGCCTTGGGCATGCGATGTTTTTCGGTTGCGGCCTCTATGCCGCCGGCCTCGCCTCCTATCATCTCGGCTGGGACGCGCCCGCCGCCTTCGTCGCGGCGCTGGTCGCCTCCGCCGCGCTGGCCGCGGTCATCGGGGCGATCGCGCTTCGGACCGCGCGCGTGTCTTTCATGATCGTGACGTTGATGTTCGCCCAGGTCTTCTATCTGGCGAGCCTGTATTTCTCCGCCTACACCAATGGTCTGGAGGGCCTGTCGGTGCCCGAGGCGCAGCGGCGCTTCACGCTTGCCGGTTTCGACGTCAACCTCGCCGACGCGGTGACGCGCTACAACATCGCCTTCCTGCTGGTGGCCGTTTCGCTCGTCATCCTGTTTCTCTATCTCAAAGGGGGCGCGGACGGCTGGCGATCGGCGTGCGTGAAAACGAAGAGCGCACGGAAATGCTGGGCTTCAACATTTTTGCCGCCAAGCTGGAAATGTTCGTCTTGTCCGGTCTGCTGTCAGGAGCGGCGGGTGGAGCCTATGCGCTGTTGTTCGGCTATGTCGGCTCGACCTTCGCGTCGTTTCAGTATTCGATCGAGGCTCTTTTGTTTACCTTGCTCGGCGGGGCGGGCACCCTGCTCGGGCCGCTGGTCGGCGTGGTGCTGATGGTGACGATGATCGACAAGCTCAGCGAATTGACCAGCGCCTATCTCCTCGTCATCGGCGTGGTGTTGATCGCGCTGGTGCTCTGGTTCCCCAAAGGTCTCTTGGGAACGATCCGTGAAAGGTGGGCGCCATGGCTAATGTAACGCCGCTGCTGACAGCTCGCGGCCTCAAGCGCTATTATGGCGGCCTGAGGGCGGTCGACGACGTCGATTTCACCCTGAATACAGGCGAGATCCGCGCCATCATCGGCCCCAACGGCGCCGGCAAGACCACCTTCGTCAGCCTGCTGTCGGGCCGGACGACCCCGACGGCCGGCGCGATCACATTTGCCGGCGAAGACGTGACCGGGCTGCCGGCCTTTCGTCGGGTGGAGCGCGGCATCGCCTACACCTTCCAGATCACCAATATCTACAAGACGATGAGTGTCGCCGACAATGTGCGCATGGCGGTGCAGAGCCGACTGAAGCGTCTTCGCGGCGATAGGCCGGATTTCGACAGCGAGACGCGCGCCGCGCTCGACGCCGTCGGTCTCGCGGATAGGGCGGAAGCGATTGCCGGAGAAATGGCCTATGGCCATCAGCGTCTGCTGGAAATCGCCATGGGGGTCGCGCTGCGACCGAAGCTTCTGATCCTGGACGAGCCGACACAGGGGCTTTCCGACCTCGAGATAGAGAACTTCCTCACTTTGGTGCGTCGCATCGCCAAGGACGCCACCGTGCTGTTGATCGAACACAATATGCATGTGGTGATGTCGCTCGCCGATCGCATCACCGTTCTCTCGCGCGGCCAGACGTTGGCGGAAGGAACGCCCGAGGAAATCCGCGACAATGCCGAAGTCCAAGCCGCTTATCTGGGGTCGTGATGCTGAACATCGATAGACTGGACGCATTTTACGGGCAGAGCCAGGCGTTGCGCGGCTTCTCCATCACCGTTGCGCCCGGCGAAGTGCTTTGTCTGCTCGGTCGAAACGGCGCCGGCAAGACCACGGCGCTCAAGGCCATCATGGGCGCGGTGACCAGAAAGGTCGCCCGTATCGAGCTCGACGGCGTGGATCTCGCCAATTTGCCGCCGCATCAGATCGCCGCCCACGGCGTCGGCTATGTGCCGCAGGGCCGGCGGCTGTTTGCGGAACTCACCGTGCGGGAAAATCTGGAGATAGGCCTGATGGCTCGCAAGAGCGGCGCAACGGCGCTCGCCAAGGCGCTGTCCTATTTCCCGGTGCTGGAAGAGCGCATGGGTCAACGGTCCGGCACGCTGTCGGGCGGGGAGCAGACCATGTTGGCGATCGCCCGGGCGCTCTGCATCGAGCCGAAGATCATCATTCTCGACGAACCGACCGAAGGCCTGATGCCGAGCATGATCGCCAAGATCCGCGACGTGGTCGTCAAACTGCGCGACGAGGGCGTCGGCGTTCTTTTGGTGGAGCAACGCATCGATGCGGTTCTGCCCGTGGCCGATCGGATCGCCTTCATGGACCATGGCGAGGTCAAGGCCGAATTTGGCATCGAGGATGTCCGCGCCGACGCGTCGATCCTCAAGAAATATCTCGGTATCGGACATTGAGGCCAGGGGAGGGGGAATGACGACGGCGCGGCAATGCCCCCAAACTCCCTTCCGCCCGGCCGCGCTTCTTATCGGCGCTGCGTTGGCGGGGATGGCGACCAGCGCCGCGGCGCACAGTTCCGAAGGCGGGTTGGTGCTGCTGTTGCCGACAGGCTATTTCATTCTCGCCGGCGTGCTGGCGGTGGCCGCGACATTCCTGATCCTGGCGCTCGCGCCGGCTGCGCCTATGCGCATGTTGCATGAAAATCGGCTTTGGCTTGGCCCGCTTCCGGGTTTCTCGTCAGTTGTTCCTAGCCTCCTGTCCTTCGCGCTGCTCGCTTTCATGGTGACGTGCGGGTTTTTCGGCAGTGTCGATCCTGCGCACAATCCCTTGCCGGCATTCGTCTGGACGGTGTTCTGGGTCTGCCTCGTCTTCGCCCATGGGGTGGCTGGCAGGCTCTGGTCTTTCGTCAATCCCTGGACCGGACCCCTGGCTGTTGTAAGAAGCCTGTCGAAAGACCGGGCAATCGAGGGACGGTTCACGCTGCCGGCGCGGCTAGGCTACGCCATCGCTATCCTGCAATTTTCAGCTTTCGCCTGGTTCGAACTCGTCTATCTCTACCCCGAAGATCCCCGCCGTCTCGCCATGGCCGTTTCGGCCTATTGGCTCGTCAATGCGCTGGGCTTTTTCCTTTTCGGCGCGCGGCAATGGGGTGGCAGGGCGGAGCCCTTCGGCATATTCTTCGATCTCATCGGCCGGCTGGCTCCGTTCGGCTGGGAGCGGCGCGCAGGGCGCTTGCGACTGTATTTCGCCTGGCCGGGACTGCAATTGGTCCGCCGCGACGCGATGAGCCCGAGCGGCGTTCTCTTCGTGCTGCTCACGCTGTCGACGGTGTCTTTCGACGGACTGTCGTCCACCTTCGTCTGGCTGACCGCGATCGGCGTCAATCCGCTGGAATTTCCCGGCAGAAGCGAAGTGACGCTGTCGTCCAGCTTCGGCCTCATTGTGACCTTCCTGGCTTTGGCGCCCGCCTATTTCGGCAGCATCGCGCTTGGCTGCCTCGCGGCCGGCGAGCGCCGCTTCGGAGAGGTCGCCGGTCGGCTGATCTTCTCCATTCTGCCGATTTCGCTTGGCTTTCAGGCGGCGCATTATCTGACGCTCGCCATGGTCGGCCTTCAGGATTTCATCGTGGCCGCTTCCGATCCCTTCCATCGGGGCTGGGATCTTTTCGGCGTGTCGGATTATCAGGTCAGCACATCGTTCCTGAACGTCTATTCCACCGTGCGAATGATCTTCGTCGCGCAGACGCTGGCGGTCACGCTCGGCCATGTCGTCGCAGTCATCCTGGCGCATGCGCTGCTCGATGCGATCGCGCGAGACCGGCGGAAAACACTGCTGATCGAAACCCCATTCGCGCTCTTGATGATCGCCTATACCGGCTTCGGTCTCTGGCTTCTGTCTACGGCGAGGATCTGAGCATGGATGAGCGATCACAAGAAGAACCACAGGCGGCGAAGACGGGAGACGACGTCTATGTCGTCACCCGGCAGGTCGGCCACTTGCTGCGGCGCGCCTATCAGCGGCATCTGGCGATCTTCCAGAACCTCGCCGAGGATCTGAACCTGACCTCGATGCAATTCGTGACCCTCTGCGCGCTGTCGGATCGCGGGCCGTGCTCGCAGCGCGATCTGGTCGAGGCGACGGCCATCGATCAGGCGACCATTCGCGGCATCGTCGACCGCCTGCAGGCGCGGGGACTTCTGCAGGTGCTGCGCGACGAAAGCGACGGGCGCAAAGTGGTCATGTCCTTGACGAGCGAAGGGAAAGACCTGCTCGCCGCCATGCTGCCGCGCGGGCCCGCGATTTCGGAACAGACCATGGCCCCGCTCAATCCGGCCGAGCGCGTGGCGCTGCTATATCTGTTGCGAAAGCTGTCGGATTGATCGAGGGCCTTGAATGGCGCAAGGTGGGAGAAAATGGGGACATGCAGATGATGCGACAGGTCTCGTTGATACTGTTTGCCGGCAGTCTGGCGACGGAGTCGCAGGCGCATGTGTTCGGGGCGCCGGCCGATGCGAGCGGGGTTCCGGTCCCCGCCATCTCGCATGGCGAGATGGCGGTGCTGTCACGCTATCGCAGCGATGTCATGAAACTCGCCGAGGAGACCGGGCAAGGCGACGCCGATATCAGGGCGCTGGTGATGTTCACCGGCCTGCAATCGGCCAATTGCGCCTGGGGCCTGGTGCCGGGAAGCGTCACCGACGAGGCGAACCCGCTCAATGAATGCGCTCATGCCGAACTTGCGGGCGTCAAGACGATGCTGTTCAAGCTTCGTGACTTGCCGGCCGCGCAGCCGATGGCGGGCGAACTTGTGGCTCGCATCGACCGCGATATGACGCTGGCGGGCGCCGCGCTCATCCAATGCGAATTCAGCGCCGAAGGCTTCAACACGGCGTCACCGGTAGTCCCGGACTGGAGCGCCGTCGGCGCTTATCTCTGGCAGCGCTTCGGCAAGTTCGCCACGATTTTACTCATGGCGTCGGCGGCGGCGCTGACGGCGATTGCGGTGCTGCGCGCTCCGGCCCGCCGCGCCGGACCACCGGCCGGTTGATTGCCGTCATGCCGCGGCGACCTCCGCCATACGCCTGCGATCGAGATCGCGTTCGACGATCGCGCGCACCCGCGCCTGATTGACGGGCAGGGGACCGCGCGGCGTGGGCGAGACGATCGCGAAAGGGCGACCGTCGACGGTGCGGATATGTATGCGGATCGCCGCTTCGTCGGCCCCGCGCGCCAGCCGGTTGGCGATCACGCGGGCGTAGTAGAGCGCCGAGCCCTCGTCGAAATGCGCAGCGCCATCTTCGTCCTGGAGCATCTCGCCGTTCCAGTGAATGTCGAAGAAATAGGTCTGCATGGTCCGGCTCCCGTGACGCCCCGATCTTGAGCCGAGTAAAACACGCGACCTCCGAACCGGGGCTGAACCGGCCGTTCAGCCGGCATTCACCTTCCGGACGGGGACGCAGCGGCGTTTGATCGCATTTGTCCAAACTCGACTGCACGGCGCTTGATTTATGTCATGGCCGAAGCGCCGCCCCACCCTAGTCTCCCTCTCACCCTGCCGGAGGCCTTTTGCCAGGCATCCAGAGGCGGGACCCCACATTCACGGAGGTGTTGTGCCGGCACGTGCATGAGCTCAGCGTCAAAGCTGCAAGCCGACGAGCGCAGGCCGATCTCACGCCAGAAAGGGCATGATCATGGCGACCTCGAGGATGACGCCGTTTCTGATTGCGGCTGCGTTGGCGGCGGGATTCGGCTATTACGGCTACAAGACCTATGCCGGAGACGGGTTGCCGGACGGCGTCGCCGCCGGAAATGGTCGCATCGAAGCGGTGGAGATCGATGTCGCGGCCAAGAGCGCCGGGCGTGTCGCGAGCCTGGAGGTCAAGGAGGGCGATTTCGTCCATCTCGACCAGATCCTGGCGCGGATCGACACCCAACAACTCGAAGCCCAGAAGCGCCAGGCAGAGGCGGATCTCCGCCGCGCCGTGATCGGCGTCGATACGGCCAAAAGCCAGGTCCAACAGCGGCTTGCGGAAAAGCGCGCGTATGAGGCCACGGTCGCCCAGCGCCAGGCGCAACTGGACGCCGCCGCAAAACGCCTCGCCCGCTCGGAAAAACTGACTCAGACCAACACCGTGGCGCTGCAGGTGCTCGACGACGACCGGGCGACCGCGGCTGGCGCTCGCGCCGCCCTCGCGGCCGCCGAAGCATCCGTGGCGGCCGCCGACGCCGCCATCGGCGCAGCGCGCGCCCTGGTGGTGGATGCTGAAGCTGCTGTAGACGCAGGCCGCGCTGCGATCGATTCCGTCGATACCCAGATCCGCGACGGCGTGTTGAAGGCGCCGCGCGACGGTCGCGTTCAATACGTCGTCGCCGAGCCCGGCGAGGTCGTGGCCAGCGGCGGCCGTGTCGTCAACATGGTCGATCTCACCGACGTCTACATGACGTTCTTTTTGCCATCCGAACTGGCGGGCAAGCTGGCGCTCGGCGCGGAAGCCAGGTTGGTTCTCGATGCTGCCCCGCAATACGTCATTCCCGCGACAGTCTCCTTTGTCTCCGACGTCGCGCAGTTTACGCCGAAGACGGTGGAGACAGAGGAGGAACGGCAGAAGCTGATGTTCCGCGTCCGCGCGCATATCTCGCCGGACCTGCTGCGCAAATATATCTCCTATGTGAAGACCGGATTGCCGGGCGTGGCTTATGTTCGGCTCGACAAAACCGTCGCCTGGCCCGCCGATCTCGATAAGGGTCTCGTCAAATGACCTCGGCCGAGGAGCCCGTGATCCGCCTCTCCGGCGTCAGCCTCACTTATGGTCAGACCCAGGCGCTGGATGACGTCACGCTCGATATTCCCGTCGGGCGCATGGTAGGGCTGATCGGGCCTGACGGCGTCGGCAAATCCAGCCTGATGTCGCTGATCTCCGGCGCGCGCGCCATCCAGTCGGGCTCCGTCACGGTGCTGGGCGGCGATATGGGCAGGCCGTCGGTTCGCGCCGATCTCTGCCCGCGCATCGCCTATATGCCGCAGGGCCTCGGCAAGAACCTCTATCCGACCCTGTCGGTCTACGAGAATATCGATTTCTTCGGGCGGCTGTTCGGTCAGGGCGGGGCCGAGCGCAAGGCGCGGATCGTCGATCTCGTGACACGCACCGGCTTGCATCCTTTCGTCGATCGCCCTGCCGAAAAACTGTCGGGCGGCATGAAACAGAAGCTCGGCCTGTGCTGCGCGCTGGTGCATGATCCCGATCTCCTGATCCTCGACGAGCCGACCACCGGCGTCGATCCCCTGTCGCGCCGGCAGTTCTGGCAGATGATCGACGTCATCCGCGCCGGTCGGCCAAATATGAGCGTGCTGGTGGCCACTGCCTATATGGAAGAGGCCGCAGGCTTCGACTGGCTGGTGGCGATGAACGCCGGCAAGGTTCTGGCAGAGGGCGCGCCGGCGGATATCCTGGCGCGCACCGGAACGCGTGATCTCGACGAAGCCTTCATTGCGCTACTGCCCCAAGAGGTCGGTCGTGGCCACCAACCCGTCTCGATCCCGCCGCGCAAGAACGCGGACGGCGACCTCGCCATCGAGGCGGAACATCTGACCATGCGCTTCGGCGATTTCACCGCCGTCAGCGATGTCAGCTTCGCGATCCCGCGGGGCGAGATCTTCGGCTTTCTCGGCTCCAACGGCTGCGGCAAGAGCACGACCATGAAGATGCTGACCGGCCTTCTGCCGGCCACCGAGGGAAAAGCGCGGCTGTTCGGCCGCGAGATCGACGCCGGCGACATGGAGGCGCGCGGCCGGGTCGGTTACATGTCGCAGGCTTTCTCGCTCTATACCGAACTGAGCGTCCGGCAGAACCTCGAATTGCATGCGCGTCTGTTTCATTTGCCGGCAGAGACCATCCAGCCGCGCATCGTCGAACTCGCCGGGCGCTTCGGCCTCGACGCCATCATGGACGACTTGCCGGACGGCTTGCCGCTCGGCGTGCGCCAGCGCCTCTCGCTCGCGGTGGCGCTGATCCATCGTCCGGAAATCCTGATCCTCGACGAGCCGACCTCCGGCGTCGATCCGGTGGCGCGCGACGATTTCTGGCGGGTGCTGGCCGATCTGTCGCGCCGCGACAATGTCACGATCTTCATCTCCACCCATTTCATGAACGAGGCGGCCCGCTGCGACCGCGTTTCGCTGATGCATGGCGGCAAGGTGCTGGTCAGCGATACGCCCGCGGAAATCATGCGACGCCGGGGCGCCGCCGATCTGGAAACAGCCTTCATCGCCTATTTGGAGGACGCGAGCGGCAATGCGCCGAAAACCGAAGCGCCCGAGCCTGTGGCGCAACCGAGAGCGGTCTTTCAAATGCCGAAACGCCGGGCCTTCGACCCCCGGCGGCTCCTGAGCTACAGCCAGCGCGAAGCCATGGAACTGATGCGCGACCCGATCCGCGCCACGCTCGCCGTGCTCGGCAGCCTGATCCTGATGTTCGTGATCGGCTATGGAATCAATCTCGACGTCGAGAACCTTACCTTTGCGGTGTTCGATCGCGACGACACCTCCATCAGCCGCGACTATGCGCTGGATATCAGGGGCTCGCGCTATTTCGTCGAGAAGTCGCCGATCCGCGACTATGCCGATCTCGACCGGCGCATGAAGAATGGCGACATCAGCCTGGCGATCGAAATTCCGCCCGGTTTCGGCCGCGACGTGTTGCGCGGCGACACGGTGTCGGTCGCCGCCTGGATCGACGCCTCCATGCCGTCCCGCGCAGAAACCATGGCCGGCTATGTCCAAGGCATCCACAATAGCTGGCTGGCGGCCAAGTCTCGCCTGCTCCTCGGCGACGCCGCCACGTCGAACTATTTCACCATCGAGACGCGATATCGCTACAATCACGGGATCAAGAGCCTCGTTGCCATGGTTCCCGCGGTGATCGCGCTTTTGCTCATCCTGATACCGGCCATGCTGACGGCTCTGTCGGTGGTGCGCGAAAAGGAACTGGGCTCGATCGTCAATCTCTATGTGACGCCGGCGACGCGGCTGGAATTCCTGCTCGGCAAACAGGCGCCGTATATCGCCATCGGCATGTTCAACTGCCTGTTGATGGGCGTCGTCGCCGTTCTCCTGTTCGGCGTCCCCTTCAAGGGCAGCCTCGTCGGCTTCGTGCTGGGCGGCTTCATCTATGTCTCAGCCACCACCGCCATGGGCCTGTTCGTTTCCACCTTCATGTCGAGCCAGATCGCCGCCGTCTTCGCCACCGCGCTCGTGACGCTTATTCCCGCCATCCAGTTTTCCGGCATGATCGATCCGGTCTCCTCGCTTCAGGGCAGCGCCCGGATCATCGGCGAGATCTATCCGTCCACCTATTTCATGAACATCGCCCGCGGCGCCTTTTCCAAGGGGCTCGATTTTCAAGCCCTGTCCGGCGCCTTCTGGCCGATCCTGCTGACGATCCCCGTGCTGATGGCGCTCAGCATCGGTCTTCTCAACAAACAGGCAAAATGACCCATGCGGCTCGCGAATATCTACATTCTCGGCGTCAAGGAAATCCGCGGCCTCTTCCGGGATACGATGCTGATGATTTTGATCGTCTATTCCTTCACCATATCGGTCTATACGGCCTCCCGCGCCATGCCGGACGCGCTCAATCACGCCGCCATCGCCATCGTCGACGAGGACCGATCGCCTTTGTCGGGGCGCATCGAAACCGCCTTTTATCCCCCTTATTTCACGACGCCGAAGCTGATTGATATTTCCGAGATGGACCGACGCATGGACGCCGGTCTCGACACTTTCGCGCTCGACATCCCCACCGATTTTCAGCGCGACTTGCTGGCCGGCCGCCAGCCGACGCTGCAGCTCAACGTCGACGCTACGCGCATGACGCAGGCCTTCAGCGGCAATGGCTACATCCAGTCGATCGTAAACTCCGAGATCAACGAATTCGTCGATCACAGTCGCGGTTCGGCGAGGGTCGGCCCGGATCTCGTGATGCGCAACCGCTTCAATCCACAGCGCGACTCGATGTGGTTCGGCGCCATCGTCAATCTGATCACTTCCATCACCATGCTGGCCATCGTCTTGACCGGCGCGGCCCTGATCCGCGAGCGCGAACACGGCACGGTGGAGCATCTCCTGGTGATGCCGGTGACCAGCACGGAAATCATGCTGAGCAAGATCTGGTCGATGGGGCTTGCGGTCCTCGTCGCGTCCGCCTTCTCGATCACCGTCGTCATCAATGGTCTTCTCGACGTGCCGATCCAGGGGTCGCTCGGGCTGTTTCTTGCCGGCGTGGCGCTGCATCTCTTCGCCACGACATCGCTCGGCATCTTTCTCGCCACCACCGCCGGCTCGATGCCGCAATTCGGAATGCTGCTGATGCTGGTGATGATCCCGCTCCAGGTTCTCTCGGGCGGGGTGACGCCGCGCGAAAGCATGCCGATGATCATTCAGGACATCATGCTGGCGGCGCCGACCACGCATTTCGTCATGCTTGGTCAGGCGATCCTCTTTCGGGGCGCCGGTCTTTCAGTGGTCTGGCCTCAGTTTCTGGCGCTGATCGCCATCGGCGGCGTGCTGTTCGCCATATCTTTGCGCCGCTTCCGCGCTTTCCTCCGCTAACGTCCGACGACCGCGAAAAGGTGAGCCGCCGGCGGGGAAAACGCGTAGGATGTTAAAAGCGGAGGTGTCGAATGACGCGCAAGATTTTGATGGGCGCAGGCCTGCTGATCGCCTTGATGGGCCTGATCTGGATGGGACAGGGAAGCGGGTTGTTTCCCTATCCCGAGCAGAGCTTCATGATCAATGATCGCAGCTGGATCTGGTGGGGCGGCGGCATGATTCTGGCAGGGCTCGGCCTGTTCGCCGTCGCCCGGCGCATCTGAGCCTCAATCGTCGGAATAGCGCTCCTCGCGCCACGGATCTCCGCGCATGTGGTAGCCGTTGCGCTCCCAGAAGCCTGCCTTATCTCCGTCGATATACTCGACGCGGTTCAGCCATTTGGCGCTTTTCCAGAAATAGAGATGCGGCACGACCAGTCGCAGGGCCCCCATGCTCGGTGGTGATCGGCTCCCCCTGCCAGTGCGTCGCGAGGATCGCGTCCTCTGAAGCGAAATCCTCGAGCGGCAGGTTGGTCGTATAGCCGTCATAGCTGGTCAGCATGACATGCGTCGCCTCCGCCTTGGGCGGCGCCGCGTCCAGAAGGTCGCGCGTCAGCACGCCGTGCCAGTCGTTGTCGTATCGCGACCACGTCGTCACACAATGGATGTCGCTCCTGCTTTCCGACTGGTCGAGCGCAAGAAAACTCTTCCAGGACAGGGTCACGGGGCTGTCGACGAGGCCGCGGATATCCAGTCTCCAACTGTCGAGCCGGATTTCCGGCTGTTGGCCAAGATCCAGCACCGGCCAGTTTTTGACGAGGTGCTGACCGGGCGGCAGGCGCTCGGCTTCGGGCCTGGAGATCCGGCCGGTCAGGAACTTTCCTTCCTCGGCCCAGCGACGCTTCGAACGCGTCAGTTTGCTGTCGGCGATGTCTTGATCGTCTGTCGTCATGTCGGGCTCCCTTCGGCGCACTGTCAGACAAAAGCCCGGTTCGCGCAAGAGTTCCCGATCGAGGCTTCCGTATGCCCGATCACGTCCTCGTGAGTCTGTCAAGCCGCGGAACCTTCCTGCCGTCGCCGCATTTCCCCAGCGAAGAATTCACCTCAACCGCCTGAAAAACTCGGGCTTCAGGAGATAGGAAAATGAAGATCCTGTCCGCGATCTTGCTTGCCGTCGCAATCGGCGCCCCGTCTGCAGCGCTTGCAGAGGACATCGCTCTCGCCAAGAATTCCATGCGTCTCTATGGCGGCCCTTCCATGGATTTTCCGCGCATCGGTTTGATCGCCTGGGGGCAGGGGTTGAAGGTGATCGGCTGCGAACGCGACACCGGCTGGTGTGAGGTCATCGCAGATGGCCAGCGCGGTTGGGTGCCGTCCGATACGATGAACTGGCCGGACCCGGACCGTGCGCCCGTCATCGACAAGTCGACCCATGTGTATAGGCTGGTTCTCTGATCGGGCGGTAAAACTTAACCTTGTTTCCCCTCATTCCACGCCAGTCAAAATCTAGGAGTGCGTCGAAATCCCTTGTTAAGACGGCAAAGTTACACCTGAGATCAAATGGGGCAAAATACCGTATATTTGTAAGGGCGTAACAAGGAATGTCTGACGGGGCGGCGGATTCCACTCGGAGACGAAGAAGGCTTCTCGGCTTCTTGTCTCTCCACTATGTGCCGGCTCTCGTGGCTATCGTGGCGATGGTTGGCATCTTGGTTTACGCCGACTGGCTGCACCAATCCTCTGCCTATCAGCAAAAGCGTCTCGCCTCCCTGGATCGCCTGAATCAGATCGCTTCCAGGCTCGACAGCGATATCCGCGGCAATTTGCATCTGATGCGCGGTCTCGTCGCCACCATAGAAGCGCTTCCCGCCATGCAGCAGGCGCAATTCTCCGAAATCGCGGCGCAGGTGATCCAGGGTCAGTCCCAGATCATAAACGTCGCCGCTGCGCCTGGTTTGGTGGTGCGCATGGTTCACCCCTATGCGCCGAACACCGCCGTCATCGGCCTCGATTACATGAAACTTCCGTCTCAACGCGACGCCGTGCTGACGGCGCGCGACAGTGGCGCTCCCGTCATCACCGGACCTGTCAAGCTGGTTCAGGGTGGTGAGGCCCTCATCATCCGACTGCCGGTCTTCCTGCCGATGGAGAATGGCAGGCGTGAGTTCTGGGGCATTTTATCTTCCGTGGTCAATCTAGCCGCGCTGTATGAGCGCAGCGGCCTCTTGGACGCGCAGAATACCGACCGACTGGCTATCGGCGCGCGGACCGAGGACGGGTTGCAGCTGGACCATTTTTTTGGAGACGAGACACTGTTGTCCGCCGACCGTGTGTCGGTGACTCTGGACGTAGGGCGCGAAACATGGATCATTTCCGCCGCCCCGAAATCCGGCTTCGGCCTCTCGCTCGCCGATGTCTGGCTGTTTCGCCTTCAACTGTTGCTCGCCGAGACGATCGTTGTGTTGCCGATGGTCTGGGCCGGGCGACTGATGCAGGAGCGGCAGCGCAACCTGGTGGCGATCCACGAACGTGAAGAAGCGATGAGGCTTCTCTCTCGCCGCCTGCAGGTGGCGCTCGAGACGTCGCAGATCGGCGTGTGGGAGTTCGATCCCGCGGCCAACCTGCTCGTCTGGGACGAACGCATGAAGGTGCTCTATGGATTGCCGCCGGATGCGCGCACCGCCACCTACGAGGACTGGAAGGACACGCTGCATCCTGCCGATTTTGCGCAGGCGCAGCGCGAATTCACCGAAGTGGTGACGAACGGCGGAGAATATCGCAGCGAATTCCGCGTCGTCGGCAAAGACGGCGCTATCCGCTTCATCCGCGCGATCGGCAACGCCTACCTGGATGGCAAGGGACGCAAGAAGATCGTCGGCGTCAACTGGGACGTCACCCAAGACATACGCCTGCAGGCCGATCTCCGGCGCGCCAAGCGCCAAGCCGAAGATCAGCATCGCGAACTCGAAAAGGCGCATCTCCGCATGGAGAACGCTGCGCTGCACGACGCGCTCACTGGCCTTCCGAACAGACGTTATCTCGATCAGATCCTCGCCGATATGGAAGACGCCGGTGGCGAAATGGACGTCACGGTCCTGCATATCGATCTCGATCGCTTCAAGGACATCAACGATACGCTCGGTCACGCCGCGGGCGACGTGATCCTCAAGCACGCCGCCCAGGCGCTGAAACTCAATGTCCGCGGCAGCGATTTCGTCGCCCGCATCGGCGGCGATGAATTCGTCGTGGTTTCGCGCATGCCGGGCTCGGCCGAGGAGCATTCCGACATGGCGAGCCGGCTCGTCGAAGCCCTGAGCAAGCCTGTCGATTACGAGGGCCACGAATGCCGCGTGGGCGCCAGCATCGGCATCGCTTCGCGCACGGATGCTTCGGAACCTGTGGAGCAACTGCTCGTCGACGCCGACATCGCTCTCTACGAGGCTAAAAGACGGGGCCGCAATCGCGTCGAACGCTTCAACGAGACGCTTCGGCTCAACGCCGTCCACACGAAGAAGACGGCTGACGACATTTTGCGCGGGCTCGAGCAGAACGAATTCATCTCCTTCTTCCAGCCGCAATTCGACGCCGCGACGCTGGAAGTCGTCGGGCTGGAAGCGCTGGCGCGCTGGGATCATCCGGTCAAAGGTCTGCTCGGGGCAGACGCGTTTCTCAAGATCGCCGAAAACCTCAAGGTCCTGGCTGCGATCGACGAGATCATACTCAACCAGGCCCTGATGCAGCTCAACCGCCTGAAGCTCGCCGGCATGCCGGTGCAGAAGGTGTCGGTCAACATCTCCGCCCAGCGTTTGCGCGAGGAGGGTCTCATCGAACGGCTGGCCGCATTGCCGATCCTGCCGGGCTCCCTGTCTTTCGAACTCCTGGAATCCATCTCCTTCGACGGTCACGACGGCGAGCTCGTGCCGCAGATCGAGAAGATCCGCGCTCTCGGCATCGACATCGAGATCGACGATTTCGGCACCGGCTATGCGTCGATCGTCACTCTCCTGAAGCTGACGCCACGGCGGCTCAAGATCGACCGGCAACTCATCCAGCCGATCGTGGAATCGAAGGCTCAGCAGCAATTGGTGCGGTCGATCATCGATATCGGCCGCTCGCGCGGCATCGAGATCGTCGCCGAAGGGGTGGAGACCATGGAGCATGCGGACATCCTGCGCGACCTCGGTTGCCACTATCTGCAAGGTTACGCCCTTGCCCGCCCCATGAGCCCCGCCGATCTGCTCCCCTTCCTCAAGGCGCGCAGTTGGATGCCGCTACAGCGCCTCGACGAGGTCGGCTGAATTTTTTCGCGAATTTTTGGAACCTTCCCTCCGCGCGCGTTGAATGTGGTCGACACGGGTGAAGTGTGAGAGGGGCATATGGTTTTGGCAAAGGCGGCGGCAGTCGCCCATGCAGCGCCGACGAGCGGGTCGGCGGCGGCATCGCGCGGGAGCGGCGCCTGAATGTCCGACCAACAGCAGTCGTTGATCCGATCGACGTTCATCGCTCTGGTGGCGAGCGCCTTCATCCTCGTCGGGATCGTTTCGGGGATAATCTATCTCGTCTACAAGACGCAACAATATGTCGCCGGCGCCGCGGAAGCGCGCATGGTCCGCAGCGCGGCGGCGGATCTTCTCCTGGCCATCCAGGATTCCGAAAGCGGCCAGCGCGGTTTCCTGCTGACCATGGAGCCGACATTCCTGCAGCCCTACCGTGATTCCATCGACGAGATATCGCGCCGCGAAGATGCTCTGGAGGCATCGATCAGCGGCAGCCGCTTCTCCGAAATCGATGTCGAGTCGCTGCGCCGGGTCATCACGCAGAAGCTGACCGAGTTGAAGGCGACTCTGTCGCTCGCACAATCCGGCCGTCGCGACGATGCGCTCGACATGGTGAGAAACCAGGTCGGCCTGTCGCTGATGAACGATATCCGCGAAACGCTCGGCGGCGTCATCGCCGAGGCCGATCGGCAGATCGCCCTGCAACTGCAAAGCCATCTCAATCTCGCCATGGGGCTTCGAATGGCGACGATCGCGGGCGTCATCGCCGTCCTGGCCGTCTTCGTCATCTTTTTCTGATCATCCGCCGTTATGTTCGCGAGATTCTGGCGGCGCGACGTGAACTGGAAGGACTGAACGCCGGTCTGGAGCAGCGGGTGCGTGAACGCACCGAAGACCTGATCCAGGCCAATCAGGAGATTCAGCGATTCGCCTATATCGTCACCCACGATCTCCGGGCGCCGCTGGTCAACATCATGGGCTTCACCAGCGAACTGGACAATGCGCTGAAGACCATCCAGGCCTATTTCAAGGGTGAGGCGGGTTCCGCTCCCGAGACGGCGCGGGCCGATACGGTGCTGGCCGTCGAGGAGGATCTGCCCGAGGCCATAGGCTTCATCCGCTCTTCCACGCGCAAGATGGACGAGTTGATCAACGCGATTCTCAAGATTTCGCGCGACGGACGCCGGCAGTTGAAGCCGGAGCGGATCGATGTCGCGCAACTCGTTCAGCACAACGCCGCCGCGATCCAGCATCAGGTGCTCGAAGCCAGCGGCGAGGTCAGCATCAAGGTCGATGTGAAGACCATCGTCACCGACCGCTTCTCGCTCGAGCAGGCATTGGGAAATCTGCTCGACAATGCGGTCAAGTATCGCGAGCCGGAGCGGCCTCTGCGTCTTTCGGTGCGCGCCTTCCGCGTCAACGCCTTCACGGTCGGCATCGACGTGAGCGACAACGGCCGCGGCATCGCGCCGGAGGATCATGAACGCGTCTTCGAATTGTTCCGCCGCTCGGGCGTGCAGGACAAGCCGGGCGAGGGGATCGGCCTGGCGCATGTCCGTTCGCTCGTGCGCAATATGGGCGGCGACATCCAGTTGAAATCGGAACGGGGCAAGGGCTCGACATTCATGATCCGGATGCCTTCGGATCTCAGTCGTTTTGTAGGGAGTATCAGCGAATGATGGCGGCAGGCAAAGAAGTAACGATCGTGATGGTCGAAGACGATGAGGGCCATGCGCGCCTGATCGAAAAGAATGTTCGGCGCGCGGGCGTCAACAATGAAATCATTCCTTTCGCAAACGGCAATTCCGCGCTCGACTTCATATTGGGCGAAGATCGCTCCGGGTCGGTGAGCGAGGGGCGGTATCTGCTGATTTTACTGGACCTCAACCTGCCCGACATGTCCGGTATCGATATTCTCGAAAAGGTCAAAGCCAATCCGCACACCAAGCGTCTGCCGGTGATCATCCTCACTACCACCGATGACGAACGAGAAATCCAGCGCTGCTACGATCTCGGCGCCAATGTCTACATCACCAAGCCGGTGGACTATGACAGCTTCGCGCACGCCATCCGGCAGCTGGGGCTGTTTTTTTCCGTGATGCAAATTCCCTGAAAGCGACCCGGCGATGGCGAAAAAGATCCTCTATATCGATGACGACTATGCGCTTTTCCGCCTAGCCCAGAAGTCGCTCGGGCGCCTCGGATACGAGGCCGAGCATGCCCAGGACGCCGTGCAGGGCCTGGAGCGCCTGGCGCAGGGAGATTTCCACGCCATCGTGCTCGATCACTACCTGCAGGGGTCGACCGGACTGGATTTCATGCGTCGTCTCGACGAGCAGGGGGTCGTGTTGCCGGTCGTCTACGTCACGGGCTCAAGCGAGGCGACCATCGCCGTCGACGCTCTGAAAGCCGGCGCGGCCGACTATGTCATCAAGACGGTCGGCGACGATTTCTGGCCGCTGCTCGGCAATGCGCTCCAGCAGGCGCTGGAAAACGCAGAACTCCGCGCTGCGCGCGAGGAGGCGGAGCAGGAGATCCGGCTCGGCAAGGAACGGGCGGAAATTCTGCTCGCCGAAGTCAATCATCGCGTCGCCAACAGCCTTGCGCTGGTCGCCGCTCTCATCCGTCTCCAGGTTTCGGCCAGCGAAAGCGATGAAGTTCGTCATGCGCTGTCGGAGACGCAGGCGCGGATCTCGGCCATCGCGGGCATGCATCGCAGCCTGTATACGTCCGACGATGTGCGCGAGGTGGAGATGAGCCGCTACCTCTCGACGCTGATTTCGGAACTGGCCGAGACCATGGCCAAGGACCGGCGCAAGTCCAATATCCGCTCACATTTCGAAAGCGTGATCTTCCCCTCCGATCGCGCCGTCTCGACCGGCATGATCGTCACCGAACTGCTGACCAACGCGATCAAATACGCTTATCCCGAAGAGGAAGACGGCGAGATCCGCGTCGAGCTGACCCGCCTCAACGACAGCGAAGCCCTTCTGGTCGTCGAGGACGACGGCCGCGGCATCGAGATGTCTCAGCCGGCGCAGGGCACCGGGCTGGGATCGCGAATCGTCGCCTCCATGGCGCGAGCCGTCGGCGGCGGCATCCGCTATGTCCCGCGCGAGCGCGGAACGCGCGCCGAGGTCAGCCTGACCATCCCCTGACAGTAGTTTCCGCCTGCCGGGCAGGCCACTCTTCGAGACATGTACATATGAAAAAGCCGCCGGTCGCGAAACCGGCGGCGTCGTTGTACGGTTCTGGCCGGATCACCCCACGAAGGTGCGGCCCGTCACGGCGAGTGCTCTGGAGTCCGGACCATATTCGCGGTCCCCTTCCACCGCCAGCAATTCGGCAAGCCGATTGCGCGCGCGGTTGACGCGGCTCTTGATCGTGCCGATGGCGCATTGGCAAATCTCGGCCGCTTCCTCGTAGGAGAAGCCGGAGGCGCCGATGAGAATGATCGCCTCACGCTGGTCGTCGGGCAGCTTTTCGAGCGCCGCCTTGAAGTCCTGCAGATCCAACGCGCCATACTGTCCCGGATGGGTCGACAGCTGTTCGGTGTAAAAGCCGTCCGAATCCTGGATTTCGCGACCGCTCTTGCGAATCTGGCTGTAGAACTCGTTGCGCAGGATAGTGAACAGCCAGGCCTTCATATTGGTGCCCGGCTCAAACGAGCTCTTCTTGGCCCAAGCCTTCATGATCGTGTCCTGGACGAGATCGTCAGCTCGATCGTGGCGGCCGGTGAGCGAGACGCCGAAAGCGCGCAAGCTGCCGAGGCAAGCGAGCATCGTACGCTTGAAATCTCTTTCGATGCTGTCTTCGTCTTGCGTCATGATCAGCTTTCCCCAGTCAGGAGGGACTGTTTGCCGGCGGCGTGGACACGCTCCGCCTTGTCCAGCTGTTCGAGCAAGTCGAGAAAGCGGGCCGGAATGGCTTCTTCCTGCAGGGAGTCGTAATACTCCTTGAGCTTCTTGGGGATCTCGCCGAACGGACCCGGCACGCCGGGATCCCCCATTCCGTTTGATTCATCATGGTTCATATGTGCGGGCTCGCATGGTTGCGCTGATTGTCGTCTGGTCTTCGCGGGAACGCCCTCGGCGGACATTGGTTCCATGCCGGCGTAGAATTAAACGACTGAATGGCTATTTCGGCTCCAAACGCCTCAGTCGTCCCTCGGCGTCATCTTCGATCACCCAAACATAGCCGTCAGGGTCGACCGCGACGTCGCGGATGCGCGCCTCCATGTCCCAACGGTCCGCCTCATGCGCGGCGCCGCTCGGATCGAATGTTATACGGCTGAGGCTCAGTCCGGCAAGTCCTCCGATCAACGCTGAGTCTTTCCAACCGGCAAACCGCGTGCCTGTATAGAAAGCGAGCCCCGCCGGCGCGATCACCGGGTTCCAGTAGAGCGAGGGCGCGGTGAGGTCGGGACGCGTCGAATGCCTCGGAATCGACGCGCCGCTGTATTGATCTCCATTGGAAACAAGCGGCCAGCCGTAATTGCCGCCCGCTTCGATGCGGTTGAGTTCGTCTCCGCCGCGAGGGCCCATTTCATGGGCCCAGAGTTGTCCGTTGGGGGCAAAGGCGAGACCATAGGGATTGCGGTGCCCGAAGCTCCAGATCTCCGGTCGCGCCTGACTGCGGGCCTCGAAGGGATTGCCCGGCGCAGGCTCGCCGTCGAGCGTGAGCCTGATGATGCTGCCCTGCGGCGTCGACAAATCTTGGGCGCGCTTCGGGCGCATCCGATCGCCCACCGTCAAGAATATATGTCGTCCGTCAGGCGCGAAAGCGATCACCCCGCCGGCCTGACCGCCGCCGGGTAAAGCGTCGTCACGCCAGACAACGTCGAAATTTTGGAGAGAGACTTCACCGTCGCCGCGAGCCAGCGACGCCCGCGCCAGCGCCAGAGATCCGCTCGCGGCGTTCGGTTCGACATATGTCAGATAGACCAGCCCGGACGTGGCGAAGTCCGGGGCGGGCGCGACATCCAGCAAACCGAGTTGGCCGCGATAGACCACGTCCGGAACACCCTCGACCGGCACTTTGTCGCCGCCTGTCGTGACGAGCCATATCCGCCCGCCTTTTTCCGTCACCAGCATCTCATCTTCGTCGAGAAAAGCGAGAGCCCAAGGCGTGTCGAAGACGGCGACGTCTGTGGCGGAAAAGGGAAGGTCGCTCGTCGCTTCCTTGCTTCCGGCATTTTCCGAAGCGACCGTCGCGCCGTCCGAGATCAGCAGGGCGGATAGTCCCGCCAAAAGCCATTTCATTGCTTTCATGCTCAACTCCTTTTGAAGATCTGTTACGCGACTTCGCCCGGTCCGGATGTTCGTCGGCGCAACAGAGGGGACTTTGCGCCAGGATGGCGGTGACACGGTGTCCAAAGCCGCCGAAGGTCTCCGCGATTTTGTAACCCCATGCATGTTGCTCGGTTCCGGATTACGCGAAAAATCGAGGTTTCAGCCATGTTGGCGGAACCAAACGTCGAACGCGGCGTTTTGCCGATGTCGAATGCAGAGCCCCCTCCTCTCCATTCGGAAGCTGGCGCCGGATCCGCCCCTTCATCCCCCCGAAGGCGCCAGACGCGTAAAGGAGAGAACCTTTCCTCCCGCCGGAATGGTTCTCTCCTTTTTATTTTCGGGAACTTTTTCCCCGTCCGTGCATTTTCCGGAGCGAGTGCGGTCGAGGCCGCGCGGGTCTTTACATCAGAAGGGATGACATCATGGCTTTTTCCGAAGCGAATGAGAAAAACGCGCCGACCGTCGAGGATCTCGAAGCGCAGATCGGCGATCTCAAGCGCGATCTCGCCGAGTTGACCAAGACCCTGACAGCCTTTGGCGCGGCAAAGGCGGAATCCTACCGAGACGGCGCCGAGCGCATGGCTGCCGATGCCGCCGCCGCTTCGCGCCGCGCTTTCAACGACGCCCGTGAAGAAGCCTATTCTCTCGGCCGGGACGTGGAGGATGAAATACGCGCTCGCCCTTTCCAGGCGGTGGGTCTGGCGCTCGGCCTCGGCTATCTCGCGGCTCTCCTGACCCGCAGAGGCTGAGCATGCAACACTTCATCACGCTGGCGGGGCGTAATCTGGCGAATGGCGCCAGTCGGGCTGCGGCGCGCGCAGGGCTTTTTCTAGCCTTCGCCTTATTGCTGGCGGTCGGTCTGGCTTTTTGCTGGCAGCAGCGTCCATCGCCATATCCGATATCTACGGCGTGGTGGTCGGCTGGTTGTTCGCAGGCTCGGTGTTGATCGCCATCTCCATCGTCGGCCTCCTCGCCATGACGATGCGCCGTCGCAGGGTCGTGATCCGACAGGCTCCCATCCGTCCGGTATCGGAGGTGGACCTCGCGCTTGGTCTTATGCCCGGCCTCATGCGTAAGAACCCATGGGCCATATTGGCCGTGTGCGCGGCTGGCGCTTTCTTTGCGGCGCGCCGGGTTCATGGCGAACCGCCGGCAGAGCGTCGCCGAGGAACGATATAAATTAATCGCGACGACTTACAGTCGCGGAACCTTTTGCTTATCTTCGCATTTACCAATGCGTCAGCAGAATCCAAGAAGGGGAGAACATCTGAATGACCTTGACCGAGCGCGTGGCCGCCCATTTGCCGTTCCTGCGCCGTTACTCGCGCGCGATCACCGGATCTCAGACCTCCGGCGATGCATTCGTCGTCGTCGCGACGCTCGAGGCGTTGATCGCCGATCTCAGTATCTTCCCGGAAGCGTCGTCGGACCGTGTGGCGCTGTATAAGCTTTTTGTCCGCATCCTCAAGTCGGCTCAGGTCGACGTGCCGCAGGCCATTTCGCCCTTCGCCTGGGAGAAGAAAGCGGTCGCCAATCTGTCCGCCGTGCCGACGCAGGCGCGCCACGCCTTCCTTCTGGTCTCCGTGGAAGGCTTTTCCTTTTCCGAAGCGGCCGAGATCCTGGCTGTCGGCATCGAGGACGTGAAGCGTCTTCTCGACGAAGCGACACAGGAGATCTCCCGTCAAATCACCACCGAGATCATGATCATCGAGGACGAGCCGCTCATCGCGCTCGACATCGAGCACATCGTGCTCGATCTCGGCCACAGCGTCAGCGGCATCGCCCGGACGCATTCCGAGGCGCTCGATCTCTATCGTCGCAGCAATCCGGGCATGATCCTCGCCGATATCCATCTCGCCGACGGCAGCTCCGGCATCGACGCGATCAACGACATTCTCAAGGTCGCCAGCGTTCCGGTGATTTTCATCACCGCTTTTCCCGAGCGTTTGCTGACAGGCGAGCGTGCGGAACCGACTTTCCTTGTCACCAAGCCGTATAATCCTGATATGCTGAAAGCATTGATCAGTCAGGCCTTGTTCTTCAATGAAGGCGACAAGGCCTATCAGGCTATGTCCGCCTGACAGATTTGACGCGTAGTAGCCGGCAAAGCGCGGTGCACGGAGAGGCGATATCGGTCTTTCCGCTGCAGGCGCGTAATTTCGAGGTGTAAGGTGCGGCGATTCCTTTGGCACGCCAAGGATCTCAACGAGGGAGAGCTTGGCCCGTTTTTCATCACGGCCCTGCTCGACATGAACGCCAGCCTCATTTTGCAGGACCGCGACCACAATTATCTCTGTGTCACGGGCCTCCCGGATATCTGGCGCCTGAAATCCGACGATGCGCCCGACGATCGTTCCGTCTTCGGCGCGGAGATCGGCGCCCGATTGGCGGACGCCAAGTCGCGTGCGCTCGAAACCCGTCAGACCGAAATCCTCGAAGTGACGCTCGAAGACGGCGGAGTCTTCGAGTTCCGGGTGCTTGCCTTCAGTGGCCATGGCGCGCAGATGCAGTTCATCACCACAATCATCGATCGGGGCGAAGATCGACGTCGCGAAAAGGTGCTTCATTCGCTCTTGCGGGACGTGAGCCATCGGTCGAAAAACCTTCTGGCGATCATCCAGAGCATCGTCACACAGACCTCGCAATATACGGATTCGATCGAAGCCTATGTGCAGAAGCTCAGGGGGCGCATCTTCTCCCTGTCGAGATCACAGGATCTGGTGACGGATTCCGGCTGGCGCGGCGCATTTGCGCGCGAGCTCTTGGAGCAGCAGGTCTCGGCCTATATTCCAAACGGCCAACAGCTGATCACGTTCGAAGGTGAAAACCTGTTGCTGTCTCCGAATGTGACCATGCATCTCGGCCTCGCCTTCCACGAATTGTTGATCAACGCCATCAATTTCGGCAGCTTCCTGCCGGCGGGCCAGACGATCGTGGTGACGATCGCGATGCAGGAGCGTGAGGGACGCGATTTCGTCAGTGTTTCCTGGCGCGAACCCCTGGACGCGGCCTATCGCAAAGCAGGGCAGGACTCTGCGCTGCCGGTTCGCAGGCTTGGGACCGCGATCCTCGAGCGGGTCGTTCCCGCCTCCGTCAACGGCAAAGCGGAATATAGCGTATCGCAAAGCGAAGTTCGTTACGGGCTGGTTTTTCCCGCCGATGCGCGGCGGGCCGCCTGACACTTCGGCAGCCTCGAGCCGCCGCCTCAAATGAAGGGGCGGCGTCTCGGCACCGGCGGGCGCCAGTCGGCGATCCGGGCCAATTCATCCTCGTTCAGCACTTCGCAGCCGCGCTCGAGCCAACGGATGACGCCGCGCTCCGCGAGCTTGCGCAGGGTCTTGTTGGTGTGAACGATCGACAGTCCCAAAGTGTCGGCGACATGCGACTGGGTGACCGGCAGGTTGATGAACTTCGTGTCCGCCATTCCCGACTCCCGCGCCTTATGCGCGAGGAAGGCGAGGAGATAGGCGGCGCGCTCGATGGCGCTGCGGCGGCCGATGCTCAGAAGATGCTCGTCGAGAATGCGCTCTTCACGCGCCGCTATCCAGGTCAGGTCGAAAGCGAGACCGGGATGATCGCGAAACAGCGTGCCGAGCCGCTCCCGCTCGAATACGCACAACGACAGCGGCGACAGGGCTTCCACAGAATGCTGCATTTCCCCCATGAGCGTGCCCTGCAAACCGAGCAGGTCGCCGGTCGCGACATAGTTGAGCACCTGCCGTCGGCCGTCTTCGAGGATCTTGTAGCGGAAGCCCCAACCCGAGAGCACCGTATAAAGGTGAGGGCTGAGGGAGCCTTCGCTGAGCACGGTCGCGCCGGGCTCGATCAACATCTCGCCACTTTTGAATTCGGAAACGAAATCGAGTTCCGGCGGGGAAAATTCTCGGAAGGTCTCGAGATTTCTGATCCAGCATTTTTCGCAGTCGTGCCGCACTGTGCGGCGAGATGATGACTCCACTCGGGCTTCTCCGTAGAATGCAGCATATCAATGTTGCTGGGCCGTAAAAGTTCCGGACATGTCAAAGTTAAATGACTTACCCGACCCAAATCAGTTGATTGCGCGGCATTGAAACCGGGCTCGGAGAGTGATTTGCGGATTCTGGTGGTGCAAAAGGAATATCTCATCGCGCTGGACGTCAAGGAAGCGCTCGCAGGGCTGTTGCCGGGAGATATCGAAATCGCGTCGCTGATCGAACTGGGCGCGAAGCTGCGCGCGCGGTCGTGGGATCTCGTGCTCCTGGATACGGGCGAAACGCCCGAAACGGATCGTCGCAATGCTTCGGCCGTGCTCGCTTCCGGATCGGCGCTGGTGTTTCTGACCGGCCATGTCGACTTCGCCGAGGGCGTGCCCGGCTTTCAGGAATGGCCGGTTCTGGGTGAAGCCCTTTATCGAAGGGCAGTTGCTGGACGCCGTCTTGCGAGGTCTGGCCTTGGCCGGCAAGAGTTGAGACGTCCTCCGACTACTGGCAGACGTCGACCCATTCGGCGCCTGCCAAAGCAGCCATGCGCTCGGGCGAGATCCTGACGGCGGCGTGAATGTCCCCGGCTGCAGGCACGACTTCGGCGTAGTCCCTCAGCGAAATATCGCAATAGACCCGGAGGGGCTTCGGCAGCCCGAAGGGACAGACGCCGCCCACGGGATGGCTCGTCTCGGCGGTGACTTCGTCGAGAGCGAGCATGCGCGGTTTGGCGGCGAAACGCGCCTTGAACTTCTTGTTGTCGAGCCGCGCCGTGCCCATGGTCACCAGAAGGATGGCGTCTTCGCCGACCCGGATGGCCAGGGTCTTGGCGATCTGTCCCGGCTCGACCCCATGCGCAGCCGCTGCCAGTTCGACGGTGGCGGTGCTGACCGACAACTCGATGACTTCGATGTCCGGCGCGTTGTCGCGGAAAAACTGTTTGACGCTGTCGAGGCTCATACGCGGTCCGTTCGGGATGATTGCCTCGACGATCATAGAAGCGGCGATACGGCTGGCAAGCCCGGATTGCGCGTTGAAGAAGGTTAACGGCAGAGAAGGTGGATCCGCCGATGCGACAAGTATCTCCCACGCGGACGCGCATACGGAAATCCTGCGCCCGAGGCGATTAATTGCCGGCTTGGCCGGTCGATGTTCGCTGTTGGCGGCGCTCTTATTTTAGGAAAAATGCGTGTTCGCGGATGGCGTTAACCTTCAGGCAAGGAATTAACCATAAACATTTTACTTACGCCGGAATGGGATCGCTGCGTGGTCCGATTGGCATGAAGCCGCTTCGCCGTGCCGGTATCAAGTCCGGATTTTCGAACATGTTCTGTGAGATCGTGCTCTACGCGGCGAAATGCGGAAATCTTTCGCAGCCGTGCAAAGCAGGCCGTGTCAGCCCGTCGGCTGGCGTCGCGCGTTGTGACGGGGATTTAAAGTGGTGGACGGGGCTGCATCGGCGGACAGGGAAAGACGCGAAGGCGGAAGCCTCGGCGGTCGCCTGCGTTTCGCGGGGCTCGCCGCCGAAGAAGCCGCGCTTTTGCGCGAACGCCGCAACGACCTTTTGCCTCATGTGAAAGATGGTCTCCGCGATCTCTTCCAGCGCTACCAAACCTTCCCCGACGCCGCACGCCAGTTCCAGAGCGAAGGGCAGATCGATCGCCTCCACGATCTCTGTCAGTCCCATTGGGACGTATTGACCGATGCGCGGTTCGACAGCCTCTATGCCGAGCGCGTGAAACTGCTATCCGACACCGAGAGCCGAGGCGGGCTTGATCCGCGCTGGCGTATCGCCGGGCAGGCGGTCGTTCTCGAGCACCTCGTCGCCGGCGTTCTTCGCGACAACTGGCCGAAGAGCTGGTTCGGCGGCGCCCGCAAGCGGGATGAGGCGCTGCGGCTCGTCTCAGCGCTCATCCGCGCCGTCATGGTGGATCTCGAAATCTCCACCTCGCTCCGCTTCAACGAGAGCCGGCTGAACCACCAGAAGGAACTGGCGGCGAAAGACGCCGCCCGTCGCGGCGAGACCCGGGCCTTGATCGGCGAGATCGCCGAACGGCTCGCCGGCAAGGATTTTTCCCAACCGGTCGGAGAGCAGGCGCCGGAAGATTACCGTGACCTCCTGGATAGCCTGAACGGCGCGTTGCAGGTCATCAGCGCAGAATTGCGGCGGTCTTCGGACACGGCCGAACTGGCGCGCGACGGAGCGAGCCGCATTGCGTTGTCGGCGTCGGCGCTCGCGTCCAACAGTGATCAGGCGTCAGGGCGGCTGGGCGAGGTCGCTTCCGACGTCGCTGCGCTCGCCGCCAAGGTGTCGGCGGCGGCCGATCGCGCCGGTCTCGCCGAGGGCGCTTCCGGAAAAGCCCGCGACGCGGTGATCGAAAGCGGCAAGATCGTCGGACAGGCCATCGACGCCATGGCCGATATCGAAAGCTCGGCCGAAAAGATCGGTCAGATCATCGGCGTCATCGACGACATCGCATTCCAGACCAATCTTCTCGCCTTGAATGCGGGCATCGAGGCGGCGCGCGCCGGCGACAGCGGCCGGGGCTTCGCCGTCGTCGCGCAGGAAGTGCGCGGACTTGCCCAGAGATCGGCGGACGCGGCGCGCGAGATCAAGGATCTCGTCACCGGCACCAAGGCTCAGGTCGACAGCGGCGTCGCGATGGTCAACCGCACACAAGGGGCGATCGGTGAAATCGCCACGCAGGTCACCGAGATCAATACGGCGATTTCGCGTCTTGCGCGCGACACGGGCGAATGCGCATCGGAAGTCTCCAGCCTTGCGGAAGCGGCCAATTCGATTGGCCGCATGCTCACCGAAACTTCTCATGTCGCGACGGGCGCGTGTGAACACTCCGATAACCTTAAGGCTGTAATAGTAGAGCTTGGCGACACGATCAGGGCGTTCAGGCTCGGCCAATTCGACCATGGCCGCGTCTCGGGACCTTCCCGGAGGACAGGAAGCGACCAGATCGTTGCGCCCGTGACGGACACCGGACCGACGGCATTCGCCTTGCTCGAGGAAAGGGTGGCGTCATGACGCATGAACGGGGACCTGAAATCAAAGCGACGGGAAAGACCCAATGAGTGGCAAAGCAATGAAGAAACTCAGTCTGGAGAAGATCCTCGATCTGAACGAGGCCTCCGCCCTGCACGGCAAGCTGATGTCGATGCGCGGCAGCGATCTCGCGATTGATGGATCCGCAGTGGAGCGTTGCGGCGCTCTCTGCATCCAGGTGCTGATGTCGGCATCCAAGACCTGGGAACAGGAAAAGCTCTCGTTCAAGTTCTCAAACATCTCCGACGCGCTCGTCAAGACGATGCAGCTCATCGGAGTCAATCACGAAATGATGCTCGCAAAGGAGAGCAAGCAATGAAGAAACGCGTTCTCACGGTGGACGATTCCAGAACCATCCGAAACATGCTTCTGGTCACTCTCAACAATGCAGGCTTTGAAACCATCCAGGCCGAAGACGGCGTCGAAGGTCTCGAAGTGCTCGAAACCTGCAATCCCGACGTGATCGTCACGGACATCAACATGCCGCGTCTCGATGGCTTCGGCTTTATCGAAGGCGTGCGCAAGAACGACAAGTACCGCGCGATCCCGATCCTGGTTCTGACGACGGAAAGTGACGCGGAAAAGAAGAATCGCGCTCGCCAGGCAGGCGCGACGGGCTGGATCGTGAAACCGTTCGACCCGACGAAATTGATCGATGCCATCGAGCGCGTAACCGCTTAACGGGAACAATCCTATGGATATGAACGAAATCAAAGAGATCTTTTTCCAGGAATGCGAGGAACAGCTCGCGGAACTGGAATCGGGTCTGCTCAAGATGAATGATGGAGACACGGATCCTGAAACGGTCAACGCCGTTTTTCGAGCCGTCCACTCCATCAAGGGCGGCGCAGGCGCCTTCGGTCTTGACGACCTCGTGGCGTTCGCCCACGTGTTCGAGACGACTCTGGATTGCGTTCGTTCCAACAAGCTGGATCCCGGTCCCGATGTCATGAAGGTCATGCTCAAGTCGGCGGATGCGCTGGCCGACTTGACCAACGCCGCCCGCGACGGCAGCTCGGTCGATCCGAGCCGGACCTCGGGTCTCGTGAAGGATCTCGAAGCGCTCGCCCATGGCGAGCCCCTGCCGAGCGCCGGCGGGGCGGAGCCCGCTCCGAAGGCCGCTCCCGCGCCCAAGGCCGCGGCGCCTGCGCCCAAGCCGGCGGCCGCCGCGCCTGCGCCGACCGATGACAGCGGCTTTCAGCCGATCCCGTTCTCCTTCGACGATTTCGGCGACGAACCCGAAGCCGTCGCGCCGACCTTCGAGATCAACTTCAAGCCGCGCACGGAGCTCTACACTAAGGGAAACGACGCCGCCCTGCTGCTGCGCGATCTGCGCCGCCTCGGCGACATGAGCTTGCATTGCGACATGACCACGCTCCCGGCTCTCGACCAGATGGAGCCGGAAAACGCCTACTTCTCCTGGAAGGTCTGGCTGAAGACCGACAAGGGCGAAGACGCCGTTCGTCAGGTGTTCGAATTCGCCGAATGGGACTGCGAACTCGACATCAGGCAATTGGGCGACGGCGAAGGCATCGGCAACGAAGAAGCCGAAGAATTGCCGATGGTGCCCATTCCGTTCGATCTCAGCATCCTTGAGGACGACGAGCCCGCCGTGATGATCGAGGATCATCACGCGGAAGAGGAGATGGCCGCCGCCGCCGCCATGGCCAGGCAGACCGCCGCCGCCGCGTCGGAAGTCGTCGCCAAGGTCGAGCGCGCCGCAGCCCCCGCCGCTGAAAAGCGCGAGCCCGCCGCCGCCGCCGCGAAAGCCGCCGACGCCAATTCGGCCGCCGGCGCCAACCAGACCATCCGCGTCGATCTCGATCGCGTCGACCGCCTCATCAACCTGGTGGGCGAGCTCGTCATCAATCAGGCCATGTTGGCCCAGAGCGTCATCGAGAACGACTCGACCGGCACCCAGGGCATCAATATGGGCCTCGACGAGCTCCAGCAGCTCACCCGCGAGATCCAGGATTCGGTCATGGCGATCCGCGCCCAGCCGGTCAAACCAGTCTTCCAGCGCATGTCGCGCATCGTCCGCGAAGTCGCCGACATGGTGGGCAAGTCCGTCCGTTTGGTTACGGAAGGGGAAAACACCGAAGTCGACAAGACGGTCATCGACAAGCTCGCCGAGCCGCTGACCCACATGATCCGCAATTCGGTCGACCATGGCATCGAAAGCCCGGAAAAGCGCGCCGCCATCGGCAAGCCGGCCGAAGGCACCGTGAAGCTGACCGCCAAGCATCGCTCCGGTCGCATCCTGATCGAACTGTCGGATGACGGCGCGGGCATCAACCGCGAAAAGGTCAAGCAGAAGGCCATCGACAACGACCTCATCCCGGCCGACGCCAATCTGTCGGACGAGGAAATCGATAATCTGATCTTCATGCCGGGCTTCTCAACCGCCGACAAGATCACCGACGTGTCCGGCCGCGGCGTCGGCATGGACGTCGTCAAGCGCTCCATCCAGGCGCTCGGCGGCCGCATCTCGATCCAGTCGCGCCCGGGGCAGGGCTCGACCTTCATCATGAGCCTGCCGCTGACGCTGGCCGTCCTCGACGGCATGGTGGTGACGGTCGCCAACCAGACGCTGGTCGTGCCGCTGACCGCGATCGTGGAAACGCTGCAGCCGGAGGCGAGCGCCATCCACTCCTTCGGCGCCCATCAGAAACTCATCGCTATCCGCAATTCGTTCTGCCCGCTGGTCGATGTCGGCCGTATCCTCAACTATCGCAGCAATTCGGCCAATCCGGTGGATGGCGTCGCGCTGCTGGTGGAGTCGGAAGGCGGCGGTCAGCGCGCGCTGATGGTCGATGCGATCCAGGGTCAGCGCCAGGTCGTCATCAAGAGTCTCGAGGCCAATTACACGCATGTTCCGGGCATCGCAGCCGCCACCATTCTCGGCGACGGCCGGGTGGCGTTGATCCTGGACGTGGACGCGGTGGTCGCAGCTTCCCGAGGTCAGTCCTTGAGATCGGAGAGCGCGCTCGCCGCGACGGGTTGAAGATGATGTGAGGAGTATGGGTTCGTCAGAATGTCGTACACAGCAAAAGCCATTTCGCAGCAAGGTCGCGAGCTCATCGCATTCCGGATCGGCGATCAGGAGTTTACCGTGAACATCATGTCCGTCCGCGAAATCCGTGGATGGACGCCTGCCACCCCCATGCCGCACACGCCGTCTTACATGCGCGGAGTGATCAACCTGCGCGGGGCAGTCCTGCCGATCATCGATCTCTCGGCCCGGCTGGGCATGAAGCCGGCCGAACCTACAGCGCGCCACGTCATCATCGTGGCCCAGATGAGGGACAAGATCGTTGGTCTGCTGGTGGACGCGGTGTCCGACATCCTCACGGTGACGGACGACCTGATCCAGCCAACGCCGGAGATCGCCTCCGATCTCGAACGATCCTTTGCTCGCGGCATCATCGCGATCGAAGGGAGAATGATCTGCCTGATGGAACTGGAAGCCCTGTTCCACGAGAGTGAAAGCGAAGCTGCGTGACCATGAGTTTAGCCATTGACCCGCGCCGTAATCAGGAAGAGATCCTCGCAGGGGTGAGTTCCCGTTGACGCGCCGCGATCTCTCCGAGATCGCCGCGATGATCTATTCGGATGCGGGCATCTATCTCAACGAGACCAAGGCTTCGCTCGTCTATTCGCGGCTGTCCAAGCATATCCGGCAACTGGGCCTTCGGGATTTCCGCACCTATTGCGAACTCGTGTCGTCGCCGAACGGCGCGGCCGAGCGCCGCGAAATGCTGTCTTTCCTGACGACCAACTTCACGCGATTCTTTCGTGAAAACCACCATTTCGACCATCTGCGCACCGAAGTTCTGCCGGGCATGATCAGCCGCTTGAAATCGGGCGGACGCGCGCGCATCTGGTCCGCCGCCTCCTCGGATGGCCAGGAGCCCTATTCGATCGCGTTGACGGCGCTGTCGGTGATGCCGAACATCGCCGACTACGACTTCAAGATCCTCGCCACCGATATCGATCCGAAGATTCTCGCCGCGGCCCGGCTCGGAGCCTATGACGCCAGTTCGCTCGAGACCGTCAGCCCGCAGATGCGCAAGCAGTATTTCTCCGAGGTGAATATCGACGGCAAGCAGAAATGGCAGGTCAGCGACACCGTCAAGCGGCTGATCACCTATAACGAGCTCAACCTCATGGCCAATTGGCCGTTCAAGGGCAAGTTCGACGTGATCTTCTGCCGCAATGTGGTGATCTATTTCGACGAACCGACCCAGGTCCGCATCTGGAACCGTTTCTCCGATCTTCTCACCGACGGCGGTCATCTCTATATCGGTCATTCCGAGCGCGTATCGGGCGAGGCCAAGGCCTTCTTCGACAATACCGGAATCACGACCTACAAGTTCATCGGCAAGTCAGGGGGAGGAAGACCTGATGGCGCCAGCACGCGTACTCGTCGTCGACGACTCTCCCACGATGCGGGGGCTGATTTCGGCCGTGTTGAATTCCGACCCCGACGTGAATGTGATCGGGCAGGCCCGCGACGCCATGGAGGCGCGCGCCGCCATCAAGGAACTCAATCCCGACGTCGTGACCCTCGACATCGAAATGCCCGACATGAACGGGCTCGATTTTCTCGAAAAGATCATGAAGCTTCGCCCCATGCCGGTGATCATGGTGTCGTCGCTGACGCATCGCGGCGCGGAAGCCACCATCGCGGCTTTGGAGATCGGCGCGTTCGATTGCATCGGCAAGCCGGCTCCCGGCGATACGCGTCCGTTCCATGAACTGATCGACAAGGTCAAGGCGGCGGCCAAGTCGAGCTATCGCTATCAATACATGCGCAAACCGGCGAACCCGGCGCCGGCCGCCAACATCAATGCAGTACCGTCGGACTACCGGGTCGGACGCAAGGTCGTGGCGATCGGATCTTCCACAGGCGGCGTGGAGGCTCTGATAGAAGTTCTTAAGAAATTTCCGGTTAATTGCCCGCCGACTGTCATAACCCAGCACATGCCGTCAACCTTTACGAAAAGTTTCGCGGAAAGGTTGAACCGCCTCTGTGCGCCTCAGGTGCAGGAAGCGACCGATGGAGCCCGGCTCGAAATCGGCCGCGTTTATCTTGCTCCGGGGGCGAGCGTCACATGACGGTCGCAAACGCCCACGCGCCCGTGTGCCGTCTGCTGGAGAAGCCGCCGGTCAACGGACATCGCCCCTCGGTCGACGTCCTGTTCGATTCGGTGGCCGAACTTGCCGGACGCAACGCGGTGGGCGTCATCCTGACCGGCATGGGCCGCGACGGCGCATCGGGACTACTGAAGATGCGTCACGCCGGAGCGCGCACCGTCGGCCAGAATGAAAAGACCTGCGTGGTCTATGGAATGCCCCGCGTGCTTTCGAACTCGGCGCTGTGGAAACGCAGCTTCCGCTGACGGCCATCGGGGAAGAAATATTGAAACTTACTGCCGCCCGAAAAGAAGGGAGCGACTGATGTCTATCGCTGAAAAAATCAAAGTCCTTATTGTCGATGATCAGGTAACGAGCCGCTTGCTTCTCAGTGACGCTTTGACCCAGCTCGGGTTCAAGCAGATTACGGCAGCCGGCGACGGGCAACAGGGCGCACAGATCATGGCCCAGCAGCCTCACCACCTGGTCATCTCGGACTTCAACATGCCGAAGATGGATGGCCTGGGACTTCTGCAGGCCGTCCGTTCGAACCCGGCCACGAAGAAGGCTGCCTTCATCATTCTGACCGCCCAGGGCGACCGCGCGCTCGTCCAGAAAGCGGCGCAGATGGGAGCCAACAACGTCCTGGCCAAGCCTTTCACCATCGAAAAGATGAAAGCGGCCATCGAGGCTGTGTTCGGATCCCTGAAATGAGCGATGGCTTCAAGCGAGTTCACGTAATCCAAGGCGAGTGGAAAGTCTCGCGCGATCCGGATGTGGTTCTGTCCACCGTGCTCGGCTCCTGCGTCGCCGCCTGTCTGCGCGATCCGGTGGTCGGCGTCGGTGGTATGAACCACTTTCTCCTTCCCGGCTCCGCCGAGGCCATGGCGCAGGGCGGCGACGTATCCCGCTACGGCGTGCATCTGATGGAACTGCTGATCAACGGCCTGCTGAAGCAGGGCGCCCGTCGCGACCGTCTCGAAGCGAAAATCTTCGGCGGCGCCAAGACGATCGCGTCCTTTTCGAATGTCGGCCAGCAGAACGCGGAATTCGCGATGCGCTTCCTCAAGGACGAAGGCATCAAGATTGCAGGCGCGTCGACCGGCGGCGACGCCGGTCGCAAGCTCGAATTCTGGCCGGTCTCCGGCCGGGCACGTCAATATGCGCTGACCGGCGCCGAAACGCAGCGGACCGTGCAGCTCGAAACGCGCCCCGTGCCAGCGCCGAAGCCCGCCGAGTCGTCGATCGAGTTTTTCTGATCTGGAAGGATCACGCCATGCATTCGAGTGTAGTATCGCATACGGCCGAGATCGAAGAGTCGCTGCCAGAAATCCTGATGCGGGTGGTTTCCGAACTGCACGACGTCGCCTATCTGATCGAACGCATCGAACCCTTCCTGACCAATTCGAACGGCGTGGACTTCATGGACGCGGCCGATCGCATGATGGTTCTGCAGGGCATCGATCTCGCGGTCCAGAAAACCCGCGGTCTCGCGGAGTTCATCGATACGGTGACGGCGTCCATCCCGGAGGAAACCTTGGTCGACATCACCACGGCGCTCAACCTGGTCAAGCTGGCGGACATGCAGCGCGCCCTTTCCGGAGGCACTCGCCGCGGCCATTCACAGCCGATCATCAAGACCGCGGGAGACTGCGATCTGTTCTGACGCCGCTGATGCGGGCCCGTGGGGAAGGGCGAAAAATGGGTAGGAGATCCGGAGGCCGCTGACCTCCCGACATCACCCTCGCGCAAGTTTGAAGCCATAGAGTGTAGGCAAGGAATGATACCTTGACCTCGTGGCGCTTAACTTCGCGGGAACAGAATGAATCTGTTGAATCAGCTTACAGCTATACTCAAGAACCTGACGTCGCTGGGCATGACCAAGCTCGTGGCCCTGGGCGCAATCTTCGGATTGACCCTCCTGGCGATCCTCGTCGGCAGCTACTATGTCAACAAGCCAGGGTATGAAACCCTCTATGTTGGTCTCGAAGCTTCCGATCTCAATCAGGTGGGAATCGCGCTCGCCGAAGGCGGGCTCGACTATCAGGTCGGAACCGATGGCGGCTCAATCTCCGTGCCCGTCGGCCAGACCGGAAAAGCGAGACTGTTTCTCGCCGAACGCGGCCTTCCGAATTCCGCCAACGCCGGCTACGAATTGTTCGACAATGTCGGATCGCTCGGCCTGACCTCCTTCATGCAGGAAGTCACCCGGGTTCGGGCGTTGGAAGGCGAAATCGGCCGCACCATCCAAACCATCAACGGCATCAACGCCGCGCGCGTTCACATCGTCATGGCCGATCGAGGCTCCTTCCGCCAGTCGGAACAGAAGCCGACGGCGTCCGTCATGATTCGCGCCTCCGAACAGGTCGGCCGCCAGGCCGCGGCCTCCATTCGGCATCTGGTGGCCTCCGCCGTTCCGGGCCTGAACGTCGACGACGTCACCATCCTCGATTCGGCCGGCCAACTGCTCGCATCCGGCGACGATCCGTCCAGCAGTTCCCTGAACCGCTCGCTCGGCATCGTTCAGAACGTCCAGCAGGAAATCGAAAGCAAGATCGACAATGCGCTGGCGCCTTTCCTCGGCATGGACAATTTCCGCGCGTCGGTGACCGCCAAGCTCAATACAGACGCCCAGCAGATCCAGGAAACCATCTTCGACCCCGAATCCAAGGTCGAACGCTCCGTTCGCGTCACCAAGGAGGACCAGAAGTCCGAACAGGTGTCCCAGGAGCAGGCGACGACGGTCGAACAGAACGTTCCCCAGGGCAACGAGAGCGCCGGCGCCGGACCGAAGTCGTCGGATCAGGCGAACAAGAAGGAAGAACAGACCAACTACGAGATCAACCAGAAGACCGTCGCCACCGTTCGCAACGGCTATACGATCGACAAGCTGTCGATCGCCGTGGTCGTCAATCGCGGCCGCATCGCCAAGCTAGCCGGCGAGCCTTTCGATCAGGCGAAGTTCGACAAGATCGTCGCGGAAATGCAGAAGATCGTCACCTCGGCGGCAGGCATCGATTCGACGCGCGGCGACGTGGTGAATGTTTCGGCGATCGACTTCCTCGACAACCAGTTGCTGAACGAAGCGGCGACGTCCGAATCCTTCGCGGACATCTTCATGCGCAACATGGGCACCATGATCAACGCGCTGGCCTTCGTCGCCGTCGCCTTCCTCATCGTCTGGCTCGGCTTCCGTCCGCTCATCAAGGCGATCGGCGGTCCCGAACTCGGCGCGGCGGCCCTCGGCGCCCCTGGCTCGGTTCCCATCGGCGAAAGCGCCGGACTGGAACTGCCGGACTTCTCGCCGCCGACGGTCGGCGGACCGGGCGCCACTCTCATGGACGGCTTCGGTTCCGACTTCGGCTTCGATTCGACCGACGACATCCTCAACCCCGGAGAGGACGACGGCTCCGGACTCGCCAAGCGGGTCAAGGAAGGTCCCGAGCGCCGACTGGGCCGCATGGTGGAGATCAGCGAAGAAAGAGCCGCCAAAATTCTCCGCAAGTGGGCGATTCCGGAACAAGCGGCCTAACCCAAAAAATCGAAACGACAATAACGCCGGCCTCGCGCCGGCGTTTTCTGTTTGCAGCGGCTTCGGAAACCACTGAAAATCGTGAGGCTACTTGAGCCGGAGGATTAAAAAATTGTATTCGGGGTCGAATCAGTTTCACCATGAAGGCGTTCGGATCTATCGTGATGACGACAATGAACGGGGCAGCGTTTTCTTCGCGGGCCCGCGGCAACCGACCGGGTGGTGAAGTGACCGCTAAAAGCGACAGCGGATCGTTGACAGAAGCGTCGGGCTCGGTCCGGGCGCATGTGAATGGCACGATCAGCGCGGACCAGATGCTGGACCGTTTGAACAGAAGCATATCGGCCCAGGACGTCGCCTCCGCGGCAATGGCGCTCTGCGACTATGTCGGAGCGGAGGGGTATCTGCTGGCCCGTCATGAATTGAACAGCGAAGCCGGTCTCGACAACATCATTTCCTCAAATTGGCCGTTCGACCTCGTTCGCAATCGCGGGCGCGAACTCCTGGCGCGACTGTCGCGAAGCACCGAGCTGGAGAAATGCCTGTCCGTGCTCAACCCCGCCTTTTCCCTATTGGTCGACGACAAGAACGGCGCCGATCAGTCGGGGCGCGAATATTGCACGATCATCTTCAATGCCGGACGGACACGCTATTGCCTGATGTTCATCTGCCCGCCGGATGTGATCCTGTCGCAGCAGAGATTGCGGGAAACGGGACTTCTGGCCGGCTACCTCGCCAGCCTCATGTTCAGGGATGCGGTCCGCAGCGCCCGTGACATGGATCTGACCGACCGCGAACTGGAATGTCTCTACTGGATCGCCGAGGGCAAGACGAGCGACGAGATCGCCACCATCATCGGCATCTCCAAGAACACCATCAACAATTATATCACCAGCGTGATGCGCAAGACCGCCACCCGCACCAGATCGGAGGCGATCGCCTATGCCGTGCGACACAATCTTGTTTGAGGAGCGGCGCCTGTGAAGGATGGCAAGACCGGCATGGATGGCGGCGGCAAGCGAAACATCCGTTCGCTCAGCCGTTCGGATTTCTTTCCGAGGCTGGTGTCCATGCAGCGCACCGCGCATGCCCGCAATTTCGCGGTCTTCAAGACCAACAATTCGGGTCTTCCCAGCAAGCGGAAGCTGGCCTGCATTCTCGACAATTTCCAGTCCGACAACCAGATCGCCGCGGCCTCGATCCTCGAGCATTACAGCCAGGAGTTCCTCGATCATCTCGAGACATCGTCGTTGCCGCTGCTTTGGAACGGACTGGGAGAGGCGCAGACTGCGGAGACGCCGGATTTCACCGGCTTCGTGAGCCGGATTAAGCAGCGCAGCCTGCCGGTTTGCGGAATCGCATTTCCGGTTCGACTGGGATCGATGGGCAATGGCTTCATCGTGTTTTCGGCCAATTACCTCGATCTCGCCTGGGAGACGATTCTCGATCTGCACGCCCGATCACATCAGTTGATGATGGATCTCTTGACGCTCGACGAACGCCGATCGGCGCCCGACGAGGTGCTGTCGAGCCGTGAAATCGCCTGCCTGCAGCTCGCCGGAGACGGCTTGGTCAGCGAGGAGATCGCCGTGCAGCTCGGTCTATCCGTGCACACGGTCAACGCCTACCTGTCGTCCGCCACGGTGAAACTCGATTCGGTCAATCGTATTCAGGCGATCGCCAAGGCCATCGCCTCGGCTATATCGCCTGAATTCGCGATGTCGGCCGTTATTGCAGGGCGCTGGTGGGATGCGCCTCGAGCGCCTGCATTTTCGGCGTGATGAAGCGTGCCCGCTGCAGGCTTTCGGCGAGGAGCGCCGTATCCTGATCCGGATCGTCATTCGCTTCATGAAAGGCGATATGGTTGATCTCGATGCCCGCCAACTCGTCGGTCAGCGACAATTGCGCATAGACGGTCACCGCGTCGGCCATGATTTCGAGGTCGAGCGAGATTTGCGGCAGCTTGTTCCAGTCCATCTCGTAATTGCCGCCGATGCCGAAGCGGATTGTGCCGGGCAGGAAATAGAGTTCCGCCGCTGAATTGACGAGATCCGCGATATTGCCCCAGCGCTCGTAGCGCAGCAGCGAAACGAGGTCTGCAGCGTCGATCAGCCTGAGTTCTGTTGCAACGGGACGCAACGCCTCGGCCACGATTTTTTCGTGTTCGATGGAGAAAGGGCTTTTTTCATCGTTTTCAGTGAACCCGTCTGGCTTTATTCTTGGACGCATAAATGCGTTGTATCAGTTCGGCGACGGCCTTGTAGAAGACCGGCGGGATGACAGTATCCACCGAGACTTGCGCAAACATGGAGCGAGCGAGAGGGGGTCTTCGAACACCGGAACGCCGTTCTCTTCGGCCACCTGGCGTATTTTGAGGGCAATGAGGTCCGTTCCTTTGGCGACCACGACCGGAGCCGGATCCTCGTCGCGCACATAGCGCAGGGCCACCGCATAGTGGGTCGGGTTCGCGATCACGAGCGTCGCTCGCGGCACCGAACTGATCATGCGTTTGCGCGCGAGATCGCGGGCGAAGGACCGCTGACGCTGTTTGATCATCGGATCGCCGTCGGTCTGCTTGCGCTCTTCCTTGACTTCCTCCTTGGTCATCTTGAGCTCTTCATACCAATGATGATGAGTCCAGAAATAGTCCGCGATGGCGATGATCGCCGCCGAGAACAGGATGATGACCAGGATCGTCCTGACATCCGACGACAGACGCTTGAGGAGAAAGTCTGGATCCGCATACATCGCGTCGAGCGATTTGAAATATTCCGATCTGAGGCTCAGGCCGACCACCAGTCCGACGACAAGAATTTTGATCAGCGATTTGCCGAATTCGACCATGCCGGGCATGCCGAAAAGGCGGCCGAAGCCGCTCACCGGATTGAGACGCGAGAATTTCGGGGCGATTCGTTCGAGAACCGGTGTCGGGAGATTCTGTAGAATCGAGGCGGCGATGCCGAACGTCGCCATGAGGATGAACGCCGGCGTGACGATGGCGGCCGATTCCCAGAAGACGCGGCCGAACAGCGCGACGATGTCGGTGCCGGTTTCGAAGCGCCATTGCTCCGGCTTTTCGAACACCCCGCGCAGCGTGTCCCAGAGCTTCGAGACGCCGCTGGGCAGGAAGAATACGAAATAGACATAGATGCCGAGCGTGGAGGCGAAGACGGTAATCTCGCGCGAGAAAGGCACATTGCCCTTCTCGGCGGCTTCGGAGTAACGCTTCTGGGTCGGCGCTTCCGTTTTACTGTCTTTGTCGGCGTCTTCAGCCATGGCCGTCTACTTTCGTCAGGCCGCTTCGACCGCTCCGGATTCTTTGAGCTGGATCTGGCCGTTGGCGGCGAGCCGAATCGCCTCTTGCGCAATCGAACGACGGGCGATCGCGATCGTCCGCGGATTGGCCGTCGTGTCGGGCGCGCCGAGATCCGATTCGATCATGCGGCGCTGACGCGCGCCGATCGAGGACAGCACGGCTTCGCGGATGTCCATCGATGCGCCGCGCAACGCCATCGTGATGACGTCGCCGGCGATGTCGTTGAACAGCATGACGCGGCTGCGCTGCGGCATGACCAACAGATCTTCGAACAGGAAGATCTTCGGGCGCACCTTCTTTGCGGCTTCCTGGCTGATGGCTTCGAGCGAATCGAGCAGGTTTTCCACCTGGTTCTTCTCGAGTTCGTTCATCAGTTCCGCCACCTTCATGGTGCCCGGCGCGTTGCGCTCGGCGTTGAGGTCGCGGATGATGTCCTGCACGCGGTTCTCGATCACCTGGACGGCCTTGGGATTGACGTCCCTGAGGTTGACCGTTCGGTTTAGAATATCGGCGCGGCGCGCTTCCGGCATTTCCAGCAGCACCTTCGCGCCGGCCGAGGACGGCATCATCGACATGATATAGGCGATGGTCTGCGGATGCTCGTTGATCAGATATTTGGCGACGAATGCCGGTTCTGCGCTTTCCAGTTGCTCCCAGATCGTCGTTTCGTAAGCCTGGAAGGCGGCGCGCCGGCCGAGCAGGCCGTCGACTTCATCGGGCGTCAGGCCCTCTTCGAGAATGCCTTCGATCGCCTTGGCGTTGTCCATAAGGCCGGCGCCTTCGGTGAACAGATCCTCGAACTCGTTGACGAGGTCGATCAATTCGTTCGGCGGAATCTGACGCAGCCGCTGGGCCGAGTGGATGATGACCTGCAATTCGGCTTGAGTAAAATATTTAAGTAATTTTCCTGCGACCTGTCTGCCCATGGCGAGCAGAACCGCCGCCGCCTTTTCCGGCGGCGTCAGCGTGCTCGCAGACGTGGTCTCAAAACTGTCGAAGTCGAACATATCGACGCTCCCCGGAATCATTCCGGTTTGTAACTCTGATACTCTAAGGCCTGCCGCTCGGTTTAACTTCCAACAGTTTGATGCCGAAACGGGTTTCATCATTCTCCAAAACGGTGATTTCACCACGCCCGATGAGCCTTCCATTGACGATCAGATCGACCGGTTCGCCAATTTTCCGATCAAGGGCGATAATGGCCCCTTCGGTCAGATTCATCAAGCCGGAAACCTGCATTTTGCTAGTTCCTAGAATGATTTGAACATCAATTGGGATGTCTTTGATCAGATCCAGGTTCGCATGCAGCGCGCTGCCGGGCTCGGCGGACGCGCCCATCGACGCGCGGCTTCCGAAGTCGTCGCCGCCGAAAGCCGAATCACCGAAGTCGCCGCCGAAGCCGCCGCCGCCGTCGAAATCGGCACCGCCGCCGAAATTCGTCCCCATCGGCGTATCCACGCCGGCGTCTCCGCCGCCGAATTCTGCGCCGAAATCCTCTCCGAAATCGGAGAGGCCGGCTTCGTCGGCTTTCAGAACGCCGCGAAGGTCGTCGATCGCCTGATCGAGCTCGGCGTTTGCATCGCCGGTTTCGAGTGCTTCGTCTTCGATTTTTGCTTTCTTCGGTGCCATACGATCATCATTCCAGTTAAATCTTGCGCAAGGCTTTTCTGAGCCTGATCAGGAGAGCAGATCCCTCAGGAGGTCCTGGTCGGAACCAGACGACTCCTTGACCCGAACGGTGTAGTTGTTGCCGGCCCGGCCGAATTCGCAGCTGTAGAGATCGCGCCCGTTGGCGCTGACCTGAGCGCGGACATCGTCCGTGTCCAGAAAAGGGATCACGTCGCCGGGCTGAAGCTTTGCGATGACGCCGAGCGTCAGCGGCGTGAGATGGATGCGCGCCTCGACCTTTACGTCCGAGCGCTTGACCTGGTCTTCGAGGATGTCGGCCCAATCGTTCACCGATTTTGCCGCGGCGCTGGCCGTCGGAGCCCGCACCTTGGTCTTGAGCAGCGTTTTTTGCGGGATGACGACTTCGAAGAAGGACGTAAGGCTGCCGAATTCGATCTTCATCCTGATCAGCGCCGCGAACATGTCGACATAGTCTTCGGCTGGCTTGGGACGGTTCTTGAGGTTGACCGGCCGGGTCAGGATCGGTTCGTAATTGCCGGGCGCGTCGACGGCGGATTTGATCACCTGGGCGATCTTCTCCATGATCAGCGGCGCCATTTCGAGCTCGATGGAAGAGGCCGGCCGCGCCTCGACATTGCCGAGCGTGGACGGATCCCCGCCCATCAGGGTTTCCACCAGGGCGATGATCGCCGAAGACGAGCAGGCTATGGTGAAGTCCGGACACCAGTTCTTCAGCGATCCGTCCATCAGCACCGTGCCCGGGGCCATTTCCGAAATCAGTTCGTTCTTGTAACCGGTTTCGCAGCGCTCGAAATAGAAGCTCATCTTCTGCTGCGTTTCCATTTCCACGAGATCGGGAAGGAAAGCAGTCAGGACCTGGCCGAGTTCGAGGCACACTTTGGAGACCGCCTGGTTGGTGCCCAGCTCTCCTGTCAGCAGGGCGTAGATCTTGGGATCTATCGCCGGCGCTCGCGTGCGCATTGCCACACCCTCCGTCATCATGCCGCCTTTTCGCCGCCGCCGCCCGGATTCATCATTTCCTGCTCGACCGCGTCGATCGACGGACGTTCGTAGGAGGAAATGGTCTTGCGGCCGTATTCGAGAGCAACTTGCGGAACCGATCCGTTCATATAGGCGATCAGCGTCTGCTTGACGATCACATACAGACGAAGCTGCTTACTACGAACGGCCTTGATCATATAGATCAGCGGATTCATGATGCAGTAGGAAAGTAGAATACCGGTAAACGTTCCGACAAGAGCCGCGCCGATCAGGTGTCCCAGAACTTCCGGCGGTTCGGTGATCGCGCCCATGGCGTGGATGACGCCGAGAACGGCGGCCACGATGCCGATGGCCGGGAAGGAGTCGCCCATGTTCTGCAACTGCGTGAAGGCCTTCATCTTGTCGTGGTCGATCGTCTGGATTTCCTCGTCCATCAGCGCCTCGATTTCATGGCTGCGCGCATTGCCGATGATGATCAGTCGGACATAGTCGCAGATGAAAGCGGTCAGTTCCTTGTTCTTGAGGACCGACGGCGCATTCTGGAAGATGATGGATTCGTCGGGATTGTCGATATGCGCTTCGATTTCGTTGCGCGACTTGGTGCGCAGATCGCGCATCAGCGCATAGAGGCAACCGAGCGTATCGAGATAGTTGCGTTCCTTGGGAACCGAATTCTTGAACGCCTCACCGATCGCTTTGCCCGAGTCCTGATGACCTTCATCGGCGTTCCGGCGATGAAGGCGCCGAGGCCGCAACCGATGATGACGAGGAATTCATAAGGCTGCCAGAGCACCTCGAGATGGCCGCCCGTCGCAAGAAAGCTGCCGATGATGCAGCCGAAAACAATGACCAAGCCGATAATGATGTTCATACGACGCCGCCCGCGCTGATCTCACAATAAATCCAGCTTTGGATACGGTTTCTTGCTTGTGTGAAGCTGTTGGGCGCCCTGCGGGATTTCCGCGCTGCGGCGACAGGTTCGCGCAAGCGAGCCCGAACATGCTTTCGCCAAACAAGGAGAGTCGCGGCGTGCGCGGCTTTCGCTCGAGGCAGTGTTACGCCGGGTATGAGACCCGGTCAGAGGGCGAGCATGGAAACGAGTCTTTACGTTGCGCTGTCGTCGCAGCTGTCGCTGGAAAAGCGGCTCAATACGATCGCCGACAATCTGGCCAATATGAATACGGTCGGATTTCGCGCCACGCAGGTGAAGTTCGACGAGGTCATGACCAAGGCGGAGGGCGCCCGCGTCGGTTATGTGTCTCCCGGCGAGGAGTTTCTCTCCACCGACAACGGGGCCATCACCCAGACCGGCAACCCGCTCGACTTCGCCGCCAAGGGCGACGTCTGGTTTCATGTGGCCTCTCCATCCGGCAACGCCGTGACGCGGGACGGTCGCTTTTCGATGCTGGAAACCGGCGATCTCGTGACGCTGGAAGGCTACCCCGTTCTCGACGCCGGCGGCGCGCCGATCCAGCTCAACGCCCAGGGCGGGCCGCCGACGGCCTCCACCGACGGTATACTTTATCAGGATGGCAGACCGGTCGCGACGCTCGGGCTGATGTCGGCCAATATCGGCGCCAACTTCATCCGCGCCGGAAACACGGCCGTGATTCCGGGCGAAGCGCCGCAGCCGGTCGTCGACCGCCCCGACGCAGGCGTGCTGCAGGGTTACGTCGAGCAGGCCAACGTCAACCCGCTCAAGCAGATGACCGAAATGATCACCGTGCAGCGGACATTCGACTATGTCACCCAGCTGATGAGAGACAACGAAAACTCGCTCACCGGCGCAATCAAGACACTGGGCGGGGCGTCCTGACCGGGCGGATTTGAATGGATAGGGCGATGCAAGACAAGACGGGGACCACCGGCGACCGAATGGCCGCCATCGGCGCCCTGTTCCAGCGCTTCAACCAGCCCGGCGCGCTGGTGGCGCATGCCGGGCGCGTCAAGACCATCGCGGCGGGCCACTACACCGTGACGGGGCTGTCCCGTCATGTGCGCCTGGGAGAATTCGTCGCCCATCGCAGCGAGTCCGGCATCCATCTCGGCGAGGTGGTTCGCGTCGAGCCGGATCTCGTCTATGTCTGCCCCATCGAACCCGGCGATCCCATCGGCATCGACGACATCATTCTGAAACGCGGAGCGTTCCGCCTCAATCCCGACGACAGCTGGTGCGGCCGCACGGTCAATTCGCTCGGCGAACCGATCGATGGTCTCGGACCGATCGCGCAAGGTCGCGTCGCCCGTTCCATCTCCAATACGGCGCCGCCGTCGATGACGCGCCAGCGCGTCTCGAAAGGGTTTCGCACCGGGGTGCGGGCGATCGACATCTTCGCGCCTCTCTGCCACGGTCAGCGTCTCGGCGTGTTCGCAGGGTCCGGCGTCGGCAAGTCGACGCTTCTGTCGATGCTCGCCCGCGCCGACGCTTTCGATCGCGTCGTCATCGCGCTGGTCGGCGAACGCGGCCGTGAAGTCCGCGAATTCATCGAAGACACGCTCGGGCCGCATCTAAAGAAATCCGTGGCGGTGGTCGCGACATCGGACGAGAGCCCGATGCTGCGCAAGATGGCGCCGCTCTCGGCCGTCACCATCGCCGAACACTTCCGCGACGAAGGCAAGAACGTCCTGCTGATCGTCGACAGCGTCACCCGTTTCGCGCATGCGATCCGCGAGGTGGCGACCGCGTCGGGCGAGCCGCCTGTGGCTCGCGGCTATCCCGCATCCGTGTTCACCGAACTGCCGAAACTGCTCGAACGGGCGGGCCCCGGACAGGAAGGCGCCGGCGCGATCACGGCGATCATCTCGATCCTCGTCGACGGCGACAACCACAACGACCCGATCGCCGATGCGACCCGCGGCATTCTCGACGGCCATATCGTGCTCGATCGCGCCCTGGCGGAAGAGGGGCGGTACCCGCCCGTCGATCCGCTCGCATCGATCTCGCGTCTCGCCCGCAAGGCGTGGACGCCGGACGAGGAGAAACTGGTGTCTCGCCTGAAGACGCTCATCCATAAATTCGAGGAGACGCGGGATCTTCGCCTGATCGGCGGCTATCGCGCCGGCGCGGATCCCGACCTCGACATGGCGGTCAAGCAGGTGCCGCCGATCTATGAAATTTTGAAGCAGACCCCTGGGGAAAGGCCGGCGCGCGACGCCTTCGCCGATCTGGCCTCGGCTCTGAAGAACGCCAACCAGCCGGGTAACGGCGCCAACGGGCGCCCGAGGTGACAATGACCGATTTTGACGCCGACGAACCCGTCGAACCGCCCAAGAAGGCGTTGCGCAAGCCTTTCTGGACCGTGGACCGCATCATTGGCTGGTCGGGCGCAGCGCTCGCGATGACCGCAGCGTTTTTCCCCTGGTATGTCTTCTTCAACGAGGACAAGTTCGGCATACGCGTCGCGGTGCAAGAATTGTCCCGCGATCTTCCCGAATGGGCGGGTCGGGCGATCGTCAATCCCTCGCCAGCGGCGATCGTGGACCGCGACGAGAAGAGCGGCGACCCGCTGGCCGGCGAGAAGATCATCACCGGCTCCGTCCCCGACATCGGCAAGGATATCGGCGACGACGGCGCCGCATCCGCTCTCGACCAGGCCTTTCCGGGCGACGCCATGAGGTTCAAGGTCCTCCATGTCGCCAATGGTCGCGCCATGATCGAAGACAAAGGCGGGGTCTACCTGGTGCAGCCCGGCTCGCTTTTGCCGGACGCGTCCAAAGTGGCGGCGCTCGAACAGCGCGAGGGCAAATGGGTCGTCGTGACGGACAAGGGAACGGTCTACGGCGTGGGCAACTGACGCGCCGTTCAAGGACGGGCAAGTGGGAAAGGGCGGCCGGTGCCGCCCTTTTCGCGTTTTCCGGCGAACCCTGAAAATTGCGGCTTTTGGGACAAGTCCCGCGCAAGATTCTCCCTCTATGGTCCGTGGTGTCATGAAGACAAAAGTTCGGTCATGAAGACGGAGAACACCCATGCAACCGATTCAACTATTTGAATTGGCGTCGCGACAGGCAGAATGGCTTTCGGTCCGCCAAGGCGCCGTATCCGGAAATATCGCCAACGCCAACACGCCGGCCTTCAGGGCCAAAGACGTCGAGCCCTTCGAATTCGTGTTGCAAAATCAGGCGACGCCGATGGCCGCCACCAATGCGCGGCACTTCACCGACACGCCGGCCGCGACCTACGTGGTCCAGTCCGACGAGGACAAGAAGGCGGTCGCCAAACTGTCCGGAAACTCCGTCGACCTGTCCGAAGAGCTTATGAAGCAAGGCCAGATCCGCCGCGATTACGATCTCAACACCGCCGTCGTCAAAGCCTTCAACAAGATGCTTCTGATGGCCGTGAGGAAGGGATAATCCATGGATCCGCTTTCCGATTCCCTCACGATTTCCGCTTCCGGTCTTTCCGCCCAGTCGACGCGTCTCCGCGTCGTGTCGGAAAATCTCGCGAATGCGCGTTCGACAGGCGACACGCCAGGCGCCGATCCCTACCGTCGCAAGACCATCAGCTTCTCGGACGAACTCGACCGCACTTCCGGCGTCGAGAAGGTCAAGGTGAAGCGGATCGGCGTCGATACGTCGGATTTCCTCACCGAATACGAGCCGGGCAATCCGGCCGCCGACCCCAACGGCATCGTGAAATATCCGAACGTGAACGTCCTGCTCGAAATGGCCGACATGCGGGAAGCCAACCGCTCCTACGAGGCCAATCTGCAATCCATTCGTCAGACACGTGATCTGATTTCCGCAACCATCGATCTTCTGAAGTCCTCGCAATGATTGAACCTATCAGCGCATTGAGCGCCTCCCTGGCGTCCGAAACCAAGAAGATCGCGGAGACCGCCGCGACCCAGCCCTCTATGGAAGCCGGCGCGGCAGGCGCCAGCTTCACGGATTTCATGTCCAATATCGGCGCGTCCTTCGTCGATAATCTGAAGGCCGCCGAAACCAAGTCCATGGACGGCATGCTCGGCAAAGCCAGCGTTCGCGAGGTCGTCGAGACCGTCATGACCGCCGACCAGACACTGCAAACGGCGATGGCGTTCCGCGACAAGGTTGTCTCGGCCTATCTCGACATCGTGAAGATGAACATCTGAGGGTAACGAATGAGAGCGCTATCGATCGCCGCGACCGGCATGAACGCACAGCAGACCAATCTCGAGGTGATCGCGAACAACATCGCGAACATCAACACGACGGGCTACAAGCGCGCGCGCGCCGAATTCACCGATCTTCTCTACCAGACGGATCGGGCGGCGGGCGTCGCCAACACTGCGAACCAGGCGACGGTGCCGGAAGGCATCAATATCGGCCTCGGCGTCAAGACCGCGGCGGTGCGCAACCTGTTCGAGCAGGGCGATCTCAGCGAGACCAGCAACGACTTCGACATGGCTATCGTCGGGCGCGGCTTCTTCCAGATCCAGGCTCCCGACGGCACGACGCTCTACACGCGCGACGGCGCCTTCAACAAAAATGAAAACGGCGAGCTGGTGACTGCCGACGGCTATCTCGTCATCCCCACCATCACTGTTCCCAACGACGCCACCCAGATCACTATCAACCGGTCGGGCGAAGTCTACGCCACGATCGGCGCCCAGACTGCGCCCCAGCAGCTCGGCCAGATCCAGCTCGCGAACTTCGTCAACGAAGCGGGCCTCAAGGAACTCGGCGGCAACCTCTATCAGGAAACCACCGCCTCGGGCGCCGCGATCGTCGGCGTCGGCGACGACGCGGGCTTCGGTTATGTCAAGCAGGGTTATCTCGAGAGCTCCAACGTCGATTCGGTCAAGGAAATCACCGACCTGATCTCGGCCCAGCGCGCCTACGAAATGAACTCCAAGGTCATCACCACCGCGGACGAGATGTCCAAGACGGTGAGCCAGAGCATGAAGTAAGGAGGAGCGGACGACCATGATGGCAAACATGCGGCATAAGAGACATGGGCTGAAGACGCTGGCGTTCGCCTTCGCGTCCCTGGCGATGATGGGCTCGGCGACGGCTGCTGACTTCGGCATGGCGGTCGTCCCTACTCAGATCATCTATCCCGGCCAGGAGATCACCGAGAGCCAGGTGAAAACCGTACCCGTGACCAATCCGAACATTGCGCCGGGCTATGCGCAGAAGCTGTCCGATGTCGCCGGTCTGGTGACGACGAGAACGCTTCTGCCCAACCGGACGATCATGCTCGGTTCGCTGCGCGAAGCGTGGACGGTGCGTCGCGGCGACAAGATCGTGCTGGTCTATGACAGCGGCGGCTTGAAGATCACCGCGGCCGGCACGCCGCTCAACGACGGCGTCGTCGGCGACCTCGTCAAGGTCCGCAACACCGACACCGGCGTGATCATCTCCGGCACGGTCAGACCGGACAGTTCGATCCTCGTGGTGCAGAAATGAAGAAACTCCTCGCCCTGATCCTGGCCAGCCTGATGACCTTGTCGACTGCGGCGCCGTCGCATGCGGCGGCCACAGCCCGCATCAAGGACGTGGCGTCGCTGCAGGCCGGCCGCGACAATCAGTTGATCGGTTACGGTCTCGTCGTAGGCCTGCAGGGATCGGGCGATAGTCTCCGCTCTTCACCTTTCACCGAACAATCGCTCCGCGCGATGCTGCAGAATCTCGGCATCTCCACCCAGGGCGGCGAAAACCGGTCCAAGAATATCGCCGCGGTCATGGTCACCGCTACGCTGCCGCCGTTCGCGAGCCCAGGCAGCCGCATGGATGTCGCCGTCAGCTCGCTCGGCGACGCCACGTCGCTCCGCGGCGGCACGCTGGTGATGACGTCGCTGACCGGCGCGGACGGGCAGATCTACGCCGTGGCGCAGGGCCCGCTGATCGTCTCCGGCTTCTCGGCCACCGGCGACGCCACCCAGTTGACGCAGGGCGTGGCGACCGCCGGCCGCGTGCCCAACGGCGCGATCATCGAACGTCCCCTGCCGTCCCGCTTCAAGGATTCGGTCAATCTCGTCCTGCAATTGCGCAACCCGGATTTTTCGACCGCGGTGCGCATGACCGACGCGATCAACGCATTCTCGAGCCAGGCTTATGGCGGGCCGATCGCCACGGTGAACGATTCCCAGGAAGTGGTCGTGGAAAAGCCGCGTCGCGCCGATCTCGCCCGACTGATGGCGGAGATCGAGAACCTTCCCATCGACACCGACACGCCGGCCAAGGTGGTGGTCAACGAGCGCACCGGCACGATCGTGATCGGCGCCGATGTCCGGATCTCCGAAGTGGCGGTCAGCTACGGCACCTTGACGGTTCAGGTCAGCGAAAACCCCACCGTGGTGCAGCCTTTGCCGTTCTCGAACGGCGAGACGGCGGTGCAGCCGCAGACGGACATCATCGCGCAGCAAGCCAACAGCAAGGTGGCGATCATCAAGGGCTCCAATCTGAAGACCCTGGTTTCGGGACTGAATTCGATCGGCGTGAAGCCTGACGGCATCATCGCCATTCTCCAGGGCATCAAGCAGGCGGGCGCGCTGCAGGCGGAGTTGGTGTTGCAATGACCGGAATGACGGGACTGTCCAAGACCATCGCAAAAACCTGCGTGGTGATCGGCCTCTGCCTGGGCATCGGGCCCATGGCGGCGATGTCGGCGGAAGAGAACCACGAAAAATCCGCGCCGAAGCCGGCGGTCAAGACGGCGCGCGAAGAGATCCGCGCCTTTTGCGCCAATATCGCCGACGCCGCGCGGGACCAGCGCTTCGCCCTTCAGAAGATCGAGCTCGAAAAGCTCCAGGCGCAGGTCGACGACCGCATCACGATCCTCGAAACGCGAAAGGCGGAGTATGAGGAATGGATGAAGAAGCGTGACGCCTTCTCCAAACAGGCCGAGGCCGGTCTCGTCGAAATCTATAAGAAAATGGCCGCGGACGCTGCTGCCCAGCAGCTCGAACTCATGGACCCGAACCTGTCGTCGGCGATCATCATGAAGCTCAGCCCGCGTCAGTCGAGCCTGATCCTGACCGAGATGGAAGCCAAGCAGGCGGCGATGGTCGCATCGATCATTTCCGCGGCCGGCAATCGCAGTACATCGAGAGACCCGTCATGAATTATAAACTCTTTTTGTTGGCGGGCCTCGTCGTCGTCGCGGGATGCAACGCAAAGTCGGTCAAGGAGCTCAACAGAGCGCCTGCCATGAGTCCTATCGGCACCGGCCTGCAATTCACCAAGAACAACGAAATGGGACAATACCCCAAGCAACCGGCTCAAATCGCGACGGGCTATTCCCTGTGGAGCGATTCGAAGGCTGCGCTCTTCAAAGACGCGCGCGCCCTCAAGGTCGGCGATATCCTGACGGTGACCATCGAAATCGACGATTCGGCGACCTTCGACAACAAGACCGACCGCAGCCGCGACAGCTCATGGTCCAAGGACTATAATGTCAAGAACACGGGCCTCATTGCCGACGTCGATGTGAATGGGGAAATGAGCAACAGTTCTTCGTCGTCTTCGACCGGCGACGGCTCCATCGAGCGCAAGGAAAAGCTGTCGCTGCAACTCGCCGTGGTCGTGACCGGGGTGCTGGACAACGGCAATCTGCTGATCAGCGGTTCGCAGGAAGTGCGGGTCAACCAGGAAATCCGCGTGCTCAATCTCGCCGGCATCGTGCGTCCGCAGGACGTCAATGCCGACAACAAGCTGTCCTACGACAAGATCGCCGAAGCCCGCATCTCCTATGGCGGCCGCGGTCGTCTGTCGGAAATCCAGAACCCGCCCGTCGGCCAGCAGGCCGTCGATATCTTCGGCGTGTTCTGACGGTTCGAAATCTGTCGCGCGCCGGGTCTGAGGAGACGAAATGGTCGATATTGCGGAAGAACCTCCGGTCGAGAAAAAGAAGTCGGGCCTGGTGATGACCATCGTTCCGGTGGTGGTCGTCACCGTGATCGCCGCCGGCGCCGGATGGTTTCTCGGCGGCATGCTCGCCCCGGCGGTGAACGCGCCGAAACCGCCAGTGGCGGAAAAGAAGGCCGAAGGCGAAAAAAGGAAGGCGAGGGCCTGCCTGCGATTTCGACCGAGGAAAACGGCGTGGTGCAGCTCGAGGCGATCACCACCAATCTCGCTTTTCCGGCCGACCGATGGATACGGCTCGAGGTCGCCTTGTTGTTCAAGGACAAGCCGGATGTGAAGATCGCAGAAACGATCAACCAGGATATCGCACGCTATCTGCGCACCGTGACGCTGCAGCAGATCGAGGGTCCGCGCGGGTTCCAGTATCTCAAGGAAGATCTGGAGGAGAGGGCTGATCTCCTGTCGGAAGGAAAGGTCGAGAAAATCATGTTCAGGACCTTTGTGATCGAATGACCGCCCTTAGGAAAACAGTCGTCATCGCTTTGGCCGCGACGATCGCGATCGCCGCCGGCGGCGCGGCGCTTGCGCAGACGGCGGCGCCCGACATTTTCAACACGCCGGTCAGCGGCTCGGCGGCCAGCTGGATCATTCGCGTCTTCGGGCTGTTGACGGTCCTGTCGATCGCGCCCGGAATTCTGGTGATGGTGACAAGCTTTCCGCGCTTCATCATCGCCTTTTCGATTCTGCGCTCCGGCATGGGCCTGGCGACTACGCCGTCCAACATGATTCTCACCAGCCTGGCGCTCTTCATGACATTCTTCGTCATGTCGCCGACGCTGGAGCGGTCCTGGCGGGACGGCGTTCAGCCGCTTCTGGCCGAGCAGATTGACGAAACGGAGGCCCTGCGCCGGATCTCCGTGCCATTCCGGGACTTCATGGCCGCCAACACCCGCGACAAGGATCTCAAGCTCTTCGCCGATATCGCGACGGAGAAGGGACAGACCGCCGCCACCGCAGGGGCTCCGGACCTCCGCGTGCTGGTGCCGGCCTTCATGATTTCCGAAATTCGCCGCGGGTTCGAGATCGGCTTCCTGATCGTTCTTCCCTTTCTCGTGATCGACCTGATCGTGGCCACCATCACCATGGCGATGGGCATGATGATGCTTCCGCCGACCTCGATCTCACTGCCGTTCAAGATCCTTTTCTTCGTGCTGATCGACGGCTGGAACCTGCTGGTGGGAAGCCTGGTCAGGTCTTTCAACTGACGCAAGATTTACGAGCGAAATGATCAGAAAATAAACAACGGGGCGCGAAAGGGCCCCGTTTTCCGTTTGTTAACCATACTTCGCGGCGGCGTCGGCGGAAATGTCTCGTTTAAGGTTTTCGAAAGTACTGGGCCCCGATACTCCCCTCATACACGGTGATCGAAGGTCTTGAGGGAGACGCTTCGAATGGCATGAGGCCGAACATCGTGACCGGTAAGGAAATCGAGCCCGGCATGTCCCTAATCCTGTAACTCGTTAAAAAGGGACACTCAAATGAGTTCTATCGTCACCAACACGTCCGCCATGGCGGCACTCAACACGCTGCGCTCCATCAACAGCAGCATGGAAGATACACAGAACGCTGTGTCCACCGGCTATAGCGTCGACACCGCGAAGGACAACGCCGCCTATTGGTCGATCGCGACCACCATGCGTTCCGACAAGACCGCCATGAGCACCGTTCAGGACGCGCTCGGTCTCGCCGCCGCCAAGACCGACACCGCTTACACCGGTCTGAATGCGTCGATCGAAGTCGTCAACGAGATCAAGGCCAAGCTCGTGGCCGCCCGCGAACCGGGCGTCGACAAAGACAAGATCAACTCGGAACTGACCGAGCTCAAGTCCCAGCTGTCGTCGATCTCCGAATCGGCTTCCTTCTCGGGCGAAAACTGGCTGTACAACAACGACTCGACCGCCAACGCGACCGTCGACATGGTCGGCTCGTTCGTTCGCGACTCGTCGGGCAGCGTCTCCGTCGGCCTGATCAGCTACGACACCGGCGAATCGACCCTGATCGACAACAAGACCACGGCCAACGGCATTCTGACGGCCGCCAACTTCACGTCCTATGCGACGGGCACGACCACGGCGACCGGCTCCTACTTCCTGATCGCGACCGACGACAGCTCGGTTACCCAGGGCGGCACCGAAATCACCCTGTCGTCTTCGACGGCCGACTACCAGATCGACAACATGATCTCCGTCGTCGACGACATGCTCGATCAGATGATCGACGCAGCCGCGACCCTCGGCGCCACCAACTCCCGCATCGACATGCAGGACGAGTTCGTCGCCGACCTCATGGACACGATCGACTCGGGCGTTGGCAAGCTGGTCGATGCCGACATGAACGAAGAGTCCACCAAGCTCAAGGCGTTGCAGACGCAGCAGCAGCTGGCCATCCAGTCGCTGTCGATCGCGAACTCCAACTCCGACAGCATCCTCCAGCTCTTCCGCTAAGAGTACAACCAAAACTGAGTTCGAGAGCCGCCGGGAAACCGGCGGCTTTTTTGCGTCCGAAAAACGTGGTGAAGGTTTTTGGTTAATTTCACGAGCGGGAAAGGGTTCTTTAACCATGGGCGTGTTTATCTACCTTCATCGAAACGACAGGTTAACCCTGATTGAGGGTTAACACGCATGACGCGGCCTTTCGTTACCGGACGCAATCCCGGAATGTCCCTTTAAATTTTTCCCGTAGTATGAGGGGCAAAACAACCATGACTAGCATCGTCACCAATATCCAGGCTATGGCGGCTCTCGACACTCTTCGGTCGATCAACGCAGGCATGGAAGAAACGCAGGGCAGGGTGTCTTCCGGTTATCGCGTCCAGGATGCGTCGGATAATGCTGCTTACTGGTCGATCGCGACCACCATGAAGTCGGACAACAAGGCGCTCTCGACTGTTCAGGACGCCCTCGGCTTCGCAGCGGCGAAATCCGACACGGCCTACACAGGTCTCAATTCCGCCATCGACGTCGTCACCGAAATCAAGGCCAAGCTGGTCGCCGCGCGCGAGCCGGGCGTCGACAAGGAAAAGATCAATTCGGAACTCTCCGAACTGAAGAACCAGCTGGTGTCGATCTCCCAGTCCGCCTCCTTCTCGGGGCAGAACTGGCTCTACAACAACGACACGACCGTAAACTCGACCGTCGACATGGTCGGTTCCTTCGTTCGCGACTCCACCGGCGGCGTCTCCGTCGAACTGATCACCTTCGATACCGCCGATTCCACGCTCATCGACAATGTCGATCCGACCCTGGGCATCCTGACCGCGGCCAATTTCACCAGCTATCCGACCGGCACCACCACGTCGACCGGCGCCTACTATCTGATCGCCATCGATAGCGGCAACACGCAGAACGGCTCAGTGGTCGAACTGACCAACAGCACGGCCGATTACCAGATCGACAACATGATCTCGGTCGTCGACGACATGCTGACCCAGATGACCGAAGCCGCAGCCGTCATCGGTTCGACGAACATGCGCATCGACATGCAGAACGAGTTCGTCGCCGACCTCATGGACGTGATCGACAAGGGCGTGGGTCGCTTGGTCGATGCCGACATGAACGAAGAGTCCACCAAGCTCAAGGCGTTGCAGACGCAGCAGCAGCTCGGCATTCAGGCTCTGTCCATCGCCAACTCCAACTCCGAAAACATCCTCTCGCTGTTCCGCAACTAAGACTGACGAGAGACGACGAATATCTGCCGCGGCCGGAAAATCCGGTCGCGGCTTTTCTGCGTTTGCGGTTCTCTTTGAAGCTGCGGTCCGCCTGATCCGGTCGGGCGCGTCGGCGTTTTACTCCATGACGCCGCAGAGATTTCCCCGCCGCGAAACTTGCCTTAAGCTTTCCTTCATCGACGTTAAAAAATCCTAATGGCGGTTAACGCTTGATTAACCATGCTCATTTACATAATGTTCATAACTGACGGAGCGACCGCCAGGGCAAAACGTGGTCGCAAGCATGATGCTCTCCTGTCTTTGCCGGTAGCGTGACCGGATGTTTCCCGAAAACGATATTCTAGGGCAAACCTATGACGAGCATCATGACCAATGCCGCAGCGATGGCTGCGCTGCAGACCCTCCGCGACATCAACAACAACATGGAAACCACGCAGCAGCGCATCTCCTCGGGCTACCGGGTCGAGACCGCGTCCGACAACGCCGCTTATTGGTCGATCGCCACCACCATGCGCTCGGACAACAAGGCCCTGTCGACCGTGCAGGATGCGTTGGGTCTGGGCGCCGCCAAGACCGACACCGCTTACACGGGTCTCGGTTCGGCAATCGATGTCGTGACCGAAATCAAGGCCAAGCTCGTCGCGGCGCGTGAGCCCGGCGTCGATCGCAACAAGATCAACGAAGAACTTCGCGAACTCAAGAACCAGCTCGAATCCATCGCCGAGTCGGCCTCGTTCTCCGGGGAAAACTGGCTTTATAACGACACCGGCGTGCCGCCGACGACCGTCGAACTCGTGTCCTCGTTCAATCGCGCTTCGAGCGGCACCGTGTCCATCGAGACGCTCGATTTCGACACCGCCACCTCCACGCTGATCGACGCCACCGACGCCAACAACGGCATTCTCACCAAGGCCACGGTGGCGACGGTGAAAACCGGCACCACCACTACTACCGCCAGCTACTTCCTCATCAATACCGGCGCGGCGACCGTCGCCACCGGCACGGAAGTGACGCTGTCGACCTCGACGACGAATTTCCAGCTCGACGGGATGATCTCGGCCGTCGACAAGATGCTGAGCAACCTGACCGACTCCGCCGCCACTCTGGGTTCTATTTCCTCCCGCATCGATATGCAGGACGACTTCGTCGCGACCCTCATGGACGTGATCGACAAGGGCATCGGTCGCCTCGTCGACGCCGACATGAACGAAGAATCGACGCGGCTCAAGGCGCTGCAGACCCAGCAGCAGCTCGGCATCCAGTCGCTGTCGATCGCCAACACCAACGCCGAAAACATCCTCTCGCTGTTCAAGTAACGTTGAGGCCCACGCGGCCGGGCGTCGCGCCCGGCCGCTGAGGGCGAACGTTTCGGAGCGAAGAACGCCGGCGTCCGCGATCGGCGAAAGGGCCTTCGCCGCCTCTGCTCGACGACGGCGTCAGGACGTTCTCTCCTCGATCTTCTCCAGATACTGCTGCGGCGCCGGTCATCGCCACGGTAGGACGAGTTGGGCCGCGCTATTGCCCTGGCGCGGCCCAACGCATTCATTTTCGCGCAAGTTTCTCCCGATAGGCTTTCCCATAGAGGGCCCGCGCCCGTATGTCTCCAGAAACGGCGGTCTGCAATGAGTGCAATCCTGACCAAATATCTCAAAGATTTCAGCGCGCCGCCGCCGCCGCCCGTCGACGATCTCGCGTTTCCGTCCGCCTTTTCGCTCGACGATGGCGGATCGTCTTCGGCGTTTTCTTTCGAGCCGGAACCGACCGTCGACCTCGAGGCGGAGCGCAAGGCGGCTTTCGACGAGGGGTATGCGCAAGCGGCGGCGGCTGCCGAGCATGCGCACGAAGAGGCGCTCGCCGAGGAGCGTCGCAAACACGCCGTCGAGATCGCCGAGCTGATGGCGCGCCACGAACAGGAAACGGTGGCGATGATCCATACCCGTTTCCACGAGATGACGGGCGAAATCGCCCAGGCGGTCGCCGACAGCACCCTGCAGATCCTCATGCCCATGCTCGGCGCGACGCTCGCGGATCGGGCCGTCACCGACCTTCACGACCTCATCAAGCAGGCGTTGAAGGATCGCGAGGCAGCGCAGGTGACGGTGCGCGGCGATGCGCGTCTGGTCGGTCGCCTCAAGCCTCTCATGGAGGCCGACGCCGTCGAAGCGAGATATATCGAAAACCAATCCGCCGACCTCACGGTCGAAATCGAGGACGCCGTTCTGGTGACGCGTCTGGAAACCTGGGCGCAGGCCCTGGCTGAGGGCGTCGAATGAGCGAGAACGAAAGCCACCACCACGGCAAAAACGAGATCATCATCATCAAGCGGCATGGCGGCGGTCACGAGGGCGCTCATGGCGGCGCCTGGAAGATCGCTTATGCCGACTTCATGACCGCGATGATGGCGTTCTTTCTGATCATGTGGCTCGTCAATGCCGCCAACGAAAAGACCAAGGCGGCCGTCGCGAGCTACTTCAACCCGATCAAACTCACGGATTCGACGCCGGCGGAAAAGGGCTTGAAGAAGCCGAACAAGCAGGCCCAGGGCGAGAACACTCAAGACAAGTCCGATAGCGAGGGCGAGAAGAAGGCGGCGGGCCAAGCGGAATCCGAAGGCACGGACGAAACCTCCACAGCCGGCGAACAGATCCAGTATTCCGAAGCCGACTATTTCGAAAATCCCTACGCGGTGATCACAGAGATCGCCCAGGAGACCGACGACAAGGCCAATGTCTCCGCCAAGGGCGACGGCGGCGCGCAATCGGCGGGACCCGCGACCGGCGCAGACGGCGGCGAAGCCTTTCGCGATCCGTTCGATCCGGATTTCTGGACACAGCAGGTCGAAGTGTCCCAACAGGAGGGCGCCGATCCGTCGCAGCAACCGGCGGAGATCTCGGGCCTGCCCGGCGACGGCATGGTGGAGAACGCCGAAAACATCGATTCGTCCAAAACGGGCGAGGCCCTGAGCGGCGACCGCAAGGGCGGCGATATGCCGAGCGGCGAAGCCAAGGCCGGCGAGGGACTGACCGACAGCGACGGCATGAAGGACAAGGCCGGCGAAGGCTCGGACATGGACAAGCACGGCTCGACCGACAAGATCGGCAAGGGCAAGAGCGACATGTCTGAAACCGGCAAGACGGACAAGAAGGAGCAGGGCCAGTCCGATCAGGCGCTCACCGGCAAGAGCGACAAGGACAAGAACGGCAAAGCCGACCAATCCGGCGAAAAGGTCGCTTCCGCCGCCCGGGAGGCGGAGAATCTCGAGAAGCAGCTGAAACAGGAACTCAAGGGCAAGGTCGGCTATCTCGCCGAAGGCCTGATCGTGACCCCAGCCGAAGGCGGCCTGCTGATCAGCATCAGCGATCAGGTCAAGACTCCGATGTTCCAGATCGGCTCGTCGATTCCCACCAAGGAGACCGTCGTCGCCATCGATCAGATCGGCAAATTGCTGAAGGGCCGGCCCGGCCAGATCGCGATACGCGGCCATACCGACGCGCGGCCCTTCAAGGCGGTCGGTTACGACAACTGGCGGCTATCGGCCGACCGCGCCCAGAGCGCCTATTTCATCTTGAAAAGGGCGGGCGTACAGGAGGCGCGCGTATCGCAGATCTCTGGTTTTGCCGACAAGCGCCTGCGAATTCCGGAGAAGCCGCTCGACGCCGGCAATCGCCGCATCGAGATTCTCGTCCAGGCGACCGAGGGCTGACGGATGCCGTTTTCGGTCCATATGCGCAGGGCGTTTCTGACGATCGGTGTGAGCCTGCTGGCGCTGGGCGCCGGCGCGCGGGCCGAGGAGGCGTCCACCACGGACGCCGCCGAACCCTACCGGCTCGTTCGCTCGTTGCAGAACATTCAGGACCAGGTGATCTCGGGCGACATTACGGCGCTGGACATGCAACGGTTCCTGCTCGGGGAAATCGATCGTCGTCTCAGGGAGGCGAGCGCCTCTGTCTTCGACGACACGCGAAACGTCGACGCCGCATTGATCTATGCGATGAGCGGCGGCAATCCGTCGACGCTCGATCTTCTCGCCCAGCGCGATGTGAGCGGCAATTTCGACAATCGCGTCACGAGCATCCTGCGCCGCTATCTCAACGGCCGCGGCGCGGGGGCGCCGTCAAGCAGTTGAAGGAAGTGGTGCCGGAATATCGTTTCACGACCATCGGCCCTTATCTGCAGCTCATCGGCGCCAACGCCATGATGGAGACCGACAAGGAAACCGCGCTGAAATATTTCGATTGGGCGCGCCTCGAGGCGCCGGGAACGATCATCGAGGAAGCGGCCTTGCGCCGCGCCCTGATGATGACCTCGCGGTCGGGCGACACCACGGCCGCCTTGCCTTACGCGCGTCGCTATGCGCGTCGCTATATGAATTCACCCTATGCGTCTCAATTCGCCGATGTGTTCGTGGCGCTCGCCATCGACCATCCCAAGGCCTTGCCGCCGGAGGAAATCGAAGCGGCGCTGTCTCTGGTCGAACGTCGCCGCCAGCGCGAGATCTATCTGCGACTCGCCCGCCGCGCGGCGATCAACGGCGACAAGCCGCTGACCGATTTCGCCACCGCTCGCGCGAAGGCTCTGTCTGAACCGGACGAAACGTCGCCGTTGGCGCTTGCCAAACTCTATAGCGGTCTCGTCGACATTCCCAGCGACGGCATCGAGGACGTGTTGACCCGTCTGGGCGGCATTGCCGATCAGGATCTGTCTCCGAAGGATCGCTTCTTGCGCGACGCGGCGCAAATCGTCGCCGAGGAAGTCATGGCTCCTCCGGATGCTGACAGTCTCGCACAAGCAAATCGAGATATGTCCGACAAGGAATACCGGGACAGAATGTCCGAACTGGCGCTCGATGCAGAGACGACGGGATCGACCGACCCACAACCAGCTCCAGATTTGCAACAGCCGACGGGATCGGAAACGGCCCCCGCGGCCAAGCCCTGGATGCGCGGATGGATCAGGCGGAAAATCTCGTCGCTTCCGGTCGGGCCCGGCTCAAGGACATCGATGCGCTCCTGGCGAAGGAAGGCGAATAATCATGATCGATGCTTCGGCACTTGCCATCGGTCGCGGCGCTGGCGCTGCGAGCGGACTGAAAACCAGCGGCTCTCAGGACGAAAGCGGCGCCCAGGGCCAGGGACTGGGTTTCGGCGATTTTCTCGAAGAGGCGTCGTCCGGCTCCGTCGGCTCCGAAACCACGGGTGATGACGTTGCAGGCGACGCGATCGGCGACGGCGGCGTGGAAGCGGGCGACGACAAATTGGCGCGCTCGATCATCAGCCTGTTCGCCGTCGTCCAGGCCAGTCCGAAGCTCACCCAGCAAGCCGCAACCTCTCCGGCGGCGCTCCCCGAGGGGCCGGCCGATGCCGCCGCGACGCCGTTGCCTGGCGCGGAAGAGGTTATCCCGCCGCACTTGGCGCAAACCGGCGAGACTGCCTCTCATTCGACTGCCGGACCGATGGTCGGCAGGCTTCCTGGCCATGCGCTCGACATGGATGATGCGCGTCTCGTTGCCCTGCTCGTCGGCGCTGACGGCGCCGACACGACGGAGGACCTGCCGACGATCGCCGTCGATGTTCAGGTCGACGCACAGATGGCCGCGCCGTCCGAAGAGATCGAAACGTCTGTCCTCCCCGAGACCGACCCGATCGCGATGTTGCTCGACGAGGCGCAGCTGACCGAACATCAGGGCGCGGCCCATCATCTGCTGTCGGCTTTGTCGAAAGGCCTGAAGGAAGATGATGAGGATGCGGCGCCGATCGTCGAGTCCTCAAACGAAGGCGGCGATGAGCTCGCTTCGGTTCTCGCACCGAACGTGGGACAAGCGGCGTCGACCGCGGCCAAGTCGGCGGATCTTTCTGACGCCGTTGGTCCGCGCGGAACCGACAGCGTCAGGGATGCTCTGGCCCAGGTTTCCACCCAGCCTCAGCAAGGCGATCCGATGACATCCGACCCGGTCGGCGATGAAACGGTCAGGCGAGGCGGAAAAGGCGATGATGTCGATTTCACCGGTTTTGATCAGCTGACGGTGCTCGACTCCCGTCGCTATCTCGGCTTCGGCGGCGACAACGCCAAGCTGCTGACGGCGGCGCTGGCGGGTGAGGCGGGCCGGGCGCTCGCACCCTACGCCACCACGCCGGATATGAGCGCCCAAGCCACCGCGACGACCGTCAACACTCTGAAAATACAAATGAACCCCGAACATCTCGGCACGATGACGGCAGTTCTGAGACTGAAGGGTGAAGATCTCTCCGTCGAAGTCACGGTCGATACGATCGAGGGATATCGCCACCTCGCCAAGGACCACTCCGCGATCGTCCAGTCGCTGCGCGACCAGGGTTTCTCGGTCGACCAGGTCAGCATCCAACTCAACCCGTCTCCCAGGACGGAAAGTCAGCAACAGGATCAGGGACAGAATGGCTCGAACCAGAACCTGCGCGAAGGACAGGGTGACGCTCAGCGTCAGCAAAGTGGCGATGGGCGTCCTGTCCCACGCAGCGAGCGGCTCGCGATCGGTGAACAACGCGCCTCGCATGAGCCTGACGGCGGCGGCGGCTCTGGCGATTCTGGCGACGGTCTCTACCTCTGACGCGCGCGCCAGTTCGGGACTTTGCGAACGGGAAATTGCGCGCGCTGCGGCGCGATACGGCGTGCCGGAGGGTATCCTGTATTCGGTGGGCCTCACCGAAACCGGTCGCAAAGGCTCACTTCAGCCCTGGGCGTTGAACATCGAGGGCAAGGCTGTTTTCGCCCGCTCGCCGGATGAGGCTCTCGAGGCCTTTCGCGACGCCCGCGCGCGCGGCGCGGAACTGATCGATCTCGGATGCATGCAAATCAATCAGCGCTACCATGGCGATCAATTTTCATCCCTGGACGCCATGCTCGACCCGGAGAAAAATGTCGATTACGCCGCACGATTTCTCGCGCAACTGCATGCGAAGCATGTTACATGGACCATGGCCGTTGCGCGTTATCATGCCGGGCCGAACAATAATCCAGCCCAGAAGCGCTATGTCTGCAGGGTGATTTCGAACCTCGTCGCGACGGGGTATGGCGTTTGGACGCCGAAGGCGCTGGATTTTTGTAGCAACTGACGGTTGTCTTTTCCGAGTACATTTGAATCTGGCGAATTTTTGGTCTCTTTGTGGTGACATTGGGGAGTCAAGACGCCCCATTGACGCGATTAACCATACGTTAACTTTTCCCCATTTAAATTTGTGTGCCGTTTCGAAACGCATACTACATATGGATCAAATCGCCCCACATTTCTTAATCAACTGTTAATTTGACCCTGTCATTAGCTCTAGTTGCTCGGGAGTCTTCCGATTCGTACGAATGGGGTGTTGTTTCACTACACTGATTCGGAGGCGGACGATGATCGTAGTGGTAGACGAGCGAGCGCTCGTAAAAGATGGATATACCTCACTTTTTTGTCGGGAAGGCGTGCCCTCTACGGGCTTCGACCCTCACGAATTCGGGGAGTGGGTCAATACGGCTGCGGATTCTGATATCGACGCAGTCGAAGCATTCCTGATCGGTCAGTCCGAGCTCGCGCTCGGCCTGCCGAAGGCGATCAGGGATCGGAGCCAGGCTCCTGTGATTGCCGTGTCTGATTCTCCCTCTCTGGAGATGACCCTTGCATTCTTTGATTGTGGGGTGGATGACGTGGTGCGCAAACCTGTACACCCGCGAGAAATCCTCGCACGCGCTGCGGCAATCCGTCGGCGCTACAAAGCGACCGACGTCAAATATACCGACGTCGGCGCCATCAGAGTCTTCTCCGATGGCCGCGATCCGGAAATCAATGGCGAAGTCTTCCCATTGCCGCGTCGCGAGCGTCGCATCCTGGAATATCTCGTGGCCAATCGCGGCCGGCGCGTGTCCAAGACGCAGATTTTCAATGCGATCTATGGCATCTTCGACGAAGACGTCGAAGAGAACGTCGTCGAAAGCCACATCAGCAAGCTGCGCAAGAAGCTGCGCAAGAAGCTCGGCGTCGATCCGATCGATTCCAAGCGCTTCCTCGGCTATTGCATCGACTGGCAGTGAAAATGCGCGCGTCGCGTTTGCGCGGCGCGCATTAAAAGAATTGGCCCATCACCCGCAAAGGTTCACGCAAGGCACGTCTTCTAGTCTGTAAATATTACGGAAAAGAGGATCCGAGATGAGCCTTTACGGAATGATGAGAACTGGTGTTTCGGGCATGAACGCCCAAGCCAACCGGTTGAGCACTGTCAGCGACAACATCGCAAATTCCAGCACGACTGGATATAAAGGGGCGTCGACGGAGTTCTCGTCCCTTCTTATGCCGCAGACCAACGGCAGCTACAATTCGGGCAGCGTCGAGACCGAAACCCGGTACTCGATCTCGCAGCAGGGCTCGCTGACCTACACCACCTCCGACACCGATCTCGCCATCAACGGCAAAGGCTATTTCCTTGTTCAGGATGCGTCCGGTCAGACGTTCCTCACCCGCGCCGGCTCCTTCCAGCCGGATTCGGAAGGCAACCTCGTCAATGCCGGCGGCTATACCTTGATGGGTTACGACTATGGCGCGGACGAGCCTTCGGTGGTCGCCAATGGTTTCGCAGGCCTGCAGGCCATCAATGTCAGCTCCACCGACATGCAGGCGAACGCGTCTACGGATGCGATCTTCTCGGCGAATCTCGATGCCGGGCAGCCGGTGGAAGATGCTGCGCGTTCGCCGGTCGCCGTCGGTGACAGCGGCGCGGTCGAAGACGTCGACTACACGCACAAGAGTTCGTTGACGGCATTCGACAGCCTCGGCAATGAAGTCATTCTCGACGTTTACTTCACGAAGACGAGCGACACCGAGTGGGAAGTCGCGGTCTTCAACAAGGCCAATGCCGACCCCGATTCAGGTTCGTTCCCCTATTCGGCTGCCGCTTATACCGAGACACTGACCTTCGATCCGAACACCGGCGCGCTGGCGAGCGGATCGACGTCTAAGCTGACGATCCCGGGCGACGAATTGCCCAACATGCCCAATCCCTTCGAGATCGACTTCGCCGGCATGACCCAGCTCGGCTACAAGTTCTCGGTCACCGAAGCCGACGTCAACGGCAATGGCGCGTCGATCGTGACCGGCGTCGAGATCGGCTCGGACGGCACGGTGTCCGCCAAATACGACAACGGCGACAACACCGCGCTCTACAAGCTGGCTCTGGGCACCGTGACCAGCCCGGATCTCATGGAAGTCATCTCCGGCAACGTCTATTCGCCGAGCGCCGAATCCGGCGATCTGCAAATGGGTTTCGCCGGAACCTCGGCCTTCGGGGACATCATCTCCGGCGCCTTGGAGGACTCCAATGTCGACCTCGCCAACGAACTGACGACGATGATCGCTTCGCAACGAAGCTACACCGCCAATTCCAAGGTGTTCCAGGCCGGTTCGGACCTTCTGGAAACCCTCGTGAATCTGGCTCGCTGACACCGTCGTCGCCTAGGAGATCGTTATGTCGCTATCGTCTGCCATCACCACCGCGCAAACGATCTTTTCGAACACCGGTTTGCAGACGGCGGCTTTGTCCACCAACATTGCAAACGCATCCAACCCGGACTATTCGCGCCGGGTTGGCATTCTGACGCTCGATTCCAATGGCGCTCAGGTGCTGAAGATCCAGCGCGCCGCCGACAACGGCCTGATCAAGCAGTCGATGGCCTCCACGGCGGAATCCAGCGCACAGGACACGATCGACAAGAAGCTCACCGACATTCGGACGCTTCTGGGCGGCAACAATTACGAGACAGCGCCGTCGACCTATATCAGCAAGCTGCGCGACGATCTCCAGGCCTACGCCACCAAGCCCAACGAATCGACGCTCGCCGCGACCGTCGTGTCCAGCGCTCAGGACGTCGTGACCTCGTTGAACTCCGTATCCCAGGAAATCCAGGGCATGCGGGGCGTCATCGATCAGGAAATCGACGATCAGATCGACAAGCTCAACAATCTCCTCGTCCAGTTCAAGTCGGTCAACGACACGGTGCGCCAGGGCACCGCGAACGGAATGGACATCAACAACGAACTCGACGCGCGCGACAGCTATTTGCGCCAGATTTCGGAGATCATCGGCGTCCGGTCCTTCACGCGCGAAAACAACGACATGGTCCTCTATACGGCGGACGGCACCATGTTGCTCGACACGAGCCCGCGCGAGATCATCTTTACGCCGGTTCCCGCCTATGGAGCGTCGACGACCGGCAATCCCCTGATCGTGGACGGCGCGGCCATGAATGCGGGCTCGAGCGGCAACTCCACCGCCAAGGGCAGCCTCGCCGCTTTGCTGCAGGTCCGCGACAGCATCATCCCACTCTATCAGTCGCAGCTCGATGAAACCGCGCGCGGTCTGATCTCCACATTCGCTCAGGTGGATATGAGCGGTTCGGGCCAGGACGATATGCCGGGCCTGTTCACCTGGACCGGTTACACCGCCGGCGATTCGATACCGGACGGCTCCAACATCGAAAATGGCCTCGCCGCGTTGATCAAGGTGAACGACGCCTTGGTGAAGACCAAGGGCGGGGATCCGACCGATTTGCGCGACGGCGGCTACGATGTCGACGGTCAATCGGTCGCCAGCCCGGATTACCTCGGCAACACCGATGACGACGCGAGCTATTCCGCAATCCTCGACGGGCTCGTCGCGTCGATGTCGAAGGACCAGGATTTCCATGAAGACACCTATCTCGACACCAGCATTTCGATCGTGGGCTACGCCAAGCGTCGATCGGCTGGCTGGAGCAACTGGTGTCCGAAAGCGCCACGGCCAAGGAAAACAAGGACGCGCAGCTGACCCGGATCACCGAGTCGCTGTCCAACACCACCGGCGTCAGCCTCGACGAGGAAATGTCGCTGATGCTCGATCTCGAGCAGAGCTACAAAGCGTCGAGCAAGCTGGTGACGGCCGTCGATACGATGATTCAGACCCTGCTCGATGCAGTTTAGGATAGATCATGAAGACCTCCTTCATTTCTAACATCTCGGTTCAGAACGCCATGCGCTCGACCATCAATTCGGTTCAGGCCGAATTGATCGACGCCCAGAGGGAAGTGGTCAGCGGCGTCTATTCCAACGTCGGCAAAGAACTCGGCGCGACCACGACGCGTAGTCTCAATCTCCATTCCGAAGTGAACATGATGGAGAACCTGCTCAAGACCAACGCGGTCGTGGAGCAGCGGCTTTCATCGACGCAGACGGCCCTCGACACGATCGCGGGTTCGGCGCAGACCGGCCTCAACACGCTCGTCGCTCTCTCGGGCAGCAACGACGATTCGCAGCTGATGACCGTCAAGAGGACGATGACCGACGTGTTGGAACAGGCGATTTCCGCCGGCAACACCTCTGTTAACGGCGAATATGTGCTTTCGGGCATCAACACCGACGAGGCGCCGCTGGCGGACTACATGGCCGACGGCAGTCCGGCGCGTCAGGCCTTCGTGGACGCCTTCACCAATCATTTCGGCTTCGCCCCGACAGATCCCGGCGTGGGGAGCATCCAGGCGGCGGATATGGAAGCCTTCATCACCGACGAACTCGAGCCGATGTTCCTGACGGTCGGCGGTGATTGGGAAACCAACTGGTCCAACGCTTCGAGCACGCCGACCACGGCGCGCATTTCACGGACGGAAGTGATCCAGAGTTCGTCGACGACCATCACCGACGGCTTCCGCTATATGGCGATGGCCTCCGTCATGGCGATCGAGATGCTCAACTCCGATTTTTCGATCGCCTCGCGCAATGTCGTCAGCAACACCGCGATTTCGTTCATGGGGCAGGCGATCTCCGGCGTCGACGCCGACAGAAGCCAGCTCGGCCTGTCGCAGAACCGCGTGAAGCAGGCGAACGAAACATTGCAGGCGCAAATCGACATCGTGAAGCTCAATCTCGACGATCTCGAAGGCGTCGACGTCTATGAGGCGTCCAATCGAATCACCGCGCTGAGCAATCAGATGGAAATCTCCTATTCGCTGACGGCGCGCATCAACGAATTGAGTCTCGTAAACGCATTGTAAGGAGTTGGCGCGGTTGGATAGGCCGCGCCGGACGTTTCTCGGACTTTATGAAACGAACCTTTTCTGGAAGCGTAAGCTTGGCTTCAGGCAAACCAGATACGCTTCAAAAATGACCGGAATATGAGGGGCTGAATGTACCAGTTTTCCTACGCAGAAATTATGGCGGATGATGTCGCCGACTCGCGGGAACGCGAAAAGCAGGTTCTTGATCGCGCCGTGACTCTCTTGCGTGCCGCCGAACATAAGGGCCGTGAATCCCGGGAGGCCGTCGAGGCGCTCTATTACACCCGGCGAGTTTGGGTGGCTCTCATCGATGACCTCCGGCTCGCCGACAACCAGTTGCCCGCAAATCTCAAGGCGGACCTGATCTCCATAGGGATCTGGATCCTCAAGGAGGTTGACCGGATCAGAATGCGACAGTCCGTAAATTTCAAAGGTATTGCGGATATCATAACCATCATCAGGGATGGACTGAAATGAAGAGCACTTTGCGTATTTCTCTCAAATCCGGAGAGCGGATTTTCATCAATGGGGCTGTTCTCAGGGTTGATCGCAAAGTCGCCATCGAGTTCCTCAACGATGTGACCTTCCTGCTCGAAAACCACGTGCTGCAGCCCGAAGGCGCGACGACGCCGCTCAAGCAGCTCTACTTCATCGTTCAGATGATGCTCATCAATCCCGAAGGCGCCGAACAGTCCAAACAGATGTTCAAGAAGTCGATCGTGATGTTGCTCGCGAGCTTCCAGAACGAAGAGATCCTGGCGGAGCTGAAGCGCGTCGATGCGATCGTGACCTCGGGCAAGCCCTTCGAGGCGCTCAAAGCCATCCGCGGCCTCTACGCCATCGAGGAGAAGATCCTCAGCAATCAGGAAATGACGCCGGCGGTTCGCGAAAATATCCGCAGGGAGATCGCTCCATGGCAATGAGCGCGCTGACGGCGCTTTCGGCGACGTCGACCAGCACGACGCCGCCCACCAACACGACGTCGACGACAAATGCCGACGCGAAAGCGGCGACGCTGGACTACAATAACTTCCTGCAGCTTCTCGTCGCGCAGATGGAGAACCAGGATCCGACCGATCCGATGGACGCCACAGAACAGATGGCGCAGCTCGCGTCGTTCTCGCAGGTCGAACAGCAGATCAAGACGAACACCGCGCTCGAAAACGTAATCTCGCAGAATTCGCTCGCCACAGCCGCCAACTATATCGGCAAGACGATCGAGAGCGCCGACGGAAAAACCAGCGGCGTGGTCGAATCCATCGCGATCAAGGCGGACGGCATCGTCGCCACCTTGAAATCCGGCGAGGAGGTGACGCTCGCGGAGGGCATCACAATTCTCTCCGCAAGCTCCTCTTCCGATGGAACCAACGATTCCTCCGGGGACAATGGTGAAAGCTCGACGGGTGGTGTAGACAACAATAACGACGGTTCGGACGGAACCTGAGACGACAGCGCAAGAGGACCGGCTATGAATGAGGCTGACGCCCTGGATATGGTGCAAGCCGCGATCTGGACGGTTCTCGTGGCTTCCGGCCCCGCCGTTCTCGCCGCAATGATCGTCGGCGTCGTGGTGGCGCTGCTGCAGGCCCTGACGCAGGTTCAGGAAATCACCCTGACCTTCGTGCCGAAAATCCTCGCGGTCTTCGCGGCGGTGGCTTTGTCCGCGCCGTTCATCGGATCGCAGATGTCCATCTTCACGACCATGATCTTCTCGCGCGTGCAAAGCGGCTTCTAGCCCCCGAAGGCCGGACGCCGAACACTTCGCGCAAGCTTCCGCTGCTATCCGCTATCTCGTGGAATAGCGGCTTCATGAAGAGGCGGAAGATTTATGGCTGATGTTCAGTCGATTACAGTTCCAAAAGTCGCCCCAAAAGGGCGCGATATCGGCTTCGCGATCGGTATTATCGCGATCCTGTCGATCCTGTTTTTGCCGATACCGGCATTCCTGATCGATCTGGGCCTCGCTTTCTCGATTTCCTTCTCCGTGCTGATTCTGATGGTGGCTCTCTGGATCCAGAAGCCGCTGGATTTCTCGTCTTTTCCGACGATCCTGCTGATCGCGACGATGACGCGCCTGTCGCTGAACATCGCCACGACGCGCGTGATCCTGTCGCACGGCAATGAAGGCCACGAGGCGGCGGGTCATGTCATCGCCGGTTTCGCCAGCCTGGTGATGTCGGGCGATTTCGTCATCGGTCTGATCGTCTTCCTGATCCTGATCGTAGTGAACTTCATCGTCATCACCAAGGGCGCGACCCGCATCGCCGAAGTCGGCGCCCGCTTCACCTTGGACGCCATCCCCGGCAAGCAGATGTCTATCGACGCGGACTTGTCCGCCGGCATGATCGACGAAAGCGAAGCGCGCCGGCGCAGAAAAGAACTCGAGGATGAAAGCTCCTTCTTCGGGGCCATGGACGGCGCCTCGAAATTCGTGCGCGGCGACGCCGTCGCGGGTCTCCTGATCACCGCGATCAACATTTTCGGCGGCATCATCATCGGCTATTTCCGCCACGGAATGGAGCTCACCGAAGCCGCCGACGTCTTCGTCAAGCTGTCGGTCGGCGACGGTCTCGTGTCTCAGATTCCCGCGCTGATCATCTCCTTGGCGGCGGGCTTGCTGGTGTCGCGCGGCGGCCAGACGGGCACCACCGACAAGGCTGTCGTCGATCAGCTGGCGGGCTATCCCCGCGCGCTCGCAATGTCGGCGGGTCTCGTCTTCACGCTGGCGCTGGTGCCGGGGCTTCCCTTCTTTCCCTTCACCGCTCTCGGCGTGATTCTCGCGTTCGGCAGCTATGTGATCCCGCGCCGCATCGAGGCTGAAAACCAGGCCAAGCGCATGGTCGAGGAGCAGAAGAAAGCCTCCGAGGTCAAGGAGCAGGACAAGGATTCCGTCAAGAACGCGCTCAGGACGCCGGAGATCGAGCTGCAGCTCGGCAAGCAGGTCTCCACCCGCCTGCTGGGCGCGCACCAGGAACTGGCCTTCCGCGTCGGCAAGATGCGCAAGAAATTCGCCAGCCAGTACGGCTTCGTCGTGCCAGAAATCAAGGTGTCGGACGAGCTCGGAATTCCCGACAAGTCCTATCATATCCGCATCCACGGCACGACAGTGGCCTCGAATCTGCTGCGTGTCGGCGAAGTGCTTGTCATCACCGGCGGCGGACGCCGACCGACGGTGCCGGGCGACGATGTGCGCGAACCCGCCTTCGCATGCCGGCCGTCTCCGTGGTCGAAACCTTCACCGAAGAACTCAAGCGCGAAGGCTTCCATCCGATCGACAACGTCTCGGTCGTGCTCACGCATCTGTCGGAAGTCATCCGCAACAACCTGCCGCAGCTTCTGTCCTACAAGGACGTCAAGATCCTCATCGACCGGCTCGATCCGGAATACAAAAAACTGGCCGACGAAATCTGCACCACGCACATGTCCTATTCGGGCCTGCAGGCGGTGCTCAAGCTGCTGCTGGCCGAGCGCGTCTCGATCCGCAACCTGCATCTCATCCTCGAAGCGGTCGCCGAACTCGCTCCGCATGTGCGCAAGACCGAGCAGATCGTCGAACATGTCCGCGTGCGCATGGCGCAGCAGATCTGCGGCGACCTGTCGGACAATGGCGTGTTGCGCGTGCTTCGGCTCGGCAACAAATGGGACATGGTGTTTCACCAGGCGATCAAGCGCGACGCCAAGGGCGAGATCATCGAGTTCGACATCGATCCGCGCCACCTCGAGGAATTCTCGGAACAGGCCACCAAGGTGGTGCGCGAATATCTCGACCGCGGATTGCCCTTCGTTCTGGTCACCTCGCCGGAAACCCGCTCCTATGTGCGCATGATCATCGAACGGCTGTTCGCCACATTGCCGGTGCTGTCGCATGTGGAGCTCGCCAAGGGCATCGAGATCAAGATCCTCGGAACCATTTCATGATCCAGGATCCCGAAGGTCTGGTGCTGGCCCTCGTTGTGGTGTTCTGCCGCATCGGGGGCTGCATCATGGTCCTGCCGGGCTTCTCGACGGCCCGCGTTCCCGTGATGATCAGGCTGTTCATCGCCGCGACCGTCTCGCTGGCGCTTCTGCCGCTGATGTGGAACGACGTCTATCCCAATATCGGTCGCGGCATCGCCAGCTATGTCGGTCTGATCGCGATGGAAACGCTCACGGGCGTCGTGCTGGGGCTGATCACCCGATTCTATGCGCTGGGACTGCAGTTTCTCGGCACCGTCATCACCATGATGATCGGCTTGAACACCCCGCCCGCAAACGACATCCTCGACGACACCAGCGAAGGCCAGCTCACCAATTTGCTCACCTTCGCCGGCTTGATGGTGCTGTTCATGCTGGATTTCCATCACCAGCTGTTTCTCGCTATCGCCCAATCCTACAAGACCTGGCCGCCGGGGACGGGCTTCGAAGCCCAGAAGGCGCTCGTGTCTCTGGTGGACACGCTGTCGACCACCTTCGCGATCATGCTGAGGCTGGCGAGCCCTTTCATCCTGTTCAACGTCTTGTTCAACATGGCGATCGGCTTCATCAACAAGCTCGCGCCCGTGGTGCCGGTGTTCTTCATCTCCACGCCATACATGGTGCTTGGCGGTACGATCCTGCTTTATTTTGGCGCTGCGGCCATGCTGTCTCTGTTCGGCGACGGCTTCAGCCAGATCTTGAGGTGACGCATGGCGAAACTCCCGCGGTCGGAAAAGCTCGCTCGTCTCGTCCGCGTGCAGCGGCAGTTGGAAAACATGGCGCAGGCCGATCTCGCGTCGACCACCCGCGCACGGGCGGAGATCCAGCGCAGCCTCGACGTGACGGTGGAGGCGCTGGGCTCTCTCTCGCCGGTGCATCAGGTCTTCACGAGCCTCTACGCCAGCCAGATCGGCCGGCTCACGGCCCGTGACCAGCATCTCGCCACCGTGCAGGAGATCCATGAAGGGCGGATGCGCAAGGAACGCGCCAAGGGCGACCGGCTCGACGAGCACCGCAAGGAGGCGCTGACCGACGAACGCCGCGAGGCCGACGACAACGCGATCTATGATCTCATCGAGCAGAGAACGCTTCTGGACGGCTTCGACCGGCCCTGACGCCGCCGCTGATATGGCGATAAGCCACGGTCAAGCTTGAAAGGCCATTGTGTTCTTCAGCAAATTCTTGAAGCATGACGGCGTCTCATTCTCCATGGCGATCAATCCTCCCACCGACATCATCCAGGACGTGATCAACGCCGCCGATCCGGCGCAGGTCGAGATCGCCCAGGCGAAACTCAAGGCCGGCATCGCGGTCGCCGAAGCCCGCAAGCTGAACGGCGCCGATGCCGGGTTCGACTCGAATATCGTCCGCGACCACATTCGCACCAGCAGCGGTCCGAGCGGCAAGGACAAGGACATCCCGGAGCCCTATCGCAAGTTCGAAGCCATGGTGCTGCAGAACTTCATCAAGACCATGCTGCCCGACAGCGAGGAGGTCTACGGCAAGGGCTCCGCCGGCGAGATCTGGAAAAGCATGATGGCCGAGCAGATGGGCAACGAGATTTCGAGGGGCCGCGGCGTCGGCATCGCCGAGCAGCTTGCTTCCCGCCAGGCGCAGAGGACTCCCGAGGTCGAGAAGGCCGAGCTGTCGGAGCGCCAGAGCATGACGTCCCGAAGCCTTCAACGGTTTGAAATGAAGGCGCTGGACGAATTTCTGCCCGGCTCCTTCGCCGAAGACGACAAGAAGAAGCGTGTCTGAGTATCCCCATGCTTAGCGACATTGGAGAACGAACATAATGGCGACGGCGCTCACTGAAGACAATTTCAAGGAAATGCGGATCAAGACCGTGCTCGGCCGGCTGGAGCTGATCATCGACAACGAGAACGAGCGGATCGGCAAGGACGTCGAATTCGACATCAAGGCGTCGAACGCGCATAAGAGCCGTTGCCTGTATGAATTGACGATGCTGTGCAAGGACAGCGCGCCGAGCGAACTGCCGAACGGCCTGTCCACGCAGATGAAATTCCTCAAGCAGAAGCTGATGCTCAACGCACGGCGGCTGGAAGCGCATCTCAACGCGGTGCGCACCGTTACCGACATCCTCAAGACGGCGGCGCGCGAACAGGATGGCGACGGCACCTATACCCAGGAACAGTTTCGTTACGGCGAGATCTAACACGTCATGATCAAACTCATCGCCACGGGAGTCTGGGTCGCCATCGTCACTTTGGGCGCGGTCTACGGGTCGATCCAGCTCGCCAAGCCGGAAGATCCCAACGCCGAGGCCGAAAAGAAAAAGGCGGTGCAGGAACTCGTCCATGGCGAAATGGTCACCTTGCCGGTGATCAAGAACGCAGATGTGGCAGGCTATTTTCTGACCAAGACGTCCTACATCGTCGACAAGTCGAAGATGGGCGAAGTCACGCTGCCGATCCCGGCGGTGCTGACGGATGAACTCTACACCGCCCTCGTCGGCGATCAGATCATCCGTGTCGGCGACAACAGGGAGCTCGACGTCAAGGCGTTCCGCGAGCGCATCAAGAACGCGCTCAACAAGCGGCTGGGGTCCGAGGTCGTGGTGGACGTCGTCTTCGAGCAGATCGACTATCTCTCCAAGGAAGATCTACGCCAGCAGCGGGCGGACAAAACGCAGAACATCGTTCACGAAACGCCGCCGGCGGATATTCCGGCTGGCAAGGCCGCCGAGGGCGGCCATTGAGACGCGATCGGGGCTGCGTCCGTTAACTTCAGCCAACGCGCAGCCTGCTGGCGCAAGATGATCGTTAAGATTTCCTTGCGTCATCGACTAAAATAAGTCTAAATATTGGATATATCCTGTTTCGATACATGTTTTGAACTATAACGAAACATATTTTGATCGCGATGAGATAGGCGCGCCGGATATTTATTTGGACGGCTGCGACGAGAGATCGAGGCAACTTCAGTATAAATTATTGATATATATACATAATATACGATGGTAAACTCATCGTTAGCTGCTCGCGCGGCATTCTATCAATTTACTTAAAGGCCATTTTAGCGCCCCGTGTTACTTCATCGACAGTGAAGACGGGGCGGATGACTGTGCCTTCCGGGGTGTTGTTTTCCCGACCGCGACCTTCTGAGCCGGCTGATGGGTCCAGCCGCTTGTGTCCGCGTGAGGAGTAGCAGCATGAATATCGTTTCGAATATGGCGGTGTTCAGTTCGCATCGGGAGATTCTCGGTCTTCCGGTCTGCGATCTGGGCTGGGCGGACGCCTTTACATTCGTGAACGCGCTGGCCGAGGTCCCGGTGGGACAGACGGTGATCTCCTTCATCAACGCCCACAACGCCAACATCATGTTTCGCGACCATGGATATCGCGAGGCGTTGGATCGCCATCTGGTGCTGCCCGACGGCATCGGCGTCGACATCGCATCGATCCTGGCGCATGGGGCGTCTTTCCCCGCCAATCTCAACGGCACCGATTTCGTGCCGTCGCTACTGACCTACATGACGCGGCCCAAGCGGATCGGCTTGATCGGCGCGCGGCCGGAGATCCTCTTGCGCGCCAGCCGCAATTTCGAACAGCATGCGCCCTGGCACGAGATCATTCCCATTCATCACGGTTATTTTCATGAGGACCAGTCCAGCGAAATCCTGGCCGAAGCTGCGGCGATGAAGCTGGACATTCTCCTGGTGGCCATGGGCACGCCGCGCCAGGAAAAATGGATCGATCGCCATATCAGGCCCGAACACGCGCGCCTCGTGCTCGGCGTCGGCGCTCTTTTCGATTTCGTGGCGGGGGAAGTGCCTCGCGCGCCGGCATTCGTGCGCAAGATGCGGGTGGAATGGTTCTATCGCTTCCTGCAGGAGCCGCGCCGCCTCGCGGGCCGCTACTTCATCGGCGGGCCTGTCTTTCTGTTTCATGTCGTGGCGCATACCGCGCGACGCCTCGCAGCCGGCAAAACCGCAAAGGCCCCGACCCAGCGCGTGCGCAGGCCCCTGCTGATCACAAACCCCGGCAAGCGGGATTAAGGCTTCATTTACCAAAATGAATGTACAATGGGTAAAGTCGAAGACGATTGTTTAACCCGAACTGAGACGGCGAATGCACGCGCGCTCCCTGCTCGATTATCTATCCGACGCCGAGCGCGCCCGACATGTCGAGCGCCGTGATAGGCGCGACTGGGTTTCGATCTTCGAGCGGCTCGAGGATCTCGAGCGACGCCTCATGGATCTCCGAAGCGCCGAAGCGCGCCAGGCCGCGCCTCATGAAGGCCAGGATCGCCGGGCTTTGCGGGATGAGATATCGTCCATTCTCCGCAGTCGCGGCATTGCTCCCGAGCCCAAACGCACCACCCCTCCGCCGCCTCTCGCGCCGCGAGATTGGGTCGAGCCGCCGTCGATCGCGCCGATGGCCTCGTTTCAGCCGCCGGTCGAGCACGCCGACAACGACCTGCTCAAATTCATCGAGGCCGTACAGTTGCTGGGGCGCGCCGCGGAAAAGTTCATGGCGGGCGGCGGCGCAGGCAGCCATGACGACGATCGCCTCGGTCCCGCCCGGTCACCGGAACGCGAGCCGCGCGCGATAGTCCGGTCACCCGCCGCCGCGCCACGCTCCACCGATATGGATCTCGATCGGCTTTGGAAAGAGGTCGAGCAATTGCGTCAAACGCTCTCACAACTGTCGCCGAAGCGCGATTCCCATTGATCCCGTCTTGATCGCCTCCGTCGCCCATGTCACCAATGCGCCGGTCCGGGGCGCGTTGAGACAATCGCCGAACGGCGAGCGCGATTAGGATCGCGCGCAAGGACGGGACTGCACGGTGAAGGAGGGTAGTTTGGCTCACATCATTAATGGCGTCGAAGCGGCGGCGGCCGTCATCGATAAGGTGAAATCGTCCGCTTCGGCGTTGCAAGCCGACACCGGCGTGCAGACGGGTCTCGCGGTCGTGCTCGTCGGCGAAGATCCCGCCAGCCAGGCCTATGTCGGCGCCAAGAGCAAGATGGCCAAGGAATGCGGCTTCAAGTCCGTCCAGCACTCGCTGCCCGCCGATACGACCCAGAAGGACCTGCTAGCGCTGGTCGACGAACTCAACGGCGATCCGTCCATTCACGGCATTCTCGTGCAGCTCCCGCTGCCCAAGCATCTCGATTCCGAAGCGGTGATTCAGTCGATCCTGCCGGAAAAGGATGTCGACGGACTGCATGTGGTCAATGCAGGCAAGCTCGCGACCGGCGATATCGACACCGGGCTTATCTCCTGCACCCCCGCTGGCGCGCTTATTCTGGTGCGCTCGGTGCGCGGTGAGGACCTTTCCGGCCTCAACGCCGTGGTGATCGGCCGCTCCAATCTGTTCGGCAAGCCGATGGCGCAGCTTCTGCTGACCCGCAACGCCACGGTCACCACCGCCCATTCCCGCACCAAGGATCTCGCCGGGGTCTGCGCCACGGCCGATATTCTCGTCGCCGCCGTCGGCCGTCCGGAAATGGTCAAGGCCGATTGGGTCAAGCCCGGCGCCACCGTGATCGACGTCGGCATCAACCGTGTGCCTGTGCCTGAAAAGGGCGAGGGCAAGACCAAACTGGTCGGCGATTGCGACTTCGCTTCCTGCGAGCTGGTGGCCGGCGCCATCACGCCGGTGCCGAAAGGCGTGGGCCCGATGACGATCGCCATGCTGATGGCCAATACGGTGATCGCCGCGCATCGAAAGCTCGGAAAAACCGCGCCGAAATTCTGATCCGGCCGCCGCGAACTCCGCTCAGGATGTCGCGGCATTTTCCTGTTCGTCCCAGGCCTCCCAATCGATCGACATCAACAGGAGATCGATCTGCTCGCCATCGGGACGCCGCCCTGCTTTCGGCAGCAGCTTTTCATCCTGAAAACCACAGTGGCGGTAGAGCCGGATTGCGCGCTCGTTATACGGCGCGACCCGCAGCCAGAATTTGCGCGCGCCGAAACCTTCGAAAACCAGCCGCATCACCCGCGGCAGCAACCGCGAACCGAGCCCCCGGCCGGGATGTCGGAGGATCATCCGGTTCATCATCGCATCGCCGTCGTGATTGCCGAGCCCGCTGAGCGCGAAGAAAGCGACGGGACGGCCTTCTGCGTCGTCATGAACGAGATAGACGTAGCCGGGCCGCGCGAGATTGCGCTCATGCTCGATCCGCGTCCAGCGGCCCACGAGGCGGTCGTAGTCGGGCTGGCGCTCGATGTCCATGATCTCCTCGATATCGGCTGCATTTGCGCGCCTGAGATCTCCGAGCCGGCTCCACATGGCCTTGTCCTTTCGCCGCTTCAGCCGGACTTCGCCGCCCATTCCGTTCGAAGCAGCGACATCAACGCCAGATCGACCCGCTGGCCGTCCGGCAGCGCATAGGCCTCGCGCATGACGCCTTCGCGGGTCAAGCCGCAGGCCTCATAGACCCGCCGCGCCCGGTCATTGCCGATGATGTGATCCAGCCAGAAGCGGTGCGTCGCCGTTTCGGTGAAAACCCAGCCGATCACGTCGGTCAGAAGCCGGCGGCCCAGACCTTTGCCGGGATGGGCCACGGCGATGCGCTTGAGGCAGGTGTTGCCCATGATATTGCCGAGATCGCGCAGGATGGCGAAGCCGCCGATGGCGCCGGCCTCGTCGACGGCGACCAGATAGGCGTAATCGGGATCGACGAGCGCGCGGGCGTGAAATTCGGCGGAGGACCTGCCGACCACCGTCTCATATCCCGGCGTCCGCTCGATCTCCATGATGCGGGCCAGATCGGCGTCGGTCGCGCGGCGGAGATATATCTGTGCGGTCATCGAAAATCCCTGCATTCTTCCGGAGGATGAGGCCCGGCGAAGGATTTCTAGCACGGAAGCCGATGACACGTCACCGACCCGTCGAATATGATGCAGCCATCGAAACCGCACGGTTCCGGCCCATTGCGAGGGGAGGGGAGGGCGCGGTCTGCGCGCCCGTCCCTGAAACCGTCAGGCCAGGACGCCTGCGCCGTGATCAGCGGGGCCGGCCATCTGCCGGAAGATGGAGAACAGTTCGCGGCCCATGCCGTAATCGTTGCCGGAAAGGTCGGCTTCGGCCTGCGGGCGCGCCGCCAGGTCCGCATCGCTGACCAATGCTTCGATCGCGCCGTTGATCGCGTCGATGCGGATCATGTCGCCGTCGCGGATCTTGCCGATCAATCCGCCGGCTTTGGCTTCCGGCGTCACATGGATGGCCGCCGGCACCTTGCCGGATGCGCCGGACATGCGGCCGTCGGTGAGCAGCGCCACCTTCTGGCCGCGATCCTGCAGGATGCCGAGCACGGTGGTCAGCTTGTGCAGTTCCGGCATGCCATTGGCCTGTGGTCCCTGGAAACGCACGACGGCGACGAAGTCGCCGGTCAGTTCGCCGTTCTTGAAGGCGTCGTTGAGGCCTTGCTGATCCTGAAACACCCGCGCCGGGGCCTCGATCACATGGCGTTCCGCCTTGACGGCCGAGGTCTTGATCACCCCGGTGCCGAGATTGCCCTTGAGCATCTTAAGGCCGCCGGTCGCCTGGAACGGCTTGTCGACGGTGGTGAGCACCTTGGCGTCGCCGCTCTCTTCGGCCACCGGCATGCGGATCACCGCGCCGCCGTCGCCGAGACGCGCCTCGACCGTATAGGCCTGAAGGCCGTGGCCGAACACGGTCCTCACGTCGTCATGCAACAGGCCGTCCTTCAACAGCTCGCGGATCAGGAAGCCGAGGCCGCCCGCCGCATGGAAGTGGTTCACGTCGGCAAGTCCGTTCGGATAGACGCGGGCGAGCAGCGGCACGACGTCGGAGAGGTCCGAAATGTCCTGCCAGGTCAGGTGAATGCCGGCCGCGCGGGCGATGGCCACGAGATGCAGCGTATGGTTCGTGGAGCCGCCGGTGGCGTGCAGGCCGATGACGCCGTTGACGATCGAGCGTTCGTCGATCATCTCGCCCACGGGTGTAAATTCGTTGCCCTGCGCGGTGATTGCCAATGCCCGTTTGGTCGCTTCCTTGGTCAGCGCGTCGCGCAGCGGCGTGCCGGGATTGATGAAGGACGAGCCGGGCGTGTGCAGGCCCATGATCTCCATCAGCATCTGGTTGGAGTTGGCGGTCCCGTAGAAGGTGCAAGTGCCGGGCCCGTGATAGGACTTGGATTCGGCTTCGAGAAGCTCGGCGCGGCCGACCTTGCCTTCGGCGTAGAGCTGGCGCACCCGCGCCTTTTCATCGTTCGGCAGACCAGTGGTCATGGGCCCCGCCGGAATGAAGATCGCCGGCAGATGTCCGAAGGTCAGGGCCGCGATGGCGAGCCCGGGGACGATCTTGTCGCAGACGCCGAGAAACACCGCCGCGTCGAACATGTTGTGGCTGAGGCCGATGCCCGCCGCCATGGCGATCACGTCGCGCGAAAACAGCGACAGTTCCATGCCCGGCTGGCCCTGGGTGACGCCGTCGCACATCGCCGGCACGCCGCCCGCCACCTGCGCCACGCCGCCGGCCTCGCGGGCGGCCTCGCGGATCAGCGCCGGATAGGTCTCGTAAGGCTGATGCGCCGAGAGCATGTCGTTATAGGCGGTGATGATGCCGAGATTGGCGACGCGGTCTCCGGCCAGCATCTCCTTCTCGGCGGGGGAACAGACGGCGAAGCCATGGGCGAGATTGCCGCAACCCAACACCGAGCGATGCACGCCGCTGGCTGCTGCTGCGCGGATGCGGCCCAGATAGGCCTCGCGCGCGGGCTTCGAACGTTCCACGATCCGGGCCGTGATGGCCGCGATTCTCTTGTCGGCTGCCATGATGGTTCCTTTCGGCTTTCGGTCGGCGAAGTCGAACCCCGCCTGATGGGGCGCCGTCAGGGCGCCCAGTAGATCTGGGTTTCGGACGCCGCCGTCGCAATGACGCGTCCGATCGGCAGCGCGCTTTCCGCGCCTTCTGCGAGCGCCTGGTCGATCACCGGCTTCTTGGCGGCGCCTTCGATATGCAGCGCCAGCAGGCGCGCGTCCTGCAGCGCCGAAAAGGTGAAGGTCAGCCGCGTTTCGCCGGCGCCGTCGGCTTCCATGGTAATGACGCCGCGGCGCGTCCGCGGGTTCAGCGCCTGTGCGAGATTGTTGCCGCCGGGAAAGAACGACGCCGTATGTCCGTCGCCGCCCATGCCGAGGATCACCACGTCGAACGGCCTGACGATCCGGTCGGCGTCGCCGGTCGCCACCATCGCCGCGTCTTCGGCATCGGCGACGGCGTGATAGAGGGGCACGAATCTCGCGCGCCGCCGCGCCCGACCATCAGATTGTCGGCGACCAGCTTGTGGTTCGAGCGTTCGTTGGTTTCGGGCACGAAGCGTTCATCCACCAGCGTGATCGTCACCTTGGACCAGTCGAGATCGGCCGTCGACAGAGCCTTGAAGAAGGCTTTGGGCGTCGAGCCGCCGGAGACGGCGATCGAGGCGGCCCCGCGCGTCGCGACGCCCTCGGACAGGGCTCCCGCCACGCGTCCGGCAAGGGCTTCGGCCAGCGCCGCGCCATTGTCGAATATATGCATTTGATGAGCCATCAGCGGGTTCCCGTCTTCTCGATCATTCGTGCCAGGTGCGGCCGTCGCGTTCGATCAGCGCGATCGAATGGCTCGGTCCCCAGGTGCCGGCGGTGTAACCCTGCACAGGCTGTCCGGTTTCATCCCATGCCTTGAGAATCGGGTCGACCCAGCGCCATGCCGCCTCGACCTCGTCGCGGCGCATGAACAGCGTCTGGTTCGACCGGATGACGTCCAGCAACAGGCGCTCATAGGCGTCCGGATTGCGCACGTCGAAGGCCTGGGCGAAGCTCATGTCGAGCGACACCTCGCGCAGGCGCATGCCGCCCGGACCCGGATCCTTGATCATCAGCGACTGCTTGACGCCTTCATCCGGCTGCAGGCGGATGATCAGCTGGTTCTCCGAAATCCGGCCGGCCGACGAATCGAAGATCGAATGCGGGATCGGCTTGAAGGTGATGACGATTTCCGACACGCGCGCCGCCAGACGCTTGCCGGTGCGCAGGTAGAAGGGCACGCCCGCCCAGCGCCAGTTGCCGATCTCGGCCTTGATCGCCACATAGGTCTCGGTGTTGGACACGCCGCCTTCGAGCTCTTCGAGATAGCCGCGCACCGCGCCCTTGTCCGAAGCGCCGGCGCGATACTGGCCGCGTACGGTGAATTTGTCGGCATTGTTGGCGTCGATCGGCTTGAGCGCCCGGAGCACTTTGAGCTTCTCGTCGCGCACCGCTTCCGCCGCCATCGAGGAGGGGGCTTCCATCGCCACGAGGCAGAGAAGCTGCAGCATATGGTTCTGAACCATGTCGCGCAGCGCGCCGGCCTTGTCGTAATAGCCGGCGCGATTTTCGAGGCCGACCGATTCCGCCACGGTGATCTGCACATGGTCGATATGGGCGGAGTTCCACAGCGGCTCGTAGAGCGCGTTGGCGAAGCGCAGCGCCATCAGGTTCTGCACGGTCTCTTTGCCGAGATAGTGGTCGATGCGATAGATCTGCTCTTCGCGGAACACCTTGCCGATCGTGTCGTTCAGTTCGAGCGCGGAAGCGAGATCTCGGCCGATCGGCTTTTCCACAACGATGCGGGTGTTCTTGGTGATCAGCTTGTGATCGCGGATGCGCTCGGAAATCGGTCCGAAAATGGCCGGTCCGACGGCGAGGTAGAAGGCGCGCACGCGGTCCTTGCCCTCGTCGAGAAGCTTGCGGAGATTGTCCCATCCCTTTTCCGAACCGGCGTCGACCGACACGTAGAACAGCCGCGCGGTGAAGCGCGCCACGGCCTCTTCGGTGTATTCGCCGGGTTTCAGGAATTTCTTCAGCGATTCGGTGGCGAATTTGCGGTAATCGTCATGGCTGAGATCGCCGCGCGATGCGCCGATGATGCGCGTCGGCTCGGTGAATTGGCCTGCCTCCTGGCGATGAAAGAGCGCCGGCAGAAGCTTCCGCTCGGCGAGGTCGCCCGTGCCGCCAAAGACGACGTAATCGAATGGTTCGACGGGAATGATCTGGCTGCTCATGGGCGTTCTCTTCTCTTGATCAGGCGTGGTTGTCATAATCTAATCGATTTAAAAATTCCAGTGCCCTGACGCGCTTTTCTCTCGAAAAGCGCCGGGGGAAGGTTGGGCGTCTCGTCTCGAACCGCGCTCAAAGGCGGTCGAGCATCGAGAACCATGTGAGCGCCAGGAACAGGAGCGGCGCGCGGAATTTGGCGCCGCCAGGGAAGGGCGGCACGTCGAGGGACCGGTAGAGCTCGAGATCAGTGGCCGCGCCCGAGATCATGTCGGCATAGAGTTTGCCACAATAGTTTGACAGCATCACGCCATGGCCCGAATATCCGCCGATCGAGGTCACATGCGGCATCACCTCGCGCACGAAGGGCTGGCGGGGCAGGGTGATCCCAACATATCCGCCCCAGCCGTGGGTGAGCCTGACGTCCTTGAGCTGCGGATAGATCTCGGTGATCTGCCGGCGGATATGGGTGGTGATGTCGTCTGGCTTTTCGGATGAATAGATTTCGCGCCCGCCGAACAGCAGCCGGTTGTCCTTAGACTTGCGAAAATAGCGAACGACGAAGCGTGAATCGCATACCGATTCGCCGTCCGGAATGACGTCGGGAAAATCGTCGAGCGGCGGCGTCGCGCCGATAAAGGAGCCGATCGGCATCACATGGGCGGCCGTGGCGGGTTCGAGATTGCCGATATAGGCGTTTGTGGCGATCAGCGCCTTGCCGGCGGTGATCACACCGCGCGGCGTCTCGACCCGCACCTTGCCGCCTTCGGAGGCGATTGCGCTCGCGCCGGTCATTTCATGCAGCGTCGCTCCGGCCCGCGCCGCGGCTTTTCCCAGACCGACCAGCAGTTTCATCGGATGAACATGGCCGGTCCCGGCGTCATGGACGCCGAAATGGAACCGGCGCGAGCCCACCCTTCGATCCGTCTCGGCCTTGTCCATGAAATGCAGATGCGGATAGTCGTAGCGTTCCGCCGCGATCTCCGCATTGGCGCGGAAATCCGTCTCCATGCGCGCCTTGTGCGCCACGATCATGTGGCCGGGCTGGTAATCCATGTCGATATTTTCGCGCGCGACGAAATCGAACAGATGCGCCTTGGCGGTTTCGCCCATATTGAACAAAGCGCGTGAACGTTCGAGGCCCCATTCCGCCTCGACCTCTTCGGGCCACCAACGCTGACCTGTGCCGAGTTGGCCGCCATTGCGTCCGGATCCGCCGTCGCCGAGGCGATGGGCTTCGATGAGCCTGACATCCACGCCGGCGCGGGCCAGGTTATAGGCCGCCTGCAGCCCCGTGAAGCCTCCGCCTATGATGACGACGTCCGTCTTCACCGAGCCGTCGAGGGGAGGGTATTCGGGTCGATCTCCAACCGAGTCTTCATACCAGGAGATGCCGGGAGAGATCGGGCTTTGCCATGCCATGATGAACCTTTGTCGCTGCATCCGGTCCTGCCGGACGGCATTTGATAGCGTGAAAAGGAGTATGGCGGCAAGCCGCGCGCCTGCGGCCTCTAAGCGCAAAAAAAGAAAGCGGGCCACGATGCGCCCGCTTTCCCCGTCTCTCGGCAATTGATCCCGTCAGGCCGCCCGGCGGCCCTCTGGGGCTCTCGCGCCGTCCAGTTGGAAGCGCGCGACGAGTTCGCGCAACAGATCGGCCTCCTGCGACAACTGCCGCGTGGCGGCGTTGGTCTCTTCCACCATGGCGGCGTTTCGTTGGGTCATCTGGTCCATGGCGTTCACGGTCGCGTTGATTTCCGACAGCGACGACGACTGCTCGCGGCTCGATGTCGCGATCAGGTCGACATGTCCCGAAATCTCGACGATCTGCTTGGCGATCGTCATCAGCGCCTCGCCCGTCTGTTCGACGTAATGCGAGCCGGTCGACACTTCCTGGGCGGAGTTGCCGATAAGATCGCCGATCTCCTTTGCCGCCTTGGCGGAACGCTGCGCGAGCTCGCGAACTTCCTGGGCGACGACGGCAAAGCCCTTGCCAGCTTCGCCTGCGCGGGCCGCTTCGACGCCTGCGTTGAGCGCCAGCAGATTGGTCTGGAAGGCGATGGAGTCGATGACGTCGATGATCTGGCTGATCTTGTCGGACGCGTCGCGGATGCGGACCATGGCGGAAACGGCGTTCTGCACCACGTCGGAAGAACTCTCGGCGTTCTTCTTGGCGGTCTCCACGATTCGCTGGGCCTCACCTGCGCGACCCGAGGTCGTCTTGACGGTGGCGGTGATTTCTTCGACGGCGGCCGCGGTCTGCTCCAGCGACGCCGCCTGCTGCTCGGTGCGCTTGGCCAGATCGTCGGCGGCGTCGGCCATCTGCCGGCCGTTGTCCTGGATCAGGTCGGACGCGTTGCGGATTTCCGACAACGTGTTGCGCAGCCCGGCGATCGAACTGTTGAAGTCCTGGCGCAGCGCATCGAGTTCGCCGCCGAACGGCGTATCGATGGTGAAGCGAAGTTCGCCGCGGGCGAGATTGCCGAGACCCTCGGCGAGCGAGCGCACCGCGAAATTGACCTGACGAGCCGTCTCGGCCTTTTCCGCCTCGTTGCGCAGGCGTTCGTCTTCGGCGACGCGGCGATTGCGTTCGGCTTCTTCCTGCATGACGATCTTCTGCTGGGCGTTGCTCTTGAAGACCGAGAGCGCGCGCGCCATCTCGCCGATTTCGTCGGGACGCCGGTCGCCGGTGATGGCGGTGTCGAGCGCGCCGTCGGCCAGGCGGCGCATGGCGCCGGTGATGGCGAGGATCGGACCTTTGAGGGTGATGACCAGCGCAGCGCCGGCGCCCATGGCGATCAACACGCCGAGCGCCATGGCGCCGATCGAAATGGAATTGGCCTGGTCGCGCTCGGCGCCGGCGCTGTCGCGCTGCAGTTCGGCAAATTGCGTCAACTTGTTCCAAGTCTGGTCGATCTGCTGGGCGGCGGCGGCGAATTCGGTTTCCTTGCTGCGGGCGTTGGCGGCAAGGTCGGCGGCGCTCTGGTCGAGGCTGGTCGTCACCGGCTTGACGATTTCGGGAAGACCCTGGAAGAAGGCGTCGTCCTTGACCGCGCTCGCCAGACGCTGCACCTCGGTATTGTACATATAGAGCGACTCTTGAACCTTCTTCACGCCCGCTTGGTCGGGCTTTGCGACCAGTTCGGCGAAGACGACGCGGATCTCGTTGTTGTTGTTGACGATGGAGCGCAGCTTGTTGGCGACGCTGTCCGCCTTGGTGATCTGCGCGTCGGCGGCGGCCAGATTGAGAATCGACTGGCGCATCAGGTCGGCGCCGAACTGCTTGAACATCGTGGCCAGCGTGCGGAAGCTATTGATCGCGCCATTGGTCTTGGTCATGGCGGCGGGGCTCAGGTCGCCCGACTTGATCTGCGCCAGTACGGGCGCGAGCAGCTTTTCGTATTTCTTGGCGTAGGGAAGCTTGGCTTTCGGCACGGCGGTTGCCAGCTTCGCGGCGCTCGTCTCGAGGGTCGGCGCGTATTTCTTCAGCACCGCCAATTTGTCGGCGTCGCCCAGCACCTTGTTGTAGTCGACGATCAGGGCGTCGAGGGCGGTCGCGATCCGGTCGATCTCCACCGCATTGTTCAAGCCCTTCTTTTCGGCCTTTTCCTTCTTCTTGGCTTCCGAGATCAGTTTGAAGGATTTCTTGCCGATATCGCCTTGAACCGCGGTCAGAGTTTCCTGCGCCTTGGCGACGCTGGCCATGATGCTGTTCTGCTTGGATTGCAGCCCCCACAGCGTTTCGACATTGCTGGAAATCGTCTTGGATTGTTCGAGCGCCTCGGTCAGAAGGGTGACGTCGGTTTCGGCGCGGAGGTCGTCCGCCGTCTGCTGAAGCAACGAAAGTTGCGCGGCGACATCGGAAGCCGCCTTTTCATGCGTCGCGTCGGACGGCGTGCGCAGAAAGTCGCTCATGCTGGCGAACACGCTCTTGAAGCCGCTCAGCGACTGCAGCACGCTGTTTGAAATTTCCATGCGGCCTTGCAGCAGGCCGGAGGCGTAAAGCCCGGTCGCTCCGACCGCGGAGATGCTGAGAACGAACGGTGCGACGAGTACAATGACTTTGGTCTGAATCTTGAAACGCGACATAAATCTGTCGATCACGGCAATCCCCTCCTGTGCCACAGCGACGCGGCCGCTCATCGAGCGTAGGTTGCGTCGTGTGATGTAATCAGGGAGTGTTGCATCGGGGAATTAAGGACGACCTAACGCCGGTGGCCATCCTGCCCGTAAATCTGACCGAGCGTATTATTTTAGACGAAAAACGACCGGCGATCGGATCCGTTCGCCGGTCGGAGGCGATTATGCCGCCCGTCTTGCCTGATGGCTTTGGCCGGCCAGTCGGAACTGCTGGACGAGGCCCATGAGATTGTCGGCTTCGTCGGCGAGCTGGCGGGTGGCGGCGTTGGTCTCCTCCACCATGGCGGCGTTGCGCTGGGTCATCTGATCCATCGAATTGACCGACGAATTGACCTCGGCCAGCGCGTTGGACTGGTCGCGGCTGGCCATGGCGATGGCCTCGACCCGCTCCGACACGGTGACGATCTTGTGCGAGATTTCCGCCAGAACCTCGCCGGTCTGCTGCACCAGCCGCGAGCCGGATGAGACTTCCGTGCTCGACTTGCCGATCAGATCCTTGATCTGCTGGGCGGCGCCGGCCGAACGTTGCGCCAGTTCGCGCACTTCCTGGGCGACGACGGCGAAACCCTTGCCGGCTTCACCGGCCCGCGCCGCCTCGATGCCGGCGTTGAGCGCGAGCAGGTTGGTCTGGAAGGCGATGTCGTCGATGACGTCGATGATCTGAACGATCTGGTTGGAGGCGTCTTCGATGCGGCCCATGGCGTCGATGGCCGAGGAGACGACTGTGGAGGAGGCGTCGGCGCTCTTCTTGGTCTCGCCGACGATGCGGTTGGCCTCTTCGGCGCGCTCTGCCGAGGATTTCACCGTCACGGTGATCTCCTCGACGGCGGCGGCGGTCTGTTCGAGCGCCGCGGCCTGCTGTTCGGTGCGCTTGGCGAGATCGTCGGCGGCCGCGCTCATCTCGCCGGCGTTGTGCTGGATCATCTCGGTGTTTTCGCGAATGCGCGCCATCGTGTCCTGCAGCTTGGACAGCGAGGAGTTGAAGTCGGCGCGCAGCGTCTCCAGCTTGCCGAAGAACGGCGTTTCGATCGTCTGGGAAATGTCGCCCTGGGAGAGACGGCCCAGCCCGGCGGCGAGCGCATTCACCGCGAAGTCGATCTGGCGGTCGACGTCGAGCTTCTCGGCGTCGTTGCGGCGGCGCTCTTCTTCGGCTGCGGCGCGTTCGGCGTCGGAGCGCTGCTCGATCTCGATCTTGGACAGAGCGTTCTGCTTGAAGACGCCGAGCGCGCGCGCCATTTCGCCGATTTCGTCGATGCGGGCCTCGCCGTTGATGCGGGTGTCGAGCACGCCCTCGGCGAGCTTGCGCATCGCCGAAGTGATCTGGCCGATCGGACCCTTGAAGGTCATGACCAGGCCGATGCCTGCGAAGATGGCGATGAGGATGCCGGTGATGGTGGCGCCGACCGAGATGGAGTTGGCGCTGTCGCGCTCCTTGCCGGCGCTTTCCTTCTGCAGTTCGGCAAACGCCGTCAGCTGCTTCCAGATCGCGTCGATATCGGCGGCGGCGGCGGTGAAGGCCGCGTTGCGGCTCTTGGACACGTCGAGCAAGGCCTTTGCATTGGCGTCGAGCGTCTTCATCGCCGGAGCGTAGCTCATGTCGAGACTCGTGGCGAGCGATGTTCCCTTCGCACTCATGGCCAGCGTGGCGAGCGAGGTGCGCAGCCGGATGATCATCGGCGAAAGCGTCGACAGATTGGCCTCCGAGGGCGCCGTCATGAAGCGGGCGATTTCGGTTTCCATCAGGAAGGTGGCCTCGACCGCCGCCCGGCCGTCGCGGACGATGGTCTGGGCGCGCTTCATCTCGGTCTTGAGCGCGGCGAAACGCTCGGTCGCATTCTTCATTTTCTGTTGAGCCGCGAGCCCGATGAAGACATTCACCTGGCGAAGGGCGTTCAGCTTGGTCATCAGTTTGGCGGCCGCCTCGTCGGTCACCTGCTTCTCCGCCAGCACGGCTTCGACGGCTGAGACCGCTTCGCCGAGCTTCTTGGCGGCGACCGCATTCGGATCGCCGATCAGCGCGGCGAGCCGGTATTTCAGCGCCTTCAGGTCCTTCATCCTGGATTCGACATAGGCGAGCTTCTCAGCCGCCGACGGCTTCAGGGCCGCGGCTTTGGCGATGTCGTTGACGAGCGCTCCGCCTCCGGTGATCTGCGAGGCGTCGTCGAGCATCGTCTTCGCCTCCTCGTCGTCGCGCGACACCTGCTGCTCGATCGAGTTTGCGGACGTGTTCAGTTCCAGCTTACCGAAGCCGATGTCGCTGATGTTCTGGTTGAGGGTCTTGACGATGCCGACTTCCTTCTCGTGCAGCGCCTTCAAAGCCTCGATCTGGGGCCCGACCTTGCCCATGGCCGAGATGACCTCGGCCAATTCGGTCTTGCCGGCCTCGCCATCGCGCATCTGGGCATACATGTCGTTGAGAAGGCCGTCCTGCTGCGACAGGGTGCTCACGGTCGCCGAATACGTCTCGTCGGACGCATCATCCAGAAACGCGTTCATCGCCGCCGTCAGATCGCGGAAGCCGCTGAGGCTTTGCAGAACCCGGTTGGAGACCTCCATGCGCGCCTGCAGCAGACCGGATGCGTAAAGTCCGGTCAGACCAACTGCTGCGGAGATCGCGGCGACGAATGGGAGAATGAAAATCAGGACTTTCGTCTGGATTCGAAAGCGCGAGAGGAGTGCGTCGATATTCATTGAAAAAACCCTTGGAGCTGCTTGGGTCTGCGTCGATGACGATGAAACAGATGTTCGCATCTGCGCGCGCGGCGAAGATGGTTTGCCGATATTCGTCCCGACAGTTGCATCCAGAGATTAAGGTTGCGCTAACGGCATAGCCGGATGTTTCAATAAAATTACATGACAACATCCGCATAAAAATTAGGTAGAGTTAAAAAAAGGCGCGATATAATCGCGCCTTGCTCTTTGTTTCAGCAGATTGGTGATTTATGCGGCTGTTCGAATATGAGCGTTGGTCATGTTCGGTCTGCGCATCAGTTTGAACTTTTCGATCATTTGCATCAGTCCGTCCGCTTCGTCGGCCAGTTGCCGCGTTGCCGCATTCGTCTCTTCCACCATCGCCGCATTCTGCTGGGTCATTTGATCCATGCTGGTGACCGTGGCGTTGATTTCCTGGAGCGACGAAGATTGCTCCCGGGCGACCGTCGACATGGTCTGGACATGTCCGGCGATGTCGACGATCTGCTTGGAGATTTCGATCAGGGCGGAACCGGTCTGCTCGACGAAGTCCGACCCCGTCGACACCTCTTGGGTGGCGTTGCCGATGAGGTCGCCGATCTCCTTGGCGGCCTTTGCGGAGCGTTGGGCGAGTTCGCGCACTTCCTGCGCGACGACGGCGAAGCCCTTGCCGGCCTCTCCGGCGCGGGCGGCCTCGACCCCGGCGTTCAGCGCCAGCAGGTTGGTTTGAAACGCGATGGAATCGATCACGCTGATGATCTGGCTGATCTTGTCGGACGCGTCGCGGATGCGGACCATCGCCGAGACGGCGTTCTGGACGATCGAGGCGGAATTGTCCGCGGTCGCGCGCGCTTTGCCGATGATCCGCGACGCTTCCTCGACGCGGGCGGAGGAACTCTGCACATTATGGGTGATTTCCTGCACGGCCGCCGCGGTCTCTTCGAGAGAACCGGCCTGCTGCTCGGTGCGGCGCGCCAGATCGCCGATCGCATTGGCCATCATCCCCGTATTGGCGTGAATGTTGCGCGTGGCGCCCTGGATGCCGCCGAGCGTCTCTCCCATGCGGTCCACGGATGCGTTGAAGTCCCGGCGCAGCGCCTCGATGCGCCCTTCGAATGCTGTCTCGATCCGACAGTCGAGATCTCCCTGGGCGAAACGGCCGAGCGCGCCGGCGAGAAGATCCACGGCGCGGCTCAGTTTCTCTTCCTCTGTCCGCTTCTCGAAATTGGCCTGCTCCTGCGACGCCTTGAGTCTCTCGGCCGAACTCCGAGCCTCGGCTTCCAATTCCGCCTTGTGCGCGATGCCGGCCCTGAAGATGTCGATGGTCCGGGCGATCTTCCCGAATTCATCCGATCGGTCGAGATAGGGGACGTTCACGTTCAACGCCCCGCCCGCGACGCGATTGATGACGACGTCGAAAGACCCGAGAGCGGCGAGACGATGCGCCGGGCCGTCAGGAATGCGGCCAGGCCGAACACCGCCACCGCAGCGGCGCCGACGCTCGCGGCCAGCCAGGCGAGGTAGCCGATCTGGGCTTCATAGACATCCATGGGGATGCCGATGAACAGGATGCCGACCGTCTGTCCGTCGGCGCCCTTCATCGGCACATAGCCGGTCATGAAATTCTTGCCGAACAGCGTGGCGGGACCGAAATAGGCTTCTCCGCGGGCGAGCGGCGCTTGCGCCGGGTGATCGGCTGCGAGTTTCGTGCCGACGGCCCGCTTGCCGTCCTTCTTCACATTGGTGGACACGCGCACAAAATCGCCGCCCTGCCGTTCGAAAATGGTCGCGACGCCGGAGATGGCGAGGGCGACCCGGTCCACCAGAACGAAGTCGGGCTTGACGACCACCTTATCGACTCTGACGCTCACTGGAGCGCCTCCTTCGGAAAGCGTCTCGGCGCCGGGTTGGTCCATTTCATAGAACTGACTGAAGATGCCGGCCGCCTGACGGGAATCTGCGACCGCGTCGTCCATGACGAAACTTCTCAGGCTGACGATCATCGCCATCGCGATGACGACCGCTGTCACCAGCACGGCCAGCACATTGATCGCGGCAAGGCGGTTTGCGGCGGAGGAACGAAAGACGGAAAGCATGGACCGGGCCTCGAATTGATAGAAAACAAGTCGAGGGTCTCATTTTACGTTTTAGAAATGGTGAATCTACTCGTCTCGCAAAACGTAAAAAACGCGGCTTGACCGCGTTTTTTTGGGGTTTTCGCCAGGTTGGAACTCAGGCCGCCCGTCTTGCCTGATGGCTTTGGCCGGCCAGTCGGAACTGCTGGACGAGGCCCATGAGATTGTCGGCCTCGTCGGCGAGCTGGCGGGTGGCGGCGTTGGTCTCCTCCACCATGGCGGCGTTGCGCTGGGTCATCTGATCCATCGAATTGACCGACGAATTGACCTCGGCCAGCGCGTTGGACTGGTCGCGGCTGGCCATGGCGATGGCCTCGACCCGCTCCGACACGGTGACGATCTTGTGCGAGATTTCCGCCAGAACCTCGCCGGTCTGCTGCACCAGCCGCGAGCCGGAGGAGACTTCCGTGCTCGACTTGCCGATCAGATCCTTGATCTGCTGGGCGGCGCCGGCCGAACGTTGCGCCAGTTCGCGCACTTCCTGGGCGACGACGGCGAAACCCTTGCCGGCTTCACCGGCCCGCGCCGCCTCGATGCCGGCGTTGAGCGCGAGCAGGTTGGTCTGGAAGGCGATGTCGTCGATGACGTCGATGATCTGCACGATCTGGTTGGAGGCGTCTTCGATGCGGCCCATGGCGTCGATGGCGGAGGAGACGACGGTGGAGGAGGCGTCGGCGCTCTTCTTGGTCTCGCCGACGATGCGATTGGCCTCTTCGGCGCGCTCTGCCGAGGATTTCACCGTCACGGTGATCTCCTCGACGGCGGCGGCGGTCTGTTCGAGCGCCGCGGCCTGCTGTTCGGTGCGCTTGGCGAGATCGTCGGCGGCGGCGCTCATCTCGCCGGCGTTGTGCTGGATCATCTCGGTGTTTTCGCGAATGCGCGCCATCGTGTCCTGCAGCTTGGACAGCGAGGAGTTGAAGTCGGCGCGCAGCGTCTCCAGCTTGCCGAAGAACGGCGTTTCGATCGTCTGGGAAATGTCGCCTTGGGAGAGACGGCCCAGCCCGGCGGCGAGCGCATTCACCGCGAAGTCGATCTGGCGGTCGACGTCGAGCTTCTCGGCGTCGTTGCGGCGGCGTTCTTCTTCGGCTGCGGCGCGTTCGGCGTCGGAGCGCTGCTCGATCTCGATCTTGGACAGAGCGTTCTGCTTGAAGACGCCGAGCGCGCGCGCCATTTCGCCGATTTCGTCGATGCGGGCCTCGCCGTTGATGCGGGTGTCGAGCACGCCCTCGGCGAGCTTGCGCATCGCCGAAGTGATCTGGCCGATCGGACCCTTGAAGGTCATGACCAGGCCGATGCCTGCGAAGATGGCGATGAGGATGCCGGTGATGGTGGCGCCGACCGAGATGGAGTTGGCGCTGTCGCGCTCCTTGCCGGCGCTTTCCTTCTGCAGTTCGGCAAACGCCGTCAGCTGCTTCCAGATCGCGTCGATATCGGCGGCGGCGGCGGTGAACTGGCCCATGCGCTCGTCGGTCACCGACACCAGCGCTTTGCTGTCCGTGTCCATCTTGGCGACGGCGGGCAGAAGCGCGCTTTCGAGCTTCTTGAAGAAGTCGAGATCATGCGCCGATCCCGACAGGGCGACCATGTCGGTCTTGACGATGTCGAATTCCTTCTTGAGGCGCGCGAGATTTTCGGCCGTGGGGGCGATCATGAAGCGGGCGAGTTCGATTTGAATGGAGTAGCCGGCGCTGACGACCTTGCGGCTGTCGCCGAGCACGCCTTCGGCCTTGACCAGCGGCTGGTCGAGTTCGGCGAATTTCAGCGTGGCCTCCTTCATCTTCTGCGACGCGGCGAGGCCGAGATAGACGGAGATCTGCCTAAAGCTCGACAGTTTGGTGTTCATCTTGGCGGCGAGGTCGTCGGTGGCGGCGGTGGCGGACGAAAGGGCGGCGAGATCGCCGACGGCAGTCTGCAGCGATTGTGAGACCGCCTTGTTCTTGGCCGGGAGCGCGGCGCGCAGGATGCGCGCCCGCTTCTTGAGTTCGTCCAGGTTGCCCTGGACGAATTTCAGCTTCTCTTCCGGGCTCTTCTGGCGCGTATATTTGCTGGCGAGATCGCTGAGGAACGCCGCCGACGTGGTGATGCGCTCCGCTTCGCGCAGCATGGATTTCGCCGCACTTTCATCGGTGCGAACGGCGCGCTGCAATTCCGTGGCCGACTCGTTGAGTTTCATCTGCGAGCCGACGATGACGTTTTCGCCGTCGCGGATCGCCTTCTTAAGCGCTTCCTCTTTCTCGTGCAGCGCCCAGAGGCCATCGAAGCGTTCGATCACGCCGTTGATGGATTTCGTCGCTTCGGAGAGATCGGACCAGCCCTCGGCGTTCTCATCCAGCTGCGACAGCATCTGGTTCAAGAGATCCCGCTGGACGATCAGCTGATTCTTCACCGTATCGCGCAGTTCCGGCGTCGTTTCGTCCAGGAACTTGTTCATTTTGTCCGACACGTCGCGGAAACCGCTCAGGCTCTGCAGCACGCTGTTGGAAATTTCCATGCGCTCCTGGAGCAGACCCGAGGCGTATAGCCCAGTCAAGCCGACAGCCGTGATGCTCACGACGAACGGGAGAATGAAGATCAGGACTTTGGTTTGAATCTTGAACCGGGACAAAATACGGTCGATGTTCATCAGGTGCTCCTCGCCAAGGCATTTGACCGTTGCGTCGATCATGCCAGGCGACAAAGCTCCGCGCAGGCCGGTTCCGGCGCCGTCACGTCGCAGTCATTGCGAAAGTGGTTTACGGTCAGTCGACATCATCGTCGATCCTGGCAATATCCACAGTTCCTGTTAATTTTGGATTACCTATATAAGCGGGAGGAATCCAACCTGTGGTCGTCTCCCCTCGAGCGACTGCGGGGCAGCCTCGACGGCAAGCCCGGAGAGCCGCGCCGCGTAAGGCGGCGCGTCGAAAAGCGATGTATTGCCGTTCAGGCGAGGAAGAGAGAGATCACGTAAAGCGCGGCGAAACCCGCCGAGAGCGTCGCGATCCAGAACAGCCGGGCGGTGGTGTCGGCCTTCTCCGCCTTGGCGATCGCGACTGCGCGCCGGCGATGGTGATGTCCTGCCATTCTTCACTCCTGTTCATGAGCCGCCATGATTAGACTACGATCCGCAGTCTTTCTCAAGAAAGAATTAAAATACCGATTCAGCCGTAGGTTCGGTTAAAACTTTGCCCAAAAAGTGGCTGCCCCCTCGCCAAATGCGCGGGAAACGCTATGATCGCCCCATCATAAACCTCAAACCGGTGTATCATGGCCGCTAGGAAAGCGCATACAAAGACTGCAAAAGCCTCGACCGTTCTTCCTCCAAAGCCATCGCCCAAAATCTCTCGCCTGCGCGGCGTCGACACCTGGAAGGAAGCCGCCGAATGGCTTCGCGCCCGTGGTATCGAGGACATCGAATGCATCACGCCCGATCTCGCCGGCGTTCCGCGCGGCAAGATGATGCCGACGTCGAAATTCACGTCCAACACGTCGCTGGCGCTGCCGTCGGCGATTTTCCGTCATACGATCTCGGGCGAGTATCCGGACGAGACGGAGGAGTTTCGCTACGATTCCCGCGACAGCGACATCAAGCTGGTTCCGGATCTGTCGACGCTTTCGGTCGTTCCCTGGGAAACCGATCCCACGGCCCAGGTGATCTGCGACATCGTCGACACCGAGGGCAAGGCGGTGCGCTATACGCCGCGCAACGTGCTCAAGCACGTGCTCGATCTCTATAAGGAGCGCGGCTGGAAGCCGGTGGTGGCGCCGGAAATCGAGTTCTATCTCGTCGCCAAGAACGACGACCCCGATTACCCGCTCCGGCCGCCGCAGGGCCGGTCCGGCCGCTCCATCCAGGGCGGGCAGGGCTATTCGATCGCCGGCATCAACGAATTCGACGAGTTGATCGACGATATCTACCACTTCTCCGCGGCGCAGGGCCTCGAGATCGATACGCTGATCCACGAGGAGGGGCCGGCGCAGCTGGAAATCAACCTGCGTCACGGCGATCCGATCGAGCTGGCCGACCAGGTCTTCCTGTTCAAGCGCACCATCCGCGAGGCGGCGCTGGGGCATGGCATCTACGCGACCTTCATGGCCAAGCCGATGCAGGGCCAGGCGGGTTCGGCCATGCACATCCATCAGTCGGTGGTGGACGCCAAGAGCGGCAAGAACATCTTCTCAAATCCGGATGGTTCGGCGTCCAAGGAATTCTATCACTTCATCGGCGGCATGCAGCAATATGTGCCGAAGACGCTGGTGATGATGGCGCCCTATGTGAATTCCTACCGGCGGCTGACGCCGGGGCATGGCCGCCCCCGTCAACAATGCCTGGGGCAACGACAACCGCACCACGGCCTTCCGCGTGCCGGTGTCCGACGCCGCCGCGCGCCGCGTGGAGAACCGTCTGCCGAGTTCGGACGCCAATCCCTACCTGGCGCTGGCGGCTTCGCTCGCGGCCGGCTATCTCGGCATCGTCAAGGGGCTCGAGCCGACGCCGCCGTCCGACGGCACGGCCAATGAAGGCTCCGTCGAACTGCCGCGCGGCTTGCTGGAGGGCGTGTCGCAGCTCGAGACGGAACCTGCTCTGCGCGACGTGTTCGGCGACGAGTTCATCGGCATGTATGCCGGCGTCAAACGCGGCGAATTCGAGACCTTCATGCAAGTGATCAGCCCGTGGGAGCGGGAATATCTGCTCTTGAACGTCTGATCGGCGTCATCCACGATCGCTTCCCAAATGCCCGGCGCATCCCGCCGGGCATTTTTTGTTTAATGACCTCGTCGCAGCAGCCGAGCGAGAAGCGAGGGCCGGGCCTGTTGCGGGCAAGGCTCCCGCCACCGGCGGCGCTCTCGCATCATCTCGCAGTGGCGGGCGTAGAAAAAGGCGGTCAGAATCTCGTGCATCGCGTCTCTCCTCCATTCATGGAGCCAATCTCATTGGCGACGCTTGCAGACTGTCATTCAAAATGAGAGGTATATATCTCCAGAATCGAGATCGGTTTTTCAAGAATGAAAGACATTCCCTGGGACGCCTATCAGATTTTTCTGACCGTCGCCCGCTATGGCGGATTGACGGGCGCGGCGCACGCCACCGGCCTCAGCGCCGCCACTCTCGGTCGCCGTGTGCTGCAATTCGAAGAGCGCCTGGGTCGGTCGCTCTTTCATCGCAGCCCGACCGGCTATGCGCTGACGTCGGATGGCCAGGCGTTGTTTTCGGAGCTTCTCGTCATGGAGGGCGCCGCTCGCCGCGTCGAACAATGGCAGAGTGAGGCCAAGGGCGCGGTGACGATCCGCATTGCGCTCGGCAGCTGGATCGGCCTGTTCGTGTCGGAGAATGTCGGCTCTATCGTGACCCGGCGCGATCCGATCCGGCTCGACCTGTCGATCGGCGAGCAGCGGTCGCAGTTGAGCCATCGTGAGCATCATATCGGCATGCGCGCCCACGAGCCCGAGGAACCCAATCTCGCCGCCCGCTTGATCAGCGAAGTCGCCTATGCGCCCTTTCGGCGGCGCAACGGCGTGGACTATGATCGCTGGATCGCGGTGGAGGAGGCGGAAGCGCATTCCGCCTATCTGCAATGGCCGCATAGGGAAAAGCCGGGGCTATCTCGATGACCGTCAATCGCCCACGTTCGCTTCTCGATCTCATTCGCGCCGGCGCCGGGATGGCCGTGTTGCCCTGCTTCATCGGCGACCGCGATCCGCAACTGGAGCGGGCCGGCGAAGAGATCATCTCGCTGCGCCATCGCCAATGGCTGGTGACGCATAGCGACGATCGCGCCAGACGCGAAATTCGCCTGGTCGCCGATCGTCTGGCCAAATTGCTCAAGGCGCATGCGGAGCTGTTCAGCGGCGGAAAAAACGCGCGCTCTCAGATCTGAACGCCCGGCCGCCTCGACGAGACGCGAATCCGGCAGTTAACGGTCTGGCTCGAAAGTGCAAATTTTGTGTCGTAATGTGACGGTCCATCACGCTCAGACGCCAGTCATGCCGCTGATTTTTCAGTGCTTGTGAAGATTTCATGACATTTGCGTTTGTCCAAGTTCCATTAACCGCGTCTTCACGGCCCGCATTGCTATCTCCCGTGGAAATTCAGGGGTCGTGCGAAGGGAGGCGGCGATCCTCATTCGGGATTTGGATCATGATTTGGATCGATCGTATTCTATCGCGCTTCAGTATCCGCACCAAGGTCGTGGTGCTGGTTCTGCCCTTTGTTCTCAGCATCTCCGCGGTCGGGCTGGTGGGCGTTCTCTCCTCGGCGGCCCTGCAAAATCGCATTGCGGTCGCCAGCGCCGCGACGACATCGTTGCGCGGCTTCAAGGATGTCTATGCGGCGATGATTGCATTTCTTTCCGACACGAGCGAGCAAAGCCGGGCTGCTCTCCAGTCAAGGCTGTCCGAACAGGAAAAGACCCTCGACATCGCCCGGATCGGCCTGAATGGAAAAGCCGAAGGCGTGTCGGATCTCGCCGACGCCCTCGCACAGGTCAGCGCCATCCGCGCCCGCATGGACACGCTATGGCAGGTCCATCGGCGCGAGCAGGCTCTGGAGAACAAGCTGAATGCGGCGATGTCCGTGGTAGTGTCGTCTCAGGCCGTGTTGCAACAGGAGGCGGCGGCTTACGAGAAAACCATCCGCGCTGCCGAACAGGACGCACGCGAGCGCCTGAGGCAGGCCGACAAGATCCTCGCGGCAACCGCCCTGGCGGGCGTCTTGCGTCGCGATTTCCTCCAAGCGTCCGACGACGCCGCCCGTCTGAAAGCACTTGCGGCGAATCTGGACGAGCTCAAACTGCGCCACAAGTTGATGGCGGCGGCGCTGCCGAAAGACGCCAAGGCGGCGGGTAAAGATTTCTCGAAGCGCTTGAAGACGCTGAAAGCCCTGCTCGACGCCGAGCCGCGTGCGCCGGATGCCGCGGCCGGGGCGCTGGCCGAGCTCGACGGCCTCATGACGCTGTCGCCGATGCTGGACGCGGCTGCGACGACGCGCATGAAAGACGTGTCGGCGACATTCGCGGAGCTGGAAGGCCAACTCGCCAAGTCCGAGCTCGTTACGCAGGATGCGCGCAGGGTGGTCGACGCCGCCTTCCTCGCCCGTATCGCTTATTCCAGCTTCATGCTCGATCGATCGGAAACCAAGCGTAACGCGCTCGCCGAACAGATCGCGCTCTGCCGCAAAGCGATGTTCTCGCTGGAAGGCACAGCCGGAGACCTCGCTTTCGCCAAACAGCAATCGGCGCTGCTTCTGCCCGCGCTCGACGCGATCGATAGCGACAGCGCGGCCCTGATCGGCACGACCGCCGAGCGGGCCGGACTATTCGCCGAAGCGACACGCGGAATCGACGCCGTCGGGATGCAACTCGCCGGCTTCGCCGAAAATCAGAAGATCGCTGCGGAGCAGGAAGGCAGCGCCGCCAATGCGCTGTCGCTCGTCGCCAGTCTGGCGGGCGTGGCGATCGCAATTCTCTCCGGCGGCGCTCTGGTCTACACCCTGCGGGGCCCGATCGAGCGGATCACCGGCGCCATGCGCCGCGTCGCCGACGGCGCGCTCGACACCGTGATCGTCGGCAGCGACCGCCGCGACGAGATCGGCGACATGGCGCGCGCGCTCGACGTGTTCAAATCCAACGCGCTGACCAAGCGGGATCTGGAGCGCCGAAGCGTCGAAGAACAGTTGAAAACCGAAACCGAGCGGCGGCGGCACGAAGCCGATAGAGAGCGCCGTAACGCCGAGATCGCCGAAGCGGTCGAAGCCTTGGCTTTCGGCCTGGATTCGCTGGCGCGCGGCAGGCTGGCGATTTCGCTCGACACGCCGTTTGCAGGGCAGCTCGATAAGTTGCGTCTGGATTTCAACGCCTCCGTCGGCGGATTGCGCGACACGCTCGTCGAGATCCGCGGCGCTTCGGTCCAGATCCAGGAGAATGGCGTGCAGATGACGGAGAGCGCCAAGGCGTTGGCGGTCCGCACCGAACAGCAGGCGGCGTCGCTGGAGGAAACCGCCGCCGCCGTCGACGGCATTCACACGACGGTGCGACGCTCGGCCCAACAGGCGGGAAATGCGGATCTGACCGTCGGATCCGCCCGTCGCGCGGCGGAGAATTCCAGCATCGTGGTGGACGACGCCACGCGCGCCATGCAGCGCATCCAGTCGACCTCGGGACGGATCGCAAGGATCATCGATGTGATCGACGAGATCGCGTTCCAGATCAATCTCCTTGCGCTGAACGCCGGCATCGAGGCGGCGCGGGCGGGGGAGGCCGGACGTGGCTTCGCCGTCGTCGCTCAAGAAGTGCGCGAACTGGCCCATCGCTCGTCCGTGGCCGCCAAGGAGATATCGGATCTCATCGGCAATTCGACCCGCGAGGTCGAAATCGGCGCGGATCTCGTCAGCCGCACGGGGGCCGCGCTTCTGGAAATATCTGACGCAATCACCAGCATCTCCGCCCAGATCGGCGGCATCGCCCAGTCCAGCCGGGAGCAGTCGGCTTCGATCGCCGAGGTCAATGAAGCTGTTGGACGGCTCGATCAATTGACCCAGCGCAACGCTGCCATGGCCGAAGAAACCGAGGCAGCTACCTTCGCCCTGTCGGGAGAGGCGGACCGGCTGATGTCGCTCGTTGGCCGGTTCGAACTCGAGCGCGCTGAAAGCCGTAGGCTTCGCGCCGCGTAAGCCGCCTGTTTACAGATGACAGCGGCGGGATCCCCTTGCCCTGGGATCCCGCCGCTTCAACACTGCTCACGCGCCTTGCGTGACGATCACCGGGATCATCAGATCGCCCCAGTTGCCCTCGTTGTGATGCCGCGCCGAGCGGATCAGTTCGACCGAGACGCCGGCGTCGACCGCCTTCATGACGGTGTGGTTGAGCCTGTGCAGGTCATTGGCGAGCATGCGGATCGCGGCCTGTTGCTCGGCGGTCATGGTGATGGCTTGTTCTTCGGCGCGTTCCTTGACGCGGGTCTGGACGGTCATGGCATTTCTCCTCTTCTTTGTTCAGGGGTTCATGATTGAGGGCCTAAACCCCTCCCCACAAGGGGGAGGAGCTTGGATTGCTGCGCCTGCCTGCCCCGATCGATCGTTCAGCGATTGGCTCGGATGATCGGGAGCAAACAGTGCCGCGGGTTACACCTCTCCTTTATGGGGAGGGGCTGGGGAGGGATCTTCTTGGTTACTCCGCCGCAGGGCGGAACTGGTCGTGCTCGGTGGATTCCTTCATCGCCGTGGTCGAGGACTTACCGCCCGAGATCGCCATGGACACGGCGTCGAAATAGCCGGTGCCGACTTCGCGCTGATGCTTGGTGGCGGTGTAGCCGTTGATCTCGGCGGCGAATTCCGCCTCCTGCAGCTCCGAATAGGCGGCCATCTGCCGGTCCTTGTAGCCGCGCGCCAGTTCGAACATGCCGTAATTCAGCTGGTGGAAGCCGGCGAGCGTGATGAACTGGAACTTGTAGCCCATCGCGCCGAGCTCGCGCTGGTATTTGGCGATGGTCGCGTCATCGAGGTTCTTCTTCCAGTTGAACGACGGCGAGCAATTATAGGCGAGCTTCTTGCCGGGATGCACCTTGTGCACCGCTTCGGCGAATTTGCGCGCCTGTTCGAGATCGGGCTTGGAGGTTTCCATCCAGATCATGTCGCAATAGGGCGCATATGAAATGGCGCGGGCGATGCAGGGTCGATGCCGTTCCGAACCTGGTAGAAGCCTTCGGTGGTGCGGCCGGCGTCGTAATCGACGAAGGGCTGGTCGCGTTCGTCGATATCGGAGGTCAGGAGCTTGGCCGCTTCCGCATCGGTGCGGGCGATGATCAGCGTCGGCGTGCCCATCACGTCGGCGGCGAGCCGCGCCGCGGTCAGGTTGCGGATATGGGCGGCGGTGGGGATCAGGACCTTGCCGCCGAGATGGCCGCATTTCTTCTCCGACGCCAGCTGGTCTTCATAATGCACGCCTGCGGCGCCGGCCTCGATGAAGGCTTTCATGATCTCGAAGGCGTTCAGCGGGCCGCCGAAACCGGCTTCGGCGTCGGCGACGATCGGCGCAAACCAGGTGTCGACCGACAGGCCCTTGCCTTCCTGGGTCTCGATCTGGTCGGCGCGCTGCAGCGTCTTGTTGATGCGCTTGGCGAGCTCGGGGGCGGCGTTGGCCGGATAAAGGGACTGGTCTGGATACATCGACGACGCTGTGTTGGCGTCTGCGGCGACCTGCCAGCCCGACAAGTAGATCGCCTTCAGACCGGCGCGGACCATCTGCATGGCCTGGTTGCCCGAGAGAGCGCCGAGCGCATTGACGAAATCCTCTTCGTGGATCAACTGCCACAGCCGGTTGGCGCCCATTTCGGCGAGCGAATATTTGATCTCGACCGAACCGCGCAGACGCTTGACGTCATCAGCCGTGTAGCTGCGCTCGATGCCGTCATAGCGGCCCTTGGGAGCGTTCGGGATGAGATTGTAAAAGTCTGTCATATTTTCCTCCATTCATTCTGGGCAGTTAATGCTGCGAGAGCTGCTTGCTATCTCGTTGATAAGAGGAATTTACATTGCAGCGCAAAAAAATCCAGAAAATAGATGGAAATCAGCTCTGAGAACGGGTTATAGTGTTGAGAGATTTACAAGAACATGCTGTAAATTTGTAAAGTCTGTAAATGTTCGTCACCGATGGATCTTTTGTAAAAGGAGTGACAAATGTCGGAGATGAAGATCTTCGCCGGGCCGCGCGTAAGGCGCATCCGCAATGGCCTCGGCGTCACGCAGACGGCGATGGCCCAGGCGCTGGGCATATCGCCCTCCTATCTCAATCTCATCGAGCGCAATCAGCGGCCGCTCACCGTGCAACTGATCCTCAAGCTCGCCTCCGTCTACAAGATCGATGTCGAGGAGTTGCGCGGCGAGGCGAAAAGCGTGGTCGGGGAGCTTCGGGAAGTCTTTTCCGATCCGTTGCTTCAGGGTGAAATCCCGGGCTCTGAGGAGCTGGTCGAAGTCGCCGACGCCGCGCCCAACGCCGCTCAGGGGCTGATCAAGCTTTACCGCGCCTATCGCGAGCAGGCGGCCCGGCTCTCCGATCTCGCCGGCATGCTGGCCCAGGCCGGCCATGACGCGCCGCTCGCCTCCGCGCGCCTGCCGATGGACGAGGCGCGCGAGGTGTTTTCGACAATGCCCTATTACTTCGAGGCGGTGGACGCCGCAGCCGAAGCCTTTCACGCCAGGCTCGATCCGGGCGAGGACCTGGCCCATGCGCTGCGCGAATGGCTGCGCGCCGAGCATGGCGTCGTGGTGCGCACGCTGCCGATCCACGCCATGCCCAATCTTCGTCGCCGATACGACCGGCATTCGCAGCGCCTGTTTCTCTCCGAACGCCTTTATCCGCATGATCAATTGCGCGAGATGGCGCAGGAAGCCTGCCAGATCGCGCTCCGGGTGGAGATTGCCGCTGCGCTCGAGGCGCTGCCTCTGTCGTCCGCCGAAGCGCGTCGCATCGGCCGTTTCGAACTCGGCCGTTATGCGGCCCATGCGCTGATGATGCCCTATGGCGCGATGCTGACGGCGGCGCAGCGCGGCGCCTATGACATCGGCCTGCTGGCCGCACGCTTCAAGGCTTCTTTCGAGCAGGCGGCCAGCCGGCTCGTGACGCTTCAGCGACCGGGATCGGCGGGGCTGCCGTTTTTCCTCATGGAGGTGGATGCGGCGGGGAACCGAGTGCGCACGTTGGGCGCAGAGGGCTATCCGCATATCCGCTTCGGCGGCGCCTGCCCGAAACTCTCGGTGCATGCGGTCTTCGCCTCACCCGGGCAGGTGTTGTCGGAAATGGTCGAAATGCCGGATGGCGGCCGCTTTCTCACCGTGGCGCGCACGCTGGAGGGACCGGTGGCCGGCTATGGCGAACGCGTCAGACGCACGGCCCTGCTGCTCGGCTGTGATGCGGCGCATGCCGGCCAGATCGTCTATGGCCGCCAAGCGTCGGAGCCCCTGCCGATCGGCGCAGGCTGTCGTCTCTGCGAACGCGCCGGCTGCCTCGCTCGCGCCGAGCCGCCGCTCACCCGCCCGCTGGGACTGGACGAGATGGTGGCGGGATTGAGCGTGTTCGATTTCCAGTAGACATCGTGTTGAAAACACACCCGCTCATCAACTTGTTCAAACCTTTCCATTTTTCAGTTGTCGCGCTGCAAAATCCTTTCTAATCTGTTTACAGCGGGGAAGCCGGGACATCATAAATCGAAAACCGATCCGGACAAAACAGGAGTAGTTTATCATGAAAAAACAGTTGGTTGGTCTCGCGGCGGGGGTTGCCTTCGCCATGTCTGCCGGCTGGTCCGTCCGTCCAGGCGGCGGATCGGGTGGTCAACGTCTACAACTGGTCCGATTACATCGATAGCTCCGTCCTCGAGGAGTTCACCAAGGAGACCGGGATCAAGGTCGTCTACGACGTCTTCGACTCCAACGATCTGCTGGAGACCAAGCTCTTGGCCGGCGGTTCCGGCTATGACGTGGTGGTGCCGACCGGGCCGTTCCTCGCCCGCCAGATCAAGGCCGGCGTGTTCCAGAAGCTCGACAAGTCCAAGCTCCCGAACCTCAAGAATATGTGGCCGGTCGTCTCCGAACGTCTCGCAAAATACGATCCCGGCAACGAATACGCCGTCAACTACATGTGGGGCACCACCGGCATCGGCTATAATGTCGACAAGGTGAAGGCCGCGCTCGGCGACATGCCGATCGACAGCTGGGATGTGCTGTTCAAGCCCGAAAACGCCGAGAAGCTGAAGTCCTGCGGCATCAATATTCTCGACGCGTCGGACGAAACCTTCGCCATCGCCATGAACTATCTCGGCCTCGGCGGCGACAGCAAGAAGACCGCCGATCTCGAAGCCGGCGGCGAAGTCTACAAGAAGATCCGTCCCTTCGTGCGCACTTTCAATGCGTCCGCCTATATCGACGACCTCGCCAATGGCGACGTGTGCATCACCATCGGCTGGTCGGGCGACGTTCTGCAGGCGAAAAGCCGCGCCGAGGAAGCCAAGAACGGCGTGAATATCGACTATGTGATCCCCAAGGAAGGGACCTATATGTGGTTCGACAACCTCGCCATTCCGGCCGATGCGCCGCATGTCGAGGAAGCGCATGAATTCATCAATTTCATGATGCGCCCCGACGTGATCGCCAAGTCGTCGAACTATGTCCAATACGCCAACGGCAATCTGGAATCGCAGAAGCTGCTCGACGAAGCCGTGTTCAAGAACGCATCCGTCTATCCGACCGAAGAGACTCTGGCGAAGCTCTTCACCATTTCGCCTTATGCGCCGAAGGAACAGCGTGTGCTGAACCGGATCTGGACGCAGATCAAAACAGGCGAGTAACCCTTCCAGGGGCTTGCGGCGGGGCCGTAGCCCCGCCGCTTTCGAGACTAAGGCGCTCGATAGATGAGCGCGCGCATATGCGGATCAACCGCGGGCGCGGGAAAGCGGACAGAGGGGAAAATGGCGAAGACACTGGGGCCCGTAAAGCGTAAGTTCAGCCCATGGATGGATAAGAGCGAAAAGCCGTTCATCCGGTTCGAGAATGTCACCAAGCGGTTCGGCGATTTCGTCGCCGTCGACAATCTCACCCTCGACATCTACGAGAAGGAGTTCTTCTCGCTGCTCGGCCCCTCCGGCTGCGGCAAGACCACGCTGATGCGCATGCTCGCGGGCTTCGAGGAGCCGACGGAAGGTCGCATCCTGCTTCAGGGCAAGGACATTTCCGGCACGCCGCCCTATAAGCGGCCGACCAACATGATGTTCCAGTCCTATGCGCTGTTTCCGCATATGACGGTCGCCAAGAACATCGCCTTCGGCCTCGAACAGGACAATATGGCCAAAAGCGAGATCGACGCTCGCGTCGAGGAAATGCTGAGGCTGGTCAAGCTCACCGATTTCGCCAAGCGCAAGCCGAGCCAGCTGTCGGGCGGCCAGCGCCAGCGGGTGGCGCTCGCCCGTTCGCTCGCCAAGCGCCCCAAGGTGCTGCTGCTCGACGAGCCGCTCGGCGCGCTCGATCGCAAGCTGCGCGAGGAAACCCAGTTCGAACTCATGGACATCCAGCACAGTCTCGGCCTCACCTTTCTGATCGTCACCCATGATCAGGAAGAGGCCATGACCGTGTCCGATCGCATTGCGGTGATGGACAAGGGCATCGTGGTGCAGGTGGCGACCCCGGCCGAAATCTACGAGGCGCCGAACAGCCGTTACGTCGCCGATTTTATCGGCGACATCAACATCATGGAAGGCGTGGTCTCGGCCAATACAGGTTCGGCCAGTCAGCATGGCGTGGTCAGCCTGAGTTCCGGCGAGTTGAAGATCGAGGTCGAGCAGGAATGCGCGGCAGTCTCAGGCGCCAATGTCGCCTTCGCCATCCGGCCGGAAAAGGTCCATATTTCGCTGGATCCGCCCGCTGAGACTGGCCGCCCCAATTGCATCGCCGGCGAAGTCATCGATATCGGCTATCTCGGAGACTTCTCGGTCTTTATCGTCGAGACGCCCGACGGCCGCGTGCTGCGCGCCGCACAGGCCAATGTCTCCCGCCATGTCGAGCGGCCGATCACCTTCGAAGACAAAGTGTGGCTTTCCTGGTCGGCGGACGCCGGCCTCGTGCTGACGCGATAGGGGAGGGGATTATGGAGCCGAGCGCCGTTTCCCACAGCCGTCCCAGCCGCTGGCTGGTCGTCGTCATCCCCTATCTCTGGCTGGCGCTGTTCTTTCTCGCGCCCTTTTTCATCATCCTGAAGATCTCGCTGTCGGACAGCGACATCGCCATGCCGCCCTACACGCCGGTGTTCGAGGGCTTCTCGCAGTTGGGCGATTTCCTGTCGCAGCTCGATGTCGAGAATTACCTCTACCTCACCGAGGACCCGCTCTACATCAAGGCCTATCTGTCCTCGCTCCGCATCGCGGCGATCTCCACGCTGCTTTTGTTGCTGATCGGCTATCCCATGGCGCTCGCCATGGCCAGGTCCTCGGCCAAGATCCGCCCGACATTGTTGATGATGGTGATCCTGCCGTTCTGGACCTCCTTTCTCATCCGCGTCTACGCCTGGATCGGTATTCTCAAGCCCGAGGGGCTTCTGACCATGCTGTTGCAATCTCTGCATTTCCTCGGGCCGGACCAGCAGGTGCAACTGTTCCGCACCGAATATGCGGTGTTCATCGGCATTGTCTATTCCTACCTGCCTTTCATGGTGCTGCCGCTCTATTCGGCGCTCGAGAAGCTCGACGGCACCTTGCTGGAGGCGGCGAGCGATCTCGGTTGCCCGCCCTGGAAAGCCTTCTGGAAGATCACTTTCCCGCTGTCGCTTCCCGGCGTGATCGCAGGGTCGATGATCTGCTTCATCCCGATCACCGGCGAGTTCGTGATCCCCGACCTTCTGGGCGGCGCCGATACGTTGATGATCGGCAAGACGCTCTGGGTGGAATTCTTCGGCAATCGCGATTGGCCGCTGGCGTCCGCCGTTGCGGTGGTGCTGCTGGCCATGCTGGTGATCCCGATCGTGATCTACCAGAATCAGCAGCAGAAAGCTGCGTGAGGATCGAGCCATGAAACCCGGTAAATTCGATACGACCTTCCTGACGATCGGTTTCGCCTTCCTCTATGTGCCGATTCTGATCCTGGTGATCTATTCCTTCAACGCCTCCAAGCTCGTCACGGTCTGGGGCGGCTTTTCCACGCGCTGGTACGTGGCCATGTTCCAGAACCAGGCGCTGATGGACGCGGCCTGGGTCACGGCCCGCGTCGGCGTGCTCTCCGCCACCATCGCCACGGTGCTCGGAACGCTCGCGGCGCTGACGATGACGCGTTTCGCCCGCTTTCCCGGCCGGGTGCTGTTTTCGGGCATGATCTATGCGCCGATCGTCATGCCGGAGGTGATCACCGGCCTGTCCATGCTGCTGCTGTTCGTGGCCATCAACATCGATCGCGGCTTCTGGACGGTCACCATCGCCCACACCACCTTCACCATGTGCTATGTGGCGATCGTCGTTCAGTCGCGGCTGCTGACATTCGACCGAAGCCTCGAGGAAGCGGCGCTCGATCTCGGTTGCCCGCCGGTCAAGACCTTCTTCAAGATCACCCTGCCGCTGATCCTGCCGGCAGTGGTGTCGGGCTGGATGCTGGCCTTCACCTTGTCGCTGGACGATCTGGTGATTGCCAGCTTCAACACCGGCCCGGGCGCCACCACGCTGCCCATCAAGATCTATAGTCAGGTGCGGCTCGGCGTAACGCCCGAGATCAACGCCGCCTGCACAATCCTGATCGGCTTCGTGACGCTGGGCGTGATCGCGGCGTCCCTGGCCACCAAACGTCAGGAAGCGCAACGCGAGCGAGACGAACGCGCCGCAGCCGCCCAGGCGTAATGGCGGTCGGGTCCTTATTCGTCATATCCGCTGCGGGGCGGCAGGAAGAGATAGGTGAGCAGCCAAAGCGGAAGGATCACCGCCGCCCCCAGCCCGATATTCGGCAGGGCCCAGACGACACATCGTTGCAGGAGCAGCCAGAGGTCGGCGGGCGACATGCCGAAGCCCGCGAGGATCCGCTCGGCGGACAGGCCGAGGAGATTCATGGCCGCGCCGAGAATCAGGCTCGCCAGAATGAGCTTCAACACACCGATGATCATGTGGGGCATGGGGCCCTCCGCAGAACTGCCGAAAATGTAAAGCAGCTTGGTAAAAACTGCTTTATTTCGCCTCTTCGCGCGCGTCGATCAGCTGTGGACGCGGGATTGCCACCGCCGCGCACTTATGCTGCATTGCGGCGCAAATGGACCCCGCTTCAGGGGCGTTTGAGGAGAGAAGTCATGGGGAAGTCAAGCCGCTCTGGACGCCGTCTGACGAACAGATCGAGAAGAGCCAGATGACGTTGTTCCGCCGCTGGTGCGCGGAAAAGTTCGGCGTCGACCTGCCCGATCATGACGCCTTCCATCAGTGGTCGATTACGGAGCGGGGATCGTTCTGGTCGGCGGTATGGGACTATTGCGGAGTCAAGGGCGACAAGGGCGCGCGCGATCTCATCGACGGCGACGACATGATGAAGGCCCGCTTCTTCCCGGACGCCACGCTCAATTTCGCCGAGAATCTGCTGTCGCAGACCGGCGCCGACGCAGCCTTGATCTTTCGCGGCGAGGACAAGGTATCCTATCGCTGGAATTGGGACGACCTTGCGGCGATGGTCTCGCGCCTTCAACAGGCCTACCGGGCCATGGGCCTCGAAAAAGGCGACCGTATCGCGGCTATGATGCCCAACATGCCGGAGACCATCGCGCTGATGCTGGCGGCCGCTTCCATGGGCGTCATCTGGTCGTCCTGCTCGCCCGATTTCGGCGAGCGGGGCGTGCTCGACCGCTTCGGCCAGATCGAGCCGAAACTGTTCATCGTCTGCGACGGCTACTGGTATAACGGCAAGCTTCAGGATGTCGCTGCAAAGGTCCGGGCCGTCGAGCCGGAACTCGGCGCGCCGGTGCTGGTCATTCCCTATACCGGCGATGCCGATGGCCTGGCCGCCTCGCTCGCCGATGGACGGACTCTTGCGCAATTCATCGCGCCCTATCCGGCCGAGGCGGTCGAGTTCACGCCGCTTCCTTTCAACCATCCGCTGTACATCCTGTTTTCGTCGGGCACCACCGGCGTGCCGAAATGCATCGTCCATTCGGCGGGCGGGACCCTGCTGCAGCACCTCAAGGAACAGCGTTTTCATCTCGATCTCCACGCGGGTGAACGGCTCTTCTACTTCACCACCTGCGGGTGGATGATGTGGAACTGGCTGGTCTCGGGACTGGCGAGCGGCGCGACGCTCTGCCTGTTCGACGGCTCGCCTTTCGCCCCGAGCGGGGAGATTCTCTGGGATTACGCCGCCGACGAGCGCTTCGCCGTGTTCGGCACCTCGGCCAAATATATCGACGCCGTGCGCAAGAGCGGCATCGAGCCGATCAAAACGCATGATCTTAAGAGCCTGCGCGCCGTCACCTCCACCGGCTCGCCGCTGTCGCCCGAAGGCTTCAGCTTCATCTACGAGGCCGCAAAGCCCGACGTGCAGCTCGCCTCGATCTCGGGCGGCACCGACATCGTCTCCTGCTTCGTGCTCGGCAACCCGGTGAAGCCGGTTTGGCGCGGCGAGATCCAGGGCCCGGGCCTCGGTCTCGCCGTCGACGTCTGGGATGACGAAGGAAAGCCGGTACGCGGCGAAAAGGGCGAGCTGGTCTGCGCCAAGGCTTTCCCCTGCATGCCTGTCGGTTTCTGGAACGACAAGGACGACGCCAAATACAAGGCGGCCTATTTCGAGCGCTTCGACAATGTCTGGTGCCATGGCGATTTCGCCGAATGGACCAAGCATGGCGGCCTGATCATTCATGGCCGCTCCGACGCCACGCTCAATCCCGGCGGCGTGCGCATCGGCACGGCCGAGATCTACAATCAGGTGGAACAACTCGAGGAGGTGGCGGAATCGATCTGCATCGGTCAGGATTGGGAAGACGACGTCCGCGTCATTCTGTTCGTCCGCCTCCAGCCGGGCGTGACGCTCGACGCCGATCTCGACAAGAAGATCAAGACCAAGATCCGCACCGGCGCCTCGCCGCGGCATGTGCCGGCCAAGATCATCCAGGTCGCCGACATCCCGCGCACCAAATCCGGAAAGATCGTCGAGCTCGCCGTCCGCGAGGTCGTCCATGGCCGGCCGGTCAAGAACAAGGAAGCGCTCGCCAATCCGGAAGCGCTGGACCTCTATGCCGGTCTCGAGCCGTTGAAGACCTGACCTGCGATCCCCTATAGGGCGCTTCGTCGCGTCACGCCTTGCCTGCCGGCCATGCGCCATGTACAGTCGGCGGGTCGATCTTTGCGTCCGCTTGCACATGCGAGCCGGCATTTGGATTCTCCTCGGAAGGCACGGCTCCTGGGTTGCGCCTCATCTGTGAATGCCAAGAGACTGCGCCGCGTCGGCGCAATTTTATTCGTACCGAAACATTAAGCCGCATGTGACGTTGTATCACCACAAGTCGCCGCACTTCGCGTCGCCTCGGGGATTGCGTCTCCGAAGGCTGGAAAGAACAAAATATGAACAAACGCAGCAGGTCGACCACGGTTCGCTTTCATGGCTCGTTCCAACTTCCGGGGTCGAGCATGCGCTGCCCGAAGGCGAATATCACGTGATTCACAATGAAGTTCGATGTGTCGGCGACGAGGGCGCCGTCTGGCGGCGCGTGGACTCGGTCATGCATATCCCGGCGATCGGCATGCGCGGGCCCTCTGGCCGCCTCCCGAAAATCAGCGCCGGTGTGCTCGACGCAGCGCTGGAACAAGACCGCCGCAGGGCGTAATTCAAGAGAGGGACGACGCCGATGGCCAAAGGTCAAAAACACAGCTCCAAAGAAATTCGCAAGCCCAAGAAGGACAAGCCGGCGCCCAAGCAGGAAGTCGCGTTCGGCAATCAGGTGAAGCTGGCCGGCGCAGACGCAAAGGCGCCGCAGGGAAAACGTTGACGCTTCGCGGCGCCGCCTGGGCCTGCAGCGCTTCTCGCGACTACGAGGCGGCCCATCTTCTGCGCCGTCGCCATGCGCTGTTCGCCGTCCATTGATTTTGAAAGTGATCGCATGTTCATCCGTTACGGTTATGAAATCAGCATTCATTGCGAGAATCCCACCCCGCTCGTCTGCCTTCTCTCGGTCCACGAGGACCGCGCCGGCGACCTGATCGCGCCGGAGACGACCTTCACGCAGCCGCCGCTCCCGATTACGACCTATCTGGACATGTTCGGCAATAAGTGCCGTCGGTTGCTGGCCCCGGCCGGAGACCTGACGATCTGGGGCGACGCCACGATCCGAGACAGCGGCCTGCCCGAACAGGCAAGGCTCGACGCGCGGGAGGTTCCGGTCGCGGAACTGCCGGATGAGTGCCTCGTCTATCTGATGGGCAGCCGCTACAGCGAGACCGATCGCCTGAGCCAGGCGGCATGGGACATGTTTGGCGCCGTTCCCGCCGGCTGGGGGCGCGTGCAGGCCATTTGCGATTTCGTGCACAATCATATCGCCTTCGACTATATGAAGGCCCGGTCGACCCGCACCGCCTTCGAGGCCTTCGAGGAGAAAGTCGGCGTCTGCCGCGACTATGCCCATCTCGCGCTCACCCTGTGCCGATGCCTCAATATTCCGGCCCGCTATATCAACGGCCATCTCGGCGACATCGGCGTGCCCGTGGTCGATCCCATGGATTTCAGCGCCTGGATCGAAGTCTATCTCGATTGCGGCTGGGTGACGTTCGATCCGCGCAACAATATCCCCCGTATCGGCCGCATCGTCGTCGCCCGCGGTCGAGACGCTGCGGACATCCCATTGGTCAATTCTTTCGGGCCCCACCTTCTCAAGGGCTTTAGGGTCTGGACTTATGAAGTAGATGCGCCTCCGCTTTGAGGGCGCAATATATACTAAAAAGAGCAAAAAAACCTAATGCACATCTAAGGTGTCGACCGCCGCTGTGTGGTCATATTCCTCGGTCAGGACATCATCGCTGTTTTGTTTTTAAAAGGTGATGATATGGCTGGAAGATACAACACCATCAAAGGAACGAACGGTCTGGATATCCTGTACGGGACGGCAGGCGCAGACAGGATTTACGGTTACGCCGGCCAAGACTCTCTCGAGGGCGCGGCGGCGCCGACCGTCTTTACGGCGGCTCCGGCAACGACACGCTGGAAGGCAATGCCGGCGATGATATTCTGCATGGCGACGCGGGCGAAGACGAACTCTCGGGCGGCGCTGGCAATGACGTTCTTTATGCGGGAGAAAACAGAGGGGATGGCAACGACGAGCTGAGCGGCGACGCCGGCAACGACATTCTCTATGGCTCGACGACGCTCGGAAAAAGCACGCTCGGAAATTGCGTTCTCAATGGCGGCGGTGGCAATGACACCTTGTATGTCTTGACCAAAGGCACATCGGTGGATGCTGGCTCCGGCAATGACTTGATCTACGCCGGCATGGGCAAGCCGATGAAGGAGTCTTACGTGTCGGGCCTCGATGGCGGTTCCGGCAACGACACGATCAGTTTCATCAAGGCCAAGGACGGCGTCGTCACCGAACTGAACTATTTCACCCTTTACTACGAGGGCAAACTGATCGAGCCGGGCGGGGCCGCCGCCGGCGAGCGCTATCACAACAATATCGAGAACGCCATCGGTTCGCATTACAACGACACGCTCTGGGGCGGCGAAGCCGTCAAAAGCTGTCCGGCGGCAAGGGTAACGACTTCCTCGACGGTCTCGCCGGCGCGGATATCCTGACCGGCGGCGCTGGCGCGGACATATTCCACTTCAATTCAGCAGATGGACCCGAAACAAAACACCGCGACACCATCACCGATTTCAGCAGAAAAGACGGCGATTTGATCGACCTGCATTCGATCGACGCCGATACCGAATATCGCGGACGCCAACAATTCGATTATATCGGCGGCGCAGCCTTCAGTGGCGACGCCGGCGAATTGCGTCTGTCGAAAGGCGTGCTGTATGGCGACGATGACGGCGACCGGGTCGCCGACTTTTCCATTCGCGTCGATGTCGATTCTTTGAAGCTTTCAGACTTCATCCTGTGAGCAGGCGGGGAGGGGTTACTCCCCCTCCCAAGCCTCCGGCGCCTTGCCGCGCATGACCGTGTAGAAGCGGTTCGTCGCCACGTCGCGCCACGGCTCCGCCTCGCCATCCGGCCAGATCACCCGCAGCTGAACCTTGTCGAGCACGCCCACGCCGAAGTGAATCCAGCCGAGCGATCCGCCGGCATGTCCTCCGCCGATGGTGATTTCGCGGCGGAGCACGCGGTCGCCGAGCTTGACCTCGACCCAGGAGCCGATGCCGTCTCGATTGGCGCCGTCCTGGCGTAGCTGCAACTCTATAAAGCGCCCGGCGTCCTTGGTGACGTTGCGCCAGACCTGGGCGTTCTCCCAGCGATTGACGACGACGAGATCGACGAGGCCATCGAGATTGAAGTCGGCCATCGCCGCGCCGCGCGAGGTCTTCATGCTGTCGACCCCGGCCTTGTCGCCCATCTCCGCGAATTTGCCGTCCGGCTGCTGGACGAGCAGATTGTTGGGATCCTTGATGGCGAAGTCCGGCATGGTCGAGACATTGCCCTTGGCGATGAACAGGTCGACCCGGCCGTCATTGTCGACGTCCTGGAAATCCGTATGCCAGGCGGTCGAGGGCTTCCACTCGCCGCCGGTATAGGGGCGATGCGCGGTCGCGCCCTTGGCGAAGGCGATGTCGGCGTAACCAGGTTTCGGCTTGCCGTCTTTCGGGATGGCAGCCAGCGCCTGTAGCTTGTTGTCCGCCATGCTGGTCAGGAAATATTCGGGATAGCCGTCGAAATCGACGTCGTAACTCGCGATGCCCATGCCCCAGATGCGTAGATATTTCCAGCCTTCCTCCTGCGTGAAGAGCTTCGGCGGCTCACCGGATGGGATCTTCCACATCTGCTCCTGGCCGCCTTTGTAATATTCGCGGTCGTTGGAAACGCGAAGCGAGGGAGTTCCGGACCGGTTCCAGTCGGTGAACAGGATCGACAACGGGCAGAAGCTCGGCGTCAGCGGCAAGGGTTTGGCGAAACGCGTGCCGGCGCCTTCCGGCCGGAGCAGCCAGTTGTCGGTGCAGGTGCCCCAGGGATAAGTGTCCTCGTTGCGGTCGACATATGCGCCGAGCGCCAGTGTCGGCCAGTTCAACCCGCGCTCCCAGGTGGCGGAGAAGGAAGTCCACCAGGCGTCGCCGCCGCTGAATCCCCAGGCCTCGTTGGCGCGCTCGAATTTGCAGCCGCCCAGCCCCTTGAGCGCGACGCTCTCACCGATGCGGAGGACGACGAGATCCTTGTTGCCGTCGCCGTCGATATCGATCGGATAAGCGCCGGTGGTGGCATCGAATTCCGCTCCGCTTTTGGCTTCCTCGAATTTAAGGTCGCCGCCCCGCTTCGATGAGTTGACGAAAAGCTTGGAGCTGCCTTCGCCGCCGGCGAGCCAGAGATCCTCGAAGCCGTCGCTGTTGCAGTCGAAGCTCGCCGCGCCGCCGCCGACCATATATTGCCAGTCGCCGGCATAGACGCTGTTGACGCCGGCGGTCTCCGTTTCCTCCTCGAAGCGAGGTTGCGCGACATCTGTTCCGGCGTGAGCCGAAAGCGGCGTCAGGGCGCTCGCGATCGCAAGGGTGAGGGCCAGCCGTCTCATGCGCCGACCCGCGTCTTCAGCTTCACCGCATAGGCGCCGATGCACTCGCCCTGCTCCAAACCACGCATGATGGCGGCGCGGAAATGGATGCCGCCGTAAAGAAAGACGCGAAATCGCCGCCTCCTCGGCGGCCGCCCTGAAGCTTTTGAAATGCCGGACGGGCAGATTGTCGTCTTCATGGGTGTGATCGTCGAACGCGTAATCGTCGCCGAACACGGCGGTCAAAGCGGCGGCGGCGGCGCCCGATTGCGTGCTGTGGCCGCTCGGATATTCCGGGAAGGGCGGGGTGATCAGGATCGGCTCCCATTTGGGATCGATCACGCGCTTGATATAGGTGACCGGACGCACGAGATCATGCTTGAACTTCGCGTCCCAGCAGCCGATGAAGCCGTCCGCCACCGCCACGCCCAGACGCGCCAGCGCGTCCACCGTCTTTTCGATTCCGGCGTCTTCCTTCTTGAGGATGCCGAGCGCGATGAACAGCCAGTGTCCGGGCGGCGTCGGCGACAACATGGGATCGTCGGACCAGAAGCGCGCGATGATGCGCTGCTCGGCGGTCAGGCCGTTGACGGCGTCGTAGACTTCCTTGGCTTCCTTGTAGAAATCGCTGTCGGGCGCTTCGCTATAGGCGATCGCGGGCGGCAGTGGGCAGGTCGATCCCGACGGCATGGCGAAGGGGCGATTGTTGCCCCAGTCCGGCAGCAGCGGCATTTGTTGCTGGGCGATCTTGCTGGTCGGAACCCAATGGGCAGGGCCGGGCGTCAGCTTGAATTCGCGCGGAAAGCCCATGTTTTCCACCAGTGCGCCGCCGTCGCTCTTCGACCATTCGAGAATATGCCGGGCGACGGCGAGCCCATAGGCCTCGCTGCGCTTCGACACATCGTCCGGCGCGCCGGTAGACACTTTGGCGTGCATCTTCTTGCCGAGACTGGCGAGCGCGCGCTGGCCGGTCGGCCCCGTGCGATCGAAGAAATTCTGGGCGGCGAAATTCATCGCGGCGTTGAGCGCGATCGATTCGTCATAGACGGCGCTCGCTTCGCGCTTTGGCGTCTCTGTCAGCCCGTTCAGCTGGCCGGCCAGCGAAACCATGTCGCTCTTGCCGCTCGCGGTGACTTCATAAAGGGTTACGCCGATATAGGCGAAGGACCGGCTGGCCACTGGCGGCGAATAATTGGGCGTGTGGCGGACCAGTTCCAGGATCAGTTTGTACCAGTCCTGAACGACGTCTTCCGGCGCTTTGACGGCGGCCTGGGCTGCGCTTTGGCTGGCGATCAAGAAGGTGGTGAGAAAAATCGCGATCCAGAATCGGACCGCGCGCAATATCGTTTTCATGAACTCCCCGAGCCTGTCATCGTCTCTCCCAAGACGGTTTCAAACGATTAAGCACAGAGGGGAGGCAATTCGCAAGGGGCGGCCGGCGGAAGAGCCGAATGTGCAATCTCCATCGAGACAGCAGGGCGCGCGATGGTGTCGGCGCGCCCCGAATGCGTGATCAGAGCTTGAAGGGGGCGTCGAAGACGCCCTTCACGCTGACGCCGAGATCGAAGGTGAAGCCGGCCTTGGGATCTGCGGCTCGCTCCTCCGCCGACATTCCTTCGCGGGCGGAGGTCACCAGCAGGCGGTCGCCGTCCGCGCCGATGAAGGCGGGGCAGGTGGTCTGCGCGGCCGGAACCTTGTAGATCGCCACGACCTCGCCGGCGGGGCTGTAACGGCGCACTTCGCCCACGCCCCAGCGCGCGTTCCAAACATAGCCTTCGGCGTCGCAGACCGAGCCGTCGATGCCGCCATCCAAGCCCGCTTCGTCGGAGAAAACTTCGGCCTCGCTTAGCGGCAGGCCGGTCAGCGCATCCAGCGCCACGCGCATGTAACGGTTCTCCATCGTGTCGACCCAGTAGCCGATCGTTCCGTTCGGCGAGAAGCAGATTCCGTTGGGGATCGACACGCCCTCGAACAGCGTCGTCACCGTGCTGCCGGCGACGTGGTAGATCTTGCCCGCGCCCTTGCGGCCTTCGCCGGTCTTGGTCATCGTGCCGAACCAAAGCGCGCCCGATGGATGCGTGCGGCCGTCGTTCGAGCGCATATGCGGCATATCGTTCTCGATCGGCGTCACCAGCGACAATGCGCCCGTCGCCTTCTCGCGAATATAAAGGCCGTTTTCGGAGACGATAAGCTGCCGCTCGTCGTCGATGCGCGCCAGGACGCTCGCCATGAAAGGCAGCTTGTGGATCCTTAGTTCGTTGGTGTCGAGCGCCAGTTCGTGCAGTTCGCAGTCGAGGATCGAGAACCAGTAGGCGGTGTTGGTGGTCGGATCGAAGGTCGGGCCTTCGCCGAGAAGTGCGGACGTGTCCGACAGGATGCTGCCCGTGAAGTCTTGAATATCCGTCATGATCAGGCTCCGAAAACGCGGCGATAGGCGTCGATCGTGGTGTTTGCGCGGCGGGCGATGTCGGCGGCGTCCATGCCCTCCTTGTAGATGCTGGAGCCGAGGCCGAAGGCCTTGATGCCGATCTTGGCGTATTCACCGAAATTCTCGTCGGAGACCCCGCCGACCGCCGCAAGCAGCAGATCCTTGGGCAGCACCGCCTTGATGGCGTTTATGCCGACAGCGCCCAGCACGCCGGCCGGGAAGAATTTCAGACCCGTCGCGCCGATCTTCGCGGCTGCCAGCGCCTCGGTGGGGGTGAAGACGCCTGGAAGCGTCACCATTCCCTTCGATACGGCGCGGGAGAGCACGGGCGCGTCGACATTCGGGCTCACGAACAGGCGGCCGCCGGCGTCTTCGAGACGGTCGACGTCTTCCTCGGTCAGCACGGTGCCGGCGCCGATCAGCGCATCCGCGGGGGCCATTTTCGCCGCGATCTCGATCGAGCGGAAGGGCTCCGGCGAATTCAGCGGAATCTCGATGGCGCGGAAGCCGGCGTTCAGCAGGGCCTCGATCGCCGCAGGCGTCTCGGTCGGCGTCAGGCCGCGCAGAATGGCGACCAGCGGATATTTCATGTCCGGAAAGGGAATACGGCTCATTTCACTTCTTTCTTAAAAGGACCACAGGCTGCGGGCCGCCTGGGTCAGGCCGGCCCGCACCGCCTCGTCGGCGTCCACGGTCGAAAATTGCAGGCCCACGCGATGGAAGGCGGCTTCGTAGAGACCTCTCAGCTTGCCGGAGACGACCAGCACCACGGGCGTGTCCTTCGGCGCGGATTTCAGCGCGCCGGCGAGTTCGAGGCCGAGCATCGTGCCCGACAGCGTCGCCTCCGCCTCGAAATTGGTGAGCGAGAACAGCAGGCCGCGCGCTCTCACCGAGAAGAGACGGTTCGTCGTCAGTTCCGGTTCCTTGAAAGCAGCATGCACGGCGTTGACGAAGGCCGGATTGGCGCCGTCGAAGCCGGGCGAATCCTTGATGGCGTGCTGCAGGATCGTATGCTGCGAAATCGCCTGGAACAGTTCGCCTGTCATGAAGGTGGCGAAACCCAGCACTTCGCCCTTGACCACGCGCACCCATTTGGAATGGGTGCCGGGCATGGCGACCAGGCAATCGCTGTTCTTGATTCTCTGGGCGCAACCTAGAAGCTGCGTTTCCTCGCCGCGCATCACGTCTGCGGCGTTGGGATCGCGTTGGGCCAGCCCCGGCAGGATGCGGATGTCGCGGTCCTGTCCCTCGACGCGGATCGCGCCTTCGGCAATGTCGGCCAGTCGCGCCGGCGCGTCGAGATAGCCCGCTTCCACCCAGCCCTGCTTGGCGCCCGCCATGCCGCAGACGATGACCGGAATGTCGGCCGGAGCCTGCACATGGTCGAGATGCTTGCCGAGCACCTCGGCAAAGCCGGCCTCCCGGGCCGTCGTCATGCCTTCGCCCGACCGGCTTTCGCCGATCACGACGTCGTTTTCGCCAATCAGCCACAGGCGGAAACTCGACGTGCCCCAGTCTACCGCTGCAAATTGCGGTTTCACCATCAGAAATAGCCTCCATCGACGATCAAGGATTGCGCGGTGATCGCCCGCGCGCTGTCTGACGCCAGGAAGAGGCATGGTCCGACCATGTCTTCGGCGGTCAGGGAAAATTTCAGGCATTGCCGATCGCGATGCGCGGCCTCGGCCTGGTCGGAAATCCACAGTTCTTTCTGCCGTTCGGTCAGCACCATGCCGGGCAAGATGGCGTTGACACGGACATTGTCCTTGCCGAACTGGCCGGCCAGCGCCTTGGTCATGCCGATCATGCCGGATTTCGCCGTGAGATAGACGGGAAGATCCGGCAGGTTCATCATAAAGGCGATGGACGAGAAATTGATGATCGCGCCGCGACCCGACTTTTTCAGAGCGGGCAGGCAGGTCTGCGAGATGAAGAAGGCGGCGCGCAGATTGACCGACATGTTGCGGTCCCAATAGGCCTCGGTCACCTGCTCCGCATCGTGACGATCGTCCCAGCCGACATTGTTGATTAGCACGTCGAGCCCGTCGAGCGTCGATATCAAGTCGGTGACGGCGGCTCGCGTCGCTTCGATGTCGGAGACGTCGACAGGCCGAAACCGGGGCGTGTACGGAGCGTCCACGAACTTTATCGTCGTTTCCGCCGCCTTGCCGTCGATATCGACGAAGGCGACTTTCGCTCCCTGCCGCGCGAAGCCGGCGACCAGCGCAGCGCCGATGCCGGATGCGCCGCCGGTGATCAGCACGCGGGCAGAGCGCAAATCCTCGAACTGCGCGGATTGCGAGACCACGGGTCCACCTCTCTTCATTCTGGGCGCCGAGCGCCGCTCCCTCACAGGCTCCGGACTGTGCGGTGTGGTATATTCCTGAAGCGACCGAGGGAAAACCCCTTCCCGAAAAAAAAAAATCACACTTTAGCAATATCGCGGATTTTTATGGTTTAAGACCGATCCTGTGGAAACTCTTCGGGGCGGCCAAAATGCCGTTACTTGTTCTTTTTTCGGTCAGCTGGCGCAGATATCTGCTATGTAAACGATTGCGGAGCGAATCATGGACGGCGCACAGGCTGTTTTGCGAAATCGCCGTCGTGGCGCGAGTTTTTCGCGGACATGCTTCGCAATGCGTCAGCTCGTCGAGCTGAAGGTTTCTTTCCGACTTTGCGTGGCGGCTTCAGGCCCGGCCGATAAACGGTATGACAGACTGATAGATGCTTGATCGACAGACAGCCAAACCGGTGAACCACCAAGCTCTGATCTCGGAGTTAGCCGGACTGTCGACGCAGTTCGATATTCTGCGATTTCTAAAGAAGACGACCGAGATGTTCGGCGCCAGAGCCTTCATCGTTCTGCGCGTGCCGACATCCACGGCGGTTGCGCTGCAATCGGCCTCGGTGATCACCAGTTGGCCGTCGGAACTGATTGCGAAATACGATGCTGACGGCTTGCTGGCGGATAGCCCTGCGCTCAACCACATCCGCACGTCGACGGTGCCGTTCTCCTACGACATCCACGCCATCAACCAGCAGCGACGGGACGGTAAGACCGATCGGGCGGTCGAACTGTTCGAGCAGTACGGCCTGATCCGGGGCGCTTATTTTCCGGTCTGTGACGCGGGCGGAGATCGCGGCGCCATCGGCTATTCCGGCGAGCGCGAGCCTTTCGCGAATCAGGAAATGCTGCAGCTCCATATGATTTCCACCTGCGTGTTCGATCGCCTCTATCAATTGGCGCGCAAGGATCGCAAAGGCGGCGAAGACCTGACGCAGCGCGAGATCGACTGTCTGACCTGGACGGCGGCGGGCAAGACCAGCATGGAAATTTCCAACATTCTCAATTTGTCGGAACACACCGTCAACCACTACCTCAACAGGGCGACGAAAAAGCTCGACACTGTCAATCGGACGCAAGCCGTCGCGAAAGCGCTCCGCATGGGCATTATCTCCTGATTTAGCCCTCGGCAGTCCGCCCGCTTCATCTCCGCGTCGCATTTATACCCCATTTGGGGGATGACGCCGCGCAAGCGACGGTTTAGTTTCCAAGAATGAATATGCGCGGTCACGCCCCGCGCGGTCACCACGGCCGACGCGCATGTCGACCGATTGTTTTCATGGCGATACCCCTCCTGGGCTTGTCCTGGGACGCCATGTAGAGAAACCCGCCCGCGCCCTGCCGGGCGGGTTCTTTCTTGGGCGCCTATTTTTCGTCTTCCTTCACCGATTTTGCTTCTTCAGGAGCGCTGCGCCGGCTTCGCTGCCGGGCATTCTCATGGATCGCGGCGGTTTTCACCGGATTGTGTGTCTGGCACGCTTCGTGCATTCCAATTGTCAGGTCCGGAGGGGACTGGAAAAAGCATCCGAAAACAGGATGCGCGAAGGCAAGCCGCCTTTCATGCCGCCGCATTTCGCGACGCCGGCATGGAAGGCGGAACTTGTTTCGGGCCAGACAACGAACCTGCATCCCGGCAATGGTCGTGACGCGGAGGGCAAACTGGAAATTTGTCTCCCGAGCCGGGTTGGCGCGCCCTTGCGGTTCCACTATCTACAGGCCAAACCGAGACAAGGGGCCTGTGATGAGCGATGTGACCAGCAAAGATGTCCTCGAGCGACTGAAAAGCGTGCGGGGCCCGGACATGACGGGCAATATCGTCGATCTCGGCATGGTGTCCGAGGTGTTCATCTCGGATGGCAAAGCCTATTTCTCCATCACTGTGCCCTCCGACAAAGCCAAGGATCTTGAGCCGTTGCGCCTGGCTGCGGAACGCGTAGTCAAGGAGATGCCGGGCATGAAGGGCGCTTTCGCCGCGCTGACGGCGGACAAGAAGGCGGGTTCGCAGCCGACCCCGCCGCGACCGCAGGCGCCGCCTCAGCAGGGTCACGCGCATCCGCATCCGCCGCGCGGCGCCGCGCCGAAGCAAAGCATTCCAGGCGTCAAGAGCATGATAGCGGTCGCCTCAGGCAAGGGCGGCGTCGGCAAGTCCACGACATCGGTCAACATCGCGCTCGGCCTGCAGGCGCTGGGCTACAAGGTCGGCATTCTCGACGCCGATATTTATGGTCCGTCGGTGCCACGGCTGCTCGGTCTGTCCGGGCGTCCGCAGCAGATCGATGGTCGGCTGATCAAGCCGATGGAGAATTACGGCCTCAAGGCGATGTCGATGGGCTTTCTCGTCGACGAGGACGTGGCGATGATCTGGCGCGGACCGATGATCCAGTCCGCGCTTCTGCAGATGTTGCGCGAAGTCGCCTGGGGCGACCTCGACGTGCTGGTGATCGACATGCCGCCCGGCACCGGCGACGTGCAACTGACGCTCGCCCAGCAGGCGCCACTCTCGGGCGCGGTGATCGTTTCCACCCCGCAGGATCTCGCCCTTCTGGACGCCCGCAAGGCGATCAACATGTTCAAGAAGGTCGAAGTGCCGTTGATCGGTCTCGTCGAGAATATGAGCCATTTCATCTGCCCCAATTGTGGAACAACGCATGACATTTTCGGCCATGGCGGCGCGCGCGCGGAGGCGGAAAAGATCGGCGCGCCGTTCCTGGGCGAAGTGCCGCTGGCGATGACGATCCGCGAAAAATCCGATGCCGGCGCGCCGGTCGTCGTCACCGAGCCGGATGGACCGCATGCGCGGGTCTATCGCGAGATCGCCGGCGCCATCGCCGCCAGACTGTTCAGCAATGAGCCGCTCGCCCGCGCCGCGCCCTCGATCATATTCGAATGAGATCCAGTCTGACTTGAAACTGGACGCGTGCGGCCCCGGCGGGGCCGCGGGCTCGTTATGTCTTGATTACAGGCGCGTTTTGCGCGATACCAACCTCGCTGAACGGACGCGGGGTTTTGCCGCGTGACCACATTTGACCATTTCGCAGGCGCGCGGGGCGATTGCGACCAATGCCATCGGGGCGCGGAATGACCATGTCCGGAGCTTATCGCTCATGATCATTGCTTACCGTTCGAACGGTGAGTCGATGGTGCTGCCGGTGGATCAGCAATTGCAGACTCTTCCAGCCGACGTCGTATGGCTCGATCTCGCTCATCCGACGCGCGAAGAGGATCATTACGCCCAGATCCTGACCGGCATAGAGGTTCCGACGCGGGAGGACCTGCACGATATCGAACCGTCGAGCCGTCTCTACGCCGAAGGCGGGGCGCTTTACATGACGGCGTCTCTGCTCTGTCATGCCGATACGGCGACGCCGAAGCTGGCGGACATCGCCTTCGTGCTGACCGAGCGGCATCTGGTGACGGTGCGCTATGACGAGCCGAAATCCTTCAAGCTGTTTTCAGCCGCCCTCGGTCGCATGTCGAATGGCGATTGCGCGCCGCACGCCGTGTTGATCAGGCTGATGGAGACGATTTCCGACCGGACGGCGGAGATACTGGAACGGGCGGAAATGAAGGGCGAGGCGCTGCTGCTGGCCATTTTCGGCGACGGCGAGCAGGCGGTGAAGCGGCGCCCTCCCAGGTTCCTCGAAAATCTTCTGTCGGCAATCGGTTATCACCATCGCTTGATCTCCAAGGCGCGTGACAGCATGGCCTCTCTGTCGCGGCTGATGACGTTTCTGTCCGGCTCGCCGGTCATCCAGGGCGACGCCGAAGCCAGGTCGCTGTGCAAGTCGGTCGTTCATGATCTGCAGACGCTGTCCGAACATGCGGCATTCATATCGTCGAACACCACCTTCCTGCTCGACGCGTCGCTCGGATTGATCAATGTCGAGCAGAACGCCATCATCAAGATCTTTTCGATCGCATCGGTGGTGCTTTTGCCGCCGACCCTGATCGCCTCAATCTACGGCATGAATTTTCGTTTCATGCCCGAACTGGAATGGACATGGGGCTATCCAGCCGCGATCATCATGATGATCGTCTCGGCAGTGATCCCCTTCTTCTTCTTTCGTTGGAAAGGCTGGCTTTAAGCCTGAAACTGACCATGTCGGACACACATCTGCATTCGGGCGGCCACTCGGGCCCCATGTCCCAAAAGAAGCTTCTGGCGCTGGCGCTGGGGTCAGTCGGCGTCGTCTACGGCGATATCGGCACGTCACCACTCTACGCCTTCCGCGAATCGCTGCGGCCTGTCTCGCATGACGGCGTCGACCGCATCGAGATCATCGGCCTGATCTCGCTGTTCATCTGGGCCCTGACGGTGATCGTCACGCTCAAATATGTCGTTTTTCTGTTGAAGGCGGACAATGACGGCGAAGGCGGAACGCTGTCGCTGCTGTCTCTCGTGACCAAGGCGGTGTCCGAACGTCGGGCCAGCGTCCTGCTGCTGATCGGCATCGTCGGCGCGGCGCTGTTTCTGGGCGACGCCATGATCACACCGGCGCTTTCGGTGCTCTCGGCCGTCGAGGGCCTGAAATTCGTAACGCCGGCGCTCAATCCCTATGTGGTGCCGATTTCCGTGGTAATCCTGATCCTTCTGTTTGCGGTGCAATCGCGCGGCACAGGCGCGGTGTCGGCCTTTTTCGGCCCGATCACCGCCTTCTGGTTCCTGACCCTCGGCGGCATCGGCGTCTACCACATATTCGACGATCTCAGCATCCTCGCCGCCTTCAACCCCTATTACGGCGTCTGGTTCCTCGCCAATAGCGGCCTGGTCGGCTTCATCGTGCTCGGCTCGGTGTTCCTCGCCGTCACCGGCGCCGAAGCGCTTTACGCCGATCTCGGCCATTTCGGCCGCGCGCCCATCCGTCTCGCATGGTTCGGTCTGATCTTTCCGGCTCTCACGCTCAATTATCTCGGCCAAGGCGCCTATGTGCTCCAAAATCCGGAAGGGCTGTCCGATCCGTTCTTCCTGATGTTTCCGGAATATCTGCGCCTTCCCGCCGTCATTCTCGCCACCGTGGCCACCATCATCGCCAGCCAGGCGGTCATCACCGGCGCCTTCTCGCTGTCGCGTCAGGCCATCCATCTGGGCTTCCTGCCGCGCATGGAGATCTACCACACCTCGGACACCAATACCGGCCAGATCTATCTGCCGGCGGTCAACACCATCCTGATGTTCGGCGTCATGGCGCTGGTGCTGATGTTCAAGTCGTCGGAATCGCTGGCGGTGGCCTATGGCATCGCGGTCACCGGCGACATGGTGGTGTCGACCATCCTTCTCTACAATTTCGTGCGGTCTTTCTGGAAATGGCCGCGGCTCCAGGCCGTCCTGGTCATCGCGCCGCTGCTGTTCATCGAATCGATTTTCCTCGGTTCGAACCTGACCAAGCTCCACCATGGGGGATATGTGCCGGTGTTGATCGCCGGTTGCTTCGTGGTCATCATGTGGACATGGCGTCGCGGCACGAAAATCCTGTTCGAAAAAACGCGTCGTACGCATATTCCGCTCGGCACTTTCGTGAAGTCGCTCGAGAAGAAGAGCGAGCATGGCCCGATCGAAGTCCCGGGCACGGCCATATTCCTGACTTCTGATCCCACCTCGACGCCTGCGGCGCTGCTGCACAATCTCAAGCACAACCATGTTCTGCACAGCCAGAACATCATTCTGACGATCAAGACGCAGAACCGACCGCGCGTACCGATCGAGGAACGCGGGCGAATCGAACGGATTTCCGAACATTTCCAGCTTCTGGAACTGAGTTTCGGCTTCCAGGAAACGCAAAACGTCTCCCAGGCGCTCGCCCATCTCAGGAAAACCGGCTTGAAATTCGACATCATGTCGACGTCCTTCTATCTCGGACGGCGAAAACTGATCCCCGACGCGAATTCCGGCATGCCCTCCTGGCAGGATCGCCTGTTCATCGCGCTCGCCAGCGCCGCAACCGATCCATCGGATTATTTCCGGCTTCCGGCCAATCGTGTCGTGGAATTGGGCGCTCATGTGACCGTTTAGGCGATCGGTTGCTCTCCGGATCACGGAATTTTTCGGGCGGCTTGAGGCCGCCCGTTTACGTTTGAGGAGAGCCCCGCGCCTCGCAAAGGCCACAAATCCCGGGATTAACCAAACATCAAGGTTAATAGCGCATTGTCTGGCCAATGATTTTCAGTCCCTGTGGAGTAGCGTTCACGTGTTGAAGCGTTCCTTGGCCGCGCGCCGTTCGCGCACACCGTCCGACTGGGCGGGCCCCAGCGTTTTCGCGCTTGCCGGTCTGCTGTTCTTCCCAACCATCGCGGCGGAGGCCGACGTGACCGGCCTCGTCTCCGCTCCGGCCGGCGCCGCATCCTGGCGCAGCTACATGGCCCCCATCGGCGCCGGCTCGATCCAGAGCGCCGAAATCGTCTTCAAGAACGCCGATCGCCGCGCCTACGATCCCGCCAATCGCGGTCTCGTGCTTGCCGGCGGCCAGAAGGTCGCCCTGTCGTCCGACAAGCGCGAAGAGCCCGAGACGCCGGATGAGGCGCGCATAACCCGCAGCCTCAAGAAGGGCAGGGTCCTGGCGTCTGAACGCGTCAGACCCCCACAAGGTTTCACCGCCGGCAGCATTCTCGACCGTCAGGCGCATCTCCTCGCGCCCGAACTGACGGAGGAGCGGGTAACGCTGTTCCAGAAGCCCACCATCAAGGGCAAGGAGATCGAGATCGCTCTCGCCTTTCATGAGGTGAAGCCGCGCGTTCAGGACCATGGCGTCCCCGCCATGCTGGCAAGCCTGATCACCAACGAAAAGGGCGACAGCCTCGCCACCGCCTACGCCGATCCGGAACCCGATTACGCCGAACAATCGCCCTTCGATTCCATTCTGGCCAAGCCTCAGGGCGACCGTTTCGTTCCGGACGCCGGAAAGGAAGCGCATGGCTGGGCGGCCAACGTGCTGCCGGCGACCGTCTTCAGCGAGAAGGAACAGAAATGCCTGGCTGAGGCCATTTATTTCGAAGCCATCACCGAGCCCCTCAAGGGGCAGGCCGCCGTGGCGCAGGTGGTCCTCAACCGGGTGCGCAACCCGGCTTTCCCCAACACGATCTGCGGCGTGGTCTATCAGAACGAGGACTGGCGCAATCGCTGCCAGTTCTCCTTCGCCTGTGATCGCATTCCGGACATCATCTGGTCGCGTTCGCGCCTGGAGGCCGCCAAGGAAGTGGCGCTCGCCGTGACGGCCGGCAAAATCTACCTCAAGGAAGTCGGCGATTCGACCCATTATCACGCCGTCTATGTCCGGCCGAACTGGGCGCGCACCATGAAGCGGGTCAGCCGCATCGGTCTTCACATATTCTACAGAACCTATCGCGGCGGCTGGGTCTGATAGGCTTTAGGGCCGCGGCAATTGCGCGCAAAGTTTCCAAAACCCGCTGACTTGTCTGTAACATCCTGAATTTTCAGGTTAAAAATACATGAATGCCGAGCGCGGGCTCGCCTTGACTCCCAAAAAGGTCGAAACTATGGTGCACGCGGCTTGAGAGCGGGGGTCTCCAGTTTGGAACTTGCCAATTTTCAGCCTTGCGCGAGCAGATATGCTGGGTTAATGCCCCTGCCCGTGAGGAGGCGAGAATGGAAACCGACCGCCAGGACAGTCTGGAAGCGCGCATGGAGAAACTCCACAAGGAGTTGGGACACGCGCAAGGCAGCCCCGAGGAGGCAGCGAGAGCGGCCAGCGACAATGACCGGAAAGGTTATTCGCAGGCGCTGAAAATCTCCTCTGAGTTCATTGCGGCCGTCATCGTCGGCGCGATGCTGGGCTATCTTCTGGATCTGGTCCTGCCCACCAAGCCGTGGGGTTGGTCATTTTTCTGCTCCTGGGATTTTGCGCGGGCATCCTCAATGTCCTCAGAGTGGTGGGCGTGGTGACCGCGCCGCATCCGGTGGACAGGATCGGGGAAGCCCGCAACAAGGACAAGAGGCCGAAGCCCTGAGGCGCGGCCGTGATGAAAACGAGAGAGAACAAACGTGGCGACCAGCGATAAGGTAGATCCGATCCATCAGTTCCATATTGTCCCGCTCTGGGAGAATGTGGGCGGCACCGGCTTTCACTTTACCAATTCCGCTCTCTTCATGGTGTTGACAGTCGTCGTTGCGACGCTGTTCTTCGTCTGGGCGTCCGCCCCGCGCGCCATCGTGCCGGGCCGCATGCAGTCGATCGCCGAACTGGCCTATGAATTCGTCGCCAAGATGCTGAAGGACTCGACGGGCAAGGAAGGCATGAAGTTCTTCCCCTTCGTGTTTTCGCTGTTCCTGTTCGTGCTGGTGTCCAACCTGTTCGGCATGGTGCCCGGCTTCTTCACTGTCGGCAGCCAGATCATCGTCACCTTCGCTCTGGCGCTGCTCGTGATCCTGGTCGTGGTGCTCTATGGTCTCTACAAGCACGGCCTCCACTTCTTCGGTCTGTTCGTCCCGTCGGGCGTGCCGATGCTCGTCGTTCCCCTGGTGACCATGATCGAGGTCGTGTCCTTCCTGTCGCGCCCCGTCAGCCTCTCGGTTCGTCTCTTTGCGAACCTGCTCGCCGGCCACATCACGCTCAAGGTCTTCGCCGGTTTCGTGGTCTCGCTCGGCGTGCTCGGCCCGATCGGCATCGTCGGCGCCATCCTGCCGCTGCTGATGACCATCGGTCTCACCGGTCTCGAATTCCTGGTCGCCTTCCTGCAGGCCTATGTGTTTGCGGTTCTGACCTGCATGTATCTCAACGACGCGGTTCATCCGGGCCACTAAGGTCGTGAGTAGAGTTCGGCGTCGGTTGACACTGACCGGCGCTCCTGATTAACAGCCACCAAACGAAAACACTGAAGGAGTTCTACAATGGAAGCTGAAGCAGCAAAGTACATCGGCGCCGGTATCGCTTGCCTCGGAATGGGCGGCGCAGCCCTCGGCCTCGGCAACATTTTCGGCAACTACCTCGCCGGCGCGCTTCGCAACCCGTCTGCAGCCGACGGCCAGTTCGGCCGCCTGATTTTCGGCTTCGCCGTGACGGAAGCTCTGGGCATCTTCTCGCTGCTCGTCGCTCTTCTCGCTCTCTTCGGCTGATCGGCGTCTCAAAAAACCATCGGGCCATGGCGTTCGGCCGTGGCCCGTTTTTTGATACCGTATCCTTGCCCTGGAGGAAGGAATGTTTGTGACGACAGCCTATGTTCTGTCCGCCACGGCGGTGGAAGGGGCAGTGCAGTCGACGGAAGCCGAAGTGCACACCGAAACCGGTGTTCCGCACGACGCCGGCCACGCCGATGTGTTCCCTCCCTTCGACGCGACCCAATATCCATCGCAGCTTCTCTGGCTGGCGGTTACCTTCGGCGCCTTCTATTTCCTGGTGTCGAAGCTGATTACTCCTCGCATCGGCTCGATCATCGAGACCCGTGAAGCCCGCATCGCCGGCGATCTCGCCGAGGCGCGGCGGATGAAGGACGAAGCCGACGCCGCAGTCGCCAAATACGAGCAGGAACTCGCCGCAGCTCGCGCAAAGGCGCAGGGCATCGCAGCCGAAGCTCGTGACGCCGCCAAAGTGAAGTCGGACGCCGAGCGCCAGCAGCTCGAAGCCGATCTCGCCAGGAAGATCTCGGAAGCAGAGGCCAGCATTGCCGCCATCAAGGCGACTGCGCTGGGCGAAGTCTCCACCGTGGCGCAGGACGCCGCAGCGGAGATCGTCAACCGGCTCACCGGCGTTTCCGTCAACTCGGGCGAAGCCGCTGACGCGGTCAACGCCGTGAAAGGCTGAGGAGGCTCGTAATGGATGCAACATTTTGGGCGCAGATCTGGGCGCAAGTCGCGCTTCTGATCTTCCTCGGGGTGATCATTTACCTCAAGGTTCCCGGCATGGTCACCCGCGCGCGTCGATTCGCGCGCGGAGAAGATCGCATCTGAACTGAATTCGGCCAAGAAACTGCGCGACGAAGCGCAGGCCCTGTTGGCCGAATACCAGAAGAAGCGCGCCGCCGCCGAAGCGGAAGCCGCCGAAATCGTCGCCGCCGCAAAGCGGGAAGCCGATGCTCTGGCCGAGGAGGCCAAGCAGAAGACCGCCGATTACGTGGCTCGCCGCACTCTGATGTCCGAACAGAAGATCAAGCAGGCGGAAGCCGAAGCTGTGGCCGCTGTTCGTTCCGCCGCCGTCGACCTCGCGGTCGCCGCCGCGGAAAAGTTGATCGCCGCCAAGACCGACGCCTCGCTCTCCAACGCGCTGTTCAACGACGCGGTAGGCGAAGTGAAGTCCCGGCTCAACTGAGCGAGTCTCGGAGCCTGGATTGAAGAACCCGCCGCGAGGCGGGTTTTTTTATGGGCGCTGTCGCGTTTCAGGCGGGCGGTTACGGTTTCATCGCAATTTCGCGATAGAGCCGCAGCACATGCGACTCCTCAGGCCAGCGTTCCGAAAAGATGAGCCGGTCGAGCGGCATCCGGTCACGCCAACCCTTGGTTTCGAGTTCCGGCTTTCTGTAGAGCTCCGACACATGGCCGACGCAGAGATAGGCGACGATTTCGACGCTGTCGGGTATGCCCAGCAACGCGGCCAGGCGGCGATGGTCGAAGATGCTCACCCAGCCGACGCCGATGCCCTCCGCCCGTGCGGCCAGCCAGAAATTTTGCACTGCGCAGACAGTCGAATAGATGTCCATGTCGGGATGATGCGTGCGGCCGAGCACGAACTCGCCGCCGCGCTTGCGGTCGCAGGTGATGCAGATGTTGAGCGGGGCTTTGAGTATCCCCTCCAGCTTGAGCGCCCGGTACTTCTTCTTGACGTCGCCCTCCAACCGGTCGGTGGCTTCGTTGTTGGCCTCCTCGAACAATCGGTGGACGGCGCGGCGATTGGCTTCCTCGCGGATCAGGATGAAATTCCACGGCTGTGTCAGCCCCACCGAAGGGGCGGCATGGGCAGCCGCCAGCAGTCGGTCGAGCAGCGTCGTATCGATCGGATCGGCAAGAAACTCGTTGCGGACGTCGCGCCGCGTATGGATGGCGCGGTAGACCGCGTCTTTGTCGGCATCGGAAAACGGACCCGCGGCCGTGAGGTCGCGATGAGCGGCGCCAAGCATGTTACCCCCTGCGTCTGGCGTGCCCGCTGCGCCGTCCTCGCGCGTCGGGCTATGTGGTCCGGTCGGTCTTCTGGCTCGGTTTCATCTGCCGCTTCGCCTTCCCGGTCTCCCAGTGGCGTCTCGAAGCGGCATCCGCCTTACAGCGCTGGGCGCGCGCCGGTTTCGCACCGGCTTCCCGATTCTCCCGCGCGAGCGGGCGCCGGATGACAATGATGTAGCTGAAATAGTGTCCCCGCGGCAATCCATCCCGCGACAAGAACTAGTCTTTCCGCAGCGGGCGAAAGCTCATGCGGTGGAGGGGGCAGGGGCCGAGTTCGATGATGGCGCGGCGGTGCACGACGGTGGCGTAGCCCGCATGCTTCTCGAAGCCGTAGCCCGGATGAGAATGCGCCGCCGCCTCCATCATCCGGTCGCGGGTGACTTTGGCGACGATCGACGCCGCGGCGATCGAGACCGAGCGGGAATCGCCTTTGACGAAGGCCTTGCCGGGGCAGGGCAGGCCGGGGGAACATCGCGGCCGTCGATGACTGCGAAATCGGGCCGCCTGCACAGAGAAAGGGTCGCCCGCCGCATGGCTTCGAGGCTGGCCTTGCGAATGTCCGTCCGGTCGATGCCCAAGGCGCTGACCGAGGCGATGGCGACCTCGGCGCTTCCCAGAATCTCCGCATAGAGCCTCTCGCGTTCGGAGAGCGAGAGTTGTTTGGAGTCGTTCAGGCCGGTCGGAATACGGGCGGGGTCGAGCACAACCGCGCAAGCGACCACGGGTCCCGCGAGCGGTCCGCGGCCGACCTCGTCCAGGCCCACGATGCGGTCGTAGCCGTCGCGCATCAACGCCTCCTCGATCGCGAAAGTCGGGGCGACGTCTTCAAACAAGAAAGGTAGGGAATCGGCGGGACGCGTCATGCGGGGTTTGTGGCATATCCCGCCGATTCCTCGCAAGTCCCGGATCGAGGGCGGCGGCCCGGGATGCTTGCGGGCGCCATCCGTCGTTGCGGTTCGACGGAGGGCGCTGGTCGACGCTGGGTCCGGCTTCAGGGACATGCCGGGCCCAGCATCCGATGCTGAGAACTAGAGGAGGCTCAGTTGCACCCCATAGCCGGACGGAGGCACGAAGAGATCGGTGTTCAGCTGAATGCCGCGCCGCCTGAGATCGAGCTTCTTGGCGGCGAGTTCGAACCTCCGATGCAGTTGCCAAGCATAGGGACCGGCGCCCTTCATGCGTTTGCCGAATTCGGCGTCGTAGTCCTTTCCGCCGCGCATGGAGCGCACCAGGTTCATCACGTGCCGGTAGCGATCCGGATAGTTGCGCAGCAGCCAATCGCGAAACAACGGGCTGACTTCGAAGGGCAGGCGCAGCAGGATGTAATTGGCTTCCCTGGCCCCGGCGGCGGCCGCGGCGTCGAGAATGCGTTCGAGTTCGTGATCGTTGAGCGCCGGGATCATCGGCGCGGCCAGCACGGCTGTGGGCACGCCCGCTTCGGTCAGGGCCCGGATCGCCTCCAGTCGCCGCGTCGGGGTCGAGGCGCGCGGCTCCATCAGCCGGGCGAGCTTGCGATCGAGCGTCGTCACCGACAGCGCGACTTTCGCCAAGCCCTTCTCGGCCATCTTCGACAGCAGGTCGATATCGCGCATCACCAGCGCCGATTTGGTCACGATCGAGACCGGATGATTGGCCGTCGACAGGACTTCGAGGATCTGCCGCATGATGCGCCATTCTTTTTCGATCGGCTGATAGGGGTCGGTATTGGTGCCGATGGCGATCGTCTTCGGCTTGTAGCCCGGCTTCGACAGTTCCCGCTCGAGAAGACGCGCCGCATCCGGTTTGGCGAAGAGTTTGGCCTCGAAATCAAGGCCTGCCGACAGACCCATATAGTCGTGGCTCGGTCGGGCGAAGCAATAGACGCAGCCATGCTCGCAGCCGCGATAGGGATTGATCGACCGGTCGAACGGCACGTCGGGGCTGTCGTTGCGCGTGATGATGCTGCGCGGCTTCTCGACCTGAACCTCGGTGCGGAACGGCTCCAGGCTTTCGAGTGTCTGCCAGCCGTCGTCCAGCGCCTCGCGCTCCTTCGACTCGAAACGGCCCGCCGGATTGAGGCCCGCGCCGCGGCCGCGACGGCGGTCGATGTCGATCCTCACACCGCTTTCCTTGAGCAGTCCATCGGCAAGCTCCGCCGTGTTGGCAGGCTGGAAGGCAGCCTGCCGCGAAAGGGACAGATTGATCATTGGGCTTCTCCGGTGCGGTCAGCTGACCGCCTGATGACAATTTTCCTATCGTGAAAAAGAGAACAATGCAAGAACAAAATGCGGCTGGCAATCGCGCGCGGCTTTCGGTAAAGCTAGGCCATGCTGACGGTGATGTTGGAATGCGAGAACAGCGAGCCAGAGCTCGCCTATACCCTCTCCGTGCTCGTTTCGGGCGCGGTCGACGGCGTCGTCAGCGAAGTCATCGTGCTCGACAGGGGGTCGCAGGATGGCACCGCCCGGCTCGCCGACGCCGCGGGCTGCAAATATCTGCAGAGCTGGACGCTGTCGGACACCGTGCGTCGTGCGCGAGGCGAGTGGTTGCTCTTCCTCGAACCCGGCGCCCGGCCGCAAAATGGTTGGGTTGAGGAAGTGCTGGAATATGCCGCGATCGGCGGAAAGGCGGCCCGATTCTCGGCCTCGCGTCGCCACCGTCAACCCTGGTTCCGGCGCCTTGCGCAACCAGGCAAGCCATTCGAATACGGTCTTCTGGTGCAGAAGCGCGATTTGCTCGCCGCGCTGGACGCGGGCGTCGATTTGGCGCGGTTCGCCCGGAATGCGCCGCGGCTCCGATTGCGGACGGAGTTGATTCCGGCCGCGGTTCAGAAAGGTCGGGCCAAGGCCGAGCGTTGAACGACGCGCGGGAATTCGGTGATCGGCGCGCTAAAGTTAGGGGATGCTTAAGCGTAATCCCCTAAATTTGGGGACAAACGCCGGAGACCGTCCTGTTTCCGCGCGGTTTGGGACGCCGAGGGGGCCTGATGATCAACCTGAAGATTGCGCATAAACTCTACCTGCTGGTTTTCGCGCTGATGGCGGCGTTCGCCGTGGCGGTGACCTTCGAGATCCGCGCCGCCGCAGACGCCGTCTATCATGAACGCTATGAAATGCTGCGGACCGAGACGGAGTCCGCCGTCTCCATTCTCAAGCAGTTCCACGAGCGCCAACTCGCCGGGGAATTGACGGAAGAACAGGCCCGCGCCCAGGCCTATCAGATCGTCAACGGCATGAAATATTCGCCCGACGGATATTTCTTCGCCTATGACTACGATCTCAACATGGCTTTCCATTACGACAAGGACAAGGTCGGCAAGAATCTGCGCGGCAAGCCGGATCCCAAGGGCAAGCTCTACCGGGAGGAACTGCTGAAGCTGGGCCAGGCGGGCGGCGGGCGCACCGATTTCGATGCGTCCAAGCCCGGCGAGCCGAAGGACGCCTTCTTCCGCAAGAGCGCCTATGCGCTCGCCTTCGAGCCCTGGAAGCTGGTCGTCGTCACCGGTCTTTATGTCGACGATCTCGACGCACAGGTGAACGCCATGATTGCCAAGGCGGTCGGCGTCATGCTGGCTATTTTCGCGCTCGGCGCGGCGCTGGCCTATGTCATCATGCGGTCTATCACCAAACCCCTCGAAGAGGTTCGAAAGGCCCTCGGCGACGTGGCCGACGAAAACACCGCCATTTCCGTGCCTCACGCCGGCCTCTCCAACGAAATCGGCATGATGGCGCAGGCGACCGCGGCGCTGCAGACCAAGATCCGTGAGCGCCACGACCTCGCCGAGCGCGAGGCGCGCCAGCAGCAGGAACTCGCCGCCGAACGTGAGGCCAATGTCGAGCGCGAGCATCAGGAGGCCGAGGCGCTGCAGCGGGTGATCTATGAGATCGGCGACACGATGGAGCAATTGGCGACCGGCGATCTGACCGTCCGCTGCGGCGATCTCGGCGCCAAATACGATCTGCTCAGGCTCAACCTCAACAGATCCTTGTCCAAGCTCGAAGGGGCGATGTCGAAGGTCAATCGCAAGAGCTCAGACATCGGGGCGTCGAAGGACGAGATCCGTCGCGCCTCCGGCGAGCTCGCGCTCCGCACCGAGCGTCAGGCCGCCAATCTCGAAGAGACGTCCGCGGCGATCGACGAATTGTCGGTCACCGTCCGCCAAACTGCGGAAGGCGCGCGCGAGGCCGCCAATCGCGTCTCGACGGTCAGCTCCGACGCCAACAGTTCAGACCAGATCGTCGCCCGCGCCATCGACGCCATGAGCGGCATCGAAAAATCCTCGAGCGAAATCACCAAGATCATCGGCGTCATCGACGAGATCGCCTTCCAGACCAATCTCCTTGCGCTGAACGCCGGCGTCGAGGCGGCCCGGGCCGGCGAGAGCGGCAAGGGCTTCGCGGTCGTCGCGCAGGAAGTGCGCGAACTCGCCCAGCGCTCCGCCGCCGCAGCCAAGGAGATCAAGGAGCAGATTTCGCGTTCCTCGACCCAGGTCGCCGAAGGCGTGGATCTCGTCGGTCAGGCGGGGGAGGCGCTCAAGCGTATTTCCGGACAGATCGCCGCCGCCAACGCCATCGTCGACAAGATCGCCCACAGCGCCCAGGAACAGGATGCGACACTGAAAAGCATCGCGAGTTCGGTCAACCAGCTGGATCTCGCCACCCAGCAGAACGCCGCGATGGCCGAAGAGACCACCGCCTCCGCTCAGGTGCTGGCAGACGACACCGAAGAGCTGGTCAAACTGATCAGCGCCTTCCGTGTCCACCCCAATGCGGGCGCGCATCACAAACAGGCGGCGTGAACCGCGGCGCCCACATACGAAACCGGCCGCCAAAGCGGCCGGTCTCGTTTTCGCGGCTATGCGTTCTTACCCGGCGATCTTGCTGAAATCCGCCACCGTGCCGGTGGCGCTGCGGATGGCGGCCAGAAGCGCCAGGCGATTGGCGCGGATGTCAGGGTTCTCGTCATTGACGAGCACATCGGTGAAGAACGCGTCGACAGGGCCGCGCAGCCTGGACAGCGCTTCCATGGCGGCGGCGAAATCCTCGCGCGCCACGGCCTGGGCAGCGCTCTGGCTGGCGTTGACGATCGCCTGATGCAGCGCCGTCTCGGCCGGCAGTTTCAGCAGGCTGAGATCGATCCGTTCGGCGGCCTTGGTTCCCTTCTTCTCCTCGGCGGCCAGCAGCTGCGTGGCGCGCTTGGTTCCCGCCAGCAGATTCTTTCCGTCCTCGGTGCCGATGAAGGCCGACAGCGCTTCCGTGCGGCGCACGATGGTCAGGAGATCGTCGGCGTCTTCGGAGAGCACCGCATCGACGATGTCGTGACGGCGGCCGGCGTCCTTGAGATAGACTTTCAGGCGATCGTGGAAGAAGGAGAGGAGGTCGCGGTCGGAAGCCACGCTTAACAGTCTGAGGCGAACATTGTTCTCCAGAATAATCCGGATCACCCCCAGCGCTGCGCGACGCAGCGCATAGGGGTCCTTGGAACCCGTCGGCTTCTCGTCGATCGCCCAGAAGCCCACCAGGGTGTCGAGCTTGTCGGCCAGCGCCACGGTGGCGGCGACCTTGTCGGTCGGCACGCGGTCGGAGGGGCCTTGCGGCTTGTAGTGATCCTCGATGGCGGTGGCGACGGCGGCGTCCTCGCCCTGCAAGCCCGCATATTTGCGGCCCATGATGCCCTGCAGTTCCGGGAATTCGCCCACCGCTTCGGTGCGCAGATCGGCCTTGGCAAGCACTGCGGCGCGGTCAACGAGAATGGGATCGGCGCCGGTAACCTCAGCCAGTTTGGCGGCCAGCGCGCGAATGCGCGTCACACGCTCGCCCTGGCTGCCCAGCTTGGCGTGGAAGGTCACATTGAGATGATCGAGCTTGGCCATGCGCTGGTCGAGCGGCTTGGAAAGGTCGAGACCAAATTTCGCCGCCGACGCCTCGAGCGTGTCGAGATCGGGCAGATCCCCCTGGTCGCGCTTGTAGAAATGCGCCGCATCCGACAGGCGCGCGCGCACGACCTTGCCATTGCCGTGAATGATCTCGGCGCCGCCGTCCTTGGCTTCAATATTGGAGACGAGGATGAAATGGTTCGACAGCGCCTCCTGGCCGTGCAGGCGGGTCACGAAGCATTTCTGGTTGGTCTTGATGGTCAGCCGGATGATTTCGGCGGGGATCTTCAGATAATCCTCTTCGAAGCTGCCCATCAGCACATGCGGATATTCCACCAGGCCGGAGACTTCCTCGAGCAGCCCTTCGTCCTCGACGAGATCGAGCCCGGAGGCGAAGGTGATGTTTTTTGGCGTCGGCCAGGATGATTTCCTTGCGGCGGTCGGCGTCGAGAATGACCTTGGCCTTTTCGAGCGCGGAGACGTAATCCGAAAAGCGCTTGACGGTGATCGCATCGGGCGCGTGGAAACGATGACCATAGGTCACGTTGGAGGCGGTGATGCCGTCGACTTCGAAGGGGATCACCACCGGCTCGTCATGCTCGGGTCCGAAGGTGCAGACGATCGATTGCAGCGGACGCACCCAGCGCAGCGAACCCGGCTTGGCCGAGGCGAAGCCCGAGCGCATGCTCTTCGGCCAGGGGAAATTGCGGATGATGCCGGGCATCACCTCGGTGATGATCTCTTCGGCGGCGCGCCCATGCTTGTGGATCATCGCCACATAGAAATCGCCCTTCTTCGGGTCCGATTTCACCTGAGCCTGATCGATGGAAGAAAGGCCTGCGGAGCGCAGAAAGCCGTCGATGGCCGCCTGCGGGGCCTTCGTGCTCGGTCCCTTGCGCTCTTCATGCTGGTCGGCGGAGCGGGCGGTCAGGCCCCGGATGTCGAGCGTCAGCCGGCGCGGCGTCCAGTATTCCCGCGCGCCCTCGTAAGTGAGGCCCGCCTCGACCAGCGCATCCGTCAACAGATTTTTCAGATCGCCCGCGGCCTTGCGCTGCATGCTGGCGGGAATTTCCTCGGAGCGGAGTTCAAGAAGAAGATCGGGCATGGTGTCTTTCGCTTTCGCGGGCGGATAGGGAAATGTCGCGCCGGACCTAGCAAGTTCCGCGGCGCTTGTCATGCCTGAATTGCGCCTGGCGGCATGCTCGGAAAGCGCGAAATATCAGGCCTCGCTAAAGTTTTAACACAGCCTTGCAAGCTTCATTAGCGGGCATGACCTAATCTGATCCTCCAAGCCATTTCAGGGGAATCCCCATATGCCGCAGGCAGTCTGGAATGCAATGCCCATCTGGGGTCTCGTCGCCACCCGCGCCATGCTGCGCTGGACGCTGAGCGACAAGAGCCGCGACGAGGTTCTCTCCGGCGTCCTCAACGAGATCATCGCCACGCGCGAATTCGACCTCGGTCCCTGCGCCGCCATATTCAACGAAACGCCCTATGGCGGACGGCATAAGCTGCTTTATCACACCCAGGCCGACTGGTGCACCATTCCCCTGGAATACGACCCCCAGTCGGGCCAGGCGCAGCCGCTCTGCGCGGAAGATCGGGCGCGATCCTATCTCCTGCCGCTGATAGACCGCAGTTCGGGGGCGATTTTCGGCTCGGTGCTGTTCCTCGGTAAGAGTCGCCGCCGCATGGACGAGGAGCGGATGGCGGTGCTGCGGCTGCTGATCTGCGATCTCGCCGACATCGTTCTGTCTCGCCGCCGCGCCGACGCCGACCACCAGTTCGCCGATCTCGTCGAGATCTCGACCGACGAAATCTACCTCATCGATCCCGAAATGCTGGAGATCTTCCGGGCCAACGGCACGGCGACGATCAAGACCGGTTACCGCGAAGACCAGTTGATCCGGATGACGCCGGTGTCGCTCAAGCCCGATCTGACGCTCGACGAATATCGCATTCTGATCAATCCGGTGATTTCGGGGCGCGAGAAATTCGTGACCTTCGAGACCTTCCACGCCCGCCGCGACGGCAGCCAGTACCGCGTCACCGTCAAGGTCATCTCTCTCAGGGGCGAAAAGGGGGAATGCCTCGCCGAAGTCGTGTTCGACACGACCGAAGAACAGCGCAAGATGCTCGGCATTCTGCAAGCCGCCTTCGAGGCTTTCCCGGGCGGCATCGCCGTCTTCGATCATCGTCTCGATCTGATGATCGCCAACCGGCATCTCTATGATCTGCTCGATGTGTCGCCCGACGCCTTTCCACCGGGCGCGAGCTTCGAAAACCTCATCCGCATCAATGCCGAGCGCGGCGAATATGGCGACGGCGACATCGACGCCCTGGTTCTGGAGCGGGTCAATCACGCCCGGCTGTTCCTGCCGCATAGTTTCGAGCGTGTCAGCGCCAATGGCCGCGTGCTTGCCGTGCGCGCCGAGCCGCTCGCCGCCGGCGGTTATATTCTCAGCTACACCGACATCACCGTGCGCAAGCAGGCAGAGATCGAACTGATCCGCCATCGCGACCAGCTGGAGGATCAGGTCCGCGAACGCACGCTGGAAATCGAAGCCCAGGCGCATGCTCTCGAAGTGGCGCTCAATCACGAGAAACAGATCAATGCGCTGCAGCGTCAGTTCGTCTCGATGACCAGCCACGAATTCCGCACCCCGCTCGCCATCATCGACGGCGCCGCCCAGCGGCTCATCCGCAAGAGGGGTGCTGTCGATCAGGAGTTCCTGGCCGAAAAAACCGGCCAGATCCGCGCCTCCGTGGCGCGCATGGTGGAATTGATGGAGAGCTTCCTGTCGGCCGGCCGCATGACCACGGGCAAGATCGAGCTCAATCTCGCCGACTGCTCGATCAAGACGCTGATCGAACAGGCGGTGGAGCGTCAGCGCGAATTCTCCAAGCGCCATCGTTTCCATGTCGACCTGCAATTCCTGCCCGACAAGATCCGCTGCGATCCGCTCGGCATAGGACAGGCGATCACAAATCTGCTGTCGAACGCGGTGAAATACTCGCCGCATGCGCCCGACATCGAGATCACCGGCTGGGACGAAGGCGATTACGCCGTGATCTCCTTCCGCGATCATGGCGTCGGCATCGACCCCGACGACATCCCGAAAATGTTCTCGCTCTATTTTCGCGCCCGCACCTCCACGGGCATCGCCGGAACGGGGATAGGGCTCAACCTCGTCAAGCAGATCGTCGATCTGCATGAGGGGGACATCAGGGTCGAAAGCGAGCGGGGCGACGGGTCGACCTTCACCCTCATCCTGCCCGTGCATGGACCCGCAACCAAGCCGCAGGCGGACCGCGCAAGCGCGCCCATCCGTCCGGCCCAGCAAGACGAAAGGATATCGGCATGATCACCATTCTCTGCGTCGAAGACGAAATGGACGTCCGCGAATTGATCACCGAGGAGTTGGAAGACGCAGGCCTGCGCGTGCTTCAGGCCTCCAACGGCAAGGAAGGGCTGGAACTGATCCTGCGCCACCGGCCCGATATCGTCATCTCCGACATCACCATGCCGGAGATGGACGGCACGGAGCTTCTGGCGGAATTGCAGATCAATTATCCGCAATTCTCGAATATGCCTTTCATCTTCCTGACCGCGCTCGCCGACCGGGAAAAGATGCTCGAAGGCATGCGCGCCGGCGCCGACAACTACATGACCAAGCCGATCGATTTCGACGTGCTGATGGCCAAGATCCAGGGGCTGGCGCTCCGGATCGAAAACCGGGTCGCGGCGGGGCTTGAATTCTGAGGCTCAGCCTTCGATGATCTCTACGCCCAACGCGCCCAGAGCCTTCCAGTAATCCGGATAGGTCTTGCCCACGCAGAGCGGATCGAGAATGGTGACGCCGTCGATCTTGAGACCCGCAAGCGCAAAGCTCATGGCGATGCGGTGATCCGCAAAAGTGTCGATGTCCGCCGGCAGGCGTTGGCCGATCAAGCCGGGGTCGGAGGCCACGATCAGGTCGTCGCCCTCTTCGGTCGCCAGTCCCGGACGGATGGCGTTGAGGCCCGATGACAGCGCGCGAATGCGGTCGCACTCCTTGACGCGCAGATTGGCGATGCCAACGAAGCGCACCGGCGTTTCGTTGAAGGCGGAGAGCACGGCGATGGTCGGGATCGCGTCCTGCATCTGCGAACCGTCAATGAGGGCGGGGATATGCGGGAAGGCGGAGATGACCTCATAAGCCTTGGCGTCCGGCTGGGTGAAAGCGCCGGCATCCACGCCGATGTCGATTTTGCCGCTGGTGAGCGCTTCCGCCGCCCAGAGATAGGTGGCGGCCGAAGCGTCGGGCTCGATATGGTAATCGGCGGCGACGTAACCTGTGGGCTGCACGCGCCAGGTGGCCGGCGAAGTCTGCTCGACCTCGGCGCCGAAAGCGCGCATTGAGGCCAGCGTCAGGTCGATATAGCCGCGCGCGCCGATCTCGGCGCCGGCGAGTTCGATGTCGAAGGGCTCGCTCGCGAGCGGTGCGGCCATCAGGAGCGCCGACACATATTGGCTGGAAAGCCCGGCGTCGATCACCACGCGATTGGTGGTGAAGCGTCCCTCGGCGTCGACAGTCACCGGCGGGCAGCCGGTCGGGGCCTCGATCTGGACGCCGAGCGAGCGCAGCGCCTCGACCAGCGGCAGGATCGGCCGCTTGCGCATATGCTGGTCGCCATCCACCACGAAACGGCCCTTTGCCAATGCGACCGCCGCCGTCAAAAAGCGGGTCGCCGTGCCGGCATTGCCGAGGAAGAGGGGAGCGGAAGGCTCCTTCCAGACGCCGTCGCTGGTGACGACGAAGGTGGTGGCGTCCGGCTCATCGACGGTGACGCCCATGGCGCGCAGCGCCTCGGCCATATAGCGGGTGTCGTCGCTTTTCAGCGCGCCGGTCAGCCGGCTCACGCCCCCTTGGCGAGGCCTGCGACGAGCAGCGCGCGATTGGTGATCGACTTCGAGCCCGGCGGGCTCACGCGGCCTTCGAGCGGCTTGGAGGTCGGGACGATGGTGAGTTTCTCGAGCGTCATCAGGCGATCCGAAAGGGCGGTGCGTGGAAGCCGGCCCCGTCGATCTCACGGCGAGGGCCGGATGCGAATTGTCTGCGGCGGACGGCTTATTCCGTCCAGTTGACCCCGCCGGCGTCGGTCAGCAGGAAGGCTTCGCCGCAGGCCTTGGCCAGCGTGCGGACGCGCAGGATATAGCTCTGCCGCTCGGTGACTGAAATCACGCCGCGCGCGTCGAGCAGGTTGAACACATGGCTCGCCTTGATGCACTGGTCATAGGCCGGCAGCACGCATTTGTGCAGGCGCTGAGCGTCCTGATCGCCGGGCGCGCCGGCGGCGAGAAGCGCCTGGCATTCCTTCTCGGCGTCGATGAAATGCCGGTGCAGCATCTCGGTATTGGCGTATTCAAAATTATGGCGGGAATATTCCTGCTCGGCCTGCAGGAAGACATCGCCATAGGAGATCTTCTCGGCGCCCTCGCGGCCGTTGAAGTTGAGGTCGTAGACATTGTCCACACCCTGTACATACATTGCGAGACGTTCCAGACCATAGGTCAGTTCGCCCGCCACCGGCGAGCATTCGATGCCGCAGACCTGCTGGAAATAGGTGAACTGGCTGACTTCCATGCCGTCGCACCAGCATTCCCAGCCGAGGCCCCAGGCGCCCAGCGTCGGGCTTTCCCAGTCGTCTTCCACGAAGCGGATATCATGCAGAAGAGGATCGAGCCCGATCGCCGCCAGCGAGCCGAGATAGAGCTCCTGCAGGTTGGACGGATTGGGCTTCAGGATCACCTGATACTGATAATAATGCTGCAGGCGGTTCGGGTTTTCGCCGTAGCGCCCGTCCGAGGGGCGGCGCGACGGCTGCACATAGGCGGCCTTCCAGGGCTTCGGGCCGAGCGCGCGCAGCGTGGTCGCCGGGTGGAACGTGCCGGCGCCCACTTCCATGTCGTAAGGCTGCAAAACCGCGCAACCCTTGTCCGCCCAGTAGTTATGCAGGGTCAGGATCAGCGCCTGAAACGAGCGCTTGGGATTCATATGATCTGGGATCGCGGACATGACATACACCCTCGGCAATTGCTGGCGGCTGAGTGCCATGGCGGGCGGGAAGGGTCAAGGCCCTTGCCGCGTCAAGCGCCGGCGTCCCGCCGCCATCACTCCGGCCGATGGCACACGGCCTCGATATTGTGGCCGTCGGGATCTAGCACGAAAGCGCCGTAGTAATTCTCGTGATAATGCGGCCTCAGCCCCGGCGCGCCATTGTCCTTTGCGCCCGCCGCCATCGCCGCATCATAGAAGGCGCGCACAGCAGCCCGGTCCTTGGCCTGGAAGGCGATATGCAGCGCGCCGGTCACCGGCCCGCCGCTGCTGATCCAGAAATCCGGCTTGTCGACGCCATAGCCGGCATGCGCCGCTCCGCCGGTCATCTCAGCCGTTACCTCCATCATCCGGCTCGCGCCGATCGCCGGCATCACGGCGTCGTAAAAAGTGCGGCCGCGCGCATAATCCCCACGGGAAATCCGATATGGTCGAGCATAGTATCCTCCTTTTTATGTTCCCTATATGTTCACGTGGCGCCTGATCTTGTCAAGACGCCGTTTTGATTGATCGCAAGGTCATTGGGGCTTATGATCGCGGCATGCAAAGCCGGAGGCAGCCATGAATGTGAAGATCTCGATCGAGCTTTCCGAACAGCAGCTGGAATTCGCCGAACGTTTGGTGAGCCGGGGCGACTATGCCTCGATCTCGGAACTCGTGCAGGATCAAATCCGCGACCTGATGCTGGAAGTGGAAGAGCCGGAAGGGGAGGCGGACGCTGTGACAGCCATGGCGGAGGAGATCCGGCACAGGGCGTCCTTGCCGGACGATCAATGGATTACAGTGGATGAGGCCGACACCATGTTCCAAGATCTCAGACGCCAAGCCCGAGAAAAGATCAAGGCAGGCCTCTGATGTGACCTACCGCATCGTCCGCCACCAAGACGTCAAGTTCGATCTCGCTGCGATCGTCGATCTCATCGGTAATTTCGCCGGATATCAGACGGCTTACGATAAGATTGGCAAAATTGAACAGGCGCTGGCGATGCTGCGGCTTCATCCGTATATCGGAAGCCCTCGGTCGGAGGTCATGCCGGGTCTGCGCGTTCTTCCGGTTTCTCGTCGCGCAGTCATCTGCTTCACCGTCGATGACGCCGCGCGCGTCGTCAAAATCATCTGCGTCGCCTATGCGGGGCAGGATTGGCAGACGCTTGCGCGAGGGCGCGAGGAGCCTTAGCGGTCTTCTTCCTTACGCAGGCGATACTCGCCGGTGACCGGATCCTTGACCAGCGTGCCGATCGCGCCGGTTTCCGCTTCGCGCCGCTTGGCGGCGTTGGCCTTGGCGAGCTTCAAGGCGTCGGCGACGAACTTCTTGTAGACCATCCAGCCTACAAGTCCGATCACGACGACGAAGACGATCTTCGATAAACCCACTTTGAAATCCTAAAGTCCGTATCGGCTCCACCAGAGCCGTTCCTCCGCCGTCGAAATCGCCGCTTCCGCAGCGCCCGCGCCGATCTCTCCGCCCAGCCGCGGCGTGGCGGAGCGTCCCGAAATCATCCGGGCTACAAATCCACGCGAGGCCTCCACAGGCTCGATCTCGACCTCGTCACCATAGCGCAAACGCAGCTCGGTTTCCATGTCGCCGAGTGCGTCGACGAGACCGAGCGCCAAACCCTTCTCGCCGGACCAGAACAGTCCGGTGAACAGCGTGTCGTCTTCGGCCAGCTTGCCGGCGCGGCGCTCCTTCACCATGTCGATGAACACGCGGTGCACGTCGAGCTGCAAAGATTTCAGATGCGCGACGTCGCTTTCCTTCTCGGGCAGGAACGGGTCGAGCACCGACTTGTTCTGTCCCGCGGTGTAGATGCGGCGCTCGACGCCGACCTTCTTGATCAGTTCCGTAAAGCCGAAGCCGCCGGAGATCACGCCGATCGAGCCGACGATCGAGGTCGGATCGGCGATGATCTCGTCGCCGGCGAGCGCGATCAGATAACCGCCGGACGCCGCGACATCCTCGACGAACACCAGCACCTTTTTCTCGTGCTTCTTGGCGAGCGCCCGGATCTTGTAGAAGATCTGCCGGGATTGCACCGGCGATCCGCCGGGCGAATTGATGGCGATCGCCACGGCCGGCGCCTTCTTGGTCTCGAAGGCTTCTTCGAGCAATTCTTCGATGTTGGCCAGGTTCAGGGCCGGTCGGAACTGGCTCCCGCCCGCCTGGATCACGCCCGACAACCGCACCACGGGGATCTTGACCTTTTTCTTACGGAAGCGGGCGGGAATGAGACGGCTGAGAAAACCCATTGATTGTTCCTGATCCTGGCGTGCGGTGGTTGAGACCGATATAGGAGCGCGCGAGCCCCTTTGGAAGGCCCTAGCGGCGCGGCGCGAGCCGGCGGTAGGACGCGCGGCCATTGTTGAGGTCGTCCACTTCGGGCAGGAACCTGTGCGACCCCTCGGAATGCATGAAGATCGGCGCGCGAAACACTGGCCGCGCCCGTGAACCCTTGACGCCGCTCACCAGCAGGCGGATGGCGCTTTCTCCCTGTCGCGGATGGATCATCGTGAATTCCAACCCGCCGAAGCGCTTGCCGCAGGCGTCCATGATCTCGGCGATCGATTCCGGCCTGGCGATTAGCGACATCTGTCCGCCGGGTTTCAGAATGGCGCCGGCGGTGCGGATCCAGGCGTCGAACAGCCCGTCCTGCAGCACATGCGCCTCCGCCTTCAGGCCATCCGGCGCGCGCCGGTCGCCGGCATGGTTGAAGGGCGGGTTCATGATCACATGGTCGAAAATGTCGTCCGGCAGCCCTGCGGCGACGCGCTCGCGGCCTTTGAGGGTCACATCGGCCGCAAGCAGGCGGGCTCGGGCCGCGACGGCGGCATTGTCCGGCAGCGCCAGCGTCTTCTCCGCATAGGCGATCATGTCTGGCGATTTCTCGACCAGCGTCACGCGCGCCTGTTCAAGTCTCGCCGCGACGCCGAGACCCGCGGCGCCAGCGCCGGCGCCGAGATCGGCGAGTTCGATCGGACCGTCCGCATCCACCATGGCGGCCAGCAGCATCGCGTCCACGCCGGAGCGATGGCCGCGCCCTTTGGGCTGGACGAGGAAGAAACGGCCGAAATGGAACGCGTCGATCGTGTCGACGACGGGCTTGTCGTCATCGCGTTCCAGCGTTTGCGGCAGACCGACATTCATCTGAGTTCGCCGCCCAGTCCGGCGTCATGAAGCGTCCGCCGCGCCTCGTCGATGCGCTCGTCCTCCACCAACAGCCGCCGCTGCAGAATGCCGATCGAACCTTCGAGCACGCTCATGCCCTGATCCGCAATGAAGCAGACGATGTCGCGGTCCTCTAGCAGGCTCACGGCGTAGGACATGGCCACCGGGTCGTTGCTGCGCATGATTTCGATCACTTCACGCTCCCTCTGGGTCAAATTTCGTCAATTCATGGGCGCCGGGGCAATTCGCCTCTTGCCGCTCGGCCCCTTGGTTTTTATGGTCCGCCCAAAGAATTCAACAGGAGCCGGTTCCTTGGGCGTGGTCATACCGCTTGATGAAAGCAAAAACAAACAGGCCTCCATCAAGCCTTTGGTCGATCTGACCAGGGGCGACATGGAGCGCGTGAACCAACTCATTTTGTCGAAGGCTGGTTCCGACGTCCAGATGATCCCGAAAGTCGCCAACCATCTTATCTCCTCGGGCGGCAAGCGTCTGCGCCCGATGCTGACGCTGGCTGCGGCCAATCTGTTCGGCTATAAGGGCGAGGGCCATATCAAGCTCGCGGCGAGCGTCGAATTCATGCATACGGCGACGCTGCTGCATGACGACGTCGTCGATGAAAGCGACATGCGCCGCGGCCGCAAGACGGCGCGAATCCTCTGGGGCAATCAGGCCAGCGTGCTGGTCGGCGACTTCCTGCTCGGCCAGGCCTTCAAGATGATGGTCGAAGTGGGTTCTCTCGATGCGCTCGACGTGCTGGCCACCGCCGCCACCGTCATCGCCGAAGGCGAAGTGCTGCAATTGTCGGTCGCCAAGAATATGGAAACGACCGAGGACGACTATCTCCAGGTCATCCGCGCCAAGACGGCGGCGCTGTTTGCCGCCGCCGCCGAAGTCGGCCCGATCATCGCCGGCGCCGGCAAGGCCGATCGCGCCGCGCTCCGCTCCTATGGCATGAATCTCGGCCTCGCCTTCCAACTGGTCGACGACGCGTTGGATTACGGCGGCAAGGCGGCCGAGCTCGGCAAAAACACCGGCGACGATTTCCGCGAAGGCAAGATTACGCTGCCGGTCATCCTTGCCTGGCGCCGCGGGTCGGAGGAAGAACGCGCTTTCTGGCGCAAAGCCATCGAAGGCGGCGAGTCGACGAAGGACAATCTCGAACGCGCCATGGGCCTGATCACCAAATACGGCTCGCTCTCCGACACAATCGCCCGGGCCAATCATTATGGCACCATGGCGCATGACGCGATCGCTGCATTGCCGGCTTCGCCGCTCAAATCGGCGTTGATCGACGTGATCGAATTTTGCATCGCGCGCGTCAACTAAAAGCCCGTTTCGCCGTATATCGCCGGAATCGGAGCGCCTATCCGGATCTCTTGTGAGGGTCGGCGAATTGTGGTCTTAAGGACGCTCATGATTTGCGTCGTCGGCTTGCATGCCGCTGCCGGCGTCGCCACATGCGCAAGGCGGAATGCGCGGAGCGCATCAATGAAAGGCTGTCGAATGGCATTCTTGAACATCGGTCGGTTGAAGTTCGGCACGGCTCTTGGGCTGCTTCTTAGTCTGTCGACGCCGGTCCTCGCCGTCGAAGCCGCCAAGCCGGACGCGGCGGCCCCCGAGGTCAAGTTCGATATTTCGAGCGTCGAACGTTTTCCGGGGCGTTTCTCGCCGGACGCACCGCCGATGGCGATTATGATTATGAAAGCGCGATCAAGCTTTATCGCACGGCGCTGAAATTCGATCCGTCCAACCTCGAAGTTCGCGAACGGCTGATGATCTGCCTGTTCATGAACGGCGACTTCGACGAGGGCGTCGCCGAGGCGGTCAAGCTCAAGGATGATCCGGCTGTCGAACGCATCGCCAAAATCGCCCGCGGCATCGACGCCATCCGCAAGAAGGACTATACCGAGGCCTATAAATTCCTGAAATACGAAGGCCCGAACGAGCTCGACCGCATGATCAATTCGCTGATCGTGGCCTGGGGGCAGTTCGGCGAGGGTAAGACCAAGGAGGCCATCGCCTCCGCCAATGGCCTCAAAGGCCCGGAATGGTTTTCGGTGTTCCGCAATTACACGGCAGGCATGATCGCCGCAGCCTCGGGCGATATCGAGACCGCGCGCAAGAAACTCGCGGAAACCGTCGCCAATCGCGAAGAGGGCACGGCGGCCAGCGATACCTATATGCGCGGCGTGATCGCATTGGCGACGCTCGAAGCCCGGGCCGGCAACCGCCAGAAGGCGCTCGACGCCATTTCCGCCGGCGAAGCCTTTGCGCCCGGCTATATTCCGCTGCAGGCGTTCCGCAAGAAGATCGAAGCCGGCGAGAAGCCGGAATTTGCGATCACCGACGCCACCCAAGGCATGGCGTCCGTGCTGTTCTCCGTCGGCGGCGCTCTCAACCAGTCACTGTCGAGCGCGCCCGACCGGGCGAGCGCTCAGGATATCGTGACCTTTTATCTGGTGACGGCGAATGCGCTGTCGCCCGAGGATGCCGACACCGCCGTTCTGCTCGGCGGTCTCGCCGAAGCCAACGACAAGCCGGAAAAAGCGATCGAATGGTATCGCAAAGTGCCGGAAAATTCGATTCTTCGCCGCGTCGCCGATCTCCAGCTCGGCCTCAACCTGGCCGGCACCGGCAAGATCGAGGAAGCGCGCGAGCATCTGAAGGCGGCGATCGCCGCAGACCCGCGCGACACCCGCGCCTATCTCGCTTATGGCAGCCTGTTGTCCGACAACAAGGAATATGCCGAGATGGCCGCCAATTACGACAAGGCGGTCGAAGTCATCGGACCCATTCCCAAGCGCACCGACTGGTCGATCTTCTTTCAGCGCGGCATCGCCTATGAGCGTCTGAAGAAGTGGGACATCGCCGAGCCGAATTTCCGCAAGGCGCTCGCGCTCTATCCGGACCAGCCTCAGGTGCTCAACTATCTCGGCTATTCCTGGGTCGATATGAACATCAATCTCGAGGAAGGCCTCGAGATGATCCGCAAGGCCGTCGATCTGCGCCCGGACGACGGCTATATCGTCGATTCGCTCGGCTGGGCCTATTATCGCCTCGGCCGTTATGACGACGCGGTGTCGGAACTCGAGCGAGCGACCGATCTGCGCGCCTCCGACGCCACCATCAACGACCATCTCGGCGACGCCTATTGGCAGGTCGGCCGCAAGCTCGAAGCGATTTTCCAGTGGAAGACCGCGCTCGAACTCAAGCCCGACGCGGACCTGATCCCCAAGATCGAAAAGAAGATTCGCGATGGCCTGCCGCCGGTCCAGGCCAGCGCGGAAACGACCAAATCGGTGACCGCGGTCGAGAAGAAGGCTGCCGAAGCCGAGGCGAGCGAGCCGGCCAAACAGGCTCCTGCCGCCGACGCGCCGTCGGCCGAGCCCGTTCCCGCCCAGCCTGCCGTCGCGCCCAAGGCGGAAGAAAAGCCTGCCGCGACACCGGTCGCGACCCCGGCCGTCACCGAGCCCGCCGCCATGCCAGGGGCAGCTGAAGCCACGCATACGGTCGTAAACGGCGACAGCCTCTGGACCATCGCTCGCGACCGCCTCGGCGACGGCGATCGTTTCCGTGAGATCCTCGATCTCAATCCGGATTTGAAGCGCAGGCCAGGCGCTCTCAAGCCCGGCCAGGTGTTGAAGCTGCCAGCGGCGAAGTGAATGAAGAGGGGCCGCCGCAGAGGCGGCCTTTTTGCATGAGGCGCGCAAGCGCCCGAGGTCCCGTAATGATCGAAGAATTCGCGCCCGCGAAAATCAACCTCGCGCTGCATGTCACCGGTCAGCGCGCCGACGGTTATCATCTGCTCGATTCGCTGGTGGTCTTCGCAAGCGCCGGCGACCGCTTGACCATCGCGTCCGCCGAACAGGACCGGTTCAGCCTGTCCGGCCGTTTCGGGCCGGCTTTGTCTGCCGATGATCCCGGCAATCTGGCGCTCAGGGCGCGCGACGCGCTGCGGTCGAAGGCGGCCGCCATCGGCCGCGACGCCGGTCCTGTCCATATCCATCTCGAAAAGAACCTGCCGATCGCCTCGGGCATCGGCGGCGGCTCGGCCGACGCCGGGGCCGTCTTGCGCGGCCTGAACAGATTGTGGAGCCTCGGTTTCGGCATGGGGGAGCTGCGGGATCTCGGGCTGCCTCTCGGCGCGCGGATGTGCCGATGTGCGTGGAGAGCCGGCCGCTGGTCGCGCGCGGCGTCGGCGAGGACATCACGCTTCTGGCGCGGTTTCCCGAGCTTCATATGCTGCTCGTCAATCCGCTGGTGGAGGTGTCGACGCCGGCGATCTTCAAGCGTTTGACGAACAAGACCAACCCCACTCTCAGCCTTCCCGGCGAAGAAGCAGGGTTCTCCGACTGGATCACCGCGCTCCAGGCTACCCGCAACGATCTCCAGCCGCCGGCCGAACATCTGGCCCCGGAGATTGCAGAGGCCATGGCGCTGTTGACGTCGACAGAACCGCTTCTCGCCCGGATGTCCGGCTCCGGCGCCACCTGTTTTGCGCTCTATCCCGATCGAGAGAGACTATCGGCCGCGGCCCGCGCGCTTGAGGCGGAGCGACCAGACTGGTATTGGCAGGCTTGCGCATCCACGGGAGAATTCTGACATGTCTCGCATAGACGACACCAGGCCTTTCGTGCCGGTCGGCATCGCCGTTCTGACCGTTTCCGACACCCGCAGCCTCGCCGACGATCGTTCGGGAGACACGCTGGCGGCGCGCATCGAGGCGGCTGGACATCGGCTCGAAGCCCGCTCCATTGTCCCCGACGACAAGCAGGCGATTTTCGACCAAGTTAGAGCCTGGACGCTCGAAGAACGCATTGATGTGGTCATCACCACGGGCGGCACCGGCTTCACCGGCCGCGACGTGACGCCGGAGGCGCTGGAGCCGCTGTTCGAGAAGCGCATGGACGGCTTTTCGGAGGTCTTCCACCGCATCTCCTACGACAAGATCGGCACCTCTACCATCCAGTCCCGCGCCACCGGCGGCGTCGCCAACGCCACCTTCATCTTCGTGCTGCCGGGCTCGCCCGGCGCCTGCAAGGACGCCTGGGACGGCATTCTCAAGCTGCAGCTCGACTACCGCCATATGCCCTGCAACTTCGTGGAGATCATGCCGAGGCTCGACGAGCATCTCAGGCGCGGCAATGGATAAGATCCTGATCAGCGCCTGCCTTCTCGGCGCGCCGGTCCGTTACGACGGCAAGGGAAAGCCGCTCGCCCATCCGCTGATCGACCGGTGGCGAAGCCAAGGCCGTCTCGTGTCCTTCTGTCCGGAACTGGCGGGCGGATTCCAAACGCCGCGCCCTCCCGCTGAGATCGCTGACGAAGCGACGGGAGACGCGGTGCTCGCGGGTGAGGGCAGAGTGATCGATATCGACGGCGCCGACGTGACGGAGATGTTCGTGGAGGGGCGCGCCGCGCCCTCGCCATGGCCCGCGCGGAACGCTGTCGTTATGCGCTGCTGATCGACGGCAGTCCGTCCTGTGGTTCGCTCAACATCTATGACGGCCGGTTTTCGGGAGGACGTCACGCCGGGCGGGGCGTCACCGCAGCGTTGCTGTCGGCCCATGGCGTCGAGGTCTTTGCGCCCGTCGACATCGACCGGCTGGCGGCGCGTCTGTCGCTGGATTGATCAGGGCAGCCGCAATTGCAGTGCGCCGGGATCGAAGGCCGGCGCCGCGGCCTTGGTTTCTCCGATTGCCGGCGGCATTTCCTGCATGCCGGCGCTGACCGCCGACGTCGTGGCGTCGCGATCGATGGTCGGCGTCTCGGCGGGAGCGGGCTCGGTATCGGCCACGGCGGCGTCGAGGCTCGCCGGAACTTTGCTCACCATCACCACGGGTGATCCGCCCATCCACGCTTCGGTGCGATAGATCATCTTCTGGCCGTTGACCGTGCGGATCTCGATCTTCTGCTCGCCGGGCTTGAGAACAGGTCCGGTCGCCTCGGCCTCTTGTGCCGCGTCGGCTTCGGAGTCGCAGACGTCGCAGCGAATGAACTCGACGCTGCGATTGGTGCGATCCGTCGACTTCACGTCGATCGACCCGGCGAGAGCCGGAGCGGATACGGCGGCGAGTGCGGCGATGATGGCCAGACGCATGACGGGCTCCCGAAAACCAATTTCCGGGAGCATATGAAAAATCTCTTAAAGTCCGGTCAGCAACGCTGGTTAAGAGATCGTTACTTTCTCTCGCGCGCGACGGCGCGCCAGCCGATGTCGCGGCGGCAGAATCCGTTGTCCCAACGGACTTCGTCGATGGCGCGATAGGCCTTGCCCTGCGCCTCCGACACGCTGTCGCCCAGCGCAGTGACGTTGAGCACCCGCCCCCGTCGCCACGAGACGCCCGTCCTTCAATGCCGTGCCGGCGTGGAAGACATGCAGGTCCGCCGCATCCTCCGGCAGCGCCTCGATAGCCGTGCCCTTGTCATAGGAGCCGGGATAGCCCTTGGAGGCCATGACGACCGTCAGCGCCGTCTCGTCGCGCCATTCGACATGAGCGCTGTCGAGTTCGCCTTTGGCGGCCGCCAGCAGAAGCGGAAGCAGATCGGATTTCATCCGCATCATCAGCACCTGGCATTCGGGATCGCCGAAGCGGACATTGTATTCGATCAGCTCCGGACCCTTGTCGGTGATCATCAGGCCGGCGAAGAACACGCCGCTGAACGGATGCCCCATCTCCGACATGCCGCGCATGGTCGGCTCGATGATCTCCTTCATCGTGCGTTCGACGAGCTCCGGCGTCATGACCGGGGCAGGGGAATAGGCGCCCATGCCGCCGGTATTGGGGCCGGTGTCGCCGTCGCCGACGCGCTTGTGGTCCTGGGCCGATGCCAGCGCCAGCGCCGTTTTGCCGTCCGACAGCGCAAAGAAGCTCGCTTCCTCGCCGTCGAGAAACGCCTCGACCACCACTTCGGCGCCGGCTGCGCCGAATGCGCCTTCGAAGCAATCGTCGATGGCTGCGCAGGCTTCCTCGACGGTCATCGCCACCGTCACGCCTTTGCCGGCGGCGAGGCCGTCGGCCTTGACGACGATCGGCGCGCCCTGGGCGCGCGCATAGGCCTTGGCCTTTGGCGCATTGTTGAAGCGCTGATAGGCGCCGGTCGGAATACTGAAGCGGGCGCAGATATCCTTGGTGAAACCCTTGGAGCCTTCGAGCTGCGCGGCGGCCTGCGACGGGCCGAAGCAAAGGAAGCCCTCGGCGCGCAACACGTCGCTCAAGCCTGCAACCAGCGGCGCTTCCGGGCCGAACACGATGAAGTCGATGGCCATGCTCTTGCAGAAGGCGGTGACGGCCCGGTGATCGTCGACATCGAGGTCGACCAGCTCGGCGTGATCGGCGACGCCGGGATTGCCGGGCGCGGCGTAGAGTTTGCCGAGAAGCGGAGATTGCGCCAGTTTCCACGCCAAAGCGTGTTCGCGCCCGCCCGAACCGATCAGCAGAACCTTCATGCGCAGTCTCCTTTTCCAGCTATCCGGCGGTTTAACCCGGCGGACGGAAAGGTCAAGGCCTGGTTTAATCGGGATATGCGCAACTCAGCGTTAGACATCTGGTAACCAAATCCGTTAGGAAGGTTTTATCGTAAATGCCGGCATAACAGGCTCCGTCTCAATGAGGCGAACGCCAGTAGGAGGTTTCCTTGTCCCGTCGCGCCGTAGTTCTCGCCGCTGTTCTCGCCACGCTTCCGCTTTCCGCTCTTGCGGAAGACGGCCAATATTTCTGGTCGGGAGACTGGTATCTTAAAGCGGGCGCCGCCGGCTTCGTTGCGCCGCGTTTCGAAGGATCCAAGAGCTATATCCTGCAGGCCTCGCCGATCATTTCGCTCAGCCGTCAATCCGCCACGGCGCCGCGCTTTTCCTCGCGCGACGACAATGCGTCTTTCGCCGTGTTCGAAAACGATATGATCCGCGCCGGCGTGACCGGCAAGCTGGTCATGCCGCGCGATCGCGACACGTCCGATGATCTCAAGGCGCTGAAAGCGGTCAAATTCGGCCTCGAAGCCGGCGTGTTCGGCGAAATCTATCCGACCGACTGGATGCGCTTCCGCACCGACATCCGCCACGGCATTCGCAGCCACAACGGCGTGGTCGCCGATCTCGCGCTCGACGCCTTCATGGATGTGACCGATACGGTCCGTGTGTCTGCCGGCCCGCGCGCCTCCATCGCGTCCGACGACTATATGGACGCCTATTACAAGGTGACCAAGAAGCGCAGCGCCAAGCATGGCCTGTCGGCCTACGATCCTGACGGCGGCTTCAAGTCGGTCGGCTTGGGCTCGGAAGTCGTGTGGAAGGCCACCGATCGCATCGAGGCGGGCGTCTTCGGGCAATACAACCGACTGGTCGGCTCCGCCGCCGATTCGAGCCTGGTCGAAGAGCGCGGCTCCAGGGATCAGTTCGTGGTCGGCATCTCCACCAGCTACAAATTCGGCTTCACGCTGCCCTGAGGCGGAATGCGCGCTTGACGCCTGCGTGATGTCGTGGTCATGGCTTAGGTCATGACCAGCCATATTTCCGACAACGGCCGCGTGGCCGACGCGCCTTCCGACAACTGGGTTTACCGCGCCTTGCCGCGCTGGGCCTGGCCCTATGCGCAGCTGGCGCGCTGGGACCGGCCGATCGGCTGGCAGCTGTTGATGTGGCCCTGTTTCTGGTCGGCGACGCTGGCGGCAAATGCCGCGCTCTCCGACGGACGCCCGGCCTTCTGGCAGATGATCGGGCACCTCGTTCTGTTCTTCATCGGCTCCGTCGCCATGCGCGGCGCCGGCTGCACCTATAACGATCTCGTCGACCAGGAGATCGACATGGCGGTGGCCCGCACTCGCTCGCGGCCTTTGCCGTCCGGACGCGTCAGCCGCCTGAACGCCAAGATCTTTCTGGCGCTGCAGGCCTTCGCTGGCCTCCTCGTGCTGCTCAGCTTCAACGGCTTCTCGATCCTGCTCGGGATTCTCTCGCTCGGCGTGGTCGCCGTCTATCCTTTCGCCAAGCGTTTTACCGATTGGCCGCAATTCTTCCTGGGTCTCGCTTTTTCCTGGGGCGGTCTGATGGGATGGGCGGCCGTGTTCGGCGGTCTGTCTTGGGCGGCCGTCTGGCTCTATCTGGCGGCGGTGGCCTGGACGATCGGTTACGACACGATCTATGCGCATCAAGACAAGGAAGACGATGCGCTTGTCGGCGTGCGGTCCACTGCACGCCTGTTCGGCGACGCGACCAAGATCTGGCTGACGATCTTCTTTGCGCTGACCCTCGTTTTGCTCGCCTTCTCCTTCGGCGCGGCCGGCGTGTCTTTCCCGGCATGGCTCGGCCTTGTCGTGGCCGCCGTTCTGTTCGGCTGGCAATTGTTGATTCTCGATATCGACGACGCGAGTCAGTGCCTTGATCTGTTCAAGTTCAACTCCATTGTCGGGGCTGTTGTCTTCGCGGGATTGTTTCTATCTCTTCCCCTTGCGTGAGGCTTTCGGCTCTGTTGCATAATTGTGTGAAACTGACGGGATATTTGGAAAAGCTCTGTCATCCCGTATGGTTAAATTGACAGCCTATCGACCCTATGGGAAACAACGGTTAATTTTTTCCGTGATTTGCCGGGGTTTCGGGGCGCATGTCCAATTCTCAAACGCTCATAAATAAACTTCTCGATATTCCTTATTTCGCCGATCTGGTCGATGCCAACGGCGTCGATTGGCTGGCCGATCTTCTCGATGCGCTGGAAACGACCGATTATGACGTCGAGGCTCTGACCTCCGTCCTGTCGTCGGGAGACGAAGAAGAGGTTTCGAGCGAATTGACGAGCCTGGTCTCCGCCGCGTCCAACTCGATGTCCGACACCGATCTGACGGTCGACGTCGCGCCGCAGGCCGCTGGGTCCGAAGACGGCGCAGAGACTGCCGCCGTCGATTCCTCCTCCATTTCGAGCGCTTCCTCCGACCAGAATGGCGACGATGCCGATGAGACGACGACCGACGAGGTCGAAGACAAGGACGCCGAGGATGAATCGGACGGCGACTATGTGCGCTGGGACGGCGAAATCGTCTCTTCCTTCGCGAACAAAGCCGTGCCGGAGCCGACCTTCCCGGAAGATGACCCCGGCAAATACACCTATCTCAAGAGCCTCTATTACGAACGGCGCATGAGCCATGATTTCGGCGACTCCGCCGGGGACTTCGGCCTGAACGGCTTTTACCGCAAGATGAATCTCGGCGGCGGAGATGACCGGATCTTCACGACATCCGCCCAGAGCGATGATCGCTTCGTGTCAGACAGCTACCGCGTGTCCGGCGGCGAGGGCTCCGATACGCTGATCCTGCAGGAAGGCAAAGGCTTCGAGGTCAAGCTCGACGGCTGGTCGAATTTCGGCGCTTATGGCGGCTGGGTGGAAATTACCGAGGTCGAAAACATCGTCGGCTCGGCCGGCGCGGATACGATCACCGGCACCGACGGCGACAACATCCTCGAAGGCAGCGGCGGCGATGACACGATCATCGGCCTCAAGGGCAACGACACGTTGACGGGCGGCGCAGGCGCCGACGCGATAACCGCGGGCGCTGGCGACAATGAGATCGACGGCGGCTCCGGCAAGGACGTGATCGTCGCTGACGCGGGCGACGATACGATCGACGGCGGCGCGGACGCGGATTCGATCGATGGCGGCGAAGGCGACGACGTCATCAACGGCGGATCCGGCGACGACACGATCGACGGCGGAGCCGGTTTGGATTCGATCGACGGCGGCGCTGGCAATGATGTCATCGACGGCGGCGAAGGCGTGAGCACGATCTTCGGCGGCGCCGGCGCGGATACCATCACCACGGCCGCTGCGGCCGACGTGATCGACGGCGGCGACGGCGCCGACGTCATCAAGGCCGGCGACGGCGCGAATTCCATCGATGGCGGGGCGGGGGACGACAAGATCGTCACCGGAGCGGGGGCCGACACGATCATCGGCGGCGAAGGCGACGATGACATCGACGCTGGGGCCGGCGACGCGTCGATTGCGGGCGGCGACGGCGATGACAAAATTACCGCTGGCGACGGCGATCTGCACAGCATCTATGGCGGCGCAGGCGACGACCGGATCGAGGTCGGCGCCGGCGACGGCGTTCTCGACGCCGGCAGGGGCTCCAACCGGATCATCGCCGGCGCGGGCGACCATACCGTCACTGGCGGCGAGGGTGACGACCGGATCGAGCTCGGCGACGGCGAGAATTCGATCTTCGGCGGCGCAGGGGCCGACACGATAAAGCTCGGCAAGGGCTTCGATACGATCGTGGCCGGCGATGGCGACGACACGATTTCAGCCGGCGACGGCGGCGCATCGATCTCCGGCGGCGCCGGAGATGATACGATCACGGTCGGCGACGGCAAATCCCACACGATTCTCGGCGGAACCGGCGACGACATCATCACGATCGGCGCCGGCGACGCCTTCCTCGACGCCGGCGCAGGCGCAAACCGCATTACCGCGGGAGCCGGCGACCACACGGTCGTCGGAGGCGACCGCAAGGACCGCATCGTTCTGGGCAATGGCGATAATTCCGTCGATGGCGGCGACGGCGCAGACACGATCATTCTCGGCAAGGGCTTCGATACGGTCATCGGCGCGGCCGGATCCGACGTCATCAGCGTCGGCGACGGCGGCTCCTCCATCAATGGCGGCGACGGCGACGACCGGATCACCGCCGGATCCGGGTTCGATACGGTCGATGGCGGCGAGGGCGACGACGTCATCCATGTCGGCGACGGCGGCAGCACGATCGCGGCCGGGGTCGGCGACGATACGATCATCTCCGGCGCGGGCGTGGATTCCATTCTCGCGGGCATGGGCGCCGACCGGGTCGAAACCGGGGCGGGCGACGATTACATCGACGCGGGCGCCGGCGCCGATTTCGTCAAAGCCGGCGACGGCGACGACCGGATCTATGGCGGTGACGGCGCCGACAAGCTGTATGGCGAGGCCGGCTCCGACACGATCAACGGCGACGCCGGCAATGACGTGATCAACGGCGGCGACGGCGACGATCGTCTGACGGGCGGCGACGGCTCCGACCTCATCGACGGCGGCGCCGGCAATGACACCGTGTCGGGCGGTCTCGGCGACGACACCGTGAACGGCGGCGACGGCGCCGACTCGATCGATGGTGACGACGGCAACGATGATCGACGGCGGCGCGGGCAACGACGATCTCGACGGCGGCGCCGGCAACGACGATCTCAGCGGCGGGCTGGGCAATGATCGCATCGTCGGCGGATTGGGCAACGATACGCTGTCCGGCGGCGACGGCTCGGATTACCTCTATGGCGGCGACGGCAAGGACATCCTGACTGGCGGCGGCGGCGTCGACACCATTTATGGCGAAGCCGGCAACGACGTGATCGACGGGGGCTCCGGCGCCGACACGATTTCGGGCGGCGAGGGCGCCGACACCATCACCGGCGGCGCGGGCGCGGATTTCATGTCCGGCGGCGGCGGCGCGGACGTCTATCTCTACAGCTCGACCAAGGACAGCGGTCGAGTCGATTTGTTGGACTTCATCTCCGACTTCAATCTCGCTGAGGACAAGTTTGATTTCAGCGAGTTCAGCCGCGCCGACGAGTTCGTCTTCAAGGGCGACGACGATTTCACCGGCGGCGGCACTGCCGAAATCCGCTACGAGAAATTGTCGGGCGACACGTTCGTCCAACTCGATCTCAATGGCGACGGCGTCGTCGACATGCAGATCCAGCTCGACGGATCGATCAATCTGACCTCGTCGAACTTCTCGTTCTGACCGTGACCAAGAATGGCGCCGTCGGGGCGCCATTCTTCTGTCGGGATGCGCTCAGTCGCGGGCGAAGATTTCCCGGCCCTGGATTTTCATGCTCACGCCGAAGTCGCCGGTCTTGCGGCGCACCAGGAAGCGAGGGCGGCGGCTGGCGAAATAGGAGTGGCGACGACGCGGCTTGGCGGGCCGGGAGGCGACGTTCAACAGATGATCGTCGAGCTGTCGCGCCACGCCGTCGGCTTCCACCATCAACATGGGAATGCGATAGGCTTCCGACCAGGCGCGCCAATCGGCGGCGATGTCGTAGAGATCATGCGCCACCAGAAGCGGCACGCAGCAATTCGGGTCGGTGTGGTGAAGCTCTAGCGTCACCGTGACTTCGCCGTTTCCGTGATCGATGGCGCGGGCCGCAACGCCGGCGAAGACGCGGGAAGGAAGAGCGATGCTGAGGGGCAGACCGCTGCCGGGGAGCAAACGCCGCATCACGGCGCCGCGTTCGTCGAGCGTGACCGACACCTTGTCGTCAGTGCCGCCCACTTCATAGGTCAGTTGCTGGGGAAGAGACCCGGATCGAGCCTCAAGACATCGGAAGCCCACGACGGTTGCATGACGGTGTTCTGCATTTTCTTGACCCTGTTTTAGCTTGAGAGCTTCTGCTCTTCTCTGCGTTGGGACTTTGCGTCCTCTTTGATGGGGTCAGGATAGGCGGCGTCCGTATGAGCCGACTTAAAAACTCTGGTTAAAAACCTTTGTTCCGACAAATGGTTAGCAATTGCCCACCTGAATTGGTTTCATTCGGGTTTACTCTCGGGCTGCAATTGTTCGAGATCTGTCCACCGGTCGTCAAGCATCCCCGACAAGATCCGACAGTGTCCCGGAGGGACCTGGCGCCGCCGGTAAGTTTCGGATAAGAACTCTGTGAGACAATCGGAAGGCGCGCGCGAAGGGCTCTCCATGGTCTCCACTTTCCTCACCTATGAAACCGTCAACCGGAACTACAAGGCCAGTCTCGACCGGGTGAAGAACGACGCCGCGACCGCCCGCGAAGCGCAATATTACCAAGAGAATATCGGCAAGGTGAAAACCGTCGACGAGTTCGTCGACGACTATCGCCTCTATTCCTACGCCATGAAGGCCTATGGTCTGGAAGACATGACCTATGCGACCGCCTTCATGAAGAAAGTGCTCGACAGCGATCTCACCGACGACAATTCCTTCGCCAACAAATTGGCCGATCAGAAATACCGCGACTTCGCCGCCGCGTTCAAATTCTCGACGACCGATACGGCGATCGTCCAGACCAGTACCCAGATCGACGGGGTCATCGGCGCCTATCAGGACGAGATCGACAAGACTAACGAAGAGACCGCCTCCGCCAACGCCTATTACAAGGCGACGATATCCACCGTAAAGACGGTCGATGACCTGCTCGACAATTCTCGCCTCCGCGACTACGCGCTCAAGGCTTACGGAGTGGATTCTCCTTATTGGAGCAAGGACTTCCTCACCAAGGTTCTGACCAGCGACGTCGACGATCCCGCGAGTTTCGTCAATCAGCTGACCACCCCCGATCGTCGGAATTACCAGGCGATGGCGCGCGCCTTCAATTTCAACGCGGCGGGCGCGCTCGACGGCGGCGATGCGGCGCAGACCACCGACCAGACCGCCGAGACCATGTTCGCCTATACGAGCACCGTGCCGGGCCGCACGACCCCGGCCCTGGCCGCGCTCAACAAGGATTATTACGAGGCCAAGATCGGGACGATCACCTCGGTCGACGAACTCGTCAACGACAGCCGCATGTTCGATTACGTCCGCAATGCCTATGGCCTTCAGGATGTGACCCTGCGCAGCACGCTCAAGAACATTCTGACATCGGACCTGTCCGACCCCGCCAATTACGCCAGCACCATGGGCGGAGCGAAATATGAAAAGGTCGCCGCGGCTTTCAATTTCAATACGGATGGAACGATCAAGGGGACGGGCGGCGCGCAGACCACGACCCAGCGTGCAGAGACGTCGGCGGGCTATCTCATCGGCTACGACGACCGGCAGCAGCAGACCGACGATGATCTGTACAGCTATTACCGCCGGACGATCAGCACGGTGGAAAGCATCGACGACCTCGAAGGCACCGCCAAACTCTATAATTTCGTGCTCGCCGCCTTCGGTTTCGATGGCGCAACGCGCAAGAAGGATATCGAGAAAGCGCTGACCAGCGAGCTTTCGGACCCCGCGAGCTTCGCCGCCGCCAACAAGGACAAGCGTTTCGAAGCGTTGGCCGGAGCCTTCAACTTCGATGAGGACGGCAACATGGACGCGCCGAGCCTGGCGCAGTCGCAGGCCAATCTCCAGCAGGTCGCCAAGGATTATGTCGTCCGCAAGACTCGGTTCGGCAATGAGGACGAGAAAGAGAAAGCCACCGAGGAAGCCAGTTATTACACCAAGACGATGCAGTCGATCACCAGCCGCGACCAGTTCCTCAAGGACAGCCGCCTGACCGGGATCATGCTCGAATCCTTCGGGCTCGATCCCAAGGACGTCAGTGCGGACTTTCTCAAGCAGGTCATGACGTCGGATCTGTCGGATCCCGACAGTTTCGCCAACCAGCAGGCCGATCACCGTTTCGCGGAGATGGCCTCAATGTATAATTTCACCGAAGAGGGCGGCGTAGCCCCGAAGGAGCCGGGCGTCCAGGACGAACATGGCCGCTTGACCACGGAATATCTCTATCTCCAGGAGAGCCTGGAAGACGAGACGGGGGCAGGCAGCGTCGGCGCCAGCTCGCGCTGTATTTCCAACGCATGTTCCCGAGCGTCAACACCGCCTTCGACATTCTCGGCGACAAGGCCCTGCTCGAAGTCTTCCGCACCGCTTACCAGCTGCCGGCCGGCGGAAATGTCGTCGATGGACATCGACAAACAGAGCGCGCTCGTCGAGAAATACATGGATTTCGAAGAACTTCAGGATCCTGAAGAGCTCCAGAAATTCATCACCCGCTTTGCGGCCATGTATGACCTTCAGAACGACACCGGCAGCGATCCGCTGGTGAGCCTCTTCAGCAGATCCGCGTCGTCGATCAGCGCCGATACGCTTCTGTCCATCGCACAGCTCAAGAACAGCTGATTTCACTGTCCCGCGGCGTCTGTCGAAAAGATTCCGATTGCGTCGCCATGATCACCGATATATCCATTTGGATATCACGAATGGGAGGCGAATGGGATGTTGCGTCGGGGTTTGTTCAGTGTCGTTGTCGCGGTGATGACAGTTTTAGCCTGCGGCGGTTCAGCGATGGCCCAGCAAGCGAAGAGCCTGACGGTCTTCGCCGCCGCCAGTCTCAAAGGCTCGCTCGACAAGGCCGCAAGTCTCTATGAGGGCAAGACCGGCGTCGACGTCGCAATTTCCTTCGCAGCGAGTTCGGCGCTCGCCAAGCAGGTCGAGGCCGGCGCGCCGGCCGATGTCTTCCTGTCAGCCGATCTCAAATGGATGACCTATCTGGTCGACAAGGGCCTCGTGAAGAAGGAGCAGGTGGTCAAGCTGCTCGGCAACCGACTTGTCCTGGTCGGCGCGCCGGATTTCTCAAGCCGCTGACCATCGGTCAGGATTTCCCGTTGGCCGAGGCGCTCGGCGACGGTCGCATCGCCATGGGCGAGCCGAAGAGCGTGCCGGCCGGCAAATATGGTCGCGAGGCGCTCGAACATTACGGTGTGTGGAAAACCGTCGAGCCGAAAGTCGCAGCCGCCGACAATGTCCGCGCCGCGCTGCAACTGGTCGCTCGCGGCGAGGCGCCGCTCGGCATCGTCTATGAGACTGACGCCAAGGCGGAAGCGGGCGTCAGGGTGATCGGCGTCTTCCCCGAGGAAAGCCACGCTCCGATCATTTACCCGATTGCGCCCGTCGCCGCCTCGACCAATGCGTCGGCGCAGGAATTCTTGTCCTTCCTGAACGGCGCGGAAGCGCAGGCTATCTTCAAGCAGGCTGGATTTACTGTTCTCGCCGGGTCATGATCGAGGCATGACGTTTTCGGATGAAGAATGGGTTGCAATCATATTGAGCCTGAAAGTGGCGGCCTTGGCTGTCACGCTCAGTCTTCCCTTCGGTATCGCCGTCGCTTATCTGCTGTCGCGTCGGGATTTCTGGGGCAAGACGCTGCTTTCGGGTCTGGTGTCGCTGCCTTTGGTGTTGCCGCCGGTGGTCACCGGCTATCTGCTGCTCATCGCCTTCGGGCGTAAGGGCGCGCTCGGCGGCGCGCTGGAGAGTCTCGGCGTCGTACTCTCCTTCCGCTGGACGGGCGCGGCGCTCGCGGCCGCCGTCATGGGCTTTCCGCTTCTGGTGCAAGCGATCCGCATTTCCATGGAAGCCATCGACCAACGCCTGGAGCAGGCGGCGGCTCGCACACTCGGCGCCTCGCCCCTCTGGGTGTTCCTGACCGTGACCTTGCCGCTCTGTCTGCCGGGCGTCATCGCCGGCGTCGTGATCGCCTTCGCCCGCTCCCTGGGGGAATTCGGCGCCACCATCACCTTCGTCTCCGCTATCCCCGGCGAAACCCAGACGCTGGCTTCCGCCATCCATACCGCGCTCCAGGATCCGGATGGCGAACCACAGGCCTTTCGCCTGACGCTTCTTTCCATCGCGCTGTCCATGCTCGCCATCTTTCTCTCCGGCTTCATCTCGCGTTACGTCGCGGCGCGGCTCGGAGCGCGGTCATGATCGAGGTCGATATCCGACACCGCCAAGGCGATTTCGATCTCGCCGCCCGCTTCACCGTGGATGGCGGACTGACGGCGCTGTTCGGCGCATCGGGCTCGGGCAAGACGACGCTGGTGCGCATGCTCGCCGGGCTGACGCGTCCGGATGAAGGCGTGATCCGCTTCGACGGCGCCGTCTGGAGCGACGCGAAACACAGCCTTTTCACGCCGCCACATCGCCGCCGCATCGGTTATGTCTTCCAGGAAAGCCTGCTCTTTCCCCATCTCACCGCCCGGCAAAACCTGCTCTACGGACGCTTCTTCTCGCGCGGCGCGAGCGGCATCCGGGAGGACGACGTCGTCGATCTCCTGGGCGTGTCGAAATTGTTGACGCAGCGGCCCGCCACGCTTTCGGGCGGCGAGAAACAACGCATCGCCATAGGGCGCGCTCTTCTCTCCAACCCGCAACTGATCCTGATGGACGAGCCGCTGTCGGCGCTCGACCGGGCGCGCAAGGCGGAAATCCTGCCCTATATCGAGCGCATCCGCGACGAGTTCGGCATCCCGATCGTTTATGTCAGCCATTCAGTCGAGGAAGTGGCGCGGCTCGCCAGCCGCATCGTGCTGCTCGACGAAGGACGGGTGAAGGCGGTCGGCGCGCCGGCCGATGTGCTGGCGGGCGTCGGTGGGCTGACGGAGCCGCTCGCGCCGCAGGCGGTGATCGAGGCGCGCCTGGTCGGCCACGATCCCTATTACGGCGTCAGCATCGCCGAAATCGGCGCGCATCTGATCACCATTCAGGCGGTGGCGGCGCCGATCGGCGCGATGCTCAGGCTTCGCATTCCCGCCACGGACGTCGTGCTGTCGCAATCGCGGCCGGTAGGGTTGAGTGCGCTCAACATTCTTCCTTGCACGATCAAAACCATCGCGGCGGAGGGACGGCAGGTTCTCGTCACGCTGGATTGTCATGGGCAGACGCTTCTGGCGCGCGTCACGCTTCTCTCCGCCGAGCGGCTGGAGCTCGCGCCGGGCGAGGTGATCCACGCAGTCTTCAAGGCGGTGACGGGCGAGGCTGCGGGCGTCTATCGGGACTCCTGATCCGGCTCGTCGCGATCCGAAGCGCCGCACGCTGCATCCTCATTGCGCATATTCTCTTCCATCCAGGCGAGATCGTCGCGCAACGCCGCGGCGGTGCGGGCTTCAATCGCCCGAAAGCGCGTCAACAGCTCTTGCCCGAAGGTCGTGAGCGACGCGCCGCCGCCCGATTTACCGCCATGCTTGGTGGCGATGACAGGCTCGATGAAAAGATGGTTGAGCTCATCCGCGAGCAGCCAGCCGCGCCGATAGGACATATCCATGCGCTGCGCCGCTTGACGGATCGAGCCGGTTTCGCGGATCAGTTCCATCAGTTGCGCCTTGCCGTGGCTGAGCGGCGCCCCGCCGGGGAAGGTGAAGCGCAGATTGGTGCGGATACGGCCGGTCATGGCGTGCGGATCACCTTGTCGGGATTCATGATCAGCGCCGGGTCGAACGCTGTCTTGATCCGCCGCATCAGGTCGATTTCGATGTCCGGGCGGATCTCGGCCAGCTCGTCGCGCTTCAATTGTCCGATCCCGTGCTCGGCGGAGATCGAGCCGCCGAAATCCAGCACCAGCGCATGCACGATGGCGTTTATTTCCCGCCAGCGGTCAATGAAGGCCTGCTTGTCGGCGCCCACCGGCTGGGAGATGTTATAATGGATATTGCCGTCGCCCAGATGGCCGAAAGCGCAGATCCGCGCGCCGGGGATCGCCGCCATCACCGCCTGTTCCGCCTTCGCCATGAAAGCGGGTATCGCCGACACCGGCACCGAGACGTCATGCTTGATCGAGCCGCCTTCCGGCTTCTGGGCGTTGGACATGCTTTCGCGCAGCCGCCAGAAATCGCGCGCCTGCTGGGTCGAGGCGGCGATCGTCGCATCCCTGATGAGGCCGGCCTCGAAAGCCTCTTCCATCAGATTCTGCATCATGGCCTGGGCGGCCTCAGTGCTGTCGGAGGTCGAAATGTCGATCAGCGCATACCAGGGATAGGCCACATCCAGCGGCTCGCGAACGCCCGGGATATGCCTGACGGTGAATTCGACGCCGATCCGCGCCATCAGCTCGAAACCCGTGAGCGAGGAGCCGCATACGGCGGAAGCGCGTTCGAACAGTCGAAGCGCCGCTTCGGCGCTGTCGAGCCCGGCGAACGCCACCTGATGGCCGCGCGGACGGGGAAACAGCTTCAGCACCGCTCCGGTGATCACACCGAGCGTTCCCTCCGCGCCGATGAACAGGTCGCGCAGATCATAGCCGGTATTGTCTTTCTTCAGCTTGCGCAGCCCGTTCCAGATCTCTCCGGTCGGCAGCACCACTTCGAGCCCGAGGCAAAGCTGGCGCATATTGCCATAGGCGAGAACCTGCGTGCCGCCGGCATTGGTGGAGAGATTGCCGCCGATCTGGCAGGAGCCCTGCGACCCCAGCGACAGCGGAAACAGCCGGTCGTGGCGCTCCGCTTCTTCCTGGATGGTCTGGAGAATGCAGCCGGCGTCGACCGTCATCGTATTGGCGGGGACATCGACTTCCCGAATGCGGTTGAGTCGCGCCAGCGACAGCAGCACGTCCGAACCGCCCTCGCGCGGCGTCTGGCCGCCGACATGGCCGGTATTGCCCGATTGCGGCACGATGGCCGTGCCGGTCTCGCTGGCCAGCGCCATGATCGCCGAGACCTCCTCGACCGTGCCCGGCTTGAGCAGGAGAGGGGAGGCGCCGAAATAGAGGCCGCGTGTCTCTTTCAGATGCGGGGCGATCTCCGTCTGATCGGTGATCGCATAGGCCTCGCCGACAATGGCCTTGAAACGGTCGAGAAGCGTCTGGTCGAGCATGCCTTGTCCTTTCGGCTTTCGCCTCAATCAGCCTTTCGGCGCCGCCGCCCGGGAAAGCCGGTCGTTGATCGCCTCGCCCAATCCGTCTGTCGGAATGGGCGCGAAGACGATGGCGGCAGGGGCGAGCGCATCCGCCTGTTTCATCATCGCGAAGAGATTGGCGGCCGCTTCGCGCAGGTCGCCGCGCGGGCTGAGATCCAGTTCTTCTACGGCCATGTCGCGTCCGGCGATGTCCTGGCCGGCGAAATTGATCAGGATCTCGCCGGGCTTGACGCAGTCGACATCGAGCCTCACGCCGACGTCGGGCGCATAATGCGAGGCCAGCATGCCCGGCGCCTCGATCGCCGCGCCATGATCGGCGCGAATGAGCGTCATGCCGAGCACGGCCTCGATCTCGGCGGCGTCGAGCCCGCCGGGGCGCAGGAGCCTGGCTTCGCCATCTTCTATCTTGACGATCGTGCTTTCGACGCCGACCGGGGCCGAGCCTCCGTCGAGCACCAGTTGGATACGGTCGCCCAGATCGTCCGCCACATGCGCCGCCGAGGTCGGGCTGATCCGTCCGGAGCGATTGGCCGAGGGCGCGGCGAGCGGCTTGCCATAGGCGGCGATCAGCTCACTGGCGAAGCCGCGCGGGCAGCGCAGGCCCACGGTCGGCAGGCCGGCGGTGCAGAGATCGTGAATGTCGCTCTCGGCCGTCAGCGGAAGCACCAGCGTCAGAGGCCCGGGCCAGAAGGCTTCCGCGAGTTTTCGCGACAGCGGATCGAACCGCGCATGCCGCTCGGCCATGGTGAGATCGGCGACATGGGCGATCAGCGGATTGAACCGCGGCCGGCCCTTGACTTCATAGATGCGGGCGATCGCGTCGGGATTGGTCGCATCGGCGGCGAGCCCGTAAACGGTCTCGGTCGGCATAGCCACCGGCTCGCGCGCGGACAGGATTTCGACGGCGCGGGCGAGCGCCGCGTCCCTCTGGGTGCCGATGTCGATAATATCCGCCATGAAGCCGTCTTTCGTCAGGCCCCGCCTATAGCGCGGGCGGAACGGCTTGCCAAGTTCGCCGGCGTCAAAGCGCCTGGATGATCCGGCGCAGCTGGTCCTGCTTGGCGCCCAGCATCAACACATTCTTGAAGGCGACCTTGGGGTCCTGCGTGCGGAACAGCAATCCGTTGCCGCGCACGCTGGTGTCGATGGTGAGCTTCTGCTGCTCTTCATCCTTCTCGACCGCAACGGCGAAATACATGCGTTCGGCGCGCATGTTGATCTTCTCGAAGGTTAGGTGCTCGGCTTCGATGTCGGCGAAAAAATTGGCGATGTAGAAGGCCCATTTCACGTCCTTGAATTCCGCGAAACTGGTCTTGGCCGCGGTGACGTGACAATAGCCGAGATGCGGCGTGCCCTTGAGCGTGCGATGGAAGACCAGTTTGGGAAAGCGGATCGAACGATGAAAGCCGTTCAGCCGCTCATGCGTACGCTCGCCCGCCGCCGTTAATTGCTTGCCCGCGCGTTCGGCGACTTCTTCATAGGACAGATAGCGCTTCTGCACGCCGTCCCAATTGGGGCGGTTCCGGTCGATGCGGCCGGTGCGCAGGAATTCGGAATGGACTGCAGGCTTCTTGGGAGCCTGCTCCACCGTCTTCTTTTCCTCGAAATAGCGCAGTTGCGCAATCATCTCGGTCTTGGCTGTTTGTTGGTCCTGCGCTTGCATTCGCTCGCTCTACGCTCTGTTACTGAGCTCGCAGCCTAGAGGCGCATGATTACGCGAGGCTTGCCCCAAAGCCGTGAAACTCAACGAAAATATTGCGCCGTCCGCGTCTCCGAAGCCGCCTGTTCGCGTCCCGAGAGGGTATATGTCGCCCCGCCGATATGGCTGACGCCGAGGCGCCCCCGGCGCGCTGACCAGATATTGCAGCACGGGCGGCCGTTCCGGCAGTAGATCGCCGCGGCTCCAGGCGCGCGCCAGCGTCGCCCGGTCGCCGCCGGTCGCATTGACGTCGATGTCCTCCTCGGCGCCGTCGATGCGCATCGGGCAGGCTTTTTCGTCGCAATTGGCGATGGAGGAGAATTGCCAGAGGAAATAGTTCTCCCAATGACCCATTGGGAACACGCCCTTGATCTCCGGCTTGTAGCGCGCATACCAGAGCGGCAGGCGCGACAAGAGCGGATAATCCTCGCGCTTCAGCGCGATCAGCTTGGCCGTATCGTGATTGGTATAGAGCACGGGATAGCGCCCGGTCCGCGTCTTGATGTGGCGGACGAAGATCTCCGCGTCGTCCAAAGACATGAACTTCTCGTCGTCGAGGCCTTCGATGTCGAGCGCCATCAGGTCGCCTGGCTCGGGGCGGGCGTAGTCGAGAAAATGATTGGCCTGGTCGATCGGATTGCCGGGTCGCGCCAGATGATAGGCGCCCCAGAGCAGGCCGTTCTGGCGCGCGAGAAGCCGTCGCGTCTGGTAGAGTTCGCGGCTGACAGCGTATTTGCGCCACATCGTCTTGCAATGCGCGGTGGTGTCGCCCTTGTGGGGCTTGGAGCAGTCATAGACTTCCGGCAGCCCGTCCGACGCCTTGGAGATGAAGCCGGCGATGCGCTTGTTGGCGAACAGCTTTTCCCAGTCGAGAATATTCAACTCGTAAGCGTCGAGCACGATCGCCTGTCGCGGGTCCTTCCAGGGCTCGTCGTCGGCCGCGCGCGCGGCTGGGATGCCTGCCAGAAGGGCTGTCGCCAGGGTGATCGTGCGGAATAATCTCATGCTCGCCTTGCCGTTGTGTTGAAAGCAAAGCGTGCGCCAGTAAGGTTAACAAGTGGTGAGAATGCGACGGTCTCTAGAAAAAGTCCGGCGTCAACATCAGCGCCATGGAGCCGACGATGGCCGGAGGCAGGATATAGGGTACGCTGCGGCGCTTCAGCTTTCCGAGCATCGTCCGGAGCATCAGCACATGGGCCGAATATTTGCGGCGGCAGAAAGCGATCTTCCGGACATAGTCCTCGATTTCCCACAGCGCACGGCTGCCTTGGGCGAAATAGGCGATGTCGCCGGCCTTCAGCATGCGCATCCCGCCGTCTTCCGTCGTCACCCGCACCGCGCCCTCGAGAATGACCACCGTCTCCTCGTCATGGAAGGTCCACCAGAAGCTTCCGGCGCTGCATTCCCAGATCTTGGTTTCCGCGCGGCCGTCGACGCTCGGCGAATGCAGACCGGCGCGCGCCTTGGGCGCGCCGGATACGATCCAGGCGGGATCGATCGGCGCGTCCACGAGCGCCACGTCCTCGGGACGGCCCGCCACGAACGACCCGTCCAATGCTTTCAATACGCCTGCGCTCGCCTGAACCATCGCCAAATTCCCTTTCTCCCGATTGAACCGTCATCGCACAGAAGCATGGGTGAACCTTTGACGCCCTCGCTAAACTTTTACGGGTTTCGCATTATTTCCGAGCAGATCGATCCAAAGCGCCCCGGTCTGTGCTGAAATGGATCAGCTTGCCCCGGCTTCCGGCTTTCGCTACCCATGGGGCGAATGAGACAATGCCAAGGGAGAAACCGGCATGAAGATTTTGGTGATCGGCGCGAGCGGCGTGTTGGGCTCGGCGGTGACGCGCGAATTGTCGGTGCGTCACGAAGTGATTTCCGCCTCGCGGGGTGGCGACGTCAAGGTCGACGTCAAGGATGTCGACAGCATCCGCGCCATGTTCAAGACGGTCGGCGAGGTCGACGCCGTGGTCTCCGCCGCCGGCAAGGTGCATTTCGGCGCGCTCAAGGATATGACCGCCGACCTGATGGCGGTCGGCATCAAGGACAAGCTGATGGGCCAGGTCAATCTCGTGCTCGAAGGCGTGTCCTATGTGCGCGACGGCGGCTCCTTCACGTTGATTTCCGGCATTCTCGGCCATGATCCGATCCGCGCCGGCTCCAGCGCCAGCATGGTCAATGGCGCGATCGATTCCTTCGTGAAGGCCGCCGCCATCGAACTGCCGCGCGGCATCCGCATCAATGCGATCAGCCCGACCGTCTTCGAGGAATCCATGGAAGGCTACGGCCCGTTCTTCCGCGGCTACAAGCCGGTTCCCGTCGCCGACGCCGCGCTCGCCTATTCCAAGAGCGTCGAAGGCGCCCAGACGGGACAGATCTACCGGGTCTGAACGGTTACAGGATCCGCGCTTTCTTGAGCAGCATCCAGGCGGCGCCGATCGACAGCGTGATCAGCACGCCGGCGAAAAAGGTGCCCCCTTCGGTATGGGCGAAAGGCAGGTTCTCGGTGTTCATGCCGAAAAAGCCCGTCACCAGCGTCGGCGGCATCAGGAAGGCTGTGAGCAGAGACAGGATATAGAGGTGGCGGTTTGTCTCGGCCTGCGCCCGGGAATCGATGTCTTCATGCAGAAGCCTAGCCCGTTCCTGCAGCGAGAAGACGTCGCGCTCCACCACCTCGATCCGCTCGGTCAATTTCTGGGCGATTTCCTGAAAGCCTTCCGGCGCCTCGTCGTCGTCGGAGGCGGCGGCGCGGCGGAGCAGCGCCAGTTCGGTGCGCAGATGGCGATAGAGCTTGACGATCGAGCGCCGGGCGGGGGCAAGCCGGTGGCGCTCGTCTCTCTCGGCGTTTTCATAGACGAAATCCTCGATCCGGTTGAGCTCCTCGTTGATCTCCTGCGCCATGGCCATCACGGTGCGCTGGAATTCGATCACCAGTGTCGAGAACACATCCATCGGGCCCGAAATCCGGGCGCTGTTTTTCTCCAGCGCCTGCCGCGCCCGGTCGATGCTGCGCAGCGGATGCAGGCGTGTGGTGACGATCATCCGGTCGGTGATGGCGAAATGCAGCCAGCCGATTTCGGAGGTCATTTCGTCGAAGCCGCGCTGCAGATCGATGATCGTGCCGCAAACGATCTCCGGCGACACCGAAAGCGTCGCATGCGCATCGCGGCTGGTCAGCGCCTGCACCGCTTCCGGAGTCAGGTCGGGAATGCGTTCGAGTAGATGCGGCACCCGCGCATCCGACAAACCCAGATGCAGCCAAAGAAATCCGCTTTGTGCCAGAAGCGTGTCGAGCTCGGTCTCGGGCGGCAATCGTGTGCTCGCGCCGCTTTCCGGTTCGAAACGCGTCGCCCAGACGAAACCGGGAATGGCGGAGACGGGAAGCTCCATGCTGGCGACGTCCTTCTGTCCGAAAATGCGCTCGGACAGCATTAGGTCGCCGACATGACAGTTTTGCTACACAATCATGACAGCGAGCGCACGACCGAGCAGATGCAGATCAGCGTGAAGATCGCCGGCAGCGTGAAGCGGACGCTGCGATGGATTTCCTCGATGAGATAGGCGTTGCGGCGCGCGGCGGGAAACTCCGCATGCTGTAGACCGAGATGCACGAGCAATGTCAGCACCAGATAGAAATAGCCGAGCGAGATCATGAAGGCGATCGGCGAATTCACCGACATCGACCCTGGAAAGCTCGATTCGAAAGTGAAGGACAGCGCCGCCAGCGCCAGAAGCGCCGAATAGGTGATGCCGGCGTGATCGACCTTGACCTTATCCGGCGCCCAGAGAATGAACAGCGACACCGACACCACCGCCGCAAACGGGATGAAGATGCGCAGCAGATAGCGCGGCCATTCGCGGCTCACGGTCGCAGTCACCGTGGCGCGCACGAAAGGCTTGGCGTTCCAGCCATAGAATTGCGTCAGCGCGAAGGACAGCCGCTCCGGACGCCAGTCCGAAATCGAGATCTGGTCGGCGATGGCGGAAATCTCGCGGTCGCGATCGTCGACCACGAAGATCAGGTCGCTCGCTGAATAGCGCGGGGCGGTGAAGACGAAATCGATGTTCTGTCGGTCGAAGGGAAAAGCGGCGAGATCGACGGAAATGCGGAAATCCGCGTCCAGCTGCCGAATCAGCGACATCGTCCCATCGGCGGAAATCGACAGCGCCACCGAGCGCGATCGCGGCTCGTCGATCTGGTTGGCGATCGTGACGTCGGGCGTCCAGATCGCGGCGATCTTGGCCTCGGCTTCCTCGCCGAAGTAGTCATGGCGATAGACGCCGGCGGCCAAAGGATCGAAGGCCTGGTTCGGATCTTTCCAGCCTTGGGTATATTCCACCCGCGCCGAAATCTCACCCTTGGTCTCTTCCAGCCGGGTGATGTTGAGAAGCCGGACCGAGAGATGGGTTTCGATCGGCAGATGCACCCGACCGGGCAGGGATGGCGGCGGCGCGGCGGCAAAGGCGTGCGGCGCCAGGCACGTGAGCAACAGGAGGAGCGAAAAAGCGTTCCCAGCCGGATCATCAGGAGTCTCCGCCGCTGCGCAGCGTCCGGCCTGCGCCATCGCGGATTTTCAGGTATGCGGCAAGCGCCGTGGTGGGCGCGCCGATGCGGCCGCCCTGCAGATCATCGGCCAGTTCTTCGAGCGGGCGGAAGACGAAGGCTCTGAGCGTCGCCATGATCACGCCGAAGGCGATCATCAGGCCGGACAGCGCCACCACGATCACGGTCACCAGCGTGGCGCGGAACGCGCCTTCTTCCGCCGAAAAATCGCGGGCGACGATCATCGCGCCGATCACCTTTCCGGAATAGTCGAGCAGCGGCCGGGTCATGACGCCGATGGTGGCCGCATCGCGCTTGGTGATGGCGAGTTCCGGTCCGCGCGACAGCTTGATCAGTCCCGCCTGCTGCAGCCCGTCGAAGAGCGCGCTGTTGGTGGAGGCGTCGAGCCGCAGCTTCCCGCCGCCGTCGCCGAAGCCGCCTTTGTCGGTGGGAATATATTGCGGATCGAGGAAGATCGCGAAATCCGCGCCGCTGGAGGATTTCGACGCTTCCATCAGCATTTTCAGGCTGACGCCGACTTCCACCGTGCCGATCACCCGATTGCCATCGATCGCCGCCGAGACGGCGCGCAGGCTCAGGCCCTTGAGGCCGATCTCCAGTCCCTTCTGCGGCTTGCCGCTGCGATTGGCGGCCAGCACCATCGGGCGGATCTTGGACAGGTCCTGGCCGAAATCCTCCGGCGCCCAGACGCGCAGGAAGGACTTGATGTCCGCGGTCTGAAAATGCAGCACGTCCACGCCGGCTTCCAGCTTCAGGCTGGCGAGCACCGGCTTCATCTTTTCGAGCAGCGCCGGCCGGTCGCCAGCTTTCAGAAGCGCCACCACATCGGGGTTCTGGGCGATCAGCTCCGAATGGCTCACGGTCAGATTTTCCGCCTGGCTCATGGCGGTGGTCAGCACCAGGCTGGTGGCCTCGATCTCCTTCTTCTCGCTGTCGGAAAGCGCCGCGCGCCCGTCGGAATAGAGGATCCAGCCGCCGATCGCCAAAGTGGCGCCGAGGATGAGGCTGGCGATGACGGATATTCTGCGCTCGAGCTTCATGGTCGTCCCGCGATGGAGTTAACGCCGAGAGCGTTAGCGGGCGCAGGAAAACTTGTCGACGGCGGTGAACTATGCGGAAGGGCGCATTCCACAATTAGGCTTAATTGACGTTTACGTAAAAATCAATTAGACCTGCTTCCGAAGGGCCGCGGCGTGCGCTAGGCTGCGGCGGGACGATCAGCTTGGAGGAGCGGAATGTACAAGGCGCCCGTGGGAGATATTCTGGCTGCGCTCAAGGCGCAGGGGCTGGACAGCGCGCTGGGACGCGGCGCCTATGCGGAGCTCACAGCAGATGTCGCAGACGCCATCGTCGAAGAGGCCGGAAAATTCGCAAGCGACGCAGTGGCGCCTCTGGGCGAGGTCGGCGACAGGCAGGGGTCGCGCCTGATCGACGGCGCCGTCAAGACGCCCGACGGCTGGGCCGATCTCTACAAGGCCTGGTCGGCCGCCGGCTGGAACTCGCTCACCGCGCCGGAAGCCTATGGCGGCCAGGCGCTGCCGCATATGCTGCTGGTCGCGACGCTGGAAATGTGGAACGGCGGCTCGCTGGCTTTTTCGCTCTGCCCGACGCTGACCATCGGCGCGATCGAGGCGATCGAGGCGCATGCAACGGAAGAGCTGAAGCAGAAATTCCTGCCCAAGATGATTTCCGGCGAGTGGACCGGCTCGATGAACCTCACCGAGCCGCATTCCGGCTCCGATCTCGGAGTCATGCGCACGCGCGCCGAGCGCCGCGAAGACGGGACCTACCGCATCTTCGGCCAGAAGATCTACATCACCTTCGGCGAGCATGATTTCACCGACAATATCGTCCATCTCGTGCTCGCCCGCCTGCCGGACGCGCCGGCCGGCTCGCGCGGCATCTCGCTGTTCTTGGCGCCGAAATACCTGGTCAACGAGGACGGTTCGCTCGGCCCCCGCAACGACGTCTATTGCCATTCCGTCGAACACAAGCTCGGAATTCACGGCTCGCCCACCTGCACCATGATTTTCGGCGACGGCAAGTTCGGCGAGGAGAAGGGCGCGATCGGCTATCTGATCGGCGAGGAGAACAAGGGCCTCGCCTGCATGTTCACCATGATGAACAACGCCCGTCTCGCCGTCGGCATGCAGGGCGTCGCCATTTGCGAAGCGGCGACCCAGAAAGCCGCCGCCTATGCGAAAGAGCGCACGCAGGGCCGCGCCCCCGGCTGGACCGGCGCGGGCATGAGCCCGATCATCGAACATCCAGACATTCAGCGCATGCTCGCAACCATGAAAGCGCTGACGGCGGGATCGCGCGCCATCGCCTATGCCTGCGCCCACGCCATCGACATGGCGCATGTGACCGAAGGCGACGACAGCAGATACTGGCAGGAGCGGGCCAATCTGCTCACGCCCATCGCCAAGAGCTTTCCCACCGATTGCGGCGTCGAGGTCGCCTCGCTCGGCGTGCAGGTGCATGGCGGCATGGGCTTCATCGAGGAAACCGGCGCGGCCCGCCTCTATCGCGATGCGCGCATCACACCGATCTATGAAGGCACCAACGGCATCCAGGCCATCGATCTCATCGGCCGCAAGCTGCCGCAATCCGGCGGCGCGCATGTGCTCGGCTTCATCGACGAGCTCGCCGTGACGGTCGATCTGGTCCGCGCCTCCAACGATCCCGCCTTCGGCCGCACCGCAGATAAGCTCGACGCCGCGCTCGCCGATCTCCGCGAAGCTACCGCCTGGCTGCTTGCCAGCATGGGCGAGGGGAAGATGACCGAGGCGCTGGCCGGCGCCACGCCCTATCAGCGCCAGTTCGGGCTTACACTCACCGGCGTCTATCTCGCCAAAGCCGCCATCACCCCGGTTGACGACGGCAAGGGTGAGACGCGCGTCGCGCTCGCACGCTTCGCCGCAGAAAACCTGATCGCCGAGACCGCGGCGCTGAAAGATCGTGTGATGCACGGCGCCGAAAGCCTCGCCGCCGTTCGCGCCGCCCTTGCCTGAGGAGACTGACATGACCGACAATATCCTGATCGAACGTCCCGAGGCGCATCCCGGCGTCACCGTCATCCGCATGAACAGGCTCGACAAGAAAAACGCCATCACCCGCGACATGTACGGCCAGATGGCCTTGGCGTTGGCCGAAGCGGACGCCGATGACGCCATCCGCGCCGTCGTTCTCTCTGGCGGGCCCGGCTGCTTCTCGTCGGGCAACGATCTCGCCGATTTCATCCAGATCGCCGCCGCCGAAGGCGAAGCCAAGAATGTCATCGCTTTCCTGCATGAACTCGCCCGCTTCACCAAACCGCTTCTGTCGGCGGTCGACGGCATCGCCATCGGCGTCGGCGTCACCATGCATATGCATTGCGACTTGACCTTCGCCTCGACGCGCACTGTGTTCAAGACGCCGTTCACCGATCTCGCCGTCGTGCCGGAAGCCGGCTCGTCGCTGCTCGGCCCGTGCATAATGGGCTACCAGCGCGCTTTCGCGATGCTGGCGATGGGGAGGGCTTCTCCGCGGAGGAGGCCCGCGAAGCCGGTCTGATCTGGAAGGTTCTGCCGGAAGACGAGGTTGAAGGCGCAGCACTCGCCGCCGCGTCCCGACTGGCCGCCAAGCCGCGCGACTCGCTCACGATCTCGCGCCGGCTGCTGAAGGGCGACGTCGATGCGCTGCGCGATCACATGGATGAGGAGATGAAGCATTTCCTCGCCCAGTTGCGCTCAAAGGAAGCCGCAGCCGTCTATGCCGGCTTCTTCGCCAAGAAGGGGTAACGGGTCAGAGCTTCGTGCCGGAAAAGCCGTCGGCGGCGATCGCCGTGCAGAACTCCGCCCAGGAACAGTCCTTGCAGGCCTGACGGTTGTCGCCTGATGCGAAGGCGACGCGCAATGCCTCGACCCGCTCCGCGGTCAGCACGATGGCGGAGCTCTTGTCTGCGATATCGGGCAGCAGGCGCGCGACCGAAGCTATGGCCGTCCGGTCCATTTCCATCGTCGACGCCAGCGAACAGTCGTGATCGGAGATCTCGCGGCAGGCGCTCGTGAAGCCGTTGCAGATGTCGTCCGGACCTTCTGTGAGCTCCACCGCTGCGCCGGCTTTGATCGCGGCGACCACCCGGCTCATATTGGCGACGAAGGCGGGCGTATAGCCATAGCCGCGATAGGTCAGCACGCATAAAAAATGATGCCCGCGCAAACGCACGGGCACCATGTCATTCAAGCGAATGTCTTCTCGATCAGCCACGGATCAGGCGCGAAGCGCCGGAGATCACGCCCTTGGCGATGAGGACCGCGAGCGCGGCCTTGACGAGGTCGATGGCGATGAACGGAACCACGCCGACTGCGAATGCAGCCTTGAGGTTTTCGATCAGGGTGGGCTGGCCCATGAAGGTCGAGAGCCAGGCGACGCCGCAGGCGAACATCACCGCTTCACCGATCACCACGGCGACAGCCGCGCCGATAAAGCCGCGGGCGAAACCGCGATCGACCATCCAGCCGATGATCACGGCCTGCAGGAAGAAGCCGGCGAGATAGCCGGCGGACGGGCCGAGCGGCATCAGCGACTTGAACTGGGCGAAGACCGGCAGGCCCATCGCGCCTTCGAGCAGGTAGAGGCCGAGCGAGGCTGCGGCGAGGCGATGGCCGAAGGTCAGGCCGATCAGGATCACGGCGAGCGTCTGCAGCGTGGTCGGCACCGGCCAGCCGATCGCGATCTGCGACATGGCGGCGAGGAACAGGCTGCCGCCGAAAGCGATGGCCGCCTTGCGGACGAGCGTCGAGCCGAACAGCGTGTCGAGCGTCTGGGCGCCCGAGGAGAGAGCGAGATTTGCCATCGGAAATTTCCCTTCCTGCGAAATATGGTGCTCCTTCTGTCACAAACCGGTCTCGCCTTGTCAATCCGTCCTAAGGTCGGGTCAACGATTTTATCCCGCGCTGCGGCGCCGGCAAAGGTGGACCCGCAGGCCCCGAAAGGCTATATCAGGCGCCATGACGACACGCCTCTACGAACACCAGGTCTTTCTCGCCCATCATGTTCCGGAGGGCCATCCGGAACGTCCCGATCGCTTGCGCGCCCTGAATGCGGCGCTCGAGCATCCGCATTTCTCCACGCTCGACCGCAAGGAAGCGCCGATCGCCAATGAGGACGCGGTGCTGCTCGCCCATCCCGAGGAGCATTTGTTCTCCGTGATGCGCTCGATGCCCGAAGAGGGGATCAAACAGATCGAGGCCGACACCCATGCGAGCCCCGAAAGCCTGAAGGCGGCGCTCACCGCCATCGGCGGCGCCATGGCCGGCGTCGACGACGTCTTCGCCGGTAAGGCCGACAATGTCTTCGTCGCGGGTCGTCCGCCCGGCCATCACGCCGAACATGACAAGGTCATGGGCTTCTGCTTCTTCAACACGGTGGCGATCGCCGCCCGTCATGCGCAGAAGACTTATGGCGTCGAACGTGTCGCCATCGTCGATTTCGACGTGCATCACGGCAACGGCACCCAGGATATTTTCTGGAACGACCCGTCGGTGCTGTTTTGCTCGACCCATCAGATGCCGCTCTATCCCGGCACCGGCGCCAAGGACGAGACGGGCGCGCAAGGCACGATCGTCAATGCGCCGCTCAGCCCCAATTCCGCCGGCGATCATTTCCGCGAGGCGATGAAGAGCCGCGTGCTGCCGGCGCTCGAAAATTTCCAGCCCGATTTCCTGCTGATCTCGGCCGGTTTCGACGCTCATCACCGCGATCCGCTCGCCCAGATCAATCTGGTCGGCGACGATTTCGACTGGATCACCGGCCGGCTGATGGAAATCGCGGGGAAATATGCCTCAAACCGTCTCGTCAGCGTGCTAGAAGGCGGCTATGACCTCGAAGGCTTGGCGGAATCGGCCGGCCTGCATATCGCTAGACTGATGAGGGGATGACGATGACCGAAACGACAGAACTTTCCGGCCTCACCTTCGAACAGGCCGTGCAGGAACTGGAATCGATCGTCGCCCGTCTCGAACGCGGCGATGTGCCGCTCGACCAGTCGATCGCCATTTATGAGCGCGGCGAGGCGCTCAAGAAGCATTGCGAAACGCTGCTCGGCGCAGCCGAATCCCGCATCGAGAAGATCCGCCTCGACCGCGCGGGCAAGCCCGCGGGCGTAGAGCCGCTCGATCCGGCCTGATCCGCCGCGCAGCTGCGACTTCATAGCTCGGGGGCCGTTGACCCCCGACGCCGAGCCCGATAGCGTCCCGCCCCATGTTCAGGAGGGACCCCATGATCCGAAATTGCGCCTTGGCCGCCGGGCTGTTTGCGTTTGGCGCGAGCACCGCTCTCGCCAATGACACCACCGCGGTTCTAAAGACGGGCGGGCTGGAATTCACGCGCAGCGTCGACATCTCCATGGAAAAGGAAGTCCTTTTCATTTCCATGAAGCAAATCCGCGTCGATTACGTGTTCCGCAATTCCTCCGACAAGGCGATCGACACGCTGGTCGCCTTCCCGATGCCGGATATCGAGGGCGGGCCGATGTCGGACGTCTCCTCCGGCGATCAGAACCGCGACAATTTCCTCGACTTCACGGTCACCCAGGATGGCGCGGCGATCGAGCCTCAGCTGCAGCAGCGCGCCTGGGCCAATGCGCTCGACGTGTCCGAACAGATCAAGGCGGCCGGCGTGCCGCTGCTGCCCAACAGCGAAGCGACCCAGAAGATGGTCGACAGCCTGCCAAAGGAAACGCTCGACCAATGGGTGACCGATGGTCTGGTGCGCATCGACAGCTGGGACCAGGGCAATGGCGAAGAGACCCATTACATTCCGGTCTGGACGCTGAAATCCGCCTATTACTGGCGCGCGCGCTATGAGCCGGGAGTCGACATCAAGGTCTCCCACACCTACAAACCCAGCGTCGGCGGCACGGTGCAGCCGGCGTTTCTCGATGAAAATCGTGAGCCCAAGGGCCAGTATTACGAGGAATACAAGGCCAAATACTGCGTCGACGACGCTTTCGTGCGCAGCGCAGAAATCGCTGAAAGCCATGATGGACGGCAAAGCCTACCACTATGAATCCTGGATTTCCTACGTCCTGACCACCGGCGCCAACTGGGCCGGGCCGATCAAGGATTTCACCCTCATCGTCGACAAGGGCTCGACCGACAACTACGTCAGCTTCTGCGGAACCGGCGTCAAGAAGATCGGCCCGACGACCTTTGAGATGAAAGCGACGGACTTCTGGCCGGAGAAGGATCTCGATGTGCTGATCCTGAACTACAACGATCCTGCAGCCAATCCGGGTTGATCGTTTGAGCGTGAAAATCCGGCTGGGGGATGAGGGGCTCTCGCTAAACGTCTCTAGACGTATTTCTCGCTCAGGCGGTCCGCAACATTGTCAACGGATTTAACCCGCCCAGCGTCGGCGTCGGCCAGGCCACGAGCGATTGCCGCGTCCAGGGCGCTCAGCCGAGTGTCGCGTTCTTCGAGCAAACGAACACCCTCCCTGAGAACGTCGCTCCGGGATGTGTAGCGTCCTGACTTCACGAGGTCAGCCACATAGTTTTCCAACTGAGGGCCGAGATTGTCACTGCGCGGCATCGTTTTTCTCCGTCCAGGAATTATGCCACGCTTGCCGGCGTGTCCGCAAGAAGCTCCGCGACCGGCAGATCCTTCTCAATCATAAAGCTGATACTGCTCCCACTCCTCCCGTGGAACCCTGCTTCCAATCTTGTATTTGAAGCTGATGACCGCGACATGATCGGGGCTGGTGGTGCAGCTATAGGACAGCCGGTACCATTCGCCGTTGCGGCGGAAAACGGCGCCGGGGGCGTCGATATGGGCTTTGCGGTAATGCGGGTCCGAAAAAGTGTAGGCGATCACCTTGTCGCCTTTCACCTTGGCCATGCCTTCCGTGTCGCAGCGCTGCTCCAGTTGGTCGCGTGGCGCCAGGCGCTTGATCTGGCTGAGCATTTTCTGGTCGATGGCGTGGGCCGACAAAGGCGCGAGGAGACTGGCGGCCAAGGCTGCCATTCTGCAAATGTTCATTCCGATGTTCATCCTCGTTCAGTCTGCTGAAAAGCGGTCGGCAAAGCGACGGCAAGGGGTCGTCGAGCGACGATCGGCGCATCGAAACGTGCGATGCGCATCCCAAATTTCACCATAGTCGGGCAAGAATGGGGCAGGCGCCCCATTTGACGGCGCGTTGCCGTCTCCGCTCAGGCGAGGCGTTCGGCCATCTCGCGGCCGAGAGCCGAAAACACCGCGCTCACGATGCCCTTGCGGTCGAGACCCGCATACGCATTCATCGCCTCCGGCTTGGCTTGGTCCATATAAATGTCGGGCATCACCAGCGGCCGCACCTTGAGGCGGCCGTCGAGCAGGCCTTCGGTCGCCAGCGCATGCAGCACATGTGCGCCGAAACCGCCGATCGCGCCTTCCTCCACCGTCACGAGCACCTCGTGATGCCGCGCCAGCTGCCGGATCAGCTCAAGATCCAAAGGCTTGGCGAAGCGGGCGTCGGCCACGGTCGTCGACAGTCCTGCCGCGTCGAGATCTTCCGCCGCCATAAGACAGTCGGAAAGGCGGGTGCCGAAGGAAAGCAGCGCCACTTTCGAACCCTGCTTGACGACCCGACCCTTGCCGATTTGCAGGATCTCGCCGCGCTCCGGAAGATCGACGCCGACGCCTTCGCCGCGCGGATAGCGGAAGGAGATCGGGCCGTCGTCATAGGCGGCGGCGGTGCGCACCATATGTTTCAGCTCAGCTTCGTCGGCGGCGGCCATCACCACCATGCCCGGCAGTGTGGCGAGGAAGGTCGTGTCGAACGATCCGGCATGGGTCGGACCATCGGCGCCGACATAGCCGGCGCGGTCGATCGCGAAGCGCACCGGCAGCGACTGGATCGACACGTCATGCACCACCTGGTCATAGGCGCGCTGCAGGAAAGTCGAATAAAGCGCGGTGAACGGCTTGTAGCCGTCCGCCGCGAGGCCGGCCGCGAAAGTCACGGCGTGCTGTTCGGCGATGCCGACATCGAAACAGCGCTTGGGAAACAGCTCTCCGAATTTGTCGAGGCCGGTGCCGGTCGGCATGGCGGCGGTGATGCCGACGATCTTCGAATCGTGTTCGGCCTCCTGGATCAGCGCATCGGCGAAGACCGAAGTGTAGGACGGCGCATTCGGCTTGGCTTTGGCCTGGGCGCCGGTGATGACGTCGAATTTGTTGACGCCGTGATATTTGTCGGCGGCGGCCTCGGCGGGGGCATAGCCCTTGCCCTTCTGCGTGACGACATGGATCAGCACCGGGCCGGTGGAATTGTCGCGCACATTGCGCAGCACCGGCAGCAGGTGATCGAAGGAATGACCGTCGATCGGGCCGATATGGTAGAAGCCGAGCTCTTCGAACAGCGTGCCGCCGGTCACATAACCGCGGGCATGCTCCACCGCGCGGGTGATGGCGCGGTCGACCTTCTTGCCGAGATAGGCGGTGAGCTTCTTGCCGAGTTCGCGGAAGCCGAGATAGGTGCGACCCGAGGCGAGGCGGGCGAGATAGGCGCTCATCGCTCCTGTCGGCGGCGCGATCGACATGTCGTTGTCGTTGAGGATGACGATCAGCCGGGCGTCGAGCGATCCGGCATTGTTGAGCGCTTCGAACGCCATGCCGCCCGACAGCGCGCCGTCGCCGATCACGGCGATGACATTTCGCCTGCGGCCATCGAGATCCGCGGCCACCGCCATGCCCAGCCCAGCGGAAATCGAGGTCGAGGAATGCGCCGCGCCGAACGGATCATATTCGCTTTCCGCCCGCTTGGTGAAGCCGGACAGACCGTTCTTCTGACGGAGCGTGCGGATGCGCTCGCGCCGGCCGGTGAGGATCTTGTGCGGATAGCACTGATGGCCGACATCGAAGATGATGCGGTCGTCGGGCGTGTCGAACACTTTGTGAAGCGCGATCGTCAGCTCGACCACGCCGAGCCCGGCCCCGAGATGGCCGCCGGTCTTGGACACCGCGTCGATCATCTCGACGCGCAGTTCGGCGGCGAGCTGCGGCATCTCCTTGTCGTCGAGTTTGCGCAGATCGGCCGGAAAGCTGACCTTGTCGAGGAGCGGCGTCTGGGGCAATGCGTTCACGGGCTGATCCTGTCACCGGACAAAGTTCGAGCCGGCCTTATTATCGCTCTTTGCGCCTTTTTCAACAGCAAACAACGCTGAAAATGAGGCGTCCATCGGCGGATACTAGACCTTTCCGGCGCATTCGCCAAGCTATGCCGGCATTCGTCCGTTCATGATGCGGGAAGAGGAATAAATTCTTCTTCGTCGCCGGGCACGATGTCGAATTTGCCCGTGCGCCATTCTTCCTTGGCCTGCTCGATCCGCTCCTTGGAGGAGGAGACGAAATTCCACCAGATATAACGCTTTTGCGGCATGGTCTCGCCGCCGAACAGCATGATGTGGCAACCCGTCGGGCCCGCTGTGAGGTCGATCGCATCTCCGGGCCGGAACACCAGCAACTGGTCGGCGGGATGTTCTATGCCCGAGATGAATACAGACCCTTCGAGCACATAGGCCGCGCGTTCTTCGGCGCCGGCGGGGAAGGGGCAAGTCTCGTTTGCCCCGATCGTCAGGTCGACATAGAGGGTGTCGGTCGGCGTCTTCACCGGCGAGACGAGGCCTTCCCAGCCGCCGATGACCACCCGGCCGCGCGTCGCCCCGTCTTCGAATGTCGGCAGCGCGTCGACGCTGGTATGGGCAAACACCGGATCGATTTCTTCATGGCTTTCCGGCAGCGCCAGCCAGGTCTGCAGGCCGGAGATCGAGAAGGGCTTGCCCCGCAGTTTGTCCGGCGTCCGCTCCGAATGGGTGATTCCCCGCCCGGCCGTCATCAGGTTGATGTCGCCCGGCTTGATCACCATGCCGGTGCCCAGGCTGTCGCGATGATGGATCTCGCCGTCGAACAGATAGGTGACGGTGGACAGTCCGATATGCGGATGCGGCCGAACATCCATCGCCTGGCCGGCGCGCAACAAGGCTGGCCCCATGCGGTCGAAGAAGATGAAAGGCCCCACCATGCGACGCTTGGCGGAGGGCAGCGCCCGGCGCACTTCGAAACTGCCGATGTCCGAGGAGCGCGGAACGATCAGCAGTTCGACCTGATCGACGGCATGCGCATCGCCGGGCTCGGGGTCGTGGCCGGGAAAGAAGGACATGGGCGGGCTCCTTGTGACGCGACGATTATGGCCGAGGATCGACGAATTGACCAGCGTTCAAAATGAAACCCCCGGACGGCGGACCGTCCGGGGGAGGCGTTTTGGGGCAGGGAGCGCCGGTCAGAATTCTTCCCAGTTGTCCTTTGCCGCAAGGTTGCCGCTTGCCGGCCGCGACGCCGCGCTGCGGCTCCGTTGCGGGGCGCCGAAGGTCGGGCTCGCCATGCGCGAAGCGGTCTGACGCAGCAGGCTGGCGGGGTTCGACCCCTGGGTCAGCGAGAACCGCGCGACGAGATCGCGCAGCTTGGCCGCCTCCTGGGCGAGCGTGGCGGCTGCGGCGCTCGATTGTTCGACCATGGCGGCGTTCTGCTGGGTCGAGTGATCCATCGTCGAGACGGCGGCGTTGACTTCCTTGAGCCCGATCGACTGTTCGCGCGAGGCGGTGGAGATTTCCTCCATCTTGCGGTTGATCGTCTGGATATGTCCGCCGATGGCGTTGAGCGCGGCGCCGGCGTCGCGCACCAGTTTCACGCCGTTGCCGACTTCGTTGGACGAGTTCTGGATGAGCCCCTTGATCTCCTTGGCGGCGTTGGCGGAACGCTGGGCGAGTTCGCGCACTTCCTGAGCCACCACCGCGAAGCCTTTGCCGGCTTCGCCGGCCCGCGCCGCTTCGACACCGGCGTTCAGCGCCAGAAGATTGGTCTGGAAGGCGATTTCATCGATCACGCTGATGATGCTGGCGATCTTGCCCGAGGAGTCTTCGATGCGCTGCATCGCGGCTTCGGCATTGGCGACGATCGCGCCCGACTTGCCGGCGTCGGTGTTGGCCACCGTCGCTTCGTCCAGCACTTCCTGGGTCAGATGAGTCGAATTGGAGACGTTGACGGTGATCTGCTCGACCGCGGACGTGGTCTCTTCCAGGGAGGCCGCCTGCGATTCCGTGCGCTTGGCGAGGTCGGCGGCGCCGGTGGCGATTTCGCGCGAACCGGCGTCGATGACGCCGACGCTCGCCTGGATCGCAGACAGCGCGTCGCCGAGTTGCTTGATCGACGAATTGAAGTCGTGGCGCAGCGGTTCGAAATCGGGCGAGAAGGGTTCGGTGAGTTCAAAGGCCAGATCGCCATCGGCGAGACGCCTGAGGCCGCCGGCGAGACCCGACGTCGCCTGCTTCAGTCGAGCGGCCGCGTCCGCTTCGGCGCGAGCCTGCGCCTCCAGGCGATTGCGCTCCATCAGTTGACGATTTCCCTCCGCCTCGGACTCGAGTTTTCGATTGCGCTGGAAGGCGTCGCGGAACACGTCGAGCGCACGCGCCATGGCTCCGATTTCGTCGGAGCGGTTCTGGCCGTCCACATCCACGGAAATGTCGCCCTTGGCGAGATGTTCGGTGGCGTCGGCGAGTCTGCGCAACGGACGGATCGCGGTCAGCCGCAGCAGAACGGTTATGGCGCCGAGCGCCACGGCCAGAACCGCGAAGCCGATCGCAAGCTTTGCTTTGATTGCGGCGAACACGGCCGCCCGATCGGGCGCCAGGTCGACCGCGGCGCTATAGGCGCCGACGATTTCGCCGGCCTGAATGTTCATCTTGGCGGTGTGACAGGCGGCGCAGGCCGGGTCGGCGGCCGAGCCCTGGCCCAGAATGACTGGGCGGGTGATGCGCATATGGTCGCCTGTGACCGTGACTTGTGGGGATTTGTCCGAAATCGTCTTTTCGTCGACGGCGTCTTTCGGCCCCTCGACTTCTTCGGCGCCTTCGGATTTCTGGAAGGCGACGATCTTCGACCCATCACCAGCCACAGATCGACGCCCTGGCTCTGTGACGAGAAGCGTTCCATCGTGCCGTCGAGCGTGCCGATCGCGGGGTCGCCGTCCGCCACCTTGTCCCGGTTCAGCATGGCGCTGACATGCACGGATTCGAGCATGTCCAACGCCGCGTTCCCACGCTTTTGAGCGTTTTCTTCGATCGACGCGTTTTGCTGCGAAATCTCATAGGCGAGATTGGCCGCGCCGACGAGAACCAGAACGGCTGCGACGCTGCCGATGATCTGCACCGACAACGGAAGAGAATTGATGATGGATTTCACGATGGCTCCGCCCCAACACGAATGACTTGCTTGACAAAGCGCAAGCCCTGTCAAAACTGACTAAGTAATAACCATAGAAAATTAAGGAATAGTTGGTTCGTCATGTGAATTTACTTTTCTTGCTAACCGAGCAAATTATTGTAAAAACAATATAAAATTGCACATGATCAGCTTTCGTGCGCTAGGCGCGACGGCCTTGCAACACCGCCGAGTCACGGCCGCGAAAAAGCATGGCGCGGGACCCGAGCCCCGCGCCATGTCGTGAAGTCGCGTGATGGGTGAACTCAGAACTCTTCCCACTCGTCCTTGATCGCCGCATTGCCGTGCGACACGGCCTTGGCGGCGGCGCGAGCCGGAGCCGGGCGGGCGGCGACGGGGCGGGGCGCCGCAACGGGCCGCGCCATGGCTGTCGCCGTCTGCCGCAGCGCCGCCGTCTGCACGGCCGCGCCATGCTCCAGGCGGAACTGGGCGACGAGGTCGCGCAGCTTGCCGGCCTCCTGGGCAAGCGACGCGGCGGCGGCCGTCGACTGTTCCACCATCGCCGCATTCTGCTGCGTCGTTTGGTCCATCTGGTTGACGGCGACGTTGACTTCGGCCAGGCCGGTCGATTGTTCCCGCGCCGAGGTGGCGATGGATTCCATATGGCGGTTGATCGTGCCGATATAGCCGCCGATGGTTTTCAACGCCTCGCCGGTGTCGCGCACCAGCTTGACGCCGCTTTCCACTTCCGAGGTCGAGTTCTGGATCAGGCCCTTGATTTCCTTGGCGGCCTGGGCCGAGCGCTGGGCAAGCTCGCGCACTTCCTGGGCGACGACGGCGAAACCCTTGCCGGCCTCGCCGGCCCGCGCCGCCTCGACGCCGGCGTTCAGCGCGAGCAGGTTCGTCTGGAACGCGATCTCGTCGATCACGCCGATGATGTTGGAGATCTGCTGGCTCGATTGCTCGATGCGCTGCATGGCCTCTTCGGCATGCGCCACCACCTGCGCCGATTGCGCAGCGCTCTGATTGGCCGACTGCGCCACGCCGCGCGCCTCGTCGGTCATCTTGCTGGAGCTCGACACGTTGGCGGTGATCTGATCGAGCGCGGCTGCGGTCTCCTCGAGCGACGCGGCCTGCTGTTCGGTGCGCTTGGAGAGATCGGAGGCGCCGGAGGAAATCTCACGGGTGCCGCTGTCCATATTCCGCACCGCGATCGACACGGAAGAGATTGCTTGCGACAGCTGCTGGACCGTGGCGTTGAAGTCGCCGCGCAGGCTTTCATATTCGGCGGCGAACGCGGTCTCGATCCGGCAGGTCAGGTCGCCGGAGGCGAGGCGCTTCAGGCTCTCGCCGAGCGTCGATGTGGCGATGCGCAACTGCTCGGCTTCCCGGGCGATGCGCTGCTGTTCTGCGAGACGAGCCTGCTCCGTCTGGTTGCGGTTGGCGGAAGCTTCCTCTTCGAGCCGGCGATTGTTGATGGCGTTCTGGCGGAACACTTCGACTGCGCCCGCCATGGCGCCGATTTCGTCGGCGCGGCCTGCAAAGGGAATCTCGGACACCGCGTCGCCGCCCGCGAGATTGCGCATCGACACGGTAATCCGCTGGATGGGATTGGCGACCCCGAAAACAGCGAAATAGATGCCGGCGGCGGCCATGGCCAAGGCGGCCAGGGCGATTGCCGACGTCCAGGCGAATGCGGAGCGGGCGGCGTCATTGGCTCCGTCGACGTTCTGCTTGGCGCTCATGGCGATGAAGTCGACGAGTTGGCCGATCTTTTCGTTGACCGCGTCCGCCCTCGGCTTCAACGCCGTCTTAAAGACCGGGAAAGCCTGGGATTTCTTGTCGTTCTTGATCAATTCGGCGAAATCCGCCGCAGCGGCGTAATAATCGGCGATCAGCGGTTTGATGTCGGCGATCAGCGCTCGACCCTCTTCGGTGCGCGCGCCGGCCTCATAGGCGGCTATCGCCTTGTCCAGCGCCGCTTGCGCCTCGCTGTAGTTTTTCTGTTCCGCTTCGAAGTCGCTGGTGTTGACGATCATCGCATGACGCGCCAGCACCAAGCGGACATTCGCGAAGGCGCCCTTGATCTCCCGCGCCGTCAGCAACCGTTCAAACCAGTAATTGCCGATCGTTTCCGTCGCAGCGCCTAACGAGGACACACTGGACAGCGACACCGCCGAAAGGGTGGCGACGGACGCCATGATGGCGCACAGCATGCCGATCATCGCGGTTTTGACAGATGGTCTCTTCATTCCCGGCCCCTTGTTCGATGGCTCGTGACGCGAACCATCCTGCATTTGCAAAGAATTTCAACGGCCGTTAGATTTAGCGGTAACAAATTAATGGGCGCTTATCTAAGGGTGGGCTGACGAAAGAAGTTTGCTGAAGACATTGCGAACGACGGGCCGGCGCCGCAAAATTGTAGCGTCGAAAAGTTCGAGCGTGTATCTGCCTGCTTTCACCGACATCGATGAGCGCCAGGATCGATGTCGACCAACGCCACAGGTTCATAGATGCGCCTCGACCAACTTCTCATCGAACGCGGCCTGTTCGACAGCCGCTCCCGCGCCGCCGACGCCGTCAAACGCGGGGCGGTCGCCGTGGATGGCGCGATCGTCGCCAAGCCGGGCGCTCTGGTGTCCGATGAGGCGGAGATCACCGTCGACGATCCCGCCCGCGCCTATGTCTCCCGCGCGGCCCTCAAGCTCAAGGCGGGGTTGGACGCCTTCGGGCTCACGCCTGCGGGCCTCGATTGCCTCGACATCGGCGCCTCGACGGGCGGCTTCAGCCAAGTGTTGCTCGAGGAAGGCGCGCGCCATGTCATCGGCGTGGATGTCGGTCATGGGCAGATGGATCCGCGCATCGCGGACGATCCCCGCGTGACCAATCTCGAAGGCGTCAACGCCCGCGCGCTCGAGGCGGCGCAACTCGGCGGGCGTTTGATCGGCGCCGTCGTTTCCGACGTTTCCTTCATTTCGCTGAGGCTCGCGCTGCCGCCGGCGCTCGATCTCGCCGCGCCGGGGGCCTGGTGCCTGCTGCTGGTCAAGCCGCAATTCGAGGTCGGTCGCGACGGCGTCGGCAAGGGCGGCATCGTGCGCGACAAGCGACTGGCCGAGAAAACCGCCGTGGATATGTCCGTATGGCTGAATTCGCTTGGCGGATGGGAAAGCCTCGGTGTAAGCCCGTCTCCAATTTCCGGCGGCGACGGAAATTCCGAATATCTCCTGGCCGGACGGAAAACATGAGCACAGAACAATTGACCATTCACGCTGTCGGCGCGGAAGGCGACGGCATCGCCCGCGGCGAAGCCGGTCCCGTCTTCGTGCCCTTCACCCTGCCCGGCGAAGACGTGGCGGTGGCGCGCGTCAAGAACCAGGCGACGGCTCTGTCCTGGTCGAAGCTGTCGGCGGACCGACGCGAGCCGGCCTGCAAGCATTTTGGTCCGGAAGGCCAGGGCGGCGCCTGCGGCGGCTGTTCCCTGCAGCATTGGGCGGATCAACCCTATCAGGCTTACAAGCGCGATCTGGTGATCCAGGCGTTGCGCCAGCACCGGATCGAAACCGAGGTGCTGCCGCTTTTCGCCTGCGCGCCGGGCGAGCGCCGCCGGGTGACCATGTCGGGAAGGCCGACCGACAAGGGGCTGATGCTCGGCTTCATGCAGGCCGGCAGCCATCACATCATCGCCGTCGAGGAATGTCCCATCGCCCATCCGGGCATCGTCGGTCGCCTGCCGGCCATCCGCCGTATCGCCGGCGCGCTGGCCTCGGGCGCCGATCCCTTTCGGGTGACGATCCAGCTGACGGCGTCGGGCCTCGACCTCGCTTTCGACGATATGAAGAAGCCGGACCAGAAAAAGCGCCAGGTCGCCATCGATCTCTGTCTCAAGGAAAAGGGCGTGGCCCGCATCTCCGTCGCCGACGAGATTCTGGTCGAGCCGCATAAGCCGGTCGTCATGTTCGACCAAATCCCGGTGGTGCTGCCGCCGGGCGGCTTCATGCAGGCCACCGAACGCGCCGAACAGGCGATGGCCGAACTGGTTGTCGCCCATGTCGGCAAGGCCAAGCGCGTCGCCGATCTGTTCGCCGGTTGCGGCACATTCTCGCTGCGTCTGGCGCGCAAGGCGCATGTGCATGCGGTGGAATTCGACGGTCCGGCGCTTGCTGCGCTCGACCACGCCGCCCGCAACACGCAGGGTCTCAAGCCGGTCTCCATCGAGCGCCGCGATCTCTTCCGCCGGCCGATGCAGGCGATGGATCTCAAGCAGATCGACGCGCTCGTCTTCGATCCGCCGCGCGCCGGCGCCGAAGCCCAGGTGCGTGAACTGCCGCGTTCGAAAGTGGCCCGCATCGCCGCCGTGTCCTGCAACCCGACCACGCTCGCGCGCGATCTCGCTATTCTCATCGACGGCGGCTTCAAGCTGAAAAGCGTGGCCCCCATCGACCAGTTCCTGTGGTCGTCGCATGTCGAGGCGGTGGCGCTGTTGGAGCGGTGACGCCTCACAAAAAGAACGCCCCTCGTTTTGGAGGCGAGGGGCGGCAGGCGTAGCCTGATACCAAGGCGCCTTGGTATGCTGGGGGAAGGCCCGGGCAAGGAACCGGGCCGAGGGCTTACGCCTTGATCGGGATCGTCCTTACGTGGCGGCGGTTCAGACGATCCTGTTGGAAGGCCGCGCCCGCGCGCTCCAGCGCGGCGATCTGATCGCGCAGCTTCAATTTCATGCGTTTGAGCGCCGTGATCCTGAGCGTATCGGGCTGTTTGGCTTTCATCTCGCCCTCGATCTTGCTCTGAAGGATTTCGTGACGCACGCGCAACGCTTTCATCAGCGGGTTCATATCGGTCTCCTTGGTTACGACTATGAATATGGGTCGCATTGCTTGATTGCGCCAATTGATTGACTATATGAATTCGATAGAGAGGAGCTATCGAATGCCCTATCGCCCCACCCATCGGCAGCTCGAATATCTCGTCGCTCTGGGCGATGTCAGGCATTTCGGCGAGGCTGCCCGGCGCTGCCATGTCTCGCAGCCGACCCTTTCGGTGCAGGTGGCGCTGCTGGAGAAGCAGTTGGGCGTCACCCTCATCGACCGCTCCGCCTCGCAGATCGTCCCCACGCCGATCGGGGAGGACGTCATCGCCGCAGCGCGAACCCTGCTGCTCGGTCTCGACGAGATCGTCTCGCTCGCTTCGTCGGGACGCAAGAATCTCGGCGGTCTCATCCGCCTCGGCATCGCGCCGACGGTCGGTCCCTATCTGATGCCCTACTTTCTGCCGCCGCTGCACGCCCGTTTTCCAGCGCTGAAAGTGCATCTGCGCGAAGACCGGCCGACGGCGCTCGAAGACCGCATCCGCGCAGGAGAAATCGATTGCGCGCTGGGTCCTCGTCCCGCCGACGAGACGAGTTTCGCCTATGCGCCGATCTGCCGGGAAGAAATCATGCTCGGCCTGCCGAGCGGCCACAGGCTGGCCGGCCAAGACGAGGTTGCGCTCGCCGAACTCTCCGGCGAAACCCTTCTGACGCTGGGCCGCGGCCACAGGCTGTTCGAAAACGTCCGCAGCCTGGCGGAGGCGTCGGGCGCCGTTTTCGCGGAGAATTACGAAGGCACGAGCCTCGACGCCATCCGCCAGATGGTGGCGATCGACATGGGCATGTCGCTGTTTCCCGAACTCTATGTTCGCTCTGAATTCGCCAAGGAGCAGAATGTCGCGCTCGCCCGCATTCGCGACTGGCCGATCTGGCGCGACGTCGGCCTCTACTGGCGCGCCTCCAGCGCCCGCAAACCACACTATGAAGTGCTGGCGGAGATGGCGCGCGCGACGGCAAGGGATCTGTTGGGGCGAGATTAGGTGATCCTGCCGATCACACCCATTCCAGCGTGCCGTCATCCGCCCGGCGCAGGATCTTGTCCTGCGGGACCTCCATCTTGGCGGCGGCGTCCTTGTCCAGCGTGCCGGACAGCTTGAACAGACAGCGGATCACGCCGCCATGGCAGACGGCGACGGTGGGGCGTTCAATGGCGCGGTACCAGGAGCCGACGCGCCAGGAGAGGATTTCATAGCTTTCGGCATTGTCGCCGGGCGGGATGAAATCCCATTTTTGTCGCTTGCGCGCCTTCACCCTGTCGGGCGTGTCGACGGAAATCTCAGCCGATGTACGGCCTTCCCAGTCGCCGAAACAGATTTCCTTGAGGCGGTCTTCGATCTCGTAGGCTGTTGGGTCGACGCCGGCGGAGCGGCGGAGGATTTCCATCGTTTCGCGCGCCCGGCCGAGCGGGCTGGAGACGAAGTGGAAGCCGGTCAGATCGGCCTCCAGGCGGGCGAGCGCCAAACCGTTTTCGGCCGCCTGCCGGCGGCCGAGATCGTTGAGCGGAATATCCTTCTGGCCCTGAAGCCTCCACTCGGCGTTCCAGGCCGTCTGGCCGTGGCGGATGATGTAGAGGCTCACAGGCGCTCCCGAAAAAGGATCAGTCCTTGACGACGCTGATGTCGGGCGCGTCCACCGCCTTCATGCCGACGACGTGATAGCCGGAATCGGCGTGGTGGGTTTCACCGGTCACCGAGCGCGACAGGTCCGACAGCAGGTAAAGGCCGACATCGCCGACTTCCTCGATGGTCACGGTGCGGCGCAGAGGCGCGTTATACTCGTTCCACTTGAGGATATAGCGGAAATCGCCGATGCCCGAGGCGGCGAGCGTCTTGATCGGGCCGGCCGAGATCGCGTTGACGCGGATGTTCTTCGGCCCGAGATCGACGGCGAGATATTTCACCGACGCTTCGAGCGCGGCCTTGGCGACGCCCATGACGTTGTAGTTCGGCATCACCTTCTCGGCGCCGTAATAGGTCAGCGTCACCATGGCGCCGCCGTCGGTCATCAGCTTTTCGGCGCGACGGGCGACGGAGGTGAAGGAGTAGACCGAGATGCGCATGGTCTTGTCGAAATTGTCGGGCGACGTGTCGACATAGCGGCCTGTCAGTTCGTCCTTGTCGGAAAAGCCGATCGCGTGCACCAGGAAGTCGATCTTGCCCCAGATCTTCTCGATTTCGGCGAAGGCGGCGTCGATGCTGGCTTCGTCGGAGACGTCGCAGTCCCCGGCCACGATCGCGCCGATTTCGGCGGCGAGCGGCTCGACGCGCTTCTTCAGCGCCTCGCCCTGATAGGTGAGCGCGATTTCGCCGCCCTGCGCATGGATGGCCTTGGCGATGCCCCAGGCGATCGAACGGTTGTTGGCGACGCCCATGATGACGCCGCGCTTGCCCCATCATCAGTCCGGCAGATTGTACCATGAAGACCTCTCCACATAAGACGAATGTCGAAGGCCTATGGCACAGGGAGGCAGGCGGTTCAAGCGCCGCCCGGTTCATCAATTGTTTGCAAATGTAAGAATTGGCTATTTCCCGCCCTAGACATGCCGCCACGGGCGAGCTTGGCGTTGCGAACGCTGAATTCTTTCACAAAAACGTCACAGATAGAGGCCGTTCTTCATCGAACGCATGAGATCGATGACTTTCTGGTCCGGATGGTCCCACAGCAGCACCCGCACTTCGGCGATCAGGTCGCCGCGCTCCGTCTTGTTTTTGGGCAGGCCCTTGCCGGCGATGCGCGCCTTGTATTGCGAGCCTGACCAGGGCGGGATCGTCACTTTCGTTTCGCCGTCCGGCGTCGTCACCGTCGCCTCGCAGCCGAGAACGGCGTTTTCGATGTCGATGTCGACATAGGTCAACAGATCGTCGCCGTCCCAGCGGAACCATTTATGCGGCTTGATGCGCAGCGTGGCGACCACGTCGCCGCGTTTCATGCCCGGCAGGCGATGACCATAGCCTTCCACCCGGACCACGCTGCCGTCACGGGCGTCCTCGGGCAGGGGGATGCTGATCATCTTGCCGTCGGGCAGCGTCACAGTCGGGTTGAGGCGCTTGAGCAGGTCCTCGACGCTGACGGCGGCGTCCAGCACCAGGTCCGGCGCGCGCTCGGGCGCCGCCGCCGGCCGGATCAACCGCTTGAACACGTAGGAGATGAGATCGAGCGCCGGCGACACTTTCGGTTCGCCGCCGTCGGGCTCCGTCTTCGGCTCGGCGCGCGGCTCGGCCTTTCTGTCGGCGCCGCCAGTGGCCTGTTCGGGCGCCTTTTTGCCGCCGAACATCTTGGCGAGCACATCTTCGGCGCTTTCATGCTTGTCGGCGCCCTTTTCCGCCAGTTCGGCGTCCAGCGCCGCAGCGGCCGCCGCCGCGCGGGCGCGGGCGGCGCGGGCTTCGGCCTCCATCCGGCGCGCTCGGCGCGCTGTTCCATGAAGGTCTTTTCCTTGGCCGCCGTGCTCTGGCCGGAGGAGCGGGCGCGGGCCTGGTCGAAGCGGCGGCGCTTGTCCGGGTCGCGCAGGATGTCATAGGCGCGTCCGACTTCGCTGAAGCGGCTCGCGGCGGTGGGATCGTCCGGATTCTGGTCGGGATGCAACGCCTTGGCGGCGGCGCGCCAGGCGGCCTTGATTTCGTTTTGGTCGGCGTTGCGGCTGACGCCGAGAACCGAATAGGGATCACGCATGACTTTCCACCCTGACTAACGCCGCCGCCTTCGCCGCTCCTTTCGACGGGCGGTCAGCCGGCTTCTTTGAAACTCACCAGGCGCCATTCTCCCTCGCCGACCAGGCAGGCCTTGCCGGAGAAATTGGAGATGCCGCGATAGGAATGGCGCGTCGTCATGAATGTCCGGCAGGCGTAATCGCCTTCCGCTTCTTCCGTGATCGAACTGATGACGCCGGCGCTGCCGGTGCTCGCATTCGCCCAGGGTATGGACGCCGTTCCCATTTTGGACATGTCGACCGAACTCACGGCGTTGCGGACGGTGATTTCGTCCGATTCCTTTTCCGTCGGCGCTGGAGAGGCGGACGTCACGGAACTGGTGGTGAGAGAACGATCGGCGCTGTCGAGGCCCGGCATCATGCCGCCGCCGAAGCAGCCCGACAGGCAGACAGGCGCCAGAATCACCGCTGCCGCCCGGAGGACGGCGACAAAATGACCCTTTTGGGCGCCGGTTCGCTTTGATATGTGTCGCAACAGCTACGGCCCGATTACTCAAACTTATGATAAGGCATTTGGCGGACTATGAGCGACAATGAGTTAAGAAGCGGTGACTTCACCGAAGAAAATGAGCCCTTTTCTCTCTTTGGCGCATGGTTGAAGGATGCCGAAGCCGCCGAAATCAACGATCCCAACGCCTTGGCGCTGGCCACCGTCGACGAGGATGGTCTGCCGAATGTGCGCATGGTTCTCCTGAAGGGCTTCGACGCCGATGGCTTCGTGTTCTACACCAATTATGAGAGCGCCAAGGGTAGGGAGCTTCTGGGCCAGAAGAAGGCGGCCATGGTGTTTCACTGGAAGTCGCTGCGCCGGCAGATCCGCATTCGCGGCCCGATCGAACCGGTCTCCGCAGCCGAGGCGGACGCCTATTTCGACAGCCGTCCGCGGGGTTCGCGAATCGGCGCCTGGGCGTCCAAGCAGTCGCGCCCGCTCGAAGGCCGCTTCGCGCTTGAAAAGGCGGTCGCCGAATACACCGCCAAGTTCGGCATCGGCTCCATCCCGCGCCCCGATTACTGGTCGGGCTTCCGGCTGAAGCCGGTGTCGATCGAATTCTGGCACGACCGCCCCTTCCGCTTGCATGACCGGGTGGAGTTCAAGCGGGCGGAGGCCGGCTGGGAGAAGGTGCGGAAATATCCGTAACGTTCAGCCCATCAGCTTGAACGGCAGACCCGACGCCAGGGCGCGCACATAGCGCGCCTTTTGGTAAAGCCCGTTCAGCGACACGCGCGGCAGCGCCTGCATGTCGGCCACCCCGCCCCCCGCAGCGTGCCTGGACGGGTAGTGACGCCGATCAGCCCGCGCCGCTTCAGTCGTTCACGCTCGCGTGTCGACACGGACCGGGCGTCGCCATAGGGATAGGCGAAGGTGCGGCAGGCGCGGCCGGTGATTTCGGCGACATAGGCGGCCGAGTCCGCCACTTCCGCTTCGGCCTCCGCGTCGTCCAGCCGCGCCAGCCCGCGGTGGCTGATGGTATGCGCACCATAATGAGCGAGCGGGTCTTCGGCGAGGACCCGCAATTCCGCCGGCGTCATGACGAGATCCCGGCAGACGACAAGCGGATCGACGCCATGGCGCGCCGCCAGCGCATCGATCGCCGCCACCGCCTGAGCCTCGTCGATGCGGTTGACGAATTGGGACAGCCTCTCGAAGGCGACCATCTTCTGCGCCGTGGTGGCGGTCGGCAAGCTTTCGTTGCCGCGGCCGAAATCGAACTCGATGCGGTCGACGGATTGCAGCAGCGCCGCCAGCGTTTCCCACCACGCGCTATGGCTGCCTTCGCTCAGGCCTTTGGCGATGAAGATCGTATAAGGCGCGCCATGCGCCGCAAAGACCGGCTTGGCGTGAACGGCGTTGTCGCGGAAGCCGTCGTCGAGCGTGAAGCAGGCGAAGCGCTTTCCTGTGGGCGACGCCCTTAACCGGTCGGCTGCCTCCTCGAGCGAAATGAAGTCATAGTCCAGCTCGCGAAGCGCCACGAGAACCGCATCGAGAAATCCGGGGTCACATCGAGGATGCGGTTGGGCTGGAACGCGGCGGCGGTGGCCGGCCGCACATGATGCAGCGTGAAAATCAGGCCGTCGCCCGCCGCATCCTTGCCGACGCCGAAGCGCGACATAATGGCCGCGAGCTCGAGCCCCGCAGTGATGGCGGCCTGTCGGGCGACGGGCCTGAACCTTTGTACGATTCCGTCCGTCATGAAAATTCCATTTAAAAATGAGCGATTGCTCTTGGTTTTATCGCACGGCCGTTAATTGAAGATTGAAACTCTCACTCGACGATCTGCAGATCGTTGATGACGCGCTTGCCGTCGGTTTCGGTATAGAAGACCACGACCTTCACGCCCTTCTTGAGACCGTCGAAGTTGAATTCTTCGGGCGCGATATAGGTCTTTCCATCGCCGAGCTTCAGCGTGAGGTCGTTTTCATCGACGCTGTCGATCACGGCTTCGACATCGGCGCTTTCGGCGGAACTCGCCTGCGGAAACAAAAAGAAGGCCGCTCCCATCAACATGGCGATCAGAATGCGCATGTTCGTCCCCACGAATATGGTCTTCATCAACAGATACATTTTATGTCTCCCGGAAATGTGGCGAAAATTTTCCTTGATCTGAATATTTCTCGGGGAAAGCGTTAGCATGCGGAGGGGCGGATGCAAGCAGGCGCTTCTGGGCGCATCTGCCGATTTGCCGTTTTTGGCCGTCGAAAAAGCTTCAAATTTCTGAAATGACGCTCTATGTGTGCCGACGGCGCCGCTGTGGCGGACAAAGCCGCCTCGTTCGGAAGAAATCAGTTCATGTCGCACAACACTTTCGGCCACCTGTTTCGCGTCACCACCTGGGGAGAAAGCCACGGTCCGGCGCTCGGTTGCGTCGTCGACGGCTGCCCTCCCGGCATTCGCTTCACGCTCGCCGAGATCCAGCATTGGATGGACAAGCGCAAACCCGGTCAGTCGAGTTTCGTCACGCAGCGTCGCGAAGAGGATCTGGTCAAGGTGCTCTCCGGCGTCATGCCCGAGGCCGACGGCGAAACCTATGTGACGACGGGCACGCCGATTTCGCTGATGATCGAGAATACCGACCAGCGCTCCAAGGATTACGGCGAGATCGCCCGCCAATATCGTCCGGGCCACGCCGATTACGCCTATGACGTCAAATACGGCATTCGCGATTATCGCGGCGGCGGCCGCTCTTCTGCCCGTGAAACCGCCGCCCGCGTCGCCGCCGGCGGTCTGGCCCGCAAGGTCGTCCCGGGCGTGATCGTGCGCGGCGCGTTGGTGCAGATCGGCGTCCACAAGATCGATCGCGCCAATTGGGATTGGGCCGAGGTCGACCGCAATCCCTTCTTCTGTCCCGATCCGGCCATGGTCCCGGTCTGGGAAGACTATCTGTCCGATATCCGCAAGAAGGGCTCCTCGATCGGGGCCGTCATCGAAGTGGTCGCCGAAAACGTGCCGGCCGGCATCGGCGCGCCGATATACGCCAAGCTCGACCAGGACATCGCTTCGCTGCTGATGTCGATCAACGCCGTCAAGGGCGTGGAAATCGGCAACGGCTTCGGCGCGGCCGAAATCACCGGCGAGGAAAACGCCGACGAAATGCGCATCGGCGCCGACGGCAAGCCGGTCTTCCTGTCCAACAATGCCGGCGGCGTGCTGGGCGGCATTTCCACCGGCGAACCGATCGTGGCGCGTTTTGCGGTCAAGCCGACCTCGTCGATCCTCACCGAGCGCGCTTCGATCGACGCCGAGGGCCGCGAGGTCAATGTCCGCACCAAGGGCCGTCATGACCCTTGCGTCGGAATCAGGGCGGTGCCTGTCGGCGAGGCGATGCTGGCTTGCGCGATTGCCGATCATTATCTGCGGGACAGGGGCCAGACGGGCCGTTTGAAATAGGGAGTATCCAATGGCCTATGACCAGAAGCGCGTCGTCGACGCCATCCGGGCGTTTGAAAAAGGTGAGATCGTCGTCGTGACCGATGACGACGATCGCGAGAACGAAGGCGACCTGATCGTCGCCGCCGTCCATTGCACGCCGGAAAAGATGGCCTTCATCGTGCGTCATACGTCGGGCATCGTCTGCACGCCGATGCCGCGCGAAGAAGCAAAGCGCCTGAACCTCAACGCGATGGTGGCGGAGAACGACAGCGCCCACACGACGGCTTTCACCGTGACCGTCGATTTCAAGCATGGCACGACCACCGGCATCTCGGCCGAGGACCGTACGCTGACCGTGCGCAATCTCGCCAATCCCAACGCCTCGGCCTTCGATTTCGTCCGTCCGGGCCACATCTTTCCGCTGGTGGCGCGCGAGGGCGGCGTTCTCATGCGCTCGGGCCACACGGAAGCGGCCGTCGACCTCTGCAAGCTCGCCAGCCTGCCGCCGATCGGCGTGATCTGCGAACTCGTCAATGACGACGGCACGGTGATGCGCGGCCCGCAGGTCGCCTCCTTCGCCGAGCAGCACGGCCTCAAGCAGGTCTCGGTCGCCGATCTCATCGCCTATCGCCAGCGCAAGGAAACATTGGTCGAGCGCGTCGCGAGCTTTGACGTCGACACCGAATTCGGTCCCGCCAAGGCGCATACATTCACGCTTCCCTGGGATCCGATGCAGCATCTCGCCGTCGTCTTCGGCGATATCCGCGACGGCGAGGACGTGCTGGTCCGCCTGCACACCGAAAATGTCGCCGGCGACGTATTCAGCGCCGCCCGGCCCGTGCGCAAGTTCATGGAAAAGATCGCCAGCGCTCGCCGCGGCGTGATCGTCTATCTGCGCGAAGGTTCCGTGGGCGTCGGCGCCGCCGAGCACAATCGCAAGCTGGGCCATGGCCGCGAAGGCCATGAACAGGCCCAGGCGCGCGACAGCGAATGGCTGGAAATCGGCCTCGGCGCGCAGATCCTCAAGGATCTCGGCATCAGTTCGATCCAGTTGATGGCCTCGCGCGAGCGTCACTATGTCGGCCTGGAAGGCTTCGGCATCAAGATCGCGCGCACGGAGCTCACCTGATGTTCGTGCTGCATGTCGGTCCGCACAAGACCGCGACGACCTGGCTGCAGCACAATTTCCACGCCAACGCCCGCGCGCTCGAAGCCGCGGGCTGGCTCTATCCGCAGACGGGCGAACGCGTTCGCGTCGCCCATCACGACCTCTCCGACAACGCCGCCGACATCCTCGACGACGGCTCCGCCAAGGTCGCGGAGATCCGCCGCATCGCCGAGAAGGCCAAAGCGCAGGGCTTGAACCTGCTTCTGTCGTCGGAAGGATTTCGCAATTGGAAACCGGAGCAGATCATCCGGCTTCGCGACGTCGTGGGACAGGAGATGCGGATCGTCTACTGCCTGCGCGATCCGGCGTCGCTTCTCTATTCCTTCTGGGCGCAACAGATCAAGACAGGCCAGAAACTGTCCTTTCCCGCCTTTCGGAAGCAGCATTTCAAGGCGCCGATGAAATCGCGTCTTCTCAATCCGTTGGTCGAGGTCGCGAGGCTCGTCAAAATCCCGGACTCCCGTCTGACCCTGCTCGCCTATGATGAAATCCGCCGCCGCGACCTCGATATCTTCGATGTCTTCGTAACGGAGATCCTCGGGCTTCCGGCCCTGCCGCATGTCGAGGAGGGCGCGACGAGCAATGATCGACTGCCGTTGGAACTCGCCGAATTCATGCGGCTGATGCTGATCCGCGCCGGCGACTGGCGGGCCTTTTTCCAGCGTCAATATCGGCCGGATGTTCCAGCACTTCTTGAATGAAGACGTGCGGCGCGACATCATCGCCACGGTGAGCGCCGTTCCCAACGCGCGTATGAGCACCAAGGTGCCGCGCCGGCATCTCGTATTCAGGCGGGTTGAAAAACGATTGCTGGCCGAGCATCGCCACCGGCTGATCCCCCAGCCCGCCGGCGATCGGTTGTTTCTCGACGGAGTGCAGGTCTGCGATTTCTACCGGGAGGATAAATTGCTGGCCGATCCCGGCGTCGCCGCGCTTCTGGATCGCATGAGCCATGTGTTTCGACCGTCAGGGCCGCGGGTCGTGCTCGCCAACGCCGCCCGGGGCGGATTGATAGGCTGGCGCCGCCTCGTCAAGCGCCTGCGAGGCTGAGCCATGCTGGTCATCCATGTCGGTCCGAGAAAGACGGCTTCGACCTATCTGCAGGCCAATTTCTACCGCAGCCGCAAGCTGCTCTGGCGGAAGGGTTGGCTCTATCCCGTCCTGTCGCTGAAGGTTCGCAACGCCCATCACGAAATCGGCTCCAGCGTCGAGGATATCCGCTCCGGCCGAGGACCGATGGTGGAGGCGATCCGCAAGGCGGGCCGCCGCGCCGCCGCGCACGACGCGAATATTCTCGTCTCGACCGAAAGTTTCTTTCGCTGGAGCCCGGCGGATTTTCTGGCGCTCGGGGCGCTGTTCGGACAGGACGATGTCCGCATCGCCTATGTTTTGCGCGACCCGTTGTCGTTGATGCCGTCCCTCTGGGCGGAAGCGGTCAAGGGCGGCGCCACGCGGTCGTTGTCGGCCTATGCCGAGCGGCAAGTCGCGTCTCCCGAAACGTCCATGGCGCTCAACTGCCTGGTGGAGCTCGGTCCCCTCCTGGCCGAGCCGCGCCTTAAGCTGACCGTGCTCGATTTCGAGCAAATCCGGAAAGAAAAGATCGACATCTTCACGGCGTTCTGCGCCGAAATTCTCGATATCGAGGGTCTCCGACCGGCGGCGCCGGCGACGCGCAACGAACGGCTTGCCCCGGAGATCTATGACTATCTGCGCATCCTCTCCAAGGCGGGCGGAGCCGATTCAGGACCCCGCGACATCCTCTATTGGCGACGATTCCTGCGCTCGCATGATGCGACGGATATGGCGAAGATCGCTGAAACGGTGGCGCGCCTCGGCGCCGACAGTCGCAGCTTCTTGCGCTTCGAGCGGTCCGCGCCGTGGTTCTCGGCTTTGGATGAACGGGCGCGGACGGCGCTCGACGGTCGGATCGCGCCGCCGACATCGCGACGTCCGCTCTTCGCCGGCGAGCATGTCGAGGCGGTGAGTTACGACATCGCCCGGTTCGAAAATCATCCGGAGATCGTCGCTCTGGTCGACATGTCGAAACGAAAGCTCGGGCGCCAGCCTTTTCGCTGGGGAAGAACCGGCCTCGCGGCGCGACTGCGCGCAATCATGCGACGTATCGGTCTATAAGCGGGATCGGGGGAGGGGCGCCGATGCTGGAACTTTCCATCGAGCGCGCCTGGCTGATCTACAAGCGCGCCTGGCCCTTTCTCCTGTTGCGCCTGGCCGCTGGTCTGGCCGTGTCCGTCGCCAGTCTGTTCGGCCTGGTCGTAGGCGCATGGCTGCTGGAAGCCGTGGCGGGGCAGAGCGGCTTATTGGGCGCTTGGGGCGGCTTGATGGGGCTGTGGGGGCAGCTTTCGGTCTCAGCCGCATTCGTTGGCGCGTGCGGCTCGCCGTCGGGATTCCGCATGTCGCCGCTTTCGGCGAGAGCCTGCGCGATCCCCCGCTGTCGGAAGGCGAGGAGCAGGTCGCCGAGGCGCAGGCGCTCGTCTCGGACCGTTTTACCGGCCCCGTGCTGTTGTCGGAATTGGATCCGCAGATCCGCGAGGCCGCCGGCGCCATTCCCGGCCTGATCGGCGGCGCGCGGCTGTTCGTCACCATGCGGGGCATGGATGGGCTCGCCGCCATGCTGACCTGGCTGATGGCGCTCGCCATGGCCCCGATGGTCGATCTTGTCCATGCCTATATCATTCATCTGCGCGCCGCCAACCCCTGGCAGGCGGCGCGACAGGGGCTGGTTCTCTACGGTCAGAATTCTCGACGCCTCATCGTCAATGGGCTGGCGGCGAGCGCGGTGGTCTGGGCAGCCTCGCTGCTCGTGCTCCTGATCCTGACGCCGCCGATGGGCGGACTGTTTTCGTCCTTTCCCGACAGCGTGTCGGCCTGGTCGCTGCTCGGCGCCGCCCTGTTTGCCTGGGCGATCAAGAGCGCCTTTTTCGATCCCTTCGCGCTCGCCGCGCTGACGCCGATCTTCTTCCGGCTGGCGGACAGTCAAACGCCCGATCCCGAATGGGACCGGGCGTTCGCGGATCTGTCGCCGGCGTTCCGGCGCATTCGCAACCGCGCCGCCGCCTGGAATTTCGAGGCGGCGGCCTTCGGCGAAACGAGGGGATGATCAGGCCTTGAAGCGGCCTTCCGACACCAGCGCGCGATAGGTCGAGCGCATTTCGCCTCGATCGGCGTAGCAGCCGCGCAGATAACGGTCGCCTTCGGTGGCCGAATAGGCCGAGCGGCCATGCACGATGCGGTGATTGTCGAACACGATGCATTCGGTGGCTTCCAGCCGGAAGCGCATCAGATATTTGTCCGACTGCAGCATGCGGCCGAAGCGGCAGAAGGCCGGGTAATAGGTGTCCAGGAACTCCTGCGGCAGGTCGAAGATGTCGGCCATATGCTGGCTGATGGTGACGCCCGAGACTTCGCCGTGCTGGTCGAGTTCGATCACCCGCTGGCGCGAGCGCATGTCGTAGTGGTCGTGCTCGCAATAATAGGGAATGTCGGTGCCCGCGAGCAACGCGAAGTCCTCGGGGAACTCCTTCTTCAGGTCGTTGGCCACAGCCACGCCGTCGAGAAACAGGTTCTGGCCGCCCGAGACGGAATTGGCGCGGCAATGCAGGAACTGCACGCCCGGCGCCTCGTCTTCGGCCGGCGTATCGGTATGCATTTCCAGCGCCTTGGCGGTATAGGCGAGGTTGGTCGGCTTGATATGGGTGCGCACGTCGAAATATTCGCCGAAGAAGGTCGGCCGCACATGACCCATCAGCTTGACGAGATCGTCGAGGCCTTCATTGCTGTCGGGCATGTCGGTGACGATCGCGACGCCTTCCACCAGCATCGCCTCGATCCATTGGGCGACGAGGCCTTTGTCGGCCTTCAAGGCCGGCTGCGAGAAGCGGGCGATGGTCGGGTAATGGTCGGAATACCAGGCGCGGCGCGGCAGGTCGGCCGGGTCGCGGCGCTTCTCGCCCTTGGCGTAGAGCGCCAGGAAAGAAAGCGCATGCCGCGTCACATGGCCGGAGCCGGCCCATTCGATCACCAACGCTTCGTCCTGGATCGTCGCCTTGGCGGGCTTCGGCGCGTCGGCTTCGTGGAAAATGTCGAAGGTGCGTTCGCGAGTCTGGCTGTCGAAGGAGGTCGGGCAGTTGTCGCGCAGCCAGTAATTGTTGAAGTAAGCCACCGTGCCGTCGAGCATCGGCACGTTGACGCCGGTCGCGGTCAGGCTCACGCTATGGCTGAGATGAGCGTCCATCTGGTATTATCCTATCCTCTGGAATTAACTTGCGTAGGGTGTTTTTTAAAGCCTTGGGAGCGGCTTACGGCTTGATTTTTAGCAAGCAAGCGCGTTTTCTGGAAGCGTGGAAGCTCTAATCATAAGATAAGCTTTAGGTTATAATCTTGGCGAAATATCTTCCCCCTTTGCGTCTTCTCAGCGTGTTCGAGGCGGTGCTGCGCACCGGCGGCGTGCGGGCCGCCGCCCAGGAACTCAACGTCACCCAGCCGGCGATCAGCCAAGCGCTGCGGCAATTGGAGGAGCATGTCGGCGCCCGACTTCTCGACCGCCGCACGCGGCCGGCCGCCCGCACCGCCGCCGGCGAAATTCTGGAGGCCGCCGTCGTCGACGGCCTCGGCCGCATCACCGACGCCGTCGAGCAAATTCGCGGCCTGCAGGCCGCCGCCGATTCGGTTACCATCGCCTGCTCGGTCGGGGTGGCCACCTATTGGCTGATGCCGCGGCTCGCGCGTTTTTCAGCCGATCATCCGCATGTCACCGTCAATGTCATGACCACGGCTCAGGGCGCGCCGCGTCTGACGCCGACGCTCGACCTCGCCATCCGCTACGGCGCGGGTCTCTGGACCGATGGCGAGGTGGCGAAACTGTTCGACGAACGGGTCGTGCCGGTCTGCAGCCCCGATTTTCTCGCCCGCCGCTCAGAGCCTCTGCAGTTGGAGCGGGCGCCCCTCATCCATGTCAATGTCGAGGATACGAGCTGGATCGGCTGGTCGACCTTCTTGAAGCGCGCGGGTCTGCCCGAAAACGCCGCCATCGGCCGCCGCCAGTTCACCAATTACGTTCAGGCGACGCAAGCGGCGTTGGACGGGCAGGGGTCATGCTCGGCTGGGAATCCATCACCGGCCAATTGGTCCGCGACGGCCGCCTGATCGAGGCCGCCCCTCACGCGCTCATTCCGCGCGATGCGTTCTACCTCGTCTCGTCGCCCCGCATCGCCGCGCGCGACGCCGCCCAGCTTCTGGCGCGGTGGCTGTTGGCGGGGTAGGCGCAGAGTCCGTTGCACCCCCTCTGTCCTGCCGGACATCTCCCCTCAAGGGGGGAGATCGAATCGCGGCGACAGTCCAGTCCCAAGCACCGGGGAATCTGCGGCATGCTTAAGGGTGAGAGGGCAGTCGGCGCGTCAGCCCAGCCAATCTCCCCCTTGAGGGGAGATGTCCGGCAGGACAGAGGGGGTAGCCACACACTCGGCTGATCCTTGCTTTGCTGCCGCTAACTCAGTCAGCACTACCTCACTCCGCAATCACGCCTTGGTCCCGCCCACCGTCACGTCGTTCATCCTAAGATGCGGCTGGCCGACGCCGACGGGGACCCACTGGCCGCCCTTGCCGCAATTGCCGATGCCGGTGTCGAGGCTGGAATCATTGCCGATCATGGTGATGCGCTTCATCGCCTCGGGGCCGTTGCCGATCAGCATCGCGCCCTTGACCGGATAGGCGATCTTGCCGTCCTCGATCATATAGGCTTCGGTGCAGCCGAACACGAATTTGCCGGAGGTGATGTCCACCTGGCCGCCGCCGAAGGAGACGGCGTAGAGGCCGCGCTTCACCGAGGCGATGATCTCGTCCTTGGTCTTGTCGCCCGAGAGCATATAGGTGTTGGTCATGCGCGGCATCGGCGTATGCGCATAGGATTCGCGGCGTCCGTTACCCGTCGCCTTCATGCCCATCAGCCGGGCGTTCTGGCGGTCCTGCATGTAGCCGACCAGTTTTCCGTTGTCGATGAGCACGTTATAGGCGGCGGGCGTGCCTTCGTCATCGATGTTGATCGAGCCGCGCGCCTGATCGATCGTACCGTCATCGACGACGGTGACGCCGGGAGCGGCGACCATTTCGCCCATCAGGCCGGCGAAGGCGGACGTCTTCTTGCGGTTGAAGTCGCCTTCGAGGCCATGGCCCACGGCCTCATGCAGCATCACGCCCGGCCAGCCGTTTCCGAGCACGACGTCCATCGATCCCGCCGGCGCATCGCGCGCCTCCAGATTGACCAGCGCCTGCCGCAGCGCCTCATCGGCGCCGAAGCGCCAGTTTTCGGTCGAGACGAAATCGCCGAAGCCGCGCCGGCCGCCAATGCCATAGGAGCCTGTTTCCTGCCGGTCGCCGTCGCCGGTGACGACGGAGATATTGAGCCGCGTCATCGGCCTGACATCGCGGAAACTCTCGCCGTCGCCGCGCAGGATCTCGACGATCTTCCAGCCGGCGGACACCGAGGCCGTCACCTGGCGCACTTTGGGATCCTTGGCGCGCAGATAGGCGTCGATCTCGCCGAGCAGCGCGACTTTCTCCTCGAAGGACGGCGCGCCGATCGGGTTTTCCTCGCCGTAACGACGGGAATTGGAGCGCATAGGCGCCGCCGCCATCGTTCCGGAATAGCCGCGGGTGACGGCTGAGACGGCGTCGGCCGCCCGCTTCAACGCGCTTTCGGTCATCTCGCCGGAATGCGCATAGCCGACAGCTTCGCCCGCCACCGCGCGCAGGCCAAACCCCTGGTCGGTGTTGAAGCTTCCGCCCTTGAGCCGGCCATTGTCGAAACTCAGGCTCTCGGCCTCGCCATATTCGAGAAAGAGTTCGCCATCGTCGGCTTGGGCCAGCGTCTCGGACACGAGCGCCTGCGCGCCGGCTTCGGACAGATCGAACTTGGAAAGGAGGCTGTGGGTCATAGGGAGCTTTTCTACGATTTGAATCAGGAGTGTAAACTAGGCATGCGCGGGGTCCGGGGCAAGGGCAGGGGCGGTTTCAACGCCTGTTCATGCGCCACTGGGCCGCTCAGGGCCCTTTACACGCAGCAATGTCTCGAGATCGCTTGCGCCATGGACGACGTGAACGATGTATACGCGGCCCAGGAAGATCTCATAGACGATGAGGTCGTTGCCTTCGACGCGCCTGAGCAGGCCAGTCTCCTCATAGACAGGAAGGACTGAAAACCTCTCGGGCATCGCCCAGCGAGCGCATCGACGCTCTGAGGCGGCGAATGACGGAAAGCGCGGCGTTTGGATCCGTCAGGGAAATATAGTCGTTGATCGCTCGAAGGTCGGACGCAGCTTTGAGCGTCAGCACAACCTTCGCCGTGCGCCCATGCCGGCAAGCTTTGCTTCTAGAGCGTCAAACACGTCGTCCATGTCCATGGTCCGACCGGCGGCCACATCGGCGCGCCCTTCTGCGATGGCGGCGTCCAGTGCGCGCAATCGGCTCTCGGCATCGGTGAACTTGAGATCGCGCGCGAGAAGATCGACGACATAATTCTCTGGCCTCGAAAAACCATGGGCGTCCGCCCGCAGCTTCAGCCGCTCCTTGAGGTCTCCAGGCGATGTCACGGTCATGTCGTTCATCAAAGCCTCCAGCAGGGATTATGCCATTGAAGGGAGGCGTCGGCTATATCGCGTCAAGGCCTCACGGCAGCGCGTCATACCCTTCGCCGAAGCCGGCGAGGTCGACCGGGATGCCGATGCCTTCTTCGGGAGACTGGAAGACGATGAATGTGGCGGTCTTGCCGGCGCGGAAGGCCTTCAGGAGATTATCCTCCAGCACCACTTCGGCATAACAGCCGTCGGTGAAGCAGCGGACGAAATAGGCGCGGCCGATATCCTTGCCGTCGATATTGAGGCCGAGGCCGTTGGGGAGCAGCACGCCGAGCGGCGCGAGCACGCGCAGAATCTTCGCCTTGCGGTCGGCGGTCTTCAGGATCACCACCGACAGGCCGACTTCCGGCCGGTCGTCGGCGATGACGTTCTGCATCAGCGCGCATTGTTCTTCATTGGCGCCGGCCGGCTTGTCGCACACGGTCGACCAGGCGCCGTGATTGGCCTTGACCACGCCGGGCTGCTGGCCGCTCTGCTGCGGCTGGGCCGCACTCGGCGGGGTGGCGGTCTGGGCGAACGCCGCCGATCCGGCGGCAAGGCCGGAAACAAAAACCGTCGCGGCGGCAAGACGCGAAATAACGCGGAAATCCATGAAAACCTCGGTGTCGAATCAAGCCAAACGTTCACCTTCCGATGTCTCTAGAGGAAAGAACCGGCCCCGTAAACGGTGAGCCTCGATCCTCTCGGTCGACCCGGCGAAAGCGCGGCAAGCCCTTGCTGTGGTTAAAAAAACGAATTTTTCCCTGCGGAATTCGGTTTTTCACGGCGGATTTGATGTTGCGCAAAAATGACGCATGATCCGCGCGAGCCCGAGGTTGCGACAAGTCGCGATATATGGTTTTAAATTCAAACATAGCAGGGATTCTGCGGTATTGTTTGATCTCGATCAAACGCTTGGGGAGAGGTATCCGTGAACAACAAAGCTCTTGGGGCGTTGGCGACGCTTTTCTGTCTTGGGACAGCGTCCTCAGCCTTTGCAGACAAGCCGGTCGATTGGCAGATGGATCTGCAGGCGGCGGCTACGCCGATCATGGAACAGGTGCGCTGGTTCAACCACTATACATTGTGGTTCATTATTCCGATCACGCTTCTCGTGCTCGGCCTGTTGCTCGTGGTGATGGTGCGTTTCCGCGCCAGCAAGAATCCGGTCCCGTCGCGGACCAGCCACAACACGCTGATCGAAGTGGTCTGGACGGTGGCGCCCGTCATCATTCTTCTGTTCTTCGCCATCCCCTCGTTCCAGCTTCTGACGAACCAGCTGACGCAGCCGGAAAATCCGGATCTCACCGTCAAGGCCATCGCCACCCAGTGGAAGTGGTCCTACGAATATGCCGGCGAAACCCCGGTGTCGTTCGATTCGCTGATGCTCGAAGACGCCGATCGCGACGCGCTCGGCAAGAGCGACAAGAACGCCTATCCGCGTCTGCTCGCCGTCGACAATGAAATGGTCGTGCCGCTCAACAAAACCGTTCGCGTCATCGTGACGGCTGATCCCACCGACGTGATCCATTCCTTCGCCATGCAGTCCTTCGGCGTCAAGGTCGACGCCGTTCCGGGCCGCATGAACGAAACCTGGTTCAAGGCGGAGAAGGAAGGCATCTTCTACGGCCAGTGCTCCGAGCTTTGCGGCAAGGACCACGCCTTCATGCCGATCGCCATCCGCGTCGTTTCCGAAGACAAATACAAGGCCTGGCTCGCCGCCGCCGCGACCGACCTTCCCGGCGCCAACAAGGCGCTGATGGCCGCCGTCGAGGCCGACAAGTCCGTCGACGTCGCGCAGAACGCCGCAAACTGAGCGCGCAGAGGAAAGTTATCGCAATGGCTGGACATAGCTCACACGACGCACATGCGGCTCATCATGACGCCGCCCATGAAGAACATCACCACACGCCCGGCTTCGTGTCGCGCTGGTTCTTCTCCACCAATCACAAGGACATCGGCACGCTCTATCTGATCTTCGCGATCTTTGCGGGCGTGATCGGCTTCCTGCTGTCGCTCGCCATGCGCATCGAGCTTCAGGAGCCCGGCATCCAGATCTTCCACGGTCTGGCCCAGATGGTCTATGGCGTGGACGACGGCGCGGCGCTCGACGCCGGCAAGCAGATGTACAACGCCTTCACCACCGCGCATGCGCTGATCATGATCTTCTTCATGGTCATGCCGGCGCTGATCGGCGGCTTCGCCAACTGGATGGTGCCGATCATGATCGGCGCGCCGGACATGGCCTTCCCGCGCATGAACAACATCTCGTTCTGGCTGGTGCCGCCGGCCTTCCTGCTGCTTCTCCTGTCGCTGTTCGCCGAAGGCTCGCCCGGCGGCCATGGCGTCGGCGGCGGCTGGACACTTTACCCGCCGTTCTCCACCAGCGGCACGCCGGGTCCGGCGGTCGATCTCGCCATTTTCGCGCTGCACGTCGCCGGCGCGTCCTCGATCCTCGGCGCGATCAACTTCATCACCACGATCCTCAACATGCGCGCCCCCGGCATGACCATCCACAAGATGCCGCTGTTCGCATGGTCCGTGCTGATCACCGCCTTCCTGCTGTTGCTGTCGCTCCCGGTTCTCGCCGGCGGCATCACCATGCTGCTCACCGACCGCAATTTCGGCACGACCTTCTTCGCGCCTGAAGGCGGCGGCGATCCGATCCTGTTCCAGCACCTGTTCTGGTTCTTCGGTCACCCGGAAGTCTACATCCTGATCCTGCCGGGCTTCGGCATCGTCAGCCATATCGTCTCGACCTTCTCCAAGAAGCCGGTCTTCGGCTACCTCGGCATGGCCTACGCAATGGCGGCCATCGGCGCGGTCGGCTTCATCGTCTGGGCGCACCACATGTACACGGTCGGCCTGTCGCTGAATGCGCAGCGCTATTTCGTGTTCGCCACCATGGTGATCGCGGTGCCCACCGGCGTGAAGATCTTCTCCTGGATCGCTACGATGTGGGGCGGCTCGATCGAATTCAAGACCCCGATGGTCTGGGCGATCGGCTTCATCTTCCTGTTCACCGTCGGCGGCGTCACCGGCGTGCAGTTGGCCAATGCCGGCCTCGACCGCGTGATCCACGACACCTATTACGTCGTGGCCCACTTCCACTACGTGCTGTCGCTCGGCGCGGTCTTCGCCATCTTCGCGGCCTGGTATTACTGGTTCCCGAAGATGTTCGGCTATATGTATAGCGACTTCATCGGCAAGCTGCATTTCTGGGTCATGTTCATCGGCGTCAACCTGGTGTTCTTCCCGCAGCACTTCCTCGGCCTCGCCGGCATGCCGCGTCGCTACATCGACTATCCGGACGCCTATGCCGACTGGAACCGCATCTCGTCGATCGGCTCCTATGTCTCGGCCGTCAGCCTGGTGATCTTCTTCTACGGCATCTTCGAAGCCTTTGCGAAGAAGCGCCTGGCGGGGAACAATCCCTGGGGTGAAGGCGCGGAAACGCTGGAATGGCAGCTGTCTTCTCCGCCGCCCTACCACCAGTGGGAACAGCTTCCCCGCATCAAGTAACGCCAAAGGCGGGCCGCGCCTCTAAGGCGCGGCCGCCTCCCGAAGTCAGGAATAGAGAATTACAATGGCGCTTGTCGACGGCGACAATCTGGTTGGTAGCGAACCGCTCGTCATCTCCGAGGCGACGTTCCGGGATTACTTCGCGCTTCTGAAGCCGCGTGTGATGTCGCTCGTCATCTTCACCGCGGTCGCGGGCATGGTTGCGGCGCCCGGACACATCAACCCCATCATCGGGCTGATTGCCATTCTCTGCATCGCCGTCGGCGCCGGCGCGTCTGGCGCGCTCAACATGTGGTACGACGCGGATATCGACGCGGTGATGAGCCGCACCGCCACCCGCCCCATTCCCGCCGGCCGCATCCTGCCGCGCGAAGCCTTCGCCTTCGGCGTGACGCTGTCGGGCTTTTCCGTCGCCGTGCTCGGCCTGGCGGTCAATACGCTCGCCGCCGGCCTGCTCGCCTTCACCATCTTCTTTTACGCCGTCATCTACACGATGTGGCTCAAGCGCTGGACGCCGCAGAACATCGTCATCGGCGGCGCCGCCGGCGCTTTCCCGCCGATGATCGGCTGGGCCTGCGTAACCGGCGACGTATCTTTCGACAGCGTTATCCTGTTCATGATCATCTTCCTCTGGACCCCGGCGCATTTCTGGGCGCTTGCTTTGTTCAAGATGCGCGACTACGGCGCGGTCGGCGTGCCGATGCTGCCGAATGTCGCCGGCGAGAAAGTCACCAAGGACCAGATCCTGATTTACGCCGTGCTCACCGCCGCTGTCGGCGTCGCGCCGGCGCTCACCGGTCTCGCCACGCCCGTTTACGGCGTGGCAGCGGCCTGCTCGGCGCGGGCTTCGTCTGGTATGGCGTCCTCTGTCGCCGCATGCCGGATGGCGACGACGCCATGCGGCCGGCCAAGAAGCTGTTTGCTTATTCAATCCTCTATCTCTTCGCGATCTTTTCGTGCCTGATGCTCGATCATTTCGCGGTGTCGCTGATCTCAGGTCTTTACGGGGAGGTATGAGAATGGACAGAATCGAGCTGACGGAACTGCAGAGGCGGTCGCGCCGTAACCGCAACATCGCGCTCGGCGTGTCGCTGGCGGCGTTGGTGGTTATTTTCTACGCCATCACCATCATCAAAATGACGCCCGGCGCGGGAGGCTGAACCATGCGGGAGGAGAGCGTGGTTCAGTCCGAGGCGAAAGACGCGGCGAGACGCAATCGCACCGTGGTGATCGCCTGCGGCGCCTTCGTGACCGCCATGGTCGGCATGGCCTACGCCGCCGTGCCGCTTTACGACATGTTCTGCCGGGTGACCGGCTATAACGGCACGACGCAACGGGTCGAACAAGCCTCCGATCGCATTCTCGATCAGACGATCCGGGTCGAATTCGACGCCAATTCCGCCCAGACGCTGGGTTGGAATTTCGTGCCCGTCGACAAGGCCGTGACGCCGAAGATCGGCGAAACGGTGCAGATCAACTACCGCGTCACCAACACCAACAGCGAAACGGAGACCGGCAAGGCCGTGTTCAACGTCACGCCCATGGTGGCCGGCGCTTATTTCAACAAGCTCGAATGCTTCTGCTTCACGGACATCACGCTGAAGCCGGGCGAAACGCGGGATATGCCCGTGGTGTTCTTCGTCGATCCGGAGATCGTCACGACGCAGGAGACCAAGGATCTGAAGGTGCTGACGCTGTCCTACACCTTCTATCCCAGCGACAAGCCGAAGCCTGTCGCCGAGATGACGCCCGTAAAGGACACGGCGCCCGCGAAATTGTAATCGACCACTGCCGTTGCAGGCAGTCGTCAGAGGGACTGGAAGAGGGGAAGAGACATGGCCACCGCGCATCAGAAGAATCACGACTATCACATCATAGATCCTAGCCCCTGGCCGATCTTGAGCTCGTTTGCCGCATTCGTCATGATGTTCGGCGCGGTCTGCCTGTTCCGTTGGGTGCATGATGCGCCGTTCAACCTGTTCGGCGTCGATTTCGCCAAGGCGGCCTACTGGCCTTTCGTGGTGGGTTTGATCCTGACGCTCTATTCGATGTTCGCCTGGTGGGCCGATACGATCAAGGAAGCGCATCAGGGACATCACACGCGCGTGGTCGCCATCCACCTGCGCTATGGGATGATCATGTTCATCGCTTCGGAAGTGATGTTCTTCGTCGCCTGGTTCTGGGCCTATTTCGACGCCAGCCTCTTCCCCGCCGAAGCCATCCAGGCCAGCCGCGTCGGCTTCACCGGCGGTCAGTGGCCGCCCAAGGGCATGGAAGTGCTCGATCCCTGGCACCTGCCGCTCTACAACACCGTGATTCTGCTGCTCTCGGGCACGACGGTCACCTGGGCGCATCACGCGCTGCTGCACAATGACCGCAAGGGCGTGATCCAGGGCCTGGTGCTCACCGTGCTGCTCGGCGTGCTGTTCTCTTTCGTTCAGGTCTATGAATATATGCATGCGCCGTTCGCCTTTTCGGAGTCGATCTACGGCGCGACCTTCTTCATGGCCACCGGCTTCCACGGCTTCCACGTCTTCGTCGGCACCATCTTCCTGCTGGTCTGCCTGTTCCGAGCCGCTGCGGGCCACTTTACGCCGCAGCAGCATTTCGGCTTCGAGGCCGCCGCCTGGTACTGGCACTTCGTCGATGTCGTCTGGCTGTTCCTGTTCTTCTCGATCTACATCTGGGGCGGCTGGGGCGCTCCGGTGCATGGCTGAGACATCAGGGGCGAGCGCCGCTTGCATCTGACCATCGAGGCGTCCGGACATGCCGGGCGCCTTTTTCATTGGAGGATTTCGACATGGATATCAGAACCGAAGACGGACCGAAGGGCGGCCGCTACGTGACCGGCGAGGCCGGCGCCGAAGCAGAGATGAGCTTCTCCCGCGCTTCGCCGCGCCTGATCATCATCGATCACACCGGCGTGCCCGACATCTATCGCGGCCAGGGCGTCGGCGCGAAACTGGCCGAATTCGCGGTCGAGGCGGCGCGCGCCGGCGGCTGGAAGATCATACCGCTCTGCCCCTTCTTCAAGGCGCAAGTGGAGCGGCATCCGGACTGGGCCGACATCATCAGCCGATGATGCGATTTGCCGCCTTCCTGATGGCGCGCGGCTATCAAAGGACAAGGCGAGGGGAGACCACAACATGACCGAAGACAAAGCCCTGTTCGCGCCCATCGATCCCGTCAAGGCGGGGATTTCCTGCGCCTGTCCGCGCTGCGGGCAGGGAAAGCTCTATGACGGGCTGATCAAGGTGCGATCCGCCTGCACGGCCTGCGGGCTGGATTACTCCTTCGCCGATTCCGGCGACGGTCCCGCCGTCTTCGTGATCTTGATCATCGGCTTCCTCGTGGTCGGCCTCGCGCTATGGATGGAGGTCAACTACAATCCGCCGATCTGGCTGCATCTCCTCTTGTGGATTCCGCTGGCCATCGGCCTCAGCCTATGGCTGCTCCGGGTGATGAAGAGCCTGCTGATTGCGCTGCAATACAAGAACAAGGCGCGCCCCGGCGAGATCGATCATGGCTGAGCGCCGTTCCCCGCGGATCGGCTGGATCGCCGCCTTCCTCATCGTACTCGCAGCCCTGCTGGCACTCGGCACCTGGCAGGTCGAGCGATTGCAATGGAAACAGGCGCTGCTCGCCGAGATCGAGAAAAACCGCAACGCCGCGCCTGTCCCGGTCGAGACGATCCGGGCTCTGCCGAACCCGGATGTCCAAGGCGAATATCGCCGCGTGACCGCGACGGGGCGTTTCGATCACGCCCATGAGCAATATTTCTTCGCGACCCTCGACGGCGATGTCGGCTATCACGTCTATACGCCGCTGATCCGGCCCGATGGCCATGTCGTGTTCATCAATCGCGGCTTCGTGTCCGAAGCGCTGATAGATCCGGCCAGGCGCGCCGAGGGGCAGGTCGCGGGCGAGGTGACCATCACCGGCCTCTACCGCGCTCCGCTCGCGGCAAAGCCCTCCTGGGTGACGCCGGAAAACGAGCCCGCCAAGCGCATCTATTTCTGGAAGGACATCCACGCCATGGCGGCCTCCGCCGGCGTCGCGGCTGATGAGCTCGAACCTTATTTCATCGACGCCGACGCGAGCCCCAATCCCGGCGGCTGGCCCAAAGGCGGCGTCACCCAGGTGGACCTTCCCAACAACCATCTGAGCTATGCGCTGACCTGGTACGGACTGGCTGCGGTATTGTTGGTCATCGGGGCGCTGAGCTGGCGCAAGCGGCGGGGCGGGACAAAATGAGGGGCGGCGCACGACCTGGACAGCGAAGCGACCCAGCTTACCACTGTTCCACCCGAATCCATTTACGAAAGGCCCCGCATGCACCACCTCTCCACCATCCTCGTCTTGCTCGCAGCGCTGCTGCATGTCTGGATCCTGATCCTCGAAATGTTCCTCTGGACCAAGCCGCCGGGCCTCAAGGCCTTCCGCAATACGCCGGAAAAAGCCGAGCTGACCAAAGTTCTGGCGGCCAATCAGGGGCTCTATAACGGCTTTCTTGCCGCCGGCCTCTTTTGGTCGCTCGTTCACCCCGATCCGGTCATGGCTTTTCAGTTGAAAGCCTTCTTCCTCGGCTGCGTCACCGTCGCGGCCCTATACGGCGCCTGGTCGGTCTCCCGCCGCATCCTGATCATTCAAGGCTTGCCCGCTCTTGTCGCGCTGGCTATTACCTTGGCCTTCGCCAATCCCTATATGGCGGTTGCGCCGGTATCCGGCTGAACGACAGATTTCTAAGGCACGCCCCGACATGACCAAGACGCCGCTCACCATCCGCCTCTGCGCTCCGCGCGGCTTCTGCGCCGGCGTCGACCGCGCGATCCAGATCGTGGTGCTGGCGCTCAAGGCCTATGGCAAGCCCGTCTATGTCCGCCACGAGATCGTCCACAATCGCTATGTGGTGGAGGGACTAGAGGCCAAGGGCGCAATCTTTGTCGAGGAACTCGACGAGATCCCCGAGGAGCATCGCGCCCAGCCGGTGGTGTTTTCCGCCCATGGCGTGCCGAAATCGGTGCCGGCGGATGCGAGGGCGCGCAATCTTTTCTATCTCGACGCCACCTGTCCGCTGGTGTCGAAGGTTCACAAGCAGGCGCTCCGCCATCGCCGCCTCGGCCGCCACGTCATCCTGATCGGCCATGAGGGCCACCCCGAAGTCATCGGCACGATGGGCCAATTGCCGGAAGGCGCGGTGTCGCTGGTCGACACGGTCGAGGACGCGGAAAAATATCAGCCTGTCGATCCCGACAATCTCGGCTACGTCACCCAGACCACGTTGTCGGTCGACGACACCGAAGGCGTCATCGCCAAGCTCAAGGAACGCTTCCCCAATCTGCAGGACCCGGCCGCCGATTCCATCTGCTACGCCACGACCAACCGCCAGGACGCCGTGAAGATGGCGGCGCCCGATTGCGACCTGTTCCTCATCGTCGGCGCCCCCAACTCGTCCAATTCCAAGCGTCTGGTGGAAGTGGCGCTGAAATCCGGCGCCCGCCACGCGGCGCTCGTCCAGCGCGCCAGCGAAATCGACTGGGCAGCCTATGGGCCGCTCACCACCGTCGGCCTTTCCGCCGGCGCCTCGGCGCCCGAAGTGATCGTCAACGAAATCATCGAAGCCTTCCGCGAGCGCTACGACGCCACGGTGGAACTCGCCGAAATGGCCGAGGAAAACGAACACTTCCCCGTCAACCGTGAAATCCGCCATATCGAACTCACGCATGAGGATATGGCCTGGGTGAACGGGTAAGAATTAGCCGGATCCCAGCATCGATCGCACCGTCGCAATCGGCAGATACATGCGTAGGGGCTGTGCCGAAAGCGGCATGAAGCCGTAACTGCGGTAAAGCTCCATCCGCCGCGTTGTCCGTTCGAGATCGCCGCAGTCGAGGACGTCGAGCATGACCATGGCGGTGCCGATCTGGTCCGCGACCCGAGTCAATCGCACGAGACAATCCATCAAGAGAATGCCGCCATAACCTTTGCCGTAGTAGCGCTGGTCTCGCCCGATCATGGATATGAAGGCCGCAGGGATCATGCCATGACCCGGTCGCGTCCGCGCGTAGCGGGTGGGGAGGTCGTGATAGTCGATTGCGTGGCTGTTGATCGCGTAAAAGCCGGTGATGGTCTGGCCATCCTCCGTCATCACGTAAGTCCGGAGATTGTCTGCCTGAGAAAGCTTGTTGGCCGTTTTCTTGAGGAAGTTGTCAACCTGCATCACGCCGCTTGAAAAACCGTCCCGATCATGCCGAGCCGGGTCGAGCGGCTCAATGACAAGCGAAGGCTCTTCGAGTTGAGCCATCAGCGCGAAATCACTGTTTTCCGATAGCGATCAAAGGCCTGCCTAAGCTGAGGCGTCGGGGCTGGCGGATTATCCAAAGCGTCAAAAAAGCGGCATGATCCGCGGGCTGGAGCAAAGTCCGCTCATGCGCCGCAATCGTCTCCAGTGCGGATTTGTAGGCGGCGTTGATTGTAAACGCGGTGTCGTCCACCCCGGATAGGGCTGCGGCGCGCTGGATCGTCGCCTTGATCCGCGCCTTGGTGCGGAAATTCATGCGTGCATCATTAGGTTCGTCGACGTCATCGGCGATATTGGGAAAGCCGCGCATATCTGAGCTCCTTTACTCCATGCATTGTGCGCACACTCGACGTACATTGACAAGGCGCCGTCGATCAAGCGCGTGGCCGCCCCCGAAAACCTGTGCCCCGTGTCGCAGCGGGACTGGCGATCATCCCACGCCCGCGCTATGCGTGCGGCATCCGAGCCTTCAGCATGGGAACGCCGCCGTGGCCGTCTACACCGATATTTCCGAGGACGAACTCAAGTCCTTCCTCACCCAGTATGATGCGGGCGAGCTGATGTCCTATAAGGGCATCGCCGAAGGCGTCGAGAATTCCAATTTCCTACTGCACACCACCAAGGCGCCCTATATTCTGACGCTCTATGAGAAGCGGGTGGATCGCAACGACCTGCCGTTCTTTCTCGGCCTTATGCAGCATCTCGCCGATCGCGGCCTGTCCTGCCCGCTGCCGGTGCCGCGCAAGGACGGCGCGCAACTGGGGAATTGGCGGGCCGTCCGGCCGCGCTGATCTCCTTCCTCGAAGGCATGTGGCTGAGAAAGCCCGAGGCGCGGCATTGCCGGGATGTCGGCGAGGCGCTCGCCCGCATGCATCTGGCCGGCGAGGGGTTTCAGATCCGCCGCGAGAATGCGCTGTCGGTGTCCGGCTGGCGGCCGCTCTGGGACAAATCGGTCGATGGCGCGGACGCTGTGGAGGAGGGATTGACGGCGGAAATTCCGGCGGAGCTCGATTTTCTCGAAGCGCATTGGCCAAAAGATTTGCCGTCCGGCGTCATTCACGCCGATCTCTTCCCGGACAATGTCTTCTTCCTGAACGACAGGCTCTCGGGCCTGATCGATTTCTATTTCGCCTGCAACGACTATCTGGTCTACGATCTCGCCGTTTGCATCAATGCCTGGTGCTTCGAGAAGGATTGCTCCTTCAATCTCACCAAGGGCATGGAGATGATCGCCGGCTACCAATCCGTGCGGCCGCTGTCTGCGGGCGAGGTAGAGGCGCTGCCGATCCTGGCGCGCGGCTCGGCGCTGCGCTTCTTCCTCACCCGTCTCTATGACTGGATCATGACGCCTGCGGGCGCGATGGTCACCAAAAAGGATCCGAAGGAATATCTGCGCAAGCTGCGCTTCCATCAGAAGGTGGCGCACGCCCGCGAATATGGCCTGGAAGTGAAAGCAGACTGATGAAGCGTGTCGAGATCTATACGGACGGCGCCTGCTCCGGCAATCCGGGCCCGGGCGGCTGGGGCGCGGTGCTGCGCTATGGCGAGGCCGAGAAGGAACTCTTCGGCGGCGAGGCCGAGACCACCAACAACCGCATGGAGCTTCTGGCGGCGATTTCGGCGCTGACGGCGCTCAAGGACGCCTGCGAGGTGGATCTGCACACCGACAGCAAATATGTCATGGACGGCATTTCCAAATGGATCTTCGGCTGGAAGAAGAACGGCTGGAAGACCGCCGACAAGAAGCCGGTCAAGAATGGCGAGCTCTGGCAGGCGCTCGACGCCGCCAACCAGCGCCACAAGGTCAAGTGGCACTGGGTCAAGGGCCATGCCGGCCATCCCGAAAACGAGCGCGCCGACGAACTGGCCCGCAAGGGCATGGAGCCGTTCAAGAAGCGCTGATCACACCGCCAGGCTGCGCGGCAGGCCGGGCTTGGCGCGCAGTTCCCACAGCGTGTTGCGCAGCGTGTGCACCGCGTGGTCGGTCAGCAGATTGATCTCCTCGAACGGGGCGGGGCGGCCGAGCAGATAGCCTTGCGCCGTGTCGCATCCCTCTTCATGCAGGATTTCCAGCTGGTCGCGCGTCTCGATCCCCTCGGCCAGCACGGGGATGTCGAGGCTGCGGCCGAGCGCCAGAACCGCCCGGATGATCGAGCGCGCCTGATGATTGCTCTCGAGTTCGTTCATGAAGGACCGGTCGAGCTTGATCTTGTCGAAAGGGAAGCTCCGCAGCGTTTCGAGCGATGAATAGCCGGTGCCGAAATCATCGAGCGCGATGGTCACGCCCAGCGCCCGGATCTTCTTGAGCGTCGCCAGCGTGCGCGCCTTGTCGGCGATGATCGCCGATTCCGTCAGCTCGAGCTCCAGACATTCCGGGCGCATGCCGGTCTCCGCCAGCGTCGCGGCCACCATACCCGGAAGATCCGGATGCAGGAACTGCACTGGCGACAGGTTGACCGCGACCTTGAGCGGCTTGCGAAAATGCGCGCATTCGCGGCAGGCTGTCTTCAGCGCCCATTCGCCAAGCGGCAGGATCAAGCCGTTTTCCTCGGCCAGCGGAATGAAATCGGACGGCGGAATGCGGCCGCGTGTCGGGTGCGTCCAGCGCAGCAGCGCCTCGAATCCTGCGACGAGGCCCGAAGAGACCGAGGTCTGCACCTGATAATGCAACCTGAGCTCGTCATTCTCGATGGCGCGCCTGAGATCGATCGCCAATTCGCGCTTCAGCCGCGCCGCTTCGTCCATTTCGGTGTCGAAGAAACAGATCTTGTCTGAGGGATCCGCCTTGGCGCGATAGAGCGCGAGGTCGGCGTTGCGCTGCAACTGCTCCACGTCCGCAGCATCGTCCGGAAAGCGCGCCGCGCCGATGCTGGCGCCGACGCTGAGCTCATAGCCGTCGATCACGAAAGGAGCGATCACGGCTTCGCGCAACCGCGCCAGAAGCGCCGCGGCAGCCTCCCTGGAGGCGTCGTCCACCAGGGCGATGAATTCGTCGCCGCCGATGCGGAATACATGGGCGCCCTCCGCTTTGAAAGCGTCCATGCGCTCGGCGATGGTGACGAGCGTGCGGTCGCCGGCCGCGTGGCCGCGCATGTCGTTGATTTCCTTGAACCGATCGAGATCGATGGCGGCGAGCGTGAAGCGTTGCCCGGTCTTGCGGCTCCGGCGCGCTCTCGCCTCGAGCTCTTCGGTGAAATGCGCACGGTTGGACAAGCCCGTCAGCACATCGCTGAGCGCCATGCGCCTGAGTTCGCCGAGCGAGCGCGCCTGTGTCTGGCCGTCTATGAGATAGCTGGCGAAGGCCGCTCCAAGCACGATCAGTCCCACCATGGCCACCGAGATCGCCATGCCCTGCATGGCGGTCGGATCGCTGTAGTGAACGCCGATCGACAGCGGCGTGATCCGAAAGGCGGCCATGCCGGTGAAATGCAGCAGCACCACGCCTGTGGCCATCAGAGCCACCGCGATGCTCTTGCTGGTCATCCGCCGGTCGCGGCTGGCGATGTGGACGGAGATCGAAGACAGCAAAGCGGACAAGCCGATGGAGACCGATGTCAAACCCAGATCCCAATCGATCACGCCGTCCACGACATAAGCGTTCATGCCGATATAGTGCATTGCGGCGATGGAGAGTCCGAAGACGGCGCCGCCGACAGTTGGGGCGAAGCGCAGGGGCAGGGCTCCGGCGATCACGAGACCGGCAAAGCCGCCGACGATCGCCACCAGCAGCGAAATCACCGTCACCACCGGATTGAAGCTCACACCCGTCGGCACCTCATAGGCCAGCATGGCGATGAAATGAGTGCACCAGATCGAAGACCCCGCCGCTGTGGCGCCCAGAAACAGCCACCCGAACCGCTCAGCGCCCTCGCCATCCTTGCCGCGTCGATAGAGCCGGATCGCCGTCCAACTGCCGGCCATGCAGATGAGCGCGGCCACCACGACGAGGCGCAGGTCATGTTCGTTGATGAGGCAGTCGAGAATGGTGATCATGGCGTCCGTAGCGAAACGAGGTCCGCTTCACTTACGTCGAAAAGTATGATGTGAATCTAAAACATCGAATTTGTTTCCGGCATATGCTTAATGATTGGTTGCCGATCGCTGTCGTCTTGATGTTATCTTGGCGCGGTACAAGACGTTGAACTGGGCGGTGGGACCGCCGCTGCTCGGAGGCTCCTCATGAACATCACCCTGTCCGCGGCTGTCGTTGCGGCGCTCTCGGCATGGCCTCTCTCCGCCTCGGCGATGGAGCTGACGGTCATGAGCTTCAATATCTGGGGCGGCGGCGTCAATGCCGGCAAGCCGATCGACGAGACCGTCGCCGCAATCAAGGCCGTCGATCCCGACATTATCGGCATTCAGGAAACAAAGCCCGAGCCCGACCCCTGCACGGCCGAGAACTGCGTCCCGACCGGCAAGTCGGTCGCCGCCGATATCGCCAAGGCGCTCGGCTATTATTATTACGACCAGTCGGCGAATAATCCCGCGATCTGGGCCAACGCCATCCTGTCGCGCTACCCGATCGGCAAGGCCACGAAAAACGATCTGGGCGTCGAGATCGTGATCGAAGGCAAGCGGATCATGGCCTACAACATTCACCTGACCGACTACCCGTACCAGCCCTATCAGTTGCTCAATATCGAATACGGCGCTGCGCCCTTCCTCAAGACGGCCGAGGAGGCGATTGCCGCCGCCACGGCCACACGCGGACCCGCGCTCGATCTGCTGGAACAGGACATGAAGGCCGCAGACGGCGCCGACGCCGCCTTCGTGTTCGGCGACTTCAACGAGCCGTCCCATCACGACTGGACCGAAGCCGCCGTGAAAGCCGGGTTGCAGCCGATGGCCGTGACCTATCCCTCGGCCGAGCGGATCGAAAGCTGGGGCTTCACCGATCTCTTCCGGGCGGCCTGGCCGGACGTCGCCGCCAAGCCCGCCTTCACCTGGACGCCCACGTCGGAGCCGACTGCCAAGGACGATCATCACGATCGCATCGACTATACCCTCGGCCGCGCCAAGGGTCTCAAGGTGCTCGAGGCCGGCGTCGTCGGCGAGAAGAAGCCCGAAGCCGATATCGTCGTCACCCCCTGGCCCGCCGATCATCGCGCCACGATGGCGCGGGTCAGCTTCTGAGGTCACGGGAGCCTCATCGGCCATGCGGGCCATCGATGCAGCCCGCACGGCGCGCATGAGTCAATACATGCGTTCTGGTAACCCTGCTCCAGCGCTTCGTCGAGCGCGCGCATCTCCTTGGCGTCCTCGGGCGCGCCGGTGGTGTCGTCCAGGATGATCTTGACCAGCGACGGCATGCTCGACCGGTCCTGGAAATGATCCGGATCCCACAGATGCGAACGCCTGAACGCCTTGGCGCAATGCATGAACACTTCGGTGACGGTCACCACGATGGCCACCTTGGGCGCCTTGTCCTGGATCGCCATGCCGGCAAGAAGATCGGGGTCGTCGACGACGATCGCCTGGCCGTTGATCCGCAGCGTATCGTCGAAGCCGGGAATGATGAACAACAAGCCGACCGTGGGATTGGCGACGATGTTGACCAGCGTGTCCAGACGGTTGTTGCCCGGCCGATCCGGGATCGCCAGCGTCCGTTCATCGAGGATCTGTACGAAACCGGCGGGATCGCCCCGCGGGCTCACATCCGCCCGCCCATCGGCGCTCTGCGTGCCGATGCAGAGAAACGGCGAGCGCCTGATGAACGCCTGGGCATGCTCGCTGAGCGAGGCGCGGCATTTTTGAATCGCCAGATCATGCGTCGGAGCAAACAGCTTTCGCAGTGACGCCTCGTCCGCGATGCGATGCTCCGGTTTTGGGGTATAGCCGTCCATGATCCTCTTCTCCCTCTTCCGCAATTTCTGATGTACGTAACTCACTTTCCATCTCGAAGCAATGTTCGGGGAGGCGACCTCCACGGACGATCGTCGCGCGACGGCCTTGATGTTCGTTTCGGACGACCGACGCCGCACGGCTCCCTCTGTCATCCGCGTGTCATGTCCATGCCGCATGTGACGGAACAGTATTCGATACAAGAGGGAGATATTTCATGGCCAACCGTTTGTCGCAGGCAGCCTTTCTGTCCCTGCTGCTCGCCTCCGTGGCGCAGGGCGCACTCGCCGAATCCGCCTTCAATCGCGTCGCCGCCTTCCCGGTCGCGTCCAACACGCCGGCCGACCAGGACGCCAAGGCCCAGACCTCGGCGGAAATTATCGCAGCGACCGAAGACGGCAAGACGCTCGTCTACACCTCCAGCCCGCTCAAGGCCGTGGGCATGATCGACATCACCGACGCCAAGGCGCCGAAGGCTTTGGGTTCGGTCATGCTCGACGGCGAACCGACCTCGGTCACCATTCTCGGCCAGACCGCGCTGGTCGCCGTCAACACCGGCGAGAGCAAGTCCAAGCCGGCCGGCAAGCTCGAAACCATCGACATGGCGGCCAAGAAGGTCACCTCGACCTGCGATCTCGGCGGCCAGCCCGATTCCATCGCGCTTTCCAAGGACAAATCCTTCCTCGCCATCGCCATCGAGAACGAGCGCGACGAAGACGTCAATGACGGCGCCTTGCCGCAGGCGCCCGCCGGCGATCTCGTGATCGTGCCGATCAAGGACGGAGCCGCCGATTGCGCCGGCCTCAAGCATGTCGCCATGACCGGCCTGGCCGCGATCGCGCCTGAGGATCCCGAGCCCGAATTCGTCGCCATCAACGACGCCGGCCAGATCGCCCTGACGCTGCAGGAAAACAACCACATCGTCATCGTCGACGGCAAGACCGGCTCGATCGTCAACCACTTCTCCGCCGGCTCGACCACGGTCGAAAACACCGACGCCAAGACCAATGGCAAGCTCGATTTCACCGGCAAGGTGGAAGACGTCAAGCGCGAGCCGGACGCCGTGAAGTGGCTGGACAATGACCGTCTCGTGGTCGCCAATGAAGGCGATTGGGAAGGCGGCAGCCGCAGCTTCACCATCTTCGACACCAAGGGCAAGGTGCTGTTCGACTCGGGCAATGCGCTCGAGCTCGAAGCCGCCCGCGTCGGCCACTATCCGGAAAAGCGCGCCGGCAAGAAAGGCGTCGAGCCGGAAGGCCTCGAAGTCGCCACCATCGACGGCGTCAAATACATCTTCGTGCTGGCCGAGCGCGCCTCGCTGGTCGCCGTCTACAGGGACACCGGCGCCGAGCCTGAATTCGTCCAGCTGCTGCCCTCGGGCATTTCGCCGGAAGGCGCAGTCGCCATTGCCGGCCGCAAGCTGCTCGCCACCGCCAATGAGCTCGACCTCGTCGAAGACGGCGGCGCGCGCAGCCATGTCATGCTCTATGAACTGCAGGACGGCAAGCCTGCCTATCCGCAGATCGTCTCCAAGGACAAGGACGGCGACGTGATCGGCTGGGGCGCGCTTTCGGGCCTCGCCGCCGTGCCGGAAAAGCCCGGCATGCTCTATGCGGTCAATGACAGCTTCTACGGCAACCAGCCGTCGATCTTCACCATCGACGCGACCAAGAGCCCGGCCGAGATCGTCGACCGCATGGTGGTCAAGCGCAATGGCGACAACGCCCAGAAGCTCGACATCGAAGGCATCGCGGTGGATGAAGAAGGCTGGTTCTGGCTGGCCTCCGAAGGCAACAGCGACAAGCTGCTGCCGCATGCGCTCTATCACGTCAACAAGAAGGGCGAGATCAAGGACGAGATCGCGCTGCCGGCGGAACTGACCGCCAACGAGACCCGCTTCGGCTTCGAAGGCGTCGCCATCTCCGGCAAGGGCGACGACACCGTGCTCTGGATGGCCGTGCAGCGCCCCTGGAAGGACGACGACAAGGCCCACGTCAAGCTCGTCTCCTACAAGCCTTCGAGCAAAGAATGGGGCGCGGTGCGCTACCCGCTCGACAAGGCCGAAGACGGCTGGGTCGGCCTGTCGGAACTCACCTTCCATGACGGCTTCGCCTATATCGTCGAACGCGACAACCAGATCGGCGACAAGGCCAAGATCAAGAAGCTTTATCGCGTCTCGCTCGACCAGCTGAAGCCTGCCAAGCTCGGCGGCGAACTGCCGGTGGTCGCCAAGGAAGAAGTCCACGACTTCCTGCCCGACCTCAAGACCGCCAACGGCTATGTGCTTGACAAGCTCGAAGGTTTCGCCTTCGACGCCTCGGGCAAGCCCTTCGCGGTGACCGACAATGACGGCGTCGACGACTCCTCGGGCGAGACGATGTTCTGGGCCGTGCAGATGAAGGCCGGCATGTAACACGGGGCGTCTTTGGTCATACAGAGGCGGTCGAAGGCGGGAGCGGGGGCGCTCCCGCCTTTTTGATGGCTCCGCCCGGCGAGGCGGCCCGGCCGAGCGGCTCAACTACTCGGACGGCGCCACGCGCCTGGCGAACGGCACACAGATGATCGCGCAGGCTGTCAACGCGGCAACCACCATCCAGGCTTCGTTAAGGGCCTGCACGGTCGCGGCGGTCTGCAGCAGCGGCTCCAGCATCTCCATCGCAGCACTGTCGACTGCGCCTTTGTTGGCCGCCATGACATCGAGCGGTATGCCGATGAAGTTTGCCGTATCCGTGTCTCCGGCTTTCAGCTTCTCGAGCAGCGCTTCACCGAGGGGTTCGGAGCGGGTGTAGATGATCGTATCGATCATTGCGATGCCGATGGCGCCGCCCAGATTGCGCATCAGATTGAAAAGACCACTGGCGTCAGGAACCTTGGACGGCGCCAGCGTTCCCAACGCCAGTCGTGTCGGCGGCAGCAGGCAGAACATGATGGCGACGCCGCGCACGATCTGCGGCCAGAACATCGCGTCATAGTCGGACCGCGGATCCTGGAAGGCGCTCATGGCGATGCCGACCGCAAACATCGAGAAACCGATCGTGGACAGCAGCCGCGCGTCGAGGCGTTTTTCCAGCGCCACCGCAATCGGCGCAGTCACCAACTGCGCGACGCCGGTGACCAGCATGGTTGCGCCGATCTCCAGCGCATTGTGGCCCCGGACGAATGCGAGGAAAACCGGCATCAGATAAACCGAGCCGAACAGTCCGATCCCCAGAACGAAACTCAGGACGGAACCGATCAGGAAATTGCGATCACGAAAATTTCGGAGCTCCACCAGCGGAGGCGCGCACAGCAGAGTCTTCCAGACAAAGGCTGCGCCGCAGAATGCCGACAGGCAAAAAGACCGGTGATCGGAAGCGATGTCCATCCGTTGGTGGGGGCCTCTTTAAGGGCCAATTCGAGGCAAGCAAGGCTTACCGCCATCAGAAGCAGAGAAACGATGTCAAGCTGGCGAAGTTCGCCGAAGTCGAGCTTTTCACGAGGGAGCGAGACCACCGCGATCACGGCTGCGACAACGCCGGGAATGACATTGATCAGAAAAAGCCAATGCCACGAGTAAGTCTCCGTCAACCAACCACCCACGATCGGCCCAACGGTGGGGGCAAGGACGGCGAGAACGCCGGCGATCGTCGTAGCGATGGCCTGCCGCTCCTTCGGGAACAACACGAAAACGGCCGAAAACACGGATGGGATCAAGGTTCCGCCTGAAAAACCCTGCAGCACCCGCCAAGACACCAGTTCGGTGAAGCTTCCGCTTACGGCGCAGCCGGCCGACGCTATGACGAAAACCGTCAGTGAGATGACGAACAGCCACCGCATGGTCAGAAAACGGGTCAGAAAGCCGGTGAGGGGTATCGCCACCACTTCGGCGATGAGATAGGCCGTCTGAATCCAGCTCATCTGGTCGGGACCGATGTCGAGCGCCGACTGGATGGTTGGAAGCGAGGTCGCGACCACCTGAACATCCAGGATCGCCATGAACATCCCGACGCACATCGCCATGAACCCTGTCCAGATCAGCAGGGGCGAGGTCGTCTGCTGAAAGTCAGGGCTGCTGTGCATGTGATGATCCCGACAGGGCTGCGTTTTCCGCCCTGATGCGTATCGTGAGGACGAGCGCGTTGACGAGCGTGAAGACCAGCGCATAAATCGGCATGTCAAAGCAGAGTGGAAGAACTGCGATCTCGCCGATCACCACGACGTAATTCGGATGGCGCAAGAAACGGTAGGGACCCGTCGTGACCAGCGTCTCGCCGGGCACAACGATGATCCGCGTCGTCCAGCGCCGTCCGAGCGTAGACAGTGTCCAGAACCGCAAAACCTGAAGGCCTGCGAAAACGACCACCCAGCCCGTCTCGAGCGGGGCGTTCCAGGCAAAGAGCCACAGTCCAATCAGCCAAGCGGCATGCAACGATACGATCGTCGAATAGTGCGCAGCCCCAACCTCGCGCCCGCCTTTTGCGAGAAGGGCTCGGGTGTTGCGTCGTGCGAGCACGAGTTCTCCCAGCCGTTCCAGCGTCACCGCGGTCAAGAGCAGAATGGACCAGATCATGCCGCCGCCTTCAGCGACACGCCGCTGAGTGTGAAACCCGGACCCATCGCGGTGAGCATGGTGCGGTTTGGAAGGCCGGACGCAATCAGGCGATCCAGAACGAACAGGGCTGTCGGCGAGGACATGTTGCCGTAATCGGACAGGACGTCACGCTCATGATTGAGGCTTCCCTGACCCAGTTGCAGCGCCGATTCCAGCGCGTCGATGACCTTCGCGCCGCCGGGATGGCAGGCAAATCGATCGACGTCGCCGGATGTCAGGCCTGATCGTCCCAGGATGGTCGACATGGCCGGCGCGATATTGTCGGCGGCGAACGGCGGAATGGCCCGATCAAAAATCACGCCGAGCCCCTCGGGGTCTACGCTCCAGCCCATGATGTCCAAAGTGTTGGGCCAGGTATGCTGGCCGCTCATCTCCACTTCGGCAATACCGCCGTCAGTCGCGCGCAATACGCAGGCTGCAGCTCCGTCGCCAAACAGCGCGGTGGCGACGATATTCGCTTTTGTCAGCTTGTCGATGCGGAAAGCCAGCGTGCAGGTCTCGACGGCCACCAGCAGAACCACCGTTCCCGGGCGCGATGCGGCGAGCCGGCTTGCGATCGAGAAGCCGGAAACCCCGCCCGCGCAGCCGAGACCGAACACAGGAACGCGTTCGGCATCGGCGCGAAATCCGATTGTCGCGCTGATCTGTGCTTCGAGGCTCGGCGTCGCGATACCGGTTGACGTTACAGTAACGATCGTATCGACATCTGCCGCCGACAGGCCTGCATCCTGCAAGGCCTTTTCCGCGGCGGAAACGAAGAGAGCGCCTGCTCCGTCGATGAAAGCCTCGTTTCTGTCCGGCCAGCCCGGCGTTTTGAAATACCAGTCGAGAGGGCGGACCGCATATCGTCTGCGTATTCCCGAGCTCTCGAACACTTTCGCGAGGCGGTCGAAGTCAGCATATCTGGAGGAGAACGCCCGATGGGCGGCATATGCGACGTCTTGTTGAGCGATGGCGTACGGAGGGACCGCGGTCCCTATGGAAACAAGCTTCACGGACTGAGACATGAAAATTCCTGCTAAGGCTTCAGGGCATGGGCCTGCTGCGCAAAAGCGGGTCCGACACAGGAACGTATTGTTTCGACAAAAGTTTCGCGAGGCGACGAGTTGAATTAGAGCTTCCTAAAGATGACGCTTTCAGTTTTTGCGGACTGCGCGAAGGAAAATCATTCGTTCACGCGCCCGACTTTTCGCATAAAATCCAGGACTGCACAGAAACGGATGTCGGTGTCTGCGAAAGCGTGGCAAGCGATGGTCGCTCAAGACATCTAAAACCACAAATCCCGCACGCATTTGCCCTGCGAGGGCAGATCGTCCCAACTGTCCAGCCCGTCGAAATGATCGATCGCCAGATCGGCGACCTCTTCCGGCGGCGCGAGCCTGACATTCACCGCGATTCGCCTGCGACCGTCGGCTTGAAGTCTGAGACCTCGCCAGCTCACCACGCAGGCGCAAGATGGGCAGAACAGGATTTCGAGGCTGGGTTCAGTGCGGTCCACGCGCGTGTAGGACGCCGTCTCGCCGGTGACGGCGATGCGTTCGCCCTCGTAGTCATAGGCCCAGAGTGCGCCGTAACGGCGGCAGAGCGTGCAGTTGCAGGCGGTGATCGAGCCGGGGTCGCCTCTCAGCCTGAAGCCGGCTTTTCCGCAATGACAGGATCCGATCAGCATGGGTCGTTTTCGCCTCCAGTCGGACGTCGCTTGCCCGCGTCCGACGGAGGATAAAGCCCATCGCCGAGATTTGTCGAGTGTGAGCGGCCACCCCGAGCGCTTACGCCCCCGCCTTGCGGTAAAGCGCCGCCAGCTGGTTGCGCGACGACGGCAGTTCCGGCACAACCACCATCATGTTGATCTGGCCGCGCTTGAAGGCGCGCAGGAACGGTTCGTAATTCCTGAAAGCGACGCAGCCATGCGAGCCGATCTGGCCGCGCAGCAGATTGGTGTGGGTGAGAAGCCCGGTGCGGTTCTTCGGATGGCGGCCGTCGATCGAGGTCATGCGGATGGCTTCGACGCCATAGAAGCGCTGTTCGCGCATCGACAGGCGATAGATGCCGGCGGGCGTCGGGCCGTTCATCTTCACATGTTCGAAGCGCGGATTGTCGCGCATGCGGCCGATGCCGGAATGGGCGCGCAGCTTGGTACCGTCGGGCATGTAGACGGTGGCGTTGGAGACGTCGTAGATCGCCACCTTGGTGTTCTTGCCCGGCCAGCCGCGTTCGGCCGCGCCGCCGCCGAAGAGATCGCTGAACAGCGAGCGCTTGGGTTTTTCGCGCGCGCTGTCCTGCCGGTCGTCGCGTGTTCTGGGTGCGGTGGGCTTGTCCTCGGCAGGCTTGCGCTCGATCGAGGCTGTCTCGATCAGAGGCTTGGTTTCCGGCAGCGGAACTTCGCGGGGCAGCGCCGTCTCCTCGTCCATCCCGGGCTTCGCCAGCACCAGGTTGAAGGGCTGCGTGTCGGTTTTCGTCGTATCTTCCAGCATCGCCGCCGCCATGGAGGGCGTCTCGGTCGTCGCCGCCGCGAGCGCGGTCGCCTTGGCTTTTTCCGCCGCCGCGATCCTGGCCTGTTCGGCCTTCTTCTTCTGCTCGGCGAGCGCGAGCTGAGTGTCGATCTGGCGCTGATGGGCGAGCCGGTCGGCGGCGGACGCCATCTGCGTCTGGTCGAGCGGCAGGCCGGCGAATGCCGACAGGCTCGAAAATTTGGCGATCTTCACCCGGCGTTCGCCGGCCGATGCCTCGGCTGCGGCGACCTGAACCGGGCGAGGGGATGGAAGAAACGTGTTCGGTCCTTCGGCCAATGTCCGGCGCGCATCGTGCATGGCGCCGACCATGGACGCCACTCCCCAGACCGACCCGGCCACCAGGCCGCCCAACACCACGACGCTCGCCGCGAGCAGGAGGACAGGGCTTCGATCGGACTTTGCCGCGGAACGCGCGGACTTACTCACAGACGCCATGGCTACACTTACCCGAAACTCGTGACCCGACGCGACGACGAAGCCGCCCTCGACGGGTCGTTACACACTTCGGGACGCACGGAGCCTGTGCCGCCGCGACCCGACCGAACCGGGTCAGAATGAACAATTATGGTAAGCAAACTCTAAACGTCGCCTCGATCTGATTGGGAATGTGCGGAATGGCGGTCGAAAGCGACCGGCGAGGCCTGCATGTCACGGGAATGCGGCGTGGGAATGGCTAAGAAAGCGTTTCGCTCTTGCGAGCCGCGCAGCGGGCAGGGGGCGCGACCCGGCGCGCGGGAAGACAAGACGAGGACGTCGTCGCCCCTGCGGCAATCCGCCCTGCGGCGCCGCGTCTTCTCCGTTAAGCTCCATCTGTCAATTATCAACTCCTGCAAGCTCTAACAACACAAGGAGAGAGAGATGACGACGCTGGTGTACAACATCCCGGTTTTCGGCTGGGCGCTGCGCGAAGCTATGCGCGGGCCGGCGGCGACGAAACTTTTGTTCATCGTCAATCTCATCGCCTGCTGGCTGCTGGCCATCCTGGCCTTCGGTTACCCCGCCATCATCATCCCGGCGCTCGCCGCCGTGCCGTCGATGTTCGTGGCGCTGATCCTGATCACCTGGGACAGGTGACGTCGTCTCGGGGCTTGCGACAGGCGCTCTGTAGGCCATAATGGGTCTATTCCTCGACGCGTGAGCCCACATGACCCGTCTTCACACCTCGCGCATGATGCTGTCGCCCTCAGAGCCGCAGGATCGGGATGATTTCATCGCGTTGGAGCGCGATCCCGAGGTGATGCGCTTTCTCAATGGCGGGCGTGATCTCGATCCCGAACGTGTCGATCCGGACGCCGATTATCTGATGCCACGCGGAACGGAGCCCCATGTCTGGACCGGGCGGATGGCCGCGGACGGCGCATTCGTCGGCTGGTTCTGCCTGTGGCCGGACGATGAAAGGCGGGCGGAGCTCGGTTATCGGCTGCGGCGCGACGCCTGGGGCCGGGGGCTCGCTTCGGAAGGAGCGGTCGCACTTGTCGATTGGGGCTTTCGGGAGGCTGGATACGACACGATCACGGCCTCGACCATGGCGGTCAATCACGCGTCGCGCCGGGTGATGGAAAAGATCGGCCTTCGACACGCCCGAACGGAACATCCGCGCTGGCCTCATCCGATCCCCGGCGCCGAGCAGGGCGAGGTCTGGTATGAGGCGACCCGCGCATCCTGGCGCAGGCCCTGATCCGGAAGGGCCTATTGCGGGAAATGCTCCACATGCATGTCGCCCGAGCGGCCGAAATAAACGACCCGGCGCCCGATGATCGAGGCGAGGTAGAAGGCGCAGCCGGCGGCCTTGGCTTTTTCGCTGAAGGCCAGATAGCTGTAATCGGCGCCCCCTGCCTGCGCCCAGCGGATCAGTTGCGCCATCGCCGTCGTGTCGAATGCGGCGGCGACGGCGCAGGCGCCGGCATGAAGATCGAGCGATACCTTGCCGCCGTCCGGGGTATAGAAAGTCTGGCGACCGGCGCGATAATCGACCAGATAGGCTTCGAAGCCGGCCCCGGCCAAGGCGCCGATGATCTCGGGAAAACTCATCGCGCCGGTTTCGGCGCCTTTCAGGCAGGTTTCGGCGATAGCGATGCGGTCCGCATGCATGGCGGCGTCCTTTTCATGGATGTTGGAGGAGGCGGTCAGACGGTCGGCGGCGCCGTGAGGCCGCGCCGTTGCGCGAGCGCCTTGAGAAGTGCGAGAAGCGTGGCCTGTTCGTCATCGGACAGCACGCTGAAAAACGCGGCGTCGTTGTGGTCGGCCAGGGCCGCCAGTCGCGGCGTCTTCGCTCGTCCCGTCGCCGTCAGCGACAGGCTGTGGGCGCGGCGATCGTCGGGATTGTCGAGGCGCGCAACCAGATCCTTCGCCAGCAGCCTCTCTGCAAGCTTGCTGATGGCGCCTTTGGTCATGCCCATGGCGTCCGCAAGCGCGGAGGGAGAGAGCCTATCGTGGTCGTAGAGCGTGCGCAAAAGGCACCACTCCGCCACCGTCACATCCTCGCTCTGCAGCGCCTGGGCAAAACCGTGGGACACCGCGTTGGACGACATGCGCAGCCAGTAACCGGTGTGATCCGTCAATGTCGACACCATGCCGCAGCCCTCATTTGTTGACTAGGAAACTATCGTGAATAAGTTTCCTTGTCAACTACAATCTTGGAGCAGTGGCCGAGGCATCGATGATTGGGGCGGCGCCAACGCGGGCGAAGGCGCCGCGCCGGATATCAGAGCTGGCCGAGCAGCGTTTCCGCGCCCGAGGTGTCGGCCGTGCCGGGAGTGGCTTCGACATTGAGCTGCGTCACCACGCCTTCTTTCACCAGCATGGAATAGCGCTTGGAGCGCAAGCCAAGGCCGCCGCCGGAGAGGTCTATGTCGAGACCCACGGCCTTGGCGAAATCGCCGTTGCCGTCGGCGAAGAAGCGGATCTTGCCGTCGCCGCCGGAGCTCTTCGCCCAGGTTCCCATCACATAGTGGTCGTTGACGGACACGACGGCGATCTCGTCGACGCCCTTGGAGAGGATTTCGTCGCGCTTGTCGAGAAAGCCCGGCAGATGGTTGAGCGAGCAGGTGGGGGTAAAGGCGCCGGGCACGGCGAAGATGACCACCGTGCGCCCCGCGGCGAACTCGGCGCTGTCGATGTCGGCTGCGCCGTCGGCGGTCTTTTCCTTGAGCTTGACGGAGGGGATCTTGTCTCCGATGGCGATGGTCATGGGCGTCTCTCCATTGTTATGCGGGATTCTTTCGCGCGCCACTATAGGGCGCTCTCACTCGGCCGCAAGCGTGGTTTCCATCGCCCGCGATCCCGATTTGATCAGGATCGTCACATCCGCCGGGCCGCTCTCCGGTCGCCGCGTCACAGGCAGGTCGAGCACGCCTTCCCTGGGGCCGGTGGGGGTAAACTGAGCCGGTCCGAACGCCAGTCCGGCCGAAGGCGAGAGCGCGACCTCGGGCGTAGCGCCGGACGGCAGACGAAGCGTCAGTTGCAGGCTCTTTCCGTCGTCGCTCATCCGGCTCGCATGGATGCCGAAGTCGTCGGACGGCGTTTCCGGCAGCGCCGAACGCGCCGTGGCGAGGGCCATGAATTCGTCGCTTTCCGGGCGCGCCTCGGGACTGAGCGCGAGGTCGAACTCGGCCTGGAAGGGCAGGCAGATCTCCTTGCACAGTCCGATCATCACCGCTGCCTTCAGTCGAGCGGGCGCGGCGGGCTTCGCGCTGGTCAATTCCAGCATGACGCCGACGGCTTTGTAATAGCCGTAGAACCGCCCGCCTTCGTCCTGGCCGATCTCGGGCGCGGGAAAGCGGGTTGAGGAGAGCGTCACATTGTCGGATCCCCGGATGTCCACCAACGGTGGCAGTCCCGCTTCGCCCGGATGCCGCCAATAGGTTTTCCAGCCCGGCGCGGGCTCGATCTGCAGCGCCGCATCATAGCCGCCATGCTGATTGGGCAGCGCCACCAGCCGCATGCGGCCGCCGTCCGATTCAGCCCATCGGCTCGCAGCGGCATGCGCCGCAGGCGCGGCCAGGGCCGCGATCGCCAGGGCGCCGAGCGCCGCCTTCAAACCCGTCATACTCTGCTTTTTCATCACGCCGTCCGCACAAATGATCGTTCTTGAGCGATTACGAAAAAAACCGATGGAACGCATCTTCGACCTTTTAATTTCACCATGAATTGATAGGCTGGGATCATGGTGGATATTAAGACGCTCAAGAGCAAAGGCGAACGCGGTTTTCTTGACGGTCACTTCCTGATCGCCATGCCGGGAATGGCCGACGCGAATTTCGCCCGCGCCGTCGTCTATATCTGCGCCCATTCCGATCAGGGCGCCATGGGATCGTCATCAACCAGCCGCAGCAGATGACCTTCGTCGACATTCTCCTGCATCTCAAGGTGATCGGCGACGAAGACGCCATCGTCCTGCCGGATGCGGCCCGCAGCATGCCCATCCAGCGCGGAGGACCGGTCGAAACCGGCCGCGGATTCGTGCTGCACAGCGACGATTATCTGACCCAATCCTCGATCCCCGTCAGCGACGAGATCTGCCTCACCGCAACCGTCGACATCATCCGCGCCATGTCGCGCGGCAAAGGCCCGGCCAAGGCGGCGCTGATGCTGGGCTATGCCGGATGGGGCGCCGGCCAGATCGAAACCGAAATCGCTAACAATGGCTGGCTGACCTGCCCGGCGGACGAAACCCTGATCTTCGACCGCATGCTCGACGGCAAATACAATCGCGCTTTGGCGCTGATGGGCGTCAATCCGGCCATGCTGTCGATGGAAGCGGGCCATGGGTGAGGGGCGCTGACCTGGGGGCTGGGCGGACGACGACATCTTGACATTCCAGTCGACCAAAACAATCTTAGTGTCACGGAGCGCTGAACTGGCTGAGATAGCCTCCCCCGCCCGAAAGGGTCTACGCGCAAAGCGGGATATGAAAGTGGTTGCCAGACGCTGACAACGGTCCTTCGGGGCCTTTTTCTGTTATTTGGGTGGGAAGCGTGGCTTTTCTCCGCGCAGGATTTTAGCAACTGCCACCGTGAACTTCATTTCGCCCGTATCGCAATTTTATCCTGTCTCGTCCATTCGTAGGCGCTGACGAAAAATAATTCCAGTCGCCCGCCTCCCGCACGCCGCAATGTAAAAAACACCGGGTAAACTTTGCCGTCGTCTGTCGTTATGCGCACAAGGTTACCTTGCCTGGTCCAACATATTCGGCGCTGGGGCAGTTCGAGAATGATCGAAGGTAATCGCTTGCTCAGTTCATAGCGTGTCGGCGAGAAAGATCGCTGTTCATGTGAAGAGGCATGACCTGTCGTCATGACGCTGGAATGTTTGGTCGCATCGAACGTTTCTGTAAAGCAATGATCGTGAAACCGAACGCTGACAGTGGCTTCGGTATCGCCGCCCTTCGGCAGGACGGTGAATTCGAATGGTTCAAGATGCGATAAGTCTATCGCGAAGCCATTGATGTCGAGCGGAAGCCAGTACGCCATCCCCAACTTTAAGGTGATGGATTTGCCGAATGCAAGCTTAATTGCTCAACATTACCCCTTCCGCGTCAGCGGAAAGCGCTCTCTCAAAAGCCGCGACACCGCATCGGCGCCGATCGGCGGGCCGAAGTGGAAGCTCTGGCCGTAATGGCAGCCCATCTGTCCGAGCTTGATGGCGTCTTCCTCGCTCTCGATGCCTTCGGCCACCAGCGTCATGCCCAGTTCTACGCCCATGGAGACGATGGAGCGCAGAAGCACGTCGCGCTTGTCGCTCTGGTCGCGCACCAGCGCCTGATCGATCTTGATCGTATCGAAAGGAAAGCGGGTGATGTAGCCCAGCGAGGAGAAGCCGGCGCCGAAATCGTCGAGCGACAAGCCGATGCCGGAATCGCGGATCTTTTCGAGCACGAGGCGCGATTGCTCCGGATTTTCCATCACCACGGTTTCGGTCAGTTCCAGCTTCAGCCGTTTCGGCGGGCAGCCGGCGCGGTTGAGCGCGCGTCTGATGTCGTCGGTCAGAGCGCTGTTGATCAACTGGGCGCTGGAGAGATTGACCGAGACGAAATAGGGCACGTCGCCGGTTTGCGCCAACCAGCCCGAGAGGTCGCTCGTGGCGCGCTCGATGGCGAACTGGCCGAGATCGCTTATGAAATTGGCGTTTTCGGCCAGCGGAATGAATTCGCCGGGCGGGACATTGCCCCGCTTGGGATGGTCCCAACGCATCAGCGCCTCGAAGCCGACGATTTCGGCGTCCACCAGCCGCACGATGGGCTGATAGACCATCGAGAGCTCCTTGCGTTCGATGGCGCGGCGCAGGTCGCTTTCGAGTTGCAAGCGATCGGATACCGCCATGCGGAAGGCGGGCTGGAACGGCTCGACGCGGTCGCCGCCGGATTTCTTGGCGCGATACATCGCCAGCTCCGCGTCGTTGAGCAGGCCTTCGGCGGAGATGGACGGATCGGTCCAGGAGGCGACCCCGATCGAGGCGGTCAGGATGATCTCCTGATTGGCGAAATTGATCGGCGCCGACACCGCCTTCACCACCGCGTCGGCGAAATCGGCGATGCGCTTGGGATCGCTTTCCGAGACCAGCACGATGCCGAATTCATCGCCCGCCAGACGCCCCAGCGTATCCTGCGGCTTGAGCAGCCGCCTGAGACGGCGGGTCAGCGCGATCAGGATATTGTCGCCGGCGGCGATGCCGAGGGAATCGTTGACCTGTTTGTAGCGGTCGATGTCGATGGTCAGCACCGTCGGCATCAGCTTTTCTTCCTGACCGGTCAGCGCCAGGATCGATTGCAGGCGATCAAGGAACAGCTGTCGGTTCGGCAGGCCGGTGAGATTGTCGTTGAGCGCGTCCGACAACAGGCGGTCGACGATGTTCTTCTGTTCCGTCACGTCCTGCACCACGCCGACGCAACGCGCGATTTCGCCGTTTCCAGCCAGCACCGGCCGCGCCTTGATCGACAGCCAGTGATACTGGCCGTCCTCGGCGCGAAGGCGGAAATCATGGCAGAGCCGGCCCTTCTTCTGGGCGAGCAGGATATCGAGCGTGGCGCGGAAACGGTCGCGGTCGTCGGGATGCAGCCGCGGCAGCCAGTTGCGCGCCGGCCCATGCAGGGCGCCGGGCGTCGCCCCCAGCCGAAGCGCGATATCGGGAATGGTGGTCACGCGGTCGCGGCTGACATCCCAGTCCCAGATCGTCTCGCCGGAGCCGGTCAGCGCCAGCGACTGGCGTTCGAGATCGGAGAACAGGCCCTGCTGATAGGCGCCGCCGGCAAAGGCGTGCTGGATCACGGTGAAGCCGATCAGCAGCACGATCAGCACCAGGCCGAAGGCCAGGGCCGGCTGCACGATGTCGTTGTCGAGCTGTCCCGTCACCGCCAGCCAGCCGCCGAAGAGCCAGGCGATGATGGTCAGCCAGGAGGGGATCAGCAAAATGGCGCGATCATAGCGTCGGAAGCCGAGGAAGACGATCAGCGCCACGCCGACGACCGCCGTCAGGCCGAAGGACAGGCGCGCAATGCCCGAGGCGATCGATGGATCATAGATCGCCACTCCGAACAGCGTGCCGAGACCGAGAACCCAGGCGAGCGTCGCATAAGCGAGATTGGCGTGCCAGCGACTGAGATTGAGATAGGTGAACAGGAAGATCACCAGTCCCGACGCCAGCGCCACCTCTGCGCCCGCCCTCCATATGCGTTCGTCGAGCGTGTTGTCGCCGAACAACTGTTCGAGAAAGCCGAAATCGACGCAGACATAACCGAGCACCGCCCAGGCGAGCGCGGCGGTCGCCGGCAGCATCGAGGTGCCCTTGATCACGAAGAGATTGGTGAGAAACACGGCCAGAAGGCCGGCGATGCCCAGCACGATGCCGCGATAGAGCGTAAACGCGTTGACCGTGTCCTTATAGGCCTCCGGCTCCCAGAGATAGAGCTGCGGCAGCTGCGGCGAGGTGATCTCGGCCACGAAGGTGATGACGGCGCCCGGGTTGAGCGTGATCGCGAACACGTCGGCGTCGTTGGACGGCACGCGATCGAGCGCGAAGCCTTCCGACGGCGTGATCGACAGGATGCGGTCGGACCCGAGGTCGGGCCAGAACACATGTGAATTGACCAGCCGGTAATGGGGCGCGACGATCAGTCGTTCGAGCTGTTCGTCCGACACATTGGCGAGCGCAAACACCGCCCAGTCGCCGTTGTGGCCGGGGAGGAGGCGCGCACCTCGATGCGGCGGACGATGCCGTCGGTGCCGGCGGCGGTCGACACCTGGAAGGCCTCGCCCTGGTTGGCGTAGATTTCGGCGATCTTGGTGAGATCGAGCGCCTTGTCCTCGCGGGAAATCTTCACCGGCTCCAGCGCCAGCGCCGACAGGGTCGTGACCGCGAGCGCCATGAGCGTCAGCAGGCAAAACAACATCGCCCGGCCGCCGGCAACCGGCTTTCCAATCAGAAGGTTCAAATGCCTAACGCCCCGTACCTGTTGTTTTTATTGGGGACGAGCGCGTAGAGAAGGTGGTCACGCCATTCGCCCCGAATTTTCAAATACGACTTCATATAGCCTTCGCGCTCAAATCCGGCTTTTTCAAGTAGGCGGATGGAGCGATCATTGTCTGGAATACAGGCTGCCTCGATGCGGTGCAAGTTCATGCGAATGAAGATATAGCTGATGACCGGGCCGATCGCCTGGCTCATATGGCCTTTGCCCGCATGTTTCTCGCCCATCCAGTAGCCGATCATGCAGCTTTGAGAGGCGCCTCGGCGGATATGGCCGATGGTGACGCCGCCCAGCAATTCTTCGGTGTCGCGGTGGAAAAGCAGGAGCGGCACGGCCACGCCGGAGGCGAATTCCTGGTTGGCGCGGATCACCCGTGTCCGGAACGATCCTTCCGTCAGCGCGTCCGGGTCCCAGGCCGGCTCCCATTTCTCGAGAAAGGCCCGGCTTTCGCTGCGCAATTTGCGCCAGGCCTTGTAGTCGCTGTTGCGCGGAAGCCGTAGGTAGTGGTCGGGACCGGAAATCTCCTCCCCGAGCCCTGCCGCGACAAGAAGCCGAACACTGATCTTGCCATGCGACGCGCGCTCCGGAAGCAGCCCGCCGCTATTCGGCGGCGGACTTGTGTTCCGGAGCCCGTGAGCTGCCGAGCGCCTGCAGGATGTCTTCCATCGGCGCGAGTTGCTCCACCGGACCGATGGCGGACAGGGTGGGCGTGGTGTCGAAGAACAGCCGGCCGGCGAGATCGGTCAGGCGATCCGTGGTGATGTCGTTCAGCCGCTGCATCAGTTCTTCGTTCGGGATCGGCCGACCATAGAGCATGATCTGTCGGGCGATCTGGCCGGCGCGCGCGGCAGGGCTTTCCTGGCCCATCAGCAGTTGGGCGCGGATCTGGGCGCGCGCGCGATCGATTTCGTCCTGATTGATCTTCTCGGAGGCGCGACGCAGCTCCTCGATCACCACCGGCATCAGTTCGGGCAGGTTCTCGCCGCCGGTCGCGGCGTGCACGCCGAAAATGCCGGTGTCCGAAAAACCCCAATGGAAGGCGTAGATCGAGTAGCACAGGCCGCGATGTTCGCGCACTTCCTGGAAAAGGCGCGACGACATGCCGCCGCCCAGCACATTGGCGAGGATCTGCGAACAGTAGAAATCGCGGGCGTGATAGGCCTTGCCTTCGAAGCCGAACAGTACCTGCGCGTCCATGAGGTCGCGATCTTCGCGGATGTCGCCGCCGATATAGCGGGCGGGATCCATGATGATCGGCGCCGACGGCGTCGTCGGCAGCGACGAGAAGCGGCGCGCCACCTGCTCGACGAATTCGTCGTGCTTGATCGCGCCGGCGCCGACGACGAACATGCGGTCGGCGACATAATTGCGGGAAAGATAGCGGCGGATCTGGTCCGGCGTAAACGTCATCACCGTTTCGGACGTGCCGAGGATCGGTCGGCCGATCGTCTGCCCGAAATAGGCGCGCTCGGAAAACTTGTCGAAGATCACGTCGTCGGGCGTGTCGTTGGCCGCGCCGATTTCCTGCAGGATGACGTTCTTCTCGCGCTCGAGTTCTTCCTCCTCGAAAGCCGATTCCGTCAGGATGTCGGCGAGGATGTCGACCGCCAGCGGCACGTCGTTCTTCAGCACGCGCGCGTAATAGGATGTGGATTCGGTGGATGTCGCGGCGTTCACTTCGCCGCCCACATTCTCGATCTCCTCGGCGATCTGGCGCGCCGTCCGGCGCGCCGTGCCCTTGAAGGCCATGTGTTCGAGAAGATGGGCGATGCCGTGTTCATCGGCGGCTTCGTTACGCGAACCCGACTTCACCCACACGCCGAGAGCAGCGCTCTCCAGATGCGGCATATCCTCGGTAACGACAGTCAATCCCGAAGGAAGTCTGGTGGACTCAACTTTCATGACCAATATTCAAGTCGCCTCGGTCAGGACCTGATCCGGGCATGTTTGGCGATGAAATTCTCCACCGTCTCGATGTCCGCATTAAGCACTTCGAAGCGCTCCTCCCTTTGCATCAGACCTGCAAGCCACGATGGCAGCGCGGGATTAATACCGCAAGCGGTTTCGACCGCCAAGGGGAATTTTGCCGGATGCGCGGTGGCCAGAGTCACCATCGGAGCGTTGGATTTCTCGTGTTTCGCCGCCACATGCACGCCGATCGCGGTATGGGGATCGAGCAGATAGCCGGTTTCCGAAAGATGATTTTTGATTGTTTCGGCCACCTGTTTTTCGGTGGCGCGGCCGGCCTTGAAGTCCTTGCGGATGAAGGCGAGCGCCTCGGCTTCGATCTCGAAGGCGCCGGATTGCTTGAGGTTGTCCATGGCGCGGCGAACCTTTTCGGGCTTGCGGCCATAGGCCTCGAACAGCAGTCGCTCGAAGTTGGAAGAGATCTGGATGTCCATCGACGGCGAGGTGGTCGCCTTCACGCCCTTCATCTCGTAGCGGCCCGTCTTCAGCGTGCGGGCGAGGATGTCGTTGTCGTTGGTGGCGATCACGAGCTTGCCCACCGGCAGGCCCATGCGCTTGGCGGCGTAGCCCGCGAAGATGTCGCCGAAATTGCCGGTCGGCACCGTGAACGAGATCTTGCGGTCCGGTCCGCCGAGCGCGACGGCGCTGGTGAAGTAATAGACGATCTGGGCCATGATGCGGGCCCAGTTGATCGAATTGACGCCGGCCAGCGCCATGGAATCGCGGAACTTGATGTCGTTGAACATCGCCTTGACGAGATTCTGGCAGTCGTCGAAATCGCCCTGCACGGCGATGGCGTAGACATTGGCGTGCGAGGTGGTGGTCATCTGGCGCTGCTGCACCGGCGAGACCTTGCCATGCGGGAAGAGAATGAAGATGTCGGTGCGGTCGCGGCCGCCGAAGGCGTCGATCGCCGCGCCGCCGGTGTCGCCCGACGTCGCGCCGACGATGGTGGCGCGTTCGCCGCGGGCGGCCAGCGCATGATCCATCAGACGCCCCAGCAACTGCATCGCCACGTCCTTGAAGGCGAGCGTCGTGCCGTGGAACAGTTCGAGGATGAAGGCGTTGGCGCCCGACTGCACCAGCGGCGTCACCGCCGGATGCTTGAAGGTCGCATAGGCCTCGTCGATCATGCGCTTGAGATCGGCGTCGTCGATCTCGCCGCCGACGAACGGAGCCAGCACCTTGAAAGCGATATCCTGATAAGAGAGGCCGCGCCAGGAGCGGATCTCCTTCTTGGAGAAACGCGGCCATTCCTCGGGAATGTAGAGGCCGCCGTCACGCGCCAGGCCCGTCAACAGGGCGTCCGAGAAACCGAGCTTGGGGCTTCGCCCCGGGTGGAAATATAGCGCACGTGCTGCCTCTCCTGATGTCGCTTGAGCCGGGTGAAACCTATCAGCGCGGGGCCCGCGCGATTGTCCATTTTGCGTCCGGAAAGCCCCGGAAAATGGCTGAATCTTTATTCCGGCCAATCGATTTTTTGTTTGGGCGCTGGTATAGACCACATCGCCGGGCCATGAAAAGGTCCGAAAGAGAAAGAAAACAGTGGTGAATCGTCCGCCTCGCGCGGCGTGGTCACATCAGGGTGGGGCGTAGCACGTGTCTCGGAGACTTCTCGGACTTATCTCTTCCTTCGCCGCTCTCGCGGCTCTGGCGAGCTGCACGGCTCCGTCCTATCCCGACAGCAATCGCGGCTTCAAGCAGGTCGTGAAAGCCGAGCCCGCGCCGGCCAACGCTACGCAGAACCCAGTGGTCGTGCAGGGGCAGTGCCCGCAGATCTATCTGCGCGAAGGCACGGCCGTGTTCCGCCAGTATCAGGGCGGCGTCAAGAAGGGCGCTGACGGCACGGCCGATCCGAGCAAGCTGGTGTTCCAGGCGACGCTCGAGCGCACCACGCGCCAGTGCTTCCAGACCGATCAGGGCCTCAAGATGACGGTCGTCGTCCAGGGCCGCATCATTCCCGGTCCGGCCGGCAAGGCGGGAACCTATACGCTGCCGATCCGCGTGGCCGCCACCGACGGCGACGCCACACTCTATTCGGAGCTGACCAAGTTCCCGGTCACCGTGCCCGACAATCTCGGCGCCACCCAATTCCTGTTCACCAAGGAAGATGTGATCCTGAGCCAGGGCGCTACCGGCCTAACCCGCTTGTTCGCAGGCATCGACGAAGGTCCGTATAACACGAAGTGAGATTTGGGGGTGGCGACTTTGGTCGCCCTGCGCTTTGACACATGACATGTCGCGGCTTGCCCCTCATCCGGCTGCCGCCACCTTCTCTCCGTAGAACGGGGAGAAGGGCGATTGCGGCAATGTCGCCGCTCCATCCGCCTTCGCCCCGCATTGCGGGAAAGGTCCCGGCAGCCGGATGAGGGGCGGCGCACGCCTGTCAACTCAAAAGAGGACCGCAATAGCCAAACGAGCGGCGACAGACGCCGCCCTCGATATCACGCCAGTTCCGACCAGCTCTTCAGCGCATCCACCATCTGCGGCAGTTCCGTCATGCGGCTGATCACCGTCTCGGCGCCGGCGTCGGTCAGCCGGTCGGCATGGGTGGGATAGGTGTGCGAGCCGCCGGTGAAGCCGATCACCCGCATGCCGGCGGCGCGCGCCGCATGCACGCCATGCACCGAATCCTCGATCACCAGGCAGCGCGCCGGATCGGCGTTGAACTGCTTGGCGCCATGCAGATAGATATCGGGCTTCGGCTTGGTGCGGTCGGGGCCGAGATCCTTGGCCGAATAGACATGGCCCTCGAAATAGGGCTTCAACCCGACCTTGGTCAGCATCATGTCGAGCCGCTTGGACGAGGAATTCGAGCAGATGCAACGCTGCTCGGTCAGCCGCGACAGCGCCGTGCGCACGCCGTCGATCATCTTGACGCGGATCGACAGCGCGCGGTCGAGCAGCGCTTCCGACTTGTCGATCAGCGCGGCCGACAACGGCAATTCCGCCTCCTTCTCGACGGTCAACAGAATGTTCTTCCAGTCCAGGCCGGCAAACCGGATGCACATCTCCTCGGCGGTGATCTCGAAGCCGTTGTCGCGCAGCAGCTTGGACTCGACTTCCGCCGCGATGATTTCGGAATCGACGAGCACGCCGTCGCAGTCAAACAGGATGAGGTCGAAGCCGGACATTTGGGGTCTCTGTGTTGGATCGGGATAGGCTCCGCCTACATGATTGGCCTCTGTCAGGCAATGCGTGGCCGCGCATGGCTGCCTTGTAGGGTCATTCGCTGCCCAATCACATCTTCAGCATGATCTTGCCGATATGGGCGCTCGACTCCATCAGCCGATGCGCCTCCACGACCCGGGCGAAGTCGAAGACCTCATGGATCACGGGCGCGGCCTTGCCGGCTTCGAGCAGCGGCCAGACGCGGGCCTGCAACTGATCGCGAATCTCCGCTTTTTCCGCCGCCGTGCGCGGACGCATGGTCGAACCCATCACCCGCAGGCGCTTGATCATGATCGGGCTCAGATTGGCCTTCTCCGCCACTGCGCCGCCGAGAAAGGCGATGATCGAAAGGCGGCCGTCCTTGGCGAGGCATTGCAGGTTCTTGTCGAAATAGGCTGCGCCGATCATGTCGAGGATCACGTCGACGCCGGCCTTGCCGGTCTCCTCGCGGATGACCTCGGCGAAGTCTTCGCTTTTGTAGTTGATGGCCCTGATGGCGCCGAGCTTCACGCAGGCCTCGGCCTTGTCTTCCGATCCCACCGTTACGAAGACCTTGGCGCCGAGCGCGGAGGCGAGTTGGATCGCGGTGGTGCCGATGCCGGAAGAGCCGCCATGGATGAGCGCGCTTTCGCCCGCTTTCAAGCCTGCCATCACGAACAGGTTCGCCCAGACGGTGAAAAAGGTCTCCGGCAGCGCCGCGGCGCGGATCGCGTCATAGCCTTGCGGCCAGGCCAGCGCCTGCGTTGCCGGTACGGCGCAATACTGCGCATAGCCGCCGCCATTGGCGAGCGCGGTCACCTTATTGCCGACGGAGTAGTCGCTGACGCCGGGGCCGATTGCCGCCACCTCGCCGGCGACTTCCAGTCCCAGCACCGGGCTTGCTCCCGGAGGAGGCGGATAGGTTCCCTGCCGCTGGGCGACATCCGGACGGTTGACCCCGGCGGCTTCGACGCGGATCAAGATCTCGCCGTCGCGCAGCTGGGGCAGGGGCCTTCGGCGATCGTCATGGCCTCGGGCGCGCCGGGCGCGGGCAGGTCGACATAGCGCATGGAGGCGGGCAGGGAAGCGGTCATCGGCGTTCTCCGTGTTTCGGCGAGTGTTACCGGAGAACGCCTGTTGGGGAAAGTCGGTTCACGCCCGCTCGATTTCGCCGAGGCGAGCGATGCACAGTCCGGTGTCGCTGATCTTGGCGCCCGCCTTGACATGGGCGATCTCGGCGCTGATCCGGTCGATGTCGCTGATCACGGCGCCTTCGGGGATTTCCAAGACGCCGATCGAGCAACGCATCAGCCCGATCTTGCGCTCGACGCCCTGGCGATCGTGGCCCATGATGTAACCCCGGCCGCGCTCTTCCTCCGAATAGAGATCGGCGACTTCCGAGGCGAAGTCGTTCAGCAGACGGCCGAGCGGGTGGATCATCTCTTCTTCGGTGTAGCCGGTGAGCCCGATGAAGAAGTCGTCGCCGCCGACATGGCCGATGAACTCGCTCTCGTGAAAGAAGTAGCGGCGCATCAGCGCGGCGAACAACGAGATCGCGTGGTCGCCGGCATGGAAGCCGTAACGATCGTTGAACGGCTTGAAATTGTCGAAGTCGCAATAGCAGTAATAGCGCCGCTCGTCGCCGTCCTTGGAGGTGTGGCGCAGGAAATCGAGAATGGCGAGATTGCCGGGCAGGCCGGTGAGCGGGTTCTGGTCCTGCGCGGTCTTGAGCTGCTTCTCGTTGAGAATCTTGATCAGCGACGCCGCCGAGATTGCCCCGGAATAACGCATGTTCTCGGTCAGCAGCACGCAGTGGCAGCCTTCCATATTGGCGAAGGCGGTGACCAGATCGTCGGTGCCGGAATCGAGACTGACGATCGGCGCAGCTTTGGCGAAATAGGAGATCGAACGCAGATAGTCGCGGTTCTTGAGCAGGTCGCGACCGAAGGGATGGTAGATATACTCCTTCAATTCCTTTTCCTGGATGATGCCGCGCGGCTCGTTGTTGACGTTCAACACAGGAAAATAGCTCTGGTCCGGATTTTGCCGGAACATTTCGAAAACCGTTTCGACCGAGTCGTTTTCATAGACGCTCGGAATGGCTTCGACCTGCTTGCGGATCAGCAATTCGTCGAGCGAACGGCCGGCGGCGCGATTTTTCGATTTGTCGCGCAGATGCGGATAGTTGCGCTTCTGGTCGTCCACGTTCACCGAGGGACGCGCGATGTAATAGCCCTGCACCATATCCACCCCGAATTCCCGGCAGGAAAGAAACTCTTCCTCGGTCTCGACCCCCTCGGCGATGACCCTGATGCCGAGCGTGTGGGCCATGCCGACGATGTTGCGCACCAGATGCTGCTTCTTTGCGCTGTCGCCGATATCGCGGATGAAATATTGGTCGATCTTCAGGTAGTCGATCGGATAATCGGCGAGCAGTTTATATTCGCCGCGGCCGACGCCGAAGTCGTCGATCGCGACCTTGAAGCCGGAGCGCCGCAGCCGCGCCATCAACGGCCCGAATTCCGGCGATGTCGTATTGTCGAAGCGTTCGGAGAGTTCGAAGCAGATCGACGAGGGCGGCACCATATGCGTCTTCAAATGACGGACCAGCGCGTCCAGCATCGGCGCGCTCTCGGCGATCAGCCGGAAATCGAGATTGATGAACAGCGTCGAGGAGCGGAAATCGGGCAAAGTTGAGAATTTCGCCAGAGCGCGTCCCGCCATCATCTGGTCGAGCGCGCTCAATTGCCCGATCTCGGCCATGCGATCGATGAGGTCGAGGGGCGAGGAAAAGCCCATCTGATCATGGCCGCGCATCAGGGATTCATAGCCGAAGACGGCGCCGGTGGCGGTTTCGACAACGGGCTGGAAAGCCGGGTCGAGCACGAGTTTCGCAATGGATAACAGTTTTTCGCCCGCATAGGTATGCGGAAACGCGGAAATTTCTTTGGTCAAGGCGGCCATGCGCGGCTCCAGCAATTGAAGTCGTGCACAAGCTGTATGAAATTATTGAATATTTCCTTTGTGAAGCGTGATAGTTTTATGACTGTCGTGAATGATTGATCGCGCATGAAAGCCTTGGTTGCCGACAGGGAAGCTCGCCCCCGTCAGCGGCGTGCATCTGTCGCAACCGGAACAGAAAACGCGGCTCCTGCGCCGCTTGCGCGGGGAGCTTGGCCTTAACTTCCGTCATCGCCTGAATTCAACGCCCAAGAGGGGTCCATGTCCGCCAAGAAGCCCAATATCCTCATCATCATGGTCGACCAGCTGAACGGGACGTTCTTTCCCGACGGCCCGGCGGACTTCCTGCATGCGCCCAACCTCAAGGCGCTCGCCGCCCGCTCGGCCCGCTTCGTCAACAACTATACGTCGTCGCCGCTCTGCGCGCCGGCCCGCGCCTCGTTCATGGCCGGCCAGCTGCCGCGCCGCACCCGCGTCTATGACAACGCCGCCGAATATGTCTCCTCCATTCCCACCTTCGCCCATCACCTTCGCCGCGCCGGCTATTACACCTGTCTGTCGGGCAAGATGCATTTCGTCGGCCCCGACCAGTTGCATGGCTTCGAAGAGCGCCTGACCACCGACATCTATCCCGCCGATTTCGGCTGGACGCCGGATTACCGCAAGCCGGGCGAACGCATCGACTGGTGGTATCACAATCTCGGCTCGGTCACGGCGCAGGCGTCGCCGAAATCACCAACCAGATGGAGTATGACGACGAAGTCGCCTTCTTCGCCAATCAGAAGATCTATCAGCTGGCGCGCGAGAATGACGACGCCGACCGCCGTCCCTGGTGCATCACGGCATCCTTCACCCATCCGCACGACCCCTATGTCGCGCGCCGCAAGTTCTGGGATCTCTACGAGGACTGCGCGCATCTGACGCCGGAGGTCGCGCCCATCCCGTTCGATGAGCAGGACCCGCATTCCCAGCGCATCATGATGTCCTGCGACTACACCAATTTCGACCTGACCGAGGACAATGTCCGCCGTTCCCGCCGGGCCTATTTCGCCAACATTTCCTATCTCGACGAAAAGGTCGGGGAACTGATCGACACGCTGACCCGCACCCGCCAGCTCGACGACACGATGATCCTGTTCTGCTCTGATCACGGCGACATGCTGGGCGAGCGCGGATTGTGGTTCAAGATGAACTTCTTCGAAGGCTCGGCCCGCGTGCCCTTGATGATCGCCGGCCCCGGCGTGTCTCCCGGCCGCCACGACGCGCCTGTCTCAAACCTCGACGTGACGCCGACGATCGCCGATCTCGCCGGTCTGTCCATCGACGAAATCCTGCCTTGGACCGATGGCGAAAGCCTCGTCCCCGTGATCAACGGCGCGCCGCGCATTTCGCCCGTGCTGATGGAATACGCCGCCGAGGCGTCCTATTCGCCGCTGGTCGGCATTCGCGAAGGCAAGTGGAAGTTCATACACTGCGCTCTCGATCCCGATCAGCTCTATGATCTCGACGCCGATCCCAGGGAGCTGCGCAACCTCGCCGCCGATCCTGTCTACGCCGACGTCGTCGCCGATTTCCGCGCCCGGATCGCAGCCCGATGGGACATCGACGCCTTCGACAAGGAAGTCCGTGAAAGCCAGGCGCGGCGTTGGGTGGTCTATGAAGCGTTGCGCAACGGCGCCTATTATCCCTGGGATCACCAGCCGCTGCAGAAGGCGTCGGAGCGCTATATGCGCAACCACATGAACCTCGACAATCTCGAAGGCGACAAGCGCTACCCGCGCGGCGAATAACAAAACCAAAGGCGGCTGCTTTGGCGCAGCCGCCTCCGATCCTGGCGAAATCAGGGCCTTTTCCTAACCGGCCGAATTAAATTCGCGACAAGGTTCGACCACAACCATTTCCTTGAATTAATTTGAGTTTCGCCGGAATGCGACTATCAATTGGCCTCGCGGATCGGGAATTTGCCGGCGCTTCACTACAACGGGAAGCGCGACGCGACAAATCCGGACGATCCGTAGGTAAGTCGGGCATGCAAAGAGTGAACATGCCCGTTTTACATGGAGGTTATACAATGCGTATTCTCTTCGCTTCCGCTCTCGTTGCTTCTTCGCTGGCCATGGCGCCGCTCGCCTTCGCAGCAAGTGAAATGGTGACCGGCACGGTCAAGGCCATCAACAGTTCGCATCATCAGCTGACGCTCGCCAATGGCGACACTTTCATGCTTCCGAAGAATTTCGACGCCAAGGACATCAAGGCCGGCGCCAAGGTGAAGGTCGCCTACCAGAAAACCGGCAAGAAGCTCGAAGCGGAGAAGGTCACGGTCGTCAACTGATCGCTGCCGCTCTCGGCCGGCGCGCACCGCCCCCTCTCCAGCCGCGCCGGCCGATCGGTTTGTGACTGTTTTCAAGGCTCATCTGGCGTCCGCCCCATCGGACGCCTTTTTGCTTTCGGCGCCGCACGGCGTTCCTGCGAAGTGGAAATGTCGCAATCGGGATAAAAATAGGATGCGCCAGCAAGGTCGCTTTGTCGCAGGCCCGTTATATGCTTGTGTAATTACAGCATGTCCGGGGCTCCTGCCGGCAAGGGGAAAATCATGCGCGCACAACCACCCGCCAGCCATTTCATCGACGGCGAATATATCGAAGATACGGCCGGCGCGGCCTTTGATTGCTTGTATCCGGCCACCGGCGAAGTCATCGCCCGGCTGCATGCCGCCACCCCCGCCATCATCGAGCGCGCCGTCGCCTCGGCCAAGGCGGCCCAGGTCGAATGGGCCAAGATGAGCCCCACCGCGCGCGGCCGCATCCTCAAGCGCGCAGCCGAGATCATGCGCGCCAAGAACCGCGAGCTTTCCGAGCTGGAAACGCTCGACACCGGCAAGCCGATCCAGGAAACCATCGTCGCCGATCCCACTTCGGGCGCTGACGCCTTCGAATTCTTCGGCGGCGCCGCCGCCGTGGCGCTGAATGGCGAACATATCCCGCTCGGCGGCGATTGGGCCTACACCAAGCGCATTCCGCTCGGCGTCTGCGTCGGCATCGGCGCCTGGAACTATCCCCAGCAGATCGCTTGCTGGAAAGGCGCGCCGGCGCTGATCTGCGGCAACGCCATGGTGTTCAAGCCGTCTGAAAACACGCCGCTTGGCGCGCTGAAGATCGCCGAAATCCTCATCGAAGCCGGCCTGCCCAAGGGCCTCTACAATGTCATCCAGGGCGATCGCGCCACCGGCCCGCAGCTGGTCAATCATCCCGATGTCGCCAAGGTCTCGCTGACCGGTTCGGTACCGACAGGCCGCAAAGTGGCCGAAGCCGCCGCCGGCCATCTCAAGCACGTCACCATGGAATTGGGCGGCAAGTCGCCGCTGATCGTGTTCGACGACGCCGATCTCGATTCCGCCATCTCCGGCGCCATGCTCGCCAATTTCTATTCGACCGGCCAGGTCTGCTCCAACGGCACCCGCGTCTTCGTGCACAAGGGCGTCAAGGACGAGTTCCTCGCCCGCCTCAAGGCGCGCACCGAAGCCATCGTCATCGGCGAGCCGATGGACGAGGCGACCCAGATGGGCCCGGTGATCAACCGCGCCCAGCAGGAAAAGATCCTGTCCTATATCGACAAGGGCAAGGCCGAGGGCGCCCGCCTCGTCACCGGCGGCGCCATTCCCAACGCCGTGCCGGCCGAAGGCTGCTATATCCAGCCGACCGTGTTTGCCGATGTCACCGACGACATGACCATTGCCCGCGAAGAAATCTTCGGCCCGGTGATGTGCGTGCTCGATTTCGAGGGTGAGGACGATGTCGTGGCCCGCGCCAACGCTTCCGAATTCGGTCTCGCCGGCGGCGTCTTCACGAAGGACATCGCCCGCGCCCACCGCATGGCCGAACAGATCGAAGCCGGCACGTTCTGGATCAACACCTACAATCTCTGCCCGGTGGAAATCCCCTTCGGCGGCGTCAAGCAATCCGGCTTCGGCCGCGAAAACTCGCTAGCCGCCTTCAACCACTATTCCGAATTGAAGACGGTCTATGTGGCGATGGGACCGTGCGAGGCGCCGTACTAAGAGGACCCCGCCCTAAACCCCTCCTAACAATGGGAGGGGCTTAAACTGCCGCGCCGCCTCGGTCCAAATGCAAGGGCGCGCCAGATGCGATGAGGATGGATGGCGTGGGGACGCCGCCACACGTTAAACCCTCCCCCTTGTGGGGAGGGTTGGGAGGGGTTCTTTAAAAACAAACGAACAGGGGACACGCATGCAAGCTGATTTCGTCATCATCGGTTCCGGCTCGGCCGGCTCGGCGCTCACGGCGCGTCTTTCCGAAGACGGCAAGAACAGCGTCATCGTGCTGGAATTCGGCGGCACCGACGCCGGCCCGTTTATCCAGATGCCGGCGGCGCTCGCCTGGCCGCTCAACATGAAGCAGTATAACTGGGGCTATCTCTCCGAGCCGGAGCCCAACCTCAACAATCGCCGCATCACCGCGCCCCGAGGCAAGGTCATCGGCGGCTCCTCCTCGATCAACGGCATGGTCTATGTCCGGGGCCATTCGGAGGATTTCAATCGCTGGGAAGCCCTCGGCGCGCGCGGCTGGGCCTATGCCGATGTGCTGCCCTATTTCAAGCGCCAGGAAAATTCCCATGGCGGCGAAGAGGGCTGGCGCGGAACCGATGGTCCCCTGCATGTCCGTCGCGGCGGCTCGCCCAACCCGCTCTACAAGGCCTTTATCGACGCCGGCCGCCAGGCCGGGTTCGAGGTGACCGAGGATTATAACGGCCACAAGCAGGAAGGCTTCGGCGAGATGGAGCAGACGAGCTGGCAGGGCCGCCGCTGGTCCGCCGCTACCGCCTATCTGAAGCCGGCGCTGAAACGGCCGAATGTCGAGCTGGTGCGCTGTCTCGCCCGCAAGGTTGTGATCGAGAACGGTCGCGCCGTGGGCGTCGAGATCGAGCGCAACGGCCAGATCGAGGTGATCAAGGCCAATCGCGAGGTCATCGTCTCGGCCTCCTCCTTCAATTCGCCGAAACTCTTGATGCTGTCGGGCGTCGGTCCGGCCGAGCATCTGCGCCAACTCGGCGTCGAGGTGAAGGTGGATCGTCCGGGCGTCGGCCAGAACCTGCAGGACCATATGGAGTTCTACTTCCAGCAGGAGTGCACGGAGCCGGTGTCGCTCTATAGCTGGCTGCCCTGGTACATGCAGGGCCTCGCCGGCGCGCAATGGCTGTTCTTCAAGAAGGGCCTGGGCACATCCAACCAGTTCGAATCCTGCGCCTTCGTCCGCTCGGCCCCGGGCGTCAAGCAGCCGGATATCCAGTATCATTTCCTGCCGGTGGCGGTGCGCTACGACGGCAAGTCGGCGGCGAAAACCCACAGCTTCCAGGCCCATGTCGGCTACAACCTGTCGAAATCGCGCGGCGCCGTCACGCTGCGCTCTTCCGATCCCAAGGCCGATCCGCTCATCCGGTTCAACTATATGAGCCATGAGGAAGACTGGATCAAATTCCGCCATTGCGTGCGCCTGACGCGCGAGATCTTCGGCCAACAGGCCTTCGATCGCTATCGCGGCCGCGAAATCCAGCCGGGCGCCGCCGTGCAAAGCGACGCCGAGATCGACGACTTCCTGCGCGAACATCTCGAAAGCGCCTATCACCCCTGCGGCACCTGCAAGATGGGCGACAGGAACGATCCCATGGCCGTGGTCGATCCCGAGACCCGCGTCATCGGCGTCGACGGCCTGCGCGTGGCCGACTCCTCGATCTTCCCGCACATCACCTATGGCAATCTCAACGGCCCCTCGATCATGACCGGCGAAAAAGCCGCCGACCATATTCTGGGCAAACAGCCGCTGGCCCGGTCGAACCAGGAGCCCTGGGTCAATCCGCGCTGGGAGACGAGCGATCGGTAGGCAGCGTTTTCATCGCTGACGGAAATTGGCAGGCCTTTACTGGCTCAACACGCCCGACACGATGCGGAACGGGCTCGACACGGTGTCCGCGGCCGCGTTGAACACGAAGGCGCCCGCGTCTTTGAGGCCGGCCTTCCTGTCGTCGCGCAGAGCAGGCGCCAGCACTGCGACGTCGGCGAAGCGGTTGTGATTGGTGGAATCGAGCGGCTTCACGCTGGAAATATCGATGAACTGGATGCCGACGCTCCGGGCGGCGGCGATCACATCAGGGTCTTTCACGTCGAGCGCGCCGACGCGCTGGCTGCTGGCGGAAAGGAATTTCGACACTTCTAGCGCCCGATCGTCCGGGGCGACCAGAATGGTGATCGGCAGTTTCATCCGGCCGATCACCTGCATCTGCGTCCGGAACACGTCGGCGTCGATGTCGGGGGCGGCCAGCACCACTTTCAGCTTGTCGAGCACGTCGTCGCGCTTGGCGAGGCGCAACTGCCTCAGCGCCTCCACCGTCAGCCATGACCCCATCGAATGGGCGAACACATAGACCTCGCCGGTCTTGCGCCGCTTGGTCGCCTCGGTGAGGAACTGAGCCAGATAGTCGCGCGAATAGGTCGCGCTTTCCTTGTCGGCGACATAGCCGGCCAGTTCCGCCTGCGACGGCCAGGAGAACACCACCTTGGCCCCGGGGATGTTGGCGTCATGCGCCATCTGCGCCATGCGGAACAGCGCCTCCTGATAGCTGTTGTTGTAGCCGTGCACGAAAATGCCGATATCGCGGCTTTTCGGGTCGGCATGATCGATCGCGTCGATGAAGTCTCTCTGGTCGAGCCGTTTCTGGCCCACCACGGCGAAAGTCTTTTTCGGATCGGCCTTCGCGCCCGGCCATTCCACCTCGGAATTCCTGTGATTGGGCGGAATCGACACGGTGAACTCGGCATAGGAGGCGTCGCGGGCCTTGGAATTGTCGAACATATTGGCGTCCGGCTTGGTGCGGCCGCGTGTGGTCATCGCGAAGACCTGCTCCGTGGCGAGCTTGGGGATGCCGCGCGTGTCCACATTCGCCAGCGTTTCCGGCGAGGGGCGCGATCCGCAGCCCGTGAGCGCGAACGCCGTGAGCGTGAGGGCGAGGACGGCTTTCGGGAGATCGGGCCGGAAATAGCGCGTCGTCATGTCGGTCTCGCATGTGGTGGCGTTTCCACTCTCCATAACAGCGCGTCTTTGCCCGCGCCAGTCAAACTTGCCCCGCGCCGTTGGTCGTCGCCGATCGGCTCGCCAAGGATTTGCATCGCGCTTGACATTGCATGAAAATAAACGATATTGCACGAAATCGCATGAGTGACGACGGAAACAATGAAAGGAAATCCCATGCTCATTCTCATCGCCGGCCCCTATCGCTCCGGAACCGATGACGATCCACAGAAAATGGCGGACAATCTGAAAACGCTCGAAGCGCCGTCCTATGCGCTGTTCAAGGCCGGCCATGTGCCGATGATCGGCGAATGGGTGGCGCTGCCGGTCTGGGCGGCGGCGGGCGGCGGGGTGGTGGGCGATGATCTGTACGAGGAGATTTTCCATCCGGTCGCCCACCGGCTGCTGGCGCTGTGCGAGGGCGTGCTGCGGCTGCCGGGCGCGTCCAAGGGGCGGACAACGACGTGCGCATCGCCCGCGAGCGCGGCATTCCCGTCTGGTTCGATCTCAACGACGTTCCGGGCGTCGCCTGAGCGCCGAGTGGGGGAAATCGCAGCGGCCAAGCGCCTATTTCCACGAAAACGCTTGCCCCTTCCGTCCAAATCTCTACGAAAACACCCGGCTCATTCGTCTGGATGTTTGCCGAGATATTTTGAAGGAGACCCCGATGATCAAGCGTTATCAGCCCGGCCCGCGCATGAGCGCCGCCGTCGCCCACAATGGCGTCCTCTATGTCGCCGGCCAGGTGGCCGACGATGAAAAGGGCTCGATCGAACAGCAGACCAAGGAAGTGCTGGCGGCCATCGACGCCATCCTCGCCGAAGCCGGCACGGAGAAGGCCAAGATCCTGTCGATCAACGTCTATCTCGCCTCGATCGGCGATTTCGCCGCCATGAACGGCGTCTACGACCAGTGGGTCGATAAGGCCAACCCGCCGGCCCGCGCCACGGTCGAGGCCCGTCTGGCGACCCCGAACTACAAGGTCGAGATGACGGCGATCGTCGCTCTCTGAGCCTGGAACGCAAACGGCCGCGGGCATGGCGCCGCGCGGCCGTTATCTGAAAGCGGGCAGGGGGCGGACCGGCCGAGCGCGCTCAGCAATGGTGAGGGCTCACCCTTCGGCCTTGCGCCGCGCCATCATTTCGCGGAAGGCCGGTCGCTCGTGGCAGCGCGCCACCCAGGCGAGGATCGCGGGATAATTGGCCATGAAATCCGTCTCGCTGAGCGCGTAGCGGATGATCTCCACGACATTGAGATCGGCGACTGTGAAACGGCCGCCCGTCAGATAGTCGTTCTCGCCGAGATGATCGTTCAGCCGCGTCAGCGGACGTTTCAGCATCCGCCGCGCCACCGAGATAGTTTCCCGTCCGCCCTCGGTCGCTTCCAGCCCGTCGTCATAGGCGAATACGATTTTCACCGTATGCGGTTCGACTTCGGTCGCAGCCCAAAATGTCCACGCCAGAACCTCGCCCTCTTCGCGCAGCGTATCCGCGGCAATCGGGCCGCCATGCTTGCGGGCGAGATAGAGGGTGATGGCGAGGGATTCGTCGATCACCAGCCCGTCATCGGCGATCGCCGGGATATGGCCGTTGGGGTTGATCGCCAGGAATTCCGCCGCATGGGTATGGATGGGCGCGTCGGGCGCGACCGGTTGCGGCAAGCGCCGTGTCTGGATCACCGGCACGCTCTCGAAGTCGAGCCCGAGTTCGAGCGCGGTCCAGTAGACGCGCGATGCGCGGGATTGATAGACGCCGTAGATCGTCAGCATGCGGATTCCTTCGATTGATGCGCCATCGAACACGACGAGCCGCCGCGCGTCCAATGAAAATCGTCAAAGTCCGCCATCAGCGCCGTTGATCGAAGGCGCTGATGGCGCAGTCTGCGGCTGCGCCGGAGGAGTGCTCAGGCCATGTCCAGAAAATCGACCTTGCCGCTTTCGATGTCGTAGACCGCCGAGACGATCTTCACCTTGCCTTCGTTCGCCAGATGGGCGACGATATGGCTCTCCTCGGTGATGCGATGGGCGCCGCTGATGGCGTTGTTGGCCACGGTTTCCGCCACGAAATCAGGCGATTTGAACAATGTTTTGAGCGCCACCGGCAGGATCGGCTGCACCATCTTGCCGATCGATCCTTCGAGCTGGACTCCCTTCTGCACCACGTCGCAGGCCGCGGCGACCGCGCCGCATTTCTTGTGGCCCATCACCACGATCAGCGGCGCGTGCAGATGTTCGGCGCCATATTCGATCGTGCCGAGCGCGGACGTGTCCAGCACGTTTCCGGCGTTGCGGATCACGAAGAGTTCGCCCAGCGTCACGCCGCCGAACACCAGTTCCGGCGTCACGCGGCTGTCCGAACAGGTGAGGATGATCGCCCAGGGGTGTTGGCCGGCCGCCAGCTCCTTGCGACGCCCGGCGAGATCGGCCGCGCAGGCGTTGGCGTCATTCATGAAGCGCGCATTGCCGTCCTTCAGCCGTTTCAGCGCCTCCTCCGGCGAAAGCGCTGGCGCAGCGTCCGCCTGATGCGCATCCGCCGGTTTTTCCTCATGCTGGACCGCGTGCTTGGTTTCCGAGGCCGAAGCCATCGACGGCATGCCGGCGGCCGCCAGTCCGAGGCCCGCGAGTTTGATCATGGTGCGGCGGTTGAGCCGCTTCGGCAGACAATCCAGGCACATGCGTTTTTCCCCCGAAACCGATGGCGAGCGCCGTCGCGAGCCCCTGCGACGATCGCGAGACGATGATTGCGCATACTAGTTCTGATTGTTTAACGAAGGGCGAAACCGATCGCCCAAAATAAGTCTATTTGCCGAGAAGGGTTGGATCTTGCTGTGGCTCGATATCGGACGGTGTGGCGGCGCCGGTCCGAGTGCAGTCGATCCGACAAATTCGACGCTACGGTCGCAAGAGGCTGCAAACGCAAGCGATCGACCGGGTCCACAGAGCAGGGCAGGCGGCGGCGACCGGCGCCACGATGAAAAATCTCCAATTTTCCGCAAGGGTTTCAGCATTTGGTAACCAAACTCGGTAACCATAACGCTCAGTAAATGCGTAACGCGTATTGGTGAGTTTGAAAAAATGGCATCTGTCCTGTCGCTCAGGGAAGCCCGTTCGGGCGTCCAGTCGAATTCCTGGCTCAATTCCATCATCAAGGGCGATTGCGTGGCCGCGCTCGAGGCGCTGCCGGATAAATCCGTCGACGTGATTTTCGCCGATCCGCCCTACAACCTCCAGCTCGGCGGCGCGCTGCATCGTCCCGACCAGAGCCTGGTCGACGCCTGCGACGACGAGTGGGACCAGTTCGCCTCCTTCGAGGCTTACGACGCCTTCACCCGCGCATGGCTGCTGGCATGCCGGCGCGTGCTCAAGCCGCATGGCACGATCTGGGTGATCGGCTCCTACCACAACATCTTCCGCGTCGGCGCGACGTTGCAGGACATGAATTTCTGGATCCTCAACGACATCGTCTGGCGCAAGACCAATCCGATGCCGAATTTCAAGGGCCGCCGGTTCCAGAACGCCCATGAGACGATGATCTGGGCCTCGCGCGACCAGAACGCCAAGAGCTACACCTTCAATTACGACGCCATGAAGGCTGCCAATGACGATGTGCAGATGCGCTCGGACTGGCTGTTTCCGATCTGCTCGGGCGGCGAGCGCCTGAAGGGCGACGACGGCAAGAAGGTGCATCCGACCCAGAAGCCGGAAGCGCTGCTCGCCCGTGTGATCATGGCGTCCACCAAGCCCGGCGACGTGATCCTCGATCCCTTCTTCGGCTCGGGCACCACAGGCGCAGTCGCCAAGCGTCTGGGCCGTAACTTCGTCGGCATCGAGCGCGAGCAGGATTACATCGACGCCGCGTCCGCCCGCATCGCCGCCGTCCAGCCGCTCGGCTCGGCCGAACTGACGGTCATGACCGGCAAGAAGCAGGAGCCGCGCGTCGCCTTCAACACGCTGGTCGAAAGCGGCCTCATCAAGCCCGGCGCGGTGCTCACCGACGCCAAGCGTCGCCACGCGGCCATCGTCCGCGCCGACGGGACGCTCGCCTCGGGCGGCGAAGCAGGATCCATCCACCGCCTGGGCGCCAAGGTCCAAGGATTGGATGCGTGCAACGGATGGACGTTCTGGCATTTCGAGGAGGGCTCCACCCTGCGCCCGATCGATGATCTCCGGGCCGTCGTCCGCAAAGGAATGGGAGACGCGGCCGGCTGACCTCCAGCAGCCGACCGCGCCCCCATCTTCTCCCCTCAAAGTTGCTGGCGGACGCGCAAGCGCCCGCCTTCAGATTTATTGAAACAGAACAGAATTTTTCTTAATGTGTCCCCGTTATGATCACGAGCCATGTGGCTCTTGATCATCCGCCTATGGCGGGAAAACCGGGGTCGTCGCCGTGCATAAGATCGCGTCCGCGCATGAGGCGGATTTCGCCAAGAACAGCCTGTTTTCCAGCCTGGCCAGCCATCCCGGGCTCATCGACGCATTGCGGGCGCAAGCCGGCAAGCTGCTCGCCACGGCCGAGGCCCATCCGCGCGCGGCATCGATCATGGCCACGCATCAGCGCTATCTGATGGCGCATCTCGCTCTGTCGATGTATGTGAAGTCGGGCCGCACCGGCATCCATGTCGCCGCTTTCCTCGATGCGGTCGAACACTATGGCATCGTCTCGCGCAACACCGCCGACGCCTTTCTCAAGGAGATGGAGCATTACCGCATCATCGAGCGCAAGGTATCGCCCACCGACAAGCGCTTGAAGCCTGTCGTCGTGACCCAGGAGACGCTCGATCTCGCCTGCCACTGGCACGCCGTGCATCTGGAAACGCTGGACGCGCTCGACGGCGGCGAACGCGCCGCCCGCTTCCGCGCCGATCCTCGTCTGTTCGACGAAGTGCAGCCGTTGGTCTGCGAAACGCTCATGAAATCCATTTCGATCAGCCAGTCCGCGCCGACCTTCTCGCTGTTCGTCTGGATCGACGACGGCAGCGTCATTCTCGATCGCATCTTCTCGGAAATCGTCGCGCCGGATGCGAGCGATCCGCGCTGGCGCACCCGCGGCGGTCACTCCATCGCGGGCCTCGCCAAGCTCGCCGGTCTCTCCGTCACCCATCTCAGCCGGAAATTCGCGCAGGCCATGCGCATGGACAGCATCGGCTGGACCGGTCGCCCGGGCCGCTCGCCGCTCTGGATCTCGCAGAATTTCTTCGATGAATATCTCACCTATCAGGTCGCCAAGCTGATGATGCTGGAAGCGGCGCTGAACCGCTCGATCCACAGCGCCGGCATCCTGCATCCCCTGAAATAGTCCTCGTCTATCAGAGAAGGCTGCTGGTATGGGTGTCGTGCAGCACGTCGTCGACATGGATGCGCCCATGCGCGATGCGGACGATGGCCGGCTCTCCATCTGCTTTGCGACCGAAGGTGCGGAAGGTGAATTCCGGCTTTTCATTCACGTCGGCGGTGATGTCTGCGAGGATTTCCGCCGCGATCGCTTCCCCGAGCATCAAGCTGCGGGCATTGTCCGTTCTCCAGTGAACGCCGCCCATGCTGCGGCCCATCGCGACATTTTCGGCCAGCTTGTTGAGCTCGCCCTCGATCGTCAGTTCGTTGAACACCGATTTGGCCAATGGGATGCGCCCCCAATCCCCGTTCTCCGCCGTGCCGGTGACATAGCCTTTGATGGGATCCGGCTTGCCATAAGGCCGGATGGTTTCGCCGCCGGGCTCCAGGCGCTCGAACAGAGTGTTGAAAGGCGTGGGCACGACGGTCCTGTCCGCGGTCTTGGAAAAAGTCTTGAAATATGCCTTCAGGATCGTCACGCAGGCGCCAGCCACCGTGGCGTGGCCGGCCCCATAGGCCGGATGGGTCGGACTACCCGGCGTGAACGCCATCGGAAGAAGCAGCGATTTGTGCCTCTCCAGGATCATCTTTGCGGCGCAGGTTTCGGACAGGAAAGACGGCAGTCCGTAGTTTCGCTTGACGCCCCCACGCCGACCGTCTGGACATGCGCCAATCCGCCATAGGCCTCCGGCCGAAGCCGTAGATGCACCTGCCATTTCTGGTTCCAGACGATCTTGAGGGCGCGCGTCGCCACTTCCGAGACCAGAGCGAGAATATGCGGTCCACCCAGCACGCGAAACCGGCTTCGCGACCTTTCAACGGACCGACGTCGGAATAGGGGTTGCCGTCCGTCCACTTCGCCTTGCCGGACAGCAGGATCAGGGTGGCGTTGAAATAGGCCTGATGCAGCGCGTCCTTGTTCACGAATCTCGCCAGATCCCGCATCGTGCTGATATAGCGGGCTCCGGCGGGATCGTAGAAACTGTCGTCGTGTTCGTTGGCGGCGGGATAGGCTTGGTCGTGCCGATCCTTGCCGCTGTTCTGCGCGCACAGCCAGTCGTCGAAATCGGTCAGAAAATCGCAATTGCCCGCATAGGGCCGCTGTCTCTGGTCGATCGTCTGCGTGCCGAACGCCGCCGGTCGAACGAAGAACTGGCTGACCAACGGACCGGTGTGATCGCCCGGCAGTCCCAGTCGAAAGAGTGTTGCGGATGTGAAGGGGATGAAAGTCGACCCGTGTCCCGGAAGATCCACGCCGGGTGTCAATCGTCCGGCTTCTTTGTCATGGGATAAGGCGTCTTCAAAGACCTGATTTAGCTCCTCGGCGGCTTCGGCCACTTCTCCATGCGCGTCCAACTCATTGAGTGGAATGTCGCGTAGCAACGCCATCCAATAAAGTTCGACCATTTCCGCGGCTGTCGAGAGCGAATTGACCGAGGGGGCCGGCGGCATCGAATAGCCGGCGGGATGGTGTGTCAGTCGGTCTGCTGCAAGTCCGGCCTGTGGATTGGTGAATGCGGCGCTGCCTTTGCCGGGCTGACGCTCCGGGCCGGAAGGGACGTCTTGGAAGCCATGCCCGTCGCCGCGGGTGGCGGCCACGAATTTCAGAAATTGCGCGGTGTCGACCTCGCCATACTCATTGTGGTTCAAGCTCTTGGTAAAGCTTCCGACGCCCACTGCGAATGTGTGCGCCGCAACTTCCCATGTCTTGTCGGTGTCGCCGTTGGTCATGCGCATGTAATCTCTCCCACGCTTTGCGGAAAGCCAGCGATATTGACGCGTTTAATTGTAGGAATGTAGGTGTTGAAATGCTGAAGCGGTCGTCGTGAACTGAGTTTCGACGGCTCTATACATTCTGATATCGGCAATATAGGAGCATAAATCAAAAGTTGTCAATTGTAAAAATATTCGCGGCATAGCCGGGGTTGCGTCGCGCGCGCCGCCTTGCGTTCACCCCTTGAATCTATAACCGATCCCCGGCTCGGTGATGATGAAGCGCGGCGCGAGCGGGTCGTCTTTCAGTTTCTCGCGCAGATGCTGGGTGTGGATGCGAAGGCCCTGATTGTTGTCGGCGGCGCGCTTGCCCCAGATTTCCTTCATCAATTGCCCATGGGTCAGCACCTTTCCGGCGTGGCGCGCCAGCGTGATCAGCAACTTGTATTCGATCGGCGTCAGCCGCACCTCGTCGTCGCCCAGGCTGACGCGACGGGCGGCGAGGTCGATCTCCAGCTCCTCGAAACGCAAGGTCGGCTCGTCTGCGTCCTCGGTCGCATGCGCATGTCTGAGCGCCACCCGGATGCGGGCGATGAGTTCGCCGGAGGAGAAGGGCTTGGTGAGATAGTCGTCGGCGCCGTTTTCCAGCGCCGCGATCTTCTCAGCCTCCTGGTCGCGGGCCGAGAGCACGATGATCGGCGTCTTGGACCATTCGCGCACACTGAGGATCCAGTCCTGTCCGTCCATGTCGGGCAGGCCGAGATCGAGGAGCACGAGATCGGGGCGCCGGCCGATCAGCGCCTGTTGTCCCGCTTTGCCGGTTTCCGCCTCGATCGCCTCGAAATCGGCGAGTCTCAGCGCCGCCGACACCAGCCGGCGGATCTCGCGTTCGTCCTCGACGATCAGCACGGAAGCGCCCATCACGCCGCCGCCTGTTCGAGCGCGGGCAGGGTGAAATAGAAGCGCGCGCCGCCGCCGGGATTGTTGCCCGCGTCGATGCGGCCGCCATGCGCCTCCACCACACCGCGGCAGATGGCGAGGCCGAGGCCGGAGGCACCGGCCGATTTGCGATCGGAGCCGATATGGCTGCCGGTGCGGAAGCGTTCGAACACCATGTCTTCGTCTCCTGGCGAAAGGCCCGGCCCATTGTCGGAGATCGAGATCTGGACGAAGGCGCCGCGCGTGGCAAGCTCCACCGCGATCTCGCCGTCGTTGTCCGTATGTTCGATGGCGTTCTCGACGAGATTGGCGACCACCTGTTCGATCAGCGCCCCGTCGATCTCCACCAGCGGAATGTCGCCTGAAATTGCGGTGCGGATCGTTCGTCCGCCCTTGCGCTCGGACATGCGCGTGAGCGCCGCCCCGACGATCTCCTGGATCGTATAGACCTGCCGGTTGAGCTTGAGATCGCCGGACGAAATCGCCGAGATCTTCAAAAGATTGCCGGTGAATTTTTGCAGATAGGCGATCTGGCGCGACAGGCTCGCCACTTCCTCCATCGCCTCGCGCGGCAGTTTGCGCCGCATGCGCGCCAGCGCCCCGATGGTGCCGCCGAGCACGGTCAGCGGCGTCCGCAGATCATGCGACAGCGAGGACAGCAGCACGTTGCGCAGCGTTTCGGCCTCGCGCGCGGCTTCGGCATGGGCCGCTTCTTCGGTCTTCTCCGCCCGCGCCACCGCGCCCGCCATCAGTGCGGCCAATGTCTCAAACTCCAGCGACGCCTCTCCCGAGGGCGAACCCGCCTCCATCCGTTCCAGCGCCAACCATCCCACTGTCTCGCCGGCGGCCTCCAGCCTGGCGATCCAGATCTCTTCCTCAACGGCGAGATTGGCGCCGGCGTTCATGCGGATAGCCTCGGCGACGCGTGTTCGGTCACGCTCTGGCCCTTGCCAGAAGCGGGTCTCCGATGCGTCGGCGAGATGCAGGCTGACATTCCCTTCATAGTCCCGCGCCAGATGCGCCACGGCCGCGGCGTGAATTTCCGCCGGGCTGGTGGCGCGCGACAGATCGCGGGCGAAATCGAGCAGCCGCCGCGTGCGCGCCTGTTCGCGCCCTGCATGCGACATGCGCCGCGACAGTCCGGAGGTCATGGCCGCCACGATCAGCGAGGTCGCGAACATGATCGCGAAAGTGAAATAGGCGTCCGCGCTCAGCGCCTCGAACGTGTAATAGGGCTCGACGAAGACGAGGTTGAACGCCGCCACCGACAGCACCGAGGCGAGAACCGACGGTCCGAGGCCGTAACGGAGCGCGGTCGCGACCACAGCCGTCATATAAACCAGCGTCAGCGTGTCGGAATCGGTCAGCGAGCGGAAGGGCAGGGCGATCATCGTCGCCGCCGCCGCCATCGCCGCCGCCCAGACATAGGCCCGCCCCGACGTCTCGGGGCGGCTGGTGTTCGCAGCGATGATGCGACGGGTGTTTTCGGTCATGACTCACACGCTGACATGCGATCCCAGTTCGATAACCCGGTTCGCCGGCAGACGGAAGTAGTCCGACGGGTCGGTGCCCATGCCGGCGAGACCGATGAACAGCCTGTCCTGCCAGGCCGGCATGCCGGAATTGGGATCGGACACCAGCTTGCGGCGGCCGACGAAGAAGGTGGTCGACATGATGTCGAATTTCAGCCCTTCTTTGCGCATCTGGGCCAGCGCCTGCGACACATTCGGCGTGTCCATGAAGCCGAAGGTCAGCGTCAACAGCGAAAAGCGTTCGGAGATCCGCTCCATCTTGCCGCGTTCGGAGGGCGGCACGGTCGGCGCCGCGTCCGTGCGGATGGTCAGGATGATGTTCTGCTGATGCAGCACCCTGTTGTGCTTGATATTGTGGAGCAGCGCCGACGGCGTCGCATCCGGCTCGGACGTCAGGAAGATGCCGCAGCCGGGAATCGGATGTGGCCCATGCGCGCTTTCCTTTTCGATCGATTTCACGAAAGCCCGGAGCGCGACATGGCTGCGGCGGGATTTGTCCGAGACGATCGCCGCGCCGCGCCGCCAGGTCCACATCACCAGCACAACCAGCGCCGCAATGCCGATCGGCACATAGCCGCCGTCATGGATCTTGATGAGATTGGCGCCGAGAAACACCAGTTCCAGCACCGCCAGCGGCAGGATGAGCGACAGCGCCGCTCCGAGCGACCATTTCCATTCGATGCGCAGGAAATCGAAGAACATGATGGTGGTCACCACCATCGCCCCGGTCACCGAAATGCCATAGGCGGTGGCGAGCGATTCCGACGTCTGGAAGATCAGCACCAGCATCATCACGCCGAACAACAGGAAGGTGTTGACCATCGGCAGATAGATCTGGCCGGTGTCGGTATGCGAGGTGTGGTGTATGTCCATGCGCGGCAGGAAGCCGAGATGGATCGCCTGGCTGACCAGCGAGAAGGCGCCGGTGATCACGGCCTGGCTTGCGATGATGGTGGCGGCGGTGGCGAGCAGGATCACCGGAATCAGCGACCATTCCGGAAACATCAGATAGAACGGGTCCTCGATGGCGCGCGCGTCGTTCAGCACGAAGGCGCCCTGTCCGAGATAATTGAGCGTCAGCGCCGGATAGACCACCGCCAGCCAGGCGAGCTGGATCGGCTTGCGGCCGAAATGGCCGAGATCGGCGTAAAGCGCTTCCGCGCCAGTGACCGTCAGAAACACCGCGCCCAGCACGATCAGCGCCGAAAATCCGCCATGGATCAGGAAACTCACGGCGTTGAACGGATTGAGCGCCGCGAAAATGCGGGGATCATCCGCGATATGGCTGACGCCGGCTGCGGCCAGCGTGATGAACCAGACCAGCGTGATCGGGCCGAAGGCCTTCGACACCGCGCCTGTGCCGCGCGACTGCACGGCGAAGAGCAAGATGAGGATCACGACGCTGACCGGCAGCACGAAGCGGCTGAGGCCGGGAGCGACGAATTTCATGCCTTCGACCGCCGACATCACCGACAGCGCCGGGGTGATCATGGCGTCGCCGATGAACAGCGCCGCGCCGATCAGCCCGAGCAGGATCAGCACATGGGCATGCCGACCTTCCAGCTTGCGCGACAGCAAGGCCAGCAACGACAGCGTTCCGCCTTCGCCCTTATTGTCGGCCCGCAGCAGGAAGACCACATATTTGACCGTGACGATGATGGTCAGCGTCCACAGCATCAGCGAGATGATGCCGATCACCTCGTCGGGCGTGACGCCGTCTTGCGCCACGGGGCGAAGCGCCTCGCGAAACGCATAAAGAGGAGACGTGCCGATATCGCCGTAGACGACGCCGATCGAGCCGAGCGAGAGGGCGAGAAGCCGGCCCATCGAGGTTTTCGAGCCGGTTTGGGACTGGGGAGCATGCATGCTGCGGGCGCCTTTACTGGTGAGAGCCGCGCATGGCGGCCTCCAGTCTATAGGCGAGGGCGCATAAGGACGGCGTAAAATCCGCATAAAGGCGCGTATAGTTTTCGTATAGGCGAGGCCGATGAGCGCTTCGCTCAAAACCGCTGCGCCGGCCGCCGAGATCGATTAGGATGGCGCATGCAGAAGACGGAATCACCGCGCTATTACGAATTCTTCGCCGGCGGCGGCATGGTCCGCGCCGGGCTGGGCGAAAGCTGGTCCTGCCTGCTCGCCAATGATCTCGACGCCGGCAAGGCCCGCGCCTATCGCGCCAATTGGGGCGGCGACTGGTTGAAGCTTCAGGACATCAACCTTCTCCAGGCGAGCGACCTCCCCGGACGCGCCGATCTGGCGTGGGCCTCTTTCCCCTGTCAGGATCTGTCGCTGGCCGGCGTCGGCGCGGGTCTCGGCGGCGCGCGCTCGGGAACCTTCTGGACCTTCTGGCGGCTGATGCAGGCGCTCGACGCCGAAGGCCGCGCCCCCGGGATCATCGCGCTCGAAAATGTCTGCGGCGCGCTCACCTCGCATGGCGGCCGCGATTTCGCCGCCATCGGCGAGGCGCTCGTCTCCGGCGGCTATCGCTTCGGCGCCATGGTCATCGACGCCGCGCGCTTCCTGCCGCAGTCGCGGCCGCGCCTGTTCATCGTCGCAGTGAAGCAAGGACTGGATCTTCCTTCCGATTGCATCGCCGCCGGTCCCTCCGCGGACTGGCATTCGCCGGCGCTGATCGCCGCCCATGCCCGCCTTTCGGAGGAGGCCGCCGATCATTGGCTGTGGTGGCGGCTGCCTGCGCCCGCCCGCCGCAATATCGCGTTGATCGACGTCATCGAGACCGATCCCGCCGGCGCCCGCTGGCTGTCGGAAGAGCGGCTCGAGACGCTGCTGTCGATGATGGACGCCAACAACCGCACTAAACTCGACGCCGCTAGAGCCGATGGCGTCCGCCGCGTCGGCGCGCTCTACAAGCGCACCCGGCCCGATGGCGAGGGCGGCAAGATCCAGCGGGCCGAAATCCGCTTCGACGGCCTCGCCGGCTGCCTGCGCACCCCCGCCGGCGGCTCCAGCCGGCAATCGATCCTGATCGTCGAGGGCGGAAAACTCGCCGCCCGTCTCCTGACCGCCCGCGAGACGGCGCGGTTGATGGGGCTGCCCGACAGCTACATCCTGCCCGGCTCCTACACCGACGCCTATCACCTGACCGGCGACCGTCGTCGCCGTGCCGGTGGTCGGCCATCTCGCCCGTCATTTGTTTGAGCCGCTGTTGGCCGCCTCCAAGATCGGGAGACGGGCGGCGTGAGCGAGACGCCCGAACAGCGCAGCGCGGTGATGCGGCGGGTCAAATCCAAGCACACCGCTCCCGAACTCGAGCTGCGCAAGCTGCTGACCGGCCTTGGCTACCGTTACCGTCTCCATCGCGCCGACCTGCCCGGAAAACCCGACCTCGTCTTTCCCGGCCGCCGCAAGCTGATCTTCGTCCATGGCTGTTTCTGGCACGGCCATGACTGCGCCCGCGGCGCCCGCGCGCCGAAGACCAATGCCGAATACTGGTCCCAGAAGATCGCCCGCAACCGCGCCCGCGACGCCGCCCATCAAACCGCGCTCGCCGAGACCGGCTGGCGCGTGCTGACGGTATGGGAATGCGAGATGAGGGACGACGCGGCGCTGGCGGAAAGGCTGCAGGACTTTCTGGCGTAGCGCAGCTTCAATCCGGTCCCAACGTCAGATCCTCACGCCACATCCACCAGCCGTTCCGCCGTCTGCAGGTCGACGCTGACCAGCTGGCTGACTCCCAGTTCGGCCATGGTGACGCCGTAGAGGCGGTTCATGCGGGCCATGGTGATGGGGTTGTGAGTGATGACGAGGAAACGGGTCTGGGTGGTGCTGGCCATCTCGTCGAGCAGGTTGCAATAGCGCTCGACATTGTGGTCGTCGAGCGGCGCGTCGACTTCGTCGAGCACGCAGATCGGCGCGGGATTGGTGAGAAAGACGGCGAAGATCAGCGCCATCGCCGTCAGCGCCTGTTCGCCGCCCGACAGCAGCGTCATGGTCTGCGGCTTCTTGCCCGGTGGACGGGCGAGGATTTCGAGGCCGGCTTCGAGCGGATCGTCGCTTTCGATCAGTTGCAACTCCGCCTCGCCACCATTGAAGAGATGGGTGAACAGTCGCTTGAACTGCTGATTGACGGCGTCGAAAGCCACCATCAGCCGGTCGCGACCCTCGCGGTTGAGGTTCTGGATAGCTGAGCGCAATTTGCGGATCGCATCGATGACGTCGTCGCGTTCGCGGATCAGGTTGTTCAGTTTTTCGGTCAGTTCGGCCTGTTCTTCTTCGGCGCGCAGATTGACGGCGCCCAGCCGTTCGCGCTCCATCTTCAGCCGCTCGACCTCGATTTCGATGCCGCGGATCTCGGGAAGCTTGTCGTCGACCGCAAGCCCCGTCAGCCGGAACACCTCATGCGGGGCGACGTTCAGCGTTTCGCGGATGCGGAGTTCCTGCGCGATCCGCATTTCGCGGGTCGACAGCAACCGTTCTTCGGCGCGGCCGCGTTTTTCGCGCGCATCGGCAAGGGCAGCCAGCGCCTGGCTTGCGGCGCGGTCGGCGTCGCGCTCGCGATTTTCCTGCGCCTGCAGACGGTCGGCGGCGTCCTTGCGCGCGGCCTCGGCCTTCTGCAATTCGCTGAGCAGCGCCCGCCGGCGATCCTCGAATTCCTCGGGCGCCTGGAGCAGATCCTCGAGCTCGATCCGCGCCTCTTCCTCGCGCGTCTCCAGCGTCTCGATCTGGGCGGCGGCGCTCTGTTCGCGGTCGCGCCACAAGCGGCGCTCGCTGGCGATGGCGGTCAGGCGGCGGGCGCGGGCGTCGTTGTCGCGGGCTTCGCCGTCATGGGCGGCGCGGGCTTCCGCCAACCGGGCGCGATGCTCGGCCACGAGCGCCGTCTGTTCACGGAGCGCGAGATCCAGCGCGGAAAGATCAGGCGTATCGGCAAGCGTCAGCCGCGCCTCTTCCTCCTGGACCGCAAAATCCTCGATCTGGGTCTCGTAGCCGGCGATCTGTTCGGCGCCGAGATCGCGAAGGCGGGCGAGATCGGCGCTGGCTTTTTCCGCCGCTGACAGCGCCTCGCGGGCTTCCGTCAGCTTGCGGGCGAGAAGGCGAGCCATGTCGCGGGCCTGTTGCAGGCGTGTCTCGGCCGTTTGCAGAGCCTCGCGCGCCGCCTCATGCGCCGCCTCGCAATCTTCCAGCCGGAAGCGGGCTTCCTCGATTTCGTTCTCGAGGGCTGCGAGCCGGTTCTTCTGCGTCAGGCGCAGCGCCGCCGCGCTCGGCGCGCCGGCTTCCGTGACATGCCCGTCCCAGCGCCAGAGCGCGCCCGAGCGCGACACCAGCCGCTGCCCGGCTGCGAGCGACGCCATCAGCCGGGGACCATCATCCTCGGAGACGACGCCGATCTGGGCGAGACGGCGCGACAGCTCGGCAGGGGCCGTGACATGCCGCGACAGGGGCTCGACGCCGGCGGGAAGCACTGGGTCGCCTTGGCCGGGATTGAGCCGCCAATATTTGGCGGCCGCGGCATCGAGCGGGGAATCGAGATCGTCGCCGAGGGCTGCGCCCAAGGCAGTTTCCCAGCCCGAGGCGGCTTCGACGAGTTCCGAAACGGGTGCGGCCGCGCTTTCGCCGCTTGCGGCCAGCATCTTGCGGATGGTGCGCGCCTCGGTCTCCAGCATCTGCAGCGCCGAACGCGCCTCTTCGAGCGGTCGGCGGCTGGCGCCTTCCTGCAGACGCGCGTCGGCCAGTCGCTTTTCAGCCGTGAGCGCCGCCTGTTCGCCATCGTCATGGGCGATCTCGGCCGCCTCCAGCGCCTCGCGCTTTTCGTCGGGATCGGGGAGTGCGGCGAGCTTGGCCTCGATGGTTTCCAGATCGCGGCGGGCGTCCATGACTTGCCGCTCCAGCCTCAGGCGACGCTGGGCGATATCGGCCAGGAAGCGTTCCGTCTGCTGGCGGCCGGCGGCGGCTTCGGCGCGTTCGGCGGTCAGTTCCTGCATGCGGCGCTCGGCGTCGTCCACGTTTTCGGCGGCCTCCGCCAACTGCTCTTTCAGCTCCTGGGCGCGGATCGCCGCGTCTTCGGCATGGGCGCGCAACTCCTCCTCTTCCTCGTCGAGGCGGGAGAGGATTTCGCTGTTGCCGGCGATCATCTGCTTTTCGCGGGCGATGTCGGCGGACAGCTGGGCAATGCGGCGTTCGAGCTCCTGCCTCCGCTGGTCGAGCCGGCGGAAATCCTCGTCGAGCTGGCTGCGGGCGATGGTGAGGCGCTGCAACGCGGCGGCGGCCTGAACCTCGGCCTCGCGCAGTTCCGGCATGCGGAGCCCCTCGATCGCATGGGTCTTGGCCGCCTCCATCTGCGTCTGGGCGCGCTCGGCCACCAGATTGGTGGTCTGGTTGAGTTGGCTGTCGGCCTCGGCTTCCGCCGTCTTGGCCTCGGCCCAGCGGATATGCAGCAGTTTGGCCTCTTCGGCGCGGATCGAGGCCGAAAGCTGCTTGAAGCGGTTGGCCTGGCGCGCCTGGCGCTTCAGGCTTTCGATCTGGCTGGTGAGCTGGGTGGTCACATCCTCCAGCCGTTCGAGATTGGTCTCGGCGGCCTTAAGGCGAAGTTCGGCCTCGTGGCGGCGCGAATGCAGGCCGGAAATGCCGGCCGCCTCTTCGAGCAATTGCCGGCGCGCCTGGGGCTTGGCCTGAATGAGTTCGCCGATGCGCCCCTGGCCGACCATGGCGGGGAGCGCGCGCCGGTCGAGGCGTCGGCGAACAGCAGTTGCACGTCGCGGGCGCGGGCTTCCTTGCCGTTGATCCGGTAGACCGAGCCCTGTTCGCGCTCGATGCGGCGGCTGACCTGCAATTCGTCGGCGTCGTTGAAGGCGGCCGGCGCGGTGCGGTCGGAATTGTCGATGAACAGCCCGACTTCGGCGGAGTTGCGCGCCGGGCGCTGGCCGGATCCGGAAAAGATCACGTCATCCATGCCGGAGGCGCGCATGTTTTTGTAGGAATTCTCGCCCATCACCCAGCGGAGCGATTCCACAAGATTGGACTTGCCGCAGCCGTTCGGACCGACGACGCCGGTCAGCCCCGGCTCGATCAGGAATTCCGAGGGCTCGACGAAGGATTTGAAGCCGGTGATGCGCAGCTTGGTGAATTTCATCGCGCGGTCCCCGGCGCCGACGACAGGACATTAAACGCCGAAACGGGCGACAGCCAGAGGCTGTCGCCCGTTTCGGTGAACGGTCGGGAGTGCTTATTCAGCGGCGTCAATGAGAGCCGACATTTCCGCAACGCTCATTTCCCCGGCGTAACGCTTGCCATTGATGAAGAAGGTCGGAGTGGAATCCACGCCGAAATCCTTGGACGCCTTTTCGCGCGTGGCGTTCACTTCATCCAGAAGCTTCTGGTTCGTCAAGCAGGCTTCGAAGCTCTGCTCGGAGAATCCGGCGAGTTTCGCCATCTGCAGGAGGGCGGCGCGGCCGTCTTCGGCGGTCGCCCAGGTCATCTGGCTCTTGAACAGCGCCGACACCATCGGGAAATACTGTTCCTTGGGCGCGCAACGGGCCAGCATGATGGCGGCGGCGGCGCGGTTGTCGAGCGGGAATTCGCGCAGAACGAAGCGCGCCTTGCCGCTGTCGATATATTTCTGCTTGATCTCTTCGAAGACCGAATTGTGGAAGCGGGCGCAATGCGGGCAGGTCATCGACATATATTCGACGATCGTCACCTTGGCGTCGTCCTTGCCGAGCGACACTTCCGGCAGCGGACCGGGCGCCATCAACGTCGCGACATCCACTTCGCCATCCGGCGTCGGCAATTGCGCCGGCGTCGTGGAGGCGGTGGTCTCCGGGCTCACGGCGGGCTCAGCCTGCGTCGCGGCGGGCGTCGACTGCGCGGTTTCCGTCTTGGCGGCGGGCGCGGCCGTCTCGGCCTTCTTCTCGTCGCTGCAGGCGGCGAGCGCCAGGCTCGCGGCTGCCAGAAGCGCGACGGTCATCAGGCGCGGCGATGCGCTCTTGAACAGGTAGGACATGAGTGCTCCTAAAAAGGCCAATGTGGTATTGTCGATATACCGCAGGCTCTTACGCCGCAAGTATGACGGATGGTCCTCCGTTCAAACAAATGTGACATGATTACACGCGAAGGCGCCGGAACTGCGTATTTTGACAGGGGCAGGCCGAACTGCACATTCCTGATGACGGAGCTTGCACTAGGTGTAGGTTATAACCTACACTCCAGTCCATGCAACGGTATGAGATCGAGATCTATACAAGACGGGACGGAAGGGCTCCGTTCGAGATCTGGCATCACTCGCTCAAGGACGCGAGAGCGTTCCTTGCCTTGCAGGCGCGCGTCGAAAGGGCTGGCCGTGGCGATTTTGGCGACTGGAAGAAGTTGAGCGGCGCCAAAGGCGTGTTTGAGATGCGGATATCATATGCTCAAGGGTATCGCGTCTTCTACACCGTCATCGGACAAAAAATCGTTCTCCTTCTCGCTGGATCGACCAAGCAGGAGCAGGACAAAGCCATCGCAAAAGCAATCGAGTATTTCGAAGACTACAAGATGAGGACAACCTGATGTCTCAAGCGAGCAAGCCTCTCGACACCGGCATGCGGGACGAATTATTGCGCGATCCGGAAAATGCCGCTTTTTATCTCGAACAGATCCTCGAAGGCGGTGATATGGAGCTGTTTCAAGAGGCGATCCGGCATGTGGCCAAGGCCCAAGTAGGCGGGGTCGCCGGGGTCGCCCGAAAAGCCAATTTGAACCGTGAAAATCTCTATGACGCCTTGTCCAAAGGCGGCAAACCGCAGTTTGACACGATCAACAAGACCCTTGCGGCGCTCGGGTTGAGGATCTCGATTACCGCGGCCTGAGGCCACTTTCATCCATTGAAGGACTGCGGCGCCTCGTCACCTCCCTCACTTCACCCGCCGCCCCATCACGCCTCGCCCCAGACGCTCCAGCGCCGCCTTCAGCTTCTCGTTGTCGATATCGGCGGTCATGTCGGTCAGTTTGGCCTGCTGGTCGCGGGTCAGCGGCCGGGGTTTGGGGCGATGCTTGTGGCCCATATTCACCGGCTTCTGGACGATGCGCACCTGGCGGATGGCGGGGTAGCCGAAGAAGCCGTTGATGCGCTGGATGAGTTCGCCCTGGGCGTGGGCGAGAAACAGCGCGCGCGCCCCTTCGCAGGCGATGGTCAGCACGCCGGGCTCGACGCCGCCGGCGTCGCCATAGCGATCGACATTGGCGCGCGGCCAGGTGATCTTTTCCGGCCGGGTGCATTCGGCGAAATCGGCGCCGGCGATCTCGTCCCACGAGCCGATCAGCGCGGTGTTGATGCCCGCCTTGCGGGCGAGCACCGGGTCGATCAGCCGGTTGGCGGCTTCGGCGATCTGAAGCGCGCCTTTTCTCTGGAAGGAAGACATCGTCTCTTCGGGCCCGTGCGAATAAGTGTTAGAGAATCATAGCTTTCATCGGCCGCGGCGGCAACCGCCGGGGTCCGTGTATAACGGCCGGCGCGGCAAAGCGTTGCCGGCCGCGACAATGGGATCGACAGACACACATGCCGGAACAGCCTGACGCGGCAAGCCTTCTCGCCTGGTATGACCGGCATCATCGCGACCTGCCCTGGCGGGTCTCGCCGCCGATGCGGCAAAGGGCGTGACGCCCGATCCCTACCGGATCTGGCTGTCGGAAGTGATGCTGCAGCAGACCACGGTGCAGGCCGTGCGCGCCTATTTCCTGAAATTCCTCGAACTATGGCCCACGGTGAATGATCTCGCCCGCGCCGACAATGAGGATGTGATGAAGGCCTGGGCGGGGCTCGGCTATTACGCCCGCGCCCGCAATCTCAAGAAATGCGCCGAGGCGGTGGCCTTCGAGCATGGCGGCGTGTTTCCCGATACCGTGGATGGTCTGCGGGCGCTGCCGGGCATCGGCGATTACACCTCCGCCGCCGTCGCCGCCATCGCCTTCGACCGCCGCGCGCTGGTGATGGACGGCAATGTCGAGCGGGTGCTGACCCGGCTTTTCGCGGTGGAAGATCCGCTGCCGGGAGCCAAGCCGAAATTGAAGGCGCTGCTCGACACGCTGACGCCGGAGGAAAGACCCGGCGATTTCGCCCAGGCGATGATGGATCTCGGCGCGACCATCTGCACGCCGCGCCGTCCCGCCTGTTCGCTCTGTCCCTGGCGCGACGCCTGCAGCGCCTTTGCCGAACATGATCCCGAAACATTTCCCGTCAAGGCCGCCAAGAAGGCCAAGCCGGCGCGCAAGGGCGCGGCCTTCGTGGCAGTCGACGCTAAGGGACGCGTACTGCTGCGCAAGCGGATCGACAGCGGCTTGCTCGGCGGCATGACCGAACCGCCCGGCACCGGCTGGACCGCCTCGCGCGACGGCGAAGACGCGGCCGAGGCCGCGCCCTTCGCCGCTGACTGGCGTCTATGCGGGCTCGTTACTCATGTCTTCACCCATTTCGAATTGCGGCTCACCGTCTACAGGGCCGATCTCGACGCCGCGCCTGCCACGGCCGATGGTTGGTGGGAGCCGATCGCGACGCTTGCCGATCAGGCTTTGCCGACCGTCATGAAAAAGGCGATCGCCGCCGCTATACCCGACGCATTCAAGCCCAAGAGGAAACCGCATGTCCGCTGACACGTCCCTGCCAGAGATTCGCCACATCGTCTTCGATATCGGCAAGGTGCTGATCCATTACGATCCCAACCTGCCCTATGCGCGGCTGATCCCGGATGCGGAAGAACGCCAATGGTTTTTCGAGCATGTCTGCACCCATGACTGGAATGTCGAGCAGGATCGCGGACGCACCTGGCTGGAGGCGGAAGAACTGCTGCTCGAAAAATTTCCCGACCGCGAAGAGCATATCCGCGCCTTCCGCCAATACTGGCATGAAATGGTGCCGCACGCCTATGAGCGTTCCGTCGCCCATCTCGAGCGCTTCCTCGCCGAGGGCCGCGACGTTACGCTGCTCACCAATTTCTCCGACGACACATTCGACCAGGCGCAGGAGATCTTTCCGTTCCTCAAGGCGACGCGCGGCGTAACAGTGTCGGCGCGGGTGAAACTGATCAAGCCCGATCCGCGGATCTATGACAGCCACACCAGGACCTTCGGCCTCGACCCCGCCGCCACGCTGTTCATCGACGACGCGCTCGCCAATGTCGAAGCCGCGCGCGCCTATGGCTGGAACGCCATTCATTATGTCGGGGCTGATGAGTTGGATGTGGAACTGGGGCGCTATGGGCTGATGGGGTAGGATCAAGGCGCGACACGAGTATATAAAAGACCGATAGGCGTTTGGATCGTCGCAAAGTCGCTCCATCTCTCATGCTGCATTGCAGCAACAATCTGCCTCGCCCCCATTTCCAAAGCGGCTGGAATGAGATAGCTATCCATATAACAAGACTGTGAATTCCGCCGGGAGGGGTCGGAATGACCAAATGGGTCTATGCTTTTGGCGGCGGCCGCGCCGATGGGCGCGCCGATATGGTGGAGAAACTCGGCGGCAAGGGCGCCAATCTCGCGGAGATGAGCGCGATCGGCCTGCCCGTGCCGCCCGGCCTGACCATCGTGTCGGAGGCCTGCGCCTTCTATTACTCAATGGCCGCGCCTTTCCGGATGGGTTGAAAGCCGCCGTGGTCGAAGGACTGCAGGTGGTCGAGCGGCTGACCGACCGCAAATTCGGCGCGGCAAAACGACCGCTCCTGCTCGCTGTGCGCTCCGGCAGCCGCGTCTCCATGCCCGGCATGATGGATACCGTGCTCAATCTCGGACTGAACGAGGAAACCGTCGAGGCCTTGGCCGAGGATTCCGGCGATCCGCGTTTCGCCTGGGACAGCTATCGCCGCTTCATCGAAATGTATGGCGGCGTCGTGCTGGGCCTCGGACATGACATTTTCGAAGAAATCCTCGAAGACGAAAAGGCCCGGCTCGGCCGCGCGCTCGACACCGATGTCACGGCCGAGGAGTGGCGCGGCGTCGTCGCCCGTTACAAGGAGATGATGGACGAGGAACTCGGCGAGAGCTTTCCCGAAGATCCCATGGCCCAGCTCTGGGGCGCAGTCGGCGCCATCTTCTCGAGCTGGATGAACCCGCGCGCCATCACCTACCGGCTGATGCACAACATCCCCTCCGACTGGGGCACGGCGGTCAATATTCAGGCCATGGTGTTCGGCAATCTGGGCAATGCCTCGGCCACCGGCGTCGCCTTCACCCGCAATCCTTCGACGGGGGAAAACGCGCTCTATGGCGAGTTCCTGGTCAACGCCCAGGGCGAGGATGTGGTGGCGGGTATCCGCACGCCGCAATCCATTACCGAAAGATCCCGCATCGACACCGGCTCTGAAAAGCCGTCGCTGGAAAAGCTGATGCCAGAGGCCTATCGCGACTTCGTCTCGGTCTGCCACCGGCTCGAAGCGCATTATCGCGACATGCTCGATCTCGAATTCACCATCGAGCGCGGCAAATTGTGGATGTTGCAGGTTCGCTCCGGCAAGCGCACCGCCAAGGCGGCGCTGAAGATCGCCGTCGACATGGTGGAGGAGGGGCTGATCTCCGCCGAGGACGCGGTCGATCGCATCGATCCGGCCAGCCTCGACCAGTTGCTGCATCCGACCATCGACCCGCCGCCCGTCGCGACGTGATCGGTTCGGGCCTGCCGGCTTCGCCGGGCGCGGCTTCGGGCGAAATCGTCTTCACGTCGGAAAGCGCGGTCGCCGCCGAGAAGGAGGGCCGCAAGGTCATCCTCGTCCGCACCGAGACCAGCCCCGAGGATATTCACGGCATGCACGCCGCCCAGGGCATTTTGACGACCCGCGGCGGCATGACCAGCCATGCGGCGGTGGTGGCGCGCGGCATGGGCCTGCCTTGCGTCTGCGGCGTCGGCTCGCTGCGCGTCGACATGCGCAATCGCGAATTGATCGCGCCGGGCGTCAAGCTGAAGGAAGGCGACATCATCTCCATCGACGGCTCCTCGGGTCATGTGCTCAAGGGCTACCAACCGATGCTGCAGCCGGAGCTCTCGGGCGATTTCGAGCGCATCATGGCCTGGGCCGACCGCATCAGGCGCATGCGGGTGCGCACAAACGCCGAGACGCCGGCCGACGCCCGCGCCGCCCGCGCCTTCGGCGCCGAAGGCATCGGGTTGTGCCGCACCGAGCATATGTTCTTCGAAGGCGACCGTATCGCCGCCATGCGCGAAATGATCATCGCCGAGACGGTCGACAAGCGCCGCGCCGCGCTCAACAAGCTTCTGCCGATGCAGAAGGACGATTTCGTCGAACTGTTCGAGATCATGCATGGCCTTCCCGTGACCATCCGCCTGCTCGATCCGCCGCTGCACGAGTTCCTGCCGAAAAGCGAGGAAGAGATAGACGAAGTCGCCGCCACGCTCGGCATGGAGCCGATCCATTTCCGCGAACGCATCGAGGCGCTGCACGAATTCAATCCCATGCTCGGCCATCGCGGCTGCCGGCTGCATATTTCCCATCCGGAAATCGTCGAAATGCAGGCCCGCGCCATCTTCGAAGCCGCTGTCGAAGCCGCCCGCAAGACCGGCGAACCGGTCGAGCCCGAGATCATGGTCCCCGTCGTGGGCCTGAAATCCGAGCTCGATTACGTCAAGGCCCGCATCGACGAAGTCGCCCGTTCGGTGATCGCCGAAAGCGGCCTCAAGATCGCCTATCTCGTCGGCACGATGATCGAATTGCCGCGCGCCGCGCTGCGCGCCCACGTCATTGCCGAAGTCGCCGAATTCTTCTCCTATGGCACCAACGACCTGACCCAGACCACCTTCGGCATGTCGCGCGACGACGCCTCGAGCTTCCTGCCGACCTATATGCAGAAGGGCATCATCGAGCGCGACCCCTTCGTCAATCTCGATTTCGACGGCGTCGGCGAACTGATCCAGATCGCCGCCGAACGCGGCCGCCGAACACGACCGGGCCTGAAACTCGGCATCTGCGGCGAACATGGCGGCGATCCCGTCTCGATCAATTATTGCGAACAATGGGGCCTGGACTACGTCTCCTGCTCCCCCTTCCGCGTGCCGATCGCCAAGCTCGCGGCGGCGCAGGCGACGATCAGGAACGGGAAGAAACGGTAGGGTGCTGAAAGAGCGTGGTGTTGCCAATCCGAGCGCGTTGACGTTAATCTTGGGCGTCCATGCTCGACCAAAGAGGCGCGCCATGCAACCGCTGAGCTACAAAGGATACCAAGCTTCCGTCGAGTTCGAAGACGGAGCTCTGTTCGTCAAGGTCCTGCATCTCGACGACCTCCTGATCGGCGAATGCGACGCCGCCAGCGATGCGCCGAAAATGCTGGAAGACCTGGTCGAAGCCTATCTGGCCGATTGCGCCGAAGCTGGCCGCGAGCCGTCCAAACCCTTCGAGGGCAGTTTCAACATCCGCATTCCGCCGGAGCTTCATCGAAAGGCGGCGATGCGAGCGGCGGAAAGTGGTATGTCCCTGAACGGTTGGGTTCAGAAGGCGCTGGAAGAGAAGGTCGAAAAACCGACTGCCGATGTCAGTGCGGCTGCATAGACCAGATCCAGCGTCGCGTGCGTCCCTCGCCGAAGGTAGGCCGCGCGAAACGTCACGCGCGCAGTTTCTCCCGCGCGCGCCATGCCGTCAGGATCGACCCGCCGGTTCCTTGGAGTTGTTCCCAGCATCCGGATCGCCACGAGATTGGCATGTCGTCGTCCGCCATTCGAGTCACTGTCGCGGCTTTCTGGAAGTTGCGCAATTCGCAGACCGCGTGCATCGGGGAATTGAAGCGTAAGATGCGCAAGCCGTCGATCCGGTAGCACTATCTGCTTCGCGGTCAGCCCGCCGACCACGTGCAAAGCGACGTCTCAGCCCACTGGCGTTAAAAGCCTTTAATTCAGAAAATCTCCGACCCGCCTGCACTTTTCCTGAAAATTAACCGCTTTCGAATCAATATTTTGCGGCTGTGCATCAAACCTTTGCGGCGCATTCGCGGCCTCGGAGTTCTTCCGGACGAAGTTCGAACAATGCGGAGCAGATTAAACGTTCCGCATCCCTTGGAGACCCTGATGTCCTCGCCTTGCTGACGCCTTTCCCTTTTCATCCGCCTTATACGCCGCACGCTTTTTCATTGTTCATTTGCAGCTCGAAGTCTCTGATTTATCGAGCATTTTTACCGGTGCACCCTCATGACAATCTTTCATTCCCTGCGCGGCCGCCTGCTCATTCTCACCGCCCTCGGCTTCACCATCGGCCTCGTCGCCGTCACGTTGGCGGGATCTGCGCTGATGGCGGCGTCGAGCCGAGCAGACGCCGCAGCGGCCGCCCAGGGGCTGTTGCGGGAATACGCCAACGCGATCCGGGGTGACATCGTCCGCGCCGCGGGGCTCGCCAAACAGTTGGCGACGACCGCGCAGGCGCTCGCCGCGTCCGAGACGAAGAGCCGCGATGATCTCGGTCGCGTGGTCACGGGTCTTGTGGATGACAATCCCGATCTTCTCGGCATGACGCTGGTGTTCGAGCCGAATGCGCTGGACGGCCGAGATGCGGACTTTGTCGGCCATCCCTATGCCGAGGCCAATAGCGGCCGCTTCGCCACCTATATCTACCGCGACGACAGACGCGACATCGCCGTCGAGAAGCTCGACATGACCGATCCGGCGGCCGAGGTCTGGTATGTCGGGCCGCGCGACGCAGGCCGCACGCTTCTGACGCCGTCTTACAGCGATACTGTCGGTGGCGTGGAGACGCTGTTGACCACCATCGCCACGCCGATCAAGCAGAATGGCAAAGTCATCGGCGCGACCGGCGTCGATTTCGCGCTCTCGCATATCTCCGCGATGATCGGCGCGCTCAAGCCGTTCGGCGCCGGAACGATGGCCCTGATCGACGGCGGCGGCCAGTGGCTGGCCAATACCGACCAGAAGCTGTTGGGCAAGAAGGTCGATGATCCCTCCGTGGTCCAACTGGGCGACCTCGCCCGACGCGAGAGTGTCGCCGAGCGGGTTCTCGACAATGGCCTCTATCAAGCCGCCATCCCCGTGACGTTTCCCGGCATCCAGGAAACCTGGCTTCTCGTTCTCTCCGCGCCTGAAAGCGCCATGGTGGAGGGCGCGACAACCGCCCGCAACCAGATGCTGCTCATCGCCGCCGACATTCTGGCGGCGGCCCTGATTGCGGCTTTTGTCGCCTCGACCCAATTCGTACGACCGATCGAACAGATCACCAGCGTGATGCGCCGTCTCGCCGACAGCGATTTCGCCATCACCGTTCCCTTCGTCATCAGGCGCGACGAGATCGGCGGCATGGCGCGCTCGGTCGAGGTCTTTCGCAACGCCGGCATCCGCAATCGGGATCTGGAGGCCGACGCTCAGGCGAGCCGCGAGCGCGCCGAGAAGGAGCGCCTCGAACTCCAGCGCCTCGCGGAAGCGCAGGCGGAGGAGCGGCTGAACCAGGCGACGGCGGCGCTGGGCGAAGGCCTGCGCCGCCTGTCCGCGGGTGACATGATGTGCGAGATCGCCACGCCGTTCTCATTGCAGCTCGAACCCTTGCGGCAGGATTTCAACAGTTCCGTCCGGCAGTTGCGCGGCGTGCTCGCGGATGTCGCAGCTTCCGTCGCCATCGTCACCAGAGGCGCCCGTGACGTCTCGGCGGCGTCCGACGATCTCGCCCGGCGCACCGAGCAGCAAGCCGCCTCGCTCGAGCAGACGGCCGCCGCGCTGGAACAGATCACCGCCAATGTCAAATCGACGGCGACCCGCACCAGCGAGGCGCGGACCACGGTGCATGGCGCGCGCGCCAAGGCGGATCAATCCGAACAGGTGGTGGGCGACACCATCGCGGCGATGCAGCGGATCGAAAGTTCGTCGCAGCGGATCGGGCAGATCATCGAAGTGATTGGCGCGATCGCTTTCCAGACCAATTTGCTGGCGCTCAACGCCGGCGTCGAGGCCGCGCGCGCCGGCGACGCCGGACGGGGTTTTGCGGTCGTGGCGCAGGAAGTGCGCGGCCTCGCCCAGCGCGCCTCGGAGGCCGCCCGCGAAATCCGTCAACTCGTGACGGATTCGGCATCGGCGGTGGGCGAGGGCGTCAAGCTGGTCGGCGACACCGGCGGGTGCCTGGCCGCGATCTCGGATCTGGTCGTTTCGGCCAATAGTCACATGGAGGCGATCGCCATCGCCTCGCAGGAGCAGTCGACCGGCGTGTCGGAAGTCAATGTGGCGGTCAACCATATGGATCAGGGCACGCAGCAAAACGCCGCCATGGTCGAGCAAATGCGGTCGGCGGGATCTGCTCTGGCGCTGGAAAGCGTTCGGCTGAGCGAGCTCCTCTCCCAATTCCAGGTCGAAGAAGGAGCCGCAGCCGCGAGGAGGGCGGCCTGAGGCGCTGCGTCGTCCTCGCCGCGGCGGCGTCAGCTTCTGGGTCTGGCCACCCAGATGCCGGCGAGGATGATCGCGCCGCCCACGGCCTGTAGCGGCGACACCGGTTCGCCCTGCAACAGCCAGGCGAAGCCCGCCGCCACCACGGCTTCGAGCAGGATCACCAGTGAGGAAAACACCGTCGGCAGCCGGCCGAGCGCCACCGACAACAATCCCTGGCCGCCGGCATGGCTGACGAAGGCGAGCGCGAACAGCACGCCCCAGCCGAAGCCGGTCTTGGGCAGAATGTCGCCCTCGATGACAAGCGCGGCCGCCAGTAGCACCACGATGGTGATGATGCTCATTTCGAAGGTCACCCGCGCCGCGCCCGAGCCTTTGCGGGCTGCCCCGACGGCGAGGAAGTAGAGGCCGAAAAACACGCCGGTGCCGATGCCCAGCGCATCGCCCAGCATATGGGCGGGGTTGATCGACAGGCTCTGATAGACCAGCGCCCCGCCGCCGAACAGGCAGAGCGCCAGCCCGATCAGCGTCGTCGCCGCCGCCTTGTGTCGGAACAGCACCCAGCCGAAGATCACCACCCACAGCGGCGCCATGGTGGCGAAAAAGGTGGCGTTGGCGATCGTGGTCTTCATGATGGCGAGATGCCACATCAGGAGATCGCCGGCGAAAGCCAGCCCCGAGAGCAGGATCGGCAGCGACCAGCTCTTGCCCTTGCCGCCGGCTGCGCTCTTCTCGTCGGCCTTCATCCAGGCATAGAGCACCGGCAGCGCCAGGAAGACGCGCCAGAAGGCGCTGGCGAGCGGCCCGACATCGGCGAACCGCACCAGGCTCGGCGAAATGCTCATGGCCAGCGCCGCGGCGATCATGGCGGTGAGGCCGATGGAAAAATCCGCGCGGCGGCGGTGGGGATCTGCGGGGATCGAGGTCATGGGACGTGCGTCGCTTCTGGCGCGAGAGGGCGGGACTGTCTGCCTCTATCGCGACGCTGTCCGGGGCGCAAGCATGGATCAGTCGGCGATCTTCTCCAATACGCCGACGAAACTCTCCGCGAAACTCTTGAGATGGTCGAGCTCCGTATCGGGCGGGGCGACGCGCGCATCCATGGCGTCGTCCGAAAGGAAGACGAAGGCGAGCTTGACGGCGTCGGAGCCGGCATAACGGATCCGGACCGCCGCGACGCGTCCCTTGCCGCCGGGCTTGTCGGCATGCGGCAGGTCGAACAGGAATTCGCCGTCGAGCGGCAGAAGCGCCGCCTTGACGGCATCCGAAAACAGCGGATGGCTTTCCAGCAGCAGGTCGACTGTCAGCGCCAGTTCGGTAAACTCGATCGGTTCGGGCGCCCTGGTGGTCGGGCCGTTGATCGAGGCGGGCGCCGGCAGGGCGAGGCTATCAGACAGTCGCATGTCGTTCTCCTGTTCGTCGTCCCCGCCGTGAGGCACCCTTCCGGCAAAGCTGGGCGGTTTTGAGGCGCCGCGTCGCCGGAAGGTGGGGAGGAGATCGACGCAGCCATTGCCCGATGTGTCGAAACCGCCTATGTCGAAATCCTTGAGAAGCAGCCTTGGACGATCCAGTCGAGGAGCCCGAATGCCGGTCCGGTATGAACGCCCAGTGTCCCAATCGGCCTATTCCGCCCGCCGTCTCGCCCTGTATTCCCTGTTGTTCTTCGTGGTCGCTCTGGTGCTGCACCGGTTCGGAAGCTTCGAAACGCCGCTGTTTCTCGCGGTGGCGACCGTCGCCGTCACCGTCACCCTCGCCGCGACCGCGATGGCCTGTGTCGGTCTCGCCATGCTTTGGCGGCATGGCGCGCGCGGTGGCGCGGCCTCGGCCCAGGCCATTCTCGTCGCGCTTCCCATTCTCGGCGCCGCCGGCTGGATCACGCGTGATTATCTGCAGTCGCCGCCGATCTACGATGTCGCCACCGATCTTGGCCGGCGTCCGCAATGGCTGACGGATGTCGAGGCCGATCAATCCTGGCTCGGCCCGCGCCTGCCGGTGGGCGAGGCGGACCGGCTTCTGCAGCAGGCGAGCTATCCCGGCTTGACCGGGCGCCGCTACGAAGGCGGGCTCGACCGCGTCTACGCCGCCGCCCGTCAGGTGGCGCTCGACATGGGGGTGAGGGTCGTCGCCGAAAAGGGCGGGCCGAGCGACGATCTCCGGGCGTTGCCGTCGGGCCGGACCAACGAACCGGCCGCCGACGCGCCCGACGTCGTGCCGGTGCCGGAGCCGCGGCCCGATCTCGAGGAATTCCTGGCCGCCGCCCAGCCGCAGGACGCCCTCATCCAGGGCGCATACCGCACGATGGTCTTCGGCTTCCGCCAGGATATCGTCATCAGACTGCGTGAGGAAGAGGAGACGACGCTGGTCGATGTCCGCGTCGCCGCCCGTTATGGCCGTCACGATCTCGGCGGCGGCGCGGCGCTCATCTCCGCTTATCTGAAGGCGCTGGACGCCGCCCTTCTCGGCCTCGCCGGCGGCTGAGGCTCACAACGAATTGAGAAGCGCGAATTCCCGTCCGGCCGATCGCAATTCCGGCTTGATCTCCGAGGGGCGTTCGAGAAGCCCGTTCACGACCGCGTAGAAGGCGGTGGGCGTCGCCGCTCCACAGATGTCGTCGGCCACATGGAGCGCGTCGCCGCTCAGCCCGGTAAAGACATCGCCGGAAGGTCTCGACCGGAATTCCGGTTGGAAGGCGGCGGCGAAGGCGCCGCCGCGCCACCGCGCGAACGCCGCCCGCAAGGCCGTCGATATCGCCTCGAAATCGGCCCTGTCCGCGAAGCCCCGGCAATAGGCGGCGCAGGCGCGGGCGCGAATTGGCCTCCCAGCCCGGCTCCATCGCCACGCCATGCGCATAGGTCAGCCACATTTGCACCTGGCCCACCGCCGCCGGCAGGCCGAGCGTGGTGGGGAAGGGAAAGTCTGAAAGCCAGGGGTCGCGATCGGTCTCGCGGCCGGTCTCGCGGTCGAAACGGTCATGCGCCTCGCGCAGTTTCGTGAGGTCGTAGAGCGCCGCCGAATTGGCCTCGGGACAGGCGCCGAAAGTGGAGAAGGGCCGCGTGCAATAGACGAAGGCCTCGCCCTCGGCCGCCGTCTTCAGCGCCGCGTCGTAATCGACGATCGGATGGCCGAACCAGACATCGCCGAACCGTTTGCGGATGCGATTGAGCAGCCGCCGCGACAGCGCCGCGTGATAGATCGAAAAGCCGCTGACGATGGTGGCGGAGGCGTCGGCCCAGCCGAAGGCGCGCCGACGCACGAACCAGGCGGGCATGTCGTGAAACGTCGCCTTGACGGGCAGCCGCACGCACGGTGTGCCGCGGCGTCTCACGCGTTCGCCAGCCGTAATGCAGATTGGTCCAGGCGAAGGCGTCGAGCCCCGGCTTCAGCGCCTCGGCCAGTTTCAACGCCTCGACGAGATCGGGATCGATCTGGTCGTCGTCGCCGATGACGCTGACCCAGTCGCCTAAGGCGGCGTCCACCGCCCGCTCCCAGTTTTCCTGCATCGATAGCACGCGATCGGCCGACCGCAGGAAGGTGACGCGCGGATCGGGCCGGGCGGCGACAAAGGCGGCCATATCCTCGGCGTCGTCGGAATTGTCGGCCAGCACGAATTGCACATCCGCGCGAGGGCTCGCGAGAAGCGACAGTATAAGCTCCTTGAAATAGCGCTGCCGGTTCCGCGAGGGAACGCAGATGGACAAATAGGGCGTGGTCAAGCCTTAGCTCCGGATCCGGTCTCGCTCCGGGTCTAGCGCCCGCGCCTTTCCCGAGCCTTGATGAGATCAGGCGGGTCGGTAGGCGCCTCTCAACAGCGGCGGGCCATCGGTGACGACGGCGCCCTTGTCGACGAGGTCCTCGATATGGGCGAGCACCGACAGCGCCGCCGCGCCGTGCAGCCGCGGATCGGTGTCGCGATAGATCGCCTGGACCATGTCGGGGATCAGACGGTCGCCCAGCCGGATGCGCTCCAGCACAGCCCGTTCGCGCATGCGCCTGTGGGTGCGCAGTCCCCGGCAGAAGGCGAGGGGATCTCTGACGGGACCGCCATGGCCGGGCAGATAGATCCGGTCGTCGCGCAGGAGCAGCCGGTCGAGCGAGGCCATGTAATCGGCCATGGCTCCGTCCGGCGGCGCGACGATGGAGGTCGCCCAGGCCATCACGTGATCGCCGGAGAACAGCACGCCTTCGGCGTCCAGCGCAAAGGCCATGTGATTGGCGGTATGTCCGGGCGTGGCGACGCCGCTCAGCCGCCAGCCGTCGCCCTCGATCGTTTCGCCATCGCCGAGGATGATGTCGGGCGAGAAGTCCGTGTCCGAGCTTTCCGCGAAGGGATTGGTCTCGCCGTCATGCAGGGGCCGCGCCGGCCGATGCGGTCCTTCCGCCACGATCAGCGCCCCGGTCGCTTCCTTCAGTCGCCGCGCCAAGGGCGAATGGTCGCGATGGGTGTGGGTGCAGACGATATGGCTGACCGGCCGGCCGGCGAGCGCCGTCATCAAGGCCTGAAAATGCGCTTCGTTCTCCGGGCCGGGATCGATGACCGCCACGGTGTCGGCGCCGACGATATAGCTGTTGGTGCCATGGAAGGTGAAAGGCGAGGGATTGTTGACCGTCACCCGCTGGACGCCTGACGCCACGGGCACGGCCTCGCCATGGCGCGGCTCGAAGGCGCGGTCGAACTCCGCGGTGTCCATGCTCACTTATACTCGATCTCGATGAAGCTCATGAAGCTGTCGCCGCGATTGACGACATTGTGCTCGACCCCCGCCTCGCGGCGATAGACCTGCCCCTGGGCGGCGTCGACCTCGCGGGCGCCGTCCTTGTCCTCGATCAGGAAATGACAATCGGTCATCGGCACCACCACATAGCCCATGCCGTGCACGTGATGGCCGGTGTCGGCGCCGGGGACGAAATCCCAGCGCGTAACGCGCACCACGGCGTCGTCCAGCAGCACGGTGGGTTCGGCGGGCGGGCGGGCTCTGAAGGTCGACATCGGCGGCTCCTGAAGGGAAGAGGCGAAAAGGCAGTAGGCAATAGGCAATAGCCAATAGGCAAGAGGTAAGAAACACAAAAAGCAGGCGATGGAGGTTACTCTCCATCGCCCGCCTGTCTGCTCGCTACTGCCTATTGGCTATTGCCTGCTGCCTGTTATGCCGCACGGCGCTGATGCTTGCCTTCTTCGACTTCCTCGACGATCTTGGCGACGAAGGCGTCGAGATCGCCGGGATTGCGCGAGGTGATGATGCCCTGGTCGGTGACGACCTGGCTGTCTTCCCACTGGCCGCCGGCATTGACCACGTCGGTCTTGATCGACGGATAGGACGTCACGCGACGGCCGCGCACGGCGCCGGCCTCGACCAGCAGCCAGGGACCGTGGCAGACGGCGGCGACCACCTTGCCGGAGGCGACGAAATCCTTGACCAGCTTGACGGCCTTTTCGTCGGCGCGCAGGATGTCCGGATTGATCTGGCCGCCGGGAATGACCAGCGCGTCGAATTCCTCGACGCGGGCGTCGGCCACCGTGAGGTCGACGTCGACGGTGTCGCCCCAGTTCTTTTCGTCCCAGCTCTTGATCGGCTCTTTCTGAAGCGAAACGATCTTGACGTCGGCGCCCTTGGCCTTCAGCTGTTCGAGCGGCTTGTGCAGTTCGGAACGCTCGTAGCCGTGAGTGGCGAGAATGAGGATGCGCGCGGAATTGATCGAAGCCATGGGCTGTTTCCTTTCCTTGAAACGTTCTGATCTCAGGGCGCCGATTCGGACGCCCGGCGTCGGGATCGACGCCATGAACTGCGCCGCAATGCGGCGCCGGAACTCATGCGAAACGATGCGGCAAGATGCTCTTCATCCTGCCCGGATGTCCGGCCCGGCTGAGAGCGCCGCCGCCATTCATTCGTCGCTTCGCCTGGGAAGAAGTCCTGAGCCGCCGCTTCGTTCCGCACGAAGCGCAGAAAACCGTGCGCGCGCCTCGAGCGACGCCTCGTTCCGCGCCGGAAAATCTCCCCAAAAAATCCTGCCGACCCGATTGCGGCGCGGCGCGCGCTTTGCTAATCAGGCCCCACTTCGCCGGCCCCGACAGTTGGACCGGCGCTGTTGGGGCGTCGCCAAGCGGTAAGGCACCGGTTTTTGGTACCGGCATTCCCAGGTTCGAATCCTGGCGCCCCAGCCACCACGACGGCGACTCCCACGGATTTAAGAAACGTGACCTTCACCCTCTGTCCGCGCCAAAACTCCACTCCGCTCCGTCGTCTGTAAACGACCCTACCTGTCGCGCGGCGAGCGCGAAGCGGCTTGAAGCATGGCTGCGCAAGCGTCCTGAAAGCTGCGTCATCGGTTCGTTTTGTCCTCGGCGCCTGAAAGCCGGATTGCGGGTCGGACGAACTGCGTGTAAAATCCCTCAATGCTTGATCGTTCATCCCAGTCGCCGACGACCCATATCCCCACCGACGCGCTCAGCGAAGTTCTCCAGGACTTTCGCCTGAGCGGCGTCAATTATGGGCGCTGCGAGTTACGTCATCCCTGGAGCCTCGCTTTTCCGCAGCAACAGCTGCTTCGCTTTCACTTCGTCAGCGAAGGGCCCTGCTGGATTCATACGGACGCCTCGGGATGGCAGGCGCTGCAGAGCGGCGATCTGGTGTTGTTGCCGCAGGGCGTCGAACATCGACTGGCCAGCAATCCCGATGTGGTCGGCGATTGTCTAAAGAGCTGCCAGGTCACCAAGCTGGGCGACAATGTCTGCGAAGTGGTGAAGGAGGGGACCGGGGCGACGAGCACGCTGTTCTGCGGCTCGATGGCTCTGGGCGCGAATGCGCTCAATCCGTTGATCGCCCTGATGCCGCCGATCATCAAAGGGTGTGACGTGGCAGGCAATGATCCCATCGTCAGCCCGCTGCTCGCCGCCATGACGGTGGAGGCGTGTCAGCCCCAGATCGGCAGCGCCACGGTCTTGTCGCGCATGGCGGACGTGCTGGTGGCGCGGCTCATTCGCTGCTGGGTCAATTGCAGCGGAGCCTCGACCAGCGGCTGGCTCACCGCGATCCGCGATCCTCATATCGGCCGCGCGCTGGCCGCCATGCACCGCAATCCCGGCCATGACTGGACGCTCGAAACCCTTGCGGCCGTGGCGGGTCAGTCGCGCTCGATCTTCGCCGAACGCTTCAGCGCCATCCTGGGCGAGGGCGCGGCGCGCTATCTCGCCCGCCTCCGCATGCAGCTGGCGCGCGAATTGCTCGGCCAGAACAGGTCGGTGGCCGAAGTCGCCTCGCAACTGGGTTATGAATCCGAAGCGTCCTTCGCGCGCGCCTTCAAGCGCATCACCAGCCTATCCCCGGGCGTTGTGCGCCGCATCAATTCCGGACGAACGGACATGGAATTCGGACTTTAGATCACAGATCATCCTGGCGGACTTCGCTATGAGAGCTCCAAACCCAGGAGATAGTGCAATGACGGATACGACATCCCAGCTCGACGGCTCTGCGATCGAGCTCGATTCCAACGCCCCGCGTCCATGGAGCCCCGCGACCTGGTTCGCCGTCGTCTCGATGGCGGCCACCAGCTTTGCGCTGGTGTCGGCGGAATTTCTGCCGGCCGGCCTGTTGACGCCCATGGCGCGCGACCTCGGCGTCAGCGAAGGGACCGCCGGCCAGGTGGTCACCGCCACCGCGTCCGTCGGCGCGGTCACGGCCCTGCTGAGCAATGTCCTCATCGGCAAATTGAACCGCAAGACGGTGCTGGTCGGCCTGAGCGCCCTGGCCATCGCCTCCAATCTCCTCGCCGCGCTCGCGACGGATTTCTGGCTGTTGCTGCTGGGCCGCGCCGGGCTGGGCGTCGCGCTCAGCGGGTTCTGGGCGCTTTCGGTCGCCGTCGTGGCGAGAATGGTCGGCGCCAATGCGACCGGCCGGGGCATGGCCATCGTCACCCTCGGCGTTTCCCTCGCCACCATCGCCGCGCCGTCCATGGGCGCTCTGATCAGCGAATGGATCGGCTGGCGCGCCGCCACCGCCATGACGGCGGGTCTCGCGGTGGTCGCCATGCTGCTTCAGATCCTCAGTCTGCCGTCTCTGCCCGCAAGCGCCAGCAACAGCCTGTCCGACGTCTTCCGGCTGACGAAGCGGCGCACGGTGCAATTGGGCATGCTCGCCATCCTCCTGCTGATGACGGGACATTTCGCCGGCTCGGTCTATGTGCGGCCGTTCCTCGAACAGGTCACGCTGCTCGGCGCCGGGTCGATCGCCGTGGCGCTGTTCGGCTTCGGCATCGCCGCCGTGGTCGGCAACGTCGTCGGCGGTCGTCTGGCGGACGCCGATATCCGCATGGCGCTCACCGTCACCGCCGGGTTGATGATGTTCGCCACGCTCGCGCTCGTCCTCTGGGGCGTCAACAGCGCCGTCGCCTTCGCGCTGGTGACGCTGTGGGGTCTCGCATTCGGCATGGCGCCGGTGGTGCTGCCCACCAACCTGTCGCGGGGCGCGTCGGATTCGCTGGAATCGGCCGGCAGCCTGATGGTGGTGTCGTTCCAAGTCGCCATCAGCATCGGCGCGGTCGTCGGCGGTTATCTGGTCGATGGTTACGGCCCGTCCGCGCCCCTGACGCTGACCGCCGTGCTGGCGTCGGCGACCATCGTCCTGGCGATGACGCAGCCCCGCAGCTGACGCCCAGCATCGGCGCGCGAGAGCGGTTTCATCTCCGGCGAAGAGGTGATGGCGATGGCCTTTCCGGGACCGAAGACCTCTTTCGTCCCGGGCCGGGAGCCCGGCGCGGCCGCTCCGCGGGCTCCGTCGAACCGGTTGCATACATATCGTAAATTCTGATATGGAGCACTGGAAGACAGGGGACGATATGACTGGCAAGGTATTGGTGATCGATCCGATCGAACGGCAGGACCTCATCAAGGGTCTCGCCAGCGATGTTCGCGTCATGATGTTGAAGCTTCTCCGGTCGAGCGGGCCGAAGAACGTCAACGAGATCGCCGAAGAGCTCAAGCTGCCGCAGTCAACCGCGTCGATCAATCTGAAGATTCTCGAGGATTGCGGGTTGATCTACACGGAGGGGCAGCGGGCGAAGAAGGGGAGCCAGAAGCTCTGCTATTCGGCGTTTCAGGAAATACTGATCTCGTTTTCCGAACCCGTCGCCGATCCCCGGGCGGATGCGATCGAAGTCTCCATGCCGCTGGGACTCTACACGCAGTTCGAAGTTTCGGCTCCCTGCGGGATGTGCTCCAAGGACGGCGTCATCGGTCTCCTGGATGTTCCGGATACGTTTCTCGATCCTGACCGCATGAAGGCCGTTCTCTTGTGGTTCAACAAGGGCTACGTCGAATATCAGTTTCCAAACAATACCTTGTTGAAAAAGGCCAAGCCCAGGGCGATCGAATTCTCGATGGAATTGAGTTCCGAGGTCCCGGGAACGTCGGAAAACTGGCCGTCGGACATCTTCCTCCAGGTCAACGGCGTCGAGATCGGGACCTGGACCTCGCCGGGCGATTACGGCGACAAGCGGGGCGCCTTCACCCCGGACTGGTGGAAGCTCGCAGGCTCGCAATACGGCAAGCTGAAGAACTGGCGCATCAACGGCCAGGGCAGTTTCGTCGACGGCGTGAAGATATCCAACGTCACCCTGGATGCGCTCGATCTGGACAAGCATCGGTCCATCCGCATGCGCGTCGGCGTCAAGGACGACGCCGAGCATCCGGGCGGGATCAACATATTCGGCAGCGGCTTCGGCAATTACGGCCAGGACATCATCCTCCGCATCCAGGTGTGAAAAGCCATAGTTTCACTTGACGGCGCCCGCCATTTTGGCTTCATATACCAAAGATTCGGATACGAACCGAAATTATTGATATTGAATCTGGGAGGAGAGGACTTTGGAGGCTCGCGTCACCGCGCATGCGCGCTATACAATCGCAGATATCGACAAGCGGCTCTACGGTTCCTTTCTGGAGCATCTGGGGAGGGCGGTCTACACCGGCATCTACGAACCCGGCCATCCCGAGGCTCTTCCCAATGGCATGCGCAAGGATGTCATCGATCTCGTGCGCGAACTCGATACGCCGATCTGCCGCTATCCGGGCGGCAACTTCGTCTCCGCCTATAACTGGGAGGACGGCATAGGCCCGAAGGAGAGCCGTCCGACGCGGCTCGACCTCGCCTGGCGCACCTCCGAATCCAACCAGGTTGGCATTCACGAATTCGCCGAATGGGCGGAAGCCGCCGGCGTCGACATGATGCTTGCGGTCAATCTCGGCTCGCGCGGCCTGGACGCCGCGCGGAATTTCGTCGAATATGTCAACCATCCCGGCGGCAGCCAGTGGTCGGACCTTCGCCGCAAGAACGGCCGCGCCGATCCCTGGGACGTGAAGCTCTGGTGCCTCGGCAACGAGATGGACGGCCCCTGGCAGGTCGGCCACAAGAGCGCGGCCGAATATGGCCATCTCGCCAACGAGACCGCCAAGGCCATCCGCGCCTTCGACGACAAGCTCGAACTCGTCGTCTGCGGTTCATCCCATTCCGACATGGCGACCTATCCGCAATGGGAGGCGACGGTGCTGGATGCGACCTATGATCAGGTCGACTACATCTCGCTGCACATGTATTTTGAAAATTACGAAAAGAAGACCGCGGAATTCCTGGCCCTGCCGGAGAAGCTCGACCGCTATATCGGCACGATCAGCGGCGTGATCGATTTCGTGAAGGGGAGCAAGCGCTCCAAGCGCGACGTCAAGATTTCCTTCGACGAGTGGAACGTCTGGTACCACGAGCGGAAGAACGACGCCAAGCGCATGCGCGAATGGGACTGGCCGCATGCGCCGGTGCTGCTCGAGGACATCTACAATTTCGAGGACGTGCTGCAGGTCGGCTGCATCATCAACACCTTCATCCGGCGCTCCGACGTCGTGCGGGTGGCCTGCATCGCCCAGTTGGTCAACGTCATCGCGCCGATCATGACCGAGCCGGGCGGCGCCGCGTGGCGCCAGACGATCTTCCATCCGTTCCATCTGGCCTCGCGCCATGGACGCGGCACGGCGCTGCGTCTCGATGTCGACTGCGCGAGCTATGCCTCGAATGTCGCCGACGCGGTGTCCTATCTCGACATCGCCGGCGTTCACGACGGCGATGCGGGCACTCTGACTTTCTTCGCCGTCAACCGGAACGGCGTCGAGCCTGCCAACATCAAGCTCGGCATCGAGCGCTTCGGCCCCGTCAAGGGCGTCGAGCATATCCTGATCAAGCACGACGATCTCGAAGCGCGCAACACCAAGGAGAATCCCGACAACGTTTCGCCGCGGAAGACAACGGACGCCGTCGTGGAGGGCGACGGGATCAGCCTGACCGTTCCGCCGTATTCCTACTCGATGATCAGGGTTCACCTTTAAAATCAATCGGTGGCGGCGATGCCGCCTGTCTAGGGAGGAGAATGACATGCCGAATTGGTTCAAACTTTCGAAAGCGATGCTCATCGCCGGCGGTCTGATGACCACAGCCGCCCATGCGGAGGAAACGATCACCTGGTGGGACTTCTTCGGCGGCGGCGACGGCGTCCGGATGAAGCAGATGGTCGCGGACTTCAACGAGGCCCACAAGGGCAAGATCAAGATCGACGCGACGACGCTGGAATGGGGCACACCCTTCTATTCCAAGGTGCAGACATCCGCCGCGGTCGGGGAGGCCCCCGATATCATGACCTATCACGCCAGCCGCATCCCGCTCGCGGTGAAGCAGGGCATCCTGCAGGAAATCACCGCCGACGACTGGAAGACCATGGGCCTCGCACAGTCCGACTACGCCCCGGCGACCTGGGAGGCGATCGGCAGCGACGGCAAGCAATATGCCGTGCCGCTCGATACCCACCCGATCGTGCTCTATTACAACAAGGACCTGCTCAAGAAAGCCGGCATGCTGGACGACAACGGCAAGCCGAAGGGAATGGGTTCGCGGGAGAACTTCACCGCCACGCTCAAGGCTCTGAAGGACGCCGGCGTCAAGTTCCCGCTCGGCTCCGTCACGGCCGACGGCAACTTCATGTTCCGCACCATCTATTCGCTGGTGGGTCAGCAGGATGGCGAACTCATGACCGACGGCGAGTTCCTGGCCGGGGACAACGCCAAGAAGCTTGAAAACGCGCTGGCGGTCCTGTCGGACTGGACCAAGGAAGGGCTTCAGTCGACCTATACCGACTATCCCGCCACCGTCGCGCTCTTCACCTCGGGCGAGGCGGCGATGATGATCAACGGCGTCTGGGAAGTGCCGACCATGACGGATCTCCAGAAGAACGGCAAACTGTTCGAATGGGGCGCGGTCGAACTCCCCGTCATCTTCGATCATCCCTCGACCTATGCCGATAGCCACGCCTTTGCGATCCCCGCCAACAAGGGCAAGGAGATGAACCCCGAAAAGCGGGCTGCGGTGCTGGAGGTCATGAGCTGGATGTCGAAGAACTCGTTGTTCTGGGCGACGGCCGGTCATATTCCCGCATATGGTCCCGTGACCAATTCCGCCGAATACAAGGCGATGGAGCCCAACAGCACCTATTCGTCGCTCACCTCCCATATGATCTTCGATCCCAGGACGCCGCTCGCCGGCATCGCGGGACCGATCTTCGACGTCATGTCGAACTTCTTCGTGCCGACGCTCAACGGGGAAATGGAGCCCGCCAAGGCGGTGGAAGAGATCAAGGCCGGTCTGGCCGACCTCTGACAGAACACGGCCCCGGCGAGCTCATGGCTCGCCGGGGCCATCCTCGTCTGAAATCAAGGGAAGAGCGGGGATGATGCTCAGAAATCGACGCAAAGAGACCCTTTTCGCCTTGGCGCTCGTCGCGCCTTTCGTCGCGATTTACGGCCTGGTGTTCATTTATCCGACCATCAAGCTGTTCATGATCAGCTTTACGGATGCGCCCCTGATCGGCGACGGCGCCTATGTCGGCCTCGAGAATTACGCGCGTCTTCCATCCGATCGTCGGTTCGGCACCGCGGTGTGGAATACGGCCTATTTCGTCCTGATCACCGTCATACCCGGAACGCTCGTCGCCTTTGCGATCGCGCTCGGCGTTAACCGGCTCGCCGGCCGGCTTCAAGCCGCCATCCTGGCTCTGTTTTTCCTGCCCTACATTCTGCCGGTGTCGGTGGTCTATCTCCTCTGGGACTGGACCCTGAACTTCCAGTTCGGCATCGCCATGTATGTGTTCGACCTTCTGGGCATCCCGCGCATTCCGGTGTTCAAATCGACGGCCTGGTTCATGCCGGCCGTCGGCGTGATCACGATCTGGTGGACCGCGGGCTTCTCCATCCTGCTGTTCCTGGCGGGCCTGCGCGCGATTCCGGCTGAAATCTATGAAGCGGCCGCGCTGGACAATGCCGGTCTCTGGTCGACCTTTCGCCGCATCACCTGGCCGCTGATGTGGCCGATCACCGCGCTGGTCCTGACCATTCAGCTGATCTCGCAGCTCAAGATTTTCGATCAGGTCTATCTGTTCTCCACGGGCGGCCGTCCCAACGACAACGTGGTCCTCGTCTACTACGTCTTCCAGCGATCGTTTCAATCGGATCAGGGGAAGGGCGGCCGCAGTCGCGGTGGTGCTGTTCGTCCTCGTGATCGTCGTTTCGGTGCTGAATTTCCAATTGACGCGCCTGTCGGGAGGGCGGGATCGATGAATGTGACCACTGCGCGCCGCATCAATCTGATCGGCCTGATCATCACGCTGCTGACCGTGTTCTGCGCCGTCATCTGGGCTTTTCCGATGTATTGGGGCGTCGTCTCCTCGCTGAAGCCGGAGGACGAAGTCGTCAGGCCATATATCGAGCTCTGGCCGGAGACCTTCACGGTGTCGCACTATTGGTTTGCGCTGACCCAGACCGAAATCGGACGCTGGTACGTCAATTCCATCGTCACGGCCGCGGCCGTCACCGTGCTGACGGTGAGCTCGTCGCTGTTTTGCGGCTACGCCATTTCCCAGCTGAAGTTTCCGTTCCGCAATCTTCTCTGGTGGCTCATCCTGGTGAGCTTCATGGTGCCGATGCAGACCCTGATCATCAACCATTTCGAACTGGTGGCGGATCTGGGCCTGATCAACACCTGGGCCGGCATCGTCCTGCCGCAGCTCATCCACCCGGTCATCATCATCGTCTACAAGCAGTTCTTCGACGGCGTGCCGAAGGAATTTCGCGAGGCCGCCGTCATGGACAACGCCTCGGAATGGCGGATCCTCACCCGCGTCTATATCCCCATGAACTGGGGCGTCACGACCGCGCTGTCGATCGTCTGCTTCATCTGGTCGTGGAACTCGTTCCTATGGCCGTTCCTCGCGGTGACCAAGACGGATATGATGACGATCACGGTGGGCATAACCCAGGTCAACGACGCTTTCGGCGTCTATTACGCCAGACAGCTCACCGCGGCGGTGCTGGCGGGCTTGCCGGTCGCCCTGGCCTATCTCGTCTTCCAGCGGCGCGTCACGGAAGCCATCACCCTGTCGGCCGGCATCAAGGGCTAGCCGATGTCGTCTCGGACTGTGCGGACCCCGTCGAAACGGGGCCGCGCCTTTGTCTCAGGCCGCCTGATAGGATCGTCCGTCGGCGTCGAACAGATGAATGGCGGACGTGTCCAGCGCCACGCGAACGCGATCGCCGGGCCGCACCTGGGAGCGTCCGCTATCCTGGGCGATGAACGGCGACCCGTCCTCGAGCGTGCAATAGGCCAGCGTGCGCTCGCCGAGCTGCTCGACGACATCGACCTTCGCTTCGGTCGAGGGCCGGGCGGGATCATCCTCGCCCGTGACGATCCGTACGGATTCGGGCCGGATGCCGAGATCGAACTTGCCCGGGGCCGGAACCGGCGCTTCGATCTCCAGCTCGAAGCCGTTCGGAAACCGGATGGGCGTGCGGCCGCTGCGGACGACATCGACAGAGAGGAAATTCATCCCCGGGCTTCCGATGAAGCCGGCGACGAAGCGCGACGCGGGCTTGAGATAGACCTCCATCGGTGTGCCGATCTGTTCGATCTTGCACTGATTGAGCACCACGATCCGGTCGGCGAGCGTCATGGCTTCCGTCTGATCATGGGTGACGTAGATCATGGTGGACCTCAGGCGCTGGTGCAGCTGGGCGAGTTCGACCCGGGTCCGCACCCGCAACGCCGCATCGAGGTTCGACAGCGGCTCGTCGAACAGGAACGCTTTCGGCTCCTTGACGATGGCACGGCCGATCGCCACGCGCTGTCTCTGGCCGCCGGACAATTGTGCGGGCTTTCGGGAGAGCAAATGCTCCATTTCGAGCATGCGCGCGGCCGTCGTCACGCGCGTCTCGATCTCGGTCTTGTCCACCCCGATGTTTTCGAGGCCGAATGCCATGTTGTCCCGGACGCTCATATGCGGATAGAGGGCGTAATTCTGGAACACCATGGCGATGTTGCGCTGGCCGGGAGGCAGGGTGTCGCTGCGGACGCCGCCGATGGTCAGGGCGCCGGAATCTATCGTTTCGAGGCCGGCGATCATCCGCAGGAGCGTGGATTTCCCCGATCCGGAAGGGCCGAGGAACACGACCAATTCTCCGGCGTTCACCGTAAGCGATATGTCTCGGATCACCGAGACCGAGCCGAAGCTCTTCGATATGTTTTCCAAGCGTATTTCGGCCATGCACTCCTCCACGAGTTCGCATCATTTTTCCCGATATGTATCGCAAGTCAAGATATAGATCGGTTCATTTCAGCGTTTCGGGCCCCTCGGCCCATGTCGGTCATGCTTTCGCCGTCGACGGCGCGTCAATTGGCGCCTCGTTCAGCCTGGCGGCTTCGCATAGGCGCCGCCGTCTTATGGCTCGCTATCGATCTATCGAGGAGTTTGAACCCATGCAGAAAAACGAAACCGATCCGTTCGGCGTGGCGGCTGGGGCGAGGAAGCTGGCGATCGATACGGTGCTGAAGGCGCTGATCGAGCATGCCGCCAGGAATGACCCGACGATCAAAGACCGGATCGTCGCTGACATCGATGTCTATCTCGAGGCGCTTCCAGAGTCTGAGCTGGAAGAGCAATTCGCCAAATGGACCCGGGCTTACATCGCCGCTCTCGTCCAGCCTGGAAATTGACCTCGGGTCGTGGAGCGGCTCGAAGAGCGTCCCACGGCGCGCCGGTTGCCCGTCACCTGTTTGCCCGTTTTCGCTACAAGCCCGCGAAATCCAGCTGCGCCTGCGTCGGTTGGCTTTTCTCGCCCAGATTCGAAAGAGTAACCCCCAACAATCGCACCGGTTTGCGAAACGGAAACGCCGTCTCGATCAATTGTCTGGCGATCTGCTCGATGTCTTGGTGGTCGGAGAGCGGTCGTTCGATCGTCCGGCTGCGGGTGATCTGCTGAAAGTCGGAAAACTTGATCTTCACCATCACGGTCTTGGCGCTGATCCCGTGTTTCTGGCAGTAGCTCCAGACCTTGGCGACGAGCGGAGCGATCTCGCTCTGCGCGTCATACAGGGCAACGAGATCTTCTGCAAAAGTGTCCTCCGCGCCGACCGACTTCCGCTCCCGATCCGGCTTGACCTGCCGGTTGTCGACGCCGCGAGCGATGCCGTAGAAATAGGGGCCGGATTTGCCGAAATGCGCCGCCAGGAATTCCAGCGACTTCGCCTTGAGATCGGCTCCGGTTTCGATGCCGAGCCGATGCATCTTCTCGGCCGTGGCGGGGCCGACGCCATGGAACTTGCTGACGGCGAGGCTCTCGACGAAGGCGGGGCCGTTCTTGGGCGTGATCACCGCCTGGCCATTGGGCTTGTTGAGGTCCGACGCCATTTTGGCGAGAAACTTGTTGTAGGAGATGCCGGCCGAGGCGTTGAGGCCTGTCGCGGCCTTGATGCGCGCGCGGATCTCTTCGGCGATCTCGGTGGCGATCGGCATGGACTTGAGGTTGTCGGTGACGTCGAGATAGGCCTCGTCGAGCGACAGCGGCTCGATGAGAGGCGTATAATCGGCGAAGATCTCGCGGATCTGCTGCGACACGGCGCGGTAGACCTCGAAGCGCGGCTTGACGAAGATGATATCAGGGCATTTCCGCGCCGCCGTGACCGACGGCATGGCCGAGCGGACGCCGAAGGCGCGGGCCTCGTAGCTCGCGGCCGCCACCACGCCGCGGGCTGCCGCCCCGCCGACCGCGACGGGCTTGCCGCGCAGCTCCGGATTGTCGCGCTGCTCCACCGATGCATAGAAAGCGTCCATGTCGACATGGATGATCTTGCGCAGGGGCGGCGGCGACAGATCCGTCATGGCGCGGGCTCCCCGGTCTCGTCTCTCAGGTCCACATCGAGCGCATGCGCGCGCCGACATCGATGCGGATCTGTTTGGCGCTGCGCTCGCTGGCGGCGGCGCTCACCTTCGGCCAGGCGGTGGTCTCGAAGAACTGCAGAAGAGTCGCCGGTATGAAGCGGGTGCGCGCGGCATAGACATGCCGGTCGCCCTGGGCGTTCTGGCCGTGGGTGAAGAAGCGCTGCGGCGTGACCAGATGCAGGCTGTCGCGGGCGCGCGTCATGCCGACATAGAGCAGGCGGCGTTCTTCTTCGAGTTCCGCCGTCGTGCCCGTTCCGAGATCGGAGGGAATGCAGCCGTCGACGACATTCAGCATGAAGACCGAGCGCCATTCCTGTCCCTTGGCGGAATGGATGGTCGAGAGGATCAGATAGTCTTCGTCAAGCAGCGGCACGCCCGCCTGGTCGCTGGTGGCGTCCGGCGGATCGAGCGTCAGCTCAGTCAGGAAGCGCTCGCGATTGGCGTAGCCTGACGCGATCTGCTCGAGCTGAAGAAGATCGGCTTTGCGCGTGTCGGCGTCCTCATGGATGCGATCGAGATGCGGCTCATACCAGGTGCGCGCCAGCCCGATCTCGGCGGGCCAGCCCGCTTCGGACTTTCTGAGGGCGGAGACCAGCGTGGTGAAGCTCGGCCAGTCCTCGCCGCTCTTGGGCGGGGAGGCAGCTCCATCAAGGACAGCAGCGGCTCGGGATCGGCGGCGATCGTGTCGAGAATGCGGGCCGCCGTCTGCGGTCCGATACCCGGCAACATCTGCAGGAGACGAAAGCCCGCGACGCGATCGCGCGGGTTCTGGGCGAAGCGCAGCACCGCCAGCATGTCCTTGACATGGGCGCTGTCGAGAAACTTCAGCCCGCCGAACTTGACGAAGGGGATGTTGCGGCGGGTGAGCTCCACTTCGAGCGGGCCGCTATGGTTGGAGGCCCGGAACAGCACGGCCTGCTGCTTGAGCGGCACGCCGACCTCACGATTGGCCAGCACCTGCTCGACGATATAGCCGGCCTGATCCGTCTCGTCCTTCACCGTCACCAAAACAGGGCGTTGTTCTGACGCCCGGTCCGTCCAGAGGTTCTTGGTGAATCGTTCTCGGGCGAGATCGATGACGCCATTGGCGGCGGCGAGGATGGGGGCGGTGGAGCGATAGTTGCGATCAAGCGTGATGACGTCTGCTGGCTTGGGCGAGAAGGCGTCGGGAAAGTCGAGGATGTTGCGGATGGTGGCGGCGCGGAAGGAATAGATCGACTGGGCGTCGTCGCCGACCACGGTCAGGCCGCGTCCGCCCGGCTTCAGCGCCATCAGGATCGAGGACTGCAGGCGATTGGTGTCCTGATACTCATCCACCAGCACATGATCGAAACGGCCGCCGACATCCTCGGCAATATCAGGATCGGAGACCATCTGCGCCCAGTAGAGCAGGAGGTCATCATAATCGAGCACGTTCTGCGCCTGCTTGGCCTCGACGTAAGCAGCAAAGAGCTGCTTGAGTTCGTTTTCCCATTCGAGCACCCAGGGGTAGGCCGTCTTCAGCACCTCACCGAGGCTGCTGCTCTCTGAATTGACCACCCGGGAATAGATCGCCAGGCACGTTCCCTTGGTCGGAAAGCGGTTCTGTGTCTTGGAGAAGCCGAGATCATGACGCACGATGTTCATCAGATCGGCGCTGTCTTCGCGATCATGAATGGTGAAATCGACATTGAGCCCGATCTGCTCGGCATAGATCCTGAGTAACCGCGCGCCGATGCCGTGGAAGGTGCCGGACCAGGCGAGCGCGTCGGTCATGATGGCGGCGTTGTCGCCCAGCACCTGACGACAGATCCGCTCGACGCGACGGGCCATCTCAGAGGCCGCGCGACGCGAAAAGGTCATCAGCAGAATGCGGCGAGGATCTGCGCCATTCACGATGAGATGGGCGACCCGATGCGCCAACGTGTTGGTCTTGCCGGAACCGGCCCCGGCGATGATCAGCAGCGGTCCGCCGATCCCTGCATCGGCCAAGCCCACGCCATGCTCGACGGCCTCACGCTGGCGATCATTCAGTTTCTCGAGATGGCAGCAGTCATTGATCCCCACGCAGGCTTTCCGGACCCGGCAGGATGATTCTCACCACCGGAACGAAAATAGAACATAGCAAGGTTGATCGGGTGTGTGAACCGGGCTCGCGCGGGCGCCGGTCAATTTGCCGAAGGCGGAAGGTCGCAACGCCGTGCGCGCACTCCGAGAGCCGCGTGATTATGGTGCGAACTGAAATTGCTCGAACCTTCCGAGCGCCGCCTCGACAGCCGACCGTTCTTCCGGACTTTCGTCGCCGAAGCGCGTCCATTTATTGATCAGCAGCGTCTTGGTTTTCCGCTCCGCCTTGATGTCGATGGCTGCAACGATACGCCCGTCATAGAGGACCGGAAGCGCGAAATACCCCAAAACCCGTTTTTCGGCAGGCACATAGGCCTCGAATCGATGCGCGTAGCCGAAGAAGAGTTCGAGACGTTTGCGTTGGATGACCAAGGGATCGAAGGGGATAGGACATGCGCCTCCGGCTCCCGCCGCACGAAGCGCTTCTCCAAGACTTCGGGCGCAGCCCAATGTTCTGTCCGATCGCCCTTGAGGATTACGGGCGTAAGCGCGCCCGCGGCGACGCGCTCTTCGATCAGCGCCCGTATGGCTGGCTTGCGCCCCGCATCGAGATGACACACGGAGTCGAGGCTGATGATGCCTTGCGCCCGCAGCGCCCGCTCCAGCACATAGACATCGACCTCGCCGGCTGAGGCCGGTTCGGGCGATTGCGTCCATCCGAAATGTCTGGCGGTCAAGTCGTAGGTTTTCAGCATGCCCGAGCGCGCGCATACCGTCAGGGAGCCGTCGAAAAAGGCTTTGGACAACACCTTCCGGCTCGGCTTGCGGCTGGCCCAGGCGTGATCCTTCTCGACGAGGACATCATCCTCGATGTCGCGGATGGAGATCGGTCCCTCGCGATCGATGCGTTCGAGCAGACGGTTCGTATCGTCTTCCAGCACCGTGGGATAGTGCAGATGCGGCGACGCCTTGCGCGCAAGCATCGCCGGCATGAAGAAGCGATAGTCTTCGCTGGCGATATAGGCGAGGGCATGCGCCCAATATTCGAAAACGCCCCTGGTTTTCGACTGAGCCTTGTGAAGATCGCTGCGGCTATAGGACGGCAGCCGTGTGAAGAGAATATGGTGATGGCAACGCTCCACGACGTTGATCGTGTCGATCTGAACGTAACCGAGGTGACGGACCAGGTCGGTCACCGCCTTCGGCCCCTTGCCTGAAACGATGCGTCGTCCGAACCCCTGTGCGTCGAGCCAGATCCGACGCGCGCGATGACGCGAAATCTCCTTCGGTTCGACGCTCCCGACTTTGACGTTTCTCATGCTCTCAGCACCGATTTCTTTTCAAGCGAAACTCTCTGCGGCGGCCCGACATGCCCCAGAACCAGCCGATGTCGATTGGCGCTGAGAGAATCAAGATCAGGAACAGAGTGAGAACGTAACGGTTTTTAAGATCGATGTGAATTGTCGGCAATCGGAAGCGATTGGAAATCCCGGATGGTTTCTCTGCTTGACTCCTAAAACAAACAAGAACAAAATAGGAACATAATCCGCAGTGCGGAACCCAATCCTATCTCGTGAAAGGAGACGTCCCATGGCGACATCGGCGGTCGAACAATTGCGTCTTGATCTCGGCGCTATCGCCCCGGAAGAGGCGGATCAGGCGGAGGTGGACATCATCGCCAGCGTGCTCGATTTCTACCAGGGCGACTATCGCAAGGCGATCGAGGAACTGCTACTCGACGCCGACTTCCTGCGCGATCAGCTCTACACCGCCTCCTGCCTCATCAGCCACGGCATCGGCCGGGGATGGAGGCCGCGTTATGAACGGCTGTGAGGCGCGACATGCGGCACGCGCGCTCCATTCTGCTGATATCCGAAAGTTCCGGCGACGAGCGCGTTCCGGACGCAGAGGAGTCGCCTCCGGCGACTTTTCTATCCCTGCGCCAATGGCAGCGGTTGGGAGGCCTCTGCTCCCGCTGCGCCCATGAAGCTTGGCTCGACCGATATGATCTACAACGCCGCTTCGGCGCGGTCCTGTTGGTTGACCTGCAGCCGTTGCTCCGCTGCACCCGCTGCCAGAGCAAGGGTGACAACCGTTTCATCATCGGCGCGATGGCGAGGGATTGAGGCGCATGCGCCATCGCCTCGGTCGGGACCGCGATCTTAAAAGGAACGATTTCGATCTCCTCCAGCACTTCATGGGCTTTGCGCCGGCTGGCGATCCGCGCCCGCGGGATTTGCCTTTACTTCGGCGAGCCCCGGACTTCATTCGCAGCAGAAAGCAGCCTAGCCGGATTATATCGGCAATATCTCAAGTGTTTCCGATTGCTTTGTTGTTCATGGCTTATCTTGAGACCCGGTTTCGGATAGGATTTTTATACGAATAGTCATTTTGATTGTGATGCGGGCGCCCCCGAACGATGTTGCTGCAAACGATTGACCAGTTCTACGAAGCGGCATTGCTGCCGGAACTCTGGCCCATGGCCTGTGAGGCGCTCGCCCGCGAGGTCGATGCGACCACCGCGACGATTTTCGCCATCGACGAGCAGGGCGGGCATCGCTTCGTCTGCACGCCGAACATCCGTGAAGGCATTCTCAGGTTCTCGTCGGATCCGCGGCGGTTGGACAATCCGCGTCCGGCGCGCGCGTTGGAGCGCTTTCCCTTCACCTTCACGCGGGAACTGGATCTTTTGACCGAGGACGAGCTCGAGAGCGACGTCGTTCTCACCGAATTCATACGCCCGGCGGGTATGAACTGGTCGGCGGGCTGCGCGTTCCAGGAGCCGACCGGACATATGATCATGTTCGATCTCCTTCGCCGCACGGGCATGGACCACTATAGCGACGCCGAGATCGCTCACTTGAATGCGTTGAAGCCCGATCTGGCGCGCTCGGTGTTCCTCGCGTCCCGCCTGGCTTTCTCCGAGGCCCGGGCCATGGCGACGACGCTCTCCTCGCTCGGGCTCGCGGCCGTGGTGCTGGGCGCCGGCCTGAATGTCCTGGCCATGAACGAGGAGGCCGAGGCGCTGGCGCCGCGGATCTCGGCCGGGCCCTTCGATCGGCTGATCCTGGAGAGCAAGGCGACGGCGGCGCTGGTCAAGACCGCCTTTTCGGCCTTGACGTCTTTCACCAACGGCGCCGTCCAATCCTTCCCGATGATCTCGCCCGAAGGGTTGGAGCCGCTCATCCTGCATCTCCTGCCGGTGCGGCGGTCGGCCCATGACGTCTTCGGCCGCGGCTTGGCGCTGCTGGTGGTGACGTCGCCGGGGAAAAGGACCGCGCCGGATATGCGCGTGCTGTCCGGCCTCTTCGATCTGACTCCTGCCGAAGGCAAGGTGGCGCGCGAATTGGCGCGGGGAAATTCCCTCGAAGAGATAGCCACCGCGCACAATGTCTCCGTCGAAACAGTCCGCACCCATGTCAAGAATATCTTCGCCAAGACGGGCTCCAACCGGCAACCGGAACTCGTCGCCTTGTTGCTGGGTCTTTCTGCGCCGTGATCCGGGCGGGTTCGGGCGATGATCCGTTCCGAAACAATCCAGACCTCTCGCGGTCATTAACCGGACATTAGGCATGTTCGGCTATACCGGGCCGCATGAGTGCTTCATCGTGTCAGATCGTCGCGTTTCCCGCCGCAGCCCGCGCCTCCGAGGTTCAGGAGGCGGCGTTGGTCATCAAGCGTCTTTCCACGGGCGAGGCGGAGGCGTGGTGGAAGAGCCGCGCCCGCCGCATGGCCGCCGAATTGCGCGCCGCGGGCGTCGATGAAGAAGAAGTCTCCCACGAGGTCGCCGATTTCCAGAGCGCGGTGTTCTTCACGCTCACCCGTCTTTATGAAAACGACAGCCAGAGCGCCCAGGCGCCGCAATAACAGTCCCTACGACGTTTCTTTCACCCGTTCCAGCCAGGCCCTGATGGCGTCGAGCGCTTCCGGCTCGTCGAGGAAGGGGATATGGGCGCGATCGGCTGTCTCGGCATAGATCATGTCTGGACGCCGCGCCTGCATGGCCTCGGTCGCCTCGCGGCTCAAGAGATCGGAATTCTCGGCGCGGATCAGCGCGATCGGCAGGTCCTTTAGCGCATCGAACAGCGGCCAGAGATCGACCGACGTGCCGGACACCGCCGTCTCGAAACTCTGGCGCAGTTCGGGATCATAGGTCAGATCGACGCCCGTCTCCGTCTGGACGAAATGCCGCTCCGCTTCCTCGCGCCAGCGCGACGTCGGCACGTTGAAAAAGCCGGGATTGGCCAGCGGCAGCGCGGCGGCGATGTCGTCGAGCGTTTTCGCCTGCGGTCTGACGCCGAGATAGCCGACGATGCGGTCGAGCCCCGCCTGTTCCAAAACTGGCCCGACATCGTTCATGCACAGGCCCGAAAGCCGATGCTTGGCGGTGGCGGCGAGGAACATGCCGATCAGCCCGCCGCGCGAACTGCCGATCACCGCCGCTTTGTCGAGGCCGAGATGATCGAGAAGCGCCAACGCATCCGCCGCCTCGCGCGGCACGGTGTAGGTGGCGTGCCCCGTCCAGTCCGAACCGCCCCGTCCACGGCTGTCGAGACGAATCAGCCTGACGCCCTCGAGATGCGGCGCGAGATAATCGAAATCGCGGCCGTCGCGCGTCAGTCCGGCGAGCGCCAGCACGGGCAAGCCCTGTCCCTCGTCGCGATAGGCGAGTTTCGCGCCGTCCTCGGCATGGAAATGGGTCATGGGGTCTCATCCTTTCCGGGCTTCTCGCAAGCGGCGAGCCGCTCTTGAGGTCGAGTTAACCCGTTCTCGCGCCATGCTTCAACGCGCAAACCGCCGCCGGCGTGATTTTCCGGGCCATTGTCTTTTTGGTTGGCCGGAACGGAACTTCGCTTTCGCCCGCGCATTTATGATCTTTCGCGCCAATAGAGGCAGGGCGGATGCAACTCGTATTACGGCATTTGACAGCCGGCGTGCTCGCCTCGTCCGAACTCCTCTTGCTGCAAACCATCTTCGACGACATTTCCGGCGAAGCCTGGTTCCCTCGTGACGCGAAAACGCGGCGTGATTTCGCAGCCTATATCCTCCATCAGTATCGCCGGGGCCTGGTGGCGCCGGATCGATTGGCCGCGTTCGCCGCCCTGGCGGCGCGTCGAAAATTCGCCAACGCCTTGCCTCTGTCCGGCGCGCTCATCCTGCTGGTCGAGGACGACTATTACGTCGCAGCGGAAGCGGAGGCGCAGCTGCGCGACGGCGGCGCCGAAGTGCTCGGTCCATCCGCGTCTGTGGCTTTCGCCCTTGCGCTTCTGGAGCGCCGTCCGGCGCCCTCCGCAGCGCTTCTCGATGTCAGGCTGGAGGCGGAGACCGTCTTCCCGCTCGCTGCGGCGCTGGCCGATCGCGGCATTCCCTATGTCTTCATGACCGGCCACGGCCTCGCCGAGATACCGCCGCCCGAAAGGCGGCGGCCGGTCTTTCACAAGCCGGCCTGCTGGAGCGCGGTGATCTCGGCGCTGTCGGCCTATACGCCCTGACGGGGTCAGGCCTCGGCCGACAGTTTCATCAGCACGATGCCGCCGAGGATCATCAGCGCCGCGCAGGCTCGCATCGGCGTCAGCGCATCGCCGAGCAGCAGCACCCCGACGCCAAAGGCGCCGACCGCGCCGATGCCGGTCCAGATCGCATAAGCCGGCCCGAGCGGCAGGCTGCGCAGCGACAGCGCTAGAAGCCCGAGGCTGGCGGCGAGCGCGACCACGGTGATCAGCGTCGGCAGGGGCCGCGTGAAACCGTCCGATTGTTTGAGGAAATAAGCCCAGACCACTTCGAGAAGTCCGGCGGTGATGAGATAGAGCCAAGCCATGACGGCCTCCTTCTGTATCGGGCCGTCCCGTCTGTCATCATCGAGCGAGGTCGTCCTCGCGCATTCCATATAGCGTTCTGGGCCTGATTTGAAAAGAGCGCCGGGCCTCAACGCATCTTCGAAAAACGCCGTTTCGCCTCGTCCTCGGCCGCCTTGTAGAAGGCGTCTTCGGGGCCTGAGCCGTCGCCGCGCAACGCGAACAGCATTTTCAGCAGCTCCCGTTCGGTCACCGCATTGCGGTTGAACCAGCTTTCGCGCGTCAGGCTTTCATAGGCGCGCAGGATCGGTTTGGCCTGGCAGGCGGGCAAGGGTTTCATGGCGTTTCGTCTTCCAACGACCTGCGCCGGCGGAAGTCTCTGTTGCATCGGGGGAGCTGGACCTCGGTACTCGGCAGGGAGCACCCGCCTTTGCCTTCGCCGTCCGCGCGGATTTATAGCACGATCCTGTCATGTCAATCATTCATATTGCGTCGGGATGCGGGTGAGCGGCGAGTTCGGTGGACCGACGCCGCGCGCCATGCCATCGTCGCGGCGATCAAGATAGGGGAGTGTGACGGCATGCAGGTGACGGTGTTCAGCGCAAAGCCATACGACCGGCATTTTCTCGATCGCGGCGCGGCCCAGGGCCTGTCGCTGCGCTACACCGAGGCGCATCTGTCTCTGGAGACGGCGGGTCTCGCCGATGGCTCCGGCGCCGTCTGCGCCTTCGTCAACGACGATCTCTCCGCCCCGGTGCTGGCCCGGCTCGATGCGCTTGGCGTGCGGCTGGTGGCGCTGCGCTGCGCGGGCTTCAACAATGTCGATCTCGCCGCAGCCCGTGAATACGGGCTGACGGTGGCGCGCGTGCCGGCCTATTCGCCGCATGCGGTCGCCGAGCATACGATGGCGATCATCCTCGGCCTCAACCGCAAGATTCACCGTGCCTATAACCGGGTGCGCGAGGGCAATTTCGCCCTCGACGGTTTGCTCGGCTTCGATCTCCACGGCAAGACGGTGGGCGTGGTCGGCACCGGCAAGATCGGCGAGGTGCTGACGCGCATTCTCTCGGGCTTCGGCTGCCGTCTCCTCGGCTTGGACCCCACGCCCAATCCCGTCTGCGAGGCGTTGGGCATGGTCTATGCGCCTTTGGAGGAGGTGTTTCGCCAATCCGACATTCTCAGCCTCAATTGCCCGTTGACGCCGGAGACACGTCATATGATCCGCGAAGACACCCTGCCGCTTCTCAAGCCGGGCGTGATGCTGATCAACACCGGCCGCGGCGGCGTCATCGACACCCGCGCCGTGATCGAGGGGTTGAAATCCGGCCGCATCGGCGCGCTCGGCCTCGACGTCTATGAGGAAGAGGCGGATCTGTTCTTCGAGGATCTGTCGAGCCAGGTGCTGCGCGACGACGTCTTCGCCCGCCTCCTGACGTTTCCCAATGTGCTGATCACAGGCCACCAGGCCTTCTTCACCCACGAGGCGCTCGACAATATCGCCGAGACGACGCTGGGCAATATCATCGCGTTCCGCGATACGGGCGCTGCGACCCACAGCGTTTCCGTGGAGCGTCTGGCGGGCCATGGCTGAGACTTTCGCCTGCGAACTCCTCATGCCATAAGGCTCTCGCAATGATAGACCGGGGAATGGCGGATGATGACGACGGAGCGCAAGGCGGTGCTCATCGAAAGGCTGAAGGCCGAGGGACGCATCGTGGCCAAGGCTTTCGCCGAGGAATTCCAGCTGTCCGAAGACACGATCCGCCGCGACCTGCGCGAACTCGCCGCCGAAGGGTTGTTGCGCCGCGTCCATGGCGGCGCTTTGCCTGTTGCCCCAGATCTGCCGGATCTCGGCGCCCGTCGGGCAATTGCGGCGGATGTGAAGATGCGGCTCGCCAGAAAGGCGGCCGAACTCATACAACCCGGTCAACTGATCTTCCTCGACGGCGGCAGCACCAACGCCGCGCTCGCCCGCGCGCTGCCGAAGAGCTGCGCCTTCACGGTTGCGACCCACAGCCCCACCATCGCCGCCGAACTGGAAGATCATCCCACCGCCGACGTAGTCCTGATCGGCGGCCGGCTCTACAAACATTCCATGGTGGCGACCGGCGCGCTCGCCGCCGAGCAGATCGATGCGCTCCGGCCCGACCTGTTCTTCCTCGGCGTCACCGGCCTGCATCCGCGCCACGGCCTGACCACGGGCGATGCGGAGGAAGCGGCGATCAAGCGCCGCATCGCCGGCCAATCGGCGGAAACCTGGACGCTGCTGACATCGGCCAAGCTCGACGCCGTCTCGCCCTGGCGGGTGCTGCCGCTAGAGTCGCTGACGGGCGCTCTTGTCGGCGCCGAAGACGCCGCGCCGGATCTCTCGGACTATCGCGCCCACGGGCTCAAGATCGAGATTGTGTGATCATGAGGATGTGTGGCGCGCCAATCCACCGCGCAATCGTCGTGTTTGTGGGCGCGTGACGAAGAACTTTTCCAAGGCGACTGCCGCCGCCTTGCGGCTTTCGATGATTTTACCTTAGTAGAGGCATGGTTTCGCCGGCGTCCTCTTGCACGGGCCGCAATCGGAACTGATGACAAAAGCCAACTCGTCATGAGCGCCGACACGGCTCTCGTCGCGGCGTCTGCGCGGCGGATATGATGGATGCGAATGGAGTAGCGGGTTACATGCACTTTATCCTGATTGCGAACTCTGAGATCAGCATCGAAGCCTTGCCCGTCACGGAAAACGAACCCACCATCATTGTTCAATTCAACAAATGCCGGAATGACAGCCTGATATCAGGTCTGAATGTCGAACGCTGGTATGTGTTCAACACCCCTCTGTATGGACTTCCTCACGGCTTCAGCGATGTCGACGAAGCGCCCTGCGACGTGTCGGGCGGCAAGGTGTATTTCGCCGTCAGAGATCTCCACGAGAATAAGCTAGTCGAGCAAATCCAATCGAGATTCGGCGGCGAGATGCTGTGCTTCTCGGAGAAGCTCGGCGCTTACGATCTGAGAAAGCTCGGCTTTGCGCCGTCGATCGGCTATCAGATCGCCATGTACGCCTCGATGCTCGGGGGCAGAGTGACGCTTGTGGGGTTCTCCGGCGATTTCAGCGACGGAGGCTGGATCGGACACAATTTCGATCTCGAGCAGATGCTGCTCAAGAAGCAATCTTCGATTTCCTTTTTGGGCGGCGAATTGCAGCCGAACCTCTCCATGACGACCGCTTTCGAGAGAGTTTTCGGCGAAGCCTATGATTTTACCGCGCCGGCGCCGCGCCAGATGCTCGACATCGCCAAGGGCTTCTGGCGCGCCGGAGAACACAAACTGGCCAAGCGCTTCATTGAAAACGCTCAGTACAGAAATCCGAGCCTGTCACGCGTTCTGGACGAAATGGCTGCGCTCGACGAGCTGGATCGGCAGGAACATCTTTTCCCCCACTCGGTCATCAAGCAATATTGGCGCGACGGCAAAGGCGTCCGCAAGGATCAGCCACGCTTCGATTTCTCAGGTTCGACGTATGAATATTCGCTGATCCGCGAAGGACGCGGCCGCGTCTTGCTCATGAACAATACGGAACGTCTGGACATCAACAAGCATCATGTCGGATGCAAATTGGTGATGTCCCAGATCCGCTCGCATCTGGAACAGCGCGGGCTGCAGGTGGTCGGTTGGGTCAATGACCTCGACGACGGTTTCAACGCCATTCTCGATGTCGATCCTCAATTGGATGGCGTGGACGCCATCGTCGTCAATGGCGAAGGGACTTTCCACAACAACGCGCCCCGCGCCGTCAGCCTTTTGCTGCTTTGCGAGCGGATCAAGGCGGATTTTCATAAGAAACTGATCTTCCTGAACGGCGTCTGGCAGGAAAACAACGCCTTTGTCACAGCCGCGCTCGAGAAGTTCGACATCATCTCGGTTCGAGACCGTCGAAGCCAAACAGAGTTGCGCCGGAAAACCGACGTTGTCTACAATCCGGATATGACCTGGTCCCTGTCCTCCGGGGCGCCGCAGGAGCCGCAAAAGGATCTGGCGTTCATCGACAGCATTTATCAAAATCTTGGCGACAGGTTGATGCAGGTCGCGGTCGACCATGGCAAAGACTACTGGATCATGGGCGGCTATTACAAAAATGTCTACGCGATGCTGAAGGCCTCCCGGCGGTTGCCGCTGGTGGCGACGGACGGAAACGAGTTCGCAGCCTATCAAGCCGTCATCACCGGGCGCTATCATGGCGCATGTCTCGCTCTGCTGGCGGGCTGCTCGGTATTGTACACGCCGAGCAACAGCCACAAGACGGAGGCCATGTTCGACGAGATCGGTCTCCAGGGCAAGGAATTCACCTTCGGTTCGCCGATCGAGATCGAGCCCTATACACAAAAGGAACGCGATCGGGTGACGGCCTTCCGGTTGAACGCGTCCGCTTCGATTGGAAAAACCTTCGATGATGTCGCCGCCTGCGTGGTGAGCTAGCCCGGGTCCGCGCGCTTGCGCTGAACGCTTGAAGCGAGCCCTGCAAACGCTCATGCCGCCGCTGTTGGCGTAGGGCCTTGCAACGATCAACGGCGCCCGGCTTCGGCGAGCCCGGCGACGGGGAAACATGCAACGCCCGCAGGCTTGCCCCGCTGGACATCGACACTATCTGCGCCCACGTCGGGGGCCCCGACGCCTTGACGCGGAGATATGGATACATATATACGAATAATCGTAGCTATGGCGTGGCGAAATTTCACCGCCCTGTCCCGGAGAAAAGCATGTCCATTCGCGTGATCGACGAGCATTACCATGTCACGGGCCAGCTCATGCCCGTTCAGATGTCCGAGCTGGCGCGGCTCGGCTACAGGACGGTGATCTGCCTGCGCCCGGATGACGAGGCCCCCGGCCAGCCCGCTTTCGCCGATCTCGCCGCTGCGGCCCGCGCCGCCGGCGTCGAGCTTCACCATATTCCGGTCATTCCGGGCCGCATGACGCCGGAGCAGGGCGATGCGCTGAAGTCTATCCTGCAGACGGTGGAGGGCGCGGCGCTCGCCTTCTGCGCCTCGGGCGGGCGCTGCGCCGCCGCCTATCAGGCGATCGGCGGTTAATAAGCGATCTGCCCGATCATACCTGCTTGTCGAGCCACGCCGTAAGCGCCGAAATCACCGAAAGCCGCAAGCCGTAGCCCATCGCCAGCGCGCGGCTGAGCGCGCTTTTCGCGCGGCCCGAAGCCCATCTCTGCCATGGCCTGTTCCGGGCGCATCCGCCTCTGCTTGAGCGCCGCCTCGATGCGCGCGATGCCGCTTTGAGTCAGGTAGCGCCCATCGGCGATCGGCTCGGGCAGCGGGGCGATGTCGCCTGCGATTGCCGTGAGAAAGGCCTGCCGCGCCTCATCCGGCGCCTTGTTCCAGGCCTTCAACAGCTTGGCGAGGCGCTCTTCGGCGCTTTTTTCCGGCTTGTCGCCTCTGTCCATGATCCTGACCCCGCAGCATGCGTCGTCCCAGGCTCTATCTGATCCGCATGAGCCGCGAAACTGCCGCTGCGGCTTTTCCCCGACGCCCTGTCTCCGCCCGAAGGTTGCATTTTTGTTCTCCTCGGTCCATATGATCTAGCGCCTCACACAGACAACGGATGCCCGCTTGCCCTTCCGCTTCGTCCACACCGCCGACATTCATCTCGATTCCCCGCTGCGCTCGCTGGCGCTCAAGAACGAGGAGCTCGCAGACGTGATCGGCGCCGCGAGCCGCGCCGCGCTCACCCGCATCGTCGATCTCTGCCTCACGGAGCAGGTCGATGCGCTGCTGATCGCCGGCGATCTCTATGACGGCGACCAGACCTCGATGAAGACGGCGCTGTTTCTCGCCCGCGAACTCGGCCGCCTGCACGAGGCGGGCATCCCCACTTACATCATCCGCGGCAATCACGATGCGCTGTCGAAGATCACCCGCGAATTGGTGCTGCCCGACAGCGTCAAGCTGTTCGGCGGCCGCGCCGAGGCCGTGTCGCTCGCCCGCGCCTCCGGCCCCGACATCGTCATCCACGGGTTGAGCTTTCGCGAACCGCGTGCGCCCGATTGCCTGCTGCCCAGCTACAAGCCGCCGGTGGAGGGCGCCGTCAATATCGGCCTGATGCATACGAGCCTCGGCGGCTCCCTGAGCCATGACCCCTACGCCCCCGTCAGCCTGCCGGAACTGCAGGCGTCGGGCTTCCGCTATTGGGCGCTCGGCCATATCCACCAGCGCGCCGCATATGCGGGCACCGCCACCGTGGTCATGCCCGGCATCCCCCAGGCCGCGACATCAACGAGGCCGGCGCGAAATCCGTAAGCCTCGTCACCGTCTCCGACAACGGAGAGATCACCGTTCAGGAGCGCAGCGTCGCCAGCGCCCGCTTCGACCGCGTCGAGGTCGATCTCGCCGACGTTTTCGACTGGTCAGACGCCGTCGCCCGCATTGCGCGTTCGCTGGAAGCCCAGACGCCGGGCGATCATCACGGGGTCGTCAGGCTGAAACTGACGGGTTCTACGCCGCTCGCCTGGCGCCTGCGCCGCGAACTCGATCTCGTCAAGGCCGAGGCGGAGCTGACCGCCGGCCGGCTCGGCCGCCTGTTCGTCGAACAGGTCGAAAGCGCCTGCCGCCCGTTGGAGACCAAGACCGAGACCTCGGGCGACCCTGTCGCCGAACTCGCCGGCCTGATCGAGGCCGACGTGCTCGCAGGCCCCGCCTTCCGCGATCTCGCCATGGACGCCGCCAACGAGCTGATCAAGGGCCTGCCGCCGGAACTGCGCGGGTTGTTCGGCCAGGACGAGGCGGAATTCGCCCAAAGGCTCGACGCGCTCGCCCGCGACGGCGTCGACACCGTGCTGGCGCGGCTGCGCGAGGCAGGAGAGGCCTGATGCGCATCCGCACCCTCGATCTCATCCGCTACGGCAAATTCACCGACCGCAGCCTCGATTTCGGCGACAGGCCCGACAATGGTCCGGATTTCCACATCGTCCATGGCCCCAACGAGGCCGGCAAGTCGACGCTGTTCTCCGCCTGGCTCGATTTCCTTTACGGCATCGACCCGCGCTCGCCTTACGCTTTCCTGCATGACTACAAGTCCATGCGCATCGCGGCGCGGCTGGACACGGCAGCCGGCCCGCGCCTGTTGACCCGCATCAAGAAACCGCAAGCCAGCCTGCTTGATGAAGCCGACCAGCCGGTCGGCGATCACCTGTTGCTCGGCGATCTCGGCGGGCTGGATCGCGACGCCTATCGCACCATGTTCTCGCTCGACGAGACGACGCTGGAAGAGGGCGGCCGCGCCATCCTCGACAGCAAGGGCGATCTCGGACAATTGCTGTTTTCGGCCAGCGCCGGCCTGTCGGAACTCGCCCAACGGCTCGAGGCGATCCGCACGGAGACCGACGGCTTCCACAAACCCCGCGCCTCCAAGACCGAACTCGCCGAACTCAAGCGGCGGCTGGAGGAGTTGAAGGCCGAACGCGACCGCATCGACATCGCCGCCACGGAACATAGCCGTCTGTCTGCCGAGCGCGACCGCGCCCGCTCGGCCTATGAGACCGCCAATCGCGACCGCGCCGCGCTCCGGGTCAGGCTCGACCGCGCTGAGAAGCGGCTGAGCGCGCTGCCGCAGGCGGCCCGCCTCGCCGCGCTGCGCATGGAGCGCGCCGCACTCTCCCTGCCGCCCGCGCCGCCCGAAGGCTGGGACCGCGATGTCGCCGCGCTTCGCCGCCGCGCGCTCGAAGCTGAGACCGCGCTTGCCCGCCTGATCCGCGAGCAGCAGGCGCTTGCGGGCGGCGAGGAAGAGCAGCCCGTCGATCCCATCCTGAATGCCGAAAGCCGTTTCGAGGGCCTGGCCGATCTCGCCGCCCGCGCCCGCGCCGAAGCGCAGGATCTGCCGCGCCGCGAAGGCGAATTGCGCGAGGCCGACCGCCGCGTCGCCGACAGTCTTGTCCGTCTCGGCCGTGCCGATGAAGAGGACCCGGCGCGGCTGCTTCTGCCTGCTATCAGGCTTGGCGCCATAAAGCCGCTGATCAAGGCGCATGCGCCGCTTACTGAGCGCCGTGCTGCCGCCATCCGCGAAGCCCGCGCCGCCGCCGAGGCCTTGGACGCCGCCCAGGAGGCCATCGACCGCGAGGCCGGGGCAGGGGCGGACGCCGCCGCGCTCGCCTGGCTCTCCGATTGCCTGGCCGAAAGCCGGGGCGTCGATCTCAGCGGCCGCATCCAGCGGCTGGAGCGCGATGTCGAGGCCGCCAAACTCCAGTTCGATCGCCGGCTCGCCGCACTCCGCCCCTGGCGCGGCCGCCGCGACGATCTCGTCGATCTCCGCCTGCCGCCGGTCCGCGAACTCGCCGACTGGCGCAAGCGCCTCGAAGAGGCGGACAAGATGCTGTCCGGCCTCGAGGCCGATCTCCGCCGTCTCCTGCCGGAATGCGCCGGTCTGCTCGCCGAACGCGCGGCGCTCGCCGATCAGCAGGGCGTCGTCTCCGACGCCGTGCTCACCGACGCCCGCGCCGCCCGCGAGGCCGCCTGGTCGGTCCATCGCGCCAGCCTCTCCACTGAGACCGCCGAGGCTTTTCGCGCCGCGCTCGACACGGATGACGCCTATCGCGCCCGCCGCATGACCCAGGCCGCCGAAGCCGCCCGTTTGGCCGGTCTCGACCAGTCGCTCGCCCGTCTGGACGCCCAGACCGAAGCGCTGTCGCGCCAGCGCGACGAAGCCTCCACCGCGCTCGCCGCGCTCCGCGACGCCTTCGCCGCCTATGTCGATGAGATCGCTCCGGGCGTCGAGCCCGAAATCGCCCGCCTCGAAGCCTGGCGACAGGACGCCGACACCGCGCTCGAAGCGCTCACCGCCCTCGACGACGCCGAGCGCGCCCGCGACGAAGCGGTCGCCGCCTTTGAAGCCGCCCGCGAGCGGCTGGCCCAGGCGCTCGCCGCCTGCGGTCTGCGCGTCGACGCCTCCGCCCAACTCGATGCGTTGACCTTCACCGGCCGCCGCTTTCTCGACACAGAAACCCGCCGCGCCGCGCTGACCGACGCCTACGCCGCCCGCAAGGCCGATCTCCTCCGTCGCCGTAAAGCCGAAGCCGAAGCCAAGGCTGAACTCGCCGCATGGGGCGCCGCCTGGCGCGAAGCGCTGGCCGGCTCCTGGCTGATGGAAGCGGGTGAGGGGCATGAGCCCCCGACGCCTTCGGTCGCCGGTGAACTGATCGACCAGCTGCAGGCGCTCGACAGCGCGCTGTCCTCCCGCGCCGTCACAGCCGATCGCATCGACAAGATGAACCGCGACATCGATCTGTTCAGCGACGCCATGCGCAGTCTCGCCAATGATTACAGTTTCGACGACACGCTCGCGCCTTTGCAGATCCATCGCGATGTGGAGCGCCGCCTGCGCGACTCCCGCGAGGATGCCGCCCGTCGCCGCGATACTGAAGCCCGTCTGGTCAAGCTCACCGAGGAACGCGCCGAAATCGAGGCGGCGCGCGATGCGCTCGCAGCCGAAACCGCCCGTCTCGCCGAGCATTTCGGCGTGGAGGGTCTCGATGGCGTCGAAGCGGCGTTGGTGCTCATCCGGCGCGGCGCGGAGCTCGACCGCGCCATCGCCGATCTTGCCGCCGATCTCCGCGACAGTCTCGCAGCCCCCGATATCGCCGCGGCAGAACAGGAACTGACAGGCCTCGACCGCGACGCGCTGCTCGCCGAGATCGAAGAAACCAGACCCGCCGCCGAAGCGCTCGATCTCGAAACCCAGCGCCTCTACGCCGCCGCCAGCGCCGCCGAAGCCAAGCTCAAGGAAATCGATGGCGACGACCGCGTCGCCCGGCTGGTCTCCGCCCGCCGCACGGTGCTGCTCGACATCGAGGAAGGCGCGCGCCGCACGCTCGAACTCCGGCTCGGCGCGCTCGCCGCCGAACAGGCGCTGAGGCTCTATCGCGACCGCCACCGCTCCTCGATGATGGCCCGCGCCTCCGACGCCTTCGCCCAACTCACCCGCGGCGCCTATCGCGGCCTCGCCGCCCAGCGCGACGGCCAGCAGGAAACGCTGATCGCGCTCTCCGCCGACGGCGGCTCCAAACAGGCGGGCGATCTCTCCAAGGGCGCGCAATACCAACTCTATCTGGCGCTGCGCATCGCCGGCTACGGCGAATACGCCGCCGCCCGCCCGCCCGCGCCCTTCATCGCCGACGACATCATGGAAAGCTTCGACGACATGCGCGCCGAAGAAGCGCTCACCCAACTCTCCGCCATGGCCCGCTCCGGCCAGGTCATCTACCTCACCCACCACCAGCATATCCGCGACATGGCCATGCAGGTATGCCCGGGGGTGAGGGTGCATGAATTGTGAGGGGGCCGGGGACGCTGCAAAGGCGTCCACGGGGAGTAGGGGCAGGGGTCTCTAACACAGTGGCCTTGGCCACCCCCTCTGTCCTGCCGGACATCTCCCCTCAAGGGGGAGATTGGACGGGGCTCCGGTTTCCCTGAGCTCGATGTTGATGGCTGGGCGATGTCGCGCCTCTTGCCAATCTCCCCCTTGAGGGGAGATGGTCGGCAGACCAGAGGGGGTAGCCCCACGCGCGGCCTCAAGTGTCTCGCCCACCCCCTCAAACGACCAGTCCTCCACACACTCCCCCTTGCCAACATTCGGCCACTATTGTATCGCCATATAATGTAATGTTATTACATTAACTTTCGGAAACCCGATGCGGCGCAGTTTTCCCTTTTCCCCCGGCCTTCTCGGCCAGTCTTCTCTCACGCGCGTCGCCTTCGCGCTGATGGTCATCGCCGCGCTCTGGGCGGCCGTGGTCTGGGCGGCGGCGCTGCCATGAGCGCGGCCATCCGCATGTCCAATCTCACGCTGGCCTATCGCCGGCATCCGGCGGTGCATCATGTCTCGGGCGAGTTCGCATCAGGCAGTCTCACCGCCATCGCCGGTCCGAATGGCGCGGGGAAATCGACGCTGCTCAAGGCGCTGATGGGCGAGATAAGGCCGGTCGAGGGGCGCATCGAGCATCGACTGTCGAAGCATGATTTCGGCTATCTGCCGCAAGCCGCCGAGATCGACCGGCGCTTTCCGATTTCGGTGATCGAGACGGTGATGCTCGGCGCCTGGGGCCGGGCCGGGGCCTTCGGGCGCATGACGCGCGCCGATCTCGTCAAGGCCGAGGAAGCGCTCGCCGCCGTCGGGTTGACGGGCTTCGAGCGTCGCCCGATCGGCCAGCTCTCGGCGGGGCAGTTCCAGCGGGCGTTGTTCGCCCGCCTGCTGCTTCAGGATGCGCCGGTGATCCTGCTCGATGAGCCTTTCACCGCCATCGACGCCCGCACCACCGCCGACCTCCTGACGCTGGTGGCCGGCTGGCATGGCGAGGGCCGCACAGTGGTGGCGGTGCTGCATGACGTCGAGCAGATCCGCACGCATTTTCCCCAAACGTTGCTGATCGCTCGCGAACAGGTCGCCTGGGGTCCCACCGCTGCGGCGCTGTCGCCGGACAATCTCCTGAAAGCCCGGGCCATGTCGGAAAGCTGGGACGAGACGGCGGGCGTCTGTCTCCGCCCGGAGGCGGCGGCATGACGGCTTACGATCTCCTCATTGCGCCGTTCGCCGATTTCGGCTTCATGCGCCGGGCGCTGGTCGCTTCGCTGTGCCTCGCGGTCGGCTCCGGCCCCATCGGCGTCTTCCTGATCCTTCGGCGCACGAGCCTGATGGGCGACGCCATGAGCCATGCCGTGCTGCCGGGCGCGGCGATCGGTTATCTCGCGGCGGGAACGCTGTCGGTCTCGGCCATGAGCCTCGGCGGCCTTGTCGCGGGTCTTTCGGTGGCGCTGCTTGCGGGTCTCGTCAGCCGGGGCAAGACGCTCCCCGAAGATGCGAGTTTCGCGAGCTTCTATCTGGCGTCCTTAGCGCTCGGCGTGCTGATTGTCTCGCTCAAGGGCTCCAACATCGATCTCCTGCATGTGCTGTTCGGCACGATCCTCGCCATCGACGCCGAAGCCTTGACGCAGATCGCGGCCATCGCCTCCTTCACCCTTCTGGCGCTCGCCGTCATCTACCGGCCGCTGGTGGCGGAATGTTTCGATCCCGGCTTCCTGCGCGCTGTCGGCGGGCGCGGCCCCATCCATCACGCGCTGTTCCTGTTTCTCGTCGCGCTCAATCTGGTCGCCAGTTTCCAGGCTTTGGGCACGCTGATGGCGGTGGGACTGATGATGCTGCCGGCGGCCATCGCCCGGCTCTGGACCGACCGCCTGCCGGCGATGCTGCTGATCTCGGCGGTGTCGGCGGCGGCGGCCAGCTATCTCGGCCTCATCGCCTCCTATCATCTCGAACTCGCCTCCGGCCCGACCATCATCATGGCGGCGGCGCTGTTCTTCGTCATTTCCTTGGCCGTCGCGCCCTCGGGCTGGCTGCCGAAACTCTTTCCCCGTCCGCATCTCGAGGGCTGACGCCCGGCGTCACGCCCGATCATCCCGAAAGGAAGCCTGCCATGAAGAAAACCCTGCTCTACGCCTCGGCCCTGCCTGTGATCCTCGCTTTCGCCGCCCCGGCCTTTGCCGATGAGATTCCTGTCGTCGCCTCCTTCACCGTGCTCGCCGATATCGCCAAACAGGTCGGCGGCGACCATGTCACGGTCAAAAGCCTCGTCGGCCCCAATGGCGATCCGCATGAATTCGAACCGTCGCCCGCCGACGCCAAGGCGCTGAAATCGGCCGAGGTGGTGTTCGTCTCGGGCGAGGGCCTCGAAGGCTGGATGGACAGGCTGATCGCCGCCTCGGGCTATCAGGGCAAGCCGGTTACCGTCTCCCAAGGCGTCAAGACGCGCAAGATGGAGGAAGACGGCCAGACCGTCACCGATCCGCATGTCTGGAACAGCCCGGTCAACGTCAAAGTCTGGGTGAAGAATATCGAGGCGGCGCTGATCAAGGTCGATCCTGCCGACGCCGAGGCCTACAAGGCCAATGCCCGCGCCTATCTCGACAAGCTCGACGCCATGGACGCCTACGCCCATTCCCGCATCGATCCGATCCCGGAAGGCGCGCGCAAAGTGCTGACCAGCCATGACGCCTTCGGCTATTTCGGCCGCGAATACAAGGTGCGCTTCCTCGCCCCGATCGGCGTCTCGACCGAGACCGAAGCCTCGGCCGGCGATGTCGCCCGGCTGATCAACCAGATTAAGGCCGAGCATGTGAAGACCTATTTCTTCGAAAATTCCAACGATCCGCGCCTGGTCAAGCAGATCGCCAAGGCGACCGGCGCCAGCGCCGGCGGCGAACTCTATGTGGAATCGCTGTCGGACAAGGACGGCGCCGCGCCGACCTATGAGGCGATGTTCCGCTACAATGTCGACCTCCTCGCCACCGCCATGGGCAAGAACAGCTGATCAAAGCCGACGCGGGCCCGGTGCCCGCGTCACCCGCTCCGCGAAAGCTTTCCCGCGCCTTATGAGGTTTTGATGATTCGGCGCGTCGCCCGAAATCACGAGGCATCACATGAGCTGGAACGGCCGCAAACTCTATTACGCCTATCTGCATCCCAACAAATATACGAGCTATGAAGGCGATCTCGACAAGAATTCTCTGTATAGCGGCGACGTCACCGTGGGAGACGACGTCGAAATCGGCAAGAGCGCGACGCTTTTCCAGATCGATCTCTACGAGAAGGGATTCTTCATCGATTTCAAGGCCGAAGCCGTCTGGTCCGAACAGGTGTTCAACGGCCCGATGTTCGCCGACAAATATGGCGCGCTCGAGCGCATCGCCGGCTTCACGCTCAACACCAATATCCACGGATTGAACGAAGAAGACATCCGGCTCACCCATGCCTATGGCGCGAGCAAGCAGACGACGGGCGAGGATGCGCTCTACATCGATCTCGGCGGGCTCGCGACCAGCCGCCACAGCTACATCTTCATCACCTTCAAGATCCAGCTCAACACCACCTTCGACAGGGTGCTGAACGACAGGGACAACACCGTCTCCGGCACCGCGCTCGGCGACCGCATGAACGGCAGGGCTGGCCGCGACGTCCTCAACGGCTCCGGCAGCGACGACGTGCTCGTCGGCGGCAAGGGCGACGACCGGCTGACCGGCGGGGCGGGCGACGACACCTTCGTGTTCGATCGGTTCAGTTCGGACACGGTCACGGATTTCAGCGACGGAAAGGGAGGGCACGATCTTCTCGACGTTTCGCGCATTGCCGCCATCCGCGACTACAGGGACCTTGTCGACCACCATATGACCCAGAAGGGCGACGCGGTGATCATCGATGTCGGCAATGGCGAGCACGCGACGCTGCTCGGCGTCACCATCCGGGAGATCGGCCGCGACGACGTCCTCTTTTGACGAACTTTTCGCAGTCCACGTTTCGCGTCTTGGAACCTGCGCCACTTTGACCTTTTGCGCCCGTCCTGCCCGTCTGTTACCGGTGACGGAGGGAATAGGGGAGTGCGTCATGCAAGGCGATGTCTGGTTCGTCTATGACGGCGAATGTCCGCTCTGCCGGGTGGCGGCGCAGGCGTTGCGCATCCGTCAGTCGGTCGGACATCTGCATCTCGTCGACGCCCGCGTGGAGCGCGACCACCCGCTGATGGCGAGGATCAATCAAGCGGGGCTCGATCTCGACGAGGGCATGGTGCTCGCCTATGGCGATCGTCTCTATCACGGCGCGGAGGCGCTGACGCTGATGGGGCTGATCGGCTCCGAACACGGCTGGTTCAACCGTATGAACGCCTTGCTGTTCCGCTCGCCGGCGCTGGCGCGTTTCACCTATCCCGCCATGCGCGGCGTCCGCAATCTTCTGATCCGCATGCTCGGCGCGGGCAAGATCGACAATCTCGGCGGTCGCTGATGGAAAGCCGGTCCCTGTTTGAAACGGTGTTCGGCCCGGACTGGGCGTCTCTGCCGCCCGTCCTGCGCAGGCGCTATGCGCCGCGCGCCGGCTCCCGCGATCTCGTGCTGCTCAAGGGCGCGCTGACCATCACCATGGCGCCCTGGCTGGAAAAGCTTTCGCCGCTCATCAAACTCTCGCGCACGCTCGCGCCGTTCACAGGGGAGAACATTCCCGTCGTCATCCGCTTCAGCGGGGAGGCGGGTGCCGAGGCCTGCGATTTCGATCGCTCCTTCCTGCGGCCCGATGGCCGCACGCACCGCTTCCGCTCGCGGCTCACGTCCTATTTCAGCGACGAGATGGTGGAATATATGCCGGCCGGCTTCGCCTGGCGCGCCAGCTACCGCTGGGACGGCGCCCGCATCGCCATAACCCATCGCGGCTATCTCCTGCCGCTGTTCGGCCGCTTGCTTCCCCTGCCGTTCGACCATCTGTTCGGTCGGGTCGAGGCCGAGGAGGAGGCGATCGACGAGGATCGGTTTCGGATGAAGATGCGTGTGCTGCATCCCTGGTTCGGGGAGATCTACAGTTATCGCGGCGAGTTTACGGTGGCGCGGGTGGAGCGTGTGGAGTGACAGGGCTCACGCCGCTTCGGTCACGGTGATGTCGATCTTCAATCCGGTTGCGACGGCCATGTTGACGAGCGTATCGAGCGCGAACAGCGAGATCTTGCCGCGCAACAGATCCGAGACACGGGGCTGTGTGACGCCCAGCCGTCCTGCCGCCTCGGATTGCGTCCAGCCTTTGGCGTGGATATGCGTCTCAAGCGCCATCATCAGCTTTGCCCGCAGCTTCATATTTTCGGCTTCGGACGGGCTGTCCTCAATCGCGTCCCAAATATTGGTGAATGCCTGCAGGGTCATGGCCTGATCTCCTTTACGAGGTCGCCGTAGCCAACCCGATCTGCCGACGCGGAACTCAAGGTGAATAGGGATGCAAACACCCTGAGTTCGCGCCTTCAGTTGGAAAAGCAGTATCAGTCGTAGACGTTCAAACGCGGATGGCAGGAGCGAACCCTGCCGTCTAGCGCCGAGCGCCTTTACCGCTTCGCGACCGTGTCAAAGCCCTGCTTCTTGATAAGCCTCGGCGGGCGATGGATCCTGACGCTTGCGGACCACGTTTATATTGGAAAGATGGCCCTACCGACCATCGCTGTCAATCATCGGGTCTTCAGAGAGCTGTAGCTGAAGAGCAGCTCCTCAGCTCACCCCCTCAGAAACGCCGCCAGCCGCTCCCCGGCCTCTTCCACCGCGCCGTCATTGGAAATCACCAGGTCGTAATCCTCCGGCCGGTCCTCCACCTGCCGCGCCAGCCGGGCCTTGATCTCCTCGAGGCTTTCGCGACCCCGCGCCGCCAGACGGCGGGCCAGAACCTCGGGCGCGGCCGTCACCAGCACGGTCTCGACATGGCCAAAGGCTGCGCGGAACAGCGGCAGCGCCCGGCGCGAACCGTTGACCAGCCGCACCGCGCCCGAGGCGAGGTCCTGGCGCAGCTCCGCCGGCACGCCATAGCACAGGCCATGCGCTCCCCAATCGACGCAGAAGGCGCCTTCGGCTTTCAAGCGGACGAAATCGTCGAGGCCGCAGGCGGAATGGGCTTCGCCGCCGGCCTCCTCTGGCCGGGTGATCACCCGCTGCACCACGCCGAAATCGGGCCGGTCGGCGAGCGCCCGGCGGGCGTAATCGATCAGCGTGTCCTTGCCGGCCCCCGAGGGACCGACGATCACCACCAGCCGGCCCCGCGTCGACAGCGCGGGCTTGATCGCCAGATCCATCACGCCACCCGTCGTCCCTGCCGCCAGACCGAGCGCACCACCGGCACGCCATGGTCGCGGCGGATGCGCACGAGATCGGCGCGCAGGCCCGAGGCGATGCGGCCGCGATCGTCGAGGCCGACGGTCTTGGCAGGCGTCGCCGTCACCATGCGGATCGCCTGCGGCAGATCGATGCCGTTCTCCTCATCGGCCAGCACGAAGGGCGCGTGGATCAGGCTGAGCGGCACATAGTCGGAGGAGAGCACGTCGAGCACGCCGTGACCTGCGAGATCGCGGGCGGCGATATTGCCGGAATGCGATTTGCCGCGCACGATGTTCGGCGCGCCCATCAGCACGCTCATGCCGGCTTCATGCGAGGCCTTGGCGGCGTCGAGGCTGGTCGGAAATTCCGCCAGCTTGACGCCGAAGCCCTTGGCTTCCTCGACATGGTCGAGCGTCGCGTCGTCATGCGAGGCCACCGTGACGCCGCGCTGATGGCAATGGTCGACGATCGCCCGGCGATGCTTGTCGGCATAAAGCGCGGAGGCTTCCTGACGGCGCGCCACGAACTGGGCGAAGGCTTCGTCGGAAAGGCCGCGCTTGGTCTTGTAGTAGAGCGTGTACTGATCCATGGTCTGGAACTGCCGCTGCCCCGGCGCATGGTCCATCAGCGAGGCCAGCCGGACTTCATTGACGTCGGTGAAATTGTCGAAATGGTCGAGCACGTCGGCGGCCGAGACTTCGCAGCGCAGATGGATGAGGTGGTCGGCGCGCAGCCGGCCCTCTTCCTGGGCGCGCTTCAGGGCATCGGCCATTTCGCGCATCTCGCCGGGGGCAAAACCGCCATCCTCGTCCGAGCCCATGCGCAGGCAATCGAACACTGTGGTGATGCCGGACGAGGCGACCTGCGCGTCATGCGCCTGGATGGCCGAGACCATCTGCCAGCGCACGCCGGGCCGCGGCGAATAATGGCTTTCGAGATGGTCGGTATGCAGCTCCACCAGCCCGGGGATCAGGAAGTCGCCCTCGAAATCCTCGCCTGTCGTCGTCGGCCCGGTGTCGATGTCGGTGATCACGCCGTTGCGTGCGACGAGCGAACCGGTGACGATCTCGTCTTCGAGGACGATGCGGGCGTTGCGGAGGATGAGCTCTTCGGTCATGCGGAGACTGCTTTCTTTGGAGAGGCGGGCGCGCCGGGACGCGGCAGGATGATGGTCGAACTGGTCGACCCGATCAAGCGCGAGCGTAGCGTGTTGGATATGTGGTCGAAGACAAAGACGACAATAAGGATGAGAATGACCATATAGGCGACATTTTCCCAGTCGCTGTTGGTGCGCATGGCCTCCCACAATTTCAGCCCGATGCCGCCGGCGCCGACCGCGCCGAGAATGGTGGCCGAGCGCGTGTTGGATTCCCAGAAATACAGCGCCTGGCTGAGAAACACCGGCATCACCTGCGGCAGCACGCCGAAGCGGTTGACGGCCATCGGCGAGGCGCCCACCGAGCGCACGCCTTCCGGCTGCTTCTGGTCGACATTTTCCAGCGCCTCGGCATAGAGCTTGCCGAGCGTGCCGGTGTCGGTGAAGAAGATCGCCGACATGCCGGCCAGCGGCCCGGGACCGAAGGCGCGGGTGAAGAACAGCGCCCAGATCAGCATGTCGACAGAACGCTGGAAGTCGAAGAAGCGCTTGATCAACTGGTTGGTCAGCCGGTTGCCGGTGATGTTGCGGGCGGCGAGGAAGGACAAGGGAAAGGCGATCAGCGTCGCCAGAACCGTGCCGACGAAAGCCATCACGATGGTTTGCATCAGTTTAACCCAGACGTCGAGATGCTGCCAGGATGGATTGTAGAGAATATCATTCATCGCCAGCGCGAGATTGCTGGTTCCCGGCTTCAGTTCCGGACCCGACGTGATCAGGCTGACGACCTCGGCGAAGCTGTGTCCGAAAAAGGCGGAATTGGTGTCGAAGAAGAAATTCGGCCAGCCGAAGAAGCGGTTGCGGATGCGCACCCGGTCATCCTCGATATCCGCCCAGCCTGATAGGCCCAGCGACACGGTGATCTTGCCGCCCGGCGACCGTTGTTCGGCCCAGGCGGGCAGGTGCTCGGTCAGCCGCGTCTCGCCGGACCCATCCAGAAGCACGGTCAGCGTTTCGGAGCCGCGTTTCACCAACACGCGGTCGGGCGTGGTTTCGATCGAGGTCGAGGCGGAGAAGAGGACGGTGACCTTGCTCGCCACTTGCTCGGTTTCGCCCGTGGCCGCCGCGACATCGGTCGCAGGCGCAGGTTCCGCCGCCTTCGGCGGCGCCATGAAGCTGATCGTCGATTTCTTCTGCGGCGCGATGGAGGCGTCGGACGCCGCTTGCGCTTCGGGGGCGGCCTTGGATTGACTGGCGAAGTCGGCGACCAGCCAGTCTGGGCGAGGATCGTTCATGCCAGCGGGGTCGGCGCGGTTGAACACCACGCGCAATTTGCCGTCCTTGCCGATCTCGATGTCGGGCCGGCTTTCATAGGATACCCAGTCGGCGAGATAGGCGCCGGCAATGCCCCAATTGGCGCCGGACAACACCGCGCCGATATGGAAGAACCAGGCGCAGAACACCAGATAGAACAGGAACAGGCCGGTGAAAACAGGGCCTCGGAACCGCTGCCAGGCGCTGCGCTGGAAGATTTCCGGGTGGCGGGCGACGATGGCGTCCATGTCGGGGCGGGCGATGCGGGTCATGGTCACTCTCCTCAGCCGATCGGGGTAAAGGCCTGTTCGCCCACCAGCCGCTTGCGCAGCCAGGCGGAGAACTGGTCGACGGCGATGACGGTGACGAGCAGCAGGCCGACAATGGCGATGGTTTTCGCCGCATGGCTCTGGCTGATCGACAGCCGCAGCAATTCGCCGATGCCGCCGCCGCCGACGGCGCCGATGATGGTCGAGGCGCGGACATTGATCTCCAGCCTGAGCAGAAAATAGCTCATGAAGTTCGGCAGCACCTGCGGGAGCATGGCGAAGCGCACCCGCTCGAACCAGTTGGCGCCCACCGCGCGCAGGCCCTCGTCGGGCTTCATGTCGGCGTTCTCGATCACCTCGTAGAACAGTTTGCCGAGCGCGCCGATCGTGTGCAGGCTGACGGCGATGATGGCGGGCACGGGGCCGAGCGAGAGGATCGCGAGGAAGAAGCCGGCGATCACCACTTCGGGAAAGGCGCGCAGGATTTCCATATAGCGACGCGCCAGCGCCCGGATCCACGGATTGGGCATCATGTTCTTGGCGGCGAGAAAGGCCAGCATGAAGCCGAACACCACGCCGATCACGGTCGAGATCAGCGCGATGTTGATCGTCTCGATCATCTTGTAGATATATTCGGGCAGGTACAGGCTTTCAGTCAGGTAATAGCGGCCTTCGGGATAATTGTATTTCAGGCTGCCGTCGTCATAGGGCGAGGGCAGGTCGAACAGCGCGCGGATGATCTCGAAGGGATCGCGCGGCTGAAGCTCGTGCAGGAAATCGAAGAAATAGGGCAGGCGGTCGAAGAACTTCCCGGAATTGGTCTCGTTGGCGAACCACAGCGATCCGCCCATGGCGATCAGAAAAGCGGCAAGCCCGATGAACGTATAGAGCCGGCGGCGGGCGGCGAGATCGCGCCAATGCTGTTCGACGAGCCGTCCGCTGTCGGACAGAACCGGGTGGGTGTTGCTGAGGGCCATGTCCGCCTGTTCCCGCATGTCGTTTACGCCCGCTGTTCATCTGCGGCCGTCGTCAGAAAAGAATGCGCCGGTGGACTTGGGGTCCGCCGGCGCGGATCAGGCTCAAATCAGCCGCCGATGACGGCCTTGCGGGCGTCGATGATCGGCTTGTAGAAGTCGACATTGACTTCGGTGTAGCTCTTGAAGTCGCCGCCCTGGATGGCGGAGAAGCAGGCCGGGTCGGACTTCGGCAGGCCCATCATGAAGTCCTTGAACTTGGCCTTCATGCCCTGGTCCATCGACGTGCGGACGACGATCGGGCCGTTCGGGATCAGCGGCGATTCCCACAGCTGCACCAGGTCGTCCATGTTCAGGATGCCCTTGTCGACCATCTTGCGCAGATTGCCGGAGGTGTAGCCGTCCTTGAATTCGCCCACGCCCGAAGCCCAGGTCGTGCCGGCGTCGAAATTGCCCTTGAGCACTTCGAGAACGAGGTTTTCATGGCCGCCGCCAAAGCCGGTGGAGGCGAAGAATTCCTTGACCGGCATGCCGAGCGCTTCCGGCAGCGTCACGTTCGGAACGAGGTAGCCAGAGGTGGAGTCCGGATCGGCGAAGCCGAGCTTCTTGCCCTTGAGGTCCTCAATGGTCTTGTAGCCCTTGTCCTTGCGGGCGACGAGCACCGAGTGATAGCCCATCGAACCATCGGTCTGCACGGTGGTCAGGATCGGCTCGACGGCCTTGGCGTTGGCGAGGTAGATCTTGGCGTAGCCGGAAGCGCCGAGTTCGGCGTAATCGAGCGTGCCGCCGAGCAGGCCCTGCACGACGCCGTCATAATCGGCGGCCGGGAACAGCGACACTTTTTCGACGCCGAGCACGGAGGGGAGCTTTTCGACCATGCACTGATAGCTCTTCAGGCGGTCGGCTTCGTTTTCGCCGCCGAGGATGCCGATGCGGAATTCCTTGAGGTCTTCGGCCATGGCGCCGGTGGCCACGGTCAGGAGCGCGACGGACGCGAACAGGACTTTCTTGAACATTGATGGTCTCCCTCAGCCGGATCATCCGGCTCTGTTGATGCGGTTTTTGCCTTTGACGCGGGCGGGCGAACTGGTGTCGCCTCAGACGCCGGCGAGCGCGATGGGCTCGAGCGGGCGCTCATGACGGGCGGGTCTGGAAATGGCGGTCGAGGTCATGCTTTCGTCGATGCCGTCCTCGGTGTTGTAGATCTGTTTGACGGCTTCGGGCGTCAGCGCCTCCGGCGGGCCGTCGAACACGACAGCGCCGTCGGCCATGCCGATGATGCGTTCGCAATAGTGCCGCGCCGTATCCAGCGTGTGCAGATTGGTGATCACGGTGATGCCGTCCTGCTCGTTGATGTCGCGCAGCGCGTCCATGACGATCTTGGCGTTCAAGGGATCGAGCGAGGCGATCGGCTCGTCGGCGAGCAGCACTTTCGGCTCCTGCATCAGGGCCCGCGCAATGGCGACGCGCTGCTGCTGGCCGCCCGACAGCGTGCCGGCGGGCTGCAGCGCCGTCTGTTCGATTCCGAGACGTTCGAGCGCGGCGATCGCCATGATCCGCTCCTCGCGGGAGAACAGGCCGAGCACCGACATGACCGTCGAGCGATGGTTCAGCCGGCCGAGTAGAACATTGGTCAGCACGTCGAGCCGCGGCACCAGGTTGAACTGCTGGAAGATCATCGCGCAATCGCGCTGCCAGCGGCGCAACGCCTCGCCGCGGAGGCTGGAAACTTCCTGGCCGCCGAAGCGGATGGCTCCCGAGCTCACCGGCCCGAGCCGGTTGATCATCCGGAGGAAGGTGGATTTGCCGGCGCCGGAGCGGCCGATGATGCCCACCATCTGCCCGCTCGGTATGTCGAGCGTCACGTCACGCACCGCCGTCTTTGCGCCAAACTGCTTGGTGACATGCCTGAATTCGAACATGCGGCCAGCCTTTCCCATTTTATGATTTTTTAAGATCTTCCCTTTCTCTAGGCCCGCTGCTTGACTGTTGAATGTCAGTGCGATGACAGTTTTCTGACATCTGCGGGCCCGAGAGTTTCAGGCGCTTGGGGTCGATCAGACGCCGGCGTGGCGGGCCAGGAACTCCTCTGCTGTCATGGATCTGAAATCATCGAGGGCCGCGCGCAACCGGTCGTGGTCCCAGTCCCACCAGGCCAGACGCTCGTATTTTTCCGCCACGATGCGGTCGAAGCGTTCGCGGATCAGCCTAGCCGGCACGCCGCCGACGATCGTGTAGGGCGCGACATCGCGGCTGACCACCGCGCCCGCGCCGACCACGGCGCCGTTGCCGATCGTCACGCCCGGCAGCACAGTCACGCCATGGCCGAGCCACACGTCATGACCGATCACGACGCGGTTGCCGCGCCGCCATTCGAAAACTCGGTCTCGTCCTCGGCATCCGGCCAGTAATCGCCGGCGCGATAGGTGAAATGATGCAGCGTCGGCCGCCAGGTCGGATGATTGGTGGCGTTGATGCGCACCGAGGCCGCGATATTGGCGAATTTGCCGATGGTGGCGCACCACACCTGGCCGCCGCGCTCGATATAGGAATAGTCGTCCATCTCGAGTTCGGAGATGCGGCAGTCCTCGGCGATCTCGGTGTAGCGGCCGAGCCTGGAGTCGCTCACGCGCGCGGTGGGATGGATCAGAGGGTCAACAGAGAGCTTGGTCATCACGCGGCCTTTCGGGCGGAGAAATGCGACACGTCGATGATCTCGTCGGCCACTTCGGCGCGCACATCCTCGTCGTGGAAAATGCCGAGCAGCGCCACGTCCATGGCCTTCTTGGCGCGGATCATGCCCACCACCACGGCGCGGTTGACAGCGTCGAGCGACGCCGTCGGCTCGTCGAGCAGCAGGATCGGATGATCGGTGATGAAGCCGCGGGCGATGTTGACGCGCTGCTGTTCGCCGCCGGAGAAGGTGGCGGGCGGCAGGCTCCACAGCGCTTCCGGCAGGTTGAGTTTCGCCAGCAATCCGGCGGCCTTGTCGCGCGCCGCGGAATGGCTTTCGCCGAGCGAGACGAGCGGTTCGGCCACCACGTCGATCGCCGAAACGCGCGGCACGGCGCGCAGGAACTGGCTGACATAGCCGAGCGTATGGCGGCGGATGTCGAGGATCTCGCGGGGGCTGGCGGTGGCGAGATCGACGGTGCGGCCTTTATGGGCGATCAGGATCTGGCCGAAATCGACGCCGTAATTGCCATAGAGCATCTTCAGGATCGACGACTTGCCGACGCCCGAGGGGCCGCCGAGCACCGCGCATTGCCCCGATTTCAGCGAGAAATGCACGTCATTGACGACGGGCAGCTCGATGCCGCCGCGCAGATGCATGGTGAAGCTCTTGCGAACCTCGTGGACGACGAGGGGAGTGGTCATGTCACACCTGCAGGATCGAGGAGACGAGAAGCTGGGTATAGGGCTGGCGCGGATCATCCAGCACCCGGTCGGTCAGCCCGTGTTCGATGACGCGGCCGTCCTTCATCACCATCATCCGGTGCGACAAGAGTCGCGCGACCGCCAGATCATGGGTGACGATGATGACGGCGAGGCCGAGATCGGACACGAGCCCTCGGATCAGATCCAGCAGCCGCGCCTGCACCGAGACATCCAGCCCGCCGGTCGGCTCATCCATGAACACCAGTCGCGGCGCGGTCACCAGATTGCGGGCGATCTGCAGCCGCTGCCGCATGCCGCCCGAAAAGGCGCGCGGCTGGTCGTCGATGCGATCGGCGCCGATTTCCACGCGGCTCAGCCAGTCGAAGGCGGTGTCGCGGATATGGCCGTAATGCCTGTCGCCGATCGCCATCAACCGCTCGCCGACATTGGCGCCGGCGGATACCGTCATCCTGAGGCCATCGGCCGGGTTCTGATGCACGAAGCCCCAATCGGTCCGCATCAGGAACCGGCGCTCGGCCTCGCCCATATCGGCGAGATTGCGAAACTGCCCGTCGCGCATCCGGTATTCGACAGATCCCGCCTGCGCCGACAGCCTTGTGGAGACGCAGTTGAGCAACGTCGTCTTGCCCGACCCGGATTCGCCGACGATGGCGAGGACTTCGCCCGGCCAGAGATCGAAATTGACGTCGAAACACCCGATGCGGCCGCCATAGAATTTCGACAGGCCATGGACTTTGAGGAGAGGAAGGTCGGTCATGGCTGGGCTCCTGAATATATGGTGGTTAGGCCGGAGCGTGAGGCTGCCCCCTCTGTCCTGCCGGACATCTCCCCCTCAAGGGGGAGATCGATGTGTGGCGATGCCCCGCTCCCTCTTGATGGTTTCAGTCGCGTAGAACTCCATGGTCGAGAGAGGCCGAGCGTTCCCGCCCAGCCAATCTCCCCCTTGAGGGGAGATGCCCGGCAGGGCAGAGGGGGGGGGTACCACGGAATACAAGCGCAAACCCCTCATTCCGCCGCCTCCAACTCACTCTGATCCCCCACATGCCCCGCCGCGCGGCGGTCCTCGCAGAAATCGGTGTCGGAGCAGACGAACATCCGGCCGCCGCGATCATCCAGGATCACCTCGTCGAGATAGGACGTGGTGCAGCCGCACAGCGTGCAGGGCTTTTCAAACCGCTGGATCTCGAACGGATGATCCTCGAAATCGAGGCTGGTCGCCTGGGTGTAGGGCGGCACCGCATAGATGCGCTTTTCGCGGCCGGCGCCGAACAACTGCAGCGCCTCGGAATTGTCGATCTTCGGATTGTCGAATTTCGGAATGGGCGAGGGGTCCATCACATAGCGGCCCGCCACTTTCACCGGATAGGCGTAGGTCGTGGCGATATGGCCGTTGCGCGCGATGTCCTCATAGAGCTTGACATGCATGAGGCCGTATTCCTCCAGCGCATGCATCATCCGCGTCTCGGTTTCGCGCGGCTCGAGGAAGCGCAGGGGTTCGGGGATCGGCACCTGATAGACGAGGATCTGGCCCTGTTGCAGCGTCTCCTCGGGAATGCGATGCCGCGTCTGGATGATCGTCGCCTCGCGCGTCCTGGTGGTCACCGCCACGCGCGCCACCTTCTCGAAGAAGGCGCGGATGGAGACGGCGTTGGTCGTGTCGTCGGCGCCCTGGTCGATGACCTTGAGCCGATCCTCCGGCCCGATGATCGCCGCCGTCACCTGCACGCCGCCGGTTCCCCATCCGTAAGGCATCGGCATTTCGCGGGAGGCGAAGGGCACCTGATAGCCGGGTATCGCGATGGCCTTGAGGATCGCCCGGCGGATCATCCGCTTGGTCTGCTCGTCGAGATAGGCGAAGTTGTAAGTGGCGATATCGGGCGTCATGGCGCGGCCTTTCCTTGCTGGGCGTACTGCGCGAGCCGCTCTTGGAGCGTGCCGGTATGAAGTTCGAACAGGTGGTTGTCCCGGTCGTAAAAATAGATCGACCGGCCTTCGCCCGGAATGCGCGGCCGCGGCGGGCGCATATCGAGACCGAGCGAGGCGATGCGATCGACATAGGCGTCGAACGCGGCGTCGGGGATCTTGAAGGCGATGTGATTGTAGCTGCGCTCGCCGAGCGCCTCGCCCTGCATCACCGCCACCCAGACGCCGCCGATGAGGAAGAACTTTTCCCGCGACAGCGAGAATTGCTGCGCCCCGCTGTCGTAGATTTCCTCGGCGTCGAACACGGTCTTGAGGATCTTGGCCATGTCGTCGGGTTCGCGCACGATAAGCGTGATGTGAGACAGGCCCTCGATCATTGCGCGGCCTCCATCATCTCGTTCTGGTCCTGAGAGCGGGCCTCGTATTCCGCGCGCATCTGGCGCACGAGGCCTAGTTCTGCCTGGAAGTCCACGTAATGCGGCAGTTTCAGGTGTTCGACGAAGCCGGTCGCCTGGACATTGTCGGAATGCGAAATCACGAACTCCTCGTCCTGCGCAGGAGCGACCACGTCCTCGCCGAATTCCTGGGCCCTAAGCGCCCGGTCGACCAGCGACATCGCCATGGCCTTGCGCTCGGACTGGCCGAAGACGAGGCCGTAGCCGCGGGTGAATTGCGGCGGCTGCTTGGCCGAGCCCTTGAACTGGTTGACCATCTGGCATTCGGTGACGCGGATGCGGCCGAGCGAGACGGAAAAGCCGAGTTCCGGCAGCTCGATCTCCACGTCGACCAGCCCGATGCGGATTTCGCCGACGAAGGGATGGGTGCGGGCGTAGCCGCGTTGGGTGGAGTAGGCGAGCGCCAGCAGAAAGCCCTCGTCGCCGCGCGCCAAAGCCTGGAGGCGTAGATCGCGCGCCATCGGAAATTCCAGCGGCTCGCGGGTGATGTCGCCGGCCACATGATCGGGGCCGAGATCGCCGTCGCCCTCGATCAAGCCTTCGCCGTCGAGAATGTCGGAGACGCGCATCACCCGTTCGGGCGACGCCTCGCGCCGCGCCGGCGCCTCGACCGCGTCGTCTCCCGCAAGCGAGGGGTCGAGCAGGCGATGGGTGTAATCGAAAGTCGGCCCCAGCAACTGTCCGCCCGGCAGGTCCTTATAGGTCGCCGACACCCGTCGCTCGATCTTCATCGCGCCGGTGTCGACCGGCACGGAGGAGGCGAAGCGCGGCAGCGTGGTGCGATAGGCGCGCAGCAAGAAGATCGCCTCGATCATGTCGCCGCGCGACTGGCGGATGGCGAGCGCGGCGAGCGTCCGGTCATACAGCGAGGCTTCGGCCATCACCCGATCGACGGCGAGGCCGAGCTGGGCGATGATCTGCTCGAGCGTCAGACCCGGCAGGCCGCGGTCGCCGCGACGGCGGTCGGCGAGCAGGCGATGGGCATTGGCGATGGCGGCTTCCCCGCCCTTGACGGCGACATACATCAGGCTTTCTCCCCGGTCAGTTCAGGCGTGGCGGCGAGGATGCGCGCCGAGCGCGGCAGGCAGAGGCAGGCGCGGCCCGCCGTCAGGATCAGGTCGACGCCGCGCGGATAAAGCGCATGGTTCTCGGCCCAGAGCGCGGGAAACAGCCCCGGCAGCCCCTTGGGCGAAATGGTGATGCGGTCGCGGATGCCGGGGCCAATGAGCGTCAGTTCCTCGCCGCCTTCCAGCGCCTCCAGCTCGACGATCACGGTCGTCGAGCGATCGGGATAATCCTGGCTGCCGCGACCGAAAGAGGCGAGCGCCGGAAAGGGCGCGCCGGCCTCGACAAACGCAAAGCGCGCTTCGCTCTTGATGTCGGTCACGGCTGCGCCGGTCTGGAATCCCAGCCAGGACGCGACGCCGGCTTTTGCAAGCGCAGGCGAGAGATGAACGGGCGTGTCCTGATCCGCGAGCGTCAGCGCAATCGCGCTCTGCGCCCGTCCCATCGGCTTCGGCCCCGGGCCTCGCCCTCGATCCAGCCGATCGTCCCGGGCCGGGCCATCGCGTCCATCACCACGCGGAAGGCCGATTGCGCATCGGCACGGGGTCGGTGAAGGCGCCGGTATAGGTGTCTGTGGCGGTCATGCGAATGCTCCTTCGGTGGTCTGCTGTGAGCTGGGGAGCCCGCGGCCACCCCCTCTGTCCTGCCGGACATCTCCCCCTCAAGGGGGAGATCGGATGTGGCGCCGGCTTCCCCACTCTCAACGGAAATGGCTGGGCGATGGTCGAGCATCTGGCCAATCTCCCCCTTGAGGGGAGATGCCCGGCAGGGCAGAGGGGGTAAACCCAGCCCGCAATCTGCAAATCGAAACGCGGGTCCATCTCAATCCTCCCCGCGCACCAGCGTGAAGAAATCCACCTTGGTCGCCGCCGTCTCGGCCGCCAGCGCCGCATCCTCGTCCGCCACGCGCGCCTCGATCGACGCGACCAGCCCATCCACCGCCGCCGAAAATTCCGCCCGCTGGGCGATCGCGTCGATAATCGCCGCCAACCGCGCATGGGCCTTGTCGCCGCCGAGCAGTTGTCCATGGCCGATCTCGCCGGTCGAGAGCCGCATGCTCGCCCTGCTGACGCTGACTTCGCCGAGGTTGAACGGCGAGCCGCCGCCGCCGATCTTGCCGCGCACCATCACCAGCCCGGTCTCCGGACCGCGCACCGGAGACACGCCGACATCGCCGGCATGCTCCGCGAGAAAGTGTTCGAGTTCGCCGCGGCGGGCTCGGGCGAGCGCGTCCATGCGGCGCTTGCGCTGCGGCGCAGCTTGGGTATCTGTATCCGACGAGGCCGGGGACTGGGTCATCGATCGCTCTCCATTTGTCTATTTAACTAGACAAGTTCGATGAGCGCTGTGTATCCTTGCAGCATGACAGGCTTGTGACGGGAGAAACGGGTGAGCGGGAAAAAGTTGTCGGGCGCGGTCGAGCGCCGCTCGGGCGTCGCTCTTTGGCGGCAGATCGCCGACGCCATCCGCCAGTCGATCGCCGATGGCGAATTCGAGGGAATGATGCCCGGCGAGATCGCGCTCGCCGCCCGCTTCGGCGTCAACCGCCACACGGTGCGCGCGGCCATCGCCGCGCTGGTGGAGGAGGGGCTGCTCGACAGCGTCCAGGGCCGCGGCACGCTGATCCGCCGGCAGACCCGCTTCACCTTCCCGATCACCCGCCGCACGCGCTTTTCCGAAGGCCTCGCCGGCCAGTCGAGTTCTCGCGACATCCGGCTGGTGGCGGAAGAGCGCATCGAGGCCGACTCCATGCTGGCATCGGCTCTCGGCGTCGAACTCGGCGTCGAACTCCTCCGGCTGACGCTGGTGTCGCGCGCCGACGGCACGCCCGTTTCCACCTCGATCAATCATTTCGACGCCGCCCGATTCGCCGGCATGGCGGCGGCCGTGCGCGACACCGGCTCGATCACCCGCGCCTATGCGGAGCTTGGCGTCACCGACTATATCCGCCTGACCACCGAGCTGACCGCCCGGCTCGCCGACGAGCGCGAACGGCTGCTCTTGGAGTTGAAGCCCGGCGCCGTGGTCATGGAGGCCCGCGCCGTCAACGCCACGCCCGACGGCGCGCCGATCCAATACGCCGTGACCTGTTTTGCGGCGGATCGCGTCACTTTGAAACTCGACATGCCGGTCTGACCTGTCACAAAGCGCTGTTTCTCAATGTCATAATATGACGCTTGATTGTGACAACAGCCTCCGCTTCCCCTTGCGCAGACCCGAGGCTTTGTGAACGCGGCCGAAAACGCCAGCGTCGTCAGCTTCTTGGGTGGTGTAAAATTGGTAAAGCAAGGAAGTTGGACGCATGAGCGGACGCAAGAAAATCTATGAGGCCCTGCTCGAGGGCGCGCGCGACGGGCTCAAGGATCAGGCGCTCTACGCCTATGTCGTCGATCATTGCGCCAAAGCCTCCAGCAAGAAAATCGTCCGCGCCTCGTTGCTGGCGCTCTCCGACCCCGACCTCAAGGACGCCTCAATCCTCGAAGCCATTTATGCGCTGGCCATCAAGCACCGGCTGGATCCGGTCGAGGCGAATGACGCGCATGTGGAGGAAGAGGAGAAGCCGGTGAAGAAGGGGAAGAAGTAAGGCGGCCATACCGGCTCTTTGCATAAGAAAGTACCGTTTGTTCATGCTCTCAACCTCTGGTAATCGTCTGGTTGAGTTTTGTATGGACTGGCGGAGATGGCCACCGAATTCGTTCCCCATCCGATCACTGGCGGCCTCACTTTCGGACAAGTCCCTCCCTGCGTCACGCGCGGCGTCCACTTACCTGGAGGGGAGATTCGTCTCTTGATCGGGCGTCATATTGGCCCCAATCACGGATATGGTCTGAGGCATATTTGGGCTGAACACGCAAAGGAGATGGCCGCCGCCGGGATCACGACATCGGAAGGGGTCGGTCACTACGTGGCCCTGATTATCCGTCCTGGCACTCCGCTGTTTTACAGCGGCGACAGTTTTCGGAAGACTCGGCTTATGGCTGTGCGATCAGCGACGGGAACCGCAATTCTCGAATGGCGCGATCAGCGAGATATGCCCTTCTGGTCTGTCGTCACAGCCTATTCGGCAAACAAAAAGCACGGTTCCCTCATCGGGACCGTGCTTTGATCGTGCTCGCAGTAGCAGCGTCGCCTTAGCGCAAGGGTTCGGAGACCAACTTAATGTCCTGCGAATAAGCTCCCTGCAGAGCCTACCATCCACATGAGCGGGTCGATATGCAGGTGAAACCGGCTCAAAATGCTCTTTATGCCACACTCCCTATATTTGCATGGGGCGACCGGAAGTCAAGGAGTTCACCCCCGCCGGCACCGCTCCGAGCAATATTTCACCTCGTCCCAGACCTTTTCCCATTTCTTTCGCCAGGCGAAAGGCTTCCGGCAGCGGGGGCAGGTCTTGGTCGGCAGGTCCTGCTTCTTCTTCATCTTGACCATCACAACCGTCCCTTACGCATGGCGGTCAGCGTGTCCTCGGCCTTGCCGCGCAGCGCCTTGCGCTTGTCGTCGGAAAAGCGCTCCCAGTTCCTGTAGGGCATGGCCATGCGCCGGTTGGCTTTCAGCCGGTCCTGGTTGCGGGCGAGGAAATCCCAGTAGAGCGCGTTGAAGGGACAGGCTTTGTCGCCCAGCGCCTCCTTGGGATCATAGGGGCAGCCGCCGCAATAGTCGCTCATCCGGTTGATATAGGCGCCGCTGGCCGCATAGGGCTTGCTCGCCATCAGCCCGCCGTCGCCATAAAGCGCCATGCCCAGCGTGTTGGGCAGTTCCACCCAGTCATAGGCGTCGGAATAGACGGCGAGATACCATTCGCAGACCTCGCTCGGCAGCAGGCCGGCCAGCAGCGCGAAATTGCCGGTGATCATCAGCCGCTGGATATGGTGCGAATAAGCGTGTTTGCGGGTATGCCCGATCGCCTCGGCCATGCAGCGCATGCGCGTTTCGCCCGACCAGTAGAACCACGGCAGCGGCTCTTTCGCCTCCAAATGGTTGCGCGTCGCATAATCGGGCATGTGAAGCCAATAGATGCCGCGCACATATTCGCGCCAGCCGATGATCTGGCGGATGAAGCCTTCGACCGCGTTCAGCGGCGCATGCCCGGCGCGAAAGGCGGCTTCGGCCTTTTCACAGATCTCCATCGGCGTCAGCAGGCCGGCATTGAGATAGGACGAGATCAGCGAGTGATAGAGATAGGGCTCGCCCGCCACCATGGCGTCCTGATAGTCGCCGAAACGCGGCAGGCAGGTCTCGATGAAGTGTTCGAGTTCGATCATCGCCTCGTTGTGGGTCACGGCGTAGTGAAACGGTTCGAGATCGCCGAAATGGTCGTCGAAGCGCTCCGACACGAGATCCAGCACGTCGCGGGTGATGGGCGATTTCTGATGCGCGACGCGGGCGGGAAAGCGCATGCCGTCCTTCGGCGGCTTGCGATTGTCCTTGTCGTAATTCCACTGCCCGCCTGTCGGCTCGCCATCCTCTTCCATCAGCAGGCCGGTCTTGCGTCGGATGTCCCGGTAGAAAAACTCCATGCGCAATTGTTTGCGGCCTTCCGCCCAGTCGCGGAATTCCCGATGGCTGCAGAGGAAGCGGTCGTCGCCGCGGATTTCGAGGTCGATGTCGAGCCGCGTCTTCCAGCTGCGCATTTCCCGGCCCAGCCGCAATTCGCCGGGCTCGGTGACGACGACCCGGTCCGCCCCCGTCTCCTTCAGCGCCCGCTCCACCTCTCCGCCCAGGCTGCCGCTGTTGCCGACCGCATCGAGCTTGATGTAGCGGACCTTGAAACCCTCCGCCTTGAGGCTTTCGGCGAAATGGCGCATGGCGGCGAAGAGAAAGGCGATCTTCTTCTTGTGATGCTTCACATAGCTCGCCTCGTCCATGACTTCGGCCATGAGAACGACGTCTTCGCTCTTGTCGGCGCCGACGAGGCTGGAGATCGAACGGCTGAGCTGGTCGCCCAGCACCAGGCGGAGCGCGCTCATGCTTTCATCTTCGGCCGGACACGCGACAGGCCGCCGTCGACGGCGAGCGTCTGGCCGGTGATCCAGTCGTTGGCGGGGTCGAGGAGGAAACACACGGCCCGCGCCACGTCGTCGGGCGTTCCGATCCGGCCCAGCGCATGCATGGCCTCGGAGACTTTGCGGGACAGGTCGTTGCCGGTCACCCCCGCCGTCAGCGACGTCTCGGTGAGGCCCGGCGCCACGGCGTTGACGCGCAATTTCTGCCCGGCGTAACTCGCCGCCGCTGCGAGCGTCAGGCCTATCACGCCGGCCTTGGCGGCGGCGATCGCTTCGTGATTGGCGAGCCCCTCCATCGCTGCGGCGGAGGAGACCAGAACCACGGATCCACCCTGTTTCATATGCTTGCCGGCGGCGCGCACCGTGGCGAAAGCGGTGGTCAGAGAGGCGGAGATGACGCCGTCATACTGTTCGCGGGTGGTCAGATGCGCGGGCTTCAAGAGCAGCGACCCCGAAAAATTGACCACGCCCTGAATGTCGCCCGCCTGCTGGACGGCGCGGTCGACGGCGTCGAAATCGCCGGCGTCGAGGAGAATGTCGGGGTTTATCTTGGCGGTGTCGCGGGCGGTGGTCACCACCGAATGCCCGGCCGAGGTCAGCAGCCTTACCGTCGCCTGTCCGATGCCGCTCGAAGCGGCGATGATGAGAAATCGCGCCATGCCAGTCTCCTTTTCTCTTTCCTACGCAGGAGAGAGGCGAGGGGATCGGCCTTACGCGGCCGGGCTCATGCGAAGGGCTGTGACGAGCTGCTGCGGCTCTCGCACGCCATGGCGATAAAGCTGGATCAGGGCCCGGGCCAGACGCCGGCAGGCTTCCTCATTGTCGGAAATCGCGTGTTCGCCGCACAGGCTCGCATAAGCCGAGGCGAGCCGGTCGAGATCGTCTGGCCCGAACATGCCGATGTCCTGTCCGTCGAGTAGATATCGCATGTCCGCCCCTCCTGTTTGGCGCCGCCCGTGACAGCCTGATGCTGATTTGCGGAAACTAACCGGGGAATATGGCGAGACTACGCGCCGGCGCGGTTTCCGCAGAGGAGAATCACCGGAATGCGATTTCGTTCCGACGCAAAAGCGCCCGCCGACCGGGCGGGCGCTTCAAATCATCGCGAAAGAGACGCGATCAGGCCTTCTTCGGCGCGGCGTCGAGGAACTGCGCGCACCAGCTCGGCGCGCCGTCGAGGCCGGCGCGGTCGGACATCGCCTTGATCGAGGTGATCTTGTAGCTGTCGTTGACCGTGAGTTTGACGGTGCAGGACAGATAGCGGGTGGTGGCCTTCTTCTTCGCCTTGCCTTCGCCCTGAGCCGCCACGCGCACGGTCTTGTAGCCGCCCTTCCACACATAGGTCGAAGTCGAGCCGCTGTCCTGGTCGCCTGCCGGCGGTCCGTAGGCGGCGAAAAATTTGCCGGCTTCGGCCCCGACCCAACGCTGGGAGAGCGGATCGGAAGAGATGACGCCGGTCGTGGTGCAGGATGCGAGAAGCGCCGTGACGACGGCGGCAAACGCGAGGCGGAGGGTCATTGAGCTCGATGTCCTTAGAACTGGGCGGCGTGGGCGAACAATCATGGGAGGAGCCCGCGGCGCGCGCTGTTTTGCTGCGGTTTCGCTCTAGCGCGAGCCTGTGCAAAACGGAACGGGAATTTTGGGCTTCGCCTTCGAAAATTCACAAAGAGCGCGGAAATTGTATGCTTTTTGACCTTTTGGAAAATTATTTTCTCAGAACCGCTTGCAATTTAGAAAGGGATACGCTCATTTTTGCCGCAACCACGCCGGCGGATGTCGGCGGGGACAAACCATAGGGGAAAACCAAGATGAAGAAGCTCGCCACGCTGCTTGCAGCGACCGCTCTCGTGTCCACTTTCGCTCTCGCCGCTCAGGCCAAGACGCTCGTATATTGCTCGGAAGCGTCTCCGGAAGGCTTCGACCCGGCGCTCTACACCGGCGGCCAGACCTTCGACGCCTCTTCGCGCACGGCTTATAATCGCCTCGTCGAATTCAAGCATGGCGGCACCGAGCTCGAGCCTGGCCTCGCCGAAAGCTGGACCATTTCGCCGGACGGCCTCGAATACACCTTCAAGCTGCGCGCCGGCGTGAAGTTCCAGACGACCGAATACTTCACCCCCAGCCGCGACCTCAACGCCGACGACGTGATCTTCTCCTTCGAGCGCCAGCTCAAGGCCGATCATCCCTGGCATAAGTATGTCGAAGGCGCCGCTTGGGAATATGCCGCCGGCATGGGCCTGCCCGAAAACGTCAAGGCCGTCGAAAAGGTCGACGACCTCACCGTCAAATTCGTGCTGAACAAGCCGGAAGCGCCGTTCCTCGCCAATCTCGGCATGGACTTCGCCTCCATCATGTCCAAGGAATATGCCGACAAGCTGCAGGCCGACGGCAAGATGGGCCAGCTCAACCAGATGCCGCTCGGCACCGGCCCCTTCACCTTCGTTGCCTATCAGCCCGACGCCGTGATCCGCTACAAGGCCAACGACACCTACTTCAAGGGCAAGGAAAAGATCGACGATCTCGTCTTCGCGATCACCACCGACGCCGCCGTGCGCGCCCAGAAGCTCAAGGCCGGCGAATGCCATGTGATGCCCTATCCGAACGCCGCCGATGTCGCCGACCTCAAGGCTGATTCCAACCTCAACGTCATCGAACAGCCCGGCCTGAACGTCGCCTATCTCGCCTACAACACCACCCAGGCTCCGTTCGACAAGCCGGAAGTGCGCAAGGCGCTGAACATGGCGATCAACAAGCAGGCGATCGTCGACGCCGTCTTCCAGGGCGCCGCCCAGCCGGCCAAGAACCCGATCCCGCCGACCATGTGGTCCTATAACGACAAGGTCGAAGACGACAAATACGACGTCGACGCTGCAAAGGCCGCTCTCGAAAAGGCCGGCGTTTCGGGCCTGAAGATGAAGATCTGGGCCATGCCGGTGTCGCGTCCCTACATGCTCAACGCCCGCCGCGCGGCCGAGATCATGCAGGCCGACTTCGCCAAGATCGGCGTGGAAGTCGAGATCGTCTCCTATGAATGGGCCGAATATCTCGACAAGTCCAAGGCCAAGGACCGCGACGGCGCCGTCATGCTCGGCTGGACCGGCGACAACGGCGATCCGGACAACTTCCTCGACACTCTGCTCGGCTGCAACGCCGTGGGCGGCAACAACCGCGCCCAGTGGTGCAACAAGGAGTTCGACGATCTCGTGAAGAAGGCCAAGGTCACCTCCGACATCGCCGAGCGCACCAAGCTCTATGAAGAGGCGCAGGTCGTGTTCAAGCGCGAGGCTCCCTGGGCGACGATCGACCATTCCGTCGGCTTCACGCCCGTGTCCAAGAAGGTCATCGGCTATCAGATGGATCCGCTCGGCATCCATCGCTTCGACGGCGTGGACATCTCGGAATAATCCGTCACAATCGAAACGGCCCTTCCATGGCGGGAGGGTGATGAGCGGGGAAGCGTGAGCTTCCCCGCTTTCGAACAATGGAAAGAGCCCATGCTGCGGTTTCTTATCGGCAGGCTGGCTGTGCTGATCCCCACTTTCGTGGGCGTCGCCCTGATCGCATTCTCCTTCATCCGTCTTCTGCCCGGCGATCCGGTGATGCTGATGTCGGGCGAGCGCGTCATGGATCCCGAACGGCACGCCCAGATCATGCATGATCTCGGCCTCGACAGGCCCTTCTATGCCCAGTTCGCCGATTATCTCGGCGGCATCGTCACGGGCGATCTCGGAACGTCCATCGTCACCAAGCGTCCGGTGCTCGACGAATTCTTCGCGCTGTTTCCGGCGACCGTCGAACTCTCGCTCTGCGCCATCCTGCTCGCGGTCGCCGTCGGCGTGCCCGCCGGCGTGATCGCCGCCATCAAGCGAGGCTCCTGGGTGGACCAGACGGTGATGGGCGTCGCCCTGGTCGGCTATTCCATGCCGATCTTCTGGTGGGGCCTTTTGCTGATCATCTTCTTCTCCGGCTATCTGCAATGGACGCCGGTGTCGGGCCGCATCTCGCTGATGTATTTCTTCCCGCAGGTGACTGGCTCATGCTGATCGACAGCCTGCTCTCCGGCCAGAAAGGCGCCTTCCAGTCCGCCGTCAGCTATCTCATTCTGCCGACCATCGTGCTCGGCACGATCCCCTGGCCGTGATCGCGCGCCAGACGCGCTCGGCCATGCTGGAAGTGCTGGGCGAGGATTATGTCCGCACCGCCCGCGCCAAGGGGCTGACGCCGTTCCGGGTGGTGGGCGTGCATGCGCTGCGCAACGCCATGATCCCGGTCGTCACCACCATCGGCCTGCAGGTGGGCGTGCTGCTCGCCGGCGCGATCCTGACGGAATCGATCTTTTCCTGGCCGGGCATCGGCAAATGGATGGTCGATGCGGTGTTCAAGCGTGATTATGTCGTCGTTCAGGGCGGGCTGCTGCTCATCGCCGCCGTCATCATGCTGGTCAACCTGATCGTCGACCTGCTCTACGGCTTCCTCAACCCGCGCATCGCGAGATAGGAGAGGGAACATGGCTTTGACAGAAACAAAGACCGCCGTCGCCGCGCCGCCTTCGGCGCTCCGCGAATTCTGGTTCTACTTTTCCCGCAACAAGGGCGCGGTCATCGGCCTCGTCATCTTCGCGATCATCCTGTTCATGGCGATCTTCGCGCCGTTCGTCTCCCCGCATGCGCCGGATGCGCAGGACCGCTCGGTTCTGCTTCTGCCGCCGGTCTGGATGGAGAAGGGCTCGTCGCTGTTCATCCTCGGCACCGACGCGGTGGGCCGCGACATTCTTTCGCGGTTGATCTTCGGCGCGCGCTTCTCGCTGTTCGTCGGCGTGGTCGTCGTCTCGATCTCGGTGATCTCGGGCGTGCTGATCGGCCTGGTCGCCGGTTATTTCGGCGGCAAGGTCGACACGGTGATCATGCGCGTGATGGACATCATCCTGGCCTTCCCGTCATTGCTGCTCGCGCTGGTGCTCGTGGCGGTGCTGGGCCCGGGCCTGGTCAACGCCATGATCGCCATTTCGCTGGTCAATCAGCCGCATTTCGTGCGCCTGACGCGCGCTGCGGTGATGATCGAGCGCGGCAAGGATTATGTGGTGGGTTCTCGGGTGGCGGGCGCCGGCACGACGCGGCTGATGTTTCTCACCATCCTGCCGAACTGTCTCGCGCCGCTCATCGTTCAGGCCACGCTGGCCTTCTCGGCGGCGATCCTGGACGCCGCGGCCCTCGGCTTCCTCGGCATGGGCGCGCAGCCGCCGACGCCGGAATGGGGCACGATGCTCGCCGAAGCGCGTGAATTCATCCAGCGCGCCTGGTGGGTCGTCACCTTTCCGGGGCTTGCGATCCTGATCACGGTGCTCGCGATCAATCTGATGGGCGACGGCCTGCGCGACGCGCTCGATCCCAAGCTGAAGAGGTCGTGATGGCATGAACGCCTGGGTCGGTCCGGCCATTGTCGCAGCGGCGATATCGAGCGTCATCGGCGTCTTGAGCCTCTACCTCAATGCCTGGTTGACGCTGAGACTGGACCGGACCCGACGGCTGGAAAAGGTCAGGGACGTGCAGATTGCCCTGTTGGCGGAAATCCGCGCCGACATTCACAATCTCAAGTTCTTCGATCTGGATGAGAATTTGGCGATGGTGCGGGAAAGCTACGAGACCATTCCAGGCTATTCGGCCAGGCCTTCGCAGCCGCCGCCGATCCTGATGGAAGAGATGATCAAGGCCGAGGTCCAGATTCTTCCGTCATGGGTTATCGATGGTGTCTTTCTCTACCTTAGGCAGAAAAAGACAATCGAGGTGTTCGTCCAGGATATGCGGGGCGATGGCTTCGTTGCGAGATCAAAGGAAACGCAGTTGCTGATGTATGCCGACTACATCGACATGAAAAAGACGGAACTGAAATTTGCGCGCAACGCGCGCGACACGCTGGAGGCCTCGCTCGAAGTGGGCGCGGTCGGTCAGTAGCCGGGGCGGGGCCCTGTGGGGCCTTCGAGCGGCGTCGTGTTGTATGGCGGGATCGGCTTCGATGGCTTCGGTGTGTATGAACGCATGGCGCCGGCTCCTGTTTGACTTGGAAGAATAATATCACAAAGAGGCGAATACAATGCCCTTGCTAGACATACGAAATCTCACCGTCGAATTCGAGACGACCTCGGGTCTGTTTCGCGCCGTCGACGGCGTGTCGCTCGCCTGTGATCGCGGCGAAATTCTCGCGGTGGTCGGCGAGTCCGGGTCGGGCAAGTCGGTGGCCATGCTCGCGGTGATGGGGCTTCTGCCTTGGACGGCGAAGATCACCGCCGACGCCATGCTGTTCGACGGCAAGGATCTCCGCTCCCTGTCGCCGGCGGACCGCCGCAAGATCATCGGCAAGGATGTGGCGATGATCTTCCAGGAGCCGATGACCTCGCTCAATCCCTGCTTCACCGTCGGATTCCAGCTGGACGAGGCGCTGAAGACGCATCTCGGCCTGTCCAAATCCGAACGCCGCGCCCGCTCGATCGAGCTCCTGAAGAAGGTCGGCATTCCCGCGCCCGAAAGCCGGCTCGGCAATTTCCCGCATCAGATGTCGGGCGGCATGAGCCAGCGCGTGATGATCGCCATGGCGCTGGCCTGCAATCCGAAACTGCTGATCGCCGACGAGCCGACCACCGCGCTCGACGTGACCATCCAGGCGCAGATCCTCGATCTTCTCGTGCGTCTGCAGGAGGAGGAGGGCATGGCGCTGGTGCTGATCACCCATGACATGGGCGTCGTCGCCGAAACCGCTCATCGGGTCCAGGTGCAATATGCCGGCCAGAAGGTCGAGGAGCAGCCGGTCATCGAACTTTTCGCCGACCCGCATCATCCTTATACGGCGGCGCTGCTGTCGGCGCTGCCGGAACGCGCCGTCGCCGGCGGCCGCCTGCCGTCGATCGCGGGCGTCGTGCCCGGCGCGCATGACAGGCCCACGGGCTGTCTCTTCTCGCCGCGCTGCAAATTCGCCACAGATCTCTGTCGCCAAACCGCCAAGCGCCAGGGGCCGGAACTCGGCTCGGCGCTGTGCAACTATCCGCTCGTCCACGGCGTCCCCCAGGGCCATCCGAGCAAGGAGGAGGCCTTCGCATGACCATCATCCAGGGAACCGATCTCAAGCGCTATTACGACGTCGGCGGCGGCGCGTTCCGGAAGCCGTCCACCGTCAAGGCGCTGAACGGCCTGAGCTTCTCGCTCGAGGAAGGCAAGACGCTCGCCGTTGTCGGCGAATCCGGTTGTGGCAAGTCCACGCTCGCCCGGCTCGTCACCATGATCGAGACGCCGACCGAAGGCGAACTCACCATCGCCGGCCGGCCGGCCAATGCTTCTGATCGCGAACTCCGCGCCATGGTGCAGATCGTCTTCCAGAACCCCTACGCCTCCCTCAATCCGCGCCAGAAGATCGGCGCGATCCTCGAGGAGCCGCTCAAGATCAACACGAGTGACGACGCGGCGACCCGCAAGGCCAAGGCCGTGGACATGATGACCCGCGTCGGTCTGCGTCCGGAACATTACGACCGCTATCCGCATATGTTCTCCGGCGGCCAGCGCCAGCGCATCGCCATCGCCCGCGCCCTGATGCTCAGGCCCAAGGTGCTGGTGCTCGACGAGCCCGTTTCGGCGCTCGATCTGTCGATCCAGGCGCAGGTGCTCAACCTGTTGATGGACCTGCAGAAGGAAATGGGGCTCGCCTATCTGTTCATCTCGCACGGCCTGTCGGTGGTGCGCCACATCGCCGACGACGTCATGGTCATGTATCTCGGCAAGCCGGTGGAGACGGGCAAGGTCGAGGACGTCTTCGCCCATCCGCGCCATCCCTATACCGCGGCGCTGCTGTCGGCCACGCCGATCGCCGATCCCACCCGCAAGAAAACCCGGATCCAGTTGACCGGCGAACTCCCGTCGCCGCTCAACCCGCCGCCCGGCTGTCCGTTCAATCCGCGCTGCCCGCGCGCCACCGACGAATGCCGCCAGGCGTTCCCGGTCGAAAGCGGCGAGGCGTCGCACCGGTTTTATTGCTATCATCCGCTGTAGAAAGGCGGAGTTTTGTCGGGTTGCATCGCCTTGACCGCGCGCTTTTTAATGGTAATGTCCGGGTAATTTTTTCGCGATAATCTGCTCGCATCAAGGCTAACCGGTCATGACGACATATGAGGATTTTCCAGGCGCGTGGCCCGGCGTCCGCTCAACTGGTGGAGCGCAGCGGTCTGATCGGCTTCGGAGTGGAACATCCGAGCGCGACGCCCCATATATCGTCGGCATCCAAGGCAGCGAGCAAGATGGAAACGACCGTGACCCGTGAAGAGATCGACGCCAAGCTGGAGCGCACGGAAGCGCGCGTCCAGGCGACGGTGGCTGATCTCAAGAGCGAGTTCTCGAAGTTCGAGTCGGGCCTTACCTCTTTCAAGTCGGATTTGAAGGACGAGCTTCGGTCGGTCGACAAACGCATCGAGCAGATTCAGGGCCAGATGGTCTTGATGCAGTCCGAAGTTGCTCAGATGCGCCACTCGCTTCCCAGCAAAGGTTTCCTGGTCGGCACGGCGATTTCGATCGTCGCGGTCATGATCGGCCTTGCCGCCTTCGGCGCATCTCAGTTCGGCAACGGGATCATGGCCGCCAGCACATCGGTCGGCCAGGCCGTCAATGCCGAGAAACTGGCGCAGACCGCGCTGGACGTGTCCAATCGCAACGCCGAGCAACTGAAGCTCATTTCCGGCGATCTCCGGATGATCGCCACGCGGCTTGCCTCGGACCCTGAGTCCGGCCCGCAACCAGCACCGCAATAGCACCTTAGATACCGGCCATCGAAAATCGCAAATCCACCCGATGTTAGGGCTATTTTGACGCGGCTTGCGCGTCAGGCCTTCGCGTCGCCGCAAAAATGTGAGAAAGACACTCATCTTCTTGTTTCCTTGACCGATGTCAGGGACAGGGCCGTTCGTCGGCGGTAACGACGGACGTTTTCTCATTACGGCACGATCATCATGCGTTCGATCAAGATCTGTTCTCTCGCCATTCTGTTGACGGTTCCCGTGGCCGGCGCCGCGATCCATATCGCTGGCGCCAATGCCTATCCGACGCCGGAGAGCCTCGGCGCGGCGCTGTTTCACGACAAGAATCTCTCCTTCAACCGCACCCAGGCCTGTTCGACCTGCCATATGCCCGACATGGGGTTCAGCGATCACAACGAACCCGGCGGCGCCGCCCGTCTCGCGCGGCGACGACAGCAGGTCCTTCGGCGACCGCAACGCCCCCTCCGTCGCCTATACCGCCTTCAGTCCTGCCTTCCGCAAGGACGAGGCGACCGGCGTCTGGCAGGGCGGGCAGTTCTGGGACGGCCGGGCCGCCAAGCTCGAGGATCAGGCCGGCGGTCCGCCGCTCAATCCGATCGAAATGGGCATGCCCGACAAGAAGACGGTGGCCGCCCGCATCCAGGAAAATCCCGATTATATCGATGCGTTTCAGCGGCTGTACGGCAAGGAGGCCCTGTCCACGGACGACAAGGCATTCGCCTCGGTCACCAGCGCCATCGCCGCCTTCGAGCGCGGCAAGGACGTCTCGCCCTTCGATTCCCGCTACGACCGCTATCTGCGCGGCGAGGAAAAATTCACCGACCAGGAAGAGCTCGGCCGCACCCTGTTTTTCTCCAGCCAATTCGCCAATTGCAGCCTTTGCCACGACATCAAGGGCATGGACGGCCGCTATGAGAGTTCGACCTTCTCGAGCCACAAATATTTCAACATCGGTGTTCCAGCCAATGAGGCCGCCCGCGCCAGGAACGGCGTGAAAACAGGCTATGTCGATATCGGCCTCGCCGCAAATCCCGAGGTTGCCGGCGACCCGGCCGAAAAGGGCAAGTTCAAGGTGCCGACGCTGCGCAACATCGCGGTGACCGGCCCTTACATGCACAATGGCGTGTTCAAGGATCTCCGAACCGTAATCTTGTTCTACAACAAGTATAATTCCAAGAAGAAGAGCCGGCAGATCAACCCCGAGACCGGGGAGCGCTGGGCCCCGCCGGAAATCGCCGACAATCTGGCGACCAAGGAATTGGAAACCGGCCCCGGCCTCGACGACAAGCGCATCGACGCGCTTGTCGCCTTCCTGAAGACGCTGACCGACAAGCGTTACGAGCCGCTCCTGGCCAAAGCGCCCGCGCCGACGGGCGCCGGGACGGGCGCAAAGGCCGCCGCCCCTGAACGATTGTCGCCGGACTTCGGGTCCATCATAGATGTGCGCCCTATAATGGTCCGGACCATACCTCGATACATCAGGCTGAGGGACGTTCCTCATTGGCTCTGGACAGGCGGTTTCGTCGCGCATACCTATGGGGCCGACACGCACGCGGCCTGCGCCGCCGAGGGAGGAAAAACCATGTTGACGATACCAGATCTCGCGGGCAAGGCGGTGTTGATCACCGGCGCATCGACCGGCATCGGCGCGGCGCTGGCCCGCGCCTTCGGCGCCCAGGCCGCCAAGGTGATCGTGCATTACAATTCGAGCCCCGACGCCGCCGAAGCCGTGGCCGCCGATATCCGGGCGGCGGGCGGCGAGGCCGCGCTGGTGCGGGGCGACGCATCGATATCGACGGAGATCGCCCGCGTCGTCGAAGAGGCAGCAAGCGCCTTCGGCCGCCTCGACGGCCTCATCAACAATGCCGGCGCGATGGTCGCCCGCGTGCTCTATGAGGATATGACCGACGACTATTACGATGCGGTGATGGATCTCAACGCCCGCTCGGTGGTCGTCGCTTCAAAGGCGGCGATCGTCCATCTCAAGAAGCAAGGCGGCTTCATCGTCAACACCACCTCGGTGGCGGCGCGCACCGGCGGCACGGCGGGCTCGGGCGTCTACGGCTCGTCGAAAGCCTTTGTCGGCGCGGTCACCAAGGGGCTGGCGCTGGAGTTCGGCAAATATGGCGTGCGCGTCAATGCGGTGGCGCCCGGCTTCATCGAGACGCCGTTCCAGGAAAAATACGCATTGCCGGGGCAGGGCGAGAAGGTCGCCGCCGCCGTGCCGTTGGGCCGTCCGGGAACGGCGGAGGATTGCGTCGGCGCCTATCTCTTCCTCGCCTCCGCCGCAATGTCGGGCTATGTCACGGGACAGACCATCGATGTCAATGGCGGCCAGTTCATGCCGTGACGCGGGGCCGACCGCATCTGATCAAGTCGCCGAGTTGACGCGGTTTCGGATTTCCGTACAAGCTTTCGACGGACGCGCATCACGACGGCCGAAGCCCGCCTAGACAGTGGGACGCGACGGAAAGGAGAGCGCCAGCCTGCGGGGCCGGCGCAATGGAACATGGACATAACGCCTCCGAAGAGACTTCGCAGGGAAGCGCTGATCTGGCTGATTGGTCTCATCAGCACGGCGCTCGCCGGCATGCTCTACAGCTATGTGGCGTTCAATTCGGCCATGTTGGGCCTGCTTTATGCGCCTCTCAGCATCATGCCCACGATACTGTTCGAGCGCGGCATGTTCCTCAATCGCCTCAGGCAATGGACAGCGTCGCTGTCGACGCCTGCTTATGTCCTGGCCAAAGTGCTGATCTTCACCGCTTTGTTCATCGTCGGCTCCCGCGTCGCCTCGCTCCTGCACTGGTGGATCGAGGGCGCCGATCCGCGCATCTCCATTCGCCAGCACGCGCCGCCATGGACCGCCTGGGCCTACAGCATGATCGTGGCGCTGTTGCTGTCGGCGGCGCTGCGGGTGCGCGAACTTCTGGGGCGCAGCATCTTCACCGACATCGTGCTCGGCCGCTACCGGCGGCCGGTGGAGGAAAACCGCATTTTTCTCTATCTCGACGTCACCGGCTCGACCGGCTACGCCCAGCGCAACGGCCCGACCGCCGCGGCGAGCTATATCGGGCGTATCTTCAAGATCATGTCGGAGCCAGTGCAGGACTGGGGCGGCGCGATCGACGACTATATCGGCGATGCGGCGCTGGTGTCCTGGCCGCTGCGCGATCCGCTCAACGGCGCGCGCTGCCTGCAATGCGCCTTCGACGTGATCCGCAAGCTCGACAAGCACACGCCCGATACAATCCGCCGCTTCGGCCAGGCCCCGGAAGTGCGCATCCTCATCCATGCCGGCGCGGTGGTGCGCGCCGAAATCGGCGTAGACCACCACAAGATTTCCTATTTCGGCGACACGATCAACATGGTCGGCAAGCTCGAAGGCGAGATCAAGCCGCTCGGTCCCGGCATCTTCGTGACCGAAGACGCGCTGGCGCTCGCCGCCTTGCCCGATCACGCCGAGGCGGCGCCCTGCGGCGAATTCGAAATCAAGGGCCTGGAGCGCGCCGTGGCTTTGAAGACGCTCACCAGCCGCGCCCGCGCCGCCGCCGCGCCCATTCCGATCGGCGGCGCCGCGGCGGCGTAGCGGCTGGCGCATGGTTCATTCCGCCGCATCGGCTCCCGCCCGGTCGACAAGATAGCGTGTCGCCAACGCGACATGTCGCGGAATGGGCTTGTCGTCGCGATAATGGGCGATCTGCCGCCGGGAAAGACCGAGCGCCGCCGCCATGCCGTCGAGGCTGAGGCCGAGCCGCTGCATGGCGTCACGAAAATCCGCGTTGTTGAAGGAGATGTCCGGCAGGCGTTCGAGCCAAAGCGCGCCGAGCTCGACGCCATCGGGCCATTCCAGGGCGTCGCCATAATCCGAAACCTTGAAACGTCGAAAGGCTTCGTCGTCTTTGCGAAGCGGAATGAAGAACTTCCGGCTCTCCAGGACTGGCCTGAGGTCCACGCGCTTGGGCCGGCCGCCGTCGAAGGTGATTTCAACCTCACGCCCCTCGACGGGATTTGCCTTGATGATGCGCGGCAACGGCGCGCCTATCCGGATCCTGTCATCGCTCATTGAGCCGCTTCCATTCTCTCTCCAACGCCTCACGGTTTCCTCGGGCCCAGCGAAGAACTGTTTCGAGATCACCCCGACTGATGTCGCCGCGGAGAACGGACAATGTCTTGAGATCGACCAGAGCCTGCCCATCCGGAGACACGATATGGAGATGGGGCGGATGGTGATCATCCGCAAACATGCGGATAGCAATCGCTCCAAGCTTTATCAGCGTCGGCATGGACGCCCTATCAGAACTTGACGCGTCCGACAACAATTAGTGCACCAAGTGCATTATTTCATGTCTGGTGTGATTGCTGATCAAACGCAATTTCAGGCAGCTCGTCAAACCCCTATTCGCCCCAGCGCCGGAATCTTCACGCCCGGCCTCGTCACGTCGATCCCGGCCACCAGCCCGAGGAGATGGACTTCCAGCCCGCTCTTGACGCCCACCGACAATCCGGCGAGCCCATAAAGCGTCAGATGCAAGTCGCCGGCGGCGTCGTAGGCGATGAAATCGCCGCCCGGCAGGTAATCCCGGCCCACGGCATTGGGCGGCAGCACGGCGTCGATCTCGGGCACAGAGCGTAAGATTCCCGCCACGAAAGTGTTGGAGTTCGGCCCCGGCCAGAGCCGGTAGCTGCCGGCGGTCGCATGCGGATAGGCGGCGATCGCCGCTTCGATCTTCGGGATCAGCGCTTCGGCTCTGTCGCCGTCGGCCTGCCAGACGATCTCGGGGACATTCGAATACCAACGCCCGTCGGCGGGATAGCCGTTGCGCCTGACAGGATTGCCCCAGCCGACCACGTCGTATCGATCGTAATCATCGGCGCCCTGGCGCTTGACGACGATCCAGCTGTGGACGGCGAAGGCGCCCTTGAGCCCACCGGTGCGGGCCGCCAGCACCGCCACGCGGGCGCGGGCGTCCTCGGTGGGCGAGGGGAGAACGCCCGAGGCGCTCCAATCCGCCGCGCGCCAGTTGGCGGGCCGGTCCTGCGCCGCCCAGTAGCCGGCGGACGCCAGGCTCGGCAGCAGATAAAGCGCCGCGATCGTCAGCGACAGATGCTTGATGCTTGTCATGCGCGTTGATTTCCCCTCGGAATTTTGCCATGCCCTCACGCGAGTTTAGTTTTCCAGACGAATTTCGGCTTTCTGAGGGTGGAATCATGACCAATCCGGTGCTGGTGGACGTCACGCGCGGCGATCTCGTCGAAAGCCGCCATCGCGGCATGGTCGCCGTCGTGGACGGCGAGGGCAAGGTGGTGTTCTCGCTCGGCGAAATCGACCGCCCCGTCTTCCCGCGCTCGGCCTGCAAGGCCATGCAGGCGCTGCCGCTGGTGGAAAGCGGCGCCGCCGACGCCTACGGCTTCGGAAACAAGGAGCTGGCGCTGTCGGCGTCGTCCCATTCCGGCGAGCCGGAACACGCCGCGCTCGCAGCCTCCATGCTCGCCGCCGCCGGCCGCTCGGAGGCCGATCTCGAATGCGGCTCGCACTGGTCGTTCGAGCAGCCCGTCGCCATCGCCCAGGCGCGCGCCATGGAGCGGCCCAATCAGCTGCACAACAACTGCTCCGGCAAACATGCCGGCTTCATCTGCGCCGCCTGCCACACCGGCATGGAGGTGAAGGATTACGTGACCTATGAGCATCCGCTGCAGGGCGAAATCCGCGGCGTGATGGAAGGGCTCACGGGCGCGGCGCTCGCGCATGACACTTGCGGCGTCGACGGCTGCTCGATCCCCACTTACGCCGTGCCGCTGAAGGGCCTCGCCCACGGCTTCGCCAAAATGCTGACCGGCGAGGACTTGGAGCCCATCCGCGCCCGATCCGCCCGCCGCATCATCGACGCCTGCATGGCGGAACCCTTCTACGTCGCCGGCGCGAAGCGCGCCTGCACCGACCTGATGGCGCTCGCCCCTGGCCGGATCTTCGCCAAGACCGGCGCCGAAGGCGTCTTCTGCGCCGTGGTCCCGGAAAAGGGCCTGGCGGTCGCGCTGAAATGCGAGGACGGCGCCACCCGCGCCGCCGAGGCCATGATCGCCGGCGTGCTGGCCAAACTCTTCGACCACGACCAGGACGTCGCCGCCAGGCTGAAGGCGCGGGCGAGCTATGTGATGAAGAACTGGAACGGCGTCGAGGTGGGCAAGGTCAGGTATAATCCGGCGTTTTGAGGGGATGACGCTCGCCTGCATGGTCGAGCAGGCGATGTCTGCAACACGTTGGCCTGATGTTGCGCTGCACGGTTTTCGAGCTTATCTTCAGAGCTCAGGGAGCCGTCGATCATGTCTGCAAAGAGCGCAAATTCTATCTCGAGCCAAAGCGGCTTGGCGCCGGACGGCGACGATGCGGGCGTGGCTGCATCTTCACGTCCGATGCCTTCAGACCTCGCGGTCTCGCAATCTTCAAAACGCGACGCCGACCTCATCGAGCTTCTCGCCGTCGCGGCGAAAACCTACACCCTCAGAGTGTTCGACAATGTCGATCCGAGCAGACTGACCAACCTCTCCGATAAAGCGCGCGTCGTCGCCGGGGCGCTTATGGAGCGCGGCGACGCCCGCGCCTATGCGCTGGCGCGACGGATGCTGGCGGCTGCGGGCGAGAGAAGTTGATGGCGCTGACGCGGATTCAGCGTGACGTCATGGCGGCCATCGCCGCCAACCGGTCTGAAAGCAGCTATCTTGCGGGGGCGCCATTCTGAACATGGATTGGCCGCGGCTGTCCGATGACATCGACATATTCCACGATGCGGATGAGGAGATCGACACCGCAGCCCAGATCGATATAGCCACTCTGAGGGCTGCCGGTTTTGTCGTCACAATCGATGTCCGTGTGTACGGATGCGTCGAGGCGAGCGTCATGCGCACGCCGGAGGCGACATTGATCCAATGGATGAGTGAAAGCCGCACCCGCTTCTTTCCCTTGGTGCGCGATGACGAATGGGGCGCCCGCCTCCATCGCGCCGACCTCGCCGTCAACAAGGTGCTCGCGGCCTCGACACGGACCAAAGCCCGCGACTATGCTGATCTTCTGACAATCTCTCGTGAAATGTGCCCTTTAGGCCCCCTGATGATGGCGGCTTCGGGCAAGCCTCCCCATTTTCGCCGCTGCGCATTGTGGACGACATCAGACGAAAATGCCTTTCGGTGCCGAACGAAGAATATGCCGCCGTTCGCGGTTTGCCCATCGACTGGTCCTCCGAGTGGATTCGGAATGAATTGCTTGCAGCGCTGGACGCCGCCGAGCATTATGCGCGTGAGGCTCCTGCAGACCTCGTCGGCGTGCTCGCCGTCGATCGCCATGGACAACAGCCGGTCCTCGTCACGAATTTAAAAGATCCTGATATTCAGTTTCGACGCGCAACCGTCGAGCATGAAGTTGTTCCGTCCCTGCCGGAGACGCCGCTGTCCTGGAATAGTCGGGACTGAGTTTGGCAGTTCCGGAATCCTTCCTCAACCGGGGTTGACGTTCTCAACGCACCGCCTTCTCATCATCCCCAGCACGCAGATCCTTTTTTCCCGCAACGCGTGCGTCAACAATGCGAAAAGAAACAGATTTCGAATGCCTGATGAACGCCCGATGCGTCGATCAAGGCTATTGCGGCAGCCTGCAAAACGGCGGGTTCGTGCATGTCACGGACTTCATCCCAAAGCGGGGCTATGTCCGGGTCGATGAATTCCTTGACTGGGTGTTTTGGGCCGAGGGCGATATTTGCGAGGGGCCGCTTGCAATGAGGCGCCGGGAACTTCTGCGCGGCCTGTTCCTGCGTCACATGGGCTCGGACACGGTGTTCGCCGGTCGATTGCAACGGCCGCGCCGCAATGCGGGCCGACGCGCCATGCCGCAGGAGACTAAGGCTTAAACGACTTCGTCGCTCTTGATCCTGCCGATCCAGTCATCATCCAGGTTCAGCAGCGCTTCGGCGGCCGCAATATGTCCTTTTGCGACCGCCAGCGCTGCGGCGACAGCGAGCAGCATCGGCTGATTCCATGCCTGATGCCGATGCAGTGATACGTTGTCGATTAGTTGTGCGATGGCCCGATGATAAGCATCAACATCCGCCGCTGGAATATCCGGTCCCGGGCCAGTGCGGCGCGCGATCTCCACAGCGGCCGGAAAGGCAAAGAACGAGAAGTCGATCGGTCCCTCGGTCTCTTTCGCGATGTGAACGATGTGCGGGACGGCGGCATAGGACGCGACATAGACGTCACCCTGATGGCACAGCCGTGACCAGAGGTCGAACCACGGCTCCCGCTGAAAGTCTGCGTTCTGCCCCGTCGAAACAGCAAGCGCTCTTAATAGATCCGGGATATCGCCGGCGTCACCATATGCGTGCTGCAACTCTTTCCATCGGGGATCGTCAAAGGCTAACATCGCACTCTTCATCCCTGAGTCGTACGGAAAAGTGTGCTGTCTTTTTATACTGCCGCCAATCATCCGCCGTCATTCCAAAAACTCCTCGGGCAATAATCCCACCAAGGCTTGCCGCTCACGACATGCACCTGGTCCGCCATCGTATTCTCCAAAGGCGGATATCGCGAATAGATCATCAATCGCCCATCACGCTCAAGCTTGACGCAGATTCCCTCGCTATCTTCGTATTTGACGTAATCCAGCATTACGATCGGCGGAAAATAGCGGCGACCCGGCAGAACATACGGATAGACCGGCGAATCTATGCCGAGAAAGGTTTCTGTGACGATCGAATAGCAAACCCTTCCACCCGACGGACAGGCGTTCCTCTCCACCCGCCATCCCGACGTCGCAAAAAACAGCCAGGTGATCGCGACCGAGACCCATGAAAACCACAGGCCAAAACGTCGCGGCTTTTTCTTTGTCTACAATGTCGCTCGCCTCGTGTGCCCATCCGTCGTTGCAGATGTATGTCTCACGGCGCCGGCGATCCGCAACGCTTGCGTTCACCCGTCCCACACTGACACACCTCCCACCCCTTCCGCCACATCCTCTTCACCCCATTCTCACACTTTCGAGCGGAGCGCTTTCGCTTTGCTAATATGGGGTTGCGCTTGCGGGCATGAGGCCCGGGCTTATCGTTCCGGCTCCGGGGAACCGTTCGTCCCCGGGGCCGGGCGCCTGAAGCTCGCCTTGTCGTCCGCTGCGAAAGAGCAGGGAGGCCGCGCGGAAGGATGTTTGCCGGACGTTTTCTCAGATGGGCGGCGCTCGCCGTCGGGGCCTGGGTGTTTTTCTCCTTCTATCTCTATTACGCCTCCTGGCTGTTCTTCCGGCTTTCGGGCTGCGCGGCGGCAGTGGGCGGCTGCGGCGATGTCGAGGCGCGGCTCAATGCCGTGGTCAGGCCCTATGGGCTCTTCGCCGCCGCAGCCGTTCTGCTGGCGGCCAGCGTGTTGCGCATCCATTACCTGCGCATGAGCCCGCTCTGGGGGCTGGCGTTGTTCGTCTGGTTCGGGGCGAGCGCGGAGTTTCTGGCCTCGGTCGGCAATCTCTGGTTCGCGCGCATTCCGCTCGAAAAGGTTCTGGCCGCGCTGCCCATCGAGACATTGTATCTGGCGGCGCTCGTGGGCTTTCTGTGTTTTCCGGTCGAGCTCTTTCGCCGCGCCGCCGAGCCGGGGCTGAGGCTCGTCGCCTATGTCGCCGGCTTCGTCGCCTCCTATTCCTTCTCCTTCACCATCGCCACCTCCGCCAGCCTGCCGGCCTATGTGATGATGGTCACCGGCTCCGCGTCCTTCGCCCGCGCCGTCGTCGATCTGCAGGCGGCGCTCACGCCCTGGGTGGCGCCGCCCGAGAGCGGGTTGATGCCGACGGCCGTGGCGCTGGCCATGTTTCTCGCCTGCCTGAGCTTCATCCTCGTCAGCCGCAGGACGCCGATCGGCCAGCCGCTCGCCGCCTGATCAGGCGTCGCCTGCTTTCCAGGTCTTCGCCGCCCGCCAGAACACCGTGCCGTCGGCATAGCCCAGCGCCTCGGCGATGCGCGCTTTCGGCATATGCTCCGTGAGTTTCTGCTCCATCAGCCGCCGGCGATGCTCCCGCACCATTCCGCGCAGCGAAAGACCCTGTTCGGCCAGACGCCGTTGCAGGGTGCGCGACGACATTCCGAGCTCCGTCGCCAGCGCCGAGGCCGAGAGCGGCCTGTGTCCGAGATAGATGCCGATCAGCGCCGACACTTTTTCGGTCAAGGTGGGCTCATGATCGGTGTCGCCGACGATATCGGCGATGTGCCGCTCCAGCATGGCGGTCAGGCCGGCGTCTTCGGCGCGGTGGATCTTGTCGGCCGCCTCGCGCGTCATCAGGATGCGGTTGCTGGTCTGGCCGAAACGCAAGGGCGCCCGGAAGATACGTTCGAGAGGGGCGACGTCGCGCGGCGCGGAATGTTCGAAATGCACCTCCAGCGGACTCCAGCCGCGATGGAAGGAGGAGCGGGCGAGCTCCACCGTCGCCGCGATCGAATATTCGCTGTCCTGCCGGCGCGGCCACATCGCGGGCTCGGTCAGCCGATAGCTCCAGACATAGGTTTCGCCATCCTCGAACAGGCCGGATTGCGTCGCGCCCTGCACGGCGTTGACGAATTTCGCCATGCGCCGAAAGCCTGTCTTGATGCTCGGCGAGAGTGAAAACAGCACGCCCATCGGGCCGATATCGGCGGGCTTGGAGGCCGCGCCCAGCCGCGCGCCGAGATGGGGATCACTGAGGATCGAGGCGGCCTCTTCGAACAGCGCGATATAGCGCGCCATCGGCGCCACCGCATAGGGATCGCTCAGCTGACCCCGCAAAATTCCGTGCGAGGCGAGCAGAAGATCGGTCTTTCCCGATCTTTTGTCGATTTCCTGCACCAGCGGCATCAGCACCGAGGCGCGAATTGAAGCAATCGCGGGCATGCGGGTGATGAAATCGGGTGCAGCTGCCATTTTGACGCTCTCCGCAGCGGGTGCTGGCGCGAATTATCGATTCATTGGCGGAACTTGCAATTTCCGCGCCAAAACGCCGCGCCTACCCTCTTGATATAAATCAAGCAAAAGAGGGGTTGTCATGACTTTGGAAGCCAGCATGCCCGTGATCCCAGACCGGTTGGCGAAGAATTCCGTCGGTCTCGCTCATATCGTGTTCTTCGTCGTCGCGGCCGCTGCGCCGCTCACGGCCGTGGTCGGCGCCTCGCCCGCCGCCTTCGCCTTCGGCAATGGCGCAGGCGTGCCCGGCGCCTTCGTGCTCGCCGGCCTGCTCTATCTCGTCTTCTCGGTCGGCTTCACCGCCATGAGCCGCCATGTGGGCGGGGCCGGGGCCTTCTACACCTATATCAGCCAGGGCGTCGGCAAGCCCGCCGGCGTCGGCGGCGCGCTGATGGCGCTGGTCACCTATACGGCGGTGCAAGTGGCGGTCTATGGCCTGTTCGGCGTGTTCATGGCCGGCGCCATGGCCGGTCTCGGCGCCGATCTGCCCTGGTGGGCCTGGTCCTTCGCCGCGTTGGTCGTCGTGCATGTCTGCGGCCAGCGCAACATCGCCTTTTCCGGCGCCATTCTGGGCGTCTGCATGGTCGCCGAAATCGTCATCCTGCTGCTGCTCGATCTCGGCATTCTCTTCACCGGCGGCGGGCCGGAAGGCTTCACCATGACCTCCTTTGCGCCGGCCACCGTCTTCGCCCCCGGCCTCGGCGTCGCCCTGGTCTTCGTGGTCGGCTCCTTCATCGGCTTCGAAGCCACCGCCATTTTCGGCGAGGAGGCGGAAAACCCGGAAAAGACCATTCCGCGCGCCACTTACGTCGCCGTGCTGCTGATCACGCTGTTCTACGCCTTCTCCACCTGGGCCATCGTGCAGTTCTACGGCCCGACCAAGGTGCAGGCGGTCGCCGGCGCCGGCCTCGAGACCTTCTATTTCGCCGCCTCCGACGCCATTCTCGGAGCCTGGTCGAGCCAGGTCATGAATGTGCTGCTCATCACCAGCCTGTTCGCCTGCATGCTGTCCTTCCACAACACGCTGAACCGCTATTTCTACGCGCTGGGCCGCGAAGGCCTGGCGCATAAGGCGCTCGGCAAGGCGCATGCCAAGCATGGCTCGCCGCATGTGGCCGGCTGGCTGCAATCGGCCACGGCGGCGCTGATCCTCGCGCTGTTCGTGCTCGGCGGCGCCGATCCCTATGCGGTGGTGTTTTCCTGGATGTCGGCGCTGGCGGTCATCGGCATTCTCGCGGTGCAGGCGCTGGTCTGCGTGGCGATCGTGATGTTCTTCCGCAAGACGCCCTCGCGCCACAGCGTCTGGACAACCACCGTCGCGCCCATCGCAGCGCTGGTCGGTCTTCTCGGCGCGCTCGGCCTGGTCATCGCCAATCTGTCGCTGCTGTCCGGCAGCGAAAGCCTGATCGTCAAGGCGTTTCCCTATGTCATCGTCCTTGTCGGTCTTGCCGGCGCCGGTTTCGCCCTCAGGATCAAATCCAGCCGTCCCGACCTCTACGCCACGCTCGGAAAGGCTTTCGAATGACCGCGCTCGCAAAACTGCCCATCGCCGACCGGCTGCTCGTCGGGCTCATCCTCGCCCTCCTGCTGGCCGTCGCCGCCGAAGCTCATGCCGTCTGCTCGATCCTCTGCATCCATGGCGAGGCGATGATCGACCAGATCTGCCCCGGCTGACGCTCAGCCTTCTCCCTGTCCCGTGGGCGGCCATAGCCTGCGGGACCACTCTTTCGGATCACCAAGGAACACCGCCATGGACGCTGTCGCCGCCCAAACCACCCATCCGCTCGATCTGCTCAGTCTCGACGAAATCGCCGAGGCCGTCGCCATCCTCAAGGACGAGAAGGCGCTGGCCGAGACCATCCGTTTCCCGATCGTTCGGCTGGAAGAACCCGATAAAGCCGGTCTCGCCGCCTATCGCGCCGGCGAGCCCCTGCCGCGCCTGGCTTTCATCCTGTCGATGGATATCACCACTGGCGAAACGCATGAGAGCATCGTCGATCTCACCGCAAAAACCGTCGCCTCCCATATCCGCCTGCCGCTCGACAGCGCGCCTTACGGCCAGCCGCCGGTGATGCTGTGCGAATTCGAAACCATCGAGGCCACGGTGAAGGCCGATCCGCGCTGGGTCGCCGCCGTCAAGAAACGCGGCCTGACCGATGAGGATATCCCGCTCGTCCAGGTCGATCCCTTCTCGTCGGGCTATTTCGGTCTTGATTTCGAAAAGGGCGCCCGCATCGTCCGCGCCGTGTCCTATTGGCGCGAGGATATCCGCGACAATGGCTACGCCCATCCGATCGACGGCGTCGTCGCGGTGGTCGATCTGATCAACAACACGGTGCTCGATCTGGTCGACGACGAGACGGTCGTGCCGGTCCCCAGGAAGAAGCGCAATTACGGCCGCGAGACCTTTCCCGTCACGCGTCCCGATCTCAAGCCGCTGCACATCGTCCAGCCGGAAGGGCCGAGCTTTACCGTCGACGGCTGGAAGGTCAGCTGGCAAGGCTGGACGTTCCGCGTCGGCTTCACCCCGCGCGAAGGCTTGGTGCTGCATGAACTGGCGGCGTCTGAAAACGGCAAGGAACGCAAGGTGATGTTCCGCGCCTCCGTCACCGAAATGGTCGTGCCCTATGCCGATCCCTCCTCCAACCATTTCTGGAAGAGCGCCTTCGACGCCGGCGAATACGGGTTGGGGCGTCTGGCCAACTGCCTGGAGCTCGGCTGCGACTGTCTCGGCCAGATCCATTATTTCGACGTGCCCGCCGCCGACGATCTCGGCCAGCCCTTCGTGATGAAGAACGCCATCTGCATGCATGAGGAGGATTTCGGCATCCTCTGGAAGCATTACGAATTCCGCAACGGCATTTTCGAAGTCCGGCGCTCGCGTCGCCTCGTCATCTCCTTCTTCGCCACCGTCGGCAATTACGACTACGGCTTCTACTGGTATCTCTATCAGGACGGCACGATCCAGCTGGAAGCCAAGCTCACCGGCATCATCCAGACCACCGCGGTCGCCGATGGCGAGACCTATCGCTGGGGCGGCATGGTCGACGACAATCTCGGCGGCCCGACCCATCAGCATTTCTTCAACGCCCGCCTGCATATGGACATCGACGGCTCCGGCAACACCGTCACCGAACATGAATTCCTGCCGCGTCCCTGGGGCGAGGATAACCCTTACGGCAATGTCTTCGACACGACGAGCCGCACGCTGAAGCGCGAGCTCGACAGCCCGCAGAACGCCAATGGCGAGACCGGCCGCTACTGGAAGGTCCAGAACCCGAATGTGAAGAATTCCGTCGGCAAGGCGCCGGGCTACAAGCTGGTGGTGATGCCGTCGCCGGTCATGCTGGCGCAGCCGGGCTCCACCGTCGCCCGGCGCGGCGGCTTCGCCAAGAAGCATATTTGGGTCACCGCCTATGATCCCAAGGAGAAATACGCCAGCGGCGATTACCCCAATGTCCATGCCGGCGGCGACGGCCTGCCGAAATATGTCGAGCAGAATCGCGACATCGACAATGCCGACATCGTGCTCTGGCATTCCTTCGGCCACACCCATGTCTGCAAGCCCGAGGATTTTCCGATCATGCCGGTCGAATATGCCGGCTTCACCCTGAAACCCAACGGCTTCTTCGCCTCCAACATCGCCATGGACCTGCCGGCTGAAAAGAACGACCACAGCCGGGACAATTCCAGCGAAAGCTGCTGCGCGCCGAAGCCGGAGAGCGGGTGCTGTGGTGGGAAATGAGCGGGCAGAGTGAGAGTGACGCGCCGGGGCGAGGGGCTCCCGCGCGTTCTGATACGGGTTGTTGGGACGACTGCCGCGCGAACCCTATATACGGGCGTCGAGCTATGATATGATCCAGCGTCTCGTAGGGAGAGCCCAATGAAGCAGCAAAGGAAAAAAGAGCGAGAAAAGACAGCTTGGACCGTCGAGAGCGCGGGAGAGCGTCTAGGGGAGATCCTGGCGAGGGTTCAAACCGAGGGGCCGCAATTCCTCACTGGCGATGCTGACCGCACTGTCGTCATGATCAGCCTTCAGGAATACCAGCGCCTCCTGGCCGATCAGCCTGGACAAGATTTCCTGAACTTCATGGAAACCTTGCCGCTCTATCGTCTCGAGATGGAGCGAGAAGCGCAAAAGGAACGGGATCTGGTTTTGTGAAGGGATGGCTACTCGACACCAATGTCGTCTCATCTCTGATGAACCCAAACGGCGCGCCAAGCGTCAAAGCCTGGGCGCGGGCGCAAGATGAAAAAACCTCTATATCAGCGTGTTGACGTTGGCTGAATATGACAAGGGCATATACAATCTGGCGGAGGACGCCCCGGACCGCTCTCGATATTCCGCAGCCCGCAACGCATTGGCCGAACGATTTGCGACGCGGCTTCTCTCTGTTGGCGATGCTGATGTTTTGCTGTGGGGACGGCTTTCAGGAGATATCAAGCGCAAGACGTCTCATCCCCCGCCCGTCATAGACACTCTTCTCGCCGCCGCTGCGATCAACAACGATTTGCGCCTTGTCACGCGCAACAAAAAAGACGTGGAATTTACCGGCGCTGCGATCTTCGACCCATGGGACAATCCTGGCCAAGCATGAATAGCTTTTGATATAGCGCGCAGGTCTCGACTGTGCGCTGTCGCCAAGCAAGCAAATCGCAGCCCAATGCCTACTTCTTCGCCTTCTTCTTCACCGGAGTCACGACCGCTTCCGCGTCCCGCTGCTCCATGCGCGCTTGGCGCAGGCGCTCGGTTTTCTTCTCGCGGGCGGTGGTTTCTTCGTCGATGATGCGACGGGCGGTCTGGTTGGTCTGGGCGATCTTCTCCTGGCTGGTCATCTTGGCCGGATTGAAGAAGGCGTCTTTGGTCGCGGTCATACGCGGTCTCCTCTTGGGGAGCAGGGCTGCCGCGCGAGAGATCGCGCGGCGGCGAAGGTCGGAAGAAAGAAAGCGCGTTCAGATCAACGCGACGGGCGCACGGCGCGCTTCGGCGCGGGCAGCAGGCCTTCGCGCTGCAGCTTCTTGCGCTGCAGCTTGCGCTGGCGGCGGATGCCTTCGGCCTTTTCGCGCGCGCGCTTTTCGGACGGCTTTTCGTAAGCCGTATGCTTCTTTGCTTCGCGGAACAGGCCTTCGCGCTGCATCTTCTTCTTCAGGACGCGCAGCGCCTGGTCGACATTGTTGTCACGGACGAGAACTTGCATTCGAACTCCTTGAAGTCTGGCGGGCGCCCTGGAGGGCCGCCGGTTGTGGATCGGTCTCTCGGACGCATATCCATGGAAAAGTAAAAAGGCCGGGAGTGGTTCCCGACCTCTCGAAAAACCGCGGTCGCATCGTTGCCGGCGTGAGCCGGCCGGCGGCCATGGGATAGAATCAGGCCGCGCGCAGGTTGTCGGCGGCGTTCTTGCCGGAGCGACGGTCGCGGACGATGTCGAACATCACCTTCTGACCCTCGACCAGACCCGAAAGGCCCGAACGCTCGACGGCGGAGATGTGCACGAACACGTCGGCGCCGCCTTCTTCCGGAGCAATGAAGCCGAAGCCCTTGGTGGTGTTGAAGAACTTCACGATACCAGTGTTCATGACGATTTTCCTTTCAAATCGCAGGTTCTCCCATACGGCGAGTCGCATGGGCTATCGAAATTGACAGGAAATCTGAAAGAGCGCGTCGTCTCGGCCAAAGGTCGCAAGCAAGTATCGATCGCGCGCTTATAAGCCGAAAGCGCGGCAAGATCAACCCCGGGGAGGCTGCGAACGTAGGCGTTGCAGGACGGTCGAGCGAGTTGACGCGAGCCGTGTCCCGGCGAATATTGCTGACGATCAGGGCGACAAACGTGACCCGCCTAATTCTCGATGTATCCGATGAGGCGGCGGCCAAGCTGGAGCGGGCCGCCCGGCCTGCGGTCGTGAGTCCCTCCCGGTTCGTGGAAATCGCCGTTGTACATTATGTGGATCTCGATGAGAGCCATCGGGCTGAGACCGAGGCAGGGCTAGCGGAGGCGGAGGCCGGCCACTTCGCCACGGATGCAGAAATGGAGGAGTTCTTCCTCCGCGCAGCGAGAACCGGGGCCTGAAATGGCCGCTGCGCGCCTTTCCCGGACCCGGCGCGCATTACAAAAGCTGACACATATTGATTCTGCCATCGGGCGTAGCAACCCCGTCGTCGCGACCGCTGTCACAGCGAGAATCAGGGACTGCGCTGCGATGCTCGCACTTAATCCCCGAATGGGCAGGCCCGGACGGATTGCCGGCGCGCGCGAAATTCATTGTTCTGCCTTATCCTTACATTCTCGCCTAGCGCCAAACAGAAAACAGCGTGCAGATCCTCACGGTTCTGCACGCTGCGCAAAAATGGCCTGAAAAGCTGAGATACGCTCTAAATCCTCGGCGTCACCCCGCAAACACCTTCCACCGCGACGGCCTGAACGTCACTGCCTGTCCCTTGGCGACCTGCGCTTCCAGGGGAACTTCGATCTCGATCAGCCGCGGCTCGGCCTTGGTCCCGACATTGAGTTCGATGATGCGCGTGCCGGCCAGGCGGCGGAGACCGGTCACGGTTCCGGTCACGCCCGCGCCTTCGGAGACGAGTTCGGCGTCGGCGGGACGGAAGAACAGCCGGCCGGGGCCGTCCGTCGTCGAGGCGATTCCCACGGGCGCGCCGTTGTAGAGCGTCCGGCCGTTGGCGCCGGTCACCGGCAGTTCCACGCTGTCGCCGATGAAGGAGAACACGAAGGGCGAGTTCGGCCGGTCATAGACGTCGTCGGAGGAGCCGATCTGCTCGATCGCGCCCTGGCTCATCACCACCACGCGGTCGGCCAGTTCCAGCGCTTCTTCCTGGTCGTGGGTCACGAAGATGGTGGTGTGGCCGGTGCGGTCGTGGAAGTCGCGCAGCCATTTGCGCAGCTCCTTGCGCACCTTGGCGTCGAGGGCGCCGAAGGGCTCGTCGAGCAGCAGCACGCGCGGCTCGATGGCCATGGCGCGGGCCAGCGCCACGCGCTGACGTTGTCCGCCCGACAGCTGGTTGGGATAGCGCTTCTCGAGCCCGGTCAGCTGCACCATGTCGATCAGTTCGAGCGCGCGCCGACGGATCTCCTGCTTGGGCGGGCGCGTGGCCTTTGGCCGGACGGTCAGGCCGAAGGCGATGTTGTCGAGAATCGTCATGTGGCGGAACAGGGCGTAATGCTGGAAGACGAAGCCGACATTGCGTTCCTGCACCGGCTTCCAGGAGGCGTCTTCCTGGCCGAAGAAGATGCGGCCGGTGGTGGCCTGTTCGAGACCCGCGACCAGGCGGAGCAGAGTGGTCTTGCCGGAGCCCGAGGGGCCGAGCAGCGCGATCAGCTCGCCCGAGCGGATGTCGAGCGACACGTCGTGCAGCGCCGGGAAACGGTCGAATTCCTTGCGGATGTTCTTGATGCGGATTTCCATGGGGGTGAACCTTAATGCGAGCCGTTGCCGCCGGCGATGCCGTGCGAAAACCAGATTTCGAGCACGGTGCGGACGACGAGGGTGAAGAGGGCGAGAAGGGCGAGAAGCGAGGCCACGGCGAAGGCGCCGGCGAGATTATACTCGTTATAGAGAATCTCGACATGCAGCGGCATGGTGGTGGTGACGCCGCGGATATGACCCGAGACGACCGACACAGCCCCGAATTCGCCCATGGCGCGGGCGTTGCAGAGCAGCACGCCATAGAGCAGGCCCCATTTGATATTGGGCAGCGTGACCCGGAAGAAGGTCTGCCAGCCGTTTGCGCCGAGCGTGATGGCGGCTTCCTCTTCCGACGTGCCCTGTTCCTGCATCAGCGGGATCAGTTCGCGGGCGACGAAGGGGAAGGTCACGAAGATGGTGGCGAGCACGATGCCGGGCACGGCGAACAGCACTTCCACGCCGTTCTCCTTCAGCCAGGGGCCGAGCACGCTGCTCGAGCCGAACAGCAGCACATAGACCAGACCCGAAATGACCGGCGACACCGAAAACGGCAGGTCGATCAGCGTGATGAGAAAAGCCTTGCCCTTGAATTCGAACTTGGCGATCGCCCAGGAGGCGGCCACGCCGAAGACGAGGTTGAGCGGCACGGCGATCGCCGCGACCAGCAACGTCAGCCTTATGGCGGCCATCGCGTCGGGGTCGCTGAGCGCGTCCGTATAAGTCTCGAAGCCGTTGCGGAAGGCTTCGGTCAGCACGGCGACCAGCGGCAGCACGATGATCAGGCCGAGATAGACGGCGGCCATGCTCATGACGCCGATCTTCGCGCCCAGGCTTTCGCTGGCCGGCGAGCGCCATGCGCGGGTCTTGGAAGAGGGGAGAGCGTCAGACATTGGCGTATCTCCGCGTCCAGGCCTGCAAGAGGTTGATGGCGAACAGCATCAGGAAGGACACCGCCAGCATCACGGTCGCGATCGCTGTCGCGCCGGCATAGTCGAATTCCTCGAGCTTGATGGTGATGAGCAAGGGCGCGATTTCCGAGACGAAAGGAATATTGCCGGCGATGAAGATCACCGAACCATATTCGCCCGCCGCCCGCGCGAAGGCGAGCGCGAAACCGGTGAGGATCGCCGGCGTCAGCGACGGCAGGATCACCAGGCGGATCGCCTGGAAGCGGCTGGCGCCGAGCGTGGCGGCGGCTTCCTCGACCTCACGGTCGATCTCTTCGATGACGGGCTGCAGCGTGCGCACCACGAAAGGCAGGCCGATGAAGATCAACGCCACCACGATGCCGGCGGGGCCGAAGGCGATCTTGATGCCGAAGGGTTCGAAGAACTGCCCGATCCAGCCGTTCTTGGCGTAGAGCGCGGCCAGCGAAATGCCGGCCACCGCCGTCGGCAATGCAAAAGGCAGGTCGACGATGGCGTCGACCACGCGCTTGCCCGGAAAGCGATAGCGCGCCAGGGCCCAGGCGATCGGAATGCCGAAGATCACGTTGATCAGCGCGGCGATGAAAGCCGAGCCGAAGGAGGTCTTGAGCGCCGCCAGCGTGCGGCCGTCGGCGAGAAGCGCCAGATAGCCGTCGACGCCGATCGCGGCGGAGCGCAGCACGAGACCGGCGAGCGGAATGAGAATGATCAGCGCGAGCCAGGCGACAGTGACGCCGAAACTGAGCCCGAAGCCCGGTATGACGCTGTGCCGCCTGAAACCGATCCTCTCGGTCAGTGGTTGGTTGGACATGGACTTCCCCGTTGTGTGAGGCAGGAGCAGGCTTTGCCCGTCTCCGAAGATTGTTTTTTGTTATGAGAGAGAGGGTTGCAGCCCGTGGCCACCCCCTCTGTCCTGCCGGACATCTCCCCTCAAGGGGGGAGATCGGCAGGCGGCCAGACGTTAGCCCAGCAATCGACGTCGAGATTGGGGGAAGGCGTCGCCCCCATCCAATCTCCCCCTCGAGGGGAGATGCCCGGCAGGGCAGAGGGGGTAACAACACCCTCTGTAATCAAAGACCTCAGTTTGCCGGCTTGTAGATCTGGTCGAACACGCCGCCGTCGCCGAAATGGGTCGGCTGCGCCTTCTTCCAGCCGCCGAACAGCGGATCATCGATCTTCACCAGTTCCAGCTTGGGAAACTTCGCCACGAGATCGGCGGGCGCAAGTTCGGGCTTGAACGGACGATAGTGATGCTTGGCGGCGAGCGTCTGGCCTTCCTGGGTGTAGAGATAGGCGAGATAGGCTTCGGCCGCCTTGCGGGGGCCCTTGGCGTCGACATTGCCGTCGACCACCGCCACCGGCGGCTGGGCGAGGATCGATAGGCTCGGCGTCACGATTTCGAAGCCTTCACCCTTGAATTCGTCGAGCGAGAGATAGGCTTCGTTTTCCCAGGCGATCAGCACGTCGCCGATGCCGCGCTGGGCAAACGAGGTGAGCGCGCCGCGCGCGCCGGTGTCGAGCACCGGGGCCCGCTTGTAGAGGTCTGCGATATAGGCCTTCACCTTGGCTTCGTCGCCGCCGAATTCCTTGTTGGCCCAGGCCCAGGCGGCGAGATAGTTCCAGCGCGCGCCGCCCGAGGTCTTCGGGTTCGGGGTCACGATCTGCACGTCGCCCTTCACCAGATCGCCCCAGTCCTTGATGCCTTTGGGATTGCCCTCGCGGACAAGGAAGACGATGGTCGAAGTATAGGGAGCGGAGTCGTTGGGCAGCCGCGTCTTCCAGTCGGCCGGGATCTTGCCGGTCTTGGATGCGATCGCGTCGATGTCGCCTTCGAGCGCCAGTGTCACCACATCGGCTTCGAGACCGTCGATGACCGCGCGGGCCTGCTTGCCGGAGCCGCCATGCGACTGCTTGACCGACACATCCTCGCCGGTTTCCTTCTTCCAGTGCGCGGCGAAGACCTCGTCGAATTCCTTGTAGAATTCGCGGGTTGGATCATAGCTGACATTGAGCAGTTGCGTATCGGCCAAGGCGGGCGCGACGCCGCCGGCAGTGAGCGCGAGGCCCATGGCGAGCGCCACGGCCCGGGATGCGAAATGGCGGCGGGTGAGTGCGGTGATCATGCGTTCGTCCTCCTGATCGACAGAATGCATAAACCCTATTAAATTGGTATATTATGTCAATTCACTTTCATGGAGAAAGCAAAATCTCACGCGGTTTGCACGGAATTTTGTTTCAGGATACGTGTGAGAACGGCGTTTGCTGAAACGCAGAGCCGGGAAAAGCCGGCGCACGAGGAATAATATTCTCCGCATCTGCCGCCCGATCGCTCTCGGAGCGCCGGTTTGGACTCGCGGTCGCGCAGCGCGAGACGAAGAAGGGCAGGCCTCGCGCGTCCGCCAGCTTTTTCGCCGAAAGCACGGAATCGCAGAGATATTTGCTCCCGCCTCGGGACCTGAGGGAAACGCATTTCTGTCTATTGGCGGCCCAAACTGCGATTATCCCGGCATCGGAATTCAGGACCAAAGACATGACCATCATGAATCTCTCCCAGGAAGCGCAGTCGCTCAACGACAAAATGGCCGGCCTCGATCTGGCGGAGCGTCTGGCGCTCGCCGCCAGCCTCGGCGGACGGGTCGTCTTCACGACGTCGCTCGGCATCGAGGATCAGGTCATCACCCATGTCATCGGCCAGAACCGCTTCGACATCGATGTCGCCACGCTCGAGACCGGTCGTCTCTTCCCGGAAACGGTGGCGCTGATCGCCGAGACGGAAGCGCGCTACGGCATGACCATCAACCGCTATTTCCCGCTCAAGGAAGATGTCGACGCCTTCGTCTCCCAATACGGCATGAACGGCTTCTACGACAGCGTCGAGGCCCGCCACGCCTGCTGCGGCGTCCGCAAGGTCAAGCCGCTCGCCCGCGCGCTGACGGGCGCGTCGGTCTGGGTCACCGGCCTGCGTCGCGGCCAGTCCGGCAACCGCGCCGACACGCCCTTCGTCGAATATGACGCCGAGCGCAACCTGCTCAAGGTCAACCCGCTGGCCGACTGGGATCTCGACCGCATCAACTGTCTCGTGGCCGACGAGGCCGTGCCGATCAATCCTCTCCATTCTCGCGGCTATCCCTCGATCGGCTGCGAACCCTGCACCCGCGCCATCAAGCCGGGCGAATCCGAACGCGCCGGCCGCTGGTGGTGGGAGAACGACGAAAAGCGCGAATGCGGCCTGCATGTGCCGGAAGCCGCGCTCCCCTCGCTCAATTCGAGCGAACTCTGATCATCGGGCGTTGCGGCATGCCCCTCATCCCCCTGCCGGGACCTTCTCCCCGCAGGCGGGGAGAAGGGGCTTGAGGCAAGGCCTTCGCTCCCTCGCCCTTCTCCCCGCAAGCGGGGAGAAGGTGGCGGCAGCCGGATGAGGGGTGGTCTCAGCCCTCTCCACAAGCCCGCCGACAACAACCCCGATACCGGGAAAAGGTAGACAAATGCACATTTCCGAATTCGACGCCCACGCCAAGGATGCGCCGGCGCGCCAGCCGCTCGATCCGCATCTGAAGGCGCTGGAAAACGAAGCCATCCATATTTTCCGCGAAGTGGCCGGCGAATTTGAAAAGCCGGTCATGCTCTATTCGATCGGCAAGGATTCATCCGTCCTGCTGCATCTCGCCCGCAAGGCCTTCTATCCCGGTCGCGTGCCCTTTCCGCTGTTGCACATCGACACCGGCTGGAAGTTTCCCGAGATGATCGCCTTCCGCGACGCCACGGCGCAAAAATTCGATCTCGACATGGTCGTCCACACCAATCCGCGCGGCGCCTCCGAAGGAATCGGCCCGTTCAGCCATGGCTCGGCCTATCATACCGACGTGATGAAGACGGAAGCGCTGCGCCAAGCGCTCGACGCCGGCAAATATGACGCGGCTTTCGGCGGCGCGCGCCGCGACGAAGAGGCGTCCCGCGCCAAGGAACGCATCTATTCCTTCCGCACGCCCGACCATAAATGGGATCCGCGCAACCAGCGCCCGGAACTGTGGAACATCTATAACGGCATGATCCGCCAGGGCGAAAGCGTCCGCGCCTTCCCGCTGTCCAACTGGACCGAAGTCGACATCTGGCGCTACATCCAGGCCGAAAACATCGAATTGCCGCCGCTCTATTTCGCCAAGAGCCGCAAATTTGTCGAGCGCGACGGCATGCTGATGTGGGCCGAAGATCCGCGTTTCGAAGCGCTTCCCGGCGAACAGGTGCAGGAAGGCTTGGTCCGTTTCCGCACGCTCGGCTGCTGGCCGCTGACCGGCGGCATCCGCTCCACGGCCTCCACTCTCGACGAGGTGATCGCCGAACTTGAAATCGCCACCGTCTCCGAACGCCAGGGCCGCGCCATCGACCGCGACCAGGCCGGCTCGATGGAAAAGAAGAAGCGCGAAGGATATTTCTGAGATGACCGCTCCCTCCAATCTCGCCGAACAGGCGCTCCTCAACGCCGACAGCCATGCGATCACGCGTGATTCCCGTCCGCTGCGCCTCATCACCTGCGGCTCCGTCGACGACGGCAAATCGACCTTGATCGGCCGTCTTCTCTGGGACACCAAGGCCGTTAAGGAAGACCAGGCCGCAGCGCTCAACCGCGACTCGGGCAAGCAGAACGATCTCGGCCTGCCCGATTTCGCCCTGCTGCTCGATGGTCTGCAGGCGGAACGCGAACAGGGCATCACCATCGATGTCGCCTATCGCTATTTCGCCACCGACCGCCGTTCCTTCATCGTCGCCGACACGCCCGGCCATGAGCAATACACCCGCAACATGGCCACCGGCGCCTCGACCGCCGATCTCGCCGTGCTCCTGGTTGACGCCCGCGCCGGCCTGCTCGAGCAGACCCGCCGCCACGCCACCATCGCGACCCTGATGGGCATTCGCCAGTTCGTGCTGGCGGTCAACAAAATCGACCTCGTCGGCTACGACAAGGCGATCTTCGACAAGATCAGCCACGACTTCAAGGAACTAGCTTTGTCGCTCGGCGTCCGCCAGGTCACCGCCATTCCGCTCTCGGCGCTCAAGGGCGAAAACGTCGTCTATGACGGCCGCGCCTCCATGCCGTGGTATGAAGGCCCGACCATCGTCGAAGCACTGGAAAAGGCCCCGGTCCGTTCGGCCCAGGCCACCGGCTTCCGCATGAGCGTGCAGCGCGTGTCGCGTCCGGGCGAAAGCTTCCGCGGTTATCAGGGCACGGTCTCGGGCGGCGCGGTGAAGCCCGGCGATTCCATCGTCATCCTGCCCTCGGGCATGATCGCCAACGTCTCAAAGATCGTCACCTTCGATCTCGTGCGCAACGCGGCGGTCGCCGGCGACGCGGTCACGCTGGTGCTCGACCGTCAGGTCGACATCGCCCGCGGCGACCTCATCGCCTCCTACGACGCCCAGCCGATGATCGGTCTCGCCTTCGACGCCCAGCTCGTGGCGCTGCAGCCCGGCGGCATCCAGCCCGGCAAGCGCTACTGGCTGAAATCCGGCTCGCGACGCCAGCGCGTGCAGGTCGAGCCGATCTCCAAGCTGGATCTAAAGTCCGGCAAATGGGCGCCAGCCGAGAGCCTCGACATGAACGCCATCGGCCGCGTGCATCTCGCCTTCGACGAACAGGCGGTGTTCGACGCCTATGAGCAGAACCGCTCGACCGGCGCCTTCATCCTGATCGATCCCGACACCAACAACACGGTGGCCGGCGGCATGATCACGGCCCGCCGCAGCGAAGTCTCAGCGATCCATGGCGACGACGCCCGCGTGCTCGTCTCGCTTCCGGCCGATCTCGCCGACCAGCTTCTCACGGGCGAACTCTTCGCCGCCCGCCGCGACGAAGTCGAAATCCGCCGTCTCACCGCCGCCCAGGCCCGCAAGGCCATCGACGGGGTGGAGGAATAAGGTTTCATTTTAGGAAATCGGTGAAGAGGCGCCCGCGTGATCGCCTTTTCGCCACGTTGATTTTCTGCCATGAAAGCACTACATTGTTCGTCAGGCAGGCTGACTTTCGAGGTCGCTGTCATGTCAACCCGGGCGAATGTCCTGGTCTCGTAATCCACGGTAATGGACAAGTTTATACGAGGCTCGGCGCAATGCCGGGCCTCAGTCTTTTTAGGGAACGCGTCTTTTTTCAAAAATGCACTGACGCGTAAAATAGCTGAGCGGCTTGCGTGAAATTTTGCGCTGATCAATGATTTTTGGGTGTGCGGAGAGCACTTCCATGCGGATCATCCCGTCGTCTTCCGGCAATAGGCAGTAGACGATGGTCCAGGTGCTTCCATCTGACATTTCGATCAGAATCAGATTGTCTATTCCGCCGAAGCTTCGCGACATGAATGTCAACTCGTTGGCGGCAATCTTGGCTTTCAGCCTCTCTCCGAGCGTCAACGACATCTGATAACGTTGCACATTGAACTTTCGCTTCGCATTGTTGTGGTCTAGGACGTGATGGGCCTCTCCGTGTTGGGCGCGTTCCGTATAGACATGGTTCGAAAAGACGACGGTCAGCCACAGATCGACTGCTCTGTTTGCACCCTTGCCGGGGATTGCTGCTAAAAATGAATTGAGATGCGACATGTCGTATCTGTGAAAATCGACAATGATCGCAGGATGACTGTTTGGAATGGGCAAATTTCGGCGCTCGATTGCTGAGGAGCCTCGATTAAAAACAAAGATTTCAAAAAAACTACTCGATGGAAAGCGCCTTGTGGCATGGCGTCTCTGTGAACATCGCTCCTGTTGTGGTTGATCACCAAGCCATCATTCCATCGAGATGTCGGGTTGAGAGTGACGAAAAGCGCAAGAGGCCTCTGCCCCCTGTGCGCTTACCGGTTCCCCACCTTGCCCCAGAATCCGTTTTTGCGGCCATGCGCCTTTTGTAGCCCTAGGACATAGGCGGTGTGGGTTTCGATCCCGAGACGAGACAGGGCCTCGTCGTCCAGCCGGTTGGCCAGAACGCCCAACTGCGCCAGGTGCCGGGCCCCGTGCCCATAGGCGCTCGAGCGCGCCCGGCCCAGAATGTCGTCGAGAAGCGCCCGGTAGAGGATGGTCGCGGCCAGCGGATGGTCGTTCTCCAGCGTCTCGGCCACGTCGGACAGGATCTCCCAATGGGCCCCATCCCATTGTGTCGCCTCGCGCTCCACCAGCGCGGCGGCGAGATCCAGCCGCGGCCAGGCGGCGAGGAATTGCAGCGCCCGATAAATCTGCTTGACCGACATGACATGGGCGAAGGCGCGGTCGAGCGCCTCGAATTCCTCGAAATCGCCGAGCGCGGCGATATAGGCGCCGAGCGCCCCCGGATCGAGCGTCGTCTCGAATTGCTTCCAGCGCAGCGCCTGCGCCGCCTCCTCGTCGCCGAGCGCGTCGAGGATGCGCGCCTCCAACTCCCCGCGCCGTCCCGCGTCGAAGGCGAAGGCCATGCCGCCATCGGCCATATCGGCCATGCGCATCACTTTCAGGCCGCCTTTCGGATTTTTGCGCGCCCAGACCAGCGCTTCTGCGGCGCGACCGGCCGACAACAGCAGTTCGGCCACCGCAAGCGGCTCCTGCCGGTGTTCGGGCAGGCTCTCCTCGATGGCGATCAGCGTGTCGACATCGCCGAGTTTCAGCGCGATCAGCTGGCGGATTTCGGAAGCCTGATGTTCGACCGGATCGAAATCGAAGCCGTCGCGCCCGGATTTCTTCGCCTTGGGCTCGGCGAGCGGCGTGAGCGTCTTGTCCCAGCGCTTGAGCACGTTGTCCGGCAGATTCGGCAGAGCGACCTGCGCCGCGTCGATCAGATAGCCGTGCTCGCTGTCGATCAGCGCCGCATGCATCCGTTCCGGCAGGCGTTCCAGGTCTTCCGCGCCGAGTTGCGGCGCGAGAAGTCCGATCTGTTCGATCGCCTGATGATAGACCGCCTGGATGCGGCCGCCGCTGTCGTCGATGCGATTGAACACGCCGATATGCGTGCCGACGAAGCGCAGGATGCGATCGAGTGCGAGGGGCGGGGATGCGGGCGCGAGTTCGCTCATGATCGTGTCGATGATCACTTGGAGGTCGTCGCGAAACGCCCGCTCCTTGTTCCAATCGACGAAACTCTTGGCGCGCGCCAGCCCGTCCAGCCGCTTGTCGATCAGCTTGGCCACGGCCTCGGGACCCTTGGCGCCGGCGAGCGCGGCCTTGACCAGCTTCTTGAAGGCGGCGTCGCGGCCGCATTGGTCGAGCGCCAATGCGGCGAGTTTGTCGAGGCCCAGGTCTTTCAGGCTCTCGATGGTCAGGGTTGTCGCGCGCGCCATGATCGTCAGCTCCTCTTTTTAAGACCTTTTTGACAGTGAAATCGCGCGATCGACAAGAGCGCCGGACGTCTCCATCGGCCCGAAGGCGCCATTGTCCTCCAAAACCCGCCCAGATTTGGGATAGTCCGGCCACTTGCCGCTTCGCGTGTATCGTGTTCTGCTTATTTTAGGGGACTCGTACATGAGGGGAGCGCGCCATGACGACGCCTGCGGACACTCTGTTTTCTGATCAATGGCATTTGAAGAACTCCGCGGCCGGCGAGTTCGACCTCAACGTGCTGGCCGTCTGGAACGCCTATACCGGCGCCGGCGTCAAGGTCATGGTGATCGACGACGGATTCGATCATGACCACGAGGATCTTGCCGCCAATTATGATGCGGCGGCGGACCGCGACTATGCCGATCTGGACGACGACGCTGCGCCAGCCTTGTCCTTGGACAAGCATGGCACGGCGGTGATGGGCCTCATCGGCGCCGCCAACAACGGCGTCGGCGTCGTCGGCGTCGCCTATGGCGCGACCATGATCGGCGCCCGGATCGGTTATGATGTCACCGCCGACAAATGGCGGGAGCAGCTCGTCGCGGCGCTGGGAGACGCGGTGGACCAGGGCGTCGGCGTCGTCAATATGAGCTTCGGCGGCGCCGGAGATTACGACTCCTATGACGGCGCGTCGAATGTGGCGCTCATCCATGCCGCCCTGGAAGATGCGGTCGTCAATGGCCGGGGCGGTCTCGGCATTGCGCTCGTGAAGTCCGCCGGCAATGATCGGGTGGACAAGATCGACGTCAATCACAATCAGTCCGACAACGATACCCGCCAGATCATCGTCGCCGCCGTCAATCGCAATGGGACGGTCTCGGAGTATTCGAGTTACGGCGCCCCCATTCTCGTCGCCGCCTTCGGTTCGGGTTTCGACGGCGAGGTGGTGACCACCGATCGCAGCGGCGCCGAGGGCTACGACACCGACGCCGGCGCCGATGGCGACTACACCATGACCTTCAACGGCACCTCCGCCGCCGCCCCGATGGTGTCGGGCGTGGTTGCGCTGATGGAAGACGCCAATGCCGATCTGGGCTGGCGCGACATCCAGACCATTCTCGCCATCAGCGCCCGCCATGTCGGCTCCGAGGTCGGCGGCGCCGTCACCGGTTTCGGAACGCACCGGCTGGGGCTGGAATGGCGCGACGAACTGGAACGGCGGCGGCATGCATTATAGTCTCGACTATGGCTACGGCTTGGTCGACGCGTTGGCCGCCGTGAGGCTGGCCGAGAGCTGGAGCGCCCGATCCACCAGCGCCAACCAGGTCTCCACGTCGGTGGATCTGCTCGATTCATCGATTGACCTGCCGGACGGCGATCTGGCTGGAACGTCCATGACCGCCACCTTCGCCGCCGGCGTTCAGGTGGAGCGGGTGACGGTCACCATAGGTCTCTCTGCGATTTTCGACCAGGATTTCCGCTGCTATCTGACCGGACCCGACGGCCAGAGGCAGGAACTGATCGCCGATGCGGGTTATGGCGATGCGGTCAATGGCAGCTTCACCTTCCACGCCCAGGGGTTTCGCGGCGTGTCGAGCCGGGGCGATTGGAGCGTCACGCTTGTCGATGACGGGTTCGGCGACGCCGTAACGGTGTCCGATGTGGTCGTGAACCTGTTCGGCGCCCGCGCCGGAAAGAACGACACCTATTACTACACCAACGAATTTTCAGAATTCGTCGCCAACCATTCCAAGGCGCTCGCCGACAAGGATGGCGGCGTCGATCTGCTCAACGCCGCGGCCGTATCCTCCGCGTCGACCCTCAACCTCGCCACGGGCAAGGGCCGCATCGACGGGGTCGCGGTCACCATCAAGGGCATAGAGGACATTTTGGGCGGCGACGGCGCCGACCGGTTGACCGGTTCGAAAGCCGCCAATGCGCTGGACGGCGCGCGCGGCGCCGATCTGCTGACCGGCGGGGCCGGGCGCGATGCGCTCGACGGCGGAGCCGGCTCGGACCGCTTCATCTTCCTGGCCAAATCCGATTCCGTGGTCGGCAAGAACCGGGACGTGATCGCCGATTTCACCGGCGCCGATCTGATAGACCTCAAGTCGATCGACGCCCGGACAGGCGCCGGCAATGACGCCTTCCGCTTCATTAAGGCGCAGGATTTTCACGACCGCGCCGGCGAATTGCATATGGTCAAGGTGGACAAATCCGGCAAGGCCAACGACCTGACGCTGGTCGAAGGCGATATCGACGGCGACGGCAAGGCCGATTTCCAGATCGCGCTCGCCGGGCTGCACACGCTGACGGCCGGCGATTTCGCGCTCTGAAACCGGCATGGCGCAGGCGTCCGGGGCCTTGCCTTTGGCCCGGCGTCTGCTTACACAACCGGTCCATGCGGGCGAGGGCCCGCGCCGATGAGACGGGCCCGGACCATGATCGTATCGCATGCGCACAAACTGATTTTCCTGAAGGCCCGCAAGGTCGCCGGCACCTCGCTGGAAATCGCCCTGTCGAAATATTGCGACGGCGACGACATCATCACCCCCGTCTCCCGCGCCGACGAGGCGATCCGCGCCCGCCACGGCTTTCAGGGCCCCTGCAATTTCAATTTCGGCTGGGCCAAACTCTTCGTCAAACAGATGAACGAGGAGCCGAGGCTCGGCAAATACTGGCTGCCGCTCAAATATTACAACCATATCCCCGCGAGCCTCGCCCGCCGCCGGCTGGGGGCGAAGATCTGGAACGACTACACCAAGCTCTCGGTGGTGAGAAACCCCTGGGACCGCGCCGTGTCGATGTTCTTCTGGAAAAGCAACAAGAAGACCGACAATCCCGACATCTCCGGCTTCACCGATTTCCTGGTCGAAAAGCGGGCCTATATCGCCTCCAACTATCGCAACTATATGATCGGCGACCGCGACGTGGTGGATTTCTACATCCGCTACGAACATTTCGAAGAAGACATGCGCCGCCTCGAAGCGCAGAAGCCTGGGCTGACAGGCCTGTGGGACACGATGACCGAGATTCACGCCAAGGGCTCGACCCGCAACCGCGCGCTGACCACCCAGAACATCTTCAAGGCCCACCCCAAGGCCGATGCGATGATCCGCGACATGAACGCCTGGGAAATCGAGAAGTTCGGCTACAGCTTGTGAGGCGGCCCCGCCTCTCCGAGCAGCGATTATTTTCCGGGCCAGGCGCTCAACGCCTGCCGGGCGATGGCGGACAGCTTTTCTCGTGGAAAACCGGCCTTCGCCTGGACGGCGACGCCATGGGCGATCGTCAGCAGATAGGCGGCGAGCACTGACGGATCGACGTCGTTGGGGAGATCGCCTTCGCGTTTGGCTCGTTCGAACCGCTCGCGCAGCACAGCCTCGCCATCGGCGCGCCATTTGATCAGGGCTCGGCGGCTGGCTTCGGAATCGTCCGAGCCCGCGACGCCGCCATTGATGCCGAAGCAACCCGTGCGATCGTCGAACCGCGTGCTGAGTTCGACCGCGCCCTCGAGCACCCGTTGTGCGACCTGCCGCGACGTTTCGAGTTCGATCGCCTTCCAGACATAGCTGCCGTAATGGGCGTTGTAACGCTCCAGCGCCCGAAGAAAAAGCGCCTCCTTGTTGCCGAACGCCGAGTAGAGGGCAGGGCGCTCCACGCCGGTCGCCTCCACCAGGTCGGCGTAGGAGGCGCCTTCATAGCCCTTGCGCCAGAACACGGCGAGCGCCGCCTCCAGCGCTTGTTCTATGTCGAAAGTCCTCGGGCGACCCATGCCGTGTGGTCCCACTGCCGATCATCGTTTCACAATGATCGTTATGTAAGTCGCTTGACAGATCATGTCCAGTTTCATAACGATCATTATGTAATGAGTGTTATGAAACGCTCGCATGCAATCGAGGACAATGATGGCCGATACGCCCAATCGTAAATTCACACTCGCCGCCCGCCCTGAAGGCCCAGCCAGGCTCACGGATTTCACGCTTGTAAACGCCGAGGCTCCGATGCCGGGGAGGGACAGGTTCTCTTCCGCAACCAGTTGTTTTCCATCGATCCCTACCAGCGCAATCTGATGGGGAACGGTTCGTCCGAATGGCCTGCGATCGAGATCGGCGATCCGATGGGCGGACCGACGGTCGCCGTGGTGGTGGAAAGCCGTCGCCCGGATTTCGCGCCCGGCGATCACATCCAGACTTGGTCGGGCTGGCAGGACTACGCCGTCTCGGACGGATCCGACATCCGCAAGCTCGACGAGGCCGTCGCGCCTTTGTCGACCGCGCTCGGACCGCTCGGTCTCACGGGCTTTACCGCCTGGTACGGCATGACGAGGGTTCATGACTTCAAGCCCGGAGGCACGCTGTTGGTCACGGGCGCTGCAGGCGCGGTGGGCTCGACGGCGGCGCAGATCGGCAAGCTCCGCGGACTCCGGGTCGTCGGCGTCGCCGGCGGGCCGGCCAAGACCGCCTATCTCAAGGACGAGCTCGGCCTGGACGCGGCGATCGACTATAAGGCGGATGATGTCGAAGAACAGATCCGGCGCGCCCTTCCCGACGGCATCGACGCCTTTTATGAAAATGTCGGCGGCCCGCTCTTTCCGGTGCTGATGGAATATTTCAATCCGCATGCGAAGATGGTCGTCTGCGGCACGATTGCCGATTACAGCGATACGGAACTACCTCGCGGCGTCAATTATCTGCCTCGCCTGATCACGCTGATCCACTATCGTTTCGTCGATATCATGGCCTTCGCCACACCCTATGTCATGCATGCGTTCCCGGATTTCCTCGCCGAGATGACGCCTTTGGTCGCCAGCGGTAAGATCAGCTACCGGGAAGAATTCGTCGACGGGTTCGAAAAGCTCCCCGAAACGCTGCTGACCCTGTTCGACGGCAGCCACAGCGGCAGGAAGCTGATCGTCAGAGCCGACTGACGGGATACGATGCGGGGGCGGAGAGACGGTCGCATCGACGCGGGACCGTCCGCCGCCCCATAGGCCGGAGACAGGTCAGGAAGCGGCCCCTTGCTCGGAGGGCGCGAAGGTCTGGAGCTGCTCGAGCAGGCGCGCGGCGGCGTTGTCGTCGTGGTCGCTGTCTTCCAGCAGGCGCTCGATCTCGGCCTCGGTCAAACTGCCGTCGCCATTGCCGTCGAAGATGTTGAAGCCGACCGCACCCAATGTCCCGTTTTCAGGCGAGGCGCTGGTCGCCAATTGGGCGCTGAAGTCGTCGGATGTCGGGTTGGCGTCGACGTCGTCGGTCAAGCTCCGCCACAGCGCTTCGACCTGCGATTCATCGCCGCCGCCATTTTTGACCGACTGTGAAAGTTCGAGGCGGCTCAGTTCGCCATCCTGGTTGTCATCGGCAAGCTCGAACAGCGCGGCGCGGTATTCCGTGTTCAGCGCCTGCTTGTCGGCTGCGCCGCCGGCCAAGGCGCCCACGACCAGGGCGTCGAAGCCCTGGTCGGCGGCAGAACGCGAGGACGATGTCTTTGAAACAGGATTGTTTTTAATGGATTGAATTTCCATGAGAGCCTCCCTTGTCAATTGCGCCGGTCTACTCGCCCAACATTGTTCCGCACTGACGTGTCGTAACCGGCCGGGGTGACGTCTGACGGCGCGGCGGCGTCGGCTGCGACCGCCCACCCCAGCCGCTGTCTCACCCTCCGGTCAGAGGATCAGGCTGGCGGTCGTCAGCCTGAGGTCGTCGGCGTTGCGGGCGATGGTGAAGCCGAAGTCGCGGGCCATCTGCAGCATGCGGTCGTTTTCGGCGAGGATGACGCCCTCGATCCGGCGCACGCCTTCGGCGCGGGCGTAATCGATCAGGCGGCGCAGCAGCGTCCAGCCAAGACCTTGGCCCTGCAGGTCGCTGCGCACCAGCAGCGCATATTCGGCCTTCTCCTTGTCCGGATCGGCGTTGAGGCGGCCGATGGCCATCAGCGCCCCCGTGTTTCGATCGGTCGCGACGAAAGCCATTTCCCGGTCGTAATCCAGCTGCGTCAGCCGCTTGAGCATCTGGTCTGGAAAATGCCGGCGCGGCGAGAGGAAGCGCAGGCGAAGGTCTTCATCGGTCACCCGGGCGAAGAAGTCGCCGTAGAGTGCGAGATCGTCTGGGCGGATCGGACGGAGATGCGCCTGGATCGGACCGAGATCGACGTCTTCGGACCAGTCGCCGGGATAGGGCCGGATGGCGAGCGCGCGGTTGGGGGCCGCTTCGTCGAGTTTGGCGGGATCGATCTCGATGCGGGCGTCGAGCGCGATGACGCCGTCCTCGTCGGCCAGCAACGGATTGACGTCGAGGGCGCGGATGGCGCCGAAATCGGCGGTCAGCGCCGAAATCGCCTGGATCGCGGCGATGATGGCGGCGCGGTCGGCGGGCTTGCGGTCGCGATAGCCCTTGAGCAGCCTCGATATGCGGGTGGCGTCGATGAGGTCGCCGGCGAGCGCGGCGTCGAGCGGCGGCAGGCCGATGCCCGCGTCGTCGAGCGCCTCGACCGCCGTGCCGCCGGCGCCGAACAGGATGACCGGGCCGAAGACGGAATCGAGGCTCGCGCCGATGATCAGCTCCTGTGCATGCGGCCGCTCGATCATCGGCTGGATGGCGTAGCCGTCGATGGCGTCGGCCTGGCCGAGCGCCGTCAGCCGGCCCTCGATGTCCCGGCAGGCGGCGACGGCCGCGTCGGGGCTGTCGACGCCGAGAATGACGCCGCCGACATCGGATTTGTGGGTGATCGTGCGCGATTGCAGCTTGACGACGAGGCGTCCCCGTCCGCGAGCAGGCGTTCGGCGATGACGCGGGCCTCTTCCGGCGTCGCGGCGACCAGCGTTTCCGGCGTCGGCAGGCCATAGGCGGAGAGCGCGGCCTTGGCTTCGGCCTCGCTCAGCATGGTGCGGCCGTCGCGGCCGACGGCGCGCAGGATCGCCGCCACCTTCTCCCGCGCCTCCGGCGAGATTTCCGCCGAGGCCTGCGGAACCCGCGACAGCGCGGCCTGCGCGCGCGACCATTCGCCGAGATAGCCGATGGCGTCGGCCGCCGCTTCGGGTGACGCATAAGTCGCGACGCCCGCCGCGCGCAACGCCGCCCGGCCTTCGCGGGCCGTCTCCTCGCCCAGCCAGCAGGCGATCGTCGGCTTGCCCTCGATGCGCCCGTCTTTCGCAAGCCCCGCCACCGCGCGCGCGGCGAGCGGGGACGCCAGCGCAGTCGGGCAGTTCATCACCAGCACGGCGTCGACGCCGGGGTCGCGGGCCACGCGCCGGATAGCCTCGACATAGCGGGCGGGCGGCGCGTCGCCGATGATGTCGACCGGGTTGGCGCGCGACCAGTTGGCCGGCAGTTGCGCGTCGAGAGCGGCGATCGTCTCGGCGGAAAGCTCGGCGAGATCGCCCTTCCAGTCCATCAGCCGGTCCACGGCCAGCACGCCGGCCCCGCCGCCGTTCGTGACGAGGCCGGCGCGGATGGATTGCATCGGCGCAAAGCGCGAGAGCACCTCGACGGCGTCGAACAACTGATCCAGCGCCCGAACGCGGAGCACGCCGGCGCGTTTCAACGCCGCCTCGGTGACGCGATCAGCGCCCGACAGCGCGCCGGTATGGGTGGCGGCGGCCTTGGCCGCGGCGGCGTGGCGGCCGGGCTTGATGGCGATCACCGGCTTGATCCGGGCGGCGGCCCGGGCCGCCGACATGAACTTGCGCGGATTCGCGATTGATTCGAGATACATCACGATGACCCGCGTGTCGGGATCGCCCGACAGCATGTCCAGGCAGTCGGCGGCGTCGACATCGGCCATGTCGCCGAGCGAGATCGCCGCCGACAGGCCGACGCCTTCGCCGGCCGCCCAATCGATCAGCGAGGTGACGATGGCGCCGGATTGCGAGATCAGCGCCACGCCGCCCGGCGCGGGCGTCATATGCGCGAAACTGGCGTTGAGCTTGGCATGCGGCAGGATCAGGCCCACCGTGTTGGGTCCGAAAATGCGGAAGAGATGCGGCCGCGCCGCCGCGAGCATCGCCTGCCTGAGGCCGCTCGTCGCGGTGACGCCGGCGGTGATGACCGCCGCCGCGCGGCAGCCGCGCGCAGCCAAGGCCTCGATCAGGCCGGGAACCGTCTCCGGCGGGGTGCAGATGACGGCGAGATCCGGCGCCTCGGGCAAGTCGGCGACGCGGGCGAAGCAATCGAGACCCGCCAACCGGGGATATTTTGGATTGACCGGATAGATTTCGCCTTCGAAGCCGCCGGACCGGATATTGGCGAGGATCACCGCGCCCACCGATCCCTCCCGTTCGGAGGCGCCGATCACGGCGATCGAGCGGGGGCAAGCGCATGGTCGAGATTGCGGATCGTCATCTGCGTCTCCTTGGTCGGACCCGGGCCGGGCGTTGCGCCATCCCTGCGGTCTGCCGGCGTCCCGCGCCTTGATTTTGCTCAAGCCCGGCGGCGTCGGCCACTTTTTCGCGAGAACCTCCGACGGCGGACGATCCACAGTCCAGTTTTGAATTCTTCTAGGAAAATCGAGTAGATAAAGCTGGGTTTTACACAAAGCTTTGTACTGCGCGCTATTGATTGTCACCTTTAAACCGCGTTAATGGCGGTTAACCAATGGCCGAACGACAGACGGGATTCGTCGGGCCCGCGCCCGTGCGGCCGAGACTGTTGAAATAACGCATATTTTCTCGTGTGAGGGTTATTTTGAGCGCAGCTCCTAAGAAAAACGGTGTGGAGGAGCTTCGGGCGGCCCTCGCCGAAAGCCGCTCCGCATTTGTTGCAATCGGTATTTTCTCCTTTTTCGTCAATATGTTGGTGCTGACCGGCTCGATTTACAGCCTTCAGGTCTATGATCGCGTCCTCACCAGTCGCTCCGAGCCCACGCTGGTCGTGCTGACGCTCCTGCTGGTCGCGCTCTATGCGATCATGGGCGTGCTCGACCATATGCGCGCCCGCATTTCGGCGCGCATCGGCGCGCGCTTCGCCGCCAAGCTGGAAATGCGGGTGTTCCGCATCGTCACCGATCGCACCATGCTGGCGTCGCAGGGCATCAACACCAACACCGCCATGCGCGATCTCGATTCCATCCAGCGCGCTCTGGCCTCGCCGGCTGCCTTCTCGGTGTTCGACGTGCCGTGGACGCCGATCTTCGTCGTGATCATCTTCATTTTCCATCCGCTGATGGGCGTGCTCGGCGTGATCGGCGGCCTGATCCTCATCGCGCTGACCTGGCTCAACCAGAACGGCACCAAGGAGAACCAGGAAAAGGCGATGAACACCGCCCGCCTGTCGGAGGAATGGACCGGCACGCTGCAGCGAGAGGCCGACACCGTGCGCGCGCTCGGCATGCGCACCTCCACCGCGGTGCGCTGGCAGCGTTTCCGTCAGGACATGCTCAACGCCAATATCGACTACAGCGACCAGAACGGCTTTTATTCCACCACCTCCAAGACCTTTCGCATCTTCCTGCAATCGGCCATCCTCGGCGCCGGCGCCTGGCTCGCGATCCAGGGCCATATCAGTTCGGGCGCCATGCTGGCCTCGTCGATCATCATCGGCCGCGCGCTGTCGCCGATCGAAGGCATGATCGGCCAGTGGGCGCTGATCCAGCGCGCCATCCAGGGCTGGAAGAGCCTTGCGGACGTGCTGACCAAGGTGCCGCCGGAGGCCCAGCGCACCACGCTGCCCAAGCCGCGCCATCCTCGACGTGCAGAACATTTCGGTCGTGCCGCCGGGTGAGCGCGTGCCGACGCTGCGCAACCTGTCCTTCGAACTCAGGCCCGGCCAGGCGCTCGGCGTGATCGGCCAGTCCGGCTCCGGCAAGTCCACGCTGGCCCGCGTGCTGACCGGCGTATGGCCGATCCAGGCCGGCAAGGTGCGCCTCGACGGCGCGGCGATCGACCAGTACAATGTCGACGACCTCGCCAATTATGTCGGCTATCTGCCACAGGACGTGGCGTTGTTCGAAGGAACGATCGCCGAGAACATCGCCCGGCTGGCGCTCGACGTCGATTCCGAAAAGGTCGTGGCGGCGGCGCAGAAGGCGGCGGCGCATGATCTGGTCGTCAAGCTCGGCCAGGGTTACGACACCAAGCTGCCGGCCCAGGGCCAGCGCCTGTCGGGCGGCCAGAAGCAGCGCATCGGCCTTGCCCGCGCGCTCTACGGCGATCCCGTGCTCTTGGTGCTCGACGAGCCCAACGCCAATCTCGACGCAGAGGGCTCGGCCGCGCTCAACATCGCCATCCGCAACGCCAAGAAAGAGGGCCGCTCGGTGGTCATCATGGCGCATCGGCCGGCGGCGATCGAGGAGTGCGACCTGATCCTCATTCTCGAAGGCGGCAACCGCGTGGCCTTCGGCCCGCGCGACGAGGTGCTCAAGCAGCATCTGAAGAATTACCAGTCGATCGGGTCCGGCGGCCAGCAGAACGGCGGTCAGCCGGGCGCGCCCGCCCAGCTTCCGCAGGGACCCCGCCCGCCGGCGCCGAACGGCGGCGCCGCCCAGGGCGGAACTCCCGGCGCGCCAACGCCCGGCGCGCCAAGGCCCGGCCCGCAGGCGCCCACGGGCCCGACGCCCGGCGGCGCGCCCCCGAGCGCGCCGCGTCCCGCGCCGCCATCGGGCGCGCGTCCGGCGCTGCCCGGCATTCTCGGAACCGGTCTGCTTCCCGGCATCGGCGTCAAGCCGCAAGCGTCGGGACCGTCCGACGCCGGGGCCTCAAAACCGCCACAGCCTGACGCTAAAGGCGACGCCGAACAACAACAGCCGGGTCGCGCCGATGCCGCCGCTTCCGAGAACGGGGAGCAGAAATGAGCCCTGACGCATTGCAACTCCGCGCCGCGCCGAGCGCGCCCCAAGCCGCCGTGCAATCCTGGAGCGCGCGGCGCTACATGATCATGGGCTTCGCGACGCTGTTCATCCTGGTGTTCGGCTTCGGCGCCTGGTCGGTGTTCACCACCATGGCCGGCGCAGTGGTCGGCCAGGGCGTGGTGGAAGTCGAAACCAAACGGCAGGTGATCCAGCACGCCACCGGCGGCGTGATCGGCAAGATCCTGGTGCGCGACGGACAGGTGGTCGAGGCCGGCCAGACGCTGATCGTGTTCGACGACACCTTCGATCGGGCCGAACTCGGCGTGACGGAAAGCCAGCTCTATCCGCTGCTCGGCGTGCGCGCCCGGCTGATCGCCGAACAGGACGAACTGCCCGAACCGGTGTTCGACAAGGATCTCGTCGAACGCGCCAAGACCGACGAGACGGCCGCTGAAATCATCCGCAGCCAGAGGGAATTGCTGGTGGCGCGGCGCCTGACCCGCGACAAGCAGATCCAGCAGCTGCAGGAGCGCAAGTCGCAGATCGAAAAGCAGAACGACGGTCTGCGCGCCCGTATCGCGGCGCTGCAGGAGCAGTTCACGCTGCTCACCGGCGACGTCGATCGCCAGAAGGCGCTGCTCGCCAAGGGGCTGACCGAAATGACCCGCGTCAGCGCCTATGAGCGGGATGCGGCCCAGGCGCGCGGCAGCATGTCGGAATCGCAGGCGTCGATCGCCGAGAACCGGGCGCGCGTCGCCGAGCTGGAGCTCGCCATCATCAACGTCTCGGCCCAGATGCGTGAAGAGGCGATCAAGGAACTCTCCGACACCGACGCCAAGGTGGCGGAGCTCAAGGAGCGCCGCAATTCCACGCTCGAGACGCTGTCGCGCATCGAGGTGAAAGCGCCGATGGAAGGCAAGGTGTTCAACCTGCAGGTCCACGCCATCCGCGCGGTCGTGCGCGCCGCCGAGCCGATCATGGAAATCGTGCCCGAAAAGGTCAAACTGGTGGTGAGCGTGCAGCTGCCGCCGACCCAGATCGACCAGGTGCATGAAGGTCAGGACGCCATAATTCGCTTCCAGAGCTTCGACCACCGTCATACGCCGGATCTGAACGGTCGCGTGCGCCGGGTCTCGGCCGACATCATCACCAATGAGCGCACCGGCCAGAGTTATTACACGGCCTCGCTCGAACTGCTTCCTGGCGAAGAGAAATATCTCGGCCCGACCCAGCAGATCCGCCCCGGCATGCCGGTGGACGTGTTCATCCGCACCACCTATCGCACGCCCTGGGATTATCTGGTGCGTCCGCTGACGAGCTATTTCGGCAAGTCGATGCTGGAGCGTTGATCACGAAAGAGGCCGGCTTCCGGCCTCTTTTTCGTTGGTCGGTCATCAAGCAGCTGCATCGCGCGGCCCCGCCGCCCTCGCATCGGGCGCGCCCGTTTCGTCACGCTTGGATCGGCGCCTGGAACGTTTTGCACTGCGGTGAATAACCAAAGGATGTATCCGAGGCGCTGAAGCATATCCGAAGGTTGTTCGGTTCTCGACGCAAGAAGAGACTCGGAGAGATCTTTGCGATCCGCCGTTTCAATTGACATGCTCTGCACCCGTCACTATCGTGAGCCGGCGATATAGACGCTCCGCAAGTCGGGAACGCTGTCGCGACGGGGAGGATCGGCATGGCGATTGCATTCACGGCGACACTTGGAACGGAGTGGACAGATGTCGTCATCAACGAGGAGTCGGGCGAGATCGTCTGGACGAACTTCGAAGGCAACGTCGTTCCGGGCGGCGCGGACGACGTCGTGGTCGCGACCGCGGGCGTCACGATCTCCAACAATGTCTTCGACCATCACTCCCCCTTGACCGGGGAGGTCGCCACCCGAAATCTCGACGTCACTTCCGCGGGCTCGGTGATCGCCGACGCATCGCTGATGACCATCGGCGGCACGTTGAGCAACGACGGCGCGTTCACGATCCTGACCGACAGCGTCACCGTGCTCGGCGGCATCGTCAACAACCATCTCATGACCATCGGCGGTGAAAGCGGTTCGGCCTATCTGTTGATGGATTCGGGCGAGTTTCATCTGTCGGGCTCCGGCGACCTGCGCCTGACCAGCAATGTCGACGGAACGGCTTTTCTGACCGGCACTCTGGGCGCCGTCACCACGCTGCACAATGAAAGCCGCATCTCCGGCGTCGGGCAGATCGGCTGGAGTTTCCAGCAATATTTCCCAGGCGGCTACGTGGCCATCATCAACAGCGGCGTCATCGACGCGGATGTGAGCGGGCGCAGGTTGATCATCGCGCCGGGCGTCGCCGAGACCGATCCCCTGGTCAACACAGGCGCGCTGGTGTCCAATGGCGGCGGGCAACTCATCGTCGACAACAACGCTTTTGTCGACCAGTCGTCATCGGGCTATGTCGGCGCCTATGGCGCGGGCTCGAAAACGGTGCTCAACAACACCGCGCTCACGGGCGGGCTCTTGGACACGTCCGGCGGCGGCGTCATCTATCTGGAAACCGGGGGCGGTTACGTCGCGGCCGGGGGCGGCCCGGGCTACACCATCCTCGACGGTTCGACCGAAGCGGGCGCCGTCACCATCACCACCGACAGCCTCGTCCGGCTCGGCGTCCCTTTCGGCATCGGCACGGAGGCGCAGATCGCGGGCGACATCGTCAATCACGGCGAAATCGGTTTGCTCGGCTACTGGACGGCGTTGCGCGTCGCCTCGTTCGCGAGGCTGACGGGCGGCGGCGAGGTCGTGCTCAGCTACAGCGCCGGCGCGGGCGACAATGTCGGTTTCGCCATGCTGCAGGGAGCCAGCGACTCCGTCGCATCGACGCTGGAGAATGTCGACAACGTCATTCGCGGCGCGGGCTATGTGGGGCGTTACGACAACGGCGCCCTGGCGACGAAGCTCCTGTCGGTGGTCAATCACGAAGGCGGCGTGTTCGAGGCGGACAATGCCGACGCCGCGCTCGTGATCTATGGCACGGTCGGTTTCGTCAACGCCGGCGTTCTGCGCGCCGTCGACGGAGCCGAATTGTCGATCGGCGTCAATTCAGGCTCCACCGCGATCGACAACAAGGACGGCGCCATTCTCGCGGACGGCGTGGACTCGACGGTCGTCATTCGCAACGGCGAAGTGCGGGGCGGCTCTCTGGAAACGGCCAATGGCGGCTTGATCCAACTCGTCGGATTTGCCGCCTCGGTTCTGGACGGCTCGACGGGGCAGGGCGCCGTCACCAATCATGGCGCAGTCCGGATCGACGGCGGTCTTTTCCGCGGTGCGATCGTCAACGATGGCGACATCGGCTTCCATCCGACGCAAGCCGCCACGCTGCTGATCGACGGGGAGGGCGCGGCGCTGTCCGGCGCGGGCGTGCTGACGCTCGGCGCCAACTCGATGATCCGCGGTGAAAACAGCAGCGAGATCGCCGTGCTCGCCAATTCGGGCGTGATCGCCGGCGGCGGCTATATCGGCACGACGCAGAATGGCCCGGGGACCGAACTCTTCGAGCTGCGCAACATGTCCGGAGGCGTGGTGCGCGCCACGACCGGCGAGACCATGGTGATCGACACCAGCGGCGCCATCGTCAATGACGGCGTCTTCGAAGCGGACGGCGGCGCGCTGGTCATTCAGGATCTGCTCTCCGGCGCGGGCGCTGTGCGCGCCGTCAATGGCGGCGTCCTGACCTTGCGGGGCGACTGGACCGGGACGGTGACATTTTCGGGGACCGGCGCGGAGACGCTGCGTCACAGTATCGACGGCCCATGGTCCATCAGTCACACGATCACGCTCGGCGGCTTCGGTCTCGGCGACCGCGTCGATCTCGCGCAGGAGAGCGGTTATAGCCTCTCCGAGCCGGACAATTTCGCCTGGACCCAATCCGGCGAAAACGGCGTCTTCCGATTTTCCGGCGCCGGCGAGCAGCGCGGCTTCGCCTTCAATGGCCTGAGCCAGTTTCATCTGTCGCTGGTCGACAACGGCAATGGCGGGCTCTTCCTGGAGCGCGTCGCCACGATCGACGGAACGAAGGGCGCCAATGTGCTTTCGGGCACGGCGGGCGACGATCGGATGGTGGGCTTCGCCGGCAAGGACAGTTTCCGCGGCAGCGCCGGAAACGACCGGATGGATGGCGGCGTCGGGATCGACACCGTCGACTACGGGGCCGCAAGCGGCGGCGTCAGGGTCAATCTCGCCGCGACCACATTACAGGCGATCGGCGGCGGCCAGGGCTCCGACATGCTGTTGTTCTTCGAAAACGCCGTCGGCGGCGGCTTCAATGACAGATTGACGGGCAATAGCGGCGTCAACGTCCTGAAGGGCGGCGGCGGCAACGACACGCTGATCGGCGGCGGCGGCTTCGACCTTCTCTATGGCGGCGCGGGCAGGGACAGTTTCGTCATGAAATCGGCGAAAGACATTGGCGCCACAAAGACCGCGTCCGACACCATTTACGATTTCAACGGCAAGAGCGGCGACCGAATCAACCTGTCCGGCATCGACGCCAATGCCGCCACGGCGAAAAACGACGCCTTCAGCTTCATCGACACCGCGGCCTTCTCCGGCAAAGCCGGGGAATTGCGCTACGAGAGGGCCAAGTCGGACACCTACATCTCCGGCGACGTCAATGGCGACGGCAAGGCCGATTTCGTGCTCCATCTCGACGATCCCATGAGCCTGTCGAGAGGCTTTTTCGTTCTGTAGCGGCGCGCGGCCTCTGAGCGCCCGTCGCGGCGTTATCCCCGATTGAACCCCGTATCGATATAGGGCTCCCAGAACTCCACCGACTCCCGGATCATCTCGACGACGAGGTGGTCGGTCGGCTCGCGCTCGCGGAACGAGAGTTCGAGGCAGATCTCGTTGTCGGTTCCGCCGCCGGCGCGCACCGCGTCGAGCAGTTTCTCCGGCTGGATGCGGCCGTCCTTATTGTATTGGGCGGTGAAGGGCCAGTGGCCGCCTTTGTTCATCGAGGATTGCTTGATGTGGATGATCGGGCTCTCTTTGGGAAAGGCGCCCGCCCAGGCGTAGGGGTCGATATCGTCGGGATTGGGCGAGGTCACGTCGCCATGGTCGATATCGACCATCATCTTCATCGGAATGGCGAAGCCCTGTTCCGCCAGCCGCCGGTCGAGCGCCCGGCATTCGGCGATGGTGTGGCCGAATTCGCGGCCAACCGACATCGGCTCCCAGAAGAGATAGGTCAGGCCCGCCGCCTGCGCATGTTCGGCCACCTCGGCCCAGCAATCGATGGCGATCTTCATCAACTCTTCACGTCTGACCGGATCGTCATAATCGCGATGGGTGAAGATCGCGAATTGCGTGCCCATGCCGGACGCACCGAGTCCGGCCGAGATATCCGCGAATGTCTTGAACCAGTCGACATAGTAGCGCCGGACATCGGCGTCGGGATGGCCGAAATGGTTGAGCCGGCCGTAAGGGCCGGTCATTCCCGAGGTCACTTTGACGCCAGTGCGGTCGAGCGCGCGGGCGAAGGCCCGCTCATGCTTGGAGATGGTCGCCGCCGGCCAGCCGGGGTTGATGAATTCATGGGTGAGCTGCACATAACCGATGCGGATCTTCTCGGCGATCGTGTCGATGAGATCGTCGGCTTCGGCGAAGCGATTGACCAGCGGATTGGTGTTGAGCGAGAGCGTAAACGCCATATACGGGCCTTTCAGAGGCGGAAGTCGGGAAGAATGAAATCGGGCTCGGCGGCGTGATGCGCAAAGAGCGCCGCGCGTTCCTCGGCCGTCGCCTCGGCGTGTATGCCGGTTTCGACCAGAATGGAGGCGATGCCGGCCATGCGCGCCCCGGCAATGTCATGCTCGACGCTGTCGCCGATGGCGCAGATGCGGGCGGGCGGGATGGCGCCGAGAAAGATCTTGGCCTGATCATAAATGTCGGGGAACGGTTTGCCGATCCAGGTCACCGCGCCGCCCAACTCCTCATAGAGATCGGCGATGCGGCCGGCGCCGAAGGCCTTGCCATCCGCGGTCAGCATCACCTTGTCGGGATTGGTGCAGAGGCAGCGCAGGCCACGCTCCGCCGCCGGCTGCAGCAGGCGCTGGTAATGGCAGAGATCGTAGCGGTCGCCTTCGCTCGCCGCGATCAGAACGATATCGGCGCTATCAGCGTCGTCCGTGCGGTCGTAGTCCAGCCCGTCGAGCGGCGATGTGTCGCCGTCGCGGCTGATCAGCAGGCAGCGTTTGCGCCCGCCGCCCTGCGTTTCCGCCGCCATCATCCGCCAGGCGGTTTCGCCCGACGTCAAAAACCAGTCCCAATCAGCCTCATTGAAGCCGAGCTTGGCGAGCCGCACGGAATTCTCGACCGACCGCTTGCCGGAATTGGAGAGGACGATGATCTTCTTGCCGAGCGCGCGCAGTTTCTTCAGTTCCGCCGGCGCCTGCGGATAGGGGCCGCGCCGTCGCGCAGCACGCCGAATTGGTCGATGAGAAAAGCGTCGAACCGGTCGGCCACCTCATGCAGGCCGGTGATCGTCTCCGTCATAACAATCCCTCCGCTTGCGCCGCCTTGAGCGCCAGCCTCGCCGCGCCCGCCGCCGCTTCTTCCGAAAGGACAGGCGCGGCGATGACGCCGAGCTTCCTCAGCCGGATTTTTGTCCACACATCGTTCTTCGCCCCGCCGCCGACGCTGCGGATCGAGCCGAGTTTCGGGCCGCCCAGGCTTTCCAGCCGCTGATAGGCGAGCGCCTCGATCCCGGCAATGCCTTCGAAAATGCCTTTGAGGAAATCTACGTCATCAACAGGTCGCGGGTTCATGCGCGGGGCGAGTGTGGGGTCGGAAATCGGAAAGCGCTCGCCGGGCTTCGGCAGCGGATAATAGTCGAGGCCGCTGCCGGTCTCCGGATCGATCCGCGCCGACAGCGCGGCAATGGCGTCGGGCTCGAAATGCTGCGCCAGCACCACGCCGCCTGTGTTGGAGCGCCGCCGGCCAGCCAGATATCGCCGATGCGATGGCTGTAGAGCCCGTAGTCAGGCGCAAACAGCGGCGTGTCAGACAGGATCTTGACCGTGAGCGTCGTGCCCAGCGCGCTCACGCCGTCGCCGGGCCGGTCGGCGCCGGTGGCGAGGAAGGAGGCGCAGCCATCCGTGGTGCCGGCCGCGATCAGCACCGTCTGATGCAGTCCGAAGGTCTGCGCCGCCTGCGCCGAGATCCGCGCCATCGGCGCCCCCGCCGGCAGCACATCAGGCAGCAGCGACGTCTTCGCCCCAGTCGCCCCGATCCAGTCGGGCCAACGCCTGCCGGTCGGGTCGTAGCCCGTCTTCAGCGCATTGTTTTCGTCGCTGAGATCGAAACGGCCGGTCAATTGCCCCGCCAGCCAGTCGGCCTGATGGATCACCCGCTCGACGCCGGCGACAGTCTGGAAGACCATCAGCTTGGCGAGGCCGGAGGTCGGCCCATGCGCTGCGCTGTCGCGCGGCGCATTCTCCGCCACCGCCTTGAGGATGCCCGCATCTTCGACCGGATCGTTATACATCATCGGGCGCGCCAGCGGCCGCCCGTTTCCATCCACCGGTAAAACCGTGCCAGACGTGCCGTCGACCGCGATGGCGACGACGGCGCTGCGATCGATCTCGGCCAGCGCGCCCGTCAACGCCGCGCGCATCGCCGCCCGCCATCCCTCGGGATCGCGGTGATCGTCGCTGAAGCTCGAAAGCTTGGCGGCGGCGCTGGCGACAACCTGGCCGTCCCCGTCCATCGCCACGGCGCGCGCGCCCGAGGTGCCCATATCCAGACCAATGACGAGCGGGCGCGGGGTCATTGGAGGCTGGCCCCCGTTTGTTGAGCTCCTGGCGATATTTCTCGGCGTCCCAGCCCAGCAGTTCGGCATTCTGCTCCGGCGTGAAATAGCCGAGCCGCGCGCCCTCCGGGATGCGGCTCGCCACGTCGACGAAGCAGCCGAGCAGCGCCAGCGGCCCCGGCTCGATCGCCTTCTTCACCAGCACGCCTTTGCCGGGAAACAACAGCACCGGCGGCGGATTGCTGAGCCGGTCTTCCATCTCGACAGCGCTTTCGCCCGGCGCGGCGATCATGAAGCCGGGGCCGAGAAAGATCACATGGTCGGGATAGAGGCTGCCGCCCGCGGCGATCCGGCAGTTTTCGAGATCGGTCGCCGCCCCATGCAGGCTTTCATTCGCAGGCAGCATATAGGAACTGTCGAGCGCCAGCCGCGACAGGGCGGCGAGATCCGCCACCGGCGCCGGCCGACGTGGAGACGCCAACCTCTGGCAGATATCCGTCAGCAGCGCATCTGCCTCCGCCACCGTCTCGCCCGCCACGACGAGGCCGTGATTGCCGAGGATCAGCACGGAAATATCGGGCCGCATCCGCGCATGGATCGCCCGCGCCAAGGGCAGGCCGGGCCGGCAATAGGGCACGAAGGCATAGGCCACGCCCTTCAGCCTCTCGGCCAAGATCTGTTCGGCGTCGGCGCGGACGGCGAGCGCGATCGTCTCGACGCAATGGACATGCACCACCACCTTTTGCGGCATCAGCGCATGCACGGTGGTCTCGATCGACGGCCGTAGGCCGTTCTTCGCCAGCGCCTGGTCAACATGCACATGCGCCTTTTCCGCCGACGGATCGTCTTTGGCGACCGCCTCCAGAATGGCGCCGAGCTTCACCGGCACCATCACGTCGCGCTCTTTGGCATGCGCCAGCCACAGGCCCGAGGCCTTGATCCACAATGTGTCGCCATCCTTGATCGACGTATTGCCCCCGGCGGCCTGCACCAGCGCGGGGTCCGCGCCGATGCGGGCGGAGAGGTCGATCAGGGCCTGGTATTCGGTGCTGCTCATGGGATTGCCTTTACTTTCACTGCGGAGGCTTCACCCCCTCTGTCCTGCCGGACATCTCCCCCTCAAGGGGGAGATCGACCCGTAGAGCTGTCCTGCCTTCCACGCAACGTCGAGACTGCGGCAAACTCTGCGGCTGGAGGAGGCCGAGCGCCCGCTTCCAGCCAATCTCCCCCTTGAGGGGGAGATGCCCGGCAGGGCAGAGGGGGTAAGCCGGAACGCAACCCTGTCGACGAAAACCTCACTCCGCCGCCCCCGCCTGCACGCGCCGCTGCTCCATCCAACCCGCAAACGCCACCCGCTCGCTGTCGGTCAATTTCAATCCATGTTTCGTCCGCCGGTCGAGAATATCCTCCGCCGTCTCCGCCCATTCCTCGCTGATCAGGAAATAGGCCTCGCGCTCGTAGAATACCCCGCCGAAACACAGGCCGAGATCGCCCATTCCGCGCGCGTCGCCCAGTAGCGTCACCAGCCTGGAGCCGTAGAGCCGCGCGTAATGCTTGAGCACCGGGGCGGGCAGCCAGGGATAGACCCGTTTCATCTCGCCGAGGAACTCGTCGAAATCCGCATTGGGCATCGCTCCGCCCGGCAGCACGCCGCGCCGCGTCCAGGCCTCGCCCATGGCGGGGAAGAACGGCTTGATCTTTTCCAGCGCATGTTCCGACAGCTTGCGGAAGGTGGTGATCTTGCCGCCGAACACCGAGAGCAGCGGCGCGCGCTCGCCGTCGCCGTCGACCTCGAAAATATAGTCGCGCGTCACCGCTGATGGATTTTCGGCGTTGTCGTCATAGAGCGGCCGCACGCCCGAGAAGGAATGGACGATGTCGTCGCGGGTCAGTTGCTGCTTGAAATAGCGGTTGACCGATTTCAGCAGGTAATCGATCTCGTTTCCGTCAGGCGCGACATCCTCAGGCTTGCCGTCATAGGGAATGTCGGTGGTGCCGATCAGCGTCAGGTCGTCCTGATAGGGATTGATGAAGATCACCCGCTTGTCCGGGTTCTGCACCAGATAGGCCTGCCGCCCCTCCCAGAATTTGCGGGTGACGATATGGCTGCCCTTGACGAGCGCACGCTGCGGGCGGAGTTCAGCCCCGCCACCCGGCCGATGACGTCATTGACCCAGGGGCCGGCGGTGTTGACCACGCAGCGCGCTTTGAAACGGCGCTTGGCGCCCGTGCGCTGGTCGGTGGTCTCGATATCCCACAGCTTGCCGTCGCGGCGGATGGTGGTGCAGGCGGTGCGGGTCAGGATTTCCGCGCCCTTGTCCCTGGCGTCGAGCGCGTTGAGCAGCACCAGGCGGGCGTCGTCCACCCAACAGTCCGAATATTCGAAAGCCTTGGTGTATTCGGGCTTGATCGGCGCGCCCTCGGGCGCGGTGCGCAGATTGAGGCTGCGGGTGCCGGGCAGGCGCTTTCTGCCGCCGAGATGGTCGTAGAGGAACAGGCCGAGCCGCACCAGCCAGGCGGGCCGGTCGGCGGGGTTGTGCGGCAGCACGAAACGCATCGGCCAGATGATGTGCGGCGCGCTATTGAGCAGCACCTCGCGTTCGATCAAGGCTTCGCGCACCAGCCGGAATTCGTAATATTCGAGATAGCGAAGCCCGCCATGCACCAGCTTTCCGGAGCGGGAGCTGGTGCCCTGGGCGAGATCGTCCTTCTCCACCATCACCACGCTCAGGCCCCGTCCGGCGGCGTCGCGGGCGATGCCGGCGCCATTGACGCCGCCGCCGATCACGAACAGGTCGATGATGCCCTTGTCTGCCGTCATGGTCAGCTCTCCTTCAGTCCATAGCCCGAAAAGGCCGAGACGACGCCGGCGATCTCCTCGTCGGGCAGCAGCGCCGGCCCGCCGATCAGCAGGCTGTGATAATATTGCTTGGCGATGGTTTCGAGTTCGACCGCGCGCCACATCGCTTTTTCAAGCTGTCGCCGCAGGCCAGCATGCCGTGATTGGCCATCAGGCAGGCGGTGCGGCCTTCCAGCGCCCGGAGCACGCTGTCGGACAGATCCTGCGTGCCGTAGCGCGCATAGTCCGCCACTCGCACGTCGTTGCCGCCGAAAGCGGCGATCATATAGTGACAGGCGGGGATCGGCTTACGGGCGATGGCGAGAATGGTGGAGAAGGGCGCATGCGTGTGCACCACCGCATTCACATCCGGCCGCGAGCGCATGATGTCGAGATGAAACGGCCATTCCACCGAAGGCACTTTCGGCCCGTCATAGGCGCCGCGCTCGCCGGCGATCGGCATCGAGGCGATCATGTCGGCCGTCACCTCGTCATAAGGGATCGAACTCGGCGAGATCAGCATGCTCTCGCCATAGCGCACCGAAATATTGCCCGACGTCCCCTGGTTCAGCCCGGACGCGTTCATCGCCCGGCAGCTTTCGATGATGGAGCGGCGGATGATGTCTTCCGTGCTCATGACAGCCTCAGCAGGGATTGACCGGGGGCAGCCCGGCGATGTAGCGGCGCACCTCTTCCGCCGCCATTTCGGCGGCATAGGTCACGGTGCGCACCGAGGCCCCGGCGATATGCGGGGTCAGCGTCACATTCGGCAGCTGCAAGAGCGGCCAGTCGGCCGGCACGGGCTCCACGGCGAAGGTTTCCAGCATGGCGGCGGAAAGCTGGCCGCTGATCAGCGCCTCGTAAAGCGCATCGTAATCGCAGAGCGGCCCGCGCGCGGTGTTCACGAAGATCGCGCCCTTCTTCATCCTGGCGAAGCTGTCCGCATTCATCATGCCCTTGGTCTCTTCGGTCACCCGGGGATGCAGGGTCACGATGTCGGCGCGCGACAGGAGATCGTTGAACGACACCTGTTCGACGCCGCCGTTCAAATCATCGGCGGACAGCTGCACATAGGGGTCATGCACGATGACTTTCGTGCCGAAGGCGCGCAGCAACCGCACCACTTTGGTGCCGATATTGCCGTAGCCGATCACGCCCACGGTCATTTCCGAGAGTTCGCGGCCCGTGCGGTCGGCGCGGTAGAGATCGCCGCGCCATTCGCCGGCGCGCAGGCTTTCGTGTCCCATGCGGATCAGCCGCGTCTCGGCGAGGATCGCGCCCAGCGTGAATTCGGCCACGGCGGATGCGTTGCGGCCCGGCGTGTTGACCACGCGCACGCCCGCAGCCCGCGCCGCCTGCATGTCGATGTTGACAGGGCCGCCGCGCGACACCGCCACGCATTTGAGATTGGGCAATTGCGCGAACATGCCGGACGACAGCGGCGCAAGCTGCGTCACCAGGATTTCCGCATCATCGACAAACGAGACGATCTCGTCGGCAGACCCCATATATTCCTTGAGCCCGGCCATGCCTTCTACCGCATAGCCATGCTCCATCGGCTCGTCCGGCCAGGGTTGCTCGAGCATGCGGATGTCCAAGTCCTCGCCGCAGGCTTCGACGATCTTGTCGCGAAACACGCTCGGCAGCATGAAACGATCGCCGATGATCGCAATCTTCTTCATTCTCTCAGTCCTTTCGAAGCGGGGCTTCGGGAGCCTCCGCGAGCATGTGCCAGATCGGGCGGAGCGCGGTCCGCGTCTGACGGTAAGGGTCGAAGGCGCGGTCGAAGCGCGCCGTAATCGCAGCATCCGGCGCTTCCACCGGCTTGAGGCAGGGGCTCACCCAGTCGGCGACGCAGGCCGCCATGTCAGGATAGACGCCGAGCGACACGCAGGCGATCATCGCGGCGCCCGCCGCGCCCGCTTCCTCGCGGGTCGAGGTCTGCACGCCGGCGTTCAGCGCGCCGCCGAGAATGGCGCGCAGCGAAGCCGAGCGCGCTGCGCCCCGGTCAGCCGCACCCGGTCGGGCGTCGGCCCCATCGCCGTGTAGCAATCGCGCGCCGCCATGGCGAGCCCGTCGAACACGGCGCGGACGAGATCGCCGAAGCCGTGATTCATCGTCAGCCCCACCAGCGAGGCGCGTGCGGTGGCGTCCACGAACGGCCCGCGCTCGCCGGCGTCGGAAATATAGGGATGGTAGAGGATCGGGTCGGACGTCGCGCCGGCGAGCCATGTGTCGAGATGGCCGAGAAGCTCGCTCTTCGATTTCTCGACGCCCATGCTCTTGAGCAGCCCCGAAGCCACCGAGATGATCCAGTCGATATTCAGCGTCGCCGCCATATTGGATTGCATCTGGGCATAGGCGCCGGGCACGGGCCAGCACATCGTGTAGCCGGTCTGGTCGGCGTTCAGCCAGACGTCTTCGGGGCTTTCCGCGAAGCGCATATGCATGCCGGTCGATCCCACGATCGAGCAGCCCGCTTGCACGCCCGGTTCATAGAGGCCAGCGCCGAGCGCGGTGCAGACCACGTCGACATAGCCGAGCACGACAGGCGTGCCCACGGGCAGGCCCGTTAGACGCGCCGCCTCTTCGGTCAGCGGGTGATGCGTGGTCGCGCCATCGACGATCTCAGGCAACAGGCTTCGCTTGTGGCGGAGATCGAGAAAATCGATCACCTCTTCGCTATAGCTGCGCTTGCGGAAATCGCCGAACGTGAACACGGCCTCGGACGGATCGGTGGCGCGCTGGCCGGTCAGCTTGAAATAGAGCCAGTCCTTGCAGTGGAAGGTGGTGGTGACGCCGTCGAGCATCTCGGGGGCGTTTTCCAGCATCCATTTCAGCTGCGGTCCCTGCTGGCAGGCGGCGAGGCCCGAGCCGCAGGTCTGGTAGCGGGCGATGTCGCGGCTGTCGCCGCGCAGCCGGTCGACGATCGCGCCGGCGCGGGCGTCGAGCCACAGCCAGCCCTTGCCGATGGGATTGCCCGCCGCATCGATCCGCCATGTGCCGTCGCCTTGCGCGGTGACGGCGACGCCCGCCACGCGTTCCCGGAGATTGTCGATCTTGTCTGCGAGGTCGGCGAGCGTGCGGGCCGTGTCCGCCCAGGTGCGGGTCATATCCTGCACCCAGCCCGCACGCCCTTCCGCCTCGTAATGGTTGGGGATCGACGCCACCGCCAGCTGATTGCCGGCGAGATCGAAGGCGACGGATTTCAGCACCGACGTGCCTGCGTCGATGCCGATCACGATGTCGCGTCTCACCGCTCCGCCGCTCATGCCAATTGATCTCCATGCGAAATCGCAACGCCCGTTTCGGCGTCGAATACATGCAGGCTTTTCGGCGCGAGATGGATGCGGATCGTCTCGCCGGGGTGAGGCTCACCCGGTCATGCTCGACCAGCACCATGGTGGCGCCGGCGAAATCGGCGGCGATATGGGTCTGGTCGCCCAGCCATTGATTGACCGCCACTTTCGCCGCCACGCCGTCATCGGCGCGCTTGACCGCATAGGGCCGGATGCCGATCGTCACGCGCTGACGCTTGCCGAGCGCCGCCCGCACTTCCGGCGCGAAGGCCGAGGCCGGATAGTCGAGCTTGACGCCGTCGCCGAGGCCGAAGGACACGCTCTCGCCGGATGTTGCGACGCTCGCGGAAAACACGTTCATCGGCGGTTCGCCCACAAAGGTGCCGGTGAACAGATTGGCGGGCCGCTCCTTGATCATCTCGGGCGTGTCGAACTGTTGCAGCACGCCGCCTTCCATCACCGCGATCCGGTCGGCCAGCGCATTGGCTTCCGTCTGGTCATGGGTGACGAGGATGGCGGTCAGCCCGCGCTCCTTGATGTAATGCTTGATGCGGCCGCGCAGCACGGCGCGCAATTGCGGCTCGAGCTGGCCCATCGGCTCGTCGAGCAGATGCAGGTCTGCATTGCGGATCAGCGCCCGTCCCAGGGAAGCGCGCTGCTGCTGGCCGCCCGAGATCGAGCTGGGATAGCGGCCGAGAATATCCTCGATCTCCAGAAGCTTGGCGATATAGGCGACCTTTTCCTCCACCTCGGCGTTGGAGAGCTTGGCGGCCTTGAGCGCAAAGGCCATGTTCTCCTTCACCGTCAGCGGCGGATAGAGCGAATAGCCCTCGAACGCCATGGCGACATTGCGCTTGACCGGCGCCAGCATATGCACCGGCCGTCCGCCGAGCGATATCTGTCCACGCGACACCGGCTCGAAGCCGGCGATCATCCGGAGCGTGGAGGTCTTGCCGCAGCCGGACGAGCCGAGCAGCGCGATGATCTCGCCCTTCTTCACATCCATGGTCAGCTTCTTGACGGCATGCACGCCGTGATCCACGGGGCCATAGAATTTGTCGACGCCGTCGATTCTGAGGGCGGTGTCCATCATGCCGCGACTCCCTGATGCTTCTGGGCTTTGTCATTGTCGGACAGGCGCGCGCCCGTCGCCTTGTCGAACAGGAAGGCCTGGCCGCCGTCGATGGCGATCGCCGCGCTTCCCTGCGTCGGTCCCGGCGTTCCAGCCGGCCGCGACACCAGGATTTCCCGGCCGCGCGCCGTCAGCGCCAGCGTCACCGTCTTCTCGTTGAGCGGCGTTTCCGCCTCCACGGTGACAGGCACGGCGTTCTCGGACGAGGGATCCACGAAGCGCAGCGTCTCGGGCCGGAGGCCGAGCACCGCGGGCTTGCCGGCGGCGCTTTGCGCCACATGCGGCAGCGCCACCCGCACATTGGAGATCTCGCAATAGACGCCGCCCGCATCGCTTTTCGGCGTCACCTCCAGCAGGTTGATGGTCGGGTCGCCGAAGAGACGGGCGATCTCGACATTGGCGGGACGGAGATAGATGTCCTCGGGCGCGCCGATCTGCTGGATCTTGCCATGCGCCATCACCGCGATGCGGTCGCCGAGCGCCATGGCTTCCTTATAGTCCTGCGTCACATAGATGGTGGTCGCGCCCTGGCGGGCCAGCACGCGCGGCAGCTCCAGCCGCATTTCGAAACGCAGCTTGGCGTCGACATTGCGAAGCGGATCGTCGAGCAGCAGCACCGGCGGCGAGCCGGCCAGCGCCCGCGCCAGCGCCGTGCGTTGCTTCTGGCCGTTCGACAGCGCCTTGGGCCTGTGCGTCAGCACATGGTCGATCTTCAGAAGCTTGGCGACCTTTTCGACGCCGGCCTTGATGGCGCCGTCCTTCTCGCCGCGCGCCTCGAGCGGCGTGGCGATATTGGCGAAGGCGTCCATATGCGGAAACAGCGCAAAGTTCTGAAACGCCATGCCGATGCCGCGATATTCGGCGTCGAGATCGGTCACATCCTCGCCGCCGATCAGGATCTTGCCCTGATCGGGATCGATGACGCCGGCGATCAGCCTGAGCAGCACCGTCTTGCCGGCGCCGGACGAGCCGAACAGCACGAGCCGTTCGCCTTCTGCAATGCTCAAGGACAGATCGTCGATAACCGTGTGCGTCTTGAAGCGCTTGGTGATGTTTTTGAGTTCGAGCGTAGCCATGATTATCCTTTCACCGCGCCGAGCGACAGGCCTTCGACGAGGTAGCGCTGGGCGTAGAGCGCGAGCGCCAGCGTCGGCGCGATCGACAGCACGATGGCCGCGGCGATCTGGCCGTATTGAATGCCCGAGGCGGTCACGAAGGCGAGCGCGCCCACCGTCACCGGCTGCTTGTCGGCCGACGCCAGCACCAGCGCGAAGACGAAATTGTTCCAGGCGAAGATGAAGGCGAGCAGGCCGGCCGCCGCGATGCCGGGCCCTGCGAGCGGCAGGGCGATCTTGCGGAAGGTCGCGAACCAGCCGTGACCGGCGATGCGGTAGGCGTATTCGACGTCAGCCGAGATGTCCTCGAAATAGCCGCGCACGATCCACAGGATCAGCGGCAGGCAGATCAGCTGATAGACCCAGATCAGGCCGATATAGGTGTTGGCCAGCCCCATCCACTGGAAATACTGGGTGAGCGGCAACAGCACCAAGAGCGGCGGCGCGAAGCGGAAGGACAGAAGCGTGAACGCGATGTCCTCCGAGCCCTTGAACTTGTGGCGGGCGAAAGCATAGGCCGCCGGCACGCCGAGCAACAACGCCACCGCCACCGAGGCGACCGACAGCAGCACGGAATTGCCGAGATTGCGCATGAAGGCGATGTCGAGCGTGCCGGCATTGGAGACCAGCTTGCCGGTGATCAGCGCCTGATAGTTTTCGAGCGTCGGCGAAAACACCACTTTCGGCGGGATCGACAGGATCGTCTCGTTGGTCTGGAAGCTCATCATGAAGATCCACAGGATCGGGAACATGAAGAAGATCACGACCAGGGTCAGCGCAACGCCGCGCAGCACGCGTTCGATGGGGGAGGTGGTTTCCATGATCGGGCCTCACGCTTCGCCGCGGGCGCGTTCGCGCAGCCGCAGCCAGTTCTTGATGAAGAGGTTTGAGAGGAAATAGGTGATGGCCCAGAGGATGATCATCAGCGCCGCCGAGCGTCCGACATTGGTCGCTTGGAAGAAGTTCAGATAGGCCTCGACCTGGAACACCGTCAGCGTATCGCCTGGCCCCCTTGGGTCATCGCATAGATGATGTCGAATTGCTGGATGCTGTCGAGCAGGCGAAACAGCGTCGCCGTCAGGATATAGGGCGTCAGCATCGGCAGCGTGATGCGGAAGAACACGAAGCTGCGCGGCACGCCGTCGAGCGCCGCCGCCTCGAAAGGCTGGGTCGGCAGCGAACGCAGGCCGGCGAGCAGCAGGATCATGATGAAGGGCGTATAGACCCAGATATCCCACCAGCACGACGGTGAACAGCGCCGTCGACGGCGAGGACGCCCAGCGGAAATCCGACAGTCCGATCAGGCTTGCGCCATAGGAGAGGATGCCGAAGCCCGGATTGGTCATCAGCTTCCACATCAGCGCGGCCAGCGCCGGCGCGGTCATCAGCGGCAAAAGCAACATGATCGAGATGAAATTGTTCACCGTCGAGCGCTTCTGCAGCAACAGCGCGATGGCGAGCCCCAGCAGCAGTTCCAGCACGACCGTCAGCCCGGCATAGACGAGCGAGATCTTCAGCGTGTTCCAGAAGCTCGGATCGGTGAAGAAATTGAGGTAGTTTTCGCCCCAGTTGAATTTCCGCGCCCAAGGCTGCGACAGCCGGTAGCGCTGGAAGGAGCTGATCACCGCGGTGACGAAGGGAATGAGGATCCCGATGCAGACCAGCAGCGCGGGCAGGCTCAGCACATAGGGCAGGACGCGTTTGGAGATCCTGAAGCCCGACGGGGCCCGTTTTGCGGCGACTGTCTCGGCCATGTTTCGCTCCATTGTCTTGGAGTGTTTTCATCATTGGATGGACGGATCGCTCCGTCCATCGCGCATGTCATGAGAGAAGAGGCGGCCGGGCCAGGGAGAACAACCCGGCCGCCTGCGGGGCGCGACGCAAAAGAGGGTTACGGTCGCGAAAGGGCGCCCCGCTTTGGAGCCCTTTGGGGAGCTTTCGATCAGCCGAGGCCGGCTTCCTGCAGCTGCTTGTCGATCGACTGCGCCAGCTGGTCGAGGCCTTCGTCGACAGGCACTTCCTTGGCCACCATCTTCTGCAGCGTCGCCGCCCATTCGGTCGTCACGTCGAAGAACAGCGGCTGGGCCGTGAACTTGATCGAGGCGCCCGGAGCCGACTTGTCATGCATTTCGACATAGCCGGGATAGGACTTGTTGAGACGCTCGGTGAACATCGGGTCGGCCCAGACCTTCTTGCGGACGGGGTTGACGAAGTCCATCTTGGTCGCGCCGAAGATGGCGTGTTCCAGACCTGTGGCCCATTGCAGGAAGTACCAGGTGGCGTCCTTGTCTTTCGAGAAGTTGGACATGGCCAGCGACCAGATCCAGATGTTCGGCGTCGGTCCCTCGGCCGCCGGATTGGCCGCGAACGGCGCGTAAGCCAGCTGACCCTTCATCTTGTTGTCGCCGCCGTTCATGAAGTAGCCGAGAATGTCGGCGTCGTAGATCATGGCGGAGGCGCCGGCGCCGAGATCGGTGCCGACCTGATACCAGGTGTAGGTCGACCAGTCTTTCGGGCCGCTGTCCTGGATCATCTGCACCCATTTGGCGTGGAAGTCCTTGGACTCCTTCGTGTTCATCGCGGCCGACAGCTTGCCGTCGGCAGAGACGTTGAGATCCTTCTGGCCGAAGTTGGAATAGCCCGACAGGAAGCCCGGATGGATGGTCGCCCAGGAGCGCGAGCCGCGCACGCCGATGCCATAGACGCCGCCGCCGACATCCTTGCTCAGCTTGGCGGCGGTGTCGATCATCTCGTCGATATTGGTCGGAACCTTGGCGCCGACCTTGTCGAACATCGCCTTGTTGTAGGAGAGGTTGTTCTGCTCGTAGCCCCAGGGAATGCACCACTGCTTGGCGTCGTCGGAGCCGAGCGCGCCGCCGGGCGTGCCGTTCCAGGCGCAGGAGTTCTTGACGCCGGGCAGGAAGTCGTCCCAGGCATAGTTGGGGTTGGTCTTGGCGGGATCGTTGATCCATTCCTTGAGGTCGGTGATCCAGCCGGCCGGGCCATAGGTCCAGGTCATATAGGCGCCGGTCATGAAGGCGTCGTATTCGCTGGAGCCGGACGACAGCGCCGCCGTGACCTTGTCGAAATAGACGTCTTCCGGGAACACGTCATAGGTGACGTTGATGCCGGTCATGTCGGTGAACGTCTTGAGGTTGGCGATCATCGCATCCGCATAGGGATGCTTGTTGAGCAGAAGCTTGAGCGACTTGCCCGAATGCGCCTTCCAGTCGAAGTCGGCGGCCAGCGCCTGGCTCTGCATCATGCCCATCAGCATGCCGGCCGTTCCCGCGGTCACGCCCAGTGCGCCGAGGCCCTTCAACAGGCCGCGACGGTCCACCTGGCCGCGCAGGAAGGCGTCGATCAGATCCTTTTCCTTCTCATGCATATCCGTATCTCCTCCACGAGTTGGGTGTCTCCTCGGCTCTGTCGAGCCATACCGGCCACCCTGACCGGTAATTCCTGCGCCCCATCCGTCCCGCTCTCCTCAGCGGCGCGGACGGGAAAACTCAAGTCCCGTCGGCCATCAGCTCGACCGCAGTCCGCTCATCGGTTATGAGGCCGGACAGAAATCCGCTTTTAAGCACGGCGCGGGTCGCCCGCGCCTTGTGCTTGCCGCCCGCCACCGCCACGATGCGGCGGTTCTTCAGCGCCTCGCGCGACAAAGTGAAGGTGCGGTTCGACAGCATGGTCTCGACCGGACGCCCCTCGGCGTCGAAGAAATGGCCGAGCATTTCGCCCACCGCGCCCGCATGCTTGATCTCCTCGATCTCGCTGGTCTCGATCATGCCGGTGGAGACCAGCGAGGCCTCGCGCTCGGCCGTGCCGATGCCGACGAGCAGCAGATCGGCGCTGTTGGCGAGGTTGAACACGTCGAGCACGCCGCGCTGGGAAAACAGCACGTCGCGGTCCTCCACGGTGTTGGCGAAAAACGGCACAGGCATCACATAGGCTTCCGCCGCGACGCGCTCGGCGAGCCTGTGGATCACGTCATGCGGATTGGCGGAGAATTTGCGGGTCAGGCCGCCGAGCAGCGATACGAAGCGCGCCTTGGTGTTGGCCATGCGCGGCAGGTAATCGACGCAGGCGGCCAGCGTGCGGCCGTGGCCGACGCCGATCAGCTTGGTCTCGCCGCTTTCGATCTCGCGCTTGAGGTATTGCGCGCCCGAAATACCGAGCGCCTTCAGGGGAAGCTCGTCGCTGTCGAAATCGGGGGCGACCTCGCAATAGGTCAGGCCGAAGCGCTCGCAGAGCTTCTGTTCGAGCTCGACGCATTCGGAGACGTCGGAGTCGATGTAGACTTTCACCAGGCCTTCCTGGTTGGCCTTCATGATCAGCCGATGCGCCTTCAGCGACGAAAGGCCCAGACGCTTGGCGACTTCGGCCTGGGTCAGGCCGCCGGCGTAATGCAGCCAGGCGGCGCGGGTCGCCATGCTGGTCTCGTCGTCGCGAAAGCCGCCTGAAGCCGATAGGGCCATGGTCTCTGTTTCTCCTCCCGTCGGCCTTCCGATTGCTCGGTTTAGCTGCGCTGCGTCTACCGCAGTGCGTGATATTTTTTTGTCTGGCCGAAAAAATTTCACGAAAGAATTTTCATGTTCTGAAAATTTTGTCAATGCCCTATTGGTTCCGTCACACCGAAATGTTGTTTTGCAATGCGTCACGTCATGTGGCGCCGCAGCAGTCGATGACGGCGTCGACGCGGTGCGCGAAAGGCGATGCAGGGCGGCGCTGCGAATTCGCACGAACGAGACCGTCGTCGAATGTAACATCTTGATGGCGCGTTATCACATTCCGATGTTGCAAAGACGAGAGCTGATGTTATGTTTCTCCGGAAATCAGGGAGGCAAGCATGCGCATGGTCTGGGTCGGCACCAGCTTCAAGATGAACAAGACGCTCAGCGAAGCCATGGCCTTCGCCGAGGCGCTGGCGGCGAGCGATGCGGCGCGCGATCCGCGCATCCAACGCTTCGTCATTCCGCCCTTCACCGCCGTCCGCGAGGTCAAGGCGCGACTGAAGGAGACCTCCGTCAAGGTCGGCGCGCAGAACATGCATTGGGACGATCACGGCGCCTGGACGGGCGAAATCTCGCCGCTGATGCTCACCGATTGCGGCCTCGATCTGGTCGAGCTCGGCCATAGCGAACGCCGCGAACATTTCGGCGAAACCGACCGCACCGTCGGCCTGAAAGCCGCCGCCGCCGTCCGCCACGGCCTGACGCCGCTGATATGCATCGGCGAGACATTGGCCGAGCGCGAGGCGGGAGAAGCCGACGCGGTGTTGAAACGCCAGGTCGAAGGCGCATTGTCGGGCCTCGAAGGCGACGCCCGATTCGCCCCGGTTCTGCTGGCTTACGAGCCGGTCTGGGCCATCGGCGTCAACGGCATCCCCGCCACCGCCGATTACGCCGACACCCGCCACGCAAACATCGCCGACATCGCGCGCAACGCCTTGGGCCGCGACGTTCCCGTTCTCTATGGCGGCAGCGTCAATCCCGGCAATTGCGCGGAACTGATCGCCCAACCGCATATCGACGGCCTGTTCATCGGCCGCTCCGCCTGGGAGCCTCAGGGCTATCTCGACATTCTCGCCCGCGTCGCCAAGGCCCTCGACGCGGCCTGACGCTTCTCATCCCAACACAATGGAGACCACCATGAAAATCGCCCTCGGAGCCGACAGCGCCGGCAAGCCGCTCATCGACGTCATCGAAGCCCATCTCAAGACCCGTCCGGATCTCGAAATCGTCAACCTGTCGAAATCCGGCTTCTACGCCGATCTCTCCCGCGATCTCGCCGAGACCATCGTCAGCGGAGAAAACGATCGAGGCATCCTCTGCTGCGGCACCGGCATCGGCGTCTGCATTTCGGCCAACAAAGTGCCGGGCATCCGCGCGGCTCTCACCCACGACACCTATTCCGCCGAACGCGCCGCCAAATCCAACAACGCCCAGATCATCACCATGGGCGCCCGCGTCATCGGTCCCGAACTCGCCAAGGCCATCGTCGACATGTGGCTCGCCTCGGAATTCGACCCCAACGGCTCCTCCGCCGGCAATGTCGAGGCGATCAACCGGCTGGATGAGAAGAAGGGGTGAGCGAAAACTCCGTATGTCCGGCGTCCGCGCAGCCCGAGCGCCGCGCGGGCGCTGACATCGCGGGGGAATGAGCGTGATTTGACCGGCCCTGAGTTCAAACGGGGCGGATATTCTCTGGGTTGCGGTGAAAATCGCCTTTCTTGCTGGAAAGACAATTTAGGTTCATAAAAAGCAAGAAAAACCATTATGAAACTGACCAATACTAATTTGAGGTGTTTCAGAAAGTCATCATTAACCTTGGGCGTGCAGCATAAGGTTGCACACGTCTCAGGGGATACTCATGTTGTCGACGCTTTTCAGCAACCGCCGCGCGGTTGAGCATTACGGCGCCTTTTCTCATTCGCATGCGATCATCTGGTTTTCCCCGGACGGGACGATCGAAGGCGCCAACGCCAATTTTTGCGCCGCCATCGGATATGACCTCGATGAGATCGTCGGCAAGCATCACCGCATGTTCGTCGAGGCTGCGCTGCGCGACAGCGCGGAATACGCCGCCTTCTGGCGCGACCTCGCCGCCGGCAAGCCCAATCGCGGCCAGTTCCGGCGCATTTCGAAAGCCGGCAACGACGTCTGGATCGAGGCTTCCTACGATCCGATCATGAAGAACGGAAAAGTCGTCGGCGTGGTCAAGATCGCGGCCGACATCACCGCCACCAAGATCGCCGCCCTTCACAACGAAAACATCCTGCGCGCCCTCGAGCGGTCGGTGGCGGTGATCGAATTCGATCCCGACGGCGTGGTGGTCGACGCCAACGCCGCCTTCTGCCAGACCATGGGCTACGAGAAGAGCGAGATCGTCGGGCAGAAGCACAGGCTGTTCTGCGACGCGGCTTATGTATCCTCGCCGGAATACGCCGATTTCTGGAAGCGTCTGCGCGCCGGAGAATTCTTCTCCGACACCTATCGGCGCGTCGGCAAGAACGGCAGGGAGGTCTGGATCCAGGCCACCTACAACCCCGTCTTCAATTCGCGCGGCGCCATCTATCGCATCGTCAAATTCGCCACCGACATCACCGAGCGCATGAAGGCCGTGGGAACGTTGAGCGCCGCGATCGGCGAATTGGCCGACGGCAATCTCACATCCCAGGTCGCCACGCCTCTGGATCGCTCCATGGAGAGCACCCGCCAGGACTTCAACACCGCCGTCGTCAAGCTCGATCGCGTCGTCGGCGAGATCTTCGCGGCCTCGCGCGACATCGCCGTCACCTCCCGCGAAATGCTCAACAGCGCCGGCGCGATCGCCAAGCGCACCGAGCAGCAAGCCGCCTCGCTGGAGGAGACTTCGGCGGCTCTCGAACAGATCACCCAGACGGTCAACGATTCCAGCCGCCGCGCCACCGAGGCCGGCGAGCTGGTCCGCCAGACCCGCCAGTCGGCCGAGGAATCCGGCCAGGTCGTCTCGGCCGCGGTCGCCGCCATGGGCCAGATCGAGAATTCGTCCAAGGAAATCTCCAACATCATCAGCGTGATCGACGAGATCGCTTTCCAGACCAACCTGCTGGCGCTGAACGCCGGCGTCGAAGCGGCCCGCGCCGGCGAGGCCGGCAAGGGGTTCGCGGTCGTCGCCCAGGAAGTGCGGGAGCTCGCCCAGCGCTCGGCAAAGGCCGCCAAGGAGATCAAGGAATTGATCACCACCTCGTCCAATCAGGTGAAGTCGGGCGTCGATCTCGTCGATCGCACCGGCCGCGCGCTGGAGACCATCGTGACGCGTGTGCAGAATATCGATCGCAACGTCGCGGCCATCGTCGAGGCCAGCCGTGAGCAGACCATCGGTATCAAGGAGATCAACCAGGCGGTCAACGCGCTCGATCAGGGCACGCAGCAGAATGCCGCCAGCGTCGAGGAGCAGAACGCGGCCAGCCATCATCTCGCCGAACGCGCCGATGCGCTCGCGGTCCTGATCGGCCAGTTCCGCACATCGGCGGCGGCCCCGGCGGCCCCGGCGGCGGCGCTGCGGGCGGCGCCCTCGTCGCCGCGCCCCGTGGTCCGTTCGTCCGTCACGCCGAGCGCTCCGCTCAAGAAGGTCGCCAATGGCGGCGAATGGGAAGAGTTCTGAGGGTGACGCTGCGCAGCGACGCGCGGAGAGGCGGGACCGGCGGCTGGCCTTTCGCGCCGCCGGCCCGTCGGATGCGCGAAGCGTCGCCATTATCGCGCCTGGATGGAAAAGCGTCTGCGAGACAGCAAAAAATCTCCAAATGCGCCAATATTAGCAACGACTGAAAACATTTCTTAAGCCGCGCGGCGTAGCTTGTTTGCACGATCACAGATGCAGGACTTGCAATGCTCAGCTCGCTTTTCTCCAAGCGTAGCGCGGTCGCCCGCTACGAAGCCATATCCCGTTCCCATGCCCTCATCTGGTTCACGCCCCAAGGTGTCATCCTGGGCGCCAACGACAATTTCTGCAAGGCGCTCGGCTATGAGCAGGCCGAGATCGTCGGTCAGCATCACCGTCTTTTCGTCGAGCCGGCTATCCGGGAAGCCGCCGAATATGGCGCTTTCTGGCGTGACCTCGCCGAAGGCGCGCATAAGCGCGGACAGTTCCGCCGCATTGCGAAGGACGGTCACGACGTCTGGATCGAGGCGTCCTACGATCCGATCACGCAGAATGGAAAAGTCGTCGGCGTGGTCAAGATCGCCGCAGACATCACCGCCACCAAGATCGTCTCGCTGCACAACGAGAACCTGCTGCGCGCTTTGGAGCGGTCGGTCGCGGTGGTCGAGTTCGATCCCGACGGCGTGGTGGTCGAAGCCAATTCCGCCTTCTGCCAGACCATGGGCTATGAGAAGGGCGAGATCGTCGGGCAGCGGCATCGCATGTTCTGCGATCCGGCTTACGCCGTCTCGCAGGACTATATCGACTTCTGGAAGAAGCTGCGCGCCGGCGAGTTCTTCTCCGACACCTATCGCCGTGTCGGCAAGAACGGCAAGGAGGTCTGGATCCAGGCCACCTACAATCCCGTCTTCTCCTCGCGCGGCGCCATCTATCGCATCGTCAAATTCGCCACCGACGTGACCGAGCGCATGACGGCGGTGCGAACGCTGAGCGCCGCCATCGGCGACCTGGCCGACGGCAACCTCATCTCCCAGGTCACCATCGAGGTCGACCGCTCCATGGAGAGCACCCGGCACGATTTCAACACCGCCGTCGCCAAGCTCGACCGCGTCATCGGCGAAATCGCCGGCGCGTCCCGCGACATCGCCGTCACCTCGCGCGAAATGCTGGACAGCGCCGGCTCCATCGCCAAACGCACCGAGCAGCAGGCGGCGTCGCTGGAGGAAACCTCCGCCGCCCTCGAACAGATCACCCAGACGGTCAACGATTCCAGCCGCCGCGCCACCGAAGCCGGCGAGCTGGTCCGCCAGACGCGCCAGTCGGCCGAGGAATCCGGCCAGGTCGTCTCGGCCGCGGTCGCCGCCATGGGCCAGATCGAGAATTCGTCCAAGGAAATCTCCAACATCATCAGCGTCATCGACGAGATCGCCTTCCAGACCAACCTGCTGGCGCTGAACGCCGGCGTCGAGGCGGCCCGCGCCGGCGAGGCCGGCAAGGGGTTCGCGGTCGTCGCCCAGGAAGTGCGAGAACTCGCCCAGCGCTCCGCCAAGGCCGCCAAGGAGATCAAGGATCTCATCACCACCTCGTCCAATCAGGTGAAGTCGGGCGTCGATCTCGTCGATCGCACCGGCCGCGCCCTGGAGACCATCGTCGCCCGGGTGCAGGACATCGACCGCAATGTGACGGCCATCGTCGAGGCGAGCCGCGAGCAGACCATCGGCATCAAGGAGATCAACCAGGCCGTGACCGCGCTCGATCAGGGCACGCAGCAGAATGCCGCCAGCGTCGAGGAACAGAACGCCGCCAGCCACCAGCTCGCCGAACGCGCCGATGCGCTCGCGGCATTGATCGGCCAGTTCCGCACCTCGGGCGCGGCCCCGGCTTCCGCCGCGCCGTCGCGCGCCAAAGCGGCCCCATCCCCCGTCTCGGCCCGCCCGGCGCCGCAACGCGCCGCCCGCGCCGCCGCGCCGCCCGCAGCCCCGCTCAAGAAAGTCGCCAATGGCGGCGATTGGGAAGAGTTCTGAGGCCGCCGGCAGGCCTCCGTCGCCGAAGAACCACGCGCTCTTCTTTCCTGACAACTTGCTGACGCCCGGCCTCAGCGCTCCGTCAGCGGCGATCCGCCATAGTCTCTTGCAAGGGCGGGATCGCCCGGGCCGCAGGATGGGTCCGCGGCCGTTTGGAGAGAGGAAACGCACATGAACACCACCAGTCAATCACGTCGTCGCCTGTTGCTGGGCTCGGTGATGGCGCTTGCCGCCATCGTCGCCGCGCCCGCCCCGTCGCTGTTCGGCCCCGGCGACGCCTTCGCCAAGGGGCGCGACGACAAGACCCGGCCCGACGACAAGGGCGGCAAGCACGGCAAGCATCACTCCTCGTCCAGCGATGACGACGGCTCCGATGACGACGGCGCCTCTTCCGACGACGGCCCCGATCACGACCTGAACGACGATCACGGCGGCGACGACGACGAGGCGGGCGACGATCACGGCGCCGACGATGACGACGACGCCAAGGGACACGGCAAACACCGTAATCGCGACCGCGACCGCGACCGCAATCATCATGGCGGCCACGGTCACCATGGCGGGCGCGACGGCAAGCGCGGCTGACGTCTACGATGACCGGCGCCTCGTCCGCCGCACGCCGGTCCGGCGGGATCTCCCGCCCGAAGCCCCGCCACGCCGTCCCGCGCGGCGGGGCCTTGGGGCGATTGACCGCGGGACCTCTCGCGGGCCATGATCGTGACCACCTGTCTCGCATTCCTGGAACCTCGTCATGCTGGCGCGCCGCGATCTCCTGTTGCTTCTTCTCGGCATGGCTGCGGCCTGGGCCGGACCGGCGCGCGCCGATGACGGCGGCGGCAAGGGCGGCGACGGCCATGACGGCGGCGACGACCATGGCGGCGATGACGGCGGAGACGATCATGGCGACGACGACGGCGACGGCAAAAATGGAAATCGCGCCGGCCTCAGCCATGACGATGCGCGCCAGGAGCGCCTCAAAGGCGAGGTGATGCCGTTGTCCAGGGCGCTCAAGCTCGTCGAGAGCAAGATGGAGGGCGATGTGATCGACGTGAGGCTCAGCAAAGGCATGCGCGGCTATTTCTATCGCTTCAAGATCCGTGACGACGCCGGCGTCATCCGCACGCTGCGGATCGACGCGCGGAGCGGTCGCGTCCTCTCCTTGCTGGGATCCTGAACATGCGCATTCTGATCGCCGAGGACGACCTGTCGATCGCCGAGCTCGTGGGCGGCCAGCTCGCCGGCGCGGGCTTCGTGGTCGAGCGCCGCAGCACCGGTCCCGAAGTCTGGGAGGAGGGCGAGATCGGCGAATACGCCGCCATCATTCTCGATCTCGGCCTGCCGGGCATGGATGGCCTGTCGATCCTCAAGCGCTGGCGGGCGGCGGGGGTGGAGACCCCGGTGCTGGTGCTGACCGCGCGCGGCTCCTGGATGGAGCGCGTCGACGGCTTCGACGCCGGCGCCGACGACTATCTGCCCAAACCCTTCCGGCCCGAGGAACTTCTCGCGCGTCTGAGGGCGCTGCTGCGCCGCGCCGGCCGCTCGGCCGCCGCCCCCGTGGCGCGCTGTGGCCGCTTCACGCTCGACGAGGCCGCCCGCCGGGTGAGCTTCGACGGCAAACCCATCGACGTCAGCGCCATGGAATATCGCCTGATCGCCTATCTCATGCAGAACCGGGGCCGGCCGGCGCCGGCGCTCGATCTCGCTCTGCATGTCCAGGGCCGTGACGACGACAGCGCCAAGAACGCCATTGAGGCCATGGTCGCCCGGCTCCGCCGCAAGACCGCGGCCGACGCGTTCGAGAACCGGCGCGGCTTCGGCTATCTCATCACGGATGAGCCTGCATGATCCGCAGCCTTCGCTTTCGCCTGGCCATCGGCGCCGTGATCGCGGTCATGCTGTCGCTCGCCACCGTCTGGTGGTCCTTGAGCCGGCTCTTCACCGATTATGTCCGCGACCGCTATGTCGCCGAGATGACCGCGCTCGCCGACAGCGTCGCCGCCGCCGCGGTCTGGGACAAGACCCGTTTCACGCTCAACGCCGCCTGGTCCGACACCCGTCTCGGCGCGCCGGCGGGCGGCCGCTATTGGCAGTTCGAGGCCGGGGGACAAGAGCCGCTGCGGTCCCGTTCGCTTTGGGACACGAGGCTCGGCGATGAGCCGCTCACCGCCTCCGACATGCCGCCCTTCGAGACGACGGCGGGACCCGACGGCGCGCCGGTTCTGGTGCTCAGCCGCAGGTCCCGGCTGGAGGACGCGCCCGAGGCGGGCGAATTCACCGTCCGCGTCGCGTTTGCGGAGCGTGAAATCACCACCGCGCTCGAGGCCTTTCATGCGCGGCTGCGCACCATGCTGCTGCTGACGGCGGCGGTGCTGTCGGCCGCCGCCTTCATCCAGGCGGCCCTGGGGCTCACCCCGCTCGACAGGCTTCGCGGCGTCGTGGCCCGCATCCGGGCGGGCGACGTCGCGCGGCTGGATGACGAAGGCCCGCTCGAAGTCCGTCCGCTGGTGCGCGAGATCAATCTGCTGCTCGACGAGCGCGAAACCGCCATCGAACGCGCCCGCCAGCGCGCCTCCGATCTCGCCCATGGGCTGAAGACGCCGCTCACCGTGCTCGCCCAGCTCACCAGCCGGCTCGATCCCGACGCCGCCGATCTCGCGCTCCGTCAGATCGATCTTGTCCGCCAGCGCGCCGACCGGCAATTGCAGGCCGCGAGGCTCGGCGTCGAGCGCATGGCCACCACCGATGTCGGCGCGCTGATGGGCAAGCTCGTGCAGGTGCTGAAGCCCCTGACCGAGGATCGCGGCATCGATTGGCGGATCGACTGTCCCTCCGGTCTGAGCCTTGAGGCCGATCCCGCCGATCTCGCCGAAGCCATCGGCAATCTCCTCGACAACGCCGCCAAATGGACGAGCCGCCGTATCGAGGCGAAAGCGCGGCGGGAGGAGGGCGCGGTCATTCTCGCCATCGGCGACGACGGCCCCGGCCTCACCGAAGCCGACCGCGCCGCCATGCTGGCCCGCGGCGCGAGCGCCGACGCTTCCGGCTCCGGCCTCGGCCTCGCCATCAGCGCCGATATCGCCCGCGCCTATGGCGGCGACCTCACGCTCGGCGTCTCCACGCTGGGCGGGCTCGAGGCGCGGCTTTCCTTCCCCGAACGGCGCGGGTGAGAGCCGCGCGGGAATTGCTGTCCGTCAGAAGATGAAATCCGTCTTGTCCATCGTCATCAGCGTCAGGCCCTCCACCGTCAGGACATCGGCGCCGAATTTGAGCACGAGGTCGCCGCTGACCATCGATGCATGCGCTTTCACATCGGCGAATGTGTCCATGCCGGTCCAGAGGTGGATGTCCATGCGGTCCTGCCCGTTCTGGAAATCGGTGATCCGGTCGCGGCCCTGGGTCGTGTAGAAGTCGAAGATGTCCTTGCCGGCCCCGCCGGTCAGCACGTCGTTGCCGACATCGCCGAACAAAGTGTCATTGCCCGCCATGCCGCGGAGCGTGTCGTTGCCGTCGTCGCCGTTGAGCTCATTGTTCAATTCGTTGCCGGTTCCCGTCAGCCCCTTCAGTCCTTCGAGAGACAGGGATTCGACATTGGCGTTGAGCGAGTAATTCACGCTCGATATGACTTTATCATAGCCTTGTCCGGCCTTTTCGATGAGCATCGTGGCGGCGCTGTGCAAGAGGATCAAATCGTTTCCAGTCCCGCCATAGATCTTGCCGTCGACGCTCGAGCCCTTGGCCATGGTGTCGAAGTAGTCATCACCGGCGCCGAGCCTCACATCGCCGAGGATCCGGCCGGAATTTTCGATATGATCGGTGGCCTTCGAACCCTGGATGGCGGTGTTGGCGCTTTTGATCAGGCCGAAATTCTGAAGATTGAGCAGATGCGCTTGGCTGCTGTCGTCGATCAGCACGCCGATGGAGGAGCCGCTGATCACGCCGTCCTTCGCGTTGGTGACGTAATTGGCGCCGCGCACGGATTCGAGCCCCACCACCCCGAGATCAGCCCGGAATTGGTGATCGACAAGGGCGACTGCGCTTTCGGCGCCATGGTCACGCCCGCGCCGCCATTGGCGATGATATCGCCGTCATTGACGAGAAACGACGTCGTCCCCGAAGCTCCACCGTCGATATAGAGGCCGTTATAGCCCGAAATCTCGGCCAGCGAGCTGATAGACATGAACCAGTCTGAGCCTGACAGCACGACGGCGGATTCAAATTCCGCGATGGTCCTTACGTTTGCATGAACGGTGATGACGTTGCCCTCGGCGCCATCGACCATCTGGATGCCGGGACCGGCGCTCGGGGATATTCCGCCCAGCTTGAACGTCCAGGCGTCGCCATCCGTGTCGATGGCGACTGTAGAGGCGAAGTTGCCGTAGACATGCGAGACGCCGGCCATCGGGCGCTCCTTTCCTGTTGGACTGCGCCTTTACGGCGCGGGGGCTGTGACGCCGTCGAAGGTGAGCCGCGCGTCCGTCTTGGCGCGCGCGCTCGTCACACGGTGCGGCAGGCCGTCATCGGCGCCGATCCAAACCCGCTGCGGGCCGGGATCGCCCACGCCTTGAACGGCGGGCGGCGTGTAATCATAGACATGCATGGCCGCGCCATCGAGCGTCTCGTCGCCGGCTACAGCGCAATCCTTCAGGCTCGCGGCGTCGGGAACCATGTGCTTGGTCATCGCCGCGCGCTGGCCTTTTTGAGCGAGGTCTTGGTCCAGTTTTCGCCGTCCCTGACATAGAGATCGTCGCCGATCGCGATGCTGTCGAGCAGAACCTTGCCGTCGAGACTGGTGACTTGCCGATAAGCGGGGGCTTTGCCGAGGAGATCAAAGGCGTCGGCCACCGGCTGGCAGTCATCGGCGAGCGCCGGTCCCGCCACAGCCGCAGCGATCGCCGTCGGCAGCAGGCCCCGCAGGGCGCGGCGCTGCAGCTTTGCGCGCGCCGTCACAGGATGAAATCCGTCTTGTTGATCTCCGAGCGATCGACATCCGTGAGCCTGAGGCTGTCGCCGCCGGCGGAGATGACGATGTCGTCGCCGTCGACGCGCAGATGGGCGCGGACATCGGCGAACGTCTCCATCTCGGTCCAGCCCGAAAGGTTGATGAGGTCCGACCCATTCTGGAAATCGGCGATGCGGTCGCGCCCGTCGCCTTCGGAAAAGACGAAGATGTCGCCATTGCCGCCGCCGATCAGAACGTCGTTGCCGGCATGGCCCCACAGCGTGTCGGAGCCGGAAAAGCCGCGCAACCGGTTGGCGCCCGCATTGCCGTCGATGGCGTTGCCCATCTCGTTGCCGTCGCCATTGATATTCTTGCCGCCGGCCAGCAGCAACTGCTCGACATTGGCGTTCAGCGCGTAATTGGCCGAGGAATAAACGGTGTCATAGCCCTTGTTGGCGGATTCGATCATTTTGAGACTGGAGTTGGTGGTGGTCAGCGTGTCGTCGCCGTCGCCGCCATAGAGATTGCCGATCAGTCTGCCGCCCTTGTTCAGGAAATAGTCGTTGCCGCCGGCCAGGACGACATCGCCCGCGATCGTGCCGCTGTTGGTGATCCTGTCGGAGCCGATATCGCCGCTATAGGCGATCTCCTCGCCTTTCAGGAGCCCCTTGTTGACGAGCTTCAGATAATCGCCCGCTCCGCTATGGGTCTCCACGCCGGTGTCGACCCCATAGATCGTGCCGGTATTGGTGATCACCGTCTCGCCGTCGGGCGTCGACTGGTTGATGCCGGCATAGACGAACACGGCGGTGTCGGCGACGATGGAGCCGGAATTGACCACCGTCGATCCCTTGTCGCCGCGCATATAGACGCCATAGCCGCGGTCGTCGCCGCCATGCACGACGCCGTCGTTGACGACCCGCTGATCGGAGCCCGACAGCATGATCCCGAAATATCCTTCGACATTGGCGTTGGCGGCCACGCCGATGGCCGTGCCGTCGCCCTGGGCCAGGATCGCGGTCGCCGAATTCTCCTTCAGCACATTGGTGCGCACTTCGCCCTGGATGTCGATCGTGTTGTTGGAGGCGCCGACGGATTCGACGATGCCATCCTGCAGATTGGAGAGGATCGCGCCGGCGGGCTTGACGATCCACACGTCTGCATCGCTGTCGATCGCCCAGGTGGTGGTGCGGGTGGTGATGAGAAAATGCGTCTTCAGGGTCATCGCGCCTCTCCTTGGAGATGGCGATATGTTTGGCCTCCGCCGGCCGTTCCGCAATCACCCTAAAAGGGTCCCGGCGTTGCTCCCTGCGTGGTTTTTCGACGGCGCCGCCGCGCGTCAGTGCGGGCGCAGTTCCTGTGGATGCTGCTTGAGATAGGACATCAGGTGCCGCCGGCGCTCTGCGCCGCGCACATGCGCCGGTCCCGCCGGTCTGGGAGCGATCACCTGCGGCGCGCGTTCCTCGACGCGCTCGTAAATCAGTTTCCAGGTCCGTTTGACGGTGTTGATCGAAATGTCGAGCGCCGCGCCGATCTCCTCGTCGGTCATTCCCTGGCTCGCCAGCTCCAGCAACCCGCGTTGCGCCGGCGAGAAGCGAATGATCGGCGGCGCATGCGCAAAGATCTGCGATGTGATGGAATCGGGAAAGATCGGCAGCGCGTCGTCGCGGCGGCGATGGGTGAGGGCGATCTCCATCTCGCCGAGCCGGTAGCGTCGGATCTCGCGCATGCCGGAACTGATCAGCACGCCGGCGACCGGCTCGGGATCCTCGCGCGCCGCCTGCTTGAGCAGAAAGCCGGAATGCGCCTCGACGAAATGGCCGATGGCGCGGGCAAGAAGCACCCGGCAGCGCGGATCCTCCGGATTGTCATAGCGATGCGCAAAGCCGATCACCAGCAGGTTGAGCCCCGGGCCGGAATTGCCGGCGGCGATATCGCTTTCGCGCGCAAGAATGCCGCCTTCGCCGCGTCCGGCCTTCAACAACATGTCCAGGGCGCCCATGGGTCTGTCGCCGGTCAGGAATTCCGCAATGGCCTCATCGGTCACGAAAGCGCTCGCGCCGACCGCCGACAACACCAGAGGATCGTCCGCCCGGTTGTGAACCTCCTCGATCATGCCGCCGCGCAACGTGCCTGCCGCAAGACGCTCGGCGCAGAACTCCAGCAAAGCCGGGTCGGTCACCGTCCTGCGCCAGAGATGGCGTTCGAGAAAGCCGAGCATGGCCGCCGCATCTTGCGCCCGCGCCATCCTCGCGCGGACCGCCACCGGTGTCTGGTTCATGAACAGCGCCATCCGCAAGAATTCTACATCATGGCTAAAAATCCGCAGATCCGCCGCCAAGTCAATCTCTCGATCGGGCTCGACCGCAGATATTCTCCGCACTCTCCGAAGAGGGCGTCGCGATCGCCGCAATCCGGTGCTGCCCCTCGATGGCAAGCGGCGAGAAAATTCACATCGCGCGTCTTGTGCGCTTTCCGTCGCCCTGACAGGATCGGCCTTCGAACAGGACGGGGAGGAGAGCCATGTCCAGCAACCGTATTTGCCTCTGGTACGACCGCGACGCCGAAGACGCCGCCCGCTTTTACGCCGACACATTTCCCGACAGCCGTCTCGGCCGCGTGATCCGCGCGCCGGGCGATTTCCCGGACGGTCGCGAAGGCGACGTGCTGGTGGTGGAATTCACCGTCGCCGGCATCGACTGCATCGGCCTCAACGGCGGCCCGACCTTCACGCAATCGGAAGCCTTCTCCTTCCAGATCGTCACCGACAGCCAGGAAGAGACCGACCGCTACTGGAACGCCATCATCGGCAATGACGGCAAGGCCAGCGACTGCGGCTGGTGCAAGGATCGCTGGGGCGTTTCCTGGCAGATCACCCCGCGCACGCTGCTCGACGCCATGGCCGCCGGCGGCGACGAGGCCCGCCGCGCCTTCGCCGCGATGATGACCATGCAGAAACTCGACGTCGCCGCCATCGACGCCGCGAGACGGGAACCGCAATGACCGACGACAAGATCAAAGGCCCGGCTTCTTATTTTCCCGCCATCGAAAAGAAATACGGCCGCTCGATCGCCGACTGGCAGGCGCTGGTGCGGGCGCGCGCTCCCGCCAGGCATATGGAGCTGGTGGCGATGCTGAAGACCGAGCACGGCATGGGCCACGGCCACGCCAATGCGATCGTGGCGCAGACGCTGGCGGAGGAAAAGGGCGGGTGAGGGGGCGAACGCACACATTCTACAGCTCGGCAGAGCAATGTGCGAGCCACATGTTCGCGCCGGCCGCCACGTAAGTCCTGCTCGATCTACGCCGAGCATCTGCCTGGGTCGCGCATCTGATGGAAGCTTCGGCGGTTTGGGAAAAGACTTCAGCCTTAGAGACAAGCCTTAGGGTGAAGGGCGGAATGCGAACGCTAAGCGCCGTAGAATCTTGATCGAGTTTCGAATCTTGTGTGTTCTAAGTTTCATGGAAAATAAATGAAGACTGTGTTTGATTCCTGTAATCGATAGTCAATCGACCAAGTCTTAAAAAGTCTATTCCTAGTATCATCTGATATCCGACACTATTGAATTCTATCGCGACCGCAATTATTTTTACCTTTATAAAGGACTAATCAAATCCTAGAGTCATATCATAGGCGTTCTACAACCTACGGTATCCATGGACAGCAATTGAAGGTACGTCGAATTCAATCGGAATCAAAGAAGTCGGCAGTAGCCTCTTGTCAACTACAGAACGTCCGGCTCCGGTATCTATCATTGCGATCAGTGGAATAGCAGGCATATCACGTTGCGGCCAAACTGCTGACACTCTTATTACTGCGCGTGAATAGTCTACGTTGGTAACTTCCCCTTTGCCGGTCTGAAATATAATTGGAACTATGTAAGCCGCCTCCTGTTCTATCATGTTTGTGATGTTTGAGGCGTACTACTCCTCGTCCGCCTAACGCTCGCGGGCTCCCTAACCAAGGCGACGATTGTCAACAAAATCGTACTCCGCCGCTGCTTCGCGACTGTGGCTACGTGCTACTTCTTTCGCCATATTCAACTCACGCGCAACGCAAGCCGTTTCTCGCAAAGCTTTATCCAACTTATAGTCCTGACGCGTCTCCAGCCAGTCCAGCACGTCCGAGAGATGCCAAAGCGTCACCGATGGACCGTCATGGACGGGGCTCGGAAAATCAGAATGAGACAGCATGAGTTTACGGATGTTCTGTCGGGTTTTTCCGACGAGTTCCGCGACCTCGGTGGCGGTGACGATATCGGGATGGACTTCGACCAGCGTTGCGGTCGGCAGCACGGACTTGACGTCCTCGAGCGCGGTTCGAACCGCGTTTCGCGCATCGTCGGCCTCCCGGTCAAACCGTAAAGCGAGCCGACCCGCAATCCCGAGGCCGACCAATGCATCCGTGCAGCCCGCTTCGCCCAGCCGCTCGACGATCGCGTCATGATCGGCGTCATCATCAGCCAAGCGGTATTTCAGTGTGAAATTGTAATCCGGCATTTATTCACCCAGTCATATCTTGGTCGTCGCGGTCTTTTTGCGCGTTGTGCAATTGTCGACCACGCGCCGCAGCCCTTTGGCATGGTTTGCCGAGTTCTTTGGCGTGCTCCAGATACTGGTGATGCAAAACTCGCCGCATCGGCACACATCTTCTCGATAGGGACAGAACATCTTGCCCCAAGCGTGGCTTCCCCCGACGCTGATGCGCCAACCTGACGCTTCGGCATATTTCAAAGCGTCCTCGATATCCTTCTTCGGATGATGGGCGCGCAACATCAGGCTCCATAGTCGTAGAACATGGTGAAGTTGTCAAGTGACAACCGAAATTTAAGGGCTGTGCTTATGGTGCTATATATTCTCTAGATTGAAAAGAGGTGGTCTTCTCGTGCGCTCGCAGGTTTAGGTAAAAGTCGTCCTAAACCGAAAACGGAAAAAACCGGAGGCCTCCCGGCCCCCGGCTCCGTCCTCATCCAGCCTGCTGAGACCTCACCCCACCTTGGGCGCCAAACTGCCGCTCTTATACCGCTTGGCCATCTCGGCGAGCCCGATCGGCTTGATCTTGTCGGCATGGCCCGCCGTGCCGAATTCTTCGAAGCGCTGCGTGCAGAGCTTTTTCATCGCCGCCATGGCCGGGGCCAGATATTTGCGCGGGTCGAATTCGCTGGGGTTTTCGAACAGCACCTTGCGGATCGCGCCGGTCATCGCCATGCGGTTGTCGGTGTCGATATTGATCTTGCGCACGCCATGCTTGATGCCGCGCTGGATTTCCTCCACCGGCACGCCCCAGGTCGGCTTCATCTCGCCGCCGAACTTGTTGATGATCTCCTGCAGGTCTTCCGGCACCGACGACGAGCCGTGCATCACGAGATGCGTGTCGGGCAACTTGGCGTGGATCGCCTCGATCACGCTCATCGCCAGCACGTCGCCATCCGGCTTGCGCGAGAATTTATAGGCGCCGTGGCTGGTGCCCATCGCCACCGCCAGCGCATCCACCTGCGTGTCGCGCACGAATTGCGCCGCCTGGTCCGGATCGGTCAGCAACTGGTCGTGGGAAATCTCGCCCTCGATGCCGTGGCCGTCCTCCTGCTCGCCGCCGCCATGTTCGAGCGAGCCGAGCACGCCGATTTCGCCTTCCACCGAGACGCCGCCCCAATGGGCGATGTCGACCACGCGGCGGGTGATGCCGGCATTGTAGTCGTAATCGGCCGCACTCTTGCCGTCTTCCTTGAGCGAGCCGTCCATCATCACCGAGGTGAAGCCGTGCTGGATGGCCGTCATGCAGGTGGCTTCGTTGTTGCCGTGGTCGAGATGCATGCAGATCGGGATGTCGGGATGGATTTCGACCAGCGCGTCGATCAGTTTCGCCAGCACCACGTCATTGGCGTAGGCGCGGGCGCCGCGGCTCGCCTGCAGGATCACCGGCGCGCGCGTCGCCTGAGCGGCCTCCATGATCGCCAGTCCCTGCTCCATATTGTTGATGTTGAAGGCGGGGACGCCATAGCTGTATTCGGCTGCGTGATCGAGAAGCTGTCTGAGCGTGATGCGCGCCACGTGTTATCCTCCTGTTTCCCTGTGTCGGCGATATGGAAAGTCTAGTCCCATGTTTGACGTTTGCCATTTCAAACGTTTTAAACGGAATTAAACATTTAAGTCCCCGTCTAGGTGCAATCTCGGAAAATGAAAGTCAAGACCGGAAACAATTTGAAATTTTGAAATGAAATCAGTCCTCCGACATTCCACTCTTCCTGCCTGGACGGGATAAAATATTTAAATCGATTTTATAAATGTCGCGCTGATCTTTGCCGTACGTGCCTCAGTGTCGAAGAAAACGTGCTGACTCCGCTTGTGTTCCCGGCCCTTGCCAGCCGCGGCGCGATCGGCCAAAACCGCAGGCGGAGAATGGAAGGGGCGAGCATGAAATCGGAAGATCGTCGCGACGGCATCATGCAATGGCTGCTCGCCGAGGGGCAGGCCGGGGTCGATGATCTCGCGGCTCGCTTCGCCGTCTCCAAAATGACCATCCATCGCGATCTCGACGAACTCGAGCAGAGCGGCTTTCTGCGCAAGGTGCGCGGCGGCGCCACCGTGCAATCCTCCGCCCGGTTCGAAAGCGATTATCGTTACCGGCAGAAAATGGCCGCCGACGAGAAGGAGCGCATCGCTCGCGCCGCCGCCGGTCTCGTCGAGCCCGGCCAGACGGTGATCCTCGACGACGGCTCCACCGCCGGCCGCGTCGCCGCCCATCTGCTCGATCTGAAGCCGCTCACCGTCATCACCAACAATCTCGGCGTCATCACGGCGCTCGCAGGCGAGGCGGGCGTCAACCTCATCGCGCTGGGCGGGCAATATTCCAAGAAGTTCAACGGCTTTTTCGGCCTGGTCACCGATGCGGCGCTCGCCTCGCTCTCCGCCGACATCGCCTTCCTCACCGCCTCCGCCATCCAGGGCGCGACCGCCTTCCATCAGGAACAGGAGGTCGTCGTCACCAAGCGGGCGATGATGCAAAGCGCCGAGCGCAGCTTCCTGCTGGTCGATCGCGGCAAGTTCGACAAGCGCGCGCTGCACGCCTTCACCCCTCTCTCCGCCTTCGCCGGCGTCCTCACCGGCGGCGCGCTGGAGCCGGAGAGGGCGCGGTTGATGGCGGAAAGCGGGGCGACGGTGAGCGTGGCGGGGTGAGGGATATGTCATCAGCAAACACCGTCATGACCGATCCCGTCCAGGCGCAACTCGACGCCTACAACGCCCGCGACATCGACGCTTTCATGCGGTTCTGGGCGGAGGATTGCGGCTATTACGCTTTTCCCTCGACGCTGCTGGCGCGCGGCGCGGAAGAAATCCGCGCACGTCATGTCGAGCGGTTCCGCGAGCCGGATCTGCATGGCCGGCTCGTCTCGCGCATCGCGCTCGGCGATCTCGTCGTCGATCACGAGATCGTCACGCGCAACTTCGAGGAAGGCCTGGGCGAGGTGGAGGTGGTGGCGATCTACGAGATCCGCGACGGACTGATCGCCAACGCCTGGTTCAAGATGGGTGAGAAGCGGTTGGAGGGGAGGGCTGAGATCGTCCGCTCGGGATCTGCGCCAACGAGGCGTCCCTATATCGGACGGCGCGCATTGTCCGTCGTGGAAGCCTCCTATTGCCCATCCGCCAGGGGTTGTTCGGTTTCGACGATGAAGGCTTCGAGAAACACTTCCAGCTCCAACGCCTCTTTCTCACCCTCGATGACGGCGATGATCATCTCCGCCACGACGGGTTCTCCCGATTGTCCGATGACCTCGTCGAGGCGCTGGTCGAAATCATAGCCGTGACGCTGAAGGAACAGCCGTGCGCAGTGAAACGCGGTCCGCTTGTTTCCCTGAAGAAAGGCATGCGCTCTGGCAATCGCCACGAGCGTAACAATTGCGAGGTGGAGTAGATCCTGCTCGCCGTCGTAAAGGCTGCATTCTCCGGCCGCGCAAGCGCGCCTTCGAGTTTACCTGGATCGATGAGCTGATGTGGTTCACGGGTCGACGCACAGTTGACGGCGTTGATCGTTACGGCGTCATGCGTCCCGATCCAACGGAAAGTCATTTGGCGAGCGCAGCGTTGATCCGTGGAAAGCGTTTCAGGGAATCCTGCGCAGACTGCTCCGCGTCCACCGTCTCCACGTTGCGGACCTGGAATTTCGCGGTTCTCTGGGTCGCGCCCTGTTCTTCCTCAGGGCCGCTTGTCTTGGTGAGCATCGTGTCGCTCTCCCTTCCGCGTCATGGTTGAGTCATATCCCGCACGTTGTATTTTGTATAAATAACACTTGGGCGTCGTCTATTCAAGCTGATGTTCTCCGGCGCGGGGCAATCGGTTGAGCGGCTGCCGATCACAACGGGGAGGCGGCCGCTGTTCCGAGCAGAAGCCCAGAGCTTCGACCTCACCCCAGCGCCTCCGTCACGAGCTCGGGAAACCGCGCGATCACCGACACATAAGCGAGCGCGAAATCGGGCGGCGTGGCGCGCGCCTGCTCCCAGTCTCTCAGCGCGCCGACGGGCACGCGAAAGCGCGCGGCGAATTCCGCCTGCGTCAGTCCGAGGCCGGCGCGCGTCCTGCGGATGATGCGGGCGCGCTGTCCACGCTCCAGCGCTTCGGCGCTGACGTCGAAATCTTCGTCGTCGTCAGGCGCCGCCATCAGCGCGAGTGGCTCTTTCTTCACCGGAATTGCTCCTTCTCACGGATATGAAGCGGGGCCGATCCGGATATCCTGCAGCAATTTCGTCGTTGCGCGAGACGTTGCCCAAGCCGATCTCTCGCAATTGACGAATCGTCCCCGCCGTCGCACCTTGCTCACCGGCGCGGCCCGCGCCTCACCTCCTCAGGTCATCCCGGCATGGCCCCAGCGTGAAGGCAAAGGGAGTTTTCTCGGGTTCATCCACCGTGGTTCGGTCTGCCGGATGCGGTTGCCGGGGAATGCGGGTCCGGCGTCGAAAGGCCCGATCATGACCGACAACAGACGCTTCAAGCGCCTTGTGCGCGCCCGGGCAGTGAAAACCGGCGAGAGTTACACGACGGCGCTGTGATCCAGCCGAAAACGCGAGCGCCAAGCGCCGCTTTCGCTGACCTTGGCAGTCCGCCAAACCGTCTATTGCGACGATCGCTCCGATGAGCAGCGCTGCGGGCGGGCTCTCTTGCTCCAATTTCACGTCAATGACCCGGCGCCGCGCCGCGCCCTCTCGCGACGAAGTGTCGGTTTCTTGCCTCCCATACGTCCTGACGACGATCTGAACGGCATCCCGCCGCGAGAATTGATAGGTACGAAAGCGAAACGGGTGCGGCAGCTGTGAGGACCGCGCGGATTGAGCCGAAGCCGGTTCAGAAGACGAAGAAGTCGCCTGCATTGATGCGAAGACCGCTGTCAATCGTTGCAAACTGCACGGCCTTGTTGTTTCCGAAGCCGTCCTCGTCATAATACAGTTTGCCGGTGTCGGTTTCGTAGATGATGCGATCATCGGCATCGCGCGCGGCGCCCAGCGTGTTCGCGCTGAAAAGGTCTTTATTCAGCTTCACCGGCGTCGTATCATTCGCATGCAGGGCCGTGAACTCGGCATCGTCGAGCCAAATTGTCTCGTGGGCGTTATCGAAGTCCTTGATGGTGTCCTTCGTAATCCCCGGTGTGTTGTAGAAAAAGAACCGGTCGTCGCCGGCGCCGCCGATGAGGATATCATTGCCTTTTCCGCCGGAAATCATATCCGCGCCGCTTCCTCCATTGATCGAGTCGTTGCCGGCGCCCCCAGCCAGATAATCATTTCCTGCCGATCCGCTTATCTTATCGACATAATTGGAGCCAAAAACAATGTCTACACCCGAGGGCCGTTGTATTTTGCCTTCTCGTCGTAGCTTATCATCTTGAAATCGAATGTTATACTTGTCCCGCTATTGAAGTCGTCGAGTTCGTATTTTCCTGTAATCGCCTTGCCGGGAGATATGACGTGGTAGAAATTCAAATTTAGTTCACTGTCGAATTCGTTTTCAATTTTATCATTTTTCTCTGTTTTTCCGAGAGAATATGTGACTTCTCCATCGTACAGATCATTGCTTCCTTCCGATAGTCCGTAGTCGAAATCGATATATATTCTGTTTCCAATTTTCTCGAGTTCGATATACGGAGTTCTGTCGGTTTTATTGAAGCTTTGATTGATGGTCGTCATTTAAAGTTCTCCCTTTTTGCAGATGATTGCATAATTTAATAAAAAGTAAAGCAGTATATATGGCTTGATAATTTCTACTTTGGTTGGATTTTTGTTGCGGTATTCAATCATTGATTGCTCTATCCTATGTCAGGCGACAATCCGGGATCTCTTGGTCCGATTGACTCGGCCTCGCGTTCAGAAAACGAGAAACGAGCCTTTACAATAATCGATAGGCGCCTAAATAGTAGCATGCTATCGAAAAGGCTCCGAACATGCCGCTGTCGCTCTACGACCAGATGAACCTGCTGACCCGCAAGGTCCGAAAAACCTTCGACAATCACGCCCGCGCCCGCGGCATGACGCTGGCGCGGGGACGGTTGTTGCGGCTGCTGGGCGGCGCGCCCGAGGGCTTGGCGCAGAATGTCGTCGCCCAGGAAATCGAGGTCGAAGGCCCCACGCTGGTGCGCATGCTCGATGGCCTGGAAACACAGGGTTATCTCGTGCGCCAGAGCGATCCCGGCGACCGCCGCGTCAAGCTGGTCCGGCTGACGGAGGAGGGGCGTCGGCAATCCGCCGAGGTCGAGGCGCTCGCCCAGGATTTTCGCGCCCGCCTGCAATCCGGCCTCGATCCCGCCGATGTCGCCGCCTTCGAGCGCGTCGTCGCGCGAATGGCGAAAAATGTCGAGGAACTGGCATGAGCGAGACCGCCGTCCAGCCGCAGCAACCACCCGCCGCACCGCAGGTCGCCCACACGCCCCGGCCGTTCCTCTTCTATGTGCTGACCGCCATCGCGCTCGGCCTCGCCCAGGGTTTTGGGCTCAATTTCATTTCCGCCAACATCACCCAGATCCAGGGCCAGTTCGGCGTCACCACCAATGAATCCGCCTGGCTGCTGGCAGCCTATTACATCCCCAATGTCAGCCTCTCGATCATCCTCATCAAGGTGCGCAATCAGTTCGGGCTCAGGAATTTCGCCGAGATCGCCATCGTCGTTTTCCTCGCCGTCTCCGCCATCCACCTCTTCGTCGATGATTTTCATTCGGCGCTGATCCTGCGCTTCTTCGCCGGCGCGGTCGGCTCGGCGCTGTCGTCGCTCGGCTTCCTCTACATGCTCGAACCGTTTCCGCCGGCGCGGAAGATGACGGTCGGCCTGTCGCTGGCGCTCGCCAATCAGGCGTTGGCGGCGCCGCTCGCCCGCATCCTGTCGCCGGCGCTGCTCGATCTCGGCGGCTGGCATGCGCTTTATCTGCTCGAAGTGGCGCTGTCGCTCATCGCCTTCGCGCTGGTCTACAAGGTGCCGCTCGGCCCCATGCCGCGCACCATGACCATCCGGCTCATCGATCTGATCAGCTACGGCTTTCTCGCCGCCGGCCTCGGCTGCTTCGCCGTGGCGCTGACGCTCGGCCGTTATTACTGGTGGCTGGAGGCCCCGTGGATCGGCGTGCTGCTCGCCGTGGCGGTGGCGGGCGTCGCGGCCACCGTCGTCATCGAACTCAATCGCAAGGAGCCGCTGCTCGACATCGCCTGGCTGACGTCGCCGCCGATGCTGCATTTCCTCGGCGTGCTCCTGCTGTTCCGCGTCGCGCTGTCGGAACAGGCCTCCGGCGCGCTGGCGCTGCTGACGCAATTGGGGCTCGCGCCCTATCAGCTCACCACGCTGTGGACGGTCATTCTCATCGCCTCCGTCGGCGCCTCGGCCTTTGCGCGGTGATCCTCAAGCCGGGCCGCGAACCGCTCATCCATGCCGTGGCGCTCGTCATGATCGGAACCGGCGCCTGGATGGACGCCTCCGCCACCAATCTCACCCGCCCCGAAAACATCCTGTTCAGCCAGGCGCTGATCGCCGCCGGCGGCGGCCTGTTCCTGCCGCCGGCGCTGTCGGCGGGCTTCGTCGGGGCGCTGAAGAAGGGGCCGAATTACATCACCAGCTTCATCATGGTGTTCATCTTCACCCAGACCATGGGCGGCCTGTTCGGCGCGGCGCTGTTCGGCACCTTCGCGACCATCCGTGAAAAAGTCCATTCGGTCGATCTCGTCTCCCATCTCGGCCGCGCCGATCCTCTGGTCGCCGCCCGCGTCGCCCAGCTCGGCCAGGCCTATGCCAGAGTGCTGACCGACAAAGCGCTGCTGACGGCCGAAGGCGGGCAGTTGCTCGCCCAGCAGGTGACGCGCGAAGCCTGGGTGCTCGCCTATAACGACCTCTTCCTCGCCATCGCCGCCATCTGTGCGCTGGCGCTTTTGACCCTCATTGTCCACACCGCCTGGCGCGCGGTCTTTGCCCGTCCCGCGCCCGCCGCCGTCTGAACCACCGGAACCACGCTCATGTCCCGCATCATTCGCACCATCGCCAGCCTTCTCGCCATCCTCGCCGGCCTCAGTGGCGTGCTGCTCATCCTCTATGTCTGGAAACTGCCGCCCTTCACCACGTCGGTGGAGACCACCGACAACGCCTATGTGCGGGGCCAGGTGACGTTTCTGGCGCCGCAGGTGTCGGGCTATGTGCTGCAGGCGCCGGTCACCGATTACCAGCGGGTCAAGAAGGGCGATGTGGTGCTGAAGATCGACGACCGCATCTATGTGCAGAAGCTTCGCCAGGCCGAGGCGACGCTGGCCTCCGACGACGCCCAACTCGCCACGCTGGAGCAGGAGCGCGCTTCAGACGAGGCCAAGCTCAGGGCGGCCAAGGCGAAGGTGGACAGCGCCAATGTCGGGCTGGAAACAGCCCAGGCGACTTATGGCCGCAACCTTTCGCTCGCCCGCCAGAACGCCATTTCGCAGACGGCGCTGGAGCAGAGCGAAAGCGCGCTGGAAGCCGCCCGCGCCAGCCTCGTCTCCGCCCGCGCCGACGCCGATGTCGCCCAACAGGCGCTGGTCTCGCTCGCCGTCTCCCGCAAGCAGTATGAAGCGGCGATCGAAGGCGCGCGCGCCGCGCTCGAACTCGCCCGCATCGACCTCGCCAACACGACGATCCGCGCGCCATCCGATGGCCGCCTCGGCGAAGTCGCCGCCCGCGTCGGCGCCTATGTGACCACCGGCACGCAGCTGATGTCGGTGGTGCCCGACCGCATCTGGATCTCGGCCAATTTCAAGGAGACCCAGGTCGCCGCCATGCGCATCGGCATGCCCGTGACCTTCACAGCCGATCTCCTCAAAGGCCAGACCTTCACCGGCCGCATCATCGAGAGCTTCTCGCCCGCGACCGGCAGCGAATTTTCCGTGATCAAATCCGACAACGCCACCGGCAATTTCACCAAAGTCACCCAACGCCTCCCCGTCCGCATCGCCATCGACGAGGGCCAACCGGCGACGGACAGGCTCGCGCCGGGGCTCTCGGTGGAGGTGCGGGTGGATACGGCGGGGTGAGGGGGCCTAGAAAATTTACCGCTAGTCTGCCTGTATCGAATTTGATACTTTGTCGTTATGAAGGCGATCGAATGGCTTGGAAGCAGCAGGGCGGATGTTCGAGCGTTTCCTGAAGACGCACGGATCGATGCCGGTTGGCAGCTCGAACTGGTTCAGCGTGGAGAAGACCCAGACGATTGGAAGCCGATGCAGTCGATCGGCCCAGGCGTGCGGGAAATAAGGATCCGAGAGCCGTCCGGCGCTTTTCGGATCATTTTTCTGGCGACGTTCGAAGACCGTGTTCTGGTGCTTCACGCGTTTCAGAAGAAGACGCAAGCGACCTCGAAGAAAGACCTAGATCTAGCGGTTCAACGGCTTAAAAGATGGAAAGCGGCACAATGACCACTGAGACATATGACAGTGTCTGGGACGCCCTCTCCGACACCGCTGAGGAAGCCGCCAATCTCAAGGCGCGCTCGGCGCTGCTCTATGAAATCCGCAAGGCGGTTCTGAAATGGGAGCTGCCGCAGGAAGAGGCCGCCAAACGCCTCGGCCTCACCCGTCCGCGCGCCAATGATCTCTTGCGCGGCAAGCTCGCGAAATTCTCGCTCGACGCCCTTGTCAACATCGCCGCCGCCGCGGCTCGACATCGAGATCCGGGTGAGGGACGCGGCGTAGCAAGCGCTTGCATGTTCGGGTTCTGATAGTTGACAGCCGATCGTAAAGCAACTTTAACGGCGTTATGTTCGCCGACCGCACCGCTCTCGAGCGCGCCTATCAAGCCGGAACGCCGCTCGAATTTCTGATGTTCTGGGGCCATCGACCTCTCAAGGATGGCCGTATCGGCGCGTCCTGTCTCAGCCAATGGTGGCCCGCCGTCTTCGAGGTATCGGGTCTTCGCTATCCCACCACCGAACACTGGATGATGGCGGAGAAGGCGCGGCTGTTCGGGGATCATGAGACGACGGCGAAGATCCTTTCGGCTTCGAGCCCGCAGGAGGTCAAGCAACGCGGCAGGGAGGCGAGGGGTTCGATCCTGATGTCTGGGATCGCGACAAGGCCGGGATCGTGGAAGAGGGGAACTTTCACAAATTCGCGCAGAACGCCGAACTTGCAGCCTTTCTCATCGCCACCGGCGATCAGATCCTCGTGGAGGCGAGCCCGGTCGATCGCATCTGGGGCATCGGTTTGGCCGCCGATCATCCGGATGCGCAAAATCCGCTGCTCTGGCGCGGTGAAAATCTGCTCGGTTTCGCGCTGATGAACGTCCGCAAACGCCTTGCGTCGCCTGCATCTCCCGCTTAGTTTTGCCGCCTGAGCGCCATCGAATATCTGACGTTGTAAACCAGGAAGTCTCCCTCCGGACTGATGACTAGCCCGATGATATTGCGTCGTTGAAAATCATATTCCTCGGCGGGGTCATCGACACGCAAATCCACCGTCGTCGCGCCGTCCTGCTGGATGAGCCGCCAGCTATCGTAGATGACAGTTTTTCCCATCACCTTGATGCGCGCGCCGTGGATCGAGACGGTGTAGCTGTCATCCTCCGCTCCGATCCAGTCTCCCTGCATCTCCGCCGGCAGCGCTGTGAGGCGCGCGTCCTTATCCATCGCATCGCCTCCCGCCTTGGCGGTGGACGAGATGGTCAAGGCCATCGTCGCGATCATCAGTGAGAAAGCGAGCGTCAGGATGCTCGTGGGTCTCGCCATGTTCACCCATCCCCCTCACGCCCCGCCCCCGATCCCCTGCCAGCCATGCAGGCAGGTGTAGATCCCGACCGCCAGGATCAGCAGACCTGACAGATAAGGCGCGCGGGCCGCGATTGCGCTGAGGCCGCGCCAGCGCTTGCCGGCTTGTCGGAGGCTCAGCGCCGCAATCGCTCCGACCGAGACCAGCGTCAGCGCCAGACCGATCGAAAAGCACAGCACCAGCGTGAAGCCGAGCGAGAATTCCTTGAGCTGCAGACAGAGAAGAAGGATGGTGATGGCGGCGGGGCAGGGGATCAGCCCGCCGGTCAGGCCGAACAGGACGATCTGGCCGGTGGTGGCGCGGCCGTTGGCGAAGCGCTTGCGGATGTCGTTGGCGTGCGCCCGTTCATGGGCGTCCTGATAGTCGTCGGCGCCGCCGGCCAGCCCATGCATTCCGGCATGCGGCGCGTCATCGCCCGGCCTGTCCAGATAAGCGAGATCATAGGCATGGCTGTGGCCGCCATGGCGGAGCGTCAGCCGCGCCGTGAAGTCGTGCGGCTCGTCGACCGCATCGACCGATTGCAGCCAGTCGCCGCGCTCGGCGAACACGAAGACGCCGAACGTCCCGTCCGGCCGCTCGGTGGTCAGCTTCACGTCATAGGCCGACCAGCGCGGCCCGCTTTCCGTTTTCAATCGCCACACCGCCGGTCCATCGCCTTCATGAAGCTCCAGCGCCACGACGCCATGGCCGGTGTCGATGCGCCTGATATCGGGGGCGAGGAATGCCGATGCGCGTGGGACCGCACCGCGCCATGGTGATGAGAATGGCCATGGCGATGGTGATCATGATGCCCATGATGTCCATGATGCGCATGATGATGGACGCGCCCATGGCGCCCGTCATGACCATGCCCCGCCGCATGATGAGTCATCGCGTGCTCCCGTCGCACCCGCCAGATCATCCACAGCGCGATGGCGATGATCACCAGGCCGGAGGCGAGCTGGAAATAGGGTTCGATCGCCTCGGCGTCCACGCCCTGCCACAGCGTCATGCCCACGAGCGCGATGCCCCAGACGACGGCCGTATGCGACAGCGTCGCCGCCAGCCCCAGCAGCGCCGCCTGCAGCACCGTGCCCCTGACCGCCACGATGAAGGCGGCCATCATCGTCTTGGAATGGCCCGGCTCCAGCCCGTGCAGCGCCCCCAGCAGGATGGCGCTGGGGATGAACAGCCAGGCATGCGCCGAGCCTTGCTGCAACAATGCGTCGAACCCGGGCATGAGCGCTCCTCAGAGATAACGGGCGATGGCTTTAAAGTCTGCGATGGTCTGGCGCTCCTCGCGCCCGAGGCTGCCGACGGCGCTGTCCAGGCAATGGTCGAGATGATCTTCGATCAAAGTGCGCTTGGCGCTGGCCACGGCCTTTTCCACCGCCTGCAATTGCTGGGCGACATCGAGGCAGGGGCGTCCGCCCTCGATCATGGCGATCACGCCGCGCAGGTGGCCTTCGGCGCGCTTCAGCCGCTTGACGATTTCGGGATGGCTCACATGGCGGTGGTCGGTCATGCTCCACATGCTATCCCCTGGGAGGGGATGTGGCAAGGCGCTCTCGCATGACGACTTGCGCAAAAATCTGTACGAAAAAGCCCTTGCGAGGCAGGGGGTCGCAAGGGCTTTCGACTGGAGGTTCGGGTGGGGAGCCCGGTTTATTCGATGACCCTCACCACGGTGTGGGTGCGGGGGTCGACGATCACGCGCTGTTCGTTGACCACGGTATAAGCGTAGGCCTCGTCGCCGGGAATGGGCGTCAGCGCGACTTCGGCGGGCAGGGGCTCGCCGACCACGATCGGCTGCTGCACCACCACGCGCTGTTCCGGAAGCGGCTGCTCCTGGACATAGGTCACAACGCGCTCGGAGGGAGGATCGAGCACGGCGCCGGCGGCGAGACCGACCGCGCCGCCGACCACGGCGCCCACGGGACCGCCCACGATTGCGCCGGTGGCGGCGCCGCCGGCTGCGCCTGTCAGCGCGCCGTCATTGTCGTCATCGGCGTAAGCGGGAGCGGCGGCGAGGGTGGCCAGGGCGAGGCAGCCGGCCGTCAACAGCTTGAGTTTCATGACAATCTCCTTTTTCATCGATGTCTCGATGACCCCTAACGCGGCTCGCGCGGATCGGGTTCCGCACGGATCGGCCTCATGTCAGTCCAGTCGGGGGATGACGATGGTCACGGTCAGCCCGCCTTCGGGATTGGCGAGCGCCTCCACCGAGCCGCCATGCGCCTCCACCGCGCGGCGGGTGATGGCCAGGCCGAGGCCATAGCCGGATTCGCTTTCCTGCAGCCGGGTGAAGGGGTGGAAGATCTTCTCGATATCCTCCTGCGGCACCACCGGGCCGGGGTTGCGGATGGCGAGATCCAGCGTCTCGCCGCCGCTCCCCAGCGACGACGAAATCCTGATCCGGCTGCCCGGCGGCGAATATTTCACCGCGTTGCGCGCGACATTCTCGATGGCGCGGTAGATCAGTTCGCCGTTCACCCGGGTCACGAAACTCTGCGCGCCGGCATAGTCCATGCCCACGCTCTTGGCCTGCGCCTCGAAGGCGGCGTCGTCGATGATCGCGGCGACGAGGTCGATGACGTCGATCGTCTCGCGTTCGAGCGAGGCGGCGGCGTTGGGGCCGAGCCGGGCGAGCGTCAGGATTTCCTCGACGAGTCCGTCCTGGCGCTTGATCTCGCGCTCCATGCGCGGCAGGAGCGCCTCGAGCCGCGCGGGATTCTTGCGCAGCAGGCCGACGGCCGCCTGCAGCCGCGAGAGAGGCGAGCGCAATTCATGCGACACGTCGTGAAACAGCCGCTTCTGGGCGGCGTCCATCTCTTCGAGCTTGGCGGCGGTGACGTCGAAATCCTTGCCCAGCGTCGCGAGTTCGTCGCGGCGCCGGCCCAGCTGCCGGCCGATCCGCACCCGGAAATCGCCGCCCGCCAGCGTCTTCAAGCCGCCGCGCAGCTTCATGATCGGCGCGACGAGATAGCTCGCGAGCAGGAAGGACGAAATGACGCTCGCCATCAGGCCGGCGATGATCGGCAGCACCGCGGGCGCATAGCGATCGAAATAGGACAGCCGTTCCTTCTGGATTTCGATGTGATAGCAGGCGCGCTCGCCGCGCGCGTCCAGCCGCACGACGCCGTCCTTGTCCGGCCGTATGGGCGGATGCGGCGGCGCGTCGATCTCGTCGGAGGTCGATAGGGGCTTGTCGCTCTGGCCGCCGTTGAAGAATGGATGATCGGCCCAGGTCTTGCAGTCCTGTGGCCCGCCCAGCGGCCCCGGCGTCACCCGCGCCCGGATGGGCGGGGTCAGGCGCGCCAGCATCGCGGTATAGGCGCGCGCCTCGTCGATCTGGTCGCGACGAAGATAAGCGTTCAGCGCCTCCATCGTGTAGAATTCGCGGCTGTCGATGAAACTGTCCTTCGGCGGCAGCACGCGGAGATAGGCGTTTGCGGCGGCGATGATGGCGATGGCGCCCGCCATGGTCAGCCAGATGGTCAGGAACGAATGCCAGAAGGTTCGCCCCATCAGCCCTCCGTCACCAGTTGATAGCCCTGGCCGCGCACGGTGCGGATCCACGACTGGCCGTTCTCGGCGATGCCGAGCTTCTGGCGGATCGAACTGACATGCACGTCGATTCGGCGGTCGAACGGCGCCAGCGGCTGTCCGAACACCCGTTTGGCCATGTCCTGTTTCGACACCAGCTGGCCGGCGTTGCGGGCCAGCACTTCGAGAATGGAATATTCCGCGCCGGTCAGCTCCAGCGGCTGGCCGCGCCATTCGGCATGGCGCGCGGCGGGGGTGAGCACCAGCGACCCGGCCTCCACCACGCGCGAGCCGCCGTCGCCCGGCGCCTGGCGGCGCGAGCGCCGCAGGATGGCGCGCAGCCGCGCCACCAGTTCGTCGGGCGAGCAGGGTTTGGGCACATAATCGTCGGCGCCGAGATTGAGGCCGGTGATGCGGTCGACATTGTCGCCGCGCGCGGTCAGCATCACCACCGGCACGTCGCTCGAGCGGCGAATGCGCTGCAGCACCTCGATGCCGTTCATCTTCGGCATCATGATGTCGAGCACGACGATGTCGTACTGGTTGGACAGGCTCTCTTCCACGCCCTGCCGGCCGTCATGCACCGCATGCGCGTCGAAGCCCTCCTCGACCAGGTATTCGGTGAGAAGCGAAGTCAATTCGACGTCGTCGTCTATGAGAAGAACCTTGGCCATGCGTCCGGGATACACCCTCAAATCGGCTTTTCCAGTAATTTTACCTAACTTTACACTGCCTTAACAGCACTTAACGCAGCGATCGCTATGGTGCTGCCGGAGCGAGGATGACACCTCGTCCGGGATGCGCATCGCGTGGTCATGACAGGCGGCCGTCGAGGACGCAGACCGCAGGCCGCATCGGACGAGGCGCAGTGGCCACAGGGTGAGCATGACGCAAGGGCGAAGCCGCCGGACGCGTGATCCGTGGGAGCGAGGCGGATCCGGTCCGGACCTGGCTTCCAGACAAACAGGAGCCCGACTTTGACTTTGGAATCGACCCATCACAGCCTATCCGCCGCCGCCGATCGCATCATGACCGACGACCTCGACGCCGTCGGCGAAACCGCCCGTGCCAAGCGCGGCCGCGGTCGCCCCAAGGTGCGCAGCGACGAGGAGCAGCGCGACATCATCGTCGAGCGCGCCGCCGACATCTATCTGCGCAGCGGTTACGTCGCCATGCGCATGGACGATATTTCGGCCGCCTGCCGCGTCTCCAAGCGCACGCTCTATCGGCTTTTCCCCAGCAAGCTGCATCTGTTCCGCGCCATTGTCGGCCTGATGAACGCGCAGCTCTTCGACTTCGACGATGTCGAACCCGGCGACACCGTGGAGCGCGCGCTGTCGGCGATCTTTCGCGTCGATATCGACGAGGAGACCGATCAGAAGCGGCAGAATTTCCTGCGTCAGGCGCGCCAGGACGCCGTGGCGTCGCCCGAGATCGGCGACGTCCTGCGCGAGGATTGCCTGGATCGCGCCCGCCGTCGCCTGACGGCCTGGTTCGAGCGCTGGAGCGCCGCCGGCCTGCTCAGCGCCACAAATCCCCAGGCCGCCGCCTACATGCTGATGGACATGGCCTATGGCGCCGCCGACGGCGATCAACGCAAAGGCGCCTCTGGCCGCGCCTTTATCCGCACGTGCATCCAGTATTTCGTCAACGGCGTCCGCTGAGGCGTCCGCGGTCTCCGACCTCGTCGCGTCCGACCGTTCCAATGTGAGCCGTTCTGCCCGCGCCGTTTGCGTCAGATAGGCTCCTGCCGGCCGATCTCGAACCGGCCCCCGAAGATCCCGCGCCTCGTGCGCGGGATTTTTCGTTGGCAGGCGCCATGTTCGGCGCGCCGGACGACCGCGACCATCGCCGGATAAATGCGCCTCGTTCCCGCGCCTCACCCATTTGGGGGAAGCTTTAGCAAAAAGCTGAGCTACGCTCGGATCTGGGTCTTTCAGGCGGCGTCCGATGCGATGGGGCGATCGGCGCCGGGTTTTGCGTGACGCGCCGCGATGCGGTGCGGAAGGGGAAGGGTGTTTTCGATGGCGGACTATGAGCCGGTTCAGACGATCCTGTTGATCTTCGCAGCGGTCGTCTATGGCGCGATCGCCACGGGCTGCGTCATACGCACGCTGTTCGAAGGCTATGCGACGCGGGCGTCCTGGGATATCTGGCGCGTCTGCGGTCTGATCCTCTGCTTCGCCTGGCCGATCCTGATCGTCGCCTCGCTGGCGCCGTCGGCATTCCGGCGAAGGCCTCTGCGCGAGACGCCGCGTCCGTCACGCCTTCCACGCACCGACATTCGCCGCGCCGACTGCGAACGGGTTCCAAACAACGGATAGGATTGCGCGCGCCGCGCGTCTCGAACAGGGGCTGTTTATGCGCTCGCGACGTCTATGCGGGGAGGGAAGTGATTTTCGGGAAGGTCAACTTGGTCGGAGTGGCAAGATTCGAACTTGCGACCCCCTCGTCCCGAACGAGGTGCGCTACCAGGCTGCGCTACACTCCGTAACTCAAGTTGAGGGTCGTATAGACCGCTCATTTTGTTTCCGCAAGTCATTTCGTCAAAAAACTTCAAGGAAATGTGGATTGGCGCTATCTAACTGAAAAGCCGAGAAAAATCCGCAAGGGAAGCGGGGATTTGCACGCCGTTTTTCCGATCAGACATAGACCTTGTTGATCTCGTTGAACACCATGCGGGCTTCTTCGAAATTCTCGAAAAGCGTCAGTTTTCCTTCATGGAGCACGCTTGCCGACGTGCACAATCGCGCCGCATAATCCGCGTCGCTGGTCGCGATCAGCACGGCGAGCCGGTCACGGCTGTCCTGCAGATATTGAAGGCATTTCCTGCGGAACTTCATGTCGCCGACATTGATCGTATCGTCGATCAGGATATGCTTGAAACCCAGCGACAGGACCGCGCTGACCATGAAGCGCCCGCGCGTCTGGTTGGAATAGCTCTTCAACGGCAGGTCCATCTGCCGGCCCAGCTCCGAAAAGGCGGCGCAGAAATCCAGCGCCTGCGCGAAACTCACGCCGTAGACGTCCGACAGGAAGCGCATATTCTGGCGCCCCGTCAGCTTCTGGGATAGGGCGGCGCGGAAATCGGCCGGATAGGAAATCCGGGCGGTTCGATGGATCTTGCCTTCCGACAAGGTCTCGTTCCCGCAGATCGTGTTCAGGAGCGTCGTCTTGCCCTGGCCTCTCGGCGCCAGCACGGCGTGATAGTCGTCATCCCCGAACACGGCGTTCAGATTGCGAAACACCCATTGGATCTGGCCGCGCCTGTCCCGGTAGGCCTTGCCGACATTGTCAAGCGCGATCATATGAACTCGTCTTCGTCGTCGTCGCCTCTCGCGCGGATGATTTCTTTGCGGAACAGCCGTTCCATCGCCAATGAAAACAACAAGACCGCGGTGGAGAAGGTGAGGAGATAGTGGGGCGAATAGACAGACAGGTAATCCAGATAGGAGTGAGACCGCAGTCCCTCGACGCAATGCAGGAACGGGTTCCAGATGATGAACTTCAGGATGTCCGGGGGCATCTGCGACGGAACGAAGAGAACGCCCGACGTCATCATCAGCGGCATGGACATCATCTTCCACATGCTGCGCCATACCGGCACCAGAGCGCCGACGGTGGCGTTGAACATCGCCATGGACAGGCTGAAATACAGGATCAGCAACATCGAGAGAACGAAGCCCTCGAAGTCGGTGATGACCTGAATGTCGAGGATCCGGCCCACCGCGGCGAAGAACACCGTCAGGATCACGATCCAGATCACGAACTCGACGATGGTTCGCGCCACGACGGTGTCGAGCGGCTTGACCAGCCCGAACTCGAACAGCGCCCTGTTGGCCTGGATCGCCCGGCCGCCCGTATTGACCACGGCGCGAACCGCGCGGAACGCCACGACGCCGGTCAACAGGAACATCACCGAACTTTCGCCGAAGGCGGGGCTGACATTCTTGAAATAGATGCGAGCCAGCAACAGGATGCCCACCAGGATCGCAGGCTCGATGATCGTCCAGACATAGGAAATCGGCGAGGCGCCGAAACGGTTGGCGGCCTCGCGGAAAATCATGCCGACGATGACGCGCAGATTGTTCTGCGCGCCTCTCAGGACGGTAAAATTGTCGTTTCGCCGGGCGGCGTCGATCGTCGTCACGATAGTCTCTTTCGGAGTGAGTCCGATCAGATCAGATCGCATGGTCTTTGAACGAACGGTAGAAGAACTGCGCGAGCAGCCAGACCGCCATCAGCACCAGCAGCGAAATGAACGTGTCGAGAAGCCGCATCGGATAAAGCGCGATTTCGGGGCGAACCGGCGAGACGAACACCGCGAAATAACGGTCCTGCTTCTGCGCTTCGGTCAACGAGGTTTCGAACGCCGCCAGGGCCGTCGTGTAGGCCTGTGTGGAGAATTCGAGCTGCACGGTCAGGTCCTCGAATTTCGTCAGCACGCCGGGAATATTGCCTTCTTCGTTGACCCGACCCGCCTTGGTCGGCTTGTTCGGGTTTTCCGAGTCGTCCGGCAGCAGCATCTTTTCCTTGAGGATGCCGAGCTGATTTTCCAGCCCCTTGATCGTGCGCTTGAGCACCACGACCTGCGGGGCGTCGTTCGACACGCTCTGCAGCGCCGTGTTCAGCCGGGTTCTCGCGCCCTGCAATTCGGATTCCAGTTTCTGCGTCAGACTGAAATCGAGTGCGGAAAGCTGCTTGGGATCGATGATCTTCTCTTCCGACCGCAGGCGTCGAATTTCGCTGCGCACACTCTGCAGCCGGGCCTCGGCGCGTTCGACCTGCATCGAGGCGACGCGCGTCATCTGCTGGCGTGAGCTCTCGCTGAGCGAGTTGACCAGCTTTTCCGACACTTTCAGCACGGCGTCGGTAATCGCCTTGGAGTCGTCGGCCGAGAATGCGTAAATATAGAGCGTGGTGTTTCCGGTCGTCGAGTTGAAGCTGATCTCGACCATGTCGCGCCAGTATGCGGTGAATTTCTCCAGCGGCATGTCGGGCGAAATACGGTAGAGGAAATCGATGTTCTGGCCCGAATAGTATTGGCGGAGGTCGATGCCGAGTTCACGCGCACGTCACGCACCAATTGCTGCGATTCGATGTAGCTCGACACGATATAGGAATCATTGGATTGCACGGATGTGCCGAACAGGCTGCCGAGGCCGAAGCTCGACATCGACGAGGCGTTGGAGCCGCGCACGGAAAACTGCGATTCCACCACATATTGCGGGCTGGCCAGGAACATGAAGTAGAAGGCCGTCATGGCCCCCGGTATCACCACGAACAGGATGAAGGACAGGTTGGTCCAGGAAACCTGCACGAACCGCTTCTTCGGAGTCCGGAACACGTCTCCGTCCTCGCTGTCGACCTCGGCCGGCTCCCGAACCGCCGGCCTCGGCGCGAGCGCCTCGTCTGCGACCACCGAAATAACCCTGCCGGTCTCGGACGACGCTGGACCGATCACGGCTTCGCCCGGCGCGTCCTCCGTCAGCTTCTGACGCGCGGCGCGCCTGCGAAGGCGCTGTTCGCGCTGTTCGTCACTGGTGATCGGAAACCGGATGGTTTCGATCGTGTCATCCGTGGTCTTCGGAACTGTCATCTCTGATTCCAAATATATGGGTCGGCGTTGGAAAGGGCCCCACCGCAAACAAGCAAGAAACCGATCCCCAGCGTCGAACGCAAGGTCTCGCCGCATTCGCGTCAATGAAGAGGCCGTCGGTTTCCCGACCGGGCGGCCGCCGCTCGTGGGCAGGTTAGTATATTTCCTTTGCGCCAACAATATGGTTGAGCCGACGGCCGTGGCGCAGCCGCTTCCGGTGTGAATAGATGTGGGGAAATATGATGAATTTTCCTTTACCATTGGTGAACGCAGGAAGAGGCTTTCCGTTTGACGCCCGGCGTTCTATGACGCGTCGGCGCGCCGGGCGAGGGAGCGCCGAGGGAGAGAAGCAAGCGCGGCATGACTAAGATCACCCTGATCATTCCCCTGCGGCTGACGGCGGAGACCTATGAGGGCGAATTGCGCCTTCGGCGACTCGTCGCGGCCATCCCCCGCGATCTCTTCGACATCCTCATCGCCGACTACGGCACCAGCGAAGCTCAGGCCAAGCCCTTGCGCCTCATCGAAGCGAGCGGCGTCGAGGTGGCCAGGCATCCCCGTCCCGAGCGGCTGTTCTCGATCGGCAAGGTGCGCGACTTCGGCGCGGTCATGGCCCGCAACCCCGTCATCATGTTCAACGACGTCGATTTCTACGGCTCCCCGGACATGTATCGCGCCATTCACGCCGAGGCCATGCGCCGTGATCTGGCGCGCAACCGCTTCGATTTCTTCACCGTCCCCGTGCTGTTTCTCACCGAAGCCGGCGTAGACAGCTGGTTCTCCGACATGACCGCCGGTGTGCCTTTCATCAAGCAGAACACGCCGGATTGGCTGGAATCCCAAGGCGATGTCGTGCAATCCACCGCCTTCGGCAGTTCGGCGATGGTGATCAATCGCGAACACTATCTTTCCCTCGGTGGGCATGCGCCGGAATTTTCCGGGCACGGCGCGGAAGATTACGACATCTTGCATCGGCTGGCGGCGCTTGCGCCGAAAGGGCCGCGCCCGCACGCCTATCTGACCGATTTCAAGGACAACGGCGTCCGGAATTATTGCGGCTTCCGGGCCTTTTTCGCGCTTTACGGGCTCGAGGCGTTCGAACGCGGCGTTCATCTGGTCCACCTCTGGCATCCGCGCCGTCGGGAAAAAGGCTATTTCCGACCGGGACCCAATTTTCGCCTGTTGCGTCGGCTCATGCGCGCCTTCGACAAGGCCGGGGCGATGCCCTCGCCGCTGTCGGACGCGCGCGGGCAGGGCGCCTGGCTCGTCTATTGCCGCAGCGCCGCCGATGTCATGCTGATGCGGCAGATCCTTCCGCACGCGTCGCGCTACCGCATCGTCCGGCGCCGGCGGGCGCCGGGGCCGGCGAGACTGCTCGCCGACGCGCGCGACATGCGCGCCGATGCGATCCTCGTCGCGCCCGATGTGGCCGGCCGGATCGTCGCGCCGGAAGGTCAGGGGCTGGCGATTTATCATTTCTCTCCCGGCGCCGAAGTCGGCGACTACACCGTGATTCGCCACCCGCCTCACATGTCGTCCGGCGCCGAGGCGATGGGCGGCCGCGCCTTGGACATCCGTTCCGATCGCGGCGCCGTCCTGTTCCGATCCTGGATCCGGTTCGACGGGGGACCGCTCGGCCGTATCGAGAGCGGGGATATCCCGCCTCCGCTTTCTCTCGACGATCCGCTTTTCGCGCCGTTCGGCGGCGCGGAGGCCGCGGCGCGCGCCCGCCGGGCGCGGATCAAGCCGAAGAAGAAGTCGGGTTGGTGGGTGCGCCTCAAGCGGCGATTGACGGGCCTCTGACGTGGCGGGCGGCGCGAACCCCCGTTCTGCCGTCGCCGCCTTCAAACCGGCGCCCTCAGGCGCTTGCCCGCGGTGAACGGGGTCTGATTCCGTTATCTGCCGCAGGCGGGCGCGCCGGACACGAAACCGACACGGTTGTTTCGGATTGCACGGCGTGGCGACGAACGGGGCCTTGTGTCTTTACCTTGGCCGCATTAGTGTTCGCGCTGATTGTAGGGCGCTGCGCCGCTCCCTTTCCTCTGGTGCGGGAATGGACGGTCACTCCGTGGGTTTCGGCCCGTTTATGAGGTAAGACGATGAATACGACTGAGACGCCGGTGAAGAAGCTGGCCCCGAAGATGCAGATCAAGGCGATCAATCAGGAGATCGCCACGCTGCGGGAGCGCATCGGCGCGCTGAAAGAACAGCGCTCGACCCTGAAGGAAAAGGTGAAGGCCGCCGGCGCCGGGCGCGCCGCCAAGAAGGCCGGAAAACCGGCCACTCCGGGCGAGGCCGGCTGACGACATGATCGACAGGCGTCGCGCCTCGGCGGCGACGACTGGTTTTCAACCTTGAAATGACGATCTTCCATGGCGCATGACGAAGTAAGCCCGGCAATGGCAGGCCGCCTGGTCGGCAAGGCCGCGGCGCCGTTCGGCTCCGTCGAACAGGCCGGGCTTTCACCGACGCGTCAATGTCCATCTCGGCGTCCACAAGACTGCGACCACCTTCATTCAGGCGCAGTTGCACGACCACGGAAGCCTGCTGGCCGAAGGGAGCATCCGCTATGCGGGCATTTCCGCCGTCCGGCAGAACTTCACCAAATTGTTCGATGCGCTGGCCTGGACGGATGCGATCAGCGGCGCCATGGCGCGCCCGCTCCTGGCGCGTCGGCTGGAGGCGCTGATCCGCAGTCAGGGCCGCGGCGACACCTTCATTCTCTCCGACGAAAACCTGCTCGGCCTGATTTCCGCCAATTACTGGACGGGCCGGCTGTATCCGGCGGCGCATCGGCGCATTCGCATGCTCGATTCCCTCCTGAAGGGGCGGGAGGCGCATTATTTTCTTTCGATCCGCCGCTATCCGGACTATCTGACCTCGTCCTGGCTGCAACTCGCCTCGCGCGGCAAGGCTCCGGCTTTCGACCGGTATCTGGCGAAATTCAAGCCCGACTGTCGCGGCTGGGCCGAGGTCGTCGCCGACATGGCCGCGGCCTGCGGCGCCGACAAGCTGACCGTCTGGACCTATGACTGGTTGTCGGCCAATCCGGCGCGGGTTTTCGGTCTGCTGGCGCCCAGCGTCGCCTTCGTCGTGCCCGACGAGGAGTTGCGCCGCGACGTTCTGCCCTCACTCACCCTCAAGGGGCTGAAGGTGCTCAACGAGCTCAAGCCGCATCTGTCGGCCAACGAGCTCAAGAATGTGGCCCGCATGATGCGCGGCTTCCCGTTCGACGAGCCCAATCCGCGTCTCGAAATCACCGATCCGGGCCTCGTCGCCGCCTACGAGGACAAATATCAGTCCGATCTCGCTCGCATCAGGGCCTCGGGCGTCGAACTCTACGACTGATCGCCCGCCGGCGGACGACGCTTGATGTTGATCAATGCCCGCTCGCTCCGCTGCGCGCATGGTCCCTCCATGACGTTTCAACGACCGGAGGCGCGACATGTTTAAAAAGATCATCGTTCCCGTGGATATCGGCCAGCTCGACAAGGGCGAGAAGATCCTTCGCAAGGCGATGGAGCTCGTCGACGACGGCGGCGTCATCCTGCTTCTCAATGTGGCGGAGGATATTCCGGGCTACATGACCATCGAACTGCCCGCGGATTTCATCGAGGCCAGCATCCGGGAAGCGGTCGATCGCTTGAAGGCGCTGAACGACAAGACCGGCGCGACGGCGCAAATTCACACCCGGGTCGGTTCGCCCGCCCGCGAGATCCTGGCTGTGGCGGAGGAACAGGCGGCCGATCTCGTCATCATCGCGTCGCATCGGCCCGATTTTTCCAACTATCTTCTCGGCTCCACCGCCGATCGGGTCGTGCGCCACGCCAAATGCTCGGTCCTTGTCGACCGTTGATCCCGGTTCGGCCACGAAAAATACGAGTTGGAGGAGAATGATCCATGCTGGACGTGAACGCTTTTGCCGCCCGCCTCTCTGCGCGAAAGACTGAGCTGGAGGGACGCCTCCGCGCCATCGAAGACGAGCTCGACGCATCCGCGGGCGCGGATGCGGAGGATCATGCGCTGGAAGTGGAGGGCGACGAGGTGCTCGAAGGGGTCGGCCAGGCCGGGCTCGAGGAATTGCGCGCCGTCAACGCCGCGCTGGACCGCATCGCCCGCGGCGTCTTCGGCCTCTGCGCCAAATGCGGCGAGCCGATTTCCGAGGCGCGGCTTCGGGCTGTGCCGCAGGCGGCGCTCTGCGAAGACTGCATCCACTGATCGTCGGCTCAGCCGCCAGACGCCACCGAATAGCGCGTGACTGGCGACAGTCGCCGGACGAAATCCGTCTGGCCCGAACTGCCGGTCTTGCGATAGATCGCCTTGGCGCCGCTGCGCACGGTTTCATAGGCGACGCCGAGCTTCTTGGCGATTTCGGGCAGGGCCTCGCCCTCCAGCATCAGCGCGGCGACGCGCGCCTCGGCGCGGGTGAAATCGTAAAGCGTCTTCAGCAGCGGAAACAGGGTTTCGTCGCCTCTGGTGGGGAAGGCGGCCATCACGATCGCCTGCGCGTTCGGGCCGAGATCCCGCGCCATGCGCCGCAGCGGCAGGATGTGCAAGACGCCGGGCAGCGCCGCCTCGTTCGCCGACGGCAGCGGCAGCGATTGCACGCGCTCGCCGCCGAGCGAGGTCAAGGCCTCGGTGAACAGGAGTTGCGCGGCGGGATCGCGCAGCGCCATCCGGCCATGGGCGAGAAAGGCGATGTGGTCGCCGAGGCCTTCGAAAACCGCATTGGCGGCCAAGATCCGGCCCTGTTCGGTGATCAGCGCCGCCGGCACGCCCGCCAGCGCCAGCCCGTTCAACAGCGAATGCTGGCGCTGCCGGCGCACCTCGCTCGCGAGATTGAGCGCCCTCGCCATATGCGGCCTCAGGCTGTTGAGCGCCGCCAGGATCTCCGGCGGCGACGGCCCTTGCTCCAGCTTCCGTTCGAAGATGATCGACATGCGCCGGCCGTCCGCCGCCTGCACGATCGTGGCGGAGCCGATCCCGAAACCGCGCGGCGTGAGGAAGTCGCGGTAGATCGGGATGCGCGCCTTGTCTGCCTCGCTATAGAGCTGCGAGTCGGAAACGAAATCGAGATCGCCGGATTGCACCAGGCCGTAGAGCCGCTCGTTGCGCGGCTGCCAGCCGCCGTCGAGGAATTCCTGGAAGATGGGGACCACGCTCGGCGTCAGCACCCAATCGGCGCGGGCGACGTCGTCCATCGCCACCAGGCCGCCGAAGAAGCCACCCCATCGACAGATCTCCTCCAGCACGTCCTGCCAGGCGTCGGGCAGCAACGCCGCTTCATAGATCTTGTCGATGATGCGATCGTGATCGGGAGATCCGGGGATGAGCATGAAGACCATGTGTGAGTAGAGCTTGAAACACGATCATTGACGCTTTCCGCAGAAAGTCAAACTTTACGCGTTTTCAGCCGATCTTTTGCGGCTTCAGAGCGCGCCGATCGACTTCAGCTTCTTCAGGACCGCGTCCGAGGGTTCGCCCGTCACGGGCAGGCGATAGGCTTTTTCGAACGAGCGGATCGCCGCTTTGGTCGCCGCGCCCGCCTTGCCGTCCACGGCGATATCGCCATAGGCGAGACCGACCAGGGCTTTCTGGATCAGCATCACCCGCTTGACCGGCGCTTCTGCCGGCGCCTCCTTCGCCTTGTCGGCATGGGCGGTCTTTTTGCGGGCTCCGGATAGGCGGAGGCGGGAATGGGCACCGAGCCCGTCTCGTCCATGGCGCGGATGAGGTCCGCCACGTCGTCGCTCTTCTTCACGCTGGCGGTCTTGGACTGATCCGGCGGCGGCGACGCGTCGGCGACGGCCGCGCGGGCCGCTTTCATGCGGTCGAGCAGCGCCTGCGAGGCTTCGCCGGTCGCTTCCAGCCCTTCCGTCTCCTGATAGAACTGGATCGCGGCCACGGTCTTCGGCCCGTTCACGCCGTCGGCGGGACCGTCATAGAGGTTGAGGCCGGTCAGGGCTTCTGCATGTCGGCCACCAGCGGCGAGGCCGCCGGCTTTGGTTGCGCCGCGAGATCCTCCTCACGCTGGATGCGGAACGTGGTGACGCCGGTTTCCGCGGCGGGAGCCCGCGCCGCGTCGACGGCTGCGGCGGCGTCGCCCCGCGTCGCCATGAAGGGCGACGGGTGATGCGGCTGATACCACAGCGCATTGGCCGCGACGAAACTGAACACGACGGAAAAGATCGCCACGCCCGAGATCAGCCGGGGATAGCGCGCGATGAAGGAGACACCCGACAGCCAGGCGCTCCGTTTGCGTTTGGCCGGCGCCTTGCGGGCGGGGGCTTTCTTCGTCTCAGGCGATTTTCGCTTCGGCGGCGCCATTGAGCGTCTCCTCTATCGTCTGTGTCCGGGCGCGCTCGATGAGGCGCGGCGGAAATTCGATGGCGTTGTCGGCGCCGTCCTCGCCCTCGAAAGGCAGGATGACGGTCGCCTTGGTGCCGGCCCCCACTTCGCTTTCGATCGCGAAGGAGCCGCCATGCAGGGCCACGAGACCCTTGACCAGCGCAAGGCCGAGGCCTGCGCCTTCATATTGACGCGCATAGGTGCTGTCCACCTGCACGAAGGGCTGGCCGAGTTTGCCGATCTTGTCGGGCGCGATGCCGACGCCGGTGTCGGAAACGGTGAGCACGAGTTTTTCGCCGGCCCGGGCGGCGTCGATGGTCACCACGCCGCCGGCCTCGGTGAATTTGATCGCGTTGCTGGCGAGATTGATCAGCACCTGCTGGATGGCGCGACGGTCGGCGCAGACGTCGCCCAACTGGCGGGCCACCCGCGTCGTCAGCACAACGCCCTTGGCGCGGGCGGCGAGCGACAGCATCTCCTCGGTGGCGGACACGGCGTCGCCGATATCGAACGGTTCCTTGACCAGATCGTAGCGGCCGGCCTCGATCTTGCTCATGTCGAGCATGGCGTTGACCACGGCGAGCAGATGCTTGCCGGAACGGTTGATCAGCTCGCAATATTCCTTCTGCTTGTCGTTTTCGAAGCGGCCGAAATATTCGCCGGTGAGAATGTCGGAGAATCCGAGGATGGCGTTGAGCGGCGTGCGCAGCTCATGGCTGACGGCGGCGAGAAAACGGGTCTTGGCCTCGTTGGCGCCGAGCGCCTCGTCGCGGGCGCGGGCGACCTCTTCCTCCAGCGCCGCCTCCTGGCCGCGATCGGTGATCTGGGTGACGAAACCCGACAGCGCGCCGTCTGCGTCGCATTCGCCGACGAAGTCGATGCGGACGGGGCGGTAGTGGTTTTCGAAGCCGCCGACTGCGAACAGCACGTCGGCGCGGGCGCGGGCCGCGCCGCGGCGCAGGTCGTCGACCGCCTGGAGATAGCCGATGCGTCCGGCCACATGCACGCGGTCGATCACCGCATTCGGCTGGATGCGATCCGGCGAGAAACCGAATGCCTGCGCGTCGGCGCCGGCGACGGAAAGGAGGCCGCCCGAGCGATCGTGGCGGGTCACACAAGGCCCGGCAGGCGCGCAAGCGGCGATGCGGGCGATGGAGCGGCGGCGACGGTCTCGGCCTCACGTCCGGCTTTGAACTCCGGGCGGATCTCGCGCAGCGCCAGCGCCAGCGTCATCGAGGCGGCGAACAGCGCGGCCGAAGCCGGCAGGGACGCCGCGAGCGCGACGCCGGCCAGCTGCATGCCGGCCAGGCAGCCCAGGCCGATCGCGCAGGACGCGGCCAGTCTGAGGCCAGGCCGGGGCAGGGCCCCGTCGCCTGTCTCGCATACGCGTCCGATCATGTGACGCGCCTTGCCGCCGATGTCGCTCAATACTCTCAAAGCTTGTGGCCTTCATTAGCCCTTGGGAACTCTCAGTCCGGAAAATGGCAGCGTCGACTTAAGGAAAGGATAAAAACGAACCCGGAACAGCCGCCGCGACGGGCGAAAAGTCCAGAAAAGGCACAGATGCGGCCAACTTCGAAAATCGTGGTTAACAGCACGTAATTGCTGGCGTTTTCGGCCTTCCGCGGCGGGAGTTAACCTTTGTGGCGGCCAGGTCCCCCTCAATCGCCTGTATTTCCGGGACGGGCCGCCACGAAGGTTAACGGCGATCGGTCGAATTCGAGACAAATGCAGTTCAAGATTGCATAAATGTCGAAAAACTCAAATTCGCTGCAAATTCGACTCGATTCCTCCCCTTTGCCGTAATGGGACGTCAGCATGACCGGGCTAGGGTCTGGTCATCGCCGGACAGATGGGCCGGCCCGAAACGACGAGACCGGCGACAGCCGGCGGACACGACAAAACCGGACGCGACAAGATCCGGAATGAAACAGGGCAAGGAACAAGGCTATGTGGTTTCTCTTGAGAACCGCCTTCTGGTTTTCGATGGTGCTGGTCATGCTGCCGATCTTCGATCAGGAAGCGAGCGACCGCCTGAAGAAAGAGGAAGGCGTCGAACTGACCGATGCTTTCGGCGCCGCCGCCGGCGCCATCACCTATATGGGCTCGCTCTGCGCGGAAAACCCGATGTCTGCGTCAAGGGCGCCGAGACCGTCTCGACGCTGGGCTCCAGAGCCAGGGAGGGCGCGCGGGTGGCCTATTCCTATCTCGATGAAAAATTCGCCGACCCCGCCCAGCTCGCCGCCGCCGACAGCGTGACGACCGGAACCGTGACATCGGCCGCAGCCGCCCCCGAGGCCGGCGCGCAAGCCGGGACCGCCCGCCACATCCCCATCCCGACCCCGCGCCCCGCGCCCTGACCCGACCGCCTACTCGCTATTCGCTATTCGCTATTCACTATTCGCTATTCGCTATTCGCCCATTCCCCCTTCGCGGCCGCGCCATGATCGGCTCCGCCGCGCTGCCTGAAGCGCGCCTCGCTTCTTTTCATGCCCCGCCTCGTCCTTGTGACGCCGCCGCGAAGCCAACAGCTTCGCGGCTTTTTCTTTGCCCCGATCGCGCCGGACAAACCCCTGCTACGGCTTTTCAAGGCCGTTCCGAGCGCCTATATCGGGCGCAAGACAGGGATCAGCATCATGGCCGCCATCGACGACATCATCAGCGACTTCGCCTTTCTCGACGATTGGGAGGATCGCTACCGCTATGTGATCGAACTCGGCAAGGCGCTGCCCGATCTGCCCGAGGAAGACCGCACGGCCGACAACAAGGTGCGCGGCTGCGCGAGCCAGGTCTGGCTGGTCAGCGAACCGGGCGAGGGCCAAGACCCCGTGATGACCTTCCGCGGCGACAGCGACGCCCACATCGTCCGCGGCCTCGTCGCCATCGTGCTCGCCATCTACAGCGGCAAACACGCCTCCGACGTCGCCAAGCTCGACGCGCTCGACACGTTCAAAGAGATCGGCATGATCGAACATCTCTCGGCGCAACGCGCCAATGGGTTGAGGTCGATGGTCAACCGTATCAGGGAAGAGGGCGTGAAGGCGGCGGGGTGAGGGTGTCTGCGGAAGACGACGATAGCTTCCAATGAACGAGCCGGCTTTCCTGCGTTGGGCGCACTCTATTTTGCGCTGCAAGACGCGTCGAAGTCGGCGATGGCCTTGCCCGTCGCCTTTCCTGTCATGAAGACGCCGGTTTCTAGGAAGCCGATGATCGAGACTTCCGATGGTGGCGCATGCCCGAACCACCGGCTGATTGTGGCAATCTGATCGCCGGTGAGCGGCGCCGAGATCAACGTATCCGGCTCATCGAGGTTCTTTCGCCAGAAGAGATAGCCGCCCCAGGGATCGTCCTTGCCCCTTTCAGCCAGCGTCCACTTCAGATCCATTTTCTGCTCTATGGTTTCGACATAGAGGAAGGCGTCGTCCTTGTTCCCCTTTCTGTAATCATATCTAGGTCCGGGGAGACGGGTCGACAGGAGCAGACGCCGCTCGGATCCATCGGTGCAAGCGAGATACAAGGATGCGGGCGTCTCCGATTCAATGTTAACGGCTAGCTCGTTTATATTTCTGATTTCCGTAACTAGGGGAATATCGGCTGTCGAACTGACTTGATCCAAGAGGATCGTGGTATATGAAGTGAAGTATGCTGCAATAAAGAGAAATAAAGTGTTCATCGAAGCTGTCCTATCATCAATGGCAATGGTGGCGAAAATAGCCTCAGCGGCGGCAATGGCAATGACACTTTGAACGGTAAGGTTGGTGTTGATGTTCTTTCGGGTGGCGGCGGCGCAGACCGTCTTGTTGGCGGCGTCGGCAATGACACGCTGACGGGAGGGGCGGGAGACGACACATTTGTCTTCAGCGTCGGAAGCGACAAAGACAGACTGACCGACTTCCTCACGGGCGCCGACATCATCGACCTCAGTTCAATTGCCGAGATCACGGGTATCAACGATCTCCGCAACAACCACGTCACCGATGGCGGCAGCTATATCGTGATCAAGTGGAATGATGAGACAGACAGTATTCGACTTGGCGGTATAGCGGATAAGTCTGAGCTCCTGGCTGCCAATTTCCTGTTCGCTTAATTTAACTATGCCTGTCGATTCGGAGCGCGAGCCCCCGCATCGACAGGCTGCTCGTCGTCCGCTCTATCACCCCCTCCCACCCGCCCGATAATGCCTCTCTAGCGCCAGAAGCGCCGTCTTCAGCATCAGCTTGGCCGATCGCGCCGGCCATTGGCGTTCGCGCTCCACCGTCTCAAGCCCCTTTTCGAAGCAGCAGATGTCGAGCGCCACGCCGGAAAGTTCGGGGCCGATGGCGGTCAGCGCGCGGGCGACCCGCAGCCGGGCGGCCACGACATTGTCCTTGAGCTCCACGCCCGCGCCGGGCGCGGCCTTGACGCGGTCGCCGAAGCGGGGCTCGTAGCTCGGCGTGATCTTGGGCTGCAGCCCGGCGAAGTGGAAATCGCGCGCCAGCCGCTCGCCGGCGGCGAGTGCGGCGTCGGCAAACCACGGCGCGCCGGATTTGTCCTTCATGCGGGCGAATTGCGAAAGCGGGCTTTCGGCGGCGTTGATGCGCACAGGCTCCGCCGTCTCGCCCTCGACGAGAAAGCCGATCTCGATGGCGCGATGCTGGTCGAGCATCGCCTCTTCGCGGGCGGCGCGCCGACGGCGCAGGAAGGAGCGGGCCTCGAGCGTGGGGGCCACCAGGCCGCTGCGATCGACCAGCAAGCCGCGGCTCGCGGCCTCGGTCGCCACCGGCCCCGGGAAATCGGCCACCCGGCCGTCGGGATGGCTGAGCCGCAACGCGCCGTCGGCTTTGTCGGGGGCGAGGTCCGCGCGGCAGCCGGCATTGCCGAGAAAGCGGAGCAGCTTTTCGATCTCTTTCATCGTGTCGATTCCGCTCATCGGCCTCACCCCTTGCGGCCGATGGGCGTGAAGACGCCCGAGGTCACCGTCTCGATCGCCGTCACCAGCCGGTCGAAACCGGCCTCGTCCCGTCGGTCCTCGACGCGGGCGCAGGCGTGCCCCACCGTGCTGCGGTCGCGGCCGAAGCCGCGGCCGATCTCGGTCATGGTCATCTGCAGCACCACATGGCAGACATACATGGCGATCTGCTGCACATGGCTCATGGCGAAGCGGCGGTTGCGGCCGCACTGCGGCTCGTCGGAGGTCAGGAACATCATCTCGGTGGCGATCGTCGCCACCACGCCGGAGACGCTGCGCGGCGAAATCTCGGCGCGCTGCCGGCGGCGTCGGGCGCGGCGGGCGAGCTTGCCGGGGCCGGGGCCGGCCGCGGCGACGAGGGCCGTCTGGTCCCTGCCGCGCGCGCGCCAGTCCGACAGGCGTTGCTCCAGCCGGGCGGCCACATGCGGCTCGCAAAACAGGCTGGTGATGTCACGGTCTTCGGTATCGCTCATCCGTATCGCTCCGATCAAAATAGGTTAATTTTCCTATTCATAGCGTACAATCCAGACGTTGAAAAGATGGGCGCGCAACCGATCGCCGATTCACAGGGCGGAACCGGGCTAAGTATTTGAAATCAATTGTAGGAAAAAATTCCTTGCTCGGAAACGAAAAAGGCGGCCCCGAAGGACCGCCCTGTCGTCTGACGCATTGGGCGCCGTCGGCTCAGGCGCGCTTCTTGCGGCCCTGGCCGAGGCCCATTTCCTTGGCGAGGCGCGAGCGCGCTTCGGCATAGGCCGGGGCCACCATCGGGTAGTCTGCCGGTAGCTCCCACTTTTCGCGATAATCTTCCGGGGTCATGCCGTAATGGGTCATGAGGTGGCGCTTGAGCGACTTGAACTTCATGCCGTCTTCGAGGCAGATGATATAGTCGTTGTGCACCGACTTCTTGATCGGCACCGGCGGCTTCGGCTTTTCCACCACCGGAGCGGCGGCTTCCGCCGTCGCCGTGTTGGACAGCGCCGTATGCACGTCGGCGATGAGGGAAGCGAGGTCGTTGGCCGGCACCACGTGATTGCCGACATAGGCGGCAACGATTTCCGCGGTCAGTTCGACCAGCAATTCCTTGTTTCCCGCATTGGCTGCGTCGTTCATTCTTGTTCTCCTGATCGATCCACTTGCCCTGCTTCAGTTTCTTTCGAACCAGAAGCGATCATCAGAGCCATGCCCGGCGAAGTATAGGTTTGATGGCCTGGTCGCTACCCCTAGCGCTTCGACCAATATGCTTCGACGACTTCCATTCCGTGAGCGGATAGATCCGCTCTTCAGTCCTGTCGTTCATGCAGCGCCTTGCTTGAGCCTAGCGTCCCCCATGAGGATTGGACTGAACTGAATCGGAATATGACTCTTGTTTTGCCGATTAACATCTTTCCTTGGCATTTCCAATATATTTTTACATATTCTACACAATCAGCAAAAACTTGCCGTTACGTCATCCCGTAAAATGGAAACCAATCTTAATAGAGCCTTACATAAGCTATAAAAAATTCTCGACTTGCAGTTTTGTGGTGGAACTTTTTCGCTTGTTCTTCGTTTGAAGCGGCTTGGCCCGATTTCGATCGTTTCTGGCCCGCTCGTAGAAATTTTACGGCAATACTGACCCCGCCTGATGCACGTTGCTCAGTCCGCTTTCGTCTCCTCGATCGCGGCGCGCGCGCCCTCGTCGAGGACCGGCGGCCGGAAGCCCGCCTTGATTGCGGCGCGGGCCAGCAGATGGGCGGAGATCGGCGCCGTCAGGAAGAAGAACAGGATCGTCGCCGCCACCTTGATCCAGATCGAGCTTTCGTCTGCCCTCAGCGCCACGGCGAGCAGCAGCAGGCTCGATCCCGCCGCCCCCGCCTTGGAGGCGGCGTGCATGCGGGCGAAGACGTCGGGCAGCCGCAGCAGGCCGATCGCCGAAATCAGCGCGATCACGGAGCCGATGATCAGCAGCGCCGACGCCGCCAGCGTGAGAAGCGTCTCGGTCATGGCGCGATCTTCTTTTCGACCTTGTCGATCTGCGCGCCGCCGCGCCGTCCTTCGGGATCGCCGGCGAGCTGCAGGTAACGGGCGAAGGCCGCCGTGGTCAGAAAGCCGGTCAGGCCGAGCGCCAGCGCGATGTCGACATAGAGTTCGAAGCCGGTCTGCACGGCGATCACGGCGATGAAGCCGATCGCCACGCCCACCAGCTGGTCGAGGGCCAGCGCCCGGTCGGCCAGAGTCGGCCCGCGCAGCACCCGCAACGCGATCAGCGCCATGGCGGCGATGAGCATGGCCAGGGCGAAATGCACCGAATGCGTGAGAATGTCGGCAGCGGTCATGGTTCGAAGGCCTCCTTGATCAGCCGCTGGAAACCGGTGACGATATCGTCGCGGGTCGCGTCGGGATCGGGCGCGTCCACCGCATGCACCAGCAGATAGCTGCGGTCTTCGGCCACGTCCACCGTCAGCGTGCCCGGCGTCAGCGTGATGAGATTGGCGAGAAGGGTGATCTCGGCGTCGCGGGTCAGCGTCAGCGGCACGGTCAGCAGGCCGGGCTGGAAGCGCATGCTCGGCGAGGTCACCAGCCGCGCCACCCGCCACACCGACAGCGTGAACTCTTTCAGAAAGACCAGGATCAGCTTGCAGATGCGCCACAGCCTGACGCCGTAACGCAGCGAGCCCGAGGCGCGCGGCAGCAGCGACAGCACGACGGCGCCGACGAAAAAGCCGATCAGCAGCGAAAGCCCGGACGGCAGGCCGGAAAAGGCCGTCGCGGCGAGAATGATGGCGAGGTGGGCGAGGGCGGCCTTCATGGGCGGTCCCCCATCAGCGCCGAGCCGATATAGGCGGCGGGATCGATGAAGCCGCGCGCGGCGAGATCGGCGATATCGGCCGCCGGCGCCGGCCAGAGGCCGATCGCCAGGCTGAGCGCCGCCATCGCCGCCGCCGCGCCGGTCATCATCCGGTGATCGGGCGCCCTGTCGGCGGCGATCTCGCCGGGCCGCCAGAAGGCGAGCAGCATCACCCGCCCCGCCGCAAAGCTCAGCAGGAAGCCGGAGACGAGAATGGCCGCGGCCAGCCCGTCGTGATCGGCGGCGAGCGCCGCCTTGACCAGCATCGCCTTGGGCCAGAAGCCCGACAGCGGCGGCAGTCCGGCCAGCCCGAGCAGCAGCAGGCCGGTGATCACAGTCAGCCCCGGCGCGGCCTTGTAGAGCCCGCCCAGCTTGGTCAGCGAGGACGCTCCCGCCCGCATCGTCATCACGCCCACGGCGAAATAGAGGCCGGACATCACCAGCATCGAATGCAGGAGGTAGAAATAGGCGCCCGACAGGCCGGCCTCGCCGCCGATCGCCAGCCCCGCCAGCGCAACCCCGATGCCGGCGACCACCCAATGGCCGAGCGCGCGCTTGAGGTCGTCGCTGGCGATGGCGCCGATCGCGCCGGCCAGCATGGTCAGGCCCGCCACCGCGCCGATCACCGGCGACAGGGCCGCGCCTTCGGCCGGCATCAGCATGGCGAGCACCCGGATCAGCGCATAGACGCCGACCTTGGTCAGCAGGCCGGCGAACAAGGCGGCGGCCGCCATGCGCGGCGTGTGATAGGAGGCGGGCAGCCAGGCGTTGAGCGGAAAGGCGGCCGCCTTCATGCCGAAAGCGGTGAGATAGAGCGCCGCCAGCGTGCCGAGCGGCAGATCGCCCTGATCCTTGGACACTTTTACGGCGATGTCGGCCATGTTGAGGGTGCCGAACAGGGAATAGAGATAGCCTGTGGCGATCAGGAACAGCGTCGTGCCGACCAGATTGAGCAGGCCGTATTTCAGCGCTCCGTCGATCTGCTCCTTCTCGCCGCCCAGCACCAGCAGGCCGAAGGACGAGATCAGCAGCACCTCGAACCAGACATAGAGGTTGAACACGTCGCCGGTCAGAAACGCCCCGGAGACGCCGGCGATCAGGAACAGCAGGAAGGGATAAAAGCCGTAGCGCCGGTGGTTGAGGTCGATCTCGTCGAGCGCAAACACGGACGCGGCTAGCGTCACCACGCCCGCGACCAGCGCCAGCCCGGCGCCGCCGACATCGACGGTGAAGGCGATGCCGAACGGCGGCAGCCATTGGCCGAGCGCCAGCGTGACGGGGCCGTTGACGGCGACATGCGCCAGAAGCGCAATCTCCGCCAGAACCATCAGCGCCAGCGTGGCGAGCGCGATCGGCGCATGCCAGTCGATGCGGCGACGGATCGCGGTGAGAAGCGCGCCGGTGGCGAGCGGCAGCGCCACGGGCAGGATGGTCAGCCAGGCTTCGGGCGCGACGTCGGGCGCATAGACTTTGGTCAGGTCGATGCCGGCGGCGGCGGCGAGCAGCGTCTGCATGTCAGTACTCCCTCGGCGGCAGGGCCGCATCGGCCGGCTCGGAGAATCGCAGCGACGTGGTGTCGTCGGTGTCGAGCGTCTGCCGGGCGCGATAGGCCAGCACCATCAGGAAGGCGAAGAAGGAGAAGGAGATCACGATGGCGGTCAGGATCAGCGCCTGCGGCAGCGGATTGGCCGCGGTCGAGGGCAGCACGTCGCCGCCCGTGATCACCGGCGGGATCTCGCGCGTCATCCGGCCGGCGATGAACAGCGTCAGATTGACGGCGTTGCCCAGCAGCGACACGCCGAGCATGATGCGGATGATGCGGCTCGACAACATCAGATAGATGGCGGCGGTGAAAAACAGGCCGGCGAGCAGGATGAAGGGCGCTTCGGTCATGGGTCCTCCCGCTCCTCGAGCGCCAAGAGAATGGTCGAAAACGCCCCGAGCACCACCAGATAGACGCCAAGATCGAAGCTCATCACGGTGGAGAGATCGACGCCGGCGACATTGAACCACAGGCCGGTCATGAACGGCTTGCCGGCGAGCCAGGAGACGAAGCCCGACACCGTCGACAGCAGCAGGCCGCCGCCGGCGATCGTCATCGGATGCGCCTTCAGCGCCCGCCGCGTCGCCTCCACCCCGAAGGCCAGCGCGTAGAGCGCGATCGCGGCGGCCGCCAGCAGCCCGCCGATGAAGCCGCCGCCCGGCGCATTGTGGCCGCGCAGCAGCACGAAGACGGAGAAGACGATCATCAGCACCGTCAGGAACGGCGCCATGGTCTTGAGGATCAAGGAGTTCATGCGCGCTCCTCCTCGCGATCGGGGTCATTGTCGGCGGGCGGGGCCCCAAGGGCCGCAGGCGGATCAGCGCCAGGATCGCGAGCCCGGTGATCGTCACCACGGCGATTTCTCCCAGCGTGTCCGAGCCGCGGAAATCGACGATGATGACATTGACGACATTGGCTCCATGCGCGAGCGTTTTCGAATAATCGCCGAAGAAGGCCGACAGCGTGGCGTCGAACGGCGTCTCCAGCGTCTTGAGCAGATAGAGCGCGAAGCCCAGGCCGCAGGCCACGGCGATCGTCGCGTCGAGCGCGATCTGCCTGATAGGCCGGTGGTCGCTGACGTCGAGCCTGAGGCGCGTCATGATCAGCGCCAGGATCACTACCGACAGCGTCTCGACCATGAACTGGGTGAAGGCGAGATCCGGCGCGCCGAAGAGGAGATAGAGCACCGCCACCGCAAAACCCTGGATGCCCAGGGACACGATCGCCGTCAGCCGGCTTTTGGCGGCCAGCACCGCATAGAGGCCGAAGATGGCGATGGCGATGAAGCCCGCTTCATGCGGCTGCAGATCGCGCGGCCAGGCGGGAATTTCCGGCCATTCGCCATGGATCGCCATGGGCAGCAAAAGACTGGCCGCGATGAAGGCGAAGACGGTGGTGAGATAGAGCTCCAGCCGCCCGGTCTGCAGCCGGTTGAGGGCGGCATGGCTGGCGGTCACCACCAGCGAGACGAACTGGTCGAAGCCGCGATCGGGGCCCCAGCCGATCGCCCCGAGCAGCCGCGACATCAGCCCGCGCAACCCGTCGAGGCCCCACAGCATGGCCGCCGCCAGCACGAGCGTCAGAACCGACAGCGCGAAAGCGAGGCTGACATGCGGCAGCGGCGAGGCGTGAACATTAAGCGCCGCGCCCGCCGCGGAAGACGCCATCGGGCTCGAAAACAGCTGATGGAAAGGCCCGGCCGCCAGCCCCGCGACCAGCCCGAGCGCGGCCAGCGCCACCGGCCCGGCCATCAAGAGCAGCGGCCCGTCATGGGCGTGTTTCGGCGTGTCGCGCCTGGGCGCCGAGGAAGGGCAGGAGCGCAATCGCAAAGCCGATCGCCCCCATCATCGCATTGCCGGCGATCGCAGCGAGAAGCGGCAGCGCCCGCCAGCCGCCCTCGGTCAGCGCCGCATAGATCTCTTCCTTGGCCATGAAGCCGGCGAACAAGGGGATGCCGGCCATCGAGCAGGCGGCCAAGAGCGCGGCGACGAAGGTGATCGGCATCTTGCCCCGGAGGCCCGAGAGCTGCCTGATGTCGCGCGTGCCCGTCTCATGGTCGATGACGCCGGCGATCATGAAGAAGGCGCCCTTGAACAGCGCATGCGCGATGAGATAGAGCGCCGCCGCCTCGATCGCCACGTCCGAGCCGACGCCGGTCATCATGGTGATCAGCCCGAGCGAAGCGACCGTGGTATAGGCGAGCATCAGCTTGAGATCGGTCTGTTTCAGCGCGAGCGCCGCCCCGATCACCAGCGTGACGCCGCCGAACAGCGGCAGGACGATCTGCCAGAGATCCATGTCGCCGAACACCGGATTGAGCCGGAGCAGCAGATAGACCCCGGCCTTCACCATGGTGGCCGAATGCAGGAAGGCCGACACCGGCGTCGGCGCCTCCATGGCGTTGGGCAGCCAGAAATGGAAGGGAAACTGCGCCGATTTGGTGAAGGCGCCGATCAAAACCAGCACCAGCGCCGCGCCCGCCCAGGGATGCGCCGTCACATCCGCCGTCTTGGCTGTAAGCCCCGACAGCGTCGTCTCGCCGCTCATCACCGTCAGCGTCATCACGCCGGCCAGCAACGCCAGCCCGCCGCCGCCGGTCACCAACAGCGCCTGCAGCGCGCCGCGCCGCGACGCCGCACGCTCGTGATCGAAACCGATCAGCAGGAAGGAGGCGATCGAGGTCATCTCCCAATAGACGAACAGCATCAAGAGGTTGTCGGAAACGACGACGCCGAGCATGGCAAACGAGAACAGCAGGATGAAGGCGAAGAACCGCCCCTGCTGGACGTGCCCCTTCAGATAGCCGCCGGAATAGAGCACGATCAGCACGCCGATGCCGGAGATCAGAAGCGCGAATGTCAGCCCCAACCCGTCGAGCCGCCAGGCGTAATCGAGCCCCATCGCCGGCGCCCAGGCAAACCCGCCGGTCACCTCCGCGCCGCCCGCCACCTCGGGCAAATGGCTCGCAAAGATCAAAAACGGCGCCGCCAAGAACAGCATCAGCGGCCATGCGGCCTTTTCCTGCAACCCCCGCGTCAAGGCGGGCGCAACGAGCGCGCCCAGCAAGGGCAGGAAAAGAGCGGCGGTGGTGAACCCGTTCGCTGACACTATCTCGGCGTCTCCATATTCATCGGTCGCGGCTAGGAATAGGGGGAATAGCGAGGGGCGCCAGCAAAAACGGGCAGATATGCCGGTAAACTCGGTCTGACGCGATTGTGATCAGGGTGTTGTCCACAGCAGCTGTGTCGATCAACGACTGCGCACTCGCCCGAGAGCATCGAGAATTTTGACGCGCGCCGCCGGCGATCCGCGATATTCATCCACTGACGATCGCCCGCGTCGATCCTTGACCGTCACGACGCAATACCGGTCCAGACCTGCTCCGCCGAAGCGGACCTTTAGGGCGCCAAAATCCGCGACGTCGACCTTATGACGGTGGCAAAGCTCGGGCAATTCCTCGCGGTAACGTTCAATCGCCGCCGCCAGCGAAGCCGAAACTCTGCCGCCGGCCGTTTCGCCGCTCAGAAAATCGACGTCTATGAATCCCTCTTTCGAGGCCGCAGCTTCGCCGTGAATATCCATGTCATACTTGCCGATCATAAACCCGCACCCGGAGCTCAGGGAATCCGCGAGATTGTGGGCGATCGATGTGAGGTGTGCGAGTTTGGGCATATGGAGGTCCTGATACATCGGCAATTTATTGAACGTTTCTCGCCTTAAATGGCGCGCAGCACTGCGTCAGTGCATAAGATCAGCCCGCGCTCCCAAAAACAGCTCACGCAATCCGCCATGCTCCGCTCCGAGGCCGTCGATGCAATAGCTGTTGAGGAACTGCCGTCCGGCAAACAGCCTCCGGTCCGTCTCCGTCAGTTCGGCCTGCTCACAGATGCCGCTCCATTCCGCAGCGATCGTCTTCAGTTGCGCCCCGATGATTCCTGTGGCGTCCTTGTCGTTGATCAGAAAATCAGGCGCCGCATCGAGGCAGCTCTGGAGCGTGCTTCTGCGATCGTCGCCCTTGATCAACATGGCCTGCGTCGCTTCGTTGCCGGTCCGGCCCTGGGGGCAGATGTCATAGGCGGGGGTCAGGGTCAGCGTCCTGCCGTCCCAGAAGGCGGCATGGTTGCGGGCGTGGTCATCGGTATTGCCGCAGAGAATATTGAAGACGATCCGCCCGAAGAGTTCTCGGAGCGTCGCCTTCGGTTTGGCGAAGCGGTGTCGGATGAGCTCGGCAAGGTCTTGATAAGACGCGTAACGGGCCATCATTTCGTCGAGGCCGAGCATCGTCAGCGCCGAAACCATGGCGGTGCGCCGCCAGCCGTTCTCCGCCTTGACGCGATCGAAGCGTTCGATCAGCAGGACATCCTTGCCCGCCGCCGTGATCATCGAGACGGGCGCAACGTCGAGACCGCAGCAGGCGGCCAGCGTCATGGCGAGGAATTCCGCCTTCACGACGCTGTAGAGATCGGCGCTGGAGGAGAATTTCGCGATGAGTTTGCGATCGCCGTGATCGATCAGGGCTTTGGGGCGCGCGCCGCCGATCGAGGTGCCATGGTTGATGGCCTGGTCGAGAGCCGGCGTCAGCGACGCGCCTTTTTCGATCCGCTCGGCGGCCTCCAGCAGCTCCTCATAAGACGCTTCAGCCTTGAGGCGGGGAACATAATTCGTGGCGGACTGCTGGAAATCGAGCGCGCCGATGCGATCGGATCCGGATTCGAGCAGATAGATGAGTTCGGTAATCTCTGCGCTGTCTGTCGCCTTGGCGCCCATGAGCCGGTTGAGAATGACCCGGCGGCCCCAGGCGTCGGGAGAGCCGTCGCGCAGGCTGCCGGCCATGGCGAGACCGGGGGCGGGGCGATCAATCCGCGCTCGAGCGGAAGTTCGGGCGCGTAGATCGGGATGGCGTCGGGTCGGGCGAGATAGCTGGCGCCGTAGTTGAAACTGTAGACGGCGCCGTCTGCCGCCATGCGCCCGGCGACGACGGGGTCCGTCTTTCCCGGCAGCCAGATCCAGACAAAGGCCTCCTTCGGGTTCTTCGGCCTAGAAGTCATCGTCGACCTCCTGCTTGCCATGGCGCACGCTCTTCGGCAGCAGCGTGAGTTTTTCGTCGAGGCGAGCCTCCTGGAGCGCGAGGATCTTGTCGTCGGCGTCGAACAGGCGAACGCCCACCAGAGCAGCGACTTCGAACACCACTCCCACCTCCGAGCCGCCCTGGCCTTGCTCGATCGCTCGGAGCGTCTTGCGGGATATGCCCGCGCGCTCGGACAATTCCACGGCCGTCATCCCACGCTCCATGCGGTTCGCGCGAATGAGCTTGCCAAGGATCGACAGCGCCTGTTTGGTCATGCGCGAATAGCTGCGGATCCGTTTCATGTCAGTCCTACAATCTGAGCATTTAAATGCTCATGAGCGTCTATATGGCTCTTTAAGCGCCCATCATGCGCCAGCATTGGCAAAGTTTCAAGCGGTTCGGCGGCAGAGCGGCGTTGCGTCGCCTTGGTCGTGCGGCCGATGCTTCGGATCTCGCCCGAAGACCAACCCCATCCTTGCCATCTCCCCCGCTCACCCCATTTATCCCCCATCACAGGGAGATCATCATGACCGACGCCAAGAGCAAGGCCGCCGAGGCCGAGTGGACGCATTGCCTGACGCCCGAGCAATATCGGGTCACGCGCGAGGGCGGCACCGAGCGGCCGTTTACCGGGCCCTATTGGGACAATCACGAGACGGGGATCTATCGCTGCGTCTGCTGCAAGACGCCGCTGTTCTCGTCCGACACCAAGTTCGATTCCGGCACCGGCTGGCCGAGCTATTTCCAGCCGGTCGACAAGGACGCCATCAAGAATATCCGCGATGTCAGCCATGGCATGGTGCGCGTGGAAGTGCGCTGCGCCGAATGCGACGCGCATTTGGGCCATGTCTTCCCCGATGGCCCGCCGCCGACCGGCCTGCGCTATTGCATCAATGGCCATGCGCTGGATTTCGAGAAATCGGCCTGATCAGGCGCTCTGCCAGACGATGCAGGTCAGGACGGCGGCGTAGTGCACGCCCGCCGCCGTCACCACGAAGCCGTGCCAGATGGCGTTCTGGAAGCGCAGCTTTTCCCAAACGTGGAAGATCACCCCAGCGAATAGATGATCCCGCCGATGAGGATCAGCACGAGGGTTGCGAGCGACAGCACGGTCGAGAGCTTGCCGGCGATGGCCACCCCGCTCCAGCCCATGGCGAGATAGAGCAGGATCGCCAGCCGGTCGAAGCGCCCCGGCCAGAAGAATTTCAGCGCCACGCCGAAGGCGGCCACCGCCCAGATGCCGATGAGATTGGCCAGCACCAGCCCGTCCGGCAGCGCCGCGGCGAGGAAGGGCGTATAGGTGGCGGCGATCAGGATGAAGATCGCCGAATGATCGAAGCGCCGGAGCACCCATTTCACCGGCGACACCGGCCAGATATTATAGGCGAAGGAAATGCCGAGCGAGGCGATCAGCCCGAGCCCATACACCCAGGAGGCGGCGATCGTCGCCGCCGTGCCCCACACCGTCGCGTAGAAGATCAGCACGGTCACCGCCACCAGCGCGGCGGCCACGCCCACGCCGTGGACGATGCCGTCGGCGATGATTTCATAGCGGTCGTAGCGCCAGTCGATGATGGGCCTTGCAGTCATGCGATCCTTCCTTGCGTCGCGCCCATTTCATCATGCGGCCGTGACCGTATCAAGACGGTAAAGACGGCATTTGGACGCGGGGGCTGAAGGCTCAGGCCGCCGCTTTGGTTCCCGCCAGCATCTCCCGCTTGCCCGCAAAGCCCGGCCGCCGCTCCACTTTAAAGCCCGCGGCCACCAGATTGCGCCGCACGAAACCGGCGGCGGCATAGGTAGCGAAGCTGCCGCCGGCCCGGGTGCGATGAAACACCGCCGCCATCAGCTCCTCCGACCACATGGCCGGATTGCGCGACGGCGCGAAGCCGTCGAGATACCAGGCGTCGAACAGGTCGTTGCAGGCCGACAGCCGCGTCAGCGCGTCGCCCACCACCACCCGCAGCGTCACATCGGGCGCGAAGGCCAGCGTCACGTCGGCGTCGGGCTTTTCCGGCCAGAGCGCCAGGAAATCCTCCCGCTCGCGGGCTAGCTCCGGCCAACGGGACAGCGCTTTGGCTGCCGCCTCGCGCTCCATCGGATAGAGCTCGAAGGAGGTGAAGGAGAGCCTTCCCGGCGCCGCGCCGGCCGCCCGCGCCGCCCGCCATGTCCTCAGCGTCTCGCAGAAATTCAAGCCCGTGCCGAAGCCGAGTTCGCCGATGGCGAAATGCCCGCCGTCCGCCCAGCGGCCCGGCAGGCCGTTGGCGCCGAGAAACACATGGCCGCATTCGGCGCGTCCGTCGCTGCGGCAATAAAAGTGATCGCCAAACAGGGTCGAATAGGGCATATCGCCCTCGATCCAGTCCAGCGTCGCATCTTCAGCAATATCCGTGGTGTCCATGTCGAAAGCCGATAACCCGCCCGCAGCGTCCGGTCAATTCACAACCGACATTCTCGTTACGGGCGCGGGCGTCATGGGCCTCTGGGCAGCGGTGAAGGCCGCCGAAGCCGGCTATGCGGTCACGCTGGTCGATCGCGCCCGGCCGGGCGCCGGCGCCTCGGGCGGGCTGCTCGGCGCGCTGTTTCCCTGGATGCCCAATCACTTCGGCAAGAAGAAGAAATTCCAGTTCGACGCGCTGATCTCGCTGCCCGATCAGCTCGCTCCCTTGGAGGCCGAGACCGGTCTCTCCGCCGGCTATGCCCGGGTCGGCCGCATCATCCCGCTGCCGAAAGCCCATCTGCGGCCCATCGCCGAACGCCACCGGCAGGACGCCGAGACGGCCTGGGCCACGCCCGGCGCCGCCTTCCACTGGCGCATCACGGACACGGCTCCGATCCCCGATTACATCGACCCGGCTTTCGCCGACGGCGGCTATGTGCAGGACACGCTCGCCGCCCGCATGAGCCCGCGCGGCCTTTGCGCCGTGCTCACCGCCTGGCTGAAGCGTCAGCCGAATGTGCGGATCTTCCTCGGGACCGAGCTCGACTCGATCGACCCCGCCGCCGGCCGCGCTTGCCTCCGCGCCTCGGGCTTGAGCCCGGTGGATCAGAGCGGCGAATCCTATGCCGGCGACATCCTCTTCGATCGCCTCGTGCTCGCCTCCGGCGTCGACGCCTTCGCACAGCTCGAAGCGCTGCTGCCGCCGCTCAAAAAGCAGTTGGGGCAGGGGGTGAAAGGCCAGGCCGCGCTCATCGCCGCCGATCTCGACCCCGGCCTGCCCGTGGCCTTTCTCGATGGCGTTTATGTCGTGCCGCATGCCGGCGGCCCAAATGCCCGCAGCCATGTCGCGGTGGGCTCGACCTCGGAAAACAGCTATGACGATCCGTTCGCCACCGACGCGCAGCTCGACGACGTCCTGGAGAAAGCCCGCGCCCTCATCCCCGCGCTTCGCAAGGCCCCGGTCATCGAACGCTGGGCCGGTCTCCGCCCCAAGGCCATCGCCCGCGACCCGATGCTCGGCCTGCTGCCCGACTGCGCCAACATCCTCGCCATGACCGGCGGCTTCAAGATCTCCTTCGGAGTGGCGCATGCGCTGGCCGACGCGCTGATCGACGTCATCGAGGGGCGCGAGCCCGAGCGCCTGCCGGAGAGTTTCCGGACCGAGGCGCATCTGGCCGAGGCGGGGTGACGCCGCGCAGGCGCGAAGCGACCCCGCATGGCCGGCCCCGACCTCTGCGTCGGACGGCGCCTCCATCCTGAAGGCGATCATTTTTTCATGTCGCAGCCGCCGCCCGCGTCGAGGATGCGATTGACGCGGCCGCCGCGCGCCCGATACTTGCGGCCCAACGGAGTGGGGAGCGTCGCATGGGAATCGTCAAAGCTGCGGTCAGGATCCTGGCGGGCGTGTTGTTCGGCGCGCTCGCCGGCCTGGCGCTCGCGCCGGCGGTGGCCGCCTTCGGTTCGTCCCACGCCGATCGATCGCTGCTTCTGGTCCCGGCCGTCGCCCTCGGCGGCGCGATCCTTGCCGGCCTGGCTCCCACGATCAGGGCGGCGTTCGGGCGCGGCTTCCTGATCGCTGGCGCGAGCTTTTTCTCCCTGCCTGTCTCCACGATTCTTCTCACCGGCAAGGCGCTCCTCGACCTGATCATCCCGGGCTCGGACGCGGCGTCGGGCGAGGCGTCGCTGCTGACGGGGGTCGCCGGCCTGGCGGTCAGCGGCTTCGTCACGCTGGTCAGCCTCGTCGCCGGCGCGATCTTCGTGATCATCGGTCTGGTGTTGGCGCTGGGCGGCCGTCGACGCGAGCACGGCGTCGAACAGCCCTCGCGCTGACGTCGCCCGCGCCGTTCGTCAGCGCCCATGCTCGCCCTGCTGCAGGCTGATCTCGTTCGTCATGGCGGATGCGAAGGCCGAGGCGGGGCAGGGGGCGTCAGGCGACGCGCCTAAAAAGCAATTTGAGACATTGCCGCCGCCTTCGTCTTGTGCGTCAGATCGGGCAAGCGCTTCAAGATGGACCCGGTGACGCGAAAATCCTCCTAACGGGCTAAAGCCACGTCTTCCTGGGAAGCGGAGTTCGCGCCCGTTCCAGAAAGCCGGAGAGCATTTGTCGCCGCAATGAACCTCACCATGTTTCACTCGAATTCAATCCTGGGAGGGAGGCAAGATCGGGCAATTCCCATCACACCGAACTCTCAAATGCGACGTCAGAAGAGGAAGTTGGCCGAGGATACACCATCGAAATCGGCTGCATATCCCAGCACCAGCGACCCCTGCGCATCCATATCGATGTAAACCACGGCATAGCCGAGGTCGCCGGCGGTTTTAAGATGGTTCTTGGAGAGATCCTTATAGTCCTTGATGGAAGATACGCCGGAAAGGTCGATGATGTCGCCGGATTCGCCGGAAGAGGTGAAGTCGATAAAGCTATCCACCCCCTTGTTGTCGCGCGCCACATAGATGTCGTGACCTGAACCCCCTCGGAAATAATTGTTGCCCGCGCCGCCGTGAAACCGGTCGTCGCCTGCGCCTCCGGTCAGGATGGATCCTTCGTCGTTGCTTCCTTTCCCAAACCGGATTTCGTCGTCGCCGGCGCCGAGGTTTATCACCTCCGGCATGTCATAGGCCTTGGAGAAATCGAGAATGTCGACGCCCTTGCTGCCGATGATTTCCGCATTTATCCACCCGCCTTTCCAGTGCATTGTCCCTGGTTGTGACAGATGGATCGTCGCCATTTCCCTTGGCCAGGAGACGCCGGCGTAGACGGAGTCGAAACTTTGTAGAAAATCCGGCCTCACCCAGATGTCGTCATAAAACGACAGTCCCTCCACGCCGGTGGCCTGTACATTTCGGAGATTGCCGGAAATGGTCAGATAGTCTTTGCCGCCGCCACCGACAAAGTTCAGTGTCGCCGCCTGTTTCAGGATCCAGGGTGTGCTGCCGTTGATACTCTCGTCGTCGCCGTAGTAGAAAGTATCGTCGCCCCCGTCACCGTACAGGGTCTGATGGTCGGAGGCTTTCAACTGGTCCATCTTGAACCAGTCGTTGCCCGCGCCGCCGTGTACGATGTCGAGACCGTGGCCGCCGTCGAGGGAGTCTTTCCCCGCGCCGCCGCTCAGCATGTCGTCTCCCATTCCTCCGACAATCGTATCTCCCAAGATTGATCCGTAGAGGCGGTCGTCGCCGACACCGCCGTCCGCGGTGACGCTCTTCAATCCAGCCCGAAGAAGATCGTTTCCGCCTTCTCCGTCGAAGGTGAGACGCACTTTCGATGTCGTGAAATCCAACGCGTCGTTGTTCCTGGAACCGACGAGCGTCAGAAACAACACCTTGAATTCGGGCATGTCCTTTGGTGTGACGGCCGTAGAAAATATGAGGGTGGCTTCCCGGGCGGAAACGGTCTCGAATTGCTTGATAAGATCTCCGTCGATGGAGAGTTCGTAGAAGCTGGTGATGTCGAGGCGCTCGAAGTTCACGGCATCCCCTCGCGAAAGCGTCAGATCTCCGCCATGGTCGGGCGGTGTGATGCGAAGCGTATCGTGGCCCTCGCCGCCGTCATAAACGCCTTGTGATCCCGAAAAGATGACGACATCGTCGCCGCCGCCGGCCAGCACGGTCTCCAGCGCGTCCAAGGTCCCCCATTTGGGCAGCGGCCCTGAGCTCAATATGTCGTTTCTGTCGCTACCCCGAATGTAGTCGGCTCCCGGGCCGCCATCGGCTTGCAGTCGCCCGGCGCCGGCGATGATCACGTCGCCGCCGCTGCCGCCCGAAATCGAAAAGCTGCGGTTGTATTCGTCAGATCCAAGTTGTCCGCGACGGATGATCCAATGATGGCGATACTGGAAGCGCCCTTGACGAAGGCCACGTCGGCCACATCGGCCGCGTGCGCGAACATGATCGTCGCCGAGCCTGGATCGACGCTCTTGAAGTCGGACAATTTGCCTTTGTTGATCCGAATGCTCCCTTTGAGCGCCAGCGTCTCGAACCCAGTGATCCGGTCAGTGCTATAATTGCCGCCGAACACGAGATGATCTTCGCCGTCGCCGCCATCAAGCCGCGATGTCTTATCATAATAGTCAACATAATAGGACACCGTGTCGTTGCCGGCTTCACCGAGGATTGTGTAGCTCGTATCCTCGACGTAACAGTTAATCTGGTCATCCCCTTCGCCCCCAAGCACGGTGCCGCTGGAATAGGCCCCGGCTTTGAAACGGTCGTTTCCCGCCCCAGCGTCGATGAATATGTCTTTCCAATCCGCATCGTTGGTGATTTCGTCTTCGCCGCCGAGTCCGTAAATGGACGTGTAGTGGATGAAGACGTCCGAATTTCCGTTGCCGACATGGGTGATGCTATAGCTTAATTGGTCGTTGTTTTCGGTGCCGACCAGACTGCGTTCGATATAAACAGTCATCAAAATACCCTCTTGAATTGCCGCTGATACGGCTTCACACCCGGCTTTGCTCGGGGTCCCATGCTCAAAAATCGTAAATTTGGATATCCATCGAGCCGATGGAGTGGACGTTGACATTCCGAAGTTCGATCACGTCATGCATATCGGCGAGATTGTTGGAAACCTCGTCGTCCAGGACGATCAGCACGTCGTCGCCTCGCGTCAGGATTCGATCATCGAGATCCTCGATCCCTCTGATCTTGGCGGTGCTGTGGATCAGGATACTGTCTTCATTGGCGCCAAAATCTTTGAAGCCATGGATGACGTCGTGGCCATCCCCTTTCCGGAAATAAAAGCCGTCGCGCGCTTGTGTGCCCGTCACGACATCCTCTCCTTTCCCGAGTTCGAAATGCCAGCCCCAGGTTGATTTTGAAAAATTGATGATGTCCGCTTGCGCCGAACCTGTGAGGACCCCATTCGTTTTTTCAGATGCGGCCTTCCAGCTGAAGTGTCCGCCAGACGAAAGGACTAATTTTAGAACTTGGCTGTCGGCCAGGGTAACATCGTGGCTGACGATCTTGGAAAAGCTGTCGAACGCGTCTGCGTCAGCCGTTATAGCCCCTGTCGATTTGAGCGTTTCAATGTCTCTGACAACATATCCTGCGAGGTTTCCACGGCCTTCCAGCAGGTCGGCTCCCGCCCCTCCCAGAATGCGTCCATGTCCGTGATCTCCGTGGCCGATCAGGAAAAGATCCTTGCCATCGCCGCCGTTTGCGATTTCTTTGTCCGATGCCGTGGCGTCTGTCAGGACAAGAGTGTCGTTTCCGGCCCCGCCGGAAAGCGTGTCGTTGCCTGCCTGACCATTGAGGAAATCGGCGGCCGAGCCGCCTTGGATGACGTCGTCCCCGTCGCCGCCTCTGATTGTCGCCATATCATCGCCGCCAACAAGGCGATCATCGCCGTCCCCACCGATCAAGATCGCCTGGCCGGCGGCAACCGAGAGACGATCGTCTCCGCCCCGGCCATTGATTGATATCGTTCCCAATTCGACGTCGGCGATCGAAACGTTGTTCGCTCCAGCCGAGCCCGTGATCGCAGCATTGTCTTCCGAGACGATGTTGCGCAGGACACTCTTGTTGCTCATGTAGATGTTGCCGTCGCCGACGAGGCGTCTGAGCCCCGATGTGTCCATGGTTCCCAGGAACAGCTTTCCGTCGACGAAGGATATATCGAGCACTTCGATACTTTTCACCACGGCGGAGTTCATCACCCACCGGTCCGCGCTGGAATACAACGACAGTGTATCGGCGCCCGATCCACCATCGATTTTTCCGCGTCCTCCCGTATAATTGATCTCGTCGTTGCCGCTTCCGCCAATCATTGTATTGGCTTCCCGATTTTGTGCGCTCCCATCCCAGGGCGTGTCGTTGCCAGAGCCCCCGATCAATATATCGTTGCCGGATCCACCGTCGGCGTCGATGCCATTGTCGTTGCCCTTAACGTAGTCGTTGCCGCCGCCGGCCACGACCCCGAAATCCCCGCTATAAGATGACCCGTCGAAGCGATCGGAAAAATTTGAACCTTTGATATAGAACATCGAGGCTTTGGACGTTTCGATGTTCACGGTCGACAGGTCAGTCTGTAGAGTAAGGGATAGCGTGGTGTAATTCACCACAACTTCGTCGAAGCTGCCGATGCCTACCCCGTCAAGGAAAGCGTCTCCTTCAAGAACCAGCTTTTCAAAACCGCTCGCGGATTTGGCGCTGATCACGGTCTCGGCCGCAATCAACGTGTCATAACCATCGCCGCCCTTTGCTTGCTGGTCCCTGCCGGTGAGGAAAATCTGATCATTACCCTTGCCGCCCGAGAAATAGGCTTTGGCGCCGCTGTCGATCCGCAGCGTGTCGTCGCCCGCTTCGCCGTAAAAGGCGTAGCGCGATCTCTGCAGCGGTTCTTCTTCGCCCGTGATCACGTCGTTGCCGCCGCCGCCATAGATGGTGCTGTGCACCACGACATGATCGCCATCGACGCTGTAGGTGGGCTGAAGCTTTTCGTCGGCGTCGGAGCCGTAAAGCGGGGAATAAGAGACCGTCATCAAAATCGCCTTCAATAAGCCGAACAATAATCACATTGCGTTGAGTTGCATGATTTTCGCGCGTCTGCAACCGCTTTTCGAGGCTGTAGACAGTCCCCGCGCTTCGCCGTTTCCGCCCCTCGACAAATCCGCCGCGCCGCTCTAGCCTCGCCGCGCTGCAATACGAAAAGAACGAGGCGGAACAGATGATTGTCGATATCAAGACCAGCCGGGATCTCGTCGGTTACGGGCGCAACATCCCCGATCCGCAATGGCCGGGCGCAGCCAAGGTCGCGGTGCAGTTCGTGCTCAATTACGAGGAAGGCGGCGAGAGCTGCATTCTCGATGGCGACCCGGCCTCGGAGAATCTGCTGTCGGAAATCGTCGGCGGACCGGCCTGGCCCGGCCAGCGCAATCTCAACATGGAATCGATCTACGAATACGGCTCGCGCGCCGGCTTCTGGCGGCTCCACCGGCTGTTCACCGAGCTCGAGGTTCCCGTCACCGTCTATGGCGTGACGCTGGCCATGGCCCGCAATCCGGATGCGGTGGCCGCCATGAACGAAGCCGGCTGGGAGATCGCCAGCCACGGCTATCGCTGGCATGAATACAAGGATTATCCCGAAGAGATCGAGCGCCGGCACATTCTCGAAGCCGTCAGGCTGCACACAGAAGTGGCCGGCGAGCGGCCCTATGGCATGTATCAGGGCAAGCCGTCGCTCAACACGCTGAAACTGGTGATGGAGGAGGGCGGTTTCCTCTATTCCTCCGACAATTATTCCGACGATCTGCCCTTCTGGGTTCCGGATCACCAAGGCAAACCGTTCCTGATCATCCCCTACACGCTCGACACCAACGACATGCGCTTCGCCACGCCCCAGGGCTTCAATTCCGGCGACCAGTTCTTCACCTATCTGAAGGACGCCTTCGACGAGCTCTATCGGGAGGGGCAGGCGGGCTCGCCCAAGATGATGTCCGTCGGCCTCCACTGCCGCCTCGTCGGCCGCCCCGCCCGCATCGCGGCGCTACGGCGTTTCGTCGAGTATGTGAAGAGCCATCAGGACGCCTGGACGCCGACGCGGCTGGACATCGCCCGGCATTGGCACGCGCATCACAAGCCGAGTTGGTGAGGGGGCGGCTTGCCGGTCTTCTTTCTGAAGCGTCTCGATCCCGCAACCGGATCCGCACTCTATGAAGCGCGTATCGAAATCGACGACCCCGGCCGCCTCGCCGCCGCTCTTGAGATCGAAGACGATGACGAGATGACCTATTCCTATTTCCTCGACGAGGGGATGTGGACCGCGTCGCCGCGCTCTTCACGCCGCCTCTCGATCTCGATGCCGATCTCGAATACATCGAGCCGGATAATGCGCTGCGCCGAACGCCCTATCTCATTCACACCGAGTTCGAACTGCCGTTGATGCTGGAGGGGCGCAAGCCGCTCGCCGTTTTTAGCAGCGATCCTGAAAGCGACTGGTTTGATGAATTGAAGTCCAGGTTCGCTCCGCATGTCGCGGCAAAGACGTTTGTCGAACGGGATGATCTGACCACGTGGGAGCATCGCGGCGTCTCGCATCCGATCCGCAAACTGCTTTACGCGCTGTCCGCCGAAGCTTGGCGCATCCAGGCCTATCTCGATCTCTGGAGTGAGGGCGCATGGGACGACACACATGAGCGCCGCGAGGGGGAACTGCTGGGCTATGAGGATTGGCAAATCGACTGGTGGCTCAATAGGCCATGGCGCCCAAAACCGCAGCCTCGGGATTGATGCTGAATCGGAGACGGGCGCCGTCAGGGGCGGATATCGATCGCGCTTGCCGCCACCCCCTCTCTGGTCTGCCGACCATCTCCCCCTCAAGGGGGAGATCGGCAAGCGGCGCCACCATCGCCCAGCCATGGACGTCGAGATTGGGCAAACCGGCGCCCCATCCAATCTCCCCCCTTGAGGGGGAGATGCCCGGCAGGGCAGAGGGGGTGGCCACAGCTACAGACGCCCGCCGACCCGACCTTGGAGCCTCAGTCTCCGCGCGCCGATTGACGTCTCGAACGAAAGACCTTGTCAGGTTATCGTCGTCACATCTCCGGATCATGCTATTCGTTTTTAAACGAAGGTGATATATGTTGATCATTCGCCACTAACTGACCAAGGGCGGAGTAGATCTCGTCACCGAATGGCTTCGAGACCTGCGCGACATCAGGGCCAAGGCTGCGATCGTCAGGCGTATCAACCGTCTCGAGCTCGGAAATTTCGGCGACCGCAAGGCGCTTCGTGACGGGGTGCATGAATTGCGGATCGATCTGGGTCCGGGCTACCGCCTTTATTATGCCCGCGCCGGCGACACCCTCGTCCTGCTGCTCTGTGGCGGCGACAAGCGCGGCCAGGGAGCGGATATCGATCGCGCTTGCGCCTGCTGGCGAGACTGGAAGAGCCGGAGCCACTGATAAGGGAGAATGCCGTGAAGGATAGCAGTCATGACGAAGCGATGGCGGAGCTGTTCAGGGAGACCCGGCGCTGGCCGCCGAAACCCTGGACCAGATCCTCGCGGAGGGAGATCAGGCGGAACTGATGATCGCGCTCCGGCAAATGACGTCAGCCTATGGCGGCGTCTCGGCCGTCGCGCAGGCGGCCGACCTCAATCCCACACAGCTTTACCGGACTCTGTCCGAAAAGGGAAATCCGGAGCTTCGCGGTTTGTCCGCGATTCTGAAAGCGATGGGATTGCGGCTCTCCGTGCGTCCTATCGACATGGACTGAGCAAAAACAGGAGCGCGCCGCTCATCCGCGCCGCGCCCCCGTCCACCTTACTTCATCGTCGCCATGTCGATCACGAAGCGGTAGCGCACGTCGCTCTTCAGCACGCGCTCATAGGCTTCGTTGACCTGGTCCATCGAGATCGTCTCGATTTCGGAGACGATGTCGTGCCGGCCGCAGAAATCCAGCATGTCCTGGGTTTCCTTGATCGAGCCGATCATCGAGCCGGCCAGCGTGCGGCGGCCGCCGATCAGCGAGAAGGCGTGCACCGGCACCGGCTTTTCCGGCACGCCGAGCAGCACCATGGCGCCGTCGACCTTGAGCAGCGACAGATAGGCGTTCCAGTCGATATCGGCGCTGACCGTGCAGAGGATCAGGTCGAAGCTTCCGGCGAGCGTCTTGAAGGTTTCGGCGTCGGAGGTGGCGTAATACGCCTTGGCGCCGAGCTTGAGCCCGTCTTCCTTCTTCGACAGCGACTGGCTGAGCACGGTGATGTCGGCGCCCATGGCCGCGCCGAGCTTGACGCCCATATGGCCGAGGCCGCCCATGCCGACGATCGCCACCTTCTTGCCGGGGCCGGCGTTCCAGTGCTTGAGCGGCGAATAGAGCGTGATGCCGGCGCAGAGCAGGGGCGCGGCTGCGTCGAGCGGCAGGTTCTGCGGGATGGAGAGCACATAGCCTTCCTTGACCACGATGCTGTCGGAATAGCCGCCATAGGTCGGCGTCGTCCCGTCGGCTTCATAGGCGTTGTAGGTGCCGATCAGGCCCGGCATATACTGTTCGTTGTCGAGATCGCGGGTTGCGCATTGCGTGCAGGAATCGACGAAGCAGCCGACGCCGACATGGTCGCCGACCTTGAACTTGGTCACCTTTGCGCCGACCTCCGTCACCACGCCGGCGATCTCGTGGCCGGGCACCATCGGGAAGATCGAATTGCCCCATTCGTTGCGGGCCTGGTGGATGTCGGAATGGCAGATGCCGGAATATTTGATCGCAATGACGACGTCGTCGTCATTGGGGGCGCGGCGCTCGAAGGTGAAGGGCGTGAGCGGGCTGGACGCATCTGTGGCGGCGTAGCCTTTGCGATCGGCATGGGAAACCTCGTCGTCGAGTGATGTCAGGGAAACGCCCGCGCGACTGCTGAAAATGCGGCGGGCATGGCAAGAACCCGTTGGATATAGGTCGCGAAATCGGGCCCGCAAGGCCGGCGGGCAAATTAGACGTCCGGCATGGAGGACGCCGGAGCGAGCCGCTCCGGCGCTCGGACTAAACCCGCCCGCCGTTCACACCACCAGGATGTCGCGTGCGCCGAGGTCGACATCGCCGCTGAACTGGGCGACGAGCAGTTTCCCGCCGTCGCCGGCGCCGTCGGCGTCGTAATAGAGCGCGTCGCGGCCGGCATTGTAGATCAGCCTGTCGTCGGCGTCCTTCGCCTGCGAACCCAGCGTGAAGACGTCGTCGCCGACGCCGCCCCTGGCGAGCGCGGCGAAGACGGAAGCGTCGAGTTCGAGCGTGTCCCGGCCGGCGATGAAGCCGATGACGAGCGTCGCCGCCTTGTCGGTCAGGCTGTGGTCGAGGCGATAGGCGTGGCCGTCGCCGCGCGCCGTCTCGTCATGCCTAGATTCAGCGAGATTGAAGGTGCGGTTCGAAAAGCGAAGAGTTTCAATATTTTGCAGTGTATCAACGCCATCGCTCCCCTTTGCCGACCCGAACGCGTGCTCCACAATAATGGTGGAGCCCCGGCTGTCGAAAACATAGTCTCTCATTCGGGAACTGAAGACGACCGTGTCGTGCGCGCCGCCGCCATTGATCTTGTCGTCGCCGCCATTTCCGGTGATGCGGTTGTTGGCGCCGTTGCCGGTGATCGCGTCGTTGCCGTCGCCGCCGATGGCGTTTTCGATCACCGCCGTCTTCACCGTGCGGTTCGACGCCATGGTGATGCCGGCATAGACGCCGGAGACATAGGAGACGCCGCCGCCGGCGTCGGCCGCGCCTTCCCGCAGCGAGGCGGGACGCAGGTCGAGAACGGCGCGCTTGGCGCCGTCATAGCGCAGCGTATCGTTGCCGCCGGTGTCCCAGGGCGTCGTCCAGTAGCCGTTCTTGTCCGACAGCGTATAGACGTCGTTGCCGGTATGCGCCTGCTTGATCCCGTAGACCGCCTGGATCGCCTCGATGTCGAAGGCGGCGGGGTCGATGCGGAAGCCGTAACTCTGGCTGTGCGGGCCGAGTTCGCCGCTCTTCAGCTTGATCGAGCCATCCGCCTTGAAGCTGTAATTGTCGTTATACGACATGATCGTATAGGTGATGTGGTCATAGGTCTTGTCGGCATAGATGCTGGAGCCGCCGCCATTGTCGTGCGGATGGGCGAGACCCAGCGCATGGCCGAGCTCATGCAGCAGCGTCTCGTAGGAAAACGAGCCCGGCTTGAGGTCGGAGGGATCGACGAGCTTGTTCCAGAACCGCCCGATGGCGTTGCCGAAGGACCAGGCGTCGTCGGGCGTTTCATGATCGGCATAGACGATTCCGCCGCCGCCCCAGGCGCTCTGGCCGACGATCTTCTCGACCAGGTTCGCCTGCGAATACGAGTTGGTCACCGAAAAGCTCAGCCGGGTGACCGATGTCCATTCGCCGAGCACGCTTTGATAGAAATTCTTCTGCGCCGCCGTCCAGCTATGGGCGGCGGTGTCCTGAAATAGAGCTGCAGCGGCGCGTCGCTGCTCCAGGCATAGGTCTGCGAGGCGTTGACGCCCTTCCAGAGAATCCCTTCGAGAAATACGTTCTCGCCGTCGTCGACATTGCGCTTGATCACTGTGGCCATAAGTGTCCCTCCGCCCGTTCCCGCGTGAATCAGTGCCCTCGGCCCAGATAGTTTAGAAACCTCTGGCCATGTCAAAGGAATTGGCCCGCCGCAGGGGCGTCGCCGGCCATTCACCCAAAAAAGACGCGCCGGGCGAGCCGGCGCGCTGAAACCCGTGCGGCCGAGCGCTTGGATCAGACGATCTGAAAATCGGACGCCGTCACCGTCACCGTCTGGCCGAAGGCCGCCACGAGCACCGCGTCGCGACCGCCTGCGCCGTCCGCGTCGAAATAAAGCGCGCGGGCGTCCCGGTCGAAGATCAGATGATCATCGGCGTCGACCGCCTTGCGCCCGAGGATGAATTCGTCGGCGTCGAGGCGCCCATTCTCGAGGCTGTCGAACAGCTCGCTCTTCAGGACGATCGTGTCCTTGCCCTCGGCAAAGCCCAGCAGCAGCGCCGGCGTCTCGATCAACGTGCCGCCGTCGAGCGTGAATTCCTTGCCGCCGGACCGGGTTTGCGAATTCGCCGATGCCGGTTTTAGACTATAGGCCTTATCGTCCTCGGCAAAATAGGCGTATTCCACCTTTCTCAGCCGATCGAAGCCGTCATCGAATTCCTTCGTGTGTCTTATATGTTCGATCATCGCGCCATTGACGAAAACGCGCGCGTAATAATCCGCGCGAGCACCGCGATAATAGGCGACATCGCCGCCGCCCTCGACATGGGTATGGTCGCCGCCGATGATGATGTCGTCGCCGCCGCGGCCCTTGAGAAGATTGTCGGTATCGTTGCCGGTGATCCGGTCGTCGCCGCTGCCGCCGGTGGCGCGCTCGATCACCGCCGTCTCTACCCTTCGGTCGGACGCCATGGTCACGCCGCCGTAAACGCCCGCGACGTAGGACAGGCCGCCGCCGGCGTCGGAAGCGCCTTGCTTGAGCGAGGCCGGACGGAGGTCCAGCGTCGCGCGGCCGTCGCCGTTATAGCGCAGCTCATCGATGCCGCCGGTGTCCCAGGGGTCGTCCAGTAGCCGTTCTCGTCGGAGAGACGATAGACGTTGTCGCCGCGCGCCGCCTGCTTGACGCCGTAGATCGCCTGGATCGCCTCGATGTCGAAGGCGGCGGGGTCGATGCGCAGGCCATAGTCCTGGTCCAGCCCGCCGAGCGCGCCGTAGCGCAGCGTGATCTTGCCGTTGGCGCCGAAGCTGTAGGCTTCGTTGTAGGACATGATCGTATAGGCCGAATGGTCGTAGCGCGTGTTTGGGAAGATCGAGGAGCCGCCGCCCGCGTCATGCGGATGCGCCAGGCCCAGCGCATGGCCCAGTTCGTGCAGCACGGTGGAATAGATCAGCGATCCCTCCCGGGTGGAGCCGTTTTCGAGCATGTCGTTCCAGTACCAGCCGCGCGACACGCCGTTCTTCATTTCGAAATAGGGCGTCTCATGCGCGCCGAGCGTAATATTGCCGCCGCCGCCGAAAAATTTCTGCGGCACGATCGTCTCGACCATGTCGGCCCTCTTGGCGTCGGAGGTCACGCGATAGCTCAGCCGGGTGACGTCGGTCCACTGGTCGAGCACCGATCTGAAAAAGGACTTGTCCGCGAATGTCCAGCTGTTGGCGGCCGTGTCCTTGAAGTGGATCCACAGCGGCTGGTCGTTCCAGGCGGAGATCGTGTCGGAATCCACCTTCTTCCAGAGAATGCCCTCCAGGAACACATTGTCGTCGTCGTCGATCGTCCGCTTCTGAACCCGCGCCATATGTCGCCGTCTCCCTTGCCCTGGAATCACCGGAGCCCGATATTTGAGAAACCAGAGGCGCTGTCAAAGGCTTTGAGGTATGCAAAACGGGGCGCCGCGGACGCTGCATGCGGTCACGGGCCGTGAATATCAGGCGTTCGGCGAGGTCGGGCTTGCCATGGCGACCGCGTGGGGTCATAAGGACCGCACCGGCGTAGCCGCGCGCCGCAAGCGCGCGCGCAAACGTTGCCTTGGCTTTCGTGGAACGGTCTCCGCGCGTTCCCGGGCCGCGCCGGTCGCATTTCCAGGCCGTTCCGGCGCCTCTAATTCCGCACACCAAGGACCATCATGACCATCGAACTCACCCCGACGCAGATCAAGGCCCTCAAACTCGTCAAGGACGGCGGGCTTCATCTCGGCGAGGGCAACAAATGGACCCACCTCAACGCCGAAGTGACCTATGCGCGCACCGACCGGTTCAAGGAGCGTCCGCAGCCGATCAAGACCGTCACCACGGCGGTGATCACCCAGCTGCGCGACCACGGCCTGATCAAATCCACCAGCGAAGGCGCCGACGCCGACACCGCCGCCCATGAGATCACCATGGCCGGCAAGATGTGGCTTCTTCAGAACAAGTGACGCTCGGCGCCGTGGTCACGCCGCGGCGCGCCGACGCTCCTCCTCGACCTTGAACCGGCCGAGCAGGCGGGCCAGGTTTTCGGTTTCCTGACGCAGGGTCGCGGTGGCGGCGGTGGTTTCCTCCACCATCGCGGCGTTCTGCTGGGTCATGTGATCGATCTGGCTGATGGCGCCGTTGATCTCGGCGATGCCGGACGATTGCTCGCGGGCCAGCGTGGCGACGTCGCCGATGCTGGCGTCGATCGTCGCCACCCGGCGGTCGATGCCCGACAGCGACTTGCCGGTCTCCTCGACCAGATGCACGCCTTCGCCGACCTGCTGGCTCGACGCGGTGATCAGCGCCTTGATCTCCTTGGCCGCATTGGCCGAACGCTGCGCTAGTTCCCGCACCTCCTGGGCGACGACCGCGAAGCCCTTGCCGGCCTCGCCGGCGCGCGCCGCCTCGACCCCGGCGTTGAGCGCCAGAAGATTGGTCTGGAAGGCGATTTCGTCGATCACCCCGATGATCTCGCCGATTTTCCGCGACGACTCCTCGATGCGGCTCATCGCCGAAATGGCCGAGCCGACGATGCCGCTCGACGTTCCGGCGTCGGTCTTGGCGGCGGCCGCCATGGTCTTGGCCTGGTCGATGCTCCGGGCCGACGACTGGATGGTCCGGCTGATTTCCTCGATCGCGGCTGCGGTTTCCTCCAGATTGGCCGCCTGTCCCTCGGTGCGCGACGACAGCTGCGCCACCGCCGCGTCGATCTCGGCGGCCGTGCGCGTGACGGTGTCGGTCGAGACGGCGATGTCGTCGAGCGCCTGGGCGAGATTGCCGATGGCGCGGTTGAAATCCTGCTCCAGCCGGGCGTAATCGGCCGGAAGGCCGGTCATCCGCACCGTCAGGTCGCCCGACGACATCAGCCCGAGCGCGCGTTCGAACTCGCCCATGACCGCCTGCTGCTTTTCCACCTGCTCGCGATCGGCGGCGTCCTGGCGGGCGCGGGCGTCGGCGAGCGCCTGCTGCTGGGCGGCGCGGCCGTCCTCCAGCGCGCGGCGTTCGATCACCGACCGACGCAATTCGACCAGCGCCGCCGCCATCCGGCCGATTTCGTCGCGGCGATCGGTATGGGCGACCTCCTCGGAGGCGTCGCCGGCCGCGATGCGCGCCATGGCCGCCTGCAGGCCGCCGAGCGGGACCGAGATCGAGCGGCCGATCATCACCGAAAACAGGATGGTGACGAGGCCCGCCAAGGCGAGGATGCCGGCGGTCTTGGCCATGCCGCTGGAATGGATGGCGGCGATATCGTCGTTATAGACGCCGGTGCCGACGATCCAGCCCCAGGGCTGAAACAGCATCACATGCGAATTCTTGCCGACCGGCGCGTCCGAGCCCGGCTTCGGCCACATATAGTCGACGAAGCCCTGGCCGTTCGCCTTGGCGGTGCGCACGAATTCCTGGAAGATGAACACGCCGTCGGGATCCTTCATCCCGGACACGTCGGTTCCGTTCAGCTTCGGCTTGGCGGCGTGCGCGATCATCCGGGCGTCGAGATCGTTGATCCAGAAATAGCCGTCAGCGCCGTAGCGCATCGCCATGATCTGGGCGATCGCGTCGGCCTGGGCTGCCTCCTTGGCGATTTTCCCTTCCGTTTCGAGCGCGTGATAGCGCTTGAAGATCGACACGGCGTTCTCGTTCATCTGCGCCAGCATCGCCTTTCGCTCCGCCACCACGTCGCCGTAGCTTTCCTCGTTGCGATAGAAGAGAGCGGCGGCGAGAACCAGAAGACAGAAGCCCGTCAGCATGAAAACGCGAAACAGTACCGAGAAATTTTTCATGCCGACCCTCTTTTCCATCATCAATTCCGCATAAAATGCGGCGCTGAAGTTGATAAAAGTTAAATCAAACACCCAATGAACTGACCCTTCACTTCTCCGGAAAGCGAGGCTGCGCGGTGCGATTGCTTTGCGCTTGTTCTCGGCTCGACCGCGCCTATATGGTCATGCGACTGATTTGCGGATGAAAAGGGAGATGTTCATGGATCGGAACGCTTTCGTGGCCCGTTTCGGCGGGGTGTTCGAACATTCGCCGTGGATCGCCGAGCGCGCCTTCGACGGAAGCGGCGCGCCAGAGCCTCTGTCGGCGCAGACGGTGCACGCCGCGCTCGCCGCCGAATTCCGCGCCGCCGGCGACGAGGAGAGGCTGGGCGTGTTGCGCGCCCATCCCGATCTCGCCGGCAAACTGGCGGTGGCCGGTCAACTGACCGAAGAGTCGCGCGCCGAGCAGAAAGGCGCCGGGCTCGACCGGCTGACCGAGACGGAATTCGCCCGCTTCACCGATCTCAACACCCGCTACCAGTCGAAATTCGGCTTCCCCTTCATCATCGCCGTCAAGGGCCTCGGCAAAGACGACATCCTCGCCGCCTTCGAACGCCGCATCCACAATTCCCGCGTCACCGAATTCGACACGGCGGCGCATGAGGTGGAAAAGATCGCCAGGCTGAGGCTGGAGGCGATGGATTGGTGAGGGAGAACAGGGACGCCCAATTCGGGGCTATGCGTACCGTCATGTATTCTGAATAGCTATCCGGCGCAATTCAATGATCTTGATCTCGCTTAACGCATCTTACCGCTTCATTGACTGAATTGTGTTGAGGGTTGTGATGTGATGACATTGCATGTCTCGTGTTAAAAATCATAAATGTGCGGTGCTTGACCATATGTGCGTCAAATAACTTTTGGGTAATTTTATTGTGAATTTATGCATTTATGAAATTCTAAAAGTCTATTACATTAAGTGTGTGGTCTTGTGAAATTCTATCATGTGATGTTTTTTTATGGCATCACGGGATAAATGTATCAAAAATACAGTGTTGTTGTGTGAATCCGGTTTAATTGGATTTCTATAACCTTGGTAAATCTTATTTGCGTGAATGCTGCTGCGTGGCTTGGTTCCTTGTCGCAGCACCTTCAAGCCGTAGAGGAGGCGCAGGAGGCAAAACTTAGACGGAAAAGTAGAAAAATACCCACTATAGCGTGTTGAACTCTTTCCAAGTCGCTGGCCTGGATATACATCTGGATAGATGATCAGCGACTCTTGTGGTTAGTTTTTGATAGTGCTTGAAGGAGTGAGGAGATGGCTGCACCGCGTCAGTTTAAACCGGCAGATTATGGTTACGACGTCGAAGAACTAGGAAATGGCAATGGCCAGCTTTTCAAGCCAGTATCGATTGAGTGGTCTCTTCCCCGCACTTGGGATGTTGGGATGCGCGCGCCCATCGATGATGAGTATCTTGAGCCTGGCTATTTGTATGCCATCACACGAAACCATCACAGTGCGAAGACGCGAGATACAATCGTCTATGTTGGCATTACCAGTAATTTGGATGCTCGCTTCAAAAATCATCCAAAGGCGAGGGAGTTCGCTGACATGCGCGGCCCAACAGGCCTAAGCATTGGGAAAATAGATTTCCACGGTTATAAATCGGCTATGGGAAAAAACAATCGCGCAGCATTGGAGGGCCTTGAGCATATTCTTATTTGGGCAATCGGGCCGACCCTATATAATGATCGAAAACAACTGTCGCTTCCCAAGTTTAGGCCTCCTGTTGCGCAGTCTTGGCACATTACGAATACAGGTTACCGTTTTGCGGGCAGAATGCCGAGGGAAATAATCTATCCTTGGATGCTGATAAAGCCTGGGCGAGATCGATCAGTCAAAAAAAGATTGTATAAAAAGTTTACAGGTTTTCCTATTGATGAGCTTTGATGTTTCATCTCCAAACCACGCGCTGAAAGCATAGTGAGGCCGATGATTTTATGAGGCGTTGGCGGGGAAAAATGCGTAGGTGACGTTGCGCATATCAATCGACGGTAGAAAGATTATTTCACGGGTGAAAAACGTCTGGTAAAGGTACGTTTCAACAATGTGAGGGGCTTTTTGCATATCGCGCTATCCCGGCACCACCTACCTTACTGAATGGAAAACACGACAGCGGACCGCGTATGCAGCACTCAAGCCGTCGAAGAGCGAAGATTTGTCGAACCACTTCAGCTCGGAAGCGGATAAGAGCGATGTTCTGAAAGGGATCGCGTGTTGCCGAGCCTGCGACGAATTTTGCGCTACGGACGGTGACTAACACTCAGGCTTGCTGCGCCCATCCCTATCTCGCTGGCAAACTGCGTAGGCACGTCATCTCACCGAAGAGTCGCGCAGCGCTTCGGGCGGTACAAAGTTTTAGCATGAGCGCGAGGCGCACCAGCGAACCATGACCCCGTCGGTGCCCGGCGATCAGGCGATCTTGCCGATGGCCGTTAGCTCGGAGGCGCGCCTCACCTGGTTGCGCCCTGCATTCTTGGCTTCGTAAAGCGCGGCGTCGGCGGCGCTGACCAGAGCCTCGAAGGTCTCCGCATCCTCGCCCAGTCCGGCTGCGCCGCAGGAGATCGTGACATGCGGCAGCGCGACGCCGTCATTGGCGATGCTCAGCATGGACACGGAATTTCTGATCTGATCCAGCCTCGCCGCCGCGTCGGCCGATCCGGACTCGCTGAACAGGATCAGGAATTCTTCGCCGCCATATCGGAACAGCCAGTCGCTTTCGCGCAGTTTGGACTGGATATGCTGCGTCACCGCGATGAGAGCGGCGTCGCCCGCCTGATGGCCATGCGTGTCGTTGTAGCGCTTGAAATGATCGATATCGAGCATGGCGATGCTCAAGGGGCGGCCATAGCGGATGGCTTTCGCCATTTCCTTCTCGAACACCGTCTCGAGGTGGCGCCGATTGAACGCTTTGGTCATGGGATCGCGGATCGACTGGTCGCGCAGGCTCTCGCGCAGCCGGATGTTCGACAGGGTCAGGCCGATCTGGCGCGCCGCCATTTCCGCCAGCCGGCGCGTATCGCGGTTGTCGACGTCTTCGGAACCGGCGGTTTGTGACGAGCGACAGCAGGCCCAGCGTTTCTCCCTGCGCGACGAGCGGGATGCACAGCTCATGGCCCGCATGGGCCTCCGAGGTATGGTGCTCGCAGCGGGGGCGGACATCGTTTGCGCCTCGCGCCTCGATCTGTCCGCGTCGCAGGCCCCAGCAGTCATGCGGAGAAAATTGGCGCGGAAACGATCGGTCTCCCCATGAGCCGATCAGGTCCAACCGGTTGCGCGACGACGCCGTAATGTGGATTGCGCCGGAATTGTTGGGGAACAGGCGCTCCAGGAATGGACCGATGACAGCCGAGATCTCATCCATGTTGTTGCAGCTTTGCAGAAAGTTGCTGGCCTCGTTGAGATGCGCGACATCGTTGCGTTCGCGCGCCAGACGCTCGGACTGCTCTCCCAGCTTGACGGCCATCGCTTCGTGCTCCCGCGAGGCCTGGGTCTTGCGGACGATTTCCCGTCGTCCGAGATAGACCAGCGCCGCAAGCAGCATGGCCGTGGTGACGGTAAAGCCGAACAGGGTCAGAAAGGCCGCCCGCTTGGCCAGCTCCGCCTGCGCTTCGCGCTCCAGAAGAAGCCGCTCCTCCGCCTGCTGCATGCGCTCGACCGTGCGGTGAAACTCGATCCCGATTTCCCTGCCGCGATTTTTGCGCACCTGTTCCACGGCCGCTTTTGAATTGCCGGCGCTCTGGAACATAATCGCCTCGCCCATTTCGTCGAACCTCATGCCGATGAGCTCGCTCATCTTCTCGACATAGCGAATCTGCTCGGGATTGTCGGACACCAGCTCGCGCAATCGGTCCAGCTTGGAGCGGATGATGTTGGCGGCGCTGTAATAAGGGTCGAGATAGCGGATGTCGGAGGTCAGCAGATATCCGCGCTGGTTGGATTCGGCGTTGGACTTTTCCACGTTGACGCGGGCCAGCTCGCCCTTGACGATGATGGAATGTCTGACGCGGTCATGGGTGTCGATCAGGCTGGCCAGGCTCAGAAAGAGAACATAACTATTGACGATGAGCGTCGCGCAAGCGGCTCCGATTAGCAGCTTCCGATTGTACGTGCGCTGTTCAGCCATGGCCCGACCTGTTCTGAAAGTTTCCTAATTATAGATGCGAGTTATGTTTTCTCAGTAAATGTCACGATGGTTTCGACGCGTATTTTGCGATGAAATGTCCCGTTGGCGAAAAAAATGCCGAGGGCGACGCAGTGATGGCTGTTCGACGGCGAAGCGCAGGCGCGCTCGAGGCGGCCGCGATCGTCGCTGCAAAGCGCCGCCGCTTGCGCCAGACGTCTTGATAGGCGACGGCGACCGGTTCCACAAGCGCCGTTCCCATCCCTCTCTCGCCGCGCTATAGCTAGCCGAAGCAGCAAGCCCAGACACAAGAATGAGGAACGCCTTGCCAGTCTCCTACGGAACGCTCGACATGCCCGCTTTCGCCGCGGGCGCCGTCAATCTCGCCTCGGCCCGGCTGGGCGCGACGGCGGTTTTCTCCACCGACGAATTCTTCGCGCCGCTCTCGCGCATGCTCGCCGACGAGCCGCCGCTCTGGGATCCCGATCTCTATGACGACAACGGCAAATGGATGGACGGCTGGGAAAGCCGCCGCAAGCGCGTGGAAGGCCACGACTATGCGGTGATCAGGCTGGCCATGGCCGGCCGCATCCAGGGTTTCGACGTCGACACGCATTGGTTCACCGGCAACTATCCGCCCTTCGCCTCCATCGAAGCCGCATTTTCGCCCGATGGCGACCCCGATCCGAACGACGACGCCCAATGGACCGAACTGGTGGCGAAAAGCCCGCTCGGCCCGTCGGCCCATCACTTCTACGAGAACGCCGACAAGGACCGCGTCTGGACGCATCTGCGCCTGCACATCTATCCCGATGGCGGCGTGGCGCGGCTGCGCGTCTATGGAACGGCGGCCTTCGACTGGTCCAAGGTCGGCGCCGATCAGGAAATCGACCTCGCCTACATCTTCCACGGCGCCAAATCGCTCGCCTGGTCGGACGCCCATTACGGCCATCCCGACAAGATGCTCGAGCCCGGCCGCGGCAAGAATATGGGCGACGGCTGGGAAACCAAGCGTCGCCGCGGCCCCGGCCATGACTGGGCGATCATCCGCCTCGGCCATGCCGGCGAGATCCGCAAGATCACCGTCGACACGCATTTCTACAAGGGCAATTTCCCCGACACCTGCGAATTGCTCGGCGCCTATCTGCCCGATCTCGGCGACACGCTGACGCCGGAAGAGATCGCGGCGTCGGAGAACTGGACGCCGATCCTGACCAGGAAGAAGCTCGCCATGGATCATATCCACGACTTCGCCGGCTCCGACGTCGAACCGATCGGCCCCGTCACCCATGTCCGCTTCGCCATGCATCCCGACGGCGGGGTGATGCGGCTCAGGTTGCTGGGCGTGAAGGCTTAAGGGCTTCCACCGGCGCGTGGCGGATTTGCCGCCCGCGCCTTCAGGTCTTGCCCGGAAAGGACATCCCATGAGCGTCGCCTTCCTCAAGGAAGAAAGCGCCGAGACGGCGTCGGAAACGCTGCTGCCGCCGCGCGAGATCTCGCCGCACGCCAATCTCGTCACCGAGACGGGCCTGAAAGCGCTGGAAACGGCGCTCGCCGAGGCGCGCGAGCTCTATCAGGCGGCCCAGCCCATCGAGGACGTCAACGAACGCCGCCGCCAGCAGGCGAGCCCCTTGCGCGATATCCGCTATTATTCGGAACGCATCGCCAGCGCCCAACTCATGCCGGCCCCCGCCGATACTGACGTGATCGCCTTCGGCTCCTCCGTCACCTTCCGCCGCGAGGACGGCCGGGTCGAAACCTACCGCATCGTCGGCGAGGACGAGGCCGATCCCAAGGCGGGCTCCATTTCCTACGTGTCCCCGATCGCGCGCCTGCTGATCGGCAAAAGCGAGGGCGACGTGGTGGTCATGGCGGGGAAGGAGATCGAGATCGAGGCGGTGGGGTAGGGGACGGGGTGTGTGGCCATGTGTTTGCATCTGCCCTCCGGGCCACCCCCTCTGTCCTGCCGGACATCTCCCCCTCAAGGGGGAGATTGAGGGAGCGCCGGCTTCCCCACTTTCAACGAAAATGGCTGGGCGAGGATCGAGCCGCCAGCCAATCTCCCCCCTTGAGGGGGAGATGGTCGGCAGACCAGAGGGGGTAACCCCAGGCGACGACCCTTCTTCCAGGTCAGCGCCGATGCCTGTGGAGCGCTACGCGCCAACTTGAATCTCACTGGCCGAAATAAAGAAGAAATGAAGCCGTGAAGGTCTTGGATGGAAGAGGATCTACACAGCAATCGGCAACGACATTTTCTTCGACGAATTCTGACCAGCTGTTGCAAAAAGCAATTTAGACCAATGGGACAGGATGTAGGTAATTTGTGGCGAGCAAGAGGAGGAAGGCGAAATTGGAATCCAAATATCAGCATCATGGAACAGCGCTTTACGGAAAACGGGCTGTCGCCATCTGGTTGTTGATCGGAGTGTTGCCGCTGCTCGTGCAAATATCAGGAAACAATTTCTTGCCATCGCCGGCATGGATACGTGATGTGCGCGATCTGGCGATGTTGGTTGGAATTGGCACGGGAGGATTCACTGTATGGCTGATTGTGTCTTCTGTTTCCCAATCAAGCAGTAATGAGCTGAAGAAAGTAATTGCCGTCATAGCTTCCCCTGTTCTGGGGTATTGCCTCGGCGCTACTGTCGTCAACATCGCGGTTCCGATGGTGATGGCAATTGTATTCGGGGGCCTGTCGAAATGGCCTATGTGGTCGATCAAGCGCGTGACGCCGATGAAAAATATTGCAGATCGTCCGTCACCTTCCAGGGCGCGCCATTTCCGTTCGACCGCGTCTGTGGCGTAAGCGACACTTTTCGGAAAACGCTGCAGCCGGGAACGAATATCGTGGCGACAGGTCGTGGTACGAAATATGGTCTCTTTGTCTCTGACTTAGAAAAAGCCAAATGAATTTATACCGTCCCGTTATGCCCGCTGACCCCACCCGCAACCCCTCACTTCTTCCAGATCAACGCCGAGCTAACCGCGTAATTGAACACCGCCCCCATCACCGCGCCGGTCAGTCCCGCGATCCAGGCGGTGGCGTGGAAGGAGTAGATCCAGCTCGCGACCCCGATATTGCCGATGGAGCCGATCGAACAGGCGAGGTAGAATTTGACGAGCCCGGTCATGAAACCCCAGCCGGTCAGGCGGGCGTCGCGATAGGTCAGGCGGTTGTTGAGCACGAAATTCCAGGTCATGGCGGTGATCACCGCCAGCGCCTGCGCCCAGCCGAAGGCGAGGCCGAGATTGCCGAGACCGAATTGCAGCATCATCAGATGCACCGCCACGCCCGAGGCGCCGACGGCGGCGAACATCAGGAAGCGCACCGGCAGCGCGCCGCCGAGCAGTTTCGAGAAGATCAGTCCGAGATAATCGAGCGTCACCAGCGCGTCGAGCTTGCTCTCGCCATGCTGGCGGGCGCGGAAGCGATAGGTCAGTTCGACGATCCGCCGGTCGCGGCCTGCGCTCCACAGGATGTCGGCGAGCAGCTTGTAGCCCTGGCTGGAGAGGTCATGGGCGTGCGTTTCGACGATGTCGCGCCTCAGCATGAAGAAACCCGACATCGGGTCGCTGACGGAGACGCCCATCAGCCTGCGCGCCAGCGTCGTGGCCATCTCGCTGCCCCAGCGGCGCACGCCGGAAAAGCCTTCGGTGGCGGATCCGCCCTCGGCGTAACGGCTGGCGATGGCGATCTCGGCGCCGGCGCGGATTTCCGCGAGCATCTTCGGCAGCAGCGTCTCGTCATGCTGCAGATCGGCGTCGATCACCGCAACGATCGGCGCGGAGGAGGACAGCATGCCCTCGATCACCGCGCCCGACAGGCCGCGTCGGCCGACCCGGCGGATGCAGCGCAGGCGGGGATCGCGCCGGCCGATCGATTTGGCGATCTCGGCGGTGCCGTCGGGACTGTCGTCGTCGACCACCACCGCCTCCCAGGCGACGCCATCGAAGCGCGACGTCCAGGCGGCGGAAGAGTTCGGCGATGTTCTCCCGCTCGCAATAGCTGGGGATGACCACGGTCAGCTCGATCGCCGCCCGAGGCAGGGGCAGGCGGGCCGCGGTCGTCTCGGCCGCCCGGGCGAGGGCGGGCGGCAGCGCGGCTTCGGCGGCCGGTGTTCTCGGGAGAAGGTCGATGTCGCTCATGGCTCAGCTGTCTTTCGGTCGATGAGGAAGAAAGGTCGCGTCAGTCGAAGAGTTCCACCTTGGCCAGCGAATTGCCGTCATAGCGCACGAAACGGCGCTTTTCGGCGATGGCGGAGCGGATGATGGATTTGGGGTCGTAAAGCGATATGGACACCTGCACGAGCCAGACGCGCCTGTGGCGCGCAAGCGCCGCCTCCACGATCGCCCGGTCCTCGGGCGCGATCTGGGGCGCGCCGAGATTGCTCATATAGGTGCGATCGAGCCCGCGCTGCGGATAGGGGCCGGGGACATAGACGATCGGCGGGAAGTTCGCGTGACGGCGGGCGTAATAATCCACCGCGACGCTGCCTTCGGCGGGCGCGGCGATCACCACGTCGCCGGGCTGGGCGTTGTCGGCGATCACCTGGGCGATCATCTTCCAGTCGTCGATCGGTTTTTGAAATCCTCGATCGTCCGCTCGACCGAAAGGCCGATCACCAGCGCCGCAAGCGCCGACTTGATCCAGATCCGCCCCGGCAGCGAGACGACGCCATAAGCGACGACCAGCAGCGCCAAGGGAACCATCCAGTCGAACAGCCGCTGGATATAGATCGGCTTGACCGAAAAACTCACCGCCAGCAGCGCATAGAGCGGCAGAACCAGCGTCACGCCGGCGATCGTCGCCTGCCGCGGCGCCGCCTGCGCCAGTCTGAACATGCCGACCAGCAGCAGCGCCGCCGTCAGACAGAGCGCGAGCCAATTGCCGCCGATCACCAGCTCCCAGGCGCTCCAGAGATCCCTCGGCTTCGGCGTCAGCCAGAAGGCGAGGCCCATGAAGCCCTTGGATTGGGCGAAGAAGATCGGCGCGTAGGGCGCCCAGACCAGGAGCGCCAGCACGCCCGCGCCGGCCATCACGCCGAACGCCATGAACCGCCTCCCGCTCGGGATCAGCGGCAGCGTCGCGGCAAGCCCGGCCCAGAGCCCGAAGGCGACGAAGAAGGAAGTGTTGTGAAACAACAGCGCCGCCCCCGCCGTCAGCCCCATCAGCATCGCCGGCCCCAGCCAGTCGCCGCGCGGCGCCTTGTCGTCGGCGCGCGCCAGCCGCTCGATCAGCGCCAGCGCCGCGAGGATGGCGAGGGTCAGCAGCAGCGTCTGCAGCGCATAGGGCCGCACGTTCTGCGCATCGCGGATATTGGCGGCGTTGACGGCGACAAAAAGCGCGGCCACGAGCCCCGCCGCCTCGAAGCGCGGCGACCTTCCGATCACGCGTCCCGAGACCGCGATCGCCGCGATCGTCGCCAGGCTCGCCGCCAAGGACAGCGATCGAAGCCCGGCTTCGCCGTCGCCGAACAGGCCGGACCAGGCCTTGAGCAGAGTGTAATAGACGGGGGATGGGTCTCGTATTGCGGCACGTCGCGCCAGAGTTCGGCATAACTGCGCGAGGCGAACCAGTGGCTGTAGAGTTCGTCGATCCAAAGCGAGCGCGAACCGATCTCCGGAAGTCGCAAAGCAAGGCCGATCAAGACGGTCGCGAAAGCCGCCAGCCAGAGCCAGCGCGTCTTCCGCTCCGCCCTCATGGTGTCGCTCGTCATCTTCACCCTCGGCCCCGACCGCGCCAGAATTCCTATGTTGATCGCCACCGATCAAATTTGTGCTGCAATGCATAACGTTTCAAGATCGAGAATGTTGCAGTGCGTTGTGGCGCAGCACTCTTTTTCCCGGGGGCGACGGACGATGGGCTCTTCGGCGCCGACGCCGCGCCAGGCGCGGTCCGTCGCCGCCGCGGAGCAGGCTGTGAGGCCGAGCCTGCCTGTTCCGCCGGGAACAGCAAGCGGCGGAAAAATCCGGCACAACCCTCGTCATGAGCGGTGCGGAGGGCGCGTCGCCTGTCAAAAGGGAGAAGTCAGATGACGACGGCAGCCAATGCGATCCTGATCAAGCGCCTCAATGGTTTCGACATCACCGGCGTCATGCCCTTCAGTGAAGACGCCGTGAAATCCGGCTTCAACAATCTCACCATCGCGTCCGACACATTCGTGATCAATCCGCGCTTCGACTTTTCGACCGACTATCGCATCAACGCTCGCTGGGGCAATGACGTGATCGGCACGAGCGCCGGCGACGACATCATCTATGGCGGCTCCGGCAACGACCGTATCGACGCCCGCAAGGGCGAGGACGACGTGTTCGGCGGCTCGGGCAACGACACCATTTTCGGCGGCGCGCATCAGGACGACATTCAGGGCGGCTCGGGCGTCGATGTGATCGATGGCGGCGCCGACCGCGACATGATCGGCGGCGGCCGCGGCGACGACGTGCTGACCGGTGGTTCGGGCTCGGATGTCTTTATCTTCCACACCGGCGACGGCGTCGACCGCATCACCGATTTCCGCCAGGGCCAGGACCTGATCGCGCTCGGCGGCGAGATCCTGCGTCAGCTGCCGGACACTCACCAAGGCGCCTATGACATCGCCGCCGCCCTGATCACCGTCGATCACGAAGGCGACCTCACCATCACCGGCGGCCAGCTCAATTCCACCCGACAGCTGATCTTCGATGTCGACACCCGCATCCTCTCTTTCGACGCCGACGGCGCGGCCGGCCCGGGCGAAGCGGTCGACCTGATGCATCTGGAATCGGTCGCCCGCCTGCAGGCCTCGGATTTCTGGGCCCCGGCGGCGTTTTGAGGGGTGGCGGAGAAGGGCGCGCGCTATCGCTCGGCGCACGCCGTCAAGGACAGTCAGCAAAAATTGCCTCGAGCCCCCACGCTCAGCCCGCCAACCCCTTCACCAACGCCCTGATCCTCTCCGCGACCGCCTCGTCGACGGGATTATAGACGATCAGCCCGAGATCCGGCCGCCCGTCCACCGCGAAGCTCGAATATTCCAGCTCGATCAGCCCGAGAACCGGATGGTTGAGCCGCTTGGCGCCGTCGCCATGCGGAAGCAGCGAGGCGTCGGCCCACATTTCGGCGAAATCCGGGCTCAGCGCCGACAGGTCCTCCACCAGCCTGGTGACCTCGGCCGACGCCCCGGCGCGGGCCGCGTCGGCGCGGAAGGCGGCGACGACGCCGCTCGCCATCGCCCGCCAGTCGACCTGCTTGGCGCGGATGTCGGGGTTTGAAAAGATCAGCCGCAGCAGATTGCGTCCATCGGGCGGCAGGCGGCTGTAATCGGTCAGCACCACGGACGCCGCACGGTTCCAGGCCAGCACTTCCCAGGTGGCGGTGCGCAGGATCGCCGGGCTGAAGTCCATCGCGTCGATCATCCGCTGCAGGCGCGGCGACACGCCTTCGGGCGCGCGGTACTGCGCCGGCGGCGGGTGGCCCAGCCCGAGAACGAACAGATGCTCGCGCTCTGGTTCCGTCAGCAGCAGTCCCTTGGCGATGCGGTCCAGCACATCGGCGGAGGGCGGGCCGCCGCGGCCCTGTTCCAGCCAGGTGTACCAGGCCGGGCTGATATGGGCGCGCTGCGCCACTTCTTCGCGCCTGAGCCCGGGCGTGCGCCGCCGGCTCGATGCGAAGCCGTAGCTCGCCGGGTCGCGGCGGGCGCGCAGATCCCTCAGAAACCGCCCTAGCGCGTTGTGCTCGTCCATCGCCTGATCCTGTGAAGCATTATAATAGGATAAACTACCGACTTTAACACGATAGATCTCCTGTTTACGCCATCGCCAGCAGCAAGCAAGGAGACTTTTCATGCGCATCTTCCTCACCGGCGCCAGCGGCTTCATCGGCTCCCACATCATTCCCGAGCTTGTCGGCGCCGGCCATCGGGTGCTCGGCCTCGTCCGCTCCGAAACCGGCGCGGCAAAGGTCGCCACGCTCGGCGCCGAGGTCCATCACGGCGGCATCGACGATCACGACAGCCTGCGCGCGGGCGCGGACGCCTGCGACGCGGTCATCCACACCGCCTTCGACCATACGTTCACGAATTTCGCCGCCAATTGCGGCCGCGACGGCGTCGCCATCCGCGCGCTCGGCGAGGCGCTCGTCGGCTCCGACCGACCGCTGATCGTGACTTCCGGCGTCGGCCTGGGCACGCCGGGGCCGGGCGAGAAAGCGGTCGAGGATCATTTCGACGCGGGCAGCCACAATCCCCGCGTCGCTTCCGAACTCGCCGGTCGCGACCTGCTCGATCGCGGCGTCAACGTGATCACCATGCGCCTGTCGCAGATCCATGACCGCCGCAAGCAGGGCCTGATCAGCCCGCTCATCGATCTCTCCTTGGAGAAGGGCGCGCTCGCTTATGTCGGCGACGGCGCGGTCGATTGGTGCGCCTGCCCGATCGACGATACGGCGCGGCTCTACCGCCTGGCGGTTGAGAATGGCGTGGCCGGCGCCCGCTATCACGCGGTGGCGGAAGAGGCGGTGTCGCTGAGCGCCATCATCGACAGGCTCGCGGTTCGCCTCGGCCTGCCGGTGGTCTCGATCGCCCCGGACGAGGCGGCCGGCCATTTCGGCTGGCTCACCCATTTCATGACCATGAACATGCCGGCCTCCAGCGCGCTCACCCGCGAACGCCTGGGCTGGTCGCCCGTCGGGCCGAGCCTGCTCGAGGATCTGGCGAGGCTGGAGCGCGACGCCTGAGGTCAGGCGCGACCTGCAGCCTCGGGAATGCGGGCGACGACCTTGATCTCGAAGTCGAAGCCCGCCAGCCAGGTGACGCCGAGCGCCGTCCAGTTGGGATAGGGCGCTTGCGGAAACACCTCCTGCTTCACCGCCATGATGGTCTCGAATTGGCGTTCGGGATCGGTGTGGAAGCTGGTGAGGTCGACGATGTCGGCGGTGGTGCAGCCGGCGGCGGCAAGCGTGGCCTGGAGATTGGCGAAGGCCAGCCGCACCTGGCGTTCGAAATCAGGCTCCGGCGAGCCGTCGGTCCGGCTGCCCACCTGTCCCGAGACGAACAGAAGGTCGCCGGAGCGGATGGCGGCGGAATAGCCATGCGCCGCGTAAAGCGCGTGCCGGTCGGGCGGGAAGATCGGTTCGGGTTTGGTCATCTCGTCTCTCCTGGTGGAAAACCGGCGGGAGGCGTTTGCCTCGGTCTCCGGTTCGATATACGTTGCGTATGTGAAAATGGCGACATACGATGCGTATGTCAATAGTTTACATACGTATCGTATGTGAAATGGAGCGCGCATGGCGAAAAAGCGAAGCGAAAGCATGGAGGAAAACCGCGCCCGTCTGCTGGCTGCCGCCCGCAAGGCGTTCGCGGAAAAGGGCTATATGGCGGCCTCGATGGATGATTTCACCGCCGAGGCCGGGCTGACGCGCGGCGCGCTCTATCACGCCTTCGGCGACAAGCGCGGCCTGTTCGCCGCTGTCGTGCATCAGGTGGATTCGGAGATGGCGGCCCGCGCCCGCGCCATCGCCGCCGATGCCGAGAACGGCTGGGAGGCGCTGCAGAAGGAAGCCGCCGCCTATATCGAAATGGCGCTCGATCCAGAGGTGCAGCGCATCGTGCTGCTCGACGGCCCTTCCGTGCTCGGCGATCCCTCGCAATGGCCGAGCCAGAGCAGTTGCCTCGCGGAGACCCGCCAGGCGGTGACGGCGTTGATGGCCGACGGCGTCCTCAAGCCCGTCGATCCCGACGCCGCCGCCCGCCTGCTGACCGGCGCCGCCCTCAACGCCGCCCTCTGGGTGGCCGCCAGCCTCGCGCCGGATGATGCGATGCCAAAAGCCATCGCCGCCTTTCGGGCGCTGGCCGAGGGCTTTCGCCTGAAAGAGCCCGGTTGAAATTCGCACGCGATTAACGGTGGTTTAACCACTCCGCTTAAGCAAGCATTTGCCGCGGGGCCTTATGATTCGGAAAGAATCCGAGGACCTCCGCCATGAACCCCGTCCCCAACCGGCAAGACTTCGCCCAGCAGGTGATCATCCAGCTCATGCGCATGGGGCTGGAGGTGACGCCGGTCAGTTTCGAACTGATGCATGAGGTGCTCTCCGGCGACAATCCGGAGCTGCGCCAGCAATTCATCGCGCTCGGCAAGCATGTGACGGCGCAGGATGTGGAGCGTCTGGCGCGCGAATTCCTGCCGCATCACTTCGGCCATTCGGCGCTCGACAGCTCCGCCTCGCTGTTTTCCGAGGAGTTGCAGGGCTTTCAGGATGCGCTGTCCAACGGCCAGGAGGCGCTCAGCGCCTACGCCATGGTGCTGAACCAGGCGAGCGAGCAGTTTTCCCGCGCCGATCCGCGCGATTCCACCGCCATCCGCCGCGCCATCGATCATGTCAGCCAGGCCACCGCCGCCCAGAAGGTCGCCACCACCCGGATGATGCGCTCGGTGCATGAGCGCATCGAGACGGTCAAGGCGATCCGCCACACGATCGACCAGTCCGAGCGCTCGAAATTCACCGACGGCCCCACCGCGCTGGGCAATCGCCGCGCCTTCAACCGGCGCATGGGCGAGATCTTCCACGGCGATCGCGGCATCGACGGCTATACGCTGATCCTCTGCCGCATCTCCGGCCTCGAACAGTTCGACCGGCCGGAGCTCGCCAAGGCGCGCGCCTATTTCCTCGCCCGTTTCGGCGGCTTCGCCCGCAAATTGCTGAAGGGCAGGGAAGGCGGCTACTGGCTGGGACAGCCGCATCTGGCCTTCATCGTCTTCGGCACGGAGGAGACCTATGTGACCGGCGTCACCCGCCGGCTGCACGAGGCGACCGCCGAGATCGTCGGCGCGCTGCGCCATTCCATCGCCACCGCCCCGGTGCTCACGGGCCATTACGGCTGCGCCGCCTCGAGCGGGGCCGGCGCGCCGCCGGAACTGCTCGGCCACGCCATGACCGCGCTCGAAACCTCGATGCTCAATCGCGACGGCGCGCCGGTGTTCTACGGCGCCCGGCCCTCCGTGGCGGGCGACGGCAGGAATTACGCCCTCTACGGCCGCGCCCGCGCGTTCTGAACCGGCGCGCTCACGCCGGCTCCTTGCGGAAGGCCGGCAGGCAGGCGGCGACGATAATCGCCGAACCCGCCAGCGTGAAGGCCGAGGGGCTTTCGCGAAAGATCAGATAGCCGAGGATCGCGCCCCAGACGAGGCCGGTATATTCCAGCAACCCGAGACGGCCGACGCGGGAATTGGTGTAGGCCCAGGAAATGCACAGATGCGCCGTGGTGCCGGTCACGCCCACCGCCGCCAGCACCAGCCAGTGCCAATGCGCCACCGGCTGCCACGCCATCGCCATCGGCCCCGCCGTCACCAGCGCGCCGATCGTCACCGGCAGCATCACCAGCGTCGGCACCGGATCGGTCGCCCCCTGTTTGCGCGTCAGCACCATCGACAGCGCATAGAAGCCGGCGGTGGCGATGGCGGCGAGAAACCCCAGCATTTCGAAAGCCTTGTTCTCGCCCAACCGATGGCCCTGCGCGATCACGAACACGCCGGCGAGCCCGACCAGCATGGCGCCGATCGTCGAGATCCGCAGCTTTTCGCCGAGCAGCGCCCAGGAAAACAGGCCGAGAAACAAGGGCGACAGGAAGCTGAGGGCGATGGCGTCGATCAAGGGCAGCCGCGACAGCGCGAAGAAGAAACAGGTGCCGGCCAGCAGAATGCAGGCGGCGCGCGGCAGGCTGCGGATCACCGCCGCCCAGGAGGGCGGCCGGCCCACCGTCAGCGCGTAATAGACGATCGCCGCCGCCGCGCCCGCCGCATAACGCAGCCCCGTCGTCTGGGCGAGCGGATAGGCGCTGGCGATCAGCTTCATCATGGCGTCGAGCAACGAAAACAGTCCGACGCCGAGAGCGGCGGCCAGCACGGGTTTCAACGAGGCGTCGGTGCGCATGAAAGGGCTTTCTGTCTTAAAGGCTGAGGATGCGGCGGAGAGGCCGGCTTTCCTCTATGATGTCCCGAAACGTGAGAGACGATCACACTAACCGTTCGACGGCTCTGCGAAAAGCTCCATTTGCTCCACCGAAAGACGCCCGGACGTCGACGACGACATTCCCGGTTTCGACAGGTCATTGCCCGTGATGCAATACGGATTGGCGAGGGCAAAGCGATGCAGATTCGATACCGTAAAAAATACGGAGAAATGAGATGATAACAATAAGAACAATGGATCTGAAAACACATGACAGCAAACAGATTGCTCGAATCAGTTTGCAGCAGAATTAGGCGAGGTGAGGCGGAATCTTCCGGCGTGCAAGTTTCACCTTAGGTGAAATTTTTCATTTAGCTCCGTGATTTCAGCCATTTAACATTGACGTCACAATTATGTATTTCCAGTGTTTCTAATGTAGATTCTGATTGTATGAGATAGGCTTTTTGCTAATTTCAGTTGTCGATGGAAGAAAACCGAATATAACCCCGTAGAACGAGAGAAGATACGCCGCCGTAGCGTCTCCCGTAAGGTATTCTTTTTCGGCGACCAGGCCTGGTGTTAGAATAAGGGTCGGGAAAGTGCCGCCGCATGCTGGTTAACTCCAGTATTCCCGACCCTTATTCGTAAATAAACATCGCTTGATTTTCTGTCTTCGTAAACCCCCTCAATTTGAGGGGGAGCCCAGGTGAATGGGAGAAACGACACTGTCCTGCAAGCTCGGCGCCCAAGATATCAACTGCAGTTTCGATCAATTCGCTCAGCGCGTGAAAACTCTGGCGGAGCAGAATAGGGACGCCCTGGTGGCGCTGTTCGACCTGCCGGCATTTTCGGATCACGATGGCCTGCTGGCGGCCTTGATGGGCGACGCCGACGCTTTCGTGCGGGGAGATTGGTCGGTTGTTGCCGCATGCATGGATTCGCCCGAGGTGGCCGCCGCGCTCGACGTCTACAGGGCGATCGATCAGCGCTCCGGCGCTCCCGCCATCGCCGTTCTGCGCGGCGATGATCTCGTATCGCTCGTGCCGGTGTTTCCCGATCACTTTCCGCCGCTGAAACTGCTGATCTGGATCGCGAAAATCGATGGGGCGCCATTTGCATGGATGCAATTGCAGCAGGCCCCGATCCACGCTTCGGCGTCGAGACGGAGTTTCGAGCCTTTGACGACACGGGAGCTCGAAGTGACGCGCTGGATCAGCGAGGGGAAGACGTCGGTCGAAATCGGCATCATTCTGGATTTGTCGGAGCATACGGTCAACGAATACATCCGCTCGAGCATGGCCAAACTGAACTGCTCGAACAGAATGCACCTGATTTCAACGTCGATAAGGCTAGGGCTGCTCGCATGAATTTCATGTCGCCGCCTGATGTCGCCGATATCGGCCCCTGCGACGAGACCGCCGCCGATGGCTGGAGCGATATCTTCGCCGCCTGGAGCCATGGTGTGAAGTCTTCGATGGTCGCATGGCCGCAAAGCCGGGACTTGTTCCGCGCCCCTGCGGAGTTTGCCGAGGCGCAGCGCTCGGATGACGAACATCTCGGTATCGACGATCTCGTCCGGCTCGTGATGTTGCGGCGGCTGGATGCGGCCGCTACGGGAGAAATTGGCGCCGAAGCGTCTGATGCCGCGGCCCTCGATCGCGCGCTGGATCGGATCGAGGGCCGCGAACGCGGCGGGCGCGAGCGGATCGAGGAGACGCTCGAACTGGCGCGCGCCCTCGACATAGACGGGGTGCGGCGCAAGCTCTGGATCTGTTCCAACGAATTCGATATCGGCGATTTCGTTCTTCTCTATGCGCTGCCGCTCATGCGCAGGGTCGGCGATCTGTGGGCTTCCAACCAGATCAGCGTGGCCGCGGAGCATCTCGTATCCTCGGCCCTCGTCTCCCTGCTGAGGTCGGGAGCGGCGCCAGGCCATCCGGCCGCGCCCGTTCGCTTGAAGATGCTCGTGGCCACGCCGTTCGGGGAGCTTCATGAGATCGGCGCCCTCGCCGGCCTGCCGTCTGGCGCAGAGCCACGGCTTCGACCCGCTCTATACGGGCGCGCAGTTGCCGGTCTACGAGATCGCCCGGCTCGCCAAACGAAACCGCATCAAGGTGATCGTTCTGGGCGGAAGTTCGGCGGCGACCGATCTGCAGATGCGGCAGTTGCGCCAGTTGGCCGAAATCGCGGAGACCGACAGCATCATCTTCACTGGCGGCGGCGCTTATGGTGAAATCTCCGCTCCGGAGCGCGTGGCGATACGCCATTGCTTCAGCATGCGCCATTTCTGTTGTCAGATGGAAATCATGGCGGGACTGGCGCTTGCATTCGTGAATAAGGCGCAGGTCGCAGAACCGTAGGCCGCGTCAGATATGCGCAACGGGTCGAATTGGATCCTCCAACGCCATTGCGCGTCGCGGGAATAGACCCCGGAGCGCGCAGCATCGCTCTCCGCCCGCGACATCTTTCGCGGGCGCGGGTCTCGCGTCAGGCGGAGGTCACTGCTTGCGCGTCTCGTCGGCTTCGCGGATGGCGTCTTCGTGATACCAGCTCGCGCCGCTCTCCATGATCACCACCTTGGGAACATTGGCGCCAAAGCGTTGATCGCGAATATTTCTCTTGGGGAATTGGTAGATCGTGGCCGATTCCCGGATCATGCCCGTTGTCATGCTACTGCCTCGCTTTCCTCCATGAGCTCCAGGGAGCCCGGATCTTGGTTGTAACAGAAACTTCACATGTTTGCACATAAAAACAGCAAAACGCCCAAAAAATTATCAGAGTCTGACCGGTTCCTGGGCTTGCCGCGGCGTTTTTCTGGGCGGCATCTCTTTTTCCGCCAAATTTTAAGCAGAAACACCGCCCGGGAGCCGTAAGTTCCGTCAGTCTGGCGCAAAAAGCTTAACCGAATGGCGTCGAAACGCCGCATTTTCGCGGTCCGCGAGCATGCAGCCTGAAACTGGCACGAAACCTGCATTCCTGTTTTTCGAGCCCCGGGCGTGCCGGCGGATCTGAACTACGGTTGCGCCAGGACGCGCGCAGTCACTTTACGAGAGATGGACATGACAAAGTATAAGCTCGAGTATATCTGGTTGGATGGTTACAAGCCGGTTCCGAACCTGCGCGGCAAGACGCAGATCAAGGAATTCGCCGAATTCCCGACGCTTGAACAGCTCCCGCTCTGGGGCTTCGACGGCTCGTCCACGATGCAAGCCGAAGGTCATTCCTCGGATTGCGTGCTGAAGCCCGTCGCTCTGTATCCCGATCCGGCCCGCACCAACGGCGCTCTCGTGATGTGCGAAGTGATGATGCCCGACGGCGTCACCCCGCATCCGTCCAACAGCCGCGCCACGATCCTCGACGACGCCGACACCTGGTTCGGCTTCGAGCAGGAATATTTCCTCTACCAGAACGGCCGTCCGCTCGGCTTCCCGGAGAACGGCTACCCCGCGCCGCAGGGTCCGTATTACACCGGCGTCGGCTATTCCAACGTCGGCGACATCGCCCGCGAAATCGTCGAAGAACATCTCGACCTCTGCCTCGAAGCCGGCATCAACCATGAAGGCATCAATGCCGAAGTGGCCAAGGGCCAGTGGGAATTCCAGATTTTCGGCAAGGGCTCCAAGAAGGCCGCCGACGAAATCTGGCTCGCCCGCTACCTGCTGCTCCGCCTCTGCGAAAAGTATGCGGTCGACGTCGAATTCCATTGCAAGCCGCTCGGCGACACCGACTGGAACGGCTCGGGCATGCATTGCAACTTCTCCACCAAGTTCATGCGCGAAACCGGCGGCAAGGCCTATTTCGAAGCGCTCATGGCCGCCTTCGGCAAGAACTGGAAAGAGCATATCGACGTCTACGGTCCGGACAACCATCTGCGCCTGACCGGCAAGCACGAGACGGCTCCGTGGAACAAGTTCTCCTGGGGCGTGGCCGACCGCGGCGCCTCCATCCGCGTGCCGCACTCCTTCATCAAGAACGACTACAAGGGCTATCTGGAAGATCGCCGCCCGAACTCCCAGGGCTGCCCCTACCAGATCGCTTCCCAGGTCCTGAAGACCATCGCGGAAGTCGCCACCGAAGCCTCCGCCGCCGCCTGATCGGCGCCACGGACGTGACATGCGAAACGCCAGCCCCCGCGGCTGGCGTTTTTGCGTTTGGGGGCATGCGCCCCTCGACCCTCGGTCGCCTTTGATGGATGCCGAACTCCGCCCTTCAAAACCAGATCTCCCCGCGCTATCATCGCCTCGAAAGGGATCGCCCGATGAAACCGTCCGACCGCCTCGACGCCAACCGCCAAGCCATCCGCGACGCTGTGCGCCGTTTCAACGCCGCCAATCCGCGCGTCTTCGGCTCGGTGGCGCGAGGCGAGGACCGCGAGGACAGCGATCTGGATATTCTGGTGGATGACCTCGCCGGCTCGACGCTTCTGACGCTCGGCGGTCTCCACGATACTCTGGAGCGGCTTCTCGAGGGAACATCCATTCATCTCCTGACACCGGGCGATATCCCTCCCGCCTCAAGATCGCGAATTCTCGGAGAAGCCCGGCCGATATGAGCGCTGACGGCGTGCCCGGCAGGGGGTGAGGGGCGGAGCGCGCCGTCACCCATCAGAGCGGGAATCCCTGAAATGATGCTTCCACCCATAAGGACCCTCCCATTGCCCCAGATCCTCCCCATCCGCCCGCTCACCACGGAAGCCTTCGCGCCCTATGGCCAGGTCATCGAAATTTCACCCGCCAAGATGCGCCTCATCAATGGCGGAACCACCGAGCGGCATCACGGGCTCGGCCGGGCGGAAGCCCTGGGCGAGGGGCGGAGGTGATCTTCAACATTTTTCGCGGCCAGCCGCGGCGCCTGCCCTACAGTGTCGACATGATGGAGCGACATCCGTTCGGGAGCCAGAGCTTCCAGCCGCTTTCGGGCGGAGACTGGCTGGTGGTGGTCGCCGCCGACGAGGGCGGCAAGCCGGGCGTTCCCCAGGTGTTTCTGGCGCGGGGCGACCAGGGCGTCAATTATCCGGCCGGCCTCTGGCACCACCCTCTGATGGCGCTCGGCGAGGTTTGCGACTTTCTCGTGGTTGACAGGCAGGGGCCGGGCGTTAACCTTGAGGAATATTTCTACCAAACGCCCTTTACGATATCGGAGATTTCTTGATGGCAGGCCTCACCACCCATGTTCTGGACACCGCGCTCGGCCTTCCGGCCAAGGGCGTTATGATCGATGTCTTCCGGATCCAGGACGAGGTGCGCGAATATCTGAAAACCGTCCGCACCAATGCCGACGGCCGCGTCGACGGCGGGCCGATCCTGCCCGAGGAGCAGTTCACCCGCGGCCAGTATGAACTCGTGTTCCATGCCGGCGCCTATCTGAAGATGACCGGACAGAAACTGCCGGATCTGCTGTTTCTCGACATGATTCCCATCCGGTTCGGCGTCGCCGATCCCAAGCTGCATTATCACGTGCCGCTGCTGCTTTCGCCCTTCGGCTACTCCACCTATCGCGGCTCGTGATGCGCTTCGCCGTCATCGCCGACATCCACGGCAATGCGCTGGCGCTGGAGGCGGTGCTGGCCGACATCGACGCGCAAGGCGTGTCCGACATCCTCAATCTCGGCGATCACCTCTCGGGCCCCCTGGAAGCGGCGCGCACGGCCGATCTCATTCTCGCCCGCGACATGGTGTCGGTCTCGGGCAATCACGATCGTTACCTGCGCGGAGATCCCGCCGACCTGCATGAATGGGAGGCCGATTGCTGGCACGAGCTCGCGCCCGCCCATCACGCCTGGCTCGCCAGCCTGCCGTTTTCGCGCGTCTGGCGGGACGAGGTGTTCCTCTGCCACGCCACGCCCCAGAGCGACATGATCTATTGGCTGGAGACCGTCTCGCCCGACGGCATCGTGCATGCCCGTCCTCTCGCCGAGGTGGAGACCTTCGCCGAAGGCGTGAGCCAATCGTTGATCCTCTGCGGCCACACCCATCTCGCCCGAATGGCGCGGCTTTCCGACGGCCGATTGATCGTCAATCCCGGCTCGGTCGGCTGCCCCGCCTATGACGACGACCAACCCCATCCGCACAAGGTCGAGGCGGGGTCGCCGCATGCGGCCTATGCGGTGATCGAACGGCGGGATGCGGACTGGGACGTGACCTTCCGCCGCCTGCCCTATGATTGCGAGGCCGCAGCCAAAATCGCCGAGGCCAAGGGCCGCCCGCATTGGGCGACGGCGCTTCGGACTGGTAAAAATTAACCGAATGAAAATAGTATTTAATGTATGAATGCCGCTGGACGACCGTCCCGATAGTGGAATCGTTATGAAGACGATCTCGTGACGGCGAAAAACACCAGAGGACGATGTAATGACGCGAAGGATTACTGGAAATCTGACATCGACCTATGCGGCGACCTTGTCGAATGAAGATTATACGCTCGTGGCGAATGCGACCATCTCCGCCACCAAGTCTGGCTTCGGCATCTCCGCCGCCGATAGCGTCAACAGGATCTCCGTCTCCGTGCTCGGCGATGTGTCAGCGGGCGTCGCGGGGCTGAACCTGCTCGGGTCCAAGACGTCAGTCTGGATCGGCGAAGACGCCATGGTGAGCGGCGCGACCGGCGCGGCGCTCGGCGGCGGCGACAGCAATTTCGTCAATCGCGGCGTGGTCGCCGGCGACACTGTCGGAATTCGGCTCGACGGCAACTCGAACCATGTGGACAATCGCGGCGTGATCACCGCGATCGACGGTTCGGGCATTTCCGGCTCCGGCAACGAAGACACCATCGTCAATCAGGCCTCCGGGGTCATCTACGCCTCCTACGGCGTCTACGACACGCCGGACGCCGGCTACAATTCCACCATCGTCAACCGCGGCAAGATCGTGTCCGACGTCGCCGCGATCTACACCGAGGCCGGCGACACCCGCGTGGCCAACAGCGGCGTGCTGGTCGGCGATGTCCTGCTCGGCGCGGGCGACGACAGTTTCAACGGCGTGAAAGGCGTGCTCGACGGCAATCTGATGGGCGGCGCCGGCAACGACACCCTGACCACCGATCGGGCGGATCTGGTGTTGGGTGAAAAAGCCGGGCAGGGAAGCGATACGGTGCGCTCCTATGTCAGCTATTCGCTCAGCGCCAATGTCGAGCAGTTGATCCTCATCGGCGCAGGCGACATCAGCGGCGTCGGCAACAAGCTCGCCAATGTCCTGCGCGGCAATGGCGCCGACAATATTCTCAAGGGCGCGGCGGGCGCCGACCAGCTCTACGGCAACAAAGGCGCCGATGCGCTGATCGGCGGCGGGGGCGGCGATACGTTCGTGTTCGTCTCCGGCGACGGACAGGACAGGATCGGCGACTATGCCGACGAAGTCGACCGTATCGACGTCAGCGGCTGGTCGGCGATCGCCGACATCGCGGATCTCAAGAACAATCACGCCGCCAATGTCGGAGGCGACGTCGTCATTACGGCGGGGTCGGACCAACTCCTGATCCGGAACACCCAGAAGGCCGAACTCGACGCCGGCGATTTCATTTTCTGATCGCGGCGTCGTCCAGCGCTTCGCCCTCGAATGATCGATGCGCGCCCCTTGCCGGGGCGCGCATCGAAGGGGGCCTTCATGCCTATGCGGCCAAACTGCCCGCGCGGATCAGAAGCGGTAGGTGACGCCGCCGCCGATCAGCCAGGGATCGAGCTTGGCTGTTCCCTTGACGGCCGCGCCGCCCGCCACGCCTTCCCAGTCCGGCCGCAGGAAGATCTTCTTCACGTCGGCGTTCACGCCCCAATGTTCGTCGATCATGTAGTCGAAGCCGGCCTGCAGCGCCACGCCGAAGGCGTTCTTGACCTTGATGTCCGTCATCGCGCCGGCGGAATCCTGGTTGTAGAAGATCGTGTAGTTGACGCCGGCGCCGAGATAGGGCTGGAACGCGCCGAAATTGGTGAAGTGATATTGCGCGGTCAGGGTCGGCGGCAGGATCCAGGTCTTGCCGACCTTGCCGAGACCCTTGACCGAGCCGTCGCCATGGATCGACGAATGGGTCGTGCCGAGGATCAGTTCGGCCGAAATGTTCTTGGTGAAATAATAGCTGATGTCGAGTTCCGGAATCACGCTGTCGGTGTAGCTGAGGTCGGAGCCTGCGATGCCGTCCACATCGCCCGAGTCGGTCGGCAGCACGCCGAGGGCGCGCAGGCGGACCTGCCAGGGGCTGAAGGCCGCGGCGACATCGGCCTGGGCTTCCGGCGCGACATCGGGCGCGGCGGTGAGGTCGGCGGCCTTGGCCGGCATGCCGCCGAGCAGGGCGGCGGTGGCGAGAGCGGCCAGAAGCGGCGCGACGTGAGCGTGAGACATGGTCTTTTTCCTTCCGTTGCGAGGGGTCCGCGCCAGACGCCCCAGGGCGGGCCCGCATCGTGTGTCACGGCCGCACTATCCGCCCATCGCCACGGCTTTCGTTGCTCTAGATCAATAGATTAGAGACCTCTAAATGCGATTTCGGGGATATCGCGCGATGTTGCGAAATTGCAACTTCTCAAACTGACGCCGATCAAGAATCCGCATCGCCGGTCAGGCGGGGAGAGGCGAGGGGGTGGATTCACCGTCGGTTAACCATCTTCTTCAACCGGCTGGCAATCTGAGTCTGTCATGGTGAATCCAGACTTCAGGGCTGGTCCGCAAGAATTGGACGATGCGTCCGGCCGAGACAAAACATCCGGAAAATCATCACCCCGACGCGCTTCACGCCGGACAAGATCCTTTTTGACGAGGATATGACCATGACATTCGTGCTCGCCCTGTTCGCCAGCCTGATCTCGGCGATGTTCATCGCCACCTTCGCCTTCTCGGTGATCGCCGCCTCGCGCGAGGCCCGCGACGACATCGAACATCGCCGCCTGCGCATCTTCTGATCGGCGTCCGCCGGCCGCGAGCCGCTCTCCGGCGCGCGATCCATGCCCGTGTCTTCTGTCGGATTTTTACTTTTGCATCGCAAAACTGTCGCAGTGTGGATGTAGAGGATCACCGAAGCCTTCGGACTTCATTTCTGACCGGCGCCGTCCATGGCATTCCCTGCCCATGGGCGGCGTTTTGTTTTGTGATGAGACGATGCCCACAACACAAGCCGAGCGCCGATACTACAGGGTATCAGGCGACGTTTTGCCCGCTCCAATATTCTTCCAAACACATTGAAGAGCATCGCCTGCATCAGCGCAGGGTAAAACATCCGTGATGTAGCCTATAGATACGTACCCGAATAAAAACAGGGTCCACATATATATGAAGTGTTTTGGAATTTCTGTTGTAAATTGGGTGCCTGTCGAAAAAACACCGTTCTGACCGCAAGGTTGTGGAGCGAAATTGGGATAAAGTCCCCAAATCTTATTCCGTATATCCCAGTTTAGTTTGGTCAATTCGATGGACTTGCGGGATGCTTGTATCCCCGCAAAGGACAAGATAGCCACTCGTAAGCCAATAATCGAAATTGCCATCAAGGAGAGCTTGCGAAGTATCACGATTTCCACGGGGCCATCCCAAGACAGCGCCATCAGAGCAGCCAGCGCACTTATCAAGAAACCTTGGAACGTCATCGACCAAGTCAATCTTTGATGAGTTATTTGATCCTCCCTCTCAATCTCTTGTCGTAGATATTTATAATATAAATTAATTTTAGTGCAACTCATGTCTATAATAATGTCTCTTTCCGGTTGCGTGAGGATGGGTTTGTCGTATTGTGTGCTCTCTGTTATGGCGTGTATCTTGCGTCTCACATAGAGTATCAAATATATTCCTGACGCCAAAAGAACTAATATAAGCGGAAATTTTATTAGGGTTTTCAACATTTTCGCCCTCTTGGCGCTGTTTGCTATCACCTGCAGTAAGAGACTTTAGCCCTCTGCTATAACGCGGACAATCGTCCTTGAAACGCTAAGCGCGGGGCGGCATATTTTTTGCGAGAGTTCTTTCGTACTTAACACTAATAGTAGTGATCCGCAATACGACCCACCAAGCCTAGCGATATAATTTTTCTTCGATCCAGATATCTGGCAATATACCGGATATGTAGCAGCTGTCGATGGACAGGATGTCAGCGCGCCGGAGCGTTCGAACGACTGGCTTACGCTGTGGCGGCTCACCCCGCCGCGCGCCTGTCGCTCGCTCTGAACCGCCTCGGGGCGGCGGCGTTGGCGTTGGCGGCGGCCTCTTCCGCCGCTCCCTGGGTATAGGCGTCGGCGCGGATCCAGACGCCGACGCGCTCGGCGCATTCCTCGGCGTCGAGGCCGGCGACCACACCGTCGGCGCGCGCGCCTTCGATGTCGCCGCCCGCGAGATGCGGATAGAATTGGGTCAAGGCGAAACGGGTCTCGCCGTCATGCAGACCGAGCGCCTTGAGCGCGGTGGCGAGCTGCAGGCCGGAGAGATCGAGCATGATGCGGTTGGTGAGCCAGACGCTCGAACCCAGGCAGTGCGAGAGCATGCGGGAGAACGCCTTGGCTTCGCGAAGGCGGGCGAAGCGCATCAGCAGCGCCTCTTCGCGCTCGGCGGCGGCGTCCTCGCTCTCTTCGTCGCGGGTCAGCGCGTCGCGGGCCACCAGTGATTTCAGCGTCTGACGCAGCGTCTCCTCGCGCGCCAGGCGGCTGTCGCCGGTGGTTTGCGAGGGAGCGTCCGCCTCGCTCCGCGCGCCCACGTCGCGCTCGGGCAGGCCCTGATGCAGCGCCACCAGCGCATCCACCACTTTCACCGAGAGATTGGGTCGGGCGGCGATGGCCTTGGCGTGGTCGCGACCCTTCAGGCGGGCGGCGGCGATCAACAGGTCGTCGTCCAGGGTAGGGGAGGCGCCGAGAAACAGCGCGGCCACCGCGATCGGCTGGGTGGCGAGAAACCAGGCGACGCTGCGCGGCACATGCGGCGAGCGGGCGAGCGCGGCGGCGGCGTTGCGCTGCGCTTCCAGGCTCGAGGCCCGGAACACCGGTTCGAACAGTTCGGAAAACTGCCTGACGTCGTTGCGTCCCGGATGCGGCATGGCCTCGAAGCTCGACACGGTGGCCATCAGCACGACATCCTTGGTCCGCGTCAGCGGCGGACCTTCAAATCACGAAATCCGTCAGACACCTGGGCGCCCTCTACGCAATACTTGTCCCATTTCGGAAAGGCTACCTGCAAACGGTTTACAGGCCGTTAACCATCGACCGCGGACCCGCTCGAAATCCCGGCATTGCAAGATCTCGCACTGGCGCCGTCTCAGCCCGCGCAAGCTTGGCGCGCTACATCCGGCGGGATGCGAATTGTGAGATTGAAGCGATGACGAGACATATGTGGCAAAGTGGGGTTCTCTTGGGCGGCGCGGGTCTCGACGGCCGCACGGTCAGGATCACCGATACGCGGGCCGCCGCCGAGTTTCTGTTGTCCGGCTGGGGTCGCGAGCGCAAGGACGCCTATCTGCGCGCCGTGCGCGCCTGCGCCCAGGCTCTCAAGGGACAGATCCCGCACGCCGCCGCCGCTGCGACCTTCGTCAGCGCCGCCGTCGAGGCGCGCTACGAGATCAATGTCTTCGATGCGTTCTGGGACGATTTCGACGCCGAGATCTCTCGCGCCGCGCAGGAACTGATCGAGGCCGATTTCCCCTACTGGGCTTATGGCGACAGCATCGGCGAGCCCGGCCGCGCCTGATCATTTTCGGGAGCATTTTCGGGCAAGCTTAAACAGCTATCCTTGATGGAAATAACCGATGGGGTGGCTCCATGATCAGCGGATTGTGGAAGATGGGCGTCGTTCTCTTTGATCGGCGCAGCGGCAAGGAGATCGCCAAGATCCGCACCACGCGCGAAGCCGGCGAGTTCCTGCTCGACAAATGGTCCGGCGAGCGTTGCGCTTCCTATCGCAAGGCGGTCGTCACCTGCGTGACCGCCATGCGCGGCGACGCCCTGCACGAAACGGCCGCGACCGCCTTCATCAGCGCCATCATCCAGGCCAATTACGGCTTCAATTTTTTCGAAGCTTATTGGGACGTGTTCGATCTCGAAATCAGCCGCGCGGTCGACGCCGCCTTCAAGGAAGACTATTCCTTGTTCGCCGCCCAGAGCCCGGCCGTGCAGGCGCAGGCGCCGACTCCTTCTCACTGAACGGCAACCGTCGAAAAAACGCGCCCGACGGCTTGCGCCGCCCCGCGCCGGCCGTTTTCCCGTCTCTGCCGCCACCGCGCCGTTCGAAGCGCGGCTGCCGCGCGGCGTTCGCCGTCACTGACGTCCTCGTGAAAATCAAGCCGTTGAAATCGTTTGTGCGCCCGTTAAGCCGATGTTAACTATGCCATGGTGTGATCGCAAATCATAAGGTCGCGTTAACCTTCGCGATCCATCGTGTATCTCGTGGAACTAAAAAGCGCTTCGGACGTCGAATTGACGCCCGACGCGGCTGATGAAAGGAGAAAGGCGCATATGTCCGGAGCCCTCGCGGCGACGGAAAGCGTCTGCCTGGTGCGGCAGGATGAGATCATTCCCAGTTCATCCGTCTCGATCCAGTTGATGGAGAAGAGAATGGCAGAAGTGATTAGACTGGACACATGGCTGGCCAAACAGCCGAAACGCATGCGGGACCAGACCGGCGAAGCGCGGATCCTGCTCTTCACCGGCGTGCGCTACGAGCGCTGGACCGACGCCGACGACCATCCGCGCAAGCGCCGAAGCGGCTCCAAGTCCAAGAAGCACTGAGCGGATTTTTCCGGCCCAGCGAAGACCCCGGCGGCGCATCGGCGTCGGTCGCGCGTTGAACAGATCCCGGCACGGCGCCGAGGAGCGCCGCATGCGGCGCGAGCAAAGCCCCCGCCAATCGGCGCCATGCGCACCGAGCCATCCCATCCTATTGCCAGCGCGCCCGAAACCCGGCACATAGGCCCCGCATCAAGACGGGAGCCAGACCATGCAGACATCCGAAATCGTGATCGCCGACGACGTCGCCGGAGAATGGCGCATCCCGGTTCTTTCCTTCACGGGGTCTGACCCCAACGCATCCAAAGTCTATATCCAGGCGGCGCTGCATGCCGGCGAATTGCCCGGCGTCGCGGCGTTGCACGCCTTCATTCCCGCGCTCCGCGCCGCCGAAGGCGAAGGCCGCCTTCTCGGCGACGTGGTGATCGTGCCCAAATGCAATCCGATCGGCGCCAGCCAATGGCTGCATGGCGAATTGCAGGGCCGTTTCGAGATCGCCAGCCGCGCCAATTTCAACCGCGACTACCCGCTGATCGCGCTCGAAGACCGCGAGACCCTGCTCGACCGGATCGAAGCCTCGTCCGCCGCCGACCAGCTCAAGCGCAGGCTGCTGCATCTCGCCCTCGGCGCCGATCTGGTGCTCGATCTGCATTGCGACGACGAGAGCCAGCTCTACGCTTATCTCGAAGCCTCTTTCTGGCCCGAGGCGATGGATCTCGCCGAAAGTTTCGGCCTCGAGGCCGTTCTGCTCTCCGACGGCGGTTCGACCGCCTTCGAGGAAGCCGTCACCCATGCCTGGAAGGCCGGCGCTCTCGGCGCGCGCGGCGCCTGGCACGACGGCCGCATTTCGCTGACCATGGAGTTCCGCGGCCTGCGCGACGTCCGCCCCGATCTCGCCGCCAGCGATGCTGAGGGCCTGATGGCCTTCCTGCAACGCCGCGGTGTCGTCTCCGGCGAACCCGTTCGCCGCGAGACCTTCACCGGCCCCGTCGCCGGCCTCGACTATGTGCAGATGATCGACGCGCCGAAAGCCGGCACGGTGCTGTTCGAAAGGACGTTTGGAGACGAGGTGAAGGCGGGCGACCGCCTCGCCACCATCATCTCCACCCCGGCTTCCCGGAGAACGACATCGCCGTCCACGCCCCCGTCGACGGAACCATCGTCACCCGCGTCGCCGCCCGCTTCGTCCGCCGCGGCGACAATCTGATGAAGATCGCCTCGACCACGCTGTCCAACAAGCCGCGCAAGCCGGGCGGGGCGCTCGAGGATTGAGCAGCGGCCTTCGCCGTCGGTGAGGCGGGCGGCGCCTCTCTGGGCGACGCGCCGCCGCCCTTGGCCGCGTCTACAGCGCGAAATCGCCGGCGTCGAAGGCGGACGCCTTCTGGTTCTGCACCAGGATCGACATTTCCGCCGTCTTGTCGGCGTCGAGGTTGAACTCGATCAGCACGTCGGCGCCGCTCTGCTTGACATGGATCTGGCCGGCGGCGGTGAAGGCCTTGGTTCCGATGAAGGTGAAGTCGTCGTCGCCGCCGCCCGTCTTGGCGTCGAGATCGGTGAGATAGAAATAATCGAGACCCTGGGTGAAATCGGTGATCGTATCGCGCTTGGCGGCGCCCACCCCGGAATCCCCCGCCTCGTAATAGCCGAATTCGTCCGCGCCGCTGCCGCTGCCCAGAATATCGGCGCCGAGCCCGCCGACCAGTTCGTCGTCGCCGAAGCTGGCGCGCAGCTGATCGACGCCGGCGCCGCCTTCGAGAATGTCGTCGTCCTTGCCGCCCCGCAATTCGTCGGCGCCGTCGCCGCCGCTGAGATAGTCGGCGCCTTCGCTGCCGCGCATGACGTCGTCGCCGGCGTCGCCGAACAGGGCGTCGTCGCCCTGGTTGCCGCGCATGTTGTCGTCGTCGTCGCCGCCGGACAGGACGTCGTTGGAGCCGCCGCCCACCACCGTGTCGTCGCCGTCGTCGCCCGAGAGCCTGTTGTCGCCGGTTTCGCCGAACAGACGGTCGGCTCCGGCGCCGCCGAACATCTCGTCGTCGCCGCCGCCGCCATGAAGTTCATCGTCGCCGTCGTCGCCATAGATCATGTCGCCGCCGGTCTCCCCGCTGATCATGTCGGAGCCGCCGCCGCCGATCAGCTCGTCGTCGCCGCCGCCGCCATAGACGGTGTCGTCGCCGTCACCCGTGGCCACGTAATCGTCACCCGCGCGCGCATTGATGAAATTGTCGAACGTCGTCTGCGCGAAGATCACGTCGTTGCCGTTGAGATAGTAGGTGACATCCCCGTCGGCGATCTCGAAATCTAAACTGATCGCTTGATCCACGACGTTGATAATCAGGCCTGGATAGTCGTGACGGACCTCGATGCTCATGATAACGCCCTCCCTCTTTTGCTTGTTGTGTTAGTAAATCATAAAAAGAATAGGACATGAAAATTTGGTTTCGTCAATATTTGGGGAGAGAGGGCGTCAGCCTCCCTTTGTATGACGCTAGAGTCGCCGCTTTTGTTTTTGAAAGCCGCGCAATCGGTCCGTCAGTGAAGTATCGTTTTAGCCGAAGGCCGGTTCGAAATCGAAGTCACCCTTGTCGATATTATTGGCCCTGAAGTCGAGCAGGGTCACCTCTTGCTCTGCGAAATGCAGCACAGTGTTCTGACCAACCTGTTCGATATCCATGGCGCGATACATCCATCGGCTGACAATCATTGTGTCCTGCACGGTGCCAACGTCATCAAAGTCATTGATCACAACGGCGCCAAATTGCCGGAAAGTCAGGCAGAACACATCTGCGCCGCCTCCGCCGCCAAAAGTATCGACGCCACGTTCCGCCAGGAAATAATCGTCGCCCGCTTTTCCGAGAATCCGGTCGTTTTTGTCGCCGCCCCGCAATATGTCGTCACCGCTCGAGCCGACAATGACATCGCGGCCTAAAGTGTGCACATAGTCAAATGCGGAGACGCCGCCATGGTCAAAATAGAAATTGAACACGCTGCTCGTTACATTGAGATTCTTCGCCTCAAGGGCGATGTTTCCGCCTTGGGTGTCAATTTCGATGGATTTTATTGTCCCGGCAACAAGTCGGTCGCCTGAAAAACGGAATTCATCGCCTCTCATTTCTATGAATGCGCCGCTGCCGTCTGTGTATAGTATTTCATTTTTACTTTTGTAATGGAGATGGAAATATTCTTCGTTGAATGTGGATTTGGCTGGCCAGTATGACTCGTAAATATTGATCTTCGCCATCGAACTTTGTTCTCGTTAGTAGTTTTTCTCTCTCGAAGATCGTCCGCCGATCTCAGGCAATGATGCGGGCGCCGCGGTTTTCGCATGCAGCATGTCGCCACCCTGGTCGGGGGCATGACGCGCACGAAAGCGCAGCGCCCACATCATTCAGCCGTCTGCCGACAATCTGAAAATACAAGTGTGATCGGTTGGGCTAGCCATAGCTGGGCGAGAAATCGAAATCGCCTCTGTCGATATCCTTGGCCTTGAAATCGAGCAGGGTCACGTCGTGTTTGTCGAAATGCAACACGGTGTCTTTGCCGACCTGCTGAACCTTCATGTGTTGATACATATAGTTGCTGATGACCATCTCATCCTGAACCGTGCCTATATCTTCGAAGTCGGCGATCACCGCGTCATCGAATTTTCGATAGTTGAAGTAGAAGCGGTCGTCTCCACGCCCGCCATGTAGGGTGTCAGTGCCGAACTGCGCGTAAAGACCGTCGTCTCCGCCCTTTCCATACAGCACGTCATCCTGATCGTCGCCCACCACCATGTCGTCGCCTGAGGATCCGATGACAGTGTCCTTGCCCAGCGAATGGACGTAATCGAAGGCCCAGGAACCATCGCGATCATAGTAAAAGCTGAAAACGTCGCTCTTGATGCTGATATTGCGAGCGCTGAGGGTCATGTCGCCGTGCTTGTCGTAGATCTGCATGGCGGTGATCGTGCCGTCGATGAGTTCGCCCTTACTATAGGCGAAATCCTTGCCCTGGATCTCGACATGCGCGCCGCGCTTGTCAGAAAACAGCATCTCGTCTGCGTCGTGTTCTCTCAAGCGGAAGCTGGATTTGTCGAGAAAATTACTGGCGGGCAAAAAGCCCTCATAAAGTCTGATCTTGCCCATCGATATATCCTGTAAAGGCGGTGATGACGTCAGTATGTCGTGTCCCAGACAGAGGGAGAGCAGATCTCCGCCCCCGGCCGCCGGATCAAAAGCGATTCTCTTCCGACGGTCGGCTCATGATAGGCGGCTTGCAGCATTTGCGAAACTCTTGTGCGGCGTTAGGTTGTATTTTAGCGATACCTCACCTTGCGAAGCCGCACCGCTCACAACCACCCCCGCCGCTTGAAATACAGAAACGGCAGCGCCGCAGATGCGATCATCAGCAGGATCGCCCAGGGATAGCCGAGGCTCCACTGCAGTTCCGGCATCAGCTGGAAATTCATGCCATAGACCGAGGCCACCAGCGTCGGCGGCAGAAACACCACCGAGGCGACGGTGAAGATCTTGATGATCTGGTTCTGTTCGAGATTGATCAGCCCGAGCGTCGCGTCCAGCAGGAAGTTGATCTTGCCGGAGAGGAAGGCGGCGTGGTCGCCGAGCGAGGTGGCGTCGCGGCCGAGCAGCTTGATCATCTGGCGCGCTTCCTTGCCGCTTTTCCGACCGGGATTTTCGGTGGCGGCGTGATAGGCGACCAGCCGCGTCACGGACACCAGGCTTTCGCGGATGCCGGAAAGAAAATCGCCCTTCTGCCCCAGTTGCTCGATCAGCGACTGCAGGTCCTGCTGCTTCTTGTTGGAGCGCGCCGCTTTCGCCCGGAAGATGCTGCGCGAAATGCCGTCGATCTCGTTGCCGATCCGCTCCAGCACATCCGCCATGCGGTCCACCATCGCCTCGATCAGGCCGAGCATCACCACCTCCGCGTTCTGCAAGGCGTGGCCGTTGGTGCGCACGGCGCGGGCGGCGAAGGCGGCGAAGGCGCGGCTTTCGCCATAGCGCAGCGTCGCCAGCGCGCAATCGGTGAGGATGAAGGTCACCGGCGTCTTCACCGGCTCGTCGCCGTCGAGATTGGTCAGCGCCGTCATGGTCATGAATTCCGCGCCGTTTTCCTGGTAGAGACGGGCGGAGAGTTCGATGTCCTCCATCTCGTCGCGGCTCGGCAGCGTCAGGCCGAGCGAGGCTTCGACATGCCGGCTTTCCGCCAGCGAAGGCTCGACGAGATCGTACCAGATCACGGCGGCTTCGTTTGCGACGGCGGTGTCAGGGGAGGGCGCGGCCTCGGCGACCAGGGCTGCGGCGCGCAGGCGGTCGTCCGCCCGGACATAGGTTCTGAGCATTGTCTTCTCCTTCGGGCGCGCCTTGCGCCGTCGGGAGCGGTCCCGTCAGCGCGCGCGCCGGTTATGCGATGTCGACGATCTACTGTCGGGGTCCATGACGAGAGTTCCTTTGAAAATGACGGACTTGTCCGTCGAGGCTGAAATGCGCTCGAACAGGCTGGATGTCAAGAGTGTCGCGGGCGCCCGACGCGGCTTGACAGAGCGGCCACGCGGTTCGACAACTTGGTCGCCGCCGGGCCTCGTCTGGCTCGCGCGCCCGAAGTCGCAGCCGCCAGGAAACCCGATCATGCCCTCCGTCGCTCTCTCGCTGTTGGCCGGCGATTACGCCGTCTGCCGCCTCTCGCCCGCAGATCCCATTCCCGCCTGGGCCGAGGGCGACGGCTTCGTCAGCATCTCGCGATCGGACGAGGAACTGTCGATCCTCTGCCGCGCCGAGCGCGCGCCTTCCGATGTCCGGCAGGATGCCGGCTGGGCCTGTCTCAAACTGCAAGGCCCCTTCGCCTTCGACGAGACGGGAATCGTGCTCTCGGTCGTCGCCCCGCTCTCGAATGCCGGCCTGGGGATCTTCGCGGTCTCGACCTTCGACGGCGATCACATCCTGGTCAAGCGCGCCGAACTGGACCGCGCCGAGGCGTTGCTGAGAGAGGCGGGGCATCGCCTTTGAGGGCGCGACGGCCGGGAATTTGGAAACCACCGGAAAAGTCGGGCAGGGCGGCCGTCGCGGCGCCTTGACGAAGCCCGGGCCTTCGGCGATTCCATCACCGCGAAACAAGGGATCGGCCATGCGCAACACATTGATCGGGATTTTGACGTCGGAGCGCTGGGAGCGGTTTGTCGTCGGTCTCATTCTCCTCAATTCGATAACGCTGGGCCTCGAAACCTCGCCTTCGGTGATGGCGGCGGCGGGGCCGCTTCTGCATGGGCTGGACCGGCTGATCCTGGCGCTGTTTGCGCTGGAAATCGCGGCGCGGCTCTACGCCTTCCGGCTCGCCTTCTTCCGCGATCCCTGGAGCCTGTTCGATTTCGGCATCGTCGCCATCGCGCTCATTCCGGCCACCGGGCCGTTCCAGGTGTTGCGCGCGCTGCGCATCCTGCGTCTGCTCCGGCTGATCTCGGTGGTGCCGTCGCTCCGGCGGGTCATCGGCGGGCTGATCGCGGCGCTGCCGGGCATGGGCTCGATCATCGTATTGATGGTGCTGCTGTTCTACGTCGCCTCGGTCATGGCCACCAATCTCTACGGCGCGAGTTTTCCGGATTGGTTCGGCAGCCTGGGCGCCTCGCTCTATTCGCTGTTCCAGATCATGACGCTGGAAAGCTGGTCGATGGGCATCGTGCGGCCGGTGATGGAGGTCCATCCCAACGCCTGGATGTTCTTCGTGCCCTTCATCCTGCTCAGCACCTATTCGGTGCTCAACCTGTTCATCGGCGTCATCGTCTCGGCCATGCAGGACCAGAGCGCCGAGACCGACGCCGACCTGAAATCGATCCATGGCGAAAACGCCGATCTGCTGCGCGAGGTCAGGGCGTTGCGCGAAGAGATCGCCGCGCTCCGGGTCGAGCGCGCCGACCGTCTCTGATACGACGAAGGCCGGCGAAGCTGGTCCGCCGGCCTTCGTCGATGTCTGTCCGGGCCGATCGCGCGAGACGTCGGCTCAGAATTCGTCCCATTGCTGGGCCGCCGCCGCGCCGCCGACGCTCTTCGCCACGCGCGCGGTCAGCGCCCGGGCGGGAGAGGCGACGGGGCGGGAGGCGTGGCTCGCAGAGCGCGGCTGCGCGGCCATGCGGGCGCCGAGCTGGAAGCGGCCCACCAGCTGGCGCAGCTTGTCGGCTTCGCTGGCGAGCGAGGCGCTGGCGGCGGTCGCCTCTTCCACCATCGCCGCGTTCTGCTGGGTGGTCTGGTCCATCTGGTTGACGGCGGTGTTGACCTCCGACAGGCCGACGGACTGTTCGCGGGCGGAGGTGGCGATGGCGGTCAGCTGCGTGTTGATCGCCACCACATGCTCCTCGATGCCCTTCAGCGCCTGGCCGGTCGCGGTCACCAGTTGCACGCCGCTCTCCACCTCGATGGCCGAGGCGCGAATGAGATCCTTGATCTCCTTGGCGGCCTGGGCGGAGCGCTGGGCGAGTTCGCGCACTTCCTGGGCCACGACGGCGAAACCCTTGCCGGCTTCGCCGGCGCGGGCGGCTTCGACGCCGGCGTTGAGCGCCAGGAGATTGGTCTGGAAGGCGATCTCGTCGATCACGCCGATGATCTGGCTGATCTTGCCCGACGATTCCTCGATCCGGCTCATCGCCTGGATGGCGTTGGAGACCACTTCGCCGGATTGCCGCGCCGAACTGTTGGCGTTGGTGGCGATGCCGAGCGCCTCTTCGGTGCGCTTGGACGAGCTCGACACATTGGCGGTGATCTCGTCGAGCGCGGCTGCGGTTTCCTCGAGCGACGCCGCCTGCTGTTCGGTGCGCTTGGAAAGATCGCCGGCGCTGGAGGACAGTTCCTGCGAGCCGGAGTCGATCGAGCGGGTGGCTTCGGCCACCGAGGAGAGCGTCTCGCGCAACTGGGCGACGGCGGCGTTGAAATCGACGCGCAGGCCTTCGAATTCGCTGGCGAACGGACGCGGCAGCTCATAGGTCAGGTCGCCCTGCGAGAGATGCTTGAGGCCTTCGGCGAGACCGGTGGTCGCTTCCGCCATGGCGGCGGCGCGCTGGCGCTCGGTTTCCATCGCCTGGGCGCGCTCGGCGTCGGTGGCTTCGCGCGAGGCGGCGGCGCGGCGGTCGCCGTCGATCTTGGCGAGCGCCGTCTGGCGGAACGTCTCCACGGCGGCGGCCATGGCGCCCAGTTCGTCGCGGCGATCGCGGCCGGGCACGTCGATGTCGTTCTTGCCGCCGGCGAGGGTCACCATGCAGGCGTTGAGCGCGCGGACCGGCGCGACCAGCGCCCGGTTGAGCAGCAACAGGCCGGCGATGGAGAACAGCACCATGACAACGCCGCCGCCGATGGCGGCCATCTGCGACATGTCGGCGGCGGCTTCGGCGTCCGCATCGCGGATGACCAGCAGTGCTTCCTCGGCTTCGATCAGCTCGGCCACCTTGGCGCGGATGCCGTCCATCGACGCCTTGCCGGCGCCGGAAATCTCGATCTGGCGCGCTTGATCCTGCGTCGCCGGGTCCTTCATCAACGCCTTTTCGGCTTCGACCACCCTGGTCGTCCATTCGGCGGCGAGCTTGGCGACGTCGTCGAGACGGGCCTGCTGGACCGGATTGTCCGCCGTCAGCGCCTTGGCGGAGGCATGCGCCTTTTCGAAGGCCTTGGCGCCGGCGATCTGCGGCTCGAGGAATTTCTCGTCGCCGGCGATCACATAGCCGCGCATGCCGGTTTCCTGGTCCACCATGGCGGCCATCATCGCGTTGACATCGCTGATGACGTCATGCGTGTGATCGATCATCGCCGCGCTTTCGTCCTGAACTCCTGTGGCGTGATGCTCGATGGCGGCCACACCGAGGCTGAGCAGCACCAGGCAGCCTATCACGAGGCCGATTTTGTGGATTATCTTGATATTCTGCATGGCAGTCAGTTCTTTCTCCGGAAAACACGCTAAAGTAGCGTGATAATTTCAGGCCGTTCGCCGCGGCTCCGCACCAATATTGGTTAGTTTGGGTTAACGGACACTTATGTTCGGGTGCTGATATTCAGCCTATTTGCGTTTTCGCGAAAATTCTCATGCAAGGCTGCAACCTGTAAAACTCTGATTTTCAAAGACACTATACTGTCGCGCGAACAACGGCGGGGCGCGCAAGATCTCATCATCCGCGACAGGTCTCGGAGCTCGACGCCCGATACAACCAAAGCCTGCGCCGGTCGCCTTTCCCAGTGATCCGGCGACGAAAAACGCCGCCGGAGGGACTGCCTCCGGCGACGCGCGATGTCTTCGTCTCTATCTCGGGCGCTGCGGCGGCCCCCGTCGAGGCGATGGCCGCCGACGGTCGGGTTCAGAATTCGTCCCACTTCTCCGCGGTCGCGCCGCCGCTCATGCCGCGGGCGACCTTTGCGGTCAGCGCGCGGGCGGGGGAGGCGACGGGGCGGGCGGCGTGGCCGACGGCCCGCGGCGCGGCGATGGCGCCGCCCGCCAATTTGAAGCGGGAGATGAGCTCCCTGAGACGATCGGTCTCGCTGGCCAGCGTGGCGCTCGCGGCGTTGGATTCCTCCACCATCGCGGCGTTCTGCTGGGTGGTCTGGTCCATCTGGTTGACGGCGGTGTTGACCTCCGACAGGCCGACCGATTGTTCGCGCGCGGCGATGGCGATGGCGTTCATATGGTCGTTGACCGCGACGATATTGGTCTCGATCGTCTTCAGCGCCTCGCCGGTCTCGCTGACCAGGCGCACGCCGGTCTTCACCTCTTCCGAGGAGTTGCGGATCAGGTCCTTGATTTCCTTGGCGGCCTGGGCCGAGCGCTGGGCGAGTTCGCGCACCTCTTGCGCCACGACCGCGAAACCCTTGCCGGCGTCGCCGGCGCGCGCCGCCTCGACGCCCGCGTTCAAGGCGAGCAGGTTGGTCTGGAAGGCGATCTCGTCGATGACGCCGATGATGTTGGAAATCTGGTTCGACGACGCCTCGATCCGCGCCATGGCGCCGACGGCGTCGGCCACCACCTTGCCGGATCGGGCGGCGCTGTCATTGGCCTCGCCGGCGGCGCGGCGGGCTTCGTCGGCGCGTTTGGAGGAACTGGAGACATTGGCGGTGATCTCGTCGAGCGCGGCGGCGGTCTCCTCGAGCGAGGCGGCCTGCTGTTCGGTTCGGCGGGCGAGATCGTTGGCGTTGCGCGAGATCTCCTGCGTGCCGCCGTCGATTTCGCCGGTGGATCGCGCCACTGCGCCCAGCGTCTCCGAGAGTTGCTTCAGCGCATTGTTGAGATTGATGCGCAGGCTTTCAAAGTCCGGCGCGAATGGCCTGTTCAATTCGAAGGAAATGTCGCCGTCGGCCATGCGTCCCAGGCCCTCGCCGATCTCGTCGACGGCGCGCACCCGTTCCGTCACGTCGGTGGCGAACTTCACGACTTTGATCACCCGGCCGTGGGAGTCTTTGATCGGGTTATAGGAGGCGCTGATCACCACTTTCTTGCCGCCCTTGGCGACGCGGGTGAATTCGGCGATCTGTGGTTCGCCGCGGCGCAGCGCGTTCCAGAATTCGCCATAGGCCGGGGAGGCGACGTAGTCTTTGTCGACGAACAGGCTGTGGTTCTGCCCGACGATTTCGTCGAGCCGGTAGCCCAAGGCGTCGCAGAAATTCTGGTTGGCGCAGACCACCTTGCCCTCGGGCGTGAATTCGATCACCGCCTGCACGCGATGGATGGCCGCCATCTGGTTGTGATAGTCGAGATTGAGCAGGCGCTCCTTGGCGTTGGACCATTCCACCACGAAACCGAAAGTCTTGCCCCCGTCGATCAGCGGCGCGACCTTGAGATCGAAGGCGTGCTTGCCGACCCAGATCGTCGCATTGTGCGGCGTCTTGAGCGCCGCCAGCATATTGCGCTGGTGGCTCGGATTTTTGTGGAACACGTCGATCGACGAGCCGATCAGCGTCGACATCGCAAAGCGCGGCAGTTCCTTCTTGAGGTCGCTCTCGGCGTCCTGCAGCAACTCGCGCACGCTGTCGTTCATATAGGTGATGTTGAGCTGGGCGTCGGCCAGCATCACATTCGCGCCGAGCGCATCCAGCGCCGCGAGCTTCGCCTTGGCGTGTTTGGCAAACAGTCCGTCGAGCATTGTCGTCCCCACTTTCGGACGCGCCGACGCGCGCCGTCTTGATCCGGCGCGCAATCATGAGCGCCGCCGGCTGTTGTCTCGATACATGTCATGCTGGGCCCGCCGTCATTGCGGGCCTGCGTCGTCGCGCGAAGCCGAGGTCGGTCGTCGCGCTCCATCGGCGTCGGTCATGTGGGAAAGCGGCGGGCTGGGCGCCTTGCGCGTTTCGGATCATGTCGCGGATAAACCTTAGGCAAGGTTCGTTTACGAAAAGTGTATTTGATATTGCTAAAGTTATACGATAAGGCCAATTTTTTCATACGAGCGATGATCGGGCGCAGATCACTCGCGCATGACTTTTTTGTGGGGTGTATTTGAACCCGGTTTAGAGTGGCGTCGTCGCCGCGGCGCGTGTCCTTCCGGCCTCATCCTTCGCGCCCCATCGTTTCCCGCCGCATCATTCGCGCCGCGAGGTTCCCCGCCGCGACGCTTCCGTCCGGTCCCGATCGCCGGGCGCGTCCGATGGGCATGCAGTCGGCGAACGCGGTCCGGCCCTTTCCTGCGACGTGTTCCCGGTTGGTCGATCCGTCATCGCGCATGTCCCGGACATGCGCCCGGCGCCCGTTCGCTTTCGAGCCCCGATGGCGTCCGCACGAGCCCTTCATGGAGAAAGCGCGGGCTCTCGAATGCCGCCCGGCGTCGATGCGCGCCGAATCGCGCCTTCGCATGGCCGCGGACCGAGCGGTCCAACCGGGCGTCTCCGCCCGATCGCGCAAAATGCACTTGGACGGACTACACTCGACGAGAATGAGAAAGAAAAGGCTTACGTCATCCAAACAGCGTGATGAAAGGCGCCCTCATGGACCGTAAACGCGCGGCGTCATTGGCGCGACTGTATTTATTTGTATAAATCAGTTGAATTTATCGGCTATGAAGATGATCATGGACGCATAACTGTCTTTTCGCAATAAAAAAACACACTCAAATCTGATCATTATTGGGGATTTCGGCAGGCGGGACATCGGAAGCCGCGCAGGCCTGGCGTCCGATCGCGCCGAAGCCCCCGGAAGGGCCGGCGAAGGGCTCCTATTTCGAAGGCCGCCCCGACCTCGTCCACCCGTCCGGGCCTCGCCACAACGCGAACGCGCCGCCCGTTTCGGGGCGGCGCGCGGGGGCGTCCGAGGTGGTTCGGCGCGGATCAGAGCAGGAAATCGCTCTTGGAGAGATCGTCGATGTCGACATTCTTCAGCACGATCGTCTCGCCCGGCTCGAAGGCGATGACGACGTTGTCGCCTCGCTGACTCGTCAGCGAGTGCAGGTCCTGGAAGCCGTCGAGGTCGAAGTCGGAGAGATCGACGACGTCCTGGGCGGCGCCGGAGGCCTGGAAGTCGGTGACGATGTCGCGGTGGCTGCCAATCTCGTCGACGAAGACGAAAGTGTCCGCGCCGGTTCCGCCCGAAAGCCTGTCGCTGCCGGCCCCGCCGGTCAGCGTGTCGTCGCCGGCCCCGCCCGAGAGGATATCGTCGCCGGTTCCGCCCAGCAGCTGGTCGCGGCCGTCGCCGCCGACCAGCCGGTCCGCGCCGCCGCCGCCGACGAGACGGTCGTCGCCCGCATCGCCGAACAGCCGGTCGTCGTCGGTTCCGCCGTCGAGCCGGTCGGCCCCGGCTCCGCCGAGCAGCCGGTCGACGCCCGCGGCGCCGGCGAGGATGTCGTCGCCCTCGTCGCCATACAGGCGGTCGTCGCCGGTTCCGCCGTCGAGCCGGTCGGCGCCGTCGCCGCCCAGCAGCCGGTCGGCCCCGCCGTCGCCGTCGAGCGTGTCGTCGCCCGCGCCGCCGAACAGCCGGTCGTCGTCGGCCCCGCCGGACAGCCGGTCGGCGCCGTCGCCGCCGAGCAGGCGGTCCTTGCCCGTATCGCCGAACAGGCTGTCGTCGCCCGCGCCGCCATACAGCGTGTCGGCGCCGGCCTGGCCATAGAGCCTGTCGTCGCCGCCATAGCCGAGGATGACGTCGTTGGAGGCCAGGCCGAAGATGCGCTCGCCGGCGCCGGTGCCGGCCAGCCTGTCGCTCCTGGGCGTGCCGACGATGTCGTCGCCGTCTTCGTCCGTGGCGGTGAAGGTGACGGTCAGCTCCGCCGTCGAGCTCGTCTCGCCGTCGGTGGCGGTGTAGGTCACCTTGACCTCGGCCTGGGCGGAGCCGTCGATATCGGCGCCGTCATAGGAGACCGACAGCGTGCCGTCGTCGTTGATGGCGACGACGCCGTCGCCGGAGGAGACCACGGCCTCGGTGACGTCGAGGGCGAAGCCGTCGGTGACGATGTCGTTGGCTCCGACATTGACCTTGGCGACGGCGTGTTCGGAGGCCTTGGCGCTATCGGCGACCAGCTGCAGCGGGGCATAATCGACCACCGTGTCGCCGTCGCTGAAGGTGATGCCGGCGTCGGCGAAGGCGGCGATCTGGGCCGCGCTCAACAGGACGCGGTCCGGATCGAGGTCGACCGTGTCGACGCCCGCAGCCCCCAGCGCGGCGATTTCTGTCGTTGTCAGCGCCTTGATGTCGGCCGGCGCGGCCTCGAGCCGGAGGATGTCGACGCCGGCGGCGTCCAGCGCGTCGCCCGTCGCGCTCTCCAGAGCCTTGGCCTCGGCCAAAGTGAGGGTGGCCGTCACCACGTCTCCCCGGCGAAGGCGACGCCGGCGTTCGCGACGGCCTGGGCCTGGGCGAGCGTGACCGTCACGGCGTCGTCCGTCGCGTCGATGGCGGTGACGCCGAAGGCGGCGAGGGCGGAGACGTCGTCTTCGTCGAAATCGGCGATCACGTCACTGGTTCCGGTCACGGTGACCGACGCCGCGCCGGAGACGGCGAGGCCGGGAACGGTCGACAGCGCCAGGGCTGCGGCCGCGTCGAGGCTGACGGCGCTGGCGTCGGAGACGGCGATCGCATCGACGCCCATGTCGGCGATCAGGGCCGCCCCGTCGGCGTCGAGCGCCGAGAGAGCCGCGGCGTCGTCGGACAGGGTGACGACGTCGCCGGCTGCCAGGCCGATCGAGGCCGATTTCAGATCCGCAAGCTGGGTGAGCGACAGGTAAACGGCGTCGTCGGCGGCGTCGAGCGTGGCGACGCCGAGATCCTTCAGATCGCCGATCTGGACGCTGGTCAGGCCGGCGAGACGGGCGCCCGTATCGGCGAGCGTGATCGTGTCGCCGCTGGCGAAGGCGATATCCGCGGCGGAGAGCCTGACCGCCTGAGCCAGGGTCAGCGATCCGGCGTCGTCGCTCAGGTCGAGCACATTCGCGCCGACCTCGTCGAGATCCTCGAGATCGTCGGCGTCGAGCGCGGCGAGTTCGGCGGCCGACAGGGCGACCGTGATCGCGTCGGTCTCGGCGAAAGCGATGCCGCGATACGCCACGCTCTGGGCCTGGGCCAGCGTCAGCGTGGCGGCATTGCCGGCCATGTCGAGGACGTCGACGCCGATGGCGTCGAGGGCGTCGAGATCGGCGGCGCCGAGCGCGGCCAGTTCGGCGGTCGACAGGGCGACGGTGACGACGTCGCCGTCGTCGAAGACGATGCCGGCGTCCGCGACCGCCTTGGCCTGGTCGAGCGTCAGCGCCGCCGCGTCGCCGATCACGTCGAAGGCGTCCGCGCCCATCTCGCCGAGATCGTCGATCGTGTCGGTGTCGAGGCTGCCGGCCTGCGTGGCGGTGAGGGCCACCGTCACCGCATCGCCGCTGGCGAAGCCGATCTCGTTTTCGGCATAGGCCTTGGCCTGGGCGAGCGTCAGCGTCACCGCGTCGTTGCCGACATTCATGCCGGAGACGCCGAGCCCGGCGAGCCCGGCGATGTCGGCGGCGCTGAAGCCGCCGATCAGGGCGGCGTTTCCGACGACGGTCATCGAGCCGAGGCCGGTGACGGAAAGGTCGGCGATGGTCAGCAACTGGGCCGCCACGCCGGCGGGCAGGGCGACGCCGCCGGTGTCCGACAGGGCGATCTTGTCGACGCCGAAGTCGGCGATCAGGGTCACGTCGTCGCTGCCAAGTTTGGACATGTCGGCGGCGCTGATCGTCAGGCTCACGACGTCGGATGGGGTGAGGCCGATGCCGGCGGTCTTCAAGGCGCTCAGCTGGGCGAGCGACAGGCCGACGGCGTTGTCGGAGGCGTCGAGCGTGGCGACGCCGAGAGCGGCGAGATCGGCGATCGTCGCGCTGTCCAGGCCGGCGAGGTTTGCGCCGGTGTCGGCGACCGTTACGACGTCGTCGCCGGCGAAGGCGATGCCGGCAGCGGTCAGCGCGGCGGCCTGGGCCAGCGTCAGCGTGGCGGCATTGCCGGTCATGTCGAGGACGTCGACGCCGACGGCGTCGAGGGCGTCGAGATCGGTGGCGCCGAGCGCGGCCAGTTCGGTGGTCGACAGGGCGACGGTGACGACGTCGCCGTCGTCGAAGACGATGCCGGCGTCCGCTATGGCCTGGGCCTGGGCGAGCGTCAGCGTCGCCGCGTCGCCGACCAGGTCGAAGGCGTCCGCGCCCATCTCGCCGAGATCGTCGATCGTGTCGGTGTCGAGGCTGCCGGCCTGCGTGGCGGTGAGGGCCACCGTCACCGCATCGCCGCTGGCGAAGCCGATCTCGTTTTCGGCATAGGCCTTGGCCTGGGCGAGCGTCAGCGTCACGGCGTCGTTGCTGACATTCATGCCGGAGACGCCGAGCCCGGCGAGCCCGGCGATGTCGGCGGCGCTGAAGCCGCCGATCAGGGCGGCGTTTCCGACGACGGTCATCGAGCCGAGGCCGGTGACGGAAAGGTCGGCGATGGTCAGCAACTGGGCCGCCACGCCGGCGGGCAGGGCGACGCCGCCGGTGTCCGACAGGGCGATCTTGTCGACGCCGAAGTCGGCGATCAGGGTCACGTCGTCGCTGCCAAGGTTGGACATGTCGGCGGCGCTGATCGTCAGGCTCACGACGTCGGATGGGGTGAGGCCGATGCCGGCGGTCTTCAAGGCGCTCAGCTGGGCGAGCGACAGGCCGACGGCGTTGTCGGAGGCGTCGAGCGTGGCGACGCCGAGAGCGGCGAGATCGGCGATCGTCGCGCTGTCCAGGCCGGCGAGGTTTGCGCCGGTGTCGGCGACCGTTACGACGTCGTCGCCGGCGAAGGCGATGCCGGCAGCGGTCAGCGCGGCGGCCTGGGCCAGGGTCAGCGTGGCGACATTGCCGGTCATGTCGAGGACGTCGACGCCGACGGCGTCGAGGGCGTCGAGATCGGTGGCGCCGAGCGCGGCCAGTTCGGTGGTCGACAGGGCGACGGTGACGACGTCGCCGTCGTCGAAGACGATGCCGGCGTCCGCTATGGCCTTGGCCTGGTCGAGCGTCAGCGTCGCCGCGTCGCCGATCACGTCGAAGGCGTCCGCGCCCCACGCGTCGACATCGTCGATCGTGTCGGTGTCGAGGCTGGTCACCTCCGTGGCGGTGAGGGCGACCGTCACCGCATCGCCGCTGGCGAAGCCGATCTGGTTTTCGGCATAGGCCTTGGCCTGGGCGAGCGTCAGCGTCACGGCGTCGTTGCTGACATTCATGCCGGAGACGCCGAGCCCGGCGAGCCCGGCGATGTCGGCGGCGCTGAAGCCGCCGATCAGGGCGGCGTTTCCGACGACGGTCATCGAGCCGAGGCCGGTGACGGAAAGGTCGGCGATGGTCAGCAACTGGGCCGCCACGCCGGCGGGCAGGGTGACGCCGCCGGTGTCCGACAGGGCGATCTTGTCGACGCCGAAGTCGGCGATCAGAGTCACGTCGTCGCTGCCCAGGTTGGACATGTCGGCGGCGCTGATCGTCAGGCTCACGACGTCGGATGGGGTGAGGCCGATGCCGGCGGTCTTCAAGGCGCTCAGCTGGGCGAGCGACAGGGCGACGGCGTTGTCGGAGGCGTCGAGCGTCGTGACGCCGAGAGTGGCGAGATCGGCGATCGTCGCGCTGTCCAGGCCGGCGAGGTTTGCGCCGGTGTCGGCGACCGTGATCGTATCGTCGCCGGCGAAGGCGATGCCGCTCGCGGTCAGCGCAGCGGCCTGGGCCAGCGTCAGCGTGGCGGCATTGCCGGTCATGTCGAGGACGTCGACGCCGACGCCGACGGCGTCGAGGGCGTCGAGATCGGTGGCGCCGAGCGCGGCCAGTTCGGTGGTCGACAGGGCGACGGTGACGACGTCGCCGTCGTCGAAGACGATGCCGGCGTCCGCTATGGCCTGGGCCTGGTCGAGCGTCAGCGTCGCCGCGTCGCCGACCAGGTCGAAGGCGTCCGCGCCCATCTCGCCGAGATCGTCGATCGTGTCGGTGTCGAGGCTGCCGGCCTGCGTGGCGGTCAGGGCCACCGTCACGGCATCGCCGCTGGCGAAGCCGATCTCGTTTTCGGCATAGGCCTTGGCCTGGGCGAGCGTCAGCGTCACGGCGTCGTTGCTGACATTCATGCCGGAGACGCCGAGCCCGGCGAGCCCGGCGATGTCGGCGGCGCTGAAGCCGCCGATCAGGGCGGCGTTTCCGACGACGGTCATCGAGCCGAGGCCGGTGACGGAAAGGTCGGCGATGGTCAGCAACTGGGCCGCCACGCCGGCGGGCAGGGTGACGCCGCCGGTGTCCGACAGGGCGATCTTGTCGACGCCGAAGTCGGCGATCAGGGTCACGTCGTCGCTGCCCAGGTTGGACATGTCGGCGGCGCTGATCGTCAGGCTCACGACGTCGGATGGGGTGAGGCCGATGCCGGCGGTCTTCAAGGCGCTCAGCTGGGCGAGCGACAGGGCGACGGCGTTGTCGGAGGCGTCGAGCGTGGCGACGCCGAGAGCGGCGAGATCGGCGATCGTCGCGCTGTCCAGGCCGGCGAGGTTTGCGCCGGTGTCGGCGACCGTGATCGTATCGTCGCCGGCGAAGGCGATGCCGGCAGCGGCCAGCGCAGCGGCCTGGGCCAGGGTCAGCGTGGCGACATTGCCGGTCATGTCGAGGACGTCGACGCCGACGGCGTCGAGGGCGTCGAGATCGGTGGCGCCGAGCGCGGCCAGTTCGGTGGTCGACAGGGCGACGGTGACGACGTCGCCGTCGTCGAAGACGATGCCGGCGTCCGCTATGGCCTGGGCCTGGGCGAGCGTCAGCGTCGCCGCGTCGTCCGTGGCGTCGATCACGGTGACGCCGAGCGCGCCGAGCGCGGTCATCTCGTCGGCGTCGAAAGCGGCGATCGTGGCGCCGGTTCCGGTCACGGTGACCGACATGGCCCCGGAAACGGCGAGACCGGAGACCGCCGACACGCGCCAGGGCTGCGGCCGCATCGAGGCTGACCGCGCCGCCGTCGGAGACGGTGATCGCATCGACGCCCATGGCGGCGATCGTGGCGGCGTCGTCTGTGTCGAGCGCCGACAGATTGGCCGCCGTGTCGGACAGGGTGACGGCGTCGGAATAGGTCAGGCCGATCAAGACCGATTTGAGATCCGCAAGCTGGGCGAACGACAGGTCGACGGCGTTGTCGGAGGCGTCGATCACGGAGACGCCGAGCAGTTTCAGGTCGCTGATCCCGACGCTGGTCAGGCCCGCCAGGTTCGCGCCGGTGTCGGCGAGCGTGATCGTGTCTTGGGCGGCGAAGGCGATGCCGGCGGCGGACAGGATGACGGCCTGGGCCAGGGTCACCGATCCGGCATTGTCGCTCAGGTCGAGGACATCGGCGCCGAGATCGTCGAGATCGTCGATATCGTCGGCGTCGAGCGCGGCGAGTTCGGAGGCCGACAGGGTGATCGTGATCGCGTCTTCGGACGAAAAGCCGATGTTGCGGGCGGCCAGGGCTTGCGCAAAAGCGAGCGACACGGTGGCTCTATTGCCGCTCACATTGAGGATATCGACGCCCAAGTCCTTAAATTCGTTGAATTTCTGTGTACCGAAGCTGGCGAGGTCCGTGCTCCACAGGGAGACCGCGACCGTGTCGTCGGCTGCAAAGGCGATGCCGGCCGAGACGTAAGCCTCGGCTTCGGCAATGTCGATGGCGACGGCGTTGTCGGAGACGTCGATCGCGGTGACGCCCAGCGTCGCCAGCGCCTGGATGTCGTCGCTGTAGACGCTCGCGATCGTGTCGCCGTCGCCGGTGATCGTCACCGACGAGGCGCCGGTGATGGCCAGGCCGGAGACGTCGGCCAGCGATACGGCCACGGACGCGTCGAGGGTGACGGCGCCGCCGCCGCCGCGCCCGCCGCCGGAGACGGTAATCGTATTGACGCCCATGCCGGCGATCATGGCCGCATCGTCGGCGTCGAGCGCCGAGATATCGGTGGCGGTCGCCGACAGGGTGACGGCGTCGGCCGCGCTCAGGCCGATGCCGGTGGTGTTCATTGCGGTGAGTTGGGCGAGCGAGAGGCTGATCGCATCGTCGGAGGCGTCGAGCAGGGTGACGCCGAGATCCTTGAACTGGGCGAGGTCGGTGTCGCTCAGCGCGGCGATTTCCGTTCCGGTGGCGTGGATGGTGATCGATGTGAAGGCGTCGCCGAGCGATGAGAGCGTCGTATAATTGGCCGCATAGGCGCCTTTTGCCTGAGACAGCGTCAGGTGGAGAGTGCTGGAGCCCGTGCCGGTGACCGTGACGGTGAGCGCGCCGCCGGAGGTAAGGTCTGTGCCGTCATTGAGCGAATAGCCGATGGTCACCGTGCCGTTGTCGCCCTCGGCGAGCGAGCCGGTGGGGATGACCACCAGAGCGCCGTCGGCGTCGGTGAAGACGATCGCGTCGCCGCTGGTGACGGTGAGATTGCCCAGGCTGATATCGTCGCCGTCGGCGTCCGAACCGAGATCGGCGATCGCGACGGTGAGGCCGGTGTCGGCGCTGGTGGAGGTCTCGGGGCTTGTCGCCAATGTCGGCGCGGTGTTCACGTCATAGCCGGAATCAATCAGAGAAAACGTGTCGTTGCCGGTGGAGCTGTTCGTGTGTCTGATGAGAATGTCCCCGGTTTCCGTATCGCGATAAACACCGGTAAGCTGATCCGAGATAGTTGTATAGAATGATCTATAGAATGTAAAAGTGTTGTTGGAATTCCCTTTGTAAAGCATATGATATGAAGTTGTTGCGGTTTTAATGCTGATAAGTGAATAGGGTACTTCTTGAAAAGAAAAAGTGATGATGTTTGTTTCGGTGGCGGATGATATTGCCCATCTTTGCAAAAGCGTGTTGTTGTAATATGTTTCTGTATAAACGGAGCTCGGTACAACCGAAAAGAGGCCATTCGTCTCCCCGCCGGAGGAAATCGTTGTGTCCACGACATCAAATTTCGAGAGATTGACGTTCGTCACAGTCTGTATAGCGGTAGTATAATAGTTGAGGGCCATAACTTCGATTCCTGCGAATTGGCGACGACTTCAGGCGCGCTTTCTTCTCGGAGCGCGGTCGGCCTGAGGCGTGACATCGGTTGGTCGGATATGTTGGATCTGTATGCGGCGGTCGCGCCGGTTCGAGATGGTCTGAAGAGGATGAAAGCGCCGTCGTCGATCGTCGATCGCGACCGGCGGCTCCAACGTTCATCGTCGGAAGTCGGGACACTCTCGCGCCCAACGCGCCGTCCCGTCGCCATATCGCGGGTTTCGACCAGCCCAAGCCGCGCCCTGGAGCGGCCCTGGCCGGGCGGCGAAACCCGACGTCTCGCTGCGGCCTCAAAAAAATAAAGTGATGGGCGTTTCCGTCCGAAAAATACTCCCTGGTCAATAATGTAGTTTCTATAAAAAGCCGCTGCCCTTAAGGATTCCTTTCCGGAAACATCCAGAAATCGCACTTTCCCTGATCATTTCTGGTGACGATTTTGTTTTGCTAAGCATATCTCACGCATGTGGCGGGAACTTATAATTTTAGATTTTTATACTGTAGGGATAGACGTGTTTTTTTGTTTATTGCTAAATGAGAATATATAGAAGTGCTTGAATATAGGAGTGCGGACGCAGGCAATAGGCGCCGCCTGGCCGCGTCGTGGCGGGCGAAGGCCGCCTCATCCTCGTCCGTCCGTCCGAGCCTCGCCACAACGCGAACGCGCCGCCCGTTTCAGGGCGGCGCGCGGGGGCGTCCGAGGTGGTTCGGCGCGGATCAGAGCAGGAAATCGCTCTTGGAGAGATCGTCGATGTCGACATTCTTCAGCACGATCGTCTCGCCCGGCTCGAAGGCGATGACGACGTTGTCGCCTCGCTGACTCATCAGCGACCGCAGGTCCTGGAAGCCGTCGAGGTCGAAGTCGGAGAGATCGACGACGTCCTGGGCGGCGCCGGAAGCCTGGAAGTCGGTGACGATGTCGCGGTGGCTGCCGATCTCGTCGACGAAGACGAAGGTGTCCGCGCCGGTTCCGCCCGAAAGCCTGTCGCTGCCGGCCCCGCCGGTCAGCGTGTCGTCGCCGGCCCCGCCCGAGAGGATATCGTCGCCGGTTCCGCCCAGCAACTGGTCGCGGCCGTCGCCGCCGACCAGCCGGTCCGCGCCGCCGCCGCCGACGAGACGGTCGTCGCCCGCATCGCCGAACAGCCGGTCGTCGTCGGTTCCGCCGTCGAGCCGGTCGGCGCCGGCTCCGCCGAGCAGCCGGTCGACGCCCGCGGCGCCGGCGAGGATGTCGTCGCCCTCGTCGCCGTACAGGCGGTCATCGCCGGTTCCGCCGTCGAGCCGGTCGGCGCCGTCGCCGCCGAGCAGCCGGTCGGCCCCGCCGTCGCCGTCGAGCGTGTCGTCGCCCGCGCCGCCGAACAGCCGGTCGTCGTCGGCCCCGCCGGACAGCCGGTCGGCGCCGTCGCCGCCGAGCAGCCGGTCCTTGCCCGTATCGCCGAACAGGCTGTCGTCGCCCGCGCCGCCATAGAGCGTGTCGGCGCCGGCCTGGCCATAGAGCCTGTCGTCGCCGCCATAGCCGAGGATGACGTCGTTGGAGGCCAGGCCGAAGATGCGCTCGCCGGCGCCGGTGCCGGCCAGCCTGTCGCTCCTGGGCGTGCCGACGATGTCGTCGCCGTCTTCCGCCGTGGCGGTGAAGGTGACGGTCAGCTCCGCCGTCGAGCTCGTCTCGCCGTCGGTGGCGGTGTAGGTCACCTTGACCTCGGCCTGGGCGGAGCCGTCGATATCGGCGCCGTCATAGGAGACCGACAGCGTGCCGTCGTCGTTGATGGCGACGACGCCGTCGCCGGAGGAGACCACGGCCTCGGTGACGTCGAGGGCGAAGCCGTCGGTGACGATGTCGTTGGCCGTCACGTCCACCTTGGCGACGGCGTGTTCGGCGACGGTGGCCGTGTCGTTGCCGAGCTGCAGGTCGACATATTCGACGACGTCGTCATCGTCGCTGAAGGCGATGCCGGCATTCGCAAAGGCGGCGATCTGGGCTGCGCTCAGTATGACGCGGTCGGGATCGAGATTGACCGTGTCGACGCCCGCAGCCCCCAGCGCGGCGATCTCGGTCGTGGTCAGCGCCTTGATGTCGGCCGGCGCGGCCTCGAGCCGGAGGATGTCGACGCCGGCGGCGTCCAGCGCATCGCTGGTCGCGCTCTCCAGAGCCTTGGCCTCGGCCAAAGTGAGGGTCGCCGTGATCGTATTGCCGTCGACAAACGCGAAGCCGGCGTCGACGAGACCGCTCGCCTCGGCGAGCGTGAATGCGCCCTGGCCGCCGTCGACATTCAGCGTCGCCCCTTCAATCGTCGCCAACACGTCCGGGGACAGGCTGGAGAGCGTGGCGATCTGCGCTGCGGCGTCGGAGATCTGCAGCGCGTTGACGCCGACGGTTTCAGCCGTCTCGAATGTCGCCGCGTCGAAGCTCTGGGCTTCCGCCACGCTGATCGCCAGCGCCAGCGTGCCGGTGGAATAGACGCTCACGCCTGCGTCCGCGAGAGCCGCCACCTGGTCCAGCGTCACGCTCGCGTCTTCCTCGACGAAGAAGGCGTCGATCTTGACGGCGGCCAGCGCGGCGATGTCGTCGGTCGTCAAGCCCGAGACGTCGTCTGCGCTCACCGTCATGCGGACCACCGTTCCGGCGTCCTCGGTAAAGGCCAGTCCCTCGATCGCCATTTCCCGGACGACGTCGCCGTCGATATTGGTCGAGCCGCCGGTGAAGGTGATTTCCTTGACGCCATACGCGGCGAGGCTGTCGACATCGTCGGGCGTCAGCGTGGCCAGGCCTTCCCAGCCGTCGGCGATCACGATGGAGTCGCCTTCGGAGAAGGCTGCGCCGAGATCCGACAGGGCGCGCCATTCGGCGACGGCCAGGGTCACCGCGCCGTCATCCGCAACGTCGAACTGATCGACGAATGTCGCGTCGCCTTCGACATAGGCGGCGATGAACGTGTCGAGTTCCGCGGCCGTTCCGCTGACCGTGACGGCGTCGCCATCCGCGAAGGTGAGGCCGGCGTCGATCAGGACCTGGGCGCCGTAGGCGGACAGGGTGACGGCGTCGTCGGTCAGATCGAGCATGTCGGCGCCGATGCCGGCGAGGTCGGCGATGGCGGTGGCGTCGAGTTCGGCGAGCTCCGACGACTCCATCTGCACGGTGACCTTATCGCCGGTCGAGAAGGCGATGTCGGCGCTCACATAGGCGCTGGCCTGGTCGTAGCTCAGCGTCGCAGCATCGTCGGCGGCGTCCATCGCCGTGACGCCCATCGCGCCGAGCTTGGCGATATCGGCGGCCTCGAAATCATCGAGCGTCGCGCCTTCGGCCGACACGGTCACCGAGGAAGCCTCCAGGATCTTCAGGCCGGCGATGCCGATCAGCGACGTGGCGAGATCGCTCGACAGCGTCACGTCGCCGGCGTCGGTGACATGAATGGTCTTGACCCCAGTTCGATCAGGTCGGCGATGTCGGACGGCGACAGGTTCTCGACCGTTTCGGCCGGTTCGCTGAGGCTGGCGGCCTCGACGCCGATTTCGAATGTCTGTGTGTAGATGCCGTCGGAAGAGCCCCAGGCGACGACGATGTCGCCATTGTCGAGTTCGATCAGGTTGACGCCGTAGTCTTCGCCATTGCCATAGCCCCAATCCGTCGCCGAATGCGTGAGTGAAGCCGGCATCACGTCCCCGATCGCATTGCCGTCTTCGTCGTAGACCTGAACTGTCGGTATCCAGTTGGAAGAGTTGTCGAGAGAATACCAGGCGATGGCGTAGCCGCCATTGCTCAGGGCCAACACGGAGGGATAAATATCATAGCCGTTGGAGCCGCTGCTGACCTGGAACTCGGCGGTGACCGTCGTGCCATCGGCTGCAAATTGCTTGCCGTAGATCTCATAGTTGCTGTAGCTGTCGTAGGACATCCACGTCGTGACGAAGCCGCCCTTGGCGAGTGGAGTGACGTTTGACCAGTCCTGGTGGCCTTCCGTCGTGTCGTTGACCTTGGTTTCCCCCAGCACAACCTCGCCATTGTCGTCATAGACCTTGGTGTAAACGCCGTAGCTCGAGCCGTCCTGCTCATAGGACGACCACGTCACGGAGAAACCGCCATCCGCGAGCGCGACGATCCGCGGCAGATACTGCGTGCTCGCCGTGTAGTCGTTGACGCGGGTTTCGCCCAGGATCTCGACGCCGTCCGCCGAATAGACCTTCAGGTAGACGCCTTCGTTGCTGCCGTCCTGGCCGTTCGAGGTCCAGACGACCGCGAAAGACCCGTTTTCGAGCGGCGTCACTTTCTGATTGGATTGTTGGCCGCTGGTATAGTCGTTGACCCGCGTCTCTGCGAGCACCTCGTCGCCGGACGCATCGAGGATTTTCATATAGACGCCGTAGCCCGAGCCGTCCTTGCCGTAGTTCGACCAGGTCACCACGAGGTTGCCGTCGGGCAGGGCATTGATCTCGTTATAGGAATAGTATGATTGCGACGATGTCGCGTCGCCGACGTCCACGACCACGTCGCTGACGCCGTCGGCGGAGTAGGTGGCCAGCTTGACCTTGCCCGTGGTGAAGTCCGTCCAGACCACGGCGAAGCCGCCATTGTCGAGCGCGGTGGTTTCGACCGACGTCCAGCCGCTATTCGAGGACGTGCTGGCGATGGCGGTCGGTTCCCCGGCGCTGGAGCCATCCGAGTTCAGGATCTCGAAATAGTTGGTGTATCCGCTTTGCGACGAGTCGTAGGACGACCAGGTGACCACATAGCCGCCGGCTTTCAGGGCGGTCACACTGGAATCATAGGTCGATGAGGTGGCGACGACCTGAGTGTCGCTATCCGACGACCAGCCATATTCGCCGGAGCTGTAGCCCGCGCCGATATCGGCGGCGGCGAGCGCATTGACCTGCGACAGGCTCAGCGTCAGCGCGCTGTCGGTGGCCTTGATGAGCGAGACGCCGAGCGTCGCGATCTTGGCGACGCCGTCATCGTCGATCTGTTGCAGGTTTGCGGCTGTGTCGGCGACCGTGAGCACGTCTCCCGCGCCGAAACTGACGCCGGCGTCGGCGAGCGAAATCGCCTGTTCCAGCGTGATCGAGGCTTCGTCGTCCGGCAGGTCGACGGAAGCGCCGGAGCCGAGAAGGGTGAGGATTTCACTATAGGTGGTCATCAGTTTTTCCTATGCGCAGGTGCTCGCGCCGCGTCCGTTGAAAGACCGGCTTGCCAGGTTTGATATGTCGGGGAGCGCGAGCGGCAATCATCGCCGCAACGAAGCAGATCGGCGGAAGGATCGCGCTTGCGCGCGGTCACAGCCAAGGGTTTCGGCGCAACCTTATGTCGCGTCGATGACGGAATTTTCGTCCGGCGTGTTAGAGATAAGGTTCAGGAGAAGCGCGTTGTTCGTCTTTTCCAGGAACGGCTAATTCGTTTGACCGCTTCATTAGCGATCCAGAATCTTAAATGTTCCTTATGAAAGCGCTCTGAGAAGTTATGTTTGCCCTGAGCATTTTCGGGTGTATCAGGGGATGTGCCTAAATGGTTTATACAAGTCTCAAAACTTTATTGCGCGTTAACTCTGAGCGCCGAAAAAACTTTTGATGGCAACGATTTGGCTGGAAACAGGGCTTGCCTGGGGCGTCACGCCCCCTCGCAGCTCGCGCCGTCGAGGAAGTCTCGCGCCGCCTGCTCCCGGCTGGGCGTCGGCGCGAGCGCGCGGATGACGACATAGCCTTCCGGGCGCGGCATTTCGATCAGCACGTTGTCGGAGGCGGCGTCGGGATTGTCGCGGCGGATGCGGGCCAGCTGCTCGGGCGAGCCGAGAATGGCGTCGAGATCGCCGCCCGCCTGCGAGCGGTCGTTCATCGAGAAGATCTCGTTGGAGTCGGAATCGTAGACGGCGAAGGACCAGAACACCGGCCCGCCCGGCGCCGCCAGCCTGACCGGCCGCTCGGCCACCGACACCAGGCAGGCTGCGGTGCGCAGGAAGGGATCGCCGTTGGAGAAGCCCTGCGCGTCGGGCTCGGCGCCGAACCGGACGAAGCGCTGGTCGGCGTCGTAATTGGTGAGCTTGGTATAGGCGTCGATGCCGGTGAAGGCGGGCAGCGCCAGCACGATGATGACATGCAGCAGCGCCGCGCCGGCGACGCCGACCAGCAGGGAAAAGAGCGAGGCGCGGATCATGGGCAACCGACCTTTTCGAGTGTCGGCATCGCCACGTCGATCAGGCCGGAGGAGCCTGCCGCCGGCGTGTCGAACAGCGTTAGCGCCAGCCGATAGGGCCTGTCGGCCGGCGCAGCCAGCCAGTTGCCGGCCTGCGCCCGCGGCGAGACGGCGATGGTGAAGCCGCCGTCGGCGCGGCGCAGCGCCGTCACCGAATTGAGCGCGCCGGGCAAAGCGGGATCGACCGCGATCGGCTCGCCCCTGGCGTCGGCGGGATAGAGCGTCCAGAACCGCGCCGGCGGCGTCTGGCCGCTGATGCGATAGGTGCAGGCCGGCGTCAGCCCTTGGCCGCCGTCGTCGGTTTCGGCCGTGAAGGTCAGGCCCTCCGCCGCCCCGTAGAGCAGCCGTCCGGCGCGGGCGCGATGGGATCGGGCATAGGGGTCGGCGTCCGCCGTCTGCGCCGCCGGAAAGGCTTTCCAGGCGCCGATGCGGATCGCGCCGAAACCGGAGGAGGCGTCGAGCATCATCACCGTCAAGCCGATGCCGAGGCCGAAAGCGACGAGGAGCGCGAGCGCGACGAGGAAGGGCAGGCGGAACATCGACGGCGGGCGATCCTGTGAAACGTCTCTTCGGAGGGTTAGCACTGATTCCGGGGCAAGCAAATGGCGAAGCTCGAAAATCCGGTTCGCGGCCTGTGCGGCGGAGGCTTTTTCGACAGCGCCGTTTGATCCCTGTCATGGTGGCTTCGCAGGCCGCGGCTAGGATGCCGGCCAACGCCACGAGGATCGCCCGCCATGGACGCGCATGTCGACATCGCCCCCAACCCATCGCCCTCGAAGACAACGCCGCCGCGCTGCTCGACGAGATCATCGCGCTCAGGCGCGAGGCGACGGACGCCGCCCCCGCGCTGATCGCAGGCTTCGGGCTCGATCCCGCCGAGGCCAGTCCCGAACTGTTCAATCTCGCCGCCTATCTCGCGCTGCGCCATCGCGATCTCCGGCCGCTGCAACGCAGGCTGATGGCGCGCGGCCTCTCCTCGCTCGGGCGGATGGAAAGCCGGGTGCTGCCGACGCTCGACGCGGTCGCCCATGCTCTGGCCGCGCTGTCCGGCGGTTCGACCGAACACGCCGCGCCCACGGAGGAGGAGTTCTTTTCCGGCGAGGCCAGGCTGATCGCGGCGACCGATCGTCTGTTCGGCGCGCCGCGCGTCAACAGGCGCGGCCGGATCATGGTCACTATGCCGAGCGAGGCGGCCGGCGACGCCGATTTCGTGCTGGCGCTCGCCGAAGCCGGCATGGATGTCGCCCGCATCAATTGCGCCCATGACGGCCCCGATGTCTGGCGCGCCATCGCCGACCATGTCCGCACGGCCGCTCGACGACTCGGCCGCGACATTCCCGTGCTGATGGACATTGCCGGCCCGAAGATCCGCGTCGAGACGGTCGTGTCGGAGAAGAAGGCGGGCAAACTCGCCCCCGGCGATCACTTTCGCCTGACCATCGACGCGCCCGCGCTCGACGGTCGCGCCCGCTTCGCCGCCTCGGTGTCGCTGCCCGACATCGTCACCCGGTTGGAGGTCGGCCATCGCGTCCGCTATGACGACGGCAAGCTCGAAGCGGTGGTGGAGGAAAAGCGCGACGGCGACGTCCTGTTGCGCGTCGTCAAGGCCAAGGCCGGCGGCGCCAAGCTGAAGCCGGAAAAAGGCATCAACCTGCCCGACACCGCGCTCGGCCTGTCGCCGCTGACCGCCAAGGACGAGACCGATCTCGAGACCGTGATCGGCATCGCCGACATGATCGGCTATTCATTCGTCAGCCGGCCCGACGATCTCGACCTGTTCGAGGACGCGCTTCTCCGCGCCGGCGAACCGGCCCGAGCGCTGGCGCTGATCGCCAAGATCGAGCAGCCGGAGGCGGTGCGCAATCTGCCGGCTCTGATCGCGCGGGCCCGCCGGCCCTTCGGCGTGATGATCGCCCGCGGCGATCTCGCCGCCGAAATCGGTTTCGAGCGGCTGGCGGAAATGCAGGAGGAGATCCTGTGGATCTGCGAGGCGGCGGCCACCCCGGTGATCTGGGCCACCCAGGTGCTGGAGGATCTGGTCAAGGACGGCGTGCCCTCGCGCGGCGAAATGACCGACGCCGCCATGGCCGCCCGCGCCGAATGCGTGATGCTCAACAAGGGTCCCGCCGTGGTCGAGGCCGTCGGCCTCATCGACCGCCTCTTCACCCGCATGGACGATCACGTCTTCAAGAAGACCCCGACGCTCAGGGCGCTGACATCCTGGTGAGGGCTCAGGCGTCGCCGGAAAACGCCCGCTCCACGGCGAGGTCCAGCGCGGCGAATTTCAGCGCCTGCCAGCCGGCGTAACTGGCCATGAAGCCGGAAGAGACTGTGACGCCGCCGTCTCCCAGGGAAAACAGCCCCCTGGCTTCCGCCGCCTGGAACAGCCGGTGCACGGTGGAGCGGCCGATGCCGTAGCGGCGGCTGACGCCGCTGCGGGTGAGGCCCGCCACCCAAAAACGGGAGCCCTCGGCTTCGGCGGTGGCCGCCAGATGTTCGGCGAGCAGGAAGCCGTGGCGGGCGTCGTAGAACAGCGCCACGTCCTCGGGCGGATCGCGCCAGCCGCCGGGCAGGGTCAGGCCGGCCATCAGGCCGCGATGGATGGCGGCGAACAGCTCCGGCCGGCTCACGAAACGGGCGGCGCGATCGCCGCCGTCGAGCCCGTCCAGCGCCTGGCAATGCATGGCCAGCCAGCCGCGCGTCGAGCCATGGATATGATCGGGAATGCCGAGCAGCACGACGCGGCCGTCATCGGCATGATCGGTCCTGTCCAGCAGCCCGTAGCCCGCCATCGCGTCCATGGTCTGCTGCACGGTGTTGCGGCTGAGGATGCCGGCGGCGTCGGCGTCCTCGATGACCTGGGCGGCGCAGAAGGGACGGGCGGCCCCCGGCGCGATCGATTTGAGATAGGCGCCGTAGATCAGCCCGGTCAGCAGCCATTTCTGGTGATTGCCGATCAGCCGCACCAAAGCCGGGTGCTGGTCATACATGGCGATGAGCCCCTGCGCGCCGGCCCGGGCGACGTGATGGAAGGCGGGATGGGCGGCGAGCGCCTGGCTGCGGGCGCGCAGCGTGTCCGGCAGCAGACTGCGGTTCATCTGGTCCATCTCGCCCTCTCGCTGTCCGGTCCGCCCAGAATTGGGACGGATGCCCCCATTTTTGGGCTTTGAAGCCCGCAGAGTTTTCAATTTAGTGTTTGTTAGTCCGATGGCAAGCGGACTGTCGTCTTGCCGTCCAGCAAATTCACCGGAGCTGATCCATGGCCACTACCGTCCTCACCGCCAATTCCACCGCCGTCGTCAGTCTCACGCACAGTTCCGACGCGCTTGTGGTCGCAGCCGGCATATCGCTGATCACGGCGACAGACGCGGTAGAGCTTGCCGGCGCCTTTGTCGGGCGCAATGTGCTGATCGATGGACGGATCGTGTCTGCGGGCGACGATGGCGTCTCGCTGGGCTCCTTCGACGAGTTCACCTTCGACCCGATCTTCAGTTCCGGCGACGACATCATGATCAGCGCTGGCGGCGGCATCCTGGCCTCGGATAGCGGCGTCACCGGCAACGCCAATGCCCTGCGGCTCACAAATGCCGGCGCCATCACCGGCGTTGGCGGCGTCAATGTGTCGGGAACCGGCAACACCGTCGTCAACAGCGGCGCGATCACCGGCGCCTCCTTCGGCGTATTCCTGAGCGGCGATGAGGGCGCACTCGCCAATAGCGGCGAAATCACCTCGGGCGGCGTCGCCGTGCAGCTGTCGGGCGCAGGCCTGTCGCTGTCCAATTCCGGCGTGGTCGCGGTGGACAGCGGCGTGGCGGCGCAGATCTCGGGCGAGACGGACGCGACCGCCCGCATCGTCAATTCCGGAACGATCCAGGGCTCGATCACCGAAACCTTGGCCAATGCGACGCTGATCAACACCGGCGTCATCACCGGCGATATCGATCTCGGCGAGGGCGCCGATACGCTGAAGCTTCTCGCCGGCGTGGTCGGCGGCGATGCGACTACCGGGGCTGGCGACGATTTTATCTTTATGGGGGCCGTCGACATCGAGGTCTCGGGCGGCGAGGGGACCGATACGCTCTCGGTCATCCGCAATACCGTGCTCGGTCTCGATATCGAGAACCTGACCCTGCGCGGCGGCGACGCGCTCAAGGGCGTCGGCAACAGCGCCGCCAATCTCATCACCGGCAATCGCGGCGACAACACGTTGAAAGGACTGGCCGGCGCCGACACGCTGAATGGCGGCCGCGGCGACGATCTGCTGATCGGCGGCTCAGTGAACGACGGCGTGCGAGACACATTCGTCTTCAGCCTCGATTGCGGGGCCGATAGGATCCGCGGTTTTCAGATCAAGGGGGCGGGCGACGACCGGATCGACATCAGCGATTTCGCCCAGAGCGAGGCTTTCGACAGTTTCGTCGATCTCAAGACCAATGTCATGCGCCAGAGCGGCAAGAACGTGATCCTCGACCTGCCCGGCGACGATCAGGTGACGATCGAAAACGTCACGCTCGCCGACTTCAGGGCCAGCGACTTCATCTTCTGACGCGCAGGACGCCTTACGGCTTCACCGCCAGCCAGATCATGTGCTTGGCGCCGGATCTGCCGGTGGCGCGCACGATCTTCTCCTCGGTCTGGAAGCGGGCCTGATTGAGCCTTTTGGTGAAGCCGGGATCGCGGCCCGAGGACCAGACGGCGAGCACGCCGCCCTTGCTCAGCGCCGCTTTCGCCAGCCCCAGCCCGCGGGCGTTGTAGAGCGCGTCGTTTGCGGTGCGGCTGAGACCATCCGGGCCGTTGTCGACATCGAGCAGGATGGCGTCATAGCTTTTGCCGCCCGCAATCACCGCGCCGACATCGCCCAGCGTGATCTTCACCCGCGGATCCTCCAGCGTCCCCTGATGCAGCGCCGCCATCGGCCCGCGCGCCCAATCGACCACCTGGGGCACCAACTCCGCCACCTCGACCTCCGCATCGCCGCCGAGCCGCCCGAGCGCCGCCCGCAGCGTAAACCCCATGCCGAGCCCTCCGATCAGCACTTTCGGCCGGGGGCGCCCCGCGAGCGCCTCGATCGACAGCGTCGCCAGCGCCTCTTCCGAGCCGAAGAGCCGGCTGTTCATCAACTCGTTGGCCCCGAGCATGATCGAAAACTCCGTCCCCCGCTGCTTGAGCCGCAACGTCTCCGTCCCGCCGGGGATCGTCGCGGTATCCAGGGTGATCCAGGGGAGCATGGTCGAGGCCTCCGGGGGGGGAAAGGGAAGCCGGCTGGATAGAGCGAATGCGGGGCGGGGGCAAGGGGAGTTCGGCCCGCTTGGCCCCGCCGGTTGTCCTTGTTGTCTCGGTCATCGCAACGTTGTATGATCCTCGTCGTCAACGCCGAGATCGCCCGATGTCTGAAGATTTTGAGTTTCAGAAGCGCCTGATCCACCAGTTCTCCGCCGTTCTCGACGGCATGAAGACGCTGAACAGCAATATTTCCGAAAACATCAGGCGCCATCGGGCGCTTCGAGTCGGAATTCACCAAATTGTCGCGCCAGAACACGCAAGTGCGCGGTGACGTGCTCGAGATGAGATCGGAGCACACATTATTCCGGTCGGATTTCGCGCAGTTTCGGACGGATGTCACGCATCGTCTCGACGCGCTCGCGCATCGTCTGGAGGCGCTCGCGCAACGTCTGGAAGCGCTTCATCACCGCATGGAGGACATCGAAAACACGCTCGACGCCAATTCGGAACATATCCGTGAGATGCGCATCGAGCTCCGCAGCCAATACAACGATATTCTGACCGCGCTGCAGGGCGGTCTTCAGAACACGACCGCGCTCAGCGATCTGACCGAGCGTGTCGAGGCGCTGGAGCGCCGGGCGGGGATGTGAGGTCAGGCGGATTAATCCCAATAGGCCTTATAGGCCGGACTGGATGCAAATAAAGTGTCGTAATCCGGATGGCGTATGCACAACACGGAGATGCTTATCTCCCCAGTGTTTTGCTGTAGTCGTCGATGATGACGCCTTGGCAGTCGATGCCCCCAAACTCTTCCGAGCGGACAGACAATTGCTCTTCAACGCGCCCGGTGTTGTCCTCACCGTCGATGGTGCTGGCATGGCGTTGCGGATCATAGTCTGACGTCGGCTCAAATGGTCCTGCCGCAACGCTCATCGGCGGATCGGCCGCATCCAGGCGACTGTAGCCAATCATCAACCCGCTGTGAAATACATTGACTTTCAAAGCACAGCTTCCAGTTTGCAGCGGCGCTTGGAAGATAGACCAGCCGCCGCAATCACACGCCTTCGCGCAACAGCGCTTCGGCTCGATCGACCAGCAGAGCGTCCGTTTCCGGTTCGGACACAGCCCCGCCTCGGGCAATCGCGTCGGCGACCTTGTCCTTGAGCGCCCGGAGCCTGCCATCACGCTCCTCGATCAGTCGGAGACCTGCGGTGACAACGTCCTCTGCGGAGCGGAAGCGGCCGTCCTCGACCGCGTCCTCCACGAGTTTCGTCCAGTGCTCGTCCAGAGAAATTCTCTTCATGACGCTCTTCATCCGGGAGATATAGTCCATCCCCTTCAGGCGCGCAATCAGACCTTCCTGCGCTCACGCCGCCCGGCTCCAGCCGAACATGGTCTTGCGGCGCGCGCTGCGGATGATGCGGGCCGGCAGCAGCCGCATGATTTCGGCGGCGAATTCGCGGGCGTTGGACTGGGCGCGATCGAGATTGGAAGTCTTGGTCGGATCGAGATCGTAGATCGTCGTTCCATGGTCGAACATTTCGCGATAGGCGCCGCGCTCGACGATCGGGGTCGCCAGCACATTGACGTTGCGCTGGGCGAGCATGCCCTTGATGACCAAGAGCGAATGCGTCGTCACCATCGGGTTGACGCGCGACAGCAACACGGAATGCGGAATGTCGAAGCCGGTCTCGGCCTTGATCTGCTTGATCAGGTCGAGGATCTTCATCGCGCCCTTGGCGTCCATCGCCGAACCCTGCACCGGGATCAGCACATGATTGGCGAAAGCCAGCGCGGTTGCGGTCAACTGGTTGCGCTCGCCGGCGAGGTCGATGATGAAATATTCGTCCGGCGCCATGTCGCGGATCTGACATTCCAGCGAAGCCGGCGTCACACGAGTGACGAGCGTCAACAGGCCCGCGGGCCGGGCGACATTGTACCATTCGGAAAACCAGGCCTGGGCGTCGCTGTCGAAAACCGTGACCTTGTGGCCGCAATGGGCGAGCTCCACCGCCAGCAGCACCGCCGCCGTCGTCTTGCCCGCTCCGCCCTTGGTGTTCGCAATTGTAATGACTGGCATTTTGAGTAACCCCTTCGAATGCGATGCCCATGCCCCCATGGTTTATAAATGGTTGCATTTCATGGTTAATCAAAGGTTACCGTTTACGAATGGGAAATGAGCGTTAACAATTGAGGGGCGTCAAGACCCGCGCAAGCGCAACCGACGCGGCGTCAGTTCAGGCGACGCCCGGCGGAGAGCAGCCTGCGCAGATCCTCGATGACGGGCGCGATCGCCAGCGCCGCCACCAGTCCGGCCAGCGCATAGGCCGCGGCGAAGCCGGTGGTCATGAAGGCTTTTGCGCCCAGCGCCCCGCCGGCGAAGAACAGGCCGATCAGGCTGGCGAGCAGGCCGAGCTTGTCGCGGTCGGCCTTGACCGGCGGCAGCGTCGAGGAGGGCGCGTTCCAGTAGAGCGCCTTGCCGATCTCGATGCCCATGTCGGTGACGAGGCCGGTGATATGGGTGGTGCGGATGCGCGCCTGCGACAGTTTGGTGATGATGGCGTTCTGCAGGCCCATGATGAAGCAGAGCAGCATCACGGTGGCCGGCGCCAGCGCCCAGGCATAGGTCTGCAGCCGGGGCCCGACCAGCGCGAACAGCGCCAGCAGCGCCGCTTCCAGCATCAGCGGCAGGGCGTATTCGCTGGCGAGCGATCGCCGCCGCGCCCAGTTGACCAGGATGGCGGAGGTCGCAGCCCCCGCCACGAAGGCGATAAAGGCCGAAAGTCCCGCGCCGACGAGCGCCGCCTGACCCAGCGTCAGGTGATCGGCCATGGCCGAGACGATGCCCGACATATGCGACGTGTATTGCCCCACCGCCATGAAGCCGCCGGCATTGGCGGCGCCGGCCGCGAATGTCAGGCAATAGGCCAGATGCCGGTCGGCGCGGGCGGAGCGTTGGGTGGCGGACAGGGCGCGAAAGGCGGCGAGCATGGGGCGACGCGGCGTTGAGGAGGTTGGGGTGAGGATAGGCTTCGCCCCCGGCCCGGCGCAAGCAAAAGGCTCTAGGCGAACGACCGGTCCGACACCACCTTGTTCCGGCCGCCGCTCTTGGCCAGGTAGAGCATCTGGTCGGCGGCGTTCAGCGCGTTGGACAGCGTTTCGCCGGGATCGAGTTCGGCGAGCCCGATCGAGATGGTCGCGCTGATCGGCTCGTCCGTGGCGTCGAAGCGGCTGGCGGCGAAATGGGTGCGCAGCGCCTCCGCCGAGGCTTCGGCGGCGATGTCGGTCAGATCGGTCGACAGCACCACGAATTCCTCGCCGCCGAACCGGGCCGAGAGCGAGCCGGTCAGATCGGCATGCGCCTTGATCAGCTTCGCGGCGCCGATGAGCACCCGGTCGCCGGCCTCGTGGCCATGCGTGTCGTTGATCTGCTTGAAATGGTCGATGTCGACGATGAACACCGAGCCGCGCCGGCCGCGGCCTTCGAGGTCGCGGAGGCGGCGCCGGGCGTGTTCGAAAAGGCGCGGCGATTATGGAGGCCGGTCAGCGGATCATGGTCGGCGAGATGTCGCAACCGCTTGATCTGGCTCAGCGTCTCCACATGCGCATCGAGCCGGCACTGCAGTTCCTCGGTCACGAAGGGGCGATAGAGAAAGTCCGAGGCGCCGGCTTTCAGGAAGGCGGCGGCGAGCATGCGGTCGGACGAGGCGGAAACGCCGATCAGCCGGATGCGGTCCGACGGATGCGTCTCGCGGATCTTGCGGATCAGCTCATAGCCGTTCATGCCGGGCATGTAATAGTCGACGATCACCAGCTCGACGCCGCCGGCGTCGATGCGGCGCATGGCGTCTTCGGCGCAACTGGTCTGCGTCACGGTGAAATTCTGCCGGCGGAGGATGTCGGTCAGCCTGCTGCGGCCGGAGGCGCTGTCGTCGACCACCAGCACCGTCACGTCGCGATTGGCGATGAACTTGACCACCGCCGCCGTCACCAGCTGCGCCGCATGCGCATTGTCCTTGACGAAATAGTCGACGAGATGCTGCCGGGCGAAGCGGCTGCGCAGGCTGGGGTCGAAGGTCGCCGTCAGCAGGATGAACGGCGTCTCCGCCTTTTCCGCCACCGCCACGATCTCGCCGTCCGGCCCGTCGGGCAGGGTGCGGGCGGCGACGACGAGCGTGAAGCGTCGCGCCCGCAGCGACGCGCGCGCCTCGGCGAGCGTGTGGCAGGCGACGACATCGACGTCGGCTTCGGCCTCGATGCGCGTCTTCAGCAGCAGACTGAGGGATTCCGATCCCTCGACGAGCAGCACCGCGGCCCGCGCATCCACCATGCGCGGATAGGCCAGGTTTATTTCCGCAGGCATCAACACGCGCACACTCCGCCCTGTCCCGAAAGCGCGGCTGCGCTTTCCCGAGCCCGAGTTACACCGCGTTCCGGTTAGCGAAGGGTTAGCGTCCGATCCGTAATTTTAGCGTATTCGAACGATAGTCCCGAAAATACTCAGGAGAGCGGGCGCCGATGGTCCGGCTCAGAACAGGAAGTCGGTCTTGTCGAGGTCGCCCAGCTTGACGTCCTCCAGCCGCAGTTGCGCGCCGGCGCCGGCGTCGATGATCGCATCCGCGCCGTCCCTGTCGAGATGGTTCGCCTTGAGATCGGCCCAGTTCTTGATCGCGGCGATGTCGGAGAGATCGATGCGATCGTGATCGCCGCCCTTGGCGTCGAAATCGACGATCGTGTCCTTGCCGTCGCCGCGGCGGAACAGAAACGTGTCGCCGCCCGCGCCGCCGGTCAGCGTGTCCTTGCCCGCGCCGCCATGGACGAGGTCGCGGCCGGCGCCGGCGTCCAGCCGGTCATTGCCCGCGCCGCCATAGATCTCGTCATTGCCGTCGCCGGCGAAGAAATCGTCATTGCCGCCCATGAGCTTGATGACGTCGTTCCCCTTGGGATTGAACCGGTAGCCGTCGCCGCCCAAAAGGCTGTTCTTGGCGGCGACGTCGTCGGCGTCGGTGCCGGTGTAGCGCCAGTCATGGCTGAACAGTTTGCGCTCGATCGCCAGCCGGTCCGTGCCGGTCAGTTCCTTGACGATCAAGGGACGAAAGACGTCCATGTCCAGTTGGCCGGTGATCCGGAAGATGGTTTCGCCGCGTTCGGTGGCGGTGATCGAGGAAATCACCCCATCCGCCAAACTGTCGCCGTTGTAGCGAAATCCGCTGCCCTTGACGCTGAAGCCCAGGCCTTCGAACGGGCCTTCTTCGATCACCGACTTGAACGAGGAACTCGACGTGGCGCTGAAGTCGGCCCGGGCGAAGATGAAGGCGTCCACCGCTCCCACGAAGCTCGCGAATGAATACAGGTAATCGCCGGGCGTTACTGTAAAAACGCTCATCACATCCTCCTAAATTGCTTCGTCAACTGTGCGGAGGACTTTAACGACACTGCGCGCGACGCGTCAATCTCCGATTGCCGAGATCGCTGCGTTGCGCCAATTCACCACTTCAGCGCGCGGGCGCCGATGGCCGCGCCGACGCCCGTCACGATCAGCATGGCCAGCATGTACCAGGACGCCACGAAGAGCGGACTGTCGTCGGGGCAATGCCAGGCATAGATGGCGGTCGCCACCGCGCCGGCGGCGAGGCCCGCCCCCCCGCCCGCGGCGGCGGGCCGGTCCGGCGCGCCGCGGCGAAGCGCCAGCATCAAGGCGAGAAGCGGCAGGAGCGACAGCGTCGGGATGGCGACGAGGCAGAAGCGCGAGTTGCGGCCGATCAGGCTGGTCGCCCAGGCCGAGCGGGGCAGGGCGGCGAGTTCGGTCGCCACGCCTGCGACCAGCGCCACGCCGGCGAGCGCGATGAGGGCGAAAGCCGGCTTCAGCGACAGGCCGGGCTCGCCCATGCGCCGCGCCAGCAGAATGGCGGCGCCGGCGATGAGAAGCGTCAGCACGATCTTGAAGGCGACGCGCGGCGTGGCGATCATCACCGCGAGATCGGGCCGCAAACCGATCGTGAGCAGGAACAGGACGGCGGAGCCCGCCGCGCCGAGCGCCAGCCAACCGGAAAAGGCGCCCCCGAGCGGTTTGACGCTGCCGGCGTCCTTGGTCATCAGGGCGATCAGGTCTTCGGTCTTCATTCCACCGTGCTCCGATAAAGGGCCGCGAGGTTCTTCAACGCCCTGTGCAGCGCCACGCGCACCGCGCCCTCGGTCATGTTCAGCCGCGCCGCGGTCTCGCGCACCTCCCGCCCTTCGAGCGAGATGGAGCGCACGATGTCGCGCTGCGGATCCTTGAGCCGGTCGAGGAGACGGCTGGCGTCGCCCAGATCCTGCTCGGTCTCTCCCGCGTCGAGAGCGGCCAGGGTCTCGGCCACGTCTTCGATGGGAATGTCGACGCGGCGGCCTCTGCGGCGCAGCGCGTCGATCAGCTTGTTGCGCGTGATGGCGGCGAGCCAGGGGCCGATCGGCCGGGACGGATCCCAGGAGCCGCGCTTGAGATGCACGCTGAGCAGCACCTCCTGCACGATATCCTCTGGCGATGCTCTTGTCCGCGCCCAGCATGTCGCATCGCCGTCGCGCCATGGCGCGCAGATGCGGCGCGACGTCGGTGAGAAAGGCGTGATAGGCGCGCTCGTCGCCCGAAAGCGCCGCCCGCATCCATGTCGCCCATTGCTGTTGTCGCGCCGAAATCGCCACGCGTTATCCCCTGTTACGCAAGAGCCCGCGCCTTTATTACAGCGCGAAGATGAAAAAATTCAAATGTCGCGACGTTCGGATCACGCTTGCGTGTCGAAGACGTGATGCGGGACCCCTCCGAAAAAAATTTCACCATGGCTGTAATGAAGGCGGAAATACCCCCGTATTCCCCTTTGCAGGCCGATGGATGGCCGCTCAAACGGAGACAGATCGATGAACAAGACCATGCTGACTTTGACGCTCGCCGGCTCTCTCGCCTCCGCGCTCGCCGCCGTTTCGGTCCCGGCCGCCGCCGCCGACACCGAAAAATGCTACGGCGTCGCGCTGAAGGGCCAGAAATTGCGCCGCCGGCAAGCATGACTGCGCTGGCCATTCCAAGGTCGATTACGACAAGGCCTCCTTCAAGCTCGTGCCGGCCGGCACCTGCGCCAAGATGGAAACCCCGAACGGCATGGGCTCGCTGACCCCGGCCTGATCCATCCGCCCCTCCGCACGCAACCCGACTTTACCGATCACTGGGAGATCCACATGAACTTCGTCAACACCGCCGTCCTCGCCGCTTCCGTCGCCGCCGCCCTCTCGGCCGCCGTGACCGCCCCCCGCCGCCGCCGCCGACAAGGAAAAGTGCTACGGCGTCGCGCTCAAGGGCCAGAACGACTGCGCCGCCGGCGCCGGCACCACCTGCGCCGGAACCTCCAAGGTCGACTATCAGAAGAACGCCTGGAAGCTGGTGCCCGCCGGCACCTGCGTCACCATGAAGACCCCCGACGGCATGGGCATGCTGGAGCAGGGTCCGGCGCCGATGTGATTTTGCAATCGGCGGCGCGCGCGTCGTGCACCGCCCCTCATCCCCATGCCGGGACCTTCTCCCCGCGCATGCGGGGAGAAGGAGGATGGAGCGCCGACATTGCCACACTCATCCTTCTCCCCGCAGCCGCGGGGAGAAGGTGGCGGCAGCCGGATGGGGCAGTGCACGCCGTCAAACCCTGAACAATACCCTCACGCCTCGAAAGGACACCGATCATGCGACAGACGCTGCTTCCCGCCCGTCCCGGCGTCGGCTTCAAGCCGGAGCATTTTTCCGAGATCGACCGGGAGCCTCAACCGCTCGGCTTTTTCGAGGTGCATGCGGAAAACTATATGGGCGCGGGCGGGCCGCCGCATGCGCGCCTCGCGAAACTGAGGCAGGATTACGCGCTGTCCATTCATGGCGTGGGACTGTCGATCGGCGGCGCGCAGCCGCTCGATCGCGCCCATCTGGCGCGCCTGAAGATCGTCTGCGACCGCTATCAGCCGGAAAGCTTTTCCGAACATCTGGCCTGGTCGAGCCACGGCGAGAATTTCTACAACGATCTGTTGCCCTTGCCCTATAATCAGGCGACGCTCGACAGCGTGGTCAGCCATGTCGATCAGGTGCAGGAGGCTCTGGGCCGGCGCATGCTGCTCGAAAATCCCGCCACCTATCTGCTGTTCGAGGCGAGCGACATCGAGGAAACCGATTTTCTCGGCGAAGTGGTCCGCCGCACCGGCTGCGGATTGCTGCTCGACATCAACAATGTCTTTGTCGCCGCCGCCAACCACAATCTCGATCCGCGCGCCTATCTCGCCCGCTTTCCGCTCGGCCATGTCGGCGAGATCCATCTGTCGGGTCATTCCGAGACCGAGGACGAGCATGGCGCGGCCCTGCTGATCGACAGCCACGACACGCCGGTGAAAGATCCGGTCTGGACGCTCTACAGGGAGACCATCGCGAAGACCGGGCCGCTGCCGACGCTGATCGAATGGGACAACGACGTGCCGGACTGGACGGTGCTGCGCGCGGAAGCGATCGCGGCCGGAGCGATCCTCGATCTGGCGCGGGCGCGGGCGGCGTGATCATGCAGATCCACGACCACTTCGCCGCAGCGCTGCTGACCCCCGGGGAGACGCCGCCCGAGGGCCTGAAAGCCTGGAGCGGGCCGGTGGGACGGCGCTTCCGCGTCTATCGCGACAATGTCGCCATCGGGCTTCGGGGCGCGCTCGCCAGCCGCTTTCCCGTCATCGAGAAACTGGTGGGCGACGCCTTCTTCACCGCGATGGCCGAGGTCTTCGTCTCCGCCCATCCGCCGCGCTCGCCGCTGCTGCTGAACTACGGCGACGATCTGCCGGAGTTTCTCGCTGGCTTCGAACCGGTCGCCGAACTGCCTTACCTCGCCGATGTGGCGCGGCTGGAGATCGCCCGCTCGCATGCCTATCACGCTGCGGACGCCGATCCGCTCGATCCGCAGGCGCTCGCCGCCCTCCCGCCCGGACGGCTGGCCGAGATTCGGTTCCGCGCCCATCCCTCGCTCGCCGTCATCGCCTCCGCCCATCCGGTCGGAACGATCTGGGCGATGAATTCCGGCGAGGCCGAGCCCGGCCCGATCACCGATTGGCGGGCCGAGGACGTGCTGGTCTGTCGTCCCGAGATGCTGGTGGAGACCCGCGTGCTGCCGCCGGGCGGGGCGCTGTTTCTCAATGCTCTCGCCGAGGGCGCATCGCTCGGCTCCGCCTATGCGACGACCGCCGCGACGACCGCCGATTTCGACATCACCCGACATCTGACCGGCCTGATCCAGGCCGGCTGCTTCATCGCGCTCGAACCTCTGGAGCCCCAGCCATGACCGTGACCACATCCGCACTGTCTCTCTATGATCGCGCCTTGCGGCTGGCCGAGGCCGCGCCGCTCTGGCCGGTGTCGCTGATCGCGCGGCTGTCGATCGCCGCGGTGTTCTGGCAGTCCGGCCAGACCAAGGTCGACGGCTTCATGGTCAATGACAGCGCCATCTTCCTGTTCGAAAACGAATACAAATTGCCGCTGATCGATCCCTGGCTCGCCGCGCATATGGCCGCTTTCGCCGAGCATTTCTTCCCCATCCTGCTGGTGCTGGGTCTGGGAACGCGCTTCGCGGCGCTGGCGCTTCTCGGCATGACGCTGGTGATCCAGATCTTCGTCTATCCCGGCGCCTGGCCGACGCATGGAACCTGGGCCGCCTGCCTGCTGCTGATCGCGCTGCGGGGCCCCGGGCCGGTGTCGCTCGATCACTGGCTGTTTGCCCGCCGCACGCCGACCGCTGCCGCCATGTGAGGCGGTCAGGCGCGGCTGCTGGTCAGGATGAACCACACCGCGACGCCGAACAGCGCCAGCGACAGCGCTTTTCGGGTGATCTCGGCCCGGCGCGGCTCCATCAGCAGCGGCTGCAGCACCGAGGCCATGAGCACGATGGCCGCATGCACCGAGGTCGCCACCGTCACATAGGCCGCCGTCAGCGTCCATGTCTGCGCGGCCACGTCGTGATCGGGGGTGATGAAGCCCGGCAGCACGGCGATGTAGAACACCGCCGCCTTGGGATTGAGGACATTGGCGAAAAAGCCGCGCGCGAAGGCGCGGCGCTCGCCGCCGCCTTCTTCTTTTTCGCCGCCGCGCCAGCCTTCCCAGGCGAGATAGACCAGGAAGGCCGCCCCCGTCCAGCGCAAGGCCTCATAGGCGAGCCGCGACGACTGCACGATCTCGGAGACGCCGAGGGCGCCGAGCGCGCCCAGAAGCGCAAGCCCGAGCCCGACGCCGGCCACCGCCATCAGCCCGCGCGCGCGTCCCTCCGCCAAAGTCAGGATGGCGAGCCACGTCATGTTCGGCCCCGGCGTCAGCTCGATCAGCAGGCTGGCGATGAGAAACGGCAAGAGGCCATGCGGCAGATCCACCAAGTGACGATCTCCTGAAACGACGTCGGGGCCTCCCATAGGAAGGCCCCGACGCGGCGAAATCAATGCGATAGGTCAAATCTCAGGCGAGCGCCGCGCCCACCAGCGGCGTCAGGTCGACATCGTCGCGATAATCGTCGATCGAAGCCTGTATGAAGGCGGCCACCGTGGCCGGCAGATCGGCGCCGCGGCCGGCGGGATCGGTCTTCAGGCTGCGGGCGGCCGCATTGTCGGGATCGGCGAAGACGCGGGCGACCTTTTCGATGTCGGCGACGTCATAGCCGACGAAATCGGCGATGCGGGCGGCGAGCAGGTCGAGATCGCCGAGCATGTCTTCCTCGTAAGTGAGGAACAGCGGCTGCGCCAGGCCTTCGCGCGCGCAGATCCGCCAGCTGACGAAGAACTGCACCAGCCAGGGCGTCCAGCGATGGGCGATCAGCGTCAACCGCTCCTCGCGGCCGAGCGTGTGGAAATTGCCCGGCAGTCCGTCGGCGAAATAGGCGGGGTAGAGCCCGTCCTGGCCCGCGCGGCCGGCGAGCGCCGCCGCTTCGAGCGACACGATCGTGTCGGCGATCCCGCGGCTGGCGACGATCGGCCTGACGCCATAGGTGGACAACAGCCGGGACATATAGGGCGTGCAGCGTACGGCGTGCAGGGCGGTGTAGCCATGCATGTTGAGCCCGTTCTGGATCAGCGCCAGTTCGTCGACTTCCTGCTCCCGCAGGCTGCCGCCCTGGGCGGTGGCGGCCGGGCCGTCGAGCGTGGTGGAGTGCAGGCAGGCCTCCGGCAGGCCGGCGGCGCGGACCAGCGCGCTCTGGATGAGATCGGCGCCGGAAAACGGCGCGGCCGCGATCAGCACATTGCTCTGCTTGGCCTTCTTGGCCGTGAGCTTGGCGCGCATGACGATTTCGGCGAAATCCTCGAGCGGCACGGCGAGATCGTTGGCGGCCTGATCCGGCACTTTCGGCAGGAAGAACGGATTGGCAAGGCTCATGGCGGTGGCGACGGCCAGCGCCCGCTGCGGCGGAAAGCGCAGGATGAAGGCGTTGCCGACATCGAGCATTTCCCGTCCGTCGGGATTGCGCGACATCCAGGTCATCATCGGCCGGATCTGGCCCTCGAGATCATTGGCGGCGTGTGCGTGCATGCGGGGGTCCTCGAAACGGTTTCGGCTCAGCCGCCGACCAGCGGGGCAAGATCGACATCGTCCGCATAAGCGGACGCCACGGCCATGACATGGGCGCGGACGGCGTCGGGAATATCGCGGCCGCGGCCGGCCACGCCCTTGTTCAGGCGCTTGGCGGAGGCGTCGGAGCGGTCTTCGAAGGCGGCGGCCAGGCGCAGCGCGGCGTCGCCCGAGGCGCCGACATAATCGACGATGCGGGCGGCGAGCGCCGACTTGTCGCCGAGGAAATCGGCGTCGTAGCTGATCCACAGCGGCTTGACGAAACCGAGCGCCTCGGACTTGCGCCAGCTGACATAGAATTGCGTAAGCCAGGGCGCCCAGCGCCGCGCCAGCATCATCAGCCGCGCCTCGCGGTCGCGCAGATGGTAATTCTGCGGCATGGCGTCGTTGAAGAAATTGCTGACGGTCGCCGGCAGACCCTTGCGCCAGTCGACCACCATGTCGTCCATCGACACCAGCGTGTCGAAGATGTTGCGATAGGTGACGATCGGGCGGATGCGATAGGTCTCCATCAGCCGCGCCAGATAAGGCGAGCAGCGGGCGTGATGCTGGCTGACATAGCCGCGGCCATTGAGGCCGGCGCGCAACAGCGCCAGTTCGTCCGGCTCCTGCTCGCGCAGATTGGCCCCCAGCGCCGAACCCGACATCGGATCGGTGGTGGCGGTGAACAGGCTGGCGGTGGGCAGATCGAGCGAAGCGCGCAGCGCGCCCTGAATGAAGGTCGAGGCCGATTTCGGCGCGCAGGCGAGCAGGATGTTGCGCTTGCCGGCGCGGTTGGCCGTCAGCTTGGCGCGCATCACATATTCGGCCAGCGTGCCGATATGGATGGCGATGCGCTCGGCGGCCTCGTCGGGCATTTCGGGCAGGTAGAAGGGATTGGCGTAGCTCATCAGCCCGGCCATTTCCACGCCCCGCTCGGGCGGCATGGAGTAGACGAGGCTGTCGGCGAGCTCCATCATCCGCTTGGGGTCGCCGATGCGGGCGATGTCGGCCATCGTCTGCCGGATCCGCTGATCCACATCTTCCTTGCGCGCCAGATTATCCATGCAGAATCCCCACTGACCAAACCTCGTCTCAGGGTAGGGGGCAAACTTTCGCGAAACTGTCGGATGATGACTGGACTTGCTAATATTGCCGCGCGTGGATGCAGGCGACGCCATAGTTTTTCGGTGCGGCGGGCGCGTTGACGCCGGGCGAAAGCGGCGATTAGTGTCGGTCCGGTCGCCCGCCATCGCCCGCAAGAAGGATGCCGTATGTCCCTGAAGTCAGTCCTCGCCGCCGTCGACATCGACAAGGATTTCTCCGACGCCGACGAAAAGGCCATTCTGGCGGTGTTTCGCCAGGCCTATCGCGACTCCGCGATCGGCCGACGCATGCTGGAGGACTGGGTGGGCGACGACGGCGCGCACATCGTCGTCAACTACGAAAAGGGCAATTTCGCCGCCGGCCTGGGAACCGGCCAGATCTATATCGACATGCGCGAACTCGACGACGCCCATTACCTCGACCGCCACGGCAATGCGGTCAAGGACACGCCCTTCACCGCCATCGTCCACGAACTCGGCCATGCGCTGGAAGGCTACGAGGACAATTGGACGATCCGGAACCCGGCCGGCGACAACCAGAATTTCGTCAACGGGATCTACGCCCAGGCCGGCTATACCCGACAGCTCGCTTATATGGGGTATGACGCCAGCGGCGAGGTGATCGAGGCGGGCGTCCGCTATGCCGACGGCCGGCGCATCGACAATGCCTGGGTGCACAAATGGAGCGACCTGCCGGACGATTACGACACGACCAAGGGCGGCAGGATCACCGAGGCCTATCGCGATCTGGTGATCGGCGGCGAGGAAGCAAACGTGCTGAAGACGGGGGCCGGCGACGACTTCCTCTACGGCCTCGCAGGCGCCGACCAGCTTTTGGGCGGCAAAGGGGGACGACGTGCTGGCGGGCGGAGCGGGCGCCGACAGGATCTTGGGCGGCGACGGCGTCGACTTCGCCAGCTACAAGCTGGCGGGCAATGGCGTGACCGCCGATCTCTCCGACGCCTCCCGAAATTCAGGCGAGGCCAGGGGCGACCGCTACAGCGCGATCGAAGGCCTGATCGGCTCCAAATTCGCCGACACCCTGACCGGCGACGACGGCCGCAACATTCTCGAAGGCCGTAGCGGCGCCGACCGGCTCGACGGCGGCGATGGAAACGACACGCTGATCGCCGGCGCCGGCCGCGACCGGGCGATCTTTTCCGGCGACCATGGCGACTATGACATCGACCTCGACACGCTCGTGATCTCCGGCGGCGGCGAGGGGCGGGACAGGCTCGAGGGCGTGGAGCTTGCGGTGTTCGACGACGGGGTGGTGGATCTGGAAACGGGGGAGTTTACCGCGGGCGACAGGGCGGCGGGGGCGTGGGCGGTGTGAGGGGCGCCCCCTTGCTCGACGTCATCCTCGGCCTTGTGCCGAGGATCTGCCGCGCGGGGCTAGGACGTTGAAGTATCAGCGATATTCAGGCGTTCGCAGATGCTCGGGACAGGCCCGAGCATGACGGCGGAGAGGGGGTGAGGTCAGCCCCTCACTACCGCTCCGGATCCTGCATCGGCCAGTCCACCTCGTGTTCCTCGTAATCCTCCCAGGCGACGTCTTCCTCGTTGACCGTGCGGTCGCGGACGGAGATGCCGGCGGCGTGGACGGTGTCGGGGTCGCCGGAGATCAGCGGGTGCCACCAGGCGAGATCACGGCCTTCCTTCACGACGCGGTAGCCGCAGGTGGGGGCAGCCAGGGCAGGGTTTCGACCTCCTCGATGGTCAGTCGGATGCAATCCGGCACATGTTGCTGGCGGTTTTCATAGTCCATGCAGCGACAGCTCACCGGATCGAGCATCTTGCAGCGGATATTGGTGAAGACGATCTCGCCGGTGTCTTCGAACTCGACCTTGTTGAGACAGCAGCGGCCGCAGCCGTCGCACAGGCTTTCCCATTCCGTGTCGGTCATCTGGCGCAGCGTCTTGGTCTTCCAAAATGGCGCCGTATTTTCCAGTTCTGTGTCGGTCATCGCGGTGGTATAGAGAATGCCGCCCGGTTTAGAAATATCCGAAATGCCCGTGGCTTGATTTTCCATCGCTTTGACGGACGCGTGAGTTTCCAATGGCCGACGACCCGCAGAAAGAACGAGAACCGCGCCTGAAGAAGCATATTCTGCTGCGCATCGACGCCTGGATTGATTCGACGTTGTGGAACGCCTCGTTCAATTTCGTCGACTGGTGGGAAGACGTCACGATTTTCTTCCGTAAATTCAAGGTGAAGGGCTGGAAGCGGCTGCCGGTGGAGCTGGCCGGCGAGGCGCTCACCTGGGGCGCGGTCGGCATGGTGGCGATGCTGGCGCTGGCCAAGCCCGCTTTCGAGATCGCCAAGAGCGACTGGCGCAAGAAGCAGATTTCGCCGTCACCTTTCTCGATCGCTACGGAAACGTGATCGGCCATCGCGGCATCATCCACGAGGATTCCGCGCCGATCGACGAATTGCCCGACCATCTCGTCAAGGCGGTGCTGGCGACCGAGGACCGCCGCTTCTTCGACCATTTCGGCATCGATTTTCTCGGCCTGGCCCGCGCCATGAGCGAAAACGCCCGCGCCGGCGGCGTGGTGCAGGGCGGCTCGACCCTGACCCAGCAGCTGGCCAAGAACCTGTTCCTCTCCAACGAGCGCACCTTCGACCGCAAGATCAAGGAAGCCTTCCTGTCGCTGTGGCTGGAGGCCAATTATTCCAAGAAGGAAATCCTGTCGCTCTATCTCGATCGCGCCTATATGGGCGGCGGCACATTCGGGGCGGCGGCGGCGGCGCGCTTCTATTTCGGCAAGGAAATCACCGATCTGACCCTGGCCGAAAGCGCCATGCTGGCCGGCCTGTTCAAGGCGCCGGCCAAATATGCGCCGCATGTCAACCTGCCGGCCGCCCGCGCCCGCGCCAACGAAGTGCTGACCAATCTCGTCCAGGGCGGGCTGATGACCGAGGGCGAGGTGATCGAGGCGCGGCGCAACCCGGCCACGGCGGTGGATCGCGGCAAGCAGGAGGCGCCCGACTTCTTCCTCGACTGGGCCTATGAGGAAGTGCTGAAACAGGCGCGCGACTATACCGACCATTCGCTGGTGGTGCGCACCACCATCGACATGAGCCTGCAGCACGCCGCCGAACAGGCGGTGGAGACGGGGCTGCGCCAATATGGCGAGAGCTACCGCGTCAGCCAGGGCGCGCTGGTGATGATCGAAAACGGCGGCGCCGTGCGCGCCATGGTCGGCGGCCGCGATTATGGCGAGACGCAGTTCAACCGCGCCACCCGGGCGCTGCGCCAGCCGGGCTCGTCCTTCAAGATCTACACCTATTCGCTGGCCATGGAGAAGGGGCTGACGCCGACCACGGCGATCACCGACGCGCCGATCTGCTGGGGCAACTGGTGCCCGGGCAATTACGGCAATTCCTATGCCGGCCGCATCGACGTGCAGACGGCGATCGCCAAATCGATCAACACCATACCGGTGCGCTTCGCCAAGGAGAAGTTCGGCAAGGACGGCATCCAGCAGATCATCGACGAGGCCAAGAAATTCGGCGTCGAGACGCCGATCCGCAAGGATGTCACCATTCCGCTCGGCAGTTCCGAAGTCACGGTGATGGACCAGGCCACGGCTTACGCGGTGTTCCCCGCCGGCGGTTACGAATCGCGCCGCCACGGCGTCGAGCAGATCATGGATTACGACGGCAAGGTGCTCTACGACTTCAGCCGCGACGCCCCGCCGCCCAAGCGCGTGCTGTCGGAAACCGCCGCCGCCTATATGAACCAGATGCTGACCCGCATCCCCTATGTCGGCACCGCCCGCAAGGCCGCCGTCGACGGCGTGCTGACCGCCGGCAAGACCGGCACGACACAGGCCTATCGCGACGCCTGGTTCTGCGGCTTCACCGGCAACTACGCCGCCGCCGTCTGGTTCGGCAACGACGACTACACCTCCACCAACAACATGACCGGCGGCTCGCTGCCCGCCATGACTTTCAAGATGCTGATGGATTACGCCCATCAGGGCGTCGAGCTCCGCGCCATCCCCGGCGTCGAAAACCCGTTCCCGGAAGCCGAAAAGCGCGACCCGGCGGTGGTGGCCGAGGAAGCCCGCAAGAAGGCCGAGGACGCCGCCAAGGCGGGCCTGCCGGTGTTCGAGCGGCCGAGGCTGTTGTCGACGGCGACCAGCCGGTTGCTCAGGGAATTGGGGGAGAAGATGAAGACGGCGCCGGAATTGAAGTCGCCGGAGACGGTGGCGGAGGCGGGGTAGTTTTGGCCTTGCTGGTTTGATGGCGTGCACAGCCCCTCATCCGGCTGCCGCCACCTTCTGCCTTTGATAGGAGTAGAAGATCCCTGCAGGAGATGAGGGGCGGAGCACGACCGAAACGACTGTAAAATCCAAAAATAGGAAAAAGTCCTTGACGGCGTGACGGTGATTTGGTAGGGTTATGACATGATCCGGTAAATGCGGCTCGGGACTGGCTCCCGGAGGCGGCGAGGCCGGGAAATAGTGTCGATAGGATGAGGCGTGGGCGTGAGGCTCGCGCCTTTTTTGTTGGGAAAATTTTCCATGACCGACGATCTGGATAACCTCGAGGATGTCGCGGCGGAGCTGCTGATCGGGCGGGCGCTTTTGGGCGACCGGGAGCCGGAGATGGCGCCGGAGATCAAGGCGGCTGGGGAGGAGGGGCGGGAGCTCGCGCGGATGCTCTCCGAGATCGTCACCGAACTCGGCGAGGAGCTGAAGATGTTTCGCGCCATGCGGGCCCGCGCGCAGCAGCTGATGGAGACCGAGGGCGAGGACCACAAGACCGCCAAGGCCGACGCCAAGGCGGCGAGCGAGGCGATCCAGCAGATTGTCCGCACCATCGAAAAGCTCGACAGCCTGCAGCGGGCGCTCGCCGAAGAACGGGCGGCGCGCGAGGAGGCCAGTTTCGGCGCCGAGGCGCACAAGGCGCTGGCCGCGCGGGTGGAGCGGCTGATCGAGGCCCGCGCCCGGGAACTGGCGGTGGAAATGCGCGAGCGGCGTGAGCCGGGCGAGGCGCGGGATGGGCCTGAGAGTGCGGGGATAGCTGAAGATTCTCTGCGGCCCCGGGAAACCGCCGGCCCCGACATGTGTGGACGATCCGGGGAGCCAGACGGCGCGGCGGCGTCGCCCGGCGACGGCGGGCCATGGGCTGCGGCGCCGGTCGAGGCGGCGCGATTGGCATGACGCCGGGTCGGGACCATCACGGACGGTTGGACCGGGGGCCTCACAGCGGACGCTGCGGCAGAAAAATGAAGCGATCGACGCAGAGGCCGGCCGAGCGCTCGATGACAATGCGAAGGCGCTTGAACGGGTGAAAGACGAGCTGATGGCGGCGAAGGGTCTGCACGCATCTCGGAATCGCTTTCGGGATGTTGTGCAAGGGCTGCGAGAGGCTGCAGGCGGATCGGCCCGGGACGGATCGGTCCCGGCGGCGGTTTCGCAGGCGGCGGATGGCGCTGGCGCCGCTGGCGCGATGGCGACGAGCGGCGCCGATGCGGAGGTGAATGCCGGATGTCCGGTCGCGGCAGACGCTGGCCCCGAGCCGCATCCGGGCGCGCGACAGGGCGACGGCGCGGTTGAGGGAGGTCTGGCGCAGGCCGGGACTGACGCCGGCGCTGATGCGGATACGGCGTCGGATCGGGCTTCCGACAGGGCAAGCGAGACTTGCGCCTCCCGGGCTCCTGAGAGTGATGGCCGTGAGGGTGACCAGAGCATGGCCGAACACTTCGCCTTGCCGCCGCTGACCGCCCAAGGCCTTACCGCTCTGCCGGTTCCGGCGCTGCTCCGGCTCGAAGCGCGGCATGCGCTGAGGCGCGACCAGCGGCCGCCCAAGGGCGACTGGCGGAGCTGGCTGATCCTCGGCGGGCGCGGCTCGGGCAAGACCCGGGCCGGGGCCGAATGGGTGCAGGCGCTGGCCACCGGCGAAAGCCCGGTGCGGATCGCCCTGATCGGCGAGACGCTGGGCGACGCCCGCGAGGTGATGGTGGATGGCGTCTCCGGCATCTGGCGCATCGCCCGGGTCGACAGGCCGTCCTTCGAGGTGAGCCGACGGCGGCTGGTCTGGCCGAACGGCTCGACGGCGCAGCTCTTCTCCTCCGAAGATCCCGAAAGCCTGCGCGGGCCGCAATTCGACTATGCCTGGGCCGACGAGATCGGCAAATGGAAACATGCCGAGGAAACCTGGGACATGCTGCAATTCGGCCTCCGGCTGGGGCCGCATCCGCGCCAGGCGGCGACGACGACGCCGCGGACGACGCCGCTTCTGAAGCGGCTGATCGCCGAGCCCGGCGCGGTCCTGACCCGGCTTTCGACGCGCGACAATGCCGACAATCTCGCGCCGGGCTTCATCGCCGCGCTCGAACAGCGCTATGGCGGCACGCGGCTGGGCCGGCAGGAACTCGACGGCGAGATGATCGAGGATCGCGACGATGCGCTGTGGAGCCGCTCGCTGATCGAACGGAGCCGCATCCGCGCGCCGGGGCCAATGCGGCGCATCGTCGTGGCGGTCGATCCGCCGGCGTCGGAAAACGCCCGAGACAGCTGCTGCGGCGTCGTCGTCGCCGGCTTCGGCGAGGATGGCCGCGCGGTGGTGCTGGCCGATTGCTCGGTGGCGCAGGCCTCGCCGGCCCGCTGGGCTGACGCCGTCGTCCGCGCCTATCGACGTTTCCAGGCCGACCGGGTGATCGCCGAGATCAACCAGGGCGGCGACATGGTGACGGCGGTCTTACGCGCCGCCGACGCCAATCTGCCTATCTCCACCGTCTCGGCCCGGCGCGGCAAACGGGCCCGCGCCGAACCCGCAGCCGCGCTTTACGAGCAGGGCCGCGTCGCCCATGCCGGCGCCTTTCCGGCGCTCGAAGACCAGATGTGCGATTTCGGCCCCGACGGCCTGTCGAACGGCGCCTCTCCCGACCGGCTCGACGCGCTGGTCTGGGCGCTGACGGCGCTGATGCTGACGGGGGCGGGCGAGCCGAGGGTGAGGGGCGTGTAGATGGTTGTGTTTATGAGGGTGTAGCAACTTTTTATTGATTTTTTATTCTTCCGATGGTTGAATTCTGTCCAACTATAAAGGGGGAAGAACATGATCTCTGCAAATAAAGGATATGCCATAGTCTTATCTTTGCTTCTGCTGCAGGGCTGCGCGAGTGTCGAGACATCCGAAATGAGCGCCAAAGACATCGGAGATGCTGACCGCGTCATCCGACAGGTGCAGTGCGAAGTGCATGACGGCGTCGAAAAACTGGGGGCAGACAAGACCAAGTTTCTTGAGGGCAACTGGGTCATCGCGCTCGCGGTGAAGCTGAAATCGACGACGGGGCGGGGATTTGCGCCGTCCTTCGGATTTGGCAATCTGGATGGCTCGACCGCGACCGCCGTCAGCGGGGTCTTCGGCCTCAACCTATCCCGGACGACGGAAAATTCGGTCACGCAAAACGTGGTGATCTCCATATCCGCCATCCCGAACAATGTCTGCATGAACCGGCCGGCGGGCGACCTTAACACCGGCGCGATCGTGATGAGGGCGGCCTATGCCGAGCAGAACTACAGCCGGAGGCCTGACAATCTCGTGCCTGTGGTCAGTCTTCCGATTGAAGATCCGCCGATTTCGCAAACGACCAAAATTGCCTCGGCGGAGGGGATCAATAGCGGCGGGGCGACATATAAATCCAAGCATTTTGCGGTTCCCGCCGGCTTCGTCTCCGTGTCGAGTGGCGCGGAAGGGGAGATCAACATGGTTTTCAAGCGGCTGGGACCGCCCGAGACTGTGAGGGCGAAGCCGCAGAAGACAGCTGCGGGCGCGCCGAAACCGAAGCCGAGGTCCGGGATGCCGCCCGCAGAAAAGCCTGACACTCTGGGCGTGCCGCATCCTCTCACCCAGGATCAGATCAACGGCGCCATGAAGAGCTTGTTCGATTACCAGAAAATCGAATCGGAGTATTGAACACCCACGCTGTAGAAATCCGCATCCATGCACCCGGCTCGCGCTCATGCGAGCCGGTTTTTTATGCTCATGGTCGGGCTCGAGCGGCAGCGTCACAGCGAGCGACGGATAGCAATGCACACCCGAGCGGTTCGAAAACACTCGCGACACAGGAGCAACACACCATGAGCATCAACAGGGCGTTCTTTTTTGAGATCATCCGCGAAAGCCTGTTTCCGAACGGGCTGAGACAGAGCCAGGTCGACGGGGCCGAGGCGATCCTCGACGCCTGGGAGGGGGCATGCTGAGGAGGACGACCGCTGGCTGGCCTATATCCTCGCCACCGCCTATCACGAAAGCGCCCACACGCTGCAGGCGGTGCGCGAGACGCTGGCGAACACCGACGACCAGGCGATCAGGCGGCTGGAAACCGCCTGGAACGCCGGCAAACTGCCCTGGGTGAAGACGCCCTATTGGCGCAGGGACGCGGACGGCAAGAGCTGGTATGGCCGCGGGCTGGTGCAGCTCACCCACAAGCGCAATTACGCGGCGCTCGGCGAGCGGCTCGGCGTCGATCTCGTCACCGATCCCGACCGGGCGCTCGACCCGGAGATCGCCGTGAAGATCATCATCGCCGGCATGATCGAGGGGCTGTTCACGACGCGCAAGCTCAAGGAGTTCTTCGACGGCGACAGCGACGACTGGGCCGGCGCGCGGCGCATCATCAACGGGCTGGAAAGCGCCGACCGGCTGGCCGGGCATGGGCGGGCGTTCTATAAGGCGCTGTCGTACAAGTGAGGCGGTTGCAGGCGGCGCGGGGGCCGTGCTAAGCGCGGGCCAGCATCCCCGGAGGCCCGCATGATCCGCCATATCGTCTTCTTCTCCGCCCGCGACAGGGCCGATCTCGACCGCATCAAGGCCGGTCTCTCCATCCTGACCGAGATCCCCGACAAGATCCTGCTCGAGATCGGGACCAACCTGAAGACCGACCAGCTGGGCGGCGAGGCGGACCTGGTCGTCTATGGCGAATTCGAAGACGAGGCCCAGCTCGCGGCCTATAAGGCGCATCCGAATTATCAGCGCTCGATCGAGATCGTTCGGCCGCTGAGGGAGTTGAGGATCGCGGTGGATTATCGGGTGGAGGAGGCGGCGAGGGGGAGCTTGGCGTGAGGGGGCGGGTTGCTTTGCGCCAAGAGGAGACATTGGTCGGGTTGTTCGATTTGGCGCAGAACGGTAACATTGCCCCAATTGGATGGAAGTGAACCGTGCGCCCTGTCAATTCCGTTGTGACCATGCTTGTTCTCTTGGTGTTGTCGCCATTCCCGTTCCTGGCGTTCGTCAACGTCAGCAGAGCGGTGGCTGGTCACGGATTCGAGCCGATTATTGACAACGTGGTGTCCTATCTTCTGCTTTTCCTCATATTCTCGGCAGCCGCGATGACAACCGGCCTCTATCACGCATGGAGACCACGCAGTCGCAACGTTCCCGCCTATGCGTTTGCGGGCGCTACTGGCTCAACAGCCCTCATGAGTGCGGCTGATCTGGTGGATAGCTATTTTAGCACGCCTGGAGTGGGATGGGTTTGGCCGCTCGCAGGCTTTGCTCTTGGCTTTGCGTTTGGAGGAGTTTTCAGAACTGCGCGTAACGGCTTTACGTTTCGATAGAGCAAGACCGCCGCGTCGCGTTCTTCGAAGTGAAAGTCTGCTTTGGGCCAATGGCGGCCAGCCAGCATCGGCGGAGGCTCGCGTGATCCGTCCTATCGTTTGTTCTTCTCCGTCCGCGACCAATTTGACGACCGACCAGCTGGGCGGCGAAGCGGACCTGGTCGTCTATGGCGAATTCGAAGACGAGGCCCAGCTCGCGGCCTATAAGGCGCATCCGAATTATCAGCGCTCGATCGAGATCGTTCGGCCGCTTCGGGAGATGCGGATCGCGGCGGATTATCGGGTGGAGGAGGCGGCGAGGGGGAGCTTGGCGTGAAGGGGGCGGTCTGCGCCGTCGGTCGTCGTCGGCGCTGTGAGGTGGCTATCCGATGCGCAACTCGGGCTCCGCGGCGCAGATGTCGGCGAGGAAATCGATGAAACGCCGCACCCGAGACGGCATGCGGCGCCCCCGGCGATGATCGCGTTGATCGGAAGAAGGGGCGGGGCGTAATCGTCGAGAACGCGCGCCACTTCCCCGGAGGCGAGCACATCCGGAAACAGCCAGCTCGCGTGATGGGCGATGCCGAGACCGGCCAGCACGGCGCCCCGGACATGTTCGGCATCGTTGGTGCGGAAGGCGCAGCCGCCTTCCAGGGTGATCTCCTTGCCCTCGACCGTGAAATTCCAGCCGATCGTGTGGCCCTGATGGACGTAGCCGATCCGCTCGTGGCCCTGCAGATCGTCCAGCGTTCGCGGCGCGCCGCGCCTGGCTAGATAGTCGGCGGACGCCCGGTGATCATGCGCATATCGCCAATCCGCCGGGCCAGCAGAGCGGAGTCCGAGAGGTGACCGATGCGGATGGCGATATCGATCCCCTCTTCGACGAGATCGACGTGACGGCCGGAGACTTCGATGTCGATCGAGACGTCCGGAAAGCGCTCTTTGAAGACGGGAAGCTTTGGTATGACATACATCCTGCCGAAGGCGGGAGCGAGGGTTATCCGCACGAGACCCGACGGCGACGACTGCCCTTCGAGCAGTTTTTCCTCCACGGTCTGGATATCCTCGAGAATGCGGATCGCGGCTTCGTAATATTCCTGTCCGGCCAGCGTGACGGTGAGCGCGCGCGAACTTCTCGTCAGCAGCTGGGCGCCCAGCCGCGCTTCGAGCGCCGCGAGCTGCTTGCTGACCGTTGGTTGGCTCACACTCAGGTCGCGCGCGGCCTGTGAAAAGCTCCCGGTCTCGACGACGCGCGCGAACGCCCGCATTGCGTCCAGTCTGTCCATATTCGCTTTCTCCGTCGAACGGGCGCGGCTCAAACCTGACGTCGCGCCGCGGCTGGTCCATATCTATGCCGATTTCGAATAGAGTCTATGCCTTTACCGTCAATTCAATTCCTCAAGAGAATATGAAAAGGCTTCCTGCGTTGGGCCGCAGCGGTCCTCAAGCCGAGAGGAAGAGATATGACGATGAAGATTTATGGCGATCCGGGCTCGGGCAGCTTGCGCCGCGTGACCACGGCGGCGAAAATAATGGGTATCGAGCTCGAACATGTCATGGTCGATCTTTTCAAGGGCGAAAGCCGGACCGACGCGTTCAAGTCACGCCTCAACCCGCATGGCCTGACGCCGGTTCTGGAGGACGGCGACGTCATTCTCTACGAAGCGGCGGCGATCAACCTGTATCTGGCGGACAAGACGAACTCGCCCTTGGCCGGAGCCAATGCGGAGGAGCGTTTTCAGGTTCTGCAATGGATGTTCTGGTCGGCGGAGCAGTGGCGCGTCTTTGCGACGGCGCTGTTCGACGAGAGCGTGGGCAAGACGGTCACGGGCATGCCGAAAAGCGAGCCCGTGATCGACTTCGCCGAGAGCAAGCTCCGCGCGGCGGCGAAAGTGCTCGACCAGCGCCTGGAGCGCCGCACATTCATTGTCGGAGAGACCCTGACCCTCGCCGATATCGACATCGCCGGTCCGTTTTCGCAGATCGACCGGTCGAGGCCTCCCTTTCGGGAGTTTCCCAATCTCATGGCGTGGCACGACAACCTTCTGCAGTCGTTTCCCGCCTGGGCCGAAACCAAGCGCGAGGTCGATCGCCGCATGGACAGCTTCCTGTCGAGCGTCGGCGTGACGCTGTGAGCATCCGGCGTCGTGAACCTTCTCGATGAACGACGTGGCGGACCCTGCGTCCGCCACGTCAACATCGCGTATTTAAGGACGGCAGCGCGGGAGCGCCGCCGTCGCGCGGATCAACGAAGGGCGATGGGCGCGTTTTCTGCGACCAGGGCCGCCTCGAAAAGCGGTTTGCCGGGCCCCGCTAACCATTCGTCGAAGCTGAGGAACTTTCCGAAGTCTTGCTCGAGGCGGGGGATGTCGGCATGTCCGGCAAGTCGTCCGTCATCGAACAGTTCGGCGAGACGATCGAGAAAACTGTTCTGTCGCAACAGGCTGTCGGGGAAACGGCTATAGGCGATCGGTTTGCCGGCTGCGCGGCTCAAGCTGTCCTGCAGACGCTGCCCGGTGATTTCGTCGCCGGCGATCTCGATGGTCTCGCCGACGAAGCGATCCGGGTTCTGGAAAATCCCGGCGACGATCCTGCCGATGTCCTGGACTGCGATCACCTGCGCTGTCTGATCCGGGCGCACGAAGGATAGGAAATATCCCTTGTCGAGCCCCATTCCGGGCAGCATCAACAGTTCCATGAAGCCGGCCGGACGGATGATCGTGCTCTTGAGGTCGAGCTTGCGGATATGGGCCTCGATCTCCGATTTGCTGTCGAAATGCCCCATGCCGGTCTTTTCGGGGCCGGCGGCATTGACCGACGTATAGACGAGGTGCTCGACGCCGCACTCAGCCGCGATATCGGCGATCGTCGTCCCGTAGCGCACCTCCTGCTCGTCGGTGACGCCGTAGACTTCTCCCTGCCCGGAACTCGGTTGAACGCTGAAGACGCCGTAGACGCCGGACATCGCCGATCTGATCGATGCGCTGTCGGAGAGGTCGCCACGCACGACTTCGACCCCGAGGGACGCCAGGACCTTCGCTTTCGCGCTTTCGGGATCGCGGACGAGAGCCCGAACCGTCCAGCCGGTTCGGCCCAGCGCCGAGGCGACGGCGCCCCTTGTTGTCCGGTCGCTCCGAACACGAGTATGGTCTTGCGGGGCGAGTGCTCCCTGTCGATGTCATGCGCCTGGATGGGCATTTTGCGTCTCCTTGTTGATGAGAGACGAGTTAGGTATACATATTATACGTGAATGCAATTACGCACCTGTACGTTACCTGGTAACCTGGAGTATCCTGCTCGATGACGACGACCTCCCGCGAAGGGCTGGAACTGAACAGGGCGATCCTGGAAGAGATCACCACCAAATGGACGCTGCTGATCCTCGGCTCCCTCTGCGCCGGCCCCATGCGGTTCAACGCCTTGAAGAGGGCGAACGAAGGCATTTCGCAGAAGGCGTTGACCCAGGCCCTTCGCAGACTGGAAGCGAATGGCTTCATCAGCCGCCATGTCGTCAGCACGGCGCCGGTGGCGGTGGTGTATGAGATTTCGCCGCTCGGGCGATCCCTGGAGCCGCATCTCCGCGCGATCCTGCAATGGACGGAAGATCATCGGGACGAGGTTCTCTCGGCGCAAAGAGCCTTCGCCACTCGGTCTGATTGACGTCGAAAAAGGGCAGGAACCGACGAGCGGCGAGGGGCCTTCGACGCGACCGCCGGGCGACGGGCGGAACTTGCGATCGCCTCTCTCTCCGCGACGCGGCGCTTGCGAGGGGCGGCGCGCTCGGGCACAAGGTCTGGACTTCGGGCTCCGAGGAGGATTTCACGCGTGCGCGTCCCCATTTTTCAAGTCGATGCATTCACCAGCCGGCGGTTTCGCGGCAATCCCGCCGCCGTCATGGTGTTGCCGGACTTTCCCGACGATTCCACGATGCAGGCGATCTCCGCCGAGAACAACCTGGCGGAAACGGCGTTCCTGGTGATGCGGCCGGGCGACTATCGCCTGCGCTGGTTCACGCCGACCGTGGAGGTGCCGCTGTGCGGTCATGCGACGCTGGCGACCGCGGCGGTGGTGATGGAGCGTCTCAGGCCCGAGCTGGACGAGGTGGTGTTCGACACCGCAAGCGGCCCCCTGCCGGTGATCCGCGACGAAAACGGCTATGTGATGGACTTCCCGTCGAGACCGTCGGTCCGGGCGCCGGCGCCGCCCGCTTTGGCGATGGCGCTGGGCGTTGCGCCCCGGGAGGTCTGGGTCAATGCGTTCAACTACCTCGCCGTGATGGACGATGCTCGGACGGTCCGGACGCTCGCCCCCGATTTGACGGCGGTCGCAGCGCTCGACCGGCCGGGCGTCATCGTCACCGCCCCGGGCGACGACGGCTATGACGTCGTGAGCCGCTACTTCGCCCCGGCCAAGGGCATAGCCGAAGATCCCGTCACCGGCGGCGCGCATTGCATGCTGGCCCCATACTGGGCCGCCCGACTCGAAAAGACGTCTCTCCGCGCCTATCAGGCCTCCGCGCGCGGCGGCGAGATCGATTGCCGCCTGAACGGCGACCGCGTCGCCCTGCGAGGTCGATGCGTCTTCTATCTCGAAGGCCATGCGGAGATTTGACGGATCTGGCGAGGGCCGGGGGTCGAGGGAGATGTGGCGGGGAGGGTTTGGTGGCGTTGTCCGGGGGCCGAAGGTGACGCTCCGGGACAGATAGCTGCCAGGCAGCTACGCGCCGTCATTTCAGACATAGGGGCTGCGGTGGGATCTTCCCGAAAGCAGACGTCGCTCATTCGAGTTCGAATGGCTCTAAAAGGCGAACGACGACCAAACCTCAGGTCTCGAATGCGGCAGAAGCGGTCATTGGAAAACCATTGCGCTTGTACTTAGGTTTTAGTCGCGTGCCCTTGCCCTTGCCCTCGCGCAGCGCGTCGAGTGAGAACGTCGTTGTATTTGTCGCCTGCTCGACCTGTCTCAACCCGAAGAGGCGGGGATGCCGCCCCATCCCTCAGGCACCCTCTGCGCCCAAAAAGCCCGTGAAAAACTCTGCAATCCCCAATTGATTGCCTGATGCATTTGCAATACAATGCTTGTGCGGCATGTGTCGGGGGATGACATGCAATTGAAATACATCATTTCGACGTTTGCGATCGCAACGGCAATTCTGCTTGCAGAGACTCATGCGTGGGGTGCGCCGTGGGATCCAACCACGCCTTATGGGGGATGCAAGTTCTCCAAGGAAAAGCTCGATTTCGCGGGCGACATTGCAACACAGATGAAATGCCTGCTTCGCAAGGTGCGGAGCAAGCCAAAGGCGCAGATGAACAGCCGATACCTGATTGGTTGGTGGCACATGTTGGCAAACCAATCGACATCTCGGACCAGCAACTCAAAGAGTATCTTTTAGCGAATGATATTGCCCCGAAGTACGTAGGGGAAGGCCTGGTCAAGGGAGCGCGTCCAAGGTCCGCTACTTTGTCATTCATGACACCAGCTGGCCCGAAATCCCCAAGGCAAAGGACTTCCCAAAGAATATGGACGAGTCAAGCTATGGCTGGAACGATCTTTCCGCTTCATGGTCGAAAAGCGATCTTTGTGACAAGGTGAACGCGATCACCAGCCGCGACGGTCAATCGTTGATCTTCCATGTTTGGGGCGAAGAACGGCCGATGTCCGGAATAAAGCTCGAGCTACGCAGGGACAAGCCGGGGAGACGGAACATATTCCCGCAGCGCGGTCGCTCTTCGTGCATGTTGAAAACACGCAGCCAAGACTTAAGCCGAAGGGATCGTGGGCGCGTGGAGGCACCCGTCCCGGGGCTCACCAAAGCCCAGGAGAAGAGGCTTGCGCTCCTTTATTTCACGGCAAGCTATCAGGCGGGCAAATGGCTCATGCCCGCCTACCATTTTAACATCGATGAAGGCATCGACGGCGTCCATGACGATCCCCAGCACATGGATCTGAAAAGTTGGGCCGGCCAGGTGCAAGCTCTGCACGCCCTCATCAAAAAATAGGTGACAGACATGCGGATGACGCAACGTGCCTTGACCATGGCAGCCTGCATAACGATCACGCCGTTAATCGGAGGATGCGTGAGGAAGGAGGCGCCGGCTGAGGTCGTGCAGATGCCGCCGGTTGTTGCACATGTGACGCCGCTGGCGACAGGCGGCAAAGAACCCAAATGTACCCGGGCATGGAAGGCACATGGCCACACCACGCAGAAAGAGGCGAAGCTATTCGCGGCAACATGCCTAACCGCTGAAGATGGTGCGGTCGATCTGACGATGTCGCCGGCGACCGTGCGAACGAAGCTGCGCTCGCTTATACCCTCGGGCCATGCACTCACCGCGATCATGCCCGCCGACATCGACGTCTTCTGCCCCGGCTATGCCAGCACCAACAATGAAGGCCGTGCTGCCTTCTGGCGGGAGCTACTGACCGCGATGGCTAGGCCGGAGTCGGACTACAAGACTAAGACTGTGCTGTGGGAACCAGGCCAATTTCAATACAGCCTTGGCCTGCTGCAGCTGTCCTATCACGACAGAGATTCCTATAGCGAAGCAAATCCGCCCGGTTGCCAGTTTGTGACTGAGGCCGAGGTCACCAATCCCGACGTGAATCTGCAATGCGGCGTCAAGATCATTGCCAAGCTTGTAAGGGACGGTAAGCCCATCGGCGGGAGCACCGCAAAACCCAACAGCGGCGGCGCCGCCTATTGGTCGACCTTGCGCATGTCTTCGCCGGACGCTCGCAATGAAATCATTGCAGCGACGCGCGCCATCCCTGCATGCCGCGCTAACTAAAGGCCGACCTCGACGTTTCCACGCTTCAGGTGTAGAAGGCGAACTGGTCCAGGTTTAGCAAGGCCTGCAGCGCACTGTGGACATGGCGGCTTGTCGTGGTACCGAACATAAGCGGACAGTCTGCTTCCGGCCCCTTTTCAGCCTCTAAACTCAACGCAGCTCATCTCTCCTTTTGGCGCTTACGCGACCTCAGCCAGAGCCGGGCGCATCCAACGTCAGGGATGGCCGATCGGCCGCCAGCATCGTTAGACGCTTGCCAGATCCGACCATCGTGTTTGTCTCGATCCGAGACCCAGCCGATTTCGCGAGCGAGTGACCGGGCGTCGAGGCCGACCCTTCGGCCGGCGTCGAGGTTGCGTCGGCCGCCCGTCACCCGGACCGGGGGCCCGAATGCGGTTTTCTCGATCTCCGCCTCCGACGGTGGAACGTCGGAGATGGGATCGAGGAAATCAGAGCGGCGTGTTCGGGCGTCGCGTTACTCGGCCGCGGCGTTTTTCTGGCCTTCGCCCCGGGCGATCGAGGCTGTCTCGGGAATGCCCTGATAGCCGGAGATCGATTTGGCGCTCGCCATGCCCGGAGCCTTCGAAGCGCCGCCGACGAGATCGCGGGCGGCCTTTTCGATCCGGTCGCCGATGTCCTTGTCGACATTGCGCCAGTAATCGAAGGCGCGCTGCAGGATGGGTTCGCTGACGCCCTTGGCGAGATGCCCGGCGACGTTCTTCACGAAGCGTTCGCGCTGCGCATCGTCCATGACCTCGCGCACCAGCGCGCCGGGCTGGCTCCAGTCGTCATCGTCCTGGCGCAAGGTGTAGGCCGCGCGGACCATGTCGCCGTCGGCCATCCACGTCGCTTCGCCTCCGGTTTGCGGTTGCGCGCCGGGACCGCCGTAGGAATTGGGCGCATAGACCGGATCGACCGCGTTGACGGTTCGCCCGCGTCCGGCGCGCGAATAGGAATGGACCTCGGCCGCCTTGGCCTGATTGACCGGGATCTGCTTGTAATTGACCCCGAGCCGGGCGCGATGGGCGTCCGCATAGGAAAATCCGCGCGCGAGCAGCATCTTGTCGGGGCTGAGGCCGATGCCGGGCACCATATTGTTGGGCTCGAAGGCCAGTTGCTCGATCTGGGTGTCCCAGTCTTTGGGATTGGTGTCGAGGGTGAGCTTGCCGACCTCGATCAGGGGATAATCCTTGTGCGGCCAGATTTTGGTCAGGTCGAACGGATTGATGCGATAGGTGCGGGCGTCTTCGAACGGCATGACCTGGAATTTCAGCGTCCAGCTGGGGAATTCGCCCTTGTCGATGTGATCGAACAGGTCGCGACGGTGATAGTCGCCGTCCTGGCCGGCCATTTCATCGGCGGCCTGTTGCGTCAGATGCGCGTTGCCGTCGCCCAGATCGGTGTGGAAATGCCACTTGACCCAGAATTTGTCGCCCGCTTCGTTGATCAGCATATAGGTGTGGCTGCCATAGCCGTTCATCTCGCGCCAGTTTTTCGGCACGCCGCGATCGCCCATCAGATAGGTCACCTGATGCGCGCTTTCGGGGCTGAGCGTCCAGAAGTCCCACTGCATGTCGTGATCGCGCAGACCGTTGTCGGCCCGGCGCTTCTGGCTGCGGATGAAATGCTGGAATTTCATCGGGTCGCGGATGAAGAAGATCGGCGTGTTGTTGCCGACCATGTCGAAATTGCCGTCTTCGGTGTAGAATTTCACCGAGAAGCCGCGCGGATCGCGCCAGGTGTCGGGACTGCCGCGCTCGCCCGCGACGGTGGAGAAGCGGACCGCCGTCTCGACTTTCGCGCCGGGCTGCAGGAATTTCGCCTTGGTGAATTTGCTGATGTCCTGCGTCACCTCGAAGCGGCCGAAGGCGCCGCTGCCCTTGGCGTGCGGCTGGCGCTCGGGAATGCGCTCGCGATTGAAATTCGCCATCTGCTCGATCAGATAGTGATCGTTCAGGACGATCGGGCCGTCGCGCCCTATCGTGAGCGAATGTTCGTCGCTCTGGACCGGGATGCCGGCGTCGGTCGTCGTGCGGGGGCGGGGGTCTTGTCGGCCATGATGGCGCCTCTTCAGTGCGTGTGGGTGGTCAACATCACAAACGGCAGGATGAGCGTTAGGTTCCGCAGCGGGCGCCGCCCGACGGACGCCGGCGGCGATTTCGCTCCGCCGGCCGGCGGCTGGGGCGCAGAAAAGCTTTCCGCGCCGGTAACATCGTTTGAGATAAATCAGAAGTTTCTAACGGAGGTGTGGTAATATCGCCGCAGACGACAGAGCTCGGCGCGATGGATCGGAAAGCCATGGAAGCGGATTACATCTCGACCAATGTTCTGGATTTTGCGGAAGCAACCTATCTGTCGCTCATTTCCGTCAACAGCCGGGGCGTGATCGAATTCGTCAATCCCGCCGCCTGCAGCCTGTTCGGCTATGCGCGGGACGAGTTGGTCGGGCAGCCGATCACCATCATCGTGCCCGAGCGGATGCGCGGCGCGCATCTGGCCGGCTTCACCCGCGTCGCCAAGGGCGAGCAGCCCAATCTCGGCGGCAGAACCGTGGAAGTGTTCGCGCTCAAGAAGAACGGCGTCGAATTTCCCATCGAGATCACCCTGTCGGTCTGGGAGGGGCGACGGGGCCATTGCGCGGGCGCGGTGATCCGCGACATTTCCGAACGCCGGGAGCGCGAGGCGCGCCTTCTGCGCCTGGCGTCGCAGGATACGTTGACCGGCCTCTACAACAAGCATCAGTTCATGGCGCTGTTGCAGGACACGCTGATCGCCGGCAGATCCGCGGCGGCCGCGCTGATTGATCTCGACGGGTTCAAGGAGGTCAACGACACGCATGGCCATGCCGTGGGCGACAGCCTGCTGCAGGCGGTCGGCGTGCGCCTGTCCTATCTGCTCAGCGCCGACGTGCCGCTGGCGCGGCTGGGCGGCGACGAATTCGCCGTGCTGTTTCCGGCATCGGAGGCGACGGAGGTCGATGCGGAGGTCCGGGCGATCCTGCACGCCTTCCGCAAGCCGTTCACGCTCGGGCCGCTGTCTCTCGACCTCTCGGCGAGCGCCGGCGTGGCGCTGGCCCCGCAGCATGGCGTGGACGCCGACGAACTGCTCGCCTCTGCCGACTTCGCGCTCTATCGCGCCAAGGCGGCGGCGGCAGGCAGTTTCCGCATCTTCGAGCCGTCCATGCGCTCCGAGGCCCAGGCGCGCCGCGCCCTGCGCGACGAGTTGCGACGGGCGTTGCGCGACAATGAATTGAAGATGTTCTATCAGCCGCAGGTCGACCTGCGGACCAGCAGGATCACCGGCTTCGAAGCGCTGATCCGCTGGGCGCATCCCGTCCGCGGGCTGATGTCGCCGGCGGCCTTCCTGCCCGCTCTCGAGCAGAGCGCGCTGGCGCTGGATATCGGCTGGTGGACGCTGGAAGAAGCCGCCTCGATGGCGGCGCGCCTCAATCGCGGCGGCGGGGACTACAAGGTCAGCGTCAACCTGTTTCCCGCGCAGTTTCGCGCCCTGAACCTGTGCGACAAGATCGAGAGCGCGCTGCGCGACCATGCGCTGCGATCCGACCTGCTGGAGCTGGAGGTGACGGAACAGATCGCGCTGGCCGACGACGACCGGACATTCGAGACCTTCGCCGCCATCCGCGACATGGGCGTGGGCGTGGCCTTCGACGATTTCGGCACCGGTTTCGCGTCGTTGAGCTCGTTGCAACGCTTTCCCCTGACCACGCTGAAGATCGACAAGGCCTTCGTCGGCGGGCTGGAGCACAAGTCGTCCAACGCCGCCATCATCCGCGCTCTGGTGGCGATGAGCTCGGATCTCGGCCTGGACACGATCGCCGAAGGCATCGAGACGGAAGCCCAGGCCGACGCGCTGCTGGAAATGGGATGCCCGTCGGGACAGGGCTACCGCTATGGCCGTCCGATGCCGGCCGAAGACGTGCTGGCCCTGGCCACCTGACGCGGGACTGCAGCGTTTCGGTCCGCTCAGGCCGCGGCCGCGGCCGCGGCGATCTCGGCTGCGAAACTCTCGAGGAAGGCCTCGCGCGACATCTGGCCCATATCGACGGACTTGGCGTTGCCGCCGGCCACGACCGTGACGTCCTCGATGCCGATCACCGCGAGGATCAGCCTGAGATAGGTCGTGGCGATGTCGCGGTCGCGGATCGGCGAGTCTTCGGTGTAGACGCCGCCCGACGCCATCGCCACGGTGCAGGCCTTGCCATGAACCAGCCCTTCGCCGGAAAAGCCGAGCGTCCGGCCCTTGCGGACGATGTGATCGATATAGGCCTTGAGCACCGCCGGAATATTGTAGTTGTAGACCGGCGTGCCGATGACGATGTGATCGGCGGCGAGGATTTCGTCGACGAGCGCGTCCGACAGGCGCAGCATGTCTTGCATCTCCGCCGACTGGCGGTCGGCGGGGGTGAAATAGGCGCCGAGCCAGGGCATGGTCACGAAGGGCAGATTGCTCTCCATCAGGTCGCGTTCGATCACCCGGCCATCCGGATTGTTGGCGCGCCAGCGGTCGACGAACATCGCCGACAGCCCGCGCGATAGGGACTGGTCTCCGCGGGGACTGGCATTGACGACGAGCAAGGTGGGCATGGGAACTCCTGAAGGGTCGATTGATTGCGTCTAGGGCGCCGCGTTGCCTGCGGCTCCGGCAGAGATTTACGGGATGACGCCAGTCACAAAAACTGATCAAATAGTGATCAAGACGATCATAAATGGAGATGGGCGTGATCGAGAGCCTGACGCTGGACCAGCTGCGAATCCTGGTGACGGTGAGCGACGAGGGCGGGTTCGGCGCCGCGGGGCGGGCGCTCGGCCGGGTTCAATCGGCCATCAGCCAGTCGATCAGGGCGCTCGAGGACAATCAGGGCGTCGAGCTTTTCGACCGCAGCCGGCAGCGGCCGGTGCTGACGCCGGTGGGACGCGTGCTCGTCGAGCAGGCGCGTGCGATCCTGGCGAGCGCGCAGCGTTTCGAAGCCATCGCCGCCGGAACGCGGCAGGGGCTAGAGGCGTCGCTGACGCTCGCCATCGATCCGCTCGTGCCGACCGAGCCGCTGATCGACAGCATGCGGGCGTTGCGGGACAGATTTCCCGACCTGCCGGTGTCGTTTTTCACCGAAGGGCTGGGAGGCGCCGAGCGGCGGCTGCGGTCGGGATCGGCGTCGCTGGCCTTCTGTCTGCTGCTGCCGACGGTCCCGGACGATCTGATGGCCTATCCGCTGATGGATCGCAGGCTCATTCCCGTGGCGGCGGCGGAGCATCCGCTGGCCCGTCTGGCGCGTCCGCTGAGCCGTGACGATCTCCACGCCCATATCCAGCTCGTCCTGTCCGACGCCCTCGGCGCCGAAGGGCCGAATTACGGGGTGATCAGCAGCCGGGTCTGGAGATTCGTGGATATTGCCCGCCGCCTGGATTTTCTGCTCGCAGGATTCGGCTGGTGCAGGATGCCGCCCTATCTCGTCGACCAGCACCTGGCGGCGGGTCGCCTGAAGGCGCTCGATCTCTCCGGCGACGCGCCGTCCCGCGCCGAGACATTGCCGATCTATGCGGCGCATATGCGCAATCGTCCGCTGGGGCGGGCCGGAAGCTGGCTGCTGGACGACCTGCGCCAGCGCCTGACGCCATGAAAACGGGCGCAGCCGGGGATGTCAGCGACCGGGGCAGCGGCTGAGCCGTTCGGCCAGCGAATCCGTCAGCAGCTTCACGCGCGCGGTCGCTTCGCCGCCCGGCGGCCTGACGACGTAAATGCCGAATTCCGGCGTCGGGTAGTCGGTGAACAACTGTTCGAGCCTGCCGTCGGCGATCTGGTCCTCGACCAGGAAGGACGGCGAATTGCAGACGCCGAGCCCGGCCACGGCCCAATCGACGATGGTCTCGCCATTGTCGGACCGGAAGCGGCCGGCGACCTGGATCTGCGTCCAGCGCCCGCCGATCCGGAAGCTCCAGCCGCCGACCGGAGACATGGCGTAGAGCAGGCAGGAATGACGGGCCAGATCGGCCGGGGTTTCCGGCCGGCCCATCTTCTCCAAATAATCCGGGCTGGCGGCGACGACCGAGCGTATCGGCGCGATGCGCCGGGCCATCAGGCTGGAATCCGGCAGGGCGCCGATCCGGATCGCGACATCGAAGCGCTCGGCGATCATATCCACCACCCTGTCGGTGAAGGAGACGTCGATTTCGAGCCTGGGGTGGGTCTGTCCCATCTGCACCAGCGTCGGCGCCAGCAGGCGGGCGAAGGCGGTGGGCGCCGCGAGCCGCAATTTGCCGGCGACCTGGCCCCGATGCGCGGCGGCGGCGTCGCGGGCCTCGTCGAAGGCGCCGATGATCAGCTCGCTGCGCTGCCGGAACTCGGCGCCGGCTTCGGTGAGGGTGACGCCGCGCGTGCTGCGCGACAGAAGTTGAACGCCGAGGTCGCGCTCCATCTTGGCGATGCGCCTGCTCACCACCGACTTGGCGACGCCGAGCCTGGCCGCCGCCCGCGTGAAGCCGCCGCCGCCCGCGACTTCGACAAAAGCCCGCATATCCTCGATTTCGATCATCGCGTTCCTCTGGAAGCAACAGTGTTGTGCCCAGACGGCGGCTACTGGCGCCGCCAAAGCATCACTATTCCTTAGCCCGGCATTCAACGCATAGGAATACGGCAATGACGAATATTCTCGTTCTCAAGAACAGCATCCTCGGATCAGCGTCCGCGTCGAACGAACTGGTCGATTTCGCCCTCGAAGCCCTCGGACGCGCCGGCGACGCGCCGCGCATCGTGACGCGCGATCTCGCCCGCGACCCGGTGGCGCATCTCGACGGCGACGGCGCCGCCGCCCTGCGCGGACAGCCGCCGGCGACGGCCGGACAAGCCGCGGCGCTGGCGCTGTCGGACCAGCTCGTGGCTGAACTCGTCGCCGCCGACACGATCGTGATCGGCGCGCCGATGTATAATTTCGGCATGCCCTCGACGCTCAAGGCGTGGTTCGACCATGTGCTGCGGGCGGGGGTGACCTTCAGCTATGGGGAAGCGGGGCCCAGGGGCCTGATGACGGGAAAACGCGCCGTCGTGATCCTGGCGCAGGGCGGCGTTTACCGGGACGGCCCGGCCGCGTCGATGGATTCGCAGGAGCCGCATCTGCGCAACCTGCTGGCCTTCATCGGCATCATCGATATCGTCGTGATCCATGCCGACGGGCTGGCGATGGGGCCGGATGCGCGCCAGGGCGGAATGGACAACGCCCGCAAGGCCATCGCGCAGCGTCTCGACCGGACCGGGACCGGACGCATGATGGCCGGCTGACGACGCGCGCGGGGAGCCGGGCCGGCTCGGCTCCCGATCTTCCCGATCCGACGGGGCGGCCTGCGACGGCTCCGGGCAGGCTCCGCATGGTTTTCTCCGGCAAAGGATTCGCCGGGGTGAGCGCATGGAGACCGACTACAAGTTTCGCATCAGGGGCATGGAGCGTCCGCTGACCGAGATGCATTTCCGCCACGACGATCAGAACGTCAACGAGAACCACATCCTGCAGTTTCTGCGCGCCGGCGGGGCCTATGAGCCCGACGTGACCAATCTGTTTCGCCTGGCGCTGAGGCCGGGGGACGTGTTGGTCGATATCGGCGCCAATGTCGGGTATTTCTCGGTGCTCGGCGGCCTGCTCGTCGGCCCCGGGGGACGAGTGATCTCGGCCGAGCCCGACCCCAAGAATATCGACCGCATAAGGCTGCAATGCCGGCTGAACGGGCTGGAGGTCATCGACATTGTCGACCGGCCGCTGGCGGAGGCGGAGCGCGACGCGGAATTCTTCTTCAACGCCAAGAGTTCGGGCGGCAACGCGCTGTGGGACCCGGTGAAGTTCAACGGCGACGCCGGCATGAGCGGCGGGGCGAGAACGATGCGGACCACGACGCTGGACGCGGTGCTGGCCGAGCGCGGGCTCGACGGCGCGCGGCTGGTCAAGATCGACACCGAAGGCGCCGAGCAGCTGATCCTCAGGGGCGCGGGCGACCTGCTCGACCGCAAGGCGATCCGCTTCATCGTCGCCGAGATGCACCAGAAAGGCCTCGCGCAGCTGGGCGGCGGGCTCGACGAGATGCTCGCCTATATGGCGGGCAAGGGCTATCTCTGCTTCCTGCTCTATTACGATGGACGCCCGCCGCAATTTCTCGCGCCGGGCATGGCCTATACCGCCGAGGTGATGTGCAACGCGCTGTTTTCGACGCCGGACGGCTATGCCGAGCTCTGGCCGGCCGTGACCCACAACCCCGGAATGGAGCGCGATCCCGTGACCGGAAAACTGCGGCTGCATACCTGAAGAGCGCGGCGCCTCACGCCTGGGCGGCGGCGCGCTGCGGCTGCGGCTGGCGGATATAACTGATCTGGTGGCTGATTTCGGCCTGCCTGCCGCCGAGATCGATCACCACGTTCCAATGGCCCGAGGCGGGCGCCGGCAGCTTGACCGGGAACAGCTTGGCGTGGCCGCCGAAGAAGGTGAATTTGGCCCTTTTCTTGTAGGCCTCGAAATTCTGATCGTCCATCAGGAAGACATTGCATTGATGCGAACACTGGACGACGACGATGTCGCCCTTGTTGAGCCCCTGACGCGCGTGGATGAAATTAGCCATGGCCGGTGGACCTCCTTTCCCTGTGCCGAAGCTGCCACGACGCGTTGAACATAAGGTAAATCCGACGATGAAAAATACATCTTTCTTGCCCTGGCGGCGACGCCGGGAGGACACCGCGCCGGCCGAGCGCAAGGGGCTCGAAAGCCTGATCGCCTTCGCCGGCGAGGGGCGGGTGGTGTGGCGGGAGAAATCCTACGCCGCGCTCGCCCGCGAGGGTTTCATGAAGAACCCGATCGCCCATCGCGGCGTGCGGCTGATCGCCGAGGCCGCCGCCTCGCTCGCCTGGCTCTGCCATGTGGGAGGGCGCGAGGCGGCGGCGCATCCGGCGCTCGCGCTCATCGCCGCGCCCAATCCGCGCCAGTCGGGGGCGGAGTTTTTCGAGGCGCTGTTTGGCCATCTGCTGATCTCCGGCAACGGCTATGCGCTGCCGGTGAAGGCCGGGACGCGGCTGGCCGAACTGCATCTGCTGAGGCCCGATCGCATCAGGGTGATCGAGGGCGCCGATGGCTGGGCCGAGGCCTATGACTACACCGCCGGCGGCCGCGGCCGGCGCTATCCGGCTCTCGGCGAGGGGCGGCTGCTGCATCTCAAACTCTTTCATCCGCTCGACGATCACCTGGGCTTTGCGCCGCTGTCGGCGGCGCTGACGGCGCTCGACCTCTCTAACCGCGCCGGCGAATGGAACGCGGCGCTGATCGAGAATTCCGCCCGGCCCTCGGGCGCGCTGGTCTATCAGCCGCGCGAGGGCGGCAATCTGAGCCCCGACCAATATGAGCGGCTGAAGGCGGAGCTCGCCGAGGGCTATTCGGGCCCGGCGCGGGCGGGGCGGCCGATGCTGCTCGAAGGCGGGCTCGACTGGAAATCCATGGCGCTGACGCCGCGCGAGATGGATTTCTTCGAGGCCAAGAACGGCGCGGCCCGCGACATCGCGCTCGCGCTCGGCGTGCCGCCGCTGCTGCTCGGCCTGCCCGGCGACAACACCTACGCCAATTACGCCGAAGCCAACCGCGCCTTCTGGCGGCTGACCGTGCTGCCGCTCGCCGCCCGCACGGCCTCGGCCTTCTCGGGGTTTCTCTCGGAGATTTTTGGCGAGGAGATCAGGCTGAGCCACGATCTCGACCAGGCCTCGGGGCTCTCAGCCGAGCGGGATGCGCTGTGGGCGAGAGTGGGGGCGGCGGGGTTCTTGACGGATGCGGAGAAGCGGGAGGCGGTGGGGTATTGAGGGGGGCTGTAGGCGACGAGTCGTAGAGTGTCCCATGTTGCGGACGTTCACGGCGCTGAATGACTGAGTTGTCGTTGCTTTGAAATTACTCTGATGCTCGGGAGTCACTGTTAAAAAGCCATCGAACTCCAAATGTTTTGGCTTGAAATCTCGCAGCGCCTCGAGTGCGTAGGCTCATTTAATTATCCTGCGATCTTGGGTTGTCTGGCATTATGCTATGGCGTGCCCGTTCCAATTGTTGCGTCCCTGTATCCACCGGCTGACTCGCCTTTGAGTGTCGGCTGGAGATATGGAGGGCAATGGTTCGCCCTGGAAGAGGATTTCGATAGCGGAACGCAGCTCCCTCGCCCGACCTGGGAATGCCTTAATAACAAGTTGCTCGGCATCACAGAAAAATAAAAAAGCGGTGTCCCGGTCGCCCTTCGTCCGGAACACTTCCCCGATCCATTGGCGAGCGAAAGCCTGATTACCAAGGCGATGCGCACTCCCGTCTGTCTCAAGGATGCGTGCAGATTTCTTCAGGCATGTCAGAGCCTCATCCAAGCGGCCCATGAGTTGCAGACAACGACCTGTGTTGCCGAGCAATGAAGCGCTTTCGATCGACGTATCGTCTGGATCAAGCATTACTTCAAGTGACGAATTACGGGTGAAGTATTCTAGCGCTTTCCCTGGATCACCTCCGTCTCTGCGTGCTAAAGCTAGATTGTGCTCGCAGTCATAAAGGGTGTCAACGTGCGACGACTTCTTGAGGTCGTCGCCTTTGGTTGCCCACTCTATTGCTTCGTCGAATTTCTTGCGTTGCCAAAGATAGTGTGATTTGATGTCACAGAATTTAATGTACCGCGCCGTTTTGATGCTGATGGTCTGCTCGTACTTTTGCAGCATGTCATCTACGTCAGAAAATTCCTCCAGATCGCTTAGGCCTGAGATCATGGCAGCGCAGACGCCGTCAAATTTTGGAAGCTCGCGGAGGTCGGCCCAGTTGTTTGTCTGAAACAGTTTTCGCGCCACCCGGACAAACTCCTCTGTGTGTCCACCACCGATCAGAGCGTCATATGCCGAGGCGAGGGTCTCCAAAGCGTCAACTAGCATACCTGCTTCAATTTCGAGTTCCGCCTTCTGCGACCATCTTTCAAGGAGCGATAGGGGAAGATGGACGCCAAGCGCGGACCCGATGCCCTTTATTATGTTGCCGTATTGGACAAGGACGATTTTGATGAATCCTAACCGATCGCGGCGGTCGAAAGTCAGACGGACAAACTGGCGCACTAAGGGATGAAGGTCAAACAGATCGGGCGAGTTCCTCTCCGGCTTCACCAGCACGAGGTTGAGGTTGACGAGTGACTTCAGCGCCTTCTTAAAGTTCTTGAAATTAAGCTTCCCGGACACGACGTCGGCGATGAGATCTTCATCTTCCGGTCGCATTGTTTCTGCCATTGCACGAAGCACGACCTTTTCGCGTTCAGGTAGGGTCTTCCAAATCGAAGCTAGAAGATTTGTGGGGCCTTCCCGTCCCCTACGTGTGTCTTCCAATATACTTTTGAGAGTCACACCCGGGGCTCGACCGACCTGCACTGCCATCATGTCAAGCCAAAACGCGTGTCCTTCGGTCATGGAATGCGCGGTTTCAATCTGGGCAGAGTTTGTCTTTCCTCTTCCCGTTCGTTGGTCGAAAAGCTCGACGGTTTCCTTCAAAGTAAGGCCGGTGAGCGGGATGGTAATAATGGATACGATGTCGTAAGCCGCGCGCGGGCGGCATGTGATGATAATCCGACTCTTGGTCGCGGAACGCGAGAATTTCCTTACGAGCTTGTCGAGGATGCCAATAAATACTTCGTTGACGAGGTCCACATAGCTGTCCACATTGTCGAACACGAATACGCACGCGGTGTCTTCGGCGACGCTGATGAACGCTTCGACTATGTCCGCGTCTGACGCCGCCCCCAAGGTTTCGGCTGAAAGACTGTTCAAGGAAATTCTCTCAATCGCGGCTAACAGCTGGGTTCGGATTCGGTCGCCTTCCTCCTTACAGTCTCGCCAGTCCCAATGAGTGTACTGAGTGCCGCCCTCAGAGACGAGACGCAGATAGTGTGCGGCAAGTGTGGATTTGCCCTGTCCACCGATACCCGAAACGATGACGACCTTGGCAGACGATGCCTCCAGTGCTCTTACCTCCGCTTCGCGACCGACCCAGACCTCAATGTTGGGTGGACGGTCGCTTTCCGAGGACCTGAGGCGGATTGGCGTTTCGGGAGCGGCCGAAGGCCGAGCCGAGAAGGGCAACCGCTCGGGTGCAGTCGGCGAGGTTTTCCATCTGTTCAGCAGTTCCGGAAAAAATGCATGACAGTCCACCCCTCCGTAGAGGGTCACGCGATTGCGATCTAGACCTGGAGTCAGTACGGACCTCAAGTAGCTGTTGAGTTCGGGGGCCTGTTCGTAGAAAGCCCAAAGCACCTCCGGATAAGTAGAAGGATCGCTGACCAAGCTTTGAAGCGCACCTGTGAAAATATCCTGCCACCCTCCGTAGGCAATGACGACTACGAGCTTGTCCTGCATGTATCGCAAGAGAGCATTCTTCAGGAACGGGCGTGTCTGGAGCAACTGGTTTCCTGTGTGAAGCGTATCGGTACCTTGCCAATGGCCATGGATATGCAAGACTTGGCAACCGGGGGCTTGGCTCAGGCTGAAATCGCCGTCGACATGTAGAGACGTTCTCCAACTTTTTCCACCCGCCGCCCTCGTTGCAATTTCTACCAGCGGATCGAAATTTGACGTAATCGCCAGTTTGCCAAACGGAGTGTCCTTAATCGCGAGCAATTCGCCAAGCGCTGCAACGCCCGGGCTGAGGTCCCATTCCCCGATGCTTTCTTCAAGAGGTGCAAGTTGGGCGTCCGGCCAACGAGCCACGTCATTTCTTTCGCTCCGCAACCCGTTGTGGGCGTTCAACACCGCTTTCCTGATCACCTCGTTCGCCGTGTCCTGACCACGCCGTCCTTGCAGGAAGCGGAAGGCCGCCTGATAGCGGTTGTCGCTGGCGTGAATATCTGCGTCAAGCCTGCGCAGGTTTTCGCTTTCCGCCGAGAATTCGTCACGGATTAGCTGTATGACCGCGTTGACGTCGTCAACACCTGGATTTCCACCGTAGGGAGCGGTCAAAGGTGCGCCGACCACGAACACGACCTCTTTGGTAGAGACCCTAACGCCGTTGCTAAGTCGGTCGAGCAGCGCAGAGCTGTCGAAGAAGTAATGGTCCGCGATTTCAATCATGCTCATCCACATGCGCTGAGGCGCGTTGGCCCGCCATATCAAAGCAATACTGCGGACATGTGGGGGTTGTCACTGCAAAAAGTGATCTTCCACAAGCTGTATTAGTTTAGCTATTGAGTTTGAGCAGTCAAAACGATTGGGTTCCATCGCCAGTCTTTCGATGCTTGACATATTAAGCCCTGCGCTTGTGGATGTGATATTGAATAAGCAGATCATTGGTAGTTAATTCGCAGCGAACACCAATCGCCACTCAGTGAACGTAATAGGTCCGATTCTGGCGCCAACCCACTATCGGATCCCCCGCCCTACCACGCCCAAATACCCGCCATCACACCACCGTCTTCCTAAACTTCCCCATCAAATACGGCCCCGACAGCACCGGCTCGTATTTCGGCGTCTCGCCCTCCGCCAGGCAGGAGGGCAGGGTTTCGATGGCGGCGAACCAGTCGGGCTGGTGGAAGAAGGCGAGCGATTGGCGGCGGTCGAGGCCGCCTTGGTCGGGGGACGTTGACGACGCGGTGCAGCGTGGAGACCCAGCGGTCGTTTGTCCAGCGGGCCATGAGATCGCCGATATTGATGACGAAGGCGCCGTCGACGGGGGCACTTCGCGCCATGCGCCTTCCGGCGTCAGGATTTCCAGCCCCCGCGAGCCGGGCTGCGGCAGAAGGATGGTCAGGCTGCCGTAATCGGTATGCGCGCCGGCGCGCAACTGGCCCTCGGGCGGCGGGGCGGTGAGTTCGGGGTAATTCAGCGCCCTCAGCGCCGAGATGGGATTGGCGATGAAGGGTTCGAAATAGGCTTCATCGAGATCGAGCGCCACGGCGAAGACGCGCATGATGCGTGCGGCGAGATCGGTGACGGCGCTGTAATAGGCCTCCCAATCGCCCCGGAAACCCTGTGGATCGCGCGGCCAGATGGTCGGCGCATAGCAGAAATTCAGCGCCTCTTCATCGGTGAGCCCTTCGGGCGCCGAGAGCGGGCCGCCATTGAAACTTTCCTTGAGATCGGGCGGGCTTTCCACGCCCTTGGAGCGGGCGAGCGCCTCGGCGCCCGGGCCGAGATAGCCGTAGGGATAGCCCGGATAGGGGGCGCGCGCCTGATCCTTGAGCTCATAGGGCAGATCGAAAAAGGCGCGGGCGGCGCCCACGCATTCGAAATGGTTTCGTCCGAAATCCCGTGGTTGACGACCGCGAGGAAGCCGGACGCGCGGCAGATGCGGTCTACCTCCCGCCCCATCTGCCGCTTTTTATCAGGATCGGCGGCCTCGAAGGCGGCGAGATCGATCACGGGGAAATCGGACATGGGCGGCTCCTTGATGCTTCAAGCCTAAAGCTAAGCGTTTTGAGGGACTTGTCCAGAGCGATTGACTCAAAATGATAGAGCCCTCAGCGGGGCCGAAACCGGCGGCGAGAAAGGCGCGGCGGATCAAGACGACAATGAAATCATGATGTTCCAGAGGATGCCAGACACGCTCCGGCAGGCGGTTCATGAGGCGCGTGAAGGCCCGGCTCTGGCGGGCGCGCGCGGTGTGAAACCGCCGTCTCAGCGCGTTCGGCCAAGCGATTCAGGAGACTCGCTTTTTCGACGTCGCGGCGCCGCCTCGGGAACGGGAGGAGACGCCGATGACCTGCCTGAACAACTGGATGGACCTTACCGTGAAACTGTTAACGATGGCTGACCTGACCCAGGACCCCGGCTTCTGGATGGAGCGCGCCGCCGGCGCCTCGGCGGGAGCGGCGCTGTCGCTCGTCTATATGCTGCCGCGCGGAACCCGCGAGGCCGCCGCCCGGTTCGCCACCGGCCTGATCGCCGGCGTCGTCTTCGGCGGCCCGGCCGGCGTGTGGCTGGCCCAGCGCATGGGCGTGGCCGGGTCGCTTTCGCCATCCGAGGTGATGCTGACGGGGGCCGCAGGCGTGAGCGTGAGCGCCTGGTGGGGGCTGGGGTTGATCGAGCGGCTGGCGAAACGGTGGGGGCGGGGAAGGGGTGAACCTTCCTGACCGAGCCGGATCCTTACAGCGCAATCGACGCGCGGATTTCGCTATAGGCGGCGCTGAGGCCGAAATCGTCTCGATCGATCAGTCCGGCGGCCGTCAGCGCCTCGACGTCTTCCTGCACCCGCGTGTCGTCGCGCTTGAGGCCGCGCGCCAGATCCGCGACGCTGGACCCGGGATGCGCATGGAGATGGCGCAACAGCGTGAGACGGCTCGGCGTCATGACCGAGGCGAGCGTCGTCCAGTCGGGAAACACGATGTGGAATTCGTCGACGGTCTCGCCGGCGTCCGACTGCGCCAGCGCATCGAGAATGCGACGCCGGGATGCGGAGAAGGGCTCGGCGACATGGACATCGACCTTGGTCAAATCGGCTCTCCCCTCAGGTTCGACACCGCCTCGGCGAAATCGTCGAGCAGCTTTTAATGTGAACCCCGGCGCGCTGTCTCCGTTGTCGGATGACCAAAAGCCGCCTTCATGTCGATAGTCCACCATAGGCTTCAGGGGCTGTCAATTCGGCGCGCCCAGCTCAAAACCCAGGAGTTTTATCATGATCAGAACCGCGATCGGCGGACGCGCCGGGCGACGCTTAACCTTGCCCGAACTGAAGATGCTGGACGCCAGCGGCGCCTTTTCCGGTTACGCCAGCCTGTTCGGCGAGACCGATCTCGGCCGCGACAGCGTCGAGCGCGGGGCCTTTCTGAAATCGCTGGCGCGGCGCGGGGCTGAAGGCGTCAGGATGCTCTATCAGCATGATCCGGCCGAGCCGATCGGCGTGTGGCGGACGATCCGCGAGGATGGGCGCGGGCTCTATGTCGAGGGGCTGCTGTCCGACGGCGTGGCGCGGGCGCGGGAGGTGCGCGAATTGATGCGCACTAAAGCGCTCGACGGGTTGTCGATCGGCTTCGAGACGGTGCGGGCCAGAGCGGATCCGAAAAGCGGCGTGCGGCGGATCCTTGAGGCGGATCTCTGGGAGATTTCGATCGTCACTTTTCCCATGCTGCCGGGCGCGCGGGTGAGCGCGGTGAAGGCGCTGGGGCTTGCGGGCCGGATACGCGAGGCGACGCGACGGCTTGAAGCTGTCGCACAATGAACTAGAGTTTGCCGATCGGCGGATGTCGGCATGCGCATCTCCATGACCCGGTGGAGGACGAAATTCGTTCGGCGCGCCGGGATTGCGGATAGGGCGCTGGTGCTGCTCGATCTGATCCGGCGCAAGGGGATCGAGGCGCTGAGCTAGGTGGTTGGGGTCGCGTTGAAGCGTCGTGCACGGCCCCTCATCCGGCTGCCGCCACCTTCTCCCCGCGCCTGCGGGGCGAAGGGCGATCGGGGCAATGTCGGCGCTCCGTCCTCCTTCTCCCCGCATGCGCGGGGAGAAGGTCCCGTTAGGGGATGAGGGGCTTTGCACGCCGTGGCCCATGGAAAGACCATATTTGCCGCCGCCGCCATGCTCGGGCCTGTCCCGAGCATCTGCAACGTCTTGATTTTGTCGATGGCTCAGATCCTCGGCACAAGGCCACTGCTGTCCGGTTTAAATTTCTGGACAAGGCGCATGACATTGATTCTACGCGGTTTCAGACGTTTCGCGGCGTTCTGGACACCAAGTGGAGCTCAATGTCATGCGGCATGAGAATAGCGTTTTTCACCAGCTTCAACAGCATATTCCCTGGGCACTCTTCGACTAACTTGTGGATGAACATAAAGCCGACCGGCGCGTCCGCAAACTGACGACCAAAAGCCAGTTCCTGGCGCTGCTGTTCGCCCAGTTGGCGGGCGCGGTCAGCCTGAGGGAGATCGAGGCGGGGCTGGCCAGCCAGAAGACGCGGCTTTACCATGTCGGCGGACGCACGATTGCCCGCGCCACCCTGGCCGACGCCAATGCCAAGCGGCCTGCAGCTCTTTTCGCAGCGCTGTTTTCCCGCATGGCCGAGACCGCCTCCCGGCGCACCCGCCGTCATATGCGCGACAGCGTGCGCCTCATCGACGCCACCCGCATCAAGGTCTCCTCGCTCTGCGGCGGTTGGGCCGACATGATCGGCGGCAAGCAGGCGATCAAGGTGCATGTCGCCTATGATCCGCTCGCCGATGCGCCCGTGGACGCTGCGATCACCGGCCAGAAGACCAACGACATCCTGCCGGCGAGGGACGCGACGATCCTGTTCGGCGTCACCTATGTCTTTGATCTCGCTTACTATGACTTCGGCTGGTGGGCCAAGATCGATCAATGCGGCGCCCGTTTCGTCACCCGATTGAAGGCCAACACCCCTCTTCGGCTCAACAATGAAACACGCTTCCGCAAGCCCCGCCGCAATCGAGAGGGCATCATTGCCGACGCCATCGGGCATCTGCCGGAGCGCTTGGCCAGTTGCCGCAAAAACCCTTTTCAGGACCCGGTGCGCGTCGTCACCATCCAGCTGTCCACCGGCAAGATCCTGAGGCTCGTGACCAACGATCTCGATGCGCCGGCCGAGGAGATCGCGGACCTCTACAAACAGCGTTGGCAGATCGAACTCTTCTTCAAATGGATCAAGCAGAACCTGAAAATCCGCCACTTTCTCGGCCGCTCGGAGAACGCCGTGCGCATTCAAATCTTCGTGGCCCTGATCGCCCACATCCTGCTGCGCCTGGGGCAATCCCGGCAGCAGGCTGTCCGTCAACCGCTCGCCTTCGCCCGACTCGTGCGCCTCAACATCATGGAGAGGCGCAGTCTAACGACGCTCAAATCACCGCCGGAACGACCGTCTTCTGATCCCCGACAATTGGCCCTGCCGCTGCCCTTTGGCTAAACCGGACAGCAGTGGGACAGGCCCGAGCATCTGCGAACGCCTTGATTTTGTTCGATGGCTTAGATCCTCGGCACAAGGCCGAGGATGACGGCGGAGAGGGGTGTGACCCCTCCGCTCTCTGGAGGGGCGAACGTCCCGGCATGGGGTAGAAGGCGTTGCCCATAGACCGACCACAATAGCCGCCGCCGTCATGCTCGGGCCTGTTTAGGGCATCTTCAAAATATTGATTTTGTTAGATTTATTAGATTCTCGGCGCAATGGCGAGGATGACGGCGGAGAGGGGTGCGACCCCGCCCACGGACCCATTTTCAAATTTCATCTTCACCAAGGGTCCTTCGGGGCCCTTTTTTCATGGAAAGGACCTGGAATGACCCACGCCCATATGAGCCCCGAGATCAAGGCGGCGCCGGATGCGATTGCGGACGCCTTTGACGGCTTCATGCATGCGTTCGACGCCTTCAAGGAGGCCAATGACGTCAGGCTCGACGAGATCGAGCGCAAGCTGAGCGCCGACGTCGTGACCCGCGACAAGGTGGAGCGCATCAACAAGGCGGTCGACGAGCAGAAATCCATGCTCGACCAGTTGACGCTGAAACAGGCGCGGCCGCGTCTCTCGGGCGGTGCGCGACGGGGCCGAGCGCGGCGAGCATAAGAGCGCGTTCGAAGCCTATATCCGTCGCGGCGACGAGGCGGGGCTGCGGTCGCTCGAACAGAAGGCGATGTCGGCGGGATCGAATGCCGATGGCGGCTATCTCGTGCCCGAGGAGACCGATGGCGAGATCGGCCGCAGGCTGGCCGTGGTCTCGCCGATCAGGGCGCTGGCGACAGTGCGGCAGGTCTCCACTCCTGTGCTGAAAAAGCCGTTCTCGACCTCGGGCATGACCACCGGCTGGGCGGCGGAGACGGCGGCGCGGACGGAGACGGCGGCGGCAGCGCTGACCGAGCTTTCCTTCGAGACGATGGAGCTCTACGCCATGCCTGCGGCGACGCAAACGCTGCTCGACGACGCCGCCGTCGACATCGAGAACTGGATTGCTTCGGAGGTGGAGATCGCTTTCGCCGAACAGGAAAGCGCCGCCTTCGTGACCGGCAACGGCGTGTCCAAGCCCAAGGGCGTGCTCGCCTATACGGCGGTGGCCAATGCCGGCTGGAGCTGGGGCAATCTCGGCTATGTCGCCACCGGCGCGGCGGGCGCTTTCTCGTCGTCCGGTCCGGCCGACGTGCTGATCGACGCGGCCTATGCGCTGAAGGCCGGCCATCGCCAGAACGCCACCTATCTCATGAACCGCACCACGCAAGCCGCGATCCGCAAATTCAAGGACGCCGACGGCAACTATCTCTGGCGTCCGCCGGCGGCGGTGGGCGAGCCGGCCTCGCTGATGGGTTTTCCGGTGGCCGAGGCCGAGCATATGCCCGACATCGCCGCCAATGCGCTGGCGATCGCCATCGGCGATTTCCGCGCCGGCTATCTGGTCGTCGACCGTCTCGGCGTGCGGGTGCTGCGCGACCCCTATTCGGCCAAACCCTATGTGCTGTTTTACACCACCAAGCGGGTCGGCGGCGGCGTGCAGAATTTCGAGGCGATCAAGCTGGTGAAGTTTTCGGCGAGCTGAGGGCCCGCAAGATTGACGGCGCCGGGGTTTGGCGCCGTCACGCCCATGATTTTCCATTGCAAGGACCTCCCATGACCATCATCAACCTCGCGCCGCCCGGCGCCGAGCCGCTGACACTCGCCCAGGCCAAGGCGCATCTGAAGATCGATCACACGGACGAGGACGGGCTGATCACGAGCCTGATCGCGACCGCGCGCGAGCATCTCGAACAAGTGAGCGGGCTTGCGCTCGTCCGCCGGCCGATGCGGCTTTATCTCGATCGCTGGCCCGAGACGGGGCTGATCGAGATTGCGCGGGGGCCGGTGACGGCGGTGGATGCGGTCAGGATCTTCGACGCCGACGGCGCCGAGGGGCTTGTCGATCTCGCTGGGCATGTGCTCGACGGCGCGGCGCGGCCGGCGCGGCTGTGGCTGAAGCGGCGGCCGGAGACGCGGGGCGCGGTGAACGGCGTCGAGGTGGATTTTACCGCCGGCTTCGGCGACACAGGCGCCGATATTCCCGACACGCTGAAGCGGGCGATGCTGACGCATGTGGCGCTGATGCACGGCTTTCGCGCCGTCGTTTCCACCGAGATGCAGCCGGCGGGCGTGCCGGATGGTTACGACCGGTTGATCGCGCCCTATCGGATGATGAGGCTCTGACATGCTGACGCGCTTCTTCGACGCCGGGCAATTGACAGTGCGGCTTGACCTGGAGTCAGCCGTGGAGACGCCGGACGGGCAGGGCGGGGTGACGCGGAGTCACGCCGTTGCGGCCAGCCTCTGGGCGAGGATCGAGCCGGTGGCCGATACGGTCGCGGAAACCGGCGGCGTCGAGCGCCAGACGATCACCCATCGCATCTGGATCCGCTGGAGCGGCGTGGTCCAACCCGGCATGCGCTTTCGCAAGGGTGGGCGGGTGTTCGTGATCCGCACGCTGCATGATCCTGATGAGACCGGCCGCTTTCTCGTCTGCCGCGTGACGGAGGGAGAGATATGAGCGCGTTTTTGAACCCTCTGCAAAAGGCTGTTTTCGCGAGGCTCACCGCCGACGCCGAACTGATGGCGCTGGTGGGCGCGGACGGCGTATTCGACCATCGCCGCAGCGCGCGCGCCATGCCCTATCTGCTCCTGTCAAAAAGCGAGGCGAAACCGCTCGCGGAGGGCGTCGAGGAGCATCTGCTGAGTTTCGAAGCCTGGTCGCGGGCGACGGGGCGAGCCGAGGCGCAGGCGATCGCCGCCTGCGCAGCCCGGACGCTCGACGGCGCCGATCTGGCGCTCGAGGGCGGCGGGCTGGCGCGGCTGGCGCTCAGGACATCCGCCGCACGGCGGAAGGAGGGGAGCGGGGCTGTCGTGGTCGAGATTGGGGTGCGCGCCGCGGTGAGTGTATTGACAATGTCATGACGTTGTGTTCGGCTTTTGCCCTGATGAGCAGGAGCTTTTCGATGGGCGCGATCCGCAAGACCGAGACGGTGACATTTCGCATGGAGGCTTCGGCGCTGAAGACCATTCAGCAGGCGGCGGCGCTGAAGGGCAAGACGATGACCGCCTTCGTGACCGAAGTTGCGCAGGCGGCGGCCGAACAGGCGCTGATGGAGCGGACGCGGCTGACGCTATCGGACGAGGTGTTCGACGAGATCGACGCGCTTCTGGCCGAACCCGCAAGCGTGAACGATGGGCTCAAGCGTCTGATGCGCCGGACGCGGGAGTGGCTCGATTGACGCTCTATCGGCGCCCGGCGAAACTGTCAGCGCGCCATCAGGTCGCCGAGTTTCACTGCGGGCAGCCGTCGCTGGATGACTATCTGCAAAAATTGGGGCTGGCCAGCGAGAGCGAAGGCTTTGCCCGCACCTATGTAATCGCCGACGAGCGAGAGCGCGTCGTCGCTTATTGTTCGCTGGCCGCCGGAGATATCGAGCGGGCGAGTGTGGACAGGGCGATCGGCGGCCATGGCGCGCCGCGATTGATCCCGGTAATCGTGCTCGGCCGTCTGGCCGTCGATCAGCGATGCCAGGGCCAGGGACTGGGCGGGGCCATGCTGGCTCATGCGCTGACGGTGGCGACGCTCGCCGCCGATCATGTCGGGGCGCGGGCGGTGCTGGTGCATGCGCTCGACGAAGCCGCCGAAGCATTTTACCTGAGATGGGGCTTTCGCAAGGTTAGGGGCTCGACCGGGCGCTGATCCTGCCGATGCGTGACCTGATCGCGGCGCTTGACCCGGAGTCATGAGCGCCTCCCTCTCTGAAGCCCCCACAGGCAGGCGAGCGCGGCCAGCGTGAGCAGCGCCGCCGCCGACAATGCGGCCATGGGGCCGCCGCGATCAAGAAGGGCGGTCATGGCGACGGGGGCGAAGGCGGTGGCGATGTTTTGCGGCAGCGCGATGCGGCTGGACATCAGCCCGAAATCCGCCGCCGAAAAGTGGCTGAGCGGCAGGACGGTGCGGGCCACCGTGCCGACGCCGGAGCCGAAGCCGTAAAGGCCGATGAACAGGATAAGGGCCGTAAGCGACGGCGCGCCGAAGGCGAGCGCAGCGAAGGCGACGAGCAAGAGAAGGCAGGCGCCTGCCATGGCGCGCGGCGGCGTGCTGAGCTTGCCCAGGAGGAGATCGCCGAGCCGGGCGGTGACGCCGAGCGCCGAGCGGAACGAGGCGAGGCTGAGCGCGAGCGCCGGGGCCGCGCCGCTGGCGGTCAACAGCGCGATCAGGATCGGCGACAGGCCGAAGGTGACTAGCGTGAACAAGGTCGAGACGGCGGCGAGCAGCAGGAAGGTGGCGCGTCCGGCTTTGGCGGTCTCGGCAGGCGCCGATGTGGGAGATTGCGTTTCCTGGGGCGGCTGTGGCGGCGCATCGGGGAGCGCGAGCAGATAGAGCGGAACGCAGAGGCCGATCTGCAGGGCGGTGCCCATCAGCACCGCTGCGCGCCAGCCGAAGCTTGCATTGACGAGGCTGAGAAGCGGCCAGAACACGGCCGCCGACAGGCCGGTGACGATCATCATCAGCGAGATCGACGCCTTGGCGCGGAGGCCTTCGCGCTCGACCACGGCGGTGTGGGCGGAGGCCGAGAGACCGAGCGCCGCGCCCAGCCCGACTGCCAGCCAGCCGAGCCCATAGAGAAAAAGACCCTGCGCGGCGGCGATGATCGTCAGGCCCGCGCCCATGGCGCAGGCGCCTGTGATCAGGCAGAAACGCGCGCCGCGCGCCTTCAAAGCCGGCCGGCCCAGGGGCCGGCAAGGCCCGAGACGATCATCATCACGCTCAGGCCCGCGAAGGCCGCCTCGTTGGAAAAGCCGAGATCGGCGGCGATGATGCGGCCGAGCGCGCCGGGCATATCGAAGGTCGTTCCCCAGCCGATGATCTGGCAGAGCGCCAGGGGCGCGAGAAGGCGAAAGCGCGCGGCGGATGGCGACGTCATGAAAATCTCTTTGAATGCGACGCCAGCATAGGCGCCGCCGCCCGCCGCCGCAAGGCGAGGGCGACACCGGTTATCCCAGTAAGAAAGGACAGGCGCATGACAGCCCAGCGCGGCAAGGATCTGCTGCTCAAGATCCACAATGGCGACAGTTACGAGACGGTGGCGGGGCTGCGCTCGCGCCGCATCGCCTTCAATGCGGCGGTGATCGACGCCACCGACGCCGAAAGCGCCGGACGCTGGCGGGAATTGCTCGACGGCGGCGGGGTCAAGAAGGCGGCCGTGTCCGGCTCCGGCATCTTCAAGGATCAGGCGTCCGACGCGACGGTGCGCGCTGCCTTCTTCGCCGGCAGCGTGCTCGACTGGCGGATCGTCATTCCCGATTTCGGCCAGGTGACCGGGCCGTTCCAGATCGCCGCGCTCGATTATTACGGCCAGTTCGACGGCGAGGTGCTGTTCGATCTGGCATTGGAATCGGCGGGTCAATTGAGTTTCGGAGCGCTGGCGTGAGCGGCCGGGCCAACCGGCGGCGCGGCGAGGTGGAAGCGGTGATCGATGGCGAGCGCCGTATTCTCTGCCTGACGCTCGGCGCCATCGCCGAACTGGAAACCGGCTTCGGCGTCGACAATATCGCCGATCTCGCCGGGCGTTTTTCGGGTGGCAGGCTGTCGACGCGCGACGTCATGACGATCCTCGCCGCCGGCCTGCGCGGCGGCGGAAACCGGCTCGACGACGAGGATCTCGCCGATCTCAGCATCGAGGGCGGACTGGAAGGCGCGGTGCGGCTGACGGCGGAGCTTCTCGCTTCGGCCTTTCTGACGGAGGCGGCAGGCGGGGCCAGCAGCCCTTTTCAGCCGCCGGCGCAGGGTCCGACAAGCCCGGCGCCGGTTTTCCCTGGCGGCAGGTGATGGAGGCGGGCCTCGGTCGGCTGCGGCTCACGCCCAGGGATTTCTGGTCGATGACAGTGAGGGAACTGACCGTGCTGCTGGGCGGGCCGCAGCGACGCCCGCTGGGGCGCGGCGATCTCGCCGCGCTGATGGCGGCCTGGCCGGACGAGCCGGCGAAGGTGGAACAAGGAGGGACTTATGGCTGACGATGACCTGGAGGCGAGCCTCGATCTCGCCGGCGCGCTGACCGACACGCTGGATGGGCTCGAGGCGCGCTCGCGCGCTTTTGGCGCGGCTTTGACAAGTGCGCTCAAGGGCGCTGCGCTCGAAGGCAACGGGCTGAACGCGGTGCTGGCCTCGATCGCCACGCGTTTCTCGTCGATCGCGCTCGACGCCGGGCTCGCGCCGCTGCAAAGCGCGTTGTCGTCGGGCGTTTCCAGCCTGACCCAGACGCTCACAAGCGCGACAGCCTACGCCAAGGGCGGCGTCGTCAACGGCCCGACTTATTTCGGCGCCGGCGACGGGCTGGGCCTGATGGGCGAAGCCGGCGCCGAGGCCATCCTGCCTTTGAGCCACGGCGCCGACGGACGCCTCGGCGTGGCGGGCGCGGGCGGTGGAACCCAGATCGTCTTCAATGTGCAGGCCACCGATGCGGCCAGCTTCCGGCGGTCCGAGCAGCAGATCAACGCGATGCTGGCGCGGGCGGCTGCCAGGGGACGGCGCGGGGTGTGAGCAAAGTCGAATGCCAATGCAGCCAGGTCTTCGTCAATGTCCCACAATTTGGTTCCGGCGTAACTGTCTTCCACCGATGGCTCCATCATCGCCTTGCGAAAAATAGGACGGTGCTATATATGTAGCACACCAATGGGAAGGCGATATGTCCAACACAGCAAAGATTCGCCGCCAGGGCGGCGCCGCAGTATTCAGCATTCCTCCTGCGCTTCTGAAAATGCTCGGCGTGGACGTTGGGGCTGAACTCACCTTAGTCGTGGACAACGGCGCTCTGGTCGCGACGCCGCTTAAGTCAAAGAAAAATACACCCTTGCAGAACTGCTTGAAGGGTCGGACGAGATGATCGAACTGAGCAGGCAAGCTGCGGGATGGGACACAGGCGGTCCTGTGGGGAATGAAATTCTCTGATGGTGCGGAGTCATGTTCCCAAACGCGGTGATGTTTTTCTTATTGACCTCAATCCGGTCGTGGGAAACGAGATGCGAGACACGCATCGCTGCGTGGTGATTTCGCCTCGTGAGGTCAACGCTCTCGGCATGTGCTTGACCATCGTCGTTACAACTGGCGGCCAATTCGCTCGGAAAGCGGGCATGGCGGTGAATATTGCAGGACACGAGACCAATGGGGTCGCGCTTTGCAATCATGTCAGAAGCTTCGACATCGTGTCCCGTGTTCTCCAGAAGACAGCGCGCTATGTCGACACGCTAGACGCAGACACGGTCGATGAAATCGTTGCCAAGGTTGTAGGCATCATCGATCCGTCTTGAGGTCGCGGGGCGCAAATCCCTGGGCATCTCCGCCTTTCCGAGAATGTTCTTGATCAGACAGACGCGCCTTCCTCGGCGAAATTCTGTGGTTGATATCAGTGCGAAGGCCCAATGCTCAAGCGGCAGCGCATGGCGCGTCCGAGGACAAGTTTCCCAATAATCTCGGCTGTTCACCACAATTTTAGTGGCTCACGGCGTGACCACCTGATGTCACTGATCTTGGCCAATAACTCCTTGTTATCTGCGGCATGGTTCCGAACACTTCTGAGAACCTATCGGCGCCTAAAGGCTGTCGCGTCACGATCTTTCTCGCAGGACTGGAAACGCAACAAAGCAAAGTTCGTCATACCGTGTGCGGTTGATTGCGCGTCAATTTTCCACGCCCCCGATATCACTTCCCCCAAGGAGATCATCCATGACCGCATTTCACGAGGTGCAGTTTCCGCTCAGGTTGGCGCTCGGCGCGCGCGCGGGCCGGAGAGGCGGACGGAGATCGTGTCTTTGTCCAATGGGCGCGAGGCGCGCAACAGGCGGTGGCGGGATGCGCGGCGGCGTTATGATGTGGGATCGAGCATGAAGACGCTGGCCGATCTCTATGAAACGCTTGCTTTTTTCGAGGCGCGGGCGGGACAGCTCTATGGGTTCCGCTTCACCGATCCCTTCGATTTCAAGAGCGGCGGGCCGCATGAGGCGGTTGGGCCCGGCGATCAGCGGATCGGGACGGGGATGGCGAAACGCGGAATTTCCAGCTCAGGAAGACCTATCGAGACGCCGGCGGCGAGAGCGTCAGGACGATCGAGAAGCCGTTGGCGGCCAGCGTGCGGATTTCCGTCGACGGCGTCGAGATTGACGGGGCGGATTTTTCGGTGGCGGCGGAGACGGGGATGGTGACGTTTTCGGCCTCGGCGACGCCGGGCGAGGGCGCGGTGATCAAGGCCGGGTTTCGCTTCGATACGCCTGTTCGTTTCGATACGGACAGGCTCGATATCGACCTCGACGCGTTTCAGGCGGGCCGCATCCCGTCGATCCCGCTGGTGGAGATCCGGCCATGAGGCGCATTCCGGAGGCGCTTGCAACCCATATCGCCGGCGAGGCGACGACGCTCGCCAATGCCTGGAAGGTGACTCGCCGGGATGGCGTGGCGCTGGGCTTCACCGATCACGACCATGATCTGACATTTGCGGGCGTGACCTTTCTCGCCGCGAGCGGCTTTGCGGCGGGCGACGACGAGAGCGAGAGCGGGCTGGCGGCGGCATCCTCCGAGACGCTCGGGGCGCTGTCGTCGGACGTCATCAGCGCAGAGGATATCGCGGCGGGCCGCTATGACGGCGCGACGGTGGACCTCTATCTCGTCAACTGGCAGGCGCCGGCGCAGCATATGCGGCTCAGGCGCTACGAGATCGGCGAGGTGGCGAGGAGCGAGAGCGACTTCAGGGCGGAATTGCGGGGGCTTTCGCACCGCCTCGGTCAGGTGCAGGGGCGCGTCTATGGCCATCGCTGCGACGCGGGCTTTTGCGACGCCCGATGCGGGCTTGCGGCCAGCGCATTTCGGCATGCGGGCGTGGTGATTTCCGCCGATCGATCGAGCGTGACGGTGGAGGGCCTTGGCGGCGCCGCGCCGGCCCGGCTCGCGGGCGGGGTGATGACGGTGGAAAGCGGAGCGCTTGCGGGGCTGGCGGTCGATGTCGACGGGGCGCAGCGGAGAGACGGGCGGATGCGGCTCGCGCTCTGGCAGCCGATAGCGGCGCCTCCCGAGCCCGGCGACGCGGTGAGCCTGCTCGAAGGCTGCGACAAGCGGTTCGAGACCTGCCGCGACCGCTTCGGCAATGCGCTGAACTTCAGAGGATTTCCGCATATGCCGGGCGCGGATTTCGCCTATTCCTACGCCGACGGGGAGACCGAGCATGACGGACGGCCGCTCTATGACTGAGGCCGACGACAGCGCGGGCGAGCGGGCGGCGGCGATCGCGCGGACATGGATCGGCGCGCCCTATCGGCATCAGGGTTTCAGCCGGATCGGCTGCGATTGCCTCGGCCTGATCCGCGGCGTCTGGCGTGAAATGCGGGGCCAAGAGCCCGAGGAGCCCGGCCCCTATGGCCGCGACTGGGCGGAGCGATCGGGCGAGGAGCGTCTGCTGCAGGCCGCGACCCGTCATTTCGGCCCGGCCTGCGCCGAGGCCACGCTGCGGATGGGGGACGTGCTGGTGTTCCGGCTCAGGCGGGGCATGGCCGCCCAGCATCTCGGCATCGTCTCCGGCGCAGACCGCTTCATTCACGCCTGTGAGCAGACCGGCGTGGTGGAAAGCCCGCTCGCGCCGGCCTGGCGGCGGCGGATCGCGGGCGTGTTCCGGTTTTGAGTGTTGCGGGAGCCCGGTGGCGGCGGTAGACTGCCGTTTCAGCACGGGGGCTTGCGATGGGCCTGATTACGATCGACGGTTTGGACAAGGACGCGGAGGCGGCGCTGGAAGAACGCGCGCGAGAAAACGGCCGCACGCTCGCCGATGAAGCAAAGGCGGTGCTTCGAAGCCGCGCTCGATACGGAGCGCGCCGCGACGCCCAAGACTGACAATCTCGCTGCCTTCATTCGTGACAAGGTGGCCCGGTTCGGCGGAGAAGATCTCGCTCTCCCAGATCGCGCGGCCATGGCCGAGCGGGTGACGCCGAGCTGATGTTTTTCCTCGACACGAATGTCATCTCGGACCTCGTGTCGATCAAGCCCGATCCAGGCGTTCTCGCATGGGTCGCGTCGCATCCGGCTCGCAGTCAGTATATTTCGGCTGTGACGGTCGCTGAGATTCTCTATGGGGTGAAGCTTCTACCCGAAGGTCGGCGGCGCATGCTTCTGGAGCGCGAGATCGGCCTGTTGTTGCACGACGCGTTTCTGGGCAGGATACTGCCGTTCGACGCGCCCGCGGCTGAACGCTTTGCATCGATCATGGCGGACAGGCGGTCGCAAGGGAGGACGATGTCGCAATTCGATGGGCAAATCGCTGCGATCGCCCTTTCGGTAGGCGCGACGATCGTGACCCGCGCAACACGAAGGATTTCGATCTGACGGGCGTTGAGGTCGTCAACCCTTGGCGGGACGTGTAAATGCTTCCGCAGGCGGAGTTTTGACAACACCTCCGCCGCGTGATCAGGTGGCCGTGACGGGGCGGGGCCGGCTGTTCCGTCTCGTGAGGTCCGGCAGAAGAGTCCCGGAGCGCTCATGCCGTCTTTGTCCCTGCTCGCCGCCTTCTTCGCGACCACCTTCGTCTTCGCCTATGTGCCGGGGCCGGCGATGCTTTATGCGGCGGGGCAGACGCTGGCGCGGGGGCGAAAGGCGGGGCTGATGGCGGCGCTCGGCATTCATCTCGGCTGCTATGCGCATGTGTTTGCGGCAGCCGCCGGGCTGTCGATCCTGTTTCATGCGGTGCCGGCGCTTTACCTCGTCGTGAAGCTGGCGGGCGCGGCCTATCTCGTCTGGCTCGGCTTTCGGATGATCGTGGCGAAGGATCAGCCGGCGGCGGAAGCGGGCGCGATGACAAGCGGCCGGGCGGCGCTCATCGAGAGCATGCTGGTGGAGGTGCTGAACCCGAAGACGGCGATCTTCTTTCTCGCCTTCCTGCCGCAATTCGTCGACGCCGGCGCAGGCTTCCCCGTCTGGCTGCAACTGGCGATCCTCGGCAGCGCGGTGAACCTGATCTTCACGTCGGCCGACATTGTCTGCGTGCTCTTCGCGGGGCTGGTGACCGAGCGGCTGAAGCGGTCGAGCGGCGCGCAGAAGCTGATGCGGCGCGCGGGCGGGACTGTGCTGTGCGGGCTAGGCGTCAATCTGGCGCTGCAGCGGGGGTGAGCGTGCTCATCGCGCCCCTGCGACGCGCTCCGCAGTCTCGGAGTTTCTGACCGTCACCTCGACCGTTTTCCCGATGCGCTGGGCCATGTCGATCAGGGTGTCGATGGTGAATTTAGACACTTTCATATTGACGACGTCGGAGACGCGCGGGCGGGAGACGTTGAGGCGTTCGGCGGCTTCGGCCTGTTTCAGCCGGCCGTCGCGAATCCAGGCGGCGATTTCCGCCATCAGGCTTTTCTTGATGGCGATGGCGGCGGTGATGCGGGCTTCCGAGTCCGTCTGAAGCCGTTCGGCTTCATCCGCGGCGAAACCGAGTTCCGCGAAGATGTTGGCGTTCTCCGGCGTGACATGGCCGATGTCGTGAACTGTCGTCATGCGCCTTCCTTCATCTGTTCTCTCAGCTTTTTCATTGCCTTGTAGCGCTGCTGGCCGATCTCGACATCGAAGGCAGCGGTCTTCCGGCTCTTCTTGACGAAACAATGCAGCACATAGATCGCCTCTTCGAATTTCGCGACATAGAAGACGCGGTACTGGTTGTCGTCTGACTTGATGCGGATCTCGTAAGCTCCGGGACCGACCGTGGAAAACGCTTTCCAGTCCATGGGCGGCAGGCCCGCCTGGATAAGGTTGAGGTCATGGCCCGCCTGCCGTCGGGCGGCGGCGGGGAATTCCCTGATGTCGTCGAATGACAATCCCATCCAGACGATGCGCTTGCGCATTCAATTGCCTGTATAAGTAGTTGTACATTTGCTCGATTGTCAAGGGTGGCGCGGTCGTCTTCTGCGCCTGACCTTCGCTGAGGCGAATGTGACGTTCTTTTCCCTTGGTTGCAACCGTAGTGATTGCTCGCGCGGGAGCCGCCGTTCTCTCTCATCTCAGAGTCATTGGTGTTGCATCCGCGGGCGCTGCAGCGAGGGTGACTTAGGCCGAACTTGCGGTTCTCCGAACCGGAGCTTAGACTGTCTCTCAACTGGAGGCTTGATATGGGCCTGGTGACGATCGAAGATCTGGATGCGGCCGCGCTCGAGCAATTGCAGGCGCGGGCGCAGAGGAGCGGCAGGACGGTCGAGGACGAAGCGCGGCGGGTGCTTGAAAGCGCACTAGCGTCGGACGCCGTGGCCCTGAAGCCGTCGGAGCGGTTGGCCGCGCGGCTTGGCGATGTCCGGGATGCCGTGTCGCGCTATCGCTTGAGCAATCCGCGTCTGTTCGGCTCTGCGCTGACCGGGCAGGATCGGCCGGACAGCGACCTTGATATTCTCGTCGACGCCGAGCCCGGCGCGTCTTTGTTCGATCTCGGCGGACTTCGGCAGGAATTGGAGGAGATGCTGGGCGTCGGCGTCGATCTCAGGACGCCACAAGATCTGCCTCCGGCGATACGGGCAGAGGTGCTGGCCGAGGCTGAGCCCTTATGACCAATCGAACCGCCGCCGACTATCTCGGACATATTCTCCGGGCGGGGCGCAAGGCGGTGGGGTTTTGTGATGGAATGACCATCGAGGCATTCCGGGGTGATCGCAGAACCCAGCAGGCGGTGGTGATGAGCCTGATCGTCATGGGCGAGGCTGTCGTGTAGTTGCAGCGCGTCGATCCTGGTTTCGCCGGTTTGCATCCAGCCCTGCCATGGAAAGCAATGCGCGGCGTGCGCAATCAATTGGTTCACGGCTATTTCGACATCAATCTCGACCTTGTCTGGACCACCGTAACCCGGGATTTGCCGGCGGTGATCCTGGGGGTCGAGGCGCTGGTCGGCGCCCTAAAAGGGCCTTTCGGCCCCGAGTGAGCGCCTGTTGCGGGCCTCTTTGCCCTCATCTTCATATCTTCTCAAAGTCAGAACGATCGGCGCGCGAGCAGCGTCGTCCGATCCCTTAGCTGTTTAAGGACAATCTCATGGCGACATTGGTTTTGCAGGCCGCCGGCGCGGCGCTCGGCGGAGTGTTCGGCCCTGTCGGCGCGATCATCGGGCGGGCGGCGGGGGCTTTGGCGGGCAATGTGATCGACCGCAGCCTGATTTCGGGCCTGACGACGATCGAGAGCAGCCGGCTCGCCAATGCGCGGATCGCGGGCGCGGAAGAGGGGACGGCGATCCCGCGGGTCTATGGGACGATGCGGATCGGCGGCACGTTGATCTGGGCGACGCGCTTCGAGGAAGAGGTGAGCAAGGAGCGGTCGGGCTCCAAGGCGACGGGGCCGCGGGTGGAGACCTATCGCTACTTCGCCAATATCGCCGTCGGTCTCGCGGAGGGGCCGATCGCCGCCATCAGGAGGATCTGGGCCGACGGGATGGAGATCGACCAGACGGATTACGAGATCCGTTTCTACGAGGGGACGGAGGGCCAGGGCCCCGATCCCCTGATCGAGGCCAAGCAGGGGGCGGGAATGCGCCGGCCTTTCGGGGGCTCGCCTATGTGGTGTTCGAGCGCATGCCGCTCGACGCCTTCGGCAATCGCATTCCGGTGCTGCAATTCGAAGTGTTGCGGGTGATCGATCCGCTCGAGAGTCGGATCAGGGCGGTGACGATCATTCCCGGCGCGACCGAACACGGTTATGCGACGGAGGTGGCCACGGAGAAGACCGGCGAGGACCGCGGGCGCAAGATCAACCGCAACCAGTTGCGACGAGCCACCGATTGGGAGGCGTCGCTGGATGAATTGCAGGCGCTCTGCCCGCATCTCGAACGGGCGGCGCTGGTGGTGTCCTGGTTCGGGAGCGATCTCCGGGCCGGGCATTGCCGTGTGCGGCCGGGCGTGGAAACGCGCGTGCGCCACGAGGAAGATCCCGCCTGGAGGGTCTGCGGTCGCGACCGCGTCTCGGCGCATCTGATCTCGTCGAGTTCGGGGGCCCGCCTATGGCGGCACGCCCGATGACCGGAGCGTGATCCAGGCGATCCGCGACCTCAAGGCGCGCGGGCTCGGCGTCTATCTCTATCCGTTCCTGATGATGGACATTCCCCGGGCAATGGTCTGCCGGACCCCTATGGCTGGGGCGAGCAGGCGGCCTTTCCCTGGCGCGGACGCATCACCTGCCATCCGGCGGCCGGCCGGCCCGACAGCGCCGACAGGACGGCTGAGGGTGCGGCGCAGGCGCTGGCCTTCATGGGCGCGGCCGAGGCGGGAGATTTCGAGGTCGATGGCGAGAGCGTGCGCCATGAGGGCGCCGACGAGGGCTATCGGCGGCTGGTGCTGCATTATGCCCTGCTGGCGCAGGCGGCGGGCGGGGTCGATGGTTTCATCATCGGCTCGGAGTTGCGAGGGCTGACCCAGATCCGCGATGCCTCGGGGAATTATCCCTTCGTGGCGGCGCTCGTGGAGCTGGCGGAGGATGTCAGGGCCATTCTCGGGCCCTCGACCAAGCTGACCTATGGGGCGGACTGGAGCGAATATTTCGGCCATCAGCCGCAAGACGGGACGGGCGACCGCCTCTTTCACCTCGATCCGCTCTGGGCTTCGCCTGCGATCGACGCCGTCGGTATCGACAATTACATGCCGCTGTCGGATTTTCAGGACGAGGATTTGACCCACGCCCATCCGGACGGCGCCGTGATCGCCGACGACGAGGCGGCGATGCGGGCGGCGATCGAGAGCGGCGAGGGCTATGACTGGTATTACGCGAGCGCCGACCGGGCGGCGCGCATCCGCAGCCCGATCAGCGACGGCTTGGCGGGCAAGCCCTGGGTCTACCGCTACAAGGATATCGAGAACTGGTGGGCGCACCGGCATCATGACCGCGTGGGCGGAGCGGAACTGACGTCGCCAACCGGCTGGACGGCGCGGATGAAGCCGATCTGGTTCACCGAGCTCGGTTGCCCGGCGATCGACCGCGGCGGCAACCAGCCGAATGTGTTCGTCGACCGAAATCGTCGGAATCCGAGATACCGTATTTTTCGAGCGGGGTCCGGTCGGACGAGACGCCGCGGCGGTTTCTCAATGCGCATCTGAGCCATTGGAACGGGAGCGGGGCGCCGGACGGCATGGTCGATCCGGGGCATGTGTTTCTTTGGACCTGGGATGCGCGCGCCGCGCCGAGCTTTCCGGAGGACCCCGATATCTTCGCCGATGGAGAAAACTGGCGTACCGGCCATTGGCTGAACGGGCGGCTGGGAGCGGGAACGCTGGCGACGGTGATCGCGGCGATCGCTCGGGATTGCGAGATCGGCGAGGTGGATGTCGCAGCCGTCTCGGGAAATCTCCAGGGCTATGTGATGGGCCAGCAGAGTTCGGCCCGGACGCTGATCGAGCCGCTTCTCACCGCCTATCGGCTGGACGTGACGGAGGCGGCGGGACGGCTCACCTTCCGGTCGCGGGATCTCGCCTCGGCGCCGGCGGCGGTGATCGACGTGCTGGCGGAGACCGAGGACGAGCCGCTGTGGTCGGAAACGCTGGGGCAGGACGGCGACTACGCCTCCGAAGCGATCCTCACCTATCAGGCGGAGGACAACGAGCATGAACCGGCGAGCGTGCGTTCCCGGCGGGCCGAGCCCGCCCATCAGCGCGCGCTGAGCATTTCGCTGGCCGGAACGCTCGATGAACAGGCGGCGCAAGCCACGGTGGACGCGATGCTGAGGGATCACCGGCTGGGACGGCGGCAGATCGGCTTCCGCCTGCCGCCGTTGGCGCTCGCGCATGAGCCCGGCGATGTCGTCGAACTGGCCGATGGCCCGGAGGGGCGGTTTCTGATCACCCGCATCGAGGATGGCGATGTCAGGCGCGTGACGGCGCGCGAGGCCGGATCCGGCGGCGAGAGCCTGGCGACGACGGTGAGGGCGCGGCGTCAGCCGCGCGGGGGAGCCGCCAATGCGGTCTATCGGCCCCTCGTGGCGCTGATGGATCTGCCGAGGCTGGGCGACGGCGAAGACCAGGATTTCGCGATGGCCGCAGTGGCGGCGTCGCCCTGGCGGCGGACGCGGATGTCCGTGTCGTCGGGCGCAGACAATTACGAGGGGCGGTTGACGCTGTCGCGGCGCGCCAGCCTGGGACGGTTGACGACGGCGCTCGGCGCGGGTCCGACGGCGGTGATCGACCACGCCAATGCGGTGACCGTGCGCATGACGTCCGGCGCTGTGGAAAGCGTGTCGAGGTCTGCGCTTCTGAATGGCGCGAACCGCGCGGCGATCGCTGCCGGAAATGGCGGCTGGGAGATCATCGCCTTCCAGAGCGCCGAGGAAATCGAAGCCGATGTCTGGCGCCTGCACGGATTGCTGCGCGGTCTGTTTGGGACCGACGACGCCTTGGCCGCCGGCGCAGAGAGCGGCGCTCGATTCGTGCTTCTCGACGACGCCGTCCGATCGCTCGGGCTGAAAGGAACCGAGGCCGGCTTGACGCTGAACTGGATCACCGAAACGGCGGGCGCCGCGGGCGGGCGGGTCGGGCCTTACGTCTTCTCCGGCGGCGAAAGGGCGGCGACGCCGCTCGCGCCGGTTCATCTGCGCGGCTGGCGCGAGCCGGACGGCGATATTCGCTTCAAATGGATCCGCCGCGGCCGCATCAACGCCGATGGCTGGGACGGCGATGACATTCCGCTCGACGAGGTTCGCGAAGCCTATCGGTTGGACATCGTCAGGCATGGCGAGGTGGTCCGCAGCCTGCATGTGAACGATCCCGAGGCCCTCTATGCGGCCGACGACGAAATCGCCGATTTCGGCGCGCCGCAAACCGCCTTGACGATCCGCGTGCGCCAGAGGGGCGCACGCGTGGCGGCCGGACTGCCCGCGCACGCCACACTGCCAATCTGACATGGAGCCAGGAAAGGACGACACCATGGACGACACGAAAGCATGGCATCAATCCAAGACCGTCTGGGGAGCGCTGGTGGCGATTCTCGCCAGTGTCTTGCAGGCGGCGGGGTCGCCTCTCGCGCCCGGCATGGAGCATGATCTCGTCGAGGCGCTGACGACGCTGGCCGGCGCGGCAGGCGGTTTGTTGGCGATCTACGGGCGGCTGAGCGCCGATCGGCGCGTGTCCTGAGCCGACCCAATCGAAGCTGAAGGACACATTCATTCGCCATTCATTGTTGCTGCTCTAGAAAGGGCGCAAGTCAAACGCCTTACACGGAACCGCAACTGCCCATGGCCGCTTTCCTGCCCTCCCTTCTGGCCGCGAGCCTCATGCTCGGCCCCACCGGCGATCTGCCGGCGCCGGCCAAGCAGTATACGCCCGCGCAGATGCTCTATCTCCAGGACGGCCCGGTGTTTGCGGATGAATATGCGCCGGCGCCGAGGCGGATGCGCGCCAACAACCGCGCCGGTTGCGCCGGCGCGGTCAATCAGGCGATGGCCATGACCGGCGGCGAACTCCTGTCGGTGCGGGCCAATCGCAACCAGGGCGTCTGCGTGGTCACCATGCTGGTGATCAAGCAGAACGGACGGCCGAAGAAAGTCCGCTTGCGCATTCCCATGGATTATTGATACGCAGGCCCGGCTATCCGAGGAGTTCCGATGCGCATACTCGTCGTCGAAGATGACCAGAATCTCAACCGCCAACTCGCCGACACGCTGAAGGAAGCCGGCTATGTGGTCGACCAGGCCTATGACGGCGAAGAGGGCCATTATCTCGGCGAAAACGAACCCTATGACGCGGTGATCCTGGATATCGGCCTGCCCGAAATGGACGGCATCACCGTGCTTGAAAAATGGCGCGCGGCCGGGCGCAAGATGCCGGTCTTGTTGCTCACGGCGCGCGACCGCTGGAGCGACAAGGTGGCGGGCATCGACGCCGGCGCCGACGACTATGTCGCCAAACCCTTCCACATGGAAGAAGTGCAGGCGCGGCTGCGGGCGCTGATCCGCCGCGCTGCGGGCCATGCGAGCTCTGAACTCAGCTGCGGGCCGGTGAAGCTCGACACCAAGAGCAGCCGCGTGACGGTGAATGGAAGCGCGCTGAAACTCACCTCGCACGAATTCCGGCTTCTGTCCTATCTGATGCATCACATGGGCCAGGTCGTGTCGCGCACCGAACTGGTCGAGCATATGTACGATCAGGATTTCGACCGTGATTCCAACACGATCGAAGTGTTTGTCGGCCGTCTGCGCAAGAAGATGGGCATCGACATCATCGAGACCGTGCGCGGCCTCGGCTACCGCATCCAGCCCAACACCAATGGATAGGCTGCGCTCGCTCACCGGCCGCGTCCTGATCTACACGACCGTATGGTCGGCGATCGGGGTCGTGATCATGGGCTTCGTCATTTCCACGCTCTACGAACGCAGCGCCGAGAAGAATCTGCATGATCTTCTGCGCGCCCAGCTCTATTCGGCGATCAATTCGGTGTCGATCGATCCCGACAGCCGCAAACTGACGGGATCGCCGCAGATGAGCGAACTCGGCTTCCAGCAATTGGGATCGGGCTGGTACTGGGCAGTGCTGCCGCTCGGCGACTATCAGACAGAGCCGTTGACCTCGCCGAGCTTCGAAGGGGTGACGGTGCCGACGGCGACCAACGAATCCGCGCCGTTCAACCAACGCTTCGAGCGCTATTACGCCGCCACCGACAGCGCCGGCAATCCGGTGCGGGTGGCCGAAGCCGAGATCAGTCTCGACGAGGGCGCGCCCGAGGATATCGACGCCAACGCCACCGAACTTCCCGAAGCCGTCTATCGAACCGTGCGTTTCCGGATGATCGGCAACCACCGGACGGTCGAGAACGACGTCGCCGCCTTCAACCGCAATCTCTATCTGTCGCTCGGCCTGTTCAGCATCGGTTCGCTCGGGCTCAACGCGCTGGTGATCCTGATCGGGTTGAAGCCGCTCGACCGCGTCAGACGTTCGCTCGCCCGCATCCGCAACGGCGAGGCTGAAAGACTGGACGACGATCTGCCGCTTGAAATCCAGCCGCTGGCCGTCGAAGTCAACGCGCTGATCGAGAGCAACAAGCGGGTGATGGAGCGGGCGCGCATGCAGGTGGGCAATCTCGCCCATTCGCTCAAGACGCCCATCGCCGTGCTGCTCAACGACGCCGACCAGATGGCCTCGCCGCATAATGCGCTGGTGAAGAGCCAGGCCGAGATCATGCGGGCGCAGGTGCAATCCTATCTCAACCGCGCCCGCATCGCCGCCCAGCGCGAGAGCATCCTGGCCCGCACCGAGGTGGAGCCGGTGCTGGAGCGCTTGCTGCGCGTGATGCGCAAGCTCAACGACGGCAAGGAATTCACGCTATCGATGACCGGGCGTGGGCTGAAACTCGCGATGGAAGCGCAGGATCTCGAGGAAACCATCGGCAATCTGCTCGAAAACGCCGGCCGCTTCGCCGCCTCGACCGTGTCGGTGACCGTGACGCCCGCGCCGCCCGGCCGGGTCGGTCAGGATGCGGCCCGCAAGAACTGGGCGCTCGTGGCGGTGGAGGACGACGGCCCCGGCCTCGAGCCCGACCAGATCACGGAAGCGATGAAGCGCGGACGCCGGCTGGACGAGAGCAAGCCGGGCACCGGGCTCGGCCTGTCGATCGTGTCTGAAATCGTCTCGGAATATCAGGGCGTGTTCACGCTGTCGCGGGCCGAGGCCGGCGGGTTGAGGGCGGAACTGATCCTGCCAATGATTGGGGGTGACGGCGGTGGGGTGGTTGAGCATAGGTCCGGCATTGTAGTTCCAACAGATTCTGAAGATATCTAGAATCTATCGGAGGTTGTATGGAGTTTGAATCTCTTGCACGGTGGCTCTTTATGCGATAATTATAGATGAAAGCCTGCAGGCTGCACACCATCTTTGTTCCATGTTTTTCCTGCGCGCCGCACGGAGGCCATCATGGTAGCTCTTCTCAAAGATGACGGCGAGTTCACGCCGATGCCTGTCGTGGTCGATACGGCGAAATTTGAACAATTGAAAGCGGCGGCGGTTGACGAGAACGCAGAGTCTGTGCCCAGCTTAGCCAAACTCATTCGCAAATCGCGCGCGCGTTTTATGACGCAATCTAAATAAGTCCGCCTATGGAAGAGATTGTCATTGAGCCCCTTGGTGATCATCCGCGAGGGGCTTTTTGCTGCGATCTGAAGCCGATCGACAACTTCTTCCGAATAAACACGCTCAAGAGCCACAAAAGCTATGCCCAGCGCGTGTTCGTCTCCTGTAGAGCCGGATGCCCGACGCCGCTCGGATTTTACGCCCTCACAACGATGACCTTCAAGCCTGGCATGAGCGACGAAGCAGACAAGAAGTTTGGTCGATTTGCTGCAATCCCTACCATTTATCTGACCATGATCGGGCGCGACAAGAATGCGCCGAAGGGCTTGGGTCTCACCATGATGCTAAACGCATTTGAGAGCGCATTGTCGGTTAGGGAGAATGTTGGAGTGTACGCGATGACGCTACACGCCTTCAATGCGCGCGTTCAGGAAATATACGAAGCCTTCGGATTTAAGACGTTCACCGAAGCCGATCAGGATCAGGAAGGGTTACAAAGCGATGTATATTCCGCTTTCCGCAGTAGCGGCGACATTTGCGGAAACCTCGATTGTGCCTCAATAAAAGCACCCTCGCATTATGATCGTGGTTGACGAATGCGCTGTGGAGCGCCCACGCCATCATTTCCATCAAAACGAATATATTTCTCGTTTCATCCGTGTCATATTGCGGCCATCTCTGCGCCGCAGGACTGCCCGCAAATCCGTGATGACAAGAATGAATTTCGTGACTGCATTTGGTGTGACCGCCCGTTTCTCCGTTCTCGCGCTCGTCGCGGTTTCCGTCGCGTCCTGCGCCACCACATCAGGCTCAACCCGGCTCGACAAGACCGGCGAAAAGATTTCCGACGCAACCGGGTATGAACTGTCGGACAGGCCGGAGCCGCCGGCCTTTTATCTGCAGGCCCTGAAGGGCGGGCTCGTGGCGCGGATGCCGGGCGTGAAACTGTCGGAGGCCGATAAAGCGCGGGCGCTGGAAGCGGAATACAAGGCGCTGGAAGCGGCGCCGAACGGCCAGGCGGTGGTTTGGAGCGGCAACGGACTGAAGGGCGAAGTGACGGCGGCGGCGCCTTATCAGGTGGGCTCGCAGAATTGCCGTCAATATTCTCACGTGCTGGCCGCCAAGAGCGGCGCGGTGACTGCGCGCGGCGCCGCCTGCCGTATGGGCAACGGAGCCTGGACGCCTCTCACGTGAAATTGACCTCGGGAATGCGGCCAATCGTCTCCCGACAGCGAATTCCTTGATCTGGCGCATTTTCACGCCGCGCGGCTTTCGTTAGTTGATATCCATCATGTTTTGGATCGTATCGCTACCCATCGCGGTCATCGCCGCATTCATCGTCGCCGCCCCGCTGATGCGGCGGCCGGCGGCCGCCTTGCCGGCGTCGGCCAACGACGCCGAAGTCTATCGCGACCAGCTCGCCGAGATCGACCGAGACCAGGCCGCCGGCCTGATCGAGGCCGACCAGGCAAAGCAGGCGCGCGCCGAGATCGCCCGCCGGCTGATCGCAGCCAGCGAAAAGAGCGAAGGCGGCGGCGCGGGCTTGTCGCGCGGCGCGGCGGTGGGCGTCATCCTGTTTCTCTGTCTGTTCCTGCCGGCGGCGGCAGGACTTCTCTATCTGCGCACCGGCAATCCAGAATTTCCGGATCTGCCGCTCGCCATGCGCATGAACGAGGCCGATCCCGACATCAATGTGCTGATCGCCAAGACCGAAGCGCATCTCGCAGCCAATCCGACCGACGGACGCGGCTGGGCGCTGCTCGCGCCGATCTATATGCGCCGCATGCGCACGGAAGACGCGGCGGACGCTTATCGAAACGCCATCCGCTATCAGGGCGGCAGCGCCGAGCTTTACGGCGCGCTGGGCGAGGCGATCGCGGCTGGCAATCAGGGCATGGTGACCAAGGACGCCGGCGCGGCCTTCATGGAAGCCTTGAAGCTCGACCCGGCGGATGCGCGCGCCCGCTTCTATCTTGCGCTGGCCGAGGGGCAAGCCGGCGACAGAGCCAAGGCGATCGCCGATCTCGAGGCGCTGGCGGCCTCGGCGTCCCAGGATGCGCCCTGGCAGGAGATCGTCGCCGCGCAGATCATGCGGTTCAAGGCCGAAGCGGCCAATCCGGCCGCGCCCGGCAACCCTTCGGCGGCGGATGTCGAGGCGGCGGCCGGACTGAACGACGCCGACCGCATGCAGATGATCCGCACCATGGTCGAATCGCTCGATGCGCGGCTGACAGACGAGCCGGCCAATTTCGAGGGCTGGCAGCGGTTGATCCGCTCCTACATGGTGCTGGGCGACCCGGCCAAGGCTGGTGAAGCGTTGAAGCGGGGTCTTGCGGCTTTCCCCGCGAACACCGACAATGGCAAGGCGCTGATGGCGCTGGCGCGCGAGGTGGGCGCGCCGATGGAGGGAGCGACCCCATGACCCGCAAGCAGAAGAGGCTGGCCTTGATCGGCGGCGGCGTGAGCTTTCTGATCGCCGCGGTTCTCCTGGTGATGTTCGCTTTCAGCCAGTCGGTCGCCTATTTTTACGTGCCGTCCGATCTCGCCAAGGCGAACCTGAAGCCGGACACGCGCATTCGGCTTGGCGGGCTGGTGGAAGTCGGCTCCTGGAAGCGCGGGCAGGGCATGCATGAGAATTTCGTGGTGACGGATACGATCGGCCAGGTTTCGGTCGCCTATACCGGCATCCTGCCGGATCTGTTTCGCGAGGGGCAGGGCGTGGTGGCGGAGGGGCGGATGACCAGCATGGCGCCGCCGACCTTCGTGGCCGACACCGTGCTCGCCAAACATGACGAGACCTATATGCCCAAGGACGTCGCCGACCGGCTGAAGGCCAAGGGTGTGACCATGAGCGGCAAGGAGAAGATCCAATGATCGTCGAACTCGGGCATTTTCTGCTCGCCTGCGCGCTCGCCGCGGCGCTGTTGCAGTCGACCTTGCCGGTGGTCGGCGCTTTTCGCAACGAGGCGCGACTGATGGCGGTGGGGACTACCGGGGCGCTGGCGAGTTTTACGCTGATCGGGCTGTCCTATCTCGCGCTGACCTGGGCCTATGTGACCTCGGATTTCTCCGTCATCAATGTCTGGGAGAATTCGCATTCGCTGATGCCGATGGTCTACAAGATTTCCGGCGTCTGGGGCAATCACGAGGGATCGATGATGCTCTGGCTGTTGATCCTCGCCTTTTTCTCGGCGCTGGTGGCGGGCTTCGGCGGCAATCTGCCCAAGAGCCTGAAGGCCAATGCGCTGGCCGTGCAGGGATGGATCACCGTCGCCTTCCTGCTGTTCATCCTGCTGACCTCCAATCCCTTCCTGCGCACCTTCGGCATCGCCGAACTGACCCCCCGCCGGCGGAGGGTCGCGACCTCAACCCGGTGCTGCAGGATTTCGGCCTGGCGATCCATCCGCCGCTGCTCTATCTCGGCTATGTCGGCTTCTCCGTCTGCTTCTCCTTCGCCGTCGCCGCCCTGATCGAAGGGCGGATCGACGCCGCCTGGGCGCGCTGGGTGAGGCCGTGGACGCTGCTCGCCTGGACCTTCCTGACCGCCGGCATCGCCATGGGCTCCTATTGGGCATATTACGAACTCGGCTGGGGCGGCTGGTGGTTTTGGGATCCGGTCGAAAACGCCTCCTTCATGCCCTGGCTCGCCGGCACCGCGCTTCTGCATTCGGCGCTGGTGATGGAAAAGCGCGATGCGCTGAAGATCTGGACCGTGCTGCTCGCGATCATGACCTTCTCGCTGTCGCTGCTCGGCACCTTCCTGGTGCGCTCGGGCGTGCTGACCTCGGTGCATGCCTTTGCCAGCGATCCCTCGCGCGGCGTGTTCATTCTGGTCATTCTGTCGATCTTCATCGGCGGCGCCTTTGCGCTGTTTGCGCTGAGATCCGCGTCGCTCGCGCCCGGCGGTCTGTTCCAGCCGGTGTCGCGCGAAGGGGCGCTGGTGCTCAACAACGTTATTCTCGTTGTCGCGACAGGGGCGATCCTGACCGGAACGCTCTATCCGCTGCTGCTTGAATCGCTGACCGGCGAGAAGATTTCGGTCGGCGCGCCCTTCTTCAATATCGCCTTCAGCTGGCTGATGGCGCCGCTGTTCGTCGTGCTGCCCTTCGGGCCGCTGCTGGCCTGGAAGCGCGGCGACTTGAAAGCGGCGAGCCGCCGGCTTGGGCTCGCCTTTGCGCTGTCGCTCTGTCTCGGGGTTGCTGTCTGGGTGGCGCGCGGCGATGGGCCGATGCTGGCGGCGCTCGGGCTGATCGCCGGTTTCTGGCTGGTGACCGGCGCGCTCGTCGATCTCTGGCAGCGCGCCGGTTTCGCCAAGGCAGGCTTCGCCAATGGCCTTCGGCGGCTTGCCGGTCTGCCGCGCTCGGCTTTCGGCACGATGCTCGCCCATCTCGGCCTCGGCGTATCGGTTTTGGGCGTGGTGCTGACCACCGCGTGGTCGACCGAACATATTCTCGAAATGAAGCCGGGCGACACGACTGAAAACGGCGTCTATACGGTGCGCTTCGACGACGAGCGCGCGGGCAGGGGACCGAACTACATCGAGGACGCTGCGCATTTTTCGGTGCTGCGCGATGGCGTCGTCGTGGCGGAAACCAACAGCGCCAAGCGCATCTACACCGCCCGCCAGATGCCGACGACGGAAGCCGGCATCATCACCTTCGGCGCGTCGCAGCTCTACATCTCGATCGGCGACAAGAACCCCGAAGGCGAACACGTGGTGCGCATCTGGTGGAAGCCGTGGATCCTGTTCATCTGGGGCGGGGCGGTGGTGATGATGATCGGCGGCTTCGTGTCGCTGTCGGATCGGCGTCTCCGCATCGGGGCGCCCTCGAAACGGGCGCGGCCGATCGCTGCGCCGGGCATCCTGGAGGCTGCGGAATGAGGAGGCTCGTCGCTGCCTTTCTGCTGCTGTTGGCGGCGGCGCCGGCTTTCGCCGTCAATCCCGACGAGGTGCTGAAGGATCCGGCGCTCGAGGCGCGGGCGCGGGGGCTGTCGGCGCAATTGCGCTGCATGGTTTGTCAGAACCAGTCGATCGACGACTCCAACGCCGATCTCGCCAAAGACCTCAGATTGCTGGTGCGCGAACGGCTGACGGCCGGCGACAGCGACGACGAGGTGATCGATTATCTGGTGTCGCGCTACGGCGAATTCGTTCTGTTGAAGCCGAGATTGTCCGAACACACGCTCCTGCTTTGGGGCATGCCGGTCGCGCTGGCGGCGATAGGGGCAGGGGTGGTGCTTGTCCAATTGCGTCGCAGAAGAATCTCAGTCGGGGCACAGGACCTCAGCGCAGAGGAGCAGCGCAAGCTGGACGCGCTTTTGCAACGAGAAGACTGAGTTCTTTTGCACATTACCAAAATTTCACCCCCGGAAAGAATGCCGCAAGGTGGCGCGCGCTAGATCTAATCCCATCTTAAGGATCTGAACTGGAGCCCCCGCTCCGCCTGACGATGAAGGACTAGAACCATGACCGGAAAGACCGCTTCACGCTTTTCGCTGACTTCTCTCCTCAAGGCCGGCACCATCGCCGGCATGGCGACCGCCGTGCTCGTGACCGGCGCGCCGATGGCGTTCAACACGGCGCATGCCGAGGCGGTGAAACTGACGGCGCCGCCGCAGGTGCCGAGCTTCGCCGACGTCGTCTCCGCCGTGACCCCGGCCGTCGTGTCTGTGCGTGTCGAAAGCCGCGCCCAGCCGGCCTCCGAGGACGCGTCCAACGGCTTCAACTTCAATTTCGGTCCCAATTTCGGCGGCCAGAATTTCGAAGACCTCCCGGACGATCATCCGCTGAAGCGCTTTTTCAAGGAATTCGGCGGCGGCGACCAGTATAGCCAGCGCGGCGACCAGGAGCGCGACTACTGGCGAAATCACGGCAAGCGTGGCGACAAGCCGCGTCTGCGTCCGACCTCGCAGGGTTCGGGCTTCTTCATCACCGAGGACGGCTATCTTGTGACCAACAACCATGTCGTCGACGGCGGCAGCGCCTTCACGGTGGTGATGAATGACGGCTCCGAACTCGGCGCCAAGCTGGTGGGCCGTGATCCGCGCACCGATCTCGCGGTTTTGAAGGTCGACGCCAAGCGCAAGTTCACCTATGTGCAGTTCGCCGACGACAGCAAGACGCGGGTCGGCGATTGGGTGGTGGCTGTCGGCAATCCCTTCGGCCTCGGCGGCACCGTGACCGCCGGCATCGTCTCGGCTCGCGGCCGCGACATCGGCTCCGGCCCCTATGACGACTATCTGCAGGTCGACGCGGCGGTGAACCGGGGCAATTCCGGCGGCCCGACCTTCAACCTGCAGGGCGAAGTGGTCGGCATCAACACCGCGATTTTCTCGCCGTCGGGCGGCAATGTCGGCATCGCCTTCGCCATTCCGGCCTCGGTGGCCAAGGATGTGGTCGGCAAGCTGATGAAGGGCGGCGAAATTCAGCGCGGCTGGCTGGGCGTCAAGATCGAGCCCGTGACCCAGGACGTCGCCGACTCGCTCGGCCTGGCGGAAGCCGCCGGCGCGCTGGTCAATGAGCCCACGGGCGATTCTCCCGGCGCCAAGGCCGGCATCAAGGTGGGCGATGTGATCACCGCCGTCGATGGCGATCCGGTCAAGGGTCCCAAGGAACTGGCCCGCAAGATCGGCGCCATGGACCCCGGCAAGGTGGCGGACATCTCCGTCTGGCGCGACGGCAAGCTGGTCAGCGTCAAGGTGACGCTCGGCACGCTGCCGACCGATCCGAAGGTTGCTTCGGCCGAGCCGCAACAGGATCAGGGCTCCGACGAGCAGGCCGCGCCGGCCGAACTGACGCTCGACCAACTCGGCCTTATCGTCGCCCCCACCGACGACGGCAAGGGTGTGGCGATCACCTCGGTCAACCCGGACTCCGACGCGGCCGACAAGGGCGTAAAGGAGGGGCAGAAGATCACCTCGGTGAACAACCAGGAGATCAAGTCGCCCTCCGACATCAAGAAGATCGTCGAGGACGCCAAGAGGGACGGCCGCAAGAAGGCGCTGTTCCAGATCCAGGACCAGACCGGCAACCGCTTCGTGGCCCTGCCGATCGGCTGACCTTCCGATCCGAACCGCGAAAGCCCCCGACGGGGCTTTCGCTTTTGATGCTCTCGCCTTAATTTCCCGGCCATGAAAATACTCATCATCGAAGACGATCTCGACGCGGCGAGCTATCTCGTCAAGGCTTTTCGCGAGGCGGGACATACGATCGATCATGCCAGCGACGGCGAAGCGGGTCTCTTCATGGCCGCCGAAAACGGCTATGACGTGCTGATCGTCGACCGCATGCTGCCGCGGCGAGACGGGCTGTCGGTGATCTCGGAGCTTCGCCGCCGCAACAACAATACGCCGGCGCTGATCCTGTCGGCGCTCGGGCAGGTCGATGACCGAGTGACAGGACTGCGCGCCGGCGGCGACGACTATCTGCCCAAACCCTATTCCTTCACGGAGCTTCTGGCGCGCGTGGAGGTTCTCGGCCGCCGCCGCGCTCTGCCCGAGCAGGACATGATCTATAGGGTCGGCGATCTCGAACTCGACCGGCTCTCGCACGAGGTGCGCCGGGCCGGCAAGGAGATCGTGCTGCAGCCGCGCGAATATCGCCTGCTCGAATATCTGATGAAGAATGCCGGCCAGGTGGTGACGCGCACCATGCTGCTCGAAAATGTCTGGGACTACCATTTCGATCCGCAGACCAATGTGATCGACGTGCATGTGTCGCGCCTGCGCGGCAAGATCGAGAAGGATTTCGAAAAGTCCCTGCTGAAGACCATTCGCGGCGCGGGCTATATGATCAAGGACGAGGCGTGATGGCTGCGCTGGCGCGCCTGAGGCTGCTCTATCGCCATACCGCCGTCCGCCTCTCCGCCATCTATCTCTTGCTGTTTTCCGCCTGCGCGGCGGTGCTGGTGCTGTATGTCACTTCGATTTCCGACGGCCAGTTGCAGGCGCGGATGAAGGAATCTATTACCGAAGAGGTCAACCAGCTCGAGGATATCTATACCGAAGGCGGCGTCGCCTCGTTGCTGCGCGTGCTGGAGCGCCGCTCGCATCAGCCCGGCGCCAATCTCTATGTGATCGCCGGGCCGAGCGGCGAAATCCTCGCCGGCAATGTGGCGGGCTTGCAGGCCGGCGTGCTCAACGAAGAGGGCTGGACCGACAAGCCCTTTCTCTACAATCGTTTCGGCGAGACGGCCAAGAAGGACCGGCATCAGGCCATCGCCCATGTGATCCGCTTCGAAAACGGCTTGCGCGTGCTGGTGGGCCGCGATGTCGGCGAGCCGGAAAACGCCCGCCTCCTGGTGCGCAAGGCGCTGATGCTGGCGCTTGGGGTGATGGGCGTCGGCGCGCTGGTGATCTGGTTTGCGATCGGCCGCAATGCTCTGCGGCGCATCGACCGGACCTCGCTCGCCGCCCAGAAGATCATGGCCGGCGACCTATCGCAACGCCTGCCGGAAACCGGGTCGGGCGACGAGTTCGATCGACTGGCCGGATCGCTGAACGTGATGCTCGCCCGCATGGAGCGGCTGAACGAGGGCCTCAGGCAGGTCTCCGACAACATCGCCCATGACCTCAAGACGCCGCTGACCCGACTGCGCAACAAGGCGGAAAACGCCCTCGCCAAGGCCGATGACGCCGAGGACTACCGCGTCGCGCTCGAAGAGGTGATCGGCGACACCGACCAGCTGATCCGCACCTTCAACGCGCTTCTGATGATTTCCAGGGTAGAGGCGGGTTCAGCGGCGGCGGAAATGTCTGTGGTCAATCTGTCCGAGGTCGCCGAGGAGTTCGGCGAACTCTATGAACCCGTGGCCGAAGACGCCGGCTTCCGGCTGGACCGGATGATCGCGCCCGACATCACCGTGCGCGGCAACCGTGAACTGATCGGCCAAGCCATTTCCAACCTGATCGACAACGCCATGAAATATGGCGACAATCCCGACGCGTCTGTGATCACGCTTTCGGTGACGCTCGGCGCCGAGGGCGTGCGGGTGACGGTGGCCGATCGCGGCCAGGGGTTCCCGAGGACAAATATGGCGATGTGGTCAAACGCTTCTTTCGCCTGGACGAAAGCCGCTCGAAGCCTGGCACGGGGCTCGGGCTGGCGCTGACGGTGGCGGTGATGGAACTGCATGGCGGCCGGGTGGAGCTTGCGCCGACGAAGGCGGGGGCGGCGCATCCGGGGCTTGCGGTGACGATGGTGTTTCCGGTGGGTTGACGCAACCGAAGGCGCGTGAGACTCTTCGACCATCACTCGGAGGATAAGTCTATGGCGAGTGTCGAACCGCTGATTTTGGCCACTGTGAACGCCTCCTATGCCCGCAAGCTCAGCGGGAAACAGATTGCTTCACTGCTTCTCGATCTAAAGCGCATGAAGGCCATGCCGGGACATGCCGCCTCCTTTCTCTATGAAGTCGATGCAGATCTACAGCGGCAATTTGCTGGGGAGCACGGCATCTCCGATGAGCGCCTTGCTCAGGCTGCAGCTGACTTCGACAATTGGACGGGCCGGACATGGCTGGGCCGGGCCGCTTGAGCGGCGGTTGGCAAGACCTGTTTCTGAAAGCGAATGAAATTCTCGGACGCGCCGGCTTTCTGGATCGGTGGTCATTTGGTGGCGGAACGGCCTTGATGTTGCAGATAGGCCATCGAGAAAGTCATGACATCGATGTTTTTCTCCCCGATCCGCAGCTGCTGGCGTATCTGGACCCTGGCAAGGGCAATATCGGATTTGTCCAAGGCCTGGCAGCCTATCATGGCGATGGTGTGCGATTTCTCAAGCTGTCGTTCGGCGCTGCGGGCGAGATTGATTTCATTGCCTGTCCCGATCTTACAACGGCACCTCATCGCAGACTTGATGTGCTCGGTCTATCCACCCGGGTGGAGACGATCGGAGAGATCCTGGCGAAGAAGGTCTACTTTCGAGGAGCCTCGCTCCTGCCGCGCGACATGTTCGATATAGCAGCGGCTTGGCGAGCCGACAGGCGCCAGGTGCTTTCGGCGCTCCAAGCATTTCCAGACGAAGTTCGCCGCGCCGAACGCGCCGTGCTTTCCGCCAGCCCCGAATTTCTCCATGGCGTCATCGCCGATCTCGCCGTAAAACCTGCCTTCGAGGATTTGCGTCCCGTCGCCGTCGACCTCTGCCTTGAGGCGTTGCGGTCGGCGGCGCAGTAGGGAATGCCGAGGAGGTCGGATGACGGAGAAGAGCGGCGGCGCGGAGGGGCGGCGCATTTTGGATCTCACGACCAACCCCATCCTGCCGCTGTCGCAGCAGGCGGTGAAATCGGCGCTGGCCGATCTCAAGGATTGGGCGAAGGAACAGCCTGATATCGCGGCGCTTCTGTCGGGGGACAGTCCGGCCCGGGATTTCGTGGTCGCTGCCATGACTCTGTCGCCTTTTCTGCGCGACACCGCCCGCATCAATCCCGGTCTTCTGGCCGAAGCCCTGACAACCGATCCGGCCTGGGAAATCGAGACGTTGATTGCCGAGACGCGTGAGCGCTGGCGCGGGCGGACCGAGGCCGAGTTGATGACGGCGCTGCGGCAGGCGAAACGGCGGGCGGCCTTTCTGATCGCGCTCGCCGATCTCGCCGAGATCATGACGGCGGCGGAGACGACGCGGAGCCTGAGCCTGTTCGCCGGTGCGGCGACGGCGGCGGCAATCGATCATCTGCTGCTGGCGGGCGCGCAAGCCGACAAGCTGGTGCTCGCCGATCCCGGCCAACCGTCGCAAGGGTCCGGGCTGATCGTGCTCGGCATGGGAAAGCTCGGCGGCTTCGAGCTCAACTACTCCTCCGACATCGATATCGTGGTGTTCTATGAGCCGGAGGCAGGCATTCTCGTCGATCCCGACGAGGGGACGGAGACATTCGCGCGGCTGCTGAGACGGCTGATCCGCATACTTCAGGATCGCACCGGCGACGGCTATGTGTTCCGGACCGATCTTCGACTCAGGCCCGATCCGGGTTCGACGCCGCTCGCGATCCCGGTGGAGGCGGCGATCCTCTATTACGAGGGCAGAGGGCAAAATTGGGAGCGGGCGGCCTATATCAAGGCGCGGCCGATCGCGGGCGATCTCCAGGCAGGCGAGCGTTTCCTCAAAGAGTTGACGCCTTTCGTGTTCCGCAAATATCTCGACTACGCGGCGATCGCCGACATTCATTCGATCAAGCGGCAGATCCATGTGCATAAGGGGCATGGGGAAATCGCGGTGAAGGGGCATAATGTCAAGCTCGGCCGCGGCGGCATTCGCGAGATCGAGTTCTTCGCCCAGACACAGCAATTGATCGCCGGCGGCCGCATTCCCGAATTGCGCGTCAAAAGCACCGAACAGGCGCTGAATGCGTTGGAAAGCAATCGCTGGATCGATGGGGAGACCTGCGCTGAGCTGATCGAGGCCTATTGGTTCCTGCGCGGCGTCGAGCATCGTGTTCAGATGGTGCATGACGAACAGACGCATAGCCTGCCGACGTCCGAGGCCGAGCTGAAGCGCATCGCTTTCATGCTGGGATATTCCGATACGGCCGCGTTCTCTTCTGCGCTGACCAAGCGGCTGAAAACGGTGGAGCGCCGTTACGCCCGGTTGTTCGAGCAGGAAAGCAAGCTGTCCGGCGAAACCGGCAATCTCGTCTTCACCGGCCAGAAGGACGATCCCGATACGCTGAAGACGCTGGCGCAACTCGGTTTCAAACGGCCCGAGGATATTTCCCGCGCCATACGCGGCTGGCATTATGGCCGCTACAGGGCCACGCAATCGGTTGAGGCGCGTGAGCGGCTGACAGAATTGACGCCTGATATTCTCAGCGTCTTCGGCCAGACGCGACGGGCGGATGAGGCGCTGTTCGATTTCGACCGCTTCATCGCCGGTCTACCCTCCGGCATCCAGGTGTTTTCGCTGCTGTCTTCCAATCCTTCGCTGCTGTCGCTGATCGCCACCATCATGTCGGCGGCGCCGCGGCTGGCGCGGATCATTTCGGCCAAGCCGCATGTGTTCGACGGCATGCTCGATCCGACGCTGATTTCGGAATTGCCGACGCGGGAGTATCTCGAACGACGGCTGACGGCGTTTCTGTCGGGCGCGGTGCATTTCGAGGATGTGCTCGACCGTCTCCGCATCTTCGCCTTCGAGCAGAAATTCCTGATCGGTGTACGGTTGCTGACCGATGCGATCGGCGCGGATGCGGCGGCTGCGGCCTTCACCGATCTCGCCGATCTGGTGATCGGGGAGGCGCTGGCGGCTGTCAGGCGGGAGTTGGAGGCGGCGCATGGCAAACTGCCAGGCGGCGAGGTCGTGGTGCTCGGCATGGGAAAACTCGGCAGCCGCGAAATGACCGCCGGCTCCGATGTCGATATCATCCTGCTTTACGACCATGACGATGACGCGGTGTCGGATGGGCCAAAGCCGCTCGACGCCAACCGCTATTTCACCCGCATGACGCAGCGGCTGATCGCGGCGCTATCGGCGCCGACCGCAGAGGGCGTGCTCTACGAGGTGGACATGCGTCTTCGGCCCTCCGGCAACAAAGGTCCTGTGGCCACGCGACTGCGGGCCTTCGAGAAATACCAGCTCGAAGAAGCCTGGACCTGGGAGCATATGGCGCTGACCCGGGCGCGGGTGGTGAGCGGCGATAGAGATCTGGCCGGCAAGGCCGAAGAGATCATTGCCCGTGTGCTGGCGCGGCCCGGCGACAGGAGCAAGATCGCCACCGACGTCGCCGACATGCGGGCGATGATCGACAAGGAAAAGCCGCCGCGCGACGTCTGGGACGTCAAGCTGATCGCCGGCGGTCTGGTCGACATCGAATTCATCGCGCAATATTTCGCGCTGATCGCGCCGTTGAGCGGGCTCGGCGATGTCGAGCGGGGACCCGGCACGGAAGCGACGCTCGCCCGGCTCGGGCCGTCCTTTCTAGAGCCCGCCGATCTCGAAACGGTCATCGCCGCGCTCCGGCTCTATTCGGCCTTTGCGCAGATGGCGCGGCTCTGCGTCGAGGGGGATTTCATCATTGCTGATGCACCCGACGGGCTCAAGGACCTGATCTGCCAGATCGCCGAAGCGCCGGATATCCGGGTGCTGGAAGCGGAGATCAGGCGCATGTCGGCACAGGTGCGCAAGATCTTCAAGGCGACGGTGAAGGCAGAGTGATCAGGTACGGTTAATCCGGGCGATGCGACGCGCTTCGGCCAGTCGGACGAGGTGATCACGGATCTGCTCGTAAAACTCTTTTGGAATCATGCCGTAATCGCATCGCTCTGGCTTATCAGGGCGGGGACGGAGAAGCTCGCTTGGCCAATCGAATGAATTCATCTCGTCCAACCGTATCCAATTGGTCTGCTGATCAAGGCCAATCGATGCGCAGACCTCCTCCGGAATTTCCAGGGATAGGTCTTCTTGGCCGAGATCGGGTGGCGAATGGGTTATGGGCACAACAGAGGCGCGCCCCGTCCGGGAGACGTAAATGACGATTGCGCAGGGACGATCCTTGACGCCTTCCGTCAGACCGCTTCGTGCTTCTTCCAGCCAAAGGTAATTGTATCGGATCACGAGGCCCTGGACTGGAGCCGGCGTCTTCACTCGGATACTTCGCCGTATTTGGCATTCTTTATGGCGTCGAGAAGTTCGTCATCAATATCTTCAACAGCCACGACCTCACGCTCTTTGAGCTTGAGACGGCGGTAATGTTCGAGTTCCTTAGGACTGAGATAGCCGCCGACAACACGATCGTGCGACGTCACTTCGATCACGCCGACGGCGTGGACCTCTTCCCGATATCGCGCGAAGCTGCGAGAAAACTGGGTTGCTGAAACCTGCAGAGGACGAGACATCGAAACTTCTCCTATAGGAGAAAAATACGTAAATTGCGTATTTTGTCAATGCGAGGGCAGAGGTCAAGAGGTAGCAATCTCCGCCTTCTGTCTTAAATCCTCACCACAATGATCGTGCCCTTGCCCTCTTCGGAATGGATCTTCATTTCGCCGCCGTGGAGCTGGGTGAGGGAGCGGGAGATGGCGAGACCGAGGCCGGAGCCGCCCTGGCTCTTGGCGTATTGGCTCTGAACCTGCTCGAAGGGCTGGCCGATCTTGTGCATGGCGGACTTCGGGATGCCGATGCCGGTGTCCGCGATGGTCATGCAGATGCAATCGCTGAGCTTGCGGGCGCGGACGATGACCTTGCCGTCGGGATTGGTGAATTTTACCGCATTGGACAGCAGATTGAGCAGGATCTGCTTCATGGCGCGCTTGTCGGCCATCAGGCGCAGATCGCCGTCGATATGCTGCTCCACGGTGATGTGCTTCTGGGCTGCGGCGATGTTGATGAAACGCAGGCTTTCCTCGATCAGCACGCCGAGATCAGTGGGCTCGGGATTGATCTTGAGATGTCCCGCCTCGATCTTGGACATATCGAGAATGTCGCTGATGACCTGGAGCAGGTGCTTGCCGCTCTCATGGATGTCTCCGGCATATTCGAAGTACTTTTCCGAGCCGAGCGGGCCGAACATCTGGTTCTGCAGGATCTCGGAAAAGCCGAGGATGGCGTTGAGCGGCGTGCGCAGCTCGTGCGACATATTAGCGAGGAATTCGGACTTGGCGCGGTTGGCGGCCTCGGCGCGCTCCTTCTCCGCCTGGTAATTGGAGTTGGCGACCGACAGTTCGGATTTCTGCCGTTCGAGCTTGAGGCGCGAGGCGGAGAGATCGCCGATCGTCGCCATAAGCCGGCGCTCGCTGTCGCGCAAACGCTCCTGGTGGCGCTTCAGAAGCGTGATGTCGGTGCCCACCGAGACGAGGCCGCCGTCATGGGTGCGGCGCTCGTTGATCTGCAGCCAGCGGCCGTCGGCGAGCTGCACTTCCATGGTCTGGGACATGACCTGACCGGGATCAGGATCGGCGAGTCGTCGTTCGATCACCGGACGTGAGGCCGCCCCCAGCACCACATGCCGCTCGGCGCCGGGGACCAGCACGTAATCGGGAAGGCCGTAAGCCTGTTGGTAGTGCGAATTGCACATTACCAGCCGGTCGTGCTTGTCCCAGAGCACGAAGGCTTCGGAGGTGGATTCGATGGCGTCGGCCAAACGCTGGTCGGCCTCCGCATAGCGCTGGGCGAGCTTGTGCTGCTCGGTGACATCCATGGCGATGCCGATGAGATGAACCCGGCGCGAGGTGGAACGAATGATCTGGGCGCGGGCGCGCAGCCAGACATAATGGCCGGACGCATGACGAACCCGGAAAACCTGGTCGAGCTGGCGCAGTTCGCCGCGCGCGATGCTGCGGGCGAGCGAATAGATGGACTTGTCGTCCGGATGCATGAGCCGGGCGACCTCGCCGAAGGACATCACCGTGTCGCGCGAGGCGACGCCGAGCATTTCGAACATCGAGCGCGACCAGAACAGCCGCCCGTCCTCCATGTCCAGATCCCAGAGGCCGCAGCGACCGCGCGACAAGGCCGTTTCCACCCGCACATTGGATTCGACGAAGATCTCGTCGGCGTCGCGCGCGCGCTTCGCCTGATTGTAATAGGCGTAGAGAATGACGAGAATGATCGCCGCAATGCCGGTGAACAGCGTGACGTTGAGCGAAATTTCCTCGCGCCAGAGCGCGTCGACGCCATCTGTGGGCAGGAAGACCATCACCGAACCGAGATCAGCGCCGATGCGCGCGACGGAAGCATAGAAGCTCTTGCCATTCAGCAGGACGCGTTGATCCGCCGCGGGGATCTGGTCGGCATAGAAACTCGGCGCCAGCGTCTGGATATAGCGTCCGGGCCGGCCGGCTTCGGAACCGATGGCGGCGACGATATAGCCGCTTCGATCTGCGGCATAGACTTCCAGTCCCGAATTGATCAGAGCGGCCGGCAGATCGGCGCGAGCAAGGGCCTCGGCGCGCATGGCTTCGTTCTTCGTGACGACGTCCGGATTGCCGGCGAGCCGCGCCGCGATGGTATTCGCCGACAGTTGAGCCTGAAGGATATGGGCGTCCTCCAACCGCTGCACTTCGGCATAGATGCCGAAAGCGCGCGAGGCGGCGACGACCAGCAGAAAAGCAGTGATCAGGATAGGGATGGAACGCTTCAGATGCGGTTGCGCCCGGGACATGCTCCCCGCGCGACGCCAGCCTTTGATGAATGTTCGCACCTGCCGCTCGACGCCCGAAAGAGCCGTAAAGCCGGGACGAACGGAGCCGTCGGTCACGCTTCCCCGTCGCGTATCCGCCATGTTTTCCGCCTTGATTCCTTTGATGATTCGACCGCCGCTCGCTCGAATCTGCCGTAATGAATCATCCCCGAATCGGCTTGTCCAGAGATCAGGATTAAACTTTTATTAACCCCTTTATTCGACTCGGCTTTTTTCGGCGACATCGCCGGAGCCGAACAAAATCAGCCGGATAGGCGGCTCTCTCGGGTGTCGGGGTTGAGTTCGGCGGCGCTGCGGAGAGGGGGAGGAAGAGCGGCGGGAACCACCCCGCCGCGCTCCGTCAGCCTTTCAGCATGCGATCGACGAGATCGCGGACATCCGGAGAGAGCGGCCCCGACCGATCGATCTCCATCAGCGCGGACTTCGCATGGCTGGCGCGAACGGGTTCGAGCGACCTCCAGGAGCGCATGGAGGTGAGGATACGGGCTGCGACTTGTGGGTTGCGCTTGTCGATCGCCACGATCTGCTCGGCGAGGAAAGCATAGCCCGCGCCGTCCTTGCGGTTGAAGCCGGTGGGGTTCTGCATGGCGAAAGAGCCGATCAGCGACCGCAGGCGATTGGGATTGTTCGGCGCAAAATGGCGGCTTTCCGTGAGGGCCTTGACGCGATCAAGCGTCGAAGCGCCGGGAATGGCGGCCTGGATGGAGAACCACTTGTCCATGACCAGCGGATTGTCGCCGAACCGTTTTTCGAAGGCGGCGAGCGCGTCGGTCGCTTCGGCGCTGTCGGGGAAACGATGCGCGAGCGTGGTCAGAGCAGACGCCTGTTCGGTCATGTTGTCGGCTTCGGCGAAGGCCTTTGCGGCCCGCGCCGGCGTCCCGTCGGCAGAGGCGAGCCAGCCGAGCGCGGCGTTGCGCAGGGCGCGCTTGCCGGCGCTGACGGCGTCGGGGCTGAACGGACCTTCGGGGGCTAGCGTCGCATGGATATCGGCGAGCGCCCCGGCTGCGGCCTTGGCGGCGGCGCCGATTACTCCCTCGCGGGCTTCGTGAATAGCGTCGGTGTCGATATTGGCGCCGATCTCGCGGGCGATGTCGGATTCCGACGGCAACGCCAGTGCCTGAGCGCGGAAGGCAGGCTCCAGCGTCTCATTGACCAAGGTTGCGCCGAGAATGTCGATCAGTTCGGGACCTGCGGACGGCGTCTCGCCGGCCTGGACGGCGCGCACCGCCTTCAGGAGATCCTGCAGCGCCAGCGTGTTGATCGCCTGCCAGCGTGAGAAGAGATCGGCGTCGTGACGGGCGATATGAACGATGTCGGCGGCCGACTGGTCGAGATGCAAGTTGATCGGGGCCGAGAAGCTGCGATTGACCGACAGGACCGGACGAGAGGGTACGCCTTCGAACACGAAAGTCTGGGCGCGATCGGTGAGATGCAGCACCCCGCCGGAATATTCGCCGCCGGTGACGGCGCTAAGCTTGGCTTCGGAGCCGTCTTCCAGGATCAGGCCGAACGCCAACGGAATATGCATCGGCTGCTTGCTGGGCTGGCCGGGCGTCGGCGGGACCATCTGTTCGAGCGACAGGCTGAGCGTCTTGGCCGCCGCGTCATAGGCGGCGGAGGCCGACACAAGCGGCGTGCCGGACTGGCGGTACCAGAGTGAGAACTGGCCGAGATCACGGCCGCTCGCATCCTCGAAGCAGGTGACGAAATCCTCGATCGTCACCGCCTGTCCGTCATGGCGTTCGAAATAGAGATCCATGCCCTTGCGGAAATCGGACGCGCCGAGCAGCGTCGCGATCATGCGGGTGACTTCCGAGCCCTTCTCATAGACCGTGGTCGTGTAGAAGTTGTTGATCTCGCGGTAGATCTCAGGGCGGACGGGGTGGGCGAGGGGGCCGGCGTCCTCGGCGAACTGCTCGGCCTTGAGATGGCGGACCTCGGCGATGCGCTTGACGGCGCGGGAGCGCTGGTCGGCGGAGAATTCGTGGTCGCGATAGACGGTCAGGCCTTCCTTGAGGCAGAGCTGGAACCAGTCGCGGCAGGTGATGCGGTTGCCGGTCCAGTTGTGGAAATATTCATGCGCGACGATCGCCTCGATATTGGCGTAGTCCTGGTCTGTCGCGGTTTCCGGGTCGGCGAGAATGTATTTGTCGTTGAAGACGTTGAGGCCCTTGTTCTCCATGGCGCCCATGTTGAAGTCGGACACGGCGACGATCATGAAGATGTCGAGATCATATTCGCGGCCGAAGGCTTCCTCGTCCCACTTCATCGAGCGCTTGAGCGCGTCCATGGCGTAGGCGGCACGCGGCTCCTTGCCATGCTCGACATAGATCTTCAACGCGACGTCGTTGCCAGACAAGGTGGTGAAGGTGTCTTCGACCACGCCGAGATCGCCGGCGACCAGCGCGAAGAGATAGCTGGGCTTTGGATGCGGATCGAACCAGGCGGCGAAACGGCGGCCGTCGCCATAGGGACCGGCGCCGAGAAAATTGCCGTTCGACAGCATGAGCGGATTGGCCTCGCCATCGCCGATGATGGTGATGGTGTAGACGCCGAGAACGTCGGGGCGATCCATGAAATAGGTGATCCGCCTGAAACCCTCCGCCTCGCACTGCGTGCAATAGGTGCCGTTGGTGCGGTAGAGCCCCATCAGCTTGGTGTTGGCTTCCGGATTGATGATGGTCTCGATGGTGACCTCGAACGTCACGCCGGTGGGCAGATCGCGGATGACCAACTGTTTATCGGAGACGTCGTATTGCGAAGCGGGAATTTCGTTGCCGTCTATGGCGACTGCTTTCAGCGACAGTTCATCGCCATCCAGCACCAGCGGCGCATCCTCGGCTGCGCCATCGCGGCGATGCATCAGCGAGCGCTGGATCACCAGCGTCGCCGTAGGGTCGAGTTCGAAGGTGAGATCGACGCGCTCGAGCACGAAATCTGTGGGGCGGTAGTCTGTCAGATGAATAATCTGGCCGGAGGAGGCGTCCATCGTGTCTTCCCGGTTTGCAAGCGCGAATCATCATGGTGATCGTCGGCGAAAGCGCTCATCCCGCTTGCAATTCATGCGATGCGCGCAAATCCGGCGGCAGTATTTCAGTGAAATGCTGATCTAACGTTAACATGTATCAAATGCGAACAGCTTTGTCTTGCAGTCGATCGTATGCGATCATTCTTGGGGCGGGATGATCACAGCCGTCGCTATTTTGCCCATCGACGTCTTGTCTTGGCCGTCGAATGAGCGCAAGTGGGAAACTCAAGCCCTGCCGAGCCGAATCCCATGGACAAGACCGTCACCAATCCGCTGCGCGGCATCACGATGAAGCTGCTGTCGATCGTGCTGTTTCTCTGCATGCAGATCCTGATCAAGGAAGGCGGCAAGGGGTTGGCGACCGGGGAGATCACCTTCTTTCGATCCCTCTTCGCCATGCCTGCAATCCTAGCCTGGCTGGCGATGCGCGGCGAATTTCTCTCGGCCTTCCGCACCGACAACCCCTTCGGCCATTTCAAGCGCGGCTTTATTGGCGTTATATCGATGTCGTTCGGCTTTTACGCGTTGGTGCATCTGCCGCTGCCGGAGGCGATCGTCATCGGCTATGCGTTGCCGCTGTTCACCGTCATCGCAGGCGCCGTGCTTCTGGGGAGACGGTTCGGGCCTATCGCTGGAGCGCGGTGGCCGTGGGGTTCTTGGGGGTGATGATCATTCTCTGGCCGAAACTCGATCTGTTCACATCGGGGCGGATGAGCGCCGGAGAATTTGCGGGCGCAATCGCGGCCTTGACGAGCGCGGCGCTGGCGGCGCTCGCCATGGTGCAGGTCAGGCAGTTGGTGCGCACCGAGAATACGCCGACGATCGTGTTGTATTTCTCGCTGTCGGCGACCTTGCTGTCGCTTCTTACCATCCCCTTTGGCTGGCCGGCGATGAGCTGGGAGCAGGCGCTGATGCTGATGGGGGCCGGTTTCTTCGGCGGGGTGGCGCAGATCCTTCTGACCGAGAGTTACCGTTACGCCGACGTCTCGACCATCGCGCCTTTCGAGTATACGTCAATCATCGGCGGGGCGGCGGTGGGCTATTTGCTGTTCGGGGAAACGCTCAGCGCCTCCCTGTATCTGGGAGCCGCCGTGATCATCGGCTCCGGCGTGTTCATCATCTGGCGGGAAAGCCGCCGCGGCGTCAAACGTCCGACGGCGGGATGACGGCGGGACGCTGCCGCAAGCGAAGCCCCGCATAAGCGCCGTAGAGCGCGAAACACAGAGCCAGCAGCATCGGCAGGCCCGGCGCGCCGCCGAAGGCGATGGCCTGGCCGGCGGCCAGGGGGCCGACGACGACGCCCAATCCGTAGAGCACAGTGATGCCGCTCGAGATCCGCACATATTCGCCGGGCTCGCGAGATCGTTGGCATGCGCGACATTCAGCGAATAGATCGGGAAGATCACCATGCCGGCGAGGAAGCCCGAGAGATAGACGAAATAGGGCGAGGCTGACGACGCCGCCATGGCGAGCGCCGCGACGATGCCGAACGCGCCGCAGCCGACCATCACCAGCCGGCGGTCCATGTGGTCGGAAATGCGGCCGAGCGGAAACTGCGCCACCACGGAGCCCAATATGACGGCGGCGATGAGATTTGCGCCGCCGGTTTCGCTCAGCCCGCTCATTTTGGCGTAGACGGCGGAGAAATTCACCCAGGCCGCCGAAATGACGCCGGCGATGAAGGTGCCGACAAAGGCGACGGGCGAGCGCGTCCACAGTCCCTTGAGATCGAAACCCGCTTCGGTGGGGATGGAGGGCGAGGTGCTGGACGACAGCGCGATTGGGAAGATCGCCACCGAAAACAGGATGGCGGCGACGATGAACAGAACCGTGGTCATGGGATCGGCGAGCGCCGCGATATAGGGGCCGGCGATCGAGCCGCCCATGGCCACCACCATATAGACCGAAAACATCAGGCCGCGATTTTCATTGGTCGCCTTCTCGTTGATCCAGCTTTCCATGATCATGTAGCCGCCGGCGATGGCGAAGCCGAACAGGCCGCGAAACAGCATCCACCACAGCGGCGTCTGCTCGAGCGAGCAGAGCAGGATCGAAATCGACATCAACGCGATATAGGCGGAGAACACCCGGATATGGCCGGTGCGGCGGATGAAGCGTGGCGTGACGAAGGACGAGAGCGTATAGCCGAGCGAATAAACCGCGCCGATCAGCGAAATGTCATAGGCCGTCCAGCCTTCGCCGAGCGCGCGCAACTGCACGATATAGCCGCCCAGCCCGAAACCGGTCATGACGATGAAGATCGTGAGAAGCAGGCTGGAAATCGATTTGAGGCTGTTGGTCACATCAAGGCTCCGTCGCGCGCGCCGATTGTAGCGTGCGGCCGGGTGCTTAGGCTATTCCGTCCGCGCCGTCCATCGGCGAAGCCGATGCGTGCGTTTGGGGGAGAGGAGGGTTTGTTCCTATGACCGGGCCGAAAATCGGCACTGCAATGTTTAAAGGAAACCATGACAGAGAATTGCCATCACTGCTATTGGTTGTTTCTGCAAAACGAAGCCGGCAAAGATATGGGTATGCGAGGGAGCATGAGGAAGTCTGACATATGAGAAGAGCCTTCTTTAACGAAGACGCCTATGACCCGCTTAAAAACGAGGAAGGCGATGCGCCGCTTCGTCATTGGCTGACCTCAATGTCTGTAAAGCTCCTGGATCCGGAGCAGGCAAACAAGATCGATCATCACAAACTATTTGATCTTTTGTTATCTCGAGGAGAAAGATGGGACCGTATCCTGAGCTTGCCTCTGTTGCCTGAGGTGAATGGCGTCAATCATGTGGCGATCCCCTTCAGCATCGATGAACATGAAGATAAGGATGTTCATGATCACCCATTATCCCATGTTATTCAGGATTTTTTCAACAAGGCTCTATCACGCAAAAAATACGTTTTCTCTTGCGATCCTAGGCACTTTGTGGCGGCGGAGTTGGAGATGTTTAGCTATGATATAGCCCATGAGCTCGCGCGGGATGGCGGGGGAAACAATGACTATATTTTATTTGACAGTAACGCGGCTGTATGGATGACTTACAACCCGGATCTACCCTTCGTCATTATTTCGAGGCGCAAGAGTGATAGCGCCGAATTGAGAATCGGCGGATGGGAAGACGAGTTTTGGCGTAATTACTTCTCGGAAAACATCGATGAGGCGTCCTCTTATTGCGGATCCTGCTTCGCCGAACTCTTCAAAAAAACATTCCTCCCCCGACTACGAGGGTTTTCAGATATATCTCTATAGAGAGATGACCGAGGCAAGCCCCCGCTCACAACGCCACCCAGTCCGCCGCCTCCTCGCGTTCGCCGATCAGGGTGAGGCCAGAGGCCACTAGCCTCGCTAATTGGCGTGATACTGCGGTAATCACTATTGCGGATAAAACCTCCGCCGCTTTGGGCCTTCAGGTTCCACTCTCAGCCGAGGTCATCGGCGAACCTCACGAACAAAATCTAGCGTGGCCTCGGCGTGCGTCATCTTTAGACCGAAGCGGTAGTCAAGGATTATGAAAAGCCGGGACTTTGCTACACATTACCGCGTCGGCATACTAGATGGTCGGCCAGTAGGGGAGAATCCTTGCCGTTCTAACTATCGTTTTCCGTTGACGGACTCTGGGCAGCATCTGGCTGCTCCAGTACGTAAACATCCTGGATGTCTGTGTCTTCATACACCCATTCGTTGAAATTTTCTATCAGCCAAGCGGACGATACGGCTTCGTGTCGGGGTGTTTCAGCTTCTTTGGGAAGAGTTGTTAGTATGCGTCCGGCTTTGCGACCAGATAAGATGACGAAACCATACCCTCCGCCGTACTCCGAAAATTTGCACAGCATGACTTCAAGCCAATCCTCATGGATAATCCCATCTCCTGGGAACAGAAGTCGTTCTCCGTGATAAAATGTGTTTCCATTTTCCGAAGCGGCGTATTCTGATAGCTTCATCGGAGCCTCCTTGCCCGGCAACCTACGGAACTCCTTATCTTTCGGCTAGCTTCATCGCTGCCGACGAACATGAACTCCCGCTCACAGCGCCGCCCAATCCGCCGCGTCCTCGCGTTCGCCGATCAGGGCGAGGCCATGGGCGATGGAGAGGAGTTCGCCGCCGCTTTCGATGCGCTCGGCGCCGAAGCGGTTTTCGAACAGGCGGCGCACCGCCGGCACGAAGGAGGTGCCGCCGGTGAGGAAGACTTTGTCGATCGCCCCGGGCGACATGCCGGTCTTGGTCAGCGCGTCGTCGAGCGCGGTTTCCATCGCCTTGAGGTCGTCGGCGATCCAGCCTTCGAAATCCGTGCGCTTGACCATGCGGCGGCTCTTCTCGCCGAGCGGCGCAAAGAAGAATTCGGTCTCTTCCTCTTCCGACAGACGCATCTTGGTCCGCGACACGGCCTGATAGAGCGGATAGCCTTCATCCTGGTCGATCAGATCGATGAAGGCTTCGAGCTTTTCCGGCTCGAGCGAGGCGCGAACCAGACCCTTCAAGTCCTGAAAATCCTTGAGCGTCTTGAAGATCGACAGCTGGTTCCAGCGACCGAAATTGGCGTAGTAATTGGTCGGAACATCGAGGATCTTGTCGAAGCTCTTGAATTTCGAGCCTTTGCCGATCACCGGCGAGACGAGGTTGTCGATAATGCGGTAATCGAACTGGTCGCCGGCCACGCCGACGCCGGAATGGCCGAGCGGCGTCGCCGTCAGCCGGCCCGCAGCAGTTTCGAAGCGGATGACGGAATAATCGGTGGTGCCGCCGCCGAAATCGGCCACCAGCACGGTGGCGTCGCGCTTCAGCTTTTCGGCGAAGAAGAAGGCCGCGGCGACCGGCTCATAGACGAAATGCACTTCCGGAAAGCCGAGACGGCCTAGCGCCTCGTTGTAACGCGTGACGGCCAAGCCTTCATCGGGATTGGCGCCGGCATATTTGACCGGCCGTCCGACGACGATGCGATTGATGCCGCTGTCGAGCGCCGCGCCGGCATAATCGCGCAGTCGGTTGAGGAAGGTCTCCATCAGGTCTTCGAAGCTGAAGCGCTTGGCGTAGACCAGCGTGCCCTGAAACAAGGGCGAGGCGGCAAATGTCTTGATCGACTGCAGGAAACGCACATCGCCGGGATTGTCGACAAAGACGCGGATCGCCGCGGCGCCCGCTTCGACATCCAGCTTGGACGCGCCGAGACGACCGTCCTTCATGAAGGACAGACAGGTGCGCATGCTGTCGGTGTGGCCGGCGAGGCTGTCGAAGGTGAGCGAACGCGAGCCGTTGCCTTCCTTGACCGCGAGCACGGTGTTGGTGGTGCCGAAATCCAGGCCGAGCGCGGTCGCCATCTGAAAACTCCATCGGAAATGGGAAATGCTGCGCCGCAGCGGAAGGCGCGCCTCATGCCACAGGGGCAGGGGGATGGCAATGGGAATTTGACGCTGAGCCTGAACGCGACTACCTTCGCGCGAAGGACACGGAGGATCTTCCGCATGGCCAGTACGACTGCAAGCCGAGACGGCGCCGATAAGATAAACGCGACAGAAAATGACGGTTCAGCGGAGTGGAGGTCTGCGCTTCAGGCCGTTTTCGGCGTCTGGCGGGATCATGATGACCTGGACCGACAAACCATCGAGGAGCGGCGAAAACTCGTCGAGCGAATGTCAAGAGCCGACGGCGCATGATTGTCGACAGTTGCATTCTGATTGATGTTTCCCGGGGCAACCAAGCCGCTCTCAATTTTCTCCTACACCAGAATGAGCGTCCCGCCATCTCTATGCTGACTGTCGTGGAAGTCATGCGTGGCGTCCGCAAGACGTCGGAGGAAACGCTGTTCCGCGCGCTGTTTGAGAAAATGGCCTGCGTGCCCGTGGATCTCGATATTTCCTTGCGCGCGGGTGAATATCTTCGCCGCTATGGACCGAGCCACGGCGTAGATCTTGTAGATGCTGTTATCGCGTCGACTGCCATCTCGATGCAAAAGCCGTTGGCGACGTTGAACCTCAAACATTTCCCCATGTTCCCAGATTTGGCGCGACCCTATTGATATACAGGTTCATGGCAGCAATTCTTCTAACATTTTTTTGTCCGATAATTTACGTTTACGTCAAAGTAAGGTATGAGCAAATGAGATAGGCTTATGTCGTTTGCTGGCTCGACAAGGTTTTGCGGATTTGACACAAGACTTCGACCAATTTGCGCGCCCGGCCGGAGTTTTTGAGATGAGCGACATGGAATTGCCCGAACGCGAGAGCATGGAATTCGACGTGGTGATCGTGGGCGCAGGTCCCGCGGGTCTTGCCGCCGCCATCAGGCTGAAGCAGGTCAATCCCGAGCTGTCGGTGGTGGTGCTGGAAAAAGGCGCGGAAGTCGGTGCGCATATCTTGTCGGGCGCGGTGGTCGATCCCATCGGCGTCGACCGGCTGCTGCCAGGTTGGCGCGACGAGGCGGATCATCCGTTCAAGACCCCAGTCACCGATGACCATTTCCTGTTTCTGGGGCCGGCGGGCTCCATCCGCTTGCCGAATATCTTCATGCCGCCTTTGATGAACAATCATGGCAATTACATCGTCTCGCTCGGCAATGTCTGTCGCTGGCTAGCGACCAAGGCGGAAGAACTCGGCGTCGAGATCTATCCGGGCTTCGCCGCCACCGAAGTGCTTTATGATGAGAACGGCGCGGTGCGCGGCGTCGCCTCCGGCGACATGGGCATCGGCCGCGACGGAGAGCCGACAGGAAACTATGCCCGCGGCATGGAGCTTCTCGGCAAATATACGCTGATCGGCGAGGGCGTGCGCGGCTCGCTCGCCAAGCAGCTGATCGCCAAATACGACCTCTCGAAGGATCGCGAGCCCCAAAAGTTCGGCATCGGCATCAAGGAACTCTGGCAGGTCAAGCCGGAAAACCACAGACGGGGCCTCGTGCAGCATTCCTTCGGCTGGCCGCTCGACATGAAGACCGGCGGCGGATCGTTCCTCTATCATCTCGAAGACAATCAGGTCGCCGTCGGCTTCGTCGTGCATCTGAACTATAAGAATCCCTACCTCTTCCCGTTCGAGGAGATGCAGCGGTTCAAGACGCATCCGGCGATCTGCGGCGTGTTTGAGGGCGCAAAGCGCATCTCCTACGGCGCTCGCGCCATCACCGAAGGCGGGTACCAGTCCGTGCCGAAGCTGACCTTCCCGGGCGGGGCGCTGATCGGCTGTTCGGCCGGCTTCGTCAACGTGCCGCGCATCAAGGGCAGCCACAATGCGGTGCTCTCCGGCATGCTCGCCGCAGAAAAGATTTCAGCTGCGATCGCTGCTGGCCGCGCCAATGACGAAGTCATCGAGATCGAAAACGAATGGCGCGCCGGCGACATCGGCAAGGATCTGAAGCGCGTCCGCAACGTCAAGCCGCTCTGGTCGAAATTCGGCACGGCGATCGGCGTGGCGATCGGCGGCCTGGATATGTGGATCAACCAGATCTTCGGTACGTCGCCCTTCACGCTGAAGCACGGCAAGACCGACGCCGCCTCGCTGGAGCCTGCCGCCCAGCACAAGAAGATCGACTATCCCAAGCCCGACGGCGTGCTGACCTTCGACCGCCTGTCCTCGGTGTTCCTGTCCAACACCAATCACGAGGAAGACCAGCCGATCCATCTGCGTCTTAAGGATCCGGCGCTGCAGAAGTCGTCCGAACTCGACGTTTTTGCCGGCCCGTCCTCGCGCTACTGTCCGGCCGGCGTCTATGAATGGGTGGAGAAGGACGGCGACAAGGTCTTCGTGATCAACGCGCAAAACTGCGTGCACTGCAAGACCTGCGACATCAAGGACCCCAACCAGAACATCACCTGGGTTCCGCCGCAGGGCGGCGAAGGGCCTGTCTATCCGAATATGTGATGAGGCTCGGTTAGCCGAGTTCACGGATGCGGCGTGCGAGAAAATCGCGCTCCGCATCCAGCCGCGCGAGCGACAAGGCCTGCCGATATGCTTGCCGAGCTGAAGCGATGTCGCCGAGCTGGCGGAGGAAATCGGCGCGGGCGGCATGCGCCAGATGATAGGCGCCGAGCTCTCCTGTCTCCAGTAAGCGATCGACCAGCGCCAGGCCGGCAGCCGGACCATCGACCATGGCGACGGCCACGGCGCGGTTGAGCGCCGCGATCGGCGAGGGCGCGGCCTGCAGCGTCAGATCGTAAAGCCCGACGATGCGACGCCAGTCCGTCTCTTCGCTGGACGTCGCCGTGGAATGCACGCCCGCGATGGCCGCCTGCAGCGTATAGGCCCCGACTTCGCCGCTCGCCCAGGCGCGTTCGAGAAGCGCGGTTGCTTCGGCGATGAGATCCTGTCTCCAGAGGCGTCGATCCTGGTCCGCCAGCAGGATGAGGTCGCCATCGGCGCCCGCGCCTCGCCGGCGCGCGGGCGTGCTGGAACAGCATCAACGCCCCAAGCCCGAGAACCTCGGGCTCCGGCAGAAGGCCGATCAGCAGCCTGTTCAGCCGGATGGCCTCCTCGGCGAGATCCTGTCGCATCAAGTCCGCGCCGCTCGACGCCGCATAGCCTTCGTTGAACAGGAGGTAGACGACGTGCAGGACGACCGACAGCCGCGCCGGCAGCGCGGCGGCGTCCGGCACGTCATAGGGCAGAGCCAGATCGCGGATGCGCTTCTTGGCCCGAACGATGCGCTGGGCGATGGTCGGGGCGGAGACGAGGAAGGCGCGTGCGATCTCTTCGGTCTTCAGCCCGCAGACTTCGCGCAGCGCCAGCGCGAGTTGCGCATCGGGCTGAAGAGCGGGATGGCAGCAGATGAAGATCAGGCGCAACTCGTCGTCGGCGAGCGATTCCGGCTCATCCTGCATCTCGACTGCTCCGCTTCCGTAGAGTGTGTCCGTCACGTCAGCCGTCAACTCGCCAAACCGTTTGTGACGACGCAGTCTGTCGATCACCTGAAACCGTCCCGTCGACACCAGCCAGGCGAGGGGATTGTCGGGCGGCCCCTTCTCAGGCCACTGCCTCGCCGCCTGCAGGAAGGCGTCCTGCAGTGCTTCTTCCGCCAGGTCGAAACTGCCCAGCAACCGGATCAGGCTTGCCAGCGCTTTTCGCGAATGCTGACGAAAGATGGCGTCGATGCCGTCGTCCATCGTCAACCGGCTGCCCGGGTTTGCGCAGCCACCAGCGCTTCGAGATCGAAGATCGGACGCACCTCCATGCCGCCATATCGTCCGACCGGCACGGCGCTCGCCAATCGGATCGCCTCGTTGAGATCGCGGGCCTCGACGACGAGGAAGCCGCCGAGATGCTCGCGGGTCTCGCAGAACGGACCGTCGGTGATGGAAATCTCGCCATTTCCGTGTCGGATCGAAACGGCTGTCTCAGGCCCGAGCAGGGGCTCTGCGGCGATGAAATGTCCTTGTTCCTTGAGCATGACGTCGTGGGCAAGCGAGTCCCGGTCGAGCTTGTCCTTCTCGTCTTGCGGCATGTGATCGAAGACGCCGTCAGGCAGCCAGACTTGCAGCAGATATTTCATCGTTCGGTTCCTCGGTTGGTTGATGGCGGACTGGTCGAATGGCGCGAGGACATTTCGACAGCAAAAGGCGGGAAAGAGAAACTATTTTTGCGACGTCGTGCGGCCAGGCTGTCGAAACTCGCCTCTCGCATTCGACCAGCGTCATCGAAAAAATGCGAGGGCGAAGACATGGATCCGCGTATGGCCTTCTGGGCGAACCTGACGATGGCGGCGAATTGGAAGGGTGAGGATGACTTCTATGCCGCCTGCGGTGGTGGCGACGAGCGCGTCAACGCGTTGCGGGTATTGCTCTCGACGCTTCTCTTCCTGAGCGTCGGCATGTCGGCTTTCCTGATGGGATCCGAACCGTCCGACGACCGCAGGAGCAGTCAACGGCTGGCGGCCGACGCCGAATTGTATCATGCAACGGACCGCCCCGTTTCGCAGCAAAATCCTGACGATCGTTAACTTTTGCGACGCTGCTTTACGCTCCATTAACCATAATCTTCCTAATGTCTGCGGCATCAACGGGGCATTAAGGACTCAATTCGATGGCGGTTTCTCGGCGGGCGTTCCTTCTCGGCGCATCGGCGTTTCTGGCGGGATGCCAGACCAATCATTCCAACGACAAGGCCAATTACGGCGCGCAGACGACGGAGCCTTATCCGCTGCCCGCCATGTCGCTGGACAAGATCAAGCCGGAACTGCGTCGCACGGAGGTCGATTACGCCACCAGCCAGCCCGCCGGCACCGTCGTGGTCGATACGCCCGCCCGTCGTCTCTACTATGTGCTCGGCAATGGCAGGGCGATCCGTTACGCCGTCAGCGTCGGCCGCGAAGGGTTGGAGCTGCGCGGCAACGCTTATGTCGGCCGCAAGGCCGAATGGCCGACCTGGACGCCGACCGCAAACATGATCCGCCGCGAACCGGCGAAATACGGCCCGCTGGCCGGCGGCATGAAGGGCGGCCCGAACAATCCGCTCGGCGCCCGCGCCATGTATCTCTATCGCGGCGGCAACGACATTCACTTCCGCATTCACGGCACCAACCAGCCGCAATCGATCGGCTACGCCATGTCGTCGGGCTGCATCCGCATGCTGAACCACGACGTCATCGATCTCTACAGCCGTGTCTCCACCGGCGACAAGGTCGTGGTCATTCAGGCCTGACGTCGAGACAGAAGCCCGGTCGAGAGCACCACGCCGAGACCGGTGATGACGGCTGCGGCGATCGTCGCCGCGCCGATCCGCTCGCCCAGCAACAAGCCGCCGCCGACAGCCGCGGCCGCTGGCGTCGCCGCGGTAAAGGCGGCGGCAAGCGTGCCGCCCAAGGCCCGGATCGCGTAGCCATAGAGAAGGGTGGCGCAGAGGCCAGACAAGACGCCCTGCGTCAACACCTGCAATCCGATTTCGCCGAGCGGGGCTGAAAACAGGTGAACGCCGAGAAACGGGATCAGCGCCAGCGTGATCAGCGTCGACCAGACGCAGACGAGCGCGCCGCCTTCGAGCGGCGTCAGGCCGGAGCGCCGGAAAGCATGGGTGAAGATTGCCCAGAGCGTCGCGCAGAACGGCAGGATCAGATAGCTTCTCCAGCCGAGTTCGACTTCGCCGACGCCGAACGTCAGCATCACCAGCCCGCCGAGCGCGATGGCGCCCATGCCGAACCAGCGCATCAGGTCGGGGCGTTCGCGATAGATCGCCACTCCGATCAGCGCTGTCGCCAATGGCATCACGCCCGGCAGCAGGACGCCGGCGGCAGAGGCAGGCGTCGCCCGCATGCCCACGGCCACGATCTGGAAGAAGGGCGCGCCGGAGCCCAGGATCATCAGCACGAGCGGCCATTTCGGCGTGGCCTTCGGCCAGAGACCTGTCCTGAGCCAGACCGGCGCGAGGATCAACGCCGGAATGCCGTAGCGTAGCAAGCTGAGATCGACGGCCTTGAGCGACGAGACGGTTCCATGTCGCGTCGACACCAGCCACGCCGCCCAGATGGCCACCACCGCCAGCGCTGCGAGGCGGCCCGTAAAGGGCGAGATTTCACTCGTTTTCGCCGTATCCGCCGCCATCGCCATCCGCTCGCTCCTAGCCCCGACCGTCAATGCTCGGACACTAAACCAGCGCGGTCGCGCATGTCCTTGCGACTTGTGACTTGAAATTAAGGCCATGGCGCAGGATATTGCGTCTGCTGGGAGATAATTGGTGGAATATGCCTAAACTGGATGAATTTGATCTCGGGATCCTCGACGCGCTGCAGGAGGATGCACGGATGACCAATGTCGACATCGCAGCGCGGGTCAATCTGTCGCCATCGCCGTGTCTCAGACGGATACGGGCGTTGGAAGGGAGCGGCGTGATCCGCGGCTACAGGGCCGATGTCGACCGCCGCGCCGTGGGCCTGGAATTGACGGTGTTCGTGTTCTTCAAGGTGATCCGCCATAGTCGGGAAAATGCCGGCAATCTGCAGGATGCGCTTCTGGCGCTGCCTGAGGTGGTGGCTTGCCACATGATCTCGGGAGAGGCGGATTTTCTGGCGGAAGTGGTGGTGGAGGATCTGGCCGCCTATGAGCGGCTGCTCACCGAGCAACTGCTGACGCTGCCGGAGGTCACCGATATCCGATCAATTTCGCGATCCGCACGGTGAAGGCGAACGGACCGCTGAAATTGCCGGAAGAATGATCGAGAGCTTCAGCGCGCCGCCCGTTTTTCGAGAAGCCAGGACGCGCCGAACACGAACAGGCCGAAGAAGGACAGAATCGCGCCGACATAACCGGTGGCGGCATAGCCATAGCCATAAGCGATCACCAGGCCGCCGAGCCAGGCGCCCAGCGCATTGGCGACATTGAAGGCCGAATGCATCGACGCTGCGGCCAGCGTCTGGCCGTCGGCGGCGACGTCCATCAGCCGTGTCTGCACAGCCGGCCCGGCGGCGAAGGTGCAGCCGATCAGAAACACCGACAGGCAGAGCAGATAGGGATTGGCGGCGGTCAGGCCGAACACGGTCATCACCACCACATTGAACACTAGCATGCCGCCGATCGTGCCCATCAGCGACATGTCGGCCAATTTCGAACCGACGACATTGCCGACATTCATGCCGATGCCGAACAGAACCATGATCACGGGGATCATCGAGACGGGCATCAGCGCCACCTCCGTCGCAGTGCCAGCGATGTAGCTGAAGATCGAAAACATGCCGCCGAAGCCGGTCGCGGCCAGCGTCAGGGTCAGGAGCACCTGCGGATGCGTGAAGGCGATGAGCTCCCGGGACACGCTCGCGCCTGCCGCCGGCCGGTCGCGCGGCAGATAGAGCCAGATGAGGGTGACGGTCAGCGCGCCGATGCCGCCGACAGCGAAGAACAGCACCCGCCAGGAGAGATACTGGCCGAACAGCGCCATCACCGGCGTGCCGGCCAGCGTCGCCACCGTCAATCCGAGCATCACGTAGCCCACGGCGCGCGCGCGCATGTAAACCGGCACCAGCGACGCCGCGACCAGGGCGGAGACGCCGAAATAGGCGCCATGCGGAAGGCCCGATAGGAATCGCAGCGCGGTGAAGCTCCAGAAATCAGGCGCGACCGCGCTGGCGAGATTACCGGCGGCGAAGACGCTCATCAGCACCAGGAGCAGGGAGCGGCGCGAGGACTTGGCGCCGAGAATCGCGATCAGCGGCGCGCCGATCACCACGCCGAGCGCATAGGCGCTGATCACGTAACCCGCTTCCGGCGTCGTAACTGCGAAGGTTCTGGCGACATCCGGAAGCAGGCCCATGATGGCGAATTCGCCGGTGCCGATGCCGAAGCCGCCGCAGGCGAGCGCCAGGATCACCAAGGCGATCTGGAAGCGCGTCAGCGCACGCGCCTCTTCGGGTATTGCTATCGTATCGGTGCAAACAGCGTCGCTCACGGTAAAGATCCGTCTGAAGGGGTTTGGGGACCCGGATGTCGAGAATGGAAGCGGCGCAGACGATTCAGGCCGTCCGATGATGAGTTATAGTAATATAATAGAGATTTTGCATTGCGGTAAAGGCGATTTTGCGGCGCAAATGAAAATGAGAATGATCAAAAGTCGGTTCTGCGCGTTACTGAGCCGGCCGCTCCTAAAAACGCGGAAAACAAGCCTATATCCTGCTGACCACACGGGAGATGACGCGTGAAGATCAAAGCCATTCTCAACCGCGACGGCGGAACGTTCCGGACCACGGATATGAAGGCCTATGAAGCGAAAATGGCGGAGATCTTCGCCGAGCGCAGCCATGTTCTTGAAACGGTGGTGGTCGAAGGGTCGGATATCGGCGCCGCGCTGGAGAAGGCGGCCGGCCGTGACGATGTCGATGCGATCATCGCCGGCGGCGGCGACGGCACGATCTCGTCGGCCGCGGGCATCGCCTGGAAAGCGGGCAAGCCGCTCGGCGTCATTCCGGCAGGCACGATGAACCTGTTCGCCCGTACGCTGCGCTTGCCGCTCGACATCTGGCAGGTCCTGCCGGTTCTCGCCGACGGCGTCGTCGACGACGCCGATATCGGCAGCGTCAACGGCCGCGCTTTCGTGCATCAATTCTCGGCCGGCATGCATGCGCGCATGGTGCGCTATCGCAACCAGATGAGCTATGGCTCGCGCGCCGGCAAGATTGCCGCCAATGTCCGCGCGGCGGTCGGCGCGGTGCTCAACCCGCCGCGTTTCGAGATCGAGTTCGACGCCGACGGCCATCGTGAAAACCGAATGGTTTCGGCGATTTCGGTGTCCAACAACCCCTTCGGCGAGAATGGACTGTTGGTTGCAGAGGACGTCAAGACCGGTCATCTCGGTTTCTATATCGCCGATCCGCTCGATCCGGCCGGCGCTGTGGGACTGGCGGTCGATGTGCTGCGCGGACGGCTGAAGGCCAATCCCGCCATTACCGAAATGAAAGCGCAGTCTGTCGACCTGCATTTCCCCAAACTCTATCGAGCCGCCAATTTCGTACTCGACGGGGAGTTGATGAAACTGCCGCGCGATGTCGAAATTCGTCTTCATCCAGGAGAATTGAAGGTGATCGCCCCGGCGGACGCCAGCCTCAAGCCAATCGACCCAACGGTATGATTTCCTTGCAGCCGGGCTCGAACGGCGCGCCTATCCAGTCGCCCAGCCAGACGTCGATCACGAGTCCGGCGCGGGCGATCAGGCCGGCGAGATGCGCCTGATCGATGAAACGGATCGACGAGCGGGACGAGAGTGTCTCGCCCGATGCCAGACGATAGGCGGTCTCATAGCAGACGACCCCGGTCTCTTCATCGACGGCGACGTCGTTCCAGCTTTCGACTTTGCCGTAATCAGGATGGGCCACGGTCCGACGTGAGGCCTCTGGCGTCCAGCCCTCCCATTCGCGGCGGGCGGGGTTGCGGCTGTCGAAAATGAATTGCCCCGATGGCGTGAGATGCGCCGCGATGGTGGCGAGCGCCGCCTTTACGTCGGCATCGGTCAGCAAGCATTGAAAGGCATGTCCGGTCATGGTCACGAGATCGAAGCGCTCGCCCAGCCGGATGCTGCGAATGTCGCCTTCGACCCAGCGCACCTGCTCGCCATTCGTCCGATGCCGCGCCACTTCCAGCATGGCTGACGCGGGATCGACGCCGACCATGGGCCTGCCGTCGGCGATGCCGGCGAGAAACAAGCCGGTGCCGCAGCCGAAATCGAGCACGGAGCCGGCGGTGCGGGCCAGTTCCGCGCAGTAGCGCGTATCCTGTCCCCAACCGTTTTCGAGATCGTAGAAGTCGACGAGCCGCGGATCGCTGTACAGCCGGTCGTCTTCCTGCTCTCTCATTGGAAGGCCGTTTCGAAGAAGCTTCGCAATTTGCGTGAATGCAGCTTTTCGGGCGACATGGCCGACAGTTTCTCGAGCGCCAGAAGCCCGATCTTGAGATGCTGGCTGACCTGGCTCTTGTAGAAGGCGGTCGCCATGCCCGGCAGTTTCAATTCTCCATGCAGCGGTTTATCCGATACGCAGAGCAATGTTCCGTACGGAACGCGGAAGCGGAAGCCGTTGGCGGCGATGGTGGCGGATTCCATGTCGAGCGCGATGGCGCGGGCTTGCGACAGGCGTTTTACGGGTCCGGATTGGTCGCGGAGCTCCCAGTTGCGGTTGTCGATCGTCGCCACCGTGCCGGTGCGCATGATGCGCTTGAGCTCGTAGCCGTCATAGCCGGTGACCTCGGCCACCGCATCCTGCAGCGCCTGCTGGATTTCCGCCAATGCCGGGATCGGCACCCAGACCGGCAGGTCGTCGTCCAGCACATGATCTTCGCGCATATAGGCATGCGCCAGCACGTAGTCGCCGAGGCGTTGCGAATTGCGCAGTCCAGCGCAATGGCCGAGCATCAGCCAGGCATGCGGACGGAGAACGGCGATATGGTCAGTAATCGTCTTGGCGTTGGAGGGCCCGACGCCGATATTGACCATGGTGATGCCGGCATGGCCCTTGCGCTTGATGTGATAGGTCGGCATCTGCGGCAGCCGCTGGGCGGGCGAGCCTTCGCTCGGCGCGTCCTCGCCGGGATAGGTGACAAGATTGCCGGGTTCGACGAAGGCTGTGTAGCCGTTGCCGCCTTCGGCCATCTGCCGGCGCGCCCAGGCGCAGAATTCGTCGATGTAGAACTGGTAATTGGTGAACAGCACGAAATTCTGGAAATGCTCCGCCTTGGTCGCCGTGTAATGGCTGAGCCGCGCCAGCGAGTAATCGATGCGCTGGGCGGTGAAAGGCGCGAGCGGCTTCGGCGTGCCAGGCGGCGGCTCATATTCGCCATTGGCGATTTCGTCGTCGGTGGTCGAAAGATCGGGCGTGTCGAACAGGTCGCGCAACGGCGCCTCGATGGTGCTGCCGACCGACGCTTCGATATGGGCGCCTTCGCCGAAGGCGAAATGCAGCGGAATGGGCGTCGACGATTCCGCGACGATCACCGGCAGCCCATGATTCTTCAAAAGCTGCCCGATCTGCGTCTTGAGGTAGTGCTTGAACAGGAGAGGGCGGGTGATGGTGGTGGAATATTCGCCGGGCTCGCTCAGGAAACCATAGGGCAGTCGCGAGTCGACATGATCGTAGCGAACCGTTCCCAGTCTTATCTCGGGGTAGAAGGCGCGGTATCTGCCTTCGGCGGCGCCGCCCTGAATGATCTTTTCGAAGGCGGCTCGAAGAAACGACGTGTTGCGTTCGTACAGCGACGCAATCGCGTCGACGGCTTCATCGGCCGTGGTGAAGGAAGCCTGCTCAAAGGGCTCCGGAGAGATGACGTTCAGGATGGAGGAAGAAAGGATTCGCTTGGCCATAGGCCATAATAGAAGGCGGTTTATGACAGTTGAACAGTCCCGGATCGGTCATTCCCGCGAATTTTTCACGCTGCGCCGCGGCATGAGGGCAATTGCGCGGGATGATTCAGCGAATTCCGCAGCTGGCGTTCATCGGGTTCGAGCAGCTTTCGACATTGAACTGGGCGAAATGCGGAGCGCGAGAATGATTTTCCACCGCGACCTGCAAACCAATCGCAAAAAGCGCGGCGCCGAGGCAGATGATCGCAAAGCGGCGTATCATGATCGCATTCATCTCAGGCTTCATCCCATTCCCGTCTTCGATGGAGAAAACTCTAACCAGATGTGACTGAACCCGCGCTGACCTTCATGTTCATTTTCGGTTCAGAGTGGTTGCCGGCCATTAACCGGCTCACTAACTAACGTCAGACAGAGGAAGGAGACGCCCATGTCCGCACCGATCGATCTCTATTACTGGCCCACCCCCAACGGCTGGAAAATCACCATCATGCTGGAGGAGCTCGAAGCCCCTTACCAGATCAAATACATCAATATTTCGAAGGGCGAGCAGTTCGAGCCGTCCTTCCTGGCGATCGCGCCGAACAACCGGATGCCGGCGATCGTCGATCCGAAGGCCCCGACGGCGCGCCGATCTCGGTGTTCGAATCCGGGGCCATCTTGCAATATCTCGGCCGCAAGTTCGGCAAGTTCTATCCTGTCGATGAACGCGCCCGCGTCGAGGTCGACCAATGGTTGTTCTGGCAAATGGGCGGGCTCGGTCCCATGGCCGGGCAGGCGCATCATTTCCGCAATTATGCGCCGGAAAAGATCCAATATGGCATCGACCGCTACACCAACGAGGTCAACCGTCTGTATGGCGTGATGAACAAGCGGCTCGCCGATCGCGATTACCTCGCCGGCGACTATTCGATCGCCGACATGGCCTGCATCGGCTGGGTGATCCCGTACAAGAACCAAGGTCAGGATCTCGACGACTTCCCGCATCTCAAAGCCTGGTTCGAGCGCCTGCATCAGCGCCCCGCGCTATTGAGAGGCATTGCCGTGGGCAAGGAAGAGCGGGAACGCCAGGCCAATCTCGCCGAAGACAAGGAAGCGCAGAAAGTCCTCTTCGGCCAACGCGCTCGATAACGACAAAAGAGGCGGCTCCCTCTGGGGCCCGCCTCCTCGCATGAGGAACTCGATCAGAGCTTGGTCCAGGTCTGCGATTTGCAGAGCACGCCCATCACACAGCCCTTGAGTTTCATGGAAGCGCCCGACACGGTCGCGTAGCCGGAATATGTCTTGTCGTTCTCGGGATCTGTGATCTCGCCTTTGTAGTCGGCGCCGGCTCCGGACATCGTGCCGATACGTTTGCCCGAAAACTTTCCTGATTTCAGCGTCACACAATAAGCGCCGCCGCATTTGGCGATCGCGGCGGTTTCGCCGCTCTTGGTTTTCCAGTTGCCCTCGATCGGTTCCGCCGCAATTGCCGCGCCCGCGGACGCCATGATCAGAAGTGCCGTCAAAAATCTGCGCATCCATGCCTCCCAGTCTGCAAGGCCGTCCCAGAGGCCTCGTCACGGAATTGGTAGCGTCGATTTGCCTGGAAGAAAACAGGAAACTGAACAGCAGTCGCGTCTTGCAAAAACGCGCGATCGATTTCCATGGTTACGAGCCGATTAAAACCGCAGGCTGAAATTTTCGTAAAGTTTTCCGTATTCGCCGAGAAGCGCAGGCGGTTGGATACTTAAGAAAAACATAAGTTTACCAGCTGTTCGGATTTCGTTTGCTGCAAATTAAGGATGCATTTTAGGCGAATTTTCAAAGCCCTTCGGCATAGTAGAGCCATAACAAGGACGGCAGTAAACGCCGCCGAAAAACGGAAAGCGCCGAGCGATCGAAAAGAATAGGCAAGCGCAGTCCGGCCTTCATGCAAGGCAAAACAGGGTGAAAAGAAAACAACGTCTTAAACAGGGACAACGACAATGGCGCGTTACGACATGAACATCTCGAATTCGGCTATGGGCGGCGAAAGCCAGGCCGACATCTTCTGCGACATGGGCCTGATGTACGCCACGGGCCAGGGCTGCGACATCGATCTGGTCGCTGCGCACAAATGGCTCAACATCGCCGCGATCAAAGGCTCCGAACGCGCCGCCATGCTGCGCGCCGAACTGACCCCGTCGATGACCAAGATGGAATTGGCCCGCGCACTGCGCGCCGCCCGCGAATGGATGACGATGCACTGATCGTCATTCGCATGCCGCTCATCACAAAAGACGTGAAGACCAAGACTGCGGTTTACGCAGCAGAATATTGAAGCCGCGACCGCTCACCCAGCGCCCGCGGCTTTTCTTTGGCCAGCGTTCAGCCGATTTTCGCCAGAACCTTGGGAAGCGCCTTCTCGAACAGATCGAGATCGCTCTCCGGCCCGACGCTGACGCGGATGCAGCGGTTGAGCGGGGCCACGCCCGGCATCCGGATGAACACGCCTTCCTCCATCAAGCCATCGACGATGGCGCGCGCATAAGTCCCGTCGCGATGGCAATCGATCGCCACGAAATTCGTCGCGGAGGGTAGGGGAGCAAGACCATTGGCGCGGGCGATCATGCCGATGCGGTCCCGGGCGGCGGCGATCTTCGCCAATGTGTCGGCGAGATAATCCTGATCCGCGAGCGCTGCGATCGCGCCAGCGACGCCGACACGGTTCATGCCGAAGTGATTGCGGATCTTGTCGAAGGCCTGGGCCGTGCCGCGGGCGGCGATGACATAGCCGATGCGCGCGCCGGCCAGCCCATAGGCCTTGGAGAAGGTGCGGGTGCGGATCACGTTCGGCCGGTCGAGCAGCGCTTCATTGGCGGGCAGTGTGCCTTGCGGGGCGGTCTCCCCATAGGCCTCGTCCAGGATCAGCAAGGTCTCGTCGGGAATGGCGCGGGCGAAAGCGAGAACCGCCCCGGCGTCGTGCCAACTGCCCATGGGATTGTCGGGATTGGCGAAATAGACGAGCGGCGCTTTTTCGCGCTTCACTGCATCGAGAAGACCGTCGAGATCTTCCTTGTCGTCTTTGTAGGGGACGGTCACCAACCGCCCGCCATAACCGTTCACATGATAGTTGAACGTCGGATAGCCGCCGAGCGAGGTGACCACCGGCATGCCTTTTTCGATCGTCATCCGCACGATCTCTCCGAGCAGACCATCGATGCCTTCGCCGACATTGACCTCATGGCGATCGAGGCCGAGATGGTTCGCCAGCGCCTCGCGCAACGCGAAATTCTCGGGATCGGAATATTTCCAGCTCTCGTCGATCGCCGCCGCCATCGCCGCTTTCACCCGCGGCGATGGGCCGAAGCCGTTTTCATTGGCGCCGATCCGCGCCGCGACGAGGAGATTGCGGTTCCGTTCGATGGCTTCCGGCCCCACGAAAGGGATGGTGGCCGGAAGATCGCGGACGAGCGGCGTGAAATATTCGAAGGTCGACATATGCGTGTGAGCCCTGATTCATGATCGGGATCACCCTATTGAAAACGAACGCGTCCGGGAAGATTGTCGCCGGCGATGAAATCGCCGCGCACGATTTTCGACAACAGGCCCTCGGGCAGCGGCTTGATGAACCGCACGCCGACGCGGCCGTCGAGCCGATGGACCTCGGCGCAGCCGATGCGGATCGCCAGACCCGAGAAGGAAAGATAATAGTGATCGGGAAGGCCGATGGTCGTAAACATCTGCAAGCAGGCGCCGCCGCGAGAGATGTCCACCACCTGACAGGATCGCGGGGAAAGGCCCGCCAGCCCGGGGAGGACGGAATAGACCACGCCGGGTCTATTGACGATGAATCGTTCGAATTTCTTTGCTTCCAGGCCCTGCTCTACATGAACAGTGCTGATCGTCGCTTCTGCGCCTACAGCCATGGACACACTCCTTGTTTCCATGACCCGACAATCCACCCCAAACATTTAATCCGCCTCAAGGGCGGTCTTAGAATTTTAACGAATCCAGATTTAAGCGACAGGGCTGTGCGAATTCGGGAGTTTTGGACGAAATCCACCCGTTTCAACGAAGAAGGGCCGCGCGAGGCGGCCCGGGCATATCGTCGCTTTGCAGTTGGCTCAGATGGCCTCGAGTTCCTCGATCGACACGCCGCCGACGATCGTCTGCAGATAGCCCGCGTCGAGGAACATGTTGAATTTGATCATCATGCGATCTTTTTCACGGCGCACCATCGTCGAGCCGATCTCCTCTGACGAGCCCATGATCACCAGGAAGAAATTGCGCGGCAGGTCGATATAGGGACTGAAATTCAAAAGCGCGCCGCCGCAGGAGATGCTCTCGATCAAGGTATTGTATTTCTTCTTGATCTGCAGATGCGGCGCGACGGGGATGATGGTGCCCGGACGGTCTATCTTATGCATCTTGAAGCTGCGCTTCGGATTCTGGATCATCAGAACGTCGTTGAAATTCTTGAACTCCCGGATCTGCATGGTCATCCTCCTTTCTGGTTGAAGACGACAATAGCATCGGCGGGTTGAGGCAGGTTCAAGCGGATTGCTACAATTTTATCGAAGCGCGTGATTTTGAGGTCGACTGGGCCATTGCGGCACAGGTTTCAAGTCCAGCATGGTTGATGATGGGTTACCCATGCGCGCCCAGGCCAGGACGGCCGAGCCGACAGTTCGTCAAACGCGCTGTCGGCGGACAGGATCGGCAGCCCCATCTCCAGCGCGGTGCCGGCGAGCATGCGATCGAACGGGTCGCGGTGATCCCAATCGAGCAGGCCGGCGCTTCGCGCAATGCTGGGATTGAGGTCAATAATCCGCCCGCCCTGATTGACGGCAAGCTCCGGGAGACGGTCGGTGAACGGCTCCATCTCAGGCCATTTTCCGATTCGAACTTTCTGGCAGATTTCGTAGACGGAAATCGCGCTGACCTAAATAATATCAGCGTCCAGAATAATAGCTGCGATATTGCCCGGTAACCGCCGATCCAGATTGGTGGTCCATGCCCACACATGGGTATTCGGCAGGTAAGACGCCATCAACCGCCTTCCCAGAGCCTTAACTCTTCTTCGCTCATTGGCTCAAGAAAGTCCGGCGCGTCGCCTTTGAGCTGATCTTTGAGAATGCCCAGATGGAACTTCCGCTTCTTCGGCCAAGGCACAATGGTCGCGACCGACCTGTCGCCGTCCGCGATAGTCACGTCCTGCCCTGTCTCGGCCGCCTGCTCGATAAGGCGGGCGAGATCGGATTGCGCCTGTTCGATCGTCACCTTCATGACTGGTCTCCTTGTTCCTAAAGATGAGCCAAGGAGACGGAATGTCAAGTCAGGTGGAAAGCAGCCATTCATGCTCTCGGGCGTTGTGGAATTTCCACACCCGCTTCGGTCCCGCCATGACGTTGAGATAATAGAGGTCATAGCCGTGGATGGTGGCGCAGGGGTGATATCCCTTGGGCACCAGGGTCACATCGCCATTCTCCACCGCCATGGCTTCGTCGAGCGAGCGATCGTCGGTATAGACGCGCTGGAAGGCGAAGCCCTGCGGCGGGTTGAGGCGGTGGTAATAGGTCTCTTCCAGGAAGCTCTCGTTTGGCAGGTCGTCCTGGTCGTGCTTGTGCGACGGATAGGACGAGGTGTTGCCCGAGGGCGTGATCACTTCCACCACCAGCAGCGAAGCGGCCGCGCCGTCGTCCTCCGGCATGATATTCGTCACGTGCCTGACATTGGAGCCCTTGCCGCGCATGAACTGAGGATGCGTTCCGGGCGCGATGAGCCTGGTCTTGAACCCTTCGCCGCCCGGCGCCGTGCAGACAGCGAGTTCGAGATCGGTCGTCGCCGTCACCGACCAGGAGGAGCCGGCCTGCACGTAAAGCGCATGCGGCGCGCCGTCGAACACGCTCATGCGTTCGCCGACCTCGCCGAAATCTTCGCCCGAGGCGGTCGCCTTGCCCTTACCGGTCAGCCAGACCAGGCAGGCCTCGCGGTCGCCGGTGTTGGCCGAGACGGTTTCTCCGGCCTTCAGGCGATGAAGCGCAAATCCGACATAGGTCCAGCCGGCGCTTTCAGGCGTCACATCATGGATGAGGCCGTGGTCGGCCTTGGGTTTCACCAGCAGTTTCGGCATGGTCGCGCTCCCTTTGTCCTCTGCCGTTTGGCCGACGCTTGCGCCTCAGCCCTTCGGAAAGCCTTCGGTTTCCACCGTATAGCCGGCGGCCGTCATCACGCGCATCAGTTCGGCATGACCGATCTCCGCCATCTTCTGCGGCGGCGCAGTCTTCGGGTCCTGCTCGGCTTCGACCACGAACCAGCCTTCATAGCCGTAATCGGCAAAACGCTGGACGATCGCGCCGAAATCGAGCGAACCGTCGCCCGGAACGGTGAAGGCGCCGAGCGCCACGGCGTCGAGGAAGGACTGCTTGGAGCGGTCCAGACCATCGACCACGGAGCGGCGGATGTCCTTCACATGCACATGGGTGATGCGGGCATGGTGATTGTCGATGGCGCGCAGCACGTCGCCGCCGGCGAAGGCCAGATGGCCGGCGTCGAGAAGCAGCGGAATGCCTTCGCCGGAATTCTTCATGAAGGCGTCGAGCTCCGGCTCGGTCTCCACGACGGCGGCCATGTGGTGATGGTAGGACAGCGGCATGCCCTGTTCCGCGCACCATTCGCCGAACTCGGTCACCTTGCGGGCATAGACCTTCATCTCGTCGTCAGACAGGCGCGGCTTGGTCGCCAGCGGCTTGGAGCGGTCGCCCTGGATCGACAGGCCGACTTCGCCATAAACGATGCAAGGCGCGTTGACCGCCTTGAACAGCTCGATCATCGGCGCGATGCGGTCCTTGTTCGCCGAGAGATCCTCGATGGTCAGCGTGCCGGAAAACCAGCCGCCGCACAGCGTCACGTCGGCGGCGCGCAGGATCGGCAGCATCACGTCGGGATCATCGGGAAAACGGCGGCCCTTTTCCATGCCGGTGAAGCCGGCGGTGCGCGACTGGCGCAGGCATTCCTCGAGCGACACGTCGTCGCTCAGATCCGGAAGGTCGTCATTCCACCAGGCGATGGGCGACATGCCGAGTTTGGCTTTCATCAGAGGTCTCCTCAGAGTCTTGGTCCGGAAGTCGTACTTCCGGGAAAACATTGACATGCAGCGAGGCGCTCATCGAGCCTCGTAAACTGATCCGGTCAGCCGATCTGCTGGGCGGCGAGAGCCTTCACATAGGCTTCGTGCGCCTTGTTGACGCTTTCGCGCGGGCTGACTTCCGGCACCGCCACATCCCACCAGTGTCCGCCTTCCTGCGTGGTGATCAATGGGTCGGTGTCGATCACGATCAGCGTGGTGCGGTCATTTGTCTTGGTCTGTTCAAGCGCCTGTTCCAGCTCAGCAATCGAGGCGACCTTCAGCGCAATCGCGCCCATGGCTTCGGCGTGCTTGGCGAAATCGATCTCCGGCATCACCTCGTGATAGGCGTCTTTCAAAAGGTTGTTGAAGTTGGCGCCGCCGGTGCCCATCTGCAGCCGGTTGATGCAGCCATAGCCCCTGTTATCAAGCAGCACGACGGTGATCTTCTTGCCGATCATCACCGAGGTGGCGAGTTCCTGGTTGAGCATCATATAGGAGCCGTCGCCGACCATGACCACGACATCGGCGTCGGGCCGCGCCATCTTCACGCCCAGACCGCCGGCGATCTCATAGCCCATGCAGGAGAAGCCGTATTCCATATGGTAGCTGCCGGGGCTGGTGGCGGGCCACAGTTTGTGGAGTTCGCCCGGCAGGCCGCCCGCAGCGCAGAGCAGCACCGAGTTCTCATTGGCGCGATTGCGCGCAACGGCACCAATTACCTGCGCATCCGAGGGCAGGGCGTTGGTGGGCGCCATGGCCTTGTCCGCCGCCTGCATCCACTCTGCCTTCAGGCTTTCGGCCTTTGTCTTGACATCGGCCGGCGCAGACCAGCCGGACAGCGCGGCGGTGATGGCTGTGAGCGCAACCTTCGCGTCGGCCACCAGCGGCAGTGCATTGTGCTTAGCGGCGTCGAAGGCTGCGGTGTTGATGCCGAGGAAACGAACGCCGTCACCCTTGAACAGCGCCCAGGAACCGGTGGTGAAATCCTGCATGCGCGTGCCCACTGCAATCACAAGATCTGCGGCTTCGGCCAGCGCGTTGGAAGCGGAGGTGCCGGTCACGCCAACCGAGCCCATCGATAGCGGATGGCGCTCATCGATCGCCGACTTGCCGGCCTGGGTGACGGCCACAGGAATCCCCGTCTTCTCAGCAAAAGCTTTCAGCTCTTCTGTGGCGCGCGAATAGAGCACGCCGCCGCCGGCGATGATCACCGGAGACTTGGCGGATTTGATCGCGGCGATGGCGGCGGCCAGCTCATCCGTATCCGGCTGCGGCCTGCGGAAGCTCCAGACCTTCTCGGCAAAGAAGCTTTCCGGATAATCAAAGGCTTCGGCCTGCACATCCTGGCAGAGCGACAGCGTCACCGGGCCGCAATCGACCGGATCGGTCAGCACCTGCATCGCGCGCTTCAGCGCCGGCATGATCTGTTCTGGACGGGTGATACGGTCGAAATAACGCGACAGCGGCCGGAACGCGTCATTGGCCGAAATGGTGCCGTCGCCGAAATTCTCGATCTCTGCAGCACCGGGTCCGGCGCGCGGTTGGCGAAGACGTCGCCCGGCAAAAACAGCACCGGCAGGCGGTTGACATGCGCCACACCTGCGGCAGTCACCATATTGAGCGCGCCAGGGCCGATCGAGGTCGTGCAGGCCATGAAGCGCTGGCGGAAGCTGGCTTTTGCATAGGCGACGGCGGCATGCGCCATGCCCTGCTCATTGTGGGCGCGATAGGTCGGAAGCTCGTCGCGCACCTGATAGAGCGCTTCGCCCATGCCCGCGACATTGCCATGGCCGAAAATCGCCCAGACGCCGCCGAAGATCGGCAGCGTCTCGCCGTCGATCACAGTCTTCTGCGCCTTCATGAAATGCACGATAGCCTGCGCCATCGTCAGCCGGATCGTCTTCGCCATGCTATCCTCCCGCATTCCTTTCGCAGGTCTGCGCCCGCGCCTCGTTGTCTTAATCCCTCTTCCCAATTTCGGGGAGAGGCGAGATCAAATAGAGCTGCAGCCTCCGCGTGGCGTTTCGGCGCAGCCCCGGTCTTTATCTCAAAGGCCGCGCGTGCGCAGCCAGGCCTTTGTCAGCTCTTCGAAGCGGCCGGCCATATCGGTAATCGCTTCTTCATCCGTCATGCGGCCGCCGAGCCATTGATTGGCGGCGTGCGCGAAGATGGTGCGGCCGACGGCGAAACCCTTGACCATCGGCGCGACCCGGGTGGCGGCAAAGGCTTTTTCGAGATCGGCGGCCGGCGCTTCGAGTCCGAGCAGCACGATGCCGCGGCAATAGGCGTCGTTTTCCGCGATCACGGCTTCGATGTTCTTCCAGGCTGTCGCCGAATGCTGCGGCTCCAGTTTCCACCAGTCGGGGCGGATGCCGAGCGCGTAGAGCTCCGTCATGGCGCGCGAAATCGTCGTGTCGTCGAGCGGGCCATGCTTGCCGGCGATGATTTCCACCAAGAGTTCCCGGCCGACCTTGCGCGCGGCGTCGTAGAGCGCCCGCAGCTTCTGCTGCTGCTCTTTCTTGAGCGCCTCCGGATCATCGGGATGATAGAAGCACAGGCATTTGATGCAGTGGTCGACAGGCCATTCCACCAGCTGCGAGCCGATGTCCTGCGAGAACTCAAACCGCAGCGGGCGCGAGCCCGGCAGCTCCACCGGCCGGCCGACCCAGGAAAAATCCTTCTTGGCGGCGTCGAAGAATGCCTCGCGACCGAAACGCTCGTCGATCAGCATGCCGTAGCCGTCGCGGCCCTGGCTGACGCGCGCAGCCGCAGCGACGGCGAGACGCTTGAAGGCGTTGATCTTGGCATGCGGCGCCTTGTGCTGGTCGGCTATGTCGGTCAACTGCGAGCGATGGTCGATGGCGAGCGCCATCAACAGCGGGATTTCCTTGCGCCGCGTCGTGGCCCAATGGATATGGCTGATATCCTCGTCCTTGCGCAGCGCCTTGAATTTCGAGCCGTGCTTGAGGAAATAGCTGAGTTCTTCCCAGGTGGGATATTCCGGCGCGCAGAGCAGACGCGAGACGGCGAAGGCGCCGCAGGCATTGGCCCAGGTGGCCGAGGTCTTGTGGCTTTCGCCCTTCAGCCAGCCGCGCAGGAAGCCCGACATGAAGGCGTCGCCGGCGCCGAGCACATTATAGACCTCGATCGGGAAACCCTGGCCGACAATGCCGTCTTCCAGATCGTCGCTGATCGGGCCGTCATAGACCACGCAGCCCATGGCGCCGCGTTTGAGCACGATGGTCGCAGGGCTGAGCGCGCGGATCGCTTTGAGCGAGGCGAGCACGCTGTCGGCGCCCGAAGCGATCATGATTTCTTCTTCCGTGCCGACGATCAGGTCGCAATCCGGCAGCACCGATTTCATCAGCGCCGAGACGCGGTCGGACTTCACATAGCGCTCAAAACCTTCGGCATGGCCAGCAAGGCCCCAGAGGTTGGGGCGGTAGTCGATGTCGAAGATCACCTTGCCGCCATTGGCCTTGGCGATGCGGATCGCCTTGCGCTGCGCAGCCTCGGTGTTGGGCTTGGAGAAGTGCGTGCCGGACACCAGCACGGCGCGCGAGGAGGCGACGAAGGCCTCGTCGATGTCGTCTTCGCAGAGCGCCATGTCGGCGCAATCGGTGCGCACGAAGATCATCGGCGACACGCCTTCGGATTCCACCGATAGAAGCACCAGCGCCGTCAGCCGGTCCTTGTCGGCCACGATGCCGTCGGTCGCCACGCCTTCGCGCTCGAGTTGTTCGCGGATGAAGCGGCCCATCTGCTCCTCGCCGACGCGGGTGATCAGCGCCGATTTCAGCCCGAGACGGGCGGAGCCCACGGAAATATTGGTTGGGCAGCCGCCAACGGATTTGGCGAAGGAGGCGATGTCCTCGAGCCGCGAGCCGGATTGCTGGCCGTAGAGATCGACGGAAGACCGCCCGATGGTGATCACGTCCAACGTCTTGGCATCCGCTTGCGCCATGTCTCTCTCCCGCTTGCATGGTCCAAATTCGCTGCATTTGAAACAACGATTTCAAATGAAAGTCAAATGGAATTTCTATTCCGTTTTGGAATATCCATCCCTTTCGCGTTCCATCCGCCGCCTCTTTTCCGCCACCGCCACCGGCAAGGCCATGGCCAGCGCCATGGAGGCCGACAGCGAGCGGAAGCCGGCGAAATCCGATTCCACCACCTCGAACCAGCAGGCGGAGAATGCGGCCAAGGGAGAAAACACCGAGTCGGTGACGGAAACGATCGGGGTCCCGCGCTCCGCAAAGGATTGCGCCTGCGCGATCGTGTCGGCGGCATAGGGCGAAAAGCTGACCGCGAAGGCCGCGTCACGCGGACCTGCAAACCGCGCCATCTCCGCCTCGACGCCGTTGGGCGTGGCGACCATGACATAGCGGATGCCGAGCTTGCCGAAGGCATAGGCCATATGCGCAGTGAGCGGATAGGAGCGGCGTTTGGCGATGAGATAGATGGTTTCGGCCCGCGCCAGGATCTCGGTGGCTTGCGCCAGTTTCTCGATTTCCAGGCTGGCTGCGAAACGATTGATCGATTGACTGGCTGCCGTCAGAAAGCCGCCGAGCAGTTCGGTTTCCGCCGCCTGGGCGTTGCTCTGCTCAAGCATGTTGAGCCGCTCTTCATAGGAAAGCGTCTTCTCCTTGAGCCGCTCGCGGAAAATCCGCTGCAGATCGGAAAAGCCCTCATAACCGAGATGGTGGGCGAGCCGCACCAGCGTCGAAGGCTGCACCGCCGCGGCGCCGGCGATGCTGGCCGCCGTCCCAAAGGCGATCTCGTCGGGATTGGCGAGGCAATAGGCGGCGATCTGGGCGAGACGCTTGGGCATTCCCGCCTTCCGCTCGATCATCGCGGCGCGCAGCGTCGAAATCCCGGGCGGCGGCGCCTTTGTCATATCGTCCATGCGTCATCCTGCCGTTTCACAAAAAGTGAAGAATGGAATGAATATTCTGTTCGAAGATCTGCGTCGATCCCGAATGCAGTCGTTTGAAGAGAAAAAACCAAAATGGGTGCATTGAAAGCGGGCCGCTCATTCGTATTATCCGCGACTGCTGTTGCAAGGGGATGGAAATGGCGGGGTTTCAGGCGAGGGGCTGGTGGTTTTTCGGGCTGTGTTTGGCCGTCTTTCTCCTCGCGACGGAAGGGTCGGCCGAGGCCGCCCGGCGCGTGGCCCTGCTGATCGGCAATCAGAATTACGAGCGGACCACACCGCTGCGCAATCCCGCCAATGACGTCGAACTGATGCGAAACACGCTCACCGAAGCGGGTTTCGACGATGTCATGGTCGCCAAGGACGTCGATCTCGCCGGCATGCGCAAGGCGCTCAGGACCTTCGAGAACAAGGCCGAGGGCGCCGAAGTGGCCGTGCTCTATTATTCCGGTCACGGCATGGAGATGAACGGCGAGAATTATCTCATCCCCATCGACGCCGTGCTGGCCTCCGACAAGGATGTCGAGGACGAGGCGCTGTCGCTGTCTCGCGCCGAGCGCTCGCTCAATGGCGCGACGCGGCTGAAGCTGATGATCCTCGACGCCTGCCGCAACAATCCCTTCCTCGACACGATGACGCGCTCGGCCGGCACGCGCGCTGTGTCGCGCGGCCTCGCGCGCGTCGAACCGCAAAGCGTCGACACGCTGGTCGCCTACGCCTCGCGCGCCGGCACCGTCGCGCTGGATGGCGAAGGCGGCAACAGTCCCTTCGCCGAAGCGCTGGCGCGCTACATCACCCAGCCCGGCGTCGATATCCGCATCGCGCTCGGCCAGGTGCGCGATGCCGTGATGAAGGCAACCAACCGCCAGCAGGAGCCCTTCGTCTACGGTTCGCTCGGCGGCGCGCAGATCTTTCTGTCGATCAAGCAGATCGACATCACCATCAATACAGGCCCGGCGCAGGATAAAGAGACGATCGAGACCGCGTCGGCCGCCGCCGACTGGCAGAACATCAAGGATCTCGCTGACAAGGAATTGCTGGAGGCCTTCATTTCCAAGCATGGCGGCGATCCGGTCTATCGCATGCTGGCGGAGAAGAAGATCAAGCAATTGCAGGCGACGCAGGCCAAGACCGAGGCGGCCGCCGACCAGATCGCCTGGGAGGCGTTGAAGGGATCGACCGATCCCGCAGCCCTCAAGCGCTTTATCGAACGCTACCCGCAAAGCCCGTTCCGGCGCGAGGCGGAGGCTTCGCTCGCCGCACTCTCGCCGCCTCCGGTCGCTTCGTCGACGGATACGTTGTCGGCCTCCGAGCGTGATTGCCAGCTGCTGGCCGGCGAATTGCAGGGCGCGCGCGGCTTCGCCGGCGTCTATCTCGATCGCATCGACGCCAAGCGGGCGTTGACCGCTTGCGCCCAGGCGGTCAACGAGAAGCCGTCTGCGGGGCTCTATGTCAATTTGCTCGGCCGCGCCTATGAAGCCGACAAGAATTATGTGGAAGCCGCGAAGCGTTATCGCGAGGCGGCCGATCTCGGCGATATGTTTGGGCTCGCCAATCTCGGCTGGCTGCAGGTCAACGGCTCCGTCGACGGCGCCGATCCCGCCAAGGGTGTGGAGGCCTTCGAGACCGCCGCCCGCGCCGGAAATCATTTCGCTCAGGCCTCTCTGGGACAGATCTATCGCGATGGCCTGGCCGGCCAGGCGCAGGATTACGCCAAATCCTTTGACTGGTATCGCCAGGCCGCCGACAAGGGCAACGCCAATGCGCTCGGCAATCTCGGCTGGTTCTATCGGGAAGGCGTGACGGTCTCCCAGGATTACGCCCGCTCGGTGGACTATTACCGGCGCGGCGCGGAGGCCGGCGATATGGCCTCGATCGCGGGCCTCGGTTACGCTGCCCAGAACGGTCTCGGCATGGCGCGCAACTATGAGGAGGCGCGCCAATGGTATGAGAAGGGCGCCAATGCCGGCGACGCTTATTCCATGGCGTCCCTCGGCTTTCTCTATGACACAGGCGCCGGGGTGAAGCAGGATTATGTCGAGGCGCGCTACTGGTATGAAAAGGCCGCCAATGAAGGCAGCGCCTACGCCATGGGCAATCTCGCCCGCCTCTACGACCAGGGCCTCGGCACGGCGGTGGATCCCGACGAGGCCGTGCGCTGGGCCATCGCCGCCGTCTCGCGCGGCGACAGCGCCAAGATCGGCGAACTCAAGACCTCGCCCGACAATTTCTCTCCGTTGTTTCGCAAAGGCTTCCAGGAGGCCCTGAAGGAACAGGGCGTATTTGCGGGCGAGGCGAACGGAGAGTTTGGTGCCGACACGTCGAAGGCGATCGACGATCTTGCCGCCGGCAAGACCGGAGCGGACATGCAGGACAGCTCCGCCGAAGAGACCGCGCCCGACGTCAACGAAGAGCAGGAACAAAGCGCGGTCGGCGCTTCCGGCAGGTTGGGCAATCTCATGCAGAGCGCCCGCACGGAGACGGAGGCGGACATGTCCGCCAAGGCTTCAGCGGAGGATGGCGAGGCTGCGCAGACGCTGAGCGCCCAATGTTACGAGCTTGCCGGCGAGCCGGGCTCGAAGCCGAATTTCGGCGGCGTCGACTTCTCCCAGATCGATATACAGGCCGCGACCGACGCCTGCGGCCGCGCCGCCGCCGAATCTCCCGACGATTCCATGCTGCTCAACATGCTCGGTCGCGCCCATGATGCAGGCGAGGATTACATCGCCGCGCGCGAGGCCTATGACAAGGCGGCCGGCATGGGCAACGGCTTCGCTTCCGTCAACCGCGCCTGGCTGTCGATCTATGGCAAAGGTGAAGACGCGGATGTCGACAAGGGATTTGGGATGCTGAAGGCCGCCGCCGCCAAGGGCAATCCCGCCGCCCAGGCTTCGCTCGGCTGGCTGTATCGCGAAGGTTACGGCTCGGTGGCGCGAAACTACCGCACCGCCGTCGAATGGTATCGCAAGGCTGCCGCCCAGGACAATCCCAACGCGCTCGCCGCCATGGGCTGGCTCTATCGCGAGGGGCTGGGCGTCGCGCGTGACGACAAGGAATCTCTGCGCGCCTATCGGCGCGCCGCCGAACTGGGAGAAATCAATGCGATCGGCTCGCTCGGTTATGCGCTTCAGAACGGCGTGGGAACCGATGTGGATATCGTCGAAGCCAAGCTCTGGTACGAGGCCGGGGCCGAACGCGGCGACGCCTATTGCATGGGTTCGCTCGCCTGGCTCTATGAGGCGGGCGAGGGGGTCGAGCAGGATTATAAGCTCGCCGCGCAATGGTATGAGAAGGCCGGGGAGGCTGGCAGTTCCTACGCCCAGGGTAATCTCGCGCGTCTTTACGATCAGGGTCTCGGCGTCGAAGAGGATGCGGTCAAGGCCGTGGAGCTCGCGGTCGCCAGTATCGCGGCGGGCGAGACGGATTTTATTCGCGATGTGAAGGATGGAGCGAAAGACTTTTCAGCCGCGTTCCGCCGCGGTCTGCAGAAGGAGTTGAAATCGCGCGGGTACTATTCCGGTCCTCTCGATGGCGTGTTCGGCGCGACGACGGCGCGGGCGATCGACAAATTGGCGGGCCGGGACTCCTGACGCGAAAACGCCCGCCGATGCGGCGGGCGGTTCCTGTGGCGAATGAGGCTTGGCCAATCGATTTCAGAGAATGAAATCGCCGGCGCGCAGCGAGGCCATGTTGTCGACTTCGATCGAGAAGTCGGCGCGGCCGTCGCCATTGACGTCGCCGCGGATGATGCCGCCGGAATAGCGCAATTCGCCGGCCGTGTCGGAGAAGGCCGCGCTGCCGATGAAGTCGAAAGCGTTGTCACGGCTGCTCGACTTGACGGCGTCGATGTCCATCAGATCGATCTGGTCGCCTTGCGAGCGGCTGAAATCAACGATCACGTCGCGATTGGAGTTGTTGGGGCTGTCCGACGTCGACTGGAAGATGAAGAAGTCGGCGCCACTGTTGCCGGTCAGCCGGTCGAGGCCCCTGCCGCCATAGAGGTCGTCGTCGCCCGAGCCGCCGTAGAGCTTGTCGTTGCCGTCGAGACCCTTGAGGATATCGTCGCCATTCTGACCCCAGAGACCGTTGGCGCCGGAATCACCGATCAAGGTGTCTTTGTAATTGGTGCCCTTGGCGTTCTCGATGGAGTACAGAACCTCTTCGGTGCCGTCGCCAGATGTGGCGTATTCCTGGGAAAGATCGACCTTGATGCCGGCGCCGGCCAGATCCGGATCACTGTTCTGGCGGGAATAATCGACCGTATCGGTCCCCGAACCACCGGAGATCAGATTATAAAAGCCGACCGAATAGAAGGTGTCGTTACCCGCGTCGCCGTAATAATCGGATGCCCAGGTGGAAATCTTGAAGGTGTCGGCTCCATTGCCGCCCCAGACGCGATCATAAAGGTCGCTGTCGCCGGAAAAGCCGTTGCCGACATAGGTGTCATTGCCATCGCCGAGATAGACGTCGTTGCCCCATTCGATGGTGCTGTGGACATAGTCGTTGCCAGCGCCGGCTTCGACATAGGTGTTGTTGGCCTTCAGATGGATGGTGTCGTTGCCGCCGCGGGTGTATATCTCGTCATAGGGACGGTTTGCGCTCTGGCTGACGTCGTCGCGACCGTTGTCGCCGTAATAGATATAGGCCATGTTTTTGTCCTTCCTTGTATTCCCTCTCCGGCTCCCTGCTGGAATCGTGAGAGATTTTCATCTGGAGATCCGGATGTCTTCCTTAATCTCCGTATGAGGGTTTTGTAATGGCGCCGGACTGAACCGCCTCTGAAAAGCGCGTTAATCCGGCGTTCATCTTGGCGAGGCCCTGCCGTCGCCTATAAGTCATGGTGGCGACGGTTGTTCCATCGGCTTGCCGATGATCCCCGCGAACGCCAAAAGGCGACACCGAACGGTTTGATGGCGAATTTGGACCTGGGCGTGACGGAACGAAATCCGTTTTCGGGTTTTTTAAGGGCCATGGACCAGATCGTCGCAGACATGTTTCCGCCCACCCAGATCGCCTATCCGGTGATTTTCGCCCGATTCATCGGCGCGATCCTCTTCGGAGCCGTCATCGGGCTGGAGCGTGAACGCAGGATAGGCCGGCTGGCCTCAAGACCCATATCATGGTGTCGCTCGCCGCGGCGCTCTTCGCCATCATCTCCATCGAAAGCGTGCATATGCCGGGCCTCGACCAGGATGCGGTCAGGATTGATCCCCTGCGCGTCGTCGAGGCGGTGACCGCCGGCGTCGCCTTTCTCGCCGCCGGCACCATCGTTCTCTCCAAGGGCGAGGTGAAGGGGCTGACGACCGGCGCGAGCCTCTGGCTGTCCGGCGCGATCGGTCTGGCGCTCGGCTTCGGCCATTGGATGATCGGCCTCTTCGTCACCTCTGCCGCCTTCTTCGTGCTCTACGTCCTCGGCCGGCTGGAGCACGGCCATCGGCAGATCGAGGCGGAGAAGGAGTGAGCCTTTCTTGAAAAGCTTCAGATCTAGCGCCCGGATTGTTCTGTCGAAGGATGCGTGGTATACAATGTATATCTCATCTTTTGGAGATTGATGATGGCCAACACAGCGGATCGAAGCGGGACGACAAAGCCGATTCAGTTGCGTATCCGCAAGGATATCAGCGATCTGATTGATCGAGCGGCGGGCGTCAACGGCAAGACCCGCTCCGAATTCATGATCGACGCATCGCGCCGGGCAGCGGAGGACGCTCTGCTCGACCAAACCTTCGTGCAGGTCGATGATGAAAGCTTTCGCCGCTATATGGAAATTCTGGACAAGGCTCCTGAGGGCGAGGGTTTTACGCGCCTGATGAATGTCGCCAAGCCCTGGGGCTGAGATGATCTCGTCTCCGAGCCTTCTGGAGGGGCGGCATCAGATCGAGCTTTTTGATTGCGGACAAGACGCTCTTAATCACTGGCTGCGTCGTCGCGCCCGCGCCAATCAGGCAAGCGGCGCGTCGCGGACTTATGTGTGCTGTGTGCAGGACCGCGTGATCGGCTATTATTGCATTTCTTCAGGCGGGCTTGCTCTTCGTGAAGCGCCAGGCGGCTTGCGTCGCAATATGCCCGATCCCGTTCCGATGGCCATCCTTGGACGCCTCGCGATTGATCGAACATGGCAAGGTAAAGGCCTGGGCGCAGCGCTTTTGCAGGATGCCGTTCTGCGCGTGAGGCAGGCGGCGCACATCCTCGGCATTCGCGGCGTTCTCGTTCACGCCATTTCGCCTGAGGCCAAAGTCTTTTATGAACATTATGGCTTCGTCGCGACGGCCACTCAACCGATGACTCTGGTCCTCTCGTTGAAACAATCCGATCACACTCCCCAGGATTGAAAGTTATCCTCCCGAATTGGTTAATATTTTCCTGAAATCAGTCTAGGAAAATAATCTCTCCTTGTCTGAAGCCTAGGACCGTTGACTCTCGTTCCATTTTCTGGATTCAATAGGAACATAACAAGAACAAAAACGAGGATGCAACGCCATGGCGGAGCCGGCTTTGGCGCGTGGGGACCTGTGCGCCCTGCGAAGCGAGATCGAACGACTGGAAAGCGCCGATGTCTCTAATCTGGGACGGATGGCGCGCGGCCGCCTGGGATCGGGCGGCCGCAGCTAGTGTTTATGAGAGAGTGGAAACCAGCGCCGAAGCTTTCGACGCCGCGCTCGGCGGCGGGTTGGCGCGGGCGGCGCTGCATGAGATCCGCACCGAGGCGACCGCCGACAATGGCGCGGCGAGCGGTTTTGCGCTGGCCTTGTCGCGGCTGGCGCTAGGGCGCGGGCCGGGGCTCATCCTGTGGATCGCCGATCCCATGGGCGCGCGCGAAAGCGGTAGGCTCTATGCGCCCGGCCTTATGTCGCATGGCCTGCCGCCCGCTGGCCTGCTGCATGCCGCGCCGCGCAAGCTCAAGGATGCGCTGATGGTGGCGGAGGCCGCGCTCACCGTCTCCTCCTTCGCCGCCGTGGTTTTCGAGGTTTATGGCAATCCCGCCCGCTTCGGCCTGACCGAAAGCCGCCGCATCAGCCTGCGCGCCAAGGCGCACAAGAAGCCGGTCTTCCTGCTGCGCGAGCGGGGCGGGGAGGAGGCCTCCAGCGCCGAAAGCCGGCTGCTCGTTCGCCCCGCGCCGTCCTCGCCCGTGCGCATGCCCAGTGGCCGGACCTATGAGGCCGGGCTCGGCCGGCCCGTCTTCCATGTCACGCTTGAAAAGAGCCGCAATCCCCTGTCGCCCGACTTTTACCTGGAGTGGAACGCCGATGACTGTCTCTTTCTCGCAATCGAGCCCGGCCGGATCGCTGTTCGGCCCGCAGACCAGCCAGCGGATTCTGGCGCTCTGGTTTCCCTGTCTGGCGACCGATCGGCTCGCCCGGATCCGATGGGGCAGGTCGTGGCGTTCTCACGGGCGTCCTGAGCATCCGCCCGTCGTCTGCGCCGCACTCCAGCGCAACGCCGTGCGGTTGACGGCGGTGGATGAAGAGGCGCGCCTGGTGGGGCTGAAGCCCGGCCAGGGCGCGGCCGAGGCGCGCGCCATGATCCCCGATCTCGACGTGGTCGAGGCCGATCCCGCCGCCGATCGCGCGCTGATCGAGGCGGTGGCCGACTGGTGCGACCGCTACACGCCGCTGGTGGCGCTCGACGGCGCCGACGGCCTCTTCCTCGACATCACCGGCTCGTCGCATCTGTTCGGCGGCGAAAAAGCGCTGCTCGGCGATCTCTTGGCGCGGCTCTTCCATATGGGCTTCGAGGCGCGGGCGGCGATTTCGTCGGCGCCCGGCCTGTCTTCGGCGCTGTGTCGTTACAGCCGCCGCGACATCGTCATGCCCGAGGCCATGGAGGAGGCGCTCGCGCCCTTGCCGGTCAAGGCGTTGCGCTTGCAGGAGGAGACGGTGGCGCTGCTGATCAAGGCGGGGCTGAAACAGGCGGCCGATCTCATCGGCCAGCCGCGTGCGCCGCTCGCCCGCCGTTTCGGTCCAAAGCTGCTGCTCCGGCTCGATCAGGCGCTCGGGCTCGAGGAGGAGCCGATCTCGCCGCGCCGGCCTGTGGCGACGTTGTCCGCCGAACGGCGCCTCGCGGAGCCGATCGCCGACGAGGACGCGATTCTCGCTATGCTCCGCCATCTCGGCGACAGTCTCAAAAGCCTGTTCGAAGCGCGCGGCGAGGGCGGCAAGCTGTTCGAATTGCTGCTGTTCCGCGTCGATGGCAGGGTTTTCCCGATCCGCGCCGGCGCGGCGCTGCCCATTCGCGATCCTGCCCGCATCGCCGCGTTGTTTCGCGCCCGGCTGGCTGCCGCCCAGGACGATCTCGACGCCGGCTATGGTTTCGAGACGCTCCGGCTCAACGTACTGACGTCTGCGCCGTTCGACGAGGCGCAGCCGGATTTCGACGGTCGCGGCCGAACGGATGACAGTCTCACGGAGTTCATCGACCAAATGGCCGCCCGCTTCGGTCCCGACCTGATCACGCGGCCTGCTTTGTTTGAAAGCCATATGCCTGAACGCGCCGGCCGCTTCATGCCGGCGCTCGCGATGGAGGAGAGGCCGCCCGTCTGGCCCGCCGACCGGCCCGTCCGTCCCCTGCGTATGCTGACCTACCCCGAACCGGTGGAGACGACGGCGGAAGTGCCGGATGGTCCGCCGAAGACTTTCCGCTGGCGCAAGAGCTTCTTCCGCGTCGCCCGCGCCGAGGGGCCAGAACGCATCGCGCCCGAATGGTGGATCGATGGCGAGACCGCGCCGTCGCGCGATTATTTCCGCATCGAGGACGAGGCGGGCCGCCGCTACTGGCTCTATCGCGAAGGGCTCTATGAGCGCGAAAATCACGATCCGCGCTGGTTCATTCAGGGGTGTTTTCCTGATGATCCGCTTCTGCGAACTCGGCCTTCGCAGCAATTTCTCTTTTCTGGAAGGGGCCTCCCATCCGGAAGAAATCACTGTAGCCGCCTCCCGGCTGGGACTGTCGGGCATCGGTTTGGCCGATCGCAACACGGTGGCGGGCGTGGTGCGGCTGCATCTCGCCGCCAAGGAGGCCAGCCTGGCCTATCGGCCCGGCGCGCGCCTGTGCTTCGCCGATGAGACGCCCGACATTCTCGTCTATCCGCGCGACCGCCGCGCCTGGGGGCGGCTCTGCCGGTTGCTCAGCCTCGGCAACCAGCGCGGCGGCAAGGCCAATTGCCTGCTGCATGAGGCCGATCTCCTGGAGTGGGGCGAGGGGATGATGCTGGCCGTCATGCCGGGCCTTGCCGATTTCGAACGCCTGCCGGACCTGCTCGCCCGCCTGCGCGCGGCCTTCGCCGATCATGTCCATCTCGGGCTGACGCCGCGCTATGACGGCTTCGACCGCCGCCATCACCACGCGCTCGCCGACATCGCCCGCCAGACCGGCGCCAAGCTTATGGCCACCAATGACGCGCTGATGCATGAGGCGGACCGGCGGCCGCTCGCCGATGTCGTCACCGCCATTCGCGAGCATGTCACGGTGCAGGCCGCGGGCTTCCGGCTCGCCGCCCATGCCGAGCGCCATCTGAAATCACCTGCTGAAATCGCCCGGCTGTTGCGCCGCCATCCCGAAGCCATCGCCAACGCCAACGCCTTCTTCGACGCGCTCAATTTTTCGCTGGAAGAGCTGAAATACCAGTATCCCGACGAGGCCGTGCCGGGCGAGACGCCGGCTGAGACGCTACGCCGGCTCGCCTATGAGGGCGCCGCCGCGCGCTATCCCGATGGCGTATCCGACAAGGTGCGCGGTCAGATCGAGTATGAGCTGACGCTGATCCGCGAACTCGATTACGAGCCCTATTTCCTCACCGTCTGGGACATTGTCCGCTTTGCCCGCTCGCAAGGCATTCTCTGCCAGGGGCGGGGGTCGGCGGCCAATTCCACCGTCTGTTTCTGCATTGGGATCACCGAGGTTGATCCTGCGCTGACCGATCTTTTGTTCGAACGCTTCATTTCGCCGGAGCGACGGGAGCCGCCCGATATCGATGTCGATTTCGAGCATGAACGGCGCGAGGAGGTGATCCAGTATATCTACGGCAAATATGGCCGCGAGCACGCCGGCATCGCCGCCACCGTCATCAGCTATCGCGCCCGCTCGGCCGGTCGCGAAACGGCCAAGGCGTTTGGCCTGTCGGAAGACCAGCAATCGGCGCTGTCGGGCGCCGTCTGGGGCTGGTCGTCGGCCGCGCTGGACGAGCGCGAGGCGCGCGCCGCCGGCCTCGACACGTCAGATCCCACCACCCGCCGCGTGCTGGATTACGCTTCGGTCCTGATGGGCTTTCCCCGCCATCTCTCCCAGCATGTCGGCGGCTTCGTCATCACCCGCGACCGGCTCGACGAGGTGGTCCCCGTCACCCCCACCGCCATGGAGGGCCGCTCGCAGGTGGAGTGGGACAAGGACGATCTCGATGCTTTGGGCATCCTCAAGATCGATATTCTCGCGCTCGGCATGCTCACCTGCATCGCCAAGGCGTTCGGCCTGATCAAGCGCCACTATCAGGGGGAACTGACGCTCGCCACCATCCCCAAGGAGCGCTATGAGGTCTATGACATGATCTGCCGCGCCGATACGCTCGGCGTCTTTCAGATCGAGAGCCGGGCGCAGATGAGCATGCTGCCGCGTCTTCGCCCGCAAACCTTCTACGATCTCGTCATCGAAGTGGCGATCGTCCGGCCCGGGCCAATCCAGGGCGATATGGTCCATCCCTATCTCCGCCGCCGCCAGGGCAAGGAGCCGGTCGCCTATCCCAGCAAGGAGCTCGAAGAGGTGCTCGGCCGCACCCTCGGCGTGCCGCTGTTTCAGGAACAGGCGATGAAGATCGCCATTGTCGCCGCCGGCTTCACCCCGTCGGAGGCCGACAGACTCCGCCGCGCCATGGCCACTTTCCGCCGCGTCGGCACTATCCACACCTTCCAGAAGAAGATGGTCGAGGGCATGGTCGCGCGCGGCTATGAGGCCGATTTCGCCGAGCGCTGCTTCAAGCAGATCGAGGGGTTCGGCGAATATGGCTTCCCCGAAAGCCACGCCGCCTCCTTCGCGCTCTTGGTCTACGCCTCCTGCTGGCTGAAGGCGCGGCATCCGGATGTGTTCTGCGCCGCCATCCTCAATTCCCAGCCGATGGGCTTTTACGCGCCGGCGCAGCTGGTGCGCGACGCTCGCGAACATGGGGTGGAGGTGCGCGAGCCCGATGTGAATTTTTCCAACTGGGCGAGCGATCTCGAGCCGCAGGCTTTCGATCCTGCCCGCATCCATCCGCGCCACCGCTCCATGGCCGGCGTCATCCGCACGCGCTTCGCCGTCCGGCTCGGCTTTCACCAGGTCAAGGGGCTGGCCGAGGCCGATATGCTCAGGCTGGTCGAGCGAAGGGGGAGGGTTACACGTCGGTGCGCGATCTCTGGCTGCGCTCGGGCCTGACCCGCTCCGTGATCGAAAGACTGGCGGACGCCGATTGCTTCCGCTCCATCGGGCTCGACCGCCGCGCCGCCCTCTGGGCCGTGCGCGCGCTCGATGAAAAGAGCGCCGCCGAACGCCTGCCGCTGTTTGAAAACAAGGGCGCCGACCTGCTCGCCCATGAACAGGATGTGCGCCTGCCTGCCCAAAATGCCCGAGGGCGAGCATGTCATCCATGATTACCGCACCCAGTCGCTGTCGCTGAAGGCGCATCCGATCTCGTTCCTGCGGCCTGATTTCGAACGGCTGGGCATTATCAGGGCCATGGATCTCGACCATGTCCGCAATGGCGCCCGCGTCATGGTGGCGGGGCTCGTGCTGGTGCGGCAGCGGCCGGGTTCTGCCAAGGGCGTGATCTTCATGACCATCGAGGACGAGACCGGCGTCGCCAACGCCATCGTCTGGCCGAAGGTGTTCGAGGCCTACAGGCCCGTGGTCATGGGCGCGCGGCTGGCGGGCGTGCGCGGCCGCGTCCAGAAGGCGGACGGCGTCATCCATGTCGTGGCCGAAAGCGTGGAAAACCTCACCGACCATCTCGCCAAGCTGTCTGACGACGGCCGCCTGATCGAAAGCCTCGCCAACGCCGACGAAGTCCGCCGCCCCGTGCCCGAAAGCCGCACGCGCGCCAAGCCCGGCGCCGCCGTGACCGCGCTGTTCAAGGAAATGCCGGAGCTGAAGGAGGATCTGCGGCGACAGGCCGAGCTGGCGCGGAAGGTGATGCCGTCGGGGCGGAATTTTCATTGAATGAATATCGGCAGGCGCTTGCGCGCCTGCCGATTTGGCGACGGCATCGGGCAGGGAGAAACCGCCGCCGCGGGGTCTCAGAACATGAAATCGGACGCGTCGAGTTCCGATTTGGTGAGATCGGCCACGAACAGCGTGTCGTCATTGTTGGAAATCAGCGCGCCGCCCTTCTCGAATGTCAGATGGCCGGATTTCAACGCTTTGAAGTTGGCGAAATCCGAGCAGCCCGACAGATCGATCTTGTCGACGCCATTCTTGAAATCGGTGATCGTGTCATCGCCGAAAGTGTCGGAAAACACGAATATGTCCGCGCCGCCCTTGCCGGTCAGCGTATCGTCGCCCTGAAGGCCGGACAGGCGGTTCCGACCGCTGTTGCCGACAAGGACGTTGTCGCTGTTGTCGCCCGCGCCGTTGATGCTCTTGCTTCCCAACAGAAACAACTTTTCCACGCCATAGGAGGTGTTGAGCGCGTAGCTGACGGTGGCGTAGACCGTGTCGACGTCGTTATCGGATGCGTTCGTGTATTCCACGACGGTGATTTTCTGGCTGTTGACATAGAACCTGTCGTCGCCGTCCCCGCCCGACACGACGCCGGCAAAGACGCCGCCGCGCGTGTCGAACACATCGTCGCCCTCGTAGAGCCGGATCTCTCCCGACATCTTGCCGCGATTGATCAGCGTCTCGTTGCCGGCGTCGCCGCTGAAGGACAATGTCGCGCCGGTCAGCGAGCCGTTGTTGATGGTTCTCGAGTCCAGCCCGGCTTCGTTCTGTCGGCTGAACCCGTATTTGCCGGAGATGACGCTGTTGTCGCCGAGCGAAATCGTGGTGGAGACATTGGTCAGAGATACGGCTGTCGCCGCTGCTTTGATGACGCCGTCATTGTGGAAGTCGACATCGTCGCGCCTCTCAGATCACGCCCGCATAACTGGATTTGATCGTGCCGGTATTGTTGATCTCATAATGGCCGGCGCCCAGCGAGATCTGGCCGTTCAGCAGGCCGTCATTGTTGATGGTCTGGTCGTCGCCCTGGAGCGAAATGCTGACCGAACCCTTGACGACGCCGGTGCTGGCCACCGTCACCACATCGCCCGCGCCGCCCAGATAGAGGCCGCCGCCGGTCTGCTGTGCGCTCGTCACCACGCCCTTGATGATGAAGGCGTTGTCGGTATAGCCGCTGGATTCATAGATGCCGTAAAAGCCGCTGCCGGCCGACACCGTCACGCCCTTGGCGACGGTCCATTGCGCATTGGATTCGGCGATGTTCAGCTGATTGGCGATATTGCTGTTGAGCGCGTATTTCTTCATGACGATTCCACGGCCTCGAGGCGCAGGCAGACAGCGGCGTGCGACAATGATCGCTGCCGCCACTTTCCTGTCGACCTGCTGTTATGTTGCTGAAAAGCTTAGGGCTAAGCGGCCCTGACAGGAAGCGGCGCCCAGTCGCCGACAGGCAGTTTGGCGGGATCGTTGCGAAGATTGGCAGGATCGCGCGCAAACTGGTCTTGCGACTATCGCCGAATGGTCAAATCGTGTCTAACCGGATCCAGGACAGCGCAGGAGACGTCATGAAGCAGCATCCCAAGCACTCCGTCGCCATGCTGCTCTATCCCGGGGTGTCGGCCAGCGACGTCGCGGGGCCGATGGAATGCTTCGGGCTGGCCAATTACATCTCGGGCAACGGCATCTATACGCTGGGCACATTTTCATCCGATGGCGCCCCCGTGGCGGCGGCCGGCTCCTGGCTGACGCTGCAGCCGACCCACAGTTTCGACAGTTTGCCCGAGGATGTCGACACGCTGCTGATCCCCGGCGGCCCCGCCGCCTTCACTCTGTCGAAAGACAGCGAGATCACCGCCTGGCTGCGCAGCCGCACTGAAAAGGTGACGAGGGTGGGTTCGATCTGCAACGGCGCTTTCGTGCTGGCGGCGCTCGGGGCCGCAGATCAGGGCAAGCTCGCCACCCACTGGTTGTTTGCCGATCAGCTGGCGCGGCTGCATCCCGATGTCGATGTCGACCACGACGCCATCTATGTGCGAAGCGGCAAGGTCTGGTCCTCCGGCGGCATGTCCTCGGGCATGGATCTGGCGCTGGCGCTGATCGAGGAGGATTGCGGACGCACCCTCGCCATGGAAGTCGCCCGCCACATGGTGCTCTATCTCCGGCGGTCCGGCGGCCAGTCGCAATTCAGCATGCATCTCAAGGCGCAGTTTTCCGACCTGCCGGCCATCGGCCGGCTGCAGCAATGGATCATCGACAATCCGCAATCCGACCTGCGCGTCGAAACGCTGGCGGCGCGCGCCGCGATGAGCTCGCGCAGCCTGTTGCGCGTCTTCAAGGAGCAGACCGGCCTGACGCTCGGCAAATTCGTCGCCGAAACCCGGCTTCGCCATGCCTGCAGCCTGCTCGAAGACACCGATCGCGAGCAGAAGGAAGTCGCAAGCCTGTCGGGGCTGGGCAGCGAAACCAATCTCCGCAAAGTGTTCATGACCCGGCTGGGCATCACCCCCAGCCAATACCGCCAGCGCTTCCGCGCCACGGACACCGCGCCCGCAGGCCCCGAAACCTCTGGCCCTATCGGCTATGACGAATCCTGGCTCTACCGCACCGAAGTGAAGGATTTCCAGCGGTCGCTGAAGAGGCGGTAGGTGTGAGGGCGCGGGCGGGTTTGGAGAGGCGCGCGAGCTCGGCCAAGGGCGTGATCTTCATGACCATTGAGGAAGAGACGGGCGTCGCCAACGCCATAGTCTGGCCAAAGGTGTTCGAGGCCTACAGGCCCGTGGTCATGGGCGCGCGGCTGGCGGGCGTGCGCGGCCGCGTCCAGAAGGCCGACAGCGTCATCCATAGTCGTGGCCGAAAGTGTCGAAAACCTCACCGACTGCCTCGCCAAACTCTCAGACGACGGCCGCCTGATCGAAAGCCTCGCCAACGCCGACGAAGTCCGCCGCCCTGTGCCCGAAAGCCGCACCCGCGCCAAACCCGGCGCCGCGGTGACCGCGCTGTTCAAGGAAATGCCGGATCTGAAGGAGGATCTGAGGCAGCAGGCCGAGATGGCGAGGAAGGTGATGCCGTCGGGGAGGAATTTTCATTGAGGCAAAACCGTGCTTTGTTCGCCTGTTATCCCGTCTGCACGTACCTAGACATGGATACAGACTTAAGCTGACAGTTCAGCCTGTATCCTTCAGCCTCTGCCTAGCCCGTCGTCTAGTGCCAAGTACAGAATGCCTTGCTCCGGCATGTCGAAGACCCAGTCCCATTCTAAATAATTCAGGCACCTCATACGGCGGAGAATCACCCAAAATTATTCCATGAAGTTTAAGTAGATCAATATCTTCAGCTGATAGCTGGAGATCAGTTATGGCTCCTTGGTCTATTGGCGCCTTGATTGAGTTTTGTGCTTCGCGAAATTTCTTAAATACTGCCGAGAGATCCTTTATTTCTTCTTCTGTCTCCGCGACTTTGCGCTTGCTAGTTGGGCCGATCGCAGCTTTTAACGCAGAAGGGGCGAGAAGTCGTTCTGCATAGGAATCCGACGTAACCGGGATGCCTGCGGCGTACTGCAAGAACCGAACCAAATCACGTGCGACAAGACGTCCCTGTAGGTCGGACAAGGCTGCGATTACCCATCCAGCTGTATATGCTTCCTTCACACGCTCGCGTCCTGGTTGATCGTCTGGACCAAGCTTCCTCCCCCAAAGTTTGAACAGAAGTCGCTCCTTTTCATCCTGAGGCAAGGATGAAAAATTACGGTCCCATAACTTCAAAGCGCCAGATTTGGTAGCTATCCAAGCGGCAAGCTCCAGAACATCGCCTTCATTCCACGTCAGCGCGAACTCCTTGTACTGTGACCTGAACTGGTTCAGGTTCTGTTGGACACCAGAGCCTACACTGTCTCTTCTCGCAAAAACCAGCAAACCCAGTGGGCGTCCCGGTTCGCTTCGCAGCTTAATCGGTAAATCAATTAATACAGAGCGCAACATCGTCGCCACGCTGTGAGTAGATATGGACTCGTATGTTTCTTCTATCCCCTCTATAACAGCTACGATGCGTCTGTTGGTTTTTCGCAGTTGTTCAATAAGCAACGCGCCGCTGCCCTGTTTCCCAGGATTTACTCCTGCTGACCAACCTATAACATCAAGCCAAGTTTCAGTCCACTCACGTTCAGAAAGGTTATTTCGCAAGTTCTCGCGAATGTAGGCTCGGCTATCTCCAGCAAGTTGGGGGTCGCCGTTTCCCATATTCATAGCAATAGATCGCCGTGCGTTATCAATTTCACCCAAATATTTTTCGCTTGCTTGTATAGATCCCAATATGGGTAATAGATCGGCGTCTAATTTAGGGGTGCTAACATCCGCGCTTAGGGCAAGTCCACTTAGTGTGGATCTAGCTATAAGAAACCGGGCAGTAAGTGTTTTACCGGTGCCTTTTGCTCCTTCGATTACCACAATCGGTAACTGCGCAGTTTCCATCGCGAGTGCCCGTATCGGACGTGTTATAAGCGGATCATTAACAGGCTCGTCCGCATTCTCCGCCTCAACTAGGTTCGCAGCAAAACTTTCTAGCTTCCTTCGAGCATCGACGCTATCGGTAGGTTGCGTTGGGAGGGGGGCAACGCAGGCGAAATTTGATCTTTTCCCTCGAATACTAAGTCCAACCATGCTTCAATTTGTGGTTCAAGGCGTTGTATAAAGCCAGAACTTGCTAATTGGCTAGAGAATCCCTCCCAGCGACTGGAAGGTGTTTGCAGGTCACTAACCTCACCTAGCTTGGCGACGAATAGAGGATTCAGTTCAACCGCATTGTCGAGAACAGCTTCATCGGGAGCTGCCTCCTGCGTGTACTCTGCAAGCAGACTTCTTTCGATTTGCTCCAAAACCGGTGCCAGAATTCCTTCATCTTGCCCCAAATCTCTTAATATTCCCGGTATTCGATTTACTACCAAGAGCGGTGGAGAAGCTGAAACTTGAGATTTTCGCATCTCTCTTGCCACAAATGCTATTAATCCTTCCGTAGCTTCCAGAGATTGCCCGGCCAATGAAGTGACAAAAACACGCGAAACCGAAGGATCAAGGACGAGTTGCGCGGCAATAGGCACAAGTCCAGCTCGAACGTCTATAACAACGGCACCGCAACCTATCGTAATCGCAATCTTTTCAAGAAGGTCGGCTAACGCGAACGGACGTTTTTCTGATGTTAGGTGCTCCGCACGAATAGCAGAGCTGGCCAATTCACCTAACATCCTCCTGAGTGGAAGAATAACGAGTTCTCCGAGCCTGTGTCCCTGCAGAAGGTTAGCAGTCCAAGCAACAGTTTGCGGATAGTCGATGTCACCTTCAGCATGTGCCAGAGCTACGACATCTTCCAGTGACACTAATGCTTCTGTACGACTTGCCCGAAACAGATAGCTAAGTCCTGGTGCCTCTAAATCTGCGTCAACGACTAGTATAGGTTTAACTGTGCGTTTCGCAAGAAGCGTTGCTAGAGCAATTGCTGTTGTCGTCCTCCCAGTGCCACCCTTGACACTATGGCAAGCGATCAGTGGTACTGCTCGTGATGCGTTTAGAAAATTTCCGCTTTCAAAGCTAACCTTGCCCTCAATGTTCCCGAGGCTGATACGTGGTCGTGCAGAATGCTGCTCTATCTCCTCAAAATCGATAGCTAATCGACTAGAGGTACCTGGTCCATCGAGTAGCAGGTGTTGGCCACTATTTACTCGGCTTGGAAAAATTTCAGCAAGCCAAGATAGCACTGCATCTTTGCTATTAAGGTCAGTAACATAAAATGTAGCCGACAACCAATCGACATCGACTCGAAGCAAATCTGTCGGTTTAGACTTCCAAAGCGGGTCAGTTGGCTCCAAAATAGATAGTCGACGAGCAACATCCACCCACGTAATAGGTGGCTGCGTTACCGCAGCTGAGCCTGAGTCGTTAATTGTCATGACAATTCTTTCTTCACGTAGGCAACCAAAATTTCCAGCCATTTAAGCACAGCAGGTTGGTCTTCAAGCGTGCCACCATATCTCCAAACTTGGTTCAATTCTCCCACGGGGACGGCTTTGCCAGCAAATACGCAGCTAGCCGGACGCGGTGCAATCGTAGAAGCTGGAATTTTTAGTTCAACAATGAGTTCATCTAGGCGATGAACGAAATACGTTGCAGCCCTAGCTGAGTGCGACGAGGACGTGGTGCGCAACACGTTTCTTGCCATGTATATAGCCTTTAATCCACATTCGGCGGCATAAAAAAGCAGCAGAGCACGAGAGTTTTCGTTTGTCACTTCACCTGCAGCTTTGGCGAGTTCACCAGCTCGGCGTTTCAACGCTTTTTGAGGGAGATCGATCACGTTCTAATGCCTAAAGAAACGGTTTATCAATGCTGTATCCTAATGCTGCACCACAACCGATTTTCATGTTTAATTTGTTGCGTAGGGCAGTAGGCCGTGCACGGTAGTGATCGTTTTCAATCACGGTAATCTATTCGATACTGTTCGGTACCGCGCGCGTTTAAAGATTGCAACTAAGGCGTTTACATCAGGTTAAGTGTCGCGTCTTATGGCTCTGCTGGGTAATCCCCCCCGAATAATCCCCACCCCTCCCGTTCCGCCTGCGGCGACACACCGCGTGGCGTCTTGTCCAATTGAGAAACGTCAGTTGCAGCTACACATTTCATGACGCCAGCGTAATATAGCAAGCGCCCGTCCTGAGGGCGCGACAAAAAGGAGTTGGCGCCATGTTTGACCAATTCGACGCGGTTCTTCTCGCGCGCATCCAATTCGCCTTCACCGTGTCCTTTCACATCATCTTCCCGGCCTTTTCGATCGGGCTGGCGAGCTACCTCGCCGTGCTCGAAGGCCTGTGGTTGTGGACGAAGGACCGGGTCTATCTCGAACTCTTCGATTTCTGGAAGACCATCTTCGCCATCGCTTTCGCCATGGGCGTGGTCTCGGGCATCGTCATGTCCTATCAGTTCGGCACCAACTGGTCGGTGTTCTCGGACAAGGCCGGCCCGGTCATCGGCCCCTTGATGGGCTATGAGGTGCTGACCGCTTTCTTCCTCGAGGCGGGCTTTCTCGGCGTCATGCTGTTCGGCCGCAACAAGGTCGGGCCGGGGCTGCATTTCTTCGCCACGCTGATGGTGGCGGTGGGCACGCTGATTTCGGCCACCTGGATTCTCGCGGTGAATTCCTGGATGCAGACGCCGCAGGGTTTCGCCATCAACGACAAGGGCCAGTTCATCCCGACCGACTGGTGGGCCATCGTCTTCAATCCGTCCTTCCCCTACCGGCTCACCCATATGGTGCTCGCCGCCTATCTCACCACGGCGCTGGTGGTCGGCGCGGTCGGCGCCTGGCATCTGCTCCGGCGGCATGCGCCGATCCGCTCGCGCAAGATGCTGTCGATGGCCATGGGTATGATCACCGTGGTCGCGCCCTTGCAGATCCTCGCCGGCGACGCCCATGGGCTCAACACGCTGGAGCATCAGCCCGCCAAGGTCATGGCCATGGAAGGCCATTTCGACAGCCATCCCGAGGGCGCGCCGCTCATCCTGTTCGGCCTGCCCAATCAGGATGAGCAGCGGGTCGATTACGCCGTCCAGATCCCCAAACTGTCGAGCCTGATCCTGAAACATGATCTCAACGCCCCGCTCGCCGGCCTCGATACGATCCCGCGCGATCGCCAGCCGCCGGTGGCGGTGGTGTTCTGGTCGTTCCGGGTGATGGTGACGCTCGGCTTCGCCATGCTGGGGCTGGCTTTGTTCAGCCTGTGGCGGCGCTGGAAGGGCGATTTCGCCACCCATACATGGTTCCTGCGCTCTGCGCTCGTCATGGGTCCCATGGGCTTCGTCGCCGTGCTCGCCGGCTGGATCACCACCGAAGTCGGCCGCCAGCCCTATACAGTCTATGGCCATCTGTTGACCGCAGAATCGCATTCGCCGATCGCCGCGCCGGCGGTGGCGGCTTCGCTGATCGCCTTCATCGTCGTCTATTTCTTCGTCTTCGGCGCGGGCGTCTTCTACATCCTCCGGCTGATGCACCGTCTGCCGCGCGATCCCATGCCGGATCTCGGCGGCGGGCCGATCCGCTCCGCCGGCATCCATCCCGGCCCGGCGCAGATGAAGGAGCCCGCCCATGCCCATTGATTATCCGTTCATCTGGGCGGCCATTATCGCCTTCGCCGTGCTGGCCTATGTCATTCTCGACGGCTTCGATCTCGGCATCGGCATCCTCTATCCGCTGTTTACCGACAAGCACGACAAGGATGTGATGATGAACTCGGTCGCCCCCGTCTGGGATGGCAACGAGACCTGGCTGGTGCTGGGGGAGGCGGGTTGCTCGCCGTCTTCCCGCTCGCTTACGCCACCATCCTGCCGGCGCTCTACATGCCGATCATCCTGATGTTGCTGGGGCTAATCTTCCGGGGCGTCGCTTTCGAGTTCCGCTGGCGCACCCATCGCTGGCAGGGTTTCTGGAACAAGGCCTTCTTCGCCGGGTCCTTCACCGCAGCGCTCTGCCAGGGCATCGCGCTGGGCGCCTTGGTGCAGGGCATCCGCATTGAAAACCGCGCCTATGCCGGCGGTTGGTGGGATTGGCTGACGCCGTTCTCCATCGCCACCGGCGTCGCCGTGGTCATCGGCTATGCGCTGCTCGGCTCCACTTGGCTGGTGATGAAGACGCATGGCGAACTCGGCGCCAAGGCGCGGCGGCTGGCTTATCTTTCGGCGGTCGCCACGCTCGTCGCCATGGGCGCGGTCAGCCTGTGGACGCCGTTCCTCAGCGACGTCTATCTCAGCCGTTGGTTCGCCTGGCCGACCGCCGCCTTCAGCGTCATCGTGCCGGTTCTGGTCGCGGGCTGTTTCGCGCTGATGCTCTACGGGCTGAAGGCGCATCGCGACACGCTGCCGTTTCTGGCGGCGCTCGGCCTGTTCATCCTCGGCTATGCCGGCATCGGCATTTCCTTCTATCCCTACATCGTGCCGCCTTCGCTGACCATCTGGGATGCGGCGGCGCCGATCTGAGCCTCGCTTTCCTGCTGGTCGGCGCGCTGGTGCTGGTGCCGATGATCCTCTGCTACACCGCCTATTCCTACTGGGTGTTTCGCGGCAAGGTCGATCCGGAAGAAGGATATCACTGATGGATGAAAGGCTGGAAAGCAACGAAAAAGGCGCTTCCGCGGGGAAGCGCCTCCTCTGGTTCTTCGGCCTGTGGATCGCCGGCGTCGCCGCAGTCAGTCTGGTCGGGCTGGCGATCCGGACGGTGCTGATCTGATCAGGCGGCGTTCGAGCTCGGCCCGCTGCCCGACACTGTGCTGCTGGTGGCGGAAACGGGGTCGCTTGCCGGGAAAGATCCTTCCAGCCCTTCCTGCAATTGGTCCTCCAACTCGCCGGTATCGCCGGAATGCCGGGCCGAGAGCCGTTCGGAGGCCGGCTTGTCGGTTACGTCACGCAACTGGCTGGCATCCATGCCGGCGATCTCGGCCATCACCTGGCGCGCCCGGGTTTCGGCGTTCAGGCGGTTCAGATCGCTTTCATCGCCATTCGGCATGAAGACGGAAACGATGTCGCCGGCTGGGCTGACGAATTCGACCGTATACCCCTGTTTGCCGCCGCGTTCGGGAATGACCTGCGATTCGACATTGTCCATGTGAAAACCTCCTGTTCGGTTCGTTCTAACAACGCCGGGCGGGGCAGGGAGGTTCCCGTCGGTCAGGTGCCGCAGAAGGTGCGCAGCACCCGCTCCTCGGGCCGGGCAGGGAGTTCATAACGGATGGGAATATCGGCCCTCCGCTCATAGGGATGCGCCAGCACCGCATGCAGCCGCTCGAAGGGGCCGAAATCCTCCCGCTCCGTCGCCGCCACGATCGCTTCTTCGATCAGGTGATTGCGCGGAATATAGACGGGATTGACCGCCCGCATCGCCGCGGCGCGCTCGGCAACCGTGATTTCCTCGCCCGCATGACGCTGCCGCCACTCGGTCAGCCAGGCTGTGACAGGATCCGGATCGACGAAGAGGGAGAGCAAGGGGTCGTCACCTCCATCCGCCGCATCCGAAAGCAGGCGGAAGGCGCGGGTGAAATCCACTTCCCCTGATTGCAGCAGGTCTAGAAACCCCTGGATCAGCGGCTCATCACCCTCGCGCTCGGTCGTCAAACCCAGCTTTCGCCTGAGCCCCGCCACCCAATGGCCGGTGAACTGCGGGCCGAAGCGCTGCACCTCGGCATTGGCGATCTCCACCGCGGCGTCGAGTTCATCGGCGAGCAGCGGCAGCAGCGTTTCGGCCAGCCTTGCGAGGTTCCACTGCGCGATGCCGGCCTGGTTGTGATAGGCGTAGCGGCCGTTCCGGTCGATCGAACTGAACACGGTGGCCGGATCATAGGCCTCCATGAAAGCGCAGGGGCCGAAATCGATCGTCTCGCCGGAGATCGAGGAATTGTCGGTGTTCATGACGCCATGGATGAAGCCTATCTGCATCCAGCGCGCCACCAGCGCGCTCTGCCGATCGGCGACGCGCCGGAGCAGACCGAGATAAGGATTGGCCTCACCGGCGAGATCGGGATAGAGCCGCTCGATGACATAATCGGCCAGCGCCTTGACGCCGTCCGTGTCGCCGCGTGCGGCGAAAAACTGGAAGGTGCCGACCCGCACATGGCTTTTGGCCACCCGCGTCAGCACCGCGCCCGGCAGCGACGTCTCGCGATAGACCTGATCGCCGGTGGCGACGGCCGCCAGCGCCCGCGTCGTCGGCAGGCCCAGCGCATGCATGGCTTCGCTGACGATATATTCGCGGATGACGGGGCCGAGCGCCGCCCGGCCGTCGCCGCCGCGCGAATAGGGCGTGCGGCCCGCGCCCTTGAGCTGGATGTCGCGCCTGACGCCGTCACGGTCCACCGTCTCGCCGAGCAGGATGGCGCGGCCGTCGCCGAGTTGCGGCGAGAAGCCGCCGAACTGATGCCCGGCATAGGCCATGGCGATCGGCATCGATCCATCCGGCACCCGATTGCCGGAAAACACCGCCGCCGCCGTCGCCTCGTCCATGGCTTCCCAGGACGGCCCGAGTTCGCGGGCGAGATCACGGTTATAGGCGATCAACCGTGGGCTCGGCGCGCCGGACGGATGAACCCGGGCATAAAACCGGTCGGGCAGGGCGGCATAGGTGTTGACGAAATCGAGCATGGGGCGGCTTTCGAGGCTCAGGAACTGACAGAACACAGATGGGCGCGCGATGTTTCCAGCGCAAGCGCTCATCCGTCTTCTACAGCCCCAGCATGGTCAGCATCACGAAAGCGCCGAACAGCACGAAATGCGTCATGCCCTCGATGGCGTTGGTCTCGCCGTCATTGAGATTGATGGCGGCTGCAATCAGCGTGATCGCCACCATCACCGTCTGCACCGGCGTCATCGCCATGGTCAGCGGCTGCCCGTTGATGAGCGCGATCGCCTCCATCACCGGCACGGTGAGAATGACGGTGGAGAGCGAGGCGCCCATGGCGATGTTCACCACCGCCTGCATCCGGTTGCGCAGCGCCGCCCGCAGCGCGGTGAGGATTTCCGGCGCCGCCGAAATCGCCGCCACCAGCACCGCCATCAGGGCCGGCGGCGCGCCCGTGCCTTCGAGACCATGATCGAGGAAGGCCGACATGATCTCGGCCAGTGCGCCGATCAGCACCACGCCGAGAATGATGACGCCGATGGAAAACGCCATCGGCACGCCGTCGCCATCATGCTCTTCTTCGTGGGGCTGCGCCTGCTTGCGGTCCGACGATGTATAGGCGTAGCTGAAGAAATAGGAATGCTGGCCGACCTGCATGCGCAGGAACAGCGCATAGAGCGTCACCATCGCGAAGATGGTGAAGGCGGAATAATAATGCCATTTCGCCGCCGGGATGAATTCGGGCACGATCATGGAAATGCCCATGGCGGTCAGGATCATCACGCCATAGGTGCGGCCGGAATCATTGTTGTAGGGTTGTTCGCCGTAGCGCAACCCGCCGAGCAGCGCCGCCAGCCCGAGAATGCCGTTGATATCCAGCATGACCGCCGAATAAATCGTGTCGCGCACCAGCGTCTTGGAGCCGGAATCAAGCATGAGAATCGCGAGGATGATCACCTCGACCGCCACGGCGGACAAAGTCAGGATCATCGTGCCATAGGGATCACCGACGCGCACGGCGAGGTGTTCGGCATGTTTGGCGACGCGCACCGAAGCCATGACGATCGCCGCCACCAGCAGCGCCGCCATGATCAGGCTCGCCGCCTGACCCAGACCGAGAAACCAGCTTTCTCCGGAAAATGCCGCGACCGCGGCGAGCGCCGGCACGATGAGGATGAATTCTTCGCGGGCGTAGGCTTTCATGATGCTCCTCGGATCTCGCTCGATCGGCGCGTTGCAGACGGTTATGAGCGCCGCCGACTCGCTTGCGATGGGTAACCCGCAGGATGAGGAATTGTCGCGAAAATTTCTACGCGCTGCGTTGCAACATCGACAGATCGAAGGCGCGTCGACGGATCATCTCCGTGACGATCACGAAAGGCGCGGCGCGGGCATAGAGATATCCTTGACCGTAACAGCAGCCGATCTCGACGCATTGCTCCGCCTGTTCGACCGTTTCCACGCCCTCGGCGACCACTTTCAGCCCCAAGCGCTGCGCGATCTGCACCAGCCCTTCGGTGATGACGCGGCTCGGCCCGGGTTCGGTGACGCCGCGGGTGAAGGACTTGTCGATTTTGATCGTGTCGATGGGGATCGACATCAGATGCGTCAGCGAGGCGAAACCCGTTCCGAAATCATCGAGAGCGACTTTGACGCCATCGCTCCGCAACCGGCCGATTTCGTCGGCGATGGCGCGATCGCGTTGGTCAAGATAGACGGATTCGGTGATTTCGATCACCAGCCGCTCGCGAGAGGCTCCGGGCCGGGCGAAAGCCTCGTTCAACCCGTTGCGCAGATTGCCGTTGTGAAAGTCGGCGCTGGATACGTTGACCCCGACATTGAAGCCGTTCAATCCCATGCCGCTCCAGTTCGCCATGTCCGCGGCGACCTTGTCGAGCATGACGCGGGTGAGTTTGGCCGCCACCCGCGCATCCTTGGTCGCCTCGTGAAAGGCTGCGGCCGGGGTGATCGAGCCGTCGGGGTTGCGCATGCGGCACAGCGCTTCGAGCCCGGCCACCAAGCCGGTCTTCATGTCGACGACCGGCTGGTAGAATGCTTCGATGCGTTGTTCCGCCAGGGCTGCCGTCACCTCGCGCACGGCGCGGTAACGCTCGCTGATCGCGGTGCCCATCCCGTCCTGGAAGGTGATGAAGCCGCCCCGCGCTCTCTCCTTGGCGTGATAGAGCGCGAGATCGGCATTCTGCCGGATGGTCTCCGGGGATTGGCCTGGCGCGATCAGTGCGCCGCCCATCGTGGCCGAGGGATGGACGACATGGCCGGCGCAATCGCAGGGCGCCTCCATGGCGTTGATGATGGCATGGGCCGAGGTATGCAGGCCGCCCTCGTCGTCGAGCGACGCGATCACCGCAAATTCGTCGCCGCCGAGCCGGAAGAGCTTGCCGTCGCCCACGATCGGGGTGGTGCGCGAGGCCACTGCGCGGATCAACGCATCGCCGGCCGAATGGCCGAACGTATCGTTGACGAGCTTGAGATTGTCGAGATCGACGAGGATGAGGCCCCAATCGCGATCGCATTGCGCCAGCATGTCGTCGAAGCGTGCATTGAAACAGGCTCGGTTGGGCAGGCCCGTCAGCGCGTCGGTGAAGGCCAGACGCTGACGCTCGCGCACTCGCGCTTCGCGCTCCAGCGCGATCGCCGTGAGATGCGTGCAGGCGGTGACGATCTTGATTTCGAAATCGGTCGGCCCTCTCGTGTCTCGAAAGTAGAAGCCGAATGAGCCGACCACCTCGCCTTGACTGAAGATCGGCGAAGACCAGCACGCTTTCAGGCCGAGCGGCAGGGGCAGAGCCCTGTAATCCTCCCACAGCGGGTCGGTGGCGATGTCGGTGACGATGACCGGCTTCTTGCGATAGACGGCGGTGCCGCAGGAGCCCACTTTGGGGCCGGACTGGATGCCATCGAGCGCTTGCGAGTAATGATCCGGCAGCGACGGCGCCGACAGCGGACGGAGGCGGCCTTCCGCATCCACTTCCACGACCGAACACACCACCTCGGGAACCATGTCTTCGACCATGACGCACAGCCGATCGATCGTCGGCTTCAGCGGCGCTCCGGTCGCGATGAGTTCCAGGATCGTGTTTTGCAGCGTCTGTAGCATGCAGGCTCCCGACGAAAGGTAACTGGATAATGCATCAGGGGGACTAAAAGGGCATTAAGAAAAACGGCGAAAGTCTGTATTTCCACCGCTTGCCGCACAGCGATCGGCCGAGCGGCGCTGGCTATGACGGTGGATAGGCGCAAATCCATCCCTCCAGGCAATCCGTCCCGGCGGGGATGCCGAAGGCATTGTCGCGCTCGAGCCAACTCCAGGAGGCCTGCGCCGCAGCGATCAAGGCGTCGAGCGCGTCGTCCAGCCTACAGCGGGCGGCGACGATGGGTTTGCGGCGGCTCGGGCTGGAGGTGAAGTCCACGCCATAAATTTCCATGCCGCCGTCTCCGTGTTTCGCGACGTCTTCTACAGAAGAGGGGACGAAAGAGATCACACGCGTTCAATCAGCGCCGCGCGTCGCGGACCGGCGCGTGACGCGCCAAGGCGGCGGGCCGGTCGTCTTCCCCCGCTTCGGCGCGGGCTCTCGCTCCAGGTACCGCTTTATATAGAGCTCCTGTGTGAGCGTCTTGACGAGTGCGGCGAAAGGCGTGGCGATAGCGAGGCCCATGAGTCCGAACAGAGATCCGAACAGGATCTGCGTGGAAATCACGAAGGCCGGCTGCAACTTGACGCGCCGTCGCTGAATGAGCGGGGTGACGACATAGCTTTCCAGCGCCTGCACTCCGGCATAGATGCCGATCGCCAGAAACGCCTTGTTCATGCCGTCTGGCAGCGCGATCAATATGCCCGGGATAGCCGCGAGCACGGGCCCGATATTGGGCACGAAGGCGAAAAAGGCGGCGATCAGCCCGAGCAACAGAGCAAGGGGCATGTCGATCAGCCACAAGCCGAGGCCGGTCAGGAGGCCGATGAGCGCCATGGCAATCAATTGACCGACGAGCCAGTTGCGCAGGGCGTCGACCGACCGGTCGAGCACCTCTTCGGCGTCGGGCCGAATAGATGGCGCAAACATCAGGATCAGTCCGGCTCGATAGCGCTGCGGATCGAAGGCCCCGTAGAGCCCGATGAACAGAATGATCACGAGGTCGCCCAAGGCTCCGAACGTCGTGGACAGCACGCCGGTGGTGACATTGGTGGCTGCGGGCCAGCGAATCGCTTCGGTAAAATCGCGATCGAGCAGCCTTTCGCCCCAGCCGAAACCGTCGATCCGCTCCTTGAGCTTGGCCAGACCCTTCGGCAGCGCTTCGGTGATGGCGGCAGTCTGTTCGGAAATGGCCGGCGCGGCGGATATGACGGCAAGCGCCAGCGCAGCAAGCAGCAGCGCGAAGAAGACGACGAGACCGAAGATCGGCGCGATCCGCGCCGCGCCGGCCAACGCATCGCCGCAGGCGCGAAACAGAATGGCGAGCAGGACGCCCGCGAAAACCACGAACAACGCCCCAGGCGCCAGAATTGTCAAGATCGCGATGCCCAGACCGAACACCAGAAGTGAAACCCGCTTTTCCATCCGACCTCGCGCTCTCGCCTCTCCGAAGAGCGGCAATGACGGCTAAACGCCATCGCGCGAGGCGTGTTCCTGACGGATGCGATAAGACCGATCGCGCGAAGGCGATGAACGACCGGGAGTGTGATCTGGTGGAATTTGGGTGAGGTCATATGGCGGAGAAGATGGGATTCGAACCCACGATACCCTTCCGGGTATACTCCCTTAGCAGGGGAGCGCCTTCGACCACTCGGCCACCTCTCCGTTGAGGGCGTGGATACTCACAATGATGGGGCTGATCAAGCCGTATTCCGCCTTGCCGCACATTTTTTCAGATTTCGAATTTTTGAGATTTCGACGCGCAGAGCGAAGGGCGATGGCCAAGCGTGTGACGAACGACCCAAGCCGGGCTCTCGAATCGTTTGATCGATTCTGCTCCAAAACGCTCTCGAACCGGCCGGCATGGCGCGGCTGTCGTGGAGCCGAAGGCAAGACCGCTCCAGCATATAAGGTGCGCAGGCCGCCATTTTCACGCCGGAGACGGGGAAAGCAGACCGGCTTCGGCTTCGCTGAAGACTATTGCGCAGCTTCTATGTGTCTGACTTTGTTAAGGTTTGGGTAAGGTTTGTTAAAATTCTATAGAATTATGACGGGCTCGCTGTCGATTGTGTGTCTTTTCTGTAACAACGGAATTTGAACGCGACCGATTAAACCTGTCGGGGGCGTTTCCCGATTGCGTCGGCTGCGCCTGTCACTATGATCACCCTCGAAGCGGCGGGGATGCCCGATGTCTTCTGAATGGGAGTGGGGCAGGGAACGCCTCAGGCGATAGAACCCACACCCGAATGAAACATTTTGACTGGAGGTCAGAAATGAACATTAAGAGCCTTCTTCTCGGCTCCGCAGCTGCTCTGGCAGTTGTTTCCGGCGCTCAGGCTGCCGACGCTGTCGTCGCCGCCGAACCGGAACCCATGGAATACGTGAAGGTCTGCGATGCTTACGGCACCGGCTACTTCTACATCCCCGGCACCGAAACCTGCCTCAAGATCGGCGGCCGCGTCCGCTTCGACCTTCAGGCTGCCAACTCCTACGCTCTGAACAGCGACAAGGGCTGGCGCACTCGTTCGCGCGGCGAAATCTACATGGATTCCGCCTCGGACACCGAATACGGCCCGCTCAAGACCCAGTTCGTTGGTCGCCTCGACTTCGACGGCACCTACAATGACGGCGTCGGCACCAACACCAGCCTCGTTGCCGCTAACATCTCGATCGCCGGCTTCACCGTCGGTCTGGCTGACTCGCTCTTCACGACGATGACCGGCTACGCTGGCGACATCATCAACGACGACGTGGTCTCCTACGGCCAGTTCGAAGTCAACCAGATCAACTACGTCTACGACAACGGCGCTGGCCTCAAGGTCGGCCTCGGTCTCGAAGCCGACGACATCCTGGTTGGCGCTCGCGTTCGCAACGGCGAAGACTACATCCCGAACGTCACCGGCGGCGTCGGCTACTCGGCTGGCTCCTTCGGCGTCACCGTGGTCGGCGGTTACGACGAGCGTCGTGACGAAGGTGCGATCAAGGGTCGTGTCGACGGCAACTTCGGCGCCTTCTCTGCCTTCGTGATGGCCGCCTGGTCGTCTTCGGGCAAGAACGTCAACAACTACGCTCCTGGCGACGCTTCCGGCGCTTCTTGGGGTGACTGGGCTGCCTGGGCCGGCGTCGGCTACAAGGTTTCCGACGACCTCGGCTTCAACGCTCAGGTTGCTGGCACCGACAAGGACACCCTGGCGATCGCCGCCAACGTCAAGTGGAACCCGGTTGCTGGTCTCCTGATCCAGCCGGAAGTCACCTACACGTCCTTCGACAACCGTCTCGCCGACGGCGACCAGTGGAACGGCATGATCCGCTTCCAGCGCACGTTCTAATCCTTCTGGGATTGGACTTTCAGGCCGGCCGCAAGGTCGGTCTCGAAACCCTCGGCTCACGCCGGGGTTTTTGTTTTTTTGAATGGGCGGAGCGGTGAGGCCGCGGTCGTGCGCGTCATGCATCCGGAATTGAATTGGACATAGGTCCGAGGCGCTGTGGATGCCGATATGCTGCAAGAGGATGGCAGCCTCCGCAAAGAGGCGATCAGCCGGCCTCCACCTGACCTGCTTTGATACGAGTCTGAAGCGTGTTTCGTATGAAGACCATCGCCGAGGACGATGGCCCGTTGTTCATGCAGGCCAGAAGCTGTTGGTCGAGAGAGAAACGCGAGAGTTTAGCCGGGCGCCACAGTTGGCGATGGCCTTATTTTCGACCCGCCGTGAGGTCGATTCCGATATCCGCCGGCTGGTTGAGCAGCGCCTTGTAAACCTGATAGTTCTCCATCACCTTCTGCACGTAATCGCGCGTCTCCTGAAATGGAATCGCTTCGATCCAGTCGACGACCTCGTCCAGCTTCATCTTGCGCGGGTCGCCGTAACGCTTGATCCATTGCGGAATTCGCCCCGGGCCGGCGTTGTAAGCGGCGAAAGTGAGAATGTAGGATCCCCTGAACTTGTCAATCTGCTCGCCGAGATAATGCGAGCCGAGCGTCGCGTTATAGCCTGCGTCTTCGGTCAGTTTCTCCTCCGCCCAGGCGAGTTGGTGCCGGGCGGCGAGCGTCTTGGCGGTGGACGGAAGGATTTGCAACAGTCCGCGCGCGTCGGCAGGCGAGACGGCCTTGGGGTTGAAGGCGCTTTCCTGGCGGGCGATCGCATAGGCGAGCGCCTTTCCGGCCCCGGAGATATCGGCGCTGTCGGGAATGGCGCCGAGCGGGAAGGCGGCCATTCCCGGATCGTGCCCCTGATTGAGCGCCGCCTTGCCGATCGCCAGCGCCAAGACCGGCCCCTGCGCGCTCAATGCCGAGTCGGCCAACGCCTGCAATTCGGTCGGGCTTTCGAGCGTCCGGGCCAAGGCGAGATAGAGCCGGCGCGCCCTCCCGTCCTGGCCGCATTGCAGCATGAGGTCGATCGCCTGCATTTCGGGCCGACTTTTCATCAGGGACACGATGTCCGCCAGCGGACGATACCGCTGCTGGGGATGTATGGCGACGCCGATGCGTGAGGCGGCCAACTGACCGTAAAAAGTTGCCGGATAGTCGGACGCCTTTGCGAACAGGGTTTTGGCGTCGCTGTCGCCGGCGGTTTCCGCGGCGCGTCCGAGCCAGTAATAGGCCCGCGCCTGATCATGCGCTCTCGGGCTGGCGGCGAGAATGGCGTTGAAGTGCGGCTTTGCCTTCCGGGCGTCCTTCAGTCCCCGTAGGGCGTACCAGCCTGCATGAAATTCCGCCTCGACGATATCGGTTGGCTGTACGGACGGATGCGCCGCGGCGAGTTCATAGGCGTCCGCCGGCCGGCCCTGTTCGAACAGCATGCGGCTGACGATGCGCCTCTCCACCCACCATGCGCCGGGATCGACCAGGCGAGCCTGATCCTTCGGCGCGGTGGACAAAAGCGGGCCGCCTCGCGGAAGCGGCGTTCGAACCGAGCCTGCTTGGCGGCCACGAACAGAAACGCTGGCTCTTTGTCGAAGCCGCCGCGCGCCTGTTCGAGCAGGTCGCCCGCTTTCTTGTCGCGCCGGATCACGGCGATAAACGCCTTGGCGAGCGGCTCCGCTTTTCCCAAGGTGGCGAAGCGGGCGGACTGGCCGAATTTTTCCGCATAGAGCAGCCTGACCAGCCTGGCCTTGTGATCCCCGACGTTCAAACGGTCGCCGAATTCGCTGAGAAGTCGATCCTCCGTCTCGACATCGAAAACACGGTCGCTCCATAAAGCCTGCAGCCGGGTCCGTGCTCCTGCCTCGTCGCCAGCCTCGATCCTGGCTCGGATCACCAGAATGTCGCCCTCGATACTCTTCGGACCTTCCGCGCCGATCATCTCGGCCGCCCGTCGAGGCGGAGCATTCTCGCGAAACAACGCCTTTTCGAGGTTTTCTTCGATGTCGTCCAGCGCTGGCCATCCCTTCAGCGCAGACTTCGCCATGACCAGTTCCGAACTCGGCGTCGCCGTCTGGCCGGACACCGCAATGGCCCATGTCAGCGTCTTCCACTCGACGCCGCCGGTGGCCAGGCGGTCGCGAAAAGCGATGGCCGAAAGGGTGTCGCGCGTTTGCAGGGCGCGAAAGCCCGCGCGCAACATGTCGCTGGCCGACCCGACGAACAGGTCCGGTGCCGTCGCGCTTGCTGGTTCATCGATCTGCGGGAGAGGGTTTGCCGGGGCGATGCGTTCGGATTTCACCGCCGGCGGAGTTGTCTTGGGATGAGGGAGCGAAAGCGTCGTCGAAATCTCGTCGGGCGGCGCGGCCGCTGGTTTCACCCGCCCGCCGATGAGGCCGGCCACGGCGCCGGCGCCGGCCGTGCAAACGAGAATGGCGATGAAGGCGCGCTTCATGTCACTGGCTCCGCCGCGTCCGACGTCCGTATCGGACTTGCTGAGATCTATCAGCCGTCAGTCTGGTAAATCCTTGGTTAATGCCGATGAAATCAACTTTCTGCGACATCAAAAGCCGGTTATGGCGCGCCTATTCGTCTTGCTGCGATGTGCCAGCTTCTATATGGTCCGACAACCCGTAAAAAGCGATTGCGGCTAAAGAATGGGCCGGTCGGCCGATGAGGAGTTCAGTAGATGTTCAAGGGTTCCATTCCCGCACTTTTGACGCCGTTCGCTGAGGATGGCGGCGTCGATGAAGCCAGTTTCGCAGCGCATGTCGAATGGCAGATCGCCGAAGGCAGCGCCGGCCTCGTGCCCGTGGGCACGACGGGCGAATCGCCGACGCTCAGCCATGCGGAACACAAGCGGGTGGTGGAACTCTGTGTCGAGATCGCCAAGGGCCGCGTTCCGGTCATTGCCGGAGCGGGATCGAACAACACCACCGAGGCGATCGAACTCGCGCGTCATGCCGAAAAGGCCGGCGCCGACGCGCTTCTCGTCGTCACGCCTTATTACAACAAGCCCACCCAGAAAGGCTTGATCGCGCATTATTCCGCGATCGCCGAAGCGGTGAGCCTGCCGATCTTCATCTACAATATCCCCGGCCGCTCGGTGATCGACATGACGCCCGAGACCATGGGCCATCTCGCTGGCGCCTATGACAACATCGTCGGCGTCAAGGACGCCACCGGCAAGATCGAACGCGTGTCCGAGCAGCGCATCTCCTGCGGCAAGGAATTCATCCAACTGTCCGGAGAAGACGCGACCGCGCTCGGCTTCAACGCCCATGGCGGCGTCGGCTGTATTTCCGTCACCGCCAATGTCGCGCCGAAGCTCTGCGCCGAGTTCCAGGCGGCGACGCTGGCCGGTGATTACGCCCGCGCGCTCGAGCTTCAGGACCGGCTGATGCCGCTGCACAAGGCCATCTTCATGGAGCCCGGTGTCTGCGGCGCAAAATATGCGCTGTCCAAGCTCGGCCGCATGAGCCGCGCCGTGCGCTCGCCATTGGTGCCGACGCTCGAACCGGCCACAGAAGCTGCCCTTGACAACGCGCTGCGGCATGCCGATCTGATGGCGTGAGATGACACACAAAGGCAGACCCACGCCGATCAAGAAGATCGTGGCGGAGAACCGCAAGGCCCGCTTCAATTTCGAGATCGTCAATACCTATGAAGCGGGCTTGATGCTGACCGGCACCGAGGTCAAGTCTTTGCGCGAGGGCAAGGCGAATATCGCCGAATCCTACGCCAGCGACGAGAATGGCGAGATCTGGCTGATCAATTCCTACGTTCCAGAATATCTGCAAGCCAATCGCTTCAATCACGCGCCGCGCCGGCCGCGTAAACTCCTGCTGTCGGGCAAGGAGATCAACCGGCTCCGCATCGCCATTACTCGCGAGGGCATGACGCTTGTTCCGTTGAAGGTCTATTTCAACGACAAGGGCAGGGCGAAGCTGGAACTGGCGCTGGCCAAGGGTAAGAAACTTCACGACAAGCGCGAAACCGAAAAGCAGCGGGACTGGGACCGTCAGAAGGGCCGTCTGCTGCGCGATCACGGCTGATCGGGTGAGCTTCCCGTCGCCGTATCGTCGCGCATAGGTTAGGAATGGAAAAGGGCGCCTCGGCGCCCTTTCGTCATGACACGGTGTGTCCGGTTTAGAGGTCGACATCCTCGTTGACCGGCTCCGGAGCCGGACGCGGCGCGCGTTCGGAGGGGTCGCGGCCCACTTCGGCCTTCAGCGTCACAAGATCGATGAAATGATCGGCCTGGCGGCGAAGATCGTCGGCGATCATCGGCGGTTGGGTGGACATGGTCGAAACGACCGAAACTTTGCGGCCCTTGCGCTGAAGGGCTTCGACCAGCGTGGTGAAATCGCCGTCGCCGGAAAAAATCACCAGGTGATCGACGACTTCGGATTGCTCCATGGCGTCGATCGCCAGTTCGATATCCATGTTTCCCTTGATCTTGCGTCGGCCGAGCGAGTCGGTGAATTCCTTGGCCGGCTTCGTGATCACTTTGTAGCCATTGTAATCGAGCCAGTCGATCAGCGGGCGAATAGAGGAATATTCCTGATCCTCGATCAGAGCTGTATAATAATAGGCCCGCAAGAGGTAACCGCGTTTCTGAAAAGCCTTGAGGAGTTTCCGATAATCGATATCAAATCCGAGACTTTTGGAGGCGGCGTAAAGGTTGGCTCCATCGATAAATAACGCAATTTTTTCGCGCGGATCAAACATGTTTATTCCTGTTCGGTTGCAGCATCGCAACGATCTACCTGATAGACCGCAGCCCTATAGCTTCCTCTGAATAATTCAAGTATTTTATGAATCATTCATATAAGAGTCTTTTTAATTTATTAACAGCCGCTTTCCAAGGATTATTTGGCGTCGGGGAACTGGGTTCGATAAACTTTTGGCCTATGCCGGGCCGAGAGCATCCTTTCTTTTGCTCTTGGCGCGCGAAATCCGGAAGACGCAGTTTTGTGAACTGCGCGAGCTGAGAAAACGGCAGACCCGCAAGTCGTGTCTCTTTCACAATACTCCATCGCAAATCAGATAGGAACTAAAATATAGAGGCCTCCGGGTTATGAAATCATCATTGTTTCGAGAGTAAGGGTGGTGGTTCATTCTCCGTTATATTGGTATTTTTTCCCGGTGGAGACGACGGCGTCGGCGTATCGGGCGAAAAGAGATTTCTCGTCGGGGCGCTGAAGATCTCATGCAGGTCTAAAAACAGGAGATCTACCTGACCTGAACCTTGATTGCGCTGGAATCGAGCTTTTTTAGGATTTCACAAAATATGCGGCGTCCTCAACCGGCCATCTTGAAATCGCCGCGTAAAAACTGTAACGCCACGGGCTTGACATCTGTGGAAAACGAATAAGGACAGGCAATGGCCCGCGTCACGGTAGAAGATTGCATCGACAAGGTCGACAATCGTTTCGAGTTGGTTTTGTTGGCGAGCCATCGCGCCCGCCTCATTTCTCAGGGCGCGCCGATCACCATCGATCGCGACAACGACAAGAATCCTGTGGTGGCTCTGCGTGAAATCGCCGACGAGATGCTCTCTCCGGGCGATCTGAAGGAAGATCTCATCCATTCGCTTCAGAAGCATGTGGAAGTCGACGAGCCGGAACCCGATGCGTCGTCGCTGCTGTCGACCGAGAGCGCCGCCGATGTCGGCGATGAGGACGAGGATCAGCCCGATACGCTGAATTTCGACCAGATGTCGGAAGAAGAGCTGCTCGCCGGCATCGAAGGTCTCGTCCCGCCGGAGAAGAACGACGACTATTAATCCTTCGCTAGCCATCGGCCTGCAATAAAGGCCCGTGCGACATGCGTTGTGTTTATAGAATCAGGCGCCGGTCTCGAGATCGGCGCTATCTTTGTTTTTGCGGGAGCCGCCCTTCATGATGCGCCAATACGAGCTCGTCGAGCGCGTCCAGAAATACAAGCCGGATGTGAACGAAGCGCTTCTGAACAAGGCTTATGTCTACGCCATGCAGAAGCATGGCCTGCAGAAAGCGCGCCAGCGGCGATCCCTATATCTCGCATCCGCTCGAAGTGGCCGCCATCTTGACAGACATGCATCTGGACGAATCGACCATCGCGGTCGCGCTTCTGCATGACACGATCGAAGACACTTCGGCGACCCGTGACGAAATCGATCGCATGTTCGGCGAGGACATCGGTCGTCTGGTCGAGGGACTGACCAAGATCAAGAAACTCGATCTCGTTTCCCGCAAAGCAAAGCAGGCGGAAAATCTGCGCAAGCTGTTGCTCGCCATTTCCGACGACGTGCGCGTTCTGCTGGTCAAACTGGCCGACCGCCTGCACAATATGCGCACGCTCGACCATATGACCCAGGAAAAGCGAGCCCGCATTTCCGAGGAGACGATGGACATCTATGCGCCGCTGGCCGGCCGCATGGGTATGCAGGACATGCGCGAAGAGCTCGAAGAGCTGTCCTTCCGCCATATCAATCCGGAAGCGCATGCGACGATCTCGCGGCGACTGGAGGAACTGTCGGAACGCAATGCCGATCTCGTCCAGCGCATCGAACAGGAGCTGACGGAACTCCTCAACGTCAACGGCCTCGGCAAGGCTTACGTCAAGGGTCGTCAGAAGAAGGCCTATTCGGTCTTCCGCAAGATGCAGTCGAAGTCGCTGTCTTTCGAGCAACTGTCGGATGTCTACGGCTTCAGAGTCATCGTCGATCAGGTGCCGGACTGCTACAAGGCGCTGGGCATCGTCCATACGCGCTGGCGCGTCGTGCCGGGCCGGTTCAAGGATTATATCTCGACGCCCAAACAGAACGACTATCAGTCGATCCATACGACCATCGTCGGTCCCGCCCGCCAGCGTATCGAACTGCAGATCCGCACGATGCGGATGCATGAGATCGCCGAATACGGCATCGCCGCGCACACGCTCTACAAGGACGGAGCCAACAGCCAGGGCGGGGAGGGCGCCAATCGCCAGTCCAACGCCTATTCCTGGCTGCGCCTGACGATCGAATCGCTGGCGGAAGGCGACAATCCCGAAGAGTTCCTCGAGCACACCAAGCTCGAACTGTTCCAGGATCAGGTGTTCTGCTTCACGCCGAAGGGCAAGCTCATCGCCCTGCCGCGCGGCGCGACGCCCATCGATTTCGCCTATGCGGTCCACACCAATATCGGCGACACCTGCGTGGGCGCCAAGATCAACGGCCGCATCATGCCGCTGGTGACGAGGCTCGCCAATGGCGACGAGGTCGAGATCATCCGCTCGGGCGTACAGGTTCCTCCCGCCGCCTGGGAGGAGATCGTGGTCACCGGCAAGGCGCGCTCGGCCATCCGCCGCGCGACGCGTCTCGCCATTCGCAAGCAATATGCGGGTCTCGGTCAGCGTATCCTGGAGCGCACGTTCGAGCGCGCCGGCAAGGTCTTCTCGCGCGACGTGATGAAGCCGTCGCTGCATCGCCTCGGCCATAAGGAGGTCGAGGACGCCATCGCCGCCGTCGGCCGCGGCGAGATGTCGTCGCTCGACGTGCTCAAGGCCTGTTTCCCGGATTACCAGGACGAACGCGTCACCGTCAAAAGCAACGAAGAAGGCTGGTTCAACGTTCGCAGCGCCCAAGGCATGATCTTCAAGATCCCGGAGGGTCAGAAGAAACGCGTGGACGCCGCATCCGACGGCAACGAGCCGGGTCCGGAACTGTTCCGGGGTCTGTCGCGTGACATCGAAGTACATTTTGCGCCATCCGGCGCGGTGCCCGGCGATAGAATCGTCGGCATTCACGACGGCGATCACGCCATCACCGTCTATCCCATCCAGTCGCCTGCGCTTCAGAAGTTCGACGAACTGCCCGAGCGCTGGATCGATATCCGCTGGGATCTCGACGAAGCCAACAAGGCGCGCTTCGTCGCCCGCATCCTGATCAACGCCATCAACGAGCCCGGCACGCTGGCGACCATCGCCCAAGCGATCGGCACGGCGGATGTCAATATCCGCACCATGTCCATGGTCCGCGTCGCCTCCGACTTCACCGAAATGGCGATCGACGTCGAGGTCTGGGATCTGCGGCAGCTCAGCCATCTCCTGGCGCAGCTCAAGGATCTTCAATGCGTCTCGACCGTCAAGCGGGTCTTCGACTGAGATACAGGGCGGAGCGCCGGAAAAACCGGCATTCTGCCCCGTTGTCGAGCGGATATCGCGCGTATTTTAATCAGTTTTAACCAGGCATGCTTTTGTTGCATGGCAGCGTCAATGAAAGGAAACTTGTGCGCTGCAGCAGATGAACTATCTTAGTCTTCGATAGGGAGGAACAACGGGAAGCAAAGGAGTTTCCAATGTTCGGCTATATGTCTAAGATTGCCAATCGTCTGCGTGGTCCCTCGGTGGAAGATCGCGAAATGGCTTACCTGAATGCTGCGGCGGACCGCATCGATCTCGAATACCGCCAGCGCCAGGTGGACCGCGGCATGTTCCGCAACCGCGCCGTCAACTTCCTCTGAGTGAAGTTCGAGGCTGGGAGCAAGTCTCCCGACGACATCAGGCTGGCGCCCGCGCCGGCCTTATTTTTTGTCCGATCGGCTGTCGCGTGAGGAATTTCGCCGTTCGAAATTGCCGGCGCGTTGCATGCGCCCCGTTCCGCGCCTATGTCCTGTCGCGAGGAAACACCGCGCGAACGGCAAGAAGGACGGACAATGATCATCGGCATCGGCAGCGACCTGATCGACATCAGGCGGGTGGAGAAGACGCTCGAACGATTTGGAGAGCGGTTCGTCAAACGGTGTTTCACCGATATCGAGCGGGCGAAATCGGATGGCCGCAAGAATCGCGCCGCGTCCTACGCCAAGCGTTTCGCCGCCAAGGAGGCCTGCTCGAAAGCGCTCGGCACCGGCCTCGCCCAGGGTGTTCTCTGGAAAGACATGGGCGTCGTCAACCTTCCCGGCGGCAAGCCGACCATGAAGCTGACCGGCGGAGCGGCCGAACGACTTGCGACGCTTGTGCCGAATGGACACACACCGGTCATCCACATCACCATCACCGACGATTTTCCCCTGGCTCAAGCCTTCGTGATCATCGAAGCCGTGCCGGAAGCAGCCTGAACGCGCCGCCATGGGGTGCAAAGCTTGCCGCCGCCGGGGGAAAGAGCTAGACAGAGCAAAAACCGACGCCAGGTTTGGGCGGGCGGATGTCAAGAGGAATGAATGAGCGTGACCGAACATCGCAAGCCGGAAGAGAAAAACGCCTTCTGGGAAACCATTGTCGTCCTGTTCCAGGCGTTTCTGCTGGCCGGCGTCATCCGTACGGTTCTGCTCCAGCCTTTCACCATCCCCTCCGGCTCGATGATGCCGACCCTGCTGATCGGCGACTACCTGCTGGTGAATAAATTTTCCTATGGTTATTCGCGCTACTCCTTGCCGCTCTATAACCCGGATTGGTTCGAGGGACGATTGTTCGGCGGCGAGCCGGCGCGCGGCGACGTCGTCGTCTTCCGCCTGCCGAGCGATCCGTCGATCGACTATATCAAGCGCGTTGTCGGCCTGCCCGGCGACCGTATCCAGGTCAAGGGCGATGTGCTCTTCATCAACGACAAGCCGGTGGAGCGCAAGGAAGACGGCACCTTCACCACCGACGAGGAAGACACCGAAGGCGTGGGCGTGCAGTATAGCCGCGATTATCAGGGCGTGCCGGTGTTCCGTGAAACATTCGACAACGGCGTGAGCTTCGATACGCTCGACCTGACGCCGACCGGCGAGGGCGACACACCCAGGTCTTCACCGTTCCCGCCAAGCACTATTTCATGATGGGCGACAACCGCGACAACTCCGCCGACAGCCGTTTCGGCGTCGGCTACGTGCCGGAAGAAAATCTGGTCGGTCGCGCGAGCTTCATCATCTTCTCCATCGCCAACCGCACCCCGTTCCTGCATGTCTGGAAATGGCCGGCCAATCTCCGCTACGAACGTTTCTTCAAGGCGATCAAATGAGCCGGAAGTCGGTCATCTCGCCTGACGAACGCGACAGGCTGGAAGCCCTCATCGGCTATAGCTTCAACGACAAGAACCGGCTGGAGCGGGCGATGACCCACTCCAGCGCCCGCGTCGCCAAGGGCGGCAATTACGAGCGGCTGGAGTTTCTCGGCGATCGCGTGCTCGGCCTGTGCATCGCCGAATTGCTGTTCACCACCTACAAGACTGCCGCCGAGGGCGAATTGTCGGTCAGGCTGAACAAACTCGTCTCCGCCGAAGCCTGCGCCGAAATCGCCGATCTCATGGAGTTACACCGCTATATCCGCACTGGCGCCGACCTCAAGAAGATCACAGGGGAGCGGATGAAGAACGTCCGCGCCGACGTGGTGGAGAGCCTGATCGCCGCCATCTATCTCGATGGGGGACTGGAGGCCGCGCGCGGCTTCGTCCTGCGGCAATGGAGCGACCGGGCGACGCGCGCCGAACCCATGCGCCGCGATCCCAAGACCGAGTTGCAGGAATGGGCGCATCAGAAATTCGGTTTCGCCCCCACCTATCGGATCGAGGACCGCAGCGGCCCCGATCATGCCCCCGAATTCACGGTGCTCGTCGAAATCGGCGATCTCGCTCCCGAAAAAGGCGTGGATCGCTCCAAGCGCGCCGCCGAACAGGTCGCCGCGCGCAAAATGCTGGAGCGTGAAGGCGTCTGGGCTCCGGAGCCCGCTCTCAACGGATTGGAAAAATAATGGAAGACTCTGAACGCGCTGCGGAGACCGCCGCCCCGACCCGCTCCGGCTTCGTCGCCCTGATCGGCGCCACCAATGCCGGCAAATCGACGCTCGTCAACCGCCTGGTGGGCGCCAAAGTGTCGATCGTGTCGCACAAGGTCCAGACCACCCGCGCCATCATCCGCGGCATCGCCATCCATGACAATGCCCAGATCGTCTTCATGGACACGCCCGGCATCTTCAAGCCGCGTCGTCGGCTGGACCGCGCCATGGTGACCACCGCCTGGGGCGGCGCCAAGGACGCCGATATCATCGTGCTCCTGATCGACGCCGAACGCGGCATCAAGGGCGACGCTGAGAAGATCCTGGAAGCGTTGAAGGACGTCAAACAGCCGAAAATCCTGCTGCTCAACAAGATCGACCAGGTCCGCCATGAAGCCCTTCTCGAGCTGACCCAGGCCGCCAATGAAATGGTCGATTTCGAAGCCACCTTCATGATCTCGGCGCTCAAAGGCGCCGGCTGCGACGACCTGATGAACTATCTCTCCGCGGCGCTGCCGGAGGGGCCCCTGGTACTATCCCGAAGACCAGATCTCCGACCTGCCGATGCGGCAGCTGGCGGCGGAAATCACCCGCGAAAAGCTCTTCCTGCGCCTGCATCAGGAACTGCCCTACGCCTCGCATGTCGAGACGGAGAAGTGGGAAGAGCGCAAGGATGGCTCGGTGCGCATCGAGCAGGTCATCTATGTCGAGCGCGACAGCCAGAAGAAGATCGCGCTCGGCAAGGGCGGCGAGGCCATCAAGGCCATCTCGACGGCGGCGCGCAAGGAGATCTCCGAAATCCTCGAACAGCCCGTGCATCTCTTCCTGTTCGTCAAGGTGCGCGAAAACTGGGGCGACGACCCCGAGCGCTTCCGCGAAATGGGTCTCGACTTCACCAAATAGCGCCAGGGACAATCTGGGCGCGTATTTTGCCTCCGCTGCATGATGGCTTATAGTGGCCGAATGGGAGATCAAGCCATGCCCGGTCCGATGGTTTCAACGAAGAACCGCAATCGCCTCTCGCGCGCGCCTGCCGAGGATGACGAGGCCTGGGATGAAGCCGTGTGGGGGCCGCAGGAGACGCTGACCGCCGAGGAGCAGGCGGAATATGACGCCTGGTTCCGGCGCAAAGTGCACGAGGGGCTGGATTACATTCGCCGTCCCGATGCGATTTTCCATACTCAGGAAGAAGTCGAGGCTATGGTTGAAGAACTGATTGACCGCCTCGATCGTGGAGCCGGATTGAAGTGAGTATTCGGTGGTCCGATATCGCTTCTTCGGAACTTCCCCAACTCACCGCGTATGTTTACCGCATTGATCGCGCCGCGGCGCTTAGGCTGAGGGCCAGAATATTAAGGAGTACGTCAGCTTCGGCATTTTCCTGAATTGGGACCGAATGGCAAAACGCGCGACACCCGGGAACTTGGTGTCACTGGAACGTCCTATATCGTTGTGTACAGAATCGATGGCGCCACTGTCGTTATCGCCAACCTCCTCCACGCCGCCCAGCTCTACCCTCCCGATACCCCATAAGCCTCGCTTTTCGCAACGAAGCGTCAACCGTCCGCCGGCTTGTCCGCCGGTGCATTTGCGTCCATTGCAGGCTGGTATCATCAACGGCGCCGTGCGCCGATGCGAGGATTGGATCATGCCGCAGCTGATCGACGGAAAATGGGTCAATGACGACGTCGCCGCCAACGAGATGAAAAACGGCGTCTTCCATCGCGAACCGACCAAATTTCGGGACTGGTTGACCGCCGATGGCGGACCGGGGCCGGAAGGGCAGCGTGGCGTAAAAGCCGAGCCGGGCCGGTTTCAGCTGTTCATCTCCCGGCTTTGCCCCTGGGCGTCGCGCACCTTCATGATGCGCAATCTCAAAGGTCTCGGGCAACTGATGCCGGTCTCGATCGCCGCAGGCGCGATGACTGACAATGGCTGGGAATATCCCGAACCGCAGGATACGGGCGAGGGCAGCCCCGCCATCTCCTATCAGCACCAGCTGTATACACTTTCCGATCCCCATTATTCCGGCAAGGTCTCGGTGCCGGCGCTCTGGGACCGCAAGGAAGGCCGGATCGTCAACAACGAATCCGCCGACATCATCCGCATGCTGAACACCGCATTCGACGGGCTGACCGGCAATCGCCTGGATTTCTATCCGGAACCGCTCAGGGCCGAGATCGACCGCTGGAACGCGCTCATCTACAACACCGTCAACAACGGCGTCTACAAAGCGGGATTCGCCAAGACGCAGAGCGCCTACGACGCCGCCGTCACGGCGCTGTTCGAGACGCTGGACAAGCTGGAAGCGCATCTCGGCGAACATCGTTACGTGGCCGGAGAGTTTATGACCGAGGCCGACATTCGGCTGTTCGTGACGCTGATCCGTTTTGATGTCGCCTATGTCGGCGCGTTCAAGTGCAATCTGCGCCGGATCGAGGACTATCCCAACCTCGCCGCCTATGCCCGCGAACTCTATCAATGGGACGGCATTGCCGAGACCGTGTCGATTACCGACATCAAGGCTGGCTATTATTCCATCGCCCACGTCAATCCGACGCGTATAGTGCCGAAGGGCCCGCTGATTGACTTTACCCGACCGCATGACCGCGTCAGGCTTTCCGGCAAAGGCGTCTGGCGGCGCTGATCTGCATATCTTCCATATAAAGAGAAAGGCCGCGACGAGCGCGGCCTCCCTCATCAGGACAGGCTCTCAGCGAACCACGACCATGTCGTTTTCCAGCCGACGATTGGCGCCGGCGCCGATGAACCCGCCAAACCAGCTGGCGAGGGCGCCGAGGGCGAGCGCGATCACCGAGAGCACCGCTCCGGCCGAAATCGCCTTGGTCGCCGTCTGGGCTGCGTCCGCGGCCTGTTGCTTGGCGGCCGCCATGGCGTCCCGGTACTGGGTTTCATAGGTCTGCACCTGCTGGCGGGCCTGTTCGACCGGGATGTTCTGGGCGCGGGCCAAGGCATTCGCCGCCTGTTCGCGGGCTTCCTCGGCCTTGGCCTGATCACCCGTCAACAGCGCCTGCATGGAGGTCACCGCCATGTCGCGTAGCGCTGCGGGATCGTTGCCGCCGCTCGCCTCGCGGATGCGCTGCTCGATCGCGGCCATCGGATTGGCGACCGTGTTGAGCGCTGCCGGAGCCGCGGCCCCTGCCGCCGCCGACACGGTGGAGCCGGCGCCCGAGACGATCGAGCTCAGCCCGGTGAACGCCCCGCCGATCAAGGCGCCGACCGAGGTCGTCAGCAGATAGACGATCACCAGCGTCGTCACGGCCCAGCTCGTCAGGGCATGCAGGCCTCCGATCGAGCGGAGCGAGCGTCCTGACATGCGGCTTGCGACATAACCGCCGAGGAAGGAGGCGATCAGGCCGCTGGCGACAAACCAGACGGCCGCGCCGGTCGAGAATGCGCCGGCGCCGGGATTGTCCGTCGTCGTGGGGTCGATGATCGCCGCCCCGACGCCGGCTCCCAGGAGATTGATCAGCAACTGCACGGTCAGGGCAATCGCCACGCCTGCGAAAACCGCGCCCCAGGAAACCTTGTTGATTGCGGGCTGAGCGGCGACAATGCCGTCTCCGTCCCTATATGTGTGCAGGGTCATCGTGTCCGCCATGGAAAAATCTCCTCTTAAGTGTCCGCTAATGGACGGCGAGGAAACGCACGACGTCGGCTGATCGTTCCGCAGCGAGGACGACGATTCGCCAATAATTCGGAACATTTACGGCCCCGTGTAGGTGCGCGCGGCCGGCAACTTTCCGGGGTGGGCGGCGCGGCCGCCGCCCGCTCCGGCATCATTTTTCTTCATCGCTTCCATCAACGCAGCGCCGAAGGCGCCCTGGCTCGGCTGCGGCTGCTTCGGCGCAGCCTGCCGGTAATTGGCGCCGGCCGAACCGCCGCGATTGCGGTCTTCGCGCGGTTCGCGCGGGCCGCTCGCCTCCTTCTTCATCGACAGTGCGATGCGTTTGCGTTTGGCGTCGACCTCCACCACCCGCACCTTGACGATGTCGCCGGCTTTTACGACCTCATGCGGATCCTTGATGAAACGGTCGGCGAGTTCGGACACATGCACCAGCCCGTCCTGATGCACGCCGATATCGACGAAGGCGCCGAAGGCGGCGACATTGGTGACCGTGCCTTCCAGCATCATGCCCGGCCGGAGGTCGCTGATTTCCTCGATACCGTCGGCGAATGTCGCGGTCTTGAATTCCGGGCGCGGGTCGCGACCCGGCTTTTCCAGTTCGGCGATGATGTCCTTGACGGTAGGAAGGCCGAATTTGTCGTCGATGAACTGGCGCGGATCGAGCTTTTTCAGCGTTGCGCTGTCGCCCATGATGCTGCGCAGATCGCGGCCGCAGGCAGCGACGATCCTGCGGGCGACGTCATAGGCTTCCGGGTGCACGGAGGAGGCGTCGAGCGGCTCCTTGCCGTTGGCGATGCGGAGAAAGCCCGCGCATTGCTCGAACGTGCGGGCGCCGAGCCGCGGCACTTTCATCAACTCCTTACGGCTTTTGAACGCGCCGTTCTCGTCGCGATGGGCGACGATCAGTGTCGCAAGCGTCTGGTTCAGGCCGGATACACGCGAGAGCAGAGGGGCCGATGCGGTGTTGAGATCGACGCCCACGGCGTTCACCGCGTCTTCGACGACGCCGTCCAGCGATCGACCGAGCTTGCCCTGGTCGACGTCATGCTGGTACTGGCCGACGCCGATCGATTTCGGCTCGATCTTGACCAGCTCCGCGAGCGGATCCTGCAGGCGCCGCGCGATGGAGACCGCGCCGCGCAGCGACACGTCGAGCTGCGGAAATTCTTTTGCCGCCAGTTCCGACGCCGAATAGACCGACGCGCCGGCTTCCGAAACGATCACCTTGGTCGGCTTGGGCGCCGGCAATTTTCCCAGCAGGTCGGCCACCAGCTTTTCGGTCTCGCGACTTGCCGTTCCGTTGCCGATGGCGATGAGGTCGACCTTGTGCTTGCGGATTAGGCTGGCGATCTCGGTCTGCGCGCCCATCAAGTCGTTGCGTGGCTGGAACGGGTAGACGGTGGATGTGTCGAGCAGCTTGCCCGTCTCGTCGACCACCGCCACCTTCACGCCGGTGCGGATGCCCGGATCGAGCCCGATGGCGCGGCGCATGCCTGCGGGCGCAGCCAGCAGCAAATCCTTGAGATTGCGGGCGAAGACGTGGATGGCCTCTTCCTCGGCGCGCTCGCGCATGTCCCGGATGAGTTCGAGCGACAGCGAGGAGAACAGCTTCACGCGCCAGGTCCAGCCCGCGGCGTCGCGAAGCCATTGGTCGCCTGGCCCGCTGCCGCGCGTGTCGAGCGCCGCCGCCACGATCGCTTCAGCCGGCTTGATCGGCGAGAGATCGTCGGCGTCGACCTCGAGCGTCACGGACAAGACTTCCTCGTTCCAGCCGCGCAGCATGGCGAGCACGCGATGGCTGGGCGCCTTGGCCCAGGGTTCCTTGTGGTCGAAATAGTCGGAGAATTTTTCCGCATTATCCTTCTTGGCGTCGGCGACTTTGGACACCAGCACGGCGCGGGCCTGCATATGGCCCCTGAGCCGGCCGATGAGTTCGGCGTTTTCCGACAGGTCTTCGGCGATGATGTCGCGCGCGCCTTCGAGCGCCATTTTCACATCCGTCACCTCGTCCTTGACGAAGGCTTCGGCAAGCTTGGCGGGCGTCGCCGCGCGATCGGCGAGGATCGCTTCCGCCAATGCACCGAGGCCGCGCTCCCGGGCGATCTGGGCGCGGGTGCGGCGCTTGGGCTTGTAGGGAAGATAGATGTCCTCGAGCACCGCCTTGGTGTCCGCCTGCAGGATCTTGAGCCGGAGTTCGTCCGTCATCTTGCCCTGGGTTTGAATGGAGTCGAGGATCGTGTCGCGTCGCGCCTCCATTTCCCTCAGATAGACCAGCCGTTCGGAAAGCGTGCGGAGCTGGGTGTCGTCCAGCCCGCCCGTCACTTCCTTGCGATAGCGGGCGATGAAGGGAATGGTCGACCCTTCGTCGATCAGACCCACGGCTGCCTGCACCTGTTGCGGCCTTGCGTTGATCTCGGAAGCGATCGTGGCGGCTAGGCGGTTCATGTCTGCGGGCATGGCGTGTTCTCGTCCTTATTTGGGATGGGCGGACCATAGTCATGAACGGGCAAAATGGAAGCGTCGGGGCAAAATTCCCACAATTCACGCATTTAACGGCGCAAACGGCCAATGGATATGATTAATCGCAATCCACCGTTAAGACGGTATTCACGATAAAAATTTACTACGAGCATAATGTATTTCGTCGCCATTATTTGAGTAAAACATGTATAGCTTACATACGAATACTGCCGCCATCGGCGCGCAGCGGGCGCTGAGAACCAATGATGTCGACCTGGCGCGAGCGCAGTCGCAAACCAGCGGCGGCTTGAGAATCTCGACGTCGTCCGACAATGCCGCATACTGGTCGATCGCCACCACGATCAAGTCGGACAACCGGGCCCTGACGGCGGTGCAGGAGGGACTGGGTTTCGGTTCGGCGGTGATCGATACGGCGTCCGTGGGGTTTGCGCAGGCCATAGAGGTGATGGACGTCATCAAACAGAAGCTCGTCGCAGCGCGAGAACCGGGCGTAGATCGCGACAAGGTGAATGCGGAACTGTCCGAACTGCGCGCCCAGGTACGCAGCATCGCGGAAGCATCCTCCTTCGCCGGCGAAAACTGGCTGCACATGACCCAAGCGGGGCAAGACGAGCCGCAAGAGGTGATCGCATCGCTGACCCGCAGCCTGAATATGGGTCTTTCGGTCAACACCATCGACTACGACATGACGTCTGCGCCCGATACGGAACAGGTGTTCTACATCGTCGACGACGTCACGGGCGAGAGTGGAATCGTCACCAATTCGGCATTCGCCGACAGCCTGGGCCTCGCGACGGATTGGGTGTTGTTCAACGGCGTCAACAGCGCGGGCCATGCCGAAATCGAGATATCAATGCGACGGACGACGCCGACATTGACGATATGATTTCGGTCGTCGACGCGATGACCAAAAAGATGATCGGCCGCGCCGCGACGCTGGGCGCGCTTCAACAGCGAATCGATCTGCAGACGGAATTCAACGCCGATCTCGGCCAGGCGATGGACCGCGGCGTCGGCAAACTGGTCGACGCGGATATGAATGCAGTCTCGGCGCGGCTGAGCGCGCTGCAGACGCGGCAGCAACTGGGGCAGTCCGCTCTGTCGATCGCCAACGAGCAACCACAGAACATTCTTCGCCTGTACAGCTGACGAGACGCATGAGGGTTCTGGCGGCCGTTGGCTTGAAGGACCGCTATCCCGCCGCGGCCGAAACAAAATGAGATTTGAGGCCAGTGCACAGGCTTGGCGCAGGATTGATCGAGGATTGTCAACGAACACCGCCAGTTGTCATAAATTCATCAAGCTCGAACGAGCGAATCATGACGGGCGTGGCGAAAGGAGTGATCACTTGTCGACCTTCCTATTGAAGGATGTGGAATTCGCCGCCTGCGTCTACAAGGCCTTGTGGACGATTTCGCCCAGCATTCGGTCAAGACCATTGCCGGCAAGGTGATCAAAATGGGCCGCAAGCGTTTCTCTCGCATGACGATCCATGCCGGTGAACGACAGATCAGCGCTTGGGATTATTATTGCTACGGCATGCTGAAAGGCGACACCGCCTACGGCGACAAGTTCATCCACGACTTCCTGCGTCTCGCGCTCCTGAAACGGATCGAGCGACTGCCGGACGAACACTTGCGTCTAGTCAGCGTCTCGCAACTACGCTTCGAGGAGATGAACGACAACGCCGTGATCGGTCCCGAACTCGCCGTGCGGATGATCGAACGCGAAATCCGCCTGATGCTGCTGGATCACGGAAGGATCGTGCAGCAATTGCTCGCGAGTGGTCCGCGCGTCACCGAGAGTTACGGAAACGACCTTATCGTCGCCTGACCGAAACTTGCTGGGCGGTCCGTAGGGCTTGTGGCCGGAAGCCGGACGATCCGGCAACCGTCTCCATAAATTCGTTCGCGGCTCTTGAAGCCTTCGGGTTCCCTTCTTGGCAGATAACGCCATGCTCACAGCATAGCGAAGAAGGCTCCCAGCCACCGCTTTCCATATTCGCCGTTCATGTGGAACCGGTCGATGGTGCGATGAGGCGTGTTGTCCCAGGCGTCGCCGACGGCGAGGCTGGTCGATCCCTGCTTGTAGATCGGATCGGTGTTTCGTCCGTTGACGATCGTCTCCGGCGGCTGCAAAACCAGTCGCGCCTTCAGCTTCGAGAAAACCGTGTCTTCCGCGAATTTCATGCCGTTGAAGAAGGCGTCCGGGCTTTGGTCTCCCGAAATCTCGGATGCGACAGCGAGCGGAACATGGCCGACGAAAACCGGACGGTCACTCACGGAGCGGATGGATTGAATGAGTTTCATGGCCGGCGCTTTATCCATGACGTCATGGGCCGCTTGCGTCCGGAAACCGTTGCTGAAGAATTGATCCGGAGGAAGATAAAACGGCTCTACGCCGATACCATGCACGACGAACGCGTCAAACGCTTTCAAATCGATGCGGCCGATTCCGCCGGAGGTGAATTTGAGCCCGCGTCGCAAGCTCCGCTCTTCGGCGACAAGCATCCCGTCTTGCAAAACGAGATTGGCGATCCGATTGCCGCGATGGCCGAAGAACGTGATGTTGTGCTTGCCATATTCCGTGGACACTTCGGTCCAAGCCATTTTCAGCGCGGCGATATGGCTGTTGCCGATGATAGCGATTTTCATTTCTTGTCCCCGAAGGCGCTCAACAGTTGCTCCTCGCAAACGACATCGGCAGAAATTGTTTCGCGCGTGTCCTGTTCAGCGGTCGTGACCACTTCACCGAATTTTTCGAAGAGTGACTGGAAAAACGAGTCCATCACGAAACCCACGCCGAAGGCGCTGACGCTTCGCATATTCGGTTCGAAGAAAGCGCCCTTGAAGACGGGGCTGTTGATGATTTCATAAGAGGGAAAATAGTCGACGTTGGGTCGGACATTTGAAATATGACCCGCAACGGCCCTCAGGACAGACTTTGAATACATAGTCGCCGTGACGACATGTTCCCCAGAGGCTGTCGCAGTCAATGGGACGGGCGAAACCGTCAAGATAAAACGCAATTTTGGGTTGAGGGACCGCATTGCGGTAATCGCCTGAACAAGATTGTTGCGGACTGTCATGTAATCCTGATTGCGAAATACATGCCGGTCGGCGTCGAACTCTCCCTTCACCGTGCCGGGGCAAAGCGGATACTCATAGCCGCCCTCCGCGTTCACCCAGCTTTCGGTCAACCCCAAAGTGAATACGAAAAATTGAGATTGAACGATCGAGTCGCGGAAGCGCTTTATGGTCTCTTCCCGCGAAAGGCGCATCTCTTCCACGGACTCAAAACCACCGGGTTCGACAGTAGGTCGAAAAGGATCGTAAATTCGACCCTCGGAACTCCAGTATTCCTCCGGCGGCGAAGCGTCTCCACTCGCCCAAGAAACCCACTGATTGAGAATGGAAGTCGTATAAATATTGCCCGTTCTCGAGCTGAAAATGTTATAATTATATTTCTTGGAAAGCTCACGAGATATATTGCTGATGGGTTTTTCAGCAATGTGCCAATTAAACCCTCGACTTTGCAGCGCATTTCCAATGTGTTGGGCAAAGCACGAACCATAGGTCGCAACTTTGTGCTGGGGCTTGATGTTGAATTTTGGCGACCACAGGCCCTTTATCTCGAACGCATTGAGATCGGCAACAGAGGGACGCCAGAACGAAGATGCAGGAAGGCTTGTATAAGGGTGCATTAATACTACTCGTTGCAACGTATGCGCGCTCATCTAAACAAAAAGGAGTGCAGTATCAATCGTCGTTCCAAGAAAAAACGAATGGCGCATCGCCTTTGTATTCCGCTCCGCGGCCGATGTTTCTGACGGCTGCGACGAGGCGACCATCTCGTGACAATGCGGCGTCGCCGATCTCGATCAATCGCGAATTCGGCGTCGCTTGTGGCGAGGCCTTTCTGAGTTGTTGCGCCAGCGCGTCGTCGTCCAGGCTGGGCGAAACGGCCAACGCCGCGATCAGGGCGGCCGCGGGCGAGCGCGACACGCCCATCCAGCAATGAACGAGCAACGGCGCAGACTGTTCCCATCCCCGCGCGAAGTCGATGATCGCCTCGACATGGCTTTCTTGCGGCGCGATCAGTCCATCCTTGCCGGCGAAGGCGATGTCGTTCATCGCAAGCTTCAAATGGCGAGACGCCTGCACGATGCCCGGGCGGTGAAAATCCTGTTTTTCCGCGATCAGGCTGATCATTTCCGTCGCCTGATGCCGCGCGGCCATCTCGGCGATCGTCTTGAGCGGAGAGACGATGATGGTGGGCATTATCCGTTCCTCGACGAATCGATTTCGGCGAAGCGCGCGATGAAGGCGGCTTGCGCCTCGAAGGCGGGCAGGGGGTCGATCGGCAGCATGTCGGCGGTGAGGCCGCGGGGCTGGCCGAAGAATTTTCGCGCCTCCGCCGCCGTGAAGCCAGCGAGTTGCGTGGCCTCGAAATAGGCCGATACTTTGTCCGCTTTCTTGATCTCGGCTTTCAACGTGGCGGAGGGATGCGGAGGCAGGCCGAAACGAATGTGAATCGCCGCTTCCAGCCGCTTTTCCACCGACTTGTAGCCGCCCCCACCACGGCTTTGAAGGGGAAATCATGTCGCCGATCACATATTCCGGCGCATCGTGCAGCAGAACCATCAGCAGTTCGGCTGGCTTGGCGTCGGGATGCGCATGCCGGTAGATGACCTCCACCATGAGGCTGTGCTGCGCTACGGAAAAGGCGTGGTCGCCATGCGTCTGGCCGTTCCAGCGGGCGACGCGCGCCAGGCCATGGGCGATGTCGACGATTTCGACGTCGAGCGGCGAGGGGTCGAGCAGGTCGAGCCTGCGGCCCGACAGCATCCGCTGCCAGGCGCGTTGCGAAGGAGAAGGCGCCTCGATCATGATTGGGCGTCTTCGGCCTCGGCGGGCCAGTCCAGTCCGCTCCAGTCAGGCAGGGACACGGCGACTGCCTGTCCGCCCACTGTCGGCTGCTGCTGCGCCGCCAGGGCTGCGCCGACTTTGTCGATCCGAGCCACCGCGAGCCCCTGCGCGCCGGAGACGGCGATCAGCGTTCCGACATCGCGCTCGCCGATCGTCAAAGACGCGCCGGTTTCGCCGAGCGACGACCGCCCCGTCACGATCACCACGCGCCGTCGCGCCGTCGACCGATGCTGCATGCGCGACACCACCTCCTGGCCGACATAGCATCCCTTCTTGAAGGACAGGCCGTCGTTCTTGTCCAGCATCAGGTCATGCGGGAAATAGTCGCCGACCCCTCTGTCTTCTGCGCCGCCGGTGACGCCGAGCGACAGCCGAAGGGCGTGATAGCCGTCCGTCGCATCCGCGGCAGGCGCGTCGTCGGGACGGCGCGTCAATATGAGCCCGGCTTTGGCGAAGCGATGATCTTTCGCGCCGTCGCCCGCCGGATCCCACGAGATCAGCGCATGGCTTTCCGGCAGGCGCGTGAATTGCGCCTTGGCGCGCAGCCTGTAGAGGATCAGCCGCTTGGCGAAAGGATCAGCTTGTTCGGCGGATGTTTCGAGCAGCAAGCCGTGCTCTGTGCGGCTGATCAGGAAATCGAACAGGATCTTGCCCTGCGGGGTCAACAGCGCTCCCGGCCGGCATTCGCCCTCGGGCAAAGCCTTGATATCCGTGGTGACGATGCTCTGCAGGAAATCTTCGGCGTCGTCGCCGGTGACCGAGATGAAGGCGCGATCGGGCAATGAAACGGCTGGCATGGCGGATGAGTCCCTTCTGATCACGCTGAGGTAGTCGCAAGCGTGGTCGGAGGCAAGATCCTGAGACGCGCTCAGTCGCCCGCCACGAAGAACTTCCATTTGCCTTCGGGCGTGATGCCGATGCGGTAGAAATTATAGCCGCCGAATTCCTTCATGTCGGCCACATCCGACGCGGTCACGATCCGGTACAATTCGACCTGTTCCGGCGGCGACAGTTTGTCGAGCGATTTTTCGGCGAAATAGGGCCAGACATACTGCGCATCCGGCGTGCCCTTGTCGACCAGCGCCGCGCCCGTCGAGAGTATGTCGAGAATGATCGCCAGGATTTCTCGTCCGTCAGGATCGCCTGATACGCTCTTGAGCGCCACGATCGGATCCTCCGGGCTGTCGCCGACGGCGACCTGCGTGCCTTCTTCTCCAAGCGTCAGAAGCGGCCGCAATCGTTCGATGTCGCCGCTGGCGGCGGCTTCCACCAGCGCCACCCGCATGCGCTGCACTTGCTGAGGCAGCAGCTTGGCGTCCAGAATCATTTCGACCGGCGGGGAAACGTCGTCCTTGTCGTCGGCGGCCTGCGGGCGCACGGCGTTCTTGTCGATCAGGCCGTCGGGCATCGGTAGGCCGGGCTTGATCGTATCGCCGGCGCTTTCCGCCGGCGCGTCCGTCGACGGCTGATCCTGCAGCGCCAGCTGATCCGGGCGGGCGGTCAGCGCGGAGACGGGCGCCGATGTCGAGGCCGCAAAGGCGGCGCAACCCAAAAGAACGACGGCGGTATAGCGGAGCAGTGGAAGCAATCCCGGCTCAGGCATCGCGACATCCTTACTGAATCGTGCGGTTCGGCGAAAACTCTCCCGAAGCGATGCGCTCCTTCAGTGATTCGAGCAAGGCTTCGGCGCCTTCTTCGCCATGCAGCCTGATCGTCTCCTGCATGGCGAATGCGATCGCCGCCTCCGCGATGATCTCCGGCTCGATACCGTCCGCGCGGCCCTCGGCCCATGCTTCCCCCTGGCTTTCCCAGGCGGCCTGCATCTTTTCATGGACGATCATGTCGTCGAGGTCTTTGGCGGTGGCTTCCATACTCATACTTCCCTGACGGCGGTCGTCATTACCGATCCGTTAAAACTCATAGCAAGGTTTTCCCAAAACGGCATCGGACGCAATGAAAAGAGGTTAACTATGCTTAATTTCCGAAGCGGGCGGTAATTTCTGCTGCGAGTGTTGCCCCTTCGGCACGGTAGCGGCTTTCGGCCTCCACCGCTTGCGGCGTGCATCTGGCATAGGTGGCGGCAAAGGAACGGTAGCCGCGATTGAAGGCCGCCGTCAATTGCGCCGCCCGTTTCGGCTCGCCCTTGGTTTCATCGTCGAGCAGCGCAGCCATCGCCTGGCGCCAGGAAGGATCATGCTCGGCGCAGAGATTGCGCAGATAATGCACAGACCCAAGGATTTCCGCGAAACGCTGCAACTTGACGTCATAGGGCGCGGGCTTTTCGACGGGCTGCGGGGGCGTGGCGGCCTGATCCGTCTCTCCGGCGGACCAGGCGACCGACGGCGCAACGGCGAGCGCGCAGATGAGGATAAAGCGAAAAATCGACATGGCCTTTCCTAGCAAAAGAGCCGCCGGCTCGCAAATCACCCGAGCTCAAAGCCCTGTTCCAACCTGTCGACGCAGTCGAGGACGGAGGCGGGGCAGTTCATAGCCTTGATTTCGTCGGGGGTGAACCAGCCGGCGTCGGCTGCGTCGTCACGCGCTTCGGCTATGGCTTCCGCATCGGCCTGGACGAGAAATACGCTCAGATGAAAATGCCGGCCGGGATTCTCCGAATGAAGGTCGTAGGTGGCAAACAGCGTGGGATCGCGCGCGGCGATGCCCGTCTCCTCCTCGAATTCCCTGAGCGCTGTCTGATCCGGCGATTCGCCCGGCTCGGCGCGCCCGCCGGGAAAGGCGAACATGTCGAGCGAGGGCGGATTCTTGCGGCGGATCAGCAGCACGCGGCCATTGCGGATCAGGATGGCGGAGGAGGCGAGTTCTGTGTTCATCTTCGGGCCTGGTTTATCGGTCGGCGCGACATTGACGCGGTGAAGGCGCGATGCCAAATGATTTCCCATGTGCGGACGATTTTCACTGACGGCGACGCCCGAAGAGGTGCGCGAATTCCTGGCGCTGCTGGAGCTGGAGGAATTCCCGGCGCGCTACAATATCGCGCCGACCCAGCCGATCCTCGCGGTCATCGCCGGCGAGCAGGGCGCGCCCGGCTCCAACCTGCCGCAACGACGCGCGCTCCTGATCCGTTGGGGGCTGACGCCGGGATGGGTCAAGGATCCGCGCGACTTTCCGCTGCTCGTCAATGCCCGCGCCGAGACGGCGGCGGAAAAGGCCTCTTTCCGCGCCGCCATGCGCCATCGCCGTATTCTGATTCCCGCCTCCGGCTTCTACGAATGGCGCCGCCCGCCCAAGGAGAGCGGCGAGAAGAGCCAGGCCTATTGGGTGCGGCCGCGCCATGGCCGCATCGTCGCTTTCGCCGGGCTGATGGAGACCTGGGCCTCGGCCGACGGCTCCGAGGTCGACACCGGCGCGATCCTGACGGCCGCCTCCAATCCCGCCTTCGCGCCGATCCATGATCGCATGCCGGTGGTGATCGCGCCCGAGGATTTCGACCGCTGGCTCGATTGCAAGACCCAGGAGCCGCGCCATGTCACTGAGCTCCTGCGCTCGCCGCCCGAGGATCTGTTCGAGGCGATCCCGGTCTCCGATCTGGTCAACAAGGTCGCCAATGTCGGTCCCGAGGTGCAAGCGCCCGTCGATCCCTCTCTCGTCGCGGAAAAGCCCAAGTCGAAAGCCGCCAAACCCAAGGCGGATGGCGGCGGGGGTGGCCAGATGAGCCTGTTCTGAGCGCGGTTGTCGCCTTCGGGCCCGAGTGGTAGATTGAGCCCATGAACGAACACGCGCGCACCACCATTACGCTTTCACTGACGCCCGAGGATGTCGAGCGGCTGGATCTGGCCGTGCGCGAAGGCGGCTATGCGTCGCGGGAAGAAGTTGTGATGGATGTTCTTCGAAATTGGGCCGATCTCGATGCAGGCCGGTTGATCGATGACGAAGATTTGGTGCATCACTACCGGGAAGGGCTTGCCAGCGGCGAACCGGTCTCAGTCGATATTAGAGATCTTGTTTCGCGCATGAAAGCGGCTCGCGATGGGCAGGCGTGAATATCGCCTCTCACCAAAAGCCATTCGCGACCTGGAAAACATCTGGGCTTACATTGCGGCCCATAATGGGGCGGCGGCGGACGGTTGCTCGAAGCGATCCGACTGGCCCTTGTGCGCGCAACGAAGTTCCCGAAAATCGGCGCGCTGCGCCCGTCACTCGATGAGCACGCGCGACTGCTGATCGTGAAGCGCTATCTCATCGTTTATATTCCCGCCGATTACGGGATCTTCGTGGTGACCGTCACTCATGGAGCAAAGCCTCCGGAAATCGATCCGGAGGAGGCGTGAGACTGAGGTCTCATCGCCGCAGGCTCAGTTCGCAGAGAATGCAAGGCGACGTATCAAGCCGCCCGCACATCCTTCTTGGCTGCGTCGGTCTTTTCCTCCTCGCGCGGGCGCTGCATCATCAGCGCGGCAGCGAGCAGGTGACGCGGGCCGACAGGACCATATTTGGTCAGAAGGTCGTTAATATTTTGTTTACCAGTTTCAATGCGTTGCATGGTGTTCCTCATCCCATTTGGGAAATGTTTCGTGTCTTGCTTATGCCGTGTCGATTGGGACAAAAGCATGGCGGTTTTCCTCCCCGCGAACATTTCCCATGCCAAAGTACCATATTTCTTCAAAATGTATGCATCGGAAAAATTGCGCCGACCTTGACCGCATCGCTTGACTGCGCGATATAGCCCCCATGAAAACGATGAACTGCATCATCTGCCGGATCATTATTCGCTAGCGCAAGCGCTGGCCCGGCCGTTTTCGTCTCCTGACACCCCAAGAGCAAAACGCCCCGGCCAGCCGGGCAAACAGTCTATGGGGACACGCATGGCCGACACGCCGGAACTCAGGCTCTACAACACGCTGACGCGCGAAAAGGCGCCGTTTCAGCCCATCGACCCCAGCCATGTGCGGATGTATGTCTGCGGTCCGACCGTCTATGACTTCGCCCATATCGGCAATGCCCGCCCGGTCATCGTCTTCGACGTGCTCTATCGGCTGCTGAAACATCTGGCCGATAAGGGCGTCTGGGATGGCGGCAAGGGCGAGACGAAGGTCACCTATGTCCGCAACATCACCGATGTCGACGACAAGATCAATGCGCGGGCGCTGCGCGATTATCCCGGCATGGAGCTCAACGCCGCCATCCGGCTGGTGACGGAGAAGACCGAAACACAGTTTCATGAGGATGTGAAGGCGCTCGGTTGCCTGCCGCCCGACGTCGAGCCGCGCGCCACCGACAACATCACCCAGATGATCGACATCATCCAGAAGCTTCTCGACCGCGGCCATGCCTATGTCGCCGATGGCGCGGAGGGCCGCGAAGTGCTGTTTTCCACCGGCTCCATGGCCGATTACGGCCAGCTCTCCAAGCGCAAGCTCGAGGACCAGCAGGCCGGCGCGCGTGTAGCGGTCGAAGCCCATAAGCGCAATCCCGCCGATTTCGTGCTGTGGAAGCACTCCGACGCCGATCAGCCCGGCTGGCCGGCCCGCTTCAGCATGGATGGCGCAGGCGTCGACATCTACGGCCGGCCCGGCTGGCATATCGAATGCTCAGCCATGTCCGGCCGCTATCTCGGCGATGTCTTCGACATCCATGGCGGCGGCCTCGATCTCATCTTCCCGCATCATGAAAACGAGATCGCCCAGTCGCGCTGCGCGCATGGCACGCACGCCATGGCCAATGTCTGGATGCATAACGGCTTCCTTCAGGTCGAGGGCAAGAAGATGTCCAAGTCCGAGGGTAACTTCTTCACCATCAACGAGCTGATGACGACGGAGAATTTCGGCGGCCGAAAATGGCCGGGCGAGGTGCTGCGTCTGGCTATGCTGATGACGCATTATCGCGAACCGATCGATTTCAGCGTCAAGCGCCTGGAAGAGGCGGAGCGTCTGCTGGCAAAGTGGCCCATGGGCGGCGAGCCGGTCGGACCTGTCAATGCTTCGGTCTTGTCGGCGCTGGCGGACGACATGAACACGGTCGCTGCAGTTCAAGCGCTTCATGCCCTGGCGTCGAGCAATTCTCCGGAATTCGCCGCGAGCGCAGAACTTCTGGGCGTCCTGCCCAAGAAGGTTGCGATCGACCAGCATCTGGCCGACGGCGTCGAGGCTATCGTCCAGATGCGTCTTGAGCTCCTGAAAGCCAAGAATTTTGCCGAAGCCGACAAGATCCGCGACGACCTGCTCGTCAAGGGCATCCAGTTGAAGGACGGCAAGGATCCGGCGACCGGCGAGCGCGTCACGACATGGGAGATCAAGCGGTAGCAATTGGAGTTTTCAGCGGTCTGGCCTATGCTTGCCGCAAGGCCATCGGAGGCGCCGAGCATGAACGACATCCGGCATGTGAAAATCGTCCTGAAGGACGGCCATCGGGCCGTGGAAATCCCCGAGGAATTCGATTTCCCTGGGGATGAGGTGACCATGCGCAAAGAGGGGGACCGGATCATTCTCGAGCCGAAGCGCGAGGATCGCGATTTATTTGAATGGCTTCGATCGCTTGAGCCGCTCGACGAAGAGTTTCCAGATGTTGATGAAGGGCTCTTGCCGGTGGAAGACGTCGATCTATGACAGACTTTCGCTTCATGCTGGACACAAACATCGTTTCGGACATGCTCCGCAATCCGCAAGGACATGCAGTGCAACGAGGCGAGGCCGAGGGAAAAAGCGCGCTCTGTCTGAGCGTGATAACCGCCTGCGAACTCAAATACGGGATCTATAAGAGAGCGTCGCAGGCGCTGAGATCGCGCATCTCAGTATTCCTCGAGGACATTTCTATTCTCGCTCTCGAGCCCGAGGTTGATGAGACCTATGCCCTTTTGCGGCTCGATCTAGAACGTCGTGGCAAGCCAATCGGCCCAAACGATCTCCTCATCGCCGCCCACGCCAGATCGCTCGACCTCACCCTCGTCACCGACAATATCCGCGAATTCTCCCGCCTCGACGGGCTGAAACTCGAAAACTGGATCGAAAGGCCCGCCGCATGAGCGCTAACGAAATCCTCTCCGGCGGCTGCCAGTGCGGCGCGGTGCGTTTTCGCGCCAGCCATCTCGGCCGTCCCTCGATCTGCCATTGCCGCATGTGCCAGAAGGCGTTCGGCGGCTTTTTCGGGCCGTTGGTGACCGCCGATCACGCCCATCTCGAATGGACGCGCGGCCAGCCGTCGCTCTACCGGTCATCCAAGAAAGTCCGGCGCGGCTTCTGCAGCAAATGCGGTACGCCCTTGACCTATCATCATGGCGACGGGATTGAACTCGCCATCGGCGCTTTCGATCATCCCGAAAAGCTCGAGCCGCAGATCCAGGTCAATCACAATAAACGGCTGCCCTGGATCGATCACCTGTTCGAGCAACCGGTGCTCGACGATCCCGAGGTCGATGCGATGTTTGCGGCGATCGAAAGCTGGCAGCATCCCGATCACGACACCGACAAATGGCCCGAGGATTGATCATGGCCGGCAATCCCAACACCCAGATGCCGAAATGGTTGATCTACGCGCTGATCGGCAAGGCCGTGGCGCTGGTGGTGATCGTGGCCGTGGTCCTCTATTTCGTGGGAGCCTTCGCATGAACGATGTTTACACCGGCGGCTGCCAATGCGGCGCCATCCGCTTCCGGCTCGAAGGCCCCTACCAGGACGCCTCGATCTGTCATTGCCGCATGTGTCAGAAGGCGTTCGGCAATTACTTCGCGCCGCTCGTGTCTGTCGGCGAGGCGGCGCTCACCTGGACGCGCGGCAAGCCCAAATATTTCCGATCTTCCAACTATGTCCGCCGCGGCTTCTGCGAAGAATGCGGCACGCCGCTCTGCTATGAAGCCCCCGACGGCGTCGGCCTGGCCGTCGGCGCCTTCGACGAGCCCGGCCGCATAGCTCCCACCGTGCAATTCGGCGTCGAGGGTAAGGTCGACTATGTCGATCATCTCCATGAACTGCCGGAGCGGGTGACCGAGGACGACCTCGCCGCCGCGCCCTTCCTTGCGCATATCGTCAACTATCAGCACCCCGACCACGACACGCACGAATGGTCGCCGCGCACAGAGCCTGCCGATCACTGGCGGCCGACGGAGGAGGGGGTGTGAGAAAACCTTCGTTCTGTGGCCACCCCCTCTGTCCTGCCGGACATCTCCCCTCAAGGGGGAGATTGGCTGGGCGCGCCGTCTCCGCCCATCTTAAGCGTCGAGGTGAACTAGAGCAGCGTGAATTGTCTTGCGTCGGCCGTCGCCACGGATCGATCTCCCCCTTGAGGGGAGATGTCCGGCAGGACAGAGGGGGTAACCGCACCCCCAAATCATATCTGGAGCCTACTGCATGACCTTCCGCACCCTCTACCCCGAAATCACCCCCTTCGACAGCGGCACTCTCGACACCGGCGACGGCCATTCCATCTATTGGGAGCGGGTGGGAACCAAGGGCGCAAAACCCGCCGTCTTCCTGCATGGCGGGCCCGGCGGCGCCTTCTCGCCCAGCCATCGGCGGCTGTTCGATCCGGCGCTCTATGACGTGATCCTGTTCGACCAGCGCGGCTGCGGCAAATCCACGCCTCATGCCAGCCTGGACAACAACACGACCTGGCATCTCGTATCCGACATCGAGAAGCTGCGCGAGATGATCGGCGCGGAAAAGTGGCTGGTGTTCGGCGGCTCCTGGGGCTCGACTTTGGCGCTGGCTTACGCCGAGACGCATCCGACACGCGTCTCCGAGCTCGTGGTGCGCGGCATCTACACGCTCACCAAAGCCGAGCTCGACTGGTATTATCAGTTCGGCGTCTCGGAAATGTTTCCCGACAAATGGGAGACGTTCCTCGCGCCTATCCCCGAGGACGAACGTCACGAGATGATGGCCGCCTATCGCAAGAGGCTGGTGGGCGATGACAAACAGGCGCAGATCGAGGCGGCGCGGGCCTGGAGCCAGTGGGAAGGCCAGACGATCACGCTTCTGCCCGAGCCCGAAACCAGCGCCAAATTCGGCGAGGACGAGTTCGCGCTGGCTTTCGCCCGCATCGAAAACCATTACTTTGTCCATGCTGGCTGGATGGACGAAGGGCAGTTGCTGCGCGATGCGCATAAGCTTCAAGACATCGACGGCGTCATCGTCCACGGTCGCTATGACATGCCTTGCCCGGCCAAATATGCCTGGGCGCTGCATAAAGCCTGGCCGCGGGCGGAATTCCACTTGATCGAAGGGGCGGGACACGCTTATTCCGAGCCCGGCATTCTCGACCAGCTGATCCGGGCGACGGACCGGTTTGCGGGGAAGTAACGACAGCGCTGCGACGGGCATTTCCCCCTCTGCCCTGCCGGGCATCTCCCCCACAAGGGGGAGAAGAGCAGGCGTCAGGCGACCGCCTGTGCGGGGATGGCAGAGAGTGGGCGAGGCTGAGCCTCCTGTCTCTCCCCCTCGTGGGGGAGATGCCCGGCAGGGCAGAGGGGGTGACGAGTATGTAAGCGCCAGACGACTGGCGGAAGGACGACTATGACCAGGGAACGCATCTATCTCTTCGACACCACGTTGCGCGACGGCCAGCAGACGCCGGGCGTGGATTTTTCCGTCGAGGACAAGATCGCAATCGCCACGATGCTCGATAATTTCGGCTTCGATTATGTCGAGGGCGGCTATCCCGGCGCCAATCCCACCGACACCAAATTCTTCGAGAAGAAGCGCACGGCGCGGTCGAAATTCGTCGCTTTCGGCATGACCAAGCGCGCCGGAATCTCCGTCTCGAACGATCCCGGCATGTCCCTGCTTCTGCAGGCGAAATCCGATGCGGTCTGTCTCGTGGCCAAGAGCTGGGACTATCACGTCAAGGTCGCGCTCGGCTGTTCCAATGAGGACAATCTCGACTGCATCGCCCAGTCCGTCGAGGCCGTCATCGGCGCCGGCAAGGAAGCGATGATCGATTGCGAGCATTTCTTCGACGGTTACAAGGCCAATCCTGACTATGCTCTCGCCTGCGCCAAGACCGCCTATGAGGCCGGCGCGCGCTGGGTGGTGCTGTGCGACACCAATGGCGGCACGCAGCCGTCGGAAATCCGCGAGATCGTCGCGGCCGTCATCGCCTCGGGCGTGCCGGGCGACTGTCTTGGCATTCACGCCCACAACGACACCGGCCAGGCGGTCGCCAATTCGCTGGCGGCGGTCGAGGCCGGCGTCCGCCAGGTGCAGGGCACGCTCAACGGCATCGGCGAGCGCTGCGGCAACGCCAATCTCGTCACCATCCTGCCCACCCTCGTGCTGAAGCCGGCTTACGCCGATCGCTTCGACACCGGCGTCGACGCCGAGAAGCTGCAGGGGCTCACCAGCCTCAGCCACGCCTTCGACGAGATGCTCAACCGCTCGCCCGATCACCAGGCCCCCTATGTCGGCGCCTCCGCCTTCGCCACCAAGGCCGGCATTCACGCCTCGGCGCTGCTCAAGGATCCGCGCACCTATGAACATGTGCCGCCGGAAAGCGTCGGCAATCTGCGCAAGGTCATGGTGTCGGATCAGGGCGGCAAGTCCAACTTCCTCAACGCCCTGAAGCGTCGCGGCATCGTGGTGTCCAAGGACGATCCGCGGCTGGACCAGCTAATATCAGAGGTCAAGGAGCGCGAGGCCTCGGGCTATGCCTATGAAGGCGCCGACGCCAGTTTCGAGCTGCTTGCCCGCCGCATTCTCGGCTCGGTGCCGGATTTCTTCAAGGTCGAGAGTTTCCGCGTCATGGTCGAGCGCCGCTTCGACGCCAACGGCCAGCTCAAGACTGTGTCGGAAGCCGTTGTCAAGCTGATCATCGACGGGCACGAGACCATGTCGGTGGCCGAAGGCCATGGTCCGGTTAACGCGCTCGATGTGGCGCTGCGAAAGGATCTCGGCAAATACCAGTCCGAAATCGCCGATCTCGAACTGGTGGATTACAAGGTCCGCATCCTCAATGGCGGCACCGAAGCCATCACCCGCGTGCTGATCGAATCCGCCGATGGCGCGGGCGCGCGCTGGTGGACCGTCGGCGTCTCCGACAACATCATCGACGCCTCCTTCCAGGCGCTGATGGATTCGATCGTCTACAAGCTGATGAAGAACCGCGAGCAGGCTGGGCAGGCGGCGGCGGAGTGAAGCGGTGATCGATCGCGACGAGGCGGGCTTTTATCGCATCCCCGGAACGCCCACCTTATGGGTCTCCGCGCCGCCCGCGCTGGAGTTTCGCCTGCCGGCGGAGTTTTATCGCCGCCGTCAGAACAGGCTTCACCTGGTTCTCTCCGTGGGTGTGATCGCCATGCTGGGGGCGTGGTCTGGTGGTGGACCACAACGGCGAGCGGAGCCCGCGAGGGTCTGGCGCCTGACTATTCGTCTGTGTTGCTAAGCACCCCTTCTTGATCTTGATACTCGGCCTTTTCGCATTTTCCTTCTTGCACATCATCAACCGGATTGTGGCGGACCAATATGTCCAGCTGTTCGAAGGCGGCGCAAAGCTCTCGCTCAACGAGGACCATGTCACCGATAATCGCGTTAGCCGCGCGCCGATCGCCTGGCGCGACGTCGCGTCTGCGTCGATCGAGGCAGGAAAAGGAGGGACGCTCGTTTCGCTGGGGTTGAAGCCGGGCGCGAACATCCGCTTCAGATGGTTCAGGCCCGATCACTGGATTTTCAATCGCATCCTCAGGCCCTTCGGCGGCAAGACCGTCGAGATTGCGACGGACGATTTCGGGGTGGATGAGGTTGCGTTGGCGCGCTTTATACAAGCAGTCTCTCACGAGAAAAGAGACGTCAAAGCTGCATGAAAAACCGCAGCGCAATGACACGCTGCGGGATGCTGTTTTTCGTGGTGGAAACGCTGTTCTTGAATCTCACACCATCGGCGGATTCAACCGCGCAAATCCCTCCTGCCGCATATACGGGAAATGCGGGTAGGGCGGGGTCACCGTGCTCGCCTTATCGAGACGGGCGATTTGCTCCTGCGTCAGCGACCAGCCCACGGCGCCGAGATTCTGCCGCAGCTGTTCCCATTGCGGGCGCCGATGATCACGGAGGATACGGTCGGGCGCGTGGTGAGCCAGTTGAGCGCGATCTGCGGCACGGTCTTGCCGGTCTCGGCTGCGATGGCGTCGAGCGCGTCCATGATCGTGTAGAGCTTCTCGTCATCTACGGGCGGGCCGAATTCGGCGGTGGCGTGCAGGCGGCTGGATTCGGGGATGGGCGCGCCGCGGCGGATCTTGCCGGTCAAGCGGCCCCAGCCGAGCGGGCTCCAGATTATCGCGCCGAGCCCCTGGTCTGCGCTAAGCGGCATCAGGTCCCATTCGTAGTCGCGGCCGACCAGCGAATAATAGACCTGGTTGGCGACATAGCGCGGCCAGCCGTGCTTGTCGGCGGCGGCGAGGGATTTCATGATCTGCCAGCCTGAAAAGTTGGACACGCCGATATAGCGAACCTTGCCGGCGCGGATCAGCATATCCAGCGTCGACAGCACCTCCTCGACAGGGGTGAAGGCGTCGAAGGCGTGCAATTGCAGAAGATCGATATAGTCGGTCCCGAGCCGGCCCAGCGCATCCTCGACCGCTCTGATCAACCGGCTGCGCGAGGTTCCCGCTTCATTGGGGCCTTCGCCCATGGGCAGGCCCGTCTTGGTCGAGATCAGCACATCGGCGCGACGGCCCTTGACGGCTTCGCCCAGCACCTGTTCGGAGGCGCCGCCGGAATATACATCGGCCGTGTCGAACAGATTGACGCCCGCCTCCAGGCAGATGTCCACCAGCCTGCGCGCCTCGACCGCGTCGCTTGTGCCCCAGGCGCCGAAAAGCGGGCCGCTGCCGCCGAACGTGCCTGCGCCGAAGCTGAGAAGGGGAACCTTGAGGCCCGATGAGCCAAGTCTGCGATAGTCCATGATCTTGCTCCTTGCTTTGTGAAGGGTTCAGCCGCGTGCGGCAGCTGGAATTTGGCGGTTATCCAACGACAGCCCCCAGGCCAGCGCGCCCAATGCGAGCAACGGAAAGCTTGCGGCCGCCAGAGGCAGATAGGGAAGGCCCGCGCCATCGGCGATCACCAGTCCGCCGAGCCAGGCGCCCAGCGCATTGCCGAGATTGAAGGCGGCGATGTTGAAGCTGGAGGCGAGGCTCTGGCCGGCGCCTTCGGCCTTTTGCAGCACCCAGATCTGCAGGGGCGCGACGGTCGCAAAGCCCGCGGCGCCGAGCAGGAAGATGAAGATTACGGCGGCGATCTTGTTTTCCAACGCAAACGTCATCAGGCCCAGCGCCAGCACCAGGGCTATGAGAGTGGCATAGAGCGCAAGGCGCAGGTTCCGGTCGGCTAGCTTGCCGCCAGCGAGGTTGCCCACCACCAGGCCCGCGCCGAACACCAGCAGAATGGGCGAGATCGCGGCTTCGGAAAAGCCTGTCACGTCTTTCAGCGCCGGAGCGATATAGGTGAACAGCGCGAAGACGCCGGCATAGCCGAGAACGGTCGTCAGAAGCCCGATCAGCACGGCGGGCCGCATCAGCGCGCGCAGATCCGTCCTCCAGTCGCTCGCCTCCGGCGCCTCATTTTCACGGGGCACCAGGAGGGCGATCACGGCCAATGCCGCGACGCCCACGGCGGCGACGGCGAAGAAGGTCGAGCGCCAGCCGAAGGTCTGGCCGAGCCATGTGCCGAAGGGCACGCCGATGATATTGGCCACCGTCAGCCCGGTGAACATGATGGCGATGGCCGAAGCCTGCTTGTCGGCGGCCACGAGCTTGGTGGCCACCACCGAGCCGACGCCGAAAAATGCGCCATGCGCGAGCGCCGTGAACAGCCGGGCCGTCATCAGCGCCTCGTAGCTGGGCGCCAGCGCACAGGCGAGATTGCCGAGCGTGAAGATGGCCATCAGGCCGAGAAGCACCGATTTGCGCGGCCAGCGCGCGGTGACCGCCGTCAGGATGGGCGCGCCGAAGACGACGCCGAGCGCATAACCCGAGATCAGCAGGCCGGCGGCGGCGATGGAGACGCCGAGATCCTTGCCGACATCGATCAGCAATCCCATGATGACGAATTCGGTTACGCCGATGCCGAAGGCGCCGACGGTGAGAGCATAGAGTGCGAGAGGCATGTTGATTGTCCCGATTGACTGTGTCGAGACGAGAGATAGACGCAGGCCCGCTTGTGAACTAGAATGCTCCAGGGAATAGTATTTGTGAATTGAGATCACAATGAGTCGCATCGACGTCAATCGCTCCGGGGACATGGAAGCCTTCGCCACCGTGGTGAACACCGGCAGCCTCTCGGCTGCGGCGCGCGCGCTGGACATGACGCCGTCCGCCATCAGCAAATTGCTCGGACGGCTCGAGACGCGGCTCGGCGCGCGGCTGGTCAATCGCACCACCCGCAGGCTGACGCTCACCGCCGAGGGCGAGGCCTTTTACGAGCGCGCGCGCCGCATTCTGGCGGAGATCGACGAGGCCGAGCGTCTGGCCGGCGGGCAGGACAGGCCGACCGGCCGCGTGCGGATCAATACCTCCGCCTCCTATGCGACGCATGTGCTCCAACCGGCCCTCGGCGGTTTTCTCGATCTCTATCCGGGCGTCGATATCGAGCTCATTCAGACCGATGCGGTGGTGGATCTGGTGTCGGAACGCGCCGATGTGGCCATCCGCGCCGGGCCGCTGCAGAATTCCAGCCTGATGGCGCGCAAGCTCGGCGACACGAGGCTGATCTTCGTGGCCTCGCCCGCCTATATCGACCGGCGCGGCATGCCGCAGAGGGCGGAGGATTTCGCCAGGCACGACCGGTTGGATTTCACCTATCGGCGCGCCATGAACGAATGGCGGATGCGGGAGGGAGAACGGATCGCCGCCGTCGACCCGAGGATCCGGCTGAAGGCCAGCGACGGCGAGGCTTTGCGGCTGATGGCGATCCGAGGGCTCGGCATTGCGCGGCTTGCCGCGTTCACCTGCGCCGGCGATCTGGCGGAGGGGAGGCTCGTCGAGGTGGCGCCGGAGCGCATGGTCGTCGAGGGAGAGACGTTTCACGCCATCTATCTCGGCCATAGCGGACCAATGCCCTCCCGTGTGCGCGTCGTGCTCGATTACCTCGCAGATCGCGGTCGTGTTTCGTAGAGACGAAGCCGTGACACGAAAAAGCCCGGCCGCTTTCGCGGGCCGGGCCAAGTCGCCGAAGTCTTGGGGACACCTTCGGCGGGCGTCTCAGAAGAAGCTGTCGTCGCCGCCGTCGTCGCCGCCGCCGTCATCCTGGCTGCTGCTGTCGTTCTCTGCGGCTTGAGCCTCGTCGCCGCCCAGCATGCCGGCGATGGCGTTGCCGAGCAGCATGCCGCCGGCCACGCCCATCGCGGTCTGCGCCGCGCCGGCGAGGAAGCCGCCGCCGGCCGGACGGCCATGGGCGGATTGCTGGCCCCAGGGACCGGCCTGTGCGCCGGACTGAGGCTGCTGGCCATAGGCCTGGCCCATCATGGGCGAGGGCTGGCGCGGCGGCATGGAACGCTGCGGCTGGCTGGAGCCGAACAGCGAGGAGAAAAAGCCGCCGCCCTGCGCGGGCCGCGAAGCGAGCTGATATTCGAGCTCCTCGATGCGCTGTTGGGCCGCTTCCAGCGCCTGCTCCTGCACCACGATGGTCTGCGCCATGAAATAGGGCGCGCCGGGCTGGCTGGACATCCGCTCGCGGATGAAGGCGTCGGCCTGGGCGTCGCGCTGCGGCGCCTGGCGTTCGACCTCGGCGAGTTTGCCGAACAGGCCCTCGATGGCGTAACGGTCATTCTGGTCCATGATGTCATGCACTCCTTTGCATCACGTGCGGTCGGCGCCTTATTCGCGCTCGCCGGTGAAGTTGAGCAGAAGCTGGAAGATGTTGACGAAATTCAGGTAGAGCGACAGCGCGCCGAACACCGCCAGCTTCTGCTGGGATTCCTGGTCGAAATTCTCGGCATACTGTTCCTTGATGTTCTGCGTGTCCCAGGCGGTGAGGCCGACGAACACCACGATGCCGATCACCGAGATCGCGAACTGCAGGGCGCTCGAGCCGAGGAAGATGTTGACGATCGAAGCGATCACCACGCCGATCAGGCCCATCATCAGGAAGGAGCCGAAATTGGCGAGGTTACGCTTGGTCGTGTAACCGTAAAGGCTGGTCGCGCCGAACATGGTGGCGGCGATGAAGAAGGTCTGCGCGATCGAAGCGCCCGTGAACACCAGGAAGATCGAGGCCAGCGACAGGCCCATCACCGCGGAGAAGGCCCAGAACATCGCCTGCGCCGTTCCCGCCGACATCGACTGGATGCGGAAGGAGAAGAACAGCACGAAGCCGAGCGGGGCCAGCATCACCACCCATTTCAGCGGCGTCTGGAAGATCGGCACATAGAGCGCCGGCGTGGTGCCGACGACATAGGCCACGATGCCGGTGATCACCAGGCCCAGGCCCATGTAGTTGTAGACGCGCAGCATGTGCTGGCGCAGGCCTTCGTCGAACAGGGCGCCGGATTGGGCCTGGCTCGCATAGCCATATCTGTCGTTCATAGGGTTCATCATCGGGTCTCCTCGTTTGATGATCAGTAGAGAGTTTCCGCCAGCTTGCGGGCGGTCGCGTCGAGCGAGCCCGCCTCGGACCGGTCTGCGACGAGCGCATAAGCGACGTCGCCGATCTGCCAGTAGGCGGCGCGCGCCTCGGCCGTATGCGTTTCCTGCACCGGCTCGACGGCGAAGTTTCCTGGGCGCTCGGCGAAAAGCGACAGCAGTCGTCCTTTCTCGGTGGCGAGCGCCACTTCCACGCTCGGCCCATTGGCCGAAGGGAAAATCTGCGCGTCCACCACCCGCCAGCCCTTGGGCAGGTCGGGCAGGGTGATCGCGGTGGCCGCGCGCAGCGCCGCGGCGTCGAATTTCCGGCTCGGCGTCTGCCAGGCCGCGGTCTGGCGCAACTGCGCCGTCTCATGCGCGGCGATCGCCTCGGACACGTAAGCCGGCGCCTGCGTCGAGGCGGCCACCTTGGTGGCGCCCAAAGGGCCGATCTGTTCGTGCGCGAACCAGCCGGCGCCGATGAACAGCGTCACCACCGCCGCCCGCTGAAAGAAGGCGTAGACGCGACGCCGGGCGAGGGAGCCTTCGAGGCGCCGCGCGGCTTCCCGTGTTCCAGGGCGCGGAGCGCTGTCGGCGCCGGCGAGCGCGAGGCGCAATTCGTCCTTCACCCGGAGATCGGCCATGACCTGCGCGGCCACGACGGGATTTTCCGACAGATAGGCTTCGACCTGGATACGCCTGGAGACGTCGAGCTGGTCGTCGACATAGGCGTTGAGATCGGCGTCAACGATCGGGTCAGTCATCTGCGCCTCCTATCAGTCTCAGACGCGGCTTGCGGTCACCCTCGGCCCCGTCTTCGAGATTTCTCAATCGGGCCCGCGCGCGCGAGATCCGCGACATCAGCGTGCCCATGGGAATGTTCAGCACGTCGGCGGCTTCCTGGTAGGAGAGCTCCTCGATCGCCACGAGATGCAGCGCCTCGCGCTGGTCTTCCGGCAGGTCCTGGAACGCCGCCTGGATCTGCGCGAGCCTGACCGACAGTTCCTGCGACGCCGGCGCCGACTGCTCGGCCATTTCGGCCGCGCTGTCATGCTTGCGCTCGACGCTGCGCTTGCGGCGCAGCCGGTCGATATGCGTGTTGTGCAGGATCGACATCAGCCAGTTGCGGATATTGCCGTCGGTGCGGAACGTGGCCTGTTTCTCATAGGCGCGCAGCAGCGTCCTGCACGAGATCCTCGGCCTCGTCGCCATTGCGCGACAGGGAGCGCGCGTAACGCCGAAGCGCCGCGAGCTGATCCACAACATTGAAGCCGTGCTTCTTTCCCATCATGCCCAGTATACGCCGGCCATATTCATCCTATTCCATGCGCCTTGCGATTTTTTTTGAGGATTCTGTTCGAGGCGCATTCGGTCTTTCGCCATGCCGCTGCCCATGGCACTCTCAGACGATGATCTATTTTGTCTATATAGCCGCCGCCTTCGCCGAAATCGCCGGCTGCTTTTCCTTCTGGGCCTGGCTCAAGCTCGGCCGCTCCTCTCTCTGGCTGGCGCCGGGAATGCTCTCGCTGGCGCTGTTCGCCTGGCTCCTGACGCTTGTCCCGTCTGAGGCGGCGGGTCGGGCCTATGCCGCCTATGGGGGCGTCTATGTCGCCGCCTCGCTCGTCTGGCTGTGGGTGGTGGAGGCGCAGCGGCCGGATCGCTGGGATGTCATGGGCGCTATGGTCTGCCTCGCGGGCGCCGCCATCATTCTCCTGCCGTCTCGCGGCTGAAGCGCCGTCGAGGCTTTCATAAAGCTGATCCTATCATCAACTTTATGAATTGGTCGCCGCGGGCGCCTTCGGTTAGCTGCATGTGACGCATCGGGAAAACGCCACCATGAGCACTGACAACAAGGCCGCCCAGGGCGGCGACACGCTCGCCGGATTCGGCTATGCGCTGTCGGCCTATCTCCTCTGGGGCTTCCTGCCTCTCTATATGAAGGCGGTGTCGCATATTCCGCCGCTCGAAGTGGTGGCGCATCGCGTGCTCTGGTCGCTGCCGGTGGCGGGGCTCGTGCTTCTGCTGCGCGGACGCACCGAAGATCTCAAGGTCGCGCTGCGCACGCCGCGCATGCTCGGCATGGCCTGCGTCACCGCCTGCTTCATCACCGTCAACTGGTTGATTTACGTCTGGTCGATCGGGGCGGGCAGGGCGCTCGAATCGGCGCTCGGCTATTACATCAATCCGCTGATCAGCGTGGCGCTGGGCGCGATCCTGCTCAAGGAGCGGATGAACAAGACCCAATATGTGGCGATCGGCCTCGCGGTCATCGCCGTCGGCATTCTCACCCACGAAGCCGGCGGCCTGCCCTGGGTGTCGCTCAGTCTGGCGATCACCTGGGGTTTCTACGCCTATTGCCGCAAGACGCTGCCGGTCGGGCCGAACCAGGGCTTCTTTCTCGAAGTGCTGATCCTGTCGCTTCCGGCCATCGGCTATCTCGTCTACGCGTCGAGCGAGGGGACCGGCCATTTCGGCCCGACGGGAACCGCGGACATGGTGTTGCTGGTGGCCTCGGGCCTGGTCACCGCCGTGCCGCTGATGCTCTACGCCAACGGCGCCAAGCTGCTGAGGCTCTCCACCATCGGCATCATGCAGTATATCGCGCCCACGATGATCTTCCTGACGGCCGTCTTCGTGTTCAAGGAACATTTCTCGACCGAAAAGCTGGTGGCCTTCTGCTTCATCTGGTCGGCGCTGGTAGTTTATTCCTGGCCGATGCTGCGTGGAATGATGAAGAAGAATTCGGCGCCGGGCTGAACATCTCGACCTCAACGCGGGTCAGATCTTCACGATCAGAGGGCAGTGGTCAGACACTTCCGGATGTCGAACGACATCGAAGTCGAGCACCTTTTCGGGCTGGTCGACGAGCAAATAATCGGCGAAGCGGCCGGGCTTCTGATAGAGCGACGTCCGGGTTCCCTGAGACGCATGCCGCGTCACGAGCTCGGTGAAGCCTTGCTCGCGCATGAGGGCGAGCGTTTCGCTGTCGGGCTCGACGTTGAAGTCGCCGCACAGTACCCGGATGTCGTCCGCATCCGAGACCTGATCCGAGAGCGCGAGAAACCGTTGGGCCTGCGCGAGCCTTTCCGGCGTATCCATCTTCCCGCGTAGGTCGCGCAGGCCGTGCATATGGGCGATGCTGACGGTCCGGTCTAGCGCGGCGTCGTACAGCCTCACGGCGTGCGCGTTGCGTGGGCGCGGGTGGTCGCCATAGCCATGTGGCGAGAAATCCCCATGCACGAAACCCTGAGCCTGTCCGATCACGGTGAAGGATGTGCGGACGAAGGTCGCCAAACCCCAGAACGATGCGACTTCCCTTGCGTCATCCCAGAGCGCGCCGCGCGCCGCAGGGCAGAAATACGCCGCGTGACGAGGCAGCGCGCGGCAGACCTCGTCGAAAAAATTGGCGCGTTGGTCGAGAACGTGATCGCCGTCGCGATAGACCAGCCAGTCGCGTTCGGCGCCCGGCGTCCGGATCACTTCCTGCAGACAGAGGACATCGGGATCGGCTTCGCCGAGAAAGGCGACGAATTTGTCGTGCAACACGCCGCCCCAGGCGTTCAGGCTCATGATCTTCATGCAAGACGCCTTTCCGCAAGTCTGCCCCCGAGCCGCCTCGACGGGTTTCGGGGCCGATGCGGCCGGCGTCACATCCGCGACAGCAGGGCCGGATCGCCTTCCGCATGTGTCTTGGCCGCATCGACGATCGACGGGATGATGTCCTCGATCCGGTCTATGACCAGCGGCTTGACCAGATGCGAGGTATGGATGAAACCCTGGCCCGACATATGGTTCAACAACTCCAGCATCGGATCCCAGAATTGGTTGATATTGGCGAAGACCATCGGCTTGCGATGGCGGCCGAGCTGGCCCCAGGTCATGATCTCGACGATCTCTTCCAGCGTGCCGATGCCGCCCGGCAGCGTCACGAAGGCGTCGGCTTCCTCGAACATGCGGTGCTTGCGCTGGTGCATGTCCTCGGTCACCACGAGTTCGGTCAGCGAGCCCAGAGAATGGCGGGACGCCTCCTTGTCCATCAGGAATTCCGGAATGATGCCGATCACCTTGCCGCCATGCGACAGCACGCCTGAGGCGACTGCGCCCATGATGCCGCGCGTGCCGCCGCCATAGACGAGACGCATGCCATGCTCGGCGATGGATTTGCCCAGCGCGCGGCCGGCTTCCATGTAGGAGGGGTCGCGGCCGGGCTGCGAGCCACAATAAACACAAATGGATCGAATCGGAACATTTTCTGCTATCATGGCCTCGGAAAAGACTATGCGGGACCCCTCCCGTCAAGAAAAATGAAGGAAAAGCGCTCCGCCGGGGCCAAGCCTTCCGCCGAACCGCTTGAGAATACTGAGGGAACCGGCTAGCAATTTTCAAGGCTGCGAAAATGCTCGCGCCGTCTGGAGAAAGAGTGATGAAAAGAAGCCGCGCCATTCTGGTCGCACTGATTGTTCTGGTGGTCGCCAGCCTTCTGATGTTCCTCGTCGTCTTGCCGAATTCCTCGGCCAAGAAAGACGCCGAACAACTTGCGGAGACCGCCAAGAGCGCGGCTGAACAGGTGGTCGCTTCGGCGAAGACGAGCATGAACGACATATCGGGCGGCGCGACCACGGAGCCGCCCGCAACCGAAGCCGCCAAGACCGAGGCTCCGGCGGAGCCGGCCAAGACCGCGCCGCAAAACCCCGATACGCCGTCTTTCGACGTGTTGCGCGTCGAGCCGGACGGGTCGACCGTGATCGCCGGCCGCGCCGCTCCGAATGCAGACGTCGCCGTGTCCGACGGCGAGAAGGTCATCTCCACCGTCAAGGCCGGCGCGACAGGCGATTTCGCCGTCGTGCTCGACGACCCTTTGCCCGCCGGCGACCATCAACTCGTGCTGCAGGCCAAGGGGACCAATGGCAAGGCCGTGACCTCCCAGGAAGTCGCAACCATCTCCGTGCCGAAGGACAACAAGGGCGAGTTGCTCGCAATGGTCTCCAAACCGGGCGAAGCCTCCCGCATCATGACCATGCCCGAAGCCGCACCCGCGGAAGCGAAGGTCGATGCGCCCGCCGCGACGGAGACCAAGCCGGCGCAACAGACACAGACCGCCGCCGCCGAAACTCCGTCCGCCGTGATCGTGCAGAAGAACGCCACGGCGTCCGCTTCGGCCGCGCTCGATCCCGAAGTGCAGGTCTCTGCCGTCGAGATCGAGGGCGACAAGCTGTTCGTGGCCGGCAAGGCTCCGAAAAGCCGCTCGGTCCGCGTTTACGCCGACGACAAGCTTGTGGCGGAGGTGAAGGTCAACGAGAAGGGCCGCTTCGTCGCCGACAACACCATGCCGCTGTCGGTCGGCGATCACACGATCCGCGCCGATGTGCTGAGCGCCGACGGCGCCCGCGTCGAATTCCGCGCTTCCGTGCCGTTCTTCCGTCCGGAAGGCGCGCAGATGGCGGCGGTGGCCGGCGAATCCGGCGGCGCTGCGACCAGCCCGATGCAGCCGCTCGCCTTCGGCGCCTATGACAAGGCGCGCGAAGAGGCCGGCAAGGCGATCGACCTTCTCAAGGGCCAGTTCGCCAATGGCCGGACGCCCAGCGCCGAGGAACTGGCCGCCGCTCGCTCCGCCACCGAAATCGCGCTCAAGTCGCTTGCGGACATCAAGACGCCAGACAATGTCGACCCGGTCGCCCAGGAAATGGCCGCCAAGACCGCAGGCGAGGCGGCGAAGGCGCTCGCGCTCCTGAAGGCGCTGCCGCAGAACGCGACGGATGTGCAGGCCGCGCTCGACAAGATCGACGACGCCGTGACCTCGGCCACCGGCCCGGCGATCGAAACGGCGGCGGCCCAACCGGCGAAGGCCGTCGAGCAGAAGACTCCGCCCGCCGTCGAAGCGGCGTCCGCCGATCCCAAGCAGGCGATCGCGACGACCGAAAAGCCCGCGCCTGCGGCCGAGCAGGACGGTGAGCCCACAGCGAACGCCGCCGAAGCCGCAGCCAAAACGGCGCAAGCGCCCGCCGCGACGGAGACGAAGCCGGCCTCCATCGAGACGGCCGCACAGCCGGCAGTGACGCCGGAGACCAAGACGGCGGCCGCCGAGGCGGAGCCCAAGGTCATCCAGCAGGCGCCGCTGCAGCACAGCGAGTCGTCGGTGATCATCCGCCGCGGCGATACGCTGTGGCAGATCTCGCGCCGCGTCTATGGCCAGGGCGTGCGCTACACGACGATCTATCTCGCCAACGAGGCGCAGATCGAGGACCCCGATCGCATTCTGCCCGGCCAGATTTTCGGCGTGCCGGACAAGCCGCTCGTCAATGCCGAGGAAATCCATCGCAAGCGGCTGGGCCTGCAATAAATTCATCGTCGCGTCGTTGCAGATCTCGCGGCGCGACCCTATGTGACGACTGTGGCGGCGGTCCAATCTCGGGCCGCCGTTCTGTTTCTTTCGGAATACTGGTGGCGCATGGCGGGCAAGACAAAAACTGTATCGGCGGAATCTGGCAAGACGCTGCAGACGATCGTCAATCTCTGGCCCTATATGTGGCCGGCCGATCGCCCCGATCTCAAGATGCGCGTCGTGTGGGCCACCGCGATCCTGCTGGTCGCCAAGGTCGTGCTGATCTCGGTGCCTTACTTCTTCAAATGGTCGACCGATGCGCTGAACGGCAAGATGGATGCGGTCGGCATTCTGCCGCTATTCATGCTGGGCGCGGTGACCCTGGTCGTCGCCTACAACGTCGCCCGTCTGCTACAGCTTGCGCTCAACCAGTTGCGCGACGCGATGTTTGCCAGCGTCGGTCAATACGCCGTGCGCCAGCTCGCCTTCAAGACCTTCGTGCACCTGCATCGCCTGTCGCTGCGCTTTCACCTGGAGCGGCGCACCGGCGGCCTGTCGCGCGTCATCGAGCGCGGCACCAAGGGCATCGAAACGATCGTCCGCTTCACCATCCTCAACACATTCCCGACGCTGATCGAATTCATCCTGACTGCGGCGATCTTCTGGTGGGGCTATGGTTTCTCCTACCTGTTCGTGACTGCCGTCACCGTCTGGCTCTATATCTGGTTTACGGTGCGGGCCAGCGACTGGCGCATGAATATCCGCCGGACGATGAACGACTCCGACACGGAGGCCAACACCAAGGCGATCGACTCGCTTCTCAATTTCGAAACGGTCAAATATTTCGGCAACGAGGACATGGAGGCCAAGCGTTTCGACGTCTCCATGGAGCGCTATGAGAAATCCGCCACCCAGGTCTGGACCTCGCTCGGCTGGTTGAACTTCGGCCAAGGCGTGATCTTCGGCGCGGGAACGCTGGTGATGATGGTGATGTCGGCGATGGCCGTGCAGCGCGGCGAGCAGACGCTCGGCGATTTCGTCTTCATCAACACAATGCTGATGCAGCTGTCGATCCCGCTCAATTTCATCGGCTTCGTCTATCGCGAAATCCGCCAGGGCCTCACCGATATCGAGCAGATGTTCGACCTGCTCGAAGTCGACGCCGAAATCGAGGATGCGCCGGACGCCAAGCCGCTGGCCATCGCGCAGGGCGCAATCTCCTTCAAGGACGTGCATTTTGCCTATGACGCCGCGCGGCCGATTCTCAAGGGCGTGTCTTTCGATGTGCCTGCCGGCAAGACGGTCGCCATCGTCGGTCCGTCGGGCGCCGGCAAGTCGACCATATCGCGTCTGCTCTATCGCTTCTACGACGTGCAGCAGGGCTCCGTGACGATCGACGGTCAGGATGTGCGCGGCGTCACGCAGAAGTCGCTGCGCGCCGCCATCGGCATGGTGCCGCAGGACACGGTGCTTTTCAACGACACGATCGCCTACAACATCCGCTATGGCCGTCCTTCGGCATCCGAAGAAGAAGTGACCCGCGCCGCCGAGATCGCCCAGATCGACCACTTCATCCGCACGCTGCCGGAAGGCTACAAGTCCATGGTGGGCGAGCGTGGATTGAAGCTCTCGGGCGGTGAAAAGCAGCGCGTGGCGATCGCCCGCACAATTCTCAAATCTCCGCCGATCCTGATTCTGGACGAGGCGACTTCGGCGCTCGACACCCGCACCGAACAGGAAATTCAGGCGGCGCTCGACATCGTCTCGAAGAACCGCACCACGCTGGTGATCGCCCACCGCCTGTCGACCGTCGTCAACGCCGATGAGATCATCGTGCTGAAGGACGGCGGCATCGCCGAGCGCGGCCGACACGGCGATCTGCTGGCCGAGAACGGTCTCTACGCCCAGATGTGGAGCCGCCAGCTCGAAGCCACTCAGGTCGAGGAACAGCTGAAGAAGGTTCGGGAAACCGATGATCTCGGCGTGATCGTGCGGGGCAAGCCGGCGGCGGAGTAGTTGCTATTTTGTTCTCGTTTTGCTAAGATCGGCGAGAGTTGGAGAACAGGCGCGCTATGACCGACAGGATTATTTCCGTGACCGTGACGAATGAGGAGCAGGCGTTCATCGATGAGCAGCTTGCTTCTGGCCGCTTTGCTGATGAGGCGGAGGTTCTGCGAGCTGGTTTGGTGCGACTGGAGCATGAAGAAAAGGTTGCGGCGCTCAGGGCGGTGATCGCTGAGGCGGATGCTCAGTTCCATCGGGGCGAGTACGTGACCTTCGACAGTGCAGATGCTGCCGCAGACTTCATTATCGAACAGGCTCAGACGCTGCGGTGAACCGGCCGCTTCGCTTTTCTTTATCGCCTGGGGCGCAACGTGATCTCGCACTTATTTATGCGCACCTGGAGGCGCGAGGAGAAGCCGCCGTCGGCAGAGACTTGATCAAGTCTCTGTTGGTAAAGATCCAGGCGCTGGCGTCATCTGGAAATCATGGAGTTCCCAGGGATTGGATTTCTCCTGGTCTGCGCGCCTTTCCCTATAAAAACCGCTGCATCTATTTTCGAACCGTCGAAGGCCGACTACGCGTTCTGCGAATCCTTCACGGGCGACAGGACGTAAAGAGAGAGATGTTCTCTCCCGCTGCCGAGGACTAATGGCCAAGAATCGCACCAACTTCATCTGCCAGAATTGCGGCGCCGTGCATTCCCGTTGGGTCGGCAAATGCGACGGTTGCGGCGCCTGGAACACGATCGTCGAGGAAGACCCGACGGGCGGCATCGGCGGCGGCCCCGGCAAGGCGCCGAAGAAGGGCCGGCCGGTGACGCTGACCACGCTGTCGGGCGAGATCGAAGAAGCGCCGCGCATCGAAAGCGGCATATCAGAACTCGATCGCGTTACCGGCGGCGGATTCGTGCGCGGCTCGGCCGTGCTGATCGGCGGCGACCCCGGCATCGGCAAGTCGACGCTGCTGATGCAGGCCGCCGCGGCTCTCGCCCGGCGCGGCAATCGCGTCATCTATGTTTCGGGCGAAGAGGCGGTGGCGCAGGTGCGCCTGCGCGCCCAGCGCCTGCATGCGGCGGACGCCGGCGTGCTTCTGGCGGCCGAGACCAATGTCGAGGATATCCTCGCGACGCTGTCGGAGGACAAACGGCCGGACCTGGTGATCATCGATTCCATCCAGACGCTGTGGAGCGATGTCGCCGAAGCCGCGCCCGGCACGGTGACGCAGGTCCGCGTCGGCGCGCAGGCCATGATCCGGTTCGCCAAGCAGACCGGCGCCACCGTTGTGCTGGTCGGGCACGTGACGAAGGACGGCCAGATCGCCGGGCCTCGCGTGGTCGAGCATATGGTCGATGCGGTCATGTATTTCGAAGGCGACCGGGGTCACCACTACCGCATCATGCGCACGGTGAAGAACCGCTTCGGGCCGACCGATGAGATCGGCGTGTTCGAAATGTCCGATCGGGGCCTGCGCGAAGTCGCCAACCCATCCGAACTCTTCCTCGGCGAGCGCAATGAGAAAGCGCCCGGCGCCGCCGTCTTCGCCGGCATCGAGGGCACGCGGCCCGTTCTGGTCGAAGTGCAGGCGCTGGTTGCGCCGACCTCTCTCGGCACTCCGCGCCGCGCCGTGGTCGGCTGGGACTCCTCGCGTCTGGCGATGATTCTCGCCGTGCTCGAAGCGCATTGCCGCGTCCGGCTGGGAAATTACGACGTCTATCTCAATGTCGCGGGTGGGTATCGCATCTCCGAGCCGGCCGCCGATGTGGCGGTGGCGGCGGCGCTGGTGTCCTCGCTCGCAGGGCAGGCGTTGCCGAAGGAATGCGTGTATTTCGGCGAGATCAGCCTGTCTGGAGCCATCCGTCCGGTCAGCCATACCGGCCTCCGCCTTAAAGAAGCCGAGAAATTGGGTTTTCAGGCCGCTGTGTTGCCGTCGGGCTCCGCGGAGATTCCAAAATCTTCCAACGGCTCCTGGAACAGCATCGAAAGCCTGATGGATCTGGTGGTGCGCATTGCGGGCTCGAAACATGTGGGTCCGACCGAGCCGGATGAGGAATGAGGCTTTTGTTTTAAACTGTTGCAATGCTATAGGTGCCGCCGTCTGGCGATGAGCGGTGAACGGACCGCCGTATCGGAGAATATTTATGCCCATTACTGGTTTTGACGGTATCGTTCTCGGCGTCGCGTTGTTTTCCGCCGTGCTCGCCATGGTCCGCGGCTTCTCGCGCGAAGTCCTGTCGGTGGTCAGCTGGGTCGGTTCGGCCTATGCCGCCTACAAGCTCTATCCGCTCGGTCTGCCCTACGCCAAGAATTTCATCGCCGAAGACAAGTTCGCCATCATCGCCTCGGCGGCGGCGATATTCCTCATCGCGCTGATCGTCATTTCCTTCATCACCATGCGCATCGCCGACATGATCATCGACAGCCGTATCGGCGCTCTCGATCGCACGCTCGGCTTCATCTTCGGCGCGGCGCGCGGCATCCTGATCATCGTGGTCGCTGTGCAGTTCTTCAATGAATGGGTCCCGGTCGAGAAGCATCCGGCCTGGATCCGCGACGCCAAGTCAAGCCGGCGCTCGACGGTCTCGGCGAGAGGCTGAAGGAAGCGCTGCCGGAAGACGTCGCGGCCCTGCTGCGCAAGAAGATCGAGGAAAAGATGAACAAGCCGGCCCAGGATGGCGCAGCCCCGGCCGAAGGGGCCACGGAACCCGCGCCGGCCGACGACGCGGGCGGAACTGCGCCCGCCGCGCCGGCGCAATAACACTATTCGTCATCGACCCCAGCCGGTTCGAAGACGCCGGCCGGGCGAGGGCCGGCCGAAGCGGTCGCGCCAAGACTGAGAATGTCTTCATAGATCGAACGCAGAGAAACCTTTGGACATGCGTCGGCGCGATTGAAAAAGATCGTGTCCTCGCACATATACCGGCTTTCTCGCATCCGCGATCGGCGCTAGTGAGACTGGAAAGAGCCAAAGGCTGCAAAACCGATGAACGAGCACGTTTCTGCCATGGATATGGATTTTCTCGACGGTGACACCCTTCACGAAGAGTGCGGGGTGTTCGGCATTTTGGGCCATCCGGATGCGGCGACGCTGACGGCGCTGGGTCTGCATGCGCTTCAGCATCGCGGTCAGGAAGCCGCCGGCATCGTCTCTTTCGACGGCCGCCAGTTCCATACCGAAAAGCATATGGGACTGGTGGGCGACCACTACACCAATCCGGCGACACTCGCGAAACTGCCGGGAACCATCGCCATCGGCCACACCCGTTATTCGACCACGGGTGAAGTGGCGCTGCGCAATGTGCAGCCGCTGTTCGCCGAATTGGAAGAGGGCGGCATCGCCATCGCCCATAACGGCAATTTCACCAACGGCCTGACGATGCGCCGCCAGATCATCGCCACCGGCGCCATCTGTCAGTCGACCTCCGACACCGAAGTCGTGCTGCATCTCATCGCTCGTTCGCGCCACGCCTCCACGACCGATCGCTTCATCGACGCCATCAGGCAGATGGAAGGCGGCTATTCGATGCTGGCGATGACGCGCACCAAACTGATCGCCGCCCGCGACCCCATCGGCATCCGCCCGCTGGTGATGGGCGAGCTCGACGGCAAGCCGATCTTCTGCTCGGAGACCTGCGCGCTCGACATCATCGGCGCGAAATACATCCGCGACGTCAAGAATGGCGAAGTGATCATTTGCGAATTGCAGCCGGATGGTTCGATCTCGATCGACGCCCGCCCGCCGGTGCGCCCGCAGCCCGAACGTCTCTGCATGTTCGAATATGTCTATTTCGCCCGGCCGGATTCGGTCGTCGGCGGCCGCAACGTCTACCAGACCCGCAAGGCGGCCGGCGCCAATCTCGCCGCCGAAGCGCCCTGCGACGGCGACGTCGTGGTTCCGGTGCCGGATGGCGGCACGCCCGCCGCGCTCGGTTACGCCCAGGCGAGCGGCATCCCGTTCGAATACGGCATCATCCGCAATCACTATGTCGGCCGCACCTTCATCGAGCCGACCCAGCAGATCCGCGCTTTCGGCGTCAAGCTCAAGCATTCCGCCAATCGCGCCATGATCGAGGGCAAGCGGGTCATTCTCGTCGACGATTCGATCGTGCGCGGCACGACCTCCCTCAAGATCGTGCAGATGATCCGCGACGCCGGCGCCAAGGAAGTGCATATCCGCGTCGCCAGCCCGATGATCTTCCATCCGGATTTCTACGGCATCGACACGCCGGACGCCGACAAGCTGCTCGCCAATCAATATGCCGATGAAAAGGCGATGGCGAAATATATCGGGGCAGATTCGCTCGCCTTCCTGTCGATCGACGGTCTCTATCGCGCCGTCGGCGGCGAACCGCGCAATGCGGCCAATCCGCAATTTACCGATCACTACTTCACGGGCGATTATCCGACCCGTCTTCTCGACCGCGAGGCCGAGAATTTCGCCACGCGCGCAGCGCGCGCGGGCAGCCAAGGTCTGATCGGGATCTCGAGGGGGACGGGAGAGCCAAGCGCTCTCCCGCAAGCATATTGGGAGAGAGCATGAGTTTCGACTTGAACGGCCGCGTCGCCCTTGTCACCGGCGCCTCGCGTGGCATCGGTTATTTCACGGCGCTCGAATTGGCGAGAAAGGGCGCGCATGTCATCGCCTGCGCCCGCACCGTCGGCGGCCTCGAAGAGCTGGATGACGCGATCAAGGCGGAGGGCGGAAGCGCCACGCTCGTTCCTTTCGACCTCGCCGACATGGCGGCGATCGACGCGCTGGGCGGCGCGATCTTCGAGCGCTGGGGCAAGCTCGACATTCTCGTCGCCAATGCCGGCCTGCTCGGCGTCATCTCGCCGATCGGACATGTCGAAGGCAAAGTGTTCGAAAAGGTCATGACGGTCAACGTTACGGCCACCTGGCGGCTGATCCGCTCGGTTGATCCCCTGATGCAGAAATCCGATCAGGGCCGGGCCTTGATCCTGTCCTCGAGCCTCGCGCACAAATGCAAACCGTTCTGGGCGCCCTATTCGGCGTCCAAGGCGGCGGTCGAGGCTTTGGCGCGCACATGGGCCGCCGAAAGCGAGCGCTTGCCACTGAAGGTCAACTCCGTCGATCCCGGCGGCACGCGCACCGCCATGCGCGCCCAGGCCTATCCGGGCGAAGATCCCACGACGCTTCCGCATCCCAGCGAGGTGGCCAAGGTCATTGCGGAACTCACCGGACCAGACGTCACGGAAACCGGAAAACTCTATCTCGTGCGGGAAAAACGGTTCGCCGATTATAAATTGCCATAATTTTTTCGCTTAGCGGCTCAATGGGCCGTGAACTCGAAGGCGGCCTCGCACATTCTGTCGTTTTGCGCATGATGGGGAGGACCCGTGAACCTCGTAAACGCTGTTATCGCCGTCATGGGCGGCGCACTCGTCACATGGCTGGTCACGGCATGGCGCGAAAAGTCCGGCTCTGCGCTCACCTATGGTCAAGCGCTGTCGCTGACCCTGATGAAGTTCGCGCTCGGCGCGCGCTATCGCGGCTTTCGCGAGTCGTCCGAGCTCGTGGGGCCGGTGATTTACGTCGTCGCCGAGCAGAGCCGGCTGGATCGCCTTTTGCTGAAGGCCTTTCTCCCGGTTGGCGTCTTTCATTTCAGGCTCGAAGGCGACGCCTCGCTCTATATGCCGCTCGTCCGTTCGGTCCTGGCGGGCCAGGGTCGACTGTGTATCTATGCGCCGAAAGAGGTCGAGCCGTCCGAGGCGACCATGGCGCGCTTCGCCGAGATCGGCGAGGCGGCCAAGCAGGCGACCGCCCGCATCGTGCCGCTTCACGTCTCCGGCGCACGCCATAGCGTCGGTTCCTTCTGGTCGCGCGAGAAGGCTCCGCGCAAAGCCTGGCCGCAGATCTCGGTCGTCGCCGCGCCGCCATTCGCCATGAACGACGCGACGGGGCACGCGCTTGCCGACCACATGGCCGATGGCCTCGCCGCGGCCAAGCTGCGCGCCGCCGAACTCGACCGCACGCTGTTTCAGGCGATGGTCGAGGCGGCCAAGCTCTACGGGCCGTCGCGCGATATCCTCGAGGATTCGCTCGGCGGACGCCTGACCTATCGCCAGGCGTTGATCGGCGTCCGGGTGCTGTCGCGGCGCTTCGCCGAATTTGCGCCGCGCGGCAAACCCGTCGGCGTGATGCTGCCCAATTCCAATGGCGCGGTGCTGACCGTGCTCGCGCTCGCCTCTGCGGGCGCCCCCGCGGCCATGCTCAATTACACCGCCGGCGCGGCGGCGATCGCCAGCGCCGCCTCCACCGCCGCGATCAAGACCGTGTTGACCTCGCGCGCCTTCATCGAGCGCGCGGAGCTCGAAAAACAGGTCGAACGCCTGATCGAAAGCGGTGTCCGGCTCGTCTATCTCGAAGACATCCAGAAAGAGATCGGCTGGTGGGAAAAGGTGCTGGGCGTGGCCCTATGGCGTTGGCCGGCCCGGCGCTCCGAGCCTACCGACGTGGCGATCGTGCTGTTCACCTCGGGCTCCGAGGGCGCCCCGAAAGGTGTCGCGCTGTCGTCGATCAACCTGCTTTCCAACGCCGCGCAGGCGGACTGCCGCATCGACATTTCACAGGAAGATACCCTGTTCAATGTCCTGCCGCTCTTCCATTCCTTCGGCTTGTTGGGCGGCATGGTGCTGCCGTTGGCCTATGGGGTCAGGCTGGCGCTCTATCCGTCGCCGCTGCACTACAAGATTATTCCCGGCGTCGCCCGCAAGGTGCGCCCGACCATCATGTTCGGCACGGACACGTTTCTCATGGGCTATGGTCGCTCCGCCAAGGAAGGCGATTTCGAAAGCCTGCGCATGATCGTCGCCGGGGCCGAGCCTGTCAGGCCGGAGACCCGCCGCATCTTTCTGGACCGCTTCGGAGTCCTCATTCTCGAAGGCTACGGGATGACCGAGGCGTCGCCCGTCGTCGCGGTCAATTCGACGAGTTTTTTGAAGGATGGCTCGGTCGGTCGGCTGCTGCCGGGCATGGATATGACTCTCGAACCCGTCGAGGGCATGGAGGACGGCAAGCGTCTCTCGATCGCCGGTCCCAACGTGATGATGGGTTATTATCTGCCGGAAGCGCCGGGCGTGCTGAGCCCACTGCATGGCAAATGGCACGACACCGGCGATATCGTGGAGATCGACGCGCGCGGCTTCATCACCATTCGTGGTCGCGCCAAGCGCTTCGCCAAGATCGCCGGCGAGATGGTGTCGCTCGGCGCTTTGGAAAAACTCGCCAATCAGGTCTGGCCCGAGGCCGATCACGCGGCGGTGGCCTTGGCCGATCCCCGGCGCGGCGAGAAGCTGGTGCTGCTCACCACCCATCGTCCGGCCGGAAAGAGCGACCTGATCGCCGGCGCCAGAAGCCTCGGACTGTCAGAACTGCTGATCCCCGACAGCATCATGGAGGTCGAGGCCATTCCCCGTCTCGGTTCGGGCAAGACGGACTATCCCGAAATCAACCGCCGGGCCATTGCGGGGCGCGCCGACGCATCTGTGTGATCAGTCGGTCGCCTCGGCTGCGCGGATCGTCTTGTCGTCGGGCACCACGCCTTCTTCCAGAGCCGTTTCATGCGGAGGAAGGCCGCCATATTTCTTCTGCCAGGCGCGCGCGCCGAAGGGCAGGGTGCAGAGATAGGCGATCGAGGTGACGGCGAGCACCTGCCAGGTGAAGCTCATCAGCAATGCGACATAGAGAACGACGACGAGAATGAAGGGCAGGGCGTTCTCGCGGCGGATCATGCCTTGCGCCTTGCCCGACCACACCGGCACGCGCGACACCAGCAGATAGCCGATCAGCACCGTATAGGCCGCCGTCGCATAGGCGAGGTAGCGTCGCATGTCGGGGCCGATATAAGAGGCGACGTCGAAGCCGAGAAAGCCGAGATAGACAGGGGTCAGCACCAGAAGCGCGCCGGCAGGCGCAGGGACGCCGACGAAATATTCCGACAGCCATTTCGGCTTGTTCGGCCTGTCGACCATGACGTTGAACCGCGCCAGGCGCAATCCGGCCGAGATGGCGTAGATCAGCGCCGCGATCCAGCCGATGGAGCGCGCGTCGTCGAGAATATAGACATAGAGCACCAGCGCCGGCGCGACGCCGAAATTGATGATGTCGGCGAGCGAATCCATCTGCACGCCGAAATTCGACGTCGCCCGCATCATTCTGGCGACGCGGCCGTCGATGCCGTCGAGAAACGCCGCCAGCAGCACCATGCTGACGGCGAGTTCGAAGCGGTTCTCGAAGGCGAGGCGGATGCCGGTCAGGCCGGCGCAGATGGCGAGCACCGTGATGAGGTTGGGCACCATCATCCGAAGCGGAATCTCGCGAAGGCGCGGCCCGCGCCCGCTGTCTTCTTCGACGTCCGCGCTGTCGGGCGGCAGGGCTGCGTTGTCCATGTGTCTCTCCGTCAGATGCGGCGCGTCAGCACCGGGCCTTTGTCGGAACCGAATTCGGCGAGCAAAGTTTCACCGGCGATCGCCGTCTGACCGATCGAGACCCGCGGCGTAAAGCCTTCCGGCAGATACACGTCGAGGCGCGAGCCGAAGCGGATCAGGCCGAAACGCTCGCCGGCGTCGATGGCCTGGCCGGCATGGGACCAGCAGACGATGCGCCGCGCCACCAGCCCCGCAACCTGCACGACGCCGATCTTTCCGCGAACCGTGTCGATCACCAGTCCGTTGCGTTCATTCTCGTCGCTCGCCTTGTCGAGGTCGGCGCTGAGGAACTTGCCTTCGCGATAGGCGATCTGGCTGATCGAGCCGCGCATGGGCGCGCGGTTCACATGGCAGTTGAACACATTCATGAACACCGAAATCTTCAGCATCGGCTCGTCACCGAGGCCGAGTTCGGCCGGGGGCGGGCAAACGGAGATCAGCGACACCTTGCCGTCGGCCGGGCTGATCACCCAGTCCTCGTCTTGCGGCACAGACCGCTCGGGATCGCGGAAGAAATAGGCGCACCATGCCGTCAGCACCATGCCGACCCAGAACAGCGGATACCAGATGAGGCCCAGCACCACGGAGGCCACGAAAAAGGCCAGGATGAACTTGTGTCCCTCGCGGTGAATGGGAACAAGGGTGCTCTTGATCGTGTCGACCAGGCTCATGGTGGGAAAAACTCCTGTTTTCGTCAGGCTTTGGCCTAGCGCGAAATGGGCGCCCCTTCAACCATGTTCAAGATGCGGGTGGGGATAGTTCGCGTCTTGGGCCCGAAGAAGGACGCAAATGGGCCGTGCGTCAGACGATGCGTCTCACATAGCGCTTGCCGAGACTGGTCAGCAATTCATAGCTGATCGTGCCGGCGGCGCGGGCGGCGTCTTCGATCGGAACATTGGGCCCGAAGAATTCGGCGTAATCGCCGGCTCGCACGAGACCTTCGGGTATTTCGGTGACGTCGACCATGGTCAGGTCCATGGTGATGCGCCCGAGGATGGGCGCGCGATGGCCGGAGATCATGACCCCGCCGGATTTGAGGCCCGTATCCCGCAAGGGGGCGCCGGCGCCGGACGCCGCGCGATGCCAGCCGTCTGCGTAACCCGCTCCGAGGATGGCGATGCGGCTGTCGCGGTCGAGTTTTTCGCACGCGCCATAGCTCACGGTCTCGCCGGCTTTGGCGGTGCGGATCTGGATGATCCGCGCCTCGGCGGTGGCCACCGGGCGCGGCGAGAAGCCGGCCAGCGTCAGCCCGCCATAGAGAGCAATGCCGGGTCGGGTGAGATCATAGTGATAGTCCGGCCCCAGCAGAATTCCAGCGGAACTCGAAAGGCTTGACTCGGCCTCTTCGAAAAGCGCGGCAAGCGGTTGAAAAGACTCGTTTTGCCGCGCATTCAGAGCGTTGTCGGCTTCATCGGCGCAGGCGAGGTGGCTCATAACCACGACAGGCTCGCCTCCCGATTGCGCATAGGCCGAAGCCTGTGAGGGCGCCAGCCCGAGACGGTTCATGCCGGTGTCGATGAACAGGGCATGGTCCAGCGCTCCGCCCAAGCCGGCGATCAGATCCAATTGTTCGGGCGAAGCGGCGACCGGAATGATCCTGCGGCTGATTGCGAGGGCTTCCTGGCCGGACCAGAGGCCGGAGACGGAGAAGATGCGGGCGTCCGGCGCAAGCGCGCGCAGGCATGCGCCTTCCTCGATCGTCGCAACGAAGAAGTTCTTGCATCCGGCGCGCACGAGCGCCGGAGCGATAGCCTCGACGCCGAGTCCATAGGCGTCGGCTTTCACTGCGGCGCCAGTCTGCGCCTTGGAGCGCGCCGCGATGTCGCGCCAATTGGCGACGCAGGCGCCGACGTCGATGGTGAGGCGGCTGGCGGCGACGGTGAAATCGGGCGGCGGGAGAGGATCATGGCGCATGCGGGCTGGAATAAGGGCAAACGCCGCGCGGGGCAACGGCGGCGGCAGGGGCCCCGCGCATTTTGTTCAAGACCCTCGGCGCGGCGTCTGATAGGACGGGCGCATGCATAACATTTCCCAGCGGCAAGCCTCCGACGCCATGCCGACCGATAAATCCGAACATGCGCGGTTCTGGCGGGACGCCCGCTTCAGGGATATGGAATGCATGCGGGCCACCTTCATCACCCACGAGTTCTCGCCGCATTCCCACGACACGTTTTCGATCGGTTCGATCGAAGCCGGCTGCCAGATGGCGATGATCCGCGGCGCACGGGAAATGACCGGGCCCGGAGCACTCTATCTCATCAATCCCGGCGAAACCCATGACGGCCAACCGGGGGCCGAAGACGGCTATCGCTACCGCATGATCTATCCGGATACGCAGGTGTTCACGGAAATCCTGGAGGATGTCAGCGGAAAGGTTCTCCACGGCGCGCCGAGTTTCCAACGGCAACTGATCTCCGATCCGCATCTGGCCGAGCAATTCTGCCGCGCCCATCGCGCCATCGAGGAAGGCGCAAGCGCGCTCGAGGGCGAGGAGAGCATGTACACGGTGCTGCTCGAAATATTCTCCCGTCACGGCGCTCAGATCGTCGCACCGCCTGATCATGCGGAGCCGATGGGCGTGCGCCGCGCCCGCGACTACATCGACGCCCATTATGAGGAGGAGATCTCGCTGGACTTGCTGGCGCGCATCGCCGGTCTGAGCCGCGCCCATCTCATCCGCGCTTTCCGCAAGCACTATTTCATCACGCCGCATGCCTATCAGACCGATCTGCGCATCCGCCGGGCGAGGCGGCTTCTGCGCCGGGGCGCAGCGCCGTCGGAAACGGCGATGATATGCGGTTTCGCCGATCAGGCGCATCTGACGCGGCATTTCAAGGCGCGCACCGGGGTGACCCCCGCTGTTTTTCGCGCCGGCTGATCAATTTCCTTCAAGACGCGCAATTCCGATCGCGCTATGCGGCCAACGCTTGAAGGAAACACAATGAAAAACACCAGAGCCGACATGCTCCTCGGAGCCCGCACGATCTTCCCCATCATCATCGCCGCCTTTCCCATCGGCCTCGTCTTCGGCGCGGTCGCGGCGGGCAAGGGCCTGTCGCCGCTCGAAGTAGGCCTGATGAGCGCGCTCGTCTTCGCCGGCGGCTCGCAATTCGTCGCCATGGATCTCTGGACGCATCCGGCGTCCTGGAGCGCGCTCGGCTTCGCTGCGCTTTTGGTCAACATGCGCCATGTGCTGATGGGCGCATCGCTCGATCGCGCCCTCGGCGCCTTTCACGGTCTTTCGAAGCCGCTCGCGCTGATGACGATGGCGGATGAGAATTGGGCGTTCGCCGAAGCGCGGTCGCGCGCGGCGCCGCTGACGCCGGCCTATTACTTCGGCATGGCCGCGCCTTTCTATCTGAATTGGATCGCTTCGAGCCTGGCCGGCGCAGGCCTCGGCGCGCTGCTCGGCGATCCCGCCCTGACCGGCCTCGACTTCGCCTTCCCGGCGATGTTCATCGTGCTGGTCATGGGCTTCTGGAAGGGCCGCGCCACCGCGCTCGTGCTCCTGGCGAGCGGGGCCGCGGCCGTCGCCACGCATCAAACCGTCGGCGGCGCCTGGCACATCGTCGCGGGCGCGTTAGCCGGCCTCTTTGTCGCCACCGCGCTTGCGCTCAAGGGAGACGCCGCATGAGCCTCGATCCCGCCACGCTCCTCGCCATCATCGCCATGGCCGCCGCCACCATCCTCACCCGGCTCGCCGGCCCCATGCTCATCCGCGTCGTGCCGATCGGCCCGATCGCCCGCCAGGCCCTCGACGCCATTCCGCCCGCCGTTCTCATGGCCGTCATCGCGCCCACCGCCTTCGCCACCGGCTGGGCCGAAACCATCGCCTGCGCGCTCACCGCTCTCTCCGCCCGCCGCCTGCCGCTGCTCGCCAGCATCGCGATTGGCGTGGCGGCGGTGTTCGTGCTGCGGCGGGTCGGGTTGTGAGATGTTCTTCACAAACAGTCTGACACGCCAATTGACCAAGGCTTTGTCATTTTCAGAGTGAAGCCGCATCTATGGCTACAGTTGAGAAAATTTTCAGAGTGTGCATTAGTTGAGAGGGCTTGCACGTCCCATGCCTCCGCGAGGTGACCCATGAACCTGGTTCTGCGCCTGCCAAATGATCTAAAGGAGAAGCTCGACGCAGCCGCCCAGCGCGAGGGGGTTACCCCTGACACGCTGGTAATTTCCGCGCTGCGGGAGCACTTGGCCGAGATGGAAGATATAATCATCGCGGAAGAGCGGCTGGCTGATCTTGAAGCTGGCCGCTCGAAAACGGTGCCGCTGGAAGAACTGGTGGCGATTTATGGCGTGGAAGATTGAGTTCGACGAGCGCGCCGTGAAAGACCTATCAAAGCTCGACCGCCTCCAAAGCCGAAGAATCATTACCTTCTTGTATCGGAGGCTCGCTCTGTTGGACGATCCCCGGTCCATCGGCGAGGCGTTGAAGGGAAAACGTTTTCTCGGCATGTGGAAATACCGTGTCGGCGACTACCGCTTGATTGCGCGTATCCGCGACCAGCAAATCACAATCGTCATATTGCGCGTTGGGCATCGCAGCCAAGTCTACGATTGAAAAGGCCAGGCTTTCGCCCGACCCATCCCTCAATGCTCTTCATATTGGGCGAAGCTCGGGTCCGCCAGATCCGCGAAACGCGTGAATTCGGACTGGAAGGCGAGCTTGACGGTGCCGGTCGGTCCGTGGCGCTGCTTGGCGATGATGACGTCGGCCGTGCCCTTGACCTTGTCGAACAGCTGTTCCCATTCGTTGTATTTGGGATCGTCGGGATCGCGGGGCTCGAGGTTCTTGACGTAGTATTCCTCGCGGAACACGAACAGCACCACGTCGGCGTCCTGTTCGATCGAACCGGACTCGCGAAGGTCCGAGAGCTGCGGGCGCTTGTCTTCGCGGCTTTCCACCTGACGCGACAGCTGCGACAGCGCGATGATGGGAACATTGAGCTCCTTGCCGAGCGCCTTGAGGCCGGTGGTGATCTGGGTGATTTCCTGCACGCGGTTCTCACCCGATTTTCCGGAACCGGTCATCAGCTGGATATAGTCGACCACCATGCAATCGAGGCCGCGCTGGCGCTTGAGGCGGCGGGCGCGGGCCGACAGCTGGGCGATGGAGATGCCGCCGGTCTGGTCGATGAACAGCGGGATCTTCTGCATCATCTGCGAACAGGCGACAAGCTTTTCGAAATCGGCTTCGGTGATGTCGCCGCGGCGGATCTTGGAGGATGAGACTTCCGTCTGCTCCGAGATGATGCGGGTGGCCAGCTGTTCGGCCGACATTTCGAGCGAATAGAAGGCGACGACGCCGCCGTTGCGCGCCTTGAAAGATCCATCGGGCAGCACTTCCGGCTCGTAGGATGCGGCGATGTTGTAGGCGATGTTGGTGGCGAGCGAGGTCTTGCCCATGCCGGGACGTCCGGCGAGAACGATCAAGTCCGAACGCTGCAGACCGCCCATGCGGGCGTCGAGCGAGTGGATGCCGGTGGAAATGCCCGACAGGCTGCCGTCGCGCTCGAAGGCGGCGCCAGCCATGTCGATCGCTTGCGACACCGCGTCGGCGAAGGACTGAAAGCCGCCGTCGTAGCGGCCGGTTTCGGCGAGTTCGAACAGGCGGCGCTCGGTGTCCTCGATCTGCGTCTGAGGCGGCATGTCGAGCGGCGCGTCATAGGCGATGTTGACCATGTCCTCGCCGATGGTGATCAGCGAACGGCGCAGCGCGAGATCGTAGATCGCGCGGCCGTAATCCTCGGCGTTGATGATGGTGACGGCGTTTGCGGCGAGTTGGGCGAGATATTGCGCCACCGTCATGTCGCCGACTTTTTCTTCGGCCGGCAGGAAGGTCTTGATCGTCACCGGATGGGCGGTCTTGCCCATGCGGATGATGTCGGCGGCGACCTCGTAGATGCGGCGATGCAGCGGCTCGTAGAAATGCACCGGCTTCAGGAAATCCGACACGCGGTAATAGGCGTCGTTGTTGACCAGGATCGCGCCGAGCAGCGCCTGTTCCGCCTCGATATTGTTCGGAGCCTCGCGGTGATGCGGTGCAGCTTCGGTATTGCTGATGGCGCTCAGTCTGCGCGCGGCGTCCTTCATGGTCGTCTGCCTGTCATGAATCTGTTGTCGGCCATCTATAGGGGGCAAACACTCCCCGGAGTCGATTGCCGCCGCTTTTTCCGATTCTTTTGTCCGATGTCCACAGGACGTCGGGCATGGTGGATAACTTTTTCCTTGAACCTGGCCCGGAATTGACCAGGCCGAATCGGAAAAGGCCTGAGCGACTATAGATCAGGCCCTTGAAATTAAAAAGAGAATCGCGCGCCGGAACTACTCCGCCGCCTCCTGCGGAAAGCGCGCCACGCCTTCGCCCTGACGCTGCTCGATCGCGCGCAGGCAGGCTTCCGCCTCGTGGATGTAATCGCGCGTCAGCGGCACGGCTTGCTGGTCATGGGCGAGCTGGATCTGGAAGATGACCAGATTCTGCCAGCGGAAGGCGCTTTCGGAGCCGGCGAGGTAGAATTCCCACATGCGGCAGAAGCGCTCGTCATACAGCGCCTTGGCCTCGTCGCGCCGCGCCATGAAGCGCTCGCGCCAGGCTTTCAGCGTCTCGGCGTAATGCAGGCGCAGGATCTCGATGTCGGTGATCTTGAGCCCTGATCGCTCGATCGCCGGCATCACTTCCGACAGCGCCGGAATATAGCCGCCGGGGAAGATGTATTTCTCGATGAAGGCGTTGGTGGTGGCGGGCATGTCGGTGCGGCCGATCGTGTGCAGCAGCATGACGCCATCCTTCTTCAGAAGCTTGGCGCATTGCTGGAAATACTGGTCGTAGAAAGGGCGGCCGACATGCTCGAACATGCCGACGGAGACCAGCCGGTCGAACTGCTCCTGCACATGCCTGTAGTCTTCGAGTTCAAAGCGGACGCGCTCGGCGAAGCCGCCATCCTCGGCGCGCTTGCGGGCGACGGCCAGCTGTTCGTCCGACAGGGTCACGCCCTTGACCGAGGCGCCGAGGAAACGGGCGAGATAAAGCGCCATGCCGCCCCAGCCGCAGCCGATGTCGAGCACGGAGAGGCCGGGCCGCGTCATCGCCATCTTGGCGGCGATGTGCCGCTTCTTGGCGAGTTGCGCCTCTTCGAGATCGGTCTCTTTGGTCTCGAAATAGGCGCAGGAATATTGTCGATCCTTGTCGAGGAACAGATCGTAGAGCGCGCCGGTCAGGTCGTAGTGATGCTGGACGTTCCTGCGCGACCGGTGCGCGACGTTGAACTCCTTGAAATGCCGCAGCTTGTAGCGCAGCGCGGCGATCGCCTTCATCCATGGACGTTGCTGGAACTCCCCGCCGGGATCGCCAGTGAACACCGCCTCCAGAAAATCATACATGTCGCCCTGGACGAGATCGATCTCACCCTCGGCATAATAGTGTCCGAGGTAGAATTCCGGATTGCCGAGTATGCCGCGCTCGGCGCGTTTGGTGTTGAAGCGGATATGGACCGGTTTTCCGTGGCCGCCGCCGTAATGTCGGGACTTGCCGTTCGAGAAGGTAACGGTGAGGTTGCCACGGCGGATGATGGTCGAAATGAATTTATGCAGAAGAGCATGCAACATGGGTGTCACCACGCGACAGATTCTGACTGCGGCCGGGGCGGTAACGATGACGCGACGGTAGCAGCACCTTACGAAACGTTAATTATTCTTTAAGCTACCAAAAAAGTCGCGTTTTCAATAGGAAAATTGCCCCTGTTGAAGCAGGCTCCGGCTGGCGATGAAATAAGCGGCATTTATGGTAAATTTCAAAGAGAAACGCCTCCGGTTTTCACCAGAGGCGTTGTCTTTGAGGCGTGTCTGGAAAGTTTCCAAATGGCCGGATCAGATTTCGTCGTCTTCCTCGACGGAATTCGGATCGAAGAAGTCTTCCGGACGCAGCGCGTCTTCGTCGACGCCGTAGATGGCTTCGGCGGAGGTGAGGTCTTCACCCTTGGCCTGGCGACCGGCTTCATCGGCCGAGCGGGCGACGTTGAGCTCGATCTCGATCTCGACTTCCGCATGCAGGTGCAGAACAACCTTGTGCAGGCCGATGGCCTTGATCGGGGTATTCAGGTCGACCTGGTTGCGGCCGATGTTGAAGCCTTCGGCGGCGAGCACGTCGACGATGTCGCGCGCAGCGACCGAGCCGTAGAGCTGGCCAGTTTCGCCGGCGGAGCGAACCACGATGAAGGACTTGCCTTCGAGCTGGTCGGCGACCTTCTGCGCTTCCGAACGGCGCTCGAGGTTACGGGCTTCGAGCGTGGCGCGCTCGGATTCGAAGCGAGCCTTGTTGCCGGCGTTGGCGCGCAGCGCCTTGCCCATCGGCAGCAGGAAGTTGCGGGCGTAGCCGTCGCGAACCTTCACGGTTTCGCCCATCTGGCCGAGTTTGTTGACGCGTTCGAGAAGAATGACTTCCATTGTCTTGTCCTTTCAGAGTTAGGTGTTGGCGTCGTTTGCGGGTTTGTTCTGCGTCAGCGGGATGGCGCGACGCGGATTGGCGAGCCCGCCGGCGATGACCAGCAGGAAGCCGATCACGGGCAGGAAGAAAAAGTCAGCAGATAGACCAGCACGAGGCCGGGAAAGCCCCAGCTCTTGCCGCGCAGATAGGCGTGGATCACCGCGAAACCGGCGAGCAGGAAACCGCCGGCGCAGGCGCCGACCAGGCTCGCGCCGATCATGCCGATCTTGCCGCCGACGAACATCGCCGCCAGGCCGGCGATCAAGACGACGATGGCCACCCGGTTCATGCGCAGGCTGGTCGCCATGTCCTCGCGCGGGCGGAGGTTGCGGCCGGCGGCGGAGAGGAAGCGCATCGCGAAATAGAAGCCGGCGAACAGCGCGATCATCATCTGCATCGCCTGGGCGAAGGGCCAGATCACCCGGATCAAGGCGATCATTTGGTCGCGGGGCAGCGTGTCCATCTGGGCGCCGGCGCCGCTCATATCCGCCATCATCTGCTGCATGGCGTCGGCGAGCGCAGCATAGAGCGCCTCGATATGCGGCGAGGCAAGCGTAGTGTAGACCGAGGCGATCGCCGTCAGCACGGCGCCCGCGAACAGCACGTCCGAAAGCGGATACCATGCGGTGGCGGTATCGGGGCCGCCGATCTCGCTCGCGGGGCGAGACATGTTGGCGAGATGGCTCATCACCGCTGCGGGAACCAGCGGAGCCGCGGTCATCAGGAAAGCGAGCGGGGAAGACAGAAGAACGGCGTTGGCGAGCGCCGCCGTGCCGATCGCGACGATGCAGGCGAGAAGACCGAAACCGAGGCCGGCGGCGAAGATCGCGGCCATCGACAGGAAGATGAGGATGATCGAAAGCGCGACGAAATACCCGCCCGCAGCCATCAGAACGGCGGCGGCCAATCCGGCGATCACGCCGATCAGGATCGGGTTCATGGTTTTCGTCATCAAACTCTCGCTGTCCTGCGCCCGAGGGGTTCGCAGTTAGGGGAGGCGTTTCCGCAAGGTCCCCAACATGGGATTTCAAAGTTCCGATCCGCGCCCACCGCGGAAGGGAAAGGGGAGGGCGAAGCCGCCGTCCCCTCAAGTCATGACGCAGAGTCAGATGACGCTGAGTCTTGCCGCAGAGTCAGCCGCGATTAAGCGACGACGTAGGGCAGCAGGCCGAGGAAGCGGGCGCGCTTGATGGCCTGGGCCAGTTCGCGCTGCTTCTTCTGGGAAACGGCGGTGATGCGCGAAGGAACGATCTTGCCGCGCTCGGAAATGTAGCGCGACAGGAGCTTGACGTCCTTGTAATCGATGCGCGGCGCATTGGCGCCCGAGAACGGGCAGGTCTTGCGACGACGATGGAACGGACGGCGCGCCGGAGCGGAGGAAGTGTCAGCCATTACAGGATCTCCTTAGGATTCGCGCGGACGGAACGGACGGTCGCCATCACGACGCGGCGGACGGTCGCCGTCTTCGCGGCGCGGACGGAACGGACGGTCGCCATCTTCGCGGCGCGGACGGTCGTCGCGGTCGCGCTTCTGCATCATGGCGGAGGGGCCTTCCTCGTGAGCTTCGACCTTGACGGTCATGAAGCGGAGGATGTCTTCGTTGTAGCGCTCCTGGCGCTCGACTTCCTGCATCGCGGCAGCCGGGGCGTCAACGTCCATGAGAACGTAGAAGGCCTTGCGGTTCTTCTTGATGCGGTAGGTCAGGCCCTTGAGGCCCCAGTTTTCGATGCGACCAACTTTGCCGCCAGCGGCTTCGATCACGCCCTTGTAGGTTTCGACGATAGCGTCGACCTGCGGGGCTGCGAGATCCTGACGTGCAAGGAGAATGTGTTCATAGAGAGCCATGAAACTCTTTGCCTTTCTTGCGTTTCATCAATCCCATCCGGTTTGGCGCCAAGCCTCAACGACTGATCTCAGGGTGCGAGGCGGACCTCGCGGGCAAGAAAAGCGTCTTTACGGTTCACGGTCGAGAGCGGAGACACGGGAAGCCGGAACCCTCTGGCTCCAAGCGGTTTCATTCTCGAAACCGGCCTTCCGTACAGCCACCAGCCAATAAGACCAGATGTTTGATGTGCGGGCTTATACACGGAAAGCCGGGGATTGCAACCCCTCAGCCGCGCGGCTCCAGGCAGCCAACTTGCGTTTCATAGGCGTAGATCGTTCGCCCGCGATAATAGCCGTTGTCCGGCGTCCAGGCGGCGAGAAGTTTCGGCTGTGCGACCTCACAGATGAAAGGTTTCCGGGTAACGAATAGGACGCGCTCGGCCATGTCGAAATCCATGGAGCGGGCATAACTGTTCTCCGGGGGCGGATAGGGGAATGTCTGCTCATAATAGTTTTCTGGAAAGCCCGCCGGTGCGCGCGCCTTCAGCGTCAGTGTCGAGTCGCGTAGCGTATGGAAGAGGTCGGCGAGCATGTCCCGGTTGTCGGAGACGATAATTGACAGACCTGCTGCGCGGGCCAGTTCTTCGGCCTTCAGGCTCACCTCGGAACGGCCGGTATTGCGCTTGATGAGACCGAAGGGGATCGCATCGGGAAAAGCGGGCAGGATCGGGAAGGCCAGCGCAATCGCCCCCGTCAGCGCCAGCGACAGCGTCAGCCCGCGCGGCCAGAGCCGGGCGAGCAGCATCACGGCGACGATGGCGCCGGCGGCATAGGCGGAGGCCGCCCAATTGGCCTCGGCCTTGGCGATCAAGGCCTGCAACGTGATCAGCCCCACCACCGGCAGCGACAGCCAGAGAAGGATGCGTTCATGCGGCTCCGCCCGCCGGCGGATCGCCAGAAAGCCAGCATAAAGCAGCGCCGCAAACAGGATTGGCCCCATCACCGCCAATTGCGCGCCGAAGAATTCCAGCGCCTTGAGCGGCTTCAGCGCCATCTGGTCCCATCTGGCTATGTCTTCCGTATGCTTCACCGTCGCGCCGCCATGGGTGAGGTTCCAGAGAAGATTGGGCGCGGCGACGAGGGCCGCGACGACGACCGAGATCGCGAAATCGCGGATGGCGATCCGCGCCTGCGGGATGAGCAGAAGCGCCAGCGCGCCGCCCGGCAGCAGGAACAGCAACGCATATTTGGACAGGAAGGCGCAGCCGACGCCGAGGCCCATGACGAGCGCGAGCGTGACAGACCGTTTTTCGGTGAGGCCGAGATAGGCCCACAGCGTCAGCGCGATGAAGAAGATCAGCGGCACGTCGGTGGAGAACATATAGGCCGACAGCGTGACGGCGGGGATGGCGATGTAGCTCGCGCCCACCCAGGCGGCGTTTTCCGGCGAAGTCACGCGCCGGGCCGCCGCCATCAGCATCAGCGCATTGGCGGCGTGCAGGAGCGGGCCGCACAGCCTGATCCAGACAATGTCGCTCGAACCGGACGCGCCCGTGACCGCCGCGATGATCCAGGCGATCATCGGCGGCTTGGAGTAATAGCCGAAATCCAGATGCTGCGACCACAGCCAGTATTGCGCTTCGTCGACAAACAGGTCGGTGCGATCGAAGGCGAGCCAGACGATCCGCCAGACGGTGACGGCGAGGATGATGACGAGGCTGGCGCGGACGGTCATTGCGGGCTCACTCTGCGGCGGGGCCGCGACAACGGCCGGGTGCTCACCGGTTGCGGACATGGAGCTCGACGACAATGTCGCCGTTACGGGCGGAAAAGGCGATGGCGCGTCCCTTTGATACGACCTGCCTGACCACGCCGCCGGGATCGAAGAGCTCGGCTTTACGCTCGATTAGCCAGACGCGATCGGCTCCGTCAATCGCCTTTTGCAGCGCGGGAGCATCCGAGGTCTCGATCGCCGGAGCGCCGAGATTGGTGATGTAGCGGCGCGCCGCATCCCGCACTGGAAACGGCCCCGGCGCAAAGAGGATGGGGGCAGGTCTGTCTGGCCGGGGGCGTAAAAGGCGAACGGCGCGAAGACTTCGTTGGGCGAGGCGACGATGCGGTCGCCCGGCCGGCTCTCGCGCGCGATCGTCGCGACGATCTCGCGCCACGGCTCCTTCACCGGCTTGCCGCCGAGGATCGTCGCCGCGTTGCTCAGGACGATGAGCAGCACGGTCGCGATGGCGAGCCCGCGCCGTCGCGCCGCCAGATCGGCAAGGCCGATTGCCGCGACGACGAGGCAAGCCGGCGTCATCCAGGCGAAGAGCCGGTCGATGAAGATCGGTTTTGCGATGAAATGTGTGGCCAGGACGAGAGCAAGCGGCAGAAAGAGCGTGGTTGCCGCAAAGATCGCCACCGGCCTGTCGATCGCCCATAGCCGCCGGAAGCCGAGCGCCATTCCGACGACGACGGGCGCAACGGCGAAGCCTCCGCCTGAAATCAGCGGCAAGACCGCGAACGCATCGGCGGCTTTTGCCTGCGTCCAGAACGGCATCGCCGCCATCGCGCGGCCCTGTTCGAGAAAAATCGGCAGAGCCGGCGACCAGATGATCAGCGCCCCGAGCCCGGACGCGACGATTCCCGCCAGGCTGCCAAACATATTGGGCGGACGGACCATGATGACGGCGACGGCGAGACCGGACCACAGACCGAGGCAGATGAAGAAGCCGGTGTTGTGAAGCCAGAGGATGAGGCCTCCGGCGACCGAGAGCAGCGCGAGATCGGCCAGGACCGGCGTCGATCGCCCCGCGCGGTTATCGCCGAGGCGCTTGATCAGCCGCAGGCTGGCGAACATCGCCACAGTCACGAAAAGCGTCATCAGCGCATAGGGACGCGCATCGGCGGCCCTGTTGACCATGTCGCCATGCGCGGCCAGCAACAGCGCCGCCCCCAAGGCGATGGCGTCGCCTCGTTTGGGCAGGTCGAGGAGACGCGACGAACAGGCGACGAGGCCGATGGCGGCCAGATCGGCGACGAGCGAGAGGCTGCGCAACCCGGCCTCGCTCCGTCCGAACACCGCCGACCAAGCTTTCAATAGCGAATAGAAGAAAGGTGGATGGGTTTCATAGGAGGGCGCGTCGCCCCAGAGCTCGGACAGTGATTTGGCGGAAAAAGCGCGCTATAGGCTTCGTCGAGCCAGAACGATTCCCGGGTCAGACCCGGTAGCCGGATGGCGGCCGCCAGCGCCAGGACGGCGAGGCAGGCCAGGCCGAAACGTTTGATGTCCATCGCCGAGCTTGCCTTCCTGAAAGCGAGAGCCGTCGCTTTTGCGTTGGCGTCCTCACTATCTAGCGAACAGGGTTAGCAATATCTGAACGACGCCTGTTCTTTGTAGCGGGCGGCCGTCGACGGCTACTTCGCCGTTTCATCGCGTCGAGCCTGGTCGGAGGAGCGAGCCAACGGGCCGGCGCAGACGTAACAAGGACAACCGAGCCCGAAGCGGGGCCGCAAGGAGGCGCAAATGTCGCAGACTTCCCGTTCCACCGTCACCCTGATCGCATTCGTCGCCGGGGTTCTTGGCGTGGGGATCTATATCGGAATGTCCAATCCACCCGGCGATTGGTACGCCAACCTGAACAAGCCGCCTTTTAATCCGCCCGCTTGGGTTTTCGCGCCGGCCTGGACCATCCTCTACATCCTGATCGGCATCGCCGGCTGGCGCGTGTTCATGCAGGATCGTCATGGCCCGGAGATGAAGCTCTGGGTGGCGCAGATGGCGCTCAACTGGGCCTGGTCGCTGGCCTGGTTCACGCTGCATTGGCGTTGGGGATCGGTCGCCATCGTCCTGGCTCTGTGGGCCGCCATCGCCGGCTTCATCGCCACGACCTGGCGTCGCGATCGCCTCGCGGCGCTGCTGTTTGCGCCCTATCTCGCCTGGGTCAGCTTCGCCACGCTTCTGAATGTTTCGCTCGTGCTTCTCAATCCGTGAGGAAAAGGATCGTTCATGCCCTATGTCAGCATCACCGGCATGCGGGTGCGCAGCGTTTGGCGTCTTCCGCGCTTCGCCTTCCACGCCGTCCGCAGCATGTCGCAGGCGCGGCGCGCGGAAGGCAATCTCTTCGCCGATGCGCGCAAGATCGACGGCGTCCATCACACGCTGACGGTCTGGACCGACCGCACCGCGATGCTCGCCTATCTACGCGCCGGCGCCCATCGCTGCGCCATGCAGGCTTTTCCGACGCTGGGGATGGGCTATGCCTTCGGTTTCGACGCCGCGACCCGGCCCGATTGGACGGCGGTGCATGCGCTCTGGCTGGCCGAAGGCGTGCGTCGGGTCGATCAAAGGTCGGAAGGCGCGCCGGTTGAGGAGCGCGCATCCGCGTTGCCGCCACAAGGCGGACGGCCTTTCGTCACTCCGTAAGCCGCGCCCCCTCGCTGCCGGAGGATCCGCCATAGGCCGAAATCTTCCAGTTCGCCGAGTTTATGATCATCTGGTTGACGACCATCGAGATCTTTTCGGTGACATTGGTGGTGGAGTTGTAGGTCACGTTGCGGTTGGGCAGATAGATGATGCCCTCGAGGTTTTCGCCGTTCGAGCCGTTGAAGATATATTGGGTCTTGTTGGCGTTGTTGGAGGCGTTCGAGGTCTTTTCGAACATCAGCACGCCTTTATAGGTCCCGCTGGTGGGCGCAGAGGCGGTGAAGGTCAGGCCGCCATTGGCGCGGATTTCGCTGCTCACGTCCGGGAAATAGAAGGTGACGCCCGTCGCGTTCACCGTCGCGCCGGAGTTGATGATCATCCGGCCCTTGATGATGTGCAGGCCCGGCTTGAAGGTGATGGTCGGGCTGCCGTTGAAGCCCGTGTCGCAATGGACGCCCGGCTCCATCGTCACCGTATTGCTGTTGAAATATCCACTGGTGGTGCATGTCGAGGGCACCGTCGGTTCCGTGAAAGCGCTTGCATAGGGATCGGTCTGCGCCGCGCAGCCCGTCTTGAGATTGGCGAGCGTGCCGCCGTTCTTGATATAGTTGACGCCCTTGACGCAGAATTCGGCCAGGTTGATCGTCGAGCCGCTGTTCATGATGAACGCCGGATTGGCGGTCGACCGCACATGCATCTTGCAGTCGCTCGAGGTCACGTTCGCGCCGGAATTGATGAGCACATCCTGTCCCGAACTGCCGAGCACGGTGATGCAGGGGCCCGATTGCGACATGGCCGCCGTTGATTTCACCCTGAGCGTGAGCGTCTTGAAGCCGAAGAGACCCATGAAGCTGGTGTTGTAGGATCGGGTGAACGTCGCCGTCAGCGAATTGTCCGAATTGGTCTTGAGCGAAAGTTGGGTGGTGTAATCGATCGTCTCGAGCTGGCGCGGCTTGCCGTCCGGCGCCAGCGTCGCGCCGAGAAAATTGGCCGACATGTATTTTTCGATGATGCTGCGGCGCGACGCATCGGTGGTTTCGCGCACGGCCGCCAGCACGCCCGCATCGAGCGACGACTGCATCAGCTGCCGTTGATCCGACGCCATGCCGTAGTCTATCGCCGCGCCGACGCCTCCGAGAACGACCGGCATCGCCAGGGCTGCAACCAGAGCCACATTGCCTCTTATATCGTGGAAAAACGCCCGAAGGACATCGAGCGTTGGTAAATTTCTCATGCCGCAGGCTCCAGATGAAAAGCTCATCTGTATCCTAGCGGAACATGAGTGAAGATCGGGTTTACCCGATCGTTACGATTGTCCCGAAAATCAGGCTTCTCTCAAATAGGCATCGGATATCGCCTGATCACGCCGGCAATTTCCTGCTGAATTTCGGGGAAAGCGCCAGATCGGCAGCAGAGAGATTGATCTTCAGCTGCTCCATCGTCGTCGCGCCGATGATCACCGAAGTCATGAAAGGCCGCGTCAGGCACCAGGCCAGCGCCATGGCCGACGGGTCGAGCCCATACCGGCGGGCGACGTCGACATAGGCCGCAACCGCCGGCTCCTGCAGCGGCTGGAAGCGGCCGCCGAGATCGCCGTTGATGGCGGCGCGACTGCCTTCGGGCTTTTGGCCGTTGAGATATTTTCCGCTGAGCAGACCGGCGGCCAGAGGCGAGTAGGAGAGGAGCCCGACCTGTTCGTGATGGGTGAGTTCGGCATAGTCGAAATCATGGGCGCGATAGAGCAGGTTATATTCGTTCTGTACCGAAGCCATGCGCGGCAGCCCATGCTTTTCGGCGAGGTCGAGGAACTGCATCGTGCCCCAGGCGGTTTCGTTGGAGAGGCCGACGGCGCGGACCTTGCCGGCCTTCACCGCTTCATCCAGCGTTTCCAGGCATTCGAGCATATTGTCGAGGATTTCGGCCTTGGGCGGCTGCTTCTCCGGATGGTAGTTCCAGATCTGGCGGAAATGATAGTGACCGCGATTGGGCCAGTGCAGCTGGTAGAGATCGATGTAATCGGTCCTGAGGCGCTTCAGCGACTGCTCCAGCGCATCCTCGATCTCCTTGCGGTTGATCGGCGCGCCGCCGCGGATATAGCTGCGGCCCGGGCCGGAAATCTTGGTCGCCACGACGATCTTGTCGCGATTGCCTCGCGCCTTCATCCATTCGCCGATGATGGATTCGGTCGCGCCTTGCGTTTCCGCCGACAGCGGCGTGACCGGGTAGAGTTCGGCGGTGTCGAAGAAGTTGACGCCGGCCTCGACCGCATGGTCCATCTGTTCGAAACCGTCGGCCTGGTCGTTCTGGTCGCCGCCCCAGGTCATGGTGCCCAGGCAGATTTCTGACACGGAAATGCCGGTCCGGCCGAGAGAATGGAATTTCATGGGAAATGGCTCCGATGTGAAAATCGGGCGAAATGTAGGCCGATTTTATTGCGCCGCAAGATGGCGGAACGGGAGAATATGGCGGGAAAAGCCTGATTATCTCGGAGCGCGAAGCTTGACAGGCTGCAACATTGTGTGAATTGGAAGACAAAAACCATAAAGGGAGACACCCAATGGCGGTCGCATTCACCTTTCCTGGCCAGGGCAGCCAGGCCGTCGGCATGGGCAAGGACCTCGCCGAGGCTTTCCCTGAAGCCCGCGCCGTGTTCGATGAGGTCGACGAAGCGCTCGGCGAAAAGCTGACCACCACGATGTGGGACGGCCCCGAAGACAGGCTGACGCTGACGGCCAATGCCCAGCCGGCGCTCATGGCCGTGTCGCTCGCCGCCATCCGCGTGCTCGAAGCCCGCGGCCTCGATCTCGAGAGCAAGATCGCTTATGTCGCCGGCCATTCGCTCGGCGAATATTCGGCGCTTGCCGCCGCCGGCGCTTTCTCGATCGGCGACGCCGCACGACTGCTCCGCATTCGCGGCAACGCCATGCAGGCCGCGGTTCCCTCCGGCAAGGGCGCCATGGCCGCCATCATCGGGCTGGAACAGACGGATGTCGAAGCCGTCTGCGCTGAAGCCTCTGAGGCTGACGGTGGTTGCCAGATCGCCAATGACAATGGCGGCGGACAATTGGTGATCTCGGGAGAGAAGGGCGCGGTCGATCGCGCCTGCGCGCTCGCCACGGCAAAGGGCGCCAAGCGCGCCATTCTCTTGCCGGTGTCGGCGCCGTTCCATTCGTCGCTGATGGCGCCTGCCGCCGATGCGATGGCGGAGGCGCTGTCCAAGGTCACGATCAACAGCCCGGTCGTTCCGGTGATCGCCAATGTCGCGGTCGCCCCGGTGACCGATCCCGCCGAGATCGCCTCGCTCCTCGTCAAGCAGGTGACCGGCCAGGTGCGCTGGCGCGAGACGGTGGAGTGGTTTGCCACCAACGGCGTGACCACGCTTTATGAAATCGGCGCGGGCAAGGTGCTGACCGGGCTCGCGCGCCGCATCGACAAGACCGTGACAGGCGTGGCCGTCAACGGCCCGCAGGACATCATCAGCCGCGCTTTCGGCCCTCAACGGCTGATCCGGCGCCAACAGAAGAGAGGAAGTCTCATGTTCGATCTTTCCGGCCGCAAGGCGTTGGTGACCGGCGCTTCGGGCGGCATCGGCGAGGAAATCGCCCGCGCGCTCTACGCCCAGGGCGCCATCGTCGGCCTGCACGGCACCCGCCGCGAAAAGCTCGAGGCGCTGGCCGCCGAGCTCGGCGACCGCGCCCATATCTTCACGGCCAATCTCAGCGACCGCGCCTCGATCAAGCCCTTCGCGGCCGAAGTCGAGGCCGGCCTCGGCGGCGTCGACATCCTCGTCAACAATGCCGGCATCACCCGCGACGGCTTGATGATGCGCATGAGCGACGACGACTGGGACGCGGTGATCGCCGTCAACCTCACCGCCGCCTTCACGCTGACACGCGAACTCACCAGCCCGATGCTGAAGCGCCGCTACGGCCGCGTCATCAACATCAGCTCGGTGGTGGGAACGACCGGCAATCCGGGTCAGGCCAATTACTGCGCGTCCAAGGCGGGCATGGAAGGCTTCACCAAGTCCTTCGCCGCCGAAGTCGCCAGCCGCAACATCACCGCCAATTGCATTTCGCCCGGCTTCATCGAAAGCGCCATGACCGAAAAGCTCAATGAAAAGCAGCAGGACGTCATCTCCGCTAAGATCCCGATGAAGCGCATGGGCAAGGGCGCGGAAATCGCCGCCGCCGTGGTTTTCCTGGCGTCTTCCGAGGCGTCCTACGTCACCGGCCAGACCATTCACGTCAATGGCGGCATGGCGATGATCTGAGAACGGGGATGAGTCGCAGGCCTTGTCGCAAGCCCTTGATATTGGGTGTTGAACAGGCGCGGGCGGCTCATTTTCTGGCTTTGCGCGGGAATTAAACCGTGTTAAGCCGCAAGAGACTGAGTGCAGTCCTTGTCTGCCAGGTTCGCGATAAAATCGGTTTAGACCGGATTTGGACGCGAACGGCTGAACGGAACCGCTAAAGACCCGACAAGGGCGCGCGGTTTAAAAATGGTTAACGGCGTCATAACGGCGCACGACATGAACGAAGGTCGAGGAATCCGACATGAGCGATATCGCTGAACGCGTGAAGAAAATTGTGATTGACCATCTCGGCGTCGAAGCCGAAAAGGTCACCGAAGCCGCCAGCTTCATCGACGACCTGGGCGCCGACTCGCTCGACACCGTCGAACTCGTCATGGCCTTCGAAGAAGAATTCGGCGTGGAAATCCCTGACGACGCCGCCGATTCGATCCTCACGGTCGGCGACGCCGTGAAGTTCATCGAAAAGGCTCAGGCTTAAGCCTTATCGAGTTGAGCGCTTGCCGTCGCGGTTTTGGCCGCACGGCAAGCGTTTTTTCTATTGTCTAATGATAAAACGCATAGGGTGGAGGGCAAACCATGAGACGTGTCGTGATTACGGGTCTCGGCATGGTGACCCCGCTCGGCTGTGGCGTCGACGCCACCTGGGCGAACCTGCTCGCAGGCAAGAACGGCGCGCGCAAGGTCACTGAATTCGAAGTCGAGGATCTGCCGGCCAAGATCGCCTGCCGGATTCCGCTCGGCGACTACAAGGACGGCGCGTATAATCCCGACGAGTGGATGGAGCCGAAGGAACAGCGCAAGGTCGATGCGTTCATCGTCTACGGCATGGCAGCCGCCGACATGGCGCTGGCCGATGCGGGCTGGAAGCCCGAGACCGACGAAGACCAGATCCAGACCGGCGTCCTGATCGGCTCAGGCATCGGCGGCGTCGAAGGCATCGTCGAGGCCGGCTATACGCTGCGCGACAAGGGTCCGCGCCGGGTCTCTCCCTTCTTCATTCCCGGTCGCCTGATCAATCTGGTCTCCGGCCAGGTGTCGATCCGCCACAAGCTGCGCGGCCCGAACCATTCGGTCGTCACCGCCTGCTCGACCGGCGCGCACGCCATCGGCGACGCCGCCCGTCTCATCGGGTTCGGCGATGCGGACGTGATGGTGGCCGGCGGCACGGAATCGCCCGTCAGCCGCATTTCGCTCGCCGGCTTCGCCGCCTGCAAGGCGCTGTCGACCGCCTATAACGACGAGCCCCAGCGCGCATCACGCCCCTATGACAAGGACCGCGACGGCTTCGTCATGGGCGAGGGCGCGGGCATCGTCGTTCTGGAAGAACTGGAACACGCGCTGGCGCGCGGCGCCAAGATCTATGCCGAAGTCGTCGGCTACGGCCTTTCCGGCGACGCCTATCACATCACGGCCCCGTCGGAAAACGGCGAAGGCGCCGAGCGTTGCATGCGTATGGCGCTGAAGCGCGCAGGCCTCGAGCCCTCCGACATCGACTATATCAACGCTCACGGCACCTCGACGATGGCCGACACGATCGAACTCGGCGCCGTCGAGCGACTGCTGGGCGAACACGCGGCCAAAGTGTCGATGTCGTCGACCAAGTCGGCCACCGGCCATCTGCTCGGCGCCGCCGGCGCGATCGAGGCGATCTTCGCGACGCTGGCGATCCGCGACAATATCGCGCCGCCGACGCTGAACCTCGACAATCCCGAGGTGGAGACGCAGGTGGATCTGGTGCCGAAGACCGCGCGCAAGCGCAAGATCGACGTGGCGCTGTCCAACTCCTTCGGCTTCGGCGGCACCAACGCCTCGCTGGTGTTGAAGCGCTACGCGGCCTGAGGCCCTAGCGGCTCCGCTTGCGCGGGGCCGCCGCATGACTTTCCTGTTTCTGCCGCAATGCCGCTTTAGGAAAAGCCGGTTCTGCGTCGTGAATCAGTTTTCGAGGACTTCAGGTGACCGAACCCAACCAGACAACCAATGGTCAGTTTGGCCGCCAGGACAATGGCGAGGCAGGCGGGCGTTTCATACCTCAGTCGGCCAACGAGGCTCTGAGGCCCGAAAAGGTGCCGTCGCCGCCGAAGCGCTCGCGCGAGGCGCGCAGCCAACTGGTGATCTTCCTGAATTTCGTCATGAGCATGATCACCTTGGCGACCGTCGGCGCGGTCGCCCTGGTCTACTATGCCTTCCACGAGTATCAGGCTCCGGGACCGCTCGAAACCAACACGACCTTTCTGGTGCGCGAAGGCGCGGGCGTGAAGGAGATCGCCAGCGCGCTCGAGCGCCGCAACATCATTTCGCAGGCGCGGATCTTCTCGAGCGTCACGAGTTTCCTCGGCGCTGGCGAGGCCATGCGCCACGGCGAATACGAGATCAAGTCCGGTGCCTCGATGGAAGAGGTGATGGAGCTGTTCCGCTCCGGCAAATCGATCCAGTATTCGATCACCTTTCCGGAAGGCCTGACGGTCAAGCAGATCTTCAAGCGTCTCGCCGCCGATCCCGTGCTCGAAGGCGAACTGCCTGTCGATCTGCCGCCGGAAGGAAGCCTGAGGCCCGACACCTACAAATTTACCCGCGGCAGCGATCGCAAGGCCATCGTCGAACAGATGAAGGCCAGCCAGTCCAAGCTCATCGAACAGGTCTGGAATCATCGCGACAGCGATTTGCCGATCGAGAGCAAGGAAGATCTGGTCGTTCTCGCATCCATCGTCGAGAAGGAAACGGGCAAGCCGGACGAACGGCCTCAGGTCGCCTCGGTCTTCCTCAACCGCATCCGCAAGAATATGCGGCTGCAGTCGGATCCGACCATCATTTACGGCATCTACGGCGGTGACGGCAAACCGGTCGACAAGCCGATCACCCAGTCCGACAAGACCAAGGAAACGCCCTACAACACCTATGTGATCAAGGGCCTGCCGCCGACGCCGATCGCCAATCCCGGCCGGGCCGCGCTCGAAGCGGTCGCCAACCCCTCGAAGACCGATTATTTCTACTTCGTCGCGGACGGCAGCGGCGGTCACGCCTTCGCCAAGACGCTGGACGAGCACAACGGCAATGTGCGTCGCTGGCGCCAGATCGAGGCGGAAGCCGCCAAGCAAAAGGCGGCGGGCGGCGAGACGGATGCAGAGGCAGGGGCGGCGCAGGACGCCAACTAAGCGGGGCGGGGCTTGAAATCATGACATTGCAATCCATGACCGGTTTCGCCCGGTTGGATGGACAGATCGGTCGTTACCAGTGGGCGTGGGAATTGCGCTCGGTCAATGGCAAGGGGCTGGATATCCGCCTGCGGCTGCCGCCCGGCCTCGATCGGCTGGAGGCGGAGGCGCGCCGCCGGCTCGGGCAGGTTTTCGCCCGCGGCAATATACAGGCGTCGCTGTCTTTGCAGGCCGGGGTCGGCAAGGTCGAAGCCGTCATCAATGACGCCGCTCTCGACGCCGTGATGACGCTTCGCGAGCGCCTCGGCGATCGCATCGATCCTGCTCCCTTGAGGCTCGACACGCTTCTGTCGATCCGCGGCGTGGTCGACTTTAAAGAAGAAGACGAGGATGACGGCGCAAAAGATGCGCTGGACCGGGCGGTGTTCGAGGGACTGGATAAGGCATCGGCCTCGATGAAGGCCATGCGCGAACGCGAGGGCGCGGCGCTCGGAGGCGTGCTCGGCGGCCAGGTCGACGTCATCGAACGACTGGCGACCGTCGTCGAACTCGATCCGTCGCGCAGTCCGGACCAGATCCGCGCCCGTCTGGAAAACCAGATCGCAGCTCTCCTCGACAGCCCGCAAGGCTTCGACCGCGACAGGCTCTACGCCGAAGTCGCGCTGATGGCGACCAAGGCCGATGTGCGCGAGGAAATCGATCGTCTCAAGGCGCATGTCGCCGCCGCCCGCGATCTTCTCGCCAGGGGTGGGCCGGTAGGGCGTAAGCTCGATTTCATCGCCCAAGAATTCAATCGCGAATCGAACACGATCTGTTCTAAATCCAACAGCGCGGCGGTCACGGCGGCAGGCATCGAACTGAAAGTCGTGATCGATCAATTCCGCGAACAAGTCCAGAATCTGGAGTGATAGATGGTCAAGACTGCCGGCACGGTCGTCAATATTGCGCGACGCGGTTTGATGCTCGCGATCTCCTCTCCTTCCGGCGCCGGTAAATCGACCATCGCCCGCAATGTGCTGGAAGCCGATCCGACCATGTCGATGTCGGTGAGCGTCACCACGCGCCAGCGTCGCCCCTCCGAGATCGAGGGCGTGCATTACCATTTCATCAGCCACAAGGAATTCGAGCGGCTCAAGCAGAGCGACTCCTTGCTGGAATGGGCCGAAGTGCATGGCAATTTCTACGGCACGCCGCGCGAGGCCGCCGAAAACGCCATGGCCGAGGGCCGCGACATGCTGTTCGATATCGACTGGCAGGGTGCGCAGCAATTGCAGGAAAAAGTGCCGGCCGACGTCGTCTCTATCTTCATCCTGCCGCCGACCATGGATGAACTGCAGAGCCGCCTCAACCGCCGCGCCGAAGACAGCGCCGAGGTGATCGCCACCCGCCTCGCCAATGCCCGCGCCGAAATCGCTCATTGGCGCGAATATGACTATGTGGTGGTCAATGACGACCTCAACCGCGCTTTCACCTCGGTGAAGGCGATCGTGGAAGCCGAGCGGCTCCGCCGCGACCGCCGCCACGGTCTCTTCGACTTCGTGCAGACATTGGTGGAATGATACCGGGGGCCGCGATGCCCGACGCGCGCTGGAACGGCAAAACGTTGCTGCCGCAAATCGCTTTCTCGAAACCGAGCCCTTCGTTGGAGCGTTCTGCGGCAGGTGCTGTATTGCGAGACAGCGACGGCGTCGCGTCGATTGCCTTGAGATTTATGCGACAGCTTTGGGTCGGCCAGCGCTCATCAGTTCGATCAGGCTTCTGAGACGCGCCGTGACGTCACGGGTTTCCAGCAATTTCTGCTTCTCCTCGAGGCTGGTCGAGAGCAAGGGCGCGACGGTGTCGGCCAACAGACTGGGATCGCCGATCGAAGGCAGGCCGAGGCGGACCTTGGATGCGTGCGGGAGCGCTGAAAAATCGACATCCGCATAAGTCTGGTAGGCGTCGAGAACCGCACTCGACAGAGCCGTCGCGTCGGTCGACTGGGCTTCCAACTCTTCTACAGGCGCAACATCCGCCGCCAGGTGCTCACCATCGGTCAGGCGAACAATGTTTGTTCGCTGAAGTCCGCAGACAGTAACCTTGAGCGCGCCATCCACCTGTGTCTGGCGATCGACCAGGTTTGCGATCACGCCCGTGGAATAGAGCGCTTCGAGAGTGTTGGGGCGATCTTCGGCGCCGCGTCTCTGAGTGACAACAACGACGCGTCGATCACCGGAAAGCGCCTGTTCTACAGCTTTGCGGGTTTGTTCGCGCGCCACGAAAATCCGCGAGATCATATGTGGAAAGAGCACCATGTCCCGCAGGGGAACGACAGGAATGCGTGTCCTATCGGCATTTGGCATGTTCGCCTGCGCCGAAGGAGCAGGCAACCGGGTCGCCTGAATCCTTGCGGCCAGCACGTTCCAGTCTCTAAGGCCAAGAATTCGAGCAACAAGCTCCTGGCTCTCGCTGTTTGTTAAGGCGACAGATCTGTTCTGAAGCGCTTCACGGAGTGTTTTCGCCATAGCTTTGCGTCGCGGAAATCGCGCATGATATATCCTTTGCTGAAACGAACGGAGAGCGTCAGGGGCTTGCATTGCTGACCCGTTCGTTCGGGCAAAGGGAGCCATCAGCGGCTCGATACATTCACCATACCCGGCAGGGGCGCAAGCAGCAGGCTGTATCAACCTGATTGCGATTGTGCGCAGAACCCTGTCGGCTGTCAATGGCAGACTGACGACCGTAGGAAGCCTGAAGCCTACACCCCGAAATGCATGATGTTCTGCGGGCGGCTGGCGGGCATCGCCTTTTTCAAACCCATCAGACAAGACGGTGTTACAGCAGCAGCGACTTCTTCCGCCATGCCTCTTCTACAGCAGATTGGCGATGGCGCAGAATTCTTCGACGCTCAGGGTCTCGGCGCGGCGCGAGGCGTCGATGCCGGCTTTCTGCAGCAGCGCCTCGCCGCCGAGCGGCTTGAGGCTCTGGCGCAGCATCTTGCGGCGCTGGCCGAAGGCGGCGGCCGTGACACGTTCGAGCTTGGCGAGTTCGCACGGGATTGTCTTCTTGCGCGGCTCCAGATGCACCACGGTCGAGGTGACCTTGGGCGGGGGCGAGAAGACCTGCGGCGGCAGGTCGAACATCATCTCGCAATAGGTCAGCCAGCCGCAGAGCACGCCGAGGCGGCCGTAGTGATCGTCATCCGGGCCCGCCACGATGCGCTCGCCGACTTCCTTCTGGAACATCAGCGTCAGCGACGTCCAGACCGGCGGCCAGCCCGCCGTCAGCCAGTTCACCAGCAATTGCGTGCCGATATTGTAGGGAAGATTCGCCACGACCTTCAGCACGAGGCCGTCTTCCGCAAACTGGGCGATATCGGTTTCGAGCGCGTCGCCCGACACCACGGTCAATCGGCCGGGATAGTGCGCGGCGATTTCGGCGAGCGCCGGCAGGCAACGTTCGTCGCGCTCCACGGCCACGACCTTGCGGGCGCCGAGCGCCAGCAGCGCCCGGGTGAGGCCGCCGGGGCCGGGGCCGATTTCCACCACCACGGCGTCGTCGAGCTTGCCGGCGGCGCGGGCGACCTTCTGGGTGATGTTGAGATCGAGCAGGAAGTTCTGGCCGAGCGCCTTCTTGGCGTCGAGGCCGTGGCGCGCGATCACCTCGCGCAGCGGCGGCAATCCGTCAAGCGCTGCCATCGTCAAGTCCTTTTCGGGCCATGTCGGCAGCCACCTTCAGAGCGGCGATCAGGCTCGACGCCCGCGCCTTCCCTGTTCCGGCGAGCGAGAAGGCGGTGCCGTGATCGGGCGAGGTGCGAATGAAGGGCAGGCCGAGCGTCACATTGACGCCGTCGTCGAAGCCGAGCGCCTTGGCCGGAATCAGCGCCTGATCGTGATACATGCAGATCGCCACGTCATAGGCGTCGCGCGCCGCCTTGTGAAACATCGTGTCGGCCGGCAGGGGGCCGACGACGTCGATGCCCTCAGCCCTGAGACGGGTAACCGCCGGGGCGATGATGGCGGCGTCCTCAGCGCCCAGCGCGCCGTCTTCGCCCGCATGCGGGTTGAGGCCGGACAACGCGAGCCGCGGGGAGGAGAGGCCGAACCGGATGGTCAGGTCGCGGGCGGTGATGCGGGCGGTCTCGTAGACCAGTTCCTCGGTCAGCGCCGCCGGCACGTCTTTCAGCGGAATATGAATGGTGACCGGCACGGTGCGCAGTTCCGGGCCGGCGATCATCATCACCGGCGTGACGGGATCGCCCAGCGCTTTGGACGCGAGATCGGCGAGGAACTCGGTATGGCCCGGAAAGGCGAAGCCGGCGTCGTAGAGCACAGACTTGGCGATCGGGCAGGTGACGACGGCGGATGTGCGGCCGGCAAGCGTCAATTCGACCGCTGCCTCGATAGCGCCGATCGTGCCGGAAGCGCTGCGGCTATCCGGTCTTCCCGCCGCCACGTCGCAGCCGGCGGCGATCGGCAGCACCGGCAAGGCTTCGTCAAAAGAGAAGACGCGTCCTCGACGTCACATTCGCGAAGGGGAGCATCCATTCCTAGAAGCGCCGCGCGCGCCGTAAGCACGTCGGGATCGCCGATATAGATGAAAGGCGAGAGTCCGACGCTCCGGCGCTGGCTCCAGGCGGCGAGCGCGATATCGGGGCCTATGCCGGCGGGATCGCCCTGCGTCAGGGCGAGAAGAGGCGCTCCCGCTCGGATCATGTCAGCGCAGCTCGATCTGCGCGCGCTTGCGAAGCTCGTCGAGATATTTTACGCTGTTGGGGTCTTTGCCCTGCTTCTCTGCCTTTTCGAGATCCTCGGCCTGATAGACCACCTGCGCGGCGAAGTCGTCCGAGACCTGCCGCTTCTTGCAGACCGCGATATACTCGACGCCGCGATCGGTGACCTGCGTCCGCGTGGTGCCGCCGACCGAAGCCTTGAGCAGGTCTTCCTTCCACGCCGCCGGCAGTTGCGGCTCGAGCACCCGGCCGATGTCGCGGATCGAGACGTCATGCATGGTCGCCGCAAACGCCTTGCCGCCTTCGCAGCCGGGATACTGCTTGCGCGAGGCTTCCGCCTCGGACTTGCGCTTGCCGGTGATCTTGCCTTTCTTGGAGGCCGGTATCACGAAAATGACCTGCTGCAGGATATACTCGTTGGTGACCGGCTTCTTGCCGTTGTCCTTTTGCAGTCGGCCGATGAACTCCTGCGCGCTCATCTGGCCATTGGCGCCGTAGCGGGAGTTGACCGCGCGCGGCCAGCTCATCTGGATGCCGATATAGGACTTGAAATGTTCCGCAGTCACGCCCGCCTTGCTCAGGATCTGCGTCAACTGCGCAACGGACATCTTGTTGGAGTTGGCGAAGCGAGCAAACGCGGCGTCGACGTCGTCGGTGCTCACCGAGGCGCCGACGCGAATGATCTCGGCGCGCATCAGCGCCTCGTTGACCAGCTCTTCACGGGCGCTTTTCGTGCCGGCGCCCGGGGCGCGACGAAGACGGAGAAATGCGGCGCGCTTGGCGACATCCGCGTCCGTGATCACCGTGGCGTTGACGATCGCCGCCACGCCGTCGCCCGCGGCCATTGCCGGTTCGGGCGCCAAAGCGGCCGACAGGCTGAAAATCACGGCGCCCGCGACCAGCGAACGAAAACGCGTCAACGTCATCATCATCCTCCACCTCTCGAGCCACATGCTTTCGCGGCAATTCCTGCGGGAGGATGAAATTGCACATTCCATGAGGCAAAACAATGTCAATTGAACTTCGGAGCGTTGGAATCGCCGACATTGATGTCGCCCAGCGTCCGGAAGCTGAGCCGCGCGCCGATCGACCAGTCGTTCGCCGTCTTGTCCTGCGGATCTCGGGTCTGGCTGAAGCCGATCTCGAACACCGTGCAGCTGTCGTCATACGAGAAGCCGAAGGTGTTGCGGCTGATCACATTCGCCTTGAGATCCCAGGTGGCCGATCCATAGACGGACCAGAAATCCTTGAGCTTCACGGCGGTGGTCGACTGGATTTCCTGCCCCTCGGTCGGATATCCGTATTTCGGCTGTGCGGCGATCTGGGTGTATGTCAGCTCCGTCTGCAGCTTCTTGCTGTTGTAGCCGAGGGTGGAGTCCGTGCGCTGGATCTCGAGGCCCTTCTGATCGAAACGACCGCCGAAGGACGCCGTCACGCCCATGGGCGCTTCGACGCCGATGGCGCCGACGAGATCGGATGCGCGCGTCTCCAGACCGGAATTCGCCCCCGCGTTGACCAGATCGTCGGTCGCGAAAGAATTTTTTCCGGCCAACTGATACGATTGTCCGACGATGCCGCGGAACACATAGCCGCTGTCGAACGTTCCCGTGTAGCGAAGGCCGTAATTGGCGCGCGTGCCGCCTTCGACACGGTCATAGCCGGAAAATTTGTCGCGCTCGAAAAGGTTGGCGGCGTCGAAGACGAAGCTCTGCGAATCTTCGTTCGGAAGGCGTCCCGCAAGACGCTCGTCCGGGCGCGCATAGACCTGTGCGATGGGTTCGAACACATGGCTGGCGTTCGCGGTGGTGGCCAGAATTGGATAGCGGGCTTCAAGGCCGGCCGTCAGCATGGAGCGGCCCGCATCGGATCCGTCGTAATAATTGCCGGGATAGCTCGAAGGAACATTGTTCGTGTCGAGATAGAATCCGTCGCCGCGCGCCGCCAGGAGCGGCGTCAGCAGCAGGCCCCCTGGAATGACGAAGGTGCGCTTCCATTCGGTTTCGCTGGTGAAGCGGTTCGACGTGCCCGCCACGCCCTGGTACCGATCCGCCACGTCCACGCCGTCGAGCCAGCGCACGCGGTCGGTGTTCGTGCGGCTGAGGCTCTGGAGGTTGACGGTCGTCGACAGCTGCCCGCCCAATATCGGCTCTGGATGGATATAGGTGTAGTCGAGCACGGGGTGCACGACCGCCTGCTTCTTCTCATCCTTGCTGTCCGGATCGGCGTCCTGAACATCGAAATAGAAGGCGCGCATGTCGAATGAGTTGCGGCGTCCGAGGCCCGACAGATAGACCTGGTTGGTATGGGTGTTCTCGTCCGCGTCGAACAGGGAATAGGTGCGGGCGAAGTTGTTGTCCGACTGGATCAGGGCGTCCCACCCGAAAGCCCAGCGCGGATTGATTCTGAAATCGGCCTTGGAAGACACCGCCAGGCGCGTCTTTTCCTGCGCATCGCTCGTGCCGTCGGTGAACCGGCTTTTATTCATCTGGTCGATGCCGGCGATATGCAGCGTGTGCAGGCCGAGCTTGAACTGGTTGCGGATTTCGGCGTCGAGCAGCGCGCCCTGCGCGGTATAGCCCGTCACCGTCAGCGTCGCATCCATATGCGGCGTGATCGTCTGGTAATACGGGATGGACATGCCGAAGCCGAGATTCTGCGACGTGCTCATCCGCGGGAACAGGAAGCCGGATTTCCGCTTCACCGTGGGGTCGGGAAGTTCGAGCACCGGCGCCCAGGCGATCGGCTTGCCGAACAGCTCGAAGCGGGCGTTTTCAAGCCGCACCGTATGCGTCTTGCCGTTCTGGATGACGCGTTCGGCCTTGACCTGCCAGAGAGGCGGCTTCTCGGGATGATCCTTACAGGGCTGGCAGGCCGTGTAGACGCCCTTTTCCAGCACTAGTTCGTCTGCGTTTATGCGCCGTCCCTTGCGCGCCACAAGGCGCGTGTCGTCGGTCGTTTCGATGCGAATCGTATCGATGAAGCCGTTGGCGAAGTCGTCGGTGACGTCGAGATTGTCGGCATAGACGCGGTTTCCGGTCGGCTCGATCATTTCGATGTCGCCGATCGCCATCACGCGCTTGGTCTGCTGGTTATATTCGACGCGCTTGGCGACCAGCTTATAGCCGCCGTAATCGATCTGCACGCCGCCGACGGCGATCACCTTGTTCTGGTCGCGGTCGTAGATGAGCTGATTCGCGGTCAAGAGAAGAGGCTTCTTGTCCTCTTCCGACGATTGCGCATAGGCGGGGGCCGCCGTGGGCAAGCCAAAGCACAGGCTCGCTACCCCGGACAGGAGGGCCGCTCCAAACCAACGCATAACCTTGCGGTCGACTGCCGCCACTAACCATCCTCCTGATGCATCAAAAGCGTTGTTCCAAGAAACAGCGCGACGACCACGGGCACCCAGGCCGCCACGAAAGGCGGCACGACGCCGCTGCTTCCAAACGCCTTCACAAGCACGGAGACGACATAAAGCACGAAGCCTGCCATCACGCCACCGAAAATCATGCTCTGGCTTTGGTTAAACCTAGAGAATTTCAATGAAACTGTTGCCGAAATGAGCGTCATCGCCACCATGAGGAAAGGCAAGGAAAGCAGCGAATGAAACTGCGTTTCTAGCGCATTGGTTGAGACGCCGAAGGATTTCGCTGCCTCGATTTGGCGCGGAAGCCCAAGAAAACTAACGGTTTCCGGACGCGCCATGCGCTGCTGGATGAATTCCTGTTTCAAATTGGTATTGACCCGCGCCGTTTCGAGAACAACCGGTATTTGCCCCGGCCGGGTTTCCGAAACCTTGTTAAGCAGCCAGTAACCATCTTTCAATCTTGCGCTCGCGGCGTCTTGTCGAAGCACGATTCGCCGATCGGCGCCGAAGTGGATGAAGACCGGGTCGAGGAGCAGCGTGCCGCGCTCCTCCACCGTCACCGCGCCGATGATCACGTCGTCGTCCGCCGTGATTTGCCGCAGCCAGGGAATGATCTGGGTCTTGCGGTTGAGATGCTTGGCGGCCTTGGCGGCCGATTCGATGTCTTCCGCCATGCGCATGCCGGCCGCCGCGATCGGATTGAGCGCGAAGATCGCCAGGAGCCCGGTGATCAAGGCGCCCGTGATGAAGGGCGTCATGAACTGCCAGACGGAGACGCCAGCCGCGCGGGTGACGACCATTTCCTGCCGGCGATTGAGCGCGACCAGCGTCGTCATGCCGGCGAGCAGCATTACGAAGGGGATGGTCTGCTGCAGGATGGAGGGCACGCGGATCAAGGTGAGGAAAAGCGCGTCGATGAGCGTGAAGCCGGGAACGCTCCCCTGAGGCCGGAATTCTCCACGAAATCCAGCAGGAAGACGAGGGCGGCGATGCCGAGCAGGAACCACATGATCGTGGCCAGATGCCGCTTCAGGAAATAGCGGAACAGGGTGCCGTTGGTCATGCCGATGTTCCCTCCGCGCCGCCGCGGCGGAAATGTTTGCGCATGACCGTTTCGCATCCGTCGATCAACGAGCCGCGGCGTCCGAGCCGGCGGCCGGAACGCATGATCACCAGAATCAGGATGACGGTGATCGAGCCGGCGAACGCATAGAGCTGCCAGGGCTCAGCGCCGTTTTCGATCCGGTTGGCGAAATAGAAGGCGCCCCATCGAAATGCGAAGGCGAAGACAAGCGCCGGCAGCAGCGGATGCACCTTGCGCTCGCGATGAGAATGGGCGCTGCCCGCCAGCGCCAGCGCCATCAGCGCGAAGGTGACCGGGTAGAACCAGTCCGTCAGCCGGCGATGCAGCTCGGCGCGATAGCTCAGAGGATCGTCCTTGTAGTCGGCGTCGTCGACGTCGGGGTTCAGCAGGTAGGGCAGATCGCGATCCGCAGCCCGCAGCTTGGCCTCGCCCTTGGATTCCGACAGGTCGGACAGATCGAAGGAATAGGAATCGAAATGGATGATCGAGACGCTTCCGGTCGGCGCTTTCCGGTGGATCTCGCCGTCCTTCATGATCAGCGTGCCGCCTTTGGGATCGACCGCGCCTTCGCGCGCGTAATAGAGCATCTCGTAACGGGGATCGCGCGAGTCCGCCACGAACAGCCCGCGCAGCACGCGGCCCTTTACGCGTTCGGAGATCTGCACATAGAGACCGTCGTCGATCTTGCGAAAGGCCTTTTCTTCGATGACCGACGACAGCAGGTCCGCATAGGTGGCGGCGATCGTCTTGCGCATACCGAGTCGCGTGACCGGTTCGACGAAATTGTCGATCGAGAAGGAGACGAGGCAGAGAAGCGACGTCAGCACCAGCACCGGTCGATAGAGATAGCGTCGCGGCATGCCGGCGGCGTCGAGAACCGGCAGTTCCGAATCATTGTTCATCGCGTGGAAGGTCTGCGCGACCGCGATGATCACGGCGAAAGGCAACACCACCGGGATGATGTTGGGCAGGATATAGGAGGCGAGCAGGGCGAAGGAGCCGATCGACTGGCCGCTGTCGGTGACCAGATTGATGCGTCCCAGCACCTGTGTGGCCCAGATGATGGCCAGAACGGGCGCAAGCGCGGACAGGAACATCCGAAACACTCGCCCGAAGATGTAGGTCTCGATCAGATACATCCAGGATCCGCATGACTGTTTTCTTGGGCTCCACGCGGACCCCGGCCCAGCGATTTCGCACTTTTGACAGGGCCGATCAAGTCCGGCTTTTGATCACTTGCACGAGAGCGCTCCGGATGGAGGCGTAGGCGAGGATCATCAGGGGCAGCGAGACGGCGCCGAAAAGCCAGCCGAGCAGCACGTCGGACAGGTAGTGACCGCCCATCGCCAGGCGGAAAATCGGCGTGATCAGCGATGCGGCGATCAATCCCCGGCACAGACGGGGACGGCGCGGCGCAAGGAGCAGGGCGACGCCCATCAGCCAGCCGGCGGCCGCAGCTTCGCCGGAGACGAAAGAACAGTTGCTGGAACAGGCGCCGGTGAAATCGGCCACCGGGACGAAATGCAGTTCGCCGCCGAACAGATTTGTTTCGTAGGGGCGCGGGCGGCCGGAATATTCCTTGAATATGCCGTTGACGACGGCGATGGGGCCGGCGAGATACGCCAGGACCGCCAGCGCCTCCCGCCTGAAGCCGCGACAGAGCCAGGGCGGCGTGACCGCCCAGCGATAGACGATGTCGAGCGCGAAGAGGGTGGCGATGAGGGGCGGAAGGTAGAACAGGATCTTGCGGATCACGATCACGCGCGCGTCGCCCTGAGCGGGGAAGCCGGGGCAGTAACGGCCATTCGCCGAAAGGTCCCCCGCCGCATAGGCGTGGCAGAAAAGCTTTGCGGTCGCGAGATCCAATTGGGGAAAAGCCTGGAAGACGCCGAGCGTCACCGTTGCCGCCACGAGGGCGAGCATGGTGTAGGACAGAGCGCTTCTTTCGTAGTCTTCAGCCGTCATGAGCCATGGAACCCGGTTCACGCACGAAGATCATGAAAATTAGTAACACGAATATGACAGGCGGGGGAGGGTTATGCTTGCATTGCGGATCGCCTTGTCCAAGATCAGAATCGATAATCGTCTTGAAAGGTGCTGCGAATGTCTTCGCGTTTCGAATTCTCCTTCTCCCGCTCGGCCAAGATCGCGGGCGGCGTCGCTGTCGTTCTGAGGTTTTCGGATGACGGGCCGACGTCCGCGCCTGAGGATCTCGACCCTTCCGGAGTGATCTCCAAGGCTTCCAGGACCGCGCGCTTCAAGGGCAAGAAATTCGGCAAGCTCGATCTGCTCGCGCCCGAAGGGTCGGCGGCCGACCGTCTCATGGTGATCGGCCTGGGCGCCAGGCAGGAATTCGGCGCGCAGGATTGGATGAAGGCCGGCGGCGTCGTCGCCGCGGCGCTTTCCGGCGTCGAGAAGGCGAGCGTCTTCCTCGACGTTCCCGATCACGATACGACGGCCAAGAACGCCGCCGATTTCGCGCTCGGCATGATGCTGCGCGCCTATCGTTTCGATCGTTACAAGACCAAGAAGGACGACTCCGAGGACAACGGCGACGGCGACAAGTCGGCCAAGGTCACGCTGGTGACGGCCGCGCATTCGGCCGCCAAGAAGGCCCTCGAGACGACCGAAGCCGTGGCCGGCGGCGTCATCCTCGCGCGCGACCTCGTCAACGAGCCGGCCAATGTGCTCGGGCCGGAGGAATTCGCCGCCAAGGCCGAAGAACTCGAAAAACTCGGCGTCGAGATCGAGATCCTCACCGAGAAGGACATGCGCAAGCTCGGCATGGGCGCGCTGCTCGGCGTGGCGCAGGGCTCGGTGCGTCCCCCGCGTCTGGTGGTGATGCAGTGGAAGGCGCCAAGCCCAAAGACAAGACCTATGCCTTCATCGGCAAGGGCGTCGTTTTCGACACCGGCGGCATTTCGATCAAGCCGGCCGCCGGCATGGAGGACATGAAGGGCGACATGGGCGGCGCCGCCGCCGTCACCGGCCTGATGCATACGCTCGCCGCGCGGAAGGCCAAGGTGAATGTCGTCGGCGTCATCGGTCTCGTCGAGAATATGCCGGACGGCAACGCCCAGCGGCCCGGCGATATCGTCAAATCCATGTCGGGCCAGACGATCGAGGTGATCAACACCGACGCCGAAGGCCGCCTCGTGCTCTGCGACGCGCTCTGGTACGCCAATCAACGTTTCAAGCCGGCTTTCATGATCAACCTCGCGACCCTCACCGGCGCCATCGGCGTGGCGCTCGGCGCCCATCACGCCGGTCTGTTCTGCAACGACGACGCTCTGGCGGCCAATCTGCTGATCTCCGGGATCAATACCGGCGAACGCCTGTGGCGCATGCCGCTCGGCCGCGAATATGACAAGATGATCGACAGCCGTTTCGCCGACATGAAGAACACCGGCGGCAGCCGCCAGGCCGGAGCCATCACGGCGGCGCAGTTCCTGAAGCGCTTCGTCGGCTCCACGCCCTGGGCGCATCTCGACATCGCCTCGACCGCGATGGGCGCGCCGTCGGACGAAATCAACCAGTCCTGGGCGTCGGGCTACGGCGTGCGGTTGCTGGACGAACTCGTCAGGGCCTATTACGAAGCCTGATCGGTCAACAGCGGGGCGGGCGCGTGGATATTCTGTTCTATCATCTCACCGAGACCAGGATGGAGGACGCGCTTCCGCCTCTGCTCGAAAAAAGCCTCGAGCGCAAATGGCGCATCGCCGTGCAGACGACGGGCGTCGAGCGGGAAGCGGCGCTCGACGCGCATCTCTGGACCTATCGCGCGGACAGTTTTCTGCCGCACGGCCTCGCATCGGAGGAGATGGCCGATGAACAGCCGATTCTCATCACCTCCACCGACGGCAATCCCAACGGCGCCCATATCCGTTTCTATGTCGATGGCGCAGCGCCGGACGACATCGCCGGCTACGAAAGGCTGGTGCTGATGTTCGACGGCCATGACGAGGCGCAACTCGCGCAGGCGCGCGCCCAGTGGAAGCGGCTGAAGGCCGGGGGCGGGCAACTGTCTTACTGGCAGCAGAACAACGATGGTCGCTGGGAAAAGAAGGCCTGACGCGACCGCCGGTCAATCCAGCGTAATCGTGTCCTTTACGCGCGGCCGCATGATGTAGGTCTTGCTGTAGTGATAGGTCGAAACGCCGGTCACGGGCTGCAACAGGGTGGAGAACGGCGTCGTCAGGTCATAACTGGCCACCACGGTCACCAGTTGCACGCCCGATTGGGCGATCGTTGACGGAACGGTCACCGGCGAGGCGCTGTTGGCGGCCGGCTTGGTGTCCTGATAAGCGAGACCCCAATTGACCTTGGTCGACAAATCCGAGGCGACGTCGACCACGGCAAGCTTGATCTTGAGGTTGGTGGTCGAAAACGGCAGGATGATCGTGGTCGTGCCGGTGATGATGGCGTTGGCTTCCGACGTCGTCCAGGCCGATTTCTGAGCGATCATGTCGCCCAGGGTCGAGACGATCTGGTTCATCTTGCGCGACACCATCAGCGCCTGGCCGAAATCGACGGTGCCGGCGAGCAATGCGACGAGAATCGGAAAGATGAGCACGAATTCGATCGCGGAGACGCCGGAGCGATCCTTGCCGAAGCGCCGGATCGACGAGCGGATTGTCTTCTTCGGTCGCGGATCCGTCATCAGAAGGGCTCGTTTTTGAACAGGTCGGCGGCGCCGAGCACGTAACGCCCGTCATTGAGGCGGCCGGACGCGAAGGTGTAGAGTTTGAGCGTGGGGTCCCAGGGCAGGAAGGCCTGCACCAGCACGTAATCGCCGGCATTGCCGATGTTGAAGGTTTCCGTGACGTTCAGCACGCCGCCCGAGGACGGGTTGACCTTCGACACGGAACTCATGTTCGTGATGACCGACACGCGCACGAGCAGGTCTCTCGAGCACGAGAAGGAATAGGAAAGCTCCGAGCAGATCGCGGTCTTGAAATTGGCGATCTGCCAGTTTCCGGATTTCGCCGTGCCGACGCGCACCTGCCGGACGGCCTTGTGCACGGCCGAGTCCAGCGCCGAGTCGACGAAGAACATCAGCGCGATTTCGATGATCGCCAGGATGATGACGATGAACGGCAGAGCAAGGATCGCGAATTCAATCGCGGCGCTGCCCTTTCTGTTGAGAAGATAATCGCGCAATCGTCTCATGCCGCCCTCACTGCGTCAGCCGGACAGAGCCGAGATATTGCTGGAGGACCTTTGCCAGCCCGGCCGCGAGCAAAAGATCGGACGGCGTGGCGCGGTCGGAGTGAACGTCGGGAATATAGGCGCCGGGTCTGGTGGCGAAAGCGAGCGCGACCTTGCCGCTGCGGTCCGCGCCGAAAAGCGTCGCCGCGTATGCGGCGGCGCCTCTGAAACGGCGTGTCAGGCGTGCCAGCAAAGGGCTCAAAACATCACTCCGGATAAAATCGTCCGGCGCAATGATGACGCCCAAGCCTTGCCATTCAGTTAAGACGCCCCGTTTCGAGCCGATCCGGGGCGCTTCCGATCAATCGTGAAAGGCGTCGACGATCTTGCGGCGGCCCAGCATGAAGGCGTCGGCGACATGGGTCAGCGGCGCGATATCGCAATCGCTGACGCCAACCTTGATGATCTCGGCGAAGCGCGCGTAGAGATTGGGATATTCCATGATCGGCCCTTCGAAGGCGAGCGCGCCGTCGATGAACAGCTTGCCGCCGCCGTCCGCCAGCCGCATCTTGCCGGCTTCGGTTTCGGCCTCGATGTCCCAGCTCTGTGGGCCGGTCTGGCGCCAGTCGAACTCGGCCGACACATCGGGCTTGTCGGCGTTGGAGAAGCGCATGCTGGCGGCGATGGGGGCGGCGCGATTTTCCGGAAATTCCAGCTCTGCCTCGGTGATGAACACCGGCTTCGGCAGGATGTGCGTCAGGATCGACAGCGCGTTGATGCCGGGATCGAAAACGCCGAGGCCGCCCGGCTCCCAGATCCAGGCCTGGCCCGGATGCCAATGGCGGACGTCTTCCTTCCAGTTGATGAACAGCTTCTTCAGCGGCGAGGCGGCGAGGAACTCCTTCGCGGCCTCTACGGCCGGCGCATAGCGCGAATGCCAGCTGGCGAACAGCGATACGCCCTTTGCTTCGGCGATGCGCTTCAGATCTTCCACTTCGGAAATGGTCGCGCCCGGAGGCTTCTCGAGGAAGACGTGCTTGCCGGCGTTGAGCGCGGTCAGCGCCGCCTCGTAGCGAAACTGCGGCGGCATGCAGAGCGACACCGCCTCGATCTCCGGCATCGCCGCGAGCATTTCTTCGATCGATTTGTAAGACGGCACGCCGTCCACCGTCCCGTGACGGCTGGCGGTGGCGACCAAAGCGAAGTCTGCGTTCCCGGCGATCGCCGGAAGATGCTGGTCGCGCACGATTTTACCGACGCCGACGATTGCGAGCTTGATGGGGGCCATCTGTCTGTTCCCGAACTGAGTGTTTCCTGGAATAGTATGATTATTCTTCGCTCTTATCAGAATGCCGCCGCCGGGCAAGCGCCGCGGCGAGGAAGCAACTGGTAAAACCGTGCTTTTTGTGATGCACTGCCAAAACGGGAGTGGCAAGCATGATTAGAAGGGCGACGAAAACCGATCTCGAAACGCTGGTGTCCTGGGCGGCGAAGGAAGGCTGGAATCCCGGTCTCGCCGATGTCGACGCCTTCTGGCGCGCCGATCCCGAAGGATATTGGGTGGACGAGATGGACGGCGAGATCGCCGCCGGCGTCTCTCTCGTCCACCATCATGCCGATTACGGTTTTCTCGGCTTCTACATCGTGGCTCCGCAATTCCGAGGGCAGGGATTGGGCTTTAAATTGTGGAGCCAGGTCCTGGCGATGAGCCAGGCGAAGACGGTGGGTCTCGACGGCGTCGTCGCCCAGCAGGAAAACTATCGCAAATCCGGCTTCGCCTATGCCCACGCCAATGCCCGCTACGGCGCCCAACTCACATGCGAGGATCCACGAGATCCGCGCATCGTGCGCGCGAGCGAAGCGCCGCTGGAGGCGTTGCTGGCCTATGACGCCGGCTGCAATCCCGCGTCGCGCGCTCGGTTTCTCGCCGCATGGCTCGATCCGACCGCCGATGGGCGACATGGTAGGCTCGCTCTGGCTTTCCGCGACGGCGGGGCGATCACCGGCCTCGGCGCCATTCGCGCTTGCGGTTCGGGCTACAAGATAGGCCCGCTCTTCGCCGACAGTCCCGATATCGCCGACCGGCTATTCCGGACGCTGATCGCCCGGGTCGGCGGCGGACATGTTTATCTCGACATTCCCATGCCCAATCCCGAGGCGAGGGCGCTCGCGCTGCGTTACGGCATGCATCCGGTGTTCGAGACGGCGCGAATGTATCGCGGCCATTACCCGGAACTGCCGCTCAGGCGCATTTTCGGGGTTACGACCTTCGAGCTCGGCTGAGCGCGCCTCTGTCGTCGGGAATTCACGGGGGCTGCTGTTTAATCCGCCGCGCCGCGCCCCATATCAGATGATAGGGGCGCTGACAGGAAAGGAACCGCAATGTCCGAACTCATCGTCTTCGGCTATGACAGCCAGATCCAGGCCGAGGAAGCCCGCAAGGGTCTCTTCAATCTTTCTCGTGAGTATCTCGTCACCGTCAACGACGCCGTGGTCGCCACCGCCGAACCGGACGGCGAGATCAAGCTGCACCAGATGGTCAATCTCTGGGCGCTCGGCGCCTCGGGCGGCGCATTCTGGGGTCTGTTGGCCGGCCTGTTGTTCTTCAATCCTTTGCTGGGCGTGGCCGCCGGCGCGGCGTCGGGCGCGCTTGCGGGCGCCTTGACCGATTACGGCGTCAACGACAAGTTCATGAAGGATGTCGCGGGCGTTTTGCAGCCGGGGCAGGCGGCCTTGTTCCTGCTTGCCGAACGCGCCTCGTCAGACCGGGTCATCGAGGCGATGAGCGCCCATGGCGGCCGCATCATCCGCACCAATCTCGACCGCAGCCAGGAAGCGCGGCTGATGGAGATCTTCGACAAGGCGCGCCGTGAAATCGCGCCGTCGCCTTTGGCGGGTTCGCCTCCGAGCGGCGTCGAGGATGGCGACCCGCAGGCGCGCTGACCGGAGACGGCGCCGTCAGACGCCCATCTCCTCCAGTTCGGTCGACAAGAGCAGCCATTCCTCTTCGGTGTCGGCGAGCTTCTTGGCGGCGTTGGCGCGCGCCTTGGTGAGTTCGCCGGCCCGCGCAGGATTTTTCGCGTAGAGCTGGGGATCGGCCAGTTCGGTGTCGATGCCCTGGATCAGGCGCTCGATCTTGCCGATCATGACCTGCAATTCCTCGACCTTCTTGCGCATGACCGCCGGATTGCCGCGCTTGGGCTGGGCGGCTGCCGCGGCTTGCGGGGCGGGCGCTTCTTCCTTCTCCTTGCGCGGCTTCCTGTTCGAGCCGACGACGATGTCGCGATACTCGTCCATGTCGCCTTCGAACGCCTTCACCGTGCCGTCACGCACGATCCAGAGCCGGTCGACGGTCGCCTCGATCAGATAACGATCATGCGAAATCAGGATGACGGCGCCGGAATAGTCGTTCAGCGCCTCGATCAATGCCCGGCGGCTGTCGATGTCCAGATGGTTGGTCGGTTCGTCGAGGATGAGCAGATTGGGAGCCTCGAAAGCCGCGATGCCCATCAGCAGCCGCGCTTTTTCGCCGCCGGAGAGATCCTTGGCGGCGGTATCCATCTTGCCGGTCGCCAGGCCCATCTGGGCCACGCGCGAGCGCACTTTGGCTTCGGGCTCGGTGGGCATCAGGCGGCGGATGTGATCGACGGCGCTTTGATCGGCGATCAGGTCGTCCAACTGGTGCTGGGCGAAGAATCCGACTTTCAGGTTTGGCGCCGACGTGACCTTGCCGCCCAGCGGCGCGAGCCGCCCGGAGATGAACTTGGCGAAGGTCGACTTGCCGTTGCCGTTCGAGCCGAGCAGCGCGATGCGGTCGTCGGTGTCTATGCGGACATTGATATTGCGGAGGATCGCGTTGCCGGGGGCGTAACCCGCCAGTCCGCCTTCCACCGCGATGATCGGCGAGGCCGCCTCGCGCTTGGGGTCGGGGAAGGAAAAGCCCTGCACGTGGTCATGGACGACCGCCGCCACAGTGCCCAGCCGCTCCAGCGCCTTGATGCGGCTCTGCGCCTGCTTGGCCTTGGACGCCTTGGCCTTGAAGCGGTCGATGAAGCTCTGCAGATGTTTGCGCTGCGCTTCGTTCTTGGCCTTGGCCTTGGTCTGCAATTCCTCGGCTTCCGCCTTCTGCCGCTCGAACTGGTCGTAAGGGCCGCGATAGAAGGTCAGCTTCTGCTGGTCTAGATGCACGATCGAATTGACAGCCGAATTCAGCAGATCCCGGTCGTGGCTGATGATGATGACCGTATGCGGATAGCGGCGGATATAATCTTCCAGCCACAGCGCACCTTCGAGGTCGAGATAATTGGTCGGTTCGTCGAGCAGCAGCAGGTCGGGTTCGGAAAACAGTACGGCGGCGAGCGCCACGCGCATGCGCCAGCCGCCCGAAAAGCTCTTGGCGGGGCGGTGCTGCGCCTCTTCGTCGAAGCCGAGGCCGGCGAGGATCGAGGCGGCGCGGGCTTCGGCCGAATAGGCGTCGATATCGGCGAGCCTCACCTGGATTTCGGCGATGCGGTGCGGATCGGTGGCCGTCTCTGCCTCCGCCAGCAGGCTGGCGCGCTCCTTGTCGGCGGCGAGCACGATGTCGATCAACGGATCGTCGGTGCCGGGCGCTTCCTGCGCCACCTGGCCGATGCGCGCCCCCGGGGCACCGAGACATCGCCGGATTCGGGGGCCATCTCGCCGGTGATGATCTTGAACAAAGTGGATTTGCCCGCGCCGTTGCGCCCCACCAGGCCGGCTTTGACGCCGGTGGGCAGGGAGACGCTGGCGTCGTCGAGAAGAAGTCGCCCGGCAATGCGGGCCGTCAGTCCTGAAATCGCGATCATGTAGTCGCTTTAGCCCAAAACATTTCGGAAGGAAACGCGGTTTTGAGCATGCGCGCCCAGCCGAAGCGGATCATGAATAATATTGACATAAGTCAATAAAATTTGGCGTTGCAGCATAAGTTGCGACAATTATCGAAGTCTATATTGGCTTATATGCAATTCGCGGCGTGGAAATACCTCGAATTAACCTTTGTCGTCGATGGTGGGAAATAGCAAAAACAGTGAAGTGGGCGCCTCGTGAAGCGGGACGTCGCGACGATCGGAGCGTGAGGGCGTGGCTGACGATCACCGTGATCGGCTGGACAAGAGGGTTCTCCTGACGGGAGCCTGCTTCTGTTTCGTCGCGATGTTTGCGGCGGTCGCTTTTCCAAGAAGCGAATTCGTCGTCGTCGTGACGCGGCCCGGCGCCGATCCGGCGGCGTTGTTGCGCATTATCGGCGACGCCGGCGGCACGCTCGTATCGTCGACTCGGGTCGACTGGGTCGGGATTGCGCATTCGGACGACCGTAATTTTGCAGGACGACTGTTTCAAAGCGGCGCCGCGCTGGTTCTGGACCACGCTCTCGCAGCAGGCTGTAAAGAAGGAAAATGATATGAATGCGCTCGACCGTTTGCGCGCCAAGGCTTCCTACGGCGTCCTGACTTTGATCTGGGCCAATGTTATGTTCTCGTTGGCCGCATCGGTGTTTCTGCCCGATGGCGGCTCCTCTGTCGGCTTCATCGCGAGCGCGGCGATCGCGGCGCTGGTGACGTCCGTGTGGGTTCGCGACAGGTTCGGCCCGACGATACGGACGCTCTCGTCGGTCAGTCTGGCGGCCGAGGTCGCGGTGCTCGTCTATCAGTTCAAGGGCGGCGCCTACCAGGTCGACATGCATATATGTATTTCTTCGCCACCCTGGCGATCTGCGCCGCCTGGATCGATTGGCGGGCCATCATCGGCTTCGCCGCAGTTGTCGCCGTTCATCATCTGGTGCTCGACTTCCTTCTTCCGTCGGCGGTCTTCCCCGGCGAATTCGATTTCACCCGCGTTCTGTTGCACGCCGTCATCCTGATCCTGCAGTCCGGCGTCCTGATCGCGCTCACCGGCGCCGTCGTGGGCTCCGTGGAAGCTGCGAGCCGCTCGACGGCCGACGCTCTGGCCGCTCACGCGCAGGCCGCCGAACGCGCCGAAGAGGCGCGCCGCGCCGACGCGGTGGTGTTGGAGGAAAGGACGCGCCGTGAAGCCGAGAAGGCTGTCGAGGCGGAACAGACCGCCCAGGCCGTCGAACAATTGGCCGCCGGCCTGACGGAACTGTCGAGCGGCAACCTGGCCTACCGGCTCGAAACCAAACTCTCCGGCCGCATGGACGTGCTGCGCCAGACCTTCAACCAGGTCATCGACCGGCTGGACAAGACAATGCGCGAGGTGAGCGCCGCCGCCACCCATGTCCGAGGCGGCGCCGAGTCGATCCGCGAAGCCAACAACGAATTGTCCAACCGGACCGAGCGCCAGGCGGCGGGGGTCGAAGAGACGGCCGCCGCGATCACGGAAATCTCCGAGACGGTGCAGAAGACTGCGACCCGGGCCGAGAATGTCAATCGGCTCGTCGAGAACGCCAAGCGTGGCGCGGAAAAGTCCGCCGAGATCGTTTCCAACGCCGTCGATGCGATGAGCAAGATCGAAGGGTCCTCGCAGCAGATCGGCCAGATCATCGGCGTCATCGACGAGATCGCTTTCCAGACCAATCTGCTGGCGCTCAACGCCGGCGTCGAAGCCGCGCGCGCCGGCGACGCCGGCAAGGGCTTCGCCGTCGTCGCCACAGAAGTGCGCGAACTCGCGCAGCGCTCGGCCAATGCGGCCAAGGAAATCAAGACGCTCATCAATGCGTCCGCCGACCAAGTGTCGCATGGCGTCGGACTGGTCGGCGAAACCGGAAAGGCGCTGAAGAATATCAGCGACGAGGTCCGGGCGATTTCCGAACATGTCGAGCAGATCGTCCATGCGACCCGGGAGCAGTCCGCCGGCCTGTCGACGATCAGCGAGTCGGTGCATATGATCGATCAAGGCACCCAGCACAATGCGGCCATGGTCGAGGAATCGACGGCCGCGGTGCATGCGCTCGCCAGCGAGGCGGACGTGCTCGACCGCCTGATCGAACATTTCCGCGTCGGCGACGCCGCGCGCCGCCATAACGGACGTCTCGCCGCCTGAGCGCGACGAGGAAACGCGTGGACCAGCCGTTCAGCAACCGAAGGCGCGGCCTTCGGGGGTGCGTAGAAAGTAGATGAGATCGAGCGCCAGGCTCGGTTTTCCGAGCGTCGTCAGCATCATGTGGCACTGTCCGCGATGATGGGTCTGGTGGTTGAATAGATGAGACAGCGCGCCGCCCAGCCGTTGCGTGACGGGTTGCGGCGACGTCACCGGCGTGTAGGTGAAAGTCCCCACGATCTCGTCGTCGGTCAGACCGGCGATCCAGGCGACAATGCGTTCGTCTTCCGCGGCGCGCGCTCGGCGGAGCGCGGCGAGGTCGTCATGCAGGATCACGTCGAGACGGCTGGGCGCGGTCCCCGCACCGGTAAACCGCTTAAGCCAGATCCGGTCGGCGACGAGGATATGGTTGAGCGTGGCGATAAGCGAACCGAAGAAAGCGCCCGTGGGCGCGTGCAACTCCTCCTCGCTCAACTCCGCCGCCGCATCATAGAGCGCCGTATTGGCCCAGCGGTTATAGGCGGCGAACATACGAAATGTTTCCCTCATGATATGTCTCTCCTTTCAGCCAGAACTAGCGCGACCATCCATCACGCTCCAGCGCCTCCAGATATTAAAAGTTTGAATTGGACGCCTGGATCTGCTTTCGCGCATGCTGTCCCGAACAAGTCGGCAGGTGGTTCCATGAAGCTCTACACTCTGTGCGGCGCAAGCCGCGACACAAGATTTTCCCCGCATGCCTGGAAGGCGGTGATGGCCCTGCATCACAAGGGATTGGCGTTCGAGGAATCCCCGACGCGTTTCACTGCCATTCCCGCGCTGGAGAACGGATTTTCTCCGACTGTGCCGGTCCTGAAGGACGGCGCGCGGCTGGTGCGCGACAGTTTCGACATCGCCGTCTATCTCGATGAAACCTATCCGGATCGTCCCTCGCTCTTCGGCGGCGGCGCAGGCGTCGCGCTCACCCGCGCGCTCGAAGGCTACAGCCAGTTCGTGATACATCCGGCGCTCACGCGGATCATGCTGACCGACATCCATGATTGTCTGGCGCCGGAGGATCAGGCGTATTTCCGCACCAGTCGCGAAAGCCGGCTGGGCAGGACGCTGGAGCAGGTCGCGGCCGATCGGGAGCTAGAGATCGAGACCTTCCCCGCCAAGCTCGAACCCGTCAGGCATGCGCTCAAGCATCAAACCTGGCTCGGCGGCGACAGGCCGCTCTTTGCCGATTACATCGTCTTCGGCGCGCTGCAATGGGCCCGCGTCGTCTGCCCTGTCAGCCTGTTGAAGACCGACGATCCGGTGGCGATGTGGTTCGAGCGCTGCCTCGATCTCCATGACGGGGCGGGCCGGGCGGTCGCCGCCGCCTCATGAGTCGCGGAAACGTGTGACAAAGCCATGATATTCCGTCTTTCGAGGCGCCCCCGGCCTCGCCCTCTTGTTTTCGCGGGAGAAGGCGGCTATTGAGCCGCCCACCCAAGGAAATCAACCGACAGAGGACCAAGACATGGCGATTGAACGCACCTTCTCGATGATCAAGCCGGACGCCACCAAGCGCAACCTGACGGGCGCCATCACCAAGATGCTCGAAGACGCCGGCCTGCGCGTCGTCGCCTCCAAGCGCGTCTGGATGAGCCGCCGCGAAGCCGAGGGCTTCTACGCCGTGCACAAGGAGCGTCCCTTCTTCGGCGAACTCGTCGAGGGCATGACCTCCGGCCCGACCGTGGTGCAGGTGCTGGAAGGCGAAAACGCCATCCTCAAGAACCGCGAAATCATGGGCGCCACCAACCCGGCCAACGCCGATGAAGGCACCATCCGCAAGACCCACGCTTTGTCGATCGGCGAAAACTCGGTCCACGGCTCCGACGCTCCGGAAACTGCGGCGCAGGAAATCAAGTACTGGTTCTCCGACACCGAAATCGTCGGCTGAAGTCATTGACCGGAGCCTTCTGCGGTCTCAAGTTCGAAACCGCTCGCGAGGCGCCTCGCGGGCGGTTTTTCTTTGGCCGATTGAATGATGATGCGAGCTGTGGAAGTGTGCGGCGCAACAAATTCGCCGCCGTCGCCCAGGAGCCGTCATGCCGACCATAGCAGCCAATCCCTATCCCTGGCCGCATGACCACGTGATCGACCCGCTGATGACGGCGTTGGTCGTCATCGACATGCAGCGCGATTTCTGCGAAGTCGGCGGCTATGTCAGCGCCATGGGCTATGACGTCGCCCCCGCCCGTGCGCTGATCCCGCGCATTCAGGCCGTCCTGGCGGCGGTGAGAGCCTGGGGCGGACTGGTGGTGCACACCCGCGAGGGCCATCGCCCGGATCTTTCCGATCTGCCATCACAGAAACGCTTCCGCTCGGCCAATGGCGGCGCTGAAATCGGAAGCCGGGGACCGCTGGGACGTCTGCTGGTGCGCGGCGAGGCCGGCTGGGATATCGTGCCGGAACTTGCGCCGGCGCCCGGCGAACCCGTTATCGACAAGCCTGGTTTTTCCGCCTTTTACGCCACCGACCTCGACCGCATCCTGACCGCCCGCGGCGTCCGCCGCCTGATCGTCTGCGGCGTCACGACAGACATCTGCGTGCACTCCACCATCCGCGACGCCACCGAGCGCGGCCACGAATGCCTGTTGCTGGAGGATTGCTGCGCCGCGACCGTGACCTCCAACCATGCGGCCGCGCTGGAAACGATCCGCTCGGAAGGCGGGATTTTCGGCGCGACGGCGCGGAGCGTGGACGTGATCGACGTCTTGAAGGCGGTTACCCCTGCGCCGCGCACGCCGTCCTGAATTTCACATGGCCCTCGGCGTCATAGGCGGCGGGGTTTTTATCATAGGCGTTGCCGCGCACCAGCGCCTGTTCGGGCATCACGGTCTGGTCGAGCGTCGAGGCGAGCGTGGTCTTGATCGTCTGCATCTCCTTACCCGCGGGATCGCGCAGCGTGATGGTGATCGCATAGGGCTTGTCGGCGACGATGCAGTCGAGATCCGGGCTTTGGAAATCGATGCGGGCCATGTTGGGGAACACCTTCTTGGTGACCGTGAGTGGCGGCCCGCCGGCCGGATTTTCAAACTCCGCCGTCACCTTGGCCCCATCCGGCACGCCGGCGAGCCGGTTGAGATTGAGCGCGTAATAGGCCTTGGAGAGCCGCACGTTGAAGATGAAGATCTTGCCGTTGATCGTGAGGTAATCCGTGTCCTCGCGCTGGCAACTGGCAAGCGCCAGAACGATGAGCGCCGAGAGCCATAGGCGTGTCATCCGTCTTTCCCCTTTTTCCGTCGATAGTGAAGGCGGGCCTTGGCGCGATTGCCGCAGACGGCCATGTCGCACCAGGCGCGGCTCTTGTTCTTGCTGCGGTCGAGGAACAGCCAGCCGCAATTCGGACAGATCTTCAGTCGCTCGGGCTCCGGCAAGGCGATTAGCCGCAGGGCGGAGCGCGCCGTGGCGAGATCGACCGGTTCCGGCGTCGTCGCATGGGGATGGGCGCGCAGGATGCGGGCGATGGCGTCGAGCAGATCGGCGAGCAACGATGGATCGTCGCCGCCGTCACGCGCCTTCACGCGATAAAATGCGTCCGCCTTTTCCCGTAACTCCAGGAAAAGACTCTCGTTCTCCGGTCTCACCGCAGCGAGCTGAGAAAAGTCGTCCCGCTCGGCGCACATGATTTCGGCGGCCGCTGGAAAGGCGGCGAGGTGATCTGCCTTGGCGAAGCGATCGACCCGTTTCTCTGGGTCGGCGCGCAGGATGACGCTGTTGGCGACATCCAGCGCCAGTGCGCCGCCGGAAAAGCGGTGAGGTGTCCATTCGAAGCTCATAGGCTGAATAATAACTGGCAAAACCTTTTTTACAAGTTATAATTTGTCATGCTCACCGCGTCCGACCTGGCCTTCTGCCTGCAGCAAATCATCAACGCCGCGCCGATCTCGGCGCTGTATGCGCTGCTTGCTTTCGGCTACTCCATCAGCTTCGCGCTGACGCGGCGGCCGGATTTCACCATGGGCGCGCTGTTCGCCTTCACAGGCCAAATCTTCATCTTCTTCACCGGCTTCGGCTGGACGGCATTGTGGTTGACTTATCCCGCCGCCCTCGGCTTCGGCGCGACGGTCGCGCTGATCTACGGCCTCCTGGCCGGCGGAGTCATCGGCTGGAAGATCACCGGGCCGCTTCAGGCGCACGCTCCGACCTCCGTGATTCCGGTGTCGCTGGCGCTGATGATCGTGCTGATGGAGCTCGTCCGCATCGCCGCCGACAGCCGCGATCTCTGGCTGTCGCCATTTCTCAACCACCGCAGCATCCTGTGGGACGGCGGCGGATTTCCCGTGTCGGTCACGTTGATCCAGGTGATCGAGCCCACGTTTACCGCGGTCCTGCTGGCTGCCGGCGCGCTCTATTTGTCGAATAGCGCGGGAGGACGCGCCTGGCGGGCGGTCGCCGATGATCCCTTCGCCGCCGAACTCATGGGGATCAATGCGCGAAATGTCGTGGTGGTCGCGGGTCTGGCGACAGCGGTGGCGGCGTCGATCGCCGGGCTCTTCGCCTCCGCCTATTACGGCTCGATGGATTTCGGATCCGGGTTGATGTTCGGTTTGAAAGTGGTGATGATCGCCGCGATCGGCGAACAGACGTCGCCGAGCCGCTGCGCGACCGGCGCTTTTCTGTTCGGATTCGCCGAGACCTTTTTCGGCGCCTATATCAGCTTCGAATGGCGCGATCTCGCCATGATGGTCCTGCTGGTGCTGCTGGCGGTGACGCTCCGACGAGACAGCCGGTCATGATGGCCGGTCGCCATGATGCTGTTCGGTTCCGGGCAGGGGATGCAGCCAATGTTCGCGGCGGCGGATCCACAATTCGTAGCTCGGCGCGAGATCGGTCGGGGCTTCGTCGAGGCTGCCGAAGCGGATCTCCGCTTCTTCCGTCGTCAACGTGAATAAACGACCGCCACAGACCGGGCAGAAGCTGCGGCCCTGATAGGTCTTGATTTCGCCCTCATACTTTATCGCGTCGGCCGGATAGATGGCGAAGCAGGCGAATGCGGAGCCACTCTCCTTTCGGCAGTCCAGGCAATGGCAAATGCCCACGCGCAGAGGTTCACCCTTGACGTTATAACGCGCTTGCCCGCACAGGCATCCGCCGTGTCTCTCGGTCATGATCTTTCTCCTCGTTCTGCTTGGAAAATCGAGGATGGGGCAGATTTGTTCCCGAGCGTCAGCGCCGCCAGCGGGCGAAGGCCGCGTCGTCGGCGTCCTTGGCGCTCACCCATTCGCCCGACTGTCCATCACGCCCATGTTCTTTTTTTTTTTTCAGAAAGGCGCCGCGGTTTTGAGATAGTCCATCACGAAATTTGCCGCGTCGAAGGCTGCTTGGCGATGGGGCGAAGCGGCGATCACCAGCACGATCTGCTCGCCAGGCGCAATGCGGCCATGGCGGTGGATGGCCGAAAGTCCCTGCAACGGCCAGCGTTCGGCGGCCTCCTGGCAAGCCTTGGCGATCTGCGCCTCGGCCATTCCCGGATAATGTTCGAGCTCCAGCGCCTCGAGCCGCCCGCCTTCGTCGCGGCAGAGGCCGGTGAAGCTTACGAGCGCGCCGATGTCGGCGCGGCCTCCGGCAATCCGCGCCGTCTCGGTCGCGGCGTCGAAATCCTCGGCCTGCACCCGGACATGAATGGGGCAGGGCGCCATGTCAGCCGCCCGTCATCGGTGGGAAGATGCCGATCTCGCTCGCGCCGAGGATGCTCTCGCCATGCTCGGCATGCTCCTGGTCGATAGCCACACGGATAACCCGGTCATGTTCGAGCGCCGCGTCATACTCTTCGCCCAGGCCCTTGAGATGATTGAGCAGTTCACCGACGGTGGTCACGCCCTCGGGCAGATCGAGCGTTTCGCCCGGCTTGCCGATCCGCTCCCTGACCCAGGCGAAATAGACGAGATCGACCTTCATTCCTCGTCCACCACATGTTTGAGGCCGGCGCGGAAATAGTCGTAGCCGGTGTAGATGGTCAGCAATGCCGACACCCACAGGAGCGCGATCCCGGTCTCCGTCGTGTAGACGAAGATGTTGTCGCCGGCATGCCCGACGAGCAGGAAGCCGAGCGCCACCATCTGCGCCGTGGTCTTCCATTTGGCGATGCGGGTCACCGGCACCGACACTTTCAGCGCCGCCAGATATTCGCGCAGGCCCGAGACGAGAATTTCGCGGCAGAGAATGATGATCGCGGCCCAGAGCGTCCAGCCGGCGATGGTCTGGTCGGCGGCGAGCAGCAGCAGCACCGAGGAGACCAGCAGCTTGTCGGCGATCGGGTCCAGCATGCGGCCGATATTGGAGGTCTGTTTCCAGATCCGGGCGAGATAGCCGTCGAGGAAATCGGTGATGGAAGCCACGGCGAACAGCCAAAAAGCCGTCCACCGCGCGAAATCCGAACTCTGCAGTTCGCCGTTCACGAAGAAGCACACGACGATCAGCGGCACCGCCACGATCCGTGCATAGGTCAACATATTGGGAATATTGTATGCGCGCTTTGCCATGATGCCCGTCTGAGACTCGCCGATATCCACCATTGGATCTGTCGATTGCGCCAGGGTCAAGGCGACCACCGATCCAACGCCGTCGCCCGGAACATAAGTGAGGGGATGGGCCGGTTCAAATTCAATCGCGACATCAGGCGAAATAAATTCCGGCTCGCCTGCGTTAGCAAGGGTGAAACCAGTTGCGCGTAGACTCGATGCGGTAGACACGACACGGCGCGCGGGGGCGGGCTTTCAGGGGGCATTGTGCGCATCGCATTCTTTTCAGGCCTGATCGCTGCGGCGATGACCAGCGTCGCAAACGCCGACGATTTCACATTGACGCCGCAGGCGGGCACATTGGGGATCGGCATCGGGGCCGAGAAGCGTCTGGACGACGCCTGGGCGGCGCGATTCGATGTCTCGGGCGCCAGCTTCGACTTTTCCTACGCGGCCCATCGATCGGATACGGACAACAGGGCGCGGCTGTTCAGCCTCGGCGCGACGGCGGATTACTACCCTTATGAGCAAGGCTTGCGCCTTTCCGGCGGCGTCAGGCTGTCAGGCTCTTACGTGAAGGGCAGCCTGTCGAATCTCGAACGCCGCTACGGCAAAGGCAAGGACGCGATCACCGTCATCATCCGCGATCCGCTGACCACCTACAAGATCACGCAGAACCCGGTCCAGCCCTATCTCGGCCTCGGCTACAATCTCAAGATCAAGGATCGCCTCAGCGTCTCCCTCGATCTCGGCGCGCTCTATGGCGGCCAGCCGGATCTCGACGTCGTCTCGCACGCCGACCGATACGGTTTCACCGACAAGCAGATCCAGAGAGAGATCCGCAAGCAGCAGGAGCGCCTGAACCCGTATCAGGTCTATCCCGTCGTCCAGATCGGCCTGACTTACCGATTCTGAGCCGTCGTCTCACGGGCGAATGAGCCCGCCGTGATAGACGAGGTTGTAGGCCTCGACGCCGCCGACCTCGATGCGCTCGCGGCCGGTGAAGCGGGTGAAGTCGCCTTCGTTCTCGTCGATATAGACGCCATGGTCATGGGCGCAGGTGAAGCCGCCCAAGAAACGTCCCTCTTCGGCATAGAGCCGCCCGAGCGCATGCTTGATCACCACTCCGGCGCGCGGCGCGTCGATGCGGTCGTCATGGATGATGTAGCCGAAATAGGACATGGCCCATACCGGCTCGCCGCGGCGCCACACCACTTCCTGGCCCGAAAAATCCGTGCCGCCGAAATAGCTGTCGAGATAGAACCAGTCGCCGCGACGCCAGGAGATGTCCTGGGCTCCCATGCGTGAGGGAGCGGGCGACGCAGTCGCCCCGCCGATATAGGCCGCGCGTTTGGCCTCGATGATCACTTTTTCCAACTCGCCCATGTCCGCCTCCCGTCGTCACCCTCGACCACATTAGCTGCGAAAAGCGGATTTAACAAGAACAAAAAGAGAACACTATTCGGGATTGCAGGCGGAGATGGTCTCGTCGTCGCTCCAGGTCGAGAAAGGCGTTGGCCTAGCCTGAATGGCCACCGGCGATTTCACCGGATCGCCCTCATTGGGATACGTCTCGCGAAAACCCTTGCCGGTCAGGATGTTGATGTCGCACCGGCCGGCATTGTCGGGTTCCAGCGTGTCACGCCATTCGTATGAAAAGCCTGCGACGAGCAGCGCCTTGTTGCGATAGGCGAGCGTGAGCGTCTGGCTCCAACGGTTGCGCCCGATGGCGTCGTTGCGCGTGTGCACCGCGAGGGACCCGTTCGGCAATGCTTCGAGGAAGGGCTCCTGCCCGACGAAGCCGTCGGGCGCGGCCTGGCCCCAAACCTTCCCCTGATCAACTCCGTCGGAGCCAGATAACCGCGCCCCGCCACGCCGAGCAGAAGATGGAAATCCATTTCGTCCTCGCCGCGCGCGAGGAGAGCCAGATCGTTTTCGCCGTCCTTGTTGAAGTCGCCCGTCACGGCCGAAACGATCGACGCCGTGTCGATGGGTTCGGCCAGCGCGGGCGGGGAGAGCAGGAGGCCGAAAACGACGAGGGCGGACAGGCGCATGACGATTTTCCCGAACAAGGTGATCTGGTTGAACAACGGTCGACGCGGCCGGATTATTCTCGGAAAGAATTCATTTACCTTGCCCCTGTGGAGATCGTTGACAACAGAACAATAATAGAACATAAAAAGAACATAACCGAACAGGAGGCGTAAATGACCGATTTTTTCGTGACATGGCAGCATTCACCTCAGTCATCATGTTCGTGGCGAGCTTCGCCGTGGTGATGAGCGCATTGTGAGTTCACGCGACTCCGCTTCGCCCCGGGCTGGACGGGCGCCGGCTCGACCCGTTACAACGGGTCAAAGAATCCAGGTGAAGCGACATGGCCGACGCGGACGCAATTTCTCCCCTCGAAGGTTTGGCTGAGACGCCGCAATTCGTGCATCTTCGGGCGCACTCCGCCTATTCGCTGCTGGAAGGGGCCTTGCCGGTCAAGAAGATCATCGCCAAGGCAGTGGCCGACCAGCAGCCGGCTTTGGCGCTGACCGACACCAACAATCTGTTCGCGGCGCTGGAATTCTCCAAGCTCGCATCGGGCGACGGGCTGCAGCCGATCATCGGTTGCCAGCTGTCGATCGATTTCGAGGACGAGGTCGCCGACGAGCGCGGTCGCCAGCCCCAATTGCGCAAACTGCCGGCGATCGTGCTGCTGGCGGCGACCACGGACGGCTATAACGTGGTCTCCAATCTCGTCAGCCGCGCCTATATGGAGGGCGATGGGCCGGGCACGATCCACATCAAGCGGTCCTGGCTGGATCACGGCACAGAGGGCGTGATCGCCCTGACCGGCGGCGTGGCGGGGCCTGTCGACATGGCCCTGCGCGAAGGCCACGCCGCACTCGCTTCGTCGCGAGTCAGATCTCTGGCCGATTATTTCCCGGACCGGCTCTATGTCGAAATCCAGCGCCATGCCGGTTATGACCGCCGCCATGAAAACCGCATGCTGGAGCTGGCTTATGGGCTGGAACTGCCGATCGTCGCCACCAATGAGCCCTTCTTTCCGGCCGCCGACGATTTCGAGGCGCATGACGCGCTGATGGCTGTGGCGCATGGCGCGTTGGTGTCCGACGACAGCCGTTTCCGGCTGACTCGCGACCACTACTTCAAGAGCCGGGCGGAAATGGCGAAACTCTTCGCCGATCTGCCGGAAGCGATCGAGAACACGGTCGAAATCGCCCGCCGCTGCGCCTTCATGCTCAAGGGCGTCGCGCCGATCCTGCCGCGCTTCACCGGCGCCTCCGACGATCACGCCGCCGCCGAAAAGGCCGAGTCCGACGAACTTTCGCGCCAGGCTTGGGAAGGCCTGCGGATGCGGCTCGACACGATCGGCCTCGCCAACGGCTATACCGAGAAGGATTACAACGAGCGGCTCGATTTCGAACTGTCGATCATCACCAAGATGAAGTTCCCCGGCTACTTTCTCATCGTGGCGGACTTCATCAAATGGGCCAAGCAGCACGACATTCCGGTCGGCCCGGGCCGCGGTTCCGGCGCAGGCTCGCTGGTGGCCTACGCTCTGACCATCACCGACATCGACCCTTGCGCTTTTCGCTGCTGTTCGAACGCTTCCTCAATCCCGAACGCGTCTCGATGCCCGACTTCGATATCGACTTCTGCCAGGATCGCCGCGAAGAGGTGATCCGCTATGTGCAGCAGAAATACGGCCGCGAGCAGGTGGCGCAGATCATCACCTTCGGATCGCTGCAGGCGCGCGCGCGCGCTGCGCGACGTCGGTCGCGTGCTCGAGATGCCCTATGGCCAGGTCGATCGCATCTGCAAGCTGGTGCCCAACAATCCGGCCAATCCGACGCCGCTCTACAAGGCCATCGAGGAGGAGCCGCGCCTGAAGGAGGAGGCGGAGAAGGAGCCGGTCGTCGCCCGCCTGCTCAACATCGCCCAGAAGATCGAAGGCCTCTATCGTCACGCCTCCACCCACGCCGCCGGCATCGTCATCGGCGACCGGCCGCTCGCGCAACTCGTGCCGCTCTATCGAGACCCGCGCTCCGACATGCCGGTCACCCAGTTCAATATGAAATGGGTGGAGCAGGCGGGGCTGGTGAAGTTCGACTTCCTCGGCCTCAAGACGCTCACGGTGCTCAAAGTCGCCGTCGATTTCATCGCCAAGCGTAATATCTCGGTCGATCTCTCCGCCCTGCCGCTCGACGACAAGCTGACTTACGAAATGCTCTCGCGCGGCGAGACGGTCGGTGTGTTCCAGGTGGAAAGCGCGGGCATGCGCAAGGCGCTGATCGGCATGCGGCCCGACTGCATCGAGGACATCATCGCGCTCGTGGCGCTCTACCGCCCGGGCCCGATGGAGAACATCCCGGTCTACAACGCCCGCAAACATGGCGAGGAGGAGATCGAGTCGGTCCATCCGACCATCGACTACCTGCTCAAGGAAACCCAGGGCGTCATCGTCTACCAGGAACAGGTCATGCAGATCGCCCAGGTCCTGTCGGGCTATTCGCTCGGCGAAGCAGACCTTCTGCGCCGCGCCATGGGTAAGAAGATCAAGGAGGAGATGGACAAGCAGCGCGAGCGCTTTGTCGAAGGCGCCATCGCCAACAAGGTCTCAAAGCCGCAAGCCAACCTGATCTTCGACCTGCTCGCCAAATTCGCCAATTACGGCTTCAACAAATCCCACGCCGCGGCCTATGCCGTGGTCTCCTATCAGACCGCTTATCTCAAGGCGCATTATCCAGTGGAGTTCCTGGCCGCGTCGATGACCCTCGACATGGCCAACACCGAAAAGGTCAACGACTTCCGCCAGGACGCCATGCGGCTCGACATCAAGATCGTGCCGCCTTCGGTCCAGACCTCGTTCCGCCGCTTCGAGACCGGCGACAACTGCATCTTCTATTCGCTCGCCGCCATCAAGGGCGTCGGCGAGGCGGTGGTCGACCACATCGTCGAGGCCCGCGGCGACACGCCCTTCGAAAGCCTCGAGGATTTCTGCCTGCGCACCGATCCCAAGCTCGTCAACCGCCGCGTCTGGGAAAGCCTGATCTCGGCCGGGGCCTTCGATTGTTTCAACGTCGACCGCGCCACGCTGGCGGCCGGCATCGACCGTCTCATGGCTTATGCCCAGCGCGCCGTGCAGAACAAGACCAGCGGACAGTCGGACATGTTCGGCTCGGGCGCGTCTGGTCCCGAGAAAATCGGCCTTCAACCGACCGCCCCTTGGCTGGCATCTGAAAAGCTGCTCAAGGAATTCCAGGTTCTCGGCTTCTATCTCACCGCTCATCCGCTCGACGCCTATCAGGCGGTGCTGACGAAACTCCGGGTGCAGACCTTCGCCAATTTCACCAATGCGGTGAAGCAGGGCAAGGCGCCGGGGCGGCTCGCGGGGACGGTCATCTCCAAGCAGGAACGCAAGACGCGCACCGGCAACAAGATGGGCATCGTCGCCTTCTCGGACTCCTCAGGCCAGTTCGAGGCGGTGATGTTCTCCGAGACCTTGGCGCAATATCGCGACCTTCTCGAAACCGGCAAATCCTATGTGATCGGCGTCGAAGCCGAGGAGCGGCCGGAAGGCGTGAGCCTGCGCATCCAGTCGGTTCAGTCGCTGGAGGAAAAGTCGGTGCAGATGCAGAAGGCGATGCGCATTTTCGTGCGTGACGCCGCGCCCCTGCGCTCGGTGGCGACCCATCTCAACAAGCGCGGCGAAGGCGTCGTATCGTTCATCGTCATCAAGGACGAGGGCAAGCGCGAGATCGAGGTGGAACTGCCGGAGCGTTTCCGCATCTCGCCGGAGATCGCCGCCGCCATGCGCGCCACCCCGGCGTGATCGACATCGAACTGGTCTGATCGGTTTCAGGCCTCTGCTTCTGCGTCGGCGCGGCGGGTGAGAAAGAGCATCGCCAGCGCCGCCGTCATCGCGAGCCCGGCGGTGGCGATCGCCGCCTGAAAGCTGAAGGCGGTGGCGATGAGACCGGTCATCGTGCTGGCCGTCAGCGACCCCAGAAACAGGCTGTTCATGTAGAGCGAGGTAGCCCGACCGATGCGGCCTCGGGCGAAACCCTGCATGAAACTCACGGCCACGCCCGCGAAAAGCCCGAAATAGGCGCCCTCCATCAGCGCGCCCAAAGCCATCAGCGGCAGGCTGGTCGCCTCATGCAGGACGGCGAAGGCCGCCATGCCCGGCGACGGCGGCGAAATACAGCGCGTTGCGGCGCCCGATGCGCTCGGTGATGTAGGACGAGCCCATGATGGCCACTATTTCCGCCAGGCATTTAAAGGTCAGCGACAGACCCGGCGCATAGACCGGCAGATGCGCTTCGCGGATATAGAACAGCGGCAGCGCCGAGGCGCAGAGCACATGGGCGATGTTGAACAGGAAGCAAGCTCCTGCCGCGAGCCAGAGCGGGCGGTTGTCGAACCAGCCCGGGTTTTCGGAAGCCGAACGCGTTTCGCGCTTCTCCGTCCGAAAGTCGCGCGGCAGGCTGATTGCGGTCGTGGCCAGGGCGGCGATCGATAGCGCCAGCACGAACAGGAAGACGTAGAATGAGCCGCCCCGCGCGGCGATCAGATAGGAGAGGGCGGGGCCGAACATCCAGCCGGTCGACACCATGGTGCGGACCTTGGCGTTGTAGCGCTGCACGTCGAGGCCGTTGCGCTCCGCGAACAGGCGACCGAGGATGTAGACGGCCGAGACGCCTGCGCCCGCAAGCGCCAGGCAGGGCGCCGCCGCCAGCAGAACGGTGAGATAGGTAGGGACGACGAGAACCGCGAGACTCGCCACCATCAGCCCGATATTGCCGACCGCAACATAATCGAACATCCGGCCGCCCCGGTCAATGCGCTCGCCGACCACGCGGTTGCAGAGCATCGTCAGCAGGCTCGCGGCCACGGAATAACCCGTCACATGCAGGGCGCTCATATGGAGCTCCTGCATGATGAAATAGGCCATGAACGGGATCATGGCGGAATTGCCGAGCGCGGTCACGAAAAGCGACAGCAGAATCAGCCGTGCGGAACGAGTGGTCGCGGCGTTCATGGGAGGAATACGGAGCCGGGATGACGAAAGGAAAGCGAATCCTGCCTAGACCCGCCGACGTGGCGCGGCAAGCCGTCTCCCGCGCCCAACCGGAGCGCTTGTGATTTTCAGCCATTCTGTTGCCGACTTGCCCAACGCAAAACCGCCGGGCGATGCGACGCCCGGCGGTTCAGGAGATCGTCATTGGAATGGAAGGCTCACCCGGCCTTGCGCGGTTCGACGGTCGTGGTGATGAAATCGGTGCCGTCGCCGGTGTTGAGCGTGTCCTGCGCGTCGGTGATGGTGAGGAGGTGCCGCTGCCCATCATCATTTCGATCTTGTCGCGAAGGTCGGTGGGGATCGAGATCCGTTCGAAGGCGATCTGGGCGGCATCCTCGGCCTCGGCGTCCGGATAGCGGTCGATGCCGAGGCGCGCCGCTTGTTTCGCCGTGATCCGGTTGTCGAGCGTGACGCCGTACCAGTCGGCGCGGCGCTGGGCGGGATGCACGGCGACGGCGTGATAGAAATGCGTGCCGAGCGCCAGGTCCGGCTCGTTGATGTCGACCGGGCCGTCGAAGACCGGCTTGAAATTCTGGCGGGCATAGAGCCACCCGGTCGGGGCCTTGCGGTTCAGCACTTTATAGATGGACGTGCGGAGTGCGGCGTTCATCTGTCCGGTCGGCTTCTGGCCGTGCAGGCTCTGATAAGCCTTGATCGCCTTGGCGGTCTTGGCGGTCGGCGTTCCCATCTCGTCGCCGGCTTCATAGCCGAGTTGGTTCAGCATGGCCTGGACTTCGCGCAACGCGTGACGTTCGGTCACCCGCGTGATCAGCAGTTTCAGCGCCGGCTGCGGCTTGGGCAGTTCCGCCACCGCGCCCGCTCCGAGCTTCGGCAGGGTTTCGGCGGCCGCGATTTCGACGGCCGAATCGCCCGCCGGCATGCTGGGCCGCATGGCCGCATCGCTCAACAGCTCGCCGTCTCGGGCCGGATAGCGCGGCTTGAACAGGCCGATTTCCGGCATCGGCTGCGGCGCCATTTCACGGTCTGCGATCACCACATGGTAGCCGCGCTTGGTCATGCCGAACAGCATCTTGGCGAAGTCGCGCGGCATGCGCACGCAGCCATGCGAGGCCGGATAGCGCGGCACATGCGCCGATTCATGCAAGGCGATGCCGGACCAGGTCAGCCGTTGCATGAAGGGCATCGGCGCGTCGTCGTATAGATTGGAAAAATGGGTCTTGCGCTTTTCGAGCACCGAGAAGATCCCCGACGGCGTTGTGTGGCCGGGTTTTCCGGTGGAGACGTTGCTGGTCGCCACCAGCGCCGCGCCGTCATAAACCGCCAAGCTTTGTTTGTCCTTGGACACGAAGATCTGCAGGGGATCGTCGCTCTCCGCTTTGGCTGTTGCGCCGAAGAGAAATGTCGTCGCCAGAGCCAGTCCCAAAATGGCGCGAAAATTCATGGGCGTTCTCCACACTATACTGTCGCCTCGAAAACTATAGAAGATCAATTACGAAAGATTTTCAAGGGGCGCTGTTTCCACGGAAACAAGCATAGGTGTGAAAACATGGTTTATGCTTGGTAAATACGCGAGGAGAATGTTGCCGTCTCGGCTCAAGGCCCATGCCCGCGCTTGCCGCGCCCGAACGTGTAGCCGGTCTCGATGCTCTTGACGCCGAACTTGTCCCTGAGCTTGTCCATGGCGGCCTCGGCGGCTGCACGCCTGCCGGCGTCGGGATCGACGAGATCAGGCGGATCGGCCTGACCCTCGTCGCAGAGATCTGTGACGCCGATGCCGATCAGGCGGAATTTCGTGCCGTCGAGCTCCTTGTCGAGCAGGGACAGGCCTTCACGAAAGATCCGGTCGGCGAGCTGGGTCGGAGAGTCGAGCCGCCGGTTGCGGGTTCGCAATTTGAAGTCCGCGGTCTTCAGCTTCAGCACGACGGTCCGGCCCGCAGTCGCGGTCTTCTTCAGCCGCTTCGACACCTGTTCGGCCAGCGCGCGCAGAGGAGGCGTCAGCGCCTCTACCGAGGCGTGGTCGTCGAAGAAGGTGGTTTCGGCCGACACGCTCTTGGCCTCGTCGTTCAGATGCACCCGGCGATCGTCTATGCCCCGCGACAAGGAATAGAGCCGCCGACCCATGACGCCATAGCGGCGCATGAGATCGCTCTCCTCCATCTGCTGCAATTGGCCAATCTGGGTCACGCCATCCCGCGCGAGCGTCTCGGCAAACGCCTTGCCGACGCCCCAGATCAGCGTCACCGGCTTGGGTTTGAGAAACTCCACCGCTTCGACCTCGCCGATCACGGAAAAGCCGCGCGGCTTGTTCATGTCCGAGGCGACCTTGGCCAGGAATTTGCAATAGGACAGCCCGACCGAGATGGTGATCCCGATCTCTTGCTCGACCCGCCTGGCGAATTTCGCCAAGGTCCGCGCCGGCGGATCGTGATGCAGCCGTTCTGTCCCGGCGAGATCGAGGAACGCCTCGTCGATGGACAGCGGCTGCACCAGCGGCGTCATATCCTGCATCATGGTTCGGATCTGGCGACCGACGCGGGCGTATTTCTCCATGTCCGGCTTGACGACGACGGCGTCCGGGCAGGCTTCGAGCGCCTTGAACATCGGCATGGCGCTTTTGACGCCGCGAATGCGGGCGATATAGCACGCGGTCGACACCACGCCGCGCTTGCCGCCGCCGACGATCACCGGCTTGTCGGCGAGTTCCGGATTGTCTCGCTTCTCCACCGAGGCGTAGAAGGCGTCGCAATCGACATGGGCGACCGTCAGCTGAAAGAGTTCCGGATGTTTGAGCAGGCGAGGGCTGCCGCATTTGCCGCAGCGACGCGCCCCAGCGGCCGCGGGCGCCAGGCAATCACGGCAGAAACCGGACACTCTCTCGACATCGGCCATGGCGATCGGAACAAAGATTGAACGGAGCGACCCTATCGACAGCCGGGATCGCGCTCAAGCGCAATCATCGCTGTATGCCGCAATTCTCAATCCTGGCCGAAATGGCCGCGGATCAACCGCTCCGCCTCCAGCCAGCTTTCCGCCTTATGGATGCGCTCACCGGGATCGGGCGCCATGGCGCGGAAGATGTCGTTGGCCATCAGGTTGATCAACAGGCAATCCGGAGCATGGGTCCGCACCGAATGAAGATTGGTGAAGATGTCGTCGACGAAGGCGGCCGGCACGCCGCGATCGGAGATCAATTGGTTGACCACGGGCCCTTTCGGCTCTTCCGTGGCGATCATCGGGAAGTGAAATCCGAACAGATCGAGCAGCGCCCGCCGCACGCCCTGATGTCGCGGCGGCATCGCGGTGAGCAGCACGATGTCGGCGCCGGCGCTCAGCCGCTCCAGGGTCGCGCGCGCGTTGCGCGCGGGTTTTTGCCATTTGTCCTGCGTGCGGAAGAACTCTTCCTGAAAGGCGTCGACGGCCTCCGCCGTCGCCGCCTCGCCGCCGACATGCCTGACATTGCCATGCAGCCGGAAGGAATCGGGATGCAGCCGATGATCGACGGATTCCAGATAGGCGTGAAACGGATCGAGGAATTCTAGGATCACTTCGTCGACGTCGCAGACGAGCAGCGGTCGCGCAGACGAGGCGAGGGAGGCGAGCACCGCGTCGATCACAGCCAGACCCCTTCGCCAGGACCGGCGAAATGCCGATGCGCCGCCTGGATCCGTTCGACGGGAACGCCGCTCTCGGCGCTGAAAGCCATCAGGGTCGGCTCGTGATTCATCAGGAAGCCGGTCAGGCCGCCGAAAAAGCCGGGCTCGCCGGCCGCGCGCCGGATGTCGCGCGCCTCGATGCCGGTCATGGCGAGAAAGCGCGACATCAGGTCGTCATGACCCGAAAGCCAGGCGAGGATCTTCACGGCGATCTCGTCGGCCTGTTCGGGCGTGACTGAGGCGGGCGGGCGGCTTGGGTTTTTCATGGGCTTCATTACGTCTTTGTAAACTGAATCGCCGTAAGGTCGATCGGACCGACCGTGTAAATACTGCATGCCGTCCTCAAATGGGACTCGAAAACGTCAGGCGCGCAGATGAAGGGTATTTTGGAACCGCCATGCCGAAACAGGTGATGATCGTCGAGGACAACGAGCTCAACATGAAGCTCTTTCGAGACCTGATCGAGGCGTCGGGATACAAGACCATCCAGACGCGCAACGGCATGGAGGCGCTCGATCTCGCTCGCCAGCATCGCCCCGATCTCATTCTCATGGATATCCAGCTGCCGGAAGTTTCGGGCCTCGAAGTCACGAAATGGCTGAAGGAAGACGACGAGCTGCATGTCATTCCCGTCATCGCCGTCACCGCCTTCGCGATGAAGGGCGACGAGGAGCGAATCCGCCAGGGCGGTTGCGAAGCCTATATTTCCAAGCCGATTTCGGTGCCGAAATTTCTGGAAACCATCAAAACCTATCTGGGCGACGCCTGACCTGGAGCCCTCATGACCGCGCGTATCCTTGTCGTCGACGATATCCCCGCCAATCTGAAGCTGCTCGAAGCGCGGCTCATTGCGGAATATTTCGAGGTGCTGACGGCGGATGACGGCTATAAATGCCTCGATATCTGCGCCAAGACGCCCGTCGACGTCATCCTGCTCGACATTATGATGCCGGGGATCGACGGGTTCGAAGTCTGCGAACGCCTCAAGGCCAATCCGCGCACCGCGCATATCCCCGTGGTCATGGTCACCGCGCTCGATCAGGCTTCCGATCGCGTGCGCGGGCTGAAAGCCGGCGCAGACGATTTTCTCACCAAGCCGGTCAACGACCTGCAATTGATGGCGCGGGTGAAGAGCCTGGTTCGCCTCAAGATGCTGAACGACGAATTGCGCCTCCGCGCCGAGACGGCGCGCAGCGTCGGACTCGACATGGCGTCCTTCAACGCCGATCGCGATCAGGGCGAGCCGGCCAATGTGCTGCTGGTCGACGGCCGCGCCAATTCGCAGGAGCGCATTGCCCGCACCTTGAAGCCGATTGCCGAAGTCAGGGCCATTTCCGACCCGCAGGCCGCGATCTTCGATGCGGCGGAAGGCGAGTACGATCTTGTGATCGTCAATTCCAATTTCGACGAATACGATCCCTTGCGGCTGTGTTCTCAGCTGCGCTCGCTGGAGCGATCCCGGTTCATTCCCATTCTTCTGGTGGTCGATCAGGGTGGCGAAGCCATGGTGGTGCGGGCGCTCGAACTGGGCGTCAACGACTATATTCTTCGGCCGATCGAGCCGAATGAGCTTCTTGTGCGCTGCCTCACGCAGATCCGCCGCAAGCGGGCCAACGATCAGCTGCGCGCCGGCCTCGAACAGACGCTCGAACTGGCGGTGACGGACGGCCTCACGGGCCTCAACAATCGCCGCTATCTCGACCGCCATCTCAAGACGTTGTTCGAACGCGCCCGTGTTCGCGGGCGGCCGTTGTCGCTGCTCATCACCGATATCGACCGCTTCAAGTCGGTCAACGACACCTATGGTCATGACGCCGGCGACGAAGTGCTGCGCGAATTCGCCAACCGCGTGCGCCAGACGGTGCGCGGGGCGGATCTCGCCTGCCGCTTCGGCGGCGAGGAATTCGTGGTGGTCATGCCCGACACCACGCCCGATGTCGCCGCCGTCGTCGCTGAACGGTTGCGCGCCGTGGTGGAAATCGAGGCCTTCAAGCTTCGCAGCGCGGGGCTCACCTTGCCGATCACCGCCTCGATCGGCATTTCCTCCACCGTATGGGGCGCAGAGACGCCGGATCAACTTCTCAAGCAAGCCGACAAGGCGCTCTATGAGGCCAAGCATGCAGGGCGCAACCGCGTCGTCGCTGCCGCAGCCTGATCACCAGCCGCATTTGGACGAGTCGGAACAATTTCGCGAGTGAGTCTCCGATGTTTTTGCGGAATTGCCCGCGAAGCAGGCGCGATTCATGAAAATTACGCCTGGTCAAGAGTCCCGCCGGGTCATCGGACCATAGTTATCCACAGCTTTGTTGAGGAAAATGCCGCCGTCGAGAAACCCGCTTGACGACAACGACTCAATCCTCGGCCCCTTAGGGTTGCTGATAGAAGCCGGACAGTACAAATCAATAAAACCCTGAAATCTCATTTAATATGACAAATTGGCATTTTTCAATGATTTCAGGGTCCTATGCGGTTTGTTTGGAATGGCGCTTAAGTGAGCATTTCTGAGTCTACCTGCCATAACTTGTGCAAGGCTTGCTCGCTTGTTGCTCATATTTCAGCGTTGTTACAAATGCACATTTTGAGCTTCTTTGTTAGAAACCCGTGAAATATGAATTGTTTCCACTGCATAATGCGCAAGGGGCCGTTGATTTCCGCCCGATTCCCGGTCATGTTCATTTTAACGGTTGGGAAACAAAACCTTACCAGCTACCCCATGATGCTCAGGTCCGCCGCATCTCCTGAATCGTGGGGCCGGTCGGTCAGATGTAAAATACGCGGAGTCCTCGTTCTGCCATTACGCTGACCGACCCCCAATTCGAAAGCGCCGTCTTGCCCAGCAAGGCGGCGCTTTTGTCATGAAGGGGCAGATCGCGCAACCGTTATTTTTCCGGCAGGGCGTCGTGGAAATGCGCATAGATCAATCGCGCCACCGCCTCCGAGATGCCCTGCACCGCCATCAGATCCTGTATGCCGGCGCGCGACACCGCTTTCGCCGTGCCGAAATGTTGTAGAAGGGCGCGCTTGCGGGTGGGCCCGATGCCGGCCACTTCGTCGAGCGGATTTTTCACCAGCTCCTTCTTGCGCCGCGCCCTGTGTGAGCCGATGGCGAAGCGGTGCGCCTCGTCGCGCATGCGCTGAATGAAGTAGAGCACCGGGTCGCGCGGCGGCAGGGTGAACGAGGCTTTGCCTTGTTGGAAGAATCGCTCGCGACCGGCTTCGCGATCTGCGCCCTTGGCGACGCCGATCGCGGTCACGCAATCGGTGATGTCGAGTTCCGCCAGAATGGCCCGCACGGCGGTCATCTGTCCCTGGCCGCCGTCGATCAGGATGACGTCCGGCCAGGCGGGTACGACGTCGTCCTCTTCCGGCGGCTTGCTGCGGTCGGGCTTGCCATGCTCCTTGATGAGACGGCTGAAGCGGCGCGTCATCACTTCGCGCATCATGCCGAAGTCGTCGCCGGGCGTCAGGTCCTCGGATTTGATGTTGAACTTGCGGTAATGGTTCTTGAGGAATCCGTCCATGCCGGCCACCACCATGCCGCCGACCGCATTCGTCCCCATGATATGGGAGTTGTCGTAAATCTCGATGCGACGGGGCGGGTGGGGAAGGCCGAAGGTCTCCGCCATGCCTGCGAGTAGCCGCGTCTGCGACGACGTCTCGGCGATCTTTCGGCCATGCGCCTCGCGCGCATTGTTGAGCGCGTGGTCCACCACCTCGCGCTTTTCGCCGCGCTGCGGCGCGTGAATTGCGACGCGGAAGCCGGCCCGCTCGGTCAGCGCGTCCGACAACAATTCCATTTCCTCGATCGTTTCCGAGAGGAGAATCTGCCGAGGGCAGGGCTTGTCGTCGTAGAACTGCGCCAGAAACGCGTTCAGCACCTCCGCCGACGTCAGCGACGGGTCAGCCTTCGGGAAATAGGCCCGGTTGCCCCAGTTTTGGCCGGTGCGATAGAAGAACACCTGAATGCAGGAGAGCCCGCCGTCGTGATGGATGGCGAAGACGTCGGCTTCCTCGACGCTGGCGAGATTGATGCCCTGATGGCTCTGCACATGCGACAGCGCCGCCAAACGGTCGCGATAGACGGCGGCGCGCTCGTAATCCAGATCTTCGGCGGCCTGATTCATCTGGCCGGCGATCTCCGCCTTCACGTTCTGGCTCTTGCCGGACAGGAAGTCGCGCGCCTCTCGCACCAGTTCGTCATAGTCCTGATCCGAGACCTCATGGGTGCAGGGGCCCGAACAGCGCTTGATCTGGTAGAGAAGGCAGGGCCGCGTACGGCTCTCGAACACCGAATCGGTGCAGGTGCGCAGCAGGAAGGCGCGCTGCAGCGAATTGATCGTCCGGCCCACGGCGGTGGCCGAGGCGAAGGGGCCGAAGTAATCGCCTTTGCGCACGCGCGCGCCGCGATGCTTGTAGATCGCCGGAGCGCGATGGCCGCCGGTGATCAGGATATAGGGAAAGGACTTGTCGTCGCGCAGCAGCACGTTGAAGCGCGGGCGCAGCCGCTTGATCAGATTGGCTTCGAGCAGCAGCGCCTCGGTTTCCGTCCGGGTGATGACGAATTCCATATTGGCGGTTTCGCGCACCATCCGCGCCGTACGGTTGGAATGCACCCGGCCCTGGGCGTAATTGCCGACGCGCTTTTTCAGCGACCGCGCCTTGCCGACATACAACACCTCGTTTTCGGCGTTGAGCATGCGGTAGACGCCGGGACTGTTGGGGAGTTGCTTGACGAATTCCCCGATCAGCTCCATGCCCGTCAGCCCGGTTTCCGGCAGCGGCGTTTCGCGCCAGGCGATATCGGGACCCTTGACGGCGACGATCTCGGCGTCGTCGGTCTCGTCGAACTCGTCTTCCGTCAGATTTTCGTCATAGAGAACGCCGCCATCCTTCGGCGTCATTGCCGTCATTCCTTGATCTCCGCGACATCCGGGGTTTGCCAGGCAAGATGTTGCCCGCCGTCCAAAGCGATCATCTGGCCCGTGATCGACGGCGTGTCAAAGAGAAAACGAATGGTGCGGCCGAATTCCGGAAGCGCGGGACCGGCTTTCAGGATCAGTCCCTCCACCTGCGCTGCGAAGTCCGCGTCGCTCTGCCGCTCGTTCTTCAGCGTCGGGCCGGGACCGATCGCATTGACCGGATTTTCGGCGCGAGCGCCTGAGCCAGGGTCTGCGTTGCAGTCCAGAGCGCGGCCTTGGACAGCGTATAGGTGAAGAATCGCGGATTGAGCGCCCAGACCCGTTGATCGACCATGTTCACGACCAGCCCCTGCGCATGCTCGGGCAATTGCGCTGCGAAATCACGGATGAGGGCGGCCGGCGCCTTCACATGCACGGCGAAATGCCGTTCGAACACCGCCTCGTCGAAGCTCTCGATGGAATCGTCCTCGAAGATCGAGGCGTTGTTGATCACGAGACCGATAGACCCCAGCGCCTCGACCGCCGCCGCGATGATCCCGGCGCGCGCCGTGGCGTCGCAGAGATCCGCCTGCACCACGGCGGCCTTGCCGCCCCGGGACCGGATCTCGCTGCAAAGTTCCTGCGCCTGCGCCACGGAGCCGTTGGCGTGGATGGCTACGGCGAAACCGTGCTCGGCAAGATCCTTCACAATCGCTGCGCCGATTCGCGTTGATCCGCCGGTGACCAACGCAGTTTTGATGGAAGATATATTCAACTGATGCGCCTTCTGAATCGCCCGCGGACTTGTCGCCGCAAGATATAGGCATGATACGCGCATGTGCAAATTTCAGATTAAAGCTTTTGTTTACCATGATAATCAAAAATAAGTTCGAAAAATTTTAAAGTATAAGCTTGGTAAATGAACGAATAAATTTGCAGGCGACATGAATTGAGGCCTGGATGCCGAAAAATGTCACAACATTGCCTCTTTTGATTAACCGGTTGGTAATGAGAAACGCTTCATTAAGGGTGCATCAGAGCTTTGGATCCTTTTGGGTCATGTCGAAATTCAATAGCGACGCTGGGCGCGACCCAGCACGTCGGATGTAAGGAGAAGAAAATGCGCAATCTGTTCGTGACGCTCGCAGCTTCCACCATGATGCTGTCCGCTCTCACCGCCGCCCAGGCGGCCGACGCCATCGACGAAGTTCCGATCGCGCCGGAAGCCCAGGACGCAATGGCTCCGGTCGGCGGCTGGGACGGCGCCTATGTCGGCGGTCGCGTGACCCAGCAATGGGCGAAGACCGCTCCCGGCGGCTACGACACCAACGGTCTCGGCGGCGGCCTCTATGGCGGCTACAACATGCAGCAGGGCCAGATCGTTTACGGCGGCGAAGCCGACGTCAACTATTCCGGCGTCGATGGCAACAAGAATGGCGTCGAAACCACCCAGCGCCTGAACGGCGCGATCCGTGGCCGCGTGGGCTACGACCTGCAGCCTGCTCTGGTGTACGGCGCCGCTGGTCTGGCCGCTACCAATGTCAAGGCCGAAGACGGCACCTCGGAAGACTCCAAGACGCTGTTCGGCGCGACCATCGGCGCCGGCGTCGAAGCCAAGATCACCGACCAGATCACGGCGCGGACCGAATACCGCTTCACCAACTACCAGACCCAGACCTTCGACCTCGACAGCGGCGCGCGCGATCGCGGCTTCAAGGAGCATCAGGTCTCCGTCGGCCTCGGCATGCGCTTCTGATCCAGCGATCCATAACCGGATCAATCCACCGAAAAGACCCCGTCGCGACGAGCGGCGGGGTTTTGCGCGTTTCGGCGCCGGTGGAACCATCACCTCGGTGCGCCGTTGAATTCTCGAAGGCCGCGTCCATGCGGCCGTGATCACCGAGGACGAGGATATGGCCGAAGACAGCGAAGACCATCTCGGCGAGGCCGACGGGCAGGGGCGTATCCGCCTAGACAGCCAGGAAGCGCCGGCCGCCTATCAAGTGCGGGCGATCCGCAGCGACGGCGACGACTACAAGATTCTCGTCAGCGTGATGGCGTCGCGCGATTGGCTGCTCGACAACGGCTTCGTCAAATCCGTCGATCTGATCCGCCAGAACGGCAGTGAGGCGGCTATGTTTTTCGACGGCGCGCTCGATGTCGGCGACAATATCGCGGTGCGGCTTACGTGCGAGGAAGGATTCAGCGGCTCGGAAGACCAGTTTTTGAGCGCCTATCCGGAATTCGTCGCTTCAATGAAACCCGGCGTCGCCTGACGTCGCCACATCCGGGAGGATCCCACATGTCCAGATACATCGATACGGATGGAAAAGTGAAGGATGCGCCGATCGTCGATCGCACGGTCGAACGCAATGCCACCGAAGCTCGGCAGGGTTCCAAGGGCGTGCCGGTGCTTTGGGTTCTCGTGGCTGGCCTGATACTGGCGATGTTGGCCTGGGGAGCCGCGGAGATCTATGGCTTCTCGATCGCTCCCGAACAGCCGGACCCGCCTGCAGTCGGCGCCGACAGCAACACCGAGCCTCCCGCTCAGGATGCGATCGACGCGACGCCTGCGCCCGGCGACGTGGAGCCGCAACGCGGCGTTACCCCCTGAAATGAATTATGACGGGCCTATATCAGGCCTGCGGTTTGAGCGCGTCGTAATCAGCGAAGACGCGCTCGAACTTTTTCGCCAGGCCTTCAGCTTGCCGCGCCCCTTTTCCCATTGTCCGGCGAAGCGCAGATCGAGATAGCCGAGCAGCGCCGCCAGCGCGAAATGGCCGCCATGCAGGCTCTTGCCCGTTTTGGGAAGATTGGCGTTGAGATGGTCGAGCGCCCGTTCTACCTTCACCCATTGCCTGTCTATCCAAGGCTGGTGCTGCTTGTCTTCTGGGCGGAACCGACGCTCGTAGATGATGGCGATCAGGCAATCCGTGACGCCGTCGCATAACGATTCCAGAACTTCGGCCTCCGTGCGCCGTGTCGGATTGCGCGGATAGAGCTTGCCCTTCGCGTCTCGATTGAAGAACTGCATGATGGCGCCGCTGTCGAACACCGGCGGCGCGTCATCCCGTACGAGACAAGGTATCTTGCCGAGCGGGTTGTTGTCGACCAGCAGCGCCGGCTCTTCGTCGGTCTTGACGGCCACGAACTCGACGTCGAGACCGAGATAGCGCGACGCCATGCGGCATTTCGCGGAAAAAGGCGATGTCGACGAGTAGAGCAGCTTCATGGCGCGACTTTCATTGTGCGGAGGGGATAACGACGCTTTTGGCGCGGCAGGATTGGCGATCGACTTCCTCGCATGACCGGAACCCGAGCGATTTCGTCAGGCAGATCCGTATCTCTTCGAGTCTGCCGTCGCTGCAGGAAACCGCGACGCCGTCTCGCGGCAGTCCGGGATTCGCCCTGGTCATCAAGGCTTCGATCTCGTCTACGCCGATCCGACGATCTATCTTTCCGTCGAACATCACGGCGGGCAGCTTGATCCGCCGATAGGCGTCTTCGAGGAGGCGGAAATAGCGCTGTTGGCTCAGCCCAGAGCAAGCGCCGTGCTTGCGCCATTGATGACCTGCAAGCCCGATCGACGGCATGACGTCGCCGATCTCGCGCATCATCGCCGACGGAACGCGCTCTGGCTCGTCGCTCTTGCAGAATTGCGGCCAGCCGCGCTCGTTCTGCGGCCAGAGGCCATGAACGATGAATCGTCGCTTTTCTTCGCATTGCGCATCGTCGGCGCGACCCGGATTTGCCGCGCACCAGCTCGGCGACCACGACAGCGACAGGACGTAGAAATCGAAGGACTCGGCCTTTGCCGCCGACCCCGAAAAGCCGGCGATCGACGCCGTGAGTGCGACCAGCAGACGAACTGCGGCGCGCATGGCCGTCACCAGCCGATGGTGGTGCGGAGCGTCGAGCAATCCTTGCCGTAGATCCGCCAGACGTCGAGCCCGGAAATGCAGAAATCGATCCTGGCGACGCCGGGAATGCCGGCGAGATCCTGCGGCGTCGACAGCGTGTACCAGATGTCGCGTTTTTCGTATTTCGAGCCGGCTCCGCCCATCAACGCCACGCCGTGGCAGAATTTGCGGCCGACCCTGTGCAACTCGTCCTTGGGTCGCTCATAGGTCGTCCGCGCATCGACGACTTTCTTTATATAGAGCTTGGTCTTGTTCACCGAACGGAAACGACCGTCGACGCGCTCTTTCAGCGAGGCCAGCACCTTGGCGGAATCGCATTGCGGCGCCGGCATTCTCAGGAACTCGAACGAGAAGGCGGGCTGCGCCGAAACGGCGGAGAGAGCGAGCGAAAGAGCCAAGGCGATCCGGGCGGCGGACATGAAGCGATCTCCTGAAAACACCGCGTGAGCTTTGTCTGGAAGCGGCGCGGGGGTCAAGAGCCTAGCCGATGCGCCGCTGGGCTATGAACCGTTTCTTGGCGTCCCGGTGCGACGGGAAGGCGAGGCGTTTTACGTTGTCTCGTCGGTTTCGATTAACTAATCCAGTTATCCTGACATTAGCAGCTTCGAATTATTGATGGCGTTCCAACCAAAGGCGGGGCGCCATGTTAAAGTCGCTGATGAAAGATCGCTCGGGAAATTTCGCCATGATGGCGGCGTTGCTGATTGTTGTGCTCTGTATGTCGATCGGTTCGGCTCTCGACTACATGTCCGCCTTGGACGCCCGCCAGAAACTGCAGCAAGCGGCCGATTCCGCTGCGGTCGGGGCGATCGCGGAACAATCCGTCGGGGTTCTCGCCGCGCTGACCAACGGCAGCACCGGCGCGATCGCCGAGGCGGAAGCGGACGCGCAACAGTGGTTCAGGACCAACACAGACGCCAAGACGCTGGCCTATCTGACCGATTTCAATTTTGACATCGAGAGAAACAGCACCACCTTCACGTCTCGCGTCGAGTTTCACGCCAGCGTGCCGACGACCTTTTTGAAGATCGTCGGCAGGAATTCGATCGACATCGCCGGGTCCGCCACCGGAACCTATTCGCCGGTCACCTATACCGACTTCTATCTGATGCTCGACAATTCCCCCTCGATGGGTCTGGGCGCGACGACCAGCGACATCGCGTTGCTGGAATCCAACAATGGCGGTTGCGCTTTCGCCTGCCATATCGAGGGAAGCACCAACGACGCCTATGCGCTCGCCAAGACGATCGGCGCGACCCTTCGCATTCAATTGGTGGCGTCGGCGACGCAATCGATGATCAGTACGGCCAAATCCACCCGTCGCTATAACGACCAGTACCGCATGGCGCTCTACACGATGGGGGCCGCCGCGACCAACGCCGTGCTCACCGAAGTCGCCGCGATGTCGTCCAATCTCGATACGATCAAGACGGCCGCCGGCACGGTCGACATCATGAGCATCCCTCATCAGAACTACAACAACGATCAGCAGACCGATCTCTTGACCAATTTGACGTCGCTGAAAGCGACGATGGGAACGGGCGGCCAAGGACTGAATTCAGCGGACCGGCAGAAGGTGCTGTTCCTGGTCAGCGACGGCGTCGAGGACGCCAGCCGAGCAAACGGTTGCCTCAAGAAGCTCAGTGGAAACACGCGGTGCCAGCAGCCCATCGACACGTCGGTCTGCACCAAGATCAAGGCCAACGGCGTCCGTATCGCAGTCCTCTACACGACCTATTTGGAGATCGGCAACAACGGTTGGTACAACACCTGGATCAAGCCGTTCCGCAGCGAAATCGCCACGAATATGAGGGCTTGCGCAAGCGACGGTCTCTATTTCGAAGTCAGCCCCTCGAGCGGCATCGCCGACGCCATGAACGCGCTGTTTCTCAAGGTCGTCAACATGCCCCGCCTGACGGGCTGACGCATCGATCAGCCTTCGCCGCGGATCCATATCGCCCGCGCCGACGCGGAGCGGTCCTGACCAAGACGCTCTTTCAGAAAAGGCAGCAGGATGTCGAGTTCGCCCTTCAGCGTGAAGGGCGGATTGACGATGATGAGGCCGGTTCCGGTCAGGCCGGTCGTGTCGCGCTCGCTGCGCACGGTGAGCTCCACCGCCAGCGTCTTGGGGATTTCGAGCGCATGCAGCGCGGCGTGGAACTCCGGAATCGGCGCGCCCTTCTTCAGCGGATACCATAGGCAATAGACGCCGCCGGGGAATTTGCGCCAAGCCTTGCCGAGATAGTCGGCGAGGCGCTTATATTCGCCGTCCTTCTCAAAAGGCGGATCGACGAGGATCAGGCCGCGCTTCTCCTTCGGCGGCACATGCGCGTTCATCGCCAGCCAGCCGTCGAGATGGGTGACGCGGGTCTGGAAATCGCCGTCGAAATTGGCGTGCAGCGTCTCGTAGTCCTCGGGATGCAGCTCCATCAGCGACAGCCGGTCCTGGCTGCGCAGCAGATGGCGGGCGATCTTCGGCGAGCCGGGATAGAATTGCACGCCGCCGTCTGGATTGAGCGATGTCACCGCCTGGAGATAGGACGCCAGAAGCGGCGCGACCTTGGCCGGAATATTCTTTTCCAGAAGTCGTCCGACGCCGTCGAGCCATTCGCCGGTCTTCTGCGCCTCTTCGCTGGAGAGGTCGTAGATCCCGATGCCGGCATGGGTGTCGATCACGCGGAAGGGCTTGTCCTTCTGCTTGAGGTAGTCGACGAGCCGCGCCAGCACGGCGTGCTTGAGGACGTCAGCGAAATTTCCGGCGTGGTAGATATGGCGGTAATTCATGATTTCCGGTGAAGTCGGGATGATATTTGTCAATGCGCGCGAGCCCGGCTAGCGGCGCGGCGTCGGCTGAATTATACCGATAGCATGAACATTGCGACCCGCCCCTCCGAAAAAATCGCCATCGGTCATTCGGCCTGTCCGCATGACTGTCCCTCCACCTGCGCGCTCGACATCGAGATCCTGCCCGACGGCAAGATGGGCCGGGTGCGCGGCGCCGACAACAGCTACACCGCCGGCGTGATCTGCGCCAAGGTGGCGCGCTATGCCGAACGCCTCTATCATCCTGACCGGCTGATGCATCCGATGCGGCGTTCGGGCGCCAAGGCCGCGGGCTTCTGGCAGCAGGTCACCTGGGAGCAGGCGCTCGACGAGATCGCGGAAGCCTTCGCAAGGCCGAGGCGAAGCACGGCTCCGAATCTGTGTGGCCCTATTTCTACGCCGGCACGATGGGCTGGGTGCAGCGCGATTCGATCGAGCGGCTGACTGCGGCAAAGAAATATTCCGGCTTTTTCGATTCCATCTGCGTCAATCCGGCCTGGACCGGATATGTCATGGGCACCGGCCAATTGCGCGGCCCCGATCCGCGCGAAATGGCCAAGTCCGATTGCGTGGTCATCTGGGGCACCAATGCGGTCTCGACCCAGGTCAATGTGATGACGCACGCCATGCGCGCCCGCAAAGAGCGCGGCGCGAAAGTCGTGGCGATCGACATCTACGACACGCCGACCATGAAGCAGGCGGATCTGAAACTGATCCTCAAGCCCGGCACGGACGCAGCGCTTGCCTGCGCCGTCATGCATGTCGCCTTCCGCGACGGTTACGCCGACCGGGACTATATGGCGCGCTACACCGACGACCCCCAGGGCCTCGAAGCGCATGTCGCGACAAAGACCCCGCAATGGGCGTCCGCCATCACCGGCCTGTCGGTCGAGGAGATCGAGACGTTCGCCCGCCTGGTGGGCGAGACGAAGAAGAGCTATTTCCGCCTCGGCTACGGCTTCACCCGCTCGCGCAACGGGGCCGTCTCCATGCATGCGGCGCTGTCGGTGGCGAGCGTGCTCGGCTCCTGGCAATATGAGGGCGGCGGCGCCTTCCACAGCAATTCGCATATTTTCGGCATGGACAACCGGCTGCTGACCGGCAAGGCGCTGGTCGATCCCTCGATCCGTGAACTCGACCAGTCCGAGCTCGGCCGCATCCTGACCGGCGATGCGCGGGCGCTGCGCAACGGCCCGCCCGTCACGGCCATGCTGATCCAGAACACCAATCCGGCCAATGTCATGCCCGAGCAGCGGCTGGTGCGGCAGGGTTTCGCCCGTACCGACCTGTTCGTCGCCGTCCACGAGCAATTCATGACCGAGACGGCCGAGATCGCCGATATCGTGCTGCCGGCCACCATGTTCGTCGAGCATGACGACATCTATCGCGGCGGCGGCCAGAGCCACATCATGCTCGGGCCCAAGCTGCTCGAGCCGCCGGAAGATGTGAGAACCAACCTCTTCGTCATCGAGGAACTGGCCAAGCGCCTTGGCGTCGCCGACCAGCCGGGCTTCGGCATGAGCGAACGCGCGCATATCGAGCGCATCCTCTCGGTTCCCGGCCTGCCGAGCTATGACGATCTGCTCAACGACCGTTGGTTCGACCGCCAGCCGGAGTTCCGCGCGGCCCATTATCTCGACGGTTTCGCCCATCCCGACGGCAAGTTCCGCTTCCGGCCGGATTGGGTGGGGCAGCAGGGTTCGGTGCGGCCGCCCGATTCCATCGGCCTGCTCGGCCCCTATGACCGGCTGCCGGAATTTCCGGATTACTGTCCCGTCATTGAGGAGGTGGACGAGGCGCATCCTTTCCGCCTCGCCACGCCGCCGGCGCGCAACTTCCTCAATTCGAGCTTCACCGAAACTCGGACCTCGCGGGAGAAGGAAAGGCGTCCGGAAGTGATGGTCGCGCCCGCCGACGCCCTGGCGCTGGACATCCAGGCCGGCGACATCGTCACGATCGGCAATAACCGAGGCTCGATCCGCATCCATGCGCGGGTGACCGAGACCACCATGCCGGGCGTGCTGATCGTCGAGGGTCTCTGGCCCAACAAGGCGCATCTGGATGGCGAGGGGATCAATGTCCTGACCGGCGCCGACAATGTCGCCCCGTTCGGCGGCGTCGGCCTGCATGACAACCGGGTCTGGCTGCGCAAGTAGACCTTTTCCCGCGACCCGTTTCATGTAAAGCCGGTCGCGGGAGGATCGTGATGGACAAGGGCAGACGACATGGACGCTAAGCCTTCCCGCAAGGTCGATATTCTCTCCTCGGAGACGCTCCACAAGCGCTTCGTGCATCTGCAACGGCTGACCGTCGAGCATGAGACGCTGAAGGGCGGCCGCCAGACGTTGAGCCGCGAGATCCACGATCACGGCAACGCGGCCACCATTCTGCTCTACGATCCCGCCCGAAAAAGCGTGATCCTGGTCCGGCAATTGCGCGTGCCGCCGGTGTTGAACGGCGATGACGGCTGGCTGATCGAGACACCCGCCGGCCTGCTCGACGGCGACGATCCCCTGAGCGCCATCATCCGCGAGGCGATGGAGGAGACCGGCTACCGCATCGACCGCGCCGATTATCTCTACGACGCCTATATGTCGCCGGGCACGCTGACCGAGCGCGTCTCCTTCTTCGCCGCCGAGATCGACGTGACCCAGAGACAGGGCGAGGGCGGCGGACTGGAAGAAGAGGGCGAGGATATCGAGATCCTCGAAGTGCCCTTAAAGGACGCGTTCGAGATGATCGCAACCGGCAAGATCGCCGACGGCAAGACGATCATGCTCCTGCAATGGGCGGTGATGACATACGGCCTCTAAGCCCTCAGGGCGCGCCGTTGTCCGCCAGCTTCATCGTAGGTACCAGGCTGGCATAGGCTGCCGACGCTGCGAGCCGCGCCATCGGCGTGCCGGGATCGAGTTTGGAGGCGACCGACAGCGCCGTGATGCTGCAATTGCCCTGGCGCTTGCGGATCTCCTTGCAGGCGTCGGCCGCAGCCGCATAGATCTTTTGCCGCTGCCGGTCGGCCTCGGCGAAATAGAAACGCTTGCGCATATATTCCGAGCCCGGCGTCGACCGCGTCAGCGTGAAATCATAGCGGCCGTCTCGGTCGCGCTTGCCGAAGGGCTGCGTCTCGCGAAACGCCAATTGCAGCTGATATTCGAAGGCGTTGGCGCCGATGCGGCGGCCGGTCGCCGCCACCGGCATGCATTCGGCGGCGAGCGGTCCGATCATCAGGGCGCATTCGCGCACCGCCATGTCCTGCGTCCGCGCCGCCGCCTCGTCGGCCAATACAGCCAGATCGCCCGGTCGGTCGGCTCCGGTTTTCTTCATCCCGATGGGAACCTGCACCGTCACGATCACCCGCCGTTCGGGCAGCAATTCCCCATGGCCGTTGACCAGTCGATAGGCGTTGCGCTTGATCGGGTCCTTGAGGCTCGCCGGCGTCACCTGCCGGTCGATGGCTGCGGCGTCCTCCTTCCAGGCGTCCGCCCGCGCCTCCATGGCCTGACCCAACCGCGAGAGCGTCAGCGCATTGTTGATCCACAGGCCCGTCAGCGCCAGGATCGGCGCGAGCAGCAGCACGCCGCCGAGGATCGCCAGCCGCTCCTGTCGCTTGGTGAGGACCAGATAATATTTCTTCCGCAAATTCGACATCAGCGCCGCCGGTTGATTTAGCGCTCATTCAGGGCGAGGCGCGTTAAGGCGGGCTTAACGGCGTTCTCGTTCAGTCCGATGGGGTTGAGGGCGGGTTAGGAGAATGGGGAGAGTTTTAGGGAATGTGCGGGCGGAGAGAGTGGCGGCGCACACTTTCATCTCCGTCATCCTCGGCCTTGTGCCGAGGATCTGAGACATCGAACAATATCAAAGCGTTGCAGATGCTCGGGACAAGCCCGAGCATGACGGAGGAGAGGTTTTCGCCTGGCGTTCGACGGCTCCTCTCACCGCAAGTACAGGAAGGAGACCCGGCGCCCTTACCCGAACGACACCAGCCGCGCTTCCGCGTCCGTCTCGACGCCTCCGCCCGCAAACTTCGCCACCGCAGCCTTGTAGATCTGATGCTCCACCTTCAGCACCCGCGCCGCCAAGCCGTCCGGCGTATCACCCGCCAGGATCGGCGCGACGCCCTGCGCCAGCGCCGGGCCTTCATCCATGCCGGGCGTGACGATATGCACGGTGCAGCCCGACACTTTCATGCCGGCCTCGATGGCGCGTTGATGGGTGTGAAGGCCCGGAAACAGCGGCAGCAGGGAAGGGTGGATATTGAGGATGCGCCCCTCATAGGCGGCGATGAAATCGGCCGACAGCAGGCGCATATAGCCGGCGAGGCAGATCAGATCGGGCGCGATCTCGGCCAGACGGGCCAGGATCGCCGCCTCATGCTCGGCCTTGGAGCCAAAGCCCTTGCGCTCGAACACATGAGTGGCCACGCCCAGCGCTTCCGCCTTGGCGAGGCCGCCGGCGTCGGCTTTGTCGGAGATCACCGCGACGAAGTCCACCGGGTAATCGGGCGCGCGCGCCGCTTCGAGCAGCGCCACCATGTTGGAGCCGCTGCCGGAGATGAAGATGACGCCGCGCTTCCTGATCATAGACCGAGGCTGCCCTGATAGGCGACGCCGGCTGCGCCTTCTGCGCGGGCGATCATGCGGCCGAGGCGAACGACCGTTTCGCCTTCATTGGTCAGGACGTCCGCCACCGCGTCCGCCTGATCGGGAGACACGACGAGCACCATGCCGACGCCGCAATTGAAGGTGCGCAGCATCTCGCGCTCGGCCACGCCGCCCACGCTGGCCAGCCATTTGAACACCGGCTTGACCGGGATGGCGGCGAGGTCGATTTCGGCGGCCAAGGTCTTGGGCAGCACGCGCGGAATGTTTTCCGGGAAGCCGCCGCCGGTGATATGGGCGAGCGCCTTGATCGCGCCGGTCTCGCGGATCGCCTTGAGCAGCGGCTTCACATAGATTTTGGTCGGCTCGAGCAGCGCTTCGCCGAGCGTCTTCTCTGCGTCGAACGGCGCTTGCGCGTCCCAGCCGAGGCCGGAGAGTTCGACGATCTTGCGCACCAGCGAATAGCCGTTGGAGTGAACGCCCGAGGAGGCGAGGGCGAGAATGACGTCGCCTTCGGCCGCATCCGCCTTGGGCAGCAATTCGCCGCGCTCGGCGGCGCCGACGGCGAAGCCTGCGAGATCGTAGTCGCCTTCGCGATACATGCCGGGCATTTCAGCCGTTTCGCCGCCGATCAGCGCGCAGCCGGCCTGGCGGCAGCCTTCGGCGATGCCGGCGACGATCGCGGCGCCCTGATCGGGATCGAGCTTGCCGGTGGCGAAATAATCGAGAAACAACAGCGGCTCGGCCGCTTGCACCACGAGATCGTTGACGCACATGGCGACCAGATCGACGCCGACAGTGTCATGCTTGCCGGCCTCGATCGCCACTTTCAGCTTGGTGCCGACGCCGTCGTTTGCCGCCACCAGAATGGGATCGTTGAAGCCGGCCGCCTTGAGATCGAACAGGCCGCCGAAGCCGCCGATTTCGACATCCGCGCCGGGGCGGCGGGTGGAGCGCACAAGCGGCTTGATTTTCTCGACCATCAGGTTGCCGGCGTCGATATCGACCCCTGCATCCGAATAGGTCAGGCCATTTTTGCCATGTTCGCTCATCGCTCTCTCCGGTGAGATAAGGAAATAAGGCGGCCAATGGCATGGACAGCCCAGAATTTCAAGGAACGAGCCGGTTCGAGACGCGATTATCTGTTGGTTTCATCCGGCCAAGAGCCACCGGGGAGCTTTTGCGGAAAGCATCCGCCCCGTCGAGGGCCTGTTCCTTCCCGCTATCTGATCTGTTGCGCCGCCTTGAGCCGGACGAGCTTTGAATCCGGTCGCGGCCTGAATGTGATAAATTCATTAAATAAGAGCGGCAAAATAAACGATTTTGTTACCAACGCGCTTATAGTCTGCGTAGAACAACCTGCGGCGATGACGCAGCAGGGCAGGGAAGGCGATGACGGATGGCTCACGTAAAGCGCGCATTCGACCCCGCTTCAGCGGATGTCGCAACCGCGGAGGCGTCTCCTGATCAGACCGAAAGCCAGCTGCAATTTTGGATCGATTGCATGGGCGGCCCGGTCCTGGTTGCTGAAAAAGGGTCCCGCACCGTCAGTTTCTGCAACAAGACCGCGCATAACTTTTTCATTCCCGGCTCGCCGTCCCCGGTTGGGCGCCTGATCGACGAACTGATCGGCGTCGCCGCCAGCCTGCTTCTGACGCAGATCTGGTCGATTCCTCAAAACGGCGCGATCAGCGAGCCGTTCATCATCAAGTCCGTGCTGGACGACAAGGAGCGCCTTCTCGTCACACATGTCAGTTCGGTCCGCGTCGAAGGGCGCGATCTGCGTCTCTATAGTTTTCGCGACGCCCCGCCGTCCGACACGCTCGGCATGGTGAATTGGCAGTTGAATCTCATGGAGCTTCTGAACTGGCTGCCGCTGGGTTTCGAAGTGGCGACTCTTCGCGACGAGGTCCAGTTCGTCAATTCGGGCTTCAAGCAGATGTTCGGTTATGACTTGGACCAGTTGGAGGATGCCGAGGACTGGTGGCGGCTCGCTTATCCGGATCCCGATTATCGCGCCATGGCGCGGCAGAAATGGGAAGACGAGATCGCCGCCGCGCGTCGTGAAAACCGCGAGATGACGCCCTTCGATCTCGATGTGAGGACCGCGAGCGGGGAAACGCGACGCATCCAGTTCCGCCATCGCGCCATCGGGCATTTTCATCTGAATCTCTATCTCGATGTCACCGCCGAGAGACTCTACGCCCAGCGCATGCAGAAACTGGCGGAAATCGATCCGTTGACCGGCCTGCTCAATCGCCGCTCCTTCTTCGAGCAGACATCCGAGATTCTGTCGATCGACGGCGGCGACGAAGCGGAGCATGTCGTATTGATGCTGGATATCGACCACTTCAAGCAGCTCAACGACCTGCATGGCCATGCGGTGGGCGATCTGGCGCTGGAAGCCTTCGCCCGCTGCTGTCACGGGGTTGTGCGGGGGCGGGATGTGGTCGCCCGTCTGGGCGGCGAGGAATTTTGCGTCTTCCTTCGCTCCGTCACGCTCGACAAGGCGATCGAGGTCGCCGAACGCATCCGCGCCGCTACCGAAGAGCTCGAGATCGAGGCAGGCGGCGCGCCTGTCAGGATCACCGTGAGCATCGGCCTCGCCCAATGTCGGTCGGGAGAGAACGCGGTGGATCAGGCGCTTCGCCGCGCCGACGGCCTGCTCTACCAGGCCAAGATGAACGGCCGCAACCGGGTTGCTCACTAGCGGGCTGGGCGCATCCGCCATCGGCCCAGCTTGACCGTTCCGCCGCATCTGCCTATTCCCTGAAGGCGTGCAGCGCGGAAGGAACGAGGCGATGATGACCACCCATATTTCCGGCCAGAGCCTGAAGCGTCAGATCCTGTTCTGGTCGCTCGTGCTCGCATTGTTCATCGGCTTTCTCTACCTTTTTTCCTCGATCCTGCTGCCTTTCGTGGCCGGGATGGCGCTCGCCTATTTTCTCGATCCGGTCGCCGACTGGCTGGAGCGCAGAGGGCTGAGCCGAATGGCCGCCACGGCGCTCATCCTGATTTTCTTCGTGCTGCTGCTGATCGTCGGCCTGATCGTCGTGATCCCGCTCCTGGCCTCGCAGGCGTCCGATTTCGCGCAGAAGGTTCCGGGTTACCTGACCCAGTTGCAGCAATTGGTGGCGGACGCGGACTCCCATTATGCGCCGCCCTGGCTGAAGAGCCAGCTCGCCACCGTAAAGCAGAATTTCTCCCGCTATGTCGGCGAGGGCGCGAGCTTCATCGGCGGTCTCGTGGGTGCAGATCTGGGCGTCGGGCAAGGCGCTGGTCGACATCCTCTCGCTGCTCGTCATCACCCCCGTCGTCGCTTTCTACATCCTGCTCGATTGGGACAAGATGGTCGCCAAGGTCGACAGCTGGGTGCCGCGCGACTGGTCGCATACGGTTCGGCGGCTGGCGAGCGAGATGGACGATGCGATCGCCGGCTTCGTGCGCGGCCAGGGATCGATCTGCCTGATCCTCGCGATCTTCTACGGCGGCAGCCTCACGCTGGTCGGGCTGAATTTCGGACTGTTGATCGGCATCGTCTCGGGCGTCGTCTCCTTCATTCCCTATCTCGGATCACTGCTGGGCTTCTTCCTGTCGGTAGGCGTGGCGCTGGTGCAGTTCTGGCCGGATTATCCGTGGGTCCTGTTGATCGGCGGCATCTTCTTCATCGGCCAGTTCATCGACGGCTACATCCTGCAGCCCAAGCTGATCGGCGAGAAGGTCGGCCTGCATCCGGTCTGGCTGATGTTCGCGTTGCTGGCCTTCGGCGCCCTGTTCGGCTTCGTCGGACTGATGGTGGCCGTCCCGGCCTCGGCCTCGATCGCCGTGCTCGTCCGCTACGCCATCTCGCGCTATCTTGAAAGCGACCTCTATCACGGCTATGGCGCACGCATCGGCGCAAGCGAGCGCGCCGGAGTTCTTCCTCCGCCAGAGAGATGACATGACCGCTTCCGACGCACGGAAACCCGAACAATTGCCGCTGAGCTTCTCGCACGAGGCGGCGCAGGGCCGGGACGATCTGGTTGTTTCCAGCCCGTTGAGCGCCGCGGCCGCGCTGATCGATCGCTGGCCGGATTGGCCTTCGCCGGTGGTCGTCCTCGCGGGGCCGCCGGGTTCGGGCAAAACGCATCTGGCCGAAATCTGGCGAAAGACGGCGTCCGCCGCCCGCCTGGCCGACGAGACTGTCGACGACGCGGTGCGCCTGGCTGAAATCGGCCCGGTGCTGGTCGAGGACGCCGACCGCAACGCGTATGACCAGACGCTGCTGTTCCACATCATCAACGCCGCGCGCGCGCATGGACAGAGCCTTCTGATCACCGCGCGCGTCCGTCCCACGGCCTGGGGCGTGACGCTGCCGGACCTGATGTCGCGGCTCAAGGCCGCGACCCTGGTCGAGATCGGTCCGCCCGACGACGCGCTGCTGACGCAGGTGCTCTACAAACTGTTCGCCGATCGGCAATTGATGATCGACGAGAAGCTGGCGGCCTATATCGTCGGCCGCATGGAGCGATCGCTCGCGGCCGCGCAGAGCATCGTCGACAAACTCGATCGGCTGGCTCTGGCGCGTGGCGTCAAGCTGTCCCGCGCGCTCGCCGCGGAGGTTCTGAAGGGCGAGGCTGGCGACGCTTGACTGTCACGGAACTGTCGTCATTCTGTAATAGTCCCGGCTCACAAATGCCCCGACGCCATCCAGAGAACGGATTGAATTCATGAACATCAGCGCGCCCGAAGCAAACGAGACGGAAGCCCACGCAATTGCCATGGATGCGCCCGCCAATCCGCTCCGCCAAAGCGACGAGCGCTTCATCAACCGGGAATTTTCCTGGCTGCAGTTCAACCGTCGCGTTCTCGAGGAAACGCTGAACACCAACCATCCGCTGCTCGAGCGGGTCCGCTTCCTGTCGATTTCGGCCAACAATCTCGACGAATTCTTCATGGTCCGCGTCGCCGGTCTCGAAGGCCAGGTGCGCGCCGGCGTCGCCATCAAGAGCCCGGACGGCAAGACCCCGGGCGAACAGCTCGACGCGATCCTCAAGGAAATCAATAATCTGCAGATGGAGCAGCAGGCGGCGCTGGCCGTGCTCCAGCAATATTTGGCGCGCGAGGACATCCTGATCGTCCGTCCCGGCGCGGTGTCCAAGGAAGACCGCAAATGGCTGGAGAAGGAATTCGACGAGTCGCTGTTTCCGGTGCTGACGCCGCTCTGCATCGACCCGGCCCATCCGTTCCCGTTCATCCCCAATCTCGGCTTCTCGATGGGGCTGCAACTCTCCAGCCTGTCGGGCAAGGAGCCGATGACGGCGCTGATCCGCCTGCCGCAGGCGCTCGACCGCTTCATCCGGCTGCCCGACAAGGATGGCGCGCTGCGTTATATCACGCTCGAAGACACGGTGCTGCTGTTCATCAACAAGCTGTTTCCCGGCTATAAAGTCGAGGGATCGGGCACGTTCCGGATCATCCGCGACAGCGATATCGAAGTCGAGGAAGAAGCCGAAGATCTGGTGCGCTTCTTTGAAAGCGCGCTGAAGCGCCGCCGCCGCGGCTCTGTGATCCGCATCGAGACCGATTCCGAGATGCCGCAGTCGCTCCGCCAGTTCGTGACCCACGAGCTCGGCGTGCCGGAAAACCGCATCGCGGTCCTGCCGGGCTTCCTCGCGCTCAACACACTTTCCGAGATTGCCAAGGCCCCGCGTGAAGATCTGCGCTTCGCCCCCTACAATGCTCGTTTCCCGGAGCGGGTGCGCGAACATGCCGGCGATTGCTTTGCCGCGATCCGCGAGAAGGACATGATCGTCCACCACCCCTATGAAAGCTTCGACGTGGTGGTGCAGTTCCTGATCCAGGCGGCGCGCGATCCCGACGTCGTCGCCATCAAGCAGACGCTCTACCGCACCTCCAACGACAGCCCGATCGTGCGCGCCCTGATGGACGCCGCCGAAGCCGGCAAGTCCGTCACCGCGCTGGTCGAACTCAAGGCGCGCTTCGACGAGGAGGCCAATATCCGCTGGGCCCGCGACCTGGAGCGCGCCGGCGTGCAGGTGGTGTTCGGCTTCATCGAACTCAAGACTCACGCCAAGATGAGCATGGTCGTCCGCCGCGAGGACAATCGCCTGCGCACCTATTGCCATCTCGGCACCGGCAACTATCACCCGGTCACCGCCAAGATCTATACCGACCTGAGCTTCTTCACCTGCAATCCTGTCATGGCGCACGACATGGCCAACATCTTCAACTTCATCACCGGCTATGGCGAGCCGGAGGCGGGGATGAAGCTCGCGATGTCGCCGACCACGCTGCGTCCGCGCATCCTTCAGCATATCCACGAAGAGATCGAACACGCCAAAGCAGGCCGTCCGGCGTCGATCTGGATGAAAATGAACTCGCTGGTCGATCCCGACATCATCGATGCGCTCTATGACGCTTCCGCCGCCGGCGTGAAGGTCGAGCTGGTGGTGCGCGGCATCTGCTGCCTGCGTCCGCAGGTCGAGGGCCTCTCGGACAATATCTGGGTGCGCTCGATCGTCGGCCGCTTCCTGGAGCACAGCCGCATCTTCTGCTTCGGCAACGGCTATGGCCTGCCGCATGAAAAGGCGCTAGTCTATATCGGCTCCGCCGACATGATGCCGCGCAATCTCGATCGCCGCGTGGAAACGCTGGTGCCGCTCATCAACAAGACTGTGCATGAGCAGGTGCTCTCCCAGATCATGCTGGCCAACATCATTGACAACCAGCAGTCCTACGAGATACTTCCCGATGGTACCTCCAAGCGCTGTGAAGTGCGCGACGGAGACGAGCCGTTCAACGCGCAGGTCTACTTCATGACCAATCCGAGCCTGTCTGGCCGCGGAGAATCCCTGAAGTCGAGCGCGCCAAAACTGATCGCCGGCAGGTTGCCTTCCGGCAGGAAGTAATACCGGATTTTCATGGTTGAGTCTGAAGCCCAAGGGCGTTTGCCCGGCATCGTGCCTGTTTCCATCGTCGATATCGGCTCGAATTCCATCCGCCTCGTGATCTATGAGGGCATGAACCGCGCCCCGGCCATGCTGTTCAACGAAAAGGTCATGTGCGGCCTCGGCAAGGGCATCGCACAGACCGGCAATATGGATCCGGGCAGCGTCGAACGGGCGCTGACGGCTTTGCATCGCTTCAAGGCGCTCTCGAAGCAGGCGCGGGCGCGCACCATGTATGCGCTGGCGACCGCCGCCGCGCGCGAGGCCGCCAACGGCCCCGATTTCATCGCCAAGGCCGAAGCCATTCTCGGCTGCCGCGTGCGGGTGCTGACCGGCGAGGAAGAAGCGCAGTTTTCAGCGCTCGGCATCATCAGCGGCTATTTCGACGCCGACGGCATCGTCGGCGATCTCGGCGGCGGCTCGCTGGAGCTCATCAATGTCAGGGGCGCGGATTACGGCCAGGGATTGACCATGCCGCTGGGCGGCATCCGCCTGTCCGAATTCTCCGGCGGCGACCTGCCGCGCGCCCAGGCCTATGCGCGTAAACTGGTGCGCGCCGTGCCTTTCCTGAAGGAAGGGGAGGGCCGCACCTTCTATGCTGTCGGCGGCACCTGGCGCAGCATCGCCAAGCTGCATATGGAGCTCAACAAATATCCGCTGCACATGGTGCAGGATTACCGTATGCCGTTTCAGGAGGCGATGAGCTTCCTGGAAGCCGTGATCCGCAACAAGGAGCAGAAGGAGCCGGCCTATCAGGCGGTGTCGCGCAGCCGTCGCGCGCTTCTCCCCTATGGCGCGATCGCCATGCGGGAAGTGATCAGCGTCATGAAGCCGGCCTCGATTTCCTTTTCGGCGCAGGGCGTGCGCGAAGGCTATCTTTATTCGCTCCTGCCCAACCATGTGAAGATCCTCGATCCGCTGGTGTCGGCCGCCGACGAACTGGCCGTGTTGCGCGCCCGCTCGCCCGAACACGCCCGCGAACTCGCCGACTGGACGGGCCGCATGCTGCCGCTGTTCGGCGTGTCCGAAACCAGGGAGGAAGCGCGCTATCGCCGCGCCGCCTGCCTGCTCGCCGACATCAGCTGGCGCGCCCATCCCGATTATCGCGGTCTGCAGGCGCTCAACATCATCGCGCATTCCTCCTTCATCGGCATCACCCATGCCGGGCGGGGCTATCTCGGCCTGGCGAATTACTATCGCTTCGAAGGATTGAACGACGACAGCGCGACCGGCGAACTCGCCGCCATGGCCACGCCGCGACTTCTCTGGCTGGCGAAGCTGCTCGGCGGCATGCTGCTGGGGTCTCTATCTCTTCTCCGCCTCGATGCCGGGCGTCGTCCCGCGCCTGAGACTGGAGAAGCCCGTCGACCTGTCCAAGGGTCTCGATCTGGAATTCGTGGCGCCCGCCGAATTCGAGGAATTTGCCGGAGAGCGGCTGGATGGCCGTCTCGCCCAGCTTTCCAAGCTCACAGGCAAGAAGCTCGGCTTCCGCTTCGGCTGATCTTTGCGGCCTTCACGCATTCGTTCTCAATCAGTTGTTACCGACTTTTCACGCCGGGTGGAACGAGCGTTTCATATCGGCACGAATTTGCGCCATTATTGGAAATCGTCTGTTAACCTACTTATTCGGCTCGCTTTTTTCAGTTTCGGGTAAGCATGCTTCTGAGCAAAAATCTAACACTTCTAAGCTAGAACCTCCTCATCGGATCAACACCTGAGGGGGCTACAATGATCAAGGTGACTATCGGGGACAAAGCTGGCAATTACGATTTCGATCTGTCCGGCATCGATATGAAGGAGATTTGGGACACCAACGCGCATGTCCCTTCCAAGGTCGAACTGAAAGGCGAATCCAAGGGCGTGATCACCGCCACCATCCTGGTCGAAGAAAAGGGCAAGGAAGCCGACGCCGCGATCGAACTCACGGGAAAGTTCAGCGCTAAAGCGCTCGAGAAGCTCGACAACGACAAGCTTCTGGTCTCCGTCTCGTCCCTGACCTATTACGAGAAGGGCGTCGAAACCTACACGATCTCCGGCCTTGATCTGTCGAGCGCCGACATCAAGAGCAACAAGACGCTGGCCGCCTATCTCAACGGCGAATCCGTCCAGATCGTCGGCAACGACAAGGACAACGAACTGGCCGGAAGCGCCGGCAAGGAAGTCTTCGTCGGCGGCAATGGCGACGACGTCTATTACGTCACATCCAAGGACGGCGTTCAGGAAGAGAAGAACGCAGGCGACGACACGGTCGTCGGTTCCGGCAAACTCGATCTTTCCGACTATAAGAACGTGGAAAACCTCACCGGCGGCAAGTCGAACGACGACTTGACCGGCTCGTCGGGCGCCAACACGCTCGATGCCGGCGCGGGCAACGATACGCTGGACGGCAATGGCGGCAAGGATGTGCTGATCGGCGGATCCGGCGACGACAGCTATTATGTCTCCGGCGGTGAAACCATCAAGGAAGCGGCCGGCAAGAGCGGCGGCGTCGACACAGTGATCGGATCCGGCTCGGTCAGCCTCGCCAAGTTCGACAACATCGAAAACCTCGTCGGCGGACGCAAGGACGACAATCTCACCGGCAACTCCGGCGACAACGTGATCGACGGCGATCGCGGCGCCGACAGAATGTCCGGCGGCGCGGGCGACGACACCTACATCGTCGACAACGCCAAGGACTCCGTGATCGAAACCGAGAAGAAGGGCCATGACACGGTCGAAACGTCGGTCTCCTTCAGCATCGAGAAATTCAAGCTGGTCGAAGACCTCTATCTCGTCGGCAAAGGCGACATCAAGGGCGCCGGCAACGTCGCCGACAACGTGATTGTCGGAAATTCGGGTGACAACGTCATCGAAGGCGGCGAGGGCGACGACGAGCTGAGCGGCGAGGGCGGCGTTGACACATTCGTCTTCAACAAGGGCGACGGCGAAGACGTGATCACCGACTTCGACGCGAAGGGCTCCGACCACGAACAGATCGAAGTCAACGGCTACGGACGGAAGTTCGATTTCGACGATATCGACATGTCTTCCACGAAGAAGGGCGTCGAACTTGAATTCGCCAATGGGGACTCGATCTTCCTCGAAGGCGTGAAGAGCAAGGATATCGACGCCAGCGACTTCCAGTTCTGATCATCAAAAAGCAAAGACGCCGCCGCGATGCCTCGCGGCGGCGTCTTTGCGTCTCGGCCATTCAGTCCGTTGCGAGATCGACCACGTCGACGCTGCGATTGACGAACCGCAACGCCAGCTCTCCACGGATCAATTTAAGCGCCGGCAGACCGAACAGGTCGCGCCTCCAGCCTTTGAGCGCCGCGACATCGGCCTCTTCGCCCTTGGCCGCGATCATGTCGAGATCGTCGGAAGAGGCGATGATCTTCGCCGCCACGCCATGCTTCTCCGCCGTCAGCTTGAGCAGGACTTTGAGGAGCTCGACGGCCGAACCATTGCCTTCGGGCAGGGCCTGCTGCTTGGGCAGCTTCGGCAGATCGGACTTGGGAAGGGCGAGCGCGGCATTCACGGCTCCGAGAATCGCCCCGCCAGTCTGCGAGCGTTCGTAGCCCTTCGGAATGGTCCGCAGCCGTCCCAGCGCCTCGCTGTCCTTCGGCGCCTGCTGGGCGATCTCGAATATCGCCTCGTCTTTGAGGACGCGGCCGCGCGGCACGTCGCGGCTGCGCGCCTCGCGCTCGCGCCAGGCCGCGAGGTTCATGAGGATCTGCAACTCGATGGGCTTGCGAATGCGCATCCTGAGCCGCTGCCAGGCATTGTCGGGATGGAGGTCGTATGTCTCCGGAGATTCGAGGATCGACATCTCTTCCGCCAGCCATTCCGAACGATTTTCGCGCTCGAGCTGACCCTTGAGATGCAGATAGACGTCCTTCAGATGTGTGACGTCGGCGATCGCGTAATCCAGTTGCTTGTCGCTGAGCGGCCGATGGCTCCAGTCGGTGAAGCGCGAGGATTTGTCGAGCTGAACATTGCAGATCTTCTGCACCAGGCTGTCATACGATGCGGAGTCGCCGAAGCCGCAGACCATGGCGGCGACCTGCGTATCGAACAGCGGATGCGGGATCAATCCGCCCCGGTTGTAGATGATTTCGATATCCTGCCGGGCGGCGTGGAATACTTTGGTGACGCCGGAATCAGCCATGAGCCTGAAGAACGGCGCGAGATCGAGACCGGGCGCCAAGGGATCGACGATCGCGTCCAGCTCCGGGCCGGAAAGCTGGATCAGGCAGAGTTGCGGCCAGAAGGTGGTTTCCCGAAGGAATTCCGTGTCTACGGTCACATAATCGCTTTTCGCGAAGGTTTCGCAGGCTTTGGCGAGTTCGGCGCTGTCGGAAATGATGAGCATTTAACGGAAATCCATGAATAATACAGGCGCGACGCAGTGGAAGCAGAGTGTCTATTCACAGCTTCCGGACAGGGAAATCAACCCTTCGGCGACGACGGCGGGCCTCCGTGAACATCTTTGTCCCGAAACGCGCCTGATTTCTCGATGGACATCGAACCGTAGGCCCGCTGTCGCCATGACGGCGTCGTCTCTATCCAGGCGTCGACGTCACGGAAACGGCGCCCCATCGACCGCCTGGACGAAGGTCGCGCCGACGAGCGCGATGCTCGCGAGCAATGTCAGGATGACGCCGATCCGCGCCTGCTTCGGCGCGAAGCGATCCAGCAGCAGGCCGGCGAGGGGAAGCGCCTGCATGATATGCGTGGCGAAGAAATGCGGAACGCGCAGATCGCCGCCCGTGCGCGACCAGCCGAACAGGATAAGGCCGCCGGCATCGCTGCGCACGCCGCCGACCCAGTGACCGGGCCCGTCGATCTGACCGCTGGCGAGAACGAAGGCGGTGACCAGGGTCAGAACCGAGCCCGCCGCCAATCCCCAGCCGGCGCCATATCGCAGCCCCGCTCCGACGTCGGGCCTGGGGCGCCGCAGGATGTAGACGCCGATCACCAGGCAACTCAGCACCAGCAGCGCCGCGCCGACCCCCATGACGCTGTAGGCGGCGGCCTCGAAGGCGGTCTGGTCGTTGAAATGGGATGCTCGTCCGCGCGCGGCTTGCAGGGTGATATAGAGGATCTCCGCCGTCGACGTCAGCGCCGCCGTCGAGGCCGCGATCCGGAAGAACCGGCTTGCCCGGGCGCGGCTTGCGACGATCGGCGCGAGCCATAGGAGCGTCGCCAGGAGCATGATGAGCGATGCCTGGAATTTGAGCGGTTTGATCCAGATGCTGACTCCATTCAGAAGCCTGTCGTCGAAGCCCAGCGCAATCAGGCTGGGCGCGGCCAGAGCCAGTTGCAGGCCGATCGCAAGAGCCAGCGGGCGTCGATAGAGATCGCCCTCGGCGATCGTCTGCGGAAATGTCGGGGCGGACCGAACCATGGAAAAGGACGTCATCTTCTCATTGCCTTGTCGAGGATTGCGGATGTCACCGTCTCGGATCGGCGGACGATCAGGAAAATCAGCAGGCCGATCGGTCCGAACATGAAGGTCGCCAAAAGGATCGGGGCCTGAAAGATGCGGCTCCAGCCCAGGCGATCCGCCTCCGTCGCGATCCAGAGGCCGACGAACAAATCGAACGCCAGATAGTGCATCCAGCCGGCCGTCAGGCCGGCATCGCTCAGGAACAGCGACCTGACTTCGCCGATCGATCCGAAGCCGCTACCCTCGATGCGAAAGAAGTAGACGAAGATCAGTAGAGCGTAGGCCAGCGACAATCCGCTGACCAACCCGCTTCGGATCGCAGTCATGACGATCGGCGCGCGGGGCGCGAGCGTCAGGACGAGCCATCCGGCCATGGCCGCTCCGCTCGCCAGAGAGAACACCATACCGAAATCCATCCGCTCGTCTCCTATCTTGTCACCGCCAAGATTAAGCTTGCGCATGAATCTTGGCGTTGTCAAGATCAGTTTTGACAGGAGCTTGCCGACCGCGCTATGGAGAGCCATGGTCAGGAACAAACGATATCATCATGGCGATCTCCGGCAGACGCTGGTCATTGAGGCGCTCGGCTTGCTGGAGGAGGGAGGGATCGAAGGTCTGTCCCTGCGCAAGATCGCCGCTCGGGCGGGCGTGTCTCACGCCGCCCCCGACCATCATTTCCCCACCCTGCGCCACTTGCTGAACGGGCTTGCAGTCGAGGGATTTCGACGCTTCGGCGCATCGATGCGTTCGGAAATGCAGGCTTCACCGCCTGCGCCGGCGGACCAGTTGCGCGCGGCGACGCGCGGCTATCTGAATTTCGCGGTCGGCCAACCGCATCTGTTTCGCCTGATGTTCAGCGCCGACAGGTTGGATTGGTCGGATGCGGAGCTCGCAGAGGCGGCGACCGGCCCGCGCAGTCTCCTGAGCGACATATGCCGCCCCGTTGCGGTGATCCGGGGAATGGACACGCCGGAGGGCCGCGCGAGCATCGAGCAGCTCGTATGGTCGCAGATCCACGGTTATTCGCATCTCGTGATCGACGGGAAGTTTCCGCTGGGCGAAGAGGGGCCCTGCGAGCCGAGGGCGGCGCTGTTCGACCTCACCGGCCTTCTGTTTCCATAGAGAAACAGCAGCCTTCGGCGCGGGATCGGCGCCCGGATCAAAACAGCTCGAACAGGTCTCTGTCGAGATCGGACTTGTCCATATCCTTAAGAATCATCTGCTCGCCGGACGCCAGCGTCAGGACGAGATCGTCGCCGTCCTCCGTCCTCTTCATCCCCGCATAGAGATAAGAGTCCAGGTAGATCAGATCGTGTTCCGAGCCCACATGGTCGAAATCGGAAATCGTGTCCTTGCCGCCCCCGCTGGCGAATTCGAAAATGTCCTCGCCCGCGCCGCCGGACAGCCTGTCGTTGCCCGTGCCTCCGGAAAGAATGTCGTCGCCGCCGCCGCCGCTCAGCGCATCGGCGCCGTCGCCTCCATCGAGCGCGTCATCGTCGTTTCCGCCGAGCAGCCTGTCATTGCCGGAGTCGCCGTAGAGCGTGTCGTCGCCGTCCTCGCCGGAGATCGCGTCGCCGCCTTCGTAGCCATAGACGGTGTCGCCGCCCGCTCCGCCGTTCAACTGATCGGCGCCGTCATAGCCGTGCAACGTGTCCTTGCCGGCTCCTCCCAAGAGCTTGTCCTTGCCGCCATGGCCGTAGAGCATGTCGTCGCCGGCGCCGCCGTTCAGCGTGTCGTTGCCGAGGAAGCCCCAGACATAGTCTGCTCCGTCGGTGCCCGTCACGATGTCGTCGCCGGACATCAGCCCATGCATGATCCGCTTCATGTCGTTTGACAGATCGAAGGCGTCATAGATCGTCTTGGCTTTGACGGAGACGTCGCTGAACTGATAGAGCGTTTCGCCGTCCGCATCGAGAAATTTCGCGCCGGTGACCGTTCCCTTGACGATGTCGCCTTTGCCGTTCTCTTCGAACTTGGCGCCGGTGAGGATCATCTGCGCGCCGTTCTCATCCTCGAAAACGAGCTTGGTCGAACCGACGGAGTTGAGCTTCAACGACTCTTCGTCATAGAAGTCCGTGAGCGAGGCTCGATCGCCGAGGGCGGAAAAATATGTGACCTTCGCCATGATGGCGCTCCCGTTCCGTTGGTCTCCCGACGAGGCTAGACAGATTCGATCAGGCGCTACAACCTTGCCTGGTCAGTTCGCCATGGCTACCGGCCGCCCATCAGCCTTGACAAATCCGGCGCGTCATGCGCTTGTCCCGCCGGATTCCAAAGCCCGAGAATCCGCGTCTTTCGCGGATTGCCCCAAGACAAGAATGCAGGATCAGACCATGCACCGCTATCGCAGCCACACTTGCGCCGCCCTCCGTAAAACCGACGTCGGATCGACCGTCCGCCTTTCCGGCTGGGTGCATCGTGTCCGCGATCATGGCGGCGTGCTGTTCATCGATCTGCGCGATCACTACGGCATGACCCAGGTCGTGGTCGATCCCGATTCCCCGGCTTTTGCGGCGGCGGAGAAAGTCCGCGGCGAATGGGTCATCCGCATCGACGGGAGCGTCAAGGCGCGGTCGGACGACACCGTCAACAAGAACATGGCCACCGGCGAGATCGAGCTTTACGCGCAGGAGATCGAAGTTCTCTCCGCCGCCAAGGAATTGCCGCTTCCCGTGTTCGGCGAGCTCGAATATCCCGAAGACATCCGCCTGAAATACCGCTTCCTCGACCTGCGCCGCGACACGCTGCACAAGAACATCGTCAAGCGCACCCAGATCATCGCCGACATGCGCGCGCGCATGGCCTCGGCCGGCTTCACCGAATACACCACGCCCATCCTGACCGCCTCGTCGCCGGAAGGGGCGCGCGACTTCCTCGTGCCGAGCCGCATCCATCCCGGCCAGTTCTTCGCCCTGCCGCAGGCGCCGCAGCAGTACAAGCAGCTGTTGATGGTGGCGGGTTTCGACCGCTATTTCCAGATCGCTCCCTGCTTCCGCGACGAAGACCCGCGCGCCGACCGCCTGCCGGGCGAATTCTACCAGCTCGACGTCGAAATGAGCTTCGTGACCCAGGAAGACATCTGGAACACGATGGGTCCGCTGATCACCGAAGTGTTTGAAAAATTCGCCGACGGCAAACCGGTCACCAAGAACTGGCCGCTGATCCCCTATGACGTCGCGATCCGCAAATACGGCTCCGACAAGCCCGATCTGCGCAACCCGATCGAAATGCAAAACGTCACCGAACATTTCGCCGGCTCCGGCTTCAAGGTGTTCGCCAACATGATCGCGTCCAACCCGAAGGTCGAAGTCTGGGCGATCCCGGCCAAGACCGGCGGGTCCCGCGCCTTCTGCGACCGCATGAACGCCTGGGCGCAGTCGCTGGGTCAGCCCGGCCTCGGCTATATCTTCTGGAAGGAAGAAGACGGCAAGACCGCAGGCTCCGGCCCGCTCGCCAAGAATATCGGCGAAGAACGCACCGACGCCGTGCGCGCCCAGCTCGGCCTGGAAGCCGGCGACGCCTGCTTCTTCGTGGCCGGCGAGCCCGCCAAGTTCTACAAATTTGCCGGTGAAGCCCGCACCCGCGCCGGCGAGGAACTCAACCTGGTCGATCGCGACCGCTATGAACTGTGCTGGATCGTCGACTTCCCCTTCTTCGAATGGAGCGAGGAAGACAAGAAGATCGATTTCGCCCACAACCCGTTCTCTATGCCGCAGGGCGGGCTCGAAGCGCTGGAAAGCCAGGATCCGCTCACGATCAAGGCCTATCAGTATGATGCGGTCTGCAACGGTTTCGAAATCGCCTCGGGCTCGATCCGTAACCAGTCGCCGGAACTTATGGTCAAGGCGTTCGAAATGGTCGGGCTCAGCCAGGCGGATGTCGAAGAGCGCTTCGGCGGCATGTATCGCGCCTTCCAGTATGGCGCGCCTCCGCATGGCGGCTGCGCCTTCGGCATCGATCGCGTGGTCATGCTCCTGGTCGGCGCCAAGAACCTGCGCGAAATCACGCTGTTCCCGATGAACCAGCAGGCGCAGGATCTTCTGATGAACGCGCCGTCGGCCGCCACGCCCAAGCAGTTGATGGAACTGTCGCTGCGGGTGATCCCGCCGGCGAAGAAGGACTGATCCTTCGAAATCTCGATGCGGAAAGGGCGCCGGTTTCGGCGCCCTTTCTGTTTGCGGCTTATTCGGCGTTGGCCTTGACCTGGACATTCAGGGTCTTGGCGAGATCGGCGGGATTGCCCATCGCCGCGCCCATGATCTGCGGGACGGGCAGCGGCTGCCCCGGCGTCGCGGAGACCTCGATGCTCTTGGGATCGTCGAGATAGGCGTTGATCGCCGAGGAGATCTGCGCCTGCAGATCCGGAATGTTGAGTTGCGCCAGCATCATCGGCGCCATGCCTTTGAGCGACTGGGCGAACTGCTTGCCGTCGACGCCCTGCTGCTTGCCGGCATAGTCCAGCGCCTTGGCGGTGATGCCGGCGTCTTCGAAGCGGATCGAGGCGCCGTTATAGCTCAACTGCTGCATCAGGCCGAGCATGGCCATGCCCAGCGCCTGCTGGCCGGCTTCCTTGTTCGGGTTCGCCTCGGCGGCCTTCAGGGCTTCCTGCATGTTCTTGACGAAATCGAGCGTATAGCCCGACATCGAGAAGGTGACATCGAGACGGCCGACATTGTCGAAGTCGAAGGCGTATTCCGTCAAGTTCATCTTGCCGTCGGCCAATGTCCAGTCGGCCTTCATGGTGATGTCGCCCGAGATGGTTTCGAGGCCGAGCGCCTTGATCGTGTCCTGCGCCTTGGGATCGGGAGCCGAGGAGGCGTCGATCTTGATGCCGCTGACGGAAGCGTCCATGTCGATCTTGGACTCGTCGTCCGACAGAGTGTAATTCGCCGTCACCTCGTCGAGGCTCGCGACTTCCTTGCCCTTGTCGGTCACCACGACCGCGCCGATATGCACGGTTTCAGGCATCATCAGCGAATCGAGCGAGCCGGGCTCCGCATTGGCTGGAAGGTAGAGACCTTCGAGATAGATGTCCTTGGCGGTGACGCCGCCTTCCTTTTCCTTGACGTCGATATCCGCGAAGCTCGCTTTCTCGATCGTATAATTGCCTTCCTCCTCGGTGACGCCTTCGAGCGTCACGTCGCCGAGAGGCAGCACGGTGTCGTTCGGCTCCTGGGTCGTGGCTGCCGAAACAGTGAGTTTCGCGCCTGTGAGGGTGACGGTGTCGCCATCGACCTCCGTTCCCTCGGCCGAGAGCGTCACGCCATTCGCCGAGGTGAGCTTGTTGAAGTTCGTGACGATTTCCTGACCGTCGAGGGCAAAGGCGTTGTGCGCGAGCGCAGTGAAGGATGCGCCGGCGAGAAGCAGGCCAATGAGGCGTTGGCGGTTCATGAAACTCCCTTTCGTGGTTTGGTCACTAACCGGTCGGCGGAACCGATGGTCCTGGCGTCTGAACGAAGCGGCCGACGGAATTATTCGACTTGCGATGACAAAAGGGCGCTTCCGCGGCAAAGGCGCGAAGCGGCTCTTAAATCCCGGCAACGCCGTTGACGCCGAGGTTAATGCGCAGGCGCCCAAATAGGAAGATCTAAAATGATGCGGCGGACGATCCCCGAGTATCGGCCCGCCGCCCGGATATGGCTTCATTCCACCGTGATGTTGATGAACATCGCGCGGCTGTTATAGACCTGGGTCAGCGGAATTTCGGTCTTGCCGATGCCGACGCGGGCATAGTCTTTGCCGCGATAGCCCTTGTCCGGCGTGTAGAAGATCGCCGTGCCGTAAACCGGCCGACCCTTGCAGTTCTTGGGAACGTCGGTCAGGTTCAGCTTCATCCATTTGGAAAAGATCTTGCCGTGCTTGGGCTCGGTCAGCACCTTGAACGTGGGCTTGCTGCCGAAGGCGCAATTCAATTCGGAATAGACGTAGAAGAAGGTGAGGCCCGACGTCTTATTGGCCGGAACCTTGTAATCCTCGGCCTGGGCGGCAAAACCCGCGGCGATGAAAGTGGCCGCGGCAAGGACGGTTTTAATTAAGCGACGCATAACTGCTCCATGAATGATCGATGCGATGCCGATCGTCGTCATGCGTCCGTGTGAAAAACCCGTCACGGATTCCGGCGGCGTTCGAACATCATCGAAAGCACCGCTTCCGACGAGGGGCAGGATTAGTCGTCGGAGCGGAAAATTGCAACCAGAGAGGCACGAGATCGATCGTTCGAATACATTAGGCGTTGCTTTATTTCTGGGCGTCGCCTGGCCGCTGTCCACAGCCCAATCGCCTGCGCTTCTTGCTCCTGCCGCCTTATCCGGTCTAGACAGAAGCCATGGGTAAAAGCGATTTGCCGCCGGGCGGCGGGGACGACATTCAGCCGATCGATTTGCGGACAGCGCTGGAAGAGCGCTATCTCGCCTACGCCTTGTCGACCATCATGCACCGCGCGCTGCCCGACGTGCGCGACGGCCTCAAGCCCGTGCATCGCCGCATCATCCACGCCATGAGCGAAATGGGCGTGCGCCCCAACACCGCCTATAAAAAATGCGCCCGCATCGTCGGCGACGTCATGGGTAAATTCCATCCGCACGGCGACCAGGCGATCTATGACGCGATGGTGCGCCTGGCGCAGGATTTCGCCATCCGTTATCCCATCGTCGACGGCCAGGGCAATTTCGGCAATATCGACGGCGATAATCCCGCCGCCATGCGCTACACCGAAGCCCGCATGACCGATGTCGCCGCGCTGTTGCTCGAAGGCATCGGCGAGGACGCGGTCGATTTTCGTCCGACCTACAACGAGGAAGACGAAGAGCCGATCGTTCTTCCCGGCGCCTTCCCGAACCTGCTGGCCAACGGCTCCTCCGGCATCGCGGTCGGCATGGCGACGAATATTCCGCCGCACAATGTTCACGAGATCTGCGACGCGGCCCTGCATCTGATCAAGAATCCGGAGGCCACCGTCGCCGATCTGGTCGAATTGATGCCCGGACCCGACCTGCCGACCGGCGGCACCATCATCGAAAGCCGGGCCAGTATTCTCGACGCCTATGAGACGGGCAGGGGCGGTTTCCGCGTCCGCGCCAAGTGGAGCCAGGAAGATCTGGGGCGCGGCGGCTACCAGATCGTCATCACCGAAATTCCCTATCAGGTGCAGAAGTCGCGGTTGATCGAAAAGATCGCCGAACTGCTGATCGCCCGCAAACTGCCGCTTCTGGAAGATGTCCGCGACGAATCCGCGGAGGACGTGCGGATCGTGCTCGTGCCCAAGAGCCGGACGGTCGATGCGTCGCTGCTGATGGAATCGATGTTCCGGCTGACCGAACTCGAAAGCCGCGTGTCGTTGAACATGAACGTGCTGTCCATGGGCAAGGTGCCCAGGGTCATGTCGCTCAAGGACGTGCTGACCGAATGGCTCGCCCATCGCCGCGAAGTGCTGGTGCGGCGCTCACGCCATCGCCTGGCCGAGATCGAGCGCCGGCTGGAAGTGCTGGGCGGCTACCTGATCGCCTATCTCAATCTCGACGAGGTGATCCGCATCATCCGCGAGGAGGACGAGCCGAAGGCCGTTCTGATGTCGACTTTCAGCCTGACCGATCTGCAGGCGGAATCGATCCTCAACATGCGGCTGCGTTCGCTGCGCAAGCTCGAGGAATTCGAGATCCGCAAGGAGTTCGACGGGCTGACGGCCGAGAAGGCCGGCATCGAGGCGCTGCTGGCTTCCGAAGAGAAGCAATGGCAGACGGTCGCCTGGGATATCGGCGAGGTAAAGAAGAAATTCGCCAAGGCCACCCCGCTCGGCCGCCGCCGCACCGATTTCGCCGACGCGCCCTCGACCGATCTGGAAGCCATCGAACAGGCCCTGATCGAGAAGGAGCCGGTCACCGTCGTCGTCTCGGAAAAAGGCTGGATTCGAGCGCTCAAGGGCCATCTCGGCGATTTCTCGACGCTGCAGTTCAAGGAGGGCGACAGTCTCAAGATCGCCTTCCACGCCCAGACGACGGACAAGGTCATCGTCTTCACCACCGGCGGCAAGGCCTTCACGCTGGGGGCCGACAAACTGCCGGGCGGCCGCGGCCATGGCGAGCCGCTGCGCATCATGATCGACATGGAAAACGATCAGGACGTGCTGACCGCCTTCGTGCTGGATTCCGCGCGCAAGCTGATCGTCTCGTCGGTTCAGGGCTACGGTTTCCTGGTCAACGAGTCCGAACTCGTCGCCAACACCCGCAAGGGCAAGCAGATCCTCAACGTCGCCATGCCGGACGAGGCGAAACTCGTGGTGCACGCCAAGGGCGACCATGTCGCCATCGTCGGCGAAAATCGCAAGATGCTGGTGTTCCCGATCAGTCAACTGCCGGAAATGACCCGCGGCAAGGGCGTTCGTCTGCAGCGCTACAAGGACGGCGGCGTCTCCGACATCAGGGTGTTCGACATCGAGGCCGGCCTCACCTGGGACGACAGCGCCGGCCGCAACTTCATCCGCAAAAAGGACGAGCTGGCCGAATGGTTGGCCGACCGCGCCACCGCCGGCCGCACCGTTCCCAAGGGTTTCCCGAGATCGGGCAAATTCTCCGGCTGAGCCTCGATCACGAACGCGGCCGGTCTTTCGGTCGCCGGAGGAAATCGATGCCGGACCGATCCGCAGGTCCTTGCCGGCGCGGATCTGATCGCCCATATCAGCGGCAACGCTAAAAAGGACCGCTTTCATGACCAACGCCCTCGACCGAGACTATGCCACCGCCGCCCTGGATGGCGTGTTGAGCCGGCGCATGCTGGCTTTCGTGGTCGACTATGCGCTGATCTGCCTCTTGCTGCTGCCGGCGGCGGTGCTGGTGTTCATCCTCGGCGTGCTGACGCTGGGCCTCGCCTTCTACCTTTTTCCGGTGTTGTTCTTCGTCGTCGCCGGCCTGTATTTCGCCCTGTCGCTGTCCTCGCGCGCCCAGGCGACGCCGGGCATGAGGGTGATGGACCTCACGCTTGTCAGCGACAGCGGCAACCGCATCGATTTCACGACCGGTCTCCTGCATGTCGTCCTGTTCTGGGTGTTGAACTCGTTCCTGACGCCGCTCATCCTGCTGGTGGGCCTCTTCACCAACCGCAAGCGCCTGCTGCACGACATCGCGCTCGGCACTGTTCTGGTGCGGGCGAGCCGCCTGGGCGGGCCCCGATACTGAGGGCGGGAACGTCCCGCGACGATTGCGCTTTTACAAGCCGGCGAACTGATCTATCTTCTGCGCCGGAGCAAATGGTGAGAATCTTCACGCAGTATGAACACGCAGGCGCATCCATCCCCGCAGTTCTTCATGACGGCGCCTGCCTCATGCCCTTATCTGCAGGGGCAGGTCGAGCGGAAGGTGTTCACGCATCTGGTCGGCCAGCGCGCGCCGGAGATGAACGACATCCTCACCCAGGGCGGCTTTCGCCGGTCTCAAAACATCGCCTATCGTCCGGCCTGCGAAAGCTGCAGGGCCTGCGTTTCGGTTCGCATCCTCGCCGACGAATTCCGTCCGACCCGCTCGATGCGCCGGGTGCTCGCGGGCAATGACGATCTCGTCGGTCGGGAATATCCCGCCGAACCGTCGACCGAGCAGTTTTCTCTGTTTCGCAAATATCTCGACAGCCGCCACACCCAGGGCGGCATGTCCGACATGTCGGTGCTCGACTACGCGATGATGGTCGAAGATTCGCATGTCCACACCAAGATCATCGAATACCGGCTGAGGACCGAAGGCGACGGCTGGCGTTCGCCGCCATCGGGCCAATTGGTGGCGGTCGCGCTCACCGACATGATGGCCGACGGCGTGTCGATGGTCTACTCGTTCTACGATCCCGATCTCGAGCCGCGATCGCTGGGGACCTTCATGATTCTCGATCACGTCAGGCGGACGCAGGCCAAGGGGCTGCCGCATGTCTATCTCGGCTATTGGGTCCAGGGTTCGCGCAAGATGGCCTATAAGACACGCTTCCTGCCGCAGGAACACCTTCTTAATCAGGGCTGGACGCTGTACGAGCCTCCTGCGTCCAACGAAGCCCGGTAGAATCCATGCCATTTCAATCGCTGAGCCCGCACGCCAAAGGCGTGATCATTACTTTTCTCGGCGGGTTGGCTCTGTCCTTCGACATCCCCATTCTGCGGCTGTCTGAAGGCGGCGTCTGGGCGCTGCTGTTCGTCCGCAGTATTCTGACCGTGCTGGTTGCGGTCATCGTCTGGTCGGTGATCCGGGCCAGGCGCGGCGTCGGCCCCACATTGTTTCACGACTGGCGCGGCGTGCTCGTGGCGGGTCTCTACGGCTTGTCGACGATCTTCTTTCTTTTGTCGGTATTCAACACGTCAACGGCGAACGTGGCGTTCATCCTCGCCTTCAACCCGATGTTCGGCGCGCTCCTGTCCTGGATCTTCCTGCGCGAGCGGCCCGACGCGTCGACCTGGGCGGCGATGGCGGCGATGACCCTGGGCGTGGTGATCATCGTCGGCGACGGGCTGGAAAGCGGCCATCTCTTCGGCGATCTCATGGCGGCGCTGTCGGCGCTGTCGATCGCGGGCGCCTTGACAGTCAGCCGCGCCAGTCGCCTCGATTTCGGATTTACGCCGCTGGCCGCCGCGATCATTCCCGCCATCGTCGGCGCCGCAGTCTCCATGAAAGTGGGCTTCACCATCGAACATCCCGGCTGGATCATCTTCAACGGATTGATCCTGACGCCCTTCGCCTTCTGGGCGCTGGCGACCGGTCCGCGCTATCTGTCGGCGGCGGAGTCGGGCATGTTCTATCTCCTGGAAACCGTGCTGGCCCCGGTCTGGGTCTGGCTCATCTTCCTGGAAACGCCCACGACGGCCACGCTGGTCGGCGGCGCGATCATTCTCGCGGCGCTCGCAGCCCATTCCATTGCCTCTATCCTCCGTCAGAAGCCTGCTTCGATCCATGCGCCCTGAGGAGGCGGCTCCGATCAGGTGGTGAGGATCGTCCCGGCGAAAACGAAGCCGGCGCTCTGGACGGTCTGCAGGGGCAGCGTCATTCCGCATTCGGCCTGCACCTTCGAGCGAAGCCGGCTGATCGCCGCGTCCAGCGCGCGACTGTCCGGATCGATCGCGCCCTTGCTGACGAAGTGCATCAGTTCCGCCCGAGGCACGATCGCGCCCGCCTGAGCCGAGACCATTTCCATCACCCGCATCTCGTTGCGCGTCAGATCGACCCGCTTGCCCGACGGCGCCGACAGCTGGAAATCGGTGAGACTGAGCCGCCAGGCCGCGCCGCCCGAAGACGACGGAGACTCCGTCTTTCGGCGTTTTTTCGAAAGCGCCACAACGGCGGCGGCGAGTTCTTCGCAGTCCACAGGCTTGACCATGTAGAGATCGGCGCCGGATCTGTAGCCGCGCACCCGATCCTCGACCGCCCCCTGCACCGTCATGATGATGATGGCCGCGTTGCTGGTTTCAGACAGATGCGCGGCGACCGACAGTCCGTCGTAATGCGGAAGGTTGACGTCGAGGATCACGACGTCGAAGTTGTCTCGCGCGAGCGTTTGGTAAAATTCGATGGCATTGCCCACGCCCTGCGCGTCATGACCGCATTCGCAGAGATAGTCGACCAGGCTGTCGCGCAGCTCGATGTCGTCTTCCACGATCATGACTTTTGCCATAACAATATCCGGGAAATGATTGCGATAACCCTAAAATTTACAGATAAATTCTGGGGGCGTAATAATCAATGAAATTTGCGAACTGTCTTGCCGGAAGCCTGGCGGCCCTGCTGATTTACGCATCCGCCGCATTCGCCGCCGAAACCTTGACCATCGACAAGCAGTTCACCCAGCTGTCGATCGATCACGACATGCAATTCCTGGTCGATCCGTCGCACGGGCTGACGCCCGCGGATCTGGAAAGGCCCGAAATCGCCGCTCGCTTCAGGCCGGCGGGCGGCGGGCTGGCGCTCGGCTATCGCAACGACACGATCTGGGTCCGCATCCTGCTCGACAACCGCGACCTGACGCCGCGAAAGCTCTTTCTCGAGCTCAAGCCGATGGTGCTCAACGATGTGGAGGTGTTCACGCCGAATCCGGGTTGGACGGCGCGAAATCGAGATTTTGCTTCCGTGATGCTCGGCGATCATCATCCGAGGCGGCTGCGACCGGTTGTCGCCACCAGCCATATCGTGCCGCTGACCGCGCCGGTCGGCGCGAGCGAAATCCTCGTTCGCGTCCGCACCAGCAGTTCGCTCGCTGTGACCGGCTGGCTGCGCACGGCCGAAACCATGATCCAGCAGGCGGCTTTCGACGCCGCCAGGTTTGCCGCCTTCGAAGCGTTGCTGGTCTTTTCGGGCGTGGCGAACCTGCTGATCTGGCGCGGTCTGAGAGAGACGCTGTTCCTGCAATACGCCGTGGCGCTCCTGGCTCTGGCGGTCAACGAGTTCTGCTACAAGGGCCTCCTGTTCGAGGACTGGGTCGTCGGCGGAGGCGTGGTCGTCGATGCGATCGGCGGCGCCTCGAGCAGCGTCTGCCTGGGCATGGCGAGCCTTTTCGTTCGTGGCCAGACAAGGGCGGCGAAACACTTCCCCTGGCTCGCCAAAGCCCTGCTATTTTCGGCGCTCCTGTCGGTCTTCACCTTCTTCCTCACCGTGATCGATCTCTACCAGATGATCGCGCCGCTGGTGATGGTCTCCGCCGTCATCGTCTTCGCCGCCGGCTTCTTCGGCAACGCCTGGCTGGCCTTCAAGCGCGAACCGGGCGCAGGGATCGCCACATCGGCGTTCGGGGCGCTGCTGATCGGCATGATGGTGGTGACGCTACGGCTGACCGCATTGTCCACCTATACGCACTGGTCCGACTACGCTTTCGAGATCGCGGTTCTGTTCTTCATTCTCTACATGCAGTTGTCGCTGGCGCGCCGCACCCGGCAGGCCGAAAGCGATCACGCCGTCGCCCAGGCCAGAGCGCTCGACGTCGCCCGCGCCGCTGAGAAAACCGCGGTCGAACTGGTGGAGCGGCGAACTGCCGAGTTGCGCCTGGCCAAGGAGGAAGCGGAAACGGCTCTGAAGGCGGAGCGTGACGCGCAAGCCGAGCAGGTCCGATTTCTCGACGTGATCTCGCATCAATACCGCACGCCGCTCGCGGTCGTCTCCAGCAGCGTCGCCTCGATCGCCCGCGGTCTGTCTCCCGACGACGTCGGCAATCGACAACGGATCGAACGCATCAAACGCGCGATCGGACGACTGGTGGAGCTGATCGACGTCAGCCTGCATCGCAGCCGGATAGACGGCGCCTCGGCGCTACCGCGCTTCAAACGTCAGGATTACGCCAGGGCGATGGACGCCTTGTTTTCCATGCTGCGCGACACCTTTCCTGATCGTCGGATCCGCTACGAGCGCCGGGAGGCGGAGCGGGATCTGGAAATCGTCGTAGACGCCGATCTTCTCGCCATGGCGCTCGCCAACCTCGTCGAGAACGCGCTGAAATTTTCACCGCCGGGGGCGCCGGTGGATGTCGATGCGGAGATATCCGGCGCGATGCTCAGCCTGAGGGTGACCGATTGGGGCATCGGCGTGCCCGAGGCAGAACGGCATCTGCTCACGGAGAAGTATTTCCGCGCCTCCAACAGCGCCAATACGCAAGGCATGGGACTGGGCCTGCATATCTGCGCCACCATCGCCCGTCGCCACGGCGGCGCCTTGACGCTGTCCGACCATGCGGACGGCGGCGCCGTCGCCTTGCTGAATCTGCCCGTCGTCTGCCGCTCCGATCAGGATTTCGCGAGAATCCGCGCCGCATCCACGGCGAAATAGGTGAGGACGCCGTCGCAACCGGCGCGCTTGAAGCACAACAGCTGTTCCATCATCACCCGCTCGCCGTCGATCCAGCCATTGGCGGCGGCGGCCTTGACCATCGTATATTCGCCGGAGACCTGATAGGCGTAGACCGGCAGACCGAAGGCTTCCTTGATCCGCCAGCAGATGTCGAGATAGGGCAGGCCCGGCTTGACCATCAGCATGTCGGCGCCTTCCTCCACATCGAGGGCCGCGTCGCGCAGGGCTTCGGCGCCGTTGGCTGGGTCGATGTAATAGGTCTTCTTGTCGCCCTTCAGCAGGCCGGCGGTGGAGATCGCCTCGCGATAGGGGCCGTAATGGCCCGAAGCGAATTTCGTGGCATAGGACATGATGCCGACATTCTGATGGCCGGCGGCGTCGAGACCCTTGCGGATGGCGCCGATGCGGCCGTCCATCATGTCCGACGGCGCGATGATGTCGGAACCGGCGTCGGCCTGGGCGACGGCCGCCTTGACGATCTGGTCGACCGTCTCGTCATTGACGATTTCCCCGTCGCGCAGGATGCCGTCATGGCCGTGGCTGGTGAAGGGATCGAGCGCGACGTCGGTGATGACGCCGATATTGCCGACCTTCGCCTTGATGGCTTCTGTGGCGCGGTTGATGAGGTTGTTGGCGTTGAGCGCTTCCGAACCGTGATCGTCGCGCAGGTCGAGATCGATATTGGGGAAGGTGGCCAGCGCGGGAATGCCGAGATCGGCAGCCATCTGCGCCGCCTCCACCGCCTTGTCGACGCTCAGGCGGTTGACGCCGGGCATGGCCGCGATCGGTTCGACGATATTGGCGCCCTCGACCAGAAAGATGGGCCAGATCAGATCGTCCACCGTCAGGCGATTCTCCTGGGTCAGCCGTCGCGACCAGTCGGCCTTGCGGTTGCGGCGCATGCGCCGATGTCCGGTGATGTGGTCGACGAGGTGGGTCTTGTCGGTCATGGCGGCGCCTCTCAAATCTCCGTTTGCAGGCGGGTTAGCACGAAGACAGGCCGGGCGCAAAGCGAGGACGCAGTCTCGTCTGCGGCGCATCGTCCGCGGCGTTCGAGCCGAACGCTGGCCTTTCCCCGCGGCATCGTCTAATTGTGGGACATGACCGATCTGCCGATACAAGCGCCCCGGCCGCCGCTGCCGGACCTCTTGATGACCATCTTTCTCAGGCTCGTGGCGCTGGGAACTCTGTGGTTCGCTCTGATGATCTGGGCGGATCTCATCGGCTATCACCATGGCGGGGCGGGGCGGTTCGATCTGCTCGACGCCGACATGAAGGCGGCGCGCGGCACGCTCGCCGTGCTCTATCCGGTGGCCGCCGTCGGCCTCTGGCTGCGCGGCGCCTGGGGTCCGGTCATCTGGGGCGTCGCTGCGATCATGGAGATCGGCCTCCAGCAGGCGATGCCGGGAACCTTCGAGATCGACCCGCTGAAAGTGGCGCTGGTGTCGCTGATCGCGCTGATCTACCTGCTCTTGCGGCTGTGGACGCTGCTGACGAAGCCGCCCGTGAACGAGGCGCGCTGAACGCGCTTCGGTAAGCTGATGTTCACCTTGAAACAGGCAAACGTAAACATAACCGGCCGTTAAGCATGTGATTTAAGTAGAATTTTATCGGTGCTCGCTAAGTTGGCGACATAAGGCGGGATCAAAAAAACAAGAACCGCCGGCAAACAGCGAGGCAGAAAAATGAACACCAAGCTCAAGGCTCAGGCCCCGGTCGCGGAAACTCAGGACCAGGTCATCCACAATCTCTATCTCGAAAGCGTCCATCTCGTCGAGCGCCTGCATCGTCGTCTGCTCGACGTCATCAAGGACGAATTCGACCGGTCCGGCCGCGACGACATCAACGCGGTCCAGGCTCTGCTGCTGTTCAACATCGGCACGTCCGAACTGACCGCCGGCGAACTGCGCTCGCGCGGCTACTATATGGGCTCGAACGTTTCCTACAACGTCAAGAAGCTGGTCGAACTCGGCTTCATCAATCATTCGCGCTCGCGCGTCGATCGCCGCTCGGTCCGCATTTCCCTGACGCCGAAGGGCCAGGAAATCGCCGAAACGGTCGCCAAGCTCTATCACCGCCATGTCGGCTCGATCCACAAGGTGGGCGGCATCGGCCAGGACGAATTCAGCCAGATGAACAAGCTGCTGCAGCGTCTCGACCGTTTCTGGAACGACTCGATCATGTATCGCCTCTAAGGCGTCGTCTCAGATCTCCAGGCTGGAACCGGGCGCATTCCCTGCCGCCCGGCTTCCGGTTTTTCTGCCTTTCCGCTCCGTCCGCTAACGTTTTCTTGATTTGTCCGAGGCACAAATCGGCCACAATATCGTGACATCCCGGCCACACAGACTGGCGCGAATGGGGCGAAAGCGGTTCACGGTCTCATTTGAGGTTGCTGAGGCTTCATCGAATAGGCAAAACGTCCGCCAATCCCCATTTGTTGAGATTTTACGTCGCGCATCCCGGCGCGCAATGAAAACGAGACATCGGAAGGCGAAATAATGTCTGAAAAGTTCGATCTGGCCTCTCTCTCTCGACGCAAGTTCCTCGGCGCGGCCGCCGCTGCCGGAGCTGCGGCCGTCGCGGGCCCCGCCTTGGCCGATGTCGCGATCGACGAGATCATCAATGCGCCGCGTCGCGGCAATTGGGATGACCAGTTCGACGCCAAGGCGTCGCGCACCGCCGCCGCCGTGATGTCCAACAATCCGATCTTCGGGCCGGAAGCCGCAGCCAATATCCAGCAGGCCGTCTACGATTACGAGACCATCGTGTCGAACGGGGGATGGCCGCAGGTCAATCCCGGCCAGAAGCTGCGGCTCGGCGTCAGCGATCCTTCGGTCGCCGATCTGCGCAAGCGCCTCATTATCTCGGGCGATCTGTCGCGCACCGCCGGTGTCACGTCGGCTTACGACTCGCTGGTCGAAGAAGGCGTCAAGCGCTTCCAGGCCCGTCATGGCCTGCCGCTCGACGGCGTGCTCGGCCAATACACGATCAAGGCGATGAACGTGCCGGCCGACATGCGGCTGATGCAGTTGCGCACCAACCTCGCGCGCGTCCAGGAAATCAACACCGATCTCGGTCAGCGTTATGTGATGGTCAACATTCCCGCCGCCTATATCGAGGCGGTCGAGAACAATCGCGTCGCCCAGCGTCACACCGCGATCGTCGGCCGCATCACCCGTCCGACACATATCATCGACTCCAAGATCTATCGAGTCACGCTCAATCCCTATTGGACCGCGCCGCGTTCGATCGTCGAAAAGGACATCGTGCCGCTGATGCGCAAGGACCCGACCTATCTGACCAAGAACCAGATCCGTCTGTTCGATGGCCAGGGAACGGAAGTCGATCCGACGACCATCGACTGGTTCGCCGACAAGGCCCCGAACCTGATGTTCCGTCAGGACCCGGGCAAGATCAACGCCATGGCGTCGACCAAGATCGAGTTTCACAATCCGCACGGCGAATATATGCACGACACGCCGCAGCAGGGCCTGTTCAACAAGCTGTCGCGCTTCGAATCTTCGGGCTGCGTGCGGGTCCAGAACGTCCGCGACCTGACGACCTGGCTGCTGCGCGATACGCCCGGCTGGTCGCGCCAGCAGATCGAAGCGACGATCAAGGCCGGCAAGAACAATCCGATTCCGCTTCAGAGCGAAGTGCCGATCTATTTCAAATATGTGACCGCCTGGTCCGCCCGCGACCGCATCGTGCAGTTCCGCGACGACATCTACCAGATGGACGGCGCCCAGGAACTGGCGCTGCAGACCGGCCTCAACCAGGAGCCCGTGGTCGCCAACTGATCCGGTCTGCATGTTCGATACATGGACTCGAACTGCAAAGTCCGACTGGCGACAGTCGGACTTTTTGTTGGATTGACGGCGCTCGCGCCGGCTGATGCGATCTCAGCCTTATGGAGCGCGTGCCTTGGTCAATCGAGAAGACCGAAGATCGCCTGCGCCAGTTCCGAACTCGCATAGGGCTTGCGTATGACCGGGACGTCCTGGAATTGCTCCGGAATCACACCGCCGTCGCCGTAACCGGTCGCGAACAGGAACGGAACGTTCATACGCCTCAGCGCCGCCGCGATGGGGATCGACGTCTCGTCGCCGAGGTTGACGTCGAGCACGGCCACGGTGGGATGAAACCGGTCCAGCATCGACAAGGCTTCCGTCACCGAACTCGCCGTCCGAAAGTTGCGGAGACCTTCGGTGGACAGCATCATTTCCGCGTCCATCGCAATCAACATTTGATCTTCGACGAGAAAGATCGCGACATCGGTCGGTTGCGCGGACTTTCGGTTCGGCTGTCCGCCCGCGCTTCGGTGGGGCGCCGATTCTTCGTTCGCCGGATCCGCCAGGGCGATGTGCCGCGAGGGGATCATGAATTCTGCTTCCAGGCCGGTCGGCAGATAGTCGAGCGACGCCTTGCCGCCGAGTTCATGGGGAATGCTGCGGGAAATGAGAACCGAGCCGAAGCCTTTGCGCGTGGGCGGAATGACATAGGGTCCGCCGCTTTCTTCCCAGAATATCTCGCAATTGTTGTCCTGGTCGATTTGCCAGCGCACCGCGAGCTGTCCGGACGGGACGGACAAGGCGCCGTATTTCGCCGCATTGGTGGCGAGTTCATGAAAGACCAGCGCCAGGACGGAATAGGTGCTGTTGTCGACCCAGACGGCCGGGCCGGACAAGGACACCGTCGCGCTCTGTTCGTCATAGGGCTTGAGCTCGGCGGCCAACAAAGTGCGGATCAGACCGCCGCCGTCGCCACGGACGATCTGGTCATGCGCGACCGCCAGGGCTTGTATCCGGCCGCGAAGCGTTTCCAGATACTCCTCGATCGTAGACGCGTTGAAGCTCCCTTGGCCGATCAGCGACTTGATCACCGCGAGAATATTCTTGACGCGATGGTTGAGCTCTTCGTTCAGCATACGCTGACGCAGGTCGGCTCGACCGCGTTCCTCCGCGATGATCTCATTGTGTCGGAGCACGATCTCGACCAGGGCCGACCTGATCACTTCCCCGACTTCATGCTGTGTTTCCGTCCATTTCCGCGATTGGAGCCGGACGGTTTCTTTCCAGATCGCGAAGCTCTTGCGCGGCGTGAGCCGTTCGCCGAGCGGCCCGCTCGAATAGGCCTTGTTGGGATTTCCCGCCCAGTTCAGCGTGTGTTCGAATTCGCGGCGGAAAAACAGCAGGCAGTCCCTGGTGTGTTGCGACAGCGGGACCATCATCACGCCGGCGGCCAGGGGCGTCTGCTCGATGCCGAGCGTCTCGCTGGCGATATGTGTGCTCCAGACGCGAGAGCCGGCTCTCGCCCCTGCGGCCGAGGCAACGTTCTGGATCGTCTCGACGGGGGACAGAGCCCATATGTGCAAAGGCTGCCGTTCATGACCAGAGCCATTCCGTCGCTCGGGATCATGCTGGCGAAATCGGCCAGGTAATTGCGCAGGAGATCGAACAGCTCCGTGTGGAGAGGCGCTTCCTGCAACAGACGGTCGAGAGCCTTGCGGGTGGTGTTGGCGGCCATGAGCCGGCGTTTCTGGCGCAGCACGTCCAGCTGGATCGAAAGAGTTCGCCAAACACCTCGACTGCGGCGCGCTCGGCCATGTCGAGATATTTCGGCGAGTAGTGATGGCAGGCCACGAGCCCCCATAGCGCGTCGTCGATGATGATGGAGATCGACATGGAGGCGGAGACGCCCATATTGCGCAGATACTCACAATGGATGGGCGAGACGCTGCGCAGATGCGCGAGAGAGAGGTCGAGCGGGCCCAGATCCGGCCCATTGGCCTGAACGATCGGCGCACGCGCGCCATCCGCATTGGAGATGATCCGGATCGTGCTCTTGAGATAGAGGATGCGCGCCTGCTGCGGGATATCGGAGGCCGGAAAGAACTGGCCCATGAAACTCTCGAGATGCGCGGCCTTCGACTCCGCGATGACCTGTCCCGATCCCTCCGGTTCGAAGCGGTAGATCATCACCCGGTCGTAGCCCAGCGTCGCCCGGATCAGTCTCGCCGCCTTGCGCGCCAGCGCATCGACGGTATCGGGCTGGCCGATGCGGCTCGTAATGCTGCGGATGAGGTCGATCGGTTGCCGCTGTTGAACGACTTTCGGTTCGAACTCGATCAGCGTCTCCTCGCCTGAGCGGTGGATGCTGACATCGAAACGGTCGTCGCCGATGGCCATGTCGAAGAACAGGGCCGGGCGATTGGTCATCTGCGCGGCGGCGAGGCCGTTTCGGAAGTGATGGCCGTTTTCGCGGCCGACGATCTGGTCGAGAGGATTTCCCAACAGGCGCCGATGCTCATCGAGCCGCAATATGTCGACCGCATTGCTCGAATGGCGGCTGACGACATCCAGATTGCCGTCGCACACGATCAATGCGCCATGTGTCTGAATGCTGCCGGGAATGTGGATCGGTTCGCGATCGCAATTGGTGAGATCGACCTGCATCATGTGCGTGCAGCCTTGAAGGTCTGGATTGCGATCGTGAACATCGTTTTTGCCGAGCTTGCCGCCGCGCGCCAATCTTTTTCATCGGACGCATCGAGGAGTGACTGAAGTTTGGACCAGGAACGGTCCGTGCTGGTCTGGGCGTGGAGGTGACGGGCGCCCCCAGTCGGCGCGGAATCCGAGATCCTGTGCCCGCTTATAAAGCAGACGCGCCCCGAGTGTGGAGCCTTCGATGACATACATTGCCCCGAGAAGCGATGCCGGCGCGATTTCTGCGTCAATCTTGCAAGGATGTTCGACCGGTTCGATGTCGAGATCCTGCATGTCAGCCAGGGCATGGTCATAAATGAATGTCGGCGTAAAGCCGGCAAACGCCTCACTGGCTCCGGCTCGCCGCATGGCCGGCTCCACGGCCGCCCTGAACGCGCCGACTCCGCGCAGATAGACGCGGTAGCGCTCGGCGTTGTCGAACGATCCGATGCCTTGGTCCAATTCCTGGTGCAGGTCGTGCGTTTGTTGGCGCAGATATGTGCGCAGAGATGCCGTTGTCATGCAGATGTCAGTATGTCCGCCCCACCAGTTAGTCAGCGCAACGTCCGGCGTCCGGAACAGTTCCATCTTTTCTTGGCCTCACTGCCTCGAAACCGGATTTGAGCGCAGCATTTCGTCCGTTTCCGACGTCTTGCACGAGTGACGCGATGATGTCGACGATTTCATATACTGCCCTGTTTTCGGGAATATTGCGACTGATATTGGCTTTCAACTCATCGAGCCGCAACAGCATGTCTTCGGCGGCGGCCGCAAGATCGCGCCTGAAACTCTTGACCACCAATCCAACGCCGTTGTCGCGGATCCAGTCAAGATTGGGCCGCTCCTGCGGCATGGTCGAGGCGTTGCCTTCGACGATCACCGGGCGTCCAAGATGAACGGCTTCGCTGATGCTGCCGGGGCCGGGTTTGCCGATCAGGAAATCGGCGAGCCGGAGATAGTCGGGCACGGTCTGCACGAAGCCGACGGCGCAGCAGTTCGGCCGCCGCTGCAGCGCCTTTTTCAGCGCGGCGTTCTTGCCGCACATTACGATCGACTGGATGCCCGAAGGCGATTTGTCGAGCTGATCGAGAATAGTCATCGTCGCCCGTCGCGCGCCGTTGCCGCCGAACATGATCATCGCGGTCGGGCGATCCTCGGCAAGGCCGAGATCGATGCGCGTCAGCGCGTGCGGGGCGGGCGGCAGGTAGAATTGCTCCTTCAGGATCATGCCCGAGACTTCGTGGATATCCGTCTCGCGATAGAAGCCGGTCGCGCGGGCCTGATCAGCGGCTTTCGGCGTTCCGCAAACGATGGACTGCGCCTGATCCTCCATCCAGAAATGCGGCGGCACGTCGACCAGATCGGTAATCACGGTGAGATACGGAATGGAGGCGTCGACCGTCTGAAGCGCCCGATGCATGACGCGGTTGAAGTTGGGAATGACCGAAATCACCAGATCCGGCCGCGGCTCCGCCCGCCAGCGCTCGACGAGCAGGCGTTCGATCTCGGCGGAGAAGCGACGGATGAAGCCCTGCAGGATCGGCAGGATCGTGCCGAGCCCGCGCGTTGCGCCGCGCTTGAGCGCATTGTTGTAGATGTCCTGCGCCTGGATCGGCGCGATCGGCAGGCGAGGGGCGACCGGAAGCAGGATCTTCTTGAGCGAGCCGGTGATCTTCTGCGTCAGCCGATGGACGGGGTCGATCGGTTCGAGCAGCTTCTGCAAATCGACGGGAACGACGGTCCAATCCGCATGCGTCTTCTCGATCAGCTTGCTCAGCGCCGTCATCGCATTGCGATGGCCGCCGCCGGCGTCGAAATAAAAGATTTCGATGCGGCGGGCTTTTGGAGGCGCGTCTGTCGTCACGGGAAATCCCCTGGATGAAAGTGCGCGCACCATTTGCGGAAAGGATCCTGCTGTCAAGGCGGTCGCGAAAGCCGCGAAACCGTCGCGGAGCGGCGGCTGCGGCGCAAGCATGGCATTCGCCGCCGCAATCCGTCTTGCCCCGGCCCGCCGCAATCGCTAAGACCGTGGCAGCCCGAAACCCGCGGCTCGCCGGCGATAAACCGGTCCGGCGGAACGACGGTATAAGGTCATCCCGAGCCCAAGAAAGACGAGACAGACATGAGCGCGAACGACGCCTTTTTCACCCGTAGTCTTGCCGATTCCGATCCCGATATCTTCGGCGCGATCGAGAAGGAACTCGGCCGTCAACGCCATGAGATCGAACTGATCGCCTCCGAAAACATCGTCTCCCGCGCCGTTCTCGAGGCGCAGGGCTCGATCATGACCAACAAATACGCCGAGGGCTACCCGGGCAAGCGCTATTACGGCGGCTGCCAGTTCGTCGACATCGCAGAAGAACTCGCCATCGAGCGCGCTAAGAAGCTGTTCGGCGTCAACTTCGCCAACGTCCAGCCGAATTCCGGTTCGCAGATGAACCAGGCCGTGTTCCTGGCGCTCCTGCAGCCCGGCGACACCTTCATGGGCCTCGACCTCAATTCGGGCGGCCACCTGACGCACGGCTCGCCGGTCAACATGTCCGGCAAGTGGTTCAACGTGGTGTCCTACGGCGTGCGTGAAGAAGACCACCAGCTCGACATGGAAGACGTCGCCCGCAAGGCCGAACAGCACAAGCCCAAGCTCATCATCGCCGGCGGCACCGCTTATTCCCGCATCTGGGACTGGAAACGCTTCCGCGAGATCGCCGATTCGGTCGGCGCATACCTCATGGTCGACATGGCCCACATCGCCGGTCTCGTCGCTGGCGGCCAGCATCCGTCGCCGTTCCCGCATTGCCATGTCGCGACCTCGACGACCCACAAGTCGCTCCGTGGTCCGCGCGGCGGCATGATCCTCACCAATGACGAGGATCTGGCCAAGAAGTTCAATTCGGCCGTTTTCCCGGGCCTGCAGGGCGGCCCGCTGATGCATGTCATCGCCGCCAAGGCCGTCGCCTTCGGCGAAGCGCTGAAGCCGGAATTCAAGGACTACGCCGCCCAGGTGGTCAAGAACGCCAAGACCCTGGCCGAGACGCTGATCGGCCACAATCTCGACATCGTCTCCGGCGGCACCGACAACCATCTGATGCTGGTCGATCTGCGCAAGAAGAACGCCACCGGCAAGCGCGCCGAGGCGGCTCTCGGCCGCGCCTATGTGACCTGCAACAAGAATGGCATTCCCTTCGATCCGGAAAAGCCTTTCGTCACCTCGGGCGTTCGCCTGGGCACGCCGGCCGGCACCACGCGCGGCTTCAAGGAGGCCGAATTCAAGGAAATCGGCAACCTGATCGTCGAAGTGCTTGACGGCCTGAAGGTCGCCAATTCCGACGAAGGCAACGCCGCCGTCGAAGCCTCGGTGCGCGGCAAGGTGGTTGAACTCACCAACCGCTTCCCGATGTATCCCTATATGTAAGACGGTCCGGCGAAGGCAGAACTGCGCAAACCCTCTCCGCTCGCGGGGAGGGTTTTTTCATGTCCGGTTCGCCTGTGAGATGACGCCTTCGGGCGCGGATGTTAGACTTGCCTGAAACAGGGGGCGAGCGTGGACCTGAATTCGATCGAACTGAACACATCGCGCGGGCCGACCTTGAGGACGCGCCTGTCCGCCCTGTGGGCCGGGCGTCCGTGGAACACGCGCATCGCCGAAGAGAAAATGGCCGCGAGCAATCCGCATCTCGCCGAAGCGCTGCGCATCGAAAAGATGGAGGGGCAGCGCATCGCCACATGGGCGCGCACCGTCGCGCTTGCGATCACCGCCGTGCTGCTCGTCTACGTCAACCCTCGCGTCGAGGTGCTCTATTACGAGGTTCTGCTGCTCATCTTTGTCCTGATCGGCATGGCGCAGCTGCGGGTCGCCAAAGTCGGCCAGTCGCATCTCGAGATGGCGCTGATCATGGCCGATATTCTGCTCCTGACGCTGACCTTGACGGTTCCCAACCCCTTCGCCGCCGAGCAGTGGCCGACAGCCTTTCAATTCCGCTTCGACGGCTTCGTCTATTTCTTCATTTTCCTGGCCGGGGGATCGCTGGCCTACAGCTGGCGCACGGTCCACAGCATCGGTGTGGCCGCTGCGCTGATCTGGCTGGCGGGCGTGGTCGCCGTGATGCTGTTCGGGACGGTCGATCCGCAACTGTCCGAGCGGGTGCGGAGCGCGCTGGTCGGCTACGACCGCGTCTTCGCCACGCTGGATCCCAACAGCGTCGAATTCCACAATCGGGTGCAGGAAGCGGTGGTGATTGTGCTTGTGGCCTATATTCTCGGCCTCAAATCGCAGCGGATGAGCAAGCTGCTCGTCCGCCAGGCGAGCCTGGCCTCCGAACGCGCCAATCTCTCCCGCTATTTCGCGCCGTCGATGGTCGAGGAGTTGGCGCACAGAAATCAGCCGATGGGCGGCGTGCGATCCCAGAATGTCGCGGTGCTCTTCGCCGATATCGTCGGCTTCACGCGCTTCGCCGAAGGGCGCAGTCCGGACGACGTCATCGCCATGCTCCGGGATTTTCACGCGGCGCTCGAAGAGGAGGTGTTCTCCCATCACGGCACGCTCGACAAATTCATGGGCGACGGGCTGATGGCGAGCTTCGGCACGCCGCAAACCTCTCCCGATGACGCCGGCAACGCCATTGCCGCCGCCTTCGCCATGCAGGACAGGATCGCGGCTCTGAATGACGGGCGGATCCGACGCGGGCTGGAGCCGATCCGGCTGTCCGTCGGCGTGCATTATGGTCCGGTCATCCTGGGGGATGTCGGCAACAACAGGCGCATGGAGTTCGCCATGCTCGGCGATACCGTCAACGTCGCCTCGCGGCTGGAATCGGCCACCCGCGCGCTGTCCTGCCGCATCGTCTTCAGCAGCGCCGTCATGGAGGCGGTGAGCGATCAGGCCATGCGAGACGGCTATCGCGGCCGCATGCAGTTTCATCAGGGCCTGGTCCTCAAAGGACGCAGCGAGGCGGCGGATGTCTGGACGGCGTGATCGGCGATAAGGCCGCGTCCGATGCACACAGTGTTGACCACCGCTTCCTGCGCGTTGGTCGCGCTTGCCCCTTGTCGCCGGGCGCTCGGACCGCTATCTCGGGACCGCGTCGCCTCCGACGCACAAGATGATGAGTGAAGTGACATGCGCTGCCCGTTCTGCAATTCCGAAGATACGCAGGTGAAAGATTCCCGCCCGGCCGAGGACGGCTCTTCCATCCGTCGCCGGCGCATCTGCCCCGATTGCGGAGGCCGTTTCACCACCTTCGAGCGCGTGCAGCTGCGTGAATTGATGGTGGTCAAAAGTCGGGCCGCAAGGCGCCGTTCGAGCGCGAGAAACTGGTGCGCTCCTTCGACATCGCGCTGCGCAAGCGGCCCGTCGATCGCGACCGCATCGAGCGCGCCGTCTCCGGCATCATTCGACGCCTCGAAAGCTCGGGCGAAAACGAAATCAGCTCCGAGGATCTCGGCTTGCAGGTGCTGGAGGCGCTGAAGAGCCTCGATGACGTGGCCTTCGTGCGTTACGCCTCGGTCTATCGCGATTTCACCCATATCGAGGATTTTTCCGCCGCAATCGCCCAGATCACCGCCAAGATCGCCCGCGATCCCGCCGAGGACCGCTGACCTATGACGACTGCTGCCGATGATGCGCGCTTTATGTCGGAGGCGGCTGCGCTGTCGCGCCGACATCTCGGCATGACCGGCTCCAACCCCTCCGTCGGCTGCGTGATCGTCCGCGATGGCGAGGTCGTCGGTCGCGGCGTCACCGCCGCCTCGGGCCGCCCGCATGCCGAAACCGAAGCCCTGAAGCAAGCCGGCGAGCAGGCGCGCGGCGCCACTGCCTATGTCACGCTCGAACCCTGTTCGCATCACGGCAAGACCCCGCCTTGCGCCGAAGCCCTCATCGCGGCTGGCGTCGCTCGCGTCGTTGTGGCGATTACCGATCCGGACGAACGGGTCTCAGGACGCGGCCTCGCCATGCTCGAAGCGGCAGGCATAGAGGTGGTCTCGGGCGTCGGCGCCGATAAAGCTCAAGCGGTGCTTGAAGCCTATCTCCACCGCCAGCGCAACAAACGTCCGCAAGTGATTCTGAAGCTTGCAGTATCGGCCGACGGCATGATCGGCCGGCGCGGCGAGGGACAGGTGGCGATCACCGGCAGAAAGGCCCGCGCCCGCTCGCAGCTGCTGCGCGCCGAAAGCGACGCCATCCTCGTTGGCGTCGGCACGGCCATGGCCGACGATCCCGAGCTTACCTGCCGCCTTCCCGGCGAGGAGCATCGCTCGCCGATCCGTCTGGTGCTCGACCGCCGACTGGAACTGCCGCTTGGTTCCAAACTGGCGACCACGGCGCGCGCCGTGCCGGTCATCGCCGTCACCGATCGAGCCGATGCCCCTGATCTCGCCGCCCGTCGCGCGGCGCTGGAAAATGCAGGCGTCGAAGTCTTGCAAGCCTCAGATCTGGGCGCGCTGCTCGATGAACTCGGCCGTCGCGGGATATCATCGCTGATCGTCGAAGGCGGCGCGCGCGTCGCGACGGATTTTCTCGGCGCCGGCCTCGCCGACCGCATTCTTCTGTTCACATCGCCGGTTATCGTGGGCGAGGGCGGCGTGCCGTCGCCGCTGACCGAACAGACCGTTCCCGCGAGCTTCCATCTCAGGTCCCGCGAGCCGCTTGGCGCGGACTGGATGGCCGACTATATCAGGGCCGAAACATCAGATCCGCGCTGAGGCGTAAGAGGGGCATCATGTTCACAGGCATCGTCACCGATATCGGCGAAATCACCGAGGTCACCCCGCTCAATGAAGGCGTGCGGCTGCGCGTCGCCACCCATTACGATCCCGCGACCATCGCGATCGGCGCTTCCATCGCCCATGCCGGCGTCTGCCTCACGGTGACGCGCCTGCCCGAGACCGGCGCCAATGAAGCCTGGCACGAGGTCGAGGCCTGGGAAGAAGCGCTGCGGCTCACCACGGCCGGCGTCTGGGGCGTGGGAACGCGGCTCAATCTCGAACGGGCGCTGAAGATCGGCGACGAACTCGGCGGCCATATCGTCTCGGGCCATGTCGACGCCATGGCCGAAATCATCGCGGTTGCCCAGGAAGGCGACGCCACCCGCTACACCATCCGCGCGCCGCGCGATTACGCCAAGTTCATCGCGCCCAAGGGCTCGGTGGCGCTAGACGGAACCTCGCTCACCGTCAACAAGGTGGATGGAACCGATTTCGACGTGCTAATCATCCGCCACACCCAGGAAGTCACCACCTGGGGCGACCGCAAGGCGGGCGACAAGCTCAATCTCGAAGTCGACACCATGGCCCGTTATGCTGCGCGGTTGGCGGAGTTCAGGGACTGAGCGCAGCCTGAAAATCGCGACGCCGCAGCATTCTTTCAACGTCATCGGGTTTCGGTGCAACTTGTCGCTCGCCAGAAGGGACGCGGACACGAAAAAGCCCCCGCAAAATTAGCGGAGGCTCAATGACGACCCTGAGTGGGTTTTATGCGCGCCGTTAGCGCACATACACGATCAACTGACCGTCGGCGCCGCGTTCGGCGGCCACCACATCGTCGGCGTTGATGTTCTGGGCGTCGAGCTTGCTCTTGATCGCGCTGTTCGACGTCATGGCCGACTGGAATTCTGCTCCGCCATTGGCCCCTTCGAGCTGGCTCCGGCGGCTTTCATCGGTGATCGTGTCGAGCTTGACGACGGAGACGTTGTCGCCGCTCCACGAGTTGAGATCGTTCGCGCCGAGCATGGTCCCGCCCGACATTGCGCCGCTGGTCGAGTTGGTGACGGAACCGCTGGTGGTCGGGTCGATCACGCCTTCCTCGTTGTAGCCCTGCGACTGGCCGGTTTTGACCGATGAACCGGAGTTCATCTTGCCGGCTCCGTCGGAGCTCTTGGATGCGTCGCCGGCCATTGCGGCTCCCGCCGGAACGACGATTGCCAGGGCGGACGCGAGGACGAGATTGGTGAGTTTCGCCATGTCTGTTTCCTTTCGTGTTTCCTGCAAATCTTTCGTTTGCACAGGTCCAACGATCTGACTCCTGATTGTTGCATAAAAATTAGGGTTTCTCGCGCGGCTGCATCGGTCCTATTGTCTCTACGCGCCGGCACGGCCCGGTGCTGTCAGCGCAAAGAGGGGAATATATGTCCGACATCAATCCAGTGGTCCGGCTCGCCGAAGCACGGACCGAGCCCTTCGCCAAAGGCGAGTTATACCGATCCCGGGACGCCCGTCTGGGCGCGTTGATGGGCCTGACCTCGCTCGGCTGCTGCTATTCGGAGGTGCCCGCAGGCAAATCGGGCTGTCCGTTTCACAACCATCATGCCGAAGACGAGATGTTCGTGATCCTCGAAGGCGAGGGCGTCTATCGCTTCGGCGAACAGCGCTATCCCTTCCGAGCCGGCGATGTTCTCGCGGCGCCGGCGGGCGGGCTGGAGACTGCGCATCAGATCATCAACACCGGCGAGACGCCGCTGCGCTACCTCGCCATATCCAGTATGGCTGACCTGGAGATTTGCGAATATCCCGATTCCGGCAAGTTTCTCGCGCGCGCCAAAGGCGCCGACGGCAAGGCCGGCTTTCGCCGGATCCGCGTCAGCGACGGCGACATCGACTATTGGGACGGCGAGCCCGGAGCGGAATGAAGGCCGGTTTTTCCCCTGTTTGGCGATGACGATCTGAATTTGCTTGCCAATCGCGCGCCGTCGTGGTTTGACCCGGAAAAATCCGCCGCGAGACGGCCAAAGCCCCCATTCCGAGGAAACAATGTCCAATCCGCATCTGCTGATCGTTGAAGCCCGTTTCTATGACGACATGGCCGACGCCCTTCTCGAAGGCGCGACCGAAGCGCTGAAGGAAGCCGGCGCCACCTATGACGTCGTCACCGTTCCCGGCGCGCTCGAAATCCCCGCGGCCATCGCCATGGCGCTCGACGGCGCCGACGCCGGCGGAACCGAGTATGACGGCTTCGTCGCGCTCGCCATGGTCATCCGCGGCGAGACCTACCATTTCGACATCGTCTCCAACGAATCCTGCCGCGCCATCATGGATCTCACGGTCAGCGAAAGCCTGCCGATCGGCAACGGCATCCTCACCGTCGAAAACGAGGATCAGGCCTGGGCCCGCGCTCGCCGTTCCGACATGGATAAGGGCGGCTTCGCGGCCCGCGCCGCGCTCACCATGATCGATCTCAAGAAGAAGTTCGGCGGCTGATCCATGTCCAGCGATAACCTGACACCGGACGTCAAGCCGGCCAATCAGCGCGGCGCCGCTCGCCTCGCCGCCGTCCAGGCGCTCTACCAGATGGAGCTGTCCGGAACCGGCGTGCTGGAAATCGTGGCCGAATACGAGAATTTCCGGCTCGGCCAGGAGCTCGACGGCGATCAGTATCTCAAGGCCGATCCGTCCTGGTTCCGCTCGATCGTGGCGGGCGTGGTGCGCGATCAGCGCGCGCTCGATCCGGTGATTGCGGATTCGCTCGTCGAAGGCTGGCCGCTGTCGCGGCTCGACGCCACGCTGCGCGCTATCCTGCGCGCCGGCGTCTTCGAGATCATCGAGCGCAAGGATGTGCCGACGCCCGTCATCGTCAACGAATATGTCGAGATCGCCCACGCCTTCTTCGCCGAAGAAGAGCCGAAGCTGGTCAACGCCGTCCTCGACGCCGTCGCCCGCAAGCTGCGGATCGACAAGAAGTAAAGAATAGGGATATCAGCCATGGCGCCGGTGGAAGGTCTGGAAAAAGAACTGGGCCTTGCCCGGCGCAATGTGTTTCTGCTCACCGCCGCCCAGGCGATCCTGGGGTCCGCGCCGCCGATCACCTTTGCGATGGGCGGGCTTGCCGCCTATCAGATCCTCGGAGACGACAAGTCCCTCGCCACGGCCCCGCTGACCGGTTTCAACATCGGCGTGTCGATCGGCACGATCGTGGTGGCGATCCTGTCGCGTTATCTCGCCCGCAAGCTCAGTTTCATCATCGGCGCGCTCCTGACGGCTTTCGGCGGGTTGATCGCCGCCGTCGCGATCTTCCAGAGCAATTTCTGGCTGATGGTGGCGGGACTGGCGCTCACAGGCGTCTCGGGCGGCTTCACCCAGAAGTTTCGTTTCGCCGCCGCCGACGCGTCGCCGTCTTTCTACAAGGGCTCGGCGATCTCCTGGATTCTCGCCGGCGGCATCGTCTCGGCGGTGGCGGGCCCACAGATCGCCATCGCGGCCAAGGAATTGTTCGAGCCGGTGCTGTTTGCCGGCGCCTTCGCCGCCTTCGCGCCGATGGGGCTCCTTGCGGCTTGCATTCTGGCCTTCCTCAAACTGCCGCCGGTGCATGACAAGAATGCGCCGAACGCCGAACCGGCTCGGCCGCTCACAGAGATCGTGCTCAAGCCGCGCTTTCTAACCGGTATGTTCTGCGGCGTCTCTTCCTATGCGCTGATGACCTTCATGATGACCGGCGCGCCGCTGGCCATGGTGGTCGGCTGCGGCTATTCGACGGACGATTCCACGCTCGGCATCCAGTTCCACGTCCTGGCGATGTTCGGGCCGAGCTTCGTCACCGGCGCATTGATCAAGCGCTTCGGCGCCGAAAAGATCGTCGCCTGCGGGCTCGGCATCCTGATGCTGTGCGCGGCCATCGCGCATATGGGCATCGAGCTCTGGAATTTCTGGGGCGCGCTCGTGCTGCTGGGTTTCGGCTGGAATTTCGGCTTCATCGGTTCGACAGCCATCGTCGCGTCCAGCTATCGTCCCAGCGAGGCCGACAAGGTGCAGGCCTATCACGACATCATCCTGTTCACCACCGTGGCCATGTCGTCCTTCGCCTCGGGTCAGATCTTCGCCCGTTTCGGCTGGGACGCGATGATTCTCCCGGTCTGGCCTCTGGCGATTCTCGGGCTGGCGCTGCTGGCGATCCAGGGCAGGGCGGGTCGCCCGGCGCTTTCCGCCAAGGATTAATTTTCTCTTTCGAAGCTTCGCCTCGCGCCGGACCCTTGACGTCCAGAAAGTCGCGCCGCACTCTCCCCCGGTCGAAAGGAGCGGGGCCGACGAGGGGAGTAGTCGATCCCGTTTCCTGGCCGGCGGATATCCCATCCGCCGTCACTGTGGAGGAAACTGGGAATGAGCATCATGTTTGGCGTCATAGTTTGCGGACTTCTGTCCGTGGCCTATGCGATCTGGGCGACGCAGACGGTCCTCGCGGCCGATCAAGGCAACGCTCGCATGCAGGAAATTGCAGGCTATATTCGTGAAGGCGCGCAGGCCTATCTGACGCGTCAGTACACCACAATCGCCATTGTCGGCGTCGCCGTTTTCATTCTTGCCTTTTTTCTGCTGTCGGCCGCGGCGGCCTTCGGCTTTCTCATCGGCGCGGTTCTTTCGGGCGCCGCGGGTTTCATCGGCATGCATGTGTCTGTGCGCGCCAATGTGCGCACGGCGCAGGCGGCCTCGCGCAGCCTGGCGGCCGGCCTCGACATCGCCTTCAAGTCGGGCGCGATCACAGGCCTTCTCGTCGCCGGTCTCGCGCTGCTCGGCGTGGCGGTCTATTTCTTCATCCTGACCGATGTCCTCGGCCATGAGGATGGCAGCCGCGAAGTCATCGACGCGCTGGTGTCGCTGGGCTTCGGCGCGTCGCTGATCTCGATCTTCGCCCGCCTCGGCGGCGGCATCTTCACCAAGGGCGCCGATGTCGGCGGCGACCTCGTCGGCAAGGTGGAGGCCGGCATCCCCGAAGACGACCCGCGCAACCCGGCCACCATCGCCGACAATGTCGGCGACAATGTCGGCGATTGCGCCGGCATGGCGGCCGACCTGTTCGAAACCTATGCCGTCACCGTGGTCGCGACCATGGTTCTCGCCGCGATCTTCTTCGCAGGCACGCCGGCCCTCGAAAGCGCCATGATGTATCCGCTTGCGATCTGCGCCGGATCGATCCTCACCTCGATCGCCGGCACCTTCTTCGTCAAGCTCGGCCCGTCCAACAACATCATGGGCGCGCTCTACAAGGGCCTGATCGCCACCGGCGCCCTGTCGGTCGTCGCCATCGCGGCGGCGACGTCGCTCACCGTCGGCTGGGGCGACTTCGGCAAGGAAGGCGCGATGATCAGCGGAACCAGCCTGTTCCTTTGCGGCCTGGTCGGCCTCGTGGTGACGGCGCTGATCGTGGTCATCACCGAATACTATACCGGCACCAACAAGCGCCCGGTCAATTCGATCGCCCAGGCTTCGGTCACCGGTCACGGCACCAACGTCATCCAGGGCCTCGCCGTGTCGCTGGAATCGACCGCTCTGCCGGCGATCGTCATCGTCGGCGGCATCATCGCCACCTATCAGCTCGGCGGACTGTTCGGCACCGGCATCGCGGTGACCGCCATGCTCGGCCTGGCCGGCATGATCGTGGCGCTCGACGCCTTCGGCCCGGTCACCGACAATGCCGGCGGCATCGCCGAAATGTCGCATCTGCCGCCCGACGTCCGCAAGGTCACCGATGCGCTCGATGCGGTCGGCAACACCACCAAGGCGGTCACCAAGGGCTACGCGATCGGCTCGGCCGGTCTCGGCGCGCTGGTGCTGTTCGCGGCCTACTCCAACGACCTGCAATATTTCGCGGCCAATTCCGCGCAATATCCCTACTTTGCCGATGTCGGGCAGATCTCCTTCGATCTCTCCAACCCCTATGTCGTCGCGGGTCTGATCTTCGGCGGCCTGATCCCTTATCTGTTCGGCGGCATCGCCATGACGGCCGTGGGTCGCGCCGCGAGCTCGATCGTCGAGGAAGTGCGTAGGCAGTTCCGCGAAAAGCCGGGCATCATGGAAGGTCGCGACAGGCCCGACTACGGCCGCGCCGTCGACATGCTGACCCGCGCCGCGATCCGGGAAATGATCATCCCGTCGCTCCTGCCGGTGCTCGCGCCGCTGGTCGTCTATTTCGGCGTGCTGCTGATCTCGGGGTCGAAGGCCTCCGCCTTCGCGGCCCTCGGCGCCTCGCTGCTGGGCGTTATCGTCAACGGCCTGTTCGTGGCGATCTCGATGACCTCGGGCGGCGGCGCCTGGGACAACGCCAAGAAGAGCTTCGAAGACGGCTTCGTCGACAAGGACGGCGTGCGCCACATGAAGGGCTCGGACGCGCACAAGGCCTCGGTGACCGGCGACACGGTGGGCGATCCCTACAAGGATACCGCCGGCCCGGCCGTCAACCCGGCGATCAAGATCACCAACATCGTCGCGTTGCTGCTGCTGGCCGTGCTGGCCTGAAAAAGGGCGCCTGAAAACAAGGAAGCCGCGCATGACCTGCGCGGCTTCTGTCGTTTCGGAGTTCCGAACAATTCTTAGTAGGGGTTGCCCTGCGTGTTCGTGCCGCCGCCCAGCATCTGCTGGACCTGCTGGCCAGGGTTGATGCCGCCGCGCAGCAGGCGCATCAGGAAGGTCATTTCGGTGCCGCCGGTCGGCGTGGTGCGCGAGATCATGTCGAAGACGCGGCCGTCCTGCAGCTTGTAATGGGCGATGCGCGAGACGACGCCTTCCTTGTCGAAATAGACGGCCATGATCGACTGGTTGACCAGCTTAGGCTTCATGAAGGCGGCGGCGCGGGTGCGTTCTTGCGAGATATAGTAGAACACTTCGGTGTCGAAGGTCGCGGTCGCCGAAGGCGTTCCGAGCGACAGCAACACCTGCTCGCGGCTCGAGCCGACCGGAGCCAGCGCCAGCGTCTGCTCGTCGACGACATAGCCGTTCTTGATGATTTCGCTGGTCTGGCAGCCCGACAGCGCCACGGTCGTCATCAATACCGCAAGGACCACGCTCGCCGTCTTCCCCGCCCGGCCTTGCTGAATCTGCATTTTCAACGACATCTCCCAAGCTCATGACCCGAGGGCGGGCATTCGCGACATTCAGCTTCGACATCTGGCGAAGCGCCGATCCGGTCGCCACATAAGCCAACGCCATTGCATTTCATGCCTGCTTCGGTAAACCAGCTTTCAGCAGGATGCAACATGGCGTCTGTCCCTCGCATCCGATTTCACAAAGCCAAATCAGGGCAAATTGATGATCTTCAGCCTGTTTCGCAAAAATAACCCAGAGCGCGACGCGGCCTTCCGGCAATACGCCCTGCTGACCGACGCCGGCCGCAGGCCGGACTTCTATCTTCAAGGCAATGCGCCGGATACGGTGATCGGCCGTTTCGAAGTGATTTCGCTGCTGATGATTCTTTATTTCCGTCGCACCGCCGAGATCGGCGGCAAAGCCAAGGACATCGCCCAATATGTGGCGGACGCCTTCTTCGAGGATCTCGATCACTCGATGCGCGAGCTCGGCGTCGGCGATCACGGCGTGCCGAAACGGCTGAAAAAGCTCGCCCAGATGTTTTACGGCAGGCTCGATTCCTATGGTGCGGCGCTCGACGCAAAGGATGCCTCGACGCTGGAAGCGGCGCTCAAACGGAATTTACACCCTGAATCCACCGATACGGCGCTTTCCATGCGTTGGCTCGCCGATTATATGATCGCCGCCGAGCGCGATCTCAAAACCGCGCCGGCCGAAACAGTGCTGCGCGGCGAGGCTCGGATCCCGTCGGCGGCTGGAGACGCAGTATGAGCAAATCACCCAACGACGCGCCCTTTTCTTACAAGGTGAAGGTCGGCCATGTGTCGCACAATCCCATCGAGGTGCATGTCGAGGCCGACGCCCGCGAACTCACGGCGCTCGCGGCGCTGTGGGGGTGCTGTCTGTCGATGCGCTGAGCGCCGATCTGAAGCTGCGCCGATGGAAGAAGGACGGCGTCAAAATCTTCGGCGAATTGCGCGGTCGGGTGACCCAGTCCTGCGTCGTCACTCTCGAGCCGGTCGAGAGCGACTTCGCCGAGGAGATCGACCAGATTTTCGTTCCGGAAGGCTCCGCGCTCGCGCGCATGCCCGCCAATGACGAAGGCGAACTGATCGTCGATCCCGACGGTCCGGATCTACCGGAAACCTTTTCCGGCGATGCGATCGACATCGGCGCGCTTGTGGCCGAACTCGCCGCGATGGGACTCGACCCCTATCCGCGCAAGCCGGGAGCGGCTTTTTCCGACCGGATCGAATCCACCGCCGCAGAGGACAAGAAACCTTCTCCGTTCGCGGTGCTCAAATCCATGAAGCTCGACAAATAAGCGGCGAGGCCACGCGGCGATCCCGGTTGCGACGAGATCCGAAGGGATCGTCATGGGGGTTGTAAGTGGGGCCGAAAGCATTATTTTGGCCGCAATGGCCGAGGCCCAGGCCTTGGGCTAATAGGGATCAGAAACGACGTGATCAGAATTTCCATCGACGCCATGGGGGCGATTTCGGCCCTGAAGTCTGCCTCGAAGGTGCATCCATCGCTCTTCTGCGGCAGCCGGACATCCAGTTCATCATCTATGGTCAAGAGGATGTCTGCCAGCCGATCATGGCGAAATACCCGAAGCTCAGGGATCGCTCCGTCTTCCACCATTGCGATGTGGCGATCCGCATGGACGAAAAGCCGAGCCAGGCCCTGCGTCGCGGCCGGTACGCGTCGTCGATGTGGCGGGCGATCGAGGCGGTGAAGCTCGGCGAAGCCGATGTCGCGGTGTCTGCGGGCAATACCGGCGCGCTGATGGCGATGTCGAAATTCTGCCTGCGCACCATGGCGAATGTCGAGCGTCCGGCCATCGCCGGCATCTGGCCCACGACGCGCGGCGAGAGCATCGTGCTCGACATCGGCGCGACGATCGGGGCCGACAGCCAGCAACTGCTCGATTTCTCGCTGATGGGCGGCGCCATGGCGCGTGCGCTGTTCGAAGTGCGCAGGCCCACCGTCGGCCTTCTCAATGTCGGCGTGGAAGAAATCAAGGGCCAGGAAGAAGTCAAGGAAGCCGGACGCCTGCTTCGCGAGGTCAATCTCGATACGATCGACTATCATGGCTTCGTCGAAGGCGACGACATCGGCCGCGGCACCGTCGACGTCGTGGTGACGGAAGGCTTCACCGGCAATATCGCGCTCAAGGCCGCCGAGGGCACGGCGCGGCAGATTTCCGATTTTCTGAAAGCCGCCATCAAGCGCAGCCTGATGGCCAAGATCGGCTATCTCCTCGCCAAGAGCGCCTTCGACGTGCTGCGCGAGAAGATGGACCCGCGAAAAGTCAATGGCGGCGTCTTTCTCGGATTGAACGGCATTGTCATAAAAAGTCATGGCGGAACCGATGGCGAGGGCTATGCGGCTGCCATCAAGGTCGGATATGACATGGTCCGCAACGGTCTGCTGCAGAAAATCGACGCAGACTTGAGGAAATACCATACCTTACGGGTCCCGCCCTCGGACCCTCAGGACGAAAACGCCAACGGGATGCTGTAAAAATGATCCGATCGATTGTGCGCGGGTTCGGCTCCGCTCTGCCGAAACGCGTCGTCACCAATCGCGAAATGGAATCCATGGTGGACACCACCGACGAATGGATCGTGCAGCGAACCGGCATCCGACAGCGCTACATCGCCGGCGAGGGCGAGACCTCCGCGTCGCTCGGGGAGCCGCGGCGCGGGCGGCGCTCGACAATGCCGGACTGACGCCCGACGACATAGACCTGATCATCGTGGCGACGTCGACGCCCGACAATACCTTCCCCGCTACTGCGGTCAACATTCAGAACCGCCTCGGCATGAAGCATGGCGCCGCCTTCGACATGCAGGCGGTCTGCACCGGCTTCGTCTATGCCGTCACCACCGCCGACGCCTATATCCGCGGCGGCCTGGCGAGGCGCGTGCTGGTGATCGGCGCCGAAACCTTTTCTCGCATCCTCGACTGGAACGACCGGACCACCTGTGTGCTGTTCGGCGACGGCGCCGGCGCGCTGGTGCTGGAAGCCGGCGAAGGCGAGGGCGCGAGCAACGACCGCGGCGTGCTGACGGCGCATCTGCGCTCGGACGGTTCCCACAAGGACAAGCTCTATGTCGACGGCGGCCCGTCCTCGACGGGCACCGTCGGTCATCTGCGCATGGAGGGCCGCGAAGTCTTCAAGCATGCGGTGGGCATGATCACCGACGTGATCGTCGATGCGTTCAAAGCCGTGCAACTGCCCCTCGAATCGATCGACTGGCTGGTGCCGCATCAGGCCAATGTCCGCATCATCGAAGGCTCGGCGAAAAACTCGGGATTCCGATGGAAAAAGTGGTCGTGACCGTCGACCAGCACGGCAACACCTCGGCGGCGTCGATTCCGCTCGCGCTTGCCGCTGCGGCAGGCGACGGCCGCATCAAGAAGGGCGATCTCGTGCTTCTGGAAGCCATGGGCGGCGGATTTACCTGGGGCTCGGTGCTACTGCGCTGGTAAAGCAAGGAAAATCCCGCTTTGATGCCCGGTCGGGCGCTTGACCCCGCCCGACAACAACAATAGTCTCCGCTATGATTTTCACTTAGTTGATAGATCAAGCGGGGGACCATGAGCGGCAAGACTGTGACGAGAGCGGATCTGGCGGAATCGGTCTTTCGCAAGGTTGGGTTGTCGAGGACGGAGTCCGCGCAACTGGTCGAGACGGTGATCGACGAGATCTGCAACGCCATCGTGCGCGGCGAGAGCGTCAAGCTTTCCTCCTTCGCCACCTTCCAGGTGCGCAGCAAGAACGAGCGCATCGGCCGCAATCCCAAGACGGGTGAGGAAGTGCCGATCTCGCCGCGTCGCGTGATGACCTTCAAGGCCTCCAACGTGCTGAAGAACCGCATTCTCAAGAGCCATCTGGCGCGCAAGGCCAAGGCCAAGCCCGCCGAGGCCAAGGCGGCCGAACAGAAGGCCTGACGCAGGCCTATCGCGCTTCGAGAAGCGAGAAGCCGTCGGCGACAGCGGAGTTTTTTGAAACATGGAAAAAGTCCGGACGCGTTTCGCACCATCAGCGAAGTCGCCGAAGACCTAGACCTGCCGCAGCATGTGCTGCGTTTTTGGGAAACGCGCTTTCCGCAGATCAAGCCGCTCAAGCGCGGCGGCGGCCGCCGCTATTATCGCCCCGACGACGTCGAGCTGCTGAAGGAATCCGCCATCTGCTCTACGATCACGGCTATACGATCAAGGGCGTGCAGAAACTCCTGAAGACGAATGGCAACAAGTTCGTCGCGGCGGCCGCGTCCGGCGATCTCGCCACGATGGAGGCGCTCGCCGCACAGAGCCGGGACGAGCCGGATGACGCGCCGCCTCCGCCGCCGATGTCCATTTCGCCATCAGTTGTTTCCCATGCGTTGCCCAAGGGCATCCTTTCTGACGACGACCAGTTGGTCGGCCGCCCCAAGCCGCCCGCCAACAGGCGCTTTTTCGGACTCATCGGCGGCGGCGACGACGAGCCGGCGTTCGGCGGCGGCGGCGCGATGGGCAAGGAAGACCGGGCGCTGCTTCAGGAGGCGCTGTTCGACCTGCTCGAATGCAAGCGTCTGCTCGATCAGGTGCGCTAATTCGTTAACGAAAAGGAACCTCACTTCGACCGCGGCGTTGATGCTGCGTAGCAAAGGAGGTTTCCATGCAACTCAGCGCTTCCATCCGCTCGCCGCTTCGCGAACGCGACTCGTGGCCGTCCACTGGACCGGTCTACGCCTTGCCCCAGGCGACGGCGCGTCGCGCTGGCGACCGAACCCTCTGGCTGAGGTTTCTGGACCGCCTTTCGGCTCCGGAAAAAGATGACGAAACGCCGGTCTCGCCGATCTATTACTGAGGCGACGGTTCGTCGCTCGAGAAGCGAATGATGAAATGCGCGCCTCTGCCTGGCTCGCGCATAATATCGATGGAGCCGCCGATCTGTTGAGAGAAGGCCCGCACCATCGCCAGCCCCGAACTCCGTTTGGTGTGCTCCGGCAAGCCGACGCCGTTGTCTCGCACCGACAGTGTGATTTCCGGCCCAGCTCTTCGAAGTTCGATGTCGATCTTGCGATCCGAATCACTGCTGAAGGCGTGTTTCACTGCATTGGTGAGAAGCTCGGTGACGATGAGCGCCAGCGGCGTCGCCTGGTCGGCCCTGAGCAGAATGGGGCCGTTGTGCTCGAATTTCAGGACGATGTCGTTCTCCAGCGGGATGATCGCCGGGCTATGACTGATCTGGTCAATCAGACAGACGAGGTTGACCTGGGAATCTCCGCCGGCGCGATAGAGGAGGTCGAACCTCCTCGAGATTGCATGAACACGCGCGCGGAGTTCCGCGCCGTTGATGGCGCTTTCACGTCGCATCTGCATTCCGATCATCGCTTCCACCAGCGCCAGGTTGTTCTTTACCCGGTGATTGAGTTCCTGCATCAACCGTTGGCGCTCGGCAGCGAGTTTTTCCGCATCCTGGCGCCGCCTTTGCGATTCCTCCGCTTCGCGGCGGGAGCTCTGGGCGGCAAGATCGCTCCTGACCTTGCCAACCAGAACAAACCCGATCGCGCCCGAGGCGAGCAGCGTCCCGAGAATCGGAGCGATCTGTGTGGCCCATTCGATGAATATGGAGCGCGTCGTGACGCCGTAATTGACCATGAGAGACAGATCGGAGAGCATCGACATGGCGTAAATACGTTCGATATTGTCTATCTTCGCGACGGTGCGGATGACGTCTGCGCCCTCCCTCAGCGCCACCATGGCGCCGGAGTCGGCGGGCAGCATCGAGGGCGGGCTGACAAAGTTGCGGACCAGCAGTTTTCCGTCCAGACGCATCAGCGACGCGGCGTTGCCGTTGTTTTCCACAATAGCCTGGAGATAGCTGCGAAGCGCATCGACGGCGACCGCCGAGACGATCACGCCTGAAAACCCGTCGACCGAAAAGGGCTGCGCGAACACCATCGCATCGCTCTTTCCCGGCTTGAGCATGATGCGGTCCACGAAAATCCGCTCGCCCCGCCGGATCGCGTCGATATAGTCGCGCTGTCCGAGCCTGGCTTTCACCGGATAGGAACGGCTGGAGGCCATGACCACGCCGTCAAAGCCGACGATCAACAGACCCAAGCTGCTCTTCTGCGACTTTTCCATGCCTTGGAGAAAGAGATGGAATGCTTCCGAATGCAGGAAGTTGGGGTTCTCGCCATGGGCGCGCTGCCGGGTTGCCTGGTGAACCAACGTGTGCGTGAGCGCCAGCCGGTCCACGAATTGGTGGATGAGATCGGCCTTGGACCGGGCGTTGGCGATCGCTTGACGTTCGATCGCCTGATAGCTGAACAGAGCCCAGAGGGCGCCGATCAGAATCGGCAACAGCAAACTGCTCCACCGCAGCGCCGCGAGCGATGCAGGCAGCGTCCGCCATTTTGAACCGTCCGTCATCGCGTGTCCGTCCCCGCACGCCCTGCCATTGGCGTAAAACCGTTCGGCGGCACCTTAAAGATGTTTTGTCAGTTTGCAACGCGCCTGCCGCGGTCTCTCGCCTGTGCGGACCGCGTCGTGGAAAACTGCCGCGGGAGGGAGCGTGTCGACGGAAAAGCGCGCGCAGCGAACATTTTATGCTTGCTTCTGCCGCGGGGAAAGTCTAACGAACCCAAGCCTTAGGGCGAGGTCTGAACGCAACGCGGCGCCGCAAGCGCGGTCCCGGCATAGCCGGGAAAATGTGTTGCGAAAGGTCTGGAAACTGTCTCTCTGGCAGTTCGAAAACGTCGTACGGAGTGTAGCGCAGCCTGGTAGCGCACTTGACTGGGGGTCAAGGGGTGTGTGGGTTCGAATCCCGCCACTCCGACGTTTTCTTCTCGGATGACCGGCGTCTCCGATGGTTTTCACGGATAGTAGCCGCCGCTCTTCGATCGCTTGTCCTTGCGTATTTTTATCCAGAAGCGTGATGGATCGTGGAAACGCGTTCGTCGACTTTTCCGCCCTATGACCATGATCCGGACGACGTGGTGAAGTCTTCGCGACGCCCGGCGTCTCGACAGAAGCGTATAGGCAGGGCCGCGCGCTCAGCGCCGCACAAGGCTCCGATAGACGGCTTCCGTCTCCGTGGCCATGTGAGCGAGGGAATGGCGTCCGCGCCTGTCTGCGGCGGCGCGCCGCAGGCGGTCCAGCCTGTCTGGCGCCAGGGCGGCCTCGAGTGTGGCCGCCAATGCGGAGGGGTCGTCTTCATTGGCGACAAGGAGCCCGTTGTCGCCGTCGTCGACGACGGTGCTCGAACCGCCGACACGGGTAAGGACCATCGGCAGACCGGCGGCTTCGGCTTCGAGCATCACATAGGACATCGCTTCATAGCGGCTCGGCATCGCCATGAGATCGAAGGCCTGCATCGCTTCCGGCCCTGCAATGTCCGAGACGAGCCGGATCCGGTCGGCCGCGCCGCTCCGGGCGATCTCCGTCCTGACCATGTCCTCCAGCGGGCCGGAGCCGATCATCAGCAGATGCGCGTCAGGCGTGGATTTGGCGAGCCGGCCTAAGGCGCGGATCAGCCGTTCCGGGGCCTTCTGCTCGCAGAGCCGCCCGACGAAGCCTATGACGAGGGCATCGTCACGCAGGCCGCAGCGCGCCCGGATTTCCGCGCGCCGACCGCTCGGGGGCGCATCGGCCCCATTCACGACCAGGCGCAGGATGTCCCGGGGAATGCCGAGATCGTGATAGGCGTGGACCAATTCGTCTTCCGAGACGCAGATCAGCGCATCGGTGAAATAGCGTCCGAACAGGCTCTCGATGCCGCCGAAGATCTGCCGTCCCCTGGCGCCGAGGGTCGGGTCCATCGTGCGGAAAGCGTGTGGGGTATAGACCCGCGGCGCATGGGCCCCCGGCGCTCGGAGGCGGGTGAGAGCGCCCGCTTTGGACGAATGGCCGTGAATGATGTCGAACGGGCCATGCGCAGCGACGATGTTGCGGATCTTGATCCATGCGCCGACATCGGAAGGCGAGGGGCTGCGCGTCATCGGGACCGCATGGACGCCGGCGAGGCCGAGACTCGTCAGCTCGTCGACGAAGCGTTCCTCTGCGCGCATCGGCGAATAGATCGCCGTCACTTCATGGCCGCGCCTCGACAATGCGCCGCAGAGATCGTTGAAGTGCCGGCCCGAGCCGCCGCCGCTGGGTTCCAGCACCTGGAGAATACGCAGAGACTGTTGGCTCGACATCACGCCCGCCCGACGGCGCCGCGCGCCAATTGTTTCTGATGCCGATGCTCGAGCGCCGCGCAGCCCCAGACGATGCCGAACAGCATGAAGTGATGTCGCCAATGATCGGTGTCGATGACGTTGCCGATCAGTTCATGGGCGCAGAGCACGATCCAGGCGGCGACCAGGAAGGGCTGCCACGGTCTGTTGCGGAACATGTATTTGAAGCCGAACCAGATCGACGACCAGACGAGTCCGAGATAGGTCAGCAGTCCGAGCCAGCCATAGGTGGTCAGCGATTTCAGCCAGATGTTATGCTCGTCTTCGGGATAGATGGTGGAGAACACCATCGGGCCGATGCCGAGCGGCTGGCTCATGGCCGAGAGGAAACCGAGCTGGTGGCGGGCGAAGCGTCCGAGCCGTTCGCCGTCGTAATCCTGCACCAGCTTGGTGCGCTGGGTCAGCAGGTCCGAAATCTGCGGGATCTGCAGCGCCACGATGATGGCGACCACGCCGAGGGCTGCGCCGGCCAGCACGATGATCAGCACCTTCAACCTGAAGGCGCCGGAGCGTTCCTTGATGAACATGATCGCCACCATCATCATGGCCGAGAACATGAACATGGCCCAGGCGGCGCGGGAGAAGGACAGGAACACGCCGAAGGTGAGGATAGCCAGACAACCGCCCCGCAGCGGCAGATGCTTGAGCTTGCCCGTCAGGATGCCGTGGATCAGGTAGAGCGCCGGGCAGACCAGGTAGGGTCCGAACACGTTCGGATCCTGAAACGCGCCTTTGGCGCGGTCATACAGCGTGAACACATGCGAGCCGGGAAAGGCGTTGAAATAGCCGAGTATGCCGAGCAGCGCGGTGATCACCGCCGCCGCCGTCCAGGCGTCGAAGATCAGCGTCAACCGGCGATGGTCATCCTCGATGATGGCGCAGAAGAACACCGAGCTCAGCGCGAGGAAGAAAGTCACGGCGAGATAGATCGCGCCGTCCAAAACGCCCTTGGACATCTGCGTCAGCGACAGCATGCCGCCGACCATATAGAGCAGCATGAAGATCAACAGCACGCCGGTGGTGCGCGAGATCTTCAGCCCGAGGATGAACCAGAGGCCGATGAGACCCGCCATGAACACTTCATACGGCGCAGGCTCGTTGATGACGAAGCCGGAGAGGAAGACGCCCACCGCGACCAAGCCCGAGCCGACCAGCCGCGCAGTGGCGCGGCCGGGGCGAAATGCGTCGGGATGGGCGGCGAGGGCGGTCAATAGGCGTTTTCCGTGTTGAGCAGCCGGAAGGGCGTGAGGAACAAGATCTTCAGGTCGAGAAGCAGCGACCAGTTCTCGATATAGTAGAGATCGTAGGCGGTGCGGAACTTGATCTTTTCGTCGCTGTCGATCTCGCCGCGCCAGCCGTTGATCTGCGCCCAGCCGGTGACGCCGGGCTTGACGCGATGGCGGCCGAAATAGCCTTCGACGATCTGGTTGTAGATGCGGTCATGGGTGCGGGCGGCGACCGCATGCGGACGCGGACCGACAAGCGACAGATCGCCCTTGAGCACGTTGAACAGCTGCGGCAACTCGTCGATCGAGGATTTGCGCAGGAAGCGGCCAACCGGGGTCACGCGGGGGTCGCCCTTGGTCACGGCTTTGGTCGCGGTCTGGTCGCCCAGGTCGGTGTACATCGAGCGAAACTTGAAGACGTCGATGACCTCGTTGTTGAAGCCATGGCGCTTCTGCTTGAAGAACACCGGTCCTTTCGAGGTCGCCTTCACCGCGATCGCTGCGCCGATCATCACAGGCCAGAGACATGCGATGGCCAATGTGGCGAAGGTCAGGTCGAAAGCGCGCTTGGCGACCGAGTCCCAATCGCGGATCGGCTTGTCGAACACGTCGAGCATCGCCATGCGGCCGATATGCGAATAGGCGCGCGGACGGAACCGCAGCTTGCTGGAATGAGCGGCGATGCGGATGTCGACCGGCAGGATCCAGAGCTTGCGCAGCAATTGCAGAATGCGCTGCTCGGCGGTGAGCGGCAGCGAGATGATCAGCATGTCCACGCGAGCGAGCCGGGTGAATTCCACCAGCTCCGCCACCGTGCCGAGCTTGGGGTAACCGGCAATCAGCTCGGGCGAGCGATGGTCGAGACGGTCGTCGAAAATGCCGAGAATGCGGATGTCGTTGTCGGCCTGGCTTTCCAGCGAGCGGATCAGATCCTGAGCCGGTTTGCCGCCGCAGACGACGACGGCGCGGCGCTCGAGAATGCCGTTGCGCAACCAGTGGCGCAGCAGCATGGCGAGCGAGATGCGCGCGGCGGCGAGATAGGCGAGGCCCAGTCCGAACCAGAGCACGATCGCGCCCAGGCCGAGATCGCCCAGCACGAGTTCATCGATGCCGAGCGTCGCGGTGAAACCGATCAGCCAGCCGGCGGCGTTGCGCCACGCCATCCGGCCCGGCGTACGGAGATTTTGAATGACGTAAGCGTCGAGGGCCTGCATCGACAGAACGGCGAAGCCTGCGGCCAGAGATGTCATGCCCGATTGCGCCAGCGCCGCGCCTCCGTCCCGGAGACCGAAATTGGCGATGCCGCCGGCGAGCGCCAGCATCAGGAAGTCCAGCAGCCGAAACATGCCGCGCATGATCGACGGCGAATATTTGTCGTCGCGATATTGAGCGGCCACGCGTTTTGCGAAGTCGTTGAGTTCCGCCCGGGCGTCACCGGCGGCCGCAGCGTCGATCGAGCCTTCCGAGACCTGTCGTCTCAAGGCCTCGATATCGATTTCCGATTGCTTGTCGGGTTGGGTCATGGCGTGTCTCGGTCATGCTTCGGGTTCGTCCGAGCATAGGGACAAGCCACTAAGAAACGCTTACGCAGCGGGGGCCGAGCGTGTCGCATCGGGACGTGGTTAACGACTCTCGACACGAGCGAAATCTGCCAACTCCTTGTAGAGGTTGGTGATTCGAGCCGCCATGGTTTGCGAGGAGAACACCTCGTGAAAATGTTCGGGCTGCGGCATGTTGCGCTTGGCCCATTCCGGATCGGATATGCTCTCGGCCATGATTTCGGCCAGGGCCGGCGCGTTCCCCGGGGCCGCCATCGCCTTGCTTCCCCGGCCCAGAACTTCGGCGATTCCGCCGACGTCGCTGGCGATCAGCGGCTTGCGGGCCGCGAGCGTTTCGAGAACGATATAGGGCATCGCCTCGGCGCGTGACGGCACGACCACGGTCTTGCCGAGTTTGAACGCCTCGCGGATGTTCATCGCCGGAGCCATCCTGATGCGCTGGCCGAGACCACGCACCGTCATCATGGTCAGGTAGTCGTCGCGCTGCGGTCCATCGCCGATCATCATGGCGCTGAGCGGTCGGCGCAGAATGCGTTCGGCGCGCGCGAAAGCGTCGATGAACACATCGGGACCTTTGAGATCGCGGAGCATGCCGACATAGAGGAAATCGGCGGCGTCGGGATTGGGCAGGCTCGGCTCGAAATCACTCTCGCCGACGCCGTTGTAGATGACTTCGCTCCTGACGGTCGGCGCGCCGACTTTGGAAGCATAGGCGTCGCGTTCGAATTCGCAGACGAATACGATCGCGTCGGTGGCCCATTCCTGAATTCGCTCCAGGCGAAACACCAGCCAGCCGGACAGGCGCGTCGGGTCGAAATGCATGCTGCCGCCATGCGGCGAATAAAGGCGGGATACGCGATACCTGTTCACCCGCAAGGCTGTGCCGGCAAGCCTGGCCATCGCGCCGCCCTTGGCGCCGTGTCCATGCAATATGTCCGGCCGCAAGCTCCTGATCTGTTTGTAACTTCTCCAGAATGCCGGAATGTCGCGCGGCGAGACCGAACGGTCGATCGGCATTCGGGTCAGCCCGAGCGCGAGATAGGGCATGATGGATTGAAACAGCTTCTCCTCGTGCTCGCCGCCCGTCGAGCTGTCGCAGATGACGCCGACTTCGCAGCCGGCGGCGGCCTGTTCCTTGGCGAGGTCGCGCACATGCCGGAAGATCCCGCCGATGGGCGAGCGGAAGCAGTGCAAGATCCTGAGCGGTCGGTCCTCCATCGGCCGCGAGCCTAGAACAGACGTTCGCGGACGTAAATCGTATCTCCAGCCATCACCGGGTCCGAGATGGACACGCGGCCGGTATGGACTTCGCCGTTGATCTTGCGGGTGATGTCGGCATTGCTCTGGTTGGCGCGCGGCGAGAAGCCGCCGGCGACTGCGATGGCGTTCTGCACGGTCATGCCCGGGACATAGGAAAACTGGCCCGGCTGCCCGACTTCGCCCATGACGAAGATCGATCTGTAGCGATCGACCTCGATGGACACGTCGGGATTGCGCAGGAAGCCCTGACGGAGCTTGGCGGCCAGCTGGCCCTCGAGTTCCTGAAGCGTCCGTCCGCGCGCCGGCACCGAGCCGACCAGCGGGAAGGAGATATAGCCGGCCTGGTCCACCGAATAGGTGTTGGTCAGGTCGCGCTGGTCGAACACGGTGATGCGCAACCGGTCGCCGCTATCGATGCGATAGGGTTGGATCGTCGCCTCGTTGAAGGATTTCGGCGCCGGTCTGTAGGACGTGCACGACGTCGCGAAAGCGGCGGCGGCCAGCAGCATGGCGATCGGCAGTCTGCGCCAGGAAAGGACGGCAGGCATGGTCGACGGGCTCCGATGTGACGCCGGCTGGGCCGGCGGGTTGAATGCGCGGGGCGGGAGACCATGGTCTTCCTCGCCGTGAGCTTCGTTATCTCTCTGGTAGGGTTAATGAATGGTAAAGCTGCTGGTTGTTCTCACGTTTTTTTGAAGTCGGGCATCCGGGGCCGCGCCGTTAAGGCTTTGCTTACCGCGTTTGTTTAGATTTCGCGCAGGATGTGTTTGTGGAGTGACCTATGTCCGGCGCTTGGAAAAATGGTGAAGACGCGGATATCGATCTCGCGGGTCTGTTCGGCGCGATCTGGCGTCGGCGCATGCTCGTGCTCGCCTCCACCGTCTGCCTCGGCGCGCTCGGCTTCGCCGGCGCGAGCGTCGTGTCTCCCAAATATCAGAGCGAAGCGCGGGTGCTGATCGAGGAGCGTTCGCCGGAACTCGCCCGCCGCCCGACCGACGCCGCCGCTGCGGGCAGCCTACTCGACGAAGCGGGCGTGGCCTCCCAGGTGGCGCTTCTGCAATCCACCGATCTGATCAAGAAGATCGCCCGCGACTTCAAGCTCCATGAGCGTCCGGAATTCGATCCGAGCGCCGATCCGTCGATCGCGACCCGATTCTTCGTCATGCTCGGCCTGATGAAGAACCCGCTGGACGCGCCGCCCGACGAGCGCGTGCTCGGCGAGTTCGCCAAGAAGCTGCAGGTGTATCAGGTCGATAAATCGCGTGTCATCGCGATCCAGTTTTCCTCCAAGGATCCAGCGCTCGCCAACGCCATTCCCAACGCGATCGCGGATGTCTATCTGTCGCTGCAGGCCGGCGCGAAACTCGACACCACCAACGAGACCGCGAAATGGCTGGAGCCCGAGATCGCCAACCTGCGCGAAAAGGTGCGCGAGGCCGAGGCGAAGGTGGCCGAATACCGGTCCCAGTCCGACCTGTTCCAGACGGGCCAGCAATCGACCTTCTCGGAACAGCAACTCAACGACATCTCCCAGGAGCTCGCCCGCGTCCGCGGCGACCGGGCCACGGCCGAGGCGCGCGCGGAGACGGTGCGCAACGCGCTGACATCGGGTCGAGGCGCGGATTCGCTCGGCGAAGTCGTCGGCTCGCAGATGATCCAGCGCCTCAAGGAAACGCAATCCGGCATCGAGGGCCAGATCGCCGATCTGTCGACCCAACTGCTCGACGGGCATCCGCGCATCAAGGGTCTCCGTTCCCAGCTGGTCGGCATTCGCGAGCAGATCAAGTCTGAGACCCGCAAGATCCTCGCCAGCCTCGAAAGCGAGGCCAGGGTCGCGAAATTGCGCGAGCAGCAATTGCTGAAGCAGCTCGGCGAGGTTAAGGCGGACACCGCGACCTCTCAGGAAAAGCGGGTCGGGCTGAATGCGCTGGAGCGCGAAGCGGCCGCCCAGCGCCAGCTGCTCGAAACCTATCTCTCCCGCTATCGCGAGGCGATGAGCGAAAAGGATATGAACGCCACGCCGGCCGACGCCCGCATCATTTCGCGCGCGCCGATGCCGACCGAGCCCTATTTCCCCAAGACGCTGCCGATCACCATCGTCACCGCGCTGGCCGGTTTCGTGTTGAGCTCGGTCTTCATTCTGCTGACGGAACTGTTCTCCGGCCGCGCCATCCGACCCGTCCGCTACGAGGCGGATATCGAGGAGGACGAGGAGCGGACGCCCGCGCCGCAGGCCGAATTCGTGAAGCCCGCTCTTCGCGCCGAGCCTGTCGCGACCCCTGTCGCCGCGGTCGCCAAGCCGGCCGCGTCCAAGAGCCTGCTGACCATCGAAGACGACGAGGATCAGGAGGACGAGGAACTCGCGCCGAGCGCGGATGCTGCATCTCCGGTCGATGACGAATTTTCGCGCGAGGCCGTTGCGGACCATCTGATCAAGGCCCGCATTCCCTTGGTCGCGTCGGTGTCGCTATCCGGCGACGAAGGTTCGGCCGCCGTGGTGGGGCTGGCGCGCCTGATGGCCGTGAGCGGCGCGCGCGTGGTGGTGGTTGACATGACCGGCTCCGCCATCTCGACCCAGTTGATGGCCGAACAGCGCTCTTTGCCAGGCGTCACCAATCTGCTGGTCGGAGAGGCCGCTTACAGCGAGATCATCCATGCCGATGTCGACAGCGACGCCCATATCGTGCCGCAGGGCGACGCCGATCCCCGCCAGGCCATGCGCGGCGTCGAGCGCATCGCGCTGGTGCTCGGCGGTCTCGCCCGCGCCTATGATTGCGTGATCGTGGATTGCGGCGCCGCCGATCCGCGCGCCGTCAGCCGTATCGCCAGGGCAGGCGACATCGACATCATCCTGTCGGGCGTCGATGTCGAGCCTGCCGAAATCGAGGAGACGGCGACCGCCTTCCTCGACGCCGGTTTCGAAGACGTCATGCTGATGCTGTCGTCGTCCCATCCTGTCGGCGCGGAAAAGCGCCGCCGCGCCGCCTGATCGGCGCAACGGACTTGGCCCGCCGTTATTCCTCGACGACGGGCGCCGTGTGCGAGCGTGAGCGGATTCGTTGCAGGAGCTGGTAGAGCGCCGGGTTCTGCTTGATCATGGTTTTGAGCCGCGTGGCGGTTTCTTCCTTCAGCGCCGCCAGCCTGCCGACGGGCGTCACCGGAATCGCCACATTGATCTGAACCGTCTCGTCGGTGCACCAGGAGCGCTTGAACGGCATGTCGCCGATGCCGAAATCGAAGAGACCGGCGCCGTCCTTGTTGTACTGCTCGATCATCAGGTGAAACAGGAGTTCGCCGGGGCTCGCATCCGTCGTCGGGCCCGAACCGATCGAGCAGAACTGCACGATCACATGGTCGCCCTTGCGCGTCAGTCCTGCAATCGCCGGCGTTTCGCCCGCGAAGTCTCCCCCGTCATGCGCAGCGCATGCATGCGCAGCGGGAAATTCGCGTCGTCCTGCGGCGCATCGAGAGTCCCATGCAGGAAGGCGCGCGTCTTGGGGCAGGCGAAGACGTTCGGCAGACCGAATTCGGCGAGCCGCGCTGCCTTCTGCTCGAAGAACATATCGAGCAGGGCGTGCTTTTCTTCGGACGTCGTCGCCACGATATGGTCGTATCCGCCCAGTGTTTCGAGACGGCGATGGCCGACGCTATATTTCTTGCGACGGCGCTTGGCGTTGAGTTGGGCGAGAGTCTCGACGAAATTCGCCTTCATCCGAAGCTGGAAAGCGTGATTCTGATTGGCGATATGCGGCAACAGCGTAAAGGGCATCACCGTATCGCGCCACAGGCCCGGCATGTTCGTCAACACGATGCAGTCGACCCCGGCTAGCGCATCGCGCATATCCGCAGCGATGGCGTCCATGGTCGAGCGACTGGCGCGCGTCAGGAATTCGGACGAGAAAAGGCCGGTGTTGATGTTGGAATGTTCGGCGCCGACGAACTGGGCGCGCGTGAAGAGCCGGCCGCGTGTGATTTCCAGCGGAAGCAGGAAGGCGAGGCGGCCGTCCATTCGGCCGACGACGATCCGCAACGGTCGCTCGAAATTGTCGCGCCACGCGCGGCAATAGTCGTAAGCCTGATGCGGGGAATTGTGGGCTTCGGCTTCGAGCGCGCGCCATTCCGCCTCGAACGGCTCCATGTCCGTATGAACGCTCAGGGAAACGCCGGAGGCGCCTTTCGGCGTTTCCTTCGCGATCTGCGGCATCTCCCCTTCGGTGATGTCCACGTAACTAGCCCTCGACTGTCCCGCCAACACGGCCCAACACTCCCATCACGAGAATTTGAGGCGTTATAGGCCTGGTTTGGCCAACAAAGACTGAATCTTCGGGTGAATCTGCGCCTTTTTGAAAAAGCGCGGTTAACGCTGGGTTATCTTGCACAGCCTCGGTCAAGCCTTGGGGCGATCGGGCCGCTCCATCCATTTGATGATGGCCATGGCCGGCAAGATCCAGAGAAGGCCCGTGACGAGGAAATAGAGCAGGTGGATGCTCCAATGCGCGGCGCCGAGCGTGGCCGCGGCCACCGTGGTGGCGACGAGCGCATAGATCAGCACCAAGGCGATGATCAGCACCACACCGATCAGTTTGCGAAGCGTCTTGGGCATTTTGTCTCACATCCCGCTTATGGGTCTTGCCAGGCTCGTACATGTTATAGCAGAGCTTGACGCAAAAGGATGACCCGTCATGATCGATACAGCCATAACCGCCCATGAGGGCGCGGACAAGCGTTCTGACCGCGGCGAGGCCAATCGCCGCGCCGTCCGCGCATGGCTCGGCTTCGTGCTTCTAGCAATCCTTGCGTTGGTGCTGGTGGGCGGTGCGACCCGCCTCACCGATTCGGGTCTGTCCATCACCGAATGGAAGCCCATTCACGGCGCGATCCCGCCGCTGAGCGTCGCCGAATGGGAAGAGGAGTTCGCCCTTTACAAGCAGATCCCGGAATACAGCCAGATCAACAAGGGCATGACGCTGGACGAGTTCAAGACCATCTTCTGGTGGGAGTGGGCGCACCGGCTGATCGCCCGATCGATCGGGATCATCTTCGGCGCGCCGCTGGTGTTTTTCTGGGTGACCGGGCGGCGAGAAATCGCTGCGCTGGCCGCTGGTCGGCATTCTCGCGCTCGGCGGGCTGCAGGGCGCGATCGGCTGGTGGATGGTGTCCTCCGGCCTCGCCAAACGCGTCGATGTCAGCCAATACCGATTGGCGGTTCATCTGACGGTGGCCTGCCTGATTTTCGCTTCCATCGCCTGGGTGTGGCGCGGACTCGCGCCGCATCACGGCCGCGCGCTGCCGCAGAGCCCGCAGGCGAAAGCGGCGGGCGGCTTGCTGTTTCTGGTGCTCCTGCAGATCTATCTCGGCGCGCTGGTGGCGGGGCTGGACGCGGGCCTCGCTTTCAACACCTGGCCGCTGATCGACGGCGCTTTCATTCCGGAAGGGCTCGGCGTGATGAAGCCGCTCTGGCACAATCTGTTCGAGAATATCAAGACGGTGCAGTTCGTGCACCGGATGAACGCCTATCTGATGTTCGTTCTAGCCCTCGCCAACATGGTCTGGCTCCTGCGGAGCCTGCCGGGAACGACGCACGCCAATCGTTCGGTGATCCTGTTCGGCATGGTGTTTCTGCAGGCTGGCCTCGGCGTGGCCACGCTTCTGACGCATGTCGATATTGGCCTGGCGCTGGCCCACCAGGGTTTTGCGGTCGTCATCCTCGGATTTGCGGTCGCCAATCTGCGCGGATATTTCGGCGAATATCCGCGCAGTGCAGGCGTTGCTCGCGCCTGACGGCTCAGTTGGAGCGCGAGCCGGAGCTTTCCCGCATGGCTGTGAAATCGACGTCGGCGCGGAAGGCGACTTCCAACTCGTTCGTGTCGATGCGCTGACCATAAGGACGGACGAGGCCCACGCGGGTGACGGGATTGATGAGATCCTCGTCGATATCGAGCACGCTGCCGCGAATGCCGAACATCGTGCGATGCCGCTTCAGCGCCTTCTCCGTCATGCCGATATGGACGGCGACGACAGGCACGCCGTTGATGTCGCGCGGCGGCGCCAGCGTTTCGACTTCGTAGCCGGTTTCGAGCATCCAGGTGACCAGCTTGGGATGGGTCTCGACCACCAGTCCGCGAATGCCGGCCGACAGGCTGAATTCGAGCACGCCGGTGATCAAGAGATGCGACGCCTGCACCTCCCCGAACTGGCCGGCGTTTTGGTCGGAGATGCAGCGCGTCCATTCGTAGATGTCGGCCTCCTGTGGCCAGGATCTGCCCTGCATGAGGTCGGGATAGACGTCGCGCAGCAGATGCGGACCCGAAGTGCGCAACAGGCGCGTATAACCGACGACCGTTTCGCCGCGCGCCGCCACTAGATGGATGGCGTCGTCATCGTCGAAGCGGTCGCGCTCGCGGCCGTCTTCCGAATTGAGCTCGCGCCATCCCAATCGCTCCACGAATTGCGTGTGGCGGAAACGCCAAACATTTTCCATGAGCGTTGCGTTTTCATCGATGTTTTGTGAAGTAATAATCTTGAGCATTAGAGACTCCCGTTGAATAGGAGAGAGTCTCTGCGGGTTTACGAAACCCGGCTATGGGGTGTTTTACCTAGTTGACAGCGCCGATCTAGCCTTTAATCACTTGATTAACCCGGCGCGCAGCGCCTCGGCAACCAGTTGGACGCGATTGGTTGTGTTCATCTTGCGCTGCGCATTTTCAAGGATATGCGACACGGTGCGCTCGGAAATCCCGAGGATCGTTGAGATTTCCCAGGCCGTCTTGCCCTCCGAACACCAGGAAATGCATTCCCGCTCCCGCGGCGTCAGCTGAATGCTGCGCTTGATCAGTTGCGGCTTGTTGCCGCTCTTGAGTTCCTTGATCTTGTTGTGCGCGTAGATGGATATCATGTGCAGGGCGCTGCGGCCTTCCTGCGGCATGTCGACCTTCTCGGCCGCATAGGTGACGATGGCGCGGAAACCCATGATCGAATGGATCGGCACCGAGAAACCGTCGATGAATTTGAAGTCGCGCGCCTCGCCCATGAAATCGAGCGACCGCTTGTCCACGCTGGCGGGATCGAGAGCGTCGGACCAGACGAAGGCGTTGTCCGACAGCAGCGTGCGCTGGATCACCGGGTCGATTCGGAAATATTGCCGCTCGAGATAGCGCGCCGCCCATTCAGACGGCCAGCCGTTCAGAAGCACGTACGGGTCCATCTTCTCGTGCGGCTCGGGTATGCCGGAAATGGCGAACGCGTTGAGGCCGAAGAAATCCGCGACCTTGCGCAGTTCCGCGAAGGCCTGTTCCTCGCTGGACATTTTGTCCAGCCGGTCGATGACGTCGAACATCATGTTCGCGATGATGGAGCGCATAAGCCCTCGGCGGCGCAATTCAGATCACGCTGCGTAACATGTAAACAGGTGGTGCGGAATTGCAACAATTCGCACTACCTATATTTTAGCGAGCGCCGTTCAGCTCATGCGGCGAGCATGAGGTCCATGTTCTGAACGGCCGCGCCGGATGCGCCCTTGCCGAGATTGTCGAGCAACGCCACGAGATTGATGTGTTCGCCATCGGGTTGACCGAAAACGAACAGCTTCATCGTGTCCTTGCCGGCGAGTTCGACCGCGTCGACGCGCGCCATCTTCGCCGAGACGTCGAGCGCCACGACCTCGACGATCGACTGACCGGCGTAGTGGGCCGTCAGCGCCGCATGCACGCTTTCGACGCTCGCGCCGGCGGCCAGCTGATCGCGGAACAACGGAACCTGCACGATCATGCCCTGGGGAAGCGGCCGACCGAGGGCGAGAACAGCGGCGAACGGTCGAGTAGTCCATGTTCTCGCATTTCAGGCACATGCTTGTGCGTGAGCGGCAGGCCATAGAGGAAGTGCGGCGAGGCGATGTGGTCCGCGTGGCCCTCGTCCTCCATCTGCGCGATCAGCTGCTTGCCGCCGCCGGTATAGCCGGAGACGGCGTTGACGGTGAGGGGATGAGAGGCCGGAAGCAAGCCCGCCATGCGCAACGGGCGGATCAGGCCGATCGCGCCGGTCGGATAGCAGCCGGGATTGGCGACATAGCGCGCCGCACGGATCTTGTCCGCCTGCGCCGGATCCATTTCCGCAAAGCCATAGGCCCAGTCGGGATGCACACGGAAGGCGGTGGAGGTGTCGATGATCCGGACTTTCGGGTTGGCCGCCGTCATCGCCACCGCTTCTTTCGACGCATCGTCCGGAAGGCAGAGAATCGCGATATCGGCGCTGTTGAGCAGATCCTCGCGCATCGCGGCGTTGCGGCGTTCCGTTTCGGGAATCGACAGAAGCTCGACATCGCGGCGCTCGGCCATGCGCGCGCGGATCTGCAATCCGGTTGTGCCATGTTCGCCGTCTATGAAGATTTTCGCGCTCATCGAATCCGTCCTGTTTCATTTTGATGCATCGGCGCCATGCAGCGACCGACGAAACTGGTTTTCGCAACCGCATATACCGGCGGATTAACCGTGACTCAACGCCATAGGACCCCAGGTTTGCAAAATTGGCGTTTCACGGGCATGACAAATTTATGACAGCGCCTTTGAGTTGAGGAACGCCATGCTTACCATGTCGCATGCGAGACTGCTCGGACTGCCCACCGCCACGCAAATCTTCGCGATAGGCGCGAGTTGCATCGGCCTCTTCGCCTTTGTCCGCTACATGGACTCGCGATGGGCCTATATCCCCTATGTCTTTGCGGTGACCGGCATCATTGCGGCGGCGGTGTTCATCGTCAGTCGCAGACCGGTCTTCTCGACCATGACGGCGGTTTCCCTGACTGTGCTCCAGGGGCTGGCGTCCTTTGTGAAGCATGCGCTCAACGGAATGGCTCTGCACATCTACGACCTCCTGTTCACAGCCAGGGATGGGGATCTGTTCTCGTTCCTTGTCGAATATTATCCGATGCTCGGCTTGGCGGCGCTCGCCGCCGTCGTCGTGGTCGCGGTCCTCTTGATCGTGGTGTTCAGGATGGAGCGCCCGGTCTTCGTGATGCTTCCGCCGCGTCTGTCTCTCCTTCCGCTGGCGATCGCGCTCAGCGTGGCGACCTATCCACGCGCCCAGACCTTCGATTCCGACTACCTGCCTTTCACCGCCGGCTACAACGCCTCCGCGCTCTATTTTTCTTTCGGCCATATCCGACACCTGACCGGGCCCGCGCCGATCCGGGAACATTTCCTCGCGGCCAAGCCGACGGTCGATCTTTCTGCGGCGCCCATCTGCGGTCGCGCCGAGGACAAGGCGGATTTCTTCCTCGTCTTGTCCGAAAGCCAGGCTCCGGCGGCGCTCGGCCCCGATCTCGCGCTGCCTGAGGATGTCCGCGCATCCTTCCGTTCCGGCGATGGGCAGGTGCGGGCGATGAATGTGGAGACGTTCGGCGCCGGCACCTGGATGACCAATTTTTCGGTGCTGACCGGTCTCTCCACCGCCGATTTCGGCTGGCAGGCGCCCTATGTCAACGCCGTCATGGAAGGGCGCGTGCGCCATTCGCTCCCGCGTCTTCTCGCCGATTGCGGCTATCGCACCATCGCCCTGATGACGTTGCGCTATCGCTCGGTGAACGAAGGTCCGTTCCTGAAATCGCTCGGCTTCGAGAATGTCTATGACGCGGATGCGATGAAGCTCGGTTCGTTCGGCACGCGCGACCGGGATTACTTCGACTTCGTCCGGAAACTGGTGGCCGAGCATCGCAAGACCGATGGCCGGCCGCTGTTCATCTCCATGCAGACCATGTTTACGCATGGGCCGTTCACGACCCACTTGCCGGCAGCCGACTCCGTCGGCCTCCCATCCGTGTCTGATGATGCAGAGTTGGACGAATATGCCCGGCGCGTGGTGGTCAGTCGTCGCGACATGGCGGCGTTTCTGGAGCAGAGGCGCACGGATCCCGGCCCTCGCGGCGCTGTCGTCGCGGAGTTCGGCGACCATCAGGCCACGGCCACCAAGCGCTTCGTAGATCCCGACAATCTCGGCCGCGAAACCACCGATTTCCGCGCCAAGATGTACGAGACGTTCTTCGCCTTGCACGGATTTGGCGCGACAGTCGATTACGCCAAACTCGGCGAGCGGATCGATGCGGCCTATCTGCCGGCGCGGATCCTGGCGGCGACGACCCTGCCGAAATCCGCCGTCTTCGACGATCTCGCCGCCCTGAGCCGGCGTTGCGACGGACGCATGCATCTCTGCGTGGAGCGGGGCGCCGTGGATCGGCATCTCGCCGCCAGAAATCAGGCTGGCTTGCTGGTGGTCGACTGAGCCTCAGCCGGCCGCCAGCTTCTCCGCGCGGAGACCGAGCAGATACATGGCGACGCTCGCGCCGGCGATGGCCGTGACGAGCCCGTGGTCATAGGGCGGCGACACTTCCACCACATCCCCGCCTTTGATGTCGAGCGCGCCGAGCTTGCGCAGCACCGACAGCATTTTGGCGCTTGACGGGCCGCCGGCCACCGGCGTGCCCGTGCCAGGCGCATAGGCGGGATCGAGGCAATCGATGTCGAACGTCACGTAGCAGGGGCGATCCCCGACCCGGGCGATGATCGCCTCGGCGATCTCGGTCGCCGACATCTCTTCGACCTCATGGCCATAGACGATCCTGATGCCGCAATCCTCCGGCGCATGCGTGCGGATGCCGATCTGAATGGAGTGGTCTGTATCGATGACGCCGTCGCGCGCCGCCCGCGCCACGAAGGACCCGTGATCGATGCGCCTGTCCTCGTCGAACCAGGTATCCTGATGGGCGTCGAACTGCACCAGAGCGAGCGGTCCGTGTTTGGCGGCGTGCGCCTTCAGAACGGGCCAGGTCACATAATGATCGCCGCCGAGCGACAGCAGGAAGGCGCTCGATTTCAGGATCTTAGCGGCTTCCTTCTCGATCGTCGGAGGCGTCTTCTGGTGGTCGCCGTAGTCGAACAGGCAATCGCCGTAATCGATCACCGCCATGGCCTCGAACAGATCGCGATGAAACGGATATTGCGGATCGTTGTCGAAGATGGACGACGCCTCACGGATGGCGCGAGGCCCGAAACGCGCGCCAGGCCGATGCGAGACCGCGGCGTCGAACGGGATTCCCCAGACGACCGCATCTACGCCGGTCAGGCTCTTGGTATATTTGCGACGCATGAAGGACAGCGCGCCGGCGTAAGTCGGGTCCGTGGCGGCGCTCTTGAGGGATTTGGCGGTAAAGGCGTTGTCTATGCTCTTCTTCACGGATGCTGCTCCGACTTCCTTAAAATGTGCGACGAGGGTAAAAAAGCCAGCGGAACCGGTCAACCATCCGTGTCAGCTGTGAAGGAATAGGCGCGCTCCACCCGGGCGACCCGCACGGCGTAGCGCGTGTACCAGCGCTGCCGCCCCTGGCTCTGCGCATGCAGGTGATCGACGTCGCGCTTCCAGGCGCGGATGCTGTCTTCGTCTTTCCAAAAGGAGTTGGTCACGCCGAAGCCGTCCGCGCCTCGCACGCTTTCCACGCCGAGATAGCCCGGCTGGCGCGCGGCGAGCTCGACCATATGTTCGGCCATGGCGCCATAGCCGTCGTCGCCGTGGCGGCGAAGCGACGAAAAGATCACCACGAAATAAGGCGGCTCGGGCAGGGCTGCGAAGGGAGAGGACGTTTCGGCCATGGTCGGACCTCGGCTAGGATTTTCTTCATATTGCAGGGAACCGGGCAGCGGCCAAGCGGGTTAATGGTCCGCTCGCACACGAACACGAGGCGTCATCCGAGGATGTTCGATGAGCGAAAAAAGACGAATGCAGCGGCGCGCTGAAAGCGTCCTGTTTGGGAGAACTATCATGCAGATCAACGATATTCCTTGGCGTCAAACGATCACCGTCCAGTTGCAGAACGGGGCTTTCAGGCATTTTGCCGGCGCCTATGACGCGCTCGATTTTCTCGAAAACGAATGGCCCGTCCGCAAGGGCCGTCACTACGAGAATGCGATCACCCAGTGCCGCGCCGCGCTCTGCCGCGCCGCGCCCGTCGAGGTGGCGCGAGAAGCCTTCATCGCGTCCTGCATCGAAGCGGCGCTGGTCTGCCATGCGCCCGTTCTGCGCGCTCCCGCAAACGTCAACGGCGCATCCGCTCGCGCCGCCTGACACCGTCTCCGAGATGGATAACGACAAAGGCCGGGCGAAAGCCCGGCCTTTGCAATTTCCGCCAGCGGCGAAGCGATCAACGCTTCGAGAACTGGAACGAACGACGGGCCTTGGCGCGGCCATACTTCTTGCGCTCGACCACGCGGCTGTCGCGAGTCAGGAAGCCGGCCTTCTTCAGGACCGGGCGCAGACCCGGCTCGAAGTAGGTCATGGCCTTGGAGAGGCCGTGGCGCACAGCGCCGGCCTGGCCGGACAGACCGCCGCCGGCGACGGTGGCGATGATGTCAAACTGGCCGTCGCGGGCAGCTGCGAAGATCGGCTGACGCAGGATCATCTGCAGCACCGGACGGGCGAAGTACGCCGTGTAGTCCTTGCCGTTGACGACGATCTTGCCGGAGCCGGCCTTGACCCAGACGCGTGCGACCGCATCCTTGCGCTTGCCGGTGGCGTAAGCGCGGCCGAGCGAGTCGACCTTGCGAACGTGAACCGGAGCAGCGGCTTCGGTCGTGGTGGCGATATCCTTGAGGGCGGAAAGGTCAGCCATGATCAGCCTCTTTTCGTGTTCTTGTCGTTCAGCTTGGCGACGTCAAGAACGACCGGCTGCTGAGCTTCATGCGGATGGGTGGCGCTGGCGTAAACCTTGAGGTTCTTCATCTGGCGACGGCCGAGCGGGCCACGCGGAACCATGCGTTCCACGGCCTTTTCGAGCACGCGCTCCGGAAAACGACCTTCAAGGGTCTGGCGCATGGTGCGCTCCTTGATGCCGCCGGGATAGCCGGTGTGCCAGTAGAACTTCTTGTCGGTGTACTTCTTGCCGGTGAAGACGACCTTGTCGGCATTGATGACGATGACGTTGTCGCCGTCGTCGACATGCGGGGTGAAGGTCGGCTTGTGCTTGCCGCGGAGACGATTGGCGATGATGGAAGCGAGACGGCCGACGACGAGGCCTTCGGCGTCGATCAGGACCCACTTCTTCTCGACTTCTGCCGGCTTCTGAACGAAGGTGGACATATGTCTGTTCTTTCGTGTTGGATCCCCAATGCCCGAAGGCAAGGGGCGTTTTTTGTTGCTTGCTTTGCAGCGCCGGAGCCCTGCAAAAATTGACGTCGCCTAGTGAGGAGCGACGTTGCCGGGCTTATACGGCAGAGTTTCCCCGATATCAAGATCGGAGAACTCCGGCGCTCAAAATATTACTTAGTAAAATCAGATGATTAGATGTGTGGTAACATGAAACCGCATCGATTTTCGTTCGTTGGGCTCGATAAAGGCCGAAATCAGGCTTTATAAGTTGATATATTGACTCCTGTTATGGAGCGCTTCTATCTGGGATGCGATGTCCCGATAGCTTTCCTAGAAGACCCATGCCGATTGCCCGAACCGTCCTCTGTCTTCAGCCTCTCTCACGGGAGAGGCGTGCAAAAAAGAAGAAGGGACGCCATGTCTAGAGAAAAATCAGCCCGATTCGGGCTTCGGCTCGCGGGCCGCGCATCGCTTCTGGCGCTGACGGCGGCGCTGGCCGCATCGGCTGCGCAGGCGCAGGATGCGGAAACGCCGACCGTTCTGGAGAAGATCGTCGTCTCGAGCGCCGGCAAGGGCCCGCGGGCGGCTGCGGAGGGCCGCGCGAGGGACAATGACACGATCGCGCCGGAAACGTCGGACTCCGTCTTGAAAGACAGCGCGCCGCTGTCGCGCACGCCGCGCAGCGTGGCCGTGATCACCCGCAAGGAACTGGACGAGCGCGCCGTCAACGACATGATCGACGCGGTCAACTATGCGGCCGGCGTCCAGACCGGCCAATACGGCTTCGATCCGCGTTTCGATCAGATCAGCATTCGCGGTTACGCCACCGTCACCACGGGCGATTTCCGCGACGGGCTTCGCCAGCCCTATATGAATTACGGCACGTTCCGCACCGACGTCTACGGATTGGAGCGGGTCGAAGTGATCAAGGGTCCGGTCTCCGTGCTCTATGGCGGCTCCAGCGTCGCCGGCATCGTCAACCGCGTCTCGAAAATGGCCGACGGTTTGCAGCATGGCGAGGTCGAGACTCAATGGGGCAGCTATGGACGCGCGCAGCTTGCGCTGGATTACGGCGACGTCTCGCAATCCAACGACGCCTTTTCCTGGCGGGTGGTCGGCGTCGCCCGGCGCGGCGACACGAGCTATGACATCGCCGACAACAGGCTCATGCTGGCGCCGTCCTTCCAATGGGCGCCGGACGACGCGACGTCCTTGACAGTCTACGCGATCGGCCAGAAGGACGAGACCGACACCAATGTCCAGGGCTTCGACTATGGCGGCGAAATCCTGCGCTATAGTGATCCGGACTACGATTATCAGAAGGTCTCGCAACTGCAGACCGGCTACATGTTCGAGCATGAATTCGACAATGGCGTGAAGTTCAGCCAGCATGTGCGCTACAGCGTCATGGACCTCGACAGCCGCTATCTCGAAGTCAGTGCTACGGACGAAGCGACCGGCGTCATGAGCCGCTATCCGGTCGGCGTCTCCGATCACATGAATGTCTATCAGGCGGACAACCGCCTTTCGGGCGCTGTCGACACCGGACCTCTCGAACACAAGCTCACCGCGGGCCTCGACGCAACCTGGATCAATTCCAGTTTCGGCCTCGGTTACGGCGTCGTGAGCCCAGATTTCGACCTCGATCTCGACAAGCCGTCGACCGGCGTGTCCGGGCCCACGCCGGAACTGACCTCGTTGACCGGTAGCGACCAGCGCCAGATCGGCGTCTATGCACAGGACCAGATCACCTTCGGCGGCTGGACAGCCGTGCTCGGACTACGCAACGACTGGATCAAGCAGACGACATGGGATGACGCGGCGGGCGTCGAGACGGGCGAGGGCAGCGACAGCGCTCTATCGTATCAGGCCGGTCTTCTCTATCGCTTCGACAGCGGCCTCGCCCCCTATGTCAGCTATGCGACGTCCTTCGTGCCGCAATCCTATCGGGACGAAGGCGGCGCGCTTCTGACGCCGATGACCGGCGAACAATTCGAAGCCGGCGTCAAATTCCGGCCGGACGGCGCCGATTACGCCGTCAATCTTGCTTATTATCACATGGTCCAGTCCGATGCCGCCACCTATGCCGGCTCCAACGATACGGTCGGCTACTACTACCGCGCTCTGGGCGAGGTGACGTCCAACGGCGTTGAGATCGAGGCCCGCAAGGCCTTCAGCAATGGCTTCGATCTGATCGCGGGCTACAATTACAACGCCGCAGAAATCACCGAATCCACAAATCCTGCCGAAGTCGGCAACCGGCCCTCGACCACGCCGCTGCACAGCGCCTCGTTATGGGGCAATTACACGGTCCAGGAAGGCGGCTTCATGGATGGGCTGAGCGGCGGTCTGGGCCTGCGTTATGCCGGCAAGTCCTTCAAGGACACCACCAACACCACAGAAAACGAAGACAGGATCTATCTCGACGCGGCGCTCAATTTCGACATCGGCAAGCAGTTCAGGCGCGCCGATGGCCTGAAGGCTTCCATCAGCGTCAAGAACGTCTTCGACAAGCGCGACGAGGTCTGCACCGACGGCTATTGCTATTTCGCTCAGGGCCGCACGGTGCTCGGCTCGCTGAAATACAGCTGGTGAGCATGGTCATCGGATAGGCGGGGCGCCGCCTATCCCAATTTCATGATCAGCGCGCCCAGCGCGATCACGCCGCCGGCGATGTAACGCCAGACGCTGGCCTTTTCCTTGAGAAACACAACTGAAATCACCAGGGCGAACAGAATGGAGGTTTCGCGCAGCGCCGCGACCGCTGCGATCGGCGCCTTCGTCATGGCGTAAAGCGCAAGACCATAGGACGCCACGGATCCGGCGCCCCCGAACAGGCCGCGCCGCCAGGTGCGGCGGACGTGAGCCAGGACCGGCCTGACGCCGCGCATGAAAAAGGCGAAGGAAAACAGCAGGAGCGGCGGCAGAATGCAGATCCAGATCGTATAGGTGATCGGGTCGCCGGCCGCGCGCGCGCCGAGCCCGTCGACATAGGTGTAGGCGGCGATGACGAAGGCGTTGAGAATGGCGACGCCGGCCGCCTTCATATTGCCGCTGCGCGCTTCCGCCGCCAGCGTCAGCACGCCGGCCGAGATGGCGATTACGCCGGCATACATCATCGGAGACAATGTTTCCGCCAGAACCGTTCCGCTCGTCGTGGCCACGATCAGCGGCGCGACGCCGCGCATCAGCGGGTAGACCAGTCCGATATCGCCGAAGCGGTAGGCCGCGCCGACCAGCTGATAATAGGTGAAGTGGATGCAGATCGACGCCAGGATATAGGGCCAGGCTTCGGGATGCGGCAGCGTCATCGGCAGGAAGGGCAGGGCGCAAAGTGAAGCGACCGAGGCGCCCAGCGCGATCATGCTGGAATCGAGTTGCTTGTCGGACCCCGATTTGACCAGGGCGTTCCAGGTCGCGTGAAAGGCCGCGCCCACCAGAACGAGAAAGACGACATCCAAAGGCATGATGGGGAAGGATCCGGTGAATCGTGTGAAGGTTTTGCGACACTATCCCCGGGAGCGATGCGGATAAAGCGAGGCCGGCGCAAATAATTCGACGCCAGAGTCCCGTCTGCCGTTCAAAACCCCTTGTGCTGCTTGAGGAACTCTTCCTCCTCGTCGGTGCTCTCGCGCCCCAACACGTCGTTGCGATGTGGAAAGCGACCGAAGCGCTCGATGATATCCAGATGCTCCCGGGCGAATTTCAGCGCGTTCTCGTTGTCGATCGCCTCGTAGAGCGCGACGCAGGTCTGCTGATGGTCCGGGTCTTCGCTGTGCATCAGGGGCAGATAGAAGAACTGTCGTTCCCGGTCCGGAAATTCGTGGTCCCAACCCTTCTCGAGCGCCTCGAGCGCCAGCGACAGCGCCTTGCGATCCTCGGCGAAGGCGCGCGGCGTGCCGCGATGCAGATTGCGCGACAACTGATCGAGCAGGATGATCATCGCCAGTGCGCCTTTCGGCGACTGCGTCCAGGCGTCCAGCCTGCCCGTGCAGGCCTGGTCATGCAACGCGGCGAACCGGCTTTCCAGCTCTTCGTCGAACGCCGCGCCGCCGTTGAACCATTTCTCTTCCATGCCCCCGCGAACCAGAAGGCGAGGAGATCGTCGATGCGGGCGTCTTCCGTCATATCGTCTCTCAGCTGTCGAGCATTTCGCGCACGGTGGTGGCGAGCTGCTTGAGCGAAAAGGGTTTCGGCAGGAAGCCGAACTTGGAGCCTTCCGGCAGGTTCCGCGCGAAGGCGTCTTCGGCGAAGCCGGAGACGAAGACGAACTTCATGTCCGGCCAGCGCTGGCGGATTTCCTTGAGCAGCGTCGGGCCGTCCATCTCGGGCATCACCACATCCGAGACGACGACGTCGACCTGACCGTCGAGCTCGTCGAGGATTTCGAGCGCTTCGACGCCGGAGCCGGCCTCGTGCACGGTATAGCCGCGCGTCTCCAGCATGCGCTTGCCGCCGCGGCGGACCGCTTCTTCGTCTTCGACCAGCAGCACGACGGCGGAATTTCCGGTGAGATCGGGCTCCTCCTGCGGAGGCTGCGGCGCAGCGGCGGGAACTGCGGCGACATTTGAATTCGCCGCGACGTCGCCGGCCGGAACCTCTTGCGGAATATGCCGCGGCAGGAAGATGTGGAAGACCGTGCCTTTGCCGACTTCCGACTCCGGAAACACATAACCGCCCGACTGTTTGATGATGCCATAGACCATCGACAGGCCGAGGCCCGTGCCCTTGCCCACATCCTTGGTGGTGAAGAAGGGTTCGAAGATCTTGTCCATGATATCGGGCGCGATGCCCGTGCCTGTGTCGACCACGTCGATCACCACATAGTCTTCGACCGGCAGGCCCCTGAACGGCGCAACGGCGGCCTCGGAGGCCGGCAGGTTGCGCGTGCGGATCGTCAGCGTGCCGCCGCCGGGCATGGCGTCGCGGGCGTTGACCGACAGGTTGACCATCACCTGCTCGAATTGCGAAAGATCCGTTTTCACGGGCCAGAGATCGCGGCCGTAATCGATCTCGAGCTTCACATTCGTGCCCGAGAGCATGCGGGTCACCAGCATGCGGAGATCGCCGATCGCGTCGGTGAGATTGATGACCGCCGGCCTCAGCGTCTGCTTGCGCGAGAAGGCGAGAAGCTGGCGCACCAGCACCGCGGCCCGGTTGGCGTTGCGCTTGATTTCCATGAGATCGGCGAAAGAGGAATCCGATTGCCGCGCCTGCAGCAGAAGATGGTCCGACGACAGAAGGATGGCGGTCAGCACATTGTTGAAGTCGTGCGCGATGCCGCCCGCCAGGGTGCCCACCGCGTTCATCTTCTGCGTCTGCGCCATCTGGGTTTCCAGCGCCTTCTGCTGCGTCGTCTCCACGGCGTAGACGATGGCCGCTTCCTCGGGCGCTTGGTCGGACTGGTCGATCACCGCGTTGATGTAGAAGCGAAAATACCGGCTTTCGTCCGCCGGATGGCGTGCGTCGACCGGCTCGATATCGGCCTTGAAATCCTTGGCGGCATGCAGCGCGGCGGCGAGCTTGTCGCGTTCGGTCTCCGCCACCACGGAAAACAGGTCCTGGCCATCGGCGCCTTCCGGAGTCTTCAGGCTCGCGAACAGCTTCATGAACTGGGTGTTGGTGCGGAGAATCCGGCCGTCGCCGTCGACCGAGGCGATGGCCATCGGCGTGTTGTTGAAGAATCGGTTGAAGCGCTGGGCCGCCGAGGAATCCTCCGACGCCGCCTCGTCCTGGACCCGCTTCAGCACGATGGTGCGGCTTTCGCCCGGTGCGCCGTCCTTGGCGGCCGAGACGCGATGGATGATCCGCACCGGCGCCGAGCGGCCGTCCAGCTTTCGGAAATCGAGATCGAGCGTTTCGGTGCGGTTCTGGCCGGGTTCGGGATGGATCGTCTCGAGCCTGGTCAGGCCTTCGCCGGCGCAGATGTCGCGGATCGACAGCGAGCCGGGACGGAACCGGGTGAGGTCGATATCGAGCCAGTCGGCCAAAGTGGCGTTGAGATAGAGGATCTCGCCCTTCCGCCCCGCCGAGAAGAAGCCGGCCGGCGCATGGTCGAGATAGTCGATGGCGTTCTGCAATTCGCGAAAATATTTTTCCTGCTCGCCGCGTTCGCCCGTCGTATCGGCGATTTCCCAGAGGAAGAAGGGGCCGCCCGGTTCGTCCTCGATCTCGACCGGCCTCGCCTTCAGCCGGTACCACCAGGCGGGCTCGTTGTCCGACACGGTCTGGCCGAGCGGTCGCGCCAGTCGGAACTCTTCATAACCGGACTTGCCTTCGACCAGACCATTGGTGAGGCGATAGACCGCTTCGGTGGATTCGCGGCTGCGCGAGAGGAGATGCTCGATCGTGACGGGCCCCGCCGCCGGGTCGGCGCCGGTCAGGCGGCCGTAAGCGGCGTTGGCGTAGACGGCGCGGCCCTTGCGATCGGTGATCAGCACGCCTTCGGGCATCGTGTCCAGCACGGCGCGCGAGACAGTGTCGGTGCGGTTCTGCGGCATCACCTCCACGAAGCCGACTATGCTCGACACCAGAAAGAAGATGCCCGCCATTGCCAGGACGCCGAGGATGCCGAGCACCATTTCGTTTTCCAGCTGGTCTCGAAACCAGACGAAAGCCGCCGCCGCCGCGACCAGCGCGAGCGCGAGCAGAAAGAGGCGAAGCGCCGTTCCCGGTCGCTGTCCGTTCACCACCACCGGCCTGTAAGGGTCGGCCGTCCCGTTCGCTTTTGTCATCCAGTCCTCGATATGCGCCCCGGCGGACCGGCCGAGCGTGATTGCGCATTGCGCCGACTCATGTTTATCAAGTTGAAACAGTTCCACAAAGCGCGCACAGGACTAATTCACCACTCAATTGCATCGGTTGATTGACGTGAGCGGGCAAACTGGCCCGCCGCGGCGATGGATAAGATGGGATTTGTCTTGCCAAGCCGGAAAAATGCCTTCAATGACCCTTACTGATATGCTCTTGTCGACGTATATCGGACGAAAAAGGAAAGCATGATGCTGGATGGATTGGCGCCTGATCTCGCGCCGCGACTGGTAATCGCCATTGGCGGCGTCGTTCTCGCACTCGTCGCCTTCATCGTCGTTCTGATGATCCTCAAGAAGCGGAACTCTCCTTTGTTCATCAAGGGCGGTCGCGCCCGCGAGCACCGACTGCATGTCCTCGACGCCGCCGCCGTGGACGCCAAGCGCAGGCTCGTGCTGATCCGTCGCGACGACACCGAACATCTCATCATGATCGGCGGCCCCACCGACATCGTCATCGAAACCGGCATCAATCCGAACCGTCCGTTGTCGGGCGATATCGCGCAGGTGCAGGCGCAGGCGCCGGTGGCGATCGCTACAGAGCCGAAGCCGCAGCCGCAGGTTCAGCCGCCGCAACCGCAGCGCCGCGTGGAGCCGCCGCGCCCGCCGGAGCCGCGCGTCGCGCAGCCCGTGGTCCAGGCGGAGCGTCCGCGCGAAGCGGCCAGGCCGGCGCCCGCAGTCGCGCCGCCCGTCCAGCCCGCATCCCCGCCGCGTCCGACCCAAGCCGAACAGCCGAGCAAACCGGTCGAGCCGCGCATTTCGAATATGGGCGCGATGCTGTACGACGAGGGCCGCGAGCCTTTCGCCGGATCCCAACCGCCGACAAGCGTCGCGCAGACGCCGAAGGCGTCGCCGGCCTCCGCGACCGCGAGCCAGGCCGACGCTATCTTGGAACAGGCGCGCAGCCGTGTCCTGCCGCAGGCCGGCGCGGTCGAGCGCCGCCGCCACGCACACGGAGCCTCCACGGGTCGATACGGCCGCCAGCGATGCGAAGCTTGAGGCGATGCGCGCCGAAGCCGCTGCGCGGCTCGAAGCGGCGCGCCAGGCGCAATCTTCGCCGCCGCGTCCAGCACAGCCGGCCCAGCGCCCGCAGGCGAGCCTGCCGCCTCCGACGCCGGCGTCCAATCCGGACAGGCTGGCTTCCGATTTCGCGAGCTTTCTCGAAGCCGAACTCGAAGCCGGGGGCGTGCTGGCCAACGGCGCGCGAACGCCCGGCGCACCCGCCGGTCAACCCGGCGCCGGCAGCGCCGAACAGGCGGTGAACCGCCGGCTCGGGGAAATCAACGTCAACAAGACCGATCCCGCCTGACAGCGTTACGCATCGACGGCGGCGGCGCCCGGGGAGGGGACATGCCCGACACGAAAACCAGACATTACGCCGCGCGGCTCAACGCCTTCAAGATGGACGCTGCGCGCTATTGGCCGGGGAAGAACCGCATCACAACGCTCGACCTCATCGAAGCGCGCCGCCACCGTCGACGGGCTGAACGCCGCCGATCTCAACTATCCCGATCACTTCGTCGATGTCCCGGCCTCCGAACTCAAGGCGCGCATGGACGATCTCGGCATGGCCCTGAACGGCGGCGCCATGCGGTATTATACCGATCCCGGCTTCAAGCTCGGCGCCTTCACCCATCCGGATGAAACCATTCGCCGCGCCGCCATCGACCTCACCAAACGCGGCATCGACGCGGTGCGCGAAATGGGCGGCGGCCTGATGACGCTGTGGATGGGCCAGGACGGCTTCGACTATTCCTTCCAGGGCGACTACAGGCGGATGTGGGACGACACGATCGCGGCGCTCGACGAGGTCTGCGGCCATGACGCGGCGTGCGACATCGCCATCGAATATAAACCAAACGAGCCGCGCTCCTATGCGCTGATGCCCGATATCGGCACGACCCTGCTTGCGATCCGCGAAGCCGGCGCGGCCAATCTCGGCGTCACGCTGGATTTCGCCCATGTGCTGTTCGCAGACGAAATGCCGGCGCATGCGGCGAGCCTCGCGGCTCGACACTCGCGTATCCTCGGCGTGCATTTGAACGATGGTTACGGCAAGCGCGACGACGGCCTGATGATCGGGCACAGTGCATCCGGTGCAGACGATCGAACTTCTGGTCGAACTGTCGCGCAGCGGTTATGACAAGGCCATCTATTTCGACACGTTCCCCGATCACGGCGGGCTCGATCCCGTCGAGGAATGCCGGACCAATATTCTCGCCGCCAATATGATGTTCGATATCGCCGAGCGCCTGAGCACGCATGCCGGCCTGGCCGAGGCGATTGCGCGGCAGGATGCGGCGATCAGCCAGCGCATCATCATGCAGGAACTCTACCAGCGAAGCTGAGGCGTCCGGCGGCTTGACCGATGTCAATGCGCCGTCCCGCAATCGGATGGAGAATGTCCCCCATTGCATTCTTGTCTTTGGGGGACGCCATGAACATGCCACTCGCCGCGCATTCGGTTATCGACACGGTCTCGACCTGGTGGCGCGACCGCATGCAGATCTCGGCCGAACTCGACGAGATCGCGCGGCTGAGCTACCAGGATCTCGAAGACGTCGCCAGCGACTGCGGCATGACCACGCTGCAACTGGTCGACGTCATCAAGGCCGGGCCGCATGGTTCGGACGAAATGCTGGCGCTGATGAAGGCGCTGAATATCGATCCGGACGCCGTCAGGGAATTCAACCCGCGCAATTTTCGCGACATGCAGGTGGCCTGCGCCCGGTGCAGCGTCAAGGGCGATTGCCGGTCGCATCTCTCCGACGGTTCCATCTCCGAACATTATCGCGACTATTGCGAAAACGCCGACGTGATGAATGCGCTTCGGGCGCAGCCGATGATGTTGTCGGAATAACCCGAGAGAAACGAGAAGCGGCCGCCGTCAGCCGAAGAGACGCGGATACTCGATCGCGGGGCACCGGTCCATGATCACCGTGACGCCTGCGGCCTCCGCCTTTTCCGCCGCCTTGTCGTCGCGCACGGACAACTGGCCCCAAATGGCCTTGGGCCTGGGGGCGAGCGCGAGCGCCTCGTCGATCACGCCCGACAGTTGGTCGGCGGCGCGGAACACGTCGACCATATCGATCGCGTTCGGTATCTCGGAGAGCCGGGCGTAGACCGTCTGCCCGAGAATCTCTCCGCCCGCGTGGCCGGGATTGACCGGTATGACCTTGTAGCCCTTGTCGATGAGAAACCGCATGACGCCGAAGCTCGGCCGCGCGGGATTGGCCGAAGCGCCGACCACCGCGATGGTCTTCACGGAACCAAGCAGATCCCGGATGGTTTTCGGATCGTAAGAATCATGGTTCATGCGCGTTCCTCCTGAAGCATCACGTCATCAGGACATAGGAACCGTGGCTGAAGGAGAAAAGACCATGCGCGCAACAATTCTCGCCGCTCTCCTGCTTTTGCCGACTGCGACGCTCGCCGATCCGGTGCGGGTCAACGCCCTGAAGCACAGCTGTGAAAGTCTGCGTCGGATCGTCGAGGACAACGGCGTGGCGATCATTCGCTATCCCTCGCGAAACAAGCCCGGCCTCACGCTCTACGACCGCTATATCAGCTCCGTTTCGTCTTGCGGCAACCGCCAGATGGTCGAGACCATGAGCATCCCGGCGGCGGACACCGACAGCTGCCGCATGCGCCACTGCGTGCCGTCCGATTGTGACCCGGGCGAACCCTTCTGCTTCTGACGGAGAAAGCTCAGGCGTCGAGGATCAGGTGTCCCTCGGCGTCCATCGTGACGAAGGGATTGTAGGCAACTTCCCAGAGATGCCCGTCGGGATCGGCGAAATAACCGGAATAGCCGCCCCAGAACACTTTCTCGGGCTCTTTCACCGCAGTCGCGCCGCAGGATAAAGCGAATTTGTAGACGGCGTCGACGCCGCGCTCGCTGGTGACGTTGTGCGCGAGGGTGACGCCCGAAAATCCACGCGCCGTATTGTCGACATGGGCGTCTTCGGCCAGCGACTGCCGCGAAAAAAGCGCCAGGGTCACGCCCTTGAGCTGGATGAAGGTGATGGCGTCCTGGCTGGCGCCGGATTTGCTCCAGCCGAGCCTCTCATAAAAAGCGGTGGAGCGCGCCACGTCTTCGACGCCCAGGGTGATCAGGGATATTCGGCGGTCGAGAGACATGCGAGCTCCACTTGTTCGCTGAATGTTCTTTATCCGTACATAAACTTCAGCGAACCGTCAACAAAGCTTCAATTTTTCTGATTGGTCGATGAGCGGTTGGCGGGCGATGCGCAGCCGCGTGATCGACGCGGCTGCTATACGGGACGCGCCGATCAGTCGTTCAGCGCCAGCGCAATGCGGGCGGCGAGGCGGGCGTTGTTTTCCACCAGCGCGATATTGGTTTCCAGGCTGCGACCCTCGGTGATGTCGAATATGCTCGACAGAAGATAGGGCGTCACCGCCTTGCCCGCGATGCCGTCGGCTTCAGCGTTGTCGAGGGCGCGATTGATGTAGATTTCCATCTCTTCGCGTTCGATTTCCTTGTCTTCCGGCACCGGGTTGCCGATCAGCATGCCGCCATGGATGCCGAGTTCGTCGCGCATCTTCTGGAACCGCGCGATGGCTGCTGGGGGCTGTCGAGACGGAGCGGGCTCTTCAGGCCAGATCGGCGCGACCAGAAGGCGGGAAAATCGTCCTGCCCGAAGGTGACGACCGGAACGCCTTTGGTTTCCAGCACTTCGAGCGTCTTGGGAACATCGAGAATGGCCTTGGCGCCGGCGCAGACGACGATGACGCCGGTGCGGGACAGCTCCTCCAGATCCGCCGAAATGTCGAAGGTCTCCTCGGCCTTGCGATGCACGCCGCCGATGCCGCCGGTGGCGAACACCTTGATGCCCGCTCCGGCTGCGGAGATCATCGTGGCGGCCACGGTGGTGGCGCCGGTGCGGCCTTCCGCCATGGCGAAAGCCAGATCGGCGCGCGACAGCTTCATCGCATCCGGGGTCTGCGCCAGCTGTTCGAGCTCCTGCTCGTCGAGGCCGACATGCAGAACGCCGTTGATCACGGCGATGGTGGCGGGAACCGCGCCCTCGGCCCGGATGATCGCTTCGACGCTGCGGGCCATGGCGAGATTGCCGGGATAGGGCATGCCATGGGTGATGATGGTGGATTCGAGCGCGACGAGAGCCCGGCCCTCGGACTTGGCGACGGCGACCTCCGCCGAATAGGTGATCGGGAGCTTGTGGCTGGACATGGGCGTTCCTGACTGGTTTCTAAAAGAGGCTTACAACAATATTTCCGCTTCCGGCACAAGGGCGAGGGTGGAGGCGAGCAGCGAACGGCTGAGCGCCTCCGACGCCGCCATCTCGCTTTCGAGCGCGATGCGCGCCGTGGCGGTGGCCGATTTCAGGCAGGCGTCCAGCGATGCGCCGGAGAGCGCCGCGTCGAGAAATCCGGCGGCGAAGCCGTCGCCTGCGCCGGTGACGTCGCCGATCGAGGCCAGCGCCGGCGGAGCGAGGCAAGCGCTTTCCCCGCCCATCCAGGCCACGGCTTCGCGGCCGCCGCGGGTGATGGCGCCGCCCCGGAGGCCGAGCCCGGTCATCACATCGGGCCAGCGCCTGAAATCATCGATCTCCCGGCCGGACAGCGCTTTGGCTTCCGCCTCGTTCATGAACAGGAAATCGAGGTTGGTCAGCGCCTCGCCGAAGCGAACGATCTTGGCGGGCGAAATGCCGATCGCCGCCACCGTCTTGCCGAGCCGTCGACCCATGGCGGCGATCACCGCAAGCGTATCTTCCGGCAGGTTGGCGTCGGTGAGGACGGCGTCGGTGGCGTCGAACGCGTCGCGCACCGCGCGCACCGACAGCCGGCGAGGCGGAAACAGCCTGTAGAGCTCCATGTCCGCGAGCGCGATCACCAGATTGCCGTCGCGCTCCAGAATGGCGGTGTAGCTGGGCGTTCGGCGATCGAGGAAGGTGAAGGGCCGGTCGACGACGCCGGCCGCCTCCGCCGCGATCGCCACGGCTTCGCCCTCGGCGTCGCCGCCGCGCGGCGAGATCAGCGTCACGTGATGGCCGAGCCGCGACAGGTTGCGCGCCGCGTTGAACACGCCGCCGCCGGCCTCCTGCCGCCACGAGCCGGGATTGGAGGCGCCGGGCGCCGTCTCGCCGGAAATGCGGCCCCGTCGATCGATATGGGCACCGCCCAGCGCCAGAATTGCGGTCATTCCAGAGTACCCCGATTTTCGAATCATCTTAGCCGGGAGGCGCGGTCCGCCGCAAGCGCGGCCTGAGACGGAACCTCTTGAAAACACCCGCGAAAACAAAAAAGGAACATGGCGGAGAAAACTATTTCGCTTCAATTGATTGGCGTTATCTTGCAACAAGAGAACAAAGCAAGTACATAGACTGCATTGCTTCGCCAGCCCGGATAACCTAAAGGTGGATGACATGGCCCAGAACACATTGCGACTCGTAGAGGAAAAATCAGTGGATAAAAGCAAGGCACTGGACGCGGCCCTGTCCCAGATCGAACGGTCCTTCGGCAAGGGTTCGATCATGCGCCTGGGCTCGAACGAGAATGTCGTCGAGATCGAAACCGTTTCGACCGGCTCCTTGAGCCTCGATATCGCGCTCGGCATCGGTGGTCTGCCCAAGGGCCGCATCGTCGAAATCTACGGCCCGGAAAGCTCCGGTAAGACGACGCTGGCGCTGCAGACCATCGCCGAAGCGCAGAAGAAGGGCGGCATCTGCGCCTTCGTCGACGCCGAACACGCGCTCGATCCCGTCTATGCCCGCAAGCTCGGCGTCGATCTCGAAAACCTCTTGATCTCGCAGCCCGACACCGGCGAGCAGGCGTTGGAAATCACCGACACGCTGGTGCGCTCCGGCGCGATCGACGTGCTCGTGGTCGACTCCGTCGCGGCGCTGACGCCGCGCGCCGAAATCGAAGGTGAAATGGGCGACAGCCTGCCGGGTCTCAAGCCCGCTTGATGAGCCAGGCGCTGCGCAAGCTGACCGCCTCGATCTCGCGCTCCAACTGCATGGTCATCTTCATCAACCAGATCCGCATGAAGATCGGCGTCATGTTCGGTTCGCCCGAAACCACCACCGGCGGCAATGCGCTGAAATTCTACGCCTCGGTTCGTCTCGACATCCGCCGCATCGGCTCGGTCAAGGAGCGCGACGAAGTGGTCGGCAACCAGACCCGCGTCAAGGTGGTCAAGAACAAGATGGCGCCGCCTTTCAAGCAGGTCGAGTTCGACATCATGTATGGCGAAGGCGTCTCCAAGACCGGCGAACTGGTCGATCTCGGCGTCAAGGCCGGCATCGTCGAAAAGTCGGGCGCCTGGTTCTCCTACAACAGCCAGCGTCTCGGCCAGGGCCGTGAAAACGCCAAGTCGTTCCTGCGCGACAATCCGGATCTCGCCCGCGAGATCGAACTGTCGCTGCGCCAGAACGCCGGCCTGATCGCCGACCGCTTCCTCGAGAATGGCGGGCCGGAGCCGGGCGAGAGCGACGACGCGCTGGAAGCCTGATCTTTCAGGAATTTCAATTCTTCGACCGGCGCCGGGACATCTCCCGGCGCCGGTTTGTTTTTCTGGACATGAGCAGGAGCGGGCGATAAAAGCCGATGACCAAAAAACGGCCGGCAACACCGGGCATACAAGCGCAAAGGGCATAAAATGAGTGGCGTGAACGAAATCCGCTCCGCATTTCTGGATTATTTCCGCAGAAACGGCCACGAAGTCGTGGCGTCGTCTCCGCTGGTGCCGCGCAACGACCCGACGCTGATGTTCACCAATGCCGGCATGGTGCAGTTCAAGAACGTCTTCACCGGCCTGGAATCGCGTCCTTATTCCACGGCGGCCACCGCACAGAAATGCGTGCGCGCCGGCGGCAAGCACAACGACCTCGACAATGTCGGCTACACCGCCCGCCACCATACATTCTTCGAGATGCTCGGCAACTTCTCCTTCGGCGACTATTTCAAGGAGCGCGCCATCGAGCTCGCCTGGAATCTGATCACTAAGGAATACGGCATCGACGCCAAGCGGCTGCTGGTCACCGTCTATCATACCGACGACGAAGCTTTCGGCCTGTGGAAGAAGATCGCCGGCTTGAGCGACGATCGCATCATCCGCATTCCGACCTCGGACAATTTCTGGGCGATGGGCGACACCGGCCCCTGCGGTCCGTGCTCCGAGATCTTCTACGACCATGGCGACCATATCTGGGGCGGGCCTCCGGGTTCGGCCGATGAAGACGGCGACCGCTTCATCGAGATCTGGAACCTCGTCTTCATGCAATATGAACAGGTGACCAAGGAGGAGCGCGTCAATCTCCCGCGTCCTTCGATCGACACCGGCATGGGGTTGGAACGCATCTCCGCGCTGCTTCAGGGCAAGCACGACAATTACGACACCGACCTGTTTCGTGCGCTGATCGAGGCGTCCATGCACGCCACGGGAACGGACGACCAGGGCGAGCGTCGCGCCAGCCACCGCGTCATCGCCGATCATCTGCGCTCCTCCGCCTTCCTGATCGCCGACGGCGTGCTGCCGATGAACGAGGGGCGCGGCTATGTGCTCCGCCGCATCATGCGTCGCGCCATGCGCCACGGCCAGCTGCTCGGCGCGCGCGATCCCCTGATGTACAAGCTGGTGCCGGCGCTGGTGCAGGAAATGGGCGGCGCCTATCCGGAGCTCGTCCGCGCGGAATCTCTCATAACCGAAACGCTGAAGCTCGAGGAAACCCGCTTCCGCAAGACGCTGGAGCGCGGACTGGGCCTGCTCAACGACGCTGTTTCCGGACTGGGCGAAGGCTCGGAACTCGATGGCGAGACCGCCTTCAAGCTCTACGACACCTATGGCTTCCCGCTCGACCTTACCCAGGACGCCCTGCGCCAAAAGAATATCGCTGTCGACACCGACGGCTTCTCGAAAGCCATGGCGCGGCAGAAGGCCGAAGCCCGCGCCAATTGGTCGGGTTCGGGCGAAGCCGCCACCGAAGCCGTCTGGTTCGAGATCAAGGAAGAGAAGGGCGCGACAGAATTCCTCGGCTATGACACCGAACGCGCCGAAGGCGTGGTGCAGGCGCTGGTGCGCGACGGCGCCCGCATCGAAGCCGCTTCGGCCGGGGAGAGCGTGCAGATCGTCGTCAACCAGACGCCCTTCTATGGCGAATCCGGCGGCCAGATGGGCGATGCCGGCGAGATCCTGTTCGAAGGCGGCAAGGCCGTCGTGTCGGAGACGCTGAAGAAGGGCGACGGCCTGTTCGTGCATTACGCCACGATCGAGAGCGGGGTCTTGAAGCCGGACGCCGCCGTGGTGCTCGAAGTGGATCATATCAGGCGCGGCAGACTGCGCTCTAATCACTCCGCCACTCATCTCATCCATGAGGCGCTGCGCGAAGTGCTCGGCACCCATGTGGCGCAGAAAGGCTCGCTGGTCGCGCCCGAGCGGCTGCGTTTCGACGTTTCGCATCCCAAGCCGATGAGCGCCGACGAAATCCGCGTCGTCGAAGCCATGGCCAATGAGATCGTCGTGCAGAATGCGCCCGTCACCACCCGCCTGATGAGCGTCGACGACGCCATCGCCGAGGGCGCCATGGCGCTGTTCGGCGAGAAATACGGCGAGGAAGTCCGCGTGGTCGCCATGGGCACGGCCAAGCGCGGCGAAAAGGCCGGCAAGCCCTATTCTGTGGAGCTCTGCGGCGGCACGCATGTGCGCGAAACCGGCGATATCGGCCTGATCCGCATTCTCTCCGACACCGCCGTCGGCGCGGGCGTGCGCCGCATCGAGGCGCTGACGGGCGAGGCCGCGCGCGACTACCTCTCCCAGCAGGATGAGCGGGTCAAGCAAATCGCCGGCGTTCTCAAGACGCAGCCCGACGACATCATCGCCCGCATCGAGCAGTTGATGGATGAGCGCAAGAAGCTGGAGCGCGAACTCTCCGACGCCAAGAAGAAGCTCGCCCTCGGCGGCGGCGCAGGCGGCGGCGACGGACTGCGCGACGTCAACGGCGTCAAGTTCCTCGGCCGCGTCGTCACGGGCGTCGAACCGAAGGATCTTAAAAGCCTGGCCGACGAAGGCAAGAAGACCGCCGGCTCGGGCGTCGTGGTGTTCATCGGCGTCTCCGACGACGGCAAGGCGAGCGCAGTCGTGGCCGTCACCGAAGACCTGACCTCGCGCTACAGCGCGGTCGATCTGGTGCGCATCGCGTCTCAGGCGCTGGGCGGCAAGGGCGGCGGCGGCCGTCCCGACATGGCGCAGGCGGGTGGCCCGGATGGGGCGCAGGCCGAAGCCGCGCTCGAAGCCGTTGCGGCTGCGCTGACCTGATTGATTAACCATCACGCTTGTTTTGTGGGGCCGATGTGATCCATCGGCCCCATTGCTTTTGCGGCGCAGCGGAAAATTCCCCGATTTTTAAGGCTTTTGGATCTAGCTGGAGGCAGCCAACACCCGAAGAGGCTTCGCCTTGTTTAACCTGCCCACCATGATGCTGTGCACGGGTCTGATGACCATGTCCGTATCGATCATCCTCAGCTATGCGCTTTATTACGAGAAGCGCGAGACGGCGCTCCGATGGTGGTGCGTCGCCATGTGGTGCGTCTGCATCGGCTGCCTCCTGTTGATGTTTCGCGCCGAGGAAAACACGTTCTGGATCTCCATCGTGTTCGGCAATGCCGCCATCCTGCTCGGTTATGGCTTCGTCTGGCTGGGTTTCGGCACCTTTCTCGGCACGCGCATTCCACCTTTGCTCGTTCCGCTCGGCGCAGCCATATGGATCGTCACATGCGCGATGTCCGAGGAATTCCGCCGCGACTTCAATTCCCGAGCCATTTTCCTGTCGCTGATCGGCGCCGTCTACGCCGCGCTCAGCGCCCGCTTCGCCTATCGGATCTACCAGTCCGAGCGGCTGCCGTCGGCGCGCTTCACCTATCTCATCTACACCGCGCATTTCTGCACCTTCATGGCGCGTGTGGTGTTGTGCTCCATCTACCCGGTCGAGGGCGCGATAAACCCGTCCGTCGGCACCTGGTTCTCGTTGATGATGCTCGAATCCTTCGTGCAGGCTGCGTTCAGCACCTTCATCTTCGTGCTGCTGGTGCGCGAGCGATCGAACGCCGGTATCGCCTGGCGGCCGAGATCGATGGCCTTACCGGCGCCGCCACCCGCCGGCATTTCGTCGAACGTTCGACCGCCATCCTGGCCGCAAAACCGAAGCACGCCGCGCTGGCGGTGCTGGATCTCGATTATTTCAAGAAGGTCAACGACACCTATGGTCATCTCGCCGGCGATGCGGTGCTGCGCGCCTTCGGCAGCCATGTCGGCAAGCGGCTGGAGGACGGCATGTTGTTGGGCCGCATGGGCGGCGAGGAATTCGCGCTGTTGATGCCTGATGTGGACGAGGAGCGGGCCGAAGCTTTTCTCGAAAGCCTGCGCATGTCGGTGGAACAGGCCACCACGCATTTCAACGGCAATGGCCTTAAAGTGACCACCAGCATCGGCATGGCCTCCATCGACGTGGCCGGGCGCCTGTTCGACCACCTGCTCGCGGGCGCGGACCACGCGCTCTATGTCAGCAAGGAACAGGGCCGCAACAAAGTGTCGGTGTTTTCGCAGGCGATGCAATTGCGCACCGTGCTGGAGAAAGACGGCGGCGAAACGCGCGTCAGCCTCCGCACCAAGCGGGTGAGCCGTGTGTCGGTCCGCACAAAAATGGCGCGCGACCGCGCCTGACCTCAGTCAGCGCGCGCTTCTGAGCGCCGCCGCCTGTTCGAGTGCGCGTTCGATCGACGGCGCGAACACCGTCAGCGGCGGTCCCGCATGGTGGACGCGCAAGATGGCGTCCATGTCGGGCGATGCTCCCGCGATGATCACCGTCACGCCGCGTTGGCGCGCCTTGCGCGCCATGCCTTCCACGACATTGGCGGCGGTGGAGTCGATATATGCGGCGCGGCTGACGTCGAGAATGAAGATCTGGGCGCTGTCGGAGATCCGGTCGAGGACCGCGCCCATGGATGCGGCGGCGCCGAAGAAGAATGCGCCTTCCAGCCGATAGACGACGATATCGGGATCGTCGGGCATGACGGCGTCGTCGAGCTCGGACGGCGTTGCAGGTTCCGGCGCGGCGGCCCTCACACGCACCTCCTTGCTCATCCGGTCTATGAACAGAACCGAGCCGATGAGGAAGCCCGCCAATATGCCTTCGGTGAGGTCGCGAAACACCACGATGAGGAATGTCGCCGACAACACCAGCGCATCGCCGCGCGAAGATCGTAGAAGGGCGGCAACGGCCGGCTTCTCGATCATGTTCCAGGCCACGGACGTCAGCACGCCGGCCAGCGCCGCGAGCGGGATATAGGCGGCGACCGGCGCCAGCAAGGCCATGAAGGCGAGAAGGAAGAGCGCATGCGCCATGCCCGCCACGGGGCTTTTCGCGCCGGCGCGAACATTGGTCGCGGTGCGGGCGATCGTGCCGGTGACGCAGAAGCCGCCGAACAGGGCCGAGCCGACATTGGCCACGCCCTGGCCGACGAGTTCGATATTGGATCGGTGCCGCCGTCCCGTCATGCCGTCGGCGACCACGGCGGACAACAGCGATTCGATCGCGCCGAGAAGCGCAAACGACGCGGCGTCCGGCAGGACGGCGACCAGCTTCTCGAGCGAAAGGAGCGGAATGGCCGGCGCAGGCAGGCCGCCGGGAATGCCGCCGAAGCGCGAACCGATGGTGGCTACGGGAAGATCGAGGCCGTAGGCGGCGAGCGTCGCCAGCGCTACGGCGATCAACAGGTTGGGGCTCGCGGCGCCAGACGCTTGAGCAGAAGGATCGCGACGATCACGCCGAGGGAAATCGTCACCGCGGCGATGTTGACGCTGTCCGCCGCGCCGTACAGCGCCGCGAGTTTCTCCAGGACGCCGCCGGGTTCGACGCCGGCCAGCGTCAGGCCGAACAGGTCCTTCAATTGACTTGCGAAGATGATGACCGCGATGCCGGCGGTGAAGCCCACGGTGACGGGATAAGGAATATATTTGACGAAGCCGCCGAGCCTCAGCCATCCGGCGGCAATCAGCATGAGGCCGGACAGCGCCGTGGCGAGAACGAGACCGTCGACGCCGTGGCGGGCGGACGTCGCGGCGACGAGCACGATGAAGGCGCCGGCCGGCCCGCCGATCTGGTGGCGGCTGCCGGAGAAAGCGGAAACGAGGAAGCCGCCGGCCACCGCCGTGTAAAGTCCCATCGCCGGCGTGACGCCCGAGGCGATGGCGATCGCCATCGACAACGGCAGGGCCACGATCGCCACCGTCAGCCCCGCGATCAGGTCGGCGCGAAGGCGATCGAAGCCGTAGCCTTCCTGATACACGCTCCACAGTTTGGGCGCGAAAACCTCGTCATCCGGCCGCATGCTGTCCACCCCCAGGCGTTCGAGCGCCTGTGAGGAATGTGCCTCGGTCGACCCGGCCGCGGCAAGGACGAAGATCAATTCGGCGCGGGAAACTCGCGTCAGTTCATAGGCCGGCGCGGCAGGTCGGGTGCGGAGAGGGCGGCGAGCGAAGGCTTGGAAAACAGGTATCCCTGCATCAGCGTGACGCCGAGATCGGCGAGCGCCCGATATTCCTCGATCGTTTCCACGCCCTCGCACACCGGGGTGACGCCGAGATCGCGCAGCATGGCGAGCGTATGCGACACGATCTTGCGCCGCGGTCCGTCCTTGTCGATGCCGCGGATCAGGTCCATGTCGAGTTTGACGATGTCAGGCTGGAACTCTGCGAGAAGGCCGAGGCCTGCAAAACCCGCGCCGAAATCGTCGATCGCCGTCTTGAAGCCCATGGCGCGATAGGCGTGCAGGATCTTGAGGAGATGGGCCGTGTCGACGCGTTCGCCCTCGGTGAACTCGAAAATGATGTTCTCGATCGGGAAATGCGCACGTTTTGCCGCGGCCAGCGTCTGGCGGATGCAGGCCGATGGCTCGTAGACGGCGTTCGGCAGGAAGTTGATCGACAGCATGGCGCCGGTTTCCGCCAGGCTCAGGCCGGCGGCGAGATCGATCGCCTTGACGCGGCAGAGCTGGTCGAACGCGTATCGATTGTCGTCGTTGAGGCTGGACAGGACGACGACGCCCGCGCCTTCGCCGTTCTGGCCGCGCACCAATGCTTCGTGAGCGAAGACGCGGCCCGTGTCGGTGTCTACGATCGGTTGGAAGGCCATGGTGATGGCGATCGGAAATTTGGCCCCGCTGGCGCAGGCGGCGCAGTGTGTCATATCGTTCATTCTTGTCCCCGAGACCGGCGCTCCCACACGACGACGCCGTCGCTTTGGCGCAGACGCATCAAAGCACGAGCGCCGTTAATGTTCCGTCTCGGACAAGAAATACGGCGCGCCCGAGTCGCGGGGGCGCGCCGTGATCGCCGATCACGTGTCGATTTTGAAGACGTCGAACGGCATGCCGCGAGGATCGTCTCTCGTTTCCGGCAAGCCCATGTCGCGCCGCATCCGGTTGCTCAGGTTCAAGAGCCCGATATCGGCCGCCTGGAGGCGTTTTTGCCGCCTGCGGTCGCGCGCCGCCAACCAGACGGCAAGGATGACACGCAGAGGGTGGTGGCGTTCGATCAGCGCAGCAGCGATCCTGTCGATGCCGTGTTCGTCCAGAGGTTGTCTTGCAATCATCAGTTTTCAGCCCGACGCTCGACGCGCGGGTCCTCGCAATTGGGGGCGCAGACCGCATATGTCGCATGACGGCGGAAGAGCCGAGACGCGGCGTAGCGATGCGCCGGAATGGGTTTAGGTTAGGAAAAAGCTGGAATCTGAGCTCAGAGCGAGCAGAACGTCGTCGGTCGTTTGTTCTTCATGCCGAAGCGCACGAAACCAGCGAAAGCGTTGGGTACGACATTAAATGAATCCATTACGCCCTCCTGCGCTGGTGTTGACCTGCGCAAACTGTCGCATGGCTTTTCGGTTCTGGCAAGCGGGCGCAATCGAAAATTGCGCTGAAGGAACGGCTCTGTTGCTTGGACGCCACAGATCGTCAGATGGTGAGACCGAAGCCCTGCAGTAGCCGGCGCGTGGAAAAATCTGGTTTTCCCGAGGTGAAGACGGCGCGATCGTGATGGGTGTCGGGATGCAGGTGATGCAGAACCGGAACCAGGCGCCGCGCCTGCCGCGCGATCGCCTCCGCCGGGTCGAGCCAGTCCACCGGCCAGGGCGCGAGCTTACGGAACAGATTGGCCATGAACGGGTAATGCGTGCAGGCGAGCACGACGATGTCGGTCTTCCGGCCGTCCTTTTCCTGGAAGCACTGGCTGATTTCCGCCGTGACCGCCTCGGGATCGAGCGCCTCGCCGCGGATATAGGCCTCCGCCATCCGCGCGAGATGCTCGGAGCCGACCAGGCGGACATCGCACTGGCTGGCGAAAGACTGGATGAGATCGCGGGTATAGGCGCGCTTGACCGTGCCTGGGGTGGCGAGCACCGAGACGAGGCCCGACCGCGTGCGCTCGGCCGCCGGCTTGATGGCGGGAACCGTGCCGACGAATGTATGCTCCGGGAAGGCGGCGCGCAGATCGGCGCCGGCCAGCGTGAACGCCGTGTTGCAGGCGATCACCGATATTTCCGGTCTGTGTTCTTCAGGATGCCTTTGAACAGGTCCAGGAGGCGCGCCTTCAATTCCGGCTCGCCCCAGCCGCCATAAGGAAATCCGGCGTCGTCGGCGACATAGACGAAATTGCGTTCGGGCATCAGCACCCGCAACTCCCGCAGCACCGTCAGTCCGCCGATGCCCGAATCGAATACGAGGATCGGCCTGTGGAGTTCAGTCATCGCCATCATCCGGATTGCCGGCGCCACGCGGATTCTTGCGGCTGAACCGGTCTAGGGAGGAAACCACGCCCCGGAACACCTTGATCTCTTCGGAGGTCAAAGCGCGGCGGGACCACACGGCGCGAAGATTCTCCACCATTCTCGGCTTTTTGGCGGCGGGGCGGAAATATCCGCGGGCATCCAGCGCCTCCTCGATGTGATCATAGAAGCCGAACAGTTCTTCCTTGGTGGCCGGCGTCTGCGCCACCGCGGTAAACAATGTTTCGTCTTCGCTCTCCATCCGCGTCTTCATCCATTCATAGGACATCAGCAGCACGGCCTGGGCGATGTTCAGCGAGGCGAAGGCGGGATTGACGGGGAAGGTGACGATCTCGTCGGCCAGCGCCACTTCTTCGTTGGACAGCCCCGATTTTTCGCGCCCATAGAGTATGCCGACCTTTTCGCCCGCGTCGTATTTCGCTCTCAGCGTCTTCGACGCCACGATCGGCGAGCGGACCGGCTTGAAGCCGTCGCGCATGCGGGCGGTGGTGGCGTAGACGAAGTTGAGGTCGGCGATGGCCGCTTCCAGCGTCTCGAAAACCTGGACGGCGTCGATGACGTGATCGGCCTTGGAGGCGGCGGCGCGCGCCTTGTCACTCGGCCAGCCGTCGCGCGGATTGACCAGCCGCAATTCCGATAAGCCGAAATTGGCCATGGCGCGGGCGACCATGCCGATGTTTTCGCCGAGTTGCGGTTCGACGAGCACGACCACCGGGCCGCCCGTGAGGAGTTCGAGTTCAGAATTTGTGCCGGACATGCCTGGTACCTGGGAAATTTCTCAGGCGAATAGCGCGTTTCCGCAGCCAAGTCATGCGCTTTCCCAACCGCTGCTCATTCCGGCTGGCTGAGAATGATCTCGGGTTTGTCGCCGGCGGGCGGCGTCGCCTGGCTTTCGTCGGGTTGCGGCGCATCCGGGCCGACATCCTGGCCGCTTTTGACGATGTCCTGCATCTCCGTCATCAGCGAATCGAGCTTGCCCTCGTCGTCCTTGCGCCTGATGTCGTCGATGACCGGCTTGCCGCTTTCGGTGATAACCGAGAAATGCACTTCGTTGACGCTGTCCTTGTCGACCGAGCCGTCGTCAACGCAGGTCCAGAGCTTGAACGTGACCGTGACGTCGGTCACGCCATTCGCCTCGGCGCCGGGGGTGATCGACACATCCTTGAGCGGACAGCCGTCCTGGCCGTTGGTGATCACGTCATAGCCGAAGGGTCCGCTGGCGTCGTCATAGATCGGAAATTTCGCCGCCGCGCGATAGGCCTCGGCGAAGCGCTTGCTGTAGAGCGCATCGAGCCGGTCCTTGTCGAAATAGTCCTGCCCCTCGACCTTGGGATCGTCGCTCCACAGCCCTTCGGCGAGAGTCATCACGTTCTTGACCGGATCGGCGGCGGCCTGGGCGAGGGCGGACGTCGCCGCGGGAAGCAGCAGGAGCAAGGCGCAGGCGAGGTTTCGGACGGACATGGCGGTAATCCCGTAGGTTGGCGGCAAAGGCGAGGCGCATCGCCGTTTGGGTCGTCTCATTTTACGGCCGGATCATGAGCCGCGACAGATCGACCACGCTTCTACCCTGATTCTGGCGGGAGACTGCGGCCTATTTGGGACCTGTTCAGCGCCGGATCGCCCCATCGCGGTCGACGGCGCGAGACCGGCGCGACCGAAATCTTCGCGCCGGCTCGTGAGGCGGCGCAGATCAGACGACCGGATCACTTCCCGAGTGCTTCCAGATCCGCTTTCAACGACGACACGACCTTCTCGCCGTCCATATGCTGGATGTCGTCGATCTTGAATGCGCCGCCTTCGAGGATCGTCACGAATTTGACGGTGGTCACCCGCTTGTCGTCGCCGGGATTGCCGAAGCAATAGACCGCCCGGAAGCGGGCGATGACGTCGACATAAATGAAATCCGGATCCTTCGTCTCGATCGAGAGGTCCTTGAGCGGGCAATTGTCCTGACCGCCGATGACGGGATCTGCGCCGAGAAGATAGCCGCCATTCTCATCGGCTTCCTGCTTTTTCCAGGCGGCGCGGTAGAGGTTGACGAAGCTCTGGGTATAAAGCTTGCCGAGGCGTCTTTCGCTGAAGTAGTTGGACGCTTCCTCATCGGTTTTTCTGGCCGCGGCCATATCGTCGGACGAGCCGGCGGCGGCCTCCATCAGTTCCTTCGGCCCAGCGGAGGCTTTCTTCGGCGTGAAGACGGCCGCCGTGGTCACGGCGTTGAATTCGTCGCTGACGGCGATGACTTCGTTGTCGCGCACGGTGCGGAAGATCTCGTCGATCTTGTAGACCCCGTCATACTTGCCCATCATGAACAGCGCCTTCACTTCCATGTTCCGCCGCGCGTCGCCCTTGAGGCAGGTGAACGGCTTGAACTGGGCGATGACGGGGATGAAATCGGTTTCCGGCTTCTGCTGCGTGATCTTGAGATCCTTCAACGGGCAGCCGTCCTCGGCGCCGGTGATCATGTCGTAGCCGAGCACCGTGTCCTTGTTGAGCCGGCTGGCATGGCCGACGGCTTCCTCGATGACTGCGGCGAAATCGGGACCATAAAGTCTGCCCATCCGGTCTTCGCTGGTGTAGTCCTCGTCGCCGCCGGCTTCCGACCAATTGGCGGTCGCGGCCTTCATCAATTCGCGGGCGGGCCCCGTGGCATCGGCTGCGTGAGCGGGCAGGGCGGCGCCCAGAAGCAAGGCGGCGAGAATGGCTTTTAACATGGCGTCCCCATCATGAAGCGAAGAATTCGCCAGATCCGAAGCAGAGCGAGGATCGCGGGTAACCGGGCGAGAATGAATCCATAGTTCACGGAACGCAGCTCCCGCCCTTGCCGGACGCCGCGATCGACCTAGGAATTTCGTCGAATCCGGCGCTTCCTGTTTGCCTCGCGCGCGGCGGGTGTTATAGGCAAGTGCATTCACAGTCGAAGGTCGTCGGCTCCCAACCGGCGGCGTCATCAAGAGGACGAAAAATGAAGAAGATCAAGGTAGCCAATCCAGTCGCCGATCTCGACGGCGATGAGATGACCCGCATCATCTGGCAGCTCATCAAGGACAAGCTGATCCATCCTTACCTTGACCTCGACATCGACTATTTCGACCTCTCCGTCGAAAACCGCGACGCCACGGGCGACCAGGTCACCATCGACGCCGCCAACGCCATCAAGAAATACGGCGTCGGCATCAAATGCGCGACCATCACGCCGGACGAAGCCCGCGTCAAGGAATTCAACCTCAAGCAGATGTGGAAGAGCCCGAACGGCACGATCCGCAACATTCTCGGCGGCGTGATCTTCCGCGAGCCGATCATCTGCAAGAACGTGCCGCGTCTGGTTCCAGGCTGGACCCAGCCGATCGTCGTCGGCCGTCACGCCTTCGGCGACCAGTATCGCGCCACCGATTTCAAGTTCCCCGGCAAGGGCAAGCTGACCATCAAGTTCGTCGGCGAAGACGGCCAGGTGATCGAGCGCGAAGTGTTCGACGCGCCGGGCGCTGGCGTCGCCATGGCGATGTACAATCTCGACGAATCGATCCGCGAATTCGCCCGCGCCTCGATGATGTACGGCCTGATGCGCAAATGGCCGGTTTACCTGTCGACCAAGAACACCATCCTCAAGGCCTATGACGGCCGCTTCAAGGACATTTTCGAGGAAGTCTACCAGGCTGAATTCCTCGATCAGTTCAAGGAAGCCGGCATCACCTACGAACACCGCCTGATCGACGACATGGTCGCCTCCGCGCTCAAGTGGTCCGGCGGCTATGTCTGGGCCTGCAAGAACTATGACGGCGACGTGCAGTCCGACACCGTGGCCCAGGGCTTCGGTTCGCTCGGCCTGATGACCTCGGTTCTCTTGACGCCGGATGGCAAGACGGTGGAAGCCGAAGCCGCCCACGGCACGGTCACCCGTCATTACCGCCAGCATCAGAAGGGTCAGGAAACCTCGACCAACTCGATCGCCTCGATCTTCGCCTGGACGCGTGGTCTCGCCCATCGCGCCAAGCTCGACGACAACGCAGACCTCGCCAAGTTCTGCGACACGCTCGAAAAGGTCTGCGTCGCCACCGTCGAATCCGGCTTCATGACCAAGGATCTGGCGCTGCTGATCGGCCCGGATCAGCCCTGGCTGTCGACCACCGGTTTCCTCGACAAGATCGACGAGAACCTGCAGAAGGCCATGGCCGCCTGAGGCGACCGCCATTGTTGATATGAGCGGGCCCGGCGTTATCGACGCCGGGCCTTTTCCTTGATCGAGAATGGACGGACCCGCAGCATGGCGCGCGTGATGATGATCCTGTTTGCGCATTGCCTGGCCTGTCTGGGAGCGTTGGCCTCGGGCGTCTTTCTGCTGGTCGGATTGGATGTGCTCAAGGGAGCGGCGGAGCCCGAGGCGCTCGCGATCGCCGTTGGCCCGATGGTGCTGCTCGGGAGCTTGCTGCTCGCCGGCGTCGAGTTCATCCCGGTCTGCCTGATCGTTCTGCTGGCCGAATGGCGCTCTCTGCGCGGCCTGAGATATTATCTCGTCTCGGGGCTGGTCTTGGGACTGGTTTCTTCGCTCGGCGGCATCGAATATGGCAAGGCGAGCGGGGAAGATCTGCTCGGCGTCGTCGCATTGATTTACGCCTTGAGCGGCCTGGTATGGGGCGTGATCTATTGGCGCATGGCCGGCCGAACCGCCGGCGCCTGGCGTGACGCCTTGCCGCCGGCGAGCTGAACGTCCTTCATCGGCTCTATTGCAGCAGACTCAACATCGTCAGCGGCTGTGAATTGGCGATCGACAGGGCCGAGATCGTCAGGCTGCGTTGCGCCTCCACGGCTCTCAGCCGCGAGGAGGCGATGTCGAGATTGCTGTCGACCATTCTGCCCACCCCGCGATCCTGGGTGTCCTGCAGATCCTTGACGAAATCATTCTGCATCTCGATGCGTTTGTTGAGCGCGCCGAGATTGGACGACGCCTCGATCATGGCTTCGAGCATATTGTCGGACACCTCCATCATCTCGGTGATGTCGACATCGGTCGTCGATTGGCTGACGGCGAACTCCGTATGGGCGGTGGGGTCATTGCGCCCGTTCAGCATCACCCAGTCCGTGCCGGCTCCGATCGCCGCCGCATAAGCGGGATTGGTGAGAATGCCGACCTGACTGTTCTCGTCGATCAGGTGATTGGTGCCGAGCGCATTGGTCATGGAGTAGCGCAGGATCTTGACCTCCACCGAGCCGTCGGAGGCGCGGCGGAAGGAGCCGACGAGCTCGCGGTCCTTGTCGTCGCTCGCATCGTCGCACCAGCCAATTCTCCCCGTTGAACGAGGTCTCGTCGGCCACGGTGCGCAATTGATCGCGCAACTCCTGGATTTCGGCGTTGATCTTGTCGATTTCGGCGCCCGCGCCGAGCGCGGTGAGCAATTTATTGCGGATGTCCCTGATGACGTCGATCGCCTGGTTGAAGCCGGTATAGGCGACGTCCACGGCTGCGGCCCCGAAAGCGAGCGAGTCTTCGGCGGCCGACAACGCCTTGTTGTCGGACTTCATCTGGGTCGCGATGGACCAGTATGCGGCGTTGTCGCTCGCAGTCTTGACGCGATAGCCCGTCGCGACCTCCTGTTGCGCATTGAGCACCTTGGCGCCCTGCGCACGCAGGATATCGACAGCCGCAATCGCGCTGGCGTTGGTGTTGATACTTGTCACGGCAACTTCCGAACTCAATACATGGACGATACAAATGCCTGGCCACGTTCCTCGAACACACTCGAACTCGTCATGAACTCGTGAAGAACTATGGCAAACCAACCGTAAACGCCTATGCTTAACGTCGGGTTTACAGGCGCGATCGCACCAATGCCCGCGCCGCCGCGCGACCCGTCAGGCGAGGTCGAGAAAGGCGTCGGCGAAGTCGTCGAGCAGACGCCAGTCGGTGAATTCCACGTCCCCGGGTCCGGTCGACGCGCCTTCTGCCTCCGCGATCCGGCGCATCATCCAGCGCTTGAAGAAATCATATTCGGTAAATCGCAGCGCCCCCGCGGCATTGTGGATCGCCTGCGGTCTCCAGCCCGTCTCCGCCTTCAGGGCTTCCGGGAAATTCGCCGCCGCGGCGCGCTCGTCGTCATGCTCGCTGTGGATGGACAAGGTCACCGAGACCAAGGCCGAGGGCAGGGCGTTGAGCCAGTCCTTCTCGCGATGGACGAAATCGACGAAGGCCGTCGGATAGCGCCCCGCATGAATGGGCGCGGCGAGGATGACGGCGTCGGGCTTTTCGAGCCCGAATTCCTGCGCGGCCCCGACATTCATCAGCGCTGCGGCATGGCCCTTGTCCTCGACATGAGCGGCGATATGTTCGGCGATCTTGCGAGTCTGCCCCTCGATCGAGGCGTAGATGATCATGAGTTTCATGGCGCGTCCTCCTTTTCAGGCAGAGTGCGCGCATGCGGCTGCGCCCGCCTTGTGCAGGATCAAGCCACTGTGGTCTCCGTAGCGCTTTCTTTCAGCGTCAGAAGGGCGGCGATGATGTCTCGGGGCGGCAGGCTCAGTCCCGACAGACAGATATCGAGACTGCGCATGGCGCCAGGCTCCTTCGCCGGACGGTAGCGCAGGCGCAGATAGGTGATCCTCATTTCCCTGCGCGCGGCGAGTTCGCTCACGTCGCCCCAGGCGAGTCGCTCGCCGCCGCGATAGGACAGGCCAGCGGCGTCCGCGATCAGCGCCGGCTTCTTCCGGTTCAGAAGGCGGCTGAGAACAAACCAGCAGCCCACGAGTGTGAAGATCGAAAAGACGATCGCCGGGATCGGCGTCATCCCACGCTGCAGGGCTTGCAGACTATAGGCGCCAGTCACGACAAAGCCGCCCGCGAGCAGCAGAAGCCAGACGATCAGCAGGCCGGGGCGGTCGTGGAGGACGAGGGGTTTTGTCATGGCGGGCCTCCGGTTGCTCCGCCAGTCATAGCAGCCTGTCGACGCCCATGGGTATCCTTGCCGGAGGAAAGCGCCGCGCAAAATCTGTGGGGAAGATCGAATTGATTGCCCCCTGGTGAGAATCGTTGCTAGGAGAGGGATTGGCGGACGACGAGGATTGGCATGACGGCAGGCATCGACATGGGAACCGGCGCGGGCGGCACGCGCGCGACGCTCGACCTTGAGGAATTGCTGGCGACCCGCCTTCTGGTTCAGGGCAATTCCGGTTCGGGAAAATCGCATCTGTTGCGCAGACTGCTCGAACAATCCGCCGGCTGGGTCCAGCAGGTGATCATCGATCCCGAAGGCGATTTCGTCACTTTGGGCGATCGTTACGGCCATGTCGCCATCGAGGGCGACCGCACCGAGGCCGAACTGCTCGGCATTGCCGCCCGCGTGCGCCAGCATCGCGTCTCCTGCGTCCTGTCTCTCGAAGGCCTCGACGCCGAAGACCAGATGCGCAACGCCGCTATCTTCCTCAACGGCATGTTCGACGCCGACCGTGATTTCTGGTATCCGGTGCTGGTCGTGGTCGACGAAGCTCAGCTGTTCGCGCCCGCCGCCGCTGGCGAAGTCAATGACGAGGTGCGCCGTCTCTCGCTCGGCGCCATGACCAATCTGATGTGCCGTGGCCGCAAGCGCGGACTGGCCGGCGTCATCGCCACCCAGCGCCTGGCCAAGCTCGCCAAGAACGTCGCCGCAGAAGCCTCGAACTTTTTGATGGGCCGCACCTTCCTCGACATCGACATGGCGCGCGCCTCCGATCTGCTCGGGCTGGAGCGACGGCAGGCGGAAATGTTCCGCGACCTGCCGCGCGGCAATTTCGTCGCGCTCGGCCCCGCGCTCAGTCGCAAGCCGCTGAAAGTGGAGATCGGCAAGGTCGAGACCTCGGCGCGCTCCTCCAGCCCCAAGCTGATGCCGCTGCCCGAAGCGAATATCGACGCCGCCGATCTGATCCTGACGCCCGATCCGCAGGAACTGACCCGGTCGATCCCGCGCTATGTGCAGCCGGCGCCGCGTCCCTCCACCGATATCCTCGCCGAACTCTCCAAGGCGCGCGACATCGAGCCGGTCGAGATGCGCGAGGCGAGGCCCAAGCGCGCCGAACTGACAGAGGAAGAGCGTGAGCAACTTGTGCAGGCGGCGCTTGAAGACGTGCTGAGCCAGGGTGACTCCGCCTTCCGTCCCGACGCCGAACTGTTTCAGGAATTCCTCGTCCGCTGCCGCATTCGCCGGCTGACCGGGGCGACTGTGGCGCTGCCCGAATTTCGCCAACGGCTCGCGGTGATCCGCTCCGGCGCCGACGAGGAGACCCGCGCCACCGAGACCTGGGCAAAGGCGCTCGATCTCTCCCGCAGCGTGACCGACGATCTGAAGGCCGTGTTCCTGCTGATCGCCAACGCCGCCATCACCAGCCAACCCTGTCCGTCCGATCAGGCCATCGCGCGCGCCTACGGCACCCATTCCGCCCGCCGCGCCCGGCGTCTACTCTCCTATTTCGAGGAACAGGGACTGATCGTGCTGCATCAGGACCGCCTCGGCGCCCGCATCGCCGCCTTTCCGGATCTCGATGCGGAAACGGCGCCGGGCAATCCCGATCAGCCGGAAACGGAGACACGGTCGGCGGCGGAGTGACTGGATTGACGATCGCGGACTCCTATCTTAAGTTACATGTAACGTAGGGTAGGAGCACGTCATGGGCATTTCCGTGAATGAGCGCGTCAGAAAGCGGCGGGAAAACCTGAGGGCGTCAGGTTTCAAGCCGATCCAGATTTGGATTGCCGACAGCCGAGCTCCGGGCTTCCTCGAGGAGTGTGATAGACAGGTAAAACTTGTTAATCAGGCTGATAGCCAGGATGCAGACCTGCTCGATTTTCTCGACGCGGCTGCAGCAGATCTGGTTGATGACGACAGATGAACCGTGGGGATATCGTTACTGTTGCGATCAATGGTGACTTTGGAAAACCACGTCCGGCATTGGTCATCCAGTCGGACAACCTCAGAAACACTGAGACGGTCACTGTTCTGCTCATCACGAGCACGCTGACCCCTGCATCGTTTCTCCGCGTCACGTTGGAGCCAGGGCCGCAAACCGGCTTGAGGACCATGTCACAAGTGATGATCGACAAAGCGATGACGACGCGCCGTGAGAAAGTCGGCCAGCCTATCGGTAAGGCAGACAGAAAAACGATGATTGACGTGGAGCGCTGCCTCGCTCTGTTTTTCGGATTCGGCGATTAGAGCGTGTCTCAGCTTTTCAGACTCATTTGCCGGATCAATTTCGGTCAGGATCAAGGCTTTTGGCGAGGGCATACCCAGATGTACGGCGGAGCCAAAAGCCGAAGATAGTGGCCGAAATTCATCCGGCCCGAAGGGTTGGTCGAAACCGGGCGCCCGCGTCGTCGGAGGGCTTGGCCGTAGCATCAGCTACGACCTGCGCGCTTCTCCTAGCGGATCACCCCGGTTTGGACCAACAGAATGAGGCTGAAAAGCTGAGACACGCTCTAAAACGCAAAAGGCCGCCGCTTTGCAGCGACAGCCTTTCGATACAAATGCGTCCGTAACCGTTACGCCTTATGCGTCACTTCGTTTCGCGTCGCCCAGAGCGAGCCGAGGATGCCGGCCGCCAGGATGGCGATGGTGACGCTGAGCGAGACGGCGGGCGGGATCTTGGCGAGGCCGAACATGTCGGCGATGAAGATCTTGGAGCCCACGAACACCAGCACCGCAGCCAGAGCGTATTTCAGATAGGCGAAGCGGTGGATGAGCGCGGCGAGCGCGAAGTAGAGGGCGCGCAGACCGAGGATCGCGAAGATGTTCGAGGTGTAGACGATATAGGGGTCGGTGGTGATCGCGAAGATTGCCGGGATCGAGTCGACGGCGAAGACGAGGTCGGCCAGCTCCACCATGATCAGCGCCAGGAAGAGCGGCGTGATCAGCGTTTTCAGCTTGCCGGTCTTGGGGTCGGTTTCACGGACGATGAAGCTTTCGCCATGCAGCTTGTCGGACACCGGCAAATGTTTGCGCAGGAATTTCAGCGCCGGATTGTTGCCGATATCGTTCTCGTCATGACCGGACGAGAACAGCATTCTGATGCCGGTGATGACCAGGAAGGCCGCGAAGAGATAGAGCACCCAGTGGAAGTTCTCGACGATCGCCGCGCCCGCCGCAATCATGATGCCGCGCAGCACGATCACGCCGAGAATGCCCCAGAGCAGAACCCTGTGCTGATATTCCCGCGGAATGGCGAAATAGGAGAAGATCATCGCGATGATGAAGATGTTGTCCATCGCCAGCGATTTTTCGACCACGAAGCCGGTCAGATATTCGAGAGCCGGCTGCTGGCCCGACTGAAACCAGATCCAGCCGCCGAAGGCGACGCCGATCGTGATGTAGAAGGCGGACATCAGAAGGCTCTCGCGGATGCCGATCTCACGAGAGCCCTTGTGCAGAACGCCCAGGTCGAGAATAAGAAGCCCGAGCACGAGAATGATGAAGACAGCCCACATCCATACGGGCTTGCCGAGAAAGTCGACGAGAAGAAGGTCCATAAGTCAACCTGAGCCGGACGCGGTTGGCTAGGAGGATCCGACATCACGCGCTGTCCGGAAAGCGCGTCAGAGGGGCCCGGCTCCCAATTGCGTTTTGCAAATGGGGCAAGTTCACAAAGTTTTCAAGTCCCTTTGATTGACTTTTCCGGAATCCCCGTCTAGAAGCCGCTCAACTCCGGGCGGAAACGTCCGGTGTTTCGTTTTTGCTGACTTTAAACGGTGGCGAAAATGAGAGCATGTCCCGTGGTTTCTCCGTCTCGCGGCGTGAGAAGCCTGTCGGAGGCCGTCGCAAATGGCGGTTTTCAGAGGAGGGCGTGTTTCCTTAACCATAAAGGCGGGTTCTCTCCGCCGGATAACAAGAAAGGAAATGCGATGAGCAAGCGCGCATCGTCTAAGTACAAAATCGACCGCCGCATGGGCGAAAACATCTGGGGCCGTCCGAAGTCCCCGGTGAACCGTCGCGAATACGGCCCCGGCCAGCACGGCCAGCGCCGCAAGGGCAAGCTCTCGGACTTCGGCGTTCAGCTGAAGGCCAAGCAGAAGCTCAAGGGCTACTACGGCGACATTTCTGAAAAGCAGTTCCGCGCCATCTATGACGAAGCTGCCCGCCGCAAGGGCGACACCCCGGAAAACCTCATCGGTCTGCTGGAATCGCGTCTGGACGCCATCGTCTACCGCGCCAAGTTCGTGCCGACCATCTTTGCGGCCCGTCAGTTCGTCAACCACGGCCACGTGACCGTGAACGGCGTCCGCGTCAACATCGGTTCCTACCGCTGCAAGGCCGGCGACGTGATCGAAGTGCGTGAGCGCTCCAAGCAGCTCGCCATCGTTCTCGAAGCCGTGTCGCTCGCCGAGCGTGACGTTCCGGATTACATCGAAGCCGATCACTCCAAGATGAAGGCCACCTTCGGCCGCGTTCCGGGTCTCGCCGACGTGCCGTATCCGGTCATCATGGAACCGCATCTGGTCATCGAATTCTACTCCCGCTAATTTCTGGCTGGATCGGAATTTTGGAAAGCCGCTCGCAAGGGCGGCTTTTCTGTTTTCAGCGTCTTTTGGAGACATCGCCATGAGAAAACTGTTGTTCGGTCTCGCTCTTGCGGCGGTGGTCATCGCCGCCGCGCTCAGCCTGTTCACCAGCATCCGCCTGCTCGGCGCGCAGAAGGCGGAGCCGGCGCCGGCCCGGCAGACCCAGCCGTCCAACGCGGCGCAATAAGCAAGCTTTGGCTTGACCCTCCGGCGCAATCCGCTATTGCCTCGGAGAACGAATTCGAGGCGGGACACGATCCATGCTCACCACCAATCCCGATGCGCGAGACGAAGACGACGGCGCTTTCGCCGGCGACGCCACAATGGAGGCGCTCTATCGGCATGCGCCGCAATCGGGGAACTTCAATAAGCTCCGCAAGCGCCTTTTGCGCAATGTCCGCCAGGCGATCGACGATTTCGGCATGCTGAACGGCCAGAAACGCTGGCTCGTCTGCCTTTCGGGCGGCAAGGATTCCTATGGCCTGCTGGCGCTCTTGCTGGAACTGCGCTGGCGGGGGCTGCTGCCGGTCGAACTGATGGTCTGCAATCTCGACCAGGGCCAGCCGAATTTCCCCAAGCATATCCTGCCGGATTATCTCGCAGGCCTCGGCGTGCCGCACCGGATCGAATATCGCGACACCTATTCGATCGTGAAGGAGAAGGTGCCTGAAGGCGCGACCTATTGCTCGCTCTGTTCGCGTCTTCGCCGCGGCAATCTCTACCGCATCGCCCGCGAAGAAGGCTGCGACGCCGTCATCCTTGGCCATCACCGCGAGGATATCCTCGAAACCTTCTTCATGAATTTCTTCCATGGCGGGCGCCTCGCCGCCATGCCGCCGAAGCTGATGAATGACGAGGGCGACCTGATGCTGATGCGTCCTCTGGCATTCTGCGCCGAGGACGAACTCGCCCGCTTCGCCGCCGCCATGCAGTTTCCGATCATCCCCTGCGACCTCTGCGGCTCCCAGGACGGGCTGCAGCGCAATGCGATGAAGGCGATGCTCGCCGACATCGAAACGCGCATGCCCGGCCGCAAGGACACGATGCTCCGCGCGCTCGGACATGTGAACCCGTCGCATCTGATGGACCCCAAGCTGTTCGATTTTGCAGGCCTGACCCGATGACATCCTTTCGCGACCATGATCTCGACCTCATCCGCAACATTCTCATCGAAGCGGGCGAGGCGGAGATCATGCCGCGCTTCCGCGCCTTGGGCGAGGGCGACGTCACCGAAAAGAAATCCTCGATCGATCTCGTCACCGACGCCGATCTGCTGACTGAAAAGCGGGTCACCGAGGCTCTGCTGCAGATCTATCCCGACGCGCTCGTCGTCGGCGAGGAAGCCTGCGAGCAAAATTCTCGCCTGATGGACCGTCTCGTCGACGCTGATCTCGCTTTCGTCATCGATCCCGTCGACGGCACGTTCAACTTCTCCGCCGGACTGCCGGTTTTCGGCACCATTCTCGCGGTGGTCGAAAAGGGCGAGACGGTCGCCGGCCTCATCCATGATCCGGTCCATGGCGACACGCTGATCGCCGCCCGCGGCGCCGGCGCCGCCGTGCATGGCAAGGGCGACTACAGGCTGGCCGCGAGGGTGATCGCGCCGCGCCCGCTCGACAGCATGGTCGGCACGGTGTCCATCAACGATATCGACCGTGATACCCGCCGTCGCATCGCCGGCAGTCTCGCCAAGACCAAGATGGCCTTCGGCTATAACTGCTCGGCCTATGAATATTGGCTGGCCGCCACCGGCAAGGTCGATTTCATCGGCCATTTCAAGCTGATGCCGTGGGATCATCTCGCCGGCGTTCTCATCCATAATGAGGCGGGCGGCTATAGCGCCCATCACGACGGCTCTCCCTACCGCGTCGGACAGTTGGGCGGCGGCATCCTCTCCGCGCCCGATCGCGACAGCTGGGAGATGATCGCCCGGGAGATCCTGCATGCCGGCTGAACCAGTTTCTGGCGCAGGCGTTGAATCGGGATCTCAAGTCGCAGATTCAGTCTCTCAAGCTTTCCTCCCAAGTCTCTGAAAGGAATCGCATTTCATGTCTGTCGTCGATATCGAAGCTCTCGCTCATCTGCTCCGGGAAGCCGCCAAAGCCGAAATCATGCCCCGTTTCCGCAAACTCGGTTCGGGAGACATCCGCATCAAGACCGAGGCCTCGGACCTGGTGACGGAAGGCGACGAAGCCGCGGAACGCTTCATCAAGGCCAGATTGGACAGCGTGCTGCCGGGTGCCTTGTTCGTGGGCGAAGAGGGCGTCGCCGCCGAACCCGAACTGCTGCCGAAGCTCGCCGACGCCGATCTGGCGCTGGTGATCGATCCGATCGACGGCACCTTCAATTTCGCCTCGGGCATTCCGCTCTTCGCCGTCATGGCCTCGGTGGTCTCCAAGGGCGAGACGGTCGCCGGCGTGATCTACGACCCGATGGGCGACGACTGGATTCTGGCGGAGAAGGGCGCGGGCGCCTTTCAGATCACGCCCGAGGGCGTCCGCACGAAGCTGAAGGTGCGCGAGCCGGCTCCGCTCGCTGAAATGTTCGGAATGGCGTCTACCGGCTTTGTCGGCCCCGAGAAGCGCGCTCAGTTGCTGGCCAACTTCGCCAAGGTCCGCTTCCTGATGAACTACCGTTGCGCCGGCCACGAATATCGCGCCTTCGCCGGCGGCCATGTGCATTATCTGATGTATAACAAACTGATGCCCTGGGACCATCTCGCCGGCACGCTGATCTCGCAGGAGGCGGGCGCCTATGCGGCCCGGCTCGACGGTTCGCCTTATCTGCCCAGCCACACCGAAGGCGGTCTGGTGTTAACCACCGACAGGGACACCTGGGACGAACTGAAGCGCGAAATCTTCGACATCTGATCCGGATATACCACGTTACATAGGCGGAGCGGTCAACCCGCTCCGCCGTATTTCTTGCCGACGCCGAACAGGCGGCCTTTCTCCGCCACCAGCACGGCGGCGATGGCGAACAGGCTGAGGCCGAAGAAGCCGGCCGCCACCGGCACGACCGTTCCGTCGTAAAGCGTGCCGATAACGGCGCCGAGCGCAGCCCCGCCGACCGTCTGCATGAAGCCGAACACGGAGGAGGCGGTGCCGGCCACTGCGCCCAGCGGCTCCATGGACAGCGTGTTCATGTTGGAGCCGAGCAGGCCGAAGGTGAACATGATGACGGTGAACACGCCGAGAAAGGCGAAGAAGGGCAGGTGGCCGCTATAGCTCAGCGCCAGCCAGACGCCGCTCATGCCCATGAAGAACAGCAGCGCCGAATGGGCGACGCGACGCATGCCGAGCGCGCCGACGATGCGCGAATTGGTGAAGGACGACACAGCCATCATCATCGCCACGAAGCCGAAGGCGAGGGGGAACTTGTCGCCCAGGCCGTAGATGTCGACATAGATGGGCTGCGCGGTGTTGATGAAGCCGAACAACCCGCCCAGAACGAAGGTCGAGGCGATGCCGTAGAAGAAGGCGGAGCGGTTGGAAATCACCAGCCGGAAGCCTTCGAGGATGACGGCCGGCTTCAGCGGCCGGCGATTGTCCGCCGCCAGCGTCTCGTCCATCCGGAAATAGGCCCAGAGCCCGATCACGGCCGCGAGGCCGGACATGAACAGGAAGATCAGCTCCCAATGGCCGCTGAACAGCAGCACCTGGCCGACCGACGGCGCGAAGACCGGGATGACCATGAACACCATGAAGATCAGCGACGACACTTCCGCCATCTGCCGTCCTTCGAAACAGTCGCGCACCACCGATTGCGCGACGACGCGCGTTCCGGCGGCGCCGAGCCCCTGAATGAAGCGTAGCGCGAGCAGAACCTCGAAACTCGGGGCGACCACCGCGAGCGCCGCGGCGACGACGTAGACCACGAGGCCGTAGATCAGCGGCGCGCGCCGGCCGAACCGGTCCGACAGCGGCCCGAAGAACAACTGCGCCGAGCCGAAGCCGATCAGATAGGACGTCAGCACGAATTGGCGGTGATTGTCTTCGACGATGTTGAGCGCATCCGCCATCGCCGGCAGCGCCGGCAGCATGATGTCGATCGCCAAGGCGTTCAGCGCCATTAGCGCGGCCATCATGGCGATGAATTCGGCTTTCGATATCTTGGTTTTCGACGTCATGAAAAGTCTCTTGTCATGTCAGGCGGTCGGACGGATGGCTCGGAACAGGCGCCCCTTGCGCGTCCAGAGGATGACCAGGCTGGCGATGGCGCCGCCCAGTCCGAAGGCCAGCGCCAGAGGCGTCGGCGTGCCGTCATAGGCCTGCCCCACCAGCCCGCCGCCGATCGAGCCGACGGTCATGGTGACGACGCCGTAGAGCGAGGAGGCGACGCCGGCGATATGGCCCTGGGGTTCCAGCGCCATGGCGTTGAAATTGCCCTGCAGCACGCCGAAGGCCATCATGCAGATGGACAGGAACAGGAAGCAGACCCAGAAGGGCGGCACGGCCGCGAGCGACAGCGCCGACAGCGTCAGGCCCGAGGCGGTGAACAGCAACAATGCGCCATGGGCGACCTGGCGGATGCCGAACATGCGCACCAGCCGGGCGCTGCACAACGCCGCCGCCGCCACGCCGATCGATGATGCCCCGAAAGCCAAGGCGAAGAGTTCGCCCAGCCCGTAGGCCTCGCCATAGACCTGCTGGACCGAGACGACATAGGCGAACAGGCCGACGAACGTCGCCATGCTCGCGATCGCATAGCCGGCGGTGATGCGGTTGGTGGCGATCTGTTTCAGCGCGTCGAAGACATTCTCGAACGAAATCGCGCGTCTGGCGCCGTGCGAAAGCGTTTCCTCCAGCCGAAGATAGGCCCAGGCGAACAGAGCGCTGCCGGCGATCGCATTGAACACGAACACGCCGCGCCAACCGCTGACATACTGGATCGCCTGGCCGATGCTGGGCGCGACGATCGGCACGATCATGAAGGTGGTGAACACGAAGGTCAGCACCCGCCCCATCGATTGACCCGAAAAACAGTCGCGGATCACTGCCATCACCACGACCTGAAGCGCCGCTGTGCCGACGCCCTGGACCACACGCATGGCCAGAAGAGTTTCGAAGCTGTTGGAGAATATCGCCGCCACGCTGCCGGCGAGATAGAGCGCCAGGCCGAAGATCAGGAAAGGCCGACGACCGTAGCGATCGGTCAACAGGCCGAAAAACAACTGCGACACCGAAAACGTGACGACATAGACGAGAATGACGAGTTGGCGGCTGTTGGGGTCGGCCACGCCGAATGTCTCGCCGATCGCAGGTAGGGCGGGCAACAGGATATCGATCGACATGGCCGCCACCGCGGCGAGCGACGCGGCGAGCGCGATGAATTCCGCCATGCCCAGTTTGAGCCTGTGGCCGGGCCCGGTGGCCGCCTCGGGCATGATGACGTCATGCATTTCGTAACCTCGGAAATATGCAGGAAGGCGCAAGAAAACGCCGGAACAGCAATGCGCGAAAGCTGAAAAAGTTACGGGCCGGAAAACCCGGCCCGTTTGGATGTCTATGTGGTTGGATCAGGCCGCCTGGCCTTTGTGCGGCACGCCGTTGTCCGTGAACAACTGCTGCAATTCGCCGGCCTGGAACATTTCGGTGATGATGTCGCAACCGCCGACGAATTCGCCCTTCACATAGAGCTGCGGAATGGTGGGCCAATTGGAGTAATCCTTGATGCCCTGTCGTAGATCGGCGTCGGCCAGCACATTGTGGCCCTTGTAGTCGACGCCGACATAATCGAGGATCTGCACCACGCGACCCGAAAAACCGCACTGCGGAAAATCGGGCGTGCCCTTCAAGAAGAGAACCACATCGTTGCTCTTCACTTCATTGTCGATGAACTCGTTGATGCCGCTCATGAAATCGTCCTCTTTGCCGAGCCGGGGTCAAGGTCCGGCCGCTTTTGTCTATCTATAGTCAACCGACAGAGCTTTTTAAAGAAGCGGCGCGGTTTTTTTCTGCGCCGCGGCGTGCGCGGCAATGAATGCGTCGACGCCTATTGCGTCGCCATGCATTTCCGTTCGCCGGCTTTTTGTATTGTTCCCGTCTCGACGTTCAACGTCTTGAGGGCGACGATCGCCGAACCCATGCCGTTGGCTTGGTTTTCCGCAAAGCTGGGGCAAGTCTTGGCCGTAGCCTTGACGGTGGTGCGCTCCCAGTAGGACAGCGTCTTGCCCTTCAGTTCATATTCGTCGGCAGGCGCGTCGAGAATCGCTTCGCCGGAGCCGAGGTCATAGACGACCAGATCGCCTTGCGGGCCGGTGGAGCGCGTCAGCACCAGCGTCGAGCCGGCCAGTTCGCCGAACCAGAGCGGATCGCCTTCGCCGCCGATCAGGTAGTCTGCGGTTTTTTCGTCGAAGACGCATCCCGAGGGCGCAGCATCGCCGGAGATTTTGGTCACCGCGAAGCGCGCGCCCGGCTCTTCATCGAAAGCCTGTTCGACCACGTGATAGGCGCCGCTGGCGTGGCATTGCGGTTCCGCCATGCTGACGGATGCGAGCGACACGCAACCGCATGTGAAAAGAAGCAATATGGGATTGAACATGGAAAAGCCCTGTTAGATTCGACGCTTGGTCTTGGAGCGGGCAGCGCTGGTCCGGCGTTTGCTGACCTGTTTTTTCGCGACGGTTCTTGCGCTGGCGTCGCGGGCGTTGCGCCCCACGGAGCCGGATCCGGAGCCGGATTTTTCGGCGACTCTCTTCGTTTTGCGGCTCGACGTCGATGCGGTCGCGCTGCGGGTCTTGCGCTTGGTCCGCTTGTGGCGCTCGGCTTCAGGCCGCTCTTCTTGAGGATCTCGGACACCGCGCTTTTGACGATGCCCGAAATGACGGCGTCCATGACGTTCGACATGGCCGCCTCCCTCAATCCGGCGCGGATGTCTGCAGCGCCAGCGCATGCAGCACGCCGCCCATTTTGCCCTGCAGGGCGTCATAGACCATCTTGTGCTGCTGCACCCGGCTCTTGCCGCGGAAGGCTTCCGCCACCACTTCGGCGGCGTAGTGATCGCCATCGCCGGCGAGGTCCCGGATCACGACGCGCGCGCCCGGTATGCCCTCTTTGATCATATCTTCGATATCGCCGGGATTCATGGGCATGGTCAGTCTCCTGCTTACTCGGCGGCCTCTTTGCGGCCATCCATGAAATCAGGGAACCATGATTCATGCGCCTTTTGCAATTCTTCAATTGCTATGGACTTGGCGGCGCCGAGCGTGACGGCTGCGCCGCCGGTCACGCCGATGAAGGGGGCGAACACGCCGCGGGTCTCGGCCATCTCCAGAACCGAATCGAGATCGTCGCGCGACACCGTCACCACGTAACGCCCCTGGTCCTCGCCGAAATACACCGGGATCGGATTGGCGCCGTCGGGCGCGTTGATCGTCGCGCCGATGCCGGAAGCCATGGCCATTTCGGCGATCGCCAGCGCGAGACCGCCCGACGAGCAGTCATGCACCGAGGTCGCGGTGCGATCGCGGATCAGTTCGCGAACGAAATCGCCCACCTTGCGCTCGTGGGCGAGATCGACTGCCGGCGGCGGGCCGTCTGTGCGGCCGTGGATGTCGCGCATATAGACCGATTGTCCCAGATGCGTTCCCCAGGAGGGCGGCGCGCCGACGAGCAGAATGCATTCATTGTCTTCGGAGAAGGCGATGCGCGCCATCGCCGACCAGTCGGCAATGAGGCCCACGCCGCCGATGGTCGGGGTCGGCATGATCGCCTGGCCGTTGGTCTCGTTGTAGAGCGACACGTTGCCCGACACGATCGGGAAATCGAGCGCCGTGCAGGCCTCGCCGATGCCCTTGATGGCGTGCACGAGCTGGCTCATGATTTCGGGCTTTTCCGGATTGCCGAAATTGAGATTGTCGGTCGCCGCCAGCGGCAGCGCGCCGGTGGCGGTGATGTTGCGCCAGCATTCCGCCACCGCCTGCTTGCCGCCTTCGAACGGATCGGCCTCGACATAGCGTGGGGTGACGTCGGACGAGAAGGCGAGGGCCTTCGACTTGTGGCCGTCGACGCGCACCACGCCGGCGTCGCCGCCCGGAAGCTGCAGCGAATTGCCCTGGATCAGCGTGTCATACTGTTCCCACACCCAGCGGCGCGAGGAATTGTTGGCCGAACCCACCAGCTTGACCAGCGCCTCGGCGATGTCGGCCTGCGGCACGTCGTTTTCCGCCAGCGGCGCGGGCTTGACGGCCGGCGTCCAGGGACGGTCATATTCCGGCGCCTGGTCGCCGAGATCCTTGATCGGCAGATTGGCGACTTCGACGCCCTGATGCTTGACGCGGAACCGCAGGTCGTCGGTGGTCTTGCCGACGATGGCGAAGTCGAGGCCCCATTTGACGAAGATCGCCTTGGCGACCTCTTCCTTGGAGGGCTCGAGCACCATGAGCATGCGCTCCTGGCTCTCCGACAGCATCATCTCATAGGCGGTCATGCTGACTTCGCGCACCGGCACGGTGTCGAGATCGAGCTCGATGCCGAGATCGCCTTTGGCGCCCATTTCCACGGCCGAGCAAGTGAGGCCGGCCGCGCCCATGTCCTGGATGGCGATGACGGCGCCGGTCTGCATCAGTTCGAGGCAGGCTTCCAAAAGGCACTTTTCGGTGAAGGGGTCACCGACCTGAACGGTCGGACGCTTTTCTTCGATCGACTCGTCGAATTCGGCCGAGGCCATCGTCGCGCCGCCGACGCCGTCGCGGCCGGTCTTGGCGCCGAGATAGACGACGGGCAGGCCCACGCCCTTGGCTTCCGACAGGAAGATGGCGTCGGATTTCGCCAGGCCCGCCGCGAAAGCGTTGACGAGAATATTGCCGTTGTAGCGCGCGTCGAATTCCACCTCGCCGCCCACGGTGGGCACGCCGAAGGAATTGCCGTAGCCGCCGACGCCGGCCACCACGCCCGCCACGAGATGTCGCGTCTTGGGATGATCAGGCGCGCCGAAGCGCAGCGCGTTCATCGCCGCCACCGGGCGCGCGCCCATGGTGAAGACGTCGCGCAGAATGCCGCCGACGCCGGTCGCCGCGCCCTGATAGGGCTCGATGTAAGAGGGATGGTTGTGGCTCTCCATCTTGAAGACCACGACGTCGCCGTCGTCGATGTCGACCACGCCGGCGTTCTCGCCCGGACCCTGGATGACGCGCGGACCCTTGGTCGGCAACGTCTTCAGCCATTTCTTGGACGATTTGTAGGAGCAGTGCTCGTTCCACATCGCCGAGAAGATGCCGAGCTCGGTAAAGGTGGGTTCGCGGCCGATCAGATCGAGAATACGCTGATATTCGTCCGGCTTGAGGCCATGGCTGGCGATGAGGTCCGGGGTGATCGGGCGGTCGTTGGAAACGGTCATCGGGCTCTCGGAAAAAGTTGGAGGGCGGCGTTTGCCTGCCTATAGCCGATGGGCGGCGGCGATGCGACTGGAAAATGCGGGATCAACAGGCGCAATTCCGCAGGAATCGCATTCTCCGCATATGCGGGATCGGGACGCGTCCGAACATGAACGAACTGTAATCTGGCCACAGGGAACCGGTTCGGCGATCACGCGTTTTCCTGCTGTCACAAGCAAACAAAAGGAGCTTCGACATGGGTTCTGTAGCAGACAAGGTCAAAGGCGCCACCAATGAAGCGATCGGCAAGGGCAAGCAGGCCGTCGGCCGCGCCACCGACAACCACCGCCTCGAAGGTGAAGGCGCCGCTCAGGAGCTGAAGGGCAAGACCCAGAAGGCTGTGGGCGAAGCCAAGGATGCCGTAAAAACGGCGTCGACCGGCTGTAACCGGACCGCAGGCTTCGATTTCGAAAAGCCGTCGGCGCAAATGCGCCGGCGGCTTTTTCGTCATATCACCGCGCCTTCGCCTGAGGGCGCCTGATGCAGAATACGGCCGATCGTTTCCAGTCCACCGAGTGAAATCTGTCGATCGCGGCCCTCGCTGAAGCCGATCCGGACGTGATGGAACACCCGGTCGGTGCGCGCCGCCTTGAACTCGTCCTCGTCGTCGATCAACACGTTCTGATCGAGCGCCGCTTGTTTGAACGTGCCCGAGAGCCAGGGTTCCTGGAGCTTCAACCATAGAAAGGGTAGGCGTGGATGCGAGCGAAACTCCTGGCCGGCCAGAAGACGTCGAGCCGCCGCTTCCCGCTCGGCCAGTTCCGTGAGGACGCGGTCGCGTATCTCCTCCGCCGCGCCGGAGAGAACCAGCCGCGCCGAAAGTTCCGCCAGCAGGAAGGGCAGGCCGCCGCTCACAAGCTTCTGCGTCAGACGCACACGCTGCGCCATATGGGGAGGGCAGGCGACCCAGGCGCCGCGCACGCCGGCGGCGACCGATTTCGACAGTCCATTGAGAATAAAGGTCCTGTCCGGGGCGAGTTCGGCAAGCGTCGGAATGCCGTCGGCGATCATTCCGCCATAGAGATAATCCTCGATCAGCCAGACATTGTGACGCCGAGCAATGTCGATGATGTCCTTGCGCCGCGACAACGGCAGGCAGGAGGTCGTCGGATTCTGTCCTGACGTCATGATGAAGGCGGCCTTCGGATGCTCGCGCGCGCAGACGCGCTCGAAATCCTCCGGCAGCACGCCCTGCTCGTCCATGTCGGCCAGCACGATGCGGCGGCCCATCAGCGTCGCGCTGCGGGCGACCTGCGAATAGGTGAGGTGTTCGCAGACCAGGCGGTCGCCCGGCCCGGTCACGGCCGCCATCACGGCGTTGACGCCGGCATGGACGCCGAGTTGCGGCAGGACGGTCTCGGGGTCCGGCGCCCATCCTCCCTGCGCAAGCCAACGCCGCCCTGCCTCCGCCCAATCCGGCGAGATGGTCCGGGTGTAGCTCGAAATCTCGCTCGGATGCTCCGTCGCGATCTCCATCATCACCCGGCCGATGATCTCGGCCTGGCCGACATCGACGGCGGCGGTCGTGTCGAAGCGGAGCTTGCCCGATGGCGGCACGAGGGCCCGAGTGCCGCCATACGCAGAGGTCAGCGGGTCGCCGGCGGGCGACGCGTCGCGCCTTCCGCCCTGCACATAGGTGCCGCGTCCGACTTCGCCGGAGACCAGGCCGCGCTCGCGAAGCAGCGCATAAGCGCGAGTGATTGTCCCGATTGTCACCTTGAGATCATAGGCGAGGTCGCGATGCGGCGGCAATTTCGCGCCATCCGCGAGCGCGCCCGTCTTGATCGCCGTCTCGGCGGCGTCCGCTATGCGGACATAAAGCGGGCCTGTGCCGGCTTTAAGGTCTGGAAGCCAATGTGTCATGGTGACAATTCTATATATTGTCACCTTTCAACAGTCAAGGCATAGGAGCATTACGAGACAATGTTCATTTGAAGCGAGTGCAAATGATGACAATAGAGACAATGATATCGCGCGATATAAGCGAAATCAAGCCATTGCTGGCGCGCAGGTTGGTGTGGCTTTTCCTCCGCATGCGCCGCAACCGGCGGACCCGTCTTCATCTCGCCGACCTCACCGATGCAGCGCTCGAGGATATCGGGATCAGTCGCCGCCAGGCGGAAGCCGAGGCGCGGCGCTGGATCTGGCCGTGAAGGCGCAGACCCGGAGTGAACCGGTCTACATCGTCAGTCTCGGCGTGAGGATCTGCCCGGCGATTCCCTCGAACACGCCGATCAACGTATTCGATTCTGAACCAGCACAGCTTTATCGGCATCGGAAGCGCATTTTCCGAGCTCGACCGCAGTGCTGGAGGATTTGTCGATTCCAACGGCCACGGTGAAGATCGTAACGCCCTTGTTCTTGGCGTTCTGGCAGACGGTGCTCATCAGCGTGTTGGATTTGACCGTGTCCTTCTTGGTGTGGGTAGGATAGGTGGGAGAGACCGTATTCGTGCCGTCCGTCATGATGATGATGAATTTTTTGACGTCGGCGTCATAGGCTTTTCCGTCCGTGAAGGGCTCGCCTTGCGACAGCGTGTTCCAGCCCCAGAGTACGCCGGGCGCGATGTAGGTTTCGTCATTGGCGACCATCGCCTTGATCGCTGCGCGCAGTTTCGTGTAGTCGCTCGTCAGCGTGGTGATCGCGGCGCCGCACTTGATGTTCATGAGCCCCGGATATTTCTTGTCCGGGCTGATATCCTGGGTGTCGAGCGGGTTGGTGCGTGAGCCGACGCAGCCGCTCCATTTGTAGTTCGTCGTCTTGTTGGAGCAGGTTTCGACCTCATCGCCATAGACGGTGTTGCTGCAAACCTTCTGGTCGTAGGTATAGGGCACGCCGTCATTGTAGCCCGTCTTCTTCTCCGTCGTGCAACCGCTTTGCGAAACGACCGGTCGCGACTTGGTGCAGACCCGCGCCGTCGTGGAATAGTCGTCCTTCACGTCGAGCCAGCTGGCGTTGCGATAGGACATGCCGACATTGACGTAACGGGAAAACGGCACGATCGAGAACCGCGCCTTCTTCTGCTTGGCGTCCATCTTCTCGAAGACGTCCAGCAGCGCATTCGACGCCGCCTTGAGATCGGTCAGCTTCTGGCCGGTCATCGAATAGGTGTTGTCGAGCGCAAGCGCGATTTCGATATCGTCTTCGCTGCCGGATTGCGCTTGGGAGAGGATCTTCACATCGATACCGTCGGGCCGGATGATCTTGGCGAGCGTCAACGGCGTCCTGGCGGACGCCTTCAGCGTGATGCGGTTGTCGGACGATACGGTGAAATCGGTGATCCGCACCTCGCTCGCGAAGGCCGACTTGAAATTGGCCTCGAACGAATTCTTCGCAATTGTCTCGAGAACCGTGGGCTCCGTTTCGCCCGAACTCGCCGCCGCCAGCACGGCCGCATCGGCTGCGTTCTGCATTTCGGTCCGTGTGGTGTAGGCGGTGATCATGTCGATCGCGATGCCCGAAGCCATGATCACCGGCGTGGCCACCAGCGCAGCCATCAGCGCGAAGTTGCCGCTTCGGTCGACAAGCATGGATGTCGGAGTCTTCATGGCTCTCTCCCCTGGATTGATCGGGGCAAGCCTCGCTTTCCGGATTGAAATCCCGGTTAAGCGTTTCGCTAAAATTCTAATCGGCTCACAGGTGAAACGCTTTCGTCCACATGAAGACCGCCGCCGAAGCTTGATCGGCAGCCTGAAGCTGAGAATTCTATCGAAAGTTCGCGTTATGCGCGACGGGCTGGTTTCCGAATTGTTGCAGCCTGTCCCGAATTCGGACGCCTTCGTCGCGCCGAATTGGCGCAGATCAGCAGCCCTTGCCGCCGCGCGCCCAACGCAGCACGTCGGCGTTGATCCGGCCGGACACCGAAGCGTCCTGCATCATCGGCCCGAAAGCGCTGAGTTTGGCCCGCTCACCGCTCGCCTGAACGACCAGAAGCGGCCGCGATTCGGGCGAATGCGCCGGCACCAGGAGAATGCGCGGCGTGCCGCTGAACGAATTGAGTTCCGGGGCGAGGCGGTACTTCTTGAAAGCGGGGTCGCCGGATTTGAACCAGCAGGCATTGGCGCCGAGTGCGACGCGCTCCATCACCGGCAGCGCGCGCATCGACGCCTGCGGGGCAGGGGCCTGGGGCGTCGAACAGGAAGCAGCGAGCGCCGAAAAGGCGATGAGCGCGGTGCGGGCCGGAAGGCGCATGCCGAATGTCTCCGTCGAACGAGGTCGGACAGGTTGCAGCTTTGGGAGGTCTCAGGCGGCGATGACGTCGAGCGCCGAGGCGAAGATGCCCTTGCCGTCGGAGCCGCCATGGGCGGCTTCGATCAAGTTTTCCGGATGCGGCATCATGCCGAGAACATTGCCCTTGGCGTTCATCAGGCCGGCGATGTGGTTGATCGAGCCGTTCGGATTGGTCTCGGGCGTATAGCGGAACAGCACCTGTCCTTCGCCCTCGATCCGCGCCAGCGTCTCGGCGTCGGCGAAATAATTGCCGTCGTGATGGGCGACCGGCGAGCGGATGATCTGGCCCTTTTCATAAGCGCGGGTGAAGTCGGTTTCGGCGTTGACCACTTCGAGCTTCACTTCGCGGCAGACGAATTTCAGCGAGGCGTTGCGCATCAGGGCGCCCGGCAGCATGCCGGCTTCGAGCAGGATCTGGAAGCCGTTGCAGACGCCCATCACCTTCACGCCCTTGTCCGCCTTTTCGCGGATCGCCTGCATGACCGGCATGCGCGCCGCGATCGCGCCGCAGCGCAGGTAGTCGCCATAGGAGAAGCCGCCGGGGATGACGATCAGGTCGACGTCGGGGATCTCGGTCTCGGTCTGCCAGATGGTCAAGGGCGCCTGGCCCGAAATCTTGGTCAGGGCGGCGATCATGTCGCGGTCGCGGTTGAGGCCAGGAAGCTGGACGACGGCGGATTTCATCGGGCAATCTCCGTAACGGGGGACAAATAGTCCGGCGGGACGTTCGCGGTGAGCCATACGCCATTGTCGGCGCGAAGGAAAGCATAACCTGCTTCCGCCATGGCCACCGCATCCACCGTCAACAGCATATGCGGACCGCGTCGCCGCATGGCGACCTGCCTGGCCGTTTCGAGATCGGGCGACAGATGGACATGGCTGGTTTCAGGCCGGATGTCCGGATCTCCTCCCAGGCTGCCGCCGTCGTTCCATGATAGAGGATCCTCGGAGGCGTGACCGCTTCCAGCGCCAGATCGACGTCAACGCTGTGCCCTTGGGCGGCGCGGATACGGCCATTTTCAAGTGTGAACCGCTTCTTGGCGTTCTCGGAGATGACGCGCCGGATGTCGTCGTCGGACGCGCCGAGCTTCTCGCACAGCCTGTCGCTGAACTGCGAGTAGTCGGTCCAGCCATGCGGGTCGAGTTCAAGATCGAGCTCGTGCGGCGCATGGCGCAGAACATAGCTCATGAATTTGGAAATCTGGGCGTCAGTGGGCATCACGATGTTTCAAGGCGTCAGGGGCTTTTGCGCCGCTTCTGCGAATTCGCGCAGGTCGAGCCGCGTCTCGATGCGATCGGTCCGATCATCAATACGGGCGCAAACGCTCCTAATGCCATTCAGATCACCCTGTACATTGTGAAGATGGCCACGAATGGACAGCATGTCCTGCCGCAACTCGGAAACCGCGTGATCCACTTTGTCGAAGCGCTGCTGAAGGTTCTTCAAGATTTCGAACATCAATTCCTGCGTCACGTCGGCCATCGGCTGTTCCTCAACCATAACGAGCTCGACAACCATATATCTTCTTTAGGGTAGATCCTAGGCATGAGAATGGTCAAAATGCAAAAAACCGCCGCGAGAAATCCCGCAGCGGCCTCAAGTTCAACTACGAGCTTCAGATTAGCCCAGGCTGACGCTGTAGTTTTCGATCACGGTGTTGGCGAGCAGCTTTTCGCACATCGCCTTGAGATCGGCTTCCGCCTTGGCTTTGTCGTCATGGGCGATTTCGATGTCGAAAACCTTGCCCTGGCGGACGCTGCCGACATCGGAGAAGTCGAGCGCCGACAGCGCGCCCTCGATGGCCTTGCCCTGCGGGTCCAAAACCCCGTTCTTCAGCGTAACAACTACACGCGCCTTGATCATATGTCCCTCTGCATATCCGATAGAAGCTGGCTGCGGACCGTTCAGTCCGACTTGACGAGCACCGGGCCTGCGCCGCGGATAGGCTCGTTCTCATTGATGATGCCCAGACGGCGCGCAACTTCCTGATAGGCGTCGAGCAGACCGCCGAGATCCTTGCGGAAGCGATCCTTGTCGAGCCGCTCGCGGGTTTCGATGTCCCAGAGACGGCAGGAATCCGGCGAGATCTCGTCGGCGAGGATGATGCGCATCATGTCGCCTTCATAGAGGCGGCCGCATTCGATCTTGAAATCGACGAGCTGGATTCCGACGCCGAGGAAGAGGCCGGTCAGGAAATCGTTGATGCGGATGGCAAGCGCCATCACGTCGTCGAGTTCCTGCGGGCTCGCCCAGCCGAAGGCGGTAATGTGTTCTTCCGACACCATCGGGTCGTCGAGCGCGTCCGACTTGTAGTAGAATTCGATGATCGACCGCGGCAGCACCAGCCCTTCCTCGATGCCGAGGCGCGAGGCGAGTTCGCCGGCGGCGACATTGCGCACCACGACTTCGAGCGGGATCATCTCAACTTCGCGGATCAACTGCTCGCGCATGTTGAGGCGGCGGATGAAATGCGTGGGAATGCCGATCCGGTTCAGATGCGTGAAGACGAACTCGGAGATGCGGTTGTTGATGACGCCCTTGCCATCGATGATCTCGTGCTTCTTCTTGTTGAACGCTGTGGCGTCGTCCTTGAAGAATTGCACGAGCGTGCCAGGTTCCGGACCTTCGTAAAGGATCTTCCCCTTGCCTTCGTAAATCCGGCGGCGGCGGTTGTTCATAAAGTCTTCTCTTTTCGTTTGGCGGGGACTCACGCGGACTGCGGCGCCCCGTCGATGCGTTAAACGCTCATTAGCCGAAAAGATCGGAATTCACAATCACGCATCGTCCGCTGTCCAGAGATCGGCGCTTAGAGAGAATTGTAATGAACCGTTTTGCGAAGTTTTCAGTCGCAAGTTGTATAACCGGTCTTGTCGAAACGATGATCGCCAAGATCACAGACAAACGGGGACGAGAAAATGAAGAACATCAAGAAAATCGAAAGCACGCTCGAAAACAAGTTCGCTCATGACGAGGATGCGCGCTTCCACGCCATCATGCGCCGCACCCGCCGCCTCGCCGCCTGGGCCGCCGAACAGATCGGCGCCGATGCCGACGCCTACGCCTCGCAGCTCTCCGACCTCTATCTCGCGACACCGGACGACGACGTGATGGCCGGCAAGGTGCGCCTCGACCTGAACCGGGCCGGCATTGCCTGCGCCCATTACGAAGTCCGCGTGAAGATGGTCGAGCTTCTCTTCGCCGAGCAGCAGGCCGTCGCCGCCTGACCGATCCGATATAACTCCACTTTCAGCCGCTCCGCCGGGATTTTCCGTCGGGGCGGTTGTCCTATGCGGTTTTGCCGCGAACCGTCGGGCGCCTGAGACGAAATCGCACTTTCGATTTCCGAATTGAACGACTATAAGCGTCGCGGACGATGCAACAATTCGGGAGACCCCAATGTCGGCTATCAGCGATCGCGAAAAGGCCTTCGAAAACAAATACGCCCACGATGAAGAAAAGAAATTCAAGATCATCGCCCGGCGCAACAAGTTGCTCGGCCTCTGGGCCGCCGAACTGCTCGGCAAGACCGATGCGGACGCTTATGCGAAGGAAGTCGTCGCGGCCGATTTCGAGGAAGCCGGCGATGAAGACGTGGTGCGCAAGGTCGAAGGCGATCTGACCGCAGGCGGCGTGTCCAAGTCCGCCGAAGAGATCCGCGCCAAATTGTCGGAATTGCTGTCGGTGGCCGCCGACCAGATCGAAAAGGGCTGAGTTCAGCCATCCTCACCGTGAAAGCCGCTCTTCGGGGCGGCTTTTTTGTTGCTTTGCGACAGGCGTCAGGCCCGCGGCTTCAGCCGCGACAGAAATTGCGCGAAGACCATCGTGCCCTCGGGCCAAGGGCCATGACCCGAGTCGATGTCGATATGGCCGGAATTGCCCGCGTCCACCAGAAACGAGCCCCAGGCGTTGGCCACGTCGCCCGCATGCTCATAGGAGCCGTGGATGTCGTTCTGGCTCGCCACGGTGATGGAGGGGAAGGGCAAGGGCGCATTGGGATAAGGGCCGAAGGTCTCGAAGATCTTCTTGCGCGGCCCTTTGAGCGTCAAGTCGGGCGGCGCGACGAAGAAACCTCCGGCGACCTTGTCGGCGGCTCCGTCGAGAGCGTGCAAAGCCGCTCCGATTCCCAGGCTATGCGCCACGAGCACGACCGGCCGCTCGGCCTCGGTGATGGCCTTGCGGATGGTCTCGATCCAGGCGTCGCGGTCCGGCTGGGTGAAGGAGGCCTGCTCCACGCGCCGCGCGGTGCCGAGCCGTGCGGACCATCGGTTCTGCCAGTGGTCCGGGTGCGGCGCGCCGACTCCGGGGATGAGGAGAATGTCAGTTTCAGAAGCTTTCATTCCCCTCAAATGCGTTCGTGCGGCGGCGGTGTCAAGCGCTCTGCCCGTGGCTATCGGTCAGTTGCGCTGAGTGACTTCCCACTATGTCGGTTCGCACTATTACTCGACTTCGCCGCCGTCGTCGGCAGACTCCTCCGCGGGCATGTCGGCTCCGCCGTCATCGGGCGCGGCTTCTTCCTGCCCACCCGAGTCGTCTGACATGGCCTCGCCGCCATCATCGGCCGGCTCATCCATCTGGCTCTGATCATCCTCGGCGGGCGCCGCTTCTTCAGGCTCTTCCTCCATCGGTGCAGCTTGGTCGGAGCCGTCGTCCATAGGGGCGGCTTCCTCCGGCGCTTCGTCGACGGGGGCGGGTTCCTCGCCATCGTCTTGGGCAGGCGCGACTTGCTCGGTTTCATCCTCGGCGGGCGCCGCGTCTGTAGGCTCTTCCTCCATCGGCGCGGCATGATCGGAGCCGTCGTCTGCAGGCGCCGCTTCCTCCGGCGCTTCGTCGACCGGAGCGGCCTGCTCGCCATCGTCTTGGGCAGGCGCGGCCTGTTCGGAATTGTCTTCCTGAGGCGCGGCCTGCTCGTCCTGGAGATTGTCCCGATCGCTCGCGTCCGGCGCCTGCTCCTGCTCCTGCGACTGTTCGTCGGCGTTCATCTCCCCGGTATTGTCCTTCGGCGCCGCCTGCTCCTGATTGGAAACGTCCGCAGGCGCATCGGCCGCGTCGGCCGGCTGATCCTGCGCATCGTCGGCCATGACGTCGTCCGGATCATCGACGGGCATAGCCTGCTCGTCGTCAGCGGCGGTGGCGGGCTCGTCTTCCAGCGTCGCCGCTTCGTCCGCTTGCGGATCGGCAATTTCAGCCGCATCCTCGATCACCTCCTGCGAGTCGTAGCTTTCGGCGGCTTCGATTTGCTTCACCTCTTCCTCGGACGCGTATGCCTCCTCGACCGTTTCGGCGAAATTGGATTCGACGCTTTCATATTCGCTGGTGAACGACTGATATTCTTCTGCGGAGTAGGAGAAGTCGTAGCTTTGTGAGACTTGAACGGTTTCCTGATATGTCTCCCAAGAATAGGATTCGTAGTAGTAGGTCGTCTCCTCGTAGAAATAGGTCGTTGCCGTCGAGATGTAATCCCACTGGTCGCGATAGACGGTGTAATATTCCGGTTCATAGGCCGCATACCAGTAATAATAACCGGAGTAATAGCCTTCGAACGTCGCGATCAGGTAGATCGTCTGCCATTGCTGGCTCGGCAGCCGGTTTGCGCGTGAGGCGCGATCGAGCAGGCGTTGCAGCCTCTCGACTTCCTTCCTCTGGCTGGCGTTCAGCGCTTTCAGCGCAGCCATCTCGGCGAGCCGCTTCTGCATCGCGGCCAGACGGCGACCGTTCTTGACGGCAGCATCCTTGGCGTTGGCGGCTTTGCCGCCCTTCACTCGCTTCAGATAGTTTTCCCAGGCTTTGCCGAGCGTTTCGACGCCGATCTTGACCTTCCTGTCCTTGATCCCGGAAAGACCGTAGCTCAACTCCACCTGGGCGACGGCGGAGGCGTATTTTGGCAGGCTTTTGGCGAGATTGGCGGAATTTTTGGAGCGCGCTGCCTTATCGACGGCCTTCAATTGCTTGGCGGCTTCGGCAAGCGCCTTGAGCAAGGGCGCCGATTTGCCCCGCTTGCTCCTGGGAAGCGCATTGATCGCGCGTGCGGTCACCAGGATCGCCTGGGCCTGTTTGTCCAGCAGCTGGGCGGCGTTCAGCTTCTTGGATTGGTAGGCGGCGGATGGCGCCGCATGAGTGGCGACTGAGGTCATGGGGCTCATGGCGAGACCCAATGAAAGAAGCGTCGCTGGCAGGACGCTGCGGATAATGCGTGGCATAGTGGCCCCTTGAACATGCCCCGGGTTCAAACCTGTGCGCGCCGGGATCGCGCCATTGCCTCCCCTTGACGGCCGGCGCCGCGATTTTATTCCATCCATCATCGCTCATCCAAGCGGAATAAAGCTATGAAAGCGCGCGCATTTCGAAAAATGTCACAGACATCCCAAAGAAAACGGCGCAGCCCATCGCGAGCCGCGCCGTTTCAATCTCGGATCGATGAGGGCTTACGCCGCGCCGAACACCCGGCGGAAGATCGTGTCGACATGCTTGGTGTGATAGCCGAGGTCGAATTTTTCGCGGATTTCGTCTTCGCTCAGCGCCGCGCGCACTTCGGCGTCGCCGAGCAGTTCTTCGAGGAAGTCCTTGCCCTGTTCCCACACTTTCATGGCGTTGCGCTGCACGAGGCGATAGGAATCTTCGCGCGACACGCCGGCCTGGGTCAGCGCCAGCAGCACGCGCTGGCTCATGACGAGGCCGCGGAACTTGTTCATGTTCTTGAGCATGTTGTCGGGATAGATCACCAGCTTCTCGATGACGCCGGCCAGACGGTTCAGCGCGAAATCCAGCGTGATCGTGGTGTCGGGGCCGATGGCGCGCTCGACGCTCGAATGGCTGATGTCGCGCTCATGCCAGAGCGCCACGTTTTCCATGGCGGGGACGACCGACATGCGCACGAGACGGGCGAGGCCCGTGAGGTTTTCGGTCAGCACCGGATTGCGCTTGTGCGGCATGGCAGACGAGCCCTTTTGACCCGGCGAGAAGAATTCCTCGGCCTCCAGCACTTCCGTGCGCTGCATGTGGCGGATCTCGATGGCGACATTCTCGATCGACGAGGCGATCACACCCAGCGTCGCGAAGAACATCGCATGGCGGTCGCGCGGAATGACCTGGGTCGACACCGGCTCCGGAGCGAGGCCGAGTTGTTCGCAGACATATTCCTCAACCGAAGGATCGATATTGGCGAAGGTGCCGACGGCGCCGAGATCGCGCCGGTGGCGATCTCGGCGCGGGCGGCGACGAGGCGGGCGCGGTTGCGGCTCATCTCGGCGTAGAAGCGTGCGAAGGTCAGGCCCATCGTCGTCGGCTCGGCATGAATGCCGTGGCTGCGGCCGATGCGGACGCTGTCTTTGTGCTCGAAGGCGCGTGTCTTGAGCGCCGCGAGCACGCGATCCATGCCGGCGAGCAGAAGGTCGGCGGCGCGGACGAGCTGGATGTTCAGCGTCGTGTCGAGCACGTCGGACGAGGTCATCCCCTGGTGGACGAAGCGGCTGTCGGGGCCGATGAACTCGGCGAGATGGGTGAGGAAGGCGATGACGTCATGCTTGGTGACGGCTTCGATCTCGTCGATGCGCGCCACGTCGAACTGCGCGGCGGATCCCTTTTCCCAGATCGTCTTGGCGGACTCCTCGGGAATGACGCCGATCTTGGCGAGCGCCGTGCAGGCATGCGCTTCGATCTCGAACCAGATGCGGAACTTGGTTTCCGGCGACCAGATGGCGACCATTTCGGGGCGGGAGTAACGCGGGATCATCGGCGGCTTTCCTTGCGGCGCTTGGGGTTGCGGCCCGTCTAACAAATGCGGCCGCCCGCTTCAATGCGATGAGCGGCCAAACCACAGGCCGAAACCCAGGAAAATCGCGGCTCCCGGGAATCCGTAGATGGAAAAGGAGATGACGGTGAACTGATAGGCGGCGCTGAGCGTGGTGAAGGCGAATTGAAAGCCCCAGACGATCGTGAAAGCGGGCGCATGCCAATGGGAATAATAGAAGCGGTATTCGAGCGCGAACAACGCTGCGAGCGCCAGATGGGTGGCGAGCGCCGCGACGAGGGTCGCGCCCATCGTGCGGGCGATCCGCCTGCGTCTGCCGAAGGCCAGCCGCGACAGCCAAAGCGCCGGGGCGAAACCAAGCGCGCCGCCCAGAAAGAACATCGCCAGCACCGCCGGCCATTGCGGCGTCAGGAACTGATTGCGGTCATAAAGATCGATCCCGGCCACGAGACCCATCAACGCTCCGAACACGGGGAACCGAAAAGGACGGCCGCCGGCGTCGGGGCCGTGTCCGCCATCCGCGCCACGAATGAGCCCAGACGGCTGCGCGCCGAGGTCATGGCGCATCCAGATGAACAGGGACTGCGATCCATCTGATGTCGTCGCCTTCGAAACCCTGGCTGGAGGCCTGGATCATGGCGACGGAGGTCGCGGCTCGATCGTTGTCCATCACGATCGCCCCGATCCGATATCCGGTCGGACATTTGCGGCTCGGGGGAACCGACCCATCTTCGTATAGAATCCGGTCGACGGCTTTACCGCTCGCTTCGACGAGCTTCAGCAGGAAGCCGTTGAAGCCGTTGCTGGCGTTCAGGCAGTCTTTCGTGGCCGGAAACGGTTTAGCCTGAAGTTTCACCGAATAGGGTTTCGCCACGCCCGGAGCCCGCGGATAGCGGTTGAAGCGGACCGTCTCGGCATTCGCGCCGATATCGGCGGCGGCGCGATAGGCTGCGAAGGCGCCGGGGTCGGAATCCGCGCCGTAGCGGACGATCAGCCCTTTCGCCTTTGCCCAGGCGAGCGCCCGCGCCTCCTTGAGCGGCGCCTCGCGCTCGACCGTTACCCGAACGGGGGATCCCGGCGCGAATTTGTCTCGCTCGAGATCGATCACATAGATGTTGGAATAGGGAAAACCAGAGCCGTCCTGCACGCCGAATTCCTCGAAGGCGAACATCCTTGCATCGGCGGAAAAGCCGATCACCCGCATTTCCGCCGCATCGCCTGCGCGCGTGGGGCCGGTCTGGGAAACGCCAGCCGCGAAGGCGATTGACAACAGGAGGGCTCGGAGGCGCGTTTTCATCCGCGCGCCTTTTGCGCCGCTGCGCGAATGGCGGCGATATTGGCGCGATAGGCCTCGACGCCGTCGCCCTTGTAGACGGCGGAGCCCGCCACCAGCACATTGACGCCGGCCGCCGCCGGAATGCCGGCCGTCTCCGCGGTGATTCCGCCATCGACTTCCAGTTCGATCGGGCGGTCGCCGATCATCTTGTGAATGCGGGCGATCTTTTCGGTCACGGCGGGAATGTATTTCTGGCCGCCGAAGCCGGGATTGACGCTCATCACCAGGATGAGATCGACCTGGTCGAGCACATAGTCGAGCACGCTTTCCGGCGTGGCGGGATTGATCGAGACGCCGGCCTTCTTGCCGAGCGCGCGGATCGCCTGCAGCGAGCGATGCAGATGCGGGCCGGCTTCGGCGTGCACGGTGATGATGTCGGCGCCCGCCTTGGCGAAAGCTTCGAGATAAGGGTCCGCGGGCGCGATCATCAGATGGCAGTCGAACACCGCGTCGGTCAGCGGCCTCAGCGCCTTCACCACATCGGGGCCGAAGGAGATGTTGGGGACGAAATGTCCGTCCATGATGTCGAGATGGATCCAGTCCGCGCCAGCCTCCACGGCGTCCGTCACATCCTGTCCCAACCGGGCGAAATTGGCGGCGAGGATGGAGGGGGCGATCCGGATCGGTCTGTGCATCTGCGCGTCTCCCATAACAGTCGCTTGGTCTTGTAGGTCGCGCGGCGCGGCGCGTTCGCCGAGGCCATAGCACTCCGGCTTCACGCTCGCAATCGGCGCTCCGCCGAAGACGGGTCGGGGCGGGCGGAACGAAAGCGCATCAGAGGCGGCGCTCTATCTCCACCGGCCCGAACACCCGCTCCACATTGGCTTTCAGGATGGTGTCGACATCGCTCATCATCACCAGTTGCCCGAGGTCGACGAGGCTGGTCACGCCGTATTGCGCTATGCCGCAGGGCACGATGCCGCCGAAATGATCGAGTTCCGGGTCGACATTCAGGGAGAAGCCGTGAAAACTCACCCATTTGCGCAAACGGATGCCGATGGCGGCGATCTTGTCTTCGGTCATGGAGCCGTCGGGCAGGCGAGGGCGCTCCGGCCGCTGCACCCAGACGCCGACGCGATCCTCGCGGCGTTCGCCGCGGATATTCATGTCGGAAAGAGAGCCGATCACCACGTCTTCCAGTGCGGCGACGAAGGCGCGCACGTCCTGCCGGCGCCGCTTGAGATCCAGCATCACATAGGCGACCCGCTGTCCCGGGCCGTGATAAGTGTATTCGCCGCCGCGCCCCGTTGCGAAGACCGGGAAGCGGTCCGGCGACAGCAGATCCTTGGCGTCGGCGCTTGTGCCGGCGGTGTAGAGCGGCGGATGCTCCAACAGCCAGATCAGTTCGTCGGCCTCGCCGGCGGCGATTCTCGCGACTTCCGATTCCATCTCGGCCACCGCGTCCAGATAGTCCACCAGCCCGTCGGAAATGCGCCAGCGCACTGGATTTCCACCCACTTGGGGCCACATGGACTGGGAGAGTTCGGCGCGCTGCATGGCGAAAAAGTCCTCGAAAGCGATCTTGCGCCTATGTGGGGAAATTTATCCACAAAGGCAAGCCGCGCAAGGCGAAGCCGAGAGTTTCACCGCTTTGCGGCGGCGCCGAAAAAATATCGTCAAAAATCTTTCACACCGCTCTTGTGCGGCCGGAATCCATTTGCTAGATGCTCCCTCGCCGACGGAGTTCGGCACTCTACCACGATGCGGTCGTGGCGGAATTGGTAGACGCGCAGCGTTGAGGTCGCTGTGGGGCAACCCGTGGAAGTTCGAGTCTTCTCGACCGCACCAATCAAAAAGCCCGCCTTTCAAGGCGGGCTTTTTGCGTTGCAATGCCGGCGAGACACGTGGCTTTTATCAAATCTTCGTGTTGACTTATCTTCTAATTTGCTGCGGGATGTCTTTGAAAGATTTGCGAATATGCCGCAATCGAAAGGCGGAGTGACATGTGGACAGACGGTGCCTGGTATGAACGTCGCTTGATCGGATTACATCGGTTCGCCAGCAACGTCCAACGGGTTCCCGGGTTTGGATACGGCCTTGCGCTCGTCTCGTTCGTATTGGCGCTTGTCCTTCGTATGGCGTCGGACGATTATTTGCCGCCTGGCTTTCCCTTTTTGACGTTTTTTCCTGCGGTCATCTTGTCGAGTGTGTTCGGCGGCGCGCGCGCGGGTATACTATGCGCCGTCCTTTCCTTGCTGTCCGCCTGGTATTTCTTCATTGCGCCATATAGCGAATTCGGCGTCAGCGCGCCGGTCATTCTCGCTCTCGCCTATTTCGCGCTGGTCGCCACGATCGACATCACGATCATCGCCTGGTTGAACAAGTCGATCGCGGCGCTCGAAATCGAAAAGGAGCGGAGCCGCAAGCTGGCTGAAGAGCGGCTGGACCTCGCCCGCCATCAACGCTCACTGTTTCAGGAACTGCAGCACCGAACGGCGAACAATCTCGCCATGGTGGCCTCGCTTCTGTCGATCAGCCAGCGTAAGCTCAAGCATATTCCCGAAGCCGTGGATGTTCTGCAGGATGCGAGGCTGCGGATCGACCAGATGTCGCGCGTGCATCGCCGGCTCTACGACCCTTCGACCGACGCCGTCCGGCTCGACAAGTTTTTCCGCGAATTATGTGAGGATCTGCTCACCACCGGCGGCGTCAGCGACTACGAACTCGCCGTCGATTGCGATCCCATCGAACTCAGCGTGCAGCAGCTCACCAATCTGTCGATGATCGTGCTCGAAGCGCTGATGAACGCGCTGAAACATGCCGGCTCTGCCTCGAGCAGGCTTCGCTTGTCGCTCGGGCTCAAGCGTCAGGAGGACGGATCGGCGATTCTCGAGGTGCAGGACAATGGCGGCGGCTATCCCGCGGATTTCGATCCGTCGACCAGCCGTCAGCTCGGGTTCCGCCTGATCCAGTCTTTCGCCGACGGATTGCGTGGGGACGCGCGGTTTTTCAACAGGGACGGCGCCGTGGTGGCGGTTCACTTCAAGCCGTGCAGCGAAAATCACGCTTTCGAGTGACACCGTTCGAAATTTAACGAAAGACACAGCACGGTCTCAACAGTCCGGCGTCTAAACATGGGTCAACGTCTTCTTTTGGAGCGCCCATGCCCCTGTCACCTTCCTCGATCCTGTTGCTTGCGTTGAATGTCGGGCTGCTCTGGCTGCTGATGGCCGCGCCGCTCGGCCGTCGCCGCATCGTCATGCGCCGAACCTTCGACGCGGCGCCGGAACAGGTCTGGGCGATGGTTCATCCGCTCGGCGCGCACGCCACCTGGTCGCCCAAGATTGTCGAAAGCCAGGCCGGCGAGGGCGAAGGTCGCGTGCTCCAGACCATGAGCCACCACGATCGCCGGGGAGAGCCGATCCGTCGCATCCTCGCGCTGGAAAGCATCCCGGCTCATGGCCAACTCGCCTATGCCGCGCGCGTGGTCGAAGATTCGGCGTTGGACCCCGTCTTCTGGTCCGACTATGCGGAGACGCGCAGCGTGACGGCGAGGGACGGCAGGTCGGAATTGACGGTGGAGCTGGCCGATCGCTACCGTGGATTGGCGTTCTTTCTCTATCGCGTCATCATGCTCCGGCGGGAACTGCGCGATATCGAGACCTGGTTGAAGACGGGGAAAGCTGAACAGACGGGGATGCTGGAGCGTCCTATGACGCAAGTCCTGCTGGCGGTTTTGTCCACATTGCTGCTCTGGCCGTTTCTCGGCCTGACCACCCACGGCCTGATGCTGTCGACGATGCTCACCGTAACGATCGTGTGTCACGAGTTGGGCCATATGGCGGCCTATCGCGCGTTCGGTCATCAGAAGGTGCGGATGATCTTCATACCGCTGCTCGGGGGCTGGCGGTCGGCGGCAGACCCTATAATTCGAAATTGGAAGTCGCGGTCTGCGCCCTGATGGGCGCCGGCTTTTCGGCCTTTCTCGTGCCGATCGGCGTGGCTCTGCACGGCCTGGCGTCCGGACCCAATCCGCAAGCGGCCGATCTGGTGCTTCTGTTCCTGCTGGTCAGCGGCGCGTTCAACATGCTCAACCTGCTGCCGATGTCGCGCTTCGACGGCGGTCAGGTGATCCGCCAGGTGTTTCCGACCCGCGACGGCTTGATGGGCGCGACATTCCTGGTCACTGCGGCGGTGCTATGGATCGGCTGGCGGATCGGTATTCCGATGACCGCGCTTTACGGGGGCCTTGCGGTGATGTTGGCTCTGAGCTTTCTGACCCAGGGCAAATCGACGGTGAAGCCGCGGCATGAACTCGACGAGATGACGCCCGCCGAGCGGATGCTGGTCGGCTTCGCCTATTACGCCGCGCTCGGCATCCACGGCCATGCGCTGATTTTCGCGAGCGATCGCCTGTTCGGCTGACCGTCTCAGAAAGCGAAGACGCCAGCGACCGGCACATGGTCCGACGGCTTTTCCCAGTCGCGGACATATTTTTCCACGCTGGTCGATTGCAGCCGATCGGCGGCCTCCGGCGACAGCAGCAGGTGGTCGATGCGGATGCCCCAATTCTTCTGCCAGCTGCCGGCCTGATAATCCCAGAACGTATAGAGCGGCGCGCCGTCCGACGTCGCCCTGACGGCGTCCGTCAAGCCGAAATTTTCGAGCCGCCGGAACGCCTGCCGCGTCGCCGGCAGGAAGAGCGCGTCACCCTCCCAGACTCTCGGGTCCCAGCAGTCATGCGGCTCGGGGATAACGTTGTAGTCCCCGGCGAGAATGAACGGCTCTTCGAGCGCCAGTCGGTCCCGCGCATGCGCCTCGAGGCGCTGCATCCAGCCGAGCTTGTAAGGATATTTGACCGGATCGGCGGACGGATTGCCGTTGGGCAGATAGAGGCAGCCGACGCGCACTGCGCCGCCCTCGACCGAGAACACCGCCTCGATATAGCGCGACTGCTCGTCCGCATCGTCGCCGGGCAAGCCGCGCAGCACGTCTTCGGGGCGCAACTTGGAAAGCAGCGCCACGCCGTTGAAGCCCTTCTGGCCATGGGTTTCGACATGGTAGCCGAGCGCTTCGATCTCGCCCCGCGGGAAGGCGTCGTCCTGGCATTTGATTTCCTGCAGGCAGACGATATCCGGCGCCGATTCTTTCAGCCAGGCCAGCAGATTGTCGATGCGCGCGCGGACGCCGTTGATGTTCCAGGTGGCGATTTTCATGCGGATCTTCCTCGGCGATCGATGTCTCGGAGGGTTTGTCTAACCTTTTCCGGCATGTGCTGCCAGATCCTGAATCAATCGCCGAACAGCCTCAGATGGCGAAACTCGTTCCGCATCCGCAGCTTGCCACCGCATTCGGATTCTTGATCTGAAAGCTCTGGCCCATCAGATTGTCGACGAAGTCGATTTCGGAACCTTCCATATAGACGACGGACATCGAATCGATCAGCACCTTGGCGCTGTTTTTCTCGATCACCAGATCGTCGTCGCCCTGGTCGCTCACCAGATCGAACTTGTAGGAAAAGCCCGAACAGCCGCCGCCTTCGACCGAGACGCGCAGTGCGGTCTTGGCGGGGTCCTTGGAGACGATTGCGGCAATGCGGCGGGCGGCCGCGTCGGTGAGTGAAATCATGTTGCTCATGCTGGTCTTCCTCTCCAATCGGGGTCAAGGTCCGTTGGGTGAGTTGATGATACGCCAAAAGAGAAGCTTCGGGCAATGTCCTGCTTTTATTGACTGGACGCACTAGGTAAGTAGGAGGCTCACAGGCGTCAATGGGAATGGAGTTCATGACGATAGACAGGCAGGCCCTCGGTTTCGGCGTCGGCGCGCTCGCGCCTTATGCCGCGGACGCCTGGAAGACGCGCGGACGACTGTTTTCCGAAGGCGGCAGCCCGACGCGCTCCGATTTCCAGCGCGATCGCGACCGCATCGTCCACACCACCGCTTTCCGGCGCCTCAAGCACAAGACGCAGGTGTTCATCGCCCATGACGGCGATCATTATCGCACGCGACTGACCCACACGATCGAAGTGGCGCAGATCGCCCGGGCTCTGGCGCGCGCGCTGAAGCTGGACGAGGACCTCGCCGAGGGCGTGGCGCTGGTGCATGATTTCGGCCACACGCCCTTCGGCCATACCGGCGAGGATGCGCTGCACGCAGCCCTCGAACCCTATGGCGGTTTCGACCACAACGCCCAGTCGCTGCGCATCGTCACCAAGCTCGAACGCCGTTACGCGGAATTCGACGGCTTGAACCTGACTTGGGAAAGCCTCGAAGGGCTCGTCAAGCACAACGGCCCGCTGGTCGGCCCGGACGGGCAAGGGACGCGCGGTCCCGTGCCGCAACCGATCCTGGACTACTGCGCCCTTCACGATCTCGAACTCTCCAATCACGCCAGCCTGGAAGCCCAGGTGGCGGCCATCGCCGACGACATCGCCTACAACACCCATGACATCGACGACGGCCTGCGCTCGGGCTACCTGACCTTCGACATGCTGGAGGAAGTGCCCTTTCTGTCGGGGCTGATCCGTGAGGTGCGGGACCGTTACCCCGGTCTCGAGGCAAGCCGGCTGACCCATGAGATCATGCGCCGCCAGATCACCCGCATGGTGGAGGACGTGATCGGCGTCACCCAGCAGCGGCTCAAGGATGTGAGGCCGGAGACAGCGGACGACATCAGGACCGCAGGCCTGACCTTCGCGAGCTTCGCCGAGGACATGGCGGTCACCGACAAGCAGATCAAGAAGCTGCTCTTCACCCATATTTACCGGCATCCCGAGATCATGCGCATCCGCGCCGGCGCCGCCCAGATCGTCACCGATCTCTATTCCGCCTTCATGGCCGCGCCGAAGGAGATGCAGAGCCATTACTGGTACGATCGCTTCGACAGCATGCCCGAGCAGATCAAAGCGCGCCATGTCGGCGATTATCTCGCCGGCATGACCGACAATTACGCCGTCGCGGCCCATAGGCGCTTGTTTGACCACACACCGGATTTGCGATAGGGCAGCCCGCGACAAGGCTGAGACGGCGGCTGCACCAGCGACCGCCGCCGAAAGGATATGCGATGAACCTGTTTGCGGAATTCGAAACCCGGATCAAATCCATCCTGACCGACAAGGTCATTCCGGAGGACAAGCGTGGCGCTGATCTCGCCCGCGTCGTCGTCGAACCGCCGCGCGACGCCTCGCATGGCGACCTCGCAACCAATGCCGCCATGGTTCTGTCCAAGCCGATGGGCATGGCGCCGCGCGCGCTGGCCGAGGAGATCATCAAGCATCTGAAGGAAGACGCCGATGTGGCCGAGGTGGCGGTCGCCGGCCCCGGCTTCATCAATATCCGCCTTTCCGGCGCCTATTGGAGCCGTTTCCTCGCGGGGGTGATCGTGGCGGGCGAGGCCTATGGCCGCTCGACCATCGGCGGCGGCCGCAAGGTCAATGTCGAATATGTCTCGGCCAATCCGACCGGCCCGATGCATGTCGGCCATTGCCGCAACGCGGTGGTGGGCGATTCGCTCGCCAATGTGCTGATCGCGGCCGGCTATGAGGTCACCAAGGAATATTACATCAACGACGCCGGCTCGCAGATCGATACGCTGGCCCGTTCGGTCTTCCTGCGTTACCGCGAGGCGCTGGGCGAAACGATCGGCGATATTCCCGAGGGCCTCTATCCGGGCGATTATCTCGTTCCGGTCGGTCATGCGCTCAAGGATGAATTCGGCTCGAAGCTTCGCGGCATGACCGAGGCCGAATGGATGCCGATCATCAAGGAACGCGCCATCGACGCGATGATGGCGATGATCCGCGACGACCTCGCCATGCTCAAGGTCCATCACGACGTGTTCTTCTCTGAGCGCTCGCTGCATGCCGATGGCGGCGCGCTGATCCAGAGCGCCATCAACGACCTGACCTATAAGGGCCATGTCTATCGCGGCTCGCTGCCGCCGCCGAAGGGCCAGGTTCCGGAAGACTGGGAGGACCGCGAACAGGTGCTGTTCCGCTCCACCGATGTCGGCGACGACATGGACCGTCCGTTGATGAAGTCCGACGGCTCCTACACCTATTTCGCCGCCGACGTGGCCTATTTCAAGAACAAGTACGATCGCGGCTTCTCCGAGATGGTCTATGTGCTGGGCGCCGACCATGGCGGCTATGTCAAGCGTCTCGAAGCGGTGGCGCGCGCCGTGTCCGAGGGCAAGGCCAAGCTGACCGTGCTGCTCTACCAGCTGATCAATCTCTACAAGGACGGCGAGCCGTTCAAGATGTCCAAGCGCGCCGGTAATTTCGTCACGCTGCGCGATGTGGTGGACGAAGTCGGCTCCGACGCCGTCCGCTTCATGATGATCTATCGCAAGAGCACCGAGCAGCTCGATTTCGACTTCGCCAAGGTGACGGAGCAGTCGAGCAACAACCCGGTCTTCTATGTGCAATATGCGCATGCGCGTTGCGCTTCGGTGGTCCGTCAGGCGCTGGAAGCTTTCCCGGATCTCGATATCGGCGCCGAAGCCCTGTCCGAAGCGGCGAAAAAATTGATTACCGACCCGAACGAGTTGCAGCTTGTCGCTAAACTGGCAGAATATCCCAGATTGATCGAATCAGCCGCCTCCGCGATGGAGCCGCACCGCCTGCCGTATTACCTCTACGACCTGGCGGGCGTTTTCAGCGCGCATTACAACAAGGGCCGTGATAATCCCGAGTTACGGTTTGTTAAGGCTAACGATAGAGAATTGACCCAGGCCAGGCTTGGGCTGGTGCGCGCCGTTGCTGCTGTTCTGAAATCCGGATTGTCGATTCTCGGCACATCCGCGCCGGACGAGATGTAACGAAGCCACCATTTGCCCACAATGCGCTGGCATGTTCTGTGCGAGATGCGTGATCGAGTGGTGAAATGGCAGATAACCAGCGGGTGCTGAAGAAAAACGCCGACGACGGCTTCCTGGCGGAAGACGATCCGTTGGCAGAGCTTGCCCGGATCGTCAATTTCGACCTTCCCGTCACGCCGAGCCGCGCGCGGATCTCCACGCCTCGGCGGGAACCGGAATTCAATCTCGAGGACGAGCTCCTCAAGGGGCTCGAACAATACGAGGTCGAAGACGACGCGCCGGACCTGAGCGCGGAAGCCGCCTTCGTCGCCCCGAATGTCGATCACGACGTTCGCTCCGCCGCGGCGCCTGTCGTGCGCGAGCGATCGGTCGAGCCGTCATTCGGCCCCGTTCGGGAGGAGCCGGCCTTCTATGCGCCGGTCGAGCCTGTCGCGAGCCCCGTTTCCGAGCTACCCTACGTCCCGTCGCCCGCCGAACCGGTCTTCGACGCCGCGCCGCAGCCGCGTCTGGATCCCGTCGGTCGATCGCTGTTCGATCTTGAAGAAGAGATCATGCAGGAATTTGCGGCTTTTGACGCCCGTCGCGACGGGCCGGCGCCGCAAAACGCCTTCGAGCCGACGCTCTCCCGACGCGAGCCTGAGCCGCCGGTCTATGCCCCGGCGCCGGAAGTCGCGCCGCTGCAGGCGGATGACGACCTCGCGGCAGACGGCTGGCGTCTGGAAGACGCCGATTTCGCGCAAGGCGACGGCGCGCTCGATGTCGACGTCGAGCCCGAAACACAGCCTCTCGTCGAGGAGCAGCATACTTTCGTCGAAGCTCACTGGGACGACGCCGACTATTTTCCGGCCGATACCCTGGTGGAAGCGCTGGAAGACGAATTGCATCGCTCCATGGCCGATTCGCTCGATACGGCCGATGTCGAAGACCACGTCATGGAAGAGCCGCGCGTCGCGCAGGAACATCTCGCCTGGTCCACTCCTTCTGTCGATCCGGCCTCCTTCGACGACGACGCCTTCTGGCGTGAGCCCGAGGCCGATGTTTCCGTCGTCGAGGAAGAGGCTGCGCCTCAGCCCCGTTCTCAGCCGTCGACCGCGGACGCCATGGCGCTCGACCGTCTTTTGGCCGATGTCGAGCGGTATCCGGTGGTCACGCGCTCCGGCTGGTCGCGCTCGACCGCCTTCGCGCCCGTCGGCGGCAATTTGGCTCCGGCGGCTCGCGAGCCGGCGATCCCGCTCGTCCCTCAGGCCGAAACGGTTGCGCCTCCGGTCCCGTCGCCCACTGCTCAGGCGTCGGCCCTCGCATCCGTCGCGGTTCAGCCGGCGGTCGAAAAGGCGCGCGAGGACGTCGTGGAAACATCCGACGAGGACGACTTCCCGTTTTTCTCCGATGCCGAACTCTTCGATGAAAACGCGTTCGAACTCGATCTTCGTGAAATCGAACTCGATCTCCTCGACGTGATGGACGATGCGCCGCCCGCCAAGCCGGTTGTGGCCGCTCCGGAGCCGGAGCCGATCGACGATTCCTATCCTGCGGTGGAGAACATCGCGAAGCCGGCGCTGGAGGCGCCCGTCGTCATCGACGCCGCTCCGGTGCGATCCGACATCGGGGACCTGACCTCGTTGCCGTTCGATCCCTCGCAGATCTCCGTCGAGGAAGATGCGCTGGAGCCTTTGGCCGAGATCGACGTGCCGGAACTTCCGGTGGTCGAACAGGAACAGGCCTCGACGGATCCGGCCGATTACGATCTCGATATCGACGCCGATATGGCGGAGTTTTTCGCCGCGCGTCCCGAGCCGGCGGCGATCCTTCCGAGCCGGACGCCGGGGCGCGTCGAAAGCGCTGCTCAGCTTGCGGCGGCGCCTGAAAAATCGACTGGCGATTTCGACGAGTTCGAAAAGGCGCTGGAAGAGGATTTCCGTCGTTCGCTGTCTGAAAACCGCGCCACCGTCAATCTCGACCGTGTTCCGCTCACGCCTGTCGACGTGGAAGAGACGTCGGACCGCCGCGGTCGTTCGCGGCGGGTTCTGGTTCTGGCGGCATCCGTCGTCGGCGTCGCGCTGCTCGGCGGCGCCGGCGTCTACGCGTTCATCGGCGGCGCCGGCGGCCTGGTCGCGACCTCCGGCGAACCGAAGATCATCCTCGCCGACAAGGAACCGATGAAGGTTGCGCCCGAAAACCCGGGTGGCCAGAAAGTGCCGAACCAGGACAAGGCGGTCTATGACCGCGTATCGGGCGCGAGCACCGAAGAGGCGAAGCAGCCTCGTCTCGTGACCTCGAACGAAGAGCCCGTCGACGTCGTCCAGAAGACGCTGATGCCGGAAAACCTGCCCTTGGACGACGAACAGGACGCCATGGGCACACCGACCGAAGACACGACCGACGCCCGGCTTCTGCCGGAAGGCGCGACCGAAAACGTGTCGACTTCGGAAAAGGTCGCCACCGGCGTCGCGCCCCGCAAGGTGCGCACCATGATCGTCCGGCCGGACGGTTCGCTGGTGCCGCGCGAAGAGATCGTCGCCGACACGGCCGCCGCCACGCCGGATGCGCCGGCGACAGCGTCCGCCCAGCCGGTGGACGTGCCCGAGCGGCTGCCGCCGGATGATATTTCGCGCACCATCGAGCAGGCTTCGGCCGATCCGTCCGTAGGCCAGGAACAGGCGGCCCGCTCGGTGCAAGCGGCTGCGACGCAAACGCAGCCCGTCGCCGACACGCAGTCCGCCGCCGACAACCAGACCGACGCTGCCGAAACGGCGACAGGCGATCCGACGGATGGCGCGGTGATCACCGATCAGGCCGCGATCGCCGCCGCTTCGCAGGTGGACGTGCCTGCCGCGACCGACGCGACCGAAACCGCGCCGGCGGAACAGCCGCCCGCTCAGCCGGTCGAAACCGCATCCGCGCCGGCAAACACGCCGGTGCCGAGCAATCGCCCGGTCGAACAGCCGGTCAACGTGATCGGCTCCGTCACCGATCAGGGCCGCGTCACCGACGACCCGGCCGCCGCGCCGCAGACGGCGAATGCAGAGCCGCAGACGCAAGCGCCTGTCGCCCAGACGCCGACGCCGGCCGGCTCCTATGTGATCCAGATCGCCTCGCTGCCCAGCCAGGCCGACGCCGAGTCCTCCTATAAGCGTCTGTCGACGAAATTCGCCGGCGTGATCGGTGGCCGCGGCGTCGATATCAAGCGGGCGGCGATCGCCAACAAGGGCACCTATTATCGCGTCCGCATCCCCGTGGGTTCCAAGCAGGACGCTCAGGAGCTCTGCGCCCGCTACAAGGCCGCCGGCGGTTCCTGCCTTGTTTCCAAGTAAGGTTTACGATTAATCTGCGCGCGGCCGGGACATTTCGTTCCGGCCGCGCGTGTTTCCAGCCCATCGGGCCGCGGACCCCGTCGTTCCGCGCCCGCGATCTGCGAACAGCGACACGAAAGATCATCCATGAGCGATATCAACGCCGTCATCTTCGGGGCGAGCGGCCTCGACCTCACCGAAGCCGAACGCGCCTTCTACCGCGAGGCCAATCCCTGGGGCTTCATCCTGTTCGCGCGCAACATCTCCGCCGACGCCGAGCAGATCAAGCGCCTGGTCGCCGATATGCGCGACAGCGTCGGGCGCGATGCGCCCGTCTTGATCGACCAGGAGGGCGGGCGCGTCCAGCGCATTCGCGAGCCGCTTTGCCCGCGCTATCCCTCGGGTCGTGACCTCGGCGACATCTGGCGGCAGGACCCGGCCAAAGGCGTTCGCGCCGCCTGGCTGATGTCGCGCCTGCACGCTTTCGACCTCCTGAAGCTCGGCGTAAACGTCGACTGCCTGCCGGTGCTCGACGTGCCGATCGAAGGCGCGAGCGACGTGATCGGCAATCGCGCTTACGGCAAGAATCCCGAAATCGTCACCCAGATGGGGCGCGCCGCGGCCGATGGCCTCAAGGCCGGCGGCATGCTGCCGGTGATGAAGCATATGCCGGGCCATGGCCGCGCCTTCGCCGATTCTCACCATGATCTGCCGGTGGTGGACACGTCGCTCGAGGAGCTTCGCGCCCATGACTTCCCGCCCTTCAAGGCGATGGCGAACGAGGTGATGGGAATGTCCGCGCATGTGGTGCTGACCGCTGTCGATCCGGACAACCCCGCCACGACCTCGCGGAAGGTGATCGAGGAGATCATCCGCGGCGAATTCGGCTTCGACGGCCTGTTGCTTTCCGATGACAGCTCCATGAACGCGCTCAAAGGCACGCTGGGCGAACGCGCCCGCGCCATCGCCTCCAACGGCGTCGATGTCGTGCTCCACTGCAATGGCGCGATGCCCGAGATGCTGGATGTCATCGCGCAGGTGAAGCCGCTCGCCGGCAAGACGAAAGAGCGCGCCGACCGCGCCGAAGCCGCCTTCGCCGCTCCCGACGACAGCAATGAGGCCGATCTCCGCGCCGAATTCGCCGCACTCCTTCCCACGGCGTGAGGCGGAGCTATGGCGGCAGGGGCTGACGCGCAGGATCAGGCGCCTCTCGAGAAACTCTGGGAGGATCGCCCCGTCCGTGTCGACGAGACCCTGCCGGCCGCCGAGGTCGAGCCGGCGCTGGTCATTGATGTCGGCGGCTTCGAAGGGCCGCTCGACTTGCTGCTCCATCTCGCCCGCAATCAGAAAGTCGATCTCGCCCGCATTTCGGTTCTCGCGCTGGCCGAGCAATATCTGGAATTCATCGAAAGCGCCCGCCGCGTGCGGCTGGAGCTGGCGGCCGATTATCTGGTGATGGCCGCCTGGCTCGCCTACCTCAAGTCGCGCCTGCTGATCCCGCAGGCGCCGAAGGACGACGGTCCCTCTGGCGAGGAGATGGCGGCGACGCTCGCCTACCGGCTCCGACGGCTCGAAGCGATCCGCGACGCGGCCATGCGGCTCGTCAACCGCAACCGGCTGGGCCGGGACTTCTTCGCCCGCGGCGCGCCGGAATTCATTCCCGAAGAGCGCAAGTCCGCTTATGACGCCTCGCTTTATGAACTCCTGTCCGCCTACGCCAATCTCCGCCAGCGGCAGGCGATCACCAATGTCACCATCCAGCGGCGCAAGGTCTGGTCGCTCGCCGACGCCCGGTTGATGCTGGCCCGCCTCGTCGGCGCGCTCGACGATTGGACCGCGCTGGACACATTCCTGATCCGTTACGCGAGCGATCCGGAAGAGCGTGCCACCGCCATCGCCAGCTCCTTCGCCGCCACGCTGGAGCTGATCCGCGAACGCCGCATCGAGGTGCGGCAGGAGGGGGCGTTCCAACCCATCTTCATGCGCACCGGCTCGAACCCCATCACCGACGCCGACTCGAAGCCATGGAGGCGGGACGTGACTGACGCGCTCGCGCCTGAAACCATCGCGCTCATGGGCGACATCTTGAATTCCGATGCGGCGCGGGCGGCTGAAGCGCTGATCTTCGCCTCCGCCAATCCGGTGTCGGAACATTATCTCACCGAGCGGCTGCCGCGCGGCGCTGACGTGCCGCGCATCCTCGCCGAGCTCAGCCGCTTCTATGCTGCGCGCGGCGTCAACCTGGTCAAGATCGACGGCTTCTGGGCCTTTCGCACCGCCGCCGATCTGTCCTTCGCCGTGCGGCAGGAAGGACAGGAGCCCAAGAAGCTGTCGCGCGCCGCGCTCGAAGTGCTGGCCATCATCGCCTATCATCAGCCTGTGACGCGCGCCGAGATCGAGGACATCAGGGGCGTGCAGACGTCGAAGGGCACGCTCGACGTTTTGCTGGAAGCCGGCTGGGTCAAGTTCCGTGGCCGCCGCCGCACGCCGGGCCGTCCCGTGACCTTCGGCACCACGCGCGATTTCCTCGATCACTTCGGTCTCGAAGAGATCCGCGATCTCCCCGGCATCGAGGAACTCAAGGCCGCGGGCCTGTTGACCGGACGCATTCCCGCCGGATTGTCCGCGCCGATCCCGAAGAGCGACGACGAGCTTGCCGGCGACGAGGACCCGATTACGCAGCTCGATCTCGAAGAACTCGGCCTCTTGACACCAGGGGTGAAGCGGATGAATAGCGTCATCTTTTAATATGCGGGCCTCATCCCGCCGGGATAGAAACGCCAGTGCCGAGCAACAACAGCCTGAAGGATGCGCAGAGCCCCCGCCGATCGGCCGGCGTGACCTTCGCCGCCGGGCTGAGCTTCGAAAACATCACCCATAGCTATGGCGACAAGCCGATCCTTCTCGATCTCTCGCTCACCGTCGAGCCGGGCGAAGTGCTCTGCCTGCTCGGTCCGTCGGGTTCGGGCAAGACGACGCTTCTGCGCATCGCAGCCGGCATCGAGGCGCAAAGCGCGGGCCGTGTTCTTCTGAACGGGCGCGAGATCGCCGGCCCCAACGCTTTTCTGCCTCCGGAGCGGCGCGGCGTCGGCCTGATGTTTCAGGATTTCGCCCTGTTTCCGCATATGACCATCGTCGACAATGTTCGTTATGGACTGACGGCGTTGCCGAAGGACAAGGCGAAGGCCGAGGCGCTCAGCGCTCTGGAGAGGGTCGGGCTTTCGGACTATGCGGACGATTATCCGCACAGGCTCTCCGGCGGGCAGCAACAGCGCGTCGCTTTGGCGCGCGCGCTCGCGCCCCGGCCCGCCGTTCTGCTGATGGACGAACCCTTTTCCGGCCTCGATTCCCGGCTGAAGGACTCGATCCGCGCCGACACGCTGTCAATTTTGCGTGAGGCGAGGGTGACCGCGATCGTGGTGACCCATGACGCCGAGGAGGCCATGCGCATGGCCGACCGCATCGCGCTCCTCAAGGACGGTCGATTGGTGCAAGTTGGACCCTCCGAAACGCTCTCTATCGGAATCCGGCCAATCTCTTCGCCGCGTCGTTCTTCTCCGAGGTCAACCTGATCGAAGGCGTGGTTTTACGCGGCCAGGTCGAAACTCCGCTCGGCGCAATCGCCGCCCCCGGCATTGCCGAACAGAAAACTGTGGATGTCGCCCTGCGGCTGTCGGGCCTGAGAATCGCCCCGGACGGCGAGGGGCGCCAAGGCGCGCATCCTGTCTCGCCGCTTTCTGGGCGTGGTCGATATGTTCACACTGGCGGTCGAAGGGCTCGATGAGCCGATCCGGGCGCGCATCAGGGCGGACGAAGTGCCGCATGGTCTCAGGGATGTCGTTGTCTCGGTGAACGAACGTGATACATTGGTGTTTGAAAAAGCCATAAAGACCGACTAAGTCTTGTTGGCACAAAACTGGGAGTGTGAGCATGGGTTCCTTTAGCGTATGGCACTGGCTGATCGTTCTGGCCGTCATTCTGATTTTCTTCGGCCGCGGCAAGATCCCGGAATTGATGGGCGACGTCGCCAAGGGCATCAAGAACTTCAAGAAGGGCATGGCCGAGGAAGAAACCGCCGACAAGACGCCGTCCGTGGACCACAAGGCCGACGAAGTGAAGTAACAGGACGCCGGCAGGGGCGGCCCGAGCCGCTCCAGCCGCAGGATAATCAACATGCTGGAAGTCGGCTGGAGCGAGATCCTCGTCATCGCGCTCATACTCATCATCGTGGTGGGTCCCAAGGACCTGCCTGGAATGCTCAGGACGTTCGGTCGCATGGCGACCCGCGTGCGCGGCATGGCCAACGAGTTCCGTTCACAATTCGATGAGGCGCTTCGCGAAGCCGAACTCGACGATGTTCGAAAAGGTCTGAGCGAGGTCAACAAGCTCAACCCGACCAACAGCCTCCGCGACGCCATCAACCCGATCCGCAAACTCGGCGAGGACATCAAGTCCGACCTGCGCAAGGCGACGGATATCAAGGACGAGTCCAAGCCGTCCGTCACGGGCCCCGAGGCGGAAAAGCCGGGCGAGCCCGTGGCCCCAGCGGCCAATCCGGTTCTGGAGCCGGTTGCGGCGCTCGCGCCCGCGCCTGCCGATACGCAAGCCGAGGCCCTGAAAACGCCGCCGGCCGTCGTCACTCCGGCGTCGCCCCCGGCGGTGATCGAGCCTAAGCCTGTTCCGGCCGTGGTGGAAGCCAATCCGCTTCCGGTCGTCGTGGACGAAAAGCCCAAGGCCAAGCGGACATCCAGGCCCAAGCCGGAAAAGGCCGAAGGCGAGGTCGAAAAGCCGGCGCGCGCGCCGCGCAAGTCCACGGCCAAGACGGCGGGCGAAGCGGCGGATGCGCCGAAGCCGCGGAAGAAGCCCGCCAAGAAATCCGATGAAACCGGTGACGCATGACTGAAGAGATCGAGGACAAGCCGCAGCCGCTCATCGAGCATCTGATCGAACTGCGCCAGCGACTGATCTGGGCCGTCGTCGCGTTTTTCGCAGCCTTCCTGGTGTGCTTCTTCTTCGCCAAGGAATTGTTCAATGCCTTGGTCGTACCCTACCGCATCGCGGTGGAATGGGCGCATCTCGACGTTTCCAAGACCGAACTGATCTACACCGCGCCGCAGGAATTTTTCTTCACCCAGATCAAGGTGGCGATGTTCGGCGCCATGGTGATCGCCTTTCCGGTGATCGCGACGCAGATCTACAAATTCGTGGCGCCGGGTCTCTACAAGAACGAACGCGCCGCGTTCATGCCGTTTCTCATCGCTTCGCCGGCCTTGTTCCTGCTGGGCGGCGCGCTGGTCTACTTTCTGTTCACGCCCATGGTCATGTGGTTCTTCCTCTCCATGCAGCAAGCGGGCGGGGAAGGGCAGGTGGCGATCTCGCTGATGCCAAAAGTCTCGGAATATCTCAGCCTGATCATGACGCTCATCTTCTCCTTCGGTCTGGTGTTCCAGTTGCCGGTGGTGACGTCGCTTCTGGTGCGCGTCGATCTCCTGAGTTCGAAGACGCTGGCGGAGAAGCGCAAATACGCGGTCGTCATCGCCTTCATCGTCGCCGCCGTGCTGACGCCGCCGGATCCGATGTCGCAGCTTGGTTTGGCTATTCCGACGATCATTCTCTATGAAGTCGCCATCTATGCCGCGAGACTGATCGAAAAGAGCCGCCGGCTTCGGATCTCCGAAGAAAGCGCCGACGGATCGGCCTGATTTGACGGGCAAGTCGCGCTTGCGGCTTGTTTTTCCGCTCTCCGCGCGCCAAAACCACGGTGATCCGGAATCACGCTTGTCGGGATTCCGCCCCTGAGCCAAGAGACGGTGTTCACATGCTCGATATCAAATGGATTCGCGACAATGCGGCGGCTCTCGACGCCGCGCTCTCAAAGCGCGGAGCCGACGCCCAGTCCGCAACCCTGATTTCGCTCGACGAGGCGCGCCGCGCCGTCGTCCAGAAGGCGCAGGACATGCAGTCGCGCCGCAACGCCGCCTCCAAGGAGATCGGCGCGGCGATGGGCCAGAAGAACATGGAGCTGGCCGAAAAACTCAAGGCCGAGGTGGCGGCGATCAAGGTGGATCTGCCCGCAGCCGAGGAAGAAGAGCGCCGCATCACCGCCGAGCTCAACGACGCGCTGTCGCGCATTCCCAACATACCGCTCGCCGATGTCCCGGTCGGCAGGGACGAGAACGACAATGTCGTGGCGCGCGTCACCGGCGACAAGCCGCGCTGGAACCATCCCGCCAAGGAGCATTACGAAATCGGCGAGGCGCTGGGCTGGATGGATTTCGAAGGCGCCGCCAAGATCGCCGGCGCGCGCTTCACCATCCTCAAGGGCCAGCTCGCGCGGCTGGAACGCGCCATCGGCCAGTTCATGCTCGACACGCATACGATGGAGCACGGTTACACCGAAGTGCAGCCGCCGCTGATGGTGCGCGACGACGCCATGTACGGCACCGGCCAGCTGCCGAAATTCGCCGAAGACCTGTTCCGCACCACCGACGACCGTTGGCTGATCCCGACGGCAGAAGTGCCGCTGACCAATCTCGTGCGCGAGCAGATTCTCGAGCACGACGCCCTGCCGATGCGCCTCACCGCGCTCACCCCCTGCTTCCGCTCGGAAGCCGGCTCCGCCGGCCGCGATACCCGCGGCATGCTGCGCCAGCACCAGTTCAACAAGGTCGAGCTCGTCTCGATCACCGACGCCCAATCCTCGATCGCCGAACATGAGCGCATGACCGAATGCGCCGAAACCGTGCTGAAGAAGCTCGGCCTGCATTTCCGCACCATGACGCTCTGCACCGGCGACATGGGTTTCGGCTCGCAGAAGACCTATGACATCGAGGTCTGGCTGCCGGGGCAGGACACCTATCGGGAAATCTCGTCCTGCTCGGTCTGCGGCGATTTCCAGGCGCGCCGGATGAATGCGCGCTATCGCGACCGCGCCGACAAGGCTGTCAAGTTCGTGCATACCCTCAACGGCTCCGGCACCGCCGTGGGCCGTGCGCTGATCGCCGTGATGGAAAACTATCTCGATGAAGACGGCTCCATCACCATTCCGGACGTGTTGCTTCCCTATATGGGCGGCCTGAAGAAGATCGAGAAAGCGAGCTGACATCATGCGGATCCTCCTGACCAATGACGACGGCGTCCATGCCGAGGGGCTGGCGGTGCTGGAACGCATCGCCCGCACGCTTTCGGACGATGTCTGGATCATTGCGCCGGAGACCGATCAGAGCGGGCTCGCTCATTCGCTGACCCTTTCGGAGCCCCTGCGGCTCCGGAAGATCTCCGACAAGCATTTCGCCCTGCGCGGCACGCCGACCGACTGCGTGATCATGGGCTGCAAGGAAGTTCTGCCGGGAACGCCCGATTTGATTCTCTCCGGCGTCAACGCCGGCGCCAATATGGCCGATGACGTGACCTATTCGGGCACCATCGCCGGCGCGATCGAGGGCACGCTTCAGGGCGTCAAGTCTTTCGCGCTCAGCCAGGCGGCGGCCTATGTCGATGGAGAACGCGTCACCCCTTGGGAGATCGCCGAACTCTACGCGCCGGACCTGATCCGGAAGCTGCTTAGTGTGGAAATGCCCGCCTGGACGCTGATGAACCTCAACTTCCCCAACTGCGCGCCTGCCGAGGTAACCGGTGTGGACGTGACCTCGCAGGGCAAACTCGATTTCGGCGTCAATGTCGAACGCCGCATCGATGGCCGCGGCTTCCCCTATTACTGGCTGAAGTTCGACAGCCGCCAGGGCGATTTCCGGGAGGGCACCGATATCCACGCGCTGAAGGCCGGCAAGATCTCGGTCACGCCGTTGAAACTGGACCTGACCGATTACAGCCTGCTCGACCGGATCGATCAGGCCCTGAAGAGCGCCTGACATGCCCCATAGCGTGAGCAGCAAGGAAGGATTTGCCGCTCTCTGCCTTCGGCTGCGCGCCAAAGGCGTCACCAGCGCCGAGCTTCTCAACGCCATCGAGCAGACGCCGCGGCACCTGTTCGTGCCTTCGGACTTCATCTCAAGCGCCTGGAGTTCGCGCACGCTGCCGATCGAATGCGGCGCGGTGATGGAAGGCGTCGATCTGGCCGCCGTCCTGATCGACCTTCTCAAGCTGAAGCCGAGCCATCGCGTGCTGGAGATCGGCACCGGCAGCGGCTTCACCGCCGCCGTGATGGGGCGGGTGGCCGAACGTGTTTTGACCATCGATCGCTATCGGACGCTGGTCAATCTCGCCCAGGAGCGCATGGACAAGCTGGCCTTGCGCAATGTCATCGTCCGTCAGGCCGACGGCAATATCGGGCTCCAGGGGGAAGGAACCTTCGACCGGATTCTGATTACGGCCGGTTTTTCTGCATTCCCGCGAATCTATGCCGAGCAACTCGTGTCGGGCGGCGTCATGCTGGCGCCCGTGCTGGGCGAGGACGGCGTCGCCCGGATGATACGTCTCGTCAAAGCCGGCAGTCGTTTCGAGCGTGAAGATCTCTTTGAGACGCCTTTTCAGCCGATCGTCCAGCAGGTCGCGCAGACCCTGTGACTGAGGGCTTTGAGCCCTTTTACAAGACGTTGTTAAGGTTATCGTTTTCTAGATTTATTTTAAGGATGCCGGCGCAGTTAACCGCACGGTAACTCTAACGCGCTTTAATCATAGCCAAGGTAATGCGTTGCACGGGTTGCAGTCATGCGTAGCTATGAAGTCGTAAAGTCCAGAATGTCTTCCATCCGTTTGATCACGGTGCTTCTCCTCGCCGGCGCGGCGACCGGTTGCAGTTCGGATGTCACGCGTTTCGACAGCCTGTTCTCCCGCTCGCGGACGGACACGCTGACGACGGCGTCGGTTCCGCATCGGGTCAACGCCGTCAACGGCAAGGTTCCGACGCCGAGGGCCGAGTTGGCCCGTGGCGATGTGTCCGGCGACGCCGCGCTGAACCAGCCCTATCCGGGTCAGCCCTATGACGCCTTGGCCACGAGCACGGTTCCCGCGGCTCCCAGCCGCGTCCAGCGCGCCGAACTCACCGCCCCCGGCCAGAGCCAGGAGCGCGTGGCGCTCGCCCAGCCGATGCCGGCGCGTCAGGTCATGACGCTCGACAGCCAGCGGGCCGCCGATCCGATCCGCACCGGCAGCGCCCAGTCGATCTGGAAGGTGACCACGCGGTCGCCGCGCGTCGAAATCAAAAGCGGTCAGACCCTGTCCGGCCTGTCGGCCAAATACGGCGTGCCGCAGCGGGAAATCCTGCGCGCCAACAATATGGAAAGCGCCGCCGACCTGAAATATGGCCGAACCGTCGTGATCCCGGTGACGGATTCCATGGCCCAGGCCATGCCTCCGGCGGTCGAGACGTCCAAGAAGGTTCCGGTTCCGGGCAAGGCGCCGGCTCATGATCAGGCCGTTTTGCCGGCCACGGCGTCGCTGCAGGACAAGAAGAAGGCCGTCGACGCCAAGCTGGCCGATGCCGGCGACGCCCCCGATGGCGCAGGCTACGTGGTCAAGCCGGGCGATTCGCTCGCCAAGATCGCCCGCGCCAACAAGGTCAGCGTCGACGCGCTCAAAAAGGCCAACGGCATGGCGGTCGCCGATATCCGCATCGGCCAGAAGCTCGTCATCCCGGCCGCAGGCGCCATCGCCGCCGATCCGGTCAAGACCGCAGCCGTTCCGGAAGGCCAGGCCGTCAAGCAGGCGACGGCCGCCAAGCCGAAGACCTATACGCCGCCGGCCGCTGAAAAGAGCGTCGCCGAAGTGCAGAAGTCGTCCGACAACGGCGAAGACGCGCCCGACGCCACGGGCATCGGCAAGTTCCGCTGGCCGGTGCGCGGCGCGGTCATCGCCGGCTACGGCCAGAATGTCGACGGCGCGCGCAACACCGGCATCGACATCTCCGTACCGGAAGGCACGCCGGTCAAGGCGGCCGAAAACGGCGTCGTGATCTATTCGGGCAGCGGCCTGAAGGATCTCGGCAACACGGTTCTCGTCCGCCACGACGACGGGACCGTCACGGTCTACGGCAATGCGGCCGGCCTCAACGTCAAGCGCGGAGACAAGGTCACCCGCGGCCAGGTCATCGCCAATTCCGGCATGAGCGGCGGCGCAAAGCGTCCCAAGCTCCATTTTGAGGTCCGGCAGAACGCCGTGGCCGTCAACCCGATGACGTTCCTCCAGTAAGTATTGCGTCGGAGGATCGCGCGTGAGAAGCCCGGCCCCTCAGCCGGGCTTCCTTCGTTTTCGAGGCGGCTTCAGAGCGTCTGCCGCAGGCGACCCGCGAGATCCTGGATGAATTGCCAGGCGACGCGGCCGGAGCGCGAACCGCGCGTCGTCGCCCATTCCAGCGCTTCGGCATGAACGCGCTCGCGCTCGACCGTCAGCTTGAAGTAATCGGCATAGCCGTCGATCATCGCCAGATAGTCGTCCTGGCTGCATTTGTGGAAGCCGAGCCACAGGCCGAAACGGTCCGACAGCGACACTTTCTCTTCGACCGCCTCGGATGGATTGATCGCCGTGGACTGCTCGTTTTCGATCATGTTGCGCGGCAGAAGGTGTCGGCGATTGGACGTCGCGTAGAACACGACATTGTCGGGCCGGCCCTCGACGCCGCCGTCGAGCGCCGCCTTGAGCGACTTGTAGGACGTGTCGTCGTGATCGAAGGAGAGGTCGTCGCAGAACAGCACGATCCGCTCGTTGCTGGTCTTCAGCACCTCCATCAGCGCGGGCAGGGTGTCGATATCCTCGCGATGCACCTCGGCGAGTTTCAGCCGAATCGAGAGATCTTCGTTCACCGCGGCGTGCACCGCCTTCACCAGCGAACTCTTGCCCATGCCGCGCGCGCCCCAGAGCAGCACGTTGTTGGCGGGAAAACCCGCGCCGAAACGTTCGGTATTGTCATGCAGAATCGACTTGACGTGATCGACGCCTTTGATCAGCGAAAGCTCGACGCGGTTGGGTCTCGACACCGGCTGCAGCGCCAGCCGCTCGGGCGCCCAGACGAAGCAGTCCGCCGCAGCCCAGTCTACCGTCGGCGCTTTCGGGCCTGCCGTACGCTCGGCGGCGTCGGCCAGTCTTTTCAGTTCATTGAGGATCGCGGAGAGGATTTCATCGTTCATCGTGTCGCTCCTTTTTCCTGTTGGCGAGGCAGCTAACATGCGCGGCAGAGCCCCGAAAGGTCGGAAGCCGGTGAAAACGTCGGTTTACGAATGGTTATTTCCAAGCCTCCTGTTGCATTGACAGGCCATCTTCCTATATTCCGGCGGCCAGAAAACCGGCCAAATCTGGCCGTCCAAGTTTCATCGTCGGGAGTATCAGATGATTTTCACGGAAGCCTTCGCGCAGTCGGCAACGTCGCAGTCCTCGCCGCTGGGGGCGGTTTGGACATTCTTCTCCTCTTCGTGCCGATGATGGTCGTCTTCTATTTCCTGATCTTCCGGCCGCAGCGCCAGCAGGTCAAGAAGCGCGAGGAAATCCTGAAGAACATCCGTCGCGGCGATCAGGTGGTGCTCGGCGGCGGTCTGGTGGCCAAGGTCACCAAGGTCACCGAAGGCCAGGATGAGATCGAGGCCGAAATCGCCGAAGGCGTGAAGGTCCGCGTCGTCCGCGCCATGATCGCGGAAGTCCGCGTCAAGGGCGAGCCTGTCGCAGCCAACAAGCCCTGATTTTCAGACGGCGCGGTTCTCGCGCCGTTTCGCATTTTCGCCTGACGGAACCATATCGAGACGCTCATGCTCTATTTTTCGCGCTGGAAGGCCATCGCCATTTGGCTTGTGACGCTGGTCAGCATCCTGATCGCCGCGCCGAATTTCATCCCCAAGGATGTGCTGGACAGCATGCCGTCTTGGTTCCCGAAGACGACCATGACGCTGGGTCTCGACCTTCAGGGCGGCTCGCATATCATGCTGCAGGTCGAACGCAGCGACATCGTCAAGGAGCGCATGGAGACCGTGCTCGACGATGTCCGCGGCAATCTGCGCAAGGCGTCGATCGGTTATACCGGTCTCGCCACCCGTGGCCAGCAGGTGACGTTCAAGCTGCGCGATCCGAGCCAGATCGACGCCGCAAAGGAAGCCCTGAAGGACCTGACCCAGTTGGTCAGCGTCGGCGGCTTCGCCGGCTCCTCGATCCAGGAAGCCACGGTGAGCAACGCCGCCGATGGCTCCTTCGAGGTCAACCTCACCGATGAAGGCCTCAATTACCGCATCCAGTCCGCCGTCTCCCAATCGATCGAAGTGGTCCGCCGCCGCGTCGACGAACTCGGCACCACCGAGCCGCTGATCCAGCGCCAGGGCGTCGACCGCATCATCGTCCAGGTGCCCGGTCTCGACGATCCGCAGCGTCTCAAGGCCATTCTCAATAAGACCGCCAAGCTGACCTTCCACCTCGTTGACAATTCGATGCCGGTGCAGGAAGCCATGAACGGCCGTCCTCCGGCCAGTTCGGAAGTCGTCTACTCGAACGACGATCCGCCTGTCCCTTATCTTCTGCAGAAGCGCGCCATCCTGACGGGTGAAAATCTCGTCGACGCGCAGCCGGGCTTCAACCCGGAAAACAACGCCGCGATCGTCTCTTTCCGCTTCGATTCCGCCGGCGCGCAGAAATTCGGCCGCATCACCCAGGAGCATGTCGGCGAGCCCTTCGCCATCGTGCTCGACAATCAGGTGATCACCGCCCCCGTCATCAACGAGCCGATCCTCGGCGGCGCCGGTCAGATTTCCGGCAATTTCACCGCCCAGAGCGCCTCGGATCTCGCCGTCCTGCTGCGCGCAGGCGCGCTGCCGGCCACCCTGACCGTGGTCGAAGAACGCACCGTCGGACCCGGCCTCGGCGCTGACTCGATCCGCGCCGGCTTCATCGCCGGCGTAATCGGCCTCATCGCCGTGATCGCCTTCATGCAGCTTTTCTACGGCACGCTCGGCGCCATCGCCTCGGTCGCGATGGTGATCAACGTCGTGATGATCATCGCCATCCTGTCGATGCTCGGGGCGACGCTGACCCTGCCCGGCATCGCCGGCATCGTCCTGACGATCGGCCAGGCGGTCGACTCCAACGTGCTGTTCTATGAACGCTTCCGCGAAGAGGTGAAGGCCGGCAGGCCCATCACCCAGGCGATGGAGACCGGATTCAACAAAGCCTTCGGCACCATCATCGACGCCAACCTGACGACGCTGATCGCCGCCGTGATCCTGTTCTACATGGGCTCCGGTCCGGTGCGCGGCTTCGCCGTCACGCTGTCGATCGGCATCATCACCACCGTGTTCACGGCGTATACCGTGTCGCGCCTGATGATCTCGATCTGGTTGCGCCGCACCCGTCCGAAAGCGCTGCCAAAGGGCGTGCGCACCGGCTTCTTCGATTTCGCGCAGATCCGCTTTATGAGCGTGCGCAAATGGACCTTCGCAATTTCGGCGGCGCTTGCCGTCGCATCCGTGGTCGGTTTTGCGACCAAGGGATTGGAACTCGGCATCGACTTCACCGGCGGATCGATGATCGAGCTCAAGGCCAAGCAGGGCGACGCCAATCTCGGCGACATCCGCGATCGTCTGGGCGGCCTCAACCTCGGCGGCGTCCAGGTGCAGGGCTTCGGTGATCCGAGTTCGGTGCTGGTGCGCGTTCAGAGTCAGGACGCCGGCGAAAACGCCGAACAATCCGCCGTCAACAAGATCCGCGGCGAATTGAGCGAGGATTACGATTTCCGCCGCGTCGAAGTGGTTGGTCCGTCCGTGTCGGGCGAGCTTGCGATGACGGGCGCGATCGGCGTCGGCCTCTCGCTTCTGGCGATCATGGTCTATATCTGGTTCCGCTTCGAATGGCAGTTCGCCGTCGGCGCGATCGTGGCGACGCTGCACGACCTGTTGCTGACGCTCGGCCTGTTCGTGTTCACCGGTCTCGAATTCGACATCACCAGTATCGCGGCCATCCTGACCATCGTCGGCTACTCGCTGAACGACACGGTCGTGGTCTATGACCGAATGCGAGAAAATCTGCGGCGATACAAAAAGATGCCGCTGGAGGTGCTCATCGACACCTCGATCAACTCGACGCTGTCGCGGACCATTCTGACCTCGGTCACTACGATGATCGCCATCGCGGCGCTGGTTCTGTTCGGTGGCGAAGTCATTCGCGGCTTCACGATTTCGATGCTGTTCGGCGTCGTGGTCGGCACCTTCTCGTCGATCTATATGGCGGCGCCGGTCCTCATCCTCTTCAAGCTTCGGTCGGATGCGTTCGACAAGAAGGATGAAAAGGACGAGAAGGCGGGCGAAGCTCAGGCGGTGTAAGGCGTGGCCAGAGGCATCATCATCCGCGAACAGCATTTCCCCGGGCGGGCGCCGATCGACGCCTATGGCAACGGCGGCTTCCGGTTCGCCGATATGAGCCACAGGGGATCCATCCTCTGCCTGCCCTCGGGTATCTATGGTTGGGATGTCGCCGACGGGGCCGATATCGATGAGGCGGGCCTCGCGCGCGTATTGTCCGAGGCCGCCGAGATCGAGGTGTTGCTCGTCGGCACTGGCGTCAACCTGATGCCGCTGAAGCGACCGCTGCGGGATGCTTTGAAACAGGCGCAGATCTCCGCCGACCCGATGTCCACCGGGGCGGCGGTCCGCACCTTCAACATTCTGCTCGCCGAAAACCGTGCGGTCGCAGCCGCGCTGATCGCCGTGGAGTGAGCCATGGCCATGGGCCGCCACGACGCCTATGACGCGTGCCTGACCACGCTGCGTTCGACCGATCTCGACCGCTATCTGGCCTGTCTCCTGATGCCGGAAGACAAGCGCGGCGCAGTCGCCGCGCTCTACGCCTTCAACGCCGAACTGGCGCGGGTGCGCGACGTGGTGCGCGATCCTTGCCGGGCGAGATCCGCCTGCAATGGTGGCGCGATCTCGTCGAGGGGCAGGGCGCCGGCGACGCCATGGCCAATCCGCTCGCCGCCGGCCTCATACACGCCGTCGACGAATACAGGCTGCCGCGCCCGGCGCTGGCCGCGATGACCGAAGCGCGCATCTTCGATCTCTATGACGACCCGATGGAAAGCCGCCGCATGTTCGAAGGCTATGCCGGAGAGACGTCTTCCGCTCTCATCCAGATGACGACGCTGATCCTGGCCCCCGACGCGGCCCCCAGGCTCGCCGACGCCGCCGGTCATGCCGGCATCGCACAGTTGGTGGCCGGAACGCTCTTGCTGACGCCGTTGCATCGCAGCCGCAGGCAGGTCTATCTGCCGGGGACATCCTCGCCGCCACCGGCCTGACCGCCGCGACATTTCTGGACGGCGACGGGCCCGCCATGGCGCAGGCTCTTTCCGCCTTCATCGGCTACGGCCGCGACCATCTGGCCGCCGCGCGCGCCGCCGCAAAGACGAACTGGCGCAACCCGCCGCCGACGCCTATCTGCCGGTTGCTCTCGCGCAGGCGGTGTTCGACAAGGCGGAAAAACTCGGCCCGATCTGCCTGACAGAGCCGGCTGTTTCGCCGCAATGGCTCAGGATGTGGCGCCTGTGGCGCGCCCACCGCCGCGCCGGCTTCTGATTCTTCCGAGAGTTCCGCCAGGCTTTACGCTCCGCTAACCCTTTCGGCCTTAAACTGAGCAATCGTATCGGAATGTGGCCGACGGATGAGACTATGCGTATTGCGTTTTGCATCACTTGGAGCCGGCGTCTGCTGACGGTCGGCGTCGCCGTCGCGCTGACGTCCTGTTCGGGGGATCTTACGCCGCCCGCCGACATCGGCTCGGAAACCGTCTCCAGCGTCAAGGTCACCCGGCATACCCGACAGGCGACCTATGCGGCGCTCGTCAACGCGGCGCAGACCACCGAAAACGTCGATCCCTATCTCGACCAGCCCAATCTCGCCGGCATGGGCGACGCGAGCGCCGATCGGGCTGCTTCGCTGGATCAGCCGCTGGTCGACGCCGCGCCGCAGGCGGCCGGGCCGCTGGCTGCGGACGCGCAGGCGATGACGATCCCCGACCAGGGCGTCAATATCGACGACGGCCTCGGCGTTGCTCCCGTCGGGCTTGCGGAGGAACAGGCGGGCGACATCGCCGAGGGCGCCACGTCGCAGCCCGTCGTCGCCGGCGTCGGCACCGACGAACTCGTCGACATGTCGTCTCCGTCGACGCCGCAGACCGTGCCGTTCGACCAGGCGCGGGAGGCCAACCAGATCACGCTCCCCAGCCGTCGCAGGGACGCGCCCGAGCAGAAGGTGGCGTTCCTGCCGCGTTTCTCCGATCCGATGCAGGTTCCGGAATCCTATGGCGGTCTGACCAAGGCGGACAAGGCCTGCCGCCAGGATCTCGAGAAACTCGGCGTGCGCTTCCAGGACATTCCGGCGATCTCGAACGGGCCGAGCTGCGGCATCGCCCATCCCATTCTGGTCAGCGGCTTCGCGAGCGGCGTGCAGTTGAAACCTGCGGCCAAGCTGAACTGCAACGTCACGCGCGCCTTCGCCAAATGGGTGCGCAACGAACTCGTGCCCGCTTCCCGCTACCGCTATTTCTCCGGCATCAAGACCATTCACCAGATGTCGTCCTATTCCTGTCGCAAGATGAATTCTCGATCCAACAATCCCTGGTCCGAGCATGCGCGCGGCAACGCCATCGACATCGGCAAATTCGTTCTCAACAACGGCAAGGAAATCGACGTCCGCAAGAAGGGCTTCTTCCAGTTCCGCGAGAAAGGGCTGCTCAAGACGGTCCGCGAGGATTCCTGCCGCTATTTCACCACCGTGCTCGGGCCCGGCGATGCCTATCACGGCGATCACTTCCACTTTGATTTGCGCGCGCGCAAGCGTGGATATCGCCATTGCAGTCTCTGACCGCGGCCACAATCGTTAAGATTTTTTGTTTCGCCATGAACAGTCCTTAATGGCGGCGCGTTATAGCGGCGACGAAGAGAGTTGCCGCCATGACCAAAACATCGATTTCGAGATTTTATAAATTCGCCAAGCCGACTTTGCTTGCAGCCGTTCTTCTGCTGACCGGCGGGAAATGGTATTCCTATGTCGCCCATGCCGACAGTCCTTTCGATGATGTCGGTGCGAGCCTGAACGCGATGATGCCGGGACCGATCAACCGGTACGGCTGTGGCATGTTGCGCAAGCGTTTCGGAGATCTCCCTATTCCGCCCAAGGGATGTGACGTCGATGGCCAGTGGAAATAAGGCTCCGTACAGCCGATCCTGACGGATTGGCGGCCGGCGCGGCTTGCAGCGCGACCGACACGGGCTTAGCGGAGGTGATCCGCCCTCAGGAGCCCGCTGATGCCCGAACTTTCCGAACTGATCGTTTTCGCCCTCGCTCTCATCGCCGCGGGCGTCGTGTCGGGTCTGCTCGCCGGCCTGTTCGGCGTCGGCGGCGGCGCGATCCTCGTCCCGGTCTTCTACCAGGTCTACGGCCTGCTCGGCGTCTCGGACGCTGTGAGAACCCATGTCGCGGTCGGAACGTCGCTCGCCATCATCGTGCCCACCTCGATCCGCTCCTTCCGCGCCCACAAGGCCCGCGGCGCCGTCGATATGGACGTGTTGCGCGGCTGGGCCTTGTCGATTCCCGTCGGCGTCGTGGCGGCCGCGTTGATCGCGGCCTATGTCTCCGGCGCAGAACTACGCGGCATCTTCGCGGTGTTGTCGATGCTGATCGCCATTCGCATGTTTCTCAACCGTCAGAGCTGGCGGCTGGGCGACGATCTGCCCAAGGGCGCGATCAATGCCGGCGCGGGCTTCGGCATCGGCCTGTTTTCCGGCCTGATGGGGGTCGGCGGCGGGGTGCTGTCCAATCTCTGGATGACCCTGTTCGGTCGCAGCGTGCACCAGTCGGTCGCCACCGCCTCGGGCGTCGGCGTGCTGATCTCGATTCCCGGTTTGATCGGCTATGTCTGGGCCGGCTGGGGCGAGCCCTTCCTGCCGCCTTTCTCGACCGGCTTCGTCAACTGGATCACGGTGGCGCTGGTCATGCCGATGACTCTCATCGTCGCGCCTTACGGCGTCAGACTCGCGCATGCGCTGGACAAGCGACAACTCGAAATCGGCTTCGGCCTGTTTCTGACCGTCGTCTCGATCCGCTTCTTCGTCAGCCTGCTGTGATCAGTCCCTGAGTTTCAATTCATCGCCTTCGAAAGAAAAGGCGCTCAGCGTCTGCAGAAAACTCATGCCGAGCAGGCTTTCGTCCATCCGGCCCCGTTCGGCGACGCCGGCGCGGATATTGGTGCGTTCGATGCCGCCGATGCTGAGCACGGGAATAGTGACCGGCGCCATCATTGCCCGGCCGTTGGCGGTCATCACGGGCGAGGTGAAGGAAAGGCCGGCCATGTCGAGGCCGGCGCGTTCGGCGTCCTCGTAGGTCAGGGCGATCATGCTCGCGCCCGTGTCGACCATCATCGGCACGGTCTTGCCGTTGAGGGATACGTCGGCCTGGAAATGGCCGTTGCTCGCCTTGTAGAGCACCACCGTGTTGAAGCCCTGGGCGTCGGTATAGGTGGAGGCGCGGCCGGGGATCAAACCGGCGGTCAACCGGGAAGCGACATCCTGCGCGTCGTTGCGGTAGAGATAGACGGCGACCAGCGCCAGCGCGATCAGCGACCAGATGGCCAGGCTGCGCGCCGCCTGGCCGAGATTGCGCTGGCTGGCCAGCACGCCCGAGCCGATCAGCGCGGCGATCATGCCGTATTTCACCAATTGGGCGATCTGGTCGCCGTCCATGTCGAAACTGTCGGGCGCCAGCGCCATGGCGCCGATGAGCAGCAGGAGGCCGGCGATGACGGCGATCAACAAGCGCTGCATCAGCTGTCGCTCCCTCGCGCCATCCGCGTCCGGCGCGTCTCGCGGCGCGGCTTGCGCTCCACCGTCTCCAGCCGGGCCGGCAACGAGGCCATGATCGTGCGGCGTTCTTCGCCGGAATACAGTGTCCAGGCGCCGATCTCGTCGCGGGTGCGCCCGCAGCCGAAACAGTAACCGGTCTTGTCGTCGATCGAACAGACGAGAATGCAGGGAGATTCCATGATGGCCCTTCTGGTGCGCGTCGCCTAGAATATGGGGTTTGTCAGGTCAGGAGCGCAAGGGCAAGCAGCGCGGCGATCTCCGACACCTGCTGTGTGGCGCCGATCGTGTCGCCGGTCTGGCCGCCGAGGCGCTTGCGGACATAGCGGCTGAACCCGGCTGTAACCGCCGCCGCCGCCGCGATTGCGCCCAGCGCGTGCAGCGGCCCGGCGGCGACGCCGATCAGCACGACGGCGATTGCGGCCGCCGAGACGGTTGAGAACAACGCGCTCGCTCCGTCGGGCCCTCCCATCGCCACCGCCAGTCCATCCGTCCGCGCCGGCGGCAATACCCGCCAATGCCAGACCATGGCGGCGCGGCTGAGCGCGGCGACCGCCAGGAAAATGGATAGGGCGCCGAGCGGTCCGATGACGGCGGCGACGGCTGCGAGCGCGCTCGCTCTCAGTCCATAGGAGAGAATCAGCGCCGCCGCGCCGAAGGAGCCGATCCGGCTGTCGCGCATGATGGTCAGCGCCCGCTCGCGGTCGCGCGTCGCGCCCAGCCCGTCGGCGGCGTCGCTCAAGCCATCCTCATGCAGCGCGCCGGTGGTCATGGCCACCACCGCATAGGCGAGCATGGCGGCGACCAGCGGCTCGAGACCCACGCCGAGCGTCAGCGCCAGCGCCAGGCCGGCCGGCGCCGTCACGACCACGCCGGCCAGGGGAAAGGCGCGCGACGCCTTCGTCAGCGATCCGTCATGGCCTTCGAAAAAGTGGTCGGGCACAGGAAGCCGGCTCAAAAAGCCTGTTGCGCGGGCGGTGTCCACGACCAGATTTGCATGCGTCATCAAGTTCATTCCTTTGCGACCGGCGGCGGCGTGATGAAGGTTGCCGCCTGCGGTGACTGCGGATAATAGGGACGCGTGCCTCGCCGGAAAAGAAAAAACAGGAGACCTGGGTCATGAGCGTGAGCGGCCTGCCATTCGACGATTTTCGCAATCTGATCGCAAACTTGCCCGGCCCCGACAGTTTGGCGCTCGCATCGGCGCGCGATCGCGACAGCCAGTTGACCAAACCGGCGGGATCGCTCGGCCGCATGGAGGAAATCGCCTTCTGGCTCGCCGCCTGGACCGGTCGCAAGCCTGCCGTCAACCGTCCGCTCGTGGCCATCTTCGCCGGCAATCACGGCGTCACCAAGCAGAAGATTACGCCGTATCCGCCCGAAGTCACCAAACAGATGGTGGCGAACTTCTCCAATGGCGGGGCGGCGATCAACCAGATCTGCGCGACCTATGATCTCGGTCTCAAGGTCTTCGATCTCGCCCTCGACTACCCGACCGCCGACATCACCGAGGAAGCGGCGCTCTCCGAGCGCGATTGCGCCGCCACCATGGCCTTCGGCATGGAGGCCATCGCCGGCGGCACGGATCTGCTCTGCCTGGGCGAAATGGGCATCGGCAACACCACCATCGCCGCCGCGATCAATCTCGCGCTCTATGGCGGGACAGCCGAAGATTGGGTCGGCCCCGGCACCGGCTCCGAAGGCGAAGTGCTGAAGCGCAAGATCGCCGCCGTCGACAAGGCCGTGGCGCTGCACAAGGATCATCTCTCCGATCCGCTCGAAATCCTCCGTCGTCTCGGCGGACGCGAAATCGCCGCCATTGCCGGGGCCATCCTAGCCGCCCGCATGGAGCGCATCCCGGTGCTGCTCGACGGTTACGTCGTCACCGCCGCCGCCGCCATACTCAAGGCCGCCAATCCTTCCGCGCTCGATCACTGCCTGATCGGCCATGTCTCCGCCGAACCCGCGCATATGAAGGCGATCGAAAAGCTGGGGAAGACGCCGCTCTTGGCGCTCGGCATGCGGCTGGGCGAGGGCTCGGGGGCAGCGCTCGCCGCCGGCATCGTCAAGGCCGCCGCCGCCTGCCATGCCGGCATGGCGACCTTCGACAGCGCGGGCGTTTCCAACAAGGGCTGACCCGCCGCATGCCTCGCGACAGGATCGGTTTGCTAAAGATCTGCTGAGGGATTCTGTGATTCCTCGGCTGATGGGATCAGTCTGGCGCGATTGCGACGATAGAAACGGGAGAGATGCGGATGCAAGAGCCGGAAGAGAAGAAGACGGGCCTGGCGCATCTGTTCGCCGCCGCCAGCTATTCGCTGGCCGGCTTTCGGCGCGCTCTGGGCGAATCCGCCTTCCGGCACGAGATCATCATGTTTCTCGTCGCGCTGATCCTGTTCGCGGTCGTCGGCGCGACGCTGGCGGAATATCTCATCCTCGTCATACTCTTCATGATCCTGTTCGGCTTCGAGGCGCTCAACACCGCCGTCGAGGAACTGGTCGACCGGGTGTCGCCGGAAGTGTCGAAGACCGGCAAACACGCCAAGGATCTCGGCTCTTTCGCGGTTTTCTGCATGCTGGTGTCGGTGGGGCTCTACATGGCCTGGGTCGTCTTGCTCTGACCGACCGGCTGCGGAATCAGGCGAAGCTTTTCTTCTTCCGATCGATGGCTGAGGTTTCCTCCACGGCCGGAACCGTCTGCAGCACGCGCTTGGCGGGCAGGATGGCGATGCATTCGGTGCCTTCACGCAGCTTCGATTTCAGATAGAACTGGCCGTCATGCTTGTGCAGCAGCGCCTGCACGATCGGCAGGCCCAGGCCGGTGCCCTGTTCGGCGCTCTTGATTGCGATGGAGCCCTGGCCGAAGGCCGAGAGCACCACGGGGATTTCTTCTTCGGCGATTCCGGGCCCATTGTCCTTGATGGACACATATTGGCCCCCGAGGCGGTCCAGCCCGCCTTGACGGTGATCTCGCCGCCCTGCGGTGTGAACTTCACCGCGTTCGAGAGAATGTTGAGCACGATCTGACGCACCGCTTTCTCGTCGGCCCAGATCGACGGCATCGCCGGTTCATACTGCTCGACGATCCGGATCGACTTCGACTTTGCCCGAAGCTGCACCATGCCGATGCAGTCCTCGGTGATGTCCACCAGCTGTACGGCCTCTTCGTTGAGCTGGTAGCGGCCCGCCTCGATGCGCGAGAGATCGAGGATCTCGTTGATCAGATTGAGCAGATGCTGGCCCGACGTGTGGATGTCGGTGACGTATTCCTTGTAAGTCGGGTTGTTGAGCGGGCCGAGAACCTCCGTCGCCATCACTTCGGAAAAGCCGAGAATGGCGTTGAGCGGCGTGCGCAACTCGTGCGACATCGACGCCAGGAAGCGCGACTTGGCCAGATTGGCTTCTTCGGCGCGGCGGCGAGCCTCGTCCGACATCGATTTCGCCACTTCGAGTTCGGCGATCAGGTCGTCTTTTTCCGACTGGAACGACATGACGCGGATATTCGAGCTGTAGAGCCGGCTGGTGATGAACACGAACAGGATGAGCGACGCGGTGAACACCGCCGTCAGGGCGAGATCGGTCGGCGCGCGCGTGACGAAGGCCGAATAGGCGAGGGCGACAACGACCGGGGCGAATGTGGCGAGCGCCGCGCCGCGCAGCATGGACTGCGCCATCGACGTCGCCGATAAAGCCAGCACCAGAACGGCGCTCTTGAAGTAGAAATAGGTGTCGCCGCCGCAGGCGTCGCAGCCGATCAGCGCAAACCAGGTCCAGCACAAGCCGACCGGGATCTGCGAAAACATCAGGATGCGACGCCAACGCTGGACATTTTCGTAGGTGATCTCGCTGCGCTGGGCGCGCACCGAAATGGCGATCTGCAGGGCATGGGCCGCGAGGCTCGCCAGCATCCAGCCGAACAGATTGACGCCGGTGAACACCGAATTGGCGAACAGGCTGATGACGATCACGAACAATGGCAGGGCCGCAGCGCTGTATTGTATCGAGGAGAGGTGGAGAGCGAGCAGTTCCTTGTCGAAGGACGTGGCGGCGCCGGAGGTGATCTGCAGCCGTTCACGCGTGTTTTTCACCGCCCGGGCGACATCCCTGTTCCGGGACACGCGGGATCGATCCACGATGATCTTGTCTGGAGACAAACTGGCTTTCTGACTCATGACCCGAACTGGCGCACCCAAATTAAGGGGCGAGATTATCTCTTATTCGTTAAAAAGATGCTGCCTCGCTAAGCATTCGTTTGCCATGCCGACATTGCCGTCTATAGCCCTCTCAAACGCATAACGGGACGACACGATGAGATTGGCCAAGGACTTGTTGCTCACGCTCTGCTTCTTGAGCCTCATGGGCCTGATCGCGCTCAAACTGCGGCAGGACGAGACCGAGCGGCTGGGCGGCGCTTTCAGGGTCGTCGATGGCGACAGCCTCGAGCTCGGCGGCCGCAAGCTCCGGCTTCGATCCATCGATGCGCCGGAGCTCTCCCAGACCTGTCTGCGCGCGGGAGCGGCATGGCCCTGCGGCGTCGAGGCGCGCGACGCGCTCGAAAGCCTGATGACCGCCGACGGCGTCGTCTGTTCCGGCGGACGGCAAGACAAGTATCGTCGCCTGCTGGTGGAGTGTGTGGCGGGACGCGAGGATGTCAACGCCGCGATGGTGCGATCGGGCATGGCGCTGGCGTTCGGCGGTTACCGCGCGGAGGAGGGCGAGGCTCAGCAGGCGCGCCGGGGCGTGTGGGCGGGCGAGTTCGAGCGTCCGTCCGATTGGCGAAAGGGACATCGCCACGCCATGGCCGACGAGCAGGAGCATGGCGGCTCCTTCCTTGCGCGTTTTTTCGACCTTCCTTAGACATCCGGAAGCCGCGCCATTATGCTGCGTCGGACTCAGCGAGACGACAGGTCAGGCGAATGAAACTCTATGATTCCGATTGGGCGCCCAATCCGCGCCGGGTGCAGTGTTTTCTCGCCGAGAAGGGCGTCCGCATCGAGCGTGTTCAGGTCGATCTCAAGTCCGGGGCGCATAAACAACCCGAATTTGCCCGCATCAATCCGCTGCATCGCGTTCCGGTGCTGGAGCTCGACGACGGAACCCATATCGCGGAATCGGTGGCCATCTGCCGCTATATCGAAGACCTGCATCCCGAGCCGGCGCTGTTCGGCCGCGACGCGCGGGAGAGGGCGCTGGTCGAGATGTGGAACCGTCGGGTGGAGCTCGGCCTGTTCTCCCATATCAGCGCCGCCTTCCGCCATGGTCACCCCGGCATGGCGATGGCCGAACAGCCGCAAGTCAAGGAATGGGCGGATGCGAACCGGCCGAAGGCGCTCGACGCCTTGCGCTTTCTCGACCGGCATCTCGACGGGCAGTCCTGGCTGGTGGACGACTATTTCTCCATCGCCGACATCACGCTGCTTGTCGCCTTCGATTTTCTCAAGGCGGCCCGGTTGGCCTGCCCGGAAGACTGCGGCGCGTTGATCGCCTGGCGCGACCGGATCGGCTCGCGCGCGTGCACGGCGGCGCTGTGAGGCCTGAGATTGCGGCGCTCGCTGCGGAAATCGCCGAATGCCGTGTGTGCCGCGATGCGCCCGCCGGCGGGCCGGAGCGGCGATTGCCGCATGAGCCGCGTCCGGTTGCCATTCTCTCCGACAGGGCGCGCATCCTCATCGCCGGCCAGGCGCCGGGATTGCGGGTGCATGAAAGCGGCCTGCCGTTCGACGACGCGTCGGGGGATCGCCTCAGGGACTGGCTCGGCGTCGACCGAAACCAATTCTACGATCCCGACAAGTTCGCCATCCTTCCGATGGGCTTTTGTTTTCCAGGCTACGACCGGCACGGGTCGGATCTGCCGCCGCGGCCGGAATGCGCGCCGGCCTGGCGCGCCCGCGCCTTGCGCCTGATGCCGCAGGTCGAACTGGTGCTGACCATCGGCGGCTATGCGCAGGCCTGGCATCTCGGACGAAGAGCGCCGATGACCGAGACCGTGCGAGACTGGAGGCTCCATCTTCAGAGCGCAGTCCTGCCGCTGCCGCATCCGAGCTGGCGCAATACCGGCTGGCTGAAACGCAACACCTGGTTCGCGACGGATCTGCTGCCGGAATTGCGGGCGATTGTTTCGCGGTGGATTATCTGATTGTTCGTCTGTCTTTTTGGGAGAAACATGCAATTATGAGAAATAATATTCCCCTGGAGGCGTGAATGGACCGGCTCGATAGAAAAATCTTGAGACTTCTTCAGGAGGACTCGACGCTAGCGGTCGCGGACCTCGCCAAGAAGGTCGGCCTTTCGACCACGCCGTGCTGGCGGCGCATCCAGAAAATGGAAGAGGATGGCGTCATCAAGCGCCGCGTGGCGATTCTCGACCCGATCAGGGTGAATACGAAGGTCACGGTCTTCGTGTCGATCCGCACCAATTCCCATTCCATCGAATGGCTGAAGCGCTTTTCCGAAGTGATCGCCGAATTTCCCGAAGTGGTCGAGTTCTATCGCATGAGCGGCGATGTCGATTACCTCCTGCGCGTGGTCGTGCCGGATATCGCCGCCTATGACGCCTTCTACAAGCGCATGATCGCCAAGATCGAAATCCGCGACGTCTCCTCGGCGTTTGCGATGGAGCAGATCAAATACACCACCGAACTGCCGCTCGACTACATGATCCTCGAACAGCCGAAAAACCACGAGGAATAGTCAGTCGCGTCTGGCGAGGCGCTTGTAGACCGCCTCGCTCTCCAACTCGCGGAGCGCATCCTTGCCGATCCAGCGCGCCGTCTTGTCGGCGCTCTCGGCGAGCTCTTCCGCAAGAGTCCGCGCCGCCGCGTGACAGGCGCGGTTGCGCTTGCCGATCTGCCGGAGCGCCCAGTTGACCGCCTTGCGCACGAAATTGCGCGGATCGCGGGATCGGGCCTCGACGAAGGCGAGCCAGGCGATCACATCCTCGTCCGCCAATGTCTTCTGATGCACCGCGCCCCAGCAGATCATCGAAAAGGCCATGCGACGGACGAATTCGCGTTCGTCTGCGGCGAATTCGGCAATTAGGACGGGCCCATGGCCGGCGCGCATGATCGGCTCGTTGACGGCGTCGACCAGTTCCCAGGAATTGCAATCCGCAGCCCAGCGTCGCGCCTGGTCGACCGTCATCCGCTGCGGCTGTTCTGTAAAAGCGGCGAGCAGCCGTGCTTCGCGAATGCCGCTGTCCCAAAGGGCGAGCGCGCGCTCATGGTCGCGACCGATCTTGCGGCCAAGCGCCCGGAGATCGGTGTTGGAGACGCCGAGCGCCGTCTCCGTGACGATGCCGAACCGGGCCATGCCGGCGACATTGTCCGAGCTGGCCATCGCCCTGAGCGCGGCGATGACCTCGTTTGCGTCAGATGTTCTAGCGAGCCCGCTCATTTCTCCAAGCGGGCGAGCAGCGACGACGTATCCCAGCGATTGCCGCCCATGGCCTGAACGTCGCCGTAGAACTGGTCGACCAGCGCGGTCACCGGCAATTTCGCCCCGTTGCGACGGGCTTCGGTGAGGCAGATGCCGAGATCCTTGCGCATCCAGTCGATGGCGAAGCCGAAATCGAACTTGCCTTCGTTCATGGTCTTGTGGCGGTTTTCCATCTGCCAGGAGCCTGCGGCCCCCTTGGAGATCACGCTCACCAGGTTCTCGACGTCCAGCCCGGCCTTCTTGGCGAAATGGATGCCCTCGGCGAGACCCTGGACGAGACCGGCGATGCAGATCTGGTTGACCATCTTGGCGAGCTGACCAGATCCGGCCGGGCCCATCAGGCCGACCATGCGCGCATAGGCGTCGATGACGGGCTTGGCGCGCTCGAATATGTCGGGCTTGCCGCCGCACATCACCGTCAGCACGCCGTTTTCGGCGCCGGCCTGGCCCCCGAAACGGGCGCGTCGACAAAGAAGCCGCCGCGCGCCTCCGCCGCTGCCTCGAGCTCTCGGGCCACCTCGGCGCTGGCCGTGGTGTTGTCGATGAGGATCGCGCCGGGCTTCATGGACGACAGGCAGCCGTCGGGGCCTGTGGTGACCGATCGCAGGTCGTCGTCATTGCCGACGCAGGTGAAGACGAAATCGGCGTCCCGGGCCGCCTCCGCCGGCGTGAGCGCATATGCGCCGCCGAACTGCGCCGCCCATTTTTCAGCTTTCGCCGTGGTGCGGTTATAGACGGTGACCTCATGGCCGCCCTTGACCTTGAGATGGCCGGCCATGGGATAACCCATCACCCCGCCCCGATAAACGCCACTTTGGCCATGGAAAACTCCCGCATGTCAGATGATCTGCGGGAGGTTTAGAGGATTGCTAGGTGTTGGGAAAGGGCGCCACCCGGCGAATATGAGGCCTTTCAGCGGACTTTGCTGCTGGACGCCAGGACAGCCTGCAAAGCTTTGCTTTGCAATTCGATCCGCTCGTTGGTGAACAGCGAAACAGAATCCGGGCCAAGCCGCACGCTGATCTCGTTCCAAAGTCTGCGCAGCCTGCGGACATGCAGATCGTCTCCAATCCACATCATGACATGCTCAATCGCCTGAGTGGCGGATTTGGGGTCGATGAACATGCTGCGTCCCCAATTGGCGAACTCGGCCGCGTCCACTTCCTTCGTAACGTTGTCCTGAGTGATGAGGAACTTGGCATGGCTTTCTTTCTGAATTCCCGTCAGCGCCATATTCGGGGCGAAAAGAATCCCCGCGTAAAAGGCGTCGAACTTATCGATGACCGCGGAATCTTCGCGCCTGACCGGTGAGTCCTGGATGATCGCGCGCTCAAGATCGAAGATCGTTCGGATGTTGAACTGTCGCAAAAGCAGGAAACGATCGAGCCCCACAACGCAGCAAAGCTGCGCCTGAGCAATCCAGTCGATCGCCTGGTAAATTCCGTAGGGCGTTTCGATATGCAGCATGATCGGATTGTACGTGGCGAGCGCCTGGACTTCGTTGATGCCGCATTCTTCCAGCCGAAAACGCGTGAAGAAGTCGATGCCGTCGATCACATCAAGCGGAACGATGCGCGTCCACGTCAGGAAGCGGTCATCTGTGGATTTGAGCCATTTTGTCCAGGGCGAAATCCGCAGCAACGCAAAACGCGCCGCGCTTTCCGGCAGAAGTCCAAATCCGAGCGCGAGCAACATCCATGTGAAGGACACTCCGGGATTGGTCGCCGGGAGAATGGCCGGCTCGCCGCTGCGTATGGAGTCGATCAACGACATCGGATCCGGGACCGCACGATAAAGAGCGATCGTCACCAGCACGGTGATCGTCGTGACGGCGGCTTGCCGAATGAATGTGAACGCCTGCAAATCGAAAACGGACAACGCCCGCACGAGATACCTGATGGATGAGGCAAAGGCTCCGACGAATGCGAAGCTGGCAATCGTGGCGATGTTTTGCGCCGACCAGAGGAGACCTGGATTTTCGGCGAAACTTGTGGTCCCGGCGTTGCCTCCAAGTACGAATACGCTCAGCCATGCGCTGCTTCCGCACGGGCTTTGCCCTGAATTGCAAAGTATATTCGTAAATAATAACTGAAATCCGGCAAAAATAACGACGGCATAGGTGAGTGAGCCGAGTAGCAATCTGATGTCGCCTGTATTCCCGAAGGCTCGCGTTGCATTGATTGTTGCATCGATCTGGGCTATCTGTTCGTCGACCTCTGTCATGCTGTCGCGACGATTGAGGTCCAGGTTGATATCGGCGCTATATTTGCTGCGAACGAACTCGAAAGATGGATTGATGCCCGCATTTTCAAACGAGTGGGCTGTGTTCGGGAATGTCTTGATATAATCGCGGATCAATCTGAGCCGCCGCAGACGGATTTCGAAATGCCCGAAAAGGAGCGAGAAAATCGTCAATCCGGCGACAGCGGCGGCTGTGACGGTCGGCGATGTCATGAATGCGCTCAAGACGCCGCCCGTAAGTTCGTTTCCCATTGCAATTCCCCTGTTTTTTTACGGAGGATTGCAACAGGATCCGGACAACGCCACCAACCATCTGCATGCATAAGGTGAAAAATAGAAATTAATAAACTTTCGGTTTATTCTGCCCGCCTCTTCGCCGTCACCAGGTGCCCCGCGATCGGCGCGCCGTCCTCCAGCCGCACGGTGATGTCGATCATCTCGATCACGTCGAAGCCGGCTCCGTCGAGCGCGCGGGCGACATAGGCGCTCGCATGGGCGAAGCGCTGGTGGGGGCCGACCATGAAGTCGCGGCCCTGCAGCGTGTCCTCGGGCAGCGTTTCGGAGGAAAAGATGAAGTAGCCGCCTGCGGTCATATTGTCGGCGACGCCGAAGAACAGTTCTTCGAGAAAGCCGAGATAGGGCAGCACGTCGGTTGCGGTGACGAGGTCGAAGGGGCCGTCCTCGTTGTCTTCGAGATAATCGGCGGCTTCCGAGACATAGAGGGTCTCGTAGAGATCCTTCTCATGGGCGATCTCGACCATGTTTTCGGAAATGTCGAGGCCGGTGATGTCCTCGACGATGTCGCGCAGCGCCCCGCCCGTTAGCCCCGTGCCGCAGCCGAGATCGAGCATCTTCTTGAACGGGCCGAGGCCGAGCGCCTGGATGCGCTGACGCGTCAGCATCGGCACGCAATATTCGAGCTGGTCGACGAGGATGCTTTCGAAGGCTTCCGCATGCTGGTCGAACAGCGTGGCGACATAGGCGTCGGGCGCCTTGGGCGGCGTGTCGCCGAGACCCATGGAGGCGAGACGCACCGCCGCGCCGCCATGATCGTCAGGGTCTAGCGCCAGGACCTTCCTGTAGGCCTCGGCCGCTTCCGTGAACTGGCCCGATTTCTCGAGCGACAGTGCCCGGTTATAGGCGTCTGCGAGCGCCTGTTCGTCGATCTTCTTCTTTTTGGCCATCACTCGCCGTCCTTCGCCGTTTTCAAGGGCTCATACGGCTGATGGCCGGCAAAATCAATGCAGGATCATCTCGCCCTTCAGCGCCCGCCATTCCGTCGGCGTGATCAGCCGGTTGTGGACATAGCGGACCGAATGCAGCGCTCCGTCGAGCTTCGCCCGCCAGAAAGCGAGGAAATTCATCATTTCTGGAAAGTCCGGCGCGAGATCGTAATGCTGCCAGACGTAACTCTGCAGCAGGTTGGGATGATCGGGCATGCGATAAATGATTTCGGCCGTGGTCAGGCCGTAGCCCTTGAGCCGCATGTCGAGTTCGTGATGCACGGCAACCTCTTATGTTTGAGTTCCCTGAGCTTGCCGTTCCATTGAACGCCCTCATGGTTGACCAAAGCTTAAGAAGTCGCGTGGTTTATGACATTCCTGTGAAAAATCAGCAGCTTGGCAGCATCTCATGAAGAGTGCTGCCAAGGCGCTTCAGCGTTTCAGATGGCGCGTCAACCGCATTTCCAGCCAGTTCCAGACATTGCGCAGCGTCTCCACGATGACCAGATAGACGATGGCCGCCCAGATATAGATCTGGTAGTCGAAGGTGCGGGAGAAGGCGCGCCGCGTCTCGCCCATCACGTCGAGCACGGTGACGATCGACACGATCGCCGAGCCCTTGATCATCAGGATGATTTCGTTTCCGTAAGGCCTGAGCGCTACGATGATCGCCTGCGGCAGGATCACCTTGCGATAGGCGTGGAAGCGGTTGAGGCCGAGGGCGTGGCAGGCTTCCACCTGGCCTCGCGCCACGCTTTCGATCGCGCCGCGCAGAATTTCCGCCTGATAGGCGGCGGTGTTGAGCGTGAACGACAGGATCGCGCAGTAATAGGCTTCGCGAAAGAACCACCAGAGGCCGAGACTTTCCCAAAAGCCCTTGAAGCTGCCGAAACCGTAATAGATCAGGAAGAGCTGGGCGATCAGCGGCGTGCCGCGAAACAGATAGACATAGCCGTAGGACAGCGCCGACAGCAGCCGGTTGCTGCTCATGCGGGCAAAGGCGATCGGCAGCGACAGCAGCGCCCCGAGCGTGATCGACACGGCGACCAGTTCGAGCGTGATCACCAGGCCGGACAGAAGTTTGGGCGCGTAGCGGGCGAATTTGTCGCCGCTGAAGCCCTCCACCATCGAGAATCCGGCGGCGATGATGGCCGCGAGCCAGACGCCCATGAACACGATGCCGGCCAGTCGCTCCAGCGTAAAGGCGCGGGGCGGGGCGGGCGGGGCCGGCTGCGGCGGGATCAGATCATGCGCGATGCTCATGCGCGCACCTCCGCCTGCTTGGCCCTTCGTTCGATCCAGGAGAAGACGAAGGAGGAGAGAATGGCGAGAACGAGATAGAGCAGGCAGGCGTTGCCGTAGAAGAAGAACGCCTGTTTGCTGACGCGCGCGGCGATCTGCGTCTGGCGCATGATGTCTGACAGGCCGACAATCGACACCAGCGCCGTATCCTTGAGCAGCGTCATCCAGAGATTGCCGAGGCCGGGCAGGGCGATGCGGATCAGTTGCGGCAGCACCACCAGTCGCATGGTCTTGCCGCGCGAGAGGCCGACGGCGTATCCGCCTTCATACTGGCCGCGCGGAATGGCCTTGAAAGCCGATTGCAGCACTTCGGCGCAATAGGAGGAGAAGACCACGCTGAGCGCGATCATGCCGGCTGCGAAGGCGTTGATCTCCACCGGCCCGTCATAGCCCATGCCGGCCAGCGCCGATTGCAGCGCCTGCTGCATGCCGTAATAGATTATGAACAGGGTCAGGAGTTCGGGCAGCCCGCGAAACAGCGTGATGTAGATGTCGGCGGCGCGCCGCAGATAGGGCTCCTGCGATTGTTTGGCCAGCGCCAGGAAGAAGCCGAGCAACAGGCCGAAGGGCAGCGTGCAGAGCGAGAGCGACGCCGTGACGTAGAAACCGAAGGCGATTTCGTCGCCCCATCCCGCCGCGCCGCAAGCGAGCAGCGACTTCGACAGGAAGATGTTGAAAACGCCCACGGGTCCGCAGAGCGGGTCCAACGTCGCCAGAATCGGATGAAGCAGCGCCCAGAGCGCGCTGAACAGCGCATCGACAGCGGCCGAGATGGAAGCGAGGAGAGACGCGCTGCTCTCCGCCGTCGAAACGGCTTCTCCCTGCATTCTTTTCCCCTTTGTTCCCTTTGCGGGATTTCTCTCTCTTCTTGTCAGTCAAAAAAGGCGGGAGAGCAAGTCTCCCGCCGCATTTCCGAGCCGGGCTCGTGATTATTCGCCGTAAACGTCGAAGGGGAAGTACTTGGCGTTGATTTCCTTGTACTTGCCGTTGGCGCGAATGGCGGCGATGGCGCCGTTCAGCTTTTCGCGCAACGCGTCGTCGCCCTTGCGGACGGCGATGCCGGCGCCGTCGCCGTTGATGGTGGGATCGACCGGCAGCGTGCCGAGGATCTTGCAGCAGGCGCCGTCTTCGGTCTTGAGCCATTCCGAGAGAACGACGACGTCGTCGATCACCGCGTCGATGCGGCCGTTGGCGAGGTCGAGCTTATATTCGTCCGCGGTTGGGTAGAGCTTCAGCTCCGACTTCTTCATATGCGCTTCGGCATAGTTGGAATGGGTGGTCGAAGACTGCGCGCCGAGAACCTTGCCGTCGAGGCCGGCTTCGCTGGCTTCCTTGATCGGAGAATCCTTCGGCACGGCGATGGCCGGCGGCGTGTTGTAATACTTGACGGTGAAGTCGACCTTTTCCTTGCGCTCCGGCGTGATCGACATGGAGGCGAGGATGGCGTCGAACTTCTTGGCCTGCAGAGCCGGGATGATGCCGTCCCAGTCGTTGGTCACGAAGGTGCATTCGGCCTTCAGCTCTTCGCAGAGCGCCTTGCCGATATCGATGTCGAAACCGGTCAGCGTGCCGTCGGCCTCGAGATTGTTGAAGGGAGGATAAGCGCCCTCCGTGCCGATCACGATCTTGTCGGCGGCAAAGCTTGCGCCGGCGAAGGCTGCCATGACCGAAACGGTCGCGGCCAAGGTCAGGCGACGTGCGATGTTCATGATTTTCCCCTGTATGCGATGCGGGCCTTGCGCCCGACAGTTGTCTGCTGGCGCATTTTCCATAGCGCCTCGCCTTGAAATAATGGTCCTTTTCCAAAGCGAATTGCAACACAGAAACGCATCGACGTCCCCACGAAAATTCGACGTCCCGAATATGAACGGGAACTGAACCGTCGGTTCAGTGTTGATAAAGGCCGGATTTCGTAAGTCTTTCGGCACGGCCCGGATGGAAACATAAAAAGGCCTCGAATCGATTGAGATTCGGAAAACAGAACAACACGAAGCGCGAGGAAACAGTCTCATGGCGTTACGACACAAGCTTTTGGCCACCGCGGCGATTCCGCTGATCGCCCTGACGGGCCTCTCCCCGGTTTGGGCGGCCACCATGCCGCAGGCGGTCATCGCCGCGCCGCAGAGCACGGATGTCGTGCAGGTCCAGTCCGAGGAAGAGCTCCTCCAGCAGAAGGAGCAGCGCCGTCAGGAGCGCCAGCAACGCCAGCAGGAAAAGCAGCAGCGTCAGCAGGAGCGCCAACAGCGCCAGCAGGAACAGGAACAAGGCCAGGGCGAGCAGCGCCAGAAGCGTCAGCAGGAGAAGCAGCAGCGTCAGCAGCAGGAGCAGGACCAGCAGCAGGACCAGCAGCGCCAGCAGGAGCGCGAACAGCGCCAGCAGGAGCGCGAACAGCGCCGGCAGGAGCGTCAGCGCCAGAAGCAGGAAGAGCAGCAGCGCCAGAACGACGCCGACACCCAGAAGGAGCAGCGCCGCCAGGAGCGCAAGCGCCAGCAGGAAGAGCAGCAGGGCCAGCAGCAGGAAGAGAACCGCAAGGATCGTAAGCGCAACAACGCCGAGGCCCAGGAAAACCGCGTCAACGAAGACCAGAGCCAGGACAAGCCGCGCAAGCGCAACAATCAGGCCGAGGACAATGCCGGTCAGGCCGATCAGGCGGAAAAGCCGCGCAAGCGCAACAACGGCTCCGTCGAGGAGGTCGAGACCCAGCGTCCGCGCAACGGCCAGGCGGACGCCGGCGAAAAGAACGGCGAACCCAAGCGCCTGCCGGTCAAGAACGGCGCGGCCGTTCTCGACAGCGAGAAGGACGCCGACAAGGGTGACGAAACCGCCCGCGAACGCCGCCGCCGCGAGCGTCAGGAGGCCGAACCCGTCCGCGCGCCGCGCTCCGACCGCGAAGCTCAGGCTGGCTTCAAGGACAAGGACGGCAAGCCGATTCGCGTTCGCCCCGCGCTTGAGGAAAAGGGTGAGCGCATCACCGGCTTCCAGGGCTATGATCTCGGCGAAGGACGCCGCCTGAACGATCGCGACAACCGCGTCATCATCAAGCTCGGCGATCGCGTGATCGTCCGCGACGACGATCGCGATCGTCTCGGCCGTCGCGGCGACACCCGCTACGAGCGCCTCGCCAACAACCGCGTGCGTGAGGTCGTGGTGCGTCCGGATGGCGTCCGCATCGTCACCGTCCGCAACCGCTATGGCGAAATCATCAAACGGACCCGGGTGGAGCGCGCCGGCCGCGAAGTGGTGATCTTCTATTCGCCGATCCTCGACGCCGGTCGCGCCGATCGCCTCTATCTGCGCGATCCCGGCGCCCGCCTGCCGCCGATGCGGTTGAGCATTCCGGTCGAGGACTACATCATCGACGTTTCCAAGGAACCGAACCGCAACTATGTGGAATTCCTGGAAGAACCGCCGGTGGAGCCGGTCGAGCGCGTCTACTCGGTCGACGAGGTGAAGTACTCGGCCCGCATCCGCGACAAGGTTCGTCGCATCGATCTCGACACGATCACCTTTGACACCGGCAGCTGGGATATCTCGATGAGCCAGGCCTCTTCGCTGAAGCGCGTCGGCGCCGCCATCAAGCAGATCCTCGACGAGGATCCGGGCGAGACCTTCCTGATCGAAGGTCATACCGATGCCGTCGGCTCCGACGAATCCAACCTCGTCCTGTCCGATCACCGCGCCGAATCGGTGGCGGAGGTGCTGTCCGACATGTTCGAGATCCCGGCTGAAAACCTGGTCACGCAGGGCTATGGCGAGCGCTATCTCAAGATCAACACCGAGGAAGCCGCCCGCGAAAATCGCCGCGTCACCATCAGGCGAATCACGCCGCTGGTGCGCCCGGTCGCCCAGGCCGAGTGACGGATCGTCCTGACTGAAAAAGCGCCGGAACGGTCTGTTCCGGCGCTTTTGCATGGGCCGTTGTTGCGCGTCGGCCCACATTCACGCAAGCTTGATCGGCTAGCCGTGAGGGTGTTGATGCTGGAGTTGGCCGATGATCTTGGCGATTTGGGTGGTGATCCTCGGGGCCGCCTTGGGTTTCTTCTACTGGGCGACCGGCTTCGTGCGCAAAAGCGAAGCCGACGAGCGGTTCGACGCCGGCCTCGCTGTGCTCGAATTCGCCCGCGCCTATCCTCATGAAGCGATCCGCAATCTCGTGATCTCCGGCGACGGCGAGATGGTGTTCCTGAGATTGTGGACCGGCGGCGCCGGATGCATGCGCCGCATCTCCAGCCGCTATCTCTGCAGCCTGATCGACGCCGAACGCGTCACGCTGTCCGCGACGGCGGATCCCAAGACGATCTCGATCGAATTCCACGATCACGCCGCCCTGACCGGCGTCTACTCCTTCAAGAGTGAAAAAGACGCCGCCGAAGTGTCGCTCTGGCTGCTGGGCTCGGTCGCCACCCGCATCGACAGGGACATGGAGCCGAGCGCCAACCTCTGAGCGCCCGGCGCTCTTTCGCGGGCTTCGATTTTAGGCCGCCGAGCGTCCTTCCGCCAGCCAGTCACGGCAATGTGCGAGCGCGCGGGCTGCGATGGCCTTGCGCTTGGCGATGGTCTTCTCCTTGCCGCGCAGCCGCTTGCCTTCCGACATCGTGGCGACGCTGCCCGGCTCCGGCTCGGGAAATAGCCCGAAATTGATGTTCATCGGCTGGAAGGAGCGCTTGCCGGGCTCTTCGTCCGTCGCCAGGTGGCCGCCGGTGATATGGCCGAGCAGGGCGCCGAAAGCGGTGGTCGCGGGCGGCGCCGATAGCGCTTCGCCCAGCCGATCCGCTGCGGCGAAGCGACCGGCGAGAAGCCCGATGCTGGCGCTTTCGACATAGCCTTCGCAGCCGGTGATCTGGCCGGCGAAGCGCAAGCCCTTGCGGCTCTTCAGCATCAGCGAAGCGTCGAGCAGCACCGGCGAATTGATGTAGGTGTTGCGATGCAGGCCGCCGAGGCGCGCGAATTCCGCATTCTCGAGGCCGGGAATCATCCGGAAGATCTCCGTCTGCGCGCCGTATTTCAGTTTGGTCTGGAAGCCGACCATGTTGAACAGCGTGCCCAGCGCATTGTCCTGGCGCAACTGCACCACGGCATAGGCTTTCACCGCCGGGTTATGCGCATTGGTCAGGCCCATCGGCTTCATCGGGCCGTGGCGCAGCGTCTCGGGCCCGCGCTCGGCCATGATCTCGATCGGCAGGCAGCCGTCGAAATAGGGCACGTGCTCCCATTGCTTGAATTCGGTCTTTTCGCCGGCGATCAGCGCGGCGACGAAGGCGTCGTATTGTTCGCGGGTCATCGGGCAGTTGATGTAATCCTTGCCCGTGCCGCCCGGCCCGACCTTGTCGTAGCGCGACTGGTGCCAGGCGATGTCCATGTTGATCGTGTCGCGATGAACGATCGGCGCGATGGCGTCGAAGAAGGAGAGGGAATCGGCGCCTGTGGCGGCGCGGATGGATTCGGCGAGATCAGGCGCGGTCAGTGGTCCGGTCGACACCACCACATTGTCCCATTCCTCGGGCGGCAACGCCGTCATTTCCTCGCGGATGACGGTGATCAACGGATGCTCGGCGATCCTTTTCGTCACGGCTTCGGCGAAGCCTTCGCGGTCCACCGCCAGGGCGCCGCCGGCCGGCACCTGATTGGCGTCGGCCGCCGCCATGATCAGCGATCCCGCCATGCGCATTTCGGCATGCAGCACGCCGACCGCGTTGGAGGTGGAATCGTCGGAGCGGAAGGAATTGAGCAGACCAATTCCGCAAGGCTGTCGGTCTGGTGCGCGTCGGTTTTGCGCACGCCGCGCATTTCGTGCAGGACGACGGGGACGCCGCGATTGGCGATTTGCCAGGCGGCTTCCGAGCCGGCCAGACCGCCGCCGACGACATGAATGGGGGAGGGATATGTGCTCATGAGGCGGCTCTTAACATGACGATCGGCAAAAAACCAAGGCGGTAAACGCGCGTCACTCGGCCGCTTGGCTGAACACGCTCTGCGCAGTGTCGTAGCTGCGCTGCGCCGAGAGGATTTCCTCCTCGTGGTCGAGCGTCCAGGCATGCAGCGCGCGAATGGGCTCCTTCAGCGAAGAACCGAGTGCCGTTATCGCATATTCGACGCCGATGGGGGAACCGGCGATGACGCGGCGGGACACCAGTCCGTTGCGTTCAAGCCGTCTCAGGCACTGCGTCAGGGCCTTCTGGGTGACCCCGTCCATCGCGCGCCGGATGTCGTTGAAGCGTCGCGGCTGCTGGCAGAGCACGGCGAGGATGAGAATCGACCATTTGTCGGCGATCTGGTCGAGGATCAGCCGGTTCGAGATGCCGGTCCGGATCGGGATGCAGGCGTCGCCGGGCATGCGGTTTCCTCCTGTATATCTGGTAGCTTCGGAGTGCGTTCTTGCTACTTGGTATACAATTTATACATAGGAGTCCACCTCCCGAGGTGCGATATTCAAAGAGGACGAAATGACCACGAAAACCGCAGAAACGCTGTTCCGGCCGCTGACCATCAAGGGCCTGACGCTGAAGAATCGAATTGTGATGGCGCCGATGACGCGCACCTTCTCTCCGAACGGCGTGCCGGGCCAGAATGTCGCCGACTATTATCGCCGCCGCGCCGAAGCCGATGTGGGCCTGATCCTGTCCGAAGGCACGGTGGTGGCGCGCCCGGCGTCGAAGAACCATCCCAATATCCCGTTCTTCCACGGGGATGCGGCGCTCGCCGGCTGGAAGACCGTCATCGACGCCGTGCATGGCGCCGGCGGCCGCATGGGCCCGCAGATCTGGCATACCGGCAGCACCATCGCCGACAAGGATTACAATCCCGAAGGCATCGAGAGCCCGTCGGGCCTGCTGGCGCCGGGCCAGCCGCGCGGCAAGGCGATGACCGACGCCGACATCGCCGACACCATCGCCGCCTTCGCCCAGGCGGCCGCAGACGCCAAGCGTCTCGGCTTCGACACGGTCGAGATCCACGGCGCGCATGGCTATCTGATCGACGAATTCTTCTGGGCCGGCACGAATGAGCGCCAGGACCAGTGGGGCGGCTCGACCATCGCCGAGCGCAGCCGCTTCGCCGTCGAAGTCGCCAAGGCCGTCCGCGCCGCCGTCGGTCCCGACTTTCCGATCCTGTTCCGCGCCAGCCAATGGAAACAACAGGACTTCTCGGTGCGACTCGCCAACAGCCCCGAGGAAATGGCAAGCTGGCTGCAGCCTCTGGTCGACGCCGGCGTCGACGTCATCCATGCGTCGCAGCGACGCTTCTGGGAGCCTGAATTCCCGGAAATCGACGGTGAAAAGGGCCTGAACTTCGCCGGCTGGGCCAAGAAGCTCACCGGCGCGACGACCATCAGCGTCGGCTCGGTCGGCCTCAGCGGCGAGTTCATCGCGGCCTTCGGCGGCGAGAGCTCCAAGCCCGCCAGCCTCGACAACCTCATCGAACGCATGGAGCGCGACGAATTCGACCTGATCGCGGTCGGTCGCGCGCTGCTCAACGATCCCCAATGGGTCACCAAGGTGCAAAAGGGTGAATTCGACGCTCTCAAGGAGTTCAGCCCGGCCGCCCTCGGCGAACTGGTCTGATCCGGCGGGCGGCGGCGCAGCCGCCGCCCGTTCCCTGAATAGCGTCCCGCAAATGCAAACGGCGCCCAATCGGGCGCCGTCGACATGATCGAAATTTGTGCTCTCGCGCGATTAGCGGAAAGAGCGAGCCGCGATGTTGCGGATCTGGTAGCGGTTCACGCCGATGTCCTGGAGCGTGTCGTTCGAGAGGTTCGACAGCTCGGAGATGGTGCGGCGATAGTTGACCCAATTGATGGCGATGCGAAGCGGGTTCATGGACGTTTCCTCTTTAGACTTTTCTCTAGCGGCCTGGCTTTCTGCCCGGCTCGAAACTTGATGTGCTCTTTATACATGCGAATAATAATAAGGTGGAGTGCGAATTATGTGCACCTGCTATGCAAATAAGCATGCATTGCACAATAACGAGGCGCGGGGCAAAGTTTCGCCACTGGTTAACGGCCGTGCGTTTCCCAAATCCGCGTTAACCAAAGGCTGGTTCTCCGGCGTTTCCGACGAAGACAGAGGAGCCGCGAGGCGCGCGCGAGCTGGGTGCTGTGCAGCGTCACGGCCATAACGCGCGAAAGCCGCCGGATCGCTCCGGCGGCTTTCGAAAATCGGATGTGTTGCGAGGCTTAGCGAACGGCCTGGCGAGCAACGCGACGGATGTCTTCGCGGGCAATGCCGAGATCGCTGAGTTCGCGATTGGTCATGCGGCCGAGTTCGGTGACGGTCTGGCGATACTTGACCCAGTTGTTGTAAGCGCGAGCGATGTTCATGATGCGGTTCCTTTTCGGTCTGGAGCGGTCCGGTTGGCCGCTCTGAATTTCATGATCCGAAGATAATGCTGCGGCGCACATGAAACCAGCGCCAATGCAGCAGTGCACCTATGCAAAAATCGCATCTCATTAACCTAAGTATCTCACAAGATTTGGCTTTTATTAATCACTTTGGCAAATCCGCGGCTCTTTTGTGATCAATTCGCCTCTTTTCTAGGCGTCGAGGCGGTTTGCGACGACCGAGACGCCGAAACTGGAGACCGAAGTCGAGATCATGTCCCCGGCGGCGGCGATGGATGAGAAGCGCGCCGATCCGCGCATGAGGAAACATGCGATCGCGGTATCCGAGGCAAATCCGGCCGGCGTTCGCTCCGGTCGCGACCAGTCGCCCCCAGAACGCCTTCCAGGCGCGCAAACGACTGCGAGCCCCGGAATCAAAACGCCCACCGGGGGAGGAGGTCCGGTGGGCGTCGTTGGATTTGACCGACGACTGGGAGGAGGAGTGTCGTCAGTCACATCGGGGCGCGTGGGAGGAGGAGATCGCGACCCCGAATTCGATTCACCCTTGCGGGAGGGCAGTTGCGCTTGCGCGCCGACGTATTGCCAATCCGTCTCGTCAGGTCCGCCCTGTCGTTGAAAGAGAGAATAGTATGACAAATCTCTTTTTTGCAGCGCAAAAACTCAGGGGCGGTATGCTGTCCTTGCATGGCTTTCCGGAAGACCAGCCATGGAGCCATTTTAGTAAGCTCTGCTTTACATTGTGTAAAAGCCGGGCCGATTACGGATCTTTTTTCTTTCCATGCCGAAAAGCGGGTGCTAAGGACGCGCCCAAGACGCCGCTCGACGCGGTGTATGTGATGCGGGTGTGGCGGAACTGGTAGACGCACGAGATTTAGGTTCTCGCGCCAAAAGCGTGGGGGTTCGAGTCCCTCCACCCGCACCAGCCTCTGGCGGAATTATATGAAGCGGGTTCTTTCCCGCACAATCGGCATGCACAGGCGAACGGCACGGAAAAGACGGGAACTCCGGCTCTCCCGGCCCATTTTGCTTGCAAAAGGACTCGAATTTGCATAAAGCGCTTTTCCGGCGGATGAGCGGTGGAGTTCATCTACAACGAGAGGCTGGCGCGTTCTGCTGCGCCGCCGCGATTATGAAGGTAGGAACATGCAGGTTATCGAAACGCTCGCGGACGGGCTGAAGCGCGAACTCAAGGTCGTCATCCCGGCCAAGGACATGGAAGCTCGGATGAACGAGCGGCTTGAGGAAGTGAAAGGCCGCGTCCGAATCAACGGCTTTCGTCCCGGCAAGGTGCCCTTCGCCCATATGAAGAAGATGTATGGCAAGTCGGTGATGGCCGAGCTGGTCAACGAGATCATTCGTGACCGGCCGACCGAAATCCTCACCGGTCGTGGCGAAAAGTCCGCCACCCAGCCGGAAATCGCCATGACGGAAGATCAGGCGGAAGCCGACAAGATCCTCGCCGCCGAGGCCGATTTCGAATTCACCCTGTCCTACGAAGTGATCCCGCCGATCGAACTCAAGGACATGAGCTCCATCGCCGTGACCCGCGAAGTCGTGGAAATTCCCGACTCCGAAGTCGAAGAGCAGATCCTCCGCATCGCCGAGAGCGCCCGCAGCTATGCCGACAAGGACGGCGCGGCTGAAAACGGCGACCGCGTGACCATGGACTACGAAGGCAAGCTCGACGGCGTTCCCTTCGACGGCGGCAAGGACGAGGGCGCCGAACTGGTGATCGGCTCCAACCGCTTCATTCCCGGCTTCGAAGACCAGCTGGTCGGCGTCAAGGCCGGCGACGAGAAGGTCATCAACGTTTCCTTCCCGGCCGACTATCCCGCCGCCAACCTGGCCGGCAAGGACGCCACCTTCGACATCAAGGTCAAGGCCGTCGCTGCCGCCGAAGCGCTCGAAGTCAATGACGAGCTCGCTTCCAAGCTCGGCATCGAATCCGTCGATCGCTTGAAGGAAATCGTCCGCGGCCAGCTGGAGAGCCAGTTCGGCACGGTGACCCGCCAGAAGCTGAAGCGCCAGCTGCTCGACCAGATGGACGCGCTCTACGCCTTCGACACCCCGGCTCGCCTCGTCGACGCCGAGTTCGAGCAGATCTGGCGTCAGATCGCCTCCGATCTCGCCCAGTCCGGCAAGACCTTCGAAGACGAAGACACGACGGAAGAAAAGGCGCGCGAAGAATATCGCAAGCTCGCCGAACGCCGCGTCAAGCTCGGCCTGGTTCTCTCCGAAATCGGCGAAAAGGCCGGCGTCGAGGTGTCCGAGGACGAACTGAACAAGGCGCTCTACGCGCAGATGCAGCAGTTCCCGGGCCAGGAAAAGGAAATCATCAAGTATTTCCGCGAAACGCCCGGCGCCATTGCCGGCCTGCGCGCCCCGATCTTCGAAGAAAAGGTCGTCGATCACCTGCTGACGCAGATCTCGGTCACCGACAAGGTCGTCACCAAGGAAGAGCTGATGGCCGACGACGAGGCTGAAGCCTCTTCGGAAGACAAGGCTGAAAAGCCGAAGAAGAAGGCGTCGAAGGCGGAAGCCAAGGCCGAAGAGGCCGGCGACGAGGCCGTCGAAGCTGCGCCGAAAAGAAGGCTGCGCCGAAGAAGAAGGCCGCCGCCGAAGACGCCGGCGAATAAGCTTCGTCTTTACTCTCTATAGAATCGGAAGGGCCGCCCGGATGTCGGGCGGCCCTTTTCGTTTGCTCACTCTGCGACGCCGTCAGAGGATAAAGGAGCCGGAGTCGAGTTGGGCGATTTTGGCGCCGGCCACCACCAGGGCGTCGCCGCCGCCGAAATCGAGCACCACGCCATAGTTCATCTGTTCGAAATGTTGTTTCAGCGCCGCAAAGGACTTAATGTTGAAATCGCTGAGATCGATCAGATCGGCCCCTCCGAAATCCTGCACTCGGTCGCGATCCCAGCCCTTCTCGAACACGAAGACGTCAGCGCCGCCGCCGCCGACCAGGACGTCTTGATCGCCGCCGCCCATCAGCCTGTCGCCGCCATCGCCGCCCCAGAGCCGATTTTCGCCCTGATTGCCCCTCAGCACGTCGTCGCCCGCGCCGCCCTTGGCGTTTTCGATCAGCGAACGCTCATCCTTCTCGTGAAGGAGGGCGTTGTAGATATTGCCCTTGGCCAGCCTGGACGGATTGTCGAAATCGAGATGCGCGCTCTGGCTGCGACTGAACCGCGATTCCTCACCGGGCCGCAGGTCGATGGTCACATCGTTTTTGTAGGCGCGGAGATCGTAGGTGTCCACGCCGCCGCCGTCCCAGATGGTTGCGAAGATCCGGTTGGCGCCGGGCTTGAAGGCCGCGTCTCCATTGACGATGGTCGCGCCGCTGTCGGGTCTCCAGCGATAGACGGTGTCGCCGCCATTCGTCGAATAATCGGCGCCATACAGATGCTGCAGAGCGGCGATGTCCGCCATCATGAAGCTCTGCGGATAATCCCACACGTCGTTGGTGTAACCCGCCGTCGTCGAAGCCCCGGTGTAGCTCCGGTAAGACATCACCGAATATTCGAGCGAATCCAGTCCGCGCGCCATTTGTCCGAAGCCGTTGCTCGCCTCATGCGGGTGTTTGAGGCCGAGCGCGTGTCCCGTTTCGTGAATGACGGTCAGATAGGCGTAGTTGCCCATTCTGGCGTTTCCGTAGTCGAAGTTGTCGCCGAACCAGACATCGCCGCCGCTCGAATGGTTGCTCGGATAATAAGCATAGGCGGTTGGATTGGCGGAGGTGGAATCGGCGTAGCGTATATCCGACTTGGCGTCGGATCCTTCGGCGATTCTAAGCTTGGTGAAACCTTCGACCGAGAAACCGTCATTGGCCTTGCCGGCATAGGATTGGTCCAGAGTGTAACGCGCCGCCGATCGGATGTTCTGCTCTACCGCGCCGAAACCATGGTTCTTCTCACCGCCGTAGCTATAGTCCGACGCCTTGTCGGGAAAAGCGTAGAACAACGCGTCGCCTTTCCATTTATATCCGCTCAACACACCGTCGATGATATTCCGTCCGGTTCCCCCGACAGACGTGGCTCCTCCCGCCGCCGGGGACGTGGAGATCGTCGACATCAAGTCCGAATTGGCCATGTTCAATTCCTCGTTAGGTTCAACCCAGTGTTGTTTGCATGTTCCGAAGAAGCGGGGCGAATCTTCTCTTCCGTGAAGCTTGTCACGCTTCTGCGCCATCTGACAACGCGCATCCGCGGGCGGGCTCCCACCGACAAGGCGGAGGTGTCACGACCCCTATACTCTATATCCCGCCATGTTCAGGTAGATCGAAGCTCGTCCTTTCGCGGCGATGTGCGTTGAACTTGCGTCGGTCGAGAAACGCCATGCGCCGACACTTCAGGCGTCCGGGCTGTGCTTAATTTAGGTCATAATGATAAAATAACCGCCACTCATTGCGTCTGAATCGTCGCCGTGTGTAAATCAGTTTATTAAAATCCTAGGCGGCAAAAATGCTCTTCACTAAGTGAGCCTTATTGAAAATATTGAAGAATTTTAATCGCGACATGCTTTCTAGTACCTATACGGTAAGTTTTAAGTAATCATTCCCGCATACGATGCCCCCAAATACGCAAAAGGGGCTGTATCATGGCGATTAGAAGTAAGACCGTAACTGTCAGTAGCCTGGCCGAGGTCACTGGCACCTCCAAGTCCGAAATCATTCTCATCGACTCCTCGGTCTCCGGATCGCTGGATTTGGCGGGCGGCACCGACAGCCTCGCGCTGGACGGCTCCACGAACAAGCTTACGCTCACAAGCGTCGAAACCGTCAGCGGGGGCGCTGGCGATGACGACATTACGTTCGCAACGTCGCAGAAGGCGGTTGTCGATCTCGGGGGCGGCGACGACGAACTGACCTTGACGGCGATCTCGACCGTCAGCGTGGCGAACATCGAAACCTTGACGGGCAGCACCGGCGCCGACAACGTGACCTTCACCGCCGCCGCTCGCGGCGTCGAAGTGAACATGCGCGGAAGCAACGACAAGGTCACGCTCGGCAAGTTCAACAACACCGTTTATCTCGAAAAGGTCGAATCGATCGTCGGCGCCGCCTCTTCCGACATCGTCTATCTCGACGGCGCCTATAACAGCGGCAAGATCGACCTCGCCGCCGGCGACGACAAGCTCATCATCGACGAGAACGGCGCGACCGTGACGATCTCGAACGTCGAGACGGTGATCGGCGACGAAGCCGACGACAAAATCACGCTCGGCCTCGTCACGAAGAAGATCAACCTCAACCTCGGCGCCGGCGACGATACCGTCATCATGGCGAAGGGCGCCAACGCGATCAGCGTCAAGGGCGTGGAAAACATCACCGGCAACACCGGCGTCGACGCCGTGACCTTCACCGGTCGCGCCTATGACGTCGAGGTCGATCTGGCCGGCGGCAAGGACAAGGTCGTGCTCGGCTCCTTCGCCAACGAACTGACGGTCTCGAACGTCGAAACCATCGAAGGCGGCAGCAAGGACGACAGCGTCACCGTCGACGGCGCGATCAGCGGCACGGTCAAGCTCGGCGCGGGCGACGACACTCTGACGCTCGACACCGACGGAGCCACGGTTTCGGTTTCCGACATTGAAACGATCGTCGGCAAGAGCGGCGACGACACGGTGATCTTCACCGGCGCGGCTAACCTCGCCATCAACCTGGCCGGCGGCGACGACACGATCACCCTCGCCAAGGCGCTGAACACCCTCACCATCTCCAACATCGAAACCGTCAACGGCGGTCTCTCCAACGATGTCGTGGTGGCCTCGACCATCCTGACCGACGCCGTGATCAAGCTCGGCAAGGGCAACGACTCGCTGACGCTCGGCAACTTCCAGAACTCGCTGTCCGTCGCCGACATCGAAACGATCACCGGTTCGAACCAGAACGAATATATCAAGCTCACCGCCGGCATCACCGGCGGCTCTTATGATTTGGGCGGCGGCTCGGATACGCTGGACCTTTCGTCCGGCGCGGTGAGCCTCACGGTGTCCAACACCGAAACCATCACCGGCGGCGCAAAGATCGAGCGCGTCACCCTCGGCAACGCAGCTCAGGGCGTGTCCATCGACCTCGGCGCGGGCAAGGATCAGCTGACCCTCGCCAATGCGACCAACACCGTCACCGTTGAGAATGTCGAAACCATCACCGGCGACGCCGGAGACGACAAGGTCATCGTCGAGGGCGCGTCCGCGGGCGTCACCATCGACCTGAAGACCGGTAACGACGTTCTGGACATCAGCGCCGCAGGCGGCACATTCACCGTTTCGGGCGTCGAGCAGATCACCGCCGGCGTTGCGACGAATGTCGACGTCATCACCCTTGGTTCTCAGCTTTCCGGCACGATCGATCTCGGCGGCGGCATCGACAAGCTCACGCTCGGCGGCTACCTCAACACGGTGACGCTCGCCAATATCGAAACGGTCATCGGCGGAAAATCGGCCGATATCGTCGTCGCTTCGGATGTCGCCGATTACATGGTGCTCGACCTCGGCGTGGGCGTCGACACGCTCGACATCTCGGCCACGCTGTCGGCCGGCACGTTCAGCGTCACCAATGTCGAATCGATCATCGGCGGCGGCAATGACGACATCGTCGCCGTCTACGGCGCGATGAAGACCACCACCCAGATCAATCTGGCCGGCGGCGCCGACACGTTGTCGCTCGACAATGCGACGGGCACCTTCTCGGTGATGAACGTCGAAACCGTAACCGGCGGCGCGTCGGTTCAGTCGATCATCGTCGCCTCCGACATGACCGGCGGCACGATCGACCTCGGCGCCGGCAACGACACCGTCTCCTTTACCGGATCGAGCCACGCGACCGCCACAGTCACGAACGTCGAGACCATTTCCGGCGGCGCAGGCGATGAAACCATCACGCTGGGCGGCGCATCCGCCGTCACCGGCGCGACCATCAGCCTCGGCAACGGCGACGACACCGTCATCTTCTTCGGCCAGCGGCGGCACGATCACAGTCAACGGCGTCGAAACGGTTACCGGCGCGGCGGGCTCCGACTCGGTCGTCTTCGCGACGATCGTCGATGATCGCCTGGTCGATCTCGGCGGCGGCGCCGACAAGATCACGCTCGGCAACTTCCTCAACACGCTCACGGTGGACGAAGTCGAAACCATCGTCGGCGGCAAGAGCGCTGATCTCGTCTATGTCACCGGCGCAATGACCGGCGGATCCTACGATCTCGGCCTCGGCGTCGACCTCGTCGATCTGTCCGCTACGTCGTCCGACGCGACGCTGTCGCTCAGCAATGTGGAAAGCGTGGTCGGTTCCGACAACGGCGACAGCATCACCATCCTGACCGCCCAGAGCGTTCTGACGATCGATCTCGACGACGGCGACGACACCCTGACGCTGAATGCGGGCGGCACCGCCACGATCAGCAATGTCGAAACCATCGAAGGCGGCGCGTCCACGGACGTCGTGGTTCTCGCTACCGCGGCTGACGGCGCGAGCGTCGATCTGGGCGGCGGCAACGACTCCTGACCCTGTCCAACAACGCCAACTCGCTGACCGTGACGGATGTCGAGACGATCACCGGCAACGGCGACAGCGACTATGTGATCATCGACAGCGCCGCATCCGGCTCGACCGTCAATCTCGGCGCCGGCTCCGACACGCTGGAAGTGTCCAACGGCGGCAGCTTCACGATCTCCGGCGTCGAAACCTACACCGTCACCGGAACTTCGGTCGACCTCGTCACCCTGGCGGGCGCCGAAACCGGCATGACCCTGTACTTCGGCGACGGCGCCGACAAGCTGACGCTCGCCGCTGCAGGCGCGACGGTCACCGTCGACTCGATCGAAACGATCACCGGCGGCGCGTCCATCGACATCGTCACCCTGCTCGACACCGAGACCGGTGCGACCATCGACCTCGGCGCGGGCGCCGATGCGATCTATGCCGACGGCCCCGGCGGCGTGACCCTTACGGTCGCCAATGTGGAAGTCATCAGCGGCAACACCGGCGATGACGACGTCATGGTCACCGGCACGGCGACCGGCATGTCGATCAACCTCGGCAACGGCGACGACATGGTCGAATTCTCCTCGACCGCGGCCACCGTCACCCTGGAAGGCGTGGAATCGGTCGTCGGCGGAGCCGGCATCGAAGTGATCACCTTCACCGACGAGCGCGACGGCGACTATATCGACCTCAAGGCTGGCAACGACGCGATCGTGCTCGCCAGCGCTGCGAACTCTCTGACCATCGCCAATGTCGAAACCATCACCGGCGGACGCGACGACGACTACGTCGTTCTCGACGGCGCAACCACGCTCACGGGTGATTTCGGCCTCGGTTCGGACACGCTTGACTTCCTCTCCAGCGGCACTGTCACCGTCTCCGGTCTGGAAACGCTGACCACGACCGGCGCGAACAACCAGGATGTGACGCTGAGCGCTTCGGCGACCGGCCTGACCGTCTACTTCGAGGGCGGCGTCGACAAGCTGACGACCTCCAACTTCGGCGCGACGGTGACCCTGGACGGCGCAGAAACCATCACCGGCGGCTCCGGCAAGGACAAGATCACCTTCAGCACCGACGTCGTTGACGGTTCGGTCATCGATCTCGGCGATGGCGTCGACAGCGTCACGGTCGCGAGCGGCGAATATCTGCTCATCACCGTCGCCAATGTCGAAGCGATCACGGGCGTCGGCACGGCTGCCGACGAAATCCATGTCATAGGCAACTCCGATGGCATGACCATCAGCCTCGATGCCGGCAGTGACGTCGTCTACTTCGACGACGCCAACGTCACCGCGACGCTGACCGATGTCGAAGTCGTCCACGCCAGCAACAGCGTCGAAGTGCTGACCTTTGCGAACAGCATCGCCATGGCTGTCGATCTGGAAGGCGGCTCCGACTCGATCACGCTCGCCTCCGCCGGCAACACGCTGACGGCGACGGCGGTCGAAACGATCAACGGTTCTTCGGGCATAGACCTCATCTCCCTGGGCGGCGTCTATGACGGCGGCTATATCGATGGCGGCGCGGGCGCGGATGTGCTCGACTTCGACACCAACAGCGCAACGCTGACGATCGCCAACATCGAAAGCATCGCGGATGCCGGCGGCAACGACGTCATCACCGCGGCGACCGTGATCAGCGGCATCAACCTCGATCTCGGCGCAGGCAACGACTCGCTGCTGCTGACCGTCGGCGGCAACAACTTTAGCGTCACCGGCATCGAAACCGTCACCGGTTCTTCGGGCATCGACTCGATCATCATGACGGCCACCGATCAGCTGACCATCTCGCTGGTTGAAAACGTCACCGGTTCTTCCGGCAAGGACGACCTGATCGTCGTCGGCGCGGCGACCGGCCTGACGGTGGACCTGGCCGCAGACGACGACCAGATCACCTTCGACGGCACGGGCAACGTCACCGCGACGCTGTCCAACATCGAAACCATCGTCGGCGGCGCGTCCAGCGAAGTTCTGACGATCCTCACCCAGGTGACCGGCGGCGAAATCGATCTCGGCGGCTCTGCGGCAGACAAGCTGACGCTCGGCAACTTCGCCAACACGCTCTCGGTCGCAAACATCGAAAGCGTGGTCGGCGACGCCGGCAACGACGTGATCTACACCTCGGCGGCTGCCGATATGGTCCTCAACCTCGCTGGCGGCACCGATACGCTTACGATCGAGCAGGGCGGCACCATCACGGCGTCTGGCATCGAAGTCGTCACCGTCACCGGCACGAACAGCGACAACATCATCCTGTCCGGCGCTGAAGCCGGAATGGCAATCTACGGCGGCGCGGGCATCGACACGCTGACCACGTCTTCGCTCGGCGCGACGCTGACGGTCGACGACATCGAAACCATCACCGGCGGCGCGAGCATCGAAATCGTCACGCTGGTCGACGGCGAAGCAGGCGCGGTGATCGACCTCGGCGCCGGCGACGACACGATCAACGCCAATGCGGGCGCTTCGGCGGGTATGACCATCACGGTCGCCAATGTCGAAACGATCAACAGCGGCGCTGAAGACGACAAGATCACCGTGACCGGCGGTCATACCGGCATGGTGATCGACGGCGGCGCGGATGACGATTGGGTCATCTTCGACGCGACCGCGCACACCACGGCAACGCTGACCAACGTCGAAACGATCGAAGGCGGCGCGAGCATCGAAGTCATCACCCTCGGCTCGGGCATGACCGACCAGGTCGTCGACCTCGGTGGCGGCGACGACATGCTGACGCTGGCTGCTGTGAACAACAGCTTCACCGTCACCAATGTGGAAACGGTCGTGGGCGTGGCCGGCGATGACTACATCATCGTCGACGACGCTGCCGATGGCACGTTCTCGCTCGGCGCCGGCGCCAACACTCTGATGTTGAACGACGGCGGCACGGTGACCGTGAGCGGTGTGGACACCTTCACGGTGGCGGCGGGCTCCAATGTCGACATGGTCGTGTTGAGCGGCGCTGAAGCCTCCGGCAAGTACTACTTCGACGGCGGCGACGATGCGCTGACCACCAGCAACAGCGGCGCGACCTTGACGGTCGATGCCGTCGAAACGATCACCGGCGGCACGGGCGTCGAAATCATCTACTTCGAAGATGGTGTGACCGGATCCTACATCAACCTCGGCGCCGGCATCGACGAAGTCACGCTCGTCGGCTCTACCGCCGGAACGTTCACCGTCGAGAATGTGGAATCGGTGTTCGGCAATGCAGGCGACGACGTCGTGACCGTGAAGGGTCTGAGCCAGGGCATGACCTTGGAGCTCGGCGGCGGCACCGGCGACAGCGTCGACTTCACCAATGCGGCCGCGACTGCGACCCTGTTGGATGTCGAAGCGATCACCGGCGGCGCGAGCACTCAGGCCATCACCATCAACAACTCGGTGGCTATGGCGATCGACCTGCTCGGCGGCGCAGACGCTCTGACCTTGGTCGGAAGCGGCAACACGCTGACGGTGAGCAATGTCGAGACCGTCACCGGATCGGCCGGGGTGGATCTCATCACCCTCGGCGCTGCCTATGAAGGCACGTTCGACGGCCAGGGCGGCAACGACTCGCTGACCACGGCTGCAGGCGGCGCGACCATCACGCTCGCAAGCATCGAAACGGTCACCGGCGCGGCGGGTGATGATCTCATCACCTTCAGTGTCGCGGCTTCGGGCGTGGAAATCGACCTCAAGGCCGGCGCCAACTCGGTGACGCTCGCCAACTTCACCAACTCCATCAACGTCACCGACGTCGATGTGGTGACGGGCGGCACGGGTACGGACACCATCGTCCTCGACGGCGCCCAGACGATCACGGTGGCTTCGGTCGAAACCGTGACCGGCGGATCCAGCGAAGTCGACAAGGTGTATGTCAACAGCGGCTCGACCGGGCTGACGATCGATCTCGGCGGCGACGCCGGCGACAACGTGGTCTTCGGCGACTTCAACGTGACGGCCACTCTCGACGGCGTCGAAAGCTTCGTCGGCGGCGCGAGCATGGACATCATCACCATGCTGAGCGGCATCACGGCGCAGCTCATCGATCTCGGGGCCGGCAACGACTCGCTGACCCTCGCTGCAGCGCCCAACACGCTGACGATTGCGGGCGTCGAAACGCTCGTCGGTTCCTCCGGCGCCGACACGATCACCTTGTCGGCGGCCTATACCGGCGGCAATCTGGACGGCGGCGTGGGCATCGATAGTCTGACGCTGGCTGCCGCCGGCGCCACCGTCACCGTGTCGAACTTCGAAACGGTGACCGGCGGGGCCGCCAACGACCTCATCACAGTGGCCGCGGCGGCGACCGGCGAGCTCTACACGCTCGGCGCCGGCGACGACAAGATCGTCCTCGGCAACACGGCGAGCGACATCTCGATCATCGCGGTCGAAAGCGTGGTCGGCGGCACGGACATCGACGTCATCCGCCTCGATGCGGCGGCGACGGTCACCATGGCCAATGTCGAGACTGTGGTCGGCACGACCGGCGACGACAAGATCGTTATCACCGGCGTGGCGACGAGCCTCACCCTGGGCCTCTTCAACGGCTCCGACACCGTCGACTTCTCCGCGGCTGCCGTGACGGCGACCTTGGACAGCGTCGAAACGATCATCGCCGGCGGCAGCACCCAGGTGCTGACCATCGTCGACCAGATCGATGCGGCAATCGACCTGCTCGGCGGCAAGGATAGCCTGACCTTGGCCAATGGCGGCAACACGCTGACGGCGTCCAACATCGAAACGATCACGGGCGGCACCGGCGCCGACCTGATCAAGATCGCGGCGGCTCTCACCGCCGGATCGATCGACGGCAAAGCCGGTACCGATGTCCTCGACATCTCGACGGCGGGCGCCACGATCTCGGTCTCTGACGTCGAAAGCATCGTCGGTTCGGCCAACAAGGATGTGGTGACATTCTCGACGGCAGTGGTGGGCGACGACTTCGATCTGGCGGCGGGCCGCGACAAGATCGTGCTCGGCGACTTCTCCAACGACATCACCGTCGCCAATGTCGAAACGATCACCGGTGGCACAGGCGTGGATCTCGTGACCTTCGCCCAGGCCGTCACGGCGCTGACGATCGACCTCGGCGCCGGCTCCGACAAGCTGACGCTGGATGCGGCCCTGGGCGCCACGATCACGGCGGCCAATGCAGAAACCATCACCGGCGGCTCCGGCAACGACCTCGTCACCATCTCTTCGGGCGGCGCGGAACTCATCGACCTCGGCGGCGGCACGAGCGATCGTCTCTCCTGGTTCGACGCGGGCTTCACCGGCACGGTGGCCAATGCGGAAAGCCTGGTGGGCGGCTCCGGCGCCGACATCGTGACGATCTCCGGCGCTGCGGCGCTGGCGTCGGCGGACTTCGGCGGCGGCAATGACAAGATCATTCTCGACAACGCCACCAACGGTCTGACGATCGTCAGCATCGAAAGCGTCACCGGCGGCACCGGCGACGACACGGTGACCATCGGGGACGGCGGCGCTTATGGCGGCTGGTTCGACTTCATCTCGGGCGGCGACAAGCTGATCGCGAATGACAGCGGCTCGGTCTTCACGGTGTCGAATGTCGATACGGTGACCGGCGGAACGGGCTCGGATGTCGTGACGCTCGCGGGCGGCACCGGCGGCATCTTCAACCTGGGCTCCGGCAGTGACACGATCGTGATGGGAGCCTATGACAATACGGTCACCATCTCGGGCGTCGAAACCGTCACCGGCGACACCGGCGCGGATACGATCAGCGTCACATCGTCCTTCACCGGCCGCGTATCGCTGGGTGGGGGTACGGACTCGATCACCTTCAGCGCTGCCGCAACCGGCACGTTTACGGCGGTCGAGCTGATCACGGGCAGCGGTTCGGCCGACACCTTCACCCTGACTTCGGGCTATTCTAGCTCGACGGTCGACGGTGGAGCGGGCGCCGACACGGTGATCCTCTCGGGTGACACCACGGATGTGACCTTCACCAACGTGGAAACCATCACCGGCTCGACCCGCATCGACGAAATCGTCACGACCGGCTCTCAGGGCGCGGTGGTGTCCCTCGGCTCGGGTGGAGATATCTTCACCTCCGGCGCGGCGGACGACACTGTCACCGGCGGCGGCGGCCTGGACGAGTTCCACTTCAATGTGACGACGAACGCCGGCAATACCGACGTCATCACGGACTTCGCAGTGGATACCGACGTGATCTACCTCGAGGGCGGCTCCGGCTCGCTGACCTATCTCGGCGACAACAGCGGCTGGACCTCCAGCGGCGCGGCGGAAGCCCGCTTCGTCACCGCGACGAAGCTGCTCGAAGTCGACACCAACGGCGACGGTTCGGCGGATCTCAGCATCAAGCTGTCGAACATCACCGCCGGCAAGCTCAGCGAAACCGACATCAGCTGGTCGGTGTAACGGGCGAAGCCTCGAATTAAGGGGAGGGCGCGGAGCGATCCGCGCCCTTTTCGTTTTCCGTTTTCGCCTCGCTCCCTTAATCTCGCGAACCGACGATTATGATTCTTGATAAGCGAGGAAGAGACGATGATCGAAGCACCCGTGTCCTGGGGGAGTTGGTCGACAAGATCACCATCCTGCAGATCAAATCCGACCGGATGACCGACGAGGCGAAGCTGGCCAATGTCCGCAAGGAATTGGCGCTGCTGACAGAAAAGCTCGGCGATCATGCCCGCAATGACGAGGTCTCAAGGCTCACCAAGGCGCTCTACGACGTCAACGCCGCCCTTTGGGACATCGAGGACGATATTCGCGATTGCGAAAACGCCGGTGATTTCGGCGACAAATTCGTCCAGCTCGCCCGTTCGGTCTACATTACCAACGACAAACGCGCCGAATTGAAGCGCGAGGTCAACTTCGCGCTAGGGTCGGGCCTTATGGAGGAGAAATCCTACCAGAAATACAAGGTCCAATAAGGCGGGTCGCCGCCGGACGAACAGGAGCGAAGAGAGCATGGGCGGGGAGATGACCGGGGTCGAGCGCTATTCCGTGGAAGATTGTCGGCGAATGCTTGGCGACGGAAAGGTGGCGGAAAGTCTGGCGGCTCTGGAAGATCTCTCCCGGCTCCATCCCACCGACGCCTCCGTCTATCACTATATGGGGGTCGGACTGCATCTTTCGGAGCGGTCGCTCGATTCGCTCGATTATTTCAGGCGCGCGCTCGAACTCGACGCGACGCAGGCGAGCGTCTGGCAGAATTATGCGACCGCCTTGCTCGGGGCCGGTTTGGTCGAAGACGCGGTCGCGGCGGCGCAACAGGCGGTGGCGCTGCGGCCTTCGGGCGTCGGCGGCTATACCAATCTCGGCGTGGCCCTGTCCCGCGCAGGACGGCTGGCGGAGGCCTATGAGGCCGTCGCCAGGGGGCTGGAGATGGAGCCCGGCAATGCCGGCCTTCTTGTCCAGGCGTCGCAAGCGTCTCTCGATCTGCACGAAAAAGGCCGCGCCCAGCAGTTGGCCGCCGCCGCGCTGAAAGCCGCGCCCGAGAGCCCCGAAGCCCATCTGGCGCACGGCGCGGCTCTTCAGTCGCTCGGCCGCGACCGCGAAGCGCTGGCGGAATTCGAGTGGGTGCTGCAGCGAAATCCCTTGCAGAAGACCGCGTTCATCAATGGCGGCGCATCGCTGCGTAATCTCGGCTTGATCGACGCCGCCATCAATCACTATGTCGAAGGTCTCAAGCATTGGCCGGAATGGGAGTTGCTCCGCTATAATATCGCGGTGAACCGGCTTTATGGCGGCGATTGGCTGCAGGCTTGGGACGATTACGAATTACGGCTCAGAGTGTCGTCGGCGCTCGAAAAGAGCCCGGTGTCGAATGCGCCGCTCTGGTCCGGTCAGGAATTGCCGGAAGGTCGGCTGGTCGTCGTGCACGAACAGGGATTCGGCGACGTTTTTCAGTTCCTCCGCCTGCTGCCTGCGGCGCGAAAGCGCGTCGGGGACCTGGTCTTCGTCTGTCATCCGCGGATGTTCAACATTCTCTCGCGCCTCGACGTCTTCACCAACGGCGACATTCGGTTGCGCTCCGATGTCGAGCCGTTGCCGGAGCATGACGCCTGGTTGCCGCTGATGTCGCTGCCGCGGCTCGCCAGGCTCGAACCCGGCAATGTGCCCATCGGCGTGAGCCGTTTCCGCGTTGAAGAGGAGCGGATGGCCAAATGGCGCCGTTTCGGGCAGCGCGGCGAATCCAAGACAACATGGCGGATCGGCCTGTGCTGGCAGGGCAATCCCAAGACTGCGGTCGATATCGGCCGGTCCATTCCGCTCGCCGCCATGGCTCCGCTGGCGTCGCTGTCGGACCGGGCGAATTTCATCTCGCTGCAGCGGCATTACGGTCTCGACCAAGCGGTCCCCGACGGCCTGCGCATCCTGTCTCCGGGCGGTGACTTCGATGCGGGCGACGAGGCTTTCGTCGACACGGCGGCGATGATCCTCTCGCTCGATCTCGTCATCACTTCGGATACTGCGGTCGCGCATCTGGCGGGGCTTCTGGGCAGGCCGGTCTGGCTCTTCCTGAAAAAGGCGCCGGATTGGCGATGGGGCGGCGAGGGGAGCGTGACGCCCTGGTATCCCAATATGCGTCTGTTCCGGCAGAAAGAGGCCGGCGACTGGCGTCCGCTTTTCGAAGAAGCCGCAGCCGATCTCGAAGCCCTGTTCGGGGAGCTCGGTCAGGATTATGGTGATCGCCCGGTTCAGGACGGCGTCAAGCTGCACGGTCTCGGCCAATTTCAGAATGCGATCGCGATTTACGGCAAGGCGATCGCCTATCGGCGCGGCGACGCCCATTTGATGAACCTCAACGCCATGGCGCTGCTCGAAGGCGGCCGGCGCGGCGCGGAGGCGGCCCGCAAGGGGCTGCCCTTCGCCTTGCAGTCCGTGGCGCTCGCGCCTGGAACCGCCGACTATTGGAGCAACCTCGCGGTTTTGCTGGACAGTCTCGGCCAGCGGGCCGATGCCCGCCGCGCGCTGGGTTTCGCGCTCGCCGTCAATCCGTCTCACACGCCGTCGCAGGTTTCCCTCGCCAAGCGCGAATCCGCCGAGGGCAAATATGCGGAGGCGCTGGCGCGACTGGAACCGGTGGCCAAGCGCGAACCGAAGTCGATCCCGGTGTTGACCGCGCTTTCGTCGGTCTACACCGATATGGGCAACCATCTCGAAGCGGAGCGGGCGATGCGCCGCGTCGTCGACCTCGAGCCGGAAAACGCCAAGCTCTGGGTCCAACTCGGCGCGACGCTCAATTCCGCCGAGAAATTCCGGGCGGCGGCGGAGGCATGGGAGCAGGCGTCCTTCCTCGATCCCAAGAACACCGACGCACTGTCCAATCTCGGCGTCTACGAGCGCAATCACGGCGAACTCGGCCTGTCGCTGTATTACCAGCGTCGCGCCGTCGCCATCGATCCCAAGCATGCCGAAGGCTGGAACAATCTCGGCATCGCCGAGATGGAGGGCGATGACGACGAGGCGGCCAAGCGCGCCTTCATGACCGCCATCAATGTTCGTCCCGGTTATGCCGACGCCCATCTCGCGCTCGGCATGGCGTTGCTCAACGAGGGCGATTACGAGCGCGGCCTCCAGCACTACGAATGGCGGCTGAAATCCGAAAAGCTCGGCCTGATGGCCAATCGCCCGCGCGTGCCGCTCTGGAACGGCAGTGACCCGAAAGGGCTGAAGATCCTCCTGATGGCCGAACAGGGTTTCGGCGACGCTTTCCAGTTCTGCCGCTATGCGACCTGGTTCAAGGAGCGCGGCGCCGACAAGGTCTATATCGCCTGCCGCTCCGTCATCGGTCATCTCCTGAAGACCGTGCCGGGCGTCGATGGCGTGTTCGGCGATGGCGACAAGCTGCCCAAGACCGACGCGATGGCCTATATGATGAGCATGCCCGGCCTGACCGGAATGCGGCTGGAGACGATCCCGTCGCGTGAAAGCTATTTCACCGCCGATCCCGAACGGGTGACGAAATGGGCGGAATGGCTGGCGCAAAAGCCAGGCTTCCGCGTCGGCATCGTCTGGCAGGGCAATCCCGATCCCAAAGTGGACAAGGGTCGATCCTATCCGCTCACCGCGCTCGAACCGCTGGCGCAAGTGCCGGGCGTGCGGCTGATCGCTCTCCAGAAGGGCAAGGGCGAGGAACAGATCGATGCGCTCGACGGCCTGTTCGAGGTGGAGCGCCCCGGCCCTGACTACGATGCGGGCAAGCAGGCTTTCGCCGACACCGCCGCGATGATGAATCTCGATCTCATCGTCACCTCCGACACCGCCGTCGCCCATCTCGCGGGCGCGCTCGGCCGTCCTTGCTGGGTCGTGCTGAAGGCGCATCCGGAATGGCGCTGGCTCCGGGATCGTTCCGACAGTCCCTGGTATCCAGAAACGCGGCTGTTCCGCCGCTTCGCGGGCGAGGTGGAGCCCAAGCCTTTCGCCGCCGTGATGGGACGCATCGCTGCCGCGCTCCAGAAACTGGTCGACGGCGACCTGTCGCAGCGCCGCGTCGCCGCGCCGTCGACGCCGGGCGAGATCAAGCCCTTCGATCCCTTGGCGGCCTACAACGCCGCGCATGAAGCCCAGCGCAGAAACGACTTTGCAGCCGCCCAGCAGGGTTTCTCCAGCGTGCTCGGCTACAAGAAACTGCGCCCGAGCGCGCTGCATATGCTGGGGGTCAGCGCTCTGCATCTCGACCGCAACGCCCAGGCCGCCATGCTCTTCCGCGAGGCCGAGCGTGAAGGCGAAAACTCGCCGGAATTTCTGACCAACTATTCCATCGCGCTCCGGCGCCTGAACCGGCAGCAGCAGGCGATGAGCCTGTTGTCGCGCGCCATCGCCATCAAGCCGACGGCCGAGGCGCATCTGTCCTACGGCAACATCCTTCGGGACGCGACCCGCTTCGAGGAGGCGGTGGAGCAATACCGCGCCGCAATCCGGCTGAAGCCGAAATTGTCCAAGGCCCATCGCGGCCTGGGCAACGCCATGCGCGATCTCCATCGTCCGGCCGAATCGCTCGCGGCCTTCGACATCGCCCGGTCGCTCGACGGCGAGGATCTCGATCTGATCCTCGATCACGCCCACGCCAAATTGTTCGCCGGCGATTTTCCCGGCGGCTTCCTGGATTACGAAGCGCGCTGGGGCAGCAAGGAAATGCGCAAGCGCGACTTCAGCGTGCCGCGCTGGGATGGCGCGCCTGCGCCCGGTCGGGTCTTGCTGGTTCACGGCGAACAGGGCTTCGGCGACAATATCCAGTTCATCCGGTTCGTCTCGGAAGCGGCGCGCCGCGTGGGCAAGGTCTTGCTGGAAATGCGCGGACCTCTGCTCAACCTGTTCGGCTCCATCGATTTCGGGCCGAACGTGGTGTTGATCGAGCAGGGCCGCAATCGCCCGCAGATGGACCTCGAAGTGCCTATCCTCAGCCTCCCGCTGGTTTTCGGCGTCACGGTCGACACGGTGCCGCCGCCGCCGATCTTCAACATCGATCCCGTCCGCGTGTCCGCCTGGAAGAGCCGTTTCGCCGGCGAAGCCTTGAATGTCGGCCTGATCTGGCAGGGCAATCCCAAGGCTCGCGCCGACGCCGGCCGGTCGCCGCCGCTGGCGGCGCTGGAGCCGCTGTTTGCTGTTCCAGGCGTCCGTTTCGTCAGTCTGCAGAAGACGGACGGGCTCGACCAGATCGCCGCCTGCGACTTCGCCCGCTCCATGCTGGTTCCGGGCGAGGACCTCGGCGATTTCGCCGAGACGGCCGCCGCCATCCTGGCGCTGGATCTCGTCGTGTCGTCCTGCACCGCGACCCTTCATCTGGCGGCCAGCCTGGGCGTGCCGACTTTCGGCCTGTTGAAATATCACGCCGACTGGCGCTGGCTCAACGAGCGGTCGGACAGCCCCTGGTATCCGGCGCTGACGCTGTTCCGGCAGACATCCGTCGGAGACTGGGCGGGAGCGGTCGCGCCGGCCGCCGACCGCCTGGCGGCGATCGCGTCGGCGCGATGAGGAGGCGAGGATGACGGCGCAACCGCGGCAAACCATGAACGAGCAGGACGTGCAGGCGCGGCTCGCCCGCGCCGTGGACCTCCACAAGCGCAAGGATTATGCCGGAGCCATCGCCATCTATCGCGAAGTCCTCGCCTGGAATCGCGGTCATTTTGACGCCCAGTCGCTGATGGCTTCGGCCCTGAGGCAATCGGGTCGCCTCGACCAGGCCCTGCAGATCTTCGACGATCTCGCCGCGATGCAGCCGGCGCGTCCGGAGTTCTGGTTCAATCGCGGCAACGCGCTGACCGACGCCGGACGCTTCGAGGAGGCGATCTCTTCCTATCGCAATGCGATGCGGCTTGCGCCGGCTACCGCGCAGACCCTCTGCAACCTCGCGATCGCTCTCGCCAAGAATGGCGAGCTCGACGAGGCGGAAGACGTCTATCGTCGGACTCTCGAGCTGGAGCCGGCTCACAAGGTCGCATTGCACAATCTGGGCAATCTCCTCGTCGACAGCGGCAGTTCGCATGAGGGGATCGCGCTTCTGCGCCGCGCAACCGCGCTTTGGCCCGATGCCGCCGAAGGCCACTACAATCTCGGCCTCGCGCTGATGCGGCTGGGCGATTTCGCCAACGGCTTCCGCGAATATGAATGGCGCTGGCAGACCTCCGATTTCAAGGAGCGCCCGAGCTATCGCAACATTCCGGAGTGGCAGGGCGAGCCGCTCGCGGGAAAACGCCTCATCGTGCATGGCGAGCAGGGGCTCGGCGACACGATCCAGTTCGCGCGCCTGTTGGGATTGGTTGCGTCACTGGGTGGCGACATCGTGTTCCACGTGCCGGAAAAGCTGGCCGCGCTGATGTCGTCGCTGCCGTTCCCGGTCAAGGTGACGGGGACCCATGGCGCATCGGACGGCGATTTTCACACGGCGCTGCTCAGCCTGCCACACCGGCTGAAGCTGACGCTGGGGGCGGTTCCTTCGATGTCCGCCCATCTCACCGCGCCGGTCGAGGCAGTGTCGGCCTGGAAGAGCCGTCTCGGTGACGACGGACGCCGGATGATCGGCCTGGTCTGGAAAGGCAATCCCAATTCGCCGGCCGAGAAGGGCAGGAGCCTTTCGTCGCCCGAGGAACTGGCTCCGTTCGCGGCGATCCCCGACGCCAGGCTGATCGCTCTGCAGAAGCTCGATCGCGACGAGCTCGAGCCGACCGGTTTCGGAACCGGCTGGCGCGTCAGGGGCGTGAGTTATCTTCTGGAGCATCCCGGTCCCGATGCGGATTCGGGTCCGGACGCTTTTGTCGATACGGCGGCGATCATGACCAATCTCGACCTCGTCGTCTCGGTCTGCACCGCGCCGCTGCATCTCGCCGGCGCGCTCGGCCGACCCACGATCGCGCTGTTGCGCGCCGTCCCGGACTGGCGCTGGCAGACCTCGGGCGATGCGACGCCCTGGTATCCGACGATGCGGCTCGAGCGTCAGTCGGCGGGCGAGACCTATCAGCCAGTGATCGCCCGGGCCGCAGCCCGCGCTGAAGCAATGCTCAGGCCCAATTGAGCGCCACCGCCGCCACCACCATATAGCGACCGATCTTGGCGATCGACACCAGGATCACGAAGGGCAGGAGAGGTTCGCGCAGCACGCCGGCGATCAGGGTGATCGGGTCGCCGATGATCGGCGCCCAGCTCAGCAGCAGGCTGTAGCGCCCGTATTTCTGATACCAGCGCGAGGCGCGGTCGAGTTGCGCCGGACTGGCCGGAAACCAGCGGCGACCTCCGAAGCGTTCGATGCTGCGGCCGAGCGCCCAATTGATGACGGATCCGATGATATTGCCGAGGCTGGCCGCCGCGATCAGCAGCGGAATGGAATGGTCGCCGGCGATCAGCAGCCCCGCCAGCAGGGCTTCCGATTGCATGGGAAGGATCGACGCGGCGCCGAAGGCGGCGAAGAACAGGCCGCCATAGACCGCGATGTCCATCACGCTTGCGCCTCAGGCCAGGTTGGCGAGCACGATCTTGCGCATCTGCTCTGCCGTTCGCGACCAGGAATAGCCGCCGAGCTTGGCCGCGCCGCGCTCGCCGCGGCGACGCGCGTCGTTGCGGTCGCGCCAGGCGCGCTCCAGCGTATCCTCGATTTCGTCGACGCTGCTTTCGCCCCAGCCGGAGACCGAGCCGACGCCCGCGCCTTCGCCCGAAACGCCTGCTTGCGTTTCCAGCGCATAGCAGTTCTTGCCGTCGATCAGGTCGAGATGACCTGTATTGGCCGACAGGATGGTCGGCACGCCGCAGGCCATCGCTTCCATCGCCACCAGATTTGTGCCGCCTTCGGAGCGGTTGGGGAACAGCGCCACATCCATTTCGCGCAGGATCGGCGGCATCAAAGCGTTGGGAACGGCGCCGAGATCGAGGAACTGCGTTTCCGCAAGCCCGTTGGCGCGGGCCCAGGCGGCGAGATCGGGCTTGTTGTCGGCGCCGAAGGGCAGGGGCGCGGCCTTGCCGGAGCGATCGAGCGTGCGGGCGAATTGCGGCCAGGGGCTATGCCAGGCGCTGACCAGCAGGGCTTCGGGATGGCGCTTGGCGAAACGGGCAAATCCCGCCATCACCAGATCCTGGCCCTTGCGCAGTTCCAGCTTTCCGCCGGAGAACACCATGAACCGATCCGACAGCACGCCCTGGCGCTGGGCCGGATGGAAGAGCGTGGGGTCGATGCCCTGGATCACCGTGGTGACATTGGTCAGCCCGTAGGCCCGCAGGATGTCTTCGTTCCAGGTCGAGCCGCAGACGATCAGCGGAAAGCGCTGGGCCCGGGCCAGCGTCTCGGCGGACAGTTGCGGGATCTCGAAGAACACCACGCCGATGGTCGGCTTGCCGTGAATCTCGGTGTTGTGCGGCCCCTTGCTCATCGAGAAGTCGTTGCCGAGCGCCGAAAGCAGCGTCGCCTCGACATTCGCCGCCTTGCCTTCGAAAGGCTTCAACTGCGACACGAACTGGCGGGAATTATATTCGAAACCCCGCAGCGCCAGCCGGCGCAGCGGATCGACCACCACCTGGTCGGGATTGTAGGGGAAGGACGTGCGGGCTTCGATGCCGGAATCCCCGCCCAATTCAGCGCGAGGTTGAGGCCGTAGACGCCCCAGCCGAAAAAGCTCGAAATTCCCCAATGAATGATGACCTGATGATTCATGCCCGTTCCGCCCCAGCGATTCTCTGTCGCGACTGTAGTGGAGGAGCAAGCTGGATAGAACCTTGACCGACGGCGTTATCCGGCGTCTTTTTCGCTCGCGACCGGCTTGCGGAAATCGATCGCATGGTCGTCCGGCAGGAATATCGGGCCGATGACGCGGATCTTCGGATCGGGCTGATAGGGCCGTTCGGCCACGGCGGCGTTCTCGGTCGCGGCCTCGGGCAGTCCGCCCCGCAATTGCGGCTTGACCCAGACGATCGACCCCGCCGGTTTCTTCGGCTGCGCCTTGCCGGACACCACAGCCTCACGCCGCAGCATTTCACTGTAGTAGAGCGAAAAATTGCAGCCGCATTGCGCGTCTTTCCCCTGGGTGCGAAAGCGCCAGGCATAGGATTGCGCCGCATAGGCCTGCCCCGATGTCGACGAGCGCATCTCCGTGCTTTCGCTCATGATGCTGTGATAGAACAGCTCCGTCTCATGGCCCGGACACATCATCGAACAGACCTGGGCGTCGCGGCGAAAATTGAAGCTGGAGGCGCGCGACGAAATCGGGAAGTAGGCGCCGTCGCAGGTGCGCACGCACATCGTCACCAAGCCGCCATTGGCGCCTGCGCCGCCGAGGTCGACGAAACCGTGGCTGGCGGGCCCGTCTTCCATCTCGGGCGCGCGGATGATTTCCATGCCGCCGGGCGCATCCCGCACCAAGGGCGTTTCGGTCACGCCCGGCGCGCTGACGAGTTGCGGCGCGGCCGTGCAGGCCTGCGCGTCGAGCTCCTGCTGGAGCCGGCGCCGTTGCCGCGCCTGATCGTCCGCAGTCGACAGCAACGAGAGGCGCTTTCGTTCCAGAATGGACAGATTGCGCCGCATGCGCGCCTGCTTGTCCTCGAGGTCGGAACAGGCCGCGTCGGTGTCGGCGCCGACGGCGAGGATGCTTCCCGATGAGCAGCCCTTTTCCTTCAGGGCGACATTCAGTTCGCGCAGGGATGATTTCTGGTCGTTGATCGCGCGGGCGTATTTCAAGCCTTGTGCGATCGGGCTTTCGCGCGTCGTCAGCGTGGCGAGATCGAAGCGCAGCCGGTCGCAAATCTCCGAGGCCGCGGCCACGCCGGGGAGCGCGAGGCCGGCCAGCATGACAGGCAGGATCAGTCGATTTGTCATGACCGCGCGTGGAGCCTTCTTTTGTGGATTTCATGTCCCAAAATCGGATCATTCCTAGAAAAACATGAATCCGCGCTTAACGGCGCGGCCCGTCATGCCGCTTGTCACATTGGTGAAACAGGAGTCTGCTTTTCCAAGGACACGTAAAAATCGTGAGGCGATGTCATGTCCCAAGATGCAGATAGTCTGAATACCCGCCGTGTGCGCACCCTGTTCGTCTCCGATATCCATCTCGGCTCCAAAGCCGCCAAGGCGGATTTTCTTCTCGACTTCCTGCGTGTCCACGACGCCCAGACAATCGTGCTCGTCGGCGACATCGTCGATGGCTGGCGGCTGAAGCGCAACTGGCACTGGCCGCAGAATTGCAACGACGTCGTCCAGAAACTGCTGCGCAAGGCCCGCAAGGGAACCCGCATCGTCTACATCCCCGGCAATCACGACTCCTTCATGCGCGATTATCCCGGCATCCATTTCGGCGGCATCGAGGTGGAGAAGAGCATTATCCACGAAGCCGCCGACGGCAAGCGCTATCTCGTTCTGCATGGCGACGAATTCGACGTGGTGGTGCGCAACGCCAAATTCATCGCCCATCTCGGCGACTGGGCCTATGACATGGCGATCGCGCTCAATGTGTTGATCGCCAAGGTGCGCCGGCGCCTGGGCCTGCCTTACTGGTCTTTTTCCGCCTGGGCCAAGCTGCAGGTCAAACGCGCCGTCAATTTCATCGGAGAGTTCCAGAATGTCGTCGCCGAAGAGGCTCGCCGCAATCAGGTCGACGGCGTCATCTGCGGCCATATCCACCACGCGGTGATCGAGAATATCGGCGGCGTCAAATACATCAACACCGGCGACTGGGTCGAAAGCTGCACGGCCATCATCGAGAATTTCGACGGCTCGATGGAGCTGGTGCGCTGGAACAAGGTGGAAAAGCCGAATTCCGAGGCCAGCCCGCTCGTGCCGATCAAGCTTCTGACCGCGCCCAAACCCAAGATGGAGGTCGCGGCGCGGGCGGCTGTATGAGCCGACGCAAGCAAAATCCGCTCTCGCCGCATGGCGACGCGGCCAGGTGGGCGCGCAGGCGCGCCCCAAATCCCGCCATCACCGTCGGGTGACTTATCCCCTGAAACTTTCGTTAACCAATTTGCCTCCGTCACGGCGCCTCGCTATCACCGGAAGACCAACGCGTTTTCGGGGGTGTCATGCTGGATAGGACGGAAATGATGGGTGGCGGCGAGCTTCCCATGCGGGACAGGGCGGCGACGACCGCGCGGATCCTGAAAGCCGCCTCCGAACTGCTCGCCGAGGGCGGTTTCCAGAAATTCGGCGTCAACGCGGTGGCGCGCCGCGCCGGTTGCGACAAGCAGCTGATCTATCGCTATTACGGCGGCATGGACGGACTTGTGGAGGCGATCGGCCGCGAGCTCGCCGGCTGGGTCGAGGAGAAGATGCCCGACAATGGCGGCGGCGGGTTTCTGCTGACCTATGGCGACCTCGTCGAGCGCCTGCTGCTCTTGTTCATGGAAGCGCTGCGCAGCGATCCGTTGATGAAGAGGATCATCGCTTGGGAAATGTCCGAAAACAGCCCGCAGGTGCGCAAGCTGGCCGACGCCCGGGCCCGCGCGCTGGGCGACTGGATCGCCCGGGTGAGGGCAGGCATGGCGCCGCCCAAGGGCGTCGACACCGGCCTGATGAACGTGATTCTGCTCGGCGCGGTGCAGCAGATCGTATTGTCCGCCGAAGCCGGCGGGCGCTTCGGCTCGACGGTTCTTAAAACCGAGAAGGACTGGAAGAAGGTGGAGCAGGCGGTGCAGAAGCTGGTGCGCGGCGTCTATCCGTGACCCCGGATCGGGGCGTCGTCCACAAGCGGACGGGCCGAAATTAACCTTAACAAATGGTTTACGTTGCGCCTCAAATATTAACCTGTGACAGTCGGGACAGGGTTAACAGGCGTGAGTGTCATGCGTAGACGCGCTCGGAACATCGGAACGGCCATCGCCATCGGAAGCGTGCTGTGCTTGATCGCGCAGGATCTGACCGCGCCGCTGATCGGAATCTCCGTGTTGGGACTGTTCGATCGGATATTCGGCGCAGCGCTCGCGGCGCGCTTTCCACGATTGGAGGCGGCACGATGAAATGGATCCTGATCCTCTGGGCCCTGCCGCTGACGCTGCTCGGCTCCTGGTACTGGCTGTCCTATTACGACATCAATTTCGGTTATCTGATCCTGACGCGGCAACTTCATGACCTCGTCTTCGAGATTTATGGCCAGACGCTCGGCATTCCGCCCGAGGATATCCCGCCGCTGGTTTTGAAGGCGGTGATCATCGACAGCCTGGCGCTGTTTTCCATCCTGGCCTTCCGCCGCCGCAAGAAGATCGCCGCGGCCTACAGGCGCTGGAAAGGGGAGGGTCAATCGCCCGAGGCGGCTCTCTCTCGATCGACGACAATCTGTCGAGAGCGCCCTGAAGAATGAAGGTCGCGGCGGCGGAATCGATCCGCTCCGCCCGCTTCTTGCGCGACACGTCCATTTCCAGCAAAGCCCGTTCGGCGGCCACCGTCGACAGCCGTTCGTCCCAGAAGGTGAAGGGGATGTCGGTCTTGTCGCCCATGGTGCGCACGAAGGCGCGCGTCGCCTGGGCGCGGGGGCCGGAGCTGCCGTCCATATTGATCGGCAGGCCGATCACGAAGGCCTTCACCTGTTCCTTCTCGGCGAAGGCCAGCAGCACCTGGGCGTCGATCGTGAACTTCTTGCGATTGATCACCGGCCTGGGATTGGCGAAGCTGCGGCCCTTGTCGGACACCGAAAGTCCAATGGTGGTCGTGCCGAGATCGAGCCCCGCGACGATTTCGCCGGGCGTCAGAAAGGTGGACAGGTCTTCGATGCTCAAAATGCTCATCTTGCCGGACTAGCGCCATCCACATAAAAAAGCCAGAGCTTCACACGGCTGACGAACCTTTGCGCTTGTCTTGCGTAACAGTTTGCGAGTCATTTTTCAGAAAGGTCGACATATGAAACTCACCTGGCTTGGCCATGCCGCCTTCCGCCTTGAAACGGCGTCCGCCACGATCCTGATCGATCCGTTCCTCAGCCACAATCCGGCCTTTGCCGGCCAGGATCTCAAGGATGCCGCCAAGGGCGTCACCCATATCCTGCTCACCCATGGCCATATGGACCATGTCGGCGACACGATCGCGCTGGCCGGCGAACTCGACGCGACAGTGCTGGCCAACGCCGATCTCGCCGCTTGGCTCGGCCATCGCGGCGTCCAGAAGGTCGAGCAGGGCAATACCGGCGGCACCATCGCCTTCAACGGTTTTTCCGCCACCTTCACCAATGCGCTGCATTCCTCCGCCCACGTCACCGAAGACGGCGTCTCGCACGCGCTCGGCAACGCCAATGGCCTGATGCTGCATTTCGACGACGAGGCCTCGGTGCTCGCCATGGGCGACACCGACATCTTCTCCGACATGGCGCTGATCAATGAGTTACACCAGCCGCAGATCGGACTCGTGCCGATCGGCGATCGCTTCACCATGGGCGGGGCGGTGGCCGCACTCGCCTGCCAGCGTTTCTTCTCGTTCGAAACCGCCATTCCCTGCCACTACGCCACCTTTGGCCTGCTCGATCCGACGGCCGAAAAATTCGTGGCCGGCATGGAGGGCCACAAGACGAAGGTCGCGGCGCCCAAGGTCGGCGAAGTCCTGAGCTTCTGATCTGTCGATCGCCTCGTCCGTCGGGGAAAAAGCCGTTGCGCGCCGTGGCGGGCGGCTTTATAGCGGGCGAGGCGAATGATATTTGGAGTAGGACATGTCTGTTGATGTGGCGACGGTGAAGCGTGTGGCGCGGCTTGCGCGTCTGGCCGTGACCGAGGAAGAAGCCGAGAAGACCACCGGCGAACTCAACGCCATTCTGGGCTTCGTCGAACAACTGTCGGAAGTCGATGTCGACGGCGTCGAGCCGATGACCTCCGTGACGCCGATGGCGATGAAGAAGCGCGCCGATGTGGTGACCGACGGCAATATTCCCGAGCGTGTCGTCGCCAATGCGCCTCTGACCGACAGCAATTTCTTCCAGGTTCCGAAAGTGGTCGAATAAGGTCGAGGCGGTTATCCGCCTCCCACTTTCGACATTCCCCTTTTGACGCGCGGTGACCCGCCAGACATGAAGTGACCGACCGATGAGCGACTTGACACGCCTCACCATTGCCGAAGCCCGCGGAAAACTCGCCGCCAAGGAGATTTCCGCCGTCGAGCTGACCGACGCCTATATCAGCGCGATCGAAGCGGCCAATCCCGCGATCAACGCCTATGTGACCGTCACGCCCGAGATCGCCCGAGGGCAGGCCAAGGCTTCGGACGCCCGCATCGCCGCCGGCAATGCCGGCGCGCTCGAAGGCATTCCGCTGGGCATCAAGGATCTGTTCGCCACCAAGGGCGTGCACACCCAGGCCTGCAGCCATATCCTCGACGGCTTCAAGCCGGAATATGAATCCACCGTCACCCAGAACCTCTTCAACGACGGCGCGGTGATGCTGGGCAAGCTCAACATGGACGAATTCGCCATGGGCTCGTCCAATGAAAGCTCCTATTACGGTCCGGTCAAGAACCCCTGGAAGGCGAAGAACTCCAACGCCGAACTCGTGCCCGGCGGCTCCTCGGGCGGCTCGGCGGCCGCCGTCGCCGCCCAGCTCTGCGCCGGCGCCACCGCCACCGACACCGGCGGCTCGATCCGCCAGCCGGCCGCCTTCACCGGCACCGTCGGCATCAAGCCAACCTATGGCCGCTGCTCGCGCTGGGGCATCGTCGCCTTCGCCTCGTCGCTCGACCAGGCCGGCCCGATCGCCCGCGACGTGCGCGACGCCGCGATCCTGTTGAAATCCATGGCGAGCGTCGACCCCAAGGACACGACCTCCGTCGACCTGCCGGTTCCGGATTACGAAGCGGCGCTCGGCCAGTCGATGAAGGGCGTCAAGATCGGCATTCCGCGCGAATATCGCGTCGAGGGCATGCCGGAGGAAATCGACGCCGCCTGGCAGCAGGGCATCGCCTGGCTGAAGGACGCCGGCGCCGAGATCGTCGACATCTCATTGCCGCACACCAAATATGCTTTGCCGGCTTACTATATCGTGGCGCCGGCTGAAGCCTCGTCGAACCTCGCCCGTTACGACGGCGTGCGCTACGGCCTGCGCGTCGAGGGCAAGGACATTCTCGACATGTATGAGAAGACCCGCGCCGCAGGCTTCGGCAAGGAAGTCAAGCGCCGCATCCTGATCGGCACCTATGTGCTGTCGGCCGGCTATTACGACGCCTATTACATCCGCGCCCAGAAGGTGCGGACGCTGATCAAGCGCGATTTCGAACTGGCCTTCAACGCCGGCGTCGACGCGATCCTGACCCCCGCCACCCCATCCTCCGCCTTCGGCATCGCCGATCAGGAACTGGCCAACGACCCGGTCAAGATGTATCTCAACGACATTTTCACGGTGACGGTGAACATGGCCGGCCTCCCCGGCATCGCCGTCCCCGCCGGCCTCGACCAGAAGGGCCTGCCGCTCGGCCTGCAGCTGATCGGCAAGCCGTTCGACGAGGAAACCCTGTTCAAGACCGCCCATGCGATCGAACAGGCGGCCGGAAAGTTCGAAGCGCCCAAGTGGTGGTAAGCCGACGAAATAATGTTTGACAAAGCCCGCCGAGCGCTGCTCCGGCGGGCTTTTTCTTATGGGTTCCACCTCCGCCGTCATCCTTGGGCTTGTCACAAGGATCTGCCGTGGGTGCGGCGAGGATGCGGGTGTTGCGGCGTGGGCAGATGCTCGCCACAAGGGCGAGCATGACGGAGGAGCGCGTTATCGGACTTACGCTGCCCGTATGTCGAGCGACGTTTAGCCAAGTTTTGGAAATTGGTTGCGTTCGCATGCCCATGCCTATTAATTCGGTTGGTATGGTTTCGAGCGGCAAAGAGAATATATGACTTACATTGTAAGAGTTACGCTCGAGGCCCCGCATTTCATTTCAGCGAGGCTGACCGATTTCGAGAAAAAGTCCCGGATATCCATTCCAGGGCGGACACTTCCCGTGTTTTCAAGAACGGCAACCGTCTCTTGAAACAGGAGGAAACGCCGGAACACTTGGTCCTGAGCAAGCCGCGCGCTCGTTTGCGTGAGATATTTACAACGCACAATGGCGCCCTGATCATTTCCGAAAAGCTACGGGCGCTCATGGAGGAGATGGACCCAGGTGTTCACCAATTCATGCCAATCAGCATCGACAATCACGCAGAGCCTGGACGCTGGTTCATACTGAACATTCATGCAAAACAAAACAGCGTCGTCGATGACCAATCGGATGTTCGACAAAGTTCCGGATCGCCCAAGAACCATGAAATCATGTTCTTTCGATATTTTCCGGCCTACAAAGGCCACATCAACGCAACCATAGATACATCTTCCCTGGGAGGGCTTCATGTGTGGCGGGAGCGGCGATATCCGGGCAGCCTGTTGGTGTCGGATACGTTCCAGGCTGAGTTGAAGAAGAGAAAGATCGAATTTTTCGAGCTCAGGAAGGCGCGGGATATTTGATAGGCAATGGTCACGTCGCCTCCGCTGTCGTCATCCCCGGGGCTTGTCCAGGGATCTGCTGCGGGGCCGTTAGGGTGCGGATGTCGCGACGTGGGCAGATGCTCGCCATCGGGGCGAGTGTGACGGAAGAGCGCGCATTCGGGATCAAGCTGCGCGTATGTCGAGCGAGGTTTAACCAAGTTGGGAAATTAGTTGCGTCCGCATGCCCGTGCTTATTAATTCGGATGGTATGGTTTGGAGCGGCAGAGAGAATGCATGACCTACATTGTAAGATTTGGAACCGAAGCCCCGCATTTCATCATCGCCACGTTAACTGATTTCGAGACAAAGGTCCCTGATCTTCATGCGCGCGTCGAGGTTGCGAGAGTTTTCAAGAACGGCGTACGGCTGTTAACTGTGGAGGAAACGCCAGAGCACTTGGTTCTGGAGAGTCCAAAAGCGCGTTTGCGGGACATATTCAAAACGGCGAGCGGGGCATTGATAATCTCCGAAAAGCTACAGGCGCTCATGGAGGAGATGGACCCCGGTACGCACCAATTCATGCCGATCACCATCGACAATCGCGCAGAGCCTGGACGCTGGTTCATCCTGAACATTCATGCAAAACAAAACAGCGTCGTCGATGACCAATCGGATGTTCGACAAAGTTTCGGATCGCCCAAGAACCATGAAATCATGTTCTTTAGATATTTTCCGGCCGACAAAGGCCACATTAACGCAACCATCGACACATCTGCCCTGGGAGGGCTGCATGTGTGGCGGGAGCGGCGGTATCCGGACAGTCTGTTAGTGTCGGATGCGTTCCAGGCAGAGTTGAAGAAGAGAAAGATCGAATTTTTCGAGTTGCGCAAGGCGCGCAAGATTTGATAGCGCGCCGATCTGTAGCCTCCGCCGTGGTCATCCTTGGGCTTGTCCCAAGAATCTGCCGTGGGGCCGGCGAGGATGCGGGTGTTGCGGCGTGGGCAGATGCTCGCCACAGGGGCGAGCATGACGAAGGAAAGGTTTTGCCGCCCCGAGCAACAGGCGGCGGAGCGGCAACCCATTCCTACTGATTGTCCAGCTGCGCCCGCACCAGCGCCAATCCGCGTTCGGTGATGCGATAAGGCTGTCCCGATGTCGACGAGATCGCTCTCAGCCGCTTCAATTTGCGGAAGAGGTCTATGTCGAGGCCGGGATAGAGCCAGCCGTCGCGGGTGAAGCATCGGACGGTTGAGATCTTGCTGGCGCGGCGGTCGCGTTCGATGAAGCCGCCCTGGGCGAGCAGGTGGAGGATGCGCTGTTCGGCGCGGGTGATGTCCATGATGGTCGGAACCCTGAAGGCTCGAGAGACGAGCGAGAAACAACGGCCCGGGCCTCGGATGAGGCGGGCGGTGATTTCACTCCTGCGCGGAAAAAATCCGGGCAGGACGGTTCAGACAAGCTCCGACGAGTTCGACATCCAGTCTCCTATGACCCGGTTTTCATAAAACATGCTTAAAAACGCGTCAACAGGGCAGCCTTCCCAAACGCTTGCTTGACCAAAGCCCGAATCCGTATTTCGATTGCAGGTGAACAGGATAGGAGGACGGATGGCCAGCATCCGGAATGCGCGGGAAGACGAAGCGATGGCTCTGGCCGCGATCGGCATGCGCGCCTGGGAAAGCGCGGTCGCCGGCTGGATCGATATCGGGCTTCTGCGCCGCAATGCCGAACGCGCCTTCCTCGCTTTCACCGTCAACAATTTCCTGACCATCGACGTCGCCGAACAGGGCGGGCAGGCAGCCGCCTGGGCGGCGCGGGAGCGGCTCGACAATCACATCAGCGATCTCTGGGTCGATCCGATCTGGCAGTCCCAAGGCTTCGGCAAACTGCTGCTCGCCCGTCTAGAAAGCGAAATCGAGGGGCAGGGTTATGAGGTCGCCACGATCGAGACGCATTCGCAGAACGAGAAGGCGATCGAATTCCTGCGCCACCACGGCTACGAGATCAGCTGGATGACCGCCTCCTGGTCGCCGCAGCTCGACCGCGACGTCGATACGGTGGGTCTCGTCAAGCGCCTGCAGCCACAGGAGACCCAGCGGGTCTACGGCGAATTCTAATCGTCAATATTCCTTTTCATAGAACACGCCGGCGCCGGTGGAGCCATCCGCGCCCGCCGAGCCCTTGAGCTTCACGCCCTTGCCGACATCGAGATTGATGATCGCCCGCGTCGAACTCGAATCCGAGCCCTGCTGGAATTGCAGATAGGTGCGCTTGTTGATGTATTTGCCGACCGACAGCGCCGTATTGCCGTTCTCGTCGGTGCCGAGATCGAGGTCGTCGACCCCAGCCCCTGGCGCAATTTGTCGAACAGCGACGACGACTGGCCGCCGGCCAGCGAGCCACCACCGCATCCGCCAGCTGCGCGATCTGAACCGCCGAAAGGCTGGAAGCCGACCGGCCAAAGATCAGCTGCGCGAGGATCTCGTCCTGCGGCAGCGAAGGCGACGACGAGAACGTCACTTTGGGATCGCTCGCCGGGCCGGCCACGCTGACGGTCGCCGTCGTCGAACTCAGGTTCGACGTCGCCACCAGATCCAGCGCCGGCATCATGCCGCCGGTAAACGAGATCGAGCCCGACGTGAAATCGAGCCGACGTCCGACGATCGACAGGCGTCCGCGCCGCATATTGAACGCGCCGATGACACGGGGATTGGCCGCCGTGCCCGCCACGCGCACGCGGCCGCCGAGTTCGGCGTCGAGGCCGCGGCCACGCACGAAGATCTGGCGCGGGGCCGAAATCGTCAGGTTCAGCTTGAAGCCGGCGTCGTCGGCGCCCGTGTCGCCCTGATCGGCGCTCGCCTTCTTGGAGCCGATCGCCTTGGCTTGCGCCGCGACATCGGCGGGCGGATCGACATGGCGGATGTTCAGTTTGCCGAGCGAGCCCGGCAGACTCTGCGGCACGGTGATGTCGGCGCGGGCGATGCGGATTTCGCCGCCGAGCTGGGGACCGGCGACAAGCGGGCCGGTCAGCGTCAGCTTGCCGCTCAATTTCGCCGCCACGATGCGGCCGTCCGTATAGACAGCTCGGTTGAGATCGATGGTGAGATTGGCGGGATAATTGGAGCCCGGCGCAATGCCGATGGTCCCGCCCACCGCCAGGGAGCCGCCCGAAGCAAAGTTGCCGGTGAGCCTGGAGATCCGCGCCTGCTTGCCGTCGAGATCGATCGTGGCGGCGATTTTGTTGATCACCAAGTTCTGGCGGATGACGGTGACTTCGGCGCCGCTGGTCGAGATGCGGCCGGTGATGTTGGGGCTGGTCGCTGCGCCTGAGATCGACAGCTGGAAATCCGCGGCGCCCTTCAGCGCAAGCCCTTGCGGCGCCGTGAGGCTGCCGAGCGCCGCGAAGGGCAGCTTGCCCTGGGCCTTCAAAGCCAGGCTGCGGGCGCCGGTCAGTCCCACCGAGCCCGTGACGCGGCCGTTCAACCCGCCGCCGCCATTGGCCGTCACATCGAGGCTGAGCGCATCGCCCTTGGTGGCGCCTTTGGCGGTGATGGCGAAGGCGCCGAGGCCGGCGGCGCGGGTCTGGCTGGTTTCGGCCCCCTTCCAGGCGAGGTCGAAGCCGATCCTCGGCTGCGACGGCGATCCGGCGACGGATGCGGTCCCGCTGATCGCCCCGCTCGCGCCGAGACCCGGCGAGAAGCTGTTGGCCAGCTGAGCGGGAAGAGCGGAGATGCGCGCGTCGAGCGCCAGTTTTTCGCCGCCCGCCGCGCCCTTGACGGTGACGGAGCCGCCGCCCAGCGCCAGTTTGATCTCGCCGAGATCGACAGCGCCGCCGGCGATGACGAGCGAGGCGGGCGCCGTAAGTTTGACCGGCACGCCGCGCGGGGCGGCCGACAGCGTCTGGAGATCGAGCCGCAATCCATCGCCTTCGGGCGTCAGCTTGCCCTTGGCGGCGGCCGGCGCGCCATCGAGTTTCGCCGTCAGCGCAAATTGCGTCGCGGCGCCCTGGCGGTCGAAGTCGAGCGCCAGCGCGTCCACGGCGTTGGCCCCCTGGGCGATGCGATCGGCCTTCACCGAGCCCGTCACGACGCCGCGCAGCAGATCGGGCGACGAGATATCGGCGTTCAGTCCCTTGATCTCGGCGCCGAAGCCCGAGAAGCTGTTGCTGCGGGCCTTGACGGTGGCTTCGATCGCGTCGCCCTTGCTGGCGAACTTGCTTTCGCCTTCCAGCGCGCCGGTGATGGGTTGCCCCGCCAGAGCGCCGATCAGGCCGAGATCGGGCAGCGTGAATAGCACCTGTCCCTCAGGCTTGTACCGGCTGTCGAGTTCGATCGCGCCTTCGATGCGGTTGGGGCCGATCATGGCGTTGAGGGAAGGGATGGAAATCCCGCCCGCAGCCGTTTGGGCGCCCTTGAGATTGATGTCGATCTCCTGACCGCGCAGCACGCCCTTGGCGGTGACGTCGGCGGCGAGACGGCCGTTTTCGGCGCGGATGTCGGCCTGGCCCTTGAGCGCGCCTTCCGCCGTCTGCCCGCCCATGGCGGCGAGCAGCGACAGGTCGGGCAGGTCGAAATTGATTTTGCCGGTCGGCAGCAGGTCCGGGTTGAGCGTCAGCGCGCCGTTCGCCTTGTTGGGGCCGAGCGACAGGTCGAACGCCGGCAGCGCGATGACGCCCGACTGGCGCGTCAGGTCGAGCGACAGCGACAAAGGCTGCTCGCGCACATCGCCCTTGGCCGTGACATTGACGGACAGACCCTTGTCGATCGGAGCAATGCGGACCGAGCCGTCATAGGCGCCCTCTGCCTTTCGGCCGGCCAGCGCCGCCAGTTTGCCTGCGTCCGGTATGTCGAACTGGAACGTCCCGGTCGGCTGGTTCGCCGTGTCCAGCGAGACGGAGCCAGTGATCTTTGCGCCGGCGGCCCGGATGTCGAGGCCGTCGATCTTGATCCCGGGCGTGGAGATGTCGACGCGCGCTTTCAGCGTGACCGGCTCGTTGCGGATTGTGGTTGCGATGGTCGCATCTATGATTTTGGCGGCGTAGCGGCCCCTGACATCGGCGTCGAGCGGCGGCAGGCCATTGGTCGCCAACGCGTTTGCGCTGAGCGCCGTGGCTTTGAGATCGAAATCCGCTATGGGATCGGCGGCCTTGCCGGTGATCCTGACCTTGCCCGACGCGAAGCCGCCGATCGCCTGATCGGCGACGAAGCGGTTGGCGAGATCGAGCGGCAGGTCCTTGATGTCCAGGGTCAGATCCAATTCCGCCCCCGCGGATCCGCTGACGGTGACGGCGCCGGAGCCCATCGCGATATTCAGCGCGTCGAGCGTGACGCTGCCGCCTTCCGTCAGCGCCAAGGTCTTGCCGGCGCCGAATTTCAGGGGAACGCCGCGCGGGGCGGCTTCCAGCCGGTCCATCGTCACACGCGGCGACGGGGTGGAGAGGTCGACGGTTCCGGTCGCCGCGAGCGGCGCCTTGTCGAGTTCTGCAGCGAGATCGAAACGCAGCTTCTGCTCCGCAAAGGCCAGGTCGAGCTTGGGCGAAACGACCGTCGCGCCCTGCGCCGTCAAGGACTTGGCGGCGACGTCTCCCGTGACGGCTTGCGCCAGCAGATCATCCGAACGCAACGTCAGTTGTGGCGAGGCGAGGTCCGCGCCTTGGGCGGCGATCCTGTCGCCCGAGGCCTGGAGATCGAGGCCGATCTTGCCGTTGTTGTCGAAAAGTTTGGCCGTTCCCGCCAGCGCGCCTTGAGCCGTCTGGCCGGCGAGACCGGCGAGTTGGTCGAGGTCCTCCAGCTTGAAGGCGATTTGTCCTTCGGGAACGCCGCGGGCGTTGAGGGTGAGATCGCCCGCCGCCGAGGATTTGCCGAGCGAGGCGGTGAGGTTCTTTGCGGCGACGGCGCCGTCGGCCGTGCTCACGCCGCTCGTGAGCGAGAGCGGCAGACCGCGATACTCGGCCGCAAGGTCGACCGTCGCCTCCAGAGCGCCGTCTTTCAATCCAGCCGACACGGTCGCCGCGGGTTTCGCGAGCGTCTGTCCGGCATAAGCCAGTTGATCCGAAGACAGCACGATCTCGGCTTTCGGCGCGTTCAGTGAACCCGAGAGCGTCACCGTCGCCTTGGCGGCGCCGGAGGCATTGGGGTCGAAGAGGCTGGCGTCGGAGAGCGCCAGATCCAAAGCGCCGGTCAAGCTCTGATCCGCGCCTAATGTCGCTTTGCCGGTCGCATCGAGCGCCTCGGCGTCGAGCTTGAGATTGTCCAACGCCACGCCGGCTTGCGCGGAATAGACGACGGAGCCCGCGAGTTTGGTTTGTCCAGCCAGCGCGGCGCGCGCCTGTGGGGGAGCGATCGCGGCGAGATCGGCGTCGACGGCGAAATCCGCGGTAACCGATCCCTGTGTTCTGTCAAAGCGGCCGGCGAGGTCGACCGACGCTTTTGCGGCTTCCAGCCTGAATTTCTCGATTGTTATGGCGCCGGCGTCCACCACGGCTGCGCCCGACAAGCGCGCCGGGCCGTTCAAGAGCTTGGCGGCGGTGGCGTCGCTCATCGTCAGCGCGCCGATGTCGCCCGCAAATTCGATGCGTCCCGACGCCGTGGCGAGATCGAGGCTGTCGCTTCGAGCCGTCACCCTCGCATCGGCCAAACCGGCCTGCGGCGTCTTGATCTCCGCTGCGTCGATTTCCGCCGACAGTTTCGTCGCGCCATAGGGGCCGGACAGGGCGAGCTTTGCGCTCCGCACCGTCGCCGAGACGGCGTCGTCGCCCGGCATTTGCAGCGCCAAGCCGTTGCCTGCGGGGACAAGCGTCAGCGTAAGATCGGCCTCGCCCTTGGGATCGAGCTTGCCTTGCGCGTCGATGCGGAAGCGGTCATTGGCGATTGCGCTCTTGGAAATGGTGATCGCCCCGTCGACCGACCGCGAGGCGTCGAGATCGAGGCGCGTGTCGCCGGTCAAAAAAGGCCGGATCTCCGGCGGAAGAAGTTCGGCGAACTGGCCGCCGCCCGTTACCGACACGGTGACGGCGCCGTCGGATGCGCGTCCGCCGCCGCCTTCGATGCGCAGCACGGTCCGGCCGCTCACCATGCCGGTGGCGGCGCCGCGCCAGTTGTCGAGCGTGCCGTCGCCCTTCAGCGACAGCGCCACATCCGGGCGGTCCGGCAATTGCAGGAGATTGGCGATCAGACCGCCGGCGGGCTCGACGACGTCGATATCCGCTTTCAGCGCGCCGCTGTCCAGTCGGTAGTCGACGACCGCCCGGGCGCGGGCTTCGGGACGGGCGCGCTCCGAGGCGTTGAGCGTCGCAGCGACGGCGTTGGCCAGGAGTTTCGCCGAGCCTTCGGCCGACAAGGACGCGTCGCGGCCGATCAACGCCGCCCCCAAATCGATGCGCGGCAGTGCGAGCCTGTCGAGCGCGATCTCCACAGGCAGGCCGGAAGACGCGCCGTCGTCAACCGTCTCCACTGTGGTCACGGGCGGTCGCGACACGGCGACCTCGCCTGCCCGCAGCGCATCGATCTGCACCCGGGCCTTCAGAAGGTCGAGAGGACGCCAGGTGAGATCGACATCCCGAACTGTGGCATAGACGCCGCGGCTGTCGGCGACGGTGAGCCCGTCGATATGCACGGAGCCGTCGAGCAGACCGCTCAGCCCGTCGATGTCGAGCTTGAGATCGGGGCTTTCGAGGAAGGCGGCCGCCTGGTCGGCGAGAAACTGATTGCCGCGCGCGGTGAAGCCGAGCGCGCCGACGAGAACCGCGATCAGCGCGATCAGGCACAGCAGCGTGATCAATCCATAGCGCAGGCTGCGAAACAGGAAGGCGGTGAAACTCATATGGGCCACGAACGCCTCCTCAGAATGACTGGCCGATGCCGGCATAAATGCCGAAGGACGACCCGCCATCATATTTCTTGCTGGGCAGGGCGACATCGACACGGATCGGGCCGAGGCCGGTGGCGTAGCGGAAGCCCACGCCATAGCCGGCGCGGAAATCGCTGAAATCGGGATAGAGCGCCTTGTTGACCGAGGCGATGTCGATGAAAGGCACGACGGAGATCTTTTCCGTCACCTTCACCCGCGCTTCCATCGAGGTGATCGCGTAGGAACGACCGCCCGTCGCGTCGCCGTCGCCATTGCGCGGGCTGATCTCCTGATAACCGTAGCCGCGCACCGAGCCGCCGCCGCCGGCATAGAAACGTCTGATGGCCGGCACATCCTTCAACTGGTCGACGCCGACCAGCGTGCCCAGCGACAGTTTGCCGGCCAGCACCACGCCGTTCTCTTCGCCGAGACCCCAATAGCCTGACACCGATCCCTCGAAGGAAGAAAAGGGAGTTCCTTCAAGCGCTTCGTAGCTCGGGATGGCGGAGAGGTCGAGCTTGTAGCCTTCCGTGGCGTCGAGCGGATTGTCGGTGGCGTCGCGAGTCCAGCTCAAGGGCACGGAGGCGATCAGATAGTCGTTCTTGCCGAACACGTCCTTGGTCCGGTTGGCGGTGAGGTCCACGCCCGCCGTCGCCACATCCTTGCTGGTCACGTCGAAACTGGTGTTGGCGAAAATCGAGATGGTCGAGGCGCGATAGGCGTCCGGATTTTCGTTCTTGGCGATCACCCCGGCATTGAAGGTGGTGATCTGGTTGAAGGCGGCGGGTTTTGAAAACAGGATCGAGAAGTCGTAGCCGAGCTCTTTCCAGTCCAGCGTGCTGCCGAGGCGCGACACCGCGCCGCTGATCTTCAGCGATTCGGCGCCGCCGAACAGGTTGCGGTGGCCCCAATAGGCGGAGAGGCCGATGCCGTCGATGGTCGAGAATTCGGCGCCCGCGCCGAAATAGCGCTGCTTGCCGTCCGCAACCGTAATCGCCATCGGAATACGGCCGCTCTGGTCGAGACGGCGCGACTTGGTGATGGCGATGGAGGAAAAGACGCCGAGCTTTCGCAACCTCTCCGTCGCTTCCTTCACTTTTTCGGGGTCGTAACGCTCGCCCGTGTTCAGGCGCGCCCATTGCCGGATGAATTCCGGGTCGACGGTTCGAGAGCCCTTGATGGAGACGTTGCCGTAATCCGCCACAGGGCCGCCCTCGGCGTTGATGGTCACCGTCGTCTCACTGGTCTTGTGGTCGGCGGCAAGTTCGCGGCCGGTGAGCTTGGCGAGCGGTCGGCCCTCCTTTTCGAGATTCTCCACCACGCGACCGGCGGCGGTGATCACTTGTCCTGCGCCCACGGCCTCGCCTGTCTTCAGTCCGAGATCGCGGGGATCGAACTGTGCGGCGTCGACGCCCAGTTTCGTCTCGGCAAGCTTGAAGACAGGTCCGGGCGCTACCTTCACGGACACAGGCACGGGTCTGTCACGCGGGAAATCGGGAACCGGCGGCAAGTCGTCGACCGGCACGCCGTTGACGCTGATATCGATGACGGCGCCGTATCGCGCTTGTTCGTAAAGAGCGGCAAGCAGACGGTCGCGATCGTCGCGGGCCTTGATGACCACGCCGAGATCGCCGGACACGGGCTTTTCCTGCTCCTGGAACAGCAGCGACGCGCCTTCGAGATCCTTGCGCAGATCGTCCTCGCCCGGATCGAAATTCAGCGCATAGCGCACCGGGTCGGACACCGCCGCCGCATCGTCTTCGTCTTCGAAAAACTTCATCCCGAAGATCTCGAAGGCCATTGCCGGCTTTTCATAAACCGGAAGGACCAGAAGTGCGATCAAGGACGAGGCCCGTATATGCGCCTTTAAACTCAACATGGCCTCTATATACCTGCTTTCCGCGAAAACGGTATCAGAAAGAAAACTCTGATAGAAGCCTCGGCGCCCCGGCGGCTTTTGCGCCGCACACTGTTGTCCCGCATTTTTTCCCGCCCGTTGCAAGCCTGCGTCAGTCCGGTGAGGACTCCACGCTTGCCTCCCAAACGCATTTGCTCTACCGGAAAGTTCCACGCTTTATGCATGCAAGAAGGCTTCAAGAATGAGCATAGTCGATGTCCGCACCCCCGATCCGAAACGCTTCATCGCCGGCGCCACCGGCGATTGGGAAGTGGTGATCGGGATGGAAGTCCATGCCCAGGTCACCAGCCAGTCCAAGCTCTTTTCGGGAGCTTCGACCGAGTTCGGCCGGCCGCAGAACGCCAATGTGTCGCTCGTCGACGCCGCCATGCCGGGCATGCTCCCCGTCATCAACGAGGAATGCGTCAAGCAGGCCGTGCGCACCGGTCTCGGCCTGAAGGCTCAGATCAATCATCGCTCGGTGTTCGACCGCAAGAATTACTTCTATCCCGACCTGCCGCAGGGCTACCAGATCTCGCAGTTCAAGGATCCGATCGTCGGCGAGGGCAAGATCGTCATTTCGCTCGGCCCGGATCGGCAGGGCCAGTTCGAGGATATCGAAATCGGCATCGAGCGCCTGCATCTCGAGCAGGACGCCGGCAAGTCGCTGCATGACCAGCATCCGACCATGTCCTATGTCGATCTCAACCGCTCCGGCGTGGCGCTGATGGAAATCGTCTCCAAGCCCGACATGCGCTCGTCCGACGAAGCCAAGGCCTATCTCACCAAGCTGCGCACCATCCTGCGCTATCTCGGCACCTGCGACGGCAATATGGACGAGGGCTCGATGCGCGCCGACGTCAACGTTTCCGTGCGCAAGCCGGGCGGCGCGTTCGGCACACGTTGCGAGATTAAGAACGTCAATTCGATCCGTTTCGTCGGCCAGGCCATCGAATATGAAGCGCGCCGCCAGATCGCCATTCTGGAGGAGGGCGGCGCGATCGATCAGGAAACCCGGCTGTTCGACGCCGGCAAGGGCGAGACCCGGTCGATGCGCTCCAAGGAAGACGCGCATGACTATCGCTACTTCCCCGATCCGGACCTGCTGCCGCTCGAATTCGACAACGCCTTCGTCGCTTCGCTGCTGGCCGACCTGCCGGAACTGCCCGACGACAAGAAGGAGCGGTTCGTTCGTGATCTCGGCCTGACCGTCTATGACGCCTCGGTGCTGGTGTCTGAAAAGGCGATCGCCGATTATTATGAAAAGCTCGCCGAAGGCCGCGACGCCAAGATCGCCGCCAACTGGGTGATCAACGACCTGCTCGGCGCGCTCAACAAGGCGGGCAAGGGCATCGAGGACAGCCCGGTCAGCCCGGCGCAGCTCGGCTCCATCCTCGATCTCATCAAGGACGGCGTGATCTCCGGCAAGCTCGCCAAGGATCTGTTCGAGATCGTCTTCACCGAAGGCGGCGATCCTGCAGAGATCGTCGAAGCCCGCGGCATGAAGCAGGTGACCGACACCGGCGCCATCGAAAAGGCCGTCGACGAAATCATCGCCGCCAATCCCGACCAGGTCGAGAAGGTCAAGGCCAAGCCGACGCTGGCCGGCTGGTTCGTCGGCCAGGTGATGAAGTCGACCGGCGGCAAGGCCAATCCGCAGGCGGTTCAGGCGCTGGTCAAGGCCAAGCTCGGTCTCGAAGACTGATCGCGGATGTTCTTCGTCCGCACAGCCTCCGAAGGCGATCTCAAAGCCGTCTCCGCCCTTCTCGGGCGGAGCTGGCATGCGACCTATGACGCGCTGTACGGCGCCGACAAGGTCAGTGAGATCACCGCAGCCTGGCATTCCGTCGAAGCCCTGAAGACGCGGCTCAAGCGCCCCGATTCGGAATTCGTGGTGGCCGACGACGGCAAGGTCATCGGCGGCATGGCCTATGCGGCGATGGCAGAAGACGAGGCTGACGTCGCCGTTCTGCACATGATCTATGTCGAGCCGGGGCTCACGGGGCAGGGCATCGGCCGCGACCTGTTCGCCGAAGTCGAGACCTGTTTTCCCTCGGCCAAGCGCATGCGGCTCGACGTCGAGCCGAAGAACGAGCGCGCCGTCGCTTTCTATACGGGGCTCGGCTTCGCGGAAATTGGCTGGACCAAGAATTGCGGGGCGCAAACTTCCGGCATCCCCGCGCTCATTCTCGAGAAGTCGCTCAGCTTCTGATCATTCCAGATTGGTGTGGCGGGCGCGCATGGTCTCGGCCGTCTCGCCCATCCGGTCACGCAGCCGGATCACCAGAATCTCGAACAGCATGAATTGCGCCGCTTCGAACAGACTGCCCATCGGCAGGAAGGATGTCGGCTGATCCTCGTCGCGCGCCATGGTCTGGGCGGGAATGGTCAGCACGGCGTCGCAAAGCCTGATCGTCGCTCCGTCTGGTTCGGCGGTGATCACCGCGATCGCCGCGCCGGCGGCTTTGGCCGTCCGCGCCAGAGAATCGACGGTCGCGAGATAGCCGGGGCCGCAACTCGCCAAAAACAGATCGCCTTCGCCGAGCGGCGGCGTGGTCATGTCGCCGACCATGTGGACATCGAGGCCGAGGTGATGGAGCCGCATGCACAATGCGCGCATCATCAGCCCTTCGCGGCCGCAGCCGTAGATCGCGATGCGGCGCGGAATGATCAGATGCGAGATCAACGCCTCCAGCTCCGCTTCATCGGTCTTGTAGAGGCAGGCGCTGACTTCTCCCAGCGCGCGGGCGGCGAGGTCGCCGAGATCAGTCATTTTCAATTCTCCATCATCGCCTTGCCGTCGGGATCGTAGATCTGGACGGTGGCGCATTCCATCAACTGCGTCTTGCGTTCGGGATTGCAGGCGAGCGAGCCCGCAGCTTCGGCTTCCGCGCGGCTCGACCAGCCGCAATGATATTCGTGCCAATGCGGGCCTTCGGTGGATTGCATGAACACGTCGACGGTCCAGCCGCTCTGGCACCAGGTCATTTCCAGGCAGTCCTCGCGCGCTGCGGCGCCGGCGGCGACGCATTTGTCCTGGCGCATTCGAAGGCTTCGGCCGCCGTGGCGCCGTTGCACACCCCGGTCGCCTGTTCGACCGCCTGCACGATGGCGATGCCGTCGGCGCGCACGCCGTTCGCGGCCGCAGCCGCCAGAGTCAGGGCGACCGTCACCCGCATGATCATTCGCATCATCATCTTCCGCGCTCCCCTCGCGTCTCGTTCCCCGGTGCGGACATTGGCGTCGCCGAAGTCGATTTGCAAGCCGGCGCAGGTCCATTTTGCGTGAGAGGGCGCTGGACTTTCTTGCTGCGCAGCGGCATAAGCAGAGCATTCTTTCGGGCGCGGGGAGTCTCGCGCCGCATATTCAGGGTTCCGGACTCATGAAGCTTCTCCTGCAGATTTTCACCTGGTGGAACGGTCAGACCATCGGCACGCGGTTTCACACCTGGCGCTTCGGCAAGAAGGTGGGACAGGACGAGTTCGGCAACACCTATTACACCGGCGGCAAGGACAGCGAAGGCCGTACGCGTCGTTGGGTGGTCTATAACGGCTATGCCGACGCCAGCGCCATTCCGCCCGGCTGGCACGGCTGGATGCATTACCGCACCGACGTTCCGCCGACCGAGCAGACCTATGCGGCGCGCGAATGGGGGAAAAGGCGCATCGCGCCAATCCGACCGGTTCGGCCGCCGCCTACCGACCCAAGGGCTCGCTCGCCACGGGTGGCGAACGCGATCGCGTGACCGGCGATTACGACGCCTGGACCCCGCGCGGCTGAGGCCTCCTTCATCCGGCCATAATTGCCGTCTAACGCACACCGCATGGCCGGAGACTGCGATACGTGAACGGGATGACTTCGATTAGGACGCGATCGACGACGCTGCGGACTGTTTTGTCCGCAGCCTTTCTGGTTGGCGCAAGCCTCGCCGCCACGCCTGCTGATGCGGCGAAGATCAAGAATGCGGTGGCCGAGTTCGCTGGCCTCGACAAGATCACCGGCCGCACTACCACATTCGACGTCTATATCGACGAAACGGTGCAGTTCGGCGCGCTTCAGGTGACGCCGCGCGTCTGCTTCAGCCGCGACGAAACCGAAGCGCAGAAGCAGTCGACTTTCGTGGAAGTCGACGAGATCACGCTCGACCGCAAGATCCGCCGCATCTTCAGCGGCTGGATGTTCGCCGCCTCTCCTGGCCTCAATGCCGTCGATCACCCGATCTACGACATCTGGCTGACCGGCTGCAAACAATCCTCGGACGTGCCGCGTCCCGACGGCTTCAAGATCGATACGACGCCGATCCCCGATCCGAAGACCGAAACGCCGACCGAGAATGCGCCGGACACGCAAGCTCCGACGATGCAACCCGCGCCGCCCGCCGATGGCGAATTGCTGGACCCGGACGCGCCCGTGGAAATGCAGAATCTGCCGGACCTGACGGCTCCCGAGCAGAATTTCGACGAGCCGAACTTCAACTAAGCCTGCCGGAAAGACTCAGAAATCGAGATCCGGCGATTGCATCGCCTGGTCGAGTAGTTTCTCATAATCGCGTTTGGGCACGTCGATCGCGCCGAAACTCTTCAGATGCTCGGTGGTGAACTGCGTGTCGAGCAGGGTAAAGCCTTTTGCGCGCAGCCGCTCGACCAGATGCACCAGACAGATCTTCGAAGCGTCGGTGCGGCGGGAAAACATGCTCTCGCCGAAAAAGGCCGAGCCGAGCGATACGCCGTAGAGGCCGCCCACAAGCTCGCCTCCCTCCCATGCCTCCACCGAATGGGCGTAGCCGAGCTTATGGAGCTCTTTGTAGAGCATCAGGATCAACGGGTTGATCCAGGTCGAGGGACGGTCAGGCGCAGGCTCGCCGCATCTGGCGATCACCTGGTTGAAATCCGTATTGAAGCGGATGTCGAACGGGCGTTTGCGAATGGTCTTGGCGAGGCTCTTGGAAACGTGGAAGCCGTCGAGCGGGATGACGCCGCGCATCTCGGGCTGAACCCAGAAGATATCCGGGTCGTCGGCCGATTCGGCCATCGGAAAAAGCCCCGCGGCATAGGCGCGGAGCAGGATCTCGGGCGTGATGGCGGCGGTATGCGATAAACGCGCCATCACGCAATCCCGTCAGTCATTGGCCAGGTAATGCTCGAGCCAATGGATATCGTAATCCCCATTGGCGATGTCCGCATTGGACACGAGATCCTGGAACAGCGGCAGCGTCGTCTTGATGCCGTCGATGACGAATTCGTCGAGCACGCGGCGCAGGCGCATCATGCATTCCACACGGGTGCGGCCATGCACGATCAGCTTGCCGATCAGGCTGTCGTAATAAGGCGGGATCTTGTAGCCCGCATAGGCTCCGGAATCGACGCGCACGCCCAGGCCGCCTGGGGCGTGGAAATGCGTGATCGTGCCGGGCGAGGGGACGAAGGTCCGGGGATCCTCGGCATTGATGCGGCATTCGATCGCGTGGCCCTGGAAGACGATCTCGTCCTGGGTCACGGACAGGCCGTTGCCGGAAGCGACGCGGATCTGCTCATGCACGAGGTCGATGCCGGTGATGGCTTCGGTGACCGGATGCTCCACCTGCAGACGCGTGTTCATTTCGATGAAATAGAACTCGCCGTTTTCATAGAGGAACTCGATCGTGCCGGCGCCGCGATATTTCAGCTTCTTCATCGCGTCGGCGCAGATCTGGCCGATCTTCATCCGCTGCTCGACGTTGAGCGCCGGAGAATTGGCTTCTTCCCAGATCTTCTGGTGGCGGCGCTGCAGCGAGCAGTCGCGTTCGCCGAGATGGATGGCGTTGCCGGCGCCGTCGCCGAACACCTGGATCTCGATATGCCGGGGCTTGCCGAGATATTTCTCCATATAGACGGAATCGTTGCCGAAGGCGTTGGCCGCTTCCGAACGCGCCGTGTTGAAGGCTTCGAGCAGATCTTCTTCGGTCTTGGCGACCTTCATGCCGCGTCCGCCGCCGCCGGCGGTTGCCTTGATCAGCACGGGATAGCCGATTTCACGCGCCGTCTTGAGGGCGTCCTCGTCCGACAGCACTTCGCCGGCCGAGCCCGGCACCACGGGAATGCCGAGATCCTGCGCCGTCTGCTTGGCGGTGATCTTGTCGCCCATGATGCGGATATGATCGGCGGTCGGCCCGATGAAGGTGATGCCGTGCGCGTCGAGTATGTCGGCGAACTTGGCGTTTTCCGACAGGAAGCCGTAGCCGGGATGCACGGCGTCTGCGCCGGTGATTTCGCAGGCGGCGACGATTTGATGGATGTTCAGATAGCTGTCGCGCGACGGCGGCGGGCCGATGCAGACGCTTTCGTCGGCGAGACGCACATGCATCGCGTCCGAATCGGCGGTCGAATGCACCGCGACCGTCGCGATGCCGAGCTCTTTACAGGCGCGCAGCACGCGAAGGGCGATTTCGCCGCGATTGGCAATGAGGATCTTGGAGATCATGGGATCCGCCTTATTCGATCACAAGCAGGGGCTCGCCGAATTCGACGGGCGCGGCGTCGCCGACCATGATCGCCGCGATCTTGCCGGAACGCGGCGCCGGAATCTGGTTCATGGTCTTCATGGCTTCGATGATCAGCACGGTCTGGCCTTCCTTGACCTGTTGGCCCACGGTCACGAAGGGCGCGGAGCCGGGGGCCGGCGAGTGGTAGCAGGTGCCGACCATCGGCGACGTCAGCTTGAAGCCGGCCGGCGCGGCAGGCGCGGCTTCGGCGGCAACGGCGGCGGGAGCGGCGGCCAAGGGCGCAGCCATCGGCGCCGCTTGCATCGCGTAAGCCGGCATGGAAGCCTGGGCGAACACCTGCTGGGTGTTGCGCGAAACGCGGATGCGCATATCCGCCTGTTCGACCTCGATCTCGGTGAGATCCGTGTCCTTGAGGATGTTGGCCAGATCGCGGATCAGCGCCTGATCAATGCCCGTCTTCTTCTCAGCCATTTTTCAATGTCCTATTATCGTTATGTGACGATCGTCCTGACGGCCTGCATGGCCAGTGTGTACGAATGCGCCCCGAAACCGCAGATCACGCCCTTCACCGCCGGCGCAGTCCATGTCTTGTGGCGGAATTCTTCCCGCGCATGGATGTTCGACAAGTGCAGTTCGATCACCGGGATGGAAATGGCGCGGATCGCGTCGTGCAGCGCGATCGAAGTATGACCGTAGGCGCCGGGATTGATCAGCGCGGCGACGGCCTTGTCATTGGCCTCGTGCAGCCAGTCGATCAGCACGCCCTCGTGATTGGATTGGCGAAAGTCCACCGAAAAACCCAGTTCCGCGCCCGTCTTGCGGCAATCCTCCGCGATCGTGTCGAGCGTGGCGGCTCCATAAATTCCCGGCTCCCGCTTGCCGAGCATATTGAGATTGGGGCCGTTCAAAATATAGACAGTCTGGGTCATCCATTCTTCCTGCATGCACGCATCCCCTCCTATAGACCGGGGAGGGTGACAGGGAAAGGGCCGCGTGGTGCCGGAGGGGTTGTACACAGGCGGGGCGGCCGGGAAAGCCATGTATTCGCTTTTCCCGGCTTTTGCAACAAATCAGCAGACTGTCTTGCCGCACTGGCCGACATTGGCGATTTTCTGGTTGAGAGCGTCGGCCCCGACCGCGCCGAAAATCGTCTCGTTGCCGATGACGTAGGACGGCGTACCGGAGATTCCGAGTTCGGTCGCCAGCTTGTAGGCGTCCTGGACGCGCGCGTCGAAACCCGGCTTGTCCATCTCGGCGCGTATCGCCTCCTCACTCACGCCGAGCGTCTTGGCGATATCGAGGGCGCGCGCTTCGTCGGCATGGTCGCCACTGAGCAGTTCGCGGTGGAAATCGCCATATTTTTCCGGAGCCAGCGCGCGGAATGCGTCCGATACTTTGTGGGCCGCGACCGAGTCGGGTCCGAGAATCGGGAATTCCTTCAACACGAAACGGACATCGGGATTGGACTTCACGATCGTGTCCATGTCCTTCATCGCGCGACGGCAATAGCCGCAATTGTAGTCGAAGAACTCGACCACGGTGACCTTACCCTGCGGATTGCCGACGGAGAGGTCGTAGGGCGCGTTGAAGATCAGGTCCTTGTTGGCGTCGACGGCGACCTTGGCCTGAGCCATGCGCGCTTCGTTCTGCTTCTTCTCGAGCGCCTGCTGCATCTCCATCAAGACGTCGGGATGAGCGAGCAGATAGTCCCGCACGATCGCGCCGATCTCGTCCTTCTGCTGACTTGAGAAGCTGTCGGCGGCGATCGCGGGTTGGAACGCTGCCATCAGCGAAACGAGCGCGGCCGCCCAGGTCATTGTCTTCATCGTCGAATTTCCTCTCGTGCGGCCGGTATGGCGGGCCGTTTATAGTCGTCGCTCTCGGGCGTGGAAATAGAAAAAGGCGGTTCTGGGGCCGCTCTCGCGGGATCGTGAAAAATCACCCTTCACAAATGCGAAGATCCGCCTCGATGTCGAGACGGACCTCCTGAACTCAGCCTTTGATCAGGCGGATGAGGGCATCAAAGAAACCCCTTTTTGCCACCATCCACCCTTCTTCGGCTTGCCGTCGTCCTCGGTCTTTTCGGGACCGGACGACGAGACGACCACCGGCTGCGAGGCCTGCAGCGCTGCCTCGCCGCGATTGGATCGAACCTTCTTTTCGTCGGCCGACGCATCGTCCTCGGGTGCGGGTTCGGCCGCGGGGGCCGGCTCGGATTTCGTCGTCGTTTCGGCGACCGTCGAAGCCGCAGGCTCCGAAGGGACATCGGGTTCGGAGGCGACGACTGGCTCGGCTGCCTCTTCCGCCGCGGCCTCGACCACGACGGCCTCGACGGCTTGCGGGGCGGCTGCGGCTTCGGCCCGGTTGGCGCGAGCCCGTCGCGGACGCGGAGCGGGCGCTTCTGTCGCCGATGGTTCGGCCGCGTTCTCCGGTGCCGCGTCTTGCGTCTCCGACCCGTCGGCGGCTTCACCGTCGGCGTCGTTGGTTTCGGACGAGCCGTTCACGTCGCCTTCGCGCATCCGGCGTCCGCCACGCTTGCCGCGGCGGCGGCGCTTGCGGCTGTCGCTTTCCGAAGCGGCGTCGGCAGACGACGCGTCGGCGCCCTCGACCTCTTCCGCCGAGCCGTTGGCGTCGTCGGCTTCACTGGCGTCGTCATCGTCGTCGCCACTTTCGTCGCCATTGTCGTCCGAGCCGTTCGCGCCGTTGTTGTCGGCGCCGTCACGCTTGCCGCCGCGACGACGACGACGACGCTTCTTCTTCTTGTTCGACTGGTCGTCGGAGCGCGCCTGCTGCGGGGCCGCCGGCGCAGCGCTCTCCTCGATGTCGTCTTCTTCGTCCTCGATCTCGACGATCTCTTCGTCTTCCTCTTCCTCGACGGGGAAGTGGATGAGCTGCTCGATCTTGACCGGATTCTCGACGGCTTCGCCGCGCTCGATCATGAAGTGCTGCGCGCCGCCTTCATCGCCGGCCATGACCGTGATGGAGACGCCGAAGCGGTTTTCATAATCGACGATCGTGCCGCGCTTCTGGTTGAGCAGGTAAAGCGCGGTGTCGGCCGGCGTCTTGACGATGATGTCGTGCGTCGTGCTCTTGAGCAGGAACTCCTCGATGCCGCGCAGAACATGCAGCGCCACCGACGACTGCGAGCGCACCAGACCCGCGCCGTTGCAATGCGGGCAGACCTGCATTGTGCTTTCGAGCACCGAGGCGCGAATGCGCTGGCGCGACATTTCGAGCAGGCCGAAATGCGAGATGCGGCCGACCTGGATGCGGGCGCGGTCGTTTTTGAGGTGGTCCTTGAGGCGCTTTTCGACCAGGCGGTTGTTGCGCTTCTCTTCCATGTCGATGAAGTCGATCACGACGAGACCGGCGAGGTCGCGCAGGCGAAGCTGGCGGGCGACTTCTTCGGCGGCTTCCAGATTGGTCTGGAGCGCGGTGTCTTCGATCGAATGTTCGCGGGTCGACCGGCCGGAGTTGACGTCGATGGCGACGAGCGCTTCGGTCTGGTTGATGATGATGTAGCCGCCAGACTTCAGCGTCACCTGCGGCTGCAGCATGCGGTCGAGCTGGGCTTCGATGCCGGCGCGCGAGAAGATCGGATGAATGTCGCGATAGGGCTGAACCACCTTGGCGTGGCTCGGCATCAGCATCTTCATGAAGTCTTTAGCTTCGCGATAGCCTTCTTCGCCGGAGACGATGACTTCGGAAATGTCCTTGTTGTAGAGGTCGCGGATCGAGCGCTTGATCAGCGAACCTTCTTCATACACCAGGCACGGCGCGGTCGATTCCAGCGTCTTCGTGCGGACGTTTTCCCACAGGCGCATCAGATATTCGAAGTCGCGCTTGACTTCGGCCTTGGTGCGGTTGGCGCCGGCGGTGCGCAGGATGACGCCCATGCCCTGCGGCACTTCGAGTTCGCGGGCGATCTCCTTGAGACGCTTGCGGTCCTGCGGGCTGGTGATCTTGCGCGAAATGCCGCCGCCGCGCGCCGTGTTCGGCATCAGCACGGAATAGCGGCCGGCGAGCGACAGGTAGGTGGTCAGCGCCGCGCCCTTGTTGCCGCGCTCTTCCTTGGCGACCTGCACGAGCAGGATCTGCCGGCGCTTGATCACTTCCTGGATGCGGTACTGCTTGCGCGGCTTGCGCACGACGCGATCGGGAACCTCCTCCATGGCGTCTTCGGCGCCGACGGATTCGATCACTTCCTTTTCGTCGATGTCGTCATCATCGTCGTCGTCCTCGTCATCGCCGCCGCGACGGCGGGCGTCTTCGGAGATCGAATCGACGTCCGCGACCATGGGCATGGCGGGGGCGTCGAGCCCTTGTCGTCGTCGGACGGTTCGGACGCGTCCGCGGTCGGCTGTTCGCCTTCGGTCGCGGCTTCGACGGGCGCTTCCTCGGCCTTCACCTTCTTGGCGCGCGGCTTGCGGACGCGCTTGGGCTTTTCGGCGGGCGCTTCGACGGCCTCGACCTCCACGGCGGGAGCGGCCTCTTCCGCAGGCGCGGCGTCGACGGCGACCTCGGCGGGCGCCTCCTCGGCGGCGGGGGCGGCCTGTGTTTCGAAACTGCGGCCCTGCCAGGATTCGATGTCGGGCTGGGGAGCTTCTTCGAGGCCCGCGGCCGGCTCATGCGCGGACGAGGTGGGCTCGGCGCGGCCGACAGGCTCGAAATCGTCGTCGCGACGATGTTCTTCGGCCTCGGCTCTCAGAAGAGCCTGACGATCGGCGAGGGGGATCTGGTAATAATCTGGGTGGATTTCCGCGAAAGCGAGGAAACCGTGTCGATTGCCGCCGTAATCCACGAAAGCGGCCTGAAGCGAAGGTTCGACCCGGGTAACCTTGGCGAGGTAGATATTTCCTCGCAACTGCTTCTTATGCTGCGACTCGAAGTCGAATTCTTCAATGCGGTTGCCGCGTACGACTACAACGCGCGTCTCCTCAGCGTGAGACGCGTCGATAAGCATCTTGTCTGCCATGTATCTGTAACTCCTCGGCAATCGAGGCTTTGGCGCAAAGGTCCGCCAGGAAGGGGAGTGCCGGGCGCGAGACGCGCCGATTGCCGGATGATGTTTCCCGTCGGTTGGGGCGTGACGCGATCCTGAGGGCGCGGCGGAGACGCGGCGGAGCCGCATGATCTGTCGTTGCCGTCGAGAATAAGATCGCTTGCGTCAATGTCTTACCGAGCGAGAATGTCTATGCCCAAGACCTTGCGGTCCAATGAATGTGCCCGAACTTCACGAGCGTGTGGCGGCCAACCGCCTGAAATTCCATGCGGAAACGTCGCATGACCGGATAGAGCCTCGGTGAATGCGCATCAGCGTCGGATATTACCCCTGGCGTGGCGCCATCCTCCTGGCAGCCTCCCGGGCAATGCGATCCAGCTTTCACTATTCACTCACATACCTTCTATGGTTTATCCATGCGAATATCAAGGGGTGACGCAAATCCGTCACATTATTGACCCATCGAATTCACTCTTTGTCGGAAATCATTGAATTTTCTTGCGAGCCAATTTCTGGGTGTTGGCGCCGGGGGTCGCGAAAATCTATGTTTCGGCCGGCCGAATCAGGGTTTCGCTAAGAAATCAGGCCTATTTTGCGACAGGTGGCGCGCGGCGCCGAAGGCGGGACGGCACAAAGCATGCATAAAATTTTGATGGCATGGCTGGCGGCGATCGCCTGATGATCGGATGCGAAGCGGCGCGCGGCGCCGAAGATCCGTCGCCGCAGCAGCCGCTCATCGCCTACGCCGCGCGGATCGCCGGCGACGATTCCCGCGCCCGCATCGTCATCGATTTCGACCGAGAGCCCGCCTTCCGTCTGCATTACACCGCGTCGCCCGCGCGCCTGATCGTCGATCTCGACGAAACCGCGTTCGGTTTCGGGGAAGGCGATCTCGCGCCGAAGGGGCTCTTCACCGACATCCGCTACGGCCGAATGGGGCAGGGGTCCTCGCGTCTCGTCCTGACGGCGAAGCGCCCGTTCAAGGCAGTTCTGGCCGAAGCGCGGGAAAACGAAGCCGGCAAGGGCTATCGCCTCGTCCTTGATTGCGAAATGACCAGCGCCGAGGAGTTTTCGGCGCTCGTCAAGAATCAGAGTTGGGATCGCGAAAAGATCGCCGGCGGCAAGACCCCGCGCGTCGCGCCGGCGACCCCTCAGGAAAGCAGCGACATCATCATCGCCATCGACGCCGGCCACGGCGGCATCGACACCGGCGCTCTCGGCGCCTCCGGCAAGACGCTGGAAAAGGACGTGACCCTGTCCTTCGCCAAGACGTTGGCCGACAAGCTCAACGCCAAGCCCGGCTTCCGCGCCTTCCTCACCCGCAGCGACGACACATTCGTATCGCTGCCCGAACGCGTGACCATCGCCCGTCAGGGCAAGGCGCGGCTGTTCATTTCGTTGCATGCCGACACGCTGCGCCAGAAGGGGATTCGCGGCGCGACCGTCTACACGATTTCCGACCGCGCCTCCGACAAGCTCGCCGAGAGCCTCGCGGTGCGCGAAAACCTGTCGGACGACATCGCCGGGATCGAGGTGAAGGACGAGCCGGAGGAAGTCGCCGACATCCTCATCGACCTGACGCGGCGTGAGACGCAGGCCTTTTCGATCCAGCTCGCCGAACATGTGGTGAAGTCCTTCGAGGGCCAGATCGAGCTCATCAACAATCCGCTCCGGCATGCCGGCTTCCGCGTGCTGCAGGCGCCGGACGTTCCCTCCGTTCTGCTGGAGCTCGGTTTCCTGTCCAACGCCGAGGACGAAAAACTGCTGACCAGCAAGGCCTGGCGGGACAAGGTCGCGGGCCTCATTGCGGACGGCGCCGTCACCTATTTCAAGGCGAACGGCGTTTTGCGTGGCGGATAGGGCGCAGTCGGCCGTAAAAATCTGTGTGTGGGCGAGCCTTGCGCCCCTGAAAGCGGGCGGAGCCCTATTTTCCTCACATTCGCGACTGTATGAGCCGATGCTGGCGTCGAGGCCGCGCATCGGGTAAAACATGTCCCGGCGCGTCGCGCGTTCGGCGGTCGATCAATGCGCGGAAAGAATTCCATGATCAGACTTATCGGCTATTTCTTCGGCTTGGGAACGATGCTGTTCCTCGCAGCGGCGATGGTGGTGTCTCTCTATCTCGACGAAGTGACCCGGGATCTGCCCGACTACGAAGTGCTCGCCAATTACCAGCCGCCGGTGACCACCCGCGTGCATGCCGACAACGGCGCGCTGATCGCCGAATATGCGCATGAACGCCGTCTGTTCCTGCCGATCCAGGCCATTCCCGACCGCGTCAAGGCCGCGTTCCTCTCCGCCGAAGACAAGAATTTCTACCAGCATGCCGGCGTCGATTTTCAGGGTCTCCTGCGCGCGCTCGCGGTCAACATCCAGAATGTCGGCTCCGGCCGCCGGCCGATGGGCGCCTCCACCATCACCCAGCAGGTGGCCAAGAACTTCCTGTTGACCGCAGACCAGACGATCGACCGCAAGGTCAAGGAAGCGATTCTCGCTTTCCGCATCGAGCAGGCCTATTCCAAGGACAAGATCCTCGAACTCTATCTCAACGAGATCTTCTTCGGGCTGAATTCCTATGGTCTGGCCAGCGCCGCGCTGACCTATTTCGACAAGCCGGTCACCGAACTGACCATCGCCCAGGCCGCCTATCTCGCCGCACTCCCCAAAGGCCCGGCCAATTATCATCCGTTCCGCAAGCACGACGCCGCGATCGAGCGCCGCAACTGGGTAATCGACCGTATGGTCGAAAACGGCTATGTCTCCCGTGACGACGGCGAGGCGGCCAAAAAGGAAGACCTCGGCGTCAGCGCCACGAAGAACAACAGCTATCTGTTCGCTTCCGACTATTTCGCCAGCGAAGTGCGCCGCCAGCTGATCGAGAAATACGGCAAGGACGCGCTCTATGAAGGCGGCCTGTCGGTGCGCACCTCTCTCGATCCGGCGATGCAGCTCTATGCCCGCAAGGCGTTGCAGGACGGCCTGATCAGCTACGATCAGGTCCGCGGATTCCACGGCCTCGTCGACAAGATCGAGATCGGTTCCGACTGGGGCGTTCCACTGTCGAAGATCACGCCGCTTCGCGATGTTCCCGAGTGGCGGCTCGCCGTGGTGCTCGCCGCCGACAAGTCCGGCGTCGATATCGGCATCCGGCCCGAGGTCGACGCGGCCGGCCGCATCGAGGAGGCCCGCACCACCGGTCGCATCGCCGCCGAGGACATGCGTTGGGCTTACCGTTCGGCTGCCGGCGACCGGGCGACGGCAAAAAACCCCACGGGCGTGTTGAATACGGGCGACGTGGTCTATGTCCAGCCCCTCGACGGCAAGGAGGGCGCCTACCGTCTGCGGCAGACGCCGAGAGTGCAGGGCGGTTTCGTCGCGATGGACCCCAATACCGGCCGCGTGCTCGCCATGGCCGGCGGCTTCTCCTTCGCCCAGTCCGAATTCAATCGCGCCACCCAGGCGATGCGCCAGCCGGGGTCGTCGTTCAAGCCCTTCGTCTATGCGGCGGCGCTCGACAACGGCTATACGCCCGCCTCAGTCATTCTCGACGCGCCGATCGAAATCGTCTCCGGCGGCCAGGTCTGGCGGCCGCAGAACTACGGCGGCGGATCGGCCGGCCCGTCGACGCTGCGCCTCGGCATCGAAAAGTCGCGCAACTTGATGACCGTCCGCCTGGCCAACGACATGGGCATGGGCATCGTCGCCGAATATGCCGAGCGTTTCGGCATCTACGACAAGATGAACCCGGTGCTCGCAATGTCGCTCGGCTCCGGGGAAACCACGGTGCTGCGCATGGTGTCGGCCTATTCCGTGCTGGCCAACGGCGGCAAGCAGATCAAGCCGACCTTGATCGACCGCGTGCAGGACCGTTACGGCAAGACGATCTTCAAGCATGAGGAGCGGGTCTGCCAGACCTGTAATGCGCGCGAATGGGACAGCCAGAACGAACCCGACGTGCTCGACAATCGCGAGCAGGTTCTCGATCCCATGACCGCCTATCAGATCACCTCGATCATGCAGGGCGTGATCCTGCGCGGCACCGCCGCGGGCAAGATCAAGCTCGACAGCGACGTCGCCGGCAAAACCGGCACCACCAATGACGAAAAGGACGCCTGGTTCGTCGGCTACACGCCCAATCTGGTCGCCGGCGTCTATATGGGTTTCGACGATCCAAGCCGATGGGCCGTGGGGGCACGGGCGGCTCTTTGTCGGCGCCCTTGTTCAACGAGTTCATGCAGGCGGCCCTCAAGGGCCACAAGCCGGAGAAATTCATCATGCCCGAAGGCATGAAGCTCATACCGGTCAACCGCAAGACCGGCATGATGGCGGTGGAAGGCGATCCGGACACCATCGTCGAGGCCTTCAAGCCCGGCACCGGCCCGGCCGACGTCTATTCGGTCATCGGCGCCGAGGGCTATGCCTCGCCCGAGGAGATCCTCAACTCCTCGCAGCAGGCCAAGGACGCGATCGTCAACGGATCCGGCGGCCTGTTCTGACGATCCACGCCCGACGGCGACCGGGAAGGCGGGTTTACAAGGCCCGCCGGGCGCTCTAAAGCACAGCCGCTCAATTCGTGGGAAGGAAGACATCCGCACATGCGCAACGAAACAATCAATGTCATCGACGAAATCAAGCAGGCCATAAGCCTGCTGAGGAGGCATCTTTGACTGGGATCAGGCCGTAAGACGTCTGGATTGGCTGAACAACAAGGCCGAAGATCCCAATCTCTGGAACGACCCCTCCGAAGCCCAGAAACTGATGCGCGAGCGCCAGCAGCTGGACGACAGCATCACCAGCGTCCGCAAGTTCGAGGCGAGCCTGCAGGAGAACATCGACCTCATCGAGCTCGGCGAGATGGAGGACGACGACGAGATCGTGCAGGTGGCGGAAGCCTCCCTCAAGGACATGCTCGCGGAAGCCAACCGGCGCCAGGTCGAGGCGATGCTGTCGGGTGAAGCCGACGGCAACGACACCTATCTGGAAGTCCATTCCGGCGCCGGCGGCACCGAGAGCCAGGACTGGGCCAACATGCTGCTGCGCATGTACACCCGCTGGGCCGAGCGCCAGGGCTTCAAGGTCGAAGTGCTGGAAATGCATGACGGCGAAGAAGCCGGCATCAAGTCGGCGACGATTCTGGTCAAGGGCCACAACGCCTATGGCTGGCTGAAAACCGAATCGGGCGTGCACCGCCTCGTGCGAATCTCTCCTTATGATTCGAACGCGCGTCGCCACACCTCGTTCTCGTCTGTCTGGGTCTACCCGGTCGTCGACGACTCGATCAATATCGAGATCAACGAAAGCGACTGCCGCATCGACACCTACCGCGCGTCGGGCTCGGGCGGCCAGCACATCAACACCACCGATTCGGCGGTGCGCATCACCCATATTCCCTCGGGAATCGCGGTGGCGTGCCAGCAGGAGCGCTCACAGCACAAGAACAAGGCCAAGGCCTGGGACATGCTGCGGTCGCGACTCTACGAGGTCGAACTCGAAAAACGCGAAGCGGCGGCGAATGCCGAGGCGGCGTCCAAGACCGATATCGGCTGGGGCCACCAGATTCGCTCCTATGTGCTGCAACCCTACCAGATGGTGAAGGACCTGCGCACCGGCGTCGAGAGTTCGGCCCCGTCCGACGTGCTCGACGGCGCGATCAGCCCGTTCATGGAAGCCGCCCTTGCCCACCGCATCAGCGGCAAGGGCGACGCCGTGGTCGACGATCTCGGCTGACAGACCGGCCCCTTACGACGAACAAAGCCCGGGCCGCGGCGACGCGCCCGGGCTTTTTCTTCTGTCGCTCGAAGTCCGCGAGCGCCCGAGCAGGCGAGGGACATTTGTGAATTGTGATCCCCGACCTGTAAAAAAGCGCTTGTGTTTTCAGAACGAATTGAATAATCAGCCGCTGTCCGAGACGAAGGGCGCTTCTCAGCGAACGACGTCGAAGGCGAGTAGGGGTATAGCTCAGTTGGTAGAGCGACGGTCTCCAAAACCGTAGGCCGGGGGTTCGAGCCCCTCTGCCCCTGCCAGTTCACCGCATTCCTGAAAGCGTAAACGCAAATTAAGAATGCGGAAGACGCCGTATTTTCCCTCTTGTGAAAAAGGGAATCGGCGGTTATGTAGGGTTCAAACAGACACGCGGCGCGTGGGGCTGGAAAACCGGCTTTACGCGCCGAAATGGCGTGAGCAGTCAATGGCATCGAAAACCAATCCATTCACGTTTCTGCAGCAGGTCCGCTCCGAGACGTCGAAAGTTACTTGGCCTACGCGGCGCGAGACGATGATCTCGACCATGATGGTGTTCGTCATGGCCGGCGTTGCCGCGGTGTTCTTCTTTGCCGCCGATTGGGTGATGGGTTATGCCATCTCCCTTATCCTCGGTTGATCGGTTCGGAGAATTTCTGATGGCTGCGCGCTGGTATATTGTTCACGCTTATTCGAATTTCGAGAAGAAGGTCGCCGAATCGATCGAGGACAAGGCTCGCCAGAAGGGCTTGAGCCATCTGTTCGAAAAGATCGTGGTTCCGACCGAGAAGGTGGTTGAAGTGCGCCGCGGCCGGAAGGTCGATTCCGAGCGCAAGTTCTTCCCGGGCTATGTGATGGTTCGCGCGAACCTCACCGACGAGGCCTACCATCTCATCAAGAATACGCCGAAGGTCACCGGCTTCCTTGGCTCCGAGTCCAAGCCGGTTCCGATACCCGACTCCGAAGCCGACCGCATCCTCAACCAGGTGCAGGACGGCGTCGAGCATCCCAAGCCGACGGTCTCGTTCGAGATCGGCGAGCAGGTTCGCGTCGCGGACGGTCCCTTCGCCTCCTTCAACGGCATCGTTCAGGATGTCGACGAGGAGCGCTCCCGCCTCAAGGTGGAAGTATCGATTTTCGGGCGCGCCACTCCGGTCGAGCTCGAATACGGTCAGGTCGAAAAGGTCTGATCTCCGGACGCCGGCTTGCCGGCGTCTCGCGTGGAAGGCGCGGATCTCTAGCCGGATCCTTCTGAACGCCGCACCACGCAACCGCAGCCGCCGGTTCTGACGAATCGGCAAACAGGCCGGGCAACCGGTCCAGTCGGTTCATGGTCGCATGTCGATCTGAACCTTGTGTGAAAAAGGCAGAGAAATGGCTAAGAAAGTTGCAGGCCAGCTCAAGCTGCAGGTCAAGGCCGGCTCGGCGAACCCGTCGCCGCCGATTGGTCCTGCGCTCGGTCAGCGCGGCATCAACATCATGGAATTCTGCAAGTCGTTCAACGCGGCTACGCAGGAAATGGAAAAGGGTATGCCGATCCCGGTCGTCATCACCTATTACCAGGACAAGTCCTTCACCTACGCGATGAAGCAGCCGCCGGTGTCTTACTTCCTCAAGAAGGAAGCCAAGATCACCTCCGGCTCCAAGACGCCGGGCAAGGCCAAGGCCGGTTCGATCACCGCCGACCAGGTGCGCAAGATCGCCGAAGCCAAGATGAAAGATCTGAACGCCGCCGATATCGACGGCGCGATGCGCATGATCGAGGGCTCCGCCCGCGCCATGGGCCTGGTAGTGGAGGGCTGATAGATGGCGAAGCTTGCAAAGCGTCTGCAGAAGATTACCGAAGGCATCGACCCGAACAAGGCCTATGTCGTTTCCGACGCCATTTCGATGGTCAAGGAACGCGCTGTCGCCAAGTTCGACGAAACCATCGAAATTTCGATGAATCTCGGCGTTGATCCGCGCCATGCCGACCAGATGGTCCGCGGCGTGGTCAACCTGCCGAACGGCACGGGCAAGAATGTCCGCGTCGCGGTCTTCGCGCGCGGCGCCAAGGCTGACGAAGCCAAGGCCGCCGGCGCCGACATCGTCGGCGCGGAAGACCTGCTCGAAACCGTCATGGGCGGCAAGATCGACTTCGATCGCTGCATCGCGACCCCCGACATGATGCCGCTCGTCGGCCGTCTCGGCAAGGTTCTCGGCCCGCGCGGCATGATGCCGAACCCGAAGGTCGGCACCGTGACCGTCGACGTCGCCGGCGCCGTCAAGGCGTCCAAGGGCGGCGCGGTCGAATTCCGCGTTGAAAAGGCCGGCATCGTGCATGCCGGCGTTGGCAAGGCCTCTTTCGACGCCAAGGCGCTCGAAGAAAACATCAAGGCGTTCGCCGACGCCGTGGTCAAGGCCAAGCCGGCCGGCGCCAAGGGCAACTATGTCAAGAAGATCGCGATCTCCTCGACCCAGGGCGCTGGCGTCAAGGTCGATCCGTCGTCGCTGACCGCCTGATGGAATTCCGGCGCCCGAGCGTTCGGGCGCCGAGCATGGTTTCCAGCCTTCGGGCTGGAAATTGCCGGTTCGCCGGCAAAGTTCCTGTCCGAGATTGCAGGTGGGCCTACCTTAATCAATTGGCCTGCATGAGACGGGTAAGATCCGATTTCCGCGGATGAATGTCCGCAAAGAACGGTTCGAACCTTGGATGCCTTGTGCTGTATCCCCGAGGGGATGCGCGCGAGGGGACAGGATCCTCAAGCGTCGCTTGGGATCGCTCCCATGCGGCAAAAGGCAACCCGGTGACTCTGCATTCTCGCGGCGTCACCTACTGGAGTGAGACAGTGGATAGAGCGGAAAAACGCGAATTCGTCTCCGAACTGAACGGAGTCTTCAAGGCTTCGGGCTCAGTCGTCGTGGCGAGCTATTCCGGCGTCACGGTCGCGCAGATGAACGATCTTCGTTCGAAAATGCGCGCTGCCGGCGGCACCGTAAAGGTCGCGAAGAACCGCCTGGCCAAGATCGCTCTTCAAGGCACTGAGTCCGAACAGATCGGTGATCTGTTCAAGGGTCAAACGCTGATTTGCTTCAGCGAAGACCCGATCGTGGCTCCGAAGATCGCGTCCGAATTCGCCAAGACCAACGACAAGCTGGTCATCATTGGCGGTGCGATGGGCGCGACTGCGCTGAACGCTGAAGGCGTCAAGGCGCTTGCGACCCTGCCGTCGCTTGATGAACTGCGTGCGAAGCTTGTGGGTATGATTCAGACCCCGGCCACCCGCATTGCTGGCGTTCTTCAGGCCCCGGCTGGCCAGCTGGCCCGCGTTTTCAACGCATATGCCGAGAAGAGCGAAGCCGCATAAGGCGGTACTTCGCTGTCACTTGAACCAACCAAGATCGAACCTAAATAAGGAATACAAAAATGGCTGATCTCGCAAAGATCGTTGAAGACCTCTCGGCCCTGACCGTCCTGGAAGCCGCCGAACTCTCCAAGATGCTCGAAGAAAAGTGGGGCGTTTCCGCCGCTGCTCCGGTGGCTGTCGCCGCCGCTGCCGCTGCTCCGGCCGCCGCTGTCGAAGAGAAGACCGAGTTCGACGTGATCCTCGCCGACGCCGGCGCGAACAAGATCAACGTCATCAAGGAAGTCCGCGCCATCACCGGCCTGGGCCTCAAGGAAGCCAAGGACCTGGTCGACGGCGCTCCGAAGCCCGTCAAGGAAGCCGTGTCCAAGGCCGAAGCCGAAGACATGAAGAAGAAGCTCGAAGCGGCTGGCGCCAAGATCGAGCTGAAGTAATTCAGACGGTGGAGAGCGGCTCGGTTCGGGCCGCTCTTCTTTCCGTTGCTGTGAACCTGTTACCCAAAAGCCTGGACCAGGCTTTTGGGTATTGGGTTCTAAAGATAAGAGTTCCCCGATATATGACGGAGCCGTGTGGCCAGCGGCCCTCCGTCTGTTGCAGGCCCGAATGCTATAAGCGATAAGGAGCGACGATGGCTCAGACCCTGTCTTTCAATGGTCGTAGGCGCGTACGCAAGTTTTTCGGAAAGATCCCGGAAGTGGCGGAGATGCCGAACCTCATCGAGGTTCAGAAGGCGTCCTACGACCAGTTCCTGATGGTGGAAGAACCTGAAGGCGGACGTCCCGACGAGGGACTAAACGCCGTATTCAAGTCCGTGTTCCCGATCACCGATTTTTCCGGCGCGGCTATGCTCGAATTCGTGTCCTACGAATTCGAGCCGCCGAAGTTTGACGTGGATGAATGCCGTCAGCGCGATCTGACCTACGCAGCGCCGCTCAAGGTGACGCTGCGCCTGATCGTGTTCGATATCGACGAGGACACCGGCTCCAAGTCGATCAAGGACATCAAGGAACAGTCCGTCTACATGGGCGACATGCCGCTCATGACCAACAACGGCACCTTCATCGTCAACGGCACCGAGCGCGTCATCGTCTCCCAGATGCACCGTTCGCCGGGCGTGTTCTTCGACCATGACAAGGGCAAGAGCCATTCTTCGGGCAAGCTGCTGTTCGCCGCCCGCGTCATCCCCTATCGCGGTTCCTGGCTCGACATCGAGTTCGACGCCAAGGACATCGTCTATGCGCGCATCGACCGTCGCCGCAAGATCCCCGTGTCGTCGCTGCTCATGGCGCTCGGCATGGACGGCGAAGACATCCTGTCGACCTTCTACACCCAGTCGCTCTACCAGCGCGACGGCAAGGGATGGCGCGTGCCGTTCCAGCCCGACACGCTGAAGGGTCAGAAGGTCATCGCCGACCTCATCGACGCCGACACCGGCGAAGTCGTGGTGGAAGCCGGCAAGAAGCTCACGCCGCGCCTGCTGCGCCAGTTGACCGAAAAGGGCCTCAAGGCTCTCCGCGCCTCCGACGACGATCTCTACGGCAACTTCCTCGCCGAGGACATCGTCAACCCGAACACGGGTGAGATCTATCTCGAAGCCGGCGACGAAATCGACGAGAAGACGCTTCCGGTCATTCTCGACACCGGTTTCGACGAAATCCCGGTTCTCGACATCGACCATATCAACGTGGGCGCCTATATCCGCAACACGCTGCATGTCGACAAGAACCAGAATCGTCAGGACGCCCTGTTTGACATCTATCGCGTCATGCGTCCGGGTGAGCCGCCGACCATGGAATCGGCCGAGGCCATGTTCCAGTCGCTGTTCTTCGACGCCGAGCGCTACGACCTCTCGGCCGTCGGCCGCGTGAAGATGAACATGCGCCTCGACCTCGACGTGGCCGACACCGTGCGCGTGCTGCGCAAGGACGACATCCTCGCCGTGGTGAAGATGCTGGTCGACCTGCGCGACGGCAAGGGCGAAATCGACGACATTGACAACCTCGGCAACCGCCGCGTCCGCTCGGTCGGCGAACTGATGGAAAATCAGTATCGTCTCGGCCTGCTCCGCATGGAGCGCGCGATCAAGGAACGCATGTCCTCGATCGAGATCGACACGGTCATGCCGCAGGATCTGATCAACGCCAAGCCGGCCGCCGCCGCCGTCCGCGAATTCTTCGGCTCGTCGCAGCTGTCGCAGTTCATGGACCAGGTGAACCCGCTGTCGGAAATCACCCACAAGCGCCGTCTGTCGGCGCTCGGCCCGGGTGGTCTGACCCGCGAGCGCGCGGGCTTCGAAGTCCGCGACGTGCATCCGACCCACTATGGCCGCATCTGCCCGATCGAAACGCCGGAAGGTCCGAACATCGGTCTCATCAACTCGCTCGCGACCTTCGCCCGCGTCAACAAATACGGCTTCATCGAAAGCCCGTATCGCAAGATCGTGGACGGCAAGGTCACAAGCGACGTGATCTACCTCTCGGCGATGGAAGAAGCCAAGTACTACATCGCCCAGGCGAATGCCGTGCTCGGCGAAGACCAGTCGTTCTCGGAAGAGTTCGTCGTCTGCCGTCACGCCGGCGACGTGATGCTCGCGCCGCGCGACACGATCAACCTGATGGACGTTTCGCCCAAGCAGGTCGTTTCGGTCGCCGCCGCGCTCATTCCGTTCCTTGAAAACGACGACGCCAACCGCGCTCTCATGGGCTCGAACATGCAGCGTCAGGCCGTGCCGCTCTTGCGCGCCGAAGCGCCGTTCGTCGGCACCGGCATGGAGCCGATCGTGGCCCGCGACTCCGGCGCCGCAATCGGCGCCCGCCGCGCCGGCGTGGTCGACCAGGTCGATGCGACGCGTATCGTCATCCGCGCCACGGAAGGCCTCGAAGCCGGCAAGTCCGGCGTCGATATCTACCGCCTGCAGAAGTTCCAGCGTTCGAACCAGAACACCTGCGTCAACCAGCGTCCGCTGGTCACCGTGGGCGACGTGGTCAACCGCGGCGACATCATCGCCGACGGCCCGTCGACGGATCTCGGCGATCTGGCGCTCGGCCGCAACGCGCTCGTCGCGTTCATGCCCTGGAACGGCTACAACTACGAAGACTCGATCCTGCTGTCCGAGCGCATCGTGTCGGACGACGTGTTCACCTCCATCCACATCGAAGAATTCGAAGTGATGGCGCGCGACACCAAGCTTGGTCCGGAAGAAATCACCCGCGACATTCCGAACGTGTCGGAAGAAGCGCTGAAGAATCTCGACGAAGCCGGCATCGTCTATATCGGCGCCGAAGTTCAGCCGGGCGATATCCTGGTCGGCAAGATCACCCCGAAGGGCGAAAGCCCGATGACGCCGGAAGAGAAGCTCCTGCGCGCCATCTTCGGTGAAAAAGCCTCCGACGTTCGCGACACGTCCATGCGCATGCCCCCGGGCACCTACGGCACCGTCGTGGAAGTGCGCGTGTTCAACCGTCACGGCGTCGAAAAGGACGAACGCGCCATGGCGATCGAGCGCGAGGAAATCGAACGCCTCGCCAAGGACCGTGACGACGAACAGGCCATTCTGGACCGCAACGTCTATGGTCGTCTGATCGAGATGCTCAAGGGCCATGTCGGCATAGCCGGCCCCAAGAGCTTCAAGAAGGGCGCCGAACTGACCCATTCCCTGATCGCGGAATATCCGCGTTCGCAGTGGTGGATGTTCGCCGTCGAAGACGAAAAGGCGCAGAGCGAACTCGAAGCGCTCCGTGGTCAGTATGACGAGTCCAAGTCGCTGCTCGAACAGCGCTTCATGGACAAGGTCGAGAAGGTCCAGCGCGGCGACGAAATGCCTCCGGGCGTCATGAAGATGGTCAAGGTCTTCGTCGCTGTGAAGCGCAAGATCCAGCCGGGCGACAAGATGGCCGGCCGTCACGGCAACAAGGGCGTGGTGTCTCGCATCGTTCCCGTCGAAGACATGCCGTTCCTCGAAGACGGCACGTCCGTCGACGTGGTGCTGAACCCGCTCGGCGTGCCCTCGCGCATGAATGTCGGCCAGATCCTCGAAACCCATCTCGGCTGGGCTTGCGCCGGCATGGGCAAGAAGATCGGCGCGATGATCGAAGCCTATCGCGAAGGCGGCAATATCGAACCGCTGCGGATCACCATGGATGAGCTGATGGGCCAGGGCCCCAAGGCTGAACCCGTGAAGGATCTCGACGACGAGTCGCTGGTGCGCCTCGCCGAACAGTCCAAGAAGGGCGTCTCCATCGCCACTCCGGTGTTCGACGGCGCGCATGAGGCCGACATCAATGTGATGCTGAAGGAAGCGGGTCTTTCCGAGACCGGCCAGTCTCAGCTCTATGATGGTCGTACGGGCGAGCCTTTCGACCGCCCGGTGACCGTCGGCTACATCTACATGCTGAAGCTGAACCACCTCGTGGACGACAAGATCCACGCCCGTTCGATCGGCCCATACTCGCTCGTGACCCAGCAGCCGCTGGGCGGCAAGGCGCAGTTCGGCGGTCAGCGCTTCGGGGAAATGGAAGTCTGGGCTCTGGAAGCTTACGGCGCCGCCTACACCCTGCAGGAAATGCTGACGGTGAAGTCGGACGACGTGGCCGGCCGCACCAAGGTGTACGAAGCGATCGTGCGCGGCGACGACACGTTCGAAGCGGGCATTCCCGAGAGCTTCAACGTTCTCGTCAAGGAAATGCGGTCGCTCGGCCTGTCGGTGGAGCTCGAAAACTCGGTGGTCGAAGAGACGGCCGGAGAGCTTCCGGACGCGGCGGAATAAAATCATAGAGGCGGCGCGCGGATTTTCCCGCGCGCCGCGTCACGCTTTGGTCCGTTTCGCATGTCATAGCGTTGAGTCGGACGAGGGTGTGGAGCGCGGCGCAGGCCGCGGTTTTCCATTTTTAGGAAGCGACGATTTTCGTCGACAAGAATCGTCAGCGCTTCCATTTCAGGGTTTGGCGCCCCCAAGGAGACAGGCATGAACCAAGAGGTCATGAATCTTTTCAACCCGCAGGCACCGGCACAGGTCTTCGATTCCATCAGGATTTCGATCGCCTCGCCCGAGAAGATTCTTTCCTGGTCCTACGGCGAAATCAAGAAGCCGGAGACCATCAACTACCGCACCTTCAAGCCGGAGCGCGACGGTCTGTTCTGCGCGCGCATCTTCGGGCCGATCAAGGATTACGAATGCTTGTGCGGCAAGTACAAGCGCATGAAGTACAAGGGTATCATCTGCGAGAAGTGCGGCGTGGAAGTCACGCTGTCGCGCGTTCGCCGCGAGCGCATGGGCCATATCGAGCTCGCCGCGCCCGTCGCCCATATCTGGTTCCTGAAGTCGCTTCCCTCGCGCATCTCGACGCTGCTCGACATGACGCTGAAGGATGTCGAGCGCGTTCTCTATTTCGAACATTACATCGTCACCGAGCCGGGCCTGACCGCGCTCAAGGAGCGTCAGCTCCTGACGGAAGAAGAATATATGCTTGCCGTGGACGAATACGGCGAAGACCAGTTCACCGCCATGATCGGCGCCGAAGCCATCTATGAAATGCTCGCGAGCCTCGAGCTCGAGCGCATCGCCGGCGAACTGCGTTCGGAACTGGCCGACACCACCTCGGATCTCAAGCAGAAGAAGCTGATGAAGCGCTTGAAGATCGTCGAGAACTTCATCGAATCCGGCAACCGTCCGGAATGGATGATCATGAAGGTCGTGCCGGTGATCCCGCCGGATCTGCGTCCGCTCGTGCCGCTCGACGGCGGCCGTTTCGCGACGTCGGATCTGAACGATCTGTACCGCCGCGTCATCAACCGTAACAACCGCCTCAAGCGCCTGATCGAACTGCGCGCGCCGGGCATCATCATCCGCAACGAAAAGCGCATGCTGCAGGAAGCTGTGGACGCGCTGTTCGACAACGGCCGTCGCGGCCGCGTCATCACCGGCGCCAACAAGCGTCCGCTGAAGTCGCTCTCCGACATGCTCAAGGGCAAGCAAGGCCGCTTCCGCCAGAACCTGCTCGGCAAGCGCGTCGACTATTCGGGCCGTTCGGTCATCGTGACCGGTCCGGAACTCAAGCTGCACCAATGCGGCCTGCCGAAGAAGATGGCGCTGGAACTGTTCAAGCCGTTCATCTACGCCCGCCTCGACGCCAAGGGTTTCTCCTCGACCGTCAAGCAGGCCAAGAAGCTGGTCGAAAAGGAAAAGCCGGAAGTCTGGGATATCCTCGACGAGGTCATCCGCGAGCATCCGGTTCTCCTGAACCGCGCGCCGACCCTGCACCGCCTGGGCATCCAGGCCTTCGAACCCACGCTGGTCGAAGGCAAGGCCATCCAGCTGCATCCGCTCGTCTGCACCGCCTTCAACGCCGACTTCGACGGCGACCAGATGGCCGTGCACGTGCCGCTGTCACTGGAAGCGCAGCTCGAAGCCCGCGTGCTGATGATGTCGACTAACAACATCCTGCATCCGGCCAACGGCGCGCCGATCATCGTGCCGTCGCAGGACATGGTTCTCGGTCTCTACTATCTCTCGATCGTGGCTGAGAACGAGCCCGGCCAGGGCATGGTGTTCTCCGACATGGGCGAGCTGCAGCACGCGCTCGAAACCAAGACGGTGACCCTGCACACCAAGATCAAGGGCCGTTTCAAGAGCGTCGACGCCGAAGGCAAGCCGACCTCGAAGATCTATGAGACGACCCCGGGCCGCATGATCGTCGGCGAACTCCTGCCGAAGAACCCGATGGTTCCCTTCGATGTCTGCAACCAGGAACTGACCAAGAAGAACATCTCGAAGATGATCGACACGGTCTACCGCCACTGCGGACAGAAGGACACGGTCATCTTCTGCGACCGCATCATGCAGTTGGGCTTCGCCCATGCCTGCCGCGCCGGCATTTCCTTCGGCAAGGACGACATGGTCATCCCGGCGTCGAAATACACGATCGTCGACGAGACCGAAAACCTCGTCAAGGAATACGAGCAGCAGTACAATGACGGCCTGATCACGCAGGGCGAAAAGTACAACAAGGTCGTCGACGCCTGGGGCAAGGCCACGGAAAAGGTCGCCGACGAGATGATGAAGCGCCTGAAGGCCGTCGAATTCAAGGACGACGGTCGTCAGAAGCAGATGAACTCGATCTATATGATGAGCCATTCGGGGGCCCGCGGTTCGCCCAAGCAGATGTCGCAGCTCGGCGGCATGCGCGGCCTGATGGCCCGTCCGGACGGTTCGATCATCGAAACGCCGATCACGTCGAACTTTAAGGAAGGCCTCACCGTCAACGAGTACTTCAACTCGACCCACGGCGCCCGCAAGGGTCTGGCCGACACCGCGCTGAAGACCGCGAACTCGGGTTACCTGACCCGGCGTCTCGTCGACGTGGCGCAGGACTGCATCGTGACGCATGTCGATTGCGGCACCGATACGGGTCTGACCATGACGGCGATCATCGACGCCGGTCAGGTCGTGGCCTCCATCGGCACGCGCATCCTCGGCCGTACGGCGCTCGACGACATCGACAATCCGTTGACCGGCGAGCGCATCGTCGAGGCGGGTCGCATGATCAACGAGTATGACGTGATCGCGATCGAGAAGTGCGGCATCCAGTCGGTTCGCATCCGCTCGGCCCTGACCTGCGAAATCCGCACCGGCGTCTGCGGCGTCTGCTATGGCCGCGACCTGGCGCGGGGCACGCCCGTCAATATCGGCGAAGCTGTCGGCGTCATCGCCGCGCAGTCGATCGGCGAGCCGGGCACGCAGCTGACGATGCGCACCTTCCACCTTGGCGGCACCGCCACCGTGGTCGACAGCTCGTTCCTCGAAGCGTCCTATGAAGGCACGATCCAGCTCAAGAACCGCAACCTGCTGCGCAACTCCGACGGCAATCTCGTCGCCATGGGCCGCAACATGTCCATCACCATTCTCGACGAGCGTGGCGTGGAGCGGTCGTCGCAGCGCGTCGCCTACGGTTCGAAGATCCTGGTCGACGACGGCGACAAGGTGAAGCGCGGTCAGCGCCTCGCCGAGTGGGACCCCTATACCCGCCCGATGCTCACGGAAGTGGCCGGCCGGATCGAGTTCGAAGATGTGGTCGATGGTCTGTCTGTCACGGAATCGACCGACGAATCCACCGGCATCACCAAGCGTCAGGTCATCGACTGGCGTTCGACCCCGCGTGGTTCGGATCTGAAGCCCGCCATCGTCCTCAAGGACGAAATGGGCAACATTCTGAAGCTCGCGCGCGGCGGCGACGCCCGTTACTTCCTGTCGGTCGAGGCCATTCTGTCGGTCGAGCCGGGCACGAAGGTCAGCCAGGGCGACGTGCTTGCGCGTTCGCCGATGGAAAGCGCCAAGACCAAGGACATCACCGGTGGTCTGCCGCGCGTGGCCGAACTGTTCGAAGCGCGCCGTCCGAAGGATCACGCCATCATCGCCGAGATCGATGGCACGATCCGTCTGGGCCGCGACTACAAGAACAAGCGTCGCGTCATCATCGAGCCTGCGGAAGACGGCGTCGAGCCGGTCGAATACCTGATCCCGAAGGGCAAGCCGTTCCATCTTCAGGACGGCGACTTCATCGAGAAGGGCGACTACATCCTCGACGGCAACCCGGCGCCGCACGACATTCTGGCGATCAAGGGCGTGGAGGCTCTGGCTTCCTACCTTGTGAACGAAATCCAGGAAGTCTATCGTCTGCAGGGCGTGTTGATCAACGACAAGCACATCGAAGTCATCGTGCGTCAGATGCTGCAGAAGGTCGAGATCACCGAGCAGGGCGACTCCAGCTATATCCCGGGCGACAATGTCGACCGGATCGAGCTGGACGAGGTCAACGAGCGTCTCATCGAAGAAGGCAAGAAGCCTGCTTACGGCGAGCCCGTGCTGCTCGGCATCACCAAGGCGTCGCTGCAGACTCCGTCCTTCATCTCGGCCGCGTCCTTCCAGGAAACGACCAAGGTGCTCACGGAAGCTGCGATCGCCGGCAAGCGCGACACGCTGCAGGGACTCAAGGAAAACGTCATCGTCGGCCGTCTCATCCCGGCCGGCACCGGCGGCACCATGACCCAGATCCGTCGCATCGCCACGGCGCGCGACGAGATGATCCTCAAAGAGCGCAAGCGGAGCTCCGGCGCCGACGCCGCGACCCCGATGCTGCAGGATCTGGCCGGCGAGGCCGCTCCGCCGCCGAGTGATCGTAACGGTCTGCCATATGCGGAACGCCGGGGAAACCTCCGGCGTTTTTTTATCGCCGCCTGGGTCTCCGTTCGGTGACATGGTCCTTTGCCCGTTTGCGCTTGCTGAGCCTTCTGTAGCGTATTTGTCCCCGATTGGTGACATGGGCGGTCTGGCTAAGCGAGATATGGCGTCCGTCTGCGTTGAGGCATGATGATAGACGCTGGCAATACGGACCGGATCAATCGTGGCGGAAGTCAAACCCGCGTCGGCCGCGGGGGCGTGCGAGCATGAGTTTAGTAGAGTGTCACGGGCTGACTTAAAGGCTCCCGTCGGCCGCCGTCGTCTCCACACGCCATATTTCATCATTAGGTTCTGAATTGACAGTTCGCCACTCAATTGGGGGTTGTTCGGGCGGTTGTCTTCGATGATCATTCTTGCCGTTAAGAAATGGCGCAGTTCAACGCGGACCCACGCGACAGGGGGACATCCATGGCGACCATCCGAATTGAAAGTGGGATGCCGGACTTTGGTTGGTTCGAGGATTTCTACAACGCGTCCAGCCTCAGCCTGAAGACCAAGTCAACGACCAAGGCAGTCTTCGAGGATAAGAATGGCGCCGAGATCGTGCTGGCGGGAAGCGGTCTCGCCTTCAGGTCCGGAGAGATCGTCGCAGGCGTGGTCACGGGCGTCTACTTGCTTGACGAGAATGGCGCCAGGCTCATCAGCGTGTCGAAGGACTCCTATTCCGGCAAAAGCTTGTCCGGCTACATCAACGACGCAAATCTCTGGGGCCTGATGACCGAACTCACCAAAGGCGACGACAAATTCATTGGTGGAAAGGGTGCCGACAGCCTGAACTTCGGCGACAACAACGGCAACGACACGATGATCGGTGGGGTCGGGGGCGACTATATCGCCGGCTCGAGGGGGATGATGTCCTGACCGGCGGGGACGGCAAGGACGAGTTCGACACGCTCAGCTACGAAGAGACCTATTGGCGTAGCGACGACAGGAAGGGCATCGTGCTTAACACGAAGACGGGCATCGTCACCGACAGCTGGGGCGACACCGATAAGATAGAGGGTTTCGAGGAACTGCGCGGCTCCGTTTATGCCGACAAGATGACGGGCAGCGCCGAAGATGAATCCTTCATGGGCATGAAGGGTAATGACGTCATCGATGGCGGCGGCGGAAAGGACACGCTGCGCTATCACCGCGACGATCGATTTGACGGCCAAAAGGGCATCGTCGCCGATCTCTCCAAGGGAACGGTAAAGGACGGCTTCGGCAATGTCGACACCGTCAAGAACTTCGAAGACGTCTATGGCGCCTATCACAACGACACGTTCGTCGGAGACGGCAAGAACAACATGTTCCGGGGAATCTCGGGGACCGACAGTTTCGACGGTAAGGGCGGCATTGACGAGATCAGCTTCCGCTGGTGGGAAGATCTGAAACAGCACGGAGCTATCGTCGATCTATCGAAGTCAAAGGGCCAGATCATCGACGACGGCTTCGGCAATATCGAAACGGTGAAGAATATCGAGGCCGTCGGCGGCTCTCAATTTGCCGATAAGATCTCGCTCGGCGCCAGCAATGGCTGGGCCTGGGGTGACGACGGGAACGACCGCCTGACCGCAGGCGTCGGCCAGCAATGGTTCGGTGGCGGCGCGGGGGCCGACAGGTTCGTTTTCGCCTCGTTCAAGGCGCTCGGCGTCGGCCCGAGCGCCCGCGACTTCATCGACGACTTCTCCCATTCTCAGGGCGATCGTATCGACCTGCAGGGGTGGGAGACCTGGTCTTCAAAGGGAAGGGCGCCTTTTCCGGCGCGGAAGGCGAGATCCGCTACACAGTATCAAGTGACAACACCCTGCTCTCGACTGATCTTGACGGCGACAGGAAAACCGACGTTCAGATCATGCTCGGCGGGAAGATCGCGCTCGTGGCCAGCGACTTCATCCTCTGAGAGAAAAGCCCGGCCTCGCGGTTTGGGCGGCCGGGCTCCTCATCCGCATCAAAAGAGCGTCAGGAAAACCGGATGATCGAGACGTCGCCTTCGAGCGCGCCCTGATAGGCGGAGGCGTGCGGCTCCTCGTCGGGTTCTCCCATGATCGTACCGATCTGATCGAGGTCGGCTTCGTGGAAACCTTCTTCCGTCAGCGCGTTCAGCGCCTCGCGGACGGCGGTGTCGTCATCGGGAGCCCGCAGCATGATATGGACATCGACGCCGTCTTCGTCATCTTCGAGATAGGCCTTGCCGATGATGATGAAGACAAAGCCGTCCTTCGGCGCGTTGTCGTTGACGGGATCTTCCATATGTGACGCTTTCTTTTTGTCTGGGAGAGGGCGGGTCGCCCCGGTTGCCGAACCGATTCCTGAGGAATCACCTGTGGATGCGAAGCGCGAGAACGGCGCCGTTGACGCGAATCTATCGACTCCGGCCGGTCGGCACAAATATATTGTAGCGACGCGGCGGGTTTTTACCCTTGATTAAGGTTGTCGAATTCTTGCGCCTGTGTGCGGTTTCGGCTCATATCGGCTCCAAACCCGCGGTTTCCACCCGGTTGCCGTAAAAACGGCGCCGCCCCTTGACTGTGAAGGGGAATGCATCTAGTACGCCGACCATCAGAGCCGATGTGGGGCTGGCTGGTTCGGGACGACGCGTCCTGGAGTTCGTCCCAAACAAGGTTCATCATAGCACGTTGTTTTGCGATTGCTGCACGCATGATTCCTCTTTTTGCGGAGGAATCCTCTGTTTCATCGGATCCACACGCTCACTATGGCGGTGCATCCGATTTTTGCGCATGAAACATCGACATGCTTGAGAGCCGGAGACGGCGTAACGAGTGCCCGAAAGGGTCCAGGAAAACAGTTTCTAAAGGGATGGTTACATGCCTACCGTAAACCAGCTGATCCGCAAGCCGCGTCAGGCACAGGTCAAGCGCAACAAGGTTCCTGCTCTGCAGGAAAACCCCCAGAAGCGTGGTGTTTGCACCCGCGTGTACACGACCACGCCGAAGAAGCCGAACTCGGCTCTGCGTAAGGTTGCCAAGATCCGCCTGGTGAACGGCTTCGAAGTCATCGGCTACATCCCGGGTGAAGGCCACAACCTTCAGGAACACTCCGTGGTGATGATCCGCGGCGGCCGCGTCAAGGACTTGCCGGGCGTGCGTTACCACATCATCCGCGGCGTTCTCGACACCCAGGGCGTCAAGAACCGCAAGCAGCGCCGCTCCAAGTACGGCGCGAAGCGTCCGAAGTAATATTGGCCGCCTCCGCGCCTTGCGCGCGGCGGCTCCCTGATCAAGTTGAGAGACGAAAAATATGTCCCGTCGTCATAGTGCAGAAAAGCGCGAGATCAATCCGGATCCGAAGTTCGGCGATCTGGTTGTGACCAAGTTCATGAACGCCATCATGTATGATGGCAAGAAGTCCGTCGCCGAGCGCATCGTTTACGGCGCCTTCGACGCCGCCCAAGCGAAGGCGAAGGCGGAGCCGATCGCTCTGTTCCATCAGGCGCTCGACAACATCGCCCCGCACGTGGAAGTTCGCTCCCGCCGCGTCGGCGGCGCGACCTACCAGGTTCCGGTCGACGTCCGTCCCGAGCGCCGTCAGGCCCTCGCCATCCGCTGGCTGATCACCGCCGCCCGCAAGCGCAACGAAACGACCATGGTCGATCGTCTGTGCGGCGAGCTGCTGGACGCCGCCAACAACCGCGGCTCCGCCGTCAAGAAGCGCGAAGACACGCACAAGATGGCGGAAGCCAACCGCGCGTTCTCGCACTATCGCTGGTAATCATCGAGAGAAAGGCAGTCTCCAATGGCTCGCGAATACAAGATCGAAGACTACCGCAATTTCGGCATCATGGCCCACATCGACGCCGGCAAGACGACGACCACCGAACGTATCCTCTACTACACCGGTAAGTCCCACAAGATCGGCGAAGTCCATGACGGCGCTGCCACGATGGACTGGATGGAGCAGGAGCAGGAACGCGGCATCACCATCACGTCCGCCGCCACCACGACCTTCTGGAAGGGTCGCGACGGCAAGCAGCGCCGCTTCAACATCATCGACACCCCAGGCCACGTCGACTTCACCATCGAAGTCGAGCGTTCGCTGCGCGTGCTCGACGGCGCGGTCGCCCTGCTCGACGCCAACGCCGGCGTTGAGCCGCAGACGGAAACTGTCTGGCGCCAGGCCGACAAGTACAACGTCCCGCGGATGATATTCTGCAACAAGATGGACAAGACCGGCGCGGACTTCTACCGCTCCGTCGAAATGATCAAGACCCGTCTTGGCGCGACCCCGGTCGTCTGCCAGCTGCCGATCGGCGCCGAAAGCGATTTCAAGGGCGTCGTCGACCTGATCGAGATGAACGCTCTGGTGTGGCGCGACGAATCGCTCGGCGCCCAGTGGGACGTCGTCGAGATTCCGGACGACCTGAAGGAAAAGGCTGAAGAGTTCCGCGAGAAGCTCATCGAGACCGTTGTCGAAATCGACGAAGCCGCGATGGAAGCCTATCTCGAAGGCAACATGCCCGACAACGACCAGATCCGCGCGCTGATCCGCCGCGGCACGATCGACGTCAAGTTCTTCCCGTTCTTCTGCGGTTCGGCCTTCAAGAACAAGGGCGTTCAGCCGCTGCTCGACGCCGTCGTCGACTTCCTGCCGTCGCCGATCGACATTCCGGCGATCAAGGGCATCGACGCCAAGACCGAAGCGGAAATCGAGCGTCACGCCGACGACAGCGAGCCGCTCTCGATGCTGGCGTTCAAGATCATGAACGACCCCTTCGTCGGTTCGCTCACCTTCTGCCGCATCTATTCCGGCAAGCTCGAAAAGGGCTCGTCGGTCATGAACACGGTCAAGGACAAGCGCGAGCGCGTCGGCCGCATGCTGCAGATGCACTCCAACAGCCGTGAAGACATGAAGAAGCCTTTGCGGGCGACATCGTGGCTCTCGCCGGTCTGAAGGACGCGACCACGGGCGACACGCTCTGCGACCCGCTGAAGCCGGTCATCCTGGAACGCATGGAATTCCCCGAGCCGGTCATCCAGATCGCCATCGAGCCGAAGTCCAAGGGCGACCAGGAAAAGATGGGCCTCGCGCTCAACCGTCTGGCGGCCGAAGATCCGTCCTTCCGCGTCAAGACCGACGAAGAATCGGGCCAGACCATCATCGCCGGCATGGGTGAACTCCACCTCGACATCCTCGTCGACCGCATGCGTCGCGAATTCAAGGTCGAAGCCACCGTCGGCGAGCCGCAGGTGGCCTATCGCGAAACCATCACCCGCGAGCACACCGAGGACTACACGCACAAGAAGCAGTCCGGCGGCACCGGTCAGTTCGCCCGCGTCAAGCTGGTGTTCAAGCCGAACCCGGATGGCGAAGAGTTCAAGTTCGAGTCCAAGATCGTCGGCGGCGCGGTTCCGAAGGAATACATCCCCGGCGTTGAAAAGGGCATCCAGAGCGTCATGAGCTCCGGTCCGCTCGCCGGCTTCCCGATGCTCGGCGTTCATGCGACGCTGATCGACGGCGCCTTCCACGACGTCGACTCCTCGGTCCTCGCCTTCGAAATCGCCTCGCGCGCCTGCTTCCGCGAAGCCGCCAAGAAGGCCGGCGCGCAGCTGCTCGAGCCGATGATGAAGGTCGAAGTCGTTACGCCGGAAGACTATGTCGGCGATTGCATCGGCGACCTGAACGCGCGTCGCGGTCAGATCCAGGGGCAGGAAAGCCGCGGCGTGTCCGTGGTGATCAACGCCCACGTGCCGCTCGCCAACATGTTCAAATATGTCGACAAGCTGCGTTCGATGTCTCAGGGCCGCGCTCAGTACTCGATGGTGTTCGACCATTACGCGCCGGTTCCGGCCAACGTCGCCCAGGAAATCCAGGCTAAGTATTCCGGTCAGCGTTGACCGGAATACACCACCCGATTTTGAAGTTACGCCTTCGGGCGAGAGAATGGAGAGCCTACTATGGCAAAAGGTAAGTTTGAGCGGAATAAGCCGCACGTGAACATTGGCACGATCGGTCACGTCGACCACGGCAAGACGTCGCTGACGGCTGCGATCACCAAGTATTTCGGCGAGTTCAAGGCGTATGACCAGATCGACGCCGCTCCGGAAGAAAAGGCCCGCGGCATCACCATCTCGACCGCGCACGTCGAATATGAGACGGCCAACCGTCACTATGCCCACGTCGACTGCCCCGGCCACGCCGACTACGTCAAGAACATGATCACGGGCGCCGCCCAGATGGACGGCGCGATCCTCGTCTGCTCGGCCGCCGACGGCCCGATGCCGCAGACCCGCGAGCACATCCTGCTCGCCCGTCAGGTCGGCGTTCCCGCCATCGTCGTGTTCCTCAACAAGGTCGACCAGGTCGACGACGCCGAGCTTCTCGAACTCGTCGAGCTCGAAGTCCGCGAACTTCTGTCGTCCTACGACTTCCCGGGCGACGATATCCCGATCATCAAGGGTTCGGCTCTGGCCGCCCTCGAAGATTCCGACAAGAAGATCGGTGAAGACGCGATCCGCGAACTGATGGCCGCCGTCGACGCCTACATCCCGACCCCGGAACGTCCGATCGACCAGCCCTTCCTGATGCCGATCGAAGACGTGTTCTCGATCTCCGGCCGCGGCACCGTGGTGACCGGTCGCGTCGAGCGCGGCATCGTCAAGGTCGGCGAAGAAGTCGAAATCGTCGGCATCCGCGCCACCGCCAAGACGACCTGCACCGGCGTCGAAATGTTCCGCAAGCTGCTCGACCAGGGCCAGGCCGGCGACAACATCGGCGCGCTGCTGCGCGGCGTCCAGCGCGATGGCGTTGAGCGTGGCCAGATCCTGTGCAAGCCGGGCTCGGTCAAGCCGCACAAGAAGTTCATGGCCGAAGCCTACATCCTGACCAAGGAAGAAGGCGGCCGTCATACGCCGTTCTTCACCAACTACCGTCCGCAGTTCTACTTCCGCACGACGGACGTGACGGGCATCGTGTCGCTGCCGGAAGGCACCGAAATGGTCATGCCGGGCGACAACATCACCGTCGAAGTCGAGCTGATCGTTCCGATCGCGATGGAAGAAAAGCTGCGCTTCGCCATCCGCGAAGGCGGCCGCACCGTCGGCGCCGGCATCGTCGCCTCGATCATCGAGTAATCGTTAACCATCACGGTTTACGGAGCGAGGGCAGGGGCCTTCAAAGCCCCTGTCCTCCTTCAATAAGAAACAAGAACAGTGTCCGGATCGCGGACATTTATTAAGGACTAGTCGAATGAACGGCCAGAATATCCGCATCCGCCTCAAGGCGTTTGATCATCGGATCCTCGATGCCTCCACGCGCGAAATCGTCTCGACGGCCAAGCGCACGGGAGCCCAGGTTCGCGGCCCGGTTCCTCTTCCGACCCGGATCGAGCGCTTCACGGTCAACCGCTCTCCGCACGTGGACAAGAAGAGCCGCGAACAATTTGAGATGCGCACGCACAAGCGCCTACTTGACATTGTCGATCCGACACCGCAAACGGTCGACGCGCTGATGAAACTCGATTTGGCCGCAGGCGTCGACGTCGAAATCAAGCTCTGAGACTGGCGAAAGCCGAATAACAAGGAAGGTACGTGGCGGGTCCCGCCAACGGCTTCCAACAACGGGAAACCGTAAGGCCGAGAGGCCTCACGGAATCTTTAAACAAAGAGGCGTGAGGGGGCTTGCCCCGTCAGGGACTCTCAAGAGGACGAACCGATGCGTTCAGGTGTAATTGCACAGAAAGTGGGAATGACCCGCATCTACACAGATGCCGGCGAACATGTTCCCGTCACAGTTTTGCGCATGGAAGGCTGCCAGGTGGTCGCCCAGCGTACCGAAGACAAGAACGGCTACACCGCCGTTCAGCTTGGCGCGGGCGTCGCCAAGGTGAAGAATGTTTCCAAGGCCATGCGCGGCAACTTCGCTCTCGCGCAGGTGGAGCCGAAGGCAAAGCTCGCAGAATTCCGCGTGTCCGCCGAGAACCTTCTCGATGTCGGCACCGAACTGGCCGCGAGCCACTTCGTTCCGGGACAGCTGGTCGACGTGACCGGCACTTCGATCGGTAAGGGCTTCGCCGGCGCCATGAAGCGCCACAATTTCGGCGGTCTCCGCGCCACGCACGGCGTGTCCGTCTCTCACCGTTCGCATGGTTCTACCGGTAACCGCCAGGATCCGGGCCGCGTCTTCAAGAACAAGAAGATGGCCGGCCACATGGGCGCGACCCGCGTGACCACGCAGAATCTCGAAGTGGTTTCGACCGATGACGATCGTGGTCTGATCCTGGTTCGCGGCGCCGTTCCCGGCTCCAAGGGCTCCTGGATCCTGGTCCGCGACGCGGTCAAGGCTGGCGTACCGGCTGACGCTCCGCGTCCGGCTGGCGTCCGCGCGAAGTAAGGGGGCCGATATGGATCTCGTAGTTAAGACTCTCGAAGGCAAGGACGCCGGCACTCTCTCGGTCTCCGACGCCATTTTCGGCCTCGAGCCCCGCGAAGACCTGATCGCGCGCATGGTGCGCTACCAGCTCGCCAAGAAGCGCCAGGGCACGCATCAGACCAAGACCCGCGCCGAAATTTCTCGCACGGGCAAGAAGATGTACAAGCAGAAGGGTACGGGTCGCGCTCGTCACCATTCGGCTCGCGCTCCGCAGTTCCGCGGCGGTGGTCGCGCCCATGGTCCGGTCACCCGCAGCCATGCCCATGACCTGCCCAAGAAGATCCGCGCTCTCGCGCTCCGCCACGCCCTTTCGGCCAAGGCGAAGTCCGAGACCCTGATCGTTCTCGACAATCTGGTGGCGGCCGAAGCCAAGACCAAGGTTCTCGTCAATGCGTTCGCCGGTCTCGGCCTCAGCAACGCGCTGTTCATCGGCGGCGCCGAGCTGGACAGCAACTTCAAGCTCGCCGCTCAGAACATTCCGAACGTGGATGTGCTGCCGGTTCAGGGCATCAACGTTTACGACATCCTGCGCCGCAACACGCTCGTGCTGTCCAAGGCTGCAGTCGAAGCCCTCGAGGAGCGGTTCAAATGACTGACCTTCGCCACTATGATGTGATCCGCACCCCGTCGATCACGGAAAAGTCCACTCTCGTCTCCGAAAACAACCAGGTTGTTTTCAACGTCGCGAAGGACGCTTCCAAGCCGCAGATCAAGGCCGCCGTCGAAGCTCTCTTCGGCGTCAAGGTCAAGGCCGTGAACACCCTGATCCGCAAGGGCAAGGTCAAGCGCTTCAAGGCCACGATCGGCAAGCAGCAGGACGTCAAGAAGGCCATCGTCACGCTGGTCGAAGGCCAGTCCATCGACGTGACCACCGGCCTCTGAGGAATAGAACAATGGCATTGAAAACATTCAATCCGATCACCCCGAGCCTGCGCCAGCTGGTCATCGTCGACCGGTCCGGCCTGCACAAGGGCAAAGCCGGTCAAGTCGCTGACCGAAGGCCTGCACTCCAAGGGCGGCCGCAACAACCTCGGCCGCGTCACCGCGCGCTTCCAGGGCGGCGGTCACAAGCGTTCCTACCGCCTGGTGGACTTCAAGCGTCGCAAGTTCGACGTCGAAGCGACCGTCGAGCGTCTGGAATACGACCCGAACCGCACCGCCTTCATCGCGCTCATCAAGTATGACGACGGCGAGCTGAGCTACATCATCGCCCCGCAGCGTCTCGCTGCCGGCGACAAGGTGATCTCTTCTCTGAAGGGCGCGGACGTGAAGCCCGGCAACACCATGCCGCTTCAGTCCATCCCGGTCGGCACCATCGTCCACAATGTGGAAATGAAGCCGGCAAAGGGCGGCCAGATCGCTCGTTCGGCCGGCGCCTATGTGCAGCTGGTCGGCCGCGACCAGGGCATGGCGATCCTTCGCCTGAACTCCGGCGAACAGCGCCTGGTGCATGGTTCCTGCCTCGCCACGATCGGCGCGGTGTCGAACCCCGACCACGGCAACACGAACGACGGCAAGGCCGGTCGTTCGATCTGGAAGGGCAAGCGTCCGCATGTTCGCGGCGTCGCGATGAACCCGGTCGACCACCCGCACGGCGGTGGTGAAGGTCGCACTTCGGGCGGCCGTCACCCGGTCAGCCCGTGGGGCAAGCCCACCAAGGGCAAGCGGACCCGGTCGAACAAGTCGACCGACAAGTTCATCATGCGCTCGCGCCACAAGCGCTAATTGAGAGAGGAAGTCATTAAATGGCTCGTTCAGTTTGGAAAGGCCCGTTTGTCGACGGATATCTTCTCAAGAAGGCTGAGAAGGTGCGCGCAGGCGGCCGCAGTGAAGTCATCAAGATGTGGAGCCGTCGCTCCACCATTCTCCCGCAGTTCGTTGGTCTGACCTTCGGGGTCTACAACGGCGCCAAGCACGTTCCGGTGCTGGTCACGGAAGAAATGGTCGGACACAAGTTCGGCGAATTTTCTCCGACCCGGACCTATTACGGTCACGGCGCGGACAAGAAGGCGAAGAGGAAGTAATCATGGGCAAGGCTAAAACCGAACGCCGGCTCAAGGACAACGAAGCGCAGGCAGTCGCCCGCACGATCCGCGTCAGCCCGCAGAAGCTCAACCTGGTTGCCGCGCTCATCCGCGGCAAGAAGGTCGATCGCGCTCTCGCCGAGCTCGAATTCTCCCGCAAGCGCATCGCCTCGACGGTCAAGAAGACCCTCGAATCGGCGATCGCCAACGCCGAAAACAACCATGATCTCGATGTCGACTCGCTCGTCGTCTCCGAGGCCTATGTCGGCAAGTCGATGGTGATGAAGCGCTTCCACGCCCGTGGCCGCGGCCGCGCTTCCCGCATCGAGCGTCCGTTTTCGCACCTGACGATCGTCGTCCGGGAAGTTGCCGACACTGAGGAGGCTGCATAATGGGTCAGAAAATCAATCCGATCGGCTTCCGTCTCGGCATCAACCGGACCTGGGACAGCCGCTGGTTCGCAGACAACGCCGAATACGGCCAGCTTCTTCACGAAGACCTGGCGATCCGGACCTATCTGATGAACGAACTGAAGTCCGCCGGCATCGCCAAGGTGGTCATCGAGCGTCCGCACAAGAAGTGCCGCGTCACGATCCACTCGGCTCGCCCGGGTCTCATCATCGGCAAGAAGGGCGCCGACATCGAGAAGCTTCGCAAGAAGATCTCGGACATGACGTCCTCCGAGACGCATCTCAACATCGTTGAAGTGCGCAAGCCGGAAATCGACTCCACGCTCGTCGCGCAGTCGATCGCCCAGCAGCTCGAGCGCCGCGTGGCTTTCCGCCGCGCCATGAAGCGCGCCGTTCAGTCCGCGATGCGTCTTGGCGCCGAAGGCATCAAGATCACCTGCGCCGGCCGTCTCGGCGGCGCGGAAATCGCTCGCACGGAATGGTATCGCGAAGGTCGCGTGCCGCTGCATACGCTGCGCGCCGACATCGATTACGGCGTCGCTGAAGCCCATACGGCTTTCGGCGTCTGCGGCATCAAGGTCTGGATCTTCAAGGGCGAAATCCTCGAGCATGATCCCATGGCCTCCGAGCGTCGTGCGCTGGAAGGTGACAACCAGGGCGGCAACAACAACCGCCGCCGCGAAAACGCGTAATTGACGCGTAACGGCAGAGTTGGAGAATAGAAAATGTTGCAGCCAAAGCGTACGAAGTACCGCAAGCAGTTCAAGGGCCGCATCCATGGCGTCGCCAAGGGTGGCTCTGACCTCGCCTTCGGTCAATACGGCCTGAAGGCCCAGGAGCCGGATCGCGTCAATGCCCGCCAGATCGAAGCGGCCCGCCGCGCGATCACCCGCCACATGAAGCGCGCCGGCCGCGTCTGGATCCGCGTGTTCCCGGACGTTCCGGTGACCGCCAAGCCGACCGAAGTCCGCATGGGTAAGGGTAAGGGTTCGGTGGAATACTGGGCTTGCCGCGTCAAGCCCGGCCGTATCATGTTTGAGATCGACGGCGTGAGCGAAGAGCTTGCCCGCGAAGCCCTTCGCCTGGGCGCCGCGAAGCTCTCCGTCAAGACGCGCTTCGTCCAGCGCATCGCCGAATAAGGAGAAGACGAATGAAAGCGTCTGATGTTCGCGCGTTGAGCGCCGACCAGCTGAACGACGAGCTTGCCAAGCTCAAGAAAGAGCAGTTCAACCTTCGCTTCCAGAAGGCGACCGGTCAGCTCGAAAAGACCGCCCGCATCGATGAAGTGCGCAAGGATATTGCTCGCATCAAAACCATCGCCCGCCAGAAGGCGGCCGAAGCCAAGGCTTGAAGGAATAAAAAATGCCGAAACGCATTCTTCAGGGCACCGTCGTCAGCGACAAGAACGACAAGACCGTCGTGGTCCGCGTCGAGCGTCGCTTTGCCCACCCGCTGCTTCAGAAGACGGTCCGCCGTTCCAAGAAGTACAAGGCCCATGACGAAAACAACACCGTGAAGACGGGCGACGTCGTTTCCATCGAGGAATGCGCGCCGATCTCCAAGGACAAGTGCTGGAAGGTCGTCACGGTTCACAATTGAGCCGTTTCAGCCTGATGCTTTTGAACATCGCGCCCGGAAATAACGTCCGGGCGTGAAGTCTTTTTGAAAAAGACTTGATTTCGGGCGTGTTTTCTATAAGACGCGCCCATTCCAGTGAAACTTGGATCGACAAGCCGGATCAGGGGATTCGACCTTCGGGTCCTGTCCAACCGTTCCGGTCATAACAAGAAGGCGACCTGACATGATTCAGATGCAAACAAACCTCGACGTGGCGGACAATTCCGGCGCCCGTCGTGTCATGTGCATCAAAGTGCTGGGCGGCTCCAAGCGTAAATACGCTTCGATCGGCGACATCATCGTCGTCTCGATCAAGGAAGCCATCCCGCGTGGGCGCGTGAAGAAGGGCGACGTGATGAAGGCCGTGGTGGTTCGGACCGCCAAGGACATCCGCCGCGCCGACGGCAGCGTGATCCGCTTCGACACGAATGCAGCCGTTCTCATCGACAACAAGAAAGAGCCGATCGGCACCCGTATCTTCGGACCGGTTCCGCGCGAACTCCGCGCCAAGAACCACATGAAGATCATCTCGCTGGCTCCTGAAGTTTTGTAATTATCGAGGAACGACTGAGATGCAAAAAATTCGTAAGGGCGACAAGGTCGTCATTCTGACCGGCAAGGACAAGGGCCGTTCCGGCGAAGTCCTCCAGGTCATTCCCAAGGAAGATCGCGCCATCGTCCGCGGGATCAATGTCGTCAAGCGCCACCAGCGCCAGAGCGCTTCGCAGGAAGCCGGCATCATCACCAAGGAAGCTCCGATCCATCTGTCGAACATCGCGATCGCCGACCCCAAGGACGGCAAGCCGACCCGCGTCGGTTTCAAGGTCGAAGGCGACAAGAAGGTCCGCGTTGCCAAGCGTTCGGGAGTGTCCATCGATGGCTGAAGCTAAGTACGAGCCCCGGCTCAAGACGGAATACGTCTCCCGCATCCGCAAGGCGTTGCAGGAGCAGTTCAACTACGCCAATGAAATGATGATCCCCGTCTGGACAAGATCGTCATCAACATGGGCGTCGGCGAAGCGACGGCTGACTCGAAGAAGCCGACCGTGGCCGCCCAGGACCTCTCGGCGATCGCCGGCCAGAAGGCCGTCGTCACGCGGGCCCGCAATTCGATTGCAGGCTTCAAGGTCCGCGAAGGCATGCCGATCGGCGCGAAGGTCACCCTGCGCGGCGCCCGCATGTTTGAATTCATGGATCGCCTGGTCAACATCGCGCTGCCGCGCGTTCGCGACTTCCGCGGCCTGAATCCGAAGAGCTTTGATGGTCGCGGCAATTTCGCCATGGGCATCAAGGAGCACATCGTGTTCCCGGAAATCAACTACGACAAGGTTGATCAGATGTGGGGCATGGACATCATCGTTTGCACGACGGCGAAGACCGACGACGAAGCTCGGGCTCTGTTGAAAGAGTTCAACTTCCCGTTCCGTCAGTAACCGTAACGACGAGCGTAGAAAAGGAAAAACCAATGGCGAAAACGAGCGCAGTTGAGAAAAACAAGCGCCGCCGTAAGCTGGTTGCCCAGCAGGCCAACAAGCGGGCCAAGCTGAAGGCAATCATCCAGAATCGCGAGCTTCCGATCGAAGACCGGTTCCGGGCTACCCTCAAGCTGGCCGAAATGCCGCGCAACGGCTCCAAGACCCGCATTCGCAATCGTTGCGAAGTGACTGGTCGTCCGCGCGCATTCTACCGGAAGCTCAAGATGTCGCGTGTGGCTCTGCGCCAGCTCGGCAACTTCGGGCAGATCCCCGGCATTGTGAAGTCCAGCTGGTAAGGAGGGCAAGCGATGTCCATGTCTGATCCCTTGGGTGATATGCTCACCCGTATCCGCAACGGCGTTGCCCGTCGCAAGTCGTCGGTTTCCACGCCGGCCTCCAACCTCCGCGCTCGCGTCCTCGACGTGATGCAGGCGGAAGGCTACATCCGTGGCTACAGCAAGGTCGATTTCGAGAACGGCAAGTCCGAGCTCAACATCGAGCTGAAGTACTACGAAGGCGCGCCGGTGATCCGCAAGATCGACCGCGTGTCCAAGCCGGGCCGCCGGGTCTATGTCTCGGTCAAGTCCATTCCGCAGGTCGCGAACGGTCTCGGCATCACCATCCTTTCGACTCCGAAGGGTGTGATGGCCGATCACCAGGCTCGTGAACAGAATGTTGGCGGCGAACTGCTCTGCTCGATCTTCTGATCGAGCCGACGGTTTCGCGTAACGAACAGACAGGTAAGAAAAATGTCTCGTATCGGTAAAAAGCCCGTTCAGGTGCCTGCAGGCGTGACCGCCACTGTCGAAGGACAGAAGGTAACGGCAAAGGGCCCGAAGGGCGAACTCGTTTTCGTCGCGAATGACGAAGTCGTTCTGTCCTATGAAAACAACACGGTTGCGGTGGCTCCGGCCAACGAATCGAAGGACGCCCGCGCAAAGTGGGGCATGTCCCGCACCATGATCGAAAATCTGTTCAAGGGTGTGAAGGACGGCTATGAGAAGAAGCTCGAAATCACCGGCGTCGGTTACCGCGCCGCGATGCAGGGCAAGAACCTGCAGCTTCAGCTCGGCTTCTCCCACGATGTGATCTATCAGCCGCCGGAAGGCATCTCGCTTGCTTGCCCCAAGCCGACGGAAATCGTCGTCACGGGCATCAACAAGCAGGTGGTCGGTCAGGTCGCTGCCGAGATCCGCGAATATCGCGGTCCCGAGCCCTATAAGGGCAAGGGCGTGAAATACGCCGGGGAGCGCATTGTCCGCAAGGAAGGCAAGAAGAAGTAAGGAAGACGCAAAATGGCTAGCACTAAAGAAAAGCTCGTGCAGCGCGCAAGCCGCGTCCGCCGTCAGATCAAGGCTGTCGCCAATGGTCGTCCGCGTCTGTCCGTGCATCGTTCTTCCAAGAACATCTACGCGCAGATCATCGACGACGTGGCCGGCCGCACTCTCGCCGCCGCTTCGACGCTCGACGCCGGTCTCCGTTCTTCGCTGAAGACGGGCGCCGATGTTTCCGCCGCCGCCGCTGTGGGCAAGCTCGTCGCCGAGCGCGCCGTTGCAGCGGGCGTGAAGGACGTGGTCTTCGACCGCGGCGCCTTCATCTATCACGGCCGCATCAAGGCTCTCGCCGATGCAGCCCGCGAAGGTGGTCTGAACTTCTGATGTCGAGCCCGGTCCGCCGGGCTCTTCCCCTTTGAAGCCCAGCTTCATTGAACCGGCCCTGGAGCCTTTTCGAGGACCCAGGGCTTTTATGTAAACTGCCGTTTGCACCCGGAAAAGAAAAAGGAAAAGGACAATGGCACAGGAAAAGCGTGGTTCGCGCGACGAGCGTTCGAACCGTGAAGAGCGCGACAGCGAGTTCGTCGACAAGCTGGTCGCCATCAATCGCGTCGCCAAGGTGGTGAAGGGCGGCCGTCGTTTCGGCTTTGCCGCTCGTCGTCGTCGGCGACCCAGAAGGGCCGCGTCGGCTTTGGTCATGGCAAGGCGCGCGAAGTGCCGGAAGCCATCCGCAAGGCCACCGAAGCCGCCAAGCGCGATCTGATTTTCGTGCCGCTGCGCGACGGTCGCACGCTGCATCACGACGTCAACGGTCGCCATGGCGCCGGCAAGGTTCTGCTGCGTTCGGCCAAGGCCGGTACCGGCATCATCGCCGGCGGCCCGATGCGCGCCGTCTTCGAAACGCTCGGCGTTCATGACGTCGTCGCCAAGTCGACCGGTTCGTCGAACCCCTACAACATGGTTCGCGCCACCTTCGACGCCCTGAAGAACCAGGTTCACCCGAAGGACATCGCTGCTCAGCGCGGCATCAAGTACGCGACGCTTCAGAACCGTCGCGCGTCCATCGGCGCCGCCGCTGCTTCCGAAGAATAAGGATTCGCAAGATGGCTGAAGCAAAGAAGACGATCACCGTTGAGCAGATCGGTTCGCCGATCCGTCGTCCCGACCGTCAGGAAAAGACCCTGATCGGCCTCGGTCTCAACAAGATGCACCGCACCCGTACGCTCGAAGACACGCCGTCTGTCCGTGGCATGATTGCCAAGGTCAGCCACCTCGTGCGCATCGTCGACGATAAGTAAGACGGAGACACGACAATGAAACTGAACGAAGTCAAGGACAATGAAGGCGCGCTGAAGTCGCGCAAGCGCGTTGGCCGTGGTATCGGTTCCGGCACCGGCAAGACCGGCGGTCGCGGCGTGAAGGGTCAGAAGGCCCGTTCGGGCGTCGCCATCAACGGTTTCGAAGGCGGCCAGATGCCGATCTATCGCCGCCTGCCGAAGCGCGGCTTCACCAACATCTTCGCCGCCGACTACGTCATCGTGTCGCTCGGCCGGGTGCAGCAGGCTGTTGACGCCGGCAAGCTCGACGTCTCCAAGACCGTCGACGCCGCCGCTCTCAAGGCCGCCGGCGTGATCCGCCGCATTAAGGACGGCGTCCGCCTCCTGTCCGACGGCGAACTGACCGCGAAGGTCTCCTTCGAAGTGTCCGGCGTTTCCAAGCCGGCCGTCGAGAAGGTCGAAAAGGCCGGCGGTTCGGTCAAGATCCTCGGCGAAGCAGCCGCCGCCGAGTAAGTTGATGAATAAGACGCCCGGTGTGCTTCACACCGGGCGTTTTTGCTTCTATATGAATGCCTCACGACCGGATTCCGTCTTTTGAGACGGTCCGGGCCATTCGCCAGAGGTGAGGCCGTGTTGATGTCCATCGCCGCCCGCTTCCGGTTCATTCGACAGGAAAGACCCCGCCAGTCCCCGGTTTTCGCCGCGGGAGTTTGGTTTTGCGGAGAGAGTTATGGCTTCTGCAGCGGAACAGCTTGCGTCCAATCTGAGCTTTTCGACATTTTCGAAAGCTGAAGAACTTAAAAAGCGTATTTGGTTCACCCTTGGCGCACTTCTCGTGTATCGCCTCGGCACCTATATCCCGCTGCCAGGCATCAATCCCGACGCCTTCGCAAACGCCTTCCAGTCGCAGGCGGGCGGCATTCTCGGCCTCTTCAACATGTTCTCCGGCGGCGCCGTCAGCCGCATGGCGATCTTCGCCCTGGGCATCATGCCCTATATCTCCGCTTCGATCATCGTCCAGCTGATGACCTCCGTCGTGCCTGCGCTCGAGCAGCTCAAGAAAGAGGGCGAGCAGGGCCGTAAGATGATCAACCAGTACACCCGCTACGGCACGGTGATTCTCGGCGCGCTGCAGGCCTACGGCATCGCGGTGTCGATGGAAGCCGGGCAGGGGATCGTCGCCGATCCGAGCTGGTTCTTCCGCATTTCCACGGTCGTCACGCTTCTCGGCGGCACCATGTTCCTGATGTGGCTGGGCGAGCAGATCACCTCGCGCGGCATCGGCAACGGCATTTCGCTGATCATCTTCGCCGGCATCGTCGCGGCTCTTCCGCATGCGCTGGCCAACACGCTTGAACTCGGCCGCACGGGCACGCTGTCCACGGCGATCATCCTGGTCGTCATCGTGGTCGCGATTGCCGCGATCGCCATGATCGTCTTCTTCGAGCGCGCCCAGCGCAGGCTGTTGATCCAGTATCCGAAGCGGCAGGTCGGCAACCGGATGTTCCAGGGCGATACTTCGCATCTGCCGCTCAAGCTCAACACGGCCGGCGTCATTCCGGCGATCTTCGCCTCGTCGCTTCTGCTCTTGCCAGCCACGCTTGCCGGCTTCTCCGGCTCCAGCGCGCTGCCGGACTGGGCGACGGCGATCGTCGCCGCGCTCGGCCACGGCCAGCCTCTCTATATGCTGCTCTATGCGGCCCTGATCGGCTTCTTCGCCTTCTTCTACACCGCGATCGTCTTCAATCCGAAAGACACGGCCGACAATCTCAAGAAGCATGGCGGCTTCATTCCGGGCATCCGTCCGGGTGAGCGGACCGCCGAATATATCGATTATGTGCTGACCCGCATCACGGTGATCGGCGCGGCCTATTTGATCATCGTCTGTCTTTCTGCTGCCCGAAATTCTGATCGCTCAAACCGGCGTCCCGTTCTACCTTGGTGGTACTTCGCTTTTGATCGTGGTTAGTGTTACTCTGGATACGGTTGCGCAGATCCAGGGCCACCTCATCGCGACCCAGTATGAGGGGCTCATCAAGAAATCGAAACTCCGGGGAGGGAAGAGGGGATAATGAGGCTTATTCTGTTGGGGCCTCCGGGGGCCGGCAAAGGCACCCAGGCCCAGCGTATCGTCGAAAAGCACGGCATCCCGCAGCTTTCGACGGGGGACATGTTGCGGGCGGCCGTCGTTCAGGGGACCGAAGTCGGCAAGCGCGCAAAGGCTGTGATGGACGCCGGCAATCTGGTGTCGGACGATATCGTCAACGCCATCGTTTCGGAGAGGATCGACCAGGCCGATTGCGCCAGGGGTTTCATCCTCGACGGTTATCCGCGCACGCTGGTTCAGGCCGATTCCGTCGATGCGATGTTGTCGGCCAAGGGCATGAAGCTCGATGTCGTCATCGAGATGCAGGTGGATGACACGGTGCTCGTCGAGCGCGTGTCTGGTCGTTACACCTGCGCCACCTGCGGCGCGGGCTATCACGACAAGAATCACCAGCCGAAGGTGGAGGGCGTCTGCGACAAGTGCGGCGGCCATTCCTTCAAACGTCGCCCCGACGACAACGCCGAGACCATGACCACCCGTCTTCAGGACTATTACAAGAAGACGTCGCCGCTCATCGGCTATTATCACGCCAAGGGATTGCTCAAGCCGGTTGACGGCATGGCTCCGATCGATGAAGTAACGGCAGCGATCGAAACGATTCTTTCGCGCGTGTGACATCCAAAAACTTTTAGCGGAAGGTTGCCTTTTTAAGGCTTTTCCGCTAATGACGCGCCAACTCGCGAAAGATTTAAAGCGATCGGCGCGGATTTCCCCTGAAGTGGGAAAACCCGTTGCGGTCGTTTTTGACATGAAGCGAACCGGATAAAAGGCAACAGGCGGCCGTACGCGGTCGTGAAACAACAACCGATTGCCGGATGGCAAGCGGAATGCAAGGAGAATAGGTGTGGCCCGTATCGCTGGCGTCAACATCCCGACTCAGAAGCGCGTCGTCATCGCGCTGACCTATATTCACGGGATCGGTCCGAAATTTGCTCAGGAAATCATCGAGAAGGCCGGCATCGCTGCCGACCGTCGCGTGCATCAGCTCACTGATGCGGAAGTCCTGCAGATCCGTGAGACGATCGACCGCGACTACCAGGTCGAAGGCGACCTGCGTCGCGAGACCTCGATGAACATCAAGCGTCTGATGGACCTCGGCTGCTATCGCGGCCTGCGTCATCGCCGCTCCCTGCCGGTGCGCGGTCAGCGCACGCACACCAACGCCCGCACCCGCAAGGGTCCGGCCAAGGCGATCGCCGGCAAGAAGAAGTAATTCCTCCTTGCCGCAGCCAATAGGCGGCGGATGCCGGTTCCCGGCGTCCACCGCCTAAATGCTATGGCGAGGATGGTGTAGCCGCTGGTGTTACGGCGGTGAAGAGATCAACGAAAGGACTAAAAATGGCCAAGGAAGCCGCTCGCGTTCGCCGTAGGGAACGCAAGAACATTTCGTCGGGCGTCGCCCACGTGAACTCCACCTTCAACAACACGATGATCACGATCACCGATGCCCAGGGCAACGCGATCGCCTGGTCGTCTGCCGGCGCGAAGGGTTTCAAGGGTTCGCGCAAGTCGACCCCGTTCGCCGCTCAGGTCGCCGCTGAAGACTGCGCCAAGAAGGCCCAGGAACACGGCATGAAGTCGCTGGAAGTCGAAGTCTGCGGCCCCGGTTCGGGCCGTGAATCCGCGCTGCGCGCCCTGCAGGCCGCCGGTTTCACCATCACTTCGATTCGCGACGTCACGCCGATCCCGCACAATGGCTGCCGTCCGCGCAAGAAGCGCCGCGTCTGATCATCAATAACGGCCGGTTCGGGTTTTGGCCCGGGCCGGTTTTCCTCGATGTCGATCGCCACGATTGGATGGTGGCGCGAATGGAAGGTCAAACCACATGATTCAGAAGAACTGGCAGGAACTCATCAAGCCGAACAAGGTCGAGTTCACCTCCTCGAGCCGGATCAAGGCGACCCTGGTCGCCGAGCCGCTCGAGCGTGGTTACGGCCTGACGCTCGGCAATGCGCTCCGCCGCATCCTGCTGTCGTCGCTGCGCGGCGCCGCCGTCACGGCGGTGCAGATCGACGGCGTGCTGCATGAATTCTCCTCGATTCCCGGCGTTCGCGAAGACGTCACGGACATCGTGCTCAACATCAAGGAAATCGCCATCAAGATGGATGGCGACGATCCCAAGCGTATGGTCGTGCGCAAGCAGGGTCCGGGCGTGGTCACCGCTGGAGATATCCAGACGGTCGGCGACATCGAGATCCTCAATCCGAACCATCCGATCTGCACTCTCGACGAGGGCGCGGAGATCCGCATGGAATTCACGGTCGCCAACGGCAAGGGCTATGTTCCCGCCGATCGCAACCGTGCGGAAGATGCGCCGATCGGCCTCATCCCGGTGGACAGCCTGTTCTCTCCGGTCAAGAAAGTGTCCTACAAGGTGGAAAACACCCGCGAAGGCCAGGTTCTCGACTATGACAAGCTGACCATGACCATCGAGACCGATGGTTCCGTCACCGGTGAGGACGCCGTCGCTTTTGCGGCTCGCATTCTTCAGGACCAGCTCTCCGTGTTCGTCAACTTCGACGAGCCGCAGAAGGAAGCCGAAGAAGAGGCGATCACCGAACTCGCGTTCAACCCGGCCCTCCTCAAGAAGGTCGACGAGCTCGAACTGTCGGTGCGTTCGGCGAACTGCCTCAAGAACGACAACATCGTCTATATCGGCGATCTCATCCAGAAGACCGAAGCCGAGATGCTCCGCACTCCGAACTTCGGTCGCAAGTCGCTGAACGAGATCAAGGAAGTTCTCGCCTCCATGGGCCTGCATCTCGGCATGGAAGTGCCTGCATGGCCGCCGGAGAACATCGAAGAGCTCGCCAAGCGCTACGAAGACCAGTACTGAAAAACAAAAGGCAGGCTCGCTTGCCTTTCCCAGACAAACGGCAGGACTTGTTCCTGCTTGTGCCAGGAAACGGCAGGCTCGCAAGATCTGAGACCTGCGCTTAAAGGAGTATAGCCATGCGCCACGGAAATTCGGGCCGCAAGCTCAACAGAACCGCCAGCCACCGCAAGGCGATGTTCGCCAACATGGCGGCTTCGCTGATCGAACACGAACAGATCGTCACCACCCTGCCGAAGGCGAAGGAAATTCGCCCGATCGTGGAAAAGCTGGTGACGCTCGGCAAGAAGGGCGACCTGCACGCTCGTCGTCAGGCCATCTCGCAGATCGGCAGCTCGGAACTCGTCGCCAAGCTCTTCGCCGCGATCGCTCCGCGCTACGCCAACCGCAACGGCGGCTACCTTCGCATCATGAAGGCCGGCTTCCGCCACGGCGACAACGCGCCGCTGGCCGTGATCGAATTCGTCGATCGCGACATTTCGGCCAAGGGCGCCGCTGACCTGCAGCGCGTCGAAAACGAAAAGGCCGCCGAAGCCGCTTGATCGGTTTTGGACTGGCGTCATTCGAAAGCCGGGCCTCATGCCCGGCTTTTGTCGTTGATGGAGACGGATGATGATCGCCACCGAACGGCTCGTGCTGCGACCGCATGCGCTCGAGGATTTCGACGCCTATGCGCCGATGTGGCTGACGCAATCGATGAGCGGCGACATCAAATCGCCGCTGCCGGTGCTGAACGAAGAACAGGTGTTCGCCCGGTTGTTGCGATGGATAGGCCATTGGCAGTGCTTTGGTTTCGGCCCGTTTGTGGCCGTGGATCGTGAGACGAGCGCAATCTGCGGCGAAGTGGGTTTCGCCTATTTCAAACGTGGTCACGGACCGCTTTTCGATCAGGCGCCCGAAGCGATGTGGAAGATCGCCAACGGTTTACAGGGACAGGGGCTTGCGCGCGAAGCCAAACAGGCGGCGCTGGCCTGGATGGACAAACGCCCGGAAGGAAACCGTGTGGTCTGCATGATCGACCCCATCAATACGCCGTCGATTGCGTTGGCTCAAAAGCTCGGCTTTGTGGAATTCGGCCGGAACGACTATCACGGTGTCGAACTCGCGCTTTTCCACAGGATCCGACATCCGCAATAACCCAGAACCGTCCAGGTCGTGATATCCGTTGGAGCCGCTTTACCGTCGGGGCTTGGCGGCAGGATTTTTACTGCCGACTGTGGCCTTCGGTGCCGCAACCGCGGAGACTGGCCTGTTCCAAGTCGGTTACTGTCTCATTTTCGAAAAACTTCATCCCCGCACTTCCAAGCTCAATTATCCTCTATCCGTTCCGCCACCGGAGTGTTTCGCGAGACTTTGCGGGCAGGCGGAAACGAAGCGGTCGTTTCGGCGGGTCCTCGCCAAAGCCGAGACGATTCCGAATCGATCGACGCCTCTGCTGGCGGCGTCGGCTGCGTCAGGTGAACCGGTTCCCAACACGGTTCATGCTTCGAGGCCGCGCGGAAGCAAAGCCTGACTACAGACTACCAGGAATGCCCGCTTTCGCGCGGCTCTCCTTCATCACCCCGGCGGATTTCTCCGTGCGGGATGTGGGCGCGTCGTCATTACCCAATGATTCGCTTAGTCGCCGATATAGGGAAAGAATTTCAGATCATAGCCATGCGGATTATCGCCCGGCGGCTGTTCCGGCGCAGTGGTGTACACTTCGCATTTTCCTGCCATGTTAAAGCCGACGTCCCAACCGATCACTTTCGCCATTTGGATGGCTTCTTCGGTGTCGGTAGCCCAGACCTTCATGGAGAAAACGGCTGCCATGTCTTTCTCTGTGCCGAAATCGCTGTTGCTCTCGACAATCAGTCCATCGGCAATCACGGTAAAGTGCCGGAAGGCCGTTTTCAGCCTTCCGTATCTCAGCTTCAGCTTCCAATCTTTCAGGAAGCCCAGCATGATCAGTAAACCACGACTCCGCGCACGCTTTCGCCTGAGTGCATCAGGTCGAAACCCTTGTTGATGTCTTCGAGCGGCATGGTGTGGGTGATCATCGGATCGATCTGGATCTTGCCGTCCATGTACCAGTCGACGATCTTCGGCACGTCGGTGCGGCCGCGCGCGCCGCCGAAGGCGGTGCCCATCCAGCTGCGGCCGGTGACCAGCTGGAACGGACGGGTGGAGATTTCCTGGCCGGCGCCGGCGACGCCGATGACGACCGATTTGCCCCAGCCGCGATGCGACGCTTCGAGCGCCTGGCGCATCACCTTGGTGTTGCCGGTGCAGTCGAAAGTGTAGTCGGCGCCGCCGATCTGGTCCGCGCCGCGCTTGGTCATGTTGACGAGATAGGGGACGATGTCGCCCTCGACTTCCTTCGGATTGACGAAGTGGGTCATGCCGAAGCGCTCGCCCCAGGCCTTCTTGTCATTGTTGATGTCGACGCCGATGATCATGTCGGCGCCGGCGAGGCGCAGGCCCTGGATGACGTTGAGGCCGATGCCGCCGAGACCGAAGACGATGGCGGTTGCGCCCATCTCCACCTGCGCGGTGTTGATGACCGCGCCAATGCCGGTGGTGACGCCGCAACCGATATAGCAGATCTTGTCGAAGGGCGCGTCTTCGCGCACCTTGGCCACGGCGATTTCCGGCAGCACGGTGTAATTGGCGAAGGTGGAGCAGCCCATATAGTGATGGATCTTGTCCTTACCGATCGAGAAGCGACTGGTGCCGTCGGGCATCACGCCCTGGCCCTGGGTCGAGCGAATCGCGGTGCAGAGATTGGTCTTGCGGCTGAGACAGGACGGGCAGGAGCGGCATTCCGGCGTGTAGAGCGGGATCACGTGATCGCCCTTCTTCACCGAGGTCACGCCCGGGCCGACATCGACGACGACGCCGGCGCCTTCATGGCCGAGGATAGCGGGGAACAGGCCTTCGGGATCGGCGCCCGACAGCGTGAAGTCGTCGGTGTGGCAGATTCCGGTCGCCTTGACCTCGATCAGCACTTCGCCGGCGCGCGGGCCTTCGAGCTGAACGGTCATGATTTCGAGCGGTTTGCCGGCTTGCACGGCCACGGCGGCGCGAACGTCCATGGGAATCCTCCATTGGCGGATGACAATTGTTTTGCGGCTAGAGAACATATCGGAGGCCGGCGGGGCAAGCCTGAAAGCGTAAAATAACGGCGCGTCTGACGCCGCCGTCGTAACGCTGTCAAGAAGCGGTTGACCTTTACGTAAGCGAGAACAATTCTAGGGTCGGGGAGGATCACGTCATGGAGTTCGACTATGTCATCGTCGGTGGAGGATCGGCGGGTTCCGTGCTTGCGGCGCGGTTGAGCGAGAGGCCTGAGGTGACCGTCTGCCTGATCGAGGCTGGCGGCGAGGGCCGCGATCTCGCCATCCGCATGCCGCTCGGCATCGTCGCCATGATCAGCGGCAAGCCGAAATACAACAATTGGGCGCTGTTCACCGAACCACAGGAGAAGCTGAATGGTCGGCGCGGCTTCCAGCCGCGCGGCAAGGCGCTCGGCGGATCGAGCGCCATCAACGCCATGCTATATGTCCGCGGCCATCCGAGCGATTACGATCGCTGGGCGCAGCTCGGCTGCGCCGGCTGGTCCTGGCGCGAGGTGCTGCCCTGGTTCGTGAAGACGGAGGGCAATCAGCGCGGCGACAGCCGGCTGCATGGCGGCTCAGGTCCTCTGCAGGTGGGCGAACAGCAGACGCCGCGACAGGTCTCCGCCCGCTTCATCGAAGCCTGCCGCCAGGCGGGCCTGCCGCTCAAAGACGATTTCAACGGGCCGGAGCAGGAGGGCGCCGGCCTCTATCAGGTGACGCAGTTCTGGGAAGGGCCGAAAAAGGGCGAACGCTGCTCGGCGGCGGCGGCCTATCTGCATCCTGTCATGGGACGGCCCAATCTCGAGGTGCTCACGGGCTCGCATGCCGAACGATTGCTCCTCGAAGGACGAACCGCACGCGGCGTGGTCGTCAGGCGCGGTGGCCAGAGACACGAAGTGAGGGCGCGGCGCGAGGTGATCCTGTGCTCCGGCGCCTTCGGCTCGCCGCATCTGTTGCTGCTGTCCGGCATTGGCCCTGGGGCCAAGCTCAAGGGGCGGGGGTCGAGGTCGCGCATGACCTGCCGGGCGTGGGCGAAAACCTTCAGGATCATCTCGACTATGTCCACGCCACCCGCTCCAACGGGGCCGACACGGTGGGGCTGACGCCGTCAGGGTTGATGACGATCGCCAGGGAAATGCTGCGCTGGCGGAAGGATGGTGCCGGGCTCTGCGCCTCGCCGGTCGCCGAAGTGGGCGCCTTCTTCCGCTCGTCGTCCAAGGTCGCCATTCCCGACCTGCAACTCCATTTCGTCATCGGCCTCTTGGAAAATCACGCCCGCAAGCTGCATCTGCCGCGGGGCTATTCCGGCCATGTCTGCGTGCTCCGGCCGTTCAGCCGCGGCGAGGTGGGGCTGCATGGTCCCGATGCCAGACTGCCGCCCAGGATCGATCCGCGCTATCTGAGCGACGCCCGCGACGAGGCGCTGCTGATCACCGGCATTCGCCGGATGCTCGACATCATGTCCAAGCCGGCGCTCGACGCCGTCAGGGGCCGCGATCTCCATCCCTTTGCCGAACTGAGCGATGCGGAGATCCTCAGACAGATCCGGGCGCGGGCGGACACGATTTATCACCCGGTCGGAACCTGCCGAATGGGCGTCGACGCGCTGTCGGTCGTCGATCCCGAGGCAATGAAGGTCAGGGGTATGGAGCGGCTGCGCGTCATCGACGCCTCGGTCATGCCGACGCTGATCGGCGGCAACACCAATGCGCCCACGATCATGATGGCCGACCGCATGGCGGCGCGGATCGCGGCGGGGAGGTGAGGCGGGGCGGCGGTCGTCAGGGCGTGATGAAGGTCGGCTGGTTCTGAGATTGAAGACTATTCAACGCCAGACCGCTTTTATCGCGTGTGTCAGGCCACGGCCTTCGCTAGATTGCGCGCACGAATCCGGTTCGAGTCCCTCATGACCTCCATCACATCGTCGCCGCCAAACTCCTCCCTCATCCGCGGGCTTCTCATCATGGCCGGGGCCATGATGATCCTGCCCTGCATGGACGCCATCGCCAAATATATGGCCAATGTGCAGGCCATGTCGCCGGGACAGGTGACCTTCTACCGCTTCTTCTTCCAGACGGCGCTGACGCTGCCGCTTCTGGTGACGGTGGCCGGTCGCGGGGCCTTTGTCGCCAAGCGTCCCTGGATGAACCTGCTGCGCGGGGCGCTGCATGCGGCGGCGACGCTTCTGTTTTTCACCGCGGTCAAATATATGCCGCTCGCCGACGTCTTCGCGATCTATTTCGTCGAGCCCTTTATGCTGACGGCGATGTCGGCCTGGATCCTCGGCGAGAAGGTCGGCTGGAAGCGTTGGGTCGCAATCCTGATCGGCTTCGGGGGCGCTATGATCGTCATCCAGCCCAGTTTCCGTTTGTTCGGCTTGACGGCCCTGCTGCCGGTCGCCTGCGCGTTCCTCTTCGCGCTCTATCTGTTCCTCAACCGCGCGATCGGCGAGGCTGATCCGCCGCTCACCATGCAGACGCTGTCAGGCGTCGGAGGCTCGTTGTTCATGGGGGCCGTGCTCGTGCTCGGGGACACCGCCGGCTGGGGCGATTTTCAGATGGCGCTGCCGGATGGGCTGTTCAGTTTCGGGATTCTACTCCTGCTCGGGGACTGTCGGGCTATGGCCATCTGCTGGTCGTCAAGGCCTTTCGGCTGGCGCCGGTATCGGTGCTGGCGCCCTTTCAATATTTCGAAATCATCTCGGCCACCGCGCTCGGTTATCTGCTGTTCGGGGATTTTCCCAATCTCTCCAAATGGCTCGGCGTCGCCGTGATCATCGGATCGGGCCTCTACATCATCTGGAGCGCGCGACGCGACGAGATCCGGGTGGCGGTTCAGGATTAACCGAAGGTTCACCCTTTCGATTGGGTTCAAATTTACCTTAGGCTGCGAGATTGCTCGCGCTTCATGATGAAGCGGGAGCTGCTTCGATGTTGGAGTTGACGTTGCGTTATCCCGCCTCGGCGCTCGCCGGGAAACCGCGGCTGACGCGAGACGATGTGCAGATGCTGCGCAGATGGATGTTTCCGGCAGGCCTCCAGAGCGAGACGGACGCCTGGCGCATATTGTTGATTCACCGCTCCGCCCAGGAGAAGAGCCTCGATTGGAGCCGATGGTTCGTTGAGGTCATGGCCGGATTTTTACGCGAGGCGGCGATTTCCGCCGCAATCCCGACGCCGACCGCGCCGACTTCCTGATGGCGATGATCGCGCCGGAAGGCGTGATCGGCGACGCCGACGAACTCGATCTTCTGCTGCATACGATGGAACTCGCCGGCGCTCGTGCGGATAGCTTGGCGGCGCTTGCGCTCGACCAGTTGCGCCTGGCGTTGGAAACCGGCGAGGGCGCTTACGCCGCGCAGCGCTCAGCCAAGCGCAGCGGCATATCGGTCGATGACCTCGACTTCGTCTACCGCATCGTGAGAGACAGGCTGGAGCGCGGCCGTCTTTGCATGACGGAGCGTGAAGCCGCGGCCATGAGCCGGATCGACGCCGTCGTTCGCGGCCGGATCAATCATCCGGGCTGGCGTCGCCTCGTCGACAGCCTCGTCTTGAGCGACGACGACAGGCGGGCGGACCGCGGCTGGCTTCGCGTTGCGCCGACCGACGATCTCATCCTAGAGGACGCGGCCTGATTGGCCCTTGTCGATCGCGACGCGGAAACAGACGCCGGGTCCGTCGACATCCTCGATCGTCACCGATCCGCGATGCAGCCGGGCGATTTCCCAGACCAGCGACAGGCCGAGGCCCCAGCCGCCATCCGCCTCGCTGCGGCCGGATGGGCGATAGAAAGGTTCGAACACCCTGGCGCGATCTTCGGGCGCGATGCCGGATCCATGATCGCGAACCCGCAGGATTGCGGCGTTGCCTTCGACGCCGAGCGTCACCGACACCGGCGAAGCGCCATGGCGTTCGGCATTCTGCAGCAGGTTGCGGATCAGCCGGCGCAGAAGTTTCTCGTTGCCTATGACAATCCCGGCGTCGCCTTCCACGGCGGCGCCCGTCACGGCCGCTTCTTCGCTGACCAGCGCCAGGAGATCGACCGATTGGTCGAGCGGCGGCGGGCGCTCGCCGCCGAGACGACTCTTCAGCAGGATTTCCTCGACGATGTCGTCGAGTTCGGCCAGATTGCGGATGATCTCGTCGCGGGTCTTTTCGGTTCGCGCCAGCTCCTGCATCTCGACCGCGAGCCGGAGACGGGCGAGCGGCGAGCGCAGCTCGTGGCTGGCGTTGGCGAGCAGGCTCTTTTGCGACGTCACCAGCGCCTCGATGCGATCGGCGGCGAGATTGAAGGTGCGGGCGACGGCGGCGACCTCGTCGCGGCCATGCACCGGCGCGCGGACGGATAGGTCGCCATTGCCCCAGCGTCCATGCTGCCCCTGAGGTGGTCGAGCCTGCGGGTCAGGTGACGGACGACGGGATAGGCGCCGAGTCCGACCAGCAGGGCGGTCAACAGAAACAGCCCGACGAGATGGCCGCGCGGCGGCGCGAAGCGGCGGGGCACATAGGCGATCAGCGTTGCGCCCTCGGGCAATTCGATCCGGAAGGCCCGGAAACGGTCGGTCTTTCGGCTCCAGGCGTCATCGGAGTCGAGCCCGGCGATGCGCTCGCCAGCCCCCTGGACGAAGCGTCCCCGGCGTCGAAGATGGCGATATCGGCGTCGAAGGCGCGGGCGAGGCGATCGAGCATGGCCTGGCGCTGGGCAAGCGGCACATCGGCGCTCAGCACCGAAGCGGCGAGCTTGCTGACGCTCTGTTCGAGCGGGCCGCGATTGGCGTCGAGCCGGCCGAGAAAGGCCAGCGCGCTGAGCGTCACCACCACCAGCGCCAGGCAGCCGAGCACGGTCAGATAGATCTTGAGAAACAGGCGGGAGGCGACCAAGGTTCAACCCTCGTCCTGATTACGGGCGAAGAGATAGCCCGAGCCGCGCAAGGTGAGAATGCGACGCGGATTTTTCGGGTCTTTCTCGATCGCCGCCCGGATGCGGGAGATATGCACGTCGATGGAGCGATCGAAGGCTTCGAGTTCCTCGCCCTTGACCATCTCCATCAGCCGATCGCGGCTGAGCACGCGTCCCGCGTTTTCGGCGAGAACGACGAGCAATGAAAACTGATAGCCGGTCAGCGCCGTTTCCTGGCCGTCGATGGTGGCGATCCGGCGGTCGCGGTCGATCTCCAGTCCGCCGAAACGCAGCAACTCCATCTGCTGGACGGACGAGCGGGCGCGGCGCAGCAGCGCCTTCAGCCGCGCCGCCAGTTCGCGCGGGCTGAAGGGTTTGCCGAGATAGTCGTCGGCGCCGATTTCCAGCCCGACGATGCGGTCGGTCTCTTCGCCACGCGCGGTGAGCATGAGGATGGGGAGGTTGGAGCGGGCGCGGATCTTGCGGCAGACGTCGAAGCCGTCGGTGTCGGGCAGCATCACGTCGAGCACGACGGCGTCCGGCGGGCGGCGGGCGATCTCCTGGAGGCCCGAAGCGCCCGTCGCCGCCGTCCGTACGGCATAGCCTGCCGATCCCAGATAGTCCGACAACATGGCGGACAACCGTGTGTCGTCGTCGATCACCAGAATTTCATCCGCCATGTCGTCGTCCTGCTGTTTGCTCGTTCAGGGAGCTTTCGGCGTCATGTCGTCCATCATGCCGGGCGGATGGTCGCCGTCCATGCCGCGTCCGCGGCCGAAGCCCATCTCGTCGAGCTCGTCGACGAGTTTCTTGCGCTGGTCGGGGTTCAGCACATCTGCGGCATCGGCGACGGCCTTGGCAATGATTTTCGACTTGGCGTCGAGCTTTTCGATCTGCTGCGCCCGGAAGGATTCGATCGCGGCGCGGTCGATGGTCGGGGCTTCCAGCAGGTCGAGAGCGCCGTCGCGCATGGCGCGACGTTCCTGTCGGTCGGGGCGAACCTGATCCATCGCCGTCTTCAGGATCGTCTTGATCTTGGCCTTTTGCGCGTCGTCGGCCCCGGCGTCGTCCAGCATTCGGTCCATGCGATACTCCATGTAGCCGTGCATGAGCCGTTGGCGCATGCCGCCGGGCCCGAAGCCGTCCTTGCCGTCGGCGAAGGCCAGCGCGCCCGCGCCGAGCACGACGGCCGTGGTGGAGCCGATGATGACGATGCGGCGAAGCCAATTCGATTTCGGCGCTTCCACGATGCCCGTCTCGAGGTCTTGCGTCATGGCTTGGTCCTTTCTTCGCTCTGTTTTCGATGGAGCCAGAATGAACGGCGGATGTTGCGCGGTTTTTGCCGGCGCATGAAGAAATGTAAAGTTGGCGGCAGGGCGCGAAGATAAGCGGCATCAATTTGATTTCGCACGGAAAATTAACGCAGCCTCGACTAATGTTCCCGACGGGATTTTCGGTGGACCGCGCTTGCGAATTCGTCTAGCACCGTTGGGCGGCCATGGATTTGTCGGAAAGAGAAACCGTTCATGCTCAACAGCTCCTGTGCGCCGGAAGGCGCGCGCGGGTGAAGAAGGACAGGACAAGGGGAAGGGGGCGGAGCGATGTCGAAAGACAGCGAACAGGACGTTTTGGACGCCCTCGAACCGGCGGAACGCCCGGAACTCTCCGACATCTACACTGAAGACGGCTCGGTGCGGCACGATTTTCTCGCGCTTGTCGGCGCGGCGATCGCCGATCGCGACGTCATCTTTCTCCGTCGTCATGTCGGCCGCCTGCATATCTCCGAACTCGGCGACGTGCTCGAGGCGATGATGCCGGAACAGCGCATCGCGCTGATCCAGCTGCTCGGCGACGATTTCGATCTCGCGGCCCTGACCGAGGTCGATGAAGCGATCCGCCTCGAAATCGTGGAGCAGATCCCCAACGACGCCATCGCCGCGGCCATCGGCGATCTCGATTCGGACGATGCGGTCTATATTCTCGAAGACCTCGACCAGGAAGACCGGGAAGAGATTCTCGCCAAGCTGCCGTTCACCGAGCGCGTGCGGCTGCGCCGGGCGCTGGACTATCCGGAAAGTTCGGCCGGCCGGCGCATGCAGTCGGAATTCGTGGCCGTGCCGCCTTTCTGGACCGTCGGTCAATGCATCGACTATATGCGGGAGGAGGAAGATCTTCCCGAGACCTTCACACAGATCTTCGTCATCGATCCCACCTTCAAGCTGTTGGGGGCTGTCGATCTCGACCGCATCCTGCGCACCCAGCGCGGCGTCAAGATCGACGAGATCATGCGCGAGACCAGTCACTCTATCCCGGCCGACATGGACCAGGAGGAAGCGGCGCAGCTCTTCCAGCAGTATGACCTCTTGTCCGCCGCCGTCGTCGACGAGAACGACCGGCTGGTGGGCGTGCTGACCATCGACGACGTGGTTGACGTCATTCACGAGGAAGCGGAAGAGGACATAAAACGCCTGGCGGGCGTCGGCGACGAAGAACTGTCCGACAATGTGCTGTCGACCGTGCGGTCACGCTTTCTCTGGCTGTTCATCAATTTCGGCACCGCATTCCTGTCCTCGACCGTCATCGGCCTGTTCGACGCCACGATCGAACAGATGGTGGCGCTGGCGGTGCTGATGCCGATCGTCGCCTCGATGGGCGGCAATGCCGGCACGCAGACGATGACGGTAACGGTGCGGGCGCTCGCCACACGAGATCTCGACATTTACAACGCCGGCCGCATCATCCGCCGCGAATTGGGAGTGGGCACGACCAACGGCCTGATCTTCGCGATCCTGGTCGGGCTCGTCGCGGGCTTCATGTATCACGACATCCATCTGGGACTGGTGATCGCCACGGCGCTGTTCATCAATTTCCTCGCCGCCGCGATGGCGGGCAATCTCGTGCCGCTGCTGCTCAACCGGTTCGGGGCCGATCCGGCCGTGGCGTCGTCGGTCTTCGTCACCATGATCACCGATCTCACCGGCTTCTTCGGCTTCCTTGGCCTCGCGACGCTCTGGTTCAGCATGCGCTAAGAAAAATTGACTTTTACGTCAAGGTCAATTAATCTCGCGCCGATCCTGAATCTGGCGGCGAGCATGGCAGTGAACAAGTTTTACAGTATAACCGAGTTGACGCGGGAATTCGATATTTCCACGCGCACGCTCAGGTTCTACGAGGATGAAGGTCTCATTCATCCGGAACGGCGCGGCCGCACCCGGCTCTACCGTCAGGCGGACCGGCATCTGATCGCGCAGATCCTGCGTGGCCGCCGCATCGGCTTCACCATCGCCGAGATTCGCGAGATCATTCATGTCTACAAGGAGCCGCCGGGAGAGATCGGGCAGTTGAAGCTGCTGATGCGAAAGGTCGACGACAAGCGCGACGATCTCCGGCAAAAACGCCGCGATATCGACGAGACCATCGCCGAACTCGACAGCATCGAGGAGTCCTGCCTCAACCGTTTGGCGGAAATCGGCGTTTCCACCTGATTTTCAATCAAGTTGTTCGAAGTCGTTCGCGGCGATCAGAGCCAGGGGCGGGTGCGCCGGCGGTAGCGTTCGAACTCGTAGCCGAATCGCGCCTGCAGGAATTGCTCCTCGCGCTTGATGACCCAGAGATGGGTGGCCACGGCGGCGCAGACCGCCAGACCCGCCGTCCAGAGATTGTTGGCGGCCAGCGCAACGCCGAGCGCGGCGATCATGTAACCCAGATATATTGGATTGCGCGTCAGTCTGAATGGTCCCGACGTCACCAGTCGCGAGGTGTTCTTCATCGAGCCGAGCGCCGTGTGGTGGCTCTTGAGCGCCACGATGGCCCAGATCGCCAGGAACAGGCCGGCTCCGATCATCAGGCTCGACGCGGCGATGCGCAGCAGCGGGACCCCGTTCAGCATATGCATGGGGGCAAACTTGTAACACAGCATGGAGAGTGGAAGGATTATCAGGAAAAACGCAGTCGGCCACGGATAGGTCACCGGTCTTGCGCGATATACATTCATCTCGTCCACCCGCCATTGTGCCCCTATTCGGAGCGAATGCTGCACTGGAATGCGATATCCTTGATCCGATCATCGCTGACCGAGATTGCGCCAGACTGGAATCGCGACAGCAAATCCGTCTTTGAAAGCTGTTCCAGCGTGCAGTCGCAAAAGGACTGGCAAAAGCCGGGCGTCTGGTTTCGTTCGCAACTGGGTCGGCAATTCTGAATATAGGCCTCGCGCGCATCCACCGCCGGGGGTGGGGCGACGAGACTGATCCCATAGAGAATCGCAATCAGCACCGGTTGGTGCGCCAGATAAAAGACGAGACTGTGTCGCCCGATTGCGGCCAGATAGGTTTTCCAACGGTTTTCGCGAGTTTTCCCCAGATTAATCGCCGGCGTCCATCCGCGGGAACTGACGAATTTGCTGGCGGCCAGCCCGGTCAGAAACGGCGCCAGCCAGGGCAGCATGGGCACGAAGTCGAAAGAGGGCCGGTTCTGGTCGGCAAGCCCCAGCCACCACAGCCAGGGCTGGTTGAAGACTCCTCCCAATGGGATGACATGCGGGGCGGCGAAGAAGGCGGCGGCGGCCGCGAGCGTCAACGCCACGGGCGCGCGAAGAAACGCCAGGCCGAAGATGCTCGCGGTCGCCATGGCGTGCAATATGCCGAAATAGATGAAACCGCCCGGCATCCAGAGATAGGTGCCCAGAGAGACCGCGCCGGCGGCGAGGCCGATCACGCCGAGGCGCTTCAGGAAATTCGTCGCCTTGAAGCCGGAGCCATGCGCCAGATAGAGCGAATAACCGGCGAGAAACAGGAATGTGGAGGCGATGGCGCGCGCGTAGATCTTCGGCCAGCCGGAGGTGGGAAAGTCTGCCGCGAGATAGCCGAAATCGGCGAGGTCCCACATGAAGTGATAGCTCGCCATCGGAAACAGCGCCAGGCCGCGGGCGATGTCGAGCCAGGCCTGCCGTCTTTTCGGCGGCGCGGCTTCATGAAACGTGTCTGGATTCAAGATTCAATGCCTCGGACAATGGCGTCGCGCGCTTCGGAGAAGAACTGACGGCGGATGAGAACGAAGATGACGAAGGTGCTCATGGCCATGAAGGCATAGGCGTTGACGAACCATCCTAGGTAACCGATCGACAGAAATATGGCGCGCAGCCCGGCGTTGAAGTTCTTCGCGGCGATCACGTTCATGGCGATGACCGCCTCGGCGGCGCGGCGCGCGCCCTCCGGATCCTTCTCGGCCTCGGAGTGCATCGGCAGGCCGCCGAACATGATCGAGCAATAATTGAACAGCCGGTAGGACCAGCCGAACTTGAAGAAGGAATAGGCGAACATCGCGGCGAGCCCGCCGACCTTCATCTCGAATGCGGCGCGGCTGCTGTGAAATACGGCGGGAAGGTCGGCGAAGATGGCCTGCACCTGTTCTGTCTGGCCGAGCAGGGCGAAACAGCCGCCGAGCGCCAGAATGGAGGTCGAAGCGAAAAAGCCTGTGCCGTTCTGCAATCCCGCCATGATCTGGGTGTCGATCATCTTGAGGTCGCGATTGAGCGAATTGCGGATCCAGTTGGCGCGGTGGATAGCCATGCCGCGCGTGACGCTCATACGGCTGAAATTGCGCGAAACGCCGGTCAGCCAATTGAACAGCGCCCAAAGCAGCACGAAATAAGCGATCGCGATGTAATCAAGATGGGTCATAGGGCGGCGTCTGCCTTCGAAGTCTGGAAATCATGCCGCGTCATGGCTGGCGGCGCCGGCGCATGAAACGACGTCATGTCGCCCCCGTGCCAGTGACTGGCGGAAGTTCGGAGGCGACAAACGTCAAAACCATACTAATGTCCAGCATAAAGCTCATGACAGGCGGAAGGCGATTATTCATGTTTCTTTCGGTATTCGACGTTTTCAAGATCGGCATCGGTCCGTCGAGCTCGCATACGATGGGGCCGATGACCGCGGCCAATCTGTTTCTCGATCTCATCCTGTCGCCCGACTGGCCGCGCCCGACCGGCGCGAAGGTCGCCGCGATCAAGGTCAGCCTGCACGGGTCGCTCGCTCACACCGGTATCGGCCATGGTTCCGATCGCGCCGTGATCCTCGGCCTGACCGGGGCGAAGGCCGCCAGCGTCGACCCCGACAGAATGGACGCGCTCGTCGCCGAAGTCGAGACCTCGGGCCGGATTTCGCCGCCGGGACATGAAGGCTACGCTTTCCGTCCCAAGGACGACCTCGTGCTCGACAAGAAGACGCCGCTCACCGGGCACGCCAACGGCATGTTGTTCCAGGCCTTCGACGGCTCGGGCCGGTTGCTGCTGAAGCAGATATACTATTCGATCGGCGGCGGTTTCGTCGTCACCGATCTCGAGCTCGAGAAGATGCGCGCCGCCGCCAAGAAGCCTGAGGCGATCACGGTTCCCTATCCCTTCGCCACCGCCAAGCAGATGCTCGACATGGCGGCCCGATCTGGCCTCACCATCGCCCAGATGAAGCGCGCCAACGAAGAAGCGACGATGAGCCGCGAGGCGTTGGACGCCGGACTCGACCGGATCTGGGACGCCATGCGCTCGTGCATCGAACGCGGCCTGCAGGTGGACGGCATCATGCCCGGCGGGCTGAAGGTGCGCCGCCGCGCCAGGCAGATCCACGACAAGCTGCAGGAGGAGTGGCGCTCCAACAAGGCCAATCCGCTGCTGGCCAATGACTGGCTGTCGGTCTACGCCATGGCGGTGAACGAAGAAAACGCCGCCGGCGGCCGCATCGTCACCGCGCCGACCAACGGCGCGGCGGGCGTCATTCCCGCCACCATCCGCTATTACGAGCATTTCCATGAGGACTGGGATCAGGACGGCATCCGCGACTATCTTCTGACGGCCGCCGCGGTCGGCGGCATCATCAAGCACAACGCCTCGATCTCCGGCGCCGAAGTCGGCTGTCAGGGCGAAGTCGGCTCCGCAGCCGCCATGGCGGCCGCCGGTCTCGCCGCCGTGATGGGGGCCACGCCCGAGCAGGTGGAAAACGCCGCCGAAATCGCGCTCGAACACCATCTCGGCATGACCTGCGATCCCGTCGCCGGCCTGGTGCAGGTGCCCTGCATCGAGCGCAATGCGCTCGGCGCGGTCAAGGCCGTCACCGCGGCGTCGCTGGCGCTCAAGGGCGACGGCCAGCATTTCGTGCCGCTCGACGCCTGTATCGAGACCATGCGCCAGACCGGGCACGACATGAGCGAGAAATACAAGGAAACCTCGACCGGCGGCCTCGCCGTCAACGTGGTCGAGTGCTGATCCGACCATGCAGTCCGGCGGACGCGGTTGTTGATGCTCCGCGTCCCGCCATTGACGCGGCGGCCTTGCTGACGGAGAAGGGGCCATGGCTCTTCATCTCATCAAACTCTGCGTCGGCGCCGAATCGATCGACGATCTCCGCGAATGGGTGGACGAGCGCGCCCGCCTCGCCGTCTCCGCCGGCCTGGAACCCCATTCCGCCCATGTCACGCGCATGGTTCCCAAACGCATGGCGGACCTGCTGGACGGCGGTTCGCTCTATTGGGTGATCAAGGGCGTGCTGTCGGCCCGCCAGCAGCTGCTCGGCATCGAGGAATTCACCGACGCCGACGGCATCGGCCGCTGCCGCCTGCTGCTCGCGCCCGAGGTGATCGAAACCATGCCGCAGCCGAAGCGGCCCTTCCAGGGGTGGCGCTATCTCGAAACCAAGGATGCGCCGGCCGATCTGCTGGCCGGCGGCCAAGGTGAGATGCCGGCGGATCTCAAGCGCGAACTGGCGGAACTGGGCCTTCTTTAAAATCGAAAAAGGCGGAGCCTCGCGGCCCCGCCATGTCTGGTCGATCCATGTTTTCCAGTCAGCGCATTCGCAACCTGACCGGCGCTTTGCCGCGCGGCGAGCGCACATGCAGGTGCAGGGCCACATGCGGTTGGTTGGCGCGCCAGGCGCGGGCGCCGTGGCTGAGCAGCATCGCCACCAGATCCTTGGTCTTGTCATGGGATCGGTTCAATCCCATGCCGGCGAGCTTGAGCGCGGCTTCGTGCAGCGGCAGAAGACCGAGGCTCTTGCCATAGGCTTTCCGTTGCGTTTCGTCGCGCAGGTCTGAATGCGGCGTGTTGGACATGAGGGGCCTCGTACGCAATACAAAATCGAGGTTTCCGTGCGACCGCGGCGAAAACGCACGCCGCGGCCGAATTCTTCAAGCTTATTGCATGGCCGCCCAGCAGCTGACGCCCTTGCGCTTCAGCGCCTTGCAGGCGTTGACGGCGGCGTCCTGGTCGGCGAAGCCGCCGAACCGGGCGCGATAGACCTGTGCGCCGCCGTTCGAGAAGGCCATGGCGAAGGGGGTGGCGGCGCGGAGCGAGCGACCGCCCTTGTCCTTGACGCGATCGAGGATGTTCATGGCTTCCTGGCGTTCGGACGCGGTTCCGACCTGAATGACCCAACCCTTCGCATAGGATTCGGACGGGCCGGTGGAGGCGGTGGTCACGGTGTCGACCTTCTGCGCTTCGGCGACCGGACGCTGCGGAATCTCCGAGAGGCCGCTGGTGTCGGGGGCGCCGACGGAGCTGTCGAGCGAAGCGGTCTTGGTGATCTTGACGGTCTTGGCGCGGATCACCGGCACGGTGTCGGCGGCGTCGGCCTGCAGTTCCTGCGCCTGGGCGCCGTCGTCGTATCGGGCCTGTGGCACCGGGCCTCTGTGCGGCAGGTCGAGGCTGTGATCGGCCGAAGCGACCTGCATGGCCGGCGCATCGTCCGAGGACGAAGCGGCGTAGGCGGTCTCCACGGCGTTCTTCGACGCCATCGACACGAAGGCTTCGCCATTGCCCTTGCGCGAGGCCTTGGGCAGATAGGCTTCCACCAGACGGCGCATTTTGGCGTTGCGGGCGCCGCCCGAGGGGCTGCCGAGCACGACGCCGACGATGGAACGGCCGTCGAGCTGCGCCGAGGTGGCGAGGTTGAAGCCGGCGGCGCGGGTGAAGCCGGTCTTGATGCCGTCGACGCCGCGGACCACGCCGAGCAGACGGTTATGATTGCCGATCACGCGCTTGCCATAGGTGAAGCTGCGGGTCTGGAAGTAACCGTAATATTGCGGGAAATGCTTGCGCAGCGCCAGGCTGAGACGCGCCTGGTCGCGGGCGGTGGTCACCTGGCGGGAGTCCGGCAGGCCGTTGGCGTTGACATAGATGGTGCGGCTCATGCCGAGGCCGCGGGCCTTGGCGGTCATCATCTTGCCGAAGCGCGGCTCGCTGCCGCCGAGGAATTCGGCGAATGCGGTGGCGCAGTCGTTGGCCGACAGGGTCACCAGCGACAGGATGCCCTGTTCGACCGTAAACGAGCGGCCGGCGCCGATGCCGAGCTTGGTCGGCGACTGCGACGCGGCGTGCTTGGACATGGTGATCTTGGTCTTCAGCGAGATGCGGCCGGATTCCAGCGCATCGAACACCATGTAGAGCGTCATCATCTTGGTCAGGGACGCAGGGTAGCGCAGACCATCGGGGTCTTCCTGATGCATGACCTTGCCGTTGCGGGCGTCGATCACGATCGAGGCCGGCTTGGGGCCGGCGACGGTTTCAGAGGCGTTGGCGAAAACGAGGGTTGCCGCCAGAGCCATTGAGCAAACGGTTTTTGCGAGAAGGACGCATTTCCCCCTGAGGGAGGGCAACGAGAATGTGGGCTTCGACACTAGGCTACTCTTTGCTTCTGTTGCGCTGACCTGAAAAGGCCGAGAGTTCGAAACCGCAAGATAGGTCGTTAGCGTTACCAAACCGTTGACGCGTTGTTCGAAACCGGGTCCGAACGCGAGAAACGCCGCATTTTGGGACGTTTCGTGAACATTTGCGAGAGTCCGGTTTTCGGCCGGGTTCAAGGCGACGGATCGAGCCGGCGATCGGAGAAATCCCTGACGGCGCGGTCGAGGTTGCGCCATTCGGGCAGCAGTCTCGAGGAGAACCGGTAAAGAAGCGTGAGATCGCGTCCGACATGGATGTCGCGCTGGCAATCGCTGGACGTCGCGTCGCCGGCGTTTTGAGGAAGAATGCAGCGGGTGACGAACGGCATCGGGCTCGTTTCGTCGCCGGTCAGGATGACCTCGGCGCCATAGCCGGCGTTGGGATCGAGCCGGTGCAGCGAAAGCCCGCCCGGGCCGGGTTGCGGCTCGCCCGAAAACAGCCGCCTGTAGATCGGTTCGAGCCGGCCGGACATGTCCCGCGACATCACGCTTTGGCTATATTGCAGGAAAAGAAGGTTGCCGCCGTCGTCGGCCTGGTTGAAACGGTCGGCGATCGCCGCCGAATAGCCCGCCATCTCCGGCCAGGCGACGACGATGTCGACCTGATCGGCGTCGCCGCTTTTCCGTTGTTCCGGGAAACGAAACATGTTGGCTGGAAGCGCCAGCGTATCCTGGCCGATCGTCACCGCGAGACGCTCCTCGGAGTCGGTGCGGCCATCCTGGGCGAGCCAGGCTCCATAACGGGCTGCCCCATATGACAGCACGAGAGACGCGACCGACAGCGCCGCAAGCGCGCCGACGACTTTCCACAGGAACGAGGTCGACAGAAGCGGGGCTTCGTCAGCGTCCGAATTGTCGTCACGCATAGGGTCTCTCCAGGCGCTGGCGGATCACGCCAAGTCTCGGACCGTGTGCTAGCGCCGCAGCCCTGCGCCTGGCTGGATGCGGCGTCTGGCCCGGAAATTGCTGCCGGTCTGGGAAAGCGTCTGCGATGGATGGAAGTGGCACATGTTGGAAGCGAGCGACGTCGTCGTCAACCTGATCATCGGATTGGCGACGCCTCTGGCGATCGTGGATTCAAGTCGGCTGATCTTCGACGGACCGCGTCCCGAGCAGGAGACGGGGGCGGGCCGATCCGGCCGCCTGTTTCGTCTTCTCCTGGCGCTGGTGGCGGGTCCCGCTCTTTTCGGCGAGCGGATCATCATGGAGATCCGCTCCGGCGGGCTGCGCGGCGGCCAGATCGGTCTGTCGATCGCCGCCGTCCTCGCCTGGTCCTGGCTCTACGGCCTGGCGCTGCTCGGATTGCTCAGGCAGGTTCATGGATAAGAAAAAGCCGGTCCCGGGGACAACGGGACCGGCAAATTGGGCTCGGTCGGACGGGGATTGGGGACGTGACCGGCCCTTGGAGGGTCATTCTGCGGCGTTGGCCGCAATCAGTTCAAGCTGCCGACCACCGGTGCGCGATCGTCCTCGATCTTCACCCATTTGGCGGCGCTCAGCGTCGATTGGCGCTTGAGATAGGTATATTCGGTATCTGCCCAGAGAAGGACCTTGTTGCGCATATTGTCGAGCACGAAGTCGCCGCGGTCCGTGCGGACCGTCAGCACGGCATGGCCTTCGCCATTCGGCTGCAGCACGACGGTGATCAGCAGGTCGGCCGGCGAAAAGCCCTTCTTGATCAGCAGTCGCTGCTTCAGAAGCACATAGTCTTCGCAATCGCCGACGTCGGTGGGATAGGCCCACTTCTCTTCGACGCCATAGATTTCCTGGTCGGTCAGCGGCTGGACCTTCGTGTTGACGTCGTAATTCACCTTCAGGATCGTCTTCCACGCCGCCTCGGTCAATTGCATCGGTCCGGCGTCGTCCTGCTTCGCGGAGCAGGCGTTGGGGTTGTCGCGACAGAATTCGTAATGGCCGATCGGCGGATTGGTCTTTCCGAGCGTCACCATGTTCGGCGAATAGGCCAGAGCCGCGCCCGCCGCCGCCGTGATCGCCGCGGCGGTGATGATCGTTTTGATGCTTCTTGTGTCGAACATGTTTTTGTCTCCCCGTGTTGAGAAGACAATGGCACAAGCATTTTTATCGCTCGCGAATATACGCAGATGAATTCGATGTAAAAACGAGTAAAAGAGAGAATTCAATTCAAGGAAAATCAAGTTGTTATTTGATGTATACTTGAATAAAATACGAAGAGATTTAAACGAAAATAAGCGGCGAATTCGCGCAAAATGCGCCGAAAATTTTAGTGAACCTGTCTTAGGCTTTTGAAAAGACGAAAAAATTTCCTGGCTCAACGTTCACTGGAAGAGCATTGTCGCCTCGATGGCGTTGCTGTGCCAGGACGAAACAATCTGTCCCGCTCTGGGGCAGGGGCGTTTTCTGGACCGACCGGCGCCTCCCGCTCGAGATCTGACCGGCAAGTGGCGAAAAAATAATTTTTCTTTTTTGGAGGCGAAAAAAACGCGCCTCGAACGATTCGGGGCGCGGTCATCCGGCGAGGGCGCGACGGCAACGAGAAAGGCCGGGCGTCTGGCCCGGCCTTGCGAAAATCCGTCTGATCTGGGTTCTTACCGGTAGGACTCGAAATGCTCGCGGCTCAACATGCTCGCGAATTCGATCGCCACGCCTTCCTGAAACTGGCGCACGACCTTGCCGCGCATGGTGCCGAGCCGGACAGGCGTCCCGAGCGCCGGACGCACCTCGATTTCGATGGCGCAGCCGGACATCGACAGGTCGATGATGCGGCAGGGATAGGAACGGCCGTCGTCCAGGGCCAGTTCCGAACGGGCCGATCGCGGCGTGATGCGCTCATGGCGGCGATCTTCGGGCAGGCCGAGCGCGGTCTTGTTGGCGAGCCAGGTCAGCTGCGCGGCGAGTTTCTCGCGCTTGCGGTCGGTGGCGTTGATGGTGGTGACGAAACCATGATCGACGAGTTTGATGACCGAGCCTTCGATCCGGCCGATATGATCGACATAAGCGATGATCCGGTCGCCGATCTTCGGCAGCGCGGCGCAATGGAAATGAATATCGCCCGGCGACATATCGACGGCTCTGCATTCGAGCTCGGTATAGTCCGGCAGCATCAGGCGGCCGGCCAGGCTCACGACCACGCGCTGAAACGAGCGTGCGTCGATCGTAACCGGTGATACGGCGGTTTGCGAAGCTGGCATTCTGAAACCCAATCGTTCTTGAAGCGAGAAGAATAGCCTCCCGCACCTTAACAATCTGTGTCGGTGCGGCTCACGAGAATGGGCAATCTGATTAAATGTCCAGATTTTCTGCGAATTGCGCCCGCTCCTGGATGAAGCGGAAACGCGCTTCGGGCTTTGTGCCCATGAGAGCGTCGACCGCGCCGCGGGTTCCTTCGAAATCCACCTCGTCGATATCGACGCGCAACAATGTCCGCGTCGACGGATCCATGGTGGTCTCCTTCAACTGCGGCGGCGACATTTCGCCGAGGCCCTTGAATCGGCTGATCTCGATCTTGCCGCGGCCGGTGAATTCCGTCTCCATCAGCGCCATGCGATGGGCGTCGTCGCGGGCGTAGAGCACCTTGGCGCCCTGGGAAATGCGATAGAGCGGCGGCACGGCGAGGAACAGATGTCCCTTGCGGATCATATCCGGCATTTCCTGATAGAAGAAGGTGATGAGCAGCGAGGCGATATGCGCGCCGTCGACGTCGGCGTCGGTCATGATGACGACGCGTTCGTAGCGCAGGTCTTCCTCGCGATATTTCGTGCGCGTGCCGCAGCCGAGCGCCTGGATGAGATCGGCGATGGTCTGGTTGGCGCCGAGTTTTTCCTTGCCGGCGCTGGCGACGTTGAGGATCTTGCCCTTGAGCGGCAGGATGGCCTGGTTGGCGCGGTTGCGCGCCTGTTTGGCCGAACCGCCGGCCGAGTCGCCTTCGACGATGAACAGTTCAGCGCCTTCGGCGGAATTCTGCGAGCAGTCGGCGAGCTTGCCGGGCAGGCGCAGCTTGCGGACCGCCGTCTTGCGGCTGACTTCCTTTTCCTTGCGCCGGCGCATGCGCTCTTCCGAGCGTTCGATCACCCATTCGAGCAGCTTGTCGGCTTCGTTGGGATTGTCGGCGAGATAATGGTCGAAGGGGTCGCGGATGACGTTCTCGACGATGCGCTGCGCTTCGACGGTGGCGAGGCGATCCTTGGTCTGGCCGACGAATTCCGGCTCGCGGATGAAGACCGAGAGCATGCCGGCGGCCGAGATCATCACGTCGTCGGTGCTGATATTGGCGGCGCGCTTGTTGTTGGTCAGTTCGGCATAGGCCTTGAGGCCCTTGGTGAGCGCAATGCGCAGGCCCGCCTCATGCGTGCCGCCTTCGGGCGTCGGGATGGTGTTGCAATAGGAATGCAGCATGGCGTCGCCGCCATACCAGGTGACCGCCCATTCGACGGAGCCATGGCCCGTCCGCTCGGTCTTGCCGGCGAAGATGTCGCGGGTGACGGTGAAATCCTTGCCGATCTGGGCGGCGAGGTAATCCTTGAGGCCGCCCGGGAAGTGGAAGACGGCCTTGTCTTCATATTCCGTGCCGGCCACGAGTTCGGGCGCGCAGGACCAGCGGATCTCGACGCCGCCGAACAGATAGGCTTTCGAGCGCGACATCCGGTAGATGCGGCCGGGATCGAACTTGGCGTGGGCGCCGAAGATCTGCGGATCGGGATGGAAGCGCACGCGCGTGCCGCGGCGATTGTGGACATCGCCCAGTTCTTCCAACGGCCCCTGCGGAATGCCGCGCGAGAAGCGCTGGCGGTAGAGCTTGCGATTGCGGGCGACCTCGACTTCGACGAAATCCGAGAGCGCATTGACCACCGAGACGCCGACGCCGTGCAGACCGCCCGAGGTCTCGTAAGCCTTGCCGTCGAACTTGCCGCCGGCATGCAGCTTGGTCATGATCACTTCGAGCGTCGACTTGCCTGGAACCTGCGGATGGTTCTCGACCGGGATGCCGCGGCCATTGTCGCTGACGGTGAGGAAGCCTTCGGCGTCGAGATGCACATCGATGAAATTGGCGTGGCCGGCCACCGCCTCGTCCATCGAATTGTCGATGACTTCGGCGAAGAGGTGATGCAGCGCCTTCTCATCCGTGCCGCCGATATACATGCCGGGACGCATGCGCACCGGCTCCAGCCCTTCGAGCACGCGGATGGCCGAGGCGCCGTAGTCGTCGCCGGACTTGGCTGCAGGCTCCTGCGGCGCGGCTTTTGGCGGCGCAGCGGCGGGCCGCTCCGGCTTCGGGCTCTCGGGCATGTCGTCGAATAGGTTCAGGGCTTGGCTCATAGTGTCCTGTTCGGAAGTGATTGGTTCCGCGAATCAGCAGATTCTGCCAGAAGCCGCGGACAGGCGCGATCGGCCGAGATTTGCGTCCGAAAGCGCCGAAAGGCAAGCGCGCATGCGAAATGCAGGCGAGGGGGAAGGCAATGTCCACAGTTCAGTTGCTGAAAAGCGTCGCAATCGCTGCGATCTTCACGGTTTTTGCGACAGGATCGGCCTCTGCGCTGGAACTGAAGCCGTTCAAGGACGCGTTGTTCGCTTATCCCGCAATCCTCGCTTCCGAGGACGATGGCGACTTCGTCACCGTCGATTATCAGGAGATGCGCGACATCAACGGCCGCGATCGCGTGCCCGAGCGCGAGGTGAAGGGCGACTATGTCTCGCTCGGCGTGCGCTGGAAACAGGATTTCGAGACGATCGAGGCCGGCGGCCGCGACGTTGAGATTTTCCGCGCCGGCAAGCTGAAGAATGCGGCATTCGCGGTGATCTTCATCCATGGCCGCGGCGGCGATCGAAAGCTCGGGGCCAACGACAAGCGCTTCGGCGGCAATTTCAACCGGCTGAAGAATCTCGCCGTCGACAATGGCGGCGTCTATATCGCGCCGTCGGTGAAGAGCTTCGACGCCGATGGCGCCGCAGAGATTTCGTCGCGCTGATCGGGACTGTCCGGGCAAATGCGCCGAAAGCGCGGATTGTGCTGTCTTGCGCCTCGATGGGCAGCTTCGTCTGCTGGAACATCGCGCGGGATGCGCGGACGGTGGCTGAGTTGAGCGGCATGATGGTGATGGGCGGCGTGACCGATGCCGATTACAAGGCAAGCGCCGCGCATCAGGCGAAATTGCCGCTGTTCTTCAGCCATGGCTCGCGCGACAGCGTTTATGCGGCGCAGCAGCAGGTCGCGGCCTATAAGGCGCTGAAGAAGGAAGGTTATCCCACTCGCTTTGTGCTTTTTCAGACCGGCTCGCATGGCACGCCGGTGCGCATGACCGACTGGCGCGACAGCCTGAACTGGATCTTCGCGCGCTGACATCCCTCTTGCCACAATTCGCTTGCCGGGTTTTCCCCGCCTCTGATAGAGCGGCGGGGACAATTTCGGGAGAGACGAGATGACACCGGACGTTCGGCCGCTCGTGGCGGGCAATTGGAAGATGAACGGGCAGCGCGAGCAGCTCAACGAACTCAAGGCCATGGGCGAGGGCGCGCTGGCCCTTTCCGGCAAGATCGACATGCTGATCTGCCCGCCGGCCACGCTCCTCTATGTCGCGACCGCGCTTTTGACCGACAGCCCGCTGGAAATCGGCGCCCAGGATTGCCACACCGCGCAATCCGGCGCCTATACCGGCGACATTTCCGCAGACATGATCGCCGATTGCTTCGGCACGCATGTGATCGTCGGCCATTCCGAACGCCGCACGCTGCATGGCGAAAACGACGCGCTGGTGCGCGCCAAGGCGGAAGCGGCGCATGCGGCCGATCTCACGGCCATCGTCTGCATCGGCGAGACCGAAGCCGAGCGCAAGGGCGGCCAGACGCTCGACGTGCTGGAAACGCAGCTCGCCGGCTCCGTGCCGGATGCGGCGACCGCCGAGAACACCGTGATCGCCTATGAGCCCGTCTGGGCGATCGGCACCGGGTTGACGCCGACGGCGGCTGACGTCGCCGAGGCGCACGCCTTCATGCGCAAGGAGCTCGTCGCGCGCTTCGGCGACGAGGGCGGCAAGATGCGCATTCTCTATGGCGGCTCGGTCAAGCCGTCCAACGCCGCGGAACTGATGGCGGTCGACAATGTCGACGGCGCGCTGATCGGCGGGGCGAGCTTGAAATCATCCGACTTCCTCGCCATTTGCGGCGTGTATGAGACGCTGATCTCCTGATCCGCATCTGCCTGATCGCGGGGCGATCCCCGCATTTCGCTCGCCGGGGGCTTTCAAATCGGCGTGCGCTCGTGTAAGAGCGCCCGCGAAACTGGGCTTTTTCCGGAAAGAGCCCAAACAGGATAGGACTTATGCAGACCGTATTGATCGTGATCCATCTGATGATCGTGCTGGCGCTTGTCGGCGTGGTGCTCATCCAGCGTTCCGAAGGCGGCGGCCTCGGCATCGGCGGCGGCTCGGGCTTCATGAGCGCCCGCGGCGCGGCCAACGCGCTGACCCGCACCACGGCGATTCTCGCCGCGCTGTTCTTCATCACGTCGCTCGGTCTCGGCCTGCTGGCCCGGTATGAGGCCAAGCCGACCGACATCCTGAACCAGCTGCCGACCAGCACCTCGGGCTCCAACCCGAACGGCTTGCTCGACTCGCTCGGCGGCAACAAGCCGGAAGCCAAGCCCGCTGATCCCAACGCCATCCCGACCGGCGGCGACAACACCAATGCGGCGACGCCCGCCCAGAACGGCGCTGCGGCTCCCGCCGTCACTCCGGCCCAGCCGGCGGCGGCCCCGGCCCAGCCCGCGGCGACGCCCGCCGAGCCTGCCGCGACCCCGGCCCAGCCTTCGGGCGCGGCCACCGCGCCGGCCGCCGGCGGGCAGCAGACGCCCGCGCAATAACGAGGCCTTCGATGGCTGACAGAACCGGCAGGCTGGACCTGCCGGTTTTTTGTTGGGAATGCGCGAGCAGTTCCAATTTCGCATGAAGTTGAAATCAGGACTGGCGGAATCAGCCGGGACGCAGTAACGGATAAAGCCCATGGCGCGATATGTTTTCATCACTGGCGGTGTGGTATCCTCTCTCGGCAAGGGGATCGCGGCCGCAGCACTGGCGGCGTTGCTACAGGCGCGGGGCTACAGAGTCCGGCTTCGCAAGCTCGACCCCTATCTCAACGTCGACCCGGGCACGATGAGCCCGACCCAGCACGGCGAAGTCTTCGTGACCGACGACGGCGCGGAAACCGATCTCGACCTCGGCCATTACGAGCGCTTCACCGGTCGTTCAGCCAACAAGGCCGACAACATCACCACCGGCCGCATCTACAAGAACATCATCGACAAGGAACGCCGCGGCGACTATCTCGGCGCGACCGTGCAGGTCATTCCGCACGTCACCAACGAGATCAAGGATTTCGTCGTCAGCGGCAATGACGGCTATGATTTCGTGATCTGCGAGATCGGCGGCACGGTGGGCGATATCGAGGCGATGCCGTTCATGGAAGCCATCCGCCAGCTCGGCAACGACCTGCCGCGCGGCACCGCCGTCTATGTGCATCTGACGCTGATGCCCTATATTCCGGCCGCCGGCGAACTCAAGACCAAGCCGACCCAGCATTCGGTCAAGGAATTGCAGGCGCTCGGCATCCATCCCGACATCCTGCTGGTCCGCGCCGATCGCGAGATCCCGGAAGCCGAACGCCGCAAGCTGTCGCTGTTCTGCAATGTGCGCGCCTCCGCCGTCATCCAGGCGCTGGACGTCGCCTCGATCTATGACGTTCCGATCGCCTATCACAAGGAAGGCCTCGACGACGAAGTGCTGGCCGCCTTCGGCATCGAGCCTGCGCCGCAGCCGCGCATGGACGCCTGGGAAGAAGTCTCCCGCCGCATCCACAATCCGGAGGGCGCGGTCACCATCGCCATCGTCGGCAAATATACCGGCCTGAAAGACGCTTATAAGTCTCTGATCGAGTCGCTCTATCACGGCGGCATCGCCAACCAGGTGAAGGTGAACCTGGAATGGATCGAGTCCGAAGTCTTCGAGAAGGAAGATCCGGCGCCCTATCTCGAAAAGGTTCACGGCATTCTGGTGCCGGGCGGCTTCGGCGAGCGTGGTTCGGAAGGCAAGATCCGCGCGGCGCAATTCGCCCGTGAGCGCAAGGTGCCGTATTTCGGCATCTGCTTCGGCATGCAGATGGCGGTGGTGGAAGCCGCCCGCAATCTCGCCGGCATCGAGCACGCGTCCTCCACGGAATTCGGCAAGACGGCCGAGCCGGTGGTCGGCCTGATGACCGAATGGGTCAAGGGCAACGAGCTTCAGAACGCACGGCCTCGGGCGATCTCGGCGGCACGATGCGCCTGGGCGCCTATCGCGCCGCGCTCAAGAAGGGCACCAAGATCGCCGACATCTATGGTTCGACCGAGATTTCCGAGCGTCATCGCCATCGCTATGAAGTGAATGTCGATTACAAGGATCGTCTGGAAAATTGCGGTCTGGTGTTCTCCGGCATGTCGCCGGATGGCGTGCTGCCCGAGACCGTCGAATATCCCGATCACCCCTGGTTCATCGGCGTGCAGTATCACCCCGAACTCAAGAGCCGGCCGTTCGAGCCGCATCCGCTGTTTGCGAGCTTCGTCGAGGCGGCGCTGGTGCAGAGCCGACTGGTCTGATCGTCCAAGAGCAGAATTAAAAAAGGCCCGGAAGCGATGCTTCCGGGCCTTTCGTTTTGCATCAGGCGTAGGCGCCCTTGCGCAGGACCTTGTCCTTGGCGCGCACGGCGTAAACGGCCTGCGGCGCATGCAGGTCATAGGCTCCGTCGCTCGGGTCGAGCGCGACTTTGGCGTGGACGGCGAAATTGGGATCGTCGAGCGCTTCGCGCGCCAGCGCCACGAGATCGGCCTTGCCTTCGGTCAGCAGGGCTTCGGCCTCGCGTGCTTCGGTGATCAGGCCGACGGCGGCGGTGGGAATGTCCGATTCAGTGCGGATGCGGGCGGCGAGATCGGCCTGGTAGAGCGGGCCGGGCTTGATCGACGCGCCGTCGAAGCCGCCTGAGGAGACGTCGATCACATCGACGCCGCGCGCCTCGAGTTCGCGGGCGAGCACGATGCTGTCCTCGATCGTCCAGCCGTCCGGATGCCAGTCGGTGGCGGAGATGCGGCAGAACAGCGGCTTGGACGCCGGCCAGGCGGCGCGGACGGCCTGAGCCAGTTCGAGCAGCAGGCGCATGCGGTTTTCGCGCGAGCCGCCATACTCGTCCGTCCGCTTGTTGGCGAGCGGCGAAAGGAACTGGTTGAGAAGATAGCCGTGCGCGGCGTGGATTTCGACCACGTCGAAGCCGGCTTCCTCGGCCCGGCCGACGGCGGCGACATAGGCTTCCTTGAAGCTCTGGATGTCCTCCAGCGTCATTTCGCGCGGCGTCTTATAGCCCCGGGCGGACTCGGAATGGATGACCGGGCTCGGCGCGATCGGCTCCCAATCCTCGTAACCGATCGACAGCTTGTCTTCGTCCCTGACCTCGGGACGGAACGGCACGGGAGACGAGGCCTTGCGACCGGCATGGGCCAATTGAATGGCGGCGGCTGCGCCCTGGCTATGGATGAAGGCGACGATGCGCTCCAGCGGCGTGATCTGGAAATCCGACCACAGGCCGAGATCGGCGTAGGAAATACGTCCCTCGGGCGACACCGCGGTCGCCTCGACCATGACCAAGCCGAAACCGCCGATGGCGAAGCGGGCGAGATGGGCGAAATGCCAGTCGTTGGCCGCGCCGTCGATGGCCGTATATTGGCACATCGGAGCAACCATGAGGCGGTTCTTGAGCGTCAGACCGCGCGCCTGGAAAGGAGAAAAAGCATGCTCATCGGAAGATCCTTGTAAAGCTCCGCGCCCCTTTCGGTCCGAGACCACGGCGCGGCCCCCGGCATATCGGCGCCATGGTCGAAGAATGCAAGGCGCTTAAATGTGGACGCCGTCGGATTTTATCCGCGCCGAGCAAGACAATGTCGCAAACGAACTCGCCGTGTCGCATGAGCCGTGGTGATATCCGGACATCGAGGCGCCTCGCGGTCTAGGCCAAGGGGTTAAATGGGAAGCCGGTGTTCGAACCCGGCGCTGCCCCCGCAACGGTAAAGACGCTGAATTCGCGACGGGAGCCACTGGGCCATAGGCCTGGGAAGGAGATCGCGAAAGTCCTGGAAGGGACGGCGTCTGAGCCCGGACACCAACCTCGACGACATAACCCGACTGATCGCGGTGGGCGATCAAAGGAAGACCGGCGGATCGTCCGCGCTTTCGCGCGCGGCGTTTGGCGGTATTCCGCGCGCGTCCACCATGCCCAGCCCTTGAATTGACGAGGATCGACCATGGATATTCGCGCCGACATGCTCTCCAGACTCCGCGCCCGCAAACCCGGTTACAGTCTGGATCAACCCTTTTATATCGATCCCGACTATTTCAAGCTCGATCTCGAGCAGATCTGGTATCGCGACTGGCTGTTCATCGGCCATGACTGTGAACTGACCGCGACCGGCGCCTATATGACCGTACAGGTCGGCGCCTATCCCGTGGTGATCGTGCGCGGCGAGGACGGTCGCATCAACGCCTTCCACAATTCCTGCCGCCATCGCGGCAGCCGCGTCTGCACCAAGGAGCGCGGCCAATCCAACAAGCTCGTCTGTCCCTATCACCAGTGGACCTATGAACTCGACGGCTCGCTGGCCTTTGCGCGCCAGATGGGCGAGAATTTCGACACCACCAATTTCGGCCTGAAGCCCGTGGCCTGCGAAACCGCGGGTGGTTACATCTTCATTTGTCTCGCGGACCAGCCGATGGATTTCGCACCGTTTAGGGCGATGATGGAGCCCTATTTCCTGCCGCATCGCCTGCGCGACGCCAAGGTGGCCTTCGAGAGCACCATCATCGAAAAGGGCAACTGGAAGCTCGTCTGGGAAAACAACCGCGAATGCTATCACTGCGCCGGCAATCATCCCGAACTCTGCAAGACCTATCCGGAAGCGCCGACAGCCTCGGGCGTCAGCGGCGCCGAGGATGATCCGGAGATCACCGAGCACTGGGCGAAATGCGAAAGCATCGGACTGCCGAGCAAATTCGTGATCGACGGCGACGGCCAGTTCCGCACCGCCCGCATGCCGCTGCTTCGCGACGCGGTCAGCTACACGATCTCCGGCCGCAAGGCGGTTCAGATGCGTCTGTCGGACAATGTCAACATGGACCGGATCGGCACGCTGCTGCTGTTCCATTACCCGACCACCTGGAATCACGTGCTGAGCGACCACGCCGTGACCTTCCGCGTCATGCCGATCAGCGCCACCGAGACCGCCGTCACCACCAAATGGCTGGTGCACAAGGATGCGGTCGAAGGCATCGACTATCGTCTCGACGAACTCACCCATGTCTGGACCGAGACCAACGACCAGGACCGGCAGATCGTCGAGGAAAACGCCTTCGGCATTCATTCGCCGGCTTACGAGCCCGGACCCTATTCGGAGATGCATGAGGGCGGCGTGGCGCAATTCGTGGAATGGTACGCCAATTTCATGGAAAAGCGGCTGACCGACGCGGGCAAGCCCGCGCTGCGTTCCGTGGCCTGATCGAGAGGAGCGCGCGATGATGCTGATGGGCGCCACCCCGACCCCGCTTCCGCTCGACGAGCTGAAGCCCTGGAACTCCGCCCGCCAGATGCTGGTCTGCACCGGCGTGACCGACGAGGCGCCGGATGTGAAGACCTTCACCTTCGCGGTGGAGGGCGGCGGCTGGTTCCGCTACCAGCCCGGCCAGTTCGTCACGGTCGAGCTGCGCGCCGAGGGCGGGGATCTGCACCGCACCTACACCATCTCGTCATCGCCCTCGCGTCCCTACGCGATCTCGATCACCGTGAAAGCGCAGCCGAACAGCATTGGCACGCGCTGGATGTTCGAAAACGTGAAGCCCGGCTCGCGCGTCCGGGCTTACGGTCCGAGCGGTCATTTCACGCTCGGGCGCGATCTCGGGCGGAAATTCCTGTTCGTCTCGGCCGGCTCCGGCGTGACCCCGATGATGTCGATGCTGCGCTGGCTGGCCGATTGCGCGCCGGGCACGGATGTCGTCTTCGTCAACAGCGCCCGGCGACCCGAAGAGATCATCTTCCGGGAAGAACTCGAACTTCTCGCCACCCGCATGCCGAATCTCAAGCTCGCCTTCCTGCCGGAGCATCGCTCCGGCGCCGCGCCCTGGGCGGGGCTGATGGGCCGCATCGACATGCGCAAGCTCGAAATGCTGGCGCCCGATTTCCTGAAGCGCGACATCTTCTGCTGCGGACCGGATCCGTTCATGAAGCTGGTCAGCGACATGGTGCGCGGCGAAGGCTACGACATGAACCGCTATCACCAGGAAAGCTTTGGCGCGGCTGCCGTGACCGACATCGCGCAGAAGCCGGCCAATGACGATGGCGAGGCTTCCGGGCGGGACGAAGCTGCGCTGGACGTCGCTTTCGTCGGCACGGGCGAGACCGCCTCCTGCCAACCGGGCCAGACGATCCTGCAAGGCGCGCGCTCGGTGGGCGTGCGCATTCCGGCGGCCTGCGAATCGGGGCTGTGCGGCACCTGCAAGGTGAAGAAGCGGGCCGGCGAGGTGGCGATGAGCCACAATGGCGGCATCAGCGAGGCCGAGATCGCCGAAGGCTATGTGCTCGCCTGCTGTTCGCGGCCTTTGAGCCGGGTCGAGATCGAGGCCTGAGGCGCTTTATATATAGCCCGCCGCCTGGAGACGCTCCCACGTCCAGGCGGCGCCGGCCACGGCGATCGCGAGCGACAGCGGGATCGCGACACAGGCGCGATACCAGCGCCGGCTGCGGGTCCAGACGCCGACCAGCAGGATATAGAGGCCGATCACCGCCATCTGCCCCACCTCCACGCCGATGTTGAAGCCGATCAGCGCCGGCGCGAGATCGCCCGGCTCGGGCGCCGCCTCGCGCAGCGCGCCGGCGAACCCCATGCCGTGCAACAGACCGAAAGCGAAGACGATCAGCGGACGCCTTGCCGTTGCGCGCGGCTGGGCGAGGTTTTCGACCGCCACATAGGCGATCGACACGGCGATCATAATTTCCACCAGGCTCGACGGCGGGCGGATGACGGACGTCATAGTCAGCGCCAGAGTAAAGGAATGGGCGAGCGTGAAGGCGCTGGCCTGCCACAACAAGGGACCGAGACGCGGCGCGTAGAGGCAGAGCGCCAGGATGAACAGGATGTGGTCGAGCCCGAGCGGCAGGACATGGGTGAAGCCGAGGCGAATGTAATCCGCCACCGTTTCTGCGAGCCCTTTCCTCCGCCGCCGTGAGTGAGAAAGGCGGGCTCGCCGTATCGCCGTCCACCCAGAGGAGGGACGGCTCGGTCCGACCGGGACGATGGATGGAGAGCGAATAGGCGCTGGCGACGAGATCGAATCGCCAGGTCGCATCCGTCGCCTCCGCCGGCAGAAGGCCCTCGGCGAGGATCTCGATCACGGCGGGACGATCCTTGTCTTCGGCCTCGTGCCGAACCACGCCGAGCAGCCTCGTTTGCGATGGGTGGCCGCCGACCGCGAGGCTGATGGCGGCTTCGAGCGCCGGGCGATAGGCGTCGATGTCGGCGCGGCGTTCGACGTCCGGCATCCGTGCGGCGAGACGGGCGATGAGGGCGGAAGGCGGCGTGGCGATCAGCGCCCGCCATCGGCCTTCGGTCGAGATGTCCAGGCGAACGCGGGTCGTGCCGATTTCATGTGCGGAGAGATGAGACGCGCCGATCATCAGCGTCAGGAAGATCAGGAAGAGGCGGATCATGGCGTCTTGCTCCGCCAATCGAAGGTGAAGGAAGCCCAGCGGCTTTCCCAATCGCAGGAGGAAAAGAAGCCGGCGCGGTTGATGGTGACCGCCATGACCCCCAGAGGCCGGGGCCGGGGAGAGGGACGGCGAAGCCGCCGTCTGCGTTGCTGCGCGCTTTCAGGTCGAGCCTCGAATCGCCCTTGCGATAGAGGCGCACCAGCGCGCCGGCGACCGGTTCTCCTCGTGACAGAAGCCTGCCGCCGACGACGCCGCTCTTCGCATTCGGAAGCGTCGAGAGCGTGATCTCGAACGCCCAGTCCTGCGCTGCGGCCGACAAATGGCCTGCATCGGCTCCGCCGATCGCGCTTTTGGCGTAGCGATAGAAGCATTCGCGAAACGGTCCCGGCTCGCTCCAGCCGCCTTGCGCCTCGATCGCTTCTCTGAGGCCGTAGGCGTCGGCATAGCGGTGGAAATCGGCGAGCGATAGCTCGACCGATGCGCCGCCGCCAACATAGACGAGCAGCCCCGTGGCTGGAGACGGAACAACGACGATGCCGGCGGGAACCTCGCCCGCGCCGCCCGTCACTCTGCTGACGCCGCCGGGATACAGGAATTCGAACCGGTCGACGCCTCTGGCCGGCCGCGGCAGCGGGTCGCCGATGAAACGCTCGCCGACCGCGAGGCCGACGGGCATGACCGTGCCGGCGAGCGGTTTCGTCTCATGCGGCTCCAGCCAGAAATCATGCCCGTGGACCGGGGCTGCGAACAGGACAAGGGGCAGGGCGGCCAGCCGGCTCAATGGGCGGAGATGACGAAACGCGTCCATAGCCGCCAGAGACGTTTGATGAGGAAGCGCAGGGCTTCGCCGATCAGCCAGAAGACGAGGCCGATGACGACGAGCAGGCCGATGGCATAGGGCCAGATGCTGCCGGTCGGCGGCGTTTCCTTCGCCGACGGCCAAGGCGGCGCCTCATAAGGCCATGCGCTCAGGAACGGTTTGTCGTTGGTGGTCGAGCGTGGAAAGTCGCCCTCTATGAAGGACAATTCCTGCAGCAGGCAGTCGCCGAAGGCGCAGGTCTGCGCCACCACGTCGTCCGTCAGCAACCGTCCGTTGGGATAGCCGACCGGAAAGCGGTCCGAATAGATCATCACGTCGGGCTCGACGTCGTATTTGCGCAGGAGCACGGTGAACTCCATGAATTCGGCAAGCGCCTGCGACCACCATTCGCGGTTGCCCCTCAGGAAATTGTAGATGTCGTCCAGCGTGCCCTTTCGGTCTTCCAGCGCCGCTTTCTGAGCCTTGGGCTCCAGCGTGTTGAGAAAGCCGAAGCGCGGCAGCTGGGTGCGGATCGATCGGCCGACATGGTCGATCTTCTCGCCGTTGCGATAGGTTCCGCCCCAGAGAATGAAGTCGGAGGGATTGCCCGGAAAGGCGGCGCGGGGAATGCTCAACACCATGGTGACGGCGTTCCTCTTGTAGAAGCGTGGGAAATTGAAGGGATCGTCGCGGACCATCGCTTCGTAGCGAATGGTTTCCGGCGCGGTGAAGCCGGGGAACTCTACCTTGTCGATCGTGGCGTCGTTCTTCAGTCGCAGGACGACGGAGGCGGTGGGCGCGATGCTGTCCGTCGTCAGCACCGTGCCGCCATAGCGGGCGCGGTTGGCGGCGTCCTCGAAGGAAACCGGCGTTTTCAGGTCGAAATCCACCCGGTAGACGAAACTCGCGAGATTGTAGGGCGGTGGATTGAGAAGCGCGCGCCTGACGTTGAAGATCAGCGTCATGCGGTCGCCGTCGGGGAATAGGAACAGGTCGGTGATGTTGCTTTCCGGAGCTAGCAGGCGCGTGGGGTCCGCGTGATCGGAAGCAATCGTATTGGTTGTGGAGACGCCCAGCCAAAGCAGCAAAACCAGGAGAAGCGCCAGACGTGAATTTGGCGCCGAGAAAAATCTCCATGTCGACCGATTTGCAAAAATCGGTGACCGACCGCTGAAAGATGTCCGTCGGTCGGAGTCTTCATCACTGTACATCGCATGTCTCCCGTGAAAACCGCTTTCTGTCTTCGGTGTGAGGATCTGTGTTTCGGTCATGAGAATATGCTCCGCGAGACGACTGCCTTCCCGCGCCGAACATCTTGATGAATATTTGGTCCCATCTTTTCGACTGCGATTATGTCTTGTGTTTTGGAAAAATCAATAATAGGTTGTGTTGCATTGGAAATAAATCTCAAGTAGCAACTCGATACAACTCCTAGAATGTAGAGGGGTGTGGCATGTGGCGTGATGGACGCGGAAGCGTCGTCGCGATGGCGGCGGCTTGTCTTTTTCTGACGGCGTGCGGTGACGATGTCGTGGTGGACGAGGCCAAGAAGGCCGGCCGCTCGGCCGCGACCTTTCCGGCGGCGGCGGAAGATTACTTCAAGGGCATGGACGGCGGCGTCGAGCTCAGCCGCGACGAAGTGATCGGCCGCAACAACTGGCTGGTCTGGACGGCGGGCAACGATCGATTCTGGAACGAGATCACCCGCAGCGCCTTCGGCAATTTCGATCTGCTGAAGACGGTCTCCAGCCATCCCTCGCTGGCCTTCGGCCGCAGCAATCGTTTCCGCGAGTTGGGTTTGATCAACGAGCCGTGCTACCAGGCGCCGACGAAAGGCGCGAACGATAAATTCGGCCTGTGGCTGGATGTGCGTCGCAAGGGCGATCCCGCCTGCGACGCGCCGGATCCCTTCGCCGATGCGAACAAGTATCCGGGGGTGAAAATCGGCGCGCGCGGCGGCGCCGTGCCGGTCGGCTCCTATTACGGCGAAGCGACGGGCGTCGTCGGCCTCAGACTGTTTCCCAATCCCGATTTCGACGAGAAGGCGAAAGCGCGCTGGGACGCCGACCGCTATTACACCGATCCCAGCTATTACAACGACAAGGACCTGGTGCGGCCCTATCGCGTCGGCATGGCCTGCGGCTTCTGCCATGTCGGACCCGACCCGGTGCGGCCGCCGCTCGATCCCGAAAATCCCACCTGGGACAATCTCAGCGGCGTGGTCGGCGCGCAATATTTCTGGATCGACCGAATTTTCGGCTGGAACTACGGCGGCGAAAAGGATCGCAAGCGCTGGGAGGAGAACGAAAAGAACTATCTGATCCAGCTGGTGCACACGTCGCGGCCCGGCGCGCTCGACACGTCGCTGGTGTCGACCGATTACATCAACAACCCCCGCACCATGAACGCCGTCTATGCGCTCGGGGCGCGGCTGGGCGTCGCCAAGCAGCGCGGGCGGGAGACGCTGGCGGGCGGCGAAGTCAACAACAAGCAGCTGCCCGACTATTTCGACCCGCCGAACACGGTGTTTACGCCGCGCGTGCTGAAAGACGGGGCCGACAGCGTCGGGGCGCTGGGCGCGCTCAACCGCGTCTTCATCAATATCGGCCTGTTCAGCGAGGAATGGCTGAGGCATTTCAACCCGCTGTTCGGCGGCAAGCCCAACACCGCGATCGAAATCGACGTCGGTCGCAAAAATTCCAGCTATTGGGGGCGACCGAGGCGCAGACGCCCTATCTCGCGGCCTATTTCCTGAACCCGAAAGTGCAGGCCGGCCATAGGCTGGCGGATGCGCCGGAGGGCGCCGCGCATCAGACGACCGACCCGGCGACGCTGGACAAGGGCAAGGAGCTGTTCGCCGAAAACTGCGCCGCCTGCCATTCCAGCAAGGCGCCGCCGCTGCCGGCGAGCATCGATCTCAACGCCTGCAACGGCTCGGGCTATCTGGATTGCTGGAACGAATATTGGCGCTGGGCGCAGACGCCCGACTTCAAGTCCCAGATGGTGGAGATCGTCAAGGCTCCGGATTTCCTGGACGGAAACTATCTCTCGACCGATATGCGGGTGCCGGTGACGCTGCTGGAGACCAATGCCTGCAGCCCGCTCGCCACCAACGCCATCGCCGGCAATGTCTGGGACAACTTCTCATCGCAATCCTACAAGGACCTTCCGTCGGTCGGCGAGATCAGGGTGCGCGACCCCTTCAACGGCAAGGAGAAAAAATTCAAGATGCCGGCGGGCGGGCGCGGCTATACCCGTGTGCCCTCGCTGATCGCGCTCTGGTCGACCGCGCCCTACCTGGTCAACAATTCGGTGGGGCCGTTCACCGGCGATCCCTCGGTCGCGGGTCGCATGAAGGCCTTCGACGCGTCGATCGAGCAGATGCTCTGGCCCGAAAGGCGCATGCGTGACAGCGAGTTCGGCAAGGGCGGGGTGTTCCTGATCGACCGCACCACGGTTTCCAGCTATCTCATCGTGCCCGGCGGCTTCTTGCCGGACGGTCTGCGGGCGCTGATCGATCCGCTCAGTCGCTGGCTGCCGTCGATCTTCGGCGAGGGCGAGTTGCGCATCGGCCCGATCCCCAAGGGCACGCCGGTCAACCTGCTCTCCAACACGGAGCTCTACAAGGACGACGTGACGCTGGCCGAAAACCTGCCGCGCTACGCCGAACTGATCAGCCTGCTGAAGACGGCGCTCAAGGATCTTAAATCCCTGCCCGCCAATGCCGGCGACGAGGAGGCGAAGAAGGCTTTCGCCAACCTGGCCATGCCTCTGCTCGATCTCAGCAAATGCCCGGATTTCGAGGTCAATCGCGGCCACTATTTCGGAACCGGCAAGGTCGCCGGGACCACGGCGCTCACAGACGACGACAAGAAGGCGCTGATCGAATTTTTGAAGACGTTCTGACCTCGCCTCGCCGGCGCTCACGCCCGCCGGCGTCTCCATCTTCATGTGCAAGAAGAAGGGCATGCTCATGACAGACGCAAGACGACAAAAGTCCGGATCGTGGGACGCCGACTACGACTATATCGTCGTCGGCTCGGGCGCGGGCGGCGGCACGGTGGCCGCGAGGCTCGCCGAGGGCGGCCAGAAAGTTCTGGTTCTGGAGGCGGGCGGAGATCCGCACAAACTCAGCGGCGGCGATCCCGCTTATCCGGTCGAAAACCGTCTGCCGGATGACTACGACGTGCCCGCCTTCCATCCCTTCGCCTCGGAGAACGAGGCGATGCGCTGGGATTTCTTCGTGCGTCACTATGAAGAAGAGACGGACGCCGCGAAAGACCCCAAATATGTCCGCGAATTTCAGGGCCGCACGGTCGACGGCATTCTCTATCCTCGCTCGGGCACGCTCGGCGGCTGCACGGCGCACAACGCTCAGATCTTGGTCTATCCGCACAATCAGGACTGGGATTTCATCGCCGATCTCACCGGCGACGCCAGCTGGAGCGCCAAGCGGATGCGGGCGCTGTTCCGCCGGCTGGAGAATTGCGATTACCGCTGGCCTTACCGGCTGCTGTTTCTGCTGACGGCGGGTCTCTTCAATCCGAGCGGTCATGGATTCGGCGGCTGGCTGACGACGCAGAAAGCCCTTCCGCTCAGCGCCTTCAAGGACCGGGCGCTGGTCGCGACGCTGCTCGACAGCGCAGGCGAAATCCTGCGCGGCGATCCCAATGCCGACGAGACGGTCGAATGGCTGTTCGAAAGCCAGGGCGACCCCAACGACTGGCGGCTCGTCGAAGCCGAGGCGACGGGGCTGCGTTACCCGCCGCTGACCAATCGCAACCATGCGCGGCTGGGCGCGCGCGAGCGACTGCTGGAGACGCGCGACAAACATCCGGAACGGCTGCATATCGAGCTCGACGCCTTGGCGACCCGGGTGCTGTTCGACGGCAAGACGGCGATCGGCGTCGAGTTTCTCAAGGGCGAACGGCTCTATCGCGTTTCCGGGCTCCAGGCGCGGAGCGAGGGCGAGTTGCGGCAGGTCTACGCCCGCAAGGAAGTCATCCTCTCGGGCGGCGCCTTCAATACGCCGCAGCTGCTGATGCTGTCCGGGATCGGCGACCGGACGGATCTCGCCAAATTCGATATTCCGGTCGTCCATCATCTGCCCGGCGTCGGCAAAAACCTGCAGGACCGCTACGAGGTCGGCGTCGTCACCGAGATGACCCAGGATTGGGAAGTGCTGAAAGGCGCCAAATTCGCCAAGGGCGATCCGCAATACAAGGTCTGGGCGTCGGCGCGCGAGGGCGTCTACACCACCAATGGCGCCGTGCTGGCTTCCATCAGCCGCTCGGCGTTGGAGCGCCCCTTGCCGGATCTCTTCTGCTTCGCGCTGCTCGGGGAGTTCAGGGGTATTTCCCCGGCTATTCCAGGCTGTTTCCAGAGCGCCACGACATCCTGACCTGGGCTATCCTGAAGGCGCACACCCTCAATCGGGCCGGGACGGTGACGCTGAAAAGCGCCGATCCGCGCGACCCGCCCGACATCGATTTTCGCTATTTCGACGAGGACAGCGACCCAGATGGCCAGGATCTGAAAAGCGTGGTCGACGGGATCAAGTTCGTGCGCAAGGCGACCAGGGCGCTCTATGAAAAGGGCATCGCCAAGCAGGAACTGCTGCCGGGCGATCAGGTCCAGAGCGACGAAGAGCTGATGGACTTCGTGCGCAGCCAGGCCTGGGGCCACCATGCTTCCTGCACATGCCCGATCGGCGGCGAATATGACGGCGGCGTTGTGTCCTCCGACTTCCGGGTGCATGGCGTCAAAAATCTGCGGGTCGTCGACGCCTCGGTCTTCCCGCGCATTCCGGGCTTCTTCATCGTCAGCTCGGTCTACATGATCGGCGAAAAAGCCGCCGACGTCATCCTCAATTCCCGCTCCTGACGCCCGATATCACGGAGGCTCCCATGTCCCTTCCGCTCAGCACCACCGACATTCTCAGAGAAGAAGCCTGCCGGATCCACGGCGAGCATGCGCTCGACGACTACGAGGACGCCCGACTCGCCGTCGGCCTCAACCAGCTGGAGTCGAGGGCGCTCTGCCTGTCCGGCGGCGGGGTGCGCAGCGCGGTCTTTTCGCTCGGCGTCATCCAGGCGCTGGCGGATCACGAGGACGCCGAAGGTGACCTGCTGTCGCGCTTTCATTTTCTTTCCACCGTTTCGGGCGGCGGCTTCATCGGGGCCTGGCTCACCGCCTGGCTGTCGCGGCAACCTTACCAAAGGGTGCGACGGCAATTGACGGGGCGGACCGCGCGGATCAACGCCATAGAGCCGACGCCGATCGGCGACCTGCGCCGCGACAGCAATTACCTGACGCCCAAAGTGGGCCTGCTCTCGGCCGACACCTGGGCGGCGCTGTCGATGGTGCTCAGGAACATGGCGCTGAACTGGATCGTGCTGCTGCCGATCCTGCTGCTCGCCGTGATCGCGCTCAAATTCCTCACCATCGGGGTCGCCTGGCTGCCGCATTCCTTCGGGTCGCAATCGACGGGGCTGGCGCTTTTCGTGCTCGGCGGGGCTTCTCTGGCGCTCGTGCTGCTGGCCTTGCGGTTCACGCTCAAGGAGCAATCGCTGAGCGGGCCGGCCAGCCCGACCCAGAACGACTACCTGCGCGGCAATCTCATTCCGCTCTTCCTCGGCGGCGTCGCCTGGACAGGGATGCTGCACACGGTGCTGGCCTATCGGACCCTGATCGTCTTTTCGCTCGGCGATCTCGTGGTGATCGGGGCGCTCGCCGGCCTTCTCGTCTACGCGTTCGCGCAATTGCTGACGCTGCTGACCACGGCGCGGCTGGTGACGGTGGCGCTTTCGACCGGCAACTGGAGCAAGCTCAAAGACAAGCGTGTCTGGGGCTGGGTGCTGTCCGGCCTCGTCTATGGCGCGGTGTTGGCGGTGGGGGCGCATCTGCTCGGCGCGGGCAGCGACTCGGCGCTGCGGCTCGTGCTGCTGCTGGTGTTCGGACCGCCCTGGCTTCTGCTGGCGCAGGTGACGGCCGAGACCGCCTATGTGGCGCTGACCAGCGCCAGCCCGAATTCCGACGAGCAACGGGAATGGTTCGCCCGCGCCGCCGGCTGGTGCATCGCCGCGGGCGTTTTCTGGATCGTGGTGGTCGGGTTGGCGCTGTTCGGCTCGCTGTTGGTCGGCAAGGCGGACGAAGGCTTCGACCGCTTGATCGACTGGATCGCCGCCGCCGGCGGGATCAGCGCGGTGATCGGCGTCGTCACGGGCGCCAGCAGCAAGAGTTCGGCGCTGGGTAAATATCAGTCGCGGTTCATGTCGATCGCTTATGATGTGGCCGCCAAGCTGTCGGCGCCGTTGTTCTTCCTGCTGCTGATCACGCTCGGCTCGGCGGTGATCGATCATCTCGTGCTCGGCAAATCCTTGTTCGCCTATCTCGTCTCCTTCGACGACTATCCGCTGTTCGAGCAAGGCTTCGCCGCCGATTGGGGACAGAGCAAGATTGCGGTGAGCGAACTGCCCGCCGGCGTGCGCACATTGCTGACGGCCGCCGTGATCCTCGCCGTGATCGGCTATATCGGCTCGACCTTCGTCAACATCAACCGATTCTCGTTGCATGGCCTCTATCGCAACCGCTTGATCCGCGCCTTTCTCGGCGCCTCGCATCTCGGTCGCAAGCCGGATCGCTTCACCGGTTTCGACCGCGACGACAACCCCGACATGGCCGAACTCTGGCCCGATGCCGGCGAGATTCCTCGGGGCGTAAACTGGCGACCGTTCCACGTGCTCAACATGGCGCTCAATATCGTATCGACGCGCAATCTCGCCTGGCAGCAGCGCAAGGCGCTGTCCTTCACGGTCTCGCCGCTGCATAGCGGCTCGGGGGCGCTGAGCGGCCTGCGCGACGAGCCGGGAGGGCTGGTGACGGCCTATCGCGGCGCCTATCGCCGCTCGGATGAATATGGCGGCTCGGATCTGAGCCGTTGGCGCTGGAACAAGCGCACGGAGAAGGAGGCGGAGAAATCGGGGATCTCGCTCGGCACGGCCATGGCGATATCGGGCGCCGCGGTCAATCCGAGCATGGGGTATCACTCGTCGCCGACCGTCTCGTTGCTGTTGACGCTGTTCAATGTCCGGCTCGGCTGGTGGCTGGGCAATCCGGGGCCTGCGGGCGAGCATTCCTGGCGCCACAACGGCCCGCGCCACGCCGCCTTTCCGCTGATCATGGACGCCTTCGGACTGACCACCGATCGCCGTCCCAATGTCAGCCTGTCGGACGGCGGGCATTTCGAGAATCTCGGCCTGTATGAAATGGTCAGGCGGCGATGCCGATGCATCCTGGTGATCGATGCGAGCTGCGATCCCGATTTCACCTATTCCGATCTCGGCGACAGCATCCGCAAGATCGAGATCGACTTCGGCGTGCCCATCGTCTTCGACGATCTGCAGGCGCTAAAGCCGAGACCGTCGGCGCTGGGCGTCACGATCGAAGCGCCCTATCACGCCGTCGCCCGGATCGATTATTCGGCCGCCGATGGAAAAGACGCGCCCGACGGCATTCTCGTCTATGTCAAGGCGAGCTTCCACAACGACGGCGAGAGCGCCGGCGTCAAAGCCTATGCCAACGCCAATCCAGCCTTTCCGCACGAGCCGACCACCGATCAGTGGTTCACGGAATCGCAGTTCGAGAGCTACCGCGCGCTGGGCTACGACATCATGCGCCACGTGTTGAAAACGGAGCACTGCTTCGGCAAGGCCGGGACGGAAGAGCCGCGGAGCGAAGCTGCTCATGTTGTGCGTGAGGATGCTGTTTCTCAAGGTTAAGAAATATAATTAACACATTGATTATATGAGGCGAAGCCCCTTCAGGCTGGCGTGGCCGTCCTTGCCGATGATGATATGGTCATGGATGGTGATCCCCAGCGGCTTGGCCGTCTGGATGATCGTCTGGGTCATGTCGATATCGGCGCGCGACGGGGTCGGATCGCCGGAGGGATGATTGTGGACGAGGATGATGGCGGTGGCCGAGAGCTCCAGCGCCCGCTTGACCACCTCGCGCGGGTAGACGGGCGTGTGGTCGACCGTGCCGCGCTGCTGCACCTCGTCGGCGATCAGTTGATTGCGCTTGTCGAGAAAGAGAATGCGAAACTGCTCCGTCGTCTCATGCGCCATGGCGGCGCGGCAGTAATCGATGACCGAGGACCAGGAGCCGAGAATGGCGCGGCCCTTGATCTCGCTGCGCAGCGAGCGTGCGCGATGGCGCCGACCAGTTTGATGTCGGTGGCGACCGCTTCGCCGACGCCCTTCACTTCCTGAAGGAGATGGGCGGGCGCGCCGAAAACGCCGGCGAGCGTGCCGAAGCGCTCGATCAGCGCCTTGGCGATCGGTTTTGTGTCGCGGCGGGGGATGAGGCGGAAGAGGAAGAGTTCGAGGATTTCGTAATCGGCGAGCGCGCCGTCGCCCAGGTCGCGAAATTTTGCGCGGAGCCGATCGCGATGGCCGTGGTAATGGGCGGGCGCCGGTTGCGGAGGCCCGGGCGGCCGCGCCTGAGAGCGCGGCGCGCTTTCGAAAAAGAAGCCCCGCTCGTCGGGCGGGTCGCCGTCGCCCGTGTCGTTGAGGTCGCGTCCAGTCTCGGGGTCGATCGGAAGCGCCATGGGAGGTCCCTTATATGAGGCCGGGTCTGTCGAGGCCGGTGGGCGACAGCGTGAAGACTTCGCAGCCGTCCTTGGTGACCCCCACCGTGTGTTCGTATTGGGCCGAGAGCGAGCGGTCGCGGGTGACGGCGGTCCAGCCGTCGGACAACACCTTCACATGCGGGCGTCCGAGATTGATCATCGGCTCGATGGTGAAGATCATGCCTTCCTTGATTTCCGGGCCGTCCTTGGCCGAGCCGTAATGCAGGATATTGGGCGCGTCATGGAACAGCGCGCCGACGCCGTGGCCGCAGAAATCGCGCACCACCGAGCAGCGCTCCTTTTCGGCGTAAGTCTGGATGGCCTCGCCGATCGCGCCGATGCGCGCGCCGGGCTTGACCGCGGCGATGCCGAGCAGCAGGCATTCATAGGTGACTTCCATCAGCCGTTCGGCGGCGCGCTTGACCTCGCCGACCGGATACATGCGGCTGGCGTCGCCATGCCAGCCGTCAAGGATGAAGGTGACGTCGATATTGACGATGTCGCCGTCGCGCAGCGGCTTGTCGTCGGGAATCCCATGACAGACCACGTGGTTGATCGAGGTGCAGGAGACCTTGCGATAGCCGCGGTAGTTCAGCGTCGCCGGCAGCGCGCCATGGGCGAGGCCGAATTCCAGAACGAACTGGTCGATCTCATTGGTGGTGACGCCCGGCTTGACCATCGGCCAGAGCGCGTCGAGGCAGCGCGCCGTCAGCTGGCAGGCCCGGCGCATGCCTTCGAAGGCGTCGGGGCCATACAGTCTGATCACGCCGGTGTTCTTCATCGGCGCGGCGGCGGCTTCAATATAATTCACCATAGAGGGCTGCTTTCCACTTCATTTCCGGCTCCCTTCATAAAACAGCCATGGGCGCTTCGTCCATCAAGAACTGCGCCGCCCACAGTGCGCGTATAGGTTTTGGAAAACGAGACGCGGCTAATCACACAGCCTGGAGAATTCGCGGCCGGCGGGGCTGAGGCCCCGTTCCTTGTGGCGCAGGAAGGTGAAGTCGCGGGCGGCGAGCGAGACGGGGGCGACGCTGAGGCGGCCGAGGGCGAGATAGGGCGCCGCAGCGGCGCGGGACAGGCAGGAGGCGCAATCGCTGTCGATGAGCGCCGAGATCACCGCTTCATTCGAGGGCAGGACGAGCGCGATGCGGATGGCGTCCGGGTCGATGGCGCGGCGGGCGAGCGCCGCCTTGAGCGCGGCGCGGGTGCCCGAGCCCTGTTCGCGCATGACCCAGCCCGTCTCGCGCAGGAGATCGTCGACCTCCGCCGCTTTTGCGGAGGCGAGCGGATGGCGCGGCGCGCAGAGGATGACCAGTTCGTCGCGCGCCACGCGCTGGGAGGCCAGCGCCGGCTCGTCGATCTCGCCTTCGATCAGGCCGATTTCGCTGGCGCCCGAGAGCACGTCGCGGGCGACGGTGGAGGTGTTGCCCACCGTCAGATCCACTTCGACGCCCGGATAGAGCATGCGGAAGCGCATCAGCCGGGGCGGCAGCCAGTGGCTGGCGGTGGTCTGGCTGGCCGAGAGCCGGAGCACGCCGCGCTTCAAGCCGCCGAGATCGCTCAGCGCCAGCGCTGCGGCCTGGGCGCGGGCCAGCGTGGCGCGGGCCTCCTCGACGAACAGCCGCCCCGCTTCCGTCAGTTCGATGCCGCGGCCGACCCGGGAAAACAGCGCGACATTGTAGAACCGCTCCAGCGCCTTGATCGAGGCGCTGACGGCAGACGGCGTGAGGCCGAGCCTCTCGGCGGCGCGGGTGACATGCTGCGCCTCGGCGACGGCGAGAAAGATGGTGAGCTGTTCGAGCGTCAATCGTGAAATCCTATTGCATGATATTGGCAACATTATTCGATGGATTTGGATTGTTGGCAAAGGGATATTTGGGCGCAGGAGTTGATCATGCTGTCCATCGCCCACAAAACCTCTTTATTGCCCGGCGCCGGCCTGTGCGTCACGCTCGCCGTCACCTCACTCGCTGCGGAGCATCTGTTTCCGCAGGCTCGCGCTTTCGGTCTCGATCCCATGATGCTGGCGATGCTGGCGGGGGTGGTGCTGCGCAGCGCCGGCCTGCCGCTGGCGGGTTTCGACGCCGGCATCCGGGCGATGGCGCGCAGACCATTGAAATCGCCATCGCCGCCATGGGCGCGACGATCAGCGCCGCCACCATCGCGTCCATGGGCGCGACGCTGCCTTTGGTGGTCTTCGCCGCCGTCGCCGCCTCGATCGCCGCCTCTTATGCGGCGGGTCGGATGCTCGGGTTGGAGCCGAGGCTGTCTGCGCTGGTGGCGTCGGGCAATTCCATCTGCGGCAATTCGGCGATCATGGCGGTGGGGCCGGCGATCGGCGCGCGCGCCGACGAGACCAGCCGCGCCATCGCCTTTACCGCCTCGCTGAGCATCTTGGTGATCGCCGTGCTGCCGGCCTTCGGCTCTGCGCTGGGCTTCGGCGCACTGCATTTCGGCGTCTTCGCCGGCATGACGGTTTACGCCGTGCCGCAGGTGATGGCGGCGACGTCGTTCATGGGCCCGGTCAGCGGCGAGATCGGCGCGGTGGTGAAGCTCGTGCGGGTGCTGACGCTCGGTCCTGCGCTGATGATCCTCGGGCGGTTTTTTTCGGTCGAGGGCGCAAAGCCCGCTTCGCTGTCGCGGATTGCGCCCTGGTACATCCTCGGCTTCTTCGTGATGATGGCTTTCAATCTCGCCGGCGCTCTGCCCGAACAGGCCGTGACGCTCTGTCGGTTCACAGCGGCGGTGCTGCCGGTGGTCGCCATGGCGGCGCTGGGACTGTCGGTGGACTTGCGCGAACTGGCGCGGTCCGGCGGACGCATCGCCGCCGCCGGCGTGGTCTCGGCGCTGATGCTGATCGCGATCTCGGCTATCGTGGCGCTGGTGGTTGTCCGCGCCTAACCGTAAGCGCTATCTATCACACCCGCACGCGCACGAAGGCGCCAGGCGCTTCTTCGATCGGGTTCAGCTGGTCGCCGCCGGGTTTGCGCGGGGCCACGGTGCGGGCGTCCTGGTCGAGGATCCAGCCATGCCAGTTTGGCCACCAGGAGCCCGGCGTTTCCTCGGCGCTCGCCAGCCAGTCCTCGTATTCGCCTTCGACCTTGCCGTTGGTCCAGAACTGGTACTTCTTCTTGTCGGGCGGATTGACGACGCCGGCGATATGGCCGGAGCCGGAGACTACCAGCTTGACGTCGCCGCCGAACAGTTTCGAGCCTGTGAACACCGATTTCGCCGGCGCGATATGGTCTTCGCGGGCGGCGAGGTTGTATATCGGGATCTTAACCTTCTTGAGATCGAGCTTTTTGCCGTCGAGCACCATTTCGCCGCGCGCCAGCGTGTTGTTGAGATAGCAGTTGCGCAGATAGAAGGAGTGATTGGCGGCCGGCATGCGGGTGGAATCGGCGTTCCAATAGAGCAGGTCGAAGGCCATCGGCTCCTGCCCCTTGAGATAGTTGTTGACGAAATACGGCCAGATCAGTTCGGAAGCGCGCAGCATGTTGAAGGCGAGCGCCATCTTCGTGCCGTCGAGATAGCCCTCGGCTTCCATGCTCTTTTCGATGGTGCGGATCTGCTCTTCGTCGGCGAAGACCTTGAGATCGCCGGCATAGGTGAAATCCACCTGCGTGGTGAACAGCGTGGCCGAGGCGATGCGCTTGTCCTTTTCCAAGGCATGCCGGGCGAGCGTGGCGGCCAGCAGCGTGCCGCCGACGCAATAGCCGATGGCGTTGACCTTGTCCTCGCCGGTCGCTTTCTTGATCGTCTCCAGCGCGAAATCCACGCCTTCGCGGGCGTAATCGCCCCAATCCTTGTCCGCATGGCGTTCGTCGGGATTGACCCAGGAGATTACGAAGACGGTGTGGCCCTGGTCGACGCACCATTTGATGAAGCTCTTCTGCGGATTGAGATCGAGCACATAGAATTTGTTGATCCAGGGCGGGCAGATGAGGAGAGGGCGCTTGAGCACGGTCTCCGTCGTCGGTTCATACTGGATGATCTGGCAGATTTCGTCCTCGGCGATGACCTTGCCGGGGGTGACGGCCATGTTCTCGCCGACCTTGAACTTGGTCATGTCGGTCTGGCGGATGCGCAGGTCGCCGCGGCCGGACTGAATGTCTTCGGCGAGCTTCTTCATGCCCTCGACGAGATTGGCGCCGTTCTGCGCCACGGTCTCCTTGTAGAGCACGGGGTTGGTGAGCACGAAATTGGCCGGCGACAGCGCGGCGGTGATCTGCTTCACGTAAAAGGCCGCCTTGTGGCGGGTGTGGTCGTCCAGCCCGTCGGCCTGGGTGACCAGCTTGTCGGCCCAATCGGCGGTGACGGTGTAAACCTGGCGCAGGAAGTCGAAGAACGGATTTTTCTTCCATTCCGCGTCGGCGAAACGCTTGTCGTCGCGCACGACGGGAGCGGGAGATTCGCCGGCCGCCTTCTGCAGCGACGACATCCAGATCTGGGCGTAGGTGGAAAACAGCAGCGTTTGCGCCTGAAGCGCGCGGTTTGGATCCGCGACCCAATATTCCACGACTTTTCCGAGCGTGCGGACGAGATCGGTGACCGGTTCGGCGATCAGATCCTGCTTTTCGCCGCTTTCGCGAGGGCCGAGCCATTCGGACGCCGCCTTGCCGAGATTCTCCAGCGAACGCGCGAGATTGACGGTCAGCGCTTCGGGATTCTTGATGATGAACGGCTCGAGATCGGCCGGATCGAGGCCGGGAATGGCGCGGCGTTCCTTATCCTGAGTTGCGCCGTCATTGCTCATCGCGCCTCGCTCCCTGATGCATCGTCTTTTGCTTGCAGACCACTGTGCATGAACCGGATTGCAATTTCCAGCGTTTCGGCCCACTACTCCGCACAAAGAACTAGGCCCGTGTTGTCGCAGGCGAAGCCTGCGCGCAAGACCAATATGGGGATGGCGGATATGCGAATGGTGAATGGCGGCTTGAAGACGCTGGCGGTGGTCGCCCTCACGGTGCTGACGGCGGTCGGTTCCGGTTGCGCCTCCAAGGTCAGCGACGAAGCGCGCGCGATTCCCGTCGATCCCGGCCCCTATCCGGATTTTTCGCGTCCGCTCAACTCCGCCATGGAGCAGATGAGCGACGAAGACGCCAAGAAGATGGAGACACAGCTCACGGCGTTGGCCGGCCAGCGTCGCGCCGGCGCGATCAGCGAAGCCGAATATCTCCGCCGCGTCGAGGAGTTGCGGGCTCTGGGCAAGGCCACGGCGACCAACTGACGCTGCGCGCGCGCCAGCCGGTCCGATCGCGGAAATCGCAGGCCGGCGAGCGGGCTTTTGCGCTTGCGTTTCTCGGCATTTGGTCGCAAAGCGTGATTTGCGGCATGACGTGGCCGCATTTTCGTCAAGAGGACAACCATGGAAGAGTTTCACAAGGTCCGGCGCCTTCCGCCCTACGTGTTCGAACAGGTCAATCGCCTCAAGGCGGCGGCCCGAGCCGGCGGCGCCGACATTGTCGATCTCGGCATGGGCAACCCGGATCTTCCGACCAACAAATTCATCGTCGACAAGCTGATCGAGACCGTGCAGCGGCCCGACACGCATGGCTATTCGTCGTCGAAGGGCATTCCCGGCCTGCGCCGCGCCCAGGCCAATTATTACGAACGCCGTTTCGGCGTGAAACTCAATCCCGACACGCAGGTCGTCGCCACGCTCGGCTCCAAGGAAGGCTTCGCCAATATGGCGCAGGCGATCACGGCGCCCGGCGACGTGGTGCTGTGCCCGAACCCGTCCTATCCGATCCACGCCTTCGGCTTCCTGATGGTGGGCGGCGTGATCCGCTCGATTCCGGTCGAGCCGAACGAGGAATTCTTCCGGGCGCTCGAACGCGCCGTGGCGCATTCCATCCCCAAGCCGATCGCGATGATCCTCTGCTATCCGTCCAACCCGACGGCGACGGTGGTGGAGCTGGATTTCTACAAGGACGTGGTGGCCTTCGCCAAGAAGCACGGCGTCTATGTGTTGTCCGACCTCGCTTATTCGGAAATCTATTTCGACGGCAAGCCGACGCCGTCGGTGCTGCAGGTGCCGGGCGCGATGGATGTCGCGGTCGAATTCACCTCGATGTCCAAGACCTTCTCCATGGCCGGCTGGCGCATGGGTTTCGCCGTCGGCAACGACCGGCTGATTTCGGCGCTGACGCGGGTGAAGTCCTATCTCGATTACGGCGCGTTTACGCCGATCCAGGTGGCCGCCGCCGCGGCGCTCAACGATCCCGATCTCGACCAGCATATCGACGAGGTGCGCCAGACCTATAAGCGTCGCCGCGACGTGATGGTGGAAAGCTTCGGCCGCGCCGGCTGGGAAATCCCGCCGCCTTCAGCCTCGATGTTCGCCTGGGCGCCGGTGCCGGAAAAATTCCGCCATCTCGGCAGCCTTGAATTCGCCAAGCTGCTGATCGAAAAGGCGGATGTGGCGGTCGCTCCCGGCGTGGGCTTCGGCGAGCATGGCGACGACTATGTGCGTCTGGCGCTGGTGGAGAACGAACACCGCATCCGCCAGGCGGCCCGCAGCATCAAGAAGTTTCTCGGCACGGCCGACGAGACGCTGCACAATGTGGTGGCGCTCAAAACCACCGGCTGAATGATCAAGACAAGACAGGAATGATAGTATGGCTGATGCCCTGAAGATCGGCATTGCAGGACTGGGAACCGTCGGCGCTTCGCTTTATCGTATTCTCGGCGAGCGCCACAACATGTTGTCGGTGGCCTGCGGCCGCGATATTCGCGTCACTGCGGTGTCGGCGCGCAACCGCAGCGCCGATCGCGGCATCGACATCACCGGGACGACCTGGTTCGACAACGCCGTGACCATGGCGGATGAGGCCGATATCGACGTCTTCGTCGAACTGATGGGCGGCGCGGGCGATCCGGCCTATACGGCGGTCAAGACCGCGCTCAATCGCGGTCTCCATGTGGTGACCGCCAACAAGGCGTTGCTCGCCAAGCATGGCGTCGAACTCGCAGCACTCGCCGAAGAAAAGGGCGTGATCCTGAATTTCGAGGCGGCGGTGGCCGGCGGCATTCCGGTGATCAAGGCGCTGCGCGAATCCCTGACCGGCAATACGGTCAGCCGCGTCTATGGCATCATGAACGGCACCTGCAACTACATCCTGACCCGGATGGAGAAGGAAGGCCTGTCGTTTGAGGCCTGCCTCAAGGAAGCGCAGCGCCTCGGTTACGCCGAGGCCGATCCGGCGTTCGACATCGAGGGCAACGACACGGCGCACAAGCTGTCGATCCTGACGACGCTGGCCTTCGGCACCAAGATCGCCGCAGACGACATCTATCTCGAAGGCATCACCAATATTTCGCTCGAGGACATTCTGGCGGCGCGCGATCTCGGCTACCGGATCAAGCTGCTCGGCGTGGCGCAGAAGACGGCTTCCGGCATCGAGCAACGCGTGCATCCGACCATGGTGCCGCAGGATTCGGTGATCGCCCAGGTCGACGGCGTCACCAATGCGGTGGCGATCGAATCCGACGTGCTCGGCGAACTGCTGATGGTCGGCCCCGGCGCCGGCGGCAACGCCACCGCCTCCGCCGTGATGGGCGATATCGCCGATATCGCCAAGAGCCGGCCGGGTTCGCAGCTCGTGCCGAGCCTCGGACGGCCGGCGACGATGCTCGACGCCTATATCCGCGGCGAGATGCAGAGTCATGAGGGCGGCTATTTCATTCGCCTGACGGTGGAGGATCGCGCCGGCGTGTTCGCCAGCATCGCCACCCGCATGGCCGAAAACGCCATCTCGCTGGAATCGATCGTGCAGCGGCCGCAGGCGGCGGCGGAGGGCGATGATCGCAAGACGATCATCCTCGTGACCCACGCCACCACCGAATCTTCGGTGCGCAAGGCGGTTGATACGATCGAGACCGAGGGCTATCTGATCGGTAAGCCGCAGGTGATCCGCATCGAACGGCCGAAGGCGGCGTGACGCCGGGATGCCCTCGACATCCCTTGCGCCTGCTCCTGTGATGCGCAAGGGAATGATGTGACGATGTTCGAGCCCGTTGATCCCGTCGACCGCGCCTTTCTTGGCGTCGAGCGCTCCGTGAGCGGTCAACGCTGGGCGTCCAGGCTCGACCAGGCCGGGCTCAACCGCGCGCTGGCGATGAGCCAGCAGCACGGCATTCCGGAACTGATCTGCCGGGTGTTGGCCGGACGCGGCGTCGGGGTCGACGATGCGCCGGCCTTTCTGCAGCCGACCATCCGCTCGCTGATGCCCGATCCCTTCACGCTGACAGATTGCCGGCCGGCGGCCGAGCGCATCGCCCGCGCGATCGAATTGCGGGAACACGTGGCCATCTTCGGCGATTACGACGTCGACGGCGCGGCCTCGGCGGCGCTGATGCATCGGGTGCTGTTCCACTTCGGCATCGATGCGACCATCTATATTCCGGACCGAATTTTCGAAGGCTATGGCCCCAATCCCGGCGCGATCGGCAAGTTGATCGACGACGGCGCCAATCTCATCGTTACCGTGGATTGCGGCTCGACCAGCAACGAGGCGCTGAAGGTCGCGCATGAGCGCGGCATCGACGTGGTGGTGATCGATCATCACCAAGTGGGGCATGCGTTGCCGGAGTGTCATGCGCTGGTCAATCCCAACCGCGAGGACGATCTGTCGGGGCAGGGCCATCTCTGTGCTGCGGGCGTGGTCTTCCTCGTCATGGCGGGGCTGCATCGGCTGATGCGCGAGCGCCGCGATCCCCGCGCCGCGAGCCTCGATCTTCTGGCGCTGCTCGATCTCGTGGCGCTCGCCACGGTCTGCGACGTGGTGCCGCTCAAGGGGCTCAATCGCGCCTATGTGGTCAAAGGGCTGATCGCCGCCCGACACCAGCAAAACCCCGGGCTGGCGGCGCTGTTCGTCAAAGCGGGCGTCGGCGGTCCCGTCACCCCTACCATCTCGGCTTCCTCATCGGGCCGCGCATCAATGCCGGCGGCCGAATCGGCGATGCGGCGCTCGGATCGCGCCTGCTGACGCTCGAAGACGCCGGCCACGCCACGGAGATCGCCGCCAAGCTCGACGACCTCAACCGCGAACGCCAGGCGATGGAGCAGGCGATGCTGGTCGAAGCGGAAGCCGAGGCGATGGCCGAATATGGGACGGGCGAGGGGACGCCCGTCATCGTCACCGCGCGCGAGAACTGGCATCCGGGAATTGTCGGACTGATCGCGGCGCGGCTGAAGGAGAAGTTCAATCGGCCCGCCTTTGCCATCGCGCTCGATCCCTCGGGCAAGGGCACCGGTTCCGGTCGCTCGATCAATGGCTTCGACATGGGCAAGATGGTGCGCGCCGCCGTCGACCAGGGCCTGCTCGTCAAGGGCGGCGGCCACGCCATGGCGGCGGGGCTGACGGTGGAGCGGTCGCGGCTGGGCGCGCTCCGGGCGTTTTTCGAAGATGCAGCCCGGGACACCGTGTCGACGCTGACCGCCACTCGGGTGCTCAAGATCGACGGCGCGCTTGGGGCGAGCGGGGCGACCTTCGATCTGGTCGATCAGCTCGAGGCGGCGGGCCCATATGGCTCCGGTCATTCGCAGCCGATTTTCGCGCTGCCGATGCACCGGGTGAAGGACAGCCGATTCGTCGGGACCAATCATATCAAGGTGACGCTGGAGGGGCTGGACGGCGGCCGGCTCGACGCCATGGCGTTCCGCGCGGGCGACACCGATCTCGGCCGCCTGCTGACCGGTTCGCGCGGCGACAATCTGCATGTGGCGGGTACGCTCTCGGGCGATTTCTGGCAAGGGACGCGGCGGATCCAGTTTCGGATCCTGGATGCGGCGAAGGCGTAGACTTCAGCGAGACGCGAGCGCCGGATGTTCCGCCACATGCTGAGACCAAGCCCATTCGCCGATCTGTCCCGATCGGTAGCATGCGAGAAGCAATTCTTCCTCGTCGTTCAGCTGAGGTGGCAAAGCATGTTGTTCAGCTTGTTTCTGAACGAGGCCAAGGGCCTCGAGGATCTCATGCGCGCTGAAATGAAATGACATCGGCGATCTCCTTTCGGAGGTGAATCGCTTCGCGCGTCAAAAAGTTCCCTGCCGGGCCAATACAACCCATGTCTCTGTAAGGATGGTGAAACAACCAGTGCAGGAAGATGGCACGCCCTAGGGGAGTCGAACCCCTCTTCCCAGAATGAAAATCTGGTGTCCTAACCGATAGACGAAGGGCGCGTGCGCTTCGGTGAGGGCTTTCTAGGGAGCGGCGACGATTCCCGCAAGCGGTTTTTTCGGCTTTTCGCGATTTTTTTCAACGAGATGAGAGGCGTGATCCGGAAACGAAAAAACCGCCCGGAGGGCGGCTTTCGAGAGAGCAAGTGGCACGCCCTAGGGGAGTCGAACCCCTCTTCCCAGAATGAAAATCTGGTGTCCTAACCGATAGACGAAGGGCGCGCAGCGCTTGCGAGCGGGCTTATAGGCAGAGGACGGATTTCGCGCAAGAGGTTTTTTGCGGGTGTGGACAAGAAAAATGAGGGAATGTTCAGGTCGGAGCCACCCCCTCTGTCCTGCCGGACATCTCCCCCTCAAAGGGGGAGATTGGCAGGAGGTTGGCGTCTGAATGTTTGATCCCAGGTTTTGGTGGTGCAAATTTCTCGCGCCGGTGCAGGGAGGCAGCGGTGAGAAGTGGGCGCCAAGCGTTGTAATCAATCCACTCGTATGCCTTGCAAACTGTGCCCTCTATCACTTATCGTCTTGCAGATTGAGCCGATTGCGGAGGCATTTGGAGTGCGGGGAGCTCCGAGCACCAAGCAGCTAAGTTGTTTTGGTCATGCAGCCCCCGAACTCAACATGAAAACCATTAGAATTAGACGTAGGCGACATCCTCTTTTGTGTATAGCGCTATCCTTTGATAGTTATCGCTTGATCTACGTCGTAAATATGTGCGGAAATTCTGGCGTATGATGCTGTGCCTATTTCCACGTGCGATGCTAGTTTATTTATGGAGGAGCATGGATGATGCGGAAAGAATTGCCTTTGAGGAAAGTCAGTGCTGAACATATACTTCAGGTTTATCGCGATGGGCATCGCCATCAAATAGTGAGCGATCCCGAGGCCGAGCCCGACATTGTCCTCGATATAAATTCCACGGTCGCCGATTGGCGTGATGCGTGCGATCTCCGACGTTGGCGCGCGCTTGGTCGTGCATTGAACGAGGAATGGGGAATTGCTGCGAGTGATTCAGAATGGAAAGCCGTTCTTCAACCCAGTAGAAAACGAAAATTATTAGATGTTTGTCAGTTTATCGCCGAGCGTGCGCCTTTGCCGCAACTGGAAAAGCGGGGCTCTTTGGGAGCAGTTTGTATGGCTGCCGGCGCATTCGTAGGGATTTGCGCGGCGCTTCGAAAGGAAGGCATAGATACGGCGCGAATCCGACCGTCTACGGAATTAGCTCCCTATGTTCGTGCGAACCCTCACCCCTTCGTATTTTTCGCTGCAGTCGTAGCTCCGGGTCGGCTCCCCGTAGCAAGGTTCGAGAGTCGTTTCTGGATCCTATCGCGTTTTATGTCGTTCGGCACATTGAAGACGTTCGGAGATTACGCCAGATGCCTAACTGGTGAGATTACAGCAGTCTAGATCTGCAGACGCGCTGCAAATCCCTATGAAAAGCTCATGTTCGAATTGGCTTAACGCGCTGATTTTGTGAGGTAAATTTATGCGAGTCTTCCTGCGCTTGGTGTTTTGAACATGTCTCAGGCGAACCCGTTCCATGTACGGAAGCGATATCAACGCGGCTGATCGCAAGGCGCAAAAAAACCGCCCGAAGGCGGCTTTCTTGAGGAGCAAGTGGCACGCCCTAGGGGAGTCGAACCCCTCTTCCCAGAATGAAAATCTGGTGTCCTAACCGATAGACGAAGGGCGCACTGCGCTTGCGAGGCGGTATATAGACGGAGGCTTTTGGCTTCGCAAGCCCCTTCGCCGGATTTTGTCACAAAAATGCGAAATTGCCGGATCCGATGGCAATATGCGTTCGAGAACAGAGGCTTAGCGGGGGAACGGCGCGATGCGGAGCACGCTGAAGGGCGCGCCGCGTTCGGTTTCGATGAAGAGCGCCAGGTGATCGATCGCGAGCGGGCGATCGAGGATTTCGGCGAAATGGCCGTCGATCGCGGTCTTCAGCACATCGCGCTGCGCGTCGAAAGTGGGGCCGGTCAGTGTCATGTGGAATCGAAAATCCTCGAAGACGTAAGGGTAGCCCCAAGCCTGCAGATTGTGACGTTCGCTGGGGCTGAGCTTCTCCGGCTTGCGGCGGAGGATGTCGGCTTCGCTGAGCGGCGCGCGGAACGGCTCGAAGGCGCGGACGCAATCGGCGGCGAGGGAATCGAGCGCTTCCGAATCGTCGGCGGGTATCAGCGCGAAGAAGGGGCCGAGTTGGCCGAGCGTGATGCGGGGCAGGGTGAAGGCCTGTCGTTCCGAGACGAAATTCTCGAAAGCGTCGATCAGATGATACTCGGCGGTCCCATCCTTGAGTTCGAACGGCGCTTTCAGCGTGGCGTGAAAGCCGTAGCGGCGCGGATTGGCGGTGAGCGCGGCGAAATCTTCGGCGTCGAGGCCGTCCACGGCGACTTGCGGCAGGTCCTCGCCGGTGGCCGCGTCGCGGCCGAGCCAGGCATTGGCCAGCCGGGTCAGCGGATGGTCCAGCGCGGGGGCGAAATAAATGGCGTAACGCATGGCTCAATTCCTCATTCTGGGACGCGGGCGGGAAACCTGCCCTAGAACCGGGGATGACACAAGCGTGACGCCGCTATCGAAAAAACTGATGGCCGCCGGAGAAAGAATCGGTGGCGGGCTCGCGCGCGTGGGGAGATGATGGCGCAAGAAAACGACAGACAGGATGCTCGCATGACCGCAAACAGCCCGCTTCACGGCGTCAAGGTGCTCGAACTCGCCCGAATCCTCGCCGGCCCCTGGTGCGGCCAGACGCTCGCCGATCTCGGCGCCGAGGTGGTGAAGGTGGAAAGCCCCGAAGGCGACGACACCCGCCGCTGGGGACCGCCCTATATCGAAAAGGACGGGGAGAAAGCGGCGGCCTATTTCCACGCCGCCAATCGCGGCAAGCAATCGGTGACGGCGGATTTCACCACCGAGGAAGGTCGCGACTTCGTGATCGCGCTCGCCAAGGACGCCGATGTGCTGATCGAGAATTTCAAGCTCGGCGGGCTCAAAAATATGGTCTGGACTATGAGAGCCTCAAGGCGATCAATCCGAAGCTCATCTATTGCTCGATCACCGGCTTCGGGCAGGACGGGCCCTATGCGCCGCGCGCCGGCTATGACTTCATGATCCAGGGCATGGGCGGCATTATGGACCTGACCGGCGCGCCGGATGGAGAGCCACAGAAGATCGGCGTCGCCTTCGCCGATATCTTCACCGGGCTCTACTCGGTGGTGGCGATCCAGGCGGCGCTGATCGAGCGGCAGCGCACCGGCGAGGGCCAGCATATCGACATGGCGCTGTTCGACTGCATGACCGGGGTGCTCGCGAATCAGGCGATGAATTTTCTCGCCTCCGGCGTTTCGCCGCGCCGCATGGGCAATGCGCATCCCAATATCGCGCCTTACCAGACATTTCCCGTGGCGGATGGGCATCTGATCGTCGCCTGCGGCAATGATTCCCAGTTCGGGCGGCTGGCGGCGATTCTGGGATTGACGGAGCTGGCGGGCGATTCCCGCTTCGCCACCAATGCCGCCCGCGTCGGCAACCGCATCGAGCTCAGCCGGATCATGGAGGAGAAAACGCTGACCTTCCGCCGCGACGATCTGCTGGCGCTGCTGGAGAAAGAAGGCGTGCCGGCAGGTCCCATCAACAGCGTCGCCGACGTGTTCTCCGATCCGCAATTCATCCATCGCGGCATGAAGATCGAGCCGGAGGGCGCGCCGGGAATCCGGACGCCGATCCGCTTTTCGCGCTCGGAATTGACGTTGGAAAAGGGAGCGCCGCGACTCGGCGCCGATACGGATTCGGTCAAATCGCGGCTGGACCAGCGCTGAGCGAGGCGGGGCGGGCAGGCGTCCACGAAGGCCGCGCCGGGAGATTCAGGCGGTCCGGCGGCTGCCGTCATTTTGTCACAAAAGCTGCTTGACACTGGACGCGCCTCGCCTTAGACACCGCCTCACGAACGGCGGACAACACGCCGAACGGAACAAAGCGCGGGTGTAGCTCAGTCGGTTAGAGTGCCGGCCTGTCACGCCGGAGGTCGCGGGTTCGAGCCCCGTCACTCGCGCCATTTCATTCCAGAAAATGAATTCAGTGACTTTAAGAGACGCCCTCGCGGCGTCTTTTGTCGTTTTGGAATCAGCGTCTTGGCGGGCTTTTCTCAAGCAGTTTGGAAAAATGCCGGATCGGCCAAAAAACTTCGATGTCGCGCTTGACACTTCGCCTTCCGGGCCTTAGACACCGCCTCACGAACGGCGCACAGCCGAACGGAACAAAGCGCGGGTGTAGCTCAGTCGGTTAGAGTGCCGGCCTGTCACGCCGGAGGTCGCGGGTTCGAGCCCCGTCACTCGCGCCATTTTCCCTTGGACATGGATGCTTGAAGACCGCCTTGCGGGCGGCGCGCCGGTGAGATTATTGCCGTCGATGGGTGATGCAGGGCTTGTGCGGCGAATGTCGCGGGCTTAAATCCCGCTGACGGTCTCGCATATCGTTCCGGCATGCGCGACACAACATGACGAACCCAGCCACATGCCCCAATTCGAAACCACCCGCACTGTTCATCATACCGCTCAGGAAATGTTCGCTCTGGTCGCGGATGTGGAAACCTATCCCCAGTTCCTGCCGCTCTGCGACTCGCTGTCGGTGCGCAGCCGCAAGGAACGCGACGGCAAGACGCTGCTGGTCGCCGACATGACAGTGGGCTACAAGGCGATCCGCGAGACCTTCACCACACAGGTGCTGCTGAAGCCCGAAGAGCTGGCGATCGAGGTGAAATATATCGATGGGCCGTTCAAATATCTCGACAATGTCTGGCGCTTCTTCGATCTCGACGGCGGCCGCTGCGAGGTGAAGTTCTTCATCGATTACGAATTCAAGAGCCGGATTCTCGGCGCGCTGATGGGGTCGATGTTCGACCGCGCCTTCCGCATGTTCGCGGAAGCCTTTGAGAAGCGCGCGGACCAGATCTATCCGCGCGCCTGAGCTTTTCGGTGAGGTTCAGCCGAGCTTGGCGAGTTCGACGATCATCTCCAGCGCCACTTCCACGGAAGCCAGGCGAATCTCTTCGCGGCCGATATCGCCGAAGCGCATTTCGCGATGGATCATCTTGCCCTTGTAGTGACGACCGCCGAAATGCACGAGCCCGACCGGCTTGCCCGTCGAGCCGCCGTCGGGGCCGGCGATTCCGGTCGTGGAGATCGCGATGCCGCCCTCCGAACGCGACATGGCGCCGTGGGCCATTTCCAGCGCCACATCCTTGGACACCGCGCCGTATTGACGAAGCGTGATCGGCATGACGCCGAGCATTTCGCATTTGGCCTTGTCGGAATAGGTGACGAAGCCGCGCTCCATGACCTGCGACGAGCCGGGAATCGCCGTGATCGCGGCGGCCACCAGACCGCCGGTGCAGGATTCGGCGGTGGACACCATCACATTCTTTTCGGTGCAGAGCTCGACGACATCGCGGGCCAGCGCCAGAATTTCCTTTTCGAACATTATCGTCTCCCGAAAGCCACGGTGGCCGTGGCGATGGCCGCGATGCCTTCGCCACGGCCGATAAACCCGATTTTTTCATTGGTGGTCGCCTTGACCGAGCAGCGCTCCAGCTCGATGCCGAGACAGTCCGACAGGAATTGTCGCATGGCTTGCCTGTGCGGACCTATCTTGGGCGCTTCGGCGATCAGCGAAATATCGGCGTTCATGATGGTCCCGCCATGCTCGCGGACGATGTTCGCGGCATGTTCGAGAAAGATCCGCGAAGCCGCGCCGCGCCATTGCGGATCGGAGGGCGGGAAATGGTCGCCGATGTCGCCGGCGCCGCATGTGGCGAGCAGCGCATCGGTCAGCGCATGCAGCGCGACGTCGGCGTCGGAATGGCCTTTCAGCGTGAAATCGTGCGGGATGGTGATTCCGCACAGCGTCACGCCGTCGCCCGGAATGAGTTGGTGGACATCGTAACCGTTGCCGGTGCGTATGTCGGGAAGCGAGGTCTGCGCGAGCATTCTGTCCGCCATGGCTATATCCGCTTTCAGCGTGAGTTTCACATTGCCGCGATCGCCTTCGACCAGCCGCACCGGCGCGCCGGCCCATTCGGCGATCGCCGCGTCGTCGGTCAGCGTGGTCACGCCGGCCTGAGAGGCGCGGCGGTGGGCGTCGAGGATGAAGTCGTAGTCGAAGCTCTGCGGCGTCTGGGCGGCGTAGAGCCCGTCCCGCGAGACGGTGTCGGCCACGAAACCGTCGGCGCTGCCGCGCTTGAGCGTATCGGCGACCTGCGTGGCCGGCAGGACGGCGCGGCTGCCGGCCACCAGCGCGGCGGCGATCCGGTCGAGCAGGCCATGGCCGACGAAGGGGCGAACGCCGTCCTGAATCATCACATAGCCGACGCCGAGTTCGGACATTGCTTCGAGGCCCGCCAGCACCGATGTCTGCCGCGTCGCGGCGCCGAAAGTCCGATTCAAACGAGCGGGATCTGCAGTCGTTCTCGCGACGGCCTCATAGAGATCGATATCGTCGGGATGGATGACCACCATCACCGGACCGCAACCCGGCCAGGACAGGAAGGCGTCGATCGTATGGGCGAGGATAGGGCGGCCGCCGATCGGGCGATATTGCTTGGGCCCTTCGCCCGCTCCGCCAGCCCGTTCGCCGCGGCCCGCCGCCACGATCAGCACGCCTAAAGTCATCGATTGCGTCTGCCTCATATTGTTTCAGCTGATGTCATTGGATAGTCGCATTGCGCGGTGTATAGGCGCTCGCGCGCTCGCCATATAGACCCCTTGCGCAACCGGCGCATAATTTTTGGGCGCGAGTCGATTTCTCTTGGCAAGTTGCCGCAATATGGCTAAAAATCAAGCAAACAATGGCCATGCCCGAAAGATAATCATTTGACGAAAGACGTGATCTCCACGCCTCTTCAGATCGGCCCCGTCGCCTTTCGAAACCGAATTGCGCTGGCGCCGATGTCTGGCGTCACCGATTTGCCGTTCCGCCAACTCGCCCATGAATTCGGCGCCGGCTTCGTGGTGACGGAAATGGTGGCGAGCCGGGAACTGGTGCAGAACGCCGCCGAATCCTGGTCGCGGCTCCAGAATTCCGGCATCTCACCGCATATCGTGCAGCTCGCGGGCCGGGATCCGCATTATATGGCGGAAGGCGCGCGGATCGCCGAGGCGCATGGCGCCGACATGATCGACATCAACATGGGCTGCCCGGCCAAGAAGGTGATCGGCGGTCTCTCGGGCTCGGCGCTGATGCGCGAGCCGGCTCTGGCGCTCGCCATCATCGAGGCGGTGGTGGGGGCGGTTGAGGTTCCGGTCAGCGTCAAGATGCGGCTCGGTTGGGACGAACAATCGCTGAATGCGCCGGAACTGGCGCGGGAAGCCCAGGAGCTCGGCGTCCGCATGATCACCGTGCATGGGCGCACGCGCATGCAGTTTTATGAAGGTCGCGCCGATTGGGGCAAGATCGCCCGCGTCCGCGAGGCTATCTCGATTCCGCTGGTCGCCAATGGCGATGTCCGCTCGCGCGAAGACATCGCCGGCATTCTCGCGGCGTCCGGTGCGGATGCGGTGATGATCGGCCGCGGCGCGCAGGGACGGCCTTGGCTGCCGGGCGTGCTGGCCGGCGCGCGCGCCGAGCCCGACATCGCCGAGATCAAGACGATCTTCGCGCGGCATTACGCGATGATGCTCGATTTTTATGGCCGCGAGCCTGGCCTGCGCCATGCGCGCAAGCATCTGGGCTGGTATCTCGACGGCGCCGCGCCGCACACGCCGGCGGCGCTGCGCCAGCAAATCCTCACCTCCCGGTCTCCCGAAGAGGCGGCGGCGCTGATGGACGCCGCCTTCGATGGCGATTGGTCCATGCAAACCCCGGAGGCGGCGTGATGACGGGCGACGGCAAGAAAAAAGAGCGTGACGCCTGCGAACGAAATCGCCATGGCGGTGCTCAACGCGATCCAGAACGCCGTGATCCTGGTCGATGAGGACGGTTATATCCGCTTCGCCAATTGGGAGGCCGAAGCCTTTTTCGGCGCCAGCGCCTCCTATCTGGCCCGACACACGATCTACGCCTATATCCCCTTCGGCAGTCCGCTTTTGGCGCTCATCGAGCAGGTGCGCGAGCGGCGCGCGCCGGTCAACGAATATCGCGTCGACCTGAGTTCACCCCGGCTCGGCTCGGACAAGCTCGTGGACATCTATGTCGCCCCGGTTCTGACCGAGGCCGGCTCCGTGGTGATCGTGTTCCAGGAGCGCACCATGGCCGACAAGATCGACCGTCAGCTGACGCATCGAGCCGCCGCGCGCTCTGTGACGGGGCTGGCGTCGATGCTGGCGCATGAGATCAAGAATCCGCTGTCGGGCATTCGCGGCGCCGCCCAGCTTCTCGAGACTTCGGTGACCGACGAGGACCGGGCGCTTACCCAGTTGATCTGCGAGGAAACCGACCGAATCGTCTCTCTGGTCGACCGCATGGAAGTGTTCTCCGACGAACGTCCGGTCGATCGCGCGCCGGTCAACATTCATTCGATTCTTGATCATGTGAAGGCGGTCGCCAAGGCCGGCTTCGCGCGGAACGTCAAGATCAGCGAGAATTACGATCCGTCGCTGCCGCCGGTGCACGCCAATCGCGACCAGTTGATCCAAGTGTTCCTCAACCTGATCAAGAACGCCACCGAGGCGGTGGGCGAGCGACCCGACGCGGAGATCACGCTGACCACCGCCTATCGGCCGGGCATCCGCATGTCGGTGGCGGGCACGCGCGAAAAGATCTCGCTGCCGCTGGAATTCTGCGTCGTCGACAATGGGCCGGGCGTGCCCGAAGACCTCGTGCCGCATCTCTTCGATCCGTTCATCACCACCAAGACAAACGGCTCCGGCCTGGGGCTGGCGCTGGTCGCCAAGATCATCGGCGGTCACGGCGGCATCGTCGAATGCGACCGCCAGAACAACAAGACGATATTCAGGGTGCTCCTGCCGGCGTCGCGCGGAAACGCGGGCGAACCGACGGACGCCAAGACGCAGGGAAACTGACATGAGCAATGCCACGATTCTTGTCGCCGACGACGACGCCGCGATCAGGACGGTGCTCAACCAGGCGCTCAGCCGCGCCGGCTACGATGTGCGCATCACCTCCAACGCCGCCACCCTCTGGCGCTGGATTTCGGCGGGCGACGGCGATCTCGTCATCACCGACGTGGTGATGCCGGATGAGAACGCATTCGATCTCTTGCCGCGCATCAAGCGCATCCGCCCGGATCTTCCGGTGCTGGTGATGAGCGCGCAAAACACCTTCATGACGGCGATCAAGGCGTCGGAGAAGGGCGCCTATGACTATCTGCCCAAGCCCTTCGACCTGACCGAACTGATCGCCATCGTCGGACGCGCGCTGGCCGAGCCGAAGCGCAAGCCGCAGCGCATCGACGACGACAGCCAGGACGGCATGCCGCTGGTCGGCCGTTCGCCGGCGATGCAGGAAATCTATCGGGTGCTGGCGCGCCTGATGCAGACCGACCTGACGCTAATGATCACCGGCGAATCGGGCACCGGCAAGGAGCTGGTGGCCCGGGCGCTGCACGATTACGGCAAGCGCCGCAACGGACCCTTCGTCGCCATCAACATGGCAGCGATCCCGCGCGACCTGATCGAGTCGGAACTGTTCGGCCATGAGAAGGGCGCCTTCACCGGCGCGCAGGCGCGCTCGACCGGCCGTTTCGAGCAGGCGGAAGGCGGCACCCTGTTCCTCGACGAAATCGGCGACATGCCGATGGACGCCCAGACGCGGCTGTTGCGCGTGTTGCAGCAGGGCGAATACACCACAGTCGGCGGCCGCACCCCGATCCGCACCGATGTCCGCATCGTCGCCGCCACCAACAAGGATCTCAAACAGGCGATCAATCAGGGCCTGTTCCGCGAAGACCTCTATTATCGTCTCAACGTCGTGCCGCTCAGATTGCCCCCGTTGCGCGAACGTTCGGAGGACATCGCCGATCTCGTGCGCCATTTCGTACAGCTGACGGAGAAGGAGGGCATGGCGCCCAAGCGCTTCGACAATGAGGCGCTCGACGTGATGAAGGCCTATCCCTGGCCCGGCAATGTGCGCGAGCTCGAAAATTTCGTCCGCCGTCTCACGGCGCTCTATCCGCAGGACGTCATCACCCGCGAGATCGCCGACAGCGAGCTCAAGCCCGACATCGCCTCGGGACCGGCTGAAAAGCCCGGCTCCGCCTCCGGCGTCGTGTCCATCGCGCAAGCGGTGGAAGAGAATATGCGCTCTTACTTCGCCGAATTCGGCGACCAGCTGCCGCCGCCGGGCCTCTACGACCGGGTGCTGGCGGAGATGGAATATCCGCTGATTCTCGCGGCGCTGACCGCCACGCGCGGCAATCAGATCAAGGCGGCGGACCTGCTCGGACTGAACCGCAACACGCTCCGCAAGAAGATCCGCGAGCTCGGCGTCACCGTCTATCGCAGCGCACGATCGGCGTAAGCGGCGTCATTTTTCCGTTGCATTTCCGCCACAATGCGTTGCTTTAACGCAACGCATTGCGAGAGTGGGAAGACGATTCGAGCGGACCAGATCCGGTCGAGGCGAACGGGGGACCGGATGGCGATGAGCCAGGACCAGACGACGGCGGTGGGCATCGATCCGCGCCGTATTTCTACGACCACCGGCGTGGCCGTCGCCGGCGGGTCGCTTCTGGCGGCGCTGATCACGCTGGCCATCCTGCTCGGCGTTACGCCCATCCAGCCGGAACCGAAAGTCGTCATCGCCTCGGTGGTCGTCAATGTTCTGTTCGTGCTCGGCCTCCTGACGCTGGTCGGCTACGAGCTTTACCGGCTGTTTAAGGCCCGCGCCCGCGCCGCGCTGCGGCCAGGCTGCATATCCGCATCGTCTCCCTGTTTTCCGGCGTCGCGATCGCGCCGGCCATCCTCGTGGCCGTCATCGCCTCGCTGACCCTGAATGTCGGCCTCGACCGCTGGTTTTCCGTGCGCACCAAGGAAATCGTCTATTCGGCGATGAACGTGGCGCAGGCCTATCTCAACGACAACGCCAGCTATCTTTTGGGCCAGACCGTGTCGATGGGCAACGACCTCGAACGCAACCGCCAGCTCTTCGTGCTGGATCGCTCGGGTTTCGAGCAGTTGCTGACCCGCCAGACCAAGGGAAGGGGGCTGCTGGCGTCCTTCCTGATGAACAGCGACGGGTCGGTGATCGCCAAATCCGAGGTGGACAGCGACAAGCCGCTGCCGGCTTTGCCGGCGGAGGCGATGAAATCGGCGGTGTCGGGCAAGCCGGTGCTGATCCCGCCGGGCAAGACCAATCTCGTCGGCGCGATCATCAATCTGGACCAGCTCGACGCTTATCTCTACACGATCCGCGCCGTCGACCCGCGCGTGCTCTCGGCCGCCAATCTGATGGAGGCCAACGCCACCGAATATCGTGTGATGGACGAGGGCAAGGTTACGACGCAGATCGCTTATGGCGTGATCTTTCTAGGCTTCGCGCTGGTCGTGCTGCTCGCCGCCATCTGGGCGGCGATTGCGGTCGCCGACCGGATCGTCCGCCCGATTCGCCTTCTGATCAACGCCGCCGACAATGTGGCCGGCGGCAATCTCAACGTGATCGTGCCCGTCAGGGCCATCGACGGCGATGTCGGCTCCCTCTCGCGGACCTTCAACAAGATGATCTCGGAATTGCGCAGCCAGCGCGACGAGTTGATCGTCGCTCGCGACGAGGTCGACGATCGCCGGCGATTCATCGAAGCGGTGCTGTCCGGCGTGACCGCCGCGGTGATCGGGGTGGAAGAAGACCGCACCATCACCATCGCCAATCCTTCCGCGGGATTGCTGCTGGGGCAGGACCAGGACACGCTGCCGGGGCGGCAGTTGAGCGAGGTGGCGCCGGAAATCGATGGGCTGCTGTCGGAAGCCGCCGGCCGGTCGCGCAAGGATTTTCGCGGCGAGATCGCCATGATCCAGGGCGGCAAGGAGCGAAACCTCAATGTGCAGATCACCCGCGAGGAATCGCATGCCGGCAAGGAATCCTACGTCATCACCATGGACGACATCACCGATCTGATGATCGCGCAGCGTTCGACCGCCTGGTCCGACGTCGCCAGGCGCATCGCCCATGAAATCAAGAATCCGCTGACGCCGATTCAGTTGTCGGCGGAACGGTTGAAACGTCGTTATGGACGCCACATCGCCGAGGATGACCGCGCGGTTTTCGACCAGTGCACCGACACGATCGTGCGGCAGGTCGAGGATATCGGCCGGATGGTCGACGAGTTCTCGTCTTTCGCGCGCATGCCGAAGCCGTCGAAGGAGACCAGCGATCTGCGGGCCATCCTGAAGGACGCCGTCTTCCTGCGCGAGATGGGCAACAATCATATCCGCTTCATTCGCGAATGGGGCGAAGCGCCGCTAACGGGCGCCTTCGATTCGCGCATGCTCGGCCAGGCGTTTTCGAACCTCATCAAGAACGCGGTCGAAGCGATCGAGGCCATTCCCTCGGGGCAGACGCGAGAGGAATACAAGATCATGGTGCGGGCGAAGCCCGATGCGCGCGGCGACCGTCTCGTCGTGGAAATCATCGACAACGGCAAAGGCCTGCCACAGGAAAACCGTCATCGCATCCTGGAGCCTTACATGACGATGCGCGACAAGGGCACCGGCCTCGGCCTGCCCATCGTCAAGAAGATCATCGAGGAGCATGGCGGGCATTTGGAAATTCACGACGCGCCGCCGGATTTCGATCACGGTTTCGGCGCGATGTTCAGGGTGATACTGCCGCTGGCCGACGAAGCCGCAGGCAAAATCGACGAGAAGGTGAGTGCTCATGGCGTCTGATATTCTGGTTGTGGACGACGAACAGGACATCCGCGAGATCGTCTCCGGCATCCTGTCGGACGAGGGACATGAAACGCGCACGGCGCACGACGCCGACAGCGCGCTCGCCGCCATTTCGGACCGCGTCCCCCGGCTCGTCTTCCTCGACGTCTGGATGCAGGGCAGTCGCCTGGACGGGCTTGCGCTGCTGGATGAAATCAAGACTCGCTATCCCGAGATCCCGGTGGTGATGATCTCCGGCCACGGCAATATCGAAATGGCCGTCAACGCCATCAGGCGCGGCGCTTATGACTTCATCGAAAAGCCGTTCAAGGCGGACCGGCTGATTCTCATCGCGGAACGGGCTCTGGAAACCTCCAAGCTCAAGCGTGAAGTGCGCGACCTCAAGAAGCGGTCCGGCGACACGGCGGAGCTGATCGGCACCTCGGTGGCGGTGTCGCAGCTCCGGCAGAATATCGAGAAGATCGCCCCCACCAACAGCCGCATCATGATCATGGGCCCCTCGGGTTCGGGCAAGGAATTGGTGGCGCGCATCATCCACCGTAAATCCTCGCGCGCCGAAGGCCCGTTCGTGGCGTTGAACGCCGCCGCGATCACGCCGGAGAAGATGGAGATCGCGCTGTTCGGCACCGAGGGCACGCCCGGCCAGCCGCGCAAGACCGGCGCGCTCGAAGAGGCCCATCGGGGCGTGCTCTATCTCGACGAAATCGGCGAAATGCCGCGCGAAACGCAGAACAAGATTCTCCGCGTTCTCGTCGACCAGCAGTTCGAACGCGTCGGCGGCTCCAAGCGCGTGAAGGTCGATGTGCGGATCATCTCCTCGACGGCCTATGATCTCGAACAGATGATCGGCCAGGGGCGGTTCCGGGAAGACCTCTACCACCGTCTGTCGGTGGTGCCGGTCAAGGTGCCGCCGCTGTCGGATCGGCGCGAGGACATTCCCTTCCTCGTCGATCTCTTCATGCGCCAGATCTGCGAACATGCCGGCATCCGTCCGCGCAAGATCGGCGACGACGCGCTCGCCATCCTGCAGGCGCATGATTGGCCCGGCAACCTGCGTCAATTGCGCAACAATATCGAGCGCCTGCTGATTCTCGCCCGCAGCGACGGACCGGATACGCCCGTCACGGCGGACATGTTGCCGGCAGACGTGCTCGACGCCATGCCGAAGGTCTCGTCGACCGGCGACCAGCACATCATGACGCTGCCGCTCCGCGAGGCGCGGGAAATGTTCGAGCGCGATTATCTGATCGCCCAGATCAATCGTTTCGGCGGCAATATTTCCAGAACGGCGGAATTCGTGGGGATGGAACGCTCCGCGCTGCACCGCAAATTGAAGACGCTCGGCGTCTGATTTCGACCACAGGACAAGCCATGTCGAGAATTGCCTATGTGAACGGCGCCTATGTTCCGCATTCGGACGCGATGGTGCATGTGGAGGACCGCGGCTACCAGTTCGCCGACGGGGTCTATGAGGTCTGCGAGATCCGCCATGGCGTGATCGTGGATCTTACCCGCCATCTCGATCGTCTCGGTCGCTCGCTCGGCGAATTGCGCATCGACTGGCCGATGAGCCGGGCGGCGCTGACGCAGGTGATCCGCCGCGTGGCGCGTTTGAACCGTGTGACCAACGGCATGTTCTATCTGCAGGTGACCCGCGGCGTCGCCAAGCGCGACCATGTGTTTCCCAAGGCGGGCACGCGGCCCTCGATCGTCGTGACCGCCAAGAGCACCGATCCGAAGATCATCGCCGCCAAGAACGCCAAGGGTCTCAAGGCGATCACCGTTGCCGACAATCGCTGGGAGCGGGTCGATATCAAGAGCGTCGGCCTGTTGCCGAACGCCATGGCGCGGCAGGCGGCCAAGGAGAATGGCGCCCAGGAAGCGATCTATGTCGATCGCGACGGCAATGTGACCGAGGGCGCGGCCACCAATGTGTGGATGGTCGACGCGGACGGGGCGCTCGTCACCCGACCGGCGGAAACAGGCATTTTGCGCGGGATCACCCGCACAACCTTGCAGGATGTCGCGGCGCGGCTGGGCATCGAAATCCGCGAGCGCAAATTCAGCGCCGAAGAGATGAAGGCCTCACGCGAAGTGTTCATCACGGCGGCGACGAGCATCTGTTTTCCGATCGTGGAAATCGACGGGCAGACCGTCGGCAACGGTCATCCAGGCTCGATGTCGCAAAAAATTCGCGAAGCTTTTTTCGACATTGCGGAAAAGACATCGATTTGATAGCTGTCTATGCAAGGTTGGGGCGATGGGAGTCCCGCCGGGAGGCATGAACAATAATTCCGGCGAAGTCGCCGGCAAAAACCGAAGAAACGGCGGGCGCAATGGCTGAACGTTCTCAAAATCTGCAGGATTTGTTTCTCAATACGGTCCGCAAGCAGAAAATTTCCCTGACAATCTTTTTGATCAATGGCGTCAAGCTGACGGGTGTGGTGACGTCTTTCGACAATTTCTGTGTGTTGCTGCGTCGTGACGGTCATTCCCAGCTCGTCTACAAGCATGCGATCTCGACGATCATGCCGGGCTCTCCCGTGCAGATGTTCGAAGGCGAAGAACACGCCGGCTGACGAAGGCCGCATTATCCGCGACAAGGAGCCTGGTTGGAACCTGCGCTCCTTCTTGTCGTTTCAGACAGAATTTCCGGAGATACCGACATCAACGAGCGCGAAGTGAATCACGAATCCCTGGGGCCGGAGCTGGAAAAGCGCCGCGACCAGATGCGATGCGTCGTGGTGGTCCCGGTGCTGAAATCCACGGAGCGCGACGGCGCGATCGTGCGCACCGGCGAGGGTCGTCTCGAAGAAGCGATGGGCCTCGCCCGCGCGATCGATCTGACCATCGCCGGCTCGGCGGTGGTCACCGTGTCGCAGCCCCGGCCGGCGACGCTGATCGGCTCCGGCAAGATCGAGGAAATCGGAACGCTTCTGGATGATGGCAATGCGGGCTTGGTGATCGTCGATCATCCGCTGACGCCCGTGCAGCAGCGCAATCTCGAAAAGGAATGGAACGCCAAGGTCATCGACCGCACAGGGCTCATTCTGGAAATCTTCGGCCGCCGCGCCTCCACCAAGGAAGGCTCGCTGCAGGTCGAACTCGCCCATCTCAACTATCAGAAGGGCCGGCTGGTGCGCAGCTGGACCCATCTCGAACGCCAGCGCGGCGGCGCGGGCTTTCTCGGCGGTCCCGGCGAAACCCAGATCGAAGCCGACCGCCGGATCCTGCAGGACAAGATCGTCAAGCTGGAGCGCGAACTGGAGCAGGTTCGCCGGACGCGGCAATTGCACCGCGCCAAGCGCAAGAAGGTTCCGCATCCGATCGTGGCGCTGGCAGGCTACACCAATGCAGGCAAATCGACACTGTTCAACCGGTTGACCGGCGCGGGCGTGCTGGCCGAGGATATGCTGTTCGCGACCCTCGATCCGACGCTTCGGCGCATTCGTTTGCCGCAGGGACGCATGATCATCATGTCCGACACCGTCGGCTTCATATCCGATCTGCCGACCCATTTGGTGGCGGCGTTCCGGGCGACGCTCGAGGAAGTGCTCGAAGCCGATCTCATCCTGCATGTGCGCGACATGTCCGACCCCGACAACGGCGCGCAGGCGACCGATGTTTTGCGGATCCTGACCGATCTCGGCATCGAGGAAAGCGAACAGGAAAAGCGTATCATCGAGGTCTGGAACAAGATCGACAGGCTCGATCCCGAGACCCATGACGCTTTGAGATCCAAGGCCGACAGCACGCGGAATGTCCACGCCGTATCGGCCGTCACCGGCGAGGGTGTGGACGCCCTGCTGGCGATGATTTCCGAGCGCCTTTCCGGCGTGCTGACCGAAGTCACCGTTGTGCTGCCGGTCGACAAATTGTCTCTCCTGCCCTGGCTCTATCAGAACGCCATCGTCGATGGTCGCGAAGACAATGAGGACGGCACGGTCAGCCTCGATGTTCGGCTGTCTGAAAACGAGGCCGCGTTGCTCGATCGGCAGCTGGGGCTGTTCCAGAAGCGCCTCGACGACGAAAATTACTAAAATTTGACTGTTTCACATTTAAATTATTTTGCGGCGCATCGATACTGCCGGCAATTGACTGATTCTTTTGGATCGCTGCGGCGAGACAACATGCATTCGTAGGCCATTTTCATGGACGTCCTGAACCTGCTTATCCTGGTTTTCGAGGCATGCCTCTATTTCGGGCTGCTTGTCTGCCTCCTTCATTGGAGAGCGAGATTGGGGATAGGGGTGCTGATGACCGTGCTCGGCGTCGCGCACTTTCTGGAGACCTATCTCGCCGCCCGATTTTACGTGACGACGCCGTTCGGCATGGCCTCGCCGGGCTCCATCCTGTTTTACAGCGGCAAGCTGGCGATGATTCTGATGATCTATGTCCGCGAGGACGCCGCGACCGTCAGGCAGCTCATCTACGGATTGCTCGGCGGCAATTTCATCTGTCTGCTGTTCGCCTTCATCCTGCGCCTCCATCCCGGGCACGGCCTTGCGCCGGGCGCGATGCCGGACAATGACTTTCTCGATCAGATGGGCGTCCTGATGGTGTGGGGCACGGCGCTGCTCTATATCGAGGCCGTGGGCGTCATCCTTCTCTACGAGGCGCTCGGTCGCTGGATGGGGCGTTCGCCCGCGCCCCGGCTGTGGGTCGCCAGCGTGCTCGCGCTCGCGTTCGACCAGATTGGATTTTATGCGGCGCTCCACATCCTTTACGACGCGCCGGCGTCCGTCTTCTGGGCCACCCTGTTCGGCAAGTGCTTTTTCGCAAGTGTTTATGCGGTGTTGGCAGCGGTGTATTTCCGGTTTTTCGCCAGTGGGGTCGCCACGGAGAAACGCTTTCCGTCCGATGTCTTCGCCGATCTCACCTATCGGGAGCGCTACGATGCGCTGCTGGCTCGAAGCGGCGTGGATACACTGACCGGGGTGATGAACCGTGGGCGACTCGAGGAAGTCGGCCCGTCTCTCATTCAGCGCCATCTGCACATGTCGGCGGACCTCTCGCTGCTGATCGCCGACGTCGATCATTTCAAACTGATCAATGACCGCCTGGGTCATCTCGAGGGCGACGCGGTGCTGAAGGCGATTGCGCAAGCCTTGAAATCCGGATTGCGCAACGATGTCGACCAGCTTTTCCGCTTCGGCGGCGAAGAGTTCCTGATCCTCATGCCGGGTATCGGCGAAGACGCCGCTCTCAATGCGGCAGAGCGCCTCCGGCAGCGCGTCGAGGCGCAGGTCACTGCGGGAGGAGCGCCCGTATCCATCAGCATCGGCGTCGCCTCGGCGCCTGCGGGCGGGGACTCGTTGCGCTCGCTCATCGACACCGCCGACCAGGGCCTGTATCGGGCCAAGGCCAACGGCCGCAACCAGGTCGACGGCGTGCCGCGAACCGCCTGATCAGTCCCCGGCTTTTTCCTGGCGTTTCGCCTCGACCCAGAGCTCTTCCATCCGCTCGAGGCTCGCGTCCTCCAGGCTTTCGGCGGCCTGCTCCAGGCTGGTTTCGATATGGCGGAAGCGGCGGCGGAATTTCGTGTTGGTGCCGCGCAACGCCATTTCCGGATCGGTGTCGACATGGCGGCCGATATTGACGACGGCGAAGATCAGGTCGCCGAGTTCATCGGCGATCCTGTCGCGCCGGCCCGCCTTGATCGCCTCGCGTAACTCGCCGATCTCCTCCTCGATCTTGTCGAGGATCGGCTCGGCGTCGGACCAGTCGAAGCCGACCTTCGCCGCCTGTTTCTGCAGTTTCAAGGCTTCGGTGAGAGCAGGCTGGGCGCGGTCGACTTGGCCGAGCAGCCCGGCCTTGAAATCCTCGACGATGCCGCGGCGGGCGCGGCGGGCCGCTTTTTCGCGCTTTTCCTCAGCCTTGATCTCGTCCCACTGTTTCTTGACCTTCTGGGGATTGTCGGCCTCGGAGACGGCGAAGACATGCGGGTGGCGGCGGATCATCTTGGAGGTGATGGCCTCGACCACGTCGCCGAAGGAAAATTCGCCGAGCTCCTCGGCCATGCGGGCGTGAAAGACGACCTGCAGCAGGAGATCGCCGAGTTCATCGCGCAGATCATCGAGATCCTTGCGCTCGATGGCGTCGGCGACCTCATAGGCCTCTTCCAGCGTGTAAGGCTTGATGCTGTCGAAATCCTGTTCGAGATCCCAGGGGCAGCCGGTGACCGGGGTTCTGAGCGCCGCCATGATCTCCAGCAGGCGGTCGATATCCTTGGACGGGGTCATGTCAGTTCAGCGGGATGTCGTTGTCGGCCTTGGAGGCCTGATAGATGTCGGAGAGTTCGGCATAGCTCGCCTTGATCGCGTCGATGCGGGCGAAGAAGCCAGCCTTCTCGTCGGGGTTTTCTTCGGCAGCCGCCATTTCGGGCAGGGAGAAGCAATTCCAGAAGGCGTTGGACTTGCGATATCCGCCCGGCTCCAGCCCGAACACCTCCTTGAGGATCTTCAAATCATGGGGAATGGCGAAGGCGTCGCGGCTGTCTTCATAGCTGAAGAAATAGGTGAAATTGTCAAAGCCCGCCCAGGTGATCGCCGACATGCACATGCTGCAGGGCTCATGGGTGGAGAGGAAGATCAGGTCCTTCGTGTTTGGCCGCTCCGCCATTTCATAGAAGCGCTTCAGTGTGTGGACTTCGCCGTGCCAGAGCGGGTTTTCCGTCTCGTTGTTGGTCTCGGCCAGCACCAGCGACAGGTCGGACTTGCGCAGAAGCGCCGCGCCAAACACCTTGTTGCCAGCCTCCACACCACGTCGCGTTAGCGGAATGATGTCGTTTTCCATCACGGACAGCAGGCGAGAGGCGAGGGCGGTGGGATCGTAGCCGAACATGAAGCGCTCCAGAAGGTTTCCCGGGAACTTTAGCGGTTCGCAGACGCAAAGGGAAGTTGCCCGGAGGCCTCACGAACAGATTATTCCGGGGGCCATTTCTGGGCAGAGTGGAGCAGGCGAAGGATGTGGATCTCGTCACCGGACGGCGACAGCCGGTAGATGACGATGAACGGCGTTTGTGGGACGACGAGTTCTCGGGTGTGGCGCAGCCGTCCTATCCGTCCGCTTTCGGGAAAGAGGGTGAGCATTCGCACTGCGCGCATCAGGCGGTCGCCGACGTCAGCCGCAGCCTGAGGATTTCGATGGGCAAGATAGGTCATCTGGTTCTGGCGCTCACGACGGGCTTGCGCGAGCCAGATCAGTTTCATTTTGCCCGCTTCGGCTGCATTAAGGACAGAATTTCCGCCCGCTGGGCCGCCCAATCCCTCTCGACCTCCTCATGAGGGATCCACACCGCATCCGGGCTTTCGGCGATGTCGAGCGCCTCCTGCACCTTGCGGCGGAACCAGGCGTCGTAGCTTTCTTCCGCCTCTGCGGGCTTTGCTTCCGGAGTGTCCATGGCCTTCATCCTTTCCCCTCAGGATAGGCCGGTTTTGCCGGTTTGCAACCGGCTGGGTTCAGCCGCGTGAACGGAAATGCTCAGCCTGTTGGAAATGCGAGGAAAAGAATGTGGCCGATTGGCCCTCACGGGATTTATGTTCCTTTTCTTTTGCCGGTTTGCGAAGGATAGTGCAGGCTCTTGAGAAGGGTGGGCAGATGAAGGATCGCGACGATCAGCTCGGGGTGTTTCCGGCGTTCTTCCGCGTAGAGGATCGCGACGTGGCCGTTGTCGGCAATGGCGACGAGACGCTGGCGAAAGTGCGCCTGCTGCTGAATACGCGCGCGAAGATCACGCTGATTGCGGATGCGCCCGAGGCCGAGCTTATGGAGCTCGTCCGCGCCAACGGCGTCCGGCATGTCGCCCAGGCTTTCGAGCCGTCGCTGATCGAAGGCGCGACGCTGGTGTTCGGGGCGACAGGCGATGCGGCCGAGGATCGGGCCATCGTGGCGGCGGCGCGGGCGCTGAAGATCCCGGCGAACGCCGTGGACCAGCCGGATCAATGCGATTTCTATACGCCGGCGCTCGTCAACCGCGCGCCTGTGGCGGTGGCGATCGGCACGGAGGGCGCAGGCCCCGTGCTCGGCCAGATGATCCGCGCCCAGGTCGATCAGATGCTGTCGCCATCACTCGGGCGGTTGGCGCGGCTCGCCATGGTCTATCGCGGTGTCGTCGAGCATGTGCTGCCCAAGGGTTCGCCGCGGCGGATGTTCTGGAAGCGGTTCTTCTCCGGCGATGTCGCCGACGCCATGCAGAATGGCGAAGTCTCACAGGCGAAGCGCGAAGCCAAGCGTCTGCTGAAAAGCATCGACGGCATCGGCGGCCATGTCTGGCTGGTGGGCGCGGGCCCTGGCGCCGAAGATCTGCTGACGCTGCGGGCCCAGCGGGTGATGATGGAAGCCGATGTTCTGGTCTATGACGCGCTGGTGCCGCAGGCCGTCGTCGATATGGGCCGGCGCGACGCCGAGCGCATTTCCGTGGGCAAGCGCAAGGGCTGTCATTCGAAATCCCAGAAAGAGATCAACGACCTGCTGGTCGAATTGGGTCGTGCGGGCAAGCGCGTGGTGCGGCTGAAATCCGGCGATCCGCTGGTCTATGGCCGTGCGGGCGAGGAAATGGCGGCTTTGAGAGAAGCGGGCGTGTCCTACGAGATCGTGCCGGGCATCACCTCGGCCTTCGCCGCCGCCGCCGATTTCGAACTGCCGCTGACGCTGCGCGGCGTCGCCTCCTCGCTGATTTTCACCACTGGCCATGATCTCGCCGGCGACGTGCTGCCCGATTGGGCGCGGCTCGCGGTTTCGGGCGCGACGATCGCCGTCTATATGGGCCGCAGCGTGGCGGCTTCCGTCGCCGAACGGCTGATGGTCGCCGGCATTCCCGCAGAGACGACCGTTGCGGTGATCGAAAACGCCAGCCGCCGCGACCGGCGCCTGATGCATGGCGTGCTGGCCGACCTGCCGTCGCTCGACAGCCGCGACGATCTGACGGGACCGGTGATGGTGATCATCGGCGACGCCGTGGCCGGCGCCAATCTTGACAATTCGACGCCGCTCCTTTCCAGAGAGCGGCATCTGGCCGAACGTGTGGGAGCATGAGATGAGTTTGCAGATTTTGACCGCCAACCGCCTGACCGACGGCGTCGTCGTCTGGTATGATGTCGACGGTCAGTGGAGCCTGACGATAGAGCGCGCCGAGATCGCCCGCGACAAGGAGACCGCCGCCCGGCTCGAGGCCATCGGCAAGCAGGCTTTCGCGGCCAATTTGGTGGTGGACGTCAACCTGATCGACATCGAAGAAGTCGATGGGGCCATTCGTCCGCTGCGCCTGCGCGAACGCATCCGGGCCGAAGGCCCGACCATCGACTACGCCGCCTGAACGGCCTTCCGAGCTTAGGGATATCAGCATGTATCGTTACGATGAATTCGATCACGCCTTCGTGGCCGATCGCGTCGCGCAGTTCCGCGATCAGGTGGAGCGCCGCCTTTCCGGCCAGCTCGCCGAGGACGCATTCAAGCCGCTGCGCCTGATGAATGGCGTCTATCTGCAGCTGCACGCCTATATGCTGCGCGTGGCCATTCCCTATGGCACGCTGAATTCCAAGCAGATGCGGATGCTCGCCCATATCGCGCGCAAATATGACCGCGGCTACGGCCATTTCACCACGCGGCAGAACATCCAGTATAACTGGCCGAAGCTGGAGGATTGTCCCGACATTCTCGCGGATCTCGCAAGCGTCGAAATGCACGCCATCCAGACCTCGGGCAACTGCATCCGCAATGTGACCGCCGACCATTTCGCCGGCGCCGCCGCCGACGAGGCCGTCGATCCCCGTCCTTATGCGGAAATCCTGCGCCAGTGGTCGTCGGTGCATCCGGAATTCTCCTTCCTGCCGCGCAAGTTCAAGATCGCCGTGACCGGAGCCGAGCGCGACCGCGCCGCCATTCAAGTGCACGACATCGGCCTGCATATGCGGAAGAACGACAGAGGCGAGATTGGTTTCGACGTCTATGTCGGCGGCGGCCAGGGCCGCACACCGATGGTGGCCAAGAAGATCCGCGACTTCCTGCCGGAAGAGGATCTGTTGTCCTACACTACCGCGATCCTGCGCGTGTACAATCTCTATGGTCGCCGCGACAACAAGTACAAGGCGCGCATCAAGATCCTCGTGCATGAGACCGGCGTCGAGAAGCTCTCGGCGGAGATCGAGGCTGAGTTTAACGAGCTGAAGAACTCCGAGCTGAAGCTGCCCGAGGCCGATGTCGCGGCGATCAACACCTATTTCAAGCTGCCGGACCTCCCGGCCCGCGCCGAAGGTTGGGCCAATCTCGCCGCCTGGAAGAAGGCGGACGCCGATTTCGCTCGCTGGGTGGACCAGAACGTTCAGCCGCACAAGAACCCCGATTACGGCATGGTGACGATCTCGCTGAAGCCGATCGGCGGCATTCCGGGCGACGCCACCGACGCGCAGATGGACCTGGTCGCCGATCTCGCCGAAGAATACGCCTTCGACGAGATCCGCATCAGCCATGAGCAGAACATCATCTTCCCGCATGTGGCGCTGGCCGATCTCGAGCCGCTTTATCGCGCGCTTTCAGGCGCGGGTCTCGCCACCGCCAACAGCAATCTGATCACCGACATCATCGCCTGTCCGGGACTGGATTATTGCGCGCTCGCCAATGCCCGCTCTATCCCCGTTGCCCAGGAAATCTCGACGCGTTTCGGCTCGCCCGAGCGCCAGGCGGAGATCGGCGAACTCAAGATCAAGATTTCCGGCTGCATCAATGCCTGCGGCCACCACCATGTCGGCCATATCGGCCTGCTGGGCGTGGAAAAGAAGGGCGCCGAACTCTACCAGATCACGCTGGGCGGCTCCGCCGACGAGAACACCTCGATCGGCGAAATCATCGGCCGCGGTTTCGAGCCGGAGAAGGTGACGGACGCGATCGAAGTGGTGGTCAACACCTATCTCGGCCTGCGCCTGTCGAAGGAGGAGACCTTCATCGACGCCTATCGCCGCGTCGGCCCGCAGCCCTTCAAGACCGCGCTTTACGGCGCCAGCGCCGAAGCCGCCTGAGGAGAGTCCGATGACCAAGATCTGGAACGAAAACGGCTTTGTCAGCGACGATCCCTGGGTGATCGAGACCGAGGAAACCAAGGCCGGCTCGAATGAAAAACCGATCCTGCCGCTGGCGGATTTTCTCGAAAAGGCCGAAGCGGGCGAAACCGGTCTCGGCGTGCTGATCGCGCCGGCGGACGATGTGAAGGCGCTCGCGCCGCATTTCGACAGGATCGCGCTGATCGCCGTGTCTTTCCCGGCCTATAGCGACGGCCGCGGCTTCAGCCATGCGTCGCTGCTGCGCCGGCTCGGCTATGAAGGCGAGATCCGCGCGGTCGGCGACGTGCTGATCGATCCACTGCCGCTGATGCTGCGCTGTGGGGTCACGAGCTTTGCGGTGACCAATGCGACGGCGATTCAGCGGCTGTCGGAAGGGCGGTTGCCGGGGATTCGCAATCATTATCAGCCGACGGCAAGGCCCGCGGATAAAGAGGGCGGGTATAGCTGGCGGCGGGTGAACTGAGTCGCTCAGCGGCGCTGGATGATGACCCCGCCCCAAACCCCTTCCCACAAGGGGAGGGGCTTAATTTGCCGCTCCGCCGGCGCCCCAATGGAGGCATTTGGGCGCCGAGAGTCCTCTCCCCCCCTTGTGGGGAGATGTCCGGCAGGACAGAGGGGTAAGCCCATCCTCCATCACCTCATATCCCCACATTCGGCCGATCGATAATCTCCCGGAGCGCAAAGCTCGAATTGATCTTCACCACATGCGGCAGCGCCGAGAGCCAGTCACGGTGGACGCGTTCGTAGTCCTCCAGATCCTTGCAGGCGACGCGCAGGATGTAGTCGTATTCTCCCGACATCAGATAACAGACCAGCACATTCGGGCAGAGTTTGACCGCCGCCTCGAATTCGCTGAGCGTTTTGGCGAACTGGCCGGACAGCGAGATGTGGACGATCACCATCATCTTGTAGTCCAGCGCCTTATGCGACACCTGGGCGTAATAGCCGCTGATCACCCCCGACTTTTCCAGGATGTCCAGACGCCGCGAACAGGCGGAGGGGAGAGGCCGACGCGCTCGGCGAGTTCGGCGTTGGAGATTCGTCCATTGCGCTCTAGCACCCGCAAAATCGAATGATCGGTGCCGTCGAGTTTCTCCATCGGAGATTCCTTCGAAAAATGATCTGTTGAACAGAATATTCTTCGACAGAATTGATCGGCGGGCCGCCATTTTGCAAGGACATTTCCCGGATGATCCTGTCAAATCTCGCGCATTCGAAAACCGCTCCACGCTTCAAGCAATAAGGGAACTACACATGCGCGTCGGCTGCCCCAAGGAAATCAAGAATCACGAATATCGCGTCGGCCTCACGCCGGCTTCGGTCCGCGAATATGTCGCGCATGGCCATAGCGTGCTGGTGGAAACCAATGCCGGCGCGGGCATCGGCGCAAGCGACGCGGATTATCAGGCCGCCGGCGCCAAGATCGCCGCCACGGCTGCCGACGTCTTCGCCAATTCCGACATGATCGTGAAGGTGAAGGAGCCGCAGCCGTCGGAGTGGGCGCAGCTCCGTGAAGGCCAGATCCTCTATACCTATCTGCACCTGGCTCCGGATCCGGAACAGACCAAGGGCCTCATCGCCTCCGGCGTCACCGCTGTCGCCTATGAAACCGTCACCGACGAGCGCGGCGGCCTGCCGCTGCTCGCGCCGATGTCGGAAGTGGCCGGTCGCCTGTCGATCCAGGCCGGCGCCTTCTCGCTGCAGAAGGCCAATGGCGGCCGCGGCGTGCTGCTCGGCGGCGTGCCGGGCGTGCTGCCGGGCAAGGTCGTGGTGATCGGCGGCGGCGTCGTCGGCCTGCATGCCGCCCGCATGGCGGTCGGCCTCGGCGCCGATGTGACCATTCTCGACCGCTCGCTGCCGCGTCTGCGCCAGCTCGACGATATCTTCAACGGCCATGTCCACACCCGCTTCTCCTCGATCGACGCGCTGGAAAGCGAAGTCTTCCAGGCGGATCTGGTGATCGGCGCGGTGCTGATCCCGGGTGCTGCAGCTCCGAAGCTCGTCACCCGCAAGATGCTCGGCGGCATGAAGAAGGGCGCCGTCATCGTCGACGTCGCCATCGACCAGGGCGGCTGCTTCGAGACGTCGCACGCCACCACCCATTCCGACCCGACCTATGAAGTCGACGGCATCATCCATTACTGCGTCGCCAATATGCCCGGCGCCGTGCCGGTGACGTCGGCGCATGCGCTGAACAACGCCACGATCGGCCATGGCCTGGCGCTCGCCGACAAGGGCGTCGCCGCCATCCTCGCCGACAAGCATCTGCGCAACGGCCTCAACGTCCACAAGGGCAAGATCACCAACGCCGCCGTCGCCGAAGCGCTCGGCTACGAGCTGCATGCTCCCGAATCCGCACTCGCGGCGTAAGTCGCGTCAAAAAAGCGGGGAAACAGAACGCCGGCCCGAGATTTCGGGCCGGCGTTTTGCGTTCAGCGATATGTTTTGAGAGATCACCGCTTGGCCAGTTCGGACCATTCCTCGTCGCTGAGCGGCCGCACAAGCGCGTCCGAGGTCGAGACCGGGTTGAAGCCGAACATCTGGTAGAGCTGCAAGGCGCGGGGATGGTCGAGATTGTTGGTGGTGACGGTGAGCTTCTGCGGCTCCAGCCCCCAGGCGGTGTGCAGCGCCTGAAGCAGGAACCATTTGCCGACGCCGAGGCCGAGCGCGTGTTCGATCAGGCCGAAATGACAGAGCTCGATCACGTCGTCCGACTCGTGAAACAGCTCATAGAAGCCGGCGGGGGCGCCGTTGACATAGAGGACGGTGATGTGGGTGCGCTTGTCGTGCAGGATCGCCGCGAGCTTGTCGTCCGGCATCCGGAGCCGATCGACCCAGTTCCAGCGCCGGCCGACCTGGCTGTAGAGGAAACGGTAGAAAGGCAGGGGATGTTGGGCGTGCGCATCAGCGCCGTATGCAGGTTGACCGGCAGCGGCAGGCTCTGGCGCGGCGGCGTGGTCATTTCGAGCTGGGTGATATGGGCTTTGAGCGCTCGGCTTTTTCGGGCGGGTGGCCATGGATCAATCCTTGCCGGTGACGACGGGCGTGTCGGACAGGGAGCCCCATTCCGACCAGGAGCCGTCATAGAGCGTGTGGTCGGCGTGTCCCACGGAGGCAAGCGCCAGCGAAATGACAGCCGCCGTCACGCCCGAACCGCAGCTGGTGGTGACGGGACGCGTGAGATCGATGCCGGCCTTGTCGAACTCGGCGCGTAGCGCCTCCATGCTCTTGAAGCGCCCGCCTTCGGCGAAGACGCCGGCCGGCAGGTTTTTGGCGCCCGGCATATGGCCGCCGCGCAGGCCGGCGCGGGGTTCGGGATCGATCGCCGCGAATCGGCCTGGGCTGCGGGCGTCGGCGATCTGGCGGAGGCCGGCGTCGACGATGCCGCGCATCGAGTCCAGCGAGGTGATCATCCGGCCTTGATAATTGACGGTGAAGACGGCCGGCGCGGGTTCCGGCAGGTCGGTTTCGAGCGGACGGCCCTCGGCCTTCCAGCCGTCCAGACCGCCGTCGAGCACATAGACCTTGTCCGCGCCCATCAGCCGGAACAGCCACCAGACGCGCGGGGCGGAGAAGAAGCCCGGGCCGTCATAGACGACGATTTCGTCCGTCGCCGAAATTCCCATCTTGCCGACGGCGTCGGCGAACTGCGCAGGCGAGGGGACGGTGTGGGGAAGACCGGTGGAGTGATCGGCGATGGCGTCCTGATCGAAGAACACCGCGCCGGGAATGTGGCCCGAGGCGTATTCTTCCGCGCCGATGCGGTTCTGCGCCGGGAGATACCAGGAGGCGTCGACGATCCGGAAGGCCGGCGCGCCCAAATTCTTCTCCACCCAATCCGATGTCACCACAAAGGGACTCTTGTCGACGCTCATCGTGATTCTCCCTCGGGAATGCGGGCTCAGGCTTCAGGCGCGCCGAACTTGATGCGGAAGCGCCTGTTTTCCTTGCCCTTCTTTTCGATCTTGGCGATGTGGATCTCGCCGACTTCCTGGGTTTCGGACACATGCGTGCCGCCGCAGGGCTGGCTGTCGATTGCAGCGTTTTCACCGATGCAGACCAGGCTGACGCGACCGAGCCCCATGGGCGGCCGGACATTCTTGGATTTCACGATGCCGGGATTGGCCGCCAGCTCTTCGTCGGTGATCCATTGCAGATAGACGGGGTGATTGGCGGCGACGATGTCCATCATCCTCGCCGTCACCTCGTCCTTGTCGATCGTCTCGCTCATGTCGAAATCGACGCGGCTTTCGTCCTCGCCGACGGCGGCGCCGGTGATCGGGAACTGACAGACAACGGAGAGGATGTGGCAGGCGGTGTGCATGCGCATGAGCTTGTAGCGCCGCGCCCAGTCGATATGGAGAACGAGCTTTTCTCCGATCTCCGGGCGAGGTTGGCCGTCCAGCGGCTTGTGCAGGATGATCGATTTGTCGGCCCCGTTGACGGTGACGCCGAGCTCGATGCGGCTGCCGTCGGCGCGTTCGAGAAAGCCGGTGTCGCCGGGCTGGCCGCCCGACGTCGCGTAGAAGCAGGTCTGGTCGAGTTCGATCGAGCCGTCGTCATGCACCGCAGTGACCACTCCCTCCGCCGTCGAAAGATAGAAATCGTCGCGGAAGAGAGGGGTCACGGGCATGGTTCAGTCACTCGACAGGTTCAAAGGGCGGCCGGACGCCAGAGGTCTTCGTGAGCCAGGTCGGAAGGGGCAGGCCCTTTTCAGACAGGAAGGCGGGGTTGAAGAGCTTGGACTGGTACCGGTTGCCGTAATCGCAGAGAATGGTCACGATTGTATGGCCCGGCCCCAGATCTTTTGCAAGGCGGATGGCGCCGGCGATGTTGATGCCCGAGGAGCCGCCGAGGCAGAGGCCTTCGTTTTCCACCAGATCGAAGACGATCGGCAGCGCCTCCGAATCGGGGATCTGATACTGAAAGTCGGGGGCGAAGCCTTCGAGATTGGCGGTGATGCGGCCCTGGCCGATTCCTTCGGTGATCGAACCGCCCGTGGATTTGAATTCGCCATGGGCGTAGAAATTGTAGAGCGCCGCGCCTTCGGGATCGGCGAGGCCGATCCTGATGTCCGGATTGACGCTCTTCAGGCCCGCCGCCACGCCGGCCAGCGTGCCGCCCGAACCGACGGCGCAGATGAAGCCGTCGACCTTGCCGTCGGTCTGCGCCCAGATTTCAGGCGCGGTCGTCTCGATATGGGCCTGGCGGTTGGCGACATTATCGAACTGGTTGGCCCAGATCGCGCCGTTGGGCTCCGTCTCGGCCAGTTCCGCGGCCAGACGGCCCGAGAGCTTCACGTAATTGTTGGGGTTCTTGTAGGGAACGGCCGGCACTTCGACGAGTTCGGCGCCGAGCAGCTTCAGCGCGTCCTTCTTCTCCTGGCTTTGCGTTTCGGGAATGACGATGACGGTGCGATAGCCCAGCGCCTTGGCGACCATGGTCAGCCCGATGCCGGTATTGCCGGCTGTGCCTTCGACGATGACGCCCCGGGCTGCAACAGGCCTTTACGCTCGGCGTCGCGGATGATGTAGAGCGCGGCGCGATCCTTGACCGACTGGCCTGGATTGAGAAACTCGGCCTTGCCGAGAATGGTGCAGCCGGTTTCCTCGCTGGCGCGCTTGAGCGTGATGAGCGGCGTATTGCCGATGAGATCGAGAACGGTGTGCTGCGCAGCCATGATCCTGTCCGCCTGTTTTTCCTTGAGTTCAGGAGGCGGTGTTTTTCACGCCCGACCCCTGTTGCGCAAGGAATTAAGTTGCGGAGGACAGGCCCGGCGGCGAAAAGGATTTCAACCTCAGGCGTAGACCACCTGCCGCACGTCGATATTGCGCGAGCGGAAGCCGGCCTCGCAATAAAAGAAGTAGAATTCCCAGAGCCGCTTGAACCTGTTGTCGAAGCCGAGCGGCTGCAGCCGCTCCCAGGTGTCCCAGAATTTCACCCGCCATTCGGCCAAGGTGCGCGCGTAATCATGGCCGAAGCCGAAGCTGCTGACCAGCGACAGGCCGGCTTTTGCGCCATGCTCGGCGAGGTGACGCGGGGTCGGCAGCATGCCGCCGGGGAAAATATATTTCTGGATGAAATCGGGATTGGCCTTGTAATCGGCATAGGCCTTTTCATCGATGGTGATGACCTGCAGGCCGGCGCGGCCGCCGGGCTTCAGACATTCGCGCAGCTTGCCGAAATAGACCGGCCAATAGCGCTCGCCGACCGCCTCGAACATTTCGATCGAGACGATCTTGTCATAGACCCCTGTCTCGTCGCGATAATCCTGGAATTTGAGATCGACCTTGTCCGACAGGCCTTGGCGCTGCATGCGCTCGGAAGCGAATTTGAGCTGTTCGCGGGAGATGGTGAGGCCCGTCACCTGGCAGCCGATCTCGCTTGCGGCGAATTCGGCGAAACCGCCCCAGCCGCAGCCGATCTCCAGCACGCGGTCGCCGGGCTGAATGCCGGTAGCATCCGCCAAAGCGCGATATTTGGCGCGCTGGGCGGAGGGGAGGTCGTTGGCGCCGGTGGAGTAAAGCGCCGAGGAATAGGTCATGGTAGGGTCGAGCCAGGCCTTGTAGAACTCGTTGCCGAGATCGTAATGGGCCGAAATGTTGCGCTTCGATCCCGTCTTGGTGTTGGCGTTCATCCAGTGCCGGAAGCGCTCGACAATGCGCAGCAGCCCGCGCGCGCCATTGGCGAACCTGCCGCCGACATGCTGATTGACGAGGAAAAGCTCGAGGAACTGGCCGATATCGGCGCTGTCCCAATCGCCGTCGATATAGGATTCCGCCGCCGCGATGGCGCCGCCGGTGATCGAGCGCGAGAAGAGGTTCCAGTTCCTCAGCGTGATGACGGCGTTCGGTCCGGGCTTTTGCCCGGAAATATGGACGAGCCGTCCCTCCGGCGTGCGGATCGTCAGCGAGCCGATGTCGATGTTGACCAGCCCCTTGAAGATCATCTGCACGGTCAGCGGCAGCCCCTTGTTGAACCGTGCGAGATTGGATGCGTCGAGGGGCTCGGCGATCGCGGTTTCGTCGGCGGTAAAGCTCTGTTGTCCCATACTATGTCGATCCCCTCTTGATCCCTGTCCCGCAAGCCCCAGTTCCGCAAAATTTTAGGCGATTGTCGAGCATAAACATCGTTTCGTCACGTCTCGTCCCCCGGGTTTGACCCGGTGATCTCGGAATAGGCGGCGAGCGCCGCCTTGCGCGCCCTGTCATGATCGACCATCGGCTTGGGATAGGTGTCGCCGAGCCGTACGCCGGCCTGCGACAACACCTCGCGGGGCGCCTCCCACGGCTTGTGGATATAACGATCCGGCAGGCGCGCCAGTTCCGGGCAGTATCGCCTGACATACGTTCCGTCCGGATCGAAAGTTTCGCCCTGCCTGATCGGGTTGAAAATGCGGAAATAGGGTGCGGCGTCGGCGCCGCAACCCGCGACCCATTGCCAGCTGGCGGCATTGCTGGCGAGATCGACATCCACGAGCGTGTCGCGGAACCAGGCTTCGCCTTCGGTCCAATGCAGCAAAAGGTCCTTGATCAGGAAGGAGGCGACGATCATACGGACGCGATTGTGCATCCAGCCGGTGCGCCACAATTCGCGCATGCCGGCGTCGACGATGGGATAGCCGGTCAGCCCGCGGGTCCAAAGCGACAGACCCTCGCGATCGTCGGCCCAGGGAAAGGCGTCGAATTTCTTGTTGAGATTCTCTCTCGGCAGGTCCGGAACGTGAAAGAGCAGGTGCCAGGAGAATTCCCGCCATGCCAGCTCCTTGCGGAAATGGATGACGTCCTCAACGGGGATCGTATCGCCCAGCCCTTCCGTCGCGCGCCAGACCCGATGAGGCGAGATTTCGCCGAAGGCCAGATGCGGTGACAGACGCGACGTGGTCTTGTGGCCGGGAATGTCGCGATTTTTTTGTAGCCCTTCACGGCGTCGTCGAGAAACGTTTCCAGCGCCGCGACGGCGCCGTCTTCGCCCGGGTTCCAGGCCTCGCGAAATCCGCCGGCCCAATCCGGCTTGGTCGGCAGGAGCCCCCAGCTCGTCAGGTCCTCGCCGTCGGGCGCCGCTGCGCAGGCGCGGATTTTTTCGGCGCATCGATGGCGTCGGGCGGCGTGTAACGCGCCTCGAAGGCGCGCCAGAACGGTGAATAGACGGAGTAGCGCTTGCCCTGTCCGGTTGTCAGCGTCATCGGATCGTGCAGAAGAAAACCTTCGAAGCTCCTCGCATCGACGCCGCGGGCCTTGAGATCCTGCTTGATTGCGGCATCGGCGTCTCTCGACGCTTTGTCGTAGCGGCGGTTCCAGAATACCGCGCGTGCGCCGGTCTTTTCGATGAGGGTGTCGAGGACATCCTGCGGGCGACCCGTCATGAGCACGAGCCGATTGCCGCGAGCGCGCAGCGCCGCATCGAGCTTTTCGAGCGACTCGTTCAGCCACCAGGCCTGCGCCGCGCCATGCGCGCCCGCAAAGGCGTCCCGAGGTTCGCGAATATAGACGCAGACGACGTCTCCGCCAGCGTCGAGGGCGGCGGCGAGGGCCAGATTGTCGTTGATCCTCAAGTCGCGACGAAACCAGACGATGGAGGCGCCGGTTTCTGTTTTCTTCTGTGTCACTCTATCGCATCCCTGTTGTCTCCAAGACAATCTACGCGCCGTTTTCGCTTCGGGATCAACAGGAAAGGCATCGGGGCACGACAGGATGGGGCGGCGGGTCGCCGCCCCCTTCTCGAGATCTATCAGCCGCCGTAAGGCGAGATGCACTGGCGACGCGGACCGTTATAGGGCTGGAACGTATTGTCGTAGGACCGGTAGGAACGGTACTGCGCGCGGCACCAGCTCCGGTGCGGATTGGTGGTGCGAACCCGGACGCGCGGGGCCGCGATGGCGCCGCCGATGATCGCGCCGGCCGAGAAGGCGGCCAGGGGATACCAGAAGCCGTCCGAGTGGCGGCGATAGCCGTGGCGGTAGGAGCGATAGCCACGGTGACCGCGCCAGCTGTGATGGTTGCGCCAGCCGCGATCGGCGCGCCAGCCGCGATGACGTTCGCGAATGATCCTGCGACCTTGATCTCGGACCTGCACCAGGTCCGTGCCGGCTTCGGCCTGCGGCCGGGGCATCGGCAGGGGCTGGGCGGTCACTGGCGAAATGCCGGTGAAGGCCATGACCGCGCCCAATCCGATTGCGGCGAGTGACGTGGAAAATCGAGCCATGTTGAGCACCTCTTCTTTTGCTGATGCTCATAAAGGCTCGAAATGCGGAAATTGTTCCGTCCCCGCACGGTCGATGCGGCCCTCGTCGCCATGCCGATTGGCATGGTGAGGCTGCGCCCGGGCGAAACGATGCTCGGGGACCGACGCTCGGACGCCCGCGATTTTCATTGAACTATCACGTTTCCCGATCTCTTCCGTTCCGACGCAAACCCCTTGCCGCCTTCATCCTGTCACCCAATCCGGCAGGGCGCAAAACGTTCCCGGAGATGGCGGCCGCCGGCCGTCTATGTCGTGAGCCTCGTGTGAAGCCGCTCGAGGTCGTTGAGGGCTTTCCGCCTCGCCTGCGCGAGCAGCGCCGGAGCCTTCGCGTCGATGGACTGAGCCGCGGCATGGCTCGCAAGCAGGCAAAGCGCCTTGTCGAGTGCCGCGATGTCGTCGATGAGTTCCGGCGTCTGTTCGCTCTGCTGCCCCAGTTCGCCGAGCAGCGCCTGGGCCGTGGCGAGAAATTTTCGCGCGGAGACCGAATTGACGCGGCGGATGCCGAATTCGATCTGGTCGAGTTGCAGTGTGAAGCGACTTTTCAACGGCGTCCTCCTCGACCCGCATCTTCGACGATCGCAGCACCTTTACAAGCGATCGTTAAAATATAGAGAAGCGCGGCGAATTTTCTGTTTCGCTCTGGAGCGTCTTTTCTTTTCTTCCTTCGCGCGCCATGTTGACGGGCGGAGGCGACATGCGGGAAAAACTGATCGCCGTCAGACATCGGACGCTCGGGGCCTTGCGGGACGCGGGGCTGCATCTACACGCCTATTGCAACAATCCCGGCTGTCACTGGAGCTCGAGGCTCGATCTTTCCGCCATGATCGAGCGGCTGGGCGAAGACCAGAGCGCGCTTCCGCCCGACCTCGCGCCGCGCCTCGTCTGCAGCCGCTGCGGCGGCAAGAATGTCGCGGTGGTGCTGTCGGCAGCGGAGGAATTGCCTGATGACGCTGCGGAGTATCTCCGGCGCCAGTCCAAAAGCGCGATTGACGCCCTGAGAATTCTGGAAGAGATTTTGGAGGCCTCGCCCGGAATTGAACCGGGGTACAAGGATTTGCAGTCCTCTGCGTCACCACTCCGCCACGAGGCCTCTCGTGATGCGACGCCTGATTTTTGAGGTCGGACGCGCATGTATCAGGGATGTTTGTTTCACCATCCCGGCGGTTGGCGGGGCTTCTAACAGGAAGGTTTGCGCTCCGCAAGACGGATTTGAATAAGTTCGGCGAGATTTTGCAGGGATAATAAGGACGGGGCGCACGCCGCCAAGTTCTCCAGCGGGTTGCGGCCGGAGACCAGCGAAAAAGTGGGAAATTCGAAAAAATCGCTTGGCAAAATGGAAAAGCGTTTGTATTACGCCGCCCAACGACGCGGAAGACGCAGTTATTCCCTGGTAGCTCAGCGGTAGAGCATTCGACTGTTAATCGACAGGTCGCCGGTTCGAATCCGGCCCGGGGAGCCACTCTGCAGAAGCAGTGTGAAAGCTGTAAGAAAAAGTCGCGTTGATCCTTGGTAGCTCAGCGGTAGAGCATTCGACTGTTAATCGACAGGTCGCCGGTTCGAATCCGGCCCGAGGAGCCATATTTGGCGGTATCCGCCGCATGAGAGCCGATCGCCCCGCGCGATCGGCTTTTTCGTTCGATCTTTCCGTTCTTTTTTGCGTTGCGGCGCGCCCCGTCTTGAAAGCGCGGCGCAGCCGGACTAAGACCGCTCGCAGGCAAGCGGTTCTTAAAGCTTTACGATGGGGCCTCCGACAATGGATTACGCAGCGCAGCGCGCCAAAATGGTCGACAATCAGATTCGCACGACGGACGTGACGTCCCGGACGGTGCTCGCGGCGTTCCTCGCGATTCCGCGCGAAAAGTTCACGCCTGAGCACCTCAAGGCGCTTTCCTACATCGACACCGATATCAGTGTCGGCGACGGCCGCTTCATGATGGAGCCGTCGCCCCTCGCGAAGATGCTGCAGTTGCTCGATCTGCGCGCCGGCGAGCGCGTGCTCGAGATCGGCGGAGCGAGCGGCTATTCCGCGGCGCTGATGGCGCATATAGGCGCCGTCGTCACGACGGTGGAAGAATCGGCCGTCGCCGCAGATCTCGCCAAGAGCGCTCTCGACGGAGTCGAGAACGTCACGCTGGTCAGCGGCAAGCTGTCCGCCGGCTGTCCGTCCAAGGGACCGTATGACGCGATCTTCGTCAACGGCGCGGTCGAGGAATTGCCGCAGGCGCTGTTCGACCAGCTCAGGGAAGGCGGTCGCCTGGTCGCCGTCATCGGCGAAGGCCTGTCCTCGAGCGCCCGCATGTTCGTGCGCGAAGCAGGCGCGGTGTCGGAGCGCTTCGGCTTCAACACCTCGGTCCGCAAACTGCCGGGTTTCGAAAAGGTTCAGGAATTCGTATTCTGAAGTCTTACTACCCGATGAAAACTTCCAAAGGGCGGCGTTTGTCGCCCTTTTGTTTTTGAGCGGATGCGGAATTGTTGCCGGCTCGCAACGTGTCCACAGATTGAATGTCCTAAATCTTTGTTAATTGGTTGCCGCGGGCGACATCTGTCCGCATAGTGCGGCTCGCGAAGCATGCTTCGCTCGGCGCTCCGGCGGACGACACATGACGTGTCGCGGAAGGCGTCGATAAGAAGGCGACTTGCGCAGGGTGGGTACCGTGTTGAAATTCAGAAAAGCCTTGCTGGCCGCCGTTCTGGCGCCGGCCATCATGGCCATGTCGAGCGCGGCCTGGGCCGAGAGCATTTTCGACGCCATGGCCAAGGCCTATGAAAACAATCCCGACCTCAACGCCGCCCGCGCCGGCCTTCGCGCGACCGACGAAGGCGTGACCATCGCCAAAGCAGGGTGGCGGCCACAGGTCTCGGGCTTCGCGCAGTGGTCGAAAACCCGATACAGCGTCAAGGAACCCACCACCGCCGATCCGGAATTCATCAGCAAATCCGTCGGGCTGACCGTGACGCAGCAGATCTTCGACGGCTTCCAGACGCTCAATCGCGTGCGCGCCGCCGAATCGAACGTCTATTCGGAGCGCGCGAACCTGAAGGCGTCGGAGATCCAGACGCTGCTATCGGCGGCGCAATCCTACGCCAACATCGCTCGCGATCAGGAGATCGTGTCGATCCGCAAGCAGAACCTCGCCTTCCTGCGCGAGCAGGTCAACGCCGCCGACTCGCGACTGGAGGTGGGCGAGGGCACGAGGACCGACGTCAGTCTCGCCCAGGCCGAACTCGCCCAGGCGGAAGGCGCATTGGCGAATGCGGAATTCCAGCTGAAGCAGAGTCGAGCCGTCTATGTGCAGATCGTCGGCGAAACGCCGAGGGCGATCCGCCAGGCGAAGCCGTTGACCAAGACCATGCCCAAATCCATCGACGATGCGGTGGCGGTCGGCTGGAGAGAGCACCCAGCGGTGATCGCGGCGATGTATGCGATCGATTCCGCCGGCTTCCAGGTCAAGACGGCTGAAGGAGCGCTGTTGCCGGGCGTGGTGGTGCAGGGGCAGGTCGCGGCCAATCGCGGCAATTCGGATTTCTCGTCGCTCAACAATTACGACTCCTCCTCGATCACCGCGCGCCTCAACGTGCCGATTTACCAGGGCGGCGCGGAATATGGCGAGATCCGCCAGGCGAAGGAGCGGCTGGGGCAGCAGCAGATCCAGCTCGACTCGGTGCGTCTGGAGGTGCAGCGCACGATCGTTTCGGCCATCGCCCAGTTCGATGCGGCCAAGGCGATGATCGAGGCCGGCAATGTGCAATTGCAGGCGGCGCAACAGGCGCTGGACGGCGTGCTCGAGGAGCGCAAGGTCGGCCAGGCCACGACGCTCGACGTTCTCGACTATCAGGCCCGCGTGCTCAACGCCCGCGAGGGCCTCGCCAGCGCCAATCGCGACGCGGTGGTGGCGAGCTTCGGCGCGGTGGCGGCGATGGGACATCTGACCATCGATACGGTCGGCCTCAAGGTGGCCCGTTACGAGCCGGAAGAACATTACGGCAAGGTCAAGGACAAGTGGTTCGGCCTGCGGACCGTCGACGGACGCTGAGGCGTCGGAAAATTGCGGGAGTTGAACGGTTTTACCTCCGCAACAAATCTGTGCATGATCATAGTTGTTTGATTCGCGGCGGTTTTTTCGATCGCCGCCATGCCTTAATCTGATCGTCGCCATGCGAGAGCGCGGCGAACATGCGGAAAGACAATCGAGGATCACCATGGCTCAGCCGAATGCAGCGCGCGAACCGTCGATGGACGAAATTCTGGCTTCCATCCGCCGGATCATCGAAAGCAACGAGCCGGCCACCGAAGCGCGGCTCGCGGCGCTCGGCGATCTCGATGGTTTCCAGAGCGAAGCGGCCAACGACGACGTCGAAGACGTGCCGCTGACCGTGGACGGCTCCTTCGATGCCTATGAAGGCTCGGCGCATGTTCATGATTCCGCGCCAGCCGCGATGGCCGCGCCGACCGATTATCGCGCCCCGCAGCTGGTGGCCGCCAACGAAGCGACCCCGGCCAAGCCGCAGGCGCCGGAATCGAAATCTCTGTCTCTCGCCGATGTCGCCGCCCGCGTGCGCGCCGCCTCCGAGCGTGGAGCCCCTCTGCGCGAGACCCCGCTCGCCATCCAGCCGCAGCCGACCCCGGTCGTCGAACCGCCCGTTTACGCCAGCGCCATCGCCGTAACGGCGGCCGAGCCGGAGATCGAGGAAGAACCGGCCGTGACCTCCGAGGTCTCCGACCCTGCGCCCGTCGAACAAAAGGCCGAGGCGGGACAAACAAGACGCGCCCTTGGCGGCGATCGCCTCGCTCGTCTCGACCGTCACCGTGGAGAAGGTGGCGCAATCTTTCCAGGATCTTCAATCGGCGTTGGTCGAAGCCGAGCGCCGTTCGCTCGACGAGATCGCGGAGGAAATGCTCAAGCCGATGCTGCAGGAATGGCTCGACGACAATCTGCCGACGCTCGTAGAGCGGTTGGTGCGTGAGGAAATCGAACGGGTCGTGCGCGGTCCGCGTCGCTGATCATTCCTCCCGCGCCAATGCAGGGCCGCTCCAACGGGGCGGCTTTTTGCGTTGTCGCGATTGACTTGCACGCGGCCTTGCCTTTACGGAAAACCGACATTCAGACCAGAAACGGTATCATCATGCTCGAAAAAACCTATGATTCGGCGTCCATCGAACCGAGGATCGCCAAGAAGTGGGAAGAGGCCGACGCCTTCGCCGCCGGCGCCAACGCCAAGCCGGGCGAGGACTCCTTCTGCATTGTGATCCCGCCGCCGAACGTGACCGGCTCGCTGCATATGGGCCACGCGCTCAACAACACGCTGCAGGACATCATGATCCGCTTCGAGCGGATGCGCGGCAAGGACGTGCTCTGGCAGCCGGGCATGGACCATGCCGGCATCGCGACCCAGATGGTGGTCGAGCGCCAGCTCGCCGAGCGCAAGGAGCCCTCGCGCCGGGACATGGGCCGCGACGCCTTCATCGACCGCGTCTGGCAGTGGAAGGGCGAGTCGGGCGGCATGATCTTCAACCAGTTGAAGCGCCTCGGCGCCTCCTGCGACTGGTCGCGCGAACGCTTCACCATGGACGAGGGCCTGTCCGAGGCCGTCCTCGAAGTGTTCGTTCGGCTCTACAAGGAAGGCCTGATCTACAAGGACAAGCGGCTGGTCAACTGGGACCCGAAGCTGCTGACTGCGATCTCCGACCTCGAAGTCGAGCAGGTCGAGATCAAGGGCAATCTCTGGCATTTGCGCTATCCGCTCGAAGATGGGCTGACCTATGACCATCCGGTCGCCTTCGACGAAGACGGCAAGCCGACGGAATGGGAGACGCGCAACTATCTCGTCGTCGCCACGACCCGGCCGGAAACCTATCTCGGCGACACCGGCATCGCCGTTCATCCCTCGGATGTCCGTTATGCCGGTCTGATCGGCAAGAATGTCGTGCTGCCGGGCGTCGGCCGCCGCATCCCGATCGTCGCCGACGAATATCCCGATCCGGAAGCCGGCACGGGCGCGGTGAAGATGACGCCCGCGCATGACTTCAACGACTTCGAGGTGGGAAAACGCGCCGGTCTGCGCATGATCAACATCATGACTGTGGACGGCAAGATCACGCTCGCCGACAATGACGACTTCCTCGAAGACCTGAACCGAACGGATGCGCTCGCTCACCTGATCGCCGAGCTCGACGGCGTCGAGCGCTTCGCCGCCCGCAAGAAGATCGTCGAAATGTTCGAGGGCTGGGAACTGCTCGAGAAGATCGAGCCGCAACGCATATGGTGCCGCATGGCGACCGCGGCGGCGTGCCGATCGAGCCGCGTCTCACCGAACAATGGTATGTCGACGCCGCGACGCTCGCGAAGCCCGCGATCGCCTCAGTGCGCGAAGGCCGGACCAAGTTCGTCCCGAAGAACTGGGAAAAGACCTATTACGAATGGATGGAAAACATCCAGCCCTGGTGCGTGTCGCGCCAGCTGTGGTGGGGTCATCAGATCCCGGCCTGGTATGGTCCCGATGGCACCGTCTTCGTCGAGAAGACCGAGGAAGAGGCGCTGCACGCCGCCATCCAGTATTACATCGCCCATGAAGGCCCGTGGAAGGCCTGGGTCGAGGAAAAGCTCGAAGAGTTGAAGCCGGGGAGATCCTCACCCGCGACGAGGACGTGCTCGACACATGGTTCTCTTCGGCGCTCTGGCCGTTCTCGACGCTCGGTTGGCCCGACAAGACGCCTCAGCTCGACCGCTATTACCAGACCGACGTGCTGGTGACCGGTTTCGACATCATCTTCTTCTGGGTCGCCCGGATGATGATGATGGGCCTGCACTTCATGAAAGATGACGACGGCGCGCCAATCGAGCCGTTCCATACGGTCTATGTGCATGCGCTGGTTCGCGACAAGAACGGCCAGAAGATGTCGAAGTCCAAGGGCAACGTCATCGATCCGCTCAACCTGATCGACGAATATGGCGCCGACGCGCTGCGCTTCACGCTCGCCATCATGGCGGCGCAGGGACGCGACGTGAAGCTCGATCCGGCCCGCATCGCCGGCTACCGCAATTTCGGCACCAAGCTCTGGAACGCCACGCGCTTCGCCGAGATGAACGGCGTCAGCCGCGATCCCGACTTCGCTCCGGAAAAGGCGACGCTGAGCATCAACCGCTGGATCCTGACCGAACTCGCCAAGACGGTGGCCGACGTCACCAGCGGCGTCGAACAGTTCAAGTTCAACGAGGCGGCGGGTTCGCTCTATCGCTTCGTGTGGAATCAGTTCTGCGACTGGTATCTCGAACTGCTGAAGCCGGTGTTTTCCGGCGAGGACGAGGCGGCCAAGAAGGAGGCGCAGGCCTGCGCGGCGTATGTGCTGGAGGAAACCTACAAGCTCCTGCATCCCTTCATGCCGTTCATGACCGAAGAGCTTTGGGAGCATACGGCCAGCCGCGACAGCCTGCTCTGCCATGCCGCATGGCCGGCTCCGACTTTCCGCGACGACACCGCGGCGGAAGAGATCAACTGGCTGGTCGACCTGGTCGGCGGCATCCGTTCGGCGCGGTCCGAAATGAACGTGCCGCCGGGCGCCACTGCGCCGCTGGTGATGGTGGGGGCGAATGCGCTGACCCGCGAGCGCGTTGAGCGCAATGAGGCGGCGCTCAAGCGGCTGGCCCGCATCGAAGCCGTGTCGTTCGCAGATGAGGCGCCCAAGGCGTCGGCGCAGGTCGTCACGGGCGAGGCGATCGCCTGCCTTCCGCTCGGCAGCTTGATCGATCTCGGAGCCGAAAAGGCCCGGCTCGAAAAGGCCCTCGCGAAGACGCAAGGCGAAATCGACCGCATCGCCGCCAAACTGTCGAACGAGAAATTCGTCGCCAACGCCAAGCCGGAACTCGTCGAGGCCGAGCGCGAAAAGCAGGCGGAACTCGAACAGCAGAAGGCGAGCCTGCTCGCGGCGCTGGCGCGGATCTCCGACGCCTAAGCTTCCGAAGCAAAACCAAAGATAATACGCCGCCCTCGGGAAAGTTCCCGAGGGCGGCGTTTCTTTTTCGACATTCCCGTTTTGTGACGATTTGGCAACACTTTTTCGTTATTCTTGCCGTCGCCCGGGAGGTCTGGAAAGCTCGTCCATTTCCTGCCACAAAACGGGCGCTACGAATGTGGCCAGAACAGCGCGGATCTGGTCATTCGCGCAATAAGGTTGGAATGAAGACGTACGCAGAGGACATTCAGTCATGGTTGCCGAACACGGCTGGCGAGGGGAATCGCCAAGACTATGACCCGTGTCCGCGTTTTCCCTTCAGCCGGGCCAACGCAGTCCTCGACGGGACGACCGAGTAAGATATGCTACAGTACGCATTTGCAGGCTTGAAGGGTATGATGATCGGAGCGGCGCTGGCGCTGTGTTCCGGCGGCGGCGCTTGGGCGTTGGATCCCAATTCGGCGGTGTCTCCGGAATCGGGACCGTTCGACCTGTTCAAGTTCGGTTTCAAGTCTTACCAGCAGGGCAACAAGCAGGACGCGGTGGAAGCCTATCGCTACGCGGCGGAAAAGGGCCATACCGGATCTCGCTGGGCCCTGGCCACGATGTATGCCGATGGCGACGGCGTCACGAAGAACGATTTCGAAGCCTTCAAGATGTATTCCGAGATCGCGACCCAGGGCGTGGAGCCCGGCTCGAACGACACCGGCTTTTTCGTCAACGCCCTGATGGCGCTGGCCGAATATTACCAGCGCGGCATCCCGAAGAGTCCGGTCCGTCCGGATCTCAGCCAGGCGCGCCAGCTCTACTTCCAGGCGGCCTCGGCCTTCGGCGACACCGAGGCGCAGTTCCGGCTTGCCAAGATGCTGCTGACGGGCGAGGGCGGCGAGCCCAATATCCGTCAGGCCAAGAAGTGGTTGAACCGGGCCCGCAAGGAGGGCCATATCGGCGCCATGGGCGTGTTCGGCAATGTGCTGTTCCAGGAAGGACAGACGGTCCGCGGACTGGCCTATATGACCGCCGCCCTCGACACCTGCAAGCCGAGCGACCGCGACTGGTTGCAGGCGATGCAGGAGCAGGCCTTCTCCCTGGTCAGCGAGAAGGATCGCCGCAAGGCGATCGAAATGTCCGCCAGCATCGGCCGCTCCACCGAATAAGCGGACGTTTGCCGATCACGGCAATTTGCCGTCGGGCGTACCGCTTCCGCTTGGATCGGTAGTGACTTGCATTTAGAATTGATCTACCAAACGCGCCTGACGACCGGATCGGCTCGCCTCTCGCCGGCGCGCCGTCGCAATCGAGGATTCTTCCATGCCCGTTTATCGTTCGAGAACCACCACCCATGGCCGCAATATGGCGGGCGCGCGCGGTCTTTGGCGCGCCACTGGCATGAAGGACGGCGATTTCGGCAAGCCGATCATCGCGGTGGTCAACTCCTTCACCCAATTCGTGCCCGGCCATGTGCATCTCAAGGATCTCGGCCAGCTGGTGGCCCGCGAGATCGAAGCCGCCGGCGGCGTCGCCAAGGAATTCAACACGATCGCCGTCGATGACGGCATCGCCATGGGCCATGACGGCATGCTCTATTCGCTGCCGTCGCGCGAACTTATCGCCGACAGCGTCGAATATATGGTCAACGCCCATTGCGCCGACGCCATGGTCTGCATCTCCAACTGCGACAAGATCACGCCCGGCATGCTGATGGCGGCGCTCCGGCTCAATATCCCGGCCGTCTTCGTGTCCGGCGGCCCGATGGAAGCCGGCAAGGTGGTGCTGCACGGCAAGAAGCACGCGCTTGACCTGGTCGACGCCATGGTGGCGGCCGCCGACGAAAGCATGTCCGACGAGGACGTCAAGGCGATCGAGCAGAACGCCTGCCCGACCTGCGGCTCCTGCTCGGGCATGTTCACCGCCAATTCGATGAACTGTCTGACGGAAGCGCTCGGCCTGTCGCTGCCTGGCAACGGCTCGACGCTCGCCACCCATTCCGACCGCAAGCGTCTGTTCGTCGAGGCCGGCCACCTGGTGGTCGACATTGCGCGCCGCTATTACGAACAGGACGATGAAAGCGTGCTGCCGCGCAACGTCGCCTCCAAGCAGGCCTTCGAGAACGCCATGGCGCTCGACATCGCCATGGGCGGTTCGACCAACACCGTGCTGCACATTCTCGCCGCCGCCCATGAAGGCAATGTCGATTTCACCATGGACGACATCGACCGCTTGTCGCGCAAGGTGCCATGCCTCTCCAAGGTCGCGCCGGCCAAGAACGACGTGCATATGGAAGACGTTCACCGCGCCGGCGGCATCATGTCGATCCTCGGCGAACTCGACAAGGGCGGGCTGATCAACCGCGATTGCCCGACGGTGCATGCCGCCACGATCGGCGATGCGCTCGACCGTTGGGACATCACCCGCACCAACAGCGAGACCGTGCGCGACTTCTTCAAGGCCGCGCCGGGCGGCGTTCCGACCCAGACCGCCTTCAGCCAGTCGGCCCGTTGGGAAGAGCTGGACATGGACCGTGAAAACGGCGTCATCCGCTCGGTCGAGCATCCCTTCTCCAAGGATGGCGGCCTGGCCGTCCTGAAGGGCAACCTGGCGCTGGACGGCTGCATCGTGAAGACGGCGGGCGTCGACGAATCGATCCTGAAATTCTCGGGCCCCGCGAAGGTCTATGAAAGCCAGGATGCGGCTGTGAAGGCGATCCTTTCCAACGAGGTGAAGGCCGGCGACGTCGTGGTCATCCGCTACGAAGGCCCCAAGGGCGGCCCCGGAATGCAGGAAATGCTCTATCCGACCAGCTATCTGAAGTCGAAGGGTCTGGGCAAGGCTTGCGCGCTCATCACCGACGGCCGCTTCTCCGGCGGCACCTCCGGCCTGTCGATCGGCCATGCGTCGCCCGAAGCGGCCAATGGCGGCGCGATCGGTCTGGTGCGCGAAGGCGACATGATCGATATCGACATTCCCAACCGCACGATCGAACTGCGTGTTTCCGAAGACGTGCTCGCCACGCGCCGCGCGGAACAGGACGCCAAGGGCTGGAAGCCGGAGCATCCGCGCAAGCGCAACGTGACCACTGCGCTCAAGGCTTACGCGGCCTTCGCCACCAGCGCCGACAAGGGCGCAGTGCGCGATCTCGGCCAGTTCGGCTGAGACGATTACAATCGACTGCAAAAAGCGCGCGGCGGAAACGTCGCGCGCTTTTTTGTCGGGTCAGGCCACCAGCAGAAAGTCGCTTGCATCGATGACGGCGAGCTTGATGTTGGCGAGCGTGACGGTCTGGTCGGTATCGATGGTCAACACCACGTTGGACCCGACCTGTTTGGCCAAGGCGACGACCTGGGACGTCGAGCCGTATGAGAAACCGTCGAGCTCCAGCTTGTCGAAGCCGTTTTGGAAATCGGTGATCCTGTCGAGGCCGTCATTGTCTTCGAAGACGAAAGTGTCGGCATCGGTTCCGCCCGTCAGCGTGTCGGCGTCGACGCCGCCGTCGATCCGGTCCGTTCCGGTTCCGCCATTGACGATATCGATGCCGGCGCCGGAAGAGATCGTGTCGTTGCCGGTCCCGCCGACCAGATTGTCCTTGCCGCCGTCGGACGCGATGGTGTCGTTGCCTGCGCCGCCATCGGCGCGATTGGCGCCGTCGCCCAGATAGAGCCGGTCGTCGCCATTGCCGCCGAGCAGCTGGTCATCGCCGGTGAGGCCGTAGAGCGTGTCGTTGCCGTCATTGCCGGTCAGCACATTCTTGGCTTCGTTGCCATAGATGGTGTCGGCGCCGGATCCGCCGATGGCGTTCTCGATCAGCGACGCGGTGTTGTTGTTGAACATCAGCGCGTTGTAGATGTTGCCGCTGGCGGAATGGCCATTGCCGAGGCTCGCCAGCTGCGACGAATTGAACGTCGAATGACCGCCGGCGCGCAGGTCGATCGACAGACTGGTCGTGTAGGACTTGAGGTCATAGGTATCCGTGCCGCCGCCGTCCCAGATGGTGGCGAAGATCTGCGACCCGCCGGCGTCGACGCCGACTTTGCCGTTGACATAGGTGTCGCCGTCCGCCGCCGACCATTTGTAGGTCGTATTCGTCTTGTTGGTCGTATAGTCGGCGCCATACATCTTCTGCAGCGCCGCGATATCCGCCATCATATAGGTCTGCGGCGCCGACCACTGCGAATATGTGTAGCCGCTTGTATCGCCGCCGGTATAGGTGCGGTAGGTCATCACGCTGTATTCGAGCGAATCGTAGTCTGCGGGCAGGGCGGCGAAATTGCCTTCAGACTCATGGCCGTGCTTGAGGCCCAGCGCATGGCCGATCTCGTGCAGCACGGTGTGCCAGGCGTAATTTCCGGCCTGCGCATTGGTGTAGTCGTAATTGCGTCCGAACCACATGTCGCCGGCCTGGGCGTAGTTGCCGGGCATATAGGCGTAGGCGGTCGATGGAGCGTCCGACTGGGCGAAACGCAGCGTGGCCGAGGTGGTCGCCGCCGAAGAGAAGGTCGCGTTGGTGAAGCCTTCGATCGAAAAGCCGTCATTGGCCGCCGTTCCGAAAGACTGTTCGACGGCGAAGAGCGCGGCGTTCTTCTGCTGCGTGGTCGCTGCGGCGAAGTTCCGGCTCGATTCGGTCGTGTAGCTATAGTCGGCCGCCTTGGTGGGAAAGGCGTAGGTGATCGCGCCGCTCCAAGCATAGCCGTAGAGCACGCCGTCGATCATGGAATTGCCCGTCGCGGAAACCGCAGTAATGGTCTTTGCTGTCCCTGTCATCTTGTTATCCCCTTATGACGGCGCTGGCCTGCCGCGATGATTTCGGAGAGTGACACAGGGTATTTGCGATCGCGCTAATGGACGAGGTTAAATATCCGAGGCTGAAACGGGACGAATCTTATTCATCCGCAATACGGGCTCTACAAACGAAAAGAGCCGGCTGATCGCCGGCTCTCCGAGACTATCGTCGGCTGTTCAGTGCAGGATCTGGCTCAGGAACAGCTTGGTGCGCTCATGCTGCGGATTGTCGAAGAAGGCGCCCGGCTCGTTCTGCTCGACGATCTGGCCCTGGTCCATGAAGATCACCCGGTTGGCGACCTGGCGGGCGAAGCCCATTTCATGGGTGACGCAGAGCATGGTCATGCCCTCTTCAGCGAGGCCGACCATGGTGTCGAGCACTTCCTTGACCATTTCCGGATCGAGCGCCGAGGTCGGCTCGTCGAACAGCATGATCTTGGGCTTCATGCACAGCGCCCGCGCAATGGCGACGCGCTGTTGCTGGCCGCCCGACAGCTGGCCCGGATATTTATGCGCCTGATCGGGGATCTTGACGCGGGTGAGGAAATGCATGGCCACTTCCTCGGCCTGCTTCTTGGGCATCTTGCGCACCCAGATCGGCGCGAGCGTGCAGTTTTCCAGGATCGTCAGATGCGGGAACAGGTTGAAGTGCTGGAAAACCATGCCGACTTCGCGGCGCACTTCGTCGATGCGCTTGAGGTCGTTGGTCAGTTCGATGCCGTCGACGACGATGGTGCCCTTCTGGTGCTCCTCCAGACGGTTGATGCAGCGGATCATCGTCGATTTGCCGGAGCCGGAGGGACCGGCGATGACGATGCGCTCGCCCTTCATGACCTTGAGGTTGATGTCGCGGAGAACGTGGAATTCGCCATACCACTTGTTCATGCCGATCAGTTCGACGGCGACATCGGTCGAGGACACGTTCAGTTTCTGTGCGGCGTCGGTTGCCATTGTGTTTTCCCCTTTATCTCTTGTGCCCAGTATCGAGACGGCGCTCGATGAAACTGGAATAACGCGACATGCCGAAGCAGAACAGCCAGAACACGAAGCCGGCGAAGATCAGGCCCGTGAGCGGCGTCACCGGCGTCAGCCAGGTCGTGTCGCCGAAACTGTTCTTCACCACGCCGAGCAGGTCGAACATATTGATGATCGACACCAGCGACGTGTCCTTGAACATGCCGATGAAGGTGTTGACGATGCCGGGAATGACCAGCTTGATCGCCTGCGGCATGATGATGAAGGTGATCTTCTGGAAATAGTTCAGCCCCAGCGAATCCGCGCCTTCATACTGTCCCTTCGGAATGGCCTGCAAGCCGCCGCGGATGACTTCCGCCATATAGGCCGAGGCGAAGATCGACACGCCGATCAGGGCGCGCAGGAACTTGTCCATCGGAGTATCGCCCGGCTCGAGGAACAGCGGCAGCAGCACGCTGGCCATGAACAGGACGGTGATCAGCGGCACGCCGCGGATCAGTTCGATGAAGGCGACGCAGAAGCCCTTGACGATCGGCAGCGTCGAACGACGACCGAGCGCCAGGAGGATGCCGACCGGCAGCGACACGACGATGCCGACGAAGGACAGGATCAGCGTGACCATCAGGCCGCCCCAGCGGGCCGTTTCGACATGGGTCAGGCCGAACCAGCCGCCGAGCAGCAGCACATAGGCGACGATCGGCAGCACGACGAGCAGCGCGATCGCGTTCCAGCCCTTGAAAGGAACCTTCGGGATCAGGAACGGAACCAGCAGGCCGACGAACAGGATGGCGACCAGGATCGGCCGCCACAGCAGGTCGCGCGGATAGGATCCGACCATGAACTGCGTGAAGTAGTTGCCGACATAGGCCCAGCAGGCGCCGGACCAGCCTTCGGGCTGGATGCCGCCCTGGGCGGGCGTGGCGCAGACGGTGCGGTCCGATCCGGTCCATACCGCCTGGATCACCAGCCAGTTGACCGCGTGATAGAGGAACCAGACGACGAGCGCGCCGAAAGCGACGGTCAAAAGCGAATCCAACGGCGTCGCAAACAGGTTGCGGCGCACCCAGCCGGCTGACGTCGCCTCGCCCGCAGGCGGCTTGTCCGGCGTGAGGAACGTCTGGCGGACGTAAGCGTAATCGTTTGCCATCTCAGCGCTCCACCAATGCCATCTTCGCGTTGAACCAGTTCATGAACAGCGAGGTGATCAGACTGATCGACACATACATCACCATCCAGATCGCGATGATCTCGATCGAACGGCCCGACTGGTTGAGGATCGTTCCGCCCACCGCCACGAGATCGGCGTAACCGACGGCGATGGCGAGCGACGAGTTCTTGGTGAGGTTGAGATATTGCGAGGTGAGCGGCGGAATGATGATCCTGAGCGCTTGCGGCAGGACGACCAGCCGCGTCGTCAGGCCATGGCGGATGCCGAGGGCCTCCGCCGCCTCGCTCTGACCCTTCGGCACGCCGCGAATGCCGGCACGGACGATCTCGGCGATGAAGGACGCCGTGTAGAAGGACAGCGCCAGATAGAGCGACAGAAATTCCGGGCCGACCACCATGCCGCCGTTCAGATTGAACTTGCCGAGCACCGGCGTATCGAAGCTCAGCGGCGCGCCGAGCGCGATAAAGGCCAGCAGGGGCAGGCCGATCACCGAGGCCAGACCGATGGTGATGGTGGGATATTGCTTGCCCGTCGCCATCTGCTTCGCATTGGCCCAGCGGCTGAAGCCGAAGGCCAGCGCTATGCCGAGCAAAAGCGCGACGATGATCAGGCTCGAACCATCCCCGAACATCGGCGCGGGCATGAAGACGCCGCGATTGTTGAGATAGACCGAAAACGGCAGTTCGAACGATTCCTTCACCCCGGGCAGAATGTCGAGAACCAGCTTGTACCAGAAGAAGATGACCAGCAGCGGCGGAATATTGCGGAAAAACTCGACGTAAACCGTGCAGAGCCGAGCGATCAACCAGTTGTGGGACAACCGGCCGACACCGACCAGCAGGCCGAGGATCGACGCCGTAATTATGCCAAAAAGGCGACGACAAGCGTATTGACCAGGCCGACGAGCAGAGCGCGGAAATAGGTGGAATCGCTGGTGTAGGCGATCAGGCTCTGTCCGACGTCGAAGCCGGCGCGGTTGCCGAGAAAGTCGAAGCCCGCCGTCATATTGGCGCGAGCCAGGTTTTCCGCCGCGTTGGTGACGGCGGTGTAGATGAAAGCGATGACGACGATCACCGTCACCGCCTGATAGACGTAACCGCGGACTTCCGGGTTATATAAAAGTGATTGCGACGGACGGTCGTCCGCGACGCGCGTTGCGGCGTCTGCTGCCATGCATTTTCCCCGTTTTTCGCCGCTCTCTTAAGAGAGCTTATTCAGATATGTTCTAGGCGAAATCGGGAGGCGGCGCGCCTCCCGGAGCATCGGTTTAGCGGATCGGCGGAGCGTATTGCAGGCCGCCCTTCGACCACAGGGCGTTCAGGCCGCGCGCGATCTTGAGGTTGGAGCCCTGGCCGACATTGCGCTCGAAGGATTCGCCGTAATTGCCGACGGCCTTGAGCACGTTGTAGGCCCACTTCTCGTCGAGACCCAGATCCTTGCCGATCGTCTGGTCTTTTCTTCGCCGAGGAAGCGCTTGATGTCCGGATTGGTGGACTTCGTCATCTCGTCGAGATTGGCCTGGGTAATGCCGAATTCCTCGCCGGTGACCATGGCGAAGTGGACGTAGGAGACGACGTCGAACCACTTGGAGTCGTTCTGGCGCACGGCCGGGCCGAGCGGCTCCTTGGAAATGATTTCCGGAAGGATGACGTGATCGGCCGGGTTGGCGAGCGACAGGCGGATCGAATACAGGCCCGACTGGTCGGTGGTGTAGACGTCGCAACGGCCGGCGTTATAGGCGGCGTCGACTTCTTCCTGCTTCTCGAACACCACCGGCTTGTATTCCAGCTTGTTGGCGCGGAAATAGTCGGCGAGGTTGAGTTCGGTGGTGGTGCCGGACTGGACGCAGACGGCGGCGCCGGACAGTTCCAGCGCGCTCTTCACGCCGATGTCCTTGCGCACCATGAAGCCCTGGCCGTCGTAATAATTGACGGCGCGGAAGTCGAAGCCCAACTGCGAGTCACGGCTGGCGGTCCAGGTGGTGTTGCGGGCCAGCACGTCGATTTCGCCGGACTGCAGGGCCGGGAAGCGGTCCTTCGCGGACAGGGCGGTGAACTTCACCTTGGTGGCGTCGCCGAACACGGCGGCGGCGATGCCGCGGCAATAATCGACGTCGAAGCCGGTGAAATTGCCGCTGGCGTCCTGCGAGCCGAAGCCGGCCAAGTTGGCGTTGACGCCGCACTGGACGAAGCCCTTGGCTTTGACGTCATCGAGCGTTCCCGCCTGAGAAGCGGCGGCGCCGAGCGCCACGATCGCTGCTCCGAGGACGCCGGTCAAAAGCTGTTTCGTCATGTTACGTACCTTCTTGTTTGTTGTTTCCCCGCCGTTTCTCGCCAGGGCGAAAACGGTCGTCCATCGGTTTCCCTTTCCGGTGGACGTCGCTCTAAGACAATCGTAAACGCTGCGTTAGTCAAGTGTTGCCGAGGCTTTTGCGTATATTTGTGCCAGAACCTCCGAGTTTGCGGAAAAATGTGCAGATCCGGACCTAAAAAAGAGGCCAAAAGGCGAATTTTTTTGCGTTTTCTGGCTGGTATGGAAATAAGCCGCGAAAAGACGAGGCGCCGTGCTTGACCGAAAAGCCCGGCCTGTGGAAATCCGGCTTTGACAGTGATGGAGAAAGAGCATGGTCAAGAACGTCGGCGAGGATGAATTGGGCGTCAATACGCGGCTCGCCCATCAGGGTTACAGCCCGCGCGATTATCACGGATTCGTCAATCCGCCCGTCGTTCACGCCTCCACCGTGCTGTTTCCCGACGCCAGGACGCTGGAGACCAGCGGCCAGCCTTATACCTACGGCACCCATGGCACGCCGACGACGGACGCCCTCTGCGCGGCGTTGAACGAGCTCGAGGGGTCGGCCGGCACGATCCTGTTGCCGTCCGGTCTCGCGGCGATCACGGTGCCGTTCCTCGCCGTGCTCAGGCCCGGCGATCACATCCTCGTGGTCGATTCCGTCTATTTCCCGACGCGGCGCTTCTGCGGGACCATTCTGGCGCGCATGGGCGTCGAGACGGAATATTACGATCCCGAGATCGGCGCCGGCATATCCGACCTGATCCGCCCCAATACGCGTCTGGTTCATCTCGAGGCGCCCGGCTCCAACACATTCGAGATGCAGGATGTGCGCGTCATCGCCGATGCCGCCCATGCCGCGGGCGCCATCGTGTCGATGGACAACACCTGGGCGACGCCGCTTTATTTCAAGCCGCTGGATTTCGGGGTCGACATTTCCATCCACGCCGCCACCAAATATCCGTCCGGTCATTCCGACGTGCTGATGGGCACGGTGTCGGCCAATGACCAATGGTGGCCGGCGATCGACGAGATGAACATGGTGATGGGGCTCTGCGTCGGCGGCGACGACGCCTATCAGATCCTGCGCGGCCTTCGCACCATGGGCGTCAGGCTGGAGCGTCACCAGGAAAGCGCCCTGAAAGTCGCGCAATGGCTGGAGGCGCGCGACGACGTCGCCTCCGTGCTGCATCCGGCGCTGCCGAGCTTTCCGGGTCACGCCATCTGGAAGCGGGATTTCAAGGGCGCGTCCGGGGTGTTTTCCTTCGTGCTGAAGTCCGAGGCGACCAAGGCCCGGGAGAGGGCGCACGCCTTTCTCGACACGCTGAAACTGTTCGGCCTGGGCTATTCCTGGGGCGGGTATGAGAGCCTGGCGGTGCCGGTCAATCTCGGCGATCGCAAGATCCGCAAGGCGCCGGATGGAGGCGCGCTCATCCGCCTGCAGATCGGCCTCGAGGATGTCGCCGATCTCCAGCGCGATCTGGAGAACGGCTTCCGCGCCGCTTCAGGTCTCTGAATGAGCGGGAGCCGGGCGATCAGCCCGGCGCCTTGTACCCGTAGAGCCAGTCGAGATCGGCGGCCACGCTTTCCGGCTTGCGCAGTCTCAGCACCATGTCGCGGGCGACGCGGACCGGACCGCGGGCGTGATAGGCGAATTTGTTGAAGGCCCCGCGCGACCGGACGCGCGCGACGCGCGCCTGCCGGCTGCGTTCGAAGAAGGCGAGCGCGTCGGCGAGGTCGACATTCGCCGAGGCGACGCCCGCCAGTTCATAGGCGTCCTCGATCGCCATCGCCGCGCCTTGCGCCGCAAAGGGCGTCATCGCATGCGCGGCGTCGCCGATCAGCACCTTGTCCTGGCCATCGGTCCAGCGGCCGTCGGAGACCCCGAACAGCGGCCACCAGGTGGGTTTCGGCGCATAGGAAAGCAGCGTCCGGATATCCCTGTGCCATCCGGCGAATTGCGTCGTCATTTCGTTGCGATGGGTGGGATTGCAGTCGGCGGCCCAGGTCTCGCCCGGATTTGCGCCGCTCGACAGGGCGACGACGTTGAAAGCGCCGGCGTCGCGCAGCGGATAGGCGACGATATGGGCGCGCGGGCCGACGAAGGCGGTCACGTTGCGCGGATTGAGAAAGGACGGCGCGTCCTTTTCCGGAATGATGAAGCGCCAGGCGACCATGCCGGAAAATTCCGGCTTGCCGGCGGCGGGAATCGCGGCGCGAAATCGCGACCAGACGCCATCGGCGCCGATGGTCAGATCGGGGCGCCGCCCAAGGCCCGAGCCAGCGTCTCGGGCGTGTCGTAGCCCGCCGACAGGCGCAGATCCACCAAAGGCTCGCTTTCCACCGCCTCGAGCAGCATTTTCTGCAGCGTCGCGCGGTGAATGGCGGCATAGGGCGAGCCCCATCGGCTGGCGGCCAGCTGCTTGGCCGAAATCGCGGTGAGCGGCGCGAGCGTCGAGCCGGACACCAGACAGATATTGTCTGGCTCGCGCCAGACCGGGCGCAATTTTTCTTCGAGGCCGAGTTGGCCGAGAATGTAAGTGGCGTTGGGGGAGAGCTGGAGCCCGGCGCCGACTTCCTGAAGACGGGAGGCTTTTTCGACAACCACGGAAGAGACGCCCTTACGCGCGAAGGCGAGGGCGCTCACAAGTCCAGCGATGCCGGCGCCGACGATAGCGACGGTTTTCATTGTTTCTGATGATCCTGTCTTCGCATCCCAGAAGCGGACGCGATAAAGCGTTACGCAGCGCGCTCGATATAGACGCAACCGGCCGGATTGGACTGGTTGGCCTTGAGCGACGGGTCGTAGCGATACATGGTCGAGCAATAGGGACAGATCTTCTCGTTCTCGTCGCCCATGTCGATGAAGATATGCGGATGGTCATACGGCGCGGACGCGCCGGTGCACATGAATTCCTTGACCCCGATATTGATCGTCTTGTATCCGCCGTCATTCTGGAAGTGCGGAATGCTGTGCCCAGCCATGCATGTCTCCGAAGGCAATTTTATGTCGTGCTGCAACATAAACGTTCGGACGGCAAATGTGTAGGGTCAAAAAGCCGCAACAGGCCCGAAGGGGCATAAAATTCAAGCCGAGACAAAGCCCGTCATGCACCAGACCATTCCCGATTTCTCCCGCTTCCGTCACTCCGATCTGGACTTCGCCTATTTCGATGTCGGTCCCCGCGACGCGGCGCCCGTGCTGCTGATCCACGGTTTCGCCTCCTCGGCGCTGGTCAATTGGGTTCATCCCGGGTGGGTTCAAACGCTTCTCAAGGCCGGCAGGCGGGTGATCGCCATCGACAATCGCGGCCATGGCGCCAGCGCCAAGCCGCATGATCCCGCCGCCTATCATCCGACCTTGATGGCGGACGATTCGGCGGCGCTGCTCGATCATCTCGAAATTCCCGAAGCCGATGTGATGGGGTACTCGATGGGCGCGCGGATTTCGAGTTTCCTGGCGCTCAACCATCCCGAACGGGTGCGGTCGCTGGTCTGGGGCGGGCTCGGCTACGGTCTCGTCGAGGGCGTCGGAGACTGGGATCCGATCGCGGAGGCCCTGCTTGCGCCCTCGCTCGACGACGTCACCCATGAACGCGGCCGGATGTTCCGCGCCTTCGCCGACAAGACCGGCAGCGACCGCGTCGCGCTTGCCGCCTGCATCTCGTCCAACCGCGTGCTGGTCACGGAAGCGGAGGTGGCCCGCCTTCTCCAGCCGGTGCTGATCGCGGTCGGCACGAAGGACGACATCGCCGGCGATCCGCACAGGCTCGCCTCGCTCCTGCCCGACGGCCGCGCCATCGACATTCCCGGACGCGACCACATGCTGGCCGTCGGCGACCGTGTGTTCAAGCAGGCGGCGCTGGATTTCTATCGGGATCTCGACCACTGAGGCGCCGCCTCAACGGCCGGTGAAGACGGGACGGCGTTTTTCCGCGAAGGCGCGTCGTCCTTCGGCGTAATCCTCGCTCTCGAACGTGGAGGCGCCGAGAGCGTCCGCCTCGCGCTCGAGTCCGGCGTCGTCCTCCGCTGCCGCGCGCAAGGCCAGTTTGGCGGCGCGGATCGACAGGGGCGCATTGGCGACGATGCTTTCGGCCAGCGATTCGGCCGCAGCCTCGAGCGCAGCGAGATCCGGATGGACGGAGAGGAGAAAGCCTGCGGCCAGCATGTCCGCGGCGCTGTTGGTTTGTCCGGTGAACAGCAGTCGCCGCGCCTGCTGCTGCCCCAGCGCGAGCGCGATGTCGCGCATCGCCGACGCCGGATAGGCGAGCCCGAGCCGCGCGGGCGGCACGGAGAAACGGGCGTCTTCCGTCGCCAAGCGAAGATCGGCGGCTGCTGCCAGGCCGAAGCCGCCGCCATGGCAGGCGCCAGAAATCAGCGCCACGACCGGGATCGGCGATTGACGCACCGCATCGAAGGCGGCGACATTGACGTTCTCGTAGCGACGGGCGCTTTCCGCGTCCTTCCTGACGTCGGCAAACTCCGAAATATCGGCGCCGGCGGAGAAATGCGCGCCTTCGCCGGCGAGCAGGATCACGCGGGCGTCACGGTGAACCGCCGAGGCGAAGGCCTCCGGAACCGCCCGCCACATGGCCAGGGTCAGGGCGTTGAGCCGGGCCGGTTGGGCGATGCGCAGATGCGCCACGCCGGCGTCGATTCCGAGGCGGATTTTACCCTCTGCAAACTGCAATTCCATTCCACCCGGCCCCCATTTCAATAGACGCGGAGATGACCTATATTGCTGGCATTGAGGAAGCTCAAGGAGAGCCTGAAGTGGCCGCCACATCCGAATTCCGAGCCAACGACTCGGTCAAGAGCATGGACCCGATCTGGGACGCGCTGCGCCAGGAGGCGCGGTTCGCGGCCGAGAATGATCCGGTCCTCGGCACGTTTCTCTATTCGACGATCATCAATCACAAGACGCTCGAAGATTGCGTGATCTACCGCATCAGCGAGCGATTGGATCACGCCGACATTCCTTCGGTGCTGTTGCGCGCCGCCTTCGAGGAAATGCTTACGGATTGGCCGGAATGGTCGCGCATCATTCGCGTCGACATCCAGGCCTATTACGACCGCGATCCGGTCTGCACGCGGTTCATCGAGCCTGTTCTCTATTTCAAGGGCTTCCACGCCATCCAGACCCATCGGCTGGCGCATTGGCTGATGAAGAAAGGCCGCAAGGATTTTGCGCTTTATCTGCAGAGCCGGTCTTCCAGCGTGTTCCAGACCGACATCAATCCGGCAGCCCGGATCGGCAAGGGTTTCTTCCTCGATCACGCTACCGGCCTCGTGGTCGGCGAAACGGCCGTCATCGGCGACAACGTCTCGATCCTGCAGGGCGTGACGCTCGGCGGCACCGGCAAGGAAAGCGGCGACCGCCATCCCAAGGTCTCCGACGGCGTCCTGATCGGGGCCGGCGCCAAGGTGCTCGGCAACATCCAGATCGGCCATTGCTCGCGCATCGCCGCGGGTTCTGTGGTGCTGAAGCCCGTTCCGCCGAAGACAACCGTGGCCGGGGTGCCGGCGCGGGTGATCGGCGAAGCCGGCTGCTCGGAACCCTCGCGCTCCATGGATCATCTGCTGACCAGTTTCGAATAAAGCCGTGACAAGGCGACCGTCTCGCTTGCGGCTCACGCCATGGCGTGGCACAAGCGCGACGATCCGATCGCGAATATGGAGCAAGAGCTTTGAAAGCTGAAGAACTCAAGAAACTCGACGCCTATTTCAAGAAGACCCTGAACCCGGCGATCACGGTCAAGGCTCGTCCGCGCAAGGACGACTCGGCCGAAGTCTATATGGGCGATGAATTCCTGGGCGTGGTCTACAAGGACGACGAGGACGGCGACCTGTCCTACAATTTCTCCATGGCGATCCTCGACGTCGATCTCTGATCTCAGCCTGAACACGCTTTCCACAGCGAGCCCGCGCCGCCGATCTGGCCGGCGCGGGCTTTTGTTTTGCGCGGGATCTTTCCGGACATAAAAAAACCGGGTCCCGAAGGACCCGGCTGGCTTCAATCCTGCAGCGCCAGTTCAGCGCTTGGAGACCGGCACGTAGTCGCGGAGCGGCGCGCCGACATAGAGCTGGCGCGGACGACCGATGCGCTGCTGCGGATCCTCGATCATTTCGTTCCACTGTGCGACCCAACCGACGGTGCGGGCGAGCGCGAACAGCACGGTGAACATCTCGGTGGGGAAGCCCATCGCCTTCAGCGTGATGCCCGAATAGAAGTCGATATTCGGGTAGAGCTTCTTTTCGATGAAATACTCGTCCGACAGCGCGATGCGCTCGAGCTCCATCGCCACTTCGAGCAACGGATCGTCCTTGACGCCGAGTTCGCCGAGCACTTCATGGCAGGTCTTCTGCATGATCTTGGCGCGCGGGTCGTAGTTCTTGTAGACGCGGTGACCGAAGCCCATCAGGCGGAACGGATCGTTCTTGTCCTTGGCCTTGGCCACATATTGCGGGATGCGCTCCACGGAACCGATCTCGGCCAGCATGTTGAGCGCGGCTTCGTTGGCGCCGCCATGGGCGGGGCCCCAGAGGCAGGCGATGCCGGCGGCGATGCAGGCGAAGGGGTTGGCGCCCGACGAGCCGGCCAGACGAACCGTCGAGGTCGATGCGTTCTGCTCATGGTCGGCGTGCAGGATGAAGATGCGGTCCATGGCGCGGGCCAGAACCGGGTTCACCTTGTACTCCTCGCAGGGAACGGCGAAGCACATGTGCAGGAAGTTGGCGGCGTAATCGAGATCGTTCTTCGGATACACGAAAGGCTGGCCGATATGGTACTTGTAGGCCATGGCGGCGATCGTCGGCATCTTGGCGATCATGCGCAGCGACGCGACCATGCGCTGATGCGGATCGGTGATGTCGGTGGAGTCGTGATAGAAGGCCGAGAGAGCGCCGACCGTGCCGCACATGACCGCCATCGGGTGGGCGTCGCGACGATAGCCGGTGAAGAAGCGGCTCATCTGCTCATGCACCATGGTGTGGCGCGTGACGCGATTGTCGAAATCCTTCTTCTGGGCCGCCGTCGGCAGGTCGCCGTAGAGCAGGAGGTAGCAGACTTCGAGGAAATCGCCCTGTTCGGCGAGCTGGTCGATAGGGTAGCCGCGATGCAGCAGCACGCCCTCGTCGCCGTCGATATAGGTGATCTTGGATTCGCAGGACGCCGTGGAGGTAAAGCCGGGATCGTAGGTGAAGGCGTTAGCAGCTTTGTAGAGCGGCGCGATGTCGACGACGTCGGGTCCGATCGATCCCGATCGCACGTTGAGCTCAACCTGTTTGCCGTCGAGCGAAATAACCGCTTTCTTATCAGCCATAATATCCTCCGTTCAGGATAGGGATGCAGCCACAAAGCCGCCACAATTTGAATGCGCGCTTTTGCTATCTGATTTCTTGAGCAAAGCCAACCATACCAAAGAGGTATTGCTGCGTTGCAGTTGAGGTTTTGGCACTGCAAAACCCGGAAATCAAAGAAAATATTTGTGAGAATGGATTAAATCGGTTCACACTTCGTTCAAGTTTGACCAAATTGCGGCCATGACGTTTTAACGTTGAAATTTGCAAACATCAGTTGCAATCTCTGCCGGGGGCCGGCGAGATGGCGCAAGCAGGCGAAGCGGAAAAACAGGCGGCGCGATGGATCGTCTCCGATGATCCCGACGTCGACTCGCGCCTGTTGCCGGGCGCGGTCGCGAAGCCCGGAGAGCTTGCGCCGGAAAGGCCGGCGGCGTCGGTCGACCCTTGGGCGGCAAGACACGGACATCTCGATCGAATTCGCCTCGGCCTCCGCGACGAAGCCGATTACGGCCACATCTTTCTCTGGGCGCCGGTTCTGTTCGGCGCGGGGGCGGCGTGGTGGTTTTCAGTCAGCGAGACCCCGGCGCTGGCGTCCGTCGTCTTGCTCCTGGTCGTCTCCGGGGCGGCGGCTCTGCTGGCGGGCGCCGGGCGACCAGACCTAAGACGGCTGGCGGCGTCAACTCTTCTTCTGGCGGCGGGCGCGGTCTCCGCCGAGTGGGAGAGCCGGCGCGTCCACTCGGTGCTGCTCGACAGTCCGGTGACGACGACGATCCGTGGACTGGTGGAGACGCGGGAAGCGGACGGGACCGGACGATGGCGCTACCGCATTCGCCTCCTGGAGACCGAAGAGCCCCGGCTCAAGCGTCCACCCGACATCGTGGCGGTGACCGGCGGGCGCGGCATGCCGATCGGGCTCGGAGAAGGGATCGAGGGCAGGGCGCGGCTGACGCCACCCTCCGGCCCCGCTCTTCGCGGCCTGAACGATTTCGCCTTCGACGCCTATTTTTCAGGGGTCGGCGCGCAAGGATTTTTCTATGGCGCGCCGAACGCCTGGGAGCCGCCGACATCGGCTTTCCAGACCGATGTGTCCGCGCGGGCGCGCGGCTGGATCGAGCCGTTGCGGCTGGCGATCAGCGCGCGGATCCGCTCGGTGCTGCCGGGCGACGCCGGCGCCTTTGCGGCGTCGATGGTGACGGATGACCGACGGGCGATTTCGAAAGAGACGGCCGAGGCGCTCCGACTGTCCGGACTCGCCCACATCGTGGCGATTTCCGGATTGAACATGGCGCTGGCCGCCGGCCTGTTTTTCGTCGGGATGCGCATGGCGCTCAGCCTGTCGCAGCGGATCGCCCATCTCTGGCCCGTGAAGCGCATCGCGGCCGTGGGCGCGCTGATCACCGTGACCGGTTATTATCTGATCTCCGGCTTCGCCGTGTCCGCCGAACGCGCCTATGTGATGATGGCGATCATGCTGATCGCGGCGATCGCCGGACGTCGTGCGATCAGCCTGCGCAATGTGGCGCTGTCGGCGATGATCATCCTCGCCGTAACGCCCTCCGCCGTGCTGGGGCCGGGCTTCCAGATGTCCTACGCGGCGACGATCGCGCTGGTGGTCGGCTACGCCAGTTGGTCCCGGCGCGGCGAGGGACCGCCTCTGGTCGAGGTCATGCCGCTCTTGCGCCCGATCGCGCCCGTCTGGCGCTTCTTCGCCGCCGTCTTCGCGACCTCGCTGATCGGCGGGCTGTCGACGGCGCTGTTCTCGGCCGAACATTTCCACCGTCTCGCCGCCTGGGGACTGCTGGCCAATCTGCTCGCCATGCCGGTGATCTCCTTCGTCGTCATGCCGTGCGGATTGGCGGCGCTGCTGCTGATGCCGCTCGGCCTCGATTGGCTGCCGCTGGAGATCATGGGCTGGGGTCTCGGCTGGGTCATCGGCGTCGCGCACTGGACCGCCTCGCTGGGCGGCGACTGGGTGACCGGGCGATTGCCGGGCTGGTTTTTCGGCTGTTCTGTCGGCGGCCTTCTGATCCTGGCGCTGTTGCGGAGCCGGCTGCGGATGATCGGCTTTGCGGTCTGCCTCGCGGCCGGCCTGGCGCTGGCCGCCTTGCCGGGAAGATCGCCGCCGCGCCTGATCATCCATGAAGGCGGTCGGCTGCTCGGCCTGACGACGGGGAATGGACTTGCGGTCAGCGAGCAGAAGCCGGAAGCCTTCATCGTCGATCAATGGCGGCGCGCGCTCCGCAAGGATGAGATCGTCAAGCCGGAGGTCACCGACCTGCTCGCGCTGCCGCGGCCCGGCCGCGATGCGCCGCCGGTCGATCCCGGCGCTGTACGGGAGAGGATGCGCGCCATGAAATCTGCGCTGCCCTTGGACCGGTTTCTCTGCGAGAAGAACGGTTTCTGCGCCGGACGCGTCATGGACGGCGTGACCGTGGTCGTCATTGCGAGAGCCGCCTTCGCCGGCGCGGCCTGTGACCTCTTCGAGATCGTGGTCGAGCCCGTCAGGTTGAATTTCGAAGAATGCCGCTCCGGCGCCCGCCTGGTGACATTGGCGAGCCTTCGTCGCACGGGAACCTTGGAGCTCGCTGTTGAAGGAGAGGCGCTGAGCGAAACACCGGCGCTGTCCTCGATAAGTCGCTCCTGGCAACGCCACCGCGCTTATGACTGGCGGCAGGACAAATTCCTCGAATGAGGTTTACACGCCGTCGCGGAGCATGAGGATCCGGCAGGGCTCTTTCGCCTTGACCGCCGCCGCGTGGGGCGGACGAATGATCAACGCCTCGGAATTGGCGAAGATCTTCATCTGCGAGGAGTCCTGCTTGCCGAAGGAGCGGACATGCAGCTGTCCGTCTTCGGCGCGCGTCAGCCGGGCGCGCAGATAATCCTGCCGATGGTCATTGGCCGCGAGCTCGGTTTCGGTGACGGCCGTCGCCATTCGGTTCGGCGGCGACCTTCGCGCCAGCTTGGCCAGCAGCGGTTCGAGAAACAACAGGCCGCAGACCATGCTGGAGACGGGATTGCCGGGCAGGCCGAGCACCTGGATGTCGCCGAGCGCGCCGACCATCAGCGGCTTGCCCGGCCGCATGGCGATGCGCCAGAAATCGAGCCGCATGCCGAGACCGATCAGCGTCGACTGGACGAGATCGTGATCGCCGACGGACGCGCCGCCGAGGGTGACGATGACATCGACGCCGCGCGCTTTGGCGCGCTCGACCGCTTCGACGATCGCTTTGGGATCGTCGGCGACGATGCCAAAATTCTCGACATCAGCGCCAGCCCGGCGCGCCCAGCGCCGCGATGGCGAAGACGCTGGAGGCGACGATCTGATCCGGTCCGAGTGTGCTTCCGGGTTTGCGCAACTCGTCGCCGGTGGCGATGACGCCGACCAACGGACGCTCGTAGACGCTGACGTCGGCATGATTGGAGGCGGCGGCCAGCATCAGCCGGCCGGGATCGAGCAGCAGTCCTTCCGCCAGCACGGCTTCGCCTTCTGCGAAATCTTGTCCGCGCGGACGGATATGACGGCCGAGATCCGGCAGGAAGGTCAGTTCGATCTGGCCATCGTCGCGGCGGATCGCGTCTTCCTGCAACAGCACGGTGTCTGCGCCTTTGGGCACGGGCGCTCCGGTGAAAATGCGCACCGTTTGGCCGGCTCCGACCTCTCCCGAAAAAGAATGGCCGGCCGCCGATTCACCAATCACGTCAAGGCGGTCGCCGATCTCCGCGACGTCGCCGCGCCGAAAGGCGTAGCCATCCATGGCCGAGGCGTCGAAAGGCGGCTGCGTCAGGCGCGAGATCACCGGTTCGGCCAGCACGCGCTGGTCAGCGGCCCAGATCGGCAGGGTTTCACGCGTTTCGATCGGGCGGGCGGCGGCGAGCAGACGGGCCTGCGCCTCTTCGACCGGGATCAGCGGCCCGGCCATCTCAGCCGGCGTCCCGAATGAAGTCGCCGGACTTGCCGCCGGACTTGCTCTTCAGCTTGATGTCTATGATCTCCATCGCCTTGTCGGCGGCCTTGGCCATGTCATAGATGGTCAGGCAGGCGACGGACACCGCCGTCAGCGCTTCCATCTCGACGCCGGTTTTGCCGGTCAGCTTGACCATGGCCTCGACGCGCAGGCCGGGCAGCTCGGCGTCCGGCGTGATGTCGACAGTCACCTTGCTGATCATCAGCGGATGGCAGAGCGGGATGAGATCGGAGGTTTTTTTGGCGGCCATGATGCCGGCGAGCCGGGCTGTGCCCAGCACGTCGCCCTTTTGGCGTCTCCGGAGAGAATGAGAGCAAGCGTCTCCGGCCGCATCCGAACCGCGCCCTCGGCGATTGCAATGCGGACCGTCTCGGTCTTGTCGCCGACATCGACCATATGAGCCTCGCCGGATGCGCCGATATGGGTGAGGCTTTCGCTCATGTCACGCGGCTGCCGAAGGCGAGGCGAGACCGAGGAGCTCGCGGGTGGCTGCGGTCACGTCGGCCTTTCGCATCAGGCTTTCGCCGACCAGGAAGGTCGAGATGCCCGAGGCCTTGAGCCGATCGCAATCCTCAAGCGTGAAGATACCGCTTTCACCGACCAGCAGGCGGTCGGCGGGAACCATGCCTGCGAGCCGCTCGGAGGTGGCGAGATCGACCTCGAAGGTGCGAAGATTGCGGTTGTTGACGCCGATCATCCGCGACGTGAGCCTGAGCGCCCGCTCCATCTCGGCTTCGTCATGCACCTCGATCAGCACGTCCATGCCGAGCGCGAACGCCGTATCCTCAAGCGCTTTGGCCTCGTCGTCGGTCAGCGACGCCATGATGATCAGGATGCAATCGGCGCCCCAGGCGCGCGCTTCATAGACCTGATACGGCACGAAGAGAAAATCTTTGCGCAGCGCCGGCAAAGCGCAGGCCGCGCGGGCGGCGGTGAGAAACTCCGGCGCGCCCTGGAAGCTGGGCCCGTCGGTCAGCACCGACAGGCAGGCCGCGCCGCCCTGCTCATAGGCCTTGGCCAGCGCCGGCGGATCGAAATCGGCGCGGATCAGGCCCTTGGACGGGCTGGCTTTCTTGATTTCGGCGATCAGGCCGTAGAGGCCGGCGTCGCGCTTCTTCTCGAGCGCGGCTAGGAAACCGCGCGGGGCGTCCACGCCGGCGATCTTCGCCTTGAGGTCGTCGAGGGAGACCGTCGCCATGGCGGCGTCGATTTCCTTGCGCTTGTAGAGTTCGATCTTTCTCAGGATATCGGCCATGTCAGCCTCACGAATTGGATACGGTTATCAGCCGGTCGAGCGCGGCGCGCGCCGAGCCCGACGACAGCGACGTCTCTGCCAGCGTAACGCCTTCGGCGATATCCTTGGCCTTGCCGGCGACCACGAGGGCGGCGGCGGCGTTGGCGACGGAAATATTGCGATAGGCGTTGGTCGCGCCATCGAGAATCGCGCGCAAAGCGCCGGCATTGTGTTCGCCGTCGCCGCCACGGATCTCGTCGAGCGTGATCGGCTGCATGCCGAAATCGGAAGGCGTCAGCGTGAACTCGCGGATCTCGCCGTTTTGCAACGCGACGACCTGGGTTTCGCCCGTCAGCGTGATCTCGTCGAGACCGTCGCCATGCACCACCCAGACATCGGTCGAGCCGAGCCCCTTCAGGGCTTCGGCGACCGGACGCAGCCATTGCGGCGCGTAGACGCCGAGCAACTGCCGCTTGACGCCGGCGGGATTGGAGAGAGGTCCGAGCAGGTTGAAGATCGTCCGGGTGCCGAGCTCGACACGGGTCGGCCCCACGAATCGCATGGCGGAATGATGCTGCTGGGCGAACATGAAGCCTATGCCGGCCTCCGAAATGCAGCGCGCCGTCACCTCGGGCGTGATGTCGAGCTTGACGCCGAGCGCCGACAGCGCGTCGGCGGTGCCGGATTTGGAGCTCTGGGCGCGGTTGCCGTGCTTGGCCACCGGCACGCCCGCGCCTGCGGTGATGATCGAGGCGAGGGTGGAAATATTGTAGGTGTGTGCGCCGTCGCCGCCGGTGCCGACGATGTCGATCGCGTTTTCAGGCGCCTCAACCGTCAGCATCTTGTCGCGCATCGTGCTGACGGCGCCCTGGATCTCGTCCACGGTTTCCCCGCGCACGCGCAGGCCCATCAGGAAAGCGCCGATCTGGCTGGGAGTGGCGCCGCCCGACATGATGATGTCGAAGGCGGATCGCGCCTCGTCCGTCGACAGAGGCTGCGAGGCGGCCACCTTGGCGAGAAAGGGTTTCAGATCGGCCATGGCAGTTCCCCGGCTTAGCGGACCATCAACTGATTGGCGAGCGTGCGATTGACCGAGACGCCGAAATCCGACTGCAACTCGCTGACGAGCTGGTCGAGGAAGTCGTCGCCGGCGCGCGCCGCGGCCTGCTTGATCTGCTCGGCGCTGTTGTCGAGCGCATCGGCGGTCGGCGTGTTCTGGACGTCGGTGACCTGCATAACGATCTGGCTCTGGCCATCCGCGCCGGCCGAGGCCGACACATGGCCTTCCGGCCCGCCGAATGCGGCATTGATCGCGGCGGCGCCGAGAACGGCGTCGTCCGCGCCGCGCTTGATGTCGGCCTTCGATTCGACGGCGATCTTCAGCGTCGCGGCGATATCGGCGATCTTGGCGCCTTCGCGGATCTGCTTGGAGAGCTCCTCCGCTTTCTTGGCGAGGGCCAGCTGCTGTTGCTCGCGCGTCCAGTCCGCGACGACTTTTTCGCGCACTTCTTCGAGCTTGCGGTCGCGCTCCGGGGTCACGCCGTTGATCTCGAACCAGACATAGCCGCCATTGCTGAGATCGAGCGGCAGGGGCTCGACGCCTTCGTCGGTCTTGAAGGCCTCGGTGAGCAGGCGCGCCTGTTCCGGCAGGCCGGCGACGTCCTTGTCGGAGGGATCGCGGCCGCTGGCGTCGACGGCGTCGATCGTCACCGACTTCAGCTGCAGCTGGTTCGCGGACTCGGCCAGTGAAGCGCCCGACGCCCGCGTGTCCTCGAAACGGTCATGCACGCCCTGGATCTCGTCATTGGCCCGCACGAGCGCGAGCTGCTTGCGGATGTCCTCCTTGACGGCATCGAGCGGCTTGACGACCTCAGGTTTGATGTTGGTCACGCGCAGGATGACGGGGCCGAGCAGGCCGTCGGTCACCGGCGTCACGCCGCCCTCGGTCTTCACCGCAAACGCCGCTTCCGCCATCGCGGGCGTCGGAACCTTGTCGCGGCTGAAATCGCCGAGCAGCACGTCGGTCGCGGTCTTGCCCTGCTCCGTCACGAGCTGGTCGAAGGTGGTTCCGGCCACGAGCTTGGCGGCCGCCGCGTCGGCCTGCGCCTTGTCGGCGAAGGTCAGTTGCTCGATCGTGCGCGTCTCCGGCGTGCTGTAGGCGTCGATATGCCTGTCGTAATCGGCCTTCACGTCCTCGTCGGTGACGGCGGTCACGTCGGCGATGTCAGCGGGCTCGAGCTTCACATAGGTGATCTTGCGATATTCGGGAGCGCGATATTTGCCCTTGTTGTCCTCGAACCACTTGGCGAGCGCGGCGTCGGTCGGCGCTCCGACCGGATCGATATTGGCGTTGGTGAGGATCAGATAATCGATCGTGCGGCGTTCGTTGCTGAAGTCCTCGAGCGCCTTGGTCAGCGTGGCCGGCGGGGTGAAGCCGTTGGCGACCGCATCGGCGATCTGCACGCGCACCGCCTCGCGCTCCTTGTTCTTGATGTAGTCCTCGGCGCGGATGCGGGCGTCGTAGAGACGACGCTCCATCAGCTGACGGCTGAAGGCGCCGGAAGCGTCCTTGAAGGCCGGCTCTTCCTGGATGAGCTGCAACAGGCGGCTCTCGGACATGCCGAGCTTCATGTCGGAGGCGAGCTGGTCGAGCGCCGCGGCGGACGCCAGCTGGCCATAGACCGTGTTCTCGAGGCCGAACATCTTCGCCTGCTCCAGCGTCAGGCCCGGAATGCTCCGCTGCATCTGGCTGAAAACGCTGTTGAACGTGAACTGGAATTCCGAATTGGACACTTTCTGGTCGCCGACGGTCACGACGGCGTCGTTTGCGCCCGAAAACATCGAACTGTGGACGCCCCAGATGCCGAAGGAGGCGACAAGGAGGATAAGCAGGGCCTTTGCGACCCAGGTTTTCGCGGCTTTACGCAGAAGTTCGAGCATCGGGCGTCCCAAATTGTTATTCTTGTCGCCTCAGAAAGGCGCGTCCGTGCGGCGGCCGGACGAAGGTTTAGGCTTTTACTCATGCGTCGGGCGGCGTGGCAAGCGTTAAAATGGCGGCGACAGGCGGCGCGGCGCGCTCGCCAAAGCAAAAAAGCTGAGCATTTTTATACATCTGTGGCTTGCAGCGCGAATTAGAGATAACTGCTGCTTTACAAAAATATTATTGTATGATTTTTTGATCGCGGCTGGTGGAGCAGCCATCATTTGGGAGGAAATCATGAATAAGTTCAAAGCGCTTGCGAGCGCCACGGCTCTTGCTGTCTCGTTTTTCGCCGCTGGTCAGGCCATGGCTCTGACGGTGGGGTTCTCGCAGATCGGATCTGAATCCGGTTGGCGCGCTGCCGAAACGACGGTGACCAAGCAGGAAGCCGAAAAGCGCGGCGTTGATCTGAAATTCGCCGATGCGCAGCAGAAGCAGGAAAACCAGATCAAGGCGATCCGCTCCTTCATCGCCCAGGGCGTCGACGCCATCTTCGTGGCGCCCGTCGTCGCGACCGGCTGGGACGACGTGCTGTCCGAAGCCAAGGACGCCAATATCCCGGTGATCCTGCTCGACCGCACCGTCGACAGCGACAAGAGCCTCTACTTGACCGCCGTGACCTCGGACCTCGTCCATGAAGGTTCGGTCGCCGGCAAGTGGCTGGCCGACACCGCCAAGGACAAGCCCTGCAACATCGTCGAACTCCAGGGCACGACCGGTTCGTCGCCGGCCATCGACCGCAAGAAGGGCTTCGAGCAGGCCATCGCTGGCCATGACAACCTGAAGATCATCCGCAGCCAGACCGGCGACTTCACCCGCACCAAGGGCAAGGAAGTGATGGAAAGCTTCCTGAAGGCCGAAAACGGCGGCAAGAACATTTGCGCTCTCTATGCGCATAATGACGACATGGCCGTCGGCGCCATCGAAGCCATCAAGGAAGCCGGCCTGAAGCCGGGGACCGACATCCTCGTCGTGTCGATCGACGCGGTTCCGGACATCTTCAAGGCCATGGCCGCCGGCGAAGCCAACGCCACGGTCGAACTGACCCCGAACATGGCCGGCCCGGCCTTCGACGCGCTCGACGCCTATCTCAAGGACAAGAAAGAGCCGCCGAAGTGGATCCAGACGGAATCCAAGCTCTACACCCAGGCCGACGATCCGCAGAAGGTCTACGAATCCAAGAAAGACCTCGGCTATTGATCTGCCGCCGCGCCGCCGGATTTGCGTCCGGCGGCGCGGTCTCAATCGAGCACGCCCGCCATCGGCCGAATTCGGCGGATGGCGCGGCCGGCCGGAGCATTCCGCATGACTGCAGAGATGAAGCCGCTGCTTTCGGCGCGCGGCATGACCAAGACATTCCTGGGCGCCAAGGCGCTCGACGCTGTTGATTTCTCCCTGATGGGAGGCGAGGTCATGGCGCTGCTCGGTGAAAACGGCGCCGGAAAATCCACCCTCGTGAAATGCCTGACCGGCGCCTATCGACGCGACGCGGGCGACATTCTTCTCGACGGGGTGTCGATCGATCCCCGCGATACATTCGAGGCCCAGAGCCTGGGCGTCGGCACCGTATATCAGGAGGTCAATCTCCTGCCGAATCTGACGGTCGCCGAGAACATGTTCCTCAATCGACAACCGCGCCGCTTCGGCCTGATCGACGGCCGGGCGATGAACGAGCGTTCCCGCGCCCTTCTGGCCGATTATGGCCTCGATATCGACGTGCGGCAGCCATTGTCGAGCTTTTCGGTCGCCGTGCAGCAGATCGTCGCCATCGCCCGCGCCGTGGACCTCTCCGGCAAGGTGCTGATCCTCGACGAGCCGACCGCCAGCCTCGACGCGCAGGAGGTCGAGGTGCTGTTCCGCATCGTCGACGATCTCCGCCGCAAGGGCCTTGGCATCGTCTTCATCACCCACTTCCTCGAACAGGTCTATACGCTCAGCGACCGCGTCACCGTGCTGCGCAACGGCAAGCTGGTCGGCGCGCGCCGCCTGGCGGATTTGCCGCGCAAGGACCTCGTGGCGATGATGCTCGGCCGCGAATTGACCGAGGAGACCAGTCATCACGCGCCGGAGCGCAAGCCGGATATCGAGGCGCGCTTCCGCTTCATGAGGTTGGGACGTCGCGGCGACATCAAGCCCTTCGATCTCGACATCGGCCGCGGCGAAGTCGTCGGGCTCGCCGGGCTTCTCGGCTCCGGCCGCACCGAGACCGCCGAAGTGATGTTCGGCATCCGCCGCGCCGACCAGGGCGAGGTCGAAATCGACGGCAAACCCGCGACCATCGCATCGCCCGAAGATGCGATTGCCCAGGGCTTCGGTTTCTGCCCGGAAGATCGCAAGACCGACGGCATCATCGGCGATCTCTCCGTGCGCGAAAACATCGTGCTGGCGCTGCAGGCCCGGCGCGGCTGGGCCAGGCCCCTGTCTCGGTCCGAACAGAACGCGCTCGCCGATCACTATATTCAGGCGCTCGACATCCGCACCGACGGACGCGAGAAGCCGATCAAGCTCTTGTCGGGCGGCAATCAGCAAAAGGCGATCCTCGCCCGCTGGCTGGCGACCAATCCGCAACTGCTGATCCTCGACGAGCCGACCCGCGGCATCGATGTCGGCGCCCATGCCGAAATCATCAAGCTGATCCGGGATCTCTGCCAGAAGGGCATGGCGCTCGCCGTCATCTCGTCGGAAATCGACGAACTCATCGCGTATAGTCAGCGCATCCGCGTGTTGCGCGATCATGAACATGTCTGCGAACTGACCGGCGAGCAGATGAGCGCCAGCGGCATCGTCGACGCGATCGCCGGCGTGCATAACGAAAAGGGTCTGGCGTCATGATCCGTCGCATACTTCCCCAGATCATCACGCTCGGCATCGTGCTCGCGCTCAACGTGATCCTGTTTCCCGACTTCTTTAACGTGACGTTCCAGAACGGCCGTCTCTATGGCAGCATCATCGACGTGCTCAATCGCGGCGCGCCCGTGGCGCTGGTTGCAGTCGGCATGACGCTGGTCATCGCGACCAAGGGCATCGACCTCTCGGTCGGCGCGGTCGTCGCCATCTGCGGCGCGGCCGCCGCCGCCGCCGTCACCAGCGGCTACCCGCTTCTGGTGACGCTGGCTCTGGCGCTTGGCGTCGGCTTGATCTGCGGGATGTGGAACGGGGTTCTGGTCTCCATTCTCAACATCCAGCCGATCATCGCCACGCTCGTGCTGATGGTCGCCGGCCGTGGGGTGGCGCAGTTGATCACGGAAGGCGCGATCCTGACGTTCAACGAGCCCGGTCTGATCTTCATCGGCAGCGGATCGGCCTTCGGCCTGCCGATGCCGGTGGTGATCTGGGTTCTGTTCGGCGCGGCGGTGGCGTTGCTCGCCAGGCGCACGGCGCTCGGCCTGCTGATCGAGGCGATCGGCGTCAACCTGCGCGCCAGCCGGCTCTCAGGCGTCAAGACGACTGCGCTCGTGGTGCTGGTCTACGCGCTCTCCGGTCTCTGCGCCGCCATCGCCGGGCTGATCGTCGCCGCCGACATCAAGGGGCGGACGCCAACAATGCCGGCCTGTGGCTGGAGCTCGACGCCATCCTGGCGGTGGTTGTCGGCGGCAATTCGCTGCTCGGCGGCCGCTTTTCCATTCTCGGGTCGTTGCTGGGCGCCATGATCATTCAGGCGATCAATACCGGCATTCTCACCTCGGGCTTCCCCCGGAATACAATCTCATCATCAAGGCTGGACTGATCGTGATCATCCTGATCGTTCAATCGCCGCGGCTCGCCGATCTCGCCGCTCTTGTCAGGACCCGCAAGTCGGAGACGCGCGGATGAGAGCGAAGTATCTGCCGCTGGCGGCGACCACGCTGATTTTCCTGGCCGCTTATGCGATCTGCGCATTGCAGTTTCCCAACATCCTGTCGACCCGAGTGATCGGAAACCTGTTCACCGACAACGCTTTCCTGGGCATCGCCGCGGTCGGCATGACCTTCGTGATCCTGTCGGGCGGCATCGACCTGTCGATTGGCTCGGTGATCGCCTTCACCGGCGTCCTGATCGCCGTGCTGCTCAAGAACACCGATCTGCATCCGCTGCTCGTCTTCGCCATTGCGCTCGGCGTCAGCACGGCTTTCGGCGCAGCCATGGGGTCGATCATCCATTATCTCGAAATGCCGCCTTTCATCGTCACACTCGCCGGCATGTTTCTCGCCCGCGGCATGTCCTTCGTGCTCACGATCGACTCCATTCCCATCGATCATCCGTTCTACAAGGCGCTCAAGAGCTTCTATTGGAAGATGCCGGGCGGCGGCAGGTTCACGGTGATCGGCGGGCTCATGCTGCTGGTTTTCGTCGCAGGCATCGTGATCGCGCACAAGACCCGCTTCGGCGCCAATGTCTATGCGCTCGGCGGCGGCGTGGCGACCGCGCGGCTGATGGGCGCTCCGGTGGCCTCGACCACGATCGGCATCTATGCGCTGTCGGGCTTTCTGGCCGGCCTGTCAGGCGTGGTCTACTCTCTTTATACGTCCGCCGGCTATTCGCTCGCCACGGTGGGCGTCGAACTCGATGCGATCGCGGCGGTGGTGATCGGCGGGACATTGTTGACCGGCGGGGCCGGCTTCGTCGCCGGAACGCTGATCGGCGTCCTGATCCAGGGCTTGATCCAGACCTACATCACTTTCGACGGGACACTGTCGAGCTGGTGGACGAAAATCGTGATCGGGCTCTTGCTATTCGGCTTCATACTTATGCAAAAAGGCATATTGCTGGTCTCGAAAGTCGACAACAAAGGGTGAGGAGTTCGTCGTGCGAAGGGGAGTGCTGGAGGCCGTGTTCAGCGGCAAGAAAACGAGAACCAGCCATGCCCAGGTGGTGGATGAAATCGGCCGTTCGATCATCTCCGGCGATTATCCGGTGGGAGCGACGCTGCCGGGCGACCCCGAACTCGCCCAGCGCTTCAAGGTGTCGCGGACGGTTCTTCGCGAGGCGATGAAGACCCTGGCGGCCAAAGGGCTGATCGTGCCGCGGGCGCGCATCGGCACCAAGGTGACGCCGAGGAACCAGTGGAACCTGTTCGACTCCGACGTGCTGACCTGGCATTTCCAGATGGGCGTCGATGGTGATTTCCTCACCCATCTCAGCGAGATCCGAATGGCGTTCGAGCCGCACGGCGCGGCGCTCGCCGCCGAGAACGCCACCGAGGCGGATATCAAGGCGCTGTATCAACTGGCGCGCGACATGGGCGCCGAGGGGCTGACGCCCGAGACGCTTGCGCTTGCCGATCTGCGTTTTCACCTCGCCGTATCCGAAGCGTCCAAAAATCCGTTCATGCGCACCGTCGGAAGCCTGATAGAGGCGGCTCTGGTCGGCATCTTCAAATTGTCGTCTCCGGCCCCGGGAGACGAGCGCGGCGCGGAAGTCTCGGCGTCGCACACGCTGATCGTCGACGCCATCGCCGCCCGCGACGCCGCAGGCGCCGCCGAAGCCATGCGCCGCGTGATCATCGTGGGCCGCGACAGGATCAGCCACAAGGTGACTGGCGCCGAGCCTCTGGCAGAATTCGCCCCCGCATCTTGAAGATGACAGGGCGAAGCTTTAGGTTGGGCCGCAATTGAAATTGCCCTGGCGCCCCTAGTGACCGAAATTCTCATCATTCTACTCCTTCTCGTGATCAACGCGTTTTTCGCCATGTCCGAGATGGCGATCGTTTCCGCCAGCAAGCCCTTGCTCCGACAGAAAGCCAAACAGGGTCATCCCGGCGCCGCCCGCGCGCTCGGCCTTGCGGAGAATTCCGGTACTTTTCTCTCTACCGTTCAAGTCGGGATCACCCTGGTGGGCATCCTGGCCGGCACCTATGGCGGCGCGTCGATCACCGAGAAACTCGGTCCCGAACTCGACGTGATCCCGGCGATCGCGCCTTACGGCCACCTGGTGGCGGGGCTCATCGTCGTGGCGCTGATCACCTATCTGTCGGTGATCATCGGCGAGCTCATTCCCAAGCAATTCGCGTTGCGACATGCCGAGTCGATTGCGATCTTCGTCGCCGGCCCCATGACCGTGTTGTCGAGGATCGCCGCGCCGATCGTCTATCTTTTCGAGGCGTCGGCGCGATTGTTGATGAAGATCTTGGGTGTGACGGCCAAGGACAGCGACGAGGTGACCGAAGCCGAGGTGCAGGCGGTCTTGGCCGAAGGCGCCGAAAGCGGCGTGTTCGAAAAGTCCGAGCATGAAATGCTGCGCCGGATCATCAGCCTCGCCGACCGCTCGGTGAAATCGATCATGACGCATCGCACCGAGATCGTCGGCATCGATCTGAAAGCCAGCTTCGAGGATGTGGTGGAGCTGGTTCGGGACTCCGGCCATTCGCGCTATCCCGTCATTGACGAGGAAAATGACGGCATCATCATCGGCGCCGTGCGCACCAAGGACGTGCTTGCGGCCGCCCAAAATCCGAAGGCCTTCCAGATGCAGACCTATGTGCAGGAGATTCCGACGATCCCGGAAATGACGACCTGCCTGAAGGCCTTCGAGATCTTCAAGGCGGCCAACATCCACATGGCGATCATCGTCGACGAATATGGCTCCACCGAAGGCATCATCACCTCGTCGGACCTGCTTGAAGCCATCATCGGCATCCTGCCGTCGAATTACGACGACATCGACGACATTCTGGTGCGCGAGCGCGAGGACGGCTCCTGGCTGATCGACGGCCGCACGCCGATCCATGAAATGCAGCTGACCTTCGGGCTGGACAATCTCTCGACGGAAGACGGCTACGAGACCATCGCCGGCTTCGTCGTTCAGGGCCTGCGCAAGAGCCCCGAGGAAGGCGACCATTTCGAAGCCTATGGCTACCGCTTCGAAGTCATCGACATGGACGGACGCCGTATCGACAAGATCCTGATGAGCCGCAGGGACGATCCATCCATCGGCTGAGCTTTGATCTTCCGGCGATATCCGCGCAGCCGGGTTGTCACGCTCGGCTTGCCTAGAGCGCGGGAATGCGCTTGCTATGGCGCAAAATTTCAGAGGGAGATTCGGAATGTCGGGAAAGGTTCTGGCCGTGGTTCTGGCGGCGGGCGACAGCACGCGGATGAAATCGACCAAGTCGAAGGTGCTGCACACGATCGGCAACCGACCGATGATCTCGCATGTGGTGGCAGCGCTGGACGAAAGCGGCGCCGACAAGATCGCCCTCATCGTCGGGCGTGACGGCGATGCGGTCGCGGCGGCGGCCTCGACCGGCAAACTGCCGGTGATCGTGTTCGAACAAACCGAGCGTCTCGGCACCGGACACGCCGTGCTGATGGCGGCGAGTGAAATCGAAACCGGCTATGATGCGGTGCTGGTGGCCTATGGCGATGCGCCGCTGATCGAGGCGGGCCCCTTGGCCGCAGCCCGCGCAAAGCTGGATGAGGGATATGACCTCGCCGTGATCGGCTTCCGGACGCCGTCGCCGACCGGGTATGGACGATTGCTCGAAAGAGACGGCGAACTCGTCGCCATCCGCGAGGAGAAGGACGCCAACGACAACGAGCGGCGGATCGATTTCTGCAATTCCGGCCTGATGGCGATCAACGGCGCGAAGGCGGCGTCGCTGTTGCGCAAGATCGGCAACAACAATGTGAAGGGTGAATATTATCTCACCGACCTCGTCGAGATCGTCCGCGCCGAGGGCGGCCGGTCGGCCACCGTCGAAGCGTCTTTCGAAATGGCTGCAGGCTGCAACAATAGGGCCGAACTCGCCGAACTCGAAGCCATCTGGCAGAAGCGCAAGCGGCGGGAACTGATGGTGTCGGGCGTGACGATGATTGCGCCCGAAACGGTGTTTCTCTCCTATGACACGGTGATCGGCCAGGATGTGACGATCGAGCCGAATGTCATCTTCGGACCGGGCGTGACGGTGGAGCCGTATGTGGTTATCCACGCCTTCTCGCATATCGAAGGCGCCTATGTCTCCTCCGGCGCCTCCGTTGGTCCCTTCGCGCGGCTGCGGCCCGAGGCGAAGCTGCTCGCCAACGCCAAGGTCGGTAATTTCTGCGAGGTGAAGAAGGCCGAGATCGGCGAGGGGGCCAAGGTCAATCACCTGAGCTATATCGGCGACGCCGTGGTCGGCGCGCGGGCCAATATCGGCGCGGGAACGATCACCTGCAATTACGACGGCTTCAACAAATACGAAACCCGCATCGGCGCCGACGCCTTCATCGGCTCCAACAGTTCGCTGGTGGCGCCCGTGAGTGTGGGCGAGGGCGCACTGACCGCCTCGGGAAGCGTCATCACTGAAAACGTCCCCGATGGCGCCGCCGCTTTCGGCCGCGCCCGGCAGGTGACCAAGGAAGGTTACGGCCGCGAGATCATGGCGCGCAACGAGGCGATCAAGAAGGCGAAGAAGGCGGCGAGCAAGGGCTGACCTTGCAACCAGGGCTGAAGTCGCGTATTTTCAGGAGTGGCAGGCGGAGCGCTAACTCCGCCTGCCGGGACTCACTTCCTATATGAGATCCGGAGAGACAAGGACCAGCCGCTCCGGCTTCTTCTAAGAGTAAGCGTTATGCTGTATGGCAATCGCCTCATGGCATAACCTCCGATTGGACGGCGAGGCTTTCGCCACAGCCGGGGAGCCCGTCTCCCCGGTCACGCCCCTGGTCCAGGCGCTGCTGCTTCCGCCGCCGCAAACATTCATAAATCAATCGCATAATCGCACTGGTTGCAATACAGATCCGCTCGCCTGTTAACGCACGAAACCGAATTTGATGCGCTGCCCGTTGCCGCGCGCCGAAATTCCAGCCACAAGACGCGGCAAGACATCGGAAATTGGTAGAGACCAATTTCAGCCAAGACTGAGCGGGAGCGGATTATGTGCGGGATTGTCGGGATCGTGGGCGTGGAGCCGGTGGCGGCGCGACTGGTGGATGCGCTGAAGCGGCTGGAATATCGCGGCTATGATTCCGCCGGCGTCGCAACGATCCATGACAACAGGCTGGAACGCCGCCGCGCGGAAGGCAAGCTCGTCAATCTTGAACAGAAGCTCGCCGCCGAGCCGCTGGCCGGCAAGATCGGTATCGCGCATACCCGCTGGGCGACGCATGGCGCGCCGACGGAAACCAATGCGCATCCGCATTTCGTCGACGGCGTTGCCGTGGTTCACAACGGCATCATCGAGAATTTTTCCGAGATCAAGAAGGAGCTTGCCGCAGACGGCGTGAGTTTCACCACCCAGACCGACACGGAAGTCGTGGCGCAATTGCTGGCGAAGTTCCGCCGCGAAGGCCTGGGCCGCCGGGAAGCGATGCACGCGATGCTGCGCCGGGTGACCGGCGCCTATGCGCTGGCGGTGATCTTTCAGGACGATCCCTCGACCATCATGGCGGCGCGTTCTGGGCCGCCGCTCGCCATCGGCTATGGCGACAAGGAGATGTTCCTGGGTTCGGACGCCATTGCGCTGTCGCCCTTCACCAATCGCATCGCCTATCTCGAAGACGGCGACTGGGCGGTGCTGGGCGCAGGCGGCGCGCATATCTTCGATCTCGACGGCAATCCGGTGTCGCGGCCGATCCGCATTTCGTCAGCGAGCGCCTATCTGATCGACAAGGGCAATCACCGTCACTTCATGGAAAAGGAAATCTACGAGCAGCCGGAAGCCGTGTCGCATGCGCTCGGCCATTATGTCGATTTCACAGAAGGCGGCGTGCGGGAACTGAACGACGGCATAGACTTCGCCAAGCTCGACAGCCTGGCGATCACCGCCTGCGGCACCGCCTATCTCGCGGGCCTGACGTCGAAATACTGGTTCGAGCGCTATGCGCGGCTGCCGGTGGAAATCGACGTCGCCTCGGAATTCCGCTATCGCGACGCGCCGCTCGCCAAGGGATCGGCCGCGCTGTTCATCTCACAATCGGGCGAGACGGCGGATACGCTCGCATGCTTGCGCTACTGCAAGGAGCAAGGCCTATCCATCGGCGCGGTCGTCAATGCCAAGGAATCGACCATCGCGCGCGAAGCGGATGCGGTGTTCCCGATCCTCGCCGGCCCCGAGATCGGCGTCGCCTCCACCAAGGCCTTTACCTGCCAGCTGACGGCGCTGGCCGCGCTCGCCATCCGCGCCGGTCGCCAACGCGGCACGCTGACGGAGACGGAGGAGAAGGCGCTGGTCGGCCATCTCACTGAAATGCCGCGCATCATGAGCGCGGTGCTCAACCGTATCCAGCCGGAGATCGAGGCGCTGTCGCGCGATCTCTCCAAATTCAAGCATGTGCTCTATCTCGGCCGCGGCACCAGCTATCCGATCGCGCTCGAAGGCGCGCTGAAGCTCAAGGAAATCTCCTATATCCATGCCGAAGGCTATGCGGCGGGCGAACTCAAGCATGGTCCGATCGCGCTGATCGACGAGACCATGCCGGTGATCGTGATCGCCCCGCATGACCGCTTCTTCGAAAAGACCGTGTCGAACATGCAGGAAGTGGCGGCGCGCGGCGGCAAGATCATTTTCGTCACCGACGAGAAGGGCGCCAAAGCCAGCGACCTCAAGACCATGGCGACGATCGTGCTGCCGGATATGGACGAGGCCATCCATCCGATGATCTTTTCGCTGCCGATCCAGCTTCTCGCCTATCACACCGCCATGTTCATGGGCACCGATGTCGACCAGCCGCGAAACCTCGCCAAGTCGGTCACGGTCGAGTGATCATAAAAATCTTGTGCGGCGCGGAAAAGTCGCGTTAAACAGGGAGCCTGATGACCCAGGATCCTCACACGCCAGACACCGCGCCGCATAAGCCGACTTTCGGCGTACGGCTCCGCAACAATTTTCTGACGGGCCTGATTATCTGCGCGCCGATCGCGATCACGATCTGGCTGACCTGGACGCTGATCCATTGGGCCGACAGCTGGGTCAAACCCTATATTCCCTATCGCTATAACCCTGAAAACTACATCAAATTCGCCATTCCAGGCTTTGGCCTGCTGATCGCGGTGCTCATGATCACGCTGATCGGCACCTTCGCCAAGAACCTGATCGGCCGCTCGATCGTCGAATTCGGCGAATCGATCATGGATCGCACGCCGCTGGTTCGCTCGCTCTACAAGGCGCTGAAGCAGTTGTTCGAGACGGTGTTCGCCGAGCGCAGCACCTCGTTCAAGAAAGTCGGCATGATCGAATTTCCGGGGCCGGGAAGCTGGTCGATGGTGTTCATCGCCGCCGATGTGCGCGGCGGCGAACTCGAACATCGATTCCAAGAGAAGGGGTTCAACGACATGGTGGCGGTGTTCCTGCCGCCGACCCCGGTCCCCACCGCGGGCTTTCTGATCTTTGTAGAGCGGTCCAAAATCATCGAACTCGACATGAGCCCGGAAGACGCCGCCAAGATGCTGATCTCGGCCGGCCTGATCGCGCCGGACTGGAAGCCGAAGGGCGATGTCCTGGAGAGCTGATCAGCCGGCATGGAGGAAGCGGATCGCTTCGTCGCGCCGGAAGAGATAGAGCAGTGTGCGGATAGCCTCGCCGCGCGGCGACGACAGTTCCGGATCTCGGTCGAGCAAATAATGCGCGTCCTTGCGGGCGATTTCGAGCAGGTCGCCATGCGCCTCCAGGCTGGCGATGGCGAAGCCGGGCGTTCCCGATTGGCGGGTGCCGAGCAATTCGCCTTCGCCGCGCAGGCGCAGATCCTCTTCGGCGATGATGAAGCCGTCTTCGGTCTCGCGCATGATCTTCAGCCGCGCCTCGCCATTCTGGCTGAGCTTGCCCTTGTAGACGAGGATGCAGCTCGACGCCTCCGATCCGCGTCCGACACGGCCGCGCAGCTGGTGCAATTGCGCCAGCCCGAAACGCTCGGCATGTTCGATCACCATGATCGTCGCATCCGGCACGTCGACGCCGACTTCGATGACGGTGGTGGCCACCAGAAGCCGGGTCTCGCCATTCTTGAAGCCCATCATCACCGCGTCTTTCTCCGGCCCACTCATGCGGCCATGGATCAGCGCCGCCTGCGCGCCGAAGCTTTTCGCGAGCACGGCGTGGCGCTCCTCGACGCTCATCAGCTCGCTCTCTTCGTCTTCTTCTACCAGCGGGCAGATCCAGTAGATCTTCTTGCCCTCGGCGACGGCGGCGCGCATGCGGGCGATGATGTCGCCGATCCGTTCGCCCGGCACGATCACCGTCTGGATCGGCTTGCGGCCGGCCGGCTTGTCGGTGAGCTTGGAGACGTCCATATCGCCAAAGGCGGCGAGCACCAGCGTGCGGGGAATGGGCGTCGCGGTCATCACCAGCATATGCGGCGACACGCCCTTGGCGGTGAGCCGGAGACGCTGATGGACGCCGAAACGGTGCTGCTCGTCGACGACCGCGAGCAGCAGATTGGCGTAATTGACCGTATCCTGGAACAGCGCATGCGTGCCGATGACGATCTGCGCCTCACCGGATGCGATGCGGGCGAGGATCTCTTCGCGTTCGCGGCCCTTGGTGCGGCCGGTGAGGATTTCGATGGTGAGGCCGGTCATGCGCGCCATCTGGCTGATCGTGGCGTGATGCTGGCGGGCGAGAATTTCCGTCGGCGCCATCAGCACCGCCTGGCCGCCGGCCTCGACTGCGGCCAACATCGACATCAGCGCGACCACGGTCTTGCCCGAGCCGACATCGCCCTGCAGCAACCGGAGCATGCGGTCTTCGCCGGCCATGTCCCTGAGGACGTCGGCGATCGCCGCGGTCTGGCTGCCGGTCAGCGAAAAGGGCAGGGCCTTGAGCACTTGGGCCGACAGAAGGCCGGTCGGCTTGACCGGCACGCCCGGCGCTTTCCGGAGCTTCGAGCGCACCAGCGCCAGCGACACCTGGCCGGCCAGGAATTCGTCATAAGCGAGCCTGCGCCTGACCGGCGCCTGCGGATCGATGTCGTGCTCGTCGCGCGGATGATGGATCAGGCGGAGCGCGTCCGCGGTCTGCAGAAAGCCCTGTTTCTGGATCAGAGACTCGTCGAGCCATTCTGGCAGAGTGGGCACGCGCGAAATGGCGGCTTCTATGGTCTTGCGCAGAACTTTGGGCGACAGGCCAGCGGTGAGGCCATAGACCGGCTCCACCAGCGGCAGTTTCTCGCCCTCCGACAAGCGCGCCATGTGATCGGGATGGACCATGGAGGGCCGGCCGTTGAACCAGTCGACCTTGCCGCTGACCATCACGGTCTCGTCGATGGGCAGGGATTTTTCCAGCCAATTTCCTTTGGCGCGAAAGAACACCAGCGCGAGTTCGCCCGTATCATCCTGCAGGAACACCCGATAGGGCTGGTTCGACTGTCCCTTGGGCGGCGGCTGGTGGCGGTCGACGCGGGCGGTGACGGTGACGATGGCGCCCTGGGGCGCAAGCGCGATGCCGGGCTGCTTGCGACGGTCGATCAGGCTGTGCGGCACATGGAACAGGAGATCGATGATCCGGCAGTCCTCCAGGCTCTCGCGGCCGAGCAGCCGGGCATAGAGTTCACCCGTCTTTGCCCCGATGCCGGGCAGCGAGGCGAGGGGGGCGAACAAGGGATCGAGGATGGAGGGACGCATGCACACAATTTCGGCTGTCGAAGGTGGATTTGCAAGGCTGACAAGCAAGTTTCCAAGGGATATAGACGGCCTCGTATCATGAGAGGATCACCACGCCGATGACTGGCACGACCCTGACCACCGCCGATCTCGATCCCCATCGCCGTCGCATCCTGTTTCGCGCCTGGCATCGCGGCATCCGCGAGATGGATCTGATCCTCGGCCAGTTCGCCGACACCGAACTCAAGACGCTTCAGGGCGAGGAACTCGCCGAGTTCGAGCGCGTTCTCGGCGAAGACGACAATGATCTGTTCAAGTGGATTTCCGGAGAAAAGCCGATGCCTGAGCGTCTCAAGACGCCGCTGTTCGAGCGCATTCTGGCCTTCCGTCCCGAGGAAGCCTTCAAGCCCGTGGTGTGACGACGGTTTTCGGCCCGTCGTCTTGTTTTCTATGCCGCTCCGCCATCTCTCCAGCCCGATAGCGATCTCAGTCGCCGGGGCACTCTCAAGGACATCTGCATGATCCCGGATTTCGATCCCCGGAAAATTCTCGCGGACGAGAAGAGCTTTTCGATCGGCCATGTGCCGCCGGGCATGGAGGCGCTGGTGCTGGCAGAACTCGCCCGCGCCGGAGGATCGATCGCCTATGTCCTCTCCGATGGCCAGAAGATCGCCGATCTCGAACAAATGCTCGCCTTTCACGCCCCGGAGATCCCTGTGCTGGTGCTGCCCGGCTGGGACTGCCTGCCCTACGACCGGGTGTCGCCGGGAACCGATGTCTCCGCCCGGAGACTGGCGGCGCTCGCGGGGTTGATCCAACATCAGGCCAAGCCGCATCCGGCCATCGTGCTGACGACGGCCAATGCGCTGGTGCAGAAATTGCCGCCGCGCGACGCCATCTCGGCCATGGGCTTTTCCGCCAAGCCCGGCCAGATTCTGAAGATGGACGAGATCGCCATCCGGCTGGAGAAAAACGGTTTCGAACGGGTGGCGACGGTGCGCGAAGTCGGCGAATTCGCCGTGCGCGGCGGCATTCTCGATCTCTTCATGCCCGGCGAGACCGAACCGATGCGGCTGGATTTCTTCGGCGACACGCTGGAGACGATCCGCACTCGATCCGGCCAGCCAGCGCACCACCGGGCAGGTGAAGCAGATTTCGCTCAACCCGATGAGCGAAGTGTCGCTGACGCCGGATATGATCAGCCGCTTCCGCAAGGCTTATCTCACGATGTTCGGCGCGGCCACGCGCGACGATGCGCTCTATCAGGCGATCTCGGAGGGGCGGCGGTTCGCCGGCATGGAGCATTGGCTGCCGCTGTTCTATGACACGCTCGAAACGCTGTTCGACTATCTCGCCGGCTTCCGCCTGACCGTCGATCACACGTTGCAGGAATCGGTCAATGAGCGCTTCACGCTGATCACCGACTATTATGAAGCAAGGCTCGACGCCGGCTCCGGCAAGAAGGGGTTGAGCCAGGGCGCGCCCTATAAGCCCGTGCCGCCCGACCAGCTCTATCTCTCCGGTGAACAGGTGATGCTGGAGTTGCGGGGCCATGGCGCGATCCGCATCACGCCGTTCAACGAGCATGAGGGCGAGGCGCGCAAGGTCGTGCGCTCTCAGCCCGTCCCGGCATGCGCTGGGCGCGCGCCGGCGAGCAGGAGGGCGAGGAGCGCATCAACGTGTTCGACGCCGCCGTGCGCCATATCGCCGATCACCGCGCCAAGGGCGACAAGGTGGTGGTCTCCGCCTGGACCGAGGGCTCGCTCGACCGTCTGTTGCAGGTGCTGCAGGAGCATGGGCTGGAGCGCGTCGTTCCCGTTGCGACCCTCGATGCCGCGATGAAGCTGAAGCCGGGCGAAGCCGGCGCGACGGTGCTTTCGCTCGAAAGCGGCTTCGAATGCGGCAAACTGATCGTCATCGGCGAGCAGGACATTCTGGGCGACCGCCTCGTGCGGCGGGGAAAACGCCGCAAGCGCAACGCCGATTTCATCACCGAGGCCTCGTCGATCGACGAGGGCTCGATCGTCGTGCATGCCGAACACGGCATCGGCCGGTTTATCGGGCTGGTGACCATCGAGGCGGCCGGCGCGCCGCATGAATGCCTGCAGCTCGAATATGCCGGCGGCGACAAGCTGTTCCTGCCGGTCGAAAACATCGAGCTCCTGTCGCGCTACGGCTCGGAGCAGACCGAAGCGCAACTCGACAAACTGGGCGGCGTCGCCTGGCAGGCGCGCAAGGCCAAGCTCAAGAAGCGGCTGCTCGACATGGCGGGCGGTCTGATCCGCATCGCCGCCGAGCGGCAGATGCGCCAGGCGCCGCCGCTGATCGCGCCCGACGGCATCTATGACGAATTCGCCGCCCGCTTCCCCTATGACGAGACCGAGGATCAGGCCGGCGCGATCGACAGCGTGCGCGACGATCTCGGCGCGGGCCGGCCGATGGATCGTCTCGTCTGCGGCGACGTCGGCTTCGGCAAGACCGAAGTGGCGCTGCGCGCCGCCTTCATCGCCGCCATGAACGGGGCGCAGGTGGCCGTCGTGGTGCCGACGACGCTTCTGGCGCGGCAGCATTTCAAGACCTTCTCCGAACGTCTGAAGGGCTTCCCGCTCAAGGTGCGGCAGGCCTCGCGGCTGGTGACGGCCAAGGAGCTGAACGAGACCAAGAAGGAGCTGGCGGAAGGCAAGATCGACGTCGTGGTCGGCACGCATGCGCTTTTGGGAGCAGGCGTCAAATTCGCCAATCTCGGCCTGTTGATCGTCGACGAAGAGCAGCATTTCGGCGTGAAGCACAAAGAGCGGCTGAAGGAGCTGAAATCCGACGTGCATGTGCTGACGCTTTCGGCCACGCCGATCCCGCGCACCTTGCAGCTGGCGCTGACGGGCGTGCGCGAACTGTCGCTGATCACCACGCCGCCGGTTGACCGCATGGCGGTGCGCACCTTTATTTCGCCCTTCGATCCCCTGGTGATCCGCGAGACGCTGATGCGCGAGCATTATCGCGGCGGCCAGAGCTTCTATGTCTGCCCGCGCATCTCCGATCTCGAGGAGATCCAGACCTTCCTGCGCGAGGCGGTGCCGGAACTGAAGCTCGCAGTGGCGCATGGCCAGATGCCGCCGGGCGAACTCGACGACATCATGAATGCCTTCTATGACGGCAAATATGACGTGCTGTTGTCGACGACGATCGTCGAATCGGGTCTCGACGTGCCCACAGCCAACACGCTGATCGTGCATCGCGCCGATATGTTCGGTCTCGCCCAGCTCTACCAGATCCGCGGTCGCGTCGGCCGGTCCAAGGTGCGCGCCTTCGCGCTGTTCACGCTGCCGGTCAACAAGACGCTGACCACGATGGCCGACAAGCGGCTGAAAGTGCTGCAGTCGCTCGACACGCTCGGCGCGGGCTTCCAGCTCGCCAGCCATGACCTCGACCTCCGCGGCGCGGGCAACCTGCTCGGCGACGAACAGTCCGGCCATATCAAGGAAGTCGGCTTCGAACTCTATCAGCAGATGCTCGAAGAGGCGGTGCTGGAGATCAAGGGCGAGGAGCAGGTGAGCGACAGCGGCTGGTCGCCGCAAATCGTCACCGGCGTCTCCGTGATGATCCCCGAGAGCTATGTGCCGGATCTGCATCTGCGCATGCAGCTCTATCGCCGCCTCGGCGAACTCAGCGATCTCAAGGAAATCGACAGCTTCGGCGCCGAGATGATCGACCGCTTCGGCCAGATGCCGGCCGAAACCGAACATCTGCTCAAGATCGTCTATATCAAGACGCTGTGCCGCATCGCCAATGTCGAGAAGGTGGAAGCGGGGCCGAAGGGCCTGGTCGTGGTGTTCCGCGACAAGATCTTCCCCAATCCGGCCGGCCTCGTGCAGTTCATCTCACGGCAGGGCACGCTCGCCAAGATCCGCCCTGATCATTCGCTGTTCCTGGCCCGCGATCTGCCAAAGCCCGAAAAGCGCATGGCTGCCGCCGCCATGCTGATGACGCAGCTCGCAGAGATCGCCGGACAGGGCAAGTAAGCGGAGACCCAAACGGTCAAACGAAAACAGCCGCCGGATTGGCCGATCCGGCGGCTGTTCTCATGAGCGCGGCAAGATGCGCTCAATTCAGAAGTCGGGCTCCTGGCGGGACAGCAGGGTCTTGAGATCCTCGAAATGCCGTTCGGACTGGCCGGGATAATCCTCGATTTCCTCGGCGACCTTTTCGGCGACGTCGTCGGAGAGCACGCGCAATTTCTGGCCGGTCTGCAGCGCCTTGATATAGGTTTCGGCGGCGCGTTCGAAATAATACATGCGGTTGAACGTGTCGGCGACGCTGTCGCCGATCACCAGCACGCCGTGATTGCCCATGATCATCACGCGATGCTTGGGGTTCTGCATCAGCCGGGCGCAGCGCGCGCCTTCGTCTTCGAAGGCCAGCCCGCCGTAATCATTGTCGATCACATAGCGGTTGAAGAAGGTCGCGCAGTTCTGGTCGATCGGCAGCAGACGGCTGTCGGCGAGCGAGGCGAGCACGGTCGAATAGATCGAATGCACATGCATGACGCAGCGCGCATGCGGCAACAGGCGATGGATCGAGCCGTGCAGACCCCAGGCGGTCGGATCCGGCGCATCCGGACGGTCCATGGTCGAGGGATCGTTGGCGTCGAGCAAAAGCATGCTGGAGGCGGAGATCAGCGAGAAATGCTTCTGGTTGGGATTCATCAGAAACTGGCTGCCGTCATCGTTGACGGCGAGCGAGAAGTGGTTGGCCACCGCCTCGTGCATGTTGAGCCGGGCGGTCCAGCGGAAGGCGCAGGCGAGATCGACGCGCTCTTCATAGAAGGGCAGATTGTCGTGGCGGCTGACAGTCGCGAGAGTGGCGGACATGGCGAGTTCCCTTTGTTTTTCTCGACAAAAAGAATGAACTTAAGCCGCGCTCGCGTCAACGAAGCCGGCGGCCGAAACCGCCGGCTCTCGCGCAAAGAATTATGGGTCAGAGCACCAGCCGGAATTTTGCGTAACCGTCCTTGCCGTCGCCGGCCGGTTCGATCTTGACGTCCTCGACGCTGGCCAGGAAATCGCGCGCCTTCGGGCCGGTTTCGAACACGGCGGTCGCGCCCGCGACGGGTGCGAAGCGCCAGTTTCCGTCGGCAGTCGGGTTGATCGCGCCTTCCCGCATGATGTAGCGCACCAGCACGTCCCTGTTGGTGTCGGGCGCGGCGAGGATCACCTTGTCGTCCTTGATGTCGGGGAAATTGCCGCCGCCGCCGGCGCGGTAATTGTTGGTGGCGACAGCGAATTTCTGCGCGGGCTCGATCGGCTTGCCGCCGAAGGAGAGGTTCTTGATGCGGCTGGCCTCGGCGTGCACGACATTGCCGTCGTGATCGTATTTCGCCGGCTGGCTGACATCGATCTCATAGGTGACGCCGTCGATGACGTCGAAATTGTAGGACGGGAAATCCGGATTGATCAGATCGACATCCTCGGCGCCGGGCTCGACGCGGTTGAAGATGCCGGCCGACATCTCCAGCCAGTTCTTCACCTGCTCGCCGGTGATCGCCACCACCCGCAGCGTGTTGGGATAGAGATAGAGGTCGGCGACGTTCTTGATGGCGATGTCGCCGGCCGCGACATTGGTGTAATAGTCTGGGCCGCCGCGCCCGCCCGACTTGAACGGCGCCGCCGCCGACAGGAGCGGCAGATCCTTGAATTCGCCGTCCTTCAGGAGATCCTTCACATACCACATCTGGGCGTTGTTGACGATCTGCACCGAGGGATCGTCGGCCACCAGCGCGAAATAGGAGAAGAGCGGCGCCGATGTCTTGCCGACCGGACGACGCACATAAGCCAGTGTCGCCTCATGCTCGGGTTTGACCGCTTCGATGATCTCCGGCTTGTCCTTGACGTCGGCTATGACTTTCTTGTCCTCGCGATGATAGATAGGGCGGGCTTCGCAGGTGAAGTCGACGATCTTCCATTTGCCGCCGTCCTGTTCGATCAGGAGATCGATCAGCCCGAGATGCGAACCCCAGAAGCCGCCCATGACCGCCGGCTTGCCCTGGAGCGCGCCTTTGACGGGATCGACGCCCGCCATGCCGTCCCAGGTCTTCGGGCCGGGGAAGACGAGATGCTGATGGCCGGTGAAAATCGCGTCGACGCCCTCGACGCCGGCGAGATAAAGCGATGCGTTCTCCATCCGCTCTTTCTGGCCGGTCGCGTCGATGCCGGAATGCGACAGCGCCACGACGATGTCGGCGCCGTCTTCCTTCATCCGGGGAACCCAGGCGCGGGCGGCCTGGACGATGTCGCGGGTATTAGCCTTTCCCTCGAGATTCTTGGAATCCCAGACCATGATCTGCGGCGGCACGAATCCGATAAAGCCGACCTTGATAGTGGCGCTCTTGCCGGCGCCGTCCTTGATCGTTTTCTCGATGATCCGATAGGGCGGGAAGAACAGTTCGTCCTTCAGGGGATCGGACGCCAATTGACCCTTGGTGAGGTTGGCGCAGACGTAAGGGAAGTTGGCGCCTTTGACGGTGGCGAAGAGATAATCGAGGCCGTAATTGAATTCGTGATTGCCGAGCGTGCCGCAGTCATAGCCGAGCAGGTTCATGGCCTTGATCACCGGATGGACCTGGCCGTCGTTCATGCCGCGCTCATAGGCGATGTAATCGCCGAGCGGATTGCCCTGCAGGAAGTCGCCATTGTCGATCAGCATGGAATTGCCGGCCTCGGCGCGGATGGCGTCGATGATCGAGGCGGTGCGGGCAAGGCCCTGTTTGTCGTCGGGACCGTCTGCGTAATAGTCGTAAGGGTAAAGTGCGACATGGATGTCGGTCGTTTCCATCAGCCGGAGATGCGCCTGGTTGGCGGCGGCGCGGGCGGCGAAGGGATGCAGCATCACCAAGGCCGCGCTGGAGGCGATGCCGGCGAGCACGCTACGGCGATTGGCGAGAAAGGGATCTTTGAACAGCATCGGCTTATCCTTTGTGACCATCATCGGTAAGGCTCGTTGGAAACGAGAGCCTGAACGGGCTACGCCGCTATTGTGACGGTATTATCTCGCCGCAGCGAAAAGACGCAGGCGCCGCCCTCTGGCGAAACAAGGCGGAAGGCGGTATAGGCCGAGCGAGGCTCGGGATTGGCGAGATTGAAAGCCTTTTCCCTGTGAGCCGGTTCTGGTGGAAATCCCTACCTTCAAGTTCCGCTTTGAATGGTCTATTAGCCCCGCCAGAGTTAGAAAATACGTCCGAGGATCGAAGCTCCATGAACGCGCCCGCCACCAATCCCGAGATCGTTTCCGCCATTCCGGCGGGCGTCTATGCCGAGACGGTCACCGCCGTTCAGCATTACACCGACCGGCTGTTCCGCTTCCGCATGACGCGGCCGCAGGATTTCCGTTTCCGCTCGGGCGAATTCGCGATGATCGGCCTGATGGTCGAAGGCAAGCCCGTCTATCGCGCCTATTCGATCGCCAGCCCGGCCTGGGATGAGGAACTGGAATTCTTCTCGATCAAGGTGCCGGACGGCCCGCTCACCCAGCATCTGCAAAACGTGCAGGTCGGCGATACGGTGCTGATGCGCAAGAAATCCACCGGCACGCTGGTCAACGATGCGCTGCTTCCGGGCAAGCGGGTCTATATGTTCTCGACCGGCACCGGCATTGCGCCTTTCGCCAGCCTGATCCGCGATCCGGAGACCTATGAAAAGTTCGAGGAAGTCATCCTCTGCCACACGACGCGTGAGGTGGCGGAATTGAAATACGGCTTCGACTTGATCGAGGAGATCAGGAACCACGAATTCCTGAGCGAGATCGTCGGCGACAAGCTCAAGCATTATGTCACCGTGACCCGCGAGGACTATCCCTTTCAGGGCCGCATCACCGACAATATCCGGTCGGGCAAGATGTTCGCCGATCTCGGCGTGCCGCCGATCGACCCGGCCATCGATCGCGGTATGATCTGCGGCTCTGCCGCCATGTTGAAGGAAACCAAGCAGTTGCTGATCGATGCGGGCCTTAACGAAGGCGCCAACAACAAGCCGGGCGAATTCGTCATCGAACGCGCCTTCGTCGATTAACGCCGAGCCGCGGCGCGGGCGACGCGATCCACGAGATGGCGAGCGTCGACGACCGCAGGCCGCCGCCCGACATCGTCGTCGGCTGTTTTGACAGCTGGCGGCATTGATCTTAAGACACCGCCATGCGCGTCACATCCGAATTCTTCGTTTCCGCCCTGATCCGCCGCGTCTTCTCCTCGGGCGGCTTTGCGGCCGTGGAGCGCAAGGGTGCGGCGGAAGCCGGGGCGATTTTCATCCGCACCCGCGGTCGTGATGGACGGGAGACGCTCTACGGTCCGGCGCCGCAAAGTCTGTTCGACGCCGAGACGTCCGGCGACCGCCGCTTCGAGATCCGCGTCCGCAACGGCGAGGGGGCCGATGTCGAAGCCGTCATCGCCCGAGAGGCGAAATTCGATCCGGATCTCTGGCTGGTCGAGCTGGAGACAGACAGTGTCGAAGGGCTGCTCACTGTGGATCACGACCCGGCGCATTAACCTCTCATAAGCGGCGCGCCGGTATTGTCGTCCCATCCGGGGACGATCATGACGATTGCCATCACGAAAAATATGAAAACCACTCTGGTCGCCAATATAAGCGGCGAGGAATGGATCCTGTCGACGGGCGTGACCATCGCGACGTCCGGCCTGGCGATCGACGCCTCCTCGTCCGCCGGCGGACGCGTGTTCAAGATACAGGGAACCTTGTCCTCGACCCATGGTCCGCTCTGGACGCTGGGCGCAGCCTCTCAATCCGGCGGAGACGCCGGCGACGATATCAAGATCGAAAGTACGGGTGTGCTGAACAGCGGCGGGGTTGGTTTGTCGGTCCTGAGCGGCGGGCTGACCTTGGGCAATGCCGGCGCGATTGCGGCCAAGGGCGTCGCCCTCGACCTTCGTGGCGTCGACGCGACGGTCACCAATGATGCGACGCTCGTCTCGACCCGTGCGTGCGCGATCCTCAGCCGCGCCGCTGACGCTTCGATCAACAACAACGGGTCGATCAAAGCTTTCGGCGACGCCATCTCATCCTCGGGCAGCGACGCCGACCTGATCAATTCGGGGGGATCACATCCTCACACGGCCGAGGCGTCGCCTCGACGGGCAGGGCCGCCGAGATCGTCAACCACGGCAAAATTTCCGCCGACAGCGATGGCGTGTTTTCGAGCGCCGCCGGCGCGCTGATCTCCAATGACGGCGTGGTCGTCGGCCGCGCCGCCGCCATTCGCTCCACAGGCGACGATGCGACCATCACCAACACCGAGAGAATGGCGGGCGCGACTTATGGCGTGTATTCCTCCGGCGACGATGTCGTCCTCACCAATCAAAAGACCATCAGCGGTGCGAAGACCGGCGTCGCACTGATGGGGGACGACGCCGTGCTGACCACCTCCGCCACACTGTCGGGAAAGGTGGCGCTGCTTGTCGTCGGCGACGGCGCCGTGATCACCAACGAAAACATCATCCGCGGCGCCTCGACCACCGACGCCGCAATCCGGATGACTTCGACAGGCGTCACCGCCATCACCAACGCCGCCAACATCACCGCAGCCTCCGGCGTGGCCATCCAGGCCGGCGCGGGAATCGAGAAAATTCTCAACACCGGGACGATCGACGGCGACGTGAAACTGGGCGGGGGCGACGACTGGTTCAGCAGTCTCACGGGCGAGGTGAAAGGCAAGGTTCATGGCGGCGGCGGCGATGACGTCTATGCCCTGGGCGGATCGGTGCGCATCGTGGAACGCAAGGGCGAGGGAATCGATACCGTGCAGATCTCCTATTCCCACGCGCTCGGCGCCAATGTCGAAAATCTGGAGCTGACAGGTTCGGCTGCCGCCGATGGAACCGGCAACAGTCTCGCCAATCGAATCGCCGGAAATCGCGGCGACAATCAGTTGACAGGCAAAGGCGGCGACGACGTCTTCGTGTTCGAGAGCGGCTTCGGTCACGATGCGGTGACGGATTTCGATCCCGGCCGCGACAGGATCGACCTGAGCGGCGCGGGCGACTTCTCTTCCTATGCGGATCTCAAAAGCCACATGATCGCGCATGGCGACGATGTGGTGATCGCTGCCGACGGCGGAGATGGGATCACGCTGCAATCGATCAGATCAGGTGAACTGCACAAGGCTGATTTTCTCTTGTGACCATGCATGTGCGGCGCGCGGGAATGTTTTCCCCGCGCGCCGCACAGCGCCCCAGTGATGGGATGTGGCGCGGCTGGTCCGCCAACAAACCGCGCCATCAACAGGTATGCCCTCTACGCTTTCGGTCGCCGCCGAGATGGCGCATGCGTTGCCTGCCATGATGATTCTATAAGTCGCTTTCGCGCCGGACATATTGATCTGAAGCAAATTTTGGCGATCGGAGGCGCAGGTCGTTTTCAAAAGTCGAAACGCCCCGTCGGAACGCGGTTTTCAGATCCGCAGTCCGTCGATCAGATCGCCCATCGCGCGTTCGGCCTCGCTCGCATCGCCGTTCAGCAGCGCCCTGATCACCCGCACATGCAGGCTGACCGAGAGGTCGAGCGAAGCCTGATTGGCGCTGTGATACCAGTAGCGCCGCGAATGGGTCTGCAACGCGCCGAGCGCCTGCGATAAAAATGGATTGGGGCAGGTGTCTTCCAACACCTCGTCGAACACTTTGTCGGCCGCGAGAAAACCGTCCTTGTCGCCGGTCACCGCGCATTCTGTCATGGCCTTGGCGCAATCGATCAGCCGTTGTCGTGCTTCAGGCGTGATGACATCCGCCATCAGCTTCGCCGCCAGCGGTTCGAGTTGCCGTCTTGTCTGCAGCACCATCGCCGGATGATTCGCATTGAGCGCCGCGATCTGAAGTCCCGCCCGCGGTTTTATACTGATCAGCCCCTGCCATTCGAGCTTCTGGATCGCCTCGCGCACCGGCGTGCGGCCGAGGCCGAGCTCGGTGATCAACTGCTTTTCCGTCACCAGCGAGCCTGGAGCCAACCGCAGCGTCACGATCAGGCTCTCGAGCTTGAGATAGGCGAGACGGCTCTGGGACGGCGTCGATGATACGGGCTCGTCGGGCATGGCTGGCTTCCAATTTGATATATCAGATCGGTCGCACATCGGACGGCGAATGTCAAACCAGCTGATATATCAATGATGTTAGGAAAATATTCAGGTGATGGCGACCGCCGCCGGCGTGCGGTTTCGCCGATGTTCAATAAAATTGATCAGTCGACGAATTGCTCGGCGAGGATCCGGTCGGACCAGGAATGATCGGGGTCCGAAAGGAGCCGCGTCGTCCGACCTTCGGACTGGGTGACGCGCACGGAAATCACCGATTTGACCTCGGTGTTGTCGGCGACCGCATTGACGGGACGCTTGTCCGGCTCGAGCACGGTAATGTCGACGGTCAGTTTTTCCGGCAGCAGCGCGCCGCGCCAACGGCGGGGACGGAAGGCGCTGACCGGCGTCATGGCGATCAGCGGCGCTTCGAGCGGCAAGATCGGCCCATGGGCGGAGAAATTATAGGCGGTGGAGCCGGCTGGCGTCGATAGCAGTAGTCCGTCGCAGATCAGCTCCGCCAGCCGCTCGCGCCCATCCACCGTCACTTTGAACTTGGCCGCCTGATAGGATTGCCGAAACAGCGAGACTTCGTTGATGGCGTAAGCGAGCGATTTGCCGCCATCGGCGTTGATCGTCTGCATTTTCAGCGGCCGGATCTCGTTGCACACGGCCTTCTCGATCCGCTCGATCAATCCGTCCTTGGTATAGGAGTTCATCAGGAAGCCGACCGAACCGCGATTCATGCCATAGGCCATTTTGCCCGTGTCCATGATGGCGTGCAGCGTCTGCAGCATGAAGCCGTCGCCGCCGAGCGCCACCACGACATCGGCTTGCTCCATCGGCACGTGATCATAGAGCGCGGCGAGTTCGGCCCGAGCCGCTTCGGCCTCGTCCGTAGTAGAGGCGGCAAAGGCGATGGACTTGAAGTTTCGGGGCATGATGCGCTCAAAAACGGGATCGGGAAGAAATTGCTACATGAAATCGGGCGGGATCAAAAGGCCTTGAAATTCCAGAGTTTCAGCCCAAACGTCGCAATTTTCTCGATGCGGCGTTTGACGCGCGGCGTCGCTTTCAGCAAAAGAACCGCCACGCGACCGCCTATCATGGCGGGACAAGGAGACGCGGATGCGCAAAATACTCGTGATCGGCATCGGAACCGGCAATCCGGAACATGTGACCATCGAAGCGATCAACGCGCTGAACAGCGCCGATGTGCTGTTCATTCCGACCAAGGGCGGCAGGAAGGCCGATCTTGCCGAGACGAGGCGCGAGATCATTCGCCGCTATGTCACCAATCCCACGATCCGCAGCGTCGATTACGCGCTGCCGGTGCGCGACGCCACTGAACCCAGCTATCAGCGCGGCGTCGACGACTGGCACGCCGCCATCACCCGCATCTATGAAGATCTGTTCCTCTCCGAACTCGGCGAGGATGGCGTCGGCGCCTTTCTCGTCTGGGGCGACCCGATGCTCTATGATTCGACGCTGCGCATTCTCGAACGGGTGCGCGCGGCGGGCCGGGCAGCCTTCGATGTGAAGGTGATCGCCGGCATCACCTCGATCCAGGCGCTGTGCGCGGCGCATCGCATTCCGCTCAACCTGGTCGGCAAGCCGGTGGAGATTACCACCGGACGGCGTCTGGCGGAGAGCTTTCCCGCAAAAAGCCAGGCGTCGGTGGCGATGCTCGACGGCGAACAGGCCTTCGCGAAGATCGACGATCCCGAGGTGGAAATTTTCTGGGGCGCCTATCTCGGCTCCGAGCAGGAAATCATTATTTCCGGCAATCTTCAGGAGAAGAAGCAGGAGATCCTGAAGACCCGGGCCGCGGCTCGCGCCGAGCATGGCTGGATCATGGACATCTATCTGCTGCGCAAGGGCGCGGATTTCGATGACGAGGCTTGACCTCGCGCAAGGCGCTCCCTTGCCCGGCATTTAGAAAAGGCGTTTAACTCGTGCCCATGATGGATGACGCCATGATCCTCGCGCTCTCGCCGAACGCCGCACAGCATTTTCCCCTGCCGCCGATCCGGCGCGGCGAATGTCCGACGCTGTCTCAGCCGATGCCGACCGGCGACGGTCTGCTGGCGCGTCTCAGACCGGTGAATTCTGCGCTGACCTTTTACCAGCTCGCCGCGCTCGCGGAGGCGACAAAGCGTTTCGGCAATGGCCTGATCGAGATCACCGCCCGCGGCAGCCTGCAGGCGAGAGGCCTGAAGCCGGAAACGGTGGCGGATTTCGAGGCGGCGGTGCTGGCGTCTGGCGTCATCCCGACACGCGGGCTCGGCGTCGAGACGCCGCCGCTCGCCGGGCTCGATCCGGATGAGCTCATCGATGTCAGGCCGATCGCCGCCGAACTGCGCGGCCGTGTCGCAGCCCATGAGCCGCCTCTCGCGCTGGCGGCCAAGCTGGCCGTGACCATCGACGGCGGCGGACGGTTTCATCTGGGCGCGGTGACGGCGGATATCAGACTGACGGCGTTCCGCGATTCGGGCGGGCAGATCCGCTTCGTCGTGTCCTGCGGCGGCACGGCGGCGAAAGCCCGGCGTCTGGCCATCGTCGAGGAAGGGCAGGCGGTCGACGCCGCGCTCCATCTCCTGACAATGTTGCATGCGATGGGGCCGGGCGCGCGCGGACGCGACCTGCCGGACGATGCACTTTCCACGCATTACACGACGCGGATCGATCTCCGGGCGATCGAGCTGTCGACGCAGGCGCCGCTGCTTCTCGGCCTTCATCCTATCGAAGACGGCGGCGTGGCGCTTGGCCTGTCGTTTGCCTATGTTCAGGCGCAGGCTCCGGCCCTGCGAGCGCTCGCCGAACGCGCCCGAGCACTCGGCATTGCCGATCTGCGATTGACTCCCGATCACGGTTTCTTTGCGCTGTGCCCCTCGCAGGAGGTCGCGCGCGCCTTGCGGCAGGCCGCCGCCGACCTCGGCTTCTGGACCGACTCCGCCGATTTGCGCCGGGCGATCGCGCTCTGCGCGGGCGCGACCGGCTGCGCCTCGGCCTATTTCGACACGCGGGCGCTCGCCGATCGCCTCGTCGCCATTGCGCAGGAGTTGCTCGACGGCTCGTTCACCCTGCATTTGTCGGGCTGCGCCAAGGGTTGTGCGCATCCAGCCGCTTCTGTATTGACGCTGGTGGGTGCGTCAACAGGCTATGGGCTTGTCGTAAATGGGGCGGCTTCGGCCTCGCCATCCGCCTATAGTGCTGAAAACGACATTGGGAGCGCATTTGGACGCCTGGCGTCCATGGTGCGGGACAGCAGAGAGGATGGCGAATCGGCCGCTCAGTGCCTTACACGGCTCGGAGCGCGGCGCATCGCCTCGGCTCTGCAATTGGACGGGACATGACCGAATACGACTATATCCGCGACGGGAACGCCATTTACGAGCAGTCCTTCGCCATCATCCGTCGCGAGGCGGATCTCACGCGTTTCTCCGAAGCCGAGGCCGATCTCGCCGTGCGCATGATCCATGCCGCCGGCATGGTGGAGGCGGTCGAACATTTTCATTTTTCGCCTGGATTCGTCGACGCCGCCCGCGACGCGCTGAAATCCGGAGCGCCGATCTTTTGCGACGCGGAAATGGTGGCGCGCGGCGTGACCGCAGCCCGATTGCCGGCCAATAACGACGTGATCTGTACGTTGCGCGATCCGCGCACCGCCGAGATCGCCAAGGAGATCGGCAACACCCGCTCGGCGGCGGCGATCCAGCTCTGGGGCGAGCGCATGGCCGGCTCCGTGGTCGCGATCGGCAATGCGCCGACCGCGCTGTTCTATCTGCTCGAACTCCTGCGCGACGGCGCCGTGCCCAAGCCTGCCGCCATCGTCGGCATGCCCGTGGGCTTTGTCGGCGCGCGCGAATCCAAGGATGCGCTGGCGGAAAACTCCTATGGCGTGCCGTTCGCCATCGTGCGCGGCCGCCTCGGCGGCAGCGCCATGACGGCTGCGGCGCTGAACTCGCTGGCGAGGCCGGGCCTGTGAGCGCGCCGGGACGACTGATCGGTGTCGGCACCGGCCCCGGCGACCCCGACCTGATGACCGTCAAAGCGGTGAAGGCGCTCGCGTCGGCCGATGTCATGGCCTATTTCGCCAAGGCCGGACGGCGCGGCAATGGCCGCGGCATCGTCGACGGCATCGTCCGCGACGACATCATCGAACTGCCGCTCTATTACCCTGTCACCACCGAGATCGAGAAATACGAAGACGGCTATATCAGCCAGATCACGAACTTCTACGAAGAGTCGGCCATCCGCGTCGCCGAACATCTCGACGCCGGCCGCACTGTGGCGGTGCTGAGCGAAGGCGATCCGCTGTTTTACGGCTCCTACATGCATCTGCATGTGCGGCTGGCCCATCGCTATCCGACCGAGGTCATTCCGGGCGTCACCGCCATGTCGGGCTGCTGGTCGCAGGCCGGCGTGCCGATCGTCCAGGGCGACGACGTGCTGTCTGTTTTGCCGGGTACGATGGCTGAGCAGGAATTGGTTCGTCGGCTAAACGACACCGAAGCGGCGGTGATCATGAAGGTGGGCCGCAACCTGCCGAAGATCCGCCGGGCGCTGGCGGAGACCGGCCGAATCAACCAGGCCGTTTATGTCGAGCGCGGCACCATGGCCAACACCCAGATGGTTCCGCTCGCCCAGAAGCAGGACGACGCGGCGCCCTATTTCTCGATCGTGCTCGTGCCGGGCTGGAAGGACAAGCCATGACCGACGCCAAGGGCACGCTCTATGTGATCGGCACCGGCCCCGGCTCGCCCGAGCAGATGACGCCCGAAGCCGTGGCGGCGGTGGAGAAGGCGACGGAATTCTTCGGCTATTTCCCCTATATCGACCGTCTGTCGCTCCGCGCTGACCAGATCCGCGTCGCCTCCGACAATCGCGAGGAGCTCGACCGCGCCAATGCGGCGCTGACACGCGCAGCCGCCGGCGTCGATGTCGCGGTCGTTTCGGGCGGCGATCCCGGCGTCTTCGCCATGGCCGCCGCCGTCTGCGAAGCGATTGAAAAGGGGCCTGAAGACTGGCGCGAGATCGATCTCGTCGTCACGCCCGGCGTCACGGCGATGCTGGCCGTGGCAGCCCGTTCCGGCGCGCCGCTCGGCCATGATTTCTGCTGCATGTCGCTGTCGGACAATCTCAAGCCTTGGGACGTCATCACCCGGAGGCTGCGTCTCGCCGCCGAAGCCGGCTTCGTGATCGCGCTCTACAATCCGATCAGCAAGGCGCGGCCCTGGCAGCTGGGCGAAGCCTTCACGCTGCTGGCCGAGATTCTGCCGCCGACGACGCCGATCATTTTCGGCCGCGCCGCCGGCCGCCCGGATGAAAAGATCGTGGTCAGGCCGCTGTCGGAGGCCGAAGCCGGCATGGCCGACATGGCGACCTGCGTGATCATCGGCTCGCCGGAAACCCGCGTCATCACTCGGCCGGGCAAAGCCGATCTCGTCTATTCGCCGCGCTATTTCGCTGGGGCCAAAGCGTGATCGATGAAGGCCAGCGCGCCCTCGACCGTAGCGACGCAGGCTGCGCCATCCACGCGCTTGCGCTCGACCATGACCACAGGAAGCCCGAGACGCCGCGCCGCCTCGATCTTGGCGTAGGTCGCCGCGCCGCCGGAATTTTTCGACACGACCACATCGATGGCGTGTTCGGTGAGCAGCTTTATTTCATCATCCAGCGAGAAGGGACCGGTCGCGAGAATGTAGCGGCAATCCGGCGCCGCGATCGGCGGATCGATGGGATCGACGCTGCGGGCGAGATAGAAATGCTGCGGCGCGCGCGAGAACAGATGCGCCTCCTGCCGGCCGATGGCGAGGAAGACCCGTCGCGGCGCGACGCCGAGCTTGTCGACCGCGTCTTCGGTCGATTTGGCCATGCGCCAGTCGTCGCCCGGTTCCGCCGACCAGCCGGGACGGCTGAGGCAGACCAGCGGCGTTCCGACCAGACCAGCCGCCGCAATGGCGTTGGGCGTCATGCGCTGGGCGAAGGGATGTGTGGCGTCGATCACGAGATCGATGTCGTTGGCTCGCAGATGAGCCGCCAGTCCCTCGACGCCGCCGAATCCGCCGTGACGGGTATTGACCGGCAGCGGCCTCGGCTCCTGCGTGCGGCCGGCCAGCGACACGGTGACGTCGAGATCCTTGCGCGGCGCCAGCGCTTCGGCCAATTTGCGCGCTTCCGTCGTGCCGCCGAGAATGAGGATTTTGGAGGCCGCCATGTCTGAAAACATCCTTTCGACGCCCTGGCTCGATATTATCGGCCTTGGCGAGGACGGTATAGCCGGGCTCGGCGACGAGGCCAAGCGCCTGATAGCAGCGGCCGAAATCGTCTATGGCGGCGCCCGCCATCTCGAGCTCGCCGCAACGCTGATCAGGGGCGAGGGCCGGCGCTGGGCTTCGCCCATCGACCTCTCGGTTCAGGACATCAAGGGCCTGCGGGGCCGCCGCGTGTGCGTGCTCGCCTCCGGCGACCCCTTCTTTTTCGGCATGGGCGCGACGCTCTCACGCAGCATCGAAGCCCGTGAGATGCGGGTGATCCCGCATCCGAGCGCCTTCAGCCTCGCGGCGTCGCGACTTGGCTGGCCGCTGCAGGATCTCGCGCTGGTGTCGCTGCATGGTCGTCCGATCGATCTCATCCGCCCGCATCTGCAGCCCTGCGCCCGCATTCTCGCGCTGACCTCCGATGAAAAAGGGCCTGCTGAACTCGCGTCGCTTCTGACCGAAAGCGGCTTCGGCGCCTCCCGGCTGTTCGTGCTCGAAGCATTGGGCGGCGGCAGCGAACGGGTGACGGCGATGCGCGCCGACGCTTATGCGCTCACATCCGTGAACCCGCTCAATATCTGCGCGGTCGAGGTGGAGGCGGGCGAGCGCGCGCGCGTGCTGCCGCTCGCGCCGGGCCTAGACGATTCGCTGTTCGAGCATGACGGACAGATCACCAAGCGCGAGGCGCGCGCTTTGACATTGTCGGCCCTGACGCCGCTCAAGGGCGAGTTGCTGTGGGACATCGGCGCGGGCTCAGGCTCGATCGGCATCGAATGGATGCTGCGCCATCCCGCCATGCGCGCCATCGCTATCGAAGGACATCCCGAGCGCGCCGCCCGCATCCGCCGCAATGCGGCCGCCTTCGGCGTCCCCGGTCTGGTGACGGTCGAGGGACAGGCGCCCATTGCGCTTTCGGGCCTGCCGACGCCGGACGCGATCTTCATCGGCGGCGGCGGCTCGGAACCGGGCGTGATGGATGCGGCGCTCGCAGCGCTCAGAGCCGGCGGGACACTGGTCGCCAATTCGGTGACCTTGGAAATGGATGCGGTCCTCTTGGCGGAACACGCCAAACGCAGCGGATCGCTGACGCGGATCGAATTGTCGCGCGCCTCGCCCGTGGGCGCGATGACCGGCTGGCGGCCGGCGATGCCGCTCACGCAATGGCGCTGGGTGAAGCCGAACAATTGGAAAGACGAGACATGACGGTACATTTCATCGGCGCCGGCCCTGGCGCAGCCGATCTCATCACTTTGCGCGGAGCGCGCCTGATCGGCGAATGCCCCGTCTGCCTCTATGCCGGCTCGATCGTGTCGCCGGAACTGTTGTCCTATTGCCCTCAGGGCGCGCGCATCGTCGACACGGCGCCGATGTCGCTGGACGAGATCGAAGCGGAATATCTCAAGGCCGAGGCCGCGGGCCAGGATGTGGCGCGGCTGCATTCCGGCGATCTCTCGGTCTGGAGCGCGGTCGCCGAACAGATGCGCCGGCTGGATCGGCACCGCATCGCCTATACGCTCACGCCGGGCGTGCCGTCTTTCGCCGCCGCCGCCGCCGCGCTCGGCCGTGAACTGACCATTCCCTCGGTGGCGCAAAGCCTGGTGCTGACCCGCGTGTCGGGCCGCGCTTCGCCGATGCCGGGCAAGGAGAGGCTGGAGGTCTTCGGCCAAAGCGGCGCGACAATGGCCATCCATCTCGCCATCCACGCTTTGCCGCAGGTGATGGCGGAACTGATGCCGCTCTATGGCCCCGAATGCCCGGTCGCCATCGTCGTCAAGGCCAGCTGGCCGGACCAGCGAATCGTCAGGGGCACGCTCTCGACCATCGAGGCCTTGGTGCAGGAAGATCCGATCGACCGCACGGCGCTGATTTTCGTGGGGCCGGGGCTGGCGGCGGAGGATTTTCGCGAGAGTTCGCTTTACGATCCAGATTACCAGCGTCGCTTTCGTGGCCGCGACGGATTTTGACCGGCGAGAGAATCGAAAGGGCCGGCGCGAGGCCGGCCCTTCAGATCAATTGCTTTCGACCGAGACGCCGTTTTCGTTGAGCTTCAGCTCGACGCCTTCGGGTTTGCTTTCCTCGCGATAGGCGTAGACCGAAAATCCGATCACCGCGACGACGAGTGCGCCGATAATCAGATAAAGCGCATTGTTCCTGCTCATGAGCGCTCCCTCAGAAACGCCATTTCGAGCGCGGCGGCTCGGAAGCGCTTGCCGCGCCTGCGAGATAGCCGATGGCTGCGCCGATCAGGCCTGCCGTGACCGCGATGGACGTCGCCGTGCCCGGGTGCGCGCGGACTGTTTCCATCGCGTCTTCGCCCTGAACACGCAGCGTGTGGGCGGCGCGACGCGCCTGTTTCGACGCCGAGCGCAGGCGCGGTCGCGCTGCATCCGCCGCATCGCTCGTCATCCCCGACAGAGCTTCCGAAATATCGGAAATCTGCTCGCGGAGCGTGGCGAGTTGTTGCTCCAGGGCCTGTCGGCCATTCGACAAAGTATCGTCCTTCATGATCCACCTCGTTTGTTCCCCGGATCAACGCGGAGGCCTGAAGGTGGTTCCGAGAAAATTTCGGAAAATCGCGATCGAAACGTAAGAGGGAGCGAATCGCCGCAAGTAAAGCACCGGAATTCGTGGGTTCTCACGCGAATTCGAGCTAAGAACGAAGAAGGCGGGCTACCCATATCGGGAGACCCGCCTCGACTGCTTGAATTCGGTGGTGCCCCCAGCAAGACTCGAACTCGCGACCCCCTGATTACAAATCAGGTGCTCTACCAACTGAGCTATAAGGGCATCCGCGCTCGGAATAGCAGATTCACTCTTCGTGTAAAGCAGAAAATCGTCTCCGTCGCGCCGGCCTGCGCCGTCAGAGAACGGACTGGATGAAGTCGTCGACCATCGCCGTGTAGCTGGTGGCCACGCCGAGTTGGGCGTTGACGTCGCCCGAGGAGACACTCTGAGGCGAGACCGTCACGGAGACGCCCTTCCGTTCCGCCGCAGACGCGAATGCTCGCGCCTTGCCGCAGGAATCGCTGGCGCTTTCGGCGGAGCATACGACCATCATCGGCAAGCCGCTCGTCGCCAAAAGGTCGGTCGGCGAGGAATCCTCCCAATATTCGAGATTGGAGCCGAAGGCGGTGGCATAGACGGCGGAATGGTTCGATTGCATGATTGCCGGAATGTCGAGCGCCGGCGTTTCCAGCACCACCGCCGCAGTCCAGGGCTTGGCTCCCTGGTCGGCGGCGAGGGAGGGATTGGAGGAGAGAAGGGCGGTCAGGTGGCCGCCGGCCCCGGCGCCCATCAGCACGATCTTGCCGGCGTCGGCGGACCAGCTGGCTGCGTTCTTCTGCACAGAAGCGAGCGCGAGCGCCACGTCGGCGGCCTGGATCAAGGGATCTTTCTTGGGGAGCAGCCGATAATTGATCGAGACGAAGACATAGCCTTTCGCGACCCAGTAGCCGGCTTTGGCGCCTGCGACGGCGGACTCCTGCTTGTCGCCGCCCGACCAGTCGCCGCCATGCACCATGACGATCACCGGCGCCGAGGATCGCGATTCGGGAAGATAGACGTCGTATTTCTGGTCGTCGTCGAGACCATAGGGAACATCGACATTCACCGTCGCGCCCGACACGCCCTGGTAGCCGTCGCGAAAGGACTGCGTCAGCGGATCGGATTGGAAATCGAGAAGAGGGTTGGTCGAGGCGGCGATCGCGGGAGCTCGAAGGACGAGCGGCGCAGCCAGCAAAAAGGCCACAGCGCCGAAAATGCGTGCGAAGCGATAAGGGGTCATGCTCGATAATCCATGTTCAACTTGCGCGTCATGCGCTATCCCATCCTCAGTAGAGGTAAGATGCGCGCCCATCGCAACCGAGACCTTTGAAACTGGTTGCGATCGGGTTTCGGGAGAGGATGAGACATGACGTTTCTGCATCGATTCGGAACACTCTCACGCAAGGGCGGGCTGACGCTGGCCGCAAGCCTGATGCTCGCGACCGGGCCTGCTTTCGCTCAGGAACAACCGTCAGACGATCAGGCCCAGGAACCGATGGATGTCGCCGACATCGTCACCATCTCCTGCCAGGACGGAACCGAGCTTCATGGCGTGTTCACCGAGGCCGGCGTCGACCTCACCCTGCCGGACGGAAAGAAGGTCAGTCTGCCGGAAGCCGAGACCGAAGAGGGGTTTTCCTTCACCAACGGCGCCTATACGCTGGCGGGCGACGAGGAGACGCTGAGCTTCACCACAGGCAAGAAGGCGCCGGTGGCCTGCGACATCAAGGATGACGGCCGCCGTCGAAATTCGATGCGCCGCTGTTCATCGACACCGAACCGCTTCCCGCCGACAAGGCAAATCCGGACATACAGCCGCAGGTCAACTGCTATCGATTCCCGGGCTATATGGTCAAGGAAGTCGATCTGGGCGAAAAGGGCGCCGAAAGCCTGTCCATCGCGCCGCAAACCGCGGCGTGCAAGAAAGACGCGGGCAAGGACGAAAAGCCGGTCAAAGACGAGACCGCCGGTTATTTTCTCGGTTCGAAAGGCAAATTCGTGTTTTTCCAGGCGCCCGACAGCGTCAACGGCGGCCTGCCTTTCGTGGTCTATGATCAGTCGGCGATGAAGCGGCTGTTCGAAGACGCCTTCGCCGGCCAGGATTTTTATGACATCGCGGTGGATGGCGACAAGATCACGCTGACCTTCGACCGCGTCTATTCCGCCTCCTGCTCGCTCTATTCCGGCGACGCGACCTGCCTGGGCGAGGTCAAACGCGCCACGGGTCTCGGCGAGGTCGCGCCGATTCCGGATTGCAAGGCGGAGTATGATCAGGAGAAACAGGCCAATCCGGACGCCGCCGCCGAGATCGACAAGGTCCCGAGCGTGGTGACCTACAAGGCCAAGCTGGTCTGGGACGGCGCGGCGGCGACCATTACGCCCGAAGCGGGATCTACCGTCTGCCATCTGGCGTCGTGAGGAGATTGCGCCCGTCCGTTGCGGCCGGGCGCGCCGGCTTTATTTCATGAGATGCGTCCGCGCCGCATAAAGCGAGATGGCCGCGGCGTTCGAGACGTTCAGCGACTTGATCGCGCCGGGCATATCCAGCCGGGCAAGCGCGGTGCAGGTGTTGCGCGTCTTCTGGCGCAGGCCCTTGCCCTCCGCGCCCAGCACCAGCGCCACCTTTTCCTTGGAAAAAGTCTGTTCGAGCGGCTGGGGCCCCTCCGAATCGAGACCGATCGTCTCGAAGCCGAGGCGGTGCAGCTCTTCCAGCGCGTCGGCCAGATTGGTGATCTGGATATAGGGGATGAGTTCGAGCGCGCCGGAAGCCGACTTCGCCATCACACCCGATTCCGCCGGCGAATGTCTCTCCGTGGTGACGACGGCGGCCGCGTCGAAGGCGACGGCCGAGCGCAGGATCGCCCCGACATTGTGCGGATCGGTGACCTGATCGAGCACCAGAATCAGCGGCCGCTCCTTGAGCGAATCGAGCTTGCGCACCGGGAGAGGGCGCGTTTCCAACAGCACGCCTTGATGGATCGCGTCGTCGCCCAGCAATTTGTCGATATCCTGCGGGCTGACGATCTCGATCGGAAAAGGCTGCGCCTCGACGTCGCTGATCTCCAGCCTGGCCAGCGCATTCTTCGTCGCCTTGAGAGAGAGGAGTTTGCGTGCGGGATTGTCGAGGGCCGCGCGCACGGTGTGTATGCCGTAGAGCCAGACGAGGTCGCCGCCCGGCGAGGCCGGCTTTTTATCCACAGGCCCCTTGCGCTTGAAAGCCGGGGCGGGTGGCAGTTCGCCGCGCTCGCGCTTCTGGTCCCGCACGGCGCGCCGGAGGTTTGCGTAATGCGTATCTTTCGGGGTCTTGGTGTCTTTGCTCATGAAATCACAGTCTTTTTGGGAGGCGCCGCGTCGTATGCCGGTTTTGTGAATAGCCGACAAAAAATTTGGAAAGCCATGTTGACAGTTTTCGGTTGGGCGGTCATATACCCCCACGAACGCAGCGAACAACTGCTTTCGAGAATGCTTGGTCGCTTGATCCGGACGACGAAAAACGGAGAGATGCCCGAGTGGTTAAAGGGGACGGACTGTAAATCCGTTGGCTCAGCCTACGTTGGTTCAAATCCAACTCTCTCCACCATTCGTCATCGGATCGCGAGGCGGGTATAGCTCAATGGTAGAGCAGCAGCCTTCCAAGCTGAATACGCGGGTTCGATTCCCGCTACCCGCTCCAGTTTCTTCTTCATGCATGTCTTGAATTCCCGTGTGTAACTGCTTGGCCGCGGCGGGTTTTTTCGCATCGCGGTTTTTTCCCCGGTTCGGCGATCCAAACGCAGCGAATCGGTCTGACCGGCCCTTCATCCTTTCTCAACGATTTTGCTTGCGCTCCTGCGTCGAAACCTCTAAACGGCTGCGCAATCCGGCGTGGACCCATGCGCTGGCAGGCCCGTCCTTTGATCTCGAGGAAGCAAGAATGGCAAAAGGTAAGTTTGAGCGGAATAAGCCGCACGTGAACATTGGCACGATCGGTCACGTCGACCACGGCAAGACGTCGCTGACGGCTGCGATCACCAAGTATTTCGGCGAGTTCAAGGCGTATGACCAGATCGACGCCGCTCCGGAAGAAAAGGCCCGCGGCATCACCATCTCGACCGCGCACGTCGAATATGAGACGGCCAACCGTCACTATGCCCACGTCGACTGCCCCGGCCACGCCGACTACGTCAAGAACATGATCACCGGCGCCGCCCAGATGGACGGCGCGATCCTCGTCTGCTCGGCCGCCGACGGCCCGATGCCGCAGACCCGCGAGCACATCCTGCTCGCCCGTCAGGTCGGCGTCCCCGCCATCGTCGTGTTCCTCAACAAGGTCGACCAGGTCGACGACGCCGAGCTTCTCGAACTCGTCGAGCTCGAAGTCCGCGAACTTCTGTCGTCCTACGACTTCCCGGGCGACGATATCCCGATCATCAAGGGTTCGGCTCTAGCCGCCCTCGAAGATTCCGACAAGAAGATCGGTGAAGACGCGATCCGCGAACTGATGGCCGCCGTCGACGCCTACATCCCGACCCCGGAACGTCCGATCGACCAGCCCTTCCTGATGCCGATCGAAGACGTGTTCTCGATCTCCGGCCGCGGCACCGTGGTGACCGGTCGCGTCGAGCGCGGCATCGTCAAGGTCGGCGAAGAAGTCGAAATCGTCGGCATCCGCGCCACCGCCAAGACGACCTGCACCGGCGTCGAAATGTTCCGCAAGCTGCTCGACCAGGGCCAGGCCGGCGACAATATCGGCGCGCTGCTGCGCGGCGTCCAGCGCGACGGCGTTGAGCGCGGCCAGATCCTGTGCAAGCCGGGCTCGGTCAAGCCGCACAAGAAGTTCATGGCCGAAGCCTACATCCTGACCAAGGAAGAAGGCGGCCGTCATACGCCGTTCTTCACCAACTACCGTCCGCAGTTCTACTTCCGCACGACGGACGTGACGGGCATCGTGTCGCTGCCGGAAGGCACCGAAATGGTCATGCCGGGCGACAACATCACCGTCGAAGTCGAGCTGATCGTTCCGATCGCGATGGAAGAAAAGCTGCGCTTCGCCATCCGCGAAGGCGGCCGCACCGTCGGCGCCGGCATCGTCGCCTCGATCATCGAGTAATGTCTCGACGAGACTGATTGTGAAACCCCGCTGGAGACAGCGGGGTTTTTCGTTTTGACGTCCCTCCCGCCTTTGCCCGGATGCCCCCATGAAGCAGATCCTGTCCATCCAATCCCATGTCGCCTATGGCTATGTCGGAAATCGCGCCCGGTGTTTCCGCTGCAACGGCTCGGCCATGAAGTGACGGCCATCAACACGGTGCAGTTTTCCAACCATACCGGCTATGGCGAATGGACCGGCGACGTGTTTGCGCCCGCCCATATCGAGGCGATCGTCGAGGGGCTCGACAAGCGCGGCGCGCTGGCGACCGCCGACGCGCTGCTGACCGGCTATCTCGGCGATCCCGCGATCGGCGAAATCATTTTGTCGCTTCTCGACCGCTTGCCGGAAAATGCGCTCTGGCTCTGCGATCCCGTCATGGGCGATGTCGGCCGCGGCTTCTTCGTGCGTCCCGGCATTCCCGAATTTTTCCGCGACCGGGCGCTGCCGCGCGCCGGGATCATCACGCCGAACCAGTTCGAACTCGAATTTTTGACCGGGCGGACGATCACGACGCTCGAAGAGGCGCGAGCCGCCTGCCGTTCGGCGCATGAGATGGGTCCCGAGATCGTGCTCTTGACCTCGCTGATTCACGACAAGACCGGGGATGACCAGATCCAGATGCTGGCCTCGCACTGCTCGGGCGAGCAGGCGTTGGTGTCGACGCCGCGACTGGCGATCGATCCGGCCCCGAACGGCGCGGGCGACTGCACCTCGGCGCTGTTTCTCGCGCATCGGCTTTCCGGCGCCTCGCTCGCCGACAGCCTGTCGCGCACGGCGTCCAGCATCTTCGCGCTGTTCGACAAGACGATGAAGGCGGGACGGCGCGAACTGCACCTGATCGCCGCCCAGGACGACTTCGCCAATCCCGCCGCGCTCGACGTGACCCTGCTCTGAAGCGTAAAAGCCGAGGGTGAAAGCTACGGCTTTCGCCCTTCGGGCTTGAACGAATTCGGTTTTCGCGCGTATCACTCCTGCCTGACATCACGTTCGCCTGTTGGAGGCGGATCAGGGGAGGATTGTTTTGAAAAAACGTGTTCTGTTCACCGGCGGCGCCGGAAAAGCCGGCCGTCATGTCGTGCCATGGCTGATCAATGCCGGCTATGAGGTCCACAATCTCGATCTCGCGCCGCTCGACAGCCCCGGGGTGACCAACCTCATCGTCGACATCACCGATTCCGGCCAGGTGTTCAACGCGCTGTCGATGCATCGCGATTTCCCGGACCTCGATCACGGTCGGGGCGTTCAGCCCTATGACGCCGTGGTGCATTTCGCCGCCGTCCCGCGCATTCTCATCAAGCCCGACAACGAGACCTTCCGCGTCAACACCATGGGCACCTACAATGTCGTCGAAGCGGCCGTGAAACTCGGCGTGCGCAAGATCATCGTGGCGTCGTCGGAAACCACCTATGGCGTCTGCTTCGCCGAGGGACATCGCGACTTCCATCAGTTTCCGCTCGACGAAGACTACGACGTCAACCCGATGGACTCCTATGGTCTGTCGAAGGTGGTCAACGAGAAGACCGCGCGCGCCTTCGCCGAACGCTCGGGCGCCGACATTTATGCGCTTCGGATCGGCAATGTGATCGAGCCGCATGAATATGCGGACTTTCCGCGCTATTTCGCCAATCCTGAAATTCGCAAGCGGATCGCCTGGTCCTATATCGACGCGCGCGACCTCGGGCAGATCGTTCATCTCTGCATCGGCAAGGACGGCATGGGCTATCAGGTGTTCAATGCCGTCAACGACACGGTGTCGGCCGATACGCCGAGCCGCGAGCTGGCGGCGCGCTACTATCCGAATGTGCCGTTCACCCGTGAAATCGGCGAATTCGAAAGCCTGCTTTCCAACCGCAAGATCCGTGAGGTTCTCGGTTTCAAGGAAGAGCATGACTGGCGGAAATATGTGACGGTCTGAAATAGCCAAAAGGGCTCCACGAGGAGCCCTTTTCAACATTCGGCAATGTGTGGGAATCAGGCGTCCTTGCCGACCACGAGACCATAGACGTAAGCGACCGCCATCAGGCCGACGAGGCCGATCATGGCGAAGATCTGTGAGAAGATTCCGCGCTTGGGCAACAGCGCTGCATCGGCCGCGCCGCTGGCGCGCACTGTGTTGGCCTTGAGAATTTCGACCAGTCTTGCGTTCACGGCGTCGTTGTTGTTGGCGGCGTCGCCATCGCCCGCCACACCAGCGCTTTCGGCCCGTTCATGCTGCATGTCAGTCACCCCATGGTTAATAAGTGTGTAATGCTTTTCCTCGGATGAGGCAAGATGGAGCGCGCTGGGGAGAAGTCAGAGCTCCGGGATGTTTTCGCGGAACACCACCTGCAGCCGCGGCGCGTGATAGTCGAAGCGCTTTCCAAGCACGGCATGGCTGAGCATGGCGATGGCCTCGCGCGCCTCGACGCGCGGATTCTGGTCGATGACCGCGTCCATCGCGCCTGAAAGCAGCAGCAGTTTCGAGGATTCGGTCAGTTCGTGGCCGATGAAGATGATGGATTTAGGCCGGCCCGCCTCGGCGATCGCCTGGCCGATGCCGGCATTGCCGGCGCCGATATTGTAGATGCCGACCAGATCGGGATGGCGCGCCAGCAGCGCCGCAGCTTCCTCATAGGCGCGCTGCCGGTCGTCGCGGACTTCCCGCAATTCGACCACCTGCAGGTGCGGAAATTCTTCCGTCAGGATATGTCGGAAGCCCATCTCGCGCTCTTCATGGCCACGATAGGAGAGCGAGCCGGCAAACAGCGCGACTTTACGATTCTCTCCGGGCGGCAGGAAACGCCCCAATAGATAGCCGGCTAAGCGACCGGCGGCGCGATTGTCGATGCCGACATAGCCGGTGCGCGGCACATGCAGGATATCCGACACCAGCGTCACAACGGCCACACCGGCATCGGCGAGCATGCGCATGGCTTCGCGCACGGCGGGGTGGTCGAGCGCGATGAGGCCGACGCCCTGACTTTCGCCGCGAAGGCCCATCAGCGTGTCGGCCAATGTGATCGGGTTGAAACCCTCGACCTCATGGATACGACAGTCGATGATTTCCTGCGCCGCGCATTGCCGCTCGATCTGCGCTTTGAGCGTCTTGATGAACGAATTGGTGCCCTGGGGCAGCACGAAATCGAGCCTGATGCGCTCGGACGAGGCGTCGCCGCCGCCGAAATAACCCAGGCGTTTGGCGGTTTCCATCACGATCGAGCGGGTGCGCTCGCTGACCCCGGAACGATTGTTGAGCACGCGGTCGACGGTGGCGGTAGAGACGCCCGATTCCCGCGCAATATCAAAGAGTGTCGATCGCAAGCCCATGATTCCCGTCAGCGATGATGATGTAAAATGATGTAATCCGTTCTCGGCGCCACGCAAGTGATTTTGCAGGACGCGCAGATTCTCCACCGAAAGCACGCCATCATATTTCTTCATCTATTCAACACGTTGCGCGGTTCCGTAATCGCTGTGGCGTCGTTTATGATGGAGAATGATTTGCCAACGGAAGCCAATGATGTTTTTTGATGTTGACATCGCCTCATGATAAAATCAATATCCATCACGCAGCGGATGGGAGGTCCGTTGCAAAGGGAGGAAAATATGTCCACTTCGTTTCGCGTGTCGCGACGCGGCTTCTGAGCGCGTCCTCACGACTGGCCGGCGTCACCGCCGCCATCGGCATCGCCCCGCAATTCATTCGACCCGGCCGCGCGTTCGCGGCGGATGCGTTGGCCCCCGGCATGATCGGCGGCCCGACCGGCTTCGCCGGCGCCGAGCGCTACCAATATGGTCCCGACACGCCCGAGGGCAGGGCGATCGAGGCGGCCAAAGCGCTGAAGGGCGCGGGCAAGGCGCCGGCCAAGATCGTGCTCGGCCTATCCGACGGTTCGATCGGCCAGCTGACGCAGCCGTTTCCCAAGGGCGCGCCGTCGATCAAGGAACTCTGGGAAAAGGAGACCGGCATCACGCTGGAAATCGTCGGCGTTCCCAACGGCCAGGAATTCACCAAGACGATGCAGGACATCTCCACCAAGGGCGGAGCCTTCGACATCTATGCGGTGGAATGGAACCGTCTGGGCGATCTCGCCGAAACCGGCGGCATCATCGCGCTCGACGACTATGTCGCGGCCCACAAGCCTGAATGGGACGATCCCGAGCGCGGTTATGTCGGCGGCCAGGCCGGCGTGTCGCTGCTCAACCAGTATCGCGGCCAGACCTATGGCGTGTCACTGGACGGCGACTTCCAGACCTGGAACTATCGCACCGACCTGTTCAACGACGAAGCGGAAAAGAAGGCCTTTTCCGACAAGCACGGCTATGAGCTCGCGCCGCCGAAGACCTGGAAACAGCATTCCGAGATCGCCGCCTTCTTCCATCGTCCGGACAAGGGTCTGTTCGGCTCGACCGACCTGCGCAATCAGGGCTGGGGCTACACCAACTGGTATCAGCGCTATGTGTCGATGGGCAATCCCAACCAGTATCTGTTCGACGAAAGCGGCGCGCCGCTGATCAATTCGGACGCCGGCGTCGCCGCCACGCTCGAATATGTCGACTCGCTCTCGCATCATTCGCCGGATGCGATCTCCTGGGGTTGGCCGGAGCAGTATGGCAACTTCGCCAATGCCGGCGCCGCCATGACCTGCGCCTTCTCCAACCTGCCGAAATTCCTCGACAATGCCGGCAACACCGGCTCGAAGGTTACCGGCAAGGTCGGCTCGATGCTGCCGCCCGGCCGCGAGGTGGACGGCAAGCTGATCCAGCGCACCGTGCTCTGGCTCAATCTGTCGGCCTCGGTGTCCTCACAGAGCAAGAATCCGGAAGCCTGCTATCTGCTGCTGCAATGGCTCGGCTCCAGCCGCATCTATTCCTGGATGACGGCCAATCCGGGCGGCTATTTCGATCCGTTCCAGCTCGCCAACTTCTCCGATCCGCTCGTGCGCGAGACCTATCACGATTATCATATGGACATCGTGAGGGAGAGCGTGGCGCGGACCGTGCCGACCATCAACTATCCCGGCGCCACCGCCTTCCACAATGCGCTCGACGAAAACCTCATGGCGGCGCTGACCAAGGCCAAGAGCCCGGAACAGGCGATGGCCGACACCGAGAAACAGTGGAAGCGCATCGCCCGCCGCACCGGCGAGGACAAGTTGATCGAGGCGATCAAGGCCAACAAGGCGGCCTGGCCGACCATCACCGACGCCGCCTGAGGCATCAACGAGCCGGGGAGAGGCGCTTGATGCGCCTCTCTTCATCGCGCCCGAAAATTATGTGATTTATCCATGTCCCGTTCCCTCGTTTTCGAGCTGTTCCGCTATGGCGCCATTCTTCTGGCGGTGGCCATCACGCTCGTGCCCATTCTCTGGATGGCCTCGATGGCCTTCAAGCCGATCGCCGAATGGTCGGCCGCCGGCGCCGATCTCACCTGGTGGCCGAAAGAGCCGACACTCGACAATTTCCGTTTCATCTTCGGCACCTCGTCCAGCGACCTGATCGTGGCGCTCGACCGCACGGCGACGAAACCCATCCTGTCGTCGCTGCTCTCGGCCGTGTTCGGCACGCTGATCGCCATGATCGCCGGCACATCCGCCGCTTACGGCCTGTCGCGCTTCGGTTCCGGGCAGAATCTGCCGCTGGCTCTCATCCAGCTCCGGCTTTTTCCGCCCATGGCGGTGATGATCCCTGTGATGATCATGTGGGCGTTTCTTGGTTTGGTCGATACCTGGTGGGGCCTGGCGCTGATCTATGGCATCGTCACGCTGCCCTTCGCCTTCTGGCTGATGAAGACGTTTTTCGACGACATGCCGCGCGAAATCGAAGACGCCGCCCGCGTCGAGGGCTGCTCGCGCTTCCGCGTCTTCACCCGCATCACCCTGCCGATGATGCGCGCGCCGCTCGCCAGCTCCGCTCTGTTCGTCTTCATTCTCAACTGGTCGGATTATCTGATCGGCCTGCTGCTGACGACGCGCGAATGGGTGACGATCCCGGTCTATATGGCGTCGCTGTCGTCCTCGATGACCGGCCAGCTCTATGGCGCGAAGGCCGCGCTCGGCCTCATCGCCGCCGTGCCGCCGGTGATCATGGGCATCGCCATCCAGAAACATCTGGTGCGCGGCCTGACCTTCGGGGCGCTGAAGCAATGACCGACGCGCTCGCTTCCTCGACGGACCTCATCGCCATGAAGACCACCGACACCACCCGCAAGGACGTCGAAAGCGGCCGGCTGGGCTTCCGCCTGACGCTGCCCGCGCAGATCCTCGTCCTGTTCATCTCCGTCTTTCCGCTGTTGATGCAGCTCTATATCAGCCTCACCGATTGGTCGCCGCTCGATGGCGTGCCCTGGTGGATGGCCTGGGAAAGCTGGAACACCTTCGCCAACTACACCGATCTCGCCATCGACACGCGCTTCTGGGATGCGGTCGGCCGCACGCTTCTGGTGATGGCCGTCTGCGTGCCGGCGGAATTCCTGCTCGGCTTCGGGCTGGCGCTGCTGTTCATGGATGATTTCAGGGGCAAGCGGCTGTTCTATTCGATCATGCTGATGCCGATGATGGTGGTGCCCGCAGTCGCCGGCTACATGTTCTTCATGCTGTTCCAGTCGGGCGGGCCGGTGAACGACATTATCTCAAGCCTCATCGGCCAGCCTTTTTCGCTCGCCTGGCTGTCGAGCCCGCAATGGGCGCTGGTGGCGGTGATGATCGCCGACATCTGGCAATGGACGCCGCTGATGTTTTTGATCCTGCTGGCGGGCCTCGCCGGCGTGCCTGATGACCAGCTGAAGGCGGCCACATTGCTCGGCGCCTCCTGGCCGCAGAAATTCCGCACCATCATCCTGCCGAAGATGAAGACGATCATCATCATCGCGCTGGCGATCCGGGTGATCGAGAACTTCAAGATCTTTGACACGCTCTACATCATGACCGGCGGCGGCCCCGGCGTCGCGACCGAAACCATCTCCGTCTACATCTACAAGGTCACCCAGAACGATCTGATCTGGGGCTATGTCGCGGCCATCGCGCTCGCCATCCTGATCGTGCTGTCGGTCGCCGCCAATTTCGCCATCTCGCGCATGAACCGGGCGCGCAACGTGGGGAGCGCGGCATGACCTCCATTCACCTCAAGCAATTGACCAAGAGTTTCGGCGCATTCCAGGCGCTGAAGACCATGGACCTGAAGATCGAGGACGGCGAGTTCGTCGCGCTGCTCGGTCCTTCCGGCTGCGGCAAGTCGACGACGATGAACATGATCGCCGGCATGGAAGACCCGACCAGCGGCTCCATCCTGTTCGACGATCGCGACATGAACGGCGTCGCTATGGGCCGGCGCGGCGTAGGCTTCGTGTTCCAGAATTATGCGATCTTCACCCATATGAGCGTCTACGACAATCTCGCTTACGGCTTGCGCATGCGCAAGCTGCCGGCGGCGGAGATCGACCGTCGCGTCAAGCAGATGGCCGAGTTCCTGCAATTGGGGCCGTTGCTGACGCAGCCTTCGGCGAAACTATCGGTCAACATCCTGCAGCGGCTGGCGATCGGCCGTTCGGCGATCGTCGAGCCGGCGATTTTCCTGCTCGACGAGCCCTTGTCGAATGTCGACGCCGCGTTCCGCGCGGTGATGCGCACAGAACTCAAACATCTCCAACGCCAGTTCAAACAGACCATGGTCTATGTCACCCACGACCAGCTGGAAGCCATGACCATGGCCGACCGGATCGCGGTGATGGATCATGGCGTGCTGCTGCAGAGCGGTTCGCCCGTCGATGTCTACAACAATCCGAGCAGCACGTTCGTCGCCGGCTTTCTGGGATCGCCGGGCATGAACCTGATCCGCGGCGAACTCGTCGACCGCGCCGATGCGCTGCATGTCGATCTTGGCGCCTTTGGCCTTTCGGAGGCGCTGGAGCCGTCTCTGGCGCGAGCGGCGAAAGCGGGCAGGACCCGCAACGTCAGTTATGGCTTCCGGCCGGAACAGGCGCAACTCGAGGCGTCGTCATCGGGCTTGCCGGTGTTCTTCGTCGAGCGGATCGGCTCGCGCACCATCGTCCATCTGGGAGGCGAGGGCGCCGTGATCAAGCTCGTGCTCGGCAACGACGCCGGTTTCGAAGTCGGCCAGACGGCGCGGCTTACGGTCAATCCCGGTTCGGTTCGCCTGTTCGACGGCGAGACCGGTCTCGCAATCAGGGAGGCGTGATCATGGCCAGCATCGCATTTCGCAATGTCACCAAGCGGTTCGGCAATACGGTCGCGGTCGACAATGTCTCCTTCGAGATCGCCGACAACGAGTTTTTCTGCTTCTTCGGGCCGCCGCTGTCTGGCAAATCGACCATCCTGAAGCTCATCCTCGGGCTGGAGGCGCCGGATGCGGGAGAGATTCTGATCGGCGGCAAACTCGCCAATGCGCTGTCTCCGGCCGAGCGCAATGTCGCCATGGTGTTCCAGAACCTGGCGCTGTTTCCGCATATGTCGGCGGAGGAGAATGTCCGCCTTCCGCTGGTCGAGCGGCGCGTGCCGGAAGACAAGATCAAGGCGCGCGTGGCGGCGGTGGCGGCGAAGCTCCATATCGGCCATCTCCTGCACAAGCCGCCGGCGCAGCTCTCCGGCGGCGAACGCCAGCGCGTCGCCATCGCCCGTGCGCTGGTGCGCGATCCCGCCGCCTATCTGATGGACGATCCGATTTCGGCGCTCGATGCGCGGCTGCGCGAAGAGACCCGCGTCGAGCTGAAACGTATCCAGCGCGAACTCGGCCACACGCTCCTCTATGTCACCCATGACCAGGAAGAGGCGATGTCGATCGCCGACCGCATGGCGATCATGGAGAACGGCGCGATCCGCCAGATGGGCGCGCCCTCGGAGATCTATGACCGGCCGGCCAGCGATTATGTCGCGCGCCTGCTCGGCTCGCCGGCGATGAACATCCTGCCGATCGAAGCCGGTTCCGCAGCCTCCGGCGCCATCGCTCTCGCCGGGCTCGCGCCGCCTGCCGCGTCGAGCGTCGGCATTCGGCCCGAGGACCTGCGTCCCGAACCCTGGAGCAACGAGAAACCCGGCCGCCCGGCCAGGGTCTTCGAGGTCGAGCCGCTCGGCGGCTACACGGTGGTGACATTTGCCGTCGGGGAGGGCCGTTTGCGGGCCCTGTTGCGCGGCCAACCCAGCATCGAAATCGACAGCGCCGTCGCACTCAGCTGCGACCCGCGCCGCATTCACTTTTTGGTCCGGACGGGCGCTCGCTCGCCCCCGCCGGCGCATGATGGGAGGAGAACATGGCTGACGCCAAGGGTTTCAAACCGGATGTGGAGGTCCGGGTCAAAGACTACAGGATCGGCGCGATCGGCGCCGGCATGATCATGGCCGAATGCCATCTGGCCGCTTACAAGGAAGCCGGCTTTCAAGTGGCGGCCATCGCTTCGCGGACTAAATCCCGCGCCGAAGGCGTCGCCAGCCGTTGGGGTATTCCCAAGGTACACGACACGCCGGAAGCGCTGATCAAGGATACCGATGTCGAGATCCTCGACATCGCCTATCCGCCCGACCAGCAGCCGGCGCTGATCCGCGCGGCGCTGAAGGAGCCGCATATCAAGGCGATCCTGGCGCAGAAGCCCTTAGCGCTGTCGCTCGACGAGGCGCGCAAGCTGCGCGACGAGGCGAAAGCCGCCGGCAAGATCCTCTCGGTCAACCAGAACATGCGCTACGACCAGTCGATGCGGGTGCTCAAGCAGATCCTCGACAAGGGCGAACTCGGCAAGGTGGTGCTGGCCACGATCGACATGCGCGCCATCCCGCATTGGCAGACATTCCTCGAAGGTCTGGACCGGCTGACGCTCGCCAATATGAGCGTCCATCATCTCGACGTGCTGCGCTTCCTGTTTGGCGACCCGGAAGAAATCTACACCGCGACGCGATCCGACCCGCGCACGCAATTCGCCCATAAGGACGGCATCACCGTCTCCACCATCAAGTTCCCCGATAATGTGCTGGCGGTGTCGATGGAGGATGTCTGGGCCGGTCCGCGCGAAGAAGGCTTCGACAGTGACTTCTACATCAAATGGCGTGTCGAAGGCACGGATGGCGTAGCCCAAGGCACGATCGGCTGGCCCGACGGTTCGGCCTCGACGCTGACCTACGCCTCGAAGACCACCACCGGCGGCCAATGGGTGACCCCGACCTGGGACACGATGTGGTTCCCGCACGCCTTTATCGGCGTGATGGAGCAACTGCAATACGCCGTCAAAACCGGAGAACCACCGGCGCTCAACGTCGCCGACAATGTGAAAACCATGGCGCTGGTCGAAGCCGGCTATCGCTCCATGGATGAAGGCCGGGCCGTCAAGCTCGCCGAAATCTCAATCGACTGACCATCAGAAAAGGGAGGATCACCATCATGATGCAAACAGGTATTTTCACCGGCTATTTCCCCTACGGCCTCGACGAAACCGCCAAGAAGATCCGCGACATCGGCTTCAACACCGTCCAGCTCGACATGCATTTCAAGGACATCGACCTGTCGGCCGGGCAGATCACCAAGGACAAATGCGTGACGATCCGCGAGACGTTCCGCGATCACAATCTGCCGATCTGCTGCATTTCGGGCTACACCAACATTATCCATCCCGACAAGGCAGAGCGCGAAAAGCGCGTGGGCTATCTCAAGGAGATCATCGCGCATGCGCAATATCTCGGCACGCCCTATGTGATTTCCGAAACCGGCACCTTCAACACCGAATCCGACTGGGTGCATCACCCCAAGAACAAGACGGAGGAAGGCTTCGAGGAGTGCCGCAAGGTCATCGCCGATCTGTCGCAGTTCGCTTACGATCACGGCGCCGTCTTCCTGCTCGAAACCTATGTGAACAATGTCGTCGGCTCTGTCGAAGAGACGGTGAAGATGTTCGCCCAGGTCGATCATCCCGGCCTCGGACTGCTGATGGACCCGACCAACTATTTCGAGACCCACAATATCGATCGCATGGACGAGATCCTTCACCAGGTGTTCGACACGCTGCAGGACAAGATCAAGATCGGCCACGCCAAGGACGTCAAGCGCTCCGGCGACGACAAGTCGGAAAAGCATGCCGATATCGGTGACGAGGACGCGCTGGAAAGCCACACCTTCCGCGGCGTCGGCGAGATCGAACTGCCGGCTCCCGGCATGGGATCGTTGAACTACGATCTTTACCTGAAGCTTCTTTCGCGCAAGCATCCGAATATTCCGATGATTATCGAACATCTTGAAGAATCGGACGTGCCGCGCGCCAAGAAATTCCTAGACGGCAAGCTCAGGGCCCAAGGTCTCTGATCAGTGACAGGACCGGCCGGAGACGATCCGGCCGGTCGCCTCCGACCAGGGCGACAGACAAGAAGGAAATGCAGACATGGTTGAACTTTATGGCGGCCAGCGGTCACGCCGTGACCTCGCGGCGCATGCGGGATCGTTTGGGCAATTCGCCGGCGTGCGGCTGATGACGCTGGGCGACGGCGTCGAACGCGGCATCCGAATGCTGGAATTTCGCAGCGGCACCGGGCTGCGCTTCACCGTGCTCATCGACCGCGCCTTCGACATCGCCGATTGCGACTATCGCGGCATGGCGGTGGGTTGGCATTCGCCGGCCGGGTTTCGCCATCCTGGCCTGCATGAATATGAAGGCGAGGGCGGGCTCGCCTGGCTGCGCTCCTTCTCCGGCCTGATGGTGACCTGCGGGCTCGACCATATCCTGTTCATGCATGACGAGCCGGCGGATCACTATGTCTACGGCCCGCGCAAGACCGTCAGCCACTCCATTCACGGCCGCATCGGCACGATCCCGGGCAAGCTCACCGGTTACGGCGAGCGCTGGGACGGTGACGAGTTGGTGTTGTGGTGCGAGGGTTCGGTGATCCAGGGCGCCGTCTTCGGCGAACACCTGGAACTCATCCGCCGCATCGAGATCACCGCCGGAACCAACGATATCCGAATTTCCGACCGGGTCGTCAATCGCGGCTTCTATCGCACGCCGCATATGTATTGCTATCACATCAATGTCGGGCATCCGGTTCTGGCCGAGGGCTCGCGTTACATCGCGCCGATCAGGGACGTGGTCTGGGCGGCGCATGCGGGCGACGATTTCCGCAAGCAATCCGCCGGTTACCGCACGATGCCCGCTCCGCAACTGGGCTTTCACGAGCAGGTCTGGCAGCATGAACTGGGCGCCGACGCCGCAGGCGAAGTTCCGGTGGCGCTGGTCAACGACGCGCTCGGCCTCGGCTTTCAGGTGACGACGCGCAAGGACCAGTTTCCCTGTCAATATGAATGGCAGAACCTGCAAGCCGGACAATATGCCCTGGGGATCGAGCCTTCCACAAATCACGTGCTCGGTAAGGGCTATGCGAGGGAGAAAGGCGAGTTGATCTGGCTGGAAAATGGCGACGAGCGCGCCTATCAATCCACCTTCAGCATTCTCACCAGCGCCGAGGAAATCGCGGCCAGCGAAGGCCGGATCCGCGCCATCGCCGCGCAGCCCGATGAGGACTATCCGCTGCCTTCCGGAAACCATCTGCCGATCGGAGGCCGCGCATGATCGACATGAACGGCAAGACCATTCTCTATACCGGCGGGGCCGGCGGTCTGGGGCTCGAGACGACGATGCATTTCCTCGACGCCGGGGCGCGCGTTGTGGTGATCGACCGTGACGCCGCCAAGATGGCGGCGCTGGAAGAGGCGGCCAAGGCGCATCACGCCGAACGGCTGCTGGTGCGCGATTTCGATCTCGCCGATCTCTCTGGGCTGAAGCGCGAACTCGATTTTCTGCAGGAGAAGCATGGCGGTTTCGACGTGGTGATCAACAACGCCGCGATCTACCCCTCCAAGCCCTTCGAGGATTACACGATCGAGGAGCATCAGCTGGTCCAGCGCGTCAATGTCGACGCCGCGATCGTCTGCGTGCAATCGGCGCTGCCACACATGAAGGCGCGGCAATGGGGGCGGATCATCAACATCGCCTCGATCACCCTTTACGGCGGCTGGGCGATGCTGTCGCCTTACGTTCAATCCAAGGGCGCGCTGGTGGGCCTAGCCCGCGCCTGGGCTCGGGAATTCGGCCCGTATGGGGTGACCGTCAACGCGATTTCCCCGGCGCCTTTCCGACCGACGCCGAAAAGATCCATCCGGATCCCGAAGGCTATACGCGCCACGTGCTCGATCACCAGGCGGTGAAACGGCGCGGCTCGCCCGCCGACATCGCCAATGCGCTGATGTTCCTGGCCTCGGACGGGGCCGGCTTCATCACCGGCCAGACGCTGAATGTCGATGGCGGATGGGTGATGCAGTGATGAAGCGCTATCACGCCCTGACCTGGGATCATCCCCGGGGTTACAACGCCTTGGCGGCCGCGGCGGATAAGGCGCGCGCCGAGGGACTGGTCGACATCGTCTGGGACAAGCAGCCGCTCGAAGGCTTCGAATCCCATCCGATCGCCGATCTCTGCGCACGTTACGACCTCGTTGTGCTCGATCATCCCCATGTCGGCGAGGCCGTAGCGGAGACCTGCCTGCGTCCGCTGGAGGAGGTTTTCGGCGCGGTGGCGCTGGAGGAAATCGGCGCGGCGACGATCGGTCCGTGCCTCGAGAGTTACCATTACCAGGAAAAGACCTGGGCGCTGCCGTTGGACGCCGCAACGCAGGTGATGGCGATCAGGCCCGACCTCGTGGATGAGCCGCCGCGGACCTGGAAAGAGGTGGTGGATCTCTCCTGGTCCGGCGGCAAGGTGGCGCTGTCGCTGGCGGGACCGCATGCGATTCTAAGCTTCCTGTCGATCGCCTCCGCCTATGGCGAAGAGGCCGGCCGCAAAGGTCACCAGTTGGTGACGGAAGAAACGGGATTGATCGTCTATGATCTCATGAGCCTTCTCGCGAGCCGCAGCCCAGCATCCGCGCGCGGCCTCAATCCCATCGGCATTCTCGGCCATATGGCGGCGCATGACGATGTCGCGTTGTGTCCGCTGATCTATGGCTATGTCAATTACGCCGCTCCGAACGCCGGCCGCGCGCTCGGCTTTCATAACGCGCCGGTGGCGAGCCTCGGCGTACGGCCCGGATCGACATTGGGCGGCACCGGCATCGCCGTGTCCCGCCGTTGCGAGGTGACGCCGGAGCTTGTCGAACATCTTACTTGGTTGATGGGAGAGGAGGCGCAGACGCGCTTCATTCCCGACCATGAGGGCCAGCCGTCGCGCCGGTCGGCCTGGAGCGACGAGGCGGTGAATGGGCGCTGGGGCCAGTTCTATCGCAACACGGCCGCAACGCTCGATAGCGCCTATGTCCGGCCGCGTTTCAACGGCTATATCCGCTTCCAGACCGAAGCCTCGGCGCTGTTGCGCGACTGTTTCGCCAACAAAACCAACGGAAAAGCCGCCATCGCCGCGCTGAATGCGCTGTTTGTAAAGCATGCGCCTGAAAAGGATTACGCGCCATGACTGAAGACGTCCTGTTTGAGATCGAGGACGACATCGCCGTCATCACCCTCAATCGTCCGCAGAAGCTCAACGCGGTGACGCCCGAAATGGCAGACGCCATCGTGGCGGCGGTGACCGAATGCAATGACAGCGACACGATCCGCTGCGTCATCGTCACCGGCGCCGGCGAGCGCGCGCCTTTTGCGCCGGCTCCGATATCCGCGAGCTCGATGCGTATGAAACGCCCTGGCAGTTTCGCAACCGGCCGGACTACTGCGACGCCATCAGGGCGCTGCTGAAGCCCTCGATCGCCGCCGTCAACGGCTACGCCTTCGGCGGCGGGCTGGAGACGGCGATGTCCTGCGATATCCGGCTGGCCTCCGACAACGCCCAGTTCGCCGCGCCGGAAATCAAGCTCGGCTGGATCGGCGGCGGCGGCATGGCCGTTCATCTCGCCCATGCCGTCGGCCCGTCGAACGCGGCGCTGATGATCATGACCGGCGATCCGGTCAGCGCCGAGCGCGCGCTCGGCTGGGGCCTCGTCAGCGAAGTCGTGAGCCAGGCGGAATTGATGACGCGGGCGAGGGCGCTGGCGAAAACCATCGCTGCGCGGGCGCCGATCGCGGCGGAAACGGCCAAGGTCAATCTGAAAGCGGCCTTTTCCATGCCGGTCGAAAAGGCTATCGAATATGAGCGCGATTTGCAGACCATCTGCTTCGCCACGGCTGACGCGACCGAGGGCCGCGCCGCCTTCAAGGAAAAGCGCCAGCCTGTGTTCAAGCGGCGCTGAGACGTCAGGGAGTGAGGATTGTGAATTTGACTGCGAAACATTTCGCGAGCGGAACATTCGTCGGGCGGATCTGGCTGGAAGCGGCCGATGGCCCGGCGCTCGTGGTTCTCCGCGACGGCATGCTGCATGACGTGACCTCGAAGGCGGCGCCGACCATGCGCGATCTCCTGGAAATGGACGATCCCGTCGCCTGGCTTTCCGCCAATCCGGGGACGCCGGTGATGTCGCTGGAGGATGCAGCCAGTCGCGGCCTGCTTCTCGCGCCCTGCGATCTCCAGGCGGTCAAGGCTTGCGGCGTGACCTTCGCCCGTTCGATGGTCGAGCGTGTGATCGAGGAGAAGGCGGCGGGCAATCCGGCGCTGGCCGAAAAGATCCGCGAACGCGTCACGTCGATCATCGGCGACAGCCTCCGCAATCTGAAGGCCGGCTCGGACGAGGCGATGAAGGTCAAGGCGGCGCTGATCGAGGAAGGCGTCTGGTCGCAATATCTCGAAGTTGGCATCGGCCCGGATGCCGAAGTGTTCAGCAAGGCGCAGCCGATGGCCTCTGTCGGCTATGGCGCCGAGGTCGGCCTGCATCCAATTTCCAAATGGAACAATCCCGAGCCGGAAGTCGTGCTAGCGGTCAACTCCAAGGGCGTGGTGCAGGGCGCGACGCTGGGCAATGACGTCAATCTGCGCGATGTCGAAGGCCGTTCGGCGCTGCTGCTCGGCAAGGCCAAGGACAACAACGCATCCTGCTCGATCGGCCCGTTCATCCGTCTGTTCGACGCCACTTACACGATCGACCATGTCCGCAATGCCGACCTGACGCTGCGGGTGGAAGGCGAGGACGGTTATGTGCTCGACGGCAAGAGCTCGATGAAGGAGATCAGCCGCGACCCGCTCGATCTCGTCAGCCAGACCATCGGCCGGCATCATCAATATCCGGATGGCTTCATGCTGTTCATGGGCACGCTGTTCGCGCCTGTCGAGGATCGCGACCACAAGGGCCAGGGCTTCACCCACAAGCTCGGCGACGTCGTGACCATCGCCAATCCCGAGCTCGGCAGCCTGACCAACACCGTCCGGCTGTCGACGGAATGCAAGCCCTGGACTTTCGGCGTCCGCGCCCTGATGGCCAATCTCGCCGCACGCGGATTGCTCTAAACCTCAGCCGTGAACCTTCTCCACCGCCTCGACATTGCGGCGGTGGACCGCCTCGTAGGGCCCGAAATAGACGATAGCGCCGCGGGCGCAATCCTCGGCGACGAAATCGACCAGCGGCGACGAAGCCGCGATGCGGCGGTCGAGCGGATCGATCAGCCGTTCGAGATAGGCGCGGTTGGCGTCGATCAAGCCCTTCTTGTAGCCGCCCTCGGCGATGCGCCTGGGATCGCCGTGATTGGGCAGGATGCGGCGGATCGGCCATAGGGACATGCGCGCCAGTTCTGCGATATGCGTGTCGATATGCTCGGGCTCGGAGACATAAGTGACGGTGTCTTCCAACGTGTCGCCGGCCAGAAGCAGGCCTTCATCCGGCAGCCACAGCACGCAACCATCGGCGCTGTGAATGTCGAAGTGATGCAATTCGATGCGGCGGGCGCCCAGCGTCAGGTTGAGCCGCGTGTCGAACAGGCGCGTCGGCATCACCAGCGGCGAAATCGGCGGCGAGCCGCCTTCCAACTCCTCGCGATGCTCTTCCATGGCCTGCGCCGTCAATCCGAGCGCGATGATCTCGCAATTTGAAAAGACCTCGTTGCCGGCGACATGATCGGTGTGCCAGTGGCTGAGCACGAGACGGATCGAGGTCACGCCCATGTTTTCCAGATACCGCCGCATGAAGCGGGCGTGGTCGAGACTGGTGTGGCTGTCATAGACGATGGCCTCGGTCCCGTCGACCAGCGCATAGGCCGCGATGCCCAGTCCATAGGCGCCGTCGTCGAGCCAGTTTTCTTCTTGCGAATGCAGCCGCTTGCCGGCGATGCGGCCGTCATAAAATGCAAAAAGCCCCGGATAGGGCTCGAACACGCGCATGGTCTCGGCAAGATCGGGCATGGGAGCCTCCGCGGAAGGGATCTCCCCGCGCGGATGCGGGGAGATCTGCTGTGATCAGTGAGCGATCATAACATGGCGGACGGCGGTGTAATCCTCAAGCGCATACATCGACATATCCTTGCCGTAGCCGGATTGCTTGACGCCGCCATGCGGCATTTCGTTGGTCAGCATGAAATGGGTGTTCACCCAGGTGCAGCCATATTGCAGCTTGGCGGTCGCTTTCAGCGCCTTGGAGACGTCCTTGGTCCAGACGGAGGAGGCGAGGCCGTAATCGCTGTCGTTGGCCCAGGCGACCACATCGTCGTCGCCGCCGAAGCGGGTGACGGAAACGACCGGACCGAACACTTCGCGGCGGACGATTTCGTCATCCTGGCGCGCGCCGGCGACCACGGTCGGCTGGTAGAAGAAGCCTTGGTCCGAGCCGAGCTTGCCGCCGGCGGCGATCTCCATATGGCCGAGTTCGGCGGCGCGCTCGACGAAGCTCGCGACGCGGTCGCGCTGGCGCTTGGAGATCAGCGGGCCGATCTCGTTTTCGGTGTCGTCGGCGAGATTGTACTTGATCGAGGAGACGGCGCTGGCGAGATCGGCGACGAATTTGTCGTAGATCTTCTCATGCGCATAGATGCGGCAGGCGGCGGTGCAATCCTGGCCGGCATTGTAGTAGCCGAAGATCTTGATGGCGCCGACGGCGGCGTCGATATCGGCGTCGTCATAGATGATCACCGGGGCCTTGCCGCCCAGTTCCAGATGCGTGCGCTTGACCGTCTTGGAGGCGGCGACCAGCACTTTCTTGCCGGTGGCGACATCGCCGGTGATCGACACCATCTTGATCTTGGGGTGGTTTATGAGGTGGTTGCCGGTGGTTTCGCCGCGGCCGAGCACGACATTGACCACGCCTTCCGGGAGAATATCGGCCAATACCTTGGCGAGCTTCAGCGCCGTCAGCGGCGTCTGCTCGGAGGGCTTGAACACCACTGTGTTGCCGGCGGCGAGCGCGGGCGCGAGCTTCCAGGCGGTCATCATCAGCGGATAGTTCCACGGCGCGATGGAGCCGACGACGCCGATCGGGTCGCGGCGGATCATCGAGGTGAAGCCGGGCAGATATTCGCCGGCCACGGGGCCATGCTGGCTGCGGACAGCGCCGGCGAAGAAGCGGAAGCAATCGCCGATGGCCGGGATCTCGTCGTTCAGCGCCGCATTGATCGGCTTGCCGCAATTCAGCGATTCGAGTGTGGCGAAGCCGAGCGCGTCGGCCTCGATGGCGTCGGCGATCTTGAGGAGATAGGACGCGCGCTGGGCTGGCGTCGTCTCGGACCATGTCGTGAAGGCCTTGTCGGCCGCGTCGACGGCGGCGTCGATCTGGGCGGTCGAGGCCTCGGGAATGGCGACGATGGTTTCGCCGGTGCGCGGGTTGAGGATCTGCTCCTCCGTCTCGGTGCCGGCTTCGAACTTTCCGCCGATCAGCAATTCGGTATCCATGATGTTCTCCCTCTTGATTGCCGGGTTATTTGCCGGCGCCGGCGGTTTCTGCGCCGTCGCGGGTCAGGTAATAGGCGCCCAGGATGGGCAGGAATGTCACCAGCACCACGAACATGGCGACGACATTGGTGACCGGCCGCTCGCGCGGACGAATAAGTTCTTCGAGCATCCAGATCGGCAGCGTCTCCTGCTGGCCGGCGGTGAAGGTGGTGACGATCACCTCGTCAAAGGACAAAGCGAAAGCCAGCATGCCGCCCGCCATCAGCGCCGTGCCGATATTCGGCAGGATGACATAGCGGAAGGTCTGGAAGGAATTGGCGCCGAGATCGTAGGACGCCTCGATCAGCGAGCCCGACAGGCGGCGGAAGCGGGCGACGGCATTGTTGTAGACCACGACGACGCAGAATGTGGCGTGGCCCAGCACGATGGTCCAGAAGGAGAAGGGGATCTCCATGATGCCGAAGGCGGAGCGAAGCGCGATGCCGGTGACGATGCCGGGCAGGGCGATCGGCAGGATGACGAGCAGCGAGATCGCCTCCTTGCCGAAGAAATTCGCCCGCGACACGGCAGCGGCGCAGAGCGTGCCGAGCACCAGCGCGATGGCCGTGGCGATCGCCGCCACCTGCACCGACAGCGTCAGCGCCGCCCAGACGTCGGGCCGGTCCCAGGCCTTGCCGAGCCATTGCAGGGTGAAGCCCGGCGGCGGCCATTTGAAGCTCTTCTCTTCGGTCGTGAACGCGTAGACGAAGATCAGCAGGATCGGAAGCTGCAGGAAGAGCAGGCCGGCGCCGGCGGCGATCTTGAGGCCGGCAGGGGCCGCGTTGAGACGATCAGAGCGCATCGAATGCTCCCTTCTTCTTGGCGACCCAGAGATAGATTCCCATGATTACGATCGGCACGACGGAGAAGGCGGCGGCGAGCGGAATGTTTCCGGCCGTGCCCTGCTGGGTGTAGACCGCCTGGCCGATGAACAGCCTGGACGAGCCGATGATGCCGGGAATGATGTAATCGCCGAGCGTGAGCGAAAAGGTGAAGATCGAGCCTGCGACGATGCCGGGCAAAGCGAGCGGAAGCAGCACATGGCGGAAGGTCTTGCCCGGCGCCGCGCCGAGATCATAGGAGGCTTCGATCAGATTGCCCGGCACGCGCTCGAGCGCCGCCTGGATCGGCAGGATCATATAGGGCAGCCAGATATACACAAAGACTAGAAACGTGCCGGTAAAGCTGATCGACAGCGATGTTCCGCCGACCACGGGCAAAGCCAGATAGGCGTCGAGCAGAAAGCTCAGGCCGATCTTCTCGAGCGCCCAACTTATGATGCCTTCCTTGGCGAGGATCATCTTCCAGGCGTAGATCTTGACCAGATAAGATGACCACAGCGGCAGCATCACGCCGAGATAGAACAGCGCCTTCCATTTGCCCTTGGCGTAACGCGCCGCGAAGTAGGCGATCGGGAAGGCGATGATGGCCGAGGCGATGGTCACCAGCGCCGCCATCGTCACCGTGCGGAGGATGATGTCGATGTTGGAGGCGCGGGTCAGTTCCTTATAGGTCGAGAGCGTCAGCTCGTATTTCACTTGGCCGGTGAAATCGTCGAGCGAGAAGAAACTCTGCAGCAGCAGCGTGAGCAGCGAGCCGATATAGATGACGCCGAGCCAGAGCAGCGGCGGGGCGAGCATCAACGCGAGCAAGAGCTTGGGCCGCCGCCACAGCGTCGCCGTCGCCCTGCCGATCATTCCGTCTTGGGATGGAGAGACAGCCGCGCCGGTCATGCCGCGTCATCCAGAAGGTGAAGGGCGGATTTCGGGAAGCTGAGCGTCACTGCTTCGCCTTCGCCCGGCACGACGGCGCCCGGGGCGAGATTGGCGTGCAGCCTGACATCGCCAGTGTCCACCGCGATGCGGGTCACCGAGCCGAGAAAGGCGCGGTTGGCGAGGCGGCCGGAGAGGACGCCATGGTCGACGCCGGCGTCGCCGAGGCCGATCATTTCGGGCCTCAGGCTCGACCAGCGGCGCTGGCCGATCAGCTTCTCCGTCGTCGCCGGCGGCAGGAGATTGGAAGAGCCGACGAAATCGGCGACGAATTTCACCTTGGGCCGCTGGTAGATGTCCTCGGGCGTGCCGGCCTGGACGATGCCGCCATTGTTGAACACGGCGACGCGATCGGCCATGGACAGCGCTTCGCCCTGGTCATGGGTGACGAAAATGAAGGTGATGCCGAGGCTCTTCTGCAGCGCCTTCAACTCTTCCTGCATGGCCTCACGCAGCTTGAGATCCAGCGCGCCGAGCGGCTCGTCGAGCAGCAGCACCTTCGGCTTGTTGACGAGCGCGCGGGCGAGCGCCACGCGCTGGCGCTGGCCGCCGGAGAGCTGGCCGGTCTTGCGGGCGCCATAGCCGCCGAGTTTCACGAGCTCCAGCGCTTTTTCGGCTTCGCGCAGCCGCGTCGCCTTGTCGACGCCCTTGACCATCAAGCCATAGGCGACATTGTCGAGGATCGTCATATGCGGGAAGAGCGCATAGTCCTGGAAGACGGTGTTGACCTGACGCTTCCAGGGCGGGACGCCGTTGGCGCTTTCGCCGAAGATGGAAATTTCGCCGCCGGTCGGCTGTTCGAAGCCGGCCACCAGTCGGAGACATGTGGTCTTGCCTGAACCGGAGGGGCCGAGCATGGCGAAGAATTCGCCCTCGGCAATGTCGAGATCGACCCCGTCGACCGCCTTGACGCTGCCGAAATGGCGCGACACGGCGCGGAAGGATACAGCCGCTACCATAGTGAAGTCTCCGTCATAGAAAGGAATGCGGCCTTGCCGGCCATGCCCTGCGCTTGCTCCGCCCCGGCAAGGGGCGGAGGAATAGGGCGCTCCGCCGGCGAGGCGGCGGGAGAGGGCGGATTACTGGCCGCCCATCACTTCGATATAGTCCGAGGTCCAGCGGCTATAGGGGACGCAGGCGTCCTGCGAGGCGCATTTTGCGGTCGGCGTCTTCCAGAAGCTGATCTTCTCGAAGTTGTCGAAGCCGTTGGTGGCGCAACCTTCGTCGGTCAGCAGCGCATTGCCCTTGCAGGCGGCCGGAACTGAAGGCACCGAGCCGAACCAGGCGGCGAGATCGCCCTGCACCTTGGGCGACAGCGAATGCTCCATCCACATATAGGCGCAGTTGGGATGCGCCGCTTCGGCATGCAGCATGGTGGTGTCGGCCCAGCCGGTCGCGCCTTCCTCGGGGAAGACGGAGGCGACGGGCTGATTGTCCGCTGCCAGCAGGTTGACCTGGAACGGCCAGGAACCGGACGCCACGACGCCTTCGTTCTTGAAGTCGTCGATCTGCACCATGGCGTCGTGCCAGTAGCGGCCGATCAGCGAGCGCTGGCCCTTGAGGAGCGCAATCGCGGCGGCATATTGCTCTTCATTGAGCTCGTAGGGATCCTTGATGCCGAGTTCCGGCTTGTGCGCCTTGAGGTAGAGCGCAGCGTCGGCAATGTAGATCGGGCCGTCGAAGGCCTGGACGCGACCCTTGTTGGTCTTGCCGTCGGGCAGGTTCTGTTCCTCGAACACCACCGACCAGCTCTTCGGCGCCTTATCGCCGAACACCTTGGTGTTGTACATCAGCACATTCGGGCCCCACTGGTAGGGCGTGCCGTAATGGGCGCCGTCCACCGTGTGCCAGGGCGCATCCTTGAGTCGATCGTCGACGGTCGACCAGCTCTTGATCAGATCGACATTGATCGGCTGCACCTTGCCGCCGGCAATGAGGCGGAGCGAGGCGTCGCCCGAGGCGGTGACGAGGTCGAAGCCGCCCTGGTTCATCAGGGTGACCATTTCGTCGGAGGTGGCGGCGGTCTTGACGGAAACCTTGCAGCCGGTCTCCTTTTCGAAAGCGGTCACCCAGTCGTAGTTCTTGTCGGTCTCGCCGCGCTCGACATAGCCGGCCCAAGCGACGATCGAGACTTCGCCTTCGCCAGGTCCGATTTCCTTGAGCATTTCGGCGGCCATCGCCTGTCCAGAGACGGACAGGCCAAGCATGAGAGCGGTCGTGGACTTCAAGAAGGTCTTCATGGTCGTTCTCCCGTTTGTGATTGTGTTCCCGGTCTCCATTGAGCCAAAGTTTTACGGCATTCGCAAATTTATTATCAAGAATATCGCTATCGGAAAAACCGAATTCTATCGCGCGCGCCTGTCCGAAACGAAAACGGGGACGGCGCAGCGCCGTCCCCGTACACTCGAGTAGCCAGAGATCCGCTCAGAGGTCGAACAACTCGGCCCTGAAGTTGACGTTGCGGTCGATATGGATCGTGAAATCCGCCTTGCTGTCGCCGTCATTGTCGAAGGCGACATAGCGTTCGTCCTTAAACGTGTAAGCGCGCAATTCACCCGCATGGCCGGAAAACGCATCGTCGCCGATGAAGGAGAAGGCCTGATCGCCCTTCTTCGTCTCGTTGGCGTCGATGCCGCTGAGATCGATCACGTCGCCCTGCTTGCCGTTCAGGTCGGTGATCGTGTCTGCTCTGGCGCGGTTTGCGGAACTGTCGCCGAGCGCGAAGACGAAGGTGTCGGCCCCGGAATTGCCGGTGAGCGTATCGATGCCAGCGCCGCCGTTGAGAATGTCGGCCCAACCGCCTCCGATGAGAACGTCGCGTCCCTCGCCTCCCGACAGGGTGTCCTTGCCGCTGCCGCCACTCAATGTGTCGTTGCCGGCGCTGCCGGCGAGCGTGTCGTTGCCTGCGCCGCCGTCGAGCTTGTCGGCGCCGTCGCCGCCATCCATCACATCGCCGCCGAGGCCGCCGGCGATCACGTCCGCTCCGGCCCCGCCGTTGAGGATATCGTTGCCGTTATTGCCGTCGATCTGGTCGGCGAAGTCGGTGCCGGTATAGGTGTCGGCGCCGGCCGAGCCGACGAAGTGCTGGGCCTGGTTGTCGAGAAGGTCGTAGAGATAGTCGATATATTCGTAGCCGCTGTCGCCGTCGCCGTCGAAGTCGAGCACCGAGTTCGCCTTCCGCAAAGCGTTGTAGATCTGATAGACGAGATTGTCTTCACCGGTGCCGGCGCCGATTGCGGCGGAATAGTCGAGCCCGGAGATCACCAGTCCCTGCAAAACGCCGGTGAGTTCGCCGCGGACTCCCGCCGTGTCGTCCTGCGTATAGGTGGTGCCTTCATCATAGGAGCCGAGAGAGATCGACGAGACGGAGCCGGAAATGCCGTGGCCATAGCTTGGGCCGAGCAGTCCATCATAAGCGAGGTCGGCGCCTTCGATCACCACCTGCGCGTCGTTGTCGGTCCCCGCATAGCGGAAGCCCACCTGAGAACCGTTGAAATAGCCGTAGGGCGATTGATACGTGCCGCCGTAATAGGTGGATGCGCCGGCCGTGGAGCCCACCGCCGTGGTCGCGAAGTAGTCATAGATAAATTGCTTGTAGTCGATCGAGGACATTGCGCTCGCATCGATGGTGATCATGTCTGCCATTTTTCTCTCCTTGCACGTCCACAAAGCGCCCCGTCCGCGGACGGCGCGCGGGAATCGGGGCGGCGCGCCGGCATGGCCGGGCCGCTCAATCTCTTTTTGTGTGGGTGAAGCGCGGATCTCAGCGCGTGATCGCGCTCTGCAAAGGCCGCGGGAGCAACCCCTCGGCGGCTCCGGCGGTGGTTCTAGTAAACATGAATATTTCAGTCAACATCTACGACGGCTTGGACGTCATTAAATATGACATTTTTTATCAGCATTTCCCTCTCAGAAGGGTCGCAGGCTGAAAGTGTCATAGTCTGCATAGGCTTCCGGACCGATCACGCGATCCAGGCTTTGCAGATTCCGCATCAGACTCGCCGATTTGGCGGTGCCGATGAGCACGCTCGCGACGCATGATTCCGCCAGCGGGAATCGAAGCGCCAGTGTGGCCAGATCAAATCCCTGCCGTTCGGCCAGCGCTTTCATGCCGCCGACCCGGGTTTGGATGTCGTCGGAGGCCGGCGCATAGTCGAAGGTCGCGTCTGGCGAGGGGCCTGTGGCCAGAATGCCGGAATTGAACACGCCGCCGATGACGAGCGACGTGCCGCGCTTACGGCAAAGCGGCAAGAGATCGCGCTCCGCAGATCGGTCGAGCAGCGTGTAGCGTCCTGCGAGCAGGATGACGTCGATGTCGAAATCACCCATCAGATCGATACAAATCGCCGTCTCGTTGACGCCGACGCCCCAGGCGTCGATCACGCCCTGCGCCTTCAACTCTTCCAGCGCTGCGCCGCCGCTGCGGCGGAAGTCGTCGAGATGTCTGGAGTTCTCCGGCTCCTGATGGGTATAGGGGCCGATATCGTGGACGAAGACGACGTCGAAGCGGTCGACGCCCATGCGCTTGCCGCTTTCCTCCAGGCTGCGAAGGATGCCGTCGCGGCTGTAGTCGTAGCGCATGACGGCTGGATTGGCGTCGACGAAGCCGTAATCCGGCGCTTCCTCTCGCGGGACCGGGGTGAACAGGCGACCGACCTTGGTGGAAATCACGACGTCCGATCGCGTCTTGTCGGAGAGGAATTTGCCAAGGCGCTCTTCCGACAGGCCCGCGCCGTAATGCGGCGCGGTATCGAAATAGCGAATGCCGGCGTCCCAAGCGGTCTGCAGCACCTCGCGCGCCTGCTCATCCGAGCAGGGCCGGTAAAGGCCCGCGAGCGGCGCGCAACCGAAACCGATTTCCGAGATCTGGAGCGAGGTCTTTCCGACGCGGCGGGTCTTCATGGCGTATCCTTTCAATCGAGATGATAGACGCAGGGCAGAAACGACCACCATTCGCCCGGCGCAGCCGTGTCGAACGGCGTTTGGCAGGCGTCGGTAAGGGCGAGCCATCGCCTGGTGACATCCAGATCGCCCAGCCGTTTCATGTCGCCTTCGAAGTCGTCTCCGACGTAAACCCAGACGCCGAACAGAATGTTCTCCGGCTCCTTGAGAAAGATGGAGTAGTCGCGAATATGGGCGGCTTTCAGCGCGGCGTCCATCTCCGGCCAGGGCTGGGCGTGAAGCTGCTTGTAGGTCTGCACCATCTCCGGCTTCAGCCGGATGGCCATGCCCATCTTGGCCATGTCAGCGGATCCGGGCGCCGTCGAGGGTGAAATAGCGGGCGTTGGCCGGGTCGAAGCGCATGTCGATCGCGTCGCCGACGCGGGCTGCCGTCTTGCGCTTTTCCGCCACGACGATGGCGCCGTCCGGCAGCGCGGCGTGCACATAGGCGGTGGCGCCGAGATGCTCGACCACATCCGCCTGCGCCGGAAATGCGACGCCGTCGCCCTCGTCGAGATGTTCCGGCCTCAGGCCGATCAGCAATTTCGACGACGGCGCAAGCGGCGTCGACAGAGCGGGGCAGGGCATGGAGATGGCGGCGAATTCGAGGCGTTGGCCGTCAGCCGACACCGTCGCCTGCAGGAAATTCATCCGCGGCGAGCCGATGAAGCCGGCGACGAAGGCGTTGTCGGGGTCCTCATAGAGCGCCACCGGCGAGCCGATCTGCTCGACGCGGCCGGCGCGCAGCACGACGATCTTGTCGGCGAGCGTCATCGCTTCCGTCTGGTCGTGGGTGACATAGATGATGGTGTTCTTGAGCGTCTGATGCAGCTTGGCGATCTCCACCCGCGTCTGCACGCGCAGTTCCGCATCGAGATTGGAGAGAGGCTCGTCGAACAGGAAGACATCGGGATTGCGCACGATCGCCCGGCCGATGGCGACGCGCTGGCGCTGGCCGCCGGAAAGCGCCGCGGGCTTGCGGTCGAGCAACGGCGTCAGTTGCAGGATGCTGGCGGCGCGCGCCACCTTCTCCTCGATCTCCGCCTTCGGCGCTTTGGCCATGCGCAGGCCGAAACTCATGTTCTCGGCCACCGTCATATGCGGATAGAGCGCATAGGACTGGAAGACCATGGCGACGCCGCGCTCGGACGGCTCGGTATCGTTCATCCTGACGCCGCCGATGAACAGGTCGCCGCCGGTGATCTCCTCGAGCCCGGCGATCATGCGCAGCAGAGTGGATTTGCCGCAGCCGGACGGGCCGACGAAGACGGTGAATTCGCCCCGCTCGATCTGCATGGACACGCCGTGGATGACGTGAGCCGCGCCATAGGACTTGGTGACGTTGGCGAGTTCGATCTGATGCATGGTTCAACCCTTCACGGCGCCGGTGGCGATGCCATTGACGATGCGCCGCTGGAAAATGAGGTAGATGAGAACGATGGGGGCGGCGGCGATGACGATGCCGGCCATCAGCAGCGGCACATTGGTGGTGTATTCGCCCTTCAGCGCCGCGATGCCGACCATCAGCGTCCGCTCCTTCTGCAGCACGAGCAGCGAGATCAGCACGTCGTTCCAGCAATAGAGCGTATTGAGAATGCCGAGCGTGATCAGCGCCGGACGGCCGAGCGGCAGCATCACATGCCACCAGATCTGCAGGAGTTTCGCGCCATCCATCCGCGCTGCCTCGACCAATTCCCGCGGCAGGCCGGAATAGAAGGCGGTCATCAGATAGACGCAGAACGGCAGGAAGAAAGCCGTGTAGGAGATGATCAGGCCGATGCGCGTGTTGACCAGATCGAGCGCGACGATGGTGCGGTAGAACGGCACCAGCACCACCTGCACCGGGATCATCAGCGAGGCCAGCACGACCATGAACAGCAGTTTCCGATAGGGAAAGCGCAGCATGGCGAAGGCGAAGCCGGCGAGCGATGAGACGAGCAGCAGCAGCGCCACCGCGCCGAATGTGGTGACGACGGAATTGAGGAAGTATTCGGACAGCTTCGACCGGTTCCACGCATTGACGAAATTGACGAAGGTCGGATCGTCGACCAGCGAGAAGCGGTTGAGAATATAGCCCTTGTCGGTTTTCAGCGCATTGTTGACGGCGAAATAGATCGGGTAGAGGCAGGTCAGCGCCAGGGCCCACATCGGGATCGACGCGAGCCGGAGCAGCGTCTTTTCGCGTTTTCCGGAAATGGCCATGGCGATCCTCAGAGGTTGGCGTTCTTGGACATGATCTTGATCTGGATATAAGCGAGGCCCGCCATCAGCGAGAACAGCAGCATGGAGATCGCCGCCGCATAACCCGGACGGTTCATCTTGCCCTGTTCCAGCCAGATCAGGAATTCCGGCAGCGCGGTCGACGTGCCCGGCCCCCGGCGGTCAGCACATAGATGAGGCCGAACATCGAGGTCAGCGCACCGATGGTGGTGACGACGCCGACGAATTCGATGATCGGCTTCAGCGCCGGAATGATAACGTGGATCCAGACCTGCAGCGGCTTTGCCCCATCGAGGCGAGCGGCTTCGACGAGTTCCTTGGGCACGGTGGAGAGGCCGGCCATGAAGATCAGCAGGCTCATGCCGAAGGTCGACCAGAGCTGCACGGCGAACAGGCAGAACAGCGCCGTCCAGCCCGAGCCGAGCCAATCGACCGGGATAAGGCCGACCGCTTTCAGCATGGCGTTAAGGCTGCCGTCATAGCGCAGCACCATGTTGAAGATCGAGCCGACGATGACGGAGGACAGCACGGCGGGCAGGAAATAGACGGCGCGGAAGAACCGGCCGCCCGGCACGCCCTGATGGATGAGGATGGCGAGCACCATCGGCAGCGCCACCCAGACAGGGAGAGTGGCGATCAGGATAAGGGTGTTTTCGACGCTGTCGCGAAAGGCGCTATCGGAGGCGATGGCGACATAATTGTCGACGCCGACAAAGGTGAAGGTCGACATGCCGTCGGTGTCGAAGAACGACAGGACGAAGCCCCAGATGAGCGGAAAAATCCTGAACAGCGCGACCAGCAGAATCGCCGGCGCGATGAACAGATAAGCGATGCGTCGTTCTGTGGCGCTGCCCACGCGTGTCGTCCCTTGCAATGCGGGCGCCGGGGTCGCCCCGGCGCGAATGTCCTGCTTATTTGTGCGCCTCGGCCTGCACGGCGTCCATCCGGGCCGCTGCTTCATCCACCGTCGTCTCGCCATTCAAGAGAAGCTGGCTGACGCGATGGATTTCCTCGAGCTCCTTGGCGGAGGAATTGGTGTGGGCGGTCGGAGCGCCCGACGAGGCCATCCAGCCGAGGATTTCGAGACCGGCCGGGCTTTTTACACCCTTGGTGTCGATCTTGGAGTTGGACGAAATCGCGCCGGCGTCGTTGAAGAAGATTTGCGCCGGCTCGGCTGACGCGAGAACCTTGGCGAACTCCAGAGCGAGATCGACATTGGGCGAGGCCTTGTTGACGCCATAGCCGATGCCGCCGGACAGCGGGAATTTCGGCTGCCCCTCGGTCTTGTCCGAGGCGACCTTGGGCGAGGGCATGATGTAGACGCCGTCGTTTTCGGGGCCCAGAAACTCGTCGAACTGCTTCCAATGGGCGACGTCGGAGATCAGGCCGATGGTGTTCGCCGCTTCGCCGCGCATGAAGCCTTCATATTCGTCCATGAACTTGGAGGTGGAATTGGCGCCCTGCGGGAACCAGCCGGACTTGTTGGCGTCGACCCAGGCCTGCAGGATGGATTTCACCGGCTCGCTCGACCATTTGACCTTGCCTGCCGCGAAATCGGCCTGCTCCAGCGCCGTCCACTGCGTGGCGGCGAGCGCCGAGAACCAGAATTCGATGCCGAAGCCTTCCTTGTTGCCCATCGCGAAGCAGGGAACTTCGCCCTTGGTCTTGATGGCTTCGCACATCTTGGAGAGATCGGCCCAGGTCTTGGGAGGATTGGCGGGATCGAGGCCGGCGTCCTGATAGAGCTTCTTGTTGTAATAGACCACGAAGCCCTGGATGGAGAGCGGGATGGCGTAGACGCCGCTCGCGTCGGAGAACTCTTCCCAACCGACCAGATCGGCCTTGATGTCGGCCACCTTGTCGTCGAGCTTGACGAGAGCGGGGAAGCGGGCCTTGGCCTGCGCGCCGCCATTCATCAGGAAGAGGTCCGGGCCTGAATTCGACGACAGCGCCGTGCCGAGCAGCGTGTAATACTGATCGTTGGGCTGCATGACGTAATTGACCGTCACATCCGGATGCTTGGCCTCGAAAAGCTCCTTGGCCTTCTGGTAATAGCTCGCGGTGGCGGGGTCGCCGGACTTCCAGTCCCACACCGTCAGTTCGGCGGAGAGCGCGTGGCCGGCGATCACCGCCAGCGACGCGCCCATCATAAGCGCCTTGATTGTCTTCAGCATGTCGAGTTCCTCCCAAGGATGATGCCGCGCCTCCCGCGCCGGCATGACGTCATTGCATTCAAATCGGCAGTCTGGGGTTGGCCGGCGCCGGCCCGAGATCCTGCCGCGCCAGAAGCGACGGCCGCGCCCAGTCGCGCCGCGCTGTTTCGGAGAGCACGAGACCATGGCCCGGTCTCTCCGGCGCGTAAGCCCAACCATTCTCGATCCGCACCGGTTCGTCGACCAGATGATCGAAATTCTGGAACGAATATTCGAGCCATTCGACCTCGGGCAGGGCGCAGGCCATGTGCACGCCGACCTCGAGAAAGGTGTTGCCAAGACTGACGGGCACAGCCTTTTCGGCCGCCAGCCAGCCTATCTTCATGACATCGCCGACCTGGCCGTGGACATTGATCATGTCGGCGGCCTCGGCTTCCAGAAGTAGCCGCTTGCCGGTGAGGTCGAGATATTCGCCGGTGTTGATCTGGGTGCGCGAAGCCGAGCGGCGCAACAGCCTGAGGCCGTCGAAATCGCTGCGCAGGATAGGATCTTCGACCCAGAGCAGATCGTGGCCGTCCTTCTGAATCCACTCGATCTTCATCAACGCTTCCTTGGCGCTCCAGGCCTCGTTGGCGTCGATCATGATGTCCGATCCTGCCGGAACGACGGCCTTCAGCAGCCTCATGCGATTCAGGTCGCGTTCGAAATCGGGATGACCGACCTTGATCTTGAAGGCGCGGTAGCCGATCGAGGCGGCGTAAGCGAAGAGCGACTGAAACTGGTCGTCGGAGAGGTGATAGTCGAGGCCGCTCGCGTAAGCTTTCACCCGGTCGCGGCGGCCGCCGAGCAACCTGTGCAGCGGCAGGCCCGCTTCCTTGGCGGCGAGATCCCAGAGCGCCACCTGCAGCGCTTCATGAAACGGAAGAGAGAAGGCGCGCTGATTCCCGCCGCGCGGGCGGCTCTGCCGATGCGCCAGCGCGATCGCCGGCTGGCCTTCGATGACCGGCCAGATTTCGCTCGCGAAGACGCGGGAAATTTCCTCTTCGCCCGGAAGCGGCGTAAAAAGGGTCTGGATAAAGCCGAGACCGACCGCGCCGCTTTTGGAGATCAGTTCGAGGGCTGCTACATTAGCATCGTCCGCCCGCACCTGGCTGTCGCCGATCACGCGGTCGCGGGCGAATTGAAAACGGGTGATGCGAAAGGCCACAAGCGTCATGAACTAATCTCTGATCGATTAAATCGTTGAACTGATCTATCAGTTGCCGTATCTGATATGGCAAAACAGGATGGCGTGCAAGTGGCCCGAAAAACAAAAAACCTAGACCCGGTGGAAGAAAACGGCAGCGCCCAGCGCATGAGCGACATCGCTTATGAACGGATTCTCGAAGCACTGTTCGATCGCAAGGTGCAGGCCGGCGCCTTCGTTTCCCAAGGCGAATTGTCCGATCTGGTCGACGTGCCCGTCGCGCCGCTGCGCGATGCGTTGAGGGTGCTGGAGGCGGAGGGCATCCTCACCATCCATCCCCGCTCGGGCATCCAGTTCGTCCGTCCCGGCCTGGAGCTGACGCGCTCGACCTACCAATTCCGTTCGATCATCGAAAAGGCTGCGATCCGGGTTTTCGCCGAGCAGGGCGACGAGGCTCTGGTGACCGCCATGCTGGAGCGTCATCTGCGGCTGATGATGGCGATCGGGACCGAAGGCCTCGGCGCCGCCGAACTCATTGAAATGGAAGCTCTCGAGCAGATGCTGCACAACGCCGTCATCGGCGTGTTCCGCAATCCGCTGATCGACAGCAGCTACCGCCGCATGCACAATTATCTCCGGCTACTGCGGCTCGACCGCAAACTGACCGCGCCTGTGGCGCTTCGGACGCTGAAGGAGCATGTCGAGATCATCGAAGCCTGCCGGGCGCGCGATGCGGACAAGGCCGAACAGGCGCTGGACGCGCATTTTCAGGCGGCGATGAGCCGCAATCTCGGCCTGATCTGACTTGCTCCGCGCCAGTATCGTCCCCACATCGCGGCGGAAAGGGGCTCAGCATGTGCCGGCACTGTGACAATCTCGATGACGACGACGAGGAGCGTCCGCGCCGTGGCCGCAACTGGCATGGACCGTTTCGCAAGACGCCGGGCAGGCTTTTCGGCATGGGCGTCATCCGGCTCTATCAATTGACGCTGTCGAGCCTGATCGGCAATTCCTGCCGCCACATGCCGACGTGTTCGGAATTCGGCTACGAGGCCGTCGCCCGGCACGGGCTCTGGGCCGGCGGCTTCCTCACCCTTTTCCGCGTCGCGCGATGCGGCCCGGGCGGCACTTGGGGCGTCGATCCGGTTCCGCAAGAATTGACGCCCGCCATGCGCTGGTATCTACCATGGAGCTACTGGCGAAGGGGGTGACATTCTTGCACGGCCCAAGCGTTTCGGACGCGAATATTGGCCGCCCTTTCATGAATATTTGCCCATCGTCAACCGTTCCGTGATCATCATCCGCGGAACGAATCGGATGGAGTGGGCGAAAGATGGCGAAAACGACGAAGAGAGGGTTTTTGCTGGGTGCGGGCGCCGGGCTCGCCGGCATGGGGCTGTGGCGCGCGGCGAGCGGTTCGGCTCCGCGGGGGCCTACTTTTCCGGCTTTCGACAGTTTCCTCTCCGCCAAAGGCAATGTTCTCAACGACGCCAGCCAGCTGGAGCCGACCGAGATCACCAAGCTGTTGCAATTCAACGCCCGCATCGACGGCGCCTTCGTCCACCAGTTGCGTGACCTGGTGCGAGCGCGGGCGACAAGACCTATCCGATGATCGCCAGCACCGCGCGGCATTCCATGGGCGGGCAGAGCATCCCGGACAAAGGGATCGCCCTGTCTCTGGTCCAGAGCTGGATCGAGCCGAATGTCAGCGCCCGCACCTATCGCGTAGGGGCAGGGACCCGCTGGCAAACGGTGATCCGGGAACTCGACAAAATCGGCTTTTCCCCGAAGATCATGCAATCCAACAATGATTTCGGCGTGGCCAGCACCTTCTCGGTCAATGCACATGGCTGGCCGGTTGCCCATCCCGGCTGCGGCGCCGGTGCGGTCGCTCAAGATGATGTTTCCCGACGGCGTCATCCGCACCTGCTCGCGCTCGGAGAACGCCGATGTTTTCCGCCACGCGATGGGCGGCTACGGCTTGTTCGGCGTCATTCTCGAACTCGAGCTCGACATGGTCCCCAATATGCGGCTCGAGCCGCGCTTCGAACCCGTTGCGGGCCGCCAACTCGGCCAGCGTTTCGCGGAAACGTTGGCCGCCGACCGTTCGGTCGAGATGGCCTATGGACGCCTCGACGTATCGATCGACAATTTTTTCAACGACGGTCTGCTGATCACCTTCCGGCCGACCGAAGACCAGAGCGATCTGCCGGCCGCCGAAGGATCCGGCATCGTCAGCGCGATCTCGGCGAAGATCTTCCGCATGCAGACGGAATCGGAAAGGTCGAAGCAGTTCAGATGGTGGACCGAGGAAACGCTCGGACCGTCCTTCACGGGCGTGACGACGCGCAACAATCTCATGAACGAGCCGGTCATCACGCTCGACGACGGCGATCCCAGCCGGACCGACATTCTGCACGAATATTTCGTGCCGCCGGATCGCTTCGCCGATTTCGTCGAGGCCTGCCGGGCGGTCATTCCGGCCTCCTACCAGCAGCTTCTGAATGTCACGGTGCGTTACGTCGCGGCCGATACGGAGAGCGTGCTCGCCTACGCGCCGGAGCCGCGCATCGCCTCCGTCATGGTTCTCGCAGGAAATGAGCCGACGCGGCGAGGAAGACATGCGGCGCATGACGCATCAGCTGATCGAGCGCGTGCTGGAGATCGGCGGCTCCTATTACCTGCCGTACCGGCCGCATGCGTCGCTCGATCAGCTGACGCGAAGCTATCCGCGCGCCGCCGACTTCGTCGCCTTCAAGCGCAGCCTCGATCCCCGGCTGATCTTTCGCAATCTGATGTGGGACCGCTATTTCAGCAAGCTGTGAGGACGCCATGAACCGCCTGAGACTGACTTCGACACTCTATTTTCTCATCCTGCTGGCGGTGGCGCTGCTCAATTACCTGCCCTTCATCCCGACGCCGGAGGGAAAAGTCTTCGGGATCTTCGCGCTCGACATCTATGACGACGCGCTGCATCTCGCGTCGGCGCTCTGGGCCGGCGCGTCCTCGCTGGCGGGCGCGCGCGCTTCGAAATTCTTCCTGCGCAGCTTCGGCATTCTCTACTTTGCCGATGGCGCGCTGGGCCTCGCCACCGGTTCCGGTTATCTCGATCTCGGCATCGTCCATTACGGCGTTCAGGATCTGCCGCTGACCTTCAAGATCCTCGCAAATCTGCCTCACCTGACGCTTGGCGGCGGCGCGATCGCGGCCAGCGTCATGTTTTCGCGAGACGCGCGATGATCCGCAAAGCGCTGAAAGGACTGGCTTGCCTTTTCGCCGCGCTGGCCATCGCCGTCATCCTTTTGCTCGCGCCGGTCGGTTATGTCGAAACCTTCTGCCGGGGCAAGATCGGCGCGGCGCGGACCGATCCGAAAATGAGCGATCCCGCCTTCTGGCGGGCCGAGGCCAACACCTATCTCACCTATCCCGAATGGCACATCGTCTACGCCTATGACGGCCTTGCGGAAACGCTCAAGACGACGGACGAATACGCTTTCGGCTATCTCGATTCCATCGCCGGATTCTGGTCCTCGACCTGCCAGATGATGCGTTACGCCGACGCCCATGGCGGCGCGGACGGCGCGACGAGGTTGATGGTCCACACGATCGGCGTCAGCTTCACTTTGGAAATGCTGATGAAGGCCGCCTATGAGGAGACGGTGGGACGGCTGTTCGCCGCCGTCAGAGGCGCGGAGAAGACGCAGCAGGATCTCGTCGCCCGCGACATGGCCGGCGCCTATGCCGCCTTTCTGCGCCAGACGCCTTGGTACAAGTTCGATTTCGGCCGGTGGCGCGACATGCTCGACGCGGCTCCCATGACGGACGTGCTGCGCGGCTGGGAGCGCCGGCTGGCGCTGGGCGGCGAATGGAGCGCCAAGATCGCCTATGCCCAGGCCATCGCCGCGGGCGTCGCTGCGACCGGCGAAGCCAAGCTCACCATCAGGTCACTGGTCGGCGACATGCCGACCAACGAATTGGCCTCGATCGAGGGCGTCCGCATCATCGCCGACACGACGGCCGGCGTGATCATCGAGACGGACCGATACGACGCCTTCACCAGGATCATCGCCGCCGTGACAGCCAAGCGGGCGCTTCATCGAGATCGCCGGCAATGACGACGTCATGGCCAGCGTGCTGCTGGCGCCCGGTGAAACCTATGCCGGGCCGGGAACGGAAATCGCCCGTGTCGGCCGCGACGGTTTCGAGGGCGACAGGGTTCTTGCGAGCCTCAAGACCAGCGAACTCGGCCGGCTCTATTCCGCCTACCCGGCAACGGCTGCGAGAGGAGTGGAGCATGTCTTCGATTACTGAGGCCCGTTTTGCGTCCGCCGTCGGTTATGGCGTAGGCGTCGCGGCGATCGGCCTGGCCGCTCTGGCGATTCAGCCGCTGACGCTGGTTGCGGTCGCCTCGCCGCAGACGGTGCGGGTGCTGACGGGCGGACTTCAACCGAACGAACTGCCCGAAGGCGTTGAGATGCTGGACTGGAGTGGCGGACAGGCGCGGCTGGAAGGCGTCGACGCGCGGGCGGCGCGACAGCTCTACCGGCGAGGCGCGCTGTTGATTCTGCCCGAACGTCCCGGCGGCTGCATCGCGCTGTCATCATGAGGCGAGACCATGAACGCCGAAAGCCGGACGGGCAGGGGCCGTCCGGCTTTCCAGATGGTCGAAGCGCGGCACAGGGGAGACCGGCTTCCGGAACAGGAGGTCGAAATATCGGGATCAGATCGTCGCGCGACGAGAAAGGGCGGCGCGGGTGGCATGCTCTTCGCGCACGGCATTGACGACGGAAGAGATGGCTGTCGCCAGAAACATCACGGCGACCACGCCGGCCATCATCGTCAGGGTCAGATACATCATCGTCGTCGTCCTTTCGTGTCTTCGTCCGCCGGTTTCCGCGATCGGGCGGTGTCGGCGCGGCTTCTGTTTCCAGGGAGGACGCTTGTTGTTGTGTTTGCGTCGCTCCGAACTTGAGGCGATATAACCATGCGCCCCCTGAAATCGCCCTGAATAGGCCGTTCATCCAGCGTTCAGTTTCGTGAATTGGCCGGAAACCGGTTGCGCCCCCGGAGTTCCATGACAAAAGGCGGCCCATATTCTCCTGGATGGCGACATGACCACGGCCTTCTATCCCGGCTCTTTCGATCCCCTGACCAACGGACATCTGGACGTTCTGATCCAGGCGCTTGCGATCGCCCCGAAGGTCGTGATCGCGATCGGCGTTCATCCTGGCAAGGCGCCGATGTTTTCCTTCGACGAACGCGCTGAACTCATCCGGCAGTCTCTCACCGAGACCTTGCCGGGCCGGCTCGCCGATATCGAAGTGGTCGCTTTCGACAATCTGGTCGTCGACGCGGCGCGCGCTCATGGAACCAAAATGCTGATCCGGGGTTTGCGCGACGGCACCGATCTCGATTACGAAATGCAGATGGCGGGCATGAACCGGCAGATGGCGCCGGATATTCAGACCGTCTTTCTTCCGGCGGGCGCGACGACCAGACCGATTACGGCCACATTGGTCCGGCAGATCGCGGCGATGGGCGGCGACGTCAGCGCGTTCGTGCCGAGGCCCGTCCTTGCGCGCTGCGGGCTCGGCGCGCGTCCTGAGCGTTCTGAACACAAGCATCTATAGGGAGACCCCATGAACCTCTTCAAAACTCTCGCCGCCGGCCTCGTGCTCGCTCTCGGCCTCGCCGGCGCGGCAAGCGCCAACCCGAACGAATTGACGATCCAGCTCAAGGACGGCCCCGTGGTCATCCAGTTGATGCCCGAGGTGGCGCCGAAGCATGTCGAGCAGATCAAGGCGCTCGCCGCCAAGGGCGAATACGACAATGTCGCCTTCCACCGCGTCATCGAGGGCTTCATGGCCCAGACAGGCGATGTGCAGTTCGGCAATATGACGAAGAACTTCGAACCGCAGCGCGCCGGCATGGGCGGTTCGGACCTTCCGGACATCCAGGCCGAGTTTTCGAACGTTCCCTTCGAACGCGGCACCGTCGGCATGGCCCGTTCGCAGGACCCCAATTCCGCCAATTCGCAATTCTTCATCATGTTCGCGCCGGGCGACTTTCTCAACGGCCAGTACACCGTGGTCGGCAAGGTCGTCAGCGGCATGGAGAATGTCGACAAGATCAAGCGCGGCGACGACGCCAACAACGGCTCGGTCACCGACCCCGACCGGATGATCAAGGTCACTGTCGGTAAGTAAGAATTCAACAAGGAGAAAACCCATGGCCGAGATCAAGGATCCGGAAAACACCATCGTGATGGAAACCACCAAGGGCAAGGTGGTCATCCAGCTTCTGCCGGAAGTCGCTCCCGGTCACGTCGCCCGCATCAAGGAACTGGCTCGCGAAGGCGCTTATGACGGTGTGGTCTTCCACCGCGTCATCACCGATTTCATGGCGCAGACCGGCGATGTGAAGTTCGGCAAGAAGGGCGGCGCGTCCTTCAATCCGGCCCGCGCCGGCATGGGCGGCTCCGAAAAGCCCGACCTGAAGGCTGAATTCTCGGCCGTCAGCCACGTGCGCGGCACCTGCTCCATGGCCCGTTCGCAGAACCCGAACTCGGCCAATTCGCAGTTCTTCATCTGCTTCACCGACGCCCCCTGGCTCAACAAGCAGTATTCCGTCTGGGGCCAGGTCATCGAAGGCATGGACTTCGTCGACCAGATCAAGCGCGGCGAGCCCGTGGTCGATCCCGACGAGATCGTCTCGATGAAGGTCGCGGCCGACATCGCCGCCTGATTCTCGTTTTCGATGGACACAGGCCGCCTCCGCGATTATGCGCGGGGGCGGTTTTCGTTTGGATGGACTATGCGCGTAGACCTGTTTGATTTCGAACTTCCCGAAGAGCGGATCGCCCTCAGACCGGCGGAGCCGCGCGACGCAGCGCGCCTGCTGATCGTCGATCCCGCCAGAGAGGGATTTCAGGACCTGATCGTGAAGGATCTCGTCGACCAACTCGGCCCCGACGACGTGATGGTGTTCAACGACACCAAGGTCATTCCGGCGCAGCTCGAGGGACGGCGGGTCCGCGGCGACAATATCGGCTCGGTCTCCGCCACCCTGCATATGCGCGTGAGCCCGTCTTCCTGGAAAGCGTTCGCCCGGCCGGGCAAGCGCATCAAGCAGGGCGACCGCATCGAATTCGGCCATGACGGCGACAATGCTTCCCTGGTCGGCAGCCTCGGCGCCGTCGTCTCTGAAAAAGGCGAGGCGGGGGAGGTGACCCTGACCTTCGATCTGTCCGGTCCGGCTTTGGACGAAGCGATCGCTGCGGTCGGTCATATTCCGTTGCCGCCCTATATCGCCTCCAAGCGTCCCGAGGACGCGCAGGACCGCAAGGACTACCAGACGATCTACGCAAGGGAAGAGGGCGCGGTGGCGGCTCCGACCGCGGGGCTTCACTTCACGCCGGAACTTTTCGACGCGCTCGACAAGAAGGGCGTCGGTCGCGCCTTCGTGACGCTGCATGTCGGGGCAGGGACATTTCTGCCGGTCAAAGCGGACGACACGACCGAGCACAAGATGCATCACGAGATCGGCCATATCGACCAGGCGACCGCCGACCGGCTGAACTCCGCGCGCGCCAAAGGCGGCCGGATCGTGGCGGTCGGCACCACCTCGCTGCGTCTCCTCGAAAGCGCAGCCAAGGACGACGGCTCGATCGCCGCCTGGTCTGGCGCGACCGACATCTTCATCACGCCCGGCTACCGCTTCAAGATCGTCGACCGGTTGATGACCAATTTCCACCTGCCGCGCTCGACGCTGTTCATGCTCGTCTCCGCCTTTTCAGGCTTGGAGACGATGAGAAAAGCCTATGAGCACGCCATCGACACCGGCTACCGCTTCTACTCCTATGGCGACGCCAGCCTGCTGACACGGAAAAACTGATGCACGAAGAGTTTAAATTCACGCTTCTCAAGACCGACGGCAAGGCGCGGCGCGGCGAAATCACCATGCCGCGCGGCACGATCCGTACGCCGGCCTTCATGCCGGTCGGCACCGTCGGCACGGTCAAGGCCATGTATCTCGACCAGGTGCGCGACACCGGCGCCGATGTGATCCTCGGCAACACCTATCACCTGATGCTGAGACCGGGTCCGGAGCGCGTGGCGCGTCTCGGCGGCCTGCATGAGCTGATCCGCTGGCCGCAGCCGATCCTCACCGATTCCGGCGGTTTCCAGGTGATGTCGCTGTCGGGCCTGCGCAAGCTCGACGAGAAGGGCGTGACCTTCAAGAGCCATCTCGACGGCTCGCTGCACCACATGTCGCCGGAACGCTCCATCGAGATCCAGGGGCTGCTGGACTCCGATATCCAGATGCAGCTCGACGAATGCCTGGCGCTGCCGGCCGAGCCCAAGGAAATCGAGCGCGCCATGGAAATGTCGGTGCGCTGGGCGGAACGTTGCAAGGTCGCCTTCGGCAACCAGCCGGGCAAGGCGATGTTCGGCATCGTGCAGGGCGGCGACCAGCCGGCGCTGCGCGTCAAGAGCGCCGAAGCGCTGAAGGCGCTCGATCTCAAGGGTTACGCCATCGGCGGGCTCGCCGTGGGCGAGCCGCAGCATGTGATGCTGGAGATGATCGAGACGGTCAATCCGCATCTGCCCACTGAGAAGCCGCGTTACCTCATGGGCGTCGGAACGCCCGACGACATGCTGAAATCCGTGGCGCGCGGCATCGACATGTTCGATTGCGTGATGCCGACCCGCTCGGGCCGCCACGGCCTCGCTTTCACCCGTCGCGGCAAGGTCAATATCCGCAACGCCCGCCATGCCGAGGACATGCGGCCGCTGGACGAGGAATCGTCCTGCCCCGCGGCGCGCGATTATTCCCGCGCCTATCTGCACCATCTCGTCCGCTCCAATGAGGCGCTCGGCGGCATGCTGCTGACCTGGAACAATCTCAGCTATTATCAGGACCTGATGAGCGGCATCCGCAAATCGATCGAGGAAGGCCGCTTTGCGGATTTCATGGCCGAGACGCAGGAGAACTGGGCGAGGGGCGATCTCGAACCGGTTTAAGTTGACTACATTAATCAAGAAAACGGCGTATCCGGACGGATGCGCCGTTTTTCGACTTTTCAGGGCGTCATTCGCGTGACATAGACACCGAACGCGAGACAACCGGACCAGGCCAGTGACCCCAGAGCATGTATTGAACGCCACCGAGGCGATGCGCGAACTCTTTCCCGCCACGCCCTTGCAGCTCAACGATCATCTGTCGCGCCGTTTCGGCGCCGAGATCTGGCTCAAGCGCGAGGATCTCTCGCCGGTGCGGTCCTACAAGATCCGCGGCGCGTTCAATTTCTTCCGCAAGGTCATCGCGCGCGGCGAGGGCGACACCACCTTCGTCTGCGCCTCCGCCGGCAATCACGCCCAGGGCTTCGCCTTTGTCTGCCGGCATTTCGGTGTCCAGGGCGTCGTCTTCATGCCGGTGACCACGCCGCAGCAGAAGATCGAAAAGACCCGCATGTTCGGCGGCGAATTCATCAAGATCCGCTTGATCGGCGACTTCTTCGACCAATGCTACGCCGCCGCCCGCGCCCATGCCGAACAGACCAATGGCTATATGGTGCCGCCCTTCGACCATGAGGACATCATCGAGGGGCAGGCGACCGTGGGCGCCGAAATCGTCGAGCAGATGCCGGAGGGCAAGCTTCCCGATCTGGTGATCATGCCGGTGGGCGGAGGAGGGCTGTCGGCCGGGATGACCGGTTTTCTCAGTGACCGCTTGCCGCGCGAAGCCTTCCTGTTCGCCGAACCCTCGGGCGCGCCGAGCCTCAAGCGCAGCCTCGAGGCGCACGCCATCCTGACGCTGCCCAAGGTCGACAATTTCGTCGACGGCGCCGCCGTGGCCCGCATCGGCGACCTCAATTTCGCCGCGCTCGAAGACTTCGATCCGCGCCAGGTGCTGCTGATGCCGGAAAACGCCATCTGCGCCACGATGATCGAGATGCTGAATGTCGAAGGCGTGGTGCTGGAGCCGGCCGGCGCGCTGTCGATCGCCGCGCTCGAACAGATCGGCGCCGATGCGCTCGCCGGCAAGACGGTGGTCTGCGTCGTCTCCGGCGGCAATTTCGATTTCGAGCGCCTGCCCGACGTCAAGGAACGGGCGATGCGCTATTCCGGCGTGAAGAAATACTTCATCCTGCGCCTGCCGCAGCGCCCGGGCGCGCTCAAGGATCTGCTCAATCTGTTCGGTCCCGACGACGACATCGCCCGGTTCGAATATCTCAAGAAATCCGCACGCAATTTCGGCTCGATCCTGATCGGCATCGAAACCAGCCATCGCGACAATTTTGTCGGGCTGATGGAGCGTTTCGACGCCGCCGGCTTGGGCTTCGAGGACATCACCGACAATGAGCTGGTGGCGAACCTGATCATCTGATTAGAAAAAATGCTTAAAATCTGAAGCTCGAAAATGCTAATAGAAATATTTCAACCCTATCATGATGTATTTATATTCAGAAATTTTACTATAAACATTACCGGTAGATAAAGCTACATTTTCAGATAACAATCAAAATTTATGATCACAATAATTTCATTTAACCAAGTCATCCATATTTCCTAGTAATCCAATTCTTTTATTTGGAACCGAGATAATAGGCACAATCTTTCCAGCCACCTCGGTTGCAACGATATAAACAAACCTAGGATCTTTTCGGAGTTCCCCGAGTAAATTATATATAACTTCCTGAAACGTTTCATTGCGCTCCAGCCTCGAAAACTCATTATTTGATAGCATTACAAATATAACGCACCCAGAAATACTTGGATTTTCATCCATGTATTTCTGAATCCTTCGGGTTCTATATGCAACATTAGAACCTCCGACAACCTCGCCAGCGTCAAAGGCAAAAATAACATCAACTATATAATTTCCATTTCCCGACCGCCCTATAAAATCAAGGAAATCGTCTCCGAATGCGAGGTCAGTAAATCCATAGTAACTTCTTAAAAAAGCCTCCAACGCCCCCTGCGAATATCCGTTTTCCTTTGCATTGAAGCTTACTAAAGAGCCACTAAAATCACTCAACGCACGTTGTTTATGCTCATCCTCAACTTTGCTCAACTCACTGACCGCTTGATCGGTCACTTGAGCTCCAATCTGTGTTTTTGCATTCAATAAAAATTGGGACGGGGTATACATCCAAAATCCTGCCGCATCAGTTTCTCGAAAAAACTCATCTACAAGTTCAGGGTGAGGGCCAAGCCTTTTGTTATCATCCGTTTTCTTCCACCAGTCTTCTTTCTGATCGGCTGTAATCAAGACAACATTTTTTATGTCGTTTTCCTTCACATGAGCGAGAGTCTGCCTCCAGAAAATCAGATCGCCAAACTTGCGCTGATAAGTCAGCCCCTTATGTCTGAAGGTTCCTTGGTCCGCTGCATTCTCCTTGTTTGCATCCTTGAATCCGGGCGGCACCTCTTTCTCATACCGGGCTTCCCCATCACGCATCAGCTCCATCAGCTCTGCCTCCTCCTCAGGGGAGGGCCAAGTCTATCATTAACTAGAGCATCAATTCTGTCTCTAATGGGATCATTATAGCCAATTTTGTGTTGCGTCTCTTTTTTCAATTGCGCCGAGTAATTCGTTTCGCGTTGCCTCCATTGAGGAGTATATCTGCAACACATCGACATCCAGACCACGCTCTTCAATTTTAAATTGCTCAAATGTTGCTTTCACTAAATTTAATGCGTCACTTATTTTTTTTTTTTGAAGCTTCCGCCGTTGATTTTATTCCTTTGGCAATAACGGTAATACGGTTGCGCTGAAACTCTAACGCCGCTTGATATGGTACAAATATTCGATCCGCAATTTGTTCAAGCGTGCTCAAAATTTGATTACGGCTTTCGTCTGGCAATCGATAAAGTTCCAAGAGTACTGATGCATCCAAAACAAATATGCCATTATTCCATAGCACTTTGTATTCTTCGTCGGTCGGAGCATAGAATTCTTTGAATTGCTCGCGCATGATTGCATTCTTCTAGTGTCGATTTTGACAAGGAAACATACAATGTATTAGGCGAATACCGCAGTCAAGTTAAGTTTGATCGGCTTATATACGCAACAACAATCCCCTTCGTCAGTTCCAGCGCCTGCCGTTCGAACAGGCCGCGATAGATGCCGTTCTTTCGCTGCACCAGGCTGGCGTGATCCCCTTCCTCGACGATCCGGCCGTGATCGAACACCAAGAGCCGATCGAGCGCCCGCACCGTCGACAGTCGGTGGGCAATCACCAGCGTGGTGCGCCCTTGCATCAGCCGCTCCATCGCCTGCTGGATCAGCATCTCCGACTCTGAATCAAGGCTGGAGGTCGCCTCGTCGAGGATCAGGATCGGCGCATCGGCGAGGAAGGCGCGGGCGATGGCCACGCGCTGGCGCTCGCCGCCCGACAGCTTCACGCCGCGTTCACCGACCAGCGTGCCATAGCCATGCGACAGCGCCGAGATGAACTCATGCGCGCTGGCGAGTCGCGCCGCCGCCTCGATCTCGGCCTGCGTCGCTTCCGGGCGCGCGTAAGCGATATTCTCCGCCAGCGACCGATGAAACAGGATCGGCTCCTGCTGGACGATGGCGATCTGCTGGCGGAGCGACGCCTGCGCGACTTTGGAAATGTCCTGACCGTCGATGCGGATCTCACCGCCGGTCACGTCATGCAGCCGCTGGATCAGCTTGACGAAGGTGGTCTTGCCGGAACCGGAATGGCCGACGAGCCCGACGCGTTCGCCAGGGCGGATCGTCACCGAGAAATCACGATAGAGCGGCGCGGAATGCCTGCCATAGTGAAAATTCACGCGGTCGAACTCGATCCGGCCGGCGCTGACGGCCAGAGGTTTGGCGCCGGCGATATCGACGACGCCGAGCGGTTGGGCGTGAATGGCGACCAGTTCCTCCATGTCGTTCACCGAGCGCTGCAGATTGCGGATATGCATGCCGATTTCCCGCAGATATCCCTGCAGGATGAAGAAGGAGGTCAAAACGAAGGTGATGTCGCCGGCATTGGCCTGGCCGCTGGCCCAGAGCCACAGAGCGAGGCCGAGCACGCCGGCGCGGAGAGCCGCGAGCAGGGCGGCCTGCAGCGTGCCGTTCAGCGTGCCGCGCGTCCAGGTGCGGCCGGTGCGGTCGCGCCATTTGTCGATCACGCCGTCGAGGCGGCGGTCTTCGCGCGCTTCCGCGCCATAGGCTTTCACCACCGCGTTGCAGGTCACGGCGTCCGCCAACGAGCCGCCGAGCTTGGTGTCCCAGCGATTGGCGAGACTCGCCATCGGCGCGACATAGCGCAGCGCCATCAGCGACGTGAACGCGACGAAGATCACCGATCCCAGCCCGACCAGACCGCCCATCAGCGGCCAGTGCCAGGTCATCATCAGCGTCGTGCCGACCAACATGACGGCCGAGGGAAACAGCGCCACGAACACCGTGTCGTTGAGGAGATCGAGCGCCCACATGCCGCGCGTGACCTTGCGCACGGTGGAGCCGGCGAAGCTGTCGGCGTGCCAATCGCTGGAAAAACGCTGGATGCGGTGGAACGACTGGCGGCCGATGTCGCTCATCGAGCGCAACGTAAAACCGATGATCGCCATGAACGTCGCATGTCGCAGCAGCAGCGCGCCGATCGACAGCGCCATCAGCCAGCCGAAAGCGGCGAGGGCGCTGTTCCACGCGTCGGGATCATCGGCGCGGCCCGAGACCACCGCATCGACGAGACGCCCCGAAAACAACGGCGTGAAGACATCGGCGAGCGTCGACAGCAACACCGTCGTGAGCATGAAGCCGACGCGACCTGGCTGACGGCGCCAATGAACGAAACAAAAACTGAAAACACTGCGAAAGGCGCCGCCGGTGCGGGCCGTATGTCCGAATGCCATGAGATGATCCGACCGGAGCCGGCTCCTGAAAATACGAGAGAAAAACGCTGTTTCGCGCCTAAGCGCGAATTGGGGTCACAAGAAGGATTTGGTTGGCGTCAAAGCCCTCGAGGCGCCGAAAAAGCGCCGGGGACGCGTCAGGCCGATACGACCGGCGTCATCGCGGAACGGGTAAAATGCATCATTTCGAACCTCCCGCTGATCATTGAGGAGGCCACGATAGGCCACGTCGGTGCAACCGCCAACCCCATGAGATCGATTTATCCGTATCGTCCGCCGAGTGCGACAAAGCGGCAACAGGCGCGCATCGGGCGTCATCACGCCTGAAACGGCGCCTAGCGCGCCCTGTTTCCCGCGTGACAGCGCCGCATCGGCCCCCGGGCTACATCTCTTCTCACGCTTCGACGCCGGCGCCATTGTCCACCGGCGGGAAGCCTCCGGCTTCACAGGGAAGCTGGATTACCAGGAGAGAGAGGACTTTTCATGACCCCGCAGATCGCCGCTCGGCAAGAGATCGACAACGACATGTTCTGGTTCGGCAACACGCTGGTCGCGCTTCGCGCCAGGACGTCCGGTTCGCAGGACGGCGTGTCCATCGTCGAACACCGGATGCCCCATGGCGAAGCGCCGCCGCTGCACATTCATCAGAGCGAAGACGAATATTTCCATGTGCTCGAAGGCGTGATGCGCTTCGAAGTCGGCGGCAAGATCGTCATCGCCAGAGCCGGCGACACGCTGACGGCGCCCAAGGGCGTTCCACACCGCTTCCGGGTCGACAGCATTCTCGGCGCGCGTTGCCTGACCATCACCAAAGGCGGCGATTTCGAATCCATGCTGATCGAGATGGGCCGACCGGCCGACCGCGAGGACCTGCCGCCGCAACAAGCGCCGACGCCGGACATGATCCAGGCGCTGACAGAGGCGTGCCGCCGCGCCAGGATCGACATCATCGGCGCGCCTCTGGCGTGACGGTCTCGACGAACACCGTCCGGGTTCGTTTCGGATGAAGCCGGGCGATGTCGGCATGCAGCGGTCGCATCCGCGGCAGCCGGCGTCGCTCAGCGCTCCGCACCGGCGCCCAGCGCCTCGATTTGCCCGGCCGCGTCCCGCAGCCTTGCCAGATGATCGTCCACGGCGATGGATCTCTCGGCCCAGGCCAGAGCGCGGCGCGACTGGACTTTCGCCTCGGCGGCCATCTCGGCATCGATGCCGGACAGGCTCTTGAAGGTCTTCTGCAGCCTGATCTGGATTTCGAAATGCCCGGCGCCATCGCGCGCGATGGGATCGAAAGCGTCTTCGAACAGGTCGACGAGAGAGAGAGTCGGAGCAGTCACATGTTGAAAGCGAGGTTTTCCGGGGCGCTCTTCCTCGGATAGAGTCCTGAAAAGCCAAAACAATCGAGTGAGCCTGCCGATGACGTCGATGGCCGTGCCGGGATCGTTGACTGCGGGAGACAAAGCCCGAGAGGCGATCTCGCTCAAAACCGACAATCCGAATCGCGGATCCTGCTCGAACGAACGCATCGCGCCGATCGTGAAGGCGGACGCGATGACGGCCGTCATCTCCGCTTCGTCGGCGCCATGTTTGCCCGCTTTCGCAATCCACGCCACGGCGCGGCTGGGATCGCAATAGACGCCGGGAATAGCGAGAACGTGCACACGGGTTCCGAATTTTTCGCCGATGCCGTCGAGCGCGGCGATATCGACATGCTGGAGATAGCCGATATCGGGCGCATGGATCATGATCGCGTCGACTGGCGCAAACAGGTCATGCGCCGAGGCGGGCAGGGCGTCGAGCGACGGATATCTGCGGCGCTCTTCCAATGCATGGCCGGCGGAGCGTTCGACGCGATCGATCGTGTCGCCGACCCGGCCGAGCACCGAAAGATGATCCACCCAGCGCAGGATGGCGGCGACGATGATGGCGATGACCCCCAGCGTGACCACGAACAGCACGGCCCGGCCTTCTTCGCCGTAAGCGCCGGCGCTGAGGGCGATGATGCCGACCAGACTGAACAGGAACGATCCGAGAAACGTCGCCAAGACATTCTGCGTCGTCGGATCTTCGGCCACGAGAGCCGCGGCGCGCGGCGTGCCGTTGTTGGTGGCGGCGCCGAAAGCCGTGACCATGATCGACAGGGAAAATGTCGTCACGGTGAGCATGCTGGAAGCGAGGATGGTGAGAATATTGTCGACTGCATCCGCGCCGATCTTGGCGCTGACGAACGGCGGCAAGGCCGGTGAGAAGAACACGGAGAACAGCGCGGTGAGCAATCCCGCCAAGGCATAGAGCGCGGCGCGAAACCACAGCTTCTTGGCCAGCCTCTGAAGCTTCCAACCGAATTTGGTGTCCATCCGCATGTCGCTCCCCATTGTTCTGTGCGGAATAATCCACAGAGCCGTCATCGTGTTCCGCTTGACGGAGAAATTACGGAAATCGAAGAATGATCTCGTTCACCAGCAAGAGCAGAGGGTGTTGCGACGTTCAAACGCAAGACATCGCGATCGACCATTGTGGCCTCCCAGACGTTGTTCAGACGCGGGGAGAGTCTTACGGTCGAACCTTGCGGATACAGGACATTCCAGCTTTGCGGCTACAGACTTAATCCTGATAAGATAGATTATGGAACATAAATGTATCGATCGAGCCGTGGCGGCTGCGGACCCGCTGCCGCCACGGTCGCCGACATTGTTCAAACGACTCCGAGGCCCTCGAGAATATCGGTCGCCCTGTGATCGGCATCGACGCCGTCGATCAGGAAGACGTCGCCTTCGGCCGCCTGAATGCGCAGCGGCGCAAGCGCCTGATAGTCTGGCGATCGATACCAGCCGTGCGCGGCGTCGAGATCGGGAAAGGCGATGACGATCAAGTCGTCGGTAAAATGGCCTTCCAATTCTTCTTTCGGGCCGCCATGGATGATGAAGCGACCGTCATACGGCGCCAGCGTGGCGTCGATACCCTTGAGATAGTCGACCACGCCTTGGTCGACGGTGATTGCGCGAAGATGTGCGACTGCATATGCGGTCATCGGTAACATCCTTTCAGTTGGCGGCGACCGCAGCTCTTGTCGCGGCGTGTTCGGCCATCGTCAGGATCGCCACAAAGCTAGCCTGGGTGATGAGAAACGCCCAGCCGATGGGATTGGGCGAAATGGCGCCCGACATGGGCAGCGCCAGACTTGCGACGATCCAGAGAGCGTTGCCCGCAATGGCGATCGTCGCCGCCGGCGACGGCGCCGGCCATATCAGCGCGGTGGTTGTCATGAAGGCCGCCACCGGCAGCAGCGCCGCCCCGGCCCAAAACAGCAGCGGCCCGGGAATGCCGGTCCAACCGCCGACCAGCGCGTGAAACAAGCAGAGCGCCACGCCCATGACGGCGCAGGTGAACGCATCGATCAGGAGCAGATTGGCGAGTGTCAAACGTGGTCTGGAAATATCCATGAGAATGTCCTCTTGTCGACGAAGACCGAAATGGCCGATCGCTGACCGCCATTCTTGCGGAATTTGTTCTGGCGTCGATTACCTCGGAAGTAATAGGCTCACGCGCCGGCGGGAGCTAATCTAGACCGATGACGAGACCGAAAACCGAAACTGGACAGATGTTGCGTGAATGGCGTCGGAGGCGGCGCTACAGCCAGATGGAGCTCGCGCTGCAGGTCGAGATTTCGCAGCGTCACCTGAGTTTTCTCGAGGCGGGCCGATCCATGCCCAGCCGCGACATGATCCTGCGGCTTTCGGAATGCCTCAACCTGCCGCTACGCGCGCAGAACGCGATGCTGCTGGCCGCTGGTTTTGCGCCTGCTTACGGCGAAAGGGCGCTGGCGGCGCCCGAATTCGAGGCGGCCAGAGGCGTCATCGATCGATTGTTGACGGCTCATGAGCCTCACCCTGCCCTCGCGGTCGATCGGCGCTGGACGCTGATCTCGGCGAACAGAGCGGTGGACGTTCTGACCCGAGGCGTCTCCGAAGACCTTCTTGCCGGCGAGATCAATGTGCTGCGCCTCAGCCTGCATCCGGCCGGCCTCGCCCCGCGCATCGTCAATTTCAAGCAATGGCGCAGCCATATCCTCGCGCGGCTCGCCCATGACATCGAGCTCTCGGCCGATCCGGCGCTGGCCGCGCTGCTCGACGAGTTGCGATCCTATCCCACGCCGAAGCATGCGCTCGGCGATCGCGCCCCCATTGCGGAGACCAGGCCATCGCCATACCCCTCGTCGTCGACAGCGGCATCGGCCGTTTGGAATTCCTGAGCACGACGACGGTGTTCGGCACCGCCGTGGATGTCACCCTCGCCGATATCGTCATCGAGAGTTTTTCCCGGCCGATGCGCAGACGGCCAGGGCGATGGCGAACATGCTGGATGACAACGGCTGAGCCCGAAGCTCGTGAGGCAGAGCCTGGCCCTATAGCGCCGCGTCGAGACGAAAATGGCGGCCGGTCGACCGGCCGCCATCGATTTCGTCGCGTCGTGCCCGGCGCTTATTCGGCGCTCGGTTCGGCGTCCGGTTCGGCCGCCGGCGTCGACGTCTCGGCGCCTTCGCTCGCCGTCTCGTCGTCCTCCGGCTCGCTGATGCGCTCGACCGATACGACCTTTTCGTCCGCGGCCGTCGAAAAGATGGTCACGCCCTTGGTGGCGCGGCTGGCGATGCGGATGCCGGCGACCGGCACGCGGATCAGCTGGCCGCCGTCGGAGACCAGCATGATCTGGTCGGCGTCCTCGATCGGGAATGCGGCGACGAGCTGGCCGATCTCGTTGGTCTTGGAGGTGTCGGTGGCGCGGATGCCCTTGCCGCCGCGGCCCGAAATGCGGAAGTCGTAGGATGACGAGCGCTTGCCGTAGCCTTTTTCCGACACGGTCAGCACGAACTGTTCGCGCGCCCTGAGTTCCTGATAGCGGTCCTCATTGAGATCGCCGACTTCGCCGACCTCCTCGCCCACCAGCGCCACATCCTCTTCATCCACGCCCATGGCGCGGCGTTCGGCGGCGGAGCGCTTGAGATAGGCCGCGCGTTCGGACGCGTCGGCGTCGACATGGCCGAGAATGGTCATGGAGATCAACCGGTCTCCATCCGCCAGCGAAATGCCGCGCACGCCGATCGAGTTGCGGCCGGCGAAGACCCGGACGTCGTCGACCGGGAAGCGGATCGCCTGGCCCAGCGCCGTGGTCAGCAGCACGTCGTCGCGCTCGGTGCAGGTTTCGACCGAGAGGATTTCGTCGCCGTCCTCCTCCAGCTTCATCGCGATCTTGCCGTTGCGGTTGACCTGGATGAAGTCCGAAAGCTTGTTGCGCCGCACGGTGCCGCGGGTCGTCGAGAACATCACGTCGAGATTGGCCCAGCTGTCCTCGTCCTCCGGCAGCGGCATGATCGTGGTGATGCGCTCGCCGCGTTCGAGCGGCAGCATGTTGATCAAGGCCTTGCCGCGCGACGTCGGCGAGCCGATCGGCAGGCGCCAGACCTTTTCCTTGTAGACGATGCCGCGTGACGAGAAGAACAGCACCGGCGTATGCGTATTGGCCACGAAAAGACGGTTGACGAAATCTTCGTCGCGGGTGGACATGCCTGAGCGGCCTTTGCCGCCGCGACGCTGAGCGCGGTAGGTGGCGAGCGGCACGCGCTTGACGTAGCCGGCATGCGACACGGTGACCACCATGTCCTCGCGGGCGATGAGATCCTCGTCGTCCATATCGGGGCCGCCTTCGACGATCTCGGTGCGGCGCGGCGTACCGAATTCGTCGCGCACGGCGGCGAGTTCGTCCTTGACGATGGTCATGATGCGCAGGCGCGAGCTGAGGATGTCGAGGTAGTCCTTGATCTCGGCGCCGATCTTGTTGAGTTCGTCGCCGATTTCGTCACGGCCGAGCGCAGTCAGGCGCTGAAGGCGCAGATCGAGGATCGCCCGGGCCTGCTCTTCGGAAAGGTTGTAGGTGCCGTCGTCGTTGATCCGGTGGCGCGGGTCGTCGATCAGGCGGATGAGCGAGTCGACGTCCTGCGCCGGCCAGCGACGGGTCATCAATTGTTCGCGCGCGGTCTGCGGATCGGGCGCGCGGCGAATGAGATTGATGACCTCGTCGATATTGGCGACCGCAATCGCCAGACCGACCAAGACATGGGCGCGGTCGCGCACCTTGCGCAGCAGGAACTTCGTGCGCCGGCTCACCACTTCCTCGCGGAAGGCGATGAAAGCCTTGAGCATGTCGATCAGCGTCAACTGCTCCGGCTTGCCGCCGTTCAGCGCCACCATGTTGCAGCCGAAGGAGGTCTGCAGCGGCGTGTAGCGATAGAGCTGGTTGAGGATCACCTCGGCATTGGCGTCCTTCTTCAATTCGATGACGACGCGATAGCCCTCGCGGTCGGACTCGTCGCGCAGATCGGAAATGCCTTCGATACGCTTGTCGCGCACCAGTTCGGCCATTTTCTCGATCATCGTCGCCTTGTTCACCTGATAGGGAATCTCGGTGATGATGATCTGTTCGCGGTCGTTGCGCATCGGCTCGATGCGAGCGCGTCCGCGCATGATGACGGAGCCCCTGCCCGTCTCATAGGCCTGACGGACGCCGGCGCGGCCGAGGATCATGGCGCCGGTCGGAAAATCCGGACCGGGCACGATTTCCATGATCTGCAGCAGTTCCATGCCGGGATTGTCGATCAGCGCGATGCAGGCGTTGATGACTTCGACGAGATTGTGCGGCGGAATATTGGTGGCCATGCCGACAGCGATGCCGCCCGCGCCGTTGACCAGCAGATTCGGGAATTTCGCCGGGATGACCACCGGCTCGCTGAGCGTGCCGTCGTAATTGTCGCGGAAATCGACCGTTTCCTTGTCGATGTCGTCGAGCAGCGAATGCGCGGCCTTTTCCAGGCGGCATTCGGTGTAGCGTTCGGCCGCCGGCGGATCGCCGTCGACGGAGCCGAAATTGCCCTGTCCGTCGATCAGCGGCAGTCGCAGCGACCAATCCTGCGCCATGCGCGCCAGCGCGTCGTAGATCGCGGCGTTGCCGTGCGGGTGAAATTTACCCATCACGTCGCCGGTCACGCGGGCGCATTTGACGTATTTCTTGTTCCAGTCGATGCCCAATTCGTTCATGCCGAACAGAATGCGGCGATGCACCGGCTTCAGCCCGTCGCGCACATCAGGCAGCGCGCGCGACACGATCACGCTCATGGCGTAATCGAGATAGGATCGCTGCATTTCCTCGACGATGGAGATGGGCTCGATGCCGCTGGGGCCTTGGCCGCCGGGGGGACAATCTCGGTCAATCTGGTCTCAATCTCTCAAACGGAATCAATGCCGCCGTTATAGCGGAACAGCCGGTTGAAGGCCAATTTCATGGCGGCTTTATGAACAGTTCTTTCCCCGGAAGCGCTGATATTTTCGGCTTTTTAGCCTTTGCTTGCACGGTTGGGCGAGGGTCGCTACAGATGGCGGAAAAGAGGGGAAAATCATGGCCAGTCTGGAAGCGATGATCAACGCGTTCACGACGCTTCTGGTGACCACGGATCCGCCGGGGCTCGCGCCGATTTTCCTCGGGCTGACGGCCGGCATGACTCAGGCGCAGCGGCGCCACACCGCTGCTGCGCGGCACGCTGATCGCCTTCGGTATCCTCACGGTCTTCGCCGTCTTCGGCGCCGGCATTCTCTCGGTGCTCGGCATCTCGCTTCCCGCCTTCCGCATCGCCGGCGGATTGCTGCTGTTCTTCATCGCTTTCGAAATGATCTTTGAGAAACGCCAGGAGCGGAAGGAAAAGACCACGGAAACCGCGATCACCCGCGATCATATCCACAATCTCAGCGTCTTTCCCCTGGCGATTCCGCTGATCTCGGGCCCCGGGGCCATTTCCGCGACGATCCTGCTCGCCGGCAATTTCCGGCCGCCGCTGGAACGCGCGCAGTTGATCCTGGTGATCGCGGCTGTATTTCTGGTGATCTTCGCGGCGCTGCTCATCGCCGACAGGTTGGACCGCTATCTCGGCCAGACGGGCCGGGCGATCCTTACCCGGCTCCTGGGCGTGCTGCTTTCGGCGCTCGCCGTGCAATTCGTCATCGACGGCCTGAGGGCGACGCTGACGGTCTATGCCGGCCCCTGACGGTCAGGGAAGCTTTGCGACGAAGGCTTCGACCACCTTGGCGGAATTGGCGGAGGCGAGGGCGAAGAAAACGCCCATCTCATTGGCCCCTTCCCCGCCGCCGGCGAGATCGGACAGGCTGCGGAACGCGATGAACGGCACCTTGTTGACATAGGCGACATGGGCGGTGGCGGCGCTTTCCATATCCAGCACCCTGGCCTTGAAGGTGGCGTAGGTGAATTCGCGGAACGCCTTGTTGTCGACGAAGGCCTGACCGGACACGCCATTGCCGCCGACGACGATCTTCGGCTCATGGGCCAGGCACTTGCCCTCGCCCGCGCATTTTTCCAGCGTCACGCTCGACGCCACGGCTTTGGCCGTTTCGAGAAGCTTGCCGTCGACCGGAAACCAGAAACGATCCTCCGGCTTGTCTATGCCCTCGCGCAGGACTTCCGTCTCGTTGGGATAGATCATGCCGTAATTCGGGAACTGCGTGTCGAGAAAGGGTGGTACGGCGAATTTGCCGTCGGTTTCGCGGGCGAAGATTGCTTCGAGATATTGGCCCCACTGATCGCTGACCACGACGTCGCCGATCGACAGGCCGGGATCGACGCCGCCGGCGATGCCGGAAAATACGATCGCCTTGATCGAAAAATGATCGATTGCCTGTTGCGTGGTCATCGCGGCGTTGACCATGCTGACGCCGCTCAGGAAAAGCACGACGTCCTTGCCGCCGAGCTTTCCGGTCACGAAACGGCGTCCCATGAGTTTATGCTCCTGGGCGCCCTCGAGATCCTTGAGAAGGACCTGCCATTCCGGCTCGAAAGCCGACATCACGGCGATGCGCGGCGTGGCGTCGATCAGGTCGGCCGCCGACGCGACCATGGGAAGCGTCGCCGCGCCGAGCGCCAGAGCGAAAGATAGTTTCATCCGTAAACTCCATGATTTATTGCGCAATCAAAAACGCAAGAACCATGCCACCGCCGGACTACGGGAGAAGCGCGCCGTCGTCCGCCTCAAAATGGTAATAGAGAATGCCAACCGTAAACTGAGAGAGAGAAAGGCAACGACTTCCGAAACTTAATAGCTCATGCTTTACCCGGGATGACGCTTTTTGCAAACAACGGACGCAAATCGCGTCAGTATCGGACCATTAGTTTACAAAAGGGAAAGTTAACCTAGCAATCTGTTACGCCAATGGCAGCGTAGCATAAGGATACTGCTGCCCCTGATGTTTGAACTCCTCAAAAAATTCAAACAGGCTTGCCTGATCAACGGGCTTAGGGTCAACGTTTGCAAATTTTCGGACATATACGTTTCCGTCAAACATGGCCGGTTTTGGCATCCGATCGATCTTAAACACAACGACGTCCTTCTCGTAGTAGCGGATCAATTTCACATTTCGGGTAATGTTTCTTTTCACAGCCTCGTCAATTTTCGCCGCCTCAATCTTCTGAAATATATATTGCTGATAAGCATCGAGATCACGATGAAGCTTCTTTGCCTCTTCACCAACTCCCACAATATGAAACTCATCATATACTCTGGCTCTAGCCCCGAAGACCTTCTCATGCTGTGACGCCGATGCATGATTGTCAGCAACGCCTAGAAGCACATAACTAGAACCAATATGAGAATTATGCATTGCACAAGGTGTTTTAAGTATTTTTTCAATATCATCAGGTTGCTTCTTAACGTCTGACCTCAGATCTTGTAAGCCGCACTTAAAGTCGTAGCACACATTCTCCGTACGTGACTGGTTTAATATGTTTTCAAAGCTCTCGAGCCATGACTGAGTCGCCGGATCGGTGGAGTTGTTTTCGGAAAAAAGTCAGACAGAACACCTGACACAGCATCTATCAGCTGGATGCGATGTCTATTCATCCACTTCACGTCTTTGAACAGAATTGGCATGCACTCAGATGCGATACCCTTGAGCTTGTTATTTATTTTCCGATTGCTGGTGACCTGCTTATTTTCAACAATGAGCTTCCGGTACATTGTTAAAAATATAACTTGATAGGCCTGACCAATCTTTTGCGCATCACCTGAATACAGATGCTGGGCGAGGTTTGTGTTACCTTCCTCCAGGATCGCCTTTAGAGTGTCAAAGGTATGGCAGAAGCACCGATAGAGATTTTCGACGCCGATTTTCAGCACTGCATCGCTGGCGTCTGAATTCAGCTTTTCTCCTGGCGAATACACCGAGTCTAGGTACTTCGAAGAGGTCTGCGCATCCTCTTTAAAGAGAATAAACAAAAGCGTATGCGCGATCAGTTCTTCGTCCCGCGACGCCAGTATATTCTCTTCCGTAAGGATATGAAATGCGCTCCAGAACGTCTTTCGTATCTTGATGCCGTAGTCAAGATCGTCATGAGTTAGAGATATCTCATGCATATTTTTCAGGTCTACGATATCTAAGTGAGAGGTGTCTCCCCGGATATAGGTTGCGCATCTTCTCACCAACTGGGCAAATTCTCCCAAGGCTCCTGCTTGTCGTACTTCGTGGCGGGATAGGCGAATTCCCCGGTGTTGATGCGGCGAAACGTTTCATCCACGTTGGAAGAGCTGGAGTATACCGTTGTAGAGATGGGTAGAGGATAGCTTAATATAGCTGAGCAAGTTTCTCTATCTAGCATAGGCACGTTCTGTCGAAGCACGCCGTTCTTTAATAAATCATTGGTTTCAGATATTACAGAGAGATCAAAAACTTTCCATTTACACTGTAGCGGCCTTCAATGAACGACGTAATGGCCTCTAATCGCTGCATGCCATCGAGAATTTCAAAGCACTGCCCCTTCTTTAGGTCCTGAAACGTTACACCTAGAAAGAGGGGCACTGGATATTGGTTTATTATCGAGTCAATGAACTTTTGTTTTTCTGATTTCTTCCAAACTAGCTTACGTTGATATCTTCTATTTACGACATACTGACCTCGGCGGAAGCCTGAGTAGACGGATTGGATAGGCTCGCCTCGAATGTTAAGATTATTTTGCAAGTGCTCCCCCTTCTTTTGAAAAACAAGTGTATTTTGGAATTTCTGCGGTCAGTTTGAGTGCTCAGATTCAGCTTTCGCAATAGCTGAGCCAACGAGACATAGAGTGTTTGACGCGGACAGTTGGATGCTTGAGAGCGCGTTAACATTGCAATTTTAATTGCGCGTCAGCTTTCTGCGTCGTCAAGCTCAACAGGCCTAGTACGCTTCGATTTTGGGCACTTTCGCACCTAACCGCTTAGACATTACAAACTGATCAAGCTGCCTTGCCATCCATCTATATTTCTCGGCGACATTCGGGTTCTTGGCGTTCTCCGTTAGGCCTCGTTCGATGATGACGCGGAGCACGTTGAGCTTTGCCAGTGACCCGGGTTGCCAAGCAACATCGTCCTCCTCCCACTCGGTAAAGAAGTTTAGATATGGCACATCGAAAGGGTCCTCTCGCACGAGGCGCTTGAAAAGATTGAATTGATCGGTGGACTTCCCAGCATATCTCTTCGCGTCTTCGAGAACGGGATCACTCAGCATGATTCGCGGGTGCAGGCTCACCTTTGTTTCGAGATTGTACGCCTCAACCAGGGCGGGGCCAAAGATCACGTCTTCGGTGTGAAGCGCAGCCCCTTTCGCGATCGCCCCGCGGAATAGCATTCCAAGTCCAAGAAGTTCCTGGCTGAAGTTATTCATGAGCCCAAATAGGTGAAACAACCCAGGCCCCGATAGCGGCAGTGAGATAACAACGTTATCAGAGAAGCTGGTTGCCTGGATTCCGAGAATTGAGGACCTGGACGATAGAGCTGTCGTCGTAATCCCAACAAGTGCTTCGTGCACCACGGCTATTAGCTTCGGCTGCTCCCTGGTTTTTCTTATCATATCGGAGAAGCCGAGCACATCGATGAAGGCCAGGTATCGTTCCTCGTATCGGCCCTCAGGCAGCGATGACGTGGGTGTATCCACGATGAGCCTCGATGACTGTTTCGAATATTGTTTTTGCCAATAGTGGTGGAACAGCGTTCCCTACTTGCTGTTGCTGGAGACCTATCGACCCCTTGAAGACGAAGCTATCCGGAAATGACTGAAGCCGTGCGGCTTCGCGTACCGACAACCCACGATGCTCGTGGGGATGAATCAGCATGTTCTTCCTGAAGTTACCGATCACGAAGAAGGCGCATCCGGTCGTAGGCGACGATAGATGCCTGTATGGCATCTGGATCGGTCTTGGTAATTCGTCATGAGCTCTTCGGGAATGTCAGCCCAGTTGCCACCTTGCGGTATGTAAGGATAACGAGAGATAACGTAGTCGGAATTGCGTGATACAAGGTTGTTCTCGCTTTCCGACGCGCTTCCTCTCATCAGACGCGCATAGGCGGAAGTAGCCGCGCTCTTGTAAGGCAGCCTTGAAACACTAGCGCCGTTTGTCAGCTCCGGCAGATCGGCAAAAGCCTCATCGACCGTGACGAAAGGCGCGCCTCGTGGTGTGGGCAATTCGGGAGCGTGAGCGCCAAGTCGTGCGATCAGGAAAAATCGGGAGCGGACTTGCGGAACGCCGAAGTCCGCAGCGTTCAGAAGTCCTTTCTTCGTGTCGTACCCTAACGCCCGGATGTCAGCTTCGACCTGCTCGGCGAACATTCCACCTTCGGTTTCCAGGATACCGCGAACGTTCTCGAAAATTACCCAGCCTGGACGAATCTTTTTGACGAAGTTGATAAAGGACCGGTAGAGCCAGTTTTTATCGTTCTCCGCGCTCCGGGTTCGCTGGTTCGAAGTCGAGAACCCCTGACAGGGCGGCCCTCCGTATACCACGATATCCTTGCTGGCGAACGGCACCGAAATGTCCAGCAGGTTCTGAACGTCGGCTTGGAGCACGAACGTGTCCGGATGGTTGTGTGCATAGGTGGCGAAGGCGGAAGCGTCGAAATCGACGGCGAGCTTTGTTTTAAGGCCTGCCATTTCAGCGCCTAGCGACATGCCGCCGGCTCCTGAAAACAAGTCGATTCCGATCATTCCGCTTCCAATCCCAATATGCCACTACTACGATACAAACGAGAATCATGTGGCGCACTAAAGTTGTAGAGTCGCGGCGCATGATTCCTGTGTCAACCGTTTTCAAATCTACCGGACGGAAGTCGGTCTTGGGAAGCAATGAAACACATGATCTAACACCTTCCCCCAGTGCGATGCTTCTGTCCCTCAGAAATGTCGGTTACACGCTGCAAACTGCGCTGGCCGACATAGTGGATAACAGCATTTCGGCGAACGCCAGTCGGATCGATATCGGCTTCAACTGGAGTGGGAAGCAGTCGTTCATATCAGTCTCGGACAACGGCGACGGCATGTCGGAAGACAGGTTACTGGAGGCCATGCGTCTCGGCCGAAACCCTCAGGACCCTCGCCAACTGTCCGATCTCGGACGTTTTGGTCTGGGACTAAAGATGGCAAGCTGGTCTCAGTGCCGAAGCTTCACAGTCCGTTCAAGGCTTGATGACGGGTCCCGCGCAACGTTGCGATGGGACATTGACCACATGCTTGCGACGGATCGTTGGGAGGCTCTCTCTGACCCGCGCCCCGGCAGCGAGCAGCTGCTTTTGGCCGACAGCCATTATTCGACGGGGACGGTCGTCTTGTGGGAGGCACTCGACGTCCTAGATCAGTCTGGCATCCTGTCGGCAAGCCACGTCTTCTGGGAAGCCACGGAAAGGGTCGAGAAGCATCTCGCGATGACCTTCCAGATCGCTCATTCCTTTCAGATGGGCGACCGTGTTCAGCCAATGACGGAAGGCATGGCTGCTGATCTGAATCGGACTGCCGTCGTTCTCCTTGAAGTCCCAGCGGTCGAACACGCTCGGCTTCCTCCCCCATCGTGGCCTGAAAGCCAGTGGTCGTAAGACTGGACCGTCACCTTCTCAACCAAGGTGCGATTGGTAGTTCTCTGAAGATGCGCCTGATTCAGCATTAGAAGGATCAGCGTCTCTGAATAGCGTTGATCTTCGACCTTGTTGAAGTAAGGAAAGTCCTTCGGGAGTTCTGCGATCAAGCGCTCTTCCAACAACTCGAAACGAACGCGGCACTGGCGTTTTTCCGATCCCACGGGGGTATTTAGGTCCCAATTTCGCAGGAACTTGTTGACTCCATTCCTAGAAGTTATGCCCGTCAGCTCCTGTAATTCGGGAAGGCCTAGCCAATCGAGAGCACGGAGCCTTTCAAGGTCACCCGGGAGGCACAGTCTCGTCGGGTTGCTTTCATACCATTTTGCCACGGCCCGTGCTTCCGAGCACATTTCCTGATGCGGGCTATCGCCTCCTGAACTACCGATACCATCTGCGTCGGAACCCACTTTACCTGAGGGGGATTGCCTTTCCCCGGAGAGGTTCGGATGCCGTAAACGTCCACCATCTCGCCGACCTCAGGGTTCTTGATCTTCTCAAAGACCTCACAATCGACGCGAAGCTGCAGCACCTCATGGACCCTGATCGGGATAGCGACGAAAATCGCACTGATTGCAGAATAGAGACGATCAACGAATGTCTTCGAATGCCGGTAAATATGTGCCAGCGCCCCGTAGGCAGCTGGGCTCGGCAGCTTTTTCTCACGCCATTCCTTCGCTTCACGTCCCAGAGACTCGGTTTTTTCCTTCGGCTTCGTTACTCCGTGTTTCCACTGGAACGGGGCGTTTAGGAATTTTCGGTCCATGCAGAATCGATGGACCTGCTGGATGTAAAGCGCGAACTGGTAGTGACGTCCGGCTCCGACGCCGTCCTTCGCCAACGCGACGGCGGTGTTGAGGACGGTGACGTTCAGATTTTCGATGACTGGTTCCGTTCGTATCGACCTGAAGGCAGCCTCTATGAACTGCAATGCACCCAGTCGCTTCATGGTGTTTTCGAACGCGACAGGTGATGACGAGTGCAAGTATCGGATGTAAGCCTTTGCAAACTCCTTGATACCAGTCGCCAAGGGCGCGCCACCCACGACATCCTGCCTGTTGGTGAGGGTCGTATCGCGGTTGTAAAACGATAGAATGCGGCTGTCCCTATTTTGTCCCTTTGTGACAAATGACGCGCCAACCTGCCACAGGTCCATCGCCCAAGCGCCATGAGGAATCAACACGTCGATCGCCCGCGCTAACGTGATGAAGTTCTGTACGCGGTCGGCGGGATACTCGATTCCTTCGGCGACTAACTTGACAACATTCCCGGTCATCCGGCCACCTCCGCCCTGATTTCCTTTTCGGCGACACAGAGCTGGATGACCTCGGCGACCGCCAAAATGGTTCGATCCTTGATCGCGTAAATCTTCGGTGAATAACCTTCCGCTTCCAGCCGGTCACGGTCGGCGATCAGGGCTGCCATGAACTCTTCGTGCGGACCGTCAATCCACGGCTGGAAGTGGCGACAGGTATAGCAGGCGAACGGAGCGGCTAAGCCGCAGAAGCTCATCTGACCACATGTTCCGAGCGCCTCCGAGACGTTGTTTAGCGACCTGTCGAAGATGCGGCTTGAGCGATCATCACCCCGCCTTGCCTCCCTTTCGGTGACGACGACGACACCGGCAAACGCATGAGCGAGCGGTGCCATCTCCATCGCCAGATGACGATCGAGACGGAGGACCATCGCTGGGCTGGCTTCGAAGTATACTTCAACGTTCTGGGTGTCCGAGTGGTCGAGAAGCTCCGCAACAGTATGCTTGTCCTTGCCGTCATCCACGGCGCGTTGGGCCAAGGTGAAGCGGAACCGACGCGCGTTTGTCTTCAGTCCCGTTATGCGTCCGATCGTACGACTGACGACCCTGCCAACTTCTTGGGATGTCAAATGCCAAGCCATTCCGGGAAGCTTTCCCGGCCCCGTCGCCATGAACATCGGCCAATCCTCACCGGCAAACGGATGCTTGGAGCGACGCTCCATGTTCGCCGCGATGACGCTATCCAGCACATTTCCCACCTGTTTGCCGCAGTACCGAGTCTTGAAGGAGTCTCGAGCCTTCTGGCCGTGCTGCTTCGCGCGAGGTATGCGGAGTGCATAAAGACGCCCTTCGTCATTTTCAGAGACAAGAAGGTCCTTCTCCTTCAAGGCGGCGACCTGGACCGGCCGAGGGCCGAAGGCAAGAAAAAGCCAAGTTATCGCGAAGTCGTCGAGTTCGATCTCTCCGTTCGCGTAGGCATCGTTTAAAGCCGACTGGATCACGAGAAGCTCGGTGTCGATGAACGCCCCTTTCTCGGGATCGCGCGTCCGGATCGAAGTCCCTTTAATATTGCCACGAATGGTCGCGGCAGCGAGATACTCGATCACCTCGTCGGACGCGATACCAAAACCCTGGGTGCTCATGTCGGTCAACAAAATCCGAACGACGCCTAGATACCATTCTGTTTTAAACGTTAAGTGGCCTTGAAAAATCAAAACATGAGCTAATTCAATTCGGTGGTGGACTGTGTCGGGATTTTCTAAGACTATTTTGTAAAAAGACCGAAAGCGGTAGTATTGGCTGATCGCATGTGAGTACGACTTGTTCTGCAAGGCCAGCACAAACGCCCACTTTAAACGGTGGACGACACGTTCTGAAAAACTGCCGAAAACGCCGAACCTTAACTTCACTCGTCCCCGAGACCTGCGACCTCCCAATCGTCTTCTCGTGGGTCGAATTCCACTCCCTCGATTGTCATCGCGACTGGCGGAAGTGGCGGCTGGTGATCGGACGAGCTAATTTTCTGACGCGGGATCACTGGTCTTTCCTTTCTTCTGCGAAGCGGATGTCGAGATCGTCATGCATGACGCGGAGGACCTCGTTGGACCTGCGTGCAACGGTTCGACGAAGGTAGGAGCGCGCCGATTTCTCATTTCGCCAGCCCATGATCTTGGTACGCCATTTCACCTCGTCCTCTTGGGACACGCCATGGCTGTCCATGTACTCGGAGAACGTGTCGTTCCATGAGTGCCGGAGGATATGAGGGGAGACGTCGTCCGGCAGACCGGGAACGCGCTTCCGAAGAGCCTCGAATATCTTGTTGATGTTCGACGGCGACATCGGTCTACCTGTCGGAATACTAAGGATTAGAAATTGCGCTTTCCCCTTGGCCGCCTGTGGTAGCTTCCTACGGTGATAAGCGATCCACTCGTAAACAAGCTGCGCCGTGCGTGGGCTTAACTCTAGCTTACGTGCCGCAGTCTTCGTCGCCACACCTGAGCCCAATCGCGTATCGTGGACATTGTCTGGACGACGGTGGATGGTAATGTAACCTCTCGGACCGGTCACATCGCAGTCGTTGAGCATTACACCCAGAAGCTCGCCGCGCCGGATGCCTAGTTCGATAAACAACCGAATTATCAAAAAATTTCGAAAGCGAACTTGTGGCTCAAAGGGGTTATCCGGGTGATCGGGATCGATAACCGCACGGAGCCGCACCAGCACATCCCGATCAAGTCCTTCCCGCTCGCCAACGTCGTCGCGGTTTGGTGCACGCAGGCCCCTGATAAGGGGTGCGAAATGTTTCAGGCACTCGTCCCGCATAGCTCGGTAGACCGCCCACTCATCCGGCCATGCTTGCAGCCGCGAAAGGTGGTCGGAACTGGTGAATTCGAGGAATGAACGGATAACACTCAGGCGGTTGCGCTTCTCGCCAGATTGTACGCCGCTCTTCGGTATGAGGCCGGACAACGTAGTAAAGTTTGACGACCGTCGCTCGAGCGCGGACATAAGATCATCAAGCTTCCAGCCGCATATATTCACAAGGTCGATGATTTCGGAGAGGTCGAAGAACGTTCCCCGCTGCAGGCGCTCTTCAATATCGGTTCCACGCAGAGTCGCCCAAAGGTAAAATACCATAAGGGAGCGGAGTTCATTGAAAAGTGTGTTGGGTTGCGTTCCAACCGCCCGTCGGTGGGCAGTGATCCAGAAACTCGGAGCGTCGATAGGTACGCCGGTAGACGCCCTGACAAGGAAGGGCATCCGCTCGCCGTTAGAGAAGCGGGACCAACGAACAATGAGTGGATTTTCGTTCTTCATCGATAGGTACGCTGGCCGCATACCGTTTAATGATGCTCAATATCCAGCTATGCTGAGTAAACATCAAACATCATTGAACGGTATGCGGCCGGCATACATATCAGCCAACCCGTGTATCCGTGAATTTCATGTTAGTCAACCGGGAACGACAGAAGCCGACCTTCTAAGTTTGCAAAACGGTAACTACCCACCTGACGAAAGACAGGCCAACCGATACGAGAAGGTGCAACTTTGATTCACGTAGCGTATTCAGACAGATCAGCTGTTTATTTTACAAAAAGCTGATCACTCTCTCCTAGAACGGGATATCGTCGTCCATGTCGCGCGAGAAGGACGGCGCGCTCTGCGGCGCGCGGCTGGGCTGCGGGGAGCGGCCGGCCCGATCGTTGCCGCCATAGCCGGAACCGCCGCCGAAGCCGGAATCCATATCGTCGTAGCCGCCGCCCTGGGACGCGCCGCGTCCGCCGCCTTCGCCGCGGCCATCCAGCATGGTCAAAGTCGAATTGAAGCCCTGCAGCACGACTTCGGTCGTGTAGCGATCATTGCCGGTCTGGTCCTGCCATTTGCGGGTCTGCAGCGCGCCCTCGATATAGAGCTTGGCGCCCTTCTTTACATATTGCTCGACCACTTTGCAGAGGCCCTCGTTGAAGACGACCACATTGTGCCATTCGGTCTTTTCCTTGCGCTCGCCGGAATTGCGGTCGCGCCAGCTTTCCGATGTGGCGATGCGAAGATTGGCGATCGGACGCCCGTCCTGAGTGCGGCGGATTTCGGGGTCCGCGCCGACATTGCCAACCAGAATGACCTTGTTTACACTGCCCGCCATCGCTAAATCCTATCCACAAAATCGGCAAACCGCCGTCCATCAACTGAGGGGCGAAGAATAACCCTTCAAGGGAACCGGCGCGCCCCTCCATGCGTCCAATCCACAGAAAATCCGGGGCTTCCAATTGTTCGCATTTTGTTCTAGTCGTTTTTCGTGCGGCAGTCAACAGAATCGACTTTGTGGAAAATCGGGGTTTTGCCTGATGGCGGCGACCTCCGCGCGCGGCATGGGCGTATAAGGGCGAAAGAACAGGCGAGACACAGGCATCATGAGCGAACTCAAGACCATTTCCATCCGCGGCGCGCGTGAACACAACCTCAAGGGGTCGATCTCGACCTGCCGCGCAATTCGCTGATCGTGATGACCGGCCTGTCGGGATCGGGCAAATCCTCCCTCGCCTTCGACACGATCTATGCCGAGGGGCAGCGTCGTTATGTCGAGAGCCTGTCGGCCTATGCCCGGCAGTTCCTGGAAATGATGCAGAAGCCCGATGTCGATCTCATCGAGGGCCTGTCGCCGGCCATTTCGATCGAGCAGAAGACCACCTCGCGCAATCCGCGCTCGACCGTCGGCACCGTCACCGAAATCTACGACTATATGCGCCTGCTCTTCGCCCGCGTCGGCGTGCCCTATTCGCCGGCCACCGGCCTGCCGATCGAAAGCCAGACGGTCAGCCAGATGGTCGATCGCATTCTCGATTATCCCGAGGGCTCCCGGCTTTATATCCTCGCGCCGCTGGTTCGCGGCCGCAAGGGCGAATACAAGAAGGAACTGGCGGAGCTCATGAAGAAGGGCTTCCAGCGCGTCAAGATCGACGGGCAGTTCTATGAAATCGCCGAGGCGCCGACGCTCGACAAGAAGTACAAGCACGACATCGACGTGGTGGTCGACCGCATCGTCGTGCGCCCCGATATCGCCTCGCGTCTCGCCGACAGTCTCGAAACCTGCCTCAGGCTCGCCGACGGGCTGGCGATCGCCGAATTCGCCGACAAGCCTTTGCCGAAGGAAGACACCGCCGAGGGCGGCTCGGCCAACAAGTCGCTCAACGAAACGCATGAACGGGTGATGTTCTCGGAGAAATTCGCCTGCCCGGTCTCCGGCTTCACCATTCCCGAAGTCGAACCGCGGCTGTTTTCCTTCAATAATCCCTTCGGCGCCTGCCCCTCCTGCGACGGTCTCGGCACCCAGCAGAAGATCGATCCGGACCTGATCGTGCCCGAGACGGAGCGGACGCTGCGCGACGGCGCGGTGGCGCCCTGGGCCAAGTCGACCTCTCCTTACTACAACCAGACGCTCGAGGGCCTCGGCAAGGCCTATGGCTTCAAGCTCTCGGCGCGTTGGAGCGAATTGTCCACCGAGGCGCAGACCGCCATTCTCAATGGCACCGGCGATCGCGAGGTGACGTTCAACTATGCCGACGGCGCGCGCAGCTATCAGACGACGAAAACCTTCGAAGGCATCATCCCCAATCTCGAACGCCGCTGGAAAGAAACGGACTCCGCTTGGTCGCGCGAAGAGATCGAGCGTTATATGAGCCAGGCCCCCTGCCCGGCCTGCAAAGGCTTCCGCCTGAAGCCGGAAGCGCTGGCGGTGAAGCTCGACGGCAAGCATATCGGCCTGGTGTCGAATATGTCGATCCGGGCGGCGAACGACTGGTTCTTGGGCCTGCCGGACAAGCTCAACGCCAAGCAGAACGAAATCGCCACCCGCATCCTCAAGGAAATCCGCGACCGCCTGAAATTCCTCAACGATGTCGGCTTGGATTATCTGACGCTGGCGCGCAATTCCGGCACGCTGTCGGGCGGCGAAAGCCAGCGTATCCGGCTGGCCTCGCAGATCGGTTCCGGTCTCACGGGCGTTCTCTATGTGCTCGACGAACCCTCGATCGGCCTGCACCAGCGCGACAACGCCCGCCTTTTGGACACGCTCAAGCATCTGCGCGACATCGGCAATACCGTCATCGTGGTCGAGCATGACGAGGACGCGATCCTGACCGCCGACCATGTCGTCGATATCGGCCCGGCCGCCGGCGTGCATGGCGGCCGCGTCGTGGCCGAAGGCACCCCGGCGGAGGTCATGGCCAACCCCAATTCGCTGACCGGCAAATATCTCTCCGGCGAACTCTCGGTCGATGTTCCGCGCGAGCGACGCAAGCCCAAGAAGGGCAAGGAGATCAAGGTCGTCGGCGCCAAGGGCAACAATCTCAAGAATGTCACGGCGGCCATTCCGCTGGGCGTGTTCACTGCCGTGACGGGCGTGTCGGGCGGCGGCAAGTCGACCTTCCTGATCGAGACGCTCTATAAGGCGGCGGCGCGCCGGGTGATGGGCGCGCGCGAAAATCCGGCCGAGCATGAGCGCATCGACGGTTTCGAGCATATCGACAAGGTCATCGATATCGACCAATCGCCGATCGGCCGCACGCCGCGTTCGAACCCCGCCACCTATACCGGCGCCTTTACGCCGATCCGCGACTGGTTCGCCGGTCTGCCGGAAGCCAAGGCGTGCGGCTATCAGCCGGGGCGCTTCTCCTTCAACGTCAAGGGCGGCCGCTGCGAAGCCTGCCAGGGCGACGGCGTCATCAAGATCGAAATGCACTTCCTGCCGGATGTTTATGTCACCTGCGACGTCTGCCACGGCAAGCGCTACAATCGCGAGACGCTCGACGTCACCTTCAAGGGCAAGTCGATCTCCGACGTGCTGGACATGACGGTCGAGGAAGGCTGCGATTTCTTCGCCGCGGTTCCTGCCGTGCGCGACAAGTTGATCTCGCTGCGCGATGTCGGGCTGGGCTATATCAAGGTCGGCCAGCAGGCCAATACGCTGTCGGGTGGCGAGGCGCAGCGCGTCAAGCTCGCCAAGGAACTCTCCAAGCGCTCCACCGGCCGCACCCTCTACATTCTCGACGAGCCGACCACCGGCCTGCATTTCCACGATGTGGTCAAGCTCCTGGAAATGCTGCACGAACTGGTCAACCAAGGCAATTCCGTGGTGGTGATCGAGCACAATCTCGAAGTCATCAAGACCGCCGACTGGATCCTCGATTTCGGTCCCGAAGGCGGCGATGGCGGCGGCGAGGTGATCGCCCAGGGCGTCCCCGAGGACATCGTCAAGGTCGAGCGCTCCTATACCGGCCAGTTTCTCAAGGAACTGCTGGGGCGGCGTCCGCAGAAGCGGCAGGCGGCGGAGTAGCGGACGCCTCGCCCGCGTCCCCCTTGGTTCAAGCATACGCACCGTCATAAAACTGTCATAAACGCCGCTTGCGAGACAGTGACGCCGCGATTGGGATTGAACGGACGATAGAAAGGCCCGATACAGGTCGACGTGATATTTTTCAAATTCACGTATCGATCCTTTCTGTTTTCCGGAGGCCTCGCCCTTGAGCGGTTCGGTGATCTTCATCAATCTGGCAGGCGCCGTCGCTTTGTTGCTCTGGGCCACGCGCATGGTGCGCACCGGCGTCGAGCGCGCTTATGGCGACATGCTGAGGGAAAAGCTGCGCTATGCGCTCGGCAACCGCGTCAATGCAGCGGCGGCCGGCTTCTTTCTGGCGATCGCGCTGCAGAGCTCGACGGCGGTGGCGCTGATCGTCTCGGGTTTTTCCGCGTCCGGCTTCGTTAGTTCGACCGTCGGCATTTCGGCGCTGCTCGGCGCGGATCTCGGCTCCGCCTTCGTCACCCGTATCCTTCGGCGGGATTTGTCGCTGCTCGTGCCGCTCTTGATGATCGCCGGCACCATCGCCTATCGCACGACGTCGCGACGGTGGCGGGAGATGGGCCGCATCCTGTTCGGCCTTGGTCTTCTGCTCTTGTCGCTCCGGCTGATCGGCGAAGCCTCCGCCCCGCTCAAGGAAAGCCATGTCCTGCCGATCATCATGGGCTATCTGCAGCAGGACTGGATCACCGCCTTCGCGCTCGCGGCGCTGATGGCCTGGCTGTTTCACAGCAGCGTCGCCTCGATCCTGCTGTTCGCCTCGCTGTCGAGCCATGGGCTGGTGCCGAATGAACTGATCATTCCCTTCGTGCTCGGCGTCAATTTCGGCGGCGCCGTCATCGGCGCGGTGCTGACCCGCGGCGAGGTGAAGGCCGCCCGCATAGCGCCCTTGGGCAATGTCGCCATTCGCGGTCTGGGCATGGTCGCAGGTCTCATTCTGCAATTGAGTTTTCAGTTCCGGCCGGAAATCTATTTCGAGACGACGGCGGACGCCGTGGTCTGGGTGCATGTCATCGCCAATGCGGCGGTGCTGTTGATCGGCCTGCCATTCGCCGGCTCATTAGCGGCGATGCTGGAAAACGCCCTCCCCTCGGACGTCAAGGAAGAAGATAATAGTGACGCGGCCCTGTTGACGGCGCTCGATCCCTCAGACATCTCCAATCCCCCGCGCGCCCTCGACAACGCCACGCGCGAAGTGGTGGGTATGTGCGACCGCATCGAAGTGATGCTGACGCGTGTCTTCGACGCCTTCCTTCGCCCCGACGCCCAGCAGATGACGCAGATCGAACGTCTCGACGACAGCGTCGACCGCTTCAACCGCAATATAAAACTTTATCTCGCCAAGATCTCCGGAAACGAATTGCCGGAGGACGCCGCGCGACGCCAGCAGGATCTGCTGGAAGCGACGATCAATCTCGAACAGGTCGGCGACATCATTTCGCAGAACATGCTGGCCAAGGCGCGCAAGAAGGATGCGCGCGGCGCGAATTTCTCCGAAGAAGGCCTGCATGAGCTGACCGCCATGCATCAGCGCGTGCTGCGCAACGCCCGCCTCGCCTTCAACCTGCTGGTCAATCGTGATCTCGAACATGCGCGTCAGCTGGTGAAAGAGAAGGAAGTGGTGCGCGACATGGTGCGGGTCAGCGAGGAAAATCACATCAAGCGCCTGGGCGAAAACCGCGCCAGCATCGATTCCTCCTCGATTCATATCGACACGATGCGCGATCTCAAGGAGATCAATTCGCTCTTGGTGTCGATCGCCTATCCGGTGCTGGCCCAGGCCGGCCAGTTGCGCACCAGCCGCCTGCTCTGATCGTCAGGCCGCCGTCGCGCGCGGCCGCAGCCAGGCGGGGTTGAAGACGTTCAGCGCCAGCCCCGCGACGATCAGCAGCGCGGCGATGATGCGGATCGGCCCGAAGGCCTCGCCGAGCACGACCGCCGCCGAACTCATGCCGAACACCGGCACCAGCAGCGAGAAGGGCGCGACCGTGGCGACGCCATAGCGGCGGATCATCGCGCCCCAGACGGCGAAGCCGAAGATCGTGGCGAGATAGGCGATATAGATCACCGCCCCTGCCCCCGACCAGGTCACATGCGTCAGCGCCTGATAGTCTCGCTCCCAGCCTTCGAAGGCGAGGGAAATCGCGAGCAGCGGAACCGGTGCGACGAGGCTCACCCAGACCATCAGCCTCAGCATGTCCACCGCGCCGGCCTTCTTCATCAACAGATTCGAGCAGGCCCAGGCGATGGCGGCGCCGATCGAGAGCGCCAAGCCCGTGGCGGTGAGATCGCCACTGACCGTCGAGGCGATCAGCGCGACGCCGGAGAACGCGACGACCATGCCGGCGATCTGGGTCGGACGCGGCCGATCGCCATGCACAAGAACCGCTAGAATAAGCGTGAAGAAGGCCTGGCTCTGCAGCACCAGAGAGGCGAGCCCCGCCGGCATGCCGACACTCATGCCGAGGAACAGCAGCGAGAACTTCACGACACCCAGCACCAGGCCGATGCCGATAATGATCCGCCAGGGCACATCCGGCTTGGGCAGGATCAGCGCGAGCGGAATGGCGGCGAACAGAAAGCGCAGCGCCGAGAAGAAGATCGGCGGAAAATTGTCGATCCCCAGACGGATGACCACGAAATTGAAGCCCCAGACGGCGGCGACGAGAACCAGCAGGAGTATGTGAACGGGCTTCATGACGGGCTCCTTTTTCTCCGCCATACCCCCGATCGGCGACAAGGACAAAGCCAAGTTTGTCGGATCAGACATCAATGAAATTGATGAGTGTTTCGGCGGTCAGGCCCCTGCCCGCGCGGCTCCCCGCTTCGCCATGATGCCAGACCGCGGCGCAGGCCGCCTCGTAGACCGGCAGGCCACGGGCCAGAAGCGCGCCGCAGAGACCCGCCAGCACGTCGCCGGAGCCGGCGGTCGCGAGCCAGGGCGGCGCGTTGGTGTTGATCGCGGCGCGTCCGTCGGGGCTGGCGATCACCGTGTCTGCGCCTTTCAGGATCACGGCGGCATTGGCGCGCGCGGCGGCGGCAAGCGCCCGATCGACTTTGGAGAGAGCCTCATCCGATGCGAGATCAGGAAAGAGCCGGGCGAATTCGCCATCATGCGGCGTGAGCACGAGGCGCGGTTCCCCTGCGAAAGCTGAAAAGAGCGCGTCGGGGTCTTCGCGGAAGCTGGTGATGGCGTCGGCGTCCAGCACGACGCGGCGATCCTTCACCATGCGGGCGAAATCCCGCGCCTGTTCGCCGACGCCGAAGCCCGGCCCCAGCACGAAGGCGTTCAGCCTGGCGTCATCGAGAATGGCTTCGAGATCCCCAACATTGTCCGCCGTCTTCAGCATCACGGCGGTCAGTTGCGCGGCGTGGACGGAAGCGGCCTCGGCTGGGCTGATCACGGTCACGAGCCCTGCGCCGCCGCGCAGGCCGGCGAACGCCGACAAGCGGGCCGCTCCGGTCTGCATCGCGCCGCCCGAGAAGACGGCCAGCGAGCCATGGCTGTATTTGTGTCCAGCGGAGGACTTGTCGGCGAGGAGGTCGGTCCAGAGATCCGGCGCATTGAGGCGTACGGGTCCCGCATGCTGCTCCAGGAAACGCTGGGGCACGCCGATATCGGCAATCTCGATCTCGCCGCACAACGCCCGGCCCGGCAGCAGGATCTGCCCCGGCTTGGCCGCGACGAAGGTGACGGTCGCCTCAGCCGCAAACGCGCCGCCGCGCGCCCGGCCGGAATGTCCGCACAGGCCCGAAGGGATATCGACGGCGAGAACCGGAACCCGCGCCGCCTTCACGGTCTCGACGACCGTAATGACATCCGGCGAGAGATCCCGCGAGAGACCCGCGCCGAACAGCGCGTCGATCACCACATCGCCCGTAGCGGGCTCATAGGCGGACAAAGGCTGCGTCGCGCAGGCCGCGTCGGCGCAGGCGCGTTTGGCGTCTTCGGTCGAAGGCGGCGCCAGAGCAAAGACGGCGATCTCCGCGCCCGCCTCCGCCAGAGCCGAGGCCGCGAGATAGCCGTCGCCGCCATTGTTGCCCGGGCCGCACAGGACCGCGAAACGGCGTGAGCCGGGATAGCGCCGGAGCGCGGCGGCCGCGACCGCCCGCCCCGCCCGGAGCATCAGCGCATAGCTGGAGATGCCCGAGGCGATGCAGGCGGCGTCGATCGCCGCTACAGCCTGTGGTTCAATTAGCATATTACCGATATTGCTCATAGTTTGAGCAGCCTAAACAGATTGGGGCGGACGAGGCGTCGCGATTCTCACCGCCGCCGTTTCACCACATCCAAAATAAGATGAAATAATAATCATTTGCATAGATTTTCACCCTGGGCTCGGCGCGATGGCCATCCCTTGTTGACCTGGTATGAGACATACCGTCCCGTTCCGGCAGGAAAATGGGAGTTGTGCGTATTTTTCTCTTTTTTTGGCCGATTTTGCGCATGATCGCGACTGCCTTGCAGAATTTCAAGCGGAATTCGCGCTTGTTGTATAGATCTGGCACGCGATGTGCATTCATCGAGGCGAGCGGGAACAACTCGCTTTTAACGGGAGAAGCGGAGAGACATTTTCTCATGAAAAAGATCGAAGCGATCATCAAGCCGTTCAAGCTTGATGAAGTGAAGGAAGCCCTTCAGGAAGTTGGACTGCAAGGCATCACGGTGACCGAAGCCAAGGGTTTCGGCCGTCAAAAGGGCCATACCGAACTCTATCGAGGCGCGGAATACGTGGTCGATTTCCTTCCGAAGGTGAAGGTGGAAGTCGTGCTGGCGGATGAGAATGTCGAACGCGTGATCGACGCGATCCGGAACGCCGCCCAGACGGGCCGCATCGGCGACGGCAAGATCTTTGTCTCGAATGTCGAGGAAGTCGTGCGCATCCGCACCGGCGAGACCGGCGTCGACGCGATCTGACGCCCAACAAGACAATGCCTGCCGGGCAACGGCAGGGAGGAAACATCGTCATAGCAAAGGAAAAACTTCGATGGCGACTGCTAAAGACATCATGAAGCAGATCAAGGACAACGACGTCAAATTCGTCGACCTCCGCTTCACCGATCCCAAGGGCAAGCTGCAGCATGTGACCATGGACATTTCGGCCGTGGACGAGGACATGTTCGCCGACGGCGTCATGTTCGACGGCTCCTCGATCGCCGGCTGGAAGGCCATCAACGAGTCCGACATGGTGCTGATGCCGGATCCGGCCACCGTGCACATGGACCCGTTCTTCGCCCAGTCCACCATGGTCATCCTTTGCGACATTCTCGACCCGATCTCGGGCGAAGCCTATAACCGCGATCCGCGCGGCACGGCCAAGAAGGCAGAAGCCTATCTCAAGGCCTCCGGCATCGGCGACACCGTGTTCGTCGGCCCGGAACCGGAATTCTTCGTGTTCGACGACGTCAAGTACAAGGCCGATCCCTACAACACCGGCTTCAAGCTCGATTCGTCGGAACTGCCGTCCAACGACGACACCGATTACGACTCCGGCAATCTCGGCCACCGTCCGCGCGTCAAGGGCGGCTATTTCCCGGTCCCGCCGATCGACAGCCTGCAGGACATGCGCTCCGAAATGCTGACCGTGCTGTCCGAAATGGGCGTCGTGGTCGAAAAGCAGCACCATGAAGTCGCCGCCGCCCAGCACGAACTCGGCGTCAAGTTCGACACGCTGGTGCGCAACGCCGACAAGATGCAGATCTATAAATATGTCGTGCATCAGGTCGCCAACGCTTACGGCAAGACGGCCACCTTCATGCCGAAGCCTGTTTTCGGCGACAACGGCTCGGGCATGCATGTGCACCAGTCGATCTGGAAGGACGGCAAGCCGACTTTCGCCGGCGACGAATATGCCGGTCTTTCGGAAAGCTGCCTCTATTACATCGGCGGCGTGATCAAGCACGCCAAGGCGATCAACGCCTTCACCAACCCGACCACCAATTCCTACAAGCGTCTGGTGCCTGGTTATGAAGCGCCGGTCCTGCTGGCCTACTCAGCCCGTAACCGTTCGGCCTCCTGCCGTATTCCGTTCGGCTCTTCGCCGAAGGCCAAGCGCGTCGAAGTCCGCTTCCCCGATCCGGCCCAGAACCCCTATCTCGGCTTTGCCGCCATGCTGATGGCCGGCCTCGACGGCATCAAGAACAAGATCCATCCCGGCAAGGCCATGGACAAGGATCTCTACGACCTGCCGCCGAAAGAACTGAAGAAGATCCCGACCGTTTGCGGCTCGCTCCGCGAAGCGCTGGAAAGCCTCGACAAGGACCGCAAGTTCCTCACTGTCGGCGGCGTGTTCGACGACGACCAGATCGACAGCTATATCGAGCTCAAGATGCAGGAAGTGATGCGCTTCGAAATGACGCCGCATCCGGTCGAATTCGACATGTACTATTCCTGCTGATCGGTTTTCAGCCACAACATATGAGAATGGCGGGGTTTTTCCCCGCCATTTGCGTTTCAGAAGTTAGATCTAGAAAACTCAGGACTTCGGATGCCGGTAGACCAGGCAGGGATCGCCATTTGGCGTCGGCGCTGTTGGGTCGAGAACCGCGCCCATGCGCTCCGCCAGCCGCCGCGAGGGATGGTTGTCCGGATCGATATAGGAGACGAGGCTGCTCACACCCGCCTCCCGGAAGGCGAAATCGCGCGCGGCCGCTGCCGCCTCCGTCGCATAGCCCTTGCCCTCGAAACCTTCGAATAGCAACCAACCGAGCTCCACTTCGGGATAATCGACCGGATGATGCACGGCGACTTCTCCGACCAGGTCGCCCGTCCCGGAAAGCTCCACCGCCCAGCCGCCGAACCCATGGACAGGCCAGTGGCCGATCACATTCATGAAGCCGTCCCATACCTGCCGGGGCCTGAGGCGACCGCCGATGAACTGCGCTCGATCGCCGCCATAGATGGTCAGGAGATGTTCGAAGTCTTCGATCCGGTAGGGCCGCAGAAGCAGACGGTTCGTCCGGATGAGCGGCGCTTCGAGACGCCTGGCGCTCGATGAAACATCACCAGTCACTGTTTCAGTCGTTCTTTCAACAGCTTGAGGTAATCGTCGTTTTCGCCGCTCTCGGCGTTCGCCGGCTCCGATTTCGCGCAAGTGGGCTTGTAATCCGCCGCGAGCCCCTCCTTGACGCAGACGCCGACCTTCCAGCCGGGCGGGATCGCGGTCAGGTCGACGCTCTTCCATTTCGGATGACCGCTTTCCTTGAGTTGCGCGAGATTGTTGACGATCAGGTTGGAGAAATCCGCCACCGCCTTGCAGCTGTCGCGATGATAGGCGTTGCGGGTCTTGTCGTAATCGAAGGTCATCAGCACCGCCTTGACCGAGACGACGTCCACCGCTTCCTTCTGGAACGGATAGGACTTGGCGTCGATCCTGGCCGGGATATAGGTCGCGAGCAGCGGCGCCTGGGTGATCGGCAGGAGGTGAAATTTAGCGCCGTCGATCTTGTCGCTGTCGAACAGCGCCGCCGGCGCGCCGGCGACATAGAAGAAGGCGTCGATCTTGCCCGCTTCGAGATCCTTCAGCGCCTGGTCCTGGTTGATCTCCACCTGCGTTGCGTCGATATCGAGAATGTCGAGGATCAGCGTCGCCGTCAGGAAGGTGCCGCTGTCGCGCACGCCGACCGCGACTTTCTTGTCGGCGAGATCCTCGATCGTCTTGATCTCGGTGCGGGCGAGCACATGCACTTCCTCGTTATAGAGCGGAAACATGATGCGCACGCCTTTGACCGCCTGCTGGATCTCGGGATCATTGGCCTCGAATGTCTTGAGATAATCGAGCACGTCGCTCTGCACGATGCCGAACTGGGTATTCTTGCGCTTGCGGACGCTGGAAAAATTCTCCAGCGACCCGGCGCTTTCCACCACGTTCAGCGTTTGTCCGCACGCCTTGCCGAGGGCGGCGATATCGCGACCGATCTTGATATAGGTGCCTTTCGGTCCACCGGTCATGATGTTCTTTTCGAGCTCCGCCGCGCCGGCGCGCGCGCCGAACAACAGGCAAGCCGACATCAACCCGGCGGAAAACCACGTCGCGATACCCATCTGTTCCCTCCTCGTCAGCATGCTCCGCGCAGATCGCGCAGCAAGTTGCGCAACGCCGCAGCCGGCACGCGCCCGTAAACCGATTTCAACGCATCCGTGACGCATTGTCCATCGCTCAATAGTTGGAGAAGCGTCTTCTGCTTGGCGGGCGACAGATTGTCGTAGCCCGGCATATCCTCGAGCGCGCTCTGCACGTCCTCGGGATTTCGCGGATTTGCGGGATTCTCCGGTTGCGGGTCGGGCTGGGTGTCGGGCTCTTCATGACGCGGTCGTCCGGGCTCGGCCTCCGCCAGTTGTTTCTCCAGCGCCGCGAGCTGTCTCGTCAACCTGACGATGTCGGTTTCGAAATCCTTTGCCCTCTCCTCGGCCCGCGCGCGATCCGCCGCCTCGCGTTTGACGCGATCGCGAAGCTCCGCTGCCTCGATTTTCAACGCTCTGAAATCACGCTGCAATTGCCCCGCGTCGCCCAGATTGGCCCGAGCTTCCCTCAGTTCCGCCGCCAGGACGTCGCGCTCGCGCGTGATGCGATCGAGTTCCGCCTGCGCATCTCCGCCATCGGCGAGCGCCGCGCGCAGATCCTTGATCGCGGCGTCTCGAGCAGCGACGGTTTTCTGAGCGATCGCAAGGTCGGCCTCCGCCTGATCGAGCGCCTTTTGCGCGGCCGCGAAATCCTTGGTCGCCTTGTCGGCGGCCTTGAGCCGGGCGCGAAGATCCTTGCTTTCCTTCGCCAGCGCTGCGTCGTCCTCCGAGCCCGCGCGCAATCGATCGTTCTCGCTCTGCAGGGATTTGATTTCCGCATCGAGATCGCCGAGTTCGGCCTCCAGCGATTTTTCGCGCGAGGCGGCCTTGTCCGCCTCGGCTCTCACGGAGTCCAGATCGGTCTGCAGATCGGAGATTGTCTGGTCGCGCGCTTCAACCGCCGCGCTTGTGTCGCCCTGGACATAGCGGGCGGCTCCATAGCCGCCGCCGGCGCCGATCACGAGCGCCAGAACTGCGGCGACCAGCGCGCCTGCCGAACGACCCGGATTTGGCCCGGTGGGACCGGCGTCCCTACCCCATTGATTGGCCATGAAAACTCCTTATGCGATGAAAGCCGCTTCATATGCCGCGGCCGGTTTGCAGACTGTTATGGCGTGGCCGACGCGACTTGAAAAGCCGCCTCGTCGGCACCAAATCATGGGATCATCAATCGAGGTGCGGATATGCGTGAAAGAGTGGCGAAATACCAGATCGGCCAGGTGGTCCGGCATCGGGTGTTTCCGTTCCGCGGCGTGGTCTTCGACGTCGATCCGGAATTCGCGAACACCGAAGAATGGTGGAATTCGATTCCGCCCGAAGTCAGACCGTCCAAAGACCAGCCGTTTTATCATTTGTATGCCGAGAATGCGGAATCTGCCTATGTCGCCTATGTCTCCGAGCAGAACCTCGTGCTCGATGAAAGCGGCGACCCCTTCCGGCATCCGGCGGTTCTGGCCAATTTCGACCCCGAAAGCCGTACGCAATACCGGCCGAAGGCGCTGCAAACCCATTGAACCTGCAACGCGGACAAAGCCTCGTTTCGGCTTGACCTTTGCCCGTGGCGCTGATTAATCGGCCCATGGGCGTGGGGCCTCCTGCGCAGACGAACTCTGTTTGGAAAGGCTGACCGCGCGATGACCGGGCTTCCCGTGCTTGACGATGCGTATATTCCCGAATTGCCGAATTATTACAAAGGCAAGGTGCGCGACAATTACGACCTGGCTGATGGCGCCAGGGTCATCATCGCCACCGACCGTCTGTCGGCCTTCGACCGTATCCTGACCGCCATTCCCTACAAGGGCCGGGTGCTGACCCAGACGGCGCGACACTGGTTCGAACTGACCGCCGACATCTGCCCAAATCACGTGATCTCCTACCCGCACCCGAATGTGGTGATCGGCAAGCGGCTGGACATCCTGCCGGTGGAGATCGTGGTGCGCGGCTATCTCGCCGGCACGACCTCGACCTCGATTCTCACCAAATACAAGGCCGGCGAACGGGTGATGTATGGCGTCACACTCCCCGACGGCATGCGCGACAATGAGAAGCTTCCCGAAGCCATCATCACGCCGACGACCAAAGCCTTCGACGGCGGACACGACGAGCCGCTTTCGGGCGCGGAGATCCTGTCTCAGAATCTCTTGACCGAAGAGCAGTGGAACACGGTGTCGTCCTATGCGCTCAAGCTCTTCGACCGCGGCCAGGAGCGGGCCGCGGCGCAGGGCCTCATCCTCGCCGACACCAAATACGAATTCGGCGTCGACGCCGAGGGCACGATCATCCTCGCCGATGAAATTCACACGCCGGATTCCTCGCGCTACTGGATCGCCGACAGTTATCAGGCGGCGCTCGACAGCGGCAAGCGCCCGGCGAGCTTCGACAAGGACTTCATCCGCGCCTGGGTGGCCGAGCGTTGCGACCCCTATAAAGACGAGATTCCCGCCATTCCTGCCGAACTGGTGGAGCAGGCGTCGAAGGTCTATATCGACGCCTTCGAGATGATCACCGGCAAGAGCTTCGATCGCGAGACGGGCGGCGTGACGCTCGGCGATATTCGCGAGAGCTTGAAGTCTCTGTTCTGAGGTTTACGCCGCAGTTGTCTGCGGCGTTGTCCGCTTACATCTCGGATCGTCACTCTCGGGCTTGTCCCGAGGGCCTGCCGACAGACGCGTTGCATTCGACGACGCCGCTGCAGTTGCTCGCCACAAGGGCGAGCATGACGATGGATGAGTCGGCGGCTGGGCCCTGAAGGCTTAAAACTCCACCTCGATCCGCATCCCGTCAAACGCCGGCTCGACATGATCGGGCGTCTCCCGCATCACCGTGTCGTAATCGAGCGGGATATGCATATGTGTGAGGATAGCCCTCTTCGGAGCGATCCGCTCGATCCAGGCAAGCGCCTGTTCGAGCGACAGATGGCTTGGATGGCGGCGATATTGCAGGCAGTCGATCACCAGCACGTCCAAGCCGACCAGTTTTTCCAGAGACTCCTCGGGAAAATCGCTGACATCGGTGCAATAGGCGACATCGCCGATGCGAAAGCCGAGGGAATGGGCGTCGCCATGCTGCTGGATCAGCGGCAGAAATGGAATCGCTCCGCCGGGCCCGGGAACCTCGAAAGTCTTGGCGATGTCGATCTCATGGCTGCGCGCGATCGGCGGGTAGGAACTGCCGGCAGGCGTCTCGAATATGTATCGAAAGCCCTCGATCACCCGCTCCATCGTCACCGGATCGGCCCAGACCGGCATGCGATGCTCGTTCTTGTAGACGAAGGACCTGACGTCGTCGATGCCGTGCAGATGGTCGGCATGGGCATGCGTCAGCACCACGGCGTGCAGATCCTCCGCGCCGACCGCCACCATCTGGCCGCGGAAATCGGGACCGGTGTCTATCACCACCGAGGTCGGTTTGCCGTCATCCGACCATTGCTCGACCAGCATGGCGGCGCGGGTGCGACGATTCCTGGGATTGTTGGGGTCGCAGGCGCCCCAGTCGCCAGTGATGCGCGGCACGCCGGGCGAGGAAGAACATCCGAGAATCGTAAAGCGCCGCTTCATGGGCCGTGTTTCTCCGTCAGGCGACGCGCGTCATCTTTGAAAAGCACCGGAAGGCGTTTTCGGTGGTGATTTCAGCTGCGGCCTCGACGCTGACGCCGATCGTCTGCGCCAGCACCTCGGCCGTATTGACCACATAAGACGGCTCGTTGCGTTTTCCTCGCCATGTCTTCGGCGCGAGATAGGGCGCGTCCGTTTCCACAAGCAGCCGGTCGCGCGGCACGGACGCCGCAATGTCGCGGATGTCCTGCGACTTCGGGAAGGTCAGTATGCCCGAGAAGGACACATAGCCGCCAAGCTCGACGCCGACGCGCGCAAGATCCGCGCCTGACGAGAAGCAATGGAGAAGGAAGGGAAACGCTCCGCCCCGCTCTGTCTCGTCCTTCAGGATCGCCGCCATGTCGTCATCGGCGGCGCGGGAATGGATGACGAGCGGCAGGCCGGTGATGCGGGCGGCGGCGATGTGCCGGCGCAGACCCGTGGCCTGCTGTTCCGGCGTCGCATAGTCGTAGAAATAGTCGAGGCCCGCCTCGCCGATCGCCACGCATTTCGGATGCTCCGACAGCGCGACTAGGTCGTCGGTCTGGATGTCGGGTTCTTCATGCGCGTGATTGGGATGCGTGCCGACCGAGCAGAACACCTGCGGATAGGTCTCGGCGATCGCCTTGATGCGCTCGAAGCGATGCACCAGCGTCGAGATGGTGATCATCTGGGCGACGCCGGCCGCCCGGGCGCGCGAGACGAGCTCGTCGCGCTCGGCGTCGAAATCTGGAAAGTCCAGATGGCAATGCGTGTCGATCAGCATTCCCGCCTCACGCTTTCGGCGGGAAGTATTTCGGGAACACGCCGGTCGGCGGCGCGATCGTCACGCCGCTCTTGACGCGGCCGTTTGCGCCCAGCGAGGCGAAGTCGCGGCTCGTGACCGACTCCCCGAAGAGATCCAGCAGCTTTTCGGCCGAGGCCGGCACATAGGGCTGCAACATCACGGCGATCTGGCGCACCACTTCGAGCGTCACATAGAGCACGGTCGACATGCGGGCGACATCGCCGGATTTCGCCAAGGCCCAGGGCGCCTGCGCCGCGAAATAGCTGTTGGCTTCCGAAGACAAGGCGAAGACCGCCGACATCGACTTGTGGATCTGCTGCGTCGCCATCTCCGCGCGGCAGATCTCGATCGCCTTGTCGGCCAGCGCGATCAGCGCCTCGTCCTCGGCCGTCAGCGGGCCGGGCTCCGGAATGACGCCTTCGAGATTCTTCGACACCATCGACAGCGAGCGCTGGGCGAGATTGCCGATATTGTCGGCGAGATCGGCATTGATGCGGTTGGCGATCGCCTCCTCGCTATAGGAGCCGTCCTGGCCGAAGGAGACTTCGCGCAGGAAGAAGTGGCGCACCTGGTCGCAGCCGAAATGCTCGACGAGATCGAAGGGATCGACGACATTGCCGACCGATTTCGACATCTTCTCGCCCTTGTTGAGCAGGAAGCCATGCGCATAGACGCGCTTCGGCAGCGCCACGCCCGCCGACATCAGGAAGGCCGGCCAGTAGACGGCGTGGAAGCGGATGATGTCCTTGCCGATGATATGGATCGCCGGCCAGAACTTCCAGCGCGCATTGTCCGTGTCCGGATAGCCTGCGGCGGTGATGTAGTTGGTCAGCGCGTCCACCCAGACATACATGACATGCTTGGGATCGCCCGGCACCGGAATGCCCCAATCGAAGGTAGTGCGCGACACCGACAGGTCCTTGAGACCTGATTTCACGAAGGACAGAACCTCGTTGCGGCGCTCGTCGGGACCGATGAAATCGGGCTGGGACTCGTACAGCGCGAGCAGCTTGTCCTGATAGGCCGAGAGGCGGAAGAAGTAGCTTTCCTCCTCCACCCATTCCACCGGCGTGCCTTGCGGCCCGTAGCGCACGCCGTCGGCGCGCAGCTCGGTTTCACCTTCCTGGTAGAAGGCCTCGTCGCGGACCGAATACCAGCCGGAATAGCTGTCCTTGTAGATGTCGCCGGCCTCGACCATCTTGGTCCAGATCGCCTGCACGGATTTGTAATGCCGCTCTTCCGTGGTGCGAATGAAATCGTCGTTGGAAGCGTTGAGCAGCCCGCCCATGCGGCGGAATTCGGCGGAGTTGCGGTCAGCCAGTTCGCGCGGCGTCAGCTCCTGGGCGCGCGCGGTCTGCTGCATCTTCTGGCCATGCTCGTCGGTGCCGGTCAGGAAGAACACCTCGCGCCCGTCGAGCCGCTGAAAGCGGGCCAAGGCGTCCGTGGCGATCAGCTCGTAAGCGTGGCCGATATGCGGCTTTCCATTCGGATAGGAGATCGCGGTGGTGATGTAGAAGGGCGAATTGTCAATCATTCGCGGTCATGCCTTGCTTGTCGTTTACGGTTGTTGCAGCGCTTCTAAGCCTTATTTCGCACGGCTGCAAACATGAATCGATTTCCCGGTCCAAAACAACGCGAAGCTTAGCGATGCGGGGATAGCGCGCGCCATTTGCTTGACTCGACCGGGATCGGCGACTAGTCGGATAAGTGTGGGGCCCCTGTTGTGAAACGGCAAGGCGAAAGGCGCGATGCATTGCGATCACCGCGCGCGAAAGGGATTGAGTTGGACTTCCTGCATAGTATTGATCCGCTGTATTCGATTTCCGGCCTGTTTGTCGGCATTCTCGTGGGGATTACCGGTGTCGGCGGCGGATCATTGATGACGCCGCTGCTCGTCGTGCTGTTCAACGTCCATCCCGCCACGGCTGTCGGCACCGATCTTCTCTATGCCGCGATCACCAAGAGCGCCGGCACGGTCGTGCACGGCGCCAACAAGACCATCAACTGGGCGATCGTCCGCGTTCTCGGCATGGGCAGCGTGCCCGCCGCCCTCGTGACGCTCTATCTTCTGTCCGGCATCGATCGCAAAAGCATCGGCGCTGTCTCCTTGATCACGTATTCGCTCGGCTGGATGCTGTTTCTCACGGCCTTCCTGCTGTTGTTCGCAATCAGATCGTGGCCCGGGTCACGGATTGGCGGCAGCATAAGCCGCCGGTCTCGCCGTCGATGGTGACGGCGCTGACATTCGTCCTCGGCGTCGTTCTCGGCACTTTGGTGACGTTGACGTCGGTCGGCGCCGGCGCTCTGGGCGTCACCGTGCTGCTGATGCTATATCCCCGCCTGCAGATCCGCGACATCGTCGGCTCGGATATCGTCCACGCCGTGCCGCTCACGCTGGTCGGCGGCATCGGCTACTGGATGATCGGCGAAATCGACTGGACGATGCTGATCTCGCTGCTGCTCGGCTCGATCCCCGGCATCATCATCGGCAGCCATATCGCGCCGCGCATGCCCGATAGACTGATCCGTCCGTTCCTGGCCGCCACGCTGGCGCTGGTGGGCCTCAAGTTGGTGATTTCCTGAGCGCTGCGCGCTTTACAGTCGTCCGGCGATTTCGCCCATCAGCGTGATCACCGTCTGCTTGCGATCGAGATTGTAGGCGTCCGACGCGCCGATCTGTTCGTCCATCGTCGCCTTCAATTGCGAGAGATCGAATGCTCTCGCGACGTCGCCCTGAAGGGCCGCGGCGCGGGCCCGGCCTGACACTTCCATGCCCAATTGGTCGATGAAGAATTCGTAGAGGATGTCGCCGTCCTTCTGGGCCACCACATCGGCGATCTTGTGGATGGCGCGGCGGCGCGCCGGGCCTTCTTGCCCCAAAGCAGCCCTCATCGCGTCCAGCACGTCGAGACCGCCGTAATTCGACAGCTTGATGGCCTGCGAGACCGAGCCGCCCGCCAGCGCCAGCAGCCGGTCCCTCACGTGCTCCGGCGCCGATAACCCGAGATGAGCCAAGGCCGAAACAAGATCGTCGTCGCCGAGAGGCCTCAGGCTCACCGCGAGGCATCGCGATCGGATGGTGGGCAGGAGCTTGCCCGGCGCATGTGAGAGCACCAGGAACATCGACCGCTTCGGCGGCTCCTCGAGCATCTTCAGGATGGCGTTGGCGGCGCTGCGGTTGAGGTCGTCGGCGGGATCGACGATCACGATGCGCCAATTGCCGGTGCCCGAGGTCTGTGAAAAGAACTTCCCCGCGCGGCGCACCTCATCGACGGTGATCGCGGTCTTGGCCTTGCCCGTCTTGGCGTCGACCGGCCGCGTGAGATGCAGGAGATTATGCGACGCGCCCTGGGCGATCTGGCGGAACATCGGATGCCCCGGATCGGGATCGGACATCTGCGTCGGCGCGGCGAGAGGATCGGGATGAGCGAGGATATGGTTGGCGAAACGAAAGGCGAGCGTCGCCTTGCCCACCCCTTCCGGCCCTTCGAGCAGCAGCGCGTGATGTCCTTTGCCGCTCGCATAGGATTCGGCCAGGAATATCTGCGCCTCGGCATGGCCGAACAGCCGGGTGTTTTCCTGCGGGGCGATCGCCCCGTCGAGCAGAGTGGAGGGAGCCGCGCTCACGCTTCGCCGGTCTCCCGCACCCGGTGCGAGTGGATCGGCAACAGGCTCTCGACGATCTCGAAGATCCGGTTGTGCACGGCTTCCGGCGGCCAGGCGGCGTCGACGACGCGACACCGTAGAGGTTCGCGGTCCGCGATGTCGAGAAAGGCCTCGCGGCGCTTCTCGTGGGTGGACACTTCTTCCTTCTCGAAACGATCGGGGGCAGCGGCGGCGTTTTCGCCGCCGGCCCGCACCTTTGCCCTGCGCAGGCCCTCCGAGGCGGGCAGATCGAGAATCAGAGTGCAATCCGGCATCACGCCGTTGATCGCCACTCGTTCGAGATTGTCCATGAACTCGGCTTCGAGATTGCCCGTGACGCCTTGATAAACGCGAGACGAATCGATGAAGCGGTCGCAGAGCACCACCGCGCCGCTGGTCAGCGCAGGCCGGATCACTTCCTCGACATGATCGTTGCGGGCCGCGGCGAACAGTATCGCCTCCAGACGCGCGCCATGGGATTCCGCTGCGCCCGAGAGCAGCACATGCCGGACGGCTTCGGCGCCGGGGAGCCGCCGGGTTCGCGCGTCACCAGCACATCCAGTCCCATGCGTCTGAGACGATCGGCGAGAAGCCGGATCTGGGTGCTCTTGCCGGCGCCCTCCCCGCCTTCGAACGTCACGAACAAACCTTGTCTTGCGGCCACGCGCGGGCTCCATTCTTGCCTTGCATGCTCATAACCAAGCCGGCGGCATCCGTCAAAGCCAGAAGAACATCAGTTCCTTCAAACCATCCCAGGCTCGCGACGACAAGGATCCGGCGCCGACCGGCGCCGAAGCGTAGACAGGCCTTTCGAGGATCTTCCGCTCTCCCAATCTGAGTTCCATCGCCCCGATCTTCTGCCCCTCGGACACCGGCGCCGTCAGCGGCCAGGTGTAGAGGATGCGCGCCCGGACCTTGTCTTCGGCGTCGACCGGAACGAAGATATCCACGTTCCTGTCGGCCTTGAGCGGCACTCGAGCCTTGTCGCCGCCGTAAACGGGCGCTTCGGCCACCGTTTCATCTTCGCGAAACACCGTCCGCCGCGCGAAATTGGTGAAGCCCCAGTCGAGAATGCGGCGCGTCTCCTCGAGGCGCTCCTTCTCCGAGGTCAGCCCGCTCATCGCCAGATAAAGCCGCGTCCCGTTGCGCGCCGTCGTCGCCACCACGCCGTAGCCTGCGCCTTCGGCGAATCCGAGCGCCATGCCGTCCAATCCGATTCCCATCTTGATCACCCGGTTCCGCTGCCGGATCTTGTTCCACTCGAAATCCTCCTCGCCATAGAGACCTTTCCGATCGGGATAGGCGGAGCGGATGTGCAGGGCGAGTTTCGCGAGATCGCGGATCGACGTCTTGTTGCCGGGATTGGGCAGACCGTTTGAATTGGCGAGCGTCGTGGCGGTCAGGCCGAGTTCCTTGGCCCGCGCCGTCAGCTTTTCGGCGAAGGCGGCGTCGGAGCCCGCAAGCCCCTCGCCCAGAATGATGCAGGCGTCGTTGGCGGCATGGACGATCACGCCGCGCAGCAGATCCATGACGCTGATCTCCGAATTCAGCGCCGCAAACATCGTGGAGGTCCGCGACAGGGCTCCGCCGGTTCTCCAGGCGTATTCGGAGACTTTGTAGCGATCCTCCGGCTTGATGCGCCCTTCCTTCAACTCCCGGAAAACATATTCGGCGGTGAGCAGTTTGGCGAGCGAGGCGGGCGGAATGACCGCATCCGCCTGTCGCTCGAACAGGACGGTGCCGGTGCTCTCCTCGATCAGCAGGATTTCCTTCGCCTTCGTCTCCAGCGGCGCCGCCTGGACGACGCCGAAACCGGTGATCGAAAAACGATCGCAGCGAACAGAAATAGCAAGACTGGCATGACGATCCGGATCTGTGTTGCGCGCCTCACCCTACGCGAATTGGCTGTGGCGCCAAGGGGCCGACGCCAGGATTGGAAACGACCGGGGCGATTGCAAAGGGGTCGTTCAGTTGCGGCGCTCGACCGATTTGCGGATCGCCTCGGCGTTCAGCCCGCCCTTGCCGACCAGCACGGCGTCGAAGGGTGCGGCCTGCGCCGTCTCGACGCGCATTTCCGCATAGGCCGACAAAGTGCCCAGGCTCTGCCCGGTATATTGCGGCCTCTCGACCGGAACGGGGCCGAAATCAGGCAGTTGCACCATCGTCTCGAATTCGGAGAGATCGCCGGCCCAGGCCGGCGTCGCGGCGGGTTCGACATAGGCCACCGAAGCGACCCGCGTCACGGCCGGTTTCGGAACGACGGGCGCCGCCCGCACGACCTGGCTTGGCGTAAACGTCGCGTCGTTGGAGGCCACCATCACGCCCGTGGCGATCTGGCCGCCGGGATTGCGGCGGATACGTTCGCCCTTCGGGATGTAGGAAGCCATCAGGAAAGCCTGGTCGCGACCATCCAGCCGAGCCCTGCCGACATACTGCACCTGCACCTTGGCGGTGCCGTGGTGACGCATGTCCAGCATGTCGGCGGCCTTGTCGGAAATGTCGATGATTCTGCCCGGATGATAAGGGCCGCGATCATTGACCCGGACGATCAGGGACGAACCAGTCTGGAGATTGGTGACGCGAGCATAGCTCGGCAGCGGAAATGTCGGATGCGCGGCGGAGAGCGAATACTGGTCGTAGATCTCGCCATTGGCGGTCAGCCGACCATGAAAGGCCGAGCCGTACCATGACGCCAGTCCCACCTTGTTGTAGGACTTGTCTTCCTTGGGCTGATACCACTTGCCCTTGACCTTGTAGGGCTTGCCGACCATTTCGCGACCGCCGCCCTTGGGGGATGCTTGCCCTTGTAGACTCGGGGGCTGGCTTTGACGCCATATTCGCTTTCGGCGAAATATTCCTTGCCGTGCGACCGCTTCTTGCCGACCGTCTTGGTGGTTCCGCAGGACGCAACGCACAGGCAGAGAACCGCCAGCGCCGTCCATTTTCCCGCTCCAGCCCAAGGCGCGCCGCGCCGCTCAGTCTTTACCGCCATATGCTATCTGCGCCCCGCGCCGCCAGATTCATTTCGTTTCAGAACGCTTCCCGCCGTCTCCGGCGATCGAATGCGCTTCTGTTAACTACGGTTGGTAAAAACATGCCAACATCCAGGCGGAATTGCGAACGGAATTGGGATGCAGGGCGGGAAATTGCTCGTTATGGTAAATGCGAGGTTAACGAAGCCCAATGCGGACTAATGCGGCCCCCCACCCATGTTGACGCCGCCCGCGAAGCTGCTAAAAGGGCAGCCGAAGCGGATGGGTGTCCGAGCGGTTTAAGGAACCGGTCTTGAAAACCGGCGTGCGGGAAACCGTACCGTGGGTTCGAATCCCACCCCATCCGCCAGAACACTCCTGTCTGGAACGCAATCCCGATCAGTCTTGCCGATCGATCAACATCCTTTCGTTGACGACATCGTATTTTCGGATGTCGGCGATCATCTTTTCGCCCCAGCGTTTTATGAAATCGGCTGTGTCGCGCGCCGCTAGATGGCCCGACAGCGACGGCTGGTCGCGCCAGAGTTCGACGACGCAGAAGCCCGCGACGTCTCCGTCGTGAACTTCCGCGGAGAAGAATAGATTGCCCGGCCGCCCGCGGGCCGCTGAGGCCAAGCTGTCGAGATCGGCGGCGAAGGCCGTTGCATCTCCGTCCATTAGGCGGACGGTTCCGGTCACCATCAACATATTGCTGTCCTTCCGTAAGGGCGGCCGCACCGCGCTGCGAATGTAGAGGGGATCATTCGACGGTCAGAACGATCTTGCCCTGGATGCCGCCTTTTTCGGCGCGCTCATGAGCCCGTGACGCGTCGGCGAGCGGGAACAGGCTGTCGATCACGACGCGGACCGTTCCGTCCTGCAGCAGGCGGCCGGCCTCGGCCAATTGACCGCCATGCGAGCGCACTTGCGTCGTGGATACGGTGATTCCGGCCTTCTCCGCGTCATCGGCCCCATCGAAGCCGAGCGGATAGACGGGCATCAGCATGCCGCCGCGTTTGAGGATCGGGATGAAGCGGCCGCTGCCTGCGCCGCCCACCGTGTCGAGGACGATATCGACGTCGCCCGCCAGACGATCGAGCGACGATGTGGCGTAGTCGATGAATTCGTCGGCGCGCAGATCCTGCATGAGACGTTCATGTCGTCCCGAGGCGACGGCGACGATGCGCGCGCCCCTCCATTTCGCCAGTTGCACGGCGAGATGTCCCACGCCTCCTCCCGCGCCGTTGATCAGCACCGTCTTGCCGTCGAGTTCCGGGGGCTGTGCGGGAAATCCTGGAACGGGTTGGCTTCGCGATGGCCGAGATCGATGAGAAACTGCCAGGCCGTCAGCAACGACATGGGAGCGGCCGCGGCGTGAACATGATCGATGTTGGCGGGCTTATGGGCGAAATCCGTTGCCGGCGCGCTCACGAACTGGGCATAGGCGGCGCCGCCCGAAAAGGCGCTGGCCGGAAAGCGAACCATCGCATGAACGAGATCGCCGACCGCGAAAGCGGTGACGTCCTCGGCGACTGCCGCCACCTCGCCCGAGACATCCGAACCGGGAATGAGCGGAAATGTCGGATTGGGGCGCCATTCCGGCGGCAGCGCGCCGTAGCCGTCGCGCAGATACCAGTCCGGCGGGTTCAGGCCGACCGCATGGACCCGCACGAGGATCTCGCCGGCGGCGAGTGCGGGCAGCGGCGCGTCTTCGTAGCGCAGCGCATTGGGTCCGCCGAAAGCGTGCAGCCTGACGGCCTTCATCGTCGTGATCGTCATCTCTATCTCCATCGGATCTTGCTGATGGCTTCCATATGGCTGATCGCGCCGCGCTTGATAATGAAGGCCGAATTCGCTTTACTCTTTCCATGATGGAACAAATATCGCTCGATCGCCTCACCGGTCTGGTCGCCTTTGCGCGCGTCGCCTCGCTGGGCAGCTTCACCGCCGCGGCCCGCTCGCTGTCGGTGTCCGCTTCCGCCGTCAGCAAGAGCGTTCAGCGGCTCGAGACCACGCTGGGCGTCACCCTGCTGACGCGGACCACCCGCGCCCTGACGCTGACGCCGGAGGGCCGCGATCTGCACGAGCGGGCGTTGGTTTTGTTGCGCGCCGTCGACGAGATCGAGCAATCGGTGATCCAGGCGCGCGCGGAGCCCTCGGGCGTCCTGAAGGTCGCTGCGTCCTTGCCGATCGGCATCCACGTTCTCGCGCCGTCCCTGCCATCCTTTCGGCGGCGCTTTCCACGAGTGCAGGTCGATCTCAGACTGAGCGACCGGTTCGTCGATCTCGTCGAGGATGGAATCGACATCGCGGTCCGGCTCGGGGATCTCCCCGATTCCCGGCTTTTGTCACGCCGGTTGACGCCCCATGTGCTCGGCTGCTTCGCCTCGCCCGCCTATCTGGCCGAACGCGGCGTCCCCGGCCACCCGGACGACGTCCACTCCCACGACACCGTGTCCCTCCGGTTTCAGAGCAGCGGCCAGCTGTTCCGCTGGCCGTTCCGGATCGGCGAGCGAGACATCGACATGGCGCCGCCGTCCGCCATCGTCGTCGACGCCAGTGAAGCGCTGATCGCGGCGCTGGTTGCGGGAGGCGGCATCGGCGTCTGCGCATCTTTCGCCGCGGCGCCGCATGTCGCCCGTGGCGAACTCGTGCCGGTGCTCGAGGCGTTTTCGGTCAGCCGGGACACGATCACGGCGGTCTGGCCGCAAAGCCGGCGATCCAATCCGGCGGTCAGGGCTTTCCTCGCTCATCTGCAACGGTTTTCATCCGCTCTCATGGCTTCCCCTCCCGCGAAAATATAGCGCCGATTTTTGATACAACTCAAAAATCGTCGGCGCAAATCAGCTAGGTTGAGATCAGACAGGGGCATGCGCCGTTCTCCTCCCGCGGCGTCTGTGGGGCTGTCGGACGCGACCGGGCGGCGGACACCGGTCGCGTCCCATTTTTCGCCAGTCGCGGTCCGCATCGCAAACCCAGGCTTTGCCCATGATGTCTCTGTTTTTGACATGCGCGAGCGCCGGTGTGGCCGCTTTGTTCCTGGTTTCCCCACGCCGTCGCCGACAAGGGACAGGAAGAACTTCGCTACGTCCATGATCTCGCGCTCGGCATCGGCGGCGCCTATCGATGCGGCTATGATCTGGACATGCTGGCGGTGCGGCGGGCGATCGACGAGCAGATGTGGGACCTTACGGCCGAGGCGCGCCGTCGGTTTCGCCTCAAGCTGGCGCGCATCACAGCGCCCGACGCCCAACCGGACGGCCAGACATGCGCGCAGCGGCGCCTGATCGCCGAGCGGCTCGGCGTGTTAGGACATTGACGATCCACAAATTTACTATGTTTTCACTTGACAAGCGCGCGGGTATTGTAATTCGCGCCGTTTGGTCGGCATTATTCATGGGCGGGTTGGCGCAGGCATTGTCCCTTTTGTTTGCCAGCCAAACCCTCATGGCGACCCGGCAGCGTCCTTTCCACGCGGATTTGTGGGAAGGGCGCCGCCGGCCTCCGGACGGCGATCCGGACGCCTCGGGCGCAATGGCCGAAAATTTCCGACCTTATTGACCGCGCAGCCGTTGCGCTTTCGGCATGACCTCCTACATCGGGGCGTGCGTTTGCGCAGTCGCGCCGCTCTCAAACGCCTGCGCCTCCGGCGCGCCAACCTGTCAGGACCTTTCCATGGCTTCCTTGTCTTCCTTCCCGATCACCGCAAAATGGCCCCCGGCCGATCCCTCTGTGATCCAACTCTATTCGCTGCCCACGCCGAACGGCGTCAAAGTATCGATCGCCCTCGAAGAACTCGGCCTGGCTTACGAGCCGCACAAGGTCGACTTTTCCAGCAACGCCCAGAAGAGCCCGGAATTCGTGTCGCTCAATCCCAATGGACGCATCCCGGCGCTGATCGATCCCGATGGTCCGGACGGCCAGCCGATCGGCCTGTTCGAATCCGGCGCGATCCTGATCTATCTGGCGGAAAAGACCGGCAGGTTGCTGCCCAAGGACCCGGCGGCGCGGTATGAGACGCTGTGCTGGGTGATGTTCCAGATGGGCGGGGTCGGGCCGATGTTCGGCCAGTTCGGCCATTTCTACAAATTCGCCGCCGACAAGGTCGCCAACAATTCCTATCCTATGGAGCGCTATCGCGACGAGGCCAAGCGGCTGATGAGCGTGCTCGATGCGCGGCTGCAGGATCGTCAGTTCATCATGGGCGACGACTACACGATCGCGGACATCACCACCTTCCCCTGGATCTGGTGCGCCGACTTCTATTATGGCGGCAAGGACGTCCTGGAAATGGACAGCTTCCCGGCGATGATGGCCTGGTACGAGCGCTGCATGGCGCGCCCCGCCAGCCAGAAGGGCCTAAAGATTCCCGCCTGACAGGCTGCAAATCGGCGCGTCTGGGTCGCCGCGCCGAAAATCTCGGCCCGACATACGAAAAAACCCGGGATGCGCGCCGCATCCCGGGTTTTTGTTTTGTCGAGCGCTTGAAGGCTTACTGCTGGGTCGCGGCCTTCTGGGCGTCTTCCAGCTTCTTGCGGGCTTCCTCGGCCTTCTTCTGCATTTCTTCCTGCAGCTTGCGCTGGGTTTCCTGCAGCTTGGACTGTTCCATGGCCGGGCCGTCGAACACGCCGGTGAAACCCGACAGCGTCATCTTGATCGGGTTGGGCGCGCGCTGGAAGTTCACCGAGGTGAACACCACTTCATTGCCCTTCTTGAGGCTGGCGATGACGGCGTCGGTCAGCGGCATTTCGGCGATGCAGAGATCGGGCATGCAGATGCCGTAATCGAGCTTCTGGCCTTTGCCGCCGTCGATCTGCATCAACACGCCCGGGGGATGAGACGCGCGGGCGGAACCGAGACCTGCATGAACTTGCGGTTCACTTTGCCCGACACGGTCACCAACGCCACCGCGGTGATCAGCTGTCCGGTATTGGCCGCGATGATGTTGCGGACCGAACAAACATCCGAGTCGCCCTGCTTGTCGCACACCTTGAACCAGCCTTGCGGCGTCGCCTGCTGCGCCGACGCCGTCATCGGGGTCGCGATCAGCGTCGTTGCGAAAGTAGCGCCTGCGATCAGCGCGCCGACAACGGATTTGAACTTGGATGTCATTTTGCTTTCCCGTCTCTTGGAAGATCTCCTCGGCGGCAACGCGGGCCGCTTGAGCCGCGCCCCTCCTGCCGACCAAATGAGGCGAATGCATGACCCGCCCCGCATGGGCTCCTGTTACATCGGCCAATCGCAGATATCCAGTATTTCTTGCTATGCGGCAGGTGAATATTTTCACGTTGCGGCTCATTCGTTGAAGTCGCGCGTCACAATTTGTACTGTCTGGCGTGATTCATCCGGCGCCGCCCGTCGACGCAAAGGAACAAGTCGTGTTCAAGACGCTTCTCATCGCTCTCCTCTCGCTCATGCCGCTCGCGGCCGCGGCGCAGCCCCTGCATGGCGTCGCCATGCATGGCGCACCGGCGCTGCCGGCAGATTACGCCCATTTTCCCTACGCCAATCCGGACGCCCCCAAGGGCGGCAAGCTCACCTTCGGCGTCGTCGGCACGTTCAACAATCTCAATTCCTTCATCCTCAAAGGCAAGCGCACCACCGCGCGGGGCATGTGGGATCCGGAGCTCGGCAATCTGGTGGTCGAATCGCTGATGGCGCGGTCTCGCGACGAGCCCTTCACCATGTATGGCTTGCTGGCCGAAACGGTGGAGATGGACGAGGAGAGAACCTTCATTCAGTTCAATCTCAATCCGAAGGCGCATTGGTCGGACGGCCGGCCCGTTACGCCCGAGGACGTGATGTTCACTTTCGAACTGCTGCGGGACAAGGGACGCCCGCCTTTCTCGACCCGCCTGAAACTTGTCGAGAAGATGGAGAAGATCGGCGACCGCTCCGTGCGTTTCAGCTTCAAGCCCGAGGCGGATCGCGAATTTCCTCTCTTGCTGGCGTTGTCGCCGGTGCTGCCCAGGCACGCCACAAAGGTGGAGGGCTTCGACCAGACCACGCTGACGCCGCAACTGGGCTCGGGCCCCTATCTTGTCAAGGATATCCGGCCGGGCGAACGCATCGTCTACAAGCGCGACCCGAACTATTGGGGAAGGGATATTCCCGCCAAGATCGGCTTCGACAATTTCGACGAGATCTCCATCGAATATTATCTGCAGGAAAACACTCTCTTCGAAGCCTTCAAGAAGGGCCTGATCGACGTCTATAGCGAGGGCTCGCCGAAGAACTGGGACCTGGCCTACAATTTTCCCGCCGTTCAGCGCGGAGACGTGATCAAGGAAGTCTTCCAGCCGCGCCTGCCCGCCAATACGCTGGCGATGACCTTCAACACGCGCAGGCCCGTTTTCGCCGATCTCCGGGTGAGAAAGGCGCTTACCCTCGCCTTCGATTTCGAATGGCTCAATCGCAGTCTGTTCGAGAAAGCCTATCGCCGGACGGAGAGCTTCTGGCAAAATTCCGACCTGTCCAGCCTTGGTGTACCCGCCAGCCCGCGCGAACTCGACCTGCTCGGGCCTGCAAGCGCCAAGGTGGAGCCCTCGCTGCTGGACGGATCCTTCCGCCTGCCCGTATCCGACGGATCGGGGCGCGATCGAAAGGTTCTCAAACAGGCCTTCGCGCTTCTGAAGGAAGCCGGCTATCATATCGATGGCGGCAGGATGATAGGTCCCGACGGCAGGCCGTTCGCCTTCGAGATTCTGTCGCAGAGCCTCGATCAGGAGCGTATCGCCATCGCCTATCAGCGCACGCTCAGCGCTCTCGGCATCGCGGTCACCATCCGCACGGTGGAGGATGCGCAGTATCAGGAGCGCACGCAGCGCTTCGATTTCGACATGATTTTCCGCACTTATGCCGCAACGCTGTCGCCGGGGCTGGAACAGGAAACCCGCTGGGCCTCGGCCTCTCGCGACATTCAGGGATCGGACAATGCCGCCGGCGCGGGTGACCCGGATATCGATCGGATGATCGGCGTCATCCTCGCCGCCCGCACCGACGAAGGATTCAAGGCCGCCGTCCGCGCTTTCGACCGGCTGCTGCTGTCACAATATTACGCCATCCCACTCTTCCATTCGCCGGAACAGCGGGTGGCGCGCTGGAAACACATCGATCACCCAGCGACGCTGTCTCTCTACGGCGTCCAGTTCTCCACCTGGTGGGACGAAAGAGCTCGGAAATGACCAAAACGACCGTGAAAATCGACATCATCTCGGATGTCGTCTGCCCCTGGTGCTATCTCGGACAGGCGCGGCTGGCGCTGGCGCTTGACCGCGTCAAGGATGTGCTGACTGCGACGATCGCCTGGAAACCTTATCAACTCGAGCCGAACGCGCCGGCCGAGGGCTTGGATACTTTCGATTACCTCGCCCGCAAGATCGGCGGCGCCGAAGCTGTCAAACGGGGCCATCAGATGCTGACACAGTTGGGCGATGAGATCGGCCTGCCTTTCGCGTTTGAAAAGGCCAGGATTTTTCCGAACACGCTGGACGCGCACAGGCTTATCCATTGGGCGGCAGCCTCCGGAGAGACGGTGCAGAACGCAGTGTCGAAGGCGCTGTTCACCGCCAACTTCGTCGAGGGCGAGAATGTCGGGGATCACGCCGTGCTGCTCGACATTGCCGAGAAGTCGGGCATGGACCGAGGCGCGACAGCGGAGAAGCTGGCCTCCTATATCGATGTCGACACGGTGAAGGACGAAATCGCCGCCGCCCAACGCATGGGAGTCTCCGGCGTGCCCTGCTTCGTGATCGATGACCAGTATGTGGTGACCGGCGCGCAAAGCGTCGAGGTGTTTGAAAACGCCTTCCGCCAGTTGGCGTCGATGAAGACGTGACATGGAAAAGGGCGCGGCCACGTGACTGCGCCCTCGCCGTCGATCAGATAAATATCAGACCTGGCGGTCCTTGGCTCCGTCCGACCAGAGCGTCGGGCCGTTCTGTTCGATGATCTGCGTCGCCTTGCGGAAGGTGATCTCGAGCACGTCGCTTTCGCTGCTGAACAGGTCGGCGCGCACGAAATTGCGCGTCAACGTCTCGCCATTCACCACTTTTTCGATCCGGCCGGCCAGGCGATATTGCGCGCCTTCCTTGCGCGGCGTCGCGACAACGCGGCAATCGTGAATGGTCTGGGCGGTTTCCTTCTGGCCGGCCGGTTCGCCGGCGGCGGAGGAAGAAAACAGGCTTTTGATTTTATCGAGAAATCCGGTCATGGTGGCGATGTAGCACAGCCTCCGGCGAGGGGGAAGCCGAAATGCGGAACCGCAAGACAAGCCGCGGAGGGCATATCATGATCCTGTTATGGGTGATCGTCGCGCTCGCAGCGGCTGCCGGCATCGTCTATGCCCTCGGGCCCCGCGAGCCCGCCGATCTGACCGTCACGTTCAACGCCGACGAAATCGGCGCCGATCTCGACGATTGGCTCGCGGCGCGAGAAGCGCGTTATGCCGACATCCGGGCCGGTCTCGCCAAACAGATCGTCTGGCTGAACGGCTTCGAGGGGCAGGAAACGCCCGTCTCGCTCGTCTATATTCACGGTTTTTCGGCGTCGGCCGGCGAGATGCGGCCCGTGCCGGACGATCTTTCGAAGCGTCTCGGCGCAAACCTCTTCCTGACGCGCCTCGCCGGACACGGCCGCGCCGATCGCGACGCCATGGCCGAACCGAGCTTGCAGGACTGGCTCAATGATACGGCGGAGGCCCTGGCGATCGGCGAGCGTCTGGGGCGCAAGGTGGTGATCATGGCGACCTCGACCGGCGCGTCGCTGGTGACCATCCTGCTCGCACGCCCCGATATTCGGGAGAGGATGGCCGCAGTCGTATTCGTCTCGCCCAATTACGGCGTACAGGCGGCTGGCGCATTTCTTCTCGAGGGACCCTGGGCGCGACGACTGGCGTATATGGTTCTCGGTCCGCGGCGGGGCTTCGAGCCGGCAACGCCGGGTCATGCCGCAAGTTGGACCTCGGATTATCCGACGGCCGCGCTGCTGCCCATGGCCGAAAGCGTCAAACAGGCCCGAGCCGTCGATCTCAGCGAGATCGCCACGCCGGCGCTCTTTCTGGTCTCGCCGGACGATCGCGTCATCCGTCCACATCTCGTGCGCGACGCTCAGGCGCGTTGGGGCGGGCCGAGCGCGCTGATCGAGATCCAGGCCGTCGGGGATCCCTATTTGCACGTGCTCGCCGGCGACGCTCTCTCGCCCGCCACCAACGGCGTGGTGACGGACGTCATCGCCGCCTGGGTAGAAAAGACGCTCGCCCTGCCTTCGCCGCAGACGAAACAAGCGAATCGCTTATAAACTGAGCGCTGAAGCACCTTCATCCGAAAGGACGCCGTATGCGGATACCTGTTCTCCTGGCATCGCTCCTCGCGCTCGCAGCGCCTTCGATCGTCGCGGCTGGTCAGATGGCGGACCTCGCCAAACAGGCCGAGGATGAACTCGCCAAACCCGAGGGCGGCCGCCCCGCCTTCGAGAAGATGCGCTCCGCCATGGCTGCGGCCCAGGCGAAGATCCCGTTCGATATCCGCAAGGCGTTTTTCGTCAACGAGAAGCCGCTGATGTTCGGGGCCTACAAGCGCGTCAAGACGAATGAGTTTTCCGTCGGGGCCACCCTGATCTCCTATGTCGAGCCGATCGGGCTGGCATGGAAGAACTCCGATGACGGCAGGGTGCAGGCTCGATTTACGGTCGATTTCGAATTGCGCAGCCCGGAGGGCGAACTGCTCGCCGAGCAGAAATCGTTCGGCAATTTCTCGATCACCTCGGTCGAGCCCTTGTTCGAGATTTTCACTCCGCTGACGCTGGACGTATCCCAGGCGCCGGCCGGTGCCTATGTGCTGAAATACACCTTCACCGACCTCGCCTCCGGCAACAAGACCGATGTCGAGCAGCGTTTCACCTTGAAGTGATCAGAGCTCGACGATCCTGCCGCCGTCGATTGTGACGCGACGATCCATGCGCGACGCCAGTTCGTGGTTATGCGTGGCGATCAGCGCCGACAGGCCGGATTGCCGGACGAGGGCCTCCAGCGCGTCGAAGACATAGGATGCGGTGTGCGGGTCGAGATTGCCCGTCGGCTCGTCGGCGAGCAGCACCAGCGGCGCATTGGCCACCGCGCGCGCGATGGCGACGCGCTGCTGTTCGCCGCCGGAGAGTTCAGCCGGACGGTGGGTCGCGCGATGGCCGATGCGCATATAGTCGAGCAATTGCCCTGCCCTTTCGGCCGCCTCTCTGGGCGCGAGGCCGCCGATCATCTGCGGCATCATCACATTTTCGAGCGCGGAAAACTCCGGCAGCAGATGGTGAAACTGATAGACGAAGCCGATGTCGGAGCGCCTGATATCGGTGCGCTCGGCGTCGGAAAGATTGCCGCAGGACCGGCCGTTGACGATGACCTCGCCGCCGTCGGGTCGCTCCAGCAGGCCTGCGAGATGCAGCAGCGTCGACTTTCCGGTGCCCGACGGGGCGACCAGACCGATCATTTCGCCGGGACGCATCACGAAATCGGCGTCTCTCAGAATGTCGAGCCGCGTCTCTTCTTCCCCGTAATGGCGCGAAACGGCGGCGAGCTTGAGTATTTCGGTCATATCTGGCCTTATTCGTAGCGCAACGCCTGAACGGGATCGATCTTCGACGCCCTCCAGGCCGGGAAGATGGTGGCGAGGAACGACAGGGTCAGCGCCATGATCATGACCGAGATCGTCTCACTGACATTCATTTCCGCCGGCAACTGGCTGAGGAAATAAAGCTCGGGATTGAAGACGTCGGTGCCGGCGATCCAGGAGAAGAACTCCTTGATCCGCTCGATGTTGAAACAGACGAGACTGCCGAGCACGAAGCCGGCGAATGTGCCGGTCACGCCGATCGCAGCACCGGTCATGAAGAAGATCCGCATCACCGCGCCCGATGTCGCGCCCATGGTGCGCAGGATGGCGATGTCGCTGCCCTTGTCCTTCACCAGCATGATCAGGCCAGAGATGATGTTGAGCGCCGCGACCAGCACGATCAGCGTCAAGATCATGAACATCACGTTGCGTTCGACATTCAGCGCCGAAAAGAAGGTGCGGTTGCGGTCGCGCCAGTCGGTCAGGAAAATCTGCCGGCCGGCGGCGTCCTCGACCTTCGGAATCAGATCGTCGATCTTGTCCGGGTGATCGACGAAGACCTCGATGGATTTGGCGATGCCGTCGGCGTTGAAATAGAGCTGCGCTTCGTCGAACGGCATGAAGACGATGGAACCGTCATATTCCGACATGCCGATCTCGAAGACCGCGTCGACCCGATAGCTTTTGACGCGCGGGCTGACGCCGAGCGGCGTCACATCGCCTTCGGGCGAAATCAGCGTGATCTGGTCGCCCACCTGCAATCCCAGCTGCGTCGCCAGCCGACTGCCGATCGCAACGCCCTGCCCCGCCGCGAAGCCGACGAGGTCTCCGGCCTTGATGTTGTCCGAAACCATCTTCAATTTGGTCAGATCGTCGGCGCGCACGCCGCGCACGATGGTTCCGGTGCCCGCTCCGCCCTTGCCCGACGCGAGCGTCTGACCGTCGATGAACGGAATGGCGAATTTGACGCCGGGGAGCTTGGACACATTGGCGGTGATCTCGGCGTAATTGTCGAGCGGCCCGTCGGCCGCCTCGATCACCATATGACCGTTGATGCCGAGGATGCGGGTGATCAGCTCGGTGCGGAAGCCGTTCATCACCGCCATGACGATGATGAGCGCCGCCACGCCGAGCATGATGCCGACGAAGGAGAAGCCGGCGATCACCGAGATGAACGCCTCCTTGCGGCGCGGGCGCAGATAGCGCCACGCCACCAGGCGCTCATAGGCTGAGAAAGGCCGCGAAGACGCTCGCGAGCTCGCGCCATCCTGAGCGCCCGTTCTGTCGGTCATGTCGTCCCCGTTCAGTTGCCCGAAGTCAGCTTGTTGATCGCTGCCTCGATGGTCATGGTTTCCCGCGCGCCGGTCTTGCGATCCTTGATCTCGACTTCGCCGGCGGCGACGCCGCGCGGACCGGCGATGATCTGCGTCGGCACGCCGATGAGGTCGGCGGTCGCGAATTTCGCGCCGGCCCGGTCGTCGGTGTCGTCGTAGATCACATCGAAGCCGGCCCTGGTCAGAGCAGCGTAGATGCCTTCGGAAGCGGTGTCGCAGGCCGCATCGCCCGCCTTCATGTTGATCACCGCCACGTCGAAGGGCGCCACCGACTTCGGCCAGATGATTCCCGCCTCGTCATGGGAGGCTTCGATGATGGCCGGAACAAGGCGCGTCGGGCCGATGCCGTAGGAGCCCATATGGACATTGTGCTGCTTGCCGTCCGGACCCTGGACGGTGGCGTTCATGCTATCGGAATACTTGGTGCCGAAATAGAAGATATGGCCCACTTCGATGCCGCGGGCCGACAGGCGCTCGCCTTCCGGAATGGCGTCGAAGGCGGCTTCGTCATGCATTTCCGAGGTCGCCGCGTAGCGCGAGGTCCACTTGTCGAAAATCGCCTTGAGACCGTCGACGCTGTCGAAATCGGTGTCCTCGGCCGGAATGTCGAAATCGACGAAATCCTTGTGGCAATACACCTCGGATTCGCCCGTGTCGGCGAGGATGATGAATTCATGGCTGTGATTGCCGCCGATCGGGCCGGTGTCGGCGCGCATGGGGATTGCGCGCAGGCCGAGACGATCAAAGGTCCGAAGATAGGCGGCGAACATCTTGTTGTAGGAATGAATGGCGCCGTCGCGGTCCAGATCGAAGGAATAGGCGTCCTTCATCAGGAATTCGCGCGAGCGCATGGTGCCGAAGCGCGGACGCACTTCGTCACGGAACTTCAGCTGGATGTGATAGAGATTGAGCGGCAGGTCCTTGTAGGACTTCACATAAGAGCGGAAGATCTCGGTGATCATTTCCTCGTTGGTCGGACCATAGAGCATCTGGCGGTCCTGACGGTCCTTGATGCGCAGCATCTCCTTGCCATAGGCGTCGTAGCGGCCGCTCTCCTGCCAGAGCTCGGCCGACTGAAGGGTCGGCATCAATAGCTCGATGGCGCCGGCGCGCGGTTCTGCTCTTCGCGGATGATCCTGTTGACCTTGTCCAGCACCCGCTTGCCCAGCGGCAGCCAGCTGTAGATGCCCTGGCTCTGCTGACGGATCATGCCGGCCCGCAGCATCAGGCGGTGGGAAACGATTTCCGCTTCCTTGGGATTTTCCTTGAGGATGGGCAGGAAGTAACGGCTAAGGCGCATGGTGTGATCCGGAATTTCGGCGACCCTGATCGGAATCGCGGCAAAGACAGCAATTTTCCGCTGTTTCTTTAGCCAGTTCGCAGCAAGAAAGAAACCCGGAGCCGGAGAATTCCCCTCTGAAAGCCATGTCTGCGAAAGGGGGAAAGCGCACGGCCTCTACAGGGCCGCCTCCTGGCGCCCGGTGCGTCAATGCAGCGCGCGCCAGGTTGCGCGGCCAAAAATTCGACTCATTGCGACAAGATTATGACCCTCACGCTACGGAAGCCGTTATTTTCCTGTCAACGTATTTTTTTTCGACGCTTGTCGCATTTTTGAAAAAAGGTGATGACAACGATTAATCTTTGGGCTAGTTTCCGGTCATAAAAGAGGCAAGGGGATCAAATCCTTGCCAAACTTCGCGGTTAAGTCTTGGGAGGATGGGATCTGAGGCGCGTTAACCCGCTGCCCCCTTAATTGGGTTGAAGATCACGCGAAACTACCTAAAAACAAGGCGTTAAGCCTTGTTTTTTTTTTTGCTGCGCTACGGCTGCTTCTCGTTTTCGGACATGCTTTCGGTGTTTCGACGACGGCGGAAGACAGCCTTGAAATAAATATGACTAATTTTGCGGCGAAATGGCCTTCTTCGCGCCGTCGATCGCGCGGCTTGGACGCCAATGGGCCACGCGGCGCAAAAGTCCCAGATAGGAAACCCGACGCTTATATTCGGGATGTGTCAGAATGGCGCAGCAGCCGTAAAATCAGCGGATCCGACCGGAAAGCGTGAGGCGTCCTGGCGAAGCATCATTTACGAGCCAAGGCCGGGCAGAGTCCCGTCACGCAACGTCAACCGACGTTGCGTCATGCTGCTCAATGGAAGTCGGGAACGATGCGAGGGATCGACAGGGCGTTCAGTCCATAGACCCGCGTGGCGATGAACCAGCAGGCATAGATGATCGCGGCCAGCGCCGTGGTGCCGACGAATACCCGGAACGGACGGAACTTGGCCGGCGCGCTCGAGATCGTGCCGTTGATCACGGTCTTTTCATCGGCCTGTGTCCTCAGTCCGATCGGCAGCACGATGAACAGCGTGATCCACCAGCAGATAAAGTATTCGGCGATAATTGAAACGATGTTCATGGCCGTCTCCCAGCACGCGGCCGCCGCCGAGAAGGCGACGGACCGAGGTCACAGATCGATTGAATGGGGCGAATGACGCCCCTTAGCCTTATTGTATCCGCGTGACGAAGACGGTCACAATGGGTTTTTTGCCCCAGACCTGATTTGCCGCAGCCCGGACCGAGCGACGGACCGCCTCCTTGACCATGTCGAGATCCTTGCGCTTGACGCGCGGAATGCTCTCCACGGCGCCGAGCACGGCGTCATAGAGAATGTCTTCCATCTCGTCGCCCGCCTCGTCGAAAGCCGGCAAGCCGAAAGCGGAGACGTCGGGATCGTCGATGAAGTCGTAGCGACCGTCGAGCAGCACATTGACCGCGACATGGCCGACATAAGAGAGCTTGCGGCGATCGCCGATGCCCATCTCGTCGAAATCGCCGATCAGATTGCCGTCCTTGAAGATGCGGCCGAACGGCGCTTCGTCGATAATTTCCGCCGGTCCCGGAGCGAGCCTCAAGATGCCGCCATTGCGGACTTCGGCGACTTCCGGGATGCCGCATTGGCGACCGAGATCGGCATGGGCGCGCAGATGCGCCGCCTCGCCATGCACCGGCACCAGGATCTGCGGCTTCACCCAGTCATACATCTGCTTGAGTTCGCTGCGACGTGGATGGCCTGAGACATGTACGAGGCCGTCGGCGTCGGTGAGCACGATCATACCCTGATCGATGAGCGCATTCTTGATGTCGAGAATGGCTTTCTCGTTTCCGGGAATGGCGCGCGAGGAGAAGACGAATGTGTCTCCCTTGGTGAAGCCGATATTGCGCATCTCGTCGCGGGCGATCTTGGCGAGAGCCGCCCTCGCCTCGCCCTGGCTGCCGGTGAGGATCACCACGGCGTTCTGGCGCGGCAGATAGCCGAATTCGTCTTCGGCCACGAAAGGCTTGATGTCGTCGAGCATGTGCAGTTGCTTGGCGACGTCCGTTACCCGCCGCATGGAGGAACCCAGCAGCAAGACCTCGCGCCCGGCCTTCTCGGCGGCCATGGCGATCGACTTGATGCGACCGACATTCGACGAGAAGGTGGTGATCGCCACCCGGCCTTCCGCCTTGGTGATGATCTCTTCCAGGCCGCGCGACACGTCGAGTTCGGAGGGAGACACGCCTTCGCGCTGGGCGTTGGTCGAATCGCAGATCAGCGCCAGGACCCCCTCCTCGCCGATTTCGCGGAAACGCGCGTCGTCGGTGGGCTTGCCGAGCGACGGCTCGGGGTCGATCTTCCAGTCGCCGGTATGCACGACATTGCCGAGCGGCGTGCGGATGATCAGCGACATTGCTTCCGGAATGGAGTGCGCCACGTTGACCGGCTCGACCGTAAACGGACCGACGGTGATCTGCCGGCCCGGCAACAGCATCTGCACGGGGATGCGATCGGCTTTGTCGTAGTCGCCCTTGGCTTCGAGCAGGCCTTCCGTGAAGGGCGACACATAGAGCGGCGCCTTGAGGCGCGGCCAGAGATCGCGAACGGCGCCGTAGTGGTCTTCATGGGCATGCGTGATGAAGATCGCTTTCAGATTCTGCTTCTCTTCCTCGATGAAGCGGATATCGGGCAGGATCAGTTCGGCGCCCGGCAGATCGGGACCGGCGAAAGACACGCCGCAATCGACCATGATCCATTGGCGTTTGTGCCGCGGTCCATAGCCGTAAAGCGCCAGGTTCATCCCGATTTCGCCCACGCCGCCCAGCGGCAGGAACACAAGTTCATCCTTGTCGGCCATCGTCACTCACAGTCTTTCATCATGAAAAGAAAACATCGCCCGAGGCGATACGAAGAACGGCGCCATCCGCCGTCTTGAGATGCAAATATCCGTCGAGATCTATAGCGGAAAAAACGCCGGAAATCGACCGGTCAGGAAGGTTCACCGTAATAGCCGCCCCCAGACCCGCCAGCCGCTCTTTCCAGGCTTCCACCACGCTCGCCACGCCCCGTCCCGCGTCCCATTCGGACAGCACGAGCGCCATCTCCTCGAACAGATGCGCGAAGAGATCGTCGGCGGAGGTCGACACACCGGCCTCGGCCAGCGTCATGGCCGGATAGAGGGGATTTTCGGGTTTATGGGTAACATTGACGCCACAGCCGATCACCACGGCGCGGCGGCCATCCGCCAGCTGCTCGGCCTCGATGAGAATTCCGGAGATCTTTGCGCCATCGATCAGCAGATCGTTCGGCCATTTGATCCGCAGCCTGTCGTCGAGCCACGGACCGACCGAAGCGACGGCGCGATGAAGGGCCAACGCCACCGCGATCGGCAGCGAGCCAAGCGCATTCGGCGCGGCAGGATCGGTAAGCAGCAGAGAGGCATAGAGGTTGCCCGGCTCGGAAATCCAAGTGCGACCGCGACGGCCGCGGCCGCTCAGCTGACGGCGCGCCGTAAGCCAAAGCGGGCCCGGATCTCCTGCCCGCGCCCGCTCCAGACATAAGGTATTGGTGGATCCGACATCGCCCAGCGCTTCATGACGAAACCGGGCGATGGCGGACTTGTTGCTGGCCACCATCAAAACAGCGCGGCCGCTGCCGCTTCCGCCGCGGCCCCGATCGGGCCGCCGACGACGATGTAGCAGATCACCAGCAGGCCCGACAGGCCATAGACCAACTTGAGGGCGCCGGGCGCGCGGGCCATTTCAGCCGCCGGCGCATCGAACCACATCACCTTGACGATGCGGAGATAATAATAGGCGCCCACCACCGAAGCCAGAACGCCGATCACCGACAGCCAGTAGAGGCCCGCCTTGATCGCCGCCAGGAACACGAAATATTTAGCGAAGAAGCCGGCCAGCGGCGGAATGCCCGCCAGCGAGAACATCAGCGCTGTCAGGACGAACGCCATGAAAGGGCTGGTGCTCGAAAGGCCCGAGAGATCGGAGATGTTTTCCAGCGCCTTGCCGTCCTTTGACCGCATCGCCATGATGATCGCAAAGGCGCCGAGCGTCATGACGACGTAGATGGCCATATAGAGGACGATGCCGGTGACGCCTTCCTGAGAGCCGGCCGCGAGGCCCACCAGCGCGTAGCCCATGTGACCGATCGACGAATAGGCCATCAGGCGCTTAATGTTGCTCTGGCCGATCGCGGCGAAGGAGCCGAGTAGCATCGAAGCGATGGAGATGAAGACGATGATCTGCTGCCAATCGGCGATCAACGGCTGGAAGGCGTCCATCACGACGCGGATGAACACCGCCATGGCCGCCACCTTCGGCGCGCCGGCGAAGAAGGCGGTGACCGGTGTCGGCGCGCCTTCATAGACGTCGGGCGTCCACATATGGAACGGAACGGCCGAGATTTTGAACGCGACGCCGGCCAGCACGAAGACCAAGCCGAACACCAGGCCGATCGACCGGGTCTCGGCGGTGAGCGCCTGGGTGATCTCGGTGAACCCGGTATGGCCGGTGAAGCCGTAGACCAGCGACATGCCGTAGAGCATCATGCCCGACGACAGGGCGCCGAGAACGAAATATTTCAGGCCGGCTTCCGTCGAACGGGCGGAATCACGATTGAGGGCGGCGACGACATAAAGCGCCAGCGACTGCAGCTCGAGCGCCATATAGACGGTGATCAGGTCGTTGGCCGAGATCATGATGGTCATGCCGAGCGTCGCCAGCACCACCAGGATCGGGAATTCGAACTTGTCGATATTCTCGAGCTTCGCCTGGCCGGCCGACATGAACAGAGCCACGGCGGAGGCGACGAGCGCCAAGGTCTTCATGAAGCGGGTGAAGCCGTCGGCGACGAAGACGCCGCCAAAGGCTCCGCCTTCAGCCGGATGCAGCACCACGGTCGCGGCCGCGCCGAGCAGCAGCAGCACGCTGAGGTAAGTCACGGTCTTCGCGGACTTTTCGCCCGCGAAAACGCCGATCATCAGGAGAACCAGCGCGCCGATCGCCAGGATCAACTCCGGCGTCGTGATGGTCAGACTTGCGAGAAGGGTTTCAGCCGTCATTGGGGCAAGGTCCTGTGATCAGTTGGCCGCGGCGGCAACGCTGTGCGCTGCCTCCAGAGCCGCAGAGTAATTGTTGACGAGAAGCTCGACCGAGGCGGCCGTGGCGTCGAACACCGGCGCGGGATAGACGCCGAAGAAGATGGTCAGCACGATCATCGGATAGAGGATCAGCTGTTCGCGCGGCGACAGGTCGAGAAGCTTCTTGAGGCTTTCCTTCTCGAGCGCGCCCCAAACGACCCGACGATAGAGCCAGAGGGCATAGGCTGCCGACAGGATGACGCCGGTGGTGGCGAAGAGCGCGACCCAGGTGTTGGCGCGGAAGGCGCCGAGCAGGGTCAGGAATTCGCCGACGAAGCCGGACGTGCCGGGCAGACCGACATTGGCCATGGTGAACACCATGAAGGCCACCGCATATTTCGGCATGTTGTTGACCAGGCCGCCATAGGCGTCGATGTCGCGGGTGTGCATGCGGTCATAGACCACGCCGACGCAGAGGAACAGCGCGCCGGAGACGATGCCGTGGCTGAGCATCTGGAAGATCGCGCCCTGCACACCCTGGGTGTTGGCCGCGAAGATGCCCATGGTCACGTAACCCATGTGGGCGACCGACGAATAGGCGATCAGCTTCTTGATATCTTCCTGCATCATCGCCACCAGCGAGGTGTAGATGATGGCGATGACCGACAGCGCGAAAACGAAGGGCGCGAAATAGTCGGACGCCAGCGGGAACATCGGCAGCGAGAAACGGAGGAAGCCGTAACCGCCGAGCTTCAGCATGACGCCGGCCAGAATGACCGAACCCGCCGTCGGCGCCTGAACGTGCGCGTCGGGCAGCCAGGTGTGAACCGGCCACATCGGCATCTTCACCGCGAACGACGCGAAGAAGGCAAGCCACAACCAGGTCTGCATATTGGCCGGGAACTTGTGGCCTGCGAGAACCGTGATGTCCGTCGTGCCGGCGTCCCAATACATCGCCATGATGGCGAGCAGCATCAGCACCGAACCGAGCAGCGTGTAGAGGAAGAACTTGTAGGACGCATAGACGCGATCCTTGCCGCCCCAGACGCCGATGATGATGAACATCGGGATCAGCACGCCTTCGAAGAAGACGTAGAAGAGCACGATGTCGAGCGCCACGAACACGCCGATCATCAGCGTTTCGAGCAGCAGGAAGGCGATCATGTATTCCTTGATGCGCTTCTCCACCGAATACCAGCTGGCCAGGATGCAGAAAGGCACGAGGAAGGTCGACAGGATCACGAACAGCATCGAGATGCCGTCGACGCCGACATGGTAGGAAATGCCGGTGTTCAACCAGTTCATCTTCTCGACGAACTGGTAGCCGGGGTTGGAATTGTCGAAACCCGTCCAGATGAACAGAGAGACGACGAACGTCACGACCGAGGTGGCGAGCGAGATGAGCAGCACGTTGCGCCGCCCCGCCTCGCTGTCGCCCCTCATCAGCAGCAACAGCACCACGCCGACCAGAGGCAGGAAGGTGACCAGGGAGAGAATGGGCCAACCGGACATTAGAACGAACTCCCGAGCATCATCCAGGTTATCAGAGCGGCAATGCCGATCAGCATCACGAAGGCGTATTGATAAAGGAAACCGGTCTGCAGGCGAACGACGCGGCCGGTGACATCCACCACGCGGGCGGCGATGCCGTTGGGCCCGAAGCCGTCGATGACGGTTCCGTCGCCCTGCTTCCACAGGAAGCGGCCGAGCCACTTGGACGAACGCACGAACAGTAGGTCGTAGAGCTCGTCGAAGTACCACTTGTTCAGCAGGAACTTGTAGAGACCGTCATGCTGCTGGGCGAGGTAGGACGGCATCCAGGGCGCGCGGATATACATGATCCAGGCCACGATGAAGCCGAGCGCCATGGCGATGAACGAGCTCCACTTCACCAGCAGCGGCACATGGTGGAAGTGTTCGAGCACTTCGTTGCCGGGAGCCGTGAACAGCGCGCCCTTCCAGAATTCGGCATAGGCTTCGCCGAAGAAGTGGTCGTGGAAGATCACGCCGGCCAGCACCGCGCCGATGGCGAGGAGATAGAGCGGGATCAGCATCACGTTCGGCGATTCATGCACATGGTGCATGACGTCGTGCGAGGCGCGCGGCTTGCCGAAGAAAGTCATGAAGATCAGGCGCCACGAATAGAAGCTCGTGAAGCAGGCGGCGATGACCAGCAGCGTGAAGGCCCAACCGGACAGCGGGCTGTGCGCGGCAAACGTCGCCTCGATGATCGAGTCCTTCGAGAAGAAGCCTGCGAAGCCGATCGGGGTGCCGGGGATGCCGACGCCGGTGATGGCCAGCGTGCCGATCATCATCATCCAGAAGGTGCGCGGAATATGCGTGCGCAGTCCGCCCATGTAGCGCATGTCCTGCTCGTCGGAGACGGCATGGATGACCGAACCTGCGCAGAGGAACAGCAGCGCCTTGAAGAAGGCGTGCGTGAACAGGTGGAACACGGCCGCGCCATAGGCGCCGACGCCGAGGGCTACGAACATATAGCCGAGCTGCGAACAGGTCGAGTATGCGATGACGCGCTTGATGTCGTTCTGCACCAAGCCTACCGAGGCCGCGAAGAAGGCGGTGATCGAGCCGACCAGCGTCACGATCATCAGCGCGGTGTGCGACAGTTCGAACAGCGGCGACATGCGGGCGACGAGGAAGACGCCGGCGGTGACCATGGTCGCGGCATGGATGAGCGCCGACACCGGCGTCGGGCCTTCCATGGCGTCCGGCAGCCAGGTGTGCAGCAGGAACTGGGCGGACTTGCCCATTGCGCCCATGAACAGCAGCAGGCAGATGGCGGTCAGCGCGCTGGCTTTGTCGAGATGCATGCCCAGGAAGTTGAGCACCGTGTCGCCGGCGACGGCGGCGTGTTCGCCGGTCGCGGCGGCGGCGCCTTCAGCGGCATGTTCGGCGGCGGCCGGCAGATAGGTGGCGGCGGCGGCGAAGATCGAGTCGAAGTTGATCGAGCCGAACAGCACGAAGATCCCGAAGATGCCGAGCGCGAAGCCGAAGTCGCCGACGCGGTTGACGATGAACGCCTTCATCGCCGCGGCGCTGGCCGAGGGCTTCTTATACCAGAAACCAATCAGCAGATAGGATGCGAGACCCACGCCTTCCCAGCCGAAGAACATCTGCAGCAGGTTGTCGGACGTCACCAGCATCAGCATGGCGAAGGTGAACAGAGACAGATAGGCGAAGAAGCGCGGCCGATGCGGATCGTGATGCATGTAGCCGATCGAATAGAGATGGACGAGGCAGGACACCGAGTTCACGACCACGAACATCACGGCGGTCAGCGTGTCGATCCGGAACGCCCATTCGACATCGACGCCGCCGGACTGGATCCAGCGCAGCACCGGAACGATGGTCTGCGTCTCGCCGAGCGCGACGTCGAAGAAGACGATCCATGACAGGGCCGCCACGATCATCATGAGGCCGGTGGTCACATATTCCGACGCCTTGGCGCCGATCACAGGTCCCCCAGACCCGCGATCAGCGATCCCAACAGCGGAAGGAAGACAATGAGTTTGTAGATGATCATAGCCTTCTCAGCCCTTCATCATGTTGACGTCTTCGACCGCGATCGTGCCCCGGTTACGATAGAAGACGACGAGAATTGCGAGACCGATGGCGGCTTCCGCTGCCGCGACGGTCAGAATGAACAATGCGAAAACCTGACCGGTGATGTCGTTCAGGAAGGTGGAAAACGCCACCATGTTGATGTTGACCGCGAGCAGGATCAATTCGACCGACATCAGGATGATGATGACGTTCTTGCGGTTCAGGAAGATGCCGAACACGCCGAGCATGAACAGGATGGCGCTGACGGTGAGGTAATGACCGATGGTGATTTCCATGTTTCTTTCCTTCCCCTACCCTCAGATGCCCTGGCCCGGCTTCGGGCTGACCACGGAGATTGCGGTTTCCGGCTTGCGCGCCACCTGACGCGAAATGTCCTGGCGCTTGATGTCCGTGCGATGCTTCAAGGTCAGCACGATGGCGCCGATCATCGCGACCAGCAGCACGAGGCCGGCGAGCTGGAAGTAGAAGACGTAATGGGTGTAGAGCACGTCGCCGATCGCCGCGGTGTTCTGGCGTTCCGTCACCGCCGGAATCGGCATCGACACATTCTTGGCGACTTCCGGAGAAAACACGCTGCCGCCGATCACGATGATCAGTTCGGCCGCGAGGATCAGGCCGATCAACACGCCCACCGGCGCATATTCCAGCGCGCTGGCTCTCAGCTTGGTGAAATCGATGTCGAGCATCATCACCACGAACAGGAAGAGAACCGCGACCGCGCCGACATAGACGACCAGCAGAAGCATGGCCAGATATTCGGCGCCGGTCAGCAGGAACAGACCCGCCGCGTTGACGAATGTCAAAATCAGAAACAGAACCGAATGAACCGGGTTTTTAGCCCAGATGACCATGAATGCCGACGCCACAGCGACGAAGGCGAACAGATAGAAAAACAGAGCCTGCAGACCCATTTTGGCGCCTTTTTCTTCCCCGGAGCGTGACGAAAGCCAGCCCCTGCCCCGAATATCGCCCGGTTTTTCCGGGCCCAATTGAATGAACCCCGGAGACCGGGGTTTTGTCGTTCCCGCTCAGCGATACGGCGCGTCCATGGCGATGTTCGCCGCGATTTCGCGCTCCCACCGGTCGCCGTTGTTGAGCAGTTTTTCCTTGTCGTAAATAAAGCTCTTCGCGCGTTTCGGTCGCGAATTCGAAATTCGGGCCCTCGACGATCGCGTCGACCGGGCATGCCTCCTGGCAGAAGCCGCAATAGATGCACTTTACCATGTCGATGTCGTAGCGCACCGTGCGGCGGGTGCCGTCGTTGCGGCGCGGGCCGGCTTCGATGGTGATGGCCTGGGCAGGACAGATCGCCTCGCACAGCTTGCAGGCGATGCAGCGCTCTTCACCGTTGGGATAACGGCGCAGCGCGTGTTCGCCGCGAAAGCGCGGGCTGACCGGACCCTTTTCGAACGGATAGTTCACCGTCGCCTTGGGCTTGATGAAATAGCTCGAGGCGAGGCCGAGCGCCTTCACGAATTCCTTCAGGAACAGCGAGCTGACAGCTTGGGAAAGAGCAGCCATCGTCTATTCTCCTTTTCCAGTAAACTTTGCCGCCGACATCATGCCCAACCCGTCAGCTTGAGGACGAAGGCGGTCACGACGACCATGGCGAGCGACAGCGGCAGGAACACCTTCCAGCCCAGACGCATCAGCTGGTCGTAGCGGTAGCGCGGAACGATCGCCTTCACCATGCCGAACATCGTGAAGCACAGGATGACCTTGAGCAGGAACCAGACGATGCCCGGCACCCAGTTGATCAGCCAGAAGTCGACCGGAGGCAGCCAGCCGCCGAGGAACAGGATGGTGGTCAGCGCGCACATCAGCACGATCGCGGCATATTCGCCGAGCATGAACATCATGTAGGGCGTGGAGCCGTATTCGACCATAAAGCCCGCCACCAGTTCAGATTCCGCTTCCGGAAGGTCGAAGGGCGGGCGGTTGGTTTCAGCCAGCGCCGAGATGAAGAAGATGATGAACATCGGGAAGAGCGCCAGCCAATGCCAGTCCAGGAAGGAGCTGGGAAGGCCGAGACGCGTGCCGAGGCCGTCCTGCTGCGCGACCACGATGTCCGTCAGGTTCAGCGAGCCGACGCAGAGCAGAACGGTGACGATGATGAAGCCCATGGAGACTTCGTAGGACACCATCTGCGCCGCCGAGCGCAACGCGCCGAGGAACGGATATTTCGAGTTCGACGCCCAGCCGCCCATGATGATGCCATAGACTTCGAGCGAGGAAATCGCGAACACGAATAAGATGCCGACATTGATATTGGCGATCACCCAGTTGTTGTTGACCGGTATCACCGCCCATGTGGCGAGCGCGAGCGTCACGGCGACCAGCGGGGCGAGCAGGAAGACGCCCTTGTTGGCGCCGGCCGGAATGACCGGCTCCTTGAACATGAATTTCAAAAGGTCGGCGAAGGACTGGAAAAGTCCCCAGGGACCCACCACGTTAGGACCACGGCGCAGCTGAACGGCCGCCCAGATCTTGCGGTCATAGAGCAGAACATAGGCGATGAAGACGAGCAGGCAGACCAGCAGGAGCAGCGATTGCCCTACGATGATCAACGCTGGCCACAAATAGGTCGAAAGAAAAGTGTCCATGATCCTTTAGCCCCTTCGCGCCTTACTCGGCGGCGGCCTTGAAGTTGTTGCGAGCCAAGGCCGAGCATTCGGCCATGACGGCCGACGCACGCGCTATCGGGTTCGTCAAATAGAAGTCTTTGACCGGAGAAGCAAACGCAGATTTCGCCATTGCCCTCGGTTTTTTTTCGCAAGCGCAGCAACCTCGTCGCCCGAGCCTGCCACGATCGTATCCTCTTCTGCGAAATGCGGATGCGCCGCGAACAGTTTGGCGCGCAATTGCTGAAGCGAATCAAAGGGAAGCTTCTTGCCGAGAACATCCGACAGAGCGCGCAGCACAGCCCAGTCCTCGCGCGCCTCGCCGGGGGCGAAGTTGGCGCGGTTGGCGAACTGGACGCGGCCTTCGGTGTTGACGAAGACGCCGGCCTTTTCGGTGTAGGCGGCGCCCGGCAGGATCACGTCGGCCTGCGACGCGCCGCCGTCGCCATGCGAGCCGATATAGACGAGCAGATTCGTGCTCTTCTTCGAAAAGTCGAGTTCATCGGCGCCGAGCAGGAACAACACGTCCATGGTTGCGACCTGGGTCTGCGCATCCACGCCCTTCTCACCCGGCACGAAGCCGAGGTCGAGGCCGCCGACACGCGACGCCGCAGTGTGCAGCACGGCGAAACCGTTCCAGCCGTCCTTGATCGCGCCCACGCTTTCGGCGAGCGCAGCAGCGGCGGCGAGAACCGCGCGGCCTTCAGCGCCGGTGATTGCGCCCTGACCGAGGATGATCAGCGGACGTTGAGCGTTCTTGAGCTTGTCGAGGAACGCGCCGTTGCCGGCGACAAGATCGTTGAGGGTATCAGTGCCGGCGCCGAGATAGTCATAATCGTAGCGCAGTTCGCCGCTTTCGCCGATCACCCCGATCGGGAAGCCGCCGCGGCGCCAGCGCTTGCGGATGCGGGCGTTGAGCACGGCCGCTTCGAAGCGCGGGTTGGAGCCGATGATCAGCAGCGCGTCGGCGTCTTCGATGCCGGCGATTGTCGGATTGAAGAGGTAGGTCGAACGGCCCAGCGACGGATCGAGCTGTGCGCCGTCCTGACGGCAATCGATATTCTCGGAGCCGAGCGAGGCCATCAGCGACTTCAGCGCGAACATTTCCTCGACGGTGGCCAGATCGCCGGCAATCGCGCCGATCTTGTCGCCCGAGGTCTTGGCGACGGCGGCCTTGATGGTCGCGAAGGCTTCAGCCCAAGAGGCCGGAACGAGGCGGCCATCCTTGCGGACGTAGGGACGATCGAGGCGCTGGGTGCGCAGGCCGTCCCAGATGAAGCGGCTCTTGTCGGAAATCCACTCTTCGTTGATGTCTTCGTTGACGCGCGGCATGATGCGCATCACTTCGCGACCACGCGTGTCGACGCGGATCGCCGAGCCGAGCGCGTCCATCACGTCGATCGATTCGGTCTTGCCGAGTTCCCAGGGACGCGCCGTGAAGGCGAAGGGCTTGGAGGTCAGCGCGCCGACCGGGCAGAGGTCGACGACGTTGCCCTGAAGCTCCGACGTCATCGCCTGTTCGAGATAGGTGGTGATCTCGGCGTCTTCGCCGCGACCGATCAGGCCGAGCTCGGTGATCCCTGCCACTTCGGTGGTGAAGCGGACGCAGCGCGTGCAGTGAATGCAGCGGTTCATCACGGTCTTGACGAGCGGGCCGATATATTTGTCTTCGACCGCGCGTTTGTTTTCGGTGTAGCGCGAGGAGTCGACGCCGAAGGCCATGGCCTGGTCCTGCAGGTCGCATTCGCCGCCCTGGTCGCAGATCGGGCAATCGAGCGGATGGTTGATGAGCAGGAACTCCATCACCCCTTCGCGCGCCTTTTTGACCATCGGCGTGTTGGTGTACACTTCCGGCAGTTCGCCGTTCGGGCCGCCGCGGATGTCGCGCACGCCCATGGCGCAGGAGGCCGCCGGCTTTGGCGGGCCGCCCTTCACCTCGACCAGACACATGCGGCAATTGCCGGCGACCGACAGTCGCTCGTGAAAACAGAACCGGGGAACCTCGGCGCCAGCCTCTTCGCACGCCTGCAACAGCGTGAAATGATCCGGGACCTCGATCTCTTTTCCGTCAACTTTCAGCTTCGCCATTTCAGCCTTCCAACAGCGCTTTCGCTTGTTTGACCCATTGATCCCGGACAATCCGGTTATCGAGGCCAAGCGTCTCATCCATTTTCAGCATTTCGTCGTCGGACCATGTCGCGATCTGCGCGTAGGTCGTGACGCCCATGCCGTTGAGCACTTTTTCCAATCTCGGGCCGACGCCCGAAATCTTCTTCAAATCGTCCGGGCCCGCCTGTGTCGACTTGCGAACCTTTTTCGCGACCGACGCCCTGGCCTTTTTCTGCGGCTTTGCCGCAACAGGCTCCTGTTGCGGTTCCGGTGTCTCCACCACCGACGCCTCTTGCGGCGTCGGTTCGGCGGCAGGGCCTTCTTCGGTCTTCCGCTCCAGCGCATTGGCGACGGCACCCATGAAGGCTCCCGCCATCTGCATACCGAAGACGGTCATCACCTGAAGCATCGAGGCCTGTTCGGCCAGCATGCGGGCGGACAGCTCGGCGAGTTCCGGAGAGCGGCTGCTCGACCCGTTGTCGGTCTTGCCTTGCTTCTCCGTCCCGCCACTGCCCATCTCGCTCACTCCGCCGCTTCGAGCACCGCTCCATGCGCCATGGCGTTGCGGGTGTACTGGTCGATCCGCTCTTCCATCACCGGACGGAAATGTTTGATCAGACCCTGGATCGGCCAGGCGGCTGCGTCGCCGAGCGCGCAGATCGTATGGCCTTCCACCTGCTTGGTCACCTGGAACAGCATGTCGATTTCGCGTTTCTGCGCCTGACCCCTCACCATGCGCTCCATCACGCGCATCATCCAGCCCGTGCCTTCGCGGCAGGGCGTGCACTGGCCGCAGCTCTCATGCTTGTAGAAAGCCGAAAGGCGCCAGATGGCTTTGACGATATCCGTGGACTTATCCATGACGATGACGGCGGCGGTGCCGAGGCCGGAGCCCAGTTCACGCAGGCCGTCGTAATCCATGATCGCCGAACGCATCTGCGCGCCGGGCACGCAAGGCACCGACGAGCCGCCGGGAATGACGGCGAGAAGATTGTCCCAGCCGCCGCGAATGCCGCCGCAATGCTTTTCGATCAGCTCTTCGAAGGTAATCGACATCGCGTCTTCGACGGTGCACGGCTTGTTGACGTGGCCGGAGACCGAAAACAGCTTGGTGCCGGCGTTGTTGGGACGGCCGAAGCTCGAATACCAGCCCGCGCCGCGACGCAGGATGGTCGGGGTCACGGCGATCGATTCGACGTTGTTCACCGTGGTCGGACAGCCATAGAGGCCCATATTGGCCGGGAACGGCGGCTTCAGGCGCGGCTGGCCCTTCTTGCCTTCGAGGCTTTCGAGCAGCGCGGTTTCTTCGCCGCAGATGTAAGCGCCGGCGCCGTGATGGACATAAATGTCGATGTCGTAGCCGAGTTTGTTGTTCTTGCCGAGCAGACCGGCGTCATAGCATTCGTCGATCGCGGCCTGCAGCGCCTCGCGCTCGCGGATGAACTCGCCGCGAACATAGATATAGGCGGCATGCGCGCCCATGGCGAAGGACGCCACCACGCAACCCTCGATCAGCGTATGCGGATCGTGGCGCATGATTTCGCGGTCCTTACAGGTGCCGGGTTCGGATTCGTCGGCGTTGACCACGAGGTAATGCGGACGACCGTCGCTTTCCTTCGGCATGAAGGACCATTTCAGGCCGGTCGGGAAGCCCGCGCCGCCGCGACCGCGAAGACCGGACGCCTTCACTTCGTTTATGATCCAGTCACGGCCCATCTCAAGCAACTGCTTGGTGCCGTCCCAGTGGCCGCGCGCCATGGCGCCTTTCAGGGACTTGTCCTTGAGGCCGTAGATATTGGTAAAAATACGATCCTTGTCACTCAGCATGGCTCATTCCTTACCGCGGCTTCTTTCCGAAGACCCTGATATATTCTTCTTCGCCGCCATCGGCCAGCGCTTTGGCCTGGCGCGCCCAATCGTCGCGCTCGATGCGGCCCTTGAAATTGAGGAAACCGTCGACCCAATCGCGTTCGGCCGGGCCCCAGGCCGCAACCTGTGCATAGGTGTAGATGCCGATGCCGTTCAGCGTCGCCTCGATTTTCGGACCGATGCCGGAGATCAGCTGGAGGTCATCCGGCGTCTCGGGCTTATCCACGCCGGCCGGACGATTGGGATCGTCGAGCGAAGGCTTGGCGGCCTTGACGCCGGCGTCCGTCTCCGCCGGCTTGACCGACGCATCCGGCTCGGCCGACTTGCCGTCGGCAGGCGTCTTCAGCTTGGGATCGGTTTCCGGCGCGCTGGTGTCCGGCTTGGCGGCGTTCGACGGCGGCGTATGGGCCGGCTGAGCCGGCTCGGACGAGGCGGCGGGCGCGCCCGTCAGCGCTTCCGACTTCGGAGCCGGCGGAATTTCTTCCGTCAGCGAGGTCAGGCCGCCGGCCGGAGCCGAATAAATGCGCTCGACCTGCGGGCCGGGCTTGATGTCGGAGCCCTTGCCGGCCTTGAAACGGTCGATGATGTGCTCGAGCTGGGTCGCCGTCAGGTCTTCATAGGTGTCCTTGAAGATCGCGATCATCGGCGCGTTCACGCAGGCCCCGAGACATTCCACTTCTTCCCAGGACAGCGTTCCGTCTTCATTGAGATGATGGGGATCGTGGTGGATCTTCGACTTGCAGACCGAAATCAGGTCTTCCGCGCCGCGCAGCATGCAGGGCGTGGTGCCGCATACCTGGATATGGGCGCGCGTGCCGACCGGCTGAAGCTGGAACTGCGTGTAGAAGGTGGCGACTTCGAGCACGCGGATATAGGCCATGCCGAGCATGTCGGCGATCATTTCGATCGCAGCCTTGGTCACCCAGCCGTCCTGCTCCTGGGCGCGCATCAGCAGCGGAATGACCGCCGACTGTTCGCGACCCGCGGGATATTTCTTGATGGTGGCTTCCGCCCAGACGGAGTTTTCCGGGTTGAAGGCGAAGCTGGCTGGCTGAACGCTGTCTTCGGCTAAGCGACGTACGGACATGTTATGGACGCCCTATCAATTTATCTGGCCGCACTGCGATTGTGTCAGGGAGGACATCTCGCAGGCATAGGCTGTTGAGTCTTTCTGCAGGAACACGACGAAGCGCTTGCCGTTGGGCACAGCCGCCTTGATCTCGTATCCGTCGGCGATCAGCTGACCGATTTGCGTCTTCGCCCCGTCGCTGTCGGCGACGATGCCGGCTTCCGCCGCGAGCACGGGGGCCGCGGCGGACGCAAGCAAAAGCGAGGACAGAAGCCGGATCATCAGCGGTCGACCTCCCCGAACACGATATCGAGAGAGCCGAGAACGGCGGTGACGTCGGCAAGCTGATGGCCCTTGCAGAGGAAGTCCATCGCCTGCAGATGCGCAAAACCCGGAGCGCGGATCTTGCAGCGATACGGCTTGTTGGTGCCGTCGGAGACGAGATAGACGCCGAACTCGCCCTTGGGCGCTTCGACGGCGGCATACACCTCGCCGGCGGGCACGTGATAGCCTTCGGTGTAGAGCTTGAAGTGATGGATCAACGCTTCCATCGACCGCTTCATCTCGCCGCGCTTGGGCGGCACGACTTTGCCGTCGATCGCCGAGACCGGACCGATCTTGTGCTTGCCGTTCAGGAGTTCGACGCACTGCTTCATGATCCGGGCCGACTGACGCATTTCGAACATGCGGATCAGGTAACGATCATAGCAATCGCCGTTCTTGCCGACGGCGACATCGAATTCGAGATCGGAATAGCATTCGTAAGGCTGCGCACGGCGCAAGTCCCAGGCCGCGCCCGAACCGCGCACCAGCACGCCGGTGAAGCCCCAGGACAGCGCGTCTTCCAGCGAGATCACGCCGATGTCGACGTTGCGCTGCTTGAAGATGCGGTTGTCGGTCAGAAGACCTTCGATATCGTCGAGCGTCTTGATGAAGGGATCGCACCAGTTGCCGATGTCTTCCACCAGCTTTTCCGGAATGTCCTGATGGACGCCGCCCGGACGAACATAAGCGGCGTGCATGCGGGCGCCCGAGGCGCGCTCGTAGAACACCATCAGCTTTTCGCGCTCTTCGAAACCCCAGACCGGCGGCGTCATCGCGCCCACGTCCATGGCCTGCGTCGTCACGTTCATGATATGCGACAGGATGCGGCCGATTTCGGAATAGAGCACGCGGATCAGCTGACCACGCATCGGGATTTCGAGGCCGAGCAGCTTCTCGACGGCCAGCGAATAGGCATGCTCCTGGTTCATCGGCGCGACATAGTCGAGACGGTCGAAATAGGGCAAGGCCTGGAGATAGGTCTTGGATTCGATCAGCTTCTCGGTGCCGCGATGCAGCAGTCCGATATGCGGGTCGACGCGCTCGACGATCTCGCCATCCAGCTCCAGCACCAGACGCAGCACGCCGTGCGCAGACGGATGCTCTGGTCCGAAGTTGATGGTGAAATTGCGGACGTTATGTTCAGTCATGTCACGCGCTCCGATGTGGAAGCGAATAGCGAATAGCGAGTAGCGAATAGTTCGATAGTCACCGCATGCTCTTCCTATTCATCGTTTGTTACCTTGCAGGCTCCGTATCAGGGCCCGAACCATCTTGCCGATCTCGATACACCTCAACTCAAGGGTTTCGAAATCAAATCTTTCGATCAGACCCACCCTATGTCCAATCAAAAGATGCGTTTCCAACTCCTTCAGCGACCCCTGGGCGATCCTCAGAAACTGTACGAAGCTTCCGCTGCTCTCTCGCCCGTGGCCTTCTGCGATGTTCGCGGCAATCGATCCGGACGCCCTTCTAATCTGCGCACTCAGCCCGAACATTTCTTCCCGAGGAAAGCTGCTCGTGATCTTGTAGCAATCTACTGCAAGATCTACCGCCAATTGCCAGATGCGGAGGTCCTTGTACGAGTCGATGCCGCTCCCCTATTCGCTATTCGCTATTCGCTCATTTAGCCTTCTCATCGCCCGGCAGCACGTAATCCGTGCCTTCCCAAGGCGAAAGGAAATCGAAGCTGCGCATTTCCTGGCGAAGCTGGACCGGCTCATAGACAACCCGCTTGACCATGTCGTCATAGCGAACTTCGACGAAGCCGGTCATCGGGAAGTCTTTGCGCAGCGGGAAGCCCTCGAAACCGTAATCGGTGAGGATGCGGCGCAGATCCGGATGGCCGGAGAACAGGATGCCGTACATGTCGTAGGCTTCGCGCTCGAACCAGTCGGCGCCCAGGAACAAGCCGGTCGCCGATTCCAGAACATCTTCCTCGCCCACCTGAACCTTGACGCGAATGCGCATGTTCTTGTGAACCGACAAAAGATGCGTCACGACATCGAAGCGCTTTTCACGCTCCGGATAGTCGACGCCGCATGTATCGATGAAATTTAGGAAGCGACAGCGCGGGTCGTCGCGCAGGAACTTGAGCACCGCCACATAGCTTTCCGGAGCGACTTCGATCGTCAATTCGCCGAAAGCGGCGCTGACGTCTAGGATGGCTTCGCCATGGGTTTCGCGCAGATAGATCGAGAGATCTTCGAGTGCAGTCGTCATCAGTGCGGTCCTCAGCGCTCGATCGTGCCGGTGCGGCGGATCTTCTTTTGCAGAAGCAGCACGCCGTAAAGCAGCGCTTCCGCAGTGGGGGGACAGCCCGGCACATAGACATCCACCGGCACGACGCGGTCGCAACCACGCACCACCGAATAGGAATAGTGATAATAGCCGCCGCCATTGGCGCAGGAGCCCATCGAGATCACGTAACGCGGCTCTGGCATCTGGTCATAGACCTTGCGAAGCGCGGGCGCCATCTTGTTGGTCAGCGTGCCGGCGACGATCATGACGTCGGACTGGCGCGGCGAGGCGCGCGGGGCGACACCGAAGCGCTCCATGTCGTAACGCGGGCCGGACGCCTGCATCAGGCCCTCGACGGCGCAGCAGGCGAGACCGAACTGCATCCACATCAGGGAGCCGGTGCGCGCCCAGGTGATCAGGTCCTGCGTCGAGGTGACGAGAAAACCCTTGTCGGCGAGTTCATTGTTGATCTCGCCGAAGAATTGGTCGTCGGCGCCAAGCGCCCGGCCCGTCGACGGATCGACGAGGCCCTTCGGCTGCGGGGCGACGAGGGTCGAATTCGTGGATGTCACTCCCATTCGAGCGCTCCCTTCTTCCATTCATAGACAAAGCCGATGGTCAGCACGCCCAGGAACACCATCATGGACCAGAAGCCGAACCAGCCGATCGCGCCGAATGATACGGCCCACGGGAAGAGAAAGGCCACTTCCAGGTCGAAAATGATGAAGAGGATCGACACGAGATAGAACCTGATGTCGAATTTCATGCGCGCATCGTCGAACGCGTTGAAGCCGCATTCATAAGCGGAAAGCTTTTCCGAATCGGGTGCGCGATAGGCGACCAGGAACGGCGTCACGAGGAGCGCCAAACCGATGACCAAAGCTATTCCGATGAAGATGGCGATTGGCAGGTAAGAGCCAAGAAGTGCAGTCATTTCAATCCAACCCCGCCGCGCCGCGCGATGGGAGGCGCGCGAGTGCGCATCACCGCTCCGGCATAGCCGAAAATTGTTGCAACGCGACGTGGTTAGCGCAGCTAGGGGGAGAAGCAAGCGCAGATTAACAATAATCACCCCCTGCGAAAATTTTGCGCAGGGTGAAGTTTATTGCCCCGATTTCAGGGGCTTCAAGAGGTTAAAAGCGGTTTAATTTCCTCCCGGATATGCCTCACCATCTCGATGAAATCGGGCGAAAATTGGGTAATTTCAAAAGGCGATGGCGACGCGGGAGACTCAACGGATTCGGCTCGTCACGATCAGCCAGAGCTTACGTTACGTGATGTCCCGAAGCTTTCGTTACGACATGCTGCGATGCGGGAGTTTCTGCCTGTCAGGCGGCGGAAACCGGGCGTATGGAATCCAGATCACGCACCGTCCGCGTGGCCACCGCGAGATCAAATGTTCGCTGCAGGTTCAGCCAAAACTCGGGGTGTTTCCGAAGTACCTCGCCAGTCGAAGCGAAAGTTCTGCGGTCAACGGCGCGGCGCCGCTCAACACCGGCTGCAGAGCGCTCGAGGAGACGCCGAGCGCTGCAGCCAGGAGATCCGGCGTCAGATCGAAGTCGGCCATGAATTCGTGTTCGAGAATTTTGCCCGGATGGATCGCCTCATCTGGAATGAATTTCATGACCGCCTCAATGATAATCACAGAACTCGACATCGTAGGCGTCGCCATCGCTCCACCTAAAGCAGATCCGCCACTGGTCATTCACGCGGATGGAATCCTGGCCTGACCTACTTCCGCTCAGCTTTTCCAACCGGTTTCCCGGAGGCGCAAGAAGGTCCTCGACCACATGCGCGGCGTTTATGCTCATCAGCTTCCGCCGCGCCCTGGCCACGACGTCCGACGGAATAGATTTTGTCGGTCGGCCTCGAAAGAGCTCTTCAGTTCGCTTGTCTCTGAAGCCTTGTATCTTATTCCCAAGGCTCCCGATACAGCTTTACCCAGCCTTGGCCAGCACCAGCCTCTCGCGGGCCGCTTTCAGCCGGGCGAAATCGTCGCCGGCGTGGTGGGAGGAGCGGGTGAGCGGGCTCGACGACACCATCAGGAAGCCCTTGGCGTAGGCGACCGTCTCATAGGACTTGAATTCCTCCGGCGTGACGAAAGACATCACTTGGTGATGCTTGCGGGTGGGCTGCAGATACTGGCCGATGGTCAGGAAGTCCACGTCGGCGGTGCGCAGGTCGTCCATCAGCTGCAGGACTTCGTTGCGTTCTTCGCCGAGGCCCACCATGATGCCGGATTTGGTGAACATGGTCGGATCGAGTTCCTTGACCCGCTGCAGCAGGCGGATGGAGTGGAAATAGCGCGCGCCGGGACGGACGGTGAGATAGTTGCCGGGCACGGTCTCGAGATTGTGGTTGAAGACATCGGGCTTGGCGGGCGACGACGCGCTCCAGCGCGCCCGGCTTCTTCAAAAAGTCGGGCGTGAGGATCTCGATCGTGGTCTTGGGCGAGGCCTCACGGATGGCGAAGATCACCTTTTCGAAATGCTCGGCGCCGCCGTCGGCCAGATCGTCGCGATCGACCGAGGTGATCACGACATGGCTGAGGCCCATCTTTCTGACCGCCTTGGCGACGTTGCCGGGTTCTTCGAGGTCGAGCGGCAGCGGGCGGCCGGTGGAGACGTTGCAGAAGGCGCAGGCGCGCGTGCAGATCTCGCCCATGATCATGAACGTCGCGTGCTTCTTGTCCCAGCACTCGCCGATATTCGGGCAGCCGGCTTCCTCGCAGACGGTCACGAGCTTGTGCTCGCGCACCAGTTCGCGGGTTTCCTGGTAACCCTTCGACACCGGCGCCTTCACCCGGATCCATTCCGGCTTGCGCAGCACCTCGGTGTCCGGGCGATAGGCCTTTTCCGGATGCCGGACGCGCTTTTCCGTGTTCACCGTGTCGAGGATCGTGACCATTCGGGCCCCCGTTTCGCTACCGGCCGAGACCGGATGGCTTCTGAAAACAAAATGAGGCCGCCGCAAGATGCGGCGGCCTCGGCACACTTAGGTCCAAGGGATCGGGAAATCAACCGCGCCTGAGCGCGCGTCCGATCGCGATGAGAATGCAGGCTCCCACGAAGCCCACCAGCAGATAGACCAGCCAACCCGAGCCGGTGTAGATGCCGAGCAGCGCCAGCACGAAGTTCAGCAACGCCGCGCCGACGATGCCGAGAATGATGTTCATGATCAGGCCCATATTGGACTTCATGAACATTTCCGCGAGCCAACCGGCCAGACCGCCGACGATGATTGCGCCCAAAAATCCTACGCCATTCAAATCCATGTTTTACGTCCCCGTTTCGACTGTTCGACGCGGAGAAAACGGTTGATTGGCGCAAGAGTTCCATCATTCGACTCTTTCAGGCGTTCAACACGCGCCCATAGGCGTCGAGCACGCTCCTTCATCATTTCCGACAGGGTCGGATGTGGGAAGATGGTGTGCATCAGTTCTTCTTCGGTGGTTTCGAGGTTCATCGCCACAACGAAGCCTTGGATGAGTTCCGTCACTTCTGCGCCGACCATATGGGCGCCGATCAGTTCGCCGGTCTTCTTGTCGAAGATCGTTTTGATCATGCCCTGGTCTTCGCCGAGCGCGATGGCCTTGCCGTTGGCGTTGAAATTGTAGCGGCCGACGCGGATGTCGCGGCCTTCGGCTTTCGCCTTGGCTTCGGTGAGGCCGACAGAAGCGACCTGCGGATTGCAATAGGTGCAGCCCGGGATCTTGGCCTTGTCCATCGGGTGGACATTCGGAAGACCTGCGATCTTCTCGACGCAGATCACGCCTTCATGTTCTGCCTTGTGGGCAAGCATCGGCGGGCCAGCGACATCGCCGATCGCGTAGAGGCCCGGCACATTGGTCTTGCCATAGCCGTCGATGACGATGCAGCCGCGATCGGTCTTCACACCGAGCGCTTCAAGGCCGAGATTTTCGATATTGCCCTGCACGCCGACGGCGGAGATCAGGCGGTCGGCGGTGATCTGCTGCACCTTGCCGTCCTTGGTCTCGACATGGGCGGTGATGGAATTGGCGCCCTTGTCGACCTTGGAGACCTTGGCTTCGGTGATGATCTTGAGGCCGCGCTTTTCGAGCTGCTTGCGGGCGAAGGTGGAGATCTCCACGTCTTCCACCGGCATGATGTTCGGCATCAGCTCGACCACGGTCACATCGACGCCCATGGAGCGATAGAAGGAGGCGAATTCGATGCCGATCGCGCCCGAACCCATGACGACCAACGACTTCGGCATGAAATCCGGCTTCATCGCTTCGAAATAGGTCCAGATCAGCTTGCCATCCGGTTCGATGCCCGGCAGCGCGCGCGGGCGGGCGCCTGTGGCGACGATGATGTGCTTGGCGGTATACGTCCCCTCGCCCAGCACGCCCTTCGGCACCGGGTTCTGCGGCTCGACGACCGGCTTGGTCATCTTGCCCACGACGATCTCGTTTGGCTTGGTGAGTTTCGCTTCGCCCCAGATCACGTCGACCTTGTTCTTCTTCATGAGGAAGGCCACGCCGCCGTTGAGGCGGGCGGAGACGCCGCGCGAACGGGCGACCACGTCCTTGACGTCCGCCGTCATCGTGCCGTTCAAGGTCAGGCCGAAGCTCTTGGCATGATTGGCGTGGTCCATGATTTCGGCGGACCGCAGCAGCGCCTTGGTGGGGATGCAGCCCCAGTTGAGGCAGATGCCGCCCAGATGCTCGCGCTCCACGATCGCCGTCTTGAGGCCCAACTGGGCCGAGCGGATCGCGGTCACATAGCCGCCGGGGCCGGAACCGATGATGAGGACGTCATAAGCATTCGACATGGGCGCTTCCACTCCTTGCGTGTGCGGCTTCCGGCTCGCTGTCCGGAAGCCGTGGGGATGTGGACGCCGCGCTTGCTATTCGGTCAGCGGCTCGGCCTCCGGCTCGTAGTGAACCAGCATCCCGTAAAGTTCATCCTTGAGCTGCATCCGCTGTTTGCGGAGATCGACGATGGTCAGATCGTCTGCCGGCTCGATATCGGTTTCGGCGCGGTGGATCTTGCCGTTGACCTCATGATAGCGATCATAAAGCCGGGCGAAATGTCCATCCGTTTCCTTGAGATGCCGCATCTGCGCGACATATTCCGGAAACTCTGCAGCCAGTTCGTGCGGTGTGTTCGACATGGTCCCTCTCCCTCATTTGAGTTCGGAACCAGACTAGACCTTCCGCGTCAGTCCTCCTTGATCACGATCAAGCGATTCAAAGCCCCAGCATCATGCGGACGACGGGCTCCAGCCCCTTGCCCACCGCCCGGGTATTCTCGGCGTCCATATGCACGCCGTCGACGGGCGTGGTCTTGGCCACGGAGCCGGCGTCGAAGAAGCCGCATTCGAGTTCGTCGGCGAGATCGGCATAGACGGAGGCCAGCATATGGCTCTCCTCGATCCGGCCCGAAAACATCGGCCCGAGCAGCGGATCGTCGGTTTCGCAGAGCGGCGGCGGCGAGACGATCAGGATATCCGGCGTCTCCATTTCCGCCGGCCATTCGTGATTGCGAACCAGGCTCACCAACCTCTTGATCCCATGGCCCACCACGACGGCGTTGTTGGCGTAGACGGGCTTCAAATCATTGGTGCCGAGCATGATGATCACGAGATCGAGCGGCGCATGCGTGTGCAGGATCGTCGGCAGAATGCGCGCGCCATTGCGGTCGCAATCGGCTGTGTAGTCGCTATAGACGGTTGTGCGGCCGTTCAGCCCCTCGGCGATCACCCGCACGCCATGCCCCAGCGCCTTCTGCAGAACGGACGGCCAGCGATTCTCATAGGCGTGCCGGGTGCGGTTTTCCGCATCCACACCCCAGGTGAGGCTGTCGCCATAAGCGAGAACTGTTTTCATGCCGCTCAAACCATCCGCTTCGCTGGCTATTTCTAATCCGCATTCCTCAGGTCCTCGACCTTGCGTTCGAGATCGCTGATCCTGGCGCCGTAGCGAGCCCACATAACCTTGGACGCTGCGGCTTTTGCCTCTATCCTTTTCGCCAACTCTTCCTGTTCAGCCTCTAGAGCCTCTAATCGTAACTTCAACGCGTCAAATTGCTGATCCAGCTCACCGAACATCGTGCGCATCTCTTCCGTCATCAGCCGAACTAGTGACGCCGGATTCTCATTGATCGCCATTACGCATTCTCCGAAAAATGGGGACTGCCATGCCGAAAGGAGCGGACGCCCAAAGGCGTCCGCTGGAGGGTCATTACACCAGCATCCCCATCGGGTTTTCGATGTAGCGCTTGAAGGCGCCCAGGAGTTCGGCGCCGAGCGCGCCGTCGACGCAGCGATGGTCGGTCGAGAGCGTCACCGTCATCACCTGGGCGATGACCATCTGCTTGTTCTTGACCACGACGCGCTCTTCGCCTGCGCCGACAGCCAGGATCGTGGCGTGCGGCGGGTTGACGACGGCGGCGAAATTCTTGACGCCCATCATACCCATGTTGGAGACGGCTGTCGTGCCGCCCTGATATTCCTCGGGCTTCAGCTTGCGGCTCTTGGCGCGTGCGCCGAGATCCTTCATCTCGTTGGAGATGGCCGACAGGCTCTTGAGCTCGGCGGAGCGGATGATCGGCGTGATCAGGCCGCCCGGGATCGACACGGCGACGCCGACATCGGCATGCTTGTGCTTGACCATGTTCTGGTCGGTCCACGAGACATTGGCGTCCGGCACGTCGCGAAGCGCCAGCGCAAGCGCCTTGATCACCATGTCGTTGACCGACAGCTTGTAGGCCGGCGCGCTGTCCTTGCGGGGCGCAGCGTCGTTGAGCTGGGCGCGCAGCGCAAGCAGGGCGTCGAGTTCGCAATCCACCGACACGTAGAAGTGCGGAATGGTCTGCTTGCTTTCCTGCAGGCGCTTGGCGATCGTCTTGCGCATGCCGTCATGCGGCACGAGTTCGTAGGAGCCGGGCTCGAACAGCTTGAGCACGGCGTCTTCGCTCATGCCCTTGGCGAGCGGCGCGGCGGCTGCAGCCTGCGGCGCTGCCGCCGGAGCAGCGGCGGCTGCAGGCTTGGCGCCGCCGGTGGAGACGGCCTTCTCGACGTCGGATTTCACGACGCGACCGCGCGGGCCGGAGCCGGAAATCAGCTTGATGTCCAACCCGGCTTCCTTCGCGAGACGACGGGCCAGCGGCGACGAGAAGACGCGTTCTCCCTGTGCGGCGGGGGCAGCAGCCGGCGCGGGCGCCGCGGCGACGGGAGCCTCGGCGGCAGGCGAAGGAGCGGCTTCAGCCTTGGGCGCCGGCGCAGCGTCCGCCTTCGGCGCGTCAGCGCCGCCACCGGCAGCAGCGGCGCCGACATCCTCGCCATCGACAGCGAGGATGGCGATCACGGCGTTGACCTTGACGGCCTCGGTTCCGGCGGGAACGACGAGCTTGGCGACGACGCCCTCATCGACGGCTTCCACTTCCATGGTCGCCTTGTCGGTTTCGATCTCGGCGATCACGTCGCCGGACTTCACCGTATCGCCTTCCTTGACCAGCCACTTGGCCAGATTGCCCTCTTCCATCGTCGGGGAGAGCGCCGGCATGGTGATATTGATCGGCATGACCTTGCCTCCCTCTTACTTGTAGCAGACGGCTTTGACCGCATCGACGACTTCGCCGACATTCGGCAGAGCCAGCTTTTCGAGATTGGCGGCGTAGGGCATCGGAACGTCCTTGCCGGCAATCGTGATGACAGGAGCGTCGAGATAGTCGAAAGCTTCGCGGTTGACGCGGTTGGCGATGAAGTCGCCGACAGAATTCTGCGGGAAGCCTTCTTCGACGACGACGAGGCGGCCGGTCTTCTTGACTGATTCGATGACGGTCGGCAGGTCCATCGGACGGATGGTGCGCAGGTCGATCAGTTCGACGTCGATGCCGAGCTTTTCGAGTTCGGCGACCGCCTTGATGGCGTAGGTCATGCCGATGCCGAAGGACACCATGGTCACGTCCTTACCGGCCTTGTGGATGCGGGCCTTGCCGATCGGCAGCACGAAATCGTCGAGCTTCGGCACATCGAAGGTCTGGCCGTAAAGGATTTCGTTTTCGAGGAAGATCACCGGATTGGGATCGCGGATCGCGGCCTTCAGCAGGCCCTTGGCGTCGGCGGCCGTGTAGGGCATGACGACCTTGAGGCCGGGGATATGGCTGTACCAAGCGGCGTAGCACTGCGAGTGCTGCGCGCCGACGCGGGCGGCGGCGCCGTTCGGGCCGCGGAACACCATGGGCGCGCCCATCTGGCCGCCGGACATATAAAGCGTCTTGGCGGCCGAGTTGATGATCTGGTCGATCGCCTGCATGGCGAAGTTGAAGGTCATGAATTCGACGATCGGACGCAGACCGGTCATCGCAGCGCCCACCGCCATGCCGGCGAAGCCGTGTTCGGTGATCGGCGTGTCGACGACGCGCTTGGCGCCGAATTCCTGCAGCAGGCCCTGGGTCACCTTATAGGCGCCCTGATATTCCGCCACTTCTTCGCCCATGACGAAGACATCGGGATTGGCGCGCATTTCCTCGGCCATGGCGTCGCGCAGCGCTTCACGCACCGTGGTCTGTACCATTTCCGTGCCGGCCGGAATATCCGGATCCGAAGCGACGTCCGTCTTGGGAGCCGCCGGGACCTTCGTGTCGGTCGCAACGGTCGGCTCGGCGGCGGATTCGCGCGCCTTGCCGCCAGCGTCGTCGGCGGTCGCAGCCGGCGTGTCGGCATCGGACTTCTTGGATGCGGAGCCGATCGCGTCGGCGCTTTCGCCATCCTGCAGCAGCACCGCGATCGGCGTGTTGACCTTGACGTTTTCTGTGCCGGCGGCGATCAGCAGCTTGCCGATCACGCCTTCATCGACGGCTTCCACTTCCATCGTGGCCTTGTCCGTTTCGATCTCAGCGATCACGTCGCCGGACTTCACGGTATCGCCTTCGTTCTTCACCCATTTCGAGAGCGTGCCTTCCTCCATGGTCGGCGACAGCGCGGGCATGAGAATCTCAATCGGCATGGTGTTTCCTCACCTGGTGTATCGTGTGCGGCGACCTCGGCCGGCCGCGAAATTGATGCTGGCGGAGCGAAGCGGCCGGCAAAGGCCGGCCGGAGTCGCCTTACGCGTCGAGCAGGATGTCGGTGTAGAGCTCGGACGCATCCGGCTCCTTGTCCGCCTGGGCGAAATCTGCCGAGTCGGCGACGATGTCGCGCACATCCTTGTCGATGGCCTTGAGATCGTCTTCCGTAGCCCAGTTCTTTTCGAGAAGGCGCAGGCGCACCTGTTCGATCGGATCGTGCTCGGAGCGCATCTTCTGCACCTCGTCCTTGGAGCGATACTTCGCCGGGTCGGACATCGAGTGACCGCGATAGCGATAGGTCAGCATTTCCAGGATCATCGGACCCTTGCCGGAACGAGCGTGCTCGGCCGCTTCGTCCGTCGCGGCCTTGACGGCGCGCACATCCATGCCGTCGACCTGCATGCCGGGAATGCCGAAGGAGGCGCCGCGCTGGGAGAAATCGGTCTGGGCCGAGGCGCGATTGACGGAGGTGCCCATGGCGTAGCGGTTGTTTTCCACCACATAGACCACCGGCAGCTTCCAGAGCGCGGCCATGTTGAAGCTCTCGTAGACCTGGCCCTGGTTGGCGGCGCCGTCGCCGAAGAAGGCGCAGGAAATATTGCCGTTGCCGCGATAGGCGTTGGCGAAGGCCAGACCGGTGCCGAGCGACACCTGGCCGCCGACGATGCCGTGGCCGCCGTAGAAATGCTTCTCTTTCGAGAACATGTGCATCGAGCCGCCCTTGCCCTTGGACAGGCCGCCGCGACGGCCGGTCAGCTCGGCCATGACGCCGCGCGCGCTCAGGCCCATGGCCAGCATGTGACCGTGGTCGCGATAGCCGGTGATCATCTGGTCGCCTTCGATCAGCGACATCTGCATGCCGACCACGACGGCTTCCTGGCCGATATAGAGGTGACAGAAGCCGCCGATGAAGCCCATGCCGTAGAGCTGGCCGGCCTTTTCCTCGAAGCGGCGGATGAGAAGCATCTCGCGGTAAGCCTTGAGCTCCTGATCACGATCGAATTCTGCGATCATCGCTTTTCCTTCTGATTTTTGAGATTTGCCGCTTGCGAGTTTGCGAGCAGGGGTAGACGCGACCTTACGCGCTGCCATCCAGAATGCCTCCCTATGGGCGTCCGATTTTGGAGCGAGCATAAGAAATATTGACCGCCCTAGCAATGCCATAAATGCATGGCGGACATTCGGTGCAAGCCTATGAAATGTATAGGAAAAGCTATTATTAACCAAATTACGGTTAATTCAACCGTGCATCGCAACAAGGTTATTGCGATGCACAATCTCTCCCAAAACGGGAATTATACTATTTGAATATGACGATTTCGTCGGCGCGACTGACATTGAGCGAATAGCGCGCTTTTTCGTCGAGCATGTCCTTCTCGAGCGAGCCGTCGCTCATCAGCGACACCTGACGTTCGAGATCCTTTCGCGCCTTCACCAACTCGGCGAGTTGGGCTTCCCGCTCGATCCGCCGGCGCTCGAACTCCTTGGTGGCGTTCAAGCCGAGTTCGCCGTGCACCGAATGATAGCCGAAGTAACTGCAGAAAGCGATTGTGAGCAGCGGTGTGATCAGACGACCCCAATGCCGCCGCTTATGGTGTTTGGTCCACATGACATGCCTTTGACGCAAAACGACAAAGCGCATTGTGCCGCAAATTCTTTAACCGAGCGTTTAGCATAATTCGCCGCAAGCCCGAAAATGAGAAGAGCCGGCGCGGAGATCTCCGCGCCGGCCCTTTTCGTCAGAGGCGACGGTCCGATCAGCGCTTCAGGATCGAGCGGCCGGCGAAGATCGCGGCCGAACCCAGTTCCTGCTCGATGCGGATCAGCTGGTTGTACTTGGCGGTGCGGTCGGAGCGGGCCAGCGAGCCGGTCTTGATCTGTCCGCAATTGGTGGCGACGGCAAGATCGGCGATCGTCGAATCTTCCGTTTCGCCGGAGCGATGCGACATCACGGCGGTGTAGCCGGCCTTGTGGGCGGTCTCGACGGCGTCGAGCGTCTCGGTGAGCGAGCCGATCTGGTTGACCTTGACGAGGATAGAGTTTGCGACCTTCTTTTCGATGCCTGTGCGCAGGCGGGTCGAGTTGGTCACGAACAGGTCGTCGCCGACCAGCTGGCACTTGGAGCCGACGAGATCGGTCAGCATCTTCCAGCCTTCCCAATCGTCTTCGGCCATGCCGTCTTCGACCGAGATGATCGGATAATTGTTGACGAGTTCGGCGAGATAGGCGGCCATTTCGGCCGGCTCGCGCACCTTGCCTTCGCCATGCATGTCGTATTTGCCGTCCTTGAAGAACTCGGTCGAGGCGCAGTCGAGCGCCAGGAACATGTCTTCGCCGGGACGGTAGCCGGCCTTTTCGATCGACTTCATTACGAAATCGAGCGCGGCCGGGGCGGACGCCAGGTTCGGGGCGAATCCGCCCTCGTCGCCGACATTGGTGTTATGGCCCTGCGACGCCAGTTCCTTCTTGAGGGTGTGGAACACTTCCGAACCCATGCGCACGGCGTCCTTCAGCGATTCGGCGCCGACGGGCATGATCATGAATTCCTGGAAGTCGATCGGATTGTCGGCGTGAGCGCCGCCATTGATGATGTTCATCATCGGCACGGGCAGCGCGCGGGCGTTGACGCCGCCGACATAACGATAGAGCGGCAGGCCAGAGGCGAGAGCCGCGGCCTTGGCGACGGCGAGCGACACGCCGAGAACGGCGTTGGCGCCGAGGCGAGCCTTGTTGGGCGTGCCGTCGAGTTCGATCATCGCCATGTCGATCTCGACCTGGTCTTCCGCGTCCATGCCGCTGATGGCGTCGAAGATCTCGGTATTGACGGCCTCGACGGCCTTCTCGACACCGCCGAGATAGCGCTTGCCGCCGTCGCGCAGTTCGACCGCTTCATGCGCGCCGGTGGAGGCGCCCGACGGAACCGCGGCGCGACCGAGGCTGCCGTCCTCTAGAAGCACATCGACTTCTACGGTGGGGTTGCCTCGGCTGTCGAGAATTTCCCGGGCCAGAATGTCAACGATAGCGGTCATATGCTCTTCCTTGCGTTTGAGAGGTTGAGAGAGTGTTTCCGGTTCCCTGCATTATCCCGTTTCTGCGAAAAAACAATGGCGGACCCGGCAACGAAACGATTTAAACGAGCGTCGGCTTGCTGGATGCGATCGGGTGCGCCATGCCGCGCATGTCTCGTTTCGAGCCAGAACGCACGCGTCCTGCGTTCTGGCCGAAAAGCTCCAAAACCATGCCGCGAAATACATGAGAAATATAAGATCTTATAGTTCCACCGAATGGATTTATTAACGCATTGGCAATCCTGACGCAGCAAACTTGTCCTTGGTTCGGTTAATTTGCGCCGGAAAAATGAGACGGCGAACGAACGCCATTGGGGAGCTTGTTCAGGGAATGTCTATTTCGAGGCTACTTATTCTGTTCGGCGTGCTGGTCACGGCCGGGCTTCTCACTGCGACCGGCGTGCAGTTTTACACCCTGAACAAGCTCAAGGTTCGCGGTCCCGACTATACGCAGATCATTTTCGGCAAGGATCTCATCGCCGACATTCTGCCGCCGCCGCTCTTCGTCGCAGAGTCCTATATGCTTGCGACGGAGGGTATGTATCACCCGGAGCGCGGTCCCGAAAATCTCGAAAAGATCAACGCGCTGCATAAGGACTATCTCTCGCGACGCGATTATTGGCGCGCCTCGAGCTTGCCCGACGAGATCAAGAGCGAGTTGGAGCGTGACGTCATCACCACCGGCGACGCGTTCTGGGGCATAGTCGACGAGAAGATCGAAGAGGCGTTCGAATCCTCGGACCCCGATATCCGCATGGCGGCTCTGGACGCATTGATGGACGCCTTCTACAGGCACCGCGCCGCGGTGGCGAAACTCGTGGAGGCGGCGAACGCCTTCCTGGCCAAGGCGGAGGCGAACGCGGACGCCAGTTCTTTTGTCCTCACCAATCTCGCGCTTTCGGCCGCCGCAAGCTCGATCCTGCTGTTTTTGGCCGGCCTCTGGGTGCTGAAGGCGCGCGCCATCAAGCCGCTCGACGATATGAAGAGCTATATGGGCGTGCTGGCCAAGGGCGACTACAGCAAGGACGTTCCCTTTGCGGGCCGCCGCGACGAAATCGGCGCCATGGCGCAGTCCGTGGCGATCTTCCGCGGCAACGCCATGGAGCGCATCGACCAGCGCAAGCGCGACGACGCGGCCAAAGCCGCCGAACTCGAGAAGGAACGCGTGCTCGCCGCCGAGGAAGCCGTCGAGGATGAGAAGCGTCGCTTCGTCATCGATCAGCTCACCGAGGGCCTGTCGCAGCTCGCCGGCGGCAATCTCGCCTATCGGATCGAACAGCCCTTCGACGCCGCCTATGAAAATCTGCGTCAGGCTTTCAACGGCAGCCAGTCCGCCCTGTCGGAATCCATGGCCAAGGTGACCGCGATCACGCAAGTTGTGCGAAACAGCGCTTTCGAGATTTCTTCCGCCACAGATCAATTGGCGCAGCGAACCGAACAGCAGGCGGCGACGGTGGAAGAGTCCGCCGCCGCGCTCGGAGAAGTATCCACCACCGTGCAATCGTCGGCGGCGCGCTCTCGCGAAGCCGGCATGATGATGACGGAGGCGACGCAGTCGACCGAACGATCCGCCGCGATCGTCAAACAGGCGATCGCAGCGATGGAAGGCATTGCCGGCTCGTCGAGCCAGATCGGGCAAATCATCAACGTGATCGACGAGATCGCCTTCCAGACCAATCTCCTGGCGCTGAACGCCGGTGTCGAGGCGGCGCGCGCGGGCGAAGCCGGAAAGGGCTTCGCCGTGGTCGCCCAGGAAGTGCGGGAACTGGCGTCGCGCTCCGCCAATGCCGCTAAGGAAATCAAGGCGCTGATTTCGACCTCGACATCCCAGGTCAACAATGGTGTTTCGCTCGTCAACAAGACGGGCGAGGCTCTCAATGAAATCGCCTCCCGCGTCACCCGCGTGGCGGACATCATCAACGGCATCGGCGCATCCTCCGCCGAACAGTCGGACGCGATACGACAGATAGACGGATCCGTGCAGATGCTCGACCAGACGACCCAGCAGAACGCCGCGATGGTGGAGCAGACCTCCGCAGCCTGTCGGTCATTGAGCACGGAAGCCGACACGCTGAACAGCGTGCTGAGCGTCTTCCGTCTCGGCGCGAAACAGGCGCCGCTGACCGCGCCGGTTGCGATCGCCGCCATCGGCCAGACGCCGCGCGGCGGGAAGCGAGAGACAGTGTCGCGCCCCTCCCCGGCCCGCGCCCTGGCCGGCCGCATCGCCAGCGCCTTCACGGGGCCGAGACAGGCGGCGGCGCAAGGCGGCGGCAATTGGGAAGAATTCTGACCGCCGCAAAAACACTGGCCGGACGGGTCCGGCCAGTGGCGACGACCGCGGAAAACGAGGTCAGCCCTTGGCGATCGCGTCCAAAGCCAGCAGCTTTTCGAGCAGCGCCGGCATGTCCGGCAATTTGACCATGTTCGGACCATCGGACGGGGCGTTGTCGGGATCTTCATGGGTCTCGATGAACACGCCGGCCACGCCGACCGCCACGGCCGCGCGCGCGAGAACCGGCACCATGGTGCGGTCGCCGCCGCTCGATCCGCCCTGACCGCCCGGCTGCTGCACCGAATGTGTGGCGTCGAAGATCACCGGCGCGCCCATCGCCGCCATGATCGGCAGCGAGCGCATGTCGGAGACCAACGTGTTGTAGCCGAAAGAAGCGCCGCGTTCGCAGAGCAGCGCGTTGGGATTGCCGCTGCCGTTGATCTTGGCGAGCACGTTCTTCATGTCCCAAGGCGCGAGAAACTGCCCCTTCTTGACGTTGATCGCCCGGCCGGTCTTGGCGGCGGCCACGAGCAGGTCCGTCTGGCGGCAGAGAAAAGCAGGGATCTGCAGGATGTCGACCGTGGGCGACACGAGCGCGCACTGCTCTTCCGTATGGATGTCGGTCAGCACCGGAAAGCCGTATTCGGCCTTGAGATCTGCGAAGACTTCCATGGCCTTTTCCAGCCCGATGCCGCGCTTGCCGGTCAGCGAGGTGCGATTGGCCTTGTCGAAGGAGGATTTGTAAACCAGGCCGATGCCGAGCGCATCGGCGAGTTCGACGAGTTTGCCGGCGATCATAAAAGCGTGGTCGCGGCTTTCCATCTGGCAGGGACCAGCGATGATCGACAGTCGGTCGGCATTGGAAAACGAGACCTTCCGGGAGCCTTCGCCCACCGTCACGGTGCTGTTGTTAGCGGTCATGAGTATTCATACCTCCGAAAATGCGAACGCGACGCCCTGCCCCGCCAAGGGCGGTACGAGCAGCAAGGGTCCGCGCCTGAAATAGCCGATGCCCGCACGCGTCAATATCGTGTCGAGTTCGACCATCGATGCCACCGAGAACATGATGAGACCACCCGTCAAGCCGGCATCCTCATGCAATTCGAGGCCATAGGTGTCGACAAATGCCGCCGGCGTCAAGACGGTCAGTCGCGCGCTCGCGAAAGACAGGCCATCGCCGCTCGCCGAGACGGTCGCGTCGCCACATATCACCACCCGGAGAAATGACGAGACGTCGTGCGGATGCCGATGCACGAAGACCGCCTCGCGGATGCCGAGCACGCCGTTGTCATGGTCGGTCAGCGTCGTCCGACCGTTTGGGGGAACGTTGACGCGCTGGCAGGTGAAGGCGAAGACGTCGCCGGCGGGATCGGCCCCGGCGAAGGCCAAGCGAAAACCTGCCACCCCGCTGCTTCCATCCGGCAACACCATCGACCGCGAAAAATCCAGCATCTTTCCGGCCGAACACCCGTTCTCCGCGAAGGCGACGTGGTCCGAAGCGGCGTCCGCTGTTCCATAGACGACCGCCGAAAAGCCCTCGGCGCCGCGCGCGTCCCGAAAGGTGCGATCGCCGAGAACGAAGCGGTTGCCGGCTGCGGCGGCGTTTTCATAGGCATCTCGGTCGATGATCGTGAGCGGCTCCAAAAAGGTCTGATCGGCGAAATAGACGCAGCAATTGCCGGTGCCGAACGGATGCAGTCCGTCTGGAGCGACCGTGAAGCCGAGCGCGGAAAGACGCTGCCTCGCCGTCATCAGATCGGCGACGGGCAGGACGAGGTGATCGAGCGGGCGCATGGGCGATGCCTTTCTGTTGCCGCGCCTCTCGCACGGGTCGGCGACGGAAGACAAGCCGCGAGACGTTTTCTTATGTCGCGCCGGAAACAAATCGGCGTCGACGCGGTTACGAATATGCCGCCGGAGAGCGGACATTCCCAAGGAGACACCCAATGAAAAGACTCGTCAACCTCTCGCTCGCTTCCGCGCTCGCCCTCGCCAGCCTTTCAGGCGTCAGCCTGGCGCAGGACAACAATAATGGCGGCGCAAATTCCGGCGCTCAGAGCGGCCAAGCTGGAAAAAGCGGCGCCGGCGACAACAACGACCCCACCAGCACATCGCAAAACTGCCGCGACGACGCCGCGACTTCCGGCACCAACTGCCAGACCGACACAACCGCCCAGTAAAAGCCGCATCGGCCTCCGGCGCGCCCATGCGGCGGAGGTCGAACCGGGCATTCGCTCGGGCCCGCCTCCACCAAGGAAAGCCCGCACCCAGCATCCGGGAAAACGCTTGCAGAACATAAAAAGAACAGATACCGTCTGTTCCAGATTTGTTTCTTGTGCGATTCCCGGGGCGCGCCGATGCTGACCAGAAAACAACAGGAATTACTGCTGTTCATTCATGAGCGTATGAAGGAGTCGGGTGTGCCGCCGTCCTTCGACGAAATGAAGGATGCGCTGGATCTCGCCTCGAAATCCGGCATTCATCGATTGATCACGGCGCTCGAGGAACGAGGTTTCATCAGGAGGCTTCCCAACCGGGCGCGGGCGCTGGAAGTCATCAAACTCCCGGAGGCCTATTCGCCGAGCCTCAGGCCGCCGGCGGCGCGAGGTTTCTCCCCGAGCGTGATCGAGGGCTCTCTCGGAAAGCAGCAGCCGCAGACAGCGCCGAAAGCGGCGGCCAACGACGAGGCGGGCTCAAGCGTAACCGTACCCGTGATGGGTCGGATTGCAGCGGGCGTGCCGATCTCCGCGATACAGAACATCACGCACGACATCGCGGTGCCGATGTCAATGCTGGGCGCGGGCGAACATTATGCGCTCGAGGTTCGAGGCGACTCGATGATCGAGGCCGGCATTCTCGACGGCGACACGGTCATCATCCGCAATGGTTCGACCGCAAGTCCCGGCGATATCGTCGTCGCTCTGGTCGACGACGAGGAAGCCACGCTCAAGCGCTTTCGCCGCAAGGGAGCGTCGATTGCCCTCGAGGCGGCCAATCCAGCCTATGAAACACGCATTTTTGGCCCCGACAGGGTGAAGGTGCAGGGTAAACTGGTCGGCCTCATTCGTCGCTATCACTGAGAAAGCCGGAGACGGCCGGCGTCGTTTTTTCGGTTGTTATCCATAGCGGCTTGACTTCTTTCGGAACCGTTGCAGTTTCTCGCGCATTTGAATATGCAAAGCGTCGTACGGCCTCTTTTTTGTTAAATGGGGCCGGCTGACGAATGTTCTTGTCGACGAATTTCAGCAGTCGTCGTGCTTGACATTTTACCGCCAGAATCCCTGCTTAGCGGCTCTGGCGGCGCATCTGCGCCATCACACTGTTTCTGGGAGACTGCATTGAGCGACAACAAGAAGAAGGTAGCGCTGGTAACCGGCATCACCGGCCAGGACGGAGCCTATCTCGCGGAACTCCTGCTGAGCAAGGGCTACATTGTCCACGGGATCAAGCGCCGCTCCTCCTCCTTCAATACGAGCCGCATCGAGAACATCTATCAGGATCCGCATGAGGCCGACCAGCGCTTCATCCTGCATTACGGCGATATGACGGACTCAACCAACCTGATCCGCATCGTCCAGGAAGCCCAGCCGGACGAGATTTACAACCTCGCCGCCCAGAGCCATGTGCGCGTGTCCTTCGAGACGCCGGAATACACCGCCAATGCGGACGGCATCGGCACGTTGCGCCTGCTGGAAGCCATTCGTATTCTCGGCATGGAGAAGAAGACACGCTTCTACCAGGCTTCGACCTCCGAACTCTACGGTCTCGTGCAGGAAGTGCCGCAGCGCGAAACGACGCCTTTCTATCCGCGCTCGCCTTACGCGGCCGCGAAACTCTATTCCTACTGGATCGTGGTCAACTACCGCGAAGCCTATGGCATGCACGCCTCCAACGGCATCCTGTTCAACCATGAGAGCCCGCTGCGCGGCGAAACCTTCGTCACCCGCAAGATCACCCGCGCCGCCGCCGCCATCCGGCTCGGCAAGCAGGAAAAGCTCTATGTCGGCAATATCGACGCCAAGCGCGACTGGGGCCATGCCCGCGAATATGTCCGCGGCATGTGGATGATGCTGCAGCAGGAAGAGGCAGACGATTACGTGCTCGCCACCGGCGAGACCACCGAAGTGCGCCAGTTCATCACCTGGGCCTTCGAGGATGTCGGCATCCATCTCGAATGGAAGGGTGAAGGCGTCGACGAGAAGGGCTACGACACGCTGACCGGCAAGGTCGTGGTCGAGATCGATCCGCGCTATTTCCGCCCGACCGAAGTTGAACTGCTGATCGGCGATCCGACCAAGGCGCAGACCAAGCTCGGCTGGAAGCATGAGACGCCGGTGCGCGAACTCTGCCGCGAAATGGTCAATGAAGACCTCAAGGTCATGCAGACCGCCACCGTGATGAAGGAAGCGTGAGACCGATGTATTCGCTCAGCGGAAAGAAGGTCTGGGTGGCCGGCCATCGCGGCATGGTGGGTTCCGCCATCGTCCGGCGATTGGCGTCGGAAGGCGCGGAGGTTGTCACCGCCTCTCGCGCGGACGCCGATCTGCGCGACCAGGCGGCCACCACCGCCTGGATCGACAAGACCAAGCCGGACGCGGTGTTTCTCGCCGCGGCCAAGGTCGGCGGCATTCTCGCCAACGACACCTACCCGGCCGATTTTCTCTACGACAACCTGATGATCGAGGCCAACATCATCCATGGCGCCCATAAGGTGGGCGTCGAAAAGCTGATGTTCCTGGGATCGTCCTGCATCTATCAAAATTCGCGCCCCAGCCGATCACCGAGGATGCGCTGCTGACCGGCGCGCTGGAGCCGACCAATGAATGGTATGCGATCGCCAAGATCGCCGGCATCAAGCTCTGCGACGCCTATCGCAAGCAGCATGGCTCCGATTTCATCTCGGGCATGCCGACCAATCTCTATGGACCCGGCGACAATTTCGATCTGAATTCCAGCCATGTCATGCCGGCGCTGATCCGCAAGGCGCATGAAGCGAAGCTCTCGGGCGCGCCCTCGATCACCGTCTGGGGCACCGGCACGCCGCGCCGCGAATTCCTGCATGTCGACGACTGCGCCGACGCCTGCGTGCATCTGATGAAGACGCATTCGGAGGCCGGTCACGTCAATATCGGCTCGGGCGAGGACATCACCATCCTCGATCTGACCAGACTGGTCTGTGACGTCGTCGGCTTCGAGGGCGAGATTGTCCATGATCTGACCAAGCCGGATGGAACGCCGCGCAAGCTGATGAGCGCCGACAAGCTCCGCGCCACGGGTTGGGCGCCGAAGATCGGGCTCGAAGAGGGCGTGGCCAGCGTCTATCAGTGGTTCCTTGCCAACAAGGCCTGATATCAGGGAGCCGCGCATGGCCGATCCCCGGCAACAACTGGGATTTCTCGACGGCTTGCGCGGCTACGCCTCGCTCTGGGTCGTCATCGGCCATGCGATGTTTCTGACAGGCTACAAGGTCGGCCTCTTCGCTCAGCCGGATCTGGCGGTGGAGATCTTCATCATCATATCCGGCTTCCTGATGACCTACCATTACCAGCTGCGCGAAAACCGCGAGCCGTGGGACAAGGCCTCGACCTGGACGATTTTTTGGATCCGGCGCTTTTTCCGCATTGCGCCGCTCTATTATGTCTGTCTGGCGCTGGCGCTCTGGTTCGGCCCGCAACTCTGGCAGGACCGGCTGGATGCGGCCGCCATTTTCCCGGGCGGCGTCGAGGAGCAGATGCGCTACGCCGATCGCTATCTCGATCAGTCGCTCACCAATATCCTCCTGCATGTGAGTTTCATCTTCGGCGCCACCTGGACTCATAATTTCCAGACGCCCCTGCCCGACTGGTCGATTGGGTTGGAGATGCAGTATTACGCCTTTCTGCCTTTGATGATGCTGCTCGTGCTGAAGGGGGCCGACTCGTTGCGATCGCCGGTCTGGTCGCGGTGATGTGGGCGTTTGGGAGTTGGCTGCAGGCCAACGGCTTCGTCAAAGGCGCGTTCTCCATGCTGCCGATGAAATTCCACCTCTTCGCGGCCGGCATGCTGATCGCGATGTCGCTGAGAGCCGAGGGCCAGGCGAAATGGCTTTACCTGATCTCCGCCTGCGCCGTCGTCTTCGTGCCTCTCGGCGGCGGACGCGACAGCCTGCACCGCGCGATCAAGATCGGCCTCGTGCTTGCCTTTTTCGCCTTCCTCTATCGCGAGAGCCTGCCGAATTTCGCGCAGAAGGCGCTCGGCGGAGTGGATTGGCTGCTGTCCAACGCGGTGAGCCGCTTCTTCGGCGACGTCTCCTATGGCGTCTATCTGATCCATCTTCTGGTGATGCTTCCGGTCTGCGCCTGGCTGGCGCGCACCCAGCCCGGCCTGTCGCCCGAGCCTCGTTTCGCTGCAGCGCTCGCGCTGACGCTGGCGATCACCTATGGGCTCGCCTATCTCGCCTATCGACTGATCGAACTGCCCGGCATTTCGCTTGGACGTCGTCTCGCCGGCGGCGTTGCAAAACCTGCAGCCCCTCTCGCCTGAGCGATCGGTCCGGTTCGGCCGGTCACCCGTTGTTTCCGGCGATCCGGCGGCCTATCCGCCACGGCCTTGCGATTTTCTCTTCGGCAAGAAGCGCCGCTGCGAACAAAGGCGGGGCCGAGCCTCGACTTTCCTGTCCCCATGGCGCCACAGAAAAGCCCCGCCGTCGCAGTCGACGGCGGGGCTTTCCGATGAGTGCGAGAGACAATTACTTCGGCAGGTCGCCTTCGACGCCTTCGACGTAGAAGTTCAGGCCGCCGAGCACATCGTCGCCGGCGCTTTCGCCAGCCTTCAGCCATTCGGCGCCGTCCTGCTTCTTCAGCGGGCCGGTGAAGGGCTTGAGTTCGCCCGACTTGATCTTGGCCTCGGTGTCCTCGGCCATCTTCTTCACGTCGTCGGGCATGTTGGTGTAGGGCGCCATGTAGAGGATGCCGTCCTTCAGGCCGTCCCAGCTCATTTCCGACTTCCAGCTGCCGTCGGGCCGCGTTGACGCGCTTGACATAGTAGGCGCCCCAATTGTCGACGATCGCGGTCAGCTGCGCATTCGGGCCGGCCTTGATCATGTCGGAGGCTTGGCCGAACGCCTTGATGCCGCGCTCTTCGGCCACCTGCATCGGGGCGGTGGAGTCGGTGTGCTGGGTGATGATGTCGACGCCCTGGTCGATGGCGGCCTTGGCGGCGTCGGCTTCCTTGCCGGCGTCGAACCAGGTGTTGACCCAGATCACTTTCAGCTTGAAGGCCGGATTGATCGAGCGGGCGCCGATGACGAAGGCGTTGATGCCCTGCACCACTTCCGGGATCGGGAAGGAGGCGATATAGGCGGCCTCGCCCTTCTTCGAGGTCTTTGCGGCGATCTGGCCGAGAATGTAGCGGCCTTCATAGAAGCGTGAATTGTAGGCGGTCAGGTTCGGCGCGGTCTTGTAACCGGTGGCGTGCTCGAACTTCACCTTCGGGAACTTGGCGGCGACCTTTACGGTCGCGTCCATGAAGCCGAAGGAGGTGGTGAAGACGAGGCCGCAGCCGGAACGGGCGAAGCGCTTCGATGGCGCGCTCGGCGTCGGGGCCTTCCGGCACGTTTTCGAGATACTGGGTCTCGATCTTGTCGCCCATTTCCTTTTCGAGAAGCTGGCGGCCGATGTCATGGGCCTGGGTCCAGCCGCCGTCGGTCTTGGATCCGACATAGAGGAAGCAGACCTTCAGCTTGTCGGCGGCCTGGGCCTGGATCGAGAAGCCGAGCACGGCGGCGGTGGCGGCGAGGGAGAGAAGGAATTTCTTCATGGGTTTTCCCTGTTGGTTGTTACTCTTGAGGATCATCTGTCGGGAACGAAGGGTTTCCCGAGGGATGCGGGCGTGTTGATCAGCGTCATCCGCCGGTTCTGCGAAATGACGATCAGCACGATGACGGTGGCGGCGTATGGCAGCGCCGACAGGAATTGCGAGGGCACCTCGATGCCGAAAGCCTGGGCGTGCAACTGCCCGATCGAGACGGCGCCGAACAGATAGCCGCCCACCAGCAGGCGATAGGGCCGCCAGGAGGCGAACACCACCAGCGCCAGCGCGATCCAGCCGCGTCCGGCGGTCATGTTCTCCACCCATTGCGGCGTATAGACCAGCGACAGATAGGCGCCGGCGAGACCGGCGCAGGCGCCGCCGAACACCACCGTCAGATAGCGGATCGGGATCACCTTGATGCCGAGCGCATGCGCCGAGGCGTGGTTGTCGCCGATCGAACGCAGCACGAGGCCGGCGCGGCTCTTGAACAGCATCCAGTTGGCGCCGACGATGAGCGCGATCGACATATAGAAGATCAGGTCCTGCCGGAACAGGACTGGCCCGATGAAAGGGATGTCGGAGAGCAGCGGGATGGCGATGGGCTGCAGCTTGACGCCCTGCATGCCGACATAGGGCTCGCCGATCATGCCGGACAGGCCGAGCCCGAGAATGGTGAGCGCCAGGCCCGTGGCCACCTGATTGGCGACCAGCGTCAGCGTAAGGAACGCGAACAAAAGCGAGATGGCGGCGCCTGCGAGGATGCCGACCACGATGCCGAGATAGGGCGAGCCGGTCATCTGGCTGGCGGCGAAGGCGCAGACTGCGCCCATGACCATCATGCCTTCGACGCCGAGGTTGAGCACGCCCGCGCGTTCCGTCACCAATTCACCCAGGGAGGCGATGACCAGCGGCGTCGAAGCCGTGATGATGGTGATCAGGATCGATTCCCACACGCCCATGTCAGCCTCCCTTGACCAGTTGAGCGGCCCGCGTCCCCACAAGCCGGATCTTGTAGAGGATCAACGTGTCGCAGGAGAGCACGAAGAACAACAGCAGTCCTTGAAACAGACGCGTGACCTTGTCGGACACGCCGAGCGACAATTGCGCCGCCTCGCCGCCGAGATAGGTCAGCGCCAGGATGAGACCGGATATGATCGCGCCGATCGGATTGAGCCGGCCCAAAAAAGCGACGATGATGGCGGTGAAGCCATAGCCCGGCGAGATCGACGGACGCAGCTGACCGATCGCGCCGGAGACTTCCGAAATGCCCGCAAGCCCCGCCAGCGCGCCCGAAAGCAACATGGAGAACCACACCATGCCCGAGGAGGAGAAGCCGGCGAAGCGCCCTGCCCGCGCAGATTGCCCCAGCACCTTGACCTGATAGCCGCGCAGCGTGAACTCCATCATGAACCACAGCAGCGCGGCGGCGATGATGGCGAAGGCGAAGCCCCAATGGGCGCGGCCTGAATCCGGCCAGATCGGCCCGAGCACGGCGGCGGCGTCGAACAGACGCGTCTCGGGGAAGTTCTGCCCTTCCGGATTGCGCCAGGGACCGCGCACCAGCCAGTCGAGGAAGAGCTGGGCGATATAGACCAGCATCAGGCTGGTCAGGATCTCGTTGGTGTTGAAGCGGGTCTTGAGAAAAGCCGGAATGGCGGCATAGGCCGCGCCGCCGATCATCCCCATCAGCAGCATCAGCGGCAGCACGAGGGGCGAGTTCCAGCCATAGAAGACCACCGGCAGGATGGAGCCGACGATGCCGCCGAAAATGAACTGTCCCTCGGCCCCGATATTCCAGTTGCCGGCGCGATAGCAGATCGACAGGCCTGCGCCGATCATGATCAGCGGCCCCGCCTTGATCGCCAGTTCGTGCAGCGACCATTCCTCGCGAAGCGGATCGATGAAGAACAGATAGAGCGCTTCCAGCGGATCCTTGCCGAGCGCGGCGAACAGGATGGCGCCGCAGATCAGTGTCAGGATCAGCGCGATGATCGGCGAGGCGATCGAATAGAAGCGGGATGCGCCGGCGCGCTTTTCGAGCTCAATGCGCATGCGCCGCTTCCTTCGCCTTGTCATGCATGCCGCCCATCAACAGGCCGATCTTTTCACGGTTGAGGTCGGCGGCGGGATAGGCCGGGGAGAGAGCGCCGTCGGATATGACGGCGATATGGGTGGCGATCTCGAAGATCTCGTCGAGATCCTGGCTGATGGCGATCACCGACGAGCCGGAACGGGCGAGATCGACCAGCGCCTGGCGGATGCGGCTCGCGGCGCCGGCGTCGACGCCCCAGGTCGGCTGGTTGACCACCAGCAGCGTCGGCTTGCGGTCGAGTTCGCGGCCGACGATGAATTTCTGCAGATTGCCGCCAGAGAGCGAGCCGGCGGCCGGGTCATCGCCGCTCTTGCGCACATCCATGTCGTGACAGATCTTGCGCGACAGCGATCTCACTGCCCCGCCTTTGATCACCTTCAGGAGACCGCCTGTCAGCAGCGAGGCGCGATCCGAGGCGTTGCGCGACAGAACGAGGTTGTCCGACAGGCTCATGCCTGTCACCGCCCCGTGACCATGGCGTTCCTCGGGCACGAAAGCCCCGCCCATCAGCCGCCGCGCGGAAATGCCGGCGCGGCCGCAGGGCTTGCCCTTTAGCTGGACTGCGTCATGGCTCTCGGCGAGATACTCGCCGGAGAGAATATCGAACAGTTCGCCCTGCCCATTGCCAGCCACGCCCGCAATCGCCAGCACTTCTCCGGCGCGGACGCTCAGCGATACGGATTTCAAGGCGACGGCGAAGGGCGTGCGGGCCGCCGCATTGAGCGCGCGCGTCTCCAGCACCACCGCGCCGGCGTCCGCATGGTGCGGCCGCGACACGCTCGCGACATCCGAGCCCACCATCATCCGGGCGAGCGAGGCCGGGGTTTCCTGGCGGGGGTCGCAGGCGCCGGTCACCTTGCCGTGACGCAGCACCGTGGCGCGGTCGCAGATGCGCTGCACCTCTTCCAGCCGGTGGCTGATATAGAGCACCGAGCGTCCCTCGGCCTTGAGCTTGTCCAGCGTTTCGAACAGCCGGTCGGCCTCCTGCGGCGTCAGCACCGAGGTCGGCTCGTCGAGAATGATCAGCTTGGGATTTTGCAACAGCGCCCGGACGATTTCGATGCGCTGGCGCTCGCCGACCGAGAGATCGGCGACATGCGCATTGGGGTCGTGGCAGGCCATAGGCTTCAGACAGCCGGCGCGCTTCTTCGGCGATCTTGGAGAGCGGCGCCTTGCCGTCCAGCGACAGCGCGATGTTTTCGGCCACCGTCAGCGCCTCGAACAGCGAAAAATGCTGGAACACCATGCCGATGCCGGTCTTGCGCGCTTCACCGGGACTGCCGATCGAAATCTGCCGTCCTTCCCAGAGGATGTCGCCCGCGCTCGGCTGCAACACGCCGAACAGCATCTTGACCAGAGTTGATTTGCCGGCGCCGTTTTCGCCGAGAAGCGCGTGGATTTCACCCGGCTCGATCGTAAGGTCTATCGCGCTGCAAGCGGCGAACGAGCCGAACAGCTTGGTTATCCCGCGCACTTCCAGCAGAGGACGCGAGCCCCCGATTGCGTGTTGACCACGAACCACCCCAGTCTTCGCCGCCCGCCCGGGCCGTTTTGGCCTCAGGGAAGCAGCAGTGTCGTTCCGCTCGTTTTTCTATCTTCCAGATCGGCGTGCGCGCGTGCGGCTTCCGCCAAAGGATAGGTTTGGTTGATATTGATAACCACTTTGCGGCTGCGAACAACAGAAAAAAGCGCCCCGGCGCAGTCATCCAGTTCTTTCGGCGTCGCAATATAGTTGAACAATGTCGGCCGCGTTGCATAAAGCGAACCCTTCTGCGCCAGGATGCCGAGGCTGATCGGCTCGATCGGACCAGAGGACTGTCCGAAGGACGCCCACAGCCCGCGCGGCTTCAGGCAATCCAGAGAGCCAGGAAACGTATCCTTGCCGACGGAATCATAGACCACGTCGACGCCTTTTCCGCCGGTCAGATCCTTCACGGCCGCGACGAAATCATCCTTGCGGTAGTCGATGACATGGTCATAGCCATGCGCCAGCGCGAGCTTGACCTTGTCGGGACCGCCCGCAGTGCCGATCACCGTGGCGCCCAGCGCCTTCGCCCATTGGCCGGCGATCAAGCCGACGCCGCCGGCTGCGGCATGAAACAGCAGCACCGTTTCCGGCCCGACCTGATAGGTGCGGTTGAGCAGATATTCGGCCGTCATGCCCTTCATCATCATGCCGGCGGCCGTTTCCAGCGAGATATCTTCGGGCACCCTGACCAGCTTGGCGGCGGCGATGTTGCGGATCTCGCAATAGGCGCCGTCGACGGCCGGATAGGCGACGCGGTCGCCGACGACCAGGCTCGACACGCCCTCGCCCACAGCGATCACCTCGCCCGCGCCTTCCTTGCCCATCACATAGGAAAAGCCGCCCGGCGCAGGGTAGAGCCCGGTGCGGATATAGGTGTCGATAAAATTGACGCCGATGGCGTGATGGCGGATCTGCACCTCGCCGGCCGCGGGCGCCGCAACGTCGATCTCGACATGTTCCAGAACCTCGCGGCCGCCATGGGCGCCAATGACGATCGCCTTGCTTTTGGTCATGACGCCTCGCCTGATCTCAACGACCGAGTTTTGGGAAAAGCTGCAGAATGAAACCGATCACATAGAGATAGAGCCCCGTCGCCATAACGCCCCAGACCACCCAGTCCGGCGCGCGGAAATGCATCAGGAGCGAAATGCCGCCCAGCACGGACCACAGCAGGAAGACCGCCAGATTGAGCGGACGCAGCCGCTTGACGCGCACCGGATGCAGGAAATGGATGGGGAAGAAGGTGAGGATGACCGAGACGATCACCACCGAGAACGCCACCGCCTCGCTGGCGTCGATCACGAACAGGGTGAAAATCACCATGTTCCAGACCACCGGAAAGCCGGAGAAGAAATATTCCCCGGTCTTCATGCCGGTATCGGCGTAATAAATCGCCGAGGACACCACGATCAGCCCGGCGGCCACGAAGGACCAGGGTTCGCCGATCATATGGCTTTGATAGAGCGCAAAGGCCGGCAGCAGCACATAGGTGACATAGTCGATGATGTTGTCGAGCGTATCGCCCGACCAGTTGGGCAGCACTTCCTTGACCCGCACCTTGCGCGCGATCGGGCCATCAATGCCGTCGACGAGAAGCGCGAGGCCGAGCCACCAGAACATGTCGACGAATCGTTTTTCCGACGCCGCCACCACGCCGAGGAAGGCGAGGAAGGAGCCCGACGCGGTCAGCAAATGGACGCAGAAAGCCCGGATTTCAGCATAGGGCGCGGCCTTGTAATTGAACAGGTAGCTGAAAATCCTCATACCCCAGGCCTCTCCCTTGGCAGTCGCCGGCGTCATCCGCCCGAGGTTTTTGATACATGCTGAAAAACGGATGCGCCAGACAAAATCGGTCCTAGCGGGGACTGTGGGTCGCCAAAAGCCTGAAACGACAAAGGGCGGGTTGCCCCGCCCTTTGCTCAACTATGGTTGAAAACCTCAGTCTTCCTTCTTGGTCCGGCGCTTGCGCGGCGGCTCCTCTTCGTTGACGGCGGAGGCGTCAACGGCCACCGCTTCCGCCGGCTTGGAGCGCGGCGACTTGCGCGAGGGGGTGGAGGCGACTTCGGCCTCTTCCTTCGGTTTCACCGGCGCATCCGGCAGGGATTCCAGCACGATGCCTGTCTTGCCGTTTTCCTTCGGCCCGATGCTGACGCGCACCACGCCGCCCTTCTTGAGCTTGCCGAACAGGATCTCTTCGGCCAGCGGCTTCTTGATGTTTTCCTGGATCACGCGGCCGAGCGGACGCGCGCCCATCTTTTCGTCGTAACCCTTTTCGGCCAGCCAGTCGGTGGCTTCCTGGGTCAGTTCGAAGGTCACATTGCGTTCGGCCAGTTGCGTTTCCAGCTGCAGGACGAATTTCTGCACGACCTTGTGGACCACCGTCATCGGCAGCGGCGCGAAAGGAATGATCGCGTCGAGGCGGTTGCGGAATTCCGGCGTGAACAGCTTGTTGATCGCCTCGATATCGTCGCCTTCACGACGCGAGGAGCCGAAACCGATGGCCGAACGGGCCATGTCGGCGGCGCCCGCATTCGTGGTCATGATGAGGATCACGTTGCGGAAGTCGATCTTCTTGCCGTTATTGTCGGTCAGCGTGCCGTTGTCCATCACCTGCAACAGGATGTTGTAGATATCCGGATGCGCCTTCTCGATTTCGTCGAGCAGCAGCACGCAATAAGGATGCTGGTCGACCTGGTCGGACAGAAGACCGCCCTGATCGAAGCCGACATAGCCCGGAGGCGCGCCGATCAGCCTGGAGACGGTGTGACGCTCCATATATTCCGACATGTCGAAGCGGATCAGCTCGACGCCGAGCGACGAGGCCAGCTGCTTTGCGGCTTCCGTCTTGCCCACGCCGGTCGGACCGGAGAACAGATAGGAGCCGATCGGCTTGTTGGGCTCGCGCAGGCCGGCCCGCGCCAGTTTGATCGCCGAAGTCAGCGCTTCGATGGCGATTTCCTGGCCATAGACCACGGCGCGCAGTTCCTGCTCGAGATTGGAGAGCAGTTCCTCGTCGTCGCGCGACACGGTCTTCGGCGGTATCCGGGCCATGGTCGCGATCGTCGCCTCGATCTCCTTCTCGGTGATCAGCTTGCGGCGCTTGTTGACCGGAAGCAACATCTGCGAGGCGCCGGTTTCGTCAATCACGTCGATCGCCTTGTCCGGCAGCTTGCGGTCGGTGATGTAGCGCGCCGACAACTCCACCGCCGCCTTGATGGCGTCGTTGGAATAGCGCAGGTGATGGAACTCCTCGAAATAGGGCTTCAGGCCCTTGATGATCTCGATGGCGTCGTCGATGTTCGGCTCGTTGACGTCGATCTTCTGGAAGCGGCGCACCAGCGCCCGGTCCTTTTCGAAGAACTGGCGATATTCCTTATAGGTGGTCGAGCCGATGCAGCGGATCGCGCCGGAAGACAGAGCCGGCTTCAAGAGGTTCGACGCGTCCATGGCGCCGCCCGAGGTCGCGCCCGCGCCGATCACCGTATGGATCTCGTCGATAAACAGCACGGCGCCCGGGAAATCCTCGAGTTCCTTGACCACCTGCTTCAGCCGCTCTTCAAAATCGCCGCGATAGCGGGTTCCGGCGAGCAGCGTGCCCATGTCGAGCGAGAAGATCGTCGCGTCGAGCAACGCCTCGGGCACCTGCTTTTCGACGATGCGCTTGGCGAGACCTTCGGCGATGGCCGTCTTGCCGACGCCGGGATCGCCGACATAGAGCGGGTTGTTCTTCGACCGACGGCACAGGATCTGGATCGTGCGGTTGACCTCAGAATGACGCCCGATCAGAGGATCGATGCGGCCGTTCCTGGCTTTTTCATTGAGGTTGACGCAATAGGCTTTCAGCGCGTCCTGCGGCTTTTTCTGGGCGTCGTCGCCTTCCTTGGCCGCCTTGGCGTCCTGGGTTTCTTCCTCCACGCCCTTGGGCGAACGCACTTCGCCGCCGCCCGGACGCTTGGCGATGCCGTGCGAGATGTAGTTGACCGCATCGTAGCGGGTCATGTCCTGCTCCTGCAGGAAATAGGCGGCATGGCTCTCGCGCTCGGCGAAGATCGCCACCAGCACATTGGCGCCGGTCACTTCTTCGCGTCCGGAGGACTGAACATGGATCACCGCGCGCTGGATGACGCGCTGGAAGCCGGAAGTCGGTTTGGAATCCTCGTCATAGCCGGTGGCGAGGTTGGCGAGATCGTTGTCGACATAGTCGGTAACGGTCTTGCGCAGTTTGTCGAGATCGACGCTGCAGGCCCGCATCACCGCAGCGGCGTCGCCGTCGTCGATCAGGGAAAGCAGCAAATGTTCGAGGGTTGCATATTCGTGGCGGCGTTCATTGGCGAGGGTTAGCGCCCGGTGAAGGGCCTTTTCAAGGCTTGATGAGAATGTGGGCACGATCAGAACCTCATTTCTTTTCCATGACGCATTGCAGGGGATGCTGATGCTCGCGGGCGAAATCCATGACCTGCATCACCTTCGTTTCCGCGACTTCATAGGTGTAGACGCCGCACTCACCCACACCGTGGTTGTGAACCTGGAGCATGATGCGCGTGGCGGCTTCCTTGTCTTTCTGAAAAAAACGCTCGAGGACGTGGATGACGAAGTCCATCGGCGTGTAGTCGTCATTCAAAAGCAAGACGCGGTAAAGGCTGGGTTTTTTGACCTTGGGCTGAACGCGCGTGATCACGGAGGTGCCCTTGTTGCCAGAGAACCCGTCCCGTTCGCCTTCGCCCTGCATGCGGTATGCGTGGATATTCATGTGTGCCGTAAAACCTGCCGTAACTGCGACTGCATCCCAAGTCGGAATGCAACGCACTATGTGGTGTCCCGAAGCGCCATTTTAAGGCCCTTTCATCAGGCCGCAATAATAATTAACCAGGCTTTACCGGAAATGACGTCGTGCGCCTGATGGTCCACGCTTTTGACCGAGCGCAAACGAAAAAGGCCGCCCCTGAAAGGAGCGGCCGGCGAAACGTTGAAGTCGGAATGATCAGGCGGCGGCCGAAGCGGCGGCGCTGGTCATCTTCTCGGCCTTCGTCTTGACGATTTCGGCTGCGGCGGGAACCACGTTCTCCACCGGCTTGTAGGCGTCCTTGGCCAGATCGGCGTACATCTCGCTGAGCTTGGTCATTTCCGACACATAACCTTCGAGCGCCGATTTGGTGAAATTGGTCTGCAGTTCGATGGCGGCTTCGAAGCTCTTCACGCCCATCAGCGCCTGCATATGGGCGACGGCGGATTCGAAGGACTTCTTGGAGTATTCGCTGGTCTCCGAGGCGATCGCCTGGAAGCCCTTGGCCGTGGTCGAATAGCTTTTCAGCATCTTGTCCATGGCGTCCTTGCCGAACATATTGGCGTCGTCGAATTTGAACATGAATGGTCTCCTTCCCATTTCCGTTGCTGCTAATACTTAGGTGCAGCGCACAAAAAGTCAAGAATTCTGCCGCGTCGCAATATCCGATTTGCGCCATGTGCCTGATTGGAAAGGGTTAATTTTTCAACTTCTCGCTGATTTTCGCAAGCACAATCTCGGCGGCGACCTCGGCCGGAAGCCGCCTCGCCGTCATGCGGTCGAAAACATCACGGAACCCGGCGAGCATCGCTGTCCTGTCCAGGGAGGGGCGCATCAATTGCGCCAGCGACCGCGCCAGCATCGAGGGCCGAATGAACTCGTCGAAATATTCGGGAATGACCGGGCGATCGGCGATCAGGTTCGGCAGCGCCGCGCTCCAGACCTTGATGCGGTTGAGCACCAGTCGGATCAGCACATCGGTCTTGTACGTGGAAATGGTCGGTATGCCGCAGAGCGCCAGTTCGAGCAGCACGGTGCCGGAGGCGGCCAGCGCGACATCGGCGCTGGAAAAGGCCGCCCATTTGCTCTCTTCGCCGACGAAGATCTCGGGCTTCTCCTCCCAATCGGCAATGATTGAGCGGACCATCTCTTCCTTATGCGGCACTGTAGCGATGACGAAGCGCGCATCAGGATCGGCGGCGCGCATCTGGCGCGCCGTCTCGCCAAAGATCGGCAGAAGGCGCTTCACCTCATGGCTGCGGGAGCCCGGCAGCAACAGCACGGTCTTCCGCGCCGGCTCTGCCGCGTCCCAGCGGGCCTCGTTGGCCGCCCTGGCCGAAAGCACCTGCGGCAGATAGCGAAGCCGGTGGCCGATATAGGTGGTCTCGGGTCCGCCGAGGCGGCGCATCACCTCGGGTTCGAACGGCAGCACCGCCAGCACATGGTCGACATAGGCGCGCATAGCCGCGGCGCGGTATTCCTTCCAGGCCCAGACGCTGGGGCAGACATAGTCCACCACCGGCAGATCGGGCAGCGCCTTGCGCACGCGCTTGGCGACGCGATGGGTGAAATCCGGACTGTCGACGATCACCAGCACATCGGGCTTTGCGGCGATGATCGCGTCGGCCGTCCTGCGGATCAGCGACAGCAGGCGCGGCAGTTTCTTGATCACGGCGACGAAGCCCATGATCGAAATTTCCGAGAATTCGAAGACGGAAGCAAGACCTTCGCGGGTGAGCGCCGGACCGCCCACGCCCACCAGTTCGACCGGCCGACCGCTCTGCGTCTTCACCGCCGCGACCAGGTCCGCGCCCAGCAGGTCGCCGGAAGACTCGCCAGCGACGATGCCGATGCGAAGCGGTCTCATGCGCCGCCCTCCCCGATTTCTGGCTCGAGCCCGAACACGAAGACGCCCAGCCGGTCGGCGAGCGCCCGTGCCTCGGCCGCGTCGAGCAGCAGCGAGCGGCCGGCCTCGAGCGCGATGCCCGCCAGTCCTGCTTCCGCCGCCGCCGTCACCGTGCGGAGACCCGCCGACGGCAGGTCGACGCGCATGTCCTGGCCGGGCTTGCAGAGTTTCACCAGCACACCCTTGCGTTTCGCGGAGACGCGGCCCGCCGCCTTGAGATCCCGCACCCGGGCGACCATCGCGTCGGTGCCCTCGGGCCCCTCCAACGCCACGACGCGGCCGCCGACGGCGATCGCGCCTTGGCCGATGTCGAGCGCGCCGATCAACCGGGCCGCGCGCACGGCCGCGGCGATATCCTTGCGCGCGGCGTCATCCGGGGCAATCGCGCCGAGCGAACCGGTCTGGGCGAGAAGATCCGGCGCGACCTCATGGGCGCCGATGACGCGACGGCCGGGCGCCTCCAGAAATTCGATGACGGCGGTCAGCACCGTATTGTCGCCGCCGCCGGTGAGCTTGCGGATCACGCCGGGAATCTTGACGAGTCCAGCCCAGCCGAGCCTCACCTCGCGGATCGGCGGTCGCCGGGAGACGCCGCCCGACATGATGATCCTGTCGACGCCCAGTTCCTCGGCCATGCGCTTGAAGCGGGCGATGTCGCCGAGTCCGATCGCGACATGGTCATAGGCCGACCAATCGCCGTCCGCTTCGCCTTGCAGCGCAAATATGAACGGCTTTTCGCCGGCGACGGACGCCGCATCGGCCACATATTGGGGAAGCTTTCCGCTGCCTGCGATGATCGCCAGCCGGCCCTTGTCGCCCGCCCCGACCATCTGAGCCGTCAACCCTTGATGCGGTTCGGCGACGACAAAGCGCGATCCGAATCGGCGGCGATGAAATCGAGGATTTCGATCACTTCGGGGCAATCGAGATAGTCGTCGCGAATGCGGGCGGCGGCGACGCGCACCGCTTCCTCGCTCTCGAAAATGTCCTTGTAGGCGCGGCGGACGCGATGGATCGTCTCGCGCGCGATGCCGGCCCGGCTCATGCCGACGATGTTCAGCCCGCTCAACACGCCCGGATTGCCGTTGATCATGCCGAAGGGGATCACGTCGTAGGCGACGCCCGTCAGCCCGCCCACGAAGGCCTGACGGCCGATCCGGGTGAACTGGTGCACGGCGCAGCCGCCCGACAGGATCACGCGATCCTCGACGCGGACATGGCCCGCCAGCATGACATTGTTCGACAGGATGATGTTGTCGCCCAGGCGGCAGTCATGCGCCACATGGCTGTTGGCGAGAAACAGGCAATTGTCGCCTACGGAGGTCACGCCGCCGCCGCCCACCGTGCCGGCGTTCATCGTCACGCCTTCGCGCATGGTGCAGTTGTCGCCGACGATGAGAACCGAGTCCTCACCGGCTTCGTGCAGGCTCTGCGACACGCCGCCGATCACCGCCATGGGATGGATGACGCATCCCTTGCCGATCGTGGTCTTGCCGGTGACCACGGCGTTGGAAAGCAGTCGAACCCCTGGCCCAGCACGACCTGCGAACCGACCCGGCAGAACGGACCGATCTCGCAATCGTCGCCGATGACGGCGCCGTCCTCGACGATCGCCATCGAATGAATGCGGGCGGACGGGGAGATGCTTGTCATGCTTTATCCTTGGCCACCATCATGGCGCCGACATCGGCCTCGGCGACGAGCACGCCGTCGACCTTGGCGTCGCAGTGATACTTCCAGATGTTGCCGCGCTGCTTCTGCTTGACGACGTGGAACTCGACGCGGTCGCCGGGCACCACCGGCTTGCGGAAGCGGGCGTTGTCGATGGTCATGAAGTAGACCAGATTGGCCTTGCCGCCAGTCTTCAGCGCGCAGATAGCGCCTGCCGTCTGCGCCATCGCCTCGATGAGCAGCACGCCGGGCATGATCGGCTGTTCCGGGAAATGCCCCTGGAACTGCGGCTCGTTGAAAGTGACGTTCTTGACGCCGATCGCCGAGTCGTCGCCGTCGATGTCGATGATCTTGTCGACGAGCAGAAACGGATAACGATGCGGCAGGAGTTTCATGATCTCCAAAACATCGATCGATGTGAGAACTTTCGTCTCCTCGCTCATTTGCCGGAATCCCCCTTTTTGCCTGATCTGGAGCGCAGCAGGATCTCGCCCATGTCGCGCATGAAGTCCTTGTAGGGCCGCGCGGGCACGCCGCCGTAGATTTGCCCCGGCGGCACATCCGCCGCCACGCCGCTCATGGCGGCGATCTTGGCCCCGGCGCCGATTTCGATATGGCCGTTGACGCCCGTCTGGCCGCCGATCTGCACGCCGTCGCCGATGCGGGCGCTGCCGGCGATGCCGACCTGCGACACGATCGCCACATGACGCCCGATGCGGACATTGTGGCCGATCATCACGAGGTTGTCGATTTTGGAGCCTTCGCCGATCACCGTGTCGTCCATCGCGCCGCGATCGATGCAGGTGTTGGCGCCGATTTCGACATCGTCCTGGATGATCACCCGGCCGATCTGCGCGATCTTGATCATGCCGGCCGGACCCGGCGCATAGCCGAAACCGTCCTGGCCGATCCGCGCGCCGTTATGGATGATCACCCGATTGCCGAGATAGGCGCACAGCACCGTTGCGCCGGATGCGATTGTGCAGTCGCGACCGATCTTGACCTCTGGCCCGACGACCGCGCCGGCCCCGATCCGGGTGCCCGACCCAATATGGGCGCCCGCGCCGACGACCGCCATCGGCTCGACGGTGACGCCGTCTTCGAGAACGGCGGTGGGATCGACGAAGGATGCCGGATGCACCCCCTCGCCCGCCGTTGTCGGCAATGGCCGGCTCGCCGCCGGATGCAGGAGATTACCCGCCTTGGCGAAGGCAGTCTGCGCATGCGCCGTGGTCAGCACCGCGATATGCGCCGGAATGATCGATGCCAGCGCCTCGTCGCAGATGATGGCCGTCGCCTGGCAGGTTTCCAGTTCGGCCTTGTTCTTCCGGGAAAGGATATAGCAGATGTCGCCCTGCCTGGCGCGATGGACCGGCGCCACGCCGGTCACGGTCAACGCGCCGGACTCGCTGTCGGCCAAGCGCAAATTGAGGGCAGCGGCCAGATCATCCAGCCGCACGCCCCCATGTGGCGGAAAAAATTCCGAATGGGTCATCATACACCATGCGGCCCCGCCCGGCGCGAACACCGGGCGCGGCCGACCGTCAAGACATTAGAACGAACTGGAGATGCCGAACTTCAGGCGCTGCTGCTCGTCGAAATCTTCCTTCATGAAGGGGATCGCATAATCGACGCGCAACGGGCCGAAAGGCGACGCCCAGATCAGGCTTGCGCCGGCCGACGCGCGCAGAGCGAAGGCGCTGCCCTGGGCGTCGCTGTTCTTCACCTTCACGTCGTTGCCCCAGAGCGAACCGGCATCCATGAAGAAGCCGCCGCGGAAACCGGAGTCCTGCGGAACGCCGGGCAGCGGGAACGTAACTTCCGCCGAAGCGGTGAAATACGTGGTGCCGCCGAGCGGATCGTCGTTCTTGTAGGCGCGCGGACCAAGTCCCTGGCTCGCAAAGCCGCGGATGTCGCTCGATCCCAGCATGAACTGGTCGAAGACGTGCAGGTTGCCGCCGTTGAGCGAGGTCACATGACCCGCCGTGCCGGCCACCGACCCGATCAGATCCATCTCGTCGGACAGCGTATAGTAGTTGCGCGCCTTGGCGCTGATCTTGTGGAAATAGGAGTCGCCCCCAGACCGGCCACTTCGTTGGTGAGCGACGCGAACACGCCTTCACGCGGCAGGACGGTCGAGTCGAGCGTGTTGAAGGTGATCGTATTGGCGACCGAGGACGTCACCCAGGGGCTGCCGTTCACAATCCGCTGATAAGGCCTCGACAGATCGTCGATATCCTCGTCGTCAGCCTCGTACCGCATCTCACGATAGGTGTACTTGAACTGGCTGCTGATGTCGTTGGTGATCGGCGCGGCCACGCGCAGGGAGAAGCCCTGTTCGCCGTAGCTGTAATTGTCGTAATAGTCGTTTTCGGTCTTGAACAGGTCGAAGCCGGCCGCAAGGCGATAACCGAGGAAGTAAGGCTCGGTGAAAGACAGCGAGTAATTGCGCGTCGAGGCGCCGCCGCCGGCAGCCACGCGGATATACTGGCCGCGGCCGAGGAAGTTCTTCTCTTCCACAGAGGCTTCCACGATGAAACCGCCGTCGTAACCGGTCGCGTAACCGCCGCCGATGCCGAAGGAGCCGGTGGACTGATCGACGACGTCGACGATGATGACGACGCGGTCGGGGGCAGAGCCCTGCTGAGTCGTGATGTTCACCGACTGGAAATAGCCCAGGCGCTCGAGACGGCGCTTGGCTTCGGCAATTTCCTGCTGATTGAAGGCGTCGCCTTCCGACAGGTCGAATTCGCGGCGAACGACGTAATCGCGGGTGTTGGTGTTGCCGCGGATTTCGATGCGCTCGACATAGGCGCGCTCGCCCTGGTCGACGAGGTAATCGACCGAGATCGTCTTGCTGACCGTATCGCGATTGCCGCGCGGCGTCACGCGGGCGAAGGGATAACCGGCCGCAGCGACGCGCTCGGAAATCTTGCTGATCGAGTCCTGCACGTCCTTGGCGCGATAGGTCTTGCCTTCGGCGCTTTCGGTCAGTCCGCGAAGGTCATCGGCGTTCACGCCGTCGACGGTGCTTTCGACATTGATGGGACCGAAGTTGTAGCGCTCGCCTTCATCGACGTCGAAGGTGATGGTGTATTTGTTGGTCGCCGGATCGAGCACCGCATTCGAGGAAATGACGCGGAAGTCGGCGAAACCATGATTGTAGTAGAACTGCCGCAGCGCCTCTTCGTCGGCGCGCAGCTTGTCCTCGTTGTAGATGTCCTTGCGGGTCAGGAAGGACAGGATGCCCGATTCCTTGGTCAGGATGACCGAGCGCAGGCGGCCGGCGCCGTAATGCGTGTTGCCGGTGAAGTTGATGTCGGCGATCTTGGTGCGGTCGCCTTCGTTGATCACGAAGGCGAGGTTCACGCGCCCCTGGCCCACCGGCGCGGTCTGCGTGGTCACTTCGACGTCCGAACGGCCGATGTCGGCATAAGCCTTCTTGATGGCCTGAATGTCGGCTTCGATCGAGGCCTGGCTATACGGACCGAGGGCGCGGGAGCGCACCATGCCGGACAGCTTGTCGTCCTTGATCTTGCGGTTGCCGTTGAACACGACCTGGTTCAGCAGCTGGTTTTCATTGACCGTCACCACCAGCGAGCCGCCGGAAACGCTGATGCGAACGTCGGAGAAGAAACCGGTCGCATAGAGCTTCTTGATCGACGCATCGATGTCGGCATTGGTGAAATTCTTGCCGGGAGCGATCGTCAGCGCCGCGCGCGAACCGCATCGGGTCCGGTGCGGTCAGCGCCGCGTACGACAATGTTGCGAATAACTGCGGCTTCGGCGGAAGTAGGCGCGACGAACACCATAGTTCCGGTAGAAGTCAAAACACTGGCTGTTATAGCCAGGACAGAAACCGCGTTCCGAAATCTCGAACTACCATTCATTGTAACGTCTTACCTTTTTCCGCTTCACAGCAGCAGCAACGACGACCTTAGTCCTCGTCTGCCGTTTTAACCGCTTTTCCCTTACAAGCAAGGGAGACAGTTAAATTCTGTTTACTTCATTTCGATGCGTGGCTGTTTCGCCACGGACAGTCGAAGTTATGGTAAACAAATTCCTGCCGAATTCCCCACTCAACCGATCAGAGACGTGATGTCGTTCCAGGTGGCGAAGACCATCAAGGACAAAACCAGCGCCATTCCGATACGGAAGGCCACGCCCTGCGCAGCCTCCCCCAGGGCTTTCCGCGCAAGGCCTCAATCGCATAGAACAATAAGTGGCCGCCATCAAGTACCGGAACCGGCATCAAATTCAGCAATCCAATCGAAACGGACAGAACCGCTGCGAGATGCAGCAAGGCCACCACCCCGAGCGTCGCGACCTGGCCCGAGGTTTGCGCCACACGGATCGGCCCGCCCAGTTGGTCCGCCGACATCCGTCCCGTCACGAGGTTGGACAGGTAGTCGAACGTGCCGGTGACGATTCCCCAGGTCTCCCGCACGCCTTCCTTCACCGCGCCGAGCGGCGAATAGGTGACGGTGCGCATATTCCCGGCGTCTCGAGTCGTCAGGACGCCGATGACGCCGATTTCCATCTTGTTGCCGAAACCATCGGTGATCTCGGTCAATTTCGGCGTGACCGTCAGCGGTATGTCCTGGCCGTCGCGCCGGATCGTCAGAGAAATCGGCAAACCGGGACGGACGCTGACATAGCGACGGACGTCGTCGAAGGTTTCCACCGTCTCGCCATCCATTTTCAGCAGAATGTCGCCGGTGACGACGCCGGCTTCGGCGGCGGCGCTTCCGGGTTTCACTTCGCTGACCACGGGATCTGCGACATATTTGCCGAAGGCCATGAAAATCCCGGCCAGAATGACGATCGCCAGGATGAAGTTGGCGATCGGACCGGCCGCCACGGTGGCCGCGCGCTTCCAAAGGGCGGCGCCGAGGAACGTCTTGTCGCGTTCCGATTCGGGCAGAGCGCCGACGCCGTCGAAATCGGGTGAGCTCGCCGCATCCGCATCGCCATAGAAACGCACATATCCCCCAGGGGAATCGCCGAAATCTTCCAGCGTGTGCCATGCCTGTCGGTGAAGCCGACAAGTTCGGGGCCGAAGCCGAAGGAAAAGGCGAGGATGCGGATGCCGCTCCAGCGCCCGACGAGATAGTGACCCATCTCATGCACGAAGACGATCAGCGAGATCACGACGAGAAAGGGGATGACATATCCGAACAGCGTCGAGAAGAAATCGGCGATCACGATCATTGGGCTTGCGCCTCCTTACAGCGGGTTGCGCATACTTAAGACGTTCAGGGGCCGGTCACAAGCTTGCCGGCGTCGGCGATCCAGCCGCCATTCGCCGCCGACAGCGCCAGCCCGCCGACAAAGGCGAGGAAGCAGGCCGCCACCAGGCCGTCGGCCCGGTCCATCACCCCGCCGTGACCCGGAATCAGTCGGCTCGAATCCTTGACGCCGGACCGTCGCTTGACCCAGGATTCGAACAGGTCGCCGCTCTGCGACGCCGCCGACAGCAGAAGAATGACGGGTATCAGCCAGAAGCTCACAGCCTCCCCGACCCCGAGAATCACGCCGTAACCCGCGATCACCGCGCAGACGGCCCCGCCGATGGCGCCGGACCATGTCTTGCCGGGCGAAATGGCGGGAGCGAGCTTCGGACCGCCGATGGCCCGGCCGATGAAATAGGCGAAGATGTCCGTCGCCCAGACGATGGCGATCAGGAACAGCATGGTGATCAGGCCGTCACGATCGGCGCCGCGCAGCGCAGCCAGGGACACGGCCGAGAGACCTGCATAGAGCACGCCGCCGGGAAGCCACCAACTGGAGCGACGCAACGCCGCGAGCGCCAAGGCGGTCAGGCTGAAGCCCAAGAGCAGCACCAGCGCCGTTTCGATCGACCGGAACGCCGTTTCGAAAGCGATCAGCACTGTGGCCGCCCAGCCGAAGACATAGCCGAATCGGCTTTTCGCCAGACCCGTCATCGTCGACCATTCGTAGAAGATCAGCACACCGGTCAGCGCCGACAGCAAGCGGAAAGGTAGACCGCCCTGCCAGGTCGCCACGAGCACGATCGGCGCGAGCACGATCGCGGAGAGAATGCGCAATCTCAGTTCCCGGGTCATCCCGTCACCGCAGCGGCGCCTAGGCCGCCATAGCGACGCTCACGGCCGGCATAGACGGCCAGCGCCCGGTAAAACACCTCGCGGGTGAAATCCGGCCAGTATTCCGGCACGAACAGCAATTCGGCATAGGCCGCCTGCCAGAGCAGGAAATTGGAAAGCCTCTCCTCGCCGGACGTGCGGATGACGAGATCCGGATCCGGTATGCCCTGCGTGTCGAGTTGGCCGTCCAGCGCCACCGCGTCGATCTGCTCCGGGCGCAACGCTCCCGCCGCCACCTGCTCGGCGAGTTTTCGGGCCGCGCGGGCGATCTCGTCGCGCGCGCCGTAGTTGAAGGCGATCACCAGCGTAAGGCCAGTATTGGCCCTGGTGGTTTCCTCGGCTTCGATCAACAGCGGCAGGATGTCGCCGCGCAGATTGTCCCGCGCGCCGATCACCCGAATTCGCACGTTCTGCCCATGCAGCTCGGCGAGATCGCGACGAATGAAGGCCTTCAGCAGCCCCATCAATTCGTTGACCTCGGTTTCCGGCCGCGTCCAGTTCTCCGAGGAGAAGGCGAACAGGGTCAGGTAACGCACCCCGGTGTCGCCGGCGACCCGGACGGCTTCGCGCACGGCTTCGACGCCCTTGCGATGGCCCATGGCGCGCGGAAGTCCGCGGCTCTGAGCCCAGCGGCCATTGCCATCCATGATGATGGCGACATGCCTGGGTATCTTCACCGTTTCCAGTTTATTCATTAAAATAAGCTCGCCGTTCGATGCCGCCCATCATGCCTGTCAGTTTAGACCTGCATGATTTCCTTTTCCTTGTCCTGAAGCAAGCGGTCGATTTCCGAAATGGTGTCGTCGGTCATCTTCTGGACCTTCTCGGAATTGGACCGGCTGTCGTCCTGTCCCATGTCGCCGTCCTTTTCGGCCTTTTTAAGGGCGTCCATGCCGTCGCGACGAACGTGGCGGGCCGCAACCTTGGCCTTTTCGGCGTAATCATGCGCGACCTTGACGAGCGACTTGCGGCGCTCTTCGTTGAGCTCCGGAAGCGGGATGCGCATGTTCTGGCCTTCGATGATCGGGTTGAGGCCGAGATTCGATTCGCGGATCGCGACTTCCACGGCCTTGACCATCGATTTGTCCCAGATCGACACCGCCAGCATGCGCGGCTCCGGCACGGTGATGTTGGCGACCTGGTTCAGCGGCATGCGCGAACCATAGGCTTCCACCTGCACGGGATCGAGAATATTGGCCGAGGCGCGACCGGTGCGCAGCGAGGCGATATCGCTCTTGAACGCCGCCACGGCGCCTTCCATCCGGCGCTTCAACTCCTTGAGATCGAATTTCAAGCTCATAACCAGCTCCCGTTTTCACAAATTCGGCCCGCCGCCCCCGGCGAGCAGCCATCCAGTTGATTTTAAGCGTCCTTGACGATCGTGCGGCGTCCGCCGCCGGTCAGGATGCGCGAGAATTCACCATCTTCGTGAATCGAGAAGACGATGATCGGAATGTGGTTCTCCCGCGCCAGCGCGACGGCGGCGACATCCATGACCGCCAGGCCTTTTTCGAGCACTTCGGAATGGGTCAACTCGTCGAAACGCGTGGCGTGCGGATCCTTCTTGGGATCGGCGGAATAGATGCCGTCGACCTGCGTGCCCTTGAAGATCGCCTCCGCGCCCATCTCGGCGGCGCGCAACGCCGCGGCCGAATCGGTGGTGAAGAAGGGATTGCCGGTGCCGCCGGCGAAGATCACCACGCGGCCGAGCGACAGGTGATAGAGCGTGGCGCGCTGCGAGAAGCTCTCGCAGATCTCCGGCATGGCGATGGCCGAGAGCACGACCGTGTCGATGTCGAGCTTGCGCAGCGAGGTGGCGAGCGCCAGCGCGTTGATGACGGTGGCCAGCATGCCCATGTGATCGCCGGTGACGCGATCGCCGCCCTTGGAGGCCACGGCGACGCCGCGAAAGATATTGCCGCCGCCCACAACGACGCCGACCTCGACGCCGAGCTTGCGGGCCTCGAAAATGTCATTGGCGATGCGGTCCGCGACCGCCACGTCGATGCCGAAGCCCTGGCTTCCCATCAGCGCTTCGCCTGAGGCTTTCAAAAGCACCCGTTTGTAGATTGGAGTGGACGTCATATCGTCTCCCGAACATCTGGTTTTTCACGCGACTGGCCGGCATCGCTCTTCGAAAGCGGGGACCGCCGCGGGCGGGACCTAGGCGCGGCCCCGCGTCGACGACTCCGATCGGAATCATCCTGTGGCCTTGCCCGATACACGAAGGGCATCGCGTTGTCACGCAATGCCCTTCGGTTTCGTTTCGACCTTTTGAATAAAGGTTCGCTAAGTCTTACTTCTTGGCGACGGCGGCGACTTCGGCCGCGAAGTCGGTCTCTTCCTTCTCGACGCCTTCGCCGAGCAGGAGGCGGACCATGCCGGTCACTTCGATTTCGGCGCCGGCGAGCTTTTCAGCGTCCTTGACGGCCTGGCCGACGGTGATGTCCGGGTTGATCACGAAAGCCTGCGACAGCAGCGCGACTTCTTCGAAGAACTTGCGCATGCGGCCGTCGACCATCTTTTCGATGATGGCGTCCGGCTTGCCGGATTCGCGGGCCTGCTCGATGAACACGTTGCGTTCGCGCTCGGCGACGGCGGCGTCCACTTCTTCGGCGCGGATGGCGAGCGGGTTGGTGGCGGCGATATGCATCGCGACCTGACGACCGATCGAGTTCAGAACTTCCTTGTCGCCGACAGACTTCAGCGCCACGAGAACGCCGAGCTTGCCGATGCCGTCACCGGCCGCGTTGTGGATATAGGTGGCGACCACGCCGTCTTCGACCTGCAGGAGAGCCGAACGACGCAGCGTCATGTTTTCGCCGATGGTGGCGATCGCGTCCTTGATCGAATCTTCGACCGACTTGCCGGTGGCGGGATAGGTCGCCTTGGAGACGGCTTCGACAGTGCCGTCCGTGGTCAGCGCCACGGCTGCGACGCCGCGGACCAGTTCCTGGAACGCTTCGTTGCGGGCGACGAAATCGGTTTCGGAGTTCAGCTCGACGGCCACCGCCTTCGCGCCGTTGGAGGCGATGCCGATCAGGCCTTCCGCAGCGGTGCGGCCGGACTTCTTGTCGGCCTTGGCGATGCCCTTGGCGCGCAGCCAGTCGATGGCGGCTTCCATGTCGCCGCCGGTTTCGGCGAGGGCCTTTTTGCAATCCATCATGCCCGCGCCGCTCTTTTCGCGCAGGGTCTTGACCATTTCAGCCGTAATAGCAGTCATTTCAAACCTCTTTCATGTCGGCGAGCCGCGCCGTGCTTCCAGATGAATTCAGCGGGCCGCGCTTTGCGGACGGAGTTTAGCCAGACGCGTGACACGCATGTGACAGGCCCTGTCGAGCTCGGTCATGGTCGTCGAACGCAGTCCTGGATATCAGAAAGGCAAAGGCCTCGGGCGGGGACCGCCGGGACCTTTGCCCTGAAGTCTCTGGGCAGGCCTGAGCCTGCCCATGTCGATATTAGGCGTCGGCCAGAGCCGGCTCGGCGATCGGCTCGGCGACGGCGCCGAGGTCCTGACCGGAAGCGGCGTGCTGACGGGACAGGCCGTCGAGAGCCGCGCGGGCGAACAGGTCGCAATACAGAGCGATGGCGCGCGAGGCGTCGTCGTTGCCGGGGATCGGATAGTCGATCAGGTCCGGATCGCAATTGGAGTCGATGATGGCGACGACCGGGATGCCCAGGCGCTTGGCTTCATCGATGGCGATCTTTTCCTTGTTGGTGTCGATCACGACCATCAGATCCGGCGTGCCGCCCATGTTGCGGATGCCGCCGAGAGCCTTTTCGAGCTTCTCGCGTTCGCGCTCGAGGTTCAGGCGTTCCTTCTTGGAATAGCCCGAGCCGTTGGAGGCGAGGATTTCGTCGACCTTGCGCAGGCGCTGGATCGAGTTGGAAATGGTCTTCCAGTTGGTCATCATGCCGCCGAGCCAGCGGGAGTTGACATAATACTGGGCCGAACGCTTGGCGGCGTCGGCGATCATGTCGGACGCCTGGCGCTTGGTGCCGACGAACAGCACGCGGCCGCCGTTGGCGGCGGTGTCGCTGATGACCTTCAGCGCCTGATGCAGCATCGGCACGGACTGGGCGAGATCGATGATGTGGATGCCGCCGCGATCGCCGAAGATGTACTTCTTCATCTTCGGGTTCCAGCGATGGGTCTGGTGACCAAAATGAACGCCTGCTTCCAGCAGCTGGCGCATGGAATAATCGGGCAATGCCATGCCTCTGACTCCTTTTCCGGTTGAACCTCCGTGAAGCTTGAAGCAGGTTGCCCCGCCACCGGGTGGACCGGACCGGATTTCTCCCGGACAGGCCCGACTTCACGTGTGGAATGGGCGCGCCTTAAACCGAAACGCCCGCGAATGCAAGCGACGACGCCGAGATTTCGACGTTCGGCGCTCGAAACACCGTCTATTTGCTCTTGCAGCCCTCGCCCGGCAGCATGTCCAGCTTCACCAGGCTGCCCTTCAGCACGAAGTCGCCATAGTCCATGGTCAGGTCTCGGGAAACGCCGTTGGGGAAAAGCTTGAAGGACATGCGGTAGTTCGGCAGCGCATCCGTCATCTTGCCGTCCTCGAAATAGGCGATGGTGACCGGCCATGCCTTCTCGTCCTTGAGCGCCCCGATCGCCTTGAGGTCCTTGGCGTCGGTGTCGGTGGCCACAGGCGCGCCGACAACCGTGGAGGTCACCAGCGTCTTGTCGCCGTCATCGGACCCGTCGAAGATCCGCGCTTCGTAGAAGTGCTGGCCCTTTGCCGCGATGTTCAGAACGTCCAGCGTATGCTGGGTGGGGAAGCGGGCATTGGCGAGATCGACCTGTTTCTCTTCCGGCGAGGTGATGTCCACCGCGATGCCCTCCGGTTTGCGCTCGGCGAAGCCGTTCACTTCCTTCTCGAGCCGGTCCTCGTTGTAGGTGCGCGATTCGAACTCGAATCGACCGGATTTCGGATCCTCGAAGGTCGAGCTCTGCTGGTCGGTGGTCTTCTTCTCGCCGCCCGATTCGAGCTGGGTCACGAAGCGGAAATTCACCCGCCAGCCTTCGCAGGCCGAACCGGTGAATTCATACACCATGCGGCCGAACATGTTGGAAATGCCGGATCTTTCCGACGCCTCCGCGAGTTCGAGATTATAGACGGCGCGATGCGGCACGAGGCCGGCCGGCGTCTGCGCCAGCGCCGGCGTCAGGCTGGAGGCCGACAGAACCGAGAGGATCGCCGCTGAAAATACACGCCGCGAAATCATGCAAATCTCCTGTTGCGCCGCATCCGATTGCGATTAAGTAAGAGCCGTCAGCTTCACAGGAAATAGACGATCCGACCGGATCGGCAAACAAAAATCATTTGAAAGGCGAGGACGACCATGGCGAACGCGATCGACGCGAAACTCGAAGAACTCGGCGTGACCCTGCCGCAGGCGGCGGCCCCGGCGGCCAATTACGTGCCCTTCGTCCAGAGCGGCGACCAGCTGTTCATCTCGGGTCAGCTGCCGCTCGTTGACGGCAAGCTCTCCCATACCGGCCAGCTCGGCGCCGGCGTCATGGTCTCCGAGGCCCAGGAGGCGGCGAAGAACTGCGCCGTCAACATTCTGGCCCAGGCCAAGGCCGCACTCGGCGGCGATCTGAGCCGGATCACCCGCGTCGTGCGTATAACCTGCATGGTCTCTTCCGCGCCCGATTTCTATGAACATCATCTGGTCGCCAACGGCGCGTCGAATTTCCTCGCCGACGTCCTGGGCGACGCCGGCAAGCATGCCCGCGCCGCCTATGGCGTGGCGGCGCTGCCGCTCAATGCGGCGGTGGAAATCGACGCCATCCTGGAAGTGAGATAATGGCCGACGCCTCGTTCATCATTCGCCGCCCCATCGCTCATCGTGGACTGCATGACGGCAACAAGGCGGTGTGGGAAAACACGCTGTCGGCATTCGAGGCGGCGATCGCGGGCGGCTACGCCATCGAATGCGACCTGCAATACGCTTCCGACGCCGAGCCCGTCGTCTTTCACGACGACGACATGGAACGGCTCTGCAACATCAAGGGCGATGTGCGCGAAAAGACCTCCGGCGAGCTCGGCCTGATCTCGATCGGCGGCACCAGGGACAAGGTGCCGTCGCTCAAGGCGCTTCTGCGATTGGTCAAGGGCCGCGCGCCGCTGGTGCTGGAGCTCAAGGGCCGCCGGGGCGACGACGAAGGCTTCGCCTCCGCCGTGCTCGAAACGCTCGAAGGCTATCAGGGCGAGGTCGCGCTGATGAGCTTCGACGTGTGGCTGCTCGAGGAATTGAAGGCGCTCGAAAGCCCCTACCCCGTCGGCCTCACCGCCGAGGGCGTAAAGGACAGTGATTTCGCCCTTCACCGCAAGGCGATGGCCTACGGCCTCGACTTCATTTCCTACAATGTCATGCATCTGCCGAACGCTTTCGTCAGCGAACAGAAACAGCGCGGCGTGCCGGTGATCTCCTGGACGGTGCGGACGCCTGAACTCAAGGCGCATTCGGACGCTCATGTCGACCAGATCACTTTCGAAGGCTTTTCGCCGGAAACGCAGGCGGCATGAAGACCCGGCTGGTTCAGAGTTTTGGGGACATCGACCCGGAAGCCTGGGGGCCAGCTCACCGGCGCCCGCCGCGGCGGGCCCGACTACAATCCCTTCGCCTCCTACGCTTTTCTCTCGGCAGTCGAAGAGTCGGGATCGGCGGTGGCGAAAACCGGCTGGATGGGCCGGCATCTGCTGCTGGAGGACGAGGGCCGGCTGGTCGGCGCCGTCGCCGGCTATCTCAAGAGCCATAGCCAGGGCGAATATGTCTTCGACCATGGCTGGGCGCAGGCCTTCGAACGCGCCGGCGGCCGTTATTATCCCAAACTCCAGATCGCCGCACCCTTCACACCCGCCACGGGCCCGCGGCTGTTGACGGCCGACGGCGAAGATCGGCCCGCCTTGATGCGACGCCTCGCCGCCGCCATCCAGGAAGAGACGGACGAACTCGGCTTGTCCTCCGCGCATGCGACCTTCCTGCCGGAGGAGGAGTGGCGGCTTCTGGAGGCGCAAGGCTTCCTGCACCGCACCGATCAGCAGTTCCATTTCCAAAATGCCGGCTACGCGAACCACGACCAGTTTCTCGAAACGCTCGCCTCGCGCAAGCGCAAGGCGCTGAAGAAAGAACGGCGCGCTGCGCTGGAGAACGGCATTTCCATCGACTGGCTCACCGGCAAGGATCTGACCGAAGACATTTGGGACCAGTTCTACGACTTCTACATGGACACCGGCAGCCGCAAATGGGGCCGCCCTTACCTCACTCGCAGCTTCTATTCGCTGATCGGCGAGCGCATGGCCGACGACATCCTGCTGGTGATGGCCAAACGCGAAGGCCGCTATGTGGCGGGCGCCATCAACTTCATCGGGTCCGACGCGCTGTATGGCCGCCACTGGGGCTGTATCGAGGATCATCCCTTCCTGCATTTCGAGGTCTGCTATCATCAGGCCATCGATTTCGCGCTCGATCGAGGCTTGAAGCGGGTGGAAGCCGGCGCGCAAGGCGAGCATAAACTGGCGCGCGGTTATCTGCCGGTCACCACCCATTCGGCGCATTATATCGCCCATCCCGGCCTGAGGCGGGCGGTCGACGACTATCTTCGCCAGGAGCGCGCCGAGGTCGAGGCGATCGGCTCTTATTTGACGGAACACAGCCCGTTCCGAAAAAGCGGCGCCGAAGAAGAGTGAATTGCCGCCTTCAGCGGCTTGAAAACAAATCGTTTCGGGCGCAAATTTCTCTCTACAGACTGAGGAGAACGCGCATGCCCGGAACCATTCCCTACGATCCCGAAAACATTTTCTCGAAGATCCTCAAGGGTCAGATTCCGTGCCACGCCATCTATGAGGACGAGCACACGCTGGCTTTCATGGACATCATGCCCCAGGCCGAAGGCCATGCGCTGGTCATCCCGAAAACGCCGTCGCGCAATCTGCTCGACGCCGACCCGACCACCTTCATGTGGCTGATGCCGACGGTGCAGAAGATCGCCCGCGCCGCCAAGAAGGCGTTTCACGCCGACGGCGTCAAGATCGTCCAATACAACGAGGAAGCCGCAGGCCAGACCGTGTTCCACCTGCATTTCCACATCATCCCGATCAAGGACGGCGTGGCGTTGAAGCCGCATGGCGGCAAGATGGAAGACGGCGGCAAGCTCGCCCACAATGCCGAGATGATCCGGGAAGCGCTGAAATTCATTTCATGAAAACACCATGATTGAATGCGAGCCGGATGACGGGGGCGGAAAGGAACTGTCATGAAGGCCGCATTCATCGTGATGAGCATTCTGGGCTGCGACGATTCCGGCGTCCACTGCACGCCGGTCGCGTCGGTGTCGCAGGAATGGCAAAGCATCGCCGCCTGCGACGCGGCGTCGGAAAGCGTCCTCAAACGGTATCAGAACGTCAAGAAGCCCATGGTCGCGGCCATCTGCCAGACGGCGGATACGGGCGACGACATCGAGCCGTCCTCCGACATCTCGGAAAGTACGGTCTCGCAGCCGCCGGCGCCGCCGCCCGCCCACAAGGACGATCACGAGGGGCTGATGACGCGGGCCAAGGCGCTGTTCGGCCGTGCCGTGCCGAGCCGTGCGGCGCTGCAGAAATCGGTGGAAGCGCCGGTGCATTTCGTCGGCGACACCTATTCCTGGGTCGCGCGGAAGATCTCACCGTAACGCCGAAAGCATCGGCAATTCCCACACTGTGCTTTGGATGCTCAAGCTGCCTCGACCGCGAGGAATGACGCGTAAGCGCGAGCCGACTGGCGCTGTTCGACGAAATGCAGCCGTTCGACCATGTCGATGAGCTGGCTCGACAATTCTCCGATCGCCTTGCGGCTGCGGAATCGATCCACAAGCCTCAGGGCGATCGCGCCGAAACCCTGGGCATGAGGATCGAGCGCCTGACGGCGCCATTCCAGCGTGGCTTCGACGAACACTTCGGACATTTCCCGAGCGAGGCCCGCCGCCTCGTAGAGAGCGCGGATCGCGTGCCAGCGCCCATCGGCGAGAATGGAGCGGACGCGTTTTTCCTGCAGGCTCGAGAGATGCGAGATCGCGGCGGCGAAGAAATCGATCTTGCCGAGGCAGAGCGCCTGCATGAGGAAGGCGGGCGTCAGGAATTCCTGTTCCGCCAGATGGTCGATCAGGCTGTCCATGTCGGCGACGTCGGCTGCGCCGGCCAGCGCGACCGTCGCCTCTTCGCAGGCTTCGCGCAGCAGCCGCTCGGAGCGGCGCGCGCCGAGAATATTGCGCACCAGATCGCTGTCGCCGAGCGCCTCCGACAGGCTGAGCGCCAGTCGATGGCGGGCGTCGAGCGGCAGTTCCTCGCGCTCCAGCAGCATCTCGCGCAGGATGGCGCTGCCGGCATGCCGTTCGGCGATGCGCCGCAGGCTGTGGCGCGTGACGATCGCGCCGGGATTGGCGAGCATGATCTCGATCTCCGCCTCGTCGCCGATCTCGGCGATCGCCGCGCAGACCGGTTGCGTCAAGACATAGCGCGAGGCGATCAAAGCGCGGGTGACGCCATCGCCGCGGGCGGCGAGGTCGACGAGATCGATATCGGACAGGATCGGCGACCGGCCGATCACTTCGGCGGCGATTTCCGGCTGGTCCAGGCAGAGGGAGAGCACGAGGGCTCGCGGCGCCTGCTCCGCACCGCCCAGCGCCTGGGCGAGCGCCAGACGAACTTTCGGCGAGGAATCGTCGAGCAGCCAGGTCATGGCCAGGAGAGCCGCCTGACGCTCATGCGCGTCCATGACCGAGTGAAGATAGGCGCGGCCGAGCGCATTGGCCGCCTTGGCGCGTTCGGACGCTTTCGCCTTTTCCGCCCAACGGATAAACGTCTCTATGATCACGCCCGACTCCCAGACTCGCGCCCTGTACTGAATTGAGCCTATCCGGCAAAAGTTTAAGATTGGTTCACCATGTTTGGAGAGGGTCGGTTAACTCTATGAGACGAGCGGCGAAATGAACGAAGACTCCATTCCCGCGACGGCTCTGGCGACGCTTCGCTGGTTTCAGTCGGATCGGCCGCCATTGGCGTTGGCGCTCGTCAACGGCGAGTCGGACCGCCTCGCCTCCGACCTTCAATCGGCCCTTGGCGCGCGCAGCGACGGGCTTCTCATCCGATGCTGCACCGGCCTGGCGGGCCTCGAAAGAGCGGAGACGGCTTTGCGGGTCGCAGAAGCGCGGATGGGGATCGCCGACGGCGCCACGCCTGTCGTCGCCAGCATGGCCGACACCGCGCGCGCCGTGCTCGCGCTGCAGAAACCTCTGATCGCCTCGCCGCGCCTCGTCGGCTTCACCTGGGACCGCGCCGGCCTGCGAACCAGCCTCGGCTGCGCCGACCCTTCGCCGCTTCTCGACCAGGCGCGATTGCAATTGTTGTTCGCGGCGGCGGCGGCCGGAGTGCCGGCGTTGGAATGGCGCACAGGCGCGAGCGGCAATGCCGACGAAGCCCGCTCGCTCGGCTTTGCGGGGCATATCGGGTAAGCGTCAACCGACCTTGGGTCGGGCAAGCTCGAACAGCGGGCCGGCTTCGGCGTAATCCATATAGCCGAGCCGCGTCACCGGACGCGCCAGCGCCACGTCGAAACGGCCATTCTGGATGACGGAGTCGTCGATGCGTATGCCGACCACCTGGCCGAACACCATATGCGCATCCGCCTCCCTGCCGTCGAGACCGACGGGGCGGATGATTTGGGTGACGCGGCATTCGAGAACGGCTTTCGCCTCGGCCACATAGGGCGCATCGACCATCTCGCCCTCGGCGGCGGTCAGGCCGGCGAGGTCGAATTCGTCGACCCCGTAGGGTACGGCGGCGGAGGACGCGTTCATCGCCGCCATCAGGTCGGCGCTGACATAGTTGACGGTGAAGACGCCGGTCTCGAGGGCGTTGCGGGCCGAGTGCTTGTAGCCCGACGACGAGAACATCACGATCTTCGGCGTGTCGCAGACCGTGTTGAAGAAGGAGTAAGGGCCGAGATTGCGGCCGCCATCGGCGCCGCGCGTGCCGATCCAGCCGATCGGCCGCGGCGCGACGATCGCCTTGAACGGATCATGCGGCAGACCATGATCACGCGTATCGGCCCTGTAGAACATCCGTCTATTCCGCCCAGCTGACGATGTCGGACAGCTCCGGCCGCGGCCGGTCGACGACCGGGAAATCGGTCGAGCCGATATGGATGAATCCCGCCACCTTCTCACCCGGCTGAACGCCGAGGATCGGGAAGGCGCGCTCGTCGAAGGCCATCCATTCCGACAGCCAGTTCGAGACATAGCCATGCGCATTGGCCGCCATCAGCAGGTTGAGGCAGACGGCGCCGGCCGACATCACCTGTTCCCATTCCGGGATTTTCGCATGCGGCGCGGCGCGGGAGACGACGGCGATCACCACGGGAGCGCGGGTGAAGCGTGTCTCCTCGACCTTGACCATCTCTTCGGAGAGATCCGGCTGGTCGCCCTTGCGGATGGCGGAGAGTTCGAGCGAGATCCGCTCGCGAACCGGGCCGGAATAGACGATGAAGCGCCAGGGGGCGAGCTTGCCATGGTCGGGCACGCGGCTCGCCAGCGTCAACATGGCGTCGACCTCTTCCTTGGAGGGACCCGGCTCGCGCATCTGGAAAGCGGGAATGGAGCGGCGGGTGCGGAGATAATCGATCAGCGTGATATCGGTCTTCATATTGCCTCTATTCCGACGGAGATGTCGGACTTGAAATCCTGTCCAGCTTGCGGGAGAAGTGATCCGCCGCGAACGGAGAGTCAAGCTCGGAAATGAAGACCGCCATCATCGCCTCATTCGCGCCAGCGGCCCTCGCCCTCATGGTCGCCGGCCTCGCCGCGCCGGCCGCAGCGCAGGACACCGACCCTTTCACCGTCATCGAACCGAGCCGTCGGCCGGATGAAGCCAAGCCCGGCGCGGAGATGACGCCGCCGGCCGAAACACCGGCGATCAACGCGTTTTCGCCACTGTCCCCGAGCGGTGACGCGCTATTGTCCACCGGCAAGCCCGTGCATTTCGAGGCCCGACTGACCGAGGGCGGCAAGCCGATGAAATACGGCCTTTCCTGGCGGGTCTTCCGCCCCATCGCCGGTCCCGACGGCAAGCTGCCGCTGCTGGCCAGCGCAGAGGGCGGCTCGGCCGACCTCGAACTCGAGCCGGGCGAATATTTCGTGCATGTGGCCTTCGGCCGCGCCGGCGCCACCAAGAAGCTGGTCGTGCCCGCCAAAGGCGATGTCGCCGCGCAGACGCTGGTGCTCGACGCCGGCGGCGTGGTGCTGAACGCGGTGTCGGGCTCCGACAACCGCATTCCGGTCAGCGAATTGAAATTCAACATCTATGCGTCCGAGGTCCGCGAGGATGGCGAGCGCGGCTTGATCATGAGCGACGTCAAGCCCGGCGAGATCGTGCGGCTGAACGCCGGCACCTATCACATCGTCTCCAACTACGGCGACATCAACGCCACGATCCGCGCCGATATCCAGATCCGAGCCGGGCAATTGACCAAGGCGACGCTGCAGCACAAGGCGGCCAAGATCGCGCTCAAGCTGGTGTCGCAGGAGGGCGGCGAGGCGATCGCCGACACGGCCTGGTCGATCCTGTCGGGCTCGGGCGACTCGGTCAGCGAAAGCGTCGGCGCCTTTCCGGTGGTGATCCTGGCCGAAGGCAAATACACCGCCGTGGCGCGCCACAAGGACAAGATCTACCAGCGCGACTTCACCGTCGCGCCGGGCAAGAATCAGGATGTCGAAGTGCTGCTGGACGACGGCTGATCCGTCGGTCCAGTCTTACGCAGTTTTCACCGCGCGCGCGTCCAGCGAAAACACCGACTCGTAAATATATTGCAGGATCGCCTTGCGGTCGGGAATGCGCGACAGCTCGTCCCAGGGCACGATCTGGCCGATATTGGAATAGATCGTCTCGCCCGACAACTGGCAGAATTCGCGGATCAGCAGCGACAGGCGCAACGTCAGCGAAAAGCGGCTGACGAGATGGAACAGCCAGCCGTTCTGTCCCTCGAAATAGATCGGCAGCACGCTGGCCTTGGCCGACTGGATGAGCTTGGCCGGGAACATCTTCCACGGCAGATCCTCGGCCTGGCCGAACCCCTTGGGCGCGGTGGCGACGCCGCCGGCCGGGAAGATCACGATGGTGACGCCTTCCTTCAACAGCCGGAGCGCCTCGTTGCGGGTGGCCATGTTGATGGCCAGCGCTTCCTTGGTCTCTTCGAAAGACACCGGCAGCGCATAGGGCTTCATTTCCGGGATCTTCAACAGCTGGTCGTTGATCAGCACCTTGAAGGGACGGCCGAGCTGTTCGGCCAGCGCCAGCACGGCGATGCCGTCGGCGATGCCATAGGGATGGTTGGCGACCATGACCACCGGGCCTTCGGGCAGATCCTTCGGCGGCCAGTTGCCCTTGACCGAAAGGTCGATCTTGATCAGTTCGAGCATCCTGGAAAACACCCGATCGGACTTGCCCACCACTTCGGAGCGCCAGATCTTGTACATTTCGACATATCTGTCACGGCCGGAAAGGTTCTCGACGGTGCGGATCACCATGCGCTTGAGAAGCGGGTCGCTCTCATTGGCGTAAGACAGTTCTCTGAATTTCACGGGGGCGTTTCCAGTATTATCGTCGACAGTTCTTACACCCATAAGAACCTATGGTGACATAATGACGACAGGCGTGGATTTTGTCCACGCCTGTCGGAACTTTTGTCTCGCTTGCGCGTTTAAAGCGCCTTGCGACGCTTGAGATCCGGCGGCGTCGCCTCGTCGACGAGCGCGGCGATGGCTTCCTCCAGCGCCATCGGCGTCTGGTTCTGCGAGCCGAGCCGACGCATATTGACCGTCTGCTCCTCCGCTTCGCGCTTGCCGCAGACCAGAATCACCGGAACCTTGGTCACCGAGTGCTCACGGACCTTGTAGTTGATCTTCTCGTTGCGCAGATCCGCCTCGACCGACAGGCCGGCGTGACGCAGACGCTCCACGACCTTCATGGCGTAGTCGTCGGCCTCCGAGGTGATGGTGGCGACCACCACCTGCTGCGGCGCAAACCACAACGGCATATGGCCGGCCGGTAGTTTTCGATGAGAATGCCGAGGAAGCGCTCCATCGAACCGCAGATGGCGCGATGGATCATCACCGGCTGGGTCTTTTCCGAATTGCTGTCGATATAGAAGGCGCCGAAGCGTTCGGGCAGGTTGAAGTCGACCTGGGTCGTGCCGCACTGCCATTCGCGGCCGATGGCGTCCTTCAGGGTGTATTCGAACTTCGGACCATAGAAGGCGCCCTCGCCCGGCAGGATGCCGGTCTTGATGCGGCCGCCGGACTGTTCCTCGATGGTCTTGAGCACCTCCATCATGACGCTTTCGGCGCGATCCCACAGCGCATCCTCGCCGACGCGCTTGTCCGGGCGGGTGGAGAGCTTGACCACGATCTCGTCGAAGCCGAAATCCTGATAGACCGAGAGGATCAGGTCGTTGATGCGCAGGCATTCCGCCGCCATCTGCTCGTCGGTGCAGAAGACGTGGGCGTCGTCCTGGGTGAAGCCGCGCACGCGCATCAGCCCATGCAGCGCGCCCGAGGCTTCATAGCGATGCACCAGGCCGAATTCGGCCAGACGCACCGGCATGTCGCGATAGGACTTCAGGCCATGCTTGAAGATCTGGATATGGCCGGGGCAGTTCATCGGCTTGAGCGCGAAAACCTTCTGGTCGGCTTCCTCGTCGTCGGGATGGGTGAAGGCATGGGCGGATTTCACCGCGAACATGTTCTCCTGATACCAGCCCCAATGGCCGGATGTTTCCCAGAGCGACTTGTCGAGCACCTGCGGCGCGTTGACCTCCTGATAGGTTCCGGCCAGCCGGCGGCGCATATAGGCGGTCAGCGTTTGGAACATGCGCCAGCCCTTGCCATGCCAGAACACCACGCCCGGGCCTTCTTCCTGGAAATGGTAGAGATCCATTTCGCGGCCCAGCTTGCGGTGATCGCGCTTTTCGGCTTCGGCGAGCTTGTGCAGATAGGCGTCGAGCTCGGCCTGTTCGGCCCAGGCGGTGCCGTAGATGCGGGTCAGCATGGGATTGTTGCTGTCGCCGCGCCAATAGGCGCCGGCCACCTTCATCAGCTTGAAGGCCGTGCCGATCTGGCCGGTGGAAGCCATATGAGGCCCACGGCAGAGATCGAACCAGTCGCCCTGGTGGTAGATCTTGAGATCCTGTCCCTCGGGGATGGCGTCGACCAGCTCGACCTTGAACGTCTCGCCCTTATCGGCAAAGACCTGCTTGGCGCGGTCGCGCGACCACACTTCCTTGGTGAAGGCTTTGTTGCGGCCGATGATTTCCTTCATCTTCTTCTCGATGACCGGCAGGTCGTCGGGGGTGAAGGGCGCGTCGCGATAGAAATCGTAATAGAAGCCGTTTTCGATCACCGGGCCGATGGTGACCTGGGTGCCCGGCCAGAGTTCCTGCACGGCTTCGGCCATCACATGGGCCGCGTCATGGCGGATGAGCTCGAGGGCGGCGGGATCGGTGCGGGTGACGATCTCGATCCGGCCGTCGACGACGGGGTCGGAGAGATCGCGCAGCGCGCCGTCGATCTTGATGGCGACGGCCTTCTTGGCCAGCGATTTCGAAATGCTCTCGGCGACGTCGCGTCCGGTTGCGGAGGCGTCATAAGAGCGGACGGAGCCATCGGGGAAAGTCAGGGAAACGGACATATGCTTTTCCTTTATCCAGTCCCGCCAACGAATGCGGGTGGTGAGGCCGGAAGATCCGGCAGTTGACGCGCGCGGTATAGAGCGATTTGGGCGGTTTTGGAAGGGTGGGCGGCGGGCCTCCCGGCCGTTGATCGGGACCGGGCGCGCCAAAACCCCCGCCGCGTCTCATCGCCCGGAGTTAAGCCTCATTCTCTCGCTTCGCCCATGCGGGCTCGGCCGGGGCGCGAAGAACGCCTCGTTAAGTTAGTTTAGTATGACGCTCGTCGCGCCCCGCAGTCGGCGGTTTGTGCCTCGAACTTGACGCTCGTCGCCGCAGATCGAGCCTGCGGGTAATCCGCCTCTAAAGCGGGCCTTACTATGACGTCCCTTGCGAGACGCCACCCTGGGGGACGCTTTCACGCCCAGGTCCCCAGTCTTCGGGGGTCGTCGTTTCTCGAAGCCCCGGAGAAAGAGGGTTCACGTCGTCCCCCTTGCCCCAGCGCCGGCCCCACCTCGCCGCGACGCCTCGCGGTGTAGCCGATGATGGGACGAGACGAGGATAAGGGGTGTGGGATGGTGGGGGATGAGGCAGGGGAAGATTCTTTTGAAAATTTGGCGTGAAGGCGCGTCGAAAGAATCTATTATGAACTCGTCCAAAGCGCATCATCCGCGTTGATGGCGGCAACCGTCGTTCTTGCGCGTTCATAAGTGTGGGTTTCGCTTTCACTTCCGTAATGCTGACGTCCCCATCATGCCGATGGATGTAAAGCGGTGGAAAACGGCGATCGCGTCATTCCTCCGACTTGTTGATCGTCTGTTGGGCGGAGAGGAAGTTTCCGAACGCTTGCAGTGGTTCGAAATGGTCGCAGATGACCTTGATCACAACAAGAATGGGGACTGCGAGAAGAGCGCCGATGAAACCCCAGATCCAGGACCAGAATGAGATCGAGATGAACACCGCCACGGTGTTCAGCTCCAGCCGTCTGCCAAGCATCAGCGGGGTGACGAACTGTCCTTCGACGATGTTGCAGGTCAGCACGAAGGCGGGCGCAAGAAGACCGATCAGAATTCCATCGAACGTGGCCAGCGAGATGACGGCGACAACAATCACCGTCAGCAATGCGCCTATATAGGGGAGGAAGTTGAGGATGGCTGCGGCGACACCCCAAACGAGCGCGTTTGGAATTCCGATGAACCAAAGCCCGATGCCGATCGTGACGCCAAGAAGACCGTTGATGATCGTGATCGTGAACAGATAGCGCGAGATTTCCCGCTCGACATTGTAGACCACCCGCAGCGCCTTTTTCTTGTCGCTCAGCTTCGGCGCCGACTGTATGATCTTCTCGTAAAACAGGGTCCCTGATGCGAGAAGAAACAGGGACAGAACGAAGGTGATGGCAAGCGTGGTTCCAATAGACACCGCGTTGCCGGCGGCCCGCGACAGGATGCCGGGTTGAGCCACGACGACTTTTTGGACATTGGAGTCCGCGACCGCCTCTGTGGCGGAGTCGATCTGCGCGGTCGCCTTGATCGCCTTTTCGACCGTCATCTGAAGGCTATGAGCCTTGTCCTGCAGTTTCTGGCCGATGGCGGGCGCATCGGCGACCAGCGCCGATATCGGGCCGCTGGTCACATAAACGAGAGCCGAAATGAACAGCGCCGTCAGAATGATGAGCAGCGTCGCGGAAATCGCCGCGGGCACCGAGCGCTTGGACAGGAAGCGGACGATCGGGCTTAGCGTAAGGGCGAGGAGGAACGCCAACACAATCGGCGTGAGAAACTCCCGGCCGACATAGAGGCTATAGATGACCATCAGAAACAGGATGCATCCCACGTATTTCTGAAGTCTTGTCGATCCCGGCGAGGCGTCGGAAGCTGGAGGCGCCGGCGCCTGTGGATCTGTGGTCATGTTCGCGCACTCCGCGTTGGAAGCCTGTGAGCGGTGAACGCTCCGCCGCTTTATGCGACGAGGCCAGAATTCACCATAGCACTTGGACGTTTTCAAATTGAGGGCAGTCATCGCCGGCGTCGTCGGTTTCGCATGCGTCGCTTTCTGCTGGTCGAATATCCCGCTCAGAAGGACATGTGTCTTTTCGTTGCTTGGCGGCTCGGCCCATCAGCGCAACGACCCGCAGCAGGAAATCTCATCGTGTTCGAAGGCCTGACCGACGCCCTGGCGAGATTGACCGGCCAATTCATTCGCCTTGCCGACGACCTTATCTGCGGCGCCTCCCATCGTCGTCTCCCTGATGCGAAACCTGAGTGTCCCGTGGCGGAGTTAACGGCGGAAGCGAGTTCCAGTTCCGCTTATTGTCCTGGATTTCCGGCCAAGAGCAACAGCAAGGCCGCCGTCTCAGCAGGGCCCCAAGGCGCGGCGCGATAAATTCCGACGCCTCATTGTGCAGCGCAGCATTCGTCCCCATGTCTAATCCTCGCCCCATGGCCGGGCTTTGGAGAATGAAAATGTCCCCCGCAAACAGAGTAAGAGAACTCGTTGAACTGAAAAGATTCGGCACAAACCCGGGCGCTTTGAGGGGTTGGCTCTTTCTGCCCTCGGTCCTGGCTCCCAGGGCAGCACTCGTCGTGGTCCTGCATGGCTGCACCCAGACTGCGGCAGGCTACGACCTCGGTTCCGGATGGTCGCAGCTTGCCGAGGAGAAGGGCTTCGCGGTGCTGTTTCCAGAACAGCAGAGATCGAACAATGCGAATCTCTGCTTCAATTGGTTCGAGCCGGGCGACATCCGCAGAGATGTTGGCGAAGCCGCCTCCATCAAAGAGATGGTCGACCACGTCATGCAATCGCATGGACTGGACTCGGACCGCATTTACGTCACGGGCCTATCGGCAGGCGGGGCTATGGCCAATGTGATGCTTGCAGCCTATCGATCTCTTCGCGGGCGGCGCCATCATTGGCGGGCTGCCTTACGGGGTGTCCTCCGGCGTTGCCCAGGCTTTCGAGCGTATGCATGGCAGAAATCCGCCGAGCAGCAAGACGTTGCGGAAGGCGCTGGCGACCATATCGACGAGACCTCGGCGATTGCCGTCCGTCTCCATCTGGCACGGCACGCATGACCAGACCGTAAAATCTCTCAATGCCGAACAGATCGCCGATCAATGGCGCGGCGCTCACGAACTGCTGGGCTTGCCGAGCGAAGAGACGATCAATGGCCATCTGCGCCAGGCTTGGTCGGACCCGCATGGGCGGACGCTGGTCGAGCTCTATCTCGTCAAAGGCATGGCGCATGGCGTTCCCCTGGCATCGCCGGCCGACACTGCATTGGGTAAGGCGGGACCTTACATGCTGAGCGCCGGCATATCGTCTACGGCTCGAATCGCCATGTCCTGGGGGCTGGCCGATGCGAACGACGTATCCATGTATGAACAGTCCACCACCATCCGGAACGTCGACGCCGGGCACGACCGGATAGAATCCCTCGTGGCCAGGGCGCTCGACTTCGCGAAGAGCAAAGGCGGCCAGACTCGTGGCGACCGTTCGACGGAGCAGGGTGTCGGCAAGGTCATAAACGACGCCTTGCGTAAAGCCGGGCTATTGAAATGATGTCCGCGCCGATTTCCCGCCAAGTCCGCTCAGGGCCAAATGCCGACATCCATCCTGGTCCGGCGCGGCGCCGGGAGTGATCGGCCCTCCGCCGCTTTCCAAAACGTCTCCATGCAGTCGTCGGCGGCGACTTGGTCGATCAGTCAGGGCCCGCAGGTCGCGCATCGACCCTGCGCTTCGCATCAGCGTCGCCGGGCAGCGCAGGTCGTGTGCTGGAACTCACATCTCCCACCCATCCCCCATCCGGTCCAGATCCCGGTCCGGCGCCGCATAGGGGATGAATCCATCCTCCGCAGCCGCCGCTTGGAACGTCGCGACCCGTTTGTCGCCGGTGATGTAATCCGTAACATAGACGGGGATGTCGTGGGCGAGGAAGTCGCGCTTGAGGATGCGGATCGTGTCTTCGTCGGGGCGAAAACGGTTGTTTTCGTCCTTGTCGCCGCGGAAATAGAGGTCTTCGATGCCGATGCCGCCGATGGAGGCATAGTAGTCGGCGATCTCGTCGCGATAAGCCCGGCCTCCGTCCTTCAGCGCGTCGATGATCCAGGCGCCGTTCTGCGGGATGACGAAGAAATCGTCGTTTCTCTCGCGGGCGTGGTCGGTCATGTCCTTGATGAACTCGACCATGCGGTCGGCGGCGTGGGTGTCGTTTTCGGGTCGCCGGGCTGGCGGTCGGATTTCTTCACCTCCGAACCCCAGAAGTAATAGGCGTCGACGATGTCGAGATAGGCGGCGTCGAAGCCGGCCTTGACGATATTGTCGAGATCGCCGCTTCGCTTGTCGTTGAAGAGGATGTCCTGCCAATCCTCGTCCCAGTAGCGGACCTTGCGGCTTTCGGGCCAATCGGGATTGACGGGGCCGAGCCAGTCGGGGGCGTCGGCGGTGAGCCTGCCGGTCGCCTTGCCGGTGGTCGTCCAGTCCTCGTCCCAGTAATCTCGGAAATCGCTGGCCTCGCCGATGGAGATATAGGATGCGACGAGACGGCGGCCGTCCGGGCCGTCTTGCATGGCGGCGACATCCCTGCGGGAAAAGCGGGTCGCGTCGGTTCCGTCGCGGGTGGCGTCGATCACCAGCATGTCATGCGGCTGGCGGGCGAGCGCCTCCACCGACAGCGGCGCGTTGCGGCCCTGGAGCTGGTAACCCCAATTGTCGACCTCGATCCATCCGTCGCGGGTTTTGTAGCGGGGCATCGGCATCTCCTATCTGGAGGCAAACTAGCCGATTCCTGCAGGATATTCATAGGCCTTTCACACAAGGACGGGCGGGCGGCTGCGCCAGCCGCTCGCCCCTGTCAACTAAATTTTCGAAAGACCCGAAACTTTTTTTATAGGCTGAACGTTATCTGAACGAAGCATTCAGCGGCGCTTCAAGGCTGATCGGTTCTAATCAACGCCGATGAGAGGGAAAGTCCGGAACTCAGCCGGTGTTCCCCAGGAAACAGGCAAGACCCGCGAAATCGGCCATAAGAGTGGCCAGGCGGACAAACGGTCTGACGAAAGGATGAACGAGATGATGTACATGACCCTTACAGCAATGGCAGGCCTGATCACCGTAATGTTCGTCGCGACCGCCGTGTCGTCGATCGTCACCTCCATCCGCGAGAACGACGCCGCCCGCCGCGCCGCCCTTCGCCGCGCCGCCTTCTAAACAACCAACTGACCTCCTCCCCCAGCGCGGGTGCGTTCCCCTCCCCGCATCACCCGCGCTTTTCTTGACCGGACGGCCTCCCCTGCCCGTCCGGTCATTTTTTTGTTCGCTCGACCGCCTGCGGCCTGATGTAGCATCGGCGCAACCGAATCGAGCCCCGCATGCGCCCCGACCTCATTTCCCTGCTCACCGATATCCGCCAGTTGCAGCAGAGCGGTGATCATCCGCGCGTCGTCGACTTGTTGTCGCCGCTGCCGGAGGCGGCGGGCGAGCCGGCGCTGATCGGCGCGCTCGCGGCGAGTCTCGCCAAAACCGGCCGGACGATCGAGGCGGGCCGGCTCTATGAACAGCTCGGCGCGCTGGTCCCCGACAAAGCGAACGCCTTCACCACACTGGCCTGCCAGCTGTTTCTGCAAGCCGGCGCCGGTGACGATCTCGACCGGGTCGCGCCGCTGATCGCGGCTTTGCCCGCGCCGGAGCCCAAGCTGGTGACGGCGCTCATTCGCGCCCTGCAGGCCCGCGGGAACGTCGATGCGCTGCCCGCCCTTCTCAATCGGCTCAGCGACGAGACGCCGGCGCAGGCCTTCTTCAAAGCCAATTGCTTCAAGGCGATCGGGCGGATGGCGGCGGCGCGCGACTGCCTGAAGGCGGCGCTCGCCCATCATCCAGACGATGTGATGCTGACCGTAGAACTGATCTCGTCGGCCCGCGCCATGATGGATTTCGACACGATGCACGGTTTCGACGCGATGATGACGCCGCCGCGCACGCCTTTCGCCGAAGCCGTGTTTACCCACCAGGCGGCGCTCGACCGGCTGTACTGGCTCGACGACCCGGCGAAGCAGAGCGCGCCGTCGGCGGATGAATTGCGGCTGCGGCAGATGGCGAAGACAGGCCCCGCTCCGCGTCCACGCCGAACCATGCAGCCGCAAGGCAAGGTCCGCATCGGCTATCTCAGCGACGAATTCGGAAATTTCATCGTCTTCGACGTGATGGAGCCGGTGTTTCTGGCCCATGACCGCGCGCGGTTCGAGATCCGGTTGTTCGGTTATGGCTCGAGAAAAATCGCCGACAAACGGCTCGGCGCGCTCGAGCCCGATTATATCGATCTGTCGGGTCTCGACGACCAGGCGGCGGCCGACAGGATCGATGCCGAGGGGATCGACATTCTCGTCGATCTCAAGGGTTTCACCCGCAACGCCCGCCTCAACATCGCCCGCCTTTGCGGCGCGCCGGTCAAGGCCGTCTATCTCGGTTATCCCGCCAGCGTGCCCGGCGGCGATTTCGATTACGCCGTCACCGACCGGCTCGTGACGCCGGACGACGCAAAGGCGCAGTATCGCGAAAAGCTTTGCCGCTTGCCGGAAACGCAAATGCCGAACCGCGCCTTCGACGCCGCCGGTATCCGCACGGTCAGCCGCGCCGATGTCGGCCTGCCGGCGGACAAGGTCATTCTCGGCGCCTTCAACGCGCCGCGCAAGATGACGCCGAAACTGTTCGATCTCTGGATGCAGATCCTGCGCGCAGCGCCGGAGGCGGTGCTGTGGATCCTGTGTCGAAATCCGGAGGCGCAGCGCTCGCTGCTGGCGGAAGCCGCGCGGCAGGGTGTGACGTCAGACCGGATCTTTTTCATCGACGGGCCTGCGCCGCATCCGGTCTATCTCGGCCAGATCGCGCTCGCCGATCTCGCGCTCGACACCCTGCCTTACAACGGTCATTCGACCAGCGCCGATATCCTTCGGGCCGGAACGCCGCTCGTCACCATGCGCGGGCAATCCTATCATTCCCGGGTCAGCTGGGCGCTGCTGAAGCACTCCGATTGCGAGGACTTGGCGGCGGGGACGGAGCGCGATTATGTGCGGCTGGCGCTTCAGCTGATCGGCGACGGCCACAGGCGCGCCGGCTACCGGGCGAAGCTGGAGGCGGCCAGGGTCATTTCGCCGCTGTTCGATCCCGTCAGGATGACGCGACATCTCGAAACGGCGTACGACATGATGGCGGAGCGGGCGCGGCGGGGGCTGGCGCCCGATCATATCGACGTTCCGGCGCTGCCGCGCTGAAACATTGGCGTTCCGGGCGCTGGCTTTCCGGGCGCTGTCGCGCCGGCATCACCGACCGGCGACGAGGGTGAGCGCAATCGTCCACATCACCACGCCGATCAGGGCGTCGAGGATCCGCCAGGCATTGGGGCGGGCAAATAGCGGCCGGAGCAGGCACGCGCCGTAGCCGAGCGAAAAGAAGAAAGCGAACGACGCCGTGACGGCGCCGAGGCCGAAGACATGTTCGGCGCCGTCATAGCGGGTGGAGATCGCGCCCAGCAGCACCACCGTGTCGAGATAGACATGCGGATTGAGCCAGGTCAGCGCCAGACAGGTGAGAAGCGTCGGCCAGAGCGGACGTGTCAAGCCCTGCTCGGCCAGCAGCGCCGCGCCGCCGCGCCAGGCGGAGAGAAAGCTGCGGGCTCCATACCAGAGGAGAAACAGCGCGCCGCCGATGCGCATGGCGGGGTCGAGCCAGGGCATCACCGTGGACACCAGCCGGAAGCCCGAGACGCCCAGCGCAATCAGCGCCGCGTCCGACAGCGCGCAGGCGAGGCAGACGGCCAGCACATGCTGTTTCAGAAGTCCCTGCCGCAGCACGAAGGCGTTCTGCGCGCCGATGGCCACGATCAGGCCGAGACCGGCGCCGAAACCGGTGAAGAAAATAGGCAATGTCATCTGCGCTCCTTTGCGGTCGGAGCTGTGCTAGCGCGGCCAGTTGATTTAGGCTAGTTAAACAATCTTACTCGGATTAAGCAGGGCTAATCACGATGATCGACTACGCCTCGCTGCGCGCCGTGGCCGCAGTGGCCGAGACCGGCAGCTTCGAGAAGGCCGCGCGACAGCTGAATGTCACGCCCTCGGCCGTGTCGCAGCGCGTCAAACAATTGGAAGACCGGATCGGGGCGGCCTTGATCGTCCGCGGCGCGCCCTGCGTCGCCACCGAAAAAGGCGCCTGGCTGTGCCGGCACATGCAGCATGTCAGCCTGCTCGAGCAGGACCTGTTTCGCGAACTTCCGGGACTTGAGGACGGCGACGGCAAAACCTGCGCGCCACGGTGGCGGTGGCGGTCAATGCCGACAGTCTCGGCTCCTGGTTCCTGCCGGCGGCGGCCCGGTTTTCCGAGCGCGCCGGGCATCTGCTCGCCGTCACCGTCGACGATCAGGATCACACGGCGGAATGGCTGAAGCGCGGCCAGGTGCTGGCCGCGGTCACGAGCCTCGCCAAGCCGGTGTCCGGCTGCCGGGCTTTGCCGCTCGGCGCCCTGCGCTACAGGGCCACCGCCAGCCCCGCCTTCCTCGCCCGGCATTTTCCGTCGGGCGTCACCGCGGAGGCGCTGGCGGACGCGCCGTCGCTGACCTTCAATCAGAAAGACCTGTTGCAGGAACAATGGGCGAAAGTCGCGCTCGGCTGCGAGGCGGCGCTGTCGGGTCATTGGCTGCCGTCGACCCAGGCTTTCGTCGACGCCTGCCTGTTGGGGCTGGGCTGGGGCATGAATCCGGATCTGCTGGTGCGCGACCATCTCAAAGCCGGACGGCTCGTCGAACTCGTGCCCGGCGCGCATCTCGACATTCCCCTGTTCTGGCAGATCAACCGTATGGCGGCGGACCAGCTCGTGCAACTCACCGCTGCAATCGCCCAGGCCGCCAAGACTTGCCTCGAACCTGCCAAAAGTAAAATATAAATAGTATTACTTATAGTTGGCCGCGTTATTAAGGTTAACAAAACCTTCACATTGCGAAAATTCTCTCTATATACGATAGCATTCTGCAAGGAATACGGGAGGAAAACGGATGTCCAGCCACGCAGCTCAGTATAGCGCCACCTTGAAATTCAACGGTGTTCCCGCCGACGCCAGCCGGATCGAGGCGCGCATGGTCGAACTCGGCATGGACCGCGAGGCGTTCCATATTTCGCTGGGCTCGGAAGACAGCGCCAGCATCCATTTCTGGGAGCCGGATCAGGACGAAGCCCAGCGCGTGCTGCAGAAGATTCTGGAGCTGCAGTGATCTCATAAAATGCCGCCGCGAAACCGGGCGGAAACTTGCTGCGCCGTCAGGGGCGATGTGCTTTAAACTCGTCCCATGGCCTTCACGCTCAGACAATTGCAATATTTCATCGCCGTCGCCGAACAGGGCACCGTATCCGGGGCGGCGCAGATGTTGTCTATCTCGCAATCCTCGATAACCGAAGCGATCAAGGAACTCGAAAGCGATCTCGGCGTGGCGCTGTTCGAGCGGCATTCGCGCGGGCTGACGATCACCCATAACGGCCATCAGTTCCTGCGCCATGCCACCAACATTCTTTCGCAGGTGTCGGACGCCCGCCGGGCTTTTTCCGAACAGAAGCAGGATGTCTCCGGCGCGCTCAATCTCGGCGTCACCTCGCTGGTCGCAGGTTACGTTCTGTCGGATCTTCTCCGCCGCTACAGGCGCGCCTATCCGGGCGTCGACGTGACCGCCATGGAGGACAACGGCTCTTACCTCGAACATCTGCTGGTCGGCGGCGAGTTGGACATAGCCGTGATGACGATTTCCAACCTGCGCGACCGCATGGCGTTGCAGGCGGAGATCATCGAAACCTCGCCCTATCGGCTCTGGCTGCCGATGGGCCACAAGCTCGGCGGCGCCGACATCATTTCGGTGAAGGACATCGCGCGCGAACCGCTGATCATGTTGACGGTCGATGAAATCGAGGAGAATACCGGCAAGCTGTTGACGGCGTTGGGCGCCAAGCCGCATGTCGCCTTCCGGACGCGATCGGTGGAAGCGGTGCGCAGCCTCGTCGCCACCGGCGCCGGGGTCGCGCTGCTCCCCGACCTCGTCTATCGACCGTGGTCACTGGAAGGCGACAGGATCGAAAGCCGGGATGTTTCCGGCGCTTTGCCCGTCGTTCAGGTCGGGCTCGTTTGGCGGAGGGGATCTTCCCTGCCGACCGCGGCGCGCGAGTTTCTCCGGATCGCGGAGACGGCGCGCGCGGTCCGCGACCGATGACGGGAACGCTCAGAGGCCGGGCGAGGTGCCGCGCCGGGAGAAATCGTCGTCCGTGACGAAGCGCGGGTCCACGCCGATATCGGCGAGCAGATGCGGCGACAGCCGGCGCAATTCGGCCGGAAGTTCCGGCGCCGCTGCGGTGGTCTCGTCTGCGCCGAACAGGGCTGCGATGCGATTGAGCGCATTGCTCCAATCGAGGGAAACATGGCCGGCGTGATGCGTGGCGAAAGAGGTAGACATAGCCTGCTCCATCAAGTTTTTCTTTAAGCTGATTTGATGGTCCTGTTATGACGCATTGACGGGAATTGGGGAAACGAGTAATTCTCAATCTAATTTCAAGCATTTTTTGAAGGTCCAATATGCGAGCCGCACCCGGCGCCCGAGCATTGCGAACGCTGGTGGCCGCAGGACATCACCTCAACTTTACACGCGCGGCCGACGAACTCGGCCTGACGCCGGCGGCGGTGAGCTACCAGATCAAGGAAATCGAGGATCAGGTCGGCGCGCAGTTGTTTGTCAGAACGAGCCGCTCCATTCGCCTGACCGAAGCCGGCGCGATCATGTTCGACGCCGCCAAGGAAGCGATCGACGTTTTGGAGAAAGCCGTGTCGCGGGCGCGCAAGAAAGCGCGCGGGGCCGACTATCTGCGCGTCACCGTCGATCCGCAATTCGCCACCAAATGGCTGATGCGCCGCGTCGATCAATTTCGCAAGCGGCATCCCGAAATCGAACTGCGCTTCGACGTGTCCTACGAAGTGCGCGACTTCGATCTCGACGACGTCGATGTCGCGATCCGTTACGGCTCCGGCAAATATGCCGGGCTGGGGTCGCATCGCCTGTTCGACAACATCATCGTGCCCGTCTGCAGCCCGCGGCTGCTCGATTCCGGCAAGCCGTTGAAGGAGCCGCGCGACCTGCAACTGCACACGCTGGCGCATATCGAATGGTCGCGCCCCGGCGTGACCTGGCCGAACTGGCGAATGTGGATGGCCGCCGCCGGCGTGGCGGATTTCGACGACAGCCGCACCATCGTCTTCGGCACTTCGACCGACGCGGTCGAGGCGGCGCTTGCCGGCGAAGCCGTGGCTTTGGCGGATTTCGCCATGGTGGCCAGCGACCTGTCGGAAGGCAAGCTGATCCGGCCGTTCGACCTCAGCATCCGCGCGCCCTCGGAATACGCCTATTTCCTCGTCTATCCGCAGCAGAACGCCGGCGACGCCCGCATCGCCGCGTTTCGCGAATGGGTGGTGGAAGAGGCGCGACAGATGCAGATCTGACGCGCCCTGCCCGGGTCAGAGCGGTGCGACGGGATGAGGCGAACCATCATAGGCGCCCCAGATCGACTGGTCGAGGCAGATCACCGACCCCGTCATCAAACCGGATTCCGGCGAGCAGAGATAGACGCAGGCGCGCGCCACTTCCTGCGGATCCACCAGGCGACCGAAGGGCTGGCCTGCCGCCGCTTTTTCAAGCCAGTCGGCGGGGGCGCCATGGAATTCGCGCTGGATGCGATCCTCGCCCTCCGACGCCATCCAGCCGATATTGAGCCCGTTGACGCGGATGCGGTTGCGCAGCACGGCATAGGCCGTGTTCTTGGTCAGCGTCTCCAGCGCGCCCTTGGAGGCGCAATAAGCGGCCAGGAAGGGCTGTCCGGCCATGGCCGACATCGAGCCGATACTGACGATCGCGCCTTCTGTCCCTTCCCTTCGCATCAGCCCGATCGCCTCCTGCATCAGAAAGAACGGCGCGCGCACATTGATGGCGAACATGCGGTCGAACAGCTCGGGACTGGTGTCGAGGATCGTGCCGCGATCGGTGATAGCGGCGGCGTTGACCAGGCAATCGATCCGGCCGAATTCGGAGTCGGCGCGGGCGATCACAGCGCGCGCGTCCTCCACCCGCTCCAGATCGGCGGGCTGATAGATGGTGCTGACGCCGGTGGCGGCTTCGATCTCGCGCGCCTTGGCCTCGCCCTTGGCCTGGTTGCGGCCGCAGATCACCAGTCCTTCCGCGCCGCGTTCGGCGAACAGCCGCGCTACGGTGGCGCCCAGTCCCTGCGTTCCGCCGGTGACGACGGCGATCTTGCCCGTGAGACGGGCGGCGTTGTCAGTCATGCGTCCTCCTTGGTCACTTCGCGGTGACCCGATCCAAAAACGAAGAACCCTCCCCGGCGCCGGGGAGGGTCTTTGACGACGTCCGGACGCGGGGAGAAACCGCGACAGGAGACGGACGTCCGGAGCATTTCCCCATGCAAAGCTTGGCGTATTTGCGGGAAATGCCCATGCGGGGATTTTGATCCCCGCTTGTGCGAGCCGGAACGCGCCCCGGCTCGACGCCTGCGCCGATCGGTCGGCGGCGCAGACGAAAGGGGTGGTCAGGTCAGCTTTTTCTCAGACTGATCGGTCAGTGCTTTTACGAAGTCATCCGGCGTCATGTCGGATGCGAGCGCTTCGCGGAACAACTGCGCCTGCGTCTTGGGCGCGAGGCCGCCGAGCGGAGGATCGCGATCGAGATTGGTCGGGAAGGAATAGCCTTCGGCGCAGGAGGCGATGGCGTTGTCAGCCGCTGCGTCGCTGATCCGGCCGGAAGCGAGCATGGCCTTCAGCGCCGGATAGAGCGCCGCCGACATCTTTTCCCGGCCGACCGATTCCATCGCGCGTCCGAAAGCCGAGGAGACCTGCAGGAGATTGGCGGTGCGCAGAATATTCTCCGACCGGTTGGTTCCCGCCGCATGGATGAGCGCCGGATTGAAGAACACCACGTCGCCCTTCTCCAGCGGCAATTGAACGTGATGGGCGGTGAAGTAGTCCTGAAACTCCTGCCGCGCCGAAACCAGATAGCCGAGCGGGTAAAGCTGGCTATAGGGCAGGAACAAGGTCGGGCCGCTTTCGAGCGGCATGTCGCAATGGGCGACCGCGCCCTGCAGCGTCAGCACCGGCGACAGGTGGTGGACATGGGCGGGATAGCGCTCGATCTCGGCGGCCGACTGGAAGCCGAGATGGTAGTCGCGGTGAAATTTTTGCGCCGCCCCGCCCGGATTGACCCGGTTGACCTGCGCCGTCATCTGGTAATGCGGGCCGAGCCAGGCTTCGGACGCGAGCGCGACGATCGGGTTGCCGTAGTAATGCGCGAAATTCTCCGCGTCGGCGAGGCAGTGCTTTTCCAGCGAATTCCAGATGCGATCGTTTGCGCCGGGCTTAGCGAAGTGATCGCCGCCGCCGGTCTTGCTGCGATGCTGTTCCTCGATGATGTCGGCGAAGATCTGCGTGGCGCGATCGATCGCGCCGAGATCCATGTAGGCGCGCTTGAACACGGCGACGCCGGGGCCGTGAGCGAAAACGTCGCAGATCTCGGCCAGAACGTCGCGACGCCCCTCCTCCGTGGCGCAGGCCTCGACGATGTCCCGGGCGTCGTAGATCAGCACATTCTTCTCGACCGCGCTCGCATGCGGATAGTCAGTGAGGTCGGTGGTCCGGCTGACCAGCGCGGCGAAATCGTCGAGATCGCAATCGGTCTCGCGATACCAGACGCGGTTTGCCCTGACGGCCTTGGGATTATCGGTCTTCATGCGCTCCTCCCCGAGCTTGACGAATGTGAGTTCAGTATAGGCGCGCGTCGTGATAGGCACAGGGGCGAGATCCATCAAAAATCCATCATATCGGGGCGCGTATGGCGCATGACTTTCTAATCAAGGACATCGCCTTTCAGGCCGGTCTCTCCACCGCCACAGTCGATCGGGCGATAAACGGCCGCGGCGGCGTGCGGCGGCAAACCCTCAACCGGGTGCAGGCGGCGATCGAGGAGTTGAGGCAGCAGGAACAGGCTCAAGCGCTGGCCGGGCGGACCTACGTCTTCGACGTCATCATGGAAACGCCCGACCGGTTCTCGACGGCGGTGCGGCAGGCCTTCGAACAGGAGGCGGCGATTTCTCCGCCGGCGGTGCTGCGGGCGCGTTTTCACTTTTCCGAGCGCATCGAGGACGCGGCGCTGGTGAAATTACTGGCCCGGGTGCGCAGCCGCGGCAGCCATGGCGTGGTGCTGAAGGCGGCCGATACGCCTCTGGTCAACCAGGCCGTCGCGGATCTCGCGCAGGCGGGCATTCCGGTGGTCACCATCGCCACCGACCTGCCGGGCTCCGTGCGGATCGCCTATGCCGGCGCCGACAATGGCGCGGCCGGGGAAACCGCCGCCTATCTGATCGGCTCGACGTTGGCAAAGGGCGCGGTCCTGGTCACCCTGTCGTCCAGCCGCTTCCGCGGCGAAGAGGAGCGGATCGCGGGCTTTCGCAGGTTGCTCGGGGCGCGCTGGCCGCATCTCGCAATCGTCGAGGCGAGCGAAGGATACGGCCGGGATCGGGCGACGGGCGAGATCGTGCGCGCCGCGCTTCGCCGCCATGCCGATGTCAACGCCGTCTATTCGATCGGCGGCGGCAACAGGTCGATCCTGGCGGAATTCGACGCCCTAAGCAGAAAGATCGCCTGTTTCGTGGCGCATGATCTCGACGAGGACAATCGCGATCTGCTTGCGCAGGAGCGGGTGAATTTCGTTCTATGGCACGACCTGCGTCGGGACGCGGCGTCGGTGTTTCGCGCCTTTCTCGACTGGCACAAAAAAATCGGCCCCGATCGGGGGCCGATTCTGTCGAAACTGGATGTGGTGACGCCGTTCAACGCGCCGGTTTAGTTGGACGCCATCACCTGTTCGTCGCCGGCCCAGCCGCCGCCGAGCGCCTGGCACAGCGCGATATAGTTCAGCGCCAGCTGCTGCGAGCTCTGGGCGAGCTGCAGCTCGGCCGTGTAGAGCGAATCCTGCGCCAGAAGCACGTCGGAGAATTCCGTGTTGCCGGCGTCGTAGAGCTGCTGGGCGAGTTCCAGCGCGCGGCGATATTCGCTCACCGCGACCGAAAGGCGTGAATAGTGCTCGCGTTCCTTGCGCAGCGCCACCAGCGCATCCTCGACATCCTTGACCGCCGTCAGCACCGCGCTCTTATAGGCGAGATACTGGACCTTGGCGGTGGACTTGTTGAGATCGACCGCGGCCTTGAGCGTGCCCTGATTGAAGATCGGGATGTTCAGCGACGGGCCGAAGCTCCAGCCGTTGTAGGACACGCCGTTCGAACGGCCCGGGCCGACAGAGCCGGACAGGGTGATCGTCGGCAGGCGGTCGGCTTCGGCCACGCCGATATCGGCGAGCGCGTAATTGAGATCCTGCTCCGCCAAGCGCACATCGGGGCGATTGCGCAGGAGGTCGGCCGGGATGCCTTCGTTGAACTTCACCTTGGGACGCTTGATGGCGTTGTATTTGGTGAAGAGATTGTCGAGCGCCGCCGGCTCCTTGCCGAGCAGGATGGCGATCTGGTTGATATATTGCAGACGCGCCTGCTCCAGCTGCGGAATATCGGCGGCCGTCAGCGCAGCCTGAGCGGAGGCCTGGGCTTCGTCGAGCGCGCTCGCCGATCCGGCTTCGAGCTTGGCCTTGGTGATCTGCGTCGTATTGTTCTGCACCGCCAGCGACTTCTTGGCGATCTCGATCTGACGACCGGTGCCCTGCGCATTCATATAAGCGGTCGCGATATTGGCGATCACCGTCAGGCGGGCGTCGTTGAGGTTTTCCTTGGCCACTTCGATATTGGCCTTTTCGCGCTCGGACGTTTTCGCCCAGCCGAACGGATTGAGGGTCCAGGTCGGACCGACCGTGGCGGAATTGTTGGTGAACGTCGTGCTGGGCTGGCCTTCCGGATTGGTGTGGCTGCGCGTGATCGACGCGTTCAGGCCGCCGGCCGGCAGATAGGCGCCGACATTGACGCGCGCCACGATCCGGGCTTGCCGAACACGCTCGCGGGCCGTCTCGACGTTGAGGTTTTGCGCGAGCGCTTCGTCGACCAGGCGATTGAGATTGGAATCGCCGAAATTCGCCCACCAGGTCGTGGTCGGCTGGATGGTCTCACCCTTGGTCGTCACTCGTTCCTTGAAATGCGGCGTCAGGGCAATGTCGGGCCCGGCGATGAAATTGGTGCTGCAGGACGACATCAGGGCTGCGAAAGCGGCCAGCGCGACAAGATTTTTCGACATGGATCAGACGAACTCCTGATCCCCAGGAATCATTCCCCGAGGCATTGTGAAATGCGCTTCTCCCGCACATGCGAAAGCGCGAACCTAACTGGATGCTGGCGAACCAGCAGAATGCAAAAGCCGCGACCGGCACATCACGCAAAACGAGCAGCGCGGCTTCCTCCGCGCCGAGTTCCGGAACCATACTCTTTTATTCAGCGCGGATGACAGGAATTCAACAAAAATTTAAGATTTGTCCACACGGCTCCCGATGCCGGCTCGCAAGCCCAAGCCGCTGATTCGGTCGACTTTCGTCGCTGGGCGGGCCGGGCGCGTTCGCCGCGATGCGGGAAACCCACCGGATTTACTATTCATGCTTAGAAATTTAGTCAAAATCGATAGCGATCACCGCTCATCGAGCCGGTCGTAGCACACACTATCTTTTGCGCGGGATTGTTGCGGATTTACCACGATTATACGCAGTCGCGACGGCTTTGCGCCGATGAAAGCCGTCGAATCGACGACGACGAAGGGCCGCCCGTTCGGCGGCCCGCGAGAGGATTATCGACCGTCAGGCCGCGGCGCGAGGCTGGGGGAGATTTGAGCCGCGCCAGGGCGCCGCGCAGTTCCGTGACGGAATTGAAGACGACGTCGTCGAGATCCATCACGTGATATTTGACGGCCATGAACTTGACCTTGCCGTCGTGGTGAAGCGCAACGCCGACCGGTTGACCGGCATGTTCGATGACTTGTTTTTCCATGGCATTCCTTTCCATTGCGCCTGTTGTGCAGGTCGCTCTGTCGTTCTGCTGGGGAGTGAAATCACTGGAGGCGGGAAACCCGCGCTAGCGACTGTATCCGGTACAGCCGGCCGTCATGGAGCGGCCGCAAGAAGAAGCGGAACGATCATCGATTTTCATTCGCTTGCCTCCCTGATCTGGATTGCGAACCGGGCGGCGTTTGGTCGCCGCCGGCGCGAGGAGATATGGGCACGGAAAAGGACTTTTCAATGACCTGGATCAATCCGTTTTCGAGCCGTTAAAAAACCGCGAAAGGCATGCATTTTCGAACAGATTTTTTTTCGGCGCCGCGTTGCGGAAAAAACAGATTTCACGTAATTGTGAGCCACGGCTTTCCCACGTCATAAATCGACCGTATTTCAACCGCTTGGAGTTGAATGTGGTCGGCTTGGAAGAGCCGCCCCATGCGCCTCTCGTCAAGCCCGCGCATATCCATCGCCGCCGCACCGGCGGTCGTGCCCTGTCGTGATCCGACACGGCGCCGGCCGGTGAGACGCGTCGGCTGGCGGATAGCCGCGTCCAGGAGATCGGAGGCGCAAGGACGATACGAACGCGAATGCAAGGGAGCCGACCAGACAATTTGCCGGCCATGCACTGTTGAGGCCCTCAGTTAGGGGCGCCGCACAAGGCTTATGGAACCAGCGCCGACGGCGGCGCGTTAAAACCGCAAATTCGACAGACTCTTGCCCGAAACCTTGATTATCGATCGAAAACACCAGATTCGTCCCTCGCTGCTTGCGTCTAACGGGTTCCACAACATGACGATGAATGTCTCGCCGACCTCCTTCTCTCGCGCCGCCAAGGCGGAGATGACCGATATCGAAGGAAAGAAAGTCCTGATTTACGGGATGAATTTCTCCCCGAGATCGCGGGCGTCGGCAAATACACCGGCGAAATCGCGGAATATCTGAGCGGTCAGAATGCCGATGTCACCGTCGTGACCACGCCGCCGCATTATCCCGGCTGGGCCGTGCGCGACGGCTACAAGAACGCCTATTCGGTAGAAAGCCGCAAGGGCGTGAAGGTCTTCCGCGTGCCGCTCTTCCTGAAGGAGAATATGAGCGGCGTCTGGCGGCTGATCGCGCCCCTCTCCTTCGCGCTGACCTCGGCGCCCGTGGCGCTCTGGCGTATCCTGCGCCATCGTCCCGATATCGTCATCTGCATCGAGCCGACCTTGTTCGCCGCCCCGCTCGCCATCCTGGCGGCCAAGGCGGTCGGCGCGCGCACCGTGCTGCATTCGCAGGATCTAGAAGTCGACGCGGCATTCGCCGTCGGTCACCTGAAAGCGAACAAGTGGCTGCAGAAAGCCGCCTTCCTGTTCGAGAAGACGACGCTGAAGATGTTCGACCGCATCATCACGATTTCCGAGCGTATGGCGGGCAAGCTCGCCGAGAAGACCGGCAATCCCGAACAGGTGGTGATCGTCCGCAACTGGGTCGATCTCGAACATATCTATCCGCTCGGCCGGACCTCGGCCTATCGCCAGGAACTCGGCTATGCCGACGATGATTTCATCGTGCTCTATTCCGGCAATATCGGCGCCAAGCAGGGTCTCGACACGCTGCTCGAAGCCGCCCGCAAGCTGGAAGACAGCCATCGCAAGATCAAGTTCGTCGTGGCCGGCGAAGGCCCGGCGAAAAAATCGCTGATGGCCAAATACGCAGGGTTGACCAATGTGCAGTTCCTGCCGTTCCAGCCTTATGAACGCTTCAACGAATTCATGAACCTCGCCAGCCTGCATGCGTTGCCGCAGGAGCGCGGCGCAGCCGACCTCGTGCTGCCCTCCAAGCTCGGCGGCATGCTGGCCTCCGGCGCCCCGGTGGTTGTGACCGCCGACATGGGCACGGAACTCGCCAACTTCCTCGGCGACAGCGCGCTGATCACCCCGCCCGGCGATGTCGACGCGCTGACCCGCGCCATCCAGAACGCCTCGAAGGGCGATCGCGAGGATTTCAAGGATCGCCGCGCCGACCTGTCGCGCAAACTGTCCAAGCAGGACGGCTGCATTCTGTTCATCAACGCCGTCACGGGCTGAGCCCGATGCCGCAATCCGGATCGACCGAGCAAGGCGCCTTTCGGCGCCTTGTCAATTTGGGCCTGCTGATCGGCGGCTTCGGCGCCGGCCAGGGCTCCATCTTTCTCGCACAGTCTTATCTGGTCGCCACCGGCCGCACCGAACTCTTGGCGCTGTTCGGCACGCATTTCTCCTTCGCCATGCTCGGCATTATCGCTGTCGAAGCGGGATCGCTGACGATTCTGGCGGCGCAGATCGCAAGACTGCTGCATTCCGGCGGCGAGACGCGCGACCTGTGGCGGCTTTACTGGGAGACCACGACCTTCCGCCTCACCATGGCGGCGATGCTGATTGTCGGGTCTCTCCTGACCGTCGCGTTCCTGCCCCTGCCCGCTTTTTCCCGCGCCTATGTGATGTCGATCCTGCCAGCCTTCGCGGTCTGGGCCTTCAACGGCGCGGGCTTTCTGGACGGCTTGCAGAAGAGCGGCGTCAGCGGCCTCACCGGCGCGATCGCCTATGTCGCCTCAGCCGTGGCGCTTGTGCTTTCTCTCGATCTCGATCCTGAGACCGCCGGCTATGTGACCGGCGGGGCGCTGAGCCTCGGTTACGCCGTCACCGTTCTCTCCCAGTTTATAGCGCTTTCGGCTTTCGGCTGGCGGCCTGCCTGGGCGCGTCCCAGCGCAGTCGGCATCCGCAAGGCTTTCATAGAGGAAAGCTCGATGCTGATGGGGCTTCTGCCCGGTCAGCTCTATTTCCGCGCCCAACTGGCGATCTCTTCGCTGTTTCTCGGCGCGACCCCTACGGCCATGCTGGTCTACGCCAAGCAGATCATCGGCGCGGCGAGCCAGGTCGCGGCCTTTGCCCGGCGCATCGAATTTCCGCGCATGGTGCAGGCGCTGGAGCGCAACCCTTCGCTCGGCGTCGGGCCGCTGATGATGATGCAGAAAGGCTCCTTCGCGATCGCCGTCGTGCTGTTTTTGGGCGTCGTGGCGACCAGCTTCGTCGTCAAGGCTTTCGCCTCGGGCTTCAGTGTGGAAGCCTGGACCTTCTTGGCGCTGTTTTCGGTGACGATCCTCAGCGAATCCGTCGGACAGGGGTTGGTGCAAGGATTGTTCGCGCGCGGGCGCATCCATGGCGCGGGCCTGGCGCGGCTGACGGCGGTGGTCGCCGCCACGATCTTCGGCTATGCTCTGGCGCGCAGCCTCGGACCGCAGGTGTTCATCCTGTCGGATCTTCTGTCGCATATGCTGGTGATTTCGCTGACATTCTATTGGCTGAAGAGAGGTGACAGGAACTGATGGCGGCGGCTTGGACCCCGAAACGGCGGAGCGCGCGGGCCTGATTGGTCGGCTCGCGCGGATGGAGCCGTTCACGCTGTTTCTGGCCGGCTTCATCCTGCTCTATGGCGCGGTGTCGCTGTCGCTAGAACATGTCGCGGGCATCGTCGGTTTCGCCAAGGCGCCCTATCTCAACGCCGCGTCTTATCTCTACGCTCTCGGCTTCGTGGCCGCGGGGCTTGCGCTCAACAAGGTGACGATCCGCTACTTCCTGCCGCATCCCTTTGCGATTCTGTTTCTGCTCACAGGCTTCATCGCCGCCGTGACCGGCCTGCTGAACGGCAATGCGCAACAATATATCGTCGCCTGGAGCCTCTATATCGTCACCGCCGTGCTGGTGTTTCAGTTCTTCCGCAATCCCAGAGTGGAGCGCGACGCCGACACTGTGGTGAAGCTGCTCTATTCGCCGCCCTTCCTGGCGATTGCGCTGGTCTTCGCCTTCCTTTCGGTGTTCAACAAGGACAATCACTACCAGTATATGCTGTTCGAGGTGATCGCCCTCTACGGCATGCTGGTGCGGCCGCGATTGTTCGACAAGGCCTTCGGCGCGATCATCTATCTGCTGATCCATCTCGGTTCGAACGACGGTTTCGTGCAGGTGGAGATCAACCGCGCCTCGATCCTGGCGGTGGGCGCGATCGGCGTCCTCTATCTGCTGTCGCGCCGGCATCTCGTCGTGTTGTTCTTCCTGATCTTCGCCGCGCTCGGTTCGATCGGTTACGCGCTGTCGCTCGACGACGAGACGGTGGAGACTCTGCCGCGCAACATCAAGGAAGCCATCATGCTGATGAAAGGAGACGACGTCTACAATCACGTCTCCTCCTATCAGCGCGTCTATGAAGGCCAGATGGTGATGGAGGATTATCGCGACGCCACGGACGCCGAATGGCTGTTCGGCATGGGCCTGGGCCGCACCGTGGACATGACCGGCGCCGCCGACAAGACGCCGGGACAGCATGCGCTGCTCGGCGCGACGGAAGTGCACAATATCCACTTCCTGCACTTCGCCATCTTCCATAAATTCGGCTTCGCGGGGTTGGCGCTGGTCGGCGGGCTGATCGTGACAATATTCGGCATGTTCTTTGCCGATCTGTCCCGCGGCCGGCTCGACGATATCGCGCTGTTCTTCTATTTTTACCTGATCTACACCATCGTCTTCGCATTTCCGGCGTCGAACTTCCTGATCGCCAATCCGCTCTGGCCAGCCTTTTTCGGTTTGTTGATGCTGATGCGCAGACGGAATCGGAAAATCACCGATACTTTTGACAGCGACGACCCGGTCTGGCAGGAAAAACAGCCGGAACCGACTTAATCTCACCGCATTATGATCGTTTGACGCCGCCCTGCCCTCATTTCGGAGAACCACCACCGATGAAGTTCATGATCGTCAACGCGTTCGGGCGTTCGAACCGCGGCGACTCCGTCCTGCTCGACGAATGCATCCACGAAATCCGCGCGCGTTATCCGGATGCGAAGATCGCCGGCGCGGTCTTCGAAGGCATCGCCGACGCGGCCGCCGTGCACCCGAAAGTGGCTTGGTCCGAACGCATCGGCAATACCGGCGGCGGCGGTCTCGTCAACCGGCTGAAGTCGCTCGTCTATCTGCTGGCGGCCTGGCTGTCGCCCTATCTGCCCTTTCTCGGTCTCGAAAAGCTGCTGCCGCCGGCGCAGCGCGAGACGCTGGCCGCCATCCGCGACGCCGATGTGGTGATTTCAGCGCCGGGCGGCTATATCCACGACACCAATTTCGCCTATTTCATCGCGCTTTTGCATGTGCATCTAGGCACGCTCTACAAAAAGACTGTGATACTCGCGCCGCAAAGCGTCGGGCCGATCGAGCGGCCGCTGTCGCGCGCCGTCGCCCGCCATGTGCTCGGCAAGGTGCCCTTCCTCTGCGCGCGAGAAAGCTATTCCTACGACTTCCTCGCCCATGAGCTCAAACTGCCGGAAAAGCAGATCTTCCGCACCGGCGACAGCGCCTTCTGGAACGACCGCGTCGAGGATGACGCGGACCTCGTCGACGGCATCTATCGCCAGATCGGCGTCGATCCGGCCAGGCCGATCTTCGGCATGACGGTGGTCAACTGGTCCTTCCCGAAATCGAAGGAGCCGCGCGCCGATTATGAGCGCTATACCGACGCCGTGGCGCGGGCCGCCGACCATATGAGCGAGACGCACGGCGTGACGCCGGTGATCTTCAATCAGGTCTCCGAAGACCTGCCGACGGCTTACGACGTGCAGAAGAAGGCCAAGCATCCGGTGGTGATCGATGCGGTGAGCCGCGAGCCGGATATCCTGCGGGCGCTGATCCGCCGCTCGAGCGTGTTTCTCGGCACGCGCTTTCATTCCTGCATCTTCGCGATGATGGCGGGCCGGCCGACCTTCGCCATCGCCTATCTTCCGAAGACCGAATATATCATGAACGACCTCAAGCTCAGCCACCGGCATACGCCGATCGACAAGATCGACTACGCCTATCTGATCGAGCGGGTGTCGAAGGATTACGCCGATCTCGCCGCATCCGAGGCCGAGATCCAGAATGCGGTGAAGGTCTACCAGACCAATTTCACCCGGCTGCAGGACATTCTCGCTAAGATCGGGAGCCGCGCATGATCAGGCGGCTGGCGCTGACGCTGCCCACCATCTCGCCGCTTGGCGGCGGCGTGTCGGAAGCGGTGCGGCTGCATCTGTCGGCGCTCGCGCCGGCGGGATTCGAGCAAATCAGCGTGCATGCCGTGGACGACTCGACCGAGAAGGTCGATCCCGAGCAATGGCGGGCGGCGGAACTGCATCTGCATCGCTTCTTCGGGCCGAAGAGCTATAGTTTCGCGCCCGGAGCGCTTGTCTCGCTGCTCAAGGCCAATCCCGACCTCGTCCATGTGCATGGCGTCTGGCAGTTTCAATGTGCCGCCGTCTATGCCTGGTCGATGCTGACGGGGCGTCCCTATGTGGTGAGCCCGCATGGGATGCTGGAGCCGTGGATCCGGGCGCGCTCCCCCAACTCAAAGGTGCGGTGTCCAAACTCTACCAGAACCGGTTCCTGCGCAAGGCTGCCGGCTTTCACCTGCTGACCGACAAGGAAGGCGGCGATGTCGCCGAATTCGTGACGGGCCAGCCGAGCCGGATCATCCGCAACTTCGCCCAGGCCTTTGCCAGCGACGGCCAGCCGCCCTCCTGGATGAAGCCTGAGTATGAGGGCCGCAAGGTCTATCTGTTTCTCGGCCGCATCCACGAGAAGAAGGGCTGCATGGAGCTGATGCAGGCCTGGGAGAAGCTGTCGCTCGACAATCCAGATTTCGCCCGCTCGTCGCTGCTCGTGTTCTGCGGCTGGAACGACGGCATCGAGGGTTTCGAGAGGCGCGCAGGCGAGCTCAACCGTAAATTCGGCAATGTGCTGTTCGCCGGCCCGCAATATGGACATGATAAGGCGCGCTCCATGGCCTCGGCCCGCTATTTCCTGCTGCCGTCGAAGAGCGAGGGGCTGCCGATGGCGGTGCTCGAAGCCTGGGCGGCGGGCGTGCCCTGTATCCTGACGCCGGAATGCAATCTCGCCATCGGCTTCGAGCGCGGCGCGGCCTACCGAACCGGCTTTACGCCCGAGACGATCTATCCGGCGCTGCAGGCCGCCCATGCGCTGCCGGATACGGACTGGGATGCGGCGTCAGAGCGTTCGAAGGCGCTGGCGGCGGAAGAGTTCTCCGAGGAAAGCGTGCGCAACGGCCTGCTCGATCTCTATCAGGCGGCCATCGATTGGAAGAGGGTGAAACGATGAGCGTTCTCGACGCCAAATCTGCCAATCCGCGCGAGGGCGGCCCGAGCTTTTCGCTGAAACACCGGCTGTTCCGCGCCGCCTGGAACCTGACCTGGGCCGTCGCCGGCAGCTGGACGCCGGTGCCGCTCCACAGTTGGCGGCGCTTCCTGCTCAACGCCTTCGGCGCAAAACTGTCACCCAAGGCGCGGATCTATCCGAAAACCACGATCTGGTATCCGCCCAATCTGACCATGGACGACCATGCGCTGGTCGGTCCGGGCGTGATTCTCTACAATATGGGACCGATGAAAATCGGCGCTTACGCGATCATCTCCCAGCGCGCCCATCTCTGCGGCGGCACGCATGATCCGGATGACCCGCATTTCCAGATCCAGCCCAAGCCTGTCACCATCGAGCCCAAGGCCTGGGTGGCGGCGGAGGCCTTCGTCGGCCCCGGGGTCACGGTGGGCGAAGGCGCGATTCTCGGCGCGCGCGGCGTGGCGGCGAAGAATCTGGAGCCCTGGGTGATTTATGCGGGAAACCCGGCGAAGAAGATCCGGGAGCGGAAGAGGTTTTAAGCCTGGGCGTCACTTGGTGATCTGGCCGGCGTGCATAGCCCCAACCGGCTGCCGCCACCTTCTCCCTGCGCTTGCGGGGAGAAGGGCAATGGAGCGCCGTCCGTGCCACGTCCACCTTCTCCCCGCTCGCGCGGGGAGAAGGTCCCGGCAGGGGATGAGGGGCGGCGCACGCCCCTCGAGGTTCACCCGATGCGATGCTGATAGGCGCCGCGAGACGCCCCCGACACATAGCGCGACAATTTGCCGAGGCGGGTCTTCGACACGGCCACGCCCAGCAGCTTGGACTTGATCGTCGGCTCGCCCGCCAGCACCGACGTGATCAGATCGGCCGGCGCGCCGCCCCACTCCGACACCAGCACGAAACCGTCGACCACGGGGGCGATGGCGGAAGCGTCGGAAGCGGAGGCGATGGCGGGCAGGTCGATGATGACGACGTCGTGCTCGCCGACCTGCTTGGCGAGGAATTCCCGGAATTTGTCGCCGGTCCACAGCGCTGCGGGATCGGCCTTGCGCCCCTCGCCCACGGGCAGCAGCGTCAGATTGCTCTTGCGGTCATGAAGCGCGGCCTGATCGAGCGGCGCATCCACCATCACGGCGTCGACGATGCCGCCTGCGGGACGGCCGGCCAGCCAGTTGGTGAGATCGGGATCGCGAAGATGACCATCGACCAACAGCACGCGGCGGCCCTGATTGGCGAGCAATGCGGCGAGATTGGCGGCAAACACGGTCTTGCCCTCGCCTGGGAGAACCGAGGTGACGCCGATGATCCGGGCTTTGTCCTGAGGCGTGGGAAGAGCGGCGACGCCAGCGGCGCGCAGCGTCTCGGCGAAGCGGTTGTAGAGCTGATCGACCGAGCGGCGCGCGCCGGCGGGGAGGCTGAATTCGGAGACGGTTGTGGAGCCGGCGCGGCGGCGCTCCTTGGGGACCACGGGCATGTAACCGAGGAAGCGGGCGCCGAGGCTGCGGGCGAGCGCATCGCCGTCGCGCAAGCCGCGATCGCGCATCTCCCGCCAGGCGGCGAACAGGCAGCCGAGCGCCGCGCCGAGAATGGCGCCGACAGCCAGCAGGAAGCCCTTGCGCGGCGCGATCGGCGCGCCGGGCTGTCTCGCGTCTGAAATGATGACGGCGTCGACGCCGGGCAGAGCGCGGGAAACGGCGATGTCCTGCAGTCTGGCGTCCAGCGCGTCGCGGGCCGGGCCGGTCGCCTTGACGAGTTCGGCCTCGATCGTCGTGCGGATGCGGGCGTTGGCGGCGTCGGTGGTTTCGGTCAACGTCGCGCGGAAGGCTTCGGCAAAGGCCTGCGCCATGGCGCGGGCGACGGCGGGATCGCCATGTGAAAAGCCGATGGCGGCGACATAGGTGCGGCCCTGACGGGTAACGCTGACGCCGGATTTCAGCGCGCTTTCGATCTTGTCGGCAGCGGGCGCAACGGCGGTTTGCGCATGCGTTTCCAGTCCCGAGAGCACTTTTTCGAGCAGCGACGGCTCGCCGCCGTTCAACAGAGCGGTGCGCTCGTCCGCGCCGAGACCGGCGGCGACCTTGCGGATCACCAGAGAGGACTTGGCGAGCTCCATCTGGCTGAGGAACTGGCCTTCTTCTTCCGGCGTCGTGGTCACTGCGCCCTGACGCAGGGGATCGACGGCGAAGCCGGAGCGGACCATGACGGTGGCGGCGGCGCTATAGCGCGGCGGCTGGCTGGCGGCGTAGAGGCCGCCGGCGGCCAGACCGAGAAGCGTCAAAACAGCCAGTCCCTTCCAGCGCCGGCGAAAGACGCCCGCGAGCTGTTCGAGAACGTGAATGTCGGAAGAGGAAGCCGCGCTGTTGGCCAAGAAAGCACCCTATGTCGCCAAGGAAAGGCGGCCCCTGACGAAGCCGCCCAGGCGATATAGAATGGGCTTGTGTCGCAATCAAGGTGACCGACGCGCCATGGTGAACGGGCGACCCTTACACAGCCCTGATGCGTCGCTGTTCGACGGCGATATTGGCCATGGAGGCGACGAGAATCATCGCTGCGCCGAGCCAGAGATAGCCTTCAGGCGCGTAACCGAAGACGATCCAGCCGGCCGCGACATTGAGAGGCAGCTTGAGATCGTCGAAAGGCTGCACATAGGCGGCGTCGGCGCTTTCATAGGCCTTGGCCAGCCAATACTGCGCAAGCGCCATCACGAGCCCCGACAGCGCCACCCAACCGAGAACCTCGCCGCTGGGCCACTGGAAGCCGGCTGCGACCGAGAAGGCGGCGTTGACGGGCGTCAGCAACAGCAACAGCCAGACTGTCACCGTCGCCGAACTCTCCTCGGGCAGCAGGCTTTTGGTGAGAAGCGACGCGCCGCCCCACAAGGCCGCCGCCAGCACCGGCGCCAGGGAATAGAGCGAGAAGGCGTCGGACCACGGGCTGAGGATGACCATCGCGCCCGTGAAGCCGAGCGTGATCGCCCCCAGCGCTCCACCGTCACTTTTTCACCCAGAAACAGCGCCGCGCCTGATGTGACGAAGAAGGGCGAGGTCATCACCAGCGCGATGGCCTGCCAGATCGGCACGCCATTGGCCAGCCCCATCACCCAGGCCTGCACGCCGAGCACCGACAGCGCCACGCGCGCCAGATGCGTCAGCGGCCGCCGGGTCGCCAGCGCGCGAAAACCGGCTTTCACCACGACAGGCAGTGAAAACAACAGCGCGAAGCCGTATTGCCAGAAAGCGTCGGCGGTGGGGGAAGGCCGAGATTCATGGTGACATGCTGCGTCACCACATTCACAAGCGTGAAGCCGAGGCCCGCCAGCACCATGAACGCCGCGCCCCGGAAGGCGGGCGAAGATATTGTATTCAAACCAGACTGATTCATGTTCCTATCCCATCGGGGCCAACACAAATCAGGGCGCACGAGGATGCGCAATTTCACCGCAGATGCGCAGAGCGCGTTCCCGGCAGCCATTGTCAAACCCGCTCTCTTTCATCCGGACTGTGACCGTCGGCTCTGGAATTGCGCCAGATCTGCTGACGCCTCCTTTTGACAGAGGCCGCTCGCGGGCTTGGATTTCTCCTTTACCGCCGGTGGGGAATTTCACCCCGCCCTGAGAACGTCGCCGGTCGCCCGGCGCGGCAGATGTAGCGCCGCCACGGCGAGAGATCAAGGCTGCACGGGACCAACGATCCACGGTGCGGCGACGGGGAACCGCTTTCGGATCGGCGCGTTGAGGTGGGCGCGGCTCCAGATTCGGATTTTTTTCATGGCCTCCTCCCCTCCACCCGGTCCTTGATCGCTCTCGCTTTCCTCAACTTCTTTCTCGCCGACGCCCGCGACGGGTTGGGGCCCTTTCTCGATGGTTTTCTGGCCACGCGCGGATGGTCCCCCTTCACGCTCGGGATTATCGCCACCATGGGCGGGTTGCTGGGCATGGCCGCCACGCCGTTCTTCGGGGCGTTGGTCGACAAGAGCACGCGAAAGAGACTGCTGATCGTCTGTCCGATCGTGCTGGTGACGGCGGCTGCGCTGTGGACGCTGATCGCGCCCAACCCGATCTCCGTATTCGGCGGCCAGGCGCTGACCGCCGTGGTCGGCGCGGTGATCGGCCCGGCCGTGATGGGGCTGTCTTTGGGATTGGTGGGCGAAAGGGTTCCCATCAGGTTGCGCGTAACGAAATCTGGAACCACGCAGGCAATGTCGCCTCGCTGGCGGCAGTCTTCGTGGCCAGCATGATGTTCGGCCTGTCGGGCGTGATCGGCCTGATGATCTTCACGGCGCTGGCGGCGAGCGCTGCGGCCGGCGCCATTCGCGGCGAGGAGATCGACCATGAGGCGGCGCGCGGCGGAGACGACGGCGGCGATCAGGGCTTCCGCCAGGCCCTGTCGGCGCCGGGCCTCTGGCGGCTGGCGGTGGTGTTGCTGATCTTCCATTTCGGCAACGCGCCGATCAGCCGGCTGATCGCCCAGCAATTTTCGATCGAACTCGGCTCGCCCTTCCAGACCACGGCCATCACCACCGGCGTGTCGCAACTGTCGATGATCGTGATGGCGGCGCTGGCGCCGTTTGCCCTCAAACGCTTCGGCCTGCCGGCGCTGTTCATCGTCGCGTTGGCGGCCCTGCCGCTCCGCGGGGCGCTCGCCGGTCTCACCGAAGGTTTCGTCATGGTCTATCCGATCCAGATCCTCGACGGCGTCGGGGCTGGCCTGATCGGCATCGCGACGCCGATCGCGGCGGAGCGGATCCTGGCGGGCACGGGCCGTTTCAACACCGGACTTGCAGCCGTGATGACGGTGCAGGGCGTCGGCGCCTCACTGAGCAATATCGCCGCCGGTTTCCTGACCAAACAGGGCGGCTACAGCCTCGCCTATCTCGCCCATGGCGGCGTGGCGCTCCTGGCGCTGATCGCCTTCGTGGCCTGGCGGGGCCTGATCGCGCCGTCCACGCCGGGCCGCAAAAAACAAAACCCGGCCATGTGAAGGGCCGGGCCTTGCGCCAAATCTAGGCGGAAGCGATCAGCTGTTGACCGCGTCCTTCAGGCCCTTGCCTGCCGTGAACTTCGGCACGTTGCGCGCCGGGATGTCCACTTTTTCGCCGGTCGAAACATTGCGGCCGACGGAGGCTTCGCGGCGGCTAACGGAGAAGTTGCCGAAACCCACGAGGCGAATCTCGCCGCCCTTCTTGAGCTCGTCCTGCACGGTGTCGAACACCGCATCCACAGCGGTCGCTGCATCGGCCTTGCTGAGGCCAGAGCGTTCGGCGACAGCCGCCACGAGTTCACTCTTGTTCATGTTTCCACCCCTTTCTTGGTTGGTATGAAACGATTCGTAACGCGATGGGCAGAATAGTCATAGGCTGCCCGGCGGCAACTCTGTTATACGAAAAACCCGGCGAATCCAGCCTGTTCAACGCTTTTTCCATAACGAAATGGCCGGTCTTTCGACCGGCCATCGTGTTTTCGGATCATTCTGAGGCGTCGCGGCATCAGTGAGCGATCGACACCGTCGCGTCGCCGTCGGCGTCGGCCTTGGCCGGCGCGTTCTCGAAAGATTCGTCCCATTCGATCGGAACCGGCTGACGCACCAGAGCATGCTCCAGCACCTCGCCCATTCTGGAGACCGGAATGATCTCCATATTGTTCTTCACGTTGTCCGGGATGTCCGCCAGGTCCTTGGCGTTGTCGGCCGGAATGAGCACCTTCTTGATGCCGCCGCGCAGCGCCGCCAGCAACTTTTCCTTGAGCCCGCCGATCGGCGAAACGCGCCCGCGCAGGGTGATCTCGCCGGTCATCGCCACGTCGTGACGAACCGGAATGCCGGTCATCACCGAGACGATGGCGGTGACCATGCCGATGCCGGCGGACGGACCATCTTTGGGCGTCGCTCCATCCGGAACGTGCACGTGGATGTCGCGCTTTTCGAACAAGGGCGGCTTGATGCCGAAATCGATGGCGCGCGAACGGACATACGACGCCGCCGCGGAAATCGATTCCTTCATCACGTCCTTCAGATTGCCGGTGACCGTCATGCGGCCCTTGCCCGGCATCATCAGCCCTTCGATCATCAGCAATTCGCCGCCGACCTCGGTCCAGGCGAGACCGTTGACCACGCCGACCTGGTCTTCCTTGTCGGCCTCGTCGTGACGGAAGCGCGCGGCACGCCGAGATAATCGGACAGATTATCCTTGGTGACTTCGACCTTGAGCACGCGGGTGCGCAGGATTTCGGTCACGGCCTTGCGGGCCAGTTTGCTGATCTCGCGCTCGAAATTTCGAACGCCCGCTTCACGGGTATAGGACCTGATGACCTCGAGCAGCGCTTCGTCGGTGATCGAGAATTCCTTCGGTTGCAGCGCATGATCGCGCATGGCCTTGGAAATCAGGTGCCGCTTGGCAATTTCGAGCTTTTCGTCTTCGGTGTAGCCGGCGATGCGAATGATCTCCATGCGGTCCATCAAAGGCGCAGGGATGTTCAGCGTGTTCGCCGTGGTGATGAACATCACGTTGGACAGGTCGTATTCCACTTCCAGGTAGTGGTCCATGAACGTGGAGTTCTGTTCCGGATCCAGCACCTCGAGCAGAGCCGAAGACGGATCGCCGCGGAAGTCCATGCCCATCTTGTCGATTTCATCGAGCAGGAAGAGCGGATTGGCCTTCTTCGCCTTCTTCATAGACTGCACGACCTTGCCGGGCATGGAGCCGATATAGGTCCGACGATGACCACGGATTTCAGCCTCGTCACGCACGCCGCCCAACGCCATGCGGACATATTCGCGTCCGGTGGCCTTGGCGATCGAACGCGCCAGCGAGGTCTTGCCGACGCCCGGAGGGCCGACGAGGCACAAAATCGGGCCGCGGATCTTGGTCGACCGCGCCTGCACGGCGAGATATTCGACGATGCGCTCCTTGACCTTGTCGAGGCCGAAGTGATCGGTGTCGAGGATCTTCTCGGCGTTCAGCAGGTCGGTCTTGACGCGCGAGAACTTGCCCCAGGGCAGGCCGAGCAGCCAATCGAGATAGTTGCGCACGACGGCGGCTTCCGCCGACATCGGGCTCATCTGCTTGAGCTTGCGGAATTCGGCGTCGGCCTTTTCGCGCGCTTCCTTCGACAGCTTGGTCTTGGCGATCCGGCTTTCGATTTCGGCCATCTCGTCGCGGCCGTCCTCGTCGCCCAGTTCCTTCTGGATCGCCTTCATCTGTTCGTTGAGGTAATATTCGCGCTGGGTCTTTTCCATCTGGCGCTTCACGCGCGAGCGGATGCGCTTCTCGACCTGGAGGACGGAAATCTCGCCTTCCATGAAGCCCAGCGCCTTCTCGAGCCGTTCCTTGACGCTGACGGTTTCCAGCATGCCCTGCTTGTCGGTCAGCTTGATCGACAGATGCGAGGCCACGGTGTCGGCGAGCTTGGAATAGTCGTCGATCTGGCCGGCGGCGTTGACCACTTCGGGCGAGATCTTCTTGTTGAGCTTCACATAGTTCTCGAACTCGGACACAACGGAGCGAGACAGAGCCTCGATCTCGACGGCGTCTTCCTTCGGCTCGACCAGAACGCTGGCGGCGGCCTCGTAGTAATCCTCGCGATCTGTGTAGCTGTCGATCTTCGCGCGGCCGCGACCTTCGACCAGCACCTTGACGGTGCCGTCGGGCAGCTTCAGAAGCTGAAGCACGTTGGCTGCGGTTCCGACCTCGAAGATCGCCGAGGGCGACGGATCGTCATCGGTGGCGTTCTTCTGCGTGACCAGAAGGATCTGGCGATCGGTGCCGATAACCTCCTCCAGCGCGCGGATCGACTTCTCGCGGCCGACGAACAGCGGCACGATCATATGTGGAAACACCACGATGTCGCGCAACGGCAGGACGGGATAGTTCTGCTGGCTTTCTTCCGTCGGGAATGTTTTTTTGGTCATTTGTTTCCCTTTCAGTCCAGACCCCTATGACTGCCGGAGAGTGGTCCGCGCCATCGGCCTGTTCGGGGTAGAGGTGGAGATCCTAAGCATGCAATTCAAGACTGAAACGAGCGCCCCCAATTGCCTGCCGTCAAAAATCCGTCATATCCCCGTGAACATTCAATACGATCCGGATGGTCCGAAGCTTACGCGGTCGCCGCGTATTAGCATCGCCGGAATCTCACGAGAGTTTTGCGCCCATACGGCCGCCAAGGCAACGCGTTTTTCGCCATCGGCTCGCCAAACCGCGTCTCGGACGCAAAAAGCCCGGCCGGAGCCGGGCTTCAGGTCGGATATCGGCGGTCATGACCTCAAGCGGAGGCCGGAGCCTTTTCGTCGCGGCGATCGGCATAGATGTAGAGCGGACGGGCGCTGCCCTTGGCCACTTCTTCCGAAATCACCACTTCCTGGACGCCGTCCATGGCCGGCAGTTCGAACATCGTGTCGAGCAGGATCTTTTCCATGATCGAGCGAAGGCCGCGGGCGCCGGTCTTGCGGATGATCGCCTTGCGGGCGATTTCGCGAAGCGCCGCTTCGTGGAAGGTCAGTTCCACGTCTTCCATCTCGAACAGGCGCTGATACTGCTTCACCAGCGCGTTCTTCGGTTCGCTGAGAATCTGGATCAACGCGTCCTCGTCGAGGTCTTCCAGCGTCGCCACGACGGGCAGACGACCGATGAATTCCGGGATGAGGCCGAATTTGACCAGATCTTTCCGGCTCGAGATCGCGCAGCACGTGACCGACGCGACGATCGTCCGGAGCCGCGACCTTGGCGGCGAAGCCGATCGAGGTCTTCTCCGATCGCGCCGAGATGACCTTTTCGAGGCCGGCGAAAGCGCCGCCGCAGATGAACAGGATGTTGGTCGTGTCCACCTGCAGGAATTCCTGCTGCGGATGCTTGCGGCCGCCCTGCGGCGGAACCGAAGCCACGGTGCCTTCCATGATCTTCAGCAGCGCCTGCTGGACGCCCTCGCCCGACACGTCGCGGGTGATCGAGGGGTTGTCCGACTTGCGGCTGATCTTGTCGACTTCGTCGATATAGACGATGCCGCGCTGGGCGCGCTCGACATTGTAGTCGGCAGCCTGCAGCAGTTTCAGGATGATGTTCTCGACGTCTTCGCCGACATAACCCGCTTCGGTGAGCGTCGTGGCGTCCGCCATGGTGAACGGCACGTCGATGATGCGGGCCAGCGTCTGGGCGAGATAGGTCTCTTGCCGCATCCGGTGGGGCCGACCAACAGGATGTTAGACTTCGCCAGTTCGATGTCCTGGCTCTTGGAGGCGTGCGCCAACCGCTTGTAGTGATTGTGCACGGCGACGGCGAGAATGCGCTTGGCCGTCTTCTGGCCGATGACATATTCGTCGAGAACCTTCATGATGTCCTGCGGGGTCGGCACGCCCTCCCGCGACTTAACCATGGAGGATTTGTTTTCCTCGCGGATGATGTCCATGCAGAGTTCGACGCATTCGTCGCAGATGAACACGGTTGGCCCCGCGATCAGCTTGCGCACCTCATGCTGGCTCTTGCCGCAGAAAGAACAATAAAGCGTGTTCTTCGAGTCGCCACTGTTGCTTCCGCTGACTTTGCTCATTTTCACTTCCTTCCAGCACGCCGCGACCAGAAAGGAACGCGGGGTCGATCATGACACCCCGGCATGAAGCGGCATTCCGCTGTTACACGAGGCCTGGGGGACAGATGGTTCGGCGTAACGCAGCACATTCGCCAGAAAACAGCAACATGTCCCCATTGCTCAATGGGAAGCCTATGTCACAATTCTTCAACATAGGCTTAATGCTATTCCTAAACGCCCAAGGCTTCCACGCAAACTGCTATCGGACACAATCTTGTCAAGAACAGGGCTTGTCAAGCGAAGAGCGGACGCGCCGCTCTTCCAGTCGAAGCATTTCGCCCGGCCATGAGCCTCAGGCCTCCTCGCCGCCCTCGCGTTCGGCGCGGGTGGTGATCACGTCGTCCACCAGACCCCAGGTCTTGGCTTCCTCGGCGGTCATGAAATTGTCGCGGTCGAGAGCGCGTTCGACTTCCTCGTAAGAGCGGCCGGTGTGCTTCTCGTAGATCTCGTTCAAGCGGCGCTTCATCTTGAGGATGTCGCGGGCGTGACGTTCGATGTCGACCGCCTGGCCCTGGAAGCCGCCGGAGGGCTGGTGGACCATGATGCGGGCGTTCGGCGTGGCGAAACGCAGGCCCTTTGTGCCGGCGGTCAGCAGCAGCGAGCCCATGGACGCGGCCTGGCCGACGCAGAGCGTCGAGACCGGCGGACGAATGAACTGCATCGTGTCGTAGATCGCCATGCCGGCCGTAACATAGCCGCCCGGCGAATTGATGTAGAGCGAGATTTCCTTCTTCGGGTTTTCCGACTCCAGGAACAGAAGCTGCGCGCAGGCGAGCGCCGCCATCGTGTCGTCCACCGGGCCGATCAAAAGATGATCCGCTCCCGAAGCAGCCGCGAGAAGATGTCCCAACCACGTTCGCCGCGATTGGTCTGCTCGATCACCTGGGGAATAATCGCCATGGTGGTTTCAATCGGATCTCTCATGTCCATCCTTCACATAAACTCCCCGGAGATCGGTTATTTTCTCGGGAATCAACCTTTTCTCTTTTCCCATACATAGAGTGTCCGTCCCCGGACTTCAAGCCATGCGCGGAAATTGCGCTATCCCTGTACGATTCGCACTTAAGGTCAGATTACGGCGGGGCATGCCTGCACCGGAATTGGCCGTCACGGTGAACAATCTATGAAATGCCGCGTCAAAATCAGACGCGGAGATGGCGGACGGGATATTCGGCTATCACATGGTCCGACGTCATCAGCAGCAGATCTTCGGCCGGCGCCTGGGCGATCGGCAGCCGATCAAACAGGTCGCGGTGGATGAGCGGCGGATCCAGAACGCGAACCGCATGGGCGCCGGTGACGGGGAGTTCCTCGTAGCCTTCGGCGATCGGCATCGACCTCAGCCTTTATGGGTCGACATTGAAGTCCGCCTTCCTCGGCGATTGCTTGATCGCCGCCTCAAGGACCGAGATCGCGCTGAACCAGACAGTGTTGCCGGAGTTCTCCAGAATTTCCGTCGTGTCCCTGGACAATCGAGCCGACTGCATCGACATCCAAATCAAGATGTTGGTGTCAACGAGGCAGTTCATCGCGCCCCTCGAAAAGCGCAATGCTCTCGTCCTGACACATGGCGTCGAAATCGTCGGGAACGCTCATCTGGCCATCGAGAAAGCCTAAACGGCGCGGTCGGCGAGGAGCTTTTTCCGCTGGCTCGAAACGCACCACGGGCTTGCCCGCCTTTTCAACGATAATCGTCTCGCCGCTCTCGGCGGCCGACATCAAGTCGCTGAAGTTTTCTTCCGCTTCCGGCAGGCTCACATGACGCATGGCCGTTCTCCCGCTCAACAGGACTGAATATAGGACAGGAGCGGCGCCATTGCAATTTTCGCGGGCCTGTCCATAAAGTCCCGGCGAAGTCACACGAGTACCCCCGCATGTCCCAGTTCCCTTCCTATTTCAAATTCGACGCTGGCAATCGCCGCGTGTCGCTCGACGCCCGCAATCCAGACTTCTACCGCGATCCGAACATCGCTTACGCGGCCATGCACGCCGCCTCGCCCACCTTCTGGTGGGAGGAAGAAAAGCAGTGGTATTTCACCGGCTATGACACGGTGAACGCCTTCCTGCGCGACCGCCGCTTCGGCCGGCAGATCACCCATGTGATGAGCCGCGAAGAGTTGGGCTGGGCGGAGCCGCGCGCCGATCTCGCCGATTTCGATCGCGCCGAGTCGAAATCGCTTCTGTCGCTCGAAGCGCCCGAGCATACCCGGCTGCGCACGCTGGTGAACCGCGCTTTCGTGTCGCGCCAGATCGAGAAGCTCCGGCCCGAGATCACCTCGCTCTGTCACGAACTGATCGACGGCTTTGCGCCCGACCGCGGCACGGAGCTTTTGTCCTCCTTCGCCGAGGTCATCCCCGTCACCATCATCGCGGCCATGATGGGCGTGCCGATGGACATGCGGCGGCAATTGCTCGACTGGAGCCACGACTACGTGCGGATGTACATGTTCGGCCGCACCGCGGAAGATGAAACGCTGGCCAATAAGGCGGCGCGGGAATTCGCCGATTATGTGAAGACGCTCGCCAAGGAAAAGCGCGCCAATCCGCAGGATGACCTTCTCACGCTGATGCTGTCTCCGGCCCGCGATGGCCAGTTCCTGACCGAGGACGAACTCGTCTCGACGGCGATCGTGCTGTTGAACGCGGGCCACGAGGCGACCGTTCACCAGATCGGCAATGCGGTAAACATCATCCTCGGCTCCGAGCACGACCCGAAGACGCTGTTTTCAGACGCGAAGAGCACCGAATTGGCCGTCGAAGAAAGCTTCCGAATTTCCGCCCCCGTCCATATCTTCAAGCGCTGGGCGCTCGAGGATGTCGAAGTCGACGGCGTGCAACTCCGCAAGGGCGACGAGATCGGCCTGATCCTCGCCGCGGCAAATCTCGATCCGAAAAAGTTCTCGGATCCCCTCGCCTTCAAGCCGGATCGCGACGAAGGCCTCAGCCTTTCCTTCGGCGCCGGCATCCATTTCTGCATCGGCGCGCCGCTCGCGCGGCTGGAAATGAACATCGCGCTGCCGATCCTGTTCGAGCGGCTGCCGAAGATGCGGATCGCCCGGGAGCCCGTGGTGAAGGACGTGTATCACTTCCACGGACTGGAGCGGCTTGATCTGGAGTGGTGAGGTAAGCAAAGAAAGACGATCATCGAAGAAAGATCTCGTGAATGACGGAAGACAGACTTGGAGAAACTCTGTTTTATACTCTGATCTTCATCTGGCCAGCGCTTGTTACTTATGCATGCCTCACGTTTCTGCACGGTGCATGGCGCAAAGTATGCTGGTTGTATCTAGCCTTCTATCTCACCATTGGCGTTTCCGAAATCTACAGTTTCGCCATTTTGGAGGATTGGCAGGCGGCGCCATTTGGAATTTACTTCGTTCCGATTTCCGTCTCGGCGGCTATGGTAATCGCGCTTGCGGTGAATGCCGCTAATGCCCGCACGAAGCCAGATATTGTTCCCCTTGGCAGCTCACTGGTGCACGCGATGCTGACCGGCGCGTTGTTTTGGATTTTCACGGCAGCTGTCGTTTTCACGATATGTGGAGCCTTGTTCTTAACGCCGAATATGCGGTTTGGCATGGTGGACTTAGCAGCGTTTCTTGCTTTGGCAGGCGCTCCGCTCATCATGCTACCACGACAACTGGCTCGATATGAATGGATTGATACCCCAAAGATCGCCCGATCGATCGAGAAACTGCCTGTCGATAATGCTGTATTGTTCGGCGCCGGATTTCTCGTCTCCGTTGAGATCGGCTATTTCGGGGTCTTTTCGGAATGGCCTGGAAAAGCCGTCTATCTCGTGCTCATCTCGATCGGCATCGCCGCAGCGACGATCGGCTTTGCCGGCCGAAGGATGCGATCTTTTTCCCTTGCAAGCGTCGGCTTCGGGCTAACCGCAGGTATTGTCGTTTTGGTATGCCTTGCGGCATACACGGCGGACAGCTTTGCCTCTCAAGCTGAGCAGGTGGCTATGGGCAAACCCTATTGGCTCGCCTCCCGCGGTCGTCCGCTCACATCCCGGTGGGACATGAGCTTCCTAACCGCACGGGCGCCCCCCATTCCCTTCGCATATAATCCTGATCACAATCATGCCTCGATGACTGTGCAACTTGAGAACGGGTATATTCTTTATGCCTGGGCTCTCCGAACACAGCAGTTTGTAAGGGTCGACTTGCGCTGACGAATCTGCTGACGCCCGAAACGCCCTTTTCGAAAGACCCATTCGGCACCAGCGACGCTACACCCGGATCACATAATCCTTCGTCGTCGTCTCGACCACTTCCCATGTCCCGATGAAACCGGGCCTCAGGATAAGTCTGTCGCCGGCGCGGAGGTGGATCGGTTCGCCCCCTTCCTCCGTGACGATCGAATAGCCTTCGAGGATATGGAAATATTCCCACTCGTCATAGACGATACGCCACTTGCCGGGTGTGGATCGCCACACGCCGGCATAGAGGCCGCCCTCGGCCTCTTCGATGTTCCAGGTTGTGAAAACCGGTTCTCCCGCGATCAGCCTGTCCGGCGCAGGCGCGCCGGTTTCCGGAGTGACGGAGGAGAGATCGAAGCCGAGGGCGTAGTTGGTCATGCTTTTTCCAGAGCCTGTTCGAGATCGGCGATGATGTCGGAGGCGTCTTCGATGCCGACCGACAGTCGCACCACATCCGGGCCGGCGCCCGCGGCGATTTGCTGCTCGGGGGTGAGCTGGCGGTGCGTGGTCGAGGCCGGATGGATGACGAGCGAGCGCGTGTCGCCGATATTGGCGAGATGCGAGAACAGCGTCAGGCTTTCGACCAGCGTCTTGCCCGAATCGTAGCCGCCCTTCAGGCCGAAGGTGAAGACGGCGCCCGCGCCCTTGGGCGAATATTTCTTCTGCAGCGCGTTGTTCGGATCATCCTCGAGACCGGCATAGCTGACCCAACCGACCTTCGGATGCGACTTGAGCCACTTGGCGACGGCGAGCGCGTTTTCGCAATGGCGCTGCATGCGCAGCGGCAGCGTCTCGATGCCGGTGATCAGCAGGAAGGCGTTCATCGGCGCGATCGTCGGGCCGAAATCGCGCAGACCCAGCACGCGGGCGGCGATCGCGAAAGCGATGTTGCCGAAGGTCTGGTGCAGGATCACGCCGGCATATTCCGGACGCGGCTCCGACAGCATCGGATATTTGCCGGAGGCCGACCAGTCGAAGGTGCCGCCGTCGACGATGATGCCGCCCATGGAATTGCCATGGCCGCCCATGAACTTGGTCAGCGAGTGGACGACGATGTCGGCGCCGTGCTCGATCGGGCGCACGAGATAGGGCGAGGCCATGGTGTTGTCGACGATCAGCGGCAGGCCGTGCTTGTGGGCGATCTCGGCGATGGCCGCGATATCCACGAAGGTGCCGCCGGGATTGGCCAGGCTTTCGATGAACACCGCCTTGGTCTTTTCGTCGATCAGCGCTTCCATGGCGGAGGGATCGGACATGTCGGACCAGCGCACCTGCCAGTCGAAGCTCTTGAAGGCGTTGCCGAACTGGTTGATCGAGCCGCCATAGAGGCGCTTGGCGGCGATGAAATTGTCGCCCGGGTTCATGATGGTGTGGAAGATCAGCAACTGTGCGGCGTGACCGGAAGACGTGGCCAGAGCGGCGGTGCCGCCTTCGAGCGCGGCGACGCGCTCTTCGAGCACGGCCTGGGTGGGGTTCATGATGCGGGTGTAGATATTGCCGAACTGCTGCAGGCCGAACAGAGCGGCGGCGTGATCGGCATTGTCGAACACGAAGCTCGTCGTCTGATAGATCGGGGTGATGCGCGCCTTGGTGGTCGGATCAGGCTGCGCGCCGGCGTGTACGGCGAGCGTGGAAAAGCCCGGATTGTCTTTGCTCATGAAGTCCTCCCTTGGTCGGCGCGTTCCGAAAAGACATATCCCGGAAACGCCGTGATGATTGTGCAACGGCGACTATAACGTCTGCCGAGAGAAGCGCGCGCAAAATTTGCGCTGGATATCGCTCAAGCCTGAAATATTCTTTCAAAACAACTTTCTGACGCCCGGTCACGCCGAAAAGGAAAGCAACCGACTATGTGGCGGAAGGCGCCCTTCGCCAACGAAGCCGAAGCGCAGCGGAACAATAAAAAAGCCGCTCGGAGGCGGCCTTGAACATCATTCGTCGCGGTAGACTTTTTCGCGGCGCTCGTGGCGTTCCTGCGCTTCGATCGACAGCGTGGCGATCGGCCTTGCGTCGAGACGTTTGAGGCTGATCGGTTCGCCGGTTTCCTCACAGTAGCCGTAGGTGCCGTCGTCGATACGCTGCACGGCGGCGTCGATTTTGGAAATCAGCTTGCGCTGCCTGTCGCGCGCCCGAAGTTCGATGGCGCGGTCGGTTTCCGAAGACGCGCGATCGGCGAGATCGGGATGGTTGGCGCTCTCTTCGGCGAGATGGCCGAGCGTCTCGCGCGCCTCGCGCAGGATCTCGTTTTTCCAGGCGATCAGTTTGGTCCGGAAATATGCTCGCTGTCTCGGGTTCATGAATTCTTCGTTTTCCGAGGGAACATAGTTCGTAAGATCGATACTCTCACTCAACGCGCTTCTCCTGAAGAACAACCCGTACAAGGCGGCTCTATAGCTCCGCCGCCTTTTGGTTTCAAGCGGAAAGCGCGGCTTTAACAAATTTTAAATCTGTCATATTCTTGTGCTAAGTGGTTATTTTTCGTGCAAGAATTACCTTTCTTGCCAATGGGCGGCCGCAGGCGGACTGCGTTACGCTGCGTCAGAGGCGACGCAATTCACCGGCCCGTGACATCGCGTCCCGATCCGGCACAGGATTGACCTTTCCCGGCACGGCTGGTTTAAACGACGATCATGCCGTAGCGAGCCGGATAGAACGAGATGACGTCGCCCATAAGTCCGTTTTTCCGTCTTTTCCTGTTGCGCCACGCAAACGCCGCCTGGCCTGAGCCGGGCGGTCGCGATTTCGACCGCGCGCTCGATCGCAAGGGACAGGCCGACATCCGCGACGTCGCCATACGCGCTTATGCCGCCGGCTACCAGCCCGACCGGATCATCGCCTCGCCGGCGCGTCGCTGCCGGGAGACGGCGCTGGCCGTCGTCGACGTGTTCGGGGCCGCGAAAGTGGATTTCGACGAAGCGCTGTACGATCAGGGTCCCGACGCCTACCGCCGGCTGATCGAACGCCATGTGAGCGAGCCGGCGCTGATGATCGTCGGCCATAACCCGATGATCGAGGCGCTTGCCGGGCAATTTGCGAAAGAGCAGCCGGCGGAACTGGCCTTCGGCTACCCGACGGCCGGATTGCTGGTTCTCGATTTTGAGCGTCCCGCGCGCCTGAGGCCGAAAGCTGCGGCGGTCGTAGACATGATCGCGCCGCTTTGATCTCCGATCCAGGCGACCTATATTGAACTCACAGAAACGCATGCGGATGTCGCCTTGTCTCCTTCCCCCACCTCGTTCACCGATGAAGCTCGGATCGCGCTCGAAAATCTCGGCGACAAAGCCGCCGGGCTGCTGAATCCCTCCATACGCCTGGGCGTGACCGGCCTTTCCCGCGCCGGCAAGACCGTGTTCATCACGACGCTGATCCACAATCTCTTCAACGAGGGCCGTCTGCCGTTGTTCGAAGCGCAAAGGTCCCGGCGCATCAAATCGGTGGCGCTTGAGGAGCAGCCCGACGACGCCGTGCCGCGCTTTCAATATGAGGATCATGTCAAGGCGCTGGTCGGAAAACGGATCTGGCCGGGATCGACGCGGGCGATTTCCGAGCTGCGCATCACCTTGCATTATCAGAGCGCGTCGGGTTGGGGGCGTTGGCTGTCGCCCGGAAAGCTGTCGATCGACATCGTCGATTACCCCGGCGAATGGCTGATGGACCTGCCGCTGCTGACGCAGGATTTCGCAGGCTTCTGCGAACAGGCCGCGCGGCTCGCGCGCCAACCGCGCCGCGCCGCCTTCGCCCGGGAGTGGCTGGCGCGCGCCGAACGGATCCCGCCGGATGCGGCGGCCGACGAGATGACGGCTCGGGATCTGGCCCAGGATTTCACCGCTTACCTGCGCGCCTGCAAGGACGATGAACAGGCCTTCTCCTCGCTGGCTCCTGGCCGCTTTCTGATGCCCGGCGATCTCGACGGCTCGCCGGCGCTCACCTTTGCGCCCCTCGTCAAGCTCTTGCCCGGCAAGGCGCCGAAAGGCAGTCTCCAGGCGATGATGGAGCGGCGCTTCGAGGCTTATAAGGCGCATGTCGTGAAGCCGTTCTTCCGCGACCACTTCACGCGTCTCGACCGACAGATCGTGCTCGTCGACGCGTTGCAGGCGATCAATGGCGGGCCGGATGCGATCGAGGATCTCGAATCGGCGCTCGGCGACGTGCTGGCTTCTTTCCGCCCCGGCGCCAATTCCTTTCTCGGCTCGCTTCTGACGCGGAAGATCGACAAGGTCCTGATCGCCGCCACCAAAGCCGATCACCTGCATCATGAAAGTCATGACCGGCTGGAAGCCATCACCCGTCGCATGGTCGATCGCGCCGTCAAGCGCATCGGCCGGACCGGGGCGGGCATCGACGTGATCGCTCTCGCCTCGGTGCGCGCCACCCGCGAGGCGACCGTGTCCCGCGACGGCGACACGCTGCCGGTGATCGTCGGCACCCCGATATTGGGCGAGAAGATCGGCGGCGAGACCTTCGACGGCGAAAAGAAGACGGCGGTGTTTCCGGGCGACCTGCCGTCGAACCCCGACGTCTATTTCGACCGCGACGAACAGGTCGCGGCGACCGCACCGCCGCAGATCAACATCGTCAGGTTCAGGCCGCCCGAGATCGAAGCCACCGGCGGCGGCGTGAAACTGTCGCTGCCGCATATCCGCCTCGACCGCGCCCTCCAGTTCCTCATCGGAGACCGGCTGACATGACCGACGATAAGCGGAGCCGCCCTCCCCAGGCGTTTTCCCTGAACGAACCGCAGCCGGCCGCGCCGAAATCGCCGCGGGCGCCGGCCGCCTTCGACGCCGACGTGACGCTGACCGCGGCGCAGGACGACCCGTTTCTGGCCGAGCAGATGGCGGAACCGCCGGTGGCCGCGCCGCGCCGCAGAGGTCTGCCGCTGCTTTCCATCCTCACGGGCGCGCTGGGCCTGCTGTTTTCAGCCGCCTTCGCGCTGTGGCTCGACGGATTGATCCGCGATCTCTACGCCCGCGCCGACTGGCTCGGCTACACGGCGCTGACGCTGACAGTCGTGGCCGTGCTCGCCGCGCTCGGCATGGTCGGCCGCGAGATCTGGGCGCTGCGCCGGCTGTCGTCGGTGCAGGACCTGAAGCGAGAGGCGGAAATCGCCCTCGCCGACCGCAAACCCGCCCATGCCCGCGCCGTCGTGGCGCGGCTCGTGGCGCTGTCGGCGTCTATCCCGGAAACCGAATCGGGCCGCAAGGCGCTGGCGGCGACAGAACAGGACGTCATCGATCCAGAGGGCCTGATCCGGCTTGCCGAGCTCGAACTGCTCTCTCCCGCCGACCGCCGCGCGCGAAGGCTGATCCTCGACGCCAGCAAACGGGTGTCGATCGTGACCGCGGTCAGCCCGCGCGCCATCGTCGATCTCGGCTATGTGCTGTTCGAATCGGCGCGGCTGGTGCGGACGGTGGCCGAGACCTATGGCACCCGGCCGGGCCGTCTCGGCATGCTGCGGCTGTTCGGCGACGTGATCGCCCATCTCGCCGTCACCGGTTCGATCGCGGTCGGCGACGGCATCGCCCAACAGGTGCTCGGCCACGGTGTCGCTTCCAAGATTTCCGCGCGCCTCGGCGAAGGCGTCGTCAACGGCCTGATGACGGCGCGAATCGGCATCGCGGCCATGGATCTGCTGCGTCCGCTTCCATTCCGCGCCCAGCGGCGGCCCGGCGTCAGTGATTTCGTAGGGGATCTGACCGGATATTCCGGTGGATAAACGATCTCGGACGGCTTGCCGTTGCAACCGCGCAACAGCCCCCGCGGCCTATGGCGGCGGGAGACTCGCTCGCGGCCTGAAACGCTTCCCATCCGCGGAGAGAGACGGCTAAATACGACTATATCGAAACTCTCCGTTAACCAATATCGGCCAAAACTCGCCTTAGTTCCAGTAGCGGCTGACCCGGAAGGAAGCTCAATGTTTTCGCGCGTTACCCCATTCGTCCTTGGCTTTGCGAGCCTCGTCGCCTTCGGGTCGGCGATGGTTGCGCCGGCGGAAGCCGGCAGCCGCGACAAGGTGTTCTTCGAGGGCGTCGCCGGCGAGTGGAGCGGCCCGGGCGAAATCGTCGCCGGCAAGTACAAGGGCACCAAGTTCAAATGCACGCTCACCGGCGTCACCGAGGGCAAGTCCACCGGCATGACGCTCGACGGCCATTGCCGCGTCGGCTTCTTCAAGCAGCCGATGAAGGCGACCATCATGGCCGACGGACGCAGCTATAAGGGCAAGTTCCTCGACGGCGCGGCCGGCAAGGGCCTCGACATCGTCTCGGGCAACGTGACAGGCCAGAAGATGGTCGTCGGCATCACCCGCGCCCGTCTGAACGGAGCGATGATCGCCCGCCTGCAGGGCAAGAATTCCATGACCGTGACGATTTCGGTCAAGGTCGACGAAACGATGATCCCGGTGATCGGCATGTCGCTGAACCGCCAGACGGATGAGATCGCGGTCGGCTCGGTCGAGTGAAAGCTTGAACTCGATGATCTGAATATCGGCCGGCGGATGCGCCGGCCTTTTTGTTTTATGCGCGCCGCCACCAGTCTCGATCGGCGTCGGCCAGTTCGATGCTCGCGGCGTCGACTTCGGCGAGCCATGCGGTGACCGGACGATCGGAGATCATCAGGCCCGGGGCGACGTCCGCGAGCGGCTGGAGCACGAAGGCGCGTTCGGTCATCCGTGGATGCGGCAGGGTCAAGTCATCCGTCGACATCTGCAGGTCGCCATAGGCGAGCACATCGAGATCGATCGTGCGCGGGCCCCAGCGCTCCACCCGGATGCGCTTCATCGACCGCTCGATCTCCAGACAGAGACGCAGAAGCGACAAGGGCTCCAACGTGGTGGCGATCTCCGCCGCGCTGTTGAAGAACCAGTCCTGATCGGTCTTGCCCCAGGGCGGCGTCCGGTAGAGGCGCGACACTGAGACCACCCGACAGTCAGGGCGTTCGTCGACGCGTCTCAAGGCCTCGGCCATATTGGCGACGGGATCGCCGAGATTGCCGCCGAGCCCGAGATAGGCGACGGCCTCAGCGTTGGGCATGATGCTCGACGGACACCTGGACATAATCGAGAACGCCGGAAATCGGCGCATTCGGCTTGCGCAAGGTGATCTTGGCCCGCACGATCTGCGGGAACTGTTGGGCGAGCGCCCGGGCGATCTCAGTGGCCAGCGCCTCGATCAGGTAATAACGGCGGCCCGTCACGATTTTCTCGATCAACTTGAAGGCGACGCCGTAATCGACCGTCGTCTCCAGCGCGTCGTGCTCGAGCGGGCCGGCCGGCATGACTTCGAGCTCGGCGTCGACGAAAAAGCGCTGTCCGAGCACTTCCTCTTCGTCCATGACGCCGTGGCGCGCGAAGAAGGCGCAGTTGGCGAGTGTGATCGTGTAAGTGCCAGTCATGCAGGTGTTCCTCGCCCATCCGTTTCGCGGGCCTTGAGAATAGCATCGGCGACGCGCAGGGCGTCGCGGTTGATTGCGACATTATGGACGCGGAAAATGGCCGCGCCCGAGATTCTGAGAAGGGCGCTCGTCGCCGCGGTGGCCACGTCGCGCTCGGCAGGTTCGCGGCCCGTCAGCGCGCCGAGAAACCGTTTGCGCGACGTTCCCGCCAGAAGCGGATAGCCGAGTGCGATCAACTCGTCAAACCGGGCCATCAGCGCCAGATTCTCGGAGGGCGTTTCCTTGTTGAAGCCGAAACCGGGATCGAGCACGATCCGTTCCCGAGCAAGTCCGGCCGCCTTCGCGACGGCGAGCGTCGCCGAGAAGAAATGCCGCTGATCCTCGATGGGATCGGCCAGTTTTTCGCGACCTCTTCCGGTATGCATGGCGATCACGCCGGCGCCGGCCTCCACCGCCACCGGGGCCATCTGAGGATCTTTCTGCAACCCCTCGATATCGTTGATGATATGCGCGCCGGCGCGGATCGCCGACCGCGCGGTCTCCGCCCTGTAGGTGTCAACGGACAGCAGCGCGTCGGTTCGGCGCGCCAGTTGCTCGATCACCGGAAGGATGCGCGCCTGCTCCTCCTCGGCCGATACGGGGGCTGCGCCGGGCCGGGTGGATTCGCCGCCGATATCGATGATCGCCGCGCCGTCCCTCACTGCCTGCAGAGCATTCTCCACGGCGCTGTCGAGCGCGAGATTTCGGCCGCCGTCGGAGAAGGAATCGGGCGTGACGTTGATCACCGCCATGATCACGGCGTCCGGACCCAGCGTCAGGCTGCGTCCATGCGCGAGTTTCCAGTCGAAGGGCGCGAAGGGCGAGGTCATCCGGGATCTCCGCTCGGAATGTGCTGGGTTGCTGATTGCATATTGCGCGCCGACAGACAATCACCGAAAATGCCGGCGGACGGCATAGACGCGCCGGGGATGCGAGGAGTGAACCGATGAAGAGAATGGCCCGCCTCGCGCTTGTCGCCGCCGTTCTCGCGATCGCTCCCTCCGCACAATCCGAAATGATCGCGCGCAAGACCGTCACCTATTTCAGCATCGGCGGAAAGACGGCCGCCGACCTCGACCGGGAAATGGCCGAACGCGGCCCGCTGCTCGGCACTGGGCGTCGGCATCCCGGCGCGACGCGCGTCACTTTTTCCGGAAAGGCGTCCTACGTGGCGGAAAAAGGTCGTTGCAGCATCGGCGAGGCGCGCATTCTGCTGACCACGAAGATGACGCTGCCGCGATGGAGAAACCGCTCGAAGGCCGACGCCCGCATGGGGTTGCTGTGGGACACGCTGTCGGCCGACATCAAACGGCATGAGGAGCGGCATGCGGAAATCGCCCGCAACCATGCCCGCGCGCTCGAAAAGGCGCTGCGCGCGCTTCGGCCTGAACGCGATTGCGAAACGCTCAAGGCCCAGGTCTCGCGGGTCACCGCAGAGGCACTCGAAGCGCATGACGCGGATCAGAAGCGATTCGACCGAATCGAAGCCGCAAATTTCAGCGCTCGGATGACGCGCCTGCTGCGCTATCGGGCGACCGGCCGCGCCGAATAACGATCCCGGCCGTTTCGGGCGCTCTCGAATCCGCAAAATCCGCCCAAATGGAGTAACAGGCTTGCGCGTAGCTTGCGCACTTCCTGTTAATTGGCCCGCCATTTGTCCCAATTGAACTTGCGGACTAACTTAAATAGGTTCTCAATCACTGAACAGGTCGAAGCGGTCGCAGCGTAGAGCAGCCTTCCTTACGGTGTCATGTGTGGTTTCCCCGACGCATTGGAGTGGCAACAGGTGTCTCCTCCCTCGCCTGTTTGACGATGCGTCTTACTTGCCTCGCTCGCCTTCACCGTCGAGCGAGGCATTTTTTTGCCGGACTCCGGAACGCCGTCAGCTCTGCTTTTCCGGAATATGGACGACCAGGCCATCGAGGGCGTCGGTCATCTTGATCTGACAGGACAGGCGCGAGGTGGGGCGGGTGTCATAAGCGAAGTCCAGCATGTCCTCCTCCATGGGATCGGGACGACCGGCCTTGTCCGCAAAGGCGTCGTCGACATAGACATGACAGGTGGCGCAGGCGCAGGCCCCGCCGCACTCGGCGAGAATGCCGGGAACGGAATTGCGGATCGCGGCTTCCATGACCGTGGATCCAGTGGCGACGTCCACATCGAAGCGGGCGCCGTCGAAGGCGACGAAGGTGAGTTTCGGCATGATTGTCCTGACGAGTTGGAAAAGACTGGCGAGCCTTTTCCAACATATTCAGAAATGCGTCAACAACGGCTGAGAAAGCCCGGGGAGATCAACGCGACAGCTTGAGAATGAAATTTTCGGCTTCGATGACGGCTGCGCCGAGCATGGCGAGCGCCGCGGCGTCGTCGGCGTCATGTTCGACCTTCTCGGCGACGGTGGAGACGCTGAAGGCGCCGATGGCGAGCGCGGCGCCCTTGAGGCGGTGCGCGATGGCCGAGCGATTGTCGTTTGCCGACGACGACAGTTCCGCCATGCAGTTACGCGCCTGGCGGGCGAAGATGTTGAGGACTTCGAGCTCGAGGTTCTTGTCGCCCGACGTCTGGCGCGCCAGATGGACGAGATCGATGGGGCGAGCCCGCGAAGGCGCGACGGAGGCGTAGTTGTCGGGGGCTTCGAAGGCGACGGATGCGGCTGCCATGTTCATTTCCCTGTTCTTGTTTGTTTGTGACACATGCGAGTTTTCTTATGATCGGCAGTGTCGCAGCGATGGACGCAAGAACGCTTAATTGGGGCGTTTTCAGGGAAGGCATTCTGCAAAGATGGTTAACGATATCTAAACGCGCCTAAACGCTTGGTTTTTTGAGCGGGCGCGGCAAAATTGTCGTTAATATCTCCTCAACCTTGCGCGGAGCTTCCCCACAAGTGATTGTATCAAAACGGCTTCTGTGCCACTACGTAACGTGGGTAAAAAGGCCGTCCTTAACCAGCGGCCGCGAAAGTGACGGTCCCGGGAAGCGCATCCATCGCCGCATGAGGCGCGGCATGCGACAATCTCCGGATCGGATACAGGGCCTCGACGTTTCGCTTCCGCTCGGAGCGGCCGCGGCGAGGTAGTAAAACGAGGCAGTTCGGAATGACGATTAAGAGCGAAAACGACGCCGTGTCGGAAAACGCCTACAGGGCGTTGGAAGAGGCCCTGGCGATCGACTTTCAGGACGACCATTCCGGAACGCAGCCGCAAAAGCGGGAGAGCCGTGTGTCCGACGTTGCAAACCAGACCGGGAAGACTGCGCAGCAGCGCAAGGCGGACAATGCGCGTTCGCTCGGCCCGGAGCCCGCGCCGAGAGCGCCCTCTCACCGCCCCGCCAACGATCCCCTTCCCACGGCTTCGGCCGCCCTCACCCGCGGCTTCGACACGCCGCGCTCGAAATCGCCCATGCGGATCGCCGCGGCCATTTCCGCGCTCTGGGTCATTCTGGGGCTGGTCGCCGCGCATTTTCTCTACGCGCCGGAAATCTGGCAGATCTCGTCTCTGCGCGATCTCGGCGCCATTCCGGGCGCCTTGGCGACATTGATCGGCATCCTCTTCCCGATCATGATCTTCTTCGCCTTCGCCTCGATGATCGCGCGGGCGCAGGAACTCAAGAACGCCGCCCGCTCGATGGCCGAAGTCGCCCTCAGACTGGCCGAGCCGGAAAACATCGCCGCCGAGCGCATCATGACCGTCGGCCAGGCTGTGCGTCGCGAAGTCTCGGCCATGAACGAGGGCATCGAGCGCACGATCGCGCGCGCTTCCGAACTCGAAACGCTGGTGCATTCCGAAGTGAACGCTCTCGAACGCAGCTACAGCGACAACGAACTGCGCGTCCGCAGCCTGGTGCAGGAACTCGGCAGCGAGCGCGAGGCGATCATCGGCCATGCCGAGCGCGTGCGGTCCTCGATCACCGGCGCACAGGACCTGCTCCGCGACGAACTCGCCAGCGCCAGCCTGACCATCGCCAAGAACATCGCCACGTCGGGCGAAGCCGTCGCCCAGATGATCGACACCCAAGCCGCGATCATCATGCAGAAGAGCGGCAATGTCGCCAATACGATCGGCTCGGTCCTGTCCAAGAAGACCGAAGAACTGGTCGGCGCGCTCGAAACCTCCGGCCTGGCGCTGACCGAGGAATTCGACACCCGCATCGAAACGCTGGGCGTGACGATCAACGAGCGCGGCAACAAGCTGTTGTCCGAATTCGAGACACGCGCCTCGATGGTGGACGCCACAACGGAGAAATTGAACGCGGCGCTCGCCGACCGCACCCGGCAGCTCAACGAGACGCTGATCGCCCGCACCCGGCAGATCAACGAGACGCTGACCAACAGCGGCGGCGTCATCAGCAATTCGCTGGAATCGATGCTGAAATCGCTGAACGCGACGCTGGACCAGAAGAATCAGAGCTTCCGCCAGGCGCTCAAGACGACGGCCGACGATGCGATCATGGATCTCGACGTCCGCACCGCCTTCCTCGACGAGCGTCTCAAGTCTTCGGTCGACCAGGTGTCGTCGGCCTTCGACGGCCGGCTCGGCGAATTCGCCGACGCCTTCGACAAACGCAGCGGCTCGCTCGACGCCAAGCTCAACGAAAGCCTCACCCGCATCAACAAGGCGCTCGGCCAGGGCCAGGACGCGCTGTCCAGCACGCTGGAATCCTCGCTCGAACGGATCGCCCAATCCTTCATGGGGCAGGCCGTGGCCATCGAGACGGCGCTCGGCGCGGGCCAGGAGGTCATCGAGACCGCCCTCGACGCCAAGGTCGGCGACATCACCCAGGTCATCGGCCGCGCCAATCAGGAACTCGACAGCGGCTTCGGCGCGCGCGCCGACGCTCTGGCGCAGAAGATCGCCGAACGCACCCAGGCGATCGAAACCGCCATCTCCACCGGCCATGATCGCATGTCGAGCCTGCTCGACGACCGTTCGTCGGGAATTGCGGCGGCGTTCGACGAAACCAATCGCAAGCTCGACCAGACGCTGTCGGGCGGCGAGCAGCGTCTCGGCGCGCTGTTGTCCGAACGCTCGGGCGCGCTGATCTCCGCCTTCGACAAGACCGAAAAACCATATCCGAGACCATCGGCGACGGCGAACGCCGCCTCTCCGATCTGATCGACGGACGCGGCTCCAGCCTCGAACGGTCGCTGGCCGACAGCGCCGCGCGCATCGAAACCGCGGTCGCCACCGGCGGCGAACGGCTGGAGAAGTCGCTGGCCGAAGGCGGAGCCCGCATCGAAAACGCCATCGGCTCGACGCCGGAGCATCTGGCCCGCATGCTCGACGAAAAGGGTCAGGCGATCGAACGGACGCTCGCCGACAACCAGCAGCGTCTGGACACCGCAATGACGCGCGGCTCCGAACTGATCACCGGCGCATCCGAAGACGCCCGCTCGCGGCTCGCCAAGACGCTCGGCGAAAACGCCATCACCATCGCCGCCGTCTACGGCGAGCATCAGAAGCGGATCGACGAGACGCTGCGCGAGCTGACGGGCGAAATCGAGCAGACGCTCGGCGACGGCGCGAACCGCATCGCGACCTCGTCCCAGGAAAGCGCCCGCTTCGTGCAGGGCGCGATCGAACAGGGCGTGCGCGACATCTCCGAAGCGCTTGAAAACGGCGGCGCCGATCTCGGCATCCAGCTCGCCACCACCCACGACCTGATCCGCCAGACGCTGGAAGACCGCTCCAACGCGATCACCGTCGCGCTGGAAGAAGGCCGCAAGCAGCTCGACGACACCATCAACGAACAAGCCACCGGAATCGGCGCCAGCATCGCCATGGGCGCGAGCATGCTGGAAATGTCGTTCGAGGACGGCGAAAGCCGTCTGCGCGAGGTCGTGGAGCAATCCACCCAGAAACTGACCTCGGCGGTGGACGGCGCCACCGATTCGCTGACCTCGTCGGTGGAGCAGACCACCGGCCAGCTGAAGGATGCGCTGTCCCGCAGCGCGACCGATTTCGAATCCAGCGCCGGCAGCTTTTCCGACAAGATCGCCGAGCGCGAGCGCAGCCTGCGCCAGGTGCTGGACGCGACCGCGGATTCGCTCGACAGCCGCATGCAGGCGAGCGCCATGGCGCTCAACGCCAATGCCCGTAAGATCGAAGACACGCTGGCGCAACGCGAAGCGAGCCTCGCCACCGCGATCGAAAATCTCGCCCAGTCGCTCGACGAGCGCCTGATCGCCACCGTGGGCGGGCTCAACGCCGATGTCGAGCGCAGCCATGACGCTTTGCGCCAGACGCTCGGCCAAAGCGGCCTGACGCTCGAAGAAACCGCCGAACGGCTGATCGCCCAGATCGCGTCGCACCGCGACGCTCTGCGCGACACGGTCGACGCCTCCGCCCATTCGATCGACGAACGGCTGGAAACCGGCGCGGCCAACATGCTGTCCAACATCATGATGCTGGACATGAAACTCGAAGAGCGCGAGGCGGCTCTACGCGACGCCGTGGCCGCGGCGAGTAATCGCTTCGAAAGCGAGCTCGGCCTGCATCAGCAGAGCCTCGTCCAGTCGCTGGACGCGACGTCGCGGACAATCAACGACCGGCTCGACGCCGGCGTCTCGGCCATTGCGACGTCGATCGACCAGTTCGACGCCAAACTCGGCGCGCGCGAAATCGCGTTGACGCAGACGATTTCCGACTCGGTGGAGCGCGTCGACAGCGATCTCGCCCGCCGCCAGGAAACCTTCGTCCAGTCTCTCGATGCGACGTCGCGGGCGATCGGCGAACGGCTCGACACCGGCGCGGCCGATCTTCTTTCCAACATCATGTCGGTGGACATGACGCTCGAAGCCCGCGAAGCTTCGCTGCGCGACGCGATCGAATCCTCCGCCGCCCGGCTGGACGGCGATCTCGCCCGCCGTCAGGAAGGCCTGGCGCAGACGCTGGACGCGACGACGCGCGCGATCGGCGAGCGGCTGGACACGGGCGCGGCGGCCATCTCCTCTTCCGTGGATCAGTTCGACGCGAGGCTCGGCGAGCGCGAAGCTGAGCTTCGCCAAACGATCGCGGAGTCGACGGGTCGACTGGACCATGATCTCGCCCAGCGCCAGGAGAGCCTGCTGCAATCGCTCGACGCCACCGCGCGCACCATCGGCGAAAAGATGGACAGCGGCGCGACGGACCTGCTGTCCAACATCATGTCGCTCGACATGACGCTGGAGGCGCGCGAACAGTCTATGCGCGAGGCGATCGAAGTCTCGACGAGCCGCCTCGACGGCGAATTGTCGCTGCGGCAGGAGATTCTGATCCAGGCTCTCGAGCAGTCCGGCGAAGCGCTGGACAAGCGCTTCCAGCGCGGCTCCAACGCCGTGCTCGGCCATATCGAGCGTCTCGACGCCACGCTGAGCCAGGGCGAAGCTTCTCTGCGTCAGGCGCTGACCGGCGCGACCGAACGTCTGGAAAGCGGTCTCGCCGAACGGCAGGACTCGATGATCCGCGCCGTGGAAGGGGTGGCGCAGTCGCTCGACGACCAGTTCCTCTCGGCCCTGTCCAATCTGAACGCCGGCGTCGAACTCAGCCATGGCGCCATCCGCGATACGCTGAACGACAGCACGCTGACGCTCAACGAAATGGCGGAGCGCCTGTCGGCGCAGATTTCCGCCCATCGACAGGCGCTGCAGGAAACCATCGAAGCCTCGACCGTGTCGATCGACGAACGGCTCGAAAGCGGCGCGGCCTCGATGCTGTCCAACATCATGATGCTGGACATGAAGCTCGAAGAACGCGAAAATGCGCTGAAGCAGGCGATCGCGACGGCCTCCGAGGATCTCGACCAGTCGATGAACCGCTCCACGCAGGCTCTCAGTGATCGCTTCGGCGAAAGAGCGGCGGAAATCGCCAATGTCGCCGAAACCTTCAGCCAGCGAATCGACGGCGCGCTGGAGACGGTGTCGAGCCGCTTCGACGAGACCGGCGGCCGCATCCTCACCAGCTTCGACCGCCTGGAGACCGGCATCCGCGACGACGCCGGCCGCTTCGCCCAGACCATCGACGAAGCCGGCGTGAAACTGGGCTCGTTGATCGAAACGCAGATCCAGTCCTTCGACCGCGTCACCGAAACCGGCGCGAGCCGGATCTCGAAACGCTCGAAAGCCATACGGCGCATCTCGACGAACGGCTGGAGACGATGGACCGCGCGCTGACGATCGGTCTCGAAAACGTGTCGCGCACCATAGACGGCAAAGCGTCCGGCCTCGCCTCCACCCTCCGTTCCGCCGTCATCGACGCCGCGCAATCGATGGACGACGAAGCGCGGCGGGCGATCGACCAGATCTCCGGCAAGACTTTCGAATATGCCGACGAGATGGCCGCGCGCAGCGCCGGCTTCTCGAGCCGCCTCACCGAAGAAGCCGAGAGCTTCGCCAGCACCGTGCAGAGCAACGCCGATCAGTTCGCCACCCGGCTCACCGGTGACGCGCAACTCATCAGCGCGCGTCTCTCCAGCGAGGCGGATCGGTTCTCGGACCGGATGGTGTCGGAAGCCGACGCCTATGCCGGCAAGCTCGCCTCCGGCGCCGACGCCTTCACCGGCAAGCTGGCGACCGAGACCGAAAGCTTCGCGAGCAAGCTCGTCCACGACGCCGAGGCTTTCACCGGCCGCATCGCCGGCGAAGCCGAAACCTTCACGGGCAAGCTCGCCACGCAGACCGACTCGCTGACCAGCAGTTTCGCCCGCAACGCCAGCCAGTTCGCCGAACAGGTGGGCGCGGCGCAGCAGAAGGTGATGAACGACGGCGCCGCGATCAGCCAGAGCCTCACCTCGGCGGAGCAGGCGCTGGCCGCCCGCAACGAGGCGATCCGCACGACGCTCGACGATCGCACCCGCGAGCTGAACTCCATGCTGGCCGCCCGCTCGGCCGAACTCAACCGCCTGATCGAGGAAAAGGCGCGGCCGGCGGCCGAGAGCCTGCAGAGCTTGGGTCAGACGGCAGCGGAAGACATCCGCAGCGCCGCCGAACAGGGCGCGGCCCTGCTGCGAGGCGAGAACGCCGCGCTGGTGGACGCCATTTCCAGCCGCACGCAGGAAGCCGCTCGCGCGCTCGGCGACAGCGAGCAGTCGCTGCGCTCCACCGCCCTCGGCCTCATCGACGCGCTCGGCCAGAGCAATGCCGGCCTCAAGCAACTGGTGGCCGAAGCCGCCGCCAACCTCGGCGCGATCGACGAGACTCTGACCGGCACCGCCGACCGCTTCACCGAGAGCGCGACCCGCGCCTCGGATTCGGTCAACGCGGCGGCGCGCCTGCTGGAAGGCAATGCCGAAAGGCTTTCCTCGGTCTCCAACGACACGCTCGGTCAGATCGGCGCGCTGGTGGGACGCTTCGACGATCACTCCAAGGTGCTCGGCCAGGCCTCGAACCTGCTGGGCGCGGCGCAGTCCAACCTGGTGTCGACGCTCGCCGAACGCGAGGAAGCGCTGCAGGCGCTGGCCGTCGGCCTCGTCCGTCGCTCCGAAGACATCGAGAACACCATGCGCTCGGTGTCCGGTCTGGTGGAAGCCGCCTTCGACCGCGCCGAAAACCGCGCCGGCCAGGTGACCAACACCGTGCGCACCGGCATCCAGACCTCGTTCGCCGATATCGGCCGTGTGCTCGGCGAAGCCGAACAGCGCGCCGACCAGATGGCCAACGCGCTGCGCGGCACCGTCGGCGCCGCGGCGCAGGAAGCGGCCCGTTCGGTCGAGACCGCGCTCGGAAAGGCCAGCGAACAGGCCGATCAGGTGGCCGGTAAATTGCGGGGCGCCGTATCCGGCTCGCTCGCCGATGTCGACCGCATGCTCGGCGAAACCGGCGCCCGCTCGACGGCGACCGCCGAAGACATGCGCCAGGCGCTTCAGGCTGCGATCGAGGATTCGATCAACCGCTTCGCCGGCGCCACCGACGAGATCCGCCGCACCGCCGGCGAGATCCGCCGCGAACTGACCGACACCCGCGCCGAACTCAAGCGCGGCGCCTTCGACCTGCCGGAAGAAGCCAAGGAGAACGCCGCCCAGATGCGCAAGGCCGTGGCCGAACAGGTCCGCGCCCTGCAGGAGCTGACCGGCATCATCGGCGTCTCCGCATCGCATTTCGAAACGCCGCGTCCGGCCCGCCAGGAGCCCGCGCCGCGCGTAGAGCCGCAACCCGTCTATCAGGCGCAGCGCGTGGAAGCGCAGCCGGTCGCCTACCAGCCGGCCCGCGTCGACACGCAGCCTGCCTATCAGGCTCCTCCCCGCGCAACGGCCCCGGCCCAGCCGCCCGCGGCGATCGAAACGGCGCGTTCGGAGCCTCAGCGCATGGCGACGCCGCCGCAGCCGCAGCCGCAACAGCGCCCGACCGAAGCGCGTCAGCCGGCGACCCCGCAAGCGAGCCGGCCCCAGCCGGCGATAGAGCCGCGTCGCGCCGAAGCGCAACCGGCGGCGGAGCGCCCGTCGATCCCTCTCGCTTCGACCCCGCGCCAGGAGAGCCGCGTGTCCGCGCCGTCCCGCGAGCCGCTCGGTCTGCGCGGCAGCCTCGGTGTCGATCCGCTCAATCGTCCCTCGGCTCCGCGCGAGGAGCGCCCTGCTCCCGCCCAGCCGACGGCGCGTCGGGAAGAAGGCCAGGGCTGGATCAGCGATCTGCTGCGCAACGCCTCCCGCGACGAAGCGGAAGCCGACACCCGCACCGCGCCCCCGGCCGCCTCGCGCGTCGAAAACCGCAATCCGCGGCAGGTGGTGGAATCACTGAATTCGTTGTCGGTCGACATCGCCCGCGCCATCGACCATGAAGCCTCGGTCGATCTCTGGCGTCGCTATCACCGCGGCGAGCGTGACGTGTTCACCCGTCGGCTCTACACGTTGAAGGGCCAGCAGACCTTCGACGAGATCAAACGCAAATATGATCGCGAGCCGGAGTTCCGCTCGGCCGTCGACCGCTACATCGACGATTTCGAGAAACTGCTGAACGATGTCGCCCGCAACGATCGCGACAAGACCCTGACGCAGAGCTACCTCACCTCCGACACCGGCAAGGTCTACACCATGCTGGCGCATGCGGCGGGCCGCTTCTCGTAAGTATGCAGCGACTTGAACAAGGGCCGTTCGGGAAACCGGGCGGCCTCTTCGATTCGGATATCATTCGTCGATCGCGGTGCCTGCGGAGAGGAAGTGCTCGCTCCATTCCGATTCGGGAATGGCGTCGCCGAGCGCGAAAGCGAATTCGGACGGCGCTTGCGCCATCCGCGCGACCACGCATCGGTAGCGCAGCCTGAACCAACGATTCCCGGCTTTGACCGCCGCACCGTCGGCGACGATTTCCGCTGCGTGAAGCGCCAGATCCTGAAAGGCATAGGGCGCGACCAGTTCGGCGGAGATTCTACCGGTCCGGCGCAATTGCTCCATCGCTTCGATATTGCACAGCTCAATCCGTCTGTCGTCGGACGCCAGACTGCGCAAAGCCTTGCGAGCCCGGATGTTGTCGGGGCGGGACAAGACGTCCGTGGCGTATAGATGCTGCGCCGTATGGAGAGAGTTGAAGGGGCGCAACCTCTCCCTGGAGGGCGCGATGTTCGGAATGGGCCGAGTGGAGCGATCGTCCGGCTCGGATACCTTCACCGGCGGCGGAGCTTTCATTCGCTTTGGCCCTCGGTTCGGGACGCCTGGCGTGATCTCGACCAGCGAGACCGAAATTTCACGGGCGGGCGCAGGCGCTGGAGGCTGATGGGCGCCAAAGAACAACAAGCCGGCAACAGTCGCATGGCCGCAGACGGACAAGGTCAAGCTCAACGTGAAGCGACGACGCCCTATCATGGCGACGATGATGCGCCACAGTCGCCCCCTTCCGCTCCGGGGCGGTCGTCCCTCGCTGTCTGCAAACCCCGCTCCTATCCTGCCGCCGCGGCGGCCGGAGAATGGGCGAGATTCGGGCGATAAATGTGACCGATGCTCGCTTTACTGCATCGTCATCGAGGTTTCACCGGGTCCGGCGAAACCATTCCTGTCGCTGGACGGCCTTGAGAGCCTCGATGTCGAAGTCCGCGATCACCAGACCGGTTTCGGCTCCGCCCATCGCGATGATCCGCCCGAGCCCATCGACGGCGAAGGAATGGCCATCGTCTTTCGGCGCAGGATAATTGGCCACCGCGATGCCTGCGGCGTATTGGAAAGCCATGGCGCGAACGCCGGCAACTCTGACGTCGCCGACGGTCGGATCGTCGATCAAAGGGCTGCTGTTGGGTACGAGGATGATGTCGGCGCCCTGGCGGATCAGATCGGCGCCGACTTCGGGATATTCGCGATCCATGCAGATCATCACGCCGACAGTGATCTCGCCGGCCCTCGTCTTCAATCTCGCCACTGAAGATCGATCGCCCGGCGCGCAGGCCGTTTCGGGCACATCGAAGAAGCAGATGTGCCGCTTGCGCTGATGCAGGACGATCTCGCCGTCAGCATCAATCAGTACGGCGGCGTTGAAGGGGGCGGTTTCGCCCTGTTCCAGAAAAGTCGCCACGATCGACAGTCGACGCCTGCGGGCGACGTCTCGAAAACCTGCGATATAAGCGCCATCCAGCGGTTCCGCCCCGTCGAGCCAGGCCTTGCGGGAGGCTTGGCTGTCGGGTTCGAACCGGCTATAGCCGTTGGAGAACATTTCCGGAAAAACGATGAGCTCGGCCTGCTGCGCGGCCGCTGCGGCGCAGACGACGTCTGCATCGGCGCCGGTCGTCACCTGAGCAAGCGCCACGCGAAAATGGGTGCTCTTCAAGCGGATCTCCTCATGCGACCGAAGCCGATTGTTCACCGGGGCCTTCGTCGCCTCGTCACATCGCCTTGAGCGTCCAGCCCACCATATCGGTGGTGACACGGGCGAAGGCGGCGTCCAGGGCCTTGATGAAGGCTTCGTTGCCGGAGCCGCCGACAGGCGCGCTGGCGGTGAAGACGCGGCTGGCGCGCACTTCGCCGTTGCGGTCGTTGAGCAGCTTGGCGGACATTTCCACCTGGGCGCGGCTGCCGCCATAGGCCAGGATCTCGAAGGCGCGGATTTCGGTGATCACCTGATAGTCGATGGCGAGTCCCTGCCCCGGAATGCCGACGCCGCCGAGCCGGCCGGTGTTCTCGAAGGCCTGCACGAGACGCGCCTGCACGAGTTTCGGCAGACGGTCGCTCCAGCGCGACTTGGCGAGATACTGGATCTCCGACTGGCTGACGCGGATGACCACCTGCTCGGAGTCGAGCGCCTTGACCGCTGTCGGTTCGGGAACGAGGATCTGGCGCTGGGTCAGCCTTGGTCCTTCGACGCCGGAAACAGCCGTCAATGAGAAGGTGTCGTCGGGAGTTCCGCCCAGGCAACCGCCCAGAGCCAGCAGGCATACGCCCATGAAAGATGCCCGCGCCAGTCGGATCACGCTACGCTCCCTTGTCATATTGGTCCGTTTCCACATCAATGCCGCGCCCGACCGTTGTAGGTCTTGACCTCGTCGCCGCCGAACAGCAGCCGCTGCGGGTCCTCATCCAGTTTGGTGATCGCCGAATCCAGGGTCTGCACCGTGCGGCGGGTATCGGAAATGAGCGCATCGATATTCTTGAGGCCGGAGCCGGAGAAGCGCGCCAGATTGTCGGCGATCGGACCGATCCGAGAATTCAGATTGTCGGCCACCTGCTTGAAGGACTTCAACGTCTCCCGCGCGTCGGCGAAGAGCGACGACGAATCCCCGTGCCGAGGAAGCTGTCGGCCTTGGCGAGCAGGCCGTCGACGCGGGTCGAGGCCTTGTTGAGCTTCTCCGACATTTCGGAAATGTTCTTGATCGTCTTGTCGATATCGGGACGACGGTTCTCGATATCGGAGGCGACGCCGCGGAAGGTCTGAATCGCCTGTCGGGCGTCGGCGACGGCCGCGCGGATATCGGCCACCGAACTCTTGACGTCGGCGGGCTCCACAGCGGCCATCAGCTGGTCGACCTTGTCGAGCGTCTTCGACGCCTTTTCGCCGACGACCCGATAGGCTTCGGCGGTCTTGTTGAACGTCGCGACGGCCTGCCCGACTCCGCCCGAGGCATCGGCGAGATCTTTGCTGACCTTCTCGGCATTGGCGAGGATAGCGTCGATCTTCTTGGCGTCCACGGCCTTCAGGAGGCTTTCGACAGAAGCCAGCGTGGAATCGAGCCGGCCCGAAAGACCTTTAATCGTTCCCGACAGCGAGGTCACCGACTGCAGGAATTCGTCGATGCCCTTGGAATTGTTCTTCAGCGCCTGCGAGAACACCTCGACATTGGAGATCGTGCTGGTCAGCGGCTTACGATTATCGTTCACGAAGCCCTGCAGCTGGATCAGCGTCGTCTCGGTGCGGTTCATGATTTCGGATGCGGTGGCGACGATATTGGTCACGCCGGATTGTTCGGCGAGCAGGGTCGCCACTTCGCCGTCCTTCAACGCCTTCTCGATCAGCAATTCCTGTTTGGTGTCGCCGCCGGAAAGCTCGATATAGGCGGCCCCGGTCAGGCCCTGGATCTCGAGAACGGCCCGCGTCGACGGGTAGATCGGCGCATCGGAGCGCACTTCCGTCACGGCCAGCGAAAAGCGCGGGTCCTTGCGGTCGAAATCCAGCGCGCGCACCGTGCCCACCGGGATCCCGTTGAAGCGCACCGCCGAGCCGACGCTCAGCCCGTTGGCCGAACCGGGAATGCGCACCACCAGCCGCTCCATCTTGCCTTCGCGTCCATAGGCGGACATCCAGTAGACGAAGCCGAAGGCAAGCAGCAGCACCACCAGGGTGAACAAGCCGACGATTGCGTAATTTGCTTTCGTTTCCATGCCTCAAGCCGTTTCATTCGTAAAAAGGATTCAAAAAATCCCTAGGATTGCAGTTAGGTGACCAGTCCCGGAATTGTACGCGCGCGTTTGCCGCGGAAATAAGACTGGACCCAGGGATCGTCGCAACCGAGCATGTCCTGGATCGTCCCCTCCACCATTACACGCTTGTTGCCGAGCACGGCAATCCGATCGCAGACGGAAAACAGGCTGTCGAGGTCATGGGTCACCATGTACACCGTCAGCCCCAGCGTATCGCGCAGTTTGGCGATCAACTGGTCGAATTCCGCAGCCCCGATCGGATCGAGGCCCGAGGTCGGCTCGTCGAGAAACACCAGCGCAGGATCGAGCGCGAGCGCCCGTGCGAGCGCGGCGCGCTTGATCATGCCGCCAGACAATTCGGATGGATATTTGTCCAAAGCTTCCGGAGCCAGCCCCACCAATTCGATCTTCAAACGCGCGAGCTCGTCCATCAGTTGCTTGGGAAGATCGAGATATTCCCGCATCGGAAACTGGATGTTCTCCTTGACGGTCAGGGCGGAGAACAGCGCTCCATGCTGGAACAGCACGCCCAGGCGCATGTCGAGCTGAAAGCGCTCCTTGTCCGGCATCTGGCTGTAGTCGGCGCCGAGCAGACGGATCTCGCCGGCGCGCCGCGGGATCAATCGAAGGATGGTGCGCATCAGCACCGACTTCCCGGTGCCCGATGCGCCGACGAAGCCGAGGATCTCGCCGCGATAGACGTCGAGATCCAGCTGATCGAGCACGAGATGTTCGCCGAAGCCCACGGACACGCCGCGCGCCGACAGGATAACCTCGCGGTCCTGTGTCTCGGTGACGTTGTTGCGGCGCGTGTTGGTGTCCATGTCCACCTCAGAAATCGATTGCTGCGTAGAACATGGCGAAGAGCCCGTCGACCAGGATCACCACGAAGATGGACTTCACCACCGAGGCCGTCACATGCTTGCCGAGCGATTCCGCGCTGCCGCCGACCTTGAGCCCTTCGATCGACGCCACCACGCCGATGATCACCGCCATGAACGGCGCTTTCAGCATGCCCGAGATAATCGTGGACAGGTCGATCGCCCCTTGCAGGCGAGCGAGGAAGACCTCGTAGGTGACCCCGGAATAGACATTGGCCACCAGCGCAGCGCCGAACAGCGCCGCGAAATTGGAGATCACCGTCAGAAGCGGCAGAGCGATGGTCAGCGCCAGGAGACGCGGAAACACCAGCACGCCGATGGGATTGAGCCCCATGACCTGCAGCGCGTCGATTTCCTCGCGCATCTTCATCGAGCCGATTTCCGCCGTGATCGCGCTGCCCGACCGGCCGGCGATCATGATCGCCGTCAACAGCACGCCGATTTCACGCAGTTGCAGAATGCCGACGAGATCGACGACGAAAACCTCGGCCCCGAAATAGCGGAGCTGGAATGCGCCCTGCTGGGCGATGATCGCGCCGATCAGGAACGACATCAGCGCAATGATCGGGGTCGCGTTGACGCCCATCTGTTCGAGCTGGTTGAAGACGGCGGCGGGCGACAGGCCGCTGCCGCGCCCCAGCTTGAGCTGAGCGCCGCGCACCGCAGCGCCAATGATCGACATGGCCCGCAGAAAATCGGCGACGAAACTGACGGTCAGCTTGCCGATCGGTTCGAACACCCGGTTGAAAAGCGGTTTTCTCGGATATGCGTCGAAACTCGGTTCCGGCAATTGTTCGGGAAGAGCGGCGATGAGTTCGTCGACGTCCTCTCCGGCGCCTGTGAGCTCGGATGAGATATTTCTGGATGCGAATGCGGAGATGGCGCGCTTGACGATCCACGCGCCGCCGGTATCCATCTGTGTCACGCCGGAGAGATCGAACGACACGCGGTCGGCGTCTTTCTCGGCGGCGTTGCGAAGGTCGCCTTCGACGACGGCGATCGTGCCGTTCACCCACGCGCCTTCGAGACGCAGCGTGAGCGCGCCGCCGCTTTGTTCGGCGTTCAGGACGGCCGCCTGGGCCGTGTCCTGATCCTGCATAGGGTCATCCTTCGATAGGACGGCCGTCATAGCCGCCTCGCACTGAATTTTCGTCGCCGGACGGCGAGTCACGTAAGGGCACTATTGACAATAGTTTACTCACAGGAGCAAGGCGCTGTTTGGATCAGCATGACGCGATTTAGGATTCTATCATGACGCGTGCCCTGGAAATCACATTCCAACGCTACCCCATCGCCGGCGAATTCCGCATTTCCCGCGGCGCCAAGACCGAAGCCGAGGTCATCGTCTGCAAGATCCGCGACGACGAGGCGGTCGGACGCGGCGAATGCGTGCCCTACCGTCGCTATGGTGAAACGATGGACAGCGTCGCCGCCGAAATCGCCGCAATCGGCGAGGCGGTGGCCGCTGGGATCGACCGTGAGGCTCTGCTGACGCGCATGAAGCCGGGCGCGGCGCGCAACGCGGTGGATTGCGCGCTATGGGATCTGGAAGCCAAGCTCGGATGGGGGCGCGTCACCGACAGGATCGGCGTCGCAGCGCCTTCGGCCCTCGTCACGGCCTATACATTGTCGCTCGGCGACGCCGACGCCATGGGACGGCAGGCGGCTCGGTATGCGCATCGCAAGCTGCTGAAGATCAAGCTCGGGGCCGAGGGCGACGAGGCGCGCATCCGCGCCGTCCGCGCCGGCGCGCCCGACAGCGCGCTGATCCTGGACGCGAACGAAGGATGGAGCGAAGAGACGCTGGCCGGGCTTCTGGCGGTATCGGCCGAATGCGGCGTGAGCCTGATCGAGCAGCCCCTGCCCGCCGGCCGCGACAGCCTGCTCGCCACGATCGATCGCCGCGTGCCTGTCTGCGCCGACGAGAGCGTGCATGCGACCGAGGATCTCGCGGCTCTCCGCGACCGCTACGACGCCGTCAACATCAAGCTGGACAAGACCGGCGGGCTCACCGAGGCGCTGGCGATGAAGCGCGAGGCCGAACGGCTCGGTTTCAAGATCATGGTCGGCTGCATGGTGGGCTCGTCGCTGGCCATGGCGCCGGCGACGCTGCTGGCCCAGGGCGTCGATTTCGTCGATCTCGACGGTCCCTTGCTGCTGGCGCGCGATTGCGAGCCGGGTCTCGTCTATGAGGGCTCGACCGTGACGCCGCCCGCGCCCGCGCTCTGGGGCTGAATGATCCGGGCGGCGAGCACCATCGCAAAGCCGAGTCCCGCGGCGATGGACATGGCGTAGAAGCCGTGCACGCCCCAGGCGTTGTAGAGAAAGCCGGACACCCAGGTGCCCAGCGCCATGAACAGCGCGATCATGGTGGTGTAATAGCCCTGCGCCGAAGCTTCGCGACTTTCATCGACATTGGCGATCAGGAAGCGCTGGATGCCGATATGGGCGGTGGCGAAGGTGAAGGCATGGGCGCATTGCAGGCCGAGATGTCCCCAGAAGCCGAGATGCATCGGAAAAATGATCCAGCGCAGCACCGCGACGCCGCAGCCGAACAGGATGAGCCCCCAGAGCGAAATGCGCGACAGAAAACGGGCGGACAGCCAGAACATCAGGATTTCCGCCACCACGCCCGCCGCCCAGAACAGGCTGATCGCGCCGCCCGAATAGCCTTGCTTCGCCCAATAGATCGAGGCGAAGGTAAAGAGCATGGCGTGGCTGCCTTGCGACAGCGCCGCGCCGGCGACCACGAGAATGAAATAAGGCTTCATGAAGGGAGACGGCCCGACCGTCTGCGCCACGTCGCCCGCCGCGCTCGCGCGAAAACCTGTGCGGCCGAGCCGCGGCGCCGTCAGGGCCGTCACGATGGTGAGCACGAAGAAGGCGGCCATGGCCGGCGCCACCATGCCGCCGCCGGCGATGGCGAACAGCCAGCCGCCGATCAGATTGGTGAGAATGAAAGCCGCAGAGCCCCACAGCCGGATGAAGCCGTAATCAAAGCCCCAGCGCCGCACGCCGGTGACCAGAATAGCCTCGGCGACCGGCACATAGGGCGCATAGACAATGCCTTGCAGACCATAGATGATCAGCACCGCCCAGAACGACTGGCTGAAGCAGAGCGCCAGCGCCGTGACCAGCGACACGACCGACGACCAGATGAGCACATGGACGCGATCGGGCGCGCGGTCCGCAGCCCAAGACCCCAAGGGCGTGCCGATCATGCGCAGCAGATACGGCATGGCCAGGATGACGCCGATCTCGGCGTCGCTCATGCCGAGATAATCGAGAAAGACCGGGAAATAGGGAAGACCGATGCCGTTGACCATCAGCGGCGCGCAGAACAGCAGCGCCACGCGCAAGGCGAACAGGGGCGGCGCGCCGGCGCGTTGGCCGACGGACAGGGTTTGATGCATGATGGTTGTCCCTAAAGCCGGCCATCGGGGATGACGGCCTCCTCCGGCGTCCCTGCAAAGCGAGAAACGGCCGGGACTTCCATCGGCTATCACTCGCGCCGCTGCTTCGCCATGGCAAACTCCGCGCTCGGCGAATTCGTCATACTGATTGCAAAGCCGCAACACTCCGCATGATTTACGGTTTAAACCGGCAAATTTGCGGTGACCATCTTACCGATAGTTGCTATCAGATTTTCAAGAGGAATCGTGATTTTGGGTGCGATTTGTAAGATTTTACAGTCAATCGTGCGATCCTAGATCACTTCTGTCCGCATTTTTGGATTTTTCTGGACATTTGGCTCAAATTCGTCACGATTCAGGCCGATTTCTGAAAAATCCGCATATGCGGAGCAAGACCTCATTTTCTACCCATGGTAGCCGCCGGCCATGGTTTAGCCGATTTAGAGGCGGCAGGGGGAGTGACATGTCCAGCATCTATACCGGCCCGGTGTTCGAAATGGCCCGCAACCAGTTTCGCAGCGTCGCCGACTATCTCGAAATTCCCGAGGGCCGCCGCGACCGACTGCTCTATCCCAAGCGCGCCATCACCATTTCCTGCCCGATCCATATGGACAATGGTGAAGTCGCCGTGTTCCAGGGCTATCGTGTCCAGCATCACCTGACGCTGGGGCCCACCAAGGGCGGCACGCGTTTCGCGCCCAGCGTCGATATCGGCGAAGTCTCGGCGCTGGCGATCTGGATGAGCTGGAAATGCGCGCTTGCCGGCCTGCCCTATGGCGGCGCCAAGGGCGGCGTCACGGTCGACGCCTATTCGCTCTCCAAGCGCGAGCTCGAAAGCCTGTCGCGCCGCTACATGCAGGAAATGATCCCCTTCGTCGGCCCGCATATCGACGTCATGGCCCCGGACATGGGCACGAATGAGCAAGTCATGGCCTGGTTCATGGACACCTATTCGATGTATCAGGGCAAGACGGTCAACGAGATCGTCACCGGCAAGCCCGTCTCCTCCGGCGGCACCGAAGGTCGGCGCGAAGCCACCGGCCTCGGCGTCGCCCATCTGATCGGCCGTTCCATGGAGCGGCTGAAGATGACGCCGTCGGCCTCCACCGCCATCATCCAGGGCTTCGGCAATGTCGGCTCCTATGCGGCGATCGAACTGGCGCGCCAGGGCGTCAAGATCATCGGCGTCTCCGACCACACCGCATGCTATCTCGACCGAAACGGTCTCGACGTCGACGCGCTGATCGCGCACACGGCCGAACATGGCTCGCTCAAGGGCTTTTCCACCGAAGCCGCCTTCGATCCCGATCAAATGCTCGTCCAACCCTGCGACATCCTCGTGCCGGCGGCCATCGAACGGGTGATCGACGCCGACGTTGCCGGAAAGCTCAATTGCCGCATCCTCGCCGAAGCCGCCAACGGGCCGACGACGCCGGAGGCAGACGCCGTGCTCGACCAGCGCCGCGACGAGATTTTCGTCATCCCGGACATTCTCTGCAATTCCGGCGGCGTCATCGTCAGCTATTTCGAATGGGTGCAGGATCTGCAGCAGCTGTTCTGGAAGCGGCACGAAGTGCTCGACCGCCTGCGCGGCCTGCTCGACGACGCCTTCCAGCGGGTGATCGACCGCGTCGAGAAGGACAAGATCTCCCACCGCGTCGCGGCCATGGCCATCGGCGTCGACAAGGTGGCCCAGGCCAAGCAGACCCGCGGCCTGTTTCCCTGAGCGATTGCGCAATTGGAAAAACTGGGCCGCGAGGGACATCCATCGCGGCCTTTCCTTTTGCTGACGCCAGCCAAGCGGCCAGATGCGGATCAATGGAATGACGACGCCCATCGGATCGCCATTGTCGTCCCCGGCAAGGCTGCATCAGCGCTGGCAGCGCCGAGACGTCTCTATGGCATGATGCGCAATGCGGCCGGCGAGCCGGCCGACGTCAATGCCCGGACGCCGGGTACAGAAGATCCACGATGAACCGGGCGTCAAAGCGCGATTCCAGCATGCCATAGGTCGAGCGCCAGCCGCCGGTCAGACGACTTTCGAGGAAAGCGTCGGCGATGCGGCCGGCGCCGAGACGCACGAGTTCGGCCGAGCCGGCGGCGAGCGCCAGTTGTTCGACCAGGAATCGGGCGGAGCCCTCGTCGCGCTCGGTCAGCGCCAGCGCCGCCCTGAGAACGTCGACGGTCTTGGCGCCGGCGGAGCCGAGATCGCGCGCCAGACCGGCGAACAGCAATTCGAACTGGTCACGCTGCTTGGAGGCGACGCGGATGACGTCGAGCGCCATGACATTGCCGGAACCTTCCCAGATCGCATTGACCGGCGCCTCGCGATAATGCCGGGCGATCGGGCGCTCCTCGACATAGCCGCTGCCGCCCAGGCATTCCATGGCTTCGTAGACCAGCCCCGGCGCGATCTTGCAGACCCAATATTTGATGACGGGCGTCATGATCCGCTGATAGGCCTGTTCCTCGGGGCTTTCGGCGGCTCGGTCGAAGGCCTGGGCGAGGCGGAAGACCAGCGCCGTGGCGGCGGCGACATCGAGCGCCATGTCGGCGACGACCCGCGTCATGATCGGCTGGTCGATGAGAGTCTTGCCGAACACCGAGCGGCCGCGGATGTGATGGACGACTTCGGCGAGCGAAGCCCGCATCAAGCCGGCCGATGCCACGGCGCAATCGAGCCGGGTCAGCGTGACCATATCGAGAATGGTGCGGATGCCCTGGTCGGGCGCGCCGAGCAGAAAGCCGTAGGTGTTGGAGAATTCAACCTCGCTCGAGGCATTGGAGCGGTTGCCGACCTTGTCCTTCAACCGCTGGAAACGCAGCCCGTTGCGTGCGCCGTCCTCGAGCAGGCGCGGAACCAGGAAGCAGCCCATGCCCTCGCGCGTCTGCGCCAGCATCACGAAGGCGTCGCTCATCGGCGCGGACATGAACCATTTGTGGCCGGAGAGGCGGTAGACATTGTCGCCCACGGGCTCGGCGACGCTGCGGTTGGCGCGCACATCCGTGCCGCCCTGCTTTTCCGTCATGCCCATGCCGATGGTGAGGCCGGCTTTTTCATGCGCGGGCTTGTTGGCGGAATCGTAGCGGCGCGAGGCGATCTTGCCGAACCAGTTGCGCAGCGCCGTGTCGTTGGCCTTGATCGCGGCGACGGAGGCAGAGGTCATGGTCAGCGGGCAGAGATGGCCGCATTCGAGCTGGGCGGTGAGAAAGAATCGTACGGCGCGGGCCCGGTGGGCGGCGCCCTGTTCGTCCGGCTTGTTTTCCCAGATCGACGAGGAGAGGCCGTTCGACACCGATCGGCGCATCAGCGCATGCCAGGCAGGGTGGAAATCGACGACGTCGAGCCTTTCGCCGCGCGGACCGTGCGTCCGAAGAGTGGGAACCCCTTCATTGGCCATGCGCGCCAGTTCCTGCGCCTCATGCGAGGTGACGTAGCGGCCGATCAGGTCGAATTCGTCGCGCACCATCCGCGGCAGCTGCGAGGAAATATCCACCAGAAGCGGATCGGAGCGATAGGCGTTGACGCCGCTCCAGGGCTGCGGCTGGTTGAGTTCTTCGGGCGTCAGGTCGAGATCGGGGGTGCTCATAATGGCCATTTACGCGGATTCGCCCGCATTGCCATGGGCATGAGCCCCGCACCTGGTGAATCCCTGTTGAAAACGGGAGTAGAACCCGACCTTACGGAGATACAGCAGGCATTTCAAGCAGGCCTAGCCGCGGTTCAGGCCGGCAGCGCCGCGGGCGCCGCGCTTTTTCGTCTCGATCTGATCGAGACAATCGACCACTGCGTCAAAGGTCAGCATTGTCGAGGCGTGCCGAGCCTTGTAATCCTTGACCGGCTTCAAATAGCGCATGTCCTCGAAGCGGCCCGCGGGCCCCTCGCCGCCGTCCTTCAGCATCGCCAGCATATCGCGGCGGGCGGCGCGGATTTCCTCGGTGCTCGCGCCCACCACATGCCGCGCCATGATCGAGGACGAGGCCTGGCCGAGCGCGCAGGCTTTGACGATATGGGAGAAGTCGCTCACATGGTCGCCGTCCATCTTGACGAACACCTTGACCTTGGAGCCGCAGAGCTTGGAATGCGCCTGGGCGACGGCGTCGGCGTCGGCCAGTTCCCCGGTTGCGGGGATATTGCCGGCGAATTCGAGAATTTTCGCGTTGTAGATGTCGTCCATCGCTCTATCGCAACATTTTCGTTTGCTGACCTGAACCGGGGATGATTTTCCACCGTAATACCGAAAAAGACAACAGTCCCCTTTGCGGCATTGGTTCGCTTACTATATGTTATGTCGCGATGGGGTGACAGAATTTCAAGGAAATCTGTTACCTGTTGTCTGGGAAACCGTGCGGAGGAATTCATTGCGTGGCAATGGAGTCCGATGCCCCGGAGCCCGCCAACGGTGCCCATGCCTGCAGAGTCAGGAAGATGGCCAGAGGCGAGTAGTCCGTTCCGATTACCGAGGTTCCAAAAGGGATCAAGAGGCCATACATGGACGCGATCGTGAAGAAATTTTCGCGCGACGAGGAATTTTCGCGTAAACCCACCAAGCAGGAAGCCGAGGACGCCGTTCGCACGCTGCTGCGCTTCATCGGCGAAGACCCCGAGCGCGAAGGCCTGCTCGACACGCCGTCGCGCGTGGTCAAGGCCTATGGCGAACTGTTCGCCGGCTACAATGCCGACGCCGACGAGGTGCTCGGCCGCACCTTCGAGGAAGTGGCGGGCTATGACGACATGGTCATGGTGCGCGACATACCCTTCTTTTCGCATTGCGAACATCACATGGTGCCGATCATCGGCAAGGCGCATGTCGCCTATCTGCCGGAAGGGCGCGTGCTGGGGCTTTCCAAGATCGCGCGCGTCGTGGACATCTACGCCAAGCGGCTGCAGACGCAGGAGTCGATGACGGCGCAGGTCGCGCATGCCATCAACGACACGCTGCGCCCGCGCGGCGTCGCGGTCCTGCTCGAAGCAGATCATATGTGCATGGCCATGCGCGGGGTGAACAAGCTCGGCGCGTCGACCATGACGACCACCTTCACCGGCGAATTCAAGACTGATCCGCGCGAACAGGCGCGGTTCATGTCGATGGTTCGCGGCTTCAAATAAGCAGGACAGCATGACGATCGCTTTCGATCCGCCGCCGGCCGACAAGGCCTCGCTCGAAGAAGGCGTGTCCTTTACGCCGAAATTCGACCAGAATGGTCTGATCACTGCGATCGTCACCGATCATCGCGACAATGCCCTCCTGATGGTCGGCCACATGAATGCGGAAGCGCTGGCGCTGACTCTCGAAACCCGCGTGGCGCACTATTTCAGCCGCTCGCGCGGCAAGATCTGGAAGAAGGGCGAGACGTCGGGCAATCTCCAGCATGTCGTCGAGATCCTGACCGATTGCGATCAGGATGCGCTGCAACTCAGGGTCAAAGTGAGCGGTCATGACGCCACCTGCCATACCGGCCGCCGCTCCTGCTTCTACCGCTCCGTGACGCTGACGGACGGCTCCCCGAAGCTGTCGGTGGTCGACGACCACAAGCATTTTGAGCCCGACGCCGTCTATCAGCGATGAATCGTCGTCCGATCTAGCGGCGTTTGCCCGCTTGTTGGGCAGATCGGTGGGCGCTTCGCCATTTATTAACCGGGCCGCGCAACACTCTCTCCATAACAAGCTGATCGCGCCGGAGGGGCGCCGCATGATGAATTGGAGTTTCTTCCGCTCGGCCGATGCGGCCGCCACGCTCGAACCCGCCGGCGCCGGGTCGTCACCTGCCCCTGTTCTCAAGAAGCCCAAAATAGCGCTGGCGCTCGGCGGCGGCGCCGCTCGGGGTTGGGCTCATATCGGTGTCCTCCGGGCGCTCGACGAGGCCGGCGTAGAAGTGGGCATGATCGCCGGCACCTCGATCGGCGCGCTGGTCGGCGGCTGCTATCTGGCCGGCAAGCTGGACGAACTGGAAAATTTCGCCCGATCGCTGACCATGCGGCGCATGGCGGCGTTGCTCGATCTCACCATCGGCGGCGGCGGACTGTTTGCCGGAATGCGGCTGACCAAGCGCATGCAGGAGCATCTGGAAGGCATGGCGATCGAGGATCTCGGCCGCCCCTTCGTCGCGGTCGCCACCGAGATACGCACCGGCCACGAGGTCTGGATCGATTCGGGCTCGCTGATCACCGCCATCCGCGCCTCCTACGCCCTGCCCGGCATTTTCGAGCCGATCAGATGCAACAATCGGGTGCTCGTCGATGGCGCGCTGGTCAATCCCGTGCCGGTCACGGTCTGCCGCGCCTATGAGCAGCCGCTGGTGGTGGCCGTCAATCTCCACTACGACCTTTACGGACGGTCCGCCGTGGTCAAGCACTCCGCGAGCCGCCAGTCGCTGGAAACCCAGTTCGAGCGCGACGGCGACCGCGACCGCCGCGCCAATCTAGGCCTGACCGGCGTCATGGTCGAAGCCTTCAACATCATCCAGGATCGCATTTCGCGCGCTCGCCTCGCCGGTGACCCGCCGGATCTCGCGCTGCAACCGCGCCTCTCCGATATCGGCCTCTCCGAATTCCACCGCGCGTCCGAACTCATCGAACGCGGCTATAATGAAGGCCGCGCCCGCATCGCGGAAATCCAGCGCATGCAGGAAGCCATCAAGATCTACGGATGACACAGGGGCTGCGCCGCCGATGCGCGGCGCGCCCCCGCTCGAAAAAATCAGCTGGCGATATAGGCTTTCATCTCTTCGGCCTCGCGCTCGATCTGGCGGATATGCGCCTTCACGACATCGCCGATCGAAATGATGCCGGCCAGCCGTCCCTGATGTTCGACTGGAATATGGCGGGCGCGTCGGGCGCTCATCATCGCCATCAGCTCGCCGACGGAGGTGTCCTCCGAACAGCGATGGACATTCTTCCACATGATCAGGAGCACCGGCTTGTCGAGCGCCTCCGCCCCGTGGCTGGCGATGGCCGCGACGATGTCGCGCTCGGCGACGATGCCGACGATGTGTTCATGCTGATCGACGATGATGACGGCGCCGACATGGTGTTCGCTCAACAACCGGGCGGCTTCGCGAACCGTGGCCTGCGGGCTGGTGGTCAGGACGGCGCGTCCCTTCTGATCGAGTATGGCCTTCACGCGCATGCTGTTCTCCTCCTTGCATGGCAGATGCAGGGGATGGCGCGGGCCGCACGGAGGCAGCATTCACGCCATCCGCTAACGACGAGAGTGTGCGCGCCTTGCAGACGGAATGCAAGGGTTCAGACCTGGGCGCTCCGCGGCCTCCCAAAATCGAACAGGCCGAAACCCAAAAACCGAATAGGAGGCCGCCGACATGCGCCTGCCAGGCGATGTTGTAGGCATCGCCTTCCGGCAAGCCGATGCCGAACACCACCAGACCGTTCGACAGCGCCCAGGCCGCGATGAACACCGCAACGGACTTCTGACGAAGCGCCTCGATGACGCCCAGCCGCGGCGCCATGCGTGCAAAAACGCTGTGGCGTCCCCGCCGGATCGGCAGCGCGAAGCGGCAGGCGGCGCCGCTGATGGCGGAGGCGACGCCAGATGCGCCGATCAGATAGGCGTCGGCGAAGCCGATCGACGCGCCATAGACGAAGGCGCTGACAGCGGCGGAAGCGATCCAGAAACCGATGAACCGCACCGTTCCCCAGCGCTCCGCCAGCGGGCTGGCGAAAGCGGCCAGCCAGAAACTGTTGACTGCGAAATGCAGCCAGTCGGCATGCAGGAGCGACGAGGCGACCGGGCCGGTCAACCAGCCGAAATCCTGTTCCGAAATGGGAAAGGTGTAACGGGCGGGGATGAAGGCGAAATGGTAAAGAACCCAGTCGTCCGCCGCCTCGTCGAGGACATAGACCCGCAAAGCGTGAATGGCGGCCATCACGGCGATGACGCCCCAGACCACGGTCGGCATGCGGATGGCCGGCTCGCGTCGCGGCGGCGTCGGCTGCGGTGTCGTCGTGTCTGTCAAAGCGCTCTCCTGTCGGCAAGATCCTGTTTTCGGACAAAAAAAACCGCCCGGCGTAGAACGCGGGCGGCGCGATCATGATTGGAGGTCTGATCGAGTGGTGTGCCGAAGGTCAAGCCTTCCTGTTGCCCTAGAAATCCCACGCGGCTTGCGTTTTTGCAACCTAAACCGGGGATTAACGTTAACGGAGGGCAATTCCGGGCGGCGTTGGTATTGGCACGGAAATCGCTGCCATATCTCTGTCGGGGCGAAAAACGCGCCGATTTCGCCGAAATGAACCATGGAATGCCCCAATGCGGCACAACGCCACCAGACTTCTTCTAGATTATTTTAACCGCATCCGCGGCAAGGAAGACGCTCCGCTCCGGCGCGACGTCAATCCTTCCGAAATACCACGCCTGCTTCCGGATATTTTCATGCTGGAAGCGGTCGACAACAGATGGTTTCGCTTTCGCCTTGCCGGCACGCGTTTGTGCGCCGCTTTGGGACAGGAAGCGCGCGGCGAGGAATTCGGCATGGTCTGGACGCTCGACGACCGCCGGCGCATGACGCTCGCCGCCCAATCCGTGCTGGCCAACAGGCTGCCGCTGATCGTCGAGGCCCGCGACGCCCATAGCGGCGAAGCGGTCGAGCTGTCGCTCTTGCCGCTGCGCTCGAGCGAGGCGGAATGCGACCGGTTGATCGGCGTCTTCTCGCGCACCGATCCCGACCGGCCGTTGCGGCTGGGCATGGAGCTCGCCGTCGAGCGGATGCGCTTCGTCACAGCCGACCAGCCGCGGCCGCCGGAGCCGGAAATCCGCCCTGCCCCCGAAACAGTCATACGGGCCCGCGGCTTAGCGCTCCGCGTATTGGACGGCGGCAAGGCGGGCTGAGCCGCCTTTACTGGGCCACCATCAGGAAATCCGCGGCCACGATCGAAAAGGCGGTCAGACCGAGCAAGATGTAAGTGGTCCAGCGGATGAAAGGCGATTTCATGGTCTCTCCTCGAGCGTGGGAATCGCCTTTTGAAATCGGGATCGGCGGGCCTGATTTCAAGTGGAGCCGTTACGTCTTGCTTCTGTCTGGGATCGCGGGGCCAGGAGTCGCAGCGCGTTGATGGTGACCAGCACCGTCGCCCCGGTGTCCGCGAGGATCGCCGGCCACAGCCCTGTGACGCCGATCACCGTCGTGACGAGGAAGAACGCCTTCAAGCCGAGCGCTATGGCGATGTTCTGCGCGATGTTGCGCATGGTGCGCTTGGACAGAAGGATCATCTCGGCGATATCGCCGACACGACCGTGCAGCACCGCCGCATCGGCAGTTTCGAGCGCGACGTCGGTTCCTCCGCCCATGCCGATGCCGATATCGGCGGCGGCCAGCGCCGGCGCGTCGTTGATGCCGTCGCCGACCTTGCCGACGACCAGCCCCTCGGCCTTCAGCCTGTTGACGATCGCCTGCTTGTCTTCCGGCAGCAATTCGGCCCTGACGTCATCCATGCCGAGCTGCGCGCCGATGGCCTGCGCGGTGCGGCTGTTGTCGCCGGTCAGCATCACCGTCCTGACGCCGAGGTCGCCGAGGGCCGTGAGGCCCGCGCGCGCATCGGGACGCGGCTCGTCGCGCATCGCCAGCGCGCCGATGGCGTCCGAGCCGGCCACGAGAACCGAAACTGTTTTCCCCTCATCATTCAGCGCCCGGACGCGGCTTTCGAGCTCGGAAGATAGCACGGCGAGTTCGCGCGCCGCCTGGGGCGAGCCGAGGAAGACGATCTCACCCGAAACGACGGCGCTCACGCCCTTGCCGCCGATCGCCCTGGCGTCCGAGGCCAAGGGCGTCGCGACGCCCGCTTCTTTCGCGGCGGTCAGGATCGCCAGCGCCAGCGGATGGCTGGAGCCCGTCTCCAGCGCCGCCGCAAAGCCGAGAACCTCGTTTTGGCTGCGGCCGAGCGCGACGACATCGGTCACCACGGGCCTGCCCTCGGTCAGCGTGCCGGTCTTGTCGAACGCGACGGCCGTCAGTTTGCCCAGCCCTTCCAGCACTGCGCCGCCCTTGATCAGCAAGCCGCGCCGCGCCCCGGCCGAGAGCGAGGCGGCGATCGCCGCCGGCGTCGAGATGACCAGCGCGCAGGGGCAGCCGATCAGCAGCACGGCCAGCCCCTTATAGATCCATTCCGACCAGGATGCGCCCGACACGAGCGGCGGCGCCACCGCCACCAGCGCGCCGACGGCGAGAACGCCGGGCGTGTAATAGCGGGAAAAACGGTCGATGAACCGCTCGGTCGGGCTTTTTGATTCCTGCGCCTCCTCGACCAGCCGCACCACCCGCGCGATCGTATTGTCGGCGGCGGCCGCCGTGACGCGGATCCTGAGCACCGCCTCGCCATTGATCGTGCCGGCGAACACGGCGTCGCCCACCGCCTTGCGCACCCGCACGCTCTCGCCCGTCACCGGGGCCTCATCGACCGCGCCCTCGCCTTCGACGACCGCGCCATCGGCCGGAATGCGATCGCCCGGGCGCACCAGGATGATCGCGCCGATCGCCAGCCTGTCGGCCGGAACCTCACGCGTCTGACCGCCCTCGTCCAGCAGCGCCGTTTTCGGGATCAGCGCCGTCAGAGACTGGATGCCGGCGCGAGCCCGGCCGGCGGCGACGCCTTCCAGCAATTCGCCCACCAGGAAAAGAAACACCACCGCCGCCGCTTCTTCGCTGGCGTCGATCAGCACGGCGCCGACAGCGGCGATGGTCATCAGCGTTTCGATGGTGAAGGGAATGCCGGCCCGCGCTGCGGCAAAGGCGCGACGGGCGATCGGAACGAGCCCGACCAGCATGGCCAAAGCGAAAACATAAGCGTCTATGGGTGGAAGCAGATGGCCGATCACGAAGGCGGCGATCAGCGCGACGCCGCTGGCCAGCGTCAGCCGCGCCTTGCCGGTCTTCCACCACGGGCCGTCGGAGGGGCCGTGATCATGCCAGTGCTGACCGAGCTCCGCCCCGGCGCTGTCGCGGTGGCTGGACCCATGGTGATGCCCAGGATGATCATGCCCCGCATGATCGCAGCCATGAAGATCGTGGCCGGCGTGACCGGAGCAAGCATGACCACGGGCATGGTCGTGACCGAGCTCGCCGCGACCGCTTTGTGGAGGGCCGGCGCCGTCGCGCGGGCTCAGGCCATAGCCGAGCTTGCGGACCGCGTTTTCGACCGATGCGCGCGCGCCGTCGCTCTCGACCTCGACCGTCAACGCCCCCGCCGTCGCCGACACGGAGACGTCGCGCACGCCCGGCAGCTTGCGGACGGCCGTGTCGATCTTGGCCGCGCAACTCGCACAGTCCATGCCATCGACCCGATAGCGCATTTTGCCCGATTCCTTGGCCATGATGTCGGCTCCTCTTTTCGATTCCCGAGGGCTACATCCTCTAGCCGCTGGAGGAGCAAGAGATTTTTGCCACCGGCCCTAAATCCGGGCAACCCGATCACGGGGCTTGAAACTGCGCTTTCCGATCGCCATGCTCTAGAGACTAGAGGAGACAAGTATGCGCGCCATGTCCATCAAGGACGCCGCCCGCGAGAGCGGCGTGAAAATACCCACCATCCGCTATTACGAGGAGATCGGGCTCCTGCCCGCGCCCGGTCGCGACGGCTCAAATCGCCGCGTCTTCGCAGAGGCCGATCTGCAGCGCCTCGCCTTCATCCGGCACGCGCGCGAACTCGGTTTCGAGGTCGACGCCATCCGCACCCTGCTGGACCTGCAGGACCGCCCCGACCAGCCCTGCAGCGCCGCCGACGCCATCGCCCAGGCCCGCCTCGCCGACGTCAACCAGCGCATCCGCAGCCTGCTCGCGCTGAAGGCCGAACTCGAAGCGATGGTCGAAGGCTGCCGCCACGGCCACGTCTCCGAATGCAGGGTGATTGAAACGCTGGCGGACCATGGGCGCTGCGTGTATGAGCAGCATGGAGCGCGCAAATCCGGTCGCCTGTAGCAGCGGTCGTCGACGCCCAATCTCGACTGGCGCAATGGTCGATCCTGCATTGGGTCACCCCGGCACGCCGGGCTGCCCCGCTTATCAAGCGGCTCGGCCTCGGTCGTAGTGACGCGACAAACTCAGAATTACAGAAGTGTCAACACCCCATTATTGGGTCTATTCGCCTCCATATCCATTGAATTCCTATATTTTTCACGTAAAACCTTCGTTTCTCGGAAAATATCCGAAACACATTTCGTTTGTAAGCAAAACTATATGGAAGAGATAATTTTTTCCATCCGTTGCGAGACATATTTATATTGCGTTGCGCCAACTGAGGGCCTCCGTTCATCTTCGGTTCATTCGAGACCGGTAAGTAGATCTCATCCAGCTTTTCTGGAGTCGGACCCGTCGATAGGACGAACGAATGGGACGCAGTCCCGGGAGGGTAAAATCGTGAAAGTCATTCCAGCAACAGTCTTAGCCGCAACGATGATTGCATTGTTCTCGTCCGCCGCCATGGCGCAGACCAAGGGCGATTGGATCCTTGGAAACTACAAGGGCGGCGGTTATTGGTATCCCGGCGTGATCGCCTCGGTGAAAGGCTCCAAGGTCACGATTCAATACGACGACGGCGACCGCGAGACGCTTCCGGTCAGCGAGACCAAGCCCTACAACTGGTCGATCGGCAAAAAGGTCGAATGCAACTACCAGGGCCAGGGCAAATGGTATCGCGGCACCATCGCCTCGCTCGCCGGCGCGAAAATCGGCATCGCCTATGACGACGGCGACCAGGAGACCACGAGAACCGGACGCTGCCGCTCTCGCTGAGCGGACGACCGCCAAAAGCGAAAGCCCGCCGATCAGCGCGGGCTTTCGCTCACCGACCCTAGAGATTGCCGCGCCGCGCCAGTTGCTTGCGGACAGCTTCCGCAAGACGCCAACTCACGTCTCACCGTTGGGGGCTTATTGTTGCTTTTTGAGATGTAATGGTGGGCGATGAGAGACTCGAATTCGCTTCCAAGAACTTCCAGAAGACAAGGGTGATCGCCTCAAGCCACTTGGAATAAAGCGCTTTCACCTCTGACCATGAACAAGCGGTCGGCTGTCAAACCGGTACCTTCCTGTAGCACCTAGTCGTGAAACGGTTCAAGAAGGTATTCGCAGAATGACAACAACGGTTCCAATCGATCTCATCACCCCTGCCCTCGCAAAGACAGACCCCGAGGCCGCATTTCGCTACCTGCCACCCTGGGCTACGACATGGACGCTCGTGGACGCAGAAGAGGCAGCTCAGGACCCTCGCCTGTCCCCGACCATTGCCGTCGTACTTGGCAAGAAAATGAGGGTGTCCATTACAATGACATCCCTACACCTCGCCCTTCTGATCCACTGCACCGCACTGGGTCACTCGGTGGCGACAAACTCCAACCACGCAAAGTTCAACCGCGCATCTACGCCAAGTTCATCTTCCGTGACGCCGCCAAGGACAACCAGCCCATCGGGAGGCTCTTCGCGGCGGCCGAGGAGCGTGAGGCCGTGAACATGCTGGATAACTGCTCTGATCTCCGGCCCGTGAACCTTGCGAAATCATTCGAGGTCCGGCCGAAGAAGGACGCCATCGAGCTTCTCCGACACCACGTCGTTCGCTTGGTTAGCGAGCGGGGGCTCAGCGGGACCCTTCCTGACGGCTTCTCCGCGCAAGCGTACCTGGCGAACCTAGAGGACCTCCTCGAAGCCCTTGAGGAAGAGCGAGAAGCCTACGTCGCTCCGTAGGGCGAACCACCATCCACCTCCCCATCCCCACAAGACCTCTCTCGGCGTCAGCGCCGGGGAGAACGCAGCGTCATGCCCAAATCCAACTAAGGACCAATACCATGCCAGACAACAAGCAGCCCTCCCCTCGACCCTGAGTTCCTACAGGCGGCCGAAGAGGTCACCAAGGAACGCCAGCTCACAGGTGCCATGCAGGACGGAGCCCGAGCGATGCCGCAGGGTCAAGCTCCCGGCTCCGATGCCCAAGCTCAAGAACAGCCCGGCCCACGAACCCAAAACCAGAAAGGAGAAAAACAAGGTATTGACCACCACGCCCGACCCAACGGATATCTAAAGGGCGGGTCAATTCTCGGCGCAAATCCCGGGTTAGTTCTCAGCGCAAATCAACATTCGAGTCCCTGCCATCACTCGGCAGTCTAGTGCGGCTGCCTAAGCCGCTCGCGACGACCTGACAACGAAGCCCGCCAGTGAAGATCGGCGGGCTTTTTCAGCTAATTATTCACTGTCAGTGTGTATGTTGTGACAGGCCGCGAGAAAGAATATGCAGCATGAGCAACAATAGAAAAGAATTAATAATTCAGATCGCATTTTCAGTAATAATTGTGATTATACTGTATAATATTCCGTCTATTATTAATAGCATTTCTCGCATACTGATATCAGCATTGGATTTTTAATTGTAGAACTCGCACATTTTCATCAATAATTTCTCGAAAATACGGGAAGCCTTCATATTTTCATTAAGGAAACTGAATAAAATATTGTTGAGCGCCATATCGCCGCTTTGCCGGTTACAGCGTGGGCCCGAACAGCGCTTCATCAAAATGGATGACGGCCGGATCATCGACACGCAAAGGACGCCGCTCGTCGCACAGTTCGACTATTCGTTCCGAAAGGACGGTATGTGTCTTTATACAGGCGACCGCTACTTCGACGAGATGGACAAGCCCGTCACCGACCCGGCGAAGGACAAACCGTCCCGAACTATTAATTGCTGCAAAGCGCGCTTCGGCAGGAACAAGCCGCTCTACTTTTGAGGCTTCCCCGGCGTGGCTCGGGCGCGGTGAAGCCGCCTTTGGACTGTGACACAAATCGACGTCACAAACCTGTGTCACATTTCACCCAGAGAAGAGACCTAAGCGCTTGATTTCATTAAAAATAAATGGTGGGCGATGAGAGACTCGAACTCCCGACATCTTCGGTGTAAACGAAGCGCTCTACCAACTGAGCTAATCGCCCCCGCAAGGTGGTCGCGAAGGTGGTGAGAGCGATGGGATTCGAACCCATGACCTACTGATTAAAAGTCAGTTGCTCTACCGGCTGAGCTACGCTCTCCCAATCGCGAAACCGGCGAAGCGCCGTCCCCTGGAAGTGGGCGTGTCATAAGTAAAGCCGCCGGGCCGGTCAACCCGTTCGGCGAAGATTTTTTGAGAAGCGTACCGTCGTCAACAAATGGTGACTGGCGCGCGCAGAAAGGCTCGGCTAAACAGCGCGAATAAACGCGACCGATTAAGTCGGCCGATATCTTCTGGGCAAGGAGGCCGCCTTGGCTGGCGCCGATATTTCCTATCTGAGCGCGCTGATCGCCGGCGCCCTGTCCTTCCTGTCGCCCTGCGTGCTGCCGCTGGTTCCGCCCTATCTCTGCTATATGGCCGGCGTGTCGATCGAGGAATTCGCCAACCAGACCGACGCCGCCGGAGACCGTCGGCCGCGGCGCTCGGTGATGATCGCCTCCGTCTTCTTCACGCTGGGCTTTTCCACCGTCTTCATCGCGCTCGGCGCGAGCGCCAGCACCATCGGCATGGCGCTGCGCCAGCATATCGACATTCTCGCCCAGGTCGGCGGGCTGTTGATCATCCTGATGGGGTTGAATTTCCTCGGACTGGTGCGCATCCCCTTCTTCTCGCGCGAGGCGCGCTTCCAGTCGGGCGGGCGGCCGGCCACCTGGACCGGCGCCTATGTCATGGGCCTGGCTTTCGCCTTCGGCTGGACGCCCTGCATCGGCCCGATTCTCGGCGCCATTCTCGGCGTTGCGGCGGCGAGCGACACGGTCGGGCAAGGGGCGGCCCTGCTGTCGGTCTATTCGCTGGGGCTCGCTCTGCCCTTCTGGCTGGCGGCGGGCTTTTCCGGCGCGTTCCTCGCCTTCCTCACCCGCTTCCGCCGCCATCTCGGCCTGGTCGAGAAGGCGCTCGGCGCGCTTCTCGTGCTCACCGGCCTCGCCTTCATTTTCGGCTATATCGGCGACGTGGCGATCTGGTTCCAGCAGACCTTCCCGATCCTGTCGCGGATCGGCTGAGACAGGGCGTTCCGCATGGCCGAAATTTCCGCCCTCGTCATTCCGTTTTTCGGCCTCATCCTGCTCGGTTACATCTCGGGACGGGTGAGAAAACTCGATGCGGCGGCGCTGGGCTGGCTGAATTTCTTCATCGTCTACATCGCGCTCCCGGCGCTGTTCTTCAAGATCATCGGCCGCACCCCGATCGCCGAGCTCACCCGCTTCGATTTCATCCTCACCAGCCTCGCCGCGACTTACACGGTGTTCCTGATGGCCTTTTTGTTTGCGCGCGGATTGCGCAAGAGCCCGGTGGGGGAATCGACCGTGCAGGCGCTCGCCGCCGCCTATGGCAATATCGGCTATCTCGGCCCCGGCCTGGCGCTGGCCGCATTCGGCGAACAGGCGGCGTTGCCGCTGGCGCTGATCTTCGCCTTCGAGAATATGGCGCATTTCATCGCGGCGCCGGCGCTGATGGCCTTCGACGGCCAGGAGAAGCGCCCGGCCCTCGTGCTGGCCAAAGATGTCGGCCGCAAGATCGTCACGCACCCCTTCATCATCGCCACCGCCGCCGGCTTCGCCGCCGCCGCGACCGGCTTCTCCGCGCCGACAATGCTGCAGACGATGATCGACAATCTGGCGCTGGCCGCCGCCCCTTGCGCGCTGTTCGCCATGGGCGTGACGCTGGCGCTCAGGCCGCTGAAACGCGTGCCGCAGGAGATCTATGCGCTGGCGCCCCTGAAGCTCGCCCTGCTGCCGGCGCTGATGTATCTGGCGATGAGCGCGACTGGCGATTACCCGGCGATCTGGGTGGAGACCGCGGTTCTGCTCGCCGCATTGCCGACCGCGACCAATGTCTTCGTCATCGCTCAACAATACGGGATCTGGCAGGAGCGCGCCTCGGCGGCTGTGCTGATCACCACGGTGATCTCGGTGCTGAGCGTATCGGCCGCGCTCTATTTGTTCAAGTCAGGCGCGTTGCCGCCCGACCTTTTCCCGTAGCAATTCCGGCAGGCGCTTGAAGGCGCGGCCCGGCGACACGCCCTCATTCATCATGAAGAGGCGGAGCGGCGGCAGACTGGCGAGAAGATGAATGCCCGCGGCGCGCAGCATCTGCACCGGCAACACATTCGAAAGCAGCGAGCGGTTCAGAAGATCGACGCCCGCGGTGCGGCTGACCACGTCGAAGCGCCGCGCCCGATCATAGGCCTCGCCGATCGAAAGCGACCGGCCGGCGTCGCGCGCCTTCACCGAAAGATCGACGGCGTCGCGGATGTCGCGCAGCGACAGATTGAGCCCTTGCGCGCCGATCGGCGGGAAAGCGTGCCCGGCCTCGCCCGCGAGAACCACGGCGCGACTGCCGAACCGCTCGGCGGTCATCGCCGAGAGCGGCCAGGCCTGAAGCATGCCCTCGATGCGGATCTTGCCGAGCAGCGACTGCATCTTCTCCTCGATCCGCCGATTGAGCGCCTCTTCGGTCATGTCGAGCAAATCAGTCGCCTGTTCGGGCCTGACGACCCAGACCAGGCTGGACCTGAGATCGCCGAGCGGCACGGCGGTGAAGGGCCCGGTCTCGGTGTGGAATTCGGTGGAGATGTTCTGATGCGGCAGATCATGGGAAAAGTTCACCACCAGCGCCGTCTGCGGATAGGAGGTGGTCTTGACGCCGATGCCGGCGGCATGCCGCGTCGGCGACTGCTTGCCGTCGGCGCCGACGGCGAGCTGCGCCTCGATCGTCTCGCCATCGGCCAGCGTCAACCGCACGACGTCGCCCTGGAGATCGAAAGCCTCGACCGTCGTGGATTTCAGCGTGATCGCCGACGTCGCGGCGATACGTTCGGCGAGAATATCGAGGAAGGGCGCATTGGGAATATTGTAGCCGAAGGCGTCGAGCCCGATTTCGCTCGCGCGGAAGGAGGCGACGGGGGCGCGAAGCAGCCTGTTGGTGCCGTCGATGATACGCATGGTGGCCAGCGCCGCCGCATGCGGCCGGATACCGTCCCACAGGCCGAGCCGGTCGATGAAGCGGATGGAATCGTCCATCAGCGCCGTGGTTCTCCGGTCGCCGCCGCCTTGCGGCGCGATCATCGCCACGGTGAAGCCCTGCCCGGCAAAAGCGATCGCGGCGATCGATCCCGCCAGGCCGCCGCCGATGACGGCGATGTCGAATTGGCTCATCACGCTGTTCCTTATCCTGCGGTCTCGCACGGCTCGCGCCGCCTCCTCAAGGACATAGGGCTTCGCCATCCCGAAATCCATGGGCCGAATTGGCGCATGCGCGGTGGCGGTCGAATTCCAGAGCGATCATCAGCTCCGGCGGGAGCTGCGCCGACAGCGCCAGTTCCAGTCCCGCTGGCTACCGATATCCACATGCACCGACTGGGTATGGCAGTAGGTGCCGATGCCGCCGCGGCCGGGGATCGAGCGCAGGAAATCGGCGAGCTCCCATTTGGAGACGCCTTCCACCTGAATATCGGCGGCCGCGCAAAGCGTGTGCAGCGAATGCCGCGCGCCGCCGGCGACGCGGTTGTGCCGGGGATCGCGGAAACCCGAGGTCACGACAACCGGCTTGTTGTAGCGCTTCTCGACCATCTTCAGCATGCTGACCAGCTGCGGGCGGAGACAGGACACCTGCACTTCGTCGGTCTGCGTCCACAATCCGTTCGGACCGAGACGCGCCATGCCCGAAAGCGAGGCGAGCTTCATCAGGCCCGCGGGCCGGTCGTCCTCGTCGCCCATATCGGGCGCGCGGCCGGTCGGCATCATGGCGTTGACACCGGGCAGATCCGTCTCCGCCGCGCTTGCGGTGCGCATATTCGGAATGGACGCCGTGCTGATCTGGCGCGGCGATTCGCCGAAGCGCGAACGGTTGAAGGACGCCGTCTTGCGCTCCTTGTCGTCGTCGATCGACGAGCGGAAGAAGTCGGCGAGAGATTTCACCCGCCGGCTGCGCGGCGCGGGCTTGGCCGCCGGCTCGGCCTCGGTGTTGGCGAGCGCCGTCTGATAGGAGGGCATCGCCTGAGCCTGCTGACTTTGCGCGGCCGCCGGATCGGCGCTGGCGAGTTCTTCCGGAATCGGCAAGCCGGCGAGCGCGAGATCCTGCGCCTCGCTGGCGAGATCGGCGTTCGGAAGCGGGATCGCGCCCATGTCGCGCGATTGCGCGGCCGCGCCGGCATAGATACTGTTCTGGGCGGCGTTGACGCCGGCCGGTTGCCCGGTCTGCGGCCTTGCGGCGCCGGTGGCGAAGATACTGTTCTGCGCCGCAGCCACCATGGGCGCCGCGGGCTCGCCGTTGCTTTCCTCGGCGCTCCAGGCGTCAGGCACCACGGAGGCGTCGCGGGCGCTCATCGACTGGATATCGGCATAGGCCTGGCTGGCGATCTTCGAGGCGTCGTCCGGGTCGTCGCGACGACCTGACGGCCGGCCGAGGCGCGGGGCGCTTCATTGGTCTGGATCGAGGCGAGTTCCGCGCCGGGCGAAGCCATGCAGGAACTGATGCAGGCGACGGATGCGAGCAGAAGGGCGAGCCGGATGGATGGCCTCGGTACGAACGACATGATCCGGTTCAATCGCAACTATCCATCCCCGCCAGGCCTGTCCTCGTTGTCGCGCCAGAGTTAAAGCACTCCTCGCGCATTGTAAACTGCCGTCACATCCGCGTGATCGCGCAGCGAACCCGGTCAAAGGGCGCCGCGCCGATCTCGTTATGCCTCGCGAAACTTGCGCCAGAACAGCGTTCCGGCGCATTTGCTCCGCGAGCGGGCCCTGTGTGGATAGGCTGGCTTGGTGAAGAAAGAGTTACCAGGCGCCGGTATTGGGCATGGAGAGCCAGGGTTCGGCCGGCGCGAGCGCCCCGCCTTTCTGCAGAATCTCGATCGAGATCCCGTCGGGCGAGCGGACGAAGGCCATCCGGCCGTCGCGCGGCGGACGATTGATCACCACGCCCTTTTCCTGCAGCGAGGCGCAGAGCGCATAGATGTCGTCCACCTCGTAAGCGAGGTGACCGAAGTGCGGCCGCCGGTATAGTCTTCCGTGTCCCAGTTATAGGTGAGCTCCACCAGCGGCGCGGATGCGGCCTGACCGGCCTCGACATCCTCGGACGCCGCCAGGAAGACGAGCGTGTAGCGGCCGGCCTCGTTGTCCATGCGGCGGACCTCCTTGAGGCCGAACTTGCCGCAATAGAAATCGAGAGATGCGTCGAGATCTTTGACGCGAACCATGGTGTGAAGATAACGCATTGGAATTCCTCATAAGCGAACAATCGGCTCCAGTTCTGGCCACAAAGCCAGCTTGAGGCAAGGCATTTCTGGCAGGAAAAGGTCCGGGAATGCAACACCCAGGACTTGCATATGTATCATTTCGGGATGTTAATCTTCGAGATGAAGAATCAGTTAACCGAGCATGTGGCGCGTAGAGGGGCAAGGCAGGATGGCGGATAGGATTTCTTCCAAGAATATCTCCATATTTGAGGAGATGGCCTCGGATCCCGTCGATCTCATCGAGATCACGGGGGTGATCAAATGGTTCGACGTCGCCAAGGGATTCGGCTTCATCGTTCCGGACAACGGCTCGGGCGACGTTCTCCTGCATGTGACCTGCCTCAGGCGGGACGGCTATCAGACGATCCTCGAAGGCACCCGCGTGGTGGCGCTGATCCAGCGACGCGACCGCGGCTACCAGGCCTTCCGGATCCTGTCGATGGACACGTCCACCGCGGTGCATCCGTCGCAATTGCCGCCGGTGCGCACCCATGTGCAGGTGACGCCGTCGAGCGGGCTCGAGCGCGTCCTCGTCAAGTGGTTCAACCGCACCAAGGGCTTCGGCTTCCTGACCCGCGGCGAAGGCACCGAGGACATTTTCGTGCATATGGAAACGCTGCGCCGCTACGGCATCACCGAGCTTCGTCCGGGACAGACCGTGCTGGTGCGCTTCGGCGACGGCGACAAGGGCCTGATGGCCGCCGAGATCCACCCGGATGTCGCCAGCCCCGTCAATCGGGCGCATTGACGTGATCGCTCGCAGACCCCTCCTGAAAAGCGCCGTCCTGGCGCTTTTTTGTCGCCAATTCTCAGCGTCGCCGCCGAACTGCCGAATCGCGAGACGCTGACCATCACGAAAGCCTCCGGCGGCGCTGCGACCTTCACCGTGGAAGTCGCCGCTGCCGAGGATGAGCGCCGCGTCGGCCTGATGGACCGCAGGAGCATGGCGGCAGACCGCGGCATGCTGTTCGATTTCGGCGAGACCCGCCCCGTCTATATGTGGATGCGCAACACCTATATCCCGCTCGATATGCTGTTCATCGACGCGTCCGGCGTCGTCAGACACATCCGCGCCGAGACGACGCCGCTGTCCGACGACATCATCGATTCGCATGCGCCAGTGAGATTCGTGCTCGAAATCAACGGCGGGCTGGCGGCAAAGCTCGGGATAGCCGTGGGCGATACGGTGGCGAGCCCTGCGATCGCCAAACCCGCCCCGCCCTGACCGCTAGGTCGATGATTACAAAACCGGCGACTACGCCGGTTACAAACACACTCTTGAACATCCAAGCGTTTTTCAGAGATTTTGCAGTTGCGGCGACCCGGCCAAGCGTGTAATCGGAGCGCATTCAGACGATCGGAGTGTAGCGCAGCCTGGTAGCGCATCTGGTTTGGGACCAGAGGGTCGGGAGTTCGAATCTCTCCACTCCGACCAGTCTGAAACGCCACGCATTGTTTTCCTTTTCAGGATTTTGTGGCAGATTGCCGGAGTTGCGGCGAACAGCCGACCGACGACCGCTTTTGATGCTTGATGAGGTGTCCGAGATTATGACGGCCAAGATCTACCGTCCCGCCAAGACCGCCATGCAGTCCGGCAAGGCAAAGACCCATCTCTGGGTGCTGGAGCATGAGATGGAAAAGCCCAAGGTCATCGACCCCTGTTCGGCTACACCGGCTCGGGCGACATGAAGCAGCAGGTCAAGCTGACCTTCGAGACCCAGGAACTCGCCGAAGCCTACGCCAAGCGCCATGACATCGCCTATCGCGTGATCCAGCCCAAGGACGCCACCCGCAAGGCTGTTTCCTACACCGATAATTTTCGCTATACGCGCACCCAGCCCTGGACGCACTGATCGTCCGCGCTCGCGTCACGGCCCCGGTCCCCGGGGCCTTGAGCGGTCCCTTAGCTCAGCTGGATAGAGCACCTGCCTTCTAAGCAGGTTGTCGCAGGTTCGAGCCCTGCAGGGATCGCCATTTTTCCGGACTCCTGATATCGCATCCCAGCCGGATCTTGCGCCGCACGGCGTTCTCAACGGAACAATTCCGGCTTCCGGACGTTCGGTTTGCGAAACATGACGGAGGTTCTTCATGCTGAAATGGGCGCTTATTTTTCTTTTGATTTCGATCGTCTCGGGCTTTCTCGGCTTTTCCGGCGTCTCGGCCGCGACGGCAGGCATCGCCAAGGTGCTGTTCGTCCTGGCGCTGATCGTTTTCCTGGTCTTCGTGGTCCTCGCCTTCATGGCCGGCAGTTTCGTGCTGTAGCCGCAAGGACACGGTCGTCCTGAGAATCGTCGAGCAGGCCTTCGGGCCTGCTTTTCTCGTTGTGGACGGGCGTAAACGACCGTACCGTCAGGTACATGAGGAGGAGAATCACGGTGAGCCGGCGCGAGCAGGGACCGGATCGCGACCTCCGTTACGCCCGCCCTGAGAGCCTCCCGAGAATCCATGTCCGACCTCGCCGCCAAGCCCGCCATGCCGACCGTCGCCGCCGTCAAGCTGAAGGCCGCCCTGATCGGGCTGGCGTCCTACGCCACCTTCACCCTGGCCGACGCCACGGTAAAGCTTCAGAGCGGCGCTTACGCCTTGGCGCAGGTTACGCTGATGCTGGAAATTTCCGCCGGCGTCATCCTGCTCGCCATCGCAGCCATGAGCGGACGGGCGAAGAGCGTCATTCCGCGCCAGCCGGGCTTCACCTACCTGCGCGCGCTGCTCTTGGCGATCGAAACGGCGATGATCTATTACGCCTTCGCCACCATTCCCATGCCGGAAGCCTATGTGATCGCATTCATGTCGCCGATTTTCGTGGCGGTGATGTCATTCCTCGTCTTCAAGGAGCGACTGACGGCCCTGGCCTGGGCGGGCGTGGTGCTCGGCTTTATCGGCGTCATCGTGGCGCTCAGGCCGGGCGCAGGCGGCTTCATGCCGGGCCATCTCGCGGCGATCGGTTCGTCCTTTCTGTTCTCGATCACGCTGGTCATGGTCAAGAAGGCGCATCCGGACGAATCGAACATCGCGCTGGCCTTTGCGCCGGCGCTGCTGCTGGCCATCGGGGCCACAGCCTATCTCGCTTATTCCGGCGAATGGAAGCCGCTGACCCTGCCCGCCGCCGCCACCTTCTTTGCCGGCGGCGCGGCGATCGTCGGCGGCAGCATGTTCCTTGTGCGCGCCTTCCGGCTGGGCGAGCCCTCGCTGGTGGCGCCCACCCAATATAGCCAGATCGTCTGGGGCACGCTGATCAGCTATCTCCTGTTCAACACCGGCATCGACGGCTACACGATCGCCGGCGCCGCCATCATTATCGTCTCCGGCCTGCTCGTGCTGAAATAACCCGACTCGGGCTGGGGACGGGCCGCTTTTTCCGCCCTTCCCGCCTTGCTCCTGATGCGGTCGCCCCCTATAGACCGTGAAAATTCAGGAAGGACGCGCCGCATGGTCTTTTTCCGCACCGCCATCTGCTCGGCATCAAGGGATTGAACGAGCTCGATATCGGATTTCTGCTCGACAAGGCCGACGAGGCCGTCAAGATTTCCCGGCAGCGGGAAAAGAAGACCTCGACGCTTCGAGGCCTCACCCAGATCAATCTGTTCTTCGAAGCCTCCACCCGCACCCAGAGCAGTTTCGAGCTCGCGGGCAAGCGGCTGGGCGCCGACGTGATGAACATGTCGGTCGGCAATTCCTCGGTGAAGAAGGGCGAAACGCTGATCGACACGGCGATGACGCTGAACGCCATGCGCCCCGACGTGCTGGTGATCCGCCATTCCGCCGCCGGCGCCGCCGCGCTTCTGGCGCAGAAAGTCTCCTGCTCCGTCGTCAACGCCGGCGACGGCCAGCATGAACATCCCACCCAGGCGCTGCTCGACGCGCTGACCATCCGCCGCGCCAAGGGCAAGCTGTCGCGCATCATCGTCGCCATCTGCGGCGACGTGCTGCATTCGCGCGTGGCGCGCTCCAATATCCTGCTGCTCAACGCCATGGGCGCGCGCGTGCGCGTCGTCGCGCCCTCGACGCTTTTGCCCTCCGGCATCGCCGATATGGGCTGCGAAGTCTTCCACGACATGAAGGAAGGGCTGAAAGACGCCGATGTGGTGATGATGCTGAGACTCCAGCGCGAGCGCATGGCCGGCTCCTTCGTGCCCTCGGTGCGCGAATATTTCCACCATTACGGCCTCGACGCCGAAAAGCTGAAGGCCGCCAAGGAGGATGCGCTGGTCATGCATCCGGGCCCGATGAACCGCGGCGTCGAAATCGCCTCCGAGATCGCCGATGGTCCGCAAAGCGTGATCGGCGAACAGGTGGAAATGGGCGTGGCGGTGCGCATGGCGGTGATGGAAGCGCTGCTGATCAGCCAGAATTTGGGAGAACGCGCATGAGCGTGACGGTTCTCGATCGGGTCCGCATCATCGACCCTCCCGCGACATGGACGAAGTCGGCGCCATCATCATTCGGGACGGCGTCATCGCCGCCGCCGGCGAGGACGCGCTGAACCAGGGCGCGCCCGAAGGCGCGGTCATCCGCAATTGCCAAGGCCTCGTCGCGACGCCGGGCCTCATCGACGCGCGCGTCTTCACCGGCGAGCCCGGCGGCGAGCACCGCGAGACCATCGCCTCGGCCGGCCGCGCCGCCGCAGCCGGGGGCGTCACCTCCTTCATCATGATGCCGGACACCGATCCGGTGATCGACGACATCGCGCTGGTCGAATTTGTGCGCAAGATGGCGCGCGACGCCTCGCCCGTGCGCGTCTATCCGGCCGCCGCGCTGACCAAGGGCCTGACCGGCGACGAGATGACCGAGGTCGGCCTGCTGAAAGAGGCGGGCGCGGTTGCCTTCACCAATGGCCGCAAGTCGCTGCACAACACCCAGGTGCTGCGCCGGGCGCTCACTTATGCCCGGGATTTCGACGCGGTGATCGCGCTCGAAGCCCGCGACAAATATCTCGGCTCCGAAGGCGTGATGAATGAAGGCTTGCTCGCAAGCTGGCTGGGCCTGTCAGGCATTCCGCGCGAGGCCGAGATCATCCCGCTCGAACGCGATCTCCGCGTCGCCGCCCTCACCCGCGGCCGCTATCACGCCGCGCAACTGTCGGTTCCCGGCTCCGTGGACGCCGTCAAACTCGCTCGCGAGCGCGGCGCCCGCGCCACCTGCGCCGTGTCGATCAACAATCTGGCGCTGAATGAAAACGACATCGGCGAATATCGAAGCTTCTTCAAGCTCTATCCGCCGCTCCGCTCCGAGGACGATCGCGTCGGCATGGTCGAAGCCCTGGCGCGCGGCGATATCGACATCATCGTCTCCTCGCATGATCCGCAGGACGTCGACACCAAGCGCCTGCCCTTCGCCGAGGCCGCCGATGGCGCCATCGGCCTGGAAACGCTGCTCTCGGCGGCGCTCCGGCTGCATCATGATGGCTCCGTGTCGCTGAAACGTCTGATCGACGCGCTGTCCACCCGTCCGGCTGAGATTTTCGGCCTGCCGGGCGGCACGCTGAAGCCGGGCGCGCCCGCGGATGTCACCCTGATCGATCTCGACGAGCCCTGGCTCTGCATCAAGGAAGACCTAATCTCCCGCTCCAAGAACACGCCGTTCGAAAACGCCCGCTTCTCGGGCCGGGCGGTGGCGACTTATGTGGGCGGCAAGCAGGTGTTCGGCCCGTAACGACCACGGCGGGCCTGCGGGCTCGCCCGATATCATAGTTTTTGCCAGCTGATCGCGGCGCAGTCGGCGCTCCGCGCCTATGCGCCAGCGGGATTTCGCGCTAGATACCGGCGCATAGACCATCTACTAGAGGGGGATCGCATGGATTCGCTCACCACCTGGAACATCGCGGCCATGCCCGCGCTCATCGCCCTCATTCTCGGCTATCTCTCGGGCTCGGTGCCGTTCGGCCTGATCCTGACCCGGCTCGCCGGCCTCGGCGATGTCCGTTCGATCGGTTCGGGCAATATCGGCGCGACCAATGTGCTGCGCACCGGCAACAAGAAGCTGGCGGCCGCTACGCTGCTGCTGGATGCGGTCAAGGGCACGGTTCCGGCGGCCCTCGCCTACGCCTTCCTCGGTGTCGAAGCGGGCGTGATCGCCGGTTTTGCGGCCTTTATCGGCCATATCTTCCCGGTCTGGCTGGGCTTCAAGGGCGGCAAGGGCGTGGCGACCTATATCGGCGTGATGTTCGGCCTCAACTGGCGGATGGGTCTGCTTTTTCTGCTGGTCTGGATTGCAACGGCGGCCATCACACGCTACTCTTCTCTATCCGCTCTGGTTGCAATGCTGGTTGTGCCGGTGGTGCAATATCTGACCGGAGATCCGAAGATCGCCGCTGTCGCGGCCGTGATGACGGTCATCGCCTACGCCAAGCATCACGCCAATATTTCCCGGCTGCTGTCGGGCACGGAAAGTAAGATCGGCAAGAAGGGGTAAGGCTCCATGTCCCAGGGGAGCGCCAAGGGAATAGCGCTCTCCGACCGACAAAGGATCGCCTGGCTGAGGCTGATCCGGTCCGACAATGTCGGCCCTGCGACCTTCCGCGATCTCATCAACCATTTCGGCTCCGCCGAAACCGCGCTGGACATGCTGCCGGAACTGTCGGCGCGCGGCGGCTCGACCCGACCGATCCGCGTGGCCAGCCGCGAAGAAGCGGAAGCCGAACTGAACGAAGCGGCCCGACGCGGCGCCCGTTTCATCGGCATTGGCGAGCCGGATTATCCGCAGGCGCTTCGCCAGATCGAGGCGGCCCCGCCGCTGATCGCGGTCGAAGGCGATCCCAAGATTTTGCGCAATGTCGCCGTCGGGGTCGTCGGCTCCCGCAACTGCTCTGTGGCGGGCGCCAAGTTCGCGAGCCTGATCGCCAAGGATTTGGGCCGGGCCAGTTACGCCACCGTCTCCGGACTCGCGCGCGGCATCGACGCCGCCGCCCATCGCGCCAGTCTCGACAGCGGCACGATCGCCATTCTCGCCGGCGGGCTCGACCGTCCCTATCCGCCCGAAAATCTCGATCTGCTGCGCGATATCGTCGCGCGAGGCGGCGCGGCCGTCAGCGAAATGCCGTTCGGCTGGGAGCCGCGCGCCCGCGATTTTCCACGGCGCAACCGCCTGATTGCCGGCATCGGCCTCGGCCTGGTGGTGGTGGAGGCGGCGGAACGGTCGGGCTCGTTGATTACAGCCCGTTACGCCGCCGAATTCGGTCGGCTGGTCTTCGCCGCCCCCGGATCGCCTCTCGACCCGCGCTGCAAGGGCGCCAATGGCCTGATCAAGGACGGCGCGCAGATCGTCACCGAACCGGAGGATGTGATACGGGCGATGGCTCCGATCACCGAGCGCGACCTGTTTTCGCCGCCCGAAGCGCAGGAACCGCCGCGAGAGGGCGACGGCGCGCATCTGTCGCCGCCATCCGACAGCGACCGCCAGCGCATCATCGATGCGCTCGGGCCGAGCCCGGTGGAGATAGACGACGTCATTCGCCACACTGGCGCGTCGGCGCAAACCGTCTATCTCGTGCTCTTGGAGCTTGATCTGGCCGGCAGGCTCTACCGCCACCCCGGCGGCCTGGTGTCGCTCGATATGGCCTGACGCGGCCGCGCCTCGAGCAGGTCGCCTGCCTCGGTAAACGCCATCTCGATCAGATAGACCAGAAGGTCGGCGCGCTCGGCTCGCGCCACCTGGGACAGTTCCGCCAGCATCTGTTTGATATAGGAGATGCGCTCCCAGGAGGTCGCCACGGCCGTGGAGCCTGCTTCCAATCGTCTATCCATCGCACAACCAATCTCTACCTGTGATAGATTCACGAGCCAGTACTGACTTAAGGTTAGTATAGACGACTGATTTCAGATTGCAACAAATTGCATAACATTTTATGGTTGTGGCGCGTTGTATTGATTGCAACGGCGATCCGGAAAGGTTTGTCTGGCCCATGGATTGCATTGCCCAGCGTAGCAAGGCTATAAGCGCGGCGAAGTCTGGACGCCAAGCCAGCAAGATTTCCCTCTCGCAAGCGGCGAAAGGGTCAACAAAACCACAATCTGAAGCCGTCAGGCGGAATGTCGATAATGAATGTAGTGGTGGTGGAATCGCCTGCGAAGGCAAAGACGATCAACAAATATCTCGGTTCGAACTACAAGGTTCTCGCCTCTTTCGGCCATGTGCGCGACCTTCCGGCCAAGGACGGATCGGTCCGTCCGGACGAAGACTTCGAGATGTCCTGGGAAGTCGACGCCGCCTCGCAGAAACGGCTGAACGAAATCGCCGACGCGGTGAAGAAGTCCGACGGACTGTTTCTCGCAACCGACCCGGATCGCGAAGGCGAAGCGATTTCCTGGCACGTTCTCGACATTCTGAAGAAGAAGAAGGTCATCGGCGACAAGCCGGTCAAGCGCGTGGTGTTCAACGCCATCACCAAGAAGGCCGTGCTCGACGCGATGGCCGATCCGCGCGACATCGACGCGCCGCTCGTCGACGCCTATCTCGCCCGCCGCGCGCTGGATTACCTCGTCGGCTTCAACCTCTCGCCGGTGCTGTGGCGCAAGCTTCCCGGCGCGAAATCTGCAGGCCGCGTGCAGTCCGTGGCGCTGCGTCTGGTCTGCGACCGCGAAGCCGAGATCGAACGCTTCGTCGCCGAGGAATACTGGAACATCGTGGCGCTCTTGCGGACACCCCGCAACGACACGTTCGAAGCCCGGTTGGTTTCGGCAGACGGCAAGAAGCTTCAGCCCCGCTCCATCGGCGACGGCGTGCAGGCGAAAGACCTGAAGTCCATGCTGGAAGGCGCGTCCTATCGCGTCGAAAGCATCGAGGCCAAGCCCGTCAAGCGCAATCCTTCGCCGCCCTTCACCACCTCGACGCTGCAGCAGGCGGCCTCCTCCCGCCTTGGCTTCTCCGCCTCGCGCACCATGCAGGTGGCGCAGAAGCTCTACGAAGGCATGGATATCGGCGGCGAAGTCGCCGGTCTCATCACCTATATGCGTACCGACGGCGTGCAGATGGCGCCGGAAGCGATCGACGCGGCCCGCAGCGCCATCGGCCAGCAATTCGGCGCCCGCTATGTGCCGGATAAGGCGCGGCTCTATTCCACCAAGGCCAAGAACGCCCAGGAAGCCCACGAAGCCATCCGCCCGACCGACTTCACCCGCACGCCGGACAGCGTGCGCAAGTTCCTCGACGCCGACCAGTTCCGTCTCTATGACCTGATCTGGAAGCGCGGCATCGCCAGCCAGATGGCGAGCGCCGACATCGAGCGAACCACGGCCGAAATCATCGCGGAGAACGCCGGACGCGTCGCCGGCCTTCGCGCCGTCGGTTCGGTGATCAAGTTCGACGGCTTCATCGCCGCCTATACCGATCAGCGCGAGGAGATCGAGGACAATTCCGGCGAGGAGGAAGACGGCCGCTTGCCGGATATCCGCGCCAAGGAAAGCCTCGCCAAGGAAAAGATCGACGCCAGCCAGCACTTCACCGAGCCGCCGCCGCGCTATTCGGAAGCGACGCTGATCAAGCGCATGGAAGAACTCGGCATCGGCCGGCCCTCAACCTATGCGTCCACCCTCGCGACGCTGCGCGATCGCGGCTATGTCGCGATCGACAAGCGCAAGCTCGTACCGGACGCCAAAGGCCGCATCGTCACTACCTTCCTGGAAAATTTCTTCACACGCTATGTGGAGTATGATTTCACCGCCTCGCTCGAGGAGAAGCTCGACAGCATCTCCGCCGGCGATTTGAACTGGAAGGACGTGTTGCGCGATTTCTGGAAGGAGTTCTTCTCCCAGATCGAGCAAACCAAGGAGCTTCGCGTCTCCGACGTCATCGACGCGATGAACGAGGCGCTGGCGCCGCTGCTGTTTCCGGCCCGCGCAGACGGCGGCGATCCGCGGGTGTGCCAGGTCTGCGGCACCGGCAAGCTGTCGCTGAAGCTCGGCCGCTATGGCGCCTTCATCGGCTGCTCCAACTATCCGGATTGCAATTTCACCCGGCAATTGTCGGCGGATTCCGCGGATGCCGAAGGCTCGGTGTCGAGCGAACCCGTCTCCTTCGGCGCCGATCCGATGACCGGAGAGGACATCTCGCTGCGTTCGGGCCGTTTCGGACCTTACGTCCAGCGCGGCGACGGCAAGGAGGCCAAGCGCGCCAGCCTGCCCAAGGGCTGGACACCCGACAGCATGGACCATGAAAAGGCGCTTGCGCTTCTCAACCTGCCGCGCGATGTCGGCCAACACCCCGAAACCGGCAAGATGATCTCCGCCGGCATCGGCCGCTATGGACCGTTCCTGCTGCATGACGGCGGCTACGCCAATCTGGAAAGCGTCGAGGACGTCTTCTCGATCGGTCTCAACCGCGCCGTCTCAGTGATCGCCGACAAGGCCGCCAAGGGTCCCGGTCGCGGCCGCTCGGCGCCCGCCGCGCTCAAGGAGCTCGGCGACCATCCCGACGGCGGCAAGATCACCGTCCGCGACGGCAAATACGGTCCTTACGTCAATTGGGAAAAGGTCAACGCCACCATTCCCAAGGGCACGGATCCGCAAAGCGTCACGATCGAACAGGCTCTGGTCCTGATCGCGGAACGCGCGGCCAAGGCGGGCGTTGGTAAGAAGCCGGCCGCCAAGAAGGCGCCGGCGAAGAAGGCCGCTGCTGCGGACGCCGAGGGCGCTGCGCCCAAGAAGGCGGCGACGAAGGCCAAGACGACGAAGACCGCCGCCAAGACCGCGACGGCCAAGACCAGCGCGACCAAGACCAAGGCCGCTGCCAAGACGAAATCGAAGGAGAGCTGAGCTCAGTGTCCAAGGCGCCGAGATCCCGGACGGGCAAACCGGATCAGAAAACCACCAGCCGTTCCGCAATCATTCAGGGCGTGGCGCCGACGCGCGAGGTTCTCCTCGAATTCATTCAGGACAATCCCGATCTCGCCACCAAGCGCGACATCGCCAAGGCGTTCGGCCTGAAGGGCGAGCAGCGCATCGAGCTGAAAGAGCTTCTGCGCTCGCTCGAGGACGACGGCATGGTGGAGAAGAACCGCAAGACGCTGATGCGTCCCGGCTCGCTGCCGCCCGTCACCGTGCTCGACATCACGCTGCGCGATTCCTCGGGCGAGCTGATCGCCCGGCCCGCAGAATGGGACGACGAGAACGGCGTGGCGCCCGCTGTGCTGATCCGCCGCTCCTCCGAACGGTCGAAGTCGAAAGCGCCGGTGGCGGGTTTGGGCGATCGCGTCGTCGCCAAGATCTTCGTCAACAAGGATCGCGGCGGCCCGGCCTATACGGCCCGCGTCGTCAAGATCATCGACAAGCGCAAGAACGCGGCGCTGGGCGTGTTTCGCTCCCAGGGCGCGGGCGGCCGCATCATGCCGATCGAAAAGCGCGGCATGGAGATCGAGGTCGATCCCTCCTTCGTCGGCGACGCCAAGGACGGCGATCTGGTCGAGGTCGAAACGCTGAAAATCGGCCGCTTCGGCCTGCAGCGCGCCAAGGTGGTTTCGGTGATCGGCTCGGTCGCTTCGGAAAAGGCGATTTCGATGATCGCCATCCACGCCCATGGCATTCCCCACATTTTCCCGGACGCCGTATTGCGCGAGGCCGACGAAGCCGGCCCCGCCGACATGAAGGATCGCGACGACTGGCGGCATCTGCCGCTGATCACCATCGACCCCGCCGACGCCAAAGACCATGACGACGCCGTCTGGGCCGAGCCCGATCCCTCGCCCGACAATCCGGGCGGCGTGATCGTCGTCGTCGCCATCGCCGACGTCTCCTATTATGTCCGCTCCTTTTCGGGTCTCGATCGCGAAGCGCTGAAGCGCGGCAATTCGGTCTATTTCCCCGACCGCGTCGTGCCCATGCTGCCGGAGCGGATTTCCAACGATCTCTGCTCCCTCAAGGAAAATGTCGACCGCCCGGCGCTCGCCGTGCGCATGATCTTCTCAAGGAAGGCCGCAAGGCCGGCCACACCTTCCATCGCATCATGATGCGCAGCGCCGCCAAGCTCTCCTACCAGCAGGCCCAGGCGGCGATCGACGGCGCGCCCGACGACAAGACCGGCCCGCTGCTGGAACCGATCCTCAAGCCGCTCTGGGACGCCTATGCGATCCTGAAGAACGGCCGCGACCGTCGCCAGCCGCTCGAACTCGACATGCCCGAGCGCAAGATCCTCCTGAAGCCCGACGGCACGGTCGATCGCGTCTATGTGCCGGAACGGCTGGACGCGCACAAGCTCATCGAAGAGATGATGATCCAGGCCAATGTCTGCGCCGCCGAGACCTTGGAGACCAAGAAACAGCCGCTGATCTATCGCGTCCATGATCAGCCTTCCTTGGCCAAACAGGAGACGCTCCGGCAATTCCTGGTCACCCTCGACATCACGCTGGCGCACGGCGCTTTGCGCTCCAACAATTTCAATACGATCCTCCAGAAGGCCGACGGCAAGCCCTATCAGGCCATGGTCAACGAGATGGTGCTGCGTTCGCAGAGCCAGGCCGTCTACAGCCCCGCCAATATGGGTCATTTCGGCCTGAACCTGTTGCGCTACGCCCATTTCACCTCGCCGATCCGCCGCTATGCCGACCTGATCGTGCACCGGGCGCTGGTCGCCTCGCTCGGGCTCGGCGCGGGCGGGCTGCGGCCCGAGGAGGAAGAGCAACTCGAGGATATCGCCGCCGAGATCTCCACCTTCGAACGCCGCGCCATGGCGGCCGAACGCGAGACGATCGAGCGGCTGATCGCCCATCATCTCGCCGGCCGCATCGGCGAGGAATTCGACGGCCGCATTTCCGGCGTCACCAAGTCGGGACTATTTGTCTCACTGCCCGCCTATGGCGCCGACGGCTTCGTGCCCGTATCTACGATCGGCCGCGACTACTATATCTACGACGAGGCGCATCAGGCCCTGACCGGTGACAAATCCGGCCTCGGCTTCCGGCTGGGCGATCCCGTGAGGGTGAGGCTCGCCGAAGCGGTTCCGCTTGCCGGAGCGCTGCGTTTCGATATTCTGAGCGAGGGCCGCAAAATGCCGACGGCCACGCGCTCCTTCCACAAATCGGGTAAGCGCGGACGCGAACCGGCGCGCAAGACGCCGGGCACAAGACCGCCTCGTGGGAGACGGTGACCCAAAGCCCAAGGAGAGACCCATGGCCGAGATCGAAGACAGCGCAGTCTGGACCAATGCACCGGCGAGCGAACGCCCGCCGCGCGACATCTGGGGCGCCGTCAAGCGAGGCCTGTTCTGCCGCTGCCCGCATTGCGGCCAAGGTCGCCTGTTCAAGGCCTATCTGAAACCGGTCGACGTCTGCTCGGTCTGCGGCGAAGACATGACCCATCAGCGCGCCGACGATCTGCCGGCCTATCTCTCCATCGTCGTGGTCGGCCATATCGTGGTCGGCGGCTTCATGATGACCGATCTCGTCTGGCCGGCGTCCAACTGGACGCATCTGGCCATCTGGACGCCGGTGACCCTGCTGTTGGCGTTGACGACCATTCAGCCCATCAAGGGCGCTGTCATCGGACTGCAATGGGGCGCGCGTATGCACGGATTCGGTGGAGAAGAACCGAAGCCCGAATCCTGACATCTTTAAAAATTACCGGAAAATGCGCGTCCAGGCTTTGAAATCCGGCCCTGAGCCGTCTAACTGTCTGGAGCCGCCGGCGAGACACGCGTGTGCGCAGCGAGCAGGAATCGAGCCCTTGAAAGTGAAGTTTGCATGAGTGAACCCTTGGGAGGCGAGAGCGAGGCGATCCATTGGCCTTCGCTGATCGCTGCGATTGCGTCCATCTCCGCCGTGGGCATCGCCATCGGTCTCGGGCTTCCTCTCTTGTCGTTGCTGCTCGAACAGCGCGGAATTCCCTCGTCGCTGAACGGCCTGAACACCGCCACCGCCGGCATCGCCGCGATGATCGCGGCCCCGATCACCACCAAGCTCGCCCATGATTACGGCGTGGCGACCACCATGATCTGGGCGGTTTTCGTCGCCGCGATCAGTTCGCTCGGCTTCTACTATATCGAGAATTTCTGGGCCTGGTTTCCGCTGCGCATCGTCTTCCACGGCGCAACGACCACGCTGTTCATTCTGTCGGAATTCTGGATCAACCACGCGGCGCCGCCGTCGAAACGCGGTTTCGTGCTCGGCGTCTACGCCACGGTCTTGTCCATGGGCTTCGCCGGCGGCACGGCGATCTTCTCGCTGGTCGGAACGCAGGGCGTGCTGCCCTTCGTGATCGGCGCGCTGGTGATCACGCTGGCCGCGATCCCGATCTTCATCGCCCGCAAGGAAAGCCCCTATCTCGACGAGAAGCCGCGCCAGCATTTCCTGCGCTATACATTCGCCGTGCCGACCGCCATCATGGGAGTGTTCGTCTTCGGCGCGGTCGAAGCGGGCGGGCTGGCTTTGCTTCCGGTCTATGCGACGCGTTTGGGCTTCACCGAATCCCAGGCGAGCACGCTGCTGACGGTGATGGCGATCGGCAATGTGGCGCTGCAGATCCCGATCGGACTGATGGCGGACCGCATTCGCGACCGCCGCCTCTTGCTTCTGACCATGGGCGTGATCGGTCTCATCGGCGCTTTCCTGCTGCCGCATGCGTCGTCCTCCTGGGTCAAGCTCGCGGTGCTGCTCTTGATCTGGGGCGGCGTGGTCGCCGGTCTCTACACGGTCGGTCTGAGTCTCATAGGGCAGCGATTCTCGGGCTCCGACCTCGCCGCCGCCAACGCGGCATTCATTTTCTTCTATGCGGTCGGCACGGTGGCCGGTCCTGCGGCGATCGGCGCGGGCATGGATCTCGGCGGAACCGATGGTTTCGCCTGGACTTTGACGGCCTTCTTCGTGGTCTTCGTGGTCTTCGCTCTCTACCGCCTGATTTTTCATCCGCGCCGGACTTGACTTTCCAGGCTTTATGCGTAGTTTCGCGCCAGATTTCGCCGTGGCCTCACCGGTTTTCACGGCGTCAACTTTTTAAGGGCAGTACGACCATGGCGAAAGCAACCACCATCAAGATCAAGCTTCTCTCGACGGCTGACACCGGCACGTTCTACGTGACCACCAAGAACAGCCGCACCTTCACCGAGAAGATGGTCAAGACCAAGTATGACCCGGTCGTGCGCAAGCACGTCGAGTTCAAGGAAACCAAGATCAAGTAATCTTGGTCTTCCGGTTCCGGAATGAGAGCGCGTCGCCTACCGGCTGACGCGCTTTTTGTTTGTGTGGATCAACGGATGTCGCGACGCCGGAAAGACTGGATGACCGCGCCCAAAACCGACACCGCGATTTCAGCCGGGCTGATTGCGCCGATATCGAGCCCGATGGGCGCATCGATGCGGGCGATCCGATCCTCGGTCAGGCCAAGCGCCAACAACCGCTCCACCCGCTTTGCATGCGTCTTGCGGCTGCCGAGCGCGCCGACATAGAAGCAGCCGGCCCTCAAGCCTGCAGCGATCGGAAAGTCGTCGATCTTCGGATCATGCGTCACCGCGATCAGCGCCGTATAGGCGTCGAGCGGCCGCGCCTCCAACACATCCTCCGGCCAATCGGCGACGAGATCGACGCCCTCGAACCTTTCCGGCGTCGCGAAAGCGGTGCGCGGATCGATGACGCTCAAATCAAAGCCGGCAATGGCCGCTATCGGCGCCAACGCCTGTGTGATGTGGACGGCGCCGATGGCGACGATGCGCGGCGGCGGAACCTGGACATTGAGGAACAAACGCTTTCCGTCGATCTCGACCTGCACCGATTTACCGGTGCGAAAAGCCGATCTGACGGCTGCGGCGAGACTGTCGTCGACAACCTCTCCCTCCGCAATCAACCGCCCGTCGCCCTGATCGAGATCCGCGACATAGACGGACGCGCGCCGCTCCGCCCTCAGCGCGTTCAACCGGACGAGATCCGCGCGCTTCATCAGGCGATCCTTTCCACATAGACGGCGATGCGGCCGCCGCAGGACAGGCCCACGCGCCAGGCGGTCTCGTCGGCGACGCCGAATTCCAGCAGTTTCGCCTCGCCCGAGGCGATGACGTCCTGCGCCTCGGAAATGACAGCGCCTTCCACGCAGCCGCCGGACACCGAGCCTTCGAAATTGCCGTCGGCGTCGATCACCAGATGCGACCCCACCGGTCGCGGCGCCGAGCCCCAGGTTTCGATGACGGTGGCGAGCGCCACGCTGCGGCCCTCTCCGGTCCAAGCCTCTGCGATATCCAGCGGATCATGCGGCATGGCGGTCAGTCCTTTCGTCTTTCGGGCAGGAAACGGCGCGGATCGGCGTCGCGCGAGGGGACGCTAGACAGCGCTTTGGCGAGATCGCCGATGGCGTCCAGATTATGCACGGCCCTGAGTTCGTCGACATGGGCGGCCATGGCGATGACGCCGCGCGCCCGCGCCTCGAAACCCTCGAAGCGCAGCAGCGGATTGAGCCAGATCAGCCGGCGGCAGGAGCGATGCAGCCGGTCGGTCTCCTGGGCCAAGAGTGCGGCGTCGTCGCGCTCCAGCCCGTCGGTGATCAGCAGCACGGTCGCGCCCTGCCCCAGAACCCGGCGCGCCCAGCGACGGTTGAATTCCTTGAGCGTCTCGCCGATGCGGGTGCCGCCCGACCAGTCCTTGACCGAGCCGAGGCAGAGCGCCACCGCCTCGTCGGGATCGCGGTGACGCATGGCGCGCGTGACGTTGGTCAGCCGCGTGCCAAACACGAACGTATGCACCCGCTTGCGGCGCTCGGTCAGCACATGCATGAAATGCAGGAAGATGCGCGAATACTGACTCATCGAGCCGGAGATATCGGCGAGCACCACCAGGGGCGGCTGCACCCGCCGGCGTTTGCGCCATTTCGGCAGCATCAGGTCGCCGCCGGTGCGCATGGCCGCCCGCAGCGTGGCGCGGGCGTCGAAGCGGACGGGACGCTTGGAGGGCTCGAAGCGCCGGGTCAGAACCTCGTCCATCGGCAGCGTGAGTTTCGCGAGCGCCGCCCGCGCCTCGCGCAGTTCGACGGCGCTCATCTGCGCGAAATCCATCTGCCGGAACGTCTCACGCTCGGAGACGGAGAAGCGGGAATCGATCTCGATCTCTTGCCGTTCCCGCGTCTGCTCGGGCCGTTCGGCGTAGAGCGCATCCGTGGCGCGCGCCTGCGCCGGGCGCGGCTTTTCCTTCTCTCCCAGATCCGGCGTCATCCGCGACAGCATCTGGATCAGCTTGCCCTCGAAATCTCGCGGCCGCCAGAAAATCTCGAACACTTCGTCGAACACGGCCATGTCTTCATGCCGCTTGACCAGCGTGGCCGACAGCGCCGTGTGGAATTCGTCGCGGGAGCCGACCCCGATCGCTTCCGCCGCCTCGATCGCGTCGATCACCGCGCCCGGGCCGATCTTCAGGCCGGCGCGGCGCAGGGCGCGGGAAAAATGCACGATATTGTCGGCGAAGCGGCCCGCGCCCGGCGCGACCGGGGAACGACGAGACCGTCCTGAACGCTCGAACGACCCTCGATCATGGCCTCGCCTAGCCCGCCGCCAACAGTTCGGCCTTGACGGCGTCAAGCGCCTGGCGCCCCTCGCCGCCCTGAATTCGAGCGATGTCTTCCTGATATTTGAGCAGCGCGCCGACCGTGTCGGAAATGGTTTCGGGATCGAGCGCGACGCGATCGAGTTCGGTGAGCGCGGTGGCCCAGTCGATCGTCTCGGCGATTCCAGGATTCTTGAACAGATCGAGCGTCCTCAGCCGCTGCACATAACCGACGATTTCGGAGGCCAGCCGCTCGTTGCAACCGGGAACCTTGCGCTTCACGATGGCGAGTTCCAGTGATGCGCTGGGATAATCGACCCAGTGATAGAGGCAACGGCGCTTGAGCGCGTCATGCACTTCGCGGGTGCGATTGGTGGTGATGATGACGAGCGGCGGCTCGGCGGCCTTGATCGTGCCGAACTCCGGGATCGTCACCTGATAATCGGACAGGATTTCGAGCAGGAAGGCTTCGAAAGCTTCGTCGGTGCGGTCGAGTTCGTCGATCAGAAACACCGGCGCCGCGCCCGAGGCATTGGATAGAGCCTGCAGCACCGGCCGACGAATCAGATGCTTTTCCGAAAACAAATCTTTTTCGAGCCGTCCGCGATCAGTGACGCCTTCGGCCTCCGCCAGTCGGATATCCAGCATCTGGGCCGGGTAATTCCATTCATAGACGGCGGAGGAGACGTCGAGCCCCTCATAGCATTGCAGCCGGATGAGCTCGCGGCCCAGCCCCTTGGCAAGCACCTTGGCGATCTCCGTCTTGCCGACGCCGGCGTCGCCTTCGAGAAACAGCGGCCGCTTTAGCTTCAGCGCGAGATAGAGCACTGTGGCGAGCGGCCGACCGGCCAGATAATCCTGACCTTCCAGAAGCCGCAGCGTTTCGTCGATCGAAGCGGGCAGCGCGGTCTGGACCATCAGGCGAACTCCTCTCGACCCGGCGCGACGCGCGGGCATCCGTCCGCGCCAGACTACAGCGAATGATAGGAGCGGTCCATATAGACCAGCGCGGCATCCTGACCGCCCAGTCGCAGAGATGCGACTTCGCCGATCAAAATCGTATGGGTCGTGTAAGGAATCATCTGTGCAATGCGGCAATCATAGGTCGCCACGGCATCCTTGAGCGCCGGCGCGCCGGTGGCCAGCACGTCCCACTCGCCCCGGGCGAAGCGCTCGTCCATGGTCAGCTTTTCCAGACCGGAAAACGCATGGCTCAGCGGCTGGTGATGGGCCGCAAGCGAATTGAGCGCGAAGACGCCGCTGTCGAAAAAGATCTTGTTCTTCTCATTATGGTGGTTGAGGCAGACGAGCACCGTCGGCGGCGCGTCCGACACCGAGCAGGCCGCCGTGACCGCCACGCCGCGTCTCTCGCCGTTGAACGCCGTGGTGACGATCTGCACATGTCCGGCATAACGCGCCATGGCGTCGCGATAGAGTTTGGATTCGACCAATGTCTTCCCGCCTTCGTTTGTTTGGTGACAGGCTATATACAGATGAAGGATTGAAAAAGTTCGAAGCGACGCGATAGGCGCTTGCGAAATTGCGCCAATACGGCTTTTGATGCGCATTCATCCCCAGGGGACGAAAACCTATGTCGATCAAGCCGTTCCTCCTCGCCGCCCTCGTCGCGGCGTTCGCGCCTTCAGCGCTGTCCGCGCCGATCAAGATCGCCGTCGTGGCGCCGGAGGGCGACGCGCTGGGACTGCTGGGCGATCAGGCGCGGCGCGGAGCGAACGCCGCAGCCGGCGACAGAGCTCAACTGGTGATGCTGAGCGAGAGTTGCGAGGACGGCTCCGGCCCGAAACTCGCCGACATGATCAAGGCGGCGGGCGTCCAGGCGGCGGTGGGCTTTCTCTGCACGGACTCGCTCGACGGATCGCTCGCGCCCCTATCCGAAGCGAAGATCCCGGTGATCACCATCGGCATCCGCGCGCCCATCCCCATGGAAGACGCGCTCAGGCATGGCTGGCCGCTCTTTCGCCTCGCGCCGGGCCCGCAGGCCGAACGCGAACGTCTCGCCGAGACCATCCGCCGCTATTGGGCCGACAAACCCTTCGCCATTCTCGACGACGGCACGATCACCAGCCGCGACACCGCCGAATGGGTGCGCAATGCGCTGGAGACGCAGGGGCTGAAACCGACCTTCACCGATACGTTCCGCCCTGCCCAGGAGGTGCAGACGCAGCTCATGCGGCGGCTTGCCAAAGCCGGCGTCACCCATGTCTTCGCCGCCGCCGACCGCGCGGACATGGCGGTGATGGCGCGCGACGCCAAGAAAGCGGGCCTGCCGCTGGTCTTCCTCGGCGGCGACGCCTTGAACGCCGTGGATATGGATGCGCCGCTGGAATCGGGCGTCCTCGCCGTGACGACGCCCGACTGGACCGAGCAGCCGGACGCCAAGGCGATCGTCGAGGCGCTGGCCGCCACCGGGCAGTCTGCCGATGGCTACGCCCTGCCCGCGGCGGCGGCGGCGTGACCATCGCTATCGACGCCGCCGAAATTTCCGCCAACAGCGGCGCCGACCTCGCCGAAGCGCTTGTCGACACGCCGTTCGACACCGCCATAGGGCCAGTCCGCTTCACCAAGAGCCATGAACTGGAGACCAATCCCTTCACGCTCATGCGCTGGACGGGTGAGCGCTTCGAGCCGGCCGTGACGGTGGAGTAAGTCGCGTCAGAGGCTTGTGCAGTCAGCCGGATTCAATGTCTCAGATCGGTGACTCGAACTTTGAGCGTTTGCCTCGAAACCACGGAGATCTCTATGAAAATGGGTCCGCGCAACCGCATCACAGATGTCGCCGGTCTTTCTGTGGGGCATGCGACGGATGATCGGCTGAAGTCCGGAGTGACCGCGATTCTCTGCGATCCGCCAGCGGTGGCCGCCGCGCATGTGATGGGCGGCGCGCCTGGAACACGCGAAACGGATCTCCTGGAGCCGCACAACACGGTTCAGGAGGTGGACGCCATCACGCTGTCGGGCGGCTCGGCCTTCGGCCTCGACGCCGCCTCCGGCGTGCAATCGGCTCTGCGTGAAAAAGGCCGCGGCTTTGCGGTCGGTCCGGTCAGAGTGCCGATCGTGCCCGCCGCCATCCTCTTCGACCTCCTGAACGGCGGCGATAAGAGCTGGGGACGCCACTCGCCCTATCGCGATCTCGGCTACGAGGCGGCGCTCTCAGCTTCGGTCGAGTTCGAGCTCGGCTCGGTCGGCGCCGGCGCGGGCGCGCTGACGGCGGGGCTCAAGGGCGGGCTCGGTTCGGCCTCCGCCATTCTGCCGGGTGGCTTTACCGTCGGCGCTCTCGCCGCCGTCAATGCGCTGGGCTCCGCCACCTTCGGCGCCACGCCCTGTTTCCGCGCCGCCGCCTTCGAGCTCGACGGCGAATTCGGCGGGCTAGGCCTGCCGCCGCGGCTGCCGGACGACGCCACCAAGATCTTCACCAAGATGGATCTGGGCCAACCGAAAGACGCCAACACCACCATTGCCGTGATCGCCACCGACGCCGTGCTGACCAAGGCCGAAGCCAAGCGGCTGGCGATGGCGGCGCATGATGGTTTCGCCCATGCGCTCTGGCCCTCGCATACGCCGTTCGACGGCGACATCGTCTTCACGCTGGCGACCGGCGCATCCGGGCGCAGACCAGAGCCGATGGATTTCGTGGCGCTGTCGGCGGCGGCTGCGGCCGTCATGGCCCGCGCCATCGCCCGCGGCGTCCATTGCGCCGAACCGATGGACGGCGATCTCCTGCCGGTGTGGACGGACCGCGCCCGCGCCTGATAGTCTTCTTGCTTGAAAACGCGATTCACGGAGCCGTCCATGCGCGCCTGGCTTACAGGTCTCCTTCTCGCCGCTGCGTTCGCCGCGCCGGCGTTGGCCGATCCCACCGGCTCGTGGCTGGTGAATGGCGGCAATGCCGACGGATCGGCGGCGTATCAGGGAAAATCACCGTCACGCGCAACGGCGAAACCTATAGGGCGAACTGGGTCGTCGGTTCGACCAAATTCACCGGCACCGGCATCGGCGGATCCATGATCGATGGCGTCTTCACCCCCGCGCCGGCCTCGGAAAGCGATACGGCGATTTCGATCCTGTTTCGCAGCGGCAAAGATGTCGGCCTCGCCGTCTATTCCGAACAGGCGGACGGCAGTTGGAGCGGCGCATGGACCTATGAGAACGTCGATCGCGTCGCCTATGAGACCTGGACGCCGAAAGACGGCGCGCGCGCATCGGCCAAAACCAAGACGGCGACCACGAAAGTGGAGTCCAAGCCGCGCGCCCAGGCGCCGGCGGCGCCCAAACCCTGACCCCCAGCACTCTTAACGGAACTCTCTTGTCCACGATCGAAATCTATGTCGACGCCGACGCCTGCCCGGTGAAGCCCGAAATCCTGAAAGTCGCCGAACGGCATGGCCTGAGGGTGACGCTGGTCGCCAATTCGGGCCTGCGCCCGTCGCGAGATCCGCTTGTGCGCAACATTATCGTGTCCAACGGTTTCGACGCCGCCGACAACTGGATCGCCGACGAGGTCAAAACCAACGACATCGTCATCACCGCCGACGTGCCGCTCGCCGTGCGCTGCGTAGCCAAGGGCGCGCATGTGACCGGCCCGACCGGCCGGGTCTTCGATCAAACCAATATCGGCATGGCTTCCGCCATGCGCGATCTCGGCCAGCATCTGCGTGAAACTGGCGAAAGCAAGGGCTATAACGCCGCCTTCTCGCCCCGGGATCGCTCGGCCTTTCTGGAAACGCTGGAGAAACTGTGCCGGCGGGCGAAGGCGGCCGTTTAGGCGGGATCGGCTTCATCCAGGGCTGCAATCATCTGCCTTATCGTGATCAGCATCGGTGGCAGGTGGTTCCGGGCTATGTCCCACATGATCATCGTGTCGACCCGCTCATACTCGTGCCGCAGCAAATTTCCGATGCCGATGATCTGCATCCACGGAACAGACGAATATTGGTCGCGCAACTCCGGCGTCAAGAGCTTGGCCGCTTCTGAGATGATTGAAATTGCACGCTCAGTCGCGCGCTCGAGCAGATATGACCCTGCGTAGTCGTCGACCGTCTTCCCCTCCAGAGCCTCAATGACGCTCGCGATATGAAACTCTATATGTTTCAATCGGAGTAGCGGGTTCCTACTTATCACTAGAACACCTTGATCGCCGTCGCTTCGATGTCCGCTCGGTAGAAGTCTACAAGTCCCTCTCGCGTCGTGTATGACAGGCTCTCACGAGGAGCTATTTCGGCCAGAATGTCATAGGACGCCATGAATTCGGTAAATCCGAAGCGCGATGGATCGCTTTTGTCGATGAAAAGATCGATATCCGATGCCGGTCCGGCTTCATCGCGGGCGACGGAGCCAAAGAGATAAAGCCCGCCGACGCCGAGATTTCTCAGTCTCGGCTCCAGCGCTTTCAGCTTCTCGATCACGACATCTCTGTTCATGCCTCACAATGTAGCGCCAAGAGACTGAAAAGTCATCCAGCGCCGATTTGACACTCCCCATCGGCCATGCGACGTGAGGACATATCGATCATCCCGCAGTGAGAGGATCACCATGCTCCCCATCCTCCTCGTCGCGCTCGGCGGCGCGCTCGGCTCCGTCGCCCGCTATCTCACCGGCGTTCTGACCACCCGCCTGTTCGGCCCGAGCTTCCCCTGGGGCACGCTGGTCGTCAACATCGTCGGCTCCTTCGCTATCGGCCTTCTGGTGGAATTGATCGCGCGCAGGCTCAGCGCCTCCATGGAGATGCGGCTGCTCCTGGTCACCGGCGTCATGGGCGGCTTCACGACGCTGTCGTCTTTCTCGCTCGATTTCGCTACGCTGTTCGAACGCGGCGATCTCGGGCTCGCCTTCGCCTATCTGGCGGCGACGCTGGTGATCTCGATTGCCGCGGTTTTCGCGGGGCTGGCGCTCGGACGCGCTTTGCTCTAAAGCCTGCCGAAAAGGAAAATTGAGACGATGGCTGGCGTAGAGCATAAACAGGTGGAAACAGACGAAGCGGGCATGCGGCTCGATCGCTGGTTCAAGGTTCATTATCCCGGACTGGGCTTCGGCCCGCTGCAGAAGCTCCTGCGCTCCGGCCAGATCCGCATTGATGGCGGTAGGGTGAAATCCGACACCCGCGTCCAGGCCGGCCAGACGGTGCGCGTGCCGCCTCTCGATGTCGACGAGAAGAAGGGCAAGCCCCTGTCGGGCAAGGAGCTCTCGCATTCCAGCGATCACGAACTCCTGTCGCGCATGGTGCTGTATGAAGACAAGAAAGTCATCGTGCTCAACAAGCCGCATGGCCTGCCGGTCCAAGGCGGCTCGGGCGTGGTGCGCAATGTCGACAAGATGCTGGAAGCCTGGACCAGCCCGCGCGGCGAAAAGCCCCGCCTCTGCCACCGCCTCGACCGCGACACGACCGGCGTGCTGGTGATCGCCCGGACCCGCGGCGCAGCCCAGGCGCTGACCGGCGCTTTCCGCGAGCGCGACACCAAAAAGACCTATTGGGCGCTGGTCAAGGGCATGCCCAAGCCGCATGAAGGCAAGATTTCGACCTGGCTGGTCAAGGAACAGACGCCGGACGGCGACCGCATGCGCGTCGCCAAGCATGGCGACGACGGCGCCGATCACGCGGTCTCCTACTACCGTGTCCGCGAACACGCCGCCCAGCGCCTGACCTGGTTGGAAATGGAGCCCTATACCGGCCGCCACCACCAGCTGCGCGTCCATGCCGCCCATATCGGCCATCCGATCATCGGCGATCCCAAATATTTCGAGGCCGAACAAGGCTGGGATTTCCCGGGCGGCGTGCAGAACAAGCTGCATCTGCATGCCCGCCATATCGACATTCCGCATCCCGACGGCGGCCGCCTGCGCGTGACCGCCCCCTTCCCCCGCATATGGTCCAGACTTGGAACCTGCTCGGCTTCGAGGAAGGCAACGGCGACGATTACGGGGAATGAGCCTTGAAACTTGTCCTGTTTGATTGCGACGGCACGCTGGTCGACAGCGGCCGCCTCATCCACGAAGTCATGGTGCGCACCTTCGTGCATCACGACATGCCCGAACCCAGTTACGAAGCGACGAAGGCGATCATCGGCATCACGCTCGACAGCGCCATCGCCCGCATCATGGGTCAGGAGCATATCGACGAGCGCGTGGCGGCAATGACGGCGCATTACAAGGCGATCTATGGCGATGTCCGCGCTCTGCCGCATTTCCAGGAGCCGTTGTTCGAAGACATCGGTCATGTGATGGCGACGCTCTCGGCGCGCGACGATCTGCTTCTCGGCGCCGTCACCGGCAAATCTCGGCGCGGGTTGAACCTGATCGTCGATGCGCATGGCTTCGAGAAGACGTTTTTCGTGTCGCGCACGGCGGATGATTGCCCCTCCAAGCCGCATCCCGCCATGGTGCTCGAATGCTGCGCGGAAGCCGGTATCGACGCTTCCGAGACCATTGTCATCGGCGATTCGATTTACGATATAGGCATGGCGAAAGCCGCCGGCGCGAAAGCGCTCGGCGTATCCTGGGGCTATGGCGCGGTCGACGCCCTCTGGGACGCCGGCGCCGACGCCGTGCTGCACGCCCCCTTGGAGATCCTGGCTCATGTCTGAAGACGATCAATCGCTACGCGACATTTTCAGCGACCTCGCCGCGCCGGTCCTGTCCGATGAGGACCCTACCCGACGGGCGCAAATCCAGATGAAGCGGCCGCTGCCGAAGCGCTTCTACAAGGACGTGTCGGTGCAACAGACCGAGGGCGGTCATCAGATCCTGCTCGACGGCCGGCCGGTCAAGACGCCGATGAAATCGGCGCTCGTCCTGCCGACGGCGGCCGCGGCCGGGATCGTCGCCGCGGAATGGCGCGCTCAGGGCGAAGAGATCAACCCTGCGAAAATGCCGGCGACCCGTCTCGCCAACACCGCCATCGACGGCATCGCGCGCGAGATCGATGCGGTTGCGGAGGACATCGTCTCCTTCGCCGGCACGGATCTCGTCTGCTATCGCGCAGAACATCCGGAGCGGCTTGCAAATCTCCAGGCGGCGCATTGGGATCCCGTCTTGTTCTGGGCGGCAGACGATCTCGGCGCGCGCTTCATCCTGGCCGCCGGCGTCATGCATCAACAGCAGCCGGCAGAGGCGCTCGACGCCTATCGCAGGGCCTTGGCCGATCATCGCCATCCGCTGGCGCTCGCCGCCCTGCACACCATCACCACCCTCACCGGCTCGGCGCTTCTGGCTCTTGCTTTCGCCAAGGGTCGTCTCGACGCCGAGGCCGCCTGGACCGCCGCTCATGTCGATGAAGACTTCAACATCGCGCAATGGGGAGCTGACGCGGAAGCGGAAGCCCGTCGCAAGGCCCGCTGGGTCGAGATGAAGACTGCAGCCGATCTGTTCGGCGCCATGCATCAGCATCAGGCCGACGAGACGACGGATCCGTGATGGCGAAACTGGCGCGGGATTGGGACGCCTACAGGCTCGGCGACCGTGAGGTCAGCAACAATGTCTGGAACAAGGGCGATCTCCAGTCCGGCGTCGACTACAGCCAGACCGTTACATACGATCCCTCCGATCTCAGCCGTGACATCACTTTCGCCTGGAACTGGCCGTCTTCGTCGGATGATGTACTGGCGTATCCCGAGCTCATCGTCGGCTACAAGCCATGGGACGCTTCACTGACGCCCGCGCAGCGGCCGGACAGCCTGAGCAGCCGGATTTCGGATATCAAGAATTTCGTACTCTCACATGACATCACGATCGACGGGCAGACCCGGAACTTCAATGTCGCCTATGATCTGTGGCTGACCGACAAGGAGCTCGGCGGCAGCCAGACGATCACAACCGAGTTGATGGTCTGGGCGCATGCCTATGAGTTCGACATCGACCCGCATCGGTCGTCGGACACTATGTCAACAGAGGCGTCGACTACACGATCGTCACCTATGACGATTTCCGGGCGGGCGACAACGACCAGACCTGGCGCTATATCGCCCTGATCCCCGACAAGGACGCTCTCCGGGCCAGCATCGACATGCGCGACGTGCTGACCGAATTGATCGGCCGCGGATTGGTGAAGGAAAGCGACTTCGTCTCCGGATATGAAATCGGCGCGGAGATCGTCCGCGGAAAGGGGCGCGTCACGCTCGACAGCGTGGAGCACCGCTTTTCGACCTATGACGCAAGCGCCGGCGCCGATCTGCTCGAAGGCGACGGAGGCCGGGACCGCCTGTTCGGCAAAGGCGGCGACGACCGGCTGCATGGTCGGGGCGGCGACGATTATCTCGACGGCGGCGCCGGTGCCGACCTGCTGTCCGGCGGCGGCGGCAACGACGTCTTCGTCTTCGATCATATCGGCAAAGAGATCGACACCGTTCTCGACTTCAGATCGGATCACGATCGGATTGAGCTGGACGCCGATGTCTTCGCGGCCCTCGGCAAGGGCGAGCTGGATGCCGGGGAATTCAGACAAGGCAAGGCTTTCGGAGACGCGACGCGGATACTTTATATCCGCGAGACCGGCGCGCTCTTCTACGATGCGGACGGGGACGGCGCAGCGCATGGCCGGCGACTGATCGGCGTATTGTCCAACACCCCGACGCTGCAAGCGGATGATTTCCACATCGTCTGATCGGCTGTTTTAAGCTGCGTCACGCCCTCGTTAACTCCCCGCTAACCATAAACGTTCATGGTCGCTTAAGCACTTGCTTATGGGGGATTCGAACGATGCTGGGGCTTTTTCTGCGCGTGGTCGTCATCTTTGCGGCTGGCCTGCTTCTGACCGCCTGCGGTACCAGACCAAAAAGCCTGCCGGAAGCGACACAGATCTACGAGGTCCGCGCCGCGCTGGTCACCGGCAACGCGGGATCGCCCAAGAAGCTGATGAGCGCCATCCAGGACCGGCTCGACGACGCGATCGCCGCAACCGTCCGCCCGACCCCGATGCCGAGGGCGGTGATGACGGTGCATGTCGTCGGCGTCCAGCAGGTTCCGACCGAGGATGGATTGCAGACGCAGACCGAAATTTCGGTGATGCTGAGCGATGTCGTCTCGGGTCATCCCGTCCATGTCCGCAGCTATCTCGTGCTCAGCCTGTCGGTCGACCGGCGCGCAGCGAACTGGGCGGCGGCGGAAGCCATCGCGGCGCGGCTGCGCTACGAATATCGCCTGAACCAACCGCCGATCGTCAAGCGCCTGACCCATGACCCCCCCGCTGTCGACGCAGATTCGTCCGTCCCTGCCGACGACCGAACAACAAACGCAGCCGGCCGCCGAGCAAGACTATAAGCCGGTCGTCATTCCTCTGAAAAACGCGCCCGTGATCGGCGCGGATCAGGATCCGCTGTTGAACTCCAAAACCCCCGTCGCGGGACAGGCGACGCCGGCGAAGGTGCCGCAGGCCGGCTTGAACGACGCCGCGCAGCCGGACGCCGCCGCCCCAGCCACCGTGGAAGACGGCGCCAAGGCGAAGGTCGTGATCATGCCGAAGAAGTCGGAAGCGCCGGCGTCGCCGGAAACCGGCGCCCAGGCCGAAGCCGCGCCGCAGACGACACCGGCGACCAACCAACAATCTGCGCCTGCGCCGGCGGACGATGGCGAGCCCTGCGTGGAAACGCTGGAGAAGAAATGCTGAGCTCAGACAGGTGAGACGCCATACGAAAAAAGCCCGGTCTCCCGGGCTTTTTGCTTATTTGCCGAGCCGCTCGGCATGCCAGCGCAGATGATCGTCCATGAAACTCGAAATGAAGTAGTAGGAGTGATCGTAGCGCTCGTGGTTGCGCAAGGTCAGCTTCATGTCGGTGTTCTCGAGCGCTTCCTCGAACAGCCAGGGCCGAAGACCGGTCTGCAGGAAACTGTCGGCGAGTCCCTGGTCGATCAGGAATTCAGGAAAGGTCATGCCGTCTTCTACCAGCGCCACGGCGTCATATTTCCGCCAGGTCAGTTCGTCCGTCCCGAGATATTTCTCGAAGGCCGGACGCGACCAGTCCGCGGTCGAAGGCTGGACGATCGGCGCAAAGGCCGAGCAGCTCTTGAAGCGATCGGGATGTTTCAGCGCGATGGTGAGCGCGCCGTGACCGCCCATGGAATGGCCGAAAATGCCCTGCCGGGTCATGTCGGCGCGGAAGGTCTTGCCGATCAGTTCGGGCAGTTCCTGAGTGATGTAGGTGTACATCTGGTAATTCTCGGCCCAGGGCGCTTCGGTGGCGTCGAGATAGAAGCCCGCGCCCTTGCCCATCTGCCAATTGGTCAACTCGTCCGGCACGTCGTTGCCGCGCGGCGAGGTGTCGGGGCAGACGATGATCAGGCCGAGCTCTGCGGCGAGACGACGATATTCGCCCTTCTCCATGACATTGGCGTGCGTGCAGGTCAGTCCCGAAAGATACCAGAGCACAGGACACAATTCGTCCTTGGCCTGGGGCGGCACGAAGACCGCGAAGGTCATGTCGCATTTGCAGGCCTCCGAGGCATGCGAGAACACGCCCTGCATGCCGCCATGGGCGGTGGTTTCGGAAATGATGTTGAGCATAGATAGTCTCCTGTGAACGTCAGTGGCGTCAATCGGCGGCGCGCGTGGCGGCCAGCCATTGGTGAAGTTCGTCTTCGAAGCCGGGCTTCATGCGTCCGGCGATGCGCGCGCAGGCGTCGAAGACGCTCGACAGGTCGTCGTTGGGATCGGTGACGGCGGCCTTGATCTCGGCAACGTAATCCTCGAAGCCCCGATAGCGCTCGGCGTTCTGGGCCGCGTTGCGCAACAGCGATCCGAGAAGCGCGATCGTCGCGGTGTAGAGCGCTTTCAACCGATCGAGATCGGACAGTTGCAGCGATGGGCGCTGTGTCGTGACATAGATGTCGATATATTTGAACAGCGTGTCGAATTTCGCCGCCCAATCGGGCAGGCCGGCATCGAGATAAAAGCTCCTGACCGTCGCATCTATACTCGCCTGCCGGCGCCAGCGACCGAGATCATAGCGATAGAGCGTCGAGGGATCGTGGACGACTTTGCCTTCAAACAACAGCGACGTCGTCACCGCCCAGTCGAAATCGCCGATCACGGTCCTGCGTCGACGCCAGTAGGGCTCGTGCACCGCCAGAAAGGAATCGCGCCTGAAGAAACTGTAATAGAGAGAATTGCAGCCGCCTCGGCGTTGGGCATAGGCGTGAAACCTATCGACAGCGGTGTCCTCCGGCAAGGCATAGTCGAGCCGTCGCAGTTCCGGCTCCCCTTCGGCGAAAATTACCACGCTTGGCCGCGCTCCGACGCAATCGGCGGGCAGCCGGGCGAGATCGAGCATCGGCGCGCCGGCCACCTCTTCGATGAAGTCGTCATCGCCGACCGGAAGGATAAAAGGCGTATCAGCGGCCTCGACCGTCCGCATCAGATTGTCGAGCGGCCCCGCGCCCGAATTTTGCAGCACCGTCGCTACATCGCAAGCCTGCGCATAATAGCCGGCCTTGTCGAGATCATCGGAATTGTCCGAGATGATCAGCCGACAGCCCCGCGCGCGCGCATAGGCGATCATATTGTCGATCGAGGGCTTGGCCGTGGCCAGCGGTCGCCGGCTCGGCATGCAGAGACTGACAAGAGCCATTCCAAACCCTCACTTCTCGCCCCGCTCCTCGCGAAGCTTCGCCCAATATTGCAGGCGCTTGTTGATTTCCCGCTCGAAGCCGCGCTCCGGGGGCGCATAATAGCGGCGGCGGCCCATTTTTTCCGGGAAATAATTCTGGCCCGAAAAGGCGTCCGGCTCGTCGTGATCGTAGCGGTAGCCGTCGCCATAGCCTTCGCTCGACATCAGCTTGGTCGGAGCGTTCAAAATGTGCTTGGGCGGCAGAAGCGAACCATTGGCCTTCGCGTCGCGTACGGCAGCCTTGTAGGCGAGATAGGCTCCGTTGGATTTCGGCGCGGTGGCGAGATAGATGCAGGCGTTGGCGAGCGCCAGTTCCCCCTCCGGCGATCCCAGGAAGTCGTAGGCGTCTTTCGCGGCGTTGCAGACCACCAGAGCCTGCGGATCGGCAAGCCCGATATCCTCAACCGCCATGCGCACAAACCGGCGCGCGACGAACAGCGGATCTTCGCCCGCGTCGAGCATCCGGCACATGTAGTAGAGCGCGGCGTCGGGATCCGAGCCGCGGATCGACTTGTGCAGCGCCGAGATCAGATTGTAGTGCCCGTCCTGGCCCTTATCGTAGATCGGCGCGCGACGCTGCACGACATTCAGCAACTGCCCGGAATCGAACAATTCCCCCTCGCGCGCCGCCCGCCAAACTTCCTCGGACAACGTCAGGATGGCGCGCCCGTCGCCATCGGCGAGCGTGAGCAACAGCGCGCGCGCCTCGTCATCCACCGGCAGCGGCTTGCCCATCTCTGCTTCGGCGCGGGCGAGTAGCGACGACAGGCTCGCCTCGTCATGCGACTTGAAGGTCAGCACCCGGGCGCGCGACAAAAGCGCCGCGTTGAGCTCGAAGGAAGGGTTCTCGGTGGTCGCGCCGACCAGCACGATGGTGCCGTCCTCCATCACCGGCAGGAAACTGTCCTGCTGGGACCGGTTGAAGCGGTGGATCTCGTCGACGAACAGCAGCGTCTGGCGCCCCTGCTCCCGCCGCATGCGCGCCGCCTCGAACACCTTTTTCAGATCTGCGACGCCGGAGAAGATCGCCGATATCTGCTCGAAATAGAGATCCGTCTCGCGGCTCAACAGCCGCGCCACGGTGGTCTTGCCGGTGCCGGGCGGTCCCCAGAAGATCATCGAGCCCAGGGATTTCGCTTCGATCATGCGCGTCAACGCGCCGTCCGGCCCGGTCAGGTGCTCCTGGCCCGAGACTTCGGCGAGGCTCTTTGGCCGGAGACGATCGGCGAGCGGCCGGATCGCGTCGGCGACGCCGGCATGATCGAACAGGCTGCTCATCGAATGAACTGCCGGATGCGCTGGCCGCCGCGATCGATCTCCACCCGCCAGAAATTCGGGTCGGATTCGAGCATGGCCTGCAGTCCCTCTGTGGAGGTGATCTCCTGGCCGTTGATGGCGATGATGATGTCGCGCGGCTCGAAGCCGAGGCGGGCGGCGGGCGACCCGCGCGAGATTTCCTCGATCACCACGCCGGTGGCTTCGGCCGGCATCTGCAGTTCCTGGGCGAGCCGCGGCGAGAGATTGGCGACCAGCGCCCCGGCGAAGGGATTGCGACCGTCGATCAGCCGCTCGTCCTTGGGCCGCGTTTCCGGCGCCTGTTGCAGGGTTAGGCTGACTTCACGCTCCTTTCCGTTGTCGGACACGGCCAGCGTGACCGTCGAGCCCAGGCCGGCGGTGGTCAGGCGATAGCCGAGCGCGTCGGGATGTTCGACGGCCCGGCCATTGACGGCGGTGACGACTTCGCCGGGCTTCAGGCCGGCTTTGTCGGCCGGGCCGTCCTTGACGATTTTGGTGACGAGGGCGCCGCGGGCGAGTTTCAGGCCGAGCGCCTCGGCGACTTCGGACGTGACAGGCTCGAAGGACGCGCCGACATACGGGCGCGTGAAACCGCTCTGGCCGCCGCGCGCCGCCTCGATGAACACTTTGACCAGATTGGCGGGAATGGCGAAGCCGATGCCGTTCGAGCCGCCGTCGCGCGAGACGATGGCGGTGTTGAGGCCGATCAACTCGCCGCGCATATTGATCAGCGCGCCGCCGGAATTGCCGGGATTGATCGAGGCGTCTGTCTGGATGAAGAAGGAGAAATCGCCCTCGCCCACCCTGTTGCGGGCCAGCGCCGAGACGATGCCCGAAGTCACCGTCTGGCCGACGCCGAAGGGATTGCCGACCGCCAGCACGAGATCGCCGACCTCGACGCCGTCGGAATCGCCGATCGGCAGCGCCGCGAACGAGCCGCCGCCCTGGACTTTCAGCAGCGCGAGATCGAGCCGCTCATCCTTGAACGTGACCTTGGCGGAAAATTCGCGTCCGTCCGACAGCGCGATCTTGATGTCGTCGGCGCCGGAGATGACATGGTTGTTGGTGATGACGAGGCCGTCCTTGCCGATGATGACGCCGGATCCGAGAGAGCTCTGCTTCTCCGTGCGGTTCGGCAGGCGCTGCCCGAAGAATTCTTCGAAGAACGGATCGGAATAGAGCGAGGGCCGCTGGACGACTTTTTCGGCGTAGACATTCACCACCGTTCCCGCAGTCTGTTTCACCAGCGGCGCAAACGACAGCTGAATTTCGGCGCGGCTTTGAGGCAGCGCTTTCGTCTCTTCCGCCCCGGCCGGGACGGTGATCGACAAGGCCATGATCATCAACAGGAAGCGCGGACGAAACAGCATGTGATTCCCTTTTTCTTGCGGCGTTCATTGTCTCACTCCGGCGCGCGGCTTGCCAAGTGCGGCAGCGACGCTTTGCGCCGGCCGCACTATAACGCGCCGATCGGGGCGAGATTTCATCGTCGCGACAGAAAAAATCAGTGCATCGGCGCAAAACTTTCGGCGCGGGCGATCTGCCAGGGAATGTGGAAGCGGACGTCGTTCGTCCCTTCCAGGAGTTCGCCGGAGCGCAGCGGCGGATAAAGATGCGTGAAGGTCGTCACCTGGCTGTGATTGATGCGTTTGTGAAAGTGGAAAGGCTTGAATTCCGACGGGTGATGCAGGCCGGCGCCCGCCACCACTTCCGCCAGCGCTTCGAGCGTCTTGGCGTGAAACTGCGCCACGCGCGTCGCCTTGTCCGGCACCACCAGCGCCCGCTGGCGATGCTCGTCCTGCGTGGCGACGCCGACGGGACAGTGGTCGGTATGGCAGGATTGCGACTGGATGCAGCCAATCGAGAACATGAAGCCGCGCGCCATATTGACCCAGTCGGCGCCGAGCGCCATGACGCGGGCGATGTCGAAGGCCGAGATGATCATGCCAGAGGCGCCGATGCGGATCTTGTCGCGCAGGCCGGCGCCCACCAGCGCATTGTGCACGAAGGTCAGACCCTCGCGCAGCGGCATGCCGATATGATCGATATATTCGGAAGGCGCAGCGCCCGTGCCGCCCTCCTTGCCGTCGACGACGATGAAGTCGGGGTGATCCCCGTCGACAGCATCGCCTTGACCACCGCGAGAAACTCATGGGCGTGACCGATGCAGAGCTTGAAGCCGACCGGCTTGCCGCCGGAGAGCTTGCGGAGCTGGGCGATGAAGGCCATGAGCTCGAGCGGCGTCGAAAAGGCCGGATGGCCGGCCGGCGACACGCAGTCGCGATCCATCGGAATACCGCGGATCTCGGCGATCTCCTCTGTGATTTTTGCCTTGGGCAGCACGCCGCCATGGCCGGGCTTGGCGCCCTGGCTCAGCTTGATCTCGATCATCTTGACCTGCGGATCGGCGGCGGTCTTCTCGAAACGCTCCGGCGAAAACGAGCCGTCGGGATTGCGGCAACCGAAATAGCCCGAGCCTATTTCCCAGACGAGGTCGCCCCCATGTTCGCGATGATAGGGGGAAATGCCGCCTTCGCCGGTGTCATGGGCGAAATCACCGATCTTGGCGCCCTTGTTGAGCGCCCGGATGGCGTTGGCCGACAGCGAGCCGAAGCTCATGGCGGAAATATTCAGGACCGAATGGCTGTAGGGCCGGGCGCAATCGGGACCGCCGACAACGACGCGGAAATGGTGATCCGAGATCCTGGTGGGCGCGAGCGAATGCGAGATCCATTCGTAGCGCGGCTCATAGACGTCGTATTCGGTGCCGAACGGCCGCTTGTCGAGTTTGCCCTTGGCGCGCTGATAGGCGAGCGACCGCTTGTCACGCGGGAAAGGCCGACCATCCTTTTCCCCTTCGAAAAATACTGCCGGATCTTCGGACGCAGATCCTCCATGATGTAGCGCGCATGACCGCTGATCGGATAGTTGCGCAGCACCGCATGCCGGCTCTGGACGATGTCGTGCACGCCGACGACCGAGAGGAACAGCGACAAAAGGAAGAAGCCGAGGATGACGGGATGGAGGAAGCCCATCGCCAGAAGCGCCAGCCCGAAGATCCCCAGACAGGCGATGCTGATCGTGAGCGGCAGGATGCGGGCGGAGAAGACGAGACGGAGTGCGGCCATGGTGCTACCCGAAAGGATGCTGAAGGCCGTAAATTAGATGATTTCCATTATATAAACGTGAAGCTCCTCCGGGCCAAACCGCATGTTTTCGCTCTCGCGCTGCGGCCGACCTCACCCGTGATGAACCCGGCGCTCCCGACATGGATCAGCCGAGCGTCATGCGCCCGCGAACCGCCATCGTGTTCTGTCCCGGAGAGACGAAGATGATTTCGCCGGAGGCTGGAAAAACGCCGGTAAGCGCGGTGATGTTCACCTGATGGGTGACCAGCACAGTCGGCGCGGCGCGCCTCAGCGTCCCGATCCAGGCGAGCGTTTCGCGGCTGCGCGCATCGCTCTGTCCGGGTTTGCCGAAGAAGGAATTCAACAGCGGCTGTTCGCGCGCCTCACCCAGGTCCAAGGCCCGCGCCGTGTCGAGGCACCGGCACCATTGGCTCGAATAGACGGAGGCTCTGGCGATTCCGTTTCGGCGGATATATTCGCCGATGCGACGCGCCTGCGCTCGTCCCTCATCGGAAAGATTGCGTTGGGTCGAACAGTCGCCCAGGCGAAAGCCCGGCGGATCTCCCGTTCCCGGCGCGGTGGCGTGCCGCATCAGCGCCAGCGCGTCGCCGCGGCGAAACTCCCCCAGACCTCTTCGGCGCGCGCGCCGCCGGCGGCGACGAACGCAAAGGCGCTGAGGACGAAGGCGCGTCTTTCGATCACTAGCATCGGCTTCTCCGTCAGTAATGGCCCTCACGGCAAGTGGACGCTCGGCGAGAGCGTCCACCATTTATAGGGCCCGGGAGGTCGGACGGATCAACCGAGGATGACAGCCGCGTCAGGCCGCGCGACGATTGGATGCGGCGCCATAGCCGCCGGCGCTGTCGTCGGTCAGCTGGAATTGACCGATCATCGACCGCAGCTTCTGGCTCTCGGAGGCGAGCGTGGACGCCGCCGCGCTGCTTTCCTCCACCATCGCTGCGTTTTGCTGCGTCGTCTGATCCATGCTGTTGACCGACGTGTTGATTTCGGAGAGGCCGGTCGACTGTTCGCGCGAGGCGGTGGAGATCGCCTCCATATGGTTGTGGATCTGGTAGATGAGGTCGCTGATCGCCTTCAGCGCCTGGCCCGTCTCGCTGACCAGCTTGACGCCGCTCGCAACTTCGGCGGTGGAATTCTGGATGAGATCCTTGATCTCCTTGGCGGCCTTCGCCGAGCGCTGGGCGAGTTCGCGCACTTCCTGCGCCACGACGGCGAAGCCGCGTCCCGCCTCGCCCGCCCGCGCCGCCTCGACGCCGGCGTTCAACGCCAGAAGGTTGGTCTGGAAGGCGATCTCGTCGATGACGCTGATGATCGAGGAGATCTTCGACGAGGAATCCTCGATGCGGCTCATGGCCTCCACCGCCTGCGCCACGACCTGACCGGAACGATTGGCGCTCGAATTTGCTTCGGACGCCACGCGGCGCGCGTCCTCGGCGCGGGCGGACGAGGAGGTGACGTTAGCGGTGATCTCGTCCAGCGCGGCGGCCGTCTCTTCCAGCGTCGCGGCCTGGGTCTCGGTGCGGCGCGACAGATCCGACACGCCCTGGCGGATTTCCTGGCTGCCGGTGCTGATCGTGTCGACGCTGCCGGAAATTTCCAGGAACGTATCGCAGAGTTGCGAAACCGAGCGATTGAGATCGTGGCGAAGTTCTTCGAACTCCGGCGAAAAAGGCGTCGACAGCTGGAAGCCGAAATTGCCCGAGCAGAGCTTCTTCAACGCCTCGCCGAGCGAGCTCACCGTCTGCACCCGCTGCGTCACGTCGGTGGCGAACTTGACCACCTTGATCACCTTGCCATTGTGATCGAGGATGGGATTGTAGGACGCGGAGATGATGACCTCTTTGCCCTGCTTGGTGACGCGCTTGAATTCGGCGGCCTGATAGCGCCCTTCCCTGAGGTTGCGCCAGAACGCGGCGTAGCCGTCGCTATGGGCATAGGCGCGATCGACGAAGATCGAGTGATCGCGCCCGCGGATTTCGTCGAGCGAATAGCCCATCAGAGCGAGGAAATTGGCATTCGCCGTCATGATCTCGCCTTCGGGCGTGAATTCGATGATCGCCTGCGACCGGCTGATGGCGGCGATCTGGGCGGTGTAATCCATATTGAGCAGCCGCGCCTTCGCGTCGGACCATTCGACCACGAAGCCCGTGATCTTCGTTCCCTTCTTCAGCGGCGTGACGACCAGATCGAAGACGCGGGCGCCGACGCGGATGGTGGCGTTGTGCGTCTTGGTCAGCGCCGCCAGCATGTTGCGCTGATGGGCGGGGTTCTTATGGAAGACGTCGATATTGCTGCCGATGAGGGTGGCGACGGAGAAGCGGGGAAGTTCCTTCTTCAGATCTTCTTCCGCATCCTGCAACAGCTCCACCACCGCCGGGTTCATATAGGTGATGTTGAGTTTGGCGTCCGCCACCATGACATTGGCCTTCATCGCCGCCAAAGCCTGTATCTGCGCTTCCATTTTCGCATTCACAAACATGAACCCCTCCGGATGAACAGCGCAATCCTGCGCAAACTGAGAGGAATTCTACGCAATAAAGCTTAATCAAGCATTATTGACTTCTAATAAACGCGAGCAAGTGAGAATTATACTTTCATACGCAGAGTTATACTTAAAAGGAGACGCTGTATTTTTATACGAAAACAAAAGTTTGACGGATCACCGAAGCTGTATTTTTTCTGGAAAAATTTTCATATCCCATCAATGCGCCGACAATAATCGACTAAGGGCGGCATTTCACCACCCAATAAAGATTTCCGGAACGCTTGCGGGAAATGAGACGACATCGCCAGCCATCAAGATTTTGCCCCTTATGCGGCGCTGAGCGAAGCCATGGTTTCCGCGGGCGCGACCGCCTGTTTCAGCGGCGACTGTAGAAGGCCGGCGGTGGACGGCTGCTTGAGGCGGACACTCAGGATGGAAGTCTCTTCGCTTGAGGCTTCCCGTTTTAATCCCCGCCCGCAAACGCTCCTTGATATAAGTCAAGCCCGGGCAATGTGCCGCATGATCACCATTAATCTGAAGCTTGAACAACCGCGCCTTAAGACAGTCCAAAAACACCACATAAGGGAGCCCGCCTCAGGCACCTTGCCCTGCTCTAAAATCTTCAACAAATACACGACAATCACTAGTCGCAAAGAGAGAAAGCATCAGAGTTGAATAATGATTATTACGCTATAAAAAAATACTAATGCCGCAAATTTTAAGACATATTTTCCGCATACTTTGGAAGATCTCGCAACTCTACTTGGTCATCTTTCGCAATTTCTATAGCCTGCCGATAAGCAACCCGCCGAGAGTCCTCGTTAAAAACTTTATCACCTAACTCAGAGACAAGCTTCTCAAGAATAACGACCATATCAAGAAAAATCTTCTGCTTTTCTATATTCGATGAACCAAAATTATTGCAGAAATGCTTGAAGCCCTTCAAGCTGAAGCCTATAGGCTCTCTAGAGTACATATCAATTACGAGTGTTAAGCGACCATCAATCCGGCGATGTAATGCCGCTACATCTCGGCGAACATATTCTACAAAATCCGCGTCTTCATAGTAAACCGCCGTTGGTCGGTAGCCACCGTCACGCGTCGGATTCATATGTTGAGACATCACCATATTCTCTGTCTGTAGCGCTCCCGATAATCGTGCGGCAGATCCGGGGCAAATACGTCCGCTTCAACGAACTGCCAGTGAGTAACAACACCGACACTTCCTATAGAGGGTACATCACCCGCCACATCGCGTTTTCCTCGACCTGCCGGAAAGTCGCATCGCACATAAGCAATATGAACCAAATCGTGGGGCACGTCCATTAACTTAACGTTACAAGACATCGATGGTTCGTAAACAAAAAACTTTTCGGTTTTGAAATCAGAGCAAAATGATCGAATCCCCGAAGATCGTCGCCAACCGGGCGCTTAAGGCCCCGGAAACAAGCATGAGCATCACCTAAGGATGATAGGGAAATCTGACAGCTAGACCATTTGGAGTGTGCGTTAGGAAACGGGGGAATTTCTCCCAACACAACAGACCATAGGTCGATTAGAGGCTGTTTGCGATTTAAATTTAGCGCTTTCCTAATGTCGTCCTGAGCAATCCTATAGACTGCACTCTGAGACCGATCAAATATGGAACGTCCAATAACGGTAGACGGAATACGCAGCCACGGTGAAACCGTGGCTGCCCCTCCCTCAACCAGCTGCAACTGCAATTTATTGCCGCCGCCGACCATTGCGCTTGGCCTCAGCTGCAGCCGCTCGTCGCGCCGCAGGTGTCGCACTTCTCGCAGGTGCCGTTGCGCACCATGGTGAAGTTCTGGCATTCCGAGCACATATTGCCGGTGTAGCCCTGGGCGATCGACTGCATGCGCCGCGCGTTCTCCATCTTCTTGGCTTCCGATTTGGCCGCGGCGGCATCGGCGGCGGCCTTGTCGGAGAAGAGCGCGGTGGCGTCCGAGGCGGTTTCGGTGATCTCCTCAGTGATGTCTTCGACGAACTCCTTGGCGCGCTCTTCGTAATCACGCTTGAAGGAGACGACTTCCGAGGTCGAGATCGCTGCCACCGGTTCGAGCTTGCGCGCGGCGTTGCCCGAGAAGGCGGCGACATTGACCGAGCCCTTGGCGGGAGCGGCGGTCGTCGCCGCCCCTTGGCCTCCGAACGATCGACGCCCGCGCCGCCGACCAGCGTCGGCTTATAGCCGCGCGTCCAGCCGGTGGAGATCAGGTTGGTCTTGCCTTCCTGGATGCCCTTGCCGAGCGCCGTGTTGGAGAAGTCGGATGTGTCGACATGCGCCAGATCATGGCGGTTCAGGTAGCTGACGGCGAGTTCGCGGAACACGTAGTCGAGGATCGACGTGGCGTTCTTGATCGCGTCATTGCCCATCACGATGCCGGCCGGCTCGAACTTGGTGAAGGTGAAGGCCTCCACATATTCCTCAAGCGGCACGCCATATTGCAGGCCGAGCGAGATGGCGATGGCGAAGTTGTTCATCATCGCGCGGAAGGCGGCGCCTTCCTTGTGCATGTCGATGAAGATTTCGCCGAGACGGCCGTCGCCGAATTCGCCGGTGCGGAGATAGACCTTGTGGCCGCCGATCACGGCCTTCTGGGTGTAGCCCTGGCGGCGGTTCGGCAGCTTTTCGCGCTCGGACGAGACGCTCGACCACCCGTTCGACGATCTTCTCGGTGACGGTGACGGCGGCTGCGGCGGCCGGAGCCTGCAACAGTTCCTCCATCGCATCCTCGTCCTCCTCGTCCTCGATCAGCGAGGCGTTGAGCGGCTGGGAGAGCTTGGAGCCGTCGCGATAGAGCGCATTGGCCTTCAGACCCAGCTTCCAGGAGAGCATGTAGGCGCTCTTGCAATCCTCGACGGTGGCGTCGTTGGGCATGTTGATCGTCTTGGAGATCGCCCCCGAGATGAACGGCTGGGCGGCCGCCATCATGCGGATATGGCTTTCGACCGAGAGATAGCGCTTGCCGATCTTGCCGCAGGGATTGGCGCAATCGAAGACCGGCAGATGCTCCTTCTTCAGGAACGGCGCGCCTTCCAGCGTCATCGCGCCGCAGACATGGATGTTGGCCGCCTCGATCTCCTTCTTGGAGAAGCCGAGATGATCGAGCAGATTGAAGTCGATGGCGTTCATCGCGTCGTCGCTGACGCCGAGCGAGCGCAGGAAGTCGGCGCCGAGCGTCCACTGATTGAAGACGAACTTGATGTCGAAGGCGGCCTTGGTGGCGCCGTTGATCGCCTCGATCTTCTCGTCGGAAAAACCCTTGGCCTTCAGCGAGCCGGGATTCACGCCCGGCGCCTGATTGATATTGCCATGGCCGACCGCATAGGCCTCGATCTCGGCGATCTGGCTTTCCGTATAGCCGAGCGAACGCAGCGCCTCCGGCACAGCGCGGTTGATGATCTTGAAGTAACCGCCGCCGGCCAGCTTCTTGAACTTGACGAGCGCGAAGTCGGGCTCGATGCCGGTCGTGTCGCAGTCCATCACGAGACCGATCGTTCCGGTCGGCGCAATCACCGAGACCTGGGCGTTGCGATAGCCATGCTGTTCGCCGAGCTCCAGCGCCTTGTCCCAGGCGGCGGTGGCGTGCGCGATCAGCGTCTGGTCCGGGCAATCGCCATGGATCAGCGCCACCGGATCGACCGACAGCTTCTCATAGCCGCTGGTCTGGCCGAGTGCGGCGCGCCGATGGTTGCGGATGACCCGCAGCATGTTGTCGCGGTTCGGGGCGAACATCGGGAACGGACCGAGTTCGGAGGCCATTTCGGCAGACGTCGCATAGCAGACGCCGGTCATGATGGCGGTCAGCGCGCCGGCGATGGCGCGGCCTTCCTTGAGTCGTAGGGGATGCCCGAGGACATCAGGAGACCGCCGATATTGGCGTAGCCGAGGCCGAGCGTGCGATACTCATAGGAGAGTTCGGCGATGCGCTTGGACGGGAACTGCGCCATCATCACCGAGATTTCGAGCACCACGGTCCACAGACGCACGGCGTGTTCGTATGCCGCGATGTCGATAGAGCCGGTCGCCGGATCCTTGAACATCATCAGGTTCAAGGAGGCGAGATTGCAGGCGGTGTCGTCGAGGAACATATATTCCGAGCACGGATTGGAGGCGCGGATCGGGCCTGCCGCCGGGCTGGTGTGCCAGTCGTTCATCGTCGTGTTGAAATGCAGGCCGGGATCGGCGGACGCCCAGGCGGCGTAGGAGATCGATTCCCAGAGATCGCGCGCCTTCAGCGTCTTGACGACCTTGCCGTCCTTGCGGGCGGTCAGGTTCCAGACGTCGTCGCGCTCGACGGCGCGCAGGAAGTCGTCCTTGATCGAGACGGAATTGTTGGAGTTCTGGCCGGCGACCGTCAGATAGGCTTCGGAATCCCAGTCCGTGTCATAGGTCTTGAATTCCATGTCCTTATAGCCCTGGCGGGCGAACTGGATGACGCGCTGGACGTAATTCTCCGGAACGAGGGAGGCTTTGGCGGCCTTGATCTCGCGCTTCAGCGCCGGGTTCTGCTTGGGGTCGTAGCAGGCGTCGTTGTCGGCCTCGCAATTGACGCAGGCCTTCATGATCGCCTTGAGATGCTTGGCGACGATCTTGGAGCCGGTGACGAGGGCTGCGACCTTCTGCTCTTCCTTGACCTTCCAGTCGATATAGGCCTCGATATCCGGATGGTCGATGTCGACCACCACCATCTTGGCGGCGCGGCGGGTGGTGCCGCCCGACTTGATTGCGCCGGCGGCGCGGTCGCCGATCTTGAGGAAGCTCATCAGGCCCGACGACTTGCCGCCGCCCGAGAGCTTTTCGCCCTCGCCGCGCAGCGAGGAGAAGTTGGAGCCGGTGCCGGAGCCGTATTTGAACAGGCGCGCCTCGCGCACCCACAGATCCATGATGCCGCCTTCGTTGACGAGATCGTCCTCGACCGACTGGATGAAGCAGGCATGCGGCTGCGGATGCTCATAGGCCGACTTCGACTTCACCAGCTTGCCGGTGAAGGGGTCGACATAGAAATGGCCCTGACCCGGGCCGTCGATGCCATAGGCCCAATGCAGGCCGGTGTTGAACCACTGCGGCGAATTCGGAGCCACGCGCTGGGTGGCGAGCATATAGGCGAGTTCGTCGCGGAAAGTCAGCGCGTCTTCTTCGGACGTGAAGTAGCCGCCCTTCCAGCCCCAATAGGTCCATGTGCCGGCCAGACGGTCGAAGACCTGGCGGGCGTCGGTTTCTGAGCCGTACTGCTCGTCCTTGGGGAGTTTGGCGAGCGCGGCGGTGTCGGCTTCGGAGCGCCACAGCCAGGACGGAACGTTGTTTTCCTCGACCTTCTTCAGTGCCTTGGGCACGCCGGCCTTGCGGAAATACTTCTGGGCGAGAATGTCGGCCGCAACCTGGCTGAATTGCTCCGGCACATGAATGTCGGCGAGCCGGAAGACCACGGACCCGTCGGGATTGCGGATCTCGCTGGTGGCGGTGCGGAAGGCAATGGCGTCATAGGCTGACTTGCCGGCCTCGGTGAATTTCCGTTCTATGCGCATCTCGTTAACCCCTAGCATCTTGCCCGCGCCATGGGCGCGAATATCCTTGTCCGGTGCGAGGGTTAGCCCCGCAGCCAGTTCGCGTCTCTTCACCTTTTGGGAAACACGCTGTCCTGTCGCCCCTTTATCTGGTGTTCAATCTAGCTGCAAACACTAAATATAGTATCAACAACTTTACTGATCCAGCATTCGTTCCATGGCGGGCGGAATTTTTCGACGCGGCTTTCCCAGCCCCCGGACGCAACCAAACGATCGCCGGAGAGCGTAAAAACCACCGAATTTTCCTTAGGATGAACCGGGTCCTCGTAACTTTCCGGTCCAGTCGCCGCCGCAACGTTCCCATTAAGAAACAGGGGCACGATTCCGTCAAGGGGTGGTCTGTGACGGATTTATTAACACCATATCTAGTGGCGCTGGCATGTGGAAAAACGGGATATCTGCTAACCGCTTCTAATCTCGGCGTTTCGGGTCGAGCCGGGGTCCGGCCGGGGCTGCTTGTTCACAGTTTGGTAAATCGAATATTTATTTTTTCTTCAAAAAGACCCTATCGCTTTTGCGCGAGAGCGATCTGTGGCAGCCCGAAAACGAATCAGGAAAAAGGCCGTCTCTATGCGGAAAAAGAGCGGCCAACTCCTGCCGGAGCCGGCCGCAACAGGGTTTGCTTTCGAGGGAGAAACGGCTCAGAGCGCGTCGAGATTGATCCCGATGGTGACGGCGCCGATCGGCGCGCCGGTTTCGTCGACGATGGTCATCGAGGCCTGGGATTGCAGCGCCTGGGTCGACTCGTCCTTCTCCGCCTCGTCGACGAAGAAGCCATCGGCGCCCGCCCCGTAGCTCTTCTCGAATTTCGCCTCGTCGCCCTGCCAGTAATCGGAGGTGACATCGCTCTGGCCGACATTCAGCCCCTTGGCGTCCATGACGAAGATTTCGGAGATGACGCCCTCGGACGCCTCCTGCTTTTCATGCAGGAATTTCGAAACGGCGTTGTTGAGAACCTCGTCGATCATCTTGCGATCGCCGCCGTCGACCTCTGCGCGCCACTCCTTGTCGAGCCCGTCGATATCGGCCTGGGCGAGCCCGGCATTTTTAGCGTTCTGCGCCTTGACCGCATTGACGATCACGGGATCCTTGATCCACGGGGCTACATTCACCTTCACATAGTCGGTGACAGGCGCGACATGCGCTTCTTCCGCCCGCGCCGACCAAGGCGCGATCATGGTCGCCGCCATCAAGGCGGCCGTCAGTGTGTTCCTCATCATTCGCCCTTTCCTTTCGCCCCGCACGGTTTCGTGCGCATGTAAATCTCAAAACTCTTCCCAGGAATCCGCAACCGGCGCCACGGCTGTCGCAGTCCGCACCGACCTTGCCGGCGCCGGCCGACGAGCAGGCGCGACATCCGCCCCCAGTTGCTTCTTCTCCTGCCGCGGCGCAGGAGCCGCCTCACGGATGCGGAAGCGCTGGGCGCCGGCCTGCAAGGCGCGGCTCTGGCTGAGCAGATCGTGGCAGGCGGCGCTCGTTTCCTCGACCATGGCGGCGTTTTGCTGCGTGGTCTGGTCCATCTGGTTCATGGCGCCGTTGATTTCGCGCAGCCCATGCGCCTGGCTCTGATAGGATTGGACCATCGCCTGGATCGAATGGGTGATGCCGTTGACGCGCTCTTCGATGGTCACCAGCGCATCCCCCGTGCGGTTGACGAGGTTGACGCCGTTGGACACTTCCGCGCTCGACATCGTCACCAGCTGCTTGATTTCCTTGGCGGCGTTGGCGGAGCGCTGGGCGAGTTCGCGCACTTCCTGCGCAACCACCGCAAAGCCCTTGCCCGCTTCGCCCGCCCTCGCCGCCTCGACGCCGGCATTGAGCGCCAGAAGATTGGTCTGGAAGGCGATCTCGTCGATGACGCCGATGATCTTGCCGATCTGGCTCGACGAAGTCTGGATCTGGTCCATGGCGCCGATCGCCTCGCGGACGATGACGGCCGAATTATGGGCGTCGCTTCTGGCGTCCTCCACCATGCGCACCGCGGTTTCGGCGCTGCGGGCGGTGAGATCCACCGTCGAACTGACTTCGGACAGCGCCGCCGCCGTCTCTTCGAGAGCAGCCGCCTGCTGCTCGGTGCGCTTGGCGAGCTGCTCGGCGGAATTGGCGAGTTCCTGCGATCCGTTCTCTACCGCAACGGAGACGCGCTTGATGTTGTCGATGGCGTCGGCCACGGCTTCGATCATGCGGTTGAAGTCGCGTTGGACATCCGAAAAATCCGCGCCGAGATCGTGGAGACGAATGCTGAAATCACCGTCGGCGAGCTTGCCGAGCGCCGTGGCGAGCGTGTCGACCACCGCCTTCTGCCGGTGCGACGACTGCCTCTCGGCTTCGGCGTTGTGTCGACGTTCGGCTTCGATGTTGAGGCGCTGCTGTTCGGACGCCTCGGTCTGGCGGACCTTTTCGATGGCCTGCTGCCGGAATTGATCCAGCGCCCTGGCGAGAAACCCGATCTCGTCGCTGCGATCCTGATGGATCACAGGCGTATCGAGGTCGCCGGCCTGCAGGCGCGATATCCGGTCGCCGATCGAGGCGAGCGGGGCGCCCACCAGCCGACGCATGGCGAACAGGAAAGCGCCGATGGCCAGGATGATGACCGCCGACTGAATGCCGAGCGCAATCAGCGCCTTGTTGCGCGCTTCGGCGAAAATGGCCTCCGCCGACCAGACGGTCACCACCACGCCTTGCGGCTTGCCCTTCTTGTCGAGCGGCAATGGAGAGGCGACGGCCACCAGTCCATCGGCGACCCGCGCATGGCTCACGTCGGATGTCTCCGCGCCCTGCTTCGCCAGCGCGGCGATATCTTCCGGGGTCAAGGACGTCACGCTGTCCGGTCTCACCCAGGCGTCGACCGGAGCGCCGCTCGCGTTGAGCGCGGTAAATTGGGTAAGGTTGAGGCCCGCATTGTCCCGGTAGAGCGCATAGGCTTCCTGGACGACGGACGCCTTGCCCCATTTGACACCGCCGGCCGCGAGCGTCGCAAACTGTTCGGAATCCTTGATCCAACCCCGCTCCGACATCGACAGCATCTGGGCGCTTTCTTGACGCCAGGTATTGACGGCGAGCCCCGCCAGCCCCACGGCGTTGATCGCCACGATCAGCGCCGACAGCTTGACGGTCAGGGAGAGATTGCGGAATAGCGTCATGGAGGGACCTCATTGAGCGCCTCCCGGAAAACGCCGGGAGATTTCGCCTCATTCGCCTGCCCTCATGGCAAGAATGCATGGCTGCCTTGCGTGTTTTGCAGGCCAAACCTACAATCGCTATATTAACAAACCATGAAACACGCGCCGATTGATTTTATCGCGGTGGACAATTTTCGCAAAAATGACGTTTAAGCGCCGAGAAAACGAAAAATATCGTGAGAAATGGAACAATTTAGCGAAAAATATTATCAATCGTCAGTGGCGACTGACCAGGTCAGCACACCCTTTCGACGACCGTGATTTCATGGGTTCGGCGTCCGCGATACGCACCACGCCTCCCGCCACGTGACGAACTAAAAACCGCTCGCGGCCGACAGCGCGAGCGGTTGTTGTTTTGCCGATAGTCGATCGAGGTCAGCCGCGATGGTCCTTGGCGATCGGCTCCTGATAGGTGAAGCCCATATCCCAAGGGAAATAAATCCATGTGTCCTGCGACACTTCCGTCACGAAAGTGTCGATCATCGGCACGCCCTTCGGTTTTGCGTAGACGGCGGCGAAATGCGCATTCGGCAGCATGGCGCGGACTTCGGCGGCTGTCTTGCCGGTGTCGGTGAGATCGTCGACCACCAGCATGCCCTCGCCGCCATTTTCCAGCAGCGGTTCGGCGATGCCCTTGAGAACGCTCATGTCGCCCTGATTGACATAGTCGTGATAAGACGCGACGCAGACCGTCTCGATCAGCCGGATATTGAGCTCGCGCGAGATGATCGCAGCAGGAACGAGACCGCCGCGGGTGATGCAGACGATGCCCTTGAACGGCTTGTTCTGCCCCGCCAACCGCCAGGCGAGCGCGCGGGCGTCGCGATGGAATTGATCCCAGGAAACGGGGAAAGCTTTTTCAGGCAGCGACATGGAATGTCCTCGGATGGAAGGTGGAAGATCTGTCGCGCCATTATCCGAGTTGCCGCCGCGCCGTAAAGTGCGCGGCGGCCTTGATCCCCGACAAAACCCTCATATCGCCGATCAGCGGGACATGAAGACCGGCACCGTCATCGATTCCAGGATGATCTGGGTGACGCCGCCGAACAGCCGTTCGCGAATGCGGGCATGGCTATAGGCGCCCATGACCAGCAGGTCGGCGGCGAAATCAGTGCAGCGGTTCTCGAGAACCGCCGAAATGGCCACGCGTTCGGAATCCTGCGTGTTCGTGGTCACTTTCAAACCGTGACGGGCCAACGACTCGGCGAGATCCGCCCCTGTCAGCACCGCGCTCTTGGAATTGGTCTCCTGCGGATCGACGGAGAAAAGTTCGATCTCGGCCGCATCCTTGATCAGCGGAATGGCGTCGAACACCGCCCGTGTCGACTCGCGTGAACCGTCCCAGGCGACCAGCACCCGGTTGAAGCCGGCGACAGGCTGGTCGATCCAGGGGATGAACAGCGCGGGCCGCCCCGTCTCGAACAGCAATTCGTCGACATCGCCAACCCGGTCGGAGGCCGGCTGGCTGGCGATGACGAGATCGCTGATACGGCAGGAATCGATCAGCGCCTGCGACGCCATAACGCCCGTGCCCCGGCTCGCGCGCCATTCGGCGGAGACGCCTTCACGCGCCGTCGCTTCGTTGAACATCGCCTCGATGGCTTTGCGCCGCTCCCCTGCCGCTTCATAGAGGCTGGCGATGATCGAGGAATCCGGCAGGTCGAAAGGCGTCATGATCGGCGGCGGATCGACGATCTCCGCATGAAGGCCGATCAGATGAGCACTCTCCTTTCGCGCCACGCCGATGGCGGCGCTGGTTACCGCCTGGGCGGTCTTGGGGTCGGACAATACGACTGCGATCGTCTTGATGGGCATAGGAGCCTCCCGTCGTTGTTCTCACGGTTTCAAGTCGACAATAGGCGCAAAGTTCCGCCCAACCTTGATCAAGGTCAATCCTGCCGCCTCAATCCGTGTCGGCTTTCGCCTCGCGCCGGGCGGCCACCTCGGCCAGCATCGCCTGCACCGCCGCGACCGCCGCCTCGAGCGCCTCGGCGCTCCGCGCCCTGACCACGATGTCGGTGGAATAGCGCTGCCCGTCGAATTTCGGATAGGAGCCGATGACCGTGTCCGGATGGGCCTTTTGCACCGCCGTCAGCGGACCGCCGATGTCGCCCTCGCCGAAATTGCAGGGCGTCGAGCGCGACAGCATCTTCGCGCCGGTGCGCAGCGTCGGCAGCACATTGTCCAGCATCGCCTGGAAGATATTGGGCACGCCCGCCATCACATGCACATTGCCGATCGAAAAGCCGGGCGCGGTCGAGACGGGATTGTCGATATGAACGCTGCCGACCGGCAGCCGGGCCATGCGCTGGCGCGCCTCGTTGAACTCGAGCCCGCGTGCAGCATACATGGCGGCCATCAGCGCCATCGCCTTTTCCTCATGCGCCACGGGCACGCCGAAGGCCGCGCCGATGGCGTCGGCGGTGATGTCGTCATGGGTCGGGCCGATGCCGCCGGAGGTGAAGACATAGTCGTATTTCGCCCGCAGCGCATTCAGCGCCGCGACGATCTCGTCCTGCTCGTCCGGGACGATGCGGACCTCCTTGAGGTCGACGCCGTTCAACGTCAGCATGTCGGCGAGATAGCCTATATTCTTGTCCTTGGTTCGTCCGGACAGGAGTTCGTCGCCGATCGCCAGCATGGCGGCCGTCACGATGTCTGTATGGGTCATAATCAGAGTCTCCGGGAAGATGGGGGCAAACTGGGCCTGCGTTTATCGCCTGTCAAGCCGGGCGCGTCGACGCGGCGTAAAGGAAATCGGTTTCACAAAACCTCCATTGTTCAACAATAGAGAACACTCAAGCCGCAAATTGCCATGCTGCCAGAACGAGACGATCCGCCTATATAACGGGTGTCGAATTTTTCTCAGACAACGAAGGGACGCCACAATGGCAAAGGTTCTCGTGCTCTACTACTCCTCTTACGGCCATATCGAGACGATGGCCTACGCCGTCGCCGAAGGCGCGAAGTCCGCCGGCGCCGACGTCACCGTCAAGCGCGTTCCGGAACTGGTTCCGGAAGACGTCGCCAAGGGCGCGCATTTCAAGCTCGACCAGGCCGCTCCGATCGCCACGGCCGAAGAGCTGGCCGATTACGACGCCATCATCGTCGGCGCCGGCACCCGCTTCGGCTCGGTCGCCTCGCAGATGCGTAATTTCTGGGATCAGACCGGCAGCCTGTGGTTCCAGGGCAAGCTGGTCGGCAAGGTCGGCGGCGTGTTCACCTCGTCGGCCACCCAGCATGGCGGCCAGGAATCCACAATCCTGAGCTTCATCCCGACTCTGCTGCATCACGGCATGGTCGTCGCCGGCCTGCCCTACGCTTTCGCCGGTCAGATGGGCGTCGACGCCGTCAAGGGCGGCTCGCCCTACGGCGCGTCCACGATCACCGACGGCGACGGCTCCCGCCAGCCGTCCGAAGTGGAACTGGAAGGCGCGAAGTTCCAGGGCGCCCATATCGCGAAGCTCGCCGCCAAGCTCGGCGCCTGATCACGAATCGAGATCATCATGGGAAGGGCGGCGCGCGCGTCGCCCTTTTTCGCGCCGTGGCTCCAAGCGTGGACAAGTCCCTCTTGAACGAATCCCGCCGCCGGGTTAGGCGGGATAGGCTACCCTGCGGACATGGCGGAACTGGTAGACGCAAGGGACTTAAAATTCCATCTGACCCTTGATTTAATTACGTTATCGTACACAACGGCCTAGCGGAAACGGATGCATTTGGATGCATTTTTCCGCCTGTTTGCACAACAATTTGCGGCTGAAATATCGGCTTTAAAGAGCTCATATACAGCTTGGGAAGCTTCGAGAACGATCAGCTTTTTCAAGGGCGCGTGTCACACGGCCTCGCGCGCAGTGCCTATCCAATCTGCGCCAAGATATACGATGATTGCCATACCGGCTCGACTCCTTGCGTCCTTTGCGATACGAGAACGCAAAGTGAACAAAGGGGCGCACGATGTCCGCATGGATGCTTTTGCCGATCGACGCCACGGATGGCATGATCGAGGCCGCCGGCATGGAGCCGCGCGCGGCGATGGAGCTTTGGGAAAGGATGGCGCGCGCCGCCGCGCCTGATCTGCAGCGTCACTTGATGAGCCGCGCCGAAGCGCGCGCCGCCATGCGCAAGCTCTTCACACTCGGTCACGCCGCAGGCGGCGTTGGCGATCCGGATGATCTGACGGAGGAGGCGCAGGCGATCGTCAACGCGTTGATGGGCGATGACTGAGGTCAGACTTAAGCACGCCTGGTCGCGCACCTTCGTCAGCGCCCATTATGATTTCAAGGCCGAAGATCCCGATGGCGTTGTTTTCGGCCGTATCCGCCGCCTCGATTATGGTCCGCAGCAAGGCCGCTGGGAATGGCACATGAACGATGATCGCTACACGGCAAGCGGTGTGGCAATTGCCGGCTTTGAGGTGAGCAAGAAGACGGCCGCGCTAGCGGTCGAGGCGGCCTTCGAAGAGGCGCGACGGCGCTGCCTCAGCAATGAAGATCTGGTTAGGTGAGGCGCTCCGGAGGCGTCAGCACATAGGGCGCAAATCTCGCCCCTGCCCGCACCGGATCGGCTTTTTCATTGCCACATCGTCACAATGCTCGATGAGCATGCTGAGCGCATAAGCCGGGAAAACATCATCCATCTGGCCTGCGATTTCGAGAAAAGGCCGCAATTGAGAGGCGAGATAACTATGCGAAATGACCATTACGTCCCCCACAAAACGTCGCATTTCAATATGGAGAACAGATATACTCTCGACGCAACCTAGCGTCTACTATTGATTTAAAACATCAACTTTATGCGAATGGATCTTCGATCCCCACCTCCCGATAAACCAGTGCCACCAGCTGGCCACGTCCTGGCGCATGGCGTAAAGCCCCGCCGCCCCGGCCAACAGCCACTTTCCCGTGCGCCACAGCCAGCCGCCGACCCATCCCGCCGCCGCCGCCTTGGCGCGCGTCTCACGAAAATCCGACAGCGTTACACTGTCGGCGGCCACAGCCTTTTCCAGTCCTTCCATCCGGTGCGACACCGTGATCAGCGTCGAGCCCTGTTGCTCAAGGCGATCATACATGCGCCGCCGGCTCTCGCTCGCCGCATCCTTCTCGTCATCCATCCTCTCTTCCATCCGGTTCATCCGGCTGTCGATCTGCGTCAGCCGATCGAGAATGAGAGATTGGATACGGTCTTGCTCGAAAGTCATGGCTCGCCTTTGAGGATGATGTAGAAAACAAAACACGCGCCCGTGAAAGCCGCAATTCACGTTGGCATTTCCGGAATTTACTATGATGCTGCATAAGTTTAGCGTCACCGACTTCTTCATATAGGCAAGATCAACTTTTTATGGCTTGATAAAGGTCGTGTCCTCGACGCGCCGTTTACATCGCCCGATGGCATTGAGGGCGAGGACTGAATAAGTCCCGGCCCTCGTTTCCTTCACCATAAGAAGCACTTGACCAATGACGACCAACTCGCCGCCCATGAGCTCGCCGCGCCTGCCGCAGGATCACCCCGACCGGTTACTGGAATGCGAGGCGCAGATCGAGGCTGGCGTTATCGCGCTTGTCGACGCCGCCGAGGCGGCTGGCTGGGGCGGCGCAGAATCGTTGGCGGCCATCATCTCCGTCGCGGAGAACCTCATGTTGCAGCGCGAGGCCAACGCAAAAACGGACGCGGATATTTTGACCGCCCTCCGTAAGCATCAATGGGATTAACGTATGCCTGCAAATACAAAATTTCCGATTGGAGTAACTGGCGGAGAAACCTGAACGTAAGACACCACTCGTTGATATCCAAGAATGTGATCAAAAAATTGATCCTGCGAGTAATTTTGGGGAGTATGCGGGCTATACTAAATTAAATGAAGCGATCGCTTACCTGGCGGGGTAACGGACGTGCTCGCAACACCCCAAATTAAACCTTCCAGCTCATCCAGCGGAATCTTTAGTTCAGCAGCAACGTCATTCTTGGTTGTGCGATCCTGCCACAGCTGCGCCAAGACTTTCCTCCAAACGATTGAAGCTTCACGCTCTATACCATTGGGTTCGCCTGATCTGTATCCACGCTTGCCAAGCTCAATGCATATCGATTTATATTGCCATTCCGTCAGCCGCTCCAAAGCATGCAGTCGATAAGCCATCGCCATGGCGGAAACCCGCCACCTGCCTTTCAATTTGATGACAACATTCGCGTCAATGAAGCGAGGAGCACGCGCTTTAACGTCATTTGCCGGCATAAGAAACGCCGACGCGAAGGCATTAGCCTCTCTTTCAGCTGCTCGCGACTGATCTTGCGGTCCAGCGTGTTGGTGCAGAACCAAATGACCGAGTTCATGAACTGAGTCGAAAAGGCTATGTTCTGCAGTTTTAAAATTGTTCAGAAACACATAGGGTTTATCATCTCGCCAGAACGAAAACGCATCTACAGTCCTGGTGTTCTCCGACAGCGAAAAACCCGAACACCCTGAGCCTCCAAGAGACCAATGACATTGCCAACAGGTTTTTCGCCGAGCCCCCAATGTTGACGAAGAGACCTCGCCGCTGCTTCGACATCCGTCTCGTAGCTAAGATCGATCAGATTTGAGGAAGGCAAAGAAAAACGTCTTTCAACCCAGTCACTCAACTGCAGACCCAAAGCGCCAGCAGACAATGCAGCATCCCTCTCCTTGGCGCTCATTTTCGTGAGGCTTCGAAAGCTGACGGCCGCGATGTTCAACTCTTCGGGATCATCACCGTAGAAAAAGGCCGCTGGATAGCCGACTGCCTTGGCAATCCTCTCAACCGTCGAAGGATCGGGTCTGTTTTCTCCCTTCTCTAGGCGAGTGATCGTCATCGCCGATAAATCAGTTAGATCTGCCAGACCTTTTGCTGTGAGACGTCGACGTGTTCGAGCTAGGACAAGCCGTTTACTATTAAACATGGTATTTCTTGCTATTTACGCGCCACCACCATTGGATCAAAATCATCAGCGCGGTCTCCATCATCGAGGAGAAGCTTGTCAAGCTCCATATCCGCACCATCCGAAAGGTAGATGCGCTCAATGTAGGCACTAAAAGTCCTTCCTTCAACCACTGGTCGCGTAAGCTCTGCTGCTCCACGTTCGTCCACCATCAAAAAATAGGTGGGAACAGCTTCACTGTTGAATTTAGCATATTCGGGCAAGTCGGCACCAAAAAGGTTGCCCATGCAGGCGCGCTCCGCTCCCGCTCCTTTGGGCGAACGCGGCTTTGGCTTTTTTCATCATGGGAAGCAATGTCGACATTTGAAAATACTACTCGAAGACCACGGCGTTCATTTTTAATTGCTTCAACGCCCTCGGAACGGTCGATTTCCCATTCATCGCCTACAAACCTGTCCCGCATGGCCCATGAGCCCTCTTGATAAGAAAACGTTCCAGCTGCATTAACGGGATGGAATGGCGTGGCATTCGATGCAGCGCCCCTTGCCACATCTCTGACTTCAAGGAGACGCCGCCGATCCAGGCCAAGCTCGCCCAATCGCTTGTCGATGTCCGCTTCCTCACGAAGCACCCGTGTCTCAACAATCATAACTGATCCTTGCCATGTCGATTTATTCAACCTACCAGTAGGTTAAAAAAATCAACATGGCAAGCGATATTCTCAGCAGCCTCTGCAGGATACACCAGCCATGCCGGATAAGAGGACAATTGCCAACCGCGGCCCCGCCATACAAGACGACTTACATAGCCACCAAGTTCCTACCGTGTTCACTGGCCCGACACGTCTTAACAAGTATAGAATCGGAATCATATTCGACGTGTCGGACAAGAGTGACACGCGGACATTTCCGCGCGCATCCCTTGTAAGTGGCAACATGCTGCCATTTACATTTTTTAGAAAATTGCTGATTTTATCTATAGTGAACGCAACATCCGAAACTTAAGAGCGACGATGTTGCGAGGTATCGTTCAGCCATCTTTCGAACACCGCCGGATCGGAAATCCAATTATTAAATTCCTGCGGATTCTCGATAGCAAGCGCTGAAATAATGTGCGCCAGTACGCCAATTGCTTCACCGCGCGTCACTTTTCCACTGGCATGCGCATCGAGAATATTACCAAGCAACTTATCCATATTGTTATGATCGGCGCTTGAAAGTTTCATCTCTACCTCCTGTTAGCTCAAGAGACTGCAACATCATTGAAATGCTTTGGTTGTCAAGATAATTATCTTGCATTAAGAACATCAACCTCCAAGCATGAATTTGTGGGCTATGTAGGCTTCTGCGCGTTGGCTCTGGGCGCGACTGTAGGATTAAAACACTGCGATAACTTGCAACAAAATGTAGGTCACTTGGCGTTCTGCGGCGCGAAATAGGTGATGAGCGCCGGCACAGCCGTCGTCACCAGCGCCATCAGCACATAGGCGTACCAGGGCGAGCCCTCCGGCAGCGCGGCGATGCTCACGCCCGTGCCCGCCAGACCGCCGCCGATCGCCGCCCCAATCGCTTTCGAATAGGTTTTCATCTCGATTCTCCTTTGAGGGTTTTGGCCTACAGCGTCTTGGCCGCGCCGCGTTCGAAGACGCGGGCGTAAGCCGCGATCTCACGGGCTTTGTCCTTGCCGTTGATGATGGCGCGCGCGCCGACATAGTCGCATTGCGAGCCGGTGATGTAGTGCTCCAGCTTGCGCCCGGTGAACACGCCGTCGCGCATGCCGAGCACGAGGATCCGCGCCGAGAAATCCAGCTCGCGCACGATGTCGGGCCGATTGGCGACGCCATAGATCTCGTAATTCCGCCGGCCGGTCAGCTGCACCAGGCCGCGCCCGCGAAACCGCCAGCCGTCGCCCAAGGCCTCGTCGCCATTGTCCATCCGGTTGGCATAGGCGCGGTTGGCGATGCGCTGCGGCTGGCGCGCATAGGCAAGGCGATCGCGTCGGTCGGGAAATATTTCGGGAACGTCTTGCGCAGGCCGACAGCCGAATAGTTGAGGTTTTCCTCCACCGGCTCCATGCGCCGCCCGGTTTCGTGATAGGCCGTGGCCAGCATATAGGCGAGCCAGCGCGCATCGCTCAGCCCCTGTTCGTCCCAGGCGTCGAGAATGGCGTCGATGCCATCCACCTGCGGCTGCGCAAAGCGCCCGCCGAACAGCGGGTCGCGCACCGTGTCGAAAAGTTTCGAGCGGTCCATTGATCTTTCCTTTCTGGAAAATGCGGCCTATTCTGCCTGTTGCAGGCGTGAGGGCGCGTGATGTTTGAGATGTTCGATGCGACCACGACGGTCGTTAATGCACTGGCGCTGGTCGCCGCCGGCTGGTGGCTTTGGCGCGAGCGTTAGTCAGACCTCCAGCGCCGCCACACGGGCGGCGAGGTTGGCGAGTTGCGCCTCGATCGACAGCCGCGCCGCGCGTTCGCGTTTTCGCGTTTGGCGACGCTGATGAGATGGCAGGTCAGGCGCTCATAGGCGACGCCTTCCGGAACCGGAGTTTCAAGCGGCACGGCTGTCGTTTCAACCACCGTTTCAATGCGCGTCACCTCTCGCGTTCCATAGATCGGAACTTCCACTGCCCTGTATTCGGGTAGATCAAGCGGTTGCCCGGCCTCATTAAGCTGGGGCTCATAATGCGTCTCGACCCGCTCGATATATTGCTCCGTCTCAATGCGCTCGACTTGGCGCGGCTCATGCACAATTTGATGCGTTCGCCAATGTACGAGCCGCGGATCGATCTCCGCGACCGCCTCGGCGCTGAGTCCCCACCAGCTCCATGCGCTATTGTCGATTTCACAGGTGGATCGGTAGTAGATCGGCTCCATGTCGAGGATGGTGTCCGCCCACTCGTCGGACATGGGCTCAATGCCGGTTTTATACTGTTCCGAAGATGTTGATCGAGCGACAGTGCCATCCGAAGCAATATTCGCATTAGCCGCGCTCGCTGTCGTGGTGGAGTATGCGCCGGTTGCGCGGAACGATCCGCTGTTGACCATGATCGTTCCGGCGATACTGGCCCCATCCCACAGCTCGAGCGCCCAAAGATCTGCGGTGCTCTTCTTCACGACGCCCAAGGCGGGCTTCCCAGCGCCATAATCAGTCGGCGTCCAGGAGTCGTATTGTGTCGTCGTCGTGGAATTGGATAGTGTTTTCGTCTTGAGGCCGGTCAGCGTTTCAAACGCCTCCCTGAGCATGATTGCTCCGGAAGTGTTTGGCCACGTCAACGTGCGCGTCGTTCCAGTCGAAACGCCGGATAGCTCGAACTTCCCGATTTTCGTGGCGTCACTGTTGTCGATGATGGTCGTCGTCGCATCGTCGAGCTTTTTATTCGTCAGCGTCTGCGATCTGGTCGTATCGACGCTCTCATACCAAGAGCCGTAGGTGCCGCCGACATGTCCTCTGCAGAACATTCGCCCCGAATTGTGCCCGACAAGCAATTGGGCTCCGCGAGCGCCGCCTAGGGTGTTAACGCTGAAACCATACCAACTCTCTCCACTGCCAGGCAGATCTGCAGGTACGTTCGAGGTTGACGGGTTGTGCACAAATGAGGCCGACGTCGAGTAGGACGAAAAATCCACACCGGATGCCGCCGTTAGCGGCGTGCCGATTCCGAAGTCGGCCACTTTCACGACTCGCCCCGCGGTGGTGTCCGTCGTGCTTGATGTCAGCACCAGCCCCAGCGTTGTCCGCGCCGCCGCCGCATCGGCGTCGTCGAGCAGCGTGCGCCCAAACGCGCTGAAATCAGCCAGCGCCGCTACGCCCTGCGCGCTGTAGTAAGCCAGCTTGTTCGCCGCCGTCGTCAGCGCCGCGATCGACGACAGATTGCCGTTCGACAGCTGCCCCAGGAGCGCCGTCGTCTTCGCCTGCGCGACCTGCTGCGCCGGCGTATAAATGATCTCGTAATTGCCGTTGGTGATCGCCTCGCCCGGCCAGCCATAAGCCAGCGTCAGCTGCGTCGCGTTGGCGATTGCCGCGATCCTCACCGAGCGCCCCTGCGCCCAGAAATAGTCGCCTACTCTGGGGTAAACGTTGAATTGCGTGCCAACGCCGATCACGGTCGTGCCGCCCGCCCCCACCGTCACCGTGCCGTCATTATAGGTCGGCTGCTGCGCCATCTGTCTCTCCACAGGTCATGCGCCATCGCTCCGGCAGGCCGGGCGGCGCGTCTCGTCTCGATAGGGTCAGGTCAGGCCGGCCAGTGCGCCGGCAATGCCGCGTCTTGCGGCGGGGGTCTCATCGCGCGCAGCCGGATGGCCGCGAGCAGGATCGGCTGCTCATGCTCGCGACGCCACGCCAGCATCGCCGCATTCCATTGGGCCGGCGTCACGCGCGCCGCCCCCGTCTCGGTCACGATCTCGATCGACGCGCTGTCGTCGCCGGCCAGCATCATCGCCTGCGCCAGCGCCGTCACGCGCGCCCAGCCGTCGAGATCCGCAGGCGTCGTGGCGATCCGATGCGCCCCGATCGCGCCGCCGAAATCATGAACGAACCCGGCCGCCAGCCGCCGATCGCGCTCGGCGTCGATCGCCGCCAGCAGGGCCTCCGTCGAGGGTCTGTGGTCAAAGCGCATGAGCGTTCACCCGCACCGTTTTTTGCCGCCACGGCCAGGGCGGCGTCAGCGTCAGCTCATGCGTCCCGGCTATGGTCGTGGTGTAGACGAGATCGTCCTCCGCCTCGGTCACCACGGCCCGCCCGTCACAGGCCGCCATCGTGCCCGCCGGCAGGGCGATGACGATGACGTCGACGCCATCCGCAGCGATCTCGTACTCGGCGCTCGCCGCGATCTCCGGCCGCAGTGCCGGCGCGCCCTCGACGAACATCCACAGATCGTCGTCGAGATAGTCGAGCCAGACCCCGCCGCCCGCAGGCGTCAATGCTGCGAGATCGTCCTCGTCGCCGCAGCTCTTCTGCCGCGTGATCCGCCCGTTGCTGTCGTAAAAGGTCACATGGATCATTTTTTGGGATACCCGAATTTGATGCGCCCGCCGGACACGCCGCCCGTCCGCGTGCCTTCGAGATTGCTGAAGGTCGATTTGAAACGGTAGCTGGCGTTCGCCGGCGCGGCGATATCGGCCACCAGCAGGCGGATAGTCTCGCCGGCGGAGTCTGTGCTGCCGCCGCCCTGCGCGCGCAGGCTGAATGTCCTTGAAAACAGAGTGTAATCGTTGCTTTCGCCATAGTTGCGGATCAGCGAGAAGGTCGCGGTCATGCGCCCCTCGGTCGGCGCGCCGTCGCCTCCCCCGCCTCCACGAACAGGCTGATCGGCAGCTCCAGCCAGACGAACACCGTCGACGAGCCGGGATTGGCCAGCGTGATCGTATGCGCCGCCGGGTTGCTGTTGCTTTGCACCAGGTCGGAAAACTGCGCGATCGAGTCGACCTCGGTAATGGCGCCGTTCTTGATCTTGTCGGTGTCGACGGTCAGGTTGACCAGCTTGACGCCGTTGAGGCTCTCGATATTGGCGTTATTGACTGTCAGTGTGCCGATGTCGGCGTCGGAAATATCGACATTGCCCAGCACAGCCGAGATCGCCGAAAGCCGGGTGACGCTGATCTTCGCCGCCGTCAGCTCGCCGTCCGGAATATTCGCGCGCCGCACCTGCAGGTTTCCGATGATGGCGTCGGAAATATTGACCTCGCCGAGATAGATCACCCCGCCGGAGACGCGATAGACGGCGCTCGTCACGCCGTCGCCATCCATCAGCACATAGCGATCCGCCCTGTTGACGATGCGCGAATCCGTGCCGTCGTTGCGGGCCTCCATGTAAAATCCGGCCTGCCGCCAGTCGTCGTCGGATTGCGCCCGGATCTGCAGCGCCAGCCGCACCCACCCCGTCGGGCCACCCACCGCCACCATGCGAAACCGCGCCGAGGCGACATTGCCCTCGTCGTCGCCGGCAAACAGCTCCGTCGTCGCAGCGGCCAGGCTCTGGATTCCCTCCTCCTCCGTTTCCGTCACCCGGTTGCCGAGCGACGTCACCGATGACGCCGAGGCTTTACCTGCCACCGTCGTCGTCAGCGATGTCACCGCATTGTTGAGCGCGGTAATGCCGCCCTCGGTCGTCGTCACGCGATTACCGAGCGATGTCACCGATGACGCCGAGGCTTTGCCGTCGACCTCCGTGTCGAGGGCGGTCACCGCGCTGTTGAGCGCCGTAATGCCTCCCTCGGCCGTCGTCACCCGATTGCCAAGCGACGTCACCGACGACGTCGACGCCTTGCCCGTGACGTCCGTTTGCAGCGCAGTCACCGCGCTGTTGAGCGCCGTGATGCCGCTCTCGGTCGTCGTCACCCGATTGCCAAGCGACGTCACCGACGACGTCGACGCCTTGCCCGTGACGTCCGTCTGCAGCGCCGTCACCGCGCTGTTGAGCGCCGTAATGCCTCCCTCGGCCGTCGTCACCCGATTGCCGAGCGACGTCACCGACGACGTCGACGCCTTGCCCGTGACGTCCGTTTGCAGCGCAGTCACCGCGCTGTTGAGCGCCGTGATGCCGCTCTCGGTCGTCGTCACCCGATTGTCAAGCGACGTCACCGACGACGTCGACGCCTTGCCCGTGACGTCCGTCTGCAGCGCCGTCACCGCGCTGTTGAGCGCCGTAATGCCTCCCTCGGCCGTTGTCACCCGATTGCCGAGCGACGTCACCGACGACGTCGACGCCTTGCCCGTGACGTCCGTTTGCAGCGCAGTCACCGCGCTGTTGAGCGCCGTGATGCCGCTCTCGGTCGTCGTCACCCGATTGCCAAGCGACGTCACCGACGACGTCGACGCCTTGCCCGTGACGTCCGTCTGCAGCGCCGTCACCGCGCTGTTGAGCGCCGTAATGCCTCCCTCGGCCGTCGTCACGCGATTACCGAGCGACGTTACCGACGACGTCGAGGCTTTGCCGTCGACCTCCGTGTCGAGTGCGGTCACCGCCTCGTTCAGTGCGTCGATCCCGCTCTCCGTCACCGTCACGCGGCCCGTCAGCGTCTCCACCGACGACGTAGACGCCTTGCCGGCCACCGTCGCCGAAAGGCTGGTCACGCTTTCCGACAGCACGATCAGCGACGTATCCGTCACGTCGATCCGCGTGTTGAGCCCCTGCGTCGCCAGAGCCTCCGCCGCCCGCAGATCGGCGCGCGCCAGGAAATCGGCCACACTGGCCTCGATCGCCTCGGACGCCGCCAAATCGAGTTCGTTGCGGATCGTCCGCGTCGCCTGGCCGATGCTGGAAACGCCATCCGCGCCGCCGAACGCCGTCACCTCGGCCGCCAGCGTGTCGAGCGCCGTCACGCTGGCCTTGTCGTCGAGCAAGGCTTCGACGCCGTCGATCCTGGCAGCCTGCGCCGTGATCGCGTCTTCGGTCGTCTCCACCCGCCCCGTCAGCGCCGAGAGCCCGCCAACCGCCCCGGTGATGCCGCTCTCCGCCGAAGTCATGCGGCCGGTCAGTGAGGTGATCTGACCGACCTGCGCCGCATCCGCCGAGATCCGCGCCGTCTGCTCCGCCGTCAATGCCGCCGAGCTCGCGCCCGGCGAGGGTCGACCGATCGACACCCAATCCAGCGCCACCAGATTGGAGGCGTCCGACGTCGTCGTCAGGTCCAGCCGGATCTGTGCGATCGTGCCGGTCCAGCCGGCATTGACGGTGATCTCGCCGAACCCCGCCCCGTCCCAGGCAGGCTCGGTCACACTCACGCGCCGGCTGCTGTCCCAGGTCGTATCGCCGGAGCCCTTCCACCACAGCCAGCCCTCCCATGTCGGCGCGCCCGTCCTCTTGGCCCGCGCGCGCACCTGCCGGTAGCTGCCGCCGGCGATCGCCAGCCCGGCCGGACTGGTAACATAGGGGTCGGAGCCATGCGTCGCCGGGATCAAATAGCCGTCGACGACTGCAGGCGTCCCGTTGCCCGCCCATCCCTCGATATCCGCGTCGAAATACCAGATCACCGACGGATCGAATTGCGTATTGGTGCCGACCGCCACCGACTCGATCGTCTGCGCCAGCGCCTCGTCGGCGGCCACATAAGCGAGTTCGATATCCTGTATGGTCGAGGCGAGCGACGCGGTCTCCGCTTCGAGCGTCGTCGTGCGCGACACCAGCGCTGAATTCGCCGCGACCGCCTGATTGATCTGCTCGGAAAATGTCGACCGATCGCTGTTCGCCTGCGTCGTCACCTCGCGCCGCAGCGTCTGCTGCGCGTCTGCCGCGATCATCGCCACTTCGATCAGATAGGATGCGGTTTCGGCGGCGACCTCGCTTTGCGCCCGGAGATCCTGATAGACGGCGACATCCCGCGCCGCGCGCGCCTCGGCCTCCGCCGCCACCGCCGCAGCCCTGGCCGCCGCCTCCGCCGCCACCGCCGCGCCGATCTCGGTCGACACTTCCGCGAGCGTGCCCGTCAGATCGACGTCGGCGTCATCAGCGACTTTCGCCGTCGCCGTGTCGACCAGGCTCTTGAGGCTCTCATTGTCATAGCTGTCGACGCTCGCCACCCGATAGCCATAGACATGGCCGATGGTCAGGCCGGCGTCGTCGCGCACCTTGAGCCGCGGCGTCTCCGCCGCGACCGCGCCACCCACGTCGGCCGTCGCATCCGCCGCGCTCTCATAGCGATACAGCCGGTAGAAACTGTGCAGCGCATCCGCCACGTCGCTCCATTGGCCGACATTGCCGAACGGCTTCGCCGTCACCGAAAACCCTGTCGGCGCCGGCTTTTTGGTAAAATCAAACAGCATCGGATGTCACCGTGATTTCGGCCTCGACATAGGGCCAGGGCGGCGAGATCTGAAAGACGAAATCGCCCGTGATCGCGCTGCGCACCTGCAGGCTCTCGCTGCCTGATGACACGGTCTCCGTGTCGCCGTAAAACACCGTCGTCCCATTGATGAGCGGGATCGTCAGCACCGTGACGCCATCCGCCGGCAGCGTCAGGATGTCGTCGTCGTCCACCAGCTGAGGCCGATCTGTGGCGACGCCGGCGACCACGTAATATTGCGCCCCGTCATATTCCCCGTCGAGATAGGCTTCGCCGGTTTCGAGGTCGGGCGTTTCGTCCTCGCCGATCTCATCGGTCCGCAGGATCCGCCCGTCCGATGTCTGATAGATGCTGATCATCCCCATCAGTCGCGCTCCCAGCTCGCGCCCAGCACGGCGCCCGCCAGCACCGCCGCCCGGTCCCAGCTGCGCCCCTGCCCCCGTTTGTGGCGCACCGACAGCGTCACCCGGTAGAGCCACAACCCGCCGTCTTTCTTGCCGGGAAAATGCGTGAACACGTCGCGAATGACCTTTTGCGCCGCCTTGATATTCTGCCGGCCGGTCGCCCGGCTCTCGACCTTGAGCGTTTTGCCGTTACGGATATCCCGCCAGGTCGGCGAGCCGGGCGCGCGCGCCTGCACTTTCAGCACCGAAATCACATAGCTCGCGCCGTCGCCCGATGATCCGTCATCGACGAAGGCGTTGCGCAACCGTCCGGAGAATTGCAGCCGCACCGGCTCGGCGTCGTCATTGCTCACACGGATCGGGCTGGTGATGGCTATGGTCTCGGTATAGCCCGTGCCGATCACATCGCCGGACCAGTTGAGCGCCGGCGATTTGCGCAGCCGCACGCCGAAATCGCTGCTGGCGATCCGGCTTGCCCGCCCCTTCACCGACCCGGCCGCCACCGTCACCCAGCCGCTGCGATCCGTATCGCGATCCGAAAACGGCGTGATCTGGCATTGCACCTGATAGACGCCGGCATCGAGCAACCCGCCCGAAATCAGCCCCTTGCCGTCCTCGAAATCGAACCGGCCAGACGCAACGATCTCCTCGTCGCCGAGCCGCCGCACCCAATAGCGCATCAGCCGGCTGTCGACGTCGTTTTCGTTCGTCGGCCATTCAAGCCGGATCGCCGGGATCCGCGCCTTGCCGCTCGCGTTTTTGACCGTCGCCGGCGACGCCGTAAACGTCGCGACCTGCGTATCGGCCACGATGTCGCCATAGACGCCGACCGTTTCCGGCTGCTGGTCGGAGGTCGGAAAATCCGCATCCGTCGCATCCGCCTCGCGGATCGCCGCCGACACCAGCCCGTCATCGTTCAGCACCACGTCGCCGAGCAAAAACTTTTTGGCTGAATAGCTGTAATCGTCGCTGGTGAAGGTGACCGCGTCGCCCGGCTCCAGCTTGCGCGCGATCGACGGCAGATAGACCACATGGCTGCGGAAACGGCGGTTGTCGTTCAGCGCCAGCGACGCCAGCTTCTGCGCCTGCACGCCATGCCGCACATAAGGCAGGTTCAGCTCGCGCGCCCGCCGCTCGCCGCCATCCTCCGCCACATAGGCCGCGCGCGAGCGCTCGCGGAAAGGCTTCGGCTCGCCGGCGTCGTCGGGCGACGTATAGGTTCCGGTGATCACATTGGCGATGTCTTCGCGGGCCGGAAAAAGCCGTTGCGTCGCCTCTTCGGTCACCACAACGTCGGCGTCGGTGAACGACATCACGCTGGCGCCCGCCGCCATCGACGCGAGTTTCATCACCCCGCCGGAGATCACCATCCTGTATCCCGCCGAGGCCAGCAGCCGCTCGATCACCGTCAACGGCTCCTCGTCGAGACTGACTTCCGCCCCGGCCGCGCCGCGCTTGATCGTTCCGCCGCCGGCAAGCGCGAGATCCTCGTCGGCATTATTCGCCGCCGCCGTCCAGCTGTCGCGATCAAATCGCCGCGCCGGAAAATTCGGGCCGCCATAGATGACCTCGCCGGCCACCATCACCCCTCGCGCGATATTATAGGCCAGCACGATCGCATTGCGGCGGAGCGCATAACTCGCCTCACTGCCCCATCGCTGCGACCCCGATCCGCCGTTTGTGCTGTCCTGCCGCCAGTCATAGACCGGCATGCCGCGAAAAACGAACAGACAGTCGATCAGCCCGCGCGGCTTCTTTTTATAGAGCCGCTGCGTCACAATCACGATCACCCGTTTCCGGCCGATCATATCCTCCATCCAGGGCCGCGTCGGATCGGCGCCGAATTTGGCCCGCAGATAGCTGTTCGCCGTGGTCTGCGATCCGGTCAGCACCTTGATCCACAGCCGGTTTGCGCCGTCTTCGGCGAAATACGGCACGGGATAGCCCTCATATTCCTCCGTCTCGCCCAGCGCCCGCTTGCCGCCATCCGCCCACACATGCGTCATCATCCCGTCGACAGGCGCGTCCGAACAGGCATAGACCCGCACATGATGCGAATTGGGCGTCCTGTTTTCATAGCCGTATGAGCCGCGATAGATCAGCGATCCCGCCGTTTCTTTCTCGGCAAGCAGGATCGACTGATTGACCGTGCCGCCGCCGACAGCCTGCAGTTTCGTCCCGCTCTCCGGCTTTTGCGCCGTCGCCTGGCCGATCACATATTGCGCCGCCGTCGTCGCGCCCAGCGCGAGCGCCGACGACACCACCGTCGCCGCCGTGCCGGTAATCCCGAGCCCCGCCACCAGGGGCGCAAACAATGCCGGCATCAGTCGACCTCGAAAGCCAGAGCCGCCGCCGAGCGCGGCAGGATGCCGAGCCCATCGGACGACTGCACGTAAAAATACGGCCCGCAGAAAATACCCATGCCCCAACGGCCCTCCTGCTCGGTCAGCCCGATCGTCCCGCAGGTCGCATCGACGAGCGCGATCTCGCGCAGCAACCGCCTGGCGGCGTCGCGCATATCGGCGCAGCCATTGCGGCGCAGCATCCGCGCCGCCCCGCTTTCGCTGCGGTAGCGACCGCGATAGGCGGCGGCGAAATCACGCCCCGTCATCGCCACATGCGCATCGGCCGTCATCATCAGGCAGTCGCGCGCGCCCCATGCAAAGCCGGCCCGCTCGCGCGCTTCGAGAAAGGCGATCAGCCGCGACCGCCAGTCATGAGGCCATCCGACGCGAGATATGCTCATATATCCCTCGATAAAAATATGCACGGATCAGTGCATTTTAATCTTGACGACATGCACGGATCAGTGCATATTCATCTCACGAAACGGCGATGACGCCAAAAACAAGGAGCAAGACAATGGCTATGAACATCCGCAACGAGGAAGACCGCGCCGCACTCATTGCCAAAGGCTTTCAATGGGCAACCGTCTCCCCTCGCGGCGACAGCATCGGTACTGTGCTTAGCAAGCACAAAAGCTACGAAGCTGCGGAACGAGCCGCCAAGGGCCTTGAGCGCCGTGTCGTCAACATTGCGGACGCCCAGTAATGACCGGCGCCGAATTCCGCGCCTGGCGTGAGCGGATGAACCTCAACCGTTCACAGGCCGCCGACGCGCTTGGTCTGGGACGCAACCAACCGCAGCTCTATGAAGAAGAAAAGCGGCCGATCCAGCGATACATCGCCCTCGCCTGCGCAGCCCTTGAAGCCGGCCTTTCGGTCGAAAGCGAGCCGGCCGAGTAAACCCCGGCCGAGTAAACCGGATGGCGCAGCCGGCGCCATCATTTTCCCCATGTCAGATCGTTCCACCGATGCGCCGCATCCGCATAGCGATAGATCCCATCGCCGCTACGCTCCTGCCCCACCGCAAGCGTGCGCTTGGCCGGATTGGCCCGCTGCAGCACCGAATGCCACGGCGCAAGTGACAGTGTGAAATCGCTGCTGGAGACCGGCGGCGATTGCGCCCAGATCGACAGCGGACTGTCCGCCCGACTGGCCTCGTCGACCAACCCCTCGAATTCGAGATTGGGCGTATCGACCAGCAGCCCCGTCGCTTCCTCCATCTCGCCGATATGCCATTCGACATGCGCGTCGCGCGCGTCATAGCCGTAAAGCATCTCGCGCACCTGGTCGGATACCGCCGACATCCGCACATTGACATTGCGGATCGACACGCCCTCATAGCGCACGATCGGATCGACCGAGACGATATGCCCGCCGCCGAAATAGCTGCGCAGCACCGTATTGCCGGTGTCGGGATCCACGACGGCGATCTCCTCGTCCTCGTCGCGCGTCGAAAAATGCCCCAGACGCCGGCGCCCGTTTCGCGATCCCGCACCCGGAACGACAAAAGATGCACCGGCCAGAAATCGCGCAGCGCGGCGCGATAATTCGTCGTCGCCGTCGAATAGACTCTCATCGAGACACCGAGATCGCGGTAAAGCTCAGCCCGCCGGACGTGTTGCCGGATCCTGTCGGCGGCGAAAAACTGTCGGCCAGAATTCTGAACATCATCGAGGCGCGAAACAGCGTCACCTCATCGTTGACCTGAACCCAGGACGGCAAGAACGGTTGCACCTGAAACAGACTGGTCGTATCAGAACTGTTGACGCCGGCGGCCTCGGCCACGCTCAGGATCTGCCGGTAACCGTCGTCATTCTTGACCGCGATCATGTCCCCGACCGACAACGGCGCGATCGGCATGTTTTTGAGCGACAGGCTGCGATTGTCGCTGCCTTTGGCGTTGACGCGTATCGTGCCTCCATAGCCAGACACCGTATCGCCACCCGGATCGGCCGCCGGCCAGGGCCGCCGGAGATCATAGGCGAGAAACCCGGCATTGCGCCCGATCAGCGCCCGGCATTGCGCCGCGATCTCCAGATCCGCGTCATGCCGCCCGCCCGCCGTCCGCACCGTAAACGTCCATTTCGGCTGACCGCGCCGGTTGCCGATCGCATTGCCGCCGCCATCCATCGACTCCCTGCGATAAGGCAGCAAGTTGAAGAACGGCCGCTCGGCGAACCGGATGCGCCGAAAGAATTCGGCCTGCGTATAGAGCAACGTGGTCATTTGCCCCTCACGCGCGGCCGGGCGAGATGGGCCTGCACATCGGCGTGAAACTGGTTCGCCCGGTAGATCCCGATCCCCTGCGCCGCCGCCTGCCGCCCCTCGTTTTGCGCGATGTTTTTCACCTTGGCGTATAACTTGCCGTCGTCGTCGATGCCGACGCCGACATCGACCGCGACGCTTTGCGTCCGCGCCAGCGTCGACGGCGCAGGCGCAGCCAGCCTGGCGGCGGCCGGACTGACCTGCGGGACAGCGCCGACATCTGCCGTAATGCTCCGCGTCCGCGCCAGTGTCGACGGTGTCGACGTCGCAGGCGCAGTCAGCGCCGCAGCCGTCCGGCCGACCTGCGGCGCATTGCCGGCGGACGCCGTGACGCCGCCGCCCACGCTGCCGGCCGTCGTAGCTACGCCGCCGAGCAAGGTCGACAGCAACCCGCCGCCGTCGAACAGGCTGTCGACAAAACTCTCCTGCAGTTTCGCCGCCACCCGATCGAGCGTCGAGATCAGCACGTCGCCCCATTCCTGCGCCGTGATCTCGCCGTCCTCGAACGCCGAGCGGATATCGGTGAGGCCGGAGCTGACCAGGTTCTTCTGGAAATACACCCGGTCCTGAACCGCCTTTTCCGCCGCCTGCGCCGCGTCCTGCTGCTTTTTTGCAGCGCCTCATAGCTCGCTGTCGCCGCCGCATTGGCGAGCGCCACCTCGCGGATTGCCTCGGCCTGCGCCTTCGCCGCCGGCGTCAGGCCGGTCAGGTCGCCTGTCAACAGCCGCTGCACATCCGATAGCTCGGCTCCGACCGCCTTGCCGGCCTCCTGCGCCTCCGTCAGCAGCCGCTGCGCCACCTCCACCGCATCCACCTGCTGCGCATAATCCGCCGCCAGCGGATTGAGGCTGGCAAGCGCCGCCCGCTTCTGCTCCAACGCCGCCGTTTCCCGCGTCAGATCCTCGATCGCCGATTTATAGCCGTCGCTCTTGCTGGCTCCATTTTTCTTAAGCGACTTATCGAGCCCGACCTCTTTGGTTACCGGATTCCGACGCCCTCCGCGCAGAGCCGGGCCACCCATCTGCCCGTTGGTCCCATTGGGATCGTCGCCGGGAAAGGGCAGGACTTCCCCGCTGGGACGGACACCCTGCACGACAGCAGGCAATCCTTGCGCCTCCGCGCGCAGACGTGCGAGCTCCCCTCGCACCTCTGCAAGCCGCGCAATGGCGGCCGAATTGTCGAAGCCCAGCTCTGTGTTCTGCGCGATCGCCTTTTGCAACAGATCGACCTCGCGCTCCAGTCCCGCAATCTTGCCTTCAGCTTCCGCGACATCCGGATTGATCAGTTGGCCATTCTGGTCGGTGACTCCCAGAAGTCGGTTCAACTCCTCGAAGACCTGCGCATTGCCGAGACCGCGCAACCATTCATCGCTCGCAGCCTTCGCGCGGGAAATCTTGTCGATGAACCCGCCTACGTCGAAGCTGTTGAGCGCCTGCGCCAGACGGTTGATGCCGCCTGCCAGATTTTCACCAGCCTTCGTCGCATTGTTGAAATCGCGCACGGAGTTGATCAACGCCGTATTCAGGTTTTGCCAGGCCTGATCGGTCGTCATCACCGCCCCGGCGACCTTGCTTTCGAGGATCACCGCGCCCGCTTCGAACGCGCGGAAAAAGTCTGATTTGACACTTTCCCGTCATTGACGAGTGCCTTCAGCCGCGACACCGATCCGCCGGCCTCCTTGAGCCCTGCCGCCACCGCCTGCAGGATCGCCGGCGCGCCGTCCTGAATCGAGTTGAACTCTTCGGCTTGCACGCGCGCACCACCCAGCAGCTGCCCGAGCTGCTGCAGCGCGCCCGCCGATTCCGTCGCGGATTTGCCGCTCACCCGCAGCGCCAGCGCCACATTGTCGGTGAACCGCGTCAGCTCCGCCGACGACGCGCCCAATTCTTTCTGCGCCTGCGCCGCGCGCGAATAAAGCGTCGTCAGATCTTCGAGCGGCGCCGAATTCTTGAGCGCCGAGGCGTAGAGCGATTGATAGATACGCTCCAGCTCTTCGCCGGAAAGGCCCGCCGTCTTGAGCGCATTATCGACCCGCGTCGCAGCATCAGACAGGCGCACCAGCCCATCCACAGCCGCCCCGCCCGCCGTCAACGCCGCCAGCGTCTTGAGCCCGGATGTCAACCCCTCCGCCCCGCGCGCGCCCGACAGCGCCAGCTGCCGCTCCATCTGCTTGCCGCGCGTCTCGATCTTCTTGAACTGCTGGTCGCCGACAGCCGAGGCGCGCCGCAGCTTGCGCTCATACTCGTCGATCCGCGCCTCCAGCACAGCGACCAAACGCTCTTCATTCAATGCCACGGCAATCCCTCGCTTTGCGCCAGCACGCGCTCGAAGTCCTCATCGGACGGCGCGTCGGCCTTTGTCCCGGCCTGGCTTTTGCGCCAGCCCTCCAGCGTCGCCAGCCAGTGCCCGAGCGACATCTGGCCGACAGCCTGCACGCCCATCAGGGCTGCGGCGCCCCAGATCCCGGAAAAATCGATCCGGGCGGGAGCGCCGCCTCCGGCTCCCCGTCTCGCCATCCTCCGCCGCCACGGCCCCGTGGCTGCGCATCAGCGCCGCCAGCGTCACCGCATAGGCCGCGTCGCGATTTTCCTCGATCGGTTGGCTTTCGAGATAGGCGGCCACCAGCACCTTGGCCCGATGCGGCTCCATCCGCCGCCGATCAGCCCGATGCGCAGCACCGCGCCGATCTCTTTTTTAGGGACGCCTCGCGCGCCCTCAGCCGTTGCGAGATCGAAAAAATCGAGCGGTCGAACGCCGCCTCGATCTCCTCGATCTCGTTGAGGCCGAACCGGAACACCCTGTCCGCCCCGGCCCATCCACAAGTGATCTGACCGGGCCGCATCATTCGCTCGCCGGGCTCCACAGCACCGCGCCGTCCGACTGCAGCGTGATCTCGCCCGTCGCATATTCCTTGGTCGTGCCGGCGATGTTGAGCCGCGTCAGCTTGTAGCCGCCGTAAAAAAGCCTGACCGGCCGGAGCTGATCCGGCGTTTTGCTGAAAGCGGATCTGCTTGGCCTCGCCGCTCGCGAACCAGTCGTAGAAGAATTCGATCTGCGACGACGGCCATTTGCCGCTGCCGCTGATATCGGCGGCCAGCGTGTCCACCGTCCGCGTCTTCCAGCTCGGATCCTCGGGATGGTCGCAATCCGGAATGGAATCTTCCTTGACGTCAGCCGAAAATTCGATCGAACGATCGGTGTTGATCAGGCAGATGCGGCTGAATTCGGTTCCGCTTTCGGTGGCGCGAACCTGCACGATGAGCTTTTCGCCTTTGATGGCGCTTACGGCTGTCATGGGACTTACCTCTCGGTTTTGACTTGGAAATTCAGGGAGTCTTCTGCAGGCGCAACATCACGCCGAGAATGTCGTGCTCGGTCAGCCCGTCCGGATCGCGCAGTGTCCGCGCCCCGTCGATGGTCACGTCATGCACGATGTAGCCGGCCACGCTGTCGATCGTCAGCGCCGCCTCGGCGCATGCGCCGCGCAGCGCCTTGACCTCGGCTTTCGATCCATCTTGCGGCCGCGACCAGCTATGGACATCGCAGGCCACGTCGTAAAATTCGCCGCAATCCGTGATGTCGGGGATCACCTGCTCGTCGCCGATGGTCACATATGGAAACAGCGCCGACTGCTTCGGCCGGTCATACACCCGCCCGCCGGCGACGTTGCCCGCCTTCAGCGCATCGTAAAGCGCCTTCTGCGCTTCGCCCTTGATCATGACGTTTTCGATTTCCGGATTGCGCGGCTCATGGCCGTCGCCAGCTTGCGTTTCATCCGCTTCCGCGTCAGCCGCCAGGCCGGTAGGAAGAACGGTTGCGGCGATGTGCCGGGATGCTGGGAACCCGCAAACCTGCCGCCAATCTTGTGCGGCTGCGTGCCGAATTCCACCAGCGCCGCATACCAGGCCTCGGCGTCGCCGGCATGCACAACGACCGAAAGATCATGCCCGCCGCCGCCGGAATTGACGCCCCGCACATTAGCGTTGGCCGCCCGATAGCTGCCCCACGATTTGCCGATCGAGCGCGCCAGCGCCCCGCTTTTCTTGGGAACGAACCCGCGCGCCAAACCGACCATTTCCTCGGATCCCGAATCGAGCGCCTTGCGGATCTCTTTCCGCGTCTCGATCGGAATTTCCGCAATGCGCCGACGCAGCCGGTCCCGCCCCTCGATCTTCATGAGGCGACTCCGCTCTGGCAGGTTAGCGAAATATAGGCCCGGTTGACCTCCGGCTCGATATCGCGGATCGCATAGACCACGCCGGTCCGCACATCCCGCGCCCGCCACTCCGTCGTGATCAGCCGCGTCTGAGACGATGCCCTGACGCGGATCACCACCACATGCTGCCCAGCCAGCCTCGCCGCCTGCACCGCCTCGCCGCCCCGCAAGTGCTTGAACTCCGCCGCCACCGGCGCAATCACCTCGGCAAACGCCGACACCGCCCCGCCATGCCCGTCCTCGGCGTCCCCACGCTCATCAAACGCCACCCGCTCCGTCATCCGCCCGGCGCTCATCTCAGATCCCCACCCGCCGATGCGGTGCGAGAAGCGCGCGAACCCCGAACGGAAGATCGACGAAACTTTCGATCTGCGTGGCTTCCCTGCGCTCATACCAGTGCGCGACCAGCATCTTCAGGGCGAGGCGGATACTCGGCGGCACAGCATTGGCGTCATCGCCATATCCAGCTGTCACTTCGATGCGGATCGCATCCGAGCGGTCGAAGAGTGCGGGCGCGCTGAAGGAGGCGCTCCACTCGATGAGCGTGCCGTCGACACCCTCTGCGCAGACATAGAAATCATCCGAGAGTGTCCGCTCGACATTGTCGGCGTCACTGTAAACGATGACGGCTCCGCTGCAGTCTGGAAAAGGCAACTGGACAAATGAAGCGGGCCAGCAGGACTGACTGAACTGCCAGGTCTGCGTAATGAGGCATCTCCCAAAACCCCCGACCACCCGTCGAGAAACGCCACGGCAGCCATGATCAGCGCATCGATGAGGTCATCGTCGTCATCATGGTCGATGCGACAATAGCTTTTCACCTCTGCGAGTTCGATGGGCGTAACGCTTGGCTCTTCGATGAGGAGCGGTCGGAGGCTGGTCTTCATCGTCCTCAATCCACCAGAACGTGGAAAACGCCGACCTTGGCGTTGCCGCCCTGCGCAATCGCGATCTTGATGCGGTCGTTTGCGAGCGCGACACGGTCAAGCACGCCGACGCCGCCCGATGCATACAAAGCGGCAGCGCCAGCCTGAGAATGCGTCGGCTGGCGCGGCGCACGAACCGCCGAGGCGTTGACGTCGCTTTCCGTCCACAGGTTCACGCCGGTCGCTTCGCCGGTAACCGTGAAGTCGACGCCATTCGAATAGCCGGTGGATCCATCTTTCACATATTCGATCTGGTGGATCTTACCGGAGAGGCGCGGCGTATATGCGACGACGGTTCCATCAGCCGCAGTCGTGGCTGTAACTTTGTAGCGCTTCATGTCAGTCTCCTTTTTGGCCTTTCGGCCGTTACTTGGCCTTCCGGCCGGTTTCGGCCTTGTTCGCCGGAGCGCCTTCAGCCTTGTTGAGCAACGGAGCTTCCGCCTTTCGGCGGGTAGACTTGTCGAAAAGTTCCAACGTTCGCGGCGAAAGGTGGCCGAGTTCTTGTTCGGTGCCCTTTCGGACTTCGCCCTCTTCGTACAGCCTGTCGCCCTCATGACGACGGAGCACCTTCCATTCACGAATGTCCGACATGACGATCTCCTTCGGTTCAGATAGCGGGCGAGTCTTCCTCGCCCGCCACGCTCAGCCGAAGCGATCAGGCCGCGAGAGCTGTATCGAAATCGCCATAGATGAAGGCTTCCGGGCGATAGACGGCGAGCGCGATGCGCTCTTCACCCAGGATCGTGACGAGGTTTTTCGTGAAGTCGTCATTGACGTAACCGACCTCGATCCGCGATTCCCAGCGGTCGAAAAGCTGCGCCGCCTGGCGGAAGGAGCCGGTCAGGAATTTCTTTGCGGCGATTGACTGCGTCGCCACCACCGGGAGAGACCAGAGCGTCGGCGTCGTCTGGCCCTGCGGATTGCCGATGATGTATCGGCCAATCGAGTCCTTGAGGGTTTCGATATAGGCCCAGTCGGTCGGGTTGAGAACGTGGCCGGTGGCGGGGTATTCGGCGAGCGCCGCCTGCAGCATCGCCAGGCGCAAAACATCGATGATGTTGAGATCGCCGAGCGCGACCGGCGCCGAAAACGATGTCGCCTGCGGGATGATGCCGTTGAGGTTCTGGCCGGTATTGTCGCCGTTCAGGATCTGCGACTCCTCTTTCAGCGCCAGGCCGTAGCCGAGGCGCTGATCGATCATGGAGCGCAGCTGCGGGATGTCGTCCAGCACCTGCTTGGACGCCTTCATCCAGTGCGCGATGACCTTGGCCGACGTGGTGACCAGATCGAGCTTCATGTCGGATTCGGGTTTGGCGGCAGCTTCGGCGACCATACCGGCATTGTTCGTGAAGCCGGTTTCCTTGACATATTCCAGCGTATTGCCGCCCATCTGGCCCGGCGCGATGAGATCGCGCACGGTCAGGCGTCGCTGCGGCAATTCGAGCACGCCAGGCAACCGCGTCGGCGCGATCGCATCGCCGACAGAGCCGGCGGAATCCGTCGTGGCCGAAGTCAGGGTCGCCTTGATCTTGAGATCGGCGCCGCGATAGTTTTTCGAGAAGCCGCTTTCCTTCCAGGACTGGAAGCCCTCGCCATCGACGAACTGTTCGCCATAGGACTTCTGCCGATCGGCCTCACCGCCGCCGCGCTGCATTTTTTGTTCGAGGCGCGCGACGGTCTCGGAAAACTCATTCATCTTGACGAGAGCCTCGTCGGCCTTCTCCTTGAGCGACGTCGAAAGCTGCTCGCCGGACTTCGCCTTACCGAGTGCTTCCTCGGCGATAGACTTGACGGCGTCGATCGCACGCTGGTGATCGGCCTTGATTTCGGCCGCCAGCTCGGCGGCCGACTTGGTGCCGGCATCATGGTCGGGAGCGCGTAGATAGCGCCCGGCCGCACGTTCGGTCGCGGTCATCGAGCCGAGAACGGCGCAGGCGGAAAGAGCCGCGAGAAAAGCGGTTTTGCGGGTCATGTCTGTCTCCAGTTGGATAGTGAAAGCGAGCCTCAGCTCCGGAGCGCCCGCAGGAATGCGAGCGTGTCATCCGCCTTTTCGCCCTCGGACTCGCTCCGAATGGCCTTGGCATAACCGTGCGAGGCGATCGCAACAGCCATGCTTTTCGGGACGCCTGCCTCGCGCAGGATATCCTCGAATTCCTTGATCGGCATGGGTTCGCCGTCGCGCAGCTTGCGCGCAAACTCTTCCATGCGTTCCGACTTCACGGAGCTGACGCGCGCTCGGCGATTGGCCGGAAATGAAACCGGTGAGATTTCCCTGAGGTCGAGTTCCTCAAGATTTCGGACATTGCCGTCCGGCGCAGCCTTGACTTCTCGATAGCCGATCGACAGGCCGCCAATTGCATTGGCCTTCATCAGTGCGTGGACTTCACGCGCCTTCTGCACATCGAGAACCAGGCGGCCTTTCCCCCAAAGTCCCTTCGAGTCCTCCGCCAGATCATCCCATGTGCCGATCGGTTCCGAAGGATCATGTTGCCACAGCATCAGGACATTGGTTCCCTCCCGACGATGCTTCGCCAACGATGCAACGAACGCGCCAGGCATGACTTTTTCGCCATAGGCGTCGACATTACCGAACACGGAACCATACCCCTCGAAGGTGCCGTCATCAGAAAGATCCTTGACCTTGAGGGTGAAATCCTTGGTCTTCATGGCGTCGCTCCGTTCTGCTGCGCTATCAGCCGCTGGATTGCCTCTTGGTCGGCCTCGGTGATCGGCACGTTCTGCATCTGGACACGTGGCGTATCGCCGCCGTCGACCCTCGGCATGTTTTCAAGCGCACGCACCTCGTTGATGGTCATGGCGCCGATCTGGGTCATCGTCCGGTAGAAATTGGCGCGGCCGTTGCTGTCGCCGCGCAACAGTCCTTCAAGATTGAACTCGATGGAGACGCCCGCCGCCTTTTCGGCCGGCGTCAAAAGCTGCTTTTCCAAAGCCTGCTCTATCCGTTTCAACCGGCGGCGCAGCGTGAACTTTTGAAAAGCGAGGATCTGCTGCTCAAGACCCGTCCCCCAACTCGTCGTCTTTTCGGTGTGACCGATCATGAAGGGCGGGACACCGAAGAAGCGGCAGATTTCCTCGACGGTGAAGCCGCGCGTTTCGAGCATCTGCGCATCTTCAGGCGAAATCATCAGTTGCTGCCAGGTCGTGCCGCCCTCCAGAATAAGCGGCCTTCCCGAGTTCATGGCGCCCATGAATTTTTGTTCGAGCTTTTCCTCTGCGATCTTGCGGTTATCCGGCGAGAGCCAATCCTTGAAAGTGAGAACCCCGGACGGTCTCAAACCGTGCCGGAACGTGGAGCCTGCAGAGCGCTCGACAGCTCGCGCCAGACTCAGGGAGTTACGAGCAAAGGAAAGCGTCGACAATCCTCCCAGGGGACTGCCGCCAAAACCTCGGATATGCAGGATGCTTTCATCCGTCTCGCGAAAGGAGCGCCCCTCCTGCGTCCACGAATATTCGAGCACGCCGCTAGTAAGGCGGCGCACGACGACGTTGAAAGGATTGATAGGCTCCAGACCGGCAATCCGCGTTCCACTGCGAAGCTTGCGCGCATAACCGTTTCCTGAAAGCTCGATCGAAGAACATAGGAAGTCCCAGAAGTCGACCGATGTCTGATCAAAATTGGGACTATCGTGAAGCATGCGGTATAGCGGATGATCCCTGTAGACCTGTCGCTCGCCATCGCGATTGAGCCGATACACCATCAACGGTAGGCTCGAAATCGTGCCTGACAGCAGATTCACACAGGCCCACACAGCCGAAAGACTGAGCGCAGTGTTCTGATCGACCCGCTCGCCGGCATCGCCGATCGCAGACAATGGGCCAGCGCCGTTCGGCTCCTTCATCTGGATGCGATAGGCGAAAAAGTCGGCCATTTTCCTGAGCAGTTTCACGCCGACCTCGCCAGATCTTGAAAATATCCGTCCATCCCCGACCCCGACGCCTGCGGGCCGACTTCCATCAGCTTCACCGCATTGAAGAGCGCGATCAGCGGGTCGATCTTTGCCTTGCCGGCGGTCTCTTTGGTAATCAGCACGGCGTTGCCGCGCTGCTCTGCGCGCGCATTGCCGACGCAGAACGTCATGAGGCCCTGCCCGCCATGCCAGAATGTTCCGTCTTTGAGCTTGCGCTCGATACCCCAAACTGCCGACGACAGCCGGAAACCTTGACTGACGCTCGTCACCAGATCGCCGGATATTCCGGCCCGCGCCAGCTCGTCGACCAGGGCCGCCACACCCTGCGGATCGAGGCCGATGCCGTATTTTTCCGGCAACAGGCCGGCGTTCATGACGCGAACACAGATGTCGACGACGCCACGGATGTCGCTGGTCGCGTCGTCGCAAAGTGTCAGAGAACCCTCTTTTTCAGCGTCGAGCAGATTGGAGGCGATTTCCTTGCGCAGCTCCAGCACATCGCGTTGACACCAGGCATGCGCCCAACCGATCCAGTGTTGCGTTACCTTGTGCCGTCCGAGCACCGCCAGGCCGAACAGGTCGTCGAGCCCGCCGCCGTCGATCCCGACTGTCGCCACTTCACATTCGGAAAGCAGGTGGTCGAGATCCGCATAGTCCGCCGCCGCCTGCGCCTGCCAGTAATCCTGTCCGCGCCAGCCGCCCATGGACTGGCCGACCTCGACGTTGAGATGTTGCGAGGCGAACAGCGCCAGCGCCGCTAAACCCTTCGACTCCGCCTTGCGCAACTCGTCGCGCAGATAGGCTTCATCAACCGAGCGGTTGAGGTTTGGATTGACCATTCCCCAGGTCTCTGGCTTGCGCCAGCCATTGTCGTTCGCCGCCTTGCGCGGTAGCTCATAGAGCACCGCCAGAAGCGGCAGCTTCATTTTGCCGTCGCGCACCTGGCGGGCGATATCCAGCTCGTCTTTGAAGACGCCGGAGGGCGGCTCTTTCGACTGCGTCGTGATCTGCAACAGAAACCCGTCCGGACGCGACGCCAGCGAACCGCGGATCTCGACGAAGATGCCCGGCGCCTTCGCCATCTTCGAGAATTCATGCGTCTCGTCGATCAGGATGTATGTCGCCTTTGAACCGGTCACAGTGCCGCCGTCCGCCGACTTAATGAGAATAACCGCCTGCGAGATCCGGTGCGTGATCATCTTGGCGTGATCCTTGGCCTGAAAGATTGCGTCCAGCTCGGCATCGAGCTTGATGATGTCGCGCGCCTGCTTGAAGGCGATATTGGCGATCACTTTCGTCGGCGCGATCAGCAGCAGTTCCGCCTGCGGCCGGCGGTTCATGATCGCTGCCGTCACGATGATCGCCGCCGCGATCGACGACTTTCCGTTCTTCTTCGGCACCATCAGGAAGAATTCACGGATCATCCGGCGCTTGATTTCCGGATCGAACGACCCGAACACGGCCCGCACGAAGTCGAAGACCCATTCGCCGCACACCTCGCCATGCGTCGGCGTGCCGATGATGTCGGGCACCCGCAGGCGTTTGAAGATCCGAAGCGCCCGCTCGGCTTCGAAGTCGAACAGCGGCAGATCCGGAATGAGCTTTTCGCGGTTGAGGATGCGCCTTTCCCAGTCAGGGCAAGACGTATCCCATTCGCGCGGCAGCGCAGCGATCAATTGACCGATCCTTTGAAATTGAGGTCGTCGCCCCAGAGACTGGAGCCGCTGGCGATGGCTTCGGCCTCACGCTGCGCGATCTCTTTCTTGCCGAGTTTTTCCGCCTTCGGCCTTTCAGCCTTGGCGATTTTGTCGAACGCCTTCGCGGTGCTGCTCAACCGATCCCGCTCGACGAGCCGATTGAATTCCTTGATCGCGCCGACATTACCCTCTTGGAAACCGAGCTCGAACAGCCGCTCGAACTGTTTGGCCTCCAGCATATCCTGTGCGATGGCGCGCCGTTTCAGCTCCGTAAAATAATGCTTGCGAAGCGTCGGCTCAGAAACGCCGAGAGCATTGGCGATCCGCTCATTGTCCCAGCCAAGCGCCAGCAACATGCTGACTCTATTACGTGTTTTCTCGGTCGGGACATGCGGAGGCCTGCCGCGCTTGCCGCGCCACTCCGGTACCTCCACGCCAAACAGGTCAAAATATCCGTCACCCAAGAAAAAATTCTCCGCATGAGAGGGCGGGCGGTGCATAGGCCGAGGCGGGTCTAGAGATTTGACTACCCCCCACCTGTCGTCGCGCTTATGCCCTTATCGGCCGCTTGTGCCCTTGTCGTTTGCTGCCGCCTAAGTCAGACGCCCTTGGCCCTTGCGGCCCGCGCTGCCGCCGTCTTCTCGGCGTGATGGCGGTGGCACAGGAGCTCGACGTTCCTCTTGTCGAGGTCCGCGCCGCCGTCCTTCCGTTCGATGATATGATCGGCGATCACCCGGTCAGTCGATCCACAACGTTCGCATGCCTTGCCACGCTCGCGCTTGATCTCGGCGCAAAGGACGCGCCACTCTCTCGACTGATAGAAGCTCTCGGCTTGCTTCGGCGCAGCCGCTACCCTTGAGGGCATTCGAGCGAGGCGAGAGGGCATGCTTTTGAGTGCCATACTCTAAACGAGAAAGGCGGCCATCTGGCCGCCCTGCAATAGTCGAAGAAGCCGTCTGCGCCTCGACAACTCTTTTGAAATATGCAATGTGCCAGTGAAATCGGGGATATCACACGCATGCTTTCAAGAATTGGACCTGTAGCCGAGATTACCGCAGCTTTCCTCGGTATCTTGGCCATTTTGGCGACCGCTATTTGGTATGTGTTCACTCTGCAGAATCAAGTTGAAGTTGCGCAACGCGAAATCGTGGAGTTGCGCAGCCGGTTGGAAACCATTGCCACTATCAATGCGGCTTCGTCAGCAAAGGGGCCAAAAGGCGACACGGGCGAAAAGGGCGACACAGGCCCTCGCGGTCCTCGCGGCGAAAAGGGCGATCAAGGCGAAGCTGGACCTATCGGCCCCAAGGGGGACCCCGGATCTCCGGCTGGCGGCTTGGATGAAACGAAGCTTAAGAGCATGATCGATGAGGCTGTACGTTTACAAATTGCCGCCACGCCATCGAACAACGGATCTTCGGATGCTGTGAATGTGGCCAAAGCCTTAGATGTTTTCAACACGTCTGATTGCATCCAGCTCAGCACATTGCAGTCAACTCAGGTCCTTACGGTTCGGATAGGCACGGAGTTCTGTGATGCTTCCGGGAAGGTTACGCTTCGAGTTGCAGATGTGGATGGGTTTTCGAACATTCTTTACTCAATACCCGGGAAAAAAGGAAGTGGTGCGCCTTCGAAAACGAATGTGACTTCGATGGAGCATTGCTCGGCAAGACGTACATATATGAACGCGCCGCTAAAGACGATGATGGTGCAATCGCTCTACTGCGGCAGAAATAATCATAGCAGCAGCACTGTCCCTGAATCGCATCGCCCGCTTTGGGCTGCTCAGGGAATGGGTCCGACCGGTGTACCAACCTCGGGACTTGCGTCCCCGCATACTACTGCGTTTTCAGAGGCTCACTATCTGGATCATCGGATCATCCGTGGGCAAATGACTCTCACACTTTCTCGATCTGCGCAACGTCCAATTCCACAGGCGTGGCGCGCCCGAAGACATCAACCTCGACGCGAATGCGAGTCTTGCTCTCGTCACTCTCCAGCACCACGCCGGAGAACGAAGCAAACGGCCCATCGATCACGCGGACCTTTTCGCCCTTGCAATAGGTCACCGTCACCACGCGATGGTCATAAGCTCCGCCATCTGCCTTTCGTTTAAACATATCAATGATATGATCCTTGATACGATAAGGCCGCTCCGCCGCGCCAACGAAACCGAGCACGTGCTTGACGCGGCCAATCGCTACAAACGCCTGCACATGACTCCGAATATGAACCAGTACATAACCAGGCATCACCGGCAGAACCGGCGCTTCAATCACTCTACCTCTGGTGTATTTCTTGTCTCCTTTGCGGGTCGGCACAAGCGCCTCGACATCCTGTTCGTCTAGCGCCTTTTGCACATGAAATTCATGTCGCGCCGTCACTCTCACACAGTGCCACGCGCAGAGATGCGGATAATCCGCCACGATTCGCCGGCTCGCCATGGCCAGATCGGAGATCACGATCCGCCGCTCGTCATCGATTCGCTTGAGCTTCGCCTTGCCCTGGTCTGAAACGATGGCTTCGAATTCGTCGCTGTTGATCCTGAATTGCATATTCATCGCCCCGCGCCCTCGACTGCCGCCCTGAATGCCTCCATCGCCTGCGCCGGCGTCTCGCCCGCCGGCACATGCAGCCACTCCGCCTTGTCCGGCAGCGGAGGTTGCCCAAGCGCCTCGCGATAGGCGCGCCATGCGGCGGCGGGTGCGCTGTCACGATGCACGGGCGCAAATCCTTCCGAGAGCTTCAGCAGCCAGGGCGGCACGGTCACGCCCTCGCCTGTCTCGGCCCGCCTCAGGATCGTCGTCACCGCCGGCCAGCCATAGGTCCGCCGGCGCTCCAGCTTGACGCGCTCTGCCGCCTCGCCGCCCTTGGCCAATTCCATGCGCTGGAAGGCGGTCGGCGGCACGGTCGGCTGCACAGGCTCGGCCATCAGCTCCAGCACGAGCCGTGCCTGCCACGGGCGGCTGTAGGGCCGGTGCAGCGCCGGCGCGCCGTCCTTGGCCGGCTGGGTCTGCACGGATGTCCAGAGCTTCTTGGCGAAATAGGTGCTCGGCCTCGGCGTGTGCTTGCCGCCCTTGCCGCCCTTGTCGAGCAGCGCCAGCCAGGCGGCAAAGCCCTGCTCGGCCGCCTCGCGTTCGGCGTCGTCAAGCTCCATCCATACGCGCAGCCATCCGTCCTTGGGCAAGCCGTCAAGGTTCGGCCATTGGCGGATCAGGTTCCAATAGCTCTTTTCGATCGCCTTTTGCCGCTTCGGGTCATCGTTGGAATTTTCTTCCAAGCCCTCCCGCGCATTTTTTCAGTTTGGTATGAGTCAGTAATTACTATCTCTAAGTTATTACTATGTGTCGGATTTGCCGTTAACGGTGAAACCGTCAACGGTTCAGCCGTCGACGGCAAACACGTCTGCGGCAAAGATGCAACACTCTCCGCATCCTCCTGTTTTTGCTGCTCTTCAATGGTCCTTGGCTCGTCATAGATCACCAATACGGTCGCGCCGAACTTGCCGCCGTCGCGACGCTGCTCTTTCTCCGCATAGCCCGCCGCCACCAGCTCGTTGACCATGCTGGTGGCCTTGTCGCGCCCGCAATTGCCCATATTGCGGATGTCGCGCACCCGCACGATCCAGTTGTCGGGCTTGCTCAGGAGATAGCCGAGCAGCCAGCGCGCCTCCATGGAAAGCCGCCCGTCCTCGAACACATGGTTCGGTATCGTCGAATAGCGCGCATTGCGCACGCCGCGCCGGATTGTGGCGTCCTGCATCGCGCTCATGCAGCCACTCCTGTCATTGGTATGAGATCGCCCCATTGCGTCGCCATCGCCGCCGCAATGCCGGAAAAGAACCGCGATCGCTCGCGCCATCGGTTCGGGCCGGGAGGCATCCTGTGCACGCGCGCCTCCCGCCCATCAACGATATCTGTCGGCGTAAGCCGGGAAGATTAGCCAGCCACAGGCATGTGCGCTTCGTTTCCGGATGGCCGTATTGCCACGGCTGCACGCTTTGAGCGGGCGGCTCATAGTTATGGATGAGGCTCTTCGCGTGGTGATGCATCACCGGGTTTTCGATGCAGCGACGCGCAATCGGCGCATTCCAGAAGACGGAAAATAGTTCGGCGCCTTCACGTAACTCCACTTGCATCTGCGCCGCCGTCTTTCCAGGCGGCGGCCTGTGAAGCCACCTGACGCCGGAATTGCAGAGACGCGTGCACGGAGGATGCGCCACAATCAGAAGATCCCAGCCATGATCGAGAATGTCGCGCGCGTCGCCTGTTATATGGCAGTTGCTGCCATCCTCAGCCGGCAGAAGATCACACGACCACGCATCATGCCCTAAATCCGCGAAAGCCCTGCGGACAATGCCCGAGAACTCACAGGCCACCAGAACCCGCCCCATCACCCGCCCTCGCCTCACGTCTTGCCCCTGGCCGCCACCCGCATTTTCCCCGCGCCAGATCCGCGTTGAAATTCGGCCCTTGTTGAAATGTCCCGTCCGGCGCGCGCAAGCTCAGCGCCAGCGCCAGTTCCGCGTCGAGGCAACGAACCGCCTCCGGAAATCCTTTCCGGTTCAGGATGTTGCGGATCTCCTGATGATGTGCCGTGATCACGGCGACAGGGCAGCGCTGCAGCCAATAGGCTACTTCTTCACGTCCTTCAGCGTCCGCCAGGATCTCGATGATTGGGAGGAATCCACTCATGCCAGCACCTGCCGCAGCCCCGCCGCGTTCTTGGCGCTCACCACGCCCTCGCGCTCCATCCGCTCGACATACCCATTGGCCGTATACCAGCGGATCTGCATGCGCTTCTGCAGCATCGCCGCGCTCGCCTTACCTGTCTCGCGCACCAGCGCCAGCGCCGCCGCATAGCCCTCGCCGTCATCAGGCGGCGTCTCTGGCGCGGCTGCTTCATCGCGCGCCTGCACGGCGGCCAGATACCGCCCCTCGTCGTCAGGCGGGCCGTAAAACAGTCCGCGCGCCACCAGCTCCGCCATCAGCGCATCGCCGATCAGCGGTCGCACGCCGATGCCGCTGCGCAGCGCGCGTGCGGTCAGGCTGTCGCGCCCGGCGGCAAAATCCATCGCCGCCTGCAATTCTTCGGAGATCCGCTCCTCCACCGTCTTGCGCGGCGTCTCGCGCGTAAAATCCTCGTCGTCATCGTCGATCCGGATCTCGCCGGCCCTGACGACATCCGCCCAGCCGAGCGGCGACATCACCGGCCCGCCTGCATAGGCGCTGTAATCGGCCCGCTCCATTACGGTCGGCCCGTTGTAACGGCCTTCCTCGTCGCGCTCCCAGACGACCCACATCGTGTTCATCTGGCTGGACGCCTCGTTTCCCGCCCAGCCGTCGCGATGCATCATCGGCAGGCGGCGCGCGTTGATGATCACGCGCGCCGGCCGCGCCTCGTCGAGCGCATGGTTGCGATCTGGATCCACGATCCCGCACAGGAAGTTGAGGTTCAGCAACAGCGCCATCTTGCGCGGCTTGATGCGCCTCAAGGCATGCGCGATATAGCCGTTCAGCACATCGCCATAGGGCGGGTTGGTCACCAGGTCGAAATCGTCGCCCCCGGTCCATTCCAGCACCGTCTCGCGCGTCAGGCTGAGAAAATCCGCCACATGCTGCAGCTCGCCATGTTTGTCCGCCGTCGCGTAATCGTTGAGATCCGACAGCATGACGTCATAGCCCGCCTCCCCCATCGGCCCGGAAATCGCGCCGCGCCCGCAGGAAGGCTCCAGCACCACGGGCAAAAACCGCTCGCGCGCCATCAGCGCACGAATGCCCTCGATCGGCGTCTGGTAGAGATTGTCGCCACGATCTTCCTTGTTGGCGCTCTTGGTCCCGATCGCATGCTTCACGGCGGCGCGCGACGGCTCCAGCCCCTGGTCAAGCTGCGTCTGGATAACCGCCTCGATAAACCCCGGCTGCTCGCGCGCATGGTCGCGCGCGCGCGCGCGCCCTCATGCAGCTGTTTCGGCGACATGCCAAGATCGTCGAGTGTGAAAATATTTCCGGCGGAAAGATTATTCGGTCTTCCCTTTTTCGGCATCATTCCCTTGGCCTGCGCGTCGTCGACGTAGTCGGCGATCGAGATCGTGCAGAGAGATTCGATCCGCACCGCATTGGCCCGCAATAGCCGCGCCTTGGCGCGCAGCTCTTCGGACACCTTCGCCTTGCGCGCCAGATCCGACGCCTTGGCCGCCTCGTCATAGACCCTCAGCGCCAGCTGCCGCGCCCGCGCCAGGTCGCCGTCATCGAACAGCCGCTGCACCTCGCGAATGGCGCATTCGATCTCGTCTTGCTTGGCGAGGATAGCGGGCGCGTTCATGGCGTCACCCCGAAGCTGGCGTGACCTTGTAGCGCGAACGCTTGATGCCTAGGGACGCGTCGCCCCGCCAATGCCCGCGCACAAACTCCACCTTGCCCATGCGCACCCTCAGATGCGCGCGGCAGAAGTGCAGCGCCCGTTCGCCGGTCAGATGCGCCTCAACGCTCGGTGCGCCGGATACATCTTCAGTCTTGCCGACCTCAAGCTTGATCTCTGTCCATGCTTGCAATGGGAAATGCCCCATCACGCCTCGGCGCTTCAAGAGTTCGCGCTCCAGGCCGCGATGCGGCATGTGCTGTCTGCGCCCGATGATTTTGGGCGTATTGATCAACGCAAGAGCCGCATAAGCCCTTGTCGCCGCAATATGCATATCCTCTTGCTCGGACAAATCCAGAAGCGAATCTTCCGGTGTCGCCCGGCTGTAATTTGATACGCGGTCAAATATTTTGGCGCTGCTAAAACAAGAAAATGTAAAAACGCTCGGTCGCACATAAAAAGAGTCCTTCAGAAGAAAGAACTCAGCCTCCCTATCGGAGCCTGCTACCTTCCTTTCAATATCCTCGTGAAGACCGTAATTTATCGTAGAAACACAAATTGACGTGTCAGGCCGCTCCTCCAAGAAGAACGCGAACCGGCATCCACTTAGCTTCAACTCAATCCATGTTTTTGACGCAGGAAGGAATGTTTCGGAAAAATCTAACCCGATACCTTCATCAATTTCCTTATCCACAACATCGTCGATGAGCTCTTTGACTTCCGTGCATTCGAATGTCTGCACACCGGACAGCCTACCCCAAAGGTTTACTGCTGCGCGATTATGTTCGTCATAGTGGATGAAGCGTTTAGATTTCAGCCCACGCTTCATGAAGGCCAGCAACATCGGTGTCATTCTGTGACCTCCCACCAGCCCGCCTTCACCAGTTTGACAAACGGCGTAAGATTCGCTGGCAACTTGGTGAAATCGATCCGGCAGTAGCGCGCCCACGAATGCAGTGCGCAAAGCTCGGTCTTCGCCACAATGAAAACGAAGTCGCCCCTATCAGGATCGCCGACTGCCCAGAGCGATGTCGACACCATGGCCGCAGCCGGCTCCGCAACAGCAGGAAGCGCCGGCGCGACAATCGCGGCGGCGCTGCTGGCCAGGAATGCGCGTCTGGAGATCCTCATGCCCCACCCCCAAAGCCGCCGCCGCGCCTATACTCCCGCCACCCGTCGAGGATCCGGCTCACCACCGCCTCGCTCACGCCCAGCTTTTTCGACAGGCTCGCCGTGTCCCAGCCCTTTTCGCTGGTCAGCAGCAGCGTCGCGCCCACGATGGCGTCGAGATCGGCGTCGGTGATCGGCATGCTTTTCTCCCGCGCGCAGATCGCGGCAAAACCCATGTCAAACACCAGCCCCGCCCAGCGCGAGCTGGTCATGCCGCGCGCGGCGGCCTGCTTGTCCAGCGTTTCCTTGGCGCGCTCCGGCACGGTGAGCGTAATGCCCACCGTCTTGTGCATCCTGCGATGTCGAGGAGGGGCCACGCTCATGCCGCGCCCCCGGTGATCCGGCTCAGCATATCAGCCGTCCGCCGCTGCAGCTCGATCAGCATCGGCGTCAGCTCCGCCCGCTCCTGCGCGTCGATGCGCAGGTCTTCGACGGCCCGATACGCCGCCTCGATCGTGCGGCTCGCCTGCGCGCCCAGCGCCACCACCTGCGCCGGCGAAACCGAATGCTCGGATCCGTCGTCCTTCACCAGCCGATAGCCGAGGATCCGCGCCGCCTCGCCGATGATCAGCGGCTCGCCGCAAGCCCGGTCGGCCTCCACGGCCACGTCGAGCGGCATGAAATCATGCTCATGCTCCTCGCCGGTGGAGCCGTATTTCGACAGCGCCGAGACCTTCACGCGCGTCAGAAACTGAAAGGCCGAAAGCCCCACGAATTTCAGCGCCGCCGCCGTCATGCCCTTGAGCGCCCGGCGCTCGATGTCGGAAATGCTGCGAATGGGATGCACGAAAACCCCCTGTAAACAGGTCAAGGAAAAAACTGTCGGATCTGATTCCTCGCCTTTTCCCGCGAGGTCGGGATTTATGTCGCCATCAACGCACCCACGGAGAGCCGCGACATGACAGAGAAAAAAGCCCCCAGCCGTCAGGAGGTCCGCCATATCCGGCGGAAGGTCCGCCACATAAAGCCGCGACGGCTGGAGGCAGGCGCTCGCCACATCCACACATATGGCGAGGAGGGAACGTGTTCATTCGGCGGCCTCCCGGCTCGCACTGCGCGCGGCCATCAGCTCCAGAATTCGGCTCTCGTCATGGAAGTCGGACGCTACGAGGTCGATAGAGTGACACTTGGCGAACTCCAGCAGGCGGCGCTGTTCACGCGCAGGGATCAACCCTCCCGTGCCTTCGCGAGCGCTTTCCGGATAAGTCCAGCGGTAAACGCGAGACACATGCTTGCCCACAATCCCCGCCACGACGCGCGCGCCGCCGAGGAATTCAATGATTGATCTTGCCGGTTCCATAGCCATTCGCAATATTTGCGATGATCGCAATTTATTGTCAAGCAAAGTTTGCGAAACGCGCGATAGCCATTTATGCGATTATCGCGAAAATGCGAGCATGATGGATGAACGCAGAAAAATCAGGGATTGGCTCCAGGCGGAGCTCGATCGCAAGGGTCACGGCGCCAAGGGCGCCTTGGCGCGATACCTCGGCATTCGGTCGGATGCTGTCTCCCGAATGCTCAATACGGAACCCGGCAAGGAGCTGCGCGAGATCAAGGCCGAAGAGCTGGTCAAGATGTCGGAATTCCTTGGCTCCGCGCCGCCCGATCTTGACGCGCAGCTCAAGACCGTCGAGATCCCACAGAACCGCGTCATGGTCACGGGCCGCGTCGCCGCCAATACATGGATCGATGTCGGCGAAATGGATTTCAGCTATGACGACATCGAGCCGATACCTGCGTCGACGGAGTATCCCGTCGAATGGCAGTTTGGTCTGGTCGTCGTCGGCAATTGCCTCAACAAGATCGCCGCGCCTGGCGCGCGGCTCGATTGTCTCGACATCATCAGGGCCAATTACACGCCGGCTCCCGGCGACCTCGTCATTGTCGAGCGCCGGAAGTTCGCGGGTCAAATGGTGGAGCGCACTGCAAAGCGGCTGCGTTGGGGGCCGGCAGGCATGGAGTTATGGCCTGAAAGCCATGATCCGGCCCACCAGTCGCCCATTGTCCTCGCCGATCAGTCCGATGATGTCGAAATACAGATCATCGGCAAGGTGCTATGGATTGTCAGTAAACCCTGACTGCTGGTCACAGGACAAGATTCTCTCTGTTGAGGTCGTCCTTGTCGATGCCTTCTATGCGCAAAGTGCTGGAGGTTTGATAATAGTCTGACCAGCCGAGATTGATGACGACATCGCGACCATCCTCTCTCACACGCTTGTCCATAAACTGCTGCCAGCCGCCATCAAACAGCGCCGAAAGGTGAATTGTATCGTGGTAAAAACCTTGCGCTTGGAAATCGTCGATGACGTCGCGTTGTGAATACCCGCTGAAGTAAAATTCGTCCGCTCCAGCGCCGCCCCGATAATGATCGTTCCCTGCCGCCATGTAAAACTCGTCATGGCCGCCTTTCCCGTCGACGAATGCGTTGCCGAAATTATCCCAGATGACTTCGGAACGTTTCGTGCCGATAACGCTCGTATCGCCGAAATCGCCATCGATGCGCTCACCGAAATCGTTGGCGTCCTCCCGATTATCCACTTGAATGAGCAAGGGAAGTGAGCCAGCTTCATACCACGCGCCATGCTCGTCGCGCACCCGAATGTCAATCCGGTATTCCGTCTGGAATTCATAGTCGAGGACGCGGGTCGTCACCAATTTGTCTCCCACGAGTTTGAACGCGCCATTGGCGTCGTCAGTCAGTTGATACCGGATCTTGTCCCCGTCAGGATCGTGCGCATAAAGACGCCCCACCACTGATCCCGCCTTCAGCCCCTCGCTGATATGACCGTCATCAATCCATGACCACATCGGCGGGCTATTCTTATTTGCCATGACATCCTCCCCACATCGCAAACAGTGATATGCACGCTAACGGTTCAGGTCGCATTTGCAATAGGGAGTTGTTTTGGGCGTTTAGAGCGGCTCGCCTTAACCTTGCATTTTCGCGGTTTCGTGCCTAGGCTTGCTTATCCTTTCCGGAGCCTGCGCCAATGCCTGTTCTGCTCATCGTGATCGCCTGCCTCCAAATCGCAGTTTTCCTTCTGGCGGCGGCCACATCGAGCAATGCGCTCAACAGCATTTTGTCCGCGAATGGATACCATTTCAGCATCATCCTTCTCGCGCTTGGCTACATTGCTCTTCTCCTGCGGCGCATCCACTGGGATATCGACGAACAAAAGCGGCTCCAGCGTCGCGCCGTGGACGCCTTGACGGCTCCTCCATTGGAGCCGACGCAGGCGGCGCGACCTGTGCTTGCCGCCTGTCCGAATTGCCGCCGTCCTATCGGCGCCGAGGATGTGATTTGCGAATGCGGGATGAAGCTGTCCTAAGTTCCGGTTTCCGCCGCAAACTACAATTTTGCGATGTTCGCAAATTTCCTCATTGACAATTTTACGCGATGATCGCAATTATCTGCGCATCGACACCGCTTAACCTCCTCCCAAGCAGCGTCGAAGGGCCGCGTTCTCATCCTCCTCCCGAGGACGCGGCCCGCCCGAAATCCACCCCTTGCCGCCCCGCCGGCGGCAGGATCGGAGACCGGGCGGCGCATCGGCCCCCAATCCTGCGCGCCGCCCGGCTCCGGTCACCCCACGACGGAAAGGAGACGTGATGCAGATGTTGAATTCAGACAGCGATGCCCGCGGCGTCTTCGGTTGGTGCGATGACCTGCGGAGCGCGATGCGCTCTGTGCGTGGCGGGAAGCTCGCTCAGCTTTTTATAGTCATAGCCGTCATACGACCAGATCTGACCAAAAACGCGATGTGTCCAGGGAATGAACAGGCGTTCGGATGTGTCAAACTGTTCCGTCGCGCCGATGGCATCGTTATAGGCCTTGGAGTCAAGCGCCCTCAGCACAGGCGGTTCATCGCCGGCGATGCGGGTCATCTGCGATTGCCAGTTGGCCAGTTGCGCATCGTCGGCGTCCGGATGCGCCTCGATATCGGCGAGCAGATGGTAATATTCACGCTGCAGGCTTTGATGATCGCGCGCCTTGCCGCCGAAATCGAATACCAGCTGAAGCGCGCCGACCGTTGCCACCAGCGCCCCCACTGCCGTCTGCGTCATATCAATGCGCACGAGCAGCATAAAGCTGGTCACGGCTTGCGCGCCGAGCGCGATGATCAGAAAGTTGAACCATCGGTTCCATCGGTCAAACGTCAGTCTTCGAGACGTGTGGTAAAGCGCATTTCTCAAAACGTTGAATTTGACCAGGTCGCGGTTCATCTCAAATCCTCATGGTTTGCCGCCTCCCGGCTTCGGGGGCGTCGGAATTGGCTGCCGTGGACCGTGCCCTGCGCCGGCTCCGCCAATGCCGTTGTTCGTCGTCAACACGGGCTGGCGCGTGCCTTGGGATTTGATTTCCACAGTTGGCTGACGCGTTCCCATGCTGTTGATGCTCTTTGTAGTCACTCACGATCGTCTCCATATGGTTTTGGCATGTGGGGATGGCAGGCGTCGGGCCGCAGTGCGATGCGGGCCGACGCCGATCAATTACGCGCTCAAATTGCGCTTCGACCGCGCTGCCGGTCAAGCGGAAATTGCGCGGCCTTCCCGCTCTTTTCACCGCAAAGTTTCAAAACGCAAAGGAGAAACCCGCATGCGCCAGCCCATCACCGACGCCAACATCATCCGCCATCACGACGCCGTCGTCGCGGCCCTCGCCGCAGGCGAGATCGCCTTGTCCGACATCCGCCCCGCCGCCGCCACCACCTTGCGCGACACCCGCGAAGAGATGATCCAGTTCTTCCTCGAAAACCCCCAATGCACCCGCGAGGACATGGCGCTGGCCGGCTTCGACGATCGCCAGATCGAGCGTTGGGGCAATGACGCCCGCCGCGAGGCGCAGCGCCGCTGGAGCCGCAGCGCCGCCTGAGGCGACCGGCTCCGGCATCGCCCGCCGCCTTGCATGACGCGAGGCGCCCCCGGCGGGCGATATCGGAACCGATCTCCAGAAGGATCACGCTGATGCGAAAATTGACGACGCCGGCGCACCCGGCGAATGCGAACCCGCGCGCCGATCACCCCTGCGGCCACGCGCTGTTCGGCGCCTGCCGCGACCAGGCGACATGCGCCCGTCCCTGTTCGCGCCAGCTCCAGGCGGAGGCGAATATCATCCACCTGCCGCCCGCCCGCCACATCCTCGCCCGCCGCGACACGCTGGTCGCGGCTATCCTCATCACCGCGCTTGCTATCGCTTTGTCTTGGTCCGTCTGCCTCGACACATGGCCAGCCGTCATCGCTGCGGGAGCAGGGACATGAGCACCCCCATCCTAACGCCGTCCGCCGAAGCGCTTGCGCAAACCATTTGCGCAGCCATCGGCGCGCATGAAAAGGATGACCTGATTTCCGCGCTGGTCTCCATTCTCGCGGCAGCAATCGTCGACCACCCCGATTGCGAAGGGCCGAGCGACGCCGAGATCATGGCGGACTGCATCTGCGACGCGCTCATGGATGTCGTCGTCGCCGGCGCGGGTGGAAAGCTCGCACATGGGAGCTTGCAATGATGCCCTCCGCCGGCAAGAGCCTCAATCAGCGCCGCATGGATCGCCTGCGCGCCAGCCTTGCAGGCAGCGCTCCTGATTACCGCGTCGAGGCCGACGCCGACGCCACCCGGCTCTATGAGCCGGAGACGGGCGCGCTCGTCGTCACCGTCCACCACGCTGCGCCGTATATTGATCGTGACCGCGTCCTCGCAGCCATCGACAACATCGATTGGTTGCTCGGCTGTTACGATCGCCTCATTGAAAAGCTGCGCGCCAAGGCGGATGCTGAGGCCGCCCGTCAGGCCGAGACCGAGCGGCAGGAGAATAAATCCGACCTTGCCCGCGCTTGCGCGATCGAGACGCAAAAGCCCGCTTTCATCCGCTTCCTGCGCGAGCGCACTGGCCTTGAAGACGCCAGCGACCAGTTTCGCGTCGACACCCACGTGCGCTTCCTCCTCAAGGTCGCCAGCCGCACTGAGCTCAACACCGACCCCGACGCCGCCGCCCGCTGGCGCAGCCTGAGAGCCGAATTTCAAGCATGGATGGCGACGCCATGACATCCCGCCGCGACCGCATCAGCGAAAAGATCATGAGCCGCGTCCAGATCGACGAGGTGACGGGCTGCTACGTCTGGCAAGGCCCGACCTCCGGCGATACGGGCCGTGGCCGCGACTATCCGCGCATGTCGCTCGATGGCCAGACGGTCGCCGTCCACATCGTCATGTGGACCAATGAGCACGGCTATGTGCCGGGCAAGAAACAGCTCGATCACATTTGCCGCAATCGCCTCTGCGTCCGCCCTGATGGCCCGCATCTGGAAATGGTCACCCACCGCGAAAACATGCGCCGCCGCGACAAGGCGCGCACTAGCCTCATCTCAACCAAAGCGAATTACACCGGGGCGACTGAGCTGAAGCATGAAGAGACTGCAGATAGGCCTTTATCATGAGCAATATTCCATACTGGCCCGCCGCACTCAATCAAGAGCAGGCTGCTACTTATTGTGGCTTGTCGGTGAAGCTGTTCAAGAAGCTTTGCACCGTGCGCCCCGTGCAATACACTCAGTCCAGCCATGGACACAGATATCTGCGCCAGCGGCTCGATGAGTGGATGGCGTCGCTCGATCCCAACGGCCAGCAACCCGTTTCGATCGATTTTGGGGATTTCAGCTTTGGTGGTAAAAGTGAGGCTAAAAGGGCTCAACATTAGGCAGGCGCGCGGCCGCTGGTATGTCTCCTATCGCGCCACCGGCGAAAGCCTGGTCAAGGGATTTGAGGGCACGCGCGAACAGCTGGAACGGCATATGAGCAGCCATGCGTTCCGCCTCGCCCTAACGATGGCCGAAACGCGCGACCGCGCCCCAACCTATGCCGAAGGCACGCTTGGCGCGCTCATTGAATGGTTCAAAAGCGACTGCCCCCGATGGGAAAAACTCAAGCCGGCCAGCCAGGAAGATTATCAGAAGACATTCGATTATCTTGAGAAGGGCCGCTCCGAACGCTTTGGTCCGCTGCTCGACACCCAGGTCTCGCTCATCAATCAACCCGCCGTCTATCAGCTGCGCAACGCCGCCGCCAAAGAGAAATGGGGGCGCTTCGCTGACAAGATGGTCAGCCACCTCTCCACCCTGTTCAAAGAAGCCGTAAAGGTTGGCAAGCTGCCGCTGAACCCGGCCCACGGCGTCGAGAAACTGCACGACGCCGACCCCAACGCCAATCACGAATGGACCGAAGACGAGGTTCAAACTGCCATCTGGCTGGCGCCCGATCATTTGCTGACGCCGCTCATCCTTGCCCGCTATCAGGGCTTTCGTGGCCAAACCTGCGCCGATCTCGCTTGGGGCCACTACGCTCGCGACGAAAAGACCGGCATGGCCTTCACCATCCGGCTGCGGAAGAACAACGAACAGTCATGGTTTCCCTGCGCCACAGAAACCCGCCGCCACCTCGACACGCTCTCCAAGAAGAGCCCGCGCATTTGCCTCAACAGCGACGGCAAGCCATGGGCCAGTGAGAAGGTCATGCAAGGCGCAGTCAGCGATTATCTGACCGGCCTCAAAGCGGATGGCCTCATCCGCGAAGGTTGCACCCTGCACGGCCTCCGCGTCACCTACGCAGCATCGATCCGCCGCCGCGGCTTCGACACCGGCATCGTCGCGGACGCCCTCGGCGACCGTTCCCGCCGCATGGGCGAGCACTATACGCGGCATGTCGAAAAGGAATTGGGGCGGCTGAAAGTTTTCCGGAGATCGAAGGGATAAAGGTAGGCCCCGTGACTCAGCAAGATTTTTCGCGCTATGTCAGAGTAAGAAGTCGGACGATCTTATAGTGGCGAAACCACCAAGAGTTATCGCAATGTCGGCCGAGCCATCACCATCGACATCTGCAAAGATAGTCCGATTGCCTTCTATCACAGACAACCTAAGCTCTCCTGCGTGCTCGGTAAACGATTTTGCACCCAGAAACTCAAAAGCCTGATTGCCTTTTTTATTTTGATTTGCGTCGATCATGCTCAGGTCAATCACATCCCTATCTGATCGAGAAAAGTCGAAAATAGAGTCGCGGCTGGAATAATCTGCAGTGCTGTCTGCGACGCGATTAAAAACGAATTTATCCCTGCCCGCTCCCCCAAATAAAATATCAGCCCCCATGTCGCCAACAAGTGTGTCGCTGCCAACTCCGCCTCGCAACAGATCATTGCCTGTGCCACCGACAATGTAATCATTACCTTTGTCGCCCGTCACTGTATCGTTGTCGAATCCCCCATGAAGGCGGTCTGCCCCGCCGCCGCCAGCGATAACGTCTTTACCCATGTCACCATAGATAACATCGTTGCCGCCGCCGCCTCGCACTCTGTCGTCACCGACATTCGCCGTGATGAATTCAGCCACATTGGCTCCGCGTATATCGTTGGGACCCAGCGTGCCCTCCAGAGTGGCCATCCTACCTGGCTCATGGCTGCCGGTTCCAACAATCGTGATGACGTCTTCATGTCTTACGAAATAATGCAGGGCTTGGTCATATGTCGATTTTGCTGCGGCCGCTGTATCGGCGCCCCCGGGGAAAGTCAGGGTATTCTGGTCAAGATCCACCACCCAGGCCGGCTTCACCGAAGTGAAGGCATCGAAAGGCACTGACCCATCCTCTGGCATTGCGACAAGCTCGTCAGCGGCCGCAGCAAAACGTTTCCCGCCATTGTCCTGAGAGAAGACATTGACAAACGTGTCTTCCACGATTGCCGTTAAACCGGATTCATTCAGGGCGACTTGAACGCCAACCCCGACAGCAATTCCCACCAGCGCTGGCACTGCAATGGGCGCCCCGACGACTGCAGCGCCTACCCCAGCAATCACATAAAGCGTGCCTTGGGTGATTACGGCGCCGACGAGGCCGGTTGCTATCCCCGCACTGACCTTTACTGCCGCCGCTCCCGTGTTTACGCCGAAACCTCCACTCTGCTCAAAATCTTTGGATGCAGCATGCATGAGCGCGCACATATCAAGTGAAGCTTGAACCGCCTTCAGCATTCCGGCCGTTACTTTGCCACCAACTGCCGCTTGTTCCAAGACAGTTTCTGCGGGCATCCCAGGCAGTTTTCGAAGGCTAATCGGGATCTCGGCGTCGCCGACCTCCTCGGCCACCGCCAACCCAAATTTCTTGAGACTTAGCGCCTCGCCTTTACTGACCGCGTCATTGATATCGGAGGCAGCGTTTATGCCTGACAGATATCCGCCCCGGATGCTGGCGATCTTCGCCAGCCCCTCTGACAAACATCCCTTCGCATCCTTCATGGCATCTCTCAGCGTCAGATTGTCTGAGTCACTGCCGGAGAAAATGTCATTGCCGCTGCGCACCTCGACAGTGATAGTTCTCGTTGCCTTGCCGAAATAATCTTGAGCGGTGTAAACGCTTCCATAGAAGTCATAGCTCTCCACCCCGCGAGCAGGCGGCAGTGGAACATTGACGTAGGTGTCTGACAACACCATGTCGAAAATGCTCTCTTTTGTCATGAGAGCGGCCGATCCAAGTCTCTGTCCATTTCTATCGATGAAGGCGGCGCCGATAAACCAATCATTTGTGAGCGTAAAGCTCACGCTCTTGCCAGCGATTGTAGTTTCAAAATATTCGTACCGGGTAATCTCGGGAAGCGTGAACCGAGGGTAAAACTCCCGATACCGATCGCCTAAGACAATCGCTGTGATATAGATATTCTTGCTTTCTACAGCCACGTCGTCCCGCCCTGCTCTCATTCCGCGTAAATCAGCCTAAACGCTGTCAACAAATCAGGCATCACTCAAATGGGTGAACCGGCATGACTTTTTCGCACTGATCACTGATATGCAACAGAGAAACGTGCTGCCATCAGTTTAGTCAAGGATCTCAATAAACACGTCGAAAATGGAGCAACTCATCGACGCCTGTCTGTTTCAGCTTGGTTCGCCACAGAACGTGAGATGAACAGAATTTGCACAACATTTTTGAAGTTGTGCAGGGGCTTGCGAATCTCTGTCGGTAAGGTATTGAAACATAACGCTGCGGACATGGCGGAACTGGTAGACGCAAGGGACTTAAAATCCCTCGGGCTTGCTCGTACGGGTTCGATTCCCGTTGTCCGCACCAAATTTCACCGAGAAACCAGCCATATTTACTGGAAAACCGAGCTTTCTGGCGCCGAGACGGCCAGAACGGTGAGAAATTTGCTATTAAATCTGTAGAAAAGTGATTTTTAGGGATGGTGCGGAAAGAAGTTTTCGATACGTCTGAATTAGCGACGCATGCCCCCTAACTGCGAGCGTCGTCGACGGCAGGGGCCTATCGCCGTTGGCCCCTGCCGTAAATTCATCGCGACGGCAAAGCTTCGCACATCGACATCCGCAGAGACAGCCTCCGACAATGTCGCCCTGACATGACGAACGCGGTTAACGGCGCTTAAACCCAGATCAAAAAGCACCAGTTATCGCAAAATTTACGCAACGGCTTCAAACCCTTTTAATCAGCCTCCTGTATTTTAGCACAATCCAATACGGGAATGGAACTGTTTCCCTATTCCTGTGGCGGAGAGGGAACCAGTCTCAGGTTCCGGGCCACCTTTTCCGCCAGCCGCGCCGGATGAGGTCGGCGCGGTCAGGCAGCGGCGCGAAGAGTTTCAGGCAGACGCCATGCGTGCACGTCATACATCCTTCCTCGCAGCAGCCATTTCCGCCATCGTCCTACAGTTCACGCCGGCGCTTGCGCTCGACAAGCCGGCGGGCGACGTCGTCCTGACGGTGACCGGCGCGATCAAAGACACCAACGCCGAAAACGCCGCCGAATTCGACATCGCCATGCTCGAAAAATTGTCGGGACGCGCGGCGACGCTCGAAACGCCCTGGACCCAGGGCAAGGTCACCTTTTCCGGTCCGTTCATGGCCGAACTGATGAATACCGTGGGCGCGCATGGCAAGATATTGCGCGTGACCGCGCTCAACGATTACACGGTGGAAGTGCCGTTGTCGGACGCCACGGACATCAAGACGATCCTCGCCACACGCATGAACGACGAGCCGATGTCGGTGCGCGACAAGGGTCCCCTCTTCCTGATCTATCCCTTCGATCTCGACCCGTCGCTCTACAACGAAAAATACTTCGCGCGGTCGGTCTGGCAGATCAAATCGATCGAGGTCATCGAGTGATCAGTCTCACGCAGGAAAGCGACGTCATCCGAAAGGCCGGCAAGACCACCGCCGTGCTGCAGGTCTTCGCTGTCCTGCTCCTGGCTCTCCTGGGCTCGCTCTATTACGATATCTCCGCGCGCTACTCGGCATTGCAGAGCGGCATTCGCGAAAACGCCATGTGGTCGGTCTATCAGCTCGACCGCGAGGCGCGGCGCCTTCGCGAGGTCGTTTCGATCGCGATATCGCGGTCGGACACCTCGCATCCACGCAGAAAGAAATGTCGCTCCGCTACGACATCCTGTTCTCGCGCATGTCGATGCTCGAAAAGACGAATTTCGAAGAAAACTTCAAGGTCGACGCTACGGTGCGCAAGCAGCTGACGGAGATCCGCCGCACTGTCTTTCAGAACGCGCCGCTCTTCGACGACATCGTGGCGAGCAAAACGGTCTCGATCGCCAGCCTGCGCATTCTATATGCGCAACTGGTGACGCTGACCGAAAACAGCGAGCATCTGCTGACCTACACCAACAACACGCTCAGCGCCGACCGCGCCGACGCGCGCCAGGCGGTGCAGGCGCTGGAGATGAAATCGCTTACGCTCATCGTGTTGCTGGTGGCCTCGGTCGGCTTCCTGATCTTCACCCTCCGCCGGCAATTGCGCAGCGTCCGCGCGGCGGGACTCAGTCTCGAAACCATGGCGGGCAATCTCAACGACGCCTACCAGGCGGCGGAGTCAGGCAACCGCGCCAAGTCGCAGTTCATGGCGACGATGGGTCATGAAATCCGCACCCCGCTCAACGCCATTCTCGGCATGGTCGAACTGATGGAGCTCAAGAGACTGCCTACGGAGTGCCAGGACAATCTGCGCACCATCCGCGGCGCCGGCGAGGCTCTGCTCGACATCATCAACGAGATCCTCGATTTCGCCAAGATCGAGCACGGCAATCTGGAGCTCGAATACCGCATCGTCGACATCCGTGCGCTGGCCGAATCCGCCGCCGAGATGATGCGTGGCCGCGCCGCCGAGGCCGGCAACACGATCGAACTCGACATGCCTGCGGTGTTCGCCGCCCCCTATATCCACTCCGACCCGACGCGGCTCCGCCAAATCGTGCTCAACCTGATGAGCAACGCCGTCAAGTTCACCGCCAACGGCGTCGTCACCTTGCGCCTCCGCGAAACCGGCACCGAACGCGCGCCACGCCTTCGCATCGAGGTCAAGGACACCGGCATCGGCATCGACGAGAGCGGTCGCATCAAGCTGTTCAAACCCTTCTCGCAGGTCGACGCCTCGATCAGCCGCAAATATGGCGGCACCGGTCTCGGACTGACCATCTGCAAGCAGATCGTCGATCGGTTCGGCGGCGAGATGGATGTCGAAAGCGTGCCGGGCCTCGGAAGCAAATTCTGGTTCGAGATCCCCGCCCCGCGCTCGGAACACGCGCCGCCCAACCGCAAGGCCGACAATGCCGCCGCCGCCCATGCGCTGCCGAAATTGTCGGTGCTCGCGGTGGAGGACAACAAGGTCAACCAGCAGGTCATCCGCCGCTTCCTGGAACATCTTGGCCAGGACGTCGAACTGGCCGACGACGGCGCCCAGGCGGTGGACCTCGCCTCCCGCAAGCATTTCGACCTCATTCTCATGGACATGCAGATGCCCGTCATGGACGGTATCGAGGCGACCCGGCACATCAAGGCGCTGCCGGCGCCCTTCAATGCGGCGCCGATCTGGGCGATGACCGCCAATGCCTCCGAGGACGACCGCATCGCCTGCGAGGAAGCCGGCATGGAAGGCTTCCACTCGAAGCCGGTCTCGATGATCCAGCTCCGGCAATTGATCACCGATCTCGGCCATGCCGCGCCGCGACCGGTCATGGAGACGGGAGCCGCACCCGTCGGGGCCGACGAGGTCGGCGAGGACGGCGGTTCGGACGCCGAACGCACGGGCTGGAAAGGCCCGTTTGAACTCCGCCGCCAGGAAATTGCGGACGCCCTGGGGGATGATGTCTTCCGCGAACTGCTCGACGATTTCTTCGACGATTCGGAACGTCTGCTGCGCGACCTTCTGGCGGCCTTCGACGCCGGCGGACCGGAGAAGCTCGATCCGATGCTGCACAATCTCAAGGGCGCGGCCGCCAATGTCGGCCTGGCCGACATCGCCGACGCCGCCCAGCACATGCGGACCAATCATCCGAGCCGGTCGGAGCTCGAAACACTGTCAACGAACATCGCCAGCCGCAAAATGATGCTGGCGGCTTAGGGGTAGACCATGCGCATACTTCTCGTAGACGACAACAAGACGAACCTGACGATCCTGACCAAGCTGGTCGAAAAGCTGGAAGGGTGCATTCCCCTGCCCTTCATCAGCCCGGAAGACGCGTTGTCGGAAATGCCGGAGCTGGAATTCGACATCGGCATCGTCGACTTCCAGATGCCGGTCTATACCGGGGTGGATTTCCTGATCGAAACGATGCGCTTCGACAAATACAAGGACAAGCCATTCGTCTTCGTCACGGTCGACACCGATCTCGCCACCCGCATGGCGGCGCTGAACGCCGGCGCGATCGACTTCCTCACCAAGCCGATCAACCCGCTCGAATTCACCGCGCGCATTCGCAATCTCGTGGCGCTGGCCGACGCCCGCAACAAACTGGCCGACAAAGCCGAATGGCTGCGCATGGAAGTCGACAAGGCGGTGGGAGAACTCCGCGCCCGCGAAGAGGAGATCATCTATCGCCTGACGCTGGCGGCAGGCTACAAGGATCCGGAGACCGGCCGCCACACGATGCGGGTCGGTCTCTATTCCGAAGCAATCGCCAAAGCGTATGGATTGTCGCCGGATGTCGCCGCCGACATCAGGCTCGCCGCGCCGATGCACGACATCGGCAAGGTCGGCATCGCCGACGAGATCCTGCTGAAGCAGGGCAAGCTCACCGAGCAGGAATTCGCGGAAATGCAGCGTCACACGCTGGTCGGCGGCCAGATCCTGGGACAGTCGCGTTCGAGCCTGCTGCAACTCGCCGCCGAAATCGCCTCGTCGCATCATGAGCGCTGGGACGGCCAAGGGTATCCGCTGCGCCTGCAGGGCGCGTCGATCCCGCTCCCGGGCCGGATCGTCGCCATCGCCGACAATTTCGACGCCCTGACCACGGCCCGCCCCTACAAGGAGCCCTGGACGGCGGACCAGGCGGCGGACCACATCATACGCCGCGCCGGAAGCCAGTTCGATCCGGATTGCGTTTCGGCCTTCAAGGCGGCGCTGCCTGAAATATTGCGCATCATGCGCGACAACTCCGTCGCCGACGACGCGCCCTTCTGTCTTCCCGCGCAGGCCGTCGCCTGACGATGCCGGCCGCGAATATGAAAAAGGCGCCGCGGCGCCCTTTTCCCTCATGCGTTCTCGATCGGATCAGAACTTGAAGCCGACGCCGATCAGCGCTTCATGCTGCTGAGCGTCGACATCCGTGCCGCCGATATTGGCGCTGCCGTAATCGTTGAAGCGATATTCGACGCGGCCGAACATGTTCTCGGTGAACTTGTAGTCAACGCCGGCGCCGACGGTGTAGCCGTGCAGAGCCTTGGTGTCCTTGTCGCCGGTGGCGTCGTCGAGATAGCCGCGAGTCACCGTGTAGCCGGCCGCGCCGTAGAGCAGCGCGTTGTCCATCACGGCATAGCCGACGCGACCGCGAACGGAGCCCGACCAGTCGGTGCCGGTTTCACGACCGCGAACGTCTTCCTCGTTCCACTTGTAGGAAAAGTCGCCTTCCAGGCCGAGCACGATGCTGTTGTCGAGCTGATGGTTCCAGCCGGCGAACGCGCCGAGCGAACCGCCGTTGAGCCAACGGTCGCGGCTCGTCGCGCCGAAGTCGTAATCGCTGTTGGTCCAGTTCGCGCCGCCCATGACACCGATATAGCCGCCGTCCCAGGTGGCCGGCGCGACGATTTCTTCGGTGATCGCCGGAGGCGCCGGTTCGGGCGACACCAGGTCGGCTGCGTGAACGGAGGTCGCGGCGCACAGCGCCACCGCCGAGAGGATCAAAGTTTTCTTCATCATGTTAACTCCTTCGATTTCTCCGGAAGGTCAGGCCTTCCGTCAATCGCCCCCGCCCAAGACGGGCATCGCTGTTGACTATCAGCGGCCCTCTATGAACCCTGACGCCCTGTGAACATCATTCGGGCCCCAAGGTTCCCGTCGGCGGTCGATTTTTCCAGGCCGTGTTTTTCATCTCACAGCCTTTCGTTACGGACACACTCATCGTCGGCAAGCTTGGCGGCTTGATGGCTGAAATGCGGTGATGAGGTGGCGGGCGTTCTCAATCCCTCGGGTGCGGCCATTCTGCATCACCTTTGGTCGAACGCGAAAAAATGCCGCACCAGCCGATTGCATTTGTCACAAGCGCGGCTGGAAAAGGCTAACTCCGCTAAATTTCTAATTTTTTCGGAAACAGGAGATCCAGAACATTGCTCTAGCCTCGTCACATTGGAATAACTGGATCGAGAGCCATGACACAAATCCTCACCGTGTCGGCGCATACGGCGGCTTATGCAGCGGAAGCCTTGCGCCCCAATGCGCGCGTCAGCGGCGTCTCTCCCGTCGAGACCGCCACACGGGCTCTGACGCCTGAGCGCAAGACCGCGCCGGACGGAAAGTCGGGCGCGCCGCCGGTCATGTCGTCCGGCATGACGACCTTCTTTCTCGAGGCGGGCGAGAAGCGCCGACAGCCGATGATGACCTATGCCCAGGCGGAAGAGGAATATCGGCTCAATGGCGGCAGGCCCGAAGGGCCCGGCGCGACCAGGGTCGTCACGCGACGGCACAAGGAAGAGGAAACCGAAGACGGTTGAAAAAGAAAAGAGCGGCGACGGGCCGCTCTTTTCCGTTACGTGCCCTGCTCAATTGTGCTGGTGCTTCGTCGCCCCGCCCTTGATATCCATGACGGGAAGCTTGAATTCGACCTTGCCCGCCTTTTCGAACACCAGCGTCATCGACACGATATCGCCTTTCTCGAAGGGATGCTTCGGCCCCATCAGCATCATGTGCAGGCCGCCCGGCTTCAACTCCACCGTCTGACCGGCAGGGACGGGAATTCCGTCCGGCAGCCGGCGCATCTTCATCACGTCGCCCTCCATCGACATCGTGTGCAGTTCGACATGGTCGATATCTGCGACGCCTTCGACCGCCACCAGCCTGTCGTCCTCGGTTCCGCGATTGGCGACGGAGAGGAAGCCGCCCGCCACCGGCTGGCCGGGGACGGTCGCCTTGATGAAGCCTGGCGTGATGTCGAGCGATCCCAGCGTCACCGTGGCGGGCGCGGCGTCATGGTGATGATGCATCGCCTTGGCAGCCACCAGCGTGACCGTCGGGGCCGGGTTCGGAAGATCGTGAGCGTCCTGGCCGGGCGCTGCGACTTCATTCCACGCCGCTTCTGCCCCGTCGCAGACCTGCGTGACGGCGAAAGGAACGACCGCGCCCTCGGCGAGGCCGGCGAACTTGCCGCGCACCGAGAAGATGTCGAAATAATCGTCGGGCAGGTCGCCGCCCTTCCAGCGGATTTCGAGTGGTCCTTCGGTCACCGGCGTATCGTGGTCCTTATATGCCGATTTGTACTTGCCCCTGATGATTTCGAGCGTCCATCCGGCCTTCGGCATCGGTTTGGCGGAAATGAAGCCTTCCGGAAGCGTCAGTCGCACTTCCTTGGTGGCCTTGCCGTCGCAGCCATGCGGGATCTGCAACTGTGCGAGATAATAGCTGTCGGCGGCCGCTTCGCCCTGAACGAGGCTCACATGAGCGAAAGCCATCACGGGGATGGTCGCGAGGGCGGCGGCGGATAGAATGGTCTTGAACATGGGAAATCTCTTCTCTGCGCGATGCGCGAACGTGTTGCCGCGGTTCGCGGCGAAATCAAAGACGACTGTCGAAAGCGTCATGCCGCCATGGGCGGGCCGCGACTCGCCTGGCGCCGGAAAGTCGGCTTGGGCGTGAAAATGCGGAAGGCCGCGGGCGCGGCGAGTCCGAGCAGGTTGAATACGGGCGGCTGGAAAGCGGTGAGGCCGGGCGCCGGCGCGGTGTGCGGCTGCGCGATCAGGCATGTCTTGCAATGATCGGCAGGCGTCGACTGCCGATCACCACCGCCGGGCTCGCACAGCGACGCATAGGATCCATCCGGAAGTTGATATCTGGGGCCGATAGCGCCATCGGCATCCGCGATGGAATGGCTGGAAAAACCGAGCAGGACGAAGGCGACGGCGCAGAGAATGCGCAATATCGCTCCTTTCGCTCGCAAGAATCCCCGCATGATTGTCTCCCCGGATCATGCCTAGACCAAGAATGATCGTCTGAACAGTGGACGTTGCGCCGCATCGAGCCGAACGCGCGTCGCGGCTCCGAACGGCTGGATACCCTTACTGCGACAATTTCTGTGGCGATCGCGCCGTTTCCGCTTGTCATCGGCCCCGCCTTGCGGCTATGGCTTGGTCACCCGATGGGAGAGCCCGCTGCATTGCGGCGGCGCCCGAAGGAGCAACAGCCCCGGAAACTCTCAGGCCAAAGGACCATCGGGTGGGAACAGAACTCTGGAGAATGGCGCATGCGCCTGCCGAAGGGATAACAATCTCAGGCAAAGGGACAGAGGGGGCTTGAGAACCGGAACCGCCTGACCGCGTCCGGACTTGAGCAAGGCGGAAACGCCGAACCCGGGAGACTGTTCGTGACTGAAAGCCCTATCCTCAAAACGCCGCTGCATGCGCTGCATCTATCGCTCGGCGCCCGCATGGCCCCTTTCGCCGGCTACGACATGCCGATCCAATATCCGCTGGGGGTGATGAAGGAGCATCTCTTGACCCGCGGCCAATGCGGTCTGTTTGACGTGTCGCATATGGGTCAGCTGACGATCCGGGCGAAGTCCGGACATCTCTCCGATGCCGCTTCGGCGCTCGAAAGCCTTATCCCGGTCGACATCGCAGGCCTCAAGGTCGGACGCCAGCGCTACGGCTTTTTCACCAACGAAGCCGGCGGCATTCTCGATGATCTCATGATCTCCAATCGCGGCGATCACTTTTTCATGGTGGTCAACGCCTCACGAAAGGCCGAGGACATCGCCCATCTCCGCGCCCATCTCTCTGATGTCTGCGACATCGAGGTGCTCGAAGACCGGGCGCTGATTGCGCTGCAAGGCCCGCACGCCGACCAGGTGCTGGCGGAATTCTGTCCCGAAGTGACCAGCATGGCTTTCATGGACGTCGAGACCGACGATCTCCACGACATCGACTGCATCGTCTCCCGGTCCGGCTATTCCGGCGAAGACGGTTTCGAGATCTCGATCCCGGCGAAAGACGCCGAGACGGTCGTCCGCCGCCTGCTCGACCATCCCGATTGCGAGATGATCGGGCTCGGCGCCCGCGACAGCCTGCGGCTCGAAGCCGGCCTTTGCCTTTACGGCAACGACATCGACGAGACGACGACGCCAGTCGAGGCGGGGCTGACCTGGGCGATCCAGAAGGTCCGCCGCACTGGCGGAGCGCGCGCCGGCGGCTTCCCCGGCGCCCATCGCATCCTGGCGGAACTGGAGAATGGCCCCGCCCGCCTCCGCATCGGATTGAAGCCGGACGGCAAGGCGCCGATCCGGGCGCATACGAAACTCTACGCCGACGAGGCGGGCCAACATCTGCTCGGCGAGGTCACCTCCGGCGGCTTCGGCCCGAGCGTCGATGCGCCCGTCGCCATGGCTTACCTGCCGGTGAGTCATGCCGCTGCGGGAACGCGGGTTGTTGCCGAGGTCAGAGGCAAGTTTCTCCCCGCAACCGTCAGCGCCCTGCCCTTCGTGACGCCGGGTTATCGGCGATAACGGCGGATGTCGTGCTCCGCCCCTCATCCCCCGGCCGGGACCTTCTCCCCGCATCGCGGGGAGAAGGAGGTTGGAGCGCCGTCGTTGCCATAATCGCCCTTCTCCCCGCATCGCGGGGAGAAGGTGGCGGCAGCCGGATGAGGGGCGGTCGCCGACGCACACCATTCCACCACACCCATCAAATCTTACACCCCAGAGGACCCACACCATGCTGAAATTCACCGAAGAACATGAATGGCTGAAGCTCGAGGGCGATGTCGCCACCGTCGGCATCACCCGCCACGCCGCCGATCAACTCGGCGATCTCGTCTATGTCGAACTGCCCGAGGTCGGCGCGACGCTCGCGAAGAACGCCGCTTCCGCCACCGTCGAAAGCGTCAAGGCAGCCTCCGAAGTCTATTGCCCGCTCGACGGCGAGATCGTCGAGGTCAACGAGGCCATCGCCGCAGATCCGGCGCTGGTGAATTCCGATCCGCTGGGCGCCGGCTGGTTCTTCAAGCTCAAGCTCGCCAATCCCGCCGAAATCGAAGCCCTCATGGATGAGGACGCCTACAACAGGATGGTCGGCTAATGTCACTGCCCAGCGACTTTACGTTTACGGATTACGATCCCTATAATTTCGCCGACCGCCGCCATATCGGCCCCTCGCCCAGTGAAATGGCCGAGATGCTGAAGGTCATCGGCTATGACAGCTTGGATGCGCTGATCGACGACACGGTGCCCGCCTCGATCCGGCTCAAGACGCCGCTTGCCTGGGACAAGCCGCTGACCGAGCGCGAAGCGCTCGACAAGATGCGCGAGACCGCCAACAGGAACCGCAATCTCGTCTCGCTGATCGGACAGGGCTATTACGGCACGATCACGCCGCCGGTCATCCAGCGCACCATTCTGGAAAATCCGGCCTGGTACACCGCCTATACGCCCTACCAGCCCGAAATCAGCCAGGGACGTCTAGAGGCGCTCCTCAACTACCAGACCATGATCACCGATCTCACCGGTCTCGACATCGCCAACGCCTCGCTGCTGGATGAAGCCACCGCTGCGGCCGAAGCCATGGCGCTCGCCCAGCGCTCCGCCAAGAGCAAGGCGACCGCCTTCTTCGCCGACGAAAACTGCCATCCGCAGACGCTGGCGCTCTTGAAGACCCGCGCCGAGCCGCTGGGCTGGACGATCGTCATCGGCGATCCCTTCACGGATCTTAACCCGTCGGAAGTGTTCGGCGCGCTGTTGCAATATCCCGGCACCTACGGCCATGTCCGCGATGTCGCGCCGCTGATGGACAAGCTCCATGCCGCCGGAGCGCTCGGCGCCGTCGCCGCCGATCCCTTGGCGCTTTGCCTGCTCAAATCCCCGGCGAGATGGGCGCCGATATCGCCGTCGGCTCCACCCAGCGCTTCGGCGTGCCGGTCGGCTATGGCGCGGGCCGCATGCGGCCTATATGGCGGTGCGCGACGATCTCAAGCGCGCGATGCCCGGCCGCCTGGTCGGCGTCTCCATCGATGCGCGCGGCAACCGCGCCTATCGGCTGGCGCTGCAGACCCGCGAACAACATATCCGCCGCGAAAAGGCGACCTCCAACATCTGCACCGCCCAGGTGCTGCTCGCGGTGATGGCCTCGATGTACGCCGTCTTCCACGGCCCGCAGGGCCTGAAGGCGATCGCACAGAGCGTACACCAGAAGACCGTCCGCCTCGCCAAGGGGCTCGAAAAGCTTGGCTATACGGTCGAGCCGGAAAGCTTCTTCGACACCATCACCATTGAGGTCGGCAAGCTGCAGGGCGTCATCCTCAAGGCCGCCGTGGCGGAAGGCGTCAACCTCCGCAAGATCGGCCATGACCGCATCGGCATATCGCTGGACGAGCGCTCGCGGCCTGTAACGCTGGAAGCCGTCTGGCGGGCCTTCGGCGGCGATTTCAAGACCGAAGACTTTGCCCCAGACTGGCGCCTGCCCGCAGACCTCCTGCGCAAGAGCGACTATCTCACCCACAAGATTTTCCACATGAACCGGGCCGAAAGCGAGATGACCCGCTATATCCGCCGTCTCTCGGACCGGGATCTGGCGCTCGACCGATCCATGATCCCGTTGGGCTCCTGCACGATGAAGCTCAACGCCACCGCCGAAATGCTGCCGATCACCTGGCCGGAATTTTCCGAAATCCATCCTTTCGTCCCCGCCGATCAGGCCGAGGGCTATCGGATCATGATCGAGGATCTGACCAAAAAACTCTGCGACATCACCGGCTACGACGCCTTCTCCATGCAGCCCAATTCCGGCGCGCAAGGGGAATATGCCGGCCTTCTCACCATCCGCAACTATCATGTCGCGCGCGGGGATACCCATCGCGACGTCTGCCTGATCCCGACATCTGCGCATGGCACCAACCCGGCCTCGGCGCAGATGGTCGGCATGAAAGTCGTGCCGGTGAAAGTGTCTCCTAATGGGGATATCGATCTCGACGACTTCCGCGCCCAGGCCGAAAAACATTCCGCCAATCTGTCGGCTGTCATGATCACCTATCCCTCGACCCATGGCGTGTTCGAGGAGACGGTGCGGGAGATATGCGACATCACCCATGCTCATGGCGGCCAGGTCTATATGGACGGCGCCAATATGAACGCCATGGTCGGCCTCTCCCGCCCCGGCGATATCGGTTCCGATGTCAGCCATCTCAACCTGCACAAGACCTTTTGCATTCCCCATGGCGGCGGCGGTCCGGGCATGGGGCCGATCGGCGTCAAGGCGCATCTCGCAGCCCACCTGCCCGGCCATCCCGAGAGTGACCATCGCGACGGCGCAGTCTGCGCCGCCCCCTTCGGCTCGGCCTCGATCCTGCCGATCAGCTGGTCCTATATCCTGATGATGGGCGGCGAAGGCCTGACCCAGGCGACGAAAGCAGCGATCCTCAACGCCAATTACATCGCCGCCAGGCTGAAGGGCGCCTACGAGGTGCTCTACAAATCCGCCAGGGGCCGCGTGGCGCATGAATGCATCATCGACACGAGGCCGCTTCAGCAGAGCGCCGGCGTGAGCGTCGACGATGTCGCCAAGCGCCTGATCGATTCCGGCTTCCACGCCCCGACCATGAGCTGGCCGGTCGCCGGCACGCTGATGATCGAGCCGACCGAAAGCGAGACCAAGGCCGAACTCGACCGCTTCATCGACGCCATGCTGTCGATCCGCGCGGAAGCCCGGGCCATCGAGGACGGGCGGATGGACAAAACCAACAACCCGCTGAAAAACGCTCCGCATACGGTGCGCGATCTCGTGGGCGATTGGGACCGCCCCTATAGCCGCGAACAGGCCTGCTTCCCGCCGGGCTGGCTCGGCGTCGACAAATACTGGCCGCCGGTCAACCGGGTCGACAATGTCTATGGCGACCGCAACCTCGTCTGCGCCTGCCCGCCGATGGAGGTTTACGCGGAAGCCGCGGAGTAAAAGCGAACGTGCCGCCGCCTCTCATGCGAGGGGCGGCGTCATTGCATTCTAAGGCGTCGTCCTGTAGGCCCCGATCACGATTTTCCGTAAAAGGAACCTGGCCATGGCCGATGACGAATACATTTACGACGAAGCAACCGGCGAATGGCGTCCGGCCTCCGAAATCGCCGCTGAAAAGGCTGCGGCGAATGTGGTGGTGGATTCCGCCGGCAATGTGCTTGCGGACGGCGACAGCGTCGTGTTGGTCAAGGATCTCAAGGTCAAGGGCGCGGGCCAGACGATCAAGCAGGGCACGGTGATCAAGTCGATCCGCCTCACCGACAATCCCGAAGAGATCGATTGCCGCCACGACGCCATCAAGGGCCTCGTGCTGCGGACGGAGTTCGTCCGCAAGCGCTGACGGACATGTTGGACGCCCGGCCGACAAGGGTTCGCGGCGTCCGTCAACCCGAAATATTCATCCCAAAATGACGCTATGATCCGTTTAGGAATTTGAAAGCGTCGTCTTGTAGAACACGTTTGCTGCATAGAGGAGATGGGCATGAGCCCAGCAAACGTGATGAACACAACCCTTCCAGGCATGCTGAGCCAGACGTCCCAGTTTGGCAATGTCGGCGACACGTTCGACGATTTTTCCAATGACGGAAACGGTCAATCCCGCCAGGCAACGGATGGCCGCGCCGGCGATCTCGCCCGGGAATTGTCGTCCATGAGCGAATCCCGGTTCGTCCGCGAGGCGGCGCTCGCCTCTTTCGAGAGCGGCATGGATCTCTGGGCCGCCCTGATGCTGGTCAAACGCGAGTAAACCTTCACATGCCGGTCACACGCCGCCGCTAACCCTTCGATAACGTTCGAGGGGACTACCGAGATGCTTCACCATGTCATTCGCCGCGCCGGTTCGTCCAAGCGTCCGGCCATCTTCCTGCATGGTTCAGGACAGGATGAGACGACGCTCGAAACGCTGGCGGCGCAGGTGGCGCCTGACCGTCCCGCGATCCTGCCGCGCGGTTCGGTGATGTGGGAAGACGGCCACGCCTTCTTCCGGCGCCATCCTGATCGCAGCCTCGATCTCGACGATCTCGCCCAGCAAGTCGCGGCTTTCCAAATTTTCGTGGCGAGCCTCAAACGCGCCCGCAGCGTCACGCGCCAGCCCGTTCTGGTGGGGTATTCCAACGGCGCGATCATGGCGGAAAGCCTGTTGCGAACCGCTCCGGAACAATTTGCAGGCGCCGCTTTGATCCGGCCGCTCAGTCCGGATCTCGGCGGCGCGGAGGCCGCCCTCGCCCAAAAACCCGTCCTGATCCTCGCAGCCACCGAGGATGAACGACGAGCGCGGGCAGACGCCGAAACATCGAGAGAACGCCTCACGCGCGCCGGGGCCATGGTGGAATTTATCGAGAGCCCTGTCGGCCACACGCTCTCTGACGGCGAAACGGAGAGTCTCGCCGACTGGCTCAACACGCATTTTCCCGATTGAGGGGCTGGGGGTTGAAGCGAGGGTTCGCTCAGGCCCGCACCACGGCCTCGCCCTTGGCGGCGAGCGCCGCAAGATCGGCTGGCTTCAATTCCACGCTTTCGCCACAGCCGCAGGCAGAAGTCTGGTTCGGGTTGGAGAAGATGAAGCCGGAACGCAGCGTCGTGGTCTCGAAGCTCATTTCCGTGCCCAGGAGATAGAGCACCGCAGCCGGCTGCACCCAGACGCGCGCGCCGTCTCGCTCGATCAAATCGTCTTTCGGATTGGGATCGGTCACCAGATCGATCGTATATTCCATCCCGGCGCAGCCGCCCTTCTTGATCCCGACGCGAATGCCCTTGGCGTCGCTATTGGCATTCTCGACGATTTCACGCACGCGCGCGGCGGCCGCATCCGTCATGGTCATGACTTGAAAGCCCATCGGCCCATTCTCCTTCGCAAGCCGGGTTCAAGGCCCGGTGTTGTCAAATCGCAATGTAAGGCAGGCGGGTTAAGGGTTCAATAGCGGGCCGGACCTCATGACAAACTCCGGAGGAGGCCATCCCATAATTGTCGCCAAGCACAACCGATGATAAAGCATTCTGAATGCAGAAGCCGATCCTTATCGTTAAGCGCCATCCTTACGAAGAACCTTACAACACCGAACTCGAATTCATGGCATCCGACGGCGTTTTCGCCGGTCGTGCTCGAATTTTTGCTCCTGTGGATACGATTCTGGCCATTGCAAACGGCCTCATCAAATTCGGCGATGACCCAAAGTCGGAGTTCATTTACCGCAGTGAAGGTCCCGGCCCTGCATTCCACCTGATCTGCCGCTCTACCAACCGGACCGGGAATTGCGCCTTGCAAATCGACATGCGCACAGACCTCAGAGATCGTTTTGAAGGATCATGCCAGCTGACACTCCATTCGGACATCGCCGCCATCCTCAAGCTCGGTGCGCGACTTCGAGAGTTCGGTCGTCTCGCGCATGAAGAATTGCATTGGCTGCCGAATGGGGATGGGCAGATGTTTGAAACACGCCAACAGGACTAGCAGACAGATTGTGAGTGTGGCACATCAATGGCCAAGGCCGACGCTCAGATTTGAACACCAACGTTCATTGGGCAGCCGACAATGCCTGCATGTCAGGGAAGGAAAGTTCGATCTCCACAGACTGCCCCAACTGTGTGAGAATCTCAACGAGGCGATCAATACTGACGCCGGAAAGCGACGCGCTGCGTATCCGCATCAACTCCTCGACATTCAAACCCGGATGCGCACTAAAAAACTCAACAGACAACTCGGCATCGCCAAGTAAGGCGATGATCTCTGCCGCCAGCTTTGCTTTGGCGCTCAATATCTCGGTATTGGGATATCCAAAGTCGCGGAAGACATTGCCGCTGCCGCGAACCAATTCGAAATCATCGTCGGTGCTCATCACAGTGCTTCCCGCAATTGCCGCACTCTCCGCTTGATCAAGTCAATTTCATGCTGCGGCGTCTTGATGTCGGTCTTCGACTTCTTCTGAAAAGCATGGACGACCCATATATCGTCTCCGATCTTGACCGCATAAATAACACGAAAAGCATCGCCGCGAAAAGGCAGCGCAATTTCGAACACACCGCCGTCGATGCCCTTTAGAGGTTTAGCGATTATCGCTTTCTGGCCTTGAGCGGCGATATCGAGAGCTGTCAGGATCTCCAACTGCGCTGCAGCCGGAAATGCCTCAAATTCTCGCCTTGCCGGCTTTATCCAGGAGATCGTCCTTGTCGTGGCCTGTCCCTCTCAAATGGAAGAGGGATCTACCGTGGCAAATCAACTATAACGCGTCAATACCACCCCAGCGCCACCTGCGCTTCTTCGCTCATGCGATCGGCCGACCACGGCGGATCGAAGGTCATGGTGACTTCAACACCCTGGACGCCTTCCACGGCGCTGACGGCGTTTTCGACCCAGCCGGGCATTTCGCCGGCCACCGGGCAGCCTGGCGCGGTCAGGGTCATGACGATCTTGACCATGCGGTCGTCTTCGATGTCGACGCGGTAGATCAGGCCGAGTTCGTAGATGTCGGCCGGAATTTCCGGGTCGTAGACGGTCTTGAGCGCGGCGATGATATCGTCGGTCAGCCGGTCGATTTCCTCGGGCGGAATGGTGGACTGGATCAGTCCCATGCGCGCGTCGATCTTTTCAGCTTCCTCGGTCATGGCGCTTCCTTCAGGCAAAGAATTTGCGGGCGTGTTCGAGCGCATCCACCAGCGCGTCGACCTCGGCCCTCGTGTTGTACAAGGCGAATGACGCCCGGCATGTAGAGGTGACGCCGAAGCGTTGCAAGAGCGGCTGGGCGCAATGCGTGCCGGCGCGCACCGCAACGCCGCGACGATCGATCACCATCGATACGTCATGGGCGTGAATGCCTTCGAGCTCAAACGAGAAAATGCCGCCCTTGCCGGGCGCATTGCCGATGATCCTCAGCGAATTCACCGAGCGCAGGCGCTCGGCGGCATAGGCGGCGAGATCAGCCTCATGGGCGGCGATCGCGGCGCGACCGATCTTTTCCATATAGTCGAGCGCATAGCCGAGCCCGATCGCCTGCACGATCGGCGGCGTTCCGGCCTCGAAGCAGTGCGGCGGATCGTTATAGGTCACCGTCTCCATGGTCACTTCGGAAATCATCTCGCCGCCGCCCATGAAGGGCCGCATGGCCTTGAGACACTCCGGCTTGCCGTAGAGCACGCCGATGCCCGAGGGGCCATAGAGCTTATGGCCGGTCATCACATACCAGTCGCAGTCGATGTCGCGAACATCGACCGGCATATGCACCGCGCCCTGGCTGCCGTCGACCAGCACCGGAATGCCGCGCTCATGGGCGATGCGGCAGATTTCCTTGACATTGACGATCGTGCCGAGCGCATTCGACATATGGGTGATGGCGACGAGCTTGGTCTTGTCGGTCAGGCATTTGACGAAATCGTCGATATGGAAGGCGCCCTCGTCATCCACCGGAGCCCAGACGAGCTTGGCGCCCTGCCGCTCGCGGATGAAATGCCAGGGCACGATGTTGGAGTGATGCTCCATGATCGAGACGACGATCTCGTCGTCAGCGCCGATATTGGGCATGCCCCAGCCATAGGCGACGGTGTTGATCGCCTCGGTCGAGGATTTGGTGAAGATGATGTCGTCCACCGAACCCGCATTCAGGAAAGCCCGAACCTTCTCGCGCGCGCCCTCATAGGCGTCGGTCGCAGCGTTGGAGAGGAAATGAAGGCCGCGATGCACATTGGCGTATTCATTGGCATAAGCGTGACTGATCGCGTCGATCACGCTTTGCGGCTTCTGCGCCGAGGCGCCGTTGTCGAGATAGACGAGCGGTTTGCCATAGACGGTCTTCGACAGGATCGGAAAATCCTTGCGGATGGCCTCGACGTCATATCCAGTCATGTCGGTTTCCTTCGGATCGGATCCGGTTCGGTTATTTTTCGTGAAGAGCGTGCGCTGCCCCTCATCCCCCTGCCGGGGCCTGCTCCCCGTAGAACGGGGAGAAGGAGGATATGGCAACGCCAGCGCTCGATCTCCCTTCTCCACGCAATACGGGGAGAAGGTGGCGGCAGCCGGATGAGGGGCAGCGCGCCGTCATAACAGGTTTTTAAGCCACCTGCTTTTCCAGCCAGGCCTGGATCACGGCCTCCAGTCCCTCGACCAGCGCCTCGTCGTCCAGTTCCTCGACCGTTTCCTGCACGAAAGCCTGCACGAGCAGCGCGCGCGCTTTCGGCTCGGAAATGCCGCGGGATTTCAGGTAGAAGAGATGGGTGTCGGAGATATCCGCCACCGTCGCGCCATGGCCGCATTGTACGTCGTCGGCGAAGATTTCCAGCTCCGGCTTGGCGGAGAATTCGGCCTCGTCGGACAGAAGCAGCGTGTTGCACGACATCTTGGCGTCGGTCTTCTGCGCGCCGGGCGCCACGCGGATCTGGCCCTGGAACACGCCCTTGGCCTTGCCGAACACGACATTGCGCATGATTTCCGTCGATGTGGTGTTTTCGACGTTATGGCCGAGCACCAGCGTCACGTCGGTATGGCTCTCGCCGCCGAGCAGGTTGATGCCGCGCAGCATGAGATCGGAGCCTTCGCCGTCGACATCCACGAGGATGTCCTGACGGACGAGCTTGCCGCCGGCGTTCAGGAGATAGAGGCGAAGCTTGGCGTCGCGGCCGAACTTGACGCGGATCTGGCCGAGATGCTGGTCGGAAAGACCCTGCTGCTGGGCGATGATCCAGGTCACCTCGGCGCCGGCGCCGAGCGAGATGTCGGTGACATGCGAGGTCAGCGCGGGGCTTGGCCGCCGGCCAGATGCCGCTCGATCAGGGTCGCCTTGGCCCCTGCGCCGATATGGGCGGTCAGCCGCGTATTGAAGAAGCCGCCGCCCTGGGCGAACTGCACTTCGACCGGCCGTTCACTGGCGTAGCCATCCGGCAGGTTGATCCCATAACCGTCCGTCACGAAGGCGCCGTTGAGACGCGCAACGGTATCGTCGGCGTCGCGCAGGGTCAGGCCCTTGAGGGCGGATCCATCACGCAGGCTTTCGGCATAGGTCTTGACCGAACCGCCGGATATCGCAGCGGCGGCCGACGCCACGCCATTGGCGACGCCGAGCACCAGCGAGCCCGCGACCAGCGGCGCAGCCGTATCCGGCGTTACCGATGTCTGGGATGCGGGAACCGAGCGCAGCAGGCTTCGCAGGTCGGTATAGTGCCAGCTTTCGCGGCGACGGGTGGGCAGTCCGGCGTTCTTGATGCCCTGGATCAGCGTCGAGCGCTGGGTGGTCACCGCGGCATCGCCCGGCAGCTGGCCGAGCGCGCCGCCGAAGGCGTCGAGAAGCGCGCTTTCGGCCGCCGTCGGCTGGATCTGTGTCTGGATCGTCATGGCGTCATCCCCGCTCAGGCGGCCTGGCCGATGATGTCGGCGTAGCCGTTTGCTTCCAGCTCATGCGCCAGCGTCTTGTCGCCGGTCTTGATGATCTGGCCCTTGTAGAGCACATGCACGGTGTCGGGCACGATATGGTCGAGCAGGCGCTGGTAATGGGTGATCACCACCACCGCGCGATCCGGCGAGCGAAGCGCGTTGACGCCGTCGGACACGATCTTCAGCGCGTCGATGTCGAGGCCGGAATCGGTTTCGTCGAGCACGCAGAGCTTCGGCTGCAGCAACGACATCTGCAGGATCTCGGCGCGCTTCTTTTCGCCGCCGGAGAAGCCGACATTCAGCGGACGCTTGAGCATGTCGGTGTTGATCTGCAGCTCGGCGGAGGCGGCCTTCACCAGCTTCATGAAGTCTGGCGTGGTCAGCTCGGCCTCGCCGCGCGCCTTGCGCTGTTCGTTCATCGCGACCTTCAGGAACTGCATCGTGGCGACGCCGGGAATTTCCACCGGATACTGGAAGGCCAGGAAGATGCCCTTGGCGGCGCGCTCGGCCGGATCGAGCTCCAGAATGCTCTCGCCGTTGAACAGGATGTCGCCTTCGGTGACTTCATAGTCTTCCCGACCGGACAGAATGTAGGACAGCGTCGATTTGCCCGAACCGTTCGGACCCATGATGGCTGCGACTTCGCCGGCCTTCACGGTCAGGTTCAGGCCGCGAATGATCTCCGTGCCGTCTTCGGCGATGCGGGCGTGCAGGTTTCTGATTTCAAGCATCGTATTTCTTCCTGTCATATCGCGGGTTTCAAGGACCCGCATATTTCCAATTCATTCTCCCCGGCCGAGACCGGAATTGTTCATTACCCAGCGGCGAAGCGCTCCATCACCGCGCCGGCGTCGCGCAACAGAGCCTCAACCATTGGCGTCAGCACATCGAAGCGCCGATCGTCGAAATCCGCCAGCGTGCCCTTGGGGCTCGGATAGCGGTATCGGGTGGCGGCCGGCGAAAGTTCGTCCAGTTCGAGAAACCGCTCGAATAGCGGATGCCCCTTGGGAAGCAGATCCGCGAGACCACGAATATTATGCATAGTCCCTGCCGGCACCGACTCCGTCTCCAGTATTCCCCGAAGCAGCTTCTCGACAGCCTGCTGTAGAAAGTACGCCGCCTGCCGCCGATGATCCGTTCGCAGCTGCATGGCCACTTCGAACTCTTCCTTCGCCAGTTGAAGAAAAGAGCGAACCCTGAGCCGCTGAAGATCCTCCGGAGTCATCAGGGAGCCTCGCCATAGACCAGCCGCCCATGATCAACGATGTGCCGAACGAAAGACGTGCTCAAACCTAGACCGGCTCGATAGACCTCCATGTCGCAAGGCACGACATCCGCTCCAATTCCCGTGTCGCGCAGCGGCGCATCGACCAATTCGTAGTCGTCGCAGCCGAAGCTGCCGTTTTCGCGCGCCAGGACAAAAAGATCGAAGTCGCTGTCATCCCGGGCAGAACCTATCGCACGGCTGCCGAACAACCAGATGGCCTGGGGATCGAGCGCTTTCGACAGTCGGTCGACGAGGACGGCTAATGCGTCGCCCTCGCTGTCCCGTCCGCCGAAATTGGCTCGAACCGCCCTCATCACCCCACCGAACCCTCGAGCGAGATGTTGATCAGCTTCTGCGCCTCGACAGCAAATTCCATCGGCAGTTCCTGGATCACCTCGCGCACGAAACCGTTGACGATCAACGCCACGGCGGCTTCTTCCGGAATACCGCGCTGCAGGCAGTAGAACAGCTGGTCTTCGGATATCTTCGAGGTCGTCGCCTCATGTTCGAGCTGCGCCTTGGAATTCTTGGCCTCGATATAGGGCACGGTATGGGCGCCGCATTTGTCGCCGATCAGCAGGCTGTCGCACTGGGTGAAGTTGCGCGCGTTGTCAGCTTTGCGATGGATCGACACCTGGCCGCGATAGGTGTTCTGCGAACGGCCGGCGGAGATGCCCTTGGAGATGATGCGGCTCGACGTGTTCTTGCCGAGATGGATCATCTTGGTGCCGGAATCGACCTGCTGATAGCCGTTGGAGACGGCGATCGAATAGAATTCGCCGCGCGAACCGTCGCCGCGCAGGATGCAGGACGGGTATTTCCAGGTGATCGCCGAGCCGGTTTCCACCTGCGTCCAGGAGATCTTGGAATTCTTGCCACGGCAATCGCCGCGCTTGGTGACGAAGTTGTAGATCCCGCCCTTGCCGTTCACATCGCCCGGATACCAGTTCTGCACCGTGGAATATTTGATCTCGGCGTCATCGAGCGCCACGAGTTCGACCACGGCGGCGTGAAGCTGGTTCTCGTCGCGCTGCGGCGCGGTGCAGCCTTCGAGATAGGAGACGTAGGCGCCCTCTTCGGCGATGATGAGCGTGCGCTCGAACTGGCCGGTGTTCTTCTCGTTGATGCGGAAATAGGTCGACAGTTCCATCGGGCAGCGCACGCCCTTGGGCACATAGACGAAGGAGCCGTCTGTGAAGACGGCGCAATTCAGCGTCGCGTAGAAATTGTCGGACACCGGCACGACCGAACCCAGATATTTGCGCACCAGATCAGGATGTTCGCGCAACGCTTCCGAGATCGACATAAAGATCACGCCGGCCTTCTTCAGCTCTTCCTTGAAGGTTGTGACGACCGATACGGAGTCGAACACCGCGTCGACGGCGATCTTTCGGTTCTGCACCCCGGCCAGGATTTCCTGCTCGCGCAGGGGAATGCCGAGTCTCTCATAGGTCTTCAGGATCTCGGGATCGACGTCGTCGATCGACATCGGCCCGGACTGGCTCTTCGGCGCGGAATAATAGCTGATCGAGTTGAAATCGATCTTGGGATAGTCGACGCGCGCCCATTCCGGCTCGACCATGGTCAGCCAGCGACGATAGGCGTCGAGCCGCCATTCCAGCATCCATTCCGGCTCGTCCTTCTTGGCCGAGATCAGGCGGATGACATCTTCGTTCAGGCCGGGCGGCAGCGTGTTGGATTCGATATTGCTCTCGAAGCCGTATTTGTACTGGTCCACATCGATCGCGCGGACCTGGTCTATGGTCTCTTGAACCGCAGCCATGTCGATCTCAATCTCGCCGGGTCAAGGCCGGCAGCTTGTTGTCGTTTGACGGTTTACACCGCCGCTATATAGGTTTGCCAGAAAGCCTTTTTCACCGTTCGGGCAAGCGGAAAATTGATTTTCCGCATGAAATTATGCTGCATCCGCCTTGGTCAGCCGCGAAGCGACCTTCCGAAACGCCTCGAGGAACCGCGCGGCGTCCTCTTCACTGGTGTCGGGACCGATCGAGATACGCAGCGCGCCAAGCCTGGGATCTAATCCCATCGCTTTCAGCACGTGGCTTTCGCTGACCTTGCCCGACGAGCAGGCCGAACCTGCCGAGAGCGCCACACCTTCGAGGTCGAAGGCGATCTGTCCTGTCTCGGGCTTGAGACCATCCAGCGAAAAGAAAGAGGTATTGGGCAGACGCGGCGCGTTGCGTGCATGAATGACGACATCAGGCGCGATCTCAGCCATGTTCTCTTCGATGCGATTACGCAGCGCTTCGAGCGCCCCGGCGCGCACCGCGACATCACGAGCCGCAATAGCGGCGGCCGCGCCGAAACCGGCGATCGCGCCGGCGTTTTCCGTGCCGGAGCGATGGCCCTTCTCCTGGCCGCCGCCACGCAGAAGCGGCGCCGGCATCAAGGTTTCGCCGCGCGCGACCAACGCGCCGGCGCCTTTCGGGCCGCCGATTTTGTGCGACGACAGGATCAAGAAGTCGGCTTCAAGGGCCTCGATATCGAGCGGCAACCGGCCGAGCGCCTGCACGGCGTCGACCACCAGCAAGCCGCCGGCCTGATGCGTGAGCCGGGCGATCTCGGCGATCGGCTGCAGCACGCCGGTTTCGTTGTTGGCCGCCATGACGGCCACCATCGGCAGGCCGGACGCCTTGTCATGGGCATCGAGCAGCGCCGCCAGCGCCTCGATGTCGACGACGCCGTCTCCATCGACCGGAATGAGCGTCTTGGCCTCGGCGGAAAACCGCCCGCCATCGAACACCGCCTTGTGCTCGATCGCCGAGACATAGAGCCGGCTTACGGCGAGCGGCGCCCGCCCCATGCGGAAGTCCGGCGTCAGCACGAGATTTGCGGCTTCGGTCGCGCCGCTGGTGAAGGTGACGTTTGCGGCTTTACCGCCGACGGATTCCGCCACCAGCCTGCGCGCGGTTTCGATCTCGCGCCTGATGGCGCGTCCTTCATTGTGAACGGAGGACGGATTGCCCGGCATGAAGCTCACGCGCAGGAAGGCCTCGCGGGCTTCATCGAGAAGCGGCGCGGTGGCGTTCCAGTCCATATAGGCGCGCGGGCGGTTCATTCTGGCCTTTCACGGTGTCGGACGATGCGCCGAGCGCATTTTCCTTGAAATTCTGGTCCTGCCTGTCCTATGAAGCGTCACACGAAACGGGCCGAGGCCCCAACTTTCGAATGGTTCTAAACTAGCTCTTAGAAAAGCTGACTTGTTTCGTCAAGACTGCATCGCGCTTTCCGGGCTTTTTTAGCAAACCGTCAACAGCGGAGTGAGAATGCCTGAAGTCATCTTCAATGGTCCTGCCGGACGCCTGGAAGGCCGCTACCAGCCCTCGAAGCAGAAAAGCGCGCCGATCGCGATCATCCTTCATCCGCATCCGCAGTTCGGCGGCACGATGAACAACCAGATCGTCTACCAGTTGTTCTACATGTTCCAGAAGCGCGGCTTCACGACGCTCCGCTTCAATTTCCGCTCCATCGGCCGCAGCCAGGGCGAGTTCGACCATGGCGCCGGCGAACTCTCCGACGCAGCGTCCGCGCTCGATTGGGTGCAGAGCCTGCATCCGGACTCCAAGAGCTGCTGGGTCGCCGGTTATTCCTTCGGTTCATGGATCGGCATGCAGCTTCTCATGCGCCGGCCGGAGATCGAAGGTTTTATCTCGGTCGCGCCGCAGCCGAATATCTACGACTTTTCCTTCCTTGCGCCTTGCCCCTCCTCAGGACTGATCATCAACGGCGATTCCGACAAGGTCGCGCCGGAAAAGGACGTGGTGGGCCTGGTCGACAAGCTCAAGCAGCAGAAGGGCATCCTGATCACCCACAAGACGGTGTCCGGCGCAAACCATTTCTTCTCCGGCCAGATGGAGCCGTTGATCGAAGAATGCGGCGATTATCTCGACCGGCGCATGGCCGGCGAACTGGTGCCGGAACCCGCGGCGAAACGGATTCGCTGAGGCTGATCTGAACCCCATGCGAAACAAATTGGCCCGCCGGCATGCTGAGCGGGCCTTTTTGCTGCGCGTTGCGGCCTCAGTCTGGTCGCTCGCCGAAAAACCCGCAAGCCGCCGTCGACACGGCGCCTTGCGGGCGAATGGAGGCGATCGACGAACCCGGACGTCTCTGACCGACCTTCGGTACGGGCAGGAACGCGCGTTTCGACCCTTACGACGCGCGCGCGCCGAATTCCGGATCCTCGCTATCGGGGCCGCCCATCGACAGATCGAGCATCAGTCCCTTGACCCGCGCCTGCTGGCTCGCGACGGATTGTCCGGATTTGAACTGAGGAGCCTTTGCCGCAAATCTCGTCGGGTTATTGATCCTCGACTGGGCATGGGTCGGTTGATGGCGTGTCGGCGGCGTCCTCGTCTCCCTCGCACCGTCTACCTTGAAGAAGGCGATGGAGGACTGGAGTTCGTCGGCCTGGGCCGCGAGCTCCTCGGAGGTTGCCGACATTTCCTCAGATGCGCCGGCGTTCTGCTGCGTGACCTTGTCGAGTTGCTGGATGGCTTCGTTGATCTGCGATGCGCCGATATCCTGCTCGCGGCAGGCCGCGGAGATTTCGGTGACCAATTCGGCGGTCTTGCGAATGTCGGGAACGAGACGCGAGATCATGACGCCCGCTTCGGTGGCCACCTGCACCGTCTCGCCCGACAGCGCGCTGATTTCGGCGGCGGCCGACTGGCTGCGCTCGGCGAGCTTGCGCACTTCGGAGGCGACGACGGCAAAACCTTTCCCGTGCTCTCCGGCGCGCGCCGCTTCCACTGCGGCATTCAGAGCGAGAAGGTCGGTCTGACGCGCGATTTCCTGCACGATGGAGATTTTCTCGGCGATCGAGCGCATTGCAGCCACGGCCCGGTTGACGGCGTCTCCGGACGCCTCGGCGTCTCGCGACGACTGGCGGGCGATCTTTTCGGTCTGGGCGGCGTTGTCGGCGTTCTGCTTGATGTTGGCTGCCATCTCTTCCATGGAGGCCGAGGCTTCTTCGGCCGCCGCAGCCTGTTCGGAGGCGCCCTGCGAAAGCTGTTCCGACCCCGAGGACAGTTGTTGCGATCCGGCGGAGACATTTTGACTTGCGGTCAACGCATCGGCGACGACGCCGCGGAGACGGTCGACCATGGAGCCGAGCGCCAACCCCAGCATATCCCTGTCCGACAGCGGTTGCGGCTCGACGGTCAAGTCGCCGGCCGCGATCCGGTCGGCGATGGCGGCGGTATTGCGCAGATTGTCGATCAGATTATTGATCGCAGTCTTCATAAGCTCGTGATCGCCTTCGCATTCGATGTCCACGCGCTGCGTGAGATCACCGATGCTGATCTGGCGAAGAACGCGATTTCCCTCGGAGATCGGAATGATGATGGCGTCCAACATGCCGTTGATGCCGGACACCAGCTTGGCGAAATCGCCGACAAAGCGGTTGGCCGCGCCCCGCTCCGAGAGTTTGCCGGCGGTCGAGGCGGCGATCAGGCGCTGAAGTTCATCGGTGATCGCCCGTAGATTTCCACGCAACGTCTCGATCGTGTCGTTGATGAACGCCTTCTTGCCGGGAAACTGCTCGAGCGGCGCTTCGAAATTGCCTTCGCCCAATTGCTTGACACAGGCCATAGCCTTCTTTTTGACCGCGATGTGGCCGCCGACCATGTCGTTGACGCCCTTGGCCATCAACGCAAAGTCGCCCTTGAATTTCTCCACCGGCACGAAAACGTCGATGTCGCCCTTGTCGTGCTCCACAGACATCTTGTTCATCTCGGCGATCAAGCCTCTGAGGTTGGTTCGCAGAGTTTCGATGGTGTCGTTGATGAAGGCCTTCTTGCCGGGGAACTGCTCGAGCGGCGCCTCGAAATTGCCCTCGCCCATTTCCTTCACGCAAGCCATGGCTTTCTTCTTGACGCCGATATGGGCGCCGACCATCTCATTGACGCCCTTGGCCATCACGGCGAAATCGCCCTTGAATTTCTCCACCGGCACGAAGACGTCGATTTCGCCCTTGTCATGCGCCGAGGACATCGCATTCATTTCGGAAATGAGACCCCTCAGATTGGCGCGCAAAGCGTCTATCGTCTGATTGATGAAGGCCTTCTTGCCGGGGAGCTGCTCGAGCGTCGCGTCGAAGTTGCCCTCGCCGAATTCCTTGATGCAGGCCATGGCCTTCTTCTTGACGGCGATATGGGCGTTGACGAGATCGTTTACGCATTTGGCCAGGACGGCGAATTCGCCCTTGAAGTCTTCCGAGGGCAGCATGACATCGATATCGCCCTTGTCATGCTCGGCCGACATATGCGCCACGGCCGCGCGGAACTTCTGTGCGGGCTGCAGCCCGGTTTCCAGCAGTGCGTTGACCGCTATCAAGATTTCCCGGGCTTCGCCCGTCGCCGCATCGAGATTTGCGCGCTCGGAGAGATCCCCACCCGAAATGGCGAGACCGACGCGGCGTATTTCCGCCATCGCCGCCTGAGGCTTGGACGATTTCTTCATTTGCGTGTAGAAAGACATTGCATCACCCCAATTCTAAGCTGCTCTACCGTCAGTTTTCTTCTTCAAGGCTGCACCGGATGACCACCGCCCCGTCGCCGATCGACGCGCCAACCTGCGTCACAACCTGAACAGGCAACATGAGCGAGTTTGAATGCGCACGAGATCTGCGCTGTCATTGAACTCTCACGTCAGCCACCCGGGTCAGGAGTAACCGCATGCGCGACGCGGTCATCAAACACGGAGAAGGGTCATACATTCCTTGCACAGCCTGTAAGCGTCGATCTCACTTGCCTAAGAGCCTGATTTTAAGAGCTCTGCAGGCAGACAAAAACAGCTGTTTGCTGTATTCGCTCAGTTTGGGGGAAGACATTTAACAAGGCGCAAATTTATTGTTCTACCTTTTAGCCACCTGCCGCACAAAATTTCACGGTTGCAAGGATCTACAATTGGTAATTTCAATTAGTAAATCCTAATTTTTTGAACTACACCTCGGAAACCGCGACGGCCTCTTAGAGGTTTTGGGCGGTTCTTGTTTCAGAAAAGAACAGCCGAGCCGTTGTCGGAAGCCGGCGCACGGTTGCATTGGAGGCTCGGCTCCTGCGCGAGCGTCGACACGGCAGCAAGGGTTATTATCGCTCCCTAACGATCCAGGGGAGAGAAGCCCCAGACCTGCTTGCTCGATTCGCCGTCCATGAACGCGCAACGCATCGAACGGCGCGCCGGAGATCTCCGTTCCTTACCTTGCAACATGAGGAGAAAATCAGAGCTTCTCGTCTATCGCGACGTCGATCCCCTCCCCGATCGCGTAGAACTGACCGCCCGCCACATAGTGGATGCTTCTGAGCGACGAACTCGCCTCCTCGAAACGCCAATGCCCGTCGCGGAACACGCGTGTATCGGCCCAGGCCGCAATGATTTCGCCGAAGAACAGATCATGGCGGTTCTGGATCTCCGCCTCCGGCAGCAGCCGGCAAGCGAGCCAAGCGGAGCAACCGACCACGAAGGGTTGGTCATGGCCTTCGAAGTCCAGAAATTCGACGCCGGCCTTCACCAGCTTTTCGGGGTCGTCATGAAGGCTCGTATGCCCCAAGGCGTAGGTCAATCTCGCTTGCACGACCGTAGGCACCTGGATGACGAACTTGCCGGACGCCTCCAGCAGTTTGCGGGTCATCGTCGAGCTGTCGAGGACGACGGTCAGCTTCGCCGGGCTGTAGTCGAGCCCGCACACCCATGCCGCCGCCATGACATCGTCGACGCCATCATGCCGGGCCGAGACGAGCACGGTCGGACCGTGATTGACGAGCCGATAGGATTTCTCCAGCTCTACCGGCGCAATGTGATCCAGCGTCAATGTCGTCATCCCTCAATAGTGCTCGATTTCATCGTGCTCAAACACTCAAGCCTGAGCGGATGAAGAAGGCTGCGCGATAACGCCGCCGCTCACCGGTTTCACCACCCCCGTCGTGCCGGGAAAGCTCAGCGGCAGCCGCTTGGCGGATCGCACCGCCAGATAGGCCCAGGCCTCCGCCTCCATGCCGTCGCCCGAAAAGCCGAAGCGTTCGGCGGGCTCCACGACCATGGGCGACAGGATCTCGGCGAGATCCTGCATGATGACCCTGTTCAGCCGTCCACCGCCACAGATGACGGCCAGCGCCGGACGCTCGGGCAGATGGCGGAGCGATCGCGCGATCGCCTCCGCCGTCAGCCGCGCCAGGCTGCGCGCGCCGTCATGCAGGCCGATCTCGCCGGGAACTGGAGGACGGAAATCGTTGCGATCGAGCGACATCCGCTCTGGCGAGGTGAAGAATGGTTGATCGAGGTAGCGGTCGATCAAGGTCTTCACCACGACGCCTTCCGAAGCGATGGCGCCGCCCTGGTCGAACGGCAGTCCCGCCTCCGCCTCCACCCATTGGTCGATCAGCGTGTTTCCGGGACCGGAATCATAGGCGATGATCTCGCCCTCGGCGCCGATGAAGGTGAGGTTGGAAATGCCGCCGATATTGACGAACATCGTCGCGCGGCCCGCATAATCCTCGAGACCCGCCGCCAGAGCGGCGTGATAGGCCGGCGCAAGCGGCGCGCCCTGTCCGCCATGAACCATGTCGTTTGCGCGCATGTCATAGACCACCGGACGCCCGGTTTCCCGCGCGAGCAGCGCTCCGTCGCCGAGTTGCACCGTCAGCGCCTGCCGCGGCCTGTGCAGCACCGTCTGGCCGTGAAAGCCGATGCGATCGATCTCCGCCGGATCCAGCGCAAACCTGGCGAGAAACGCCGTCACCGCAGCGGCATGCCGCAGAGTCAACTCACGCTCGACGTCACGGAGATCGCCGGGGCGCTCCTGGCGCGAGACGATCGCTTTCGCCGTTTCCAGCGCGCCCTGCAGCCGCCTGCGAAAAGCCGGATCATAGGGAAGACTTATCGAAGGGCCGCGCTCGACCACACACTCGCCATCGGTGCGGATCATCGCCACGTCGACGCCATCCATCGACGTGCCGCTCATCAGGCCGATCGCCGTCTCAAGCTGCGGCATGATCTGCGGCGTCTTCGGTTTTGGCGACGAGCTTGGCGGATAGTTTCACGCCAAGCGCATCGAGGATTTTCATGATCGAAGCGAATTCTGGGTTCCCATCGCCGCTCAAGGCTTTGTAAAGCGCCGAACGGCTCATGCCCGCATCGCGAGCCAACTGGCTCATGTTTCGCGCTCGCGCGACGACGCCCACGCATTGTGCAATCAGAGCGGGATCGCCTTCTTCGAACGCCGCAGCCAGAAATTCCTCGATTGCCTCATCGCTATCAAGATATTTCGATGCATCGAAAGGTTTGGTGATCAGTCCCATGCGCGTTCCTTCCATTCTTTCGCAAGCCGTTTTGCTTCCGTGATGTCGCGCTGCTGGCGCGTCTTGTCTCCGCCGCACAACAACAAGATAACGACAGGCCCTCTTTGCGTGAAGTGGAGCCGATAGCCCGGGCCATAGTCGATCCGCGCCTCGTAAACGCCTTCGCCCACCGATTTCACGTCGCCCAGCGCGCCGGTCTCCATCCTCACGAGGCGCATGGTGATCCGTCCCTTGGCCCTGTCATCTTTCAGACCCTCAAGCCATGCGTCGAAAACATCGGTTCGGAAAACGGCGATCATGAGAAACTGTACTGCGTAGAGGACATATTCGCAATCACTCCCCTCCCCATCACGCCTTTTGATGGTTCCAAGGGGTGCAACACCGCAAAAACTTTGCTAAAGGCGCGCTCGTATTCCACCCGAAAGCAGAAGACCATGTCCAAGTTCAAATCCGAATTCCTGCACACTTTGTCCGAGCGCGGCTACATCCATCAGATCTCTGATGAAACCGGCCTCGACGATCTGCTTTCGAAGGAAACCGTCACCGCCTATATCGGCTATGATCCCACCGCCTCCTCGTTGCATGCGGGCTCGCTGATCCAGATCATGATGCTGCACTGGTTCCAGGCCACCGGTCATCGCCCGATCTCGCTGATGGGCGGCGGCACCGGCATGGTCGGCGATCCCTCCTTCAAGGATGAGGCGCGTCAGCTGATGACGCTCGACACAATCGAGAGCAACATCGCCTCGATCAAGAAGTGCTTCGCGCAATACATGACCTATGGCGACGGCCCCAAGGACGCGTTGATGATCAACAACGCCGACTGGCTGCGCGGGCTCAACTACCTCGAATTCCTGCGCGATGTCGGCCGCCATTTCTCGGTCAACCGCATGCTGTCCTTCGACAGCGTCAAGACGCGTCTCGACCGCGAGCAATCGCTGTCCTTCCTGGAATTCAACTACATGATCCTCCAGGCCTACGACTTCGTGGAGCTCAACAAGCGCTACGACGTCCGGCTGCAGATGGGCGGTTCGGACCAGTGGGGCAATATCATCAACGGCATCGACCTCGGCCACCGCATGGGCGCGCCGCAGCTCTACGCGCTGACCTCGCCGCTGCTGACGACTTCGTCCGGCGCCAAGATGGGCAAGTCCGCCACGGGCGCCGTCTGGCTCAATGCCGACATGCTCTCGGCCTATGATTTCTGGCAGTACTGGCGCAACACCGAGGACGCCGATGTCGGCCGCTTCCTGAAGCTCTACACGACGCTGGCCATGGACGAGATCGCGCGCCTGTCCGCCCTCGGCGGCTCCGAGATCAACGAGGTCAAGAAGATCCTCGCCACCGAAGTCACCGCCATGCTGCATGGCCGCGATGCCGCCGAACAGGCGGCCGAGACGGCGCGCAAGACGTTTGAAGAAGGCGCGCTCGACGCCAACTTGCCGACGGTGGAAGTCGGGAGAGACGAGATCGAGGCCGGCGTCGGCCTGCTCGCGCTCTTCGTCAAGGCCGGTCTCGCCGCCTCCAACGGCGAAGCGCGCCGGCACGTCCAGGGCGGCGCCGTCAAGATCAACGACAAGGCCGTGACCGACGAGAAGACGGTGATCGGCGCAGGCGAGGTGACGGCCGAGGGCGTGATCAAGCTGTCGCTGGGCAAAAGAAGCACGTGCTGGTCAAGCCGGTCTGAGACCAGCGACCCGCTTCGAGCATCTGCGCCGCGTCCCCCAGGGGCGCGGCCTTTTTATTCGAACTCGAAGATGTTGCGAAACACGCCGGGCGCGATCAACGACAATGGATTCACCGACAACTGCGCCGCGTCGAACGGACCCTCGAGCTTGAAGGTGATGCCGAGCAGACCTCGATCCCGGCCATTGCCGAGGATGTTGCCGATGATCGGCAACTGTCCGAACAGGCTGTTGATGCCATAGACCGGCATGAAGGTCCCGGTGATGTCGATCCGACCCCTGGGGTCGCGAACGACGCCCTGGAAGGTCGCACCCACCTGGTCGCCGCGCACGATGCCGTTCTGCACGCTGATGACCCCGCCATCCATGAGCAGCCGCGCAAAACCTCGACGGAATTTTTGGGAGCTGGTGTCGATCTCGGTCTTCAAGGCATCGGTCAGGCTTTCGCCATTCGCGCCCGTGCGCGCCGACACCAAGGATTTCAGACGCTGCTCGTTCACAAGAGCGAAGTTGCGGATGTCCACCGATCCCCGCCAGGATTTCTCGCCGCGCGACGTCAGCTTCACATTGAGCAGGCCGCCATTCATGTTCTTGTAGACATCGGCGAAACGAGCGAGCGCGCCGGCGTCGCCGCTGGCGATTTCGAAAGCGCCGGTCGAACCGTTCCTGCGCACCACCACCGCCTGGCCGGAACGGGTGACGCCGCCGAAATCGAGCGTGGAAATCTCGCCTTTTCGGGTCGCCATCGTCAATCGAACCTGGCTGAGGCTTTCCTTGTTGTAGCCCCCACCGATCCGAGCGTGGCGCTGATCGAAGTGCTGCTCGCATCCTTCTGACCTTTCGAGGCCGCCGCTCCATTGTCATCCTTCAGCTTGGAAAGCAGCGGGCGAAGGTCGAGAGCGTCGCCCGTCACGGCGATCGCATAGCCTTTGCCCTTCCGGTCGAGCGAAACGGCGAATTTGTCGTCTGGCGACAGCCTGATTTTCTTGAGGTCGGCGGCCAGGAGCCCCGACTTGTCCAGCTTGAGGACGCCGGAGGCGCCGAAGCCCTCGCCGCCGAGGGAAAAGTCGTCCAGCGTCGTCACGCCCTGCGCCGACGACATGGAAAATTCCGCCTTGGCGGCCACGCCGGCTCCCTTCCGCCAACCGATACCCGGAACCGAAAGCGAGGCGTTGGTCAGATCGACGGCGACCTTGTCGGCGCTCACGGAGTCGCCGCTGATGTCGAGGCCGAGAGATCCGGAAACGACGTCCGCCAGGCTCGGAGAGATGGAGGCGAGTTCGTCATTGCCGATATCTCCGAACACGCGCCATTTCCGCAGCTCGGCCCGGTCTTTGCGAACCGGCTCGGTCGCTTCTATTTTCAGCTTCATACCATCGATGTCGGCGCGCGCCGTCAGCCGGGCGGCATACTGATCGACGGAGAGGTCACCGGTGAGATCACTGATCTGCCTGTCGCGGAAGGGCTTCTTGAGCGAGACGTCCGACAGTTTGAGATCGGCCTTGAAGACCGGCGCCGGCGGATGCTGGGCCTCTTCCAGCCCGAAGACGCCCTGCACCTCGCCGGCGACGTTTCCGGTCAGATCCGACAAGGCGAAAGGCGCGCGCGACATCGCGTTGATGGGCGGAAAGCTGGCGAATTCCGCAACCGCCGACGCCGCGCCTGCCGCCTTCAAGGTCAGTTGACCCATTAGGGGTTTATCCGAGATATCGCCGATCAGGAAACGTCCGCCGTCGCTGGTCAACGTCTTTCCCGAGGGAAGAGGAATTCCACCCCTGGTGATGGCGACGCTCACCATGCGGTCTATCATCTCGACGCGTCCGCTGGTCTTGGTCGCCGCCGGCATGGTCTTGTTGAAGCGGATGCCCGCGTCTTCCACATCGAGAGAAATCTTGATTTCTCCCGGTTCGAAATGAATCGGGATCGGATGTTCGGGGATGCGGCCGGCCGCGAGATTGACGTCGATCTGGCCGTTTCGCACCATTCCGCCCTGAACATTCTGGATGACCCAGTCCCGCACTTTCGCGGCATACCAGTAAGGCCAGAGGCGCCGCAGCGAATCGACCGTGAGCATATCGGACCGCGCCGCGAAACTGACCGCGGGAGACGGTTCGACGAAACGCGCCGCGAGCGAACCGGCGAAATTGCCCTCTTTCGTCGACACGCCGATCGTATCGAGCTGCAACAATCGCGGTTCGGGCGCGAAGAAGCCGGCGACGCGAAGACTGAAAGGTTGCGGCGGCAAATCCACGCCTTTCACGGCCGAATAGGCTTCATTGGAGACCACCTCGAATGCGAAGCCGGCCGGCTGATTCTTCTGCACCCTGTCGAGATCGATCAGCGTTCCCACCAGCGGCAGCCGCGTATCGCCGGAGACGATATCGCCGCGGTCGAGGACGAATTTGCGGTCGGCGAAATCATAGCGCAGCTGCCCTTCCCCCTTGTCGACCGGCTGGGTGATGCTGTCGGCATAGAACAATCCGGGACCGGCTGCGATGCGGATGAGAAGCGTCTTTTCCCGCTCCGCCGTCACCCCGATCGTCAAAGGCATCTCGATCCCGAACCGCTTCTCGCCGGTGATCTTGCTCCGCTTCATAATGAAGGAATTCGACGGCAATCGCTCGACATTGGCGTTGAGCGCGGTGACGGTATTGCCGTCGGCGTCCACCGTAATCGTGATCCGGGGCCGCAGATCTCCGAACTCGGCCGCCGTTTTCAGCACGTAGCGACCCTCGTCGGGATGAGTGAGATCGAAATCGACGAGCGAGACGCTATCGCCATGTTCGGTGGGACGCGGCAGCTTGAGCGACAGCCGCGTCGCCGCGACATCCATCACATCCGCGCGGCGCAGAGCCTCCACCAATCGATCGATGGCGGGGAACGCCGCGCTCAGCGCGTTCGGGATCGCGTCGATCCGCAGAGACTTGAGGTCGAGCGGGGCGCCGGCTGGCAGGAAGCGCAGATCGCCTTCGGCCGATCCGATTTCGGCGCGCGACAACACGATCCGTCCCATCATCAGCGACAGCGGGCTGAGCGCCACCTTGAGGCTGTCGGTCTTGAGCGCAACGACGCCGCTCGGCTTGTGGACGATCTTCACATCGCCCGCGGCAAGCCCGAGAAGCCAGGTCTGTGTAAAGCGCAGCCTGACCGAGCCGACCGACGGCTGGAAATCCGGACCGAGCGCGGAGGACAATTCATGCTCCGCCCGCGCCGTCAACGTGTCGTCGAGATAGCCCTCCTCGAGCGCGACCAGCACGGTGCTGAACACGGCGGAGAACACGAGCACGACGACGGAAAGCAGTTTCGCCACGATGCGCATCGGCCTGCGTCGCGTCGGCGTGGCGAGAAGCGGCGCGTCCGGCCGACGGCAAGACGGCAGATCGTCGAGGGAGCAATAGTCTCCCTTGCCAAAAACCACCTTTTCGCCGCGAATGTGATCCAAGCCGCAAACCTCTCTCGGTCGAACATCGTATATACGTTGTCGCGATTCCGACGAACCGCTCATATCTCAATAGAACGATTTGCACAGCGTGGATGCTGAGAAAGGCACGATAAACGCCATGGCCGAACTCAAAGCCGGTGACAAAGCCCCGCAATTCACCCTGCCGCGCGACGGCGGCGGCAGCGTGTCCCTCGCCGAACAATCTGGCAAGAAAGTGGTGCTCTATTTTTATCCGAAGGACAATACCGAGGGCTGCACGATCGAAGCCATCGATTTTACGCGCCTTCTGCCGGAGTTCGAAGCCGCCGGCGCCGTCGTGATCGGCATGTCCCCCGACAGCGTCAGGAAGCACGACAATTTCTGCAAGAAGCACTCTCTCGGCGTCATCCTCGCCTCCGACGAAAGCACCGAAACGCTCGCCGCCTATGGCGTCTGGGCTGAGAAGAGCATGTATGGCAAGAAATACATGGGCGTGGAGCGCACGACGGTCCTGATCGGCGCGGACGGCGTGATCCTCAAGGTCTGGCCGAAAGTCAAAGTGGCCGGCCACGCGGAGGAAGTCCTTGAAGCGGTGAAGTCGCTTTAATAAGTGGAATCGGAATGTGAGCTCATGCGGACATCCGATTCCAATGACAGACGATTTCACCATCGACAGCCTGCGCGCCGGCGCGATCGCCGGCGTGGCCCAAGCGGATCTCGACCGCAAGATGGCGCTGACGCGCCAGACGCATCGACTGTGGGCCGCGCGATCGCTCTCGCTGAGGTCGCCGCTCGATCCGCAACTGCCCGTTAGGCCCGGCCGACCGGAAAAGCCAGCGCTCGTCCCCCGAACAAGATGAAGAAGCGCTCACTGCACACGGCGCATGGACGCATCGCGCTGCTGCACGCCATCTGCCATATCGAACTCAATGCGGTCGATCTCGCGCTCGACATCGTCGCGCGCTTCGCCGACCAGCTTGTGCCGCGCTCCTTCTTCGACGGTTGGATGATGGTCGCCTTCGAAGAGGCCAAGCATTTCCTGATGGTCCGCGACCGACTCAGACAATTGGGCGCCGACTATGGCGACCTGCCCGCCCACGACGGCCTATGGGAGGCGGCGCATTCGACGCGCAATTCGTTGACCGCACGGCTCGCCGTCGTGCCGCTCATTCTGGAAGCCCGCGGCCTCGACGTGACGCCGTCGATGCGCGACAGCCTGCGGGAACTCGGCGACGAAGAGAGCGCCAAGGTCTTCGATGTGATCTACGAAGACGAAAAGGGCCATGTCGCGGTGGGCGCCAAGTGGTTTCGCTTCCTCTGCGCCCGCGAGAAGAAGGACCCAGCCGTAGCCTTCCAGTCCCTGGTGCGCGAAAACTTCAGAGGCGGATTGAAACCGCCATTCAACGATCTCGCCCGCGCAGCCGCTGGTCTCACGCCCAGTTTCTACCGTACGCTGTCCCCGCTCGGAAACGCCTGACATCCCTTCGATTTCTGCATTGCGGACCGCAAACTTAACCTTTCGTTAACCCTAATAAATTCTAATCCGACCAAGGAATCCAGGGGAACGTCGGAACCGTCGCAGCGGCCGGTTTCAGATCACGAGGTTGGCGGGCGTGTCGGACGGAGCAAGCAAGACATTCGGCCGGAGGCGGCAGCAGCATCTGCTCATTCTCGCGAGCGGCGAAAAGGTTCGGCACATGACGGTCCGACCCTGGATGACGGCGCTCGCGGCGGCGGGCGTCGCCTTCCTGTCGCTCGGCTATCTCGGCGCCACCGCCTATCTCGTGCTGCGTGACGACCTAATGGGGGCAGCCATGGCCCGCCAGGCGCGCATGCAGCATGATTACGAAGACCGCATCGCCGCGCTCCGCGCCCAGGTCGACCGCATCACCTCCCGGCAATTGCTCGACCAGCAGGTGGTCGAAAACAAGGTCGAAAAGCTGCTCGAACAGCAGATGGCGCTGAGCTCCCGCCAGGGCAAGATCGGCGACGTGCTGCAACGGGCCGAGGGCGCCGGGCTGGATGCGACGCCGCCGGACGCCGCCCCCGTCAAGGCCTTCGTCCCCGAGGAGGAGCACTCCTCCTTCTCGCCGCTTTCGTCGTTCAAGACGTTGCTGTCGCGGGAGCGGCTGGCGCAGGCGCCAGAGAAGTCTGCGTCCCTCGCCCCGCAACCCGGAAAGAGCGACATCGCCGATCGCGCCGACCGCCTGTTTACCAAGGTGACGCTGTCGCTGAAATCGATCGAGCGCCAGCAACTCGCCCATATCCAATCGCTCGCCGCCGACGCCCGCGAACGCGCCGACAGGATCCAGTCTATCCTCGCCAACACCGGCTTCCGCTTGCCGAGCGACGTCGCCTCGGCCGATTTCAATGCCGACACCGCCATCGGCGGCCCCTATATGCCGCCGGAAACCGGCGACATGTTCGAGGATTCGCTCAGCGATCTCGACCTGGCGCTGCAGAAATTCGAGCGCGTGAAATCCTACGCCGAAACGCTGCCCTTCGCCAATCCGGCCCCCGGGCGTGAGATCACCTCGCTGTTCGGCAACCGTATCGACCCGTTTTTCGGCAAGCTCGCCATGCATGCCGGCATTGACTTCCGCCAGAAGACCGGCGGCAAGGTGTTCGCGACCGGCGCAGGGACGGTGATCGCCGCCGGTCCGGCCGGCGGCTACGGCATCATGGTGGAAATCGATCACGGCAACGGCGTCACCACCCGCTATGGCCACCTCTCCCGCATCCTCGTCGACAAGGGGCAGAAGATCGCCGACGGCGACATCATCGCGCTCTCCGGCTCCACCGGCCGCTCCACCGGGCCACACCTGCATTATGAAGTGCGCCGCAACGGCCGCGCCGTCGACCCCTTGCGCTTTCTCAACGCCGGAATGAAACTCGACACCTATATTCGCTGAGCGGGCGTCTGGCGCGGCTCTTGCTTCCACAGATGCGAAACAGGAGCTCGGTCATGGACATATCGTCGCCTTCGCGCTCGCCTTCTTCGTGTTCGCCGCCAGCCCCGGGCCCGACAACCTGACCATCGTCGCCCGCACCATATCTCATGGATGGACGTCCGGTCTCGCCTATGGACTGGGCACGGTGACCGGCATCCTGATCTTTCTCGTCGCAGCGGTGTTCGGCCTCTCGGTCATCGCCAGCGAGATGGGCTTCGTCATGACCGTGCTTCGTTATGCCGGAGCGATCTGGCTGATCTGGACCGGCATACGTCTGTGGACCGCCAGACCCGACGCTGCGGATCTCGCCCAACGCAGCCGTGACCGCGGTCTTCTTCCGGCTTACACATCGGGCGTGCTGCTCAATCTCGGCAATCCGAAAATGCCGCTTTTCTATGTCGCACTGCTTCCCAATGTCGTCGGCGCCGATATCGGCCCGGCGCTGGCGCTGGAGCTCGCCCTGGTCATTCTCCTCGTGGAGGCGGTGGTGATTGCCGGGCATCTGTTCATCGCGAGCAAGAGCAGCCGCCTGATGACCTCGCCGGTCGTCGCTCGCAGGGTGAACCGCGCCGCCGGCTCCGTGATGATCGGAACCGGGGTCATCGCCGTGGCGGCGCGTTGATAATGTCGCCACGTTAAGGCTAATCGCCTCCAAGACCGTGATTTTCTTGACTTGCTGGTCGTTAACGATTATGCCCCACGCAGCTTATCCAGCAGCGCTGGACAGATTCCAGGGTAAATAAACGCCAACAACGGAAAAGTCATTTCCTTTGACAACCTTTGAAGATCTCGGCCTCAGCCAGAAAGTCCTCTCCGCAGTCACGGATTCGGGCTATACGATCCCCACCCCCATCCAGGCTGGAGCCATCCCGTTCGCGCTTCAACGGCGTGATATCCTCGGCATCGCCCAGACGGGCACCGGCAAGACCGCGTCCTTCGTGCTGCCGATGCTGACGCTTCTCGAAAAGGGTCGCGCCCGCGCCCGCATGCCGCGCACGCTGATTCTCGAGCCGACCCGCGAATTGGCGGCACAGGTGGCGGAAAACTTCGAAAAATACGGCAAGAACCATAAATTGAACGTCGCCCTGCTGATCGGCGGCGTGTCTTTCGACGATCAGGACCGCAAGCTCGAGCGCGGCGCCGATGTGCTGATCTGCACGCCCGGCCGCCTGCTCGACCATTGCGAACGCGGCAAGCTGTTGATGACCGGCGTCGAGATCCTGGTGATCGACGAGGCCGACCGCATGCTCGACATGGGTTTCATCCCGGATATCGAGCGCATCGCCAAGATGATCCCCTTCACACGCCAGACGCTGTTCTTCTCGGCCACCATGCCGCCGGAGATCCAGAAACTGGCCGACACATTCCTGCAGAATCCCGAGCGGATCGAGGTCGCCAAACCCTCTTCCACCGCCAAGACCGTGACTCAGCGCCTCGTCGCCAGCCACAGCCAGGATTGGGAAAAGCGCGCCACGCTGCGCAACATTATTCGCGAAGTCGAGGCCGACATCAAGAACGGCATCATCTTCTGCAATCGCAAGAAGGACGTCGCTGACTTGTTCCGCTCCATGGAGCGTCACGGCTTTTCGGTCGGCGCGCTGCATGGCGACATGGACCAGCGCTCGCGCACGACCACGCTGCACAATTTCAAGGAAAACAACCTGAAATTCCTGGTGGCCTCGGATGTCGCCGCGCGCGGCCTCGACATTCCCGACGTCAGCCACGTTTTCAATTTCGACGTGCCGATCCATGCGGAAGACTATGTCCACCGCATCGGTCGCACCGGCCGCGCCGGACGCTCCGGCGCCGCTTTCATGCTGATCACCAAGCGTGACGCCAAGCATCTCGACGCGATCAAGAAGCTGATCAACGAAGAGATCGAGTGGCATGGCGGCGATCTCTCCGCACTTCCCGAGCGCGAGGAAAGCGAAGACCGCAAGTCGTCCGACCGCCGCGGCGGCCGGGACAAGGGCCGTGGCCGCGATCGTGATCGTGATCGCTCCAAGGCGCCGCGCGACGTCGCGGGTCATAAAACCGACATCGAAAAAGCCGATAAGAGTGCTGTGATCGACATGGCCTCGAAGAAAGTTGAACCACCTATGGCGAAGACCAACCAGGCCCCCAAGCGTGACTATCGCGACGAGCGTCCTTACCCGGCCAACGACGACCATCGTCGCCGCCGCTATCAGGACCGCGACGATGGTCCGACGCCGGTGGGTTTCGGCGACGACATCCCTGCCTTCATGATGGTGTCGGCCGCCATCAAGTAAGATGCGGCCCGGCGAGGATTTTCCCGGAGTCGGCGTCGGCCTCGTCATCATACGGGACGCCAGGCTCCTTCTCTATCGTCGCGTGCGGCCGCCCGAGGCCGGGCATTGGAACATCGTCGGCGGCAAGATCGATCATCTCGAGGCCGCCATCGACGCCGTGCGCCGCGAAGCCGAGGAAGAGAGCGGACTATCGATCCGCTCGGTCGAATTTCTCGGTCTTTCCGAACAGATCTTTGGAGACGAAGGACAGCACTGGCTGTCGCTGATCTATCGCGCCGTTGAGTTTTCCGGCGAAGCTCGGGTGACCGAGCCGGAGAAACTGCCGGAATTCGGCTGGTTCCCCGTCGATGCGCTGCCGCAACCGCTGTCACGCTTCGCGGCCGACGCCGTGGCCATGTTGACCAAAGCCCCGTTGCGCTGAGGGGCCCGCGTAAAGCAGGCCCCGGTTGAACAAGTCAAAGCAGGAAATCGCCGCGGCCGAGCTGTGACAGTTTCACGTCGTCGAGCGTCAGTTCGGCCTTGCCGAAATCGATGACGACATCGCCGCCATGCTGCGCCATCATCGTCTTGAGATCGACGAAGGTGTAGTCTTTGCCGGCCTCCCTGAGGTCGATGCGATCATGCCCGGAATGGGTGTCGCGCGCCTCGAAGTCGGTAATTTCGTCCTTGCCGTGATACTTGGAAAAGACGAACACGTCTTTGCCCGCGCCGCCGCTCAACACGTCGTCGCCCCCGTGCCCGTCGATCCGGTCATTGCCGCCGAAGGCTTTCAAGACATCGTCGTCTTCCGAGCCGTAGAGCCAGTCCTTGCCCTTGAAGATCGTCGCCATCAGCGCCATGTCGTCCTTCGTGGAGACCGTATCGATGGCGGTTTGAATTCTGGTCGCGGCGACGCTGAACTCCATATAGAAGACCGTGTCGCCGAACCGGGCTTCGTAGGAGGTCACGACGCCGCCCGTCAGCCGTCCGTCTGCATCGTAGGTCAGGTTTTTGCCGACGAAATGCTCCTCATATCCATTGGCGTAAAAGGCGGCGAATTCCTTTTTCTCGGTGGTGAACTGAGAAGCTGTCGTAATGCTGTGATAGTCGATCTTGTCGATGTCGAAACCGACGAAGGCGTAAGCTAAGGTCATGGCGCGTCTCCCTTTTCGTCCGGAGAATACGCGGGCGACTTGCCGGCTTTCAAACGGGCGCGACTATGCAAACAGCCGCATGCGATGAAAAAGCTCTGCGAAACGCGGCGCCTCACGACAGACGGCGCGCGGCCTCATAGGCGATCCTCACCCAATGCGCGGCTTCGTCGGGATCGTCATAGGCTGCGCCGGGAATCGGCCAGTAGGGCATGGCGACCGGCTTGCCTGACTTATTGTGCGTATAGGTCCATTGCGACGATCCGGCCTCCTCGTAGAGCCGCCCGGCTTCCTTGTCGCCCTTGAGCATGATGCCGTCGAAGAGGTCGATGGCGATGATCATGCCGTCGGCATAGATGCCCTTGCCGCCGAACATGCGGCGGATCGACACCGGGCCGACGGCCCGAAACAGATCCTGGATATCGTCGACGTCCATGCCGTTTTCCCCACGCCAGTCGGCGAGACTATCGACGGGCGACGCGGAGGCGTCAAGCGCGCCTCTCAGAACCGGGTCGTCGCCCCCACCATGATGGTCCTGCCGCGACCATTGGTGATGCCGCTCAGAATGTCGCCGGTGCCGGTATTGGCCGTCCAGTAGGCCTTGTCGAACAGGTTCTCGACAGTGAAGAAGGTCTCGAAATGCTTGCTGACCTTGTAGGAGCCGTAGAGGTCGAACAGAGTATAGGCGGGCCGCTCCAGGCTCTGCTCCTCGTTGACATAGGCCTGGATACTGTCGCCGACGTAACGAACGCGACCGCCCACGGTGAGCTTTTCCTCGAGGAATCGCGCTCCGACATCCAGCATGCCGAAGTCGTCCGGGAGAGTGCCGACGTCATTGCCGAAGCCGGCGGCCAGGCCCAGGGGCTGGTCTGTATCGGCGATGGTAAGGGAGATATTGGCGTAGAGGCGGCCCGTGTCGTAACCGCCCTCGATTTCCACGCCCTGCATGATGGTCTCGCCGGCCAGATTGATCCACTTGGCGTCGTTGTTGGCGTCATAGCCATAGGTGATGTAGTTCTCGATGCGGTTGTAGAAATAACCGATCTTGAGATGGCCCTTGTCGGTCGCGCTCAGCAGGCCCTCGCCCATCAGATTGACGCCGATGTCGAGCCCCTTCTGTTCTTCGGGAACGAGATTGGGATTGTTGTTGATCGGGTCGCCGACGCCGTTGAAATTATGCCCGCCGGGATAGAACAGTTCTGACGTAGTCGGCGGACGCATCGTATGAGCGTAGGTGGCGTAGAATTGCGCCCAATCCACCGGCGTGAAGGTTCCGCCGATCTTGGGGTTCCACTTGCCCCCGACCGATCGATCGCGTCGCCGCCGCAATAGCCGTTGGCGCAGTCGTCCGGCGCGCCCGAGGCGACGCCGCTCAGGCTGTAATGGTCATAGCGCAGCCCGGTGGTCAGTCCGAACATGCCATACGTCAGCGTCGCGTCGCCGAAAGCGCCGCTCTTGACCAGCTTGCCGTCGGGATTTGCGCCGCTTTGCTCATTGCCCTTGTACTCGTCGGAATTGAGCGCCGCGCCATAGTTGAACTTGACCTCGGTGTCGTCGGTGACATCCCAGAGACTGGTGTTGCTGATGTCGACGCCCAACCCGGTGTCGCGACCGTCACGACCGTCGAAGACGCCGTCACCCGTCAGGGAGTCCAGTTTCACATCGGTGAAATTGGCGTAAGCATTGACGCGCAAGTCGATCAGGTTGTCGCCCGGCGTATAGGCGTATTTGGCTGAATAGGTCTGGTTCTCGATATGCCAGCGATAGCCGGCGCTTTCGACGTCGAAGGCGTTCTTGTAATAGACGCCGCCCAGATCGAGCGAATGCGTGTCGTCGGGCGCGATCGTCACCTTCATCAGCGCCGAACGCGGCTGCTGCGAAGCGTCGTAGGGATAATCCTGCCCGTCGCCGTTTTCGTAGTTGCCGAAATTGCTGCCGGAGACGGCGCCCATCACCGAGAAATCACCGCTCTCGCCGACGTCGCGGCGGATGCCGGCGGCGGTCAGCCGTGAGAAATAGTATCCGTTGGTCCCGGTGCGCAGCGTCGTCATCAGGCCTTCGCTCTTGCCTTCCAGCAGGACGTCGTCGATGCCGACGGTGCGGAGATTGGCCGATCCCGACAAGGTTCCGAGCCCTTCGGCGCCGCTGACTGCGCCGCGGGAGATATCCGCGCCGGCCAGCATGTTGGGATCGACGTAAGCCATGTTGTCGAAGCTGCCGCCATGGCCCGAAAGATTGCGGAAGGTCTGCGGCACCCCGTCGATCATGGTGTTGACGCGGCCCATGCCCTGCATGCCGCGGATATTGACGGACACGCCCGGCTGTTCGGCGCCTTCGCGGGTGAAGGTGCCCGCCTTGGCGCGCAGTGCGGTGTTGATGTTGCCGTTGTAACGCTGTTGAAAATCCTCGGCGCTGATCTGCGAGACCGGCGCGGCCGAATCCGTGATGTCGCCTTCGCCCGGCGTCGTGGTGATCACCAGTCGTTTGAGCTTGGTTGCGCCGTCGCTGGTGGTTTCCTCGGTGGGCGCGCTTCGGGCGTCCTGCGCCTGCGCCAGTTGAGCCGACACGAACACGACAGCGGTTCCGGCCATGAAAATGGCGGCCAAGCGCTTCAAACCCACGATACACCCCATGCGATCGGAAGTCCTGGCTTGTGCCGTAGGCGGCGACTGGCTGGCGACTGCTTCATCGACCCCCGCGGCCGACCAGAAGCAATTCGCATATCATGAATTAATCTGTCAAGTTTTAAGAGAGTTATGCACCGAGAACGCCGCCTGCCGCGATCACGGCGTCCGGCGTATCGGTGTCGAGATGCGCGGCGGGGCCGATTTCGACGTCGAGCACGGGCAGACCGCTTTTCTCGATGACGGGACGCGCGCCGATATCGCCCTCCAGCCTCATGACAGCCGGGAATACCGATTTCGGCAGGATCACCGGATTGCCGCGCTTGCCGTTGGACACCGCCCGCACGATCGAGTTTCCTCCGGCCGCGACGAAGGCCCGCGTCAGGCAGGTAATATCCTCCGCTGTCACTGCCGGCATGTCCGCGAGAAGCACGAGCAGCCCGTCGGCGTCCGCAGCGGCGGCCAGACCGGCGCGCAACGACGACGCCATGCCGTCTTCATAGGCCGGATTGAACACGGCGCGACATCCCAGACCGTCGACCGCGGCTTCGATCTCGGCGGCGCGATGGCCCGTAACCAGCAGGGGCGTCGCGTAACCGGCCTCCTTTGCGACCCTCGCCGTCCGCCGCACCAGCGGCTCGCCGTCGAACAGGGCCAGAAGCTTATGTCTGCCTTCCGGTCCCATCCGCCGCCCCTGCCCGGCCGCCAGGATCACCGCTTCGATTTGCAGGCCTTCGGGTCTGGCCTCGCCGAGTCGCGGCCTCGGCCGGGTCGGTATTTCCATCAGCAAGCCTCCCACGCCCCAGCCGGTCATTTCATGGACGGTCGGCCATTCGCCCGCCATGACCCGCGAAAGCACCCAGTCGAATGCGTTCTCCTTCGGGCTGCGCGCGCAACCCGGCGCGCCGACCACCGGCTTGCCGTCGATCTCGCCGAACACGAGCAGATTGCCGGGATCCACGGGCAACCCCGCCTGGATCACCGTCCCGCCCGCCATCCGGATCGCAGCCGGGATGACGTCGTCGAAATCCGTCATCGCCGACGCGCCGAACACCACGACGAGATCGTGATCCGGCAGCAGCGAGACGATCGCATCCTCCACCGCCTCTGTGCGATGCGGAACCCGAATTTCGCGATCGAGCCGGCTCCGCGACGCGGACAGCCGCGCTTTGAGAAGTTGCGCCGTCTTGTCCATCACCGTCGATTTCAGCGACGGAAGCATGGTCGCCACCAGCCCGACCTTGAGCGCTCCATACGGCTTTATTTCGAATGGCCGCGCCTGCGCCAAAATCTCGACGGCGGCGGAAACGGCGGCGCCCGGCGCAGCGAGCGGAATGATCTTGATCGTGGCCACCATGTCGCCCGCCTTGACATCGGCTTGATCGCGCAGAGTGGCGAGCGTCACGGCCGGATCGAGACGGTTGAGACGATCCACCACGGCGCGATCGGCGCGAAACAGGCCGTTGCAGGCGGCGAAGACATTGACGCGGCCGGTCGTCGCCGGGGAAAATGTGAGGTGATCTTTTGGTATGGCGTCTGCGATCGCTTGCGCGGCCTCGTCTTCCTCGACGTCGCCCGGGTCGAGGCGCACGACGATCACCTCGGCAATTCCCGCATCGGAGATCGCCGTCACATCGTCTGGCGTCAAACGTCTGCCTTTGGGTAGGTTGAGGCCTTCCGCCCTCAGAGAATGCGCCAGCAACGCGCCCTCTGCCTCGTCGAGCGGAACAGGTCCGAATTTCATGCCGTCTCTCCAACGCGATCAGGACGCGATGAAACCACGGGCGCTCGCAAGCGTAAAGACCGGTCGGACGCTTCACGCGACCGACCGGCGCAAGACTGCATCAACCGCGGTCGCGAAACCGATTGGTGATCGGATAGCGGCGATCGCGGCCGAAATTCTTCTTGGTGATCTTCACGCCCGGCGCCGATTGCCGGCGCTTGTATTCGGCGAGATAGAGCAGATGCTCGACGCGGTGCACGGTGGCCGCGTCATGGCCGCGGGCAATGATGTCCTCGGTGCCCATTTCCTGCTCCACCAGACATTCGAGAATATCGTCCAGCACGGGATAGGGCGGCAGCGAATCCTGGTCGGTCTGGTTGGGGCGCAATTCGGCCGACGGCGCCTTGTCGATGATGTTGTGCGGAATGACCTCGCCAGACGGCCCCAGCGCGCCGGGCGGCACATGCGCATTGCGCCAGCGCGACAGCGCATAGACCTGCATCTTGTAGAGATCCTTGATCGGATTGAAGCCGCCATTCATGTCGCCATACAGCGTGCAGTAGCCGACCGACATTTCCGACTTGTTGCCGGTCGTCACGACCATGGAGCCGAACTTGTTGGAAATCGCCATCAGGATCATGCCGCGCGCGCGGCTCTGCAAGTTCTCCTCGGTTATGCCTTCCTCGGTGCCTTCGAACAGATCCGACAGCGCCGACAGGAAACCCTGCACCGGCTCCTCGATCGGCACCGTGTCGTAGTGGCAGCCCAGAGCCTTGGCGCAGGCCGCGGCGTCAGTGAGCGAGTCGGTCGACGTATAGCGATAGGGCAACATCACCGTGCGCACGCGGTCCTCGCCGAGCGCATCGACGGCAATCGCTGCGCATATGGCCGAGTCGATGCCGCCGGACAGGCCGAGCACGACATTCTTGAAGCCGTTCTTGTTCACATAGTCGCGGAAGCCGATCATGCAGGCGCGGTAATCGGCCTCCTCCTTTTCCGGCAGCGGCGACATCGGCCCTTCCGAACAGGTCCAGCCGCCCTCGCGCCGCTTCCAGGTCGTCGTCACCACCGCGTCCTCGAACTCCGCCATCTGGAACGCGAGGGAGAGATCGGGGTTGACGGCGAAGCTGCCGCCGTCGAACACCAGTTCGTCCTGCCCTCCCAACTGGTTGGCGTAGATCAGCGGCAGCTTGGTGCGCGTGACCTGAGCTTTGACGATGTCATGCCGTATCGGCATCTTGCCGCGGTAATAGGGCGAGCCGTTGGGATGCAGCAGGATTTCCGCGCCCTTGGCCGCCAAAGTGTCGGTGACGCCAAGCGAGCCCCAGATATCCTCGCAAATGGGAATGCCGACCGACACGCCCTTGATCGTCACGGGTTCCGGCTCGCCCCCGGCGACGAAGACGCGTTTTTCGTCGAACTCGCCGTAATTCGGCAGGTCCACCTTGTCGCGGATCGCCGCGATGCGTCCGGCCTCGAGCACGGCCACCGCATTGTGACGGCCGGTCTCGCCTTGGCGCGGAAAACCGACGATCACGGCCGGGCCATCCTCGCGGGTCTCCCCGGCCAGCTGTTCGACCGCGCGCAGGCAGGATCTCAGGAACGCCGGCTTCAGGACCAGATCTTCCGGCGGATAGCCCGAAATGAACAGTTCGGTGAGCAACAGGATATCGGCGCCCTGGCGGTCGGCGTCGGCCAGGGCGTCGCGCGCCTTGGCGAGATTGCCGACGATGTCGCCGACGGTGGGATTGAGTTGCGCGATCGCGATCCGAAGCGTGTCCGTCATAATGCCCATTCTCTCTTTCCGTCCTTCGGTCTTAGCATAAACGTCCGCCTTGTCCATGACACCGGGCGCGCGAACCAAGTTCCCGTTGTTTTTACAAACGATTCGTAGAATGTGGGCCGACAACGCGGAGATCGTGACATGTTGACAGACCTCGAAAAAAGTGCGCTGGGCAAAAGCGCGGAGGAACTGAACGCCTCTGAAAAAAGGTGATCAAACGGGCCCGCGAGCGGCGCGCGGTCTCCAGCAACGCCAATGAGGAGTTTCTCTCGGGCGCAAATTTCGGCGACAGGCTGGCCGACCAGATCGCCCGCATCGGCGGCTCATGGAGCTTCATTCTCTGCTTCTTCGCTTTTCTGATGTTTTGGGCGTTGCTGAACACCGTGCTGTTGACCACCAGGCCGTTCGACCCCTACCCCTTCATCTTCCTGAACCTCATGCTGTCGATGCTCGCCGCCATTCAGGCGCCGATCATCATGATGAGCCAGAATCGTCAGGCCGAGCGCGACCGCTTCATGGCGGCGAAAGATTACGAGATCAATCTGAAGGCCGAGATCGAGGTGTTGGCCCTCCACCAGAAAATCGACCTCGAAGTCCTCAAGGAGTTGCGGGAGCTGCGGGCCGAAGTCGCGAAAATGCGTGGCTGACAGGCGCACCAAGAGTTTCCTAAGTGTGCTAATTAAACATCAGTTCCTAAATTTTGGACTATGTGACAGCTTTTGTTATTTGCGTGCAAAACAGCGGGCGTAGTGCAGCATCAGAAACCGGGTTTGGAGGGGCTCGGTTTCTGGCAACCAGCCGGCGCAGGGCCGGCTTACTTTATCCGACTGACTGGAGGTCATTTTGACCATGAAGACCCTTCTTCTCGCATCCGCCGCGGCGCTCGCCATCGGCTCCGCAGCCCAGGCCGCCGACGCGGTCGTCGCCGCCGAAGCGGAACCGATGGATTATGTGAAAGTCTGCGACGCCTATGGCACGGGCTATTTCTACATTCCCGGCACCGAGACCTGCCTCAAGGTCGGCGGACGCATCCGCTTCGACCTGAAGGCCGCCGATTCCTACAAGGCCGACAGCGACCATGGCTGGACCTCGCTGACCCGCGCCGAGATCTACATGGATACGGCGTCCGACACCGAATATGGCGCGCTGAAGACCAAGCTCATCGCCCGCCACGAATTCGTCAACACCTACAACGACGGAACCCACACCACCACCAAGCTGATCGCTGCGACGATCTCCCTGGCCGGTTTCCAGGTCGGCCTGACGGACTCGCTCTACACCACCTTCACCAATTACGGCGGCGACGTCGCCAATGACGACGTGATCAAGTTCGGTCTCAAGGAAACCAACCAGATCTCCTACACCTACCAGGCCGGCGATCTGAAGGCGTCTCTGGGCGTCGAAGCGGACGACAACGTCGCTTACGCCGATCCCAACGGCAACGACTATGTCCCGAACTTCGTCGGCGGCGTCAGCTATGCGACCGACATGTTCGGCGTCGCCGTCGTCGGCGGCTATGACGATACCGCCGACGCCGGCGCGATCAAGGGACGACTGGACGGCAAGTTCGGCGCGCTCTCAGTCTTCGTGATGGGCGCCTGGAACACCGATGGCGACACGATCCACGCCTATGCTCCCGGCGACGGTTATGTCGGCTGGGGTGATTGGGCCGCCTGGGGTGGGGTCGGCTACAAGTTCGCCGACGATCTCGCCGCCAATGTCCAGGTCGCCGGCACCGACAAGAAGACCTTCGCCGCCGCCGCCAATCTCAAGTGGAACCCGGTCTCCGGCCTGCTGATCCAGCCGGAAGTGACCTACACCAAGTGGGACAACAAGGTCGTTGACGCCGACCAGTGGAACGGCATGGTCCGCTTCCAGCGCACCTTCTGACACGATCCGACATCGAAGAGCCCCAAACGGGGCTTTTCTCCTTCCCGAATCAATCGCTGTTGGTCAAAAGATCGGCCGAACTCTTGGCGTATTTCGGCAGATCGTCGAGAATCTCGTAAAAATCGCCCTTGTCGGCGCAGAAAATGTGGGAGCCCGGCGTCAACCCACTCGGCATGTCGACGCTGCCTGCCTGGATCGAGGTGTAGTCGGCGCCCTCGTAGCGCCAGAACAGCGCCGACCCGCAATGCTTGCAGAAACCACGCCGGCCTTTTTCGCTCGAAGCAAACCAGGTGATATTGTTCTCACCAGAAATGCTGAGATCGTCGTCGTCGGCCGCCGTCGACGCGTAATAAAGCCCCGTCTGTCGGCGGCATTGACCGCAATGGCAAAAAACCACCTGGCGCATCGGCCCGTCTACCACATAGGTGACGGCGCCGCACAGGCAGGCTCCGGTGTGACGTTCGTTCATCATCGCTCCTCATCGTCGTTTGCGGACACAGTGACGAACGCCGGGCGGCAATTCAAATGAATTGGGATGATCCGATCCTACAACGGAATTGATCCTCGCTCCGCCGGCGCCGATAATAGCGCTTTGCCCGGTAGAGCCATGTCGTCACAACATGCTGTTTCAATCTGACCCGCTCGCGTCGTTTCGAAACGAAAGCCAAAGCCCGACTGCTCCGAAAATTGCGTAAACCTTTCAGCGTTATCCTTAATTTCTCGGAAAACCGGGCCTGACCAAGCGATCTGTTCCGTCCACATCGACGCTGGCCTACAAAGTCTCCAGCACAACTCATTGGACTGTGGAGGACCAGATGGCGCGGATCAAGGGTACGAATTTCGCTGACGACATCCACGGCACGGATGGCGACGACGTCGTCTCCGGGCTGGCGGGCAACGACATCATCCGGGCGAGCGACGGCGACGACGTCATCAATGGCGGCAAGGGCTGGGACCTGATGGACTACACCACCTATCACGGCCGCCTCTCCATCAAGCTCCAGGACAAGGGTGAGACCCAGGTCTATGGCGACGGCGTGCATCGCGACACGCTCGTGAGCATCGAGCAGATCATCGGCGGAACCGGCGACGACTACTTCGTCGGCAACAAATCGAACAACGTGTTCAGCGGCGGCGCCGGCCACGATTATTTCGTCGCCAGCAATGGTTACGATACGTATCGTGGCGATGCGGGCTACGATCTCGTCGACTTCTCCCACATCGGCGGGGGCGTGACCTTCAAGATCGACGGCAAGTCCGGCGCGACCTATGTCTATGGCCGCGACGGCTCCTACGACGTGTTGGTCAGCATCGAGAACGTGATCGGCACGAAATACGACGACGTCATCCGCGGCGGCGCGGAGGACAATTACTTCCGCGGCCTCGGCGGCAACGATATCCTCATCGGCGGCGGAAGCGGCGATGTGCTGGACGGCGGCGCCGGAAACGACCGCCTGACCGGCGGCAAGGACGCCGACGTCTTCGACTTCAACGGCAAGTTCGGCCATGACGTCATCACCGACTTCAACGCCGCCGGCGATCATCACGACGTGATCGATCTCCAGGATGTCGGCTACTTCCCATGCTTCGACGATCTCATCACCTATTCGGCGGAACAGGTCGGCAAGGACGTGGTGATCGACGGCGGCAAATACGGCGAGATCACGCTCAAGAACGTCGACATCCGCGATCTCTCGTCCGACGACTTCCTGTTCTGATCCCACCCGCCTGGGATTGGATCTGACGCCCGCGCGCCAGCCTCGGCGCGCGGGCGTCGTTCTTTGTTGGTCAGGGCCAGATCTGCGGATTGCCCGACAGCGCTCTGCCGACATAAGCGGCCGTGTTCCTCCAAGTCGGGGCGGGGTCGGCGCCGGGAAAGGCTTCTGCTTTGTTCCCCGACGGCAGATAGTCGCCGTGGTCGTAATCTTCCTCGTCGTCGATGATCCAGGGCGGGCGCGTCTTGCCGATCTGTTTCGGCGGCCCCGAATAGCCCAGCGCCGACGACAGCGGCCACGCCGTGCGGTCGAGCAACTGGCCGAAGAAATTGCCTGCCGGGAACGCCCAACGCAACACATTGTCCTTGCGCGACGCGAGCACATGCACGGCCTCCGCCTTTGCGAATGCGTCGGAATACTCCTTTTCCAGACAGTTCCTTTCGATGGCGCCCGCCATGAGGACGACAGCCCGGACGTCGGCGCGAAGGCCGCGCACGGTTTCCAAGGCGACCCGCGCCCCGAGGCTGTGGCTGAGAATGGATACTTCCACGGTCGCAGGCAGACGATTGTTGCAAAACTTCGCCAAACGCTGACCGGAGGCTGAGGCAGTCGGTTTCTCGACTGGATAACTGATGAAGCCGGCCGCCGAATCCCCGGGCCACAGCACCCCGATGAAGGCGACGGATGGCGGCAGCGCCAACACTTCCTCCAAACGCGTCAGCTTGCACAGAGCTTCGGACTGACCGTTGTTGAAGCCGTGTACTGCCAAGAGCACACTTCGTCCGGAGACAAGTCTCTGCAAGGTCGAGAGGTCGAGGACCGAGGCGCGAATGTCGGCGTCGGTCCTCAGGATCATCGGCTCCGCGCGCAGTCCGCCGCCGACAGGCTGCATCCTGAAATTGAGAAACAGCGACATGACTTCACCGCACGATCGCTTTGAACGAGGTCGAGGCGGCCGTGATCGCGCTGGTCAGGTCTTTGGCGATCGGAGCAAGCGGGGCGGCGACGATGCCGATTCCGAACGCCTGCAAAAACAGGAGAAAACCTCCTTGATCGCCGTCCATCACCATGGTGAATGCGCCGATTTCCGATATGACGACCGCAATGGCGGCCGCGATCACGCGCGCCGTGTTGCGATATCTCTGGTCCGCCCGTTCGAACGCCGCATCGAGACGCGCGTCGATCACCGCCTCGAAGCGGGCGAGAAGCGCCAGTTCCATTTCCTCGAGCGGCGCTCCTGTTTCGAGTTTTCTCGAGATTTCCAACAGTGAATTTGCATTGACCCCGGGCGTCGCCTCCGCGAGCTCGCGCGCCGTGCTGGGGGCGATGCCGAGCTTGATCAAGCCCTTGATCGCGATCTTCTGATCCGCGACGTCCATCCCGTTGATCCAGTTGGCTTTGGCCAATTCGAAGGGAGCATCCTCGTTCACCAGCGCCAACGCCGATCGGAATGGCGTCAGCGCCTCCTCCACGAATCCGTAGCCGATATTCGAGACGCCCCCTTTGAATGCTTTGCTGGAATCGACCAATCCGTAGGCGGCGGTGCCGATGGCGGTCGTGGCCGCCAGGATAGTGGGTAGGTCCATATCGGTCCCCTGAATGAAATATGCCATGGCCGGAAATCGTCGGGACGGCGCGCGCACTGACGCCGCCTCGCGGCGACGCGAAGCGCATAGGTGAAGTTGAAAGACTGGAATGAAACGCCATCAGCATCGACGCAAACGGGTCGATGGCGAATTGAAACACAGCCGATGATATTTAGCAAATAAAATATACAACCCAGCCACCGTCGCAGCCGCTCAGGCGCAAACCCAACAATGAACACCGACTTGCCGCGCCTCGGTTTCCCCTCTATCGAATGCTCACTCGAGATGCTCCTTCCTATCGAAAGCAGCCCACCGCATGCAATTCCTTGTCCAGATCCTCTTTCTCCTCCTGATGTTGGCGATCTACCGGCTCCTCGCGGAAACCGGTCGAGGCATGAGGCTGATCCGATTCTCGCGGCTTTCCACCGAGCCGGCGGACCAGACGCTGGCGCGGCTGCAAATGGCGATGGACAACACCGGCGGCACATTCGCCGCCGTCGAGGCGATCGTGGAAACGCCGGACGGCGCGCGCACGGTCCATATCAGCCGCGCCGGAGGCCTCCGTCAATTACGGGTGCGACGGCTCGGGGCCTGCCGCATGGCAGTATCGGCGTCGCGGTGATCTCGGTCGACGGCGTCGACGCGGCGCCCGGGCGTGAATCCGTCGAGATCTGGACCGTCGAGCCGGCCGGCGCCGGCAGCCGCATCACCGTCGAGCAACGGCTGTTCTCCCGCATCGGCGGCGTGATCGCGGCGATTTTCGGGGCATGGAGACAGTTGAGAAGCTTCGTGCGCGGAGAAGGGGATTACTCGACCGCGCCGTCCGCCGTCGCACCGCCCACTGGCCGCGCAGGCCAACAGGCGCGCGCAGCCCGCAAACCGCTGTTCGGCTCCTTCGATCCGCGCGATTACGCCATGGAGATCGGCTTATCGCTGGTCGCCTTCGCGCTCCTTCTCACCCAGTTCTCGGTGACGGCGGCGATCCAGCTCACGCTGGTCATCCTTCTGCACGAATACGGCCACTACCTGTCGTTCAAACTGATGGGCAAGCAGGGCAATCGCCTGATGCTGCTGCCCTTCGTCGGCGGCATCGCCGTCTCGTCCTCGCCGCATCGCTCGGAATTCGAGCGGGCGGTCTGCGCGCTGGCAGGTCCCGCGATCTGCGTACCCCTCACCGCAGCGGCGTTCTGCTACGCCTATTTCGCCACCGAGTTTTCCGTCGCCTATGCCTGGGCCGTCAATCTGGCCTATTTCAGCTGCCTGCTCAACGCGCTCAATCTTCTGCCGATCTATCCGCTCGACGGCGGACAGGTCGCAGAAGGCTTCCTTCGCTCCTTCGGTCGCGATATCTTCACCCAGGCGATGATGGCGTTCGCGCTCGGCGGCTTGCTGCTGCTGCTCTGGCTCGGCTATACGCAGATGGCGGTGCTGCTGGCGATCTTCGGCCTGCCCGGCCTGTTGCGGCGCGGCTATGCGCCTTCCGCACGCGCGATGACGCCGAAGGAAGCCGCGATCTTGGCGGTGGCCTTTGCCGTCACGCTGGCGACGCATGGCGGCGTCTACGTGTTCGGCTTTGGCGTCTGAGATCAAGACCAGCCCATGAAAAAGGCGGCCCGCAAGCCGCCTTTTTCATGTCTTGTCAGTCTCGCCTCAGGCGTTGACGGCCAGCTTCTGCTCGTCGCGGCCGGACTTGAGGTTCTCGGCCAGCAGGAAGGCCAGTTCGAGAGCCTGGTCGGCGTTGAGGCGCGGATCGCAATGGGTGTGGTAGCGATCCTGCAGGTCTTCGCCCGTCAGCGCGCGTGCGCCGCCGGTGCATTCGGTCACGTCGTTGCCGGTCATCTCGATATGGATGCCGCCGGGATGCGTGCCTTCGGCATAGTGGATCTGGAAGAAGTTCTCGACTTCCGTCAGGATCCGGTCGAACGGCCGGGTCTTGTAGTTGTTGAGCGTGATCGTGTTGCCATGCATCGGATCACAGGACCAGACCACCTTACGACCTTCGCGCTCGACGGCGCGAATGAGGCGCGGCAGATGTTCGGCGACCTTGTCGTGACCGAAACGGCAGATCAGCGTCAGACGACCGGCTTCGTTGGCCGGGTTCAGAATGTCGATCAGCTCCAGCAGGCCGTCCGCGGTCAGCGACGGACCGCACTTCAGTCCGATCGGGTTCTTGATGCCGCGGCAATATTCGACATGGGCGTGATCGGGCTGGCGGGTGCGGTCGCCGATCCAGATCATATGGCCCGAGGTCGCATACCAGTCGCCCGAGGTCGAATCGACGCGGGTCAGCGCTTCTTCATAGCCGAGAAGCAGCGCTTCATGGCTGGTGAAGAAATCGGTTTCGCGCAGGCTCGGATTGTTTTCCGGCGTAATGCCGATCGCCGCCATGAAGTCCATGGTTTCGGAAATGCGGTCGGCGAGCGCGCGGTAACGTTCCGCCTGCGGGCTGTCCTTGACGAAGCCGAGCATCCACTTGTGCACATTGTCGAGATTGGCGTAGCCGCCCATCGCGAAGGCGCGCAGCAGGTTCAGCGTCGCAGCCGACTGGCGGTAGGCCATGATCTGGCGTTCCGGGCTCGGAATCCGGGCTTCCTCGGTGAATTCGATGCCGTTGATGATGTCGCCGCGGTAGCTCGGCAGTTCGATGTCGCCCTTCTTCTCGATGCCCGAGGAGCGCGGCTTGGCGAACTGGCCGGCGATGCGGCCGACCTTGACGACGGGCTTCTGCGCACCGAAGGTCAGGACCACGGCCATCTGCAGGAAGGCGCGGAAGAAGTCGCGGATCGTGTCCGCGCCATGTTCAGCGAAGCTTTCGGCGCAGTCGCCGCCCTGGAGCAGGAAGCTCTCCCCATTGGCGACCTTGGCGAGCGAGGCCTTCAAACGCCGCGCCTCGCCTGCAAAAACGAGCGGCGGAAACTTGGCCAGACGAGCTTCCGTAGCCTCAAGCTGAGACAAGTCCGGATACTCCGGAACCTGCTGAATGGGCTTAGACCTCCAGCTAGACGGGTTCCAATTCTGTGCCATAATACTCACCTGTTCGATGTGGATACACTGCGGGCGTGAAACGCCAGCCCGCTGATCGGCGGGCTTATACATATTAAGGAAGAGTTTGCAAAGCCTTCAATGGCTGCAAAACACCGGTTTCGCCGCCGTTCGATGAACAATGAGTTCAGCGTCGCGTCCCTTCACGGCGCGGACTGATACAGCGCCGCGGCGAAGGCGACGACCGCGATCAAGGGAAACAAAAGATAGCTGATGAAGCCGAAGCCGCTACGCTGGGCGTCCAGCATGCGGTCTTCGCCCATGCCGGTGGTGTCGGGGTGAACCGGGCCGGGCCGGATCTTGCTTACGCTTGCCATGATCAATCCTCCGCTGTCTTCATGCCAGGGTTTCGCGCCCGCCGTCTCCTCCCGCCGGCCGCGAAGCATTGATGACTGTCAAATTAGCAGATTTTACGGCCTGTCGCAGAAAAACTTCAGGACGCCTCGGCCGACGCTCGCCGCGCGGCGGGAGCATCGCCGCCGGCGAACAGGTCCTGATGGGCGCGCAGCAGATTCGCGATGCGGTCGAGCACGATGCGCACTTCGGGGCGCTTGCGATCATCGTCATTGGCGCCGATGAACAGCGGATGGTCGAGCTCGGCGATCGCTTCGTCGCGCCGCGCCAGCTCCGGATCGCTATCCCCCACGAAGAGGCGGCACGCGCCGAAACCGTGGCCCTTTCGGATCAGTCTCTGCAGGAGATCCGGACTGCTGGTCCAGGTCATGATCCTGTTTTCATGATGCTCGAACACCCAGCGATCCGCCGCGGAGGCGGCGCTTTCCGTCCCGAGCGAAATCCAGCGCTCACTCGCTTCGGCCGTCATCGCGACGGCGCCATAGACGCCGTAGCGCATCGTGACGCTCTGCCGGACGGCGAAGTTGCCGTGATCGGGTCGGACGGCCAGGATCGCCACATCCGCCTCGCGAAAGGTCAGGTCGAGCCCGGTATGGGCGGATTTGCAACAGATGCGGAAAGCGTCGTCATGCCCGCGAATGGCCTGGGCGTGATCTGCGAGAAAGCCGGCGATCCAGGCGTCGCCGGCGATCGAGACGATCGGCAGGGCGAAGGCGCCGCGCTGCCATTCGACAATACTGTCGGCGGCGCGACGCATCACGCGCACATGGTCGAGCAGCACCGCCCCGTCATGGGCAAGCCGATAGCCCTGGGGACTGCGAATGAATAGGGTGCGGCCCAGCTGCCGTTCGAGCCCGAGCATGCGGCGGCCGATGGTCGGCGCGCTTACGCCCGTGGCGATCGCCGCGCCGGTCAGCCCGCCTTGCGTCGCCACATGAAAAAACAGATCGAGGTCGTTCCAATCCGCGCCGAGCATGCCGGTCTCCTTCGCGGCCGACCATAGCACGCCCGTGGGCGCCTTGAATATTTCGCAGCTGAAATGGGCTTTTCATCCTTGCGTCTACGTCCTCGGCAGCCCCTGCCCTACCTTGGGATCAGAACAAAACGGCAGGAGAGATATCATGCCCTTATCCGATCCCTTCACTCGCCGCGGCGGCCAGCGCATCCCGAAATCTCATGCGTTTCAGGACCCTCTGGAGCGGGAGGAATGGCGCGGCCTCGACTGGCTCGCGCCGCTTTTGGCGCGGCTGACGCGCGCGAGATCGCCAGATGAAAACGGACCGGCGCGACAGCCGCGCCGGACCGGCGTCATGGTTCAGACCCGCTCGCCGTTCCTGACCCGATAGGTCGGCGCATACATGGTCACGAGCTCTTCGGCTGCGGTGGGATGCACCGCCATGGTGCGGTCGAAATCATCCTTGGTGCAGCCGGCCTTAAGCGTGATGCCGAGAAGCTGCGCCATCTCGCCGGCGTCATGGCCGAGGATATGCGCGCCCACCACCTTGCGATCCGCGGCGTTGACGATCAGCTTCATGATCATCCGCTCCGCCCGGCCCGACAACGTCGCTTTCATCGGCCGGAATTCCGCACGGTAGACTTCCAGCTCTTCGAACGCCTTGGCCGCCTGCTCCTCGCTCATGCCGACAGTGCCGATTTCCGGCTGGGAGAAGACGGCGGTGGCGATGAGGTCGTGATCCGGCGAGGTCGGATTGTTCTTGTATTCCGTCTCGATGAAACACATCGCCTCGTGAATGGCGACGGGCGTCAGCTGCACGCGGTCCGTCACGTCGCCGAGCGCGAAGATGCTCGCCACATTGGTCCGGGAATACTGATCGACGATGATCGCCCCGCGCTCGTTCACCGCGACCCCGGCCTGTTCCAGGCCGAGACTCTTGGTGTTGGGCGACCGGCCGATCGCCAGCATCACCTGGCCGACTTCGAGGATCTTGCCCTGCTTGGTCGTGGCGACCAGCTGTCCCTCGGCTTTCTTCTCGACATTGAGGATCACATCCTCGCAGAGGATCTCGATGCCCTTGGCCTGCATGGCCGCATGCAGACCGCGCCGCATATCCTGATCGAAGCGCGACAGGATCTCCTTGCCGCGATAGATCAGCGTCGTCTTGACGCCGAGACCATGGAAAATATTGGCGAATTCCACCGCGATATAACCGCCGCCTTCGATGAGGATCGCGTCCGGCAGTTCGTTGAGATGGAAGGCTCCATTGGAGCTGATGCAGTGCTCGAAACCGGGAAGCGCGCCATGGACCGACGGTGCGCCGCCGACGGCGACGATGATCCGCTCGGCGGTCACGGTCTTGCCGGTCGCCTTGATCAGCACGGTGTGGGGATCGACCAGTTCGGCGCGGCTGTCGATCTGCTCGGCGCCGGCATTGGTCAGCCCTTTGCGATAGAGGCCTTCGAGACGGTTGATTTCCTGATCCTTGGCGGCCACCAGCTTTTTCCAATCGAAACGCGATTCGCCGACCTCCCAGCCGAAACCGGCGGCGTCCTCGAAATGCTCGTGGAACTGCGAGGCGTAGACGAACAGCTTCTTCGGGACGCAGCCGCGGATGACGCAGGTGCCGCCGAAACGGTATTCCTCGGCGATCGCTACTTTCTTGCCGAGCGACGCCGACACGCGCGCCGCACGCACGCCGCCCGAACCGCCGCCGATGACGAAGAGATCATAATCGTAACTGGACATTTCATTCCCCACTAGAAACTCCCGGCCTCCCGCATGTTCATATGGCGGCTCGAGCGGCAAAGAAAAGCCCGCCGGGAGGCGGGCTTGCATCGTCGTCAGAGAGCGCCTCACTGCTTGGGCTGCTCGGCCTTCTTTTCGGCGGCGATCGCCGTTTCGAGCGCCGCGTCGGTGGTGGTCGACAGATCGCGGCTCATGCCGGTCGCCCAGATGTCCGCGGCCTTCGACAGCTGACGGATGACGAGAGGGCCATCCTTCAACAGCTTCTGCCCGGCCGGGCCGGAATAAAAGGCGGCGATCTGGTTCAGCTCTTCTTCCGAGAAAGTCTTGGCGTAGATCGCCGCAGCTTCCTTTTCGAGATCGGCGCGTCGCGCGGCGAGTTCGAGCGCCTTGGCGTCGACCGTGTCGTTGATCAGCTGCTCGTAATTGGGCGAGCTCTGGATCAGCGTGCCCTTGAGGCGCTGGGCGATATTGGGAAGGATGGCGTCGAAAGGCTCGGTGATCTTGATCGCTTTCATCGCCGAGCGGGCAGCCTTCAGATGCGCGTCCGAAATGCTCTCCTGAGCGACGGCGAGCGACGCGCCAAACCCGAACATCATGCCCGCGACCAAAGCCGCGCGCCCGATCCTGTCAATCTTCATCATGGACACACTATCTCCTCGTCAGATTAGACCGCGATGGTCCGCGCAGATTGCGGACCCGCGATGATGGCCAGGAGGCCAGATTGATGAACAGCCCGTGCTCGACCACGCCGGGGATCGAATACAGACTCGCAGCCAGCGCCTCTGCATCAGAAATACGGCCAAAAGAAGCATCGAGAATGTAATGGCCGCCATCGGTCTCATAGGCGTCTTCACCCCGTTTGCGCAGGGCGATCTCGCCGGTCAGACCGAGGCGGGAAGCGCATTTGTCCACCGCGATACGGGTGGCGGCCAGGCCGAACGGATTGACCTCGATGGGCAGCGGAAACTTGCCGAGCGTGTCGACGACCTTTGTTTCGTCGGCGATGACGATCATCCGCGCCGAGGCGGCCGCGACGATCTTTTCCCGCAGAAGCGCGCCGCCGCCGCCCTTGATCAGGCGGAGCTGACCGTCGACTTCGTCTGCCCCGTCGATGGTGAGGTCGAGTTCGGGAAGCTCGTCGAGCGAGTTCAGGGGTACGCCGAGTTCGAGGCAGAGCCGCGCGGTGCGCTCCGATGTCGGCACGCCGCGGACCTCGAGCCCTTCGGCCACCTTTTCGGCCAGCAACCGGACGAATTCTTCCGCGGTGGAGCCAGTGCCGATTCCGAGGCGCATGCCGTGCTCGACATGCTTGAGCGCCTCTTGGGCGGCGATGATTTTCATATGCCGGGCGTCCATCCGCCAGGATCTCCGATTGTTCGTGGACGGGCTTTTACACGAGCTTGTGAGCGAGCGGAAGAAGCAAAGACGAGTTTTGCATCGTCTGCTTCCCGCCGGGAAATGACAGACGGCAAGACGACTGGCGTTGCGGCGCGATTTACATGACGGCCGGCGATGTTTATCACAGCCTCATTCTTTGTGAGGAGACTGCCCGTGCCGCGCCTGCTTGCCGTATTCGATCTCGACGGAACCCTGATCGACACCGCCCCCGACCTGATCGACAGCCTGAACTTCACCATCTCGGCGCGCGACCTGCCGCCGGTCGGCTTCGAGGATCTCACGCATCTGGTCGGGCACGGCGCCCGCGCCATGATCGAGCGCGCCTTCGCGCTACGGGGCCAGCCGCTGGAGGAAGAAGACTTTCCGCCGATGCTGGAGCGATTCATCGCGCATTACCGCGGCGGCATGCCGGGCAAGAGCAAGCCCTATCCCGGCCTCGTCGAGGCGCTCGACCGTCTGGCGGCGGCCGATGTCGCGCTCGCCGTCTGCACCAACAAGATGGAGGGGTTGGCGCGCCCGCTTCTCGAAGGCCTGGGCCTCGCCGACCGCTTTTCCGCGATCACCGGCGGCGACACCTTTACGGTCCGCAAGCCCGACGCGGCCCATCTTCTCGGCACCATCGAACGCGCCGGCGGCGACCCTGCCCGCACCGTCATGGTGGGCGACAGCCTCAACGACATCAAGGTCGCGCAGAACGCCAAGATCGCATCGATCGCCGTGCCATTCGGCTACTCGGACACGCCTGTCGAGGATCTCGGTCCGAGCGTGGTGATCGGCCATTTCGACGAGTTGACGGTGGAGTTGGTGGAGAGACTGGTGGCGGGCTGACTGCCGCATGGGGTGTCAACGATCTCAGCTCTTCGACTGTAGCAGTTCAATCAGATTACCCCACGGATCGGCGATGAAGGCGAAACGGATGCCCCAGTCGTCGACATCCCGAGCTTCGCTAACGATCCTGACGCCACGGGATCTGAGTTCCTCGATATCAGTATCGATATCGGAGGTGCCGAGGCAGATGTGATGCCATCCCATCAGAGCATGGCTGTCGGACAGGTCGCGGTAGGGGGACGCGGCGCCCCGTTAGGATTGGCGATGATTTCGATTGCGAAAGCGTCGTCCGTAGGCAACGTCAAAACGCCGAAACGTGTGGAGCCGTGCTGCATGGTCTCAGTCAGGCGAAATTCGAGCATTGCAATGTACCAGTCGACTGCAGCGTCGAAATCAGCAACGCGGATGCCGACATGGCTACCTCGCCAGGACGTGAAAGGCTTCGATGGGCGGGAATGGGTCTTAGACTCTGTCATGACATGTTCTCTGGACTGGAGGATAAGGTCGAAAGGAACCTCGGTTGCGGTATGGCGTCTTGTAGATCCGTTCGACCTAGGTTGATAATCCACCGAATTCCGGATACGCTGATCGCTATGGCGAACAACGACGATATGGTTCCGCTCGACGATCTCTCGATTTTTCTCAGTGTTTGTGAAACGGGCGGCTTCAGATCGTCAGCCAAGCGCCTCGGGCTTTCACCATCGACCGTTAGCGAGAAGATCGCGGCTCTTGAGGATCGACTCCGAACGCCGCTGCTGATCCGAACCACCCGCAGCGTCACGCCGACCGATGCCGGTCGCGTTCTCGCGGCGCGTCTCCGGCCATTGTTCCGGGAGACGCGCGCTGCATTGCAGGACGTTCAGAATGCGCAGGAGCAGGTTCGGGGATTGTTGAAGCTCAATGTTACCGGCGCCGTCATGGTCGACATATTGCCGCCGATGATCGACCGGTTTCTGCGTATACACCCAGACGTGCGGGTCGAGATCATGGTCGACGATCGTCTTGTCGATATCGTCGCCGCAGGCTGTGACGCCGGCATTCGCTATGGCGAACATCTGGCGCAGGACATGATCGCAATCCCGATCGGACCAGACCGGCAGCAGGTGGCGCTGGCGGCCTCGCCGGACTATCTCAGCCGCTATGGCGCGCCTACCCATCCGCGCGACCTGACGGAACATAAATGCATCCGCCTGCGCTTCACCAGCGGCGCGCTGGTCGAATGGGTGTTCGAAAAGGATGGTGTGGAAGCCCGCGTCAATCCGGAAGGCCGTCTGATTATCAATGTCGACGCCGCCGACGCCGCTATAAAACTCGCCTGCGCCGGGCATGGGGTGATCGGCACTTTCGAGAACTGGCTGACGCCCTATTTGAAACACGGTCTACTTGCGGCGGTGCTGCCCGAGTGGTGGTCGCCGTTCGAGGGGCCGCAACTTTATTTTTCCAGCCGCTTCATGCCTGCCCCATTGCGCGCCTTCGTGGCGATGATCCAGGATGATCGCAAGACAGCGGCGGCTCACTACTCTCCCAAAAGCACGTAAGGCGGCCCGAAAGCCGCCCTACGCCGACGACAGATTGGCGCCTCGTTTCAGCCCTGGCCATGCCGCGCCTTGCGCGTAGCCTCGAGGGCGCGGCCCAAATACATGTCGCGATCATAGACATCGTCGAAATATTCCACGGCGCCGTCCTTATTTGGGAAAGCGGTGAAGTAGGAGACGTAAACCGGAAACTTCTCCGGCGCCTTGACCTGATGGTTCTTGCCGGTGGCGATCTGTTGGTCGACGTCGGCGACCGACATGTTGAGCACCGCAGCGGCCATCTTCTTCGGATCGACCAGACGCACGCAGCCATGGCTGAGAGCGCGCATGTCGCGGCCGAAGAACTTCTTCTGCGGCGTGTCATGCATGTAGATCGCATGAGAGTTCGGGAACATGATCTTCAGCTGTCCCAGCGCATTGTCGCTGCCCGGCGGCTGGCGCACATCGACGGAGTCGGTCGTGCTCCAGTCGATGTCGGTCGACGACATCTGCTGACCGCCGACCGACGTCTCGTAGCCGAGTCGGTCGAGATAGCTGGGGTCCTGGCGCAGCTTCGGCAACATCTCGTTGACGATGATCGAGCGCGGAACGCCCCAATAGGGGTTGAATTCGACGACTTCGATCTCGTCTTGGAAGAAATAGGTCTGGTTGGCTTTCGACCCCACGACGACCTTCATCTCGAACTGTTCGCGGCCTTCGTTGTAGTAGTAGGCCTTGAACGCCGGCTGGTTGATGAAGACGAAGCGCGGGCCGAGATCCTTCGGCAGCCAGCGCATCTGCTCCATCGCAACCACGAGCTTGTTTATCTTGGCGCTGTGGCTGTCGCCGCCGCTGAGAACACGGACCGTGCCGCGGCCGACGACGCCGTCGCCCTTCAGGCCGTTCTCGGTCTGATAGGCCTTCACCAGTTCGACGATCTCCGGCGCGTAATCGGCGCCGCCTTGGTAGGAGGCGAGCGTCAGCGAATGATCGAGCTTGAGCTTGTCGGAACCGCGCTGGCGAATGGCGGCCACCACGTTGGCGAGCTCGGGATTGACGTCGCCCGGCTTGATCAGGGTGCCCGGCGCAACATCCACCCGCGCTTCCTGTTCGCCGTCGACGGCCTTCAGTCGCGCCAGCTCGGCCTTCAACGCCTGGTACTGCGCGTTCTGCGGATTGCGGCTCACCAGATAGGCCTTCACGTCTCCCGAGAGCGCGACATTGGTCAGCGCGGCGTCGAGATTGATCGTCTTGCGCTTGAAATCGTAATAGCCCGAGATCCGGTTGGGATCGATGCGGCCGCGCTGGGCGTCCTGGACATAGGTCAGCACGGCGGCCGACATCTCGATCTCGAACTGCATCAGTTGCTTCTGACGCGCGGCCGGATCGGCGTCGGTCATTGCGCCATCGGGATCTGTCACGGCGTAATCGGCGGGATCGAGGCCGTCGGCGCCGGCGTCGGCGAGCGCCGCCATCGCATCTCGGGCCTTCTGGCTGACGCCATTGGCGTCGACCCATACGAGCCCCTGATGCGTGGCGTAGTATTTCTCGATTGCGGTCGCCACTTCGGACGGGGCCTTGACCTTGACATCGGCCATGAACGCGCGCGGCTCGGCGCCGGCGTCGAAACTCGCAGGGGCGGAGATGGTCTGGATCGAACCGGTCGCCTCGGGCTGTTCGATCGCAGCGGCCGACGCGGATTGGCTGGACGACGCGAATTTCGACGCGGCGATCCAGCGCAGAGCATCGGCCTTGTAGACATTGTAGGTCGGACCCGTCACTTTCGGCAACGGCCTGGCCGGCGCTGCGGGGTCCGGGAAGGCGCTGGTGTCGTCATCCAGCGACCCGGCGAAGGGCTGCTGCGGTCTCTGTGCGGCCTTGTTGCCCTTGAGGAAGTCGAGCAATGTGGCGGCGCCGACAGGCGCGGAGCTCATTCCGATCGCGCCAGCCACGGCAAGTGCGACGATCGCTGTCGTAGTCTTCATCTTCATGTTGCTATCATTCCCGACGACGAAACGCCGTCACCCCAAATCAAGTTGCTGACAGACTAGCGGATCGCCAATCCCTTGAAAAGAAAACGGATGACCGGTCGACTTCATTCATGAGGTCACAAATTTGTGACGCGTTTTGGGCAGGCCCGATTTCGAACATCCACAACACACTGATAACCTTAATTTATTGTTAAGCCGTCAGACATGCTTTCGCCCTCGGACGTCAGGCTTGCCGCACAGTTTCGCATAGTTCGTTTCGGAGAGGCTGTGGCCAAAATGGCGCAGACATCGCTGCGACTAACGGCGGATCTTCAAGGTTTCCAGCGCTTTCCGACAGATGTCCGGGCTGCGGCCGCAGCAATCCTGCATGAGAAAGCCGAGGAGTTGTCCCATCGCGGAAATTTCGGCGAAGTAGCGGATGTTGCGCCCTTCCCGCTGCGCGCGGATCAGATGGGCCGCAGACAGCATGGTCAGATGTTGAGAAAGCGTATTGGGCTTGAGATCCAGCGCCACGGCAATCTCGCCGGCATTGAGTCCAGCGCCTCCCGCCGCAACGAGCAGACGGAAAATGTCGAGACGGCCGGCATGCGACAGCGCCGTCAGCTTGCTCAGAACCGGTTGCTTGTCAGTCTCGATCTCGTCCATCGCCGCCCGGCTTTCAGTCGCCGCCCTTGCTTCATCGCATATAGGAAGGCGAGGCCGCGCTTGCACGTAAATTCTTGCGCCTTGCGAACGGAGTGTGTGCTGAGGACGTTGGAGTGACCACTTCCTTTCACGCGCAGGCGGGATTAGACAAGATACTGGACTCGGATCAGAAGGATATTCCCCATGCCGACACGCATCGAAACCGACACTTTCGGCCCCATCGAAGTGGAAGACGATCGCCTCTGGGGCGCACAGGCGCAGCGCTCGCTCGGAAACTTCCGCATCGGCTGGGAAAAACAGCCGGCGTCGATCGTCAAAGCGCTCGGCGTGGTCAAGCAGGCCGCCGCCCGCGCCAATGTGAAGCTCGGCCAGCTCGATCCCAAGCTCGGCGACGTCATCGTCACGGCGGCGCAGGAGGTCATCGACGGCAAACTCGACGATCACTTTCCGCTAGTGGTCTGGCAGACCGGCTCCGGCACCCAGTCGAACATGAACGCCAACGAGGTGATCTCCAATCGCGCGATCGAAATGCTGGGCGGCGCCAAGGGCTCCAAGAAGCCGGTTCACCCCAATGACCACGTCAATATGAGCCAGTCGTCCAACGACACCTATCCGACGGCGATGCATATCGCCTGCGCGGTCGAGATCGCTCATCACCTGATCCCAGCCCTCACCCATCTGCACAAGGCGCTGGAGGCAAAGTCCAAGGAATTCGAGCACATCATCAAGATCGGTCGCACCCATACGCAGGATGCGACGCCGCTGACGCTGGGCCAGGAATTCGGCGGCTACGCCGCGCAGGTCCATTCCGCCATCAAGCGGATCGGCGACACGATGGGCGGCCTGCTGCAGCTCGCCCAGGGCGGCACCGCCGTCGGCACGGGTCTGAACGCCCCCGTTGGTTTCGCCGAACTGGTGGCGGAGGAAATCGCCGGCATCACCGGCATGCCCTTCGTCACCGCGCCCAATAAATTCGAGGCGCTCGCCGCCCATGACGCCATGGTGTTTTCGCATGGCGCGATCAACGCCGCCGCGGCCGCGCTGTTCAAGATCGCCAACGACATCCGGTTCCTCGGCTCCGGCCCGCGCGCCGGCCTCGGCGAGCTGGCGCTGCCGGAGAACGAACCGGGTTCCTCGATCATGCCGGGCAAGGTCAATCCGACCCAGTGCGAGGCGCTGACTCAGGTCTGCGCGCACATCTTCGGCAACAATGCCGCGATCACCTTCGCCGGCAAGCCAGGGGCATTTCGAGCTGAATGTCTACAATCCCGTGATGGCCTATAACTTCCTGCAATCGGTGCAGCTGCTCGGCGACGCCGCTCGCTCCTTCACCGAAAATTGCGTGATCGGCATCGCCGCGCGCGAGGACAATATCCGCCAGGGCGTCGAGCGCTCGCTGATGCTGGTCACCGCCCTCGCCCCTGTCATCGGCTACGACGCCGCCGCCAAGATCGCCAAGACCGCCCACAAGAACGGCACCACCTTGAAAGAGGAAGCGCTGGCGACCGGACTGGTGACGGAAGCGCAATATGACGAGGTGGTCAGGCCGGAGAAAATGGTGGGGCCGGGCTGAAGACGAGAAAACCCGATTTAAACGGATGTCGCGGCTGCTCCTATGCCGCGACGTCTCCGATCAACGCCGCAGCGGGAATATTCCAGGCTTTACTCAGTTTGCGGATCTGGTCCAGATTGATGTCGCGGCGTTTGTTCAGAAGATCCGACGCACGCGCCTTGACCCCAGGATGGCCACGAGATCCGCGCGAGAATAGTTGTTCGTCTCCATCACCGCCTTGATGACCTCGACCGGCTCGGCGCGCGGGACCGGATAGACCCGCTTCTCATACTCCTCGATCAGCAGGACAAGAGCATCGAAACGAGCAGCGTCTAGACTTCCTTCCAAGGGCTCCTTCTCGAAGAAGGGGCGCACGGCAAGAAGCGCGGCTTGGTATTCGCCCTCGCTTTGCAATGTCCTCAAGCTTGAGAAATCCATGGCTTGCCTCCCTAGAGATCTTTGACGCTGATGCGGTCATAGTCTGCATGTGTGCCGACAAAGAGAACGAACACCCGCTTAGTACGATATCCCACCAAGCCGACGACACGATATTTGTTGCCACCGACATCGAACACGACCTTGCCGTCCGCGACATAATCCGCCGAGTTAAACGTCTTCCTGAGATCGTTAAAATCTCTCCAAACGGCATCCGACACTGTCGTATACCATGACGACAAAGCCGCTTTTGCAGCCTCACGCGGGAGCCCTGCCGGTTGGCTTTCCCAGAACTTCACCAAGGCTGATTTGGCGATGACGTGCATAAGGAAGCATAACTCGTTCCCACTTTGGAAACAAGCCCTCCGGAGATGCTTGAGACTTCAGCGACGACTCACGCCGCCGCTTCCATCCGCGCATCCTCCAGCGCCATCTGCGCGCCCTTCTCGGCCACCATCATCGTCGGCGCATTGATATTGCCGGCGGTGACATTGGGGAAGATCGAGGCGTCGATGACGCGCAGGCCCGGCACGCCATGCACGCGCAGACGAGCGTCGACCACGGACGTTTCCGCGTCCGGACCCATCATGCAGGTCCCGCAGAGATGGTAGATCGAGCCGGAATTGGCGCGGAAATAGTCGAGGAACGCCTCGTCGCTCTCAGCCTGCGGTCCGGGTGAAATCTCGGCCTCGGTCAGCGAGGCGATGGCCGGCGCAGATGCGATCCGACGCACCAGGCGGCTGCCCTGGATCACTTCGTCGAGGTCGCGCTCGGTGGTCAGGAAATGCGGCATGATCTTTGGGCTAGCGTGGCTGTCGGGAGAAGCGATCATGATTTCGCCGCGGCTTGTCGGCCGGCAGGAATTGAAGGCGATGAGATAGCCGGAATAGGGCTCGGGCGTAAGGCCGGATTTCGGCGTATTTGGAATGCGATAGGAGAGCGGGTTGAAGTAGAGCTGGATGTTGGGCCGCGGCTCCTCCGGCTTGCCGCGGAAGAAACCGCCGGCCTGATTGACGCTCATTGAGAAGGGTCCCGTGCCGCTCAGAACATAACGCAGGCCCATCAACATGCGGTGATGGAATTTCGAGAAGGTGTCGTTGAGCGTCGGGATTTTCGACTTGTAGTAAAAGCTCGCGCAGAGATGGTCCTGCAGGTTCCGCCCGACGGCCGGCAGATGCCTGCGCACCGCCACGCCCGCCTTCTTCAGAACGTCGCCATCGCCGAGCCCCGAGCGCTGGAGAATGGCCGGGCTGCCGACGGCGCCGGCGGCCACGATCACCTCGCGCCGCGCCGAGAATGTCAACCTCTCTCCATTACGCGTCGCCTCGACGCCGACCGCGCGTCCGGTGGCGTCAAAAGCCAACTGCTCGACATGGACGAAGCGCTCGACGGTGAGATTGGGTCGCGCCAAAATCGGCTTCAAGTATTCGGCGCTCGAATGGGAGCGACGCCCGCCGCGGGTGTTGATGTCATAGACGCCGCCGCCCTCGATGGAGGCGCCGTTGAAATCATGATTGACGGGCAGTTGCAGTTCGCCGCAGGCGGCGAGGAAGGCGTCGGTGATGCGATGCGTGCCGCCGCGCATCGGCGTCACATGGATCGGCCCCGTGTCGCCATGCCAGTCATTGGCGCCGTCGGCATGGGTTTCCAGCTTCTTGAACACCGGCAGCACGTCCTGATAGGACCATCCGGAATTGCCGGCCGCCGCCCAGTCGTCGAAATCGGTGGCTGCGCCGCGCACATAGACCATGGCGTTGATCGAGCCGGAGCCGCCCTGCACCTTGCCGCGCGGCACATAGACCCGGCGTCCGCCGAGCTCGGCCTCCGGCTCGGAATAGTACATCCAGTTGACCTTCGGATTGTAGTAGCTCATCGCGTAACCGATGGGGATCTTGAACCAGAAGGAACTGTCCTTGCCGCCGGCCTCGATCAGCAGCACGCGATAGCGGCCGTCCTCCGTCAGTCGATTGGCGAGAATGCAGCCGGCCGAACCTGCGCCGACGATCACATAGTCATAGCTGCTCATGGCGGCGCTCAGTGCTTGAGGATGACGAGACGGGTCTGGGTGAATTCCAGCATGCCGTGCTTGCCGTCGTCGCCGCCGAGGCCCGAGCGCTTCCAGCCGGCGTGATAGCCCTGATAGGGCTCTCCCGGGAAACGGTTGACATAGAGCTCGCCGGCTTCCACCACGTCGGAAGCGCGCATGATATTGCGGTAGTTCTCGGTCATCAGCACCGAAGCGAGGCCATATTGATGGTCGCTCATCATCTGGAGCGCCTCGTCGAAGGACGAATAGGCGATGACCGGAAGAACCGGCCCGAAGATCTCTTCACGCACGATCTCCATGTCGTGGCGGCAACGGAGCAGCAGCGTCGACGGATAGAAGAAGCCGTCGCCCTCGGGCAGATAGCCGCCCGCAGCAATTGTCGCTCCTTCCTGCGCGGCGCGTTCGACCATCGCATGGACGCGGGCGCGCGACGCCGCCGTCTGCAGCGGGCCGACCTTTGCGGGATCGACGGACCTGTCGCCGAATTCCCGCGCCTTGAAGGCCGCCGTCAGCTTTTCCACCAGCGCGTCGTGCACGCTTTCATGGACATAGACCCGTTCGGCCGAAGTGCAGACCTGGCCGCAGTGATAGCTCTTGGCGCCGATCAGCATGGCGGCGACCTGATCGAGATCGGCGTCGGGCTCCACCACCACAGGCGTCTTGCCGCCGAGTTCGAGCGAGGGCTTGGCGATATTGACCCTGCAATAATCGAGCACCGCCTGCCCGGCCGCAACGCTGCCGGTCAGGGTGATCATGCCGACCTGCGGCTGGGTGCATAGAACACGGGCGACGTCGTGGTCCATGGTCAGCACGTTGAGCAGGCCCGCAGGCAGGCCCGCCTCTTCCGCGCAGGCGGCGATCTCGAGGGCCGAGGTCGGCGTGGAATTGGAGGGGCGCACCACCACGGCATTGCCGGCGATCAGCGCCGGGGCCACCTTGCGTACGAAGGTGTAGACCGGAAAGTTGAAGGGGATCAGGCAGGCGGCGACGCCGATCGGCACGCGCTTCAAGAGCAGCGTCTCGTCGCGGCTGTCGCTTTCGATCACCTCGCCTTCGATGCGCCGCGCCCATTCGGCGTGATAGCGCATCAGGTCGACGCCATAGCCGGTTTCCGCGCGAGCGTCGGCCAAGCTCTTGCCGCTCTCGCTGGCCAGCGCCGCAGCGATCTTGTCGGCATTGCGTTCGATGGCGTCGGCGAAGCGCCGCAACATATCGCCGCGCTCGATGGCGGGACGCGCGCCCCACTCCTTCTGCGCATCGGCGGCGCGTTCGACGGCGATCACCGCCTCCTCGGCGGAGGCCGAAGGAACGCGCGCGAAGACTTTTCCCGTCGCCGGATTGACGACGTCGATCATTCGGCCCGATTGCGAAGAGGAGAAACGTCCTCCGACAAAGATCTGGTGGTCCATGGCCTTGATTCCCGATGCAAGTGATACGCCCGAAGCGGCTGTTATCGCTCAGCAAAATCCCGGACTGAACAAAGCGCAAGCGAGGAGTTGTCGGGCAAACCATTCCAAAAAGGAATGCTCGGAAAATTTAGGCGGAAAGCTCCCGCTCCAACCAGGCGCGGAAAGCTGCGACCTTGTCGCTTTCGCTGCGCTCGCACCGCGTCACCAGCCAGTAGGATTGATGGCCGGGCACCTCGACATCCATGATCGTCGTCAACAGCCTCTGGTCGAGAAGCGGCGTAATCATGGCGCGGTCGGCCACCGTTACGCCCATGCCGTTGACGGCCGCTTCGATGGCGAGATCCAGAAGATCGAATTCGAGGCCGCCGCGGGTGTCGACCTCGGTCAGCCCCGCCGCATCCAGCCAATGCCGCCAGGTGAGATAACGCTGGTTCGACGAGGCCAGCACATGCAGGAAGGTGAAGCGTGATAGATCCTTTCCGGAAACCGTCCCCTGCCCCTTGAGCAGCGACGGCGCGCAGACGGCGACATGTCGCTCGGTCAGGAGGTGGCTGACCTGCATCAGCGGCCACTCGCCGTCGCCGAAGCGGATGGCGCAATCGAGCAGGCTGCGTTCGCCGAGATTGTCTTGCAGATCGGTGCTGATGCTGATGTCTACGTCGGGCAGCGCTTCGCGCAGCGACGGCAGGCGCGGCATCAGCCAGCGCCGCGCGAAGGTCGGCGGCGCATTGAGCCGCAGCCGCGCGCCGCTGCTCTTTTCCATGATCGAGCGCACCGTCAATTCGACATTGTGGAGGGCGTCCTGCAGCGTGGCATAAAGCTCCGCGCCCGATTCCGTCAGTTCGAGATCGTGATGCTTGCGGATGAACAGCGCTTCGCCGAGCTGCTCCTCGAGGTTTCGCACCTGGCGGCTGACGGCGCTCTGGGTGAGGTTCAGCCGCTCGGCCGCCCGCGTGAAACTTCTCGTCTGGCCGACGACCTCGAAGATCTTCATGGCGGTCAGGGCGGGCAAGCGGCGCATTCGTAACTCCGGCGTCGGAAACGCGCGACGCTATCGCCCCGCGCGCTCCAAGGGAAGGCCTCAGCTTCTCCGCCGGAGAATATGGTCGAGCGAAATCGGCTCGGCGACGCGCACCGCGTTGCGCCCCGCGCGCTTCGCCTCGTAGAGCGCCAGATCGGCTTCGGCGATCATGTCCTCGAGGCCGTTGACGCCGCCATGGCTGACGGCGAGGCCGAAGCTCGCGGTGATCCGGCCGCGCTGGACGGGATCGATGATTGTCTGTTCCAGGCTTCGTCGCAGCCGCTCGGCCACGCCTTTGGCGTCCTTCAGCGAGGTTCTCGGCAAAAGGATGAGGAATTCCTCGCCGCCCATGCGCGCCGCGACGTCATAGGGACGGAGATTGTCGCGCAACACCTGGCCGATCGCGACGAGCACGTGATCACCGATTTCCTGGCCGAAATCCTCGTTGACCGATCGAAAATTGTCGAGGTCCATCAGCACCACGCTCAGCGTTTCGCGACCGCGCTGGGCGCGCGCCAGCTCCTCGGCGCCGCGGTCGAGCATGGCCCGGCGATTGACGAGACCGGTCAGGATATCTGTCGTCGCCTGCGCCTTCAGCTTCTTCAGCGTGATGTCGAGCTCGCCGACCAGCCGCGCCACGGAATCCGACACCATGCCGATTTCGTCGTCGCCAGCCGATTCGAGCCGCGGCAGATAACCTTCGAGTCGAAAGCGGCGCAGGCCTTCGGCCAGCTCGCCGAGCGGACGCAGGTGCCACCAGACCGCAGTCATGCACAGAATCGATCCGAAGACCGTGGCCAAAGTCGGCCAGATCAGCACATGCAGCGGCGGCAGGCTTCCCGCCTGCATCAGCATCACCGCCAACGGCATGTGAACGCCGAGGAGGCAAACAAACGATATTTTTTGGACAACGGATGTCCCAACCCCGCGTGATACGGGTCTTCGGTTCGGAATCATTCCGAGCTCCCTCTGTTTCCAGGGCTCGTTCAAACTAAGACCGAGGCGTGAACACGCCTCTAACGAACAATATACAATTTGAACTATGCGGGAGGCTTGCGTCACTCCTGAACAGGGATTGTGACGTTCGCGTTCAGGTTTGCCTCGGTTTTACAATCGATTAAGCAGAAAGGCCTAGCCGAGGGCGCATTGAAATTCGTGCGGCCAGCTTATACACAGGCCGCATTTGCAGCGCTTCTGGCATTGAAAGGCAAGCTTATGGCCGCAGATCTCTTACCGCTCGGCGAGGACAAGACAGAATACCGCAAGCTTTCATCCGATCATGTCTCGACGGACATGTTCAAGGGTCAGGAGGTCCTGACGGTCGCCGAGGAGGGTCTGCGTTTGCTCGCCGAAGCCGCCTTCGCCGACATCAACCATCTCCTGCGCGCCGACCACCTCAAGCAGCTCGCCTCGATTCTCGACGACCCTGAAGCCACCGGCAACGACCGCTTCGTCGCCTATGATCTGCTCAAGAACGCCAACATTGCCGCCGGCGGCGTGCTGCCGATGTGCCAGGACACCGGCACGGCGATCATCATGGGCAAGAAGGGCCGCCGCGTCTGGACCGAAGGCGGCGATTACGAAGCCTTGGCGCATGGCGTGATGGACGCCTATCTCAGGAAGAACCTGCGCTATTCGCAGCTCGCGCCCATCTCGATGTTCGAGGAAAAGAACACCAAGAACAATCTCCCGGCCCAGATCGACATCTATGAAGAGGGCGTCGACGAATACGAGTTCCTGTTCGTCGCCAAGGGAGGCGGCTCGGCCAACAAGACTTACCTCTACCAGGGCACGCCGTCGCTGCTGACCCATGACCGCATGGTGGCCTTCCTCAAGGACAAGATCCTGTCGCTCGGCACGGCGGCCTGTCCCCCTACCATCTCGCCATCGTCATCGGCGGGACGTCGGCGGAGATGAATCTGAAGACCGTGAAGCTCGCCTCAACCCATTATCTCGACGAATTGCCGACCGAAGGTTCGGAAAGCGGTCACGCCTTCCGCGATCTCGAGATGGAACAGGAAATCCACAAGCTCACCCAGT